>MKTW01000001.1 GCA_001898405.1 Sphingobacteriales bacterium 44-61
CGGAAGAATGGAAAATGGATCAATTGAAAAATGAAATTACTCTAAAAGAAGCTGTTTGAAAAAAGGGGCACTTACAATAGCATGACAGACTCGATAAAAAAACACTGAAGCAATTGCAGGTATTCGAGCAGATCGATGAAGATAAAAAGAAGACGCTGTGCGATCTCATCGATACATACATCAGGGATGCTAAAATCAGAAAAGCTTACGCTTAAAATCGTAAAGTCCGGCAAATGCCGGGCTTTACGATTTTAAAAGCTATTTACTTGACTTTTACGGCATTAAAGGCGCTGTCCACATAATGTAAAGTGAGCTTACATTTATTGCTTTTATACCACTGCTCCCACAATTTAAGGTCAGACTTAAAATCAGATTTATCTCTGTAACTCTGAACATCAGCTCTTTCTGCCTTAGAGCTAATACCTGACATCACCTCCAAATACATTATTCCTTCATCTATTTCTTTTGGCATTACTAGCTTCTTCGGATGAGTACTCTCTCCTAAAATCATTAAATAACGCTTATACGTATCTCTGTTTACAGAAATACTCTCTGAACACACCTTGCGATTACAGCAGGTCAATAAAAAACTAAAAATTATACAAATTAAAAATCTCATTTTATTCCGTCTGTAAGAACATTGTTCAAATTATTATAAAAGCTTAGAAAATAAAGAGTAAGTACCTGATTCGTTTTGGCGTACTCTACTCGTGTCTAAATGGTTTATTAAGTTGCAGAATATCCAACTGATCCTGTCTTCCTAAATTTAGCCCTATATACTTCCCTTTCTTTTCATCAAATTGCAAAACATTTTGCCTTGAGTTAACTGTAACGATAAAAGTCGGAGCAGTCTCTGCAGTTCTGCATCTAATAATTTCTTCTCCATACTTAAAATAAAGTTTGCCCTCGGATTTATACAAAAAAATATTTACTTCTGTAGTCCCCATATTTCTACTACTAGTTAAAACTTTCTTACTGAAGATCGGACAATCACCCACTTTCACTGATACCGTATCTTCACTAAATCCATCTTGAAATTCAATTTCCAAATAAGATTCAGATTGCACAATCGCATTCTTGGATGAAGAACATCCGAATAGCAAAATCGACACAAACAGTACAAAAAATTGTCTCATAGTTTTCATATTAAAATGCAAGCTTTATTTGTCTACCACTATTTAAACTACCACTTTGGTAATTTCCTCGGATTTCTTGGATTTGCTCTTTCGTCAACACTTTCCCCGCATTGGTTAAGTTGCTAGATTGATGCATTAGATTTCGAGGCTTGTCAGTGATGGGTGTGATATGCCCCAATCCTCCACTATGCCCTAATTCATGTGTCGCCGTTCTTCCTAAAGTGGCATCTCCGTTTTGAGTTAATCCTGTACCGGCATATTGTCCCGACGTAGCTTCTTTATTATCTAAAATTGTAGCGTTTAGATAAACCACATTATCGCCAAAAGGAGCCGAACCATTTGAATTTGTCAACTTCCCATTCTCATTAGGAACCTTTCCATCATCGACAATTCTAAAGGCATGATCACCTTTACTCAGAGGATTATCCGCATTAACAACGGTTATATCAGCTGTGGCCACTGAAGTAAAATCACCATCAGTAATTGAGTAATTCTCTTTTATAGCGTTTGAAATCGTGCTGGCATAACCAGCCAACTGCTCCGAACTGAGCGGGGTGCTTGAATTGTTAACGACCTTTCCTGTTACATGAATGGTAGTTACTTCAGTCCCGTTGACCATTTTGCTTCCTACGATTATGCTATCTCCGTTGACATCGATATTACTATTTGGATTATTCGCAACATAATTATATGGACTTAAAGAAAGATACTTTTCTACAAATCTGTCTTGTGTAAAAAATCTTCCAACTTGGTTATCATACATCCTCGCCCCATAATCTAACCACTCAAGCCCTGATCCATCACTGAACTCTTTTCGTTGTTCCTCCTTACCATTGTATTTATATTTATTCTCAGGCTCTCCGAACGTCAATGCTTTCGATGATATCCCTGCCATAGTAAGCCCAAACGGATAATAATGCGTCTCTTCCAATAACGGCCCGCGGATATGCCCCACCTGCAAATTATCAAAGAACACCGGTACAGCGCTTTCATTGCTACAATAAATATACACATATCCATTCTTAGGTACTACAAGCCCTGTCAGTGTATGTGCCTTAAGCCCCGCTGTGCTACTCACAGGACTGATACCACCGCCGGCATAACGGAACTGCTCGTCCAAAAAGACATAATTAATAAACGCCTTGGGGCGGTAGGGATAAGCCGCATCATCGCGGTCTGCCCTGTCGATGAACGCATCCAGGCCGCTGTTTATGCCTGGTATTGCTTCCAATGTTGTTGCGTTCAGGTGACCGGGTATAAAAGTGGAGGAAGGTGAGCCCAACAACCCTTCCAACAGGCTTAATACAGCAGGTGCTACATTCGGGCCAGCAGTCTGCGTATTCTCGTACCAATAACTTTTGCCAAGAATATTTACCTCATCACCAGCCATTACTTTTAAAGTAATGCCCAGGCCTGTTTTATTCTCATCCCCTTTCAAACGATACATTTTCTCGCTGTTGGCTGCTTCAAACACAGGATCAGCAGGGTTATTACCTAATCCATTGTCATTAACATAGGATGGCGGTGGTTGAGTGAGGTCGCTTACAGCAACGATCTTTGATTGATCGATCAGGTAATAGCCTTCTTCAGTCGACAGCTTTGCATCTTCCAAACTGGCAATGGGATAGAGTTGGGAGTGCTGTTCTTCTGTCAACACCATTCTTACATTGCCCAGATGGTCTTTTACCATGTAATCATATTCAAAACCTGTCAGCAGATTGGGATCGGAAGTATTAGTATATGTTGCCCGGATACGTCCCTCTTCCTGGCCTAAAAACTGTAATTTATCGGCATAATCTGCCGCAGGGTTTGCGGCTATTTGTTTGGTCTCATACACCCTTCCGGCCACATAATCGGTGATAGTTGTTTGAGCAACGGTGACATGGTCAGGCCCATACTCCACCACTTTCTTTTGGAGTTTATTTCCTGCTGCATCGTAGATATATACAATTTTACCTTTTGCATTCCCATTGTCATCCTTTGCCTGTATTTCTGATGGGAGGTTCAGGTGATTGTAAGTGATTCCCGCTATATTCTTGTTCTTATCAAAAGCAAGATTCCCGTTTTTATCATATTCATAATCGATAATGCTATTTACATCACCGGTTCCCGCACTTACGTATGTATTCTTGTTGGATGTCTGAGGGTGCCCTGTTGCTGTTCTGAAATCTCCGAGATTAGTATTCACATCATTCTGAAAATCGATCACGTTTTTCAACTTATTGCTATTACCAGTTTGTTCATACGTATACTTCAGGTCATCTATAACGGAACTGCCCGTGATCTTCAGCCCCCATTGTTTCATTTTCAGAATATTTCCGTTTGCATCATATGCAGTGCCAGCATCTGTTCCATTGCCCATCACCATATCAAAATTCACTGTGGCATCGTCTGCATACCCGCTTTCACCCTGGCTGAAATCTGCTCCCAGCAAGCGATCAGCTTTGTCATAACTGAACCCATACGCTCTTTTTATATCGCCGGCCCCTTTACTATGCCACTTCATACCCCCAATATTCCCACTGTATTGATTGGTCTCAAAACCCCAATCGTACGACAAGTTAAATCCAAACCACCTATCGGTCTCCCTTGTCTCATCCTTATCCGCATAATACTTATTGACCCCATTCACCCAACCGCGGATGTTGTAAGTATAGTCAAGCGTTTCAATCGGTACTGATGGGGTAATATAATCTCCTGTTGTGGCGTCCTTCTTTTGCCCTAATTGTTTTGTCATTAATTGCCCCAGCTCGTCGTAGTCATTTTTCACGATCCGGGCTTTTTTACTTATTTCATCATTGATCGTTTTCCAAACTTCCAGTAAACGATTTCCATGATCATATACCATCTCAGTTTTCAGCCGTAGCTGAGCCACTCCGGGCGTATTATATACCTGGTAGTTAATCAGGACTTTCCCGGTAAAATCATATTGATTGGTGAGAATATCTGTCCCGTTCTTATAGTTATCACTGTTTGCCTGTATTACTCTTCCTTTCTCATCATAAAAATTTGCTGTTGGCAACCACGGACCGGCAGCCAGGTTCGCCGGGTCCTGCAACACTCTTACCATGGTACCCGTTATAAAGCCCGTTACCTGGCTGGAAGCCTGGGCAGGCATTGCTTCCGCGTGCTGGCTACTACCGGCATTCAGTTGACTATTCCAGTCTGTTGTATACGTTTTATTTGTCCATTCGTAGTTATCGTAATAAGTTTTGGTAAGCGCAATAAAAGTTGCTCCGGAAGGAATGGGGTTCTTATTGATCACTATGCCTTCTACAGAACTGGTTTCCCCATCCGCTCCGCCAGGTCCGCTTACAATCTCTGCTGTAAACTCTCCGCTGGTGGCGGATTCGAAGCCTGTGTCAAGAGTGATACTACGCATTGCCTGCACAACACCGCTGGTATTGGCTGAAGACAAAACAATATCTGTCTGCAAACCCGGATTGGGATTAGATGAAGGAGTAGTCGTAAGTGTATTCACAGTCGTTTGCAAAGCGTCTGGCGAAGCTGTATACGTCATGATGCCGGTCAACACCGGGCGGTTGATCACATCATATAATGTCGCCATCCATTGATTATTTTGCCGGAGATTGGCATCCTGTGTAAACACAAGCCGGTTGCGCATATCATATACCATATAAACCCATCCGGCCCCCGGTACCTTTTTAGCGATCAACCGTTGGCGGCTGTCATACTCGTAGCGAAAACAAAGTTCTTTTGTAATAGAGCTGGTTAATGTCCAGTTGGAATTGATAGCCTCAACAGCCTTGGGAGGGATCACAAAACGCAGCCTTCCTATATCATCATATACATAATAAGTACTTAAAAAACCAGTGTAGCCGCTATAATCAGAAGCGATAGCACCAACCTGAACTTTCCTTAACACCAGCACTCCCTGCTTGTCTTTATATTCCACTATCGCATTTCCCTGTTCATTAATAATTACATTTTTAAATAAAGTGCCTTGCGCATACGGATCAGCTTCTTTGGCAGGAATATTGGTTGATTCATCTCCATTTACATCATAATTAAGTGGATCATTACCAATAGTCCAGATCTTTACATCATCCTCGTTCAGTGAATTCACCAGGTATAACTGCTTCACGGCTTTTTCAGTGCCAGGGCTGGAAGGATTATAGGAGCCCGCCCAACTATTGCCTGGTGCAAAACTTTTAACAACCCTGTTCAACGGTGAAGCTTCAAATTCTACACGGCTGTACAACGCCTGCTCATTGGCATACATGAGTGCATTTGTTGCATCTTTATACGCGTTTTTATAAAAATAATCCTGATCGGCAAATGGTTCAAGCCTTAAAGCCCCATCATTCGTGGTACCGTTGCTTTGTGTATAAGGGAGATACTTAAATGACTCCCGTCCGAATGCATCATATACTATTGGGGCTATCAGGTCTTTCGGACTGCTTCCCGGGCTGGCCTGACGGGATACGATTTGCAAAGGCCGTCCCAATCCATCCAGGTATTGGGTGGTTTCTTTTGCATGCTGATAACCGGCATTCATCAGGTCAGTAGGTGACTGATAAGGCCCGAGTGCGTCCCAGGTACGTACATAATTAGTAACGATGTTCACCGCATTATATCCCGGTGGCTGTGATGCCACCTGACCGGTTGCCGCAGGTGTTTGCGTAACAGCAGCAGGTTTGTTGTTTTGCTGAGCACTGATAGCCAAACCCGACAACAACCAGCAACTGGTTAACACTATATATTTTCTGTTCATATGCCAATTCAAGTTCGCCATAAGATCATTTTATTTTGGAAAGGGCCTGTTGTCTTATTTAGGCGCGATCTCCTGCTCGCATGTAAGGCGAAATATCAACAACAAGAGATTGACTATGCAAAATTTCATACCCTTTTTATATCATAAATTATAAGAACCACTGAGTTGAAGGAGATTGGTGAAATTAGGCCCCATTATTTCAACCACTCCTGTTGTCCGGAATACCAATGTATAGCTTTGCCCTTGCGAAGACACGGTCACAAACCTATCTACCGATGGCAGGAAAAGAATACCCGTAAGTGTTCCTATTTGTCCATACGCTATCGAATTGTTCTTATTCAGTACAAGTGAAAAATTTACAGATCCCGTTCCTGTCAACTCAAAATGCGAGTTGACCCCACCCCACCCACAGCAAGTAGAAAACGAATAATATGGCAAACAGGTACACTGCGCCTGCACTGCCGGGCCATTAGCTGTGATCTCTACCACAGCTTTTGCATTGGCATCCGGCACACTGATAAGAGAACCATACTTATTCGCAGGAACGGTGTAATAAAGTGTGGAGCTTATATATCCTGGATCGCATGTCCTCGTAAATGCTTGTGTTTGCTCCGTATTAGCATATGGATAGGTGAAAATATCTTTTTGCTTATAGGAAATCAATCTTACGAGGTTTCTATCCTGGTCTTTGATTTTTGTTAAACGGCCGATCACATCATACTCATAATAAGATATGCGGCTTGCCGGGTCGGCTTGCGCAGAAAGGCCGATCAAAGGTTCATAAGTATAGGTGGTCATCTGGGACCCGGCAGGATATAAACGCAATTCATCAATATACCCTGAGCCGCTTACCGTAACAGAAGATGCACCTGTTATTTTATATTCCACATACGTCCAACCATTCAATGCTTTTCCCTCTATACCAGCCTTGCTATTCACAGATTGCGAACCAGTCTTTTTCCAGAAAGAAACAATGTAGGTTTTTGCCATGTTAAGGCCTGTCAGCGTAATATCCGCAGTAGAAAGCGTATAGCGCCTGGAACCTGTGGGAGCAGTTATATCTGCAGTGATGGCTGCAGGATCATAGCTCCAGCGGCCCATTGCATTGGTTTCAAAAGAAGAATAAGCAACAGAAGATGAATCGGCATCTGTACATTGGGCCAGTATCGTATTATAATGCTCATCCCATATATACGCTGAATTACCGGCAAGATTATGCAGGCCTTTGAGTTGCGAGGCACTAGAATAGTCAGCAGCACTGTATAATTTATAGCGGCTATCCATTACCAGGGTATAGTTGCCTCCGGATGGATAATTGGGCGCATTAGGATAAGTAAAGTAGGTGGGAATAAACTCTGTCTTATAGCCGAGAGGTCGGGTTGCTTCCAATCCATACACACGAAGAGGAAGATTACCCTGGTAAATATTGAACCGGCTTTGCAGCAGCAAGGTATCGCCAGCCGATGTTCGCTTCAATTGCATTTGCTCAATTGGCAGGTCATAAATATTCGCCGATTTCATACTGCTGAGCAGAGCTGCATCGCCCGCTGGTGAAATGGGGTAATGCGGCGGCTCCATTTCCATGGAGGTTTTGGTCAGAGAAATATTTTGTGTGCCATCGGAATTATATATGATCTCCCCAACTTGCTGATAATACTCGTTGTATTTATATGCTTTTTTAACTTTAATGAAATCTGAGCCGGAATAAGTTTTTTCGACCACACTGTCTGTCACAGTAAAGTACGATTTGGCCGGTGAAACGAAGACAGTATACCTCCTTGCACCTGCAGTGTTAAAATTGACAGTCTGATCAGTCCCATCCAGGTTATCTTTCGCACGCACACTGTAAAAATCCTGTGAATAATCCTTTAACGAATAGAAATACTCAACAGATTTAGTCAGTTGGTTTGAAGGATCATAATAATTTTCAGTCATCAGCTTTCCATCCAATCCTTTAGCTGGCGTTGGTGCATTGCTTGTGTAAGGAGGCACAAGTGATAAAAGTGAATTGGTATGAGTTGTACATGAACCATTGAGACAGTAAGTTCCATCGCCAGGCCAGTGAGCAGCCTGTACTTCAAAACCTAAGCCATTATTGCCTATGTAATAAATGGGTGTAATCTTAAACCCTTTAGAAATGTATCCCAGTGATGCGCCACTTGCATCTATCTGCTTGACGGAAACACCCCGGTAACCTACCAGGAAATCATTATCATTAAAAGCTCCGTTTATAGAAAGTACATCCTGATAACGAGTTTGACTGGCACTGAGTCGCAATGACGAGGTATTATACCGGATGGCACCCATATAAAGACCGCTACCATATGAGTATTCAAGTGTTCCCGTCAACCTTCCCAAAGCGTAATTACGCATCGTTTTAATTCGTTGACCTCCTCCGGTAATATAAGGTGTAGTATACGACAAGGATATCATTGTCACACCGTTAACGGTGCCTGCAGGCTGCATAAAGGGGTTAGCTTTTTGCGAATAATGTGGTTCATAAATCAATTTAGTGCTTCCACCGGAAGGATACACAATACTATCCATAGTTAAAGTGGCCATCAAATAAGGTGTACAATCCCTGTTCTTCCCTATAGAGGCTACCGTGGAATAGCTTAGATCATTCCCAAGTCCTATTGTTGGGATCAATCCTTTGGGAGTGCACTCATCAAACGTGGTACCTCCAGTATTGAGATAGCCCCAATGATCCTGCGAGTAAGAGTACTTATCGGGCATTCCATTATCATTGAAATAATAGAACTGGTATGGAGATCCGAGGGAAGCAGTATCATTAATGGTCAGTTCATTGAGCTTTAGCCGGCGCTTGAAATATTTAGAAACAGAGTCCGGCAGGGTATTGTAACAAAGCCCACTGGAAGTAAAATAACTATAGCCAAAACTGATTTTCTTCTTCACAGTTCCTGTTTGCCTGTCACGAACACGGATTGTATCCAACTTTTTACTTCCGTTACCTCTGATATCATCCCTGCCGCTCAGAACAAAATCGACCACAGTAGTATTGCTTTCAATTCTGGTGAGATAAGCCGGCTCCTGGCTTATCGAGTCCTGAACGCCATCTTGAGAAAGGGTATAATTCGGATCAGGATTATCAAAAGACAAAGAAGCATTGCGTGTAAACGCCGGATATGATTTCCCATAATTGGTATAAGAAAACACAATACTATCCCCTGTAGGATGCACCATGCTGGTAAGAAGCCAGCCCGTCGTAGATGAATTCCCGTAAAGAGTGCCCATAGAAGGCAAATCAGTAGAAGTTATTTCCTGCTGATTAAAACGATATGTCACCCCCTGATTGTCAACCACTCTCCAACTGATTATCCTGTCAAACTGATCGGTGTTGTATGATATCTGGAAATGATTCTTCTCCCCGATAAACCTTAGCAAACCTGTGATCTTATCATAAAAATAGGAGAAAGAATAACCAGCAAAGTTTGCATGAAAAATATCTGGCTCACCCAGACCAAACTGTGCCATTGCATTAATGGAACTCCAGTCATCCGGTATATCATGCGTATCAGCTGTATCACATTGATAACAGGTTGAAGCAAACGTCAGGATACCTGCATTATTACCATTACCCAGCCGGGTAAATAATTTTTGCATACCGTATGCCAAAGCCTGGGGAGTAAACAGTCCTCTCGTAACAGGATGATTGTCTATACAACCTCTCGTTTCTACCGTGATCCGGCCTCCAACCTGAAGATTGAATCCCAGCCCTATCCAGGATGCTTCCTGGCTTACTTTAATTCCTGAAGCATCATATGTAACAGACATAGGAGCTTCCAGGAATTTACCTTTCACACTATATAGAGGAATGGAGATATTGGGAGTACCTGTAAGCTCATTCACAGGTATATTACCATACTTTTCAAAACCTGCAGACTCCGGTGTTCGCGGCAGATTTATATTGATCGGAGCCGCCACTGGATTGATATTGGTGGTAGGCTGGCAGATTACTCCGGTATAACCAAGAACTCCCAGGATTAATAGTTTCGCTTTTCTTTTCATAGCACCTGTGACTTGATAATTTTTCAATAAAGATTATAGAATGCCTATGCTCACTTAAAAGGTATACCCGATCCTAAACACCACTGCATTCGCCTTCGGTACCTGCCGGTAACTCAGCATATCCCACATCAACTGCACTTTCGTCTTCTTCAGGATCTTCGACCGAAGGTCCACTACCTTGCTCACACCAAGCAACCCGCTCTCCTGCCACCCACTCCTGTCCCTCAACTCCGCAATCCGCCTGAACCCGCTCCGGTAGTTCATCTCATAACCTCCCGCCAGCCAGAATGAGCCCTTCAGCTTCCATTCGATGAACGACCGCAGGCCGATCCCCTGATGCGTGATCCGGATGTTCCGGATATTCTCCCCCCAACCCATCTTATAGCTGGCGCCGATACCGATCACACTTTTGTCATTCAGTTTATATCCTGCAGATAAGCCGATATCGCTCGTTACCGGAAAATAACCATTGGATTTCTGGGATTGAATATTTACCCCCAGTTCAATACGCTGCA
The DNA here is from genome assembly GCA_001898405.1 of Sphingobacteriales bacterium 44-61. GTDB lineage: Bacteria > Bacteroidota > Bacteroidia > Chitinophagales > Chitinophagaceae > Terrimonas_A. Next base: position 10,416 of record MKTW01000001.1, read on the forward strand.
AAAAGTTTTTTGTTTTTTGCTGGTTGGGTTTAAAACCTTCTGGCATTTCCAGATCTGAGCTTCCGCTATTGCCCAGCTTGCTGAGCTTGTCTTTCAGCTGGTTCAGTTGCGCCTGCGCCTGTTGCATGTGCTGGCTGAACTGCGCCTGCGCATTCGGGCCGCCGGCCGTAAGCTGTTGCTGGATCAGGTTATTCACCTGTGCCCGGGTTTGCAGACCTGCCAGGCTCGCTGCTCCTGTGTTGCCGGCACTACTGCCCGGAAGGCGGAACAGGGAAGCCAGCTGGCTGTTGTTGCGCATAAAATCTTTGAACAGCTGGGTCCGGCTCAGCAGTTCGATCGCTTTTTGTTCGGCTTTCTTATGGTCTTTCAGCAGTTGCTTGTATTCGTTGACCTGCGCACTGTAGTAATAAGCCTGTTTGTTCAACTGCTTTAATTGCTTACCCAGTCCCAGGTTGTTCAATTGGCTTTTCAGGTATTCTTTTCTTTCCCGCAGGAACTTTTTGATCTCTTCCGCTTTTTGGAATTGGGTTTGCAGGCCGTTCACTTTGGCCATCGCTTCTTTCAGTTTGGCAGGGCCTTCTTTGGTGATAGCCATCAGTTGGGGATTGGTCTGTAAAAACTTAAGTGAACTGCTGAGAGTGTCAAGGGAAGGAATATACTGTTTGAGCTTATCGGTCCTGGCCAGCTTGTCCTGTAATTGTGCATACTGTTGCCCCGCACTGCCAAATACCTGCTGGGCTTTAGCAGAATCTTTGCGTGACAGTTTGCGTTGCAGCTTTTGCTCGGCCTTTAAAAACTTCGACAGGACTTTTTCCGATTGCCTGTCCAGCTTTTGTTCCAGGTCACCAGCTTTGCTACTTACCTGGTCGAGGTATTTGGTGCTGATGGATAATGATGTTGAAGCTGTATCTGCCTGCGCCTGTAAACCTGCATAGAGTAGTAAGGTTAACAATAAGGATAAGCAGTGGCGGATAGGCATTGTTGGTGGTTTCGGCTGGAAGTGTTGAATAGCAGTGGCACAATTCGTTCACACGATTAAAACAAATATAAGAATGTCTCCTTGATTTAATCCAGTTCAAGCGTATTACATCATACACGCAAAAGATACTAAGTGTAAACACATACACTAAGTCAATATGAAAGGTAAGGTAGGGTCCGGATCAAAGAAATAAGTATCCGGGAGGTATTGAGTGCAAGTGTCGCCAGCATCACAACCCTGCTGGCAAAAGATTTCATACAGCTTGTATTGATCTCCTTTGTTATTGCCATACCGTTATCCTGGTTTGCCATGAACAAGTGGTTGCAGGATTACACCTACCGCATCAGCATTGGCTGGGAGATATTTTTGATCGCCATCTCCATATTTATTGCATTGATAACCGTAAGCTTCCAGGCTATAAAGGCGGCGATTATAAATCCTGTAAAAAGCCTCCGAAGAGAATAATATTCTTATGAGCTGATACAATTAAAATCCCCGGCAAGCGGGGATTTTTTCATGGAATATCTTCTGAAACAGCTAACTTCAAAGATGCCAATCACCTCAAAATTCAACTCATGCCCGGCGATTCATTAAAAGCAAATCTTAATACAAAAGGTGTACAGCAAAACAGTTTTGATGCTATTGTTATTGGCTCAGGCATCAGTGGCGGATGGGCCGCAAAAGAATTATGCGAAGCAGGATTAAAAACATTGGTACTGGAACGCGGAAGGAACGTGGTGCATAATAAAGATTATCCTACTGCCAACAAAGCTCCCTGGGAATTCCCCCATGCCAACAGGATGACAAAGGAATTCATAGATGCCAATCCACTGATTACACGGGCTGCTGGTTTTGGTGAAGACACAGCACATTTTTTTATAAAAGACAATGACCATCCCTATGTACAGGAGAAACCCTTCAACTGGGTTCGTGGGTACCAGGTAGGCGGCAAATCCCTGACATGGGGGCGTGCCTGCCAGCGCTGGAGCCCTTTTGAATTCACCGCACCGGAACGATTGGGATATGGTATGAACTGGCCCATAGGTTATGATGACATTGCACCCTGGTATTCACATGTAGAGAAATTTATCGGCGTATGTGGTAATAAAGATGGGTTGGAATCAATGCCTGATGGAGAATTCCTTCCTCCATTCGATTTGAACTGTGTGGAACAACATATGCAGAAAACCATCAAAGAACATTTTGGGCGCTATCTCGTTCAGGGGCGCTGGGCGCACGTAACAGAAGCCAAAGAGATCCATACTCAACAGGGAAGGACCAGGTGCCAGTCGAGAAATCTGTGTATGCGCGGTTGCCCTTTTGGTGGTTACTTCAGTTCAGTATCTTCTACCCTGCCCTGGGCTGAGCGGACTGGTAATCTGACCATCAGGCCATTCTCTGTAGTTCATTCAATCATCTATGATGAAAAACAGGGCAAAGCTACCGGCGTAAGAATTATTGATACCAATACAAAAGAGGCAACAGAATATTTTGCCCGGATCATTTTTGTCAATGCTTCGGCATTAAACAGTAATCTTATATTGCTTCATTCCACTTCATCCCGTTTCCCTGATGGATTGGGAAATGATTCAGGATTGCTGGGTAAATACGTGATGTTTCATAATTACCGGGCATTCACATCCGCAGATATAGAAGGGTTTGGAGACAAATATTTTTGGGGAAAGAACCCAACTGAAACAATCATCGCCAACTACCGCAATCTGCATAAACAGGACACAGATTATGTAGGCGGCTTCACCACTTTTTCAGGAGCTTATCGTTCCACTCCCAAAGAAGAGGACATGAAAGAAACGATAGGCGGTAGTTACAAAGATGAAATGGGGGAACCCGGCCCCTGGGGAGTGTACATGTATTTACAGGGTGAAACAATAGCGAAAGAAAGCAATCATGTACGATTAAGCAAAGACAAGACCGATCAATGGGGCATTCCACAACTGGTAACATCGGTTGGTTATGATGACAATGATGATAAAATGGTAAAAGATTTCCTGGAGCAAAGCATGGCCATGCTTGAAAAAGCAGGAGGAAAGAATATTTTTCACAATGACAGCAAGCAACCACCCGGCCTCGACATTCATGAAATGGGCGGATGCAGGATGGGAAAGGATCCCAAAACTTCCCTGCTCAATGAATGGAACCAATTGCATCACTGTAAGAATGTATTTGTTACAGATGGCGCCTGCATGACGAGTACCGGCAATCAAAGTCCCTCTATCTTATACATGGCCTTGACGGCAAGGGCCGTTGATCATGCCGTTGATGAAATGAAAAAGAAAAACCTTTAAACCATTCGCCATGACCCGTAAAGAAGCTGTTCAGTATATATCCCTTTTGCTGGGTGGTTCCCTTGTAGGGGCCAATAGTTTTTTGACAGGATGCAAAACAACAGACAAGAAAGGGCTGAACAGTGATGATTCAGCCTACCTGGACGAAATTGCTGAAACCATTTTACCTGAAACAAAAACACCTGGAGCTAAAGCCGCAAAAGTCGGATCGTTTATGGTATTGATGGTAAATGATTGTTATGATGAAAAGGAGCAGGCTATTTTCAGGGAAGGCATGCAGAAGATAAATGATCAGGCAAAAGCAAAATTAGGAAAGGAATTTACAGCGATCACTCCGCAGCAAAGGCATGCGTTGCTGGTGCAGATAGATAATGAACAGAAACAATACATGAAAAGTAAAAAGGAAGAAGAACCGGTTCATTATTTCAGAATGATGAAAGAATTGACCCTGCTCGGATATTTCACTTCAGAACCGGGATGCACGAAAGCAAAACGTTACATGCCTGTTCCGGGCAAGTATATAGGCTGTGTTCCTTATACAAAGGGAGAGAAAGCAATTGTTTAACTATTCCCGGTTTACCTCAATCATTACAAAAACGGTTCTCCTCAATTGATCCAAAGGGATCCTCAATTGATGGCATTCTTACCTTAGAAGCAATCAGGTAATCAATACTATTGCTGGTCTAATAAATATGTTATGGAGCAGCCGGCAAGAACCTATCGCTTCAAAGACGCGGTAACAGCTTTTATTTTTATAGCAGCAGCTTACCTGTTCATGTACGGTAAGTTTATCAAATTTCCCTATAACATTCCTGCTATTTGCCTTATTATCATAGCTGGTTATTTTTTTAGTGGCCGTTCATTATCAAAACTTGGTATAAAGAAAATCCAGCAGCCCGGAAAATTCCTGCTCACTGCCCTGCTCCTGGCATTGGCTGCTGAAGCAATAATGGATTGGCTGGTGCAGCCGCTGGTAAACAAATTGTTTGACACCCCTCCGGATTACAGTTATTTCAGCATGCTGGAAGGCAAAACTCCCCTGTTTGTAAAATATCTTTTATACATGTGGCTGAGCGCTGCATTTGGAGAAGAGCTCCTGTTCAGGGGATTTATGTTTGATCAGCTATCCCGGCTGCTACCTCCGGCAAGGACCAAAATCGCTCTCATCTTCATCATTGCCGGGCTACTATTTGGATTTGCACATGGGTATGAAGGACCTGCAGGCATGGCCATCACATTTTTATGGGGCATCTTGTTTGGCATTATTTATAAAAGGACTGGGAATATATGGTTAACCATTCTCGTGCATGGTTGTATTGATACAGTTTTCCTGGTCCTGGCATATACAGGACATTTATCCTGGTACGAATTGCCTAATCAGTTGATCTGGGGATACTGATATTTGCTATTGGCAGAGACAGCTGGTCAAACTATTTAGCCCACCCTCCGCCTAATGCACGGTACAGATTAACTACTGCTAAAAAGATATCCCGCTTTTTCCCGATCATTTCCAACTCTGCTTCCAGTGTGTTTTTCTGAGCGGTGATCACCTCGAGGTAACTTGCATAACCGTACATATATAGCTCGTGTGAAGTTGCTACCGCTTCCTGCAACTGTTTAACTTCAATCTTCTTTAAGCGGTAGGACTGCTGATGATTTTTGACAGCCGACATAGTAGTAACCACTTCACTGTATGCATCCAGGAGTGTTTGCTGATAGCGGTGAACCGCTTCACGGTTATCCGCATTGGCGATGACATAATCTGCTTTCAGTCTTTTTTGCTGAAACACCGGTGCAGTAATGCCTCCAAGAATACCATATGCACCTGAACCCTGACGAAAAAGGAGCCCTGGCGCAAATGCATTAAAAGCAATATAGGGACTGATCACCAGCGATGGGAGGAATGATTTTCTTGCAGCACTTACATTTTCCCTGGCCGCCTGCAACATCAATTCCTGTTGGCGGATATCCGGGCGGTTCGACAACAATGCAGCCGGCACTCCCATAAATAATGGAATGCTGTCGGGTACTTCAAACTGTGCGGTATCCCTTATGATATAGCGGGGATAACTTCCGGCCAGGGCATTCATTTCATTTTCTGTTGCGGTTCGCTCCTGCTGCAGGTTATAAGCTATGCTTTTTGTATTTGTAAGCTGGGCAGCGAATTGCTGAACAGCAAGCTCATTCGCTCTTCCTCCTTCTTTCTGTGCCCTGACGATTTCCAGCGCTTGTTCCTGCAAATGGATATTCTTTTGTATGATGCCAAGTTCCGCATCAATAGAAAGCAGTTCATAATACTTTTCTGTTAACTGAGCCACAAGATTGGTGACAAGGAATTGCCTCGCTTCCCTTGTTGCCAGGGCTTCTGCCAACGCTGCCTTACGCAGGTTTTTCAGTTTTCCCCAGATATCGATCTCCCAATCACTTCTCAGCCCCACAAACATATCGGTGGTTGGGCTGACGGGTATTTTCTGGTCCTTGTTGATATTCGGAGAAAGGTTTGTATCAAAATTACCAACGCCATTCAGTGTATAATCACCATACTTGTCTGCACTTGCCGATACCATCGCCGACACATTCGGGCCAAGCATACCTTTTCGTGCCATCAGCCGGGCTTCTGCTTTCACGATGCGTTCCCAGGCAATCTGCAGGTCGGTATTATGTTTCATAGCAGAATCAATAAATGCCAGCAGGTTCCGGTCTTTGAAGAACTCATCGAATGATAACAGTACCGAATCCGGTAAAGGCGACACATCAGTGCCCGGGTATTGTGCCGGCAGGGGTTTGACGACTGGCATCGCCTGTGGCTTCATTGTTTGGCACGATGTAATAAGCAGGGAGCCGATCAGCAGGCCGCTGATCGCAGCAGTAAAATTTATGTGGGGTATATAGGTAGTATAGCTATTCTTGTTCATTCGAATGGTTGATTTGAATGGGAAATAGAAGGATTAGTGGCAACCGAAGGCATATCATCCTCTTTTTTGATACTGTTCTTTTTCTTCCGTGTGAATAACACGTATAATCCCGGCACAAGGAAAATGCCGAATACTGTGCCGACAAGCATTCCTCCTGCAGCCGCTGTGCCGATAGAACGGTTACCCATCGCACCTGCACCGCTTGCCATGCATAGCGGGATCAATCCGGCTACAAACGCGAAAGACGTCATCAGGATCGGGCGTAACCTTGATACAGCTCCGGCCTTTGCAGCTTCCAGTGGGGTATATCCCTGCCTCTGGCGCTGCACAGCTACTTCCACGATCAGTATCGCATTTTTTCCCAGCAACCCGATGAGCATGATAAGCGCCACCTGGGCATAGATATTATTTTCCAGGCCCGCCATCAGCAATACGCCGAAAGCTCCTGCAATGCCAACAGGCAAAGAAAGGATCACTGCCATCGGAAGCCCGAAACTTTCATATTGTGCTGCCAGCAATAAATAAACGAAGAGCAGGCAAATGATAAAGATGTAAACTGCCTGGTTGCCGGATATGATCTGTTCACGCGTCATACCGCTCCATTCATATGTATATCCCCTGGGAAGTGTACTGTCTGCAACTTCCTGGATCGCTGTAATCGCTTCACCACTGGAGAACCCTGGCGCCGCGTCACCATTTATCATCGCCGCAGTGTACATATTGTACCGTGTGATCTGCTCAGGTCCGAACACTTTCTCCATCCTGATAAAATTGGAGAACGGGACCATTTCTCCCCTATTGTTTTTTACATACAATCTCAGTACATCTTCTGGCGTAGCACGGTATTCAGGCAAGGCCTGCAACATCACTTTGTACATCTGGCCAAAGCGGATGAAGTTGGTAGCATAATAACTTCCCAACAGGGTTTGCAGTGTGCTCATGGCATTATCGATCGTCACTCCCTGCTTGGCAGCCATCTCCTGGTCGATATGTATCATGTATTGCGGGAAGTTGGGATCAAAACTGCTGAACGCACCTTCGATCACCGGATGTTTATTCAATGCAGCAAGAAATGATTCAGAAACTTTAGCTGTTTCATTCAGATCATCTCCCCTGTTTTTATTAAGAAGCCGCAGCTCAAAACCTCCTGCATTCCCAAAGCCGGGAACTGTTGGGGGAAGAAAGAATTCAATGCTGGCGTCGGATATATAATTTGTTTTGCTCCTGAGTTTGCTGATGATTGAATTGATAGATACTGAACGCTCATCCCAGCTCTTCAGGTTGATCATTGCCATGCCGTAAGAAGCACCTGAGATATCGCTCAACAAGCTGTAACCTGCAAGCGTACTGGTGTTTTCAATGTTTTCTTCATTGATGATCGCACGCTGCACTTCATCAAGCACTGCTTCAGTCCGCTCCACCGTTGAGCCGGGAGGCGTGGTCACGTTTACATAGATCATACTCTGATCTTCCGCAGGAATAAATCCGGAAGGCAACAAGCTGGATGTACCCCATGTCAGAATCAGGAAGAATGCAAGCATTGCCAGGGTAGCAATTTTACGACCTGCGATCCATCGCACAGCCTTTCCATATTTATTTTCCGTTTTGTCATACACCCGGTTGAATGATCCGTAAAAACGTTGAAGCAGGCTTTTCCTTTTTTTACCGGGTTGATGCGGCTTCATTAACAGCGCACAAAGTGCCGGCGTTAAGGTCAATGCATTAATGCCCGAAATAACAATTGCCATAGCCAGCGTCAAAGAGAACTGCCGGTAAAACACCCCCACGGGGCCGGATAGAAAAGCGACCGGCACAAAAACGGCCGACATCACCAGCGTGATAGCAACTATCGCACTGCCGATCTCTTTCATAGCTGCAATGGTTGCTTCCAATGGCGGCAGATGTTCTTCCGTCATTTTTACGTGCACGGCTTCAACCACTACGATCGCATTATCGACCACAATGCCGATCGCCAGCACCAGTGCAAAAAGCGTAAGCATATTGATCGAGAAACCGAGCCACTGCATAAAGGCCAGCGTTCCGATCAGTGCAACTGGCACAGCAAGCGCAGGGATAAGCGTTGAACGGAAATCCTGAAGAAAAATAAATACAACGATAAATACAAGGATGAATGCTTCGATCAGTGTCCGTATCACCTCATGAATACTTGCATCAAGAAACCGCGACACATCATACGCATAGTTGTAAACCATCCCCGGCGGAAAACTGGTCTCCTTCAACTCTTCCATCTTTTCCTTGATCGTCTGTATCACTTCCTGTGCATTCGATCCCGGTCTTTGCTTGATCATGATAGAAGCGGAAGGTCTTCCATCGGTCTTTGAGACCATGTCGTAACTGACCGTGCCAAACTCAACGTCGGCAATATCTTTTAACCGCAACACAGAACCGTCATTATTAGAGCGGAGAACTACCTCCTTATATTGCTGCGGAGTATTGAATTTCCCTGTATACCTCAGCACATACTGCTTGGCTTGTTGGTCTTTCCCGGAATTTTCGCCAGTTACCCCAGGTGCAGCTTCAATATTCTGCGCCCTCAGTCCGCTAATAATTTCTTCAGTGGAAATATTGTAAGAAAGCAAGCGGTCGGGTTTTAACCATACCCGCATGGAATAGTCGCGTGCACCCATGATATCAACGAACCCGACACCGTCAATACGCTTCAGTTCCTGCAATACATTTATATCGGTAAAGTTGTAAATGAATTCTTCATCGGCTGCTGAATCCGTGCTCATGATATTGAGATAAAGCAGCATGCTGTTCACTTCCTTTTCTGTAGTCACCCCGGCTTTGATCACTTCTTCAGGCAATTCGTCCAGCACCGTTGTAACACGGTTCTGCACGTTAACTGCCGCCAGGTCGGGATCTGTCCCCACCTCAAAAAACACCTGCACCAGCGTGACCCCATTATTACTGCTGACGGAGTTCATGTATGTCATGCCGGGAACACCATTGATGGCCCTTTCAAGCGGAGTGGCAACAGCTTTTGCACAAACATCCGCGTTTGCACCGTTATAGTTGGCTGTCACTACTACTGAAGGAGGAACGATATCGGGGAACTGAGTGATCGGAAGACTGAATAAAGCTAGCGCTCCCAGCAATACGATCAATATAGATATGACCAGTGACAACACCGGCCGGCGTATAAACCTTTCAAGCATTGAAAAAAATTAAAAGCTATTTTGAAGAAATGTTCAACAGTGCATTAAATGAGAGCAGGCGTGGTTTAATGGTATTACCTTCCTTTATATTTTGTACACCCTCATAAACGATCCGGTCTCCGTCCTGTAAACCGGATTTGACCAGGATAAGATCTTCCAGCCTTGTATCAGGCTCGATACTGCGCATGCTGACCTTATTTTCATTATTCAGCACAAACACATAGTTCTTGTCCTGGATCTCAAATACAGAACGCTGCGGTATCAGGATCGCATCATCAACTGTAGAGTTAAGGATGATCTTCCCGCTGGCGCCATGCTTCAGCAGTTTATCGGGGTTCGGAAAACTGGCCCTGAATGCGATGGACCCTGTTTCTTTTTCAATTTCACCATCCATCGTTTCTATCTTGCCTGCATAAGGGTAATCAGTTCTGTCGGAAAGCTGGAGTTTTATCTGCTGGCCGGCATTTTCCTTCATGCCGCCATTCTTGATGAACTGGAGATATTCGTTCTCGGACACTTTAAAGTATACATGCATGGAATGCACATCCGACAGGGTTGTCAGTAATGTACCTTCTTCGATGAGGCTGCCGATCTTATGTGGAATGCGGTCAATAACGCCGCTGAATGGAGCACGTATCAATGTTTGAGAGAGGCCGATATTTGCTTTCTCTTCACGTGCTACTGCTTCCTGCACTTTCGCCTGGGCTGCATTGAGCTTCGCCTGTGCAAGATCGAGTTCTGATTTTGTGACGATATCTTTCTTCACAAGCCCTTCCACTCTTGCCAGTTCAACTTCTGCCATCTTCACCTCAGCTTTTGTGCTGGCAAGGAATGCAGACGCCTCAGACAACTGTACTTTATATTCTGCATCATTGAGTGCAAAAAGCGGCTCCCCTTTCTTTACAAACCGCCCTTCATCAACAAATATCTTCTCCAGGAACCCGGCTACTTTTGCACGCAGCTCCACATTCTGATACGCGTTGATATTCGCCACATAAGTTCTTCGCAACAACGTATCCCGCGCATCAATCTGTAGCACCGGCAATTCCTGTTCTACCGAAGTGTGAGACTTATTTTTTTCGGAGGAACAGCCGGTTACAAGCAGGCTGCCGGCAACAGCCAGTAAGACGATAAATTTCATCTGCAAAAATTTTTAATGCAATACGTAGGTTAATACAATACAGGGCTGAACGACAAAGTCATACAGCAGGTATCGTTTGATACTGTAAAAAAATCAGGATAGGCTTTTGAATGGGATCACAAGGGGAATTGATCAGAACAGTGTAAGCCGGAAGAGAAAAACGTAATAGAAAGGCGGAGGGAGATGATCTCCACTGTTTTGCAGTGATTCTGAGATACGGATAAAAGGCTTTGGAGAATTACTCGTCGTTATCCTCGCTGCCAACTGGGAAGAGGAGGATGGCACGCGGAATTTTGAGCGGCGGTTCTGTATCTTTTCCTTTCCTACATCCGCTAATAACCCATGTGCAGGAGAATCATCTTTGAGTAATTGATAAAAGCTCGTCGAATTTTGCAGGTGATCATTGCTTTCATACTTCTTCAACACGGTGCCGGAAGGCATTGCATTGGGGACGATCCAGCATAGTAGAACCGCCAGTAGTGATAGTATGATCTTTTTGAAGTACATTATTCGGCGCAGCAAAATTAAACAAAAAAACGTTTGCTATTAATATTTAACAAAAGCTATGCACCGGCACGGGCCAGTAAAAGTTTCTGTGTCGGATAAGCAAACCCGATCTTCTCCTGATCGAAGCGGCGGTATAATTGCATACAGAAAGCGTGCTGGCAATCCATATACTTCAGGTAATCTGCGGTCAGAATATAGAATACTATTTCGAAATTCAGGCTGAAATCGCCAAAACCAGCAAAATGCGTCCGGTCAAACACCACATCCGGTTGCGCATCAATGATCTCTTTTACAATGGCAGGAATGCGTTCCAGTTTTTCTGCTCCTGTTTCATATTCCACCCCGATGGATAGTAAAACACGTCTTCGTTCCATCCGTTTGTAATTCTGTACGCGCGAATTGGTAAGATCTGTGTTGGACATGATCAACTGTTCGCCTGCCGGTGTTCTTAAGCGGGTTGTTTTGATCCCTATATATTCAACAGAACCGGACTTATCACCAACCACGATAAAATCACCGGTTTCAAAAGGCTTGTCAAAAAATATAACGAGATAACTGAAAAGATCGCCCAGGATCGCCTGTGCCGCCAGCGCGATCGCAATACCGCCAATACCTAAACCTGTTACGATCGTAGTGATATTGTAACCCAAATTATCAAGCAGGAATACTACCCCGCCCAACCACAAAAAAACTTTTACGATCAGTAGTATCCCCTTCGCCTGCTTCTCCTGCGTTCCATCACCCTTTGTGAACCTGGAGATGAGATAGGAAAACAGGCCGGAAATACCGTGCACAACATAATACGTTGTGACAGTGATAACCACAGCATGAATAATCCGTTCAACAGAAGCAGGGAATTGAAGATATCGCGTACCCATGTAAAATGCCAGCACATAAAGCATCGGCATAACGGATGATCCCAGCAGCTTTACAATAAGATCATCCAGCGTGGACGTCGTCCTTTCCGAAAATCTTTTGATGCGCCGGAAAGCAAAAGTTTTTAATAACTTGACCAGTACAGCAAGCAGGGCGAAAATACCTACCGCCGTAATCCACTGCTGCACGGTATTACCCCAAAAAATTTCTTCCCAGATCGTATCCATAGAATTATAAATTGACAGGTGAACTTTCGATGGCAAACATAAAAGTGTGTGATTATGTTGGAATTAAATGGAGATTAAAGATTCATTAAACCGGTTTCTTCAGTTTTTAGGGGGAATACCCCTGGATAAAACCAATAAAATTTTAATGTGAGGTTAATGCCTTTTTCATATATCAGTTATATCATGCCGGCCGGGCCATTCTTGTTAATGGCCCGGTGTATTAAAATCCTGCCCTGCAGTTTAAAGTTGAATCACTCTTATTCGCATTTTTGGTTTGAATGAGTGAAAAATGCCCGTAGTCTTACGGGCATTTTACTAATAATCAATCAATTCCATTCATATCACCTACGCTTTAATGTAATTCTAATCTTAGGTTAACCTCGCTCCATTATTAATCTGCCAGCTTTGCCCGCTGGAAGACTTTATTAAACCCAAATAAGAAATTATGTTATTAGCTACCGATCTTGATGGAACCTTCCTTGGCGGGACCAGTCTTCACAAGCAACAACTCTATCGTTTGATAAGGCAAAATATGGATGCCCGGCTCGTATTTGTAACAGGGCGGGGTCTTGAATCTGTGATGCCTTTGCTGAATGATCCTATTATTCCTAATCCCGACTATATCATTTGTGATGTAGGAGCGACCATCGTGAATGGTCATACACTTGAGCCGGTTGAGACATTGCAATCAGAAATAGAAAAGAACTGGCCGGGAAGTTTGAAAGTAATGGAGACACTTGCCGGATCAGACGATATCCAGCATCAGGAAGTGCCGCAGCAGCGCCGAAGTTCTTTCTATGTTCAAAGTGAAGAAACTGTAGCAAAGGTCAGGGAACTCGTGGCAACACTGAACTGTGACGTAGTCCACTCTGCAGGTAAATTCCTGGATGTGCTTCCGCATGGAGTGAACAAAGGCACATCGCTGAAAAAACTGGTAAACTATCTCCGTTATAATCCGGAAGATGTATTAGTAGCCGGTGATACGTTGAACGACCTGGCAATGTATCAATGCAGCTTTAAAGGAGTAGTCGTCGGCAGATCAGAAAAAAAATTAATCGAAGCCACTTCAGGCATTGAAGGGGTGTATCATGCAAATGCAGCCGGGGCTGGCGGCATCCTGGAAGCCCTTCATCATTTTCCCGGCCTGGTTAGTGACCTGGAACTGGAAGAAGTGAGGCCTATGGAAAATGCTGCGGCCAACAGTTCCCAGTTAATCATGATGTATCACCGTTTCCCCTACGAAAAAAAAGAAATAAACGGTCATGTGCAGCGGGTTGCACCAAAGAGCCCCAATGGAATTCTGCCTACACTGCAGGGTTTCTTCGCCGGAGGCCGCTCAGGGCTTTGGATCGCCTGGGAAGAAGTTGAACAACCCGGCGAAGCCCTTCGTAATATCTATATCGATAAAACCACCTATCCCAACCTGATGGCTGCAAGGGTAGGCCTTACAAAGGAAGAGGTTAATATTTTCTACAAATCGTTTTCGAAAGAGGCATTCTGGCCAATGATCTTTTCCTTTATTGATAAAGTTCATTTCGATCACAATCACTGGGATCATTTTCAGGCAATCAACCACCGGTTTGCAGAAAAGGCTGCAGAACAGGCAGACCAGGGAGCAATTGTATGGATACATGATTACAACCTGTGGCTTGTGCCTGGCTATTTAAGGCAACTCCGGCCCGATCTCACCATCGCGTTCTTTCATCATACGGCATTCCCTGCTGCCAATACATTTAATATCCTTCCCTGGAGAAGGGAGATCATTGGCAGTTTGCTGCAATGCGATTTCATAGGTTTTCATATTCCCCGTTACGTGGAGAATTTTGTGGATGTGGCCAGCAGCCTCTTCCCCATCACTACATATCCAAAAGTCAACTGCGCTCCCCGGTTCCTGACCTACAGCAGTGCAATTGGTGTTTCAAGTATGACACCAGCCATTGAAACAGGCGAACGTACCGTTTCTCTTGGCGCTGTACCAGTGGGAATAAACACGGAATATATCAACCAGTTGTTCCAGGATGGTTTGATGCAGGAAAAGATCAAAACACTCAAACAACAACTCAATGGAAAAAAAATGATCCTGAGCGCAGAGCGCCTCGATTATGTGAAAGGACCTTTGGAGAAGATACTGGCATTTGAACATTTCCTGGAAGAATACCCGGAGTTTCATGGCAAAGTAGAGCTTGTCAATATCTGTCCGCCTGCTGCCGAAGGAATGAAAATATATGATGACATCAAACTGCAACTGGAACAAGCAGTAGGGCGCATCAATGGCAAATACGCCAATATCGACTGGACGCCGATCAGGATATTCTTCCGTTCCTTTCCTTTTGAAGACATCCTGGTATATTACGGTGCAGCAGATATTGCCTGGATCACTCCGCTAAGAGATGGATTGAACCTTGTGGCCAAAGAATTCATCGCTGTGCAGGGCGAATCACAGCAGGATAAAGGCGTCCTGATCCTTTCGGAGTTTGCCGGATCTTCCGTGGAATTATCTTATGCCCTCTTAACGAATCCCTACGACCTCAGATCACTCAAGGAAACATTGCTGCAGGCCCTCCTGATGAGGCCGGAAGAAAGGAATATGCGTATGGAAAGATTGTATGAACAGATCAAACACTATGATATTGAGTACTGGGCGAATGACTTTATCAGGAAAGCCTCTGCTTCTGTCACACCTGAACTGGAAGCAGTCGTTTCCATTTAAAAAGTCATTAATGCGCTGGTTTTAAAATTATATCATGAAGCTACTTCTTATTGCATCATTCATTTTAAGCTCACTCACTGCTCTATCCACTCCCAGGGAGGATAAGCCGGCAGTCGATGATTTTGTCCGTCGCATTGTAAAAGAAAAAGCTTCCTCATTCATTGTCGAATATATTTCTGCAGATAACGGCAAAGATATATTTGAACTGGAAAGCAAAAACGGAAAGGTTGTCCTGCGGGGCAATAACGGTGTGAGCATTGGCTCCGCACTCAATCATTATCTGCGCGAATACTGTCATTGCCTGATTACCTGGAACGGTGTAAATATGAACCTTCCGGAAATATTGCCTGCTGTTAAAAAAAAGATCAGGAAGGTATCTCCTTATAAATACCGTTATTATCTTAACTATTGCACATTTAACTATTCAATGGCGTGGTGGGATTGGGAAAGATGGCAGCAAGAGATAGACTGGATGACGCTGAACGGTATAAATATGCCGCTGGCGCTTACTGGCGAAGAAGCTGTTTGGAATAAAGTTTACCGTGATATGGGCTTCTCGCAAGCACAATTAGACAGTTTCTTTTCCGGCCCCTCCTACTTCGCCTGGTTCTGGATGGGAAACCTCGATGCATGGGGAGGACCGCTTTCTGCTAACTGGATGCAGAAAAGGGAGGCACTACAGAAAAAGATATTGCAAGCCGAACGCGCAATGGGTATGACACCTGTACTTCCTGCTTTTACCGGGCATGTGCCACCGTCTTTCACTTCAAAATTCCCATCTGCCAAAGTCAAAAAGACCAACTGGCATTCGGGTTTTGACGATGTGCTGATCCTTGACCCCGCTGATTCATTGTTTGATGAGATCGGTAAAATATTTCTTACAGAGCAAACAAAGATCTATGGTACTGACCACCTGTATTCTGCAGATACTTTTAATGAAAACGTGCCTCCTACAAAAGATTCCACTTACCTGAGCAGTATCAGTAAAAAAATATTTGCTTCCATGCGGGCCGCTGATTCTAAAGCTACCTGGGTAATGCAGGGCTGGATGTTTCACTATAATTCGTCTTACTGGCAGCCGACACAAATGCAGGCACTACTGCATGCTGTTCCCGATGATGGAATGATCGTTCTCGACCTGTATTCCGAAAGTTTTCCTTTATGGAAAAAAACAAATGCTTATTACGGCAAACCCTGGATATGGAACATGCTGCACAATTTTGGCGGCAATATCAGTTTATGGGGAAGGATCAGCAATCCGGCAAAAGACCCATCTTCCGCATTGCATGATCCCGCTTCCGGGAAAATGGCGGGAATCGGTCTGACACCTGAAGCGATTGAACAAAACCCTGCGCTGTATCAATTGATGCTGGACAATATATGGACGGATCAACCTATCAGCATTCATCAGTGGCTGAAGAACTATATCCTGCAGCGTTATGGAGCGTACAATAAGAAACTTGACCAGGCCTGGTCTATTTTAGCAGCCAGTGTTTATCAGGGAGGACTGGAAGAAGGAGGACCTGAATCTATCATTACAGCAAGGCCAACACTTGATTCATCCAATAAATGGGCAAGGACCACACTCGACTATGATCCGCATGAGCTTGTGAAAGCCTGGAAGCTATTTGTAGAAGTTGCACCGCAGTTTGAACATAATGATGGGTTCAACTATGACCTGGTTGACATAACACGGCAGGTACTCGCTAACCATGCCCTCGACCTGCAACAAAAAACTGTTCAGGCATTCCGGCAAAAGGATAAACAGCAATTTACCAACTATGCCGGACAATTCATGTTGCTCATGGATGATATGGATAAGCTGCTTGCTACAAGAGCAGATTTCTTACTGGGGCGCTGGTTGCAACAGGCCCGTAACAATGGGATCACAACGGCAGAAAAGGATCAATACGAAAAGAATGCCCGTAATCTGATCACCACCTGGGGCGGCGAGAACAGTCCGCTGCACGATTATTCCTGCAGGCAATGGTCTGGACTGATCCGCAACTTTTATAAACCCAGGTGGGCAACCTTCTTTCGATATCTGCAGCAATCTCTTGATAAAGGGATTCAACCTGATTTGCCTTTTATTGACAACCAGATCCGGCGCCAGGAATGGCAATGGGTGTTGCAGCATGAAAAATTCAGTACCATACCCGAAGGCAATTCAATAGAGACAGCATCA
The DNA here is from genome assembly GCA_001898405.1 of Sphingobacteriales bacterium 44-61. Taxonomy (GTDB): domain Bacteria; phylum Bacteroidota; class Bacteroidia; order Chitinophagales; family Chitinophagaceae; genus Terrimonas_A. The sequence goes on from MKTW01000001.1 coordinate 27,441, forward strand.
GCACTGTATAAGAAATACGGCCGTAGCAATTGAATCATAACAATTGCTCTTTCAATAACCGGAATTCATTAAAGGGATTCGCATGCTGATGAAGGATCCGGTAAACAGCATTCAACACGGGTGTATTTAACCGGACCTTTTTTAAGAGAGGGGCCAATTCCTTTGATGCATAAAATCCTTCTGCAACCATTTCCATTGCCTGGATCGCTTTGCTGGCAGCAAGTCCTCTCCCAATAAGTTTGCCCAGTGTCCTGTTCCGGCTGAAATCAGAATATGCCGTCACCAGCAGATCACCAAAATATGCAGAACGGTAAAAATCAGGCGAACCGGGAGCAACAGCCTCAATAAACCCGGCCGCTTCGCGCATTGCATTGGAAACAAGCACCGACTGGAAGTTATCTCCATACAGCAAGCCGGCCGCAATACCAGTTGCAATAGCGATCACATTTTTTAAAATTGAGGCGTATTCCTGGCCTGTGGGATCAGTGTTTGCCACCGGCTTGATGTAAGGGCACGACGACAACCGGTCTGCAATCTGCTGCACCAGCACTGGATCGTTACCTGCCATAGTAAGATAGGTATATTTTTCTGTAGCGATCTCTTCTGCATGGCATGGCCCACCTAAAACCATCACATCATGAACGCCTCTTTGAAAATATTTCCTGATAAAATTGCTGGGAGTGCTGCTGGTGCCGGGAACAAAACTTTTGATAGACACTGCTACAGGAATTTCTTTCAGCAAATTCTTATCAAATTTTTTGACCGTCGCCTTCAGGTATGCTGAAGGCATGGCAAAGATCACCAGTTCCGAATCACGGATAACCTCAACAGTATTTGTTGTAGCAAAGATCAGGGACCTGTTAAGATCCACTGAACTCAGATAACGCGGGTTATGACCAGTGGAATTAAGCAAATCCGCCGTTTCTTCATTCCGCACATGCCATAATACAGAGACGCCGCTTTCTGTAAATATCTTTACCAAAGCAGTTGCCCAACTTCCGCTTCCGATGATCGTTATTTTATCAAGCATGAACAAACCTACTATTGCTACAATGGAGCTACATTAACGTGATGTTAGAAGTCTATTAGAAGACCATCTTGAATACAAAGCAGTATAAGACATCAAGTAAATTCATATTAGATCATTATTAAAATGCAATTGAGTCAGCCCAAAGATTTTATACCCTCACTTAAACTTGGTAAATTGTAGTATAATGAGAAATGCGAGCATATTATTGGTGGAAGATGAAAGGCGTATCGCTGACACATTAGAGTTCGGACTCACAGAAAACAACTACGAGGTACATACAGCCTATCAACCTGATACAGCACTGGACCTGTTCCAGGTGCGCCCCTTTGACCTGGTTATCCTCGATGTCAACCTGCCAGGAATGAACGGCTTTGAGCTTTGCAGGCTCATCCGTTTGCTGAATGAACAAGTGCCTGTACTGCTGCTCACTGCACTTACATCAATTGATCATAAAGTAGAAGGGTATGAAGCCGGTGCGGATGACTATTTGCCAAAACCCTTTGAATTCAGGGAACTCATTATGAAAATAAGGGTATTGCTTCGCCGCACGACCGACCGTCACTTTCCAACCGGTAATATATTGCGGGCTGCCGATCTTTCCCTCAACCTGGAAACTATGCAGGTGTATAGAAACGAGAAAGAAATTTCTTTAACGGCACGCGAGCTAAAGTTGCTGGAATACTTATTGAGAAATAAAAACCGTACCGTGTCCAGAGCCGATATCGCTATCAATGTCTGGGATGCCGACTTTGAAACGGAAAACAATATCATTGATGTTTATATTAATTATATCCGCAACAAAGTTGACAAGCCTTTTCCTGTAAAGCTGATCCATACACAGATAGGAATGGGCTATATATTAAAAGACAGCTAGTCGATTCAAATGGTGATTTCGGAGTTCAGGATGACATACAGGATCAGCATTCCTTCCGGACCCCACCCGGGAATCATAATTCCAGCTCTTTTTCAATAAAATCTTTTGCACCATCGGGCCCTGTAATCATCAGCCAGATTTCCCTGCCATCGCCGGTGATATCCAAATTAAAATCAAAGAAATCGCAACACAGGCGCTCTGTTTTAATAAAGGTCACCAGTTCATCCAGGATAGCATCATTGCCATCAAACTTGTACTTGTAACCATTTGGAAGCTCCGATCTGGATAAAACTTTCTTTTTAAGAGAGTCGATCACTTCTTCTTTTCTCTTCCTAAGTTCGGGGCTTGTAAGCTTACACGTTACCTCTTTTATCTTTTCCTGAGTTTTCATTTTTGCCGGTTTTTGTAAAAATCTTTTTTAATTCATTATCCCTTGGACAGCATTTCTGAAATTCAGCCGGTTATCTTCATGGCAAAATTTATCAAAAAGAAGCCTCCAACCTAATCCTGCATAAGAAAAGCTTTATTGATTTAAGTTAAGTAATTATTGCATACACGGTCCTGCGATCATTTTGTGCCTGTATACTATAGCTTTGTATCGAAAACAAAACAACCTATTATTATGACACAGGTTATTCTGGGCGCTGGAGGAGACATTGGCAAGCTGCTGGCGAAAGAATTAAAACAATATACAGATCGTGTGAGATTGGTATCGCGCCATCCCGAACAGGTAAATGGGGACGACGAGCTTTTGCCTGCAGATCTTTTGTTGGCTGACCAGGTAGACCGTGCTGTTGCCGGTGCCTCAATAGCCTACCTGGTCGTTGGCTTGAAATACGATCTCCGGGTATGGCAAAGAAGCTGGCCGGCTATCATCAATAATGTGATCAATGCCTGTTTGAAACATAGGGTCAAACTGGTTTTCTTCGACAATGTATATACCTACGATAAGCATGCGATTCCGCATATGACGGAGGAGAGCCCGTTGAATCCACCCTCCCAAAAAGGCAAAGTGCGGTTGCAGGTCATAGAAGCGATCCGGAATGCCATATCCCAAAAAGGATTGCAGGCTCTGATCGCCAGGAGTGCCGATTTTTACGGACCGGGAGCAAAGAATGGTATTCTGAATATTATGGTATTGGATCCGGTTTCGAAAAACAAAAAACTCAGCTGGCAATCCAATGTGAATAAAATACACTCCTTTACTTATACACCGGATGCTGCAAAGGCAACGGCTATATTGGGCAATACAGACAGTGCTTATGGTCAGGTGTGGCATCTGCCAACTTCCTCGCAGCGATGGACGGGTAAGGAATTTATAACACGGGCCGCTTCAATTAAAGGGACTAAAGCATCGTATACATTACTTAGTTCTTTTCTCCTGTCTGTAGCAGGGCTATTTAACAGGACCATCCGGGAACTGGTTGAAATGCAATACCAGAACAACCAGGATTATTTTTTCGATAGTGAGAAATATTGCAAAGCCTTTGGGTTTACGCCTACAAGCTATGAAGATGGGATGAAAAAAGTGCTGGATGAAACGGAGAGCCGTTCTTAATTCTACGATCTCAATTTCCTCCAACTCATCTACCAGATACCTGCGTGCTATCTTTTACCGGCTTCATCGTCCGGAGTTCAGGAAAATGATCATTCCATTCCCGTTCGATCTTTTTACTCACGGGTGTAATAAAAATTTCCAGCACCAGTGATACTTCTGCTTCCTTCAGATGGCCGCCGTGTACCGTATAGTCCGGCGCACCGAGTGTGATATGGGGATGAACGATCGGTTGGTCATCAAAATAACCCAGGTTGCCGTTGAACGCCAGCACTTCCATGGAGCCTGGGAATTGCTTATATACATATTTTCGTTGATCGATATTGTAATAAGCTACTTCTGTATTTTTCACCGCCCCAATACCAGTAAAATAAGCGCCGGGCAATTTTTCTTTTGCCATAAAAGCATTCAGACTGGCGATAACCGGCTGACCGGCCTTCAGCACCAACAAGTAACTATTACTATCCTTGCGATAATCCAAATTGTCAGCAGAAATGGTCCGGGTTGTTTGAGCGTACAAACCCAAATGACTGGTAAGCAACAATAAAAGAAGAATGACGGGTCTTATTTTCATAAACCAATATTAAATGATAGAGGCCGGGACAGCTTTCACAAATATCAGTTGTTTACTAATGCAAATAATACAATTGGGCCATAAATCAGTTTTTAAATAAAAGATTGGCCGTAAAGCCGATTCTTTATTTATGATCGGACAGGATAGAAACTTCCTGCGCCAGGTCCACCAGGATCTCAGCCAATTTCTTTGGTTCAACCAGGAAGGGAGAATGACTCGTATTCATGGAATACACCAGTTGAATACCCGCAGTAGCAAGCATACGGTCCTGCAGAACAGGAGAGATTACCATATCCTGCAGGGTCTTAACATAGACCTTTTCAATACTTCCAAAATTCTCTTTTGTGAGGCTGACCTTGTTTATAAATGGGATTGAAGGCTCTGCCCGATAATTTTTGACAACAAGATTTTTTGCTGACGTTGAACCGTCATTAATAAAAAGATAAGCAAGGCTATCACGAACAATATCCAGCGTAAGCTGATCGGCAGAACGAACAAGCAATGGCCCCAACTTTGAACCAGGATCGGATTCTGCAAGGTCGGTCAACGCCTGACCATTGGTTGGCAGGAATGCTCCAACATACACCAGTTTAATGACGCGCGAAGGGATCTTTTCTCCTACAGCACTGATGACCATCCCTGCCATGCTATGGCCAACCAGGATCACCTTGTCTGTTTCATCAGGGATTGCCTGGATCACTTTATCACGGTATACATCCAGGTTCAGCATATGGGTAGCCGTTTGATCGTTACCATGACCAGGTAGCTCCACTATGATAACCTTGTTACCCCTTTGCTCCAATTCACTACGGACTTCATCCCAAACATAAGGAGCCTGCCATGCACCATGAACCAGTACATAAGTATCCGGGCGAAGAGGAGCGCCTTTTTCATTCCTGTCACATGAAATCAGTACAGAACTGGTTAATGCTGCAGTGAGCAGTGAAGCAATTGCTTTTTTCATTATCGTTATTTTTATATTTTAAAACAAGTTTGACGGATCTCACTATTGATTATTTTTTTATCAGCCAGCTTTCTACAGCCCGTGAAAAATCGGCCACATCAATCGGATGTCTGCTGGTGATCAGGTTCCCATCTGTAACCACTGGCTGTTCGAGTACGATACCACCTGCATTTTTCAGGTCAACCTGGATATTCCAGTAACCAGTCAATTTTTTTCCGTTCAGAATATCTGCTGAAGCCAGTACTACAGGCGCGTGGCAGATCGCAGCGATCAGTTTTCCCGACCTGTTAAAATCCTGGATAAATTTGATCACATCTTTATCGTAGCGGAGATTGTCGGGATTCCAGGCCCCACCAGGAATGAACACCGCATCGTAATCACTTACCCTGATCTGATCGGCTGTGCGGTCGAATTTGATCCAGCCAACTGGTTGCAGGTACTGAATCGCCATGATATGTGTTTTTGACATTTCAGGATACATAAGTCCATATCTCGCTGGAGCCGGGTTATACTTTGGAGCTACAATATCTACTTTCGCACCAAGTTGTTTAAAATACCAGACAGGTCCTAATAGTTCGATCTCTTCAAAACCGTCCGCAGCGATAACGGCAATTCTTTTACCTTTTAAAACCGTGGAATCTTTTACCGGTGTAAAAAAGAATGCACGAAGCGCTTCATTACCCGGTGCATTCAATAATTGCGACACGGGCATGTTCACTACTACCGCAGGAGAGCCGAGTTGATTCAGGACTGTCAATTCATGATCGCTAAGTTGAGACGCATGAACATTAACCTGCGCTGTCGCAGTTGAAGCAGTGACTATGCTGATCATACTCGCCAGCAGTTGATTGATCTTCTTCATTATTGATATTTTGTTGTTTAAAAAAATAGAGGTAATTCATTAATTATTTTCGCCTGGATGGCGCGAATTCAATCAGCCTGTGTAAGCCCAATTGAAAGGGCTGCTTTTTAATACTTGTGTTCAGATAGTCGATCACAGGTTGTATCGGAGGAAATTGAAGATGATACTGAAAGGCGTCTTCATTCCTGAATTTCTCATACGTCACAAATTGTGTGCTGCCGCTACTTAATTGTGAAAGTTGATAATTGATCACGCCGGGTTCACTTCTAAATTGAGGCATTGCGGTATGGTATACTGTCTGAAAAACCTTTTCCGTTCCGGGCTTGCTATCCACGAACAACATGATCGTGATCGGTTGATCATCTTTCTCTGCCTTTTTGCGCCATTGCTCTTTGGAAACAGGCTCCAGGTCTTTTACATAAATGGAAGTTGGCAATTGTACCAGTTTTGTTGATGACAACAGCTGAAGCAACCTGAACTTTTTACCAGTCTTGCTTTTATCGAAGGCTGCTCTGCTGCTCCACCGTTCAATGATCCACAATACTGAGATACTATCCTGTTCATAGAAAGCTTCTGCCATTATATTATCACCACTTTTGTTCGCCTGCTTCACATATTTGGTGATCAATTTTTTGATCTTGTTTAAATGCCCCTCCTTTACTTCAAAGCGTGTGAGTACTGCCACCTCTTCTTCGTTCCCTGACTCAGCATTAATATCAGCACTCAATGGCAGCAGACCTATTGTCAGCAACACAACCCGGAAACTGGTCAATAATGAAAATGATGTTGGTTTCATTGATTTTCTTTTAAATGTTGGTTACCCTTTTATTTGTCCTGGCAATCAGGTGCCGGTATATCAAACCCGTTCAAGATCATTGCAAGAAGCCCATAACCTCCGATCAGGAAAAAGAGTTCAGCCACGCCATCTTTACCAAGCAGGGCAACAGCTCGCTGATAGGTGGAGTCTGGCAGTAGATGGCCGCTCGTAAGCGCATGTGCAACAATATTGGCGATTGCCTCCTGCTTGCTCAACCCCTGCGGTTGCACCCCTGCAGCAAGTGAAGCGATGACGTCATCTGCAAGACCAAAAGCAGATGCCATGATCTGATGGGCATACAATTCGAATCGTGCCCCATAAGCTGCAGCAACAGTAAGGATTGCTACTTCACGTACGCGTTTGTCGAGTGTGGCATGTATATCGAGTGTACGCAGAAAGCTTAATGCAGGAATACCAAAAGCAGGAAATTTTAACATCGCAGTGAACGGGCCGATCAGTGCGCCTGTTTCATCCAGCATATTAACCTGGCTTTGGCTATGCCCAACAAGATTAGCGATCTCATCATGTACAAAGCGGATATCTGCAGGAAGTTGTTCCGGTGGAATTGGAGTAATACGCATGATAACAATGTCATTTTAGGTAAGAAATTTATCCAACACCCATCCATCACTGACCATCGATAAGTACAAAAACCATCCGGCAGATCTTACCGGAGCGGTTGGCCCACGCATGATTAGTGCCATTTTGAATAACAACATCGCCTGCATGCAAAATCGTTTCTCCGAGATCCAATACCAGGGTTATCTCTCCTTCCAGCACGATACCATAATCGACGGTTTTTGTGCGATGCATCAACGGATGTGGCGCTGATCCGGTAGCGGTAGCGGCGTCTTCTCCTCCCATGGACTTGAATTTAGCGGCTGCATCTTTTGCGGTCAGTTTGCCGATCTCTTCTCCTTCCGGAGGAAATTCGATCGCACGGATACGTGTTCCGTTTTTGGGCGGCGGAAGCATAAGGCCATCTTCATCACGATCACCAGGTTGCGCCAGGATCAGCGCCGGGGTTTCACGAGTATGCCATACCTCGAAAAATGTGGGGCCGCCCGGGCCACCTACCAGTTTCGTATGCACAGGTGGTGCATCAGAAAGTATGATCGCATTGCCTTTATCATCATGCCCTGTCACGACGCGTCTGAAAGTTTTTTGTTGCGGATTCATAGGTACAGTTTAAGAGTGTTGTGATTTTTTGAAAACAAAAACGCCCAGGTAATGAAAGAGCACTCCAATGCCCCATGCAAGCGTTGACCATAAAGGCCACAGATAAGTTCTGTCGGTCAGAAACCATACAAGCCAACTGGCGGGAGTAGCGAGCAGGAAAACGATCAGATGGATCTTGAAGCCTTTTTTGGGGTCGATCGGTGCTGGTGCACCCCAGGAAGAATGTTGTGTCATAATAATTGGTTTGCAGTCATCCTGCGATATGCATGCCACTGGTCACAACCCTGACGTGCCAACAACATTCATAGATTCAAATGAACTGAAAAACAGCAACCTATCTATAATCGCGGATACAGCAGAGTGACACTTGCCGGCTTCTCCGTCCAACAGATCGGAGGCTTTACCAACGAACTCCAATATTTCGGAGTTTTTATCACACGCATTTTCTTTCTGGAATCTCTCTTAAATTTATCCTGCACAAACTTCGCACGATCTGCTGCAGCCGGACATGAAAGTGACGGCTGTTCATTTCCTAAATACAAAAAAAATGTCCCGGATAAATTGTATATGCATTTTATTATGCGCATTACTATCATTCAATGCGAAGTCGCAATCTGCCCAAACATCAGCAAACAAGACCTACACCTATTACCATCCCTCGCTGGATAGTGAACCCTGGCAACGGTTGAATCTGCAGCTTAGTTCCACCTACATAGTGGTGGCGAACGAAGGGCAGATAGATCATGATACCTGCCTGTATCTTGCCAGCCGTTCTCTCGGCCTCAGCCGTTACCCGGTACTCGCAGAAGGGATTGATGATCCGGCGATACAATCTCAGGCGAAATGGATCGTCAATCATCAGCCGGATGAAGGATTTAAATTACTGACAAAAGCAAAGGGCCGTGAGCGGTTGCAGTGGCTGATCCTCCTGGGAGCTTATTATGCATTCGAGCCGGGTAACTATGACAAATACCGGGATAGTGTTGAATATCTACTTAACAGTGCAATAAAAGAAAGCAACACCGGCAATGAACACAGGTTGGGCAGAATTGCGCAATGCCTGCTTGGGAAAATATATGTACAGGTCAACGATCCTAAGGGTGATATTATATTCAACCGGCTAATCGAAGAATGCAGGAAAGCCGGCGACAGGGAATTAACTGCGAGGGCTTATGCCTATCGCGGTATGTATACCGCGCCCACGCAAACTACTTTTCAACAAAAGATCAGTGATCTGCAAACGGCAGCGAGTATGTATGATAGTCTCGGTAATAAAGAAGGGGCGATAAACGTTTTGACGGGTCTTGGTTACATGTTAGTCGTATCAAGACAACTGGATGAAGCCGAAAAAACATTTCTTCGTTGCCTCACGCTTATTGAAGCGACGCATTTTCCTTATACACACTATACGGCTGATGCGCTGACCCTTGTTACCCTGTTTCAGGGAAAGTTTGGAGATCCTTTCAGATACTCGCTTCAAACATTGAAAGCTGCAGAGGAAACCCGTGACAGCATTGGCTGGGGGCATTTTTTCGACCGTCGGGCAGATCTGTATAATATTGAGGGCAGGGATAAAGAAGCCTTTGAAATGATGCTGCGGGCAGCCAATCGTTTTGTGGTTGACCGGAGCGCAACAGTATTCGGAGTATTAGGATCGATTGTAGATTGGATGGGAGCTTCTGGTAAGGCAAGGGAAGCATTTCAACTGGTATCAAATATATCACAGCAAGTACGGGCGCCACAAACCCTTTCCGATCAGTTCGGTTATAACCAGGCCTTATCCAATTGCTATATGTACCTTGGAAAACTGGATACAGCCTGGATCTATGCAAAAAGAATGGATTCACTGGAAAGAATAACTGAAAACATCCGTGGTCCTATGCGAAGGGAAACCATCAACAATCAGTTTGCTCATATCTATTTCAGATTGGGAAACTTTTTAAAAGCGCGGGAATACCTGGAGATGTACTTTTCAGATCCAACAAATGTAGATCGCCGGTTGTCCAACGATGTAGCCAATTACAGAATGCTGATCAGGATCGACTCTGTCTTAGGTGATAAAGCCTCAGCATTGACACACTATGAAAAGTATGTACAGTTGCTCGATTCCAATTTCAGGATCACAAAAATAAGGCAGGCGGAAGAGTTGCAGGTATTGTACAATACACAGGAAAAAGAAAAAGAGATCGCTGCGCTAAGCCAACAGGCAATATTGAAAGACGCCAATTTGAAACAGGCCACCTTGCTGAGAAACCTGACACTGGCTGGTATCGCCGGGATGATCGTTATTGCCGTATTACTATACCGGCAAAACCATTTACGTAAGCGCAACAACCTATTGATCTCTCACAAAAATGAGCAGCTACTGGAATTATTGACCGACCGGGAATGGCTGCTCAAAGAGATCCATCACCGTGTAAAAAACAACCTGCAGATCGTAACCAGCCTGCTGAGCTCGCAGGCCGTATACATCAACAATGAAGCAGCACAAGCCGCCATACAGGATAGTAAGCGGCGCGTATATGCCATGTCACTGATACATCAGAAACTTTATCAGTCTAATAATATTGCCACCATTGCAATGCCCGGTTATGTAAATGAGTTAGTGATGCATGTACAAACAAGTCTTGGCACCGGCAACAGGATCATCGTTCAGCAAAATATTTCACCCTTGAACCTCGATGTAACACAAGCCATCCCTCTTGGGCTGATCATTAACGAGTGTGTAGTCAACAGCATTAAATATGCTTTTCCGGATGGCAAGAGTGGCATGATCAGCATCAGCTTGCAGGCAGATGATACGGACCATTTACTATTGACGATCGCAGATAATGGAATTGGCTTACCACAGGGCTTCGATATTACCGAACAAAACTCACTCGGCATGGAGCTCGTGCGCGGTCTTGCAAAACAGTTAAAAGGCCGCCTGAATATTGAAAACGGGAGTGGCTTACATATCGTCATCCGGTTTGCCGTAATAAAAAAACAGATCCAGGAAGGATCTTCAACGAATCACCAACCAGCATGAATAGTATGACCAGGAAAATATTGATTGTGGAGGATGAGTTCATCGTTGCCAATGACTTGCGGTTGTTGCTATTACAGGCAGGGCACAAAGTGACCGGTATTGCCGTTTCGGCAGAAGAAGCGGAAGAGCTTCTTCAACAACAGAAACCTGATATGGTGATTGTTGATATCATCCTCGAAGGAAATTTATCAGGGATCGATCTTGCCAGAAAATTACGTGCAGAGAATATTGCTTTTGTTTACTTGTCTGCAAATTCAAACCAGGAGATACTGGAGCAGGCAAAAGCGACAGAGCCCTATGGCTTCCTTGTCAAGCCTTTCCGGGAACAGGATCTGCTCATCACACTGGATATAGCCTGGTATCTGCATACACACAGTCTTGAAGCAAAATTTCGGCGTGAAGAACTGCTCCAAAAGCGTTTGACAGAAATCGGCCAGGAAACTACGGATGCTGCAGATAAACTGCTGAAGGTCGCCAGAACGCTTCAATCATTTATTCCGTTTGATCTGATTACTTCAGGTGTGCGCCCGGCTGATCACGAAGAGTTTGGTGATATCGCCTATGTAAGAATCGGTTTTGACGAATATCAGTTCATCGGGAAAACAGAGCTGGAAACAATTACGAGCATTAATAAAAAACAACTTGCTGCTATCAGTAAAAATAACCGCGTCGACACATCGCCTGCTATCTGCAACCTGGAGGCGGAGATCAAAAGAAAAACAAATCCCTCGCTGCAGGGTATAATAGCGTATCATTTCCGGCAAAGAGCAGTACTCATTTTCCCGGTCGCACTTGGCTATGGTCTTTCTCTTCACTATTGTTTATACAGCCGGCAGCCGCAAGCATATACAAAAGATCATATCGACCTGTTGAACCGGTTAAAACCTTCGCTTGAGCAACTGGCAGAACAAACAATCCACTATCCAGCATCCGCAAAACCAACACACAGTTTACCTGCCGCTGCCAAACCCCTGCGTGATGCTGTTGCGAATGCCGCATTCGGCAGTATCATCGGCAGCCATTATCTGCTGCTGGCAGCATTGGACCTTGCAGCACAGGTCGCGCCATACAGCACCTCCGTATTGTTGCTTGGGGAGAGTGGCACAGGAAAAGAAAGAGTCGCCCAGCTTATCCATTCACTTTCACCGAGGCGAAATGGGCCGTTTATAAAAGTAAACTGTGCCGCCATTCCCCCTACCCTTATCGAGTCGGAATTATTTGGTCATGAAAAAGGTGCATTCACCGGAGCCATTGAAAAGAGAAAGGGAAAATTTGAACTGGCAAATGCCGGAACGATTTTTCTGGACGAGATCGGCGAATTGCCGGTTGCTATGCAGGTGAAATTACTACGTGTGCTGCAGGAAAGAGAACTGGAGTATGTAGGTGGCACTGCTCCTATAAAAGTAGACGTGCGGATCATTACCGCCACACACCGCAATCTCGAAAAAGAAGTAGGCGAAGGAAATTTCAGGCTTGATCTTTATTACCGGCTGAATGTATTCCCCATCACGCTGCCGCCATTGCGCGAACGGAGATCGGATATACCAGCACTGGCCGACTATTTCGCCAACAAGTTCTGCAGATCGTTCAACAAACCATTCAATGGCATTACCGCATTCATGTCGGAAAAATTGTATGCCTACCACTGGCCGGGCAATATACGCGAACTGGAAAACGTCCTGGAACAGGCTGTTGTGCTGAATGACGGGTGCTCACCATTGGATCTCACAAGAAAACTTTCAACAGGCGTATCAAAACCTCCGGTTGATATCACATTAAACAATCTTGAAGAAATACGCCAAACACAACGGGAAACAGAAAGAGCATATATCATCGCGGCCCTTAAACAAACCCGGGGAAGGATCAGGGGAACTAATGGCGCTGCCGAATTATTGAAGATCAAGCCAACCACACTGGAATCAAAAATGGCAAGATTTAATATTAACCGGCTCGATTTTATGGAACCATAATGATGGTTTATTTAGCGCCTAATGTAAAAATTATTTTTCTAACCTGCAACCGGATAACCGTACTTAAAAAAGAATTTTTCAGATTATGAATAATCTTTCACACATGAAATAAGAGTATAAATTAGTGTCGGTTATGAGAAAATAAAGGCGGCTTTCAGACTATGGCTTGGATAATAGAAACTCGTATGTTTACTCCAAGTTGCTTCTGAAATACAGATTATTTTTTGCATCTGTGATCTAACAGGTATATTGTTACTTACATCAAGTCTTAGCTTTTACAAATACAAAAAAATGCGTAGTGCCTCATTGAAAATAGGCAACTACGCATTTTCTCCTTAATCGGTAGCTATTTTTGTTCAGTCAGTTTTTGAAGTTTGAGAAACTCATCAACAAGGGAATTTACAAAACTTGTGTCGTAGTGTTCTAACCTTTTCATCTCAAAAGTATAAGAACGCCTGCTTTTATAAAATGGATCTGTGGCGTTTGGATTAGGGTTGTAAATCATCTCTATGTAACAGAGTTTTATTTTCTTCAGGCTATCAAGGTGATGAGAAAACGAAAAATCAAGATTATCAAGGTTACGGGTGTACCGCAAAATAGTCGTATCGCTATAAGTAAAATCTGGCTTATACTTTGGCAAATAGATTTCGGACAAAGCTCTACCATTTAAAGTAGATACCGAACTTATCAGTGAATCATTCTGCATTTTGCTTGCAAGAAATTTATCAACAGAAAAGAGAGTAGCGGTTGCAAGAAATGAGTCAACGGATACCGTGGTCCACTTTTCATTAAAAGTTGAATCAAACTTTAAACCGACTTTATCGCCAGGCTTGAAAATTACAAAATAATACGCCGTATCCACCTTGATCAACTCATCACTCACCATGTCATGATTCTCGTCCAAAGTCAATTTTGAGTAAGGTCGCTTTTTAGATAGCTTGCAAACAATAAGATTATCAACTTCAAACAAAGTTATTTCGCCCCTGAAATTTATTGTAACAGCAGGGTCGTTGGGATGATGAATTGGCATCATAGTAACCAAACTTATTGCATTTGAAGGTTTAATAGTTCTCTTTCCTTGACTGCAACAAATTAGGCTTACTGACAACGACAATAGAATCAATATCCGAATCATAGTTATTTTATTCATTTACGCCCCAACTCTGTAATGGACTTGCCGCATCGCTGAATACAACGGGGAGGCCATCGCAGACCGCTGACACGCTGATATCGAATGTCAAGTGCATTTGGGCTCTGTCATTGTATGTAACCGAGCCCGATTTTATCAAGGAGGGGACTGCACTAACATTATTCACTGAGAAACTATATAGTATTTCAGTCCCCATTTTACCAACACTCTGGTGAGTAAATCCATCAAATTGCCAGGTACTCCCTGAAATCAGACTTTGAGTACCCTGCTCGTTGCTAACCCAGTAAGAAGGAATCGGTCCTCCACTTACTGTGTAAATTTTCCAAACATAACATTTAGTTCTTGTATTAGAACCACTACCACACGTTGTCACGCTAATCTTTGAAGAGGCAGGAGTCATTGTAAGTTGGGGACATTCTTCAGCCTCACCGGTATTAGTGCCTCCACCACCTCCTTCACAGGACTCTATACAGGTTGTATAAAGATACTCTTCATCTATCACCTGCCCTGTTTCAGCATTATAAGTAATCCAGTACCATTCCGTACAAACTTGTTCAGGGTTATCACAAGTTGGCGGAGGATTTAATAGTACCGGTGCAGACATATCTAAACTGATTCCCTCTTGTTTTCCTATTAGTTTAGCCTTGTTGTTGCTTTTTGATTTAGTCCCTTCATCAAGAAAAACAAGATTGTTCTTTCCTTCAATATTCAGCGAAAATAAATCAGCCCCAGGGCTTAATTGTTTCCTTGAAACTAATTGAACAGAACTGGAAATAGCCTTCGCTTCATTATATTCTCCAAGAATATAGCGAAATACACCATTGCCCTTATCTTCATAAGGTATAAGTACTCGTTTAGTCTCATCTTCCTTAACCTGCTCTATTGTTGCATTATACTGAATTTTGCCTTTAAAAAAAATGTCATTCAAGATTTATCACCATTACAGCATTAGAAAAACATCGGTATTAGAATATAATTACAATGAGTTTAAAAAACTGGCGGCTACATTTAGTAATATAGCTGCTTTTTAAATGCGTTATTTAGAGCAACATTGAGCTATAGATAAAGAACCATATGAAATATCGTTACGAAGCGATTCTGCAAAACTGTGCTATGCACGTAAAGCACTTGGCCGCAATTCTGAGCATGCTCTTGAACTTTGACAAAAGAATCAATTTAGAAAAATGTAGGCTGTATTTAAAAAGAATACAGCCTACATTGGATCGCTTCTCTCTTTAATATTGAAAAGTAAATACTTAATCCTTTTCATATTTCTCAAACTTTTCAACTAGTTTGAGGATATCAGCCTTATTTTCGACCCCAACCGGTTCTATACCTACTAATATCTCCTTCTGTTGGGCTCTACCTGCATACCTTTCCAAGGGCCATCGCCGATAAATTAATCTAACGAGAGATAACTTGATTCCTTTTGCACTATCAAGTCTATTTGAAAGAGACATTACATAATCATCCAAATCCTTCCGGTAATACAAAATGGTAGAATCGGCATAAGTGGAGTCTCTTTTCATTGTTGTCAAATACTGTTCAAAAAGAGCCTTCTTTCCCTCTGACCATTCCGATGAAACAAGGCGGCTGGTAGCAAACAAATTAGCTAGGCCAGTTTGCATATTATATACTGTTTGTTGCTTTAAAAAAGAATCAACGGCCGTTAGGCGAGGAAGTGAATCCACGTGGAAATAATATTGATCATGATTTGCTCCTTTTTTGTTAATAATATAGCGGTATGCTGTACCAACTGAATAAGCTGAGTCCCTGATAAAATCTCCATTTTTATCAATAAAGATATCGGACTGTGTTAGCTCGACCGGGATTTGAAATATTCTGTAATCTTCATATTCATACAAAAGGAAGGATGATTTCATGTCACTATGCTCACCCTTATCGTTCATAAGCAAAATACCTAAACTACATTTTAATGCGCGAACAGGAGGCTCAATGGACCTTTGTTGAGTTGTGCAGCCGAAGCTAATTACATGAATATAAAGTCCAATTAATATTGATATCTGAAGGAACTTCATTTTAAACTAATTATTTTGTGCATGCCAAGACTGATTGGCCTGTACCGATTTCTGATAACTGATTGGGATTCCGCCGCAATCTCCTTCCGCCTTAACATTATACGTCAAATACATACTAGCCATATCCTTATTCGTTTGATTAGTATAAATTGAAGGGGTATTATCCTCCCCGGACAAGGTAGTAGTATATCCAATCGAAGTACCCTCAAAGCTATTAGAAATATGACTAAATGTTGAAAACTCCCAGGTATTTGGGCCGATTCCAAGCTGTTCACCTTTCTCGTTGCTTACTACATAAAGTGAAAATACGCCATTGCTAAATTTAAAAGACCTCCATTTATAACACTTTGTTCTGGTTGCTCCTGATTGAGCACATACTACAGTAGAAATTTTATCCCCTATGGCATAGGAGTTATAATCTATATTAGACTCCTCATCGTAGCATTGGCCCAATGTTCCACCGTTGTCGCCACCACCCCCGTGGTCGCAGGCATTATAACAAGTAGTATACAGATATTCAGATGAATATAATTGTCCGGTTTCAGCATCCCATTCTTCCCAATACCATTCAATGCAAACAGTGCCGTCTCCCCCACCGTCACATAATGGCGGCATATAGTTAACAACAGGTGTGCCTAGTCCATATGAGGAATCCACATTTCCGCCAGTTTTCATTTTGACCTCGAACCTCTTGTGCCCAATTTTCGGAATGGCCCTTGGAGAACTATAAATGATCTCTCCGTTATCAAAATTGAAACTGTAAATATTGTCACTCTTCCTGAGAGGGAGTTTAGAAACTAAAAATCCCTTTTGATTAGTTTGCTGTTATTATCCTCCTCAATGATTACGTACTTATAAACGTTTTTAACCTTGTCATTCTTAATACTAGTAACAGTACGATATGTAAATCCGTCGGCGCTTTGCTGGAAGATTCGGTTGGTGGGGTCTGGTTTTCCAGAAAAGAAAAGGTCAGCCGTTATCCTAGCTCCTTTTGGTCTTCGTTCTATATTAGTGTTGGCGGCTTGCGGTTCACTCCTTTCTTTGTTACATTGAATGAAAATGATAGTTGAATAAGCCAGAAACAAGGTCAAAGCGAACATTTTTCTCATAATAAAGGTTTAAGTTTTAAGAATTGATTTTCTGAAATACTAAACTCATTGAACCGACCTCAATGCTACTAGATTTATGAGGCCGGACAGTAAGAAGTAATTTGATCAGCAATCTATTTTCTTTACTTCTATATGAAGAAAAAAAGTGCTATTAATTTAGTGGGTATTTTCACGGTATTGGCAGGGGGGCTTTTCACGGTATTTTTGATTAAAGGAATATTCTAAACTAAAATATACTGAAAAGGTCATAATAAAGATTGGATGACAATTCGAGTGATTACAGAAATGGCCTAAAGAAGTGATATAATAATGTAAAGGCTAACCACAATGGAAAGACCATTTGATTGTCTAGTCCTGAATAGAGTTTACACCAAAAAACGTAAACTATGAGAAAAATAGAAGGATTAAAAGAATCAGGCACAAAATTTAAGTACGACATGGTTTTCCTGCGAGCAGTTGTACAGAAGTATGAAACATCAGATTTTAGCACAGCTCAAATCGCACACAAATATGGAATTGGACCGGCCAGGTCACTAGATGGAAACAAAGATTTTCTATCGGACTTCCAGTCGAAAATTTAGTCCCCCTGACCATGCAATGAGTCTTGAAGAACAAAAAGAGTTTAATATCGAACTTTTGTCCAGTTTTTAAGGGGTTAAGACTTTTTTTGACATGACACACAATAAAAAAGCCTTGTTAATCAAGACTAACAAGGCTTTTGACGTGCCCAGGACTGGATTCGAACCAGCACACCTCGCGGCGCTGCCACCTGAAGACAGTGCGTCTACCAATTTCGCCACCTGGGCTTCCGATAATGGGCAGCAAAGATAAGGGGAATCACATTAATTTCTGAACAATCAATCAAAAAAATAAACCCATGCCCGCAGGTCCCAATTCAAAAGAAATCCCGCTAAAGCAAAAGATATACGACCACGCCTCCCACCCTCTACAAAACCGGCAAATACAGCACTTATACACCGAAAAAGTATTTATTAAATTACCTTAACCGGCAAAATCATAACCCACCAACCATGCCCAAAGCCATTCTCGAAGTCTGTGCCTTTAACATTCAATCCTGTATCATAGCCGAAAAAGCAGGCGCTTACCGCGTTGAACTCTGCGACAATCCTGTTGAAGGCGGCACTACACCCAGTTACGGAACTATCAAACGCACACGTGAAAGAATTTCCATTAAGCTTTACCCTATCCTTCGCCCACGTTGCGGAAACTATTATTATGATGAAGAAGAACTGGCCATCATTAAACAGGATATCGCTGTTTGCAAAGAACTGGGTTGCGATGGCATTTCAATTGGCGTACAGAAGATCAATGGTGAGATTGATGTTGATAAACTGAAGCAGTTTGTTGAATGGGCCTATCCTATGGGTGTTACCTGCAACCGCGCATTCGATGCCACACCCGATCCATTCCAGGCGCTGGAAGATATTATTGCCGCAGGCTGCGAACGCATTCTTACATCCGGTCAGAAAAGTGCAGCTCCTGACGCTGGTGAATTACTGGGCAAGCTGGTGAAACAGGCAGGCGATCGCATCAGCATTATGCCGGGTGCCGGAATCAGGTCATCCAATATCAAAAAACTGATGGAGGAGTCTGGTGCGAAAGAATATCATGGTTCTGTAAGAAAGGCTACCATTAATCCCATGAGTTTTTCCAATCCACAGGTGCTCGATTTCGGACATGTGTATTTGCCCGATGAGCAGGAACTAAAAGGTATACTGGAACAAATGGCTTAGGAAGACCCGGCGGGGCGCTTACCTTTATGTCATGAAAAAGCAAAGCGCCGGCATACTTCTGTTTCGTTTCCGTGGAAAGACTGTGGAAGTATTCCTGGTGCACCCCGGCGGCCCTTTCTGGAAAAACAAAGATGCCGGGGCCTGGAGTATTCCAAAAGGAGAATATGAAGAAACGGAAGATCCTCTTTCTGCGGCCATGCGGGAATTTAAAGAAGAAACCGGGCATGCTGTTAAGGGATCATTCCTGCCGCTTACTTCCATAAAACAAAAATCCGGTAAATGGGTGCATGCCTGGGCATTGGAAGGAGAACTGGATGAAACAAAAGTTCAAAGCAATTCCTTTGAAATGGAATGGCCTCCACGATCCGGGAAGCAGCAAGCTTTTCCCGAAGTAGATAAGGCCGCGTGGTTCAGCCTGCCGGAAGCAAAAGAAAAAATAAACCCTGCCCAGGCTGGTTTGTTGAATGAACTGGAAAATCTGTTACAGGAAAGATAACACTGCGAAAGTAAAAGTTAAGGCTCCCCGACTGGTGTCCCGCAAAGAGTAATAAGATATCTTTGCGACATGGATTTCAATCCCCGCAATAATGTGGTAAGATTGTGTGCCAGGGGCATGAATGAAGAGACTTTGGGTAATATGGAAAGCGCTTTCCAGTTGTACCTGGAAGCCTGGGAAAAAGCTATCTCCGATTTTGAAAAGTTCACAGCCGCTCATTATCTCGGCCGCCACCAGGAAGAGCCGCATGAATGTTTATACTGGAATGAACAGGCATTACAATTTGCACTCCGCATAGATGAAGAAACCTCGAGAGAACATCTTTCTTCCCTTTATCTCAATATTGGCAAATCATACGAAACGCTTCACAATTTTTCCAAAGCGAGGCAACATTACCAGCTTGCAGCAGCATTTATCCATCATCTTCCGAACGATGAACACGGAAGAAAAGTGCGTGCTGGCGTGGAAGCTGCGCTGATAAGAATAGACGCGATGTTTTAAATTTATTTTCCCCTTATCTTCGCGCGCTCTATTTAGCCATGGACCAGCAAGACGAACAACTTTTTATTCAACCCTCTACCCTGCCAGGCGCAGGTATGGGGCTATTCACCACTATTGATATACCAAGGGGAACGCTGATCATCGAATACCTGGGTACGGTTACTACCTGGAAAGATATCAAGCATGATATTGACAACCCTTATCTCTGTTATGTAAACCGCCATCATGTAATTAATGGCGCCCCGCATCCTGAATATCTTGCACGGTATGCCAATGATGCTGCCGGACCTGTGAGGCTCGAAGGCGTGCGCAACAACAGCTTTTTTGAAATTGACGGCACCCGCGTTTTCATCAAAGCCACCAGGCGTATTCCCGCGGGCAGTGAGATATTCGTGAACTACGGAAAGGATTACTGGGAAACAACGGTCGGCAATCAGTGCGGCGCTGAACTATAGGATTTAATAAAAAAAGCCCGTGTGAATACGGGCTTTTCGTTGAATCTTCACCTGGTTATATCTTATCAAAACCTATAAGACAGGCTTGCCATAAACTGTGTTGGAGGAATAGGATTGATACTATAATTCTCGTGCACGTAGTAATTATAGGTATTGGTAAGGTTAGACACTTTAGCCAGCAGTGACACTTTCTTATAAGTGTAACCTGCGCTGAGGTCAATTGTAGAAAATCCATCAACTGGTATCCGGCGGTCATAACCCTGGGCCTGGCCAATTGTATTGTTCCAGCCACCTACCCTTTTTCCAATATAATTATAGGTAGCGCCGAAGCGGAAACCTTTCAGAGTGTAGAAAGCTGTTGCATTAGCTGTATGCGCAGGACTGTTGACCAGCCTTTGCCCCTCCACATAATTACCTTTTGCATCGGGAGTCTTGGTATAACGCATATAGTTATAGCTATACCCCGCAGTGATATCCAGTCCCTTTAACGGATGACCGACGACATCCACTTCAATACCATCACTGGTAGTTTGCCCTGTCAGTTCTTTCAGGGCAGTATTGTTGTTTGGTGTTACTCCATCAGCAGCAAATTGTGCTGTTTGAGCCAGGTTATTGTTCACGATACGGTAAGCCGTTACATTGAGGGATAATTTTCCTTTATAAAAATCGTTTTTCACACCCAGTTCATATTGATCTATAATGGAAGGGTCCAGTGCACTGCCGTACACATCCGTTCCACTGTTCACGACAAATGAATTGGAATAGCTGGCAAATACAGAAGTTGTTGCAATAGGCCTGTACACTAAACCGAATCTTGGCGAAAATGCTTTATCAGTTTTGATCGCACCTCCTTTGTTCTTGGCGTTAGTAGCCAGGAAAGTGGTATCAATTTGTTTCGCTTCCTGCAATGACCAGCGGACACCGGCCAGCAATTTGAATTTCTCCGACAAACTGATAAGATCCTGTACATATCCACCAACGCGGACAACAGGTGTTTCTGTAAAACGTGTAGCTGTTGCTTCCGGCATATCTGTACGGGCAACATATTTATCAGGATCAAGCAGGTTGATCACATCATATGTCGTATTCAGGCTGTAAGTATATGCTTTGGTAAGATAACGGTCAGCATCCACGCCTGCCAGCAATGTATGGCCGATCCTTCCTGTCTGGAATTTACCTGTCAGATCTGCCTGGCCGATAAGATAATTCTCTGCGGTGTTTGATCTGCCGAGCGGCCTTGTCCAGTCGCCATTGGCAGCAGCCTGTATACGTTCAGTAGAGAAATAATCGCGCTTGTAATACTGATAAGAACCATTCACCGTCAATCTCCAGTTGTTATTCAATTCCTGGCGGAGTGTAAACCCTGAAGTAGACTGTGTTGTTTTAGCATACTGCCAGGGAGCGCCATAAAAAGTGGAACGGTCTACTTCGTTGACCTTGGTATTATCAATACTGCCAATCCCAAAATCAGGTGTAAAATCATGGCGAAGATAATCTCCCTGCACCAGCAGGTCTGTTTTCTTACCCAACCTGAACAGCAGAGAAGGATTTACATAATAACGTTCACTGCTTACTACATCACGAAAACTCTTTGCTGACTCATAAGTTCCGTTCAAACGGAAAGCCACATTTTTTGAAATGGGGCCATACACGTCCACAGCAGGCTTGTACAGATCATAGCTGCCGGTACGCATAGACACTTCACCACCCCAGTTGAATTTGGGTTGCTTGGTCACCATATTCACAATACCTCCGGGAGCCACATTACCATATAATATAGCAGCACTGCCTTTCAGCACTTCCACTCTTTCAAGTGAACTCATTTCAGGCATGGCGCCACTATTGACCCTGGAACCATTCTTGAAAAGATTGTTATTACCGAAACTATATCCCCGGGCCGAAAAGCTTTCCTGGGTAGAAGCCCTTACCGTTGACAGGTAAACGCCATTCACATTCTTCATTACATCGCTCAGACGCTGCACCTGCTGATCACGCAGGAGAGTTGAATTCACAACCGTGATGCTTTGCGGAAGATCAAATGGATCAATTGTTATTTTACCTGCATTCACCGGCCGTTGATTCAGGCTGCGTTGCCCGCTAACGATCACTTCTTCGAGCTGACCGGCCGTTTCAGTTAAAGTAAAATCAAGATGCTGGTCTTCACCGCTCTTTACCTGCACAGGTCTTTCCTGTGTTTTTAAACCAACATAGGAAACAACGATAATATAATCGCCTTCTTTAATATTTCTGAACTCGAAAGTGCCACTGATGGAAGTGGCTATGTTTCTTGCCTCTCCTTTAAGGCTGACATTCACATCTGCAGCTGGTTGTCCGTCGGTTGTTTTCACGGTCCCGCTGATTGTTCCGGTCTGCGCCATCACACTGGTCGCACATAAAAGCAGGAGGGCTAGGATCCCTTTTTGTCTCATTTTTGGAAATTTTTTGCAAAGGAAGACCAGCGGCAATCAGAACGTTTACTGTTTTGGGAAATGGGTTTATGCAATCGGGAATAAACAGTGATTTCAATTGAATGATAATTCCATGACAATCATGCACATTTTATTCCTTACATCGAATAACGGTTTCCCGATTTCGTAAGCCTGTTTTATTGATAACACGCAGCTTTGCGCCATGCAAAAACGCTCTTCCTGGCCCCGTATCCGGAAATTTTTTAATGATGTTCATCTCTGGCTGGGACTCAGCAGTGGATTGATCGTGATCGCTGTTTGCTTCAGCGGCACTGTTTATGTCTGGAACACCGAGTTGACCGAAGCTTCAGCTTCTCATCTATACAAGGTAAAAGCCCCCCTGGGCCAAACCCGTATTCCCGCAGATTCCCTTTTTCAGAAAATAAAAGACAGCTCAAAAGCATCCATCACCAGCGTGACGATACCTGAAAGTGCTGAACGCACTTATCAATTCAGCACGCGGAAAGAAGGAAGCAGCGCGCGTGGTGTAACATATTATGTCAATCCATATACCGGCGACATCACTGGCAACTCCATGGAAAAGAATGGCACAAAGGAATTCATGTCTACCATGTTCAGCCTGCACCGCTGGCTTTTGCTGGATAAGATCGATAAGCGGGAATTGGGAAGCACTATTACGGGTTGGGCAACCATCATTTTCACGCTGGGTTGTATCACCGGACTGATCGTATGGTTTCCTCAAAAACTAAAAGCCTGGAAACAGGGATTAAAAATAAAATTCAGCGGCAACTGGAAACGTACCAATCATGATCTGCATAATACACTCGCATTTTACTCGCTTTTCTTTTTGCTGCTGATGGGGCTTACCGGTCCGCAATGGAGTTTCGACTGGTACCGCACCGGCATGCAGAAGACACTCGGCACCTATAAGCCAAAAGAAGCTGCCAAGCTCGGCGATGCTAAAAAAGGAAAGGAGAAAAAGGATAGCGTGGCTGCACCATCATTGCTGGCTATGCAAACGTATATCAATGCTGCTGATATAGCCCTGCCTTATGCTGGTGACTACACCATTACATTGCCTTCAGATAATGCCAGCACATTGATGATCAGCAAAAACAAACGTGGCTTTTTTGCACCTGCAGCGGCTGACCGCCTCACGGTGGATGTTGCCAGTGGCAGTGTTAAGAAAAAAGATATTTTCCGCGATAAGCCGTTTAACGAACGGGTAGCAGGCTCCATTAAAGCCATCCATGTAGGGAATGTATATGGCACGTTTACCAAGATCATTTACTTCCTGGCCTGCCTGGTTGCCACCAGTTTACCGATAACAGGAACCCTTATCTGGTGGAACAAATTGAAGAAGAAAAGAAAAAGACAAAAGCCTTTTGCAGCCATGAAAGAGGAATTGATCCCTGCCTGATCTATTGTTCTTCGCTGAAATAAACTTTATAGTAATACATCTTTACGGATTCATCAAACCCCTTCTCAATAAGATCGCGGTTACCATGAATATAAATGTGGAAGTTCTTATCGAGCTTTAATACGCTTTTATAGGTCCTGGCCTGCTTTTTAACTGCCGCATTGGAAATGGAAAAAGAATCCCCTATCTCAGTGCCGGATTCCTGTTCGTAATGCCGCTTGTAATCTTTCCATTCCTGGATGGCAACGGGATTATCCAGTACCACGTTGGAAAACTCGTCAAGATTGAACTGTTCATTTTCCTTGAAATAGCGGATGGAACGGTTCAGCAGATCGATCTTATCCGGCTTTGACACTTCCAGTTTTTCATCTATCTTATCCGTAATAAAATTCTTGTAAATGCTGAGTACATTATGCGTTTGATTGTACTCATCGTTACGCACCTGCAGTTTCAGGAAATCATCCATCCAGTACACAGCTTCACCTGATTTGTTGGTATGATCTATCACTGCCACCTTATATCCCAGTTCTGCTTCTGTATTGAAGATTAAACAACCTTTGTCCAGCTTCCTGATATTGATCGCTTCCTGTTCATAAGAAAGACCAAAAGCGCCAGCCGAGGGGGTGACCTTTAAATACGTTTCCTTGTTCTCCGATTTGAACAGGCCGATAGCGTCCACCAGTATTCCTTCCACCTGGATATTGTGGAAATAAACCACATAAAACTCGCCAGGCTTGATATTGGGATGATCAGCTATATCATATAATTGTTTGGCGAGTTGGCGGCTGTTCTCGTGAAAAGAAGAATTGTCTTCAAATATGGCTTTACAATAATGATATACTTCATTCAGCTCCAGGTCGCCTGTTGGGTGAGTGAGCCGGTAAATCTCCTGCACTTTTTCAAATGCGCCTGCGAAGTACTGGCGGAGAATGCCGCCCAGTGTTTCATCTTCCAGCGCATACGGTTGTTCTGAAAGCGCTAATGGTTCCGCTGCCGACTTATTGCCTACTTTATGAATAGATAGATGTTGCAGTGATGCCTCTGTCGAAAAAATCATACTTCATTTTTTACCCGGCCGCAAATATCAGGGATTTTTTTGCGACCGGGTAAAACCAGCCGGGTTTAGTTTCCCCCACCAACCCTTCTCTGCTCATCGGCAGAACCACCTGTTTGACGGCGTTGCTGCACTGCCTGTCCTTTACTGAAGCGGTAAGTGAAGGTGAGGCCTACACGGCGGTTATCCCAGGTGTTGTGCACAAACATATCAATATTGCCGTGCTGTATGTTCACGTCTGCTTTTTGCAGGCGGAATGGATCAACGATGCTCAGGCGGATCGTACCCTTGTTTTTCAATACCTGTTTGCTGGCGCCGAAAGAAAGTATATACATCGGATCAATAACAAACATACTTGTCATCAGTGATTTACTTTGATACCAGCCGCTGAATTCTGCTCCCCAGGTTTTTGCAAACTTGAACTGGTTATTGAAATTGGCGGTGAAAGTGTTAAAATTCGTTTTCAGGAATTCATCGTTCACAATGCCTTTGTACATGTTGTTGTATCCGCTGGCATACAGGCTCACCGTCCACCATTTATTAAGTGGTGCATTATAGCTGACGGCAATACCAATGTTACGGCTCGATGCCACATTCTCTGTAGTCTGGTAAGTGACCTTGGTATCATCATCCTGCTTCAGGATATCATTGATGATATCTGTAGTATAGGTGTAATTGAGCGTGGTGCTGAGTTTGCCGTCATAAATATGGCTCAGTTCAATATTGTTGGTAAACTGTGGCGTCAGGTAAGGATTACCCTGGTTATAGGTATACAGGTCCAGGAATTGCTGAAAAGGATTCAGTGACTGGTAATTGGGACGTTCGATCCTCCGGCCATAGTTAAGCCCGAACTGGTTCTTATCATTCATTGAATAGCTGACATATGCAGTAGGGAATACCTGGAAATAATCCCTTGAAATGCTTTTGCCTATCAGCACCTGCTTACCTTTTGAATGAGTATGCTCTCCACGCAACCCTGTTTGAAAACCCCATTTCTTGATCTGCTTGCTGAAATTGACATATACAGCACTGATCTGTTCATCATAGGCGAAATGATCTTTCCGTTTATCATCAACCCATTTATCCTGGTTCTCATCCCAGGTTTCATAGGGAGCGTTGTTATCAGTTTTCACCAGGCTTGCTTTAACACCTGTTTCAAACTTGGCGTCATTTCCCAAAGGATGCACATAATCCACTTTTCCTGTATAGATCTTGATATCGGTAGGCAGGATAGCGCGTAAGAGATATTGTGTCATGGGAGCATTGGAGTAAAGCACCCTGTTGTCTGTATACTGATTCAGTTTCAAGTTGTACTGGATATAGTCAAGATCGGCAGTAAGTTCCCGACCATTGGCATTCAACTGGCGGCGGAAATTAACATTGGTGCTTAAACTCTTCCAGGTTCTGCGGGTGAAATTATCCGCAGTTATGCTTGAATCGATCACATTGCTTCCCAGCTTATAGAAATCACCATTGCTGGTGTTCATCCCTTTATTGCGGTTTGATACGCCATTCACCGTAAAACCAAGGCTTGTTTTGGCATTCACGGCATAGTCCATCCCTACACGCAGGTTAAAATTATTGTTGGTATTTTTTTGCCAGCCATCCTGGGCAAATACAGAAGTAGTGCCGGCTTTATGGAACTTACGGTTAAGGATCTGCGAATTGTCGCCCTGCCAGAAGGTATAGCCACCACTGGAAAAGAAATTGACCTTTCCTTTACGGTAGTTAAAGCTGAAGCTGTTGGGTGATTTGGGATAATTGCCCTGAACAAATGAAGTGGTTATACTTCCATTCATCCCCATTGTTTTGCTCTTTTTTGTTCTCAGGTTGATGATACCTGAATTGCCGGCTGCATCAAATTTTGCAGAAGGCTGTGTCATGATCTCTATCTGGTCGAGCTGATTGGCCGGCATGCTTTTTAAAAGGTTAGCCAGGTCTTCTCCACCAAGATAAGTCTGCTTTCCATCAATGTATACCATCACACCCTGTTTTCCTTTGAGGCTGATATTCCCATCACGGTCAACTGAAATACCGGGAGATTTTTCCAGCACTTCCAGTACGTTGCTGGCAGCATTGGAAGGAGAAGCATCCACATTTACTACCATTTTATCCAGTTTTGCTTCCACCAATGGTCTTTTCGCCTGCACGGTTACGCCGGTAAGCGATTTGGCTTCCGGCTGAAGCGTGATCACCGGCAGTTCTTTACTGCTTTGCAGGCTTACCGGGTCGGAATATTGATTACCGTACCCGACAAAACTGGCCATGATCCGATAAACCCCTGCCGGCACACCCTGGAATTCATAGTGGCCCGCAGCGTCCGTCAAAGCAATTTTAACCAGCGAAGAGTCAGCAGCTTTCAGCAAAGACACCGTCACCGCGGCAAGCGCTTTATCATTATCCCTGACAATGCCTTTTAGCGAAAGAGAATCTTGTGCCATTGCAAGGTACATACTGAATAAACAGAGGAAAAGGGTAAGTATCTTTTTCATACGCGCAAATATTGCATAGGGGTATTGATTTTACACGTACAAATGTGATGAACTGTTATATCCGGCGATAAATGGTACGTAAGAATTCGTACTTTACATGCTTATACGGGTATTTGTCGAATAACGACTACAAGTACCTGCTCCTTTTTAATGACAGCAGAATAGCAGCCTGTTCTATTTTTTGGGGTTTAATGTATTTGTTCCTTTGTATCAGAATCAACAAACCAATCCCATGAGACAGTTGAAAATTTCCGCTTCCATTACCAGCAGGGAATATTTAAGTGTGAATAAGTACCTGCAGGAAATTAACAAGATGGAGCTCATTTCAGGCGATGAAGAAGCCCGCCTGGCAGACCTGATTGCCAAAGGAGATAAGAAGGCGAAGGAAGATCTGATCAAAGCCAACCTTCGTTTTGTGGTATCTGTGGCCAAGCAATTGCAGGGGCAGGGACTTTCCCTTCCCGACCTGATCAATGAGGGCAATATCGGCCTGGTAAGAGCAGCGGAACGTTTTGATGCAACCAAGGGATTCAAATTTGTATCTTTTGCAGTGTGGCATGTCCGCCAGCAGATGCTGCAAGCGATCAATGAACAAGCCCGCCTGGTGCGCCTGCCGCAGAACAAGACCGTGATGACGCGAAGCATCCGCAACGCGCAAAACAAACTGGAGCAGGAACTGGGCCGTACCGCATCTACTGAAGAAATTGCTGACCACCTCGGCATCGATGCCGCCGAAGTAGATGAAGCCATGGGCTGGCACAATGAGCACGTTAGTTTAGACGCCCCTTTTACAAGCGACAGCGAAGACAGTTTACTCGACACCATGGCTAATGAGAACGCCGAACTGTCTGACAAAAAAATGGACTATTCCGAGTCACTCAGCAAAGAGCTCCGCCGCTCTATGCAGGCATTGGACCAAAGACAAAAACAAATGCTTTGCTATTTCTTCGGGATCGGGATCGACCACCCCCTGAGCCTGGATGAAATTGCCCGCCGTTATGATCTGACCACCGAAAGAGTGCGTCAGATCAAAGAAAAAGCGATCACCAAGCTTCGGGCAAACAAAAATGCAAAGCTGCTCAGGCTTTTCCTCAATGCTTAACCACCCAAATCACCATTCCCTTCCACACCTAAGACTTAAGACCCCTTCACTCCCCACCCCCACTTTAAGAACTCCGGCATTGCCTTCCCCCATGTTGGAATATCATGTTTCCCTTCCGGCATTTCCAGGTAGTGGATATCCTTTTCCCGGTCATACCCTTTTGCAACAAGTTCTTTCATCAGGTCCAGCGTATCGTCGATAGAATCAATAATGCCATTATTGTTGCGGTCATTTGTTTCATCCATATTACCGCTTTGGAAAAAAAAGCGCAGCCCGGGATGATAAATGCCTTTTCTTATCTCCTGGTGCATGATGCGATGCAGGTCATCATCATATTCCTTTTCATCCTGGTCAACGCTTCTCCACCAAAGCGAGCCGGAAAAGATGCCGGCTTTGCTGAATTCCGTGGAATGGTTCCAGGCTATATCGAGGGCCGTCAATCCCCCCAGTGAAAAACCGGCAATGGCTTTTTCAGCAAAAGAAGGGACAGCGTAAGTGATATGAATAAAAGGAAGCAGTTCTTCCAGTATAAAAGAAGTATAATTACCGGCTTTGGCGCCACGGCCCAGGTAATCGGGCGTTGATGCAATGCCATATTCCATTTTCCTTTCCGTGCCTGCATGTACGGCAGCGCAAAGCAAGGGCCCTATCTGCCCGCCGGTGTACAGGCCGGCAAGGATTTCCTGGAAACCCATTTCCTCCATGTTCTGCCCGTCATTCAATATCAGCAGGCTCATTGCAGAAGGATCAGCCACATTGGCCGGCAGGTAAAAATCAACCAATACCTCCCTGCTGAGGTATCGGGATAAGACCGTTCTATTCTCAAGCAATATTCCGGGCACGTTAAGCAGTTGCATGGTGCCAAAAATAAGGAATTCACTTGTGCAAACGATGGCTGATGTTGTAGCCGTATACCCAATATCCAGGATCGGCCAACGGCCATCGATTCTTTATTTGTTTATATCCCCCTGAAAAAATAAATTTGGAAAGAGCTACTTAATCCTTGAACGAAAACAACAGTTATGAAGAAAATCGGAATCCTGCATGGTAAAGAACGGTCTTTTCCCGAAGCCTTTGTGGCAAGGGTGAACAGTAAGAACATTCCCGGCATTGTTGCCGAACCTGTACGTATTGATAAAGCCATGCAGGGAGTGCCCAGTGGTTATGCGGTTATTATTGACCGTATATCACAGGATGTTCCGTTTTACCGCACCTGGCTTAAGAATGCAGCACTGACCGGCACTGCCGTTATCAATAATCCTTTCTGGTGGAGTGCAGATGATAAGTATTTCAACAATTGCCTGATGACAAAACTGGATGTGCCTGTTCCAAAAACAGCCATTCTTCCTTCCCGCGATCTGCCGGATGATACAACAGATGATTCATTCAGTAATCTCGTTTTCCCGATGGATTGGGATTCCATTTTCCAGTATGTCGGTTTCCCTGCGTATATGAAACCATTTGCCGGTGGCGGATGGAAGCATGTATATAAGCTCAATAGTGCTGAAGAGTTTTTTCAAAAGCATAATGAGACCGGGCAACTGGTGATGCTGCTGCAGGAAGAGATCGTGTTTGAAGAATATTACCGCTGTTATTGCATCGGCGGCAAATACGTACGCATTATGCCGTATGAGCCACGCAATCCGCATCACCTGCGTTATGTAGCCGATTTCTCTCCTTCACCTGCACGCCTGCAGGAGATGACCGATATCGTTCTTCGCATCAATAAATACCTGGGGTATGATTTCAATACAGTTGAGCTGGCTGTAAGGAACAATATTCCTTATGCCATTGATTTCTGCAACCCTGCGCCTGATGCTGAAAGGACCAGCGTTGGCGAAGAAAATTTTGAATGGGTAGTTGAAACCTCTGCTAAATACGCCATTGAAAAAGCAATGGAGAATGACGGGCATGGAGATCACCTTACCTGGGGAGAGTATGTGAAAAGAAGCAGCACAAAGATGCCGCTGATCTGAGCCGGCCCTCCTTATAAACTAACTAATTGCTATGGCATTAAACTATAAGAGCTTTACCCTCGGCGTGGAAGAGGAATACATGGTGCTGGACCCGGTTACCCGTGAACTGAAAAGCCACGAACAGAAGATCGTGCAGGAAGGGCAGAAAGTAATAAAAGATAAAGTAAAAGCAGAGATGCACCAGGCTGTGGTGGAAGTGGGAACGGATATCTGCGCTGATGTGGATGAAGCTTACACAGACGTGGCCACGCTCCGCAAAACGATTTCAGGGATTGCTACCGATCTGGGCTTTGCAATGGGTGCGGCAGGCACGCATCCTTTCAGCCATTGGGAAAGCCAGTTGATCACCGACCATGTGCGGTACAATGAGATTGTAAATGAATTGCAGGAAGCCGCACGCAGTAATCTCATCTTTGGATTACATGTGCATGTGGGTATGGAAAGCCGGGAAATGGCTAACCATATCGCCAATTCCACCCGTTATTTTCTTCCCCATATCTATGCACTGAGCACCAACTCTCCTTTTTGGGAAGGAAGAAAAACCGGCTATAAGTCGTACCGCACAAAAGTATTTGACAAATTTCCCCGCACCGGCATCCCTGAAGCATTTGACAGCATAGAAGCTTATGATAATTATGTAAAGCTGCTGATCAAAACCAATTGTATTGACAATGCTAAAAAGATCTGGTGGGACCTCCGGGTGCATCCTTTTTTTAATACTGTGGAGTTCAGGATCTGCGATGTGCCGATGACGGTTGATGAGACCATTGCTATCGCAGCACTTTTCCAGGCTATCTGTGCCAGGATCTATATGCTGCGCTCCAAAAACCTCAACTTTATCCAGTATTCCCGCGCTTTGCTTAATGAAAACAAATGGAGGGCCAGCCGTTATGGAGTGGATGGTTACCTGATCGATTTCGGGAAGGAAGAAGAAGTGAATACCCGTGCCCTGATCTATGAACTGCTCGATTTTGTGGATCCTGTGCTGGACCACCTGGGAAGCAGGCACCGCCTTGCACATGTCCGGAAAATATTGGATGGAGGCACCGGGGCAGATAGGCAATTGGCGGTATTTGAACAAACCAAAAACCTGGCATCAGTGGTGGAATACATCCAATCCCAATACCTGGCAGGGGTATAATTTGAACAGGATTAAAAGATTTTAGCCTTTGCTTGAAGGTACCGGCCAGCAGATAATCATATCCGGATGCAAAAGCAGGGAAAATCCCAATTCTTTGATCTTTTTTAAAAATCGGGATAAATAAACAGAAAAATCGTTTTTAAAACCGGGATTTCTGTATCTTGACCGAAAGAAATTAAAAAGCAGGCCGGCTAGACAACCACCTGCGTAGGTCTTTACGACCGTTCACATGAGAAAACGTTTATTTAAAGGGGCCTTACGGCCCTTTTTATTTAACGCCACAAATTACAATAAGCAAAATCATGTTTCAGATCAATTTTACTGAACCATGAATAAAAGGAACTGAATTAACATTATCTGTTCTGCATTGTTTAAAATAGGTAACCTGATCTTTACGGACCAGTAATTCCCGGATAATTATTACCACTTGTAATGAAATTTGTCCAATAAGGAAATTTTCGTACTTACTTAACATTCTGTACGAATAGTTTTAGTACCTATTTACGTTTATACTGGTATTACCACACATGAGAAAGCGTCGGACTAACGCAGATTAGTTGAAACCATAACCACCGCGCTTTTTATGATCAAGGACCTGCTTCTGAAAGTTATTTTTATTCCGGTGTTAGGAATATGCCTGCCACTCATTGCCGGCATAGTTTCTTATGACCGTTATTCACCCATACTGATCATCCTGATCAACCTTTTCTTTATCCTCACTTCTTTTACTATCTGGATGGGATGCAATTGGATACATGGCAAACTCCGTCCTTTATACCGCCCTATCTCCAATCCTTTTTCCAAGATAGCAGCCGTATGTTCTGTGTCCGCCCTGTATGGCGCATGCACCGGCGGACTTTCCGTGATGGCCTGGCAGAAAATGTCGAAAGAGCCATTCGGAGATGTAGGACTGTACAGATTTATAGCTGCCTGCATTGCATCAGTAATACTTTTTACACTTGTTTATGAAATACTTTTCCTGAGCAAAGAAAGAGAACTTGATACGCAGATCGTTGATCAACTGGATAAGGAACGCTCGCAGGCAGAATTGCAGGCGCTCACCAATGAAATGGACCCGCATTTTATTTTCAATTCGCTGAACACACTGAACCATCTTATCCTGCATCAGCCATTGGAAGCCCATTCATTCAATAACAGGCTGGCACAGGTGTACAAATATTTTCTGATCAATAAAAACAAAGAACTGATCCCTTTGAAAGACGAACTGGAGTTTATCGAAAGCTATTTTTACCTGCTCCAGATCCGTCATGATGATAAATTGCAGCTACAAACAGTATTGAACGGTAGCAGCCCGGAAGTGCTGATACCACCCTGTTCATTGCAGATACTGGTGGAGAACGCCATTAAGCATAATGAATTCACTGAAGAAAACCCATTGCAGATAAAAGTGATGGCCAATGACAAGTATCTCTATGTAAGCAATAACATCAAACCCAAACCCTATGCGGTTCATTCAACCGGTATCGGTCTGAAAAACCTGAGCTCACGCTACAGGATCCTTCTTCAGAAAGATATTCATATTGAAAGCACCAGAGAAAACTTTACCGTAAAACTGCCATTAATCAATTGATCCGCTGCCTGCACAGAACTGCAGGCAGGATAAAACCATTACCATGTTGAATACAATTATCATTGAAGATGAAAAGCCGGCATTTGAAAGTCTTGTCAGTACTTTATCCGACGTGGCAACAGATGTAAATATCGTTACCCGTTTATCAAGTGTAAAAGAAAGCATCAGCTATCTTTCGCGGCAGCCATCGCTCGATCTGATCTTCAGCGATGTGCAGTTGGGCGATGGGCTTTCATTTGATATTTTCAGTCACGTCAATATCCGCACACCTGTCATCTTCATTACCGGTTACGATAATTTCATGATGAACGCTTTTGAATACAACGGCATTGATTACCTGCTGAAGCCGGTGGACAGGAATGATCTGCTCAAAGCCCTGGTCAAATACCGGATGCTGGAAAGGCATTTTTCCGATCATCAGCCTTTTAATAACCTGGTACAATATGTAAACGATCATAAAAAGAAACGGTTGATCGTACGGAAGGGATTGGAAAATATTGCCCTGAGGCTGGAGGAAGTGGTTTTGTTCTTTACTGAGAACAAGATCGTATATGCAATGGACCGCCTGGGTAAAAAATACCTGGCGGATCATACGCTTTCTGAACTGGAAGAGACCCTTGACCAGGAAAGTTTTTTCAGGGCCAACCGGCAGTATATCATTAACATCAATTATATCCGCGGCTTTAAGGCATTTGAAAAAGTGAAGCTGCAGGTAGAACTGACCCTGCCGGAACTGAATCATTCAATTATTATAAGCCAGGAAATGGCACCGCAGTTCAGGGACTGGATGCACAAAGCATAGATCATACTGCCATCAAACTGCATCCCCTGATATCGCTGTTGTCCAACCTCCCCAGTATCTCAAAACTTCCATCAGGGTAAACTTTTGCTGCATCGTCAGTAGCAATAAAACTGCAGGAGTAGACATTGGCGAGATCGATAATGTTCACAGCACCTGTGACCGGACGGTTTTCCCCAGGCTGCAAAATACTGAGAGGGTCAGCTTCATCTCTTACCAGCACCCGCATCCAGGGAGGGCAGGAAAAAAGACCGTTCCCTTTGGAGTAGGCTTGCGATAAAAGTTCAGTCATACCGTACTCAGAGTGGATCTGCTGTATCTTAAATGCTTCTGATAAAAGATCATGCACTTCCTGGCGCACCAGTTCCCTTCGCCGGCCCTTCATACCACCGGTTTCCATTACCGTGGTATGCCGGAGGGCAGGCAGTTTCCCGTTTTCCGCAAAATCAAGCAATCCGAAAGTGACCCCGATCAGCAAAGTAGGCTGAGCTTTTTCCTCCAGGGCAAATAACACATCGGCCAGTTTCTCATATTCATTCAGGTAAAAACCACTTTGGGGGTGGCCGCTCTGCCTGATCAGTTCGTTTACCATATACACCAGCGACGAATTCTGCCTTTCCAGGTAGGAAGGCAGCAGGCCGATAACACACCAGTTGGAGGCGGGGCCATAAAAACGCTCAAATCCAAGGGTAAAACTTTCTTCATATAATCCGGCATCCCTGACCAGGTGGCGGCTGTTGATACTGCCTGTGGTACCACTGCTTTCGAATATGAGAGCGGGCTCAAATACCCCGGCCTGAACGGCATGGGATTTAAAGAACCGGATGGGTAAAAAAGGGATCCCGCTGATCCTGTTCACCGAATGGGGGTCGATCCCCAGGGCATCTACATATTGCCGGTAGATGGTCGTATACTGGTATTGAAACCGGAATATTTCCAGGGTCAGCCCTTCCCTGTCTTGTTCATTGACCCTGAAAATTTTATCGTTCCATTCTCTTTTCATCAACTGCTCAATCCTTTAAAAAGGTTTATATTTGTTTAAATCAATGGTACATAATGAAAGCCATCCCAGCTATAGTCGCTTCTTCTGTCATGGTGCTGCTGTTTGCCTGCGGCAAAGATAAGTTTGAAACAAAACCCCGTTTAGAAATTAAGGATTATAACAGTCGCGAGATCATGCAGGGGCAAACACTTGAGGTGCGTATCAATTATTATGATAAAGAAGGGGATTTAAGCCAGGCGCCATTTGTAGCCATCCGGGTAAGGCAGAATATTTTCCCGCCTCCGCCTGCGCAGGAGAAAGCAGACACGCTCCGCTCCACGCTACCGGAATTTCCGGACAAGGATAATGGAGAGATCACTTTCAGGCTTGGTTATGATTTCCTTAAAGAAAGCCTGACAGAAAATGATACATTGGTATTCCGTTTTGCCGTAACTGATAAGGCGGGCAACAAAAGTGATACAGTCACCAGTGAACGCATTGTGGTGCACCTGCCGTAATAATGAAGATATTCCGGGACATCTTCCGTTTTTTTGTTTATAGCAATCTTTTTATTGCTGTTTGTGCCATGCTGATGCTGGTCCAAACCTGTTACCTGCTGCTGCATGCCCCCCCTTCTTTCGACCTGCTGGCCTTTGTGTTTTTTGCTACCATCTGCAGCTACAGCTTTCATTGGTATCTTACACCAGCTGTGGGACAATCTGACCGGGTTCCCTGGCTGGCCCGTCATAAGAAAACACATCTTTTCCTGTTCATTGCCGGTATTGCCGGGGCTGTTATATATGGCATAATGCTGATCAGCCACTGGCACTGGCTGGTATTTGCGGCTTTTATCACTTTTCTTTACTCGGCGCCAAAAGTGCCGCATCCCTGGTTCAGGCTCCTGAGAAAAATTGCTATTGGGAAAACCATTTTCCTGGCAGGGGTATGGATGTTTGTGACTACGGTCCTGCCGCTGGAGATAAGTGACCAGCCCTGGCAGACTGATTATACCCTTTTTGCTGTCAGCCGCTTTTTTCTGATCTATGCTATTTGCATCCTGTTTGATTACAGGGATAAGGAATATGATATTTCTGTCGGTATCCGGAGCCTGATCACCTGGCTCAACGAAAAAAGCATTGATATGCTTTTCTATTTCTCAATTATCATTTTCGCAGTAGCCTCATTATGGATGTATTATTGTGGCCATTCGGTCACTGTCATAATTACGCTTCTGATCCCGGGTGCCATTACGACACTTCTTTATTCCCATGCAAAAAAGAGCAGATCCGATATGCTGTACTATTTTGTACTGGATGGCTTGATGGCCCTGTCTGCTGTGTTGTATCTGTTGATCGAATGGCCGATGTTCACTCAGCGTTGACCGTTGGTCATCTCCTTTTGTTAACAACTTTTTATTTTCATTCTGCACCCCCGACATAATACTAGCATAATAATTGTTGTTATCAGATTCCTTAATGATAGATTATGCAGATACATTTCACCAAAGTAGTTCATTTCACGAGGTTGATTAAGGCTGGTGGCCGTCTCCGGGAATTTAACTTCAGAAAGCTAAGACAAATGGAAGAGGATATATTTTCCGTTGATACGGTGGATGACAGGGGGAACCGCATCCTTTTTTATATGCATAAAAGCAATAACGCACACTGGACTATCAATCAACAGGTATTACCTACCTGGATCACTGAGAATGAAGCCAAACTGGCCGAGCAGATCGAAGACGAACTCCAACAGCATCAGTAGAACATCCTGAGCAGCTTTCCTTATCTTGCAGTATTACCTAGCTCGCATGATTATGAGAAAGTATTTATTCTTTTTTGCATTCATTATTTTATTGGCAGCCTGTAAAGGCACACAAAAAATCAGCGGACAAATTTCTTCCAGCCAATTGATCGCTGATGGAAAGCTATGGTCATCCTTATTCCAGCAAAGGGCAGCCGAATACCAGGCGCTTTGCCTGCAGGCTTTTAATATTGCCCGGTTAAGAACTGACCAGTCATTGCAGCAACCATCAGCCAGACCCAGGGCGATCATTACAGATATTGACGAAACCTTCCTGGACAATAGCCCTTATGCCGTTCACCAGGCATTGGCCGGTAAAGACTATGAAGCCGCTTCCTGGTATGAATGGACAGGTAAAGGCATAGCAGATACTCTCACTGGTGGATTGGCTTTTTTCACTTATGCCGCGTCCAAAGGCGTAGAGATTTTTTATGTTACCAACCGCGATGAACAGGAAAGAGCAGGCACCCTGGCCAATCTTCACCGCTTCAATTTCCCCTTTGCCGATAACCAGCACCTGATACTGAGAAAAGATATTTCCAGCAAAGAACCCCGCCGCCAGGAAATAGCCCGCAACTATGAGATCATTCTCCTTCTTGGCGATAATCTAGCCGACTTCAGCCCCCTTTTTGACAAAAAGACCGAAGCCGAAAGGGCACAGAACGTACAATCCCTGTCTGCAGAATTCGGGAAAAAGTTTATTGTATTGCCCAATACCAATTATGGTGGCTGGGAAGATGCGATCTATCTGAATAAAAGAGACTGGACTCCTGCACAAAAAGATTCTTTGATCAAAGCCGCATTGAAAGGATATTGACGACCCCAGACTTCCGACTAAAGACCTCTGACTATGATCCATGCCTATAATTTTCTCGCTTCCTGGCAACTATTCCCTGAAAAATGCAGCTATGAACTGGGCGACAGGCCCAAGAGCGGCATCTATAAAATAGAATCCGTAGAAGATAAAAAAGCACTGATGGTTTCCCACAACTGGGTATCACTGGAAAACCAGGCTTTTGCTTCCCAGTATACCATAGTCGCTGATGGTGAGTTGAATGAGTTCAGTCAGCATGAACTGGCTGACCAGGCACAGGTCTCTTTTATCGACAGCATCAGTTTTGAAATTCATTTTTACAAAAAAGGAGAAGTGGCCCTGCACATCGTGCATGAGATCATGCCTAACGGATATCTCAAAATCACCCAGCAGGGATCCCGGGATGACGGCACAGCTTATACCAATACAGAGATCTATCACAAACAGCTCAGCGTACTCCCTTACTCTGCCTCTGTGGCCGGCGCAGTGATCAGGGCCAATGAAGAAGGCCTGATCAAACACAAAGCGCTTACTGCTATGGAAGAGCAGACCAATATGCAATTGCAGCAGATCCGCAAACAGATAGAGCTATTGGCACTCCAGGCTCAGGAGATCCAAAAAAGAAAAGAACTTTCCCTGATGATCTACGATGCCAAACTATCTTTCAAACCCAATATCGGTCAAACCTACTATCTCTATCAAAGGAAAGACGGCACCCACCTGCTCTCCCTCGTATCTCCCCGTGAATGGGGCAGCAGCGGGCCTTTTCAGAAATTCATCGCTGCGGTGAAATTGCTGGCCGATCATACATGGATGGAACTGTAAGCATCCGGTACCGATCCTTTATATTTGTTTTTATGGATAAAAACTTACGATACCCACTCATCACCGGCAAAAGCCGTATAGCAGGTAAAGGAGCATTTGCCGGCCAAGCCATTGCTGCCAAAAAGAAACTGGGGAATATGGGCGGAGAGATCATCTCCTATAAAGAAGCACAGAAAAGAGTAAAGAAACAACCAGGCAATGTACTGTTCATGGTAGAATTTGATAATGAAGATATCGCTCTCGATGCAAGCGTGAACAGCAATGCCCTCCGCTATATCAATCATTCCTGCGATCCCAACACTTATATGCGCAGAGCTTACCGCAAAGTGGAGTTCTATACATTGCGATCTGTCCGCAAAGGAGAAGAACTGACCTGCGATTATGGTGAGACCCACCACGATGGCAAGCTGCCCTGCCGCTGCGGTGCGAAGAACTGCCGGGGATTTATTTAACTGACTCACGAACATCTCCCCAATTATTTCTTTGTGATCTTTGTCGTCTTCGTGGGAGTAATTCCCGCGAAGACGACAAAGACCACAAAGAATACAGGATCTCTGCGGGAACAGTAAAAAAGTTTGAAATAACTTTGCACCATGACCAAGCTCTCCGTTAATATCAACAAGATCGCCACGCTCCGCAATTCGAGAGGTGGCAACAATCCTGATGTTGTAAAATCAGCTATTGACATACAACGTTTCGGCGCAGACGGCATCACTGTTCATCCACGTCCTGATGAGCGCCATATCCGCTACAATGATGTAAGAGAGATAAAGAAGATCATCACCACAGAGTTTAATATAGAAGGCAATTGCAGGGAACAGAAATTCATTGACCTTGTGCTGGAAACCCGACCTGACCAGGTGACGCTGGTGCCCGACGTACTGGGCCAGCTTACTTCAGACCACGGATGGGATACCATTAAGCATAAAGACTATCTCAAAGAAATGATCGGCATTTTTCAGAAAGCCGGCATCCGCGTGTCCATCTTTGTAGACCCGGTACCTACCATGGTAGAAGGCGCTGCAGCTACCGGCACTGACCGTATTGAGTTATACACTGAAGCCTATGCCCGGCATTATGCCACCGGCAATAAGCTTTCTGCTGTCAAAGATTATGTGGAAGCGGCTCAAAAAGCAAAGGACCTTGGTTTAGGTCTGAATGCCGGCCATGATCTTGACTTGCACAACCTCCAGTTTTTCAAACAACATATTCCCTGGCTCGATGAAGTAAGCATTGGTCACGCCCTGATCAGTGATGCTTTGTATTTAGGATTGGAGAATACCGTGCAGATGTATAAAAGGCAATTGCTTTAATAAGGCCTGACAGTTGATCATTCACTATTCCATTCAGGCAGTGCATTGATCATTTGCAATTGGCCTTCCTTTTTTTCCCAGGCATAACTGTATTCGCCATTCGTGATCACCAGCAATCCTGCCGGTACAGAAATATGATAACGCAGCAACTGGTGCAATACTGTATCATCCAGGCTTACGGATGGCGATTTGCATTCGATCATCATCCAGGGGCGGTGTTGCTGATCGTATACCAGTATATCAAACCGCTTTTTCAATTCGCCCAGCAGGATCATTTTTTCCAGGGCCACCAGCGCCACGGGGTATTTCTTCACCTGCACCAGGTATTGGATAAAATTCTGACGCACCCATTCCTCCGGGGTCAGCAATAACCATTTTTTGCGGATGGCATCAAAAACGAAATCCTTATCGCCCTGCTTTTTTATCCGGAAAGAAGGCTCCGGATAGTGAATGATCAACATACTTCAAAAGTAAATGATTAAATTCGCATGAAAGCTGTTTGAAAATATGAAGACAAAAGAAGACATCGTCAACAACTGGCTGCCGAGATATACCGGCGAAAAACTGGAGAACTTCGGGGAGTATATCCTGCTTACCAATTTCAGCAATTATGTGTACATGTTCGCCTCCTGGAACAACGTGCCGGTGATAGGTGAAGGCCGGCCAATGCAATGCGCCACCGCAGAAGATATCACGATCATTAACTTTGGAATGGGCAGCCCCACTGCCGCCACGATCATGGACCTGCTCAGCGCCATCAGCCCCAAAGCTGTTCTCTTCCTGGGCAAATGCGGCGGGCTGAAAAAAAGAAACAAGCTCGGCGACCTGATCCTTCCTATTGCTGCAATCCGCGGTGAAGGTACTTCCAACGATTACTTTCCTGCCGAAGTCCCCGCCCTGCCCGCTTTCGCCCTCCAAAAAGCTGTTTCCACCACCATCCGTGACTATGCAGTAGATTACTGGACAGGCACCGTGTATACCACCAACCGCCGTGTATGGGAACATGATGAACATTTTAAAGAATACCTGCAAAAAGTAAGGGCTTACGCCATTGACATGGAAACAGCCACTATTTTCACTGTAGGCTTTTTCAATAAGATACCGACAGGCGCACTTTTACTGGTAAGCGATCAGCCCATGATACCGGAAGGAGTGAAAACAGAAGAAAGTGATAAGAGCATCACCGCTCAATATGTGGAAAGGCATTTGAGGATCGGCATAGACTCATTGAAGCAACTGATCAATGATGGATTGACCGTCCGTCATCTGA
Organism: Sphingobacteriales bacterium 44-61; assembly: GCA_001898405.1. Classification (GTDB taxonomy): domain Bacteria; phylum Bacteroidota; class Bacteroidia; order Chitinophagales; family Chitinophagaceae; genus Terrimonas_A. The sequence goes on from MKTW01000001.1 coordinate 68,806, forward strand.
AATTTTAATTGTATCAACGTTCAATAACCTTAAACTACTCCTCATGAAACAATTATTATTACTGCCAGGGCTTCTTCTGCTCACTGCTACCGCTAACCAATGCAAAAGCAAAAAAGCCAGCAACAACACTTACAAAGCCAGACTCGAGACGAAAGGCCTTTGCATGAATTATACCCTCCGGCTGGTAGAAGGTAATATTGATACATCGCTGGTAGACGCAAGCTGGACAGACGAGATAAAGGGTAAAACATTCAATAATGTTTTTGGTCTTGCCAACCCCTGCGATTTCCCTACCACGATCAATGAAGGAGATGAATTTTATTTCGCTATCGATACAGCAAAGCCAAAAAATTGTGCCGTTTGTATGGCCTACTACCCTACGCCTGCACATAAGCTTTCAATAAAAGTGGTGCCTAAATAATGCATCCGCTGCTCCGCATACAGGACCTCTCCATTGATTTTATCTCATCTGCAGGGAATACACGTGCTTTAAAAAGTATTTCGTTCACTGTTCAAAAAGGAGAGATCGTGGCATTGGTGGGCGAATCAGGATCTGGAAAATCCGTCACCTCACTGGCCGTTCTCCAACTTCTGCCTTCACCACCTGCTGTATATGCAGGCGGCAGCATCCTATTTAGTGAAGATGGGGGCGAGCCGGTAAATATGCTGAAAGCCGGCCGCCAGGCCTTGCAGGATATCCGCGGCAATAAGATCGCCATGATATTCCAGGAGCCCATGACTTCTTTAAACCCGGTGATCACCTGTGGTGAGCAGATCATGGAAGCGATCCTTTCACATAAAAAGATATCCGCTGCACAAGCCCGGCAACAGGCATTGGAGTGGATGGAAAAGGTAAAGTTACCCAACCCTGTTGCATTGTTCAAACGCTATCCTCATCAATTGAGCGGCGGGCAAAAGCAACGCGTGATGATCGCCATGGCCATGTGTTGCGAGCCATCCTTGCTGATCTGCGATGAACCTACCACGGCGCTGGATGTGACAGTACAAAAAACAATCCTCCATCTTATCAAAGAACTGCAGCAGCAATCGGGCATGGGTGTTATTTTTATTACGCATGATCTCGGTGTGGTAGCTGAGATCGCTGATCGCACACTGGTAATGTACAAAGGAGAGATCGTGGAAGAGAATCCCGTTCGTCAACTCTTTACTCATCCGCAGCATGCTTATACAAAAGGACTTCTCGCCTGCCGCCCTGTTCTTCATCGCAAAGGAGAAAGATTGCCGGTGGTAAGCGATTTCTTAAACAACCAGGAAAAGATTCCCGTTCCTGCTGCAGAAGAAAAAACAACAGGCACTCCTAAACCTTCAAAACAGGATGTGTTGCTGCGTGCAGATCATCTCTCTGTATGGTTTCCTTCCGAAAGAACTTTCTTTGGTAAAACGACCCGCTTCACCAAAGCAGTGAACGATGTAAGCTTTGATGTGTATAAAGGAGAAACACTGGGATTGGTAGGAGAAAGTGGTTGCGGCAAAACCACACTTGGCAGAACACTGCTCCGGCTTATTGCACCTACTTCCGGCTCCATCTATTATGAAGGAAAAGATTTTACGTCGATCAGCAAACAGGATATGCGCTCCCTGCGCAAGGAATTGCAGATCGTGTTCCAGGACCCCTATTCTTCTTTGAACCCGCGCCTCACTATTGGTTCTGCTATTGCAGAGCCATTGAAAGTGCATCGCCTGCTTGCTTCTGAAAAAAGCCGGCGGGAACGGGTAACAGAACTGCTCGAAAAAGTAGGCCTGCAGCCGGAGCATTTCAACCGTTATCCGCATGAGTTTTCCGGAGGGCAGAGACAAAGGATCGTCATCGCAAGGGCCCTTGCACTTAATCCTTCTTTTATTGTTTGCGACGAATCCGTTTCCGCGCTGGATGTAAGCGTGCAGGCGCAGGTGCTCAACCTGCTGAATGATCTTAAAAAAGAATTCGGGTTCACTGTGGTCTTTATCTCACATGATCTTTCAGTAGTGCGTTATATCAGCGACAGGATCATGGTCATGAATAAAGGGCAGATTGAAGAAACCGGCGAAGCAGAAGAAATATACAATCAACCAAAATCGGCTTATACACAACGACTGATCGCTGCAATTCCGCGTGGGTTTTAAGCATTTCTAATTATCCGTCTCATCTGCGCTGATCGAGATCTCATCATAGTCCATTGCTCCGCTTCTGTCATAAAACTCCCGTGCACTCTTCCTCTTTGAATACAACATCCGTTTCAATTCCTTTTGCAATTGTGGAAGCAAAGGTTCATCTTCCCTGATACGGACATTGGAAAAGCTGGTAAAATCATATTTGCTCCGGTAAGCGTCTCCTTCTTCGTCGGCAGAGGAATCAGCCGTATCATCACTCTTCCATTCAAATTTTGTTGAATCCAGCGGCACAAGACCAGAAGCGGCCAGTTTCCAGCCGGCATCATCCTTACGGCTTTTATATTTGAAGAAGTATATCCATCCTTCACGGCCTTTCACTTCAGCCTTCAGCTTATCAACAAACAGCAATGAATCGGGCTTGCCATACCTGCTTTCCATCAGCAGTTTACTATGCGCCAGCAACAATTGCTGATTGGCTTTTGCAGGAAACGCTGAAAGCTTATCCATATCCGACAGGTCTTCATACAACTCATAGCGGTATTCATCCAGGCCGGCAAAATAATTCAATATGGTGTCAGGATACGGCTTACCCGCCCGTATCAGTGATGTAAGCGTAGAATATTTCAACCGTTTATCAGCAGAAGACAACATCTGGTTGAGCAAAGCCGGCACCTGCGGGTCATTCCAGTAAGGGATCAGCAGCGTGGCATACAACTGCAGGTTATCGTTTCCTCCATCTTCTTCCGTTTCTTCCTGGTAAGATATATAGCTTTGTGTTTTCCCTTTCTTTTCCTGCTCGGCCTTATAGATCGCTTTTTGCTTTTCAACGATCACCTGTTTTTTCAATTCCTGTTTTGCTTCCAGCAAAAACTTGGAGAAATAGGCCTTATAATCATCCGGTTTTATCAGGCCGCTATCCACCATCTGCCCCAGTAAGGTCATTATGGGATATTTATAATCGTCCAGGTTGATCAGCGGCAAGATATCCGGCATGATCGTGCGTGTCAGTTGGAGAGAATCATCCAACCCATTCAATATACTATTCCCTCCTGGGCGATCATCATATATCGACGTCTTCCAGTTGCGTGTATTAACATTCAGGACTGGTGGTTCCGTCATGATAATATCGCGGAGCGTTTTATATCCATAAGAAGTTTTTTGCTTGATCAAAGTACCCAGCACGGCATATTGCAGCTCAAGGGTATCCCCTGCCGCCTGGTAAAGTTCTTTCAGGTAATTGGTAGCATTACTGGCAGGAATACTGCTCATTTTCCGGATCAGTGTTTTCTTTGTATCCAGGTAATTCTTTTCTGCCCACCCGGTAGAAGCAATGGCTTTTTTGAGTCCCGGAACATCTGTTGAATCAAACTTGATCACATACAATCCTTTCACCGCCCGCTTATGCACGAGGCTGTCGCTGCTCATGAAATCTTCAAAGAAGAGTTTTGTCTTCTTTGCAAACATATCATTGCCTCGTAAAGTATCAGCAGGGTTAAAGCTGTCGAAAAAAGATTTTACAAATGCACTCGGAGCGCTCAGCGTATCGCTCTCTGTTATCAAAGAGAAACCAATGCCGTCTTTATAAAATACCTTGCTCCATAATGTGCGGCTGCTGCCGGTATCGGTCACAACTGTTTCCCAAACCCTCATCTTATTGGGCAGTTCCGTTTTTATTTTTTTCAGAACGATCCAGCTTGTGTCGCCAAAAATAGAAGTGGAGCTTTCTTTATCCAGCACGGTGCTGTCTTCCAGGTAAGCATAGCGGGGTGATTTGAAGAAATTGACAAAGATCCTTTCACCGGTCGTATCATTCCGGACCACCTTGCTGCGAAACATTCCGGCTTCCATATCATTGCTATCATCCTCCTCATCTTCCTGGTAAAGATTACCACGCGGCAAGTCCAGCTTTTCTTTCTCCGGTGCAGGAAATACAGGAGCCTTCACGGTGTAATAAAGCGCTGTATCAGTGTTGAGTGAAGGCGGAGAATAAGCAAGGGATCTTACAGAAAAAGAATTCAGGAAATTTTTCATGACCGGCATTTCCTGTTTGCCATGTGCAACAAGCGTATAATAATGCGGCCCCTGGATAATAAACCTCACCAGGTAAACGCCTCCGTTCTTGTCTTTATAACGGCAATCAAGTGCAGGATAACCATTTGCTGTTGTGTGCTGGCGGCTGATCTCCTTATCAATAAATTCAGAAGCGGCAAAGCTTTCATCCATCAATCCCAGGTCAAATGTATCTTCTTCCACGAAATGATAATTGTGGACGTCTGTACGGATCACCCGGTATTGTGTATGCGTGTTCCTGTCTTCTGCATCATATATCCAGCTCCCGTCATTACCCACATAAGGCTCATGCGGCATATCAATGGAAAAACCGCCATACGATGGTGAATATTTTTTCCAGGTGGCCGCCATTGCCTCCGGCTGGGTTTTATATTCTTTCAATTGAATGCTGGAAAAAAAACGTTGTGCTTCTTCCCCCTGACCCACATATTCTCCGGTGCCGCTCATTTTAAAAATGATCACTTCAAATGGGGTGGTGAAAATATTATAGCGTTGTATATCTCCGCGGCGGGTTTTATTGACCAGGTCAATGCCCTGATAACCGTTACGGACAACCGGTGTTTTACGGATGATCTTGCCCGGTATATTTTCATACAGCAGGCTGTCGACTATTTTTCTCACCCGGTCTGTATTATGTCCCCACATCCAGGCATTGGTCATAATACGGGTCACCATATAATAGCTGCCGTTGGCCATGTCTGCATACTGGCGCTGGTCCATGGAAGCATCATCACCGAATTTGTAAAACTTACCGGGTATATCCACTTTAAAGAAACCATCATCTGCCTGTTGTGGATGAAACACAACCGGCACGCGCAGCTTTTCCACCTGGTTTTTATGCTGGCTGTCCCTGGCTCCCATTTTTACAGGCCGGAGGCGATAGCCCTGCCGGCGCAGTATCTCTATCACGCCCCTGTTGCCGGGAAGATGTGCTGCTCCCACTCCAACAAACAATGACTGACCGGAACGCAAGATAGAATCAATGGAATTGGCCTGGATCTCATTACGGCGATACAGGAATTTTTCATCAAAAGCGCTGGAAAAACTATTGTACTTATTGATGGAATCCAGCCAGTCCAGGTTGCCGCTGCGATAAGCTTCCTGCAGTTTATTGGAAGAATATCCTTCTTCCTGGTCATAGCTTCTTTCTTTTTTATTCTTATCCTTCGCTGCATCTTTATAAGCTTCTGCCATCAGCTTCATGCTTTCACCATATTGCTCCACACCCGCCACTTTTTTGCCCCATTTCTTTCCGCACTGGTAGATATACATGTCGAGATAAGTATCTTCTTCAAAATCGCTCGAAGCATTTCCATAGCTGCGGTAAAGCAGGTTGTTGATAGTGGAAGGATTGCTGTAAAGGGCCCGTTCTATTTTCTTGTCATACTTATAAAAACGAAGGGTGTTGATGCGCAGGTAATCATTCGGCGTTTCTGTTCCCGTATAATTCATGGCATAGTTCCCGTACTCATTATTTCCCAGGTCATACTTGCTCATATCTTCCTGCCATGATTCAGGATTGGTTTCCAATGCCACCACATCTGCATTGCGGATACCGATATAAAACGAATCGGCCAGGTGAAAAGCCAGTTTGCTGCTCACGTGCATGGTGCCAAAGAGGTAAGAAGGTTTTTTCATGCCTTTGCCGCTGATCTCCCAAAGAAGGCTGGGATAGTTTTTGTTCTTCGTTTTGGGCTGGGCATGCAGGAGAAATGGCATTAACAACAGGAACAGGATCAGGGCTCTTTTCATATGAGGGAACTAGTTTAGGTGGTTCGGCCATCGAACATCCGGCTGAATTTACTATTTTATTGAAAACGGCTGGCGTTAAAATCTGTTTTATCTATAACAGGGATTTTACATTTATGTTGTTTAATTAACTGAGATTCAACACATTTTTCCATTTAAAAAAATCCAGGCAACAAATGGCTGTAATTGCACGTTTATATGTAATTTTGCTGCCCTTAAAGCTGGCGCATGACCAGACCCGGTGCCGTAAGACCGGGGATTGGTGATCCCCCTCAGGTATTCTGTTACCGGTTTGAGTCATGAGATCTCAGTTTGTCATTCAGGAGTTGTTTCCTACCATCCGGTAAGAAATCATGAAGGGCAAGAATATTAAAGAAAAAGACTCAAATCATAATATGAAGCTTTCCCAATTCCGTTTCGACCTCCCTCTAAACCTTATCGCACAAAATCCTGCCAAAAAACGTGAAGATGCCCGTATGATGGTCATTCACCGTCACACCGGCCAGATCGAGAACAAGCACTTCCGCGATATCCAGGATTATTTTGATGATAAAGATGTTTTTGTAGTAAACAATACCAAGGTTTTCCCTGCCCGCATGTATGGCCGCAAGGAAAAAACAGGCGCCAAGATCGAAGTGTTCCTGCTTCGCGAACTGAATAAGCCTAACCGCCTTTGGGACGTGATCGTGGACCCTGCCCGTAAGATCCGTGTAGGAAATAAATTGTATTTCGGCGACCAGGAAGACCTGGTAGCAGAAGTGATCGACAACACTACGAGCCGTGGCCGTACCATCCGTTTCTTATGGGAAGGCAGCGAAGAAGGATTCCGTGAGCAACTGGAAAAACTGGGTGAGACGCCTCTCCCGAAATATATCAAACGCAAACCCGACGAAGAAGATAAAGAGCGTTATCAAACCGTATACGCAAAGCATGAAGGTGCAGTAGCTGCTCCCACAGCAGGACTTCACTTCAGCCGCGAACTGATCAAGCGCCTTGAGATCAAGGGCATCCGTTTCGCAGAAGTGACCTTGCATACCGGTTTGGGAACATTCCGCCCTATTGAAGTGGAAGATCTCAGCAAGCATAAAATGGATGCAGAGTATTACCACATTGATGAAACAGCCTGCAAGATCGTGAACCGCGCTAAAGAATACGGCCACCGCATCTGCTCAATCGGCACTACTACCATGCGGGCACTGGAATCTTCTTTCACCGCGCAAAAATTACTGAAGCCATCTGAAGGCTGGACCAATATGTTCATCCACCCTCCTTATGATTTCAATATTGCTGACTCGCTGGTAACCAATTTCCATTTGCCAAAAACAAGCTTGTTGATCATGACCTGTGCCTTTGCAGGATATGAGTTGACAATGGAAGCTTATAAGAAAGCGATAAAAGATAAATACAGGTTCTTCAGCTATGGGGATGCCCTGATAGTGATCTAAATCAAGAAATCAAATCTATTTGCTTAAAAGCCGCACTGTTCCAGGTGCGGCTTTTTGTTGCCCCAGCAGGTTGGTATTCCCGCTATAAGGCCGGGTTTCCCACCAAGACGACAAAGACCACAAAGAAATATTGCCTGGGCGTTTTCCTTGGGTTAAAGACCTTATGGATTTAGGAACGTAGTTAAAATATTTCTTTGTGGTCTTTGTCGTCTTGGTGGGAAAACATTCAAACTGTGAGCAATACTCACCCCTTATTAAGCGAAATCCCTACCTTTATACAGTTTAATTACGGGTTTTACGCTACTCCTACGCCTTGCTCCCTGCAAGCATTTCCCTGAAAACCTTACCTTTGCGCAGTTTTAAAACCTATAACAATTTCTTAATATGGCAGATATTTTCGAGCGTTTACTGAAGAATTACGGGCCGATCGGCCAGCACCGTGAAAGGGCGCATGGATACTTTGCATTCCCAAAACTTGAAGGAGAGATCGACAGCCGTATGAAGTTTCGAGGGAAGGAAATGATCGTATGGAGTTTGAACAATTATCTCGGCCTGGCCAACCATCCCGAAGTGAGAAAAGCAGATGCAGACGCAGCCCGGGAGTTCGGACTCGCACTGCCAATGGGTGCCCGCATGATGAGTGGCAACAGTAATTATCATGAACAGCTTGAAGCGGAGCTTGCAGCCTTTGAAGGAAAAGAAGATGCCATTCTGCTGAATTATGGCTACCAGGGCATGGTAAGCCTGATAGATCTTTTATGCAGCCGCCACGACATCATTATTTATGATGCCGAAAGCCATGCCTGCATCATCGACGGCTTACGCCTTCACCCCGGCCATCGTTATGTTTTCAAGCATAATGATATAGAAGATTTTGAAAAGCAACTGCAACGGGGCACCGCACTGATAGAAAAACAAAAAACAGGTGGCATCCTGGTGATCACTGAAGGCGTATTTGGTATGGCTGGCGATCAGGGTAAGCTGAAAGAGATCATTGCATTAAAACAAAAATATGAGTTCCGCCTGCTGGTAGATGATGCGCACGGATTTGGTACATTAGGCAAAACCGGTGCAGGCGCAGGTGAAGAACAAGGTGTGCAGGATGATATCGATCTTTACTTCTCTACTTTTGCAAAATCAATGGCGTCAATCGGCGCCTTTATCGCCGGCGACCGTAAGATCATCGATTATGTCCGCTATAATATCCGCAGCCAGATCTTTGCTAAAAGCCTGCCGATGCCACTGGTGATCGGGAACCTGAAAAGGCTGGAGCTGCTGCGCACCCAACCACAATTGAAAGACAGGCTTTGGGAGAATGCACTCAAACTGCAAAAAGGACTTACAGAAAGAGGATTTGATATTGGTAAAACAGATTCCGTTGTTACACCCGTGTATATGAAAGGTGGTGTGGAAGAAGCTACTGCAATGGTAATGGACATCCGTGAGAACTATCATATCTTCTGTTCCATCGTAGTATATCCTGTTATTCCGAAAGGACATATCATTTACCGCCTCATCCCTACTGCTTCGCATACAGATGAAGACATACGCGCTACACTTGAAGCTTTCTCTGCTACCAAGAAAAAACTGGATGCAGGTGAATACAAAGTAGCAGATATCCCCGATATGGCGGAAGTGACCGGGAAGAGATTTGATTACCTGGTGCAAAGACCAAAAAATAAATAAACCACTTATATCAGACCCTGCCACAAGCAGGGTTTGTTTTTCCCGAAAGCGAAACAGTGCAGATGGCCTTATTGTTGCAGCTATCAGGAAAAGCACTCCACAATGCTTAAGCATCCTGATCTCTTTTATCTTGAAGATCTGCAGGAACTGTTTACCGATGTACAGCTTCAACGGGTATTTCCGGATCAGAAAATATTCGCCGATTGCACACCCCGCTATCCGGTAGCAGAGATACTTGAGCAATACCGCACTTACAAGCAGGCAGGTGATGGCAATCTCGAACAGTTTGTGCTCGATCACTTTTACCTGCCCAAACCAATACCCCAGCCAAAGCAGCCCTGGCATTTCCCGATTGATGAACATATCAATCATCTCTGGGAATTACTGACCCGCCAACCGCATGAAAACGGGGGCACGCTTATTCCTTTGCCCAAACCTTCTATTGTGCCGGGAGGAAGGTTCCGTGAAATATTTTACTGGGATACTTATTTTACCATGCTGGGATTGCAGGCAGCAGGGCTTACCGGCAAGGTGGAAGATATGATCAGCAATTTCGCTTTCCTTATAGATACATTCGGTCTTATTCCCAATGGCAACCGTACTTATTTCCTGACAAGATCACAGCCACCTTTCTTCTCATTTATGATCAAACTGCTGCAGGAAGAAAAAGGAGATTCCGTATTGATACAATACCTGCCACAACTGACCAATGAATATAATTTCTGGATGCGCGGCGCCGATTTGCTCCGCCCTGAAGAACCCGCCAGTGAGCATACTGTGCAGCTTTCTAATGGAGGAATATTGAACCGTTACTGGGATGAAATGAATACACCAAGACCGGAAGGTTATGCGGCCGATCTTAAAACCCATGCCAGGGCTCTGGCAGATCCTTCAGAGCATTACAGGCACATCAGGGGAGCTTGCGAATCGGGCTGGGATTTTTCCAGCAGATGGTTGAAAGATGAAAAGAAGATTACCACCATTCACACCTGCGAACTGATACCAGTTGATCTCAATTGCCTTTTGTGGCACCTGGAGAAAACTTTAGCGGAAGCATATACCGCAGAAGGGAAACCGCAAACAGCAAAAGAGTATGAAGAAAAAGCATTGCGCAGGCAAGCAGGTATAGAAGCAGTGTGTTGGGATCACAAAGAACAGGTGTATACCGATTACAATTTTATAGCACAAATTCCCTCATCCGTGATAACAATGGCGATGGCCTATCCGCTTTTTTGCGGCATGGCACCGGCTAACCAGGCAGGCTTGGTGCTCGACAGAATGGAGAAAGATTTTTTGCATGCAGGAGGCCTGCTTACTACTTTGATTGAATCAGGTCAGCAATGGGATGCGCCAAACGGATGGGCGCCTTTGCAATGGATAGGCTATAAAGCCGCATTGAACTATAACAGGCCTGAATTGGCTAAACGTATTGCACATAACTGGACGGAGAATGTAGAGAAGGTATTCAAGCGAACAGGAAGGCTTATGGAGAAATATAATGTGATCGATACTTCTTTGGAAGCAGGTGGTGGAGAATATAAAAACCAGGATGGTTTTGGCTGGACAAATGGTGTGTATGCTAAATTGAGAAAGCTGTTGGGAGAGCCTGTGAGTTGATTTTCCGGGAACGTTCCCGTGCTAAAGAAGCGGGAAGGATTTTAGTAAAAATACGGTAACGTATCTCAAAAAAAAGACCTCCCGAAGTAAATCCGGGAGGGCCCTAATCAAAAACCATTAACCATTAAACCTTATCCTATGAAAATTCATGAGCAATATCGCTAATAATAAATTAACACAAAAACTTTTTGACTATTTTTTTTGCCGATTATGTGTCAATTCTACCTTTTATTGATTCATCTCAATGTCGAAACGTTGAACTTTGACCGGATATTAACTTTTTGACCCATGCAAACGATTGCGCCAATTTGTCCAAATACTGTCGTTGATCCTGCATACTTCCTCCGGTTACTGCAACATTTTAGTTAATTCAACATTTTATTACTGATTTTTGTAAACAGAAATATGAAAAAAACAGTTGTAGCCATCACCGGTGCCAGCGGCTCCATTTATGCCCGGCAATTACTTCAGAAGCTTGCTGCCATTCCTGAACAGTGTGCAGACCTTGCAGTGATTATGACAGAAAATGCCAAACAGGTTTGGGAAACAGAACTGGGTGATGCCTCTTATCAGCAACTTCCTGCTAAATTCTACAGCACCAGGGATTTCACCGCTCCTTTTGCATCAGGCTCAGGTAAATATGAAAATATGATCATCATTCCCTGCTCAATGGGTTTGCTGGGAAGAATTGCCAGCGGCATCTCCAATGATCTTATCACCAGGGCTGCGGATGTAATATTAAAAGAAAGAAGAAAGTTGATATGCGTAGTGCGCGACACTCCCTATAATCTTATCCATATCCGCAATATGGAAACTGTCACGCTTGCCGGCGGTATTATCTGTCCTGCTACTCCTTCTTTTTACAGCAAACCACAAACACTGGAAGAGGTTGCTGCTACAGTAGTTGACCGGGCACTTGATCTTGCAGGATTTGATATCCGTACTTATCGTTGGGGCAGTAAAGAGAATTGATCATTTGTTGTTCTTTTCCTTATCTATTACATCCACCAAACCCTGCTGCGGTTTATCCAGTGTGAGCTCCCAGAACATGATCCCATTCAATCCTTTTTTGATTGCATAAGCTGTTTTTAATTGAATGGAGACCGGGTCATCAAAGGTTGCAAATTCTTTTCTCTGCACACTGTAAGCATAAGATGCGTTAGCAACACTATCATAATAAAATTGATAGCCATTGGCACTGTTAAGCTGTTGGCTGAATTGCCTGTAGGGCACAAAGCTTTTGAATTTCCCCCGCTGGTATAATCCATTGTTCACATTCTCTACATTCTCCCAGGTACGTGCATAGAAGGCTGCACCGATAACGATCTTATTAGGTGGCACACCGATACTATCCAGGTATCGAATGGCGTGATCGGCAGAAGCTGATTGCTTTGATGTGGAATATAAAGGTGTGTGATGGCCTGTAACAGTAGAAAAGCCACTGACGAGATCATAACTCATCAGGTTGATACGGTCAACCAGTGGACTCAGGCTTTTCCAGTCAACCGAATTTAATAAGAAAGGATCAGTTCCTCCTGCAGCAAAACTGATCTCCTGTTTGCTGCCTAATGTATCACGCAATGTTTTCACTAAAGCAGTAAAATTGTTCTTATCCGCTGCACTGTAGGCATGTCCCGGATAACCAGGAATGGTCGGATATTCCCAATCCAGGTCTATACCATCCGTATTAAAATAACTATCCAGTTCTTTTACAGATGAAGCAAATGCTTTCCTGTTCCCGTCTGTTGAAAAAACAACTGAACAGGTTTCGCAACCACCCCAACCACCAAGCGATAACATCACTTTAAGCCCGGGATTTCTTTTTTTTGCAGCTACCAATTCCCGGATGGTGGCAGTATCCCGTGCATTGTTTACATGCAGCCGGTTACCTTTGAGATGGCAGAAGCTGAAGATGATATGTGTCAGTTTTTCAACCGGGTATTGCGATAGCCGGCTTGCATCGCCGGAATAATAAGCGATCACTGCCAGGTTGTTGTTATATTTTTTCAGTAAAGCCCTCGTCCTTATCCCTGACTCTTTCAGATCCCCCTCTTTCCAATTCCCTTCTGCGGAAGCCGATGGCAAAAGCACGGAGCAGGTCTCATTCTTATCAGACACCGACCAGGTGATCCAACTGATCTTATGCTGCTCCGCCCAGTCGATCCATTTCTGCCATTCATCATGATTTAAAGGGCCGTCGCCACTGGCTTCCATACCAGCCGATTCAGAAATAAAAATGGGAATGCCTTTTCGCAAAGCATAATCACCCCGATCCCTCAATCCCTGCTTATGCGTGGCCGCATAAAAATGTAGTGTATACATCAGGTTGGAGAATCCCTGCAAGGGGTCATCCGCTACAATATGCAGGTCCTGGTCCCAATGAGGTGAACCTACCAGTATGATATTATCAGGATCCGCTGCTCTTATCACTTTAATGATCTCCGTTGAATAAGCTTTCACTTCAGCCCACGACTCTTCATCCGGTTCATTGAATATTTCATAGATAACGTGAGGGTACTTACCATATTTACCCGCCATCTCTGCGAAAAATGCTTTTGCTTCTTTCAGATTGATATTATGGCTATGCCAGTCGATGATCACATAAATATCTTCTTTAATGGCAGCGTCTACTACGGCCATTATTTTTTCCTTCGACCACTCCGGCCTTTTCAGATAATTATTCTCTCCAGGCTCCACACCCAGTGCGGCCCGCACCACAGTAGCATTCCAGTCGTTTTTCAGCCAATCCACAGAACCTGCATTATAAAACCGCGGCCAGAAGCAATGCCAGCCATAGCTCACGCCGCGAAGCACAACAGGGTTGCCTTGCTGATCAGTCAGTTGTGTGCCGGTTACTTTCAATTGCCCATGCTGGCGGACCGGCTGCGAAAAGCAGTTCATCATTGCCATGATGAGAAACAGTGAGAAAGCATATTTTTTCATATAGCTGCCATGAATTTGCTTAATTATCATGTTCTTCATCCAGAGGGTCAGTTCAACAAGATAAGCAATCCCCTGCAATTGCCCTGCCTGTTTAGAGTCATTATGCATTACGTCAAGCAGGGTTTCCCTTTGGTCAATGTGATTTTTTATGCGATTAAGATCATGGTTTCTTTGTTCCGTAGTTGTATCCTTTTATTCATTAATCATAAAATAAGAACCATGAAAAAGTATGTGAGCCCTTTTAAGCTGGCCTTGCTGCTTCCTGCAGCAGCGCTGCTGTTTATCCTATCCTCTTTTTCGTTCAAACCCGGAGGAGAAGGCTTTGAAGTATTCCAGAACAATAAACTGATGTTTCAGCAATTTGGCAACAATATGCAAAACATCAAAAGCCTGCAATTGAATGCAGCCGGTATAAAGGATCAGATAACCATTAAATATTATCATTGCGGGAGGATTGGCAAAAACCGGCATCTTATCATCCGTGGCACAGATAATAAGGAATTGAAGAACTGGCAGTTTGCCAATAGCAGTGAAAAGGATCCCGGTATGAGTTTCCGCGTAGGAGATGTACTGAGTTTGCAACCTAAAGGAAAGAGATCAGCATTGAACGTTTATTACAGCTCAACTGAAATACCGGAAGGAAGACTGCTTGTTTCATTGGTGGTAAACAGTTGATATCCGGCTTTACCTCATTTCCCTCTGTAGAATATTCAATTCATGCAGCGGGCATTTATTCCAAGCGAATAGAAAGGCTTTTTTTGCAGCATAAACTTAATCCTGAAAATAAAAATTTGTTTATGCAAGCAACAACTCTCAAACAGTCTTTCTTTCGCTTCTTTCTTTTTATTGGCCTGGCAGCCGCCATGGTAGCCTGTAAAAAAGATAAAGATTCCAACGGCCCCGGCCCTGATCCTGTTCCGAATGGTGCCAAATTACAGGCATACACCAACGGTGAAGATTATATCCGTTTTACTTATAATGCAGATGGTACAGTGAAAAAGATTACGGTCAAAACTGATGACAGCAACTATGGTGATGAAATGGACTATACAGTAACGTATAATGCCCAGAAGAAGATCGCTTCATTGGCTACCGATTGGTACAAGATCGAGGTCGAATATCAGAATAATGTACTGAGCCGCGCAAATATGTATGAATACAACAAACAGATTGGTTATACCGATTATGTTTTCGAAAACGGCAACCTGAAAAAAGCAACAATACACTATGGTGAAGGCGGCTTGTTTGTTCCTTTGATGGAATACGTCATGACATATAATGGCCAGGGTAATCTCACTGAAACACTGGTAAAGATGGCAGCCGGTGAGCCTGGCCAGTTGCTGCCTGCAGGCCTTACTACTTATGAGTACGATCAGAAAGCAAACCCGCTGTACCAATACAGGGAACTGTTAGCTTTATTCTGGCAGTCTCCTTCCAAAAACAATATCACTGTAGAAAGTGAGTTTGACGGCGACCACCAACTTACTGACAAGTTTACTTACACCTATACCTATAAATCGAACGGCCTGCCGGAGAAAGGTACTGTAAAACAAGGCCTGCCCGGGCAAGATCCCGTTACAAGTCAGCTGACTTTTACTTACCAATAAAACAAGTGAACGCAGAAATACAAGGGCGCTAAGTATAGCGCCCTTTATTGCATCTTTGCAGTACATGCAATATATCCATTCCCATCTCCAAACTTTCTTTACCGGCCGGCATCAGCTTTCTGTGTATGTACCTGACCCGGCAACAATCCGGGACCTGTACAGGCAAAACAATATCGATTCTCCTTACTGGTCGCAGGTATGGCCGGCAGCATTAGGGCTTTGCCGGTTCCTGGAGCAGAATACCGTTTATATTGAAAACAAAACCGTACTGGAACTGGCTGCAGGGTTAGGCCTGCCTGCCTTGCTGGCAGCCCGTTACAGCCGGTCTGTGCATTGCAGTGATTATTCGCCGGAAGCTGTAGCACTACAGCAACGGACGATAGAGCATAACCAATTCAGCAATATGAGTTGCAGTGTGATTGACTGGAACAATATCCCTGACACGGTAAAAGCAGAAGTGCTGCTGTTGAGTGATGTCAATTACGATCCATGGATATTTGATAAAGTATATACAACGATCAATCGTTTTCTTAACGACGGAACGCTTATCATCCTCAGCACTCCTCAACGGTTGATGGCCAAGCCATTCATTGAACGGCTATTGCCATTTTGTATAAGGCAGGAAGAAGTAACAGTAGATAAGGAAGGAAAACAGGTAGCTATCACTGTGATGATATTAAAAAACTAAAAACTTTGCGTGCTGTCTTCCGACAGGTATTTTAATTTTCTGGCTGTTAAAGCAAAAGCGATCAAAAGAAATAATTGCCATAGTATCACCAGCAACGGCATGCCTGCATACACGGGAGACATCAACACACCTGCTGCTGCCAGCTTTCCATTCAGGAATTTCTCCACCAGCAACCGGTCCAGTAGCCAGGGGATGACCAGGAATGCCAGTATGATCAGTATTCTTTGCTTATTCCGGATCGCTTTGAATGCACGCCAAACAGGAGGAACAGTTAACAGCAGAACGATCAATCCTCCAAGCAGTACGCCCTGGTATGTTTTCGCTCCTGTAAATACATGTCGCAACGTACTGATCTCATCCCCTCCCCTGTCAATGGCAGCCAGCCATCTTGGTAAAGGCAATGCACCTGTTACCAGTGCAAAACCAATGGTCTTTTGCCAGGCCGAGGTTGTGGGACGCAGAAGGGAAAAGCCCCACCACATAAAAGCATAAGTGGCCAATGGCCCTGCAAAGCTGGCAAGAAGGAACTGCTTTTCACCAGTGCAATTGCTGCAAAGTTCCCAAACCAGAAAATCGCGGGCAGGCGGGCAGCCGCAAAGCAACCAGGCAGAAAAATAATGCGCCGATTCATGCGCTTCATGCAGAAGCAATACCAGGATAAAAAAAGCAAGAAGAGAAGCCAGGTTGAATTGTAAACGCATGGCACTAATATAGGGAAAAGACGGTGATGTTGATTGAGGCCTGACAGATCATCGTTTCCTTTTATAAAAGTTCAGGTTTACTTTTTTCATAAAAGAAGGTTTTTCACTAAGCGTGAAAAATCCTGAATTGTCCTGCTTGAAACATATCGCTTCTCCCTGCGGTTCCAGTTGATACGGAAGCTGGGTGGGCGTTTCCTGCAAAGCCTGTTCTATGCTTTGACCCGCTTTCCTTTTCCAGTAATAAATACCTGTGTAAGTTTTTACCAGTATTTCCTTCCCATCAGGTGAAATGGCAGCGCTTACTACACCCTGGAAAGAAAGTGAACCGACTTTCACAGCACTATTGACATCAGTTGCGCTTTGAGGATAGGGGATCTTATATATGCCTGATGGTTTATCTCTCTTGGTGATCACATAAATATCCCTGGTGGTATTATCTACCAGTATAGCTTCGGCATCATGTGAACCATCGGGATACTTAAAAACGAGTTTATCGAAAGTATACACTGTATCAGCATTTGCAGCCGGCTCCGGAAAACGATAGATAAAATACTTGCTGGCCGATACGCTATTGTTACCTATATCAGCCAGATAAATATAACTTCTGCCTTTTTCCGGTCCATTGGCCAGAGCCATATCTTCCCAATCGCGATTGGTAGCCCCTTTTATTTTGATCTTCTTATAAAATTCGCCGGTGTGCGAGAGCAGGCAGATCTGGCTGGGATTACCACTATCCTGCTCCACCCATAGATACCCGGGATGGGACTTGCTGTCGGCAATGCCTGAGGCTTCATCCAGTTTGCCTGGCTTTACCGGCACAGATACCGGCCGGGCTTCAAAAATATCGGCTGGCAAACCAGCGGCCAGTTCAGGTCCGCCTGCCAGCAAGCTGATCAGGAAAAGAAATTTCACAGGAGAAACGGTCATATACAGACGTCTTTGATTAATGTGATATAACTTAAACTCAAATGTAAAAATTTAAACCCGGCCGGGCGATAGCAATTCCCTTTTTTACATTTCGTTTTGAAGTTCTGCAAAATATTGCCGCAGTTTTGGCGCTCAGGCTTTTCCCACAAAGACCACCAAGACCACAAAGAATTATTATCGAAGCATCCTTCTTATTCTATGGCTTTGGGGCAGGTAATAAGTCGATATTTCTTTGTGGTCTTGGTGGTCTTTGTGGGAAAACATCAAACGGAGGGAATGTTCAACAAAATAAACTGAACCAGAAGGCGGTATATTTGTTATACTCACATAAAACTCAGCCCATGAATTGGCATCCTCTTACACAAATTGAACAATTACAGGAGATCATTGATAAATCGGCCCATACACCGCAGGTTATCTATAAGCATTCTACCCGTTGCTCTATCAGCGTGGTGGTGAAGAACCGCCTGGAAAAGGAAGACACTCCAAAAGCTGTTGATTTTCATTACCTCGATCTCCTTGCTTACCGTCCTGTTTCCAATGCTGTTGCTGAGCAATTCAGCGTGCAGCATGAGTCGCCACAGGTGTTGGTGATCAAAAATGGGAAATGCGTGTATGACGACAGTCATATGGCGATCAATATGGACGATATTATTGATCAGGCTGCAGCAGCCTGATAAGTATCAATTTCTTATTTACAACCGTCCAGGAAATCCTTAATACCCTGCACGATCTTATCCGCTACTTCCTGCTGGAATTTCTCATCCAGGATCAACATCTCTTCGGCAGGATTGCTGATAAAAAGCATTTCAACCAGCGCATTGGGGTATTCGGTAGGACTGTTCAGCATGAAATTAAAGCTGCCTGTATTGCCATATTCTTTTAATCCAAGTTCCAGCATACGGCGATAAATATGGTTGCTTAACGGGCGAAAACCTGCATATCGGTAAAATGTGCCGGTGCCACCAACATTTACCGGGTCGGCTGATGAATTGAGGTGGATGCTCACCAGGAGATCGGGAACACTGTCCCGGTAAAACAAAATACGTTCCTTATTATCTACAAATTTTTCCGTGGTCCTTGTCATGATCACTTTGGCCCCCTGACGTTGCAAGGTCCTTTGCAGTTTCAATGATACAGCCAATGCCAGCATTTTTTCTGAAGAGCCTGTTGGGCCGCCTGCACCGGTGTTGCCACCACCATGCCCCGCATCTACCGCAATGGTAAGATGATTCAGCGATAAGTTTTGCGGCTGTGGCTTCACTCTTATCACCAGCGTATTGTCTTTGTAATAAAGCTGATGGCCCCAATGCTGGGGATGCTTCAGTTCAATAGTGATGCGCAGCACTTCATCTTCAAGTTGCTCATACCACACATTTTTTATTTCCCTGGTATTTTCCAGTTGAGTGATCCAATTGGTATTGCTGGTAGCACCGAATATATCCACTACGATCCTTGAAGGGTCCAGCAACTGGATTGACTGATAAGCCAGGCGGTTGCTGAGTGCTACTTCTACATAATCATAAGCAGAGTCGCCATGCACTCTCCAATTGCCGGTGAGTGAAGTAGGCGGAAAATTTCCCTTGGGTAGAAATTCCACTACATCATCCGGTATATAAGCAGTCCGGTATTTGGACAGTTTTACCCTATAGAGCGAACCCACCTTTCCCGTCATCTGCAAAGGGATCAAAGAATCAATATAACCGATCTTGGCACCTCCCAGCCTGTCGTCACCAAGCCCGAACAGCAGATGTGCCAGCCGGCCTTTCGTTACCAGCATATCCGGTCCCCATTCACGGGTAAGCGATACCTGGCTGGACGTGTAACGCATAATGGTTTTACCGGCTGTGTCCATAATGGACACGGGTATTTTGCTGTTCAGAAAACTGTCTGCAGCATTTACTGTATATTCTCCCTGGTAAATGCCGGGCATTGGCTGAGCAGGCATTTCATACAGGGGTTCTTTATTATTTACCATCACAATGCAACCAGTCAATGCTTTTACCCGGAAGCGGATCTTATCGCCCGGTTGCACAATAAGATTTCCTTCAGGAAATGTTTCTATCTGCGCTATGTCCAGTGTTTTGACGGTGTCTGGAGGGGAAGGGAGTGCGTATTGATAGAGTAGTTTTTTGGACACACGTCCGCCTGCGCCACTGGCCATTATCTCTACTGTATTATTGCCTGGCTGAAGATCCACCGCATGAGCAAAGCCTCCGGTGGGATATACTTTTACAGATGTTCCATTTATGGTAAGCTGGCAGCTTTTGCAAGTGCTGCCGGAGATGAACTGGCGTGGAGTGCGTGAGCTATTATTTTCTTTCAGGGGACTGACCAGTCGTATAAAAGGTTTTTCTGACTGCTGGGCCAGGCTATTCATTCCTGCAAGCAGCAGCGCTGCCATCATCATTCTTTTCATCCGCTAAAAATACCGATTTATCCCGCAGATAAATAAGCCCATGTCAGCATCAATACATTACTCAGGCAATACAGGTCCGAAGCGGAGCTTCCTGCCACGGCTTTTTTTATCGGGGAAGAGAATATCATGGGCGGTCTCATATCCTTCATCAGCAACCCTGGCATGGCGGATAGCTGACTGACGGCGGTTCCGGATAGTATAGATAAGGAATCCAACGGCGGCCGCAGCAGCTACTCCCAGTATGATCTTGTTCGTCTTTTTCATATTATATCATTTATTTTATTATCGCTATAGAAAGTCAAAAAGTATACCATCTATATAATCAATTGCAAAACAGCTTCTCAATCTGGCATTATTTTGAACCATAAAGTGTATGATTGGTTCGTTCACAAAAGTTAATCTTTTGTCAACAGCCGCCTGTTAATTTAAGAAACAGCATATGCCTTCTTTAGTTGTAGCCGCCATAAAATATTATCCGCTGAAATCCATTCTGCGGGTGGTCTTTGTATCAGGCAGTATATATGATTACAAAAAAGTGCCGGAGAAAGTATATAAGGCAATGAAAGCAGCAGCTTCAAAAGGCACTTTTCTTAATAAATATATCAAGGGACATTTCTCATATGAAAAACTCAAATGATCCTTTATAATAACGGAGACAGCAGTCTTGCCACTTTTTCCTGCATTTGCTTATATACGGGTCTTGCAGCCCAGGCAAGAGGATCGATCTTTTCTGCATCCTTCAGATCATTATAAAAAACCTCGCGGAGTTGCCGTGAAAAATCAGCATCATATACCAATGCGTTCACTTCAAAATTCAATTCAAAACTGCGGAAGTCCATATTTGCTGTGCCGACTACAGATAGTTTACCATCGGCTACCAGTGTTTTGGCATGTATAAACCCTTTCTGGTATTGATATATTTCGACACCCGCTTTCAATAACTCTTCGTAATAAGATTTGGCTGCCGCATTCACCAGTTTGCTGTCTGAAATTCCCGGCACCAGTAATTTTACAGAAAGGCCACTTAAGGCTGCAATGGTCAATGCTTCCAGCATGCTTTCACCCGGTATAAAATAAGGTGTGGTGATGAGGATCTCTTCCTGCGCCAGGTAAACAGCCTGCAATAGGGAAAACAAAATAGTGGGTTGCGTGGAATCAGGCCCGCTGGCCGCTATCTGCACCAGTATATCCTCCTTTTTATGTACACTGGGTGAGGGGAAAAGAAAAGCTGCCGGCTGCAGGGATTCACCGGAACAGAAATTCCAGTCGTTCAAAAAAAGATATTGAAGATAATACACGCCAGGTCCATCAATACGAAGATGCGTATCCCTCCAGTAAAGTTGACCGGGTTTATTATTGACATATTTATCACTGATATTGATACCCCCTGTGAATGCAGTATGCCCGTCGATCACAATGATCTTTCTATGGTTCCGGTAGTTAAGGCGGTTAGCCAGCAATAAAAAACGTATCTTATAGAAGGGAGCTGTCTTAATACCGCCAGCATTAAGGCGCTCCAATGTTTGGCGCCTGATGGAATAGCTGCCGAAATCATCATAAATAAACCTGACCTCCACTCCTTCTTTGGCTTTTTCCAATAATACCTCTACCAATTCCCTTGC
Organism: Sphingobacteriales bacterium 44-61; assembly: GCA_001898405.1. Classification (GTDB taxonomy): domain Bacteria; phylum Bacteroidota; class Bacteroidia; order Chitinophagales; family Chitinophagaceae; genus Terrimonas_A. The sequence goes on from MKTW01000001.1 coordinate 90,392, forward strand.
AACTTCTCCTCTTTCCACGATATAGTATTCGAGATGGATATGACTGGTAGCAGCACGTATAGCTTCCAGCACTTCAGGAAATTTTTCTTCCCCGTTAATCAGCAGCTTCACTTTATTATGCCTCGTGAATGGGCTTTGCTGGTCTTTTACCAGTAATCTTGCAAGCTCTTTATATTCCTTCACTACTGTGCCTGCATGTTTCAACGCATCCTGTGTATAAGCGGTAGTTGCTTTCTTCAATTCTTTCAACACTGTTGTGTTCGATATTTCTTTTCGTCCGTATATTTTACGTTTCCGGTAATTAATGCCAAAAGAAAAATAAAAGATAATGCCTATAACAGGAAGAAAGATGGCCAGCAACAGGTAGGCCATGGTTTTGGTGGTGGTGCGGGTATCATAAACGATACGGATACATGTGGTAATTAATATCAGTATATAAAAAATCTCAGAGAGCAGTAGCCAGTTCATGAGCTTACAGGATAGTTGACAAGAAAGTTACTGTGTTTTGTTCAATGCACCATCACCTTCTTATTTTCCCCACTTGCCACGAAACCTGAATGCCAGCTCCAATCCAAGATACCAGCCTTTTTTCCTCTGGGCAAAAGGTTGGTAGTCGATGCCATTTGCAGATATAGTGTAGTCTGCATGGGGATATTTACTGATATCCTGCGCATACACCAATCCAACCCTTCCGATCCTGAATTGATAAAAATGCAGCTCAGCCAGCACGCGTTGCTGCACAGCAGAGCCGGATACTTTCTGTTTAAATCCTTCTACTGCATCTTTATCTGTCCAGGTATACTGATGGTTCAACACATAACCTGCTGAATAACCTATTCCAAAAGCAGAAGAGAAATTTTTTGCGCTGATCAGTTGCTTCTCGAACACCACCGGCATTTCAACAAACTGATAGCCTGACCTGAATATTTTTATATCCTGGCCAGGAGAGGCCCAGATAGCAGGCATAGTCTCTTCTGAAAAGCTTCCATAGCCTGGCTTAAGTGTAATGCGGTAACGTCCTTTTTTGCGGTCAATGTTCAGATACAGTGCAAGACCTGCATGAAATGTTTTGGTTTTAAAATAACTGTTTTCCCCGGGCATGTTCACCTGCCTGGGTCCACCAAGCAGATTGGCGCTTATACCATAATCAATAAAATGTTGTTTGATTTTTGCCAGTGTATCGGTTTCAACTTTTGCTGTATCAATCTTTGCAGGCTCTTCTTCCTTGTTCTCATGTTTTTTGGCCAATTGTGCTTTCCTTTCCGCTTCAAGTGCTGCTTTTTCTTCCGCTTCTTTTTTGGCCAGCGCTTCAAGCTCGCAACGGTTGAGTTGCTGTCCCATTGCGATCATATCAATATACCGGCAATCGTTATTGCCGAGTATATACAGCATATCAGCGATGTCTTCCATGCTGATAGCGCGGATCGTCGTTTTGCCCAGGCTTGATTCGGCAATGATACCTGCTACAAAACCCTGGTCATTGATCAGAGGCATGCCGCGGGCCAACCCGGCCTCTTTACTCACTTTCAAAGTGTATATGCCGTTCTTTGCTTTTTTATCCACTGCTATTTTAGCACTGTTCATGAACCAGATATTATCACTTACCCATTTATCCCGGAAAGTGGTGAGCTTTCCTTTTTTATCGGCCAGTGATTCATAATAATTGGTGAGCCATTTTTTCTCCGGAGGCCGCGGTGCCTGGTAAAGCGCTACCGAAAAAACACCCATCCTTGCTTCACGCAGTTTAGTGGCTTTAACGCGATAAGTATTGTTATAAAATTTAGCTGTACGGATGGTTTGAGGAGCTATTTCTGCAGGATAATCCTTTTCATTGAGTGAATGCCGGATAATGACAAAATAAATATGTACGGAATCTTCAGCCGTGATAAAACCAAATTCACTGACACCAATTTCTACTACATTGTTTACAAAACCACGCAGGTCAGCAGCGTTTGACTGTGCCGAAGAAGAGAAAGGGGAAAAGCATCCTGCAAGCATAGCCCACAGGAACAGCCGTGACAAGCAGTCAATTTTCAGAGTTTTGGGGTTCATACAAGTTAGCGCTTGAATCATTAAACTCCCTGCCTGTGGGAATATTGCCCAATACGGGCATGCGGGTAATCAGAACGCGGGATTGAACGCAAGCAGCTACGTAAATCTACTTATTTTAAACCGGGGCCCTGAAAGTTTCATTGCCTTATTTTCCATTCAACAAGGCTTTTATCACTCCGTCCATCGCCCGCTGGCTGATCCATCTTACTACCACCACCAACTCATGTTCAGGGTCCACATAAATAAGATTGGCGCCATTGCCGATATGCATGAAAGCACTGGCCGGGGCTGATGGCAACATCTTCCGGCCTGTATTCAGGAACCAGTTCATATACCCGTAATCCGTTTTCACCGGTGTTGGTGTAAGCGCCTGCCTCACCCATTGCTTACTGATCAGTTGCGTTCCTTTCCAATTGCCCTGGTGCAGGGTAAGCAAACCAAATCTTGCCATATCATAGGCGTTGATGAACATACCGCCACCCCAGTGCCCCCCACCGCTGACGCTTTGCACTGCTTCACCATCGAGTGTGATCCAGGCATTGCGATAGCCTGTCCAGCGCCAGGTGTTGGAAGCACCGATCGGGTCCATGATATATTGTTTCAACACCTGTGGCAGGGGCTTGCGCCAGACACTTGTTGCTGCCAGTGCCAAAGCATTTACTCTTACATCATTGTATTCATAACGCGATCCGCTGGGATAGCGGGGCCGTGATTTCCAGTCGGCACGGCTGCTATCAGGACGATCGGCCCACTCGGGTTTATCCCATAATATGCCTTCCCAATCGCTGGTTTGCCGCAGCAGGTCATTCCAGGTGATGGTACGGTTATGTGAAGAAGCAAATGGATAAATAAAGAATGGTTTGCCCTTTTCATCTGCCTGTCCATACAATTCAACAGGGGGCATATACCCGGCTACTGTATCCTGCACATTCCTGATCAGACCACTGTCAACTGCCAGGCCAACCACCGTACTTAAAAAACTTTTGGTTACGCTATGCGTCATATCGCATCGCAATGGTTCACCCCAGGTTTTGATGATATAACCTTTGTAAACGATAATGCCGGTCGGCTCACCGCGGTCAGCCATTGGGCCAATTATATTACCGAATGGCTCTTTACCAAAAGTATTGGCCTGATCAATTTCAAGCTGGCGGGGATTTTTTGATTCATGCGAAATGGCAAAAGCTACAGCAGAGTCAATAGCTGCGGGATCCAGACCCATTTCCACAGGTGTTTTTTGTTGCCATTGACCAGGCGGGGGAAAATATGCTGTAACAGCTTTTGTTTTTTGCGACAGGCCAGCAAAATGGAACAGGAGGAGCAGAACGATGGATAAAGAGATTCTCATATGGATGTGTAGTTGTTAGTGGACCGAAGATAAATTCTTCCCGGATATAAAATCAATGCAGCACAGGCCAAAAAAAGCCCGGGAACTACCCGGGCTTTCGACTAAACTTATTTTCATTCTTACTTCGCAGCTTTCTTCGCAAACTCAGCCCTGATCACATTCAGCGCTCCGCCTGCTTTAAACCATTCAATCTGCTGTTCATTGTAAGTATGATTTACACTGATCACATCTTTGGTGCCATCTGCGTGGTTCAATTCCACAGTCAGCGGCTTGCCGGGCGCAAAGGAAGTGAGCCCTATGATATCAACATTATCATTTTCCTGGACCTTATCGTAATCTGCCTTATCAGCAAATGTAAGCGCCAGCATACCCTGTTTTTTCAGGTTGGTTTCGTGGATACGGGCAAAACTGCGTACGATGATGGCCCTTACACCTAAATGGCGGGGTTCCATCGCTGCGTGTTCGCGGCTGCTGCCTTCACCATAGTTCTCATCACCAACAACCACACTGCCTACATGCGCTGCTTTATAAGCGCGGGCTGTAGCAGGCACTGGTCCGTATTCGCCGGTCAACTGGTTCTTTACGCTGTCTGTTTTATCGTTGAAATAGTTGATTGCACCGATCAGCATGTTGTTGCTGATATTATCCAGGTGGCCGCGGAATTTCAACCATGGGCCGGCCATAGAGATATGGTCAGTTGTACATTTTCCTTTTGCTTTGATCAGCAGTTTCAATCCTTGCAGATCATGTCCTTCCCAGGGGGCGAATGCCTGAAGCAGTTGAAGACGCTGGCTGTCGGGGGCCACTACTACTTTCACGCTGCTGCCATCTTCGGCAGGAGCCTGGTAACCCGGATCATCTACAGAGAAACCTTTGGGAGGAAGTTCAAAACCGGTAGGTTCTTTCAGCAACACATCCTCACCTTTCTCATTTTTCAATTTATCTTTTAATGGATTGAAAGAGATCTTTCCGGCGATAGCCATTGCTGTTACAATTTCAGGGCTGGCCACAAAAGCGTGTGTGCTGGCAAGACCGTCATTACGTTTGGCAAAGTTGCGGTTGAAAGAAGTGATGATCGTGTTCTTGCGGTTGGGGTCATCAATATGCCTTGCCCATTGGCCGATGCAGGGTCCGCAGGCATTAGCCAGTACCACACCGCCCACGCTTTCAAATGTATTGATAAAACCGTCGCGCTCGATGGTATAACGTACCAGTTCACTACCAGGAGTGATCGTAAATTCAGAATGTGCTTTCAATCCCTGGCTTACTGCATCTTTTACAATGCTGGCAGAGCGGCTGATATCTTCATAAGAAGAGTTGGTACAGCTCCCGATCAGGGCCACTTCCAGTTTTTCAGGCCAGCCATTTTCTTTCACAGCTTCAGCCATTTTGGAAATAGGCGTAGCCAGGTCCGGAGTGAAAGGTCCGTTCACATATGGCTCAAGTTTGCTGAGATCGAGTTCCAGCACCTGGTCATAATATGCTGCGGGGTTGGCATACACTTCAGGGTCAGGGCGCAGATGTTCTTTGATACCATCAGCAAGAGAAGCTACTTCTTCGCGGCCGGTAGCTTTCAGGTAAGCGCTCATTTTTTCATCGTAGGCAAAGAGTGAACAGGTAGCGCCGATCTCAGCACCCATGTTACAAACAGTGCCTTTACCGGTCGCGCTCATGCTGTCTGCTCCTTCTCCAAAATATTCCACGATAGCACCCGTACCACCTTTAACGGTCAACTGACCCGCTACCCAGAGGATTACATCCTTACAACTGGTCCATCCGCTCATTTTGCCTGTCAGCTTCACACCGATCACTTTTGGCATTTTCAATTCCCAGGGGAGACCGGCCATCACGTCCACCGCATCAGCACCGCCAACACCGATAGCTACCATGCCGAGGCCGCCTGCATTGGGCGTATGGGAATCGGTACCGATCATCATACCGCCGGGGAATGCATAGTTTTCCAGCACCACCTGGTGAATGATACCAGCACCCGGTTTCCAGAAACCGATGCCATATTTATTGGAAATGGAAGAAAGAAAATCGTACACCTCTTTGTTCACTTCTTTGGCAGTGGCCAGATCAGCTTTAGCACCCACTTTAGCCTGGATCAGGTGATCGCAATGCACAGTGGAGGGAACAGCCACCTGGTCGCGTCCGCAGGTCATGAATTGCAGTAAGGCCATCTGTGCAGTTGCATCCTGCATAGCTACCCGGTCTGGCGCAAAATCTACATAATCCTTGCCACGTGTATAGGGAGATGGCGGCACTGCGCCATGTAAGTGTGCGTATAATATTTTTTCAGTGAGGGTGAGAGGCTTGCCGATGACCTTGCGGGCGGCAGCGATCTTGCCCGGCATTTCAGCATAGATTTTCTTAATGAGATCGAGATCAAATACCATGTGGATATAATTTGAATTTTGAGATATTGGGTCATCGGTCATTGCCAGGGTCATTGAGGACCAGAGGAGAAAATAAAATGACGCGTGACGGTGACAAATGACTTAAAAAGTGTTGCGAATTTACGACAAATCAATGGTTTTTTCAGCCTGAAAATGAAGAGAAAATGGAGGAAACCGGGAAAAATACAAGGGCGCCGGGTAAATGACCCCGACGCCCGCTGGCAGTTGGTTTATGGTTACGGAAATTACTCTGTTCTCAGGTTTTTCACGGGGTTCGACAAAGCCGCCCTTATTGTTTGATAACCTACGGTCAGGGCCGCAATCAGGGTTATGATCGCCAGCGCACCTCCGAATATCCAGGCGCCCAGGCTGATGCGGTACTCAAAATCCTGCAACCAGTTATTCATCAGCCACCAGGCCACCGGTGCCGCAATCAGGAAGGCGAGCAGGATAAGTTGGGTGAATTCACGGCCAAAGATCCACACCAGCTGGCTTACCGAACCGCCTAATACCTTGCGGATACCGATCTCCCTGGTTTTTTGTGCCACCATAAAGGAAACCAGCCCATAAAGTCCCAGACAACCAATAAGAATGGCAATAAAACAGAACACCCCGATAACGCGCAGCATAAAGTCTTCCGCCTTGTAGTACGCCGCAATGCGTTCATCCAGGAATCCGTATTCATACACCTGGTCGGGATAAGCCTGGCTCCATGTTTTTTCCAATGCGGCCAGTGTTTGCGAAAGATGGGCGAGATTGATTTTTACTGCATAATTATCATAATCCTGAGGACTTGTCCAGATGCAAACTGCTCCTATATCTTCATGAAAGGATTGATCATGAAAATCTTTTACCACTCCTACTATTGGCATGGCAGCCTCGTTACTGACGGATATTTTTTTACCGATCGCATCGGCCGGTGATTGAAGGTTCAGCTTTTTTACCATCGTTTCATTGATCAGCAGTTCACGCGCACTGTCTGCCGGAAACAGGTTCCTGCCTGCCACCAATTGCAATCCGAATGTAGAAAGGTATTGATCATCGGCTGATTTCATATTTGTCCTGAATGGCTCTTCTTCTGCACGGTTATCAAATCTTATCGATGTATTCCAGTTGGCCAGTGAGGAAGGCGGTTCATAACAAAGAGATACTTTTTCCACGCCCGGGGCCTGTGCCAGTCTTGCTTTCAACGATTGCATAGAACTTCCTGTTCCCTCTCCCGCCGGTACCAGCACGATAGCATCTTTATCAAATCCCATGGATGATTGCTTGGCAAATTGCACCTGCCGGTTGATCACGATCATACCAATGATCAATACCAGCGAAATCGTGAATTGCGTAACGATCAATGTACGCCTTGTATTGAAACCACCCAATTGATGACCTGTAAGCTTTCCTTTGATCGCAGCCATCGGTTGAAAACCGGAAAGGATCAGCCCCGGATAAGAGCCTGCTAAAAAAGTAACCGCCACAATCAATGAAATAATGAACAGCAGCAGTTTCCAGCTTTGCAAAAGATCAATCTCCATGAAAGTGCCGAGCCATCCATTCAGTACCGGCAAAACAAGTTGCGCCAGCAACAATGCAATCACTGCTGCTATAATGGTGATAAAAGCCGTTTCTCCAATGAATTGCCAGAACAATTGTGCACGCATCCCTCCCATCACTTTTCTTATGCCTACTTCTTTTGAGCGCTTCAATGCCTGGGCCGTGGCCAGGTTGATAAAATTCACACAGGCAGTAATGATCAGGAAAAGGCCAATAAATGACAACACCCACAAATTGCGCTTTTCCATTACGCCTCCGTAACGCGAATCGAAATGTATTTCCGACAAAGGCTGCAATTTGTAGTGATGCACATTTTTATTGCCCGCCCGGAATTTTTTTACATAACTGGGCAGCACTGCTTCTACCTGCGCCGGTGATACATGGGGCTTGAGTAACACATAGCATTGCATCGCCGAAGTCATCCCTCCCCAGGCATCATCCCTGGCCAGCCATTCATTATAGTCTTTCAGATTGCTGTAAGAAAGGAATACTTCTGTTTTCTGATCTGTATTCCGCGGAAGGTCCTTTAGTACGCCGGTAATGCGGAAATCGATCTTGTTAGCTACAGTAAGCACCTGCCCTATTGGATCGGCATTGCCAAAATATTTTTTGGCCATCCGCTCTGTCAGTATTGCAGTATTCGGTTCTGTAATGACCGATTTCTTATCTCCTTTCAGCAAAGGAAAATTGAAAATTTCAAAATATTCCGGCTCTGTGAAAGCGACCCCGGCTTCTTCCTTGAACTTCTTTATTTCACCTTTGTAATTGATTGTAACCTGTTCACCATTAAAAGTGGCGATGCGTGTTGTTTTTTCTGCAAAAGTGTAGTCGGTGCGGAAGGCTTTGCCAAATGGGGAAGGCACACTGGCTGCGTAGGTAACAACATCACGATGCTGCTCCGTAACCACCCTGTATATCCTGTCTGAATTGGAATGAAAATCATCGAACTTAAGATGATAGCTGACCATCACAAAGATCAGGATGCCGCAGGCCATGCTCAAAGCAAGACCCATGATATTAATGAAGGCATATGATCTATGCTTGACCAGGTTTCTCCAGGCGATCCTGAAATTGCTTTTAAACATGTGTGTGTTTTTGTGGTGAATGCCAGGCCTATGGAACCAATCAGATGCCAGTCAGGCACTATATTGCCAATCAATAATTTATCTTATTATAGATGGAATGAATTGTCCGTTTATGATACACCCGGTGTTCAGTTTTGCCCGGTTGATACAACTCCCTGCTGTACATGTTCCCGGACTTTTTTTATATTAGCAGTATGAATCGTTTTAAGGATTTCGTGGAATGGAATGCTTTCGGGGTTTGTTCGGCCATTGGCAACCGGATGGGAATAGCTACCAGCAGGATCCGTCAATACTTTATCTACACCTCCCTGCTCACGATGGGTTCGCCAATCATTATTTACATGGTGCTGGCTTTCTGGCGCAACCTGCGCAAGTATGTAACAGCGGCTAAAAGAAATCCCTGGTATTATTTATAAGCCTGTATCAGATAAGTTCCTTCACCTTTGCAATCACCGCATCCACTTCTTCTTTTGTATTATGCCTGGAAAAAGAGAAGCGGACCGTCACCAGGTTAGGATTGTTATTGATCGCTCTTATCACGTGGCTGCCTACATCTGCCCCGCTGCTGCAGGCACTGCCGCCGGATACGCATACATTGTTAATATCGAGATTGAACAGGATCATTTCTGATTTCTCTGTTTTGGGGAATGCGACACTTAATACGGTATACAAACAACGTCCCTCCTGGTCGCCATTGAACTGCACACCGGGGATATGTTTCCGCAGTTGCTCCATCATATACATCTTCAGCGAGTGGATATAAGCACTGTCCTTTTCATATCCGGCCATGGCCAGCTCAAGCGCTTTGGCAAAGCCTACGATACCATACAGGTTTTCTGTACCGGCCCGCATATTCCTTTCCTGGCCGCCACCGAAAATGAAAGGCTTGATCTTTATATTGTCATTGATATAAAGGATACCAATGCCTTTTGGTCCATGGAATTTATGGCCGGCGCCGGAAATAAAATGCACAGGCGTTTTACGGAGATCAAGCGGGTAATGCCCTACAGTTTGTACGCAATCAGAGTGAAAGATGGCATTGTATTTTTTGCAGATCTCTCCCACCGCATCAATATCCAGCAGGTTGCCGATCTCGTTATTAGCATGCATCAGGGTAACAAGGCAGCGTACGCCTTCATGTGCAGCTATTTGTTCTTCCAGGTCTTCCAGGTCAACATGCCCATCCGGCAGCAATTTCACAAAACTGCTGGTCACTTCGTCCCCGCAATCATAATGCTCCACTGTGTGCAGCACTGCATGATGTTCGATCGGGGAAGTGATGATATGGGTGCAACCCAGATCACGTATAGCAGAAAGGATCGCAGTGTTATTACTTTCTGTGCCGCCACTGGTAAAGAAGATTTCTCCGGGATGCGCATTCAGCAATCTGGCTACCGATTTACGCGCCGTTTCAACGGCCAGCCTGGTTTCGCGGCCATAAGAATAAATGGAAGAAGGGTTGCCAAAATGTGTGGTCATATAAGGCAACATGGTATCCAGCACTTCCTTATCAAGGGCTGTGGTAGCGGCATTGTCGAAATATATACGGTCCATACTGAAGGGTCTGCGCCCGGACGGGCAGTTTTAAAGAATTCGCAAAGATAAGCAATTCATTAACGCTCAAAAATGGAGGGGAAAGTTCTCTCTAAAAGGCTATCACTCACTATAAAAGCAGTAACAGGCCGGCACTTATTCTTTCCTGTTTCCTGATAAAAAAGTAAATTCATTCCATCATTCCATTTTTATGATCCACAATACAACTGATTGTCCCAACGGCGATAACGGCCGTCGCAGCTTTCTGAAAAAATCCACGGCCATGGCGGCTTTGAGCATGGCAGCCCCTGTTTTGCTGAAAGCAGCAGAGCACGATGAGAAAATAGCTGCCCTGTTTGAAAAGATTCCCCTGCAGATCGAGGTGAATGGCATCTCCCATCAATTATCGGTGGAACCAAGGGTCACCCTGCTCGATTTCCTGCGGGAACAACTGGGCCTTACCGGCACCAAAAAAGGTTGTGATCATGGGCAATGCGGTGCCTGCACTGTTCATGTGGATGGCAAGCGCATCAATTCCTGCCTTACGCTTGCTGTAATGAACAATGAAAAAAAGATCACTACAATTGAAGGGCTTGCAAAAGGCGATCAGCTGCATCCCATGCAGGAATCTTTTATCAGGCATGATGGCTTCCAGTGCGGTTATTGTACACCCGGCCAGATCATGTCGGCCATTGCCTGTGTCCGCGAAGGGCATGCTAACAGCGAAGAAGAGATCAGGGAATTCATGAGCGGCAATATCTGCCGCTGCGGTGCTTATCCCAATATTGTAGATGCTATCATGGACGTTAAAAAAGGAGGGAAAGCTATATGATCAATTTTGAATACAGCCGCGTTTCTTCCGTAAAAGCAGCCATTGATGCATTGGCTAAAAATCCAGGCGCAGGTTTTATCGCCGGTGGCACCAACCTGGTTGACCTGATGAAGAAAGGCGTGACCACACCTGCCCGCCTGATCGATATTAATAATCTTCCATTGAAACAAGTGGAAGAAACAGCAAAAGGGTTATCTATTGGCGCACTCGTCATCAACAGCGAAGTGGCCGGTAACACACTTGTTCAGGAAAAATATCCATTGCTGGCAATGGCTTTACACGCAGGCGCTTCTGCACAGTTAAGAAATATGGCCACCGTTGGCGGCAACATGATGCAAAGAACACGTTGCGGTTATTTTTATGATACAGCCATGCCCTGCAATAAACGGCAACCCGGATCAGGTTGCGGCGCTATCGGAGGATATAACCGTATGCATGCTATTTTTGGTACAAGCACTCAATGTATTGCTGTACATCCAAGCGATATGTGCGTGGCACTGGCAGCATTGGACGCCACAGTTCAGGTTGCCGGACCAAAAGCTGAGCGTAATATTTTGTTCACTGATTTTCACCGCCTGCCCGGTACCATGCCGCAAAAAGACAATACCCTGCAAAACGGAGAATTGATCACCGGCATCACCATCCCTGCAAATCCTTACACCAAAAACGTTTATTATTTAAAAGTCCGTGACCGCGCTTCTTATGCTTTCGCATTGGTATCTGTTGCCGTTGCATTGGAACTGGAGAATGATACCATCCGCTCTGCAAGACTGGCCATGGGTGGTGTCGCACATAAACCCTGGCGGCTTTCAGTAGCAGAAAAGTTCCTTACCGGTAAAAAGGCAACAACAGAAAACTTCAAACAGGCTGCAAAGCTTTCCATGGAAGGAGCCAGATCTTTTGGACAAAATGATTTTAAACTGAAAATGGCCCCGGCAGCAATTGTTGAAGCATTAACAAAAGCCGCGAATGCATAAAAGCTTGCGTAAACATATTTACTATCGAAACAATTCAATATAATGAACACTTTCTTTTTCGATACAGAACACATCCCCACCCCTGCTGACCGTGTTGATGGGAAAGACAAGGTAACAGGAGCAGCTACCTATGCTGCGGAGCATAAGATAGCGGGTATGACGTATGGTGTACTCGCCTGCAGCACTATTACCAAAGGCACTATTACCAGCCTTAACACTAAAGCTGCAGAGAATGCCCCGGGTGTGCTGGCTGTGATATCACATCTTAATTCACCTGAAGTGCCGGGCTTTGCACCTGTTGATAAGAAAGCCAATCCACGCGCACAGGAGTGGCAGGGATTGAAAGTATTTTACGACAATAAGATTTATTTCAATGGTCAACCCATTGCCATTGTAGTAGCCGACACATTCGAACGCGCTGTGTATGCAGCATCCCTGGTAAAAGCACAGTATGCAAAAGAAACAGCAGAAACGGATTTTGAAAAAAACCTGGGTAAAGCCCGCGGCCCACGTGGCGACAATGAACCGCAGACGTATAAAAGAGGTGAAGCAGATGCTTATAAAAAAGCGCCTGTATCCATTGAAGAAGAATATTACTTACCTGTAGAAACACATAACCCGATGGAGATGCATGGCCTCATCGCTCATTGGGAAGCACCGGATAAAATAACGGTGTATGATAAAACACAGGGACCAAAAGATACACAGGGAGATTTGATGCAGGCATTTAAGCTGCCCGAATCAAATGTGAAAGTGATTGCTGAATATGTTGGTGGAGGTTTTGGCAGTGCATTGCGTACCTGGCCGCATGAGATAGCTGCTGTACTGGCTGCTAAAAAAATAAACCGCCCGGTGAAGCTGATGCTGAGCCGCGACCAGATGTTTACCATGGTAGGTCACCGTCCCTGTGCTTACCAGAAAATAGGAATAGGTGCTACTGCCGATGGAAAACTTACCGGCATCACGCATATTGCCATAGCGCATACTTCTTCTTATGAAAATTTTACCGAAGGCATCGTAAACGCCACCAAGTTCTTATACGATTGTCCGAATGTAAACACCAGCTATCAACTGGTACCGCTTAATGTAAGCACTCCTATCTGGATGCGCGGCCCCGGCGAAGCCACCGGTTGTTTTGCATTCGAGTGCGCCCTGGACGAATTAGCCTACAAATTAAATATCGATCCGATAGAATTAAGGGTCCGCAATTATGCAGAAACAGATCCTGAACGAAAACTACCCTGGTCAAGCAAATACCTGAAAGAATGTTACCAGCTTGGCATGGACAAGATAGGCTGGGCAAAACGCAACCCTGCTCCACGCTCCATGCAGGAAGATGGATGGCTGGTAGGATACGGTATGGGCACGGGCGTATTCAGTGCCATGCGTTGGATTGCTACCGTAAGAGGCGTATTAAAAAATGACGGTACTTTATTACTGCAAAGCGCAGTAAGCGATATGGGCCCGGGCACAGCTACTGCCATGGTACAGATCGCTTCAAAGGCTATGGACCTGCCTCCGGAAAAAATAAAATTTGAATTGGGCAGTTCCTCCCTTCCTCCAGGCCCCACGCAAGGAGGCTCTGCTACTACTTCCACCCTTGGTTCTGCTGTGTATGATGTTTGCATGTCATTAAAAGAAAAATTGAAAGAGTTGATGTTGAAGTCAGGGCATGATGCAAAGGTCCATCCTGAAGCCGGTAACATCACTTTTGAAAAAGGGCAGATCTTCCTGAAGAATGATGCTGCCAACCGGCGTAATTATGAAGAGCTGTTAAAAGACAATCAACTGAACGATCTTGATGTCACCAAAGATTCCAGAGGTGGTGAAGAGCAACGCAAATATTCCATGTATTCCTTTTCCGTTCATTTCACTAAAGTGTGGGTGCACCCACTTACCGGTGTGGTAAAAGTAAAGGAAGTGGTAACTACCGGTGATGCCGGCAAGATCATCAGTGAAAAAACTGCACGCAGCCAGATGATCGGTGGCGTAGTGGGTGGGATCGGTATGGCGTTAACAGAAGAAGCAATCATTGATCACCGCTATGGCCGGTATATCAACAATAACTTTGCAGATTATCATGTACCTGTGAATGCAGATGTGCCGCGTATTGAAGCCTTGTTCGTCAACAAACCTGATCCGGTGCTGAACCCGATGGGTGCAAAAGGAATGGGAGAAATAGCGCTGATCGGCTTTGCAGCATCTGTTGCCAATGCAGTGTATCATGCAACAGGAAAAAGGATACGGCAATTGCCGATTACTCCGGACAAGTTGTTATAAAACGTTGACCGTTGTTCGTTGTCCGATAGCACAAAAGCCGGACAACGAACAACGGTCAAACGATAAATCACTATTTAAGCAAATTCCTTAATATCCTGCATCAGCCTTGTGGCAATATTATTTGCCTTTGATTCAAAATCGCTTTCAGCATAAATACGGATAATGGGTTCTGTATTGGATGTGCGGAGATGCACCCAGTCGTTATCAAATTCTATTTTTAAACCATCGTCCGTATTAACCGGGTTGCGCTGGTATTTTTTGCGGATCTTTTCAAAAATGGATTGCACATCAATTCCTTTCTCCAATTCTATTTTATTCTTGGAAATAAAATAGTCGGGGTAATGGGAGCGCAGGGAGCGCACACCATTTTTATGTCCTGACAGATGTGTAAGGAATAAAGCAATGCCGATCAGTGCATCCCGTCCATAATGAAAATCCGGAACGATGATACCGCCGTTCCCTTCGCCGCCGATCACGGCCTTCTGCTCTTTCATTTTACTTACTACGTTCACTTCACCTACAGCAGAAGGGAAATATTCGCCACCATGCTTGAGCGTTACTTCTTTCAGCGCTTTTGTACTGCTCATATTGCTGACAGTATTCCCTTTGCGGTGGCCCAGCACATAATCGGCCACGGCTACCAGGGTATATTCTTCACCAAACATGCTTCCGTCTTCACAAACAAAAGCCAGGCGGTCAACATCAGGATCTACAGCGATGCCGAGGTCTGCTTTTTGTTTCACCACTTCATTGCTCAACTGGCTCAGGTGTTCAGGCAATGGTTCGGGGTTATGCGCAAAGCGGCCATTTACTTCTTCATTTAAAACGATCACCTGTTCCACACCCAGGGCTTTCAGAAGGGCGGGTACATAGATGGCTCCGGTTGAGTTAACCGCATCCACCACGATCTTAAGGTTCTTTTTAGCCACCAGTTTGGCATCAACGAGCGGGTAGGCCAGGATGGCGTCAATATGTTTCTGAAGATAGCTGTCGTCTTGCGTTACTGTACCCAGTTTTTCCACGCTGCTGAAAGCAAAATCTTCTGCGGCAGCAAGGGCCAATACTTTGGCACCCACTTCTGCGGAAATGAATTCACCTTCTTCATTCAGTAATTTCAGAGCGTTCCATTCTTTGGGGTTATGGCTGGCTGTAAGGATAATGCCTCCATCGGCCTTTTCCATTTTTACGGCAATCTCCACGGTAGGCGTGGTAGAAAGTCCCAGGTCCACCACATCAATTCCCAAACCGGTAAGCGTGCTCACTACCAGGTCACGGACCATGCTTCCGCTGATCCTGCCATCACGTCCGATCACCACTTTCGTATTTTTTTGCCGGCCCGAAGAAATGATGGTGCCATAAGCGGCGGCAAATTTCACAATATCAACAGGAGTCAGATTATCTCCGGGCTTTCCTCCAATCGTTCCCCTGATCCCGGATATGCTTTTGATCAATGCCACAAGTGTAAAATTGAGATTTTAAGGTTTAATGCTCCGTCAGCCGAAGCTTTAGCGAAGGCGCACGGCTGACACCGCAAAAATAAGGTTTTCAACTGCACCTCTTGCAGGTTACCTGCTTACATTTGTTTAAACATCAGCATGGAAACAAACTCACCCAGCCGGGAATGGTTTACCTCACCATTTTCGTATAAACTTTATGTTAATACTACCGGGAACCAGGCAGAAATATTTGTCAATCAACTGATTCAATATCTTCACCCGGTAGCGGCAAGCCTGGTGCTGGACAGCGCATGCGGCCAGGGTCTAATAAGCAGACGGTTGGCTTCCCTGGGTTTCCAGGTAACCGGTGTAGACCTTTCTGCTTTCAATATTGACCAGGCAAGCGAGGCTGGAACCGACAATCCCGAGTTCTATCTTCATGATATACGATTGCCTTTCTGGGGCAATTATTTCCAGCTTGCATTGAACCTTTCCGACAATTTTGGTTATTACAGAACAAGACGGGAGCACGACAGTGCCATGCGCACGATCGCTTCCAGTCTGCGGCCAGGCGGCCTTTTTGTGATCGATTACCCGAATACACATTATATGGAGTCAAAACCGGCGGAACAGGAATTAAAACAGGTCGGCGTCACCCACTACCGCATACAAAACGGGCAAAACAGCACCCACTTTCTCCAAACCATCACCGTCACTGACCCCTCGCTTAAAGAACCGCTGGTATTCTCTCTTCAACGGGCGAAACTTTCACTGGGAGATTTTACAGATATGCTGAGCTTCCAGAAAATGCAGATACAGGAAGTTTTCGGGGATTACAATTTGGGGGATTACAACTTACATGAAATGCCAAGATTGATTATTATAGCAAAAAAGTAAACCTGTATCTATTTGAAACGCATCCTTCCCGTCTTCCCGCCTTACCGGTAAAAATTTACCGGTAAGGCGGGAAGACGGGAAGGATGAACTAAGTCTGTAAATTAATCTTTTTGGTTGTTCATCAGCATGTAACGGGCTGTTTCAAAAAATGCTGAAGTGAAGTCTGATAAACGTCGCCGGATGGAATCCCTTTGAGCAAGGGTATAAGATTTTCCATTATAAACAACCGGTACCAGTTGTTCATCCTTGAAGTTGAGATTCTTTATAAAATAAAATTCATCTGTCACAATCCCAATTTTTCCGGCCGTATTGGTAATAAAAGCAAAATTGTTTTTCTTGGCGGTATCGAGCAGATCACGACCGAGTGTTGTGTTCACATACGGCTGTTGTATCATACCCGCCACTGTAGGCAACACGTCTATCTGTGATACCACTTCTGTTCTTTTTTGTGGTTGCAGTAAATAAGGAGCAAAAAATAATAACGGTACATGTTCATCCGTCAATCGTTGATCTGTCCAGGCCGAAGGATAGACCGCACTGGCATTTCCTGCCACACCATGATCGCCGACAAAAATAAAAATGGTATTATGGAAGTAGGGTTCTTTTTCTGCCGCTTCAATAAACTTTTTGAAGCAATAATCTGAATAACGGAAAGTGTTGTATTCCTGCAGCGATTCAAATCCATACCGGTTCAACTCCTCTTCAGGAATTACCTGGTGAACAAAATCGGTATCACTGGCCGGGATCATATATGGCCGGTGGTTATCGGATGTTTGTATGATAGAAAAGAACGGTGTCTTTTCCTTTTTAAACGTTTCGTTGGCTTCCAGGAAAAGATCTTTATCACTGATGCCCCATACATTTATCCTGGGTGATCGGAAGCTTCCTTCTGTATGCATCTGCAATCCATCGATATTTTGTACCAGGCCTGCAAAATTGTTGAACCCCGGGCTTCCACCAAGAAAATAATGACGGCTATAGCCTTCAAAATTGTCGATGATGGTATGCTGTTTAATAGCCAGTGGGTTGCGGGTAGAGAATTTGAACAACTGTGCATCGGGTATGCCGGTAATGATCGCAAACAATCCTCTTGCTGTTGAAAAATGAGGAGAGAAACAACGCTCAAAGAAAATTCCTTTCCCGGTCAGCGAATCAAAGAAAGGTGTTGTGTTCAGCGGGTTGCCGCTCATGCTGCTTTTATACATGCTGAACGATTCGCAGATCACCAGCACCACATTGGGGCGGCTTTCCAGTGCATTGCTGCCGGGCGATACCACACGGCGATAGGAAAATCCCTTTTTATCCTGTAGCGGCATCCATTCCGCCATCAGCGGGTACACATCCCTTGCTTTCTGTTCATTGAACTCAGGCTTTCTCAATCCAAGTGTGGTAAAAAAATTCTGCAGGGGATTCAATGCCAGGTAGGTTTTAAAATTGTCCTGGAACACAAAGCTCTGTTTCCAGGTAAGCGGGCTTGCCGCAAACCTTCCATAAATGAGCAGGCATAGAACAAGCAGGCTGGCAATAAAATATTTGCGGTTATACGGAATTTTTAACCCGTCTGTTTGCGTGATCACCCTCCAGTGGCTTTGATGATACATCCAGCGGAATACCAGCACAGCCACGAGCAAACCCAACAGCATCCAGAACAAAGGATAGGTTTGCCACATCATCTTCAGTGAAATGCCCGGATCTTCTACAAAGTTCATCGCTCCTGCATCGAGGCGCGTACGGTTATAAGAAAAGCTTCCAAAATCAGCCGCGAAAAAAAAGAAAACGACAAAAGTGATCACGACAAGGTACCAGCTCCACCATTTTTTGTTGCGCGCAGAATAAAAAGGAGAAAATTGCGGCCACAGGCTCAACAGCACCACCGGCAAAAGAATGATAGCGATCCACCGCAGATCATATTGCACACCCATCAGGAAAGAAGGAAGCAGGTCACTGAAAGAAAGCCCTCTTGGTTTAAACGCAAAATAAGTTGCCAGCCTGAACAATGTAAAGATCAGGAAGAAAATGACCAGCAAATTGATTACCCAAAGAATGGTCTTGGGCACTTTATAACGTTTAAGCATGGGGGAATGCAAAACAAGAAAAATTATACGAGATTCACAAGGAAGAGATGACGAGCGGGAACCGGCTGAGTGTCACAGGCGGCAGCATCCATTTTTTGGGTACATTTGGGCTTATGTTTCTACTCGCTTCCACTATTTGGGAAAAGCTCGAAAAAATGGACCAGTGGCTGTTTATCCAGATCAACAGCCATTTCACCAATCCTGTTTTTGATAGCGTTATGCCGTTCATGCGTGAAGCAATGAACTGGATACCGCTTTATTTATTCCTGATCGTGTTTGCCCTGCTCAATTTCAGGGCAAAGGGCGCCTGGTGGATCCTCTTTTTCATCATCACCGTTGCCCTTACTGATATGATCGGCAATTACGGGTTCAAACATAATTTCCAGCGCATCCGCCCCTGCGGCGACCCGGATTTCTTTATGCATGTCCGCTTGCTGGTCGATCATTGCTCCACCGGCTTCAGTTTTACATCCAACCATGCAGCCAACCATTTTGGCATAGGCACTTTTTTCTATATCACTACCAGACCATTACTTAAAAAATGGGCAGTGACCGGATGGGTTTGGGCAGGCCTGATCTCTTACGCACAAGTGTACGTTGGCGTTCACTATCCACTCGATATTCTTGGCGGAGCCTTACTGGGCCTGCTTGTTGGCACATTGACCGGGTATCTGTTCAATAACCGCCACGGATTTGCTATCTTCGATACCCAACCAACGATATCCTCTTAATGGAATTATTCATATTAGCAGGGCTGATCCTGCTAAACGGGCTTTTTTCAATGGCTGAAATTGCCTTGGTTTCTGCAAGGAAATCCAGGCTGGAAGCACAGGCAAATAAAGGAGATAAAGAAGCCAGGGAAGCACTCAACCTGGCCAACAAACCTGAAACCTTTCTTTCTACCGTACAAATGGGCATTACCGTGATCGGTATCCTTACCGGTATTTATTCCGGTGAAAAGATCACGGACGATTTCGCCGCTTATCTTAAACAATGGCCGGCTATTGCGCCATATAGTTATGGCCTTGCCACAACTATCGTGGTAATTATCGTTACTTATTTCTCGATCATTTTCGGTGAGTTGGTACCCAAGCGCCTCGGCCTTTCCAAACCTGAAGGCATAGCTAAAGTGGTAGCCCGGCCAATGCGCATCCTCAGTGTCGTTACCCATCCTTTTATATGGCTGCTCAGCAAGTCGAGCAACCTTATTGTAAAAATATTCAGCCTTAAACCTGCAGATAATCAACTCACGGAAGAAGAGATCAAAGCGATCATCAGTGAAGGCACCGAACAAGGCACGATCGAAGAAACAGAGCAGGAGATCATCGAGCGCGTGTTTCACCTCAGCGACCGGAATATCACTTCGCTGATGACCCACCGCAGTGATATCATCTGGTTCAACCTGGACGATACGGAAGAAATGATCAAGGAAAAGATCACCAGCGAACCGCATTCCATTTACCCTATCTGCGATGGGGAAATCGATAATATCAAAGGCGTTGTTTCCATTAAAGACCTATACGTGAGCCCCGACAACAGGCCTTTTAAAGAACTGATGCAGCCTGCGCTTTTTGTTCCGGAAAACAATACGGCTTTCCAGGTAATGGAAAAGTTCAAACAATCGCAACTGCATTCCTGCTTTATCGTGGATGAATACGGTACTATACTGGGCATGATCACCCTTAACGATATTCTCGAAGCCATTATCGGCGATATGCCTCAACCGGATGTTCCCGACTACGAGATCATTGAGCGGGAAGACGGCACTTTCCTTGTAGATGCACAGATACCTTTTTATGATTTCCTTACCCGCTTTGAAAAAGCAGAATGGATGAATGAAGGTGAGCAGGAATTTGACACGCTTGCCGGTTTTATACTGCATGAGCTGGAACGCATCCCTCATGCCGGCGATAAACTGGAATGGAAAGGATTCACTCTTGAGATCGTTGATATGGACGGTCACAGGATCGATAAAGTGCTGGTGAAGCTGAGCAAGACTTTGCGGCAGGAGATGGAAGATGAACAGTAATGCGATGCCTGTTTAAAAAGAAAGTGCGAGCTCTTTGGCCGGATAATCCACCTTCCCGCTCTTGCGTACTCCCCCTATCGTTACATGCACTACACCGATCTGGTCGCTGAATAAGTCGTACATCAACGTGTTGGTGATGGTGATATTTTTAATGCTTTTAATGTTATCGACCTGGAAATAGCTATATACAACATCCTGGTCCTTTTCGAAACCGAGGGCCGTATAGCTGGTTGGTTGCCCATCGGCTTGTATAGATAGATGTTTGTGTATGTAATCATTTACTATTTTCTCCATTTGGGCCTTGTCGGGCGGATTGGTCAGGTCCACTTTCATTCTGTAGTTCTGTGCCAGCACTCTTTCAAAATCGTCGGTAAAGAGCTTACAACTGATTTCCAGTGTTTTCTCGGTGGCATTATGATTGATCTCTGTGACGCTTACATGAATAGGATGCAGACCGGCAACGGGAAACCGGGCCATACCGGTAGGGGTATACACTGGGCCGGCAAACAGGCCGGTGCATAAAAGGAGAAACCACTTATTGAGCCATAGCGTCATGGGCATACTTTTTTTTGATCATTACAAAAGTCTGGCTTATTTTGAAACTTTCAATACAGACGGAAAAATAGAAGGGAAGGTTGGTAGCACAGCTTCCTCGGCACAATCACATGCAAGATTTTGGATTTTATTTCGGCCTGGGCTGGGAACATATTATAAGCCTCGATGCCCTGGACCATCAATTATTCATTGCTGCACTGGCAGCTATCTACCTGCTGAAAGACTGGAAGCAGGTACTGATCCTGGTGACCGCATTCACTATCGGCCATTCACTCACCCTTGCCCTGAGTGTACTCGACATAATAAGGCTCAACAGCAATTGGGTTGAATTCCTGATCCCCTGCACGATCGTAATAACCGCCATAACAAACCTTTTCCAAAAAAATTTCACTCCACGATCTATCCGGATCAACTATTTTATAGCACTGTTCTTTGGGTTGGTCCACGGAATGGGGTTCGCCAATTCCATACGGTTCATGCTCGCCAGGGACCAACATCTTGCTCCGGGCTTACTGGGCTTTAACCTCGGACTGGAAGCAGGCCAGATCGTAGTAGTCCTGCTGATATTATTTGTATCACATTTTATAGTGAATGGTCTTCACATCAACCGCCGCGAATGGGTGATCTTTTTATCCGCAGCCGTATTCAGCCTCGCATTGAAAATGGCGCTGGAAAGAGTGGGATCATTATAGAAATTAAAACAAAGTCAACATGAAAAAAATCATTCTTGCCGGGTGGATCCTCTTGATCGCTGTAGCAGTCCATGCGCAGAACATCAAGAACAACCCTGGCAGCAACCATGGTAACAGTTTTGAGCAATTGGGCACCATCATGCCTACACCTAACGAGTACCGCACCGCGAGTGGCGCTCCGGGGCCGAAGTACTGGCAGCAGCGTTGCGATTATGATATCAAATGCAAGCTGGATGAAAAAGCTTTGTTATTGACCGGAAGCGAGACGGTCACCTACTACAACAATTCGCCCAATACCCTCACCTATCTCTGGCTGCAGATGGATGAAAACCAGCACAGCAGTCAGAACAATGCGAATTACCAGACCAGCAATCCGATGTCTTCACAGGTCAGTACCACGATGATAGACCGTATGGACGAGGCCAAAAAAGATAATGGCTATGGTTTCAATGTCGTCAAGCTCACCGATGCAACAGGCAAGCCATTAAAATATACAGTGAATAAGACCATGATGCGGATAGAGCTTCCCAAAGACCTGACCTCCGGGCAGCAATTCGTATTCAAACTCGATTGGAATTACAAGATCTCCGACCGCATGGGCCGTGGTGGCCGCGGTGGTTATGAATACTTCCCTGAAGAAGGTAACTATCTTTTCACCATGGCTCAATGGTATCCACGCCTCTGCGTATATAGCGATTTCCAGGGCTGGCAGAATCATCAGTTCACCGGCCGTGGAGAGTTCGCATTGACCTTTGGCAATTTCAAAGTGCAGATGACCGTGCCAGCCGACCATGTAGTGGGCGCAACAGGTGAATGCACCAATTACAACACAAATCTCAGCCCGGCACAATTGACCCGCTGGAAGAAAGCACAGACCAGTACCGAGCCAGTTGAGATCGTTACACTTGATGAAGCAAAAAATGCCGAAAAGAATAAAAGCATGGCAACAAAGACATGGACCTTCAAAGCAGACAGTGTCAGGGATTTCGCCTGGACCAGCAGCCGCAAGTTTGTTTGGGATGCCATGCCCGTTACAGTAGAAGGAAAGAAGATCATGTGTATGAGCTTTTATGGAAAAGAAGCGTATGGCCTGTATCGTCCTTTTTCCACGAAAGCAGTAGCGCATACCATCAAAACCTATTCTGATTTCACCATCCCTTACCCCTATCCCGTTGCACAAAGCGTGGAAGCTGCAAATGGTATGGAGTATCCCATGATCTGTTTTAACTATGGGCGAACAGAAAAAGACGGCACTTATGCAGAAGCTACCAAGTATGGAATGCTTGGCGTGATAATACATGAAGTGGGGCATAACTTCTTTCCCATGATCATCAACAGCGACGAACGCCAATGGAGCTGGATGGACGAAGGATTGAATTCATTTGTTGAATACCTGACAGAAGAGTTATGGGATAATAAATTCCCGGTCAGGGGAAAAGGCCCTGCTTATGCCATCGTTGATTATATGAAGCTGCCAAAAGATCAGCTGGAACCCATCATGAGCAATTCTGAAAACATTATTGGTTTTGGCCCTAATGCTTATACCAAGCCGGCGACCGGCCTGAACATCCTGCGCGAAACCATCATGGGCCGTGAGCTGTTTGATTATGCATTCAAACAATACACCCGGCGTTGGGCCTTCAAACATCCCGAACCGGCTGATTTCTTTCGCACGATGGAAGATGCCAGCGGTGAAGACCTTGACTGGTTCTGGCGTGGATGGTTCTATGGAACCGACCCCTGCGATATTTCGCTCGATTCCGTAAAACATGCAGTGCCTGATCTGGCAGCATTTCCGGCAGGATTGGACGACAGGGATACCACGCGCAGGATTGAAGGACCTATGCTAACCCGATACGATGATATTTCCAAGATCAGGAACAGGGAAAATAAAAACATTTCCTTTCAAACAGATAAAGACACAGCATTGCGCGATTTCTACTGGCGTTATTCCAGAGGAGAAGAACCGTATGATTCTTCCAACATAACTTACAAGGTCATGTCCAATAAAGGTACTCCGCTGGATGAAGAGGAAAAAAACACCTATGGCAACCGTCATATGTATGAACTCAGCTTCAGCAATAAAGGCGGCCTTGTTATGCCCATTATCATTGAATGGACATATAAAGACGGTACAAAGGAAATAGAACGGATCCCGGCTCAGGTTTGGCGCCTTAATGAAAAGAAGGTGGTCAAAACTTTTATCAAAACAAAAGAGGTAGCATCGATTCAACTCGATCCGCTCAGGGAAACGGCTGATATCGACCCCAGCAATAATAGCTGGAACAAACCACCAGCGCCTTCCCGGTTCACCATCTTTAAACAAAAACAAGCGACACTGAGAGCCGCCACTCCTGCACCAAACCCGATGCAGAAAGCAAATGAGAAAAAAGGATTCTAAGACTAAGAATTAAAAGAGGAAAAAGGAAAAAAGCCTGATGGGTGAAATGACTTCACCTATCAGGCTTTTTTCCTTTTTCCTCTTTGTCTTTTAGTCTCCTTGCCTCTTTCAGCTTTTGTGACAAAATCCATTCTACCTGCCCGTTCACACTGCGGAATTCATCCGCAGCCCATTTTTCCAGGGCTTTGTATATTTCATTATCAATACGGATGATAAAACTTTTCTTGGGACTGCTCACTGGTTTCAGTTTAAGCTGAACGGATTTATTGATACAAGCTGCCCGTATTCAACACCGGCGTAGCAGCTTTTTCACCACAAAGCACTACCATCAGGTTGCTTACCATCGCTGCTTTCTTTTCATCGTCCAGTTGCACGATCTGTTTCTGCGCCAGCATATCAAGCGCCATTTCCACCATACCTACAGCTCCTTCCACGATCTTGGTACGCGCTGCAACGATCGCAGTGGCTTGTTGCCTTTGCAGCATGGCGCCGGCAATTTCAGGGGCATAAGCCAGGTGGCTGATCCTTGCTTCAAGGATTATGATACCTGCAGGAGAAAGACGCTCAAGCAATTCCTTTTCCAGTATCTCATTCACTTTCACACCACCCTCACGCAAGGTGATCGCAGCTGTTTCATCTTCCAGGTTGTCATAAGGGAAGCTGTTGGCAAGATGACGTACAGCCGCTTCACTCTGTGTTTTTACATAGTCAGCATAATTTTTTACATCATACGCTGCTTTGTAAGTATTACCCACCTGCCACACGATCACCGCGCCGATCTCAATGGGATTACCCATCTTATCGTTCACTTTCAGGGTTTGTCCCTGCAGGTTATCGGCCCTCAGGCTGACTTTTAAAGCGGAATACAGCGGGTTCACGAAAAACAAACCATTCTCCTTCACCGTTCCCACATATCTTCCAAAGAAGTTAAGCACGCGGGAATGATTCGGGTGCACGATCATTAATCCTTTCAGCATAAAGAGCGAAGCGATAAAAGAGACCAGCATGGCTATTATATATAAATCGCCCCCTTCTCTGATCTGGGTGGCAAATAAGATCCCGGATACAAGCAACACGAGGGATAATAACAGGGCCAGGTAGCCGGACATGGGTTTTACTATCTTTTCCATAAGCAATATTTAATGATATCAATTTGATATCAAAAATATATAAATTTTCCCATACCAGAAAATCCCCCCCTAAAGAAAAAGTCTTTGTGCTCTTTGTGTCTTTGTGGGATAATCACCCACAAAGACACAAAGAGCACAAAGACTTTAAAAATATATGAACCAATAAATGCAAAGGCAACCGGTGAAAACGGTTGAAAGCTAACCGTCCTTACTGCCCTGTTCTTCCATCCCTGACCTTTATCTTTTTTCCTTTATTCTTCTTTTCATATTCAAGGATGGCCTGCGGTTTAGCTGCTTCTTTTTTATCAGAGTCAGCATTAGCAGTTGCTTTTGTTTTCTTGCCGGCAGGATCTATCGGCTTCAACTCATCATCCCCTTCTTTCGGAATCCCTTCTCCTGTTTTGATCTTATCCATCCACCAATCCTCTGTTTTTACAATAGTCCCCCATTCAGGATCATAATAGGTCCAGGTACCATGGCGGGCTGTTGATCCCTCTACTTTCACTACTACCCTGTCCACTACTTTGCTTGGATCATTCGGGTCCCTTACATCTACTGTATCAAAGGTTTTACCAGGCTCTATTGCACGCCAGCTCTCTTCGCGCAGCAAACCACCCGTTCTTGTATAATACCGGCTTTTGCCATCCAGGCTGCCCCAGCGGTAATTCTCTTCTGCTATCTTATCGCCCATCAGCGAAAAGCGCACCCATTTCTCCACTTTTTTATCATCTACAAAATAACCCTGCTCATCATAGCCCGGCTCACCGCGCAATGCATCCACATGCACTACCCAGGGGCCCTGCTTTTTTCCATTCAGATCTACCCGGTTCAGCGTATCGCCACGCACACCGATGATAAAGCTTTTCCATTGAGCGAAACTGCTGGTGCTGATAAAGAGGGAAACAAATAATAACCATTTCATATCAGATACATTTAACCATAGCGGGAACCTGATTATTAACGAAAAAATCCCGCCCGGAGTATGTCTCAAATATCGGGCCTGCGCCCCTGTTATTTTTTGGCAGATAAGGAGAGCAGGTACCCGAGGGCCAGTTCGTATCCCTTCATTCCCAGGCCAATAATGCTACCTGCTGCTTTAGCCGACACATGGGAGATTTTCCTGAATTCTTCCCGGGCGTGTACATTGGAGATATGCACTTCCACCACCGGTGCTTTAATAGAGGCTATCGCATCACCTATTGCAACAGAAGTGTGTGTGTAGCCGCCAGGATTAAAAATGATGCCATCGCTATCAAACCCTGCCCGCTGCAGTTCATTGATCAGTTCGCCTTCCACATTGCTTTGATAATAGGTGAAAGACACCTGCTTGTATTGCTGCTGAAGCGAAGCATAGAATTCTTCAAACGATTGGCTGCCATAAATACCCGGCTCCCGCTTGCCAAGCAGGTTCAGGTTAGGCCCATTGATGATAGCGATCTTCATGCCCCGAATATAATTCAAATAAAATGCTTTACAGAAAACCGAGTTGCTGGATCGTTACTGAAAGCCGATTGGTATTGTCTTCACCAGCACGCTGTCCCGGTAAAAGTTGGCTCTCTTAACGCTGCCGGATTTAGGAACTGTGGCCAACGCCAGTGCTGTAGAGGTATAGCTCTGTTCGCTGCCTTTCTTTACGCTATAATAAACATTGAGGTCTTTGCCGCCAATTGTAGCTCTGTCAAAACTGATCTCCTGCTGCTGTGAAGAGGTTTTACCCATTACCGCTACCACCATCTGTCCGCTGAAATCAGGCTTTGTGATAGAACTGTTCATGGTTGCCGCCACTCCAAATACCTGATCAAAATCAGGCTGGCTTACCGATACTTTATAGTTATACTCATCAGGCAGAGCAACGGTGTTCTTTACAAAATAATTACTCAGTGGCACCAGTCCAATCCTTGATGCGGAGGTGGCCCGGTTAGCGGAACAGGCACTTAACAGCACCATGCTGCATAAGATAAGAAGGTAGTTACGCATATAAAATGATTAGGATTTCCTGATCATATCAATGAACTGGTCAAACAGGTACCTACTGTCGTGCGGACCCGGTGTGCTTTCGGGGTGGTATTGCACGGAGAAAGCAGGTTTCCCTTTCACTCTTATTCCTTCAATAGATTGATCATTCAGGTTTACATGGGTCACTTCAATATGGCTGGACTTTTTTACAGCTTCAGGGTCCACACCAAATCCATGGTTCTGTGTAGTGATCTCCGATCTGCCGGTTACCAGGTTCTTCACCGGGTGGTTCAATCCCCTGTGGCCATGATGCATTTTGAAAGTGGGGATACCATTGGCCAGGGCCAGCAACTGATGCCCAAGGCAAATGCCAAATATGGGCTTCTCTTCTTTCAGTATTTCTTTCATGGTAGCGATCGCATAGTCCATTGCAGAAGGATCGCCAGGTCCGTTTGAAATGAAATAACCATCAGGATTGAATTGCTTTACTTCTTCCAGTTTGGTTTTGGCAGGGAATACTTTTACATAGGCGCCCCTGTCTACCATGCAATGCAGGATATGCCTTTTCACTCCAAAATCCATTACAGCGATCCTTACAGCCGCATTCTTATCTCCCATCTCATACGCTTCCTTTGTGCTCACCTGCGATGCCAGTTCCAGTCCGTCCATATCCGGCACTTCGGCCAGTTTCTTTTTCAGCGCTTCCACATCAGTGATCTCAGAAGAGATGATGCAGTTCATAGCGCCTTTGGTGCGGATATGCGCCACCAGTGCACGCGTGTCCACTCCTTCAATAGAAACGATATTGTTGGCTTTGAGATAATCTTCCATCGACCCTTTGGCCAGCTTGCGGGAATAAGTTTCTTCCAGGTTGCGGCCGATCAGCCCCCTGATCTTTACATTGTCTGATTCCACGTCTTCGTCCTTCACTCCATAATTACCTACATGCACCGTATTCATGATCAATATTTGTCCATAATAGCTGGGATCAGTGAACACTTCCTGGTAGCCGGTCATGCCGGTATTGAAACAGATCTCACCGGTAGTGGTGCCGATAGCGCCAAATGCTTTACCATGGGCCACCGTTCCGTCGGCCAGTACTAAGATTGCGGGTAATTGTTTTGCTGACATTAATATAGAGGGGGTTACCTGTTAAACAAATCGCGCAAAGGTACGGACGAAATAGTTTCGCTGGTCAGAAAATATTCACATTTGTGATTGTTCAGCAATCATTTCCATCCCTATATACCGCGATAAGCAAGCTTATTTTAAACCTGGCCCCTTCCGGTGTTTATACTTTTCCCTGATCACATCCTGCACATTTACATTATGAATTTTGCTTTCCAGCCAGGATATCACATCCAGATAAGCAAATGCCCTGGCTTCCAGTGGATTACCTTCATATTTCTTCAGCTTGGCCAGCAATTTCTGGAATTCCGGCTTCAGTGCATGTGCTCCCACTCTAAAAGAACGTCTCAGAAACGCAAACATCTCTTCTTCCACCTTACTCAGATTTTCCATTTTTGCCATATAGCGATACACTGATTTGATCAGGTATTCCAGCAAATCAAAATTGCCCAGTTCATAATGTGCGATCAGGTGCAGCAGCCGTGCATAACATTGCAGATCGGTACGCAGATCTGCTTTCTGGTTAATGATCCGGTTGAGATAGTCGATCGCTTTTTCATTATCGCCGCTGCCGAAATACAGGCAGGCGATCTTATAATAAAACACCAGCACCCGGTGTATATCGAGATAGATGCCGTATTCTTTCAGCATATCTTCCAGGTGGGGCACCATCTTCAACCCCTTCTCGAATGTTCCCTGCAAAAAATACAGGTTGATCCTTGCCGTGTAGAGATACTGGTAAGTAAGAATAAGATTATTGTCGTTATGCGTCACAAGTTTGTGACGGGCAAACTGCTCAAACTGCTTGATGGTTTCCGCCAGCTTTTTATGGTTTAGCAGGTCAAAATGCGCGCCCATCAGGTTGTGCATGCCTTTGATATAATTGGCCGCTTCCACCGGCAGCATTTCCGGATATTGTTCAAACAGATCAACCCATTTCTGTGAATAGCGATAATATTGAAGAAAATCAAGCCGGATAAATGCATACCAGCAATAACTCTGGTACAGGTATAATTTTTCATAAAACCCCTGTGCCCTCAGAGCAGCATCCACCGGCAAATGCGCCTGGAAGAACATATGGATGCTGCGCATATCTTTTTCATTCCGCGCGTGTCCGTGTTGAATATACCAGCTATACAATTGCAGGGCGAGATTGGACAGACGGTTTACCAGCACCAATGCCTCCGTTATTTCATCTGATTCCTGGCTGAGCTGATCGGCGCGGTCGCGCATGCTGCGCGTGATATACAGCGTTTCAATTTTTTTCTCAAAAAACAGTACCTGCTCCAGGTAAGTGATCTGGTGATGCTGTTTGGCAAGGTCTTTCAGGTGTTTCAGCACCTTCAGACTTTGCAGGTAAAGGCCTTTATTAAATAATATCCGGGACTGGTCCATCAGCTCATGTAACTGAATATCAATATTATTTTCGTCTTTTATGATGCGAAGGCTGGAAAGGACCTGTTTATAAAGCGCTGCTTTAATATTGGAAAGCTGCACTTTGCTGATGGATTTATTTTTCTTCAGGAGCTGATTTTCATCGTATTCCGTCATTTTATCGAGGGCATCGAATAACTGTATGGTTTTCAAGGTGTCGCTGGAGGAGTTCCTTTTTACATATAGCTTGAAATTCCGCTTTTCCGACTTCTCGAGCGATTTTATCAACTGAAATAAAGCATCTGTTGAGCGGTTGGGCATCGTAATTTGAATATTTTAGAATCCTTTACTGGTAAGCGTTTCAGCCGATTTCTCTCTTTTTAAGCAATGTAAAAGCTTGATAATTTTGGTTTTATCCGGCCATATTACGGTGATAATTTAGTTGACCGCTGGGTATTTTTTTAGGAATCAGGGAATACAAAAATAAGCAGTGGGAAATTTTTAATCACCCCAATATATCAATTAATTATGGCTGAAGGAAAAATCCACATCTTTGATACCACTCTCCGGGATGGTGAGCAGGTGCCTGGTTGCAAACTCAATACCAAAGAAAAGATACAATTGGCCCTTGCCCTGGAAGACCTTGGAGTTGATATAATCGAGGCCGGCTTCCCCATCTCCTCTCCCGGCGATTTTGAATCGGTACAGGAAATTGCAAAAGTAATAAGGGATGCTACCATTTGTGGCCTTAGCCGGGCTGTGTATAAAGATATAGAAACGGCTGCTGAAGCGCTGAAGCCTGCCAAACGTCCACGCATTCACACAGGTATCGGCACTTCCGATTACCACATCAAATCCAAATTCAATTCCACCCGCGAAGACATTCTTGAACGCGCGATCCAGTGCGTGAAATGGGCAAAGAACTTCGTGGATGACGTGGAGTTTTATGCCGAAGACGCAGGCCGCACAGAAAATGAATACCTGGCCCGCGTGGTGGAAGCCGTGATCAAAGCAGGCGCCACTGTAGTGAATATCCCCGACACTACCGGTTATTGCCTGCCTCACCAATACGGTGAAAAGATTGCTTACCTGATCAATAATGTTCCCAATATTGATAAAGCTATTATCAGTTGCCATTGCCATAATGATCTTGGACTGGCCACTGCCAATTCTATTTCCGGCGTGATCAATGGTGCCCGCCAGATCGAATGCACCATCAATGGTTTGGGTGAAAGAGCCGGCAACACTTCTCTTGAAGAAGTTGTAATGATATTAAAACAGCACCAGCAAACACTGGGTTACTATACCAACATCAAAACACAACAACTGAACCCGCTCAGCCGCCTTGTTGCTGACACTATGCGCATGCCGGTGCAAGCGAATAAAGCGATCGTAGGCGCTAATGCCTTCTCCCACTCCTCCGGCATTCACCAGGATGGATTCCTGAAAAATGCACAGACTTATGAGATCATCGCCCCTGAAGAAGTAGGCGCCGATGGTTCACGCATCGTGCTCACTGCACGCAGCGGCCGCTCAGCCCTCGCACACCGCTTCCAGAAACTGGGACATCAGTTCAACCGCAATGATATTGATGTATTGTATGTTGAATTCCTGAAAGTGGCCGACCGTAAAAAAGAAGTGGAAGATACAGACCTGCATGAAATGGCTAAAACCTATGAAACAACAACCGTTACAGTAAATTAATTCGCATCAATCCACATTATGGCAAAAACATTATTTGAAAAGATCTGGGAGAAACACGTCGTCAAAACCATTGAAGATGGTCCATCCGTTTTATACATCGATAAACATTTTATTCACGAAGTAACCAGCCCGCAGGCTTTCAATGGCCTGAACAAACGGGGCATCAAAGTTTTCCGCCCGCAACAGGTAGTTGCCACAGCAGATCACAACGTGCCTACGCTGAACCAGCATCTTCCTATCAAAGAAGAATTGTCACGCTTGCAGGTGGAAGCATTGAAAAAGAACTGCGCAGAACATGGCATCGAATTATATGGCCTTGGACATCCGTTCCAGGGCATTGTGCATGTGATAGGACCCGAACTCGGCATCACTCAGCCCGGCATGACCATCGTTTGCGGCGACAGCCACACATCCACCCACGGAGCATTCGGCAGCATCGCCTTTGGTATCGGCACCAGCGAGGTGGAGATGGTGATGGCAACACAATGCCTGATGCAAAGCCGCCCCAAGCTGATGCGCATCAATGTGGAAGGAAAACTGAATGATGGTGTAGTGAGTAAAGACATCGTGCTCTATATCCTTTCTAAAATATCTGCCAGCGGCGCTACCGGTTTTGCTGTTGAATTCGCCGGCTCAGCCATCCGCTCACTTTCCATGGAAGCCCGCATGACCATCTGCAATATGAGCATTGAAATGGGCGCCCGCTGCGGTATGATCGCTCCTGATGTTATCACGTTCGATTATATCAAGGGAAGAAAATTCGCACCCGAAGGAAAAGAATGGGAAGAGAAACTGGCTTACTGGAAAACATTGTATACCGACGCGGATGCTGTGTTCGACAAAGAAGTAAATATCAATGCAGCTGATATCGAACCCATGATCACTTATGGCACCAATCCCGGTATGGGTGTTGGCGTAACAGGTCATGTTCCTTCACTCACAGAAATAGATGAAAAGGAAAAACCATCTTTCGAAAAATCTTTGGCTTATATGGGCCTTCAGCCCGGAACAGGCATTAAAGGACAGAAAGTGGATTATGTATTCATCGGCAGTTGCACCAATTCCCGTATCGAAGACCTCCGCATGGTGGCTTCTTTCGTAAAAGGAAAACGCAAAGCAAGCGATGTGGAAGTATGGATCGTTCCCGGAAGCAAGCAGGTAGAGAAACAAGCCATAGAAGAAGGCATCGACAAAATATTTGAAGAAGCCGGCTTCCAGCTCCGCCAGCCAGGTTGCAGCGCCTGCCTTGGAATGAATGAAGATAAAATTCCCGCAGGCAAATATTGCATCTCTACTTCCAACCGGAATTTTGAAGGAAGACAAGGACAGAATGCAAGAACTTTCCTGGCAAGCCCTTTAACTGCGGCACTGGCTGCTATTACCGGTGAAGTTGGCGATGTGCGTGAATACTGGAACAAGAACTAACCCTGATAATCAAACGTAAACAATGAGCAAACAGATCAACACAATAAACTCTACTGCGGTACCACTGAACATGGAAAACGTGGACACTGACCAGATCATTCCCGCACGCTTCCTGAAAGCAACAAGCCGGGATGGTTTTGGAAAAAATCTTTTCCGCGACTGGCGTTATGAACAGGATGATGAGAGCCGTCCAAAAAAAGATTTTGTATTAAATAACCCGACCTATAAAGGAAGCATACTGGTAGCTGCAAAGAACTTCGGTTGCGGTTCCAGCCGCGAACACGCTGCATGGGCTATCAAAGATGCAGGCTTTGATGTGGTAGTAAGCAGCTTCTTTGCTGATATTTTCAAAAACAATTCACTGAACAATTTCCTGCTTCCCGTTACTGTATCAGAAGGGTTTCTTCAAAAGATATTCACTGCGATAGAAAAAGATCCTGCTACCACGCTGGAAGTAAACCTGCCCGGCCAATTCATCCGGATCAATTCAACCGGCGAACAGGAATCATTTGACATCAACAGTTATAAAAAAACCTGCCTGCTGAATGGCTATGACGATATTGATTATCTATTAAGCATGCGGACAGAGATCGAACAATTTGAAAATCCAGTACACTAAAGCCATACTACCATGAACAAAAACATTGCAGTCATTGAAGGAGACGGGATCGGCCCCGAAGTAACCAAACAGTCCATTCGCGTTTTGAACGCAGTGGCTGAAGCATTTGGTCATGAATTCAAGTATACTTATTGCCTGATGGGTGCAGATGCCATTGATAAAACAGGCAATCCCCTGCCGGATGAAACGATCGAAGTTTGCCTCAACAGCGACGCGATCCTTTTCGGCGCCATCGGCCACCCCAAATATGACAATGACCCCACTGCCAAAGTGAGACCGGAACAGGGGTTATTGAAACTGCGTAAATCATTGCAGCTGTTTGCCAATATCCGTCCTGTAACAACTTACCCGGCCCTTCAGCATCTCTCCCCGTTAAAAGCAAAAAACCTGGAGAATGTTGATTTCGTGATCTACCGTGAGCTCACCGGCGGTATTTATTTTGGTAAGAAAGAGATCAGTGCAGACGGCAACCAGGCTTCTGACGATTGTGTGTATTCCGTAAATGAGATCGAACGCATCGCACACCTGGCTTTCCAGGCTGCACAAAAAAGAAGAAAGAAACTGACACTGGTAGATAAAGCCAATGTACTGGAAACATCCAGGCTCTGGCGAAAAGTTGTAAAAGAGATCGCTGATCAATACAGTGATGTGGAACTGGATTTTCTTTTTGTTGACAACGCGGCCATGCAGATCATTCTAAATCCCAAACAGTTTGATGTGGTACTCACAGAAAATATGTTTGGCGATATCATCAGCGATGAAGCCAGTGTGATCAGCGGTTCACTGGGACTGCTTCCTTCTGCTTCCATCGGCAGTGGCTCTGCATTGTTTGAACCCATTCATGGCTCTTATCCGCAGGCAGCAGGAAAAGATATTGCAAACCCATTGGGTTCTATCCTTTCTGCAGCCATGCTGCTCGATCATTTCGGATTGGCAGAAGAAGCAGGCCTGGTAAGGGAAGCGGTGAACTGGACTTTGCAAAACGGATTTGTAACCAAGGATATTGACCCGGTCAACTTCTACTTCACTTCCACATTGGGAGAGCTGATCAGTGATTATGTAAGTGGTAAAATACCCGGATCTGTGAAGCAGGAAAATATCGAAGCAAGGAAGTCGACCATTATCTAAAGTCAAAATTCAAAACTAAAAATTCAAAAATCTCTAAATGGAAAGCGGTTATGGGTCCTGGATTTTTAATTTTCGAATTTTTGCTTTTTAATTTTTAGGAAAGCTCTTTTTTTAAAGTGAGGGGTGTATATTTACACAATAGACACCCTTCATGTTGAACAACAGAATACATAGCATCATCTCAGCGATTACCGTGATTATTATTGTGGTGGTGATTATTATTCCTGCAACGCCTGGAGGTGGACATTGTATGTAAGAATCGAAAAACGAAATACGAACCCGCCTCCTTCGAGGCGGGTTTTTTTATACCTGTATCTAAAAAAACAACCATGGCTTCTTATTATAATGAACATACCGTGCTTTGGCTGAATGGAGAGATCGTAAAAGCTTCAGAAGCGAAAATGGACCTGTACAGCCAGTCGCTTCACTATGGCTATTCTGTATTTGAAGGGATCCGTTCATACAGGAATATCAACGGTGAAACAAAGATCTTCAAAGCAAAAGAACATTATGAACGGCTCGAGCAATCAGCCCGTTTGATGAATATGCCTTATAAATGGTCTGTAGAAGAATTAACAGCAGCCAATTACGAGGTATTGAAAAGAAACAATATCCAGGATGCTTATATCCGCCCTGTAGTATATGCTCCTGCCAACATGAGTTTTGCCAAAAACAACGAATCCTTTATTGCCATCCAGGCCTGGGAAATGCAGCCATTTCTTGGAGACAAATTGTTGCGGATAAAAACATCATCCTATCAACGCCCCAATCCCAAAGGTTTTAATATACAGGCGAAAGCTGGTGGGCATTATGTAAACTCCATCCTCGCCAGCCAGGAAGCAAAAGCAGCAGGCTATGATGAAGCATTGCTTACTGATCTGAATGGTTATGTAGCAGAAGGGCCCGGCGCAAATGTGTTTTATGAAAAAGACGGCTGCCTCTTCACTCCTTCGCTTGGCAATATCTTACCAGGCATCACCCGCGCAACTGTACTGGAATTATGTAAAGAATTGAACGTCCCCGTGAAAGAAACACTTTTTTCATTGGATGAAATGAAAGAGGCCGATGCAGCTTTCTTCTGTGGCACAGCCGCTGAAGTGATCGGATGGGAAAGCCTTGACGATATCAAATTCAAAAAAGACTGGAACAGTTCATTAAGCAAGCAGATACAAACTGCTTACAAAGAACGCGTGACAGAAAAGCCCCTCACCAAACAAAAACAAAAAAGCCCAAAGGAAGCAGTGGCTTAATAAAGAACTATTCAACGATACATTGACGATACTATGGCAGAATTAAACAAATACTCAAAAGTTTTAACACAGGATGCAACACAACCAGCCGCACAGGCAATGTACTATGCGATCGGTTTTAAAGAAGAAGATTTTCAGAAAGCGCAGGTAGGCATCGCCAGCATGGGCTGGGATGGTAATCCCTGCAATATGCACCTGAACGACCTGTCTGATAATATCCGTAAAAGTGTGAATGAAACAGAAGGTCTGTTAGGTCTTCGCTTTTACACCATCGGCGTAAGTGACGGCATCAGTATGGGTACCGATGGTATGCGCTACAGCCTCGTTAGCCGCGATGTGATCGCCGACAGCATTGAGACCAATGCCGGCGCTCAATACTATGATGCACTGATCACCGTACCCGGCTGCGATAAGAATATGCCCGGCTCCATCATGGCAATGGGACGTTTAAACCGTCCGTCTATCATGCTGTATGGCGGCACCATTGCACCTGGTCATTACAAAGGAGAAGACCTGAACATCGTAAGCGCTTTTGAAGCATTGGGACAAAAGATAGCAGGCAACCTGGATGAGACCGATTTTAAAGGCATCGTACAACATGCCTGCCCTGGTGCCGGAGCCTGCGGCGGAATGTACACAGCCAACACCATGGCCAGTGCTATCGAGGCTTTGGGAATGAGCCTGCCTTACTCTTCATCCAACCCGGCTTTAAGTGCCGACAAGCAAAAAGAATGTGCATCAGTAGGCAAAGCCATCAGGCTGCTGCTTGAAAAAGATATCAAGCCGCGTGATATCATGACGCGCAAAGCATTTGAGAATGCGATCACTGTTGTAACCGTATTAGGCGGCAGCACCAATGCAGTATTGCATCTTATTGCCATAGCCAAAAGTGTTGACGTGGCATTGACACCTGACGATTTCCAGGCTATCAGCAACCGCGTGCCGGTACTGGCTGATTTCAAACCCAGCGGAAAATACCTGATGCAGGACCTGCACCAGCATGGTGGTGTGCCTGCCGTGATGAAATATTTACTGAGCAAGGGTCTGCTGCATGGCGATTGCCTGACTGCAACCGGTAAAACTGTTGCCGAAAATTTAGCCGACGCCCCTGATCTCGATTTCTCCAAACAACAGATCATTCAACCGCTGGAAGAGCCACTGAAAGCAACAGGTCATTTACAGATCCTCTACGGCAATCTTGCGGAAAAGGGAAGTGTGGCAAAGATCAGCGGTAAGGAAGGTGAACGCTTTGAAGGAACAGCCCGTGTGTTTGATGGGGAAAAAGATCTGATCGCAGGTATTTCCTCTGGTAAAGTGCATGCAGGTGATGTAGTAGTGATCCGCTATATCGGTCCGCGCGGTGCACCCGGCATGCCGGAAATGCTTAAACCGACCGGCGCTATCATTGGTGCAGGGCTGGGAAAATCAGTGGCACTGATCACCGATGGAAGGTTCAGTGGCGGCACACACGGATTTGTAGTAGGCCATATCACGCCTGAAGCGTTTGACGGCGGATTGATCGCATTGGTAAATGATAATGATCTCATCGAGATCGATG
Organism: Sphingobacteriales bacterium 44-61; assembly: GCA_001898405.1. GTDB lineage: Bacteria > Bacteroidota > Bacteroidia > Chitinophagales > Chitinophagaceae > Terrimonas_A. The sequence goes on from MKTW01000001.1 coordinate 127,803, forward strand.
CAGTAAAGAATACGATCACGCTGAAAGTAAGTGAAGAAGAAATTGCCCGCAGAAGAGCTGCCTGGAAAAAACCAGCGCTGAAAGCTACCAAGGGCGTTTTGTATAAATATGCAGTAAGTGTAAAAGATGCCAGCGAAGGGTGTGTAACTGATCAATAACTCATAATTAATTGAAGAATATTCAAACAGTTTTATGGAAACATTGGAATTAAAGCAACAAGCAGACACCAAATCAAAAGCAAGGTCAATCTCCGGCAGTGAAGCAGTGCTGGAAGCATTTCTTGAAGAAGGTGTGGATACTATTTTTGGTTATCCCGGTGGCGCTATCATGCCCATCTATGATGCTTTGTATGATTATAATGAGAAGCTCAAGCATATATTGGTGCGTCATGAGCAAGGCGCTATTCATGCTGCACAAGGCTATGCACGCGCTTCGGGTGATGTGGGTGTGGTGTTTGCCACCAGTGGCCCCGGTGCTACCAATCTCGTGACGGGTTTGGCAGATGCCATGATCGATTCCACTCCTGTAGTATGTATCACCGGACAGGTGTTTGCGCACTTGCTGGGAACAGATGCTTTCCAGGAAACTGATGTGATCAATATCACTACGCCTGTTACCAAATGGAATTTCCAGGTAACGGACGCTACTGAGATCCCTTCAGTACTGGCCAAGGCATTTTATATCGCAAGAAGCGGGAGGCCGGGACCTGTACTGATCGATATTACCAAGAATGCCCAGCTGCAGCAATTCAATTATGAAGGATATAAAAAATGCGAGCATATCCGCAGCTATCGCCCCAAGCCAATCGTTCGCAAGGAATACATAGCTGAAGCGGCCAAGTTGATCAATGCAGCAGAAAAACCCTTCGTGATCTTTGGCCAGGGCATTATTCTCGGCAATGCAGAGAAAGAATTTAAAAATTTTATCGAGAAATCCGGTATTCCTGCTGCATGGACCATCATGGGCATGAGCGCCCTGCCTACTGATCACCCCCTGGGTGTAGGCATGCTGGGCATGCATGGCAACTATGGCCCCAATGTGCTCACCAATGAGTGCGATGTACTGATCGCAGTAGGCATGCGCTTCGATGACCGCGTTACCGGTCGCCTCGACAAATACGCCAAGCAGGCTAAAGTTGTTCATCTCGATATCGATCCGGCAGAGATTGACAAGAATGTAAAAGCAACCGTTCCTGTTTGGGGAGATTGCAAGGAAACACTGCCATTGTTAACAGAACTGATCGAGCAAAAAGTATATCCTTCCTGGATACAACGCTTCAAAGAATTTCAGCAAAAAGAAGAAGATAAAGTCATCAAAGATGAACTGAACCCAAGCACCGATATTCTCACCATGGGTGAAGTGATCAAAGAATTGAATGCACTTACAAAAGGTGATGCCATCATTGTAACAGATGTGGGTCAGCACCAGATGGTCACCTGCCGCTATGCAAAGTTCAATCATAGCAGAAGCAATATCACCAGCGGCGGCCTCGGCACTATGGGCTTTGCATTGCCCGCAGCAATCGGAGCAGCTTATGGTGATCCGAAAAGAAAAACAGTAGCTGTTATCGGCGATGGTGGCTTTCAAATGACCTTACAGGAACTCGGCACCATCATGCAATTCAAACCGGATGTAAAGATCCTGATCCTGAATAACCAGTTCCTCGGCATGGTAAGGCAATGGCAACAGCTCTTCCATGAAAAAAGATACTCTTTCGTGGACATCACCAGCCCTGATTTTGTGCAGGTGGCAAAAGGGTTTGGTATTCCGGGAAAGAGCATTACAAAACGCGAAGACCTCGTAAGCTCATTGAAGGAAATGCTGGACCATAAAGGAAGCTTCTTGCTGGAAGTTATGGTAGGAAAAGAGAACAATGTGTTCCCGATGGTGCCGCAGGGACGGGGTGTGGCGGAGATCGTGCTTTCCCGCGAGGAAGTCTGATAAACGCGAATGGTGCGAATAAGTTGGACAGAAGGGGATCCAGCGTTGATGGTGCAAATGAAGCGAATGGTTTACAAAGTTTGAAGTTGAATTAAAATATGAAATGTTATGCTTAAGCAGGAATATACAATAACGGTTTATACAGAAAATCAGATTGGTTTGCTGAACCGGATCGCGATTATTTTTTCCAGGAGAAAGATCAATGTAGAGAGCTTGAACACATCCCCTTCTGAAGTGGATAGCGTTCATCGCTTTACGATCGTGATCAATGAAACGGAGGATGTGGTAAGAAAACTCTGCCGCCAGATAGAAAAGCAGGTGGAAGTATTGAAGGCTTATTACAACACCAACGAAGAGATCGTGTGGCAGGAGCTGGCTTTGTATAAAGTGCCTACCGATATTATCGCGGCAGAAGTGAAAGTGGAACGTTTGCTCCGGGAGCATGGCGCCAAAGCAGTAGTGATCCGTAAGGACTATACTGTTTTTGAAGTGGCCGGCCATCGCGAAGAAACGGACAACCTGATCAAAGTGCTGGAGCCATTTGGGTTGATAGAGTTTGTCAGGAGTGCCAGGGTGGCTATCATAAAAGACAGTGATGGCTTCCATGAAAAGCTGAAAGAATTTGAATACAGGGAGCCGGGAGAAAATGCAGCGGAGAACGAGTATCTGAATGAGAATGAGAAGGTTTTTTCAATGTAATGGATCAGGGACAGGATAAGTATATGAACAATACGTTTGATATCATCAGAACAACAAGGAGTAATTTTTTAAGATTGGTGGATGGGCTCTCTGAAGAACAATTGAATCATGTGCCTGCCGGCTTTAACAACAACATTGCATGGAACCTGGCTCATATCCTGGTTGTTCAGCAAACGCTTTGTTACGTGAGGATGGGGTTTGAGAGTCAAATACCCCAACAGGATATGAAAAGATTTGGCAAAGGCAGCAGACCGGATCAATGGATCGGTAAAGAAGAAATAGCTCTTTTTAAATCGCAGGTGATGGAACAGATAGCTCAACTGGAAAAAGATTTCCGGTCAGGTTTCTTTGAAGAACGGGAATATGAAAAACTGCTTACCAGTTACGGGCTGACCGTTGATAGCCTGGAATACGCTATCAGCTATCTCGCTACCCATGATGCCCTTCATTATGGATATGTGCTGGCTTTAAAGAGAGCAATAGAACAGTAAAAGACTAAACGCTTATAATTTTTAAACTTTTAAACAACAATACAAATGGCAAAACTAAATTTCGGCGGCGTTGAGGAAAACGTTGTGACCCGTGAAGAATTTCCTTTAAGCAAAGCGCAGGAAGCTTTAAAGAATGAAACAATTGCAGTAATTGGTTATGGCGTACAGGGCCCCGGCCAGGCGCTGAACCAGAAAGATAACGGTATCAACGTGATTATAGGTCAACGTAAAAATTCCAAGACATGGGATAAAGCCGTACGTGATGGATTTGTACCCGGTGAAACGTTGTTTGAAATCGAAGAAGCCCTGCAAAAAGGCACTATCATCTGCTATTTGCTGAGCGATGCTGCACAGATCGCTTTATGGCCAACAGTAAAAAAACATCTTACTCCTGGCAAAGCCCTTTATTTCTCCCATGGCTTTGGCATTACGTTCAATGAGCAAACCGGCATCGTACCTCCAAAAGATGTGGATGTATTCCTGGTCGCTCCCAAAGGCTCCGGTACATCACTGAGAAGGATGTTCCTGCAAGGCCGTGGCCTGAACAGTTCTTATGCTATTTACCAGGATGCAACCGGTAAAGCATTTGAGCGCGTAATAGCTCTTGGTATTGCCGTAGGAAGCGGTTATCTCTTTGAAACAGATTTCAAGAAAGAAGTATACTCTGATCTTACCGGCGAAAGAGGAACATTGATGGGCGCCATCCAGGGCATCTTTGCTGCACAATACCAGGTATTGCGCGATAAAGGACATACTCCCAGCGAAGCATTCAATGAAACAGTGGAAGAACTGACCCAATCACTGATGCCATTGGTGGCAGAAAATGGTATGGACTGGATGTATGCCAACTGCTCTACCACTGCACAACGCGGTGCGCTGGATTGGTGGAAGAAGTTCAGGGATGCAACGGCTCCTGTGTTCAAAGAGCTGTATGAAAGCGTCGCAGCAGGTAAAGAATCACAACGTTCCATCGATTCCAACTCACAACCTGATTACCGCGAGAAACTGGACGCAGAACTGAAAGAACTGCGTGAAAGCGAACTCTGGCAGGCTGGTAAAACAGTAAGAAGCCTGAGACCTGAAAATCAAAAAACAGAAGAAGCTCCGCTGAATGATCCATCTACTAAAGATGTGTTCAGGCAGCAGGCGCTGAAAGCTGAATCTGTAGGCTAAACAGCGAAAAGAAACAAGAAGGATATGGAAGGAGTTGTAGCACATACAAATTTGCATTTTACTGAAGCGGCAAAACGTTTGCACGGAGTGGTGAACCGGACGCCGCTTCAGTTGAATGCAAATCTTTCCCGCAAATACAACTGTAATGTGTATTTGAAAAGGGAAGACCTGCAGGTAGTGCGCAGTTATAAACTGCGCGGCGCCTATAATATGATGAAAAGCCTGCCACTGGAAGAATTGCAGGCGGGTGTGGTTTGCGCAAGCGCCGGCAATCATGCACAGGGCTTTGCATTCAGCTGTAAAAAGCTTGGGGTGAAAGGTGTAGTGTTCATGCCCATCATTACGCCCAAACAGAAAGTGAACCAGACAAAAATGTTTGGCGAAAGCAATATCGAGATCAAACTCATAGGCGACACTTTTGATGATTGCGCCCTCGCCGCCAAACAATACACTGAAGAGAATGGCATGACCTTTATTCCTCCATTCGATGACTACCGCATCATTGAAGGCCAGGCCACTGTTGCCGTAGAGATATTGGAAGATCTCTCCAGCATTGATTATATTTTTATTCCGATTGGCGGAGGAGGATTGAGCTCCGGTGTGGGCTCTTATTTCAAGATCTTCTCTCCTCAAACAAAAGTCATCGGCCTCGAACCTGAAGGCGCCCCTTCCATGCTGGCAGCATTAAGGGCAGGCAAACCCGTAACGCTTGAACAGATCGAACGGTTTGTGGACGGCGCTGCTGTAAAAAGAGTCGGCGACCTTACTTATTCCATCTGCAAGGAAGTGTTGGATGATATGCGGCTGGTGCCCGAAGGAAAAATATGCACCACTATCCTGAGGCTGTATAATGAAGATGCCATTGTTGTTGAGCCTGCCGGCGCTATGTCCATCGCAGCGCTGGATCAATTTGCAGAGCAGATCAAAGGCAAAAATGTTGTTTGCATCGTAAGCGGCAGCAACAATGATATTGACCGCATGCAGGAGATCAAAGAAAGAAGCCTGCAGTATGAAGGGCTGAAACACTATTTCCTGATCAGCTTTGCTCAAAGACCGGGAGCACTCAAAGAATTTGTAACCAACGTGCTTGGGCCAACAGATGATATCACCCGTTTCGAATACATGCAAAAGACCAATAAAGAGAACGGCCCTGCCCTGGTCGGCATTGAATTACAGTCGAAAAAAGATTATGAGTCCCTGATCCGGAACCTGGACAACTACCATATCCGTTACACCGAGCTAAACAAGAACGACACGCTTTTCGGTTACCTGGTTTGATGAAATCCCGAAAATCCACATCTTTTGTGGAAAATTCTTAACAAATCCACCTATCTGTCTGAAAAATATTTAGTAATTTACGACGATTCTTGCCATATTTTCAGACATTACTATACTTTTTTATTGTTTATCTAAAAATTGAATTGCTTTATGACAGGCAATAAGGGATTGTACAGCCCATCCTTCGAGCATGATGCCTGCGGGATCGGGTTTGTGGCGAATATCAAAGGGGGTAAATCACATCAGAACATTGCTGATGCACTGACGGTGTTGGAAAACATGGAACACCGCGGCGCCTGTGGTTGTGAAAACAATACAGGTGATGGCGCCGGTATTATGATCCAGGTGCCGCATGAATTCTTCTTTGATGAATGCATTAAGCTGGGCGTGCATCTTCCTTCTTATGGAAAGTATGGAGTAGGAATGCTTTTCTTTCCCCGGGAGATCAGGCTCCGGGAAGAATGCCGTGAGATCTTCAACCGCACTGCTGAAAAATTAGGACTGGAGATACTCGCTTACCGCAAAGTGCCGGTTAACACACATGATATTGGCCCCACAGCCCTGAGTGTTGAACCAGAAATTGAACAGGTATTCATCGCCTGCCCCGATCATATTTCCAACCCGGATGAATTTGAACGGAAATTATTTATACTGCGCAATTACGCCAGCCACACCGTTCTCAACACTGTAAGAAAAGATGAGATCGGTTTTTATATTGCCTCCCTTTCTTACAAAACATTAGTGTATAAAGGTCAGCTTACCAGCGGCCAGGTCCGCCGCTACTTCACTGATCTCAGCAATAAAAGAATGGTCAGCGCTTTCGGACTGGTGCATTCCCGCTTTGCCACCAACACTTTCCCTTCCTGGAAACTGGCTCAGCCATTCCGTTTCATTGCACACAATGGTGAGATCAATACATTGCAGGGAAACCTGAACTGGCTGAAGACAAGCGAGAAGAATTTCACTTCCCCTTATTTCTCCAAGGAAGAAATGGAAATGCTGTTGCCGGTTGTTACCGACGGGCAATCAGACAGTGCCTGCCTTGATAATATTATAGAACTGCTTACCATGACCGGCCGTTCGTTGCCACACGTGATGATGATGCTGATACCTGAAGCTTGGGATGGCAACGAGCAAATGGACCCGCTGAAAAAAGCATTCTATGAATTCCACTCCGCTTTCATGGAACCATGGGACGGCCCGGCTTCCATATCATTTACTGATGGAAAGATCATCGGCGCCACACTCGACAGAAATGGCCTTCGCCCCTCCCGCTATTGCGTTACCGCAGACGACCGTGTGATCATGGCTTCAGAGACTGGCGTCCTGCCCGTTCACCCTTCCCTGATAAAAGAAAAAGGAAGATTACAACCCGGTAAGATGTTCGTGGTGGATATGGAACAGGGCAAGATCATCAGCGATGAAGAATTGAAAAGAAATATCTGTTCCCAAAAACCTTATGCTGAATGGCTGAACAAATATAAGATCAGGCTGGAAGAATTGCCTGAGCCACGTATCATGTTCACCCACCTCGAGCATGACCAGATCTTTAAATACCAGAAAGCATTCGGCTACAGCACAGAAGACCTGGACAATATCATTGCTCCAATGGCGCTGGAGGGAAAAGAGCCGATCGGTTCTATGGGTTCCGATATTCCCTTAGCAGTATTGAGCGATCAACCCCAGCATATCAGCAGTTATTTTAAACAACTCTTTGCACAGGTAACCAATCCGCCGATCGATCCCATCCGCGAAAGACTGGTGATGTCGCTTGCCAGCTTTGCCGGCAATAATGGCAACCTGCTGATCGAAGATCCGCTGACCTGCCATAGCGTAGCATTGAAGCACCCCATTCTTAATAATCATGAGCTGGAACAGATCAGGAGTATTGATACAGGATTGTTCCAGGCTAAAACATTGCAATGCTATTTCAGAGCGAATGGTAAAGACGGCGCATTAAAAGCTGCACTTGACCGTATCTGCCGTTATGCTGTAGATGCGGTGGAAGATGGATTTAAAGTACTGGTATTGCAAGACAGGGCCGTCGATTCAGACCACGCGCCTATCCCTTCCTTACTGGCAGTATCTTCCATACACCATCACCTGATCCGTAAAGGACTTCGCGGACAGGTAGGTATCATCGTGGAAGCAGGCGATGCCTGGGAAGTGCATCATTTCGCCTGCCTGATCGCTTTTGGCGCAACTGCGATCAACCCTTATCTCGCCCTGTCGTCGATCCGCGACATGAAAGAGACAGGCAAACTGCAAACAACACTGACCGATGATGAACTGAAAAAGAATTATATCAAAGCCGTGAATGAAGGCTTGCTGAAAGTGTTTTCTAAAATGGGGATCTCCACCCTGCAATCATACCAGGGTGCACAGATATTCGAGATCCTTGGCCTGAACAAAGAAGTGGTTGATAAATATTTCACAGGCGCTACTTCACGTATCGAAGGCATGGGCCTTGATCAGATAGCCAAAGAATCACTGGCCAAACATTTCTTTGCTTTCAGCAAAAAAGATATACCGGTCGATCGCCTGCCGGTTGGCGGCATCTATCAATGGAAACGCAAAGGTGAATTCCATTTGTTCAACCCGCAAACCATTCACCTGTTGCAATATTCCACACAGAACAATGATTACAGCACATTCAAGAAATATTCAAAGCTGGTGAATGAACAGGGGGAAAAAGCCTGCACATTACGCAGTCTTTTCCGTTTCAAAAAATTGCGTCCATCCATTTCCATTGATGAAGTGGAACCTGCAGAAAATATCTTCAGGCGCTTTGCAACAGGCGCCATGAGCTTTGGTTCCATTTCCTGGGAAGCACATACGACCCTTGCAATTGCCATGAACCGCATCGGCGCCAAAAGCAATACCGGCGAAGGAGGTGAAGATGAAAGAAGATATGAACTGATGCCTAATGGCGATTCCATGCGCAGTGCTATCAAACAGGTAGCTTCCGCCCGCTTTGGTGTTACAAGCCTTTATTTAACCGAGGCTGATGAACTGCAGATCAAAATGGCACAGGGTGCAAAACCCGGTGAAGGCGGTCAATTGCCAGGTCATAAAGTGGATGAGTGGATCGGCAAAACAAGACACTCTACTCCGGGCGTGGGATTGATCTCTCCTCCACCGCACCACGATATCTATTCAATAGAAGATCTTGCTCAATTGATATTCGATCTGAAAAACGCTAACCGGAAAGCAAGGATCAGTGTGAAACTGGTGAGCAAAGCCGGCGTGGGCACCATTGCAGCAGGTGTTACCAAAGCAAAAGCTGATGTGGTATTGATCTCAGGCTTTGATGGCGGAACAGGCGCATCTCCTGTTTCTTCTATCAAACATGCAGGACTGCCCTGGGAACTTGGGCTTGCTGAAACACACCAAACACTGGTCAAAAATAAATTGCGCAGCCGTGTGGTGGTGCAGGCAGATGGACAAATGAAAACCGGCCGCGATATCGCTATCGCCGCCCTGCTGGGCGCTGAAGAATGGGGCATTGCCACTGCAGCGCTGGTAGTGGAAGGTTGTATCCTGATGCGCAAATGTCATTTGAACACCTGCCCTGTTGGCGTGGCCACACAAGACCCTGATCTGCGCAAACGCTTTACCGGCGCAGCCGATCATGTAGTGAACTTCTTCCACTTTATGGTGCAGGAACTTCGCGAGATCATGGCAGAGCTCGGCTATAAAACCGTAAATGAAATGATCGGCCAGGTAGATAACCTGGAAGTAAGGGATGATATCACTCACTGGAAATACAAGAACCTCGATATTTCATCCGTATTATATAAAGAACCGGCTTCATTGTACACAAGTTTGTATTGTACCGAAGAACAGGACCATGGAATGCAGGATATCCTCGACTGGAAATTGCTGGAAGCTGCAAAGCCTGCGCTTGAACAGAAAGAGAATGTGCGCGCGTCCTTCCCTATCATCAATACAGACCGCACAGCAGGCACTGTTCTTTCAAATGAGATCACCAAAAGATATAAAGCTGCCGGATTGCCGGAGAATACCATTCATTTCAAATTCATCGGTACGGCAGGCCAAAGTTTTGGCGCTTTCAATACCAAAGGCGTAACGCTGGAACTGGAAGGAGATGCGAATGATTATTTCGGCAAAGGGCTCAGCGGCGCCAAACTGATCATCTATCCTCCGCGCAATGCTTCTTTTGTACCAGAAGAGAACAGCATCATCGGCAATGTCGCTTTCTATGGCGCAACAAGTGGTGAAGCTTATATCCGCGGCAAAGCCGGCGAACGTTTTGGCGTGCGCAATTCCGGCGCACAGGTTGTGGTAGAAGGGATCGGTGATCATGGCTGTGAATACATGACCGGTGGCCTTGTAGTGATACTCGGCGATACAGGACGCAATTTCGCTGCCGGCATGAGTGGAGGTATCGCTTATGTATATGATGTGAAAGGAAAATTCAGGGAGAACTGCAATACTGAAATGGTTGACCTGGACAAATGCGAACTTGAAGACAAGAACGAATTATTCACCCTGATACAAAAACACCTGGAATATACAGACAGTACTGTTGCAAGGTTTATCCTGCAGGACCTGGACAATCAATTGCAACATTTTGTAAAAGTGTTCCCGAAAGATTATAAGAGAGTGCTGGTACAGAAAAGAGCTGGTGGCGTACAGGTTAATAATTGATCGGTCCTTTATTTCAAAACAAAAAGTAAAATCATCTTCTGATGGGCAAGCCAACAGGATTTAAAGAGTTCACCAGGGAATTGCCTGGTAAAGTGCCGGTGCAGGAAAGGCTGCATAATTATAATGAGTTTGTGGAGAAATTCAGCGATCAGAAACTGAATGAACAATCGGCCCGCTGCATGAATTGCGGTGTTCCATTCTGCCACAGCGGTTGCCCACTGGGCAATGTGATCCCTGAATTCAATGATGCGGTGTACCGGAAAGACTGGAAAGAAGCGTATGATGTACTTACATCCACCAATAACTTCCCTGAGTTCACGGGTCGCATCTGCCCTGCTCCCTGCGAGTCTGCCTGCGTGCTGGGCATTAACCAACCACCCGTAGCTATTGAAGAAATTGAAAGGCATATCATCGAGATCGCTTTTGATAAAGGGTTTGTAAAACCTAAAAGACCGAATCTCCGGTCGGGTAAAAAAGTGGCCGTGATCGGCTCTGGCCCTGCAGGGCTTGCTGCTGCTGCGCAACTCAATTATGCCGGCCATAGCGTTACCGTTTTTGAAAGGGATGATAAGCCAGGTGGCCTGCTACAGTATGGCATACCAGATTTCAAATTAGAGAAATGGGTAGTGGAAAGAAGGATAAAACTGATGGAAGAAGAAGGTGTGCAGTTTCAATGCCATGCCAATGTAGGTGTAAACGTACATATCAATGACCTGCTGCGCGAATACAATGCTATTGTACTGGCTTGTGGTTCTACAGTACCCCGCAATCTCCCGGTACCAGGCAGGGAATTGAAGGGCATCCATTTCGCCATGCAATTCCTGAAGCAACAGAATAAACGCAATGCAGGAAAAGACCCGCTTGCTTATGCCAACGTGGAAAGCAATATCCTGGATGAACATTTACTGGCTACCGGCAAAAACGTGGTAGTGATCGGTGGTGGTGATACGGGTTCCGACTGTGTAGGCACATCCAACCGCCAGGGCGCTAAATCAGTTACACAATTTGAATTATTACCCAAGCCGCCCGAAGGCCGCACAGGGCAGATGCCCTGGCCTACCTATCCCATGGTATTGAAAACGACTTCCTCTCATGAAGAAGGATGTGAAAGGCATTGGGCGATTGCTACCAAAGAATTCGTCGGCGACGCGAAAGGACAATTGAAAGCCCTGAAAGTGGTGGACCTGGAATGGAAAGCTTCATCAGAGGGAAGACCTGCACAATTCGCCGAAGTGCCGGGCAGTGAAAGAGAGATCCCCTGCGAGCTGGCTTTACTTGCAATGGGTTTTCTGCATCCGCAGCATGAAGGATTATTGAATGCACTGGAAATAGAAAGGGACGAAAGAGGCAATATCAAAGCGACAGATAAAAACTATCAAACCAGCCTTTCCAAGATCTTTACAGCCGGTGACGCCCGCCGGGGGCAGTCGCTGGTGGTATGGGCGATCAGCGAAGGAAGAGAATGCGCCCGGAAAGTGGACGAATTTCTGAGCAGTGGCATTTCCCTGCTGGAAACCAGGGATTCGATACTGCAGCTTGCTTCGCTCTGACCGGGATGTGAAATCAAGACACTGAAGAGTTTATAACTCCTGCCAGTTTACTCAGGCAGGAGTTTTTTTATGTCTGATCATTCAAATAATAAATATTAATAATTTATTATTTTAATCGACAATTACACATTTTTTAAACATTTGTTCAAATATTTTTCACATTATATACAATTATGCTAATAATAATCTAATTTAGGATTGATGATTGCTGCATAACGTTTTTATTTAATACTTAAACCCCACTTTACTGAGTATGAGCAAAACAACCGTGAAACAGGTGGCTCCTTTTCTCGTATTGCTGATCATAGCGGTCGCAGCGATCTTTGTGAGCCCGGCAGCATCTTTCGATCCGGCTTCTATTTTAAAAGAAGACGGCACACCCAAATACACTTACAATAGTGGAGACATTGCCTGGATGTTGGTATCCTGCGCATTCGTTTTCCTGATGACACCCGCTCTTGCATTTTTCTATGGTGGCATGGTCGGACGTAAAAACGTTCTCTCCACCATGATCAAGAGCACGGTTTCAGCCGGTATCATTTCTGTGCTGTGGATCGTTATCCAGTTCAGCCTTTGCTTTGGCAAATCCATTAATGGGCTGATCGGCGACCCGCGCACATTTTTCTTTTTTAAAGATGTCATGAATGGTGAACCCTGGAGTCTTGCATCCACCATCCCCTTACCTCTTTTTGCTTTTTTCCAGTTGATGTTTGCCATCATCACTCCTGGCCTTGTAGTAGGTGCAGTGGCTGAGCGGATCCGTTTCAGTTCATACACGCTCTTTATTGTCTTATTCGGCATACTGGTCTATGCCCCTCTCTGCCATATGGCATGGCATCCCAATGGATTGATGGCCGGATGGGGCGTCCAGGATTTTGCCGGCGGCACTGTTGTGCATATTTCTGCCGGCATGGCCGCCCTTGCAGGCGCACTGGTGCTTAAACCCCGCAAAAACCCTGCTGCTACGGCTCCTGCCAATATTCCCTATGTATTGATCGGTACCGGCCTGCTGTGGTTTGGCTGGTTCGGTTTCAATGCCGGCAGTGCTGTGGGTGCCGGCCCTCTGGGCGTATATGCTTTTGCCACTACCAATACAGCCGCCGCTGCTGCTGGTTTGTCCTGGATGTTCTGGGATGTGATCCGCGGAAAAAAACCTTCTGTGCTGGGTTTCTGTATCGGCGCTGTAGTAGGTCTTGTTGCCATCACGCCTGCTGCAGGCTTTGTAGGCGTTCCTCAAGCTTTATTCATCGGCTTTATTGCAGCGATCATTTCAAATGTCATTGCTGAATTCCTGAAACATAAAACCAGGTACGATGATCCATTGGATGTATTTGCCTGTCATGGTATCGGCGGTATCACCGGCATGCTTCTCACCGGCGTTTTCAGCACAGTAAAACCAATAGAAGGCGCCCTGTTCCCTTCCCAGTTCCCGATCCAACTGGTAGGTATGCTTGTAGCTGTGAGCTATAGTTTTGCTATGTCCTTTATCATCTTCAAAGTGATCAACCTGGTATTGCCCATGCGGGTTACACAGGAAGAAGAAGCTGAGGGACTGGATGCATCGCAACACAATGAAAAATACCTTCAGGGTACTTTGCTGGTGCATCACAACGGAAATTTTGAAGAAAAGACGATCGCAGAATAATCCCTACCCCGTCTCTAACCATTAACCATAGAAAAAGGCACAGATCAATCAGTATAAACTTCTCGCAAAAGTTTATACCTGCTGTGCCCTTTCCTTAACATCTAAAATGTAAATACAATGTTACGAAAAAATAGCTTTTTGCTGTTGCTGACAGCGTGTGCCTGCACAAATATCTTCGCACAGGATTCCACGGCCAAAGAAAGCCCGCTGAAAATCTCCGGCTCTGTGGATGCTTATTACCGGTACAATTTTGATAATACTCCCAACGGAGGCCTGGGGTTCAATAGTCTCACCAGCTTCACCAATTCACAGAATACGTTCCAGTTAGGTATGGCTTCCCTGAAAGCCACCTACTCCACTGAAAAAGCAGGCGTTGTAGCCGATCTGGGCTTTGGCAAAAGAGCTGAAGAGTTTTCTTATGCCGATGAAAAATCTCTTCAGATCGTCAAGCAGGCATACGTTTACTGGAAGCCTTCCGAAAAACTGACCCTGTCGCTGGGCAAATGGGGCACACATATCGGTTATGAAGTGCTCGACCCGCAGGTGAACAGGAACTACAGCATGTCTTATATGTTTTCTTATGGCCCGTTTTCCCATACCGGCGTGAAAGCTGATCTCGCTTTGAACAATGGGAATGGCATTATGATCGGTATTGCCAATCCTACGGATATTACTTCGCCCAACTGGGCGAGTACTAAAGTGCTGAATGCACAGTACAGTCATGTAGGTGACAAGTTCTCCATCTTTGCTAACTATTCCGGTTGGTTTGGCGCAAAGTCAAGCCCGGCTGCTGTCAGTGTCAACCAGGTAGGCATCACGGCTTCCGCCAAAGTTTCGGATAAGTTCGGTATCGGTTATGATGGGACTATTCAATTATTGAAAAATGATGTGAAAGACGGCACAGACAAATGGTGGGGCTCTGCCCTTTATTTCAATTATGATCCCACTGCCGCACTGGGTCTTACTCTTCGCACAGAGTATTTCGCAGATGAAAAAGATGCTGTAAAGATTGGTGCAGATATTTTCCAGGCAACCTTATCTGCGCAATACAAAACCGGCAATTTCACGCTGATCCCCGAATTCAGGTTGGATAATGCATCACAACCTGTATTCAGCAAGAATGATGGGGTTACTGGTAAAAAAAGCACAGCTACTTTCCTGATAGCAGGTATGTTCAGTTTCTGACATTATATAAGATTTGACTAAAAAGCAATGGCCCGTATTACACAGGCCATTGCTTTTGTCAGGCATTTACTCGGCCAGCCGTTTATTTTCTTCAGTAGCTTCCAATCTCTTTTGTCCTGCGCTTTTTCCTTTGGACAGCCGGTAGGTAAATGCCAGTGTTATACTCCTGGTATCCCATTTACGACTCGAGAAACCTGCCACGCCGGCTGCCGGCAAATAATCCTGCTTGTCAACCCGGGTATAGAAAAGATCACGCACATTCAACCGCACTGATCCTTTCTCCTTCCATATTTTTTTTCCTATCCCGGCATGCATAAACCAGGTCGCTGCCTGCCTGACTTGTGCATACACCTGCGCCGAAGAATAATCAAAAACCAGTTCAGCACTCCATCCTCTTTGCATCGTTAGTTGTTGTGTCAATCCAATGTTCCAGCTACCACCCCGAGATAAAATCTCCTGGTTGTTAAACAGTGTTCGCAAGCTTGTATGACTGTACAGTAAACTGGCATTGCATTGCCACCAGGGAAGAGGGTGCAACAACCCATTGAGTGAAAAGCCACGAACGATGCTGTTGCTTAAATTGCCGGGAGCACTGTAAAATAAGTTATCCTTTGTTACAACTGTTTCACTCATCGCATCCTTCAGCCGGTTATAAAAAAATGACGCTGTAAAATTGCTCCTGAAAATATAAGCCAGTTCAAAGTTGAGCGAAAGCGCTGGTTTGAGTAGAGGATTGCCTGTTGTATAAGTATAGCGGTCTCTTGGCACTGCAAATGGATTCAGGTTGGCATACCCAGGCCGATCAATCCTGCGGCCGAAAGAAAAATGCAGACGGTGCTGATCATTCCTGTCAACCTTCCATAATAAGAACATGGTTGGGAATAAACGCGTATAGCTTCTATCAAAAGAAATAGTACCATCCGTTTCTTTGCCAGAAACATCAGCATGCTCCAGCCGCAAACCTGTTTGAATATCTATCCTCTTAAACTGACCGCTATAATTGAAATAAGCTGCGTGTATCCTTTCCTTATATTTGAAATGATTGTTCGCGGCATATATTGTATCGGAAACCCTTCCTTCATAAAGTGCATTGTTCCGGGTAGAAACCATGCTTGATTTAAAGCCGGCTTCTATTTTAGCCTGCCTGGTAATGGGATGTACATAATCCCCTTTCACTGAAAAAATATTTATCCTGTCTGAAAGAATACCATTCAGTGCCTCCTGGTCTTTATCATTACCATTCTTTTGATAGCTCGTATTTTCATTCTGCAACACCTGATCGAATTCATAACCTGTGTAATCGGCGAGGATAGACAGCTCTCGTCCAAGCGTATCATATACCTGCCGGAAGCCTGAATGAAAACCGGTGTTGCCTGCATCATTCCTGGCCAGGTTGTTTCCTTCCGTGATGCTATCCGCATGAGTGGTGAAATAAGACTGAGTGCTGGTAAGTGCAGTTTCTTCTTTCAGGCCCCGGCTGTAGCGGCTGATATAAGCGCTCCAGGTTGTTTTGGGTGAAGCATACCAATCGATACCTGCTTTTGCCTGTATATTGTGATTGGGAGTATTAATGGTCGTCAGTTGATTAAGCGATTGCAAACTGCGGCCAGTATCCGCCACATAATTCCTGCTGCTGTTAACAGTAGCCAATCCTGCTCCGGTGTAGTAACTTAAATCACCATACAGGTTGAATTTATCATTCCGGAAACCCAGGTTAGCACTTTGAGATAACCTGGTCCGCCTGCCACGGATGTTCTCAGATACTATTGCAGCGTTAAACCCTTTGTTTCGGTTCTTTTTCAATTTAATATTGATGATGCCTCCATTGCCTGCTGCATCGTAGCGGGCCGGCGGATTGGGCATGATCTCAATCCTGTCCAGCATGCCTGCAGGAATTGATCGCAGGTAACTGGCCAGGTCGCTTCCCTGTAAATAAGTGGGTTTATCATCTATATAAATTGTCACAGCCTGCTTGCCATTAAGGTTGATATTATCGTTATCCACTCTCACCCCTGGCGATAGCTCCAGCACTTCCAGTGCATTACTGCCGGCATTGGACAATAAAGCATCCACATTCACAACAGTCATGTCAATCTTTATTTCAACCAATGGTCTTTTTGCAACAATTTTTACAGCCTGCAATTGAGTAACTGCCCGTTGCACATGAATGGTTATTGCTGATAAGGCAGTTTGTTTGCCTACCACAGTCAATACAGCTTCCTGCTGAACTATACCTGCAGCCATAACACGGAGCCGGTATCGCCCTTCAGGCACAGCCCTAAATTCAAAATCACCGGCATCGTTGGTGATTACCGTTTTTACTGCAGCAGAATCTGCAGCCTTTAATAAAACTACGGTACCATAGCCAAGTGGTTCACCTGGATCAACAATCACCCGGCCGGATATGCGGCCTTCCTGTTGCGACAGGATACTGCTGCCTGGCCAGGTCGCCAGCAACAACAAAAGGACCAGGATGCGGAGTATCATTCTTCTCATTTAAGTTTCTGCAAATGAAAAGTATGGGGCAAAGCAATAAATGAAATTTAGGCGGGCAGCTATCCAGGTAAGGCAGAAAGCAGTAAATGTCGAATACTGGTCAAAAACGGTCGTTGGTCGAAATAATACGGCCGCTCCACATTTATGCTTAATTTACAAACTTGCGAATTCCTCAGATGATAAGACAGTTCTACATCGCTGACAACCGCCTGCTGACGCATATACTTTTCTGGGCCGGGTATATGCTTGTCTACACTGGTGTGCATTTCCAGGGTGGTGAAAGTTTCCTTTATTATTTCCTGGTAGAGTTGCCTGGATTGCCCGCCGCCATGTTGGTAGCATATATAAACATGTATGTATTATACCCAAGATTCTTTTATAAAAAGAAATACCTGGCCTACTGTGTAAGCGCTTTGCTCCTGCTCTTTGCAGGAGCTGTATTAAGCAGAATTATCCAGGAATGGGTTACAGAGCCCCTTTTCCTGCCAAAAGAAACACACCCTGACAGCATTTTTGTATGGTATATGCTGTTTAAGGGAATGTTGTGGTTTCTTAGCCCCGTATTGCTGTTAACACTGGTGATCAGGATATTTAAACAATGGTTTGCGCAGGAGCAACTGCAACAGGAAGTTGAAAAAGAAAAATTGAATGCAGAACTGAATTTCCTGAAGGCGCAGGTGCATCCGCATTTTTTATTCAATACGCTCAATAATCTTTATTCCCTTACCCTTCAGGCATCCCCTGCTGCTCCACTGACGGTACTGAAGCTTTCCGAACTCATGAGTTATATGTTGTACGATTCACGGTCGGATATGGTACCCCTTAATAAAGAGATAAAACATATCCGGAATTATATAGAACTGGAAACGATCCGCTATGGCAACCGTCTTGATGTATCCGTAAATGTATCTGGCGATATTACCGGCAAGCTCATTGCGCCCTTGCTGCTTATTCCATTTGCGGAAAATGCTTTCAAGCATGGGGTAAGCAATGAAATGGATAAAGTGTGGGTGACTATCGATATAAAAGAAAAAGCAGGCTGGCTGAATGTAAAAGTGGAAAACAGCCTTACCGATGACGGAATTGCTGCACCCGCTAAAAATACTCCGAACGGGATTGGCCTGCAAAATGTACTGCGACGGCTTCAGCTTTTGTACCCTAAAACACACCAGGTAGAACTAAAAAAAGAGCCTGACCGCTATATGGTTGATTTAAAAATCAAGATCGCCTGATGAGCCACACTCCGCATACCATTCAATGCCTCATTGTAGACGATGAGCCTCTTGCAGCTGATGTGCTGGAAAAGTTTATTGGCCAACTGGATACGCTGACACTCGCAGGGCGATGCGATAATGCGATCGCCGCCACTGTTTTTCTTCAAAAGAATAAAGTGGACCTGGTTTTCCTCGACATACAGATGCCGAAACTGAACGGAATAGATTTCTTAAAGACCTTATCAACAAGGCCTACTGTTATCTTCACTACTGCTTTCAGGGATTTTGCACTGGAAGGATTTGAACTGAATGCTCTCGATTACCTGCTTAAACCGATCTCATTTGAGCGGTTTCTTGCCGCCATTAATAAATACCATGCCAGCCAGGGCACCGGTGTATTGGATAATCAAATCTCTCCTGCTACTGATCACAGCACCCCGGCTCCCTTTATTTACCTGAAAGCCGACAAAAAAATGGTGAAAGTTTTTTTGAAGGGTATCCTGTATATAGAAAGCCTGGGAGATTACGTAAGAGTGAGAACGGTGCAAAAAGATATTATCACTTATCAACGCATCACTTACCTGGAAGAGAAATTACCGGATAACCAGTTTTTACGCATCCATCGTTCCTATATCGTTGCCATAGATAAGATACAATCAATCGACAGTGTCTCCATTGAGATAGGGCAACACGAATTGCCCATAGGCAGGTTATACAAAGCCGCGGTAATGAAAGCACTTGGAATTAAAGATTAAGCAGAATTCCTTCCCGCATTGATAATTCCAAACGAACAGCGCATCACCAGTTTTTCATACACTTCCTTCATCGGCGCCTGGACCAGTTGTTCTTCGAACTCTCTTACTTTGGTCAATGCATACTGTTGTATCGTAACCAGGGGCAGCACGATCCTTTCACGCATCTGGATAGACAACTGATCAATCGGGTAATCGTACATCAGTTCTGTATGTCCGGATAATTTTACCAGGTATTGCCTGGTCAGTTCAAATTCATTAAAGATCATCTGCCAGATTTCTCCAAATTGCTTGTGGTTACTCAGATAAGCCGTCAGTGGGAAGAAGGATTTCATCATAGCCATTTCACAGTTATCGATCAGCGTTTTGAAAAATAATGAATCCTTATACAATTGCTGTGCAGCACCCAGTCTTCCTTTCTCTTCCATTTTCTTCAAGGCTGATCCTACTCCGTAAAAGCCTGTTACGTTCTGCTTCAGCTGGCTCCATGACCCTGCAAAAGGAATGGCGCGAAGATCTTTCAATGATAAGCCTGAAGCCCCGCCACGCTTGGCCGGCCGGCTGCCGATATTCGTTTCGCTGTAATACCTCAATGGGCTTGCATGCAAAAGATAATCGGCCAGGTAAGGATGATCGCGAAGGGATTTATATGCTTCATAACCTGCTTCAGATAATTCCTGCATCAGGTTTTCTTCCTTCTCATTCAGTGTAAAATATTTGGTCGGGAACAGGTCATTGGAAATACCTGCATTCAGCAACTGCTCCATATTATACTGGGCCGCATCAATGATCCCGAAATTGGAACTCACGGTTTGCCCCTGCACCGTCAACTGTATCTCCTTGTTGGAAATATTCTGCCCCATGGATGCATAGAATTTATGTGTTTTACCACCACCTCTCGAAGGAGGACCGCCCCTGCCATCAAAGAATATCACATCCACTTTATACTCCCTGGATATGGCTGTCAATTGTTCTTTTGCTTTATAAATGCTCCAGTTGGCCATCAGGTATCCGCCGTCCTTGGTGCCATCGGAAAAGCCAAGCATAATGGTTTGCCGGTTATTCCTTCTTTCAAGGTGCGCACGGTAAACCGGATCGGTGTACAAAGTTCTCATGATATCTGCTGCTTCCTGCAAATCGCCAATGGTCTCGAACAACGGCACGATATCAATATTCATTTCCTCTTTCTTCCATCCTGCCAGCAGGAACAGGCCATACACTTCCATGGCATTAAGCGCACTGTTGCACTGGCTGATGATATACCTGTTGCATCCTTCAGGTCCGTTAAACTGTTGGATATCCCTGATCGTTTTGATCGATTTCAATGTGTCCTGGTAAATACCGTCCTGCAATTTCTCCGGATCAGCTTCAGCTTTGACAGAAGAGAGATATTGTATCTTCTCTTCTTCGGTTAAATTCTTATACCCCGCATCCAGCACACCTGCGGAAGACAATGCTTCCAGCACTTTGCCATGAACAGAGCTTTCCTGGCGGATGTCGAGCGATGCAAAATGAAGACCGAATACCTGTACTTTGTTGATCAGATTGTCAACCATGTGCAGGAACAAACCATTGTGTTGGTAAATAATGATCTCCCTGATCTGTTCCAGCATTTGTATCACCTCTTTGCTGGTAAGTTCTGTTTTTAATCCGGGGATGAATAAGTTAGTATATAATTTGTTTTCCAGTTCGGTCAATATAATGTCCACGCCGGCAAAAGTGAGGCGGCGTCTCAGTTTACGTACGTCCTGGTAATAACATTTGATAATACCGCCCCGAAGTGCATCAGCCACCTGCAGCGTGATATCACTGGTCACGAAAGGGTTGCCATCACGGTCGCCACCCGGCCAGAAGCCCATCCTGATCATGGGATTGTCTTTGCTTACTGCATCCTGGAACTGGTTTTTGAGTGTAGAAACGATTTTACCTGCAGCTGGATAAAATACATTTTCCAGGTACCAGATCAGGCTCACAGCTTCATCAAAAGGAGTAGGTTTTTGTTTTTTAAAGAAGGGGGTTCTTCCTAATTGCTGAAGATAGCTATTGATCAGAATGGAATTGTTGTGTGTCAGCGCCTTTGAAAGGTCATTGATGATACCCAATACGGAACCTGGATAAAACTGTGTAGGGTGCGCAGTAAGCACCAATCTGATTGAAAAGTCTTTCAGTTTTTCGGCAAGCTCTGCCTGCTTATTATCCTGCAACACTTCTGATTCAAGATGTTTAAGCGTGCCCACGCCGTTCAGATCATGCACTTCACGGAAAGCAGCATCTTCCAGTGCATCAAACAATACTACCTGGCGCTCCACATATTGAACGAAACGGAAAAGCAGGTCTGTCTGTTCCTTTTCATTATTGTAGGAAGTATGCTTGCTGAAAAATTCATCGATGATATGAATGGGACTATAATTCTTCTTATATCCTTCCTCGCAATTATTGGAGAGTAATGAAAGAAGGATTCCCGTTTTTTCAATACGGTGAAAGGGCAATGAAGTGAAGAGGCTATTGTAAAGCTGAAACCTGATACCTACTTCATTCCTGAATTGCTGGAGATTGGGGTTTGATTGCTGGTTCATGGTCTTTGTCATTATTCGTTGCCTTTGACCATTGCCTACGCCAGAACGATTGCCGGTTAAACAGGCAATGAACCAGCCAACCGGCCAGTGGTCATCAGCAATCGCGAATTGAAAATACTTTATTTCAATGAGGACAAAAAAAATACCCCGTTCATTAACTGAGCGGGGTATCTTATACTTAGGAAGAAAAACTTATTCGGCTGCTTTTTCTTCTGTGGTAGTGGTTTCTTCCGCTTTAGCGTCTGTTTTCTTGACAGTGCTTCTGCTACGGCGTGTTTTCTTAGCGCCTTCCTTGGCTTCACCCTTACCCTTACCATAGATCTCGTTGAAATCAACCAGTTCGATCAAAGCTGTTTCAGCATTATCACCAGGACGGGCGCCCAGTTTGATAATACGGGTGTAACCGCCGGGGCGGCCAGCAACTTTTTCTGCTACGTTGCCAAACAATTCTTTGATCGCTTCTTTATCCTGCAGGTAGCTGAATACCACCCTGCGCTGATGCGTAGTGTTCTCTTTTCCTTTGGTGATCAAAGGCTCGACGTACACACGCAAAGCTTTCGCTTTTGCTACTGTAGTAACAATGCGCTTATGAGTGATCAGCTGGCAGGCCAGGTTACTCAGCAAAGCCTCTCTGTGTGCTTTGGTGCGGCTTAAATTTTTTACTTTGTCTCCGTGACGCATGACTTTTAAGTTTTACCGGCTGTACCGTGTCAGGAATTACAGCCTACGTTATTAAAAATGGTGTCACCATATTCCCAGTTATCATCCCGGACCTTGATCCGGGACGGGGTGACAGGATAACTATTCTTTACAATTCGTCTTTATCAACACCGAGTTTCATCAGGTCCATACCGAAACCTAATCCTCTTTCAGTCAACACCTGCTCAATTTCAGCCAGTGATTTCTGACCGAAGTTGCGGAATTTCATCAGGTCTTCCTGCTCGTATTGTACCAGCTCGCTGAGGGAGTTGATTTTTGCAGCTTTCAGACAGTTGAAGGCGCGAACAGAGAGATCGAGGTCTTCCAGCGGAGTTTTCAGCACCTTGCGCAGTTGCAGGGTTTGTTCGTCCACCAGGTCTTCTTTCTTCTCTTCTTTGTTATCGAAAGTGATGTTTTCGTCAGTGATGATCATCAGGTGCTGGATCAGGATCCTGGAAGCCTGTTTAACGGCTTCTTCAGGATGGATGGTACCATCTGTAGATACTTCCATGATCAGTTTTTCGAAGTCGGTGCGTTGTTCTACCCGGGTATTCTCGATCGTGTATTTCACGTTCTTGATGGGGGTATAGATCGCATCGATAGGAATATAACCGATAGGCGCATCTTTGGGTTTGTTTTCTTCTGCAGGTACATAACCGCGGCCTTTGCCGATGGTCAGTTCCACATCCATTTTCGCAGAAGAATCCAGTGTGCAGATCAGCAGTTCGGGGTTCATGATCTGGAAGGAATGGGTGCCTTCGCCGATCATGCCGGCTGTGAATTCTGTTTTATTCTTCAGTGACAGGAGGATTTTCTCGCTTGCCACTTCGTGATCAACGATTTTTTTGAAGCGAACCTGTTTCAGGTTCAGGAAAATTTCCACCACGTCTTCGCTTACGCCCTTCATGGTAGCGAATTCATGCTCCACACCTTCGATCTTCACACCTATGATCGCATAGCCTTCGAGAGAGCTCAGCAATACACGGCGAAGTGCATTACCTATCGTAACGCCAAAGCCAGGCTCCAGTGGACGAAACTCAAATTGAGCTTCGAAATCAGTCGCCTTCTGCAGGATGATCTTATCCGGTTTTTGGAAATTTAAAATGGCCATATTTAGAGTTTGTTTTTAAAATGGTGTAACAGAGTTTGAAGCCGGCAGCCGGTATCCTGAATTGTTTACCAGGTAAAACCGTCTGCATTGCGAGGCTAAGCCAGGCAATTATTACTTAGAATACAACTCAACAATCAACTGTTCCTTAATGTTCTCAGGAACGCTTTCCCTTTCAGGGTAAGTGATGAAAGTTCCTTTGAATTCAGTCTCGTTCCAATCCAACCAGCTGAATTTGGGATTTTTGGCACGAACAACACTGGTAATAGAAGTTCTGGCTTTGCTTCCTTCTTTGATAGTGATCACATCTCCAGCTTTCAACTGGAAAGAAGGTACATTCACTACTTCACCATTTACTTCAATGTGTTTGTGGCTAACCAACTGACGGGCAGCGGGGCGGCTGGGGGCAATACCCATGCGGAAAACCGTATTGTCCAGACGGGCTTCCAGCAATTTGATCAGGTTTTCACCTGTTACACCTTTACGGCGGGAAGCTTCATCGAATGTTTTACGGAATTGTTTTTCCAACATACCATAGGTATATTTTGCCTTTTGCTTTTCACGCAACTGGAGAGCATATTCTCCTAAAGTTTTGCGTTTGCGTTTTTCACCATGCTGGCCGGGAGGGTTGCTGTTTTTACCCAACCATTTACCATTTCCTAAAATAGGCTCACCGAAAATGCGGGAGATTTTGGTCTTTGGACCATTGTAACGTGCCATAATTGTACTTTCATTAAGCTTTTTTAGAAACCGGTACGTCGATCAGTAAAAAGCCTTAAAAAAATCAATCGAGTACCCTTTAATAAATGAAACCAAAAATTGGCTGAATACGTAGCATTCACTACGCAAACTATATTGAGTATCCACTCACTGTAACTCCGGGAATTTGCCCGCCCTAGCTTTTGCTGATTGGTGGGCCTGTCCGCCGTAGCTTCAGCGAAGGTGGACTAGACTCTTCTTTTCTTGGGAGGACGGCAACCGTTGTGTGGTAACGGTGTAACGTCTTTGATCATCACCACTTCAATACCGCTCTGGGAAAGGGAACGGATAGCGCCTTCGCGGCCTGAACCAGGACCTTTCACATACACGTCTACTCTTTTCAGACCTGCGTCCAGCGCTGTTTTAGCGGCGTCTGAAGCGGCCATCTGGGCTGCATAAGGAGTGTTCTTTTTAGAACCTTTGAAGCCCATTTTACCAGCACTGCTCCAGGAGATAACCTGGCCGGTCTTGTTGGTAAGGCTGATGATGATGTTGTTGAAAGTGGCAGAGATATGCGCATCACCGTACGCATCTACTTTTACCACCCTCTTCTTCGCAGCGGCTTTAGCGCTGTTTTGTTGTTGTGCTTTTGCCATGTTCGTTGTTCTGAGGTAATCTTTATTTTTTTACTTATTCCCGGCCCCGGACCAAGATCAGGGGTGACAGGGATATACCTGTCTTTTAACGGTTGAATCAACCCTCCTGCCGACTTACGAAGCGATCCGCAATTGATTCAGTTGTCTGTAAGTCATATAATGAAGAATTCGGAACCCTTCAGTCCCGAACTCCCGATCATTATTTCTTAGCCGCTTTCTTCTTACCAGCAACCGTTTTACGTTTCCCTTTACGGGTACGGCTATTGGTTTTAGTACGCTGACCGCGAACCGGCAGACCTTTCCTGTGACGGAGGCCACGGTAGCAGGCGATATCCAGCAAACGCTTGATGCTCATCTGCACTTCAGAACGCAACTGACCTTCTACCTTCAGCTCGTCCGTAATGGTAGTACGGATAGCATTCAGGTCGTCATCATTCCACTCATGTACTTTCTTGTTGCGGTCGATATTGTTCTTGTCAAGAATGTACTTGGCGGTAGAAGGGCCGATACCATAGATATAGGTCAGTCCTATTTCGCCTCTTTTATTTTTTGGTAAGTCAACACCGGCAATACGTGCCATATTTCTCTACTGTTTTGTTTGTTATTAACTGATTAACCTGCTGTACGGGGCACAGTGCCCGCCATAACTTCAGCGAAGGCTGATTATCCCTGACGCTGCTTGAAGCGGGGATTCTTTTTGTTGATCACGTACAGTTTGCCTTTACGACGCACGATCTTGCAATCTGCACTTCTTTTTTTAATGGATGCTCTTACTTTCATGACGAATCACTTTTATATTTCTAAAATGTCCTGAGATTCGCCTGAAGACTCATCTCATGAATCAGTTTTATTTATACCTGAAATTGATCCTACCCCTCGTTAAATCGTATGGCGACAGTTCCACTCCCACTTTATCTCCTGGCAGGATCCGGATATAGTGCATCCGCATTTTCCCGGAGATGGTGGCCAGTATTTCGTGCCCATTTTCCAGCTTCACCCTGAACATAGCGTTAGAAAGCGCTTCCAGAATGATACCGTCTTGTTTGATAAGGGGTTGTTTCGACATACTATTTTTAGGGGTGCAAAGATAGGAGTATACTGGCGAAAAAAGAAATAACCTCCCTTATTTTTCGGTGAAGGCCCAAAAATAAGATTTTTACCCATAAAAAACCAGCCGAAATGATTGATTTTTAGCCTATCCAGGCAGTTCCAGGGGGATCTTGGTCATAGACAGGTGCAGGTTCTGCAACTCATGTACGCCGAGTGGGAAATTAAAATGACGCCGGTCTTCCCGCCACCACATATCGATATGGGAAAAATCGCCCTGCCGCGGCGTTACCAGCCGGAAAGAGTCTTTTTTGTATTTCACTCCCCCGTCAACCACCTCGCTGGAAAAGCCCAGCCTGGTCAACTGGTGGTCGTCCAACGGAATGGATTTTACTTCATCAAGGTTGTACCAGAATTCCTGGATGCCGTTGTTCACCAGCACACAATGGTCCTCATGATTCACTCTTACCACTGTTCCTTCCCTTTCAACCCCTTCATCGTTGACGGAGATAATGTCTCCTGGTTTCAGGTCATTTAATTTGATCATGGCAAAGCGTTTTTAGTTATCCGAATATAACGAAAAATGGTCAAATGATCGATGCCCGTCAATACGCAAGTCTGGGCCAATAGTTCCTTTACCCCCTCTTCCTGTAGTTCATTATCGCCCAGCCATTCAGCAGCACCGCAAATCCGGTCATGATCAACAAATGCCTGCTGATATCCGGCAAGCGGCTGCCTTTTAATATCACCATCCGCATCACTTCAATAAAATAGGAAACCGGGTTGAACCGTGTGATCCATTGCGCCCAGGCAGGCATGCTTTCAATGGAAGTGTACAACCCGCCAAGCAGGATAAAGACCATCATCATAAAAAAAGAGATCAGCATGGCCTGCTGCTGGTTGGAAGTGTAGGTAGACACCAGCAATCCCAGCCCCAGCACCGCCAGCAGGTAAACCGCTGCAAATACATAAATGGTCAGAAAACTGCCCACAGGCATAATATCATAAGCCAGCCAGGCGATCAGCAAACCCAGCGACATCACCACCAGGCCCAGGATCCAGAACGGGATCAGCTTGCCCAGAATGAAATAATGCTTTTTTACAGGCGTCACATTGATCTGCTCGATCGTGCCTATCTCCTTTTCCTTTACAATATTGAGCGAGCTGAGAAAAGCGCCTACCATGGTCACCAGCACCACCAGTATGCCCGGCACCATAAAATATTTGTAATTCAGCAAAGGATTGAACCAGTTGGATGAAGTAACGGCTATCTCCAGGTCCGGGTTGAACCGCGGAAGCTGCATCCACTCTGTGCGCACCTGGCCATTATAATCACGGATAATACTTTGGAGATAAGCACTGCCCAACCCGGCTTTTACACCATTGATCGCATTGGCCGCCACAAACAGGGTAGCTTCGCTCTGGCTTACCAGGTCCCTTTCAAAATGAGCCGGGATCTCCAGTATAATATCGGAACGGTCCTTTTCCACTTCCTGCATGGAAGCATGGAACGTAGGCGAATAATCATTCAACCGGAAATAACCGGAAGCCGTGATCTTCTGCACAAGCTGGCGGGAATAACCGGAATGGTCATGGTCCACCACGCTCAGGCTGATATTCTTCATTTCATAATCGGCTGCCAGAGGAAGCACGATCAACTGCACCAGCGGCATAATAAAAATGATCCGGAGAATGGACTTATCCCGGAATATCTGCCGGAATTCCTTTTGAAGTAAAAATTTTAAGCTCCGCATATAATGAGTTTTAGGCTGTCCTATCAAGCCAGCCTTATCTTGAATTTCTTTATGCTTAATGCCAGTAAAGCCAATGTCATTCCCACCAGTATCAATGTTTCCTTCCACACTGCAGTAAAACCAAGTCCTTTGATCATTACATCTTTCACGATCGAATAAAACCAGCGTGCAGGAACTATATTGGATATGATCTGTAAAAACCTGGGCATGTTCTCGATCGGGAACATGAAGCCGCTGAGCATCACCGTGGGAAGAAACATTCCTGTTAAAGAAATAAACATCGCTGTTTGCTGCGAATCGGTAGAAGTGGAAATGAGCAATCCCAACGTGAGGCAGGTGATGATAAACAAAACGCCTTCGCCGATCAGTAACAATAAATTCCCCTGGATCGGTACGCCCAGCACAAATGTGCTGAGCAAAAGAATGCTAGCAATATTGATCAGCGAAAGCAAAAGATAAGGGACTGCTTTTGCCACAATGATCTTGAATGGTTGCAAAGGCGATACCAGCATGATCTCCATCGTGCCTGTTTCTTTTTCCTTTACGATCGTAACTGCCGTCATCATCGTACAGATCAGCATCAATACCATTGCCATCACACCGGGCACAAAACTGTAAGCGCCCTTCAGTTGCGGGTTATACAACATGCGCTGTTCTGTCTTGATCGTATAAGGGACCTCCCTGCCCTGCGTGATCCTGTCCTGGTAATCAAGAATGATAGCAGTAGCATAATTCGTCAGCGTGGTAGCCACATTGGGATCTGATGCATCCGCGATCAGTTGCACCTGCGCTTTGTTGAGATGTAAAAGGTCTTCATGGAAATTTTTTGGGAAAACAACTGCCAGCTTCATGGTGCCTTTCCTGAATGCTGCATCGATATCACTGTAGCTATGAATATCTTTCACCACATCAAAGTACCTGCTGGCATTCAGCTCCTGCGTTATAGCAACAGAAGCCTGGTCGGCCGACTGATCAAACACGGCTATTTTGGAATTCTTTACCTCATTCGTCAATGCAAAACCGAAAATGATGATCTCCACAATGGGCATACCAAGCAGTATGAACATCGTGCGTTTATCCCGGAAGATGTGATAAAATTCCTTCCGGATAAAAGCAAACAGCGAGCTGTTTCGTTTCAGGAATGAATGTTTTTTTTGCTGTTCCACTTCAGGTGGTTTTGATGATTGATTTAAACCCTTAGTCTGCTGAACGGGCTGCCCCTCTCGCCAGTTTCAGGAACACACTGTCCATCGAATCCGTACCGAATGTCTTTTTTAAGCCATGAGGAGAGTCCAACGCTTCAATTCTTCCGTCCACCATAATGCTTACACGGTTGCAATATTCAGCCTCATCCATATAGTGAGTGGTAACAAATACAGTGATGCCTCTATCAGCTGCCTGGTAGATCATGCCCCAGAATTCCCTTCTTGTTACAGGGTCCACACCACCGGTAGGCTCATCCAGGAAAACGATCGCGGGCTCATGAAAAATAGCAACGGAAAAAGCCAGCTTCTGTTTCCAGCCCAGCGGTAGCGAACCGACCAGTTTGCCGGCTTCATTTTGCAGGCTCAGTTGTTCGATAATAGCGGCTGTTTTTTCTTTGATGAATTGATTGCTCTTCCCATAGATCCCTCCATAGAACTGCATATTCTCTTTCACGGTAAGGTCTTCATACAAAGAAAATTTCTGGCTCATATAGCCAATGTTCTTTTTGATCAGTTCTGTTTGTTTGTATACATCAAACCCAGCTACAGTAGCTTTACCTGAACTTGGGATAGACAAACCGCATAGCATGCGCATGGCCGTTGTTTTACCTGCGCCATTGGCGCCAAGAAAGCCAAATATCTCACCCTTGCTTACCTGGAAGGATATTTCGTCAACGGCCTTGAACTCCCCGAACGTTTTGCTAAGCTTTTCTGCCTGTATTACATATTCCATATTCAGTTCTTCATTAAGTCCATAAAACAATCTTCGATATCAGGCTGTATTGCCTTAATGGTCACACCGGGATGATTTTTTAAACAAGCTTCCAGTTCCTGCTGACTGAAATCTTTTTTCATCACGGCATGATGATATTCTCCAAACGGATAAGCATCTTCCACTTCACGGCATTGTTTCAGATCACGGAGAAGCTGCAGCATATTGCCGGAACGGACAGCCAGCAAGGGTTTTCCAAATTGCTCCACGATACCGCTTGGCGTATTCACCGACATCAGTTTTCCTTCCTGCATCAGCGCCACGCGATCGCAAAGCGAAGCTTCATCCATATAAGGGGTGGAAACAAGAATAGTGATCCCTTTTTCTTTCAGCCTGCGAAGCATTTCCCAAAACTCTTTCCGGGAAACGGCATCCACACCGGTTGTAGGTTCATCCAGGAAAAGAACAGAAGGATAATGGATCAGGGCGCAGCTAAGAGCAAGCTTTTGCTTCATACCGCCAGATAATTTGCCTGCCCGCCTGTTTTTAAATGGTTCTATCTGCGAATAGATATCTTTGATAAGATCGTAGTTCTCTTCAATGGATGTATTGAAAATAGTGGCGAAAAATTCCAGGTTCTCTGCAACAGTAAGGTCCTGGTACAGGGAAAAACGGCCGGGCATATATCCCACTCTTTTCCGGATAGCTTTCAGATCTTTCACCACATCATAACCATCAACAGAGGCTTCGCCTTTATCAGCCAGCATCAACGTGGTGAGAATACGGAACAGGCTTGTTTTGCCCGCCCCATCCGGCCCGATGATGCCAAACAATTCTCCCGGCGCCACTTCAAAACTAATTCCGTTAAGTGCAGTTACCTGGGCTTTTTTGGTGCCATAGGTTTTGACAATATTATTTACGACAACTGATCCCATGCTAACAACGTTTATTGAAAAGTGATTTCTCCATACATGCCTATCTTGAGATAGCCATCATTCTTCACTTTTATTTTTACTGCATATACAAGATTGGCGCGTTCATCTTTTGTTTGAATGGTCTTGGGTGTGAACTCTGCTTTGCCGGAGATCCAGGTGATCGTACCAGTATATTCTTTGTATTTATCTGCACCATTATCGACCCACACTTTTACAACCTGGCCTAATTTCACCTGTGACAATTGAGTGCCGGTGATATAAACCCGGAGCGTGAGCACAGAAAGATCAGCTATCTTATACAGCGCTTTACCGGGAGTGGAGTATTCCCCTTCCTCAGCATACTTGGTGGTAACAATACCACCGATAGGATTGACAATGCTGGCCCGCTTTAACTGATCATCCAGTTGCGCCACCCTTTTTGACAGGGGTTTACCTTCACTGAGAATAGACCTGTTTTGAGTTGATACATTATTCTGCTGCACTTTTATCTGCTGCTGTGTCACCACCAGTTCTTTCCTGGCAGATTCCAGTTGAAAGTTTATATCATCCAACTGTTTGCCAGTGGCAGCATCCTGCTTAATAAGATTTTCGATCCTGTTCTTTTCATGTTCCAGGTTGGCGACACGTGTTTGCTGAACAGATAACTGGTCCTGCAACAATTTGATCTGTGGCGATACGTCGGCTGTTTTTTCCTGCAGCGCCCGGATGCTTTCTTCCACCTGCTCTTTTTGCAAACGCATATTTTCTGCATCCACCTCTCCTACTATTTTGCCTGCAGGAATACTATCCCCTTCTTCCACCTGGAAAAGAATGATCTTTCCGCCTGTCTCGGATGATACTACCACATCATCTGTTTCAAAAGTTCCCGATGCATCAAAATCATGTTCTTTGTTGCCGCATGCAGCCAATGCAAAGAGCATGATCGCCGGGATATACATTCGTTTGTCCATAATACAGTTTATTGTTTTCCTAAAATGGTTTGATAATTGATCTTTGCCTGCAGCCATTGCAGTTGATGGGTGATCATCAGTTGACGCGCCTGGTCTTCTGCATTCACTTCATCGAGATAATCAGTAGCCGTGATCACTCCATTATCCAATTGCGCTTTTGCCGCTTCTTTCACGGATTGGCGTAAAGCGATGATCTCCCTGTCTGTTGTTACCAGTTGCTCCAGTTTCTCCATATCCGATTGTTGCTGGCTCAGGCTGGCATTGGTGTTCAACAGGAAGGTTTCTTTTTGTAAAGCCACTTGCTGCTGGCTGATCTTTACCAGCTCCTTTTCTTTCTTTTTGGTGTACAATCCACCCAGCGACCAGTTAAGCCGGACACCAGCCACATAAAACAGGTCAAAACTATTATCGAGAAAATTAAGGCCAGGCCTGCCATAACCACCCTGCACAAAGGCGCTGAATTTGGGAAGGTTCTTTGCATCGATCACTTTGTTTTGCTGCGCAAACAGTTTTGCCTGGTTATCATACAATCTTAGTTCAGGCCGTTGCACTTGCTTGTCTGGCAAACCGGGAAATGGATCCGCAGGTTTTTCAAACACCGTATTTTCAGGCAGCGGACGGTTCAGGAAAAGCGAGAGTGTGTTGATCATGCCTTTGCGCGAAGCTTTCAGCTCAATAGCCCTTTGATCATTCTTCAGCAATTCCGCTTTCAATAAATTCAGGTTCGAACGGAACGCCACGCCATTATCCACCTGAGCGCTTACGGTTTTGATCCCGTTGTTCAAGTCCGCTCTTATAAGATCAACCTGGCGAAGCTGTTCGTCCAGGTAAAGAATGCCCAGGTAAAGCTGGTTGATCCTTTCCTTTAACTGGTAGAGTTCTACTTCAGCCCTTTCATCTTCAACACCGGCATTCAGTTGCTGCCATTCCTTTTGCGCTTTCACAGTTCCTCCATCATAGATGGTCTGGCTCAGATCTGCGGTGATCTTATACTGGTCTTTAGAAAGAGCAGGAACAGTAATACCCGGCAAAGGAATAGCAACCTTCGTCACGTCCGACTGATAGCTTGCCTGCCCGTTCAATTGCAGTTGCGGCAGATAAGCTTTGGAAAGATTATCGATACTCAGTTCTGCTGTCTGCTTTATCAATCCCTTTTGCCGGATGGCCGGATAGTTTTGCTGAGCTTCTGTATAAGCCTGCTGCAGGTCCAGCTTGCCTGCATCCTGGGCAATCACCCATTGAGGAAGCAGGACAAATAACCATTTAACAATCTTAACCATTTGGTTAATTTTTAAGTAAAAAAATTATTTTCTCAATGCATCGATCACAAAGCGGGCAAACTCTGTTTTCCGTTGCAGCATGAACTGGCGGAACTGGAATTCATCCACCCCTATATGCATTTGAAATAAAGGTTTGGCGATGAATGGAAAAACCGTTCCTGAAAGAATGTTCATAAATAATTGCAAAGGGCTTACAGGCCTGATATTTCCCAGCTTCACTTCCTGATCAATCTGCATCAGGAATTTCTCGGGACGCGGGAGTTTCAATTCCCCACTGATCCGCTTATAAAATCCTTCAGGGTCCCGGTGCACTTCATTCAATACAAACAAGGGCAGGTACGGGTTTTCACTCATCACATCTATATACGACGAAATAAATCCTTCGATCTTTTCAAACAGGGGCAGATCTGCATCCAGTATGGTCACAACTTTTGGAAACAGCTTGGCAGCGGCTTGTGTAAATATCCTGTCGAACAATAATTCCTTATTCCTGAAATAATAATGCAGCAGGGCCTTATTGATCCCCGCTTCATCAGCAATCTCCTGCATTCTTGCACCGGCCATCCCCTTTTGCAAAAACACTCTGCGGGCTGCTTCCAGTATTTTCTCTTCCGACGTCTCGTCTTTTAACCGTTTCGACATGATTTAACCAAATGGTTAAACAAAGTAACAATTAATTTTTTGTTTGAACAAGTCCTTTGGAAAAAGACTGCATGTTCTTGAAGTATCCCTTCCCGTCTTCCCGCCTTACCGGTAAGTTTTTTACCGGTAAGGCGGGAAGACGGGAAGGGAGTATTTAGAATGAATTAGGCTTTAGTTATTAGAAATACTTGTGTTTACTCGGCCCAGCTCATCACATAGCCCTGGTTTTCGATTTCCAGTGCCTGTTTTGTGATCTTCAGTGGATGGAATGTGTCTACCATTACGGCCAGTTCCTTTGTCTCCTTTGCTCCAATGCTTTTTTCCACGGCGCCGGGATGCGGGCCGTGTGGTATGCCGGCAGGGTGCAGGGTGATCATGCCGCGTGTAACATGTTTACGGCTCATGAAATCGCCGTCTACATAATACAATACTTCGTCACTGTCTATATTACTGTGGTTGTATGGAGCCGGAATGGCCTGTGGGTGATAATCAAATAAGCGGGGACAGAAAGAACAGACCACAAAATTGTTGGCCTCAAAAGTCTGGTGCACCGGCGGTGGCTGGTGCACTCTTCCTGTGATCGGCTCGAAGTCGTGGATGGAAAATGCAAAAGGATAGCAGCAACCATCCCAGCCTACGACGTCAAATGGGTGTGTGCCATAATGAAGTCCATAGAGTATGCCCCGTTTCTTTGCCCTGATCAGGAAATCGCCTTTCTGATCAAAGGAAGAAAGGCTTTGCGGTGGCCGGATATCCCTTTCGCAATAAGGTGAATGCTCCAGCAACTGGCCATATTTGCTCAGGTATCTTTTAGGATAGCGGATAGGGCTGAAAGATTCTACAATGAAGAGCCGGTTATCCGGTCCGTCAAATTCTACCTGGTAAATAGTACCCCGCGGTATCACGAGATAATCCCCATAATTAAAAGGGAGATCGCCATACTGCGTATGCAAGGTGCCCTTTCCTTCATGCACAAAGATCATTTCATCGGCATCGGTATTCTTGTAAAAATAGTCTTTCATGCTTTCCTGCGGTGCAGCAAGCACGATATGGCAATCATTATTCACCAGCACCGGCATGCGGCTCTGCAAATAATCTTTGGCCGGTTGGATGTTGAACCCTTCAAAACTGCGGTGTTTCAGCATTTTTTCTTCTGCTACCTGCGGTGTTATATCCAGTTCAGGTTCTGTGCGGATGATCTGTGTAGGCGGATGAATATGATATAACAGGGAAGAATCATTGCTGAATCCTTCTGTTGAAAATAATTGTTCGGAATACAAACCTCCATCCGGTTTGCGGAATTGTGTATGACGTTTATGGGGAAGGTTTCCCATTCGATGATAATGCGGCATGTTGAATTGTTTAGAAGTACAATATTGATTATAGCCGGTTGACCAGCAACCGGTCGCTATGCAGTCAGCTTAAGGCCGGGACAATTCAAGGGTAGAGAGCAGGAAAATGTATTTCCAGCGGCGCTTATCGATCCAGTATGTAAAATTCCGTTTGAAAGGCATACAATCGCAATAGTATAAAGTTAGGAAATATCTTCGCATCTTATATTCATTTTCCATGACACGCATCGGCCTGATCTCAGACACCCACGGTTTCCTCGATGAATCTGTATTCCGTCATTTTAAAGATTGTGATGAAATATGGCATGCCGGTGATTTTGGCAATGCAGATCTTGCAGATAAGCTGAGTGCGTTTAAACCACTGAAAGGAGTGTATGGAAATATAGATGGCATGGATATCCGGGCCCACTATCCTGAGCAACTCGTATTCATGTGTGAATCAGTGAAAGTGATGATGCGGCATATCGGTGGGGCGCCTCCCAAATACA
Source organism: Sphingobacteriales bacterium 44-61 (assembly GCA_001898405.1). GTDB lineage: Bacteria > Bacteroidota > Bacteroidia > Chitinophagales > Chitinophagaceae > Terrimonas_A. The sequence goes on from MKTW01000001.1 coordinate 163,001, forward strand.
ACCCGGAAACAAGGAAAGAACTGGCATTGCATCGCCCGCTATTATTTATCAGTGGTCATTCCCATATCCTCAAGGTAATATACGATCAGCAATACCAATGCCTGCATATCAATCCGGGTGCCGCCGGCAAACAGGGATGGCATAAAGTACGTACCCTCGTCCGCCTGACGATTGACGGAAAGGAAATGAAAGATTGTAACGTGATTGAATTACGCTGATACTACATACCCGGAAACAAAGGGCGTGCAATGCCTTCACGGAATGGCCAGGGAACCGCAACCAGTATCATGAGTAAAGCGACTATGAAAAGCCAGAAAGCCCTTTTGAATTTCAATTCATCCGAAAGAGGTTTTTTAGACATGCGGTATCCAAGCGTGATGAATATGATGGCAAGTATCATGAATGTAGGATGCTCTACCCAAAAGAAGCGGTAAAATTTATTCTGCATTACGCTTTCTCCTTCCGGCAACTCTGTTTTAAGCATTCCAAATCTTCCCCACAGCCATTGATAAAGGCCCAATAATAAAGTGATATGCGCACTGATCATGGTGAACAACCATACCCGCCTGTCGCCATCTGTAAATGCTCTCTTCTTTTGCCAGCCCGAATAAGCCTTGAAAATGGAGATCAGCAATAAGATGATAATAACCCAACGAAGAAGATTATGTAAATGCAGCAAGCCTGTATCCATGATGTTAAGATTTTGGTGCTCAAAACTACGGAAAATTGCCCGGAAGGTTCAATACTGACTTCCAACCATCACTCCACCCAATCTGCAATAAACACATTCGTATCCCTGGTTCCTCCATTGTTCCGGTTGCTGGCAAACACGATCTTTTTGCCATCAGGCGAGAACATGGGGAAGGCATCAAAGCCTTTGTCGCGGCTCACTTTGATGAGATTGGAGCCATCTTCATTGATCGTATAAAGATTGAAGGGAAAACCTCTTTTGTATTCATGATTGGATGCAAAAATGATCCGTTTGCTATCAGGCATATAGCTGGGTGCCCAGTTGGCCTGCCCGTAAGAAGTGATCTGGCGGGCATTGCTGCCATCAGCATCGGCTACCCATACTTCCATATTGGTAGGTGCCACGAGATGCTCGGCCAGCAGTTCTTTGTATTCTTTGATCTCAGCATCGGTTTTGGGACGGGATGCACGCCAGATGATTTTTTTACCATCAGGACTGAACCAGGCGCCACCATCATAACCAAGCGTATGGGTAATCCTTTTTTCCTTGCCTGATTGAAGGTCCATTATGTACAATTCCAGGTCGCCATCCTTATCGCTTGTATAGATCATTTTCTTTCCATCAGGGCTGAGTGTGGCTTCTGCATCGTAACCACTGGAATGAGTAAGTTGCTTTACGATCTTGCCATTGAGATCAGCCATGAAAATATCGTAGCTGGCATACAAAGGCCAGATATATTTATTGCCATACTTGGCACGGTCTGGCGTAGGCGGACATGTATCTGCTCCCAGATGGGTAGACGCATATATGATATGCTTCCCATCACGGGTAAAAAATGCACAGGTTGTACGGCCCTTACCGCTACTCACCATTTTATATTCAAATTTTTCACCGGGCTTTTGAGGAACCTTACCAATAAAGATCTGGTCGCAAGGGATGCCATCCTTTGGGCTGGTGCGTTGAAAAACGAGCCACTTGCTGTCGTAGCTCCAATATGCTTCAGCATTATCCCCTCCGAATGTGAGCTGCTGAATGTTCCTGAAATGGGTTTCTTCTGGATAATGAAGCGTATCGGCCGCAGGCGGCTGAGCCGCTGCAGCATACGGGTTCAAAACACTGAACAGCAATGCAAGAAGGGAAAAAAGGCCAAAAGCAAGTTTTTTCATGTTTATTCGTTTATTACGCGGTGGCAAAGGTATTTTTGACCGGCATTTGATTTGTCAGGCAATTGTCATAGATAGCGTATTTTGATGTATGAAAAGGGCCAAAATCCTAAATTTTGTATTGTTAATGAAATGGTATCCGATCCTTTTGCTGGTTTTATTTGCGGGTTGCGCAGGCAGCGGTCAAGAAAACTCTCCTTTCGCAGAAATACTGGCCAAACCACCCTACTCTTCTATTACAGACAGCATCCGTAAGGAGCCCGCACGGGACGAGCTATATTTCCGGAGGGCTGTATTGCTTAACCGGAATAATCTTCCGGAACCGGCACTGGCCGATTTCCGGAAGGCCTGGTCGTTGAACAAAGAAGAAACTTACGCCATCGGGATCGGCAATGCCCTGTTGGAAAAGCAACCCGACTCGGCCAGCGTTTTCCTGCAAAAAGCCATACAGGAATTGCCCCAAAGCATTTTCCTGCATATCCTGCTGGCCCGTTCTTATGATGCACGGCAGATGACCGATAAAGCCATCGCAGTTTGCGATGAAATATTGCATAAAGATTCCAACCAGGTAAATACCCTGGTATTAAAATCAGAACTGCTGGAAAAGAAAAACGATATCCCCGGCATGATCGCTGCCTTGAAGAAAGCGTATCAACTGGTACCCGGGAATGTGCAACTTGGCAATAAACTGATGTACCAATATGCGGAAACAAAAAATCCCGCTGCATTAGCGCTGGCTGATTCAATGATCAGACGGGATAGCCAGGACCTGCATGCAGATCCTTTTTATGTAAAAGGCCTTTATTATTCCAATATCAATGATAAAACGAATGCTGTCCGCCTGTTCGATCAAACCATTCAGCGCGACCATCGCTATCTGAATGCCTATATTGAAAAAGGAAAGATCCTGCTCGATCAGAAAAAAACAGCAGAAGCTTTAAAAACCTTTCAACTGGCCAATACCGTTAACCCTGCTTTTGCCGATGCCTGGTACTGGATAGGCCAATGCCAGGAAATACTGGGGCAGAAACAAGAGGCTAAGTTGAGCTATGAAAAAGCATATTCTTTAGATAAAACATTTACCGAAGCAAAGGAAGCTGCCGGAAAGATCAAATGATTAGTTCCCTTACAGCCATTCCTGTATATTGCACCAAACTTATCCCTTAAACTAACACCATGGCTATTGTTGCTCCTTCCCTGCTTGCTGCCAATTTTCTGAAACTGGAAGAAGAATGTAAAATGCTCAACGAAAGCGAAGCGGATTGGTTTCACCTGGATGTGATGGACGGCCGCTTTGTTCCCAACATCAGTTTCGGTCCGATGATCATCGAGTTTGTCAGGAAAACCACCAAAAAAATCTGTGATGTTCACCTGATGATCCTTGATCCGGGAAACTATACTGAACAATTTAAAAATGCAGGCGCCGATAATCTTTCCGTGCATATCGAAGCCTGCCCCCATCTTCACCGGAACCTTCAGCAAATAAAATCACTGGGCATGAAAGCCGGTGTGGCGATCAATCCGCACACACCCGTATCTGATCTTGCCGATATACTGCATGACACTGATGTAGTGTGCATGATGAGCGTGAATCCTGGTTTTGGCGGCCAGCATTTCATTCCGCATACCCTTGAAAAAATAAAGCAGCTGCGCAAAATGATCGATGAAAGAGGATTACCCACGCTCATTGAAATTGATGGAGGAGTAACGGAAGAAAATGCGGGCTCCATTATTGCTGCCGGCGCACATGTATTAGTGGCAGGAAGCACCGTATTCAAATCAAAAGACCCCAAAGCAACGATCGCTGCATTAAAAGCAGCGAAATAGAAAGGGAACCAGAACTATCTGAAAATAAAAAAATGAAGGCCCGCTTTTTTTGCAGCCCCTACCTGGTATTATTCAAAAGCAAACAGCTATGGCTGACGGCAGGCTTTTTCTTATTATCCTTCATCGGTTTTTCTCAGAAAAAATTTGCTTTTGTTTCAGGCAGGGTCATTGACGAACAGGAAAGGCCCTTATCCCATGTTTCCATTACGCAATTAGGCAATCAATCAGGTATTACCAGCAACGATACAGGTTATTTCAGGATAAAAGTGCCGGCGGAAAGGGCATTCGCACTCGTGTTCAGCTACACCGGTTATCGCGCAGAACAAAAGAACTTCCTGTTGAATGAAAAGGAAGAAGAGTATGTTACCATACGGCTGGAAAAGATCACCAGTGTGTTGCAGGAAGTGATTGTAAGCGATCAGCGCGACAGAAGGGAAGCAGGCCTGATACGGCCCAATCCAAAAACCATTATCAACCTCCCTTCCGTTACCACCGGGGTGGAAAGCCTTTTAAAAGTATTTGTCGGTTCCAATAACGAGCTCACATCTCAATACTCTGTCCGCGGTGGCAGCTATGATGAGAACCTTATTTATGTGAACGATTTTGAAGTGTTCCGCCCTTACCTGGTACGCAATGGACAGCAGGAAGGATTGAGTTTTATCAACCCTGAACTCGTACGCAATATCAGTTTTTATACCGGTGGGTTCCAGGCAAAGTATGGAGATAAGATGAGCAGCGTGCTCGACATTCAATACAAAAAACCGAAGCGCTTTGGTGGTTCTGCGTATGCAGGCATACTGGAGCAGGGGCTTCATCTCGAAGGCAGCAGCAAAAACGATAAATTCAGTTACCTGATCGGAGCAAGAAACCGCAGCAACCGCAACCTGCTGAGCCGGCAGGAAACGCAGGGCAATTACGTACCCTCTTCTTCCGATCTCCAGGCGCTGCTGCAATACCAGTTAAACCCACGCTGGCAGGCAGAATTATTCGGAACAATTTCACAAACCAAGTTTTCACTCACGCCGGCATTCACACAACTGACCAGTTCTGTTTTCTCTCCCTATTTCACTGCCAATCTCGGCCTGGATATCTATTTTGAAGGGCAGGAGAAGGACCAGTACCAAACCAATATGCTGGGTCTTGCATTTACCAACCAGGTAAGCCGTCAATTGAAATTGAAGTGGATGGCATCCCGCTTTGAGAATGATGAAAGGGAGAACGTGGATATCACAGGCGCCTATCTTTTTGGCGACCGTGATTTTGATCAAAGCAAACCAAGTTTTGGCATGATCATTAACCCGCTGGGCGCTGGCGTGTTCCAGAATTTCTCCCGCAATCAACTCAATATCACCAATTGGAATTTTTCACATAAAGGCAGTTATGATAAAGGCAATCATGCTTTTCAATGGGGGGCCGGTTACGACAAAACATTAATTAATGACCGGCTGAATGAATGGGAATACCAGGACTCTGCCGGTTACTCGCTGCCATTAAACACTTCGCAACTGCAATTAAGCAGATCAACCAAATCTATTGCCGACCTCGATATCAATAAATTTTCCGGATACCTGCAAGACAATATTCTGCTCGGCGATTCATTGAATACGTATACGCTTACGGCAGGAGTTCGTTTCAATTATAATTCGCTCAACAAAGAACTCCTTATATCACCCCGTATTGGTGCCAGTTGGAAACCAAACTGGAAAAGGGATTTTATATTCCGGCTGGCAGCAGGCGCTTATCATCAGCCTCCTTTCTATCGTGAACTGAGACGCTATGATGGAAGCATTAATACTGCTTTAAAAGCACAAAAAAGCTGGCAGGGCGTAGTAGGCTTTGACTATAATTTCACCGGCTTCGGAAGACCGATGCGCTGGACTACAGAAGCATATTATAAAAGCATGACGGATGTAGTGCCATATGATATTGATAATGTCCGCATCCGTTATTTTGGCGAAAACTCAGCCAAAGCTTATGCTGCAGGCGTGGAAATGCGTTTGTACGGTGAGCTGGTCAAAGATGCAGAGAGCTGGATCAGTCTCGGCATCATGAACACCAAAGAAGATATCAAAGGTGATACTTATCAGCAATATACACTGGACGATCAAAACCGGCCTGTTGATAGCATAACCGTTGAAAAAGGTTGGGTAAGACGTCCTACAGACAGAAGGATCACTTTCGGCATGTTCTTCCAGGACTACCTGGCTACTAACAAGAACTTCAAGATGTACCTGAACCTGCTGTATGGCAGCAATCTCCCTTACAATATTCCCGGCAGTGTAAAATACCGCAGCGCACTGGAAATACCCGCTTATATCCGTGTAGACATCGGTTTCAGTGCTTTGCTGCTCGACAGTGACAGAAGCAAACGAAGAAGCCATAGTCCTTTCCTGGGCTTTGACAATATCTGGGCAAGCCTCGAAGTATTTAACCTGATCGACAGGGATAATACGATCTCTTACTTACTGATCAAAGATTTCTCCAACACCACCTATGCAATGCCACAACGGCTCACACCAAGACTGGTCAACTTCAAAATTGTAGCCCGCTGGTAATACAATGGTAACATGCCTGTCACATCGAACACATAAACAACGATCAACCTAAATACTTCCTTCCCGTCCTTCCCGCCTTACCGGTAAGTTTTTTACCGATAAGGCGGGAAGGACGGGAAGGAGTCGCTTTAACCAAACCTTTCCTTTCAATAATTGTTACTTGTAAACCTCCTACTATTAGCGTTACATAAATCTGAGTGTTTTAACAAAACCAAATTTGTATTCACATTTGTTAATAAGTAACTTTAGGAAGTGAATATAGTTCCAATTTATATTTGGAAAAGAGAGGTAAAGCTTCTGTAAAGAAATTCAGAAGACGCAACTGAACCCGGCCCCTTACCTCTCGCCGGTTTGAATTAAGATTTTAAATTAATCCGCATTGACTGAAACAATTATTAACCTCGAAACCGTAAACCCTATCGAGTTCTTCGGAGTAAATAACGGCAAACTGGACATCCTTAAAAAGAAATTCCCACTCTTAAAAATTCTTTCCCGCGGTACACAGATCAAATTGAGCGGCGCTCCTGAGCAAATTGAAAATGCCAGGGAAAAGATCGACCTCATTGTGTCGTACCTGGAAAGGAATGGCCACATGAGTGAGAATTATTTTGAGCAGGTGCTGGGAGGTGATGATGCAGAAACAGTGGATCATTTTGTAGAGCGTCATCCCAATGAAGTGCTCGTGTTCGGGCCCAACGGCAAATCTGTGCGTGCACGCACAGCCAATCAGAAAAAACTGGTGCAGGAAGCCGAAAAGAATGATATCGTTTTCGCTATCGGCCCTGCCGGTACAGGTAAAACCTATACCGCTGTTGCATTGGCAGTAAGAGCCCTGAAGAACAAACAGGTGAAAAAGATCATTCTTACCAGACCTGCAGTAGAAGCAGGAGAAAGCCTTGGTTTTTTACCGGGCGACCTGAAAGAAAAAATCGATCCTTATCTGCGTCCTTTGTATGATGCGCTGGATGACATGATACCCGCCGACAAACTGGGTTATTATATGACTACCCGCACCATCGAGATAGCACCGCTGGCTTATATGCGGGGGCGTACACTGGACAATGCCTTTATCATTCTCGATGAAGCACAGAATGCTACCGATCTGCAATTGAAAATGTTCCTTACAAGGATCGGTGCCAATGCAAAAGCCATTATCACCGGTGATATGACACAGGTGGACCTTCCCAGGAACCAGCGCAGTGGCCTGGCTACTGCTGTCCGCATCCTGCAAAACATTGATGGCATCGGCCATATTGAACTGGATGAAGAGGACGTAGTACGCCACAGGTTAGTGAAAAGCATACTTCGTGCATATAACAAGGAGCATGAAAAAGAAAATCCCACTGCTCACCGTGGCCAATAACAAATTTTATTACCAGTTTCAAAATTTTAAGAGGCGGCTTACAGGCTGCCTCTTGTTTTTGTTTTGCGCCTGCGGTTCTGTACAGGAAAAACCAGTCCCGGCACAAACAGCTGCACAGGAGAAAAAGCGTTCGCAGGAGCAATTGCATGCAGCTTTCCGTGAAATACGCACCGGCGATATGGTAACCCGGACGGGCAATGATTTTACCAGTTATTGCCTGCGGCAATTCTGCCAAACAGATAAGACCTATTCCCATTGCGGCATCGCCAGCATTGAAAACGATACAATATATGTTTATCATGCACTGGGAGGTGAATTCAATCCTGATCAGAAATTGCTCCGGGAGCCATTAGCCGTTTTTGTAGCACCAGATGCCAATCGCGGGTTTGGTTTATACCGCTTTAATATGGATACGGCACAATGCCGCCAACTTATCCTTGCCGCACAAGCCGCTTATCAAAAAGGGATCAGTTTTGATATGAAGTTTGACCTGGCTACGGATGATAAAATGTATTGCAGTGAATTTACCGCCAAAATATATCGCCAGGCCTATAAAAATGATACAATGTTTGCCCCTTCACGCCTGCCCGGATTGGAATACCTGGCTCCTGACAACCTGTTTCTTCATGCAGCCTGCAAACCGGTGTACAAGGCTGTGTATTAAGAATATAAAAGATAATTTACCGTTGGTACCGGCAACAGTTGACAGATCATTTTGATTTATTTACATTTACCGAAACTATTAATCTATAAAACACAGAAAATGAAAAAAATCATCTTTTCCATTTGTGCTGGCCTCATGCTGGTAATGGTTGCTTGCAAATCCGGACCCAGCAGTTCCGACCCCAAAGCTACACTGGTAAGCTTTTTTAAGTCACTTTCCCAAAAGGACCTGAAAGGCGCCCGGAAATATGCCACCAAAGAAAGTGAAGCCATGTTCAGCATGATGGAAATGGGCCTTCAAATGGCTGAAAAAATGAAAACCAAAGAAACTGATGATGAGCTGCAAAAATTTGATGAGGCAAACATGCAGATCGGAGAAGCTAAAATTGACGGTGACAAGGCTACTGTACCAGTTACCAATAAAAAAGACAACGAAACAACCAACTTCATTCTGAAAAAAGAAGAAGGTGCCTGGAAAGTGGCTTTCGATAAGGCTACCATGGCTGAAATGGCCGGTGAAAAAATGAAAGAAAACGGTGGCGAAGGCCTGGATTCAGCAACAGAGAAACTGGAAAGCATGAATGCCGATTCGCTTAAAGCCAAGATGGAAGAAGGATTAAAAACCCTCGACTCCATTAATAAGGCCATGAAGCAATAAGCTTCCCGGTCCCAATTTATACAGAGGCTTTCTCAGGAAAGCCTCTTTTTTGTTACTTTGCAGTAATGAAAAAAACAATCCTATCCGGGTGTGTCCTTTTACTGGCTGGCTTGCTGGCTTGTAAAAATGCCGAAGAAGTGAAATCAGAAAACGCTATTGACGCTGCCCGCAACTTTATCCAGTCGGCCCTCAACGGGGAATTCGACAAAGCATCCCAGTACATGGTAGACGACTCATTGAACCGCCAGGACCTTCACCTGATGGAACGGCTGAGCAAGAACCTTACAACTGATGAAAAGCAAAAGTATAAGGAAGCTTCTATCCGTATTCATGAGACCCGCCCGGTGAACGACTCCGCTACTGTCATTTATTACTCCAATTCTTACAAGAATAAAAGAGATTCACTGAAAGTGGTGAACCAGGATGGTCAGTGGCTGGTCGACTTCAAGTATATTTTCAAACAAGGTATTGATTCACTTCCCTGATGAAGGATATCCTGCTCATAGGACTGGGAGGAGCGATTGGCAGCATTGCCCGCTACGGTTGCCAGCGATGGGCAAGTATTTTATATCCGCAATCCTTTCCATTGGGCACTTTCCTGGTAAATATAATAGGGTGCTTCCTGATCGGCCTTTTCTGGGGCCTCAGTTTCCGGAGTTTTGCCAATATGGAAAGCTGGAAACTATTTCTGATGACAGGTCTTTGCGGAGGTTTCACTACTTATTCGGCCTTTACGCTGGAAGGCATAGGATTACTGAAAGAACAGAAAGCAGGACTTTTTTTACTTTACACGATCACCAGTGTGATATTGGGATTGCTGGCCACCTATGGCGGAATGAAGATATCCCGCCTGTAACCGGTGATCAGTTTATCTTTTAACGATTGCCAGCTGTTATTTTTAAACAGAAACATTAAACTTTACCCATGCTCACAGTCAATCATCCCTGGCACGGCGTTCATTACGGAGACCATGCGCCACAGAAAGTAAATGCACTTATTGAAATTCCTCAAGGTTCACGGGCTAAATATGAAGTGGACAAAGCTACGGGCCTGCTGTTGCTCGACCGTGTGATCTATTCCTCTTTCCATTACCCCGTCAACTACGGCTTTATACCTCAAACACTGGGGCAGGACAGTGATCCCCTCGATATCCTGGTGCTTTGTTCCCAGTCCATTCAGTCGTTATGCCTGGTGGAAGCTACCGTAATAGGCAATATGCAAATGATCGATAGCGGCCAGCTGGATGATAAGATCATTGCCGTAGCATCAAAAGACCCTTCTGTGAACCACTACACCAAGATCGAAGACCTGCCGCAACACTTCCTGCTGGAGCTTCGTAATTTCTTTGAACAATACAAGGTGCTGGAAAATAAAAAAGTGGAGATCGATAATTTCCAGGATAAGGCAACGGCATGGGGGATTATTACAGATGCGATTGATTTTTATAAGGAAACCTATAAAAAATAACAGGCCCGTTTAGCCGGGAACCGGGAAGTATCGCAAAGGGCGCAACGTCAGGTCTTATAACTCTTTGCGCTCTTTGCGATACCCTTACACCAATCATTCTCCTCTCCCGGCAGGAATTGTTAAAAAGCGGTACAACAATTTTTCTTACCCTTTGTAATGTTTAAATTGCTCAACAAGATTGAAGAAGAAACCATAATGCCATCATCATGAATAAACTCTACTTTGGTCTCAGTCTTTTTCTTTTCTTATCCATACGGTCTGCCGCACAGGAGGAAGGGCTCTACCAGTTCACGCATAGTTATTTCCGTTCGGATCCTTTCCAAAGCCAGTTTAGCCATTTCATGGAGCACCTGATGAAAGATCCGGGCATCACCGGAAAAAAAATAAGGCTTCGCAGCGACACATCCCTTTTCTATTTCTACGGCACCTACACCAATTACAATCCTTTTTTCTTTAAGCCAAAGCGGGTGGAAGTAATACTTGAAGAAATGCCTTTCCGATATGAGGACAGTTTGCAGGCACATGACACCATACTCGTGTACCAGCTGATCGCTTATGGAGAAGACAGTGAAAAAGGATTAAAGGAAATAAAAAGGGAATTTGAAAAAATGCACCGCCAGTATAAGCGCCGTTTCTTCGATTCCAATTATAAAGAGTTCGAGCAAAACAACACCGTGATCGGCGGCATACATAATTATTTTGTTCCCCTTCATGGCCTTTCCCCCCTCTCTGTGGCATGGGGCAGACTGGATGATTCCGGTGATCCTGTACTCAATATCGTTTTACGGATCAAGACAAGTGAGAACCAGGCCGTGTTACCAGTACCGCTTTATAACTCGAAGTGAGTGCGTGCGCTTACCCGTATCTGAATTGATGATCCCTTTTTTATCGATCTGATCGATCCTTACTTTGCCGGAAGCATGTATAATGGTTTCATTGCTCAGCAATATTCCCACATGCACGATCTCATCATGATCATCAAAGAAAGCCAGATCACCACAAGCAGCCTCTTTTAATTTTTCAACGATCTTTCCCTCCTGTGCCTGCTGCCATGCATCCCGGGGCAGGTCAATGCCCATCATCTTATAATTCACCTGCACAAAACCGCTGCAGTCAACACCGAATATCGTTTTACCACCCCACATATACGGGGCATTCAGCCAGGTTTCTGTCAATGATCTTATGAGAGCAGGGCTGGGTTTTGCCTCCAACCGGTTCACACTTTTTCCTTTGAATTGGTACTCCAACCCACAAATCGTTCCTTCTGTTCCATTCCATCCCGGAAGTGAAGCACCCAGGGGAACATGCATCGGCACCTGGTTAATGGTAACCGTATTGATCAGCTCTGCTGTTACAACGGGCATGAGTATGCCTGCTTTTGCTTCCTTCTCCGGGATTTCTTCCAGCAGGTGACGTGTAACCCAGCCATCATATCCATCTGAAAGATTGCGGACTTTTACCCATTTATCCCCTTTACGTTTTAATACTTTAACCGTGTCGCCAAACAATAACTGATTGGTCATTTCTCCCTGGTGCCGGGCTTTTCGCCTAACAGGTGCTGCCGGCACCTTGATTATCGCATAATCCATGCTCATTTTTTTTCGAAAATATTGAAATGCGTTTCAAATAATTATTATGAAATTGTTGCGTTACTGCATCATAGATATAGTCAAATTACCTATTTTTCATTTGTGAGGATTGAAAATTTTGATCATATCACCGACCAGGAACTGCTTGAAAGGTTTCAGCGCGATCATAACAATGAATGGCTGGGCATTTTATTGCAAAGGTATACGCTGTTATTACTCGGCGTGTGCATGAAATATTTAAAAAATGAAGAAGAGGCGAAGGACAGCGTGCAACAAATATTCCTGAAAGTGATACAGGAGCTGGGAAAATACAAAGTGGCGTATTTCAAATCCTGGCTTTATATGGTTGCTAAGAATTATTGCCTGATGAAGCTGAGAGACAGGCAGGGTAAGATCCCGGCAGAGCTTTCGGAAAAATTGCTGGCCACTCCTGATGAAGAGGCCAATCTGCAGCAGATGGCCAGGGAAGACCAGACACTGGAACTGATGGAAGATGCGTTAAAAGAGCTGAACAGGGAGCAGCAGCAATGTGTAACTTTGTTTTACCTGCAAAAGAAAAGCTACCAGGAGATCAGCGATGAAACCGGGTTCAGCCTGATGCAGGTAAAAAGCCATATTCAGAACGGCAAACGCAACCTGAAGATATTGATTGAAAAAAAATTAAAGGCCTCCTGAACGGCCTTACTGAAATGCAGGACAACCTGAAAGACATATTATCCCATTTAACCACTGATATCGATCAGGACACTTTATTGTTGTACCTGCAGAATAAACTTTCTGCGGAAAAAAAACATGAAGTGGAAAAACAACTGGCCGATAATGAATTTGCCAGTGACGCACTTGACGGATTGCAGGCTTTTGCTGACAAGCAACAGGTGGCTTATATGGTGGAAATGCTGAACCGCGACCTGAAGAAAAAAACAGAACGCAAAAAACAACGCAGGGAAAAACTAAAACTGCCTGACCAGTCCTGGATCTACATATCTGTTATCATTGTTATCATTTTAGCCCTCATCGGTTACATAATCATCCACAAAATGAATCAACAGCCCTGAGAAGTAAACTTATTTGGCAGTCGCTTCAAAAAACCGTAACTTATACTGTTATTTTTATCCTGTTCTTTTAAAATCTGTTTTATGGGTATGCTACACCAGATAGACCATTGGAGTGCCGCCCATCATCCCAGGTGGCTGGTCGTATTAAGAGTTGTATTAGGCCTTTGTCTGATTATTAAAGGCATCGCTTTCATGAACAACACCGTGATCCTGGAATCCCTTATTTCTTCATCACAGGTAAGCAATGCTGTTTCCTGGTTACCATTGGTAATAACATGGCTTCATTTGCTGTGCGGATGTTTTATCATAACAGGTTTGCTGACACGGATCTCCTGCCTCATCATGATCCCGATATTAACAGGTGCTGTATTTTTTGTGAATGCACCTAAAGGGATATTTGCGGCTGATTCGGAATTCGGATATTCCCTGGCGGTATTGCTGTTGCTGATCTTTTTCTTTATCGAAGGTGGTGGGCCGATATCGCTGGACAACTATTTCCGGAAAAGGGACCAAAGGCAGGGTTAATACTTTCTCTTTTCCCCCCACTCGCGCCACTGGCGAAAGATCTGCAGTGCCAAAGGATGAGGCTCATGCAGGAACGGGATTTTCCGCTCGCCCATGCCGGCATTGATCTCATCATAAATGAACGCGTCATCAAACTCGATCATTGCTGCATCTTCCCGGGTATTGGCATAAATGACTCTCTTCGGCCTCGCCCAGTAGATAGCTCCGAGACACATGGGGCAGGGTTCACAACTTGTATAAATATCACAACCAGTCAACTGATGGGTTTGCAGGTGCCGGCAGGCATTGCGGATGGCCACCACTTCAGCATGGGCAGTGGGATCATTCAACGAAGTGACCATATTACAGCCCTCTCCTACTATTTGACCATCTTTCACGATCACACAGCCAAATGGGCCGCCTTTTCCGTTTTCCATACCCTGCTGCGATAGTTCAATCGCTCTCTCCAGGAAACCTTTTTCTACTGATGTAAGCATTAGCTATAAATTGACAGTGTAAATATCTCAAAAAATGTGGATTACCAATCATTTGTCCACAGTTTATGCACTTCAAGCGGCCTAATATGAAGTTACTATTAATTTTAGGTTAAGAGCCTTCTGTTTCGGCTAAGCTTTGTACTTTTTCCGCGCGAACGCTAACCTCAAAACCCTTCATTATGAAATGGGAAACAGTTACATCAACAATTGAAGAATCCGTTTTTGCCTTATGGAATAATGGCAAAAAGCTGGTTACCCTGGTATTTCACCCGGCTTCCAGCGCTGCCCGGATAGAATATGCCGGCCAAAGAAGGGTTTTCCTGATCAGGCAGGAAGGTCTGCTGAAAAACAGAACAGTGCTTTGCAATGAATATGGCATCCGCATGGTACATGCTGGCTCAGAAAATAACCGCCCCTTTATTGAACTGGATGAAGAGCGTTTCTTTTACAACGTAGACAACAAGCAGGAACCTGCTGTAACGATCTATAAAGAATCAAAAGACAGGCCACTGGCTGTTTGCGCCCTGGCTCTTCCCGATGATATACAAGGCAACGCGGCTCAAAACAAAGCGAAGTATGGCTTGCTGATGACACTCTGCTGGTACCTTAAAACACGAATAGGCGCTAATAGCGTGATGTAAGAAGTAAATATAAATTAGCCGCGAATGCCGCAAATAGAGCACTCTATTTGCGGCATTTATGCTTCATTCGGACCTGTTAGCTTATCATAGATTATTTTTCCGAATTGCTCGAGTGAGGGGTCCCTTGCTCCCATAAGCAATAGAACGCAGTTATCTGTAAGATGTGGTCTTATTGCGTTAAGCAGTTCATTCCTGTCTTCCACAAAAAAAGCATTGCTTCCTTTTGCACGCAGGTCCTGGATAAGATCATTGGCTGAAATGTCTTTTACGGCAGTGCCGCCTGCGTAGAATATTTCGCTCATCCATATTTCATCGGAGGGGCGCAATACGGCAGAGATCTCGTGAACAAAATCGTTTCTTAAGAATTTGGTGGGGCCATAGCCATGGGGTTGAAACCAGGCTATTACTTTAGGAGCAACAGGCTGGCAGGCAGCAATAGCGGCTGCGCATTTTACAGGGTTATGGGCAAAATCATCAATTACCCAAACGCCGTTCTTATTGCCCAATACCTGGTTGCGGCGGTAAATGCCTTCGTATTTTTTCAATGCTTCTGCACACACTTCGAGGGGCACGCCGATCTGCGCGGCAACAGCTGTTGCGCCTAATGCGTTTTCCATGTTATGACGGCCCAGGAGGTTCATACTAAAAGGAGTTCCGTTGATGCGGAAGGAAATGGTCAACCCCTGCTGAACGAAATCAGTAGCAGTATATCCTGCGGGTTGTGTGGGTTGCAGGGAAAAATCGTTGTTTATGTCCGTGGAAAGTTTTGCAGCCAGTGGGTGTGAGCGGTTCACTACAAAACGTTTGCTATTGTTCCTGAACACGGTAAACACGTCCATCAGCACATCGATCTCTTTATGGTCTTTATCGATATTAAGCAAAAGTCCTATTTCGGATTTGTATTGCACGATTGATCCATCGCTTTCATCTGCTTCAATTACCAGCCAGTCTGATCCGCCTACCCGGGCATTACCGATCAGTCCTTTATTGATCAGGCTCACCAATCCTGCTCCGCTGATGATCCCCGGTTTCATACCCGCATGCTCCAGGATATCAAACAACATGGCACTGGTGGTGCTTTTGCCGCTCGTACCTCCAACAGCAATGGTCTTTTTACTGGCAGCGATCAATGCCAGCAGTTCAGAACGCCTGATAACGGGTATGTTGAGTTGCTTTGCTTTTTGCATTTCGATCACGGTATCTTCCACTGCTGTGGAAGCAACTACCAGGTCGGTCATTTCCGTGATGCCTTTACCATCCTGCTGAAAACAGGAAATGCCTGCAGTCTCCAGTTTTTCCCGCGTTTCGTTATACTCATTCTCTTTGAAGAACCGGTCGCTGCCGGAAACCGTTTTGCCGCTGCCCTGAAGGTATTGCGCAATAGCGCTCATGCCGCTTCCTGCGATGCCTATAAAAAAAGGGCGCTGAAAATCATGGATAGAAGAAATCATCTGCAAATAAACGCAATTAAGCGTAACATTTCATTTGGTCTGCCCTGCATTTGAACCAGCCGCTTTCGCAGCTGGTACAGCCTTGCCTGTATGCCGGGAATGGGTTGCAGTATTATTGCACCCAGTTAAAATTTGAACGATGAACAATAGCGAGCTGATCAAAGAATTGAAAGGAAAAAAGATACTGTTTGCCTGCTTTCCGGCCGACGGTCATTTTAATCCGCTTACAGGTTTGGCCGTGTACCTGCAGGACCTTGGTTGCGATGTAAGATGGTACACGTCTTCCAAATATGCCGGTAAACTGAAGGAGATCGGAATACCTCATCTTCCTATGAAAGCGGCCCTTGATGTTTCCGATGTTGAAAATGCCTTTCCTGAAAGGAAAGAGATCAAAGGCATTGTGGCCAAGCTCCGTTTTGATATTACCAATGTTTTCGTGTTAAGAGGTCCGGAATATTATGCTGATCTCTTGCAGATATACAGCACTGTTTTTCCTTTCGAACTGCTGATCGCCGATTGTGCATTCACTGGCATCCCCTTCGTTAAAGACCTGATGAGAACACCAGTGGTCTCTATTGGTGTGTTCCCGCTTAGCGAAACATCAAAAGACCTTCCACCCTCAGGCCTGGGTATAACACCTTCTTATAATGTAGCCGGAAAAATAAAACAGTCCCTTCTCCGCAAAGCTGCCGACCTGATTTTATTCAAAAAACCCAATAAGGTAATGCACAACCTATTGGACAGGTATTATATTCCACATAATAAAGAAAGCGTTTTTGATATGGGGGTAAAAAAATCAGATATTTTTTTACAAAGCGGCACCCCTGGTTTTGAATACTATCGCAGTGACATAAGCCATAATATCCGCTTCATCGGCGCTTTACTTCCATTCTCTCTCTGCCGGCCCGGCAAATCCTGGTTTGATAAGCGGATGACCGATTATAAGAAGATCGTGATCGTTACACAAGGGACTGTGGAAACAGATATAGAGAAGATACTTGTACCAACGCTGGAAGCATTCAAAAACACCGATACACTGGTGATAGCCACCACCGGCGGAAATGGAACGAAGGAATTACAGAAAAGGTTTCCTGAACCCAATCTTATCATCAGCGATTTTATTCCTTTCTCTGAAATACTGCCTTATGCAGATGTATATATCACCAATGGTGGCTATGGTGGTGTAATGCTGGGAATAGAAAACAAAGTGCCGATGCTGGTAGCCGGTATCCATGAAGGTAAAAATGAGATCAATGCCAGGATCGGTTATTTCAAATTGGGCATCAATCTAGGTAAAGAATCTCCCAAGCCTGCAGCGATCAGGAAAGGTTTTAATAAAATAATTTCCGATCCGTCTTATAAGCGGAATGTAGAAAAGCTTGCAAAAGAGTTTGGCGCCTATAATCCGAATAAGCTGTGCGCATATTATGCGGCAGGATTACTGCAGCATACAGTGCCAGACGAGCTTTTTACAGAAGCGATCTAAGCGAAGGAGGCAGATGGAACGCTTATTTACCTTCCAGCCGGTTCTTTTCGGCTTTCAGGTTCCTTATCATTTCCGGAAAACTGGTGCTGCGGCTTAATGCCGATACAGCTTGTGCTATACGCTTTGTTTTGGTCTGTTCTGTTTTGGCCTCATCGATCCATTTACTGAAATAGCGTTGCATAGAGCCTGCCAGGCTGTTGAAGAATGTTTTGGCAGCAGGGTCATCTGCCAGGCATTCTATAAAATCCTTATTGAATTCGAAAGGTTTTTTGTCTTCTTCCAGTATTACTTTCACCATAGCGCCATGCTTCTTCCCGATCCCTTTCCGCATAGTGGCATTAACAGGGAGAATAAAACTACCTCCGCCCATCGGTAATAAAGAAACCTGGGAAATTTTGTGGTTGTCAAGTTTGCCTTTTACCCGGAAGCCTTTTTTGCCGGGCTTGATTTTCCCGGCAAGCGAGGCAGGGATCTCAATATAGGTCCAGCCGGTTTTCTCGCCTTGTTTATCAAATCTGTGTAATGCCGTGGTAAACTCAATTTTTGCCATACTATAAACTTACAAATATTGGTTCAGTTTGAATGTTTTCCCACAAAGACAACTAAGACCACAAAGAATTATTACAGGAGTGCTTTTCTTGCTTTAGAGTCTAAGGGTATCGCAGTACAATAAGGTGAGTATTTCTTTGTGGTCTTAGTTGTCTTTGTGGGAAAACCAGCTTCAGCCCGGAGAGTTATATGCCATAAGTATAGTATCTTACCGGATAATGTTTTCACAATGAAAAAAGCAATCACCGGTTTTTTATTCTGTCTTTTTCTTTTTCAATCAGTAACCAGTTTAGCAGCGATCCGCCTTCCCGCAGTGATCAGCAGCGGGATGGTGCTTCAGCAAAAATCCGAAGCCAGGCTTTGGGGTTGGGCTGCTCCCGATGAAAAGATCATCGTTACCGCTTCCTGGAATAACCGCACAGATTCTGTAGTTGCAAACGGTAATGCGGTATGGGAGATCAAAGTGCCTACCCCAACAGCGGGTGGCCCATACACCATTACATTAAAAGGATGGAACACCATTGTGCTGGACAATGTACTGATCGGTGAAGTATGGGTTTGCTCAGGTCAGTCCAACATGGAATGGAGCAGCTATAATAACCTGAAGCAGATACTGGATGAAATGCCGAATAGCAATAACCCGTCTATCCGGTTGTTCAATATTCCCAAAACCACCTCCCCTTACCCGCAGGATGATTGCGAAGCGCAGTGGAAAGTTTCATCCCCCGAAGCTTTGCAGGGTTTTAGTGCCATTGGTTATTTCTTTGGGAAAAAATTGCAACAGCAATTGAATGTGCCGGTAGGGCTGATCAATGCCAGCTGGGGCGGCACACCTGCCGAAGCATGGACACCTGCGGAAACCGTAACAAAAAAGACCGATCTCGCCGAAGCCGCAAAGAAACTCAATGTGAGCAAATGGTGGCCTGTGGAGCCTGGCCTTGCTTATAATGCCATGATCTACCCGGTTACACGGTTTGCTATCGCCGGCACTATCTGGTACCAGGGAGAAAGCAATACCGGCACAGCAGCTACCTATAGAGAGTTATTCAGCGACATGATCGGAGCATGGAGGAATAGATGGCAAAAAGAATTCCCGTTCTACTTTGTACAGATCGCGCCCTATACTTATGGCAATAACAATATCGCCGCCCTGCTGAGAGAACAGCAATCGCAAACGCTGGCATCGGTGCCACGGACAGGAATGGTTGTTACTACCGACCTGGTGGATGATATTAAGAATATCCATCCCACCGATAAAATATCAGTAGCCAACCGCCTGGCAGATTGGGCGCTGGCTGAGAATTATCATCAACCCGTAACTTATTATAAAAGTCCTGTGTTTACACGAATGGAAAGCAAGGACGATAAATTAGTACTGTTTTTTGACAATGCCCCGAATGGATTTATGACCAAGGGCAATGCAAAGCCGACAGAATTTTTCATTGCAGGCGATGATAAACTGTTTGTACCGGCAGAGGTAAAACTGGAGAAAGACAGGTTGATTGTTTCTTCCAAACAGGTGAAAAAACCAGTAGCGGTCCGGTTTGGTTTCAGCAATACCGCGATGCCCAATCTTTTCAGTAAGGAAGGGCTTCCGGTAACGCCATTCCGTACGGATACATGGGAAGTGGATACTTCAACCGTAAAATAAAGCATCATGCAGCAATACCTGGTGACCGCCATGGATGGCACAGACGCAGAGGCTCCGGACAGAAGAACAACAGTGCGTCCTGATCATTTTGTGCGTGCAAGAGAATTAAAAGCGTCCGGCAATTTCATTACCGGCGGAGCCATACTCAACGAGGAGGGCCAGATGATCGGATCGATGATGGTGGTCCAGTTCAATACAGAGCAGGAATTACAGTCATGGTTGAACACGGAACCGTATATCATGGGAAGGGTTTGGGAAAAGATAGAAGTCCGCCCATTTAAAGTGGCAGATGTTTAACCACTCTCACTGTTACAAGCAATTGCCCTGTATGTCTTTGCGTATGTTCTGCTGCATGAAATAACAGCCCCATTACAGTGGTAGGGATTTGTTTGCGTCCTATGCCCCGCACTTCGGTGAGGGAGGCTTCGGAAGTGAACGACAACTGGGTTAATGCAGCATCAACTGTTGAATGAAAATGCAGGATCAATGAAGCAACAGCAGCGCCGGTCTCTTCTTTCCCTTCATTCCGCAAATAGTGTAATTGATCTTCTGTAAGAGGTAGTGCTTTTGCATAAGTAAACAACCGGTCGATCACGCCAGATAAATGATGCAGGTGAAATCCCACGGAGGCGGCACCTGCCGGACGCTTCCACAACAGGTTATCAGGAAACCCATGCATGGCATCTTCCACTTCTTTACGCGCCTGTAATAATGCGTGCGCTACAGGTTGCAACAAAGGGGAAATGCCTTCAACAGGGCCTTTTTGCCAGAATTCGAGCTCAGGTTCTTTTACCATAATGTTAAAGATACGATAAGACTGTTTTGTGTCTATTTAGTCGTATATTTGCGGAGTCAATTTGAGCGATACAGCATTTTTGTAAGTGAACGATTTTTTCTGCTAAGCATTTTTCTGCTAATAGTTAGTCTTCTTTACGTTGCGTTTTTCTCAAGAATTATTTATTTATTTATCATTTTTACAATGAACATTTACGTTTCAAATTTGAGCTTCGCCGTTCAGGACGAAGACCTTAGGGAATTCTTTACTGAATATGGTGAAGTAACATCCGCAAAAGTTATCATGGACAGATTCACTAACCGTAGCAAAGGCTTTGGTTTTGTGGAAATGCCCGATGATGCTGCTGCACAAAAAGCAATTGCTGAGCTGGATGGTGGTATGGTAGAAGGACGCGCTATCAAAGTAATGGTAGCAAAACCACGTGAAGAAAGAAGCAATAGCAACAACAGGCCTTCTTTTGCAAAGAACCGCTGGTAATCTGCGGAAGCACAGATAAAATAAAAAAGGACATGAAATTCATGTCCTTTTTTATTTATGTATACAGAGGTAAAATTCTGAGATCAAGAAACCTCCTTCTTCGTTGCGATCAATACAACAAAGTACCCTGCTCCTATTCTGGCATAAAGGCTTATGCCCTTTGCTTGGCAGCAGGTTTTCTTTTGCTTTTCTTAAGCGCCAGTTCGATAGCTGCGCTAAGATTCGCAAAAGTTGGCTTACCGGTAAAAGGTTCGTCGTTGATAAAGAACGCAGGCAATTCTTTCACGCCGCGGTCAATACCTTCTTTCAGATCATCCTGTACCTGCCAGCCGTATACGCCGTTAACCAGGTCGTCCAGGAATTTCTTATTCTTAACGCCGGCTTCCTTGGAATGCAATTTCAGGCTGGTAGTACCCAGACTGCGGCGGTTGCTGAATAAAATATTGTGCATTTCCCAGAACTTGCCTTCCTGGCCTGCAGCTACTGCGGCTTCACCGGCTTTCATGCTGCGCTGGTGAACCAGGGTCAGCGGGAAATGGCGGAAATTAAAGCGGATCTTTCCTTCATATTCTTCCAGTAATTGCTTTACCACTTCATTTGCTTTTGCGCAATCTTCATTTTCGTACTCGCCAAACTCCATCAGTGTAATAGGGGCGTCTTTTTTTCCTACAAAAATGTCTTTCGGTTCAATGATCTCTTCGATCTCTTTTTTGAATGCCATAATAGTGTTTCTCCTTTTTGACTTTTCTCCGTTCTGTCGGTCCGGGGGTGTCAGGTATATAACAATCTGCTTATATTTTAGTTGAGTTTATATACCCCTTTTACCTGTCGTGGCGGCTGAAGGTAATACATTTTAATACCCGACATATACCCAAAAAAGCTAATTTTACCAACAGCTATTCCCATATCTGTAAATCAATGGATTACAGTCCTGTCCTGCTTTTTAGCCTTTCTGGCCAGCCAGCCCTTGCAGGCATTTTACTAAAAATGCTGCAAGTATAGTCTGCTTTCTGAAATCCAACTATTCCCAATTCCATTTTTATGCCAGCAACAGGTAAGTTTTCATCTGGCAGTAGAGTATTTACACCATCTCCTTTTATAAAAAGGACCGTCATCCTGTTTATTCCAACATAAAAATCAGGTTGGACATCACACCATTTTTTTGTTAAAGCCCTTGCCAGTAAAGGGTTTCAGAAGATGGCCCATTGCTTTAGCATTCCCAAAACGGTCATATTTTGGTTTGCAGCAGGAATATCGCAGGCGTAATTTTGTGTCAACAAGAAAGAAAATACACCGGTTCATCAGTCAGCCGGTCATATATCACCAGAAAGCTTGCCCCGCGATTCACTTGCTTCCGATTGCTCCATCAAAGTTTGTAAAGAATAATATTTAAATAAACCCTAAAAGTAAAGTCATGAAAAATTTATTGTTTAACACCCGTATCGCTGCAGTTGCCCTGGTACTTAGCTTAACCCTGGTATTTGCTACTGCCGCACAAGCTAATGAAACCAACCCTACCGGCGTTGAGTTGAAATTTATCGGTAACCTGAAGAATCAGCCTGTTTTCCACCTGAGCTACAATGGTACAGTTGAAAACGAATATACAATCGTAGTTCGCGACGAGTATAACAACGTATTGTATAAAGATTATGTGAAAGGAACCAACATCTCTAAAAAATTCATGCTGAACACAGATGAGTTAGGTGATGTAGATGTTACTTTCGAAATTACCGACAGAAAAGCTGGCAAACCTGTAGTATACGAGATCAGCAAGAACTCACGTCTTATTCAGGATGTTGTTGTAAACAAATTGAAATAAGCCACTGTTCACTTTATTCCTGATGAAAACATGCACCGGCCTTTTACCGGTGCATGTTCTTTTTATATTCATCCTTTCTTGACAAAAGGTTGTTTCTTCCAATAGGTGAGGCTTCGCCATAACCATTCCAGCGGGCCAAAATAAAAGTATCGTAACCAGATATGGCTCCAGATGATCTGCAGCAGCCAAACAGCCCCTACTACATAATACACTTCATACCGTTGCAGTTTTCCATACAACCCAAATCCCACTCCATAAAAGATGATACCGCAGATCAGTGACTGGGTAAGATAATTGGTAAAAGCCATTTGCCCTACAGGACGCATCAGTGCAAACAGCCATTTGAACACTCCTGAGCGGTACATCAACATCAGTAATCCGAAAATCCCCAAAGACCGTAAAGTGCGGGATACTGTGTACAAATCGAATTGAATATTCTTTACGTACTCAAACCAGTTGAACTGGTACCTGATCAATGACTGCAACCGGAACCAGGAGATCGTTAAACCCAATCCCAACCCTACAATTGCCAGCAGCCAGTATATTTTAACAGGGGCTTGTCCTGTTATTATTCCCAATTTAAAAAAGGCCATGCCGAGAAACATGAACATCAATACATCCCATATGCTCATGTACATATATTTTACCAATACATCCAGGTAGATGGACGTTCTGAATTCATAAAGGTCTGCATAACTGCCAGTGGTTTTCCGGATAGCTTTCTCCATCTTCTCGACCTTTTTTTCGTGCCTGGTACTTTCCATGAACTCTTTCATTGCACCCAGGTCTTCTTTTTGCTGAAGAGTGAGTTTGGTTTTAGTGGTATCGATTGCTGCTGCACGCTCTCCTTTTCTGATCATGGCTTTGTCCTGGTACAGATCCCGTGTTTCCCTTAACATCATCATCAGGAAGCAAACAGAAGCCGCGATTATTAAAGCTTTGGGTGAAAGTTTGCGGAACGTGAATATAATCAACCCATAAGCGCCATAATCAAACAGGATATCTCCCCACCAGAGCAGGAGATAAACATCAACCAGGCCGAAGAACATCAACCATAGTTGCCTGCGCACAAAATAATCTGCCGGCCTTATACCCTCTATCCTTTTCTGCTGTCTTTCTATAAACAAAATAATCCCTGCACCAAACAGCATGGAAAACAAAGCACGCTGGGTGCCTTCCGGGATCCATTCCACCAGGCGCCAAACAGTAAAATTGATCGTGCCGAATTCATGACGGACTGTAGGATCAAAGCCTGCAGGCCCGGGCAAACCAAACCCCGGTATGTTCATCAGCAATATGCCCAATATGGCAAATCCTCTAAGGGAATCAATGATAGTGATACGTTCGGATTGGGAAACAGGCGCAGCAATGCTGGCTGGAGTTCCGGCAGTGGTAGTCATGTTGATTGATTTTGATTGGTTATTGGCCGGATAATGCATTCCACAAGGAAGGACCATCATTATTTTCTGTTCATGATCTGCGATCAGCAGAACAGAAAATAACTGCAACCCAATGCCGGCTTCATACAATGAATACCGGGCTAATCAATCATAAGCCTGTAATTGTTATTCCCAAACCAGGTTGGTGCCGTCTTTTGCTTTCTCCAGCCCGGCGGAAGTGATGCGGATAATCAGAGTGTCCTGCTGTTCGGTAACTACCAACTCTTCTTCTTCCAGCAACCTGAGTTGCTCGCTGATAAAAGACCAGTCCTGAAATTGACGGAGGATCAGTTCCCTTGGCCGGCAGGCATACTGCTCTGGTTGCGGGTCCTCTTTTACGATAGAATAGATGGTGTGCAAAAGCTGGTAATGGTCTAGCATATTCTAAAAATATCGGAAAAACAGGTCCCATGCCCAATAACTTATCAACATTTTTTTTAACCCGTTCTGGTCACCGTTTACAATATTTTCCCCTTCCCGTCCTCCCGCCTTACCGGTAAGTTTTTACCGGTAAGGCGGGAAGGACGGGAAGAAAGCATTTCAAATAGTATTTGTCTTGTTTCCTGTAAATCAGATTGTATTTGCTAAAAAAAAGTGAATACACCAAACACCTTATGTAATGCTTTTGCAGAACGTATCTTGTAAAAAACGTTTGATCATGAAAACTATTTTGACAAGTCTCGCATTCGCATTGTTAGTTCAAACCAGTATGGCGCAACAAGGCCAGCCTGTGTACACCGTTAATCCTTTCCCTAAAACCATTTCTGTAAGCGGCAGTGCTGAAATGGAGATCGTACCGGATGAAATATATGTCCAGATCACCCTGATGGAATATCAGAAGAAAGGAGAATCCAAAAAAGACCTGGAAAGTATCAGAGCAGCCTTCCTGGCGGCCTGCAGGGCTATCGGCATACCTGATTCGCTGATCAGTATCGCCTCTTATTCGGGGTACAACAACTATTATGAGCTGAAAAAAAAGAAAAAAGGTACTGATATGCTCGCGCAGATCACATACCAGGTGAAGTTTTCCAGTAGCCGTCAGATGGACGAACTGGTGGAAAAGCTGGACGATGACGCCACTAAAAACTTCCAGATCGTTTCTACCAGTCATAGTAAGATGCCTGAATTCAGGAAACAATTGAAGATAAAAGCGGTGCAGATCGCACGTGAAAAAGGTTTGTACCTGAGTGAAGCCATCGGTGAAAAACTGGGTGAGGCCATCACCATCAATGAACCTGCCGAATGGCAGCCTTACTTCATGAGCTCTGCGCAAAGCAATATGCTGATGCGCGACCAGGCCAGCCCCGAAAGTGGCTCACAGATAGACTTCAAGAAGATGAAACTAAGATTTGAAGTGAATGTTGTGTTCGCACTGAAATAATGGGCCATACGCTTACTTTTGTGTGGTAAACACATTTAATGGTGAAGAGCCCAGGGGCTCTTCACCTCTTATTTCCTGCTTAAAGAACAATGAAAGTCTGTGGTTTCTCTTTTGTACGCAATGGTGTGAAACTGGGATATCCTTTTATAGAAGCCATTCGTTCCATTCTTCCTCTATGCGATGAAGTGATTGTAGCAGTGGGCGACTCCACTGATAATACGCTGGAAATACTGCGCAGCCTTGACCCCAAAGTAACCATTATTGAAACCGCATGGGATGAAACCCTGAAAGAAGGAGGACGTGTGCTGGCCGTGGAAACAAACAAAGCTTTCCAGGCCATTCCAGCAAAGTATGATTGGTGTATTTATATACAGGGCGATGAAGTGATCCATGAGAAATATTTTCCTGTGATAAAGGGAGCCATGGAAAAATACCTGCACAATAAAAAAGTGGAAGGCTTCCTGTTCAATTATATTCATTTCTTCGGTTCTTATGCTTATGTAGGCATCAACAGTGCCTGGTACAGGCATGAGATCAGGATCATCCGGAACGACAAGAATATATTTTCTTACCGCGACGCACAAGGCTTCCGTAAAAGACCAAATGAGAAACTGAAAGTGAAGCTGCTCGATGCGTATGTATATCACTATGGATGGGTAAGATACCCGGAAGAGCTGAAAGAAAAAGAAAAAGCAAAGATCCGCTTATACAACCCGGATGAAGGAGCCGTACAGGGCCATGCAGATTTCATGAACCAGTACACCTACGAAAAAGCGATCGAGCCTGTAGCGCTTTTTGAAGGCACCCACCCGGCAGTAATGCAGGATAGGGTGGCAAAGCAAAACTGGAGCTATCAACCCGATCTTTCGCTCCGCTACGCTTCATTAAAGGATCGCTTTAAAAAGTTTATGGGAAAATGGACAGGATGGTTTCCGGGAGAGTACAAAAATTTTAAGATCATTTAACTAAACGAAAACGGCAAGGAATAATCCTTGCCGTTTCTATATTAACTTCATTAGACAATGAAGGGGTATTTTACTTCTTCCCTGTCTTTTCCAGTTCCGGTGTTTCATTCCTGAACACAACCGTGTTATCAAATACATCCACCAGCACCGGATGGGTTTTATCAATATCCCCTGCAAGTATCCTTTTGCTCAACTGGTTGACGATCTCTTTTTGTATCAGCCTTTTCAATGGCCTTGCACCGAATTGCGGGTCGAATCCCTGATCGGCAAGGTACTCCAGTGCATAATCGCTGAACTCCAATTGAATACCACTTTGCGCTACCAGTTTCTTCAGGTTGCCCAACTGGATCTTTACAATGCCCATGATCTGCTTCTTCAGCAAAGGCTGGAACATAATGATCTCATCCACCCTGTTCAGGAATTCCGGACGGATGGTTTGCCGCAGCAGGTTCATCACTTCCAATTTGGCTTTTTCTGTAGCCTCTTCCACATTCTTTTCATTAACGTTATCAAAAGCATCCATGATCAGGTGGCTTCCGATATTGCTGGTCATGATGATGATGGTGTTTTTGAAATTGACCACTCTTCCTTTATTGTCGGTCAACCGTCCATCATCCAGCACCTGCAACAACACGTTCCATACATCAGGGTGGGCTTTCTCGATCTCATCGAGCAATACCACACTGTAAGGTTTTCTTCTCACTGCTTCTGTGAGCTGGCCACCTTCATCATAACCAACATAACCCGGAGGCGCACCAACAAGCCTGCTCACTGTATGTTTTTCCTGGTATTCACTCATGTCGATCCTCGTCATCATGCTTTCATCATCAAACAGGTATTCAGCGAGGGCTTTTGCCAGTTCGGTTTTACCCACACCTGTTGTTCCAAGGAATATAAATGAACCGATCGGTTTCTTTGGATCATTCAATCCTGCACGGCTGCGGCGGATTGCATCTGCTACAGCAGTGATCGCTTCATCCTGACCCACTACCCTTTCATGCAGATGCTCTTCGAGATGCAGCAGTTTTTCTTTATCGCTCTGCATCATTTTAGTTACAGGAATACCGGTGATCTTGGCCACGCTTTCTGCAATGTCTTCTGCATCCACTTCTTCTTTAGTGATCCTTGAATTCTCGCTGATGGCAGCCAGCTGATCAGAATAATCCTTGATCTGTTTTTCCTGTTCTTTTATTTTACCGTAGCGTATCTCAGCTACTTTGCCATAATCGCCTTCACGTTCTGCTTTTTCAGCTTCCAGTTTCAGTTGTTCAATTGCTGCTTTACCGCTCTGCACTTTTTCCACGATCTCTTTTTCTTCTTTCCATTTCGCTCTGAACGTATCCCTTTGCACAGACAGGTTAGCGATCTCTGTATTGAGTTGCTTCAGCTTTTCCTCATCGTTCTCACGTTTGATCGCTTCCCTTTCTATTTCCAGTTGGCGGATCTGTCTTTCCAGTGTATCAAGTTCTTCAGGCATGGAATTCATCTCGAGCCTGAGCTTCGCTGCGCTTTCATCGATCAGGTCAATTGCTTTGTCGGGCAGGAAACGGTCTGTGATATAACGGCTCGACAATTCCACGGCGGCAATGATCGCTTCATCCTTGATCCGCACATGGTGGTGCGTTTCATACCGGTCTTTCAATCCCCTCAGGATGGAAATGGCATCTTCCACACTCGGTTCATCAATGAACACTTTCTGGAATCGCCTTTCAAGCGCTTTGTCTTTTTCAAAAAATTTCTGGTACTCAGTTAAAGTGGTGGCACCCACGGCACGGAGTTCACCACGCGACAGCGCAGGCTTCAGGATATTGGCTGCATCCATTGCACCTTCGCCGCCACCGGCACCTACCAGTGTGTGTATCTCATCAATAAACAAAATGATCTCTCCATCGCTGCCGCTCACTTCTTTCACCACACCTTTCAATCTTTCTTCAAATTCGCCTTTGTATTTGGCACCGGCGATCAGCAAGCCCATATCCAATGCATAGATCACTTTTGATTTCAGGTTTTCCGGCACATCACCATTTACGATACGATGTGCGATACCTTCCGCAATGGCTGTTTTACCTACACCAGGCTCACCTACCAGTATGGGGTTGTTCTTGGTGCGGCGGGAAAGTATATGAAGCGTTCTCCTGATCTCTTCATCACGGCCGATCACAGGGTCAAGCTTTCCCTGGCGTGCCAGCTCATTCAGGTTCTTCGCATATTTATTCAGTGCGTTGAATTCCTGGGTTTGTGTTTGAGAAGTAACTGTTTCGCCTTTACGCAGTTCCCTGATGGCAGCTACCAGTCCTTTTTCAGTAAGGCCTGCATTTTTCAGCAGCTTGGCTGTTTCATCATTTCCCTGCACAATTGCCAGCAAGATGTGTTCGGGTGTTACAAATTCGTCGTTGAACTGCTTCAAGGCAGCCCCTGCCCGCAACACTACGTTGTTGGCTTCCCGGCTGATCTGCTGGGCAGGATCGCCAGAGGTTTTGGGAAGTTTATTGATCAGTTCATCCAGGCGGGTATCCACCAGGTTGACGGTAACATTGTTTTTCTTTAATAAATAATCCACGGGAGAATCTTCCTGTTCCAGCAAGGCCTTCAGCAAGTGCTCCGTTTCAATATTCGGGCTCTTGGCATTAAAGGCGATCTGCTGTGCCTGTTGGAAGGCTTCAGCCGCTTTTATGGTAAAATTTCCTAGGTTCATATATTTAATATTATCGTTGATTTGAGTTGTTGAACCGGTTATACAATTCATACAAACCGTATAACATAATTCAAATTAATTAGCGTTATTAGTCCCTACAGAATTCACGCCATTCGTATAATTCGTCTTATTTGTGTAATTAGTAGTTAAAAATCAGTAAAGATGTCATATAAATCCCTTCCGATCTGCATGAAAGTCATGTCTGTAGCCGTTTTGCTGTTATTCTTGCAGCCTCTCCAGGCCCAGCTAAATACGGCTGAGTTGGACGCTGCCTTCCAGTCCCGCCAGAAGCAATTGGGAAATAATGCAGTAGCCATGATCTGGAAGGATGATACCCTCGTTTATAAAAAAGAACTGGGTGATTTTAACACCAAAACGGCCACGCCGGTTGCCATTGCCAGTTGCAGCAAATGGCTGACTGCTGTTCTCGTCATGCAATTTGTCGAAGAAGGGAAGCTTTCCCTTGATGATAAGATCGGCCGCTGGCTGCCCGAGTTTGACCGCTATGGGAAAAGCTATATCACTGTCCGCAATTGCCTTTCGCAGATGACAGGCATCGAGGATGATGCCAATTTTTTAAAGAAGCTTTTCCAGCGGAAAAAATTCCAATCCCTGGAAGAAGAAGTGAACTCATTTGCGGCCAGGGAGATCAGGGCCAACCCCGGCACCGATTTCTGGTATGGCCCTATCGGGCTTAATATTGCCGGCCGGGTGCTGGAAGTGGTGAGTAAGAAAAGGTTTGATGTGCTGATCAAACAAAAGCTGTTTACCCCGCTGGCCATGCGCAGAACAAGTTTTACCGCTACAGATGGCGGCCCTGTAAATCCTTCCGGTGGCGCTTATTCCACACCAGACGATTATATGCGCTTCCTGGTGATGCTGCTCAATAAAGGAAAGGGCAATGGCAAACAAATACTCAGCGAAGAATCCGTGAACACATTAATGCAGATACAAACCAAACCTTCCCAGATCAAATATGCTCCCAAAGCGGCAGAAGGTTTTAACTACACGCTGGGAAGCTGGGCAGTGGAAGAGAAAGACGGGAAAGCGACTGCGCTGGCAAGCCCGGGTTTATTCGGCACCTGGCCAATGA
The DNA here is from genome assembly GCA_001898405.1 of Sphingobacteriales bacterium 44-61. Taxonomy (GTDB): domain Bacteria; phylum Bacteroidota; class Bacteroidia; order Chitinophagales; family Chitinophagaceae; genus Terrimonas_A. The sequence goes on from MKTW01000001.1 coordinate 193,476, forward strand.
TTGATTTTTGCCGGGGTTATGCGTATCTTGTTTTTACCAAAACCCTGCTTACCGAAGAAAAAGCAGGTATACATCTTGAGTTAAAAAAGATCATTGATCAGCAGATAAAACCTTCCTGTCCCTGATCGGCAGTATGTATGAACACCGCAAACAGAAGCTGGCCCCCATGCGGGTGTTTTACCGGCGGGTATTGAACAATATCCTGCTGGCAATGAGCATTCTGTTCGTTTGCCTGCTGATCGGTATTTTCGGCTATCACTACACGGCCAATATCCCCTGGCTCGATTCGCTACATAACGCATCCATGATCTTAAGCGGAATGGGACCGGTGGTGGAGATCACCACGGTGGGCGGCAAATGGTTCTCTTCACTGTATGCTATTTTCAGCGGGGTCGTCTTTATTACCAATATCGGCGTGATACTGGCCCCGGTAATGCACCGGATGTTTCACCGGCTCCATCTTGAGGATTAGAAGGTACAATTGTGCTACATAAACACTACTTGTTACATGTAAAAGGATCTTCTCCTAATTTTGCAAAATGAAAAGAACGGCTTTATTGATAGCACTGCTATCCGGCACTATATTACTGCACGCACAAGACAAGAAACACAAAGAACACTGGATAAAGGGAGTGTACCTCCAATGGGGTTATAATGTGGATGCTTATAGCCGCAGTGATATTCATTTTAAAATGAGCAATGGCGATAACTTTACACTGCACAGTGTGAAGGCTCATGACTCGGGTGATTTTGATGCAGTGTATAAAAAACCAACAGAAGTTTCCATCCCACAATACAATTACCGCATCGGTTTCTACCTGAATAAAACCCGTTCCAAAGCAATCGAGATAAATTTTGATCACACCAAGTATATTGTAACAGACGGACAAACAGCCAGGGTAACGGGTACTATCGGCGGGGTAAAAGTGGATGGAGACAGTGTGCTGAACCCTAAAACATTTTTACATTTCGAGCATTCTGATGGCGCCAACTGGTTGCACATAAATTATGTGCGTTTGTACAATGGTTTACAAAACCACTCACACACCCGCAGCATCATTAAATACATGTGGAAAGCAGGGGCAGGCATTAATATCCCGCGTACCGATTTTACCTGGAAAGGCGACCGGCTGAACAATAAATTCCATATTGCAGGTTACAATATCAGCACAGAGGCCGGTCTCCGCCTCTATCCTTTTAAAAGGCTATTCCTGGAAGCGACAGGTAAAACAGGTTATGTGCGATATGTAAATGCTTTGGCAAATACGTCTGCTTCCAAAGGCAACAGGGCCACCCATGCATTCACTTACCTGGAAGCAATTGCAACATTGGGGATTGAGATCGGCCATCTGTAATTATTTGTTTTTGATCAACACGATCCTGCTTCTGTCTGCTTTATAGATCGTTTCATAAAACTTCACCAGTTCTGCATAATTGGCTGCAGGAAAACGGCCGGAAGATTGCTCCATACAGCGGTAATAATAGATCTTTCCATCAGCCAGTTTGGTAGTGCTTTTATAAGTGCCAAAAGCCGTGCTCAGCGAAACATCGGCAGGAAGGGCTTCTGCTTCATAACCGGCAGGCAGCTGTATCTCTACCGTATCTGTTTCTGTGTAAGCTGTTCCCAACTGGATATCATACCGGCGGGTGCTGTCTGCAGCCGGTTTCTGGTAAGAGCGCGACATAATATTGGGAATGATGAATAACCGCTTACCGGTAATGGTAGCATAGTTACTGACGCTGATATCCAATGCTTCAAGGATAGATGGGATTGCTGTTTTCTTTTCCTTGTAATCAAATTTGTTTACCTCATATGTGGCAAAGTCCAGTTCTTCATGCAGGTATTCCTTTACCTTATCAGGGGAAAGATTATTGATCAGTCCGTGAATATCATCTTGCTGCAGACCTTCATAATTAGTATTCGCCTTTACCTGCAGTGTGCCGTTATTTTCCAGGACAGCTTTAATGCGGCGGGTTTGCAGGTTTTCATTTTTCCCGTATTCAGGCGTCCGCACCAACTCCCCTCCTGATTCATTTATCAGCAAAGCATATCTCCCCTCTGTAAAATCGCCCAGATAGCCTGCCGGCAATGTCTGGCTGGTACATTCCAGCCATACCGTGTCTTTCTGGAGCGGTACGCAAAGGATAACGTGATTGAACTGCTGAGCGGGAAATTCACTGGTGATATAGTTGGCATATTTTCCTGCACGCACCAGTGAGTAGTAAGAATTGATACCGGCTTCTTTCAGCAGGCTGTACATATAATTCACCAACGCCTTGCAATCGCCATAACCGTTTGCAGCCACATATTTTGCATCAAACGGTTGCCAACCGCCAATACCTAACTGTATGCCTATATAGCGGGTGTTTTTCTGCATGTATTCATACAGCCGGGCTATTTTCTCCCGGGGATCGGTAAGGCCATCAGCAATCTGGTGAACAGTTTGTTTGATATTGTCCGGCAATTGATCACGGCCCGCTTTCAATGAGTACACGAATTTTCCAAAGTCTTTCCAGCTCATCATATTCCCTTTATAATTCTCTATCTGGAATTCAGTGGGGCCAAGTATTACAACAGTGGATATTTCATGCCATAGAGGTGAATAGGGTTCTTTTGTGATAGCCGGCTGATTATTCACCGACCAGGTGGTAGTACGTGTATTTTTTTCTTTTTGGACAACGGGTTCGCCATTATATAAAAACGATTCGTACCGGAATTGATAATCGGCCGGGCATACAACAGAAAGACTGCTTTTTTCTACCGCAATGCCGCCACTGGCGCGTGGCGCCCACATGGGAAAAAATAAGGTAGATTTATAAGCGATCTCGACAGTATACTCAACGGTGTAGGGATAAGTGCGCTGGTAAAAATTATGGAACTTCACCCTGCTGTCGTCTATAAACGTTCCCACGGAAGTGCTTTTAAGATCACCCATATCCTTTTTCTTCACCTTTTTTAGCTGGGTACCATTTGCATCATACAGAATTCCTTCTGCAGATACAATGCTTCGCAGGTTATCATAGTATTCAGAAAACTGGGCCCAGCGATCACCATTCTCATTGAATACAGTGATCACATAGTGATTGGTCTGCACCGCTTCCTTTACGCTCTTTATTTCAAACTTCAATTCTTCAAGCCGCACCACAGCATGGGCATTCATCCGCAATACCGGAGAGATGCCCGAAACGGAATATTTTCCATCGCTTGCGTGCAACAGGGCAGAACTGACCAGCAACAGGCATCCGATCATCAACCGTGCTTTCATTATTTCTTCTTTTTAAATACGATCTGCTCATTGTGTTTTTTCACCACCAGGTTGAAAAATTCACGGAGCATAACATATTCTTCCGGTGAAAAATAAGTGCGGCTAAGTCTTATCCGTGAGCGGATGGAAACAACGCCGGCGGTTTCCACCGCTCTGTATTCAAAATTGCCTTCATCTTCAGGATTCAATTTCACTATGATCGGTTTGGGCAGTTCATCTACCGCATAGCCAGGTGGGACATCCATACGCAACAAAAATGTTTGATCGATCCCATAAGGCATTTCTACAGGATAAAGACGCTCTGTTGATTTGAAAGGGTTTTCCTTCCAGCCTTCGCTGAACATGGGATTGAAATACCAGATATCCTCTTTATCAGTAGGCAACTTGAAACTGTATCTGATCGCCAGCGGCGCTTCATAATTGTTGACAGAATCGATTGCAGGCTCCGTTATTTCTATTTCTCCGCCGGCCTCTTTTTTCAGGTCGTTGAAATAAGCATCCTGGCCTTTTTCCTTCAATCTTGACCGCAGGCTGTATGAAGAATAATAACCGGGTGAATGCTGCAGGCTGCCTACCAGGTTTCCATTGGCGTCATTGGTAATGAAAACAGAAGTAAGTTCTTTTTCCATCAATGATTCCGGCTTGAATTCGACACCGGCTGCATTGGGCTCAATTACCCGTGCATGACCATTGTAGCAATCATAGCCCAGTTTATTGAAGCCAAGCATAGGCCTGCTGGCATCCAGGTAATAAGTTTTTCCGTCGATCACTACACGCGTAACAATATAATTGAACCGGTCTATCAGCGGATATAAAGCATATGCATACCCGTTTGAGCGGGTACTGAGTATCACAGGATCGGCCTCCATACCCAATTTCTTCAGCATTGCCGTCAACAGCAGATTGATCTCCGCTTCACTGCCGCTTTTACTGTTCAGTGTAGCTTTGAGCGATTTGGTCGTATAAAAAGAATTGTAGTTGGTACAGGTCATATTATCCCGCAGCCATGCATAAATATTCTTTGCCTGTTCAAGTGATGTTTTGGCATTCTTACCTGCCGTTGATATTGCATCATTCAGCCATTCATTTTCCTCCTGCAGTGATTTGCCAAAATCTTCTTCGTCGAGCAAACGCCTGGCAGTTTCTGCCCAGGTATTCATTACTTTTTTAGGAATGAATGGCTCGCGGTATTCAGCCAATTGAAATTCGATCCTCGCAATGTGATTGCTGAGCGTGGAAGTATAACTTTCTTCCTTTAAGGCCGGCACATCCTTCATCACCCAACGGAAAAAAGTAACACCTGCTGAAAAATTGATCCGGTCACTGCCGCTCAGCATCGCATTTTCTTTTTTTATTTCCACGCTATAAGACTCCCTTTTATCCTTTTGGTCTTTTATGTAATAAGGCTGGTAACCCTGTGTTAAAGAAACATAGTTCAGGAATTCAGGCATTCCTACTATATATTCACTCCAGAGCGTAGGATAACTACCCTGGAATTCCCAGGGCCGCAGGTTGAACAGGAAGTCGGATTTGAGCTTATATTCAAATTCAATAATGGAGCCTTCGCGAACAGCAGGAAAAGTGAATTTCTTTACCACCTTCTTTTTACTGATCTTTTCCTTGAATATGCTTTTGGGATCAAGTTTGGTTTCTACCACTTTGCCATTTTCCAGGTTATAAGTCACGGCTTTGATGGAGGTAAGTTCTTCTTCCGCTTCATCCACCCTATAGATGGGTATCTCTACTTTAGAGATATCATACCCGTTTTTATTAAGAATATGCACACGGCAATAGCGCTTGAACTCAAGCGCAAAACTTCCTTTGTCGTTACCGACAAAGTCTGTGGAGCCGATATCGCCAATGATAACTGCGCTGGCATTGCTATCGATCGGATAAACTGCTTTGAAATCTCCGGGGCTTACTTTGCCAAATTTGATCTTTGCTTTTTCCTGCGCGCTCATTTCAAAACTGAAGAGGCCAAGCAAGATGACCAGGATGGATTGGACTTTCATGCGGGTGGGTTTGGTGGTATTGGTTGAGAATCAAGAACGACAATTTTACATAAAATATCCCAGATATTACAGGGTATCTTTGCGCCTAATACGCAACAGTGGATCTACGAGGTAGTCATACGGCATTTATCAAGCAGGCCGCCGCAAGGTTGGGCTTTGATTATTGCGGCATTGCCAAAGCTGTAAAATTGGATGAGGATGCGCAAAGGCTGGAGCGATGGCTTGGCCAGGGCATGCATGGCGCTATGAAATACATGGAAAACCATTTTGAACTAAGGGTCGACCCCTCGAAACTGGTACCTGGCGCCCGCTCAGTGATCACACTGCTGCAGAATTATTTTCCGGCAAAACAGCAACAGCCTGATGTTCCTAAAATTGCCAAATATGCTTTCGGGAATGACTATCATGAAGTGATCAGGGGAAAAATGAACCAGTTCCTTGCGGAAATACGGGAAAATATAGGAGAGGTGAATGGCCGCGGCTTTGTAGACTCTGCTCCTGTGTTGGAAAGAAGCTGGGCCCAACGCAGCGGATTGGGGTGGGTCGGGAAAAACGGAAACCTGCTTACTCCGAAAAGCGGCTCCTTCTTTTTTATTGCCACGCTGATCACTGACCTGGAGTTGGAATATGATGATCCGTTTGCAAAAGATCATTGCGGCACCTGCACCCGCTGCCTGGACGCCTGCCCAACTGAAGCCATTCTCCCGGGCAAAATAGTGGATGGCAGTAGATGCATTTCCTATTTCACCATAGAACTGAAAGAAATGCTGATCCCCGGCGAAATGAAAGATAAGTTTGATGACTGGGCTTTCGGCTGTGACACCTGTCAGGATGTATGCCCCTGGAACCGGTTCAGCCAGCCCAACAAAGAACAGGCATTTACTCCCATACCCGAAATACTTAACCTGCAAAGCAGGGAATGGGAAACGATGACGGAAGAAACATTTAAAAAGATCTTCAAGCACTCTCCTTTAAGCAGAACAAAATGGAAGGGGATGCAACGGAATATACAGTTTTTGAAAACCCGGGAACCGGATTAAATCATCAATCAGTAGTTCTTCCTTCCCGTTCTTCCCGCCTTACCGTAAGTTTTTACCGGTAAGGCGGGAAGAACGGGAAGGAAGTCTGGAATTTGTTAATGATTTTTTTTAGGTAAATACAATCTCGCCCGTATTCCTAAATATAGCGGGTATTGTTTTCTATCATATTCTTCTTTCACCTGGCTTCTCAGGCCCATTGAAGCTTCGGGTCCGATACTCCACTGGAAGGTTTTGCTGTTTCCAAAACGGAAAGCGAGGCCGGTGTTGAAACTTAACTGGAAACGGTTGAATGCGTTTTTATCATGATAATAGATACCGCCTTGCAGTGAATCGTATATAAGGGCATTAGTGGCAAGCAGGTATCCGGCAGACATGCCTGCACTCAATAAGACCGGCAGTTTGTTTCCTTTGCCTACCTGCCATTGAAAACTGAGTGGTATTTGCAGGTAATGGAAACGGTTGGTGAATGTTTTTTGCAGCCCGGCCTGGTATGAAGATGTTACAGATACAGGTTGGGAAGCATAGTTATTGAATATAAGTGCAGTGTTCCTGTAAGAACCTGTGCGGATATTAGTGCTTTGATATTGGTACTGTAGGCCGGAAACGATACTGCTCCGTTTGGATATTGCCCATTCGCCCAATACACCGATACGGAATGCAGGCCCGGGTTTGATATCTGAGCGGGGAAAATAAACCGGGCCATAATTCACTACCGGTGGGGTAACCAGGGGTGAACCGGGTGAAGCGATCATTCCTCCTGTTTGGTCATATGCCAACCTTGTATTATCAGATTCTCCGATCAGAAATGGACTGCCGATAGGGCCTGAGCCGCCAACACCCAGATCAAGTGACCATTTGATCTTTGATGAAGATTGTTTTTTAGCTGCTGGCGCTTTTGTTTCTGCCGGCGGAGGAACAGCGGCCACTGCACTGTCGGTCTTTGCTTTCACACTGTCCTGCGCAGGAACAACAGGCGGGTTTTGCCCTGCCATATCAACAGGCTTGCTTTCTGTTTCTTTCCTGCTTTCTGGCTCCTGTATTCCCTGCGTACTTGTTTTTTGCTGATGGCCGGACCTTGCAACAGGCGACCCGGTTTTATCAGTTTTTCTTTTTCCTTTGTTTTTACCAGCCGGAACTAAAGCTGTTGATTTCCTGCCATTCAATCCTTCACGGTCAGCAGATGTTCCGGGTTGTGTTGCAGCGGCAGATGGGGTTTCATTTAATGGTGTAGCCTGATCAGCAGGGCTGCTGCTATCAGCTGGTTTAATGGTTGATGGTATTGATGGAATAATGTCTGATTGGGTTGATGGCGCAGCAGGCTGTTGCACAGTTTTGCCGGAATGATCAGCAGGTTTGCCGGAAGATTCCGCCAGGGTGGGTTTGCCTTTTTGTGTAAGGAGATAACCGGTGTAACCCAACAGGCCAAGGCCGGCCAGCAGCCAAAAGAAAACGATATAGCGCCGTCTTTTTTTACGTCGCAGCTCCTTTTCTACGTTTTCCCATACAGCAGTAGAGGGGCGTAACTTCAGCCCTTCCAGTTCCTGCTGCACCTGTTTATCAAATTCACTTTCCGGCATAGCTTGACTTTTTGTGGTCCGTGGAATATTTTTTCAGCCAGGTGATCAGGAGGTTCCTGGCCCTGGCGTATTGTGAACGGGAAGTGCCGTCGCTGATTCCCAGCATTTCCCCGATCTCCACATGGGAGAATCCTTCCACTGCGTGCAGGTTGAATATCACCTGGTAGCCTTGCGGCAACTGGCGGACGAGGTCGGCCAGTTCTTTGGCGTGCAGACGAACAGCCGGGTCTTCCTGGCTGACGGGATGGAGGTATTCTTCCGTGAAATACATTTCCTCCTGGTATTTACGATGGCGTTTCAGGAAATTAAGGGCGGTATTGACCATGATCCGGCGGATCCAGGCACCCAATTCCCCTTCCTGCTTATATTGGTTCAAATGATGGAACACTTTCACAAATCCTTCCTGGAGAACATCTTCTGCGTCCCTCATGGAGCGGGTATAACGATAACAGACGCCCAGCATCGTGTCGGCATACAACTCATAAAGCTGCCGCTGCGCCTGTGGTTTTCCCTTCAGGCAGTCCCTGACCAATTTCTGTTGCTCCATCTGTTCTGTTGCCATGTCTGACAATGATCTTTCTCTTATCGTTGCATTTTATAAAAAACCCACCTGCTTTTACTGCCTGCAAAAATACAGCGGCCACAAAGAGCGATTTTCTTTGTGGCCGCTGTATTTGCAGGGTTAACTGGCTTATTCAACATCAAAGGAGCTTTGCATATCCGCCCAGGAAAGCGTTACTTTACCCTTGTTATCTATTGTATAAGTAAGTCTCTCTGAGGGTGTTGACAATTTACTGGTCGTTCCTTTCACCCTTACCGCGTCTTCAGACTCGGTGTACTCGGTGCCCCATTTGTTCCAGACCTTATTGATAATAAATGTCCATTCACCGCCATTTGAAATAACAAAAAGGCCGTATTTGCCTGCGGGCAGTTCTTTACCGCCTACTTTAACAGGGCGGCTTACTTCAAACACAGTGGTTTCATTGGCACCGGCACGCCATACCTTACCATCCATAGGCTCAAGGTCTTTTCCGATGGTCCTTCCCTTTACTGCCGGTTGGCTGTAGTCGATCGTAACAACAGTGCCGTTTCCAAGAGTTTCCTTTGCCTGGGCAGGCGGGCTGGGACGTTTAGATTTATCTTGCTGACCATAGGAGAAAAGCATGCTGGTTGTTGCAAGTACGAGGAGCAATACTGATTTCATAAAATAATTTTTTAAAGATTTGTGACTGGCTAAATCTACAAATAACCTGCCAGCCACCTCTAATTATTGGATGAAAGGTCAGCCTGAACGCTCTTTTTTATATCGCTCAGCCCTTTTTCCATGGGCGGGCCATAAGATTTCTCCAGCAGCAGGCTTGCAAATTTTTCCCAGGGGTACCAGCGCAATTGGAAATCCATATACCATTGCAGCGTAAGGGAATCAGAGTGCGCATAACTGATCGTTTTCCAGGTATTGACGACCGGCTTTATACGGCCGCCTACAAACAGGGCCGTCACTTCATCAGCGGTTTCTTTTTCGAGTTCGAGGTAAACAGGATGTTGGGGATCTTTATCGCTAAGGATCGCTCCTTTCAATCTGCCTTCTACATATAAAGGTTTGGATGAGTCAAGGCCAGGATACCACTCTTTCCAGTGCATTGGGTCTTTCACCATGCTAAGAATACTGTCTTTATTTGCATGAATATTAACAGCGCGTGAGATCCGCACACGCGAAGGGATCAGCAGTGATATAAGCCATACCACAGTGAATAAGAAAACAAAACTTAATATAATCAGCTTTAGCCCTCGCATAATAATACTTTTTCAATATTTATTCCCACTTGATCACTTTTACTGTGATCGCATACACTATCACTATCCAAACACCAAGAATCCCGATCTCTTTCCAGCAATCCCAGATATGCAATCCCTCAAAAGATATTTTACGGACAGCATTGTTGAACTGGGTGAGCGGCAGGAAATAGCAGATATTCTGTAACCATTCCGGAAATACATTGACCGGGAAGAAAGTACCGGACAAAAGCATTTGAGGAAAACCGAATAAGTTAATAAGTAAAGGTATGGCAGTATCCGTCTTGACGATGCTGCTGAAAATAAGCCCAACTCCCATCAGCAGGAAAAGCATGTATATTGACATCAGCACCATTTCAAAAAATGTAACGGCACCATGCTGCAGTGTGAAGTTGAGAAAGAAATGGCCAAACAGGATCAGCACAACCACGTTCATCAACTGGAAAAACAAACGGCTGGTACCAATCCCCACCAGGATATTCAGGCGGCTTACCGGTGATGCATAAAAACGTTTCAGCACTAATTGCTCACGCAGGGTAAAAAAAGTGAACGAGATGCCAAACAAAGTGGCGAATAAAATGGAAAAGCCTAATTGGCCCGGTAAGATAAAATCGATCTGCCTGTATTTTTTTCCTGCTGAAATAACAGGCGTTTCGACATGCACGTATTCTTCTTTATCACTGGATAAGAATTTTTCAAATTTCAGCTTATTATAATCCAGTGTCTGCATAAATCCACCAAATGTATTGCCACTGGCAGAAGTGGAACGGATGCCTACCGCTACATGCTGTTTGGAAAAGGTATCGCTTACCTGGCGGATATTAAGCACAGCCGTCAGTTGTCCTTTTTCCAGGTCTTTATTCAGCGTAGCAGTATCCTTGTATGTTACAAACTTCAGGAGGGGATTCATCTTCAATGCGCCAAAAAAAGCATTGGTTGTATCAGACCCCGGTTCAAAAGCAATACGGTAGCTTGGTCCTCCCCCATTCCCGAAAGCTCCGAAGATCAAAATAAAAATGATCGGGAATAATAAACTGAACACAACAGCGGTAGGTTGTGAAAAGATAGCTTTGAAACTGGCCCTTGTAATGGCCCATAATGCTTTTGCCTGACTGTATTGCTGGGGCATGGGAAATGATTGGCTGCAAACCTACTTTAAAAAGTTTAGAGTTGAGTGAATGCATTGGCCATTAACCGATGACCATTGTGCATTGACCGGGATTATATCCCTTAAGCGTTGCACAACGAATACTATCAACGTATCACAAACCTGAACGGCAGCCTCGCCTGCACCCCATTACTCATTTCCTTTACGCGTTTCAGTTCCTGGTAAATAGCGTAGTTGTCCTCTCCTATTTCCTGTTTCATTTTACCGGCATAGTTCATCGGATCTTTTTTGCCCAATATCTCATCCATCAGGTTACGCGGCTCAGGGAATTCGCTCACTTTATATTCTTTTAAACCGGCCATGCGGGCAGCACACTGCACAGCATCCTGCAATCCGCCGAAGCGATCGACCAACCCGAGTTCTATAGCTCTTTTACCTGTCCACACACGACCCTGGGCAATGCTATCGATATAAGCGGTATCTCTTTTCCGGCCCTCGGCCACTCTTTGCTTGAACTGTGCATAGATCAGATCAACGCTGGCCTGCATCATCTTTTTTTCATTATCATTGAGTGGGCGGTAGAATGCTCCTGCATCAGCATACTGGCCTGTTTTCACTCCATCGAAAGTGATGCCTGCCTTATTCTTGAAAAACCCTTCCATGTTAGGGATAATGCCAAACACACCAATTGAGCCGGTGATCGTTGTCGGCAATGCGAAAATGCTGTCGGCCCCGCAGCCAATATAATAGCCTCCTGAAGCAGCCACATCACCAAAACTTACCACTACAGGTTTTTCTTTTTTAGCCAGGGAAAGCTCACGCCAGATGTTTTCGCTGGCCAGTGAACTGCCGCCGCCGGAATTGATCCGGAACACGATTGCTTTAATGGTTTTATCCAGCCTCGCTTTACGGATCAGGGTCCTGTAATTCTCACTGCCGATCGTTCCCTGATCAGATCTTCCATCCACAATATCCCCTTCTGCATAAATAAGCGCGATCTTTTCTCCCTTTGCACTTTGAATAGCGCCAGAAGCGAGGTAAGTGCTTACAGTAATGAAATTGATCTTTTCATATTTATCAATCCCCAGTTTGGCTTTGATCTCATCTTTCACTTCATCATCATACCTGACCCCATCCACCAGCTTATTGTCTGCAGCATCTTTGGCAGTTTGTATTTTCCCTTCATTGGCAAGCTGGTGAAGCGTGGCAGTATCCATATTTCTTACAGCAGCCGTTTTCAGAAGCAGGTCGCTATACAGATCGTTCAGCCAAACAGTGGTCTGCAGTTTGTTTGCCTCTGTCATTTTATCGCTACGTAATGGCTCTGTGGCACTTTTGAATTTACCGGCGTAAAAGATCTGAGGCTCTATATCCAGTTTTTCCAATGTTCCTTTCAGGAATAAGTATTCCACGCTATAGCCACTCCACTCCAGGAAGCCCATCGGGCTTACATATATTTTGTCGGCGATATTCGCAACCCCATAAGCGCTTTGAGACATGATATCACCATGGGCCAGTATGAATTTATTGCTGGTTTTAAAATCGGCGAGGGCATTCCTCAATTCTTCACTGGCTGCATAACTGTTACCATTACCATTGGCCAGAATATAGATACCTGAAATGTTCTTATCGGTTTTGGCAGAGCGTATCAACCGCACCATATCATACAATCCCGGCACATCCCGGTCTTCGCTGCTGACAAAATTGAAGGGATCACGCTGCACCTGCTCTGCAAAATGCTGGCTGAGATCAAGTACCAGCACAGAGTGCGAAGCTACCATGGGTTTATCTTTCGATGTAAGTCCGCCCAGCGCTGCCACAAAAAAGAAGAAAGCCAGGATCGTAAAGATGACCAGCGCCAGCAGGCAGGCAAAAAATATCTTAAAGAAGTTGCGCATACTAACTCATTTAAAAAGCCAAAGAAAACCTTTTATTCAATATTTCCGCAATCAGGCAGCAATTCGGTTAAAAGCCCAGGGGGCCCAAAATGAATCACAACCGTATGCATAAAATAAAGAACGTCTTAACCTTGGCCAAAAATAAAGATATTTGGCCCCCGGAAAAGGGTCCGAGTATGAACAAAGCATATTTATTGACAGGCGGCAACATGGGCCAGCCGGAGGTTAACCTGGCCCTGGCTTTGGAGCTGATCGAAAAACATTGCGGAAAGGTGAGCGCCCGATCCTCCCTGTACGAAACGGCCGCCTGGGGCAGGAATGACCAGCCTGCTTTCCTTAACCAGGCCCTTTTGGTAGAAACCAGGCTGGAAGCCGGTGAGTTGCTGAGCCGGTTGCTGGAAATTGAAAAATCCATCGGCCGCGTACGCCTCGAAAAATATGGCCCACGGATCATCGATATAGATATTTTATTGTTCAATCATGACGTATACAATGAACAGCATTTAAAGATTCCGCATCCACAATTACCAAACCGGCGCTTCGCCCTCACCCCTCTCGCAGAGATCGCAGGAAATTATAAACACCCTGTTTTGAAAAAAAAGATCTCGCAATTATTAAAAGAATGTGCCGACAGGCTCGCAGTAAATAAGCTATAACTGATAAGTAAAAAACTTTGTGGTCTTTGTGTATTGGTGGGGTATTATTTCCCATCAATACACAAAGACCACAAAGAAAAAAATACAGAACCCCAGTGGGATTTATCCACAAAAGAAGCGGCCTCCCCAAACCTTCCTGGCATTTCAGTTACTTTGCGGGCACACAACCATGATTTATAACTTTATTACCATAGAGGGCAATATAGGAGCCGGCAAAACGACCCTTGCACATTTACTCAGCAAGCACTATAATGCAAGATTGATCCTGGAAGAATTTGCCGATAACCCTTTTCTTCCGAAGTTTTATGCCAATCCCCAGCAATATGCCTTCCCGCTTGAACTGTTCTTTATGGCTGAGCGCTTCAAGCAGTTGAAAGAACTGCTGCAGCAAAAGGACATGTTCCAGCAACTCACTATTTCAGATTATCTTTTTACCAAATGCCTGCTGTTTGCCAAAGTCACTTTGCCAGATGATGAGTTCCGTCTTTACCAGCGGCTTTTCGATATTATTCATCAGCAACTGGTGCAGCCAGACCTGCTCATTTACCTGCATGCTCCTATCAACCGCCTGCAGGCCAATATCAAAAAAAGGAATCGTGCCTACGAACAGAATATCCCTGACGATTACCTGTTCAATATCCAGGAAACCTATACCCATTACATCAAACAGCACAATATCAAAACACTTTTTGTGGATGCGTCCAATGCCGATTTTCTTGGTAATGAAAAACACCTGCAGGTGATCATTGAGGCATTGGGGAAGGAATATGAAGGAGGGCAGCATTATATTACCCTGCCTTAACAGGACATTTGTCATTTGTTTATCTTCGTAGCATCCATGGATGAACAATCAACTCAGCAGGTCACTGACGATCCTTTTGCGGCCATACGTGTACCTGAATACCGGAGCCTTTTATTAGGGAGATTCACTTTCATCATGTCTTTGCGAATGATGAGCACACTGGTCGGCTGGTGGGTGTACCAGCTTACCAAAGATCCTTTTGCGATCGGGCTGATTGGTTTGTCTGAAGTAATACCGGCGCTTTCAATGGCCCTTTACTCTGGGCATATCATAGATATCAGTGAAAAAAGGGCTTTGTTGCTCAGAAGTGTATTCTTCTATTTAAGTGCAGCAGGTTTGCTGCTGTTCCTTTCCACTTCTTTTGTTCACGATCATTTTCAGACCCACTATATTGTTTACAGCATTTATGCAGTGATCTTTTGCACAGGCATCATCCGTTCATTTGCCGGGCCTGTCTTTTCTGCGATGATCGCCTATATCGTGCCCAGGCAAACATTACAGAACGCCACTACCTGGAGCCAGGGCACCTGGCTCACTGCATCTGTATCAGGTCATGCTACCGGCGGTTTCCTGATTGCCCTGCTCGGCAATACAGGCACACTTACCGTGATCTGCTCAATGCTTGTTGTGGCGCTCTTTATCCTTACCCGCTTAAAACCCAAACCACCCAGTGAAACCAGTAAGGAAAAGAAAACCCTGGAAAGCGTAAAAGAAGGTTTGCGTTTCGTGTTTAAAACAAAAGAATTATTAGGCGCCATGTCGCTCGATATGTTTGCTGTATTATTTGGCGGCGCCGTTGCCATGGTGCCCGTGTATGCCAGCGATATACTGAAGGTAGGGCCAATGGGCTTTGGCTGGCTGAATGCAGCCAGCGATATCGGCTCCATCTTTGTGGTAGTGCTGCTCACTATTGCTCCATTGAAAAAAGCGCAGGGCAAAAAACTCTTCCTCGCCGTAGGCGGCTTCGGTATCTGCATTATCCTTTTTGCTTTGTCAAAATGGTTCTTCCTTTCTTTTATGGTACTGATGCTGGCAGGAGTACTGGATGGGATCAGTGTGGTAATAAGAGGCACCGTTATGCAATTGAAAACGCCCGATAATATGCGGGGCAGGGTAAGCAGCGTAAGTTCCATGTTCGTGAACTCAAGCAATGAACTGGGCCAGTTTGAAAGCGGAGTGGCTTCCAAATTAATGGGCGTTGTGCCTTCTGTGGTGTTCGGCGGAACAATGACCCTGCTGATAGTGATCATAACCTGGTTCAAAGCACCAAGCCTGCGGAAGTTTGAGTACTGATTGCAAGGTTATTTGCTTTTTTCTGCTTCCATCAATTTTTCCACCACATAATAAGTGATCGGACAAAAGGTGATATTCTTCAGTGTAAGCGCCTGCCGTTTCACCAGCACGTCTTCATCTGTGTAAGGGAACCGGTGGCAATCGGAAGGCCGTTCATCATAGATGCTGCAATAATTATCAGCACCCAGGAAAGGGCAGGGTTGCGATTTGGCCACAAAATCACCTTCCTCATCCACTTTCAGGTAAGTGTCGATAAATACGCTTTCCTTCAGGCGAAGATGTTTTGCGATCCTTTTTACATCAGGAGTTTTGAAACGGGGGGAATAATTCTTGCAGCAATTGGCGCATTTCAGGCAATCCACTTTTTCAAAAGCCTGTTCATGCAGATCGGGTAACTGCTTCAGTACTTTATTCTTGTCTGCATTTTTTAAAAAGCGGGCATACAGTTTATGCCTTTCTTTGCTTTTCTTTTCCCAGTTTTGCAATAGATCACCTGCCATGCTGCAAAGTAAATGATATAATTCAAGTTGACCGTTGTCCGTTGACCGAATGGCCGATGGCCGGTGACACGGCGGGAAGTAGCTACTCGGTCAACGATTTGTCTATCAACATCTTCATCTTGCACCCACCACCAAGTTATCCCTCCCTTTTCCACTATTCCCTCAGCCCTACTCGTTTTATGAATGCCAGCCCGTAACTTTGCACCGCTTTTAAGCCAGGGAGGTCATATAAGTGCCCTATAAGTCAAATAAGTAATCACTTTTTGCAATTCCCTTATATCGCCAAACTGTCATTACAGACAAATCCCACATTTTAGAGCTATGAACCTGTTCGAACAACAATCCAACGAGTTTCTTTCCCGTCATATCGGCCCCCGTGAGGCGGATGCTAAAGCCATGCTGAATGCCATCGGGGCGTCGAGCCTCGACGAATTGATCAGTCAGACCGTTCCGCCGGCCATCCGGATGAACCAGGCGCTGAACATCCCCAAAGCCATGAGTGAGAATGAATACCTTCAGCATATCAAAGAAGTGTCGATGAAGAATAAGGTATTCAAAAGCTATATCGGCCAGGGCTATTATGATACCATCACCCCTCCTGTTATTCTCCGGAATATTTTTGAAAACCCAGGTTGGTACACCCAATATACTCCTTACCAGGCAGAGATCTCACAGGGCCGTTTGGAAAGCCTGCTGAACTTCCAGACCATGGTAAGCGATCTTACTGCATTGCCTATTGCCAATGCCTCCCTGCTTGATGAGGCAACTGCCGCTGCCGAGGCAATGACCATGTTCTTTAATACGCTCAACAAACAGGACCATATTGAAAGACCGCGCTTTTTTGTAGACCGCGCTATCTTTCCTCAAACAAAAGA
Source organism: Sphingobacteriales bacterium 44-61 (assembly GCA_001898405.1). GTDB lineage: Bacteria > Bacteroidota > Bacteroidia > Chitinophagales > Chitinophagaceae > Terrimonas_A. The sequence continues at coordinate 210,297 of MKTW01000001.1, forward strand.
TGTATTGATCACCCGCTCAGCCCCGGTAGGTATCGAGATCGTGGAAGGTGATTATACAACTGCCGGCATTGATGCATCTTATTTTGGCGCCATCGTACAATACCCCAACGATAAAGGGTCTGTTGAAGATTACCGCCAGTTCATCCAGGCAGTACACGCAACAGGCGGTTTTGTAGCCATGGCCACTGACCTGCTGGCGCTTACCCTGCTCACTCCTCCCGGCGAACTCGGCGCTGATGTGGCCATAGGTTCTGCACAACGTTTGGGTGTGCCTCTCGGCTATGGCGGCCCTCATGCAGCTTTCTTTGCTGCAAAAGATGATTTTAAAAGAAGTATCCCCGGCCGTATTATCGGTGTGAGTGTGGACGCACAAGGCAACCGTGCTTTGCGTATGGCACTCCAAACAAGGGAACAGCATATCAAAAGGGAAAAAGCGACTTCCAATATCTGTACCGCACAGGCTTTGCTGGCCAATATGGCTGCCATGTATGCCGTGTATCATGGTGCGGAAGGCATGAAAAATATTGCTAAAAGAATTGCGCTGCTTACCCAAACCGTAGCAGACACACTGGAAGAAATGGGATTTGAACTGGCTTCTTCCAGCTTCTTTGATACCATCACGGTAAAAGTTGCTGACGCTGCAGCTATTCATGCCAAAGCAGAAAGGCAACAGATCAATCTCCGTCATATTGATGAGCAGCATATCGGTATCTCTCTCGATGAAACCACTGAGCTGAGCGACCTTTATGATCTCATCAATTGCTTTGAGAATGATACAGATCCAGTAACTTTCGATATCCGTCATGATGCAGAGCTGGACCATATCCCATCTTCCCTTACCCGCACTTCAGACTTTCTTACACATCCGGTTTTCAATACACACCGCAGCGAAAGCCAGATGATGCGCTATATTAAATCGCTGGAGAATAAAGATCTTTCCCTGAACACTTCCATGATCTCTCTTGGCAGTTGCACCATGAAGCTGAATGCTGCCAGCGAAATGATGCCGCTTAGCTGGTCGCACTGGAGCAAGATCCACCCCTTTGTACCCGCCAACCAGGCAGAAGGATATAAACAAATTGTTGACGAGCTGAGCAAATACCTCTGCGAGATCACCGCATTTGATGCCTGCAGCCTGCAACCCAATAGCGGCGCACAAGGCGAGTATGCGGGCCTGCTCACCATCAAGGCCTATCATGCAGCGAATGGCGATCATCACCGCAATGTGATGCTGATCCCTATCTCGGCACACGGTACCAACCCCGCTTCTGCCGTGATGTGCGGTATGAAAGTGGTAGTGGTAAAAGCATTGGACAATGGATATATTGATATCGAAGACCTGAAAGAAAAAGCAGCACTGCATGCAGCCAACCTTGCCGGTATCATGATCACTTACCCCAGCACCTATGGCGTGTATGAAGAAACAGTGAAAGAGATCACCAATATCATCCACCAGCACGGCGGACAGGTGTATATGGATGGAGCAAACATGAATGCACAAGTGGGATTGACAGCTCCTGGTTTGATCGGTGCGGATGTATGCCATCTTAACCTCCATAAAACCTTTGCTATCCCTCACGGTGGCGGTGGCCCCGGCATGGGACCGATCTGTGTAAAACAACACCTGGCGCCCTTCCTGCCTGGCCATGTGGAAGTGAAAGACGGTACCAAACAACATGCGGTATCGGCCGCTCCTTATGGATCAGCTTCCATCCTGCTTATTTCCTATGGCTATATCCGGATGCTGGGCAATGAAGGAGTGAAAGCGGCTACAGAATACGCCATCCTCAATGCAAACTATATGAGGGCAAGGCTCGACGGACAGTATGATATCCTGTATACCAACCACAATGGCCAGTGCGCACATGAATTCATTGTTGACCTCAGGCCTTTCAAAAAATCAGCCGAGATAGAAGCAGAAGACGTAGCCAAGCGTTTGATGGATTATGGATTCCACGCCCCTACCATGAGCTTCCCTGTTCCCGGTACGATCATGATCGAACCAACAGAAAGTGAAGATAAAGCTGAGCTCGACCGTTTCTGCAATGCCCTGCTGTCGATCCGTGAAGAAATAAAAGCTATTGAGGAAGGAAAAGCAGATAAAAAAGATAACCCACTGAAACACGCGCCACATACCCAAGCTATTGTTTGCGCTACTCAATGGGACCATGCTTATACGCGCGAAACAGCAGCATTCCCGCTTTACTATGTTACACTGAACAAGTTCTGGCCTTCTGTAGCCCGCGTAAACAATACGTATGGCGACAGGCACCTGGTTTGCACCTGCGAACCGGTGGAAAGCTATATGGAAGCCTGATACTGAACACAAATCAAAAAAATGGCGGCTTGTAATTAACAAGCCGCCATTTTTTATTCACTTTGAATAAATTTGAGGAAACAACGAGTATGCCTGTCAAAACCTTCCTTGCCATAACAGTCTTTATCAGCCTCCTGCTTGTTGCCTGGAAAAACGATAAGACCAGGATCCCAACAACCAGCAACAAGGACAAGTGGACCACGCTTTTCAACGGAAAGGATATTAAAGACTGGTTTGTAAAAATTCAGCATCATGAAGTGGGTGATAATTTTGGTAACACTTTCCGTGTAGAGGACGGCCTGCTGAAAGTACGCTATGATCAATACGATCATTTTAATGAACAATTCGGGCACCTGTATTACAAAAAGCCTTTCTCATATTATCATCTCAAATTCCAATATCGCTTTGTAGAAGAGTGGAGAAAGGATGCACCTTCTTACACCATTCTCAACAGCGGTGTAATGTATCATTCACAGGACCCGCGTACCATGCCCAAAGAGCAGGACTGGCCTATCTCTATCGAAATGCAATTGCTGGGAGGGTTGGATGATGGTAAGCCGAGGCCAACCGGCAATATGTGCTCACCCGGCACCCATATCGTGTATGAAGGGAAACTGGATACCCGCCACTGTATCAATTCCAGTTCCAAAACATATAGAGGCGATCAATGGGTGAATGCAGAACTGATCGTGCTCGGCGACTCACTGATCACCCATATCATCAATGGCGATACGGTAATGAAATATTCACATCCGCAGATAGGTGGTGAAGTGGTGAACCGTTTTGATCCTGCTCAAAAACAGGATGGCAAACCGCTGAAGGAAGGATATATCGCTTTTCAAAGCGAGGGGCAGCCAATTGATTTCAGGAACATACAGTTGAAAGTCCTTTCTCATTAATTTTGCCCGCATTCCTGAAAAACTAAACCATAATTATTGAGAGCAACATTATCCCGGTTGGGCATTGATGGATTCCTGCTCGCTATCATTACGATGGTGATCCTTGCTTCATTGTTCCCAGGACCGGGAATTGCAAAGGAACCGGTATCGCTTGAAGAAATAGCCAATTACGGCGTCTCCATCATCTTTCTTTTTTATGGGCTACGGTTAAGTCCTGAAAAGATGAAAGCAGGTCTTAGCAACTGGAAGATGCACGTAGTGATACAGTTGACCACTTTTGTATTATTCCCTCTACTGGTACTTCTCATCAAGCCCTTATTCCATGATTCCATCTTCCCTTTATGGCTGGGCATTTTCTTCCTGGCCGCGTTGCCTTCAACCGTTTCGTCTTCTGTGGTGATGGTTTCCATTGCAAAGGGCAATATCCCCGCTGCTATTTTCAATGCCAGCCTTTCCAGCATGCTGGGCATTTTTATTACACCTTTATGGACCGGCCTGTTCATTGCTGCAGACACTGGAAGCTTTGATGTTTCTTCCATCCTGCTCAAGCTATGCCTGCAGGTGTTATTGCCTGTTGCCCTGGGGCTTATCCTGCACCGTTACTTTGGCCGTTTCGCAGAAAAGCATAACAAGACATTGAAACTGTTTGATCAGTCGATCATCTTACTCATTATCTATACCTCATTCTGCAAATCCTTTGCAGAGCATTTATTTGACGGGTTGGGCGTTACAAGAATATTACAGCTGGCAGCAGGCATGATCGTCCTCTTCTTTCTTGTTTTTGGGTTGATGAATATCATCAGCCGCCTCTTGCATTTCTCCCGCAACGACAGGATAACGGTAGTATTCTGCGGCTCCAAAAAATCACTGGTGCATGGAACAGTGATGTCGAAAGTATTGTTTCCGCAAAGCACGCTTAGCGGAATTATCATATTGCCATTGATGTTGTATCATGCATTGCAGTTGATTGCTGCAAGCATTATCGCACAAAAGATGGGGCGGCAGATAAAAGAAACCTGGGATAAGAATTATGGCTAATTTTTTACTGATCGGGATTTGCATAGTGGCAGGTATGCTGTTCAGGCGAAGTAAACTGCTGCCCATCGATGCACATAAAGGTATCAATGCCTGGATCATTTACCTTGCCCTGCCTGCTGTCTCCCTGCATTATATTCCTAAAATAAAATGGAGCACTGATCTGTTAATACCGGCAGTTGCCCCGGTACTCGTATGGGTTGTGGCATGGCTATACGTCCGGGGATATGCTTCCTTTAACAAATTATCAAAGCCTGCAGAAGGAGGTTTAAAACTTTCTGCCGGTTTGTCCAATACGGCTTTTGTAGGTTTTCCCCTGGTGGCTGCCTGGTTCAGTGAGAAACATATCGGCATAGCCGTCATCTGCGACCAGGTCACTTTTCTGCTGCTCACAACGGCGGGTATTATTGTTGCCATGAATTCTTCAGAAGGTCACTCGCTTCGTTTATCGGTACTGATCAGAAGGCTCTTCAGTTTCCCTCCTTTTCTCGGATGCATGGCAGCTTTGATTATACCGAATTTTATTTCGCTGGAACCTATCGATCCTTTATTTGAAAAGCTGGCCGGCACTGTAGCTCCGCTTGCATTGTTCTCCATTGGGCTCCAATTGCAATTCAAAGGATGGAAAGAAGATATAAAGCATATCAGCTTTGCGCTGTTATATAAATTATGGCTGGCCCCTTTATTGGTATTGCTGCTTGCTCTCCTGATAAATGCAAAGGGTGATACGGCCCGTATCGCTGTTTTTGAAATGGCGATGCCTACCCTGGTCACTGCCGGCATTGTTGCAGAGCAATACAATCTGCGGCCAACACTTTCCTCCCGCGTGATCGGTATTGGCATAGTTCTTTCATTTATTACCACTGCAATCTGGTATTATATTATCACCAGTTTGCTTTAACCGGTAATCGAACAAACTGCCACTCCATCTGTTGATCTTATAAAACCTCCCAACCATGCAACAAAGAACACTAAGCGATACATTGCTTAAAACAGCGCCAATCATGTTTGGCGGAAATATTTTCGGATGGACTGTAGATGAAAAAAGATCTTTTGAATTGCTGGACGCTTTTGTTAGCTCCGGCTTCAATGCAATTGATACAGCAGATTCTTATTCGAGATGGGTGCCCGGCAATAAAGGCGGCGAGTCTGAAACGATCATTGGCAAATGGCTGAAGCAAAAAGGAAACAGGGATAAGCTGATCATTGCTACGAAGGTAGGTTCAGACATGGGAAGCGGTAAAAAAGATCTCTCGGCCAAACATATCATTTTCTCTGTAGAAAACTCTTTAAAAAGATTGCAGACTGATTATATCGATCTTTATCAGTCCCACTACGATGATGCCGACACTTCTCCGGAAGAAACACTGGCAGCATTCGATCAACTGATCAAACAGGGAAAAGTCCGCTACATTGGTGCTTCCAATCTAAGCAAAGAAAGAATTGAAGAATCATTGAAGATCAGCCGTGAAAAAGGTTTTGCAGCATACAAAACCCTCCAGCCATTGTATAATCTTTACGACAGGGAAAATTTTGAAACACAGTATCGCGATTTCTGCATAGCCAACAATATCAGTGTAATCCCTTATTATTCCCTGGCCAGTGGATTTTTGACAGGAAAATACCGCTCCGAAAAAGATCTTGGTAAAAGTGCACGGGGAGCTGGCATTGAAAAATACCTGACCGAAAAAGGCTATCGCATTTTAAAAGCGCTGGATGAGGTGAGTGCCAGACACCAGGCAACACCGGCACAGGTAGCCATTGCCTGGCTGATAACTCAGCCATCGATCGCTGCAGCCATTGCCAGCGCCACTTCCATTACTCAATGGGAAGACCTTGCTAAATCCGCAACACTCCAACTGAGTGAAGCTGATCTGCAACAACTGAATTAGTTATATAATAACGCTGATGGATGATGGCCTTTATAACGGGTGCCTTATCTTTCTGTTAAAGTCTGTCATCCCTCATTTATCATTGGCTATCCACTTGCCGGGGCATGTTATTTGTTTTAATATGCAAAAAAAGTTGTGGCATGAATTGGGTTGACCTTTCTCTCGTCATTATATTCCTGCTGGCTGTTTGGGGAGGTTGGTACCGTGGTTTTATTGTAGGATCGTTTGACCTGCTTTGTTGGGTCGGCAGTTTTGTTGTGGGCTACCTGTACTATCCCTATGCGGCCCGTCTTTTAACTGGATGGTTTCCCAACCTGGGCCCCTGGTTATTGCCTGTTTCATTTCTTTCCGTGTTGGTGATCTCCAGGCTGATACTGGGTTTTATCAGCTCGCGTATCATCCGTTCCATACCTGATGCCATGCATCGTTCCGGGGCCAACAGGCTGTTTGGATTGATCCCCGGTGTCATCAATGGATGGGTCAGCGCAGTGATCGTATCTGCGCTGTTGCTGTCGCTTCCTTTAAAAGACAGCATTACGCAGGAAAGCCGCGATAGCAAACTGGCCAGCGGGCTCGCCATGCAATCTGAATGGGTCAATAAAAAGCTGGCGCCTGTATTCGATGAAGCAGTACGGCATACGATGAACAGCCTTACTGTTCATCCCTCTTCCAATGAACAGATCAACCTTCATTTCACCTATGATAAACCACAGGTGCGCCCCTTCCTTGAAATAAAAATGCTGGAACTGGTAAATGAAGAAAGGGCAAAAGAAGGGCTGCCTGCTTTGAAACCCGATCCGGAAATGGCAAGAATAGCCAGGACACATTCACGCGATATGTTTGCCCGCGGTTATTTCGCGCATGTCAATCCTGATGGCAAAAACCCTTTCGATCGTATGCGGGATGCAAATGTTCAGTTCAGTGCAGCCGGTGAAAACCTGGCGCTGGCGCAAACACTCGAAATAGCCCATACCAATTTGATGAACTCTCCCGGCCACCGGGCCAATATCATGAACCCGGCATTTGGAAGGCTGGGGATAGGTGTGCTTGACGGTGGGTTTTATGGATTGATGATCAGTCAGGAGTTCAGGAATTAAGAAGGTACAGCCAACGAAACAAAAATCCGTACCTTTGCCACCTGCTCGAACAAGTTGCTGGCCATATGCAAGAAGCAACTTCATGAAAACAAGTATCAATAGTCTTTTCAGGGTATCCCAAAAGCTTTTAGCGCCCCTTCTGCTCTCGCCATCCAAGCCAGGTGCAGGAGAAGAGCTTAATCTGCCCGTTTACAGCAACAGGCAGATCCGTATTGCCGTATCCGTTTTCTTTTTTTGCCAGGGCTTATGCTTTTCTTCCTGGGCCAGCCGGATACCGGATATTAAAACAAGCCTGCAACTTACAGACGCTGCATTAGGCAGCATACTGCTGGCATTGCCAGCCGGTCAGTTGACCGCCATGCCTTTTTCAGGAAAACTGGTTACTCATTTCGGCAGTAAAAAAGTATTGCGCATCTGTCTTGTACTATACGCTATCTGTCTTACCAATATGGGCCTTGCTACACAACCCTGGCATCTTGGACTGGCTTTATACCTGTTTGGTGTTTGCGGAAATATGTGTAATATCTCTGTAAATACACAGGCGATTGCAGCAGAGAAATTATATGGCCGGCCCATCATGACTTCTTTTCATGGTGCATGGAGCACAGCTGGGTTTACCGGTGCTGCTATCGGCTTGCTGATGATGGGGCAACGCATCTCACCCTATCTTCATTTCTGGATCATTGCTTCTCTCGTGTTTATAACGATCATGATCTCACAACGTTTTCTGCAACCCGGAAGATCTAACACCAGGCTGGAGAAAAAGGGGTTTTTCACCAGGCCAAACGGAGCATTGGTGCAATTGGGCATTATCGGATTCTGCAGCATGGCCAGCGAAGGTGCCATGTTTGACTGGAGCGGGGTGTATTTTCAGCAAGTGGTGGAAGCACCCAAATCATTGATCGTGCTCGGTTATGTTTCTTTCATGATAATGATGGCCACCGGGCGCTTTGTAGGAGATAAGCTGATCCAAAAACATGGAAGAAAGAAAATGCTGCGCGTAAGCGGTGTCCTGATCTCAACAGGATTGTTCATATCTGTTCTGTTCCCTTACCTGGCTACAGCAACTTTAGGATTTCTGATCGTGGGGTTAGGCGTTTCATCTATTGTGCCGATGGTATACAGCAGTGCAGGGCGGATCCCCAATATTCCTCCGGGCATTGCGCTGGCATCTGTGTCAAGCATCAGCTTTCTCGGCTTCCTGATGGGACCTCCTTTGATCGGGTATATTGCAGAAATATCCAGCCTTCGCTATTCTTTTGCAGTGATCGGGCTGCTTGGATTTGGTATTGCCATCATGGTCTCAAAAATGAAAGCAATACAATAACAGCTGTTTACTTTCCGATAGCATATTGAATGCCTCCAAGCAGGTGCTTGAGAAACAGGTTATCTACATATGTTTCATCGGTGTGCCCCATGGCTGTGTAGAAAGAACGGCCGCCGTCAAAATCCCTGTACCATGACACAGGATGGAAATCACCATTCGTACCTCCTTCAATGCTTTTCTCATCCAGGGTGATCAATACTTTTACTTTATCCCAATGCGTGTCCTTGAAATTATACCATTCATCCCAACGGCTCCATTGTGCAGGCAAAGCAGCCATGCCGTTGAATGATTGGTTCTTTATTTGCAGAAGCGCCTGTTGCTGTTTTGGATGACTGCTGAAATAAGCACCTACCAGTTGATTATACCAGGGCCAATCGAATTCTGTATCCGAGGCGGCATGAATACCTACAAACCCTTTTCCTGAGTGAATATACTGTTCAAATACTTTTTGCTGCTCTTCGTTCAACACATTACCGGTGGTATTCAAAAAAATAACTGCTGAATATTTTTTTAGATTGCGCTTGTTGAATTGCAATGAGTCCGTGGTGGTATCGCACCTGAATCCATTTTGCATACCTAACCGTTCAATGGCTTTTATTCCCGCAGGAATGGAATTATGATGAAAACCGGCTGTTTTGCAGAAGATCAGCACCCGTGCCGGAGGGGCTTCAGAAAAAGAAGATATAGACATAGCTGTTACAATAAGGCAAATGGAGAAGAAAATAGTGTGGTAAACAGGTCTTTTCATTACGGCAGTTTATAATGCTAATATAATACGTATTTTCATTAAGCGATACTCAATTACTTCTTTATGAAAAAGACTTGCCTGGTCATCTGCTGCCTGCTGATGCTGCTTTATTGCCGTGCTTCCGGCAAAAAAGAAATCACCTCTCCTGATGGCAAAATCCAGGTAACGGTTGAAGCAGGCAGGTTTCTCCAATATTCCGTAAAATATGAAGGCCGGCCCTTATTGCAACCATCACGGATAGACCTGCTGGTAAAAGGCCAGGAAGGGTTTTCCGGCAAATTGGATTTTAAAGATATAAAAGTCCGGCAGGTCAATGATCTTATTATATCACCCGTACCGGAAAAAAGAAAACATATACCGGATATTTATACGGAATTAACGATCCGGTTTAACCGGCCATTCAGCATAGTGTTCAGGGTATATGATGATGGGGTTGCTTACCGCATTCTCTCCCATCTGAAAGATTCGGCTTTGATACAAAATGAAATTGCTGAATTCAATTTTGCCGGTACACCAATGGTGTATTTCCCACAAGTGGTGAAGCGCGACAATGCAGATATTTATCATACCAGTTTTGAAGAACCTTATCAGTTAAAACCGGTCGACAGCCTTACATCAAACCATCTTTGTTTTTCCCCTTTACTGATCATGCCTGTTGATGGGCCGAAGATCGCGCTTACCGAATCTGACCTTGAAGATTATCCCGGCATGTTCATTACCGGCAGCAGCAGTTCACTACTGAAAGGACAGTTTGCCCCTTATCCAAAAGAAGAAATGATAGCGCCTGGCGAATTTCCACAGGCTATTGTAACCCGGCGGGCTGATTATATCGCCCACACAAAAGGCCAGCGAGCTTATCCATGGCGGGTACTGATGATCGCTGCCAGCGACAAAGATCTTCCTGCCAATGACCTGGTATACCGCCTGGCATCCCCTTCAAGGGTAAAAGATATATCATGGGTCAAACCAGGTAAAGCCACAGACGAATGGATCATCGGCATCAACCTCTTTAATATCCCTTTTAAATCCGGTATCAATACCGCCACTTACAAATACTATATTGATTTTGCCAGCCGCTTTGGTTTCAACAGGATACTGATGGATGCCGGGTGGAGCGACTATGGTGACCTGTTCAAAATCAATCCCAATATCAATATGGAAGAGATTGCTGCTTATGCCAAACAGAAAAATATCGGCCTCAGTTTATGGACACTGGCCCTTACACTCGAAAAGCAACTGGAACCGGCGTTGGAGCAATTCAATAAATGGGGCGTTGATTTTATCATGACCGATTTCATGGACCGTGATGATCAGAAAATGGTCAATTTTTATTTTAGAGTGGCGGAAGCCTGTGCACGCCATAAGATCATGATCATGTATCATGGTGCATTCAAACCTGCAGGCTTCGGCCGTACTTATCCCAATGCCATTACACGCGAAGGCGTACTGGGTTCTGAATACAATATATGGAGCGAGAAGGCCACCCCCGAACATAATCTGCTGCTTCCTTTTATCCGGATGACGGCTGGACCGATGGATTACGAACCGGGGATACTGGACAATGCTACCGCCAAAACCTTCCGCCCCATTGGAGAAAAAGTGATGGCGCCGGGCACCCGCTGCCACCAGGCAGCAATGTTCGTGGTATATGAAAGCCCTATCCAGATCTTTTCCGGCAACCCATCACAGGGATTGACGGAACCTGCATTTATGGAATTGCTCGGCCGTGTTCCCACCACCTGGGACACAACCGTTGTACTCAATGCAAAAGTGGGAGATTATATTGTTACAGCCCGCAAAAAAGAAAATGAGTGGTTTATTGGTGCAATGAGCGATTGGACGGCAAGAGAAATAAAAATTGATCTCTCCTTCCTGGAAGAAGGGAATTATCAAGCAGAGATCTGTGAAGATGGGGTGAATGCCGACAGGTATCCTTCTGATTACCTGATCCGGAAAACCAAATTAACACGTAGTGATGCACTTACTATAAAAATAGCCCCGGGTGGAGGATTCCTGATGCGATTGTATAAACGCTGATCTTCCTCCTTATTTACTCTGCGAAGTATATTTTGTTAGCCAGGCTATCCAAATCCGCAGTATCCGTATTGCACAGGATAATCAGTATTTTATCCAAACTACTATTGATAATTATTTCTGAGTTGGAGCCATCAATACTTCCGCTTCTTCTTAAGACCGGCTCTTTTTGTTTGGAATCAAAATAAAAACCAAATGTCGGTTTCCCTGAGAGCCAATCAACATATTCGTCTGTTTGTGGCGACAGAACGAATTGCTTCATTGCCCTCTCAGAAATCAGCTTATTGGCTTTCAAGGCTGTCAGCAGTTTATATAAATCTTCTGTAGTTGAATAAATCGCGCCTGCCCCTGAATAATTTGAGATATATCGCCTGTCGTTATACAAAGGTTTGCTTTTCTCTCCTTTTCCGAATGAATAGTTGTGATAACCGTATGCAAGATTCCTGATAACCTCCTCTTCATTTACAAACCCTGTGTTCTCCATGTTCAATGGGTTCAGGATCAATTCCTGTATACTCTTTGCGAATGTTTTTTGAGTTACACTTTCAATGATTTTTGACAAAAGAACAAAGTCGACATTATTATAGTTGAATTTTACAGTATCCTTTGCTGATTTCTTCACAAAGTTCTTTATGTATTCATCAATTGAATATTTATCAACTACGGCTTTGATCGGTTCGTTCACCAGTCCGGAATGATGCGTTATCAGCTCTTTAATAGTTATCTTCCTGCAATTTTCAGGAAGGCCCGGTATATATTTGGATATTGTATCTGAGAATGCTATTAAGCCTTTCTCATAAAGTTGTATTACAGTGATCGTAGTAAAAAGTTTGGTTACCGACGCGATCGGAAAGCGGGTTTTATCATTGATCTCTACACCAAATTGAATATTGGCCAATCCTTTATTTATCTTTAAAAGATGGCTTCCGTCTGCATACAATAGGGCACCGCTAAAATGCCCCTTTTCATATTCCTGGGTTATGATGTCCCGGATCTTGTTCTGCCCGAGTACCAATAAAGGGGTAAATAAAAATGCTGGGAGTAGAAATTTTATTTTCACGATAAACTATAATTCCCAATACAACGTAGCGGCATTCAAAAATGTTACAATCCTATTTTTATCACTACTGTAAAATCTGTACTCTCCGGGTCACCCGCCATCCTGTTAGGACTAACGAATAGACGGTAAAGCCCTTTTTGTTTCGTTTTATACTCAATTGTCTGACCAAATGGCCCATCAGAGCTCCCGTCTGGCATATAGATATGACTGAAACGGATATTCGCCCCCTCTTTATCAGGAATTACTCTACCACTGATCTTTTTGCCTTTCTCCACTTCCACATAGCAGATAACAGGATCGCCTTTTTTGTCCAGGTGCCCCTTACCCATTGCTGAATCAATACCAGGCTCAAACACGAAATGAATAGTGCTGTCTTGCTGAATATTCTTTATCGCTGATTCCGGGATGGCAGGCAATGGAGGGGCCGTGTCTTTGGCTTCTTCCCTTGCTTCCGGCACTGATGAAGGATTATTGCAGGCGATAAATACCAGGCAGGTCATGAAAATGATAATTCTCATATAATGCTTTTATTCTCTTATGCAAATAAGCTGCCTGATTTATTCTTCCTCTTCTTCCAATGCTTCGTCAGCTGGTTGAGGCACTACATCTGTTCTCCGCTCTCCTATCTGCTGCCGCCACATGGCATAATACAATCCTCTTTTCTCCACCAGGTGATCATGCGTGCCTTCTTCCACGATCTTTCCTTTTTCCAGTACAAAGATCGTATCGGCATACATGATGGTAGAAAGCCGGTGAGCGATCATGATCGTGATAGGGTCCCTTTGCTGTGAGATCTCTTTTATCGTTTCGGTAATCGCTTCCTCTGTAAGGGAATCCAACGCAGAAGTGGCTTCATCAAATATCAACAATCTCGGATGCCGGAGCAGGGCCCGTGCAATCGCGATACGTTGCTTTTCGCCACCGGAAAGTTTCATGCCGCCCTCACCCAACATAGTGTCCAGCCCTTTTTCCGACCGCCGGAGCAGGTTGTCGCACGATGCTTTATGAAGCGCTTCCGCCATTTCTTCCTGCGTGGCATCAGGCTTTACGAATAAAAGATTATCGCGGATGGTGCCGTAAAACAATTGTGTTTCCTGTGTTACGAAGCCGATCTGCCGGCGCATTTCATTATAACGTATATCGCCGGAAGGAATATCATTAAAATAAACAGCACCGCTTACCGGGCGGTATAATCCTACCAGCAATTTCACCAGCGTGGATTTGCCGGAACCGGAAGGACCGACAAACGCGATCGTATCACCACTTTTCACGTCAAAGGAAATTCCATCGATCGCATTCTGTGCTGCAGTGGAATGTTTGAAAACAACATTTTCAAACCGCAAGGTTTCCAGCACACCCAGGGCTACAGGTTCTTCCGGCCTTGCTTCCACCGGCTTCTTCATCAACTTGTCAAAACTTAAAAGAGATGCTTCCGCTTCGCGGTAAAAAAGAATGATATTGCCAAGGTCCTGCAAGGGTCCGAAAATAGTGGTGGAAATAAACTGCATACTGATCAGTTCGCCTGTTGTAAGCACTTTCCGGAAAATAAGCCATAATAAAATGAACAGGATCGATTGCTTTAACAGTGTGAGGGAGGCGCTTTGCAAAAAAGAAAGTGTTCTCACCCTTTTCACTTTCTGCATTTCAAGATCAAAGATCTTTTGTGTTTGCAAGCGCAGCCGTTTGATCTCCGGGTAAGTAAGCCCCAGGCTTTTCACCAGTTCAATATTCCGCAGCGATTCAGTAATAGCCCCAGACATCTGGTTGGTTTCCCGGTTAATGGAACGCTGTATCGTTTTGATCCTTTTACTGAGCAGTCCCGTTAACCCTCCCAATACCACTACACCGATGAGAAACACGGGTATCAGCATCCAGTGTTTGGTAATGGCATACCAGATCAGGAAGCCAATGCCTATGATAGAAGAAAAAAGTATGTTGATAAATGAATTGATGAACCTTTCAGTATCTGTCCGCACTTTCTGCAAAGTGGAAAGCGTTTCACCACTGCGCTGGTTCTCGAATTCCTGGAAAGAAAGACGCAGTGTTTGCCGCAGGCCGTCATTGAATATCTGCATGCCGAATTTTTGCACGGCCAGGCGCATCACATAATCCTGGAATGTTTTTGCCAACCTGCCCAATAAAGCCACAGCTACGGCAATACCCAGCCAGAACAGCACACCATTTACCAGCTCATGTTCTGTTTTATGGTCTTTATTACCGGCATAATCATCCACGATCTTCCCGAATATCAAAGGGTCAACCAACGTTAAGAGTTGCGCCACCCCTGCCAGCACAAGCGAGAAGATAATAAGCCAGCGTTGAGGTTTGAGATAGGTCCAGAGTATTTTCACTTTCAGGGGATTGATACATTTAAAGGTACGGATGTATGAGGAACTAAAAGGCCCCGCTGATGCAGGGCCTTTGCTATTTAATATTTACTTATTAATCTCTTCTTCTTCCTCCACCTCTCTGTTCGCCTCTGTCCCTGTTCACAGGGCGGCTTTCCATTTGGCGCACAGGACGATCACGGTTCATCTGCGGAGATGATTGACGGGAAGGACGTTCTGCATTCATACGTCTTTCTGCATTATTATTCTGCCTCCTCTCAAACACCTGCCGGTCAGGTTGACGGTCTGCCGGTCTTTGCTGGATATCCCTCCGTTCACTGACACGATTGTTATTATCGTTGTTGCGGGGGTTATTCTGTCTCCAACCTGTACCATTGTTGTCGTCTCTCGTACGCGGGTTGTTTTGCCTCCAGCCAGTGCCTTCGTTATTATCCCTTACAGGATTTGTATTAACCCTGGAATTGCCGTTATCATTCGCCCTGGTACGTGGATTGTTTTGCCTCCAACCTGTACCCGCATTGTTATCATTATTATCACGGCGGGGATTATTTTGTCTCCAACCTGTGCCTGCATTATCGTCTCTTGTACGCGGGTTGTTTTGCCTCCAGCCAGTACTTGCATTATCACGTCCGCCATTATTATTGTACCGGTCAAAATTGCGTGGCGCAATATTCCTGTTATTATCACGCTGAATGTTTGGCCTGTAAAAGGAAACCTCATTATTACGCACTCTCGCCCTGCCCGGAGAGTTCACTTCACGGAAGCGCACGGAACGGATATTGCCTGCATATCTTTCTGCATCACCACGGCGGGGGCCGGTCACGAATACATTGTTGCCACGGCGGCCATAATTATTAATGATCGTTGTGTTGTTGATAATTGTTACGTTCTGCCTTGCAGGTAAGCAGTAATTATAAATTCTTGGTGAAGCAATATACCTGCGGGGTGCAAAGCACCAGTAATCAACCGGGGGATTATAACTGCCGATGGAGAAATTGATCCCGATATTTATACCGGGTCGCAGGGGTGCCCATCCATAGTAATCGCCGCCATCGCGCCAGGCCACCCAGGCAGGAGCCCATTCATAACCAGGCATCCACATCCAGCCATACATCGGGTCCTGGAACCAGCGGCCATAGTGGAAAGGAGCCCAACCCCAATTGTAGTCTGAAGCCCAGATCCATTCATACTCATCAGACCAGACCCAGCGACCATTCGTGCTGTAAGGACGGAAATCGGCACCTACATTCGGCATCCACACATACCCGTAATCAGGATATTCCATCCAACGGCCATAAGGGCTAAGCTGATCATAAAAATCCTGGTAGGTTATTTGTACTCCCACCCCGACCTGGGCAGAAGCACTGTTCTTCATTGATGTACCCAGAACCAGGGATAAGGAAACCGCCAGGATGGTAAATAATCGTTTCATGTAAAAAGATTTATAGTTTTCAAATAGCCAATAAAAAGTGTACCCGAAAAGATCAAAACAATCGTTTGTGTAAAAAGAGCTATTATTATGCCATGAGGTTGCACATGGGGAGCCGGGAACACATTGTTATGAAAACATTTACCAAAAAATTTTAACAATCAAAATCTTAACTTCCATATCTAAAATGCCCATAATATGGACCAACGTATTATCAACCTCTACGATGAGTACACCCACGCCCCGCTTTCACGTCAGGAATTTTTGCGCCGCCTGATCATGCTTACCGGCAGCACAGCAGCAGCCCTGTCTGTATTGCCATTGATAGAAGTGAACCAGGCTAATGCGGCTGTTACACCCGCCCAGGACCTGTTCACCGAATACATCAAATATCCTGGTGTTAATGGTGAAATGCAGGCTTACGTGGCAAGGCCCAAAGCGGAAAAGAAATATGCGGCCGTGGTGGTGATCCATGAAAACCGCGGATTGAATGCCCATATTGAAGATGTAACACGCCGCGCTGCACAGGCAGGCTACCTGGCTATCGCACCCAATGCACTTGCGCCGCTGGGCGGCACACCGGCCAATGAAGATGAGGCCCGCACCAAATTCCAGCAACTGAAAGCAGAAGACAGCTTACAGAATTTTATCAGGGTATTTGACCACCTCGCTACCCGAAATGATTGCAATGGCAAATACGGTTGCGTAGGCTTTTGCTGGGGTGGCGCTATGGCCAACAGTCTTGCAGTGAACGTACCGTCCCTAAAAGCTGCCGTGGCATTTTATGGTCGCCAGCCCGATGCCGCTGATGTGCCAAAAATAAAAGCAGCTGTTCAGCTTCATTATGGCGGCCTCGATGAGCGCGTGAATGCCGGTATCCCTGCTTACGAAGAGGCGTTGAAGAAAAATAATATTCCTTACGAGATCTATGTATACGAAGGCGCCAACCATGCCTTCCATAATGATACAGCACCTACCCGTTATAATGAAGCAGCAGCAAAGCTGGCGTGGAAGCGGACGATCGATTTTTTTGGAAAATATTTAGGGTAGTTGTGGCGTAATAGTATCGCCATCCAATTTCCTCACTTTGGCTATCTTCGTCGCCGGTGAAATTGAAAGACTACTATGCCATCCTTGAAGTGCCTACTTCCGCCTCCCCCGACGATATAAAAAAAGCATATCGCCGGTTGGCGCAGCTATATCATCCCGATAAGAATGATAATGAAGCTTATGCTGTGGCGCAGTTCTCTGAAATAAAAGAGGCATATGAAGTATTAAGCAATACCAATCTCAAAGACCAGTATCTCCAACAACGCTGGTATGCACACAGCATGGGCAAGCGGGGTACACAAGGCCCGGTAACACCGGAAAACATACTCAGGCAGTTGCTGGAACTGGATAAATATGTACATCTGCTGGATGTGCACCGTATGGACCAGGAGGGCCTTCATCATTACCTGGAAGACCTGCTTTCAGAAGATACCATTCAACGGCTGAACAATTTCAATCGACCTGATATCAATCGCCAGATCATATTAACTACGCTCAATACCACCCATCCCCTGGCCTATAAACTTATACCCCGCATTACTGACCGCCTGAAACATCTGCACATTTCCGACAATACACTCCATCAAAAGATCGATCATTTTGTGCAGGCGCGTAAAACGAGCGATTACTGGGAAAAAAGAAAGATCTGGCTGATATTGATTTTCGTACTGATCATCTGCGGGATCATTTTTATCACAGCTGGCCGCTGAATCAGGTATCCAGCTTATCTTCTATTTTATGCAGAAAATTGGAAATAGGCCCTTCCATTTTATTGGTACGGTCATCAATCGTGTTATCTCCCAATAAGTATCCCATTTGCATGGCCGCCGGCAGGTATACCAGTATATTATGCCGTTGATCGCCTAAAAAAATTTTCACTTTGTCAGGCGCAGGATTATTTTTTACTCCTTCCTGTACAAATTTGACTGCTTCCGCAGCAATCCTTTCCATCGCGATCCTTGCTTGTTCTGAGGAAGTGCCTGCATAACGGGCAACTTTATCTACAGCCACATTTTCCTTTTTTTCAAATACCATCTGCAAAGCCCCTGCGTCCGGGTCTGCGTTGAGCAACTGTTGATCCCCTTCTTCCGTTTGGCTGAATTTGTACATCGCAGCCAGTACCGCCGGGATGGCGGCCTGTCCTAATTCATGCGGAGCATTCGAATCGTCCTCATTCTTAGGCTCCTGCTTATTAGGGTCTATTTTTTTCAATACAGGATAGCCGAGGGTTTGCTGTATCGTTTCTATTAAGTTGGTTGCCATAAGATTTGCTTTATACCGTATACGTGTAAAAAACTATGCCATACTTACTCTCTGGCGATCATCTATATTTGCGTTATGCATTATGTTTCTGTAGAGAACCTGGCCAAGAGTTATGGTATACAACCACTTTTCCAGGGAATTTCCTTTCATATAGAAGAAGGTGATAAAATTGCCCTGGTGGCACGCAACGGTACCGGAAAATCTACTTTGTTAAGAATACTGGCCGGTAAAGAATTTGCTGATGCCGGTAAAGTATGGGTCAATAAAGACGTGGATGTGGTGCTCTTTGAACAGGAGCCCCAATTTGATGAAAATAAATCAGTGCTTGATAATATTTTCTTCCACAACCACCCAGTAATCAAAGCCATTAAGGAATTTGAAGTGATCAGCGAAGAAAATGATGTGGACAAGCTCACTGACGCCATCGTAAAAATGGACGAGCTGGGCGCCTGGGATTTTGATGCGAAAGTGAAACAAATATTAGGCAAACTCAATATCCATCATCTGCAACAGCCAGTAAAAACCCTGAGCGGAGGCCAGCGTAAAAGGGTAGCATTAGCCAAAACACTGATCGACATCGGCTTTGAACATAAACATGTATTGCTGATCATGGATGAGCCCACCAACCACCTTGATGTGGAGATGGTAGAATGGCTGGAACATTATCTCGATAAAGAAAACGTAACACTGCTGCTGGTTACACACGACCGTTATTTCCTCGATGCTGTTTGTGAAGAAATATGGGAACTGGAAGGAAGCAATCTCTATGTGCACAAGGGAGATTATGAAAATTTCCTGGAGAAGAAAGCAGCAAGGATAGAAAATGAAACCGCCAGCATAGATAAGGCCCGCAACACTTACCGCCGTGAACTGGAATGGATGCGCAAACAGCCAAAAGCACGTACCACCAAATCAAAAAGCCGGCAGGATAATTTTTATGAAGTGGAAAAGAAAGCAAAGCAGCGGGTAGAAGATCAGCAACTGGAACTGCAGATGAAGATGAACCGGCTTGGCGGAAAAGTGGTGGAGATGAAAAAAGTGTATAAAAATTTTGGTGACAAGGTTATCCTGAAAGGATTTGACTATACATTTTCCAAAGGTGAACGCATTGGGGTAGTAGGAAAGAACGGAGCCGGTAAATCTACGTTTATCAATATCATCCAGGGAATTGAAAATCCCGATAGCGGAAAGATCAATATAGGCGACACAGTGATATTCGGTAATTACTCACAACAAGGACTGGTAGTGAAGGAAGATATGCGGGTGATCGAGTTTGTAAAAAATATTGCGGAAAATTTTCCCCTTGCAAGTGGAGGCTCGCTTACAGCAGCGCAGTTCTTGCAACTGTTTTTATTTGATCCCGACAAACAATACACCTATATCAGCAAATTAAGTGGTGGGGAAAAAAGGAGGCTGCATTTATTATCTATCTTATTCCGCAACCCCAATTTTCTTGTTCTGGACGAACCAACCAATGATCTTGATCTTCCTACCTTAAGCGTGTTGGAAAATTTCCTTAGCGAGTTTCCCGGTTGCCTGCTTATTGTATCGCACGACCGTTATTTTATGGACAGGCTGGTAGATCATTTATTTGTATTTGAAGGTGACGGAGTGGTGCGTGATTTCCCTGGCAACTATACTCAATACAGGCTGGAACAATCCAAAGGAGAAAGCAAACCAGCACCCAAACAGGAAGCTGTAAAGCCTGCCACTCCTGCTCCTGCTGCGAATAAAAGGCAACTTAGTTTTAAGGAAAAAAGGGAATTTGAATCACTCGAAAAAGAATTAAGTGAGCTTGCCAAAGAAAAAGACACGATCACGGAAAAACTCAATAGCAGCGATATTCCTTTTGAAGAAGTGCAGCAACTGGCCAACCGCATCGGGGAGATAGCACAATTGTTGGATGAAAAGGAAATGCGCTGGCTGGAATTGAGCGAACTGCAATAAATCCATGCTTACTGACATAAATTCAGTTTCTCCCTCCCTTGTTAATAAAATAAAAAAGACAGTTTTTTTATTCTGGTGATACGGAGCCAGTTAGGCGACTTACCAGCCTCTCTGACCGGTTTAAAGCATACCGGTGGCACAAATTTTGGAATTTATAGCATGCAATGCAGCGATTTGATACTCATTGCGTGTCCAATATTTTAAGAAAAGGCCGGCAATCGTAAAAGTCCGATGTTGACAACTTTCGTTTTAAACTATTGCAAGGATTAGAACGGTTGAGTAGTTTAGCGTCAGATTTTTCACACCCAATTCCTGCGAAGAAAACAATTCCAATCTCCTGAATTGTTAACGAAAATGGTACCCTACCCATGAGCAGGACATTTACATCCGATCAGGAACTGATCGATCGCCTCTTATCAAACGACACAGAAGCATTTGAAGAACTGTATCGCCGTTATTGGTATAGTTTGTACACGTACAGTCTTAAAAAATTACACTCTTCCAACGATGCCCGCCAGATTGTAAAAAGCATCTTTATTGAATTGTGGGAAAAAAGGCATCAGTGGCCAGCCAACTTCTCCGTTTCGCAGCATTTATATACTTCTGTAAGAAGAAGCGTAGTTGAATGTTTGAATGAAAAGCTGGAGAATGACGACTACACCGAACTGGTGGAAAAACAAATCACTGAAGGCTTCAGTGCAGAAGCCTTACAGGATGCACGCAAACCCGTACAGCAAAGACAATCCGCACCCACTGCCTCCGAATTGATCAGGCAACACACCATCTCCCATGAAGAACCGAAGAATCATGCATTGAACATGGCCAGTATGAAATGGCTGCTGCAGATGGTAGCCGCCAAGCTGGATTAATGGCATACATGATTTGTGACAGATACCCTATTACTTCTTACCTAAAAGAACATTATGAAAACAGAGATCTTACATCGGAAACTGGAGAGATACATTAATGGTGAAGCATTGCCCGCCGAAACAAGGCAGATACAGACATGGCTCTCCTGCACTACTTCTGAACAACAATTAACAGCTGCAGAAAAAATGCAACTGGAGCAGGATATCCTGCGGGAAATTCAGGCAGATACAGCCTACCCTCTTTTTTACCCTAAAAAGGAAAAGCCATGGTGGCAGAAAATAACTGCAATGTTCTAGGAACATGCTGTTGCTGAACTCCTGTTATTGATAACAACTATTTAAGCGATATGTGAGCTTGTTAGCAGTAAACCCAGCCCTGAAGGCTGGGTTGTTTTTTAAGTACCTGATAATTCTCCCTGATCTACCATTTGAAATGTATCTTTGGCGCACTAAGGATTTTCAATCTGTTATTATGATAAGCTCTCTTTCCAATACCGTTTTTGAAAAAAGCATTGCCGACTATCATGTTGCTGATAATGTGGACACAACCATCAATAATCCCTATCCAAAGGATAAGCTTGAACACCTGCTTTACCTAAAAAACTGGATCGATACTGTGCAATGGCACCTGGAAGATATCATCCGCAACCCGGCTATCGACCCGGTGGAAGCCCTGGCCATCAAACGCAGGATCGACTCTTCCAACCAGGAAAGAACAGATGTGGTGGAATATATCGACAGCTATTTCCTTCAGCAATACGCAGGCATTAAACCACCGTCCACTGCTTCCATTAATACAGAAAGCCCGGCCTGGGCCATAGACCGTTTGTCTATTCTTGCCCTGAAGATCTATCATATGCGGATTGAAGCGGAAAGAAAAGATGCAAGCCCGGAACATATTGCAGCCTGCCAGCAAAAACTGGCTGTATTGCTGGAGCAGCGGAAAGACCTTTCCCTCGCTATCGACGAATTGCTTTCCGATATAGAACAGGGAAAGAAATATATGAAGGTGTACAAGCAAATGAAAATGTACAACGACCCTTCACTGAACCCTGTATTATACCAGCAGCAAACTCCTGCGGCCAATGGTGCCTAAACATATCCTGGTTATACGGACCTCTGCACTCGGGGATGTGGCTATGACAGTGCCGGTATTGAAGCAACTGTTGCAGCAATATCCGGCATTGCAATTGACCGTACTTACTTCCCCGGCTTTTACACCACTTTTTGAGCCCCTGGAAAGGACCACTGTTTATGCACTCGAAAAAAGAGGAAAGCATCAAGGCATGTTGGGCATATACCATTTGTTCCGCGAACTGAAAGCCCAATATAAGTTTGATGCAATAGCTGACCTGCACAATGTGCTTCGCTCCATTCTGCTGCGGTCATTGTTTAAGCTTGCCGGTATCAGAACAGCAAAGATCGACAAGGGCCGTAAAGAGAAAAAAGAGCTCACTTCAAAGCAAAACAAAAAGCTGGTCCAGTTAAAAACATCTTTCCAGCGCTATGCAGATGTATTTGCTGCAATTGACCTGCCTTTTGCTTTGGACACTCAGCAAAGCGTATACACTCAACGCCCCCTTTCTGATAATACAGCAACACTTTTTCAACCGGGGAAAAAACATATAGGGATCGCGCCTTTTGCAAAGCACGAAGAGAAAATGTATCCCATCGAAAAAACTTTGGTGGTGATCAGTTCTCTTTTATCCGACCCCAATAACCAGGTATTCCTGTTAGGAGGTGGCAAGGATGAGATAAAAGTGCTGGCAGAATGGGAGAATCAATTTCCAGGCGTTATTAACCTGGCCGGAAAGTTTTCATTTAAGGAAGAACTGGCTATTATCAGTCATCTTGATGTGCTCATCAGTATGGACTCTGCCAATATGCACCTGGCATCCTTATTTGGCGTACCGGTGGTTTCCGTATGGGGAGCTACACATCCCTATGCAGGCTTTTATGGCTGGGGGCAAAAAAAGGAGAATGCTGTGCAGATCGATCTTTATTGCAGACCCTGCTCTGTGTTTGGCAATAAGCCCTGCTACCGGGGAGATCATGCCTGTATGGAGCAATTGCCGGAAAGCTGGATCACCACGAAAGCGCTTACTCACTCTTCCACATAATTCAGGTCCTTCCCAAAGGTTTCCTTTGTAAACACTGCAGCGATCACGGTGATCGTCATAATGATCACGGCTGCATAGATACCGCCTTTTACATAACCCACACCTTCCATACCACGCAGCCACTGGAAAAGCGGCAATACAAAGATCGCCAGCATGCCGCGCACCATATTAGGAATGGTAGTAGCCGCTGTAGCACGGAGATTGGTACCGAATTGTTCGGCTCCCATGGTCACGAAAATGGCCCAGAAGCCCGTGCCAAAGCCAAGCCCTGCACAGATCCAGTACATTTTGCTGGCAGAACCATTCCATTGAATGGTGAAGAAAAGTATCATGAACAGGATCGTGATCCCATAAAAAAGGAACAGGGCTTTTTTCCTGCTTTTCATCCATTGACTAACAAACCCGATAGCAATATCTCCTAATGAAATAGCAGCATAGGCAAACATGATGGCTTTACCAGGATCAATGGGCTCTTTGATGCCAAACCATTTTCCAAACTCACTGGAAAAGGTGACGAGCACACCGATCACAAACCAGGTAGGCAATCCGATAAGAATCCCGCAGATATAACGCTTAAAACGATCGGCATTATTAAACAGCATGAAGAAATTGCCACGCTGCACATCCAGTTTCTTTACTTCATGAAACATGCCTGATTCAAAAACAGAGATCCGTAAGATCAATAATAGCAAACCGAGCCCACCGCCAATGAAATAACAGGTTCTCCAATGAAAGTTCTCTTTCATGATAAATGCCACCACTGCACCGGTAAGCCCGATGCCTGCAACCATGGAAGTGGCGATCCCTCTTTTCTCCTTGGAAGTGAGTTCAGACACCAGGGTGATCCCTGCACCCAATTCCCCGGCCAGGCCAAGCCCTGCTACAAAGCGGATCCATTTATACTGGTCAACCGTCTCCACAAATCCATTCGCAATATTGGCCAGTGAATACAATATGATTGAACCGAATAATACACTCAGCCGTCCACGCCTGTCGCCGATCACACCGGCTATAATGCCTCCTATCAGCAAGCCCCACATCTGCCATTTCAGGATCATTTCACCATCTGTCAATACCTGCTCTTCAGAAAGGCCGAAAGATCTTAAACTGGGAAGACGGATAATACCGAACAACAGCAGGTCATAGATATCTACAAAATAGCCCAGGGCTGCAACTATCACAGCCACACTGAAGATGGATTGTTTGTTGGCAAGCGGCGATGACATTGTTGGATCAGGGGTTTACATTATTATCCGTTGGAGGCGGCACTACCGGTTTCTTCGCAAAGAATAATTTATACAATACAGGCAATGTAGTGATCAGGACGATCACGATCGTAATTGCTTCGATATGATCTTTCAGGCTGAACCCAAATTTTCTTTCCACCCAGGTTTGGAGAAAGAAACCACCCAGCATCATGGAAGTTACCCAGCAAACGCTACCAAGAATATTATAGAAAATAAACTGGGGCTTCCCCATTTTCACAATACCTGCAACGATAGGTGCAAATGTCCGGATGATCGGAAGGAACTTGGCCAGAAAGATCGTGGCCTTACCATATTCATGATAAAAATCCCGTGCCCTGATCAGGTGTTTCTTTTTAAAGATCCAGGTATCTTTTCTTTCGAATAAGAGCGGACCGGTTTTATAGCCAAACCAGTACCCTACTATATTACCCAGCACAGAAGCCAGGATGATCATTAAGATAATAACGATATGATAGAACCCGAACGACATATGGCCATCGTCAGTAACGCCAGCCAGTTCTTTTACCAGGTTGTTCATGAATATGCCAGCCGCAAAAAGCAAGGAATCGCCGGGAAGGAAAAAACCAACGAATAAACCTGTTTCGGCAAAGACGACGAACAACAAAAAGTAAAGGCCTCCATTCTCAATGATCCAGGTAATAAAACGTTGGATCATGCCGCCGCCTTCCAACAGGTAAATGTGTAATAAACTTTCCATGCTTTAAATATATAAATGAATCTTGTTTGATAAGGTCTGTGCAATATTGATATTAGGTTAAGGATTTTCCAGTTCCCCTTCCCATTTGCTGACCACGCTGGTAGCCAGTGCATTTCCCACTACGTTGGTAGCAGTGCGGAACATATCGCAGAAATGGTCGATCGGCAGGATCAGTGCGATGCCTTCCGGAGGAATATTGAACATGGCACAGGTAGCGGTCACTACCACCAGCGATGCCCTTGGCACGCCGGCAATGCCCTTGCTGGTCAGCATCAGCACCAGCAGCATGGTCAATTGCGTACCGATGTCCATTTGTATTCCATAAGCCTGCGCAATGGCAATACTGGCAAAAGTCATATACATCATGCTGCCATCGAGGTTGAATGAATAACCAAGCGGCAATACAAAAGCAACGATCTTATCCTTACAGCCAAAACGTTCCAGTTCTTCTGTCAGCTTTGGAAACACGGCTTCACTGCTGGTAGTACTGAATGCAATAAGCAGGGGCTGAGAGATCCTGCGAAGCAGCACAAACAACCTGTTGCCCAAAATAAGATAACCCACCGTCAGCAGGATCACCCATAATAATGCAATACCGATGAGGAAGTATAAAAGATACTGCCCATAGAAATTGAATACACCCAAGCCTTTGGTCGCGATCACAGCCGCAATAGCACCAAACACACCCAATGGTGCAAAGTTCATTACATATCCCACCATTTTCAGGATCACATGCGCGGCAGCGTCCAGTGCTTTCACTACAGGTTTGGCCTTTTCACCAATGGCCGTGCAGGCAACACCAAAGAAAATACTGAACACCACGAGTTGCAACACTTCATTATTGGCCATTGATTCAAATACACTGCGGGGAAAAACGTGCTCAACAAACTTGGCTAATGAAAATTCCTGTGTTTTACCAATCAGGTCTTTTGCACCTGCTGTATCTGCATTGCTCAGATCGATTGCGGCACCAGGCTTGAATAAGTTCACGAGTATCATTCCCAACAGCAAGCTGGCAAGGGAAGCCGTAATAAACCACAAAAGGGCTTTGCCCCCTACCCGGCCAACGGTTTTAAGATCGCCCAGTTTGGCAATCCCTACCACCAGGGTGCTGAACACAAGGGGAGCGATGATCATCTGAACCAACCGGAGAAAAATGGTGGTCAGCAATTTGATATTTGTGGAAAAGGATTGAATGAAATCCGGGGCGGCCTGCTGGTGAACAATATACCCTACTAATACGCCCAGGGCCATTGAGATAAGAATGAATATGGTGAGCCGGTTACCTTTAGACATAAGCAAATCGAGGTGTAAAAAACCCGAAAATCGGAAAAAATACCGAGCGGCAAAAACATTTACCCCTTTTAAGCCCTATTTACTTAAAAGAAATAAAAGCCCGAATTAAATTATTGTTTACTTTACGACCTTTATTTTCGAACTAAAACATAATAATCCCACTTATGAGTTTATTTGTCAAGAAGCCTCTTGGCCAGCTGCTGGCACAAGCTGCTGACAGCGAAAAAGGCCTTAAACGGACATTGGGGGCAGGCAATCTGATTGCCCTTGGGATCGGTGCCATTATTGGCGCCGGTTTGTTTGTTAGGACGGCTGCTGCTGCCGGCCAGGCTGCAGGTCCGGCTGTGACCATTTCCTTTATTGTGGCTGCCATTGGTTGTGCTTTTGCCGGCCTTTGCTATGCCGAGTTTGCAAGCATGATCCCTATCGCCGGTAGTGCTTATGCTTACTCATATGTTACTATGGGCGAACTGATCGCCTGGATCATCGGATGGGCACTGATTATGGAATACGCCCTGGGCGCTGCTACTGTATCTATTGCCTGGAGCGAATATTTAAATAAGCTATTAGGAGGGGCTATTCCGTATGAATGGTGCCACTCGCCGTTTGAGAGCTTTACAGACTCAGCCGGCGTCCATTACAGTGGTATCATGAACGTTCCGGCCCTGTTCATACTTTTATTGCTGACCCTGCTGCTGATCAAAGGAACACAGGAATCAGCCTTTGTAAATGCCATTATCGTAGTCATTAAAGTGGCGATCGTGATACTGTTCATCGTTATCGGATGGCAGTTCATTAAACCCGAAAACCATACTCCTTACATGATCCCGGAAGGCACCCCGCCGGTAGTTGACCAGGGAGGCAAGGTCATTGCCGACTATTCAGGCTTCTTCAAACATGGCTGGGGAGGTATTCTTGGTGGCGCTGCGATCGTGTTCTTTGCCTTTATCGGCTTTGACGCAGTGAGTACGGCAGCCCAGGAAGCCAAAAATCCGAAACGCGATATGCCGATCGGTATTCTCGGTTCGCTGGTGATCTGTACTGTTCTTTATATCCTGTTCGGACACGTGCTTACCGGTGTGGCCGATTGGAAAGATTTCGTTGATCCTGAAAAAGGACGTGAAGCTTCTGTGGCTTATGCCATCTCTACTTATATGTCCGGTTATAGCTGGCTGGCGCAGGCAGTAACCATTGCGATCCTTGCAGGTTTCTCTTCCGTGATCCTCGTAATGCTGATGGGCCAAAGCCGTATCTTCTATACCATGAGCAATGACGGGCTGATTCCGAAAGCATTCGGCGAACTTCATCCTAAATTCAAAACACCTTATAAAGCCAACTGGATCCTGTTCGTGTTCGTGGGCCTGTTTGCCGCATTTGTACCGGGCCATGTGGCTGGTGACCTTACTTCGTTTGGTACCCTGTTCGCCTTTGTGCTGGTAAGTGCCGGTGTCTGGATCCTTCGGAGGAAAAATCCCGATATCGAGCGTCCGTTCAAAACGCCATTGGTTCCCCTCGTACCGATCCTGGGTATCCTGGTTTGTGCCGGTATGATCGTTGCCCTGGATTCACAAACACTGAAAGTAGCGTTTGGCTGGATGATCTTAGGCCTGATCGTGTATTTTGCCTACAGCCGCCATCACAGCAAGCTGAAAAAAGGATAATTTCAAATGAATTATTTTTATACGAAACCGTCCTGGCCTGCCAGGGCGGTTTTTCTTTTGCGCCTATTGCCTTAAATTTGCACTCCCGTAGAAACCGCCGCTGCAGGCCTGTTCGCGGGTAATTATCTAACATCCAAGTTAATTGACATAATCAGATGGGAAGAATTTTCGAGGTCCGTAAATCCACCATGTTTGCCCGCTGGGACCGCATGGCCAAGCAGTTCACCCGCATTGGTAAAGAGATCGTCATCGCCGTAAAAGCCGGCGGTCCTGATCCTTCCACCAATGCAGCCCTTCGCCGTTGTTTTCAGAATGCACGCAGTGCCGGCATGCCTAAAGACCGCGTGGAAGCTGCCATCAAAAGAGCACAGGGAAAGGAACTGATCAATTACGATGAGATCTTATATGAAGGATATGCACCACACGGGGTAGCCATCCTGGTGGAAACAGCTACCGACAACCATGTAAGGACCGTCGCCAACGTGAAATCACATTTCAACAAAGGCGGTGGCACTATGGGAAATAGCGGCAGCGTGGCATTTCAATTTAAAAAGATGGGTGTTTTCAAACTCAAACCAGAAGGGCTGAATGCAGAAGACCTGGAACTGGAACTGATTGATTTCGGTTTGGAAGAACTGGGTGAAAGTACTGGTGAAAACGGCGAAGAGATCCTGGTAGCGCGTGTAGGCTTCACTGATTTCGGCAATATGCAAAAAGCTTTGGAAGATAAAGGCATTACCCCCATCAGTGCCGAGCTGGAGTGGATACCTACCACTACCGTTCCTGTTACGGATGAACAGGCAGAAGACGTGAGTAAGCTGATCGAAAGGCTGGAGCAGGATGACGATGTGCAGAAAGTGTTTCATAATATGGGATAACCCCATTGATGTTCCCATACCGAACGTTTTATCAAGCTGCCTCCGGCAGCTTTTTATTTCGGTAACTTTGCAATATGAAGCAGAATCACCCGGTTGTACTCTTTGATGGGATATGCAATTACTGCAATTCATGGGTGAATTTTGCGATCCGCAATGATAAGAATGCAAGGCTCCGTTTTGCGACGCTGCAATCAGCAACCGGCCAGAAATTAAAAGAGAAATATGGAGTAGCTCCCACGGTAGACAGTGTGATACTGATCGACAATGACAGGGCTTATACCTATTCTGATGCAGCCCTCCGCATAGCAAAATATCTCCGGTGGCCTGCAAAAGCTTTGTATGCGCTGATCATCGTTCCCGCATTCATCCGTCAACCCATTTACAAATGGATTGCACGTAACCGTTATAAATGGTTTGGTAAAAAAGATGCCTGTATGGTGCCTTCTGCTGAGATCAGGGGCCGGTTCTTATAAAAAGATCTCTCCTTTCATATAAAACACGCATTGCCCTCCCATCTGCACCCGCTCTCCTTTTTGCTCCACCCACAGTTGTCCTCCGCGGGGAGAAAGCTGCCGAGCTATCATTTTTGTTTTATGCAATTTTTCACTCCAGAAAGGGATCAGTTGGGAGTGGGCAGAGCCGGTTACAGGATCTTCATCAACCCCATAGGTGGGTGCAAAAAAACGGGACACAAAATCAACTTCCTTGCCGGGAGCTGTGATGATCACTTTATGACCCAGCTTTTTTAATAAAGTAAAATCAGGATCTGCATGCTTCACATCATCTTCAGTATTCAGTTCCACCAGCAGGTCGCGGCTGCGGTATACGCCCACGATTTCTTTTACGCCCAGCGCTTCCTGTAATTTATCCGGGTAATCTGCCGTTTTTTCGGGCTTCCAGGAAGGGAAGTCCATAGATATTTTATCACCATCCCTTGTTATCACCAATGGACCGCTTTGCGAATGAAAAGTAATAGACGGCTTATTGTATCCCAGTTGAGTGAATAATACAAAAGCGCTGGCAAGGGTGGCATGGCCGCAAAGATTGATCTCTTTTGCCGGCGTGAACCAGCGGATCTCATAATCTGTTCCATTCGGCACAAAGAAAACGGTTTCAGCCAGGTTGTTTTCCATAGCCAACTGTTGCATCAGCGAATCCTTGATCCAGTTGTTCAAAGGAATGACTGCTGCAGGATTACCGGAGAAAAGCTTATCGCTGAAAGCATCTATTTGGTACAGGGTCAGTCGCATTTCAATTGATCATTTATCGTCTTTATTATAAAATCTTGGCAGGCCAAGCTTGTAGCGCACTGCAATAATACGGATAGCAAAGATGAGAAGGATGCAGATGATCTTGGCCATATCATTATCCACACCCGTTTCAAGAAAAGCAAAATACAATAAGCCGCCCGCCACGCTCGCCAGTGCATAGATCTCTTTGCGGAAAACCAGCGGTACGGTATTCAATATCACATCACGGATCACGCCACCAAAACACGCAGTGATAGTGCCCAGCGCAATACAAACGCCAATACTGAGATTGATCTGAATTCCTTTTTCAATACCAATGAAAGTGAAAAGCCCCAGCCCCAATGCATCAAACACAAAAAGCGTCATATTGAAACGGCGGATAAAAGAACCGAAGAACATGCTGGCAATAGCTGCAGAAAAAATAACTGTGGTAGCCGTTGCATTACGCAGCCAGCTCACCGGCAGATCACCGATCATGATATCACGCAATGTTCCTCCACCGATAGCTGTAATAAAAGAAAGGATCAGCACACCGAAGGGGTCCAGCTTTTTTTCCATTGCAAAGAAGGCACCTGAAACGGCGAAAGCAAAAGTGCCAAGGATGTCGATGATGTATAGAAAGTCGGTAGGCATCTTTTCTGACTAAAAAGCTATTCCGCCATCATTTCCTTTATCACCGTTTCAATCTCTTCCATATTCGGTTTGCTGAAATAATCTCCATCACTGCCATAAGCAGGGCGGTGTGCCTTACCGGTGATGGTGCGTGGCGCAACATCGAGATATTTATAGCCCTGCTGATGTTCCATTACCTGGTTGAACATATAAGCAGCAGCGCCGCCGGGAACATCTTCATCAATAAATACAATGCGATTGGTTTTCTTGAGCGATTCAAGAATGCGCTGGTCGATATCAAACGGCAATAAGGTTTGTACGTCTATTATTTCGCAGGAGATACCATGCTTTTCCAGTGAAGCAGCAGCTTCCTGGATAATGCGGAGTATGGAACCATAAGAAACAATAGTGATATCACTGCCTTCGCGGATCACTTCCGGCTTGCCCAGGGGCACGGTCATCTCCAGAAGGTTGGAAGGAAGTTTTTCTTTTAAGCGGTAACCGTTCAGGCATTCGATCACGATGCCGGGATCATTGCCACGCAGCAAAGTATTGTACATACCAACGGCCTGCACCATGTTGCGGGGAACGCAAACATACATGCCGCGGAGTGAGTTAATGATCATTCCCATAGGAGAGCCGCTATGCCAGATGCCTTCCAGGCGATGGCCGCGGGTGCGCACGATCAGCGGGCAACTTTGCTGGCCATATGTGCGGTAGTGCAGGGTTGATACATCATCACTCAGCGGCTGAAGGCCATAGAGGAGATAATCGAGGTATTGTATCTCTGCAATGGGGCGAAGCCCGCGCAGGGCAAGACCGATCCCCTGCCCCATGATGGTGAGTTCGCGGATGCCTGTATCGAATATCCTGTCGTTTCCGTGTTTTGCCTGAAGACCGCTGAAACCCTGGTTCACATCTCCTATATAGCCGAGGTCTTCTCCAAAAGCCACTACTTTTTTATTACTGCTAAAAAGCTGATCGAAGAAGCGGTTCAGTACCTCATAACCATTGATGGCAGCTGCATCCTGTGCAAATGCAGGTTTCACTTCAGCTACGCGCAAGGCGCTTTTCGGGCCTTCGTTATACAGGTAGGAATTATAAAGGTTCCTGCTCTCTTCAAGTAAGTCTTTGTAATAATCTTTCGTCCAGAAAGCAGCATCATTATTACCGGCGATATCAATAGCTTCATACAAAGCCTTCATTACATCGCGCCGCAGCGGTTCTTTGTTCAGGGTAAGATTTGTTACGATCTTTTTCAGCGCTGCAGATTGATCAGGCAGGTTGTTGATCATCGCGTTCAGCAGATCGGTTGTTTTATTTACCTGCACTTTGATCGGCTCCAGGTATTTCTGCCAGGCACTGTCCTTGCTTTCTTTTACTTCTTTCTTGGCAGCACGTTCAATTTCCTCAATCTCTTCCTCATCGCTCAGGGAGTTTTCAATGATCCATTCCCTCATTTTTTTCAGTCCGTCCCATTCCCTTTCCCATGCGAGGCGTTCCTGTGTTTTATAACGTTCATGACTGCCGGAAGTAGAATGCCCTTGCGGTTGGGTGATCTCTTCTACATGAAAAAGAACGGGTGTATGATTTTCACGGGCCTGGCGCAATCCTTCATCAAAGGTTTCGCACATGCCGGCATAGTCCCATCCTTTTACTTTATAGATCTGCAGTCCATTGGTGCCTTCCTGTTTTTGAAACCCGCTGAGCGCTTCAGAAATAGAGCCCTTGGTGGTCTGATATTTTTTAGGAACAGAAATTCCATAACCATCATCCCATACAAAAATGGCCAGTGGCACTTGCAGCACTCCTGCAGCATTTACTGTTTCCCAGAAATGCCCCTCCGAAGTGGAAGCATCGCCGATAGTGCAAAAGCAAACTTCATTACCATTTTCCGAGAGATTGGTCATCTGGTTGAGCTCGGGCACGCGGCGGAAAAGCCGGGATGCATAAGCCAGTCCCAATGAGCGGGGCAGTTGGGAAGCAGTGGGCGCCATATCGCTGGCAGTATTCCGGCGATTGGCCAGATCAAGCCATTCCCCGTTCTCATCAGTGAGGGGAGTGCAAAAATGCGACACCATTTGCCGGCCGGCATTATTGGGATCGTTGTTGATATCAGGATCAGCGTATAATTGCGAGAAAAATTGCGCTACGGTTGACTGGCCGATCGCAAAATGAAAGGTTTGATCACGGTAATAACCACTGCGGAAATCCCCAGGTTGAAAAAATTTAGCCATGGCTACCTGGGCCACTTCTTTACCATCTCCAAAAATGCCAAATTTGGCTTTACCTGTCAATACTTCCTTGCGGGCTAAAAGGCTGGCTTCCCGGCTGATGCATGCTATGCGGTAATCGCTTAGCACTTCTTCCCTGAACTTGTCGAAGGACAATTTTGCTTCTGCCGGCATCGTTAATGGAGTTGAGTTTTCCATGCAGCAAAAATAGGGAGAATAGGTTCATTTGAGGCGGATCGGAAAAATAGGGTGTTAATGCTGCAACCCATCTTTGTGTTCTTTCATCTTTCCATTAATTTTGACGATCCTAAAACCTCTTATATGAAGAGATTAGTAACCCTTGCTGTACTGCTTACCACTTTCTTTTTTGCCCGTGCGCAAACAGCGGCACCGGCCGGAGAAATGCTTCAACTGAAGGAAACCGAGCATGATTTCGGCAAGATCCCCCAGGGCAAGCCGGTTTTTTATACTTTTGAGATCAGCAATACAGGTTCCACACCTTTAAAACTGGACAATGTGCAGGCCAGCTGCGGTTGCACTACGCCGGAATGGAGCAGGGATCCTATCGCACCCGGCGCTTCAGCGCAGATCAAAGTAGGTTTCAATGCTGCTGCTGAAGGCACATTTACCAAGCCCATTACCATTGTTTACAACGGCAACCGGTCTCAACAGATCGTTATCAAAGGCCTGGTCTGGAAAACTCCCGAAGGAGCTGCACCGGCCAATGCCTCCATTCAATTTTTAAAAAAGCAAACACTATAAAATACAAACCATGAAGAAAGTCCTACTTTTCACATTCGCGCTTGTTTTCAGCGTAGCAGTAATGGCTCAGACCAAAGCAGATGACATTGCTAAATTCAATACTGAAACGCACAGCTTCGGCAAGATCAAACAGGGAGTTCCTGTTACGTATTATTTTGAGATCAAGAATATCAGCGACAAGCCGATCGTGGTAGCTAATGCATCAGCTACCTGTGGTTGCACAGTACCTGAAAAGCCTGAACAACCCATTGAACCAGGAGCTACAGCCAAACTGAAAGTGGTATTCAATGCTGCTGCTGCAGGCCCCATTAAAAAAGATGTGTTCGTATACTTTGCAGGCGTTGAACAACCCAAAACAGTACATATCACCGGTGAAGTCGTAGCCAACTAAGCAAACATCCATTTCTGCCTCTGGCATCGAAATAGTTATCGCTTTTAACCACAGCCCTTTGCGCCCTGCGCAAGGGGCTTTTATTATCCATATCGGCAAACTGCTTAAATACGCCTATCGTACAATTGTGCTAATCAAGATGGGAAAATATTTTCCTCCTCATCTCTACCACTATTAGAAAAACTTCCACATCCTTACAGTATTAGTATTGGCCACAGCAGCCATACATCCCATTTATCCACATTTATTTTTCAAACCAGATGATTTCCAATTCACATCTGCAGACCCTCTTTATAGCGGCATGAAATTTCCTCCTTTTTCAGGGAAATGGCGATTGTAATGAACCAGGAAAATTTACAGACCGAGAAAGGGTTCTCCTTTTCGGGTCTAAAAGACACTGTAGTGGGTTTTGTACACACCCAGCTCAACAGGCTGGAGAAAAAAGTGGAAAAGCGGGTACTCAACCCCATCAACAATTTTCTGAAAACGCCCGAGGAGATGGACGCTGACTTTTCTCATCACGTCAATTTTCACGGCATGATCGTCGCTGTGGAGAAAAGCTTTTCTCACACAAAACTGATCGAGTGCAAGGACGGTTATATCAATATACATGATCCCGAAATAATCAATCAGGGATTTATGGAAGAGAACTACTAGATTATATTTTTACAAGAGTAAAATCTAGTAGTTGGGGCAGTCACTAAATGATGACTGCCCCCTCTTTTAGCACGAATGACGCCAAGGGGCGTAAGCAGAAGGAAGAAGCTTTATAAATCACGAATGGCGCGAATAAGCCTCTGTCGTTTTGAGCTTATTCGCGCCATTCGTGATTTATACATACTCTTCTAAACACTTCACATTCGCACCATTCGTGTTTAACATTTATGTAGTTTTGATCTATGTTAAGTATCTCCCAACGTGGCCAACAGATGCCACCCTCCCCCATCCGCAAACTGGTGCCGTTTGCTGAAGCCGCCAAGAAAAAAGGCATTAAAGTCTATCATTTGAATATTGGGCAGCCGGATATTGAAACGCCGCCAGCGATTATGGATGCCGTGAAGCATACCGATCTTAAAGTGTTGGAATACAGTCATAGTGCCGGTAATGAAAGTTACCGCCGCAAGTTGGTAGAGTACTATAAACGGGTAGGTATTTCTGTGACGCATGACCAGATCATGATCACAACGGGCGGTTCTGAAGCCATACTTTTCAGCTTTTTTACCTGTCTTAATCCGGGAGATGAGGTGATCATACCTGAGCCTTTCTACGCCAATTACAATGGTTTTGCCTGTACGGCCGGTGTGGAAGTGGTTCCCATCACTTCTCACATAGAAAATGGTTTTGCACTTCCGCCTATTGCGGATTTTGAGAAAGTGATCACGCCCAAAACAAAAGCGATCATTATCTGCAGCCCCAATAATCCTACCGGCTACCTCTATAGCCGCCAGGAAATGGAGGCTTTGAAAGATATCTGCCTCAAACATAACCTCTACCTTTTCAGCGATGAAGCATACCGTGAGTTCTGCTACGACGGCGACTATGTAAGTGCGATGCACCTGGAAGGAATGGAACAGCATGTGGTGCTGATGGATACTATCAGCAAACGCTATAGCGCCTGTGGCGCAAGGATCGGTGCGCTGGTCACCAAAAACAAACAGGTATATGATGCTGCCATGAAGTTTGCACAGGCCCGCCTCAGCCCTCCCGGCCTGGCCCAAATTCTTGGTGAAGCGGCTGTAGACCTGCCTGAAAGCTATTTTGCCGCCCCCAAAAAAGAATACCAGGCCCGCCGCGACCTGCTGGTAAGCCGGCTGAATGCCATGCCCGGCGTGTTCTGCCCCAATCCCGGCGGCGCTTTTTATGCTATTGCCCGCCTCCCCATCGATGATTGCGATAAATTCTGCCAGTGGCTGCTGGAAAGCTTCAGCTACAATGACCAGACAGTAATGCTGGCCCCTGCTACAGGCTTTTATGGAACGCCTGAACTGGGCAAAAATGAAGTGCGCCTGGCTTATGTATTGAACCTCGAGGCGATCAACAATGCGATGGACTGTTTGGAAAAAGCATTGGAGCAATACCCGGGAAGAACAAAAGAGGCAAAAACAACCGCTGCAATGGCTAAATAATTCATTGCATTTTACTTAAAAATGATTTCAGGGTTTTAGGCAGAATGTTTATTTTTGCCGCCCGTTTGCCGGGGTAGCTCAGCTGGTTAGAGCATCGGATTCATAACCCGAAGGTCGGCAGTTCAAGTCTGCTCTCCGGTACCAAGCTCAACTCTTGATTTTCAAGATGTTGAGCTTTTTTTGTTTAAGCAGGCTTCTACGTTGTATGATTTATTTTAGGCAGGAAAGCAAAAAATATAATTTGAGCATAATAAAATTGGATTTAAATCCCAAATTATTATAATTTTACGGGAATATAATCCTGCATTATGATAAATCGGCTACTTCAATCTTCTCTTGAAAAACGTCTTTTTAAAGGTAAAGCTATTCTGCTATTTGGTGCGCGTCAAACTGGCAAATCCACTTTGGCTGAAGTCCTTTTATCAGGACTGAATGAGGAATGGTTAACGTTGAATGGAGATGATGCTGATGTTAGAGAAATCTTATCAGATACCACGGCGACAAAGTTAAAAGTTATCATAGGCAATAAGAAAATCGCGTTAATAGATGAAGCCCAAAGAATCAAAAACATAGGTCTGACGCTGAAATTGATCACTGACCAAATAAAAAATGTTCAGGTTATCGCAACGGGATCATCTTCATTTGAGTTGTCTAGTCAGGTCAACGAACCTCTTACTGGCCGTAAATACGAGTTTATGCTCTTCCCTTTGAGCTTCGAAGAAATGGTAATGCATCATGGCCTTTTGGAAGAAAAGCGTTTAATAGAGCATCGGATGATATACGGTTACTATCCCGAGATTGTGACAAATCCTGGTGAAGAAAAGGAAAGACTAAAATTGCTTGCAAGCAGCTATCTCTATAAGGACCTGCTAATGTTGGAGCAAATTAAAAAACCCGCCCTTCTTGAAAAATTGCTGAACGCACTAGCTTTGCAAGTAGGAAACGAAGTAAACTATACAGAAATCGGGCAATTAATAGGGAGCGACCGTAAAACCGTCGAGAAATATATTGACCTTTTAGAAAAAGCTTTTGTCATTTTTCAGCTTCCTGCCTTCTCACGAAATGTCCGAAACGAAATCAAGAAAGGTAAAAAAGTGTATTTCTATGATTGTGGTATTCGAAACGCGGTCATCAACAATTTCGCCCCTCTTAGTACCCGAACAGATGTCGGTCCATTGTGGGAGAATTTCATCATCGTTGAACGGATGAAGCATCTGAAGTATGCTGAAAACGAAGCAAGACATTACTTCTGGCGCACGACGCAGCAACAGGAAATCGATCTGATAGAAGAAGTAGATAACAAACTAACAGCCTTTGAATTCAAATGGAACAAAAATACCAAAGCAAAGATACCTCAAACATTTACTGGAAATTACCCGAAGTCTGAAACGCTGGTTGTATCTCCTGATAATATAGAAACTATAACTACGTCGATTCGGTAGTAGCAGTTGCTGGGCAAGGTGTTAGACAGACCTTAAAAATTTCATTGAGGCAGGTAAGCAATAAAATGGGCATAGCAAAATGTAGAATTAATTCCTCATTCTGTAGATGTAAAATCTGATAACTCCCACATCCACCTCTTTGCAGCAAATCCTGGATACCATTAAAAATGCCCCCCTACCCAGCATCTTTATTCGTAGTGATCAAAAGAATCGCATCACTAAGCGCCTGCACCGTATGCACAACCCCCGGATGAAATATCACCATATTTTTTTCT
Organism: Sphingobacteriales bacterium 44-61; assembly: GCA_001898405.1. Taxonomy (GTDB): domain Bacteria; phylum Bacteroidota; class Bacteroidia; order Chitinophagales; family Chitinophagaceae; genus Terrimonas_A. The sequence continues at coordinate 248,624 of MKTW01000001.1, forward strand.
TTCATATCAATATCCCCATCCGGTGTCGTAACCCTTACATCTCCATAAAGCACCTGGATGGTCAGAAATTCGCTTACTTCATTATCAGGAATACGCGCAGCTGCCTGTAAAGCAGCAACAACGATCGTCACCCTCTCCGATTTAAAAACAGTTATGCCGTTACGATCATTTTTTTCCCAGGCTTTTTCACTTTTCAACTGATCGATAAATGAGGGGATATCAACAAATACATAAGGAGCATCCAGTACCCTGTCTCCTTCCGGCCGGTTAAATGTGGCTTCATTTCTTTTTATTTCCATACCAGGCATTTCCTGAAAACATCAAAAAACTATGCCATCAACTGACTGCTGCTACACATTCAGTAAAATTGAAAAATGAAATTGCTTTATCCTGCATTTATCATTTGCAAAATGGCATATAAATGGGATGAGTGTTATAAACAACTAAACATGAAAGCTACTACCCGTTGGGGCATTATCGGGCCGGGAAGTATTGCCCGCTTGTTTGCCAGAGACCTGTCCCTTATTGCAGCACCCCAGGAGATCGTAGCGGTATTGGGTCATTCGGAAGAAGGCACGGACGCTTTTGCAGACGAGTTCAATATACCATATGCCTACACTGATCCTTCGCGGTGGCTTGAAAAAGTGCGTCCCGATATCGTTTATATTGCCACGCCTCATCCCGATCATTTTCAGCACACATTGGATTGCCTGGAAAAAAAGATCCCGGTGCTTTGTGAGAAACCAATGACCGTTAATGCCGATCAATGCCAGCAACTGATCAATGCAGCCAAAGCCAATAAAACTTTTTTAATGGAAGGAATGTGGGTCCGCTTCCTGCCCAGCCTCCAACTGGTACTCAACCTTATCGAAGAAGGGCGGATCGGGAATGTGCTCGCCATAAAAGCTTCCACCACTTTCAGGGCCATGCCGGAAGATGGCAGCCGCTATTTTGATCCTGAAAAAGGCGGCGGCTCATTGCTTGACCTGGGGGTCTACCCTGTTTATTTAGCTCAATTACTGCTGGGCAAGCCGCGCTCCATTAAAGCCATTGCCAAGCTGTCTGATGAACATGTAGATGAAAATTGTTCTATCCTGCTTCAATATCGCAATGGCGCTTATGCCATGCTTGAATCTTCCTTAATTGCAGAAAGTGATGCGCCTGCGGAGATCACCGGCGATAAGGGTTCGATCAAAATCTTTCATCCCTGGTTTGAAAAAGCCAGTGGCATTGAACTGACCGAACGAGGTGAAGGAAAGATCATTTATCCCTGTTCATGGGCAGGGCATGGAATGCAGTTTGAAACAGAAGAAGTATTGCACTGCATTGCTGAAAATAAAATTGAGAGTGAACTTCATCCCCTATCTGCCAGTCTTGATCTGATAACCACGCTGGATGAGATACGCCGGCAAATAAACGTGGAGTATCCCGCCGTGGAAGCGGTGGAGGGATGACTGGAAAAACTGGTTAAATCAAATTGTTCAGTACCAGCACGCCGATCAATCCCAGCACAGAGATCACAGTTTCCATCATTGTCCAGGAAAGGAATGTCTGCTTTAACGAAAGACCAAAGAATTCTTTGAACATCCAGAAGCCGGTGTCATTGATATGCGAGCCGAATACACTCCCTGCACCCACAGACAATGCCATCAGTTCCGGTGATGCTTTTCCTGCCAGCACCAGTGGCGCCACAATGCCTGCCGCCGTAATAGCGGAAACAGTGGCAGAGCCGATCATCACCCTGATAAGCGCCGTTACCACCCATCCAAATACCAGCGGCGGCATCTTCCATTGACTGCTGAGTGAAGCAATATAATCTGCTGTACCGCTATCGGTAAGCACCTGCTTGAATACACCGCCTGCTGTGATAATAAGCAGTATAAGCGCCACATCAGCTACTGCATTATTGACCCATACCATTATTTCCTTCACAGGCCTGCCCGTTGTTTTTCCAAAATATATGATCGCCAATAATACAGTGATGAGCAAAGCAATAGTTGAATCGCCGGTGAAAGCCAGTATTTTCCGGAACAAACTTTCTTCTGGTAAAAATGCATTGGCCAATACGGCAATACTGATCAGGAATACCGGTAATAATGCCATAAAGAAACTGGCGAAAATACCTGGCAGTTTTTCATAACCGGTTTCAGCAGGGGCCGATAAAAATTTTTCAGCGCCCGGCTTTATTCCCTGCATCAGTTTGCCAAGCCCGGGGCCTACAAGTACCAGGATAGGAACACCAATAGCAAGACCATACATAAGCGTTTTACCCATATTGGCATGAAATGCATTCACCAGCAAAACAGGGCCTGGATGAGGCGGCAGGAAACAATGCGTAACCGAAAGAGCAGCAGCCATGGGAATGGCAACATATAATAAGGACACCCCGGTCCGCCGGGCAATGGAAAATACCAGGGGCACCAGTATAATGAACCCTGCATTATAATAAAGAGGAATGCCCACCAGGAAGCCCGTAAGCAACACCGCCCATTGGATATATTTTATACCAAAGGCATTCACAAGAGTGGTAGTTATTTGTCCGGCAGCCCCGCTGGCTTCCAGCAACTTTCCCAGTATAGCCCCCAGGCAGATGATCAGTACCAGTCCGCCTAATGTGCTGCCCACGCCTTTCTCAATAGAAACGATCAGATCGGCCGGAGACATTTTCAATGCAAGGCCTGCCACGATCGCTACGATCAACAAGGATAAAAAAGGACTGAGCTTCTTTGCGGTCAGGAATACCTGCAAGGCAATTGCAAGCAGGACAATGAATAATACCATCTTGCTTCTTTGATAGGGGAATGTACGATTTAGTGCCGGATTTTGAAATTCAACTAAATAAACAATTCCCTGTTTTTACCTGGCATAGACAGGAATATGGTATTTTTATAAGAGAAGCCAATCCGTTGAAGAGCATTTTGAACGAACTGATCAATTAATAATCGATTGTAACATGATGAAGCCTAAAAAGGACATCACTATCTATGATATTGCCCGAAAACTGTCCTTATCCTCTGCCACTGTAAGCCGTGGGTTGCAGAACCACCCGGCCATCAATAAAAATACCCGAAAAAAAATACAGGAGGCTGCCCGCCAACTTGGCTACCGGCACAACAATTTTGCGAGCAATCTCCGCAAGCAAAAGACCAATACCATCGGCGTGATGATACATGAGCTGAACAGTAACTTCATCACTTCCGTGCTGGCTGGCATTGAAAAAGTGACCACTGAAGCCGGGTATGATCTCATCATCGCACACTCTTCAGAACGTTACGAAAAAGAAGCAGCCAATGCATTGAACCTTTTTCACAAACGGGTAGATGGGCTCATCGCTTCTCTTGCCTTTGACACCACCAACCTGGAACATTTCCTCCCTTATGAAGAAAAAGGTATTCCGGTGATCTTCTTCGACCGGGTGGAAGAACAGGGAGACAGCACCAAAGTGATCATCGATAACTATGCCTGCGGCTACCAGGCCACGCGGCACCTGATTGAGCAGGGCTGTGAACGCATTGTGATGGTAACGGCCAGCCTGCAAAGAAACGTGTATGCCCAACGGCACCGTGGCTATGAGCATGCTCTGCGTGATAATAATATCCCTTACAACAAAGATCTTGTGTTGATCAAGGATCTCAGTGAACAATGTGGAGTGGAAGCGGCTCTGCAGATCATCAGCATGAACCCCATGCCTGATGGTGCTTTTATCACTAATGATTTCTCTGCTGCTGTTTGTATGCAAACCCTGAAAGAGCATGGCATCAGGATACCACAGGATATTGCGGTAGTGGGTTTTAATAACGATGCTATCAGCAAACTGGTAGAACCTCAGCTCACTACCATCGATTATCCCGGTATGGACATGGGAGAAATTGCCGCCCGTAACCTGGTGAATCACCTGAAAGGCGTATCCAATATCAAAACCACCAACACGATCATTGTAAACTCAGAGTTGATCGTAAGAAAATCTTCATTGAAAAGAGGAAGCAAGTAATGCCTATACAGGCAATCTCAATTTGAACTCAAACTTGTTGTTATTAAAAAATTTCAGAAGCTCTGCCTTCAGATGCGAAAATGTATCGGGAAAATGATTGATAGATGAATTAGGGCATACCCATATATCATCACCGGCATTATTAAACAGGATCCCATTCTCCCTTTCATCTTTACGCCATCCCTGCAGAATACTTTTTGCCTGTGGCAGCACCATGATCACATCCCTGATAGCCCCAAAATTGAAGACGAGTAGAGAATGAACATCCTCTTCCTTATGACGGAATTGAATATGTGCTATCATAATAATGCGTTGAAATAATCCCGGGGAAGAAGCTGGTGCTTGCATGAAGATACAACAAAAAAAGGGCTTTTCGCCTGATGTGCTTAAAAGACTTCAATAACCTGATACCCAATATTAATCCTCAGCGAGTTAATTTATATGGGCCATGACACTTCTTTGACCCATCCGCATCATTAATCTCCAATGAATGGCATTATTTTTTGATCTTATCAAATAAATCAAATGAAAGATGGACCTGAGATCACCTTACCCTTATTGGCTGCTCCGTTATGGGACCATCAATAACTATCCGTCGCTGCAAAAAAACATACAAACATCCATCGCTATCATTGGCGCAGGAATAAGCGGTGCATTGGCAGCACGTGAACTTATTAATGCAGGTCATGCTGTAACGGTGATCGACAGGCGCCATGCCGGTACCGGAAGCACTGCTGCCAGCACAGGACTGCTTCAATATGAAATAGACACTCCTTTATACAAGCTGATCAACCTGGCAGGTGAAAAAAATGCAGTTCGCAGTTATATTCTTTGCCGCGAAGCGATCTATGAACTGGAAAAGATTGGCCGTCAATTGAAGGCAGAAGAACTGGTCCGCTTCAGGCCGAGCCTGCAATATGCTTCTTACGGATCACATATTAAAAACCTGGAAAAAGAATATCATCTAAGGAAAAATGTGGGGTTTGACCTGCAATGGATGGACCAGCATGCTATCAAAACAAATTATGGTTTTGAAAAGCCCGCAGCACTTCTTTCCGCCGATGGCGCAGAAGCCGATGCTTACAGGATCACCCATTGTTTATTAACTGAATGCATTAACCTGGGCGCAAAAGTATTTGACAATACAAAAGTGACAGATATCCGCTATGCAAAGAATGGCGTGGAATTGACTACCTCAACAGGCTTCAACGTAAAAGCACGCAAGCTCATAATCGCCTGTGGGTATGAATCGCAACGATATATACCGAAACAGGTACAGCATCTGCAATCTACCTTTGCTATCGTAAGCGAGCCTTTTGCAGAGCAGGACTTCTGGTTCCGCAATTCACTGATCTGGGAAACACGCAAACCTTACCTCTACCTGCGCACTTCCAACGACAGGCGCATTCTTGTGGGAGGCAAAGACGTTGACTGGTCAGATCCCCAACGCAGAAATGAATGGTTGCCGAAGAAAGCAAGAATGCTTGAAAAAGCATTTAAGGAGCTCTTTCCACGCATCCCCTTTAAAACAGATTTCAAATGGGCCGGCGCATTTGCCTCCACCAGGGACGGATTGCCTTATATTGGTTCCATACCCGAAAGGCCCCACACTTATTTCGCCCTGGGGTTTGGAGGTAATGGGATTACCTTCAGCGTAATAGCTGCCAATATAATCCGGGATATGATAGAAGGAAAGAAGAATAGTGATGCCTCTATCTTTTCTTTCAACCGTTAGCATCGGCATGCCAGCGGAAAAATAAATATGGCATTTCTTTTTCTTTATACCAGCAAATGAATACCATAAAGGAAAACAACTCCCTCTCCCATCGTCAGCATTTGCTGCTTAACAGGGACCATAAAAAAGCTGCTAAAGCAGCTCAATTGGTGTATGTGTCGGATAAGCAACCAGGCATTAAGCGCTGGAAAAAAGGAAAAGGCTTTACTTACACTTATAAGAACAAGCCACTGAAAGATAAGCTGCAGTTGGAGAGGATCAGGAGACTGGCCATACCTCCCTCCTGGTCGGACGTATGGATCTGCCATAGCCCGGCCGGGCATATTCAGGCTACAGGGCTTGACCTGAATAAAAGAAAACAATACCGCTATCACGCAAAATGGAATTCCCTCCGGGGAGAAACAAAGTTTCATCGCCTGTATGAATTTGGCAAATCCCTTCCGAAGATCAGGCAGAAGATAAAAAAAGATATGGCTGGGACTGAGCTGACAGACAATAAAGTACTGGCCACGGCTATCAACCTCATGGAAAAAACTTATATACGCGTCGGTAATAATGAATATGAAAAACTATACGGCTCTTATGGACTTACTACATTAAAAGACAAGCATGTAAAGATCGGTGGGAATACTATTCAGTTTACTTTTCCCGGAAAGAAGGGAGTTGAGCAACATGTTTCCGTCTCCAGCAAAAAGCTCGCAAATGCGATCAAGCAATGCCGTGATGTGCCGGGCAAAACTCTTTTCCAGTTTTATACTCCCGGGGAAAAACACCGGGCGATCGATTCAGGAATGGTGAACCACTATATTAAAGAAGCTGCAGGACAGGATTTCTCGGCAAAAGATTTCCGCACCTGGGCTGGTACTTTGCAGGCATTGAAATGCCTTGGCCCATTGGAAAATATGCCTGATGAAAAACTGTTAAAGAAAAACATGCTTGGAGTGATTGATACAGTAAGTGCCCGGCTGGGCAACACCCGCGCGATCTGCAAAAAATACTATATACATCCCTGCCTTTTCCGGTTATATGAGGAAGGGAAGCTCCAGGATTACATGAAAAAACGTGGCAAAAAGAACACACAGCAGGGAGATTTTAGCCCTTCTGAACACCTACTGCTGCATATATTGAAAGAATGCTCCTAAGAATAAACGCTTTTTTTACTGGTATGGTTTTTTGTCTCTTAAATATCGGGGTAAAAGATTGTTAATTGAAAAAATTAAGACTATGAAAACAAATGAAAAAACTTCAGAAGTGCTGAACGATCTTATCGAGATCAATAATGACCGGGTGAGAGGATATGAAAAAGCATCAAAGGAAACAGCTCCTGAAGATGCTGATCTGCGTTCATTGTTTGAAAGCATGGCTTCTGAAAGCCGTAGCTATGTGAATGATCTGACCAAACATGTTACGATTAGTGGTAATGAACCGGCCGACGGCACTACGATGAAAGGGAAAATATACAGGACATGGATGGACGTGAAAGCGACTTTCAGCGGAAAGAACAGAAAAGCGATACTGGCTGCCTGCGAATATGGAGAGGATGCTGCGCAGAAAGCTTATCAGCAGGCGCTGGCAACGGATATTCATTTATCTGATGATATCCGGCAACTGATCGCTGAGCAACAAAGCAACCTGAAAAAATCGCATGATAAAATAAAAAAAATGCGCGACACCCAACATGCCTGATAAAAAATCAAGAGTGGTTGTAGACACAACCACTCTTTCTGGCTTAACATTTAAAATCAACGATATGCAATATGAGATTCCCTCCACTGATGCAGATATGAAAACATTATCATCCTGCATAAATAAGCTGGCATCAGATGGCTATACTGAACAATTCCAAATAAGCGAGGATGGCTTGCTATCATCCGGCAAAGGGAAAAACTATCGCCCGGAACAAGTGCACGTTGTCAATTTTTTCCGCTTTGAAGGTTCCAGCGATCCTGACGACAATTCTATTCTGTATGCCATTGAAACGGATGGCGGTGAAAAAGGAACGCTTACCGACGCTTATGGAACATATGCTGATCCACGTGTTGGAAAATTCATGAAAGAAGTGGAAGATATCAGCAAAAAGAAGTAGCTACCAAAGCTGCTTCCCCTGATAATAATCCAGCACCTTGGTCCGTAACACATAATCATATTTCGCGGCAACAGCATTGCTGTTTGCCCTGTCAAGGTTGTTTTTAGCGGTCAGGTAATCAATAGAGTTCCCCACACCGGAATTGAACCGCACATCTGCCGCGTGAAAAGATTCATTGAAAGCGCCAACCTGCACCAGCAGGGTTTTATACCTCTCCAAAGAAGAGCTCATGTTGATATAGGCTTCTTCAATTGATTGCTGCAATTGCGTTTTAGTGGTACTGGCCACATACTCTGTATTTTGCAGGTCCAGTTTTGCCTGCTTCACTTTATTGCGTTGCTGCAAAGCATTGAAGATGGGGATCTGAAGGCCTATACTCACTGAAGTAAAAATGTTGTTCTTTACCTGCTTGCCATACCCGATCTTCTCCGTATCAAAATTATTCTGCTTCTTATATACAGGAAAAGAGTTGCCGCCGATCATTACATAATCTGTAGATGCCACTTCCGATGAACCGGTAAACACAGAATTGCTGGCAGCGCTGGAATAATTGGTGCTTGCATTACCATTCAGACTCAAAGTGGGGAATAATTGCCCCCTGGCAACCTTCACCCCTCTTGCTGCACTTTCCCTGCGGAGGTCAACCGCTTTTATCAGGGAAAACTGTTCTAAAGCTGTTGAATAAATACTGTCGGGCGTATTATCATAACGGGTAGCAAAAGACTCCGCATCCAGCTTTTCCAACTGGATGGCCTTGTCATAAGGAACATTCATCAGCTTACACAAATTAAGTTTGGACTGCTCCAATGCAGCTTTTGTGCTGATGATGCTAAGCTGATCGTTGGCATACTGCCCTTTCAGATCAGACAGTTCAGAAGGCAGAATAGCTCCGTCCTTATTCAGTATTTCCAATCGGTCCACTTGCTTTTTGGACAGCTCAGCCTGGTTAACGGCCAGTACCAGCAAATCCTGGTTAGTAAGCACCTGCAGGTAAGTGAGAATAATATTAATGGTGAGATTATCTTTTGCCTGTTGCCAATCCATTTTAGAAGCTTCATAAGCCAATGCATTCTGCTTTATTGCATTCTGCATAGACAAGCCTCTGAACAGCACTATGCCGCTGCTTGCGCTATAGTTGGCAACATTCACCTGCTGATTGATATAGGAGTTGGTAAAAGGATCGATACTACGTCCCTGGTTAATACCATTGGAAGCAGATGCATTCAGGTCAGGAAGCATATTCAGCCTTGCCTGGTTCCAGTTGATCTTACCGGTTTCCATCCGCAAACCGGCCTGCAATACATCCAGGTTTTTGGATAAACCCGTTTCAACACATTGTTGCAACGTCAACACATTTCCTGCCGTTTCCTGTGCATACGCTTTTGTGCAGGCAAGCGCTGCACACACATAAAAACCAAAAGCCAAAATTCTTTTCATCTTTTATTTCTGTTTTATTACCGGAATGGTTGTTATTATTTTTTCTCTACCATTCCATCCAGCAGGTTAATGATCCTTGAACCATAGGCTGCATTTTTTTCCGAGTGGGTAACCTGTATTACTGTTACTCCTTCTTTATTTAATTCCCTGAACAATTCCATGATCACTTCACCCTGAGCTGAATTGAGGTTGCCCGTAGGCTCATCCGCCAACAAAAGTTTTGGCTTACCGATCAAGGCCCTGGCAATGCCTACCAGTTGCTGCTGGCCGCCGGACAATTGCGTGGGAAAAAGATCTTTCTTTCCTACGATCTGGAAACGGTCAAGTATGTCGGCGACCAATGCTTTTCTTTCTGAAGCTTTAACATCCTGGTAGATCAGCGGGGTTTCAATGTTCTCATACACTGTCAGTTCATCGATCAGGTGATAAGCCTGGAATACAAAACCGATGTATTGCTTATATAAAGACGACCGTTGTTTCTCTTTCAGCCTGTGAACAGATTCATGCAGGAACTGGTATTCGCCTTCATTGAAATCGTCCAGCATACCGATGATATTCAGCAAAGTGGATTTGCCGGAGCCGGAAGGGCCCATGATCGAAACAAATTCACCTTCCTTTATCGACAGGTTGATATCTTTTAGTAAGAAAGTCCGGTTATTTCCCGCGTTCACCCATTTGTAAATCCCATTTAATTCTACCATAGTTATTTTATTTATTCAATTCAGTATAGCTTAAAAATACACCCTGCCGGCATACTGGTTTTCAACTGGCATGCCATTCCCTAAATATATGATTTTCAACCTGTAATAATTGATCTCCGCGGGAGATGTGCGAAAATGGACAAAAACTGTCCGAATACGAACAGTTTTTGTCAGGGGTTTTGCAGTAAGGGTCTGGTCCGGGCTTATCAAAAATCATTGGGTTTATTCAGTTCTTAAGCTTTTGACAGGATTGCTGGTTGCCGGCTTTAGCGATAAAGCTCCGATCAATATAACCGCCAGCACAAGAACAGATACACCAGCAATCATAAAGGGTACTGCATTTTGCTGTATGCGATAAACATACTGCTGCAACCATTCATGAGTGAACCAGTAAGCCAGTGGCCAGGCGATAAGATTGGCCAGCAGGATCAACCAGGCATATTCTTTTATAAACAGTAATAGTATATTCCGGATATCTGCTCCCAGCACCCGCCGAACGGCAATTTCCTTATTGCGTTTTACGATCGTGAATGATATCACTCCGAATACGCCCATGAAAACAATGAACAGGTTAAGAAAAGTAGCCAGGCCGGTAGCTTTTTTCAGTTGGAGTTCAGAAGTGTATAATGACTGGAATTTTTCATCCATGAAAAAATATTCAAAAGGCGAATTGGGCGACAGTTCTTTCCATTTCCGTTTAATCGACTCAATAGCAGAAGCCATGTCTTTTCCTGAAACCTTCATAGCAAGAAAGCGATAACCCAATCCGTCTTCTACATGGATGAACGCAAGCGGTGCGATCATTTCATTAAATGAGGAATAATTAAAGTCTCTTACCACACCTGCGATGGTAAATACATTTCCTGCAGCCATCTTAACCGTTTTACCAATGGCATCCTGCGCGCTGAACCCAAGTGCTTTGGCCGCAGATTCATTCAGTACGATCTGCCCGGGTATATGTGTTTCACCTTTTTTATTGAAGAAGCTACCGGCTTGCAACTGTATACCAAACGTGCTGGCATAATTTTCATCTGCATTGACAGCGGATATCAGGAGTGGTTGAGCTGTATTGGCTGATTGCAGGTCGATGGAACCAGGCGGCTTTCGGTCAGGCACTTCAAAAGTAAGGCTGATGTCTTTTACTTCCGGCAATTGCTGCAATCCTTTTCGCAGATCGATCATCCTTCTTACACCAATGGTATCCCATTGCTTGGGAAATGCAGTAGCTACCAGTACCTGGTCTTTATTATATCCAAGGTCCTTATTGAAAATATAAGATACCTGTTGTGAAATAACGAGCCCACAGATGAATACAAGAATAGCCAACGAAAACTGGACCACCAGCAAAGACTTTCTCAATACCAGGGAGCCTTTGGAATTATCCATTTTCCCTTTTACCGCCCGGCTAATACTGACAGTGCTTAATACAAAAGCAGGGTATAATCCTGCCAGCAAGCCTACTGCCACCAACAAGCCGATAAAAAAGCATAGATGGTACCAACTGAATTGCCAGAAAGGTTGCAGCGACGATTGAAGCATCTGGCCAAAAAGGGGGCGCAACGCTTCATATAATACAATAGATAAAAGACCGGCAAACAGGGTAAGCAACATTGCTTCAGTAAGATATTGCAGCACCAGTTGCTTTTTTTCACCTCCGAATACTTTCCGCAAACCGATCTCTTTCAGCCGGTAAGTGGATGTACCAATATTAATATTGATAAAATTGATGATGGCCATTGAAATAATGAACAGGGCTACCAGCGATAAGGTGAAGATGACCCGCTCAACTGCTCCGTTATTATCTTTCTGGTAATAATCCCTTAATGGCGCCAGTTTCACCCGCAGATTGTTCCTGGTATTCTCATCGGTATACTTTGCCAGCACCTGCTGAAACGGTTTGTCAAGTGCGGCAGGTGACACTCCTGGCTGCAGTTCGATCAAACCCACTTCAAATATGGAAGTCCAAGGCGCTGCAGGATCACCACCGGGATAATACCTGTTGCCGGTAGTAGGCACAAACACTGCATACTTATCACCCAGCAGGCCTGTTACAGTATTCTTCGACACGTCTTTCAGTACGGCAGTAACCAGGTAATCCTGTTTTTCTCCGGTAGTAGTGGCAATGCTGATCCTTTCATTGATCACATCTTTCCGGCCGAATAGTTTCTGCGCCAGCACTTCTGTTATTACAGCTGAATTATCATCCTTAAAGGCTTTGCCTGGCTGGCCGTACAATAAAGGAAAGCCATACATGGAAACAAGCGTGGTATCGCAGATGGCAATATCTTCCTTAAAATGTTTATCCCCTGCTGACACAACGTTGGTTACCGGGTTGAAGCGATAATAATTTTTCACCAGGTGTGGATACTCTTCCTTTATGGTTTTGGGAAGCGGTGCCACAGTGGTGATCTCAAGCCCCATTTCCTTTACCTTCCATTCGCTCTTCACCAAATACTGCCTGTCTACATTCCTGATATCAGCATTCACCTGCTTCTCTTTAATAATATACACGCCGATCAGCAAGGAAAACGCGAGTCCCACTGCAAGACCGAGAATATTGATAGCAGAAAACAACCTGCGCCTGGCAAGGCTGCGGAGAGCGATCTTCAGGTAATTTCTTAGCATATAAATGTATTATTCTGAACGCAATGTTTTTACCGGGCTTCGCAAAGCGGCTGCCGACGCATTCAATCCTACTGTTATCAATGCGATCAGCAGAGTAACGATACCTACCACCAGGAACACACCGATGCCGATATTGATGCGGTAATTAAAATTCTTCAGCCATTCATTCATAGCCCACCATGCAGCGGGAATTGCAACCAGGAAGGCCAGTGCTACCAGCAGGAGGAACTCCTTTGACATCAGCATCAGCACTTGTTGCACCGATGCCCCCAACACTTTACGGATACCGATCTCTTTTGTTCTCCTTTCAATAGTGAAAGATACTAGCCCAAACAATCCCAGGCAGCATACAAATATGGAAAGACCAGCAAAGATCACCGCCAGCTTACCGATCAACTGCTCATTGATGAATTTCCGGTTGAATTCATCATCAATAAACCTGTATTCAAAAGGATATTCAGGACTGTATTTTTTATGAATACCTTCTATTGTTGTCAATGCTTTTCGCAGGTCAGTCTTCTCCGTGAGGCGGATATTGGTAAAGCTTGAACGCCTGTCATCATAACATACCATCATAGGCGAAGCTGCTGCATAAGGAGAGGTCATCACCATATTATCCACTACTCCAACGATCGTTCTTTGTTTACCAGCCCAGTTGATCTGCTTCCCAACCGGCGAACTGATATTCATCAACCGGATAGCCTCTTTATTGAAAATAACGGAATTGCTATCCCCCTGGCGGAAATCACGGCCTTCGATCATTTTTGCATTCAGGGTTTTGGCGAAATCCTTATCAGCAAACAGGAAACCAACGATCAGTTCACTGTTCACTGCTGCCCCAGGCCACTGAATACCAGAAGTAAATCCAAGAATAGTGGTCAGCGGACCGGAGGTGCGGACCACGGAAGACGAGATACCTGCCTGTTGAAGATCATTCCGGAAAGCTTCAAAATTCGTATTCAGGTCACGGGATGAGTTAAGCTGGATAAGGTTATTCGTGTCATACCCGAGATCCCTCTTCTTTACATGTTGCAATTGCTGATAAATGATCAGTGTGGCAGAGATGAGAATAATGGAAGCGATGAATTGAGAAGTGACCAGTATTTTCCTCGGCAACACAGCTTGCTTTCCCTGCAATATCGTTCCTTTCAAAACCTTTACCGGCATGAACCCCGATAAATAGAATGCCGGATAGCCGCCTGCAAAAATACCGGTGAGCAGGATAATACCCAGCGCAATTCCCCAAAGCGAAGGCTCTCGGTAAGGTATAACAACATCAATATTTAATAACTGACGGAAAGCAGGGATCGCTGCATACACCACAGCCACGGCCAATAGAAAAGATATGATCGCGAGCAGTACGGATTCTGACAGGAATTGCCAGACCAATTGCTTTCTTTCAGAACCCAGCGTTTTCCGGATGCCTACTTCTTTTGCCCTTTTCTCTGAACGTGCCGTTGAAAGGTTCATGAAGTTCACGCAGGCAATGATCAGGATCACAACAGCCACCCAGGTAAACAGGTTTACGTATTGTATACGGCCACCCACGTTTTTCCCGTCACGGAATTCTTCATACAATCTCCATTTGCTCATGGGATGCAACACAACAGATCCTCGTGTAGTTGGATTTTCATTGCCAGTCCGTTTCTTGATCAGGTCCAATACTTTGGTTTCAAGCCCGGCGATATTTGTTCCCGGTTTGGTGCTGACAATGATCCGGTTGTTGCAATTCACCCAATCGTTCTCTGCCTGTTTTATTTCAGGTGAAGAGGGATTGAAAGGGATGAGCCCTTCAAACTGAAGAGTGGAATTGCGCGGTACATCTTTTACCACAGCTTTTACTATTGCATTGCGGTTATTGTTGATCCTAACAGACTGCCCTATCACGTCTGTTTCGCCAAAAAGCGACCGGGCGGTACTCTCTGTGATAACCATAGCATCGGGATCCTGCAATGCCGCAGCATTACCTTTGATAAAATCAAAAGAAAAAATATCAAAGAATTCAGGTGAAACAGTCAGCATGCTTTTGTTCAGCCGCTTATCTCCATTTGCCAGCAAAATGTTGGCAGGGAAACTGACGATAGCAGAATGCGTGATGTCTGGCATAGTTTCTTTGGTCGCTTTTGCCAGCGGGTACATCATATCAGGGCCAGTGGATATTTCACCATTGAAATTCCTGTTGCTGAATATGTGATAGATATTCTCGTAGTTCTTATTATAATGGTCCCAGTTCTTTTCATTATACACCCAAAGCGCGATCAGCATGGTACAGGCCATGCCAATCGTAAGCCCGGATACATTGATCAGTGAAAAGGTTTTGTTCCGGAGAAGGTTTCGCCATGCCACCTTCAGATAATTTTTAATCATAAATAAGGTTTATTCGGTTCGTAAACTTTTGATCGGGTTAGCCATTGCTGCTTTGATGGCCTGGGAGCTTACCGTAAGCAAAGCGATCAATATAGCGATAGCTCCCGAGGCGGGGAATATCCACCAGCTTATATCCGTACGGTAAGAATAATTTTTCAACCACATGTTCATAGCCATCCAGGATGCAGGTGAAGCAATAAGAATGGCGATAATCACCAGCTTGATAAAATCTTTTGACAATAAACCTGCGATACGCGGCACAGATGCACCCAGTACTTTTCTCACGCCAATCTCTTTCACACGGTTCTCTGCCATATAAGCTGCCAGGCCAAACAGGCCAAGACAGGAAATAAAAATGGTGAGTGCAGCAAAAAGGCCAGCCAGTTGGGATGTCTTTTTCTCGTTATTAAATTTGCGGGCGTACGATTCATCAATAAATCTGTACTCAAATGGATACTCGCTGTTATACTGTTTAAATACGGCTGCCGCCGCCTCCAGGTTTTCCGCTACAGGCTTCCACTCACTTAATTTAATATGCATGCCATTAAACCAACGCGGCCCGATCACCATTGCCTGCACAGGCTGGTAAGGAGACTCCAGTATAAAGTCTTTGACCACTCCCACCACATGCATAGCAAAGCCATCATCTTTTATGGTCTGCCCGATCGGGTCTTTGAAACCCATAGCTTTTGCCGCCGTTTCATTGATCAGGCAGGCTGATGAGTCAGTGGGATATTGCTCGAGGTCAAGATCGCGGCCGGCGACCAGTTTCATACCGGTCGTTTGCAGCAGATCTTTATCACTGCTGAAACGGATCACATCTATTTTATTATTCGGGTCCTTACCCTGCCATTCAAAATCCCAACTGTCGCTCCAGTGTTCCGTTAAAGCGGAACTGCTTTTCACTACATGACTGGCAATGCCTTTTGAAAGCAAGCTGCCCTTGATAAGGGAGTAATTCTTTTTAATATCACCCTGGAAAGAAACATAAAGCAGGTTGTCCTTTTTATAGCCGATATCACGTTTCATCGCATATTTCAACTGGCGTTGCACCACGATCGTTGCAATGATCAGCTGAATGGCAAAAGTGAACTGCAATACTACCAGCACTTTTCTCGGAGCTACCAGGGCATTGGCCGATTTGAAGGTGCCCTTCAATACTTTAATAGGCTTGAAAGATGAAAGGAAGAATGCAGGATAACTGCCGGCAATGATACCAGTGAACAAAGTGAAAGAAGCAAACACCAGCCAGAAATAAATATTATCCCATTGAATGAAAAGCTGCTTATCCGTCATCTTGTTGAAGGCAGGCAGTGAAAGGTTCACGATCACTAATGCAATTACTGCCGCAATAAGAGAAAGCATGATCGACTCGGCCAGGAATTGTATCACCAACGAATTCTTTCTGGCGCCAGCCACTTTTCTGATCCCTACTTCCCTGGCTCTTTTCTCGCTGCGGGCCGTGCTGAGATTCATGAAATTGATACAGGCGATCAGAAGAATGAATGCGGCCGTGATGCCGAATATTTTTACAATATCGATCCTCCCCCCTGTTATTACACCGTTTTCAAAACTGGAATACAAACGCCATTTTTCCGCAGGGTGGAGGAACACTTCTGTTTTTTGCTTCTTACCGGTGTGTTCAATTACAATATTTCTGATCTTATTATTTACTGTTTCGAGTGAAGCACCGGGCTTTAGCAACACATAATTACTGGTGGAGTTATTTTCCCAGTAGTCATCTGCCCAGCCTTTTTTCACCATGTAATCCCAGGGAGCGAGGTACTCAAAATTGAACTGTGTGTTATTCGGAAGGTCTTTTAATATACCCGTGACTGTAAAATTATCTTCATTATTAAACCTGACCACTTTGCCCATTGCCGGTTCATCACCAAATATTTTATGAGCAAGTTTTTCGGTCAGCACTACAGAATAAGTACCATTCAAAGCAGTGGTCACATCCCCCTCCTTCAGCGGGAAACTGAACATACGGAGGAAAGCAGGATCAACCATGGAACCGGTAATATTCAGTTTTTTATCACCGACACTCAGGAGGATATTATCAGCATTGCTGAAGCGCGACATATCTTCTATCTCCGGATAATCCTTTTTTAGCGTGGGACCTACGATCTGTGCAGTAGTGTTCCAGCATTGCAATTTGCCGTCAAATGTATCCCGGTTCCAGACTGAATAAAGGCGGTCTTTCTTTTCATGAAATTTGTCGTAGCTCAACTCATTCTGTATCCAAAGCATGATCAGCATTGCACCGGCCATACCAATGGCCAGGCCCAGGATATTGATAAACGAAAAACCTTTACTCCGTAGTAGGTTCCTGTAAGCTATCTTGAAATAGGTTTTTATCATGATTATGCTTTAATGGTATGAGCTTACTCTGTTCTTAATGATTTTACAGGATTCGACATAGCTGCCCTGATAGCCTGGAAGCTTACCGTAAACAACGCAACACCTGTGATAGCAAGTCCGCTGACGATAAAGATGTAAACCGGCACATCTGTACGGTAAACAAAATCCCGCAGCCATTTCTCTGCCAGTATCCAGGTAATCGGTGCTGCTATAACAAAGGCAATTGCCACAAGGCGGATAAACTGGTTGGCGAGCAAAAGGGTTATTCCTGCTGATGATGCGCCCAGCACTTTACGGATGCCTATTTCTTTGGTGCGTTGCTGCACTGCATAAGCAGAAAGCCCAAACAATCCAAGACAGGCAAGCAAGATCGCAATGGCAGAAAATACGCTGAACACTTTACCTGTTCTCATTTCAGAGTCATACATCTTATTATAATCCTCATCCATGAACCGGTATTCAAAAGGGCGATGTGGCGCCAGCTCTTTCCATTTCTTACCCAGGAAAGCAATGGTTTGAGGAAGATTTTTGCCGGTTGTTTTTACCATCATTACAGCTCCCCAATTGTCGGGGAATAATACCAGTGGTTCAACAGCAGTATGCAATGAAGCAAAATGAAAATCTTTGATAACGGCTTTTACCTCGCCAGGCCGCTGAAGATCGAGGAACATTTTTTTACCAATGGCTTCCTGCGGTGTCCAGCCGAGCGCTTTTGCGGCAGATTCGTTCAATACAAACTGGAAATAGTTCTTCGTATAATCCTCATTGGAAACATTTACCAGGTCCTGCCTGGTGAGATCTGTTCCTGCAATGATCTGCAGGCTATTGGCTTTGATAAAATCTTCATCAATAGGATTGGCTTTCACACTCATCGAATTCTCATTGTTGGGAGAATTGCTCATGGCATAACCGCCCAGGATATTTACCGGGGTTTGATAAGCTTTGGAAACAACCAGTACTTCGGGATTGGTCTTGAATTCTGTTTTAAACAGATCTGATTTGTCATTCATCTTCGAATCCATCGGCATCACCAGCACATGTTCCCTGTCGTAGCCCAGCTTCCTGGTTTGTATGTATTTCA
The DNA here is from genome assembly GCA_001898405.1 of Sphingobacteriales bacterium 44-61. Classification (GTDB taxonomy): domain Bacteria; phylum Bacteroidota; class Bacteroidia; order Chitinophagales; family Chitinophagaceae; genus Terrimonas_A. Next base: position 267,011 of record MKTW01000001.1, read on the forward strand.
GCTGGCGTTGCATCACGAAGGTGGCGATCACGAGGAAGGCTGAAATAGCAAACTGGAATACCGTAAGTGATTTGCGGAGAAAGTTGCCTGAGCCTGTGTTCTTAAATGCACCTTTCAACACTTTCACCGGCTGAAATTTTGATAAGATCAATGCAGGATAGCTACCCGCCAAAAGCGATATACCTGCTAATATCAAAAGAGCGGAGATCAGCACTCCAGGCTGAAACAGTTGATCCAACTGCAATTTCCGGTCTGCAAGCGTATTGAAAGCCGGCAACAGCATCGCTGCCAAAGCAAAGCTGAGCAAAAGAGCAACAAACGTGATCAATGCAGATTCACCAATGAACTGCCAGAACACCTGTCCGCGTAAAGCGCCTGATACCTTACGGATACCTACTTCCTTCGCCCTCTCCATTGATCTTGCTGTGCTCAGGTTGATATAAGTGAAGCAGGCTATGATCAGTATCAGCAAAGCAATACCACCTGTGATATAGATATAACTGATATTACTGTTCGGTTCAAAACCGTCATAAGGGGAATGCAAATGCACGCTGGTATAAGGCTCCAGGTGATAGTTGATCTTAGTTCCCTTATCGGTTATTTCCTTTTTCATGAAGGGCTCGATCTTTCCCTGCAGGGAAGCAATGGAAGACCTGTCTTTCAGCAACAGGTAAGTAATAAAGTTGGCATTAAAATAGGTCTCTTCCTGTGCCGGTCCCAAACTGGAAAACGAAGCCAGGAAATCAAATTTCAATTGTGAATTGGAAGGGCAATCTGCCGATACACCGGTCACCTGGTAATTTGTTTGCGCACTCCCCAATTGCAGGGTTTTGCCAACAGGATTATCATTCCCAAAAAACTTCTTCGCTGCGGAGGCGCTGATCACGACCATATTCGGTGCTTTCAATACCTGGTCGGCCGTTCCCTGCAGCAGTTTGAAGGATGGGAACACAGAGAAGAAAGTGGAATCAGCAAACAGGAATTTTGCTTCATTGAATAATTTATCTTCATATTTCACCAGCACAGATCTTCCGCCCGACATCCTCACCCCATCTTCCACTTCAGGAAAATTCCTTTTGAAAGAAGGGAGCACTTTGGTGCTGGTCATTACCGTTTTTTGCGGTTCTCCGCCATTAAAGCTATAGTCCATCGTAACACGCACAATGCGGTCACTTTTTGCCTGGAACTTATCGTAACTCAGCTCATGCTGAATATACAGTACCATTAACAGGCAACAGGTAAGTCCTACTGCAAGACCAGTGAGGTTAATAGCTGTAAAAGCTTTGTTTTTCCAAAGATTACGGAAAGCGATTTTTAGATAAGTACTAAACATGCTGATCTGTATATTAAACCTGATAAAATAATTTCATTACGGCAATTACTTCCAGGAAATTGCCGTTGAAGAGATGTATGTGGTAAAAAACTTATTCCGAACGTAGTGATTTCACAGGGTTGACCAGGGCTGCTTTCACTGATTTATATCCAACAGTGACCCATGCTATCACCACGGAGACCAATACGGCCAGTACAAAAACCCATATGCCTATATTGATCCGGTAATTGAAATTGTTCAGCCATTGGCTCATCATATACCAGGCCAGTGGTGCAGCTATAGCAAAAGCGATCAGGATAAGAATGGTAAATTCTCTTGAAAAAAGGTAAACGATATGGCCTACTGATGCACCCAATACTTTACGTACACCCACTTCTTTTCTGCGCTGCACAGCCATAAAAGAAACCAGTCCGTATAAACCCAGGCAGGAAATGAGAATGGCTATACCGGAAAATATTTTATACAACAGGGAGAGCTGGTTTTCCTGGCGGTAAAAGTTCTCAATGCTCTCATCCATGAAATAGCTGCGATTGGCATAAGCCGGGTAATGCTTATCCCAAACTTTCTGCACGGCATCCCTGGTTTGAGCAAGGTTCTTACTTTTTATTTTCACATTGGTATATCCATATACATCCTGCCTTGAAGTGATGATGGTTGGCTTGATATCTTCGCGGAGTGAATTGGTTTTAAAATCCTTTACCACCCCAACGATCTTTATCCAGGGGCCTCTGCCCATCCTGATATCCTGACCGATGGCATCGGCGGGATTTTTTACCCCCAGCTTCTTAACCAATGTTTCATTCACTACCGCATCCCTTATCGTATCGCTATGTGCATATTCCCGGCCAGCCAGGAATTGAACCCCAAACGTTTTAAAATAATCTTCATCTCCAAACTTCATGTAGAGATCAAAATTTTCATCGTCTTTATGGTTATACGCAAAATTGGTTGACCAGTTATTGTCTGATGAAGGAACATCGCTGCTGAAACTTACTGCTTCAACACCGTTAAGCCTCAGCAGGTCTTGCTTAAAAGCCATTTGTCTCGAAAAGATCACGCTGTCTGCATTGCCATTCAATACCAGCACGGCTTCTTTATTAAAACCAAGATCGGCATTCCTTACAGAATTCATTTGACTGATCGCCACAATTGTACAAATGATCAGCATCTGCGAAATAGCAAACTGTGTTACCACCAATCCCCTTCTCAGGGAAATGCCGCCGATACTTGCTGAAGTGATCTTATTCTTCAATGCCAGCATGGGCTTGAAGCCTGACAGTATCAAGGCGGGGTATGCACCGGAAAATAAAGTGACCAGGATCCCTGCCCCGATCATGAACAGCAGCACTGAAGGGGTGAGCACACTGAGTTTCTCATTGATGGAAGCCACATTACTGATAAATGGCAGGCAGATAGCTGCTATCGCCACTGCCAGCACGATCGCCATTAACACGATAATACCTGTTTCCCCCATCATCTGCCAGAACAGGTTAGCACGTTTGCTGCCTAATACTTTCCGGATGCCGACTTCCTTTGAACGGTTGATCGCCTGCGCAGTGGAAAGATTAATAAAGTTGATGCAAGCCATTACAATGATCAATACCCCGATCAGGGATAGTGTCCATAAAGTAGTTCTGCTGGTGATATGGTCACCGAAATTACCGACGCGGCTATCAAAATGCACTAAATCTAATGGCTGCAGAATATTTGTCCTTTGCTGCCGGGTATTGGTACCGGCAGGATAATGTTTTTTACTGAATGCTTCCAGTCTCTTGTCCATCGTTTCAGGACTCACACCTTTGGGCAGGGTCATAAAGATCTGGTAGTTGCTCGTGATGCTGCCCCATTGAGTGTTATAGCCGAAAGTGCCGGGATTATTTTTTGAAGTAATAAATGAGGTAACTATGGCAAGCGGGAAATCAGAATTAGCAGGAATATCCTTTAAAATACCTGCTACTTTCAGGTTCATGGTATTATCCATACGGATAAACTGGCCGACGGCGTCCTGCCAGTTACCAAAATATTTCTCCGCCATTTTCTGCGTTAGCACGGTCATATTCGGCTCATCCAATACTTCCGGCGAGCCGCTTAACCAGGGAAACTGAAATACTTTGAACAGGTTTGGATCAGCGAAGAACACGCCTGTTTCTTCAATGAATTTCTTACCACCTTCAGCATTGGGATCTTTGCCCAATACCGTTACCTGGCTTCCATAGCTGGAATACAGGGAACCGACAGTCAACTCAGGCATATCCACCTTCAACGCATCCAGTACAGGATATGGAACGCCCGGGTGATACTCTTCACCCTCGGTCGTCATACTCTTCGTAATAATGTGGTAGATGGATTGGTGACCCGGTAAGAATTTGTCGTAGCTCATTTCATACCTTACTACCATAAAAAGAAGCAGGCAGGCGGCAATACCAATAGCCAGTCCAAACACATTAAGAAATGAGAAAGCTTTATGCCGTATAATGTTCCGGAAAGCCACTTTGATGTAATTCCTGAGCATATCTTCTTGCTATAGGAGTAGGTGAAATGAATTGATTAAACCATGATGTTTTCTAATACAGTCTGCCCGTCGAGCATGCGGATGATGCGGTGACTGTAACGGGCATCATGCTCACTGTGTGTTACCATTACGATAGTAGTACCCTGCTCATTCAGGTCAGTCAGCATTTGCATTACTTCATTACCATTGCTGGAATCAAGATTACCGGTAGGCTCATCCGCCAGGATCAGTTTGGGATTATTTACTACAGCCCTGGCTACAGCCACACGCTGTTGTTGACCACCGGATAATTGCTGAGGGTAGTGGTTCCGGCGGTGCATGATCTGTACTTTGTCCAGCACTTCATCCACCCTTTTCTTTCTTTCAGCAGCCTTTACACCGGTATAGATGAGGGGAAGCTCCACGTTCTCAAAAACAGTAAGTTCATCAATCAGGTTAAAGCTCTGGAACACGAACCCAATATTTCTTTTCCGGAGATCAGCACGTCTTCTTTCGTTGAATTTGGCCACTTCAATGCCATTGAATACAAAACTTCCTGCATCAGGGTCATCCAGCAAACCAAGAATATTCAGCAACGTGGACTTACCACAACCGGAGGGACCCATAATAGCCACAAACTCACCTTCTTTTACATCAATGGTAAGTTTATTCAGGGCTACTGTTTCCACTTCTTCGGTGCGGTAGATTTTTTCAAGATTAGTGATCTTAATCATTTCAGATTGTTTATTTAGGTGAAGAGTATCTTACATATTGAGTACAAAAAAACCAACAGGCGACAGGTCAAAACTTTCCCTTTTCCCGGCCTCGCATGCTGCTGGTGCTTTAGTTTTGGCCACTTCATTAATGGTATTATCCATATCCAGGGCCGAACTGTAATACCTCTGCCTCGCCGAGGAGATCATGCTCATAAAGCAGATCAGGAAGAAGAGATAAATTGATTTCTGTTTCATGGTTTGTTTTTTATTGTACGTTGTTCGCGGCATCTTGTTACGAATAATGCACAGTTTATTTTTTCAGCACTAATTCCTGCATATCCCCATAGTTCTCATAGCTCGAGGTCACCACTTTGTCCCCTTCTTTCAAACCGCTCATTACCTGGTAAAAATCAGGGCTCTGCATACCAAGCTGTATATCCACTTTATAGGCAGTTTTTCCGTCTTCGCTTAATTTGAATATCCAGTTGCCTCCGGTTTGCTGATGAAACCCACCCCTTGGAAGCAGCAGTGCCATTGTTTCTTCGCTCAATGCAAGTCCGATCTGAAGGGTTTGTCCGCGGCGGATATTCTGAGGCGCTTCGCCCTCAAATTCCATGTCCACCTGGAACCGGCCATTGGTTACCTGGGTGTACACTTTTTTAATTATCAGCTTATATTGCTTATTGGCAAAAGTGAAAGTGCCGCCAAGGCCTGTATAGATCCGGGAAATATAATGTTCATCAATATCCGCCCTTACTTTAAAACCGCTCAGTACATCGATCTGTCCCAGTCTTTCCCCCTTATTTTTGGATTGGCCGATCTCCGCATCCAGCGAGGTCAATTGACCATCAACCGGCGCCCTTACAATAAGATCGCCTACTTTTTTACGCATTACGTTCAATGCATTTTGCGTACGGCCATAGGATTGTTTAGCCTGGTCAAATTCCTGCTTAACAGAAAGGGAATCCTGGTTCAGGATCTGCCTGGACAATTGCTGTTTTGCTAATTGATAATTGTAATCATTCTCCGATTTCTTGAATTCCTGCAAGCCGATGGCTTTTTCTTCGTAGAGATGTTTATTGAGTTTGTATAAACGTTCTGCTTCTTTCAGCTGGCTTTCCACATCCGTCATCTGGTTCAGTTTGCCGATCGTGTTCTGACGGGCAGCATTCTGCGAGATCTGCATTTGGGTAAGCAGGTTATATACGGAGGTTTCCTGGTTCACCAGATTCAGCTCCAGGTCTGTATTAGACAGGCGCAGAATAGGTTCCCCCTTTTTCATTACAGCACCATCCTCCACATATTTTTCTTCCACCCTTCCGCCTTCCAGTGCATCCAGGTAAATCGTGGTCACGGGCATCACCACGCCATTCACAGGAATGAATTCCAGGAAAGGCCCTTTCTTGATCTCGCTGATGGTAATGCGTTCAACATCTACATTCAATTGTGATTTTTTGGTGGTAGCGATATAGCTGGCTACAGCAAGGGTGGCAATGCCCAGTACGCCGACCAACGTAAGTATTCTTTTCTTACCCCATTTCTTTTTTGCAATTACTCGATCCACTGATATATAACTTTAATGATTAATAGCTCCCTGTTTTTGCCGGTCTGTTCCGACAGGTTTTGCAGGACGACAACCCAGTTAAGTCATAAATATGCCAGTTCCGAATACTATTGATTTACAGACAATTACATTAAAAATAGCTTAAAAATCGTTCTCTTTCGATACAACCACTGTCCGATTTTGATACAGCCTTCTGAACAGGGTTTTTTATTAAAGAATTAGTTGCCACCACTTTGTAATTATGGTATACTTGCAGTAATGTGTTTTCCGGCAGCAACAGCTACCGGAAACTGAATGTTGAGTCCTCAAAAAGATAATATGAACCTAAAGAATGCCTCCATCCTGATCATAGATGATGATACCGATGTGCTCACCGCTGTGCGGCTTTTATTGAAAACAGAAGTAAAAGATGTTGTAACGGAAAAGAACCCTGAAAACCTTCGCTGGCATTTGTCAAAAGACAGCTTTGATGTGATACTGCTCGATATGAATTTCAATAGTTCCATCAATACCGGCAATGAAGGCTTATTCTGGCTGAAAGAGATCCGCAAATTAAGGCCCGACACAGCCGTGATCATGATCACTGCATACGGGGATATTGACCTGGCCGTACGTTCCCTCAAAGAAGGTGCTTCCGATTTCGTAGTAAAACCCTGGCATAATGAAAAACTGATCAGCACTATCAAAGAGATCCTGAAACGTAAGGGCACAAAAACAGGTGCTGCTTCCATTATATCTGCTGATTCCATTATCGGCAAGGAATTGCTGGGAGAGTCGGAAGCCATGCAGCAGATCTTTTATAAAACAGAAAAAATTGCCCCTACCGATGCCAATATCCTGATCCTGGGAGAGAATGGCACAGGTAAAGACCTTATTGCAAAAGCTATTCATCAGCAATCATTGCGCGCTGCGCAGCCTCTCGTGAAAGTAGATGTGGGCGCATTAACGGAAACATTGTTCGAAAGTGAGCTTTTCGGACATAAGAAGGGTGCTTTTACCGATGCACGTGAAGACAGGCCCGGCCGTTTTGAAGCCGCGGATAAAGGCACATTGTTTCTCGATGAGATCGGCAATATCCCTCTTCACCTGCAGGCCAAACTGCTAAGCGTATTACAGAACCGCCAGGTGATGCGGCTGGGTAGCAATGAACCTGTGCCGGTCGATATCCGCCTGGTTTGTGCTACCAATGTTCCCTTAACAGAGCTGGCCAATGAAAGCCGTTTCCGGAAAGATCTTATCTACCGTATCAACACCGTTGAAATAACTGTGCCCCCGCTCCGCAAACGCGGCAATGATATTATTTTGCTGGCCCGTCATTTTGCGAAACTCTACAGCAACAAATACATGAAACCCACACCGGATTTTGATACAAAGGCCCTGGAAAAGCTGATGAATCATCACTATCCCGGCAACGTCAGGGAATTGCAGTATATCATTGAAAGGGCGGTGATCATGGCAGATGAAGACGTGTTGCAGGCAAAGGACCTGATCTTCTCTCCAATTGAAACTTCATCGCCTGTAGAAACCGAACCGGCAGAAATGAAACTGAGTTCTGTTGAAAAGAACACGATCCTGAAAGTGATCGAGAAACATAATGGCAATATCACCAAAGCAGCCAAGGAGCTGGGACTGACCCGCACTGCTTTGTACAGAAGACTTAGCAAGTATGACATTTAAGAACTACGAATGGAGAATAGCAGGAGGAATACTGCTATTGCTGGTAACATTGAGCGCAGCCGCATTCCTTATTGTGAACGGCTACTATGTGTACCTGGTGATCGTATTGCCCGTTATCATCTACCAGGCAATGGAGTTTTACCGTTTCCAACGGAAAGCTTATAAGGAACTCGACCAGTTTGTGGAATCGGTCCATTACCGGGATTTTTCCCGCTACTTTGATGTAAAGCACGCTCCCACAGAAATACAGCCTTTGCGGCAAGGGTTCAATGAGATCAATTCCACTTTCAAAGTGATCAGCAAGGAAAAAGAAACGCAGTACCAGTACCTGCAAAGAATACTTGAGTTGGTTGACACGGGCATACTTTCTTATAAAGAAGATGACGGAGAAGTGATCTGGATGAATGATTCATTGAAGAAAATGCTGCAGCTGCCTTATATCAAAACCATCTATTCGCTGAAGAAAAGAGATGAAGAATTGGGACAGGCGATCATTACATTGAAACCAGGGGAAAGCAAGATCGCTTCGGCTCACCAGGAAAGATCCAGTTTTAAAATATTATTGTCGGCCACTGCATTTCAGACAGAAGGGAATTTATACAAGCTGATCGCTTTTCAGAACGTGAATGAAGCCCTGGATGAAACGGAATCAAAAGCATGGCAGAAACTCTTGAGTGTATTAACACACGAGATCATGAATTCTGTAGCGCCGATCTCTTCACTCGCCGAAACACTGAAGAGCAGGCTGCAACAATCCGTTGCCATGCTGAATAATGATTCAGGCTCAGTCGACGACCTGGAGATCGGTATTGAAACGATCCGCCGCAGAAGTGAGGGACTGCTGAAATTTGCTGAAACCTACCGTAATCTTAATAAGATCACCAATCCGACGCTTAAGAGGATCTATGTACGTGATATATTTGAGAACCTGCTTCAACTGATGCAGCCGACACTGGAGCAAAAGAACATTGAAGTGGAAACCATCCTGAAAGATCCCGATATTGCTCTTGAAGCAGATATGCATCTGCTCGAACAGGTAATGATCAACCTTGTAGTGAATGCCATAGAAGCGGTAAAAGATAAAGCCGATCCCCGTATTGTACTTTCTGCATATCTCACAGTGAACCGCAAAACGCTTATCAAAGTAGCAGACAATGGTAGTGGCATGCCGATGGAATTACTGGATAAGATTTTCATTCCATTCTTCAGCACCAAAAAAAGCGGCAGTGGCATCGGGCTTAGCTTATGCAAACAGATCATGATGCTGCACAAAGGAAATATCCAGGTGCAATCAGCAGAGGGAGAAGGAACGGTGTTCATTCTCCAGTTTTAAAATAACAGGAAGGCTTTAAACACTTTATTAACGACGGTTAAGCTGCCGTTAAGTGGGTCCTGATTCTCCTGCGGTTGAAAATATTGTTCCAACTTAGCCTAACAAATTTTCAACTAAAAAAAAAGATATGAAAAAGTACATGATCCCGGTTGCCGCAATGTTATTATTCGCAGGTGTAGCAGGTGCACAAACTACTCCAAAGCAACCTTCCAAATCAGCACCCGTAAAAAAAGAAATGACCGCTAAAAAATCCGCTGCAAGTGATAAGTCTACCGCCAGCGTGACCAGTACTGAGAAAGCAGGAAATGACGCGAAGGCCACTGCTGTCAACAGAAAGCATCATCATAAAAAAACGAAACCCGTTAAGAAAACTGAAAGCAAATAACCCTTAACCTTGGTGTGTTGGTTCGGTAAAGACGGTCTCCAGGTGTGAGGCTGTCTTTTTTTATGCCCGGTAGTGCCGGAAATCAGTTAACTTTCAATTAACCAATGTTAACATGGCCGGCTACCACATGCTGGCCCTTCGTATTATTTTAGCTTATGTTTTCAGCGCCGATACGATCATCAACCATCCGCCTGGTACTATTCATCAGTTCGTTGGTCATTGCCACGATATTGGTATTCCAGTTGGTCTGGCTCAGGAAAATATACAATTTCGAACAGAAAGAATTCACGCACAATGTGATGAAAGCCATCAGGGGTTTGTATGAAGACCTGGATATAAGCCTTTACAATTCCTCACACCTCAATGAACTCGTCGAAAACCCAGCCCCCAATCTTTATATCGCCCAGATAAACCTTCCTGAAGGAAGAGACTCGCTGATCAGTTACCTGCATTATGAATTGGACGATTTTGGTGTGTTTACCGAGTGCCATGTGGGCATCTACAATACAGATTCTGCAAAATATGTTTATACAGGCATACTGGCTCCCACGAAGAACAGTGTAGCGCTGAAAGTGCCACCGACTCCGCGCGGCTATGATCATATTACCCTGTTCTTTCCTAAAAGGCAGCAGTATATTTTAACGAGGATGAATTTCTGGATCATCAGCAGCGTTGTCCTGTTCCTGGTGCTGATATTGTTTGGCGGCAGCCTGTATTATTTCTACAAACAAAAATTCCTGAATGAAACGCAGAAGGATTTCATTCACAACTTTACGCATGAGTTCAAAACACCGGTAGCCGTGATCAGCCTGGCAGCTGATGTACTGAAAAATCCGGCTATTGTGGAGAAACCTGATAAGCTGGTTACCTATGCCGGCATTGTGGAGAATCAATCCACTTATCTGCAGAACCAGATCGAGCGGCTATTGAAATTCGCTTACACCGATTCCAATCAGTTGCATCTGACGCCTGAAAAGGTAAATATCCATGACCTGATACAGGAAGCGCTCCGTAACCTCAGCCCACTGATCACTGAAAAAAACGCTCATTTCGATCTGTCGCTGGATGCAGCAGACCCTTTGCTGTTGGCCGATAAGGAATACCTGGTTATCGTGATCACCAACCTTATTGACAATGCCATTAAATATTCGAGGAATCCGCAAGTGCGCATCAGCACCGGCAACACAGCAGGATTCACTTATTTTACTGTCCGGGACAATGGCATTGGAATTGAAAAGAAACAACTGAATAAAATATTCAAACGCTTTTTCCGGGTCCGGCATGGCGAAACGTATAATGCCAAAGGCTTTGGGCTCGGACTGAGTTTTGTAAAAAAGATAGTGGACGCACACAGAGGTAAAATAAAAGTGGAGAGCGCTCCGGGAAAAGGAAGCAGCTTCACCGTAAGTTTACCGGTGAGTTGATGCAACAAACTACAACAACCTTGGTTATGCAACAAAAAACAAAAATCCTGCTTGCCGAAGATGATCTTCAACTCGGTTTTATTATTAAAGACAACCTCGAAGAAGCAGGATTCCAGGTGGTCAATTGCCCTGATGGTGAAACAGCCTGGGAACATTACCAGAAAACCAACCCGGATCTTTGCATCCTGGATGTGAACATGCCCTACCGTGATGGGTTTAGCCTGGCAAAAAAGATCCGGCAGAAGAGTGACCGCATTCCCATTCTTTTTCTTACAGCTAAATCACTGGAAGAAGATAAACTGAAAGGTTTTGCCGCAGGCGGAGATGATTATATCATAAAGCCATTCAGCATGAAAGAGCTTTTATCAAGGATGCAGGTATTTCTCCGGCGGAATAAGATGATCGTTGCAGAAACGTCACAAACAATAAGTATCGGGAATTTTTCTTTTTATCCTGCAGAGCTGAAGCTGGTGGGTGAAAAAGATACCGTCAGTTTAACACAGCGGGAAGCAGAGTTGCTGGAATTTCTCTGCCTTCATCCCAATAAAGTATTGAAGCGGGAAGAAATATTATCGAATGTATGGGGAAAGAATGATTTTTTCCTGGGAAGGAGCATGGATGTGTTCATGACAAGACTACGTAAATTATTAAGCATAGAACCTTCTGTAACGATTGAAACGATACATGGAGTTGGATATAGATTTACTATATCGGAAGGTTAGGTGTTCTCAATAACTGATTAATTTTTCCAATGCGGCAACAACTTTATCTGCATTCGGCAGCATTGCCTGCTCCAGCCCGGTGTTCATAGCCACTGCCGGTAAGTTCAATGCCCCCAATACTTCCACTGGTGCATCGAGATAAGTGAAGCAATTCTTTGAGATCCTCCCCGCCAGTGCTTCTGCAAATGAATTACGCTGCTGCTCTTCTGTAAGCACCAGGCATTTTCCATGTTGCTTTACCTTTTCATATACCAGTTCTTCATCCAATGGATATAAAGTGCGCAGGTCAACGATCTCTATCTGCCCGTTGAATTTTGCCGAAGCTGCTTTTGCCCAGTAAACACCCATACCATAAGTGATCACTACACAACTTTCTCCATTTGCTATTGCTGCGGGGTTGGCAGGTTTCACGATACGGGCCTTTCCAAGAGGAATGATATAATTTCTGTCTGGCTCCGTTGTTTTCGCATCTTCCGTACCCGGCACTTTACTCCAGTAAAGCCCTTTATGCTCCAGCATCACCACAGGGTTGCCATCATGAAAAGCAGCTTTCATCAACCCTTTCATATCTGCTGCATTGGAAGGATATACTACTTTAATTCCTTTAATGGAAAGCAAGGTAGTTTCAACAGAACCACTGTGATAGGGCCCGCCACCACCATAAGCGCCGGTTGGCACACGAAGCACCATTGACACAGGGAATTTGCCACAGCTGAGATAAGCGCTTTTCGATATCTCTGTCACCAGTTGATTGAGGGCAGGATAAATATAATCGGCGAATTGCACTTCCACCAAAGGCTTCAGTCCAACCGCATTCATGCCAATAGTAGAGCCAACGATATACGCTTCCTGTATAGCTGTATTGAACACGCGATGATCGCCAAACTTCTCCGCAAGCGTGGCTGCTTCGCGGAACACACCGCCTAACCGCCGGCCAACATCCTGTCCATATAAAAGTGCTTCGGGATGATCTTCCATCAGCTCGCGTATCGCAAACAGTGCAGCATCCACCATCAACACTTTGGAAGCATTGGCTGGCTCACGTTCTCCTTTTTCTTCTGTTACAGGTGAAGGCACAAACACATGATCTTCCACAGACCGGGGATCAGGTTCAGGCGAAGCAACAGCTTTTGCAAAATGATCTTCTACCAGTGATGCTGCTTCTTTTTCTATTTGGATCAGTGTTTCTTCGCTAACAGCTAATTCCAGTAATCTTTTCCGTAATTGCGGAACGGGGTCAAGCCGGAGATGATCATTCCAATCATTTTCCGACCGGTAAAATTCGCGGCGCACACCGCTGGTATGATGGCCCAGCAAGGGAACATGCGCATGCACCAGGAAGGGTCTTCTTTCCTTCCTGACGGTTGCACAAACTTCCTGCATTGTTTGATAAGATGCTTCAAAATCGCTGCCATTGACCTGCACGCGGCCGATGCCTTTAAATCCTGCTGCAAATTCATAAGCGTCCATGGCACGTGCTTCCTCAGCCGTAACGCTGATGCCCCAGTTATTATCCTGTACCAGGTATATGATGGGCAATTGATGCAAAACAGCAAACTGCAATGCTTCACTCACTTCTCCTTCCGTAATGCTTGCATCACCAAAGGAGCAAAGGACAATAGGCAACTCTCCGTTAATACCTCTTTTTAAATGATCCTTTTTTGTTCTTTCCCAGTAACGGATTCCTTGTGCTATGCCGGTGGTAGGAATTGCCTGCATGCCTGTAGCACTGCTTTGGTGAATGATCGTTGGTTTATCATCACCACGATAATTGGCGTGTGCATAATATTCCCTTCCTCCTGTAAAAATATCATTGCCTTTGGCAAGCAATTGAAGCATTAATTCATAAGGAGAAAACCCTACGCCCATCAGCAGGCTTTCATCACGGTAGTAAGGGCTGAAATAGTCCTGCGGTTGCAGTTGAAAGGCGGCAGCGAGTTGAATGGCCTCATGACCACGGGAAGTGGAATGCACATATTTGCAAACCTGCCGGTTTGCATCATAGGTTTCGGCCATAGTTTTGGCCTGACGCATCAAACGGTACGCTCTCAGGAGAATGGAAATGTCAGTCATTAGCAAGCAATGTAAACTACAAATTTAGGAACATGCTTGTGGATGAAGAAACATCAAAGGGTAAATCGCCTTATTTCACGTCGAGCTTGAACATGCTCACGTCTTCCAGGAAACCTTCCAGTTCGTCACCTACAACGGCTTCGCCTACTCCGGCCGGAGTGCCGGTGAAAATGACGTCGCCAATGTTCACAGAAAAATAATTGGAGATATAGGCTACCAGGCTATCGAAATTGTGGATCATGCTGGCTGAGTTGCCTTGCTGCGCGAGTTCCTTATTCTTATACAATCCGAAATTGATATCTTTTTTGTTCTTTACTTCGGCGAGAGGCACCCATTTGCCTATCACGGCTGAATTGTCCCAGGCTTTGGCTTTTTCCCAGGGAAGGCCTTTTGTTTTCAGTTCATTCTGGATATCACGGGCGGTGAAGTCGATGCCAGCTGTGATGGCATCATAATATTTTGAAGCGAATTTTTCCTGGATATACTTGCCATTTTTACTGATGCGGATAACGAGTTCACATTCATAATGCAACTCGTTGGTAAACTCCGGGTAGTAAAAAGGAGTATGAGGTTGCAGCAATGCACTCTTAGGTTTCATAAAAATTACAGGCTCGTCAGGAATTTCATTTCCCAGTTCTTTAGCATGTGCTGCATAGTTTCGGCCTACACAAAAAATCTTCATAATTAGGATGGGTGTTTGTTAAATACATCGGATACCAGTTCCAGGGTTGTTCATCCCATATATTCAGGCAATCAGGAAGTTAATTGGATTTTAGGTTCCGGGGGTTCGGGCTGCTAAAATAAGTAATCATGATGATTAATCATAATGAAAAAACCTTATTATTTACCTGATTCATAGCAGTTGTGATGCCCTGGGTGCCGAAGATTTCAATGGCATCCACAGCCCCATCGATCTTCAGTTTCACGAGGGGTTCTTCTTCTTTTCTCCATTTCCCGAGCACAAAATCGGACTGGTGGCCCTTAGGGAAATTGTTCCCTATTCCAAACCTCAGTTTTGGATATTCAGCAGTGCCCAATGCTTCAGCTATGCTTTTCAGGCCATTGTGGCCGGCATCGCTTCCGCCGGGGCGGATCCTCAGTTTTTCAAGAGGCAGAGCCAGCTCATCCACGATCACCAGGGTATTTTCCAGGCTGATCTTTTCCTTGTCAAGCCAGTATTTTACAGCTTTCCCGCTAAGGTTCATGTAAGTAGTAGGGCAAACGCAAACAAAGGTCCTGCCCTTCCATTTTACGTCTGCGACATAAGCATGTCTATCCACCCGGAAGTTTCCGCCGTGTTTCAGCACAAAAGCATTGGCTACATCAAATCCAATATTATGCCGTGTATGTGCGTATTCATTACCTACGTTGCCGAGGCCAATGATCAAAAATTTCATGGTTCAGGTATAGTTCATTTCCCGCCTTTTATTGGTCGCCGTAGCAATACGAGGGCGGCAGGGCTTCGCGAAGATAAGTATTGTCTTAACCTCATCTTCGCTAAAGCCCCGGCGGACTCGCCCGCCGGGGCTTTAGCGAAGGAGGGCAAATAAAAAACCCGTATCAGTAACTGGTACGGGTTATATGTTGCTTTTTGCTGGCAATTATTTTTTAGCTGCAGCAGCAGGAGCAGCGGCTTTCGCAGGAGCTGCAGCACCTTTGGCAGGTGTGGCGGCAGCTTCTTCCTGTTTCAGCTGTCTTGTCAGTACTACTGAAGCAATGGGAATACGTGGGGAGTTCAGGATCTCATAATGCTCTTCCTTCACATCTTCCACACGGATATTACCGTTCAGCTCCAGGTCATCGATCGCAACTTCGATCTGCTCTTTCAGGTGTTTTGGATAAGCTTTCACTTTCAGTGAATTGATCTTTGGAACGAACTTACCACCCTCTTTCACACCTTTTGAAGTTCCTACGAATTTCAGGGGAATAGAGGCGATCACTTTTTTGTCTTCTACCAGTTCCAGCAGGTCTACGTGATTAAGAGCATCAGTCACTTTGTCAAACTGGAGATCTTTCAGAATAGTTCTGTAAGACTTGCCATCTACTTTAACTTCTGCGATCTGGAATTCAGGGGTATAAACTAACGGCTTGAATGCCGCAGCCGGTGCATAGAAATTAACTTCCTGCGCCCCGCCGTAAATTACACCTGGCACCATTTCCTGAGAGCGGATCGCCCGGGTGGCTGCTTTCCCGAATCCGGTCCTCAGTTGTCCTTCGATTGTAATTGTTTTCATTGTATGTTTATTAAATAGTTACGTTGTTGTTCAAAGTCAGCTCCAGCATTTGAAATGCTGACTCTTTCTTTTACAGGCTCGGTCTTCTTTGTGAATGAACAAAGAGACTGGTGATGCTTTTGTTTTCAAACGCGTTGCGGATTGCTACAGCAAACAGGTCTGATACAGATATCACTTTGATCTTCGGGCTTTCCTTTTTAAGAGGGATAGTATCACAAACCACCAGTTCTTCCAGCACACTATTCTCTATATTCTCGTAAGCTTTGCCACTCAATACAGGGTGGGTGATCAAAGCCCTTACGCTCCGGGCGCCTTTTTCCTTTAAAAGAGCTGCACTTTTTGAAAGGGTGCCACCGGTATCGCATATATCATCAATGATCACAATATCTTTCCCGGTCACATCACCTATCACCACCATGCTGGCGATCTCATTAGCCCTTTTACGGTGCTTATCGCAGATCACCATTTCCGCGTTGAAATAGTTGGCTATTTCCCTTATACGGTTGGTAGCGCCCACATCAGGGGCCGCAAAGGTAAGGTTTTCCAGCTTCAGATTCTCAATGTAGGGGATAAAAACTGCATGGCTGTCCAGATGGTCTACCGGTATATCAAAATAACCCTGGATCTGAGGAGCATGGAGGTCCATGGTAATCACCCGGTCCACTCCGGCCGCTACTAACATATTGGCAACCAATTTACTACCAATTGCTACGCGGGGTTTGTCCTTCCGGTCCTGGCGGGAGTAGCCATAATAAGGCATTACGGCGATCACTTTGTAGGCGGAGGCGCGGCGGGCAGCATCGGCCATCAGCAGCAATTCCATGAGATTGTCCCCTGCAGGGGCATAAGTACTCTGAACAAGAAAAACAAAATCGCCCCTTATACTTTCCAGGAACATAGGACAAATTTCCCCGTCGCTGAATTTCTGGATAGCGATTTTGCCAGGTTTGGTCCCGTACTTTTGGCAGATTTGATCGGCCAGTTGTACAGAACTGGTTCCGGCGAAAATTTTAGCAGATTGCATGGAGATAAAATGCCAAAGGTGTAAAGGCCGCACAGGCCCCTTTGGAGCCGCGAAGATATTACTATCGCAGGAAGATCGCAAGAGGTCAGGGAAGAATTGTTCGCCCCTAACTAACTCAATGCACCACTGCTGCGGTAGATACTTTTACAGGAAAACTGGCTGTTTTCTCAGCCGGGATCTGCTTGCCCAGGCTTACTGTATCTGAGTTAAGACTATAAAAAAGAGAGGAACAAATGAAAATAGAGAGAAATAATACTACTACATACATTACAGCAAAGAACAAAATGGGATGAAGAGCCCCCAACGAATTAGATCTGGATTTCATAACCGCCGGATTTAGTTTTTCAAAAATTGGATTTTACAATAGCCCCGGTAGCAGAACTACCTGAAAGTGGTATTGTGGGCATAAAAATATATGTTAATTTGAAAGGGTGCAAGAGGAGAAGTACCCAATAAAACTATGGGCAAAAGACGATC
This sequence comes from Sphingobacteriales bacterium 44-61, assembly GCA_001898405.1. Taxonomy (GTDB): domain Bacteria; phylum Bacteroidota; class Bacteroidia; order Chitinophagales; family Chitinophagaceae; genus Terrimonas_A. Next base: position 284,464 of record MKTW01000001.1, read on the forward strand.
AGCCCCGCGAAAAACTACTCAGATACGGCCCTGCCCATCTGAGCGATACCGAATTGCTGGCCATCCTTCTTCAATGCGGTACCCGCCAAAAATCTGCTGTGGAGCTGGCCCGCCAGCTATTGAAACACGGCAAAAATGATCTTCATGAGTTGGGCCGCCTTTCCGTTAAGGATTTTATGCGGATACCGGGCATCGGCAGTGCCAGGGCCATCAGCATCGCTGCTGCACTGGAACTGGGCCGCCGCCGTCATGCCGGCCTCTCTTTACAAAAGATCAGTATCCATTCCAGCCAGGATATTGCCCACTATCTCCAAACCCTGCTCAGGGATCACCATCACGAAGTATTCGCTGTCCTTTATCTCAACCAGGCCAATAAGCTCAACCACTTTGAGATCATCAGCGAGGGCGGGATCACTGCCACGGTCGCCGATCCACGCATCATTCTCAAAAAAGCACTCGAAGAAGATGCGGTCAGCATTATTCTCTGCCATAACCACCCTTCCGGTAATCTCCGCCCCAGCCGTGCTGATCAATACCTGACACAAAAAATCAGGGATGCTGCCAATTTCTTTGACATCCGGCTAATCGATCACGTGATTGTGAGTGATGAGGGGTATTATAGTTTTGCAGAGCAGGGGATGCTTTAGAAAAAGCCGGGACAAGCTACGCTTGAGCCGTCGGTCCTCCAAAATTCATTGGAAACTGTGTCTCTTCCAGATCTTTGATCGCGCCATTGGCTGCTTCGTATTTGCTGATATTTTCTGTAATGGCTTTCATGAAACGTTTGGCATGCTGAGGCGTGAGAATGATACGCGATTTCACTTTGCTTTTGGGAGTGCCGGGCATAACGTTCACAAAATCGATCACGAATTCGGCATGAGAGTGCGTGATGATGGCGAGATTGGCATAAGTGCCTTCTGCTACTTCTTCTGATATTTCGATATTGAGCTGATTGTTGGGTTGCTGATCAGACATAAAAAATATTTTACAATTCGGATTTCAAGTACAAAGTAACGGCTTTTATCTGAAGGGGAGCTTTTCTGCTACCTAAGCTGTATTTTTTCAAAGAATGCTCTGCTACGCCTGACTTAATAAAAAAAGCATCAACATATAGTTGATGCTTTTTTATCATTTCCGGCAGAACTGGAGTTTCTCATTTTTGAAACATGTTCCGCTGGCAGAATTTGATGTTATTGTTTATCCCACCACACTCTTGAATCAGGAGTGTCGCCACCAGCGATTTTGCCTGCTGCTGTATTGGTGTTGTCTGTGTTTACAGCATAAGCCAATGAACCATAGGTCAAGCGGCGTGGTATCTGCTTGCTTGCATTGGTAGCATCAGGAGTGGGAACCAGTGCAGGAACATTTGTTCTGCGCCAGTTAGACCAGGCCTGTGTGCCATTGGGATAGAATGCAAAGTATTGTTGCATCTGGATCTTAGTCAAAGCATCTGTCGTGAGTGCCACATTGGCTTGACCCATATATGTAGCTAACAGTGTAGGGTTCTTAATTCCCCATTGTCTCCATGATTCAGAAATACCTTTCTCATAAAGAGCTGCGGCATCGGCGGTAATCCATCCGCGTTGCGCTGCTTCCGCAGCAGCAAGAAGAACGCTTGATGTTGTGATAAGCGGGAAGGCTGAAGCTGTTCCTCTGAAACCTGAAGCCAGGATCTTAGCATAGCTAGGGTTCGCATCGCCAAATGCAACCGCATCAGGCCTTGTCAAACCATAAGGGAAACCTATAGTAGAGCTTCCGAATGCAGCCTGCCTTGGATCTCCATAAGCAACCATGAAGTCTGTCATCAGTTTTGATTCTGCAAAGTCAGTACGTCCGTTATACAGATTGTAGAAAGGGTTCCTGAATGCAGCTACGTTACCTGGGTAAGACAGGGTTACAGTTCTTGTGCTGTCATCGATATAACCATCGCTATCCGTGAAAGCTGCGTTGAATTCAGTAGCAGCCCAATCGCCCGGATTAGGATAGATCTTACTTGTACGGAGAGAGATCAACATTCGAAGTGAGTTGGCAACTCTTTTCCAGGCTGCTGCATCCCCTTTGAAGAGGAAATCACCTACAGGCTTAGTACCATTATCGAATTGATCACTTGCTTCTTTCAGTTCCTTGATAAGGTCTTTGTAAATTGCTTCCTGTGTGTCATACGCAGGTGTCAGGTCTTCAGGGCCTTTCAGTGCTTCTGAGTAAGGAATATCTCCCCATCTGTCAGTAATGTTCCAATAAATATATGCTTTCAGGATACGCGCGATCGCGATCTGATTGTTAGCGGAACCGAATTTAGCAGACAAAGGGAGTTTGTCCGGATCTGTATTATAAATGATGATGTTCTGAAGATCATACAACAAACCGGAATAGTTTCCATCAAAATCCAATTTTGGAAGCGCATAGAGGGATACTTCGGTGTATTGCGTTTCTGAGAAATACTGGGCATACAGACCATCACGCGTCTGAGACCCTGCAGCTCCTAAACCAGATTCAACGTTACTCAGCAAAGCTGCCGTTGAAGGAGTGCTCGTACCATTCGGATTAATGTTGGTATCCCCAAACTTACTGCAGCTGGTTACCAACAGCGAAGCCGAAGCTATAGCGATTAAAGATTTTACTGATTTCATATTATTCTTTTTTCAATGAAATGAAGGATTATTAGAACCCGAGTTTCAGGTTAACACCAAGTGATCTTGTACCTGGGAATTGACCGTTCTCACCAAACACGTTACTGATCTCTGAAGGATCGAAATCTTTCGATTTCCTGTAGATCATCCATGGGTTACGTGCAATAACAGAGAATGTTGCATTTTGCAGCCATTTGCTGGTAAAGCCCCATTTCTGTACAGGAAGCCTGTAACCGAGACTAACTTCACGCATTTTCACATAGCTCAGGTCATAGATGAATTCGTCAAATACGTTGTTGCCAACCATGTTGTGGAAATAGTCTGAAGCTTCAACATACATATCTATAGGGTTTTTATCAGCATCAACGCCTACCATGTGGATACCACCGCCATCAGCAACAGCATCACGGATAGGTTTGCCTCTGTCATTCAGACCTGCTGTACGTGCAGTCAGACCAGAATAAGATCCCCACATGTCAGACATAGAGAAGAACTTACCTCCAACCTGAAAATCGATATTAATATTCAGGACGATATTTTTATAAGTGAAGGAGTTCTGAACACCACCGGTGTAATCAGGAAGAACGCTACCAAATTTCACGTTTTCTGATTTAACGTAGTTGCCGTCTTCGTCCAACACTGGTTTACCATCAATATAAGTTTTACCGCCACCGATCAGCATACCCCAGGTTTGACCTTCCTGGTGAACTGTAAAGGGAGGAGTAATACCATTGAAACCAGCACCGCTGGAAAGAGTGATCTGAGATACACCAGGAGCGAGAGATACCACTTTATTATCGATAATGTTAGCATAAGTTGCGCTCAACTCCCATGAGAAGTCTTTAGTGTTTACAGGGCGAACAAAGCCTTGCAGCTCGATACCTTTACGGGTAATCTCACCAGCATTGATTGTTTGTGAACTGAAACCGCTTGTACCGCTAACAGTAACAGAAATAGGAGAATTCTCAGTTGTAGCGTTATAATAAGTTGCACTGATACCTACCCTGTTTCTCAGGAAGCGAAGATCAATACCAAGTTCTTTGGTTGTTTGAGTCGCACCCCTGATGCTTGAACTTACAAGTCCGTTGGGAGTACCTTGTACAAAATAGTTTGTTGTTGTAGTTCCTGATGATTGAGCCCACTGGTCAGCACCGATGCTGTAAGCAAGTGCCAGGTTGTATGGGCTGATAGCCTGGGGAACTTCACCCCATGCACCTCTTAATTTACCATAAGACAACCAGGGCAGTGAGCTCTTTGTAAGATCACTAAACACAAAGCCTGCACCAAATGATTTTACAAAGATGCTATTGTCGTCAGCTGGTAAAGTAGAATACCAGTCATTACGCAAAGTCGCATCCAGGAATATCATGTTTTTCCAGCTACCGCTCAACCTTGTGAAAACCGCACGGCGTTTTTCTTCACTTCTGCTGTTGCCGTAAGCAATAGGAGAAAGAGAGTTGTTAAGAGCGAAAAAGTCAGGGATATACAAACCATCACGAGTGTTGGCGTTAATTCCTTTGCTGGAGATTTTCACGATCTCACCACCTGCCAGAACATCGATTCCGAAATCGTTGATTTTTTTATTGTATGTACCGATCATCTCATAGCGGTCATCGGTAAAGTAAGATTCGCTGGTAGAATAACCTGCTTTTGTACCTGTTTGTCTTGCACTTCTTTCCAGAAGATAGTAAGTTCTGTTCTCACCCCAGGTATTAACCAGACTCTTACGGTAAGTTCCTCTCAGTTTGAAATCACTGTTGATCTTGTAAGTCAGTGATACGTCACCAAAGAGGCGGTCACGTCTGAAAAGATTCTCCTGGTTATCAAAATAAGTGAAAGGATTGTACCAGTAGTTTGCGCCATAAAAGTTAACAGGGTTGTTTGCGTTATAGGAGCCGGGGTTAGAATGGTTCCATGCACCTACTACACCAGGAGTTCCTGTTGCACCATCAGGTGAAGTTACTCCTTTAAGTTCCTTCAGGATCTTTGTATCCAGATCGCGGTGGAACCATTGGTTAAAGCTACCTGAAGACATGTTACTGTAACCGTCATTATTTTCAGCCTGTTGATTTTGGGTCACATAGTTAAGATTGGTAGCTATTGTCAAATGCGTACCCAGATCCACGGAGAAATTAGCAGCGAAAGTATTTCTTTTCAGGTATGTGTTAGGAATAAGCCCCTGGATATCCAGGTTGGTGTATGAGATCCTTGTAGAGTAGTTATCACCGGCTTTGGAGAAGTTTATGTTATTGGTAGTAGTGATACCGGTGTTATAGAAATCACGCACATTGTCCTTTTGAGGAACAAGGCTTGTTGTTTTATAAGAATACTGAGTGCCGGGATACCATGCATACCAGGGAATATATTCCTGTCCTTCCATACGGGGTCCCCATGAAGCATCATCTGTATAATCATGATAGAACTTGCCATCCAACGCCTTCCATGCTTCAGGCTGGCCGGCAACCCATTTGTACTGGATAAGGTTGGAAACGCCACCACCAGCATATTCATTCTGATAGTTTGGCAGAATATAAACTTTATCAACAGTAACACCGCTGTTTACTTCAATACCAATTCCTTTTTGACCTTTTTTTGCGCGTTTAGTAGTAATTACTATCGCACCATCAGCAGCCTGAGGACCGTAGATAGCTGCACCGCTGGGTCCGTTCAGCACTGTCAGGTCTTCTACATCGTCAGGGTTGATATCAACTGAGTTAGTAGGAGTACCGTCAACGATGTAAAGAAGGCTTTGACCACCAAGCGTACCATCACCACGCAAACGGATAGCAGCATCGCGACCAAGAGCTGCAGTAGATTGGCTACGCACCTGAGCACCGGCTACTTTACCAGCAATTGCATTGTTGATGTTGGGTTGACGAATGGTGTTCAATTGTTCAGCATTCACCACCTGCGCATTGGAAGTTAAGCTTCGTTGAGTCTTTTTTGTGTTATAACCGCTCGAAACAATTACCTCAACGAGGTTTTCACTTGTTTTATCGAGGGTAACACTTACTGCATTACCAGCGCCTACAGTTATTTCTTTTGTGCTGAAACCTTGACTGGAGATTACGAGAACGTCGCCGGTTTTGACTTTAATGAAGAATGTTCCGGCCTGATCTGCAATGGCACCTTGGTTTGTGCCTTTGATCGTGACACTTGCTAAGGGAACTGCTATTCCCTGCTCGTCTGTCACTTTACCCGTTACGCTACGGGTTTGAGCAAATGCCAATGCACTAAATAGCATCAGCATCGCTAGAGATGCGATTTTTCTCATGTGAGTTAATTTTAATATAAACTAATGATTCTTAAAGGACTTTCGTCTTCTACAGATAGCATTATCGTAATAAGAGACATCAGAGCCTTTTAAAAAGCTGCGCCAAATTAAAGTTTTTTTAACATTCAAATTTCAAATACACAAAAAAATATCTTACAACTGCCCATTAAAGCTGGCTGGAAAGATCAAATAGATGACATAATATATATATGGTATCATAAATTCTTTATCACAGCATATACAACAAAGACGGATGCCTTATGCATCCGTCTTTGTTGTATACAGTCCTGATAATTTGTAGTCAGCTCTTTATCACAGTAATTCAAAAGTCATCCCACCATAAATGCGTATCCACTTTATCTCCACCAATAGCACTTGCTGCCTGATTATAATTCGTTGTATTATAGTTCTGTTCATTAACAGGATAAGTATACCTCAATGGCATTGCACTCAATGCCCGGTAGGCTGGTTGCAATTGAGGATAGTCCAGCCTTCTCCATTCAATCCAGGCATCCCATCCACGGTTATACAATGCAATCCATTTTTGTATACCGATCTTTTGCTTATACGAGCCGGCAGCAGTTGCATAGTTTACAGATGGCTGTGTACGGTAAACTGTGGCCTGCGCTTGTGTACCACCCCAGAACAAAACTGATGCATCAATTGCATTGTTGTAATGCTGCGCTGCTGTAGCTCCTACAGAAAATCCGCGTGCTGCTGCTTCTGCCAGTAAGAATTCTACTTCAGCATAATCCAGCAATACACCTGGAAACTCAGGAGCTGTGATCACTTCATCCGGTTTTGAGAAAGTGGAATAGCTGCTGCTGGTGCCGGGATCACCGCCGGAATAACCATTGGTCTCATCCACTGTAAAGTATAAAGGGATGCGCGGATCATTGAACTGCTTCATTTGATCTACAAGAGTACTGGCTGCAACAAAGTCCTGACGCCCGCTCTGCACAAGGTCTTCCCATATCGGGTTCGTATTGGGCGGTGATGCCAGAAACTTAAACATGGCATTGTCATCATTGGAAGTAAACACGCCACCTGCATATGCAGCTTCAACTATCGTTTTCGCCTGTGCTGCGCTGATATCCGCAATGGTCATTCCCATTTTCAGCTTGAATGAATTGGCAAACTTCTTCCATGCGGCCATATCATTTCCATATATTATATCTGCATTACCAAGACCGTTTGCCGAGGTATTGATAGCCGCTATATCAGCATCCAATCTCTTCAAAAGATCGGCATAGATAGTAGCGGCATCATCATATACCGGGAACACATTATCGATATCCATCGCTTCTGTATAAGGAATATTGCCGAATGTGGTAATAAGATAATAATAAGCATACACCTGCAGTATATCCACTACCGCCAGTTGATTTGCCTTTACCTGCTCATCAGTTACCTGATCAGGTATAAGCTTTTTTGCTTCCTGCAAATCCTTCAATACATCGCGGTATAATGCGGCCCATACATTTTGCGGAATATTCCGTGTGTTCAGATCGTAGCGGCTTTCTCCAAGATAAGTTGTTTCCTGCCATTGCTGAACGATCAACCGGAATATGTTCAGGTTCACGTTGGAGGAACTGAGCGTACGCACCAGTCCTCTTTCAGCATTGGTGACAAGCGAAGATCCTGCTACCATGGTAGGGTTCTTCGGGTCACTGTTGAGGGTGGTCAGGTCCTTTTTACACGACCCCAGCAACAATGCTGTGATTATTATGGTTACAAAAAATTTTGTCATAGCAATATCTTTTTAGAATCTTAATCTGATGTTGAAGGCAAATGTGCGGGTAGTAGGATAAGCACCTCCCTGGTATCCTTGCAGATTACCGGAGCTCATGGTCTCTTCCGGATCTGAATAAGGAAGGTTCTTATGAATGATCCAAAGATTCCTGCCGATCAATGAAAGATCAATTCCTTTAAACGGATGGATCTTTGCCATTACTGATTTGGGTAATGAATAACTCAGTACCGCTTCCCTCAACTTCACATAGCTGGCATCATACACAAACCCTGCAGCCGGTATCAAGTCTTCTGCACCGAATGTTGCATACTCGTTGGCTATATGCGTAGTATTGGGCTTTCCGTCTGCATACACACCCGGCATAATCACACCACCACCGGCAGACACAGGATCACGTGAAGGTTTGCCCAGGTCGTTCAATCCTGCAGTTTCAGGATAAAGGCCTGTACCCATTCCATAAAACAGGTCAAGTGACCACACATCTCCTCCCTGACGCATATCTACCAGGAAGCTCAGTGAAAAATCTTTATACTTGAATGTGTTGTTGATGCCTCCGATCCAATCAGGATTAGGATTACCGATCACTTCATTGGAAGTTGGAGAAGTCAGGTAGTAACCGTCTTCATCCACGGTACGTTGTCCGTTGGTATAGATAAAATTGGATCCGCGGATCGTACCATAGGGCTGATTCAATGTTGCATTCAATGATACACCACCCTGGAAGGTTGCCAGCACCAGGTTGTCTGCATGTTCAAACAGATCAATCACTTTGTTCCTGTTCCTTGTCCAGTTAAGATTGATATTCCAGGAGAAAGTTTTGGTTTGAACCGGAGTGCCGAACAATGACACTTCAACACCTCTGTTCTGGATAGTACCAGAGTTCAGGAATTTGAAACTGTAACCTGTCGCAGGTGTAATAGCCAGTGGTAATATCTGATCAATGGTCTTGGCACTGTAATAAGAAACATCAAACCCTACCCTGCTTTTCAGGAAAGACATTTCAAGGCCTGCTTCAATACTTCTTGTACGTTCAGGTTTAAGATTGGGATTGTTCTTCGTGCTTGGAATGGTAGTGGTAGGAGAAGAACCAAAAGGAGGTAAGATATTATACACGTCCAGCACACTGTACAACGGAGCATCATTACCCACTTCTGCATAATTCACTCTTGCTTTTCCATAAGAAAGCCAGCTAACCTCAGGTAACAACTTGGAGAAAGTAAATCCAAGTGATCCGGAAGGATAGTAATACACATTATTTCCCTCCGGCAAAGTGGATGATTTATCCCTTCTGATCGTTCCATCAAGTGTAAGCATATCCCTCCATGTGAGGGTAGCGCCTGCAAACACACCGTCTACCTGACGTTCCCCATCAAACTCTGTAGGCGCATTCAGCGGATTGGCTGAATTGTTCAATGAGTAAATGCCAGGTATGGTCAGCCCTCCGTTAGTAGATGCATCAATGCTCCTGGTGTGTTGATTGCGGATGTTCAAACCAAGCAATGCTTTAAAATTAAAATCCTGTGAAAGGTCTTTATCAAGATTTGCCAGCAGATCGTAGTTGATCTCTGTATAGGAACGGTTCACTCTCCGGTAAGATGGTATGCCGATACTTCCCACAGCCTGTCTTTCCTCCTGTTGCTCGTTATATGTATCAAGCCCTACCCTTCCCATGATATTCAACCAATCAGTTATTTTATAGTTGAGGTTGATATTACCAAATATGCGGTTGCGGCCGTCATTCTCATAGTTCTGATAACGGACGAAGTAAGGATTGTCCCAGAAGATAGGAACAAGACCTGCTTCTGTTCTTGGATTCGCCCAGTTCCAGGTAGTATTCTTTGACGTACGGAAATAAGCTTCTTTCTGCTCTTTAATATCCACATTGGTTTCCCACCATTGCCGGAAATTGGTAGCTATGTTCTTATCATCGTAGCCGGTACCATATCGCCCTCTTCCGGTTATGTTGGAGAAGTTGGCGGTAGCACCTGCAGTCAGTGCAGGAGTGATATTATAAGTGCCGCCAAAGTTCACAAGGTTCTTACTCACTTTACTGTTAGGCAGGATACCTATGTCATCTGTACGTGTATAGCCTAATTTAAATGAACCTTTATCTGAAGCACCGTCTATAAAAACGCTTTGATTGGAAGAGGTAGCCGTCTGGAAAAAACTGGTAGGGTCATTTGCAGCAGCTACCCAAGGAGTTGCCTGCTTGTAAAAGGGCGATGTTGCATCAAAAGCATTCCATTGGTAAACTAATAAGCTGGGGTCAAAACGTGCTCCGTAAGAAGCATCTTCAGTAGTAGGCACCACTTTATCGGGAATGCCATCGCCATTCACATCAAATTCATTGAAGTATGAATCTTCGTTTGGTCCATAATACGCCCCATATCCTGCGCCGTATTCTTTCTGGTATTTGGTAAATGTCGATTTATCGATCTTACCAAATCCAAAACCTGAATTAACAGTGATACCCAAACCACGGGTAGCTTTTTTGGTAGTGATGAGGATAACACCATTGTTGCCTCGCGAACCATACAAGGCACTTGCGGCAGCTCCTTTCAATACGGAAACTGATTCAATATCATCAGGATTGATATCTGCGGCAGCATTACCATAATCATAACCACCCCGGCCTGTGGTTTGATCTGCAGTATTGGTGTTGTCATTATTATATGGCACACCATCCACTACAAACAGGGCCTGGTTATTACCGACAAATGATTTTGTCCCTCTTAATACTACATTGGTGGAGCCTCCCAGTGTATTTGTTTGTCTTATTTCAAGGCCCGCCACTTTACCTGAAAGGTTATTAACAAAATTATTACTCCTGTTTTTACTCACCTCATTACCTTCCACCGTTTGTGCAGCATAAGGTAATTGGTTTCTTGTACGCCGTATGCCCAATGCTGTTACCACCACCTCCTGCAGGTTGCCTTGTGGTTGCATGGTTATCGAAAGAGTGGATTCATTGCCGATCTTAACTTCCTGCTCAACAAAGCTTGCGGAAGTGATGACAAGCGATTGGCCTGATTGTGCTTCAATACGAAAATTTCCATTTGCATCAGCAGCTACCCCTGAAGTAGTTCCTTTAATAGTGATGTTGGCAAATGGAACGGGATCACCTTTTGCATCTTTTACTTGCCCTGTGATCGTTCTTGTTTGTGCAAGTGCCAATGCATAGAATAGCATCAGCCCTGCAATTAATAATGCAGATTTTCTCATGCGCTTAAATTTTTTAGGTTACTACGCGGTTGATGTTTATGAATTTCTCTGGAAACAATACATGTATCTGCAAGTCGTCAGCAGCTTGCATGTACCTCAGGGCAGATTGGGAATGGTAGTACCTAACGCAAGGTGGGTAGTTAGAAGGAGCAGTTAGTTTTGGAGAGTTACTGCAGAATCAGACAAACAGGATTTTCTATTTGCTGCGTGAAAGTATTATTTTTTTAACAAAAAGTTGAGGGTGACATGTAAGTGATTATCCCTTTAGTTCACAGAGTAATGAAAGAACTTAAGCTAATTGAATTAATCACGCGTAATTAAACATTAAGAAATACAATCACCCAACATAAAAAATAAATAGTCCGAAAATAAAAAGGCTCCGAAAGTTGGACACTTTCGGAGCCTTAAAAAATAGAATGGGTCTTTACCATCCCGGATATGAATCGCAGCAATCGTTTACCTCGGCTCCTGGTAAGTAAATTTTTCGTGGAAAAAAGTACGCGGAGTATAAGCTGTTCCCTGAGTCATAATATAACTCACCTCAAACGACTTGACAGTTCCATTAGGATTAAATGTTGCTTTATTAACACCAGTAGGATCGAGTACACACGAACGTTGAAAGCCTCCGGACAATTCTCCATGATAATTCTTTACAGTGATAGCTCCTGTAGCTTCATCGATAAAAAATATAGGACTGAAATTACCATAATAGGAACCACTTGTACCGCTTTTGATGGGATGCCCGTAAGCATTTGTATAGTTAATACCATCATACAGTGCAACAGAATTTCCTGAATAAGTGATCAATTGCATTGAAATGGGATACCAGCCAGTTAAAGAACTACTTGTAACATCTACCATCGGAGAAGTAGCTTCCATTAAATAAATACCGTCATATGAATTCCTTGCCTGGATGCGGAATACCATTGCAGAATAATTACCGCTTACCTGACCGGCGCTCGCATTGGTAATACGAAGCGGCAAGCCGTAGCTCTTACTGAAATCATAAGCAGATTTGAGGATCTTCCCTCTCAAGGTAGCTTTTTTCTGACCTTTTGGGATTGTCACTTTCCAGGAGTCTGCTTTAAAAACATCTCCTGTCATTGGAGAAAGAGATAAACTGTTATCCGCATTGTATACGTCAATCATTCCCGGATCTATTGTAACTGTCACTTCTATATCCTGCGGAGCTCCGGCATCAGCACCGGAGTAACTGACTTCAACATCAAAAGGCTGTTCATTTTCTTCAAAAATAAGATCGAAGTTATAAGAAGGGTAAGTGCTCGAAGTCAGAGACGTGATCAGGTCCGGCACCTGGTTATAAAATTCAATTACATTATTTGACCCTTTACTTCCCAGGGGTGGGTCTTCCTTTACACAGGAAGACAGTAGTATAAGTCCTGTTATTATCAAAAAGCCTATATATCTTTTCATAATTTTAAGTTGTTACTGAAAGAAATTATTTTCTACGATCATAAAACACAAAAGACCCGAACACTGAAATATTAGTTGGTGCATTTTTAGGATTCAATGAATACTCAGAAGACGGATACCAAATGCGACCGACTAATTTATCAACTGTTGTTGCCTGAGAAGCTTTTGATACAAAAGTTTTGTTTGGATCAAGGCCTGCATTATCAATTTTAGGATATCCTGTTCTTTTATATTCATCCCAGGCTTCCTGCCCGCTGATCATATTCAAAGCAATATACTTTTGTGTAATGATCGCTTCCAGGCGTTGCTCATCCGATGTTGCCAGCTCAATATTAACCAGGTACTTGGTTGCATTGTCGCCTTCAACATGATAATGCTCAGCGGCCGCCGTAGGATTAGGCGCAGCTGGGCTGATATAGGTATTCACCTTATATGTTCCATCGGCTGATTGATAGAGGTACTTGAATGAAGCTTCAATACCTTTATTAAACAGGTCAGTAACATCACCGCCAGTCAGGATCCCTTTCATCTGGGCTTCTGCCTGCAGAAAATAACTTTCCGCTGCCAACAGCACTACTTCGCTTTGACCTCTTCCTTTAAGAATCCCGATCGCATTGGAAGGATCATCCTTAAAATCATAGGCACTTCCGCTTCCGCTATACCATACAGAACTTCCACCGGGAGCCAAACGATTATCCACGATCGGCCCCACTTCTCCGAGTTGATTCCTTACAGGGTCATAGTCAGATGCAGAACTCGGTCGGTAGATCGCTCTTCTTCTTGCACTGTCGGATATCGTGATGCCGTTATAAAACGTGGCGATATAAAATGTAGAAATGATCGACCTTGCAGCACCTGCATTTGTAGCGCTGCTGTGATAAGAATTCCAGTGAGGATTTTGCTGGCCGGCTGCTTTAATATAACCAGGATTAACAAGAACATCCGTTGTCAGGAACCCTGCAGGATCAAAGCTGGGAGTTACTCCTGTAAAAACAGATGTTTTGGAAGCACGGACCAGCAACTTCAGTTTAAGTGTATTGGCAAACTGTTTCCACCTGGTCATATTACCATTGAACATCGGGTCTGCATTACCCAATGAATAAGTAAGTGCCAAAGGTTGTGTCGCATTGTTAATGGTAGCGATCGCTGTATCAAGTTGTTTATACAGGTCCTTATAGATCTCTTCTGCAGGCGTATATGCCGGAGTTGTATTGGCAGACCCTTTTAATGCTTCAAAATAAGGAATGGCATCATATTCATCCACCAATAATTTGAAGTTGAATACTTTCATGATGCGGGCGATCGCATTGTAATAAGAATATGGATCGCTGTCACTTGTCTTATCCAACACATACTGGAAATCAGTAAGGATATCATAGGTCCCCCATAATCCGGTATAATTGCTTGTACCAAAATTATAAGTAAGACTCGCGCCCCAGCCGCCGTAGCCACCAGCATTCGCCTGGTAGCCAACCATCCAACTGCCATAATCATTATAACCGATCAAACTGGAAGCAGTGCGACTGATGCTGGCACCCAAAACCAGCTCAGGTGTGGATGTAGTGGGTGAATTGGGGTTCGTGCTGTTAATGTCCAAATATTTTTTACAAGACCCCAGTGCCGTTAGTAACACAACTACCGGAATTAATATTTTTCTCATATCTAGAATTTAAAACTCAAGTAATTAGAATGTCAAAGAAATAGTGCCTCCAAAATATCTTGAAGGAGGTGTTTGACCCAATGTGGTAATGCCTATAGCATTTCCATCAGAGAAATTATACTCCGGGTCGGTATAGATATTTGACTTCGCGGTGAAGATGAAAAGGTTGCGCCCCTGAATACCGATTGAAGCGGCTTTCAGGAATTTTGCCCTGGAGATCAGTTTTTTTGGAAGATCATAAGTAAGTGAGATCTCCCGGACCTTCCAGTAATCACCTTTTATAATGTAGTTGGTTGCAATAACGGTGTTATAAGCGCCTTCACCATCGGCCCAGAACCCGGAACCGCCATCACGGACCTGGATCGAAGTATTTTCAACATACTTTGAACCATCCCAATAAGATGAGTTGGGGATCACAAAGCGTTCGCGATTGAATGCCACTGTGCGGCTGGATGAGCCGGAGAAATCCATTGTTCCTCCACCATTATGGTACACAACAAATCCACCGCGATACTCAGCCAATGCCCAAAGCCTGAAATTTTTGAAACGGATTTCTGCATCAAGACCCAGGCGATGTTTAGGATTGGTGTTGCCCAATAGTTTGGGTATCGGGTCCCTGGAAGGATAGCCTGTAATAGGATCCACGATAATACGCCCCTGATCATCACGCAGATAATCCGATCCTTCAAGAATGGGGAAGAAATAGCCTGCTTTGGCAATAGTTTGAGCTGCTGCACCCGTAGAAAGGTTCAGCTTTTCCAGATCTTCACTGATTGATACAACAAGGTTCTTGTTATAAGTGTAGTTGCCACCAACTGTTACAGTCAGGTCGCGCGTACGGATAGGCGTATAATGCAACAAGACCTCCAGGCCTTTATTGGATACTTCACCTGTGTTGGTCTTATAAGTAGAAAAGCCTGATGCCTGGGAAATTTGCGTATTTACAGTTTGCGCATCAGTAGTGGTAGAGTAATAAGTTATACCGAAATTGATTTTCCTATCCAACATGTCCATATCCATACCAACTTCCCAGCCTTTGGTGATCTCGGGTTTAAGTGAAGGGTTCACTGTTAATCCGTTTACAGTGTAGCCTGGGCCAGTAAGTGCATAAGGATAACCAGGAGCATTATCAAATGTATTCAAGAGTCCATAAGCACCGAGGTTCACATTACCGACCTTCGACACACCGCCTCTTAGTTTCAGGTTATTGATCACTTTACTGTTCTTGATCGCTTCAATAGCATCAGAAGCAACAAATGACAGGTCAACTGCAGGATAGAAGAAAGACCAATGCTCAGGGTCCAGAACAGAACGCCAATCGTTACGACCTGTAATGTCCAGGAAAAGCCAGTTTTTATAAGAAAATTTGAACTTACCGAAAATACCCATCTGGCGAACGGTAGAGTTGCTTTCTGACGAATTGGGCAAGGCTGCTGTTCTGTTGGAAACGTTATACAAGCCAGGTATCACCAATCCTGATACGTTGGTGTTGGTTGATTTGGCTACGTTGTTGCGCAAGCTCTGACCAGCAGTAAGTTCAAGACCAACGTCATTAAGCCGCTTTCTTACCGTAATCAGCAGATCGGAGTTGATCTGTGTGGAATAGAACATATCGTCTGATACGCTGCCGGGCCAGTTCCAGCTCGACTTACCGCCACGTTTATAAAATGCATCTTTGAATGAATACATTGCAACCCATGATTTTGCACTTTGATTGCGTGTGGTAAGACCAGCGCGGTACACTACATCGATCCAGGAAGCCGGCTTCCAGGAAAACTCCACGTTGCCGGTCAGATAATCGTTCCGGGTTTTCTGACGATAGTTATCGATATAAAAGTAGGGGTTAAGATAGTAGTCGTTATAATACAACTCCGGGCTGGCCCATTTATCTGTCTCCCAGTTTTGGAAAGATTTCAGCGGAGCCCAGGCCGGTGTGTTCAACAGGTTGTTGTAGATCGTACTCGTTTGGGTAGTAAGATCATACCTGTTCTGAATATAGTTGATACTATAATTAACACTGATCGCCTTGTTTATTTTGCGGCTACCATTAAAGCGCATTTGTGCACGGTTATACTTGTCTTTCGGAGTAGTGCCTTTAATGGTTGCGAACTGGCCGGATATATAATAAGAACTCTTTTCATCAGCTGCAGAAAGAGCTATATCCGATTGATTGGTCAAACCTGTTACCCAAAATTTTTCCCGGTCGTCAAGAGCGATATAGGGGTAGGTTTGTATGTCCCCATTGATATCTTCTCTTCCCAACTGGCGCATGGTGCCATCGAAGCGGGGACCATATTGCTGGTTTTCATAGGGAGTAAAAGCTCCGGTTTCCCAACCAGAGCCAAACTCCTTCTGTAGTTTAGGATAAAAACTTGTCTTCTCTATTGTTGTAGTGTTGGATAGCCTTACAAAGCTGCTTCCCTTAGCACCTTTCTTGGTTGTAATAATAATAGCTCCGTTAGAAGCGTCCGAGCCATAAAGGGCCGCAGCACCTGCCCCATTCAATACATTGATATCTTCGATATCCTCCGGATTGATATTACCCAATATTTCACTGGGCACAATTACATTATCAATCACGATCAATGCAGTGTTATTCCCAAGCAGCGACCTGTTGCCTCTTAATACAAGTCTTACTGTTGGGTTAACACCACCATTGATGGCATTTACCTGCAAACCAGCCACCTTACCGCTTAAACCGGCCGCCACATTCACAGGTTTTGCCTGTGTAAGTTGCTGGCCGGTAATGCGGGTAGCGGCATAACCTTCTTCTCTTTTTTTGCGTTGGATACCACCTGCGGTTACAACTACCTCATCCATCAGGTTCTCCTGTACATCCAGTTCTATGCTGCCAATCTCCGAAGAGTTGCCAACCTTTACGGTAAGAGAACTGAAGTTGACTGCTGAAATTTCCAGGACATCGCCTGTTTTTGCGAGGAGGGAGAAAGATCCATCTGCTGCTGCAGATGTTCCAAGGTTAGTGCCTTTGATGTGAATGGTGGCGCCGCTGATCGGTGCGCCTGCCTTGTCGGTTACTTTACCTTTAACTTGTCTTTGCTGTGCCATGGTCGCAGCAGCGCATAGCACGAGCAAAGAAAACATCAATAGAAGTTTTCTCATGTGAACGTTAGTTTTTTTAATAAATAATGCTTCCAGTAAAAAAGCGCTTTCTAAGGGCAAATGATATCAGGATCATTTTTCATGGCGGGGCATACTTTAGAGTAGAAACCGAATATTCAGAAGGATAAGGGCGGCTATAGAAACTAAGGTATAGGATTTTGCTAACAAAATGTTAATGGCGAAAAAAAAACTTAAAATTTACCTAGAGCCTAATAGGTATATAAGTGGCAATCATTGCTTACAAGCGGCAATCAACCGTTTGCGTAAATTTTCAAATTGAGCTGCTGGATGTTAATTCCGAAAACAATTGTTTGAATTTTATAATCTGCCTGATCATCCTGAACTGATCATCAGAATGTATACAAGAGCTGAACCTTTATCTCTCTTTTACTGGCACCTGTGATCTGGTCCAACCCGGTACCAATTACAGATTGAGAAGTGTATATGGTTGCTGCATAGCGCAAGCCCAACGACAACTGCTTTATCGGCTTTGTCTGAATAATGAGATAATACCTGTAGCCGGTTCCGAACAAAGCCGGTATACCACCACTATACAACACATCATTCTCATACGCATATAAACGGCTGTTGTAGCCGGACGTTTCAAAATATTGCAGCCGCACTGAAAAAGAAAAGGGCTTCAACGAAGGTTTATATATTCCATCTATATAAAAAGAGAAGCCATTCTCTTTGTCATTGCCATTCAACCAAAGCAATTGCAGACGGCTGCGGAATGTAAAGGCGGTGCTCATTATATAATTCGTCTGTATCTGCCATACTGTTCTTTGCACTGCAGACAGATAATTCATTACCGTGGTGTTTGCAGGTGTATCAGCTAAGCGGCAGGACCTTGTTAGCCTGGTTTGTATCTCCAGTTTCTTATCCGGTGTGCAGGTCAGTTGTAAGAAAAATTCCTTCCCGTAAGACGGTGCGCCCACGAGATATTTCAACCAGGGAAACTGATAGATGTCAGCAAAAGCATCCAGTTTCCAGCAGGGTGCAGGCCGGATGCTCAAGCCTGTATATAATCCATTCTCATTGGATGGTGATGCATTTTCTGTAAAAGCACTTGCAGTCATGGCCTGGTATTCTTTTGCAAGCCGGCGGTGAACGAAGGATATATCCACCCTGGAATCAAGACTTATCAAACAACCATTGATAAAAGCCGTATGAAGATTTTTATCCATCGCCGCTTCGCCAAACAGATGAATATTACGGTGGGTGTAACTATAGTCAAAACTGTAGTTTGACCAGTCATCTCCTTTTATTGCATGCAGGTTATATGGTTCATCTCTTTTTTCAACCGGTATTGAAAATTTGTATTGCACCGTATTTATTCCTAATTGCCAACCGGCTGCTTTGTAACGCGCGATTGCTCCGGCTGCAAATTGTGCCAGTACATTTTTCCTGGCTATTTCAGCAGTGGTCCGGTGATATCCTGATGTTTGAAAAGAAGAGACCACTGCATGCTGCGCTGCGCCCTTTTCCAAATTGGCACTCAGTTTTCTGAAAGAAATAAAGCCGGTTACTTCAATTTTCTTTTTCCTGACAGTTACACCCAGTCCGCGATGAAAATTAAATTCTCCTGCAGAGTTATACGGGCGAAGTACCGGCGACTGCTTTTTGACTGCCATAGTTTCACCGCTCTTTTTAAAAGACAGGCTTTGCCAGTGTATCAACCCCTGCCCTATGTTGACAGTAAAATCTCCAACCGCCAAAGCTTCCACAAAACCTATTTTGCGGGCGAATAAGTGAAAAGAATTAAAATCAAATCCATATCGTTGCACTCCTCTGAAGAAAGATTCACCAGCGTCTTTATCCCCCAGCCATCCAAATTGCAGCAGGTTCTTATAGGTATAGCGATAGCGGGCAACTATTTTTTGCGGACTGCCTTTGTAACCAGTTCCTGCACCCGGATTTTCAAACCCTTTTGATTTTTCCAGCACCTGTGCTACACGCAACAAAAAACTATGTGACCCCTGCCGGAATCGTTTTGCCAGACCTTCCTTTGCTGTGAACGCAGTAGCGATTGTTATAAAAGGCATCAACCTTCTTATCAGAGCAGGATACCAGGATGGCACAGCCTGTAGTTCATGCACATCCACCAGTTTACCAAAAAGATTACGGTAACGAAGAAGGTTTTCTATTTGTAATTCATTCAATATGCCTAATTCTTTGAGCTCTTCAGCATCTGCAAGGTTCAGATTGAGCGGATGCCTGCTGAATTTTTCCAATTGTTGCCAGTAAGCATCATCTTCAGTCTCTTCTTCATTGGCATGAGCAAAATTTTCCAGTTGCTGTTGCAGTTGCACAGGAATGTCTTGCGAAAAAACCGGGTGGGCGAAAAACTGTAATGCTGCAAGGATGATCATTGATATGGTCAACTTCCGTTTCATTTATCCTCCTTTTTGAATTCATGCAACAATTGAATGCCTGCACTGGGGCCAAGTTGAGGATGATAACCCGTATAGATATCCAGTCGTGATCTGTTTCTGGTAAGGCCTGCACCAAACCAGGCAGTAGCGTTGGCTGTTTGAATCAGGGTGCGGATAAACAAGGCCGGAGTTATTATATATTGTATACCCACCCTTGCATCTGCCGGCTGATTTTCTTCCTTGACTATTTCGCATGAAAAGAATAGTTGTTCAGAAAAATCATATCCCCATCCCATTGTATAAACAGAGGGCAGCTTTATCATTTTGTTACCGGGATATTTACCGCCCGGGTTATTCAGATGTATGCCTGTATGAAGACGGGAAGAAAGATGCAGTACCAAGCCTGTTTCAGCGCTGAGGGTTTTAGCTGATCCGTACCCGGCTATCTGCAGGTTATTGTAGTTGAACTGTATTCCAGCAGCGGCTTTTTTACCCAACTGCCTTGCATAGGCCAGCCCAAATTGCGAATCCCTGTAATCGCTGAAACCTTTAGATATAACCTGAAAACCAAAGTTGCCTGAAGTACTGGGTAAGGCCAGCACCAGCCGGTAAGCAGCCAGTTCTTCCAGTAAATACTTTCTTTCTCCAGCGGCCCCGATGCCTCCCTGTTTGAGCCCGGCCAGGGCAGCCTGGTTGGAGCCAAAGGAAAAGATATCGGTATGCTGCTGGCTGTAAGCACCTAAGTTCCAGGGTACTGAATACTGCGTAAGGCCGGGCTGGGCGCGATATAAACCAAACAGGAATAAAAGAAAAAGAGTACGCATCATGTCATTATATATATGGAGTAAAGTTCCCCTGACCACCAGCGATACGTATGGGTTTTTCAACATCATTTAATGTTTTTTAGCGGCATGCGCCACCAAAAACTTCCGTAATTTCGCGCATGCAAATTCTGGATGGGAAAAAGGCCGCACAGGCTATAAAAGACGAGCTGAAAATAAGCGTGGCCCAACGGGCCAATGACGGGAAAAAAATACCCCACCTTGCAGCGGTCCTGGTTGGAAATAATGGCGCAAGTGAGACCTATGTGGCGGCCAAGGTAAAAGCCTGTGAGGAAACAGGGTTCAAATCAACTCTTATAAGACTGGAAGCTGATATTTCCGAAAACAGGTTATTGGAAACCATAGAAGATCTTAATACGGATCCTGATGTGGACGGCATCCTGGTGCAATTGCCTTTGCCCAAGCATATCAGTGAAAAGAAAGTGATCAATGCTATTGACCCCGGCAAAGACGTGGATGGTTTTCATCCTATGAGTGTGGGAAAACTGGTGGAAGGGCTTCAAACTTTTATTCCCGCCACTCCTTACGGCATCATGCTGTTGCTGGAGCAATATAAAGTAGAGACAAAAGGCAAACATGCCATAGTGATCGGCAGAAGCAATATTGTTGGCCGCCCTATGAGCATCCTGCTTAGTGGCAACAGCAATCCCGGCAACTGTACGGTTACACTTTGCCACTCGCATACTGCCAACCTGAAAGAGATTTGCCTGCAGGGCGATATTATTGTAGCAGCTATTGGCATTCCAGAATTTGTAAAAGCTGATATGGTGAAGGAAGGAGCCGTTGTTATCGATGTCGGCATTACCCGCGTTGCAGACCCTACCCGCAAAAGCGGTTTCAAATTAAAAGGGGATGTGGACTTTGATAATGTATCACCCAAATGTTCCTGGATCACTCCGGTGCCGGGAGGCGTTGGGCCGATGACCATTGCTGCGCTGATGAAGAACACTTACCTCTCCTGCGATACGAAGAATTAGATGGAAGAAACAGCTATACATACTATCAGTTCCCTGCCCGTCATGGAACATTTTTACACGATCCAGGGTGAGGGTTTTCACCAGGGAAGGGCTGCTTATTTCATCAGGCTGGGCGGATGCGATGTGGGCTGCGTATGGTGTGACGTGAAAGACAGTTGGGATGCAGAGCGCCACCCGCTACAATCTATTGCAACACTAAAACAGGAAGTACTGAAAACACCCGCCGAAATGGTAGTGATCACCGGAGGCGAGCCACTTTTACATAACCTGGATGAATTAACGGCTGAGCTTCAAAAAGCAGGGCTGGAAACAAATATCGAAACATCCGGTTCCTCCCCCTTAAGCGGAAGCTGGAACTGGATCTGCCTTTCACCAAAAAAATTCAAAGCCCCATTACCGGAAGTCTTACCCAGGGCCAATGAACTGAAAGTGATCATCTACAATAAAACCGATTTTGCCTGGGGTGAACAATATGCAGCACAGGTATCTCCCGACTGCAAATTGTATTTACAACCCGAATGGAGCAAGGCCGATCAAATGACCCCACTTATTGTTGACTACATAAAAGCCAACCCCAAATGGGAGCTCAGCCTTCAATTACACAAGTATATTAATGTGCCTTAAGCCTTCCAATTACAGGAAGCATTCTACTAACCTATCATTAAGTAACTGACAATCAGCATCTCTTCCCGTTCTTCCCGCCTTCCCGGTAAATCCCTCACCGGTAAAAAATAACCGGGAAGGCGGGAAGAACGGGAAGGAAGTCTGATGTTTCAGCCCTTCCTGTTCCACACAAGAAACTGTATTCCCCCTGGAATAAAAATTGCCTAGTTTCGTTATTGTATTTACAACCCTGTATACCAATGAAAAGGCTATTCTTTTTACTTTTTTCCAGTATCTCTTTCACGTTAGTTTTCTCTCAAACCTACGATCCCGGTAAAGTAAGTAAGAAAGTAAAATCCCTTTATGATAAAGCGATCACCCTGGCCCAGGAAGGCAATCTCGAACAGGCTGCTACACTGTTAAAACAATGTGCTGAAGCAGAGCCCAGTTATGCAGATGCTTATCTCTCACTTGGTGGCGTATACAGCGATCTCAGGAATTACCAGTTGAGCATTGATTATTTTGAAAAAGCATTCTCGATCGACCCTGATTATAGCATCGAATCCAAGCTACCTTATTCTATCAATCTCGCCAGGCTGGGTCAATTCGATAAAGCCCTTGCCGCTATCACAGAATATCTCGATAAAAAGCCGCCGGCCAATTCTACAGCATTGAAAGCAGCCGAATACCGGAAAAGATCTTATGCTTTCGCAGTGGAATATGCGCGTCAGCATCCGGCAGGTGATTATGTATTTGCTCCACGCAATGCAGGTGATGCGATCAACACCACCCAGTCTGAATATTTTCCCTCGTTGACTATTGACGGAAAGGAACTCGTCTTCACTCGCAGACTTGGCAACAATGAAGATTTTTTTTCCAGCCATAAAAAGGATAATGACTGGGAAAAGGCCCAGCCAGTGCCAGGTGAAGTGAATACGCCATTGAATGAAGGCGCACAAAGCATCTCGCAGGACGGGCAATGGCTGGTATTCACCGGTTGTAACCGCCCTGATGGTTTTGGCAGCTGCGATATTTATATCTCTTATCTTAATCCCGGTGGCTGGGGGGAAGCTATTAATCTTGGAGGAAGGGTCAATTCCGATCAATGGGATTCCCAGCCCTGTCTTTCCCCTGACAAAAGGGATCTCTATTTCGCCAGCAGGCGGCTGGGTGGTCTTGGCGGAACTGATATCTATGTTTGCCATCTTCAACCCAATGGCAAATGGAGTGAACCCGAAAATCTTGGCCCATCCATCAACACTCCGGGTGATGAACAGTGTCCCTTTATCCACGCCGATAATCAGACCCTGTACTTCACATCCAACTACTGGCCCGGCTATGGCGATGAGGATATTTTTTATGCAAGAAAAGGACCGGGTGGCGACTGGAGTAAACCAGTGAACCTCGGTTATCCTATCAACACCATCGACAGGGAAGGCACTTTATTTATTACCGCAGATGGCAAAACGGCTTATTATGCCAGTGATAAAACAGATTCAAAAGGCGGATTGGATATTTACAGTTTTGAATTGCGTGAAGATATCCGCCCATTCAAAACGCTATGGGTAAAAGGCCAGGTGTTCGACAAAAAAACAAAGAAGGGATTGCCTTCTGATGTGGAACTGACAGATCTTGCCACCAGCCAGGTCATTTCCAAAGTGCAAACGGATGAGAATGGACGCTACCTGATCACTTTACCTGTAGGCAAGGATTATGTATTTAATGTAAACCGGAAAGGTTACCTGTTTTATTCCGACAATTTTATGCTGGTGAAAAATTCACCAGACTCCATTTACGAAAAAAATATTCCGCTGCAGCCTATTGAAGTGAATGCTTCAGTAGTGCTCAACAATATATTTTTTGATGTAAACAAATTTGATCTGCAACCTGAATCTCAGATAGAACTGGATAAGATCGTTCAACTGATGAAGGATAACCCCACAGTGAAAGTGGAGATCAGCGGGCACACGGACAATGTAGGTAAGCCGGCCGACAATCTTATCCTCTCTGATAAACGTGCTAAGACGGTGGTCGCATACCTGATCAACAAGAGAATATCGCCTGAAAGGTTTACCTATAAAGGTCTGGGTGAAACACAGCCTGTGGCTGATAATAAAACAGAAGAAGGCCGGGCAAAAAACAGGCGGACAGAGATGAAGATAACCAGCCAATAAATGCTTCCTGCAGGCTGCATCGCTTATTTTTATTTTTATGGATGCAGACCTTTTATACCAGATCGCATTGACGCTTGTACCGCAGATCGGACCTGTGCAGGCCCGTCACCTGGCAACGCATTTTGAAACAGCTCGTGCCATTTTTCATGCTTCGGGAAATACCTTGAAAAGGATAGATGGTATTGGTGAAGCCAGAGCCGCTGCCATCAAATCATTCCGCGATTTCGCACAAGCAGAAAAAGAAATCGCCTTTATAGAACAGTTCAGGATAATCCCTTTGTTCATCACGTATCCGGCTTATCCAAAGCGGCTGCTTAATTGCTACGACTGTCCTGTTCTTTTATACTTCAAAGGCAATGCAGATCTTAATGCTACCAGGATCATTTCCGTTATCGGCACCCGTTCACATTCCGAATATGGCCGGCTCATCACTGAAAAACTGATCGCTGACCTTACCCACCCCGGCGTACTCGTCATCAGCGGCCTGGCTCATGGCATCGATGCCATTGCTCATAAAGCGGCGCTGAAAAACGGATTGCCTACCGTTGGCGTACTGGCTCATGGCCTCAGCCAGGTATATCCCAGCCAGCATACCAGCCTGGCCCGTGAGATCGTTAAAGAAGGAGGCGGATTGCTGACCGAATTCATGAGCCCCGCCATGCCCGACAGGCACCAGTTCCCTGCCCGGAACAGGATCGTGGCCGGCTTAAGTGATGCAACGATCGTTGTGGAAACTGGTGTCAAAGGCGGCAGTATGATCACAGCAGAACTGGCCAATGGCTATAACCGGGACGTATTTGCCATTCCCGGAAAAGTCACCGATCCTAAAAGTGCAGGTTGCAACTACCTGATCCGGAACCATAAAGCCTCCCTGCTCACAGATGCCGCAGGATTAAAAGAAAGCATGAACTGGGACGATGCTCTGGTCCCTGCCGGTAAGAACAATAAACAAAAACAGCTCTTTATTGAATTAAGCAGGGAAGAACGGCTGCTGGTAGATCTTTTACAGGAAAAAGAGTCTATGCATATTGACGAGATCAACCAGAGAAGCGGATTGAGCAACAGCACAGTTGCAGCAGCCATACTGAATATGGAACTGCAAAATATTATCTTTGCTCACCCGGGAAAAACATATTCCCTTCAATAAACGGACGCACACTATTTTTTAACGATGACCCCAAATTTTAAATATTAGTTTTATCTCATGAAAGCTGTGCGGATACCCTTTATTCTTTTCTTACTGGTCTTCTCTTTTACTGCGCAACTGAGCCATGCACAGTGTACCGAACTGGGGCAAAATCCATCAACGGCTTTTCCGGTTTGCGGCACCTCGATTTTCCAGCAAACCACTGTACCGCTCTGTTCTTCACATTCCTTGTACGTACCTAATTGTGCCGGCGCTGCTTATGAAAACAGGAATCCTTATTGGTACAAATTCACCTGCTACACCAGCGGTACGCTGGGCTTTGTGATCACTCCCAATACACTGGCAGATGATTACGATTGGCAGTTATATGATATCACGGGCCTTAATCCAGACGAAGTATATACGAACAGGAATATCGTTGTTACCGGCAACTGGTCAGGTTCTTCCGGTCCTACTGGTGCTTCAGCCAGTGGGGTAGGTTTTATCCAGTGCGCTTCAGACCCCGCTCAAAACTTCAACACTTTTGCCCAGATGCCCACGCTTACTGCAGGGCATGAATATCTTTTGCTCGTAAGCCATTTTACCAACACCCAAAGCGGCTATTCACTTTCTTTCGGCGGTGGCACAGCCGTGATCACAGATCCGACAGAACCACATTTAAGCAAGGTGATCCCGGATTGTGATGGGCAAACCCTCACAGTGATCCTGAATAAAAAAGTGCGTTGCAATTCCCTTACTGCTGCGGGCACAGAGTTCAGCGTAACTGCTGCCGGGAATACAGTTATTTCAGCCACCACCGCGCAATGTTCCAGTGGTTTCGACCTCGATACGCTTACCCTTCGCTTATCAGCGCCGCTTCCTCCCGGTGACTTCAAACTGGTGATCGGAGATGGTACCGATGGCAATAGCCTTGCAGACGTTTGCGGCCGCACCATTCCGGTTGGTGAAGAAGTTTCTTTCCGGTACGATCCGCCAATGCCTATTTATGCAGACAGTATTGGAACAGCAGGCTGTGCTCCTGATAAGATCAAAGTTTATTTCCCGAAAAAAATAGATTGCAGCACCATTTCTCCTGATGGCAGTGATTTTTCCATCACCGGGCCTTCAGCAGTAACAATTACAGGTGCTTCAGGCAATTGCGTGAATAATGAAAGCTATGTGATCATCCTGCAACTGGCGGCGCCTATTTATCATAAAGGCAATTACACCGTTTTGCTGAAAACCGGTAATGATGGTGGCACGGTAACGGATGAATGCGGCCTGCAATCACCCTCGCATACAAGAATGTTTACTGCGGTAGACACAGTGTCGGCCGACTTTGATTATACCATACAATATGGTTGCCGTGAAAATGCCGTGACATTCTCCCACAATGGCCTCCATGATGTCAACACCTGGAACTGGAATTTCAACAGCACATCTTCCGTTGGCACACAAACTCATACGATCGTTTTCCCTGCAACCAGCAACAACCAGGTGCAACTGATCGTGAGCAATGGTGTTTGCAGTGATACGGTTTCCAAAACAGTGATAATGGATAATGAAGTGAAGACCAGTTTTGAAATGCCTGCGATCATCTGTCCTGAAGACCTGCTGGAAGTAAAGAATACCAGCACCGGCCTGGTGGATGAATGGCGATGGACATTTGGCAATATCAGCTCCAGCCAGCTAAAAGACCCGCTGCCTGTACAATTCCCAACCAATAATATAGAAACAGCGTATGCAATCAAACTGGTTGCCCGCAACAATACGCTTAATTGCAGTGACAGTACCATTCAAAGGCTGAAAGTGCTGAACAACTGCTTTATTGCTGTGCCTTCTGCTTTCACGCCCAATAATGACGGGATAAATGATTATCTCTCTCCTAACAATGCCCTCAAGGCAGAAAACCTCGATTTCAAAATATTCAACCGCTGGGGACAATTGGTCTTCCATTCCAAAGACTGGACAAAGAAATGGGATGGAAAAGTGAATGGCATTGAGCAGGGAAGTGGTGTATATGTGTGGATGCTGGAATATACACACCGCGATACAAAGGAGAAAGTGTTCCAGAAAGGAACGGTAACCCTGATCAGGTGACCGGTTATTGAACCGGATATTGCCGCCTGTTTACCGGGGTCTATTTGAAAAACCGGGAAGCAGATTTTTTGGTAGTGTCTCAGTTTGAAATTTTCGGGTCAAAAATAGGTATATCCACCATGGTCTAGCATCGTTTCTACGTCTTCGTTAAGTTTATCTCTAAAGAATTCGTACCAATATAGGGTTATTAAATACAGAAGGTCGTCAAACGCCATTATACCACCGCCTTTTCCAAATCTGAAGGTCAGGAATAGTTGAGGAGTTTTGTCTTTCACCCTTTCTTTACTTCTGCTGAGTTGGGCCCAGCTAGAAGTAGAGGTGGAAATAATAGTAGTATCTCGGTTAGTAATTACATAATGCTTAGCTCCATCGGCTAAATCATGTAAGGTCTGGAAGTTCTCCTTAGATTTCAGATAACTTTTGAAATCGTTCTTAGTAGCAAACTGATTCATAAAAGGATATTTTTCTTTTTCAGCGAATACCCAATCATGTAGCTGCCATGCGGTAATAGCGCAGTTAATTGCATGACGCGCGGAAGTTCGAGTTTTTAGCCAATCTTCTCTTTCGTCTAAGAGTTTCCTGAAGAAGTCTAAAGAGGTTTTTATATCATATCCATGAACCATTATGCAGCTTTCCCACAACAATTTTTATAATTCTTTTTTTTACCACATGGACATGGTTTATTTCGGGGAGCGCCAGGAAATCTATTACCTTCCACTGGCATTGGTGAAGATGTGGGTTTACCGGCAGTTGGGGGAAGACAGTCTCTGTCTAATAAAATTTGATGGAGGGAAGGTGTTCTAAATGAAAATGTGGTGCGTCCCCCTACATGGCTTAGGGCAAAATCTCCCAAAGAAATAACATCCATTCCTATGAGGATACCAAATCTCCCAACAGTCTCAATACATTCGGATACTTGTGCGTATCCTATAATTCCTCCATTTGGAAGATATATGTTGATGAGATAAACTGGCACACGCGTAGAACCTCCGGCGTGATGCGATTCTACTTCACCAATAGCTTTTAAGCCAAGTTTTTCTGCTAATGTTTTGGTGATAACAGAATTTGTAGCGCCTGTATCCCAAAGGGCTTTTGTTGGTTCGACAGGGTGAGCCGTTTCGCCTTTTCCTGGATTGAAGGGCATAGAAACACCACAATCTGTGATTATCTCATTTACGACCTTTTCAAATGTTCGATTAAATCCTCTGGCTTGCATCATCAGGCAAAAATGACACGACTATTGAAGGTTTGAGTGTATGCTTCTTTTCCTGGTAAACATTTTTGGATGAAAAATGTACCGGGCTCATACTTTTCCACAGACTTTGTATAAGCAATTTCAATTGTATCATAAACACCAACGAGTTCTTCTTCCACTAACACAATAAACTTACCCTCATATTTCTTTACAAGTTCCTGTTGATGTTCTACAAAGTATTTGAATTCTTTTTCTAACATGGGATGCAAAGTTAGCTAAATATACTAACTTTTACCCACCAAAACCATACCGTTCATAGAATCTCCCTAATCTGATTATTAGGCAGTTACGGATTTTACCCTTTTCTTGTAGGGGCCACGTTTACCTATTATCGGTTCAGGTATCAGTTTCGCAATGTCTTCCAATGTCATAGGCTTTTTCGCCAGCTTTGCCTCCATGGCCGGGGTAACGCGCAGGGTCTTGTGAACCTTAACGAAATTGTAATACACGAAATGCAGAGCAATAGCATAACAATGGTTTTCTATTTTCTTACTGAAAGCATTGGTCAGCCGGGTAAAGCGCCTCATGTGCATTCTCATGGTCAGGTTTTGACGTTCTACAAAACTGGTAGAAATGTGTTGTTCGTCAGGGGAACCGCTGATTACCGTTTTCTTTGATCCCCTGAATTTAGAAGGACTATACTTCTTGTCTGCGCCTGTAGCCTCTTTTTCCGAACCGTACAACTTGACTAGTTGGGCAAAATCTATGTTATCTCCGAATGCTTCCCCTACGGCCTGTAAATACGCATTATGGCCGTCTGTAGTTAATTGCACATAATTAGTGATACGATCCGCTATATCCTGCATGAAAACATTAGCACTATCTGCATCCCTGTTCCCTACATTCCAGGAAAGAATCAGTTTTGTATCTGCGTCTATTGCCGTCCATGTCCATACATCCCCTGCGTTCTCTATGCCTTCAGGCTTGTTCTTTTCCTTGCTGTAAACAAAACTCCATATTTCATCGCACTGTACACGCTCTGCCTTTATACCGGTTACAGTTGCATCGTGAAACTCCCAACACGCACGGCCTACATCTACCAGCAACTTTGTTACTGTGTTTATGCTTACATCACATACACGGGAAATAGAACGCAGGCTGCTGCCCTCAACCAGCATATTGATAATCTGTACTTTCTTTTGAAGTGGTAATGTGTTCATAATTCAAATATATACAAAATGCTTGACCGGTCAAGCATTTTCAAAAAAATATTTATTCTTGATCGCTCAAGCAATTGTTAAAATGCTTGTGTAGTACCAAAAGATGTATTACTTTTGATTTTATCAAAGTGGACTATGACGGAATCGAACCGTCTAGGGAGGGTCTAAAGTCGTCCCAGCCTTACCAAAGGATAGCCCATAAGTTCTTAAAAACGTGGAGAATAACGGACTCGAACCGTTCGGGAGTGGTGTCAAGTCTCCCCCGACGCACCTGCGTATTCCCCATAAAGAAAAGAGGGGTGAGCTAGCATAAAAATGCCAGCAATCGAACCTCTTTTTAGTTTCCGAAGCTAATTGAGTGATCTCCCTGCCAAGTTTGATGCACTCAATTAGCTTTTTTTATTCTGCTAACTGATATATGTTTGTATCACCTTCATTTATTTTTGGTTTAATCTTATACTTTCTGGGTGTTCCCTGGCTCAAAGTCGCCGATACTCCTGTATAAATGCGCTTAAACTCAGCCGCATCCCCAAATGTGCCTTCCGCCCGTTGGATTTCAGTTACAATCTGCCGTGCAGTTAATCCTTCGGGACGTTGTGCTAATACCCAACGAATGCGATCATTCCAAGATCCGTCAAATGGGTATGCTTGACTTGGTTTTCCATCAATGATTTCCTGAAGTTTGCCGATTGTTTCTTTTATTCGGTCATACTTGTTCAGTAAGGCCGCGTTTTCCAATTCAAACTTTTTTTGCAAGTCATTGAAATACAGCAACATGTCTTGAGCTTCTTCAACCGTTTGTATATCTAGGCTTATGGCACTCATGTTTCTAGGCGTTTAATAGGGCAAAGTTAGACTCTTCTAGATATTCAATCCAAATAAATGTTAGCATTTTAGGTTGATTGTTGCCAATATAACTATTTTTAGAGGCGGGGCTTGGGGTAACATCATGCCGAATACCTTGGATTCTATAACATTTCTTCCTTTTTCCCTACTTTTAGCCCGATAAAACATATTTAGCGTTTAGCTACATATCTGTCTAAGGGAAAATCTGGTAAATTTTTAAATGACAGTCACTGAATGTATGCAAGACGCTCACGCTACGGCGTGGGCTTTTTTCATTCTGGACTGTCAGGCTTACCAGAGCCTTCCCTTTCCGGTTTGGCTATAAGTCCCACGCTATTTTTATTTACTAAATCTATCAGCAGGGGCAGCTGATAATACTTATTTCAATATGCAAAATTCAAAGTCTACCATTGTCGGCGTAATCTATTTAGCCGCTAGTATTCTATTATTCTTTTTTTGGATTAGTGGGATGTTTCATGCTTGTAAGAAGCATTCTACTATAGACGGTGTTGCAAGTATAGTAATACCTCCCTGGGGAATCTACAGAGGCATTGAATCATTTTCACATGAAAATACCAATGCTGAAGAAGTAGCCGTGGACGCCCCTGCGTCTCCTTCAAAATAAGATCAATATTAATTAAACCAAAAACCTTCCTATGCAATCATTCTTTTTCATTCACTTGAACAAACAATTTATCCGGATCAATCTACACGACATTAAATATGTGGAAGCCTTAGCCCATCATGTCAAGATATACACGGATCACGGAAATTTTATACCTCATTTAAGCCTAAAGCAGCTTGAAACAAAATTGCCAATGGATTTATTTGCCAGGGTAAATAGGAGTACGCTTGTCCCTTTACAGCGGATAGTATCTTTTGATAAGGATACAGCCTTTCTGAAGGATAAAAAGTTCTCCTTCACTGATAAGTATAAGAAAGAATTTGAAGAGAAGGTTACTATACTACTTCATCAGGAAAATAATGCTGGAAAAACACCAGAATAAAATGTTTTTTCCTGATTGCTGATAACTTCTATTCTTAGAGCTTTGAATAAGTAACGTTACAGGCTTTGCGCCGGGGCTGGAGACAACCCTTCAGCCCTTTTAATCCCAAAGAGCGGCGTTAACCTTTCCACCGGTATACCATATAATCTCTTTTATTTCTGCTGATGAAAGGTTGAATTCAATCGCCAGTTGTTTATAGATTTTGCCACTTTGCCAAGCCCTGAAAATTTGCATTTCTAGGCTCTTTTCATTAAGTGTAGTACCATCCTCCCTAGCGCCTTTTGAC
Source organism: Sphingobacteriales bacterium 44-61 (assembly GCA_001898405.1). GTDB lineage: Bacteria > Bacteroidota > Bacteroidia > Chitinophagales > Chitinophagaceae > Terrimonas_A. The sequence continues at coordinate 316,308 of MKTW01000001.1, forward strand.
TCAAGAAATAGAGCTATTTCTCTTGCTTCCTGGCCGAGCTTCATTTGCTCCTTCCGGATTTCTTTTATCCTTTGTCGGGCTTGCTTTAGTGTCATTTGTCATCCTTTTTCTTTTTCCATCTGGTAGCCGCTGCTTTTTTAGCAATTTCTGCCCGCCTTTTAGGAGTTAGAGCCGCTGCTCTGGCTTTCCCCCCTTTTAATCCCCCCCTTCGCCCTAATGCTACCGCAGCAGCGTTTTTGCCATCCTCATTTACTTCACTAGCTTCTCCTGTAGCTAGATCAACTACACTCTTAGCTTTCTTATTGGTATCTGCTGGTAATTTCTTTTTCTGTGCCATACCTCAAATATAAACAAAAAAACAATGCTTGAGCGTATAAGCATTGGTAATCAATGGCATCAAATAATTTCAAACTGAGACACTACCGATTTTTTTGGATTCCGCCAACTGCCCTATCTTTGCACATGGCAAGAATAAATACCCCCTCGGACAAGATTTCCCAAAAATTTTTCGGTGAAGGCTTAACGTTTGACGATGTGTTACTTATACCAGGCTACAGCCAGGTATTGCCCCGTGATGTGAACATCCGCACCAGGCTTACCAAAGATATCACGCTGAATACGCCCCTTCTTTCCGCCGCAATGGACACTGTTACAGAAGCTCCGCTGGCGATGGCACTGGCCCGCGAAGGCGGACTGGGCATTTTACATAAAAACATGAGCATTGAAAAGCAGGCCGATCAGGTGCGCAAAGTAAAAAGAAGTGAGAGCGGCCTGATACTCGATCCCATCACCCTGCAGGAAGATGCCCTGATCGGCGATGCCCTGCGATTGATGAAAGAGAATAAGATCGGCGGCATTCCTATTATTAATAAAGAAGGTAAACTGGCCGGCATCCTTACCAACCGTGATCTGCGCTTTGAGACCAATGTGCGCCGGAAAGTGAGTGAAGTGATGACCAGTAAAAACCTGATCACTGCACCGGAAGGTACAGATCTGAAAAAAGCAGAGATCATCCTTCGCAAATACAAAATTGAAAAACTGCCTGTTGTTGGTAAAAACGGGAAGCTGATGGGATTGATCACCTATCGCGATATACTTCAACTGACAAGTTTTCCCAATGCAGTAAAAGATGCATTCGGCCGGCTGCTGGTTGGTGCAGGAGTAGGCATTACCAAAGACCTGCTCGACAGGGTTTCAGCACTGCAGAATTCCGGCGTGGACGTTATTGCGCTTGACAGTGCACACGGACACAGCAAAGGCGTGCTGGACGCATTGAAGTCAGTAAAGAAAAATTTTAAGAAGCTGAATGTAATAGCAGGCAATGTGGGCACAGCAGCCGGAGCCAAAGCCCTGGCAGAAGCAGGTGCTGATGCCGTGAAAGTTGGTATCGGCCCGGGATCTATTTGTACTACCCGCATCGTTGCCGGTTCAGGCGTGCCACAACTTACCGCTGTGATGGAAGCCTATTCAGTTTTAAAACAAAAGAATATCCCGCTTATTGCTGATGGAGGCATCCGCTACACAGGGGATATGGTGAAAGCACTTGCAGCAGGGGCAGACTGTGTGATGATGGGGAGCGTATTTGCCGGCACAGAAGAAAGCCCTGGTGAAACGATCATTTACGAAGGCCGTAAATTCAAACAATACCGCGGCATGGGCTCGCTCGGAGCAATGGCTACAGGAAGCAGCGACCGTTACTTCCAGGACCCTGAAGATGATGTAAAGAAATTTGTTCCGGAAGGCATTGAAGGCCGTGTTGCTTATAAAGGAACATTAAAAGAGATCGTGTATCAATACGTAGGTGGCCTCAGAGCCGGTATGGGTTATTGCGGCGCAGGCAATATTGAAGAATTAAAGAATGCACGCTTCGTAAAGATCACCAATGCAGGCATGCGTGAAAGCCATGCACATGATATCGATATCACGAAAGAAGCTCCTAACTACAGCAGAAGATAAGAACTCATTTTCCTGAACATGGATTGTTGAACGTTCAACAATCCATGTTCATTTTACTTTTTGATATATGCAACGAATCGCGATCGACATGGATGGTGTGCTGGCTGATGTGTACCACCAGTTTTTTGAAATGGATGAAAAAGATTTTGGGCAACGCAGGCCAATGGAAGAAGTGGCAGGCAAACCGGAAAGGGAAGGCTTCCCCAATATCCTCCATTACGTTTACACACAAGGTTTTTTCCGCACTGCCCCTGTAATGGAGGGCAGCCGGCAAATAGTAGAAGAGCTGAATAAAAAATACGATCTCTATATTGTTTCGGCGGCTACTGAATTCCCGCAAAGCCTTCCTGAAAAGCAAGCCTGGCTGAATGAGCATTTCCCTTTTATCACCTGGCAGCAAATGGTGTTTTGCGGATCAAAGCAGATCATACAGGCTGATATCATGATCGATGATCATTTCCGCAACCTGGACCATTTCAAAGGAAAAACAAGTTTGCTTTATACGCAACCGCATAATGTGCAGGCCAACGAAGGAAGACATAAAAGGGTGAATAACTGGAAAGAGATCGCAGAGATATTATTGTAAGCTCAATCCTTTTTCTCTCCCAACCCCAGCTTCTGATAATAAAAGGAACCCAGCAATAGTAGTATGCCTATTGCTATATAACAAGTGATCTTCTGTATCGCCGAAAAATTCTGGCTGTCCAGTATCAGCAACTTTGCCAGGGTAAGTCCTACCAGGAATACTGCCGCCAACCGCACCCAGGATTTTTTTCTTATTATTCCCCAGATAAAAAGTGAAACAGCCACTGCCACCCAAAGCAGGGTAACGGTCAACCCTTCCCATTTAAAGCTGATGAATAATAACAACACGATCAGTGCCTGGATGGTCAGCAACTGTTGCAACCGGTTTTCCAGGGGAAAGAGAACAGCCATACCTAATGCCATTATCGCCAGCCATACAAATACTGACCCCGATGCAGTAATGTGATTACAAATACAAAGCGCCGCAAGGTATAAAGCCGTATTATTTATTATCAACTGCTGTATTTCCACAAAAGACAATGCCTTTTTTTGCCGAAACAAAAATGCCAGTGCATCAAGGCAAAACAGCAGATAGTAAGCGATCATAAAAGCAAGCGCCAGCAATTGCTGTGGCTCTTCATATCGCAGCATGGCCCAGCCAATGAATAATACCCAGGTGATCAGCATAGCCAGTTGCCCCACCAGCTTCCATGATTTGCGGAAAGAAAGAAATACAATACCAAGGTTGATCAGCAAGATATAAGAAAGGAACAGGTCTACCCTCTCACTGTTGGCACTCACCAGGAAGGGAATACCATAAGCACCTACCATTCCTACGATCGCTATCTCTTTCCGGTCATACCGGATGGCCATAAAGATCGTATACACTGTAAGCGCGACCATAACCAGGAAAGCAACCGTGCCCGGTATAAAATGATAATATGCAAAAGCAGCATACGTTGTAAAATAAACGGAAGCCATACTTCCACTGAAAAGGATTGCGCTGAACAACTGGTAGTTCTTTTTCAGCCGGACAGATAGTATCAGCAGTAATATACCGGCAGCATAAGCCAGCACTATCCGCATTGCTTCAGAAATAAGCTGACCATCGATGGCATATTTTACACCAATGGAAATACCGATCACGAGCACGATAATGCCTACAAGATGAATTAGCTTCAGGCCAATAAAATGTTCCAGGCCCAGTTTCTGCCGTTCTTCTATTGGAGTTGAGAGAGCTCTTTTCGCCATAGGAAGCCCCATTCCCTGTTTCAGCATACGAAGTTCCTCCTGCAATTGCAATAATCGCTGATGCGAGGTATGAAGATCCGCAGATAACCGGTTTATCTGCTCTTCCAGTTGCCTTATTTTGTCCTCTGCATTCATTCGGCCAATTTACGATTTCATTATGAGCGGAGCGAAACAACTGATACCTTACATTTACACAAATAATCTTCTGTGAAGCGCCTCACCCATCTTTTTGTTGCTATTGGCGGAGCCTTACTGCTGTGGGCTGCCTGGCCTGTATCTCCACTTACGCTGCTGATATTTGTTGCCTGGGTACCCTTGCTGTGGCTGATGGACCATGCCGGCAATGGAAAAAAATTCTTCGGTCTTCTTTTTCTCCAGTTGTTGCTTTGGAACATATTCACCACCTGGTGGGTGTGGAATGCCAGCCTGCCCGGTGCCATAGGTGCTTTTATTGCCAACGGCCTGGTGATGAGCGTGCCCTGGATATTTGCACGAGAAGTGAAAAAAAGATGGGGTACAAAGATCGGGTATACAAGCCTTATCCTGTTCTGGCTGGCTTTTGAATTCCTTCATCAAAACTGGGAATTGAGCTGGCCCTGGCTGACCCTGGGCAATGTTTTTGCCACTCATCCGCAGTGGGTGCAATGGTATCAATATAGCGGTGCTTCAGGGGGCACACTTTGGGTGATGCTGAGCAATGTGCTGGCTTATTCCCTGTTTATGCATTACCGCCAATCAGGCCGCACGCAGCAATATTATATCAATGTATCGATATGGGTTGGGCTGCTCTTTGTGCCCATGCTTGTTTCCCGTTTCATTCTTAACAGTGAAACAAAAAAAGCTGCCGCCGCTTATGCAGAAGCTATTAAAAACGTGGTAGTGGTTCAGCCCAATGTTGATCCTTACACGGAAAAATTTACCGGCTCTATTGAAGCGCAGATACAGAAACTGATTGTTCTTTCCGAAAAAGAAATTGACCGCCACACCACCCTGGTAGTATGGCCGGAAACAGCAGTGCCCGCACAGGTTTGGGAAAACGAGATCAAACAGAATTTCTTTTATAACTCTATCTGGTCTTTTCTTCAACGCCATCCGCAGGTGAACCTGCTTACAGGCATTGACAGCTATAAGAACTACGGGCCAAATAAAAAAGATGCGCCGCCTACTGCACGCTTTGAACCAAACAGCCATACTTATTACGATGCGTTCAACACAGCCGCTTTTTTTGATGCAGATACCAGCATACAATTATATCATAAAGCCAAACTGGTGCCTGGTGTGGAAACCCTTCCCTCCTTTTTAAATTTTATGGGAAAATGGTTTGAAGATTTTGGCGGCATCAGCGGCACATTGGGAAGGGATTCCGAAAGAAAAGTATTCGTACCCTGGGATGAACATTTCAAAGCAGCACCTATCATCTGCTATGAAAGCATCTATGGCGATTATATCACAGAATACGTACGGAAAGGAGCCAATATACTCACCATCATCACCAATGACGGATGGTGGGGCGATACACCCGGCTACAAGCAACATGAAAATTATGCCCGCCTGCGTGCACTGGAAACCAGGAAATGGATCGCACGTAGTGCCAATACCGGCATCAGCTGCTTTATAGATCCTGTTGGCAATGTGATCAATCCACAGCCCTGGAACACTGCCACCTCCATTAAACTGGCCATACCAGTCGATAACAGACAAACTTTCTTTGTGCGGTATGGCGACCTGCTTTCCAGAACGGCCGCCATTCTTTCAGGCTTGATATTGGTGGTAACACTGATCACCTGGATTAAATCCGCTGTCAATCTGAAAAAAAAGGGTACCAAGAACCTGTAAGCGACCCCTTCCCGTCCTTCCCGCCTTACCGGTAAGGTTTACCTCAGGGTTCTATTTTTTTTCTTACCGGTAAAAATTACTCCCTGTTTTGTTTTACCGGTAAGACGGGAAGAAAGTGTTGCAATTGCTTATGTCTTTGACACGATTTCATCATCTTAGTAGTCATAACCCTGACCAACATGAACAAAGAATTAATTGTAAACGGTAAAAAACTGTTCTACCGTGTAAGCGGATCAGGAAAGCCGGTCATCCTCATTCATGGTTTTGGGGAAACAGGAACGGTATGGGAGAAGCAGACGGCATCCCTCCGGTCCTCTTTCCAGCTTGTCGTGCCCGATCTGCCAGGTAGCGGCTTGTCTGAAGAAATTCCTGACATGAGCATGGAGGGATTGGCAGAAAGCATCCACTCCATTATTCATGAGGAAGATATTGACGCCTGCCCGGTTATTGGTCATAGTATGGGAGGATATGTGACCCTGGCCCTGGCCGAATATTACCCCAATCATGTAAGTGCGCTCGGCCTTTTTCATTCCACCGCCTTTGCAGACAGTGAAGAGAAAAAAGCCACCCGGAGGAAAGGGATGGACTTTATCAGGCAGCATGGCTCTTCCGAATTTCTGCAGGCCACTTCCCCCAACCTGTTTTCTGCAAAAACCAGGGCCCAAAAACCGGGTGAAGTAGCAGAATTTATCGACAATCTGAGCAACTTTTCTCCTACTGCGCTCGTTTCTTATTACGAAGCAATGATAAAAAGGCCGGACCGGATAGAAGTATTGAAAGACAGTCATTTACCAATACTTTTCATAATGGGTGAGCATGATATGGCAGTCCCTTTGCAGGATAGCCTCAAACTATGCCCCCTTCCTGAAAAAGCGTATATTCACATCTTACATGAGTCGGGTCACATGGGGATGCTGGAAGAACCAGAAAAAAGCAATTGGATTTTGGATAATTTTTTAAGCGATACCTGATTATGTTGATCCGTGCAATGAAGCGTTTTTTACTGATACTAAGCTGTTTTTTCTTCTCCAAAACCTTACTGGCTGAGCATATCACCGGAGGTGAAATGTATTATATCTACAATGGGTTCAGTAATGGTACCCATAATTACAGTGTTACGCTTAAACTTTACCGGGATTGTTTCTCTGCCGGTGCGAAACTGGACCCCAGTGCAGCCATCGCTATTTTCGATAATACGAATGGAAGCATGGTATGGAAACAGTCAGTTGCCATGGTAGGCGCTCCTACTACCCTTCAATTATCAACTCCCGGTCCCTGTATCACTAATGCGCCACAGGTTTGTTACGAGGTAGGGTTTTACCAGTTTGATGTCAGCCTTCCGGCCACACCAGGAGGTTATACCATTGCTTACCAGCGTTGCTGCCGGATCAATGGTATCAGTAATGTGGTCAGTTCCGGTAGCTATGGTGCTACTTATACTGCCCAGATCCCCGGTACATCCAAAAAAGCTACAGCGCCTGAAAACAACAGTGCCAAGTTCACTGCCCGTGACACAGTTATTGTTTGCGGCGGTTATCCTTTTACATACAGTTTTGCTGCAGTAGACCCGGATAATACCGATGTATTGCGTTACAGCTTTTGCAGCGCTTATGAAGGTGGCGGCCAGGACAACAGTCCTCTCGGCGGGCCGAACACGCCAACGCCTAATCCTCCCACTACACCGCCTTATAGCCTGCTTCCCTATACCTTTCCTTTCAATGGCTCACAACCATTGGGGCAAAGCGTAACAATTGACCCGAATACCGGCCTGATAACAGGCACATCCCCTCCTGAAGGAATTTATGTAGTCACTGTTTGCGTGGAAGAGATCCGCGATGGCGTGGTGATTGCTACCCAACGTAAAGACCTGCAGATAAAAGCCGGAGGTTGCGATATCGCCAAATCATTGCTTGACCCTGTGTATACTTCCTGCGATGGTTTTACCATGAATTTCAGCAATAAGTTCAGCAGCCCGCTGATCAGCACTTATTACTGGGAGTTTGGCGACCCGGGCTCACCTGATAATACTTCCACGCTTGCCACACCTACACATACATTTTCAGCAGCAGGCGACTACACCATCAAACTGGTGACCAACCGTAACCAGGATTGCTCTGATTCCACAACGGCCATCGTTCGTGTTTGGCCCGGATTTTTCCCTGCATTCAATATGTCCGGCATCTGTATCAATAATCCCGTTGTATTTTCCGATGCCACCACCACCAATTATGGCGTGGTAGATAGCTGGACCTGGAATTTTGGAGATGAAACAACAATAGCAGATACATCACATAAACAGGATACCAGTTGGAAATACAGTTCCATCGGGCCGAAAGAAGTAATATTCACCGTTACCAACAGCAAGGGTTGTCTCAAAACGATCAAGGATACTGTGACGATTATTGATAAGCCTCCTATTACGCTGGCCTTCAGAGACACACTGATCTGTGTCCCGGATGCAGTGCAATTACAAGCCTCGGGCACAGGTGTGTTCAGTTGGACGCCAACGACAAATATGGTGAACAGCAACACGGCCACACCAACCGTTAATCCTACCACCACTACCGTATACAACGTTCAGTTGGATGAGCAGGGATGTATCAATACCGATTCTGTAAAAATCCGTGTGGTTGATTTTGTAACACTGAATGAAATGCCAGACACTACGATCTGCCGGACAGATCCTGCGCAATTGCATATTGAAAGTGACGGTTTGAGGTTTCAATGGACACCCGCTGCTTCAGTGGATAACCCTACCATACAAAACCCGATCGCCACGGCAGGTACCACCACTCTCTATACTGTGGTAGCAACAATTGGCTCTTGTTCTGCTACCAGGAGCATACAGGTCAACTCCGTGCCTTATCCGCTGGTCAATGCCGGACCCGATACAACTATTTGTTACAACACACCGGCCTACCTGCATGGGATGCATGATGGAAACGCTTTCAGTTGGTCGCCTGTCAGTTCACTGATCAATTCAAATACACTTAATCCTGTCGCTTATCCGGCCCGGACAGCCTCTTACATACTGACATCTACTGATATCAAGGGTTGTCCTAAACCAAGCTATGATACGGTAGTAGTAACGGTGCTCCCTAAGATCGTTCCATTTGCAGGCAACGATACGCTGGTAGTAGTGGGGCAGCCATTACAATTGAATGCAGAAGGAGGGGTGAGTTATATATGGACACCGTCAACCGGATTGAATAATCCATCAATCAAGAATCCCATAGCAACTTACGGTGCTGAGGTGGACAGCATCCAATATGTTGTGGAAGTCTTTAATGAAATTGGCTGCTCTGATACAGATACAATGACAGTGGTCGTGTTCAAAACGAACCCATATGTATTTGTGCCATCAGGCTTCACACCTAACGGAGATGGGAAAAATGATGTGCTGCGCCCTGTTGCTGTTGGCGTTAAGCAGATCAATTATTTCCGCCTTTACAATCGCTGGGGCCAGCTTGTATTCAGTACCACTACGAATGGTCATGGCTGGGATGGCCGCCTCGGCGGTGTGCCGCAAGCAACTAATGTATATGTCTGGATGGTAGAAGCTGAAGATTATACTGGTAAGAAGATCTTCCTGAAAGGGACTACTACGCTTATCCGTTGATAGTTGTTCAAAGGTCAACGAACAGATTAACTATCTTCGCACCCTTAATTACAATTACTCCTATGCCCAAAATTGCCTTTATCACCGGTGCCACATCCGGTTTTGGAAAAGCCTGTGCAGAAAAATTTGCCGCCAATGGTTATCATCTTATTCTTAATGGCCGCAGGGAAGACAGGCTGAATGAATTGAAAGCAACACTTGAAAAAGAATTCGCCACACAGGTTATTACCCGCGTTTTCGACGTAAGGGAGCAACAAGCTGTATTCGACGCTGCTTCCTCGCTGCCTGCCGAATGGAAAGCGATCGATGTGCTCATAAACAATGCCGGCCTTGCCCTGGGAAGGGATTATTTTGATGAAGCGAACCTTGACGACTGGAATATAATGGTAGACACCAACGTGAAGGGTTTTATGTATGTAGCCAAAGCTGTATCGCAACTGATGGCTGCCCGCAAGCAAGGGCATATTATCAACATGGGCTCTGTGGCTGGCAAGGAAGTGTATGAAAAAGGAAATGTGTATTGCGCTACAAAACACGCTGTGGAAGCTATGAGCCATGCTATGCGCATCGACTTGCTTAGGCACAACATTAAGGTAACAGCCATTCACCCTGGTGCTGCCGAAACAGAATTTTCCATGGTCCGCTTTAAAGGGGATGAAAGCACGGCCAAAAGTGTGTATAGCGGCATTGAGGCGCTTACAGCAGAAGATGTGGCAGAAGTGATCTTTTATTGTACTACCCTGCCGCCCCACGTCTGCATAAATGATCTCGTGATCACCTGCACCCAACAGGCAGACGGCATTTACATGTATCGGCATTAGCCCTGCAAAAACCTGCAAATATGGCCATTATACCCTAAAAAATCCGTACTTAAGGGTATTTGTGTAGCGGTTTATTTTTGTAGTTTTGTTCAATCCAAATCCAGACTTACCTTTTATGAAGAACTTTCTTTTATTCCTGCCTATGTTGTTCCTGCTGCAGTTCAATGCAGCGGGTCAGGATGTTATCCGGCTCCAGTCCTGCAACGACACAATGATCTCCCGCCAGGTAGACAGCCTCAAACAGCTTTTTCAAAAAGACGGACTGCAATTATTAAAAGAAGCTTCCATTACCATGGAAAGCGAATATGAAATGCCTGTGGTTGTTCCGCTTAACAAAGGCACCTGGTACCAGTTCGTATTTATTGGTGATTATAGCTCCAGGCTGTATGAAGTGCGGATGTTCGACTGGAATGAAAAACAGGTGATCTTTCAGCAAAAAAGATGGGGTGATATAGATGGTAATATTATCTCCTATGGCTACACGCCTGAGCAATCAGAATTCTATATGATGAAACCGGTGCAGGTAAACAAGAAGAAAAAGAAAAACCTGTGCGGGTATGTAATGCTTTTCAAAAAAGTGAACTGATCTCTTACCCCTTACCGATACCGATATAAGTGATCCCTGCTGATTCCACTTCTTCCTTCAGCAAAGCATTCCTTCCATCTACCATATAGCGGACGCCATTGGCTGCCATTTTATTAAAATCAAGCTGCCTGTATTGCTTATGCATAGTGGTTAAGAAAACGGTTTCCACCTTTGCCGTGTCCGGGTCTGCAGGTACAAATCCCTTTTCTTTTAATTCTTCTGTGGTGTATTCAGTGTCATGTAATGAAACATCAAACCCTTCTTTCTCTAATACTTTATACAATTGCGAGCCAGGGCTATTCGCATCTTCTTTCACATTCGGACGAAAAGACAATCCCAGTATCAATGCTTTTTTTGTTGCCAGTTTTTCTTTGACCAGTGAGAAAGCATAAGCAGCCATTGACTCATTGATAGTACGTCCCATGGAAGCCAGGCCAAACTCAAGACCGGCTTCACGGAAATTATCGATCAGGAAATAAGGGTATACAGGTGTGCAATGTCCGCCAACACCAATACCCGGCTGAAGCAAATGTGCTTCACCATCTGTATTGATCAGTGAAAGCAAACCGGGAAAATCGATGCCTGCTTTGTTTGCAAACATGGCCAGTTGATTCGATAAGGCAATGTTCACGTCCCGGTAGATCATACCAGCCAGCTTCAATAGTTCCGCAGCCTCAATACTGCCCAGGCAATGCAATAATTCCTTTTTAAAAAATCCGGTATACAGGTCATAGGCTCTGGCGGTTGCTTCATTAGTGATGCCACCGATTATTTTAGGGATCCGGTCAAGCTGCTCCAGCATCGTTCCGCTCTTGATCCTTTCAGGGCTATGCACCAGGAGAAAATCAATCCCATGCTTTTTCCCTTTGGCTTCCAGGGCCGGTAGCAGAACAGTACGGCAATAACCGACAGGTACAGAGGTTTCAACAATGATCAGCAGTTGATCCTTACAATAAGGCGACAGCTGTTGCAGGCTTTCAAGAAAAGGCGTATCGATGGTTTTCTTTTCTTCGTTTACCAGTAAAGGAAGGGAAAGAATAACTGCCTCTGCATTTTCCATTCCTGAAAAATCACTCCTCAGTTCCAGTTGCCCGTTCTTATATGCGCTTGTCAATATTTCTTCTACACCAGGTTCATTTGAAGAGAAAAATGATCGGCTGAAAGCATCTGGCAAACCGGGATCAGTATCCACTGCCACCACTTTATATCCGCCATGACGGATCATATTAGCAGATATTGCCTGGCCAATTTTCCCAAAACCGATCACACCGATTTTTTTCATCCTACCTGTATTAAGTGAAGCTTTATTTAATGATCCTGGCAGGGTTACCTGCTACAGTGGTACTGGCTGCCACATCTTTTGTTACTACAGCACCTGCACCCACAATCGCGTTCTCCCCTATTGTTATTCCACACAATATCGTTGCATTGCTGCCGATGGAAGCACCTTTTTTTATTTTTGTTTTGACCAGTTGCCAGTCTGCTTCTGTTTGCAATTGACCATCTTCACGGGTGGCACGGGGATAAAGATCATTGGTAAACATAACCCCATGACCAATAAAAACATTGTCTTCCAGTTCCACGCCAGTGCAAATAAACGAGTGGCTCGATATTTTGCAATTCTTTCCGATCACCACTTCTTTCTGTATTTCTGTAAATGCCCCCACTTTGGAGCCGTCACCGATCGTACATTCATACGCATTCACAAAACTGAAGATCTGCACATTCTTCCCCACCCTCACATTCCGGAGGTTTTGTGTATTGCTTTGAATGGTCAGTAGTTCCATGCTCATTTTATTTGTACTTCCTGTCCTTTATTTTTTATCGATTGCTGAGATGCTTCCAGTATCTGCACCACACGAAGCCCGGACGCAGCATTGGCCAGCGGTTCTTTCCCGGTCATAATGGAAGCGATAAAATCTGCTGCCACTCCCGACAGCGCTTCCTGGCTTGAGATCTTCGGAATGCTGACATCGCCTGTACGGTAATCAACCAGTATCTGTTTTTTATCTTCTTCGGTTTTCAACTTATAACCCGTATCATAGATCCTTACTTTTTCCGTAGGTTCAAGATCATTATAAATGATCATTTTTTCATCGCCTCCGATAAGTGTTTGCCGTATTTTAACCGGCGATGTCCAGGAGCAATGAAAATGCGCTATAAAATCCATGTCATAATGAAGGGTCATGTAGGCGATATTCTCTATTCCATTACGCGTATGTGAAATGCCTGTGGCATGCACACTTACCGGTTCTTCTTCCATAAGGTATACCAGTATGGAAATATCATGCGCCGCCAGGTCCCAAAGCACATTGATATCCGGCTGAAACAAACCAAGGTTGATACGCGTGGAATCAAAATAACGCGCTTTGCCGATCACCTTACCGGTGATCAGTTGTTTTATTTTTTGTACAGCACCAGTATAGAGAAATGTATGGTCTACCATCAGCACAAGCCCTTTCTGCGCAGCAAGCTCAACCAGTTCCTTTGCTTCAGCCACAGATGATGTCATGGGCTTTTCCACCAGCACATGCTTTCCTCCCATCAGTGCTTTCTTTGCCAGCGCATAATGGGTCGATACTGGTGTTGCGATCACGATAGCATCGATCGCCTTATCTTTTATCACTTCTTCAGCACTGGCGCATATTTCGATGGAGGGATAGTGTTTGGCAAATAATTCACGGCAATCTTCCCGCTGATCAGCCACTTTACAAACCCTGCAATGGTCTGCATTAAAGAAATTCCGCACAATATTCTGCCCCCAATAGCCATACCCGATAATGCCAATATGGATGCTTGCTTTAGCCATTCCTTAAATTATTGTGCCAGCGAGATATTCACCTGCAATCCCGCCCTGGTGTTCGTGATAGGGAAAGCATTACTGATCTTCGGAATATTCCTGTTCTGTTCAAAATAGAATTTCAGGCTTACCCTGTTGTTCAGGATATAATCGATAGAAGGAGCTATGCGTATCACTCGCTGGCCTGAAGTTCCGAAAGCAGTTCCCTGGTCCAGTTTACTATTGGCCGTAGCATCATCCCGTATGCTGAAATCCAGCTTAAAGGTAATATCATTGTCCAGTTTCATCTTACCGATCTTCCTGAGCAGCGGTACGCCTTTCTTACGCCAATCGAAACCAAAAGTAAACTCATAAGAACGCGTATCTGCCAGTTGATAATCTATCAGGCTAAGACTGAGCGTACGGCTCTTACGGTATTCAAAACGGGTTGACAATTGATTGGTAAATGTCATTTCCACACCGATCAGCGGATCAAATTGTTCCTGTATGCTGATATTCGGTACAAGGAAATAAGGAATAAAGTTGCCTGTCAATGAATCGCGGAACGAAGGATATGATACGCGAAGCGGATCCTGGAACAGCAAAGCCGTATTAAAGCTGTTCATACTAAGTGTACTATGATAACCATGCCTTATCGTAACATTGGTAAAGATCCTTTCCAGGTCGCCGACACGTGAAAGACCAGAGTAAGTCACTGTCCAGTTGGGTTTGGGTATAAACCCTGAGAAAGGATTTGAACTAATATTCGGGTTATTATTCTTCACGCCTTTTACGGATGTAGGATTCTTATTCGTATATGCTGCAATGAATGCCGGTATCACCACATCCTGCGCATAACGTCCATAACCTTCCACATAGCCATCTGCTCCCGGTGTGGGGTTATTAACATAAGGGTTCTCCAATCCCAATTTCTGAGATAATGCCACACGGTTCGCTTCAAAACGCTTGAAGGTTTCTGACACCACATTCGGATCAAACTTATCAAACAGGGTTTGATAAGAGATATAGCTGATGGAGAAACTACCTGCAGCATAAGGACTGAGGCGGCTAAGTCCCGCAGTTCCCGTTGCGCTCGTGTCTTTGTACAATTCAGAATACTGCTTGCTGTATGTTTTGTCGAGGTTCAGATCAATATTAAAGTCCCTGAATGGGCTTACCTGCGCTGTCACATTCAATCGTTGGTTATAACGCTGCTGTATCATGGCCGTCACCCGCGGGTCATTGGACAAAAGACCTTTGGCGCCAAAATTATTGATCCAGTTAGTATCCGGCTGATAACCGAAAAGAAATCCTAAGCCCGGCTGACCGCTTCTTGGGTTAAGCCCCAGCACACGCGTGCTATCCATATAACCTGGTAAAGTGGTACCAAAATCCTGTGTATACTGGATCCCTACCCTTTTCACAGCAGTTACAAGTCCTGCTACAGTACGCATAGCACCTCCGACCTCCGGCAAGGTTTGTTTGTTCAATTCCTTCAATCTTCTTTTTTCTTCCCTCTCTTTACGGCGTTGTTCTCTTTTAGCTTTTCTTCTTTGTTTCGGCGTCATTTTCGCCAGTACGGAATCAGGCAGGGCTTGCGACACTTTATTATCAGGGCCTTCTGTTACAGGTTTAGCTGTTTTGGGTGGTACCGGCGCATTGGTTTTGGGTTTATTCGCTGGTGGCGTCAATGCTGCGCGAAGGAATCTCGATTTACTGTACAACTGCTCAAAATTCAATTCTCCATTGATCGTTCTCGTTTGCGTATTCGATAATGTATTGCCCAGGCTTCTCGCCAGCAGGGAAGCTGCCAGCCAGTTATAATCAGTTGAATAAGACGCACGCAAAGTAGTCCAGTCGAGGAAAGGAATCTTCTGCATCGGCACATTATACGTAGCAATGAGTTTTTGTGCGTATTGGGTATTACGCCCGCCTTTAAAGAGATTGGAGCGGACAGAATCTTTTTTGGCATCCGTATCGATACGTCCAAAAGGTTCGTCTACCCGTGCATTGTTTGTTGCAGTGAAATCAATGGTCAGCGACCGGGTGAGATTCCATTGCAGGATATAATACCGGTCGAACGTGAAATACTTATCATAGGTTTCCGGTATTTTATACGGACCTCCTCCTACATTCCGTGGCCTTGTAGCACCAAACTGCCGGAATATGTCTGCACGGAACGATAACTGTGAAGGCACATAGTTAAAATTGAAGTCCCTGATCAACGACCACCATTTCGATTTGGATTTGATAACGCCTTTGAACGGTTCTATATATTTTGGTTGCGGAGCATAGTTATATCCGATCACCCCGCGTGTTCTCTTCATCTCATAGTTTTCTATCAGCGGGTTGTGTTGTTGTGTATAGATATATGAATAACTGAAATCGACATTGGTCAGGCTCCATATCTTGGGCCGCTTACCGTCGGTCTTCAGTTTTTTTACATTGGTAAAATTGAGGGTCTTAATGGTAGTGATGTCCTGCGCATCATTCTTGATCGAGTCGGCCATATGACCGCTGGTGGCTGCATCCAGCTTATCCTTCAATTTAATGTCCAGGTCATACGGATCATACTCCGGCGTGCTGGAGATGCGGCTGATGCCTGCATATACCGGTATTTGTATACCCAGTTTTTTAGGTAAAAGCTTACCTGCATCAATATTGGCTGAAACATCGAATGTGCGTACATCTTCCCGGCTCCGTTCATTCACTCTTTGCTCCAGGGTACCAAAGCCCCGGCTCTTGGCTGTACCGGCTACCGTGATACTTCCCAGATCAGCCAGTTTTAAATCCACACGGCCCAATGCTGCCCACCCGCCTTTTTCATCCATATTGGAGAAACGAAGTTCATTGAACCAGATTTCGGCAGAGACCGGGTTCTTGGTACTGTTCTCGACAGACAGCAACATACTTCTTACTTCACCGAGATTAGGATTACCGATCAGTGCATAGGTCCGTCCATTATCCAGTTTTTCCGAATAATATTGCGATGGTGAAATGCCTGATTGATTCCGTCGCAGCTTCATCCTTGTCAGGTCCTGCAGGTCAAAATCAAGATTGTTCAGTTCAGGCCAGATGGCAAGGCTGTCCATTGCGCCCCATTGCGTTTTCTTCAGCGGGATCCTTACTTCATAATAGTTGCCCTGCACATCACTACCAAAACGGATCACAGCGGTAAGGGAACCATCAATGATCATATTATCAAACTGTCTTCCTTCGGCATGGATAAACATGCGCAGCTTTCCGTACTGGCGCATATCAAGGTTCATGTTTTTAAACACACCCCGTGCTTCTCCTGCAGGCAGGTTATCTATCTGCATGCTGAGTGATTGCTCGTTCAGGTACAACTGCACATTATTATTGCTGAGCTGCTGTTGCCTTTCAATACCAGGGGGAATGCGGTAGTGGATCGGTTGGCGCTGATCGTTTTCCTCAACGTTTACTGCCAGTGTATTGAAGATGGCTGGATCATTGGCCGGCAGGTTTTGATAATTACCTGTAGTATCTATCTTATAATCAAATTTCCTCCATTGATTCCTTACCAGTTCCAGTTTGCCAAAACGCATCACTACAGAATCTGCAAACCCTGTAACGAACATACGGATGAAGCGGATGGATTTAAAGTCGGGGATATTACCCACTTTGCTGGAAAACTCCGAAACAGGGATCCGGAATAAATACCAGTTCTCTTCCCTGGTTTGACCATTAGCGAGGTTAACCGGTACGTGACGTATATCTGTTATAAAATTACTTCCTACCGACATGTTTGGTTGAATATCCACTTCATACTGGAAATATTCTTCCACTTCATTCAGGGTATTATCCCGGTTCATTTCCTCCGCGTCAGGATATTGTGTAAAGGCATTTACAAACTGGCTGTTGCCTGTTGAAATAGGTGAGTTTCCATGCGGATTATTGATATCCTTATATCTTCTTAAGATACCAGCATTAATTGCATCGTAACTTGGATCACGGTAAGGCTTAAAGTTATCAGCAGAGGGGTCGTTCACTGCGCGGGCATAAGCGCCGGGAGCAACAGCTTGCAGACCGGTAAGATAATTATTGAATTTTGTTCTTTCCTCATCATCAGTAAGACCATCAAAACCTACGTCCTGGTATTGCCTGTCATTGGGATCATTGCTGAATGCATTGGTTACCTGCAAAGGATTGGAAGGCACTTTACCCCAAACGCTGGTATTATCTACCTGTGCATTGTTGGTTGGTGTCGGCAAGCCGTTCTCATACTGGCGCTTGCCATCCTTCAATATATCTTCTGAGATATTACCCAGGTTGAAAAAAAGCTTTCCGCCGGTTCGGCCATTATTAATTACATAGGGGTCCTGCAACCAGAATTCGATGTATTCAACATTACTGGTCTCAAAATCCGTTTGATCAATATTGCGCATGATGCCTCCCCATGCCTGGGCTGGATTGGTCAAGGAACCATCGGGGCTGATACGGCCAGACCTGTTCTCATAGTTGTAAGGGCCTTTTTCTTTCGGGTAAAAAGCAAGGTCAAAGGTGGTCAGTAATCCCTGCCCGAAATCATTGGTGCGCTGCGGGAATATCTCTGTTTGAAACACCTGGCGTGTCTCCGGTTTGGACAATTCGTCCACATTATTTTGTAAGGGATTGTTGGAATTATTTTTTTCCTGCAACACCGGTTCAATATTATACCAGGCAAGTTTGGCCCTGTTATAACCACTTGCCAGATCATTGTTCAGGGTTGCTTCGGGAAATTGCTGCGGCACGGAAGAAAGGTTCCAGTTGATCAGCGGGAAGCGGAGATCAATGGCAGAACGTGTTCCTTCAAAATCATCTATATAAGACAAACCATTGGCTCCTTTACCGATTTGCGGGGCATGCCCGGGTTGCAGCAAGGCAGCTTCACCATACGCAGTAATGGACGACATTGCATCGCTGGAATAAAAAGGCAGCTTATTCAAAAACTTGGTAAGCCTGGGCCAGTCGCTGCGATAATCCGCATCAAGTCCATACATGGTATTGCGGATGGGATCTTCACCATAAGACTGTTTTACAAAGAAGGGCCGCTCGCTAAGCCGTACGATGGTACCACCCAATGATAATTTTTTATTCGCCAGGTAATCCAACCGCAACCCCAGGAAACTTCTTTGCTGTATGCCAAACGCTGCCTGGTTTTCATATTGAATATTCACGGGCACTCCTGAGTTCAGAATAGCCTGGTTGATCACACGGAGTGTGCCCAGATCATAATTGATATCATAATCCACTCCTTCCTGCAGGGTTTGTCCACCTGCGGTTACGGTCACTGATCCACGCGGGATATTGAAACCAAGCTGGTATTCACCTGCACCCTGTGAAGTGGTCTTCGATCTTCCCATCAGCTTAAAGCGGTTGAGGTTGGCATAAGTTTGCGCAATCGCTTTGATGGTATCATAGAGGGGATAGTACAAATATTTCTGTCGCTGCTCGGGAGTAGCATACACGTAATCGAGATCATGACCAAAGGGTTCGAGTACCGGGAAGATCACGCGGCTCATGGAAGAGAGCACGGTAAACCCTTCGATAAAATCGAATACGCCATCAGGCTGCGGATCATTCTGGTTATTGAGACGGTCAAGGTTGACAAGCGAGATCAATGGCTGGCCTTCATATGCAGGTATTACATCTGAAGGAGGCAGGTAACGTTTTTCACCAAGACTGGGCTCTTCGTATAAAAGATCGAGTTTGAAATCAGCTCTTTCCAGTGCACCGTAACCAACCGAATAAACGTTTTTCATCATCAGGTCCCAGATAGGAAGATTCGTACGCTGGGAAGTTGCTTTCAATAATTTCAGGAAAAGAACTTTTTGTGTGGCACCGGTTGTATCAGGCGGCACGTCCTGGGAAAATTCCCCTACCTGGTAGGTCCTTCCATTGTAAGTGTATTGATAAGCTACGCCCAACACTTCATCCGGTTGTAAAGGTTGATTGAGTGAAAGGAAGCCGATCTGCGGGTTGAAATAATAATCGGTAGGCTGCAGTTTACGGGCAAAAGTCTTTTCAAAATCCTGTACGGCGGTAAGACCAATAGAGGTCAGCACACTTTGCACCAAAGAAGAATTCCTTGAATTCGGATTGTTGGCCAGTGTCTGATATAAGCCGTTTACATTGTTATAAGGTAAAGCATTGGGATCGCCGGGAGGGCCGATATAGGGATTGCCTTCACCAAGGTCCATCAACGCTACGATATCCCTGGTATCTGTGGTGGCACCGGTACGGTTGGTCACCCACACTTCCATTCTTAATATCTGCACATTGGAATTAACAATGGGCAGCTGGCTCATCGCGTTGTTATAGTTATTACGGAAATATTGCGCCAGCAAGAAGTGGCGGTTCTCTTCGTATTCATCTGCTTTCAGTGAAAAGTTCTGTGCTGAAGCGCCACCCTGCGAATTGATGCTTTGCCGTTGTGCTCTTTGATTGGCCAGCACGCCGGTAACGAATAGTTTACCGAATTGCGCTTGCGTTTTCACCCCAAACAAAGATTGTGCACCGGGAATCAGCGTGCCTTTGGAAGTGAAGCTCACATTTCCCAACTGGAATTGCTTGATGATCTCATCATCTTTGCCCTGGTAATTGAGGTTAAGCTGGTTTTCAAAATCGAAATTGGCGAGGGTGTTATAATTGATCGGCAGTCTGAGTTTATCTCCAATTTTTGCATCCACCTGCAACTGCGCATTCATGTTGAAATCCAGGCCGCCATTGGTACGCGCCCTTTCCGGGAGGGTCGGGTTTTTGATATTCTGTCCCTGGTAACCCATCAGCAGACCCACATAACCCGAAGGTTTGATCTCCACTTTGCCGGCGCCAACGATCCGGTTGAACCAGTTCCGGGAAGTTTTGAACTGTGGTTTGAACAACTTGCGGTTGAGTTCCGAAAGCATGTCCGCCCTTTTTCGAAAATATTCTTCTTCGTCTTTACGTCCCTGGAGCTGCAGGAACTCATCCCGTTTAAAAGAGACCGGAGTACGATAATTTTTTCCCCCGATAGTTTCAATGATATAATATTCGCCTGTGATAGGATCGTATTGCACGTCCCGTTTCAGGAAAGCAGTATCCTTCAGATCGAAGGGGTTGCGATTGGGATTGGAATAAGGATCGCCGTAACGGTCACGGATCGGATAGCGGAGTGAATCAGGCCGGGTTGTATCCCTGCGGGCAGTTGTATCCTGGAAGGCTGGTGAAAAGAAACGCGCATTCGCCTGCCCATAAGAGGCCAGTAAGATGGCAGTAAAGACCAACGTACGGAAAATATGCGCAGTCCAGAAGTTCAAATTCTCAACAATCAATTAGTTCCAGAAATATTTGGCAATCAGAGGATACGGAGAGATTTCTTGATGAGCTCTTCCACAAGCAGATTAGGCTCTGAAGCAAGGGTCTTTTTAATGGCCTGTTCAGCTACTGTCCGGTTGATTCCTAAAGCTATCAGTGCATTTAACGCATCCTGTTGCAAAGTATTGTTTTTCATAGGGGAAATATTTGCTTCCAGGGGGTGTTTGGAGAGCTTGTCTTTCAGCTCCAAAACCAGCCTTTCGGCACTTTTCCGGCCAATCCCTTTAATGCCTTCAAGGGTGCGGATATCCGACTGAACAATGGCTTTGGCAAGCTCCTCCGGTTTGAGGTAGGAAAGCATCATCCGGGCTGTGGAAGCCCCGATACCGGAAACA
This sequence comes from Sphingobacteriales bacterium 44-61, assembly GCA_001898405.1. Lineage (GTDB taxonomy): Bacteria > Bacteroidota > Bacteroidia > Chitinophagales > Chitinophagaceae > Terrimonas_A. The sequence continues at coordinate 337,372 of MKTW01000001.1, forward strand.
CTGATCAGTTGCTGGAACATTTCTTTTTCAGCAGGTTCAAAAAAACCATAAAGGAGATGCGCATCTTCCCGGATAATAAGTACAGTATGCAATAGTCCTTTTTCAAGGTCCTGCAACCGGGAATAGGTATTCAGGCTGATCAGCACTTCATAACCTACTCCATTAACGTCCACCTGCACGGAAGCAGGGGTTTTAAGAACAAAATCACCTTTGAGATATGCAATCATGGCGCGAAAATAGTGTTTTCGCGGGTCGTTGACAGATGTTCGTTGGCCGTTGACCGAATGGCCATTCGGTCAACGGCCAACGAACACCGCTCAACAGACACCAGCTTTCCCTTAACTTTGGCTACTTTTTTAATAAATACTCCAAGATGAGCAATAAAACAACAGCAGCTATCACAGCAGTAGGGGGATATGTGCCTGAAGACAGGCTGACCAATTTTGATTTAGAGAAAATGGTGGATACTACAGACGAATGGATCCGTACCAGGACCGGAATTGAAGAAAGAAGAATATTAAAAGGTGAGGGAAAAGCCACTTCCGATATGGTAGTTCCGGTGATCCAGGAGATCTGCCGCAAAAGAGGTATCGACCCCATGGAGATCGATTGTGTGATCGTAGCCACCGTTACACCCGATATGGTATTTCCGGCCACTGCCAATATCGCCTGCGATAAAGTAGGCGCTAAAAATGCATTTGGTTTTGACGTGTCGGCAGCCTGCTCCGGTTTCTTATACGCATTGACCCTGGGCTCTTCACTGATCGAATCCGGCCGCTATAAAAAAGTGATCGTTGCAGGCGCTGATAAAATGAGCGCCATTGTTGATTATACCGACCGCACTACCTGTATCATTTTCGGCGACGGTGCAGGTGGCTTACTACTTGAACCTAACCAGGACGGCTATGGCATACAGGACAGTTTGCTGAAAAGCGATGGCAGCGGTTGCCATTACCTTCACATGAAAGCCGGCGGCTCATTAAAACCCGCATCCCACGAAACGGTAGACAAGAAAGAGCACTATATTTACCAGGAAGGACAGGCCGTTTATAAGTTTGCCGTAAAAGGAATGGCCGATGTAAGCGCAGAACTGCTGGAAAGAAATAAACTCACCGGCGACGATGTCACCTGGCTCGTTCCCCACCAGGCCAATCTGCGCATCATCGATGCTACAGCCAACCGAGTAGGTTTGCCTAAAGAAAAAATAATGATCAATATCCAGAAATACGGCAATACTACGGCAGGCACCATTCCACTTTGCCTGTGGGACTGGGAAAGCAGGCTGAAAAAAGGAGATACGCTGTTGCTGGCCGCATTCGGAGGCGGGTTCACCTGGGGAGCCACTCTTGTGAAATGGGGACACTAAACAATACTCCGGTTAATAAATTTTAAAAGAGCCGCCTGGTATCAGGCGGCTCTTTATTTTTACGATGACTTTCTATCAGCTGTATTTTGAAGGGTAAACCTGTTATCCATCCTCGGTCATCAGAAGTGGGTTTAATGGTAATAGTTTTCTCAGGCAGGGCCCTCCGGCTTACAGCAAGGAAGAGGATGGAGATGCAGTAACAGGTGGACTCCGTTTTTAATCCAGCGACGAATCTCTGGCTTTCCCAACACCTAAAAAATCGAGGATTCAGCACAATGTGACAGGGCTTTAAATAGTGGGTTCATAGATACATATTGATAATCAACATCTATCGCGAAACAATACGCACCAATTGTGACGCTTTTTTTAAGTGTTTACATTTAGTAATTTGTGGTAATCAACCTCTCCTAAATGCATAGAAATCCTGCAATCCAGATCTGTCATCAGCTGAATGGGAAACAAGCCCAGGCACTGAAAACGATATTGATGCAGGATAAGCGATCCACCTCCCTCAAATTGTTTAACATCATCAGGAGCTTTCCTCCTAAAGATGTACCAAAGGAACAACTCTATAAAAAACTTTACGGCAAGAACTATGATCCGGACAAGGATTACCTGCTTCGTAACGAACTCCGCCTGCTCCGGCAAAAGCTGGACAAATTCCTTTTGCAAAAAAGCCTGGAAATCCTACTGGATGAAGATGAAGTGTTCCGCCAGCAAATGACGCTGCATGCTTATAAACATTTCAAGCTCTACGACCTTTTTTATGACAGCTTTGAAAAAGCAGCCGCTGCGGCTGAAGAAGCTTTTCGTTTTGGTGAAGCATTGGAAATGCAGAACTGGTATCTTGATCTGGCCTACCAGCATCAGTTCAGTGCAGTAAGGGATTATGAAGAAAAAGCTGCTTTCTTTAAAAAGATGACAGAGATGACGAAAAGCACAATGGGTAAGCAACTGGTTGCACAATGGCGGATGGGTGAATTTTACCAGGCACTGGAATTTTATTACCTGCGATTGCTGGGGCAGTCACATGCTTCAGCTCCTGGCATTACTGACGCTGCCAGTTTTGAACTCTCTTCATTTGAACATCCGTTCAGTCTTTATTATCATCATCGCAGTCTTGCCTTTTATACAGAAGGGCACGATCGCCTGGCTCATTTCCTGAAAGCTTACCAGGCATTGCAAACGCATGCGCCAAGAGATAAGCATATCACAGAATTGCTCGTAAATGTGCTGCTGGGTATTGGCCGCACGCTGCAACAACTGGGCGATTTTGAACAGGCCGATATCTATTTAAGCAAAGCCATCAACGACTATGCAAAAGAAATGGCTACGCTTGCTTCCAAAGAGAAATTATATGCCAACTATCTTATCAACCTGCTGAATATAGGAGAATATGAAAAGGCCATTCAGGTATTACAACAACTGCAGAAAGAAGTAAGCGATACCGGTTATGCTCAATACTGGTACAGCATCTATAAACTCACTGCTTATATCGGTTTGCGGAAAACGGCTGAGATCCGGCAGGGTCTTCCTGCAAATTATACAGCTATTCCACTGCAACACCGGGTTTATTTCCGGATCATCAGCAGCATCTATTTTTATCTTACTGGTGAACTGGAATGGGCTTATAAAGAAGCATACAACCTGCTGCACACCAAACTTGCAGAAGAATACGGACAGGAACAACTGGCCATTATAGAATTGCTGGAAACCTTTTTCCAGTTTATCGACAAATACAGCAATTTCCGCCAGCTACCTGCGAGAGAAAGCAAAAAACTGGAACAAAGACTCCTTGCCATCAACACCAGCAAGATCAATGATATCAATATACTGCCGGTTTATTTATGGCTGAAAAAGGAGATAAACAAGAGCCTGCAATTATAATCCCTTCTCTATCCCAGTTTATTCCTCTACTTTTGAAGCCTCAAAAAAGCCCATCAGTTTAATTGACTATCATGGATAAGAATTCCTCCCTCTCCGGCTTCAGCTCATTAGCCATTCATGGCGGACATGAAAAAGATCCGTCTTACGCACACCTGGTGCCCATTTATGCCAGCAGTACTTATGTATATGACACAGCAGAGCAAGGCATGCGAAGATTCAGTGGCAAGGAAGATGGTTATATCTACAGCCGATGGGGCAACCCGACCATGAATGAAGCAGAACAAAAGATCGCTGCCCTGGAAACCTTTGGCCTTCCCATGGAAGTAAAAGGCATACTGCATGCATCCGGCATGTCTGCTATCTCCACACTGATGCTCTCTGAATTAAAGAGCGGTGATAAAGTACTTTCCCATTTCTCTTTATATGGAGGTACAGATGAGCTGATCCGCCGTGTGCTCCCTCCATTGGGCATCGGCTCTATTATTGCCGATCTGCGTGATCTCAACAAAGCCGAAGAAGTGATGAAGCAGGATAAGTCGATCAAAATGCTTTATATTGAAACACCGGCCAATCCTACCATCCAGTGTGTAGACATTGAAGAACTGACCAAACTGGCCCGGAAATACGGACTGACAGTTGCCTGTGATAATACTTTCGCTACACCTTACCTGCAACAACCTTTCAAGTATGGCGTCGATTATGTAGCCCATTCCACTACCAAGTTCCTGAACGGGCACGGCACTGCCATTGGCGGCATCCTGTTAGGAAAGGATGTCGAGAAAATGAACACCAGCATCACCAAGATGCACCGTCTGCTGGGTGGTAATTCCAATTCTTTCGATGCATTCCTGGTTATCAATGGCATGAAAACGCTGGAAGTAAGAATGGAAAGGCATTGTCATAATGCAGTGGAAGTGGCGAATTTCCTTGAGCAGCATCCCGCAGTAGCTAAAGTGAATTATACGGGCCTTGCCTCCCACCCTGATCATTATACAGCATTAAAACAAATGCGCCATCCGGGGGCCATGCTGAGCTTTGAACTGAAAGGTGGCTTACAGGGAGGAATCGATTTTATGAACAAACTGAAAATGTGTATCAGAACCGTATCACTGGGAACCTGCGACACTTTATTATCCCATCCTGCATCCATGACACATTACAGCGTACCCAAGGAAGCCAGGGAAAAATATGGTATCACTGATGGGCTGATCAGAATGAATGTAGGAATAGAGAATATACAGGACATTATCAACGATCTTGATCAATCACTCGCAAACAAATAATATGCAGGTAACGATAAGAAGGGCAGTGAAAGAAGATTGTCCTCGCCTCATGGAACTGGTGCAGGAACTGGCCGAATATGAAAAAGCGCCGGAAGAAGTAACGGTGAAATTTGATCACTTTGAACAAAGCGGCTTTGGACCTAATCCCGTATGGTGGGCTTTTGTAGCTGAAGTAGATGGTAAAGTAGAAGGATTCGCCCTGTATTATATCCGTTATTCCACCTGGAAAGGTCAGCGCCTTTACCTCGAAGACCTGATCGTTACTGAAAAAATGCGCGGAAAAGGATTGGGCAAAATATTATTCGACCGGCTTATTGAAGAAGTGAAAGAAAAAGGCTTCAGCGGAATGGTATGGCAAGTGCTGGATTGGAATGAACCCGCCATTAATTTCTATAAGAAATATAACGCCAAATTGGATGGAGGCTGGATCAATTGTTCCATTTAACTCACACCCTGCACCTGCACTTCTTTATTGATCTTTAAAATCAAACCCTGCAATACTTTACCAGGCCCGGCTTCGGTGAAATTGGAAGCACCATCGGCTATCATAGCCTGCACGCTTTGCGTCCAGCGGACAGGGCCGGTTAATTGATCGATCAGGTTTTGCTTGATCTCATCTTTATCAAAAACAGCTTTGGCCACTACGTTCTGATAAACGGCACAAGTGGGTGTATGAAAATCGGTTGATTCAATTGCAGCTTTCAATTCATTCTTTGCAGGCTCCATTAGCGGTGAGTGAAAAGCACCGCCAACAGGCAATACCAGTGCACGCTTGGCACCTGCAGCTTTCATTCTTTCACAGGCTATATCAATTCCTTTTAGACTGCCGCTGATCACGAGCTGACCAGGACAATTATAATTTGCCGGCACAACCACCTCGCCGGTCTCATCCTGTACTTCTTTACAAACGGCTTCCACTTTTTCATCTGCCAGTCCAAGCACTGCTGCCATAGTTGAAGGATTGATCTCGCAGGCCTGCTGCATGGCTTTGGCACGGATGGCCACCAGTTGCAGGGCGCTGTCGAAACTTAACGTACCATTTGCTACCAGTGCGGAAAATTCGCCCAGCGAATGACCGGCTACCATTTCGGGCCTTGCTCCATCAATGCTGCGGAAAGCAATGATGGAATGCAGGAAAACGGCAGGCTGCGTCACATTGGTTTGCTTCAGTTCCTCTTCACTGCCTCCGAACATGATATCGGATATCCGGAAGCCTAATACTTCGTTTGACTGTTCAAATAATTTCTTGGCAAATGCACTGTTGTTGTAATGTTCTTTTCCCATTCCCGGAAACTGTGAACCCTGGCCGGGAAAAACATAGGCATGCTTCATGTAAGTGGTAGTTATACAAACAAAAATGCCACAAAGGTTTTAAGAAAAAAAATCTTTGTAGCACAATATCCAAAATTGTCAGCGGTGATTCAGGTTGGAACTGATCAGCTTTAAAAACTCGCTCCGGGTGGAATTTTTATGGAATTCACCATCAAAAGCAGAAGTGGTGGTCTCCGAATTTTGCTTTTGCACACCCCTCATCATCATGCAAAGATGCTGGGCTTCAATGACAACTGCCACACCCAACGGGTTTAGTGATTCTTTGATGGCATTCATGATCTCTACCGTCAGCCTTTCCTGCACCTGGAGGCGGCGGGCATATACGTCCACCACCCTGGCCAGTTTGGAAAGCCCGGTGATCCAGCCATTGGGTATGTACGCAATATGGGCTTTACCAAAAAATGGAAGCATGTGATGCTCACACATACTGTATAATTCGATATCCTTTACCACGATCATTTCACTGACGGGTTCATGAAATTTGGCCGAATCAAGTATGGCCCGTGCATCGATCTGGTAACCCTGTGTAAGGTACTGCATGGCTTTGGCCAGGCGTTCCGGGGTTTTTTGTAACCCTTCCCTTTCAGGGCTCTCTCCGATAAGACGAAGTACCTGGCGGTAATTATCTACCAGGCCATTTGTTACGGCCTCATCATACTGCTCAATTTTTTTATATGCCATATCTGTTTCAATTCTGTTCCTGATATAAAGACCGGTCAGGCCGGGTATTCTACAAAATTTCTCGGCGTTTCATACAAGCGTATCTGCAGGTCCAGTTCCTTTGCAATATGCGGCCTTAATAGATTGTAGATAACGATAGCAATATTTTCTGCTGTCGGATTCAGTTCTTTGAACTCAACAGTGTCCAGATTCAGGTTACGGTGATCAAACCGCTCAAGCACTTCCCGCTGCACAAGATCACTCAGCTCTTTCATATCCATCACAAAACCGGTCCGCTCATCTGGTTCGCCTACCACTTTTACATCGAGCTCATAGTTATGCCCATGATAATTAGGGAGGGCACATTTACCAAAAACACGGTCATTGGTAGCCTGGTCCCAAGCAGCATTATACAACCGGTGGGCCGCATTGAAATGTTCCTTCCTGAAAACGGCTACTCTGTTCATATATTCAAATTACAAACAATAAAAGAAATATCAACAATATCCGTGCTCCATTGTTGCTTTATTCCCCGAAATACTCCACATATATACGGGGTGTTTCATACAGTTTGATGCAATGCAATTGCACTGCTTTTGGCAGGTGGGCTTTCAGTTCCTTCCAGATAGCAATAGCGAGGTTCTCCGTGCTGCATAACTGGCCTTTCATGAACTCCACATCAACATTGAGATTACGGTGGTCTACTTTTTCAATCACATGCTCACGGATAATATTGCTCAAACGTTTTACATCAAATACAAAACCTGTTTCTGGATCGGGTGATCCTTTCACGGTAACATAGAGCTCATAATTATGGCCATGCCAGTTCTCATTGGCACATTTGCCAAACACTTCTTCATTCTTTTCAACACTCCAGGAAGGGTTGTAAAGCTTGTGCGCCGCATTGAAATGCTCAACCCTGGTCAGGTACACCATACTTACTTATTAATAATTAGCCTGCAAAATTACGCAGATTGGCCTCATCTAACAAATATGACGACCCCTGCCCAAAACGCCCCCTTACCGTCCTTCCCGCCTTACCGGTAAGGCAAAACGGAAAGTAAATTCTTTACCGGTAAGAAAATATTTAAACCCTTTAAGTATATCTTACCGGTAAGACGGGAAGGACGGTAAGGGCGCACATCATTTCATATCTTTGTTCTCATCATGAACTGTTTACTGGCCGCCGCCACTCCTTTTGAAATAGCTCCTTTCCTGGAGCATTATCGCAATAGCGATGTGCCATTCTACGTGGATATCCATATTGATGTTTTAATAACCGGGGTAGGATTAACAGCAGCTACTTATAACCTTCAAAAACAACTGCAGGTAAAAAAACCTGACCTGGTGATTCAAGCCGGTATCGGTGGATGCTTTGATACAACTATGCCGCTTGGTACCGTTGTTTCCATAAAAAAAGACACGATAGCCGATCTTGGCGTACTGGAAAAAAAGCAATTCCATAATGTGTTCGACATGGGTTTTGCAAAGCCTGACCAATTCCCTTATAAAAAAGGTTGGCTCGTGAATCCCGGTCTCCATTTGCTGAAACGGAACAGTCTTAAAAAAGTGGCAGCCATATCTGTGAACCAGATCACCAGTTCTCCCCAAACCATCCGCTTGTATGAAGCAAAATATAAACCAGTGGTGGAGTCCATGGAAGGAGCAGCCCTTCATTATGTTTGCCTCATGGAGAAGACCCCTTTTCTTCAATTGCGCGGAATTTCCAACTATATAGGTGAGCGGAATAAAAAGAACTGGAAGATAAAAGAATCTGTTGCCAATCTTAACAATGAGTTAATCCGTTTGTTAAACTCTCTGTAACCCGGTTTTATCCGGATATTTGCCCGGCCAAAGAGCCGGGCAAGCACCTGACTCTGATCCAAAAATATTTTATATAACATTTTACATGAAGCTGAGCCTTGGTTTTTCCCCCTGTCCTAACGACACATTTATCTTTGATGCACTGGTCAACAAAAAAATTGATACAGAGGGGCTGGAATTTGAAGCGGTACTGGAAGATGTGGAAACCCTCAACCAGTGGGCGCTGGAAGGAAAACTGGATATCACCAAGTTAAGCTTCCCTGCTTTTTTTCAATCGCTCGATAATTATGTATTGCTCAACGCCGGCAGCGCACTGGGTAAAGGAGTAGGCCCCCTGCTGATCACCCAGGCCGATCCTTCCATTTACCAGGCCGGTATCGGTGACGCATCAGTGGCTTTGCCGGGAGTGAATACCACGGCTAATCTTCTGTTCAGTTTTGCTTACCCTTCGGCCACCAATAAAAAATTCATGATCTTTTCTTCTATTGAAGATGCCGTGATCAGGAAAGAAACAGAGCTGGGCGTGATCATTCATGAGAACAGGTTTACTTACCAGAATAAAGGATTGCATAAGGTAAAAGACCTGGGTGAATACTGGGAAGAAAAAATGAATGCGCCCATTCCTTTAGGAGGCATCGCTATCAGCCAGTCGATAAAAAGATCTGTAGCAATAAAAGTGGATGAACTGATCCGCAAAAGTCTTGACTATGCATTTGCGAATTATCCGGAAGTAACGGATTATGTAAAATCACATGCGCAGGAAATGAGTGAGGCTGTGATGCAGCAGCATATTGATCTTTATGTCAACAATTATTCGCTGGCTTTGGGTGAAGAAGGAAAAAAAGCGATCAGCACATTAGCAGATGTGTATAACAGGATCAATCCGGGCAAAATGGAACAGGATGCAGAACTGTTTCTATAACCACCTCTGATAATGCTTTCATGAAAGCCGGTAGTCATTTTATTTAGCCAGTGCAGCTTTATAAATTTTCAGGCACCTGTTCCTGGCCTCCTCATGCGCGATAATAGGTTTGGTATAGCTAAGCTCTTCGAATTCGGGCACCCATTTTCTTATATACCTGAGCTCCGGGTCAAATCTCCTGGTTTGGAGATAAGGGTTAAATATGCGAAAATAAGGAGCGGCATCGCACCCTGTTCCGGCAGCCCATTGCCAACCGCCATTATTGGAAGCCAGATCGTAATCGAGCAGATGATTCGCAAAATAAGCTTCTCCCCAACGCCAGTCAATCAGCAGATGCTTGCATAGAAATGAAGCAGTGATCATACGAACCCGGTTGTGCATAAACCCTGTTTCATTCAGTTCGCGCATGCCGGCATCCACGATAGGATAACCCGTTTCGCCGCGGCACCATGCTTCAAACTCTTTCTCATTATTCCGCCAGCGAATATTATCATACTCCGGCTTAAATGAGTGCGTCACCACCCGTGGAAAATGCCAAAGGATCATTTGATAAAAATCCCGCCAGATCAGTTCCTTCAAAAAAGTCTCACTCAGGCTTCCGGCCTCCCGCGCCAGTTTTCTGATACTGATCGTACCAAACCGCAAGTGCACGCTCAACCGGGACGTGCCGGGAATGGCAGGAAAATCTCTTTGCCCGGCATAATTCCTGATCGTTGCTGTTGTCCAATTTTGAGGAGGAAAGGATTTATGGATCGGCCTGAAGTCCATTGATTCAAGCGAAGGAATTTTCCTGGGAGAATGCTGGAAAAAATGATGGTGATAAAAAGTGCTGGGATAGGAACGGAGATAAAACTCATTCAACATAGCCATCCATTTTCTCGAGTAAGGCGTAAAAATCGAATAAGGCGACCCATCGTCTTTACACACCTCATCTTTTTCAAAGATCACCTGATCCTTAAAAGAGTGAAAAGAAACACCGGCTTCTTTTAATATACCAGCAATTTTTTGATCACGTTCGCGGGCATAAGGTTCATAATCGCTGCTGGCAAACACACTCTCCACTTCATAATCCCTCAGTAGCTCCGGAAATATATTTTCCGGGATGCCATGCCGTACGTCCAGGGTTGAGCCCTTTTTTTCAAGTTCCAGCTGAAGCTGCAGAAGAGTTGTATGAATGAAAGCCACTCTCCTGTCGTCACGGTTTTCGAGTTTATCCAGTATATGACGATCAAAGATAAAAACAGGCACAACCGGCTTCCCTGCTTTTAAAGCATGGTAGAGGGCCGCATTATCATCGAGCCGCAGGTCGCGGCGAAGCCAGCAGATGTTTACAGGATATTTCATACAACTGCATTATACCGGCCAGGCTGCCTGAACGATCTCCTGGTAGATTTTCCGGCTTAAACGGTTGTCAAATGATGTATGCTCAAGGCTGGCTATCCAGCGAAGACCATACATGGCGTTGGTCAGGAATAGTTCATCGGCTTTCATCAATTGTCCGGGTGTGATCACTTCTTCCCTGACCTCCCAACCGGCATATCGCATTTTCTCTATTAGATATTTTCTCATTACTCCGTGCACAGCACCCTGCCCCTCAGCAGGAGTAAAGATTACACCATCTTTTATGAGAAAAAGGTTGGCAATAGAAGCATCGGCTATATTTCCTTCTGCATTGAGAAGAAGACAATCATCCCACTGCTGTTGCCGGGCAAAACGTGCAGCCATGCTGTAGGGCAGATAATTGGCTGATTTAAGTGCTGCAAGAGCATCCATGCTTTTTCTCGCAAGTGGATAAATGCCGATCACCCATCCGTTCTGATTGAACACATTCACTGCCGGATTGGCCGGCGAAGATTCGATGAGATAATGAAGATGGTCATTTTCCTGTTCATACACTCCTCCCTCACCACGGGAAACCGAAACACGGACCCGGGCAAGCCCGCTACAACCGTTCACATTACAAAGGGAAACAATATCTTCTTTCAGTTTACCGGGTGTAAGAAAAGAAGGAATGGCAAATTCCAGCAATTGCATTCCTGCGTAAAGCCGCTGCATGTGAAGATCAAATAGCGGCACCTGCCCGTTCACCACTTTAATAGTCTCAAAGAGGCCATCGCCATAGCGGTAGCCTTTGTTGCCCGACAGCAAAACGGGCTCCAGGGCAGGCAAGATCTTTCCATCAAAACAGATATACATAAGGAGTGTAAAATAACGGAAAAAGCGTTCGGCAGGCCATGTTTACGGCCAACAAAAAACCGTTCCGGAAGGGAACGGTTTTTATAAGCAATTAGCTCCTTTGTCTGATCAGTTCTGCTCCACGAGACCTGCTTTCACTGCATACATTACCAGACCGGCCATGGATTTGGTACCTGTTTTGGTTTTGAGTTTATCGCGGATCGCTTCTACAGTCCGGGGACTGAGGTCTACGATATCTGCAATCTCCTTGGTGCTCTTTTCATCGCACATCAGTTTCAGGATAGTAATTTCTTTATCAGTTAATTGCACATCCTGAGGCATAGAAGATTCGGCAGTGCGTTTGGTGCGGAGACCGCTGAGCAGGGCTTTATTAGTCAGGTCATTGAAAAAGAAATCCTGTTCATATACTGTTTTGATAGCATCATAGATCATCTCTGAACCTGATTCTTTAGTCAGGTAAGAGTTCGCTCCTATTTCCATCATACGGGAAATCACCGAGTGGTCATTGTGCATAGAAAGCATAATGACTTTTACATTGGGATAAAGCTTTTTGATCTCGGGAAGAGTGGTGAGGCCGTCCATGATCGGCATCTGTATATCAAGCAAAACAACATCAGGCTGGATATGTCGCAGCAGGTTAAGCAGTTGCATACCGTTTTCTGCTTCAGCCACCATCTGGATGTCTTTGCGGCTGGAAAGAGAGGTTTTTACACCTGTGCGAAACAAAGCATGGTCATCGGCAATCGCTACTTTAATAACTGAGTTAGTCTCGTGATTTTTCATGGGTTTGATATTGGTATTTAAGTCGGACTATGTATTTATTCCGGTGCAAGATGGAAAATTCCGCTTACATATACCATAGTAGAAATACTTGATTTCGTATTTGTGGAAAGTACCGCTACGGGGCCACAAATGAAATATTACCATTACCGCATGAGTAATTTACGATTGATGATATAAGATAATTTACTATCACATGCGTAAATACTGTATTATTCAAATAGGGAAATCTTGCTATTGTACACATGGCAATGTGGATATATTTTTGTTTCAGAAAGTTGATAGCAAAGGATGACTCGTCTCTCCCTCTCTATCCAATGTCCAAACCGTCCAGAAAAGTATTTTCAATTCCTGTGATAAAACCAGACGACACTCTCCCAACTATCAACTTTCTATTTTTTTTGATATAATCCCGTTTTTAAGTCCACCTGTGATGAAAATCAACGGCTTTGATCAAAACCATTGACATTAAACTGATTCCACCGACCCAACTTTTTTTCTTTCATAACAGTAACGTAAGAGCCCTTCCGAAAGGAGGGGTCTTCTTTTTGGTACGAATGGCGCGAATATGTACTATATGCATGATTGGTGAAGGCAGACGCGGATTATGCGAATGGGGTCGGATATTACGGTAAGAGGAGAGAGTTCTACCATCAGCCTTTATTATTTTACTACGCGAATTAACTGGCGGCCACTGACAACTCCATTCGAGGTAACACCTTCAATGATGCAGGAGAATGTGCCGGTGAGGTCATTCGTATAAAAGGAAACATTGGCTTCGCCTTTCTCATCGGTGAATAATTGCTGCGACCAATAGACAGTGCTGAATACTTCCGGTTCAGGTGGATTGAAGGATGCATAATCAGCAACGTAAAAATCTTTGGAATAATAGCGCCCTTTCAATCTATACATTAATTCCACTGGCGTGCCGCCTATATTACGGCCGGGGCAGTGATAAACGACCTGCTTGCCGCGGTAGTTATAAACGCCGCCTTCCACGGCCGGGGTCCCGGATTTATGATTCGGACAGTTTAGAATATTATACATGCATACATAATCATGACAGGTAAGGCTTTCATATGTCTCTCCTCCCAGGTAGCCTCCATCGTTCGACTTTGATTTGACCACTACAGCCGAAAGTGTTTTCACCTTGCTGAGTGTTTCTTCTTCCCAGGGCATAACGGCTTTAATACCTTCAGGCTCAGGATAAAATAAGGTAGCCAGTTGTTTATTGAGCGAGTCTGCCTCATGATGGATCTCGATAGCAAAATTTTCCCTATGTTTTTCATTTATAACCAGGGATATCTGCTCATCAGGCATCAGTGCTGTCATGTTGGGGTCTAATGCGAACCGGCCGGCGGAGTCAGTGACCACTGTTTGTATGTCATTGGTAAGTACAGATAGCTCTACCGGTTTCTTTAATGATTTGCGGCTACTGGTCTTTATCATCCCTGAAGGTCTCAATTCCCGGCCTTTCGCTAATGCATGAATGGTAGTGTCGCCAGCAGGTTCATGATACCTGGTCCAGCAGCGCATCAACAGCAGCATTTCCAGGTCAGCCCTTGTACCAAGACAGTTGGAAGGTACAGGAGGTATCAGTCCCATATCTGTGTAATCCCTGAACAAAAAATAGGGTACGATATCCTGGAAGCGGGTAGTATCAATTCGCGGAGTGAGTACCATAGCCATAGAAAAAGTGGAAGCAAGCGGATTACCGGCTGCATCCCTCAACTTTATACCCAGGTTTATTTTCGAACGGCGATGGTATTCGGTAGAATCAGGTATGATCCTGACCGATGCCAGGGAATCATAACCCCGTAAAAAACTCCGTTCAGCCAAAGGCTGGAAAGCAGAATCAAATAAAGTCAGGGTAGCAAGACCCGTTTCCAGGCCTGCCATCGGGATACGAAGCGTAATCTCCGGGTTCATGACTTTCAATTGCCAGAGATCATACACCACCCGGTAATTATGGATAAGCAGGTAGAATTTATTACCAACCGCTGCACAGCGCAATTTCATTACCAGGGTGTCACGGACCACTGCCTCCTTCACCTGCATCACAGCCCCTTTCATTCTTACAACCGGAAGGCGCGCTGCCATGATCTTTTTTTCTTTATCATCCAGTACCACTGAATATTCTTTACCAGCAACTGGAGTAAATTCTATTATACCCGAACCGGCAGAAGAAGTGCGGAGATTCGCAACTGGGCGATTATTTTCTAATAATTGACCTTTGATAGCAGCCGGCTTTCCAGAACGGTCGGTCACTTCAAAAGCAGTGCGGGTAGGTAAACCGTTTACCCAGTCGCCACTCTCAGGGTACCAGCGGAAAGACAATTGTTTTCCGAGAAAAGACAGGGGGATTCTTGTAGCAAAAGCAGCTTTTTCCTTTTGGACAGCCACCTGCAATTCCAGTTTACGGACAGCAGAATCCTGCGGTATCACCAAAGGCACTTCGCCAAAAGGGCTTACCACGGCACGGCCTTTCTTCATCAATTTATCATCCGCAAACACGCTATAATTAAACGAAGCCCCTGTAGCATTCAGCATCTCCTTATTAGTAACATGGGCCAGAAAGCCGATAGAATCTTTTGAAACAGCACCGCCCTCCAATTCAACAGTAAAAGGATTACCCGTCCCAAACCGGATGGATAACCGTTGCTGGAATACCCGGGGATAGCGTTCATCACTTATGGCGTTTGTATAGGCTATTAGATTATAATCTCCCGGGGGAAAACTATCCGCGACAAAAATATATCCCGCTGCCAGTCCATGGTCCATTACGAACTGCTGGGAAGCCACTACCTGTTGAGTGACCCGATGGCTTAGAAAAACATGCAAGGTATGATACTGATCAAGAGGCCGGCTCGACCGGAGCAGGTAAGCAGTGAACCAAATATTCTCCTTTCCTGTATAAATGGTCTTATCCGTATGCAAATAGATCTGGGTAGAAGAAAAAAGACTATCTCGTTTGGCAAAATGCCGGCCAAGAGAGTCGAATAGCTGTTCTGCCTGTGAAAAGGCAGAAAATGAAAGAAGGCTGCTAATAGCAAAAAGTACAAGAAACCTGCATCGCATTAGCGAATATAATACTGTATTCAAATAAAACAGAGCGCAGCATTTAGTAAAATGCTGCGCTCTGTTTTATTTTTTTGGACTGGCCTTATTTCAACTCCACTTTCACCAATACCGGAAAATGGTCAGAAGGGAATCTTCCATGATATGTATCTGTTAACACACCATATTTTTTTACCGTAAACTGATCCGTTACAAAAATATGATCGATGATATCATTGGATGGATTATTCGTCCTGAAACTGTTAAAGCTTCCGTTGTTTACATAAGGATCTGCAGCCAGGGTGTATGCATCTTTAACAATACCGCTGTTTTTAATGCTCAGATACCATTCACTCTGGTGATTGCCATTGAAATCTCCTGTAAACATTACAGGC
The DNA here is from genome assembly GCA_001898405.1 of Sphingobacteriales bacterium 44-61. Lineage (GTDB taxonomy): Bacteria > Bacteroidota > Bacteroidia > Chitinophagales > Chitinophagaceae > Terrimonas_A. The sequence continues at coordinate 353,074 of MKTW01000001.1, forward strand.
TGCTTGCCTGCTATCTGCTGTATCTTTTGCAGGATCAGCTTACTGCTTTCTTTGCGCGCTTCCACTCCCTGGTGGTCATAATGCACATTGAACATATAAAAGGTCTTTTTGCCTTTTTTTGTTTGCAGCTTAAGCCAGGAACAGATCCGGTTCAATTTTGCATCCCAACCAGGCCCTGGTTTATCAGGTGTGGTCGACAACCAGAAGCTTCCGCTATCGAGCACATTGAATAAAGACTTTCTGTAAAAGATCGCAGAGTGCTCTCCTTTTGCCTGACCATCATCCCGGCCGATACCATAATAGCTGAAGTCCGGCAGATTCCTTTGCAGGTCCTCCAACTGGTTTTTCAATCCTTCCTGTGTACCCACAATATCAAAATCATGAAAACGGATCAGTGCGGCGGCAACAGGCGCCCTGTCTTTCCAGAGATTTCCACTATCCCTTGGATTATCATAACGCAGGTTGAATGTGCCTACAGTAAGGGTTTGCGAATAACAATTAAACGTAACTGCAAAGCTTGCGAGCAGTATAAGAAAAAAACGGTTCATTAGGTTTTTATTATTTTACCAGCCTGGGTTTTGGCCCAGAATGGGGTTGATCAATAAATCGTTGTTAGGTATAGGGTAAAGATACTTTTTATCTTCCCATTTACGTGTCACATTAGTCAGCCATGTTATTTCACCGCTGGTGCCATTGGAAAGGCGCTGCGGATTAACAGAACCATTAGCCAGGTTGGGCGATACATTCACAAATGTTACACCACTTATAGGTGAAGGCGCAGAACCGGAATAGAACAACACATCATTCTTGCCATCACCATTCAGATCCATTGGTGTATTGAGCGCAGGCACATTAAATCCATTCCAGGGCATAGTGAGCAGCTCTCCCCTTTTCCAACGCACGAGATCCGGAAAACGCAAACCTTCCCAGCATAACTCTATTCCTCTTTCGCGGCGTATTTCCAGCAAAGTGGCATCAGTGATAGCAGGGAAATATTTCGTTTGAAGATAGGCATCAACCTGTGTTGGCTTAGTGGTTAAACCTCCGGTAATGCCTGCTCTTGCACGCAAAGCACCAACCGTTTTTGCCCAATCATCATCCGTCAGAGTTCCCAGCTCAGCTTTTGCTTCTGCATAGTTCAACAACACTTCAGCATATCTTATCAGGCTGATAGAATTATCATTGCGCGTACCACCATCATAATACACATCATCAAGGGTCCATTTGATCGGCTGATAACCTGTATATGTATAGGAAAATACAGGAGGAGCAGCTTCCAGAGCTCCGCCATTCACCCTTGTATAGTTGCCCATACGGATGGTTTGCTGCAAACGTTTATCACGGCCCTGCACTTCTTCCACAAAAGTTTTGGAGGCATAGCTTGCATCATCTGTAAATGGTGTGCCATCAATTTTCAGGTAGGTGTTCACAAAAGTGCGGGTAAAGCTCAGGCGTGATCCATAGGTTGCGGATGTCCAGTACCAGTTGGCATCATTCAGCACATTCAGGGTTGCATCTGCAACATTGGAAAGAATGATCTCAGTGGTCACAGGTTGCTTATTGATGAATAACTGGCGGTAAGAGAGATCTGTACCTCCTGCTGTATTCAGCTTAAAACCGCCTTCTGTCATCACTTTCTGCGCTGCATCCGCAGCATCCTGCAGCCATGCAGCGGCAGTATTGCCAAGTCCGTCAGCCAAACCACCGCTCACACTATGGTATTTACGGAAAGTTCCTTCAAATAAGCAAATGCGTGATTTATAGGAAAGGGCTACGAATTTTGTGATCATGCTGCGGGTAGCATCGGTGTTGGTGATATTTTCACAGGCAAAATTGATATCAGCCAGCACAGAATCCATCACCAGTGTGCGTGGATCACGGGGCTTTTTCAGTTGCACTGAATCTGATACGCCGATCGTTTTGCCATACCAGGGCACATTGCCAAAACGCTGCACTTTGTCATAATAGAACAAGGCACGGAAAAACCTGGCGATGGCCGTGTAATTCCTGCGGACAGGCTCCGCAACAACCGGATCAGTATTATTCTCGATAAAGTAATTGATATTCCTCAAAGCGGTCCAGCTCCAGCCGGAACCCTGCTGGGCTGTGTAACCGGTAGCGGTCAGAAAACTGGGAACATCAGTACGGGCAGCATAGTCAGCCATATTATCTGACCTCACCACATCACCGCCATTGGGCAGATTATTGTAAAAAGATGCGACATACAACTGCAAACCTTTCTCACTGCCAAATACGGCACTCCTGGAAGCTGTGCCCTGTGGTTCCTGGTCAAGCTTTTTACAGCCTGCGGCCAGTATCATCAAAGCACTTATGGATAAAAACAATTGTTTCATGTTATAAATGAATTAGGGATGATTAAAAGGAAATATTTAAACCCACTGTCCAGCCTTTCAGGATCGGGTAGTTGTTACCATTACCGTTTCCTCCATCGGTCAGCACGCGGTCAGAACCCTGGATATTTTCCACGTCCAGGTTATGGGTGACCTTGTACATGGGTGAATATGTCCAGATATTTTCTGCAGTCACATACAATCTTGCCTGGCTCATTTTAATATGGCTGATCCATTTTTGTGGAAGGTTGTAACCTACCTGGAGGTTCTTCAACCGGATATACGCTACATTCTGCAGGTATTTTGTTTGTGCAACATTGAGTGAGCGGCCGGTGCCCTGTGCGATATAACCTCTTAAGCGGGGAAAATAAGTATTAGGGTTTTGCTCAGACCATATTTCTTCTACCATTTCAGCGGGCACACGGTTATAAGGACGGTTATAAGGTCCCCAGAAAGCATCTGCTTCTGCACCTGGCCACCAATCCTGTTTGCCCACACCCTGGAAGAAGGCGCTTACAAAGAAATTATTCCAATCGAAATCGAACAATGCGCCAAAGCTGTAACGCGGAGTAGAGTTACCAATGATCCTGCGGTCGCCCGGATCAGCAACAGAGTTAGCGCCTGTGTTGATCACATTGTCTTTATTCAGGTCAAGGAATTTGATATCACCGATCATGGTATTGCCACCATTGGAACTCTTGATCAGCGTTTGTTTGCTTGCTTCACCGATATTGTCAGCAGTGAAGAATCCATCGGTCACATAACCCCATATTTCACCAAGCTTCTGTCCTACATAATAATCGCTCAACAATTTGTCGCGATTGTTATAACGGGTGATTTCAGCCTGGTAGTCGCCAATAGAAAGGCGGATGCCATAACCAAAAGGTTTACCGGCGATCTTGCCATTGTCTCTCCAGCTTACCACAGCTTCCCAGCCTTTGGTACGCAGGTCAGCATAGTTTCCTTTGGGAACGCTTGTACCGAATACAGCAGGCAGTGTGGGACCATTGGTGAACATATCTTTTGTATTACGCACATACCAATCAGCAGTAACCTGCAAGCGGTTTCTCAGGAAACTAACATCCACACCTATATCAGTGGTAGTGGCTTTTTCCCAGGTAAGATTATCAGGCAATACATTGGGCTGACCGGTAGTTTGGGGTCTGATGCCACCTAATACGCGACCAGACTGGCTGATACCAAACTGCTCCATAAAGGCATACGAAGCGATGTTACCATTACCCAATGAACCATAAGAAGCCCTGAACTTCAGATCAGAAATGCTGTTCCTGGAAACATTCCAGAAAGGTTCTTTGGAAATCCTCCATCCTGCAGAAAAAGAGGGAAAGAAAGCATAACGCTTGTTGTCAGGGAATTTGGAAGAACCGTCATAACGGCCATTCACTTCCAGCAGGTATCTTTCATCAAAACTGTAGTTCACCCGGAAGAAACCACCTTTTACGTTCCACTGTTCATAAGGGCCGGCAGTAGTAATAGCAGTACCTAATGCGAGGTTGATGCTTTGCGCATCATCGTAGATCAGGCCATTGCGTTGGGTGCTTAATCCTTTATAGGTGGATTGTTCATAGTTAAAACCACCCAGCACTTTGAAATAATGTTTTGCTGCCAGCGTATTTTCATACTCAGCGTACAGGTTGGTAGCGAGATACTGTGTCTCTGCATAAGTATCGTTCAGATCGTTGGTAGAAGTTCCCACATATTCGATCACCCCTGGTTTCCGGCTGTAAGGAACAGGCACACGAATCTGTTTTGAATTATTATCATATTCCTGGAAAGTAAAATCACCTTTCAGACGGAGTTTATTGTTGAAGAATTCAGTGGTAACTGAAGTACGGTTGCGCAAAATGCGGCGATCGAAATTGATACCATTGCGGCCGTACACAAAATCACCCACAGTATAAGCAGCAGAATAAGACAGTGTGCCATCAGGGTTGAAGAGCGGCGACATTTCATGTCCTTCATCCGCAATATTTCTCCAGATACCGCCACCTTCACCTACATTAAGGGGGTTATGGTAAAGCATGTTGGAGAAATCGGTATTGTTTTCAATACGCAACCAGGGTAAAGCCTGTATGCTTCCCTTGGCGCGGATATTATACATTTTATAGTCGTCGCTATTGTAACGGAACAAACCATCCTGGCCATAATAACGTGCAGAGATCAGGTAGCTGGCTTTTTCGCTGCTACCGCTTACAGACACGTTATGGTCCATGGCGGAAGTGTTCTTCTTGTATAATAAGCCATACCAGTCGGTGTTGGCATAATAAACATATTCACCGTTGGCGTTCACTTCCACTTTTGGCAAAGAAGGATCGTTGTTGCGGCGCTCCAGTTCAGCCAGGTATTCCTGGGAGAACTTCACGGTCTTATTTACGTTTTGCGGGAATTGAGAGTAATCATTCCAGGCGCTCCATGCGTCATTGAAGATCTTGCCGAATTCATAACCATTGGTTACGTATTCAGGTCTTACCACCGGCGATTTAAGAGAGAAGTTGGTAGAGTAGGTAATATTTGTTTTTCCTTTCTCAGCCGATTTGGTAGTGATCAGCACTACCCCAAATGCACCGCGGGCGCCATAGATAGCAGCGGAAGAAGCATCTTTCAGTACTGTTACATTCGCGATATCATTAGGATTAAGCAATGCAGGATTGCCTTCCACCCCATCGATCAGCACCAGTGCATTACCACCCTGACCAATGGAGGTATTACCCCTGATATTAAAGGTGGGCGATTGAGTCGGCTTTCCATCACCCATGGTAATATTAAGGTTGGGAATAAAACCCTGCAGGCCTTGCGCCACGTTAGGAATGGAGCGGTTAGCAAACACTTTACCCGATACCTGGTCAACGGCACCGGTAAGGTTTACCTTTTTCTGTGTTGAATACGCCACCACCACTACTTCATCGCTGAGGAGCGCAGTGGGTTGCATGCTGATATTAAAACTGAGTGGCATGCCTTGAGCAAGCACGAGCGTGTCTATCACCTGCGATGCATAACCAACAGAAGAGAAAGCCAGCTTGTAATTAGTGCCGGCTGGTACACCGCTGATGCTGAAAGAACCATCAGCAGCAGATTGTGTAGCTTTCTTGAATGACCCGGTTTTGTTTTCCAGTGAAACCGTAACACCGACCATCGGTCCAGATTTTTCATCTTTGACTGAACCACTCACGGTCAATTGTGCGTAAGACAAATACGAACAAAGGGAAAGTAAAATAAGCAGTAGCGTTTTGAGTTTCATACTTTCAATTTGCGGCAAAACTCATTAACCTATTTTAAGAGAATGTTAATGGTCAATTACGCTAGAGTTAACTAAATGTATCCAACTAAAATGCCTGCGTGTTTACGCAGGTAACTGTGCTAACAGTTGTTTATAGCAAACGATTGAATTGAAGAAAGAGCGATTTTCATTCTGGAAGTAAACATGTATAAACAGTCGTGCTAACAATTTTTCTTTTCGACAAGGTTGATCATTGATTGCTTAAACAGAAATTATGTCGTTCAACAAAGTAGTTGATCGCAAGATGTAGGAGGCAAATAGTTTGAATGAATGTATAAGAAGCAGCTTAGCTTATATGGGATTTCAGGACCGGGGATTTTCCGTCCAGGATATATTATTAATTTTTAGCTTAATTTGCCAGTCAGCGGCCTACAGGTGAAGACGTTGGATTCTAAGGCCGTATCACCAAAACTAGAGGCTATTTGCCTGTCATATATGTTTAAAAGCAATTATACCAAAGCCGGCTTGAGCTGGCTAAGATTGCAACAGATAAAATTTCAGTTATCGGGTAAGTCCCGCAGCACGCAATTATTTGGGCGCACCGTTCATTTTACTACACCATTGGAGTTTTTGCATGGCATCCGGGAGATCTTTGTGGACGAAATATACAGGCAACCTCTGCAGCCTCATCCCCTGGTGATCGATTGCGGAGCCAATATCGGGTTAAGCATTATATATATGAAGCAGAGCTACCCTGATGCCCGGATCATCGGGTTTGAACCGGATAATACCAATTTCAGGTTGCTGGAGGAAAATGTCCGGTCCTTTGGCTATAAAGATGTCAGTATAAGGAAAGAAGCGGTTTGGGTAGAGAATACGGAACTGCATTTTGCGGATACAGGCTCTATGTCGAGCCGGATTGAGGAAAGCAGTGGAGCAACCAAAATAGTAAAAGCTACCCGGCTAAAGGATTTGCTGACGGAACCGGTAGATTTTCTGAAAATGGATATTGAAGGGGCGGAATATGCGGTGTTGAAAGATATCAGGGAGAAATTGCCGCTGGTGAAAAACATGTTCCTGGAGTATCATGGGAATTTTAATCAGTCTGCAGAGCTCAGTAATATATTTACGTGGTTAACCGAGCAGGGCTTTTCTTATTATATCAAGGAGGCCTCCAATGTGTATCATACGCCTTTCGACAGGGGGAGAAGGGTTTCAGGTTATGATGTGCAATTAAATATTTTTTGCTTCAGGCCTTTCGTTTCCTAACCAGATTCTTTATCGTTTATGTGATTTCCTTTTCCGCAAGAAATATAAAAGGAAGTAAAGCAAGAGAGTTGCTATAAAGAAAGCAAGAGAGCAAATAATCGCTGCATCAGCATCCGGGCGATGAATGTAGAAGATAAGGCCTGCACTAATGGCGGTATTCAAAAAAGTAAGCATTTTTTTCCAACGAGGTTTCATGGTTTAGTTATTTATAAGTGTAACCATTGGAGTTATACCCGAACCAGATCATTCATAAATATTTTCCAGAAAGGGAAGCTAGAAGTGAAACGCGAGATGATAAGGGGAATAAAACAAAATGAAAATGTATTTTTCTGATTACTTTAAAGCAGAATACTCTTAGAGTGTCAAGAAGATGTAATAAAGAAGGGGAATTCGCAGGCGTTTTTGATTATTATCGCTGACGATCAGTTTTTATAAGAAAATCTCATCTTTTGACTTTCAGGAAAAAACGCTCACATTTTGTTTTTTTCTCCTTTCAAAGAGGGAAATGGATGTTACTTTAGATATATCATGAAGGAGATATATCAACATTGGAAGGATTGTTTTTTTACTGAGACGTTGTTAGTTGGTGTGCTTATGCTAACACTATTCATTTCCCTAAAAAACAGAAAAAAGCATACTATCCTTAGGTTTTTCCCTATATACACCGCATGTCTATTAACTGTCTATATTTCTGGCTATATAGTCATGTATTCAGCCGATTTGTACTCTTACTCTGTAAGTACATTCAATTTCATTAATTATATTGATTACCTTTTTATCTTGATCGAGTTAGGTATACTTGTTCATTTTTTTCTTTCTATAATTGAAAACAGAATTGTAAGGAGAGTATTAATTCTTCTTACAATTCTGTTCATCCCATATTACTTTATTGAATCTTATGGTGATAAATATTTCCCAAGGAGCATATCCGAAACCACACAATCTCGTGTATACACAATAGAGTCGTTAATTCTTCTGTTTCCCTGTTTTGCCTATTTTTATGAATTGTTCAAGAAGCCCCCAGTTTTGAATTTAAAGAAGGAGCCCGCTTTTTGGATAATCACAGGGTGGTCCTTTTTTGCTACATGCACCTTGCCTTATTCGCTATTAGAGAACTATCTAAGAGAAAGTCATTCGAGCTTAATGACAGAATTATATTCTGTATTCTATATTTTCTATATCCTTCTTTTCATAATGATAATCAAGGCGTACTTATGCAAGAAGGAGTTCATATAATTATCTTTTTGGCCATCACTACTTGCCTAATACTATTATTAGGGGGTCTAATGATACTTGTCGTTTATTTATATCAACAGAAAAGGACACTGTATCAGCGAACATACAGCGAACTTAAATTAAAACACGAAAAAAAACTTATTGTCACACAACTAGAAGTTCAAGAAAATATGTTTCGACACATATCTCAAGAGATACACGATAATATAGGACTGACTCTGTCCTTAATCAAGCTTCGTCTAAATACCCTAAACTTAGAAGAAAAGGAAAAAGCCTCTTCTCAAATCGATTCCTCAGTAGAATTATTGAGCGAATCTATAACCCAATTAAAAGATATTTCCAAAAGCCTGAACGCAGATATCATTAACAGTTATGGGCTCATTATGGCACTGGAAAATGAGTTAACCAGGATTAAAGATTCCAGTACTCTTTTCATCTCATTTAAAATTGAAGGGGAACCCGTATATATGGATTCCCAGAAGGAACTTATCATCTTCAGAATAATACAGGAATCATTTAATAATATCCTGAAACATTCTGAAGCTAAAAACGCTTCACTGATATTAAAATACTCTACCAGCGACCTACACATCTACATACAGGATGATGGTAAAGGCTTTCCATTAACCGATCCAGATAGTTTCTCCAATAAAGGGAAAGCAGGGATAAAAAATATGCAGGCAAGAAGCCGGATGATAAGAGCCGCAATGGAAATATCCAGCAAACCGGATAATGGAACATTACTACAATTCATCATTCCAATATAATCATGGAGAAAAAAGAAAAAATAGTAAGAGTAGCCCTGGTAGACGATCATGTATTACTTCGCAATGCACTCGCAGTCTTAATTAACAGTTTCGAAGATTGTCGGGTTATTAACGAATCTGCCAATGGCAAGGAAATTAAAAACGCAATCCTGGACGGAATAATTCCGGATGTGATAATCATGGACCTCAATATGCCTGAAATGGACGGATTTGAAACATCCGAGTTTTTGCACCGTGAATTCCCCAAGATACCCATCCTAATGTTGACTATGTACGATTCTGAATTATCCCTGATTCGCCTATTACAAACGGGCGTTAAAGGCTTTCTGAAAAAAGATATTCATCCGTCTGAACTTAAATTTGCTATACGCTCTGTGATGCAGTCGGGATTCTATTATTCAAACCATACTACTGGCAAATTGATCAACCTTTTTCGAAGCAACGAGAACGGTTACATCCCTCTGCAAAGGTCCTTGCTTTCAGCACAGGATATCCAATTCATGAAAATGGTCTGCTCTGATCTCACTTATAAAGAAATCGCACAAAAAATGGGGTTGAACCCACGTTCAATAGATACATTACGGGATCAGTTATTCCTTAAGCTGGATGTAAGAAGCCGGGTAGGTCTTGCAATGGTAGCAATCCGGCATGGTATTGTAACCTTTTAGAATAGAGCTTAACAGTTACTGCCTGGTAGCGACAATATAGGCCCGTGGTTCACCAAGGGTAAACTTTTTTCGCCCAGGGATGCTATACACTTCTCTGAGGAGAAAACCCGCTTCTTTCAGTAATAGCTCAATTTCATTCACCGAAAAAATATAATCAATTGCTGTCTTGGTCTCTATTCCTCCAACAGTATCTATCATCTGGGTTTCAGTTTCTACACGGGTAGGATGAAACAAATATTTTGAGTGGGAAATGATCTTTAAATCGCCTTGCTCAGCTTCTGATCTCTCTACAAATTGGGGAATCACTATTTCGGCCAGTGACCAGCTATTGATCAGCAAATGGGAACCTGGTGCCAATGCTTCTGCCCAATACTGAAGCAATTTGGCTGTATTGCCGGCATCAAAAAAATTGAGACTGTTCCCCATGCAGATGGCAAGCTTATACCGTCCCGTAGGGTGGTAATCAATAATATTCGCCAGCAAGGGAAATACAGGAAGATTGGATGCCAATGCCTTATCCCGGATTTCAGTGATGTACTCCAGCAGATTATCTACTGCAGTAACCCGGATGCCTTTTTCAGCCAGGGCGAGTGAATGCCTTCCATAGCCGCACATCATATCCAGCACTTCATCACCTGGTTTAAGGTCAAAATATTCCAGCATAAACCTGATTTCCCTATCCGTCAGTTGGGCAGGGATAATAGCACGCCAGATATCTTTATAATGGCCATCAAAAAAGAGATCATTAATATTAGTCATGCCAGTGGAAGCTATTCGAGAAGTTTGTTTCTCATCGCATACATTACAAGCCCGGCAATAGTTTTAGCCCCCACTTTCTGTTTCATATTCTGCCGGATCGTTTCAATGGTCCTGGGGCTAAGGAAAACTTCCTTGGATATTTCTTCAGTAGTCTTGTCTTCAGAGATCAGCTTTAATATTCTAATCTCCTTTTCAGAAAGTTTGACAGGATTAGGATAAAACTGGCGGACCGTCTTTTTATGCTGTAATTTCAGCAACACGGCCTTATTCACCAATTCATTGAAATAGAAATCATCATTCATGCAGGTCAGTATGGCCTGGTAGATCTCTTCCGGGTCAGTGGTCTTGGTCAGGTACGCATTAGCGCCCATTTCCATCATTTTGGTGATCATTTCCTGGTCATCATACATGGTAAGGACTATGATCTTGACGCTTTCATACTCCTTTCGGATCATGCTGATTGCATTGATACCGTCTACTTCCGGCATCCTGATATCCATCAGGATGATATCAGGAAGCTTAAGCTGAAGCTTGTGCATCAGGTCCTTCCCATCTTCCGCCTCCCAAAGTATTTTCAGGTACTCCTTGTCTTTGAGCGACATACGTATGCCGTCCCGGAAAATTTTGTGGTCATCAGCAATGGCCACTTTAATCTGCTGAGTTGTCATAGTAAGCTTTGGTTTATGCAATCAACTGTATGGCAGCCTGTCATCAGCAAACACACGAAACAACTATGCAGACAGGTGGATGTATTTTTCCGATGCCAAATGTAGTTTTTTTTACCTTCTCTATTCTTTTCAGTTTCAAAAAATTGACGCTAACTATCATTATACTTTATTCTATAGGATATTCGAAGAAGTCTTTATAAAAGCAACTACAGAATCGTAGTAACTACACTATCGAAATCGAACTCCTACGATTATTAGCGTAAAAGCTGAGAAAATCAAACACAGCAATAATGCGCTTGTACACATAAGGGTGTGGATATATTTTTGTTTTAAGTTGATTGACGAGGACTAGCCCCTCAGATCCATCCAATATCCAGATCCGCTAACCACGGGTTAAACCGTCCATAACATGATTTCCTTTATCCATTGAAGAACCGTAAGCGAATCCAATGTCAATCAACTTCCTTTTTCTGACCTTATCGGCCCATTCTGTGGCCGGTAATCCACATAAGTTTCACCTCTTTTTTATCCACATGAGTTGATAAATCCTCGCTCATCGAAAATTTTCGAGAAAAAACCCTATTTTGTTGTTGGTAAAAATACTATTTTTACTTGGTAAAATCACCTTATTTAGGTCGGTTATTTTCTAAGTAATATTCCATATAACCCTTTACCAGACTGCATTTCACTTGATTATAGGGGTTTTATAGTAGGAATAGGTCTGTAGAAATACCCGCCATTCAGTCCAAATTTTACACCTGGAATCGATTCAAGCACCTTTAAAAAGCGTTTACTGTTATGAAAAAGTTCATCGTTTCAAGAGCTGTGATTAGGATTGAAGATCTTTCTGGGCTTATTTGGGAAGAATAGGTCAGTAAAAGTTTTAATCGTTTAAAAGTTTTTCTATTTTTGGGCAAAATCCAAACAATAGAGAAACTTTTTTACTATATAAACGCCTTTTCCTACTTGTCTTTCCCTATTTTTTATTTCTTTTCAAGGGAAAAAAAAGGACTTCCGACCATCCTCTGCATTTACGGGACAATAGTGTGCTTTTACCTTTGTCTATTTGATTATTTACTAGAGGTAAAGTCCTATAATGCGCTTTTAGTGCTACAGAACTTATTTACCCCATTTGAGTACCTTGTTTTCACTACAATATTCTTTCTTTCAGCCAGCAAAAAAAGACGTAAGCTCTTAATAGGGCTTTCAGTAGCCTTTATTGCCTTTTTGATCAGCCTTTTAATTATCAAACCTGCAAAAATTGAGTCAAATTTGATTCTCGACACTATTCCGGTTGGAATTGAGACTATATTAATATTTATCTACATCTTTTCCTTCTTATACGAACAGTCCAGGATGGATGATTCAGAAAGCATCTTTAAGAACTACCTTTTCTGGATATCAATCGGGCTATTACTTTACTTAGGCGGGTCATTCTTTTTCAATATCCTTGTAACGGAAATGTCTCTGGCTGAATTCGACAATTATTATCATTACACCTATATAGCTGAATTGGTGAAGAATATTTTGTTTCTAGTCGCCCTATTTAAAATTTCAGCCGTCAAAAAAAAAGAATTAATCCCACAGATTCAGATGCCATATCTGGATATTGATGTAAATTAATTCCCTATTTTCATTTTATGTTCTTCTTGCAAGCCACCAACCCGACCTCAGGAGTATCTTCTGTGCTCTTTATTGGCACGATGGGAATGCTGGTACTTACCGTTGGTCTTGTGCTTTTCATCATTTTTCACCAGCGTAAAGTATCCCGCTACCAGCGCACCCTCCAGAAAATGGAAGAAGAACAACAGAAGATCCTCCTCAACGCCTCCATCAAACTGCAGGAAGAAGAACGCCAACGGCTGGCAGCTGACCTTCATGATGATGCAGGCCCACTCCTGGCCACAGCCCGCCTCTACCTTAACGAGAACCTCGTTAACCAGGATAAAGCCACACAGCTTCAATCCATCTTTCAGGCCAGGCAGATCATTGATGATACCATCCAGCTCGTGCGGAATATCAGCCATAGCCTGATGCCTCCCACCCTTAAGAACTTTGGCCTTGAGTCGGCCGTTAACGACCTGTTCCAGAAGATCAGCGGCTCAGGCAGCATGAATGCCAGCAGCCGCTTTCATGATTATAAAGACCGCCTGAAACCTGAAAAAGAATTGATCGTGTTCCGGATCGTACAGGAGCTTGTCAATAACATTCTCAAACACAGTAGCTCCAGCTTTATACATCTTACCCAGAATGTACATGGCGATAAATTCTATCTTCGCATCCATCACGATGGCCGCGGTATTATACAAACTGATTTTGATAAACTAAATAAAAGTAATATCGGGCTGGGCCTGAAGAATATCAGCAGCCGCTTGCGCGTTGTGCAGGGCAGCATCTACTTTGAGAAAGATATTTCGCAAACTTATTATAAGGTTACCATAGAATTGCCTAAGGACGAACCCTATCAATAAGTGCTGTTTATTTGCTAATTTTATCCTTTATCTGATACTTATGGGAATCATCAAGGTAGCTATTGCAGACGATCATAAAATCTTCCGAAAAGGGGTGATCCTTTCCCTGAGGCCTTTCACCAATATCAAGTTTGTACAGGAAGCAGAGAATGGTGATGAATTACTCAATGGCATAGCTCAATCTGAACCTGATGTGGTGCTGATGGACCTTCGCATGCCCGGTAAAGATGGTATCGAAACTACTAAGATCATCAGCAAACAATATCCCGGCATCAAAGTACTGGTGTTGAGCATGTACGAAGATGAACGCTTTGTTTATCACCTCATGGAAAACGGCGCTAATGGTTATATGCTGAAAAATGCTGAACCACAGGAGATCCGCCGGGCCATCATGGAAGTGTTCGAAAAAGGATATTACCTGAATAATTTCGTGAACCGCATCCTCCTCAAAAAATCACATTCACGCCAGAAAGTGGTCCCCTCTCTCAATAACGAGATCACCCTTAGTGATAAAGAACGGGACGTACTTCGCTTTATCTGCATGGAATTCACCGCACAGGAGATCGCGCAAAAAATGGAGATCAGCCCCCGCACTGTTGAAGCTATCAAAGACCGGTTGATGGAAAGATTTGGCAGTAAGAACACTGCCGGTCTTGTTTTCTTTGCGGTAAAAAATAACCTGATCGATTAGATCAGGCAAACTGCATTTCCGGCACTTCCCCTTTTATTACCAGGCGGCCTGCAGTCTTCTGCTTTATTTCTTCCACGCTCACACCAGGTGCCCGTTCCAACAGCAGGAACCCTTCCGTTGTTACTTCAAGCACCGCCAGGTCTGATACGATCTTTTTAACACATTTCACGCCGGTAAGCGGTAAAGTACATTCCGGCAATATCTTCGATTCCCCTTTCGGGTTCGTATGCATCATGGCCACAATGATATTTCTCGCACTCGCTACCAGGTCCATCGCACCACCCATTCCTTTCACCATTTTACCGGGTATTTTCCAGTTGGCGATATCGCCCTTCTCACTCACTTCCATCGCTCCCAGCACGGTCAGGTCCACTTTGCCGGCCCTGATCATCCCAAAGCTCATAGCAGAGTCGAAAAAAGCAGAACCAGGCACGGTCGTGATCGTTTGCTTGCCTGCATTGATCAGGTCAGGATCTTCTTCGCCTTCCCAGGGAAATGGCCCCATGCCTAATAAACCGTTCTCACTTTGAAGCACCACATTTATTCCCTCAGGAATAAAATTGGCTACAAGCGTAGGAATACCAATACCCAGGTTCACATAATAACCATCCTGCAATTCCTGCGCTATGCGCGCTGCTATCTGTTCTTTTATTAATGCCATCTTTTTGCGTTGATCGTTTGGTATTGATTTATTCCTGCGCCGCTTTTCTTTTCCGCACGGTCCTTTGCTCTATCCGTTTCTCATATCCTGCTCCCTGGAATATGCGATGCACATAAATGCCAGGAGTATGTATGTTATTAGGATCCAATTCTCCTGCCGGCACCAGTTCCTCCACCTCAGCAATAGTGATCTTCCCCGCCATTGCCATCATAGGATTGAAATTACGGGCTGTTTCTTTATAGATAAGATTTCCCTGGGTATCGCCTTTCCAGGCCTTTACGATGGCGAAATCAGCGTCAAATGCATATTCCAGCAGGTAGTCTTTGCCTTTGAAATTTCTGACCTCCTTCCCTTCTGCTACTTCGGTACCTACACCGGCTGGTGTAAAGATCGCCGGCATGCCATAGCCTGCAGCCATGCAGCGGGTGGCCAATGTGCCCTGTGGGATGAGTTCCACTTCCAGTTCGCCGCTCAGCAACTGGCGTTCAAACTCGGCATTCTCTCCTACATAAGAAGCGATCATCTTCTTTACCTGCTTCCGCTTCAGTAATAGCCCTATTCCAAAATCATCGACACCTGCATTGTTGGAGATGCAGGTAAGGCCTGTAACGCCTTTTTTCACCAATGCCGCGATACAATTTTCGGGAATGCCGCAAAGGCCGAAACCACCCAGCATCACCACACTTCCATCAATAATATCTTTCAGGGCTTCTTCTGCTGTATGAACCAGTTTATTCATCGGTAATCGTTAGAGGATTAAATTTATTCCGTAGCACAAATTACTACTTACTTTCAGTTTCACTTCGGTTCAGCAAGCTTATTGTTCAGCCGGTTGTTAAACTTGCCTATTCTCCGTACCCGCTTCAGCGAATCCAGTTTTCTTTTCCCTGCTGCTGTGTCCTGCACAGAGGGTACAACAGGCTCGGGAGTGGGCTGGGTCACGATATCTTCCACTTTTGTTTTGCTGATCGAGTCCATCACCGCTTTCATTAACTGCGGATGCTGACGATAATACGCATAGCTTTTATCGAATTGATTACGCGTGATCTTATGGATCTGGAATATCTTCTCATTCCATTTCTGGGTTTCAGCTATTTTATCGACCGAAGTATCCCGGTAAAACACATAATTGTTCAGAAAATCTCCTGCACGGATCATATCCCACATCACTGCCTGCATTTTAGGCTGAGGCAACACATCTTTGGGTAATTTATTTTTATCGCTGCAGGCCATTATGCCTGTAAGCAACAGTAGTAAGGGAAAACTCAGTTTTTTCATCGCAGCTCTTTGTAAGCATTGCCATTCGTAATATCGATCTTTGCAAGAATATCAGCAGCTCTTGTCTTTTTATCCTTGTCTGCCCGGCTGAATACCTTTATCAATTCCGAACTCTTGCCCTGCAAAAAGAATTGCAGTATCATTGAATTGGGATTCTCTTTATTCAGGGTATTAAGAAAATTGAGACTGTTCAATATTCCGTTCCTTGCTTCATCTTCATTTTCATAAAAAAGGTCCATGCCTGAACGGTAATAGGAATAAAGCGCGTCGTGTATCAATGCATACCTGTTATTGTTCAGGTTTTCAGCCAACCAGTACCTGTTGCGCTGGCTTTCATAAGAGCGCCATCCGGTAATGTCACGGTTTTCTGGCGCATTATTTACGATATTCCAGGCTTTTTGAAAATAAGTATCTCCTCCACGCAAAGCAAAGGAGCCATAATCCAGTCCCAGGATGATATTGATATAATAAGCCATTATTGCGGGCAGATTCGCCACTGTAGGATCGTTGCCCTGAACCCTGTTCTCATTGAACTCAACCGGCTGAAATTCCTGGTAACGGAACACTACATTATCATCAATAAAATTGATCAGCGGGGAATCGTACGAACTGTTGAAGATGGGTCTGGCCGCTTGTACAGTAAGCGAGCCCTTGTACATGTTATTGCCTAATTCCTGTTCCACATTGAGCAGGAAATTGCATTGTATCTTTTCATTGCTCTGAAATGCATCCTTGGTCCATTTGCGGTTGTTTACAAAATTGACCAGGGCTGTTTGCAGGGTCTGGAAGATCTTCTTGTCTACATTCGTACTGATCTTACTGGTCAGCACGGTAAGCTTTGCCTGTAATTCCTGGGAACGGGCAGTTTGCAGCAGGAACACCATCGCCACAAAAAGCACTGTTTTTTTAAGCATAGTAAGAAGTGATTATGGTATCAACAATATCCTTCGCCACAGCTTCTTTTGATTTGGTATCGAAACGGATCTCTTTTCCATCCCGTTGGAAGATCGTGATCTTATTGGTGTCATATCCGAAACCGGCGCCTGCATCATTAAGGGAGTTCAGCACGATCATATCTGCATTCTTCGCCTCAAGTTTTCCCAGTGCATAATTCCTTTCATCTGTAGTCTCCAATGCAAAGCCTACCAGCACCTGGCTTTTCTTTTTCCGTCCGCCAAGACTTTTCAGAATGTCTTTTGTTTTAGTCAGTTCCAGGTGGAACGTATCTTCCTTTTTCTTGATCTTCTCAGGAGCTTTTGCGACAGGCGTATAATCGGCTACTGCTGCCGACATAATAGCCAGGTCGGCCGTGTTGAACACTTCCTCGCAGGCTGCATACATTTCTGAAGCAGACGTCACATTCACCAGCTTAATGCCATTGGCTGAAAAAGCCGTGTGCAGGGGACCTGCCACCAGCGTTACTTCGGCACCTTGCCTGTATAATTCCTTTGCGATCGCAATACCCATTTTACCGGAAGAATGATTACCTATGAAACGAACCGGGTCAATTGCTTCGTATGTGGGGCCGGCTGTTACCAGGGCTTTACGGCCGGCAAGCGGTTTGGCTGAAAAAAAATGATCGGTTATGTATTGCACCAGCTGCTCCGGTTCCGCCATCCGCCCATCGCCAAATAAACCACTGGCCAGCTCTCCTTTTTCTACCGGGATAACGGTATTACCAAAGGACTGTATTAACTGAAGGTTTTTGACAGTGGAGGGGTGATGCCACATATCTTCATCCATTGCCGGAGCCACCACCACAGGGCAGGTAGCAGAAAGATAGGTGGCGAGTAAAAGATTATCGCATTGCCCGTGGGCCATTTTAGCCAGTGTATTGCAGCTTAAAGGCGCTATCAGCATAATATCGGCCCAACGGCCTATCATTACGTGGTTGGCCCAGCTTTGCCCGTCAAACAGGTCTGTAAGCACAGGATTGCGGCTGAGGGTGGACAGGGTCAGGGGAGTAACGAAATCTTTTGCTGCAGGCGTCATCACCACTTTTACTTCAGCACCAGCTTTAACCAGCAATCTTACTAGGTGCACTGATTTGTATGCAGCGATGCTGCCGGTGATGCCAAGCAATATTTTTTTTCCTTCCAGCATAGGTTATCAAAAATACCATATAAAATACAAACGATCCAGCTTTGGGCCGGATCGTGTATACTATTTAACACCGGTTTGCCGGTGATCAATCAAACAGTTGGTCTTCGCCTTTGCGGAAGTACACTTTTGAATCCATGAACTCCTGGGTTGCCAGCAGTGCAGGGTTAGGCATTCTTTCATAAGCCCTGGAGATTTCGATCTGCTCTTTGTTTTCATGAATTTCTTCCAGGCTGTCTGTATGGCTGGCAAATTCATCCAGCTTATTGTGCAATTCTTCTTTCAAAGAAATATTGATCTGGTTAGCCCTTTTAGCAATTATGGCAATAGATTCATATAAATTACCCGTTCTGCTTTTCAGGTCATCCAGGCTTTTGGTTTCCACATTGTTAGCGATACCAGCGCTAAGCTGGCGTCTTAACTTACTCATATATTGCTATTTAAGTTTTTAATATTTGTTTGCGATAAAGCGATATAGTCTTCTACTTCCTTACGGAATTTGCTTTCAGGGAACCGGTCTACAAACTCATGGCAAGCATCGATCACCTGCTCATAACGCTCTGCTTTCTTTTCCTCCACGCTCAGTTCTGCAAAGCGATAATACGATTTTATTGCCATTAATTTGTATTCATCCAGCCGGGAGGATTCAGGGTAGGCATTGATCAGCGTGGTGAATGCCACACCAGCAGCCCTGAACTGGCTCATATTATAATACAAAAACGCACCTTTATAATCCTTTGTTTCCAGCTTGGCCCGGCAGGTCTCAATAATGGCAGTCGCTTCTTTATTTTTTTCTGAACCCGGGTGCGTATTGATAAACACCTGCATCATTCCCATTGCTTTGATCGTGTTGGTTTGATCAAGCTCCGGCTTGGGTGATTGTTTATAATAGCTGTAAGCCCGCATATAGGCCATTTCCTCTGCCTTGGTACTATTAGGGAATATTTCCAGGAAGGTTTTGAACAGGTTCTCTGCATTCAGATAATCTGCCTGGTTATAAGCGCAATAAGCATACTTATAATAGATATCCTGGAATTCAGGCCTGGTTTTATAATAAGGCATTACATCCTCAAAAAGAACCTGGGCTTTAGTATACTTTTTCTGAACAAAGTATTTTTCAGCTACCCGTAATTTATATTCTGGGTCTGGGCTCTTGAGGATCTTAGTGATTCCTTTGCTGCAACTGCTCAGGAAGATCAAGGCTATTATTACAGGTACAAAACGCATAAAGGTGTGCAAAGTTAATAGATACCGACAAAACTTACGCAAAAAAGATAGTTGACCAAAACAGCTTAGTTAAGGTTTTGATAAAGAGGCTCGTAGAATAAAAAAACCCTTCCGCAGACGCGGAAGGGTTATCTATCAGCAAAAAGTAAAGCTTAGTTTATTTTTTACGCAGGTTCGGGTGCGGAGGAGCAACAGTATTTGGTCCATCTTCACCAGCGCTAGCGCCACGGAGATCAACTGTGTTGCAATCGCCACCTTCCTGACCGTAGTTGAAGATAAAGCGGTCCTGGCTGATACCTTCTTTTTCAACAAGGTGAGTGATCACTTTATTTACGTGATCCCAGCTCAGTTGCTGCTCTTTCTTGCTTGAAGAGCAATAACCAACTACAACTACTTTACATTCAGGGCTGTTACGCAGCCTTGAAGCTACTGTAGACAGTACAGCTTTAGCGTCATCGCTCAGGTTGTTAGAACCAGATTTGAAAGTAACGCTAGGCAGAGCACCCAGTGTAGTAGCGCAATCATTGCTTTTTGCAACCAGGCCTTCGTAGCAGGATGCATCAGGGCAAGGACATTTACCTACACCATCAGCATCTACTGGCTGGCAGTAAGTTGGAGTAATCAGTTGTTTGTCTTTGTAATCAGGAACGCCGTCACCATCAGTATCCAGCGCTACACCATGAGAGTTAACAGGTGCACCGGCAGGAGTTTGTTCCTGGTCGAATTGGTCAGTGATACCGTCACCATCGCTATCAGGCAGTACGGGTTTGGGCAGCCTCATCAGGCGAGGGTTGCGGATCTCGCTGTAAGCGTAATCCAGCGGGTTCAGCCAGTACAGAGGTTCAACTGCTTTTTTACCCAGGTTATAGTTCAGACCCAGTGACAAGAAATGGAATGCATCATAGTCACGAGTCAGGTCTCCTTGTTCAGCCCAACGTTGTCCGTCAAGCAGGTCGTCTTTTACGAATGTCCAGCGGTCTTCCAGAGCAAGGTTGAATTTGTTGCTCAGTTTGAAAGCCATACCAGCACCCAGGGTCAGGCTGGGACGGAAGGTATCGTTGAATAAAGTAGCAGTAGTTTGCTTATCGTTGTCTGCACGTGTTTCGTAAGAATCATCCAGCACATCTTTCAATGCTTTCCTCGTGTCTTTACGGTTTGAATAAACGTTACCGGAAATAGAAGCAAACTCGGTAGTATAAATACCACCAGTATTGTCATTTGCAGCATTGATCCTTGCGTCATAGATCAAACCACCGATACCACCGAACAGGTAGAAGTTCATACCTGTTTTCGCTTTGTGGAAGCGGATATTGTTCAGGGTGATAACACCTTGCAGTGACAGGTCCTGAACCCTCGTTTTGTAGTTGGAATAGATCAATGATCCGGCAGGATAACCATCAGTTACCCAGGGAGTACCTGCATGCACTGTTGACTGTTTCCAGTTCAAACCGCGAGGCTCTCCGAATACATACTCCAAACGGGCAGAGAACACATATCCGAATGACTTACGGATGTGAACGCCGAAGTTGGGAGCGGTGAGGAAAACGGAAGGAATATCTCCAGAAATGTGTGCAAGCCCGTATTTAACACCTATTTCCCACTGATTACGGGGTTTTGCAGGAAAATTATAGGTACCGTTCAGGAATTCGGTATGCTGAGGCATCCTTTTAGCCGGAACGACGGATGAATCTGAGACGTCATAACTACTACCAGTTTTCACCTGGGAGAAGCCATATGTCGCCAGGAGGCAGAACAATACTGCCAATAGAGTGTACTTTTTGCTTACCATAACTTAAGGATTAAGATTTACGAAAAAACAATGTCCTAACAAAGTGCAAAATTATGCTTTAGAGCTTAATTACCAAATTTTTGTGAAAATTATTTCAGGCTTTTCCTGCTATTTTTCAAGTACTTAGTCAAAAAAACCAACTGTTTAGTTGCATGTGAGGTCATTTATTTTTTGCGACGTAAATTGCCATTTTTATTATGAGCCTTCCGCTTGGACTAATTGAAAATGAGCTGAAAATCTTCGAATCCCGCTTCAGAGAAGCGGTGAAAAGTCAGACGCCCCTGCTTGATCGCATCATGCGATATATTGTAAAAAGGAAGGGGAAACAGCTCCGGCCAATGTTCGTTCTGCTTTCCGCCAAATTATGCGGAGAAGTGACCGAACCGGCTTATCGTGCAGCCTCCCTGGTCGAATTGCTCCATACAGCCACCCTTGTACACGATGATGTAGTGGACGATTCTGAGGAACGCCGCGGCTTCTTTTCCGTTTATGCGCTTTGGAAAAACAAGGTTTCGGTGCTCGTGGGCGATTACCTGCTTGCCAAGGGGCTATTATTATCCCTCGACAATAATGACCACCGGATCCTTCATATCCTTTCCGACGCTGTCCGAAAAATGAGTGAGGGCGAATTATTGCAACTGGAGAAATCACGGTCACTTAACCTGCAGGAAGACGTTTATTTTGAGATTATCCGCAACAAAACTGCCTCTCTCCTCGCCTCAGCCTGCTCTGCAGGCGCCTGGTCGACCAGCCATGACGATGAAATTGCCGAAAAAATGCGCTTATTCGGGGAAAAAACCGGGATCGCTTTCCAGATAAAAGACGATCTTTTCGATTATTCCAATGACAATGTTGGAAAACCGACCGGTAATGATATCAAAGAAAAAAAACTGACCCTGCCACTGATCTATACCTTGAACAATATTGACAGGAAGACCCGGACAAGCATTATCTATATCCTGAAAAACAAGAATACAGATAAGGAAAAAGTGAACTGGGTGATCAGTAAAGTGAAAGAAGCCGGTGGTATCCAATATGCTATCGATAAAATGAATGAATACAAAAAAGACGCACTGGATATACTGGCCCAGTTTCCCGAATCTCCTGTCCGCAAAGGCCTTGAAGACCTGGTGCTGTATGTAACAGACCGGAAATATTGATACAGCCCCGCCGCTGGCAAAGCATAGTTTATGACGCAGAAAAGATGGACGATAAAGAGTGAAGATGCAGCCGCAGCGGCAGAACTGCGCCAGACACTTAATATTCACCCCATACTTTGCAGGATATTATCCCAACGCGGCATCCGCAATTTTGATGAGGCCCGTGATTTTTTCCGCCCTCAACTGGATCAATTACATGATCCCTGGTTAATGAAAGACATGGACAAAGCTGTTGAAAGAATTATTCATGCTATCACCACCGGAGAGAAAATACTGGTATTCGGGGATTACGATGTAGATGGCACCACTGCCGTAGCCAGCATGTATTCATTTTTAAAAAAAATACACCCTCACCTGGATTTCTATATTCCCCACCGCTATCGCGAAGGATATGGAATAAGCAAAGCCGGGATCGATTTTGCCAAAGAAAATGGTTTTACCCTGATTATTTCACTCGACTGTGGCATTAAATCAGTAGACCTGATCGGTTACGCCAGGGAATTATCCATCGATTTTGTAGTGTGCGATCACCACCTGCCCGATAATGATCTTCCACCGGCTGTAGCCATCCTCAATCCCAAACAAAAAGATTGCCCTTATCCTTATAAAGAACTTTGCGGCTGCGGTGTCGGCTTTAAATTAATGACGGCCCTTGCCCAAAAAATGCAACTGCCGCGTGAATGGGCTTTCGAATATATGGACCTGCTGGCTACAGCCATTGCAGCAGATATTGTTCCGATGACCGGCGAAAACAGGATAATGGCTTTTCATGGACTTAAAAAGGCCAATGAAAAGCCG
This sequence comes from Sphingobacteriales bacterium 44-61, assembly GCA_001898405.1. Lineage (GTDB taxonomy): Bacteria > Bacteroidota > Bacteroidia > Chitinophagales > Chitinophagaceae > Terrimonas_A. Next base: position 376,205 of record MKTW01000001.1, read on the forward strand.
AATAACGGCATAAAGGCTTTGTGTGAGCTGAGCGGCCTGCAACTGCCCCTGCACATTCAAAACCTGGTATTCATGATCGCACCAAGAGTGAATGCCGCAGGAAGGATGGATGATGCAAGCAAAGCCGTCCGGATGTTTGTAGCCGAAAGATATGAGGAAGCATTGCACTATGCCGAAATGCTTCACAACGATAATACCGACAGAAAGGAAGCAGATAGCACCACTACCCAGGAGGCATTGGTCCTTATCAGCGAAAACCTGGAATGGATAGAAAGCAAATCCACGGTCGTGTTCCAACCCCATTGGCATAAAGGCGTGGTCGGTATCGTAGCTTCCCGGCTGATTGAAAATTATTACCGCCCTACTATTGTGCTCACCCAGTCGGGAGAATATGCAGCCGGCAGCGCCCGCAGCGTACCGGGTTTTAATCTTTATGAAGCTATTCATGCCTGCCGGGAACACCTGATCGGCTATGGCGGCCATTTCGCTGCTGCCGGCATGACCCTGGAATTGCAACAGGTGGATGCTTTCCGGAAAAAATTTGAAGAAGTGGTATCCGCCACGATCGACCCCGATCTGCTGATCCCCGAAATTGTTATCGATACAGAAATTCAATTCAGTGATATCCAATGGCCGTTTTATAATATCCTTTGCCAGATGGAACCTTTCGGCCCTGAAAATCTCCGGCCGGTATTCCTGGCCCGTGGCGTAACAGACACCGGCTTCTCTAAAATCGTAAAAGAACTACACCTTAAATTCTCCCTTCGTCAACAAGGCGTTACACTCAGCGGTATCGGTTTCAATATGGCTGACAAAATGGAATTGCTTACCGGCAAGAAACCTGTTGATGTTGTGTTTAAACTGGATGAAAATGAATGGAACGGTGAAAAAAGCCTGCAGATACGTGTAATGGATGTCAGGGCCTCTGCATAAAACTGCAATATATATTGGGCACACCCCGTCACCCCTTCCATTTTTAGTAAGAATAATTTTACATCGCCTCCCAACTTTGTATTTTTTTATTACCTAGTTTAGTTGACCGATCCGCGAAAAACTTCCGGTTACAATACAAGCCATTCTTTAGAGTCTACCACCTGCATTGCTGTATTTATTTTTTATTGATAAAATGTTCCTTATCCATCAAACAGACAATTATGAGAAAAATCTACCTACGATTGCTGGGCAGTTGCCTGGCTTTGCTTTTTTGCTGTTCCGGGTTCTCCCAGGTTGTCATCAGCCAGGTATATGGTGGCGGTGGCAACAGCGGAGCGACTTACAAAAATGATTTCATTGAATTATTCAACCCCACCAATGCTGCTGTTGACCTTTCAGGCTGGTCTGTACAATATGCCAGCGCGGCAGGAAACACCTGGCAGGTCACATTGCTATCGGGAACAATTGCACCCGGGCAATATTACCTCGTGCAGGAAGCAGCAGGGGCTGCCGGCACGGCAGATCTTCCCACGCCAGATGCAACAGGCACCATCCCCATGTCGGGCACAGCAGGAAAAATAGCCCTCGTGAATAGTGCTACTGCTCTCTCAGGCGTCTGCCCTACCGGCTTCATCGACCTGGTAGGCTTTGGCGGCACTGCAAGTTGCTTTGAAGGCTCGGGCCCCACAGCAGCTCCATCCAATACGTTGGCTGTATTAAGGAACAATAATGGATGCACGGATAATAACAATAATACGGCTGACTTTGCAACCGGCGCCCCTAACCCACGGAATACAGCATCAGCGCTCAACTCCTGTGGAAGCAATCCTTCGCTCAATGCTTCTGTATTGGCAGGCAGCAATGCTGCTGAACCTTCTACAAATGGCAGCTTCCAGGTAGCTCTTTCAAACCCTGCACCCGCAGGTGGAGTAACCATATCCTATACGCTTGCCGGATCTGCTACCGTCAACACAGACTATACAGATTCGCAGAACGGTAGTATTCTCATTGCTGAAGGGGCATCAACAGGCACCATTAATATAACTGTAGTAAATGATGCTGTAGCAGAACCAACGAAAACAATTTCTATTTCACTTACAGCCGTCAGCAATGGTTATACCATTGGAACAGGCACAGCCAGCATTGATCTCACGGATGATGATGCAGCAGAAGCTATTCCGCTGATCAATTCTTATTCACAGGATTTTAATACGCTTGCCAGCACAGGCACTGCCATTCCCTGGACAGATAATTCAACCATCAATGGCTGGTATTCCAGCCGGGTGGTTTATAATTCAGGCAACGGAGGCAGCAATGCAGGTGCGCTCTACAGCTTTGGCAGTACGGGCTCACCAGACAGGTCATTGGGCAGCATCGGATCTGGCAGCACAGGTACTATATATTATGGTGCTCGCTTTGTCAACAATACAGGCAGCCCTATCACATCTTTGAAGATCTCTTATAATGGAGAGCAATGGAGAAATGGAGGCGTAGCTGCTGTACAAACCGTCAACTTCGCCTATCAGACAGGGGCCACTGTTAATTCTCTTAGCAACGGAACATGGACCGCCGTATCCAACCTGAACTTCAATAGTCCTGTTACAGGCACCACCGCAGCAGCATTGGATGGGAACCTTCCGGCAAATTCTGTTGCCATCAATTTTACCATCCATGGCCTGAACATCCCTGTTGGTGATGAACTCATGGTGCGCTGGGAAGATATAGATCACAGCGGATCAGATCATGGACTGGCTATAGACGACTTCATCATTGAAGCCAATCCGCAGGACCTTGCAGCACCCGTTCCTGTTACATTATTCCCTGCAACAGGAACAACAGATGTTCCTACCAATACAGCACTATCAGTTGTGTTTGATGAACCGGTACAAAAAGCAACCGGAACGATCACTATCCGCAACACCAGTGATAACAGCATTTTCCAGGCATTTAATATTACTGACAATACGGTAACTGTTTCCGGCAATACACTTTCTTTTAACCTGTCTGGTCTTACCGCCAATACTGCTTATGCAGTAGAAGTCAGCAGCGGTGCACTGAAAGATCTTGCAGGCAATGATTTTGCAGGGTTCAGTGGCAATAGCTGGACTTTCACTACAGGCATTACTTTCTATTCGGCCGGCTTCAATACCTGCACTACAGCCCTTACTGATGGATTCACGCAATACAGTAGCGTAGGAGACGCCGTTTGGGCCTGCACTGCCTTTGGTCGCGACCCCGATGCGCCGGCTGGAACAGCTCCATTCCCCAATGGTGTTCAGATCAATGGTTTTGCAGGAGGCACCAATGTGCCTAATACAGACTGGCTGATTTCACCCTCCTTCAACCTCCAGGGAACAACTTATCCTTTGCTCACTTTCTGGAGCAGGACAGCATTTAACGGGCCGCCTTTGCAATTGAGAGTATCGACTGATTATACAGGTGGGGATCCTGCGCTTGCTACATGGACAACCATCAATGGAAAATTCCCTGCGCAAACATCCAATATATGGACCATCTCTTCCGGTATCAACCTTGCTGCTTTCAAACAGCCCAATGTGCATATTGCATTTGTGTATGCTTCTTCTGAAGATGATGGTGCACGTTGGACACTGGACGATATCAGTATTGCTGATTCACCGGTGCCACCACCACCAAGCCTCACTATCAGCACTACAGATATCCGCTTCAATTATGTTGCAAACGGATCTAATGCTGACAAGAGTTTGACCTTTACCGGTAATGATCTCGTCTCTGGCATCTCTTTATCTGTCTCAGGCGATTTCCTGCTTTCAAAAGATGGTGTTCAATACAGCACAGCCTTAGTATATACACAAGAAGAAGCCAACAATATTGAACAAACTGTTCATGTACGTTTTGCTCCCACACAGAGCGGGCAAAACTTTACAGGAAGTATTTCTTTCAATATGGAAGATACTTCTGCAACAGTGAGTCTTGCGGGCTCCAGCATTGATCCACTTACAACGCTGGAAATAGTGAACTGGAACGTTGAATGGTTTGGCAGCCCTGTTGAAGGCCCCGCTAACGATGATCAGCAGGAGCAGAATGTAAAAACCATTTTACAAAATACCGGCGCTGATGTATATGCGCTGGCCGAAGTAGTAAGCGAGGAAAGATTGGCACGTATCGTAAGTCAGATGCCGGGGTATGCGTATGTGATCAGTGATTACGGATCACACACCAACACGTCCGTGAATCCGCCATCTGCATTGGCGCTGGCGCAGAAGCTGGCCTTTGTATATAAAACTTCTGTGTTAAGTAATATCACCACTACTCCGCTCCTGTCTCAGGGTACCAATTCTGCAGCAGACATCAGCAATCCTGCTTATAACTACTGGGCAAGCGGACGTTTCCCCTTTATGATGAGCGCGGATGTAACACTTAACTGTGTAACAAAGAATGTTAAGTTCATCCTCATTCATGCAAAAGCCAATACTTCACCCACGGCAACTTCATACGACAGAAGAAAAAGAGGTGCAGACACATTGTATCAATTGCTCAATACACAGTACGCCAACGACAACATCATCATGCTGGGTGATTTCAATGATGATCTCGATCAGTCCATCACGGCGGGTTTCACCACCACATCCTGGAATACGTTTGTGTCAGATGCTACTAATTATTCACCATTGACATTACCGCTCAGTCTTGCAGGCAAGAAATCGACCGTGAGCTATAATGATGTGATCGATCATGTGATCGTATCCAACGAAATGGATGCTTATTACATGGATTCAACAGCAAGCATCCTCAATGACGTGACCAGCCTGGTAAGCAATTACGGTTCTACCACTACAGACCATTACCCGGTATTCTCCCGTTACAGGTTCAGCAACAGCATACCGCCTGTTATCACCACCTGCCCCACTGTAACTCCATTCTGTGTAAACAGCAATGGCAATTATTCCATTCCTGTGCTGGAAGCAACGGATGATTGCGGTGCTATTACGTATAGTTATACCATCACCGGTGCTACGGAACGCAGCGGCAGTACGCAGGATGCAAGCGGACATTTCAATACCGGCACCAGCATCATCAACTGGACAGTAAAAGATGCTGAAGGCAATACCAGCACTTGTCAAACCACTGTTGTAGTGAACGCCCTGCCTGAAGTGGCCATAGCCGATGCGTTTGCATTACCATCTGGTGCTGACGCAAATACAGTGTACATTGGATATACACCGGCCTCTTCTATTACGCTGACAGCTATGGTGAGCGGCAGCACCAGCGATTATTCTTACAGTTGGTCAAACGGAGCGGCAACAGTCAGCACCAGTGTCAGCCCAATTGCAACCACTACCTACAATCTTACAGTAACGGACAGCAATGGTTGCCAGGCAACAGCCAGCAAAACTGTAATGGTAAAAGATGTCCGTGGAGGTAAGAAACTGGATAAAGTGATCATCTGCCACAAACCCGGCAATATCAATTCTTCCCTGGAGATCAATGAGAATGCGGTGGTCAGTCACCTTTCCCATGGCGATGCACTGGGAAGCTGCGGCCCTGTACCGGAATATCCGGCATTGAAAGCTATAGCCAGTCCTAACCCAACAACTACCAGCTTCCAGATCGCATTGAAAGGCGGCAATCCTATGCAGCCGGTGAACATGAAAGTGTATAATATCCTTGGAAGGCAGGTGGAGCAGCGTCAGAACCTGCAGAGCGGACAATCGTTCAGAATGGGAGAAAATTACAAGCTTGGGCTTTACCTGGTTGAATTCAGCCAGGGAAGAGAGAAGGAAGTGTTGTTATTGTTAAAGCTGAAATAAATAAGATACTTTGCTCCTGAAGCCATCCCGGTCCCGGGATGGCTTTTTTATTTCATTAATTATCAATACATTAAAACAATCCATTATTACTTATTATTTTACGGGCTGGCAAGCCGGTGACTATTTTGGCTGTATGCAGGAAAAATAGTACTTCCCGCCTTTTCCTTCTCCCTCTAATTCCCTACTTTTGCAGCCCCAAATCTGTATTCGCAGATTTCCTTTTACCCTGTGGTGAAAGGATCCAATGGTTAAATCGAATTATTAACTCTCCGCCGAAGGCGGGGAAAAAAAGAGGTAAAAATGAACAATTACGAATTGATGGTGATTTTTACCCCGGTTTTGAGCGATGACGAGTTCAAAGCAGCGCAAAAGAAATATGCTGCTTTGGTTACCGAAAATGGTGGCTCTGTTGTAGCAGAAAACCCCTGGGGATTGAAATCACTGGCTTACCCGATCCAGAAAAAAACAACTGGTTTGTATTGGGTGCTTGAGTACAGCGCTCCTGCTGAATTCAACGAGAAATTGAAGATCCAAATGCTGCGCGATGAAAGCGTTCTTCGCCAGCTTTGCACTAAGCTCGATAAATACGCCGTCGAGTATAATGCTAAGAAAAGAAGTGGTGTAAAAACAGGAACCGAAAAAGCAGTGGAGGCTTAATCAGATGGCAAAGAATGAAATTAAATACCTGACCGCCATTAAAAGCGACAAAAGAGTTAAGAAATTCTGCCGCTTCAAAAAATATGGCATCCGTTACATCGACTATAAAGATGTAGAGTTCCTGAAAAAATTCCTGAACGAGCAGGGTAAATTACTGCCCCGCCGTCTTACCGGGAACAGCCTGAAATATCAGCGCAAAGTTTCTGATGCGGTGAAAAAAGCACGTCAGATGGCATTGTTGCCTTACGTAACAGATCTTTTAAAATAATTAAGGGCGTATCCCTAACTGCGCCCACCGAAGCTTTAGCAAAGGCGGGCAAAGAACAATGAAGCCTGTAATTCATTGGGATAAAAAAACAGAAAAATGGAAATCATCTTAATTCAGGATGTAGACAATCTCGGCGCCGCCAATGAAGTGGTGAATGTAAAAAGTGGTTATGCACGTAACTATTTACTGCCCCGCCACCTCGCTGTAGAAAACAACCCCAGCAATAAAAAACAACTGGAAGAAAGGTTGAAGCAAGTGCGCAAGAAAGAAGAGAAAATGCTGGCTGAGATCAACAGCGTAATCGCTAAACTGAAAGAAGCTCCTTTGAAACTGGGTGCTAAAACAGGTACAAGCGGTAAGATCTTCGGTAGCATCACTTCACTGCAGATCAGCCGTGCGATCCGTGAGCAACGCGGATATGAAATCGATCGCCGCAAGATCCACATCACTGATGAAGTGAAAGAATTGGGCAGCTACAAAGCCAATATCGACTTCGGTAGTGGTCACTCCACTGAGGTTGAATTTGAAGTTATCGCTGAATAATTCTCCTTAAAAAATACCCGAAAAAGCCCCTCCAAAAGAGGGTTTTTTTTTATTTTTTTCCCTAAAAACCAGCTGCTTAGCGCTGTATCCCGCTCCCAGCAAGGACTACAGCCAAATAAAATAATATATGTCAAAAAAAAAGCTCTACATTCGTAGTGATTTGGTGTTCTGTACAGTGTCACAAGTCCTGAACGTTTCGAAAAACCGATAAATGTTCATTGGTTACTGTCAACTGTTAGCACTTTTTGTTTTTTAAAAACTTTCAAAATGAACATTTACGTTGGAAACCTCAGTTGGAACCTGAAAGACCAGGATCTTTCAAACCTTTTTGCTTCACACGGCGAAGTGACTTCTGCCAAAATCGTTCTCGACAAATTCACTAACCGCAGCAAAGGTTTTGGGTTTGTAGAAATGGCTAACGACGACCAGGCTCAAGCTGCTATCTCTGCTTTAAACGGCACAGAAGTAGACGGCCGTAACATCGTTGTGAATGAAAGCCGTCCTAAACCTGAAGGTAGCGGTGGCGGAGGATTCAAGAAAAGAAGCTTCGGCGGTGGTGGCGGAGGCGGCTTTAAAAAAGGCGGCTCTGGCGGCGGTTATAACAAAGGCGGCGGTGGTGGATACCGTGACCGTGGTGGATACAGCAACGATTATTAATCTTTCTATATTCATACAAATTGAAAGTCCCGTTTACCGGGACTTTTTTATTTAGTGTTGACTTATCGCCACTATTATTAACTAAAATATAGCAAGCACCTAAGGCATTTATTTACAGTAATCCATATCTTTAAAAAAGTGAGAGCAGGCAAATTAGAGCTATTCTAATCCGTTTAGACCTTCAAAATCAACAGATATTCCTACCTTTCCAGCGATCCGCTATCTGTCCTTTCAATCTGGACCAGCGGCCGGCCATTTTCAGGCCCGATGTTTGACAAAAAAAGGCGTGTGTAGAACGTGCCCAGGCATTACTGATCGAGCGCCATTTATTAATCTTAAACCAAGAGGAGAACGCCCATGCTCACAGTGATCATCCCAGCACTGAATGAAGAAAAAACTATTGCTCAGGTAATAAAATTCTGTTTTTCCGAACCAGCCGTTTCGGAAGTGATCGTAGTTGATGATACATCAGACGATAATACTGTTTCAATTGCCCGTGAAGCCGGCGCCAACGTATTGATCAGCGCCACCAGGGGAAAAGGCATTTCCATGAAAGAAGGAATTGATGCGGCTTCCAATGATTATATTGTTTTTCTTGATGCAGATATCGATCCATATCCTGAACAATCCATCAGCAAACTGGCAACACCGCTGCTGGAAGATAAAGCTGATTTCGTGAAAGGCGCTTTTGCAAGGAATGCAGGCAGGGTTACTGAACTGGTGGCAAAACCACTGCTCACTATTTTATTTCCCGGCCTCTCCCATTTCTCCCAGCCTTTGAGCGGGATGATAGCAGGCAAAAAAAGTTTTTTTCAGAAAATAGAATTCTTCAACGATTATGGGGTAGACATAGGCATACTGATTGACATGTACTTTATGAAAGCCCGTGTGCAAGAAGTGAATATAGGTTATATCGAAAATAAAAGTAAGCCCTGGGAGGCCCTCGGCAAAATGAGCCGTGAAGTGTCCCGGGCAATCCTTAGCAGGGCACAACGACAACATAATGATGAATTATCGCTGGAAAGCGTAAATTCGTTAGAGGCCATTCAACGGGAGATGAACAATGTGTTGAGGGAAAACCTTTCTTCTTATCACAAAATGCTTCTCCTCGATATGGATGATACCATTTTGAAGAACCGGTTTATCAATGAATGTGCTGACGCGTTCGGGTTCCGTACTAAACTGGATGAACTTCGTTTCAATGAAAAGGACTCTATCATTCTCACCAAGAGAATAGGGTTATTGCTGAAGAACCGTACAATGGATGAACTGCTGCATGTGATCAGCAATATGGAAATGGCAGAGAACATCAAGGAAATGGTAAAGCATTACAAGGAAAGAGGATACCTGGTCGGCATTATAAGCCATAGCTATACGCTTATTACCAATTATGTGAGGCAACAGATCGGCGCTGATTTTTCCATGGCTCATCAACTTGAGTTCTTTGAAGGGAAAGCAACGGGTGAAGTAAATCTTCCATCTTATTTCTTTGGTTCACCCGAAAGCATTTGTGGTCATTCGTTTTGTAAAACAAACGTGATGCAGCATGCGTGTGAGAAATACAATGTGAAAATGAAAAATTGTATTGCAGTAGGCGACAGTAAAGATGACCGGTGCATTATTGCTTATGCCGGCAAAGGAGTAGCGTTCTGTACCACCGATGAAATGTTGGAAAAGATCGCGGATAAAAATATCAGGGAGAGAGACTTTGAGCCTTTATTAGCGCTCGCCTGATAAAAACAACGACCGATAACTGACACTATAAACCTAAAATTAATGCCTATGCCAAATAAATTATATAACATCCTTGTCCCCATTGATTTTACCCCGAAAAATAAATGGGCCATCGCGAAAGCCGTAGAGCTTTCCAACACCTTCCATTGCAATGTGCACCTGGTGTATGTATCTGGCAGAGGGAATGCTTCCTTTAACAGAAGCAGGAATAAAAACCAGGAGACGGCTTTAAAAAAGCTGGAGCAATTGAAAGCAACTTACAAGCAGCAATTGTGTGGCGAAGGTGTTTTGGAAATAAGTGTGCTTTCGGGTAACCGGCAGCAACAATTGGCTAAATATATCGAGCAATATGAAATGGATATTGTAGTGACCGGCTTATCCAAATTCAACCTGCTGCACCGGATCGCTTCGTCCATATCTATCAGCCGCTTGGCAAAAAAATCGCAGATCCCGGTATTAGCAGTCCGCTCAAGTGGCCTGGTCTGCCATTACAAAAAGATCGTGTTACCAGTATCGGGAGAACTGCCTATGCGGCAGATCAGGCTGGCTGCATTACTGGGCAGGGCATTCAAATCAACGGTTTATTTTGTGTCGCTGCGCAAACATGCCGACCATAACAATCAGAATGTGATCGATATGGCTCTGGAACTCGTGCAGAGCATTTCCACTATTCCCGTGCAATGCTTCCTGCTGGAAGGGCAAAACCTGGCCAAAAGCACACTGGAATTTTCCAAGAAGATCAATGCAGATCTGATCATGGTCAACCCTGTAAAGGATTTCAGGTTACCGGGATTGTGGAACCGCCTTACCAATAAGTTGCTTTCATATGGATCAAAGATCCCGGTAGTAACTGTTAATAACGAATCAGCAAGAGGTTAGGAGTACCAAATAGATATACATTAAGAGCCGTGAGCAGGAATCGGATTCCCACTCACGGCTCTTTCTTTTATTGCATTACTTATTGAACGATCCTTATCGTTCCTGCTCCATTGTAAGAATGATATTCTCCATTATACATCGCATCTGCACTTACCGGCCCCATTTTATACTGGCCGGGAGACACAGCCCTTACTGCATAATAGTAAGTCTGTTTATTACCATGGGCATCCACAAAAAGATGCAGGCGGTCGTCCCTTACATCAATAGATGTCGGGTTTGAAGCATCTTTGATCCAATCCATTCCCGGGATCTCTTTCGTTCTCGGATTTTCAATCTCGAAACCAGCCGGCAGCAGATCAGTGATAACAATATTCTCTATTGAACCAGAGAATGTTTTTTCCAGTGTTATACCAATAATCACCAGGTCGTTTTGCTTAAATGTATTTCCGGTAATGGCATTGCCAAAGCGGTCATAAAAACGCTTTCTAACTTTAATATAACTGTCTTCCTCTTTGTACGCACCGCTTGCACTGATGCCCGCTGCTTCCCATGAATAATACAGATTACCGCTTCCCTTGGTCAGCACTTCTATTTTTGCTCCTTTCAGCGCAGTTCTATCACCACGCCATTGACCACCGTCCACTTTAGCTATTGTTTTTCCATCCACTTTTATTTCTGCCGTTACAGTGGAATTATTAGCACTGCGCGACAGTTTCCCTAAAGCCAGGAAAGCGAAAGCCCTTTCCTGTGTACTGAGCCAGTTCCGTGTTTTCAGTTTATTGCCTACGTGTTTCGCCATCACAGGCACCTGCTTATTGCCAGGATCTACTTCAATCAATGCATTCAATGCAATGGCTTCATCCCTGATATCTGAATAATAGCTGCCGCCTGTTTGTGCAACTGATTCTTCACCGGAAAAAGCAACGGGCAGCATAGCTGTAAATGATTTCTTATCGCCTGCCGTAGCATAAGCGGCAGACAGAAGATAGCGGCTATCCAATGCCAGCACAGCGGGATTGGCCTTATAATAGTTCATCGCAGGAATATTTGTTCTTCCTGCAAGTGCCAGCACATATAACCCATAAGCCACTTCTTTGGGAGCGATCTTCTTTTGCTGGTCCCGGTTATAATAATACGTAATGGTCTCCTTATTCTTCAGGCGGTTATTGATATAGCCCAGCATTGTTTCCACCAGGCTATTGTCCACATCAAAACCGGCCTTTCTTGCTTCCAGCAGGAAATGGGCAGCATAGATGGTGGTCCACCAATCTTCCCTTCCTTCGCCATCCCAAAGCGTAACAGCCCCGTTATACAATTGCCGCATCTTGATCTTCCGGATAGCTTCCAGGATATTGGCATTGGCATTTGATTTATCTTTTCCGTTCAGCTGCATCAGCTCCACCATATCGCCATAATATAATTGCGGGAATGCTGAAGAAACGGTTTGCTCTGTACATCCATATGGATATTGCACAAGGTAACGCAATTGATCACCCAATTCCAATACAGGTGAGCGGCTTACCACCAGGTTGTAATCAGTGCTGCCAGGCATAAAATCGCCAAGGCCGATATTGATCGCCTGGGTGCTGCCTCCTGCAATAACGCCGCTTCCGGTACGCTTCTGCAAAGTGGAAGGCGGACGAACGCTGATCTCTGTTTCATCTTCAAACTTCTCCCCTGCTCCGTTGGCCAGTATCTTCACTTTGCCTATGCCGATCACCGGGTCAGCTATAATCTGGAAAGAAGCTCTTGCTTCTGATTTTGCGGCAACAGGCAGCGATTCGGAAGAACCGCCTACAACCTTGATACCACCTTCTACCTTGATATTGGCTGATACAGTAGTCGGCTTATCTGTTGTGTTACTCAATGTCACCGGTACATTCACGGTATCACCAGGGCTAAGGAAACGCGGCAAAGCTGTGCTGATCACAATAGGATCAGCTACCGTCATGGTATTTTCTCCTGAACCGAAGCGTTGTCCTTTGTAAGAAACAGCCATCAGGCGGATCTCGCCACTGAATTGCGGTACGTCAAATTCAAATTCCGCTTCACCGCTTCCATTTGCTTTTTTGATCCCGCTCCAGTAGCTTACTATTTTCACGCGCTTGGCAGGCATGGGATTTACACGGCGGTCCATACTCAATTCCCCATCGCCACCTGTACTGCTAAGCCTTGCTCTTACTTCAGCAAACAACAATGGGTAAAGATCATAGGCTGTTACCTGCAGTGCTTTTTGTTGATAGAAATAATTATAGGGGTCAGGTGTTTTAAAATCGCTCACCTGCAACACGCCGTTATCAACAGCAGAAAGCGTAACATAACTGCCGGGTGCTGCTTTCACTTTTATTTTCTGGTGGGTTTTGGAACGGACACTTTTTTGTGCAGCGATCTCGACAGGTATCTGCCTGCTTTTCTCTTCCACTTTCACGTTCTGGAACCCATGCGCTACCGTAAGCGGAATATCTGATACTTCATGGGGTTTGATCAGCGTGGCCGTGATATATGCATTAGGCACATGTTCACCTGTAAGCTTAAGATCGAGGCTGGCGGTACGATCATTGACCGTAACATATTCATAAGAAATAAGATGATCTGTTTCCATGGTCACCAGCATTCTTCCGCTGAATGGCGTTTTGAATAATGCTTTCACCGATTCTCCGTTGGTATAAGATTTCTTATCCAGTTCTATCTCGATATTTCCTTCATTGTTCACCTCAAAAGAATTGTTATCCCCTCCCCAGTTGCCGTAGCTATAAAAACTGCGGCTTACATAACTGTTTGCGCCGTTGCGGTACACCCTTACCTCATAATCGCCCGGAGAGCGGGGGATGTAACTGAAGACGGTATTATTACCGACTCCCAATTGCACGGAAGTCATCAGCTTATCCTGTTTCTGCGATTCATAGCGGAAATAGCTGCCGCTCTTCGACAACACGGTACGGTATTCATGTTTGATCACTTCCACTTTGGCAGTGGAGTTAATCACATTACCATCCTTATTTACCGATACGAGTTCAAATTTTGCTGATTGATTCAGCGGGAAATAATACATCCAGTCATATTTAATACCATAAAAAATATCCTGGGTATAAATATCTGCTGAAGCCATCCTGCTTACCGGCCTGCCGGTTTCATCAAATACAGTAGTATAAAAATTGGTCTGCAAAGCGCCCATATTAGCATACTGTGCCGGCACTTCATACGACTCTGAAGCATTACCCTCTGCATCAGTTTTACCCTCTCTAACCTGCTTATCAAAGAATGTATTCTGATTGGCCAGGCTGAAATCATAATTATTGAATTTCTCAGGTGAAAAAACTTTTTGTTTTACCTGTATCTCTGTTTCATAATTCCTGTTGGCAGCAGGCGGACCAAAGAAATTCATGGCATTGATCGACAATTGGGATGATTCACCCGGCTTAAGTGAAGCATTTGCCAGTTTGGTAGTAACCCGGATACGGTCAGGTACGAATTCCTCAATGGAGAAATTCCGGGATGCCAGCAATACATCATTCGATGTATACACTTCCAGCGTGTAGCTACCTGTAATAGCAGAACCGGCGATATCAATGCTGCCTTCCAGCGAGCCTTCTTCGTTCAGGTTTTTCCTGAACGATTTCAGTTCTTTTCCGTTGGGCATCAGAAATTTCATCTTCAGGGGAATATCACCCGGTGCATTCCATTGACGGTCGCGGATGATCACCGAGAAATTCACTTTTTCACCAGGGCGGTAAATATCCCTTTCCGCGTACACAAAAGCATCCAGCCCGGAAGGATTATTCCGTTTTCCACCCACTGAAAACCGGGAAGTGTTTACCCTCGTATTATTAAAAGGCAGGTAATTGAAATCATTGGCTGTTTTGGCGATGACCATCGCAGGCTTGAAGCCGCTGAAATCTTTTTTGGTATAAGCAATGGAAGCCACACCGCTTTTATCAGTAGCGCCTGTTCCAATCAATTGGTTATTGCCTCCATACACCATAATGTTCACGCCAGATACCGGCTCTGCAGTTTTGATCGAATTGGCAAAAACAACTATTTTATCCTCTCCCTGTTTGGCGATCAGGCCAAGATCAGACAGGGAAATAAAACGGCTATCCCTAACCCAGTACTCTTTGGTTGACCGGATCATTACATGGTAGATGCCATTGAAGTCAGGTAATCTGTCCTCAAACTGGGAAACGTTCAGTAAGCGACCGGCCCCGCTTTTAGGCAATGAACGGGTATCAATTTCTTTTTCATAGATCACATCGCCCAGGGAAGCATCTACATATCCCCCCTCGTAATCGCCTTCATAATAGTCATTATTGGATGATTCCTGCGGATAATACCCGTTACGCTGGGCCAGCAGCAGGTTATTCTCGTATATTTTTGAGATCACCAGTTTTACTTTCTCCACATTCGTGATCTTTACTTCTATATTACCGGAACCTTTTTTGGAAAGATAAACGGCTTTGTTATTGGTAAACCGTATACCGGCTTCCAACTCACCAAATGCCACACTGCCATTATACTCTTCTTTCAGAATACCGCCGATCTTTCCTTTTAATCCTTTCGCAATGGTGACTGCATAGCTTTTTTCAATATTGAACTGGCTGCTTCGTATTGTAAACCCGCTTTCATCGGGAGTGACGGTAAAACTAAGGTCCGGATCAAGCTTTACAAATGATTTCAGGCTTTCATCACTCAACTGCTGGCTCGTGATCACCCGCACGATCCCATCTGAACCGTCATGCTCGGCTTCCATATTCTGTATCGTCAGTACATACGGCGAAGGAATAGTGAGAGAGCTGGTAATCGCTTCAGCAGTAGCATTTTTACCTCCTTCGGGTTTCAGGCCTTTATCAATAATGATCCTTGAAGAAAGATCATTTTCGGACGCTTTAATACCGTTCAGTCTTATCGATATTCTGTTATCAGCCGACAATGTGATCAGGGAATAATCCTGTTTCTTTCCCCCGATCTCGATCTGCAATCTTTCTTTCAGATCGGCAGGATTGACCCGGTAGTTAAAGAACAGGTCCAGTTGAGGAGAGGCCGTTGTGCTGCTTTCACCCATCCAGATCACCTGGGAATTATCCAATTGGAGCGCAGGGGTATGAAAACGGATATTATCCCCGTCGCTCACTTTATTGTATTTGCTGAAACGGAGTACAGCGCTTTTTATACTGGCTGTGTAATTGGTAGCAGGGTCAAGCGGCTGGGAAGGAGAAAATATCAGTTGATCCGGGCTTTCCCAACGATACCTTCCCTTAATGGCAGGCTCAAAAGAAATATACTCCGTAGAATCCCATGCATTAAGCAGGGAATCTGCTATCATACTTTGATTAAAACGGAACTGAAGGTTGCCCAGGAGGGGCACTTCATCTTTAGCATTGGTATAACTGAGAACTACAGCATTGCGGTTGCAAGCAGATACGGCAAGAGCAACCAGCAGAATGGTTGCCAGGAATCTTTTAATGTGCATAAGATCAGGTTGACGGGTTCAGTTTTGGAATGTAGAAGGTAAACAAATTCATTGGAACTTTAAAAAGCCATTGTGCTTTTTAAGCAAAGCGTATGCCTTTATTAATAAACAGGGGGATAAATAAAATTAAGGAGGAATGCTTTTATCCGCTAGCTGGCAGAAATCCGCAATCATGTATGCAGAAATTTGTGGCAAGATAATACACGGCAGATAGCATCTCCTAATTCAATTGAATAAATATTTGTTAACGGTATGATCGTATACGCATCAAGTAAGCAGGTGCCTGTTTATCTTTACTGCGGTACTTTTCTGTACCAGGTATGAAATTCAGGTTCACCAGGCACCATATCATCCGTTTGCTGAAGCGAAGCGCCATAGCTATCCTGGGGTTATTCATTCTTTTCCTTTTGCTGAACTGGATCTGGCCTTTGCCTGACAGGATCGATTACTCATCCATTCTTACAGATAATAAAGGTGAAGTGATCAATGCCAGCCTGACGGTTGATCAGAAATGGCGAATGAAAACAGAATTGGAGGAAATATCTCCCTTACTCCGGAAAACGATTATCGCCAAAGAAGATAAATACTTTTACAACCATCCGGGTATTAACCTGGTGGCTGTTGGCCGTGCTTTCTTTAAAAATCTTTTCCGGTGGAAGCGTACCTCCGGGGCCAGCACCATTACCATGCAGGTGGCCAGGGCTCTTGAACATCGCAAGCGTACCCTGCCCAATAAGATCATCGAGATGTTTCGCGCCCTGCAACTGGAATGGAAATATGATAAGGATGAAATACTGCAGCTTTACCTGAACCTGGTGCCTTATGGTGGTAATATTGAAGGAGTGAAAGCTGCGGCCCTTCTCTATTTCAATAAAAATCCCGACCATCTTTCCCTGGCAGAGATAACAGCGCTCAGCATTATCCCCAATCGTCCATCCAGCCTTGTGATCGGGAAAAATAATGACCGCATCCGGGAAGAGCGGAACCGTTGGCTGAAGAAATTTTCAGAAGAGAAGGTATTTACCGAAAAAGAAATTGATGATGCACTGGCCGAACCGCTCACAGCAAGCAGGGGAACTGTTCCGCACTATACCCCGCATCTTTTTTACAAACTTTCCCGGCAGCAGAAAGGATTGATCCAAACGCATATTGATCTTAACACACAACTGAAAACGGAAAAGATCGTGGAGGATTATGTGCGGGTGCAGCGGTTAAGAAATATCCGCAATGCAGCCGTTATCGTTATCGACAACCGGACGCATAAGGTGATCACGTATGTCGGCTCCTCGGGCTTTAATGATACACTGGATGGCGGACAGGTGAATGGAGCAGCCGCTGTGCGCCAGCCAGGAAGCACTTTAAAGCCTTTATTGTATGCCCTGTGTTTTGATGAAGGGTTACTGACCCCCAAAACCGTTATGCCGGATGTGCCGGTTAATTACGAAGGCTACGCCCCGGAAAATTATGATCAGAAATTTAACGGGTACGTCACCATACAATATGCGCTGGAACACTCCCTGAACATACCCGCTGTAAAAAGCCTGAATCTGCTCGGAAAGGAAAAGATGGTGCAAGAACTGGTGCGCTGCCATTTCCGGCAGATCGGGAAGGACCGGAAAAAACTGGGCCTGTCGATGATCCTTGGAGGGTGTGGAACCACGTTGGAAGAACTGACCGGCCTCTTTTCATCATTTGCGAATGAAGGAAAATTCATCCAACCCTCTTATTCACATGAAGACAGTTTACAACCGGCTATTCCCCTGATCAGCCCTGCGGCCAATTACATGATCAATGATATCCTCTCCAAAGTGAACCGGCCTGATTTTCCACTTAACTGGACTGCTACAGAGCGGATGCCGAAAATAGCATGGAAGACCGGCACCAGCTATGGCCGTCGCGATGGATGGAGCATTGGCTACAATAAAAACTATACTATAGGTGTGTGGACAGGTAATTTTTCCGGCACCGGTGTAACGGACCTCAGTGGCGCCAATATCGCCACCCCTTTATTGTTCCGGATATTCAACACCATCGATTACAATAATGATAAGGAATGGTTTTCCCAGCCGGCAGATTGTGATATCCGGCAGGTTTGCAGCGAAACAGGTTTACCGCCTTCCGAACATTGTACCAATCTTACCACCGATTATTTCATACCTCTTATCTCCACAACCAAACTGTGCCACAACTGGCAGGAGATGATGATCAGCCCTGATGAAAAAATAGTTTACTGCAAAAGTTGTGCTCCAGCTACCGGCTATAAAAAGAAATGGTATAAAATCGTGGAGCCGGAAATGCAATCCTGGTTTGAAGAGAACCGGATCGTTTACCAGCATATCCCTCCACATAACCCCGATTGCGAGCTCATCTTTAAAGGCAATGCGCCATTTATTCATTTCCCCGTGAATGGCGTGGAATACCTGATCAATAAAAAGAAGCCGGAACCTTTGCAGCTTGTTTGCAAAACAGCTAATGATGTAAGCAAAGTGTACTGGTATATTAATGACAAATTCTACAAAGCCAGCCTGGCAGGCGAGAAACAATTCTTTATACCGGAAGAAGGACCGGTGAAGATATCATGCACAGACGATAAAGGCCGCAACAGGAATATCACTATCTATGTAAAGTATGTGAACTTATAACAGCTCATATTTTTTCTGCGGCTGCTTCCCCTGTGTTGATCGCACCTTCCATAAATCCCTGCCAATCGGCAAGATGCTCGCCTGCAAAATGTGTATGGATGTGCGAGCGCGATAAAATGGGTCGCAATCCAAACCATTGCCCTTTTCCATAGATCGCGTAAGCGCCATGCGAGTATTCATCATTCCCCCAGTAATAGTTGACCTGCCTTTCCAGTAACTGGCCTACATCACCAAATGCCGGCCCCAGCGTTTGCTGCACCATTGCCGCTTTCCATTGATCATCCTGGTTGGAAACTACAGCAGCTTTATCACCGATAGTATAAGAGATCAGCACTCCTTTGGGGGATGGCTGATTTTTGGTTGCATGATAAAAATAATGTGGCAACTGGTCCGTTACCATATCGAAATCCTCTGCATTCCAGAAGCGTTTGCTGAACAGCAGCGGATTCTTATTGATCCTGGCGTATTGCAGTTCATCCAATGCTGCAGCCTGCATCGCGGGCAAGGCAGGTTGCCAGTTTATTTTTTTTACAGCAAATGCCGGTGCCGTGCAGATAATTTTATCTGCTTTGAACACGGCCTCATTCGTGCAATGCACTTCCACGCCTCCTTTTGGATCCTGTACTATACGTTTTACTGCATGTTTTAATTTGATGCTGCCCATACCGATCTCGTCGGCCATCCTTTGCGCCAACAGGCTATTGCCTCCCCTGATCTTATAGTCCATTTCATTCTTTTCACTGCTCTCTGCATATTCCGACAATGCAGCAAAAGCAGAAACATGCCGAATGGTTTCTCCAAAATCAGTACTGTCTAACAATTCCCTTATATCCAGGTCCCTTCCTTCACATCCGTTATTAACGAGATAGCGCCACCAATCAATTTTGTCCAGTTTGATCTTATCTGCCTTACTCATTTTATCATAACCGGCGATCAATTGTGCGAATTTATTTTTCCATTCAGGGCTGTAATCCCATTCTCCGCTCTTATGATATTTTCCTTTGTAGATAAGATGGGAGTTGAATTGGTTATTATCCAGCGTTAATCCAAATTCATTACAAAGGTCCTGAAGGCGGGTATGTGAAGCCCCTACCCATTCGGCTCCAAGTTCTACTACCAACTTCTCCTGCTCATCCATCGTATGTGAAAACACACGGCCGCTGATCCTGTTGCGGGCTTCCAGGACAACAAAATCAATTTTCTTTTTGTGTAAATAATAAGCAGCTGACAAGCCGGCAAAGCCTGCGCCGACAATAATCACTTTCGGTCTTTTCCCAATAAAAAACTTCCCCCAGGAGGAGGAAGTTAATATGATACCGGCCGTAGCCAGGGAGCTTTGTTTAATGAACTGCCTTCGTGAACTCATAGGTAGATTGCAGTTTGGTTTATGGTTTACAAATCGCTTTATCAGTTAACTGATGCGGCTGATCAATCCGCTTTCTTCACGCTTCCTGCACCGCTGACATTGGAATCTACCGAAGCATTTCCTTTATAGCGTATGCTGGAAGAACCACTGGCATGGACATCGAGCTTTACACTTGCATACACATCCACATCACCAGCTCCGGATATTTCCACATCTACATTTTCAGCAAGAAGCTCAAATGCTTTAACATTGGAACTGCCTGACCCATCAATAGAAAGGTTTTTAGTTTCACCTTTCAAAACAATATCGCAGGCGCCGCTCGCTTCCACACCCACATTAGGAGCTTTGATATCAAGATCAGCCGAACTTGCCCCGCTCAGATCAATATCCATCGTGCCATCATTGCTCAATCTGCTTTGCGCCATCACTTTGCAGGCGCCGGATGCGCCCACTTTGCGGTAAGCAGGTGCAGACACATACACTTTGATCTTACCGGTGGGGTCGAGATTGGTATTGTTAGCAGGACGAACACGCAGTATATCTCCGTCTTTATACACTTCAATGTGTTGCTGCAGGTTTTTATCGGTTTCCACTTTTACTGAGTATACGGATTCCTGTGTCAGATATAATTCTATCGCTCCGCTTACATCCACCCCTTTGAAATCAGTTATTCCTGAACGGGTTTCGGAAGTCACCTGTCCGTCTCCCTTTATTCTTTCACCCCCGATATAGTTACAGGAAGAAAAAAGGACGATTATAGCAAGAGAAAAAAGCAATACGCGTTTCATAAAACGATAATGGTTTTTGATGATTTTATCAGAAGAGATTTCAAAAATATGGGAATTGGCTGAACCAGCCGACAAACCCACGGCTACTTATTTCACTCTTTGACAACAGGTTTTCCCCACAGGTTACACCAGTTCCTGTTCTTTTATGAGTATTGACTTACTTTGAATACTTTCCCACCAAGACAACCAAGACCACAAAGAAATATTCCTGAATGCTTTTACATGGTAGTAGTACCTGAAGGTAAAATATTTCTTTGTGGTCTTGGTGGTCTTGGTTGTCTTGGTGGGAGAACCGGCCACTACTCTTTTGCGGGAAAATCCGGTAAACTAGAAACAGTTTTTTACCTTCGCAGCACCATGACGGAAAAGATTCTTATTCTCGATTTTGGTTCCCAATATACCCAATTGATTGCCAGGGCTGTACGGGAAGCAAATGTTTACTGCGAGATCATCCCCTACCATAAGACATTTGTAATTGAACCCGGTTTGAAAGGGATTATCCTTTCCGGCTCGCCGTTTTCGGTGAATGAGCCAGGAGCTCCCGATGTAGACATCCAGGAAATGATCAGTAAAGTGCCTGTACTTGGCGTTTGCTATGGCGCACAACTTACAGCCAAACGTTTTGGCGGCCTGGTGGCTAAAAGCAATAAAAGGGAATATGGCCGCGCGCAATTGCAACGCACAAAAGAAGACGTGCTGTTCCAGGATGTGGCGCCTCAAAGCCAGGTTTGGATGAGCCATAGCGATACCATTAAAGAAATGCCCGCAGGTTTTGAACTGCTGGCCACAACAGACAGCATTCCCGTAGCAGCTTTCAGGAAAGCGGGAACCGTTAACGGTCAAGCCAGCAATCATCCTTTGTATGGCGTGCAATTCCACCCTGAAGTATACCATTCTACCGAGGGCAAAAAGATCATAAAGAACTTTTTGGTGAATATCTGCGGGTGTGCGCAAGACTGGACGCCTGCACACTTTATCACCGACACAGTGGAGGCTTTGAAAAAACAGATCGGCAACCGCAAAGTGATCATGGCTTTGAGCGGAGGAGTGGACTCTACTGTTGCAGCTACGCTGATCCACAAAGCGATCGGCGACCGTCTCTATGGCATTTTCGTTGACAATGGCGTGTTGAGGAAAAATGAATTTGAAGATGTGCTGGCCACTTATGCCAAAATCGGCTTGAATGTAAAAGGAGTGGATGCCAAGGAGCGTTTTTATTCAGAGCTGGCCGGCAAAACCGATCCGGAAGCGAAACGCAAAACCATCGGCAAATTATTCATTGATATTTTCCAGGAAGAAGCCCAGCATATTGAAGGTATCGAACTGCTTGGTCAGGGCACGATTTATCCTGATGTGATCGAAAGCGTGTCTGTGCACGGGCCATCTGTTACTATCAAATCGCATCATAACGTAGGTGGTTTGCCCGAAAAAATGCACCTGGAGCTGGTGGAGCCCCTGCGTTTCCTCTTTAAGGATGAAGTACGAAAAGTGGGACGTGAACTGGGCATTCCTGCTGAAATGATTGATCGTCATCCTTTCCCCGGCCCCGGACTCGCTATCCGCATACTCGGTGAAATAACACCGGAAAAGGTACAATTATTGCAAGAAGCTGACTACGTATATATCAAAGGCCTAAAAGATAACAATTTGTATGCAACGGTCTGGCAAGCTGGTACTATCTTGTTACCGGTAAAAAGTGTAGGAGTGATGGGCGATGAACGCACATACGAATTTACCGTTGCGCTCAGAGCTGTAACCAGTGTGGATGGTATGACTGCCGACTGGGCCCATTTACCTTATGACTTTTTAGCCAATATCTCCAGCGAGATCATTAATAATGTAAAAGGTATCAACAGGGTGGTGTATGATATCAGCAGTAAGCCCCCTGCCACAATTGAGTGGGAATAGATACATTTCATTAAGCTGGCTGTTAAATTGTAACAAATGAAAATATTCTTTTCGCTTGTACTTGCTTGTTTTGCCTGCATGCCTGTCTTGCATGCACAGGACAGTACAGTTGCTACCAAACCCAAGATCGCCATTTTTGCCCCCTTATACCTGGATTCAGCTTTTGATGCTACCAATGAATACCGGTATGCCAAAACTGTATTCCCTAAATTCATCAATTCAGGCCTGGAATTTTATGAAGGAGCCCAGTTGGCACTTGATTCACTTGCTAAAGAAGGTTCAGCCCTGGAAGTGTTTGTGTATGATACCCGCTCTACCAAAGAATCACTGGAGGATCAACTTAAAAAGCCTGAGCTGGCAGATGTAAAACTGATCATCGCTCATTGCAGCAGCAATGAAGTGCGCCTGTTTGCCGAAGCTGCCCTGAAAAGAAATATTCCCGTAATCAATACCACTATCCCCAATGATGGTGGAGTAAGCGGCAATCCTTATTTCATTGTACTCAATCCCACTTTACGCACACAATGCGAAGGCATATACAAATACGTACAAAAATATTATGCCACCAGGCAGGTGGTCGTGTTCCGGAAAAAAGGAGTGATAGAAGATCAGATCAGAACATTGTTTGATGACTATGCAAAAACAACAGCCTCTGTTCCATTAAAACTGAAGTACGTTGATCTGATAGACAGCTTTACCGTTAACCAACTGAAAGCACAACTGGACAGCAACCGCAATACAGTCTGCATTGCCGGCACGCTCGATGCTGCTTTTGGCCGAAGGCTGGCGCAGCAACTGGCTTCCATCAGCAAATCTTACCCGATGACATTGATGGGCATGCCTACGTGGGACGGTATCCGTGATTTTACCAAACCTGAATTCAATGGGCTGGAGATCATCTATGCCAACCCGTTTTATAATCCCAAGTCAGATAAGATCAGCCAGGATATAACAGCTTTCTTCAACAATACCATGTATGCAAGACCCAGCGATATGGTATTCCGGGGATATGAAGTGAC
Organism: Sphingobacteriales bacterium 44-61; assembly: GCA_001898405.1. GTDB lineage: Bacteria > Bacteroidota > Bacteroidia > Chitinophagales > Chitinophagaceae > Terrimonas_A. Next base: position 399,856 of record MKTW01000001.1, read on the forward strand.
CTGGAAATTTGCCAAACTTCTGATGCGCTATGGCAACGACCTTGCTTCCAATCTGGGTGATAAAGCAAATAAAGTGTTCACCGATTTTGATATCCAGCCCGTGCTGGAAAGGAACAGCATGACCCTTCAGTATTTCGAGAATAAAAAGCTGTATTTCCTGAAATGGCAGGACGGGTTAATAAAGGGAGTGAACTAAGATAGCGGCATGAAAACTGTTGTATCATTAGTAAATCCTTTACTTGTCTTCTCTTATTCAATTTTCTGATCACGGTCTTTATTGCCCACAGGGCCAGTTTTACATTGACCCCTGGCGCCCGGTTGAAAAAGCCATTATCACCCATGCCCATAGCGATCATGCCCGGCCGGGCAGTAAGTCCTATCTCTGCCATCGTGATAGCCTTCCATTGCTGGAGCTACGCCTCGGGCCAAATGCTTATCAAACTGTAGAATGGAATGAACCCATTTTTATTAATGGGGTAAAAGTTTCCCTGCATCCTGCAGGGCATATCATTGGTTCCTCCCAGGTAAGATTGGAATATCAGGGAGAAGTATGGGTGGTGAGCGGGGATTATAAAACAGAAAATGATGGCATCAGCGGCGCTTTTGAGCCTTTGAAATGCGATGTCTTTATTACAGAATCCACTTTTGGCCTGCCTATCTATAACTGGAAACCACAGGAAGAAATTTTCCGTTCCATACAGGACTGGATCCTTAAGAACCATGCAGAAGGAAAAACATCCGTGCTGATGGCTTATAGTTTGGGAAAAGCACAACGCCTGTTGTCATGTGTAGAATCTACTGGTCTTCCTGTCTTTTTACATGGCGCTGTATATAATGTTCACCAGGCATTGATTAGCGCCGGTCATAAATTACCTGCCGTGCAAAGGGTGCAACCTGATATGCCGAAAGACATTTTTAAAGGCAATGTTGTGATTGCGCCAGGCAGTGCCGATAACAGTCCCTGGATGAAACGGTTTGCCTCTTACAGCACGGGTGTTTGCAGTGGCTGGATGCAGGTAAGAGGAAATGTACGCCGGAGAAATGCTGATGCAGGTTTTGCGTTGAGTGATCATGCAGACTGGAATGGCTTATTGCAAGCAGTAAAAGCCACCGGTGCAAAAAAAGTATTTGTCACACATGGATTCCAGGCTGCCTTCAGCAGGTATCTTATGGAAGCCGGTATCGAAGCGGCTGAAGTAAAAACAGAATACGGCCAGGAAGATGAAGCCGATACAACAGAAAACATTAATGCTGCCGAATGAAACAATTTGCGGAATTGGTAAACATACTGGGCACTTCCACTAAAACAAACGATAAGCTCGATGCTTTATCTGGCTATTTCGCTTCGGCCAATGATAAGGATAAAGTGTGGGTGATCGCTTTGTTCAGTGGCCGGCGGCCAAGGCGCACTATCAATTCCACGCTGCTGCAACAATGGTGTTCCGAACTGATCGGGCTCCCTTTATGGCTGTTTGAAGAATCTTATCACACGGTAGGTGATCTTTCCGAAACAATCGCCCTGCTGATCCCCGACTCATTAAGGGATGAAAATGCCATACCGCATCCACTGCATTATTATGTAGAGAAATTCCAGGAATTGGCTGATGCAGGTGAAGAAGAGAAAAAATCATTCATGGTCCAGTCCTGGAAAGAACTGGCTTCGCCGGTAGAACGGTTTGTGTTCAACAAATTATTATCAGGAGCTTTCCGTATAGGTGTATCACAAAAATTAATGGTGAATGCATTGGCGAAAACAGTAAGCCTGGACCCAAGTGTGATCGCTCACCGGATCAGTGGCAATTGGGACCCTTCCTCCATTTCGTTTGAAGAGCTATTAAGCGAAACCAACGTAAAAGCAGATTTCTCCAAGCCTTATCCGTTTTATCTGGCTTATGCATTGGAGACATTACCCGAAGAGTTAGGCGCACCTTCTGCATGGCAGGCTGAATGGAAATGGGATGGCATTCGCGGGCAACTGATCAAGCGTAATGATGAACTGTTTGTGTGGAGCCGTGGCGAAGAATTGCTGACCGCTAAATTCCCGGAATATGCCGTGCTGAAAGATCTATTGCCTGACGGTATCGTACTTGACGGAGAGATCATTCCTGCTGTTGACGGTAAGCCCCTCCCCTTTGCGATCCTGCAAACCAGGATAGGCCGGAAGAACATAACTAAAAAACAATTGCAAGAGGCCCCGATGAGTTTCTTTTCTTATGATCTGCTGGAATATGAGTATGAAGACTGGCGCAATGTGCCGCTGGAACAAAGAAGAAAAAAACTGGAGGAAACCATACAAAAAGTCAATCGTCCGGAACTGTTGCTTTCCCCGGCTATTCAATATTCCAGTTGGGCAGAACTCACAGCCCTCCGCCTCCAATCGCGCAGCAAAGGTTCAGAAGGGTTAATGCTGAAAAGAAAAGAATCCATTTACCAGGTGGGCCGCAAGCGGGGCGACTGGTGGAAATGGAAGATTGATCCATTAACCATTGACGCAGTGATGATCTATGCTCAAAAAGGAAGTGGAAGGCGCAGTAATCTTTATACCGATTATACTTTTGCAGTGAAAGATGGAGATAAGCTGGTGGCGTTCACCAAAGCCTATTCAGGATTAACGGATAAAGAATTTAATGAAGTTGATTCTTTTGTAAAACGTAACTCGCTGGAAAAATTCGGCCCCGTGCGAACCGTCAAACCAGAACTTGTTTTCGAGATCGCTTTTGAAGGCATCGCGGCCAGCAACCGTCATAAATCGGGAGTGGCCCTGAGATTTCCCCGTATGAACCGCTGGCGAAAAGATAAGAAACCGGAAGAGATCAATACCTTAGCGGATCTGAAAAAAATGCTGGAGATTTACGGTCAATGAAACAAGGGCGAATGAAAAAGCCAGGGCAGACAAAAGGATACCAGGTGATCACGGACTGGCTTGCGAAAAAAAACATGCAGGCTTTCAGTTTCCAGGAAGAAGCCTGGCATCATATCACAGAAGGCAAAAGCGGTTTGGTGAATGCACCTACCGGTTGCGGAAAAACTTTTTCGGTATTCCTCGGTGCATTGATCAACTTCATCAATCACCATCCTGACGATTATCAAACAAAATCAAAGAACGGTTTACAATTACTTTGGATCACGCCATTGCGTGCACTCGCAAAAGATATTGGCCGCGCCATGGAAGAAGTGGTGCAGGAACTTGGCATGAGCTGGCAGATCGGTATCCGCAATGGCGATACGGATATCAACGAAAGGGCAAGACAGAAAAGACAGATGCCCGAAGTGCTGATCATTACACCGGAAAGCCTTCATCTTCTATTAGCACAGAAAGGATATGCCGATACATTCAAAACATTGCGCATACTGGCAGTAGACGAATGGCATGAGTTATTGGGAAGCAAACGGGGTGTGCAGGTAGAATTGGCTGTTAGCAGGATAGTTGGTGCAGCAAGGAAACAGACAGAAACCGGAAGCCCGGCATCGGGAATAGCCACGGATAAGGTTCCCTGCATTTGGGGTATATCAGCAACCATCGGTAATCTCGAACAGGCAAAGGAAGTGTTGCTTTCTCCTCTACAGGAAAAAGGAGTAATCGTCCGTGCCAATATGCGCAAGGACGTAGAAGTGGAATCCGTGATACCGGATGAGATTGAAAAGTATCCATGGGCAGGGCATCTGGGTATTAAACTGGTGGAAAAAGTTGTTTCAATCATATTAAAGAACCGCACTACTCTTCTTTTCATCAATACAAGGGGGATGAGTGAGCTGTGGTATCAGTCTCTGCTGAACACGGCGCCAGAACTGGCAGGTGTTATTGCCCTGCACCATGGAAGTATTGACCAGGAATTGCGCCAGTGGGTGGAAGAGAACCTTCATACCGGAAGATTGAAAGCAGTCGTATGCACTGCATCACTCGATCTGGGAGTGGATTTCCGTCCTGTTGAAACAGTGATACAGGTAGGTTCACCCAAAGGGGTGGCCCGCTTTTTACAAAGAGCAGGACGAAGCGGGCACCAGCCGGATGCAGTAAGCAAGATTTACTTTTTACCAACGCATTCACTGGAGCTGGTGGAAGCAGCGGCACTGAAACAGGCTATCGGGGAGCAACTGATCGAAAGCCGTGAGCCGATGCTGCTTTGCTTTGATGTATTAATACAATATCTCTGCACACTCGCTATCTCCGATGGATTTATGCCTGAAGAAATTTTTGCTGAGATCCGTCAAACCTATTGCTACCGCGATATCACCGAAGATGAATGGCGGCAATTATTGCATCATATCACCGAAGGCGGAACCGCCCTGCAGCAATACGATGAATATAAAAAAGTGGAGATCATTGATGGCGTGTATCGCATCACGGGCAGAAGGATCGCTATGCGACACCGGCTGCATATCGGCACTATTGTAAGTGATTCGATGCTGAAAGTAAAATTCTTCAGTGGCGGGTATATCGGCGTAATTGAAGAATACTTTATTTCCCGGCTGGAACCAGGTGATGTATTCACTTTAGCCGGCCGAAACCTGGAGCTGGTCATGATCAAGGACATGACAGTGTTGGTAAAAAAGACCAATGCGAAAAAATCAACAGTACCGAGTTGGAATGGCGGACGAATGCCATTGTCGGCCAACCTGGGAAAAAAATTAAGAGAGACATTCAACCTGGCTTTTGAAAAGAAAACTACCAAGCCAATAGAGTTGCAGGTTTTAAAGCCTTTGTTTGACCGGCAGGAAAAGCATTCCCATGTTCCCAAAGCCAATGAATTACTGATAGAGCAGATAGAGACTAAAGACGGGTACCATCTTTTTGTATATCCTTTTGAAGGGAGGCTGGTGCATGAAGCCATGGCAGCAATACTGGCTTACCGGATCAGCCGGATCCGGCCCATTACTTTTTCATTTGCAATGAATGATTATGGCTTTGAATTGTTAAGTGATCAGCCTATTCCAGTAGATGATTCAAATGTGTATGATCTGTTTTCCTCAGATAATTTGTTTAATGATATCCAGCGAAGTGTAAATGCTACAGAAATGGCCAAGCGGAAATTCAGGGATATAGCCGTGATTGGCGGGCTGATATTCCAGGGTTATCCAGGTGAATATAAGAAAGCCCGGCATCTTCAATCGTCTGCTTCGCTTTTGTTCAAAGTGTTTGCAGAGTATGAGCCGGATAATCTTTTATTGAAGCAGGCTTACCAGGAAGTATTTGCCCAGCAGATGGAAGAAGTAAGGTTGCGGGATATGTTGCAAAGGATAGAAAGGTCTGATATTGTGATCACCTGGCCGGAGCAGCTTACGCCTTTTTGTTTTCCGATAAAGGTGGATAGTATGCGGGAAGATCTTTCTTCGGAGAAATTGGAGGATAGGGTGAGGAAGATGCAGCTGCAGTTGGAGAAATGATTTATACGCTGACCAAAGTAAACGGGATAATAAAGGCTCTTTTTATGCCCGGTATTTCTTATAAGGATCTCTCTTATGGTGATGAACAGAGCTAATAAAAATTTCCTTTTTCCTTTTGTAAACAGAAAATACAACCGAATAAGGGAATTTTCTCACCGTCGCTTCCCTATACTTCCGATTCGATCTTTCTGCAAAAACTTCTGGATTTAAAGATATACGTAAGACTATATTCTGAATAGCTGATAAAAACTCTCCGCCCAATCCTTCCCGTTGCTTTTCATACCACAGATACGCTTCAACAAGATCCTTGACCGCCTCCTCATGCATCACGTATTTGTAGTTCATTTTTTATTCTTTTTTCAGTTTTACTTTCTTTATCAATAGCGGTTCTATTTCTTCCATTGTATAGACTTTTCCCCTCCCGCTTTCGTAGTCTGATATACGTCTTTCTAGTTCTTTTTCAAACGTATGTTTTTCGGCGTTTTCTTCGACATACGATTTCAATAAGGTCAATACCCTTTTCTTTTGTTCCATGTTTAATCGCTTTAGATAACTGGAAATTTGTTTATCGACGGTGTTTGTGACGCCCATAGAGAACATATTTCCTCAAATTTAATTCTTTTAACTACGATGTATAACACTACACTTCGTTTTCATATATACTGCAATCTATAGCAGTGTTTGAGTGAATCCATAGGAAAAAAACAATTTAAAAATGTATTTTACCCTTGTTATTCCAGCTTCTTCACTCAATTTCCATTAGATTTGAAATGAGCTTCCTTTCAATCCTTTGATCATGAATCCTATTTCCCCTACCCCACTCCAACACGCCACCAACCACGACCTGGAACAAGCTGCCGCCGAAAACCACCACCAACTGTTTAGCCTGAACGCTATATCACTTGGCGGAAAAGAGGTCCAGGGCGAAGGCATTAGCTGGACCTATATCGGGTCAACCAATGACAGCGCTATCTTATTTCCTTCTTTAGCTCCTCACAATGCAGGAGAACAACTTGACCTGATCATGGACCAATACCGCCAAAATCCACCATCAGGAGCCGGCTACTGGTCACTATACCCTCCAAAGCCAGCAGATATCGGCATCAGGCTGCTCGCCCGCGGATGGCAACCTGGCTGGAAGCCCTGCTGGATGGCAAAGGATATGCAACTGGCACAAACTGATAAAATAGATATCGGGGAACTGCAAATACTTGCCGATAATTATACACCCATTCATGAAATAAAAGAGCTCCCTTATGCTGAAGACAGTGCTTATATGTCCAATGCACTGCTGAAAAAACATCCTGATCGTGCACAACGTTTCATTGCATTCCGTGATAAAAAGATCATAGGCCAATGCTGCTTGTTTTTTTCAACAGGGCCTTATGGTGTTGCTGGCATGTACAATGTTGGCATTATCCCTGAAGAACAGGGAAAAGGTATTGCCAAAGCCATTGTGCTTGCCGCTTGCGATCATGCATATAAAAAGGGTTACCGGTATGTGATGCTGAATGCCAATGGACAGGGACGGCCGGTGTATGAAAAAGCAGGATTCAAATTTATCAGTTACGGCATTACCTGGTGGTTGATGGGTGATGGTTATATCCGGAATGCCCCCTCTCCTTTGCTGATACGTTTGGCAGAAGCTATTGGCATGGGAGATATCAGTGCATTGAACGAAATAGCCCCCTCACTCACCACAAAAGACCTTAACACCCCGATGGCTAATAAAATGACATGGATGCAACTGGCCGGGCATTACCGTCAGATAGCCGCTGCAGAATGGCTGATCACACATGGAGTGAATTGTACTGCGCTTGATGCATGGGATTTTGGCTGGAAAGAAAAAGCAGCAGCTTTACTCGCAGCAGATCCCAATGAAACAAATCGCCGCTATTATGATTGGGGTGCTTCACTTCTTCATGTAGCTGCCGAAAGAGGAGATACGGACCTTTTACGTCTGGCGCTGACAGCCGGGCCGGATCTGTTATTAAAAGATTTTCAGCATGATGGCACACCGATGGACTGGGCCATGTTCTTTAAGCGGACAGATCAAATAGAACTGTTAAGAAACTACATGAACGATAATGTTTAGATTTGCCCAGTTATGACCCGCTATCTTTCTCATATCATCGCCGGACAACATCTCATTATGAGTGGTGAAAGAGCTTTATTCTGGGAAAGCGAAAGCACCCTGATCATTGCCGATCTGCATATAGGCAAAACAGGGCATTTCCGGAAAGAAGGGATCGGTGTTCCTGCTGCCATTTATAAAGATGATCTGCATCGCCTGCTTTCACAGATACTATTCTTCAAAGCGGAAAGGCTGATCATTGTAGGCGATCTCAGTCATAGCGTTGCAAACAGGGAGTTGGATCTGTTCCGCAAATGGAGAAAAGATTTCCCTTCCCTTGAAGTACATCTGGCAAAAGGCAATCATGATATACTGGACAACCGGTGGTATGAAGAAGCGGATATAATGGTGCATAATGCCCCATTGCCTTTATATCCTTTTTTGTTTGCACATGATATTGCGCAGGTAACGGCCACTGCCCAGGACCTCTATGCATTCGCCGGCCATATACATCCCAGCGTCACCATCCGCGGCAAAGGAAGGCAATCATTGCGCCTGCCCTGTTTCTATTTCACCAGAACACATTGCATATTACCCGCTTTCAGCCGTTTTACCGGCTCTTACCAGGTGAGGCCAGAAGCCGGAGAAAATGTATTCGGAATCGTAGAGAAGGAAGTATTACCACTGCAAGGGAAAGTGGTGATTTGATCCTATTTCCTTAATTGGTTGTAGTCCAGGAAATAAATAAATCTTACGGTCAACTCATTTCCATGTCTTAACCCAAAGGTTTGTCCCAGGTTAGGCACATATCTTTTGTAACGCGTGCCGTCCACTGCTTCATCAGCGCCCAGCCAGTTTTTATACCCCACTATCAGCCGGCTGCCATATTGAAAGTCCCAGGTAAAGAATGCATCGGTATTGAAATAATTGACATTATCTGTTCCGGAATAGGGTGTCTGGGAAACAGGCATTCCTTTATCATTCACATAAGCCAATCGTTTGATATCAACATTGCTCCAGTAATGGCGGACTCTCAACGTAAGATTGATCCGCGAAGTGAAATTGTAAATACCGGAAAGAACAGATGTTACATCTTTAAAATCCACAAAAGCGATCCTGGGCCTGTTCGCGATATCACGCCCACCTGAAATGATATAATCGGTTTCCGTTTCATACCGGTGCGAAACTTCCATGGTGAGCTTATTGTTGAACCGGTAACGCAAACCGCCTTCAAGGATATAATAGTTTTTCTCCGGGTTTTTAAAGAAATCAGACAACAGGAGATCATAATTAAAGAAAAGACGCTTGCGGCTGTCTGAACTTCCGGAAAGACCGACGTACCCATACTGTGGCCGGCGGGCATACTGGTCAACAGGACGGCCAAGTATAAAATAATCATGCTGATCAGGAAGATAGCCTGCCCTCAAAGTAATGTCCCAAAAATTTCTCAGGTACCAGAAACCACTGGCTTCAAGAGTAAGATCAGTGAACGCCCCCGGCTTGTATAAGCCGCTTTGTGTAACGTTCAGCGTATAGGTATAATTCAGGAATTTTTTGGTCGGGTTGTATTGATTATAACTGATCGATCCTGAATTGACGACCTGGTTAGGTGTTTGCAGATAGCCCAGATCAGTAGGATCATAATTCACAGAACGGATAATATTTTGCGCAGCAAAACGCAGTTTTCCGCTCACTTTACCAACCCGCAGCATGGAATTAAAACCGTCATACGAGTTATTATTAAACACTTTGCTGTAATGGCCATATCCGCGGATATTGAAATTATTTTTCCTGTCATAAAAACTGAAATCGAGGCCGGTCACATTGGCATCACGCTCAGGGCCATCCCTCAGCACATTCGTGTTGGTAAAAGTAATATAGGACCTGCCTTTCAATGCCTGATCCAGTACCAAGATATTATAATTGGTAAGTGATTCGGTTTTAATTTCTGTTTTATCTCCTGTTGTTTTATCACGGATAGTAGCATACATCGGTGCACCGATCGCATTAAAAAAGCCAATACCCAGTTTATTCTTGGTACGGCCTGATAATTTGATCGCATTATATAATTGCGTGCGGCCGGGATTTTTAACGATCTCAATATTGGGATCATCGGCAGCCATGTCAACCACATTCTGATATCCCCCCGGAGTAGCCCCTACCCTGCGGGAATAGAAAAGACCGGATTTATTGAATATCTCAGTCCCTTCCGTAAAAAAAGGACGGTATTCATCAAACCTCACCTCATAGGGGGTAAGGTTATTGACCACATTATCAGAAATGACCTGGCCAAAATCCGGTATCAGCGTAGCATCCAGTGTAAAGCTTTCATTGATCCCGTATTTCACATCCATGCCGCCGCTTTTCAACCATTCAGCACGGTAACCATCCCGCTCTGGTGTGTTGCGGACGCCGGTGGAGAGATAAGGAGAAAGGCTAAGCCGGAGAGGTGGTTTGATATTTTTTATCCCTTCCAGTAAGCCAAACTGGTTTACAAAACCATTCACCTGCGGGTCTACAAAATTCCAGAATGTGGTCTCATTGCTCCTTCTTACGGAACGGAGGAATTGCAATCCCCAGTTCTGTATTTCATCTTTACTGAACCGGAGAGAGAGATAGGGTATTTTCATCTCAACAACCCATCCATCATTTTGAATAGTGACTTTACTTTCCCAAACAGCATCCCAGGTCTTATCACCATACTCACCATAACCGGTCGTAATATTAGGCGCCAGGCGGGCGTCGGTCTGCACATTAGAAGAGGTAACGAGAAACTGGAACCCGTTCTGCTGATCGTGGTAAGTATCAAAAAATACAGAGAAATAGTCTAGGTCTTTAAGCTGTTCCTCATCACGGGCTGTGATCTGGCGGCGGATCAGTGCCGGATCATCGTAAAGGTGGGCGCCAATATAGATGGCGTTATTATCATAGAGCACCTTGACTTCAGTCCTTTGAGAAGCAGGTTTACCTACATTGGGAAAGTTCTGTATAAAATCTGTTGCAAAAGCCACTCCCTGCCAGGCAATATCATCCAGCTTCCCATCTATTACAGGATGGCGATCAGTTTTGGTTGCGTGCAATGCTTTTCTCTGGGAGAATACAGTCAAATGGCCCAACAACAACAAGCTCAGGAAGACAATTCTTCTTCTATGCATACAGTTAGTTCCCTGACAAATATAAAAGTCTGTATTGAATGAGAAAAACTGCCTTGCAAAAAAACGCAGTTATATAGGATTTTTTCTATAAATCAGGACTAATTCATCCTTTTTTTAAGGGTAATTACTTGTTCCTGGAGGTCATTGACAATAGTAGCCAATTGTCCCATATCCCAGCGTTGTTGCTGGCTGGCTTTTGAGATCACCATTTGCGCCTGCCACATCTCCAGAACATCCTCTGTATTCATGGTATAAGGATGGTAGATAGGATTATCGCTGACCAGGGTCAGTTTGTGTTTGGTACGGGCTGTTTTCTGCACACGTTTATACACGATGCCTTCGTTGCGCGACACCACAATACAGGCAACATCATTCTTTACATCATCCAGGTTATCCACTTTTTCCCCTACTATCACTGAACCGCTCGGAGTAGGCAGCATGGAATCCCCAATGATCTCAAAAGCGCGGTAGTTACCCCCGGCGAGCATGGGGAGGGTGAAAGTGTTCAATTCATCAATAAATTCAGGATCAGCATAGCCGGCGAGATAGCCAGCCGCTGCTTTTACCGGTACAAAGGGAATATCGGTACGCCCGGAAGCCAGTTTCATAGCCCGGCGTTTTGCCAGGTAATTACTTTTATTATCACTAAGGTCCTTTCTTAAAATATCATCCAGGGTCAACTTAAAAATATCGCATACCGCTTCCAGCACATCGATACGGGGCTCCGCCCTTTCTTCCTCATAGGCCCCAAGCAGGGAACGCTTGATACGGAGCTTATTTGCGAATTCTTCCTGGGTCCAACCGCGCAATTTACGGAGGTATTTCAGGTTCTGATTGGATATTGCCATAACAAACTAACTTATTTAGTGCAAAATACTAATTTTTTTAACATTCCAAAAAAATTACTTAGACTTTTTACTGCTTCGCTTATAGACCTCTCTTCCCGTCTTCCCGCCTTACCGGTAAGTTTTTACCGGTAAGGCGGGAAGACGGGAAGAGAGGTTGACCGCAGACATTGTATGAACGGTAAGAAGCCTCTGATATAAAATCCATTGACACTTCAAAAAATAGTATCAATTTTGCACCTTCTATGGCTACAAAGAAAAAAACCGCAGGTGCTAAAAAAACCAGTGCACCAAAAGTAACAGGAAAGCAAAAGCCTGTAATACTGATCACGAATGATGATGGAGTAACTGCTCCTGGGATCATGAACCTGGTAGAAGCTGTAAAGGATATGGGAAAGATCGTGGTGGTGGCGCCGGATAAACCGCAGTCGGGTATGGGGCATGCCATTACCATCGGCCAGCCAATCCGCTTGCAGAAAGTGAATACGTTTGATGATATTGAAGCTTATTCCTGCACCGGCACACCGGTGGATTGCGTAAAGCTTGCAGTAGACAAAGTTCTCCATCGCAAACCGGACCTTTGCCTCAGCGGAGTGAACCATGGCGCCAATCATAGTATCAATGTGATCTACTCCGGTACTATGTCCGCAGCAGTGGAAGCAGCAATAGAAAGTATTCCCTCAGCAGGATTTTCTCTCCTAGACTATAGTATTGAAGCGGATTTTAGCGGAGCAAGAAAATATGCCAGGTTGGTAGTAGAAAAAATGCTGCAAACCAAGCTGGACAAGCATACTGTTTTTAATGTGAACATACCTGCCCTGCCGGTCAATCTCCTGAAAGGATTGAAGATCTGCAAACAGGCTTATGCCAAGTATGAAGAAGATTTTATCCAGCGTGAAGACCCGCATGGACGCAGGTATTACTGGCTGACCGGTGAGTTTGTGAACTTTGACAAAGGAAAAGATACAGATGTATGGGCCCTGGCAAATGGCTATGTTAGTGTAGTGCCCGTACAATTTGACCTGACAAACTACGTTTTAAAGTCCAAACTGGAAAAACTCTGGAAATGATGTTATTTAAAAGAGATAATCTTCAACTGGGACTGATCCTGGGGCTGATAGGTCCGATACTCGGGTTGGTCGTCATTTATTTTTTGAAATTCTCCTCCGTCACTTTCAGCGATTTCCTGGACGAGTTCTTCAACAATAATAAGTTGATCACTTCCATCGGGTCACTGTCCTTACTGGCCAACGTGATCCTGTTCACCATCTTTGTCAATACACGCAGAGACAAAACAGCCAGGGGTATATTTTTAGTTACGCTTGTATTCGGCATCGCCATACTGATATTAAAGATCCTGAACTAACTGCTTACCAGGTACAGTATCAGCCGCAACCGGAAGATTAACTTACCGGAAGCATTCTTCTACTATCTTTGGCCTAATCATCATGAAGTACTACATCATCGCAGGTGAAGCATCAGGCGATCTGCATGGCAGCAACCTGATCAAAGAGATCAGGAAGATCGACACATCCGCACAGGTCCGTTGCTGGGGTGGCGATAAAATGCAGGCTGCCGGAGGCGAGCTTGTCAAGCACTACCGCGATCTTGCCTTTATGGGTTTCACAGAAGTGCTGATGAATCTCCGGACCATTTTCCGCAACCTGAAGTTTTGCAAAGAAGATATTACCGCCTATCAACCCGATACACTGATCCTGATCGATTATCCCGGCTTCAACCTCCGCATTGCCAAATGGGCCAGGGAGCAGGGACTGAAAGTGATCTATTACATCAGCCCGCAGGTTTGGGCCTGGAAAGAAGGAAGGGTGCGAATGATGAAACAATGCATTGATAAAATGCTGGTCATCCTTCCCTTTGAAAAGGATTATTTTAAAAACAAGTGGAACTGGGACGTGGAATATGTAGGCCACCCGCTGGTGGAAGTGATTGAAGCGAAGCAGGCAGATAAACCAGAAAAGCCTTTTGCCGATAAACCTATCATTGCCCTGCTGCCAGGCAGCCGCAAACAGGAAATATTGAAAAAGCTTCCCATCATGCTTGCCGTCAGCCCGCGCTTTCCTGATCACCAGTTTATCGTGGCCAAAGCACCCGGAGTGGAAGAAAGTTTTTATGATGAGCTGATGAAGAACTATACCAATGTATCCTATGTTTCCAATCAAACCTATTCGCTGCTGCAACAGGCGCAGGCCGCATTGGTCACTTCAGGCACTGCCACCCTCGAAACTGCTTTATTCGGCGTACCGGAAGTAGTTTGCTATAAAGGATCGCCTATCTCCTACGAAATCGCCAAAAGAGTGATAAAAGTGAAATACATTTCACTGGTCAATCTTATTATGGACAAGCTGGTGGTAAAAGAACTGATCCAGCATGAGCTCACTGTCGATAACCTGTACCGGGAGTTGAATGAGCTATTGAACAGCGAAACAAGAAAAGCCCAACTGGCCAGGGATTACAGTGAATTGAAAAGGATATTGAGTGAAGGAGGACATGCTTCGCATAAAGCAGCCTTATCAATTGTTCATTATCTGCAGGGCAGGTAGTCCCGGCTTATTTCCGTATTAATTTTATTGCGAGGATGATCAGGCAGATGATAAATACCAGGAGGCTGATACGGTTAATGCTATGCATATAACCGATCCATTTGCTTTTGGGGCGGGATGGATCTTTTTTTTTGATAAACAGGTATTCTGCCAGTTGTCTTAACACTCCCATACAGCAAAGTTAGGACAATACATCCTTTTTCTCCAGCATTCTCTCCAGCAACACAGATTGATTCTTTGCCCGCACCAGGTTCTGGCCTGCATATACCGGCACATAATACCGGTCATTATTCAAATAATCCGTCAAAAAACGCAATGCCTGCATATAGGTCATAAAAAGAGCGGCATAATAGAAATGATCTTTTTCTGAAGGCGTCAGCTCATCTTTCATTTCTTCATGATAACCCTCTACAATGGCATGGTAAAAATTTTCCCGGATAAAAATATCGTCAGTGTTCTTACCCTCTTCATTCACAGGAGACAAATAAGTGCGCATCATATCTCCGATATCACTGATAAAATAACCGGGCATTAAAGTGTCCAGGTCTATTATACATATCCCTTTGCCACCGGCATCAAACAACACATTGCTGATCTTGGTATCATGATGGGTCACTCTCAGTTTGAATAATGGGTCAGCTTTTATTCTTTTATATTCTTTCACTATGCCTGCCTGCTGAATAAGCATTTGTGAAAGCCCGTTTGTCTCTTTTATTCTTGCCGGATTACCTTGCTCCAGTGCTGTCAGGAATTCTTCATACCGGTATTCCAGGTCATGGAAAGAAGGGATGGTAATACGCAATTCACTTACATCCATTCCTGACAGCAATCGTGTAAACCGTCCAAACTGCCTGGCTGCTTCATAAGCCTGGCTGGCGGTTTCAACTGTATCCTTGGAGTGTGAACCATTCACAAAAGGGAATAAACGGAAATATCCTTCTCCTTCCCGGTATATCAATGATCGGCCCTGCTGGCTGGAGAGCGGTGCAATAAAATTATATTCCGGATGATGCAATTGCAAATAATCCGAGATCAGCTTCACATTGTAAGCAATATCCGCCGGTGAAGAGAACACATCCTGGTTTATCCTTTGCAGGATATATGCCTGGTCGTGCACAGAAACCTTCCATGTATGGTTAATAAGACCTGTACCGATCTTTTCCACTTTCATTTCACCACCCTGCAGTCCATACTCTGCTAAAACAGATTCACTCATCACGCTTCAGTTTAAATAGGTCGTTTAGTACTCATCATTCAGTGCAAACACAGGCTTTCTGTACATCCATTGGCCTCCTGTAAAATCAGGGAACTCCACGGTCTGGTTGCCCAGTCCGATGGATTGTTCACTAAGTGGCGTGATAGCGCTCCATGCTGCTGCATCATACACATCCATTGGTGTAGGCTGGTTGCGTTTGATGGATTCAATAAAGGAATGTATCACAAAGAAATCCATTCCGCCATGTGCTGCACCTGCAGTTTCCTTGCTCCATTTTTGCCAGAGAGGGTGATCATATTTGGTCAGCCAGTCTGCTGCATTGTCCCACTGGTGGGCTTTGGCTGATTTATCCTGTATATAAATGCCTTTGTTCACATCCATCCAAAGCCCTTCAGTACCCTGCACCCTGAAGCCTAAAGAGTAAGGCCTTGGCAGGTTGGTATCATGTTGAAGCAGGATGGTTTCTCCGTTCGCACACAACAATTGCGTAGTAACAATATCCCCCAGTTTAAATTCCACTTTGGCATTGGGATGATCTGCTCCGCCTTTTTTAACAATATACTGGTGCAGTCCCCGGCTTTTGGTAGAAAAAGAATTGAGGCTTACAAAACGATTCCCGCGGTTGATGTTCACATAATGAGCGATAGGTCCTATTCCATGCGTAGGATACAGATCTCCATTGCGGTGAACAGAGTGGTCAGTTCTCCATTTTGCTTCAGAGAAGCCTTTTTCACCAAACTCAACACCATAACCATAAGGATGGGTACCGTCATTGAATTTTACTTCACGCAGGTCATGCTGGTATCCGCCTTGCAGGTGAACCAGTTCGCCAAACAATCCCTGCCTTACCATATTCAATACAGCCATCACATCACGCCGATAGCAAACATTTTCCATCATCATCACATTGGCCTGGTAGCGTTCGGCAGCTTTAACCACATCCCAGTGGTCCTGCAGCGTAATACCCAGTATCACTTCAGTGCCCACATAGCGGATGCCTGCTTCCAGCGCTCCGATGATCATAGGCTTATGCCATTCCCAGGGCGTTGCAATGATCACAGCATCGAGTCCTTTGGTAGCCACCAGTTTTTTCCAGGCATCTGTGCTGCCGGTATAAACCTGTGGCATCTTTTTCCCGCTTTTCGTGATCATATCGCTGGCGCTCTTCAACATCCTGTCATCAATATCGCAGATAGCTACAAGCTCTGTATCAGCCCTGCGCAATACAAGGTCAAGATGGTTTTGCCCACGGAGCCCTACTCCTATTATCCCGATCTTTACTTTAGTATCTGCTTTGGCTGCACCCCATATATCAGCAGGAAGAAAGGCCAATGAAGCGGCAGCAAGCCCTCCGGTTCTGACAAATTCTTTTCGATTCATGTATGTGATTTTAATTGACTGGGCGTGAATATAGAGGATAATAACACAGGAAGCGCATGCAAACGGTTGTGCAAAATGGTTGGTGGTGGTTCGTTGGCCAACGAATCACCACCAACCACTCACAAATAAGTGTACAATTGACAAGTTTTACTTAGATTTATTTTTTAAACTACTCCCCGTGAAATACAAGGCTTTCCTGTTTGACATGAATGGAACGATGATCGATGATATGCAATATCACATCAAGGCATGGCATCACTTGCTGAATGAGCTTGGTGCCGGTATTTCGATGGAGCGGATGAAAGAAGAATGCTACGGGAAAAACAATGAATTGCTGGAACGGATATTTCCCGGCCGGTTTTCGGAAGAAGAGAAACATACAATGAGCTGGGAAAAAGAAAGGCAATACCAGGAATCTTTCCGCCCCTACCTGAAATTGCTGGATGGATTGCCCGGATTACTGGAAAAAGCCAGGCAGCAAGGCATTAAAATGGCCATTGGTTCAGCTGCCATCATGTTCAATATCGATTTTGTATTGGATGAATTACAGGTCCGTCCTTATTTCGATGCCCTGATCAGCGCAGATGAAGTGAAACGGAGCAAACCGGACCCTGAAACTTTCCTGTCATGTGCAGCCAGCCTGGGTGTCGATCCGGCCAATTGCCTGGTCTTTGAAGATTCGCCAAAAGGCGTTGAAGCAGCAGCCAATGCAGGAATGGATTGCATGGTGATCACCACACTGCATGATCCCGCCGATTTTGCAGGACAAAAGAATATCATTGGGTTTATGAAGGATTATACTTCCTTTGCCTGGTGAAATCATTGACCTAAACGGCCTGATGAATTTGCGGCCACGCTTGTTGTATGACAAAATACCAAAACCAAACGCGTCTCTTAGCTGCAGTGGATTGTATCATTTTCGGTTTCGACGGGAATGCACTCAAACTATTACTGGTGCAAAGGGCCATTCAACCTGAAAAAGGCCGCTGGAGCCTGATGGGTGGCTTTATACAGCCCGCCGAAGATGCTGATACTGCCGCCCTGCGCATTCTCAAAAAGCTAACAGGACTGGAAGGAGTATACCTCGAACAGCTACATACTTTTTCAGGTCCGCACCGCGATCCTATAGAACGGACCCTGTCCGTTACCTATTTTGCGCTTATCGATATTCATCAATACGAAAAGCAACTGAGTGATGAATATCATGCAGAATGGTTTCCGCTCACAGAAATACCCTCCCTCATCTTTGATCATTCTGAAATGGTGAAAATGGCCAGGGAAAAGCTAAGATATAAAGCCGCTTTGCATCCATTGCTGTTTGAATTACTACCCAAAAAATTCACACTGCCCCAATTGCAGAATCTGTATGAATGCGTGTACGACACTTCATTCGATAAGCGGAACTTTACCCGCAAAGTGCTGTCTACCCGGCTGCTGGTAAAGCAGAAAGATAAAGACAAAGGCAGTTCAAAAAAAGGAGCATTTTTTTATAAACTGGACAACAGGCATTATAAAGCCCATTTCCACTCCTTTCTGAATATTATCCCCAATCCGCCAATCAAATAAGAGGGATTTTTTTATTCAGGCAACAAGTGTTAATTTGACACGAATTATAGCTATATGAGATATACGAAAAAACATCTGGCACCACTCCTTGCAGCGTCTGTGTTGATACTGACGGCTTGCAACAACGAACCAAAAAACGAAACCGGCTCAGCCCCCAAAACCGATACCATGCAGTTCTCCATTACCGAAAAGCCTTATGGCAGTTATAACAACGAAGCAGTGACACAATACACGCTGACCAACCCGAGCGGTATGCAGGTCGGCATCATCAATTATGGAGGAACCGTAACGGATATCATTACACCCGATAAACAAGGCAATAAAGGGAACGTAGTGCTTGGATACAGTTCTCTCGAAGGATTCCTCCAAAAAGGCAATCCTTATTTTAATGCCCTCATTGGGCGGTATGGCAACCGTATTGATAAAGGGAAATTCAAACTGGACGGAAAGGAATATACTCTTGCAGGCAATGACCATGGCAACAGCCTGCATGGCGGCAATAAAGGATATGATAAAGTGATGTGGAAAGCTGCCAGGCTTCCCGGCGACAGCAGCCTTGAACTGACTTACCTGAGCAAAGACGGTGAGGAAGGCTATCCCGGCAATCTTAACATCAAAGTGATCTATACACTTACAGCAGCCAATGAATTGAAAATTGATTACAGCGCCACTACTGATAAAGCAACACCGGTAAACCTTACCAATCACTGCTATTTCAATTTATCAGCCGGCAAGGATTCGACCATCCTGGGACACGAGTTGCAGATACTGGCCGATCGCTTTACTGAAGTAAATGATAACCTGATTCCTACCGGTAAACTTCCTGATGTAAAAGGAGGACCAATGGACTTTACTTCCTTTAAAGTAATTGGAAAAGACCTCCCTCAAGTGAAAGGCGGTTATGATCACAATTGGGTGCTGAACAAAAAAGAAGGCAGCTTTGAAAAAATTGCCAGCCTGCGCGATGCAGCCAGTGGCCGCCAGATGGATGTTTGGACCAGTGAGCCCGGCCTGCAATTCTATTCAGGTAACTTCCTGGATGGTAGTTTGACACAAACACGCGACGGAGCAAAATATGTAAAACATGCAGGGCTTTGCCTGGAAACACAGCATTTTCCCGATTCTCCCAATCAACCCTCTTTCCCCAATACTATACTGAAACCAGGAGAAACATATAAGCAAACAACTGTGTACGCGTTTTCTGTAATAAAATAACAACCCGTTCTCACTATCATCGGATACCAGTTGATTAAAACTGGTATCCGATATACAATTGAAGCAATCCATTCTTCAGTTTCTTTCCATCAGTAGGAATAAAAGAAGGCAGGCCTGGTATTGAACCGGAAGAAAATTGTTCATTCAGGCTTCCGAAAAAAGCATTGTAACGGCCACCAATAATAAGTCCTGCAACGGGTTTGACCTCTACTCCCCCAGCTACACCATAGTTGAACTTGTTATAATAATCCATCGCATTCTTTGATGTTGCAGGTGCAGAACTGTTGCTCACACTATCAGCTTTAGCCCTGATCAGGAAGGAAACCTGGCCCCCGGCCTGCAGTTGAAAGAATTTTGTGATATTGAAGGTCATTAATTGTGGAAGCATAATATAATCCATCGTCATTTCCCCGGTGGCAGAAGTAGTTTTGAAATCATAACCCTGCCTGGAAAATATAAGCTCAGAACGATATCCCATCACCCCTCTTCCCCCGGGTGCCCAGTATGCTCCGGCCATAAAGCCAGTCTTACTGGTAGAATTTGCATCACTGATGGATTTTACATTTTTTACATTGATAAAATTCAGCCCTGCTTTCAAACCGATCCCTCTTTTCGGTTGATCCTGGGCTTTTGTAACCAGGGAAAGTATACAGCAAAATGTGCAGGCGGTAATAGCAAGATAGCGGTTCATGATTAAAATTTCACACAAGCTACATTGCTGTATGGCCGATGAAAAGAAAGATGGTATTCAACTGATAAAAAAAGCAACTTAATTGTAGTAAAAAGCATTTCAATGGCTCACCTGCTAAAAAAACAGGAGGAAGTAAAAACTTCCTCCTTCACCAAAACTAATCGCTTATGAAGGTAGAGCTCCCTTCTGTGCTTAACTCTACCCTGCTGCAATATTATAATTGAAATACCGGTGCTTCTATTGAATGATGAGTGAACTGCTGATTTCAGGCAATAAACTGTTCAGTTCTAACTATGCAATCCCAATCTTCTTCCGATATCTGATGTAAACACATTTTGCGGATCGTATTTTCTTTTGATCGCGAGCCATTGATCATATTGCGGGTACATGGCCTGAAATGTCTCTTTATCCAGCATGGAATCTTTGCCAAGATAGATCCGGCCCCCGGCTTTTAAAACTTCTGCATCCATTTTTTTTGTAAATGCCCGCAGATTTTTGGTAACAGGAAAATCAATCGCCAGTGTATATCCTTCAAACGGAAAAGATAAGATGCCCTGCCCATGTCCCATCTTTTTAAACACATTCAGGAAAGGAGTGCAGCCACTGGAAGCGATCATTTCAATGATCTTCTTTACATTCTCCGCTCCTTCCTTACCGGGAGGGATCACAAACTGGTACTGAATGAATCCTCTTTTTCCATAACCCTTATTCCAGTTGTTGATCATATCGAGGGGGAAAAAGAATTTTTCATAATGAATAAATTCTTTTGGCGAGTTCTGTACAAATGCGATCACACGGTTCAGCATTTTTACCGTTACAGTATTCAGCAAAAAACCGGGAAGGAAAAATGGTACAGTAAGTTTTGATTTCTTATGCAATTTAAGTGGTTCCTTGCGCAGTGAAGGAGGGAGATCATCCAAACCGGCCGCATTTCCGACCGTCAATACGCCACTGCCCAACTTACTGCCTTTTGCAAGCGGATCAACCCAGGCAACGGAATAATTGAAATGAGCATATTCTTCCAGCGCTTTCAGCATCTCTTCCAGGTTTTTAACCTTGATGGATTTCTGCTTGAAATAAGTGGTTTCAACCTTGCGCAGGCGGATCTTAGCAGAAAGGATCACTCCTAAAAGACCAAGCCCGCCGAAATTGGCTTCAAACAGGTCAGCATGTTCTGTTCTTGAAGCAGCAACCACCTCCCCGCTTGCCAGCATGATGTTAAATGAAATGACACAATTGTAGAAAGAGCCGTCCACATGGTGGGCCTTACCATGTATATCATTAGCGATAGCGCCACCGATGGTCACGAATTTAGTGCCGGGGCAGATCATCGGCAGCCAGCCTTTGGGGCCAAATACATTGATGATGTCTTCGAGGCTCACGCCGGCTTCACATTCCAGTATCCCTTCCTTTTCATCCCATCCGAGAAAATGATTAAGATGGGTGCAGATAGCCACCTGGCCGTTTTCATTAATTGCCTGATCGCCATAGCTGCGCCCCAGTCCGCGGGGCACCAGGTTGCCCTGCTTAACGGTTTTAAGTACTTCGGGTTCAGAGGATGGGAAAAAATTATAGGATGCGGTTACCGGGAAATTGCCCCAGCCAGCCAGTTTCTCTTTTTGTTTAACTGCCATGGTGTAAACTTATTATATAGAGCAGGATATTCATAACTTTTTGGATTAAAAAATTGCTGCGCCTCAGGAGCTCAGTTTTTTCAGCTTTGCCTTATTCAGCAGGAATATCTTTTTGCCATTTACGTTTATGATCTTCTCTTTGATCAGTTCATTCATCACACGAAACAGGGTTTCATAAGTAGTGCCTGTGAAAGAAGCAATATCCTGTTTGCTCAGGAGAATGTCAATGTACCCTTCTTTCGATTCCCCAAACCGCTTATGCAACAGCAGCAATGTTTCGCAAAGCCGGCCCTTTACCTCCATATGTGCCAGGTTCCTCATTCTTTTTTCCGCATCCTGCAATTCATTTGCGAAAAATTTCATGAGCTGGTAGGTAAGCTGATGATTGGCTTCCAGGCTTGTTTCAAAAAAGCCCAGATCAATAAAGCAAACAGTCGAAGGCGCCAGGGCTGTAGCGGTAACAGGATAAACCTTGTCGCTGCCCAGACCACGATAACCGATTATATCACCCTGCTGGGCAAAATTAATGACCAGTTCTTTCTCACCCCATTGTTTGTGGACTTTAATAATACCATCATACAGAAAATAGATGCCCTGTACATTTTCATTTTCCGTAAAAAGAACTTCTCCCTTATTTAACCGGTAATTTTTTTTATGCACAGCTACGGCGGGAATCCAACTGGCCAGGCTGTTCCGGCAGAGAAAACAACTCGCTAAATCGCAACTATTTGTATCCTTTTTCATCGGCCCAAAAATAAAGCATCTGGCGCCCTTTTTGAAATATTACATATTTAGGCAAAATCATGTTATTCTTATCATTTTTGTTTAAAAAACATGATTTATATCATATTTTTGCAGAAAATTAGATTATGAACAAAGAAGATGACTTTGAATATCCCCATGCCTACAAGCCCATTATGGCGGGATTATTCGCCGGTATTGTTGCATCACTGCTGAATATCTTTTATGATGCGATCTTCAGAGGAGCTACGGGTTATAGCTTACCTGAACTCATCAATGTATCCACGATTATTTTCGGAACCCTTTTTATCCTTTTTATTGCAGGAACGGTGTTTGCCATTATGGACAGGTACATGAAGCATGCTACTGTTCCTTATATTATCCTGTTTGTTGTTCTTACCCTGCTTTGTGTTCAACTCGCTTTGCATGTAAATCGGACAGACAACCTGGTACAGAAGCTGGAATTCCGTCAGCTCCTGGTGGGTGTTGTAATTATTTCCGGTGCTTCTGCAGCTTTTCTTGTTCCTTTCCTGGTTAAGCGACCAACGGGAATAGTTTGATTTTTCATTTTATCATCATCATTCGTTAATGAGCAAACATCAACTCTTTAAGAACGGGATTCCTATCTCCGTAGCCCTCACTGACAGCCTGGAGGTTGAAAACGTAAAGCCCGGTAATATCAACAACAGGATACGTATTTTGCTGATATCACTCTATGCTTTCCTGATCGCGGTTTGCGTCAGCCTCATAGCCAAGGGGTTGGTCTTATTGATCAGCCTTCTCACTAATCTTTTCTTTTATGGCCGTTTTTCACTGGCTGCTTCCAGTCCTGCCGGGAATTCACTCGGCTGGTTGGTGATCCTCATACCTGCTATCGGCGGTATTATTGTAGGGTTGATGGCTAAATACGGATCAAAAGCCATTCGCGGGCATGGCATTCCTGAAGCGATGGAACAGGTGTTGGTGAATCAAAGCCGCATAAAGCCTGCGATCACTTATCTCAAACCACTTTCTTCTGCCATTGCGATCGGAAGCGGCGGCCCCTTTGGTGCAGAAGGGCCGATCATTGCTACAGGTGGCGCTTTGGGCTCCACTATCGGCCAGTTGCTGAAGATCACTCATAACGAAAGAAAAATATTATTAGCAGCAGGCGCTACCGCAGGTATGTCCGCTATTTTCGGAAGCCCTATTGCTGCGATCTTTCTTGCAATAGAATTATTGTTGTTTGAATTCTCTCCCCGCTCCATCATACCGGTTGCGCTGGCCTGCATTACCGGTGCTGCAGGGCATCATTTCCTTTTTGAGCAAGGACCTGTATTTGGATTACCGGGTATTATTGAAACTCCATCCAATAGTGCGCTATTTGGTTACAGTGTTATCGGGCTTATCATTGGTGTTTTATCCGTACTTGTTACCCGCTGTGTCTATTTTATCGAAGACTGTTTTGAAAAGCTCCCTGTGCATTGGATGTGGTGGCCATCGATCGGAGGACTATGTGTAGGCATTGTGGGTTATTTCTTCCCACGGACAATGGGTGTGGGATATGAAAACATCAGTGAATTGCTGACCGGCAGTCTGCCAATGCAGCTAATATTCTCACTTTGCATCATGAAATTTATTTCGTGGTCTGTGGCACTCGGCAGCGGCACTTCGGGGGGAACACTAGCCCCTTTGCTCACTATCGGGGGCGCTACAGGTATTTTGCTTGGAACAAGCCTTTCCTATTTCTTTCCCAATATTGGCATAAGCCTTCCGCTGGCCGCACTGGTGGGCATGTCGTCCATGTTTGCAGGAGCGTCGAGAGCTCTGCTCACTTCCATCCTGTTTGCCATAGAGACCACGTCACAGTCCAATGCTTTGCTTCCTTTGCTGGCAGCCTGCACTGCTTCGTATTTTATTTCCTTCTTCCTGATGGAAAATACCATTATGACGGAAAAGATCGTGCGCAGGGGAATAAAAACGCCTTTTTCCTATGAGCCCGATCTGCTGAGAAAAATAACCGTCAGCCAGGTTTTTCAGAAACACAAATTGTTGCTGAATGAAGAAACACCGATTGACGAAGCCAAAGAATCACTCAATAAAATGAATGATTATAAGGACAATCACTTTATTGTTGTAAATGATAACGGGGAATGCCGCGGACTGATCTCGACATTTGAACTTTTCAATACGGAGATGCCGGTTTCACAGCCGGTAAGTACTATTTCCACCAATGATTTTGAATCCATCCTGCCTCATGCAACATTGAGTGAGGCGCTGGAAAAAATGGCTTCCACCAATACGGATACGCTACCGGTTGTCAAGAATCTTCAAACCCAACATGTGGTTGGTGTGCTTTCCTGGGAAGATATTGCCAATGCTTATCAGCACAATTCCGGTAGCCAGGAGATCAAAAGGCAGATTTCTTTGAAGAGAACAGGCCTGAGAATGCTGGTCAGAGGAAAGAAGATCATCAGCCTCAAACCAGCACTTCAGGCAAAAAGGAAATAGGTTATTCGCTGCGCAACGCTTTCACCGGGTTGGCCACCGCAGCTTTTATAGCATGGAAACCAACGGTGAGCAGTGCAATACAAACCGCTCCAAGACCGGCCGCTGCGAACATCCACCATTTGATATCAATGCGATAAGCATAATCCTGCAGCCATTTGCTCATCACCCACCAGGCAATGGGTGAGGCGATCACCAGGGCGATCAGTACCAGTTTTACAAAATCGGAGGATAAGATCCGGACAATGCCCGTTACTGATGCGCCCAGCACTTTCCGGATACCGATCTCTTTTGTGCGTTGGAAAGAAGTGATAATAGCCAGTCCAAACAATCCCAGGCAGCTGATGATGATGGCAATCACTGTTGCCATATTGATCAGCCGGGAAAGATTACGTTCCTGCTTATACATTGATTCCAGCTCCTGGTCATAAAATTTGTATTTGAATGTGCCCGGAGGATAAAAGGCGTTCCATTTCTTCTCAATGTTCTTAAGTGTTTGCTGCCATTTGCCCGGGTCTTTATCATTCAGTTTGATATTGATCGTGCTGGTATTTGATTTGTTCGCCATAAGCGCCATCGGATCGATGGTGTTGTGAAAATCCTGCATATGAAAATCCTTTACTACACCTACGATCGGATATTTTCCGCCGGGCTGCCCTATCACTTTGCCTATAGCATCCTGCGGCGAAGAAAATCCAAACGCCCGTACAGCTGTTTCATTGATCACAAATTCCCGCGTGGTATCAGAAGGCAGCAGGTTTCTGCCGGCCAGCAGTTTTATTCCATAGAGAGGTATATAAGAAGTGTCTACTTCTTTCCGGAATACCTGGCGCTTCACTGGTTCCTTTGCCGGGTCACCGTCGCTGTATTCATACATGCTGGAAGAATAACCGGCCATCATTGGCTTTTGTCCCAGCGATATCATATTAATACCCGATTCTTTTTTTAATTCCTCTGCTAGGGCAAAATGTTTATCCTCATATTCCTTTTTCCATAGCAGTTTCCAGGGAACATCCACCAACACCACTGCCTCCTTATCAAATCCCATATCCTTCTTAACTGTATAGCTCAACTGTGCTCCCATGATCAGCGCACCGACAATAAAAGCCTGGGCAATTACAAACTGAAATACGATCAGTACTTTACGCAATGCCAAACGGTTATTGCCAACTTTCCACACGCCCTGTCCACGCATGATACTTACCGGCTGCACTTTTGCGATCAGCCAGGCAGGATACCAGCCTGAAAGAAGGGTAACACATAATACCAGCGGGATAATAAATAATAACAACTTAAAAGTATTTGAATGCTCCAGCAGGCCATCAGGTAGGATATCACTGAGCAGGAAAAATCCCAGTTTGGCCAAAAAGAAGGCAAGCACAACAGCCATTATCACAGTTGCCAGGGTTTCTGCCAGTATCTGACCGATAAGTGCTTTCCGTCCGCTACCCAACACTTTACGCACACCTATCTCCTTACTGCGTTGAGGCACCAGTGCCGTACTCAGGTTGATATAGTTAATGCAAGCCAGTAACAAAAGGAACCCACCAAGGCCGATCAATCCATATATGACAGGTCTGCTGGCTTTTCTTTGTTCGTATTCTTTGATATAACTGGAAAAATGTGATTCAGACATGGGCAGCAATTCAAACCAACGCGTCATTTTGAAAGGCGTTTTTCTATCCTGTTCAAATTCATTCCATTTTTGTGTAGCTACTGCAGAGATCTGTGATAATACTTTTGCAGTGTCTGCATTTTTTGCCAGTTGAAGATATACCCTGTCGCTGCCATTGGTATTGGTCCAGCTATTGAGCTCATACACTTTTGGTTTCAGGTACCAGAATTCCTGTGCTATAAATTCAGTAGGATAATCCAGGTCTTTCACAATACCTGAGATCGTTTTCTGTATGGTATCATTGTAGGCAATCGTTTTACCAATAAGCTGTGACGGTTGCTGGTCTCCAAAATAAGATTTGGCCCGGCTTTGCGTCAGCACCACATTTTCAGGGGCATTGAAAGCAGTGGCTTTATTACCCGCCAGCCAGATATAAGGTACCATGCCAAAATAGGAAGAATCGGTGGCTACTATATTTTTAGGATCATCCAACACCAGGGGTTCACTACCCGGTCTTTCTATTTTAATGGTATTTATCCATTTTCCATACACAGGCACTACACGGTTCAATCCATTCACCTGTTCCCGGATGCCCTGGTAAAGAGGAGCAGAAACACCACCGTTATAAGATTCCTTTTCATCAAAAATGAATCCTGTCACCAGCCTGTATGTACGTTCCCTATCCGGTAATTTCTTATCGAAACTGAATTCATAACTAACAATGCTGTAAATGATCCAACAGGCACTGATGCCGATAGCCAGACCGAGTACATTGAGCACAGTGAACAAACGATAACGACCCAGGCGGCGGAAAAGGGTTTTGAGTGCAGGAGGCATGCTATTAGTTTTTGATGAAAATATGGTGTCACCAGATACCAGGAATTGCAATAAGATATTTTCGTTCCAATTTTATAAATATCTATAAATCAACTGGATAGGTGAAAAAACAGGGATAGGGGTGTTCGTTAACGGACAGTTGGTGTCCGGTTGCGGACGCAAGCGCAATAAGCTGTAAAATATGTTTAGTATTCCTCAGGGCCTGTCCTTGTCTTTTCCATTTTCAGCAGGATAAAGCTCACCAACAGAAATGAAACAAAGAACGTATATGTCACATTCCTGTGGCCAGGTACATAATAGTTATTGCCCGAAGAGATCCAGGAGCCGTTCATTTCACCAGTACTATAAAACAGCAGTATCAGACTGGCCGACAGCAAAAGGCCTATAATAAAAATAAGGAATGGCCTGCGTTGTATCATTATGCTCGCCCTGGTTGCTTCCCGGCTGTAGGTAGTGAAAAAAAATCCGGCCAGGCAGCCGGCTGTCATCCAGACAACATAATAAAGTGCTGTGCTTCCAAAGCCGGCATTGCCATTCAACCGGCGGCTATCAGGGCCGGGCAAAATTGTGACAAGCAAAGCCCCGGCAATATCAATCACTATTGCCGGGATAAGGTAACACAAAATGATTATACAGATCGTCTTTAGAAAACTCATGTATATGTTTTACTGTTTATCCCTGTATACTTCAAACACAAAACAGGGCCAGGTCACTTTAGTATTATATAACCCTTTCCGGTACCAGGGCTCATAAGTGGATGTCACGTACAGGCTTTTACCTGGGTAAGCAGACGAAGCATACCGATATTGCTTATTCCTGATGCCGAGATAATAATCCGAATCAACTAACTGAAAACCCAGTTGTTTAAATTCCTCCAAAAGTTTATCTCCCAATTCCTTTTTGTGAATGGTATGTGCTGCCCGCCAGCTGGCCTGCGGGTTGATATCAATATAAAAAGTAGAAAGTGGCATTACCAGTTCATTACCGGCAGTATCGGTTACAACTGACCGGTGTTGCGCAGCAAACTCTCCTTTACTAGCATGTACAAAATCGGGAGAACGGTCTTTCATATATAATTGAACACATTGCAGGCTGCTACAGTCTGCCAGTTCAATCAGTTCTGTTGCCGTTAGTGCATCCCTTGTTGCTGTAGCTGCATTGATCTGTGATACATCTTCATGGACAATTTCAATCTCCGGCGATTTTTCCCTTTTCCCATCAACACATTCGCATATACTTAAGTAGGCAGCTCCTACAACAAAGATCACAATATAGCCGGTACCTCTGCGCATAGTTTTAAATCTCCTGCATCAAAATATCAAGGTGCTTAAAAAATTAATGCTGTTTAAATCCAATACTTCTTCTCCTGCTTGCTTCCGGCAATTGCAACTGTTCAATATCAGCAAGCGTTACATATTGCAATAGCTCCGGCGTACGCTGTTCCTTTGTCAGCGCTGCCATACGCAGGTACTGCCTGTTCACAATCGCTTCTACCGCTTGCCTCACAAAACGTGCATTGCCAAAAAACTTATCGCGGTTCTCACAAGCGCGGTTCAGGTAATCCGAGAGGCTGGCAGCAGCTTCGGAATTTAATAAAAGTTCATGAAGGGCCAGTTGTTTTTCTGCTATCGTGTAAAGCTCTTCATAACTGTAATCCGGCAGGCTGTAAGTGGCATCAAATCTTGATTGCAGTCCCGGGTTGGAACGTACAAATTCATTCATGTTATCAGGATAACCGGCAGCAATCACAGCAAACTTGCCCCTATGATCTTCCATCATTTTCAACAGCGTTTCAATGGCTTCACTTCCAAAATCGTTTTCTCCACTGTCGGCAAGAGAATATGCTTCATCAATAAAAAGAACACCACCCATTGCCTGGCGAATAGCATCGGCTGTTTTTATAGCTGTTTGTCCTACATAAGCTGCTACCAGGTTTTGACGGTCCACTTCTACAACATGCCCCCGCTCCAGCAGACCAAGGGCTTTGTAGATTTTGCCCAGCAGTCGTGCAAGGGTGGTTTTTCCTGTACCGGGATTACCGGTCATCAACGTGTGCAGTGAAAACCTGTTCAATACATCCTTGCCTGTCTCGGAATAGAAACGTACCAGGTTTATTTTGTCACGCACTTCCTGTTTTATTTGCTGAAGCCCAACCATGTTGTCAAGTTGCTGTAGCGCTTCATCCAGTTCAGCCTGGTTAATGGTCAGGATCAGTTTGGTCCTCTGCTCTTCTTCAAATACTTTTTCCAGGTCTTCCAGTTCAATCCTGCTCAATTCATCTTTGGAAAGGGTGTCCAGGTTTCCCTGTTTTAGCAGGCGGATGCCCATTTCCCGTTTTGCTTCATCAATGATCGAAAACACCAGGCGTCCATTGCCAAAATATTTGTCCCGGGCGCGATAAAGATTGGTCAGTCTTTTCCTGAGTTCGGCCTCTGCTGCATTACTTAAAGCAGCTTCCTCTTTTTTCAGGGCTGCACCGGCGATCAGCATCAGTTCGTCAGGCAGGTAATCTTCAAAATGAAAATGCTGGCTGAACCTGGATTTCAACCCGGGATTGGACTCCAAAAAAGCATTTACTTCATTGGGATATCCTGCCCCAATGATAGCAATATCGCCAGGGCCATCGCTCATTTCTTTCAGGAGCATTTCAATTACTTCAGCACCATAATCTTTATTATCGCTACCGCTTCTTGCCAGTGCATACACTTCATCAAGAAACAGGATACCACCTCTTGCTTTAGTGATCATTGCCTTGGTCTTGGGTGCAGTTTGACCGATGAATTCCCCCACCAGGTCGGCGCGGGTGGCTTCCACCACATGTCCCTTGCTCAACAGGCCCATAGCTTTATAGATCCTGCCCAACAAGCGCACGACGGTAGTTTTTCCCGTACCAGGATTACCTGTGAAGATGCTGTGAAGAGAAAGTTGCCCGTCATCAGCAAATCCTTTTTCCATCCGGAGCTTGTTAAACTTCAGGTACTCTATATTCTCATGAATGGTTTGCTTCACGCCGGTCATGCCCACCAGGCTGTTCAGTTCACTCATAGCATCTTCTAAAACAGTTTTAGTTACCTGCCTTGTATCTGAAGAAGGATGATTGACAGTAAATTGACCAATAGGTTGCAAGAGACCTTCTACTTCCGCATCTCCTACTGTAAACTGCCCCGAAGCGATATTGACGTCCATAAAACTGAGATAAAGCAGGTAAGTCCCGTTTTTCCAGAAACCGGGCTGGGTTTCGCCATAGGTCAATCGAACAAATTCAGTTTGTGATGAAGAAATGCCTGTAAAAACTGTATCGTATTTGAATGATACTACTGAAAACCCATTGAGGGCATCAATAATGTTCAGTTTAAATTCAAGGGTCCTGGCTTCTGTAAATTTTCTTTTGATGGCTATTTCCAGGCCAAGATGTTCCGTTTCGGTGCTCTGTAATTGACGCAGGTAACGATAGCCCTGGTTTTTTTCACGCCGGTCTGTATAAGAAGGGTAGATCTTTAGCTCCTCAAACTGAAAGTAGGGATTGAAGTTTTCTGTTACCTGGCCCAATTTATCTATGATAATGGTTTTGGTAAAAACTACGGAGTCGTTCACCAATACTTCCCACAGGTATTGATCGGCTATCCAGTAACCTCCGCCAGGAGTGCCCCAGGAACCAGTGATAACATTGGAAATATCGGAAAGTTGAAAATCAATCGCATGATCGCCGGCATACATCACCTTTTTTGTAGTGAGGGCTGTGCAACGGATTTTAAAGAACAAAGGATTCTCTTCTTTCTTGCAAAGCAGGTTAACTATTTCAATATCCCAGTACAGGTATTTTGTTTCTGCCTGATCAAATCTTGTGCGGTATTTGTTGACGGAGGGCTTATGCTTTAACAATTCCTGCTTCACAAAAAACTGGATATCTTTTACGGCGCAGACAGGTGCAGGGTTTGGAGGATTAGTGGACATGGTTCGACAAACAAAGTTTTCGGTTGGTGAATATGCTCAAATAAAAGGCTCTCTTATTGGGCTGTTGGAATAATTATTTTCTTCCAGTTGCTGTTGGCCTTGGTAATGGCAACACCTTTTGTTGGCTCAACAGTAGTAAGCATTGCTTCGCAATATCCGCAGCCAACAGGAATGCAGATGATCACAGATCCGGAAGCGCTGACAGTGCAACCGCCCTGTCCTTCTTTGCAAGCGCAGGTGAAGGCACCCGTTATGTTCCCATTCGCCTGTTGCACAATGATCACTTGTTTATTATCGGTATAGCTGGTGCGGTATCCTTCTTTGACAGTTATTTTCCCGCCTTTGAATACTGTTCCTTCCGGAAGCCGGGAAGTAACAAGGATTTCATCGCCGGTATTGGCATACCGGTCATGGGCGTCTTTTACAACGGGTTTTCGCTTAGTTTGTGCGCTGATGAGAGTAGCCGCACATAAAAAAGCAAAGAGCAACCATATTTTTCTCATGGCAGAAGTTTTAGGGGGGCATTGCGTATCATTTGATCTATATAATAATAGCACTGCTAAAGATACTGCGGTTAGAGGGGAAGTCAGGTACACCGGGAGTTGAAAAATGTGGTAATCAAAAAAGGTCAATTTTAAGGTATATGAATTCTGCGTTAGACTTTCCCAGGTCTGTATTTTACTTTAAACGAACCTTCAATCGCATCCAACATAACGATATATACTTGCCACTTACCCGGGTTACGTATATCCCTCATAAGGGTTAGCCGGCGCTGCACAGGGTGGCATTCCAGGCTGAGAACAAGTGTTGATTGCATCAATAAAAAACGGATGCCGAAGGCAACCGTCAATACATTTCAATAAAAAATCAGGACTATTATCCTTTGAACTTAAGCTTCGGATTGCGTCTCGTATGGAACACCGCAAAAACAACTACTTCTGCTTTGATGATCTCATATACGATCACATAAGGGAACCGTTTCAAGGCAGCCTGCCGGAAATTCTTTCTGATCTTACCGAAGTATTCAGGATGAGATTTTACTTTTAAAAAATAACTGTCCAACTCGGTTAAAAAATCCTCTCCCAACCCTTCTTTTTGTTCTTCATACCACCAGTATGCTTCCTGCATCATCGCAGCAGCACGGGGTTTTATCACCAGTGAGTACATTAAGGTTTCTTTTTGCTTCTGATGATATCCTTTGTCTCGTTCCAGCTATAGGATCTGCTTTTACCTTTTACATGCTTATCACGCTCCTGCTCCAGTATCTTTATGTGGTCTGCAGAAAGTTTGAACTTGTCGCCATCGGTGATCTCGTCTTCCACCAGCAGGTAAAGCCCTTTCACTTTTTTATCATCAGCATCGGCTATATAGGTCATCAGTTTTTTTCGGATCGCTGCCGTTGTCATTATTTCCACATTTGTACAAATTTACTTTTTTTTAGCCTTTCAGGTATTTATTTAATACATTCTGTATAAAATAAATACTCTATCACTGCATCGGATGATATTTCTGGATCGCTGCCGCCAACGTTTCTACCTCAGTTTGCCGATACCGCTCTGTGAATGAAGGATATCAGGCTTATTAACCGGTCATTTACAGCAATAATTATCGGCAACGGCAATGTTGATTTTTCCTCACTGCCTTATAACTCATTTGCAGATTTTATTGCTCTATCAACCCAACTTTCTCTAATTCAAGTATCTGTTTGCGCATAATTTATTGATTGAATTTGGTGATCAGTGGATCTTTCTAAAGTGTATGTGTCATCATCATTGCCGGCCCTCCACCCCACTGGTCCAGTACATATAGAACTGCAATCTCAACATGATTCCATGGAGCAGTCCCCATTTGAACAGGCAGGAATGAAAAGAACTGTACGTTCTCTACATCGCCATTGTTGTTCGTACAATTAGTATTACACTTCCACTCTCCGCCGCCTACGTGAAACACACCACCACCGGTCTTCCAGTAGTCACGCCCTACAACTATCGATTTCAAATTGGCAGGAATATTTTTCACAAAAAAATAAGGATCGTCCGGACGAAGTGCGACAACAGCGAAATTTCCAATACCATCCTTTAACTCAACCCGCGGCTTCCAGCGAAGGTCGGAGAAACCCTTTGGTCCGGCTATCGCCAGCCCGGCTTTTTGTGTTATAGTCGCTTGCTGATTGAAAACCCATTGAGATAAATAAGAATTCCCGAATTTAAGTTTAGAAAAGACCTGGATGGTCAATATGCCGCTGCCGGCCTCAAACTGGTTGATGTCTGCAGAAAGGGTATCATTGTGGTTGGATAATACAACGCGTTTTTGCTGACCGTTGATATTCCAGACTGCTATGGCAGAGTCTACAAGAGCCGACCCGAGGTATGATTTATCCAATTCAACTGAAAAGTTCCTTTGACGGATCTCAGGGTCAGGAGATATCGTTTTTTTACAACTGCTACCTAATATCAGGAGGAATGCAGCGGCTATAAGAATATGCTTGATATTAACGGCCATAATACTGGTGTAGCGGATTTAAAGGTTTCCACTATGGAACCAAAACTATACGCCGTTTTTGTAATCATCCTTTTGAAACGACACCAACTGGCCAAATTGCTGAATGAACTGGAAGACAAATATCAGGCAGGATTACTTCAGGCCAAGCAGGGATTTATTCAACGATTCATTGCTCCCCGCTCCTGCAAAATCATCAAATGCCTTTTCTGTAACGCGGATGATATGATCCTTGATAAAGCCAGCTCCTTCCCGCGCACCATCTTCCGGATGTTTAATGCAGCATTCCCATTCCAGCACTGCCCAGCCTGCATAATCATACGCTGTGAGCTTGCTGAACACTGATTTAAAATCAACCTGCCCATCACCAAGCGAACGGAAACGCCCGGCCCTGTCTATCCAATTCTGATATCCACCATACACTCCCTGTTTGCCACCTGGATTGAACTCTGCATCCTTTGCATGGAACATCCGGATCCGTTCATGGTAATGATCAATAAATGAAAGGTAGTCCATTGCCTGCAGTACGAAGTGGGACGGGTCATATAAAATGCAGGCCCTTTTATGGCCATTTACTTTTTCAAGGAACATTTCGTAGGAAATACCATCATGAAGATCTTCTCCGGGATGTATCTCATAACAAAGATCGATCCCGTTATCATCAAACTCATTTAAGATCGGAAGCCAGCGTGATGCGAGTTCTGTGAAGCCGGTCTGTACCAGTCCCGCAGGCCGCTGAGGCCACGGATAAACTGTATGCCACAACAGGGAGCCGCTGAAAGTGCCATGAGCATTCAACCCGAGATTACGTGAAGCTTTGGCTGCATATTTCAGTTGCTGCACCGCCCATTCTGTCCTTGCTTTGGGATCACCATGCAAGGGTGCGGGTGCAAACCCATCAAACAATACATCATAGGCAGGATGTACTGCTACCAGTTGGCCCTGCAAATGCGTGGAAAGCTCCGTTATCTCCACACCCGCTTCTTTTACAATACCATTTATTTCGTCTGCATAGGTCTTGCTTTCTGCTGCTTTTTTAAGATCAATCATACGAGGGTCCCAGGTTGGGATCTGCATTCCTGTAAAACCCAGCGACTTCGCCCATTTGCAAATAGATGAAAGCTGATTGAATGGTTTATTGTCTCCGGCAAATTGTGCAAGAAAGATGCCCGGGCCTTTTATCGTTCTCATAATACCTGTTTTAATAATGGATAAAGAAGATTAAAAGATAGTTTAGAACGTTGTCCATTTCATATCGCTTTGAGCAGATGCAACTACTTTATCTATGAAGTTCATACCGCGGATGCCGTCTTCCACTCCAGGGAAATCGAGCGATTCAGCAGAAGGGGTTTGCCCTTCCAGTTTGGATTGCAAGGTCAATGCAAAATTCCGGTACAGGTTGGCAAATGCTTCGATATATCCTTCCGGATGTCCGCCGGGTGTACGGAAATTATGTTTGGCATAACTGCTGAGATAGCCGCCACCGGCACGCAATAGCTGGATGGGTTGATCAAGCAGTTTATAGATTAATGTATTGGGTTCCTGCTGCGCCCATTCAAGGCCGCCATCTTCTCCATATATTCTTATTTTCAACGGATTTTCTTCACCCGCAGCAACCTGCGAAGCCATCAATACACCTGTTGCACCATTATCAAACCGCAGCAACACATTCCCATCATCATCAAGCAGGCGGCCCTGTACCATGATATTAAGATCTGCACAAAGATGGGTGATCTTTGCACCAGTGATATATTCTGCCAGGTGTGCTGCATGTGTACCGATATCACCCATGCAGCCGCTTTTTCCTGAACGGGATGGGTCTGTACGCCAGGCAGCCTGTGCATTGCCTTCGAGTTCGGATAAACGGCTTAACCATCCCTGAGGATACTCTACATACACTTTTCTTATTTTACCTAATGACCCGCTTTTTACCATTTGTTTTGCCTGCTTCACCATCGGATAGCCGGAGTAGGTATGCGTGAGCATAAGGCTTAAACCTGTTGCATCCAGTTTTTGTTTCAACTGGTAGGCTTCATCCAGTGAAAACGTCATCGGTTTTTCGATTACCACATGAAAGCCTTTGTCAAGCGCCATCATAGCCGGATCGAAATGCACATAGTTCGGTGTAACGATACTTACAAAATCAATCCGCCTGTCAACAGGTAAAGCAGCTTCTCTATTGAGCATGGTCTCATAATCACGATAGATCCTTTCTTCCTCCAGGTATAGATCGTGGCCTGATTCAACAGCAATTTGCGGATCGTGGCTTAAAGCGCCGGCAATGAGTTCTATTTGTCCATCCATCAGTGCAGCACTGCGGTGTATAGCCCCTATAAATGCCCCCTGCCCGCCGCCGATCATTCCCATTCTCAATTTTCTTTTCATCAGTCAGTGTGATTAAACGATTAGATATTCGGTAAAAGGATAAGGAATGATTCATGAACGATATGAATCATTCAATGAACATCGCATAAAATTATTTTTCCTCCAGGCTAAAAATGTTACAGATTTATCCATATATATCGTGATATGAACAGGGCCTGTAAACCGGGAGACTGAATACTTTAGCGGTTGATCAGTTGCTGTTCAATCTCGTGTATCGCTTTAATGGTCTTCACCAGTGAATCAGGTGTCACGGAAATACTATCTATCTCCTGCTCCACGAGGAACTGCGCAAAATCGGGATAGTCTGAGGGACCCTGTCCGCAAATACCGACCTTTATCTTATTCGCTTTCGCAGTCCTGATCAGCATACTGATCAATCTCTTTACTGCATGGTCCCTTTCATCATACAGATGGGATACCAATGAAGAATCCCTGTCCAGGCCAAGTGCCAATTGTGTGAGATCATTGGAGCCGATGGAAAAACCATCGATATGCCGGGCAAACTCATCAGCCATCAGAACATTGGAAGGTAATTCAGCCATCAGGTATATTTCCAGGCCTGCTTCACCACGGATCAGCCCATATTCTTTCATAACATCCTGCACCCTGAGTAGTTCGCCCACTGTTCTGCAAAACGGGATCATTACCACCACATTTGTCAATCCCATTTCTTCTCTTACCTTCCGGATCGCTTTGCATTCAAGCGCAAAAGCTTCTTTATATGCAGCAGAATAATACCTGGACGCTCCACGCCAACCGATCATAGGGTTTTCTTCTTCCGGTTCGAAATATTTTCCACCTAACAGGTTAAAGTATTCATTGCTTTTAAAATCGGAAAACCGCACAATAACCTTTTCCGGATAAAAAGCAGCAGCGATCTTTGCCACTCCATAAGACAGTTTCCTGATAAAATAATCCTCCTCATTTTCAAAGCCCGCAATGATCTCTGCGATCGAAGTGGAAAGTGCTGTATCATTAAGCGACCGGTGCCGTAAAAGCGCCAGTGGATGAACTTTTATATAATTATTGATAATAAATTCTTCTCTCGCAAGGCCCACACCTTTGTGTGGCAAATGAGAAAACTGGAAAGCCATGCCAGGAGATCCTACATTGAACATGATCGGCGTTTTTACAACAGGCAGATCGCTAAGATTGAAGCTTGTTTTTATAAACCCTATTTCTCCATTGTAAACATTGCCAATATCACCTTCCACACAAGAAGCTGTAATTGTTTGTCCCTGTTGAAGCAGTTCTGTCGCATTGCCACAACCCACGATTGCCGGCACACCCATCTCCCTTGCTACAATAGCTGCATGGCAGGTGCGTCCGCCTTTATTCGTAATAATGGCTGCCGCTTTTTTCATGACCGGTTCCCAGTCGGGATCCGTCATATCAGTAACCAGTATATCACCGGCATTGAATTCATGACCGTCGATCACCCGTTTATCCAATGAATAAAGAATATTCACTTTCCCGGTGGCGACTTTATCACCAACGGCAATACCTGTAAGAAGAAGTTCTTTCTGCTGATCCTTTACTTCCAGCTGATATTCTGTAACCACCTGGTCTTTTTTCTGTGAATGGATCGTCTCCGGCCGCGCCTGCACAATAAAGAGCTGGTTGCTTTTGCCATCAACAGCCCATTCCACATCCATGGGGCACCAATGGCCTTTTATCCCGGTATAATATTTTTCGATCTCTGTTACCCATTTCGCAATCAGCAACACTTTTTCATCATCGATGCAGAATCTTGATTGCATATTCTTTTCTGTAGGAATGACGATCACCCTTTCACCAGGATTATCGCCATAGATCATCATCTTATCTTTATTGCCCAGTTTTTTCTCAATGATAGGAGAATGCGCCTTATTCAATACAGGCTTGAATACAATAAATTCATCCGGTGATACGGACCCCTGCACAACCATTTCGCCAAGGCCATAAGAGCCGTTGATAACAACAACATCCCTGAATCCCGTCTCTGTATCCAGTGAGAATGCCACTCCTGAACTGGCCAGGTCCGAACGAACCATCTTTTGTACGCATACAGACAATCCAATCTCGAAATGGTCGTATCCAAAACTTTCTCGGTAACTGATTGCCCGGTCAGTAAAAAGGGATGCAAAACAATTCCTTACTGCATCTATCAATGCGACCGGCCCCCTGATGTTAAGATATGTTTCCTGCTGGCCGGCAAAAGATGCATCAGGAAGGTCCTCAGCAGTGGCAGAGGACCGGACAGCGACATCAGCATCCGGTATTTTATATCTTTCAGAGAGCGCATGGTATGCCTGAATTACAGGCAAAGCAAGTTCCTCAGGAAAAGCAGTATTACGGATCATCTGCCGGATCTTCTTACCACCTTTCCTCAACGATTCCAGGTTATTAAAATCGATCTCCTGTATATATTTCTTTATAACAGGTTCAAGATTACCGGAGGAAAGAAAATGTTTATATGCATGAACGGTGATCACCAAACCATCAGGGATATTAATACCAAGTTTGGTAAGATGCTGTATCATTTCCCCAAGGGAGGCATTCTTACCGCCGACCCATTCAATATCGTTGATACCAACCTCGCTTAAGGGCACAATAAATTTTTCTTTGTTCATTCTGTTTGATTTGATGATGTATGGACAATAGTCGTCTTCGTGTTGCATACACATACAACACAGCAGACAAGCTTATTAATGATTATGGAAATACTGGTCCGTGCAGAGCAAAACTTAACAATGCAAAAGTAAAATAGCTTACTGCAACTGAATTGCGGGATATTATCCTCTTATAAAAAATGTTTAGCAAGCTGGCTGCTCAGAGTAAATAAATAGCGTGGAAATACAAGGTTAATAACCCATAAAAAAAGCCATAGCAATAATTGCTATGGCTAAACATGAGACTTGCCAGATAAACTATTATTGGGTTGTAAGTGTTTGCGTTAATGAAGCAGGCTTTTTCTTTATTGTCAGGTAAATGCCTATCATCAACACTAATACGGTAGCAGGCATTACCACCACTTTCATGAATGTATCTGAGCCGGCTATCGCATCTGCAGCCGCTTCATCAGCTCCACTGGCTATTGCAGTAGCTCTAAAAGAATCGTACCATTTCCCCATCAGTGGCACAATAAGGGCTACAGATAACATACCTCCACCTCCCATCAGTGATAACCCAAGTGCACCGGTACGGGGAAGGTATTCTGCTACGAATCCCAGCATGGTGGGCCAAACAAAGCAAAGCCCGATCGCAAAAACAATTGCAGCAACTACCGCCATGCTTCCGCTTGTTTTACTCAATAATACAAGACCAATAGCCGTGAAAAGCATAGAGAAGATCAACATGCCAGTCGGGTTGAGCCGGTGCACCACAGGTCCGGCAAACGACCTTCCAAGCGCCATAATACCATTGATCAGTACCAGGATCAGTATGCCTGATATGCCGGCACCCTGCAGCAGTGCCCCCAGCCATTGATTCGTTCCCAACTCTGTGGCTGCTGTCAGCAACATGCACGCCAGCATAACCAGGAATAACGGGTGAAGGCATGCTTTAAACATCTGCTTTGTACTTACACCTGAAGAAACACGCTCTGTAGGTGGGAACTTTAATTTCAGAAATAAAAAACCATATATAAACAAGGGTACGAACAATGTCGCGATCATTACACGCCAATCTGCCTGCCACCAATTGGTCATGGCGTAACTGACCAAACCTCCTACCACAATGCCACCAGGAAACCAGACATGGAAACGGTTAAGCATAACTGTTTTCTTTTCGGGATATAGCGAAACCACCAGCGGATTACAGGCAGCTTCCACCATGCCATTACCGATCCCTATACAAACCGTTCCGGCAAAAAGCCAGCTCGCATCTTTTGCAGTGAGATAAATGATAATTCCAGCCAGTTGCCCAATGAAAGCCAATCCCAGCAAGCGTTTCATACCCAACCAATCACAAAGAGGTCCACCAAAAAGCATGGCCAGCGTAAAGCCCCAGAACGCGGGGCTGAAGATCCATCCCACCTGTTCGCGGTTAAGGCTGAACTCATGTCCCCATACACCTTCAAGCGACGCCCTGAAGGCAAATGTCATAGCAGTCGTGATCAATGCGATCCGGCTGGCCAGAAATAATTTTTTACGGTCAATATTGGCTTGCATCTCGTTTGGTTTTTTAATGAAGGATGTTTAATTAAAAATAGCCTTCTCCCAAACAGGAAAATATAATGTTCTTACCTTCTTATTTTAAAGGATTACCTGTATCCGTACAAACAATAAGTCATTTTTCCTGGCAGCATTACGCCCATTGTCATTCTTTACTTCGTCCAGGTATTGTTATTACCTGGGAAGCAAACAGGCTATTGTGTATTTCAAGAGCAATATCCTGATCTTTAAACTTGCAGGTAAAAGTTTCAGTGTGTGGTGTATCAATGTAACGGAGTACCAGTTCCAATGTCTGCGCATCTTTCCAGTAATAGGCAGATGCTGTCTTGAACAATGGAGGTCCGGTAATGGTAGAATCGGGCAATAGGTATGGCCCGTGGCGGTCAGTTTCACCAAGCGCCCACTTATCTTTTGTAAAACTGAAATGCTCATTGGATTTGTCTGTTTTCAGAACAATGTTGCATGAGTCTCCTGCAAATCTGAAAGAAATGTTTTTCAAATGTGCAGTATTGGTTTGCAGCTCATATGATTTGCCGTTGAGCGGTCCCTGTAAAGGTGAAGCCACTGTTGATGCAGGCACAGGCAATTTAAGGGAAGCAAGTTTCCTTTTTAGTTGTGCTGCCATCACAGGATTGGATGGCAAAGCATTCTTATGCATGGACGGCAGAAGATATTTCCATACCAGGTCAAGTTCGCCTTGCATGTCCATTGTTTCGGCTGTAATAGCGATGACAGCATCCTGTTCCGGCAGCATGATCATGAATTGCCCGAATGCTCCGTCACCCCTGTAAGCATTATGCAGGCAACGCCAGAAATAATAGCCATATCCCTGCTCCCAGTCGCCGGATGCCGGCCCTTCGGGCTTTTGAAGGATCTGGACACTGGTTGCTTCTTTTACCCAACTCCCGGGCAACACCCGCCGGCCGTTCCATTTACCTTTTCGCAGGTATAATAAACCGAGCTTCGCAAGGCTTTCTGTGGTCACCCGCAGTCCCCAACCACCAGTATTGTTCCCCTGCGGATCACGTTCCCAGTCCATCTCTGTGATGCCAAGCGGGCCAAACAACCTGGGCTTTAGATAATCCATTACAGTTTGTCCCGTTTTCTTCTGCAATATGGCTGACAGAAGATTGGGGCCTACATTATTGTACAAGAATTTTGTTCCCGGCTGGTGCACAACAGGGAT
The DNA here is from genome assembly GCA_001898405.1 of Sphingobacteriales bacterium 44-61. Taxonomy (GTDB): domain Bacteria; phylum Bacteroidota; class Bacteroidia; order Chitinophagales; family Chitinophagaceae; genus Terrimonas_A. The sequence goes on from MKTW01000001.1 coordinate 441,436, forward strand.
TGTCATCGCCGTTGCCGTCCAGTCATTTGAAGCAATAACCTTTTGTGTAGGATCAGGGTCCTGGCCGGTTGACATGGTAAGAAGGTCCTTCACCGTCATTTGTTTCCAGTAGTCGCTTAATGTGTCCGGTAGTTTTTCAGGAAAAAAATCCACCACTTTATCTGATAAGCTGATACGGCCTTCAGCTATTGCAAAGCCGGCAGCAGTGGACATAAAGCTTTTTGTAAGTGAATACAATGTATGTTTCAGGTTGGGTTTATAGGGGTCCCACCACCCTTCTGCAACTATTTTTCCGTGACGCAGAAAAATAAAGCTATGAAACTCATGTGTTGATTTTGCTGTTGCATTCAGAAAGTCAATAATAGCAGCAGAAGATACACCCTCTTGCTCAGGAATGCTCCGTTGAAGCGTATTATTCTTAACATCCTTTGTATTCAACTGTGAATAAGCATCAGGCACGCCTGTGTACAGGAAGAATAAGAACGCGAGGAAATATTTGTACATAATTATTTATTGACAGGATAAAAATCAGGCACTGGATTTCCCATACACAGAGAACCCACAAGATGAGCCTGTCACATCGCTTCATCTACGAGATAGAGGACAGATTCATAATTCTTTCCAACCGCTTCAGACATCGCCATCTCACATGTTTTGGTAGAGGAATAATAACCATCGTATTCCTTTTGCCTCACTTCGTTTGCTTCTGCTGCAGTGGCAGAAGCCGTAAGTTCAGGAAAGAGAAAGCCCCGGTCGCCAGCCATGCCACAGCAGCCGGCATTTATTGGCACCGTAACATTTTCAGCAAAATGATTGGCGATCCGTACAAGTTTATTTTCTGTATACATTTTTTTCAATGAGCAAACCGGATGCAATACGATCTGTTGTTTTTTCTTCATAGGCTGGCTTACAGGCATTACAAAATCATGGAGATAGTCTATACTATCAATGACCGTTAACTTGTCAAACTTTGCCTGGTTCTCTGCGGTTAATGCCGGACGTAAATGATGCAGCGTATACGTACAGGAGCTCACATCCATTACTATTGCATGCAATCCGTTTTCAGAACTTTGCCACAGTTGCTCAACGATCTTATTGGCTGCATAGGTGTATGCCTTACCAAAACCTTTTGAACTGTATATCTGACCGCAGCAACTATTATTTATGTCATTTAAAACTTTTACTCGTATACCTGCTTTTACTGAAACATCCATAAAGGTTTGCAGGATACTTTTCCTGCCACTGGCAGAATTTCCCATCAAACGGGAAATGCAACTGGGGAAATAAACGATCGTTGCGCTGCCGTCTTTTGCTGCCGTTCCTTTTAGAACACCAAGGTCCGGAGGGGAAACAAGCTGTGATGACCACAGCGGAAATGAAGGTGATACTTTGCGGATAAGCCGGGTGAAGCCAGTCATTGTTTTCTTTCCGGTGATCTTATTAATAAATAAGCCTGCTTTCAAAGCGAATCTTGCAGACGATACCACCATACCAAATTTCTTTATGGTGAAAAGGGCAATGCGATTGGCAAAAGCAGAATGATTTTCCCTCCGTAATCTTTTTACCAGGTCGCCTGTATTGATATCCACCGGGCATGCGCTGGCACATAAGCCATCTACGGCACAGGTTTCTATTCCTTCATACTGGTATTGTTCAAGCAGCAATTTGTGTTGGGCTGAATCACCTGCTGCTTTCATCCTCTCAAGCGTTCTTCTTGCTACGATCCTGCGCCTGGGCGTCATCGTAAGGTCCCGGCTTGGGCATACCGGTTCGCAATAACCACATTCAATACAACGGTCCACTTCTATTTCTACCGAAGGCATTTCCTTCAGATCAGCAATATGCGCCCGTGTATTCTTATTGATGATCACGCCGGGATTCAGCAGTGATAAAGGATCCGCTGCTTTTTTGATCCGCTCCATGATCTGGTAAGCATCACCACCCCATTCTGTTTCCACAAAAGGAGCCATATTGCGGCCTGTGCCATGCTCAGCTTTTAGTGATCCGTCATATCTGTTCACCACCAATTCCACCACTTCTTTTAAAAAGCGATCATACCGTTCAATTTCCGTGTCGGTATTGAATGACTGTGTAACAACAAAGTGGATATTGCCATCCTTGGCATGTCCGAAAATAATAGCGTTGTGATAACTGTATTTTTTAAAAAGCTGTTGCAGATCAAGGATAGCATTTCCCAGGCTTTCCAAAGGGAAAGCGACATCTTCAAGGATCACGGTGGTGCCGCTGGCCCTCACCGCCCCCACTGCAGGAAATAACCCCTTCCTGACCTTCCAGAAAAATTCCCGCTCTGCTGCATCGGTAGTGAACACTGGAGCATTAAGCAAGGAGAACCCGGATGTTAAAGACAGGAAATGATTGACCTGCTTCTCCAATTCCTGAATGCCCGGTTGTTGAAATTCGATCAGCAAGCCTGCTGCAGTTTCGGGTAAGGTCTTTATCATTGCCGGCATTCCCGGCAGGTGTTCAACCGAACGGAGCGAAGCACGGTCCATCAGCTCCACCATTGCTGCTCCGGCATCTATCAGTGGCTGAATCGTTTGGCAGGCAGAAAATATATCCGGGAAGAACAACAGTCCGGTTGCTTTATGTGGCTCGTCGGGGATTGTTTCCAATACGGCTTCTGCAATAAAAGCCAGTGTGCCTTCGGCCCCGATCAGCAAATGGGCAAAAATATCAAGAGGATGTTCATAATCCAGGAAAGCGTTGAGGCAATAACCGACTGTGTTCTTGATCTTATATTTTTTCCTGATCCTGTCAGCTAAAACCGCATCGCTTTCGATCTGCTGTTTTATCAGCCTTAGCTCCCCGGCAAGAGGTTTACACTCCCGCTCAAACCGTTCGTAATCGTTTCCTATTTCTGTTGAGAAGATCTGCCCGTCAGTCAGCATAAACCGGATGGAACGGGTAGTGTGATAAGAGTTATATTGTACACCGCAGCACATGCCGCTTGCATTATTGGAAAGTATGCCTCCCATCATGGCGGCACTGATGCTGGATGGGTCAGGACCGATCTTTACCTTGAATTTTCTAAGCGAAGCATTCACCATTGCACCTGTGATCCCCGGTTGCACCCTTACCATTCTGCCATCGTCTTCAATTTTTAGTTTATTCCAGTACTGGCTCAGGTCAACCAGTATCCCATCTGTTATTGCCTGGCCGGAAAGACTGGTTCCCCCGGTGCGGAATACAAGCGGTATTGAATGCTCATGTGAAAAATGAAAGAGCGCTTTTACTTCGTCTTCATTAATTACCTGCACCACAGCCTTAGGCTGGAGATAATAAAAGCCCGCATCTGCGGCAAAAGTCACGAGGTCGACCAGTTTGGTCTTTATCCTTTTTTCTGGTAATATTCTTTTTAATGCTGCTATGTCCATGTCTTGTCGTCCGGATTAATACGCTTATGTATGATCAGTGGTGAAGATAAATCTTCTTGCTGATCTTAAGCCTGCCGGCAAACCTGTCTTTGGATCCCAAGCCCCTCAATCGACAATTCAACAGTATCGCCATCCCTGAGATACTGAGCCGGCTTCATTCCCATGCCAACACCGGGCGGTGTGCCGGTGGAAATAACGTCACCTGCTTCCAGCGTCATGAACTGTGAAAGATAATGTACAAGATGCCAGCAGTTAAATATCATTTTCTGAGTGCTGCCTTTTTGCATGATCTTTCCATTTACCTGTAATGACATGGAAAGGTTATGGACATCCTTTATTTCATCAGCTGTGAGGAGGAACGGGCCTAAGGGGTTAAAGTTATCGCAGGATTTTCCTTTTGTCCACTGCCCCCACGTTCCAACTGGAACGACCGTTCGGATACATCGTGAGAAATGCAGTATCCTGCAATAGCGTTTTTGGCATCTTCAACCGATGCAAGATAGCGGGTGTCTTTACCAATAACGACACCCAGTTCAACCTCCCAATCCGTTTTCTCACTTTTCCTGGGTATCAGCACATCGTCATAAGGGCCGATCACTGTATTGGAAGCTTTGAGGAACACAATGGGCTCGGCAGGTACCGGCATTCCCGATTCTTCGGCATGATCGGAATAATTAAGACCGATACAAATGACCTTACCCGGCCTGGCCACGCAGGATGCCCAACGGGCGTCCTGTGGCACATCCGGTAAAGATTTTATATCCCTGAGCCAGTTAGCCAGTTTGTGCAAACCACCTTCTTCAAAAAAATCCCTGTTCCAGTCTTTAAAAAAGCCGGAAAGATCTTTACGCTTATTATGAGCATCGATGATGCCGGGCAACTCATGACCTTTTTCTCCAAAACGGATCAGTCGCATAACATGAATTTTAAAATGTACGATTAAAATATATTGTCTGTTAAAAACATTCCGGTCCTTTCTTTTCTAACTATTCAACGTCGTAAACCCTCCGTCGATCGGGTAATTGCAGCCTGTAATGAATGAAGCTTCATCAGAACAGAGGTAGAGGGCAAGCGCAGCAATCTCATCAGGTTTTGCCATACGGCCGATTGGTTGGGTAGCTGAAAGTTTCTTAAACATCTCTTCTTCATGACCAGGATAATTTTTTTTGAGAAACCCATCAACAAATGGAGTATGCACACGCGCCGGGGCAATACAGTTGCAACGGATATTATGCGCCATATAATCTTTGGCAAATGACAGGGTCATGGCAGCAACGGCGCCTTTCGTCATACTATAGGCAAACCGGTCGGCAAGCCCTACCATGGCCGCTATAGAAGAAAGGTTCAATACTACTCCCCCGTGTTCTTTCATGAATGGAAGGGCCGCCTGCAAAACATGATATACCCCTTTTATATTTACAGCGATCAGCTTCTCCATATCAGCCGGCTGGGTATTCTCTGTATTGCCAACATGCGCTATGCCGGCATTGTTGATCACGATATCGATCCGGCCTTTTTCAGATCCGATCTGCTGTATCACGGTATCCACTTCTTCTTTTACAGCAACGCTGCACTTTTTATATACAGCCTTACCGCTTCCACCAGGAATTGACCCGGCTGTTTCAAGTGCTCCTTTATCATCAATATCAAGAATAAATACATGGGCACCCTGCTTTGCAAAAAGCACCGACATGGCTTTGCCTATACCACTGCCACCTCCTGTGATAACAGCAGTTTTGTCTTTTAAACTAAACATACAATATGACGATGAAAATTTTACGCTCCTACGGACATTGTCCGCAGTTGATTACCGGGCGCTTAATTTGTTGAAATATTCAAGTGATTGCCTGATATCAGGCAGGTTATTGTCAAAATTATGTTCGCATTCCACGTAGATCATGCCTTTGTATTGCTGACGTTTCAGCTCAGACACTACTTTATTGAAGTCGATCACACCGGTTCCAACATTCATATCCCTGGCATCTTTAACGCCCATGGAATCGACATCTTTCAGATGCATTCCCAGGATATGCCCTTCCAGCTTTTTCAGGCATTCGGATGGTTCCAGTCCACTTCTGACCCAATGCCCCAGGTCTGCACAGGCGCCAAAATTGGGATGGGATTTTACGGCAGCGAGCACAGAGTCAGGATGCCAGTAGATGCTGATCTCCTTCCAGTGATTATGCAGGGCTACCTTTATATTATACACACCCGCAAGACTATCGACCATGTCCCATTGTTCTTTTGGCGGCTCACAGGTAACAAATTCGAGACCAAAGGCTTTTGCAAGATCGAACGTTCTCTTCCATTCGTCTACATTATTGCCTCCCGCCACATACATTGAAACCATTTGTATATCACGGTTTTTCATGCCATCTTTCATTTTCTGTATGGCTTCAGGTGTAAGATCACCCATTGTCGTGTCTTTATATTCATTCCCCAGTTTATAAAAGGAAAAACCTTCCACATACCGGATATCAACACTGTCCACTTTTTCGATAGCGACACTATAGGGAAGCTGGTGAAAAGAATAAAGCGCCACGCCGGTTTTCCATCCGGCATTACCAGCTTCGTCAGCAGTCGCTTCGCCGGTTTTAGCCTGGTTGTTATTACAGGCTGTTAAAAGAAGCAGCCATGCGGAACAGGTAATAAGTATTTTCATTTTTTCAGTTTAATGTGATCGGATAAATAATATTAAAAAGGCGAAGGACTGATACAGGTCCAGCCACCGTCAATGATCAGGCTTTGTCCCGTGATATGCTTTGCCCGGTCGCTCACCAAAAAAAGAGCTGCATTGGCGATATCCGCAGTAGTAGCGGGTCTTCCCATTGGCGTGATACGCGACCAGGTGCCTGCATAATCCGGGTCATGTTGTGTTCTCTCCGTTAAAGTAGCACCCGGGGCAATACAATTTACATTGATGCGGCTACCGGAAAGTTCTATCACCAGGTTCCTTGCAAGCATTTCCAGCGCAGCTTTGGTCATGCCATAAGCTGCAAGGTTTTTATGAGCCTGGTGGCCTGTAACAGAAGAAGTGAACAGGATCGATCCGCCACTTCCCTGCTCTTTCATTTGCCTGGCTGCTGCCTGGGAAAGAAAGAATGAACCGCCGAGATTTACACGCAACACATTATTGAATGCGCTTTCAGGATAATCGAGGAAATCACCAAACAAAGTGATGCCTGCATTGGCAATGGCGATATCAAGGCGGCCGAATTCTTTAATTGTTTGCCACATCATCTTTTTTATGAAGCCGGTATCACCTGAATCACCTGCGCAGGCGATACAGTTGCCTTTTTCATTGCGGATGCTTCGCGCTCCCTGTTCTGCCAGGTCATGATCAAGATCATTTAATACAACCGATGCGCCCTGTAGCGCCAGTTGCCTTGCTATTTCAAGTCCTATGCCCTGGCCTGCCCCTGTTACGATAGCTACTTTCTTATCAAATTCTTTTTGTTCCATTTCATTGGGTTTAATGAGAATCCCTTGACACAACACTTCCGGAGCCACCTTTCAGAAAATCAAAGTCCGCTCCCAGGTGCGCCTGTTCCACATGATTAATGTATAAACTTACATATCCCCTGCTAATATTGCCTGCAGATAATTGCCAGGCTGCTTTTCGCCTGGCCATTTCCTCTGCTCCTACCAGTAAATTCAATGTGCGGCCAGGCACATCCAGTTGTATCAGGTCACCGTCTTTTATGAGAGCGAAATTGCCACCGGAAGCTGATTCCGGGGAAACATGCAGCACTACTGTACCGAAGCCTGTGCCGCTCATCCGTCCGTCAGAAATGCGAACCATATCGGTAATTCCTTTCGCCAGTAATTTTTTCGGTATGCCCATATTGCCGACTTCAGGCATGCCGGGATAGCCTTTCGGGCCCACGTTTTTCAAAACCAGCACGCTATTCTCATCCACATCAAGCGCAGGATCATCTATCCGCTCCTTGTAATCTTCAATGTTTTCAAACACAACAGCCTTCCCGGTATGCAGCATCAGTTCCGGACTTGCAGCAGATGGTTTTATAATGGCACCATTCATGCAAAGATTTCCTTTGAGTACTACTACACCCGAAAGAATATTGAAAGGTTTTTCAATCTGCGCGATCACTTCCGGATTGATAGCTTCTGCATGCTGCACACTTTCACGGATCGTTAAGCCGGATACCGTTTTACAATCGCCATGAAGCAAAGACAGCATTTCTTTCATCACCGCAGGGAGCCCACCGGCATAATAAAGATCTTCCATGAAATACTTACCCGATGGCTGCAGGTTGGCAATAAGCGGTATGGACGCTGAGAATTTATCGAAATCGTCTATATCCAGGGGGATGCCGATCCTGCCTGCGATGGCGAGCAGGTGAATGACAAAATTGGTTGACCCGCCTATCGCTGCATTTACTTTTATGGCATTCTCGAAAGCCTCCCGGGTAAGGATATCGGAAGGTTTTATGTCTTCCCTTACCATCTGAACGATCCGGCTGCCCGAGAGTTGCGCCAGCACTTTACGGTTTGAATCAACAGCCGGTATGGCAGCATTTTCGCTGAGAGATAGACCCATGGCTTCAACCATACAGGCCATGGATGAGGCCGTTCCCATCACCGCACAATGACCTTTACTTCTGCACATACCTGCCTCGGCCGCTTTAAATTCCTGCTCAGACATTGCTTCAGACCGAAGATCATCAGTAAACCTCCACAGGTCACTGGTGCCAATATCTTTTCCTTTATATTTCCCGGTCAGCATTGGCCCGCCGGATACAACAATGGTGGGTATGTCTACACTGCAAGCGCCCATCACCAGCGCCGGGGTTGTTTTATCGCAGCCGCAAAGCAGCACAACACCATCTATAGGATTGCACCGGATCGACTCTTCCACATCCATGCTGACAAGATTGCGGTACAGCATCGCTGTCGGTTTGATCAGCGTTTCGCCGAGAGACATCACAGGAAATTCAACAGGAAAGCCGCCGGCTTCCAGCACGCCTTTTTTTACTGATTCGGCGATCTCTCTGAAATGCGCATTGCAGGGTGTTAATTCCGACCAGGTATTGCAAATGCCGATCACCGGCTTGCCTTCAAACTCGTAAGAAGGGATTCCCTGGTTTTTCATCCAGGCCCTGTATATAAACCCGTCCTTTCCTTTTTTTCCAAACCATTCCTGACTTCTTAATGACTTTTTCATCCTTCTCATTTTTTTTAAAAACCACAGGTGAAAGCAGGTAATCCCCTGACGCCTGGTCTGACAATAAAAATGTGTCCGCTCCCGGGATAGAGCGCTAAATCCGATGCACTCATTCCTTTTCTCGCCGTTGTGATCACCAACTGGTCCAGCTTATCACCTGCAAAGGCACAGCATGATGCCTGCGGCACAGGCAGCTCAACAAATCCTATCATTTTTCCTGATGAAAGGTCCCATCGCGATACGCCGTACCCACCCCAGAGGGCTATCCATAAAGCACCTTCTTCATCCAGGGCTATTCCATCCGGAAGGCCAAGTTCTTGCGGCACCTGCACCGCAATTCTGTCAAATGCAATATTTCCTGACACTTCATCAAAATGATAAGAAACTACCTGCCGGGTGAGACTGTCCGTGTAATACAAAAACCTGTTATCTGCGGACCATGCTATCCCATTCGATATAGAAACCCGTTCGATCTTTTTCTTCAATGGTCCATTCTTTTCAAGGCAATAAACATCACCATCATTTTCCCTGCCATCCAGTTCCATGGTACCGATCCATAACCTGCCTTTACTGTCGCAGGCACCATCATTGCAACGATGGTCAGTCCAGTTCAGCCCCATATCTGTGATCCATGTAAGCTCACTGGTATCTGGATTGAAGCGTGCAATACCTCCCTGTAATGCTATGATCAGTTGTCCATCAGCAGAAGGTACAACCAATGACACCCGTTGCCTCAGGTCATGCTTCTTCAGCCTTTTATTTTTCCAGTCATACTCATAGATCCTGCAGCTTTCTATATCCACCCAAAAGCAAGCCTGCCGTTGGGAATGCCATACAGGGCTTTCACCCAGCGTTGCAGCCAGAGGTTCTAATACAGTAGCATTATATATTTCATGACTTACGCGCATAACTTATCCTCATCATTATTTCGAAGAAGGCAATGCAAAAGCGACATAAGCATCGCTTGATTTTCCACCCCATTTTGATCCGCCACAGGCGATCACTATATACTGTTTCCCATTAACTGAATAAACTGAAGGAGTGGCAACACCGGGAGCAGGCAGATCCACTTCCCATAATATTTTTCCTGTGTGTTTATTAATAGCTCTGAATTTCCCATCAGCCGATGCTCCTATGAATAATAAGCCGCCGGCAGTTACTACTGAGCCTCCATAATTCTCGCGGCCTGTAGGAGGAATACCCTTCGCTTTCAATTCTTCAAATTCTCCAAGAGGTATTTTCCATACCAATTCGCCTGTATTGAGATTGATGGCATTCAGTGTTCCCCATGGTGGGCTTAAGGCCGGATAACCTTCTTTGGTCAAAAACTTATTGTAGCCAGTGAATCCATACAGTGCTTTAGGAGGACCGTCCGTTTTTTCGGCAGGACCTTTGTAAGCCTTTACCTGTTCTGCTTTATTGCCAAGAACAAAAGAACCGATTGCCTGCTTTTGCTCTTTCGTCAGGTTATTAAAACCAGGCATCATTCTCCTTCCGGAAGTAACGAGGTCATGGAACTGACCGAAAGAATATTTCTTTTCAACACCTATCAGTGAAGGATAATCACCGGCGCCTAAACGCTCAGGACCATGACAACCCATGCAATACTGCCTGTATAAGCTCATGCCTGCTTCAAGGTTTGTTCTTGGCTTTTCCTGCACCGGCTTATTTTCCACAAGATTCAACACCCATGCCATCTCATTGGCATTTACATAAAGAATGTTGGTGGTAGGATCTACTGAAGGACCGCCCCATTCACCACCGCCATCATATCCCGGGAGGATGACCGTTCCCTGGACAGTGGGTGGTGTAAACATCTTTTCTGAACGGTAGGTTTTGAACCGTGCTTTTATATCCTGGTAGGAAGAATCAGGTACCAATGTATTCAGGTCTGCTTCTGTCATTTCCTGGCGAACAAAAGGATGAGGTAATGAAGGAGCCGGTTGTGTGGGCCAAAGTTTTTCACCACGTATATCTGTATTGGTAGGCACTGGCCTTTCTTCAATCGGGAAAATAGGTTTACCGGTTTCGCGCTCAAACATGAAAACAAAACCGGTCTTGGTGGTTTGCGCCACCGCATCTATTTTCTTACCATCGCGTTCTACAGTAACAAGCGCCGGAGGTGTTGGTATGTCCATATCCCATACATCATGATGCACCGTTTGAAAATGCCAGAGCAGTTTGCCTGTTTCAGCATCAAGCGCCAGCAGGCAATTGCCGTATAAACCCTGCCCTAAGCGCTGACCGCCATAAAAATCATTCGTAGGATTTCCGGTTGGGGCAAACAGGATGCCTCTTTTTTCATCCAGGCTGAACCCCGCCCAGCTATTGGTGGAACCCATGTATTTATAAGCGGCTGTGTCTTCCCAGGTTTCATAACCAGCTTCACCGGGATAAGGAACAGTATGAAATATCCATTTTTGCTGGCCGGTCCTTACGTCAAAAGCTCGGATATGACCCGGGCTTTCGTCGCCAACAAGCCCGCTTAAAAAGAACAGGTCTTTATAGATCATTACCGGCGAAGTGGGTGAAACAAAAACAGTCTTTTCATCCCTGCCCAGGCCGATATTCAGGTTGATGCCGCCGTCTGTTCCAAAACTGGGTATCAACGCTCCTGTAACAGCATTCACAGCAAATGCTACTGAACCGACCGTATAAATAATGCGTTTGTCGTCTCCATCTTCCCAGTAAGCCACTCCCCTGTTCATGTTCACGCTTCTTCTGGGCCATGTCTTATTAACTGTGGAATCAGCAGGATCAAAATGCCATTTTTCCTTGCCTGTAGCTGCATCAACGGCAAATAATTTAAGCTTGGGCGAAACGCCATACATCACATTGTCGACAATGATCGGATTGCATTCCATTGGACCATTCTTCGTGGTGTCGCCATTTTCAGAATGATAGATCCAGGCAACTTCCAGCTTGGTAACATTGGATGTATCGATCTCTTTAAGAGAAGAATAATGTGTAGCGGCTTTTGTGCCATTAGCTACTTTCCACTGGCTGTATTCCGTATTGGATTCAGAAGATGTGCAGGATTGAACAAATGGGATCAACAATAAAAAAAGAAAAAAATGGCAGCTTCTGGTCAACATACTATATAATTTAGGTGCACTCAACAGTTCGTTTTACAAATCGTTCTGGTTCTTAAAATTAGGAGAAAAGCCATCCCTGAAATATCATGATATTGTCCTGTTATTTTAGTTTATTAACCGTCGGTTTCAACTCTATTTGTTCTTAAACATCTGGCTAAGAGTATTTCATTATCAATCCCTTCCCGGTCCGTATGCCGGTTAAAGCATTTTCCTATTTATCCGATATAACAGCAGAAATGCCTGCGCCTGCTGTGGTTTCCACCTGCTTCCTGGCAAGGTTCAGTTTATTCTCGGACAACCTGATATCCTTGCTCCGGGCGCCTTCAACCCTCAGAAAAGTGCCGATAGCATTGAGGGGCCTTGATCCCCGGATGAAAATATTGGAACTGTTTTCCAGCCGGATCAACGATTCAGCATTTTTACTTCCTGCAGCTTTGAACCCTGCCAGTTCAAGATCATCTACATCATCGCAAACAATGGCAGGCCGGAGATCCTCGTGTGCAAGCCGGAAGGTCACATTGTCGAGCACCACCCCGCTCACATGGTGCATATAAAGGCCGTAAGCAGGCAGTTCTCCAAACATATACATTTCAGGGTAATCCCGTTCAAGATCAGGAACATTCCGCCTGGCTGCCTGTTCGGCTGTACCGCCGCCATGAAAAGTGATATCAATATTGCTGAATGAAATGCCCTTCGGACGGGTTTTTGAAGTGCCGGTAATGGAAATGCCGACATTCAGCTTTGTAATATTCAGCCAGCCCGGAGGTGAAACTGCAAATTCCGGTTTCATTTCAAGTTCTAATGGAACAGTGGCACGGATATTATCAAAAAGTATATTTTCCAGGTTCCCCTTTTGCCAGTTGCTGTCATTAAAAGAAACCCATGAGTCCGTATAAGGGCCTGCCGCCCATCCCGACAGCCTGACAGAGATAGGACCTTTTACGTTTTCCATCACTATATTGGAAAAGGTCATGTTCCTTGCTTTTGCGCCCATCGATTCCTGTATTTTGATACCGTTCAAACCAGTGTTACGGATAATACAGTTCGTAACGGTGATATTCTCGATATCAGCCAGCGCATCAGGTCCTACGCGGATAGCAGCACAGCGGGAGCTAAGAATGCAATTGGTAATAACAATATTTGAGCAGGGTTCGGTACGGCTGCTTGCTTTGAACGCAATACAATCATCAATAGAATGAATATTGGTATTTGAAATAAAAACATCCCGCGAACCATCAATATCAAAGCCATCATTATTGGCATTCTTGAGGTTCTCCAGTTCTACACCATCTATCCGGACACGCTGGCATTGCAGGATGAACACAGCGAACATTTTAGAGTTCGTGATAAATACATCCTGTATCCGGACATCTTTACAACCATGCAATACGATCAGATCGGGCCTGTCATTGTCATTTGCTACTTTGATCAGGTCTCCACGGCCATCTATCTTGCCTGCCCCGGTAATGGCAATGTTCTCACAGTCGGCAGCATAGATCAATGACCGTATGATATGTTTGAAAGCAAATTTTTCATCCCGGCTGTATTTATCCACCTCAAGAGAACCTATCAACTGGGCGCTTACCGTCAGGTGTAGTTCAACATTACTTTTGAAATGAATGCCTGAACTCATAAATGTGCCTTTGTCAAGGACTACCCTGCCACCGCCATTGGCCGCGCAATCATCGATCGCTTTCTGTATTGCCGGTGCATCATCGGTAAGGCCGTCGCCCATGGCGCCATAGTCGCGGATATCAAATGTCTTTTTGCCCGCAGGCTGTGCAGTCAGGATGATTGAAATAAACAAGAAGAAGATCAGGCCACCGGCCCGGATAAAAAATCTGGTCATAGCATTTTTTTCATTGACAATAATCAATCACGGGTATGTTCAAAAATAGTCATCGCTTTTCCTGTCAATTGAACAGCCTTATCTTCTTTTATTCATTTTTTACCTCAATCCGTTCTTATGATAATCAACTTCCATAAAAGGATAATATCCCTATATACTGCCAGAGGCGTTTTTAATAGTTTTATTTATTACTATTTTAAACAAGCAGTATGAAAAAGGAAACAAGCCGGAGGCATTTTATCCGGAACCTGAGTGTAAGCGCCAGCCTCTTGACTGCACTGCCGCTTGCACACAGTCAAACAAGTGAAAATGACAAACGGAGGAAGATTACACTGGACAAAGATGATACGATCCTCTTCCAGGGTGATTCCATCACCTATTGGCACCGTAAACTGGATTCAAAAGCCGTCAATGATTCCCAATCTATCGGTTCAGGATATGCATTGCTTACCGCTTCCCGATTGCTTTATCAGCATCCTGAAAAGAACCTGAAGATCTATAACAGGGGAATAAGCGGGAATACTGTTCCTGATCTTGAAAAAAGATGGGATGAGGACTGCCTGGCCATCAAACCGGATGTACTCAGCATCCTGATCGGCGTAAATGACTATACGGTAAAAAAAAGAGATAACAAAGGCAGTGCGCAGTTATACCGGGAAGGATATGACCGCTTGCTTGAACGGACAAAATCTGCATTTCCGGATATTAAGCTCATCATTGCCGAACCATTTGTGATCAAAGGATTGCTGTATGTTGATGAATCATGGTTTCCCGGCTTCAATGATTACCGGCAGGTGGCCAAAGAACTGGCGGAGAAATACCACGCTGCATTTATTCCACTGCACAGTCTTTTTGAAAAGGCCCTTGAACGGGCTCCGGCTGATTACTGGAGCGGAGATGGCTTGCATGCATCAATGGCAGGTGCACAATTGATGTCCGATGCATGGTTGAAGGCATTCAATTGATATACGTTTTCAATGCTGCTGTATCACCCAATACCTTCAATATCTTCTTCAGTCCACCCCTGTTAATCCGCAAACCAACTTCTGCATCTGGGTCTGTAACTTCATTGATAATACCGACAGGACCTTTATAAACGCTTTCCTGTACGATACGCATCATCTCAGCTTCACTATCTCCCTGCCCAACGGGCACTACCCGACCAGGATTTCTTTTTAACCCGGCAATATTCAATGCAAGCAGGTGTGGCAATATCTTTGGAAAAAATGTTGGAAACCTTTCTATCTGTGTTTCGGCATGATGAAAATTGTATACCATTCCAACATTAGACATTTTCAGGTAGTCGATGATCGCCAATTGGTTTTCAGGTTCGCCAAACCAGCCGCCATGATTATACAGACCAACCGTACAACCGATCTTCTTCGCTTCGTTGGCTATATAAGCAACGGGCTCTGCTGTGTAAGCGATCTTTTGCTGCTGGGTCATGGAATCCAGTTTAGGATCTTCACCCACGAGACACCATAATTGTGTTTTCACCTTATGCCGTTTGAGCAGGTCAAAGATCAACTGAAGGGTTGGGTCATGTGCAGGATCACGGCTTACAGGTATCCAAAAACCTGTAAGCTCTATATTATATTTTTTCAACACTTCCAGCTCTTCATCAAAATGGGGGATATGTTCAGCACGCCAGTCATATGCAAGCTTGGTGATGCCCAATGATCGAAGCATCTTTGCCCTTTCCTCAGGAGTCCGTTTCTTACTGTCGAAAGGAACGATACACCAGGCAAGGAGATTATCGTTTGTGTAAATGCTGCTGTTCAACCGCAGTGTATCCAATCCCAAAGCATCTACCAATTTCCTGTCTACAATATTCAGGCTGGCGGGAGCATACGCCTTGCGGACAGCAGGATCAAGCAGGGTAAAATATTCGTTGAACGACCAGTACTCCCATCCCATACCCACTGACTCGAATGATTGGCGCAGATCATGAACAAATTGTACCCTCTCTCCAGGATATACTCCTTTTGATGCGCCCGGCTTATTCACCTGCATATGATCGATGGCACCAAATTCAGCCACGATCACCTGCAGATCGCCACCATACATATCATTCCATTCATTCACATTCTTTGCCCTGCGGGTAAGCCATTGCCAGTTAAAATATCCTTTACCGTATTCCAGCAGATCTTCCCGGGCCATCTGTTTATCTTCATCTTTTACCGTGCTGAGCATTTTATCCATCCTTGATTCAACTACCTGAGGTGAAGCTGGCCAAGGAATATAACTGATATCTTTCCAGTAATTGCCGCCGCCTCTCCAACCGCCAAATAAGGTATTAAACCCAAACCGGTAAGGTTCATAAGTAGTGAAACTGTAATAGATGTTCCGGTCTGCAATGGGTGTGAGGCCAGTCATGGCATAAATATTGCCAGCCCTGTCGCCGGAAACGATCAGCGTATGAGCCGGCATTTCCTTTCTTACAGCAGCGACCATTTCGTGATACATCCTGTTCCATTCACCATCTTTATTGGCAAAGGGTTCTGTCATCAGCATAAAAGCGATCTGTGATGGCGTCCATCTTTGAGCAAGATATTTTGCAAAGGCGCTGTAAAAACCCAGCATTTTAACAAAGCCGGTGTCTGTGCCGAGATAATGTGTTTTAAATTTCCCTTCAGGATGCAGATCTACAACGCATGGCAGTCCTGAGGCAAGTGCCTTATTTACTGTTTCTTCCACAAAATGCATATTGGCCGTATTCAGTCCCGAATCACGGATAAATTCATCAGCGGTGAATAATATTTTTATGTGATCGAACCCGATCGATTTGGCAACCGCAATATCATTTGCAGATATCTGCCATTCCTCCTTAACCGGCAAACCCTGATTTTGTATGCGATCAAATACAATACCTCTTTTCAATACCAGCACCGGCCCTGCAGGAGGTACAACAGCTGTTACTTCTTCAGGAATCTTCACCGCATTGTAAATGCTGACATGGGAGAGATTGCCATTCAAAACATCAAGCCCATCCGCTGCGCTGCCAATGTTAAGCCGGGCGGTTTTATCAGCAACAGTTCCTTTTACCGCAACCGTTTTTACCAGTTGCCGGTCTTTATAAAATTCCATTTGCCCATCGCCAAATGTGATCATTACGTGATGCCAGATATTGTCATCTATCTGGAAGCCGCCATTTATATCGCCAGGGAAGCCTGCAGCACTGAACAGCAGATTACCTGTCCCTTTCTGCAGGGACAATGAAAAGCTGCCGGTTTCATTTGCCCTGCCTTTTGACAGCAACACTCTTCGCCCACTACGTGATGGAGGCACCTGCACCCAGGCAGCAATGGTAAACCTATTACCCAGCGAAACCTTCGCATTATTTACTTTAATAGCTGAAGCTGCATCAGTAATATTCACAACCTTACTGAAAGATGATCCATGTCCTGTTATCCAACGGATAGCAGTAGCTGAGGCATTATGTTGATTTCCGTTGTTGTCATAAACAGTATTCCCCTTTCCTTCGTCCAGGTCCCATCCTGCTGATTCAGTTTCATTATAGAGGTCGGTCACCTGCACAGAAGAAAGAGAAGAGCCGTAAATCTTTATCCTTGACAGGTTGCCGGAAAATGAATTGCTGCCATCACCGGCTGATCCAAAAGTCATTGGTTCCGGTAATGCAGCAATTGAGCCTTTTACAATGCTGGAGGATAAGAGTTTTCCATCTTTATAAAATTTTATCTGTGAGCCTGCGCAGGCGATCACGATATGATGCCATCCGCTGTCGCTAAGCAAAACATTACCGGGTATATTTCCACCGAGAGCGGGGGCGCAAAACTGGAGTTTGCCTGCATTCAGTTCAATTGAAAAAGAACTGCTGCCTTTTGCATCCCCTTTAGAAAGGATCACTGACCTTTTGGTGTTTTTACCTTTTGATTTTATCCAACAGGCAATAGTAAACCTGTTCTTTAAATCAATATTTGTTGTATCAATTTTTATATTGGCCCCGGGCGTATTAAAACCAGCAACAAACCCGAACCGGGGATCTTCCACCCAATCAACCTTTTTTAACCACCCGGTATTCCCAACACCAAAATTATCATAGGTATTGATCGGCCCCTGCAACATTCCATACACGGGGTTGCCATAGTCCTGAAGAGTGGTTATGCCCATGCCCTCGTTAAGGTCCCAGTTAGCCAGTTTATTTGTATACAGATCCCAGATCTTAGCACTGCTTTGAACAGTGTTGAAGATCTTCAAACGGCCTGTCTCTCCCTGCAAGGAAACAGATTTTCCCGCATCTGCGCCAATCGTAAGCAAAGAGGGTTTGTCCTGTATGATTCCATTCACCTCAGTTGTTGTAATCAGTATTCCATCCTTGTAAAACTTCATGCGGCCGGGGACATAACTTACAGCCAACTGATGCCAGTTATTATCATTGATCCTGATACCGCTTTTCATATTGCCTGAAAGGGAAAAAGCAGAGAATTGCAGTTCGCCCGACTTACTTATTCTTAACTGAAGATAGCCGGGATCATTTTCTTTAACGCCTTTCGTAAGGATAAAATGATCAGCGCTGCGGTTTGCAGAAATTTTAACCCAACATACAATTGTAAAAACGTTTTCAATATTGCAGGTTGCATTTTCAACAGATACAGCCTTACCGGTCTTTTCCAGATCCCATTCAAGCATAGTAGTGCTGCGAGGCGTTACCTGGCAATACAGATAAGCCGGAGCAAACAGTAAAATGGCCAGGCATATTTTTTTTATGATCATGACTGCAATTGTTGGCGCGGATCACCAGCCGGGGTTTTGATTCGTGTTGAAATCCGGGATAATCGCTGCTTCCCCGATAGGTATGGGAAATAAGCGGTATTTATCCTGCCAGGCATTGCGTCGTTCCGTTACAAATCTTTTATAGGTAAATGATCCGCCATTTTTTGTGATCTCCATTCCTGTTACCAGCTTATCTGTTTGGTCAAGGATCTTCCATCTGCGTACGTCCCAGAACCGGTGTTCTTCAATCGCCAGCTCAACGCGGCGTTCGCGACGGATGCGTTCGCGCATTTCGTCTTTGGAAAGACCCGTCGGCAGATCAGGCATTGAAGCCCTGCGGCGGATTATATTAACAGCATCATATACATCCTGTATTGGTCCGGACGCTTCATTGGCAGCTTCTGCATAATTCAGGTAGATCTCAGCCAGCCTGAATTTTTTCCATCCGAGATTAGGCACCTGCCCTGTCTGGATCTTTGGATCAATGAATTTGCGCAGGTAATATCCTGTATGTGTGTTTTGCTGATTGGGTGGAGATTTGATCAATTGGTCTGCTCCTCCCAGGAATGTTTCGATAGTATGTATCTGACCTCCGATATTATCATACAGTGCACCATTGTACCAAACCGTAGCATAAAAACGGGGATCTCTTCCAACATAAGGTTTTGTTTCATCATAACCCGAAGCTGCATTGATGATCGGCACCAGGTGATCGGCATCGCTGTAACCGGTAATAGCCGGTTCACCAGTTGCCTGCATGTCATAACTGTCAACCAATTCCTGCGATGGGCAGGTCCCGGCTTTATAAGTTGGCTTACTGGGTATACTGTTCACATAACTGAGATATGCTTCCGATGATTTGGTTACTTCAAAAATGGTTTCTTTATCAAGCGGAGATGCGGTCAGGTCAGAATAGCTGATAAAATAGTTTCCGTAGTTATTGGCCAGTCCGTATTCATTCCCTGTAGTCAGTGTTGTTATCGCTTCTTTAGAGATGGCGGCAGCAGCCTGCCATTTGGCAGCATCGTCAGAAGAATTCCATAAAGGGCTTGCATTATATAAAGTGGCTTCAGATTTGATAGCGTAGGCTACCGCTTTGCTGAAGCGTCCTCTTTCTGATTCCGTTGTAAGCCTGATCGGCAAAGTCGGTTCTGCAATAGCATCATTACAGTCTTTGATAATGAAGTCGACATCTTCCTGGAATGTCGGCCTTTTGAGTGTAGTATAATCAAACGTGTTATCAAACGGTGCTTCCACGATTGGCATTGGTCCGAATTGTTTGATCAGTTCCCAGTAGTAAAATGCACGAAGCAATTTTGCTTCTGCCTTCATCCTGCTGCGGTAAGCTTCGCTGCTGACGGTGGCATTATCGATATTGGCGAGAAATACATTGGCATTGCGGATACCGGCCCAAAAAGCAGGATAATGATCTGCATTCTTTCCGTAATTAGGATTGGCCAATGGATTGTTGCTTGGCGTAAGGGCGCCAATGATCCATTGTGCCGCAATATTGGCCGGCTGATTTCCTACCTGCGAATCAGATGCTTCATCCGTTGTGCCTGCAAGAAAAGCAAATTCGATATAAGAAATAAAATAGCTGGGTATTGAGCCATATACGGTGTTCAGATATGCTTCCGTCCGGTCAGGGTTTTTAAAAACATCTTCGAGTGACATCCTTCCATCGGGTGTAATATCGAGCGGGCTTTTTTTGCATCCCGAAACAGCCGAAATGCAGATCGCTGCTATGGTCAATCGCAATATGAATATCTTTTTCATTTGTTTTGTTTGATGTTAGAATGTTACGTTCAATCCGAAATTGATGGTCTTGATGATCGGGTAAGAAGTTTCGTTGGTGATCTCCGGATCTATATCCTTTGTAGGAAGCCTGTCCCAGGTAAGGAGATTGAAACCATTGGCATAGATCCTTGCTCCTTTTGCGCCTACTTTTTTAGCCCATGATGCGGGCAGGCGGTATCCGATCTCTACGTTCTTCAGTCTCATATAACTTCCGTCAATGATAAAGAAAGAATTACCGATCTCGTTGGGAGAACCTTCGGTGGTAAGACGGGGATAATTGACCGGAAGGCCTGCGTCCGCACGTTCCTGCGTCCAGCTTTCGAGGTGCCTTTTTACATAATAGGTAGCAGCAAATGTGCCTGCGCCTCCATAATAGGCCGTTACGTTTGTTACCCCCTGGAAAAGAACGCTCAGATCAAAGTTTTTGTAAGTAACATTGAATGCTGCACCAAACGTATACTCGGGCACAGGCGCATAACCGATCGGTGCGATATCCTCTGCATCAACAACACCATCTCCATTCAGGTCTTTGTATTTGAAATCGCCGGGCCTGGGATCATGGCCGCCAACATGCTGCGACGGCGAGTTGGCAATATCATCCGCACTTGTAAAATAACGGTCTACGATATAGCCAAAATTTTGCCCGATACGATAGCCCGTTTCGCGATAGCGATATGCATAAGACTCCGGTAAAAGAGGCTCATCGGCAAACAGCTGTTCATTCGTTGCATAGCTGAGATTTAGTTTGCCGAGGGCTGACCAGTTACTGTTAAATCTTTTCCTGTAATTCAGTTCAATCTCATATCCTTTATTTTTTACAATACCAATATTCACAGGAGGCAATGCACTTACAGGCAAGCCGTTCAAAGCAGGGATCGTTCCCCTGTTGCGTAAAATGTTGTCGCGTTTTTCGGTAAACAGATCCACTGTAAGGCTCAGACCATTGCGCATGCCTAATTCAAAACCAATATTTGCTTTCCGGGATACTTCCCACTGAAGCGCCTCATTCTTTAATAAGTTCGTCACAATCGTTGCACCCTGTCCAAGGCTACCGGATGCACCGCCACCACCTACCTGCAGGTCATCGATATACAGGAACCTGCGGCTACCGATCCTGTCATTTCCGACAGAACCATAAGAACCGCGCAGTTTAACTGTGCTGAAAACATTATTGTCTTCCAGGAATTTTTCATTGGACAATACCCAGGCTGCAGATACAGCAGGGAAGAATCCAAACCGGTGCCCTTTTGCGAACTGTTCAGAACCGTTGTACCCTGCATTGAATTCAGCGAAATATTTATTCCTGAACCCGTATGTCAGCCTTGATGCAACACCGATCAGGTTAAAGGGCAGTTCAGCATTGATGAGTGTTTTCTGCTGCTGATATAATAATAATCCTGTAACCACATGGTCGCCAAATGTGCGGTTATAGTTTAAGGATCCCTGGAAATTGGAAAAGGATGTGAAATATCTTGCACCGGAAATAGTCAGCGGAGTATTTTTTTGTGCATGTTTGAGATAAGTCACACTATCCTGGCCATCTGCTCCCGGCACACCTCTCAATATCACCTGCTCCCATCTTTCATAATCACGCCCGGCATAAAAGTTATTGGTAGTTTTTGAATCGAATGACATTACGGCCCTTGCTACCAGGCCTTTCGTGATAAAGTCAAGCGATTGTTCCATTCCGTAAGTAGCCGTTACATTACTTCTTGTTTGTTGTATATATCCTGTCCTGTTCAGTTGTCCAAGCGCCGGATGGTCTGTTGTAATTGTTGTAATGATCTGGCCATCGGGAGTATAAGGGGGAATGGTAGCATTCAGATAGTTCATATACGCCATAATCCACAGGGCCGGTGAATTGTTGACCACTTCATCGCGGCCAACAAGATTCAACACACCCATCGGCATATTCTGTTTTTCAAGATAACCTGCAACATTAAGAAAGGCCTTCAACGATTTGTTGATCTGAAGGTCGATGTTGGAGCGGAAATTATACCGGTCAAGTTTGAATTCAGGATCGTAAGGCAGGTCTTTTTCAAAACGGAATTGCCCTCCCTGTCTGAGGTACCCGGCATTCACAAAGTAGCGCAATCCTTTGTTTGCACCGGAAATATTCAGGTTATAACGTTGCTGCAATGAAGCCGGCTTGATCAGCATATCCCTCCAGTTGGTATTTGGATAACGGACAGGATCGTCTCCGGTACGGTAATGCTCCAGCGCTTCGGGGGTGAATGCATCTCCAAGTCCATCATTCCGCTGTGCAAGATTTCTCAATGTTGCATATTCATATGAATTAACAGGAGTAATGAACCGGGTAAAACTTTGTGTGCCTGCTTCCGCAGTGAAATTTATTTCCGGTGTTTCTGAAGTGCCTCTCCTGGTAGTAACAAGGATCACACCGTTTGCCCCCCTTACGCCAAAGATGGCTGTTGAAGATGCGTCCTTTAGAATGGTCACCGATTCGACTTCGTTGGGATCGATATAAGTGAGGTCCCGTTCAACACCATCAACCAGTACGATCGGGGATTGAGCATTCACAGTTCCCTGTCCTCTTACGAATATTTGAGTGATATCCCTTCCCGGCTCACCACTGCGCTGAATAGCAGTAAGGCCAGGTAAGCGGCCCGCGAGCGAAACAGCAAGATTTGCTGCGGGGCTTTGCTTGATCTCTTTTGTCTGAATGGATACGATCGCTCCTGTAACGGTTGCTTTCCGTTGTTTTCCATAAGCCACTACCACCACCTGGTCAAGGTCTTTTGCATCAGGTGTCAACAGCACATCGATCACAGCATGACCCTTTACCGGAAATACCTGGACAGCATACCCAATATGCCTGAATTCCAAAGAGCTGGTTTCAGCCACAGCAATTGAATATTTCCCGCTGGCATCTGTTTGTGTTGCCCGGTTGCTGCCGAGTTCAGAAACAGAAACCCCCTGAAGGGTTTGCCCGGTAGTGGAATCTGTTACCACCCCTGTAATAGTGACTGTTTGTTGTGAAAAACCGGTAAGCGTAATTCCCAGGCATAATAGCCATAGCATCATACGCCTGGTGCAGGTTTTTTTTGAGATCCATGGCTTGCTACCCGCCATCGTTAGAACTGATTTCATAATCGGCAATTGTTTGGTTGTATAATAAACCTTCCTAAGCAATATTGTCCGTTCAAATTTACCTCTGGCATTTTCTCTTAATATCGTATTGTTATCCTCCTTTTTAAATAAATTACCTTTTTACGGCAGGCAGGTATAAACGTTTGTTTTAATGCTGTAATGAGCAGGGCCATGCTTGACAATAATTTTGTTTGCTTGTCAAATTATACCTACCTTAACTTTCGTAAAAGGCGTACCTTTTTTACGCTTGCTATATAATATGAGGTTATTGCATACTCAAATCACGCCAATGATCAATGATTCATTATTCATTGATTACAGAAGCCAGCCTTTCCTGGCCTCTCCCTTTCATGGCCAACCTTGTTTTCATGCTCACCCGGAATTAGAACTCGTTTTAATACTTGAAGGTTATGGCAAAAGGATCATTGGCGATAAAGTGGAGCCATTTGAGTCGGGGGATATGGTATTCATCGGCTCCAATGTTCCCCATGTCTGGTTAAGTGATTCTGCTTTTTATGAAGAAGATTCCAATCTGCAGTCAAAAGTGATCGTAACTTATTTCAACCCGCGCACCTTTCAACAGATGTTTGATTCCATGAAAGAATTTGAAGGGATCAGGGAAATGATCGCGCAGGCTTCGCAGGGAATTAAAATATATGGCGAAACAAAAAGGATCATTGCCGAAAAACTGCTGGCACTCACTTCCGCAACAGGTTTTGAAAAAGTGGAAGGCCTGTTGAATATTATGCACCTCATTTCCATTTCACAGGAAAAAAGCTTTATCGTAAGTAAGGAGACCAGTGGAATTGAAGCACATAGTTCAGACAGGCTGATCAATGTGATCAATTTTATCAAAAACAACCTGCATGAGCAGATTTCACTGAAGCAGGTGGCAGACATTGCCTGTATGACAGAGCAGTCATTATGCCGCTATTTCAAGAAGCGGACAAAAATGAGTTTCTCCCAATACCTGCTGGAACTGCGCATGACAAATGCGCGGAAGATCCTGATAGAAATGGACAAGCCTATCTCCGACATAGCTTATCTCTGCGGGTATAATTCCAGTTCACATTTCTGCAAAGTGTTTAAAGACCATACAGGGCAAAGTCCCTATCAATACAAAGCCGGTTTTAAGAAAGACCTGCCGAAAGCAATTTGAAAATAAGTTCTGCTTTTCTACCAGAACCTTACAGCTGACAGAAAACATCGTATGCATTAATCGCTGCCCGATTATTTTTCCTATTCGTATTGATACTTATTAAAAGGATGACTGATTCCCGCTGCTTTCAATACCACCACTCCATGCGCAGGAACCTTGAAACTACGTTTCTTCTCCGTTGACCGGGGATAGTCCTTTTTCATCCAGAGATCACGTAGTGTATAACTTTCAGCGGAATTAATCCCAATAGAATCCAAATCAAATGAGATCTCCTTTTCCCTGTCATTTCTGTTCAGTAATGTAACGGCTACTTTACCGCTGGTTGTAGAGCCAAGGGGCTTTGCCCAGACTTCCAGGCTGTCTTTTTTACTGAACCTCCGGGCCTGGTACACAAGCGGGTCCTGATTGAGGGCAATGATCTCTTTGTTACTAATAATCTGCATGGTCTCTTTTGACATCCTGCGAAGATCATTGCCCAACAATAGCGGAGAAGACATGACCGCCCACATGGTAAAATGGGCCTTATCTTCTTCATAGCTCATACCATTGCCAACCTGCAGCATGTCCATATCGTTGACATGCCCTGGTGTTGCATATTTCCACAGATCGGCATTCAGGTCTACAATACGCATGATAGATCTGAAATCACTCCGTATATCACTTGATATGCGCCACATATTTCCCACATTGGTTACCCACTCCCCTGGAAACCCCCAACTGCAGATGCTGTAGTAGGTTTCCGGTTTTATTTCGCGGATGATATTTCCAATCAAGGTGTACCGTGTTTCCTGGTTGAGCTTCATCCAGTCGCCGCCACACCAATCCACTTTGATATAATCATAGCCCCATGTATTCAGCAGTTGAAAGAGATCCTGGTATTCATGCCCATACAGGCCGCAGCCAGTAGCAATGGTATCCTTATCCCAGTATGAACCGCAGGTATTGATACCTGCGTCAGAATAGATGCCAGCCTTAAGTCCTTTGGAATGGATATAATCTGCCAGGATTTTCATGCCGCCAGGGAAGCGTTTGGGATGGGGTATTATATTTTCTTTTGCATTCCGGCCACCAAAGTAACCATCATCGATTATGGCATAAGTATAACCTAAGCTTTTCAAACCGGTTGAAACCAGCAGGTCAGCCTCTTCTCTTATATCCTTCTCAGTAATATTGATACGGAAACTGTTCCAACTGGACCAGCCCATTAACGGGGTTTTACGTATTTGCTTTTGCTGCGCTTGCAATGCAATAAAAAGATTGGAGGCAATTACACAAACAAGTAATTTCTTAACAGGCATGAGATGTTTAAGATCCATAGAAATATTTTTTCTGTACTAAATATACTCCTGCGGAAATATGAAAAAGAGTGAAGTTTTTCAGGAATGTCCGATGCTGCTTAATTATGGTTTAGCATTAAATACTTTATCCCAGGAAACCACTTCTCCAAGTTGTTTGTCTTCAATATCAAACTTTGATGAATCCAAAAGGGAACCCTTTTGCTTATAAAAAAACAGGTCATAACTCATATTTACTAAAATAGAATTATCAATGCTGTTAGTACTAATATCTCACTATTTCTTCCGGAACCTTAGCGTCCGTAACACCTGTAATACCTTTTTTTCATTTTCAGGTTTTAAATTAATACCATATAAATTAAACCGATCAACGTCAGAACCTGCTACCCAAAGACTATCAATATAAACGCCTGTCGTCCCAATACCTGATTGCCTTGGATAAACGATCTTAGCCCTATATCCGCCAATTGTATCCCATGAAACATTAGTCTTTTTGTATTTGTCAGGATCAATACCTTTCCGCCTCTCAACAATTATCAGTTCTGTTGTATCAACAGGTTGCTGCATATGTTGAAGAAGCGAACGTTCTACAATTTGCGGTTCATACTCCGTCAGGGTATTGGAATACCAGCCCAGATCAAAGTGAAGTGTATCTTTGTCATCGATAGCAATTCCGCCTACATAGCTATCAATTCCTTTCGCTTTGATTTGTTTCCATGATTGAGGTGTTTCAATAATGAAAGCGCCAAAATTCATCTCCTTAGTGTAATGCCTGGATTTTGACTGATTACATGCAGCCAGACTTAATACAGTTATTATGGCTAAAAATCTTTTCATGACCGGAAAGATATTATAAATTTACTCACACGCAATAATGATATGGGAGCTCCCTTTTCTGATATAACCTTGTATACTTCAATACCTCATCGAAGAGAAACGCCTGAATATTGGGAAGAAGTGTCCCTTAAGAATTATATCAGCGACTTGTATATGCAA
Source organism: Sphingobacteriales bacterium 44-61 (assembly GCA_001898405.1). Lineage (GTDB taxonomy): Bacteria > Bacteroidota > Bacteroidia > Chitinophagales > Chitinophagaceae > Terrimonas_A. Next base: position 468,052 of record MKTW01000001.1, read on the forward strand.
AAAATGCATGGATACAAGCCACCCAAGACCAGCAGAATAACCATTCAACCGGCTTACAACAAGATATGGAACCGGACATGGAAAACAGGATCGATAGTAACCATTGCTCCCTACTATAATTATGATGACTATGCAACACTCGATAAGAAGGGTAAGTATAGGTATATACTTGATCTTATTCAGCGTGCTACTATTCCGCTAAGTGAAGAATATAACTGGGATAAATCTGTTTTTGAAAACGCTTACAGGGAAGTACTTGAAAGTGAATTCAGATTTAAAATCGAATATCCCGCTAAGCGATCAAGAGACAAAAAGAAAACAGGTAGAATTTTCCAAAGAAAAAGCCCTGAAGCACTTTATACAAGCATTTCAGGGCTTTCAATTAAGTGGAGAATACCGGAGTCGAACCGGTGACCTCTTGCATGCCATGCAAGCGCTCTAGCCAACTGAGCTAATTCCCCATTGGGGACGCAAAAATAGGGGTTTTTGAAATATTCCGGAGGGGATGGAAAGATTATTACACAGCCTTTTCCTCTACCGGCTCTTCGGGTTCAGCTGATTCATCTGCTTCAGCTCCGTTCGCACTCCTTTTGCTGACCCAGGCGAATAACTGCGCCAGCCATTTGTCTTTATTATCAGCTACAAAATGGGAGGAAAAGTTTTTCATTAAAAAAGGTACCACCAGTTTGGTGAGCCAGCCGGAGCGGGCAAGTATCAGCTTTTTCACTACCAGGTCAATGATGCCTTCGGTGGCTGTAGTAAGCAGCAGGTTGCGTTTGTCCCTGGTAGCAAATTTGCCGACCATGGAGATCGCTGATTGCACAGGCGCCAGTTCCAGCTTGATCTCTTTAATGTCCTGCCTCACCAGCTCTTTTTGTGCCTGAAGCAAAGCCTCGAGGCGTGCTTTTTCCTGCAGCAATTCTTCGTATGTAGTGATACTGGGCTTAGTCATACACTTTGCTGATAATAAGATTTCTGATAAAAGGGAAAATGATCTTCCTGCGCATTAAGAGAATGACACCCAGCAACAGGAGGAAAAATGCGCCACCCAGTAAAAAACCACCTGTGCGGCTTCCCAACAGGTCGCCCAACCACCATGATAAAGCCACTCCCAAAAACAATAGCACAAAAAGCCCCAGCACCGATACGACGATCATCGTAATAGCGCCTGAGGCAATATTGGTAGCTTTTTGTGTAACATTTAAAATGGTAAGCCGGTAAAAGGTTTCAGCCATGTCTTCTACATGGTCTGCAAGGTCGGCAGTCTTTTCCTTCAGATCTTCCATGGTATCTTGTTTGCATTCGTGTCATTCGTGTTCATATTGGCGATATTCGCGTTTAAGCGAACAGGCGAAAAAATGACCAGTACGGGCACCTTTTCGCCTGTTCCTTAAAGTTAACTGAAATTCTCTTTCAATTTGTTCACTTTTTCTTCTGCTGCATGTTTTGCATGACGGCCTTTTTCCCTTACTTCGTCCATACCATCTTCTGCCATTCTTCTGCCTTTGTCCCAAAGATGGCTCAGGCTATCTGCCCAATCGCCTGCTTTGCTCTTGATCTTCTTACGTGTTTCACTTCCTTTGTCCGGGGCAATCAATAATCCAATGACCACACCTGCGGTCGCAGCTCCAAGAATGCCTAACAGAACTTTGTTTCTGGTTGTCATAATCTTTTATTTTAAGAGTTAAGGAATGAAAGTCATCTTCCTTTTTTTATTAAAAACCATACCAGAATAGAACGACTGTTAGTCTTTAACTCTTCATAAACTCACTTAACCGGCTGGTTATCTATTAAAAAACAAAACCCCGGCCATTGCCAGGGTTTTACTTATTTTATTTGGGGCTTATTCTCCCCATATTTGTTCTTCTCCTTTCAGCCATTTTTTCACCAGGTCAGTAGTCACTGATTTGGGTCTTTCAATCGCAAAGCCCAATGCCCTGTCCCAACAAAGACTGGCCAATACACCCAATGCGCGGCTTACTCCGAACAACACTGTATAGTATTCATATTCTTTCATGCCGAAATGCACCAGCAATGATCCGCTATGAGCATCCACATTCGGCCAGGGGTTTTTGATCTTGCCTAATGATTGCAGGATCGGTGGCACTGTCTCATAAATATTCCAAACGGTTTGTACCAGTTTATCATCCGGCATATGCTTTTTGCCAAACTCCATTTGTGCAGTGAAACGCGGATCTGTTTGGCGCAATACTGCATGGCCATAACCCGGCACTACTTTTCCTGCGCTGAGCGTTTTCTTTACATATTCTTCTATCTGTTCCTTTGTAGGGAGGTCAGTTTTTAACTCTCCCTGCATTTCAAAGATCCATTTTATTACTTCCTGGTTAGCCAGTCCATGTAAGGGACCAGCCAATCCGTTCATGCCTGCTGCAAAACTGAGATAAGGATCGCTCAAGGCAGAGCCTACCAGGTGAGTTGCATGCGCTGATACGTTCCCTCCTTCATGGTCGGCATGAATGGTCATATATAAACGCATCAGTTCTTTGAAAGTCTCATCTTCATAACCCAGCATGTGAGCAAAGTTGCCGGCCCAGTCGAGCAGGCCATTGGGTTGAATATGATCCCCACCTTTATATTTCCTGCGATAAATATAAGCAGCAATGCGGGGCAGCCTGGCGATCAGGTCCATTGAATCATCAAATACAGCTTCCCAGTAATCCTTTTTGCTGAGACCCTGCGCATATCTTTTGGCAAACTGGCTTTCTGTCTGAAGGGCCATTACACCTACCACGAACTGCGTCATGGGATGTGCATTCAAAGGCAGTGCTTCAATAGTGTGGAAGACATGATTGGGTACATGACTGCGGCGTTGCAATACAGATGTTACATGATGCACATCTTCTTCTGTAGGCAGCTCTCCTATCAACATCAGGTAAAACAATCCTTCCGGCAGGGGTTCAGTTCCACCAGGAGCTTTCGGCAGTTTCTCCCTCAACTCAGGAATGGAATAGCCCCTGAAACGGATCCCATCCTGGGCATCGAGTAAAGAAGTTTCCGACACCAATCCTGTCATCCCGCGCATGCCCTGATATATCTGCGACAACTGCACTTCCCCTATCACTTTATTACCATGTTCCTTGAGCAAATCTTTAATATCCCCACCCAGCTGATCAGCTTTTGCTTTGAACCTGTCTTTAATTACTCCCATGACAAATCGTTTAAAAATCACTAAAATGTTGAAGGGTTAAAGGTACTTAATGGCGTTTGCCAGAACAAACATTTTAAACAATAATGTTCTTCGTTTTACGCAAACCTTTACGCAATTTGATGTTGGAACGATGAAAAGCTTGCGGGCTCTAATCTGGTTCTAATACGCAGCCAGGAAGCCGACTTCCGGCTAAAGACTTCCGGTTTGGAACCGGCTCCTATTTAGGGGCCCTGGTATACATCCAGTACGCCACCAACGAAAAAGCAATATTCGGAAGCCAGGCAGCGAGTAATGGATGCAGGTCGCTTTTGGTAGCAAATACGGTGGAGAACCGGTCAGACATGATGAACAGGGCACCTGTAACCACTCCGATGGCCAGGTGCATTCCGCTCCCTCCCCTGGTTTTCCGGCTGGCGATCACGACGCCGATCAGGGTCAGCAGTACTACGGCAGCCGGCGTGGCTGTACGGCGGTAACGTTCCACTTCCAGGGCACTGAGCCCTTCCGTACCCCGCAGCTTTTCCTGGTTAATGAAACGGATCAGTTCGGGGGTAGACAATTTGTCTTTAAGATATTCGTCTTTCCGCAATTCCTGCGGCTTGAGGCTTATATTGATCGTAAGTGTGGGATATTCTTTGGTCACTTCGCCAAGGCTGTCCACTTTTCTTTCCACGGCATTCTGCAGCTTCCATTTTTTTTCTGTAGCATCCCACTGAATAAAATTTGACCGCAGGTTATACACCACTTTGTTGTTCTTTACGCGATCAAGAAAAAACGACTGGGCTGATTTACTGGTGGTGTCATAATATTTCATGCCAACGTATGTGTCGTGGTCAACACGCCGGTAATAATTATTGCTCTGCTGGTTTTTGGTCGGATCATTCCGGTCGATATAAGTCATCTTGAAACCACTCATGATCTCATTGGCCTTTGGAATGAGATAACGGTTACCAAACCAGAGGATCACGCCGAGCAAAAGTCCTCCTACCAGGTATGGGCGAAGCATTCGGTTGAAACTGGTGCCACTGGCGAGTATCGCAATGATCTCCGAACGGGTGGCCATTTTACTGGTAAAAAATATTACGGCTATAAAGACGAACAATGGGAAAAGAAGCCCCCATATATGTGGTATAAAGCCAAAATAATACTGGGTGATGATCTGTGAACTGCTGAGACCGCTTTTCACAAAATCATCCGTCTTTTCACTGCTGTCTACCGCCACGGCCACTACCAGGAACAGCATCATGCAAAAGAAAAAGGTAACCAGGAATTTTTTCAGTATGTACCAGTCTAGCTTGCCCAAACAGAGAGGTTTAAGAGTTTTGGGGGTCCAAAGCTTAAGGGCTGGTTTGAACGACTAAAAGGGCTAATAGAAATTAACCTTTAAAACATTAAACGCTTAAACTTTAAACCTTTCCGGCTGCGAAGTAACTGAATTTAAAAGGAATAAAATGTGAAAGATTTAGTACGAATGACGCGAATAAAGGCGAATAGGGCAAATAAAAAAACCTGCCGGTTGTCATTAACTACAAGCGACAGGTAAAGGTTGTTCGGAATAGGCCCTCAAAAAAGCAAAAAAATAGAATAAGGTCCGATGGTTAATGGGAATTGCTTGGCCTGGTACAAAGGTGAAATAAGGGAGCTTACCAGACAAGCGATCTTACACCCATTTTTACACCCGTTTTTTCACGGTAAAAGCACCCGTTTATTCACCCTCTTCATAATCAGGATATTGTAATTAGCTGATACTGTTATATCTTGGTCGCACAAATCACTAAATTCTTCTACTTATGCCTAACCAACCAATTCCTGTTGACCAAGCCCAGGAAATGATCAAGACCTACACTTCCTATATGCAAAAATTAGGAGTGGACATGCAAAAGCAAACTCAATCGGTATCTTTTAAATTGCCTGAACTGATGGCCTGGCTTACAAAAATGACCGGAATAGCGGACGAGCTCCGTATCTGCATGGGTGATTACCCGGCAGGACATCCACAAGCCGGACGCACCACAGTTATTTTATGGCCGTATAAGAATGGCCAACCAGCTAAATATTCCACTAAACCCAATCCCGGAGGTGGTGAAACTGATTGCGACGATGGCGATTGTGAAGAGGTTGATCCGTACAATGATGGACAATTATTTCCATAATCACCTATGTATCTTCTATATATTTATTTAGGCTGCCTGATTTTAAGCGCTCTTACGGCAACACGCTTTCATCGAGAGCTAAAAAGCAGGCAGCTTTTTTTATTTGTTCCTTATTTGTGGCTGATAAGTATTCAGGAAATCGGCCTTTTCATAGCTACCAACTATGGTTCACTAAAAACGACAGGGCTGTTTTACAACATTTACAGGCCCATCAGCACCACTGTCTTTGTTATCCTGTTTTATAGAATTTCTATTAATGCGCCTGTCCGCAAGTTGATCGCCTGGTTATACTCCGTATACCTGTCAGTTACGTTGGTCACTTTTATTTTTATCCAGTCAATTACCATATATAACAGTTACCTCTCCCTGGCAAGTGGTTTTGTCATTACCTGTTGTGGTATATTTTTTCTTTTTAACTACTTTAATCTTGACAATCCAACTGAAGAGAGAAGATGGTTACCTGTTATACTCGTCACGGTTGGCGTAATCACATTCTATCCTATAGTAAATATTACGCTTGCCTTTTACAAATTTCTTCTTGCTTATGATGCAAGTATTTTCGGGATTCCTCTTTACCAGTTAATACCGCGCATCATGAGCATTTTTATGTACAGTTGTTTTACATATGCCTTTTATCTATGCAAAAAGAAAAATTAGACCTTATCTTATCCATTACTTCAGCCAGCCTTTTTGTGCTGTTGCTGACCATTTCAATCTTCTTTCTTTTCCGTATCTACCTGAAAAGAAAAAACACTCTTTTATTAGACAAACAAAAAATGGCCGTTCAATTTGAACAAACCCTCCTGCAATCCAAACTGGAAATACAGGAACAGACTTTTGCCGATATCAGCCGTGAAATACACGATAATATCGGTCAGGTGCTTAGTCTTGCCCGCATCAATCTCAACACATTGAACACGCCGCTCGACAATGGGAAACTAGGCCTGGTAGACGAGTTGATGGAAAAAGCCATCACCGATCTGCGCAATCTCAGCCATTCCCTCGATGCCGATTTCATCCGCAAAAAAGGATGGCTGGAGCCTACACAAAAGCTGCTCCGCGATCTTGAAAAAAGCGGCAAGTACACCACCCAGCTCTCCGTTGCCGAAAACCCGCCACCGCTTGGCAATGACCGCCCTATCATCCTCTTCCGGATGATCCAGGAGATCATCAACAATATTATCAAACACGCTTCTGCTAATTCGATAATGCTGGAAGTAAGCCAGCAGGCAGACCGCCTGCAGATACGCATAAAAGACAATGGCAAAGGATTCAACAAAGAAAAGGTGACAGCTGGCGCCGGATTACGTAATTTAGAGAACCGCTCCAGGATGATAGCTGCAGACCTGCAGCTAAACAGTGAGCCGGAAAAGGGAACCGAAATCACAATTTCCGTTAAGTTAGAACCCAATGAGTAAACCAACTGTTCAGATAGCGCTGGTTGACGACCACACACTCCTGCGTAATGGCCTCGCTTCACTTGTTCGCTCCTTTGAAGGATACGAAGTATTGTTTGAAGCCGACAACGGCAAAGAATTTATTGCCCAGTTGCAACACTATCCCGCACCCGACCTTGTGCTTTTGGACATCACCATGCCGGAGATGAACGGTTTTGAAACTGCCGACTGGATCAAACAAAACCTGCCAAAAGTAAAAGTGCTCGTATTAAGCGTAATGGATAACGATTCCATTATCATCAGCATGCTTAAAAAAGGAGCAAGAGGATATATACTGAAAGACAGTAAGCCATTGGTATTTAAACAGGCCCTCGACAGTATCCGCGATACCGGTTTTTATATCAGTGAGCTGATCAGCAATAAAATGCTGAGTTATGTAACACAGGAAGGAAGCCTGACAGTAAAAGAAACATCCATCATCTCCCAGTTGTCGGATAAAGAGATCGCCTTTCTGCAAATGGCCTGCACTGAAATGACCTATAAGCAGATTGCGGAAAGCATGAACCTCAGTCCGCGCACCATTGATGGCTACCGGGATGAACTGTTGAAAAAGCTGAATGTGCAATCGAGGATCGGGCTGGTAACGTTTGCGATCAAGAATGGATTGTATAAACTATAGAGAGGCTTATTAAAGCCTTTCTATAGAGGTGATCGTAATACCATTAAAGCAGTCGTCGGCACAATTGTTAGGGACGTATCCGGCCGAAGAGATCATACCGCTATTATTTGCTTCGAAATAATACGTTACGTCTTCCCTTTCCTTCAGCCACTCTTCCCTTGCGAGTCTATAGATCTCATCCAACGTAACAGTGGCAGCACCGTAATTATGTGTGTTAAGTGTGCTCCCTGTTTCCTGCCATTCCTCCGCAACAACAGTCGAAGGCTGGCCTGATGGGCTTTGGGTCATCCGCCTTAAAATATAATCCCGTTGTGTAACAACGCCATTAGTTACAGTAATCGTTGTTTCAGAGGATATACCGACCCAGGAAGAGGTGGCCACCGTGTAGCGATAAGAGTTATCCGAGTTTGCTTTAAAGGCCTGCCAGGCAAACAGGCTTTTTCTTAATTCACTTTTATAAGGGACTTTGTCTTTTTTGCAACTGGCGAACAGGAGCGACAGGGCAAGGGCAGCAAGCAGAAATTGTCTGGGTTTCATATCTGGTTGTTTAATCAGGTTCGGAGAGATTGACAACAAATTCTGCCCGGCCGTTGCAAAGGTGAAATGAAGAGATCGCTACAAACGCGTTTTCAATATTTCCACCTGCTCTCTTTTCCAGGAAGCAAAATCTCCTTGCAGTATATGTTTCCTTGCTTCTTTTACCAACCAGAGATAGAATGCAAGATTATGAACGCTGGCAATGGTCAGTCCCAGTATTTCTTTTGATTTGATAAGATGACGCAGGTAAGCTTTGCTGTAATAATTACTCATTACATTATCAAGCCCATCATCAATAGGTGAGAAATCCTTTTCCCATTTTTTATTATCGATATTGATCACACCGCGGGTGGTAAACAACATTGCGTTCCTTCCGTTGCGCGTAGGCATTACACAATCAAACATATCCACTCCCATGCTGATGCATTCCAGGATATTCCAGGGCGTGCCCACGCCCATCAGGTAGCGGGGTTTGTCTTTTGGAAGATGATCGCAGCACCAGTCGCATATTTCATACATCACCGGTTCTGGCTCACCCACACTCAATCCGCCTATCGCATTGCCTGTTGCATTTTTGGAACTGATATATTCACATGACTGCTTGCGCAGATCTTTGAAAGTGCCGCCCTGTACGATCGGGAACAGGTTTTGTGTGTAACCGTATTTATCATCAGTGGAATTAAACCGGTTGAAACACCTGTCGAGCCAGCGATGTGTCAGTTCCATGGAAGTGCGGGCATAAGCATACTCACTGCCACCCGGGGGGCATTCATCAAAAGCCATGATGATATCGCCTCCGATCACGCGCTGAATATCCATGACGGATTCAGGAGTGAACAAATGCTTTGACCCGTCAATATGTGATTGAAAAGTAACTCCTTCTTCTTTTATCTTCCGGGTACCGGCCAGGGAAAATACCTGGTAGCCGCCGCTATCGGTCAGGATGGGACGTGGCCAGCCATTGAACCGGTGCAGTCCGCCGGCAGCTTCCAGTATCTCCAGTCCCGGACGCAGATAAAGATGATAAGTGTTTCCCAAAATGATCTGCGCCTGCACATCTTTTTCCAATTGCTGCTGGGATACGGCTTTTACACTGCCGACTGTGCCCACGGGCATAAAAATAGGGGTAAGAATTTCGCCATGGTCAGTGGTGACCTTGCCGGCCCTTGCCTTTGAACCGGTATCCTGCTGCTCTAAATTAAACTGTAATGCCGCCATACATCCTTATTAAGCGGTGCAAGATAATAAACCATAAACTTCTTTCTTATCTTCGCGTCCATGCCACTAATTAACTGGGGAGAGACGATTTTCTTTTTCTTCGTCGCCGTTACGACCATCCAACTCTTTTACTATTGCTGGTTTTTCAGCAGAATTGCCTTTTACCGACCAAAATCAAGACCCAATACACAACAGCATCCCGTATCAGTGATCGTTTGCGCAAGGGATGAGGATGAAAATCTTGCCCGCAACCTGCCCGGTGTGCTGGTGCAGCAATATCCCAGCACTTATGAGGTGGTGGCGGTCAATGACAATTCCCTGGACGACTCCAAGTATATTCTCGAAGAACTGAAAAAGACTTTCAAATCACTCAATATTGTAGAGCTGACCCAGGAAGCTAAATTGATCTCGGGCAAAAAGTATCCTTTATCGATCGGCATCCGCGAAGCCAAACATGAAATACTGTTGCTGACAGATGCGGATTGTGTTCCGGCAAGCGAAAACTGGGTAGAAAAAATGCAGGGGGCGTATGATGCAGATACAGAGATCGTTTTAGGCTATGGAGCTTATCATAAAAAACCCGGGATGCTGAACAAACTGATCCGGTTTGAAACTTTTCATACGGCTTTGCAATATCTCTCTTATGCGCTGGCAGGAGTTCCATATATGGGCGTGGGCAGAAATCTTTCTTATAAAAAAGGGTTGTTCCTGCGCAATAAAGGGTTCTCCTCCATCAACCATATTCCAAGTGGAGATGATGATCTTTTTATCAATAAAGTAGCCACCAGTAAAAACACAGCCGTGATCATAGACCCGGATGCAGTTACCCGGTCTATTCCCAAAACCACCTGGTCGGGCTGGTTCAAACAAAAATCCCGGCATTACACCACGGCTAAATTCTATAAGCCACAACATAAATTCCTGCTGGGATTGTATTTCTTCTCACAGTTTATTTTCTACCCTGCCTTTATTGCCAGCCTGATCTTTTATGATTGGAGATTTGCTTTAGGGGTTTTTGGCGTGCGGCTGCTGATACAGGGTTTTATTCTTTATAAGGCTATGGCCAAAATGGATGAGAAAGATCTCTGGCCCTGGTTTCTTTTCCTGGATATGTGGATGTTCTTATATTATATCATCTTTGCTCCGGCGCTGTGGAAAAAGCCAAGTAAAAAATGGAATTGACCGGCTCAGATCTTTCTGGCGTAAAAGTTACGCAAAGGATGCATCGATTACACGATGTGCACAACGTAGTATCCTTTACAAAACCCTTTATCAATTATGGAGATCATACTCAAATATTTTTCAGATTTCACCCCAAAGCAATTGGAGCAGTTTAAGCAGCTCAAAGGGCTTTATGCCGAATGGAATGATAAGATCAATGTGATTTCCAGGAAAGATATTGAGAGCCTTTACGAAAGACATGTACTCCATTCCCTGAGCATTGCTGCCAGTTTTGAATTCCAGCCGGGCATGGAGATCGTTGACCTGGGAACAGGGGGCGGATTCCCGGGAATACCTTTGGCTATATTTTTCCCTGAGGTAAAATTTCACCTGGTAGACAGTATTGCAAAAAAACTGAAAGTAGTGGATGCGGTTGCTGAAGGCATTGGTCTTCAAAATGTAACCACCCAGCACAGCCGTATAGAGGATATCAGGAACCGCAAGTTCGACTATGTGGTATCGAGGGCTGTAGCTCCCCTCAAAGATCTTTGGCACTGGAGCAAACCCCTGCTCCGCAACCATTCCGCGGGATATGACCCGGCTGCACCCAAGCCAGGCCTTATCTGTCTTAAAGGCGGCGACCTGGCAGTGGAAATACAGGAAAGCCTTACTAGACCCCGGCAGCTCCCGGTGAGCGAACTTTTCGAGGAAGATTTTTTTGCAGACAAGTATATCATATATGTACCCCGGAACTAAGAGACTTTCCTCCTAGAAATTAAGTGTTTACAAGTATCCTGCTATTCATTTTTCTCCTATTTCCAAACGCTCATAGTTTTTTTACCCTGTTCGTGGTATTGCCCACCTCACGATTATGTCTCATTTTTGCTTCATGAAGGCAATATCCGTTTGTATAGTGGACGATAACCGGGACCTAAGAAACGCATTGGAAGAGATTATCAGCATGTCTGATGGATATGAATGCATAGGCACACTGGGAACAGCAGAAGAAGCGATCAATGAGATACCTGTAATGGAGCCCGATGTAGTGTTGATGGATATTAACCTGGGTGGCACAGAAAGCGGTATTGATTGTGTAAAAATCCTGAAGCAGCAAGTACCTGCCACCAATTTTATGATGTGTACGGTTTACGAGGAAGACGAAAAGATATTTGAAGCGCTCAGTGCAGGGGCCAGCGGTTATATCCTGAAAAAAACTGCTCCTGCCCGTCTCCTGGAAGCTATCAGGGAACTGTACCAGGGCGGAGCCCCAATGAGCAGCCAGATAGCAAGGAAAGTAGTGGCGGCTTTTCAAAACAAGTCGGGCGCTACAAAGGACTCAGAACTCGACGAACTGTCAACACGGGAAAAGGAGATTCTCGAGCAGTTATCCAAGGGCCTGATGTATAAGGAAATCGCAGCAGAGCTATTCATCAGCCCCGAAACGGTAAGAAAGCATGTATACCACATTTACGAGAAGTTGCATGTTACTAACCGGATCGAAGCAGTCAATAAGTACTTTGGACGGTAACTATAAATCCCAGAAATACCACAAAAGTGGTATTCCTTTTGCAAGGTTAGCAGTGTAGATTTGTTATGTATTACGAATTTTCTTAAGAATTCTACCATTAACCGAAAACCTATCTTTTAGAAACTGAGAGCAAGATTCAGAGGGCACCTAATCTAAGTAAAAAGCCTTCCAGACAATCTGGAAGGCTTTTCCTTTATTCGTATTCGCTTTTAAAACTCACTCATAATCCCCCTTTCGGGTTATCCCCCTTACTCCAAACTCCCATTCGCGCTTCCCCTCACCCTCTTCTTCCCCAAACCGCCATTCGCGCCTTCCCGATCTCACCCTCCATCCCTCACACTCATTCGCACCATTCGTGCTTCTAAAGTTTGATCCGGTTATTCTGCCGTTCCACATCCGCCATCCTCTGCGAAGGATCTATCTCCGCAACTGATAGGTCAGCCAGCCTGTGCTTACTCTCGATCGTATAAGTTTCGCTGGTCCACTTCCAGGCCGGATATACTTTACGGGCCGATTCATCCTCGGGATTTTTCGCCCCATACATAAGGTCGAGGGGAATATAATGGACTTCAGTGGTGCTATCCTTAAATGTCAGCTGCAGATCGATCGGCATTGGCATCAACCCGATCCGTTTGATCCTGATCTTTGTTACCCCCTTATCTTCCCACAGACTGTCAAATGCATAATCAATTGTTTTGATTGAATTCACCCAGTATTGTTTATACCAGTCCAGTTTCATATCGCTTACTTTTTCTGCCACACGGATAAAGTCTGCCGCATTGGGGTGTTTGAACTTCCAGAGCCGGTAATATTCCAGCAAGATCTTATCACGCGTTCCAGCACCGGTAATATAACCGAGCTGCTCCATGAAAACGGCTCCTTTTGAATAGGCTGCGGCTGAATAAGCGCTATTGGTATTGAAATGGTCGGCATGCGTGGTCAAAGGCTCTTCCTTACCGCTTTTTACCAGCGAGAAATATCCCCTGTAGTTGCTTTCCTGTGCAAAGCCTGTTCTTCCGGAAAGGAAAGCCGATACACGGCTTGAAGCGTAGCTGGTAAATCCTTCATCCATCCAGGCATACAGGGATTCATTGGTGCCCATAATGCCCTGGTACCAGTTGTGCATCCATTCGTGCAGCCAGGCACCGGCACTGGCCAGCAGGGTAGCCATAGGATATTCCATACCGCCGTCGCCGCCCTGTATGAATGAATATTGCTTATAGGTGTAAGGCCCGAATGTTTTTTCGATAAAAGGCAATGCCTTCTCTGCATCGTCAAGGATCTTTTCCCAGCTCGCAGCCCTGGGGTCACTTTCCTTATACAATAAATGAAGGGTGACGTCATTCTTTACTTTTCTCGACAGGTGCTTATAACCCGGGTCGGCAGCCCACATGAAATCATGCACATTGGGAGCAATGAATTTCCAGGTCAGTTTATCTCCGGCAGGTCTTACCACTTTTGTTCCGGGTGCTTCATAACCATACCCGATCTGCGCTGCATTTTGCAGGTAGCCGGTACCTCCCAGTATATAAGTTTTGTCGATAGTAATGTTCACTTCATAATCTCCCCATACACCATAAAATTCCCGGGCGATATAAGGCGTGGGATGCCATCCTTCATAATCATACTCACACATTTTGGGGTACCACTGGCTCATGGAATAACGCACTTTGGTGGTAGGATTATCCCTTCCGCTCCGGCGGATCTGCAGGGGCACCTGCCCTTCAAAATCCATATCGAAAACAACTTTTGTTTTCGGCAGGATGGGCTTATCCAGTTTCACTTCCAGGATCGTTTCCAGCACTTCAAATTTTTGCGGCCGGCCATTCAACTTAAGAGAAAGCACTTTCTGATAGCCGATCTCATCCGGTTTCAGGTTCTGTATACGGTCTTTTACACGATCATCCCAATCCATCCCTCTTCCCGCAGGAATAGTGCCCTGGCGAAGGCTGCGAACATCCATCATGCTGCCAGGTTGAAAGGCATTGAAATAAAGATGGTAAAATACACGGGTCAATGTGTCGGGAGAATTGTTCGTGTACTCCAGTTTTTGTTTTCCGGTAAAACGATTGGTCTGCACATTCATGTCCACATCCATCACATACTTTACGCGTTGCTGCCAGCGGTCTGGCTGGGCTAAAGCAGAAAAGACCAGGGTCATGTAAAGAAAGCAGATAGAGATTTTTTTCATGTACTAATCAGTTTATTATTATTAGCCTAGAAGGGTAAATATCGGTAATTGAGGTTTACGATAAAAGAAAATGAGGGACTTTTATTGATGGGTTCCCTCTGTATGGGATAAATGAAACTCCCACAGAGACAACAAAGAGCACAAAGAAATATTTCATCTTACTTTAGTACCTGTCTGTAAAGCTGGTAGTAAAGAAAGCGGTCTGGCAATAATTCTTTGTGCTCTTTGTTGTCTCTGTGGGAGTCTTATTTTAAAACCTTCCTGTCATTACAGGGTAATGGACTCACGAAGCATTCTCCCCTTTGGATTAAAGAACAGATACTTTTTCTCCACTCCATTTTTTTTCGCTTTCAACCTGTATTGCGTAATATCTCCCGGGAGGTACATTACTGTCACATCTTCCACCTCCCTGTCTGCATATTTGCTTTTCTTAAACCCATCTTTCACTTCCTGTGGGAGTTCATCATAGTTCGAACGCTTCAGGGTTTCTTTCCAAATGCCTTTATTGGTATAAGAAGCTACCATGGTATCCCCATTCAACAGGAAGTGCACATCCACACTTACCAATTGATCTTTGAAATCTATATCGGAAGCTTCCCGATACTGGTTAGCAAAAGTTTCTTCTACCGCTTTGGGTATCTTACGTATCTGCGAGAAAGCCGGCACACTTGCACAAAGAAGAATGACCATTCCTGCCAAAACAATTTTTTTCATCTGTTCATTTTTTTATACTTCAAAAATCAAGACTCAAACTTAAAAACTATACCAATCCTTCAACTATTTGCAAATTTCGCCTCAAAATCTTCTACACAAGCCGATATAAACCGTTTTTAACTTTTTTAATACAAAGCTCAAAACGTCAACAACGGTTTCCTATATCAAAATGAATCTATAAATTTTTGTGAAGTTCCGACTACCGATTAAAGACTCCCGACTCATTTTCCCCCTACGACAATCACAATCTCCCCCTTCACTCCTTTCTCTTTAAAATAAGCAGCTACTTCGGCCAACGTGCCCCGTTTGTTCTCTTCATACAGCTTGGTCAGTTCACGGCTTACACTGCAAAGCCTCTCGGCACCAAAATAAGTGATGAATTCTTCCAGGGTTTTTACCAGCCGCATCGGCGATTCGTAAAAGATCATCGTACGTTCTTCTTCAGCCAGTTGTTTCAGCAGCGTCTGCCTTCCCTTTTTAACGGGAAGAAATCCTTCAAAAACAAACCGGTTGGAAGGGATGCCGCTGTTCACAAGGGCAGGAACAAAAGCCGTAGCTCCGGGCAGGCATTCTACTTTCACACCGGTTTTAATGCATTCCCTTACCAATAAGAAAGCGGGATCGGATATCGCCGGTGTGCCTGCATCTGTGACCACTGCTATCTTCTTTCCTTCAAGCAACTGGTTCACCAGGTGATGCAGCACTTTATGTTCATTATGCTGATGATAGGGCGAAAGCGGTTTGCTGATCTGGTAATGTGTCAGCAAATGTGAGGTATTGCGGGTATCTTCCGCCAAGATCAGGTCCACCTCCTTCAATACCTCCAGGGCACGGAGGGTAATATCTTTCAGGTTACCAATGGGAGTAGGAACAAGATAGAGCATATTTTATCATTCAATGATCCGGGCTGTCTGACTAAGCGTTTATATCAGGCAACATCAATCTCGAAATATTCCATCACCTGGTTAGACAGCAGTTTCCTGCTTGCTTCTTCTGCAATGGCTTTTGCTTTTTCAGGTGAATCGGCATTCACGCGCAGGGTGATATTTTTCCCAACCCTTACATCTTCCACACCATTCAATCCCAGGTTTTGCAAGCCGCCCATTACGGCCTTGCCCTGAGGGTCTAATAATTCTTTCAGGGGCATTACTTTGATCTGCACCGTATATGTCATGATAATCTGTTTATGAACAGCAAAGATACAAGAACGTAAGCGATGAAGATGACCGGTATAGCCAACCAGTGTAAAAAAAGTACACTGATGACGCTGATGAGAAGCAGTATATATCGCGGTAAGTTATTTTTTACACTAAAATCCTTGAATTTAAAGCTAAGGATGGGAATGGAAGACACCATCAGCAGGCTCAACCCGATAATGCAGATGATAATAAACACTTTATTCAGCAGCAGGCTGTTTATCCAACTGATATCCGTTTGCCAGTAAATGACCGGCAGCGATGCGATCACCAGGCCCACCGCAGGGGTAGGCACTCCTTTGAAATGATACTCCTGGCTTGTATCGAGATTGAACTTCGCCAGGCGGTAAGCTGCCGCTGCAGGAAGGATAAATGCCAATGCCAGCCAGAAAAAAGGCGTATCCAATCCGTCAGCGCCCTGTGCAAAGCTCAGGCGGAGCATCTGGTAAAGGATCATGCCCGGTGCCACACCAAAGCTCACTACATCGGCCAGTGAGTCCAGTTGCTTGCCCATAGCAGAAGGCACTTTGAACATCCTTGCCATAAAGCCGTCAAAAAAATCGACCACGGCTGCCAGCCCGATAAACAAAGAAGCTATCCATACCTTTTCCGGGATATCGAGCAATTGCTGCCCATTGGCATCTGCCACCACAATAAATCCATTCTGTAAAATGAAAACGATCGCGATGCAGCCAAAAACAAGGTTCAGCAAGGTGAACAAATTGGGGATTTGCTTCATGGCGGAAAAAATAGTTTTTTATTTTGATAAGTTCAAGGATGGATGGTTGCCCGATCGGCGGTTCGCAATTATTTTTTCATTAACGCTTCAATCTCTTCAACTGTTATGGGAATATTTTTCATCAGGTCTTTATTGCCCGTTTTAGTGATCCACACATTATTCTCAATGCGTATGCCCATTTGTTCTTCTTCAATATAAATGCCGGGCTCTACTGTAAGCACCATACCCTGTTTAAGCGGTTGGGTGCGGGTGCCCAGGTCGTGCACATCGATGCCAAGGTGATGGGATATGCCGTGGTAAAGGTACTTGCGGTAGGCTTTATTGTCGGGGTCTTCATTCTTCACATCGGTTTTGGTGAGCAGGCCGATCTTAATAAATTCCTTAGTGGCTTCATCACCCACTTTGTCGGTATAATCCACTAAGGTGATACCGGGTTTCAGTAAGCTTTTGGCATAATTATGTAAATGAAGACAGGCATTGTAAACTTCTTTCTGCCTCTTGGTGAATTTTCCATTCACAGGGACCGTCCGGGTAAGATCAGCACAATAGCCTCCATACTCTGCGCCGAAATCCATCAGTATCAATTCCCCGGCTTTACACTCCTGGTTGTTGGATACATAATGCAATGTTCTGGCCCTGTCGCCGCTGGCAATGATCGACCCATAGGCTTCACCGGTAGCCCGCTGGCTCAGGAAGGAATGAAATATCTCTGCTTCAATTTCATATTCCATCACACCGGGCCGGATAAACTTCAGCAAGCGCCTGAACGTTTTATCTGTAATATCGATCGCCTGTTGCAGCACTTCCACTTCATAAGAAGTTTTAATACCGCGCAGTTCTTTCATCAATTTTGCCGCTCTTTCATAGCGGTGAAGCGGGAACCGGCTTTTCATTTCATCCACAAAACGGTAATCTCTTGTGCGCAGCCAACCGGATTTGCGGTCATTCTCATTGGTATCCAGGTAAATCGTATCTGCCAGGTGTATCCAGGTCTGCAGCATGGCTTCCAGGCTGTCGAGCCAGATCACATTCCCCATACCGCTGATTTCTTTAGCTTCCGCAGACCTCAGCCTTTTCCCGTCCCATTTTTCCTTTAGTTCGTTAGGCCTCACCAGCACCAGCACTTCCCTGTATTTGGGATCAGGATTATCCGGGAAAAGGATCACCATTGTATCCTCCTGCGTAATACCACTCAACCAGTACAGATCACTGTTTTGCTTAAACCTGTAAATGGCATCTCCATTGCTGGGCGACTCATCATTGCTTACAAAAATGGCAATGGAATTGGGCGCCATCTGGCTAACAAAGCGCTTCCTGTTCTGAACGAATAACGCTGGATCAAGTGGCAAATTCTTCATATCACAATTTAAAAACCTAAAGATAAAGAAGTAAAAGTCAACTAAATGCTAGAATCACGCCTCCTTCCCGTCCTTCCCGCCTTACCGGTAAAACTTAATTACAGATTTTCTTTTTCTTACCGGTAAGAAAAATTACTTCCTGTTTTATTTACCGGTAAGGCGGGAAGGACGGGAAGGGTTGTTGTTGATTGGGTCTGTCTTATTTGTGGGATTTTAAAAAAATACGGAAATGATCATCCTCCAACTGGTTGTAGAAAATGCTGGTTTTTAGCCAAAAAAAATGGCCTGTTTTAGAAATTTTCAATTTTAGAGGCCGAAATTCTCAATTTATTCCATTGTGTACCACTAACACCTGTTTGCATATACCCCCTTTTTGACTGTATTTTTGCAGTCTAACTAAACTCGATTGCCTATATGTCTATTTCTGTAACTACAGCCTTGCCCAAGGACATTTCCCGCCTGGGCCTTAAAAACACAGACCGCATTCGCTATCAATCCACTCCGGAAGAATTAGTGCAGGACTCTTTACGTATCCGTGAAGGAGTACTGAATGATACAGGCGCCCTGGTGATCCACACTGGTGAGTTTACCGGCCGCTCTCCTAAAGACAAGTTCATTGTTAAGGATGCCGTCACTGCAAACTCTGTACATTGGAATGAGTTCAATCTCCCTATTGAATCCCATTATTACGATGTTATCTATAAGAAAGTCATTGATTACCTCGACAAGCTGCCTGAACTGTGGGTACGCGACTGCTATGCCTGCGCTGATCCCCGCTACAGGCTGAACATACGCGTGGTAAATGAAAAACCCTGGAACAATTTATTCGCACATAACATGTTCCTCCGCCTTAACGAAGAAGAGCTGGAAGGCTTTAAACCCGAGTGGACAGTGATCTCTGCCCCTGATCTGAAACTGGACCCAAAAGAATGTGGCATCCGCCAACACAATGTCGCCGTTGTTTCTTTCACCCACAAAACCATATTGATCGCCGGCACCGGTTATACCGGCGAAACCAAGAAAGGCATTTTCACCATTCTCAATTATATCCTTCCCTTCGAAAAAGATGTGCTCAGCATGCATTGCAGCGCCAACATGGGAAAGGATGGGGACACCGCTATTTTCTTTGGACTGAGCGGCACCGGAAAAACAACGCTTAGTGCTGACCCTTCCCGCAAACTGATCGGTGATGATGAACATGGCTGGACCAAAGACAATATCTTCAATTTCGAAGGTGGTTGCTATGCCAAGACCATCAACCTGACAGAAGAAAAAGAACCGGAGATATTCCGCGCTATCCGCCCCGGAGCCCTGGTGGAAAATGTGAAGTTCTTCCCCGGCACCAACCGCATCAATTTTGATGATGCCGGCATCACAGAAAATACGCGTGTATCTTACCCGCTCGATTTTATCAGCAATTCCCTTGAACCATCTATCGGTGGCCTTCCTAAAAATATATTCTTCCTCACCTGTGATGCGTTTGGCGTACTGCCTCCCATTTCCAGGCTTACCCCCGGACAGGCCATGTACCAGTTCATTTCCGGTTACACCGCAAAAGTTGCCGGAACAGAAGCAGGCGTAACAGAGCCTAAATCCACTTTCAGCGCCTGTTTTGGCGCCCCCTTCCTGCCGCTTCACCCCGGTAAGTATGCACAGATGCTGGGCAGCAAAATGCAGGAACATAAAGTGAATGTATGGATGGTCAATACCGGCTGGACAGGAGGTGCTTATGGCACCGGCAACCGGATGAAGCTTTCCTATACCCGCGCCATGATCACAGCAGCGCTGGAAGGCAAGCTCAATAAGGTTGATTTTAAACCACATCCGGTTTTTGGAGTGGAAATTCCCCAGGAATGCCCTGGCGTACCTGCAGAAATCCTCGACCCACGCAGCACTTGGGAAGATAAAACTGCCTATGATCAGAAGGCTAAATTCCTGGCAGACCTGTTTATAAAGAATTTTGAAAAATATAAGGACGGTGTGTCAGCAGAAGTTTTGGCAGCAGCGCCAAAACCGTGAGAAACTCTGCGATTGCTTGCTGTAGTATCCCCCTGTGGCCTTTGTTCGGGCAGGGGGATTTTTTTAGCCATTCTTTTGCAACTTGTTTACGGATTTTACCGTTAAGGGATTGATGAAAAAAAATTTATTCCTGTTTATTTTTTTGATCCCCGTGTTTTTGCTGGCGCAAAGCAGGAACGATGATCTTATTCACTGGAAGGAAAGACAAAAACTCAGTTGGGCCGATTACCAGGGCAAGCCTGATCCCAATGCAGATGCAGCAGCTTCAACTGCCACATTTCTCGGAGTAGAATACAATTTCAAAAATGGTAATCTTGGTTATATCATCACCTGTAGTTTTTCCAAATCAAAATCATGGGGATTGCATAAGAACGATTACATCCTTGCGCATGAACAGGGGCATTTTGATATAGCGGAAATTTTTGCACGGGAGCTTTACAGGAAGTTGAAGGAATACAGTTTTGACAAACGTAGTTACCAAACGGATCTGCGGAAGATATACGAAGACATTACAAAGGCTAAAGAAGCTATGCAGAACCAGTATGACCTGGAAACCAATCATTCTATCAACAAAGAAAAACAGGCTGAATGGCTGGAAAAGATCAGCAGGGAATTAAAGAGCCTGGAAGCCTTTGCTGGTTATTAACCGTTCTTTTACAGGATAATAAGGTACAGTCTTCAAATTCATAAAACAATATCTGTCTTAGTACATCCTTCCCGTCTTCCCGCCTTACCGGTAAAAAACTTACCGGTAAGGCGGGAAGACGGGAAGGATGGTTTATAGAGGGGAGTTCAAACGTTCTCTTTTACCGGTGGAAAGCAACGTTTCTTTTTCTGTGCTTGTCAGCTTTAGAAATATTGATGATTATGAGATCTTATCTTTTGTTTTTGTGTATTGCATTAAGTGCCTTCAGTTTCTCCGGTTGTGATAAAACAGATGACAATTGTGACTGTGTGAACCTTCCTGACTCACCGACCAAATGGAAGATTACCAGCCGCACGGGTGGTGTTTCCGGTACATCTGTACCGCTCACGACCGATCAGCAGAATAATATACTCACCTTAGAATTAAATGGAAAATACGTTTGTACTAATACGCAAACAGGAATGATAGTGAATGGAACTTTTGCCATTTCTGATTTCTCCTCCATTTATGGAACAAAGCAAAAGTTTGTATTCGATCCGCAGTTGCCGATGCTGGATGATGAGTATTATATTTTGCTGGGCAATGCGGAAGGGAAACTGGTATTCGGTGATAACAGGGCTGATGGTTATTCAACTACTTTCTCCATCATACAGCCGTGAGCCTGTATTAAAATAAACCGTATAGCTGCCCGTCCACTTTGCTGATGATCTCACCAAAGTCTTCTTCCTTTTCAGCAAATTTGTTTTTGTCTACATCAATGACCAGCAACGGGCCTTCGGTGTAGCTGCCGATCCATTTATTGTAATACTCATTGAGGCGTTTGAGATAATCGAGGCGGATGTTTTCTTCGTATTCACGTCCTCTTTTTTGTATCTGACCAACCAGGGTAGGCACAGATGCATTGAGATAGACAAGCAGGTCTGGCGGCTGCACCAGCGTTTTTAATGTCTGGAAGAAATTGAAATAGTTATCAAAATCCCTTTTGCTCATCAGGCCCATTTCATGCAGGTTGGGTGCAAAGATGTTGGCATCTTCATAAATGGTCCTGTCCTGGATCACTGTTTCCGTGCCTTTATGTATATCTACCAGTTGCTGCAGGCGGCTGTTCAGGAAATAGATCTGCAAGTTGAAGCTCCAGCGGGGCATATCCTCATAAAAATCCATGAGATAAGGATTGTGGTCCACGTCTTCAAAATTGGGTATCCATTTATAATGCTTGCTCAGCATTTCTGTTAGGGTAGTTTTTCCAGCACCAATATTTCCTGCTACTGCTATATGCTTTGGTTTCTTTGCTTTTGCCATGCCTGACCGCTACAGCGGCAACTTTTGAGATTAAAAAATGAGTGGCTAATAAAAATATTGAAAATAATCAATAATAATTGAGCCCCATCGCTTCACGTACTTTTCCCATCGTGGCCCGGGCACTCTGACGGGCCTTTTCAGCGCCTTTTTCCATCACTTCTTTCAGATAAGTTTTATCTGCTCTGATGGCTTCTGCTTTTGCCCGGATAGGGGCTATAAAGCTGACCATATCTTCAGCAAGCTGTTTCTTCATGTCACCATAGCGGATCGTGCAATCATTATAGGCCTGTTCAAAGTTCTTTATCACCTCTTCACTGCTTACCAGTTTCATCAGCAGGAAGATATTCTCGATATAATCCGGCTTGGGTGAATTGGGTGCAGTGGGGCCTGCATCTGTTTTTGTTTTCATGATCTTTTTATGGATAAGATCATCATCATCCGACAGGTAAAGGGTGGCATTCTGGTTTTCGCTCTTGCTCATTTTACCACCTCCGTCAAGACTGGGCACTTTGATCAGTTCGCTGCCATAATTGAAAGCCTGTGGTTCAGGGAATATATCTCCATACCGGTGATTAAAACGATTGGCAAAATTGCGTGCCATTTCAAGATGCTGCTCCTGGTCTTTTCCCACCGGCACCAGCAAAGCGCGGTGCAGGAGGATATCCGCTGCCTGTAATACCGGGTAGGTAAGCAAACCTGCATTCACGTTGTCGGGATGCTGACGCACTTTATCCTTGAAAGTCACGGTTTTTTCCAGTTCTCCTTTATAGGCCAGCATATTCAGGTAGAGATACAGTTCCGAGGTTTCGTATACATGGCTTTGGCAAAACAGGGCCACTTTATCAGGGTCCAGCCCGCAGGCAATGTTTTCAGACAACACACGATGCACATTATCCTTCAATTCCTTTGTGTCAGGATGGGTGGTAAGGGAATGCAGGTCGGCCACCATGAAATAACATTCGTATTCTTCCTGCATGCGCACATAATTGCGGAGGGCACCGAAATAATTCCCCAGGTGTAAAAAACCCGTGGGCCTTATCCCGCTCATAACTATTTCTTTCTTCTTTTCCATAATCTAAATTGCCAGCCGGTTGCAATGGTTGGGGGCGGCGAAGATAACAAGAAAGTTAATTTTTCCCGGCAGGTTCCCCATCATAGCTCATCTGCCATCTATCCTCTATATTTGTTGGATGGAAGTGAATGATGCAATGGTGGACAAACTGGCCAGCCTGGCCCGGCTCAGTTTCAATGATGCAGAGAAACAGGAAATTAAGACCGACCTGCAACGCATGATCGCTTTTGTGGAAAAACTGGATGAACTTGACCTGGACGGGGTGGAACCCCTGCTTCACATGAGCGGGGAAGTAAATGTGCTGAGAGAAGATGAGGTAAAAGGTTCAGTGGGCCGGGAGCAGGCATTGAGAAATGCCCCTTCACATGATGACCAGTTTTTCAAAGTGCCCAAGGTGATAAAGAAATAAGGATGCTTCCTGAGCTGCACTGCTGCCCATTCTACTAAAGACCAACGACTGAATATGAATTCTTCGATCATACATCTGGACCAGATCCGCAAGTCCTATTTCATGGGCAAAAATGAATTGCAGGTGCTGAAAGGTGTATCCCTGGATATTCTCAAAAATGAATACGTGGCGCTGATGGGCCCATCCGGCTCAGGCAAAAGTACGCTGATGAATATCCTGGGCTGCCTTGATACCCCCACTTCCGGCAGGTATGTACTCAATGGGCAGGATGTAAGCAAGATGGAGGATAATGCGCTGGCCGATGTCCGCAATAAGGAGATCGGGTTCGTATTCCAGCAGTTCAATCTTTTACCCCGGCTTACTGCCCTGGAAAATGTGGCTTTACCCCTGGTGTATGCAGGGATGAGCAAAAAAATGAGGACTGAAAAAGCAATGCATGTGCTTGATATGGTCAATCTCACCCAGCGGAGCCATCATAAACCCAATGAACTGAGCGGTGGCCAGTCGCAACGTGTGGCCATAGCACGAGCCCTGGTCAATGATCCGGCCCTGATCCTGGCAGATGAACCTACAGGTAACCTTGACACCAAGACCTCTTATGAGATCATGTCCATTTTCGGGGATATTCACAGCCGCGGCAATACGGTGGTGCTGGTAACACACGAAGAGGATATCGCCAATCATGCCCGTCGTGTAGTACGCTTGCGCGATGGAGTGATCGAAAGCGATAAAATGAATGCCCCGGTGGAGCATATTCCGGGTTGACCGTCGCCTGAAGCGATGGCCGTTGACCGATGGCCGAAATTTTCTATAGAACATTATTAATAATCCGTTGGCTGTTGTTCCCTGACTGTTGACCGGGCAAGGAACAACGGCCAACGGCCAACGATTTACAGCATGGCATCCAAGATATATACCAAGACCGGTGATCGCGGCACTACTTCACTTATCGGCGGCACCAAGGTTTCCAAAGCACATCTCCGGATTGAAGCATACGGAACAGTGGATGAACTGAATTCCTATATCGGTCTTTGCAAAGATTTGCTTGCAGGAATTACAGATACTATCCTGTTGCAGGAAGTGCAGGACAGGTTGTTTACAGTCGGCTCTTCCCTTGCCTGCGACCCGGAGAAAGAACCCAAAATGAAGATCCCCGATCTGAAAGAAGAAGATATCAGCTTACTGGAAAAAGAAATTGACCGGATGACAGAAGCACTGCCGGTCATGAAGTTCTTTATTCTGCCCGGAGGCCATCCTGTTATTTCCCATCTGCATATTGCACGCTGTGTTTGCCGCCGTGCTGAAAGGGCCTGCGTAAGGCTGGATGCAGAAGGCGAAGAAGTGGAAACGATCGTTATCAAATACATCAACCGCCTCAGTGATTATCTTTTTATGCTGGCGCGTTTTGCAGGACATCAATTACAGGTGCCGGAGATTGCGTGGAGGCCAAGGGTATAAAGCGATGGCCGGTGTTGGAGTAGCCATCGAACAACCTTCCTACACGATCTTCCCATCCTTCATGTGCAATACCCTATCGCTCAATTGAGCCAATTCTTCATTATGGGTCACGATGAGAAAAGTCTGGTTAAACTGTTTTCTAAGATCGAAAAAAAGCTGATGTAATTCACGTGCGTTAGCTGAGTCGAGATTGCCGGTAGGTTCGTCAGCAAAAACGATTACGGGTTGGTTGATCAGGGCGCGGGCCACAGCTACCCGCTGCTGTTCCCCACCGCTCAGCTCATTCGGCTTGTTTTCCATTCGATGCCCCAGCCCCAGCATTTTCAACAATTTCTCCGCTTCCAGCTTTACTTCATTCTTCTTCCGGCCGGCCAGCCAGCCGGGTATGCATACATTCTCGAGGGCAGTGAATTCGGGAAGAAGGTGATGAAACTGGAATACAAAACCAATATTCTTGCTCCGGAAGAGCGACAATTGTTTTGCAGTCAGGTTATGGCTGAGCTTTTCCTGGTAAGACAGGCCACTGTTTATTACCATAGTAGAAGCCAGGCTATCATGCCAGGTTATGGGACGGGCTGAAAAAGCGCTTATAAATTCAACAGGAAGAAAACGGGAAACGGAGCGGATAAAGCAGGCCAGCAGGCCTGGCCTGGTGCCTTCCATTTCTACGATCACTTTGGTGCGGGTAATATACTTGGCAAGCGTGCGGCCGGTGGTCCATTCCAGCAGCGTATAATAAAGAATGATCACGGCTGCCAGGTACAGGTAGGTTGCCAGGGTGAACCCGGCCACTGCATCCAGTATCGTAGGCGTAATATCCGGGTCCAGTTCAACCAGGGGAATAGAAAATACTCTGGCAATAAGAAAAGCGAGGGTTCCCAGGAAAATAATGTCCAGTACCAGATTAGCCGCCCTTTTCCACCAGCCTGCCGGTTGTATAATTAAACGGGGTTGATATTCGATGGTTTTGCCGCTTACTTCTATATGCCCGGCATCGGGATAATCCAGGGTGCTGAGGATATGTAGCAGGGTGCTTTTGCCTGACCCGGATGGCCCCACAATGGACACAACCTCCCCTTTCTTTACTTCCATGTCCACGCCTTTCAGCACTTCCACAGCGCCATATCTTTTATGAATATTCGTTCCTTTTATCATCTGGGAAAGGGTTTTGAGTTTCAAATATCTATAAAACAGCTTCACCGGCAAAACCCGGGATTGCCCGCTTTGAATGTTTTCCCACAAAGACAACGAAGACCACAAAGAGATATCTCCCATTTACTATCTCCTGAAACCAGGGGGTAAAGGGTCTTATACAGAAATTCTTTGTGGTCTTCGTGGTCTTCGTTGTCTTTGTGGGAAACCTGATTGCGGGATTGGCATAAGATTTCCCCATTGGTTTCTGGCGTTTCCCAGCCAAATGAAGCCGGCGTTTCATTTTAAAGGCCTTTTTGACCGTTTTTGCAATACGCAGGTCTCATTTCGGGGATTTCTCCGGTTACCATCTAAAATTTAACAGTTTAAAACTCGACACAGACACCCAACTTTTGGACCCGGCCTTCGCCCTTGCAACTAATGATTTGGAAAATTCGTTAATAAAATTAGTTTTGCGGAAAATTTGGGGGTCGGACGCCGCCCCGGAACACCTGATTCCTAAAATTTAAAAAACCTTTCGAAAGATGTTTTGGACTTTAGAACTTGCTTCGTACCTGGAAGATGCGCCCTGGCCGGCGACTAAAGATGAGCTGATCGATTACTCCATTCGTAGTGGTGCTCCTATTGAAGTAGTAGAAAACCTTCAGGAGCTCGAAGACGAAGGCGATGTATATGAAACGATCGAGGACATCTGGCCCGACTATCCGACGCAGGATGACTTTCTGTTTAACGAAGACGAATATTAAAACGTTGAATGTTATTTGTTGAATGATGGCTGATGGCCGTCTTTAAACCATAAATAACTATAAATAAAAAACCATCTGATAAACAGATGGTTTTTTATTTTCTATTTTGGACCCGGTCATTATTCTCTACCCTTCCACACCCAGTTTCGTCATCACTTCATTGCTCACTCCCGTAGTGGAATAACCTCCATCATGGAAAAGATTTTGCATGGTCACCATTCTTGTGAGATCAGAGAAGAGCGTGATGCAATAGTTGGCACAATCTTCTGCAGAAGCGTTACCCAATGGTGCAATAGCATTGGCATAATCATAGAAATCACCAAAGCCTTTAATGCCCGTGCCTGCTGTTGTTTTGGTAGGCGATTGAGAAACGGTATTCACCCGCACTTTCTTTTCCAGGCCATAATGATATCCAAAGCTGCGGGCAATTGATTCAAGCATGGCTTTGATATCCGCCATATCTGTATAGAACGGATAAGTTCTTTGCGCTGCCATATAAGTAAGCGCTACCACGCTGCCCCATTCGTTGATGGCATCCAGTTTTTTGGCCACACTGAGCATTTTATGGAAAGACAGGGCTGATACATCGATGCCTTTCATAAAAAATTCGTAGTTGGACTCGGTATAAGGAATATTCTTCCGGATATTAACGCTCATGCCAATGGAATGCAATACAAAGTCGATCTTTCCACCCAATACTTCCTGGGAACGGGTAAACAAAGTGGTCAGCTCATCTACATTTGTTGCATCAGCAGGAATGATCTCTGAACCGGTTTTCTCTGCCAGCTTTTTTATCTCTCCCATGCGCATCGCAATGGGTGCATTGGTCAATACAAATGTTGCGCCTTCCTCATGTGCTTTCTCCGCCACTTTCCATGCAATTGAATTGGCATCCAGCGCTCCGGTGATGATGCCGCGTTTTCCTTTAAGAAGATTATAAGCCATAGTAGTTTTTTAAAGTGGGTAAAATTAGGGGAAATACTCTATCATGCATCCAGCATCTCCCTTGCATTCTCCAATGCTGCTGCTGTAGGCTTTTCGCCACTCAGCATTTGCGCAATGGCCGTAATGCGTTCGTCGGGCTTCAACTGGCGGATATTTGTTTTAATCGTATCCCTGACCTTCTCTTTATATACAAAATAATGCGCATCAGCCTTGCCTGCGATCTGCGGCTGATGCGTGATGCAGATCACCTGCCGCTTGCCTGCCAGGCCCTTCATAATGATCCCCACCTGCTTTGCCGCTTCGCCGGATATGCCTGTATCTATTTCATCAAAGATCATGGTGGGCAGATCAATACTTTGCGCCACCAGCGATTTAATACACAGCATCAGCCTGCTCAGCTCGCCACCGCTGGCCACTTTACGCAATGGATGGAACTGGCCGCTTTTATTTGCATCGAATAAAAATTCTATGGTGTCAGCCCCCCATTCCCGCAGTTCAGCAGCACGCAGGTCCACTTTCAGCCTTGCATTAGGCATACCTACCTGCACCAGCAGCTTGTTCACTTTTTCCTCCAGCGGTTTTATTTCTTTGGTCCTTGCCGCCGTTATTTTCTTTGCCAGCTTGCCTGCCTCTTCAAAAAGACGGCCGGTCTCTTTTTCCTTTTGCTGTATCTCTTCATCAATATGCAACACGGCCTGTAGCTTTTCACCCAGTTGCTTCATGATCTCCAGCAATCCTGCCGTATTGCTTGCGCCATGCTTTTTCTGCAGGCGATAGCCCAGCGAAAGCCGGTCATTCAATTGCTCGATCCTGGCAGGGTCATAATTCACCTGGTTATTGATCAGCTCCAGCTCATCCGCAATATCCTGCAGTTCTATCTGCACAGACTGCAGGCGCTTTCCCAATGCGGAAAGGCCGGGGTGATAGGCTTCGAATGATTGCAATTGGTGTAACAGGCTTTTCAATTGCGGCACCATAGGCGATTCGCCCTCCTGCAATTCTGCATTCACTTTGTCGAGCATGGTCTTAATACCTTCCGCATGGCTCAACATTTTTAGGTCTGCGTCAATCTCCTCCAGTTCGTTTTCCTTAAAGGAGGCTTCTTCCAGTTCATTGTATTGAAATTGCTGATAATCGGCTTCTTTATTGAATTGCAGTTGCTGCTCCTTCAATACCTCCCATTGCTTCTTCGCATCCTGCCATTGATGGTAAACTGCCTGGTAGGATTGAAGGGCCTCATTATTGCCGGCCAGCGCGTCCAGCACTTCGCGCTGAAAATCGCTCTCCCCTATTTCCAGTGTGTCAAACTGCTGATGGAGATCAACCAGCAGGGAGCTTAATTCGTTGAGTTGCGCAAGCGTAACCGGCGTGTCGTTAATAAAAGCCCGGCTCTTGCCATTCACCGCAATTTCCCTTCTTACCACCACTTCATCCTGCACATCAAATTCATTTTGCTGAAGGAACTGCCGGATATCTTTTTTACCTCCTGCTGCAAACACTCCTTCCACAATACATTTTTTCTCCTTGCTTACGAGTACGCCTGAATCGGCCCTTTCTCCAAGTATCAGCCCGAGCGCACCGATGATGATGGATTTACCGGCACCTGTTTCGCCGGTGATGATATTGAGCCTGGAAGAAAAATCAATTTCCAGCTCATGGATGATTGCATAGTTCTGTATGGAAAGTGTCCGGAGCATGCCGCAAATTACTTGTAATCGGGCATAAAAAAACCCCGTTCCTTGAGAGAACGGGGAAAATAAAAAAAGAAAAAGTTATTTCGCTTCTACGGAATTGTGCAGGTCTTCGTCAACGAGAATACGGCCGCAGTTTTCGCAGATCATTACTTTTTTGTGCTGTTTGATCTCGCTTTGTTTTTGCGGGGGGATATAGTAAAAACAACCACCGCAGGCATCTCTTTCCACAGGTACTACTGCCAGGCCATTGCGATAGCTTTTGCGGATCTTCTCATAGCTTACCAACAGACGGGGATCAACATGCTCTTTTGCTTCTTCAGCCAGTTTGGCAAAATGTTTTTCCTCTTTTTCGTTGGCAGCGATGATCTTTTCCAGTTCGCCTTTTTTGGTAGACAGTACAGATTCTTTAGTGGCAATATTCTTTTTTGCCTTTTCAAGCAGTACCGCTTTTTCAGCGATCTCTTCTGTAGCGTCTTTGATATGTTTTTCAGCCAGCTTCACTTCCAGTTGCTGCATTTCGATCTCTTTGTTGATGGCTTCAAACTCACGGTTGTTCTTTACATTGGTGCTTTGCTTTTCATATTTCTTGATCAGCGCTTCAGCTTCCTTGATCGCCTCTTTTCTTTGCGTGATGAATTCCGTTACACCATTGATTTCCTCTTCGATACGCATCTGGCGGGCGTTCAGTCCCTGGATCTCATCTTCAAGGTCCGCCACTTCCATCGGAAGTTCTCCTTTAAGGATGCGGATCTCGTCCATTTTGCTTTCGATCTTTTGCAGGGTAACTAAAGAAGTAAGTTTTTCTTCTACAGAAAATTCTTTAATGTTTGCCATGTATTGTTTATAGTTTGAAGTTTATCAGGGCAGCTCTGCCACTGCCGGGTCCCCTAAAAATACTGCACAGGATTGGTATTGACAGTAGTTTTAAGGACGGCAAAGGTAGGGAATTTTTCCTCCAAAACCTCTTGTAGCAGGCCTATGGTAAACTGTTCGCTCTCGTAATGGCCAATATCGGCAATGATGATCCGGCCCTCCGCGTCAAAAAACTCATGATATTTCATATCGGCCGTCACATAAATATCAGCCTTATTTCTTAAAGCTTTGGAAATCAAAAAACTACCAGCACCTCCGCAAAGAGCGACCTTTTTAATGGGCCTTCCCCGGAGGGCTGTATGACGCACCACGGACAAGCCAAACACCGATTTCAGCTTTTCCAGGAACAATTTTTCCTCCATTGCCCCGGGAAGCTCCCCTACCAGGCCAGCCCCGGTAGCTTCATGAGCATTGCCCAGGGGAACGATATCATAAGCCACTTCCTCGTAAGGATGGGCTTTCTTCAATGCTGCCACTATAACGGATTCGAGATAAAAAGGGAAGATGACTTCAATGCGGGTTTCTTCTTCCTGGTGCTGCTCCCCGATTTCGCCTACATAAGGATTGGTTCCTGCTTCCGCCATGAACGTGCCGGTGCCATCGCTGTTAAAACTGCATTCGCTGTAATTGCCGATATGCCCTGCACCCGCAGAAAACAAAGCCTGCCTCACTTCAGTGGCTTTACTGGCAGGAACAAACGTGAACAGCTTCCGGAGTGTCCCTTCTTTTGGCGCCATCACCCTGGTTTGCTGCAAACCAAGCAGGCTGGCCATCCGGCCATTCACGCCATGCATCACATTATCGAGGTTGGTATGGATAGCATAGATGGCAATATCATTTTTGATCGCAGCAATAATGGTCCTTTCCACATAATTGCTGCCGTTGATCCTTTTCAACCCGCGGAAAATGATGGGGTGATGCGCCACCACCAGGTTACAGCCTTTGCTTACAGCTTCCTCAATAACGGCTTCCGTTACATCAAGTGAACAGATAATACCAGTACATGGCTGCGCCGGCTGACCGGTAATGAGCCCTGCATTATCATATGATTCCTGTAATGAAGGATGGGCAAGGGATTCCAAAAAAGAAACTATATCAGAAATATAAAGGGGCATAATACAAAGTTTGCAGTATGCAATTTGGGAAAAAATATTTTTCTATAAAGCATTTCAGGCGGCAATCATTCAACCACCGGGATTTCTTATCTTTTCTGTATGGCGGTACGCTTCATCAACAACCTGCGGGAAAAGATCGCAATTACGTTGGGAAAAACGGAACAGGAATCCATTAGCCGTTACCGGCAGGCCAAGCTATCATGGCAAAAGAAAAAAGCGCTTCGCGGCAGTATCCGCAATGCATTGTCGGTGGGATTAGGCGTGCTGTCTGCCGGCTTTGGGTTGAAAGGCTTCCTGATGCCCAATAATTTTATTGATGGTGGCGTAACTGGAATTTCATTGCTGACCAATGCCAAAACCGGCATTTCCCTATCAGCCCTGATCATCCTGATCAATATCCCTTTTCTTTTACTGGGCTGGCAGCAGATCAGCAAAGGGTTCAGCATTCGAAGCATTATAGCTATTTCCCTTTTGGCTTTTGCCGTAGCCGTGATCCCTTATCCGTTCGTGACCAATGACAAATTGCTGATCTCGGTATTTGGAGGCTTTTTCCTGGGAGCAGGCATCGGGCTTAGCATCCGCGGAGGTGCAGTGATCGACGGCACAGAGATACTGGCCATTTTTCTTAGCCGCCGACGAAGCCTGAGCGTAGGTGACTTCATTCTTGTTTTTAATATTATTATTTTTTCCGTTGCGGCTTATTTGCTTTCTCCTGAAACCGCACTTTATGCAATACTCACTTATCTTGCGGCCTCAAAAACAGTTGATTTTATACTGGAAGGTGTGGAAGAATTTACCGGCGTAACCATTATTTCGCCGCGCAGTGAAGAGATCGCCCAGTTTATCAAACATAAAATGGGAAGAGGGCTCACTGTTTATTCCGGCAGACGGGGATTTGGTAAAAGAGGGGAAAGTGATGCCGCTACCGATATTTTATTCACCGTGGTAACCCGCCTGGAAATCAGCCGGCTGACCAATGAAGTGGAAAAGATCGACCCGAATGCATTCATCGTAATGCAAAGTATAAAAGATACGAGAGGTGGAATGGTGAAAAAGAGGCCATTAAAGGAGTAGCAGTGAGTAGAGGATGCTCGATTCTTCATTCCAATTTCTTATATTTAGGATAGATTGAAAACCATCTGATCATGCTTCAAAGAACCAAGGGCCGCATTTTACTTGCCCTGCTTGTTATAACCGGCATGGCTGGTACGGTCAAAAACAGTACACTTTCTCAAAAGGAAAGAAAATTCTGCGTAAACAATCTGAAGGAAACGCGCAATGAACTGGTGCGCTCGGTAAAAGAGCTTTCTCCTGCACAACTGGATTTCAGGCCTGCTCCCGGCAAATGGAATATCCGCGAATGCCTGTATCATATAGCAATGGCAGAAAATTCTTTTAATGATATGTTGCAAACTGCCATGAAGCAACCGGCAAAGCCGGAGAAAAGACTAGCCATAAAGATCAGTGATGCAGAACTGATGCAAACAGCATCCGTCTGCACACAAACAGCCGATGCATTGCAGCACGCAAAAGCCAAATGGGAATCTACTGCTGAAGCGATGGCCTCTTTCAGGTCTGCCCGAACAGAACATCTCAGATATGTGAGAAATACGACAGAAGATTTACGTAACCATGTAACCCAACTGCATGAAGAGGCAGTGGATTGTTATCAACTGATACTCTTTATGACGGCCCATTCAAATTACCATTTGCAACAGATCAAAGAGATCATGGCTGATGAGAAATTCCCTCAATAAACCAGGCAATACTACGATTGCACCCTCCATGGCGTTTTTTTATTTTGAATCCCTAAAACGCCCCTATGAAAAGCCTACTGACTGCAGTTGTTCTGCTGATAATCCTTTCAGGCTGTAAAAAATTTATAGAACAACAGAAAGAGAATTATGTACTGTCTGCAATGACAGATGGACAATGGATCATCACCAAATTTGTAAATGCCGGTGACACCATCACCAATCATTTCTCCCCTTACTCCTTTCAATTTAACCGGGACTACACCGTAGATGCCATTAAACAGAACGTCATAGAAAATAAAGGTGTGTGGGAAGGGAACCCCAATACCATGAATATCATGGCTTCATTTCCCAATGCGGCTTCTCCGGTATCGCTGATCAACGGAACCTGGCATATTGATCAGAACAGCCTTACTTATGTAATAGCCTCGCAAAGCGGTACCAACGGACAAAAAAACCTGCGCCTCGACAAAAAATAAGACCCATTTGACCCAATCGGCCTATTCGCACCATTCGCGTCTATTTTAATCCATCCACCCTCATCCCACTCATTCGCACCCATTCGTGTTGATAGGAATAGTTTTTGCTGGTTTAGGAAGATTTCAGCCCTATATAAATAAGCCCGACACTGTGTAAACTATACCAAGCTATTGTTGCGAAGGCCCTGTGCGTCTTTGGACTTGCTTTATCAGCAATATGCCCTGCTTTTGCTCAAACACCAGCTGCCAATTTCACTGCCACCCCTATTGGTGGCTGTTCTCCATTGATCGTAAATTTCCAGGACCTTTCTACGGGAAATCCCGAAACATGGTTGTGGGACCTGGGAAATGGCAACAGCTCCACCTTACAAAATCCTACAGCTACTTATTTTACTCCCGGCACTTATACGATCAAGCTTACAGTGACCAATAGCAGTGGAAGCAATACGCTTACGCGTCAACAATATATTACCGTATATGAACCGCCCACTGTTAACTTCTCTTCCAATACACAATCAGGTTGCTTCCCTTTGCGGGTCCAGTTCACTGACCTTTCTTCTGTAGCTGCCGGCAGCTCCATTGCCAGTTGGCAATGGGATTTTGGTAATGGCATTACTTCTACTCAACAAAGCCCGCTGGCTGTTTATCCCACTGCCGGAAATTTTGCTATTACACTCAAAGTGACCGACAGCAGGGGTTGCTCCAGACTGCTTGGAAGAAATGCCTATATAAATGTGACCCCTGGGGTAACAGCACGCTTTACCGCCACTCCGCCTGTCGCCTGCTCTGCACCTGCAGATATTCAATTCAACAATACGTCCACCGGTCCTGGTACAGTTTCCTATCAATGGGATTTCGGAGATGGCATTACCTCCACACTTACCTCGCCTGCACATAACTATGCATCAGCCGGCGCATATACTGTTTCGCTTACTGCAGCAAGCAGCAATGGTTGTGTAGACACCGTAACAAGGATTATACCCGTAGCCAGATTTTCCAGCTCCTTCCAGTTTTCCGGAACTGCCTGCCCCGGTTCACCAATATCTTTTACTAATACCTCTACTCCTTCGCCTGATAGTTTAAGATGGGATTTTGGTGACGGCAACGCATCAACCGATACCATGCCTTCGCATGCATATGCAACAGCAGGAACTTATACGGTATGGTTGTACAACTATTTCGGCAACTGCAAGGATTCAACCAGCCAGGTTGTAACGGTCGCCCCGCCGCCGGTCGCTGATTTTACGGCTCCTTCATCAGCCAGTTGCCAGTCGTCATTGACAGTAAACTTCCAGGACATATCAACAGGATCTGTTAGTTGGTTATGGGATTTTGGCGACAGCACTACTTCCACAGAGCAAAATCCTTCACATACATACAGCAGTTATGGAGACTATACTGTAAGCCTGATCATAACCAACAGCAGCGGATGCCAGGATACGATCACTAAAACGAATTTTATCCGCTTGCAGCAACCGAAAGTGAGCGTGCGGGGATTACCGGCAAGAGGATGCATACCTTTTACCATTGCACCTGTCCCTGCCATCACTTCAGTAGATGCTATTACTTCTTACAATTGGGACTTCGGGGATGGCACCACTTCCACACAGCAAAATCCCAGGCATACTTATCCAATACAAGGGACCTATACAGTAAAACTCGTATACACTACATCAACCGGGTGCACAGACAGCATAGTGTTCAATGCAGGAGTAAGAGTAGGGTCCAAGCCGGTAGCTGATTTTTCTGCTGCTCCTTTAGAAATCTGCGCCTTTAAGCCAATACAATTCACCAGCACATCCGCCCCTGCAGATGAATGGCTCTGGAATTTTGGCGATGGAGGAAATTCCGCATCAGAGAATCCTGCCCACTCCTATTCCGATACCGGCTACTTTTCTGTCAGTTTGATAGCTACCAATAATGGTTGTGCTGATACGATGAGGAAAGTCGATTATATTCATATACTACCTCCTGTTGCACGCTTCACTTCGCAGATCGATTGCAATAACCGGCGTCACGTTACTTTCACTGATGCGTCCATTGCACCACAAACATGGTCATGGGATTTTGGCGACGGCACTACTTCAACACAGCAAAGCCCAACGCATACTTATGCAGCTTTCGGAACCTATACCGTCAGACTTACCGTTACAAATGATAATTGTTCGCATACTACTACCCGGATAGTCCATTCCTTAGATCAGGATCCTGATTTCACGGTCGCTAATACTATTAACTGTTCAAGAACCCCTGTCACCCTCACCCCAACCAATTACGATGCGGCACTTACTACCTCCTTTATCTGGGATATGGGCAATGGAACACAAATAACAACACAGGGCCCTGTCCGCTACACTTATACTACGCCGGGAAGCTATACCATAACATTAATCACTGTCGATATCAATGGTTGCAGGGATACCGTCAGCAAAGCTGCTTATCTCCGGGTGAATGGCCCCACAGCCAATTTCATCGCACAGCCACGCACCGGATGTGTGGGGAACGATTTTATTTTTGCTGACCGTT
This sequence comes from Sphingobacteriales bacterium 44-61, assembly GCA_001898405.1. Taxonomy (GTDB): domain Bacteria; phylum Bacteroidota; class Bacteroidia; order Chitinophagales; family Chitinophagaceae; genus Terrimonas_A. The sequence goes on from MKTW01000001.1 coordinate 504,282, forward strand.
CCACTTCTGATGGCACGAACCGCATCACTGAATGGAGATGGGATTTTGGTGATGGAACTATCCAGTCATTTACCGGCCCGCCATTCATGCATGCCTATGCAACAGCTGATACTTTTTCTGTTTCACTTACGGTAACGGATGCATCCGGCTGCAGCCATACCCTTACACGGCCTGGCTACATCGTTACATCCGATCCTCAGCCAGAATTCCGCTCACCAGATACACTTACCTGCCCTAATGCAGCGGTAAGATTCACCAATTTATCCACTCCTTCAACTGTTACCAGTCAATGGGATTTTGGCGATGGCACAAGTTCCACCGTCAGCTCCCCAGTACACAGATATGCTGATACAGGAAGCTATACAGTAAAGCTATACATTACAGACAGCCTTGGATGTGTTGATTCGATCGTGAAGCCGGATTATATCCGTGTAGTAAGGCCACATGCCAGCTTTGAGGTGAATGATTCATTCAGCGCCTGCACTCCGCTTGAAGTACAATTCACCAATACTTCGCAAAACTATGCTTCCGTAAGCTGGAACTTCGGGCCAGGCGAAGGGAATTCTTCTTTAAACAATCCTGTTCACTATTATTCCACACCGGGCGTGTACAGGGTAAAACTGACTATTACCAGCCGGGGAGGATGCACTGACTCTTCGTTTATGAACATCACTGTGCTCGATACAGCAGGGCTGCGGTTCAATTACTCACCGATAGAAGGCTGCAATCCTCTACAAATAAGCTTCTCCGCCGCAGGGCCGGTATCCACCCAATCCTATTTCTGGGATTTTGGAGATGGGAATGCCGTTACTACCTCACCCAATGTGACGCATGTATATCAATCATTCGGCAGTTATTTGCCTAAGGTGATCCTGCTCGATCCTCCATCCTGCGTTATACCTGTTGCAGGTATAGATACGATCCGTGTGAGAGGGGCCAATGTCCTGTTCGGCGTATCTGATTCATTGCTTTGCGATGGTGGCATCGTGAACTTTACCGACTCAACTCTTTCCAGTGAACCCATTACCGGTTACACCTGGAACTTTGGTGATGGCGGCACTTCTTCCCAGCAAAATCCTACTCATTATTATAGTGCACCCGGTATTTATACTGTTACGCTCAATGTGCAAACACAAAGTGGCTGCGCCAACAGCTTTATCAAAACGGCAGCAGTTAAAGTAGTGGCACGTCCTGATATTGCCATACGTGGAGATACGACGGTTTGCATTTATGATTCCCTGCTCCATTCGGGCGTATTCCTGCGGCCTGATACATCTGTTGTTACCTGGTCATGGAATTTCCCCAATGGCAATACGGCCAATGTACAGGACCCGCCATTCCAAACCTATACTGCAGCGGGTGACTTCACCGTATATGCTTTTGCTACCAATAGCAGCGGATGCGTTGATACAGCTACACAAAGGATCACTGTTTATCCATTGCCCACCGTAGATATGCCACACCAGATAATCATTCCATCAGGATCTTCGGATACCATCCCTGCTTCTTATTCAAATGGTGTGAACCGCTGGGCATGGACGCCACAATATGCATTAAGCTGCTATAATTGCCCGCGGCCAATAGCCAATCCCAGGGCCACGACTGCCTATCATGTTGACTTTGCCGATACAAATGGCTGCCGCAACAGTGGCGACATTGAAGTAGTAGTGATCTGCAAAGACGCCAACTTCTATATCCCCAATACTTTTTCACCAAACGGAGATGGAAACAATGACCGGTTTTATCCGAGAGGAAAAGGATTATACCTGATAAAGTCCTTACGCATTTTTAACCGGTGGGGAGAAGTAGTATTTGAAAACAGGAATTTCCCTGCCAATGATGCAACAAAAGGTTGGGATGGAACTTTCAAAGGAGCAAAAGCACAACCTGATGTATATATATACCAGGCAGAGATACTCTGTGACAATGGTGAGCTCATCAAACTGAGCGGCAATATTGCGCTGATCTTGTAAATAATATGCTTATGAACAGGATATTTACGGCAATAGCAGGAACATGTTTTAGTGCAGCATCCTGTATCCTTCCTGTTGGCAGTAATGCACAGGATATTCATTTCTCGCAATTCTTTGAAACACCTTTGCTGCGCAATCCGGCACTGGCAGGCATCTTTACCGGGGATGTCCGCGTGCAGGGCGTATTCCGCGATCAATGGAACAGCGTAACAAATGCTTACAAAACTGCTTCACTCAACGGCGAATATAAAATGCCGATCGGCAGGGCAGATGATTTTGTGACGCTTGGTTTCCAAAGTATGTACGACAGGGCCGGTACCATTGGATGGACCACGGTGCAATTGATGCCGGCACTCACCTATCTTAAATCTGTAAGCGCAGACCATAACCGTTACCTGTCACTGGGCTTTATGGGAGGATGGGTGCAAAGAAGTTTTGACCGCTCCAAGATGACCACCAATAGCCAGTATGATGGTTTGGGTGATGGAGAACCACTTACCAGCACAAAATATTCATACCTGGACGGATCTGTAGGCATGAGTTATAACGCGACTATAAGAGATAATCCTGCTGATAATTTTTATATAGGTGTGGCTTATCATCATTTTACACGTCCCAATCAATCCTTCTATCGCGACCCTACTGTTGAACTGAATCCCAAATGGGTATTTTCAGGAGGCATTCGCTTTGGAGTCAGTGAATATACTTATATCACTTTACAGGCTGATCATTCCAGGCAGGGCAAGTATACCGAAACAGTTGGCGGCGCCATGTATGGTTTGAAATTGGGCGGAGATCCTGACAATCCCGACTATGTGCTGCATGCAGGCACTTACCTGCGTTTGAACGATGCATTGATACCCGTTATAAAACTGGAATACCTGCCCTTCTCTTTTGCATTAAGCTATGATGTCAATATTTCCAAACTTCGTACAAGCAGTTACGGACGCGGGGGGATAGAATTGTCTTTATCTTTTGTCAAGTCGTTAGACAGGGATAATCCATACCTGAATGCCGTAAAGTGTCCCAAGTTTTAAATGATGGTGCTACCTTTATAAAAATTTTCACCATGAGTATTAACGTTGGTCAACCTGCCCCTGATTTCAGCCTGTACGACGAAGCAAAGACGAAAACCCATCTTTCTTCTTTCAAAGGAAATAATGTATTGCTTCTTTTCTTTCCCCAGGCTTTTACCAGCGTGTGCACGAAAGAGCTTTGCGGGGTTCGGGATAATATTGCCCTGTATAATAATGCCCATGCCAAAGTATTCGGCATTTCTGTAGACTCGGTTTTTACCCTGGCCCAGTTCAAAGAGGCCCAGCATTACAATTTCCCCCTGCTCAGCGATTTTAATAAAGAAGTTTCCCGGGCTTATGGAGCGCTTTATGAAGACTGGATATTGGACATGAAGGGGGTCTCCAAAAGAGCTGCCTTTGTAATAGACAAAAACGGCATTGTGCAATACGCCGAGGTCCTGGAAAATGCCGGTGATGTCCCCGACTTTGCCCAAATTGAAAAAACTTTGGCCGGTCTTAAGTAAAACTTTAGTTAAAGCTGGAATATAGTAACGTATAACGAGTTTATAATCAATAAAATATAAATTCGAGTAGAAATACGTTGCACGAATGGCGAAAACGGTATATTATTGGAAAATAAAAGTAAATTTGTTTCGTTGAAGCGAATTCTACCCATACTGATTTTTATACTGTTTTTTGCCGCCCAGTCCGATGCCCAAACTACACGTGGGCCTATGACTGAACAGCCAGGCGGCAAGATCGTGAAGCTATACCCCAACCCAGCCAAGACCTATATCACCTTCGATTTTGATAAGGACCAGCAAAAAGGCAGAACTGTCATTATCTACAGCTTCCTGGGCAAAAAGATGTATGAAGCCCAGAACCTTTCTGAAAAAACAACGATCGCACTGAACGATTTCACCCGTGGCATGTACATCTATCACCTTACTGACGCGGCAGGAAAAGTGATCGACTCAGGCAAGTTCCAGGTTTCCCAATAAGTATTTACGGGTTATTGATCATTCTACCTGAACGATCAGGAATTTCAGGTATTGTGTATTGTCCATCCCCCAGATGATCGGGTGGTCTGATGCCTGCGCCTGGAAAGTCACCTGTCTTATTTTTCTCCTGGCATCTTTTGCAGCCATATCAATGATCTGGAGAAACAGTTCAGGATTTACCAGGTTAGTACAGGAAGAAGTGACCAGGAAGCCGCCGGGCTTTACCAGTTTCATCCCGCGAAGATTGATCTCTTTATAACCAGTGATGGCCTTCTGAATGGTTTCCCTGCTTTTGGTAAAAGCGGGTGGGTCAAGCATCACCACATCATATTGCCTTCCGTCTTTTCCCCATTGTTTCAGTACATCAAAGGCATTGGCCGTTTCAAACCGGCAGATATCCTGCAAGCCGTTAAGTGCCGCATTGCGGTTGGCCTGGGTTACGGCATTTTCTGAAATATCCAGGCCAAGCACTGATTTCGCTCCATAATAGGCAGCATGTATTTCAAACGTGCCGGTATAGGTGAATGCACCCAATACCTCAGCATCTTTTACAATATGGCGGATAGCACGGCGATTGTCTTGCTGATCGAGGAAGTAGCCGGTCTTTTGCCCATTCTCCAGGTCAACATGAAACTTCAATCCATTTTCCTCGATAATGATCTTTGTATCAAAAGGCGCTGATAAGAATCCTTTTTGCTGGGGCAAGCCTTCGAGCTCCCTTACCGGCACATCATTTCTCTCATAAATGCCTTTGGGTGCAAAAATTTTATTCAGTGCATCTACAATAGCCGGCTTCCATTTGTCGATGCCAAGTGCCAGGGTTTGAATAACAAAATAATCGTTGAACTTATCAATGATCAGTTGCGGAAGTGAGTCGGCTTCGCCAAAAACCAGCCGGCAATTTTCTGTGTAACCGATCTTTTGGCGGTAATCCCAGCAACTGGCTATCCTCCGCAGAAAAAATGCTTCATTTATTTCATCGACTTTCTGCCGGGTAAGCAGGCGCACGAGTATCTGGGATTTGGGATTGATATATCCTTTACCTACAAATTTTTTATCATGCGTAAACACTTCAACGGTTTCCCCGCCCTGTATATCACCTTCTATTTTTTCCACTTCATTGGCAAAGATCCAGGGGTGGCCGTTGGCAATGCGGGGAGCGATTTTGCGTTTGAGAAAGACTTTTTGCATAAGCGTGCAAAGATAAGAGAGAACGATGACCGGTGAATGTGGCCGATAACCGATCATGAAGTCAGCCATCGGCCACATTCATCGCCTGTCACTGACCATGTTGCACCCAAAAACACGCCGGGCGGTCATTTTGTCCCAAACCGGCCATTGGCAATATTATTGACAAGCTTACCTTTGCAAACAATTTGTAAAAAATGGCAGAAAAAGACGTAAAAGAACAAGTGAATGAGACCCCGGAGAATAATTCAGGGGCTGATGTTAATACAGATGAAAACCAGGCAACAGGCGAATCTGAACTGGAAAAATTAAAAGCTGAGCTGGAAGCCGGTAAGGACAAATATTTACGGCTCGTTGCCGAGTTTGACAATTTCCGGAGAAGAAGCGCCAAAGAAAGAATTGAACTGGCGCAAACCGCTGGCCGTGAAGTGATCCAGGACCTGCTGGAAGTGCTCGACGACTCAGACAGGGCCCAAAAACAATTGGACAGCTCTGATGGCAAAGAAGTAAAAGAAGGTGTGACCCTTGTTTTCAACAAGCTCCGCAGCTTGCTGCAATCAAAAGGATTGAAACCAATGGAAGCTATCGGGAAGGATTTTGATCCTGACCTGCACGAGGCCATTACAGAAATACCCGCCCCCACAAAGGAGTTAAAAGGCAAAGTAGTGGATGAAGTAGTAAAAGGATATTATCTGAATGATAAGATCATCCGTCATGCAAAAGTGGTAGTAGGCAAATAAAGCACATTCGCATAATTAGCGCCGATGTGCAACATCCGCATTAATTAGCACCATTCGCATCATTCGCGTATATGAGTAAAAGAGATTATTACGAAACATTAGGCGTCAGCAAATCAGCTTCGGCAGAGGAGATCAAGAAAGCTTACCGAAAGGTGGCCATGCAATACCACCCGGACCGCAATCCCGGAGATAAAGCAGCGGAAGAAAAGTTCAAAGAAGCAGCAGAGGCTTATGAAGTATTAAGCGATGCCGATAAGAAAGCACAGTATGACCGTTACGGGCATGCAGGTCTTAGCGGCAATGGCCGTGGTTTCGGTGGCGGCAACATGAATATGGATGATATCTTCAGCCAGTTTGGAGACATTTTCGGCGAAGATATTTTCGGAAGTTTTTTCGGAGGCGGTCAAAGGCGCGGCGGTGCACAGCGCACACGCGGCGTAAGAGGAAGCAATCTCCGGGTGAAACTGAAATTGACCTATGAAGAAATTGCCAAAGGCACTACCAAAAATATCAAGGTAAAAAAATATGTTACCTGTAATGTGTGCCAGGGCAGCGGCGCCAAAGACAAAGGCAGCGTGCAAACCTGCCATACCTGCGGCGGCAGCGGCCAGGTAAGACGGGTACAGAACACTTTCCTGGGTCAGATGCAAACCGTAAGCACCTGCCCCACCTGCAATGGCGAAGGAAGCACCATTACTGCCAAATGCGGCAACTGTAAAGGCGAAGGAAGGGTATTTGCAGAAGAAACCGTCAGTATCGATATCCCTGCCGGCGTACAGGAAGGCATGCAATTAAGCATCAACGGCAAAGGCAATGCAGGTGAAAGAGGCGGCATGAATGGCGACCTGATCATCCTCATCGAAGAAGAACAACACAAGGAATTGCAGCGCGACGGATTGAATGTTGCGTATGACCTGCATATCTCCTTCCCTGATGCAGCTTTCGGCACACAGGTGGAAGTGCCCACCATCGATGGCCGTGCAAAGATCAAAATACCAGCCGGTACTCAAAGCGGCAAGATCTTCCGGTTGAAAGGAAAAGGTTTTCCTGCAGTAAACTCTTATGAAAAAGGAGATCAGCTGATCCATGTGAATGTGTGGACACCGCAACATCTTACTTCAGAAGAAAAAGCTGCATTGGAAAAATTATCCGGTTCAGATAATTTCAAACCACAGCCCGATAAAAACGAAAAAGGATTTTTTGATAAAGTAAGAGAGATGTTTTCCTAAAAGCAATACCGGCATCACCATATTATTAACTGCATCCTTCGGGGTGCAGTTTTCTTTTATACAGGGCAATTGACGGTTTTTACCCATTCCTGTCATTTTCGCTCTTTTTCGGGTTTTCTCTGGTTTGGGATCAACAATTTTCCTCTCAATTCTGCTATACTGTCATCAGTTTTGAGGATTTGGCATTTGGACGGATATTTGATGACAGTACGTTATCTTAGCGAGGATTAGCGAATATCGCAACTCGGGGATTTTCTAAAACTTCGTATTCATAAGCAAACAGACGATTTATGAGTTTTAATTCAGAATTTGAGAAATATGCGGTAAAACACCGCGGCCTTTCAAGCAATACCCTCCACTCTTATGGTTCTCACCTGGTAACGGCAATGACACCTAATATCATTGAAGAAAGACCCATGAATGTGGCCGTAATGGATGTGTACAGCCGCCTGATGATGGACCGGATCATTTTCCTGGGCTACCCTGTTAATGATGAAGTAGCCAATATCATCACCGCCCAGTTACTTTTCCTTGATTCAACCGACCGCACCAGGGATATCAATATGTATATCAACAGCCCCGGCGGCAGTGTTTATTCAGGCCTGGGCGTATATGATACCATGCAATATGTAACACCTGATGTAGCCACCATCTGTATCGGTATGGCCGCTTCCATGGCCTGCGTGCTTTTAGGTGCCGGCACCAAAGGGAAGAGGGCAGCCCTGAAACATTCCAGGATCATGATGCACCAGCCCAGCGGTGCTATTGGCGGACAGGCAAGTGATATAGAGATCACGGTGAACGAGATCAGGAAACTGAAAAAAGAATTGTATGATGTGGTAAACTATCATACCGGCAAACCCATTGAACAGATCGAAAAAGATTTCGACCGCGATAAATGGATGACCGCTACTGAGGCTAAAGATTATGGCCTGGTAGATGAAGTGCTGGTGATCAACCCACGTAAAGAGAAAAAAGATTAAGACACGAATGGGCGCTAAAAGAACGCAGATGGCGCTAATGGACCCTTACTTTAATAATAAACAACATACGATATGAATCGGAATCAATTTATCTATAACGATTGGAGAGCCGACGACGAAGAGGAGGAAGAAAAAGAAGAGCAACCCAAATCCGACCTGATGATGTTCAGCAAAAAGCTGGAGAAGTATTTCTTCGAAACGCGGAGCATTTATCTGTGGGGTGTGGTAGACGATAAAAGCGCCAAGGATGTAGTTACCAAATTACTGTTGCTTGACGCAGATAAACCGGGAGAAGAGATCAAATTCTTTATCAATAGCCCCGGCGGTGTGGTTACCAGCGGTATGGTAATGTATGATACCATGCAAATGATCAAAAGCCCGGTCAGCACTATCTGCATGGGATTGGCAGCTTCTATGGGCAGCATTTTGCTGAGTGGCGGTAAAAAAGGTAAACGCTTTATTTACCCCAGTGGTGAAGTGATGATCCACCAGCCTTCACTCGGTGGTTATATCCGCGGGGTAAGCGCCGACCTGGAAATACAGGCCAGGCAAACCAAAAGGGTGAAAGAGATGGGGGCAAAGATCCTCGCAGACAATTGCGGAAAGTCGATGGAACAGATCCTGAAAGATTTCGACCGTGATTATTGGATGGATGCCCAGGAAGCAGTGGAATATGGCATTGTAGACAAGGTTATCAATAAACTGTAAGTTGATAGATATCAATAACTTAAATAAGATATTGGTAAAAAGCCGTCTTTCTCAGGGCGGTTTTTTATTTTTGTAGTCACAATCCGGACCGTATTGTCTCAATATTTCAAGGAAAAAACATGGCTAAAAACATTTTGCATTGCTCATTTTGCGGGCGAAGCCGGGATGAGGTGAAAATCCTGATCGCCGGTCAGGAGGGACATATTTGTGAAAACTGTGTAGAACATGCACGTGAGATCATTGACCAGGAACTAATGGTCAGGGATGAAAAAACACCTAATACTTCTTTCAAACTGACAATTAAAAAGCCTATTGAGATCAAGAAATTTCTCGATGAATATGTGATCGGCCAGGATGAGGCCAAGAAAGTGCTGGCTGTTGCTGTTTATAATCATTATAAACGTTTGCAGCAAAGACCAGCAGATGCTGGCAACAATAACAGCGAAGTAGAGATTGAAAAAAGCAATATCATCATGGTAGGGGAAACCGGCACCGGTAAAACCCTGCTGGCCAAGAGCATCGCTCGCATGCTTAATGTGCCATTTGCTATTGTGGACGCTACCGTTTTCACAGAAGCCGGTTATGTAGGTGAAGATGTGGAAAGCATTCTTACACGCCTGCTGCAGGTTTGCAATTATGATGTGAACGCTGCCGAAAGAGGCATTGTATACATTGATGAAATAGATAAGATCGCACGCAAAGGCGATAACCCTTCCATCACGCGCGACGTAAGCGGTGAAGGTGTGCAACAGGGAATGCTGAAACTGCTGGAAGGGACCGATGTGCTGGTGCCACCGCAAGGCGGACGCAAACACCCGGAACAAAAGCTGATCAAGATCAATACCCAGAACATACTCTTTATCTGCGGAGGTGCATTTGATGGCATTGATAAGATCATTGCCCGCCGGGTGCAAACCAATACCATTGGTTTCAATGTTGATAAAGATCAGCAAGACAATATGAAGAAGAACCTGCTGCGTTATGTGAATGCACAGGACCTGAAATCATTCGGCCTGATCCCTGAACTGCTGGGCCGTCTTCCTGTTGTAACCCATCTTGATCCGTTGGATGCGACTACACTTCGCGCCATCCTGACTCAACCTAAAAATGCACTCACCAAACAATACAAGAAATTGTTTGAACTGGAAGGCATTGAACTGACCATTGAAGATGATGTGCTGGACTTTATGGTCGAAAGAGCTGTGGAGTATAAACTCGGCGCCCGCGGATTGCGCAGCATCTGTGAAGGCATACTCACCGATGCAATGTTTGAACTGCCTTCTTCCAAAGACACCCAGTTCACCCTCGACCTGGACTATGCAAAGCGTAAGTTTGACAAGAGCAAACTGAGCTTGCTGAAAGTAGCATAAGAAATAACTTCAAAAAAAGCCGGAAGAGATCCTTTAATGGTCTCTTCCGGCTATAAAATCTTCTCCATGCAGGAATTAATAGACCGACTGAAAGCAGAAGCCGGCTTAACAGACGAGCAGGCCAAAAAAGCTATTGAATCGATCAAGAATTATGTGGTTGAAAAATTTCCCATGCTGGAAGGCGCTGTAGGCAGCCTGTTCGGCCAGGGATAATAATTACCGGATATCCCTGCATTTCTTACCCCTGGGATTGTTGGCAGCCTCATAAGGCGTCATAGCCCTGTTGCATGCCTGTAATGCTACCATCGCAAAAAGAACGATCCAGATAATCCTTGTTTTCATAGATATTAATTTGTGCTGCTAATGTAATATCCTGTAGTTGAAAAAAGGAAAGAAGGGAGCAGTATGCCTTGATTAATAGGAATATTACTAGAGGAGGAAAAGGATTTATCCCAGCATCACCCGGCAAGAACATCTTCTATTGCGGTCAGTTCATCTCCGCTAAACTCCAGGTTCTTCAAAGCATCGAGATTATTATCCAGTTGGTTCACTGAACTGGCTCCGATCAGTACACTGGTAACACGCTTATCTTTCAGCAACCAGGCCAATGCCATCTGCGCTAAAGATTGCTCCCTCTCCTGGGCAATAGTATTCAACCGGGAGATCTTATCTACTTTATCCGGTGTAATATCTTCTTCTTTCAAAAAGCCATGTGGATTGGCCACTCTCGATCTTTCCGGTATGCCTTTCAGATATTTATCCGTCAGCAGTCCCTGCGCCAAAGGAGAGAACGGGATACAACCCACTCCATATTCATCCAATACATCGAGCAGTCCTTTTTCAGGTGTTCTTACAAACATGGAATATTTTGGCTGATGGATCAGGCAGGGTGTTCCCAGGCTCCTTAATACAGAGAATGCCTGGCGTGATTGTTCTGCATTATAGTTAGAGATGCCTGCATACAGGGCTTTACCACTTCTCACAATATGATCGAGCGCCTTCATGGTTTCTTCCACTGGTGTATTGGGGTCAGGGCGGTGGGAGTAAAATATATCAACATAATCAAGCCCCATTCTTTTCAAACTTTGCTCAAGGCTTGTTATAAGATATTTGCGTGAACCCCAATCACCATATGGCCCGGGCCACATGGTATATCCTGCTTTAGTGGAAATGACCAGTTCATCACGCAGGTAGCCGCCAAAATCCTTTTGCAGAATTGCGCCGAAGTTCTCTTCTGCAGAACCAGGTTCCGGTCCATAATTATTCGCCAGGTCAAAATGTGTAATGCCCCGGTCAAACGCACGGCGGATAATGCTCCGGCCATTTTTAAAATCATCTACCGATCCGAAATTATGCCAGAGGCCAAGGGATATGGCAGGCAACAATAAACCGCTTTTACCACAACGGTTGTATTGCATTTCCTCATAACGGGAAACTGAAGGGATATACGACATACACTAAAACAAAATGAAGACAATGATTTGCAGACTGAAGATATTCAATTATCACCACTTCATCAGTTTCTTCACAAAAGCTGTAAGCTCTTCCGCTATCTGGCGGTGTTCTTCCAGTGAAGGATGCCAGCTACAGCCACTATTGTATTGCCGGGAATAGAAGAAGGCGTGAATCTTTTTGTCGGTCTTCTGCATTTTTTCTGTGATCGCTGTAAGATATTTTTTCATGGCGATGGTCAGCTTTTCATCGCCCATAGGGCTATTGAGACAAACGATCGTGGCAGCAGGGTAATACTGGCGGAGCCTTTCCAGAAAGGTTATATAGTTATTGCAAAACAAAAGCGAGTCCTGTATGCCATCATTCTGTCCCAGGCAAACGGTCACTACATCTGGCTGATACCGCTTGAAATCCCACGCAATAGTGTCCTCACGCATATTGATCTTATCAAACACCTGTGGCATGATCACTTTCATGTTGCAGCAGCTATGCATAAGACCGATGCCGGATACGGCCGATAAATGATATTGGGCATTCAGCGTTCTTGCGGTGATCGCACCATAGCTCAGGTAAGCATTGTGCTGATCATACCAAACACCTTTATCACAGGCAACTTCAGATTGATCGCTACCCATGCCGCAAGTAATCGAATTGCCAATGAATTCTATTTTCCGGGTGGGCGCCGGTGGCAGTGCTACCAATTTTTCACAGCGCACACCTGTTAATTCCAGGTAGCCAATACCTGCTTCTGTATTCTTGCTGATCATTACAAGATGTTTGCCTGCAGGCAGTCCCTTTGCTATTTGTATTGTATCAGTACGGGATTTTGTCTGTATCCGTCTTGCTTTCCCATCCACCACTATTTCCAGGTAATTATGTGAATTGCCCCATAATACTTCATCATTAATGATCATTTCGCAATCGCTTCCCTCAAACTGCCATTCTATATATACACCCGGTTGCCAGAAGCGGGGACTTAACGGATTTGAAAAGTCGATCCGCCCGGTATAACGGATCTGCGGGTCATTGGCCGGATAAAACTTCAACTGACCGGCATTGCTGCAACTATTAGATCCGATCAGTAATACACAAGAGAAAATGAGACTGAATAAACCTTTCATACTTTATTGATTATTTATGATCAACCGCTACAAAAACTGCTGACCTGGACGGCACTCTCACCCTCATCCCATTCGCAGTAACGGCAGAATTTGCTTTAATAGTCATATAGTCCTGTGGACCACCTGAAGCATATGTTGATGTAACGCCATTAATATATACTTTCCTGGAAAATTCACCATTATCTGATCCTCCTGTCAGGGTATACCAATAGTACCGGCTTCCCGGGATAAAGTTTTTTATATCCAATTGAATTATTTTATCAGAACCTGATTTATTGATCAGGGCCACACCCAGATCGCCCGAAGAAAACGACGATGCATAAGAAACAATATCTGCCGTATTTGTAACGGAAGAAGAAAGCAGCCTGTCTCCTAAAAATTTCTGAAAATAATACATGTGATAAAATACAGGGCGGGGATTCCATTTAGGCACGCCATCCGGCTCATCACCATTATTGAACATACCATGATCGTTGCCGGTATCCCATCCATTTGCCAGGTCCCAACGGCAGGCCATACCATATTTATTTTTCATTAGTTCTCCCAGCAACAGATCAGCATGTAATCCATTGATATGTGATACCTGTTGTTTGGAGCCTGCAGCAAAAATATTCCATTCATCCAGTACAACCGGTTTTGCTGCTGTTCCTGCTGTTTGTAATGCATTTATCACAAAATCGATATTCTTTTTGGTTTCTGTAGTAGCAGAATTCAGAATATCCGTTGCATTGGAATTGGTATTAAAAGGTGTGTAGTAACTATGTATCACAAAAAAATCAGCTGAATTACCTACAGCGCCCAGCATTCCCGTGTTCCAGTTGCGATGGGTGGCAGTAGCCCAGGCAGGGCTTGCCGCTTCTACTGTTACTGCACCGATACGGATCGTCTTCCCTGCCGCGGCAGCCGCTTTTCTCATTGAATCGGCAAACACTTTAAAATGCTGACCGTATAATTGTCCGCTAAGATATTCCGGTTGCCCATCATGATTATCTGCAAGGTTAATACGGTACCCAGCCTCCCAATCGCCAAAATTTTCATTGCCGACTTCCCAGTACTTCGTCCGTCCGTTATCATAACGGACCCAGTCGGCAGCCAGATGAGCTGCCGCTGCAACCGGATCAGCACTTGTTCCATAACGTGCATAACCATAATTAACCGTGATGATACCCTGGTTGCCGGTTTGTTGCAGCATCGAATAATAATTATCTACAGACAAGGTCCAGCCAGCATTATTTTTTCCAAACCAATAACCTGCAGCGGCGCTTGCACCTGCTGCATTCAACAAGCTGGCTGGTGCATCCACAGGAGGAACGCCGGGTTGGCTGTTCCAGAAAAAAATATCACTGATGCTGCCGCCGGGGAAACGGATGATATGAGGACGCAGGTTCTTTATATCTGTCATCAGGCCCGGCTCCGTTACCATCTGCGTCATCCAGGTATTGGCGTTATTGCCAAACAGCGACCGGGGAATTTTAGTAATCACATCACTGTAATCGATCGTTACCGTATGGGAAGCAGCAGCAGGAATGGTTATATCCGTATAGGCAGGCGATGTAAAAGTCCGGGGTTGCCAGTCGTCCATGAAGAAGCCGATAGTGTTCGCCAATGGCGGATCCACCTGGGGTTTGATCACCGGTGGCGTAACAGGAGGTTCAGGATCCGGTGTTGCTCCGCTGTTCTTTTTACAGCATATAAAAGGCAGCAGCATGATGCCGGTAAACAGGTATCGTAAATAATTTTTTATGCTTTTCCGGTTTTGTTGCCAAGAGGGTTCAGTGCATTCACCAGCGACTGCGACTGGTTTTTATCGATCAGTTCTGTAAGCGTTCTCACCGTTTCTGCTGAAGTGAAGCCATCAGGCACTGTATTCATCACGTAATCCAGTAGTTTATCAATGGAGGAAACGGCTACATGCACACGGGTGTCTGAAGAAGCATAATAAATAAATACTGTTCCGTCTTCATCAGCGATCCAGCCATTGCTGAATACGACATTGGAAACATCCCCGGTCCTTTCCTCACCTTCGGGAGCAAGAAAATATCCTGCAGGCTTATAGATCACTTTAGTCAGATCATTGAGATCCGTCATAAACATATACAATACATAGCGCAGGCCTGCGGCTGTATTCCGCACACCATGTGCCAGGTGAAGCCATCCCTGCTTTGTTTTGATCGGAGCAGGACCGGCACCGTTCTTCAGTTCATAAACGGTGTGATATATCTTTTTATCGATCACTATCTCATGATCGATCCTTGCTTCTTCCATGCTTTCACTCAAACCAAAGCCAATGCCTCCACCTTTTCCCGCTTCGATAAAACTATCCTGCGGTCTTGTATAAAATGCATATTGCCCGTTTACCCATTCAGGGTGCAATACTACATTGCGTTGCTGGGGAGAAGGGGTTTTCAGATCTTTGAGGCGCTCCCAGCTCACCAGGTCTTTGGTGCGCACAATTCCACATTGTGCAATGGCTGCTGATTGATCAGACTCGGGTGCTGAACCATCTCTTCTTTCAGTGCAAAATAATCCATAGATCCATCCGTCCTGGTGCTGTACCAGCCGGATATCGTATATATTGGTATCAGGGAGATCAGTCTCAGGAATATTCACCGGGTAATCCCAAAACCGGAAATTATCAGTTCCATTAGGGCTTTCTGCAATAGCAAAGAAAGATTTACGGTCTGCTGCTTCCACCCTTGCCATCACGATGTATCTATCATTCCATTTAATAGCACCTGCATTCAGTACTGCATTGATGGCAAACCGCTCCATGAGGTGAGGATTATTCTGCGGGTTGAGGTCATAACGCCAGAAAAGCGGGATATGCTTCGCAGTAAGTACCGGATGCTTATAGCGTTTGAAGATACCGTTGCCCGGGGTGATCTCCTCATTTGGCAGAGACAGTAGTTCTTCGTGCCTTTTCTCCAATTCAGACAAACGGTTAAAAAATTCAGTTCGCATATCTTTCATTTAAATCAATTCTCTAATTTGTTCCACCATGTTTTTTTCAGCACAACAATGATTACAGCCAGTATCAGCACGGTGATCAACAGCGGGAGTTTTAGCCAAAGCACCACGAACATCGGCAGTATGGTGAGGCAGCATTGTCCAATGATACCCAGCACCACGTTGAACATATCCAACCCGAAACGCTTATTGGGTTGAAACTGCGGGTCCTCTGCCATTACCTGTTGATGCACCGGTTTCCAAAATCCCCAGGGCTTTACTGTTTTATAAAAACTTTTCAATACGGCCATATCTGTTGCAGGCGACATATAAGTGCCGGTGATGCACCCCAGTAATGAAATAAGGAATAGCAATGGCCAGTAATACAGCGCCAGCGTATCGGGGAAGATCGAGGGGAAAACCAGTGCGGCAATAATACCAGCAGCCATTCCCCAGAAAAATCCGTTCGCATTAAACCGCCACCAATACCACTTCAGCATATTGGCTGCGATATAACCACCATACAAAGCTCCTACGATCCATTGCAAAACGCTGTTCACATCTTTTGCATAAAAACCCAGGATGATCCCCAATGTGACCACAACAATACCTGCCAGGTAATTCATCGAGATCACTTTCCTGGTAGAAGCATGCGGGTTTACATACTTCAGGTAGATATCATTCACGATATAAGCCTGTGCTGCGTTCAATGTTCCTGAGAAAGTGCCCATGAATGCTCCCAGCAAGCCTGTAAGCACTAAGCCAAGTATGCCCACCGGTAAGAAACTGTTGATGGTAGCCGGCAGTATTCTTTCAAAATCCGTTTCACCACCTGATTGCAGGTTCATTTGATCATAGTACAGCAATGCCAGCACGGTAAGGCCAATGATCAGTGAGTAACGTACAGGCAATAAAATGATAGAGACAAAGCCGCTCATTTTAGATGCTTCTTTGGGCGAACGGGTAGATAAGATCTTTTGCATGTCATAATTCGGCGCAGGTCCTGCAAGACTCGCAAATATGCCTTTGAACAACATCATCATAAAGAAGAAGCCAAATACACCGAACCCATCTGCAGCGATCTTTTTATTGGCATCAGGCACAATCCTGCTCCAGTCGAGTCCGAGGTCCCATCCAAAAAAAGGATTGGTCCAGCCTGCCGGTACAGTCAATGGATGGTCCTTAAGATGTATCATGGCGATCACGGCAACAGAAATACAGGCAACCGTCATAATGATATACTTGATGAAATCACCCAGTACGATACTGTGCATTCCGCCAAGGATAGAATAGAACATCGCAAACAGTGTGAAGACGATCCCATAAAAATGCGGCACAAACTCTGCTGAAATGCTGAAGGGTATATAATCTTTCACCGTTTCCCAGGGAACAAATATTTCAATGAACTTTCCCAATCCAATAAATCCATAAGCCAGGAATCCCAGGCAACTGAGCAGTGCAAATGCCACTACAACCGTATGGGAGCTTTTAATGCCCGGACCGCTTTTACCAAAGCGGGAAGCCAGCCATTCAGCACCCGTAGTAGCATTGGAGCGGCGCAGCCATTTAGACAGGAACATCATCAGGAACACCTGGTTAAATACCGGCCATAGCCAGGGGATCCAGATGCTTTTCATTCCATACACAAAACAGAGGGCGACCATCCACATTGTACCACTGATATCAAACATATCGGAAGCATCGCTCATGCCAAGCATGTACCAGGGAAGCTTTTTGCCTCCCATCAGGTAGCTTTCCTTATTCTGTCTTGCTTTTTTTCTTAATACCCAGCCGATGATCACCATGGTAGCCAGGTATAAAATGATAATGCTTACGTCGAGTAGAGTTAATTTCATCTGAGAATGTACGATTAAAAATAAAGCCGCTCATATCTGCCGTCATTTTTAAAGATGGTTGCGGGAAGAAGAATCAACCCGCAACCTTTGCTCGAACGATTGCTGCTACTGCTAATTATTAGTACACCATTTTGGAATCACATGCTTTTCCAAAACCACAGCTTTTATTTAATCAGTATTACATCATCCAGGTAGAATTTCTCATCCTGGTTGTCGGGTCCTTTGATCCAGAAACCGATCTGGTTAAATGGTGAGCCTGTTGCCCAGAGGTTCAAGGTGCTCAGTGGTATCTTGTAATAAGTCCATACATTGGCAGGCACGTTCACCGGGGCAGATTGATCACCGTTGCCAAAACCTCCGGTCCTTTTATCGCCAGTGATATACAATATATGATCAGCCGCTGCTCCTTTTACCCAGAAAGAAAAATATTTGTAAGCAGGGTCAGAAGCAGTGCCGGGCCACCAGTTGGCAAAACCAAAGACGTGCCAGTTGCCTTTTGCATAGGTTTTAGAAACCGATTTGGTACCGGATTTAAACTCGGTGGTAGAGATCACGGCACCATCGCCCCATGAGTTATCTCCATAATCAGGGCCATACCCGTCAGTGAAAATCTGGAGCGCCTTATCAAGATTAACAAATTCCTGCGTAGTGGTAGTCTTGCCCGTAGAATTGGTAATATCAAGCGTCGATCTTGCAATCTGTGTGGCAGGCATTTTGATCACCAGTGTTTTCCTCGATTTAGATACAACAGCGATCTCTTCCGTAGTGCCGGTAAACACCACTTTTGATACATCTTCCAGGTTGTTGCCGGTAAGCGTGATCTCCACGCCTTCTGTAAAATTGTAATTGGAAACATCGCTGACGCTTGCAAAAGCCAGTACGTTGAAAGCAACTGACAGGGTTTTGCCGGCACTATTGGTGAAGATAATATTCTGCGATCCGCCATAAGCCGTATCAGGTACATGAAAGATCAGGTTTGATTCAGTATTGAGCGTTGGAGTAAACGGAGCAGGTACATTGTTCTTTTCAAAAACAATACTGCGGATATCGCCAATGCCAGAACCCGATAAAGTCAGCAATTCTCCACCACCGGCTTCTGCAGGAGAAAGCGTACCGGATGACATATTACCGGGTTTTACATCTGGAGTTCCGTCTTTGTCTTTCTCGCAAGCACTGAAGAATATGACCATCGCAAGGATGGCTATACACCGGCCAGCAAGTTTATGGAAAAATATTTTTTTCATATACAATGGTTTTGTGTGCTTGATTTAGTTGGGTGATCAATAATAAGGAACAGGATCGAGGGCCAGAGCCGGGTCCTGCAGTATTTCACCGGCAGGTACAGGCAGGTACATTTTGCTTTCAGCAAATGTTACAGTAGAAGGAGAATCAGCTGTACCCCTGTTCTGCGCTTCAATGATCGCTTTCGCTTTGGCATAACCCTGACGCTGTATATCAAACCAGTAATCGCCTTCAAAAGCAAATTCAACACGGCGCTCGTGCAATATATCATCCATGGTGATGGAAGATTTTGCAGGCAATTGCGCTCTCTGGCGCACAAGATTGAATGCCTCCAGTGCACTTGTTTCTGAAGTGGAAGCACTGGTACCCAACACAGCTTCTGCATAGATCAGCAACACATCAGCATAACGTAATATCATGGTGTTGATGCCCGTGTTCATACCCAGCACCGCTTCACCACCAAATGCAGCACCAGGGCCAACCACATATTTGGCGATATTGGCACGGACAGCATTTTTCTGTCCGCCACTGTTCGTAGGCTGAAGCGTATCATATTTATATCCGTTTGCCATAAACGTATTGTAAGCAGCATTGGCATTCGTAGGCTTCCAGGCAGGAAGGCTCCAGCCATGCTCCATTATAGAACCTTTGCGGCGGATATCGCCAAACTCATATTCTTCCAGGATATCCCTTGAAGGAGTGTACAGTTCCCACATGGAAGCTTCTGAAGTTTGCAGGTTCGCAGGCCCGCGATCAGGGTTCTTCTGGTTGGCTGACCCCCAGGGGTTACTGGTCAATTGGTGCTGAATAGCGAAAATAGATTCAACGTTATTATTATTAGCGCTTGAATTGAACATGGCAGCATAATCAGCAAACAGGCTGTACCGTTTGGAATCGATTACCTCTTTTGCCTTTATTTTGGCATTGTCATAATCTTTATTATAGAGATACAGCTTGGCCATCATTCCTTTTGCGGCATATTTTGTCAGGCGACCGGGAACAGGATCTGTTTCCGGCAAACCAGCTTCTGCCTTTTGCAATTCTTCCAATGCAAAGCGAAGCACATCCTGTTTAAGATAACGGGGGATATTAAAATTACCTGACAAAGCTGTTCCTCCCGGATCTGTTACGATCGGTGCATCTCCCCAGATGCGGCCAATATAGAAGTAAACCACCCCACGGAAAAAGTGGCATTCTGCAATAGCAGGATCAATAAAGCTGGCATCACCACCCATTGTCTTTTTTTGTTCAAGCCCCTTGATATACTCACTGGTCCATCCGCCGATCTTATAAAAAACTTTCCATGTATCGGCAACGCGGACTGAGGTGGCAGCAAAAGAAAAATTGATAAAAGGAGGATCATCATTTCCTCCGGTATATTCATTGCCTGCCATCACATCACCGATAGCATCCATGGCACGGTTCTCAAATCCTGACCAGGGCAGGCCATAAAGCGTACTGGTGAGGCCTCTAACTTCTTCTGCAGTATTGTAATAATTATCGAGGGTGGTGCCATCCAGTGATGACCGTTCAATATAATTTTTCTTACACGATGCCATTATGATCATGATCACCAATAAGGCATATACACGTTGCTTTTTCATCCGAGTATGTTTTAGTGTAGTTGTTAAATATTATAATTCAATATTAGCTCCGAAAGTGAACGTGCGGGGGTTGGGATAATGGCCCATATCCACATTCATCAAACGGATATTGTTGTTGAACGCGCCCACTTCCGGATCGTACCCTTTATAATCAGAAAATGTGTGCAGGTTTTGAATGGACATATAGAACCTCACATTGGTGATCCTGGCTTTACTGATCAACCTGGTGGGCAATCTGTAACCAATCGTAACATTTTGTATACGCATGTAAGAACCGCTCTCCACATATCGGTCAGATATGTAAACGTTGTTCACATTGGTATTGGTAAAGCGAGGCAGGCTTCCGTTAGGATTATCACTTGTATACCGGTCCATTACCGTACTCATCTGGTTAAAATAGGCATTGTCCATTTTTTCCAGTTGCCATCTCAGGAAGTTGAAAATTTTAGATCCATAACTTCCTTGCAGGAATATAGAAGCATCAAAACCCTTGAACTGGAAAGTATTGGTCAACCCATAAGTGAATTTAGGCAGTGGGCTGCCGATGTAGGTAATATCGTTTGCGTCAATAACACCATCTGGTTTTCCTTCGGGACCATTCACATCCCTGAAACGGACGTCACCCAGCCAGGTTTCCTCCGGTTTGACTGTATACCCAAATTGAGGGAGGCTATTATCCAGATCGGCTTGAGTACGGAACAAACCATCTGTCACAAGTCCGAAAAAAGATCCAACTGCATAACCAGGATCGGTATAAGTGATGGTATAATTATCATAATAAACCCTTCCAATGAGGCCAGCAGTAGAGTTGGCCATTTTGTTCAGCTTATTTTTAAAATGAGAGAAGATGAAGTTAGTTTTCCAGGTAAAATTCTTACTACGTACATTATTACTGGTAATGCTGATATCAATCCCGTTATTCGACATATTGCCTACGTTTCCGATCGGCGCTTTCATATCATCCCACTGATCCCCAACGCCGATAAGGCGCGGGCCGGTAAGGAATAACAACATGTCAGTAGTGGTCTTTTTATAAACATCTACAGACAAATCAATAACACCATTAAACAGCGAAGCGTCCACACCAATATTCTTTGTTACTACAGATTCCCAACTAAGATTAGGGTTAGCAATATTCAGGTAGTTTGAATTGCCAAATCCTACAGGGCCAGGCCAGAAACTAACTGCTGCAGTATGCGGTGGATTTTGTGCGCCGCTTGGCAGGTTTTGATTACCAACGGAGCCATAACCCACCCGGAGTTTCAAGTTGCTTACTGTTCCCTTCCAGTTTTCTGCAAATCGTTCGTTTGTTACAGTCCATGCAAAAGAGCCCGCAGGGAAATATCCCCATTTATTGTTGGGGCCGAAGTTGGAAGAACCATCCGCACGAATGGTAAGACTTAAAGAATAACGGTTATCATAGGTATAAGCGCCGCGGGCAAAATATGATTCCATGGCCCATTGGCTTTTACCACCCCCCAGTTCCCATGTAGTACGTTCATTGCTGCCAGCTCCCAGATCAAGGATATTATTCTGCAGGTCTACTTTCTTGCCACTGATCTGCTCATAATAAGAATATTGAACTTCATGGCCGGCAGTAGCACTGATACTGTGCTTACCGAAATATTTGTTATAGTTCAGGTAATTCCTGATGGCATAATAATAACTGTTGCCACGTGAATCGAATAGTTGTGAACGCAGCGCTGTAGGTCCGATATTACCGGCCAGTTGATAAGCATTGTTATTATTCAAGCCAAGTGAATAAGAAATCTCATTGCGCAGGGAAAAGTTCTGCAGGAATTGTATATCCGCATAGATATTACCGAACACCTGTGAACTGGTTGATTTATTCCCGCGGAAAAAACTGCGTGCAATAGGATTGTCCTGGCTGTATTGAACACCACCGATGGTTTGTCCGCCACCCCAGGTGCCATCCAGGTTTTTAACAGGGATCAAAGGGCTTTGAATAGCGCCCCACCAGATAGTGCCTTCGGCAGCATCGGCCAGTGTTACATTCTGAATACTGCGGGATGCATTAGCGCTTACGCCTACTTTCATCCATGTTTTTAATTGATGGTCGAGACTGAAGCGGGTTGAATAACGCTTGAAGTCGGAACCGATCAGGATACCTTCCTGGTCAAAATAGTTGAGGGAGAGATAATAATTTGTTTTATCCTTTCCGCCGGAAAAACTCAACTGATGGTTTTGCATGTTACCTGTCCGGAACATGGCGTCCTGCCAGTTGGTACCTTCTCCTAAAATAGAAGGATCGGCAAACTCCGGTGAAGGAGGAAGACCGAGCAAGGGTGCTGTTGCGTTCTGGTATTGAGCAAACTCACGGAGGTTCATCAGGTCGAGCTTGCGGGCCACGCGCTGTTGCCCGAAATAGACATCGTAATTGATCCGGCCTTCACCGTTCTTTCCTTTTTTAGTAGTAATGAGTATTACACCGTTAGCAGCCAATGAACCGTAGATAGCCTGCGCAGATGCATCTTTCAGGATATCTACGGATTCGATATCGCCGGGGTTCAGTGTGGCCATCACGCTATTGCCTGTTTGACCATCCGATCCACCCAGTCCGGCATAACCGGAACTGTTTTTGGTGTTGCTTGTAAAAGGAACACCGTCGATCACGATCAGGGGATCGTTGCTATTAATAGTAGTTACACCACGTACTTTAATGGAGACGCCGCCACCAGGCTGGCCACTGTTATTGATAACGGTAACACCTGCTACTTTTCCCTGTAAAGCCTGGTCAACACCAGATACAGGCAGATCTTTCAGGTCTTTGCTATTGACAGAAGAAATGGAAGAAGAGATATCTGCTCTCCGTTTGGAGCCATAACCGATCACGACTACTTCACTGAGTTTGGTGTCGGTAACAGTAAGAGCGCCGGTTACAGTTTGCTTTCCTTCTGTTGCAATTTCAATGTTTTTGGCTCCCACATAAGATACCACCAATATGGCCTTATTGGATGAAACCTGGATTTTGAAAGCGCCATTGGCATCGGTGGTGGTCATTTCCTTTTCTCCTTTTACCGTTACAGTAGCGCCGGTGAGCGGCGCATTGTTCTGATCAGCGATTATTCCGGTAACAAGTCTTTTCTGGGCGAAAAGTGAGGAGGAGAACAAGACGAACGCAATGACCATTGCGATTGCCCAAGGGAATCGTTTTTGTCTCATATAGCAAGTTGTTTCACCAAAATTAACTTTGTTGCTCAGCGAAATACTAGTACTATTTTATCCAATCATAATGCTCTATTTTACTAATCGAATCAGGTCAAAATCAAAAAGTCTTTTAATACAGCAGTTGCAATCGCATACATTTCTGATGCAATGAATTCATCAGGTAATACTATTTTATCTGCTTTTACTTACCTTTAATAGTAACCAAGCCTTGTCATATGCAGAAAAAAATCATGCGGGAGATCACTCCACTCACCAGCAGCGATTGTTTCACTATGTTCAGCCGCGTGAAATCAAATTTTGACTTCCCCCTTCACAGCCATGAAGAGCTGGAATTGAATTTTATTATGAATGCCAAAGGCGCCAAACGCGTCGTGGGTGATCATATCGGGGAAATCGATGATCTCGAACTGGTATTGGTCGGTTCCAACCTGCCCCATGTTTGGCAAACACATAAATGCGCCAGCACGGAGATCCGCGAGATCACGATCCAATTCCACAAGGATTTGTTTGATGAAAAATTTCTACGGCGCAATCAACTCAGCTTTATCCGCAATATGCTGGAGCGCTCTGCAAGAGGGATTTTATTTTCCCGCCAAACCATTGAACTTATTCATCCACGGCTTACGATACTGGGACAGAAACAGGGCTTTGACTCTGTGCTGGAATTGTTCTCCATCCTGCACGATCTTTCCATTTCACGGAATATGCATACACTGTCTGACGCAAGCTTCAGCAATGCAGAACTTTCTTACAACAGCAGAAGAATAGAAAGAACGATCGAATACATGAACCTGAATTTCCAGAAACCCATCACTTTATCTGAAGTATCCAAACTGGCAAATATGACGGATGTCTCTTTCAGCCGTTTCTTTAAAAACAGGACCGGCATCACTTTCATGGACAGTTTGCTGGAAATGAGGCTGGGCCATGCATCCAGGTTGCTGATAGACACTACCCAGTCTATAGCAGAAGTGGCTTATAATTGCGGGTTCAATAATATATCCAATTTCAACCGTCTCTTCCGGAAGAAAAAAGGATGCACACCAAAAGAGTTCAGGGAGAACTACAGTTATGACAACAGGGTGTTCATCTAATAAAACATCCCGGTTATAAAACCGGGATGCATTCAAGGTACATTGTTATTGTGGTTTTCCGTCCTTACTTATTTTAACTGCAACCACCCTGGTTGCCGCAATTCAGGCATTTATAGCAAGTGCCGCTGCGCATCATGATATGCCCGCACACGTTACAAGCGGGTGCATCACTCTGCATATTCTTTGCTGCAGCATTCACAGCTTCCATACCTGTATCTGCTTTCTTTACAGGTTGTACTGCCCGATGGGCTTTTGCAGGCTGTGGTGTAACACTCCCGGTTGATGGCGTAATACGCACACTGGAAAGCTCGGGATCTTTCACATATTCCAGTCCATTGGAAGGCACATCATCCCAATCATCTGCACCTGTATTCATCACTTCAGGTTTATCCAGTACATGCACCAGGTCTGTACGGCCAAGGTATTCATAACCCAATACGCGGAAGATAAAGTCAACGATCGAAGTAGTGGATTTGATATTCGGATGTTCTACAAAACCTGAAGGGTCAAACTTGGTAAAGGCGAACTTATCTACAAACTCTTCCAGCGGCACACCATATTGAAGGCCGATTGAAATGGAGATCGCAAAGCAGTTCATCATGCTGCGCATGGTAGCTCCTTCCTTGGCCATATCGATAAAGATCTCTCCCAAAGTTCCATCTCCATATTCACCTGTGCGCAGGAAGATCGCCTGGCCATTGATCTTGGCTTTCTGTGTAAAGCCTCTTCTCTTGGCAGGCAGGGCGCGGCGTTCAACAATACTGGCCAGTTTTCTTTTCAACTTGGTATCAGGCGAAGCCTGTACCCTTTTCTGCACTTCTTCCAGCAGTTCATCAACAGTGAGTTTTCCCAGATCAACAATATTGGACACTGCGGGTTGCGCTGCCGCTTTTTCTGTAGCTTCTTCTGCGGCTGTTTCTGTTTTCTTTTTCTTATCCGATTTATTGCTGAGCGGTTGGGAAAGTTTGGAGCCATCACGGTAGAGTGCGCAGGCTTTCAATCCTAATTCCCAGCTTAGTAAATAAGCATCAGCGATCTCTTCCACGTTTGCTTCATGTGGCAGGTTGATCGTTTTGGAAATAGCACCGCTGATAAAGGGTTGTGCCGCTCCCATCATACGGATATGACCATGCGCATGAATGTAACGCTCGCCCTTCTTGCCGCATTTATTGGCACAATCAAAAACAGGCAGATGCTCTTCTTTGAGCAAAGGCGCACCTTCCAGCATCATGGTACCGCATACGTAATCGTTGGCGGCTTCAATTTGCTCTTCCGTAAAACCTAATGCTTCAAGCAGGCTCCATTCAAAATCATTGTACTGCTCAGCAGTGAAACCCAGCCTTTGCAGGCATTCTTCACCTAATGTATATTTATTGAATACAAAAGCGATATCAAATGCAGAAACAACCGCTGCATCCAGCTTTTTGATCTCTTCGGCTATAAACCCTTTTTCGCTCAGCGTTTGATGATTGATAAACGGCGCACCGGCAAAAGAAGCAGCACCTACAGCATATTTAATGATCGCCTCCGTTTCTTTTGGAGAATAGCCCAGGTTGCGGAGTGCATCGGGCACTGATTGGTTGATGATCTTGAAATAACCACCACCCGATAATTTTTTAAATTTCACCAGTGCAAAATCAGGTTCAACACCGGTTGTATCGCAATCCATTACCAGGCCAATGGTACCGGTTGGTGCGATCACTGTTGCCTGTGCATTACGGTATCCGTATTTTTCACCCAGTTCCACTGCATCATCCCATGCTTTGCAGGCAGCTTTAAGCATGTAATCAGGGCAATGTTCTGCTTTCAATCCCTGGGGTTTCAGGCTCAGTCCTTCGTATTCGTCTGCATCATAAGCAGCGAGACGGTGATTGCGCATTACACGCATCATGTGCTCTTTGTTTTCTTCATAACGCGGGAAAGCACCTAGCGCTGCAGCCATTTCTGCTGAAGTTTTATACGCGATGCCGGTCATGATAGCGGTGATCGCTCCGGCAATAGCACGCGCTTCTTCACTGTCGTAAGGAATGCCGCTCACCATCAGCAAGGTGCCGAGGTTGGCATAACCCAATCCAAGTGTGCGGTATTCATAACTCAGTTGCGCTACTTCACGGGAAGGGAACTGTGCCATCAATACCGATACTTCCAGTACAACTGTCCACAAGCGGCAATTGTATTCATATCCTTCTACATCAAAATGATTTTTGTCCTTATCATAAAACTTCATGAGGTTGGCAGATGCAAGATTGCAGGCCGTATTGTCGAGGAACATGTATTCGGAGCAGGGATTGGAAGCCCTGATCTCTCCGCCTGCCGGGCAGGTATGCCATTCGTTGATCGTCGTATTGTATTGTGTTCCCGGGTCTGCACAGCGCCAGGCTGCATAAGCGATCTGGTCCCACAGCGCTTTGGAAGGCACTTTCTTCATTACTCTGCCATCCATGCGCCCTTTCAATTCCCAGTCTTCTCCATTCTTCAGCCTATCGAAGAATGAATTGGGGATACGGACAGAATTATTGGAGTTCTGACCGCTCACTGTTTTATATGCTTCTCCTTCATAATCGGATGCATAACCGGCGGCGATAAGCGCACCTACTTTCTTTTCTTCTTCCACTTTCCAGTTGATGAACTCCACTATTTCAGGATGGTCGAGGTCAAGACAAACCATTTTAGCAGCCCTACGGGTAGTGCCACCGCTTTTGATAGCGCCTGCTGCCCTGTCTCCTATTTTCAGAAAGCTCATCAATCCGCTGGAAGTGCCGCCACCGCTCAGTTTCTCACCTTCACCACGGAGGTTGGAATAGTTGGTACCAACGCCTGAACCATATTTGAATATACGTGCTTCACGCACCCAGAGGTCCATGATACCGCCTTCATTCACGAGATCATCATCCACACTCAGGATAAAACAAGCGTGTGGCTGAGGACGCTCGTAAGCATTCTTTGATTTCTTCAATTCGCCATCGGCAGGGTCTACATAATAGTGTCCCTGTGGTTTGCCGGCAATGCCATAGCTTTCATACAAACCCGTATTGAACCATTGCGGGCTGTTAGGCACGCACATCTGGTTAAGGATCGAATACACGAGCTCTTCATAAAAGACCTGTGCATCTTTGGATGAAGCGAAATAACCGTATTTTTCTCCCCATACGCGCCAGCAATTGGCCAGCCTGTGAGCGACCTGCCTGGCGGAGGTTTCCCGGCCGGTGCTGCCATCAGGTTGAGGCACACCTGCTTTGCGGAAATATTTTTGAGCAAGGATATCTGTAGCGATCTGGCTCCACTGTTTGGGCACTTCCACATTATTCATTTCAAATACTACTTCTCCGCTCGGGTTCCGGATCACCGAGGTGCGGTAATCGTACTCAAACATATCAAACACATTAACCGTATCAGACGTGAAGCGACGACGGAACTGCAGTCCGCCAGCAGCGGGTACTTGTTTTTTAGCCATAATCAAAAGAATTTAAGGGTCCTGGTTTAGAAATTCTCTCGTGGAAGGGTGATTACGAAAATATTTTTTGCTATCCTATTTTCCAGCGCTCAGATATGCACATTGTGTGGAAAAGAGCCAGTAAAATCCCCAAGTGCTTTCCAGTGCTGGGTTACGCGTTTTTTGCACATTGGAACGACCCTGGTCTGATAATTTTTTTTGGTCAGGTCGGAGGTAAACTGTAAAAGTTTTTAATCCATCTCATCTTCCCGTGAAACATCAATTCAGCAAGGATTTCAAGCCATTAAACCCGTGAAATGCCTAATCAGCAATACTTCCAGCCATTCCCATGCCGGAAACCCTTACCAGGCCGTTAATACAGGGTTCATAAAAGGATAAAAAAACGATAACCGTATTTTTTTGTTTTTTTGCATCCGAAAGAAGATCTACTCTGACTGGCTCCGGCATTATCCTGAATGGTTTATTTAAAAAATCTGGCATTAATGAAACAGTTATTGACCGTTATTACATTTTTATCCGTGTCTTCTTTATTCCCCTCACTCCATGCACAATCGCAGTTTACCGGATGGGCAGCATTATTCAACACAGCTAAAACAGGAAAGAAAACAAGTTTGCTTACAGATATACAACTGCGCGGTTCAGGGCAAATAGCGCATACACAAACATTGTTGTTGCGCACAGGACTGCAATACAGTGTTACCAAAAAACTGGGCCTTACACTGGGTTATGCCTATATCCATAACAGGCGGGAAACTGGTGGTCTAAGCGGCTATCTGCCAGAACATCGCATCTGGGAGCAATTACTGTATAATCATAAAACCGGGCCGGTATTTGTTTCGCATCGCATCCGCGTGGAGCAACGTTTTATTTCCAAAACGAAGATCGAGAACAATGACCTGAAGGCAGATGGTTATGGAAATGCTTATCGTCTCCGGTATTTTATCCGGAACATTATTCCGCTTTCCAATCAAACTACAGGCGGTTTTCCCAAAGGGGCTTTTGCTGCTTTGCAAAACGAGGTTTTTATCAATACAGGAAATAAGTCCAATGTGAATGGAAAAGCCTTTGATCAGAACAGGCTGTACTTTGCCGGTGGTTACAGGTTCAGTACGGCATTTGACCTGGAAGCGGGATATATGTATCAGTATATACAGGGAAGAAGCAATGCATCTACCCATAATCATATTGCGCAAGTTGCAGGATACTGGCGTTTTTAAAAGGATAGCTGCTCATCACTGTGGCAATGATGCTATAACCTGCATCAATCTTTCTCCCCAGGTATCAGTAGCTATGATCTTTCCTTCCTTGTTGATCAAAACGTTGTAAGGAATTCCTCTGTTCGGGCCTATATTAAAGACTGTTGCCACAGGAGATTCCATTGCTTTCAGATCGGAAACAGATAAATAATTAAGTTTGTCTTCCCTGGTTGCTTTTATCCATTTAGCACGTTTATCATCCAATGAAAAGGCAACAATAGCAACAAGGCCGTTTCTCTCAATTGCCTGTGTTTGTTTAATCATCTCGCGATTAGCCGTTCTACAAGGAGAGCACCAGGAAGCCCAAAAGTCGAGCAGGATATATTTTGCAGGAATATTTTTCAGAATAATTGATCGGCCAGCCGTATCACTGAAAGAAATGTCCAGGATAGATGGGTCATATTTCTCCATTCCATCCCTGCTCCTTGTTTCTTTGATCCTTGATGCAAATAATTTCCCTTCAGGCGTTTTTTTGAGAGAATCGGCAAAGGATTGATACAAACCAGCTATATCACTGCTGGGAATATCGGTAAGGCCACCCAATACGAGATAACGGAGTGCCTGAAAATTTTTCCAGTTCTTCTCGTGGGCAGAAATAAAATCATACATCCTCCGGTTTCTTTTCATCACCAACCGGATATTGGAATCCAATAAAGTCTCTTTTAATTGATCATTCTTTGTTCTTTTGATCATTGCATCCAATGTATCAGATATCCTCCGCCAGTCCTGGTATATTTCATCCGGGCTATTAAATTGTTGGGGGATTTCGCCCTGCGTTGCGGCAGAAGATCCAGCTTTTTCTCGATCCTTCACGGGCGGAGGCACATGACTTTGTGAATTACTATCGACACATGAATATATGCATCCGGACACGATCAGGAAGCCAACAGCCTTTAAAGGAAGAATGGCCAGTTTTTTCATCGCTTTTAAAGATCGTTTTGTTAGTAAACAGCAGTTCTCTACAATTTATGCGTAAATACCGTGAAACCAGGATTATCTTTTGGCTTATTCTTTGACACAATTGCGCAAACCCCTGCAATTCCCATGAAAATTAACTCGTTAAAAAGACAAAACTTTTTCGCATTTTTGTAGGAGTACAACCGGTACCGAATGAAACAGGATATCTACTTTTCATTAACAGAGAAGAAAAGGCAAGGGAAAAAATCCTTTGCCGTGCTGATAGACCCCGATAAGGTCAACAAAGCCGTGTTGGATGAGCTGATCGGATTATCCGTTTCGGCTAAAGTGGATTATCTGCTTGTCGGCGGCAGCCTCGTGATCTCCAATCACCTGGATGAATGCGTGCAGCACATCAAGCAAAACTGCTCTATACCAGTGGTTTTATTCCCTGGCAGCGCTTCCCAGATCAGCAAACATGCCGATGCACTTTTGTATCTCTCCCTTATATCGGGCCGTAATCCGGAATTACTGATCGGTCAGCATGTGGTATCGGCACCAGCCGTCCGCAAAAGCGGACTGGAGATCATGTCAACCGGCTATATCGTAATTGATGGTGGAGCGCCCACTACCGTTTCCTATATCAGCAATGCGGCTCCTGTGCCTGCCGATAAGAACGAGATTGCCATGTGTACAGCCATGGCTGGTGAAATGCTGGGTATGAAACTGATCTATATGGATGCAGGCAGCGGTGCCAAACGTCCTATTTCCGAAAGCATGATCGAAGCCGTTGCAAAAAGCATTTCCACACCTTTGATCATTGGCGGCGGTATTATCCAACCTGAAAAAGCTTATCTCAATTGCAAAGCCGGCGCAGATGTAATTGTAGTAGGTAATGCGATTGAAAAAGATGCTTCGCTTATCAAAGAAATGAGCGATGCAGTACACTCCGTAGCTGTCAAGGCTTAATCACCTCTCCTGGTGTTTCCTCGCCATTTATCAATGACCTGCTTGCAGTTGCAATAGCGCGGATGATAGCAGTAAGATTGGGGATATCTATCCGCTTTACTTCATCACAGGGCCGATGATAACAGGGATCATCGTCATCACTTGCCATAATGGTATGAAAAGGTATGCCCTTATCCACGAAAGGATAATTGTCGCTGCGCATAAAGAGCATCTTTTCTTCATCAGGCTCCCTGATCACTTTCAACCCCGCTGCCTTTAACTGTTTGCTGAGCAGATCCGGCAATGATGAATATCTTTCACCGGTTATAAACACTCTTTTCTTTCCGTACTGGGGCACGCCAAGCATTTCCAGGTTGATCCCTGCTTTTATTTTTTCCGGGTTGAGCAGTTTGGCCAGTTCAGTCGAGCCTTTTAATCCGACTTCTTCACCGGCAAAAGCACAGAAAATAAGCGTCCGCTCATTATCATTCCGCAATGCAAAATAGCGGGCCAGCATAAGCAGTGCTGTTGTACCTGAAGCGTTGTCGTTCGCACCATTCATGATCGTGTCTTTTCCCTTCCGTACGGTTCCTTCATGATCGTAATGTGCAGAAAAAACAATGCACTCTGTTGGTCTTGCCCTGCCCGGTAAAATGCCAATGATATTGTATTCAACCTGGCGGAAATACGTTTCCATGGCTGTAAGCCGTAAAGAGTCAGGCGGTGTGGTTGCATATACAATAAGTCTTGCATTCTTTGATTTGCCTGATGGCATACTTAGTTCTTCCAGTTCCAATCCATTCTTCTCCGGTGATAAACACCATATAAGAAGATCTTTGTCAGCATTGGCAAACCGGGGCAGCAGGTTTTTTGTAAATGAATCAACCTGTATTACGGTGAAATCTGTTAGTTGTCTCGGGCTGTACATTCCCGGGCTGGCCGGCAGATATAAAAAATCATTTTCCCGGAGTGATTTACCATTCCATTCAAGCTTATCCCTCACATTGTTTTTAGGGCCGCCAAAAGGATGGAAGGAATGAAACAAAGAATAAAGGCCAGGTAATGATTGCAATCCTGCTTCCTGGAATTCGCGGATAATAAATTCTCCTGCTTTCAAGAGATCTGCACTGCCATTACCTCTTCCCCGCAACGAATCACCTGCCAGTACGTTCATGATATCCCTCACCCTTGTTGCTGGAATTGAATCAGCAACCGGTTGGGCCAATAAAAACGGCCATGCCCCAAAGAGCATGGCCATTATGATGAATATTTTTTTACGTATCAATAGTTGCCAATTGATGTTAACGCAAATCCTCCACTTTTACCCTGCCTGGTGTGTCCTTTCCTGCAATAATGCTGCGTGCGCTTAAAGCGATTGATTTAATGATCATGGCCATATTGTCCATATCAAGTGTTTCCACATGATCAGTCACTTTATGGTAGTTAGGTTCGTTGTCCATTTTAGAAGTGGAGATAGTATGGGCAGGAACACCAAGCCGTGCCAGTGTAGCGTTGTCTGAACGGTAAAACAGTTGCTGATCAGGATAAGGGTCCGGATGAAAGCTGAAGCCTGTTCCTTCCAGGTTCTTTTGAAGGATGGCACCCATGTCTGTTTTTTCGTAACCGGTGATATAAGCAGAGTTCTTTCCCCATTTGCTGTCTGTACCGATCATTTCAATATTCAGCATGGCCATCACTTTATTGGGATCAAACTGTTTGGAAAAATATTGTGAGCCATAACCACCGACCTCTTCTGCAGTGAAAGCAGCAAATACCAGTGTGCGTTCGTTATTTTTCAAAGCCTTGAAGTATTTAGCCAGCAGGATGACGGCTGTAGTGCCAGCAGCGTCATCATTCGCTCCATTATAAATAGAATCGCCATTCACGGGTTTGCCGGTACCGATATGATCATAGTGACCGGAGAAGATCACATATTCATCTTTCTTGCTTTTGCCGGGTATTATGCCTACCACATTGGCCAATTTTTGCTCTGTGATCTCATGTTTTGATTCAATGCTGAAATCTGTAACAGCGGCAGGAGTAAGAATAAACAATACATTGCTTTCCCTTTTAAATCCGCCCCTTTTCAAACGGCTAAGACGTGGAAAATCGCGGGAAAAACTTGTATCAACAAACACTACTGTATTTTTTTCAGCCTGCAAAACGGCAAATGCTTCCTGGAAAAAAGTAGCTCCTGCTTTTATGGCCTTTGTTTCATATCCTGAAGAAGACGTGATCTTTACATCGGGCTGGGTAGTGATCAGCACAACACTTTTGGGGTCTACATCGTTTCCGTTTACTGTACCAGTAAGACTTAATTGTTTTGGTGATACGATTGCAAAAGATTGCAGATAACTATTGCTATTATTCCAGGTCTGCAAGCCGGCTGCTTTGAATTCAGCAGCTATAAAATCGGCCGCTTTATCAATTTCAGGTGAAAAGGTCCTGCGCCCTTTCATTTCATCAGAAGCAAGCACCCGCTCAATCCTTTCTGCTTCTTTAGCGTTGATGATCTTATCTACGTTCTGGGCAAAAGAGAAAGAAGCTATCGTTGCCAACAGCGTACTGAAAATAAGTTTCTTCATGTTTAATATATGATTATTTATAATTTGGAAAGATTACAGGCTCATCATTTCTTTAAACTTCACTGTTTGCCTCCTGCTCACTTCAATCTTTTCGCCTCCTTTCAATTCAAGCAAAAGGCCCCCATTGAAATAAGGCTCTATCTTTTCAATAAGACGAAGATTGACGATATGTTTACGGTTGGCCCTGAAAAAGAATTTTTCATCCAATCTTTCTTCCAGGGCATTCAGTGATTTTAAGATCAGCGGCTTATTGGGGCCAAAGAACACTTTGGCATAGTTGCCCACGCTTTCAAACAGGCGGATCTCGCTCAGTTTTACAAACCAGCAGCGCTCACCATCTTTTACAAAAACCTGGTCGTGCTCGCCAAGAATGCTGTTGTTGACAAACTCTCCTGTTAATTTGAGTTCCTTATTCTCTCCCTGGAGCTTATGAATGGCATCAGCGAGCCGCTTGGGTTCAACGGGTTTGAGCAGATAGTCCAGTGCATTCACTTCAAAAGCTTTGAGGGCAAATTCATCATACGCAGTAGTGAAGATCACTTGTGGAGCCCGTTCCAGCTGGGCCAGCAGATCAAAACCGGTTTTGCCCGGCATCTGTATATCCAGGAATATAAGATCGGGATGCAGGCTCTCTATTTTCGTAAAGCCTTCTTCGGCATTCGCCGCTTCATCTATCACTTCTATTTCGGGAAATTCCTGTAAAAGTTTTTTCAGTTCAGCCCTTGCCAGGCGTTCATCATCGATAATAATTGCTCGCATCTGATTGTTTTTAATGATCGGCATCAAACGGTATCAGCACCCGTGCTTCTACCAGAGTAGGCGTAACCTGCCTTATTTCAAATTTAGCTTTATTTCCGTATAAAAGATTTAACCGGTTGGTGGTGCTCGACAGGCCAAAGCCGCCACCGTTCACCTGCCCATTCAGTACGCCGGTATTCTGCACAGATAGTTCATGGAAATTATTTTTCAGCACTGACACCACACGCACCACCCCTCCTTTTATCTGCTTGCTGATGCCGTGCTTAATAGCGTTCTCTACCAGGGTTTGCAGCATCATGGGAGGCACAGGGAGGTCGAGCGTATCTTCATCCACTTCATATTCGATCTTCAGCCGGTCTTCAAACCGCATATTTTCCAGGGCCAGATAATCCTTTACGATATCCAGTTCCCTTTCCATGGGAGCTGATTCGGATTTATCCGACTGCATGCTGCTGCGGAGTATATTACTGAGTTCAGTGATGGCCCTGCGTGCCCGCTCGGGATTTTCATCCACCAGGGCACGGATACTGTTGAGCGAATTGAAAATAAAATGCGGGTTGATATGCGCTTTGATCGTTTTCAGTTCCAGTTCCTTCACCAGCGATTCCAACCGCAATGTGTCCAGCTGTTGTTTCCTGCTCTTGGTCACATAGTGATAAATGAAGTAGATCAGGTTCCAGATAACGATATTGATAAAGAAATAGAAAGCGCCGCTCAGGATAAGCAGCAAAGGCTTGTCAATGAATTTCTTCTCCCCATCATTCAGCAAGCCAAGGTGCTGGCAGGCCTGCATATAAAGCGTGGCGGTGATCAGCGAAAAGACAACGGAGATAAAGAAAAAATGGAAGATCTGTTTTTCCACCGTTTTCTGCAGGGTATTCAGGCGGATAATGGCAGCCCGCATAATATGGGTGAAAACGATGCCCAGGAGCACAAAAATCCCCAGCCTCGTCAGCACCAGCCTCCGAGATTCCGGATCGCCCATTTTCTCAAACGAAATAGCAAAAATGACATTGATCAGGGCAAAAGATCCCCAACCAGCCACCTGAAATAACCAATATAAGGAGTTACCGATCCGCATAAGTGACAAATCTAACTAATTATGAGGCCATTGCTTTCAGCTCCAGTTCTTTTATCAGGGATTCAATTTTCAACGCATCCAACTGCTGCTTACGGCTTTGGGTTACATAATTATAAGAAAAATAGATAAGATTCCAGATAACGATATTGATAAAGAAATAAAAGGTGCCATTCAGGACAAGGAGCAAAGGGTTATCCATAAATCTCTTTTCCCCATCATTCAGCAATCCAAGATACTCGCAGGCCTGCATATAAAGTGTAGCGGTGATCAGCGAAAAGATCACAGAGATAAAGAATAGCTGGGCCAACTGTATCTCAACTCCTCTCTGCAGTGTATGTAATCGGAGAATAACTGCACGCATTATGTGGGTAAGAACAATCCCAACCAGTAGAAAAATCCCTAATCTTGTCAAAATCAACTTAGTCGATTCTGCATCTCCCATCTTTTCAAAAAAAAAGGCCAACAGGATGTTGATCAGGCCAAAAGCACCCCAGCCAACGACCTGAAATTTCCAATATAAGGAGCTACCAATCCACATAAGTGACAAATCTAATTAATTCCGATACCCCGGGTCCCAGTAAATATATCAGTGGGCAATAACTTCTACAAATGGAACGATGGAACAGTCTGCCCTCAAGTCGGGAGCCCCGGCTAAAGACTCCCGACCCAGCTTCGTTCCCCGCCAAAAAGTATTACTTTTGCAGACAAAACCGCCCTCCATGGAGATTATACCCGGATCGTTGTTAAAGACAATCAACTCGCCCGCCGATCTGAAAAAGCTTCCCCGCGAAAAACTACACCAGGTTTGTGATGAATTAAGACAATACATTATTGATGTGGTAAGTGTGCATGGAGGTCATTTCGGCGCCAGCCTGGGGGTGGTGGAACTGACAACGGCACTTCATTACGTGTATAATACGCCTTATGATCAGTTGGTATGGGACGTGGGCCACCAGGCTTACGGGCACAAGATCCTGACCGGGCGCCGCGATAATTTTGTTACCAACCGCAAATACAATGGCCTGAGCGGCTTTCCAAAAAGAAGTGAAAGCGAGTACGATACATTCGGGGTAGGGCATTCCTCCACTTCCATTTCTGCTGCCCTGGGCATGGCTATAGCGGCCAAGCACAAGGGCGAAACCGATCGCAAGACCGTGGCCGTGATCGGCGATGGCTCCATGACCGCCGGGATGGCTTTTGAAGCCATGAACCATGCCGGCGTGGCAAATTCCGATATGCTGATCATCCTGAATGATAATGGTATCGGCATTGACCCCAATGTAGGCGCACTGAAAGAATACCTGACCGATATTTCCACTTCCCCAACTTATAATAAGGTAAAGGACGATGTATGGAAACTGATGGGCAAATTGCCGGTGGGCAAAAACTTCAGCCGGGCCATGGGCCATAAGCTGGTGGAAGGCCTTAAAGGCATGGTAAGCAGCAGTGCCAACCTGTTTGAAGCCCTGAAGCTTCGCTACTTTGGCCCCATTGACGGACATAACGTGGCAAAGCTAGTAGATACACTGAAAGACCTCCGCGATATCCCCGGCCCCAAGATATTGCATATCATCACCACCAAAGGCAAAGGATACGCACTGGCAGAAAAAGACCAGACCAAGTGGCATGCACCAGGCCTGTTTGATAAAGTGACCGGTGAGATCTTCAAAAAGAAATTTGATACCCCCCAGCCTCCCAAATATCAGGATGTATTCGGGCATACGATCATTGAACTGGCGGAAAAAAATGAAAAGATCCTGGGCATCACTCCTGCCATGCCCTCCGGTTCCTCCCTCAAATTCATGATGGAGCAAATGCCTGACCGGGCTTTTGATGTAGGCATCTGCGAGCAGCATGCCGTAACACTAAGCGCCGGCATGGCCACGCAGGGAATGCGCGTGTTCTGCAATATCTACTCTTCTTTCATGCAAAGGGCTTATGACCAGGTAGTACATGATGTGGCCATACAGAAATTGCCCGTTGTGTTCTGCCTTGACCGTGCTGGACTGGTAGGCGATGACGGCCCTACCCACCATGGCGCTTATGACATTGCTTACATGCGTTGCATACCCAACATGGTAGTGAGCGCCCCAATGAATGAAAGCGAACTGAGAAACCTGATGTATACTTCCCAACTGGAAACGAACCAGGTGCCTTTTGTGATCCGCTATCCCCGCGGCGAAGGTGTGATGCCGGAATGGAGAACAGAAATGAGGGAAATACCGATCGGTAAAGGCCGGAAATTAAAAGATGGTAATGATATCGCTATACTCTCCTTCGGACATCCCGGCAATTTTGCCGCCAGCGCCATCCGCGATCTGAAGCAGGAAGGACTAAACCCCGGGCACTACGACATGCGTTTTGCAAAACCTCTTGATGAAGAATTATTGCATGAAGCCTGTAAGCAGTATGAAAAGATCATTACAGTGGAAGATGGCTGTGTGCAGGGAGGATTTGGGAGTGCGGTACTGGAGTTTATGGCAAAGCACGGTTATAAGAATGAAGTAAGGATCATGGGAATTCCTGACAGGATAGTAGAGCATGGGACGCCGAAAGAATTGCAGCATGAGTGCGGGTATGATGCGGCGGCGATTAAAACAGCTGTGCTGGAAATAATGAAAGATAAAGTGCGTGTGAGTCAGTTGTTAGGGTAATCACTCGGTGGTCTTGTGGCCGGCCTGAGATGTATTCAGTTATATTTACTGCCTCAACATAACGCTATGATCAAAGCCATATCCCTGCTCATTGCGATCAGCTTCATTTTTTGTGCTTGTTCCAATCATTCCATACAACAGGAGCCTGTATCATCGCCGCTGACCGGCACCTGGAAACTTATTTCCGCTACAACCATTCAGGGTAAGGATACAATTGTAACAGATTATACACACGGGCAGGAGATGATCAAGATTATTACACCTACCCATTTTTCTTTTTTACGGCATGATCTTAACCAGGGTAGAGATTCTTCAGCGGTATTTGTTGCAGGCGGAGGGAGGGTTCTGTTAGGTGAGGGGAAGTATACAGAATTACTTGATTATTGTAATTACCGGGAATGGGAAGGAGGAACATTTGAGCTGAATTATAAGATCAGTAATGATACTTTGG
This sequence comes from Sphingobacteriales bacterium 44-61, assembly GCA_001898405.1. Lineage (GTDB taxonomy): Bacteria > Bacteroidota > Bacteroidia > Chitinophagales > Chitinophagaceae > Terrimonas_A. Next base: position 543,079 of record MKTW01000001.1, read on the forward strand.
TAACGACGGCTATTGAAAAAGTGGAGAAGTTGGGGGTTGATCAGTTGAACATAGAAACTCTTGTAAGGATAAAATAAAAGAAACGGGTTCAGAGCTACAAGCTTGAAGCATTGATAGAGAAGCGATCGTAATAACAAAAAGAGTTGACGTGGTCCCTTTATTTTTCATCATGTAATATTAACTATGCGTCTTAGAATGGTTTAAGTTTAAACGTAGGGTCGGGTTTCCGATATCGAAATCCCCTGCCATTACTAAATAGTACGGGGCGGTACCTCCGGCCTTTTATTAGTAATTCAGGAAAATCTGGAATTTGATAGCTTGCTGGATGTCTCTTTTAAATCAAATGCCTATGACAATAAAGGGGCAGGTTTATCGCCACCTACATTTTCTTATCAGCGAAATGAAATACTATTCCAAAAAACAGAACAAGACTTAAAATCACATATCCGGTTTGAAAAAAGCGAGCATTCGCACGGTATTTATCAGATTCTGAATCCCATCGACTGTTAATCTCACTTAAACTAAATTTAGCAATCCATATGTATCGAATGTAATTTAGAACGACCAAGCTACTAAATAAAATAACAGCAGTTAGTTTTGAAAGCCCCGGTACTTCCTTTTTTGTTAGCATATTGAACAATATAATTCCTGCGCAAATGTTTAGCGCTTGAAGGAATGAAACAACACCGCTTGCTAAGAATTCAGGGCTACTATCTCCTCCGCCTTTATAGCCTTTATAAATCCAAAGGCATAAATAATCGAAAAAAACGTACATCTTTATTAATTTAAATAATACTTAGGTTGTATTTTCAAATCCAAGGGCTATTGCTTTAAAAAAGTAATCCCCCGACAATTCAACCAACACCAGGTATAAATGCAGCTCCCCCATTACCATATCTGTACCGTTCTTCCAGGGATGTTTTCACCTATTTGTAGTTTCACTACTTAATGACCCTTCAAAATAACAAGGCCCAGCAATTGCCGGGCCTTGTTATTATTACGAGTTATCAATCACTCTCTACTCAAAACGCCCTCTTCTCCAAATGCTCTTCCAATGAAGTCTTCTCTACTCCTTCCTTCCACCAATCCGGAGCTGGCTTACCTTTCAGGAAATGATCAAAGAACTCCATCATACGAACCGCATAATCCTTTCTGTTTTCCAATTTGGCAATACCATGATTCTCTCCTTTATACGTGATCATCACGATCGGTTTCTTAAGGCGGCGAAGCGCACTGTAAAACTCAATGCCCTGTGTAAAATCAACCGCGCCATCCTTATCATTATGCAATAACAGGATGGGTGTATTCACTTTCTTCACATAATAGATCGGTGAGTTGCGGAGATAAGAATCCCAGTTTTCCCAGGGAGCGCCTTTAAAGCGGCCCTGAGATGCTTCAAAGATGGCCATATTACCGCCACCACTGTTCCAGTAGATCAGGTCGTACATGCTCACCATGTTAGTAAGGGCTGCACCGGGTGCCGCAGCTTTGAACATGTTTGTTTGTGTGGCAAGGAAAGCTGTTTGATAACCACCCCAGCTATGTCCTTGTATACCGATATTTTTTTCATCGATCACACCGGTTGCGATCGCTGCTTTCACAGCAGGCAATACACACCAAACAGCACTCATACCGGGATCATCAATTTTATAAACGATATCGGGCATGAACACAGCATAGCCATTGCTGGTGTACATTGCTGGGTTCCAGCCGCCGCCAGGGAAATCGGGATTGCTATAGCTGTTCAGCGATTGTGACATTTTTTCGTAGTAATAAACAACGGTAGGGTATTTCTTTCCTTTCTCATAGCCGGCAGGGAGGAAAAGAGCACCTTGTAAACTATCTCCTTTATCAGAAACATAATTGACCAGCTGCACGCCCGGGCTCCAGGTATATTTGTTGCGGTCAGGTGCATTTTCTGTTACTTTTTTTGCATTATCCAGTGAAGGGCCGCCAACATAAAATTCAGTAGGCTGGCTGAATGTTTCTTTCGAATACATATAAGTGTCTGCATTCTTTGCTTTGGCGAAAATGCTAACAGACACATCATCCCAGATCAGTGATTTAGCTCCTGGTTGCAGGCCTTTCTTTCCTGGCTCAATACGGCTGATACCACTTTTCTTTGTCCATTCGCCATAGGTGCGGACATAAATAGGCTTTTTCAGATCAATTCCTTTTTCATCACGGTCAAGGACGTAACGTGTTTGATATCTTATCTTGTCTTTACCACCATTCACGGTAAGATTAACAGCTGCTTCCTTACCGTTAACAGGTATCTGCCAGATATCCCACAGATCACGGATCAATACATATTTATTGTCGCTGCTCCAGCCAATAGCACCGGTCAGCGGTTTCACTACATTATGATCATCTTCCGTGTTCACAAAAGACGTGGGCACTTTTTCTGTGATATTGATATCTGTTTTTGCAGGTATATCATACACATAATAATGACCATCTTTTCCATAGAGGAACTTAGTGCCATCAGGAGATGGTTGAGGAGATGCTGTAAATGAAGGCTGGTAAAACTTCTCTGCGAAAAGCGTTTTCTTACCTGTTTTCAGATCAACAATATAAATATCGGAATAGCTTTGACCGTCAAGATTCTGATCCAGCTCATACGCACGGTTATCAACGCCTACTGCATATTGCTGTTTGGGGAAAACACCGATTGAGCGCATGGTGCTGTCGTTAAGACGTGTAAAGGAAGAAGCAGCCACATCATAAGATGCCAGGTAAGTATAGTTCTTATCCTGCATTTCCATTACCTGCTGACGGCTTTGAAGGCGTTTGTCCTGCCAGTTCCAGATGATCATATCCGGTTTGGTAGGTTCATCACCAGGCGCAACAGTTGGTTTCGCATCTGGTTTTGACTCCAGTTTCGCCAATGCTTTTTTCAGATCACCAAGCGATTTGATGCTGGTATCTGTTTTCAGTTTGTCCAGCTTCTCTGTATCGTTCTGCGCAGTGGCTTCAGGTGCTTTCTTTGCTGTGTCGGCTTTTTCTTTTTTAGCGGGTTGTAAAGCAGCAATGCCAAAAAACAAGCGGGACAGGTCTTCTGACCAGTAAGGGCGGCGGTTAGCGCTGATGGTCATTCCCTTGGGGAAATGAAGTGAATCTTTAACCGGGTCATAAATAGTTACAGCAGGAATTGCAGTAAGGTTCTTTATACCCATCACCACGCCTTTATCTGATTTGTACTTTTCATCCTTGGTCATCTTCAGCAGAGCAAAAGCATTTCCTTCTTCTGTCCATGCTAATGATTTGTAAGTGGCTTTGTCATTGTCCAACACAGAAGTTTGTTTGCTGCCGATATTCAGCAGATAAACACCGTTGCCGGTTTTATTAGCTGCGTCGATGGTATAAGCAAGCAGGTTTCCTTCTTTATTAAAATCAAACTCACCCACGTTGCCGATATTCTGTGTTTTACCGGAAGCCAGTTCCACTATCAGCAGGTCTGTTCCTTTCGGATCATCAGGCTTGGCGGCAGGGCTTCTTTCTTTCACCATTGAAATAGCCAGGTGTGAAGAAAGACGGTCATTGAAAGAATAAGCGCCGGCCCTTTCAAATTCTTTTTGCTTACCGGTTGCCAGTTCCACTAAAATGAGTTTTTCAAACAATTGCTTGCCGGGAGTTTTGGCAGCTGCTTTCACTTCCTTGAATTTAGAAGATTCTTTGAATGCAAGCCATTTGCCATCCTCAGAAAAAGCAAACCCGCTAAAGCTGCCGCCTACCGGATACTTTTTCTGAATAGTATCATTCACTTTTTTGACGATCAGTTCACCATCACCTTCCCTCATCAGCAGTGGATAAGCTACCCAGTTCCCGTCGGGCGACAGCGTGACGCTGAATGTGCTGATAGATCGCCAGGAGGATACATCCTTCCAGTTCATTGGCCGCGGACTCTTTGGAGAATCGGCCTTTTCCTGGCTGCTGGCCAGCAGGGCCGGCAACAGGAGAAAAGAGAGTGCAAGTCTTTTAAACATACAGTTGGTATAATTGGTATTAAGAAGAAAAAATGGCGTGGGGAAGATAAGAGTTATCAGGGATGATTGATGCAATAGATGATAGAAAACGAATGACGGATGACAAATGGCCGCATAAGGGGATAGCGGCTCCTGTCATCCGTCATTTTTATCTCCTGATCAGGTTACGCCAGGCTGGCGTCCATGGTAATATTGGTATTCAGCAGTTTGCTGATAGGGCAATTGGCTTTGGAGCCTGCAACCACTTCGGCAAATTTAGCCGCGTCTATACCAGGCACTTTTGCTTTTACTTCCAGATGGCTTTCTGTGATAGCGCCATTTTCAAGAGTAATAGTGCATTTGGTATCAATATTATCAGCAGTAAAACCTGCAGCATTCAGATCGAAGCTGAGCTTCATGGTAAAGCAACCTGCATGGGCAGCAGCTACCAGTTCTTCAGGATTGGTGCCGATGCCATCTTCAAAACGGCTGCTGAATGAATACTGTGTATCTTTTAAAACTCCGGATTGGGTGGTGTTGGTTCCTTTTCCTTCTTTACCAGTGCCTTTCCAGTTGGCTGTAGCGTAGCGTTTCATAATATATAAAGTTTATGGTTTCTATTCAGGCATTTGCCCGTCTTCATCTGTTGGTTCCGGATCATCAAATGATGGTTTGAAATCGGCTTCAGAGAGTCCGTTCTCTTCCAGCTCAGCCAGGCGCGCCTCTGGTTCGTTGTATTCGATGATGAAATTATTCTTTCCTTCCCCGATCATTATTTTCATGAATTTCTGCTGCACCAGTTCCAGAAGGGAGAGGAACAGGAAGATGGCATGCACCCTGTTTTCCGCCACCTCAAATATCTTTTCAAAAGACACGGTCTTTTCTGTCTGTGCCAGCGACAGCATGCTCTGGCGGCTGTTTTCCATGGTGTAGCGGTATTGCACCACGGTATGAACAGGCTTATTCACCCGGTCTGAATATTTCTGCATGGCCCGTTCAAATGCCTTCATCAGTTTGAACAGGGTAATGTTCTGTATCTCTGTACCCTCGCCAGCGTCTTCACCGATCTGCGCCAGTTCTTTCTGGATATTTCCTCTTTTCACCATCAGCATGCGAACGGCTTCCATTTCAGCCATCTCGGCTGAAGCCTCTTTGAATTTCTTGTATTCAAGCAGCTTGTTCACCAGTTCTTCGCGGGGGTCAATTTCATTGCCCTGGGCATCCAGCTCCTTACGCGGCAAAAGCATCTTGGCCTTGATACGCATAAGGGTGGAAATAAACAGGATGAATTCGCTCGACATCTCGATATTGAGTGATTCCTGCTGGTGGATATAGTCAAGGAAATCGTTGGTAATCCGGGTGATAGGGATATTATAAATATCCAGTTCGTCCCTTTCAATAAAGAAAAGCAACAGGTCAAAAGGGCCTTCAAACTGGGGCAGCTTAATCTGGTAGGATGCGGTATTAGCCATATAATAAATTAAAACCCCCGTTCTGCGCTCAGGCAGACCGGGGGTCAAAAATAAGGGAAATATCTTTTGGGCTTATTTCTTTAAAGAGTCCCGTATTTCGCGCAAAAGCAGCACTTCTTCGGAAGGGCCGGCAGGGGCAGCAGCTTCTTCTTTCTTATTTAGGCCTTTCATAGCCTTGATGATCAGGAACAGGATAAATGCAATGATGATAAACTTGATAATGGCAGCCAGGAATTTGCCATATTTTACCGATCCCCATAGTACCAGTTTATCAAGATCCTGCGCATTAGCTGCTTTTAAGGCCGGGGTCAGTAATAAGGGAGTGATCACATCGTCCACCAGGGAAGAAACGATTGCTCCGAAAGCGCCGCCGATGATCACGGCAACAGCCAGGTCCACTACATTTCCTTTAAGCGCGAAATCTTTGAATTCTTTAAGTAGTCCCATAAACTAAGTTTTAGTGAGTAAAAGATTAAACAGGTCTAAAATTAAACCTCTCAAAAGTTAGGGCAAAAATGCAGTATAAAAAAAATTACTCTTTTTTGATGCCCGGGTATTGCATATTGAGCCCCTTCAGCAGATCACGAAGGGCTTTGGCGATCACATACTCCTTATACCAGTTCTGGTCTGCCGGCACAATGGTCCATTCAGGATTGTTGCAATACTCAAAACAGTCCTCATACACTTTCCGGTAATCACCCCAAAACTTAGCTTCTTTGAAATCATTTTTGTTATACTTCCACATCTTGGCCGGATCTTTCAGGCGTTCTTCCAGGCGTTGATGCTGTTCTTCAGGAGAGACATGCAGATAGAATTTCAGGATATGCGTGTTATTATGTTCTTCCAGCAAACGCTCAAAAGCATTGATGGCATTCATTCTTTTTTTAGCCAGTTCATCATCTATCCATTTATGAACACGGGTAACCAGGATATCTTCATAATGTGAACGATTGAATACCTGGATCATTCCCCTGGCTGGGGCATGACTATGGATCCGCCAGAGAAAATCATGGCTGAGCTCTTCTGCAACAGGCGCTTTATATGATTTCACCATTACTCCCTGGGGGTTCATATTGCCTAATACATTCCTGATCACACCATCTTTACCACTGGCATCCATGCCCTGGATCACGACCAGTACTGAATGCTGGTTTTCTGCAAAAAGAAGGTTTTGCAGATCGTCCAGTTCCACAAGCATTGCTTCAGTTTTCTCCTTCGTGGCTTTCTTGTCTAATTCTTCAGGGGCGCGGGTACTGATCTTATCAAGATTGATTTTACTCATAAAGCGTCATTTCGTTTTATTATGAAAGATTGCCGGTTAATAGAATAAGCATTGTCTTAATGAATGTAAGAAATAATCGTGAACCTATAATTCACGGCAAACTGGTTAGCCACTACGGAATCTTGCGAAGTTTTTAAAAAATTAGCGGGAGTCGCAGCGTTTTTAGAACTTTGCGCCTTCGCTATGAGTAATAAATTAATCAGCTGGACACTTTTTATCCTGCTATGCTTTATATGGGGCAGTTCTTTCATCCTCATGAAAGCAAGCAAGCAAGGGCTTACTGCTCCGCAGATAGCAGCCTTACGGATATTTTCAGCCGGCGTATTCTTTATCCCCTTCGCTTTCTTTCATGCCCGCCATATCCCAAAGAGCAGGATGGGGTTGGTAGTGCTGACCGGCTTATTTGGCAACCTCCTGCCCGCTTTTCTTTTTGCAGCTGCCATTATGAAGATCGACAGTTCACTCACCGGTATTCTTAACTCGCTAACGCCGATCTGCGTCGTCATCATCGGGGCGTTGTTCTTTAAAAGCAAGACCAGCCTGCAAAAGATCATTGGAGTGATTATTGGTTTCGCAGGGCTGTGCCTGCTTACTTTCAGCCGCAAGGATGTGAATCTCCACAACCTGGGATATACCGGTCTTGTATTGCTGGCCACTATTTCTTATGGGCTGAATGTAAATATCGTTGGTAAATACCTGAAAGAAATAAAGCCTGTGTTCATGGCTTCGGTATCATTATCCATTATGTGCATAGTGGCGGGAATAGTGTTGTGGCAACAGGGGTTCCTCACGCTTGATTTTGCTGATCCGGTTGTGCAATGGTCCATCCTCAATGCTTGCCTGCTGGGAATTGTGGGCAGTGCTTTTGCCACTGTACTGTTTTATGCACTGGTACAAAAAGCAGGAGGCCTTTTCGCCTCCCTGGTCACTTATGGAATTCCTTTTGTAGCCTTATTTTGGGGATTTCTCGACGGTGAGATCATCACACTGAAAGATATCGGTTGTTTATTACTGATCTTAACAGGCGTGTTCCTGTCCAATCTGCAAATAAAAAAACCGGCACCGGTTGCTGAAAGCAATCAGCCGGTTAAACAGCCATGATCTCTTTTTCTTTGGCTGCCAGGTGTTTTTCTACCAGCGCAGTGTAACGGTCAGTCAGCTGCTGCACTTCTGCCTCTGCATCTTTCGCAGCATCTTCGCTGAGACCATTTTTTTGAAGTTTCTTGATATTCTCGATGGCATCACGGCGGATATTGCGGATAGCCACTTTTGATTGCTCTCCTTCCCCCTGGCATCTTTTTACCAGTTCGCGTCTTCTCTCTTCTGTGAGGGGGGGGAGGAATATGCGTATCAAAGCCCCGTCATTCTGAGGTGTAACGCCAATATTGGAATTGATAATTGCTCTTTCTATTGGTTGCAGCATGTTCTTTTCCCAGGGTTGGATGCTCAGCGTGCGTGCATCCATCACACTGACGTTGGCCACCTGGTTGATCGGCATCGGCGAGCCATAATAATCCACTACAATTCCATCAAACATTTGCGGATTGGCTTTACCGGCCCTTATTTTCACCAGTTCAGCTTCGAGGTGACTGATCGCTTTCTGCATCAGTTCTTCACCTGCGGCAATAATAGTCGAAGTATCTTCTGTCATAAATTCTGTTTACACGGTCGCCGCAAAACTAATGAAAATAGATGACAGATGGTTGATGCCCTTTGTCCACTGGTCCCATGTTATTGTCTTTTGATCATAATTATATTCTATAAAGAAAAGAGGCTGTCCGGTGGACAGCCTCTTTTCTTTATTCATTCCAATTATCAGGAGAATAGCCCGATTATGGGTTTCTCTCTGTATTGGGGTTAGCCTGGATCTCTGAGATGGGAATAGCGAACTGCCATCTTACATCACCAGCGGGGATTTGCAATACACCTCCGGCAGAAGCAGAAACGTAGTTAGGCACTACTGTTCTGTCCAATGGCAGATCGAGCCTTTTCAGATCAAACCAGCGAAGGCCCTCAGCCCAGAAATCTACGCGTCTCTGGAACATTATTTCATCCATCAATGCCTGACCGGTATTAGTGCTCAGCACATAATTCGGGTCCCTGTTTACTGCTAAAGTATACAAAGCGGCTTGTGCGTCTGCTTCTTTACCAGGAGTCTTGGCATAAGCTTCTGCCATGGTCAGATACATTTCTGCCAGGCGGATATAAGGAACGTCTCCGATAGTCGGCAATTCACGGATCGCGAATTTGCGGCTCATATAAGGCTCACGTACGTAGGAAGTAGCCGGCAATGGGAAATTAGCAGTAGTGGGTGTTGGTTCCCACATGTTTTTCCTCACGTCTGTTGCAGTGATCATAGCATATAAAGCAGAGTTAACACGCTTTGGAGTACCTCTCACATAAGTTGTATTTCCATCATATGAAATTTGACCCATGTAAGAACCAAAAGTATCACCCTGGTCAGACTGAATATAAGCACCCCAGATCCATTCAGGATTGGAAATGTCATTGAAACCGCTTTTGTATTCAGCATTTGACATCAGGGAATAAGGCCCAAGGTCCACAACCTGTTTGGCAAAGCTGGCAGCCGCTGCATAATCTCCCATTGTCAATGCTACGCGGGCACGTATCGCACGTGCTGAGTGGATAGACAGGTGCGATTTGTTAGGCGCAGCAGATCCATTACCGAAAAGGGTGATTGCTTCTCCAAGGTCATTAACGATCTGGGCATATACTTCCTCAACAGTAGAGCGGGGCAATTTTATGTCCAAAGCCTTCAGAGGCATCGAAACACCCAATTGCGTATTAGAGCCACCAGGCACATAACGTTTTGCATAGATCTGCACCAGGTAAAAGTAGCTCCAGGCTCTCATTGTCAGCGCTTCTGCCTTCAACCTGTTCTTTTCAGCATCAGGACCTGTAGCATTATCAATATTTTCGATCAATGCATTGGCATTTCCGATGCAACGGTAATACAACCGGAACGGATACTCCACATACGAATAAGTCTCATTTCTGTGATTTACCCAACCTCCGGTACCATTACCGGGGGAATACCAGGTACCCCTGGCCTGGTTCACGTCTTCACCCATGAAATCAAACATGAGCATTATACCTCCCTGACCGGGTTGATTCTGAGCACTGAAACGGTTATACAGGTAACGGTATACACCGTTAATAACGTTAGATGCGTTGGTCGTAGTAGTGAAGATAGCGGAATCGTCCACACTTCCTGTAGGATTCGCATCCAGGAAGTCTTTCTTACATCCTGCTATCGGTGCCAGCATAGCCAGCAGCATTAATAGCTTAATTCCTTTTTTCATATTAGTTATTTTTAGGCTGGGGACAAACGGATTTATTCCAGCCAGAGTTTGTCAATTAGCGTCTTAGAAAGTAACATTAATACCAGCGTTAAATAACCTGTTGGGTACATACACAGGGCTGTTTGTACCAGTAAAGCTTTCCGCCGGGTTCATTCCTTTTCTCTTCGTAAGTATGAAAAGGTTTTCACCTCCTACATATATTTTCGCTTGATCAAGGTGCAGTTTGCTAACCACTTCCCTTGGCAATGAATAAGCCAACGTGATGTTGCGCATATTCAAGTACGAAGCATCAATTAACCAACGATTCGACTGTGTGTTGAAAATTGAAGTTCTGCTAATGTCCAAACGGGGAACATCGGTAACATCTCCTGGTTTTTTCCATGCCCTCATGGCATCAGTATGCATAGAACCTCCATAGCTGATCGCCATTAAACCTGCATAGTTGCCATCATAGAACTTACCCCCTATCTGATAGTTCAACAGGAAAGACAGCGTGAACCCTTTGTAGGAAACAGTATTGGTAATAGCACCAAAGAATTTCGGAATGGCAGAACCAGAATAGCCAAACCTGGCATTATTAGGATCTGTAGTCAGGCTATCTCCTTTACCGCTGATACGGATGCTTGTTGTAGTGCCGGGAGCAGCATACCACAAACCAGCTCCATCTTCAGCATCAACACCATACCACTGACGCAGGTAGAAAGCATAGATATCTTGACCTTCTGCCAGGCGTTTTGTACCGTTTGTGATCGGGTTTCCGTCAGGAAGCTTAGTGATCTTATTTTTCAGAGTAGTAACATTCAGATCCACTTTCCAGTTGAAATCTTTTGCACGAACAACATCAACGCCCAACTGTAACTCAATACCCTTATTGTTCATTGCTCCAATATTAGCCACTTGAGAAGTAACAATTGAAGATGGACCAAGAGGAACATCGAAAAGCAGTTCAGAAGAGCCTCTCGAAAATAGTTCTACAGAACCGGTAATCCGGTTTTTGAAAAAGCCGAAGTCAATACCCAAACTGGCCGTTTTATTGACCTCCCAGGTCAGGTCCGGGTTTGAAAGCGTACTAAAGAGGGCACCAGGTTCTGCAGCATTATTCCAACCCAATGAATACAATGCCTGATATTCATAATAAGAATCCAGACCATCATTACCTACAGTACCATAAGCAGCGCGAATTTTCAGATCACTTAACCAACTAGAGGCAGAAGCCATGAATTTTTCACGCATGATAGACCAAGAAGCACCCACTGAATAGAAATTACCCCACCTGCTCTGAGGTGAAAACCTTGAAGAAGCATCACGGCGATAAGAAAGGTCCAGATAATACTTGTTGTCATATGAATAGTTCACCCTGCTCAGGTATGCTTCCCTTCTCATAAAGTCCCGCTGTCCGTTTACACCGGCCAATGTCACAAAATTCGCCAGTTCCTCGTTTCCGTCCAGGTTCATACCGCGGCGGCTACCGTTGAAATAATCCTCATCTACGCGCTGTGTTTCGTGACCAGCCAGAACAGAAACTGAGTGTACACCACCAAACCTTTGAGAATAGTTTAATAACTGGTTAAGTGAGATCGTGCGGTATTCATTGGCTGTACGGCTGGCAGTACCTCCACCGGTTACACCATCACCCACCACCTTATTCTGGAATCTGTATGTTCTAACGTTATTAAGATCTACACCCAGGTTGGTTGTAAACGTAAAATGCTTCAGAAATTTGGCTTCCATGAATGTTCTGCCGATAAGGCTGTTACGCCTGTCCAGGCTGTTGTTCAGCATTGTCTCATAGTAAATGTGACGTCCGGGAGAAGCTCCTGAAGGGCGGTTAACAGCACCTGGATGGATTCCATAATCAAACCATTGGTTGCCAAATGCATCAAGGATCGGCTCACCGGTCTTGGTCCATGCATGCACAGGATAGATCGGCCCCATTCCTCTTGCAAATACGAAAGGATTGATGAATGTGTTGCTTCCATCACCTGATGACTGACGGGAGCCAACAAATACACCACTCATGTTTACACCAGCCCTTAACCAATCCTTGATCTGGGTATTCAACGCCATACGGGCAGTTACCCTTTCATAATCAGACTTGATGATAAAACCATCGTCCTTCAGGTAATTCAGTGAAAAGAAGTAGTCAGTCTTGTTAAGTTTGGATGAGATATTGAATGCAGCCTCTTTACGGAAGCCGTTCTGCTCCATAGGAGCATACCAATCAAAATCATTATACTGCAAACGTGCGTTAGAATTTAATTTACCGTCCACACCTACTACTTCATTGTCAGGAACACCAAACGGATTATAGATCAGCTGTGATGTTACTGTATTAGTAGCCTGCAGGGAGGCAGCTGCCTCAGAAAGGCCTGTTCCAGAAGCAGGATACATGAGGCTGTTCTTAATGCCTTGCCAGATAAGAGGATAATAGTCATATGCACCTACCCGGTCATACTCCGGTATACCTCTTTGTGAAAAACCTGTGTTCACCATCAGGTTCACTTTAGGTGCACCGGTTTTACCCCTTTTAGTGGTGATCACTACCACACCATTCGCAGCACGCGCACCATACAAAGCAGTAGATGAGGCATCTTTCAATAAGGTGATGCTCTCGATATCATTTGTGTTAAGGTCTCCGATAAAACCTTCGTACGGGAAACCATCCACTACATACAATGGGCTGGAACTGGCATTCACCGAGCCAAAGCCCCTGATACGGATAGCAGCACTGCTTCCTGGCTGTCCATTTCCTGAAGTTGTTGAAATACCGGGTGCGGCCCCTGCCAGTGCCTGAGTAATATTAGTAGTCAAACGTGTTTCCAGTTGCTCAGCGCCTATCTTGGCAACAGAGCCCGTAATGGACTCCCTTTTTTGAGTTCCGTAAGCTACTACTACTACTTCTTCCATGCTTCCAGCTGCAGGAACGATTGTAACAGAAACATTGCTTCTGTCACCAGCGCTTATTTCCTGGGATGCATATCCCACAGAAGAAATAACAATAACTGAAGAATTGGAAGGAAGTGTAATGGAGTAAGTACCGTCTTCCTTGGTAATTGTACCGGTTTTAGTTCCCTTAATGGTAACCGACACATTCGGAACAGGATTTCCTTGCGGATCCGTAACCTTGCCTGTAACGACCTTTTGCGCCCAAACGCTCATGGTCAAACACAAGCACAGCAATAAAGCTGTGAATAGTCTTCTCATTGCTTCTAATTTTGGTTTTGGTTAAATATATAATTCAACTAGCAGAATTTGCAATGTTATCGCAAACCGGTAAGAAAAGATCATTCTTTACTTCCTTTTTCTCTTTTTTTTTACCAAAGGATGAATTTTAGGTAGCGAAATACATAATCAAATCTGCTAGAATATCAAAGAAATCAGGCTTGATATTAAATAATAAAAAAACTGAGATGCAAAACAAAAGATGCTGTATAACAAACAGCCGATTTCTTTTGAAACGTATCAATAAAACAGAAATCGCATGAAATTTGTTTTGCAGATACTACACCCTCCCGGAAAATGGCTGGTTGACGCTAAACAGATATATGCGATCATTCGCTAGTTATGATCGGCAGCAGCTGTCTCTGTGTTGAGCGTAACGACCTTAGAAGTTGATTTTGATTCTGTACTGTTGCGGGCCACCACCAGTGTGCTGCCTGAGCGGCGAGTATAATACAGAAGGCCAAATATAGCAAATGCCAGTGACAACATTATCAATAAGAGATATGTTGAACCTAACGAACGGCAGGTATAGGCCAGTACGATAAAAGCAATATTGGCAGATACGCAGGTAAGCGTAACGCCTGCATGGCTTAACCCACGGCTCAGGAGCAGATGATGTATGTGGTTGCGGTCGGGAGTGAATGGCGAACGGCCATTGAATATGCGGATCGCAAACACACGCAGGGTATCCAGTAAAGGAATGATCAGTATGGCCACGCCAATGGCCACAGATGAAGCTAGAGGTACAGCTATAGAAGGATCGCTGGCAACATTGATAAATTTTATTACCATGATCGCATTGATAAGCCCGATCATCAGGGAACCTGAATCGCCCATAAATATCTTCGCCGGCGGATGATTGAAAATAAGGAACGCCACCAGGCTGCCAGCCAGCGCAAAGGCCAGCAAAGCATAAGCCTGGAAGCCTATTGCAAAAAAGTAAGTGCCGAAAACCACCATGGTCAGAACACCCAGGCTGCCTGCCAGGCCATCAATTCCATCGATCAGGTTGAATGAATTGATGATGACAATAATGGTAAAATAAGAAAGAGCTAATTCAAATGCTTCGGGGAGCTGGTCAAATCCAAACAGTCCGTGCATACTATTGATGCGGATGCCGCCAAGATGTATCAGGATAGATGCAGCAATGATCTGCCCCACGATCTTTTTGCTGGCAGACAAAACAACCAGGTCATCCTTTAACCCAAGGAAGAAAATAACCAGTGCAGCCGCAAAAAAGTATTGAAATTCCGGATTGAGATAGCCCTGGATAGAAAGCAGGGAAGCCAGTAAGAACCCGCCGAATATGCCGACCCCTCCAAGGGAAGCTACAGCCTGTGTATGCACTTTTCTTTCATCAGGGATATCATAAAGTCTTTTCTGTTCAGCAATCTGCAGCACCACGGGTATTGCCAGAAAGGATATGATAAAAGCCACGGAGGCTGTTAGCAGAATGTCTAGCATGTAGGATTGGGTTTACGGTAAAAAAATAGGCCTGAACCATCAGTTTGCCAAGGGGTAGAATCATAAATCACACCAATTATTCAGGCGGGTACACACATCGCGTGCGCTCATGCAATATTTAATGCGAACAGATGGATGTTTGTATCAAAAAAGATTGCACTTTTGCAACGCCCTCATGGTGGAATGGGGGAGCAAGATACAAAAAGTTTAAAAAATTCCTAATATTTATGCCTGAACTCAAAGCAATTGCGTCACAAATCCGCCGCGATATCGTGCGAATGGTACATGGAGCCAGCAGTGGACACCCTGGTGGATCATTAGGTTGTGCAGATTTCCTGACCGCCCTGTATTTCCAGGTGATGAAACATGACCCGGAATTCAATATGAACGCAACAAATGAGGATGTATTCTTCCTCTCGAACGGGCATATTTCACCCGTATTTTATTCCGTATTGGCCCGTTCAGGGTATTTTGATATCAAAGAACTCGCAACCTTCCGTAAGATCAATTCAAGGTTACAGGGCCACCCTGCTACACATGAACACCTCCCAGGTGTGCGTATCGCCAGCGGTTCACTCGGCCAGGGCATGAGCGTTGCTATCGGCGCAGCACTTACAAAAAAGCTCAACAAAGAGTCTAACCTGGTTTTCTCTCTTCATGGAGACGGAGAACTGGATGAAGGCCAGATTTGGGAAGCCGCCATGTTTG
Organism: Sphingobacteriales bacterium 44-61; assembly: GCA_001898405.1. Classification (GTDB taxonomy): domain Bacteria; phylum Bacteroidota; class Bacteroidia; order Chitinophagales; family Chitinophagaceae; genus Terrimonas_A. Next base: position 558,515 of record MKTW01000001.1, read on the forward strand.
CAGCACACCACAAAGTAGACAACCTCATTTCAACGATCGACTGGAATGGCCAGCAGATCGATGGACCAACCGATCGAGTGATGAGCCTTGGCAATATCCGCCAGAAATTCGATGCTTTTGGCTGGGCTACCCTTGAAATGAATGGCAATGATATGGATGATGTGATCGCCTCACTGGATAAGGCCAAATCAATGACCGGCAAGGGAAAACCAATTGCCATCATGATGCATACTGTGATGGGCAAAGGCGTTGATTTCATGGAAAATGACCATAACTGGCATGGTGTTGCTCCCAATGATGAACAGTTGGCAAAAGCACTGGCACAATTGCCCGAGACCCTTGGGGATTATTAAGACCAAAACGATTCTTATAACAAAAAGGCCTTCTGGATCAGAAGGCCTTTTTGTTATAAGATATTATTAGTCTGTCCGAAGGGAAAACTCCTGCCCCGCCGCTTTCCTCGAAGGGAACCAGGATGCCAGCATGGCGATCAGGAAAACGGTGCCGCTGACCAGCAGAAAATCAGCAAACCTGGGTTTTACAGGAAAATAATTGATCAGGAAGGAACCGCCTTTAAGTGGTATCAGGTGATAATTGATCTGCAGGATGATGATGATATAAGCCAGCAACATACCTGTGATAGTACCCATCAGCGCCAGCAATAATCCTTCGCTCATAAATATCCGCTGAATAAAAGAACGGTTGGCGCCAAGCGCCTGCAACACACCGATATCTTTTTGTTTTTCCAGCACCAGCATCGTCAATGCACCAACCATATTAAAAGCAGCTACCACCATAATGAGGCTCAACACACCATAAATGATCCAACGCTCCATGTTCATGACAGAGTATAATCCCTGGTTTTGCTGATAACGCGTTTGCACCAGGTAGCCGGAAGCAAATATTTTTTGTACCTGTGGCTGAATAAGTTCAGCGCTGGCGGGGTCATTGAGCGTGATCTCCACTCCACTGTATTCATCAGCGCCCAGCCTCAACGCCCTTTTGGCAAAAGCGAGATTGGTAATGCCATATTTGTTATCGAAATCCTGCTGGATCAAAAAAGCTGAGGCACTGCGGATGGAATCATTACTGATATCATTCAGCGGGTCGATCTGTTCGGTATTGCTTTTACGGGGAAGATATATTTTGAGAATAAAAATATTCCTGTCGGCCTGGATGCCTAAAGCGCCTTCTATACCGCCACCCAGGATCAGTTTGGGTTCACTTTCCGTCCCCAGGTCATATTCTCCCCTTACAATATGATCGGCCACCCCGGTCACATACCTGTAATTATCATCCACGCCTTTAAGCTGGATCACCGATTGATTGTCGCCGTTTTGCACCAGTGCTTTTTCTTCCACCACCAGCGAAAAATTCTTAACACCTTTTATTCCCCTCAGTTGTTGCAGTTGCTCCTGCGTAACAGTAATATTCTTACCGCTGGCAGGCAATACTTTCAGATCGGTATAAAATGAAGAATAAAGCGATTTCACCAGGTCTTCAAATCCATTGAACACGCTTAATACCAGGATCAGCGCAGCCGTGCCGATCACAATAGCCAGGATGCTGATCCAGGCAATGACATTGATGGCATTGGTAGATTTCTTCGCTTTAAAATAACGCCAGGCAAAAAGAAAATTCAAGGGATGCTAATTAAAATTACAATTATAGGCGGCTCATCATTCGCGCCATCCGCGCCAATTCATCTGTTTCTCCAGTTCTAAACGACCCATTCGCATCATTCGTGTTACTCCTTCTTTTCTTCGTTGATCTTCTTGAATAACTCTTCCATTTTGAATACATGATCCAATGTATCGTCTTTGAAAAACTTCAGCACCGGAATATTCCGCAGTTGATGGCGCACTTTTGCAGAAAGCTCTTTTTTTATTTCATGATGGCGGTCTTCAATTTTCTTCAGGGCATCATCCACATCTTTTACCTGGAAAAAACTAAGATAAAACCTGGCTTCCAGCAGATCAGGCGTCACTTTTACGGATGATATGGATACCATACCGCCATTCAGCATGCTCAATCCCAGCCGTTGAAAAATAAGGTTCATTTCTTCATTCAGCAGGCCGGCGATCTGTTTCTGTCTTTTTCCTTCTTCCATAATAAATATATAATTTATGGGCTGCCCATCCCAAAACATGCGGCAGACGCGGTAAAATTACTTACTTTGCCCCGTTTAAGCGACTTATAAGACGAATGAAAAAATATTCCCGGATTTTTGGGTACTTAAGAAAACACAGGGGCAAGCTTGCGCTCTATTTTCTTTGTACGATCCTGGCCACGCTTTTCGGAGTTATATCAATCGGAATGCTTATCCCTTTTTTCGGGCTGATATTTGATACCGGGCAGGCAACTGGAGCAGATGTAGTGAAATCAAACGCACTGGGCTCTTTTATCAGCAATTTCCTGGAAGGTATTATTCAAAAAGGAGGTGCCAACGGTAAAATAAATGGGCTAACCACTATTTGCCTGATGATCATTATTGCCACCATCCTGAAAAACACTTTCATCTATCTTTCCAACCGCATTTCCGTTCCTGTGCGCAGCATGATCATAACCCAACTGCGTGGTGATCTTTACGATAAGATCTTACGGCTTCCGATCGGCTATTTCACAGAAAAAAGAAAAGGCGATATCATCTCAAGAATGACCAATGATATTGCTGAAATCGAAGGTTCTGTTGTCGGCACTTTTGATGGACTTATCAAAGACCCGCTTACAGTATTGGGCTACCTGATATTCCTGGTAATTATCTCACCTCAACTTTCTTTATTCCTTTTGATCCTGTTGCCAATAACTGGTTTGCTCATCGGCCGTGTAAGCCGGAAACTGAAACGCCAATCACAGGACGCAGCTATTAAACTGGGGGAAAGCCTTTCTATTCTTGATGAAACACTGGGAGGCTTAAGGGTCATTAAAGCATTTCTGGCTGAAAAGCTTCTTAGTACACGCTTTCATTCCGTTAACGACGAGCTGTTCAAAGTGCGGAAAAAAATGGGCGCCCGGAGAGACCTGGCCTCCCCGCTTACTGAAGTACTGGGAGTAATGGTGCTGAGTACGATCCTGTATTTCGGCGGCCGGTTGGTGCTGGGTGATCAGGGCCTTGAAGCAAAAGAACTGATCGCTTATATCGCTTCATTTGCCATGCTGATCAATCCTGCTAAAAATATTTCCACTGCATTCTTTAATATACAACGCGGAGCTGCCGCCTTGGTGCGCGTGGAAGAAGTATTGAAAGCGCCTGTGGTAGTAGACGAGAACCCCAATGGCATCCAGCTAAGCTCTTTCAATGAGAAGATCGAATTCCGCGATGTAGTGTTCTCTTATGATGATGCCATCATCTTAAACCAGGTAAATCTCATTATCAATAAAGGTAAAACCATTGCATTGGTAGGCTCTTCCGGCGCCGGCAAATCAACCCTGGCCGACCTGGTGCCCCGTTTTCATGATGTAACAGGAGGTGAGGTTTTAATAGACGGAATTAATATCAAGGATTATTCTCTTCATTCCATCCGCAGCCTCATGAGCATTGTAACACAGGAACCGATACTGTTCAATGATACCATTGCCAATAATATTGCGCTCGGTACTCCCAATGCTACCGAAGAAGAGGTTATCCGTGCGGCAAAGATCGCCAATGCTCACGATTTCATCATGCAGAAAGAGGAAGGCTATCAAACCAATATCGGCGACAGGGGCAGCAAATTGAGCGGAGGTGAAAGGCAACGTCTTACTATTGCAAGAGCAGTTTTAAAGAATCCACCGATACTTATCCTCGATGAAGCTACTTCTTCACTGGACACAGAAAGTGAAAGACTGGTACAGGATGCGATCAACAACATGATGCAAAACCGAACCAGCATTGTGATCGCCCACCGGTTGAGCACAATCCGCCATGCAGATGAGATCATTGTGCTGCAAAGAGGAAAGATCGTGGAAAGAGGAAATCACGAAGAGCTGATTGCACTGAATGGGTTTTATAAGAAGTTGGTAGAAATGCAGGAGGTGAAATGAGACAGGTAAACCCCTCTTTGTGATTATAAAATCAAACTATTTATCGGGCAGCATCCATCTTTAGGGGCTTTCCGTAACGTACAAGTAAATAGCTTTTACTTCCCTGTCTGAAATAGCAGGAAATTTCAGATGCGGAGTTTTCGTTCCAAACTTTTCCATTAATCTTTTAATGTATTCCTCTTCCCGGAACATTTCCGGCGCTCTCAGATATTGAGCTATTTTTTCAGTACTACTCCAAAAATCATTTTGGATCGAAGCAATCAATCTATCTCCATCATTTTTATGTATAGGGTGGCAAACCGTACATTTCGCCCAAAAAACTGTTTTTCCTTCTATGAACAGTTCTTCATCCATCCCCGCCTTATCATGAGAAAGTACATTTTCCTGTTCCGGTGCAACAGATTGTATAGAGCTTAATTTCCGGATCAATAAATAACCTATTGCGGCAAGCCCAAGAATTAAGGCCGCATGCAGTATATGTTTTTGTTGCCCCACCTGGCAAATTTATCGGAGAATGGCCTGACTCCAAACAGATCAACCCCTCAATACCTCTCTTGAAATAACCAATTTCTGGATTTCTGATGTTCCCTCTCCTATCGTACACAATTTCGCATCGCGATAAAATTTCTCTACGGGAAAATCTTTAGTATAGCCATAACCGCCAAAGACCTGCACTGCATCATTGGCTACTTTCACAGCCACTTCGCTGGCATAGTATTTCGCCATAGCCGCTTCTTTGGTTACGGGTTGTTTACGGTTCTTCAGGTCGCAGGCACGCAGGATAAGCATTTCCGCTGCAGCAATTTCGGTAGCCATATCCGCCAGTTTGAATGAGATGCCCTGGAAATTGGCAATGGGTTGATCAAACTGATGGCGTTCCTTGGAGTATTGTATGGCAGCTTCATAAGCTCCCTTCGCAATGCCCAGGGAAAGGGATGCGATAGATATTCTTCCTCCATCCAGCACTTTCATCGCTTGTTTGAAGCCATCTCCTACTTCACCGAGGCGGTTGCTGTCGGGTATGCGGCAATTATCAAAGACCATTTCGGCTGTTTCGCTGGCTCGCATGCCCAGCTTATTTTCTTTTTTACCGGCGCCAAAGCCCTTGGTACCTTTCTCTACTACAAAAGCGGTGGAATTATTCTTTGTACGCGGTTCGCCTGTGCGACAGATCACGACGGCCACTTCGCCGCTTTTGCCATGCGTGATCCAGTTTTTTGTACCATTGATGACCCACTCATCGCCGTCTTTGACAGCAGTGCATTTCATGTTGCCTGCATCGCTACCGGTGTTGGCTTCAGTCAATCCCCATGCGCCGATCCATTCTGCAGTAGCCAGTTTGGGTAAATACTTTCTTTTCTGCTCTTCATTGCCAAATGAAAGGATATGCCCGCTGCAAAGGGAATTGTGCGCTGCGAGACTTAACCCGATAGAACCGCAAACTTTCGCGATCTCTTCTATCACGGTTTTATATTCCACATAGCCCAGGCCTGCACCGCCATATTCTTCCGGTACCAGCACGCCCATCAATCCGAGTCTTCCCATTTCCCGGAAGACTTCCACAGGAAATTCCTGTTTTTCGTCCCAATCCATTACATGTGGTTTAATGTACTGTCTGGCAAATTCACGGGTAGTTTGCTGTACCTGTTCAGTAATTTCGGAAACCTTGAAATCCATATATGTTTGATCTTTTTAAGTCAAAAAGATGTGCCACCATCCCATTAACAATATCCGGGAAGATGGCACATTGGACGAGGTCGCCCCTCAGTGTTTCAGGCAATCGATAGAAGCCGGTGCAAGATATGGATTTTTGGCGAAAACTAACAATCGTTAGCGTTAATTTAACGGGGCTTTTATCCAGCTCTTTTTAATACCGGCATTTCCGACGAAACTCAACCCAGTGATTTCAGGTTTTTAAGCTGGGCATCATACCGGGTTACCTTTTTTATGCCCGATATTTCTTCCTTGATTTTGGTTACTTCTTCTGTGAGGTTTTCCAACTTAAGCTTGATTTCTTTGAATCCACTCATTGTATACTTTTCGAGAGCATCTACCCTGTTCTCTAACTTGTCAACTTTGATCTCCAACAGATCAACTTTAGTTTCTAGCCGGTCAACTTTCTTTTCTAACTTATCAACTTTGCTCTCTACCCGGTCAACTTTGTTCTCCAACAGATCGACCTTGCTCTCTAACCGATCAACTTTGTTCTCCAACCGGTCAAATTTACTCTCTAACACATCGACCTTACTTTCAAGTAGATCGACTTTATTCGCCACCTGGTCAACCTTTGAATGTATAGAATTGATTTCCTGATTTACTATTTGGATATTATGATTAACCTTGGTAAACTGAGTATCAATCTCTGTAAACCCGTTATCAATCTTGTTAAACCCAGTATCAATAAGGCCAAATAAGTCTCTTAACAACTTTTCCGGATAAGTGGATGCTTCGTTTTCTTGTTTCATTTAGTATAAGGTTTAATAGTTTTTACATAATGAGATCCCTCAAGGGATCGCTTGATTTGCTTATCATTCACAAATCCAAATTAGCTCAAAGAACAAACAACCACCCTAACCAAAGACTAGTTTTTAAACGGTAAAAACTGTTTTTTTCCTGACGGACTTTGATGTTCTACCCTAATAATATTTCTGGAAAATGTTATACTGCTGATTTTAGTTTCCCGGCAACTCTATCACCTGGTTATCATACGCCAGGTGCATACCCGCTGGCAACTCCGGTTCCACTTCTGCATGCTTGCCCAATTGATGAGAAATATGCGTAAAACAAGCCCGTGGAATTTCCAACTCCTGCACTATCCCAATCGCTTCATCAATAGAAAAATGAGAAATATGTTTTTCCTTTCTCAGCGCATTCAACACCAGTACTTCCGATCCCCGGATCTTTTCTTTCGACTCCGGATCAATACGGTTCGCATCAGTGATATACGTGAATTTCCCAAAACGGAAACCCATTACCGGCATACGCAAATGCCATACAAGAATAGGAATGACAGGAATATCTCCTACAATGAACGGCTCCATTGTAATGGTATGCATATTCAGCTCCGGCAAACCGGGATACTTGGTATCGGAGAAGGCATAATAAAAATCGCGGCGCACAGCTTCCTCTGTCAGCGAATCAGCATATACATCAATCGGCTTCCCTGAAAAATAATTGAATGCCCGGATATCGTCCAGGCCGGCAAGATGGTCCTTATGCGGATGGGTGAAAATGACAGCATCAAGGGATTTCACCTGTTGACGCAGCATCTGGTATCGGAAATCGGGACCTGTGTCAACCACGAGGCGGGTCCGGGACGATTCCACCATGATGCTTGATCGCAGTCTTTTATCCCTTTTATCTGGCGAAGAACAAACCTCGCAGCCGCAGGCTACCATGGGAACACCGCTGCTGGTGCCAGTACCAAGGAAAGTTATTTTAAGCGAGGGATAAGACACGCGTAAAAATAAGAAACTGTGAGCAAGGCTCAATCTTCTTTCTCTTTATCCGCGGTTTCCAGGTTGGAAACAATCTCCAGATAAAGCTTCCGTGCATCATCAGGTAATAATTCAGTCCGGATATCCAGTTGGGGAATAAGGTCCAGCAAGGTATTGATCCGGCCTTCTATCTGAAGGAATTTGTTCAACACCACCACCCTTTTCTGTTCAAGAATGCAATAACCGCTTTGAAAAGTGCCTCTCTCATACCTCAAAACATATCCAGCATGCTCAGGGATGGCTTCCAGTTTATCAAGAGTGGATTGTGTATACTTTATCATATTCAAGAGATCAGTGATATTGGTCAATGACATACAAAAATACAAACACCTTGAGGAGGAACAGAATAAGCTAACCCTAAGTTTTCCACAGTAAAGACCAGGCTCACTTGCTTTCCATCTTTATCACCGGCACGATCATTTCTTCCAGGCTCACTCCGCCATGCTGGAATGTATTGCGGTAATAATTCACATAATGATTGTAGTTGTTGGGATAGCACAGAAAACCATCTTCCTTGGCAAAGATGAAAGAAGAATTAATGGTTGGCACCGGCAAACCCACTTCACGGGGATCACGGTAAGCCAGCACTTCCTTAGGCTCATAATTCAGATTGCGCCCATGTTTATAGCGAAGATTGGTGGTTGTTTGCTTATCCCCGATCACTTTGTAAGGCGTTTTCACTCTCACACTGCCATGATCTGTCGCCAGCACGATCTTGATCTTCTTATCTGCAATTTTTTTCAATGCCTGATGCAGCGGCGAATGTTCAAACCAACTGGTCGTAATGCTCCGGTAGCTCATTTCATCACCAGCCAGTTCTTTCAACACTTCCATTTCTGTGCGCGCATGGCTCAACATGTCCACAAAATTGTACACGATCACATTCAGATCATTCGTGAGCAAGTTATGTATATTATTCACCAGTTCAAGCCCGGCCTGGTTATTCAACACTTTGGTATAAGAGACCTTCAGATCATTTTTCCCCAGTCGCCGCATCTGTGCCCTGAAGAACTCTTCTTCATGAAGATTCTTGCCCCCTTCTTCATCATCATTTTTCCATTGCTGCGGGAATTGCTTCTCTATCTCCACAGGCAGGAGGCCGGCGAAAATAGCATTGCGCGCATATTGCGTGGCAGTGGGCAGGATACTGTAAAAACTATCTTCTTCCAGTATGCGGAAGCTTTCTGCAAATATGGGCTGTATTGCCTTCCACTGATCAAAACGGAGATTATCGATCAGGATAAAAAACAACGGCGTCCCCTTTTCCAGGTGCGGCATTACTTTGAACTTCACCAGGCTATGGCTCATCACAGGGCCATCCTTGCTTTTAGGGCTTACCCATGAGGCATAGTTGCGGGATATGAATTTGAAAAACTCTGTATTCGCCTCACCTTTCTGGCTCTGTAAAACCTCCTGCATTTCCGGGCTGTCGCTTTTCTGCATTTCCAGTTCCCAGTACACCAGTTTCCGGTAAATATCCATCCATTCATTATAATCGGGATTGCTGTTGAGCGCCATGAACAGGTTGCGGAATTGCTGCTGGTAGGCTGTAGTGGTCTTTTCTGCCACCAGTCTTTTATTGTCGATGATCTTTTTCAGGCTTAGCCAAACCTGGTTGGGATTTACCGGCTTGATCAGGTAATCGGATATCTGGCTGCCGATGGCTTCATCCATCAGGTTCTCCGTTTCATTCTTGGTGATAAGCACTACGGGCAGGGATTGCTTCAGTTCCTTGATCTTAGCCAATGTTTCCAGCCCGGTGATACCAGGCATGCTTTCATCGATCAGCACCACATCAACCGGATTTTCCTTTACAAAGTCAATAGCATCGAACCCATTGGTAAAGGTCTGTACCTCATACCCCTTATTCTCCAAAAACAGTTTTTGCGATTGCAAGCTTTCGATCTCATCGTCTACCCAGATAATTTTTGCCAAGGCCATGTGTAAAATTTATCGAATTATATCGGTATAATATTATAAAATAATTTTAACCCAATCATTCAAAAATAGCTTTTTCGCGGCTGCCTCCGTACTTTTGCCGGCTACCTGAGGGGGGCTTTAACAAAAACTCAACAATGGCTGCAGTCAGAAAGATCATCAACGACCCCGTATATGGTTTTATTACCATCGACGAGCCTTTGATCCTTCAAATCATATCGCATCCTTACTATCAAAGGTTGCGTAATATACACCAGATGGCTTTTGCACACCTGGTATATCCTGGTGCTGTTCATTCCCGCCTGCATCATTCATTGGGCGCTTACCACCTCATGTGCAATGCCCTCAGCGAATTGAAAAGTAAAGGCATCGAAATCAGCCATGACGAAGAACTCGGCGCCAAGATCGCTATCCTGCTTCATGATGCAGGACATGGGCCCTTTTCCCATACACTGGAGCAGGAACTCATCCCCGGCGTTCATCATGAGCAAATATCCTTCCTGATCATGCAGGTGCTGAATGCAGAGTTCAACGGGCAACTGGACACCGCTTTAGCTATTTTCACCAATAATCATCCCAAAAGGTTTCTCCATCAGCTGGTGTCAGGGCAACTGGATGTGGACAGGATGGATTATCTCAACCGCGACAGCTTTTTTACCGGCGTGGCAGAAGGCGTGATCGGTTATGACCGTATCATCAAAATGTTGACGGTAAAAGACGGAGAGCTGATGGTGGAAGAAAAAGGCATTTATTCCATTGAAAAATTTCTTGTTTCCCGCCGCCTTATGTACTGGCAGGTTTATCTGCACAAGACAGTACTGGGTGCTGAAATGATGCTGGTAAAGATCATCCGCAGAGCTAAAGAACTTATCCGGAAAGGGGAAGGATTGCATGCCGCTTCAAAGGTGCTGGACAATATGCTGAAGAACCCGCAGGACTATCAGAACATGAGCGATGCCCTGCAGATCTTTTGCCGCCTGGATGATCATGATGTGCTGGCTACTATTAAAAACTGGAGCTGGCATCCGGATAAAATATTGCGACTGCTTTGCCGTTCTTTAATTGACAGGCATTTGTATAAAGTGAAATTGCAGGCAGAGCCGATCAATCCTGCTCTTACCAATCAAAAGGTACAGGAAGTGGCCGCTTTGCTGGAATTGAATGAAGAAGAAACCGCCGAATATTTTGTATTTACCGGCGAAGCCAGCAACACTACCTACAATCCTGCCGATGAAAGGATCAATATCCTTTTCAAGGACGGAACGATCAAAGACATATCACAGGTAGACAATGCGCTGATACAGCACAATCTCAGCAGCACTGTTAAAAAATATTACATTTGTTACTGGAGAATTTGAATGGCTTGATCCTTGCCGTTTTCATTCACCGGAGAAGTAAATCTTTTATTCATGACATTCCCTGTTTCGCAGATAGCGCTTATCGTAAATGGTAAAGTAGAAGGTGATCCAAATGCTACAGTAGATTCTTTCGGCAAAATTGAAGAAGCAAAGCAAGGGCAGCTCAGTTTTCTCGCCAACCCGAAATATGAAGAGTTCCTGTACACCACAAAAGCCAGCGTACTGATCATCAATGAAGCATATGAATTGAGGCAACCTGTAGCCACTACGCTGATCAGGGTACCGGATGCTTATACTGCTTTTGCCACCCTGCTCAGCAAATACCAGGAGATCATGCAACAGCAACTGAGCGGCGTGCAGGAACCCAGTTATATTTCAAAAACCGCCAGCTACGGCAAGCAGGTTTTTATCGGTGCTTTTGCCTACCTGGGAGAAAAGGTGAAAATCGGCGACAACACCAAAATATACCCACAGGTTTATATAGGGAATAATGTTACCATCGGAGATAATTGCATCATCCATCCCGGTGTAAGGATCTATCACGATTGCACAGTCGGCAATCATGTCACCATCCATGCAGGCACCATTATCGGAAGCGATGGTTTTGGTTTTGCCCCACAGGCAGATGGCAGCTTTAAAAAAGTGCCGCAGATTGGGAATGTGATGATCGAAGATCATGTAGAGATCGGCTCAAACACAACTATTGACAGGGCAACCATTGGCTCCACTATTATCCGCAGCGGTGCCAAGCTGGACAACCTGATACAGATCGCACATAATGTTGAGATCGGCAACAGCTCTGTTATTGCAGCTCAGGCCGGCATCAGCGGAAGTACCAAGATCGGCAAGGGCGTTATGATCGGCGGACAGGCTGGCATCGTAGGCCATATCCAACTCGGTGATGGCGCTAAAGTGAATGCCCAAAGCGGTGTAAGTAAATCCATCGATCCGGGCAAAGCCGTTACAGGGTCACCTGCACATGACTACACATCTGCACTCCGCAGCCAGGCTGTTACACGCAAATTGCCTGAACTGGAGAAGAGGGTAAAGGAGTTGGAAGCACGAATGGCGCAGATGGGTCTTCTGTAAGAAAGAGCTTTTGTTAACCGCGAATGGTGCGAATGCGCTAATGCCCCGGAGCATTATGCTTTGATGTACTGTCTCCTACTTTATTTTGTTGTCTTTCATATGAAACGGTGTCCTTGCTGCCAGTAAGGCATGGGCTGTGAGGAATTTGTTGCCGGTTCTTCAGAAAGTTAAAGAATACCTAAAGCCTTCTTCTTTGAATAGAGATCATATGTAATAATTATCTGGTGGCATCTCTTTTCTCAAAACCATCTGTTATGCGCAGCCTTATAAAACCGGCAGTTATGGCCCTCTTATTATTAGGGTCTGTTTATGCCTTAGCTAAATTTCAAAAAGAGAAAAGATCAGCACAGTCACAAACACCCTCGCCTGTGGATATTCCTGAAAAAAATACGGCCGGTTCTGCCAAAATACAGGCAGCGGTGCTCCTGGATGTAAGCAATAGCATGGACGGGCTTATTGATCAGGCAAAAGCGCAGCTATGGAATATGGTGAGTGTGATGGGCAAAGCCAGTTGTAATGGCATTGCCCCTGCCGTGGAGATAGCTTTGTATGAATATGGCCGCCCTGCCAATGATGAAAAAAAGGGCTATGTAAAACAGATCAGCGGCTTCACTACGGATCTTGATCAGATATCGCAAAAGCTTTTTTCCCTTACCACTAATGGCGGCGATGAATATTGCGGACAGGTGATGTACAGCTCCCTTACCGAAATGGATTGGGACACTTCCGCCAGTAGTTATAAAGTGATCTTTATAGCAGGCAATGAAGATTTCCTGCAGGGAAAACTCAGTTTCACTACTGCCTGCTCAGAAGCACGCAAAAAAAATGTAATCGTAAACACCATTTATTGTGGCGACAGGATGCAAGGCCTCCGTGAACACTGGAACCTGGGCAGCGAATGCGGTGCAGGCAGCTATACACACATTAACCAGGACGCAAAGATCGAAGATGTTGCCACTCCTTACGACAATACACTTTTTCTTTTGAATGATCAATTGAACAAAACGTATATGACCTACGGAGCAGAGGGCGAAGCCAGTTATCGCAAACAGGCAGAAGTGGACGACCTTAATAAAAAGATGAACAAATCTGTAATGGCCAAGCGCGTAGCCGTAAAAAGCAAAAAAGAACTTTATTACAACACAGGCTGGGACCTTGTGGATGCCAGCAAAAAGGACAGCACCTTCTACCAAAAAGTAGATATGAAAACCCTACCCGATAGCCTGAAAACAAAATCAAGACTGGAACTAAAACAGGCAATTTCAAAAAAATCAACTGAAAGAGATGCCATCCAAAAAGAAATAGAAACCATCAATACAAAACGGGAAACATTTATCGCCACAGAAAAAACAAAAACAGCGAATACTAAAGGCGATCAAACACTGGAAACAGAAATTGAAAAGATCATCCGGCAACAAGCCTCCCGTTTCAACATGACAATCAAATAAACCCCTTTTATAAACGACCCCTTCCCGTCTTCCCGCCTTACCGGTAGAAAAACTTACCGGTAAGACAGGAAGGATGCTTCAATACTTAATCCTTAAATTGGGCTTTAAACAAACCGATTGTTATGGCCCGTATTATTAGCTGCTTACTACTCTTTTCTTTGTCTTTCCTTTCTGTAAACGCACAGAATCTCTCTTCCATCGAAGACAAGACAAAAAATCTCAAAAAATATGAAGGATTCCTGAATTATTACTGGGATGAGAACACCGGTAAGATCTGGCTGGAAATAGATAAGCTGGACACCGAAATACTTTATATCACATCCCTGCCTGCAGGGCTAGGCTCCAATGATATCGGCCTCGATAGAGGTCTTCTCGGTGGCTCACGTATTGTCCGTTTCAACCGCACCGGCCGCAAGTTGCTGATGACACAACCCAATTATGATTACCGTGCTATTACCAGTGATAAAGCAGAAAAAAGAGCAGTGGAACAGTCCTTTGCCCAATCTGTATTGTGGGGTTTTAATATTGAAGCGGAATCCAATGGTCATCTGTTGGTAGACGCTACTGATTTCATATTCCGCGATGCCATGAAAGTAGCCAGCCGTATCCGTGGTATGCGCCAGGGAAATTATTCACTGGATAAAACAAGATCGGCTTTTTATTTACCCCAAAGCAAGAACTTCCCGCTCAATACCGAACTGGAAGCCACTGTCACTTTTGTAAACAATGATGGAGAAGCGGGAAATTATGTCCAGGCTGTTACTCCTTCCGCTGAAGCGATCACCTTGCGCATTCATCATTCCTTTGTACAGTTGCCAGACAATAATTATAAACCACGCCTGTTTGATGCCCGCAGCAGCTATATCAATATGTCTTACTTTGATTACAGCACACCGGTATCAGAACCGATTGATAAATATTTTATCCTCCGTCACCGACTGCAGAAAAAGGACCCCACTGCTGCCAAAAGCGAAGCGGTAAAACCGATCATTTATTATCTCGACAATGGCACGCCCGAACCTATCCGCAGTGCATTGTTGGAAGGAGCGCAATGGTGGAACCAGGCATTTGAAGCCGCTGGTTATATCAATGCATTCCAGGTAAAAGTTTTGCCGGAAGATGCTGATCCGATGGATGTCCGTTACAATATGATCAACTGGGTGCATCGTGCCACCCGCGGATGGTCATATGGCTATTCAGTTTCCGATCCACGCACCGGTGAGATCATCAAAGGAAATGTAACATTGGGTTCCCTGCGCGTGCGCCAGGATTATCTTATTGCTTCAGGGCTGCTTGCTCCATTCGAGAACGGAGTGCCTGCAGATAATAAAATGATGAAGATGGCATTGGACAGGTTAAAACAATTATCTGCACATGAAATAGGGCACACGCTCGGATTGATGCATAATTATGCAGCAAGCGTGGTCAACCGTTCCAGTGTGATGGACTATCCTCCACCCGCCGTAGACCTTGATGCAAATGGCGAGATCAGCCTGGATAAGGCTTATGCCAATGGCATTGGCGAATGGGATAAGCTGAGCATCACCTGGGGCTACCAGGACTTCCCTCCAGGCACTGATGAAAAGAAAGCGTTAGATAAATTATTATCTGATGGATATAAAAAAGGATTGCAGTTCATCAGCGACCGCGATGCACGTGCCCCCGGAGGTCTTCACCCGAATGCGCATTTATGGGACAATGGGAAAAACCCTGTGGAAGAATTGAACCATGTAATGAAAGTGCGCAATAAGGCACTCAGCAAATTTGGCGAGAATAATATCCGCCCCGGCACGCCTATGGCTTTCCTGGAAGATGCATTAGTACCCGTTTATCTTTTTCATCGCTACCAGGTAGAGGCGGTAACCAAACTCGTGGGTGGTATGGATTACCGTTATTCATTGCGCGGGGATGGCCAATTGATCACCCAGCCCCTTTCAAAAGCAGAGCAATTAGCTGCCCTGCAAGCTGTGATCACAACAATTGATCCTTCAACCCTGGTATTACCCGAGCGCATTGTCAAACTGATCCCGCCACGCCCGGCAGGTTATGGCAATAGTCGTGAACTATTCAAGAAAAGAGGAGGCATGGCTTTCGATGCATTAAGTCCTGCAGAAACAGCAGCCGATCTCCCCCTCTCGTTCCTATTCAACAGCGACAGGCTCAATCGCCTTGCCGGCAACACGGCGCAGGCCAATAATCTCGGATTATATGAAATGGTGGATGCACTCGTAAAAGCTACCTGGAAAGCGCCACGCCGCAAAGGCATGGAAGCATTGGTGCAACAGCAGACCGAACAGATACTGCTGACTTATCTTTTGGCCGCAAGCGTAAATGAGAACAATTCTTTTATCACCCGTTCCGTCATCCAGCAATCCCTGGCTGAATTAAAAAGCTTCCTGGAAACCAAAAAGAAAACCAGCACAGAGCCTCTTTATAGCGGCCATCTGCTGTTGGCTTTGGAAAGAATGAAGGCTCCCGGTGATGCTAAACCCACTATCCATGCGGTGGCTCCTCCGGGTGCTCCCATCGGCTGCGGGGAAGGATTCACAGAATAAAGGATGACTGAAGCTTATACACTATCTTTGCTGCCTCTCAAGAATATAAAAGCATGAATGTCAACTTCAATCCTGATAAACAACATACGCTGAAAAAGGAAATCAGTATCTCGGGCACCGGCCTGCACACAGGCGTGATGGCCGATCTTACCCTTAAGCCTGCCATGCCGGGATTTGGTTTCCAGTTTCAACGGGTTGACCTGCCCAATAAACCGGTCATTAAAGCAGATTGTGATCTTGTAACCGACACCAGCCGGGGCACTACCCTGCAAAGCAATGGAGCTTCTGTAAGCACGGTGGAGCACGTACTGGCCGCCCTGGTAGGAATGGGCGTAGACAACTGTTTGATCGAGATCAATGGCCCTGAAATGCCTATTATGGATGGCAGTTCTGAGCCGTTTGTTGAGCTTATTGAAGAAGCAGGCTTGCTGGAACAGGATGCCGCTAAAGTCTGGTACACCATAGATGAAAATATTTATCACTATGACGAGGCCAAAAGAGTGGAAATGGTCGTAATGCCAGCACTCGACTACCAGATCACTACCCTGATCGATTTCAATTCACCGGTCCTGGGCACGCAGCATGCTGAGCTGAAAAAAATGACCGAATTCAAGGAAAAGATCGCCCCCTGCCGCACTTTCTGCTTTCTCCATGAACTGGAAATGCTGCTGGACAATAACCTGATCAAAGGCGGTGATGTGAACAACGCCATCGTGATCGTTGACAAACCAGTGGATGCAAAAGAAATGGCCCGGTTAAAAGGTATTTTCAAAAAAGATAATATCGAAGTAAAAAGCGAAGGCTATCTGAACAACCTGGAGCTCCGCTTTCCCAATGAACCGGCAAGGCACAAACTGCTTGATATCGTAGGAGACCTCGCTTTGATCGGCTATCCTATAAAAGGAAGGGTGATCGCCAACCGCCCTGGCCACAGCAGCAATGTGGAATTTGCAAAAAAGATCAAACAATATATCAAAAAGAATAAGCATACACGGGATGTTCCGGTATACAATCCTGCACAACCACCCGTATATGACCTGCAGTTCATTGAAAAAACATTACCTCATCGCTTTCCCTTCCTGCTGGTCGACAAGATCATTGAACTGACCGACACGAAGATCATAGGCGTTAAGAATGTCACCTTCAACGAATGGTTTTTCCAGGGTCATTTCCCTGGCAATCCGGTAATGCCCGGCGTACTCCAAATCGAAGCTCTCGCTCAATGCGGAGGCATCCTCGCAATCAATCTCGCCGGCGAAGGCCAGTATGATACCTATTTCCTGAAGATCGATAACTGCAAATTCAAGCAAATGGTAAGACCCGGAGATACGATGATCTTGAAAATGGAATTGTCCGCTCCGATAAGAAGGGGGATTTGTGAAATGAAGGGGACGGTGTATGTAGGATCGAAAGTGGCGACAGAGGCGGACCTCGTTGCCCAAATCGTTAAGCGCTGATAGTGCGAATGGGCGTTTGAGGTTGAAGAGTAAGTGAGAAGGCGCAGGTGACGCGAATGGGTCGTTCAAAGTTATAATTCTCTGAATTAAGAAATAGTAGAAGTGAAAATTATGAAGGCCGGTAGTTGGGTAAAAACCATCTGCCGGCCTTCCACTTTTTGGGATCGTATAAACCCTATAAATTACTCTCAGAGTGAAGACTCTATTCGCATTTATTCGTGGCTAAATTTCAACAGTTTTTCACATTATTTCACGCCTCATTCGCGCCATTCGCGTCTTTATTTTTTGTACATTTGTCAGTATTTCAATTTCAGATTTTTAACGGAGGATACAAGCTTTTATGAGCACAGAAACTACAGAGAAAATACCGGCAGCGACCAATGGTTATAATGCTGACAGTATACAGGTTTTGGAAGGTTTGGAAGCGGTCCGTAAAAGGCCGGCCATGTATATCGGGGACATTGGTGTGAAAGGTTTGCACCACCTGGTATATGAGGTAGTGGATAACTCAATTGATGAAGCACTTGCGGGTTATTGTAAAAACATTGATGTCACTATTTATGAAGACAATTCCGTTTCGGTGCAGGATGATGGACGTGGCATTCCTACCGGCATCAATACGAAAGAGCAGAAATCGGCGCTCGAGATCGTTATGACCGTGTTGCATGCCGGGGGCAAGTTTGATAAAGACACTTACAAAGTATCAGGTGGTTTGCATGGTGTGGGTGTAAGTTGCGTAAACGCCCTCAGCACCAAACTGCATGTAACGGTTCAGAACGAGGGAAAAATATTTGAACAGGAATATCATACCGGTATTCCTCAATACAGCGTACGGGAGATCGGTACCAGCACTGCCACAGGTACCCGCGTTCATTTCTGGCCCGACAGCAGCATTTTTTCCTCTATCATTTATAACAAGGAAATACTGGAAGGCCGCTTGCGCGAACTTGCTTTTCTTAACCGTGGAGTGCGGATCACGTTGACTGACCTGCGGGAGAAAACAGAAGATGGCAGCACCTACAGCAAAAGTTTTTACAGCGAAGGTGGTATCGTTGAGTTTGTAGAAATGCTGGATACCAATGCAGGCCGTAATACCCTGATCCCAAAAGTGATCTCTGTTGAAGGACGGGATGAACATACCAATGTAGCAGTAGAAGTAGCCCTTAGTTACAATGACAGTTACAACGAACACATTTACTCTTACGTAAATAATATCAACACCATTGAAGGTGGTACACACGTATCTGGTTTCCGTCGTGCACTCACCCGCGTATTCAAAAGCTATGGTGATAAAAATGGTTTGTTTGAAAAAGCAAAAGTGGAAATTGAAGGCGATGATTTCCGTGAAGGACTCAGCGCTATTATTTCTGTGAAAGTGCCCGAGCCTCAGTTTGAAGGGCAAACAAAAACCAAACTGGGCAATAACGAGGTAATGGGTGTGGTTGATTCCACTGTTTCCAAAGTACTGGAAGCATACCTCGAAGAAAACCCCAAAGAAGCCAAGAACATTGTAGCTAAAGTAATCCTGGCAGCACAGGCAAGAGCAGCCGCCCGCAAAGCCAGGGAATTGGTACAGCGCAAAACAGTACTGACCGGCGGTGGCCTTCCTGGTAAACTGGCCGATTGTTCAGACCGAGATCCAGACCGCTGCGAGTTGTTCCTTGTCGAAGGAGACTCAGCGGGCGGTACGGCCAAGCAAGGCCGCAACCGGAGCTTCCAGGCTATCCTTCCGCTGAGAGGTAAGATCCTGAACGTGGAAAAAGCCATGGAGCATAAGATCTATGAAAATGAAGAGATCAGGAATATGTATACAGCGCTTGGTGTAACAGTAGGAACACCAGAAGATCCAAAAGCGCTGAACCTTGTCAAGCTCCGCTATCATAAACTGATCATCATGACGGATGCCGACGTGGACGGTTCGCACATCGCCACACTGATCCTGACTTTTGTTTACCGCTACATGAAAGAACTGGTAGAACAGGGATATGTATATATCGCTCAACCGCCTTTGTATTTGGTGAAGAAAGGGAAAGAACAGGCTTACGCTTATAATGAAACACAACGCAAAGCCCTGGTAGAACGCATCGGCGGAGGAAAAGAAGACAGCGTAAACATACAACGCTATAAAGGTTTGGGAGAAATGAATGCCGACCAGTTGTGGGACACTACCATGAACCCTGATACACGCACACTCAAAAAAGTGACCATCGAAAGTGCTGCAGAAGCAGATCGCATCTTCAGCATGCTGATGGGTGATGAAGTGGCACCACGCAGGGAATTCATTGAAAGCCATGCTAAATACGCTAAGCTCGACGTATAATGATTTTATGAGATAAGGAAAGCCCTGGTATTGAACCAGGGCTTTTTTATTATGTTCCTCCGCCAGGAGCCCATGCAACGATCGAAGAAAATGGGGTGTCAGCAGTCATAAATTTAGTACCATGATCAGACTGGCAGCAACACTTGCCCTTTTTCTTTCCATCGTGTTTACCTCGTGCATGAAAGGATCATCCGGAACAGGTGATCCCAACCCTTACAGGCCTATTCAAAAAGATACTGTTAGTACCGGACAAATGTGGGGATTGACAATTGGTGAAACCTCTTCCAACATATATACCATGCTGCAGGATATTCGCACTGAAAAGCAGATCTCTTACCTAGGTGTAGTTGGCAATGTATTCAGTGACCTTTCTCAGATACAGGAAAAAATACCGCTGTACAACAGCCTTTTCATGGATGAGACCGCTGGCACCCCAACAGGCATCCAATTAGGTTTTGAAGCCAGCAAAGTAAAGCTGATCTATATGAACAACGGCACACCTTTGTCGAAATGGCCCAGCATTAATGATTTTCAAAATGGTATAACTATTGGCGACTCCATTTCTACTTTGTATGATAAGCTCGTTGCCATTAAGAATGTTGCTGTATATGGTGATAAACTGCAACGCCTCTCCCTCTTTGATAAAAACCTTACCGCTCCTTTCGATCCGGGTATGACCGGTTCAACCCAGTGGCAGGTGGTAACCACTACAGTGAATAAAAGATGGCAATTGCTGGAACTCAATTTTTCATCAGGAACCCTCGCCTCTATTTATTATACGCTTTATGAAAATTATTGAGGCTCTTTAAGGTAGGCTTCTATGTATTGAAATATCCGGGCTTCTTCGTTGGACAAAGGTCTTTTTCTTTTGGTCAGAAACTGCTTGTAATAGGCCTTTGCCTTCAACTTATTCCCTAAATATTTATCATAAAGACGGCCGGCATAATAAAGATCAAGCGGAGATTGAAAAAGATAATAAGAAGTATCATGATAGCTGGCCGCTTTCCGGTATTGCTTCATTGCTTCAAAATTGTCTGATTTAGCATTGAAGTAGGTCACGGATTCTTTTTGCAAACTCAGCTCAAGGCATTTATCCAGGAGCTCATTGCTGTGCGCATAATCTTTTTTCTTTGCATACGCCAATGCTGCGCAATACAGAACTGAAGGAAATGCTTTGTTTTGCCCGATAAGCCATTCGCAAACCCAGATAGAACGGTCAGCACTATCCACATTCAGGTAACTATAGGCAAGGTTGATATAAGGCAATGATGCATCTGCAGAATCAGCCAGCAGTTTTTCACCCCAGTAGATCACCTGGCCGTAATCAGGCTTTTTGAAAGCCAGCTCGATCTTTTTGGCTATTACTTCAGCATTGGAAGAATCGGTCAACAGAAAATTACTTACCAACGAATCCGCCCTGTCCGTTTGTTTTTGCCGTACAAGCAGGTTGGCATATTGTACCAACAGTTTACCTGACCGTGGATTAATTGCATATCCC
The DNA here is from genome assembly GCA_001898405.1 of Sphingobacteriales bacterium 44-61. Classification (GTDB taxonomy): domain Bacteria; phylum Bacteroidota; class Bacteroidia; order Chitinophagales; family Chitinophagaceae; genus Terrimonas_A. The sequence continues at coordinate 579,698 of MKTW01000001.1, forward strand.
TTTTGCACACAGTTCAGGGCCGAGTCATAAAAAGCAATATCAGCATATAATTGGGTTGATTTATACCAGAACCGGTAATTGGCAGGACGCAGGTTGGTCAGCCGCAGATAGTGATACAGGGCGCTGTCTGCCATTTTAAATTCTTCATACACCTGGGCCAGGTAAAGATTCGCCTGCAGATTGTCTGGCCGTTGTTGAAAAAGGGTCAGGAGCGGCGGCCTGGCATGATCAAAATCTCCGTTCATGAAATAAGCATATCCCAGGTCGGCCTGGTATTGCAGGTTATTTTCCTGGTCCCCCTGCCCCTGCAGCCAGTAGATAGCACCCTCATAATCATTACTTTGAAAAAAATCAGTCAGACGGGAACGGTCATAACCGGATTGAGCAGCAGCAGGAAAATAAATAAGAAGAATCGTCTGGAAAGCGAGCCTTTGCCATTTTCTCATATGCAGAATTTAATTGCAAAAGGGATTCAGAATAATTAAAAATCCACATGCAATGGGTATAAAAATGGCAGATTTGGTGATATTGATTATCAATAACTTACCGCAAGCGGCAGGCTTTTTGTGTTATGGATGGCTCAAACGGGCCTCCTGAACCCGCTAAAAATCGTAATTTCAGGTTTTTCTAATCTCAAAAAATAACCATCATGTCTGAAGTAACACTTACTGCGTACAATGTTAAAACCAAGGAAAAAGGTGTTCCTATCCAGGATGCCGTTATTACTAAAACTGCCAAAGGAGCTTATATGGCACAAGGCAACGATGGTAAAGGAAACAAACTCACTACATTGCTTGGTGAAGAGAAAGCACTGGCGGCTATCAAAGCCGGTATTGCCAAACAAGGTTGGTAATCAGCGATTGTGCTTGAAAATATACAGGACCGGCTGCCGATGGCAGCCGGTCCTCTTATTTTTTGAATGCCCTTAATCAGCGGACCAGCATAAAACTGCCTTTGCGGGTAAATGACTGCTTCAGCACAAAGTCATAATATTCTGAGTAGAATACATAAGCCCCAACAGGCTGAAGCTTCCCCTGGTAATAGCCGTCCCAACCGGCTGATGGATTGGTGGTACGGAACACGACTTCCCCATTACGGTTATAGATCACCAGCTTATATTCCGGAACAGGGCAAAAACAGGCTGCCTGGTAGCGGTCATTCTTACCATCGCTGTTAGGCGTGAAGGCAGTAGGGAATTGCACACAACGGTCTTCACATTCAACAGCCACTACCGTGTCGCGGTGATTACCACACATATTTTCCGCATAAAGACTGTATGTGCCGCGGCCGGGTGCGAGCATAGACGGCCCGTGGTTTCCATTGCTCCAGGTATAATCTGATTCACCATCCGGCACTACCTGCAAAGTGATACCCGCTGCCCCACAGGGAATGATAAAAGCTTCCCCCAGTTCAAACATGGGTTTATCGATCACTCTTACCTCTACCGGCAGTCTCGGGCTTTCGCAGCCGCGGATGGTTTGAGAAAACCAGTAAGTGGCCCGGCCTGTCTCGGCCGTGGAAAGCGTTGGCATACCTGTATTGGCTGTGCCGCCAACCGGATCGGTATACCAAAGCAGGTTTTGTCCCAAAACAGGTATCGGCAATGCAGGTTGCCCTTTACAAAGTTTCAGGTCATTTACCTGGGGAGATAATAAAAAGGAATTGAATAGTACTGTAACGGTGTCGGAGCCCGTGCACCCTCCTTCCACAATATCCAGCCAGTATTTTCCATTAAAACCCACAGTTATGGTGTTAACTGTTTCGGTTGTAGACCAGGTATAAGTAGCGCCGGGTACTACAGGTGCGTTTAGTTGGAATGTACTGCCCTGGCAAACAACAATAGTGTCATCTGCAAAGAATGAATCAGGTATATTACAAGGCTGACTGTGGGAAATTGAAAAAAACAATAGTAAAGCAGTCAGCACGCCGAAGGTTTTTTTCATGATATTGGAAGGTGTTTCAGGTCGCAACGGCTTTCCCTTAATAACAATAACCTTACCAAAACAAGAAAAACGATCCAATAAAGATCCTATTGAGTGGAAATACTTCGGAATATTCCTGCCTTATTTGAAAAAACAGGGAGGCATTACGGAATACCGCTGCCAATGAGTATTTTGGCCTTCAAACAACCCACCACATGAGCGGTCTCTCCGAGCGTCAACAAAACATTTGTATTTATGGCGGCATATTCGGCGTTATGCTGGCGGCTACCTGCCTTATACAACATATCCGTTTTTCCACAAGCCACTGGATTGCTTTTGTGCTGATGGGCGTTTATGTATATTCCCTGTTGGTGTTTGTATTATTATCCCTTCAAAAAGAAATATCGCCGTTGTTGATGATCACCTCCTCAGCACTGGTAATGATCGCACTCGTTTATATAATAGCATTCGAGGGCTTTTATTCCCTGGCCCTGATACTATTGTTTCTCTATTGCACAGTGATCACCATCGTCATTTACATGGAACAGTTACCCACCCGGCTGAAAGAAAAAGCACAGCTGAAAAAACAGGAAGAACTGGCATGGAAGGATAAAATATGATCGTTATTCCATCACCACAGGCACAGGCACTTTAGTTTCTGCTACTTTTCTCTTCACTACCACACTTACACGGTACACGAATACGGCGCAAATAATAATTGCACAGCAAACAACGACGCCCAGTGTGGGATAATGCTGTAAGGGGGCGGCTTTGGATGGCTGGGAAACGATCAGCCCTGCAGAAATAGCCGCTATTCCACCTGCCATTTGCTGCAGCGAACCATTGATGCTCATAAAAGCGCCACGGTCTTTCATTTCAGGAATGCTCGTGGTTAATGCTACTGCGGGGATCACCCTGCTCATGATGCCCATAAACAGGACCATGTTGATCAGGATGATCAGCCAAAGCGGTACAGGTGAAAGATTGGTATAAACAAGGATCATAATGATCGCCAGCAGTGATCCTGCAGCAAACAGATTGAACTTGTCAATCCTGTCGCTCAGCTTTCCTATCATCGGCATGATCACGATAGAAGCAATACCGGAGAATAAAAAGACCAGCGGCAACTCTTCCTGGGAAATATGAATATTATTGACAAGGAAAGCGCTTCCGAATGGCATCAGCATAAAACCACCAACAGATAAAAGAGCTGTTGCAGTAAATCCTATCCGGTAAGTGCGGTTGGCCAGTGTATGCCAGAAATGCAATAAGGGGCTCTTGTCTGATTGCAGGGAAAGATGTGCGGTAACAGGTTTCATCTTCAACACGATCGTGATACCTGTCAATAATGCCAGCACAACGATCATCAGAAAGGAGGAATGCCAACCCCAGTGATTGGCGAAATATAATCCTACAGGTATTCCCAGTACCTGGCTGGCAGCAAAACCCATTTGTACAATGCCCATCACCCGGCCGCGCTGGGCAGGCTCAAACAGATCAGTAATGATGGCCATCGACACAGCACCGATCACTCCTCCAAACAAGCCGGTAATGATCCTCGCTATCAGCAGCTCATGATAATTATTGGCCATGGCACAGGCACAGGTCCCTATTATAAAACCTATATAAAAGAAGACCAGCAATTTTTTCCGGTCGAATTTATCAGCAAACCCTGCGGCAAGTATGCCCGCCCCGCCTGCACTGAAAGCATAAGCGGAAACAACCCAGCCAAACCGGGCAGGAGTAATATCCAATGATTTCATCAATATATCTCCCAGGGGCGAAAGCACCATAAAATCCAGTACAACCGTAAACTGTAATAAAGCCAATAAAGCCACTACCAGTTTCTGATAAGAACTAAAGGGAGCTTTTTCCATTTTCATATTGTTCAATTATTTTACCGGCCGAAATTAAGATCAATATTATTCTGCCGACCGATTTGTTCGGGGCCTTCGCCGACTTCTTTTTTACAGCTTGACCAGTCTGAACGTTTTTAGTTTTCCTGCAGCTCTTGCTTCCAGCAAATAAACTCCCTTCGCATATTCTGTGCCACTGAGGTTGAGTTCTATCTTTTGTACAAAACCACTGGCCTGCTGTTGAATACGACGGACCTGCCTGCCATTGACATCGTGGATGCGGATATCGATATTTTCACCGGCATTGGCCTGGCAGATCAAATGGAAAATATCTTTCGACGGATTCGGATAAACCTGCCAGCTTATCTCTTCATCAAACACAACAGGGCGGATGGCAGAATAGCGGAACCCGCCATCCTGGTCCACCATTCTCAGGCGGTAATAGCGTATGCCCGATTTATTATTTTCTTTATCCGTAAAACCATATCTGCCACCGTTGGGCGAGTTAAGACTGGCCACACGGCCTATAGGCGTAAATGCGTCCTGGTTGAGTGCAGTATTCCCTTTGGCAAGTTCTATATCATAATAAGATGAATTGGCCTCTGAACCTGTTATCCAATCCAGTTTCACTTCTTTATTGGATTGCTTTGTTGCGGTAAAACTTATCAGCTCCACCGGTAATGACTGGTTATGATCAGGCCCGCCATTATTAAGCCAGAATTCTGAAAAATCTTTGGCGCGGAACTCTGCATAATAACCTTTGTCATACGGCACTTTTACAGCGTTAGTAATAAACAACCAGTCGCCTGTTGCATTATCGGAAAGATCGCCATTCTCCAATGTTTTAGTAGCATCATCATATTTGGTGATGCCCAGTTCATAGGCAGAAACCGGTTTGGAACAAAGGGCACAACCACCCGCATTCAGCAACAATTCTGTTTCTGCATCGGTGAAATAGAAACGGATAATGGCAGAATCAGGTAATACTGTTTGCGTAGGTTTTATGGTGATGTTCCGGTTATGATAGTATTGATTATGCTTATTGCGCACAGGCCCGGTAAAAATATATGCCTGCACATCGGTGCTGCCCAGGTCCTGCCCGGCTGGGTTAATGGATGCAATGACCTTTCCTGCATCTGTAAAATCAATCCAGTTATTACCATTCACTGCCGGTTGGTTCACGGCATTGCTGGTATAAGGCGGCCCATCATAAATTTCATACTGCTTATCATAAATATGTATATCATCCACTGCTATTCCTTCCCTGCTTGTATAGGGATCTGAATGCAGTACAAAACGTAAACGCAGCCGGCTAAATCCTGTTGGTAATGGTATAGTGGCCACATGCCAGCGGGTGTAGTTTTCAATATTCCACACCTGATTGTCCGAATAGTTTTTATTGTACCAGTTGGTGCCTGCACCCATCGTTCCCAGTTTGATCCAGTTCTTTCCGTCTGCCGAATACTCGACATGGGCTTCATCGCAGAGTTTAGCATTGCAATCTTCCAGGTCAAGCGCCAGGCTGAAGCTCAGCGTGGGATTGGTCATGCTGCTGATATCAAAGCAGGGAGAATAGAGATAGGAAAATTCCGCATCATTATAATTTCCATACAAACGTGTCTTCCATGCCCTGGTGCCGCTTGCCGCTTTATTGATACGGGGAGAAGCAGGCGTTCCATATTGCCAACTGCTTCTGATGCCATCAGCATACCAGTTGCCGTCTCCTGCCTCAAAGTTTTGCAGATAAGGGAAGCTGCTCACTATAGGAGAATTCATCAATACCACAATAGCCGTATCATTAAGCCGGTAAGAATCCGATGGCAATGCTACCCATGTTTTTACAGTATGACTGCCTGATGTGGCTAGATTGGCAGTAGCTGTAAACGTATAGGTCGTTGTTGTATTCGCAGGTATGGAGGGAATGATTTCATTGATAACAACTCCCCCATCTATCTGCAGTCTTACCGGTATATTGTTGATGGTTGTTGAGGCACTGTTCCTGACGCTGATCCCAACCGGAACGGCAGCATCAAGTCCGCAGCTTGCAGCAACAGGCGTGTCAATTGCCACCAGCTGAATATCATCTGTTACTTTATACAGATGTATATCATCAAATGTATAGCCGGCACCTGTTTCATTATCCGATGTAAGGATCTGGCCCCATTGACCCCAGCGTACCTGGAGGCTGGAAGAATAATTCTGGCCACCGGCCATCAGCAGACTTTTTAATTCAATGCTGGGAGACCGCTTAAAAACACCTGCAATTTCCTGGTTGGCGAAAAGATCATAAGCAGCAATCCAAGGATCAAGATCACTTCCCCGCACCCACACTTTGTTGGCAGCATTGGAAACCTGCCCGTGTTGTTTAAAATAAAAATCCAACCGTATATCATCCGTTGGCACATTATACCCCTGGAGATTAAAAGTAGCCGTAAGGGAATCGGTGGTCCCCGCTGCATTATAACGTTCGGCATCCAATGTAAGCGCACGATCACCTGAATAGGCGATACCGCTGCTTACAAAACTTCTTACGCGCCCATATTGAGTGGAACCAACAAAATCATAACGGTCAAGACTGATTAAGCCCGTCTGCCTTGTTGTATAGCTTTGAACAGGTGCAGCCTCAATATCATCGAGAAAGTCTGTAGCAAGATTGATAGCCGGATTATCCAGTTGTTTAAAAAGAAAAGACAACGTATCATTTGCTGATACAGCATCGCCGGGATAAGACACACTCACTTTTACTGGATAATCCCCGATAGCCGACATATCAGCGGGTACGGTGAACGTATATGAATAAGTTCCTCCTGCTGCAATGGCTGGATTAATGATTGTTTCTTGTACGGCAGGGCCTGCTCCAACGATATACCTCACAGGTATGTTTCCGACAGTAACTGCATTATCCAGGTTCTTTATGCGCACCTGGATATTCACAGCCGAAGAAAGCTCTGTGGATGTATACTTTCTGCCCGGTACTGCCGGTAAAAGAATAGCATCCATTTTAAGATCGTTGTCGCTGATAGTACCGGCACAGGTACCGTTATTCGGTTGACGGCTGACGGCTGCGGCTCTCCATCCCGGGTTACCATTTATGCGAGCCCTTACCGTTACCCAATAAAGCGAATCTTTTGAAAGGCCACTGAATGTATATGAGGTAGCAGTAGTGGTAGCAACCGGTACCATTTCATCACCCCGGAGCATCATCACTTCATAATCGGTGGCATCAGCAACAGCGCTCCAGTTGATGGCAATATATCCTTCGCATTGAACAGAAGCCAATGTAACAACCGGTGTTCCTAACACAACAAAATTGTTGCTGATGCTTTCCTGGCCTGTTCCATTGTGCACTAACCGGACCCTTGCCTGATCAGTAGAGCCTGCAGGAACAACCCATGCATATTGACGCTGGCCTGCTGCAATATTACTGGCAATCGTTACCGGCCAGGTGGCTCCTCCGTCTGTTGAATATTGCAAGGAAAAATCGTTGCCGGAATTTCCATACGCATCCCAGCTTATGTACAATTGGTCGCCCGCCGAAAGATGTTCTCCTCCCATAGGATATATCAATGTGGTGGAGGCAGGAATGGTATCATATACCAGGAAGTAACTGTACTGACTGCTAAGAGGGATATTGGTTCCCTTCACCCTGAATGTGTAAGTGCCGGCACCAGGATTGTCTATTACTACCTGCTCTATATTATTTATATGGTCTGCCCCCCTTGTGGCGCTATTGGCAACATTCGCCGGGAGAGTATCTAATATGAACGGAAGGGTTGTAACAGAAGATGGATCATCCACTTCAAGGTCAAGATCATTAATCAACGTATGCGAAGACAACATGGCTGCAGGCTCATCATTCCAGTACAGCATTACTTTAAGTTGAGCAATACCGGCAGGAAGGGTAACGGTATGTGTAGTGGAAGCTGCGACATTAACCGTTGATTCAAAGAAATTATTATTCTCCAGCATTTTTACAGAACGCAACAGGTTCATCCGCCCAAATCCATAAAGATAATCAGGCCCCGGATTGCCCGCATCTGTAGCTCCATTACAAAGCAGCGCTTTCATCAAACCATTTGCAGGATCGGTGTTGGCATGCAACTGGCGATAACGTTGATAAAGCAATCCCAATCCTCCGCTTACTGCAGGTGCAGCCATGCTCGTGCCTGAAGTAGGCCCATAAATATTCACGGGGTAAGAAGAATATACATTCACTCCCTGGGCCATGATCTCTGGCTTAATTCGTCCATCTGCAACAGGTCCTTTACTTGAACCGGCAGAAACTATTCCTAATTCAGAAACATTTCCTACAGATATTACATTCTTTGCACTTTGATACGACCCGTATACCGTATGATAGCCCGCAGGATAGGGTGGGCAATTGGATGAACCACTATTGCCTGCAGCAAACACATTCTGCAGATGAGGATAAGCCAGCGCCATTTCGTCCATCACCCTCGAGTAAAGATCATAAATACCGAATGTCTGGCAATCGGCGCTATTACCATATGAATTATTGGTGATGACCATATTATAATCCTGTATATACGCAGGTGCATATGCAAGGATTTTGGAAAATTCCTGGGAAACGATTTTTGCTTTTGGCATATGACCTGCATATTTTTCCTGCAGCAGGCCTGCACCTGCAGCAACACCTGCAACGAGTACGCCATGATCTCCGGCTGAAAGCGCGGCATGATTAATAAGCCTGCCTGTAAAATCGACATGCCGCAAAAGATTTGATTCATCACCTATACCAATAACCACGCCCTCTCCTCTCAGGTTCCTGCCCCCTGCTATAGAAGATTGTAACACATTTGCCCTGTCCAGTACCTTGCTTTTATTATTCAGTCCCATATCCGGCCCTGGTGCAGGTTGCATATATTCCACAAAACTCAAACCAGCCAGTTCCTTAAGCCGGTCCCTTGCTACACGTACAGCTATTACATGATAAGCTTCATAAGGAATGGAGATCACTTCTATTTTACGCAACAGCATTTCCCTGGTCACAGATTCATATGTTACTGTTCGCGGATAACTGATCCATACATCCACCATGCCCTGTGATCTCAATGCAGCTATCGGGATATCACCTGTTACCAATGATAACGCCATCTTTTGTTCTGGTAATAATTCAACAACTGCCCTGGCCTTTACCCTTTGCAATAATTCTTCGGTCAAACCTCCTTTTATTGTGGCGGTGTATGTATTCTGTGGAATGTATTCCAGCAACTCAATCCCTGTTGCTGCCAGTGCTTTCTTTTCTGCTTCACCCGGCATTTGCTCAAATTGCAAAAGAATAAACCGCGGGGTTGACGTTTTTGATGTCAACTGATTCAGTGAAGCGATATGTGTTGAGGTAATATTTCTTGCAGGAATAAAACTTCCCGAACGTAATGCAATAGCATATTTTGAGCTGTCTTGTGCAAAAGAAGTAAAGGCAACCAGCAAGGCAGCAATAAGGGCAATTGGATAGGTTCTCATAAGTATCGTTCTGACCTCGAAGATAATAAATAGATAACGGATAATGATTATCAATTATTTGTTTTCGAATGCAAAACGGTGCATTCCGGAAAGGAACCGGTGCAGCTCTTCCATATCCTTTACTGGCTGGGCAACAAGCAGGAACAGTTTGCCTGTCTGACGCAGCTTGGCTTTATTTGTGCCCGTTTGAAGGTATTGAATGATCTTATTGAATAATTCGGATTCGAAATAAGGAGAATCAGGGCGATTGATAAAGTGGCAACGCAGCACTTCGTCTTTCAACGACATTTTTTCAAATCCCAGATCAACGGCCAGTTTGCGGCAGCGGACCGTAATGAAAAGATCTTCTACCTGTGATGGTATCGGGCCAAAACGGTCGGTCAGCTCTTCACGCATCTCCAGCAGTTCCTCTTCCGTTTCGGAATTATCCAATCGTTGATAAAGGGAAAGTCTTTCCGTGATGCTTTCCACATATTCATCAGGTATCAGTATCTCCAGGTCTGTGTCGATAGTACAATCCTGTACAAAATCGTCCTGTTTCGCAATTTCTTCCTTGAACAGTTCCTTGAATTCGGTACGCTTCAGTTCCTTGATCGCTTCTTCCAGTATTTTCTGATACATCTCAAAACCTATCTCTGCCATAAAGCCGCTCTGTTCCCCACCCAGCAGGTTGCCTGCACCACGGATATCGAGATCTCGCATGGCGATCTGGAAACCGCTGCCCAGTTCACTATGCTGTTCCAGGGTTTGAAGGCGCTTTCTTGAATCTGCCGGCAATGTGCTCATCGGGGGCGCCAGTAAATAACAGAAGGCTTTTTTATTGCTGCGGCCTACACGTCCACGCAACTGGTGAAGATCACTCAGGCCAAACTGGTGGGCGTTGTTGACGATGATAGTATTCACATTCGGAATATCCACGCCGCTTTCAACGATATTGGTACAAACCAGCACATCGTATCTCCTGTCGATAAAATCCAGGATCTTTTCTTCCAGTTCATGTCCTTCCATTTGCCCGTGGGCAAAACCAATGCTCAGGTCAGGACAAAGCCCCTGTATAATTGCTGCCATTTCAGACAGTCCGCTGATACGGTTATAGATAAAGAAGACCTGCCCGCCGCGTTCTGTTTCATAATAGATCGCATCGCGGATAAAATCCTGGTTGAATACCTGCACTTCGGTTTGTATCGGTTGGCGGTTGGGTGGCGGAGTATTAATAATGCTCAGATCGCGTGCGCCCATCAGGGAAAACTGCAGGGTACGGGGGATAGGCGTAGCTGTAAGCGTCAGGCAATCCACTGTGGTGCGGATGCTTTTGATCTTTTCTTTATGTGCCACACCAAATTTTTGTTCTTCATCCACGATCAGCAGTCCCAGATCTTTGAATTTAACTTCCTTGCCTAAGATACCATGAGTACCTACCAGGATATCGATCTTCCCTTCTTCCAGTTTCTTCAGTGTTTCCTTTTTTTCTTTAGCTGATTTGAAACGGTTGATATAATCTACTGTCACCGGAAAATCTTTCAGACGGTCACTGAATGTTTTATAATGCTGAAAAGCAAGGATGGTGGTAGGCACCAGCACTGCAGCCTGCTTACCGTCTACACAGGTCTTGAATGCTGCGCGTATCGCTACTTCCGTTTTGCCAAAACCTACATCTCCGCAAACCAACCGGTCCATCGGTGAAGGAGATTCCATATCCTTCTTCACATCTGCTATTGCTTTGCTTTGATCAGGCGTGTCTTCATAAATAAAAGAAGCTTCCAGCTCAGTTTGCATATAGTTGTCTGGCGTATGTGCAAAACCTTCCTGTGCTTTCCGCTGTGCATACAGCTTGATCAGGTCAAACGCAATCTCCTTGACCTTTACCTTGGTCTTTTCTTTCAGCTTGCTCCACACATCGCTACCCAGCTTATTCACTTTGGGCACACTTCCTTCCTTGCCGGTGTATTTAGCTATTTTATGAAGCGAGTTGATATTGACATAGAGAATGTCATTATTCTTGTAAAGCAATCTTACCGCCTCCTGCAAGCGTCCGTTCACTTCCAGTTTTTGCAGGCCGCTGTACACACCTACTCCATGATCAATATGCGTTACATAATCTCCCGGCTGCAGTTCGCGCAGCGTGCGGAGAGTTAATGCCTTGCTTTTATTGTAAGCCTGTTTTACTTTATACTTATGATAGCGCTGGAATACCTGGTGGTCTGTATAGCAAACCAGTTTCAGTTCTTCATCAATAAACCCTTCATGTATGGAAGTGGTTATGGGATTGAAAACGACAGCTGCATTCAGATCATCAAAGATCGTTTGCAGCCTTTCCAGCTGTTTGGGGTTTTCAGCAAAAATATTGAGCTGAAATCCTTTGTCTTCCCAGCTTTTAAGATCTTTAATAAGCAGATCGAATTGCCGGTTGAAAGCAGGCTGTTCTTTTGTTTTGAATTCGATCTCAAAAGGAGCATATGATGCAGGGAAACTGTTTGCATAACCAAAGCCTACTACATGCCGGCCGGTCAGTTTTTCTTCATACACAGCGGCTGTAATAAAATCATTGGCCGATACTTCTTTTTTTACCAGCCTGTCTTCTTCCTCAGCTTGTTCTTTACGTGCGCCCGAAGGCCAGCTTTCCTCTGTATGCCCTGCAATAAATGCTGCCAGTTCTTCCTCGCCTTCCAGCAATTTCTCTTTGCAGATCTCATAATCCTGCAGCCAGACAATCGTATTGGGTGAAAGAAAATCAAAAAGCGGTACTCTTTCCTCTTCTTCAAATTGGGTGTCTACATTGGGAATGATACTGACCTGCAGCAGTTTTCTTTCACTCAGTTGTGTTTCCGGATCTACAATGCGGATGGAATCCACTTCATGCCCGAAAAGTTCAATACGGTATGGTTTCTCATTGCCAAATGAATAAATGTCGAGAATGCCTCCACGAAGGGCAAACTGTCCTGGTTCATACACAAAATCCGTCCGTTCAAAACCATATTCAGCCAGTTGCAGCAGCAATTTTTCCAGGTTCAGATTATCTCCAGCTTTGATATAAATAATATTGGAAGAAAGCGTGCCCGGCACTACCACTTTTTCAAATAATGCTTCGGGGTAAGTGACCAGCACTTTTTTATTGCCTCCTGCTGCAATCTTGGTCAATGCTTCTGTACGCAGCATAACGTGCGAAGAGTTCAGCAGCCGGTAATTCTTTCTGTTCTTAAAAGAAGAAGGGAAATAAAAAATATCCAAAGCCCCTGTCAGGTTTTCCAGGGTATTATGAAAATAGGCAGCTTCTTCTGCATCATTCAGGATAATAAGGTGGTTGAGCTGCGAACAGGAGGGATGCAAAAATGCGGCGGCTGTCACGAATTCGGGCGAGCTGCCGTTGAGGCCTGCGAGATAAATTTTTTGGGATTGGGAAAATGAGAGCCTGTCCGCCAATTGAAAAAGGCGGGGGGTGTTCTGATACTGCTGCAACAATTCCTGGGTCATAAACGGCGGCAAAGTTACGAATTCCTGCAACTGGAACCTATCCTAATACACCGCGTCATAATCTGCCTTGAATTCCACTTCCGTCATTTTTCCCTGCGCCACTTCTACCGGGAAAATATTATTCTTCCCATCAAAAAGGTTCGCATAATAATTATCCCCCTTTTTAATAAAGAGTGAGTAAGTGCCTGGCGGCAGCTTTACCGAAAAAGCGCCGGAGGCATCCGTTTTTACCGTGGTTATCAGGGGGGTGTTCACTTCGCTATAGAAGGCCGTTATACCTACCCGCTTCACCTGGTCGATGGAAGTGAGTGCGTGAACGTAGAGCTGGGTTTCCAATCCGGCTGGCGTAGAGGGCATTCTGTCGGGAGAAGGCATCTGGTTGCCTTTTACCAGGTACACGTGCCCTTTTATGCCTGTACGGGAGCAGCCTGCTTTACTGGAAGCCGTAAGGCTGGCAAGGCCCAGGATTATTGCGGGAATCACCCAAAAATTGTAGGTTTTCATTCTTTAAGCGTTTGCAATTAATGTAATTTAGGATGTGCTTTCGCTTTGACCATCAAAACATATTTGAAAATATGCGATTTTTTTCAGTACGCTTATTATTATCCGTAATAACAGTTGGCTGTTATCAGTTTTCCTTTGCCCAGGTGAGAACCAATACGGAATTGCTCAGGCAATCATCCATATTGCAGGCGGCAAAAGAAAAAAGAAATCATGAACAATTGATGACCCTGGCCCGCCAAAAAGGTTGGGACACAGTTATCGCCCGGCCCAATGGCTATGTGTCCATTCTTGCAGGAATAGATGCTTTTGGCATGCCGCTCTACCTTTCTACAGAAAACAATATCCTGGCGGCAGCTACGATCGGCACCACCAAACTCTGGCCCGGTGGCAGCACAGGATTGAACCTTTCCGGCTCCTCCAGCAACATGAAAGATAAGCTGGCCATGTGGGATGGTGGTAAGGTACGGTCCACACATGTGGAACTGACAGGGAGGGTAAAGCAGACGGATGCCACGGAAAACAGTGATCATGCCACCCACGTAGCCGGCACTATGATAGCCAGCGGTGTAAACCCACTGGCAAAGGGAATGAGCTTTGGATTGCAGGAACTGTTAGCGTATGATTTTTCAGGCGACAACTCAGAGATGATGGCAGCAGCATCCAATCTTCTCATCTCCAATCACTCTTATGGATTTAATGCAGGATGGGTTTATAATACCGATGTAAATCCAGCCCGTTGGGAATACTGGGGCTCGGTTGGGTCTACCGAAGATTATAAGTTCGGTTATTATTCAGCCGGTACACAATTGTGGGACTCTATTGCGTATAATGCCCCCTATTATCTGATCGTAAAATCAGCCGGCAACAGCCGGAATCTGAACGGCCCTGATGTTGGTCAACCTTACTGGCGTTATAACTCATCGAATGTAATGGCTTCAGCAGGCAACCGGCCAGCCGACATCAGCAGCAACAACAGTTATGATATCCTTTCTACCAACAGCAATGCAAAAAATATTTTAGTGGTAGGGGCTGTTAATCCCATCAGTACTGGTTACACCCGCCCACAGGACGTGGTGATAGCGGATTTCAGTAGCTGGGGACCTACAGATGATGGCCGCATTAAACCGGATGTGGTAGCAGATGGAGTAGATCTTTTATCGAGCGTAGCCACTTCCAATACAGCTTATGCTACTTTCAGCGGCACATCCATGTCAAGTCCCAGCGCGGCAGGTTCTTTATTGCTGTTGCAGGAATATTATTCCCAATTACATACCGGCACGCTCATGCGCTCTGCCACGTTGAAAGGCCTGGTCATCCATACTGCCGATGAAGCAGGTTCATCACCTGGCCCGGACTACCAGTTTGGCTGGGGCCTTATCAATATGCAGAAAGCAGCGGAGGTGATCACTTCCAATAATACAAAGCACCTAATACAGGAAAATATCCTGGAAAATGGAACCAACGATGCCGATACAATACAGGTTATCGCTTCAGGAGATGGTGTGATTCGCGCCACTATTTCCTGGACAGACCCTAAAGCAACAGTAGAACCTGAAGCAACTGCATTGAACAATCCAACGAAGAAACTGGTAAACGACCTTGATCTCATTATTAAAAAAGGAGCAACTATTTATCGCCCCTGGACATTGACTCGCTCCACCCCCAGTGCTGCTGCCACCCGTGGCGATAATACACTGGACAACGTGGAGAAAGTAGAATTGACAGATGTGGTGCCTGGCGATAGCTATTCGATCATCATTAATCATAAAGGCACATTACAAAGAGGATCACAAGCCTATTCACTGATCGTAAGCGGTGTTGGCGGACAAGCCTATTGTGCTTCCGCTGCCACCAATACTGGTGGGGCAAGAATAGACAGTGTTTCATTCAGCAATATCCACCAAAAAAATCCTGCCGGATGCACATCCTACACCAGCTATACCAACCTTACCGGCAGTATTGAAGCTGGTCAAACCCTGCCAATATTCGCCCGTCTCAACAGTTGCGATGCAAGTGTTGCTGATAAGATCGTGAAAGTATTTATCGATGCCAATAACGATGGCGATTTTGATGACGCAGGAGAAACACTTGCCACCAGCGGTGTGATCAATGGCAATGGTGATTTTACCGGCAATGTCACTATACCTTCATCCCTGACACCGGGTAAATACGCCCTGCTTCGCATCGTGATGCAGGAAACAAATAATGCAGCAAGTGTTACTGCCTGTGGTTCGTATACCAAAGGGGAAACACAGGATTATCGCCTGCTCGCTGTTACTCCATCACTCGACTTCGGCATTACGGAATTGCTTTCACCTGAAGCGGGCAACTGTCCTTCTCCTGCACAGTATGTATCCATTCGCGTACGTAATTTTGGCAATGCGAACAAAAAGAACATTCCGCTTACAGCGGTAGTAAAACAGGGAGCAACAACCATTGCGACACTGACAGCTACTTATGCAGATACTATTTATGCGGAAACAGATGAAGTATATACATTCCAGACACCAGTTGAAATAGCTCCTGGCCAATCTTACATCATTACTGCCAGCACTTCTTTCCCGGGTGATCAGAATGCTGCGAATGATCAAAGTGTATTCAACCTTATCAGCCGTACGGCAGCTTCAAATCCCACGGCTACAGCAGTTATCTGCGGCACAACTGCCCAGTTGAATGCTACAGCAGTTTCCGGCGCTCAACCGTATAACTGGTATTCTTCCGCTACTGCCACCACTCCTTTGGCTACGGGCAGCGCTACAAGCACTGCAACCATTCTTTCAACTTATTATTTAAGTTCAGGTGAAATCAATAAACTGGGGCCTGCCAATAAACAGGTATTTACGGATGGCGGCTACAATGCTTTCAGCAATAATATCGTGAAGTTCACTGCTTCCATCCCGGTAACGTTGCAGACCGTGCGTTTATATATCGGCAATTCAGGAAAGATCACTTTCATCCTGCGCCAGATCGTTTCTGAAAATGCAGATGGTAGTTACACCTATTATCCTATCTCGAGCAAAACGATCGATGTGTATGCTACAGCACCCACTTCACCAGTATTGGGAGCACAGAACAATGATCCTGCCGATGCCGGTGCTATCTATTATTTAGGTATTGATTTCCCTGAAGCTGCCAATTATTACCTGGTTATCCAGTGCTCGAACGGAGCGTCCATATTCAGGAACAACAATATCACTTCCAGTCCTTATCCTTACTCCGTTCCGGGTGTATTATCCCTTACCGGCAATAGCGCAATAGACGCCAGCGATCCCAATTTCTACCAGAAGTTTTATTACTTCTATTACGATATTGGCCTGAAGCTGTCTAATTGTGCATCTGGCCGTGTACCGGTTATCCCGACCACTAACCCCACGCCGTCCGTTACGCTCAATGGAAACCTGCTCACCAGTTCCATTGCAACCGGCAATCAGTGGTATCTTGATAATGTGTTCATTAGTGGGGCAACGGGGCAAACGTATACAGCTACAACAACGGGCGTTTACACTACCAAAGTGACTACAGGTTCCTGTACGATCACTTCCAATGCGGTCAACTTCACAGCTACACCCGTAACCAATGTTGACCCGGAAGAGATCGGCATGAAAGTGTCTCCGAATCCTTCACCGGGCGGACAGTTCACACTGCAACTGGTAACAAGAACAAGAAGCAACCTGGATATTTCCCTGGTCAATACAACAGGTCAGCAGGTATATCATAGTCAGATACCGGACTTTACCGGCAACCTGTCCAAACTGATCACTCCAGGTAAACTGGCCGCAGGTGTTTACTACCTGCAGGTAACACATGATAAGAAGCTTTATATAAAGAAGATCATTGTGCTGGAATAATAAGTTCTTTATTCCATTAAAAGGCCCCGGTCTCCCGGGGCCTTTTGTATTCTGAACCGTCCAAGCTCAATTCGTTTATTGTTGCAGCACCACTTCACCGATATCCACTGGCTGATCCTTCACTTCAATATTGTCAAACGTTACGTCCTTATAAGGATCTTTCGCATCCACGATCACTTTATATGTACCGCTTTTCACTGAAAGCGAAAAAGTGCCGGAAGTAATATTGCCTTTTGTTGAATCACTGCCGGAAATAGCCCACACTGCATCCGCACCATCTGCGGGGGTCACTTTTCCGGTAATGCTGCCTTGCGGCTCGGTAAATGCTAACATGGCTGCAGCCGCTGCTGCAATTATGCCACAGGAGAGAATACTTTTTTTCATGATGTTCAGTTTATGATTAAAAAAAGGAATTCGGTTCTCTGTGGTCTATGCCATTAAAAGCATTTACTGAAATCCAACTACTATGCCAAACGGTTTTATATGTGGATAACTCGGTTCGATTTCAAAACCGGACCATTCAACTGAACATAGGGGGTTGTTCGGGCGATTGCAATACTCTTTGTATATTACTTTAAATTTATACCTGATGGCTGTTCAACCCTGGCGCACCGGTAAAGTCATCCGCATTGAGCAGGAGACCTATAATACCCGCCGCTACTGGATAGAAGTGCCGGAACTGGCTTCGTTTGATTTCACTCCCGGCCAGTTCGTAACGCTCGACTTGCCTATCCATGAGAAACCTGCCAAACGCTGGCGCAGTTATTCCATTGCCAGCTGGCCCGACGGCTCCAATGTATTTGAGCTGGTGATCGTGTTGCTCGATGGAGGGGCAGGCACCACCTATCTCTTTAACGAGATCACGGTTGGCAGTGAACTGGTGCTGCGGGGACCGCAGGGTGTGTTCATACTGCATGAGCAAGAATTGAATAAACGCCTGTTCCTTATCTGCACCGGCACAGGCATTGCCCCATTCCGCAGCATGGTGCATCATATCTGGCGGAACAATATCCCTCACCGCGATATCTACATCATCTATGGCTGCCGCACAAAAAAGGACCTGCTGTATTATGACGAATTGAATTCGCTGGAACTGGAGAATTTCCATTACGTCCCAACGCTTTCGCGCGAGGAATGGGAAGGAAAAAGCGGGTATGTGCACGCTATTTATGAAGAACATTGCTCCGGCAAACCGGATGCAGCATTCTTATTATGTGGCTGGAAGAATATGATTGATGAAGCAAAGCAGCGGATCGTGGCAATGGGATATGATAAGAAAGATATTCACCAGGAATTATATGGGTAGGGGTGGTATCGCAAAGTGTGCAAAGAATTGTTAAAATTACGTTGCGCACTTGGCGATACTTCCAATAACTAATTCTACCCAATTGCCTGAAGCACGCGGTTCCTTATCTCACTCACAGGGATCCTCTCCTGTTCCATACTGTCTCTATACCGGATAGTAACCGTATTATCTTCTTTGGTCTGATGATCCACCGTCACACAGAAAGGTGTTCCTACTGCATCCATCCGGCGATATCTTTTTCCTATAGCATCTTTTTCTTCGTAGAAACAACGGAAAGACGAGCGGCATTCATCCATAATACGCTCAGCTACCTCAGGTAGGCCGTCTTTTTTGGTCAGGGGGAAAACAGCCAGCTTGATCGGCGCCAGCTTTGCAGGAAGTTTCAGTACCACCCTGCTGTCTGGTTTCTCCGGGGTGCTCAGGTCCTGCTCTTCATAAGCATGGCTCATCACCAGCAGGAACATGCGGTCAAGACCTATGGATGTTTCAATTACATAAGGAATATAATTGCCATAAGGCTTGCCGGTGGCAGGATCAATATCATTATCGAAATACTGCATTTTTTTCTTGCTGTATTCCTGGTGTTGCCACAGGTCAAACTTACCGCGGGAGTGAATCCCTTCCACTTCTTTAAAACCGATGGGGAAATTGAATTCTATATCACAGGCTTCTTTGGCATAATGCGCCAGCTTCACATGATCATGATAGCGATAGCTCTCAGCCGGTATGCCCAGGCTTAAATGCCATTGCAGCCTTGCTTCTTTCCAGTATTTATACCATTCGCCTTCAGTGCCGGGGCGTACAAAAAACTGCATTTCCATTTGTTCAAACTCCCTCATCCGGAAAATGAACTGGCGGGCAACGATCTCATTCCGGAATGCCTTACCGGTTTGGGCAATACCAAACGGCACTTTCATCCGTCCTGTTTTCTGCACATTCAGGAAATTGACAAAAATACCCTGTGCTGTTTCCGGGCGCAGGTACACAATATTGTCCTGTCCTTCCTCGGCAGCCACTGCACCGAATTCGGTCGCAAACATCAGGTTGAACTGGCGGATATCCGTCCAGTTGGAAGTGCCGCTGACAGAGCAGGTAATGCCATGGTCGGCGATCAGTTGTTTCAATCCTGCAAAATCATCCTTGGCCAGCAGGTTCTCCATTTCAACCAGCATACCTTTTGCTTCATCAATACGGCCGTCCTTTTCCATTTGTTCGGCATGGGCCTCAATAAGATGATCTACCCGGTAGCGCTTCTTGCTGTCCTTATTATCGATCATCGGGTCATTGAAATTGTCTACGTGACCGCTGGCCTTCCAGGTTGTGGGATGCATAAAAATGGCCGCATCAATACCAACGATATTGTCGTTCAACTGGGTCATGCTTTTCCACCAGTAATCGCGGATATTCTTTTTTAATTCACTGCCCATCTGGCCATAATCATATACAGCCTGCAGTCCATCATATATTTCACTGCTGGGAAAAATAAAACCGTACTCTTTACAATGCGAGATGATCGCCTGGAACTTATTGGAATCGTTTGCCATAATTGTTTTTAATTACCTGGGATTTCCGGCCTGCAAAAATAAGTGAAGAGGGCAAAGGGGCAAAGAATAGTCAGGAGTCAATAGCCGGCCTTGCGTCAGGAGTTGGTGGATGAGGAGGGGCCGTTGATGGTTTCCTGGAGGGTGGCGGACTCTTTTGCTGCACGTTGCAGGTCTTTTTCAGACTCTACCTCCACCTGCTCGATCCAGACAGCATAGTTATTGGGATAGATGCGTGAACCGGTTTCAACGGCAAAAGCATGCGTGAATGCAGCCCCGAAATACAGGATGATCGCTGAATAATAGACCCACAGCAAAATCACGATAATGGAGCCTGCAGCGCCATAAGCTGAAGACATCCGGTTCTGGCCCAGGTAATATCCGATAAGAAACCGGCCGATCATAAACAGGATGGCAGTGGCGGCGGCACCTGCCCTTACATGTTTCCATTGTATCCGGGCATCGGGCAAAACCTTAAATATCAGTGCAAACAATGAGGCGGTGATCAGAAAAGTGAACAGGACATTGGTAATATAAACTACGATTACTGCTGTTTCGGGGAAAGTTTGCGTAAGCCGGCCGATCAGCATGTCCATAATACCATTTATGATCAGCGAAACCAGGAGAAGAAAGCCCAGCGACATGATCATGGAAAAAGAAAGAAGCCGGTTGATCAGCATTTTGAGAAAACCTTTCCCCTTTCTGGGTTTTGCTTTCAGCCGCCAGATCTGGTTTACCGAGTCCTGTATTTCTCCAAACACACTGGTGGCACCGATCACCAGGGTAGCAATACCCACTGTAGTGGCCAGTTTGCTTTCCGATGATAAAGTGGCATTGCGGATAACGGATTGTATCTGCAATGCAGCATCCTGTCCCACAAAATCCGCAATTTGCCCGTACACCATGCCTTCCACCGCTTCCTGCCCATAAAAAAGATCGCTTACCCATATAATAATGATCAGCAGGCCAGGCAATGAAAAAATAGTATAATAAGCAAGGGCAGCACTCAGTTTCAGGATCTTTTTATTGAAAAAATCAGAAAAGGCCTCTTTAATGCTATTCCAGACTTTTTTTGCCATACCGGTATATGAAAAAAAATAGTGCCAGTATTTGAGCCTGGAGTTCATTTCCCGGGGTGACACACAGCGGGAAATGAACTCCAGGCTCAAAAAAATCTTTTCTACAATTTAGGATTCTCCCGATGCCTCCTCCCGTCCCGTTTCGTTTTCTTGTCCAGGTTTTTCTCCCAGGCCTTTTCCAGGTCAACTCCCGTTTGATTGGCCAGGCAAACCAGTACCCAGAGCACATCGGCCATTTCATCGCCCAGGTCGCGCCCTTTATCTGATTCCTTGAACGACTGATCACCATATTGACGGGCCATGATCCTCGCAAGCTCTCCCACTTCTTCTGTCAGTATCGCCATATTGGTCAGCTCACTGAAATAACGGACGCCAATAGTTTTGATCCATTCATCCACTTGTTGCTGCGCTTGCCGGATAGTCATAACAAAATTTTTAGAAGTTCCTTGCAATATAGCATGATTCTTGCCGTTTTACCCACCCCTTGCCATCCCTGTGCTCTTATTGAAACACCAAAATTCAATGCATCATGTTAACCGTAGTCCGTCATATATTGCCGCTTGCGGCGCTCACGTTATCGACACTTATAATAGAAGCGGAGGCTCAGCCTGCACTGCCAACATCTGCTGCTGATTCGGCAAAACCTGCCAAGCCATACCGGATCCTTACTTCCGGCAAGCAGATCACCATCAAAAGCACAAAGGATATCAAAAGCGTGATGGTATGGTCATCAGAAGGAAACCGCATACTGGAGCAAAAGGAAGTGAATAACTCCAGCTATAATTTCAGGATCAGCGTAAATGAAAAGATATTCTTCATACGTCTGCAACTGGCGGATGGGAAAGTGTACTCAGAGAAGATAGGTATACAATAAGAGTGGGGAGTCAGCACCGGGTCATTCCTTGTTTTTTGTGTCTATCCAGATAGTAACAGGTCCATCATTCAGTAATTCCACTTTCATATCTGCCCCAAAGCTTCCTGTTCCGATTTCTTTTTCCAGGTCAGTTGATAGTTGTTTGATCATGGCTTCATACATGGGTATGGCATGGTCGGGTTTGCTTGCCCGGATATAGGAAGGACGGTTGCCCTTTTTGGTTGACGCATGCAGGGTGAACTGGCTCACCAGGAGGATATCGCCATTAATTTCTTTTATTGACCGGTTCATTACCCCGTTCTCATCATTAAAAATGCGCAGGTTCACGATCTTGCTGCTAAGCCATCCAATATCATCGGCAGTATCTGCATCTTCTATACCCAGCAATACCAGGAGGCCGTCCTGAATGGCAGATTTCTGCCGGCCACCAATCGTAACGCTTGCGTTTTTCACTCTTTGTATTACAGCCCGCATATATTGTATCTTTACTTACTCACAAATATATTGGCCACAAGCCATTGACCATGATAGATCTCAGAAAAGAAATTTCCTTTCAAACCACGCGTAGCGGTGGCAAGGGAGGTCAGAACGTAAATAAAGTGGAAACAGCCGTGATTGCTTCGTTGCCCGTGGCTGCTTCCTTATTGCTCAGCGAAGAACAGAAAGCCATTGTTACAGAAAAATTGTCCAACCGCATCAATGCAGAAGGGATGCTGCAGGTAAAAGCACAAACCCATCGTACCCAACTGGCCAATAAGGAAGAAGCTGTCCAAAAGATCAATGACCTGGTGCATCATGCCCTTGCAAAGAAAAAGCCGCGTATCGCCACTAAGGTCAGCAAAGCAGCGAAAGAACGGCGGATGGAGTCAAAAAAGAGAAAGTCGGAGGTAAAAGCCGGCCGGCAGAAATACAGGAATGGCCGTGAACTTTGATTTATGAAAAAACATTTATTCACCATATTATCCATCATTCTCTCGGTTATCGCTATTTCATACGTACTGGGCTCATGTAAGAAAGACGACAACCCGAATGATCTTACTTTTTTACCGCAGGAAATACCACCAGGCTTTCCTGATCCCCTGTACCGCTTCACTGATAACCCATTGACCAAAGAAGGCTTTGAACTGGGCCGTAAATTATTTTATGACGGACGGCTTTCAGTAGATAGTATTCATCCCTGCGCTTCCTGCCACCAGCAGATCGCTGGTTTCGGAACATATGAGCACGACCGGAGCCACGGCGTGTACCATTCCCATACTTTGCGCAACGCTCCTGTTCTGTTCAATCTTGCCTGGCAAAACAGTTATCATTGGGATGGAGAGTTCAGCACGCTTTTTTCAGAAGCCGCTCAACCGATCAACGGACATATTGAAATGGGTGAATCTTTCAACGGCGTTATAGGCAAACTGCAAAAAGATCCGGAATACCGGAAGATGTTTAAAAAGGTCTTTCGCACAGAATTCATCAGTGCAGAGAACATGCTGAAGGCACTGGCGCAATTTACCGGCTACATGACTTCTGCCAATTCCAAATATGACCGTGTCAAAAAGGGTGAAGCTTCTTTTACAGCAACTGAACAGTCTGGCTATGAATTGTTCCAGGCACATTGTACAAGCTGCCACCCGGAGCCTATGTTCACGGATTACAGTTTCCGCAATACCGGTTTGCCGGTCGACAATGCGTTGAATGATTATGGCCGTATGCGGATCACACATTTATCGGAAGATTCGCTGAAATTCAAGGTCCCTACCCTGCGCAACGTGTATATTTCTTCCAATTATATGCATGACGGACGTTTTGCTACGCTCGGCCAATGCCTCGATCATTACCGGACCGGTGTGCAGCAAAGCCCTACTCTTGATCCTTCGCTGGCAAATGGCATTCCGCTTACCAATACAGAAGCCACCAATATTGCACTGTTTTTGCGGACGCTTACCGATTCAAGTTTTTTGAAGGATACACGATTTAGCGAACCGAAATAACATTTTACTGATCAGGCCTCCTTCCCGTTCTTCCCGCCTTACCGGTAAATTCTTACCGGTAAGGCGGGAAGAACGGGAAGGGGTCTTTTTAAATAGAACGTATCTTTTTTGTTAGGTTATTATTTTACATTTGTTGTTAAACTTTTCTTTTGAGCGGCATTAAGAAACTGGCAGGTCAAACTTTATGGTATGGTATTCCAACAATAGCCAGCCGTTTTTTAGGCTACCTGATGAACCTGTCCCTGCCGCTTTTATTTGCGCAGCCGGCTACAACCGCTGACCTTACCCAGGTGTACGCGATCATCCCGTTCTTGAATGTGTTATTCACCTATGGGCTTGAAACAGCTTATTTCCGTTTTGCACAGGACCATGATCAGAAAAAATTATACAATACCCTTTCTGTTTCGCTGATCATTTCCACTATTGTATTTACCGGTGTACTATTGCTTTGCAAAGAACCAATTGTAAGATGGGCCAGGCTGGAAAAGCATCCTGAATACATCACCTGGATGGCTGGCATTATTTTCTTTGATGCGCTCTCCACACTTGCTTTTGCAAGACTGCGCCAGGAGAACCGTCCAAAACGTTATGCTTTTGCAAGGATGGCTGGCGTGCTCATGTATGTTGTAGTGATCGTTATCTTCCTGGGGGTGATCCCAAAATATGTCGAAACTAATAAGGAATCTTTCCTGGGCACTTTTTACAATAAAGATATTGGCATCGGTTATTACCTTATCGGTAACCTTTGTGGCAGTATTTTAACATTTATTCTTTTAAGAAAAGAATTCATTCAGATACGCTTCAGTTTTGATGCGGCTCTCTGGAAAAAAGTAATGCATTATTCATACCCGTTGGTAATAGTGGGTATGGGCGGTATGGTAAATGATATGCTTAGCCGTCTTATTTACCAGCATGTGGTGGACCTGCCTGAACAACAGGCCAAACATGAACTGGGCATTTTCGGGAATATTTACAGGCTGGCCGTGCTGGTCACTATCATGATACAGGCATTCCGCATGGCGGCAGAACCATTCTTCTTCAACCGCTCCCGCGAAGAAAACCCACAGCGTATTTATGCCCGGGTAATGAAGTTTTTTGTGATCGCCTGTTGCTTCATGTTCCTTTTTATCAGCCTTTATATTGATGTGTTTGCCTGGTTTTTCGAAGCCATTGATAAAGCCACATGGGTAGAGGGGCTGGGTATTGTTCCGCTGCTTGCGCTGGGCAATATCTTCCTGGGCATTTACTACAATCTCAGTATCTGGTACAAACTGTCCAATAAAAACATGATGGGTGCGGTTATCACGCTTGCAGGTGCAGTGCTCACCATCGTATTGAACATTATTCTAATTCCCCGGTTCCATTATTTCGGAGCGGCCATTGCCACTTTCTGCTGTTATCTTTTTATGATGATTGTGAGTTATATCATGGGGCAGAAGTATTATCCCGTTCCTTACCCCCGCAAAAAACTGATCGCTTACCTCGTGATGGTGGTGCTGATCTATCTGCTGCACCTGGGATTGGTGCACATATGGGCCAACCGTTGGTTCAACCTGGCATCTGCCACCCTGCTTCTTTTTTCATTCGCCTGGTTCATTATCCGTATTGAACGGAAGGAATTGCAGAACCTGCCTGTTATAGGAAAACTGCTCTACCGTTGAGTTAATACAATTTCACAAACGGATTATTCATTTTCTCCAACCCGATCGTCGTTACCGGCCCATGTCCGGAATATACTTTGGTGTTGTCTGGCAGGGTAAAAAATTTGGTCTGAATGCTGTTGATCAGCGTGGCATAGTCCCCGCCCGGAAGGTCAGTACGGCCAATGCTGCCATTGAATAATACATCCCCGCCTATCACAAAAGAGCCCGGCTCATAATAAAAAGAGAGGCTGCCGGGAGAATGGCCGGGAGTGAATAGCACTTCCAGTTTTTCATCGCCCAGGAAAATTGGTTGGTTTTCCGGAATGAATTCCAATTCCCCTTCATAATGATCAAACGGCAATTGCCAGCGCTCAGCGGCTGCCGGAGCCCGGTCAAGCACTGGTTTTTCCTTTTCGTGAATATGGGGTATCAGCCCCCAGGTTTCAAATATGAATTTATTGCCAAATACGTGATCGAGATGGCCATGTGTATTGAGCAGTAAAACCGGTTTCAGGCCGGCCCCTTCGATAGCCGATCTCAGTTCATTGCGTTCCTCCTGAAAATAACAGCCTGGGTCTATAATGCAGCACTCACCCTTTTCGTTATACAAAACGTACGTATTCTCCTGGATGGGGCTAAAAGTGAATGTCTTAACAGTTAACATGATCGGTTTTTCGTATTTTTAAAAATGGGGGCGAATCCGGTACATTTGTAAAATAAGAAACAATAAACGATATGCACCCGCTAAATTTCCGGCATCTTACTGATATGCACGAAAAGACCAAACGGGTGAGAATGATCGGCAGCTTTATAAATAATAAATATTCCCTGATGAATAGCAAAATGAAGGCATTGGTGACCTGCGTTTTAGTGTGTGCAGGAATGGCATCGTATGCGCAGGTAGGCACAGTGGAGTTTGGCAAAAACCGCGTGCAATACCAGAAGTTCAAATGGAGATATTATCAAACAACCAACTTCAATACCTATTTCAGCCAGGACGGGTTAGGACTGGGAAAATATGTGGCCCAGATTGCGGAAACAGAATTACCCGGCATCGAAGAATTTGTGGAGTATGGAATGCAACGCCGCACCAATATTGTAGTATATAACAATTTTGATGAACTGCAGCAGTCAAATATCGGCATGGGGATCGACTGGCAGAATACCGGTGGTGTAACCAAACTGGTCAACAACAAAATGCTGGTTTACTTTGATGGCAACCATGATAACCTCCGCCGCCAGATACGCCAGGGTATTGCCAGGGTGCTGGTAGAAAATGTTTTGTTTGGTGATGACCTGGGCGAATTTGCTGCCAATCAGGCCCTGCTTGATCTGCCGAAATGGTTGACCGACGGTTATATTGAATATGCTGCTGAAAACTGGAGCCCTGAATTGGATGATGATCTTCGCGCTACCATGCTTTCCGGCAAATACAGCAATTTTTACCAGTTCGCATTTGAAAAGCCATTGCTCGCCGGCCATGGCTTCTGGAAATATATTGCCGATAAATATGGCAAAAACAAAGTCACTTATTTTCTTTACCTCAGCCGCATTTACCGCAACCTCAACAATGCTTCTGAAAAAGTAACTAAAAAGAAATTCAAGGACCTGCTGAAAGATTTCATGATCGATGTGCCACAGCAGTATTATAAAGATATCCGCAGCCGTAAGAATGCCCCCAAAGGTCAGCTTGGCGTAAGCGAAGTGATCCGTAAAAAGGATTTTATCCGTTTCAATGCCAATCCTAATCCCAAGAGCTTTACTTATGCAGTAGTGGAATATAAACAGGGTGTTTACACAGTAGTGCTGAATGAGAACTTTGTGAACCGTAAAGTATTGCTTCGTTTCGGCCACCGCTCCCGCGAAGAAGAGAAGAACCCTAACTACCCTATCCTTGCCTGGGATGGCAAAGGCACAAGGCTGGCTGTGATATACAGCCTGGAAGGAAAACCAAGATTATTTGTGTATGATGCCCTTAACAGGATCAAAGTTGCCAAGCAGGACCTGCCCATGTTCAACCAGGTGCAGGACATGAAATATATGCTGGACAATAACACCCTGCTTTTAAGTGCCATCAGAAGCGGGCAAACAGATATTTATACTTACAAAATAGATAAGCAGACTTACGACCAGGTCACCAATGATGTGTATGATGACCTGGACCCATCATTTGTCGCTTTCCCAGGCAAAACGGGAATTCTTTATTCCAGCAACCGCCCATCGGCAACTGCAATAACGCATGATGATTCATTGCCTGCCAAACACTTCAATATTTTCATGGTAGACAACTGGAATAAATCAGATTTCAAACAGATATCCCAGCTTACAGCGATGAAATTCGGTAATGCCCGTTTCCCTTCACAATACAATACTTCCCACTTCACATTTGTGAGTGATGAGAATGGGATCAACAACCGTTATGCGGGTTTCTTCCGGACAGAAAGAGCTGGTCTCGACACACTGGTATTTATTGGTGATGAAGTGTTGCGCAATCCTTCGCTTAAAGACGTGGACAGTCTGCTGAAAGAATGGGATAAAACAGATATCGACTCAGTAGGTTTTGTATCCATTACCAATGATTCTTCATACGTGTTCCCACTCACCAATTACCAAAGCAGCCTTTTGGAAACAAGAACTGCCGGCGATAATCAACAGGTAAGTGAGGTGGTGAAGCTGGGTGATGTAAAACTGCTTTATCGCCTGCGTGTAGATGAAAATATTTTGCGCCGCCGCAATGTGGCTGCACGCCCCACTGAATACATGAAGCAGATCATGGATGAAGACAAGCGGCAGAAAAACCGCACAGCCCCTTCACAGCAAAAACAGGATACCGCACCAAAGCAAAATGATTTCTTCCAGAGCGAATTTGCGAACGAAAAGAAAGATACGACCCAGCTGGGCAAAGTGATCGAAGCGGAAGCATTACCGCAACCGACCATTCTCAGCAAAGCGAAGCTGTATGAATACCGTCCACCAAAATTCTTTGCTGATTATGCAGTTACCGGTTTCAACAACTCTGTGCTGGCGGTCAATAAATTCCAGCCTTATGGTGGTGGCGCCGGCCCGATCTATCTTTCCAATGGAAATGACTTCAATGGCCTGATCAGGCTGGGCACTTCTGATCTGATGGAAGATATCAAGTTTACCGGAGGTATCCGTATTGCTTCCAATCTGCGCGACAATGATGTGTTGTTCGAGTTCTATAATTTCAGGAAGAGACTGGATTGGGGGGTTACTTACTACCGTTCCAGTACCCAGGTAGGCTTCGTGGATGCACCGCAATACATGGGTAAGAGCTTCTCCAGCTACTATCTTGCCCGCCTGCGTTATCCGTTTGATAAAACGAAAAGCCTGCGTGCTACTCTCGGTCCCCGCTTTGAAAGGATCGCGGTCACCTCGCGCGACGCGATATCACTGGAGATCCCGGATTTTAAATCTACCTATGGCCAACTCAGCCTGGAATATGTATATGATGATGCCATCACACCCGCTACGAATATCTGGCATGGCCTGCGGTATAAAATATATGCCGACTGGTTTATGCAAACCAGCAAGCTCACTGAACTGCAGTTGCAGCAAAAGCAGGGCAAGACCATGTTCAACGTTGGATTTGATGCACGCCATTACCTGCCCCTTTACCGCAACCTGATCTGGGCACTTCGCGCTGCTGGTGATTTCTCCTTTGGAGATCAGCAAGTCATTTATTATCTCGGCGGGGTAGACAACTGGTTCGGACCAAAATTCAATGACGGCAATGCGCCTGTTCAACCGAATAATTACACTTACCAGTCACTCGCAGTGAATATGCGTGGGTTCAAGCAAAACGTTGCAAATGGTAACAATGCTGTTGTGATCAACAGTGAATTCAGGCTGCCTGTTTTCACCACATTCTTCAACAAACCGATCAATAACGCCTTCCTGCGCAATTTCCAGTTGGTACAGTTTGTTGATCTCGGTACGGCATGGGCAGGAAGCGTAAGCAATATCAGGAGACCACAAGTTGTTTACTCTACCATTCCTACCGCACCCAGTGTCCGCTTTAAAGCTGGCGGCATTGGTCCTTTTGCAGGTGGCTATGGCTTTGGCGCCCGCAGCACTCTCCTGGGTTATTTCCTCCGCGTGGATGCAGCCTGGGAAATGAATGGCATTTTCCGCAACAAACCCATGTGGTATTTTGCCATGGGTGTTGATTTCTAGTATAAGCTGATCATCATTATAATAAAAGACCTCCGCAATTGCGGAGGTCTTTTCATTTTCATAAGGGATAAGACAATGGTCATGGTTGGTTTATCAGAGTACGGCTCAAATATTCTTACTATTTTATCTTTTTACCATTGTATTTTTCTTGAATAATGCATGATCACACCGAGGGTAATAAATAACCCTATACTTCCAAGCAGCAGTGAATAATCCTGCAATTGCAGAATGGTGAATATGTAGCCATAAAGCAATACCAGTAATAAAGACAGCAACCAGCTTAATCTTCCTGACGAAAGCACCCCTTTTATAAACCAACCTATCAAACCAACTGTAGCAACAGTGGCAAGGATATAAGCGATATTGAAGCCGATATATTCAGAAAAAGAAAGCAATAGAGTATAGAATAAAAGCAATGCAGCACCCACCAATGCGTACTGGATAGGGTGAACAGACTTCTTATTCACCATTTCAATAATGAAGAACGCTGCGAATGTGAGCACGATGCAAAGAATGGCATACTTTACTGAGCGCATGGTTTTTTGATAACCATTCACCGGAATAAAAAGGCCTGTACCAAAAGATGCATTGGTTAGATCATAAGATGTTTCTTTCCACAATTGCGGATAGCTACGGGTATGTGAAAGGCTTTTCCAGGAAGCAGAGAAACCATCTCTGGTTATCTGGTATTCGGGTAGCTGGACACCTGTAAAACTGGGCTCTTTCCAGGGGGAACTGAGCTTTACGGTAGTTTCTTTCCCAACAGGCGTGAACAGCAACTCATGAGAACCATTGAACTGCAACTGGGAAGAGAAAGAAATAGCTCCTTCCGGCGATACGTTTACAGGAGCAATGAACGCATCCTTCATAACAGCATTATTGACGGCCGAAGGATTAAGTGTAACAAGAGAGTCGTTCCACTTCAATTGCATTTCCTCTTTCAGTCCGCGGGGGTCTTGCAGGTTGATACAGACATAAGCTTCATTCCACAAAACACTGGATGCATCGATCCGCAGTTGCTTCAGCGGTATTTCGTTGAACTTCCCGGAGATATTCAGGGTGGAAGAATAAAGCATCACCTGGTAAATACCCCGGTGCCTTTCTTCCGGTTTCATGTCTCCTGTAATAGTCAATTTGTCGGGCAGCAGATAGGCTTGTTTTCTCAGGATGGTGGGTGGGCCTGAAACATTGGCTACTGTCTCTGCATAAGGCAATACAAGCACAGGCCCTGTTATGATTTGCGACCCGGCCCATTTGCTGCTTACTTCTTCATAAGCATCTTTCTGCCTTTGTTCCCTTTCTTTGATCAGTTCCTCCACAAAATAAGCAGGGATCAATAGCAGTAAGACCAATATTCCAATCAGAAGGGCTTTAAAGAAAAGCTTACTCTTTTGCCAGGCCTGAGCAACGGTTGTTTCCATAGTATTTATTATTTAATCGTTTGGTGAAATTGTCCGGCCATCTTTTTGATGGTGATATAGATCAAGGTCATGAATATGGCATACACGCCGATCATGCCCCACTCCATTTTGTAACGAAGCGGATGGATAATGATATCCAATAGCTCATTGAAAAGAGTAAACGGCTTGGCTAGCACATCCCAGGTATTGAAGCGCAGGTAACGGCCGATATAAACACCAAAAGCATTCAGCCACATTACCGCAAAAACCACGAGTAAGGAAAAGGAGCGCCCGCTTACCTGTTGAAGAATGGTTTCCACTTTACGAACAGAAAGAAGCCCAAGCAAAAGGCCATTCCATGCAAAAGAGAAGATCAGTAAAAGATCAAACCATCTTGGTGCATTATTTAGGTCATCCAGGTGAAAAAGGTCGGTGACGATATAAAATGCGTTAGGAACAAACAGCAGCCATACCAGTAATATCGATACCATGGCTGGTTTATTCTTCCATATCTGGGGGCGTGTACCGAGCCATTGGCTAACAGCATACGGAACAAACGCAAGGAAAAGATTCCAGATAAGAAAAAGATGGGACAGTTGTTCCGTAACCAGCACACGTGCCGCTACCAATAAGCAACTGAAGCCGCAGGATATAAGCAGCCATTGCTGCAGGCCAAGGTTGGGAATTTCCAGTTTTTTCGCAAGGGTTTTATATAACATGATCGAGGATTTTAGGTAAGAAAATGATGAGACCGGTGCTAAGTGCAGTAATGGAAGTAACCAGCACAGCTCCTGCAGCCAGGTCTTTGATCAATCCTGCTTTGGGATGAAAACCGGGAGATACAAAATCAACCAGGTGTTCAATAGCAGTGTTCATGATCTCTGCTGCCCATACTGCTCCGGTTACGATCAGGAGAGCCAGTAACTCGGTGCCGGTAATATGGAGATAAAAGATGCCAGCTGCAACACCAGCCGTAGCAGCCAGGTGAATGCGGGCATTGGGCTCTTCGCGGAAGAACCGGCCAATGCCATTGAATGCATAGCGGAAGCTAAGCAT
This sequence comes from Sphingobacteriales bacterium 44-61, assembly GCA_001898405.1. Taxonomy (GTDB): domain Bacteria; phylum Bacteroidota; class Bacteroidia; order Chitinophagales; family Chitinophagaceae; genus Terrimonas_A. The sequence goes on from MKTW01000001.1 coordinate 611,861, forward strand.
CCGTGATTTGAGGGTTAGAGAACCTTGTTTCATTGTATTACTTGATTTCATATTGTACTTTAATTTCTGCTGCCTCGAGCCTGCTTATTTTTTTATAGCATATGGTCAATGGTATCAACCCTGCCACACCAAACAAACAATCAATAAATCTCCAGCCAAGTGGTATCCCACGGTAATGACCAGCTACCATTGCAAACGGCACCACTACCCAGCAAGCGATCATTCCGAACTCGATCACCCATTTATTCCGTACCGGATCACGGAACACCCCGATAAACAAAATGGCCAGTATGAAATGGGCAAACGCAAGCCAGTCATAACCATAAGCCAGGAAAGGAGTTTTCCTGTTTGTTTCCGCCAATGCCACATAAACTTTATGCAACCAGGAACCCAGTGCTGTATCAGTTGAAAAAAATCGTGTCAGATAAGCCAATTCCTGTTCAACAGGAATGGCAGTTAAACCACTCAGAAAAAGACTGATCATGAAAAATATCATCCAGCGGCGGATACTGCGGATTTTCTTTTCATTTTTAAAAGTACTTTGCATTTCAAAGTGATTGGTTAAAAAAAATTTCCTTTATCCCCTTTATCATATTTTCCAATGCCGAGATGTGGTCTGTAAATGCTTTTTCTCCTGTCCTCGTCACTGAATAAGTCGTATTCGTTTTCCTTCCAATAAATCCTTTATGTACTTTGATATAACCATTCTCCTCCAGGCTCACTAAATGTGTAGCCAGGTTGCCGTCCGTTACTTCCAGCATTTGCTTGAGATCATTGAAGCTTACTTCTTCATTGACTACAAGCACACTCATCACGCCCAGGCGGATGCGGTTGTCAAAAATTTTATTTAAACCTGTTATCGGATTCTTCATACTCCTAATTATCGCAAAGAAAGGCTTTTTAGCTAACCTTTACCCGTTCATATTTCCACCACATGATCAATCCATAGATAATGTGCAATACACCAAAACCAAGTGCCCAGTAATATAAACTATAGCCAATAAATAAAATATTCAACAAGCCCAGCACTATTTCACAATAACCCAGGTAACGGATATCTGCAACAGTATACTTACCGGCATTCACCAATGCCAGGCCATAGAATACCAGGCAACCTGGTCCTACAAAACGCCATTCGTCATACTGCAACATGCCAAATACAAATAAGCCTCCTGCAACCAGTGGCACAGCCATGCTCCAGAATACGCGGCGGGAAATATGATTATCCAGTACTTCCCCTTGCTGCTTTGCTTTGCGCCAGGTAAAATAAAATGCACCGATCAATGCTGCTGCCAGTACAGCGCCGGCCAGCAACAATAAATTCACTTTTAACCCGGCAAATGAATGACCGGAATAAGTCCACTCCTTCGAATCCCCATAATAATTAATGATCATGCGGTGTGCAGCCCAGGCACCCACAAGTGCACAAACACCTGCTGCCACACAACTTAAACCGCTGAGTGAAGTGAACCGGCTTGATCTTTCCATCATTTTCCGGATATCCCTTACATCCTGCAGGCTGTCCAATGGTTGGTTTTCTGAGCTCATAAAAAAGCGCTTTGAAATACAAAGTAAGTATTAGGAAAGCATACTTCCAAATATTCAGGTTGCTAATTTTCTTTATTTGTTTCACTCTCCGTTGACCGAATGGCCAGTCAGCCATCAATCAACGATTTTTTCCCTAACTTGATACTACAAAACCGCTTGCATGTCCTTAACCTATATTCTTGCCCTCGATCAGGGCACTACCAGCAGCCGCAGCATGCTGTTCGACCAGCAGGGAAACATTATCAGCCTGGCTCAAAAAGAATTCAAGCAACACTTTCCCCAACCCGGCTGGGTAGAGCATGATCCGGAAGAGATCTGGAGCACACAATATGGTACCATGGCAGAGGCCATTGCCAAAGCCAATATCACCATGCGGCAGGTAGCTGGTATCGGCATCACCAATCAACGGGAAACCACTGTGGTGTGGGACCGGCAAACCAGTAAACCCATTTGTCCGGCTATTGTATGGCAGGACCGCCGCACCGCTGCCTATTGCGACGAATTGAAAGCAGCAGGCCTCTCCAATGTGATCCGCGAAAGGACCGGCCTTGTCATCGACGCTTATTTTTCTGCCACCAAGTTGAAATGGATACTGGATAATATTCCCGGTGCACGGCAAAAAGCTGAACAGGGCCAGCTGGCTTTTGGCACCATCGACACCTGGCTTGTATGGAAACTTTCCGGTGGCGAACTTCATGTTACAGATGTATCCAATGCATCCCGCACTTTGTTGCTCAACATCCATACCTGCGAATGGGATGATGAACTGCTGAAGCTCTTTAATATTCCCCGCAGTTTATTACCTGAAGTAAAACCTTCGAGCAAGATATACGGCGTCACAGGCAGCTTTATTCCTGATTCAAGAATTCCGATCGCAGGAATCGCCGGCGATCAACAGGCCGCACTGTTCGGTCAGCAGTGCACAACACCCGGTATGGTGAAGAACACCTACGGTACCGGCTGCTTTATGCTGATGAATACCGGCGAAAAAGCTATTGCTTCCAGCAATAACCTGCTTACCACCATTGCCTGGAAGGTCAATGATAAAGTGGAATATGCACTGGAAGGAAGTGTGTTCATTGCAGGTGCCGTGGTGCAATGGTTAAGGGATGAACTCAAGATCATCCGCAAATCTTCTGAAGTGGAAGCGCTTGCCGCGAAAGTGACAGACTCCAATGGCGTGTATATGGTCCCTGCCTTTGCAGGATTGGGCGCTCCTTACTGGAATGCTTATGCAAAAGGTTCTTTATTCGGCCTTACAAGAGGCAGTAGTAAAGCACATATTGCCAGGGCTGCGTTAGACAGCATCGCTTATCAAACGCATGATGTATTAAAGGCCATGGAAGCCGATGCCGGCATCCGCATTAAAGAATTAAGAGTGGATGGAGGAGGAACGATCAATAATCAACTGATGCAATTCCAGAGTGATATACTTGACACCAATGTGCTCCGGCCTGTGATCACCGAAACAACAGCACTTGGCGCCGCGTATCTTGCTGGGCTCGCCGTTGGTTACTGGAAAAATACAGCCGCTATACAGGAACAATGGAAGGCAGATAAAACTTTCCATCCGGCTATCGACAATGCCCAAAGAAATGAATTGATAAAAGGATGGCACAGGGCTGTACGTGCATCAATTGCATGGGCGAATGATAAATGATAAAAGAAAGTTCATAGCCGGCTGTTTAAAGAAACTATTATGAATCGTTCCCTGATGATCTCTCAGCTTGAATCCCAGCAGGAATGGGATATCGCCATTATCGGCGGCGGTGCCACCGGTCTCGGCGCTGCTGTGGATGCAGCTTCGCGGGGTTTCAAAACCATCCTCTTTGAGCAGCATGATTTTGCCAGCGGCACTTCTTCACGAAGTACCAAGCTGGTACATGGCGGCGTCCGCTACCTGCAGCAAGGCAATATCAAACTGGTAATGGAAGCGCTGAAAGAAAGAGGCATCCTGTTAAAGAATGCTCCCCATCTCGCCCATAACCAAACCTTTCTTGTTCCGAATTATAAATGGTGGGAAAGCCCATTTTATGGCATCGGCTTAAAGATATACGACTGGATGGCGGGCAAGCTCGGACTCGGCCCCTCCCGTTTTCTTTCCAAAGAAGAAACACTGAAGCTGGCGCCTACTTTGGACCCCACGGATCTCCGCGGTGCAATACTCTATCATGATGGGCAGTTTGATGATGCAAGACTGGCAATCAACCTCGCGCAAACCGCTGCACAATATGAAGCCGTTGTACTGAATTATTTTCCCGTCACAGGCTTATTAAAAGTCCAGGATAAGATACAGGGCATCACCGTAAAGGATCAGCTCACCGGTAAACAATACGAAATAAAATGCAGGGCATTGATCAATGCTACCGGCGTATTTACAGATAGCATACTTGAAATGGATGATCCCGGTCATGAAAAAATGATCGCACCCAGCCAGGGCATCCACCTGGTGGTGGATAAGGAATTCCTGCCCGGCGACACGGCTATCCTGATCCCGCGAACAGATGATGGAAGAGTGCTTTTTGCCGTGCCCTGGCACGATAAGATCGTGCTTGGCACCACGGATACACCGGTGGAGCAGGTGGTTGCGGAACCTGTTCCGATGGAAGAAGAGATCCGCTTCATTCTTAAACACACAGCCCTTTATTTATCGCGTGACCCGCAACGCAGTGATGTAAGAAGTATGTTTGCCGGTCTTCGGCCACTGGTTAAAGGTAAAAGCAAGAAGACCGCCGCACTTTCAAGAGATCACCTGATCATGGTAGGAGATTCAAAGATGATCACTATCACAGGAGGCAAATGGACCACTTACCGGAAAATGGCGGAAGATGTAATAAACACTGCGATCAAAGAAAATGGCCTGCCGGAAAAAAAATGCGTCACCTTCGATCTCCATTTATATGGATATGATCTGCCCGTACCTTCTCCTGTCTCCGTTACTCCCGGAGATATACGCCGTAGCGTGCAGGAAGAAATGTGTATGATGGTGGAGGACTATTTAAGCCGCCGCACAAGGCATTTATTGCTGGATGCACGCGCCGCAGTAGCAGCCGCACCTGCTGTAGCCGCCGTGATGGCAGAAACATTAGGCAGGGATAAAGAATGGGTAGAAGAACAGGTGAAAGCGTTTACATCCCTTGCCAAAAATTATATCCTTTCTGACTGATAAACTAAAAATACCCATCACTAAAAAATAAAATCATGTCTCCTTTTATCGGTGAATTCATTGGCACGGCTCTTCTCCTTTTGTTTGGCGCTGGCGTGGTAGCAAACGTGGTGTTGTCAAAAACCAAGGGTCAGTCAAGCGGCTGGATCGTTATCACGTTTGGTTGGGCTATGGCTGTTTTTATGGGCGTGTATGCTTCCAACTCGTTGGGGGGAAGCGGGCATTTGAACCCGGCGGTCAGCATTTCATTGGCACTATTCGGCAATTTTGATAGCAGTCTCCTGGGTACTTATCTCGCCGCTCAAATGCTGGGAGCTTTCACTGGTGCTGTAGCTGCATGGGTGGCGTATAAGCCGCACTTTGATGCAACAACCGATGCTGATCTTAAACTTGCCGTGTTTTGTACGGCTCCTGCTATCCGCCATCCGCTTTATAATATTCTGACGGAGATCATCGGAGGCTTTGCCTTATTGTTTGGAGCGCTTGCTTTATCAAAGCCCGCCTCCACCATGGGTGCATTGGATGCATTGCCTGTTGCACTGCTGGTATTAGGGATTGGCTTATCATTGGGTGGCCCAACCGGTTATGCGATCAATCCTGCGAGGGACCTTGCCCCGCGCATTGCTCATTTTATTCTGCCTATCAAAGGCAAACGCGACAGCGATTGGGCTTATGCATGGATCCCTGTACTGGGGCCCATCATTGGCGGATTGATCGCAGCGAAACTCTTTTCATTGCTATGAAACAGACGAAATGATCACCTCACAGGCTGTCCTTATCTCTTCTTCCGTGATCACCAATGGTGGAGAAATACGCAGGCTGTCTGAAGCAAATAAAAACCAATCTGTCAATACACCTTTTTCAATACACTGATCAATGATCTTTTTATTCGTTTCAAAAGAATCGAACCTTACGGCCAGCCATAATCCATAAGAACGAACTTCCTTTATCGCGGGATGAACGAGCAATGAACGGAATAATGTTTCTTTTTCTTTTACCTTATCCATCATTCCCTCATTGATCAACACATCTAATGCGGCTATACCGGCTGCACAACTTACAGGATGCCCGCCAAACGTAGTGATATGCCCCAACACCGGTGCATCCATCAGTGTTCCCATTCTTTCCTTTGAACTGATAAACGCTCCCAGGGGCATTCCTCCTCCCAGGGCTTTGCCCAGCAAAAGGATATCCGGCACAATCCCGAAATTCTCAAACCCCCAGAGTTTGCCGGTACGCCCAAAGCCTGTTTGTATCTCATCCAGTATAAGCAATGTGCCTGTTTCGTTGCAGCGCTGGCGAAGTGCCTGCATCCATTTAATGGAAGGAGGAATAACGCCGGCTTCGGCCTGTACTGTTTCTGCGATCACGCAGGCTGTATCAGCAGAGATCTCATCCAATGCCTGGAAGGACCCATATTTAAGATGACTGATCCCCGGCAGCAAGGGGCGGAACGCATTCCTCCAGTATTCGCTGCCAATAATGCTAAGCGCTCCCTGCGTGGAGCCATGGTAAGAATGATCAAAAGCAATGATACCAGGGCGGTTCATGATCCGTTTCGCCAGCTTCATTGCACCTTCCACTGCTTCTGCTCCTGAATTCGTGAAATAAACTGAATCAAGCGCTGCCGGCAGGTGTCGGGTAAGCAACTGGGCATACCGCACCTGCGGTGTTTCCACAAATTCCCCATACACCATAATGTGGAGATAAGCATCCAATTGTTCTTTGATCGCTTTCACCACAGCAGGATGCCGATGGCCGGTATTCGCCACACTGATGCCACCGATCAGGTCAATATATTCTTTCCCTGCCGCATCATACAACCGTGCGGCTTCCGCTTTCACTATCTCAAGGGTCAATGGAGCTGGAGAAGTTTGTGCCACATGACGAAAAAAAAGTTCTCTTTGATTCATATTGCAAAGGACGCAAAGAAAGCCCAACACGGCAAGAAATTATCTAATTTGCAACTCTTTAAAATACACTTAAACTCAAACCAGTTATGCCTGTCATCCTTCCTGTAGAAAACAAACATCCTCAGTTCGGCGATAATTGTTTCATTGCACCTAATGCCACTATTGTTGGTGATGTGGTAATGGGTAAGGACTGCAGCATCTGGTTCAACGCTGTGGTAAGAGGAGATGTGAACTTTATCCGGATGGGCGATAAGGTGAACATACAGGACGGGGCCTGCATTCACTGCACTTACCAGAAATACGGCACACAGATTGGCAACAATGTCTCGATCGGTCATCACGCCATTGTACATGGCTGCACAGTACACGATAATGTACTGATCGGAATGGGTGCTATTGTAATGGACAATGCCGTGGTGCACAGCAATACCATTATTGCAGCAGGCGCAGTAGTACTGGAAAATACGGTTTGCGAAGCAGGCAGTATTTATGCCGGCGTACCCGCAAAAAAAGTAAAGGATATTTCGCAGGAACTGCTCAATGGTGAGATCAACCGGATCGCCAATAACTATGTGAAATATGCCGGCTGGTTCAAAGGAAAAGCGGAATAACTGCCTTAGATACAAAAATTTAATATTGCAACAAGCTCTTTCTCAACAGGCAGTGCGGAATCAGTAATTTTACTATACCACAACCCGCGGATATGAGTTATTTTAGTAGTGTCAATTTAATAACAGCATGAAAAACCTTCTGGCCATATTCACCCTTTTTTGTTTTATGACAATGGCCGTTTCCTGCAGTTTATTCAGATCGAATAAAACCGGCTGCCCTACCAACGGAAAGAATATCGGTGCTGAAAAACTGGTCAGTGGTGATCCTGCAGCAGAAAAAGCTGCACGGAAAGCAAAAAAATTCAAAAGTTAACATACGCATAGCGCAGCGATTTTAGCTGAATCCAGGTCTTATAGTAAAACCATTAAACCTTTAAAAATTTTACTATGAGCGTTACCCTGAGAACTGATCTTGGCTGCACGGAAGCCGTAATCGCAGATGACGGCACTCTGAACCTGTTTTACCAGGCTGCAGGTATCCTGAACAAGGATCTTCGTATCAAATTCCTCAACAAAGAAGACGAATTCGATTCTATTAACTGGGATTTCCGATTCAAAGGATCTACCCTTACCCTGCATTACAATATTTACAATGGTATTTCTGTATTTCCTACCAAAACAAGGGATGCAGTAAACCGGGAGAATGAGGCTGCCGTGGAACTGGCACGCATACTGGCAGGCAAGCTGGTAACAAACAGAAATGTAGCATAATCTGCCGACCTATAACATTGGCTTAAAGGTGTAATAGCTTAACGTAAGCGATTACACCTTTAATTTTTTAGCTAGTAACTCTTTTCTTCTATCGAGTCCAGGATCCCTGCATAGCTCACATACCTGTCTTCATGAATGATCCCTTCTGCTACTGCCTGCTTAATGGCGCAACCAGGTTCATTAAGATGAAGGCAATTATTAAACTGGCAGTTCTGCAGCCTGTCGCGCATTTCCGGGAAATAATGGGAAAGTTCCTGCTTGGTAATATCCACCAGTCCGAATTCCCGCATGCCGGGAGTGTCAATGATCTTTCCTCCACCGGGCAGATCAAACATTTCAGCAAAAGTGGTGGTATGCATTCCTTTGCCGCTCCAGTTGCTTACTTCCTGCGTTTTCAGTGCGAGATGGGGTAAAATGGAATTCAGTAAAGTGGATTTGCCCACGCCACTATGTCCGCTGATAAGCGTGATCTTATCTTTCAGAGTATCCTGTAAAGCATCAATACCCATTTTTTCTTTGGTACTGGTAAGAAAAACAGGATAGCCTATCGCTGTGTACATCTCCTGGAAATGTGTAAACTGCTCCTCCTCCTTTCTTTTATAAATGTCTGCTTTGTTAAACACCAGCAATGGCTTCACGTGATACATTTCTGAGGCTATTAGGAAGCGGTCGATAAACCCTTGCGAGGTCCTCGGTTCTTTCAATGTTGCCACCAGCAGCGACTGATCCAGGTTCGCTGCAATGATATGGTGCTGGTACTTTGCGCGCGGCGATTGCCGGTTGATATAATTCCGGCGCGGTTGGATCTCTGTGATCGTTGCTGTATTCTCTTTTTCATCTTCCAGCTCAATCATCACTTCATCACCTACGGCAATGGGATTGGTACTGGTAATGTCATCTATTTTAAAAACGCCCTTCATGCGGGCATTATGCCATTGGCCATTTTCGTCCTTTACGGTGTACCAGCTTCCCGTTGATTTATATACTACGGCTTTTTTCATGCTTCACGAATTTCAGCAATATCCTGTTATTAAGGAAACTTTTTCAACCAGGTGAAGCGCAAAATGATTTCGATGAGCAGGAAACCGAGTGCGGCAAATACAAAAGGCAGGAATAATTCGCGGTAGCGTTTATAAGAAGTGATCTCCACTTTGGAACGTTCCAATTGATCAATCTGTTTGTAGATGTTCTGCAGCCCTTCTTTATCCTTTGCCCGGAAATATTTTCCGCCAGTTTCATTGGCGATCCTGCGCAGCAGGTCCTCGTCAATAAAATCCATTGCAGCATTGCGCTGTGGAGGTGCATTACCCGTTATTTCCACGATATTGGAAGGAATGGCGCCCATACCGATCGCATACACTTTCACCTGGTGCGATTTGGCAATTTCCAGTGCCGTCACCGGATCAATCAGCCGGGTATCTGGTGCATCTTCTTTTCCATCTGTCAATAAAATGATCACACGGCTTTTTGCCTTGCTTTCCGACAAGCGGTCTACCGCAGTAGCCAATCCTTCACCAATCACGGTACCGTCTTTTAAAAAACGCCGGCTTTCCAGGGTCTGTATCTGCCGGATAAGTGTGTTCCTGTCGGTTGTGATCGGGCATTGGGTAAAGCTTTCCCCTGAAAAGATCACCAGGCCGATCCGGTCTACCGGGCGGCTGCGAACAAATTCTTCTGCCACTTCTTTTGCCACTTCCATTCTCGATGGCAATATATCTCGTGAACCCATGCTGCCACTTACATCCATGCACAAAACAATATCAATGCCCTCGCCTACTGTTTGTTGCTGATCATTCCGTTTTTGCGGGCGTGCCAGCGCCATGATCAGTGCAGCAATAGCCAGAACGCGAAGGATAAAAGGTATATGCCGGAAATAGGTCTTGGCTGAAGGCGTGTTGAACGCTTCAGCGGAAGACACGCGCACCGTGGCCAGGCGGCTATCATACTTTTTGCGGTACCAGAATATCATCAATGGCACCAGCGCAAAAAGACCAAAGGCCAGCGGATAAGCAAAATCGATATTTCGTAACCAATCGTAAAGCATTGTCCTTTTTAATAAGTTTTCTTACCGTTGTTCTCATCAATTCTGTTTTTCTTTGTGTCCTTTGTGTCTTCGTGGGAGGGGTTTTCCCACGAAGACACAAAGAACACAAAGAAAGTCCTTAACCAGGATTAGGGTTTGCAGGCTCCTGAATAGATCGTTCTATATGGTCTATTGCTCCTTTAATTATTTGAAATGCGCTTGTATCATCCGCAGGCGATGGTTCGTATTTAGCAAATTTCACCAGGTCGCTCAATCGCAGTGTATCTGCAAGTTGTTTAAATATTCCATCTTCCATACCAATAGAACGCAACTGCATCACAAGGTCGCCGGTCGTTTGCTGTAAGGAATGCACACCTTTTCTCTTTTCAACATACACACGGAACACATCTGTCAGCCCGGAATAATAAGCTTTCGGAGTTAATTTTTCTCTCTGCAATTTCTCCAGTTGTTCCAAAGCCTGTTTGTACGGGTCAATGGGTGGTGGTGCAGGCTTTACTACCGGTTTTTTTGGTTTCCTTAATAAAAGGACCAACAATAATATCAGCAATACCCCGCCACCGACATACCACCACAGAGGGTTGCCTTTTTTTTCTTCTGGTGGATTTACTTCCAGTATATCTTTTACGTCATGATATGGTTGCTGCGGATCAAACGGCGAGAACCCCACATCAATGGGTATGGAATCAGTAGCGGCTGTTTCTCCCAATGGAAGTGCTGGTATCACCCAGTGACCTGAATCAAAGCTGGTGATATGGATCACCTGCGACAAGATGGTACCGCCTCCTGTGTTGGACGTATCAATTTTACCAAAGGAAATAAATTCAAAATGCGGTATTGAATCCAGTTGAAAGAAACGGATCGGCTGGGTTTCGGGTATATCTGCTTTCAGTGTCAGTTGTATACGCTCTCCGATCAGGATCTGGGAGCGGTCAACCGAAGCTTTTGCCACAGTTTTGCTCTGTGCAGCCAAAAGCCCTGAAAAAAATAAAGCTATGCCGCAAAGGGTGGTCTTATGAAAGATATTTCTGGTCATTCAATAGGTGGTTCACTTGTTTCGGCTGAGAAAAAACCGTTGCAGCACTTTTACATAATCATCGCCTGTTTGTAAATGCAGCAGGTCGCTACCTGCTTTTTTGAATGTTTGTGTACTATATTCAGTGATCCTGAAAAACTCCTGCTGGTAACTTTCACGAACGAAGGCATTGCTGCTGTCTACCCATCGCGTAAGCCCCGATTCGGCATCCTGCACCTGCCACAACCCGGCTTTGGGCAATTGCATGTCCATCCGGTCGTATATTTTGATACCGATCACATCATGCTTTTTGCTTGCAATGCGCAAAGCATCTTCATAATTCGCATCAATAAAATCACTCAACACAAATGCAATGCTTTTTTGCTTGGCACAATTATTAAAATACCGCAGTGCAGCACTCAATTGCGTCCCCTTCCCTTTTGGTTCCTTGCTCAGCAATTCCCTGACAATATAAAGCGCCTGCTGCCTTCCTTTCTTTGGAGGAAGATACGCTTCCACTTTATCACTGTAAAAGATCACGCCTATCTTATCGCCGTTGTTCACAGCTGAAAAGCTCAGCACCGCTCCTATCTCTGTAATAATATCCCTTTTTGTAGCATGCCGGGTACCAAACCTTGAACTGGCACTGATATCAACCAGCAACATCACTGTCAGTTCCCTTTCTTCTTCAAATACCTTACTGAAAGGATGGCCAAACCTTGCAGATACATTCCAGTCGATAAACCGTATATCATCTCCTGCTGAATATTCCCTCACTTCCTTAAACGACATCCCCTTTCCTTTAAATGCACTATGATACTCACCGGTAAACAGATCACTTGCCAGTTTCTTGCTTTTGATCTCCAGTGCCCTTACTTTTTTTATGATCTCGCTTGTCGTTAGCATCGTTGATTAGGGAACGTTAACTTTTTTAAGGATCTCCTCGATCACATCTTCCACTTTCACATTCTCTGCTTCGGCCTCATAGGTAAGACCGATCCGGTGCCGCAATACATCATTGCAAACACTCCGGATATCTTCAGGGATCACGAATCCTCTTTTGTTTAAAAATGCCTGGGCTTTACCAGCCAGCGCCAGGTTGATGCTTGCCCTGGGCGAACCTCCGTAAGAGATCAATGGTTTCAGATTGCCCAACTCATATTTTTCCGGTGTGCGGGTTGCAAATACAATGTCCAGGATGTACTGCTCTATCTTTTCATCCATGTACACCTGGCGGGTCAGGTCTTTGGCATTCTTTACTTCCTGCACAGATACTACCTGGTTTATTGGCTTGGTGATAGCTCCTGTCACATTCTGACGGATGATCATCTGCTCTTCATGCATCTTTGGGTAGCCGACAATTACTTTCATGATAAACCGGTCTACCTGTGCTTCCGGTAGCGGATAAGTTCCTTCCTGTTCCAACGGGTTTTGAGTAGCCAGTACCAGGAATGGCTCGTCCAGTTTATATGTTGTATCGCCGATGGTCACCTGGCGTTCCTGCATGGCTTCCAGCAGGGCCGACTGCACTTTAGCGGGTGCGCGATTGATCTCATCAGCGAGAATAAAATTGGCGAAAATGGGGCCTTTGCGCACTACGAACTCATTGCGCTGCTGGTTATAGATCAGCGTTCCGATCACGTCGGCAGGCAAGAGATCGGGCGTGAATTGTATCCGGCTGAAATTGGCATGAATGGCCTGGGCAAGGGATTTAATGGTCAGCGTTTTTGCGAGACCGGGAACACCTTCGAGCAGCACATGGCCATTGCTCAGCAAGCCGATCAGCAACCGGTCAAGCATATGGCTTTGACCCACGATCACATGACCTACCTCTTCCCTTAATTTATCAGTGAACTGGCCCGCCTGGCTGATCCTTTCATTGAGTTGGCGGATATCTTCTGCGGTTTTTAACATTGGCTTGATTTATGGTGACACAAAATACGAATTGGTTTGAAGCAAATTATTTGCCGATATGACTGGTAATCGTAAATACTTTGGCTTTTTTTAGTATTTCTACCTTGTTCCAGGGCAAGCACCTGGCTAATTTTACTATATCAACGCTTATCTCTATGCAAAAACAGCTTTTTCCTCTGACAATATTGGCTACAATCATCATGTCCCTTTTACCAGCTTGCAAAAAAGAGGACAACTTTGTATCTCCTGAAACCAAGACTGAACTGCTCGTCAAAACTTCCTGGAAATTTGAAAAAGCAGAAGCCAGTCCTGTGGGTGATATCTCTTCGGAACTCGAAGCCTGCCAAACAGACAACCTGCTGATCTTTTCAGCAGCTTCTGCCAGCAGCACTTCCGGTACCGGCACCCTTGATGATGGGCCAACCAAATGTGATCCTTCTGATCCGCAAACCAGCAGTTTTAACTGGGAACTTATCAACGATGGCGCAGTGTTGCGTTCTTCAGTAATCCTTTTCCCTGGAGGTTCCGCAGATTTTACGATCGTATCACTGACAGGTACCAGCCTGGTGCTTTCTCAACAAATGACCCTTGATCCTTATCCTGCTACCACGGTTACAGTGACTTTAAAACATTAGTGATCCCAAACAATTAAAGTCTTTGTGTTCTTTGCGTCTTTGTGGGATAAACTTCCCACAAAGACGCAAAGAACACAAAGAAACAATCACGACAAATATTTTCCGACAATCGGCACACGCCTGCCCACGCCAAATGCCTTCATACTGATGCGGATAATAGGGCAGAATTGATTCCGTTTGTATTCATTTGTATTAACCAGCCGCAACACCCGTGCCACCAGCACAGGATCATATCCTTTTTGGATGATCTCTTTCGGGCCATTACGCAATTCGATGTATTCGTACAAAACACGATCGAGCGTATCATATTCAGGAAGGCTGTCGCTGTCTTTTTGATTGGGACGCAGTTCAGCAGAAGGTGGCTTCACAAGAATATTGACAGGAATGATCTCCTTTTCACGGTTGATATATTTCGCTAAGGCAAATACCTGCATTTTATAAACATCTCCCAATACACCTAATCCGCCGGCCATATCGCCATACAGCGTTCCATAACCTGTAGCAAGCTCACTTTTATTGGACGTGTTCAGCAATATATAGCCGAATTTATTGGAAATAGCCATCAGCAGGTTTCCTCTCGTGCGGCTTTGTATATTCTCTTCGGCAATACCAAAAGGTGAATCTTTGAATATGGGTGACAGTGTGGTCAGGAAACTTTCATACACATCCTTGATAGCGACGATATCGTAAGGATTGCCGAGGTTCTCACTCAGCTGCTTAGCATCGTCAACAGAATGTGAAGAGGAATATGGTGAAGGCATCAGTACAGCCCTTACATTTTCTTTTCCCAGCGCAGCTACTGCCAGGGCCTGCACCACCGCACTGTCTATACCACCCGAAGCACCCAGTATGGCTTTGGTAAAGCCCATTTTCCGGAAGTAATCACGGATACCCAGTATCAAAGCCTGATAGATCTCTTCCATATTCTTTTCATTGGTGAGGTACCGGATAGTATCCTCTCCCACACCTACATCCGTGGCAGAAAAGTAAACAGGCGTATCAGCGGCTACTCCTTTCCTGGCAGCCAGAGCTTCTGTTTCTTCCACATCAAATACCTGGTAATCTTCTTCAAAATATTTCATTTCGGCTACTTTGTTGCCTGCTGAATCATATACCAGGCTTCCACCATCAAAAACGATCTCTGTCTGCGACCCCACCGCATTGCAATAAAACATGGGAATGCCATACTTCATCGTGTGCGCTTTCACAAGGCTGTTCCGCACAATATCCTGTGCATAGTTATATGGAGAAGCGGAAAGATTGATCATGATATCAGGATGATCGACTGCCAGCTTTTCCATAGGCGTGATCCTGTAAAGCGGGTTGCTGCCCATATTCCAGATATCCTCACAAATAGTGACCGCCAGTTTTTTTCCTTTAAAAGGCACCAGCTTCCATTCAAAAGCCGGTTCGAAATAGCGGTACTCATCGAATATATCATAGTTCGGCAACAAAGTCTTATGGATCTCGGCAACGACCTTTTTTTCATGCAGCAGGAAAGCCGCATTGAAAAGGTCTTTTCCTTCCACACGGGGGTTACGGGCAGGGCTTCCGATCAGCACACCTATTGTATCAGCATGCTCACGGATCTCATCCACTGCGGCATAACATTTATTAACAAAATCATTAAACTCCAGGAAATCCCTCGGCGGATAACCGCATACACAGAGTTCCGAGAACACGACCAGATCAGCTCCCTGCCCTTTTGCCCAGTTTACACCTTCAATGATCTTACGTGTATTTTCTTCGAAGTTCCCAATATGATAGTTCTGTTGTGCTAAAGCAATTTTCATGTAACAAATTTACAACAGGAAAAAATAAACGCCTCATCCCAACTCATAAAACAAATTCAATCACAAACACTCCCTTCCCGTTCTTCCCGCCTTACCGGTAAAAATTTACCGGTAAGGCGGGAAGAACGGGAAGGGAGTCCTGAGCATGGACTTTGTTTACTACATTTGCCACAACATTTACAGCACCTTCACGTTTATCATGTCTATGAGAAATCTTTATCCTTTTCTTTTGCTTTGTATCCTTGTAACAGCTTGCAACAACAAAAAGAATCTTCCTGATATTTCTGGGGTAAAAGTGGACCTGAAAGTGGAACGTTTTGATGAGGCATTCTTTTCTATCGATACGCTGCAGATTGACCGGGACATGAACAGGGTGCACCAGCAATTCCCATCTTTCCTGCCTGTGTATCTGCAGAATATTATTGGGATTACTGACCCGGAAGAAGTAAAGGTTTTTTACCGTTTTTACAAACCGGTTTTCGATTCGTCGCAGCTTATCTATAAGGATTTTGAGCCGGTAAAAGCTCAACTGGAAAAAGCATTCCGTTATGTAAAATATTATTTCCCGGATTATAAAACACCTGTGCAGATCATTCCAGTAATTGGTCGTATGGATTCCCGCCAGGATCTCGCACGCATGGCTAGCGGGGAATATACACCGAATTTTATCGGGCCCGATCTGGCAGGTATCAGTTTGCAGTTTTACTTAGGCAAAAATTTCTCCTGGTACAATGATCAGAATTTTATCAATAATGTAGCACCGTTGTATCGCAGCCGCCGTTTCTCCAAAGAATACATTGTAGCAGATGTCATGAAACTGATCACAGATGATCTTTTTCCTGATAAAAGCAGTGGCCGTGCGCTGGTGGAGCAAATGATCGAAAAGGGAAAACAATGGTGGTTGCTTGATAAGTTCATGCCTGAAACAGCTGACTCCATCCGTACGGGTTATACCAGGAAGCAACTTGATTGGGTGGCAGCTAATGAAGGATTGATCTGGACCTATATCGCCAAAAATGAAGATCTCTATGCAGTGGATCCTGCTACTATACAGACGTATATCGGTGAAGGTCCTTTTACCCAGGGATTTGACCAGGAACTTTCTCCGGGCAATATTGGCCCCTGGATCGGAAGGCAGATCATGCGCCAATTTGAAAAGGTGAATTCTACATTTACCATACGGCAAATTATGGAAGCTTTGCCGAAGCAGATACTGGAGGAAGCCAAATACAAACCAAAGTAATAGTCAGAGAGAGCTCTCTTAATTGTATTTCATCGGAACGATCATCTCGAAGGAAGGAATGTCTACACGGAACATTTGTTTGCTGTCAAGATTTTCCATCTGGTAAGTGCCTTTCATTTTTCCCATTTCAGTACGCAGGTTACAGCCACTGACATACTGGTATGTTTCGCCGGGTTTTATGGTCGGCTGTACACCTACCACGCCTTCTCCTTCCACTTCGCGGTGGCTGCCATTGCTGTCGAAGATCTGCCAGTTACGGCGGTGAAGTTTTACAGGAAAAGAATTGTGATTTTCGAGAGTGATACGGTACGCAAACATGAACTCCGATTGCACGGGATTACTGTAATCAGGCTGGTAAAAAGTTTCCACGCTCACCTGCACTCCTTCAGAGATAATGCTGTTCATACCAATCAGTTTCAGTAAAAATAATGAAAAAGCCCGAGGGGAGTAAATATTGAGGGATTTTAATGACCATAGCGTAAATTTGCGCCTTTTAGCACTCATCCTTAATTTTTTCCCTTTATGAAGATAGCAGTAGCCAAAGGCGACGGGATCGGTCCTGAAATAATGGACGCCGTGCTCAGGATTTTTCAAGCCAATAAGACCCCATTGGAATATGAATTTGTAGATATGGGTAAATGGGTGTTTGACAAGGGTTTCAACAATGGTATGACGCCTGAAGCCAAACTGACCATTGAATCTTTGGGTATTCTGTTTAAAGGCCCGATGGAAACGCCTAAGGGCAAAGGCGTAAAAAGCATCAATGTTACAGCACGGAAAACCTGGAATACCTATGCCAATAAGCGCGCTTTTCAAAGTTTGCACGGAGTGGATACCGTATTCAGCAAAGCAGGCATTCCGATCGACATTACAGTGGTCAGAGAAAATATCGAAGACACTTATGGTGGTATTGAGCATATGCTTACCCATGATGTGGCATTAAGCCGCCGCTTCATCACCCGCCCCGGCAGCATGCAGGTGATCCGCTATGCATTTGAAATGGCCCGCCAGAAAAAAGCAAAACGTATCACTTGCGGTCACAAGGCCAATATCATGAAACTGACAGACGGATTATTCCTCGATTGCTTTTATGAAGTAGCAAAAGAATATCCTGATCTCAAAGCAGATGATATTATCGTGGATGATCTCTGTATGAAACTGGTGACCCGTCCCGATACCTTTGATGTAGTGGTACTGACCAACCTGCAAGGTGATATCGTAAGTGACCTTTGCGCAGGATTGGTTGGCGGCCTGGGCTTTGCGCCTTCCGCCAATATCGGCGACCATATTTCCATCTTTGAAGCCGTGCATGGTACTGCACCGGATATCGCCGGAAAGAATATTGCCAACCCTACAGCACTTTTATTGAGCGGCCTTGCTATGCTGCGCCATGTGGGATTGACAGAGAATGCCGCAATTATTGAAAATGCCCTTTTGTATACACTGGAAGAGGGCGTGCATACAGGTGATTTTGGCGATAAGACCAAACCCGCGGTAAATACCACAGAATTTGCAGATGCCATCATTGGCAATTTTGGCAAGCAACCGCAGGTGGGCGCCAAAGCGATCATTCCCAATATGCCCGGCACACCTGCTCCATTCAAACTGGCACAGAATTCCATGATGGTTTCTACAGAAAGTGAGAACGAAGTGATCGTTGGGGTTGACCTGTTCATTGAAAGTTCCGAGCAACCTGAAGTGATCGCACATAAATGCCAGCGCCACGCTGGTGTAAAATTCAACCTGATCAATATCAGCAACAGGGGCACACAGGTATGGCCTACAGGTTCTGTGTACACCAATCTCGTTAACCAATACAATGTGCGTTTCGAGAGCATTGATGGTTCTGCCCTTAATCAGCAGGATGTGATCGGGTTGTATGTAAGCCTCAGCGGCGATTTCAAAATATGTTCACTGGAATTGCTGAATATGTGGGGAGATAAAAAGGCGTATAGCCTTGCGCAGGGGCAATAAAACAGGAATTATCTTTTTGAAAGGCTCGCTTATAGCGGGCCTTTTCTTTAAGCAAGGCCGGCGATCTTTGCCGTTGCAACACTTATCAGCACAATACCCATCACCATCAGAAGGACAGGCCATTTCAGCGAGCGGTTTTCTTCAAAAACGTTTTTGAAGAAAAAATAAAGACCCGACAGGCAAAAGAATATTCCGGTTCCACATATGATCCAGGGAATATTCATAGAAGAGTTGATCGGTTTATTTAAATAAACAAAAGCCTGCCTATATTTTTTTAGTCAGCTTATATCCTTGCTTCAGCAACCATTGCAGCACTTTATCGCGATGATCTCCCTGCACAATGATCTCTCCGTCTTTAGCTGACCCGCCTGATCCGCAAAATGTTTTTAGTTTTTTTCCGAGATCCTGCAGGTCATCGTCTTTTCCTGAAAAACCTTCGATCAGTGTTACAGCTTTTCCTGCCCTTTGTTTGGTGTCCAGGCGTATGCGTAGTTTTTGCTGTGCAGCCGGCAATGTTTCTCCCTGCTCCGCTGCTTCTTCAAATTTAAAATCAGGATCAGTGCTGTAAACGAATCCGCGGTTGTCTGCTTTGTTTTTCTTGCTCATGTATTCTTTGTAGTTTCTACGGCTTTCAAACTAAGATCAAGGCTTCTGGCCTGGTGTATCAATGCTCCCACGCTCACATAGTCCACTCCTGTAGCTGCATATTCCTCTATATTTTCCAGGTTGATGCCTCCGCTTGCTTCTGTTTCAAAATCCTCACCGATCAGTTGAACGGCTTCTGTGATCTGCGCCGGTTGG
Organism: Sphingobacteriales bacterium 44-61; assembly: GCA_001898405.1. GTDB lineage: Bacteria > Bacteroidota > Bacteroidia > Chitinophagales > Chitinophagaceae > Terrimonas_A. The sequence continues at coordinate 631,226 of MKTW01000001.1, forward strand.
AAATTGTCAAGCATAATGCGGAACACTTTTCCCCTCCCTACTTTTATTACTTTCTTCACGTCATCAATGCTCCTGGTTTCCACTTCTATTTTGAGGCCGGGCTTTTTTTCCTGTACATAGCGGCTGGCTTTCTCAATTGCTTTTTCAATCCCTCCGCAATAATCAATATGGTTATCCTTCAGCATGATCATATCATACAAGCCAAAGCGATGATTGACCCCGCCGCCGATCCTGACGGCTTCTTTTTCCAGCAAGCGGAAATTAGGGGTTGTTTTACGGGTATCGAGCACGCGGGTCTTATACCCCTTTAATTTGTCGGTGTATTGTTTGGTAAGCGTGGCGATCCCGCTCATCCGCTGCATGCAGTTAAGCACCAGCCGTTCGCAAACCAGGATCGTATGCACTTTGGCACTTACTTCAAAGGCTGTTTCGCCAAAGGCCATCTGCTCTCCATCATTTTTATGAATGGCAAACCTGGCTTCCGGTTCCTTGTAATGAAAGATCTTTTGCGCAACGCTGACGCCTGCCAGCACGCCATCCTGTTTTATTTTCAATATGGCTTTACCGGTTGCTTCAGGTGGTATGCAGGAAAGCGTGGAATGATCTCCATCCCCAACGTCTTCCTTAAGTGCCTCTTCAACGAGGTGGGCCAGTTGCTGATCAAAATTCATATGGCAAAAATAGAAAAGCCTTTCCGTACTTGATTCGGGAAAGGCTTGCCTCGAATTATTTTATTTTTTACTCGATGGAAGAAAAGCGGATCTCTTTCACCACTTCTTTATTTCCTTTTGTTTTCATGAATACATGGCCCCTGAAATTACCCGACTTGGTTTGAAGGGTACCGATGCAATAATGACCGCCGGGAGAATCGCCTTTATGCTTCAGTTCAAAATTTTTTACGCCCCCGTTGTTGGCAAAGAAATCCCGCAGCACCAGTTGTGCCTGGGCTTTGCTGTAGCTATCGCTTTTAACCGGCAAAGTGAGCTCTACATTATCATCAAAGTATTTGGAAAGCTCGGGTGCATTACCGGATTTCAACGCATTGATCACCCCGTCGATCGTATTGGGTTGATCAAAGGAAGAAAGCACCAGAACAGAAGCAAGCAGTAAGGATGTAAATATCGCTTTCATAATAATTTTGCTTTTCACAGGTAATTCATAATAGAAAAACGTGCCATAGCTTATGATCAGTACAGAGTACTAAAATAGTAAAAACCGGTAGTTTTAAAGCTATTCTGTCGAAATAGATGAATCATCTGTAGATTTACAACGCATTCTTACCGATCTTTTAAAGAATTTATACTAACATAAACAATAAATTATCAGAATGGCACAAAAAAAAGTAATCCTGATCATAATGGACGGCTGGGGATTAGGAAAAGTTGCATCGGCCGATGCTATCCAGCATGCCAATGCCCCTTTCACAAAGGCTTTATACTCAACATATCCGAATTCTACCCTGGTTACATGCGGTGAAGCGGTAGGCTTACCTGATGGTCAAATGGGTAACTCTGAAGTCGGCCATCTCAACCTGGGTGCCGGCCGCATCGTGTACCAGGAATTGCAACGCATCAATGTTGCGATCCGGGAAGGAGAATTTGCAAAAAACGAACAGTTGTTAAAATCTATCCGCCATGCAAAGGCCAATAACAAACCTTTTCATCTTTTAGGGCTTGTAAGCAATGGCGGTGTTCACTCCCATATCAACCACCTGAAAGCGATCATTGATGTTTGCCAGGCAGAAGGTTTGCAAAATGTATTCGTGCATGCTTTCACAGATGGCCGTGATTGCGATCCGAAAAGCGGTTTGGGTTTTATTACAGAATTACAGGAACACCTGAATAAACGCGTAGGCAAAATTGCTACGGTCAGCGGCCGTTATTATGCCATGGACCGCGATAAACGCTGGGAGCGTGTAAAACTGGCTTATGATGCAATGGTAAAGGGGGAAGGACAAAAAGCAACTGATGCAATCGCGGCTGTAGAAAACTCCTACCGTGAAAATATAACAGATGAATTCATCAAACCTACTGTTATCATCAACGAAGGGCAACAGCCTTTGGCCACTATCAGCAATGACGATGTGGTGCTTTGTTTCAATTTCCGTACAGACCGCTGCAGGGAGATCACAGAAGTGCTTACGCAAAATGATTTTCCTGAATTCAATATGTATAAACTGTCGCTCGATTATACTACGATGACACAGTATGATCACAGTTTTAAAAACGTACGCGTCATTTTTGAAAATGATGATCTGAAAAATACTTTAGGAGAAGTATTACAGCAACACGGGTTGAAACAGATCCGCATTGCTGAAACAGAAAAATATCCCCACGTATCCTTTTTCTTCAGTGGCGGAAGGGAAGTGCCTTTTGAAGGTGAGACCCGTATCATGATCCCTTCTCCCAAAGTAGCCACTTATGATCTGAAGCCGGAAATGAGCGCTTACGAACTAACAGATGCGCTGATCCCCAAAATAGAAGAAAAAGCAGCTGATTTTATCTGCCTCAACTTTGCCAATGCAGATATGGTGGGCCATACCGGTGTGTTTTCCGCTGCCATTAAAGCCGTGGAAACAGTAGATAAATGCGTGGAGAGAGTGGTAACGGCAGGATTGAACAATGGTTATACCATATTCCTGACTGCCGACCATGGCAACTCTGATTATATGATCAATGAAGATGGGTCTCCCAACACAGCACATACATTAAACCTCGTGCCCCTTTTCGTGATCGATAAAACATGGAGAGGAAAACTGGAATCAGGAAAACTGGGAGATATTGCACCGACCATACTGACGATGATGGGATTGCCGATACCGGCTGAGATGACAGGAAAAATACTGATTGAACCTTAATTATTTTATATTGTGTTGCGTGAAATTCACGCAACACAATTAAGCCACCTCTAAAAAATAATATATGTTCAAAAAGATCCTGCTCTTCCTTCTCGTTGTGCTGATCGCCATCCAGTTCATTCATCCTGCCAAGAACCAGTCCGGGGGCGCACAGCCTAATTATATTGGGAATGCTTTTTCCATGCCGCAGGATGTAAAGCTTATCATGGAAAAAGCCTGCAACGATTGCCACAGCAATAACACGGTCTATCCCTGGTACAGCCGCCTTCAGCCGGTTGACTGGTGGATGAACAATCACGTAGTGGATGGCAAAAAACACCTCAATTTCGACGAATACACCAATCGCAATCTCCGCTACCAGTACCACAAACTGGAGGAAATAGCCGAACAGGTAAAAGAGGGCGAAATGCCCATGGATTCTTATACCTGGATGCATAAGGACGCCAAGCTCAGCCCTGCCGAAAAGGAGAAACTGATCAACTGGGCAGACGCTATGCGCGACACCATGAAAGCCCATTACCCCATAGATAGCCTGGTCCGCAAAAAATAACCCCTTGCTTGAGCCTGAAACCCGACTCCGGGCCGGGATTTCCCCCAACCAGGGCCGGGAGCCGGAAACTGAATTTTGGCCCCAGTGCAGCATTTGTATGTGAAAATTGTCTAAATTACAGGCAACCAAACGGGACATATGACCGAGGAAGCCATCTTAAAAGGCTGTTTGAATAATGATGCTAACGCCCAGCGGGAGCTGTATAACAAGTACAGCGCTAAAATGCTGGCAGTTTGTTATCGCTATGCGCACAATCGTGAAGATGCGGAAGATATGCTCCAGGAAGGCTTTATAAAAGTCTTTTTACAGGTGCATACTTTTGAGAACCGTGGCGCATTCGAAGGGTGGGTCAGACGTATCATTGTTCATACCTGCATCAACATCCTGAAAAAGAATAAGAAGTTCAACGAAAGCGTAGATATCATTCATGCCACAGGCGTGCAGATAAGAGAAGACAGTGTTCCTGCCATTATCCAGGCAAAACAGGTGGTAGAATGCATACGGCTTTTGCCAATAGGCTACAGGACAGTACTGAACCTGTATGCGGTAGAAGGATATAGTCATCGTGAGATCGCAACCATGTTGGACATAGAAGAAAGTACAAGCCGGAGTCAATATACCAGGGCAAAGACAATGCTTGAAGATATACTGGTCCGGAAGAGGATCATACAAAAACCAAAACAAGACTTTGAATGGCTTGCAGCAGTTAGTCAGCGGTAGAAGATTCGTACCTAAATTATTAGTAACTGGTTATGGAGAGTAACTACAGCAACAGGGATTTTGAGCAGTTTGTAAAACAAAATGCTGATGAATACAGGATGTTTCCGTCTGAAAAGGTGTGGAATGGCGTGCACAATGCTCTTCATACCCGCCGCAGATGGACTGGATTCGGCCTGGCATTCCTGTTACTGTTGACCGGCGGTGCAGTGAGCTGGGTCATGACCATGTATCCCGTTTCCAAAAAATCGCAGGACATCACTTCTGTAGAATCAAGCAAGACCAATACAACCGGTTCCACCACTCCGGCAGATCAGCCCGGTGTTCAGCCTACAGAAACAAAAGAACCCCGTCATATTCACGGCATCTTACCTTTCAACAAAGAGACTGAAGAAAATATTGATGTAAAAGTGGCGGCTATTCCTGCCCCATCATCTGCAGAGCCTGGTTTATTACGGCCTGCCTTTCCTGCTGAAATCGCTCCTGTAGTTCCCGAATACCAGCAGACAATTGAAAGGGTAGAAAAATCAGCACCCGCGCCGATACATACCGCGCATGTCAAAGATGCTGATCCTGCAGGAACAACAGCAGTCAGGATTACTGCAACTGAAACACTTTCCAGTCCCGTCGTTAATGAAACAGCGGCTGTAACGGATAATAGAGCAGCTATGCCGGCAGGTTTTACAGAAGAACCTCCTCTCACTATCGAAAGTGTTATCAACTCTTACAAATTTCAACGCATTCCCAAAAAAATAAGCTGGCAATTGTTTATCACACCAACGGTCAGCTACCGGAAACTTGGCGTGAACAAAGGTTTCAACAATGTTACAGGCACAGGATACCCCTTCTCTCCGGCATTGTCTGATGTGAACGAAGCTGTAACACATAAACCCGATCTTGGCCTTCAATTAGGATTCACGGCCCGTTACCCGCTAAGCAATAGCATTAATCTGAGAGCGGGCTTTCAATTCAACGTGAACCGCTACGATATTAAAGCCTTTACCTATACGGGCGAAATGGCCACCATTGGCCTTAACAGCCCTACTCCCGGAAGTAGTTCTGTATCTGCTTACACCCGCTACAGAAACTACAGTGGATATAAAGCCGACTGGTTGAAAAACTTTTACTATTCAGTGTCCTTGCCTATCGGCGCAGAGCTGAAAGTATTTGGTAATAATAAGACCAGCTTTGGAATTGCAGGTACCATTCAACCCACTTATGTGATCAGTGATGGCGCTTATCTTTTGTCGACTGACTATAAGAACTATGCGAAAGTGCCCTGGCTTACCCGCAATTTCAATATGAACACCGGCTTTGAGGCTTTTGTCAATTACACAAGAGGTAAGACCAGGTGGCAGGTTGGGCCACAGTTCCGTTATCAATTACTCTCCAGCTTTGAAAACAAATACCCGGTCAAAGAGAACCTGTTTGATTTTGGTTTGAAAGTTGGAGTGACATTGAATCAGTGACACGTTATCCGTTTTTGCCAGTTTAATGATCCTGTTCCCTGCAGAAAGCAGTTTGCCATGTATTAACGAGTAAGAGTTTTTTTATTCACTAATACCAAAACTATAATGCACATGAGAAAACTTGCAATTGCGATGCTCGCAATGTGTGCCTTTTTTGTGTCGGCCACAGCGCAGCAGAAAAAGATCACTGGAAAAATTCTCGACAGTGATGCCCATCCAATCCCAGGGGCTTCGGTCATTATCAAAGGTTCCTCTTCCGGAACAGTGACCGACGAAAATGGGGCATTCTCTCTAAACGCAAACCCAGGAGCCACCCTGGTTATTTCAGCCGTAGGATTTACAACGTTCGAAACCAAAGTAGGAAATGAGTCAACCTACTCTCTCACCCTTGTATCCGAAAGCCAGACGCTTTCTGATGTGGTTGTCACAGGTGTGGCAGGCTCTACAAGCAAAAAGAAGCTGACAGTATCTGTTACCAAAGTGAATGAAGCTCAGCTTAAAGCCGTACCGGGCTTATCAGTTTCCTCAGCATTGACCGGCAAAGTAGCCGGTTTGAGAACATCTTCTGTAGGCGGTGCTCCCGGGCAGCAGGTAGACCTTCTGCTTAGGGGAGATAACGTTCTTAACGTTAGCGCCTCTCCTCTCATCCTCTTAGATGGTATCATCATGCAGGGCAGCCTGGCAGATATCAACGTGGATGACGTAGAATCAATGGAAGTAGTAAAAGGCGCTGCGGCAGCTGCCTTATACGGCTCCCGCGCAGGTAACGGCGTGATCGCTATTACCACTAAAAGGGGAAAAGACGGCATTAACGGCAAACCCCAGATCATTATCAGAAATGAAGTAGGTTTTCAAAACCTGCAGCATTACTACAAAACTTCCCGGTCACATTTTTATAACCTCGCTTCCGACTGGCAAACAGCCCAGGGCCAGTATACAAAGTATGCCGGTGTTACCTACCCGGCAGGTTATAATGGCGGTTATGTTCCTAACAGCGGCACAGGCTCTATCATAGGAACTCCGACTATCAAAGACGATGGTTATATGGATAACCCGTATGGCACCTATCGTTTCAATCCGGGTGATGTATTTAAAACCGGGCTTACTTACACGAACTATGTAGGCGTTTCAAACAGGTCAGAAAGGAATAACATTTTTCTTTCTTTTGAAAACAACGAACAACAGGGTGTTGTAAAATACCGTGATGGCTACTCCCGGCAAAACTTCCGCTTCAATATCGACCAGCAGCTGACTTCCTGGTTAAAAATAAGCGCGACCAACTTATTTATTAAACGCCAGGTGCAGGCGCCTTCAGGCATCTTCTATAATGTGGCCAGGATGAAACCGGATGCAAACCTGTTTGCTGAAAACCCGGACGGGCAACCTTATAATTTCAGGATTGATCCTTTTAATGGTGAGATCACCAACCCCTTATACTCTCTCTATAACACTAAATCAAGCAGCCAGTCCCGCAGATGGATGGGAAACTATACTGCCAACATCAAATTCACCAATTGGGCGAACCTGGATTTGACTCAAACAATTGAGATTGAAAACGCCCGTTCGGAGACCATCACTCCCAAGCAAACATACAATGCCAACTACCTCTACACCAATGGTAGTCTTAGCCAATCGAGCAGCGAAACCAGTACACAAAACACTCAGATCACCCTCAACCTGAACAAACAGTTTGGAGATCTGGGAGTCAGAGGCAAGCTCTCCTATTTATTTGAAGACCGTCACTATGAAAGCACAGGTGTAAGCGGTTCTCAGTTTGGAGTAGTCGATATTGAGAACTTCAGCAACATTACCAATCAGAACGGTGGAAGTTCAACCAAAACAAATGAAAGAGCGCAAAACTATTTCGCTATCCTTGGCCTGGATTATAAAGACAGGTATTTGTTTGATGGTATGTTCCGTTATGACGGTTCTTCACTTTTCGGTCCTGATTCCCGTTGGAACTCTTATTTCAGGTTGTCAGGTGCTTATCGTATATCCAAGGATATAAGCATACCCGGCATTGACGAATTGAAAGTTCGCGGTGCTTATGGTACGGCAGGTATCCGTCCGGGGTTCGACTGGCAGTATGAAGTGTTTTCATGGACAGCTCTTGGAGTTGCCGCCGCATCCCAAAAAGGTAATACCAAGTTAAAACCATCCAACACTGCTGAAACCGAAGTTGGTTTAAATGTTGACTTCCTTAAGCGGTTCAGTTTTGAAGGAACATACGCACATTCGGTTACAACAGACCAGTTCCTGAACGTACAACTCATTCCATTTTTAAATAATGGTTTTAGCCAACAATGGCAAAATGCAGGTAAAGTTGTATCAAATACCCTCGAGTTCACTTTAGGTGCCAACTGGGTTAATAAAAGAGATCTTACATGGAATTCTAATATCGTATTCTCAAGGGTTCGCCAAAAAATCACAGAACTGCCTATCGCTCCCTATTGGTTAGATCCTGTGAGCGGTGATGTAACAGCCTTCCGTATAGCTCCCAATGAAACATACGGTGCCATTTATGGACACCGGATGGTGAGAACGCTTGATGAAATGTCCAGGCAACTCCCTACAGGCAAAAACATTTCTGACTATACAGTAAACCGTGAAGGATATGTGATCGCTGCAGGAACAGAAGGATCGACAGGTGAACGCCCCATCCTCTACCAGGAAGATGGTAAGGATTGGCTGGGCAAGATCGGCGATGGTAATGCCAAGTTTAATTTAGGTTTATCCAATACGATTAATTTCAAAGGAATATCTTTTTATTTCCTGCTTGACTGGAAAAACGGTGGCGAAGTTTACAACAGTAATGCCCAACGTATGGCTTTCAATAACATCAGCAAGCTTCAGGATATGGCGGGTGTACCTGCTGACCAGAAGAAAGCAGCTGCCTACTGGAGTACAGGTATGTACGATGGAAATTTTGCCAATGCCTATTGGGTGGAAGATGCCAGTTACTTAAAGCTAAGGGAAGTAGCGATTGGATATACCATATCAGCCAGATCACTTAGCGGATTCCTCAATGGAACGCTTAAAGGTATCACCCTTAAAGCGGTAGGCCGTAATCTGCACACCTTTACCGGCTATTCAGGTTATGACCCGGAAGTGGGTTCAGTGCGCCAGCCTATTGATGGTATCGGTGCCAATCCGATCTATCGTACAATTTCATTCTCCCTGGGAATTAATCTGTAAAATGAAAAAGCTTTAAATTATGAAAAAGATAAATAAATTTCTGTTGATCGCTTTTGCTGCTTCAGGGTTATTATTTGGGTGTAAAAAAATGGATGTGCCCAATGAAAATAATCCGGACTTTCTGAAAGTCTTTAATAGCGGCGCTGATGTGGAAAGTGTGGCCTCGGGCTTATATAACACAGTCTTCACCGGAGAACACTCTGCAAGTGGTGTGGAATGTATGCTGGCAACAGCTGCCGATCACGTAACCTGCTCATGGGGTAACTTCGGAATGCGGGATATGTCATTTGAGCCTCGCGATAACGCCTGGAACAATGCCCCTACTTATGCCAACGCCAGCAATCTGAAATTTTCTTATGACAAATGGTATTCAGCCGTTGGTACAGCTTCCGATGTTTTGAAAGCCCTCGATGGAGGCATTCAGATCGATGGTGGAGCTGGGAATGCCCGCGCAAAGGCCTTTGCCAAATTTGCACTGGGAATTGCTTATGGTAATATGGCATTGGTATTTGATAAAGTGCATATTGTTGACGAAACAAAGACCGTTGAACCCACTCTTGCCGCTGCCTCTCCTTACAAAGAGGTAGCTGATGCAGCTATCGCCTATCTTGATGAAGCTATAGCTTTAACGGATGGAAGTTTCACAATCCCTGCCAGTTGGTTAGGCTTGCCTGGAGATCTGAACGGTGCCGATTTTAAAAAACTCATCAACACATCTGCAGCCCGTATTCTTGCTTATCTTCCCAGGAACAAAACAGAACTGGCTGCTGTAGATTGGCCAAAAGTGAAAACTTATGCTGATAATGGCATTACGTTCGACTGGACCATTCAGATGGATGGCACCTCCAAATGGTATATGGAAGCAGGCGACTACCTAACTTATCCAGGTTGGGGACGTACGGATATGCGTGTGGTTCACATGATGGAGCCGTCTTTGCCCGAACATTGGGACGACAGCCCTTCTTTCCCTCACCCTGCCGAGCCGGCAACTGCTTTGGATGCCCGTTTGAAAACCGATTTTGAATACATGGGTTCAAATGATTTCCTTGCTGCCCGCGGCTACTATCATTTTACCTGCTACAGGAATTCAAGATATGATGATGTTTATACAAATGCTGTGGGGCCTAAGCCAACAATCATGAAAACCGAAAATGATCTGCTGAGGGCAGAGGCAAGAGCCTATACCAATGACCTGCAGGGAGCAGCCGATATCATCAATGCAGGAACCCGCGTTACCAGAGGCAATATGGCACCTGTTGCAGCAAATCTCACTGCCATTGTTGATGCGCTTCATCACGAAAGGCATGTTGAGCTTTACACTACAGGTTGCGGCATACAGTTCTTCGAAATGAGAAAACTGGACCTTCTGCAAAAAGGTACTCCCTTACATCTGCCAATACCCGGTCCTACTCTTCAGCTTTTTGGCGAAACCGAGTTCTACACTTTTGGAACTACAGCTAAAGCTGACGGCATTGGCACATCCAACAAAGGATGGAGATAAGAATGCCCTGAATTATTAATTATAATTTTGAAAAACGCCCCGCATCTTGCCGGGGCGTTTTTCATTAAATTTGCTTTGAAAGGATTTATTCTAATGAAAAAACACAACTTAGCAGCGATCGTAATTTGTTTTGTGCTGGCGGCTTGCGGCCCTTCTGAAAAAAAAGATGAGGGGGAAAGTTTTTTCCCGGTGCTCTCCTTTCTGCGAAGCCAGGTAGCCGACGTAGACACTACATTGAATGCCATCAGGGAATATGTTTCTACAGACAGTTCAAAAACAGATACGATATTCGTTCACCGGGAGCAGTTCCGCCAACTGGCAGAAGATTTCCTTTCTATCCCTGACCTGAGCAAGCCTGAGTATAAAAAAAGATATCGTGAAGACAAGCAATTTGACGAAACATTGAACCGGGCATTATTCACCTATACCCCTGTAACGCCTGAAAAGGAACTTATTCAAAAGCAGGAAGTGCTGATCAGGCCGGATGCAGGCGGCGATAAGATCACCAGTATTATCATTAATAGTGTTAAAAACACAAAAGACAGCGCCGTACAGAAAAGAATGTTGTGGCAGGTAGACCGGAGTTTTCAGGTCATTACGATCAAACAACTACAAGGTCAGCCGGAAATAACTACAACCGTCAAAGTTGTATGGAATGAGGAATAGACATGACAGCAGCAGAATTCCAACAGGTAGCGCCGGGCATTCCCCAACAACCCGGGATTTATAAATATTATGATTCATCCGATGCCCTCATTTATGTGGGCAAAGCTAAAAGTATACGCAAGCGGGTAAGCTCCTATTTTAATAAGACCGTCAACAGCTACAAAACACATGAGCTTGTACGGCGGATCCACCACATCGAGTTCACGATCGTGAATTCAGAGCAGGATGCTTTCTTGTTGGAAAACTCACTCATAAAAGAGTTCCAGCCGATCTTTAATATCAACCTGAAAGATGATAAGACTTATCCTTTCATCGTAATAAAGAATGAACCTTTCCCCAGGGTCTTTCTGACAAGAAAAAAGATCAACGATGGTTCCGAATATCTCGGCCCTTATACATCGGTAAAAAAGGTAAGGGAACTCATTGAATTTACCCGTCACACCATTCCCCTGCGCAACTGCTCCCTGAACCTGACAGAGAAGAATATCAGGGAAAAGAAATTCAAAGTTTGCCTTGAATATCACCTGGGCAATTGCAAAGGCCCTTGTGAAGGGCATCAGACAAAAGAGGGCTACCAGGAAAATATTGACCAGTTGAAGAACCTGTTGAAGGGTAACCTGGCGCCTGTACTGAAACATTTCAGGGATGAGATGAAAAAATTTGCAGCAGATCTTTCTTTTGAAAAAGCAGAGATCACCCGCAAGAAGATCGAGTTCCTGGAAAATTACCAGGCCCGCTCAGTGGTGGTCAGCATTAAGACCGGCGACCTGGACGTGTTCTCCCTGGTAAAAGACAAAGACATTGCTTTTGTCAACTTCCTGATGGTACGCAATGGAGCTATAGTGCAAACCCATACCACAAAGGTTGAAACACATCTGGATGAAACACCGGAAGAAATATTGAGTTTTTCTGTTGCCACGCTGCGCAGTACGTTCAATAGTGAGGCCAGTGAGATCGTTGTGCCCTTCCCCGTCGAATATCCGCAGGACAATATAGAGGTTACGGTGCCCAAAGGTGGCGATAAAAAAAAGCTGCTGGAACTGTCGGAAAAAAATGCAGATTATTTTATAGAAGAGATAAAGAACAAAGCGCGGCTGCAGCTGTCAAAAAATACAGACAAGATCAAGGTGCTGGAGCAATTGCAGGATAACCTTCAGCTTCCTTCCCTGCCGGTACATATCGAGTGCTTTGATAACTCGAATTTCCAGGGCAGCTATCCCGTTTCAGCCATGGTATGTTTTAAAAATGGTGAACCGAGCAAAAAAGACTACCGGCATTTCAATGTAAAAACGGTGGAAGGCATCAATGATTTTGCCTCGATGAAAGAAGCCGTTTACAGGCGTTATAAGCGCCTGAAAGAGGAAGAGCAGCCTTTGCCTCAACTGGTGATCATAGACGGCGGAAAAGGCCAGTTAGGCGCTGCTCTGGAGGCTATTGCAGAACTGGGGCTGACAGGTCAGACCACCCTGGTGGGCCTGGCTAAAAATGAAGAGGAATTATTTTTTGCCGGCGACCAGGAATCGCTCAAGCTGCCTTATAACAGTGAGAGCCTGAAACTGGTGAGACGTATACGTGATGAAGTGCACCGGTTCGGTATCACTTTCCACCGGCAGAAAAGAAGTAAAGGCACTTTCAAAAATGAACTGGAAGATATTCCCGGCATTGGCAAAGCCACTGCAGATATTTTGCTGAAGGAATTCCGCTCTGTAAAAAACATCCGTGAAAAGGGATTGGAAGAAATTGCAGCAGTGGCAGGCAAGGCTAAAGCCGCTATCATTCATGCTTATTTCAACAAGCAGTAATCTGTGCAGATATTGATCGGCGTCAACGAAGTATTACCTCGTAATAAGCCTGAAATAAAGACAAAAAAAATGGGGCCAGGATAGAAATCCAGCCCCGTTTTTAAAATCCAATATCCTATGAAAAACCGAAACGAAAATACAACATTTATCCTATTTTCCTACAGGACTTTTACGATTTTTAAAACTTTTTTTAATTAATTATAAATGAATTCTTTGAATATTAAAAAAGCCCCACTAAAGGGGCTTTTTTATTTGATATAAACAAACTTTTACGAATGAGCGTTAGTATGACCAAAGATCCTGTTCGTAGTTGAAAATTTTCTCTTTGATCGCCTCTCCTTCCAGCAGGGCAAGGATCGGATCTTTGATATAGGTCCTGATATTGCGGTTAGCTGCATTGTCGAGTGTAGACTTTACAATATAGCTGCTGAACATCCTGCTTTCAAACAGCTCTTCCCAGGTCATCCGGCTATTACCCATGTTTTTAGGATTATAGACTTCATATTTGGTCAGGATCGGGCGAAGGTCCGGGTAATAAACCCAGAACATGGTTGAACTGCCCGGGCGTTCCTGTCCATTAGGGAAGTATAATGTTTTCAGCGGAGCAATTCCGAGTATCCTGCAAAACAGGCGGCTGGCTTCGCGGTCGAATACCCATTCTTCCTTGATCCTCAGTTTTACCACTGATTTTCCATCAAAGCTGGCGCGGGTAACAACATAGCGGATCACTTTGCTGGGATCGTTAGGGTCAACCTGGGGAACTGTATCGGCAGTGCCGGTAGTCATCTGATCAATTTCTGCTCCGGTAACAGGAGTAGTGAACCTGTCATCAGCAAAAGCTGTCACCTGTCCGGACTTAACTGCTTTCAACAGCATATTGATGAACATCTGGCTGCCGTTATCGCTTTCTGCTTCGTAGCGGAAAGGCTGGTTCATTTTTTCACGAAGGTCCAGCTCTCTCCACACCTTTTCTGCAAAAAGGGCGTCATCAGCTCTCAGGTGTTCATAATCCAGTGGAGTACGGGCATTCACACTGCTTTTATCATAAGCATTGTCATTGCGCAGCGATTTTTTCACCGTTGTATCTGCCATACCTGAAGAATCCACAACAATAGGAATATTGCCATAGGGATTATAGTTGGAAGGCGGAGCGGTGTTATTCTGCTGGGTCTCCTGCTGCTGGGTTTGCTGATTTGCCGGAGGGTTACCAGTTCTTCTGGCCCTGGTACGCTGCGCACTTGCATCAGCTACCATCAGGGCGCCGAAGGCCATCAGCAAACAACTCTTTACAACAATGCTTTTCATCTTCATTAGTTTATTTAATATAGTACACAAGTGAAGGCAGTTTTTGGCTTCTGCCATCAGGTCCTGTAGCGCGGATATTATCGATCGTTACAGTTCTTCCTGCAGCCAGGTTCTTGATCATGCTTTGGGCTTTAGGGCTCCAAAGGTTACCTGTACAGGGAGCTTCATCGATATCACCTTCTGCATTGTCAGCAGTGATAGTGAAGCTGGTTACACCATATTTCAGGTTAAGCGGGAAGTCTTTGATGTAAGCACCCACACCAGTTTGCGCTTTGAAAGCACCGGCAGGGATGTTTTCACCGCTCGCATAACCACCAACAGTACCTACAGGCTGAGGGATCGTGCGTACGCGGAACTGAGATACACCAGCAACTTTACCGTCTACTGATACAGTTATTTTACAATCGTCGGTTACGCTGTTCACTTTAGCGATGTAATGACCGCCACCCAGTTTTTGGAGGTTGCCGCCACCACCGGAAATGCTAACCTGAACTTTATCGTCTCCACCACCGCTTGCAGCGATAGAAACTTTGTTGTCATAACCGATATAAAGAACGTTCATTTCATCCAGGGCGATTGACGCGCTGGCCTGGCCTACTGTATAAGGAACGTCTTTTTTGATGCTTTGTTGCTTGCCATCCTGATCGAGATAGTTGATGGTAACAGGAATGGAATGGTCACCGATGCCTGCAGTAGGCACTTTCAGGTGAGCAGCTCCATCTTCGCCGATAGGCACTGTTTTTCCACCGATCACGATAGTGGGTTGTGCCGCTTTACTGAAGGCACCCACACCAGCTGTGATCTCGATCTCCTGGCCTGGCATTACATAATTAGAGCTTTGGCCGATGATGGCAGCATAGGTATCGAACCTTACGGTTACTTTACCAACCTGCTCATGGCAAAAAGCTACGATCTTGTTTTCAGAAGTCCTGACATCGTTCTGAAACTTGCTCAGGATGGTCAGCGCAGCAACAGTGGGAACCATGCGGAAATAAGCCGCTTCCCAGGTGTTGTTGCCTTTTGCTTCTGTTTTAGGTTTGGTCAAATCAATCTGCAGTGTTTTTTCAAACTCCGCCTTGACGGCCGGATCAACATTAAGGATATCATTCCTGTATTTCTCCAGCATTTCATAGAGAGCTTTACCCTGTCCTTTCTCAACCATTACGTGAGTAGGAATATCAAGGTTATCCTCTTTGAATTTTTTGGTAGGATCTTTCGGATCGCCGTTGGCTTCCGTAATGATCCGGTCTTTCAACCCCTGTATAAAATTGTATACATCTCTTGAACGGCTTTCTACAAATTGAGCTTTGGGAAGCCAGATTTTGGCTTTCTCAGCAGTAGCAGGTTCTGTTGACTTTTCAGCCAAAGAAGCCAGGATAGTCTGCGTTGATTGGTTTACAGTATTGTTAGTATTCTGTAAACTATTATTTACCGTTTTGAAGGCATTCAGGATCTCAGATGACACGTTGAGGGCCAGAAGGGCCGTCAACACGAGGTACATCATGTTGATCATTTTCTGCCTGGGCTCCTTAGGTAAAGACATGACGATTCTTGGTTTTAAAAATTAGATATGGTGACTATCAAAAATCACGGGATACGGATCTATTAGATTTTTTATAAACGAAACCCTTATACCGTTAGTTTAGCTGCGACCCTGCATGGCGCTGAGCATATTGCCATAAACATTGTTCAGGCGGCCCAGGTTGTTTGCCAATAAGGCGATCTGGTCTTTTGCTTTCTGAGCATCTTCCACGCTGCCTTGCATTGCTTTGGAAGCTTCTGTAAGGTTGCTGTAGAATTTGTTCATAGCTTTTAAATGGTTGTTGGTATCCTGCAATTCCAGTTCATAGATCGTATTCAGGGAAGACAGGTTTTTAGTCAGCACCTGAACCTGATCATGGAATTGTTTGGTACCATCAGCGGCCTGGTTGAAATGCTGGATGCTGTTGGCAGCGCCCAAATAGGCATCTTTCATAGTACCCAGTGCATTAGCCGCTTCTTTTGTTTTTGCGGTATAGTCGCCGGTAGCAGCCACCACATCAGTGATATCAGCCATTTTATCTACCGTGCCACCAAATTTTTTGAAGTTTTCACCCAGGCGGCCAAGGTTGGCTGGAGTGATGTCTGCGTCGCGCAGCATGTCTTCCAGTTTATTCAGCGCAGGGTTACCTGAGTTACCACCACCGAGTGAAAGCGGAGTGGGTTTGAAGTTTGGATCAAGGTCAGGGTGAGTAGAGATGCCGGGGAAATATCTTTCCCAATGTGGTTCTTCGGGAGGAGGAACGAGAAATGCCATTACGAGGAACACGATGGCTTCTGCGATAAGACCCACCATGATCGCGTAGTCAGCTCCCGGCCAGTGAAGGATTTTCATCATGGCAGCGAAGATCACCACGGCAGCAAAAAAGCTAAAAAGGAAATTAAGAACTACCTGGCCTTTTTTCGATTTAAAGAATAGCATAAGGGGTTCGTTTTTATAGTTTATTAAATTTTAAAAGAAACGAATAGAAAGCAGTAAAAATTGCGTAAAAAGGGGGTCGCAGAAAGACCCTTTTGGAGAATTCTTATCTGCGACGACCTTTTTGCGGAGCGGCTGGCAGGTCAATAACACTGCGGAAGCCGATATAAGATTTGGCTGAGTCCTGGTATTCGTAAGTGCTGGTACCGGTCTGCAGGTAATAACCTACGTCTTTCCAGCTTCCACCACGGATAATTTTGCGTTTCATCAGTGGGGGATCATCATCTTTTGCGTTCCAGCGAACATCAGGGTTCATATCATGCTGGAAGTTGTTGCGGCCTTCATAATAAATAGAAGAAGTCCATTCTGCCACGTTGCCTGACATGCAATACAGACCGAAATCATTGGGCCAGTAAGCATCTGCGCGAACTGTGTAGAAGCCACCATCTTCAGGATAGTTACCACGGCCGGGTTTGAAGTTGGCCATCAAACATCCTTTTTTATTACGGAGGTAATAGTTACCCCAGGGGAACATTGATTGTGAACGTCCGCCGCGGGCTGCGTATTCCCACTGTGCTTCTGTTGGCAGGCGGAAGTCAGATTCCTGTACCCTTTTCTTGCTGTCGAGCCAGGAGTTCAGGTAATGAGTTCTCCATTCGCAGAAAGCAGTTGCCTGTTTCCAGTTCACACCTACAACCGGGTAGTTACCGAAAGCAGGGTGTGAGAAATAACGTTTGGTCATTGGTTCGTTGTAGGAATAAGCGAAATCGCGGATCCAAACCAATGTATCAGGGTAGATACCTATATCTTTCTTTACGATGAATTTTGAGCGGGGTTTGCCGGCATTTTCCCTTTTGGCTGCTTCTTTCAGGTCAAAGGTTTCAGAATGGTAGATCAGCTTGGAGGCATCGATCTCTTTCTTGCCGAAGACACGGTCTTCCGGTGCGAGGATAAGATCGGCCATTGACTCCACGGTTTTAGGGTCATCCCATTTTACCTGGCGCATGGCTACCCAATCAACATATTCGTTGCCATCTGCTCCGGCTTTCACCTTACCCATTTTGCGGGCGGCTACAGAGTCACGGACCCAGAAAACAAACTGACGGTATTCGTTATTGGTAATTTCTGTTGCATCCATCCAGAATCCACTGATGGAAACTGAGCGGTTACGGGCACTGAATGCATAAGCAGGATCTTCGTCGCTGGGTCCCATGTGGAATGTACCCTGTGGTATGTATACCATTCCCGGAGGTTTGGGGAGCACATAGCGGCTGCCGGGAGA
Organism: Sphingobacteriales bacterium 44-61; assembly: GCA_001898405.1. Classification (GTDB taxonomy): domain Bacteria; phylum Bacteroidota; class Bacteroidia; order Chitinophagales; family Chitinophagaceae; genus Terrimonas_A. Next base: position 649,028 of record MKTW01000001.1, read on the forward strand.
GATGCCATGGACCTGGCCATCATTTGGGACTAAGGCGCCGCCACCTTTGTTTTTCTTTCCGCCGATTATACCACAACTTGCCAGCATAGAAACGCTGACAATAGCCAGGATTGTTCGGTTAAGGTTTTTCATTTTCATACACTTAAAGGGTATTGGGCAAATATAATATTTTGGTTTGTTCGTAAGCACAACGTTACAATTTTATTTTATATAGCCAAATCGGATTTTACGACGTAAATATTCTAACGAAATATGACTTGTTTTTATTGCTTTAACATGAAATTAATTCTTTTGCCCAGCCCTGTTTATCAGTGACATAACTGCCTCCAGCGACGTAACTGGTTGTAAACAAGCAAAGTCTTTGCAAACAAAAATTTCAGTTGGTCCCGACACCCGTTTTCCGGCCAGCAAAGGGAATTCAGCATCGCCGCCTGAAGACACCATCAACACCCTGTGCGGTATAAAAAACCGCAACAAATCCTGGTGCATTTTGGAGGGCTCTTTCCCCACGATTGCCAGTTCCACAGTTCCAGCTGTCCTCTCCAGCAATCCGGCAGCCCAATACCCGAAAGAGGTCGGATAACGTACTATGGTCTGACCCAGGGCATTTATCATCCGATCGCTTCTTTCCTTCCATGCCGACCGGTCGAGCAGGATACCTAACCGGTACAGGTTGGCTGCCATCACTGCATTTCCTGAAGGCAGGGCTCCATCATACACTTCTTTTTTCCGGACAATGATATCTGCCTGCTTTTCCCGTGTATAAAAGAAAAAGCCGGTATCCTGTTCACTGAAATACTGTATCGCATATTCTGTAACCTGCGTTGCTTTCATCAACCAGGAAACATCGCCTGTTATTTCATGCAGGTGCAGCAAAGCATCTGCCAGAAAAGCGTAATCGTCTAAAAAAGCCGGGTGTTTCGCCTGCTTGTTTTTCCACGTATGATAAAACTCCCCTGGTTCATTCCCGGCCAGGTTGCTCCAGATAAATTCCATATTGGCTATTGCCAATTGCCGGTATCCTTCCTCTCCTGTTGCTGCAAAAGCCTTGCTGCAAGCTGTATTCATCAAAGCATTCCACCCGAGAATGATCTTATCATCCAATGCCGGCCTTGTTCTTTTATTCCGGTGGGCCAGCAAAATATTTTTTCCTTTTTCCAGCAACTGCTTCAACTCCTCATCGCCTAATCTGTGTTGTGTGGCAAACTCTTTCCATGGCGTCTTCACGCGGAGGATATTCCTGGATGAAGATTCCCCCGGCTCAAGGGCCGGGGCAGGCCCCGGTTCATGCCAGTTACCCCTCTCCGATATATCATAATAGCTGCAAAACACATCCGCATCCCTGCCCAGTAATTGCGCTACCTCATCTTTTTGCCATACATAAAACTTCCCCTCCACTCCTTCACTATCGGCATCCAACGCTGCATAAAAGGCTTTTTTTTCATGCATCAATTCCCGCTTTACAAAATCCATTGTTTCCCGGATCACTTCTGCATAGCGCGATCTGCCTGTCAACTGGTATGCCTCGCTTAGTACATCCACCAGCAAAGCATTATCATACAGCATTTTTTCAAAATGAGGGGCCAGCCATTCCGTATCGGTTGAATAACGGGCAAACCCACCGCCCAACTGATCGTAAATGCCGCCGTCGATCATTTTATCCAGGCTGAGCAAAGCCTGATCGAGCCCTTGTTTTGCCTCCTCCATCCCCTGATGCAGGTTTTCATTTTTTTTCACATAGAAATACCGGAGTAAATAGCGGATGGTAAAACTTTGAGGGAATTTCGGTGCCTTCCCGAATCCACCCCACTCTTTATCGGCTGCCTTCATACAATTGTCTGTTATCAGCGCAGCATTGGCCATAGAAAAAGCGGGGTCTGCCTCGTCGGGAAAATGAAGGCCGAAGCTGTTGGACTGTACCAGGTGGGCTGTTAGATTATCTGCCTGTGCTTCTATCTCATCCCGTTTCCCTTTAAAAGCCTCTGCTACCCCCATCAGCACTTCTTTCCAGGATGGGCGGTTGAATGCCCGCACCGGGGGAAAATAAGTCCCGCCGTAAAATGGTTTGGTACCGGGAGTAAGGAATACGTTTAATGGCCAGCCGCCGCTGCCTGTCATTGTCTGAACGGCATCCATATAAATATGATCGAGGTCAGGCCGTTCTTCGCGGTCTATTTTGATATTGATGAAATGATCATTCATCAATTGTGCGGTGGTTTCCTCTTCAAAGCTTTCCCTTTCCATCACATGGCACCAGTGGCAGGCTGCATAGCCGATGCTGACAAGAATGGGCTTGTCTTCCTGCAGGGCTTTGTTTAAGGCTTCTTCTCCCCAGGGGTACCAGTTGACAGGGTTGTGGGCGTGCTGAAGGAGATAAGGGCTGGTTTCATTGATCAGGGCATTGGTATGTTTGTTCATCGGGAGTGTACAATTGGGTAAAAGGTAAGGTAATCAATATTTGTGCTGAAGTTTGGGTTAAGGTAGGGAGAGAGGAGGAAAGCAGAGGGAGGTTTTTCCCGTTATTTATTGTTTTTTTCCCCATGGTGATGGTTTATGGGAAAAGGATATTTGAATTCTGATTGATCAGATGGATTGAATTAGCTGAATAACCTAAGGGGCTTCAGTAGAATGGAGCTTTGGTATTTGAAGAGAGTATTTTTGCCGGGCATATATTGCCGGGTAAGGAAACTATGTCTAAAAGGTAGGTTGGAGGCGGGGGAGGGAGGGCCCGTCAGGGAGGAGCAGAGAGAAAATCACCATTAACCTCTCTCCTATTTCTTCTTCACTTCCGCCAAAAATTTATCCAACGCCGACACCATACTCGGCGCCTGCGGCTGCGGCGCCTTAATCTCTAACTTCAAACCCGCATCCTCTGCCGCTTTAGTCGTATTACCCCCAAAAGCACCAATCACCGTCCCATTCTGCTTATACTTAGGAAGATTATCAAACAAACTCTTTATCCCACTCGGCGTAAAAAAACAAATAACATCATATTCATTCTCGGTCAACAACTCCTTCACATCATTACTCTGCGTCCTGTACATAAACGCCAAAGAAAACTCACAATTATTCGCTTTAAGCCAATTCACAATCTCATTGTCCTGCTGATTCTCAGAACATACATAAAGGAATTTTTCATTGCCCTTATGCTTGTTGACCACATCAAACATGCTCTTATTGCTGCCATCCGCCCCATAAAACACCTTACGCTTCCGGTAAAGGATAAACTTCTGAAGATAAAGCGCCACCGCTTCCGTAATACAGAAATACTTGGTATCCTGCGACACACTCACCTTCATTTCCTCACAAGTCCGGAAAAAATGGTCGATCGCATTCCGGCTGGTGAAAATAACTCCAGTAAAATTCTGTATCTCTATCTTTTGCTTGCGGAAATCACGCGCAGGAATCCCTTCCAACCGGATGAATGGCTGAAAATCCAATTGTACTCCATATTTCCTCGAAAGCTCAAAGTACGGCGACTTATCGCTTTCAGGCCTGGGTTGGGTAATCAGGATCTTTTGTATCTCTTTGGCCAGCGTATCGGCCTTTTTCACACCATTTATTGACATGTGCGGTTCGGGCTAAATTGGCTGCAAAGTTACGGCTTTCTATTTAAAAAAGAAGAGTAAAAGCCTGTAAATCAGCAAAAGCGGTGCTACTTCAAAGGCACATATATATAAAAAGAAGTGAAATAGGTTGAACCTGACCTCATTACGAACCGCAGAATACCCTAAAATAAACCGGTACAGGAACAACAATCCAATCCCACACCAGGATAAGGTCATCGCAATCGACCGCAAAGGCTCCGCCGTAAATGCCAGCAAAACCAGGAAAGGCAACACGAAAATACCGATCACCTTATTGATGATAAAAACAATGAAAATATAAGAATCGGCAGCCTGGCGCATATTAAACAACCAGCCAGAAATCTTAAGACCAATAAACTTGCCCAGGTAAATCGCCGCCAGGCCAATACAACAATAGAAATACAATAACCAGAAATTATCTACCGGCCTTACTCCAAAATGGAATAGAATAAAGTCAATGTATAAACCGCCACTGGCAATAAAAAACAGGTTAAAACCCAGGGATGGAAGCGGCGTCTGCATCAATTGCTCCCTTATCTGCCGCTGCTTCATGGTAGTACGGAAGAAAACCCGGAACAGATCATAAAAGTATTTGGCAAAAGCCAGTCTCAACAAAGCAAACACCAACACTAATCCCAATACTACATAAAAGATCGTTTCCTTTCCCCTGAATACCTTAAGCCCTGTTGGAACCACAAAAGGCTTTACCCGGAAATTATAGAATGGATGCTGCCGCAGGATCTGCTGCTCAAAAGGCAGATCAGTCCGCACCTCCCAGGCAGGGATCAACGGCTCCGGTTTACGGGAAATACTGTCATGCAGCACTGTTGGTGGATTAGCTATAACTGTAGCGGTATCCTGTATCGCCTTCACTGTATCAACCGGCGGAATGGAATCAGTTATATTTTGCGCCGAAACACCAAAGGCAGCGAATTGAAAAACCAGGAATAAAAAATATATCGGGCGCAAATAGTTTTGTTTAAGAATTCAAAAATAAGCCATCAGAAAAAGTTCACAAACCCAAAATGTACTTTTGATTGCCGGAGGCTGAAGGGAATATCACTTCTGCGCCCTATTGCCCAGGCCAGGTTGAAAATCCCCAGCTTCGTTTCAAATGCCAGACCCAGCCCTGTTCCAAGATAAGTGTAATCCACATCCGTATTCTGCGAATTGTTCCGCCCCCAGCCGCCATCCAGGAATCCATAGAAATAAGAATTCTGCCCGATCAGGTACCTGTATTCAAAAGTGCCGATAGCAAACTGGGAAAGATACTGGCTCTCTTCATCAAAACCGCGCAGCAATTTATATCCCCCTATCTGGAAAAGCTCATTCCGGAAAATATTGCCACTTTGAAAAAAACCGCCATTCAATCCCATTTTCAACGTTCCCTGGCGGCCAACAGGAAAGAACCGGGCAGCAGAAACTCTCGCACGGAACTGGTAAGTACTTAGCTTGACCGTATCATATAACGAGCCAAAATCAAAAGCCGGGTTGCCGGGGTCCTTTAATTCCAGCACCTCATTATTGCGTTTAACTTTTTTAGTACCAGCCGAAGTAATGATCCTGAATTCATTGCCCCGTGTCGGGTTCATCCGGTAATTGGTGTTGTTATACTCATAATCAATTCCCACGTTTATCGAACTTACATCCGCATCTTCAGGCAGGCGGTAGTTCTGCAAAATAAAAGCGGTGTTGGCACTGGTAACAATGGTCTGAAACCGCTGGATAAATATTTTTCCCGATTGCTGATTACTGAGTACATATTGAGCGCCCAACTGAAAATTGACATTCAGAAAAGAACTGTCTTTCCGGAACATATCAAAAGCAAAATCGAGCCCGATAGGAGTGCCGAAAAGATATGGATGACGGTAAATAATGTTCAGCCTTGGTGACTTCACCTGCAATTGCTGCCAGTTAAGCCCGATCGTCTCCCCTACTCCCAGCGCATTCCGCAAAAGCAGGTTTGCCTCACCCGTTATCAGCAGCTTTTTGGAAGAAAGCTGATCATTATTAGGCAAAAAACCGACCAGCACATTCACCTGGCTGCTTTGTTTTTGTTTGAGATACATTTCGAGGAACGATCCCGAATTCAACCAGACCAGTTTGGCCGGAAATTCTTCTTCCACATAAGAAAGCTCCCGCATCTTGCGGCTGATATTTTGCAGTTTTTCTTTATCAAAAGGACTGCCATTGCGGATATCCAGGTAACGCTGAAGAAATTCATTGGATACTTTGGCATTGCCTATTACTCGTATGCTGTCAATCTTATAGGCCGGCCCTGGCTCCACTTTAAGCTTTGCCCATACTTTCTCCTGCTCCAGTCTGAAACTATCAATATATACTTTACCAAACGGATGTCCATTATTCTCCAGGTAAGTAATGATCTTTTCCTGCCAGTCCTGCACCTGCGAAAAGTCCATCGGTTTGTCTGTAAAAGCTTTGTCCCTCCAGCCCACTGCCTGCAAAATATTGGGATCCACCTGGCCCGCATCCAGTTTTGCCCATTCATACCTGTCACCAATATATAAAACAGCACGGGCAGAAGCTGAATCATACAGCAGTGTGTCAACCGAAGCTGTTACATATCCTTTCAACTGTAAAAGGACAGGAAGTTTATTGATATAGCTGATACAGTCGTAACGTGTAGTGAACTGGGTTTGTATGCCGAGCGTAGATACAAGAAAAGCAGAATCCCTGTCCACTGCACTTATTTGCAAGGGATATCCTGTTTGCGCTTTGGAGAAAAAGGAAACAAACAAAAAAAGGAGAAGCAGTATGAGGCACCTTAACTTTGCCATTTAGCTTGGTCGCTTATACCATAAAATTATTCATTAAATAAATCTACTTGGCCGGCATTTATATCCATATTCCTTTTTGCAAACAGGCCTGCCACTATTGCAATTTCCATTTCAGCACTTCTTTGCGGTACAAAAACGAATTAATCACCGCTTTATTGAAAGAGATTGAACTGACACCAAATTTCTTCCCTGAAGCAACCGCTTCTGCTGGCATCATTGAAACGATCTATTTCGGAGGTGGCACACCCAGCCTCTGCACGCAAGATGAAATAAAAAAAATACTTGACAAGGTCCGGGAAATCTTTTCTGTATCAGCTGATGTCGAAATAACCCTGGAAGCCAACCCCGACGATATATCAGAAAAAAAGCTACAGCAATGGAAGGAAGCAGGTATCAACCGGCTCAGCATCGGTATACAAAGTTTTTTTGAAGAAGACCTGACCTGGATGAACCGGGCCCATAATAGCCGGCAGGCATGGGAAAGCCTGGGGCTCGCAACCCGTTATTTCAACAACATTACGATTGACCTGATCTATGGCACACCAGCTCTTACAAATGAAAAATGGAAGCAAAATGTAGAAAAAGCCATTGAACTGGGCATTCCTCATCTTTCCTGTTATGCCCTGACGGTAGAACCTAAAACACCCCTGCAAAAACTTATCCGGGAACATAGAACACCGGATGTAAATCCCGATCAGCAATCAGAGCAATTCCTGCTGCTGATGGAATGGGCGCAGCAGGCAGGATACGAGCATTACGAAATATCCAACTTCGCCAAGCCAGGTTTCCGGAGCCGTCATAACTCTTCTTACTGGCAGGGTAAGCCATATTTCGGTTTTGGCCCCTCCGCTCATTCGTTCGATGGGCAGTCAAGATGGTGGAATGTAGCAAACAATACAAAATATATGCGATCGATCGGGGAAGGCACTATTCCTTTTGAAAAAGAAGTACTGACTGCCACGCAACAGATCAATGAACTGATCATGATCTCCCTGAGAACGCGAGAAGGTCTAAACCTTGAAAGAGTTACACAAAATATCCGTGGCATGAACAAAGAGGAACTGGCAGAAGTAAAAGTTCAACTGCTGAAAGAAAGTATCAAGTATATTAAGAATGGACTGATGATACAGGAAAAAGAATGGCTGCGGCTCACACGCGAAGGAAGGCTGCTGGCGGACGGGATTGCCGCTGATCTTTTTCTTTAGATCTTATATCATCACCGTTTCTATCTTCTTAAATCCTTCACGGGGCTTTACACCTTCCCATAAGATCCTATAAACTGTTTCGGCTATCGGCATAGATGCCTGCACAGACCGGTTGATATTGTAAATACACTTGGCGGCATTATATCCTTCAGCCACCATATTCATTTCCAATTGCGCCGTCTTCACCGAATATCCCTTGCCGATCATATTGCCAAAAGTGCGGTTGCGGCTGAAAAGGGAATAGCAGGTTACCAGGAGATCTCCCAGGTACACAGAAGCTGCATAGTTCGGTGTTTTGCGGTGTGTAACAGGGTCCTCTCCTCCTGCATGCTCGCCCACTACGATATGCTCTGCGCCAAAACTTCTGAGGAATCCGGCCATTTCATCTGCCGCATTAGCAATATATACACTCTGGAAATTATCCCCGTATTCCAATCCATGCGCAATGCCTGCTCCTACCGCATAAATATTTTTCAGCACAGCCGCATATTGCACGCCAAGTATATCATGATTAACGATCGTATTGATATAATCCGTGGCGAAATGCGAAGCAATGGTGGAAGCCATTGGTATATCTACCCCGGAGAAAGTGAGGTAGGACAACTTTTCCGCCGCTACTTCTTCTGCATGGCAGGGTCCTAAAACGGCGAAATAATTTTCAAGGGGAATATCAAATTCCTGCTGCAAATAATAGTTCAGCAAAATATCTTTTTGTGGCAGGATGCCTTTTACTGCAGACACAACTTTCTTGTCTTCCCAATCCGAAGCTTTCAGATTGCCAAGGCTTTGCTCCACAAAAGAAGAAGGAATGGCAATAACAACGATGTCTGAATTTCGCACGACTGTTTGCACATTGGCAGACATCTGCAACAAGGAAACATCAAAATTCACTGAAGACAGGTATGACGGATTATGACGCCGCTCAGTAATATGTCGGATATTATTTTCATTCCTTACCCACCAGTTCACCTTCTGCTTATTATCTGTCAGAACCTTCGTCAAGGCGGTTGCCCAACTGCCACTGCCAATTATACCAAATGTCTTCCTCATGTTCAGTTTTAAAAGTAAAATGCCTCAACGCTGCACTACAGCCTTTTGTTCATCACTTCTTCTCAAAAAGCTGTTCTTTCGGAACTACTTTTACTTTTACTCCGTCTTTCAGCGTTTTGCTGATAGCAGTATAGGGGCCTGTAACTACCTGTTCCCCGCCTTTAAGCCCGCTGAGGATCTCTATATAACTGATATCCTGTATACCTGATTTCACTACCGTTTTCTTCACAGTGCCATCGGCCTGCACAAGAAATACCACTTCTTCCAGTTCACTGCTGATCGAAGGTGCCTGGTTTGCTTCCGATTCCTGGCCTCCTTTGGCATCCTGTGCTTCTTTCTTTTTATCCGCAATACTTTGGTCACTTCCTTTAACGCGCGCATTCACGGAAGTGATGGGCACAGAAAGCACATTCTCATGTCGCTTGGTCTTGATATCTGCGCTGGCATTCATACCAGGACGGAAAGGGAATTTCTTTGGTTTGGACGGATCGATCAGGTCTTTGTAAGAATTATAATCCAACCTGATCCTTACCTGGTAATTGGTGACGTCATTGGTCGCTGCTGCGGAGCCTGCCTGGGCCGATTTAACGCTGCTGGCGATCTGCGTCACCACACCTTTGAACTTACGGTTATTATAAGCATCCACTTCAATATCTGCTGAGTCGCCAATATTTACCTTTACAATATCATTTTCACCAACATCCACTCTTGCTTCCAGTACGCTCATGTCGGCTACTGTCATCATTTCAGTACCTACATTAAAGCTGTTACCGGCCACCCGTTCACCTCTTTTGATCTGCAGGGAAGATATCACTCCGCTCATAGGCGCCACCAGCGTGGTACGACCCAGATCTTTGTTCGCCCTTGTCAATCCTGCCTGTGCTGTTTGCACATTTGCTTTAAGGCTCTTGATGTTTTGCTGTGCAGCGGTATAATTAGCCTGGGCAGAACGCCAGGTGGTTTCAAACTGTTCAAATTCCGCTTGTGAGATCACTTTCTGATTATACAAAGCCTTGTTACGGTCATACGCCTGCTTGGCCTGGTTCAGGTTTGCCTGTAAAGCGTCCAGCGCTGCTTCATTATTGGCAACCGTAGCCTGTGACTGACTAACCTGTGAAGCTGCTTCATCCCGCTGCAAAGCATAGATATCCGCAAAGATGCGCGCCAGCACCTGGCCTTTTCTTACACTATCACCTTCTTCCACATTCAATTCGGTCACCTCACCAGAAATATCCGGGCTGATCTTTACTTCCACTTCAGGATATATCTGGCCACTGGCTGTTACGGTTTCAACGATCGTTCTTTTGGCCACTGGCTCCGCAGACACTTTTTCCATATTGTCTCCCTTACCGCCAAAAACTTTGGCACCGATAAAGAGAACAGCCAATATACCTGCAATGATCAGTATCCATTTTAAAGTCTTACTCATAATAGCTACCCCATCCGGGGTTTTTGATTAGATAATGGTTAAGCCAGCAAGCCTGGTTTATTTATAGTTTCAGACCAAGTCCTTTATAGAATTCAAGCAATTTCATCTTGAAAATATAATCGTATTGTGCTGAAACCATGTTGATCTTCGCCCTGAAAAGATTGTTCTGATTAGTGATCAGATCAATCGTGTTCAATAACCCCACATCAAATCTCTTCTTTGCAAAATCATACGCCTTCTGTGATGTTTCCACGCCTTTTTTTGAGGCATTGAATTTCTGCAAGGCTGCTACAGCATTTGTATGAGCCTGGTAAATGTCCTGCTTCAGGGTTTGAGCATCGAGTTCTTTTTGCAATTCAACATTGGAAACATTCAGTTTGGCTTTTTTCCAGTTGGTACGGGCAGTTCCTCCATTAAAGAGAGGGATGCGCAACCCTAACCCAACGGATTGCCCAAAATTATTATCAAGCTGCGTAAAGAAGGGTCTTTTAGCAAATATCTTGTCGAAAACGATAGGATCCGCTGTAATTACAGGATAAGCAACACTGCTGACCGTTACATGTCCGATAACATCAGTACCAGGTGCTAATTTAAAATCCCGCAATATCTGATCTTGAGTAGAATAGCGTGTATCAAGCCCTCCAAAAAGTGAAAGCGACGGATACATTTGCCCTTTAGCTGCTGCTACATTTTTTATAGCTGCCTGCAGATTAAGATCATTGATCTTTTGCTGCGGCATATTGGCCTGAGCCATCGTATACACCATAGCAGGGTCCAGCTCTGCCAATGATTCTATCGGTATTTGTTCCACTGAAGGAATTGCTACTGTGAAAACCTGGTCGGCAGGTATATTAAGTAATCCTTTCAGTTGCAGAACAGATAAAGTATAATTCGCATTAGCCGTTATCAATGTGGAACTGTCGTTTGCCAACTGGGCTTCCAGTTCTGCCTGGTTCAGCTCAGGCAGTGCACCAGCCGTCACTTGCTTTTTTACAATATCCAGTTGTTCGATACTTTGCTTTACCTGTACATCGCTGATATTGACCTGTTCAGCATTCAATAATATCTGGAGATAAGCATTTGCCACATTCAATGCCACATCGTTCCTTGCTTTTTCAGCACCGGCAATATATGCCTGAGCAGTAAGCTTATTAGCAGCCACCGTATTTTTCTTACTGAACCAGTTGAATAGATCAAGATTGATGTTAAGGGAAGGGTTGGCAAAAAAAGTTCGTTGATTGGTAAACTGGTTAGTAGAAGGGTCAATGTTGCGGCCAAACTGATAACCGCCGCTGCTTTGAATATTCGCCGTCGGGAATTGTGACAGCTTACTCTGCTCGTAGGTCAGGGCCGTTATACGAGCCTGCACGTCAGCCTGACGCACAGAAATATTATTTTTCAATGCATATTCCACACATTGCTGAAGGTCCCATTTATCCTGGGCAAAGCATGTTGTAGCGGCGAATAAGCAGATTAACAGTTGGATGCAGCGGGTCATCATAAAACAAAAATAACAGAAAACCGCACCCGCTGAAGTGATTTTTGATAAATAGGGGTTAAATTTTGAGTCGGGGTCGATAGTCTGAAGTTACCTGAGTTTGAAATATTCAATCCGGTATGTAAAGAATGCTGGTTTTTCGGGGCAGTCCCGACTAAAGATTCACGCCCCGGAACCGGCCACCTCCCGGTATATTTAAGAGAGTGCCTGGTCAAGGTCCTTGATAATGTATGCGGGTTCCTCCAGCCCTATGTAGAGCCGCACATAGCGGTGCTCAGGGTTGGAAGGATCGAAGTCTGCGGCAGGGATGCCGGCGCATTTGGGAATGATCAGGGATTCGTGGCCACCCCAGCTTACTGCCATTAATATGTGTTGCAGGGATTCGCAGAATTTTACGATGGATTCCCGTTTATGGGTCTTTAATATGACCGTGAGCAGGCCACAAGCCCCACTCATCTGTTTTTTGGCCAGGGCATATTGAGGGAAAGATTCGTCAAAGGGGAATATTACGGATTCCACCGCAGGGTGTTGCTTCAGGAAATTGAATACTTCCACGGTAGAGTGGCTGATGCGGTCGAGCCGGGCAGGCAGGGTACGCAAACCCCTTATCAGCAGCCAGGCATTGAAAGGCTGGATGCCGCTCCCAATATTGAGGTATTCACTATCGAATATTTTTTTCATCATGGCTTTTGTGCCACAGAGCACACCGCCAAGCGTATCGCTATGTCCACCGATATACTTGGTAGCCGTTTGCATAGCCAGGTCGATGCCCGCGGAAATAACGGGTTGGTATATGGGTGTGGCATAGCTGTTATCGATCATGGTAATGATCTGCCGGCTTTGGGCAAAAGCGGCCACTTCAGCCAGGGGCTGCAGTGTAAATGCCCAGCTGTTTGGCGATTCCAGGTAGTAAAAGGTTGTATTGGGCTGGGTAGCTTCCTGCCAGTTTTCCAGGCTGGAACCATCAATATAAGTAGTGTGTACACCAAACCTGGGCAATACCACATCAAACATTTTTTGTGCCCAGCTATAAGGATTTTTGACGGATACAATATGATCGCCGCTTTTTACATTGGCCAGTACACCGGCAAAAATGGCTGCAGCCCCACTATTAAATACCAGGCAATCTTCTGCACCATCCAGGGCTGCCAGTTTTTTCCGGAGGATATCCACTGTGGGGTTCAGGCCGCGACTGTAGAGATAGCCACCCATTTCATCTTCAAAGGCCTTGCCCAAAGCATCTACCGTCTTAAAAGCAAAATTGCTCGCCTGCACAATGGGGGGAGCAATTGCATTAAAATACTGTTCACGGTCCTCTGCCAGTTCATTCACTATATAAGAGATGTCCATGGTATCAGTGTTCTTTCTTTTTGTAATTAATAATACCCCAGTAAATAAGCAGGAAAACACCAAAAACACTTGTTCCTATCAGGGCAAGATTTGGCGTATTCACCGCAATGGAAATGCCAACGAATATATAAGCAGCAATAAATATCAGCGGTAATAAAGGATAGAGTTTCATTTTATAGATGCCTGTTCCATCCAGGTGTTTCGTTCGCTTGCGCAAAATAAAGATCGTGGCAGCCGAACTCGCCATACCAATGGAATCAAGGAAAATGGTAAAACTCAATATCTCATTAAAAGATTTGGCAAAGAATAAAACGATAATGCCGATAGCAGCAAAGGCAGTAAGACCTACTGTAAGCACATCCTTTTTTTCATCTTTCTTTTTAAAAGCAGCAGGCAGTATCCCGTCTTTACTCATGGCATACATTACGCGGGGGTTGCTAAGCAGCAACACATTCACATAAGCCAGCACGGCAATAAAGAGAAGAATGGAAGCAATGGTCCTTCCCGTAGGACCAAACATTTTTTCCACCACAATGGAAGCGATCCCTCTTGAGGTTTTCAGTTGTTCAAAACCAATCGCATTATAATAAGCGTAGCTCACTGCAAGATAAAGCAGGATAATGATCATGATACCAATGAATATCCCGCGGGGGATCGTTTTCCTGGGCTGCTGTATTTCTTCCCCGAAATTGATGGTTTGCTGATAACCTCCATACGTAAAGGAAACAGCGATCAGGGCCACGCCAAAAGAGCGGATATAATCCATCATTCCAAAACTGCCTTCCGAAGCTGTTACCACATTATTACTGCCCTCCACAAAAAAGATAGAGCTGATCAGCAGCACCAGCATTCCGATCTTGATGATCATTAAAATGTTCTGTGCTGTAGAGCTCATCCTCAACCCCATCAGGTTAACACCATAAAAAATAATGATAGGCACCATGGCGATCAGTGCACGGGTCATAGAGCCGGGATCGGCTTTAAACAATACCTCTGAAATATATTCACTTCCCACCAATGCCACACCTGCCATGGAAGCTGCATTGGAGATAAGGATAATACAGTTGATGGAAAAAGCAACCGAAGGGTGGTAACATTCGGCAAACACTTTATAATAACCACCGGTAACAGGAAAGCGGGAACCAATCTCCGCATAGGTGAGCGCACCGCATAAAGCCACAACTCCACCGGCAAACCAGGCAAGGAAAAACAAGAGCGGCGTAATAGCTGCATTGGCAGCATCGGCAGAAGTCCTGAATATTCCCATGCCGATCACCAGGCCTACAACGATCATGGTCAGGTCAAAAAGACCCAACTTGTTTTTTTCAGTCATGCGCATGAAGATAATGGATTCCGCTTTTTTTGCAGAAAACTAATTTGCCAGCCTGGGCAAACCCATCTCCGCCCTCATAGGTGAATACTGGCAAATAGTGATCATAGGATTTATCTTCAGCATAAAACTGTCTGCCCATTCACTGGCAGCCAGGTGGGTCATATCACCGGTTGCCAGCAAAAGCTGGTCACCGAAAGAACCCAGCAAACTGAGCACGCCTGTAAAATAAGTAATAGCAACCCCATGCTGCAAATGGTCAGATAAATGAGACCGGATAATCTCAAACTGATGTGTTTCAAAACCAGGTTGCACCTGGCCCGGCACCCATTCCTTTATTCCGGGTATTACTCCATTCAGACCGGCAATATAAAGGCCGACCGAAAAGCCTACTTTATAATGAAGGGAATTGGCTTTCGGGTTATTCGCGATCAATTCCTGCAAAGTGTGGAACTGCCCATTGGGATTATAGGCCTGTGCCTGCATAAGGAACTCCTGGTAGGAATCATTAAACACATCTTTTTCAAAACTACCGGTAGCAGTGACATCAATTTCCTGGCGGAAAGCGAGTTTGATAAGTGCTTTTGACATAAAGGACCTTTTAATTGCTAAGCAGCGACATACAGGGTATGAACAAGATCATATCCTCCGGAAGAATTTGCCGTAACGGTTGCCAGCTCATTATCGAGGGAATTGCTGATGATGCTGTCTTTTGCATTTGTTGTATCAGGTTGCCCATGCGCCGAATAGAGCGGAGTGCTGCACACGGCTGCATTGATCGCATCAGGAAAAGCGATCTGCGAAGTCAGTTTCAGGTTACTGTTAACATACACCTGCACATGAATATGGATACAACGCCCGCTATACCAACCGGGATAGATAGATACAAAACTGATCTCTCCATTGCTATCGCTGATCTGCCTGCCGCGGCAAAATACCAGGCTGCTGTTATTTTGCGTGCCGAGATAACCGGTATTGGTATAGCCGGAGTAATAACCATCTTTATCACAATGCCAGATGTCAACGACCGCATTGGCCAATACAGCACAACTGTTATTTACATTCCGCACTACAATTTTAATATTAAGAGGAATACCTGTTTTCCCATCTGCGATATTCGTTCGCTGAATAGCTGAACCACGGCTGCTGTACAATGGATAAGGGCCATCGGTTTCAGTATCTGTAACAGAACAACTGCCTGATTCAGGATCTGATCCCGAATCAGGGTCGCTTGTTGTACCATCTTTTTTACAGGCATCCAGCACCGGGATAATACCAATAGCGCCGATAAAGCCGGCTGTTTTTTTCAGGAAATTCTTGCGTTCCATAGCGTCGCTTTTGAGTGAAGGGTTAAGCTGTTGACGCTATAAAAATGATCTTTAATAAAGCGGTGTGGAAAAATGATAGATGAACAGACAGGATGTACCGGCTAATCAGTATTTCACAACAGGGCAATCCAGCGTATTCACTTTCCCAAAACGAAGAATAACATTGAGTGTATGACTGTAATATCCATCTCCTTTCTTAGGATTGGCAGCTTCACTGAAACCATCCAGGTAATCGGTAGATATACGCCGGTAATTCGTTTCCAGTCCAATACCTACTTTATCGGAAATAAAATACCGTACGCCTACTACAAGCGGAATAATAAATTTTCCGCGTGGAGGATCATGTTGAAGGTCTTCATTAAGCCCAATAGCAGTTGTTGAATTGGCCAGGAAGTATTCATTATTAAAACGGCTCCAATCGCGTTCGATTTTCAGGAAGGTATAGCCTACTCCCGCCCCTATATAGGGAGCCAGTTTGCGGTTGGCATAGTTACGGTTCAGGATATTCCATTCCATCATGCCGCTTATTTCTGTAATGGGGGTATTAAAATTAAACGCACGTTGCCGGCGGTATTCCGGTTCTGCATATTTTGCATCATCACCTTCCAGGGAACCAAGCGCCACATTGAGCCGCCAGCCAAAGCCTGCACTTACCAGTTTTCCACCAAAGATTTGTATAGCAGGCCGGAGGGTTTTGTATGAACCGGCTTTTTCTTCAGTAAGATCACCCTGGTAAACGAATACCCCACCACCTACTCCAAATTGCCATTTAGGCACATTATTAAAAATCTGTGCTTTGACTCCACAACCGATCACTAACAACAATAAGAGGCCTGTACTGTGCTTACAGTAATTCATACAATACGATTTTTCCGTAAATGGTAAAGCAGTGTTGGTTGGGTGTCGGGGGATAAGAGGTATGCTTGTTCTTAACGGAAAAAATGTCTTTTCATTTTCGCCGTTTTGTTAAAATCAGCCACTCAAAGCAATTTTCAGGCCAGTCGATCAGGAAAGAATTAAAAGAATAATCTTATATATCTTCTAACCATTTGCCTTCCACTGTTTGATAAAGGAAGTGTAGCTGTCGCTGATAGGCAGTTCCACTCCTGAGCCCAATTTTACTTTCCGGTTTTGGATGGCAACCACTTTACCTGATGCCACCACATAGCTCCGGTGGATGCGGCTGAACTTCCCGGGTGGAAGTTTTTCCAGCACGCCCTTTAATGTCATCAGGGTAAGAATGGGTTTGGCCTGGTTGAGATGGATCTTTATATAATCTTCAAGGCTTTCGATATAGTCGATTTCTGAAAGCGGTATTTTAAGCATCCGGTATTCGGAATACACAAATAAATGATCGGTTTCCGCCTCAGCCGGTTTGTTTTTGTATTCGTTATATTCAATGGCTTTATTAACAGCTTTTGAGAAGCGGTCAAAGCTGATCGGTTTCAGAAGATAATCAATCGCATCCAGTTCAAAACCTTCGAAAGCAAATTTCTTATAGGCAGTAGTAAAAATGATCATCGGCCTTGCCTGCAGTGCCCTTGCAAGATCGAGGCCGGTGATATCTGGCATATTAATATCCAGGAAAAGCAGGTCTGCCGCTGTCTGACGCAGATATTCAGCCCCTGAAACTGCGTCATCAAAGGTTTGCACCAGTTGCAGTTGGGGGAAACGGGCCACGTATTCCCGGATCAGTTCCAGGGCTGGTGGTTCATCATCTATGGCGATACATTTCAGCATACAATATATCTAAAGTTACACCTGCAGGGTCAACTGCACTGTATAAAAGCCATCTTCTGTGTTAATATTTAAGAAATGCTTGTCAGGGTAAAGATGCTGTAATCTTTGACGCGTATTTTGTAAGCCAATGCCTGCCCGGGCAGAAGGATGTTTTGTTTCAAACAATTTATTCCGGCAAAAGAAAATGATATGATTATCCTGCACCGAAAGCCTGATCACGATATCAGATGGTTCATGATTGCTGATCCCATATTTAAATACATTCTCTATAAAATTCATCAGGATCAGCGGGGCAATTTTTTTCCCGGTAACCACTCCTTCCACGATAAAGTCCACTTTCATCTTCCTGCCCAACCTCAGTTTCTGCAGATCGATATAATCGCGCAGGCATTCGATCTCATTTTCCAGGGATACAAAATCTTCCCTCACATCATCCGTCACATACCGCATGATATTGGAAAGCTTCATGATGCTTTCGGCGGTATGTTCGTTTTTTGTAATAGCCAGCGAATAAATATTATTGAGTGTATTGAATAAGAAATGCGGATTGATCTGTGCTTTCAAAAAAGACAATTCTGCATTGGCCTTATCCGCTTCTGCCTGCACCATACGGCTTTCTGTACGCCGCCATTCCCGGATGATGCAGATGGCCGTACTCAACGACCAGACTGCTACAAAAAGAATAATGCTTACAATATCCGTTGGTGGCGGCTGTCTTCGTCTTTGCCCCGGCGGCTTTCTGTCTGGCTCCGCTGGTGAGGGGGCCAGTGTATCCGGAAGGCGTTGAAAAGCCCGTGGCGGTTCCATCCTTTGCCCCCGTTCAGGAAAGCGCTTCACCAGTTTTTCAAAAGGCCGGATGGTGTACACGGCAGTAAACAGAACAAGGACAGTAACCAGGTAAAAGAAATATTTCTTCTTCAGGTACAGTTGTGGTATCAGCACAAATGTGTTGAGATAAAAAAAAGAAATGTAGATAAACGAAAACAGCAGGAAAGAGGCAGAAAGGATACGGCCTTGCACGTCGTTTCCCTCAGGCATCCGGTAAACAAATCCTAATACAAGACCGAAAAAAAACAGCCAGGCTGCGGTATGGGCTATAACAGAAGTGAGCTTTTGTTTCATCATTGACAAAGGAAGATACATATTTTCGGTGCCAGGGAAGGGTATCGACGAAAAAGCTGGATGTATAGATAAGTTATCCCTATTTTTGCAGTGATCCGGTTCTGCCTACGCTCATTGGGAGCACGGCGGATGAAAAGGGAAGTCGGTGCAATTCCGGCGCTATCCCCGTAGCTGTAAAAAACCGGTCCGCCTACGCTAAAGCTTCGGCGGGCGATGCCTGAACAACAACCACTGTCTCAATGCTAAGCTTCGAAGATGGGAAGGTGTTCAGCAAGGTTTAAGCCAGAAGACCTGCCAGATCACTTAAACAACATTCCAGCTTTCGGGTGAAAAGCATGAGATGGGATATCCTTCCAGCCTACGCTCATCGGCCGCCGTAGTAACACAAAGGCGGTAAAGCTTCGGCGGACAAGCAAGGGAACTCTTCATTTCTACTCTTATTTCCGGAAGCAGTCACCAAAAACTTTTCAATTATTTTGAAAAAGAAATTTTTTGCCGTGGCTGCCGTCATCATCAGCAGCCAATTGCAGGCACAGGAAGACACTACTGCCCGCTCACTTAATGAAGTTGTGGTAACCGCCACCAAATCGTCCATCAAACAATCCCAAACCGGTAAAGTGATCACGGTTATTGACCGGGCAACGCTCGACAGGAGTATGGGGAAAGACCTTTCCCAGTTACTGACAGAGCAGGCCGGACTCGTGGTCAATGGAGCCACCAGCAATCCGGGTAAGGACAAATCGGTTTTTCTTCGCGGCGCCAAAAATGATTACACGGTCATTCTTATCAATGGTCTGCCGGTTACAGATCCTTCGGGCGTAACAGGTGCATTTGACCTGCGCATGTTGCCAATTGACCAGATTGAACGCATCGAGATCGTTAAAGGCGCACAATCCACTTTATATGGCTCCAATGCAGTAGCAGGTGTGATCAATATCATCACTCGCAAAGGAGGAGGCAAAGCCGCACAGCTCACCGGGAATTTTTCAGCAGGTTCTTATAATAGCTACAAAGCGAACCTGGGGCTGAGCGGCTCGGCAGACAAACTCTCCTACTCTATCGGTTTCATCCATAATGAATCAGATGGCATCTCCGAAGCAAAAGATACATTGCCTGCAAAAACGTATGATAAGGATGGATTCAATCAGAACGGTGTGTATGTGAACATGGACGGTGAAGTTTTACCCGGCCTTCATATCAAACCATGGTTCCGCTACAACCGGTTCAAAGGCGGTTACGATAATGGCGCTTTCTCCGATGACGCCAGCCGTTACTCCGCATCCCTGCTTTCTGCAGGCGCTGCTGCTCAATGGAATTTCACGAATGGTTCTGTAGTGGCACAATATGGTTATGATGAAATAAACAGGAACTATTTCAGCGCTACATACAATTCCAATTCATTGTTTGAAGGCACCAGCAAGATCGCAGAACTGTATGCCACTTATAAATTGTCGGAACATTTCAAACTGCTTGCCGGTATTGACCACCGCCGTCAAACCTCAACAGATTCCAATGCACATATCACCAGCCCTTACCTTTCAATATTTGCACAAAACCTGTTTGTGCAGGGATTGAATATTGAAGCAGGTGGACGATACAATAATCATTCACGCTATGGCGACAATTTCACATACAGTTTCAATCCATCATTCCTTATAAAAGAAAAAGTAAAAATATTCGCCAACCTGGCTACTGCATTTCGTGCACCCGCATTAACGGAATTGTATGGTCCATTTGGCAGCAACCCTGATCTGAAACCGGAAAAATCCACTACCTATGAAGGCGGTGTGCAAACACAACTTGGCCTGCTGGATCTTCGTGCCGTTTATTTCAACCGTCATACCAAAAACGTGATCATCTATGGTCCGGCTTTCAGCTATATAAACCTGGACAAACAGAAAGATCATGGGTTTGAGATTGAACCAACGCTGCAGATCAATAAAAACCTGCAGGTAAAAATGTATTATGCATTTGTTGATGGAGATGTAACTACTAAGGTGAACGGAAAGGATACCAGCTATTTCAATTTGCTGAGAAGACCCAAACATACATTCGGGTTAACAGCGAATTATCAGCTCACAAAACACCTGTTTGTCAGCACCAATATTTACAACTATGGAAAACGCACGGATATATTCTTCAATAATACCACATTCACCAGCAGCCCTGTAGAACTCGGCTCCTACCTGCTGTGGAATTTCTATGCAGAATATGCTTTCATCCCCAACCGCTTAAAAGCATTTGTGGATGTAAAGAATATCCTGGACAAAGATTATTATGAAGTGTATGGTTACGGTACACAAGGATTGAACCTGATGGGAGGAATACAATTTAAACTATAGCGCCATGAAACAAACATTCAATCCACGATCTATACTTCTGCTGGCACTGATTGTGGTAGCGGGAGCTATGCGTATTCCCAATGCCGCACAGATCACACCCTGGTCAAATTTTTCACCGATAGGTGCGATGGCATTATTCGGAGGCGCTTATTTCCGCCCCTGGTGGAAAGCAATCCTTTTCCCTGTAGCTACATTATTACTGGGAGATCTTGCGATCAGCCTCCTGGTATTTGGAGGGAAATATGGGATCTTATACAGCGGCTGGTATTGGATCTATGCTATTTTCCTGCTGATCGTTTTACTGGGTAAATGGATATTGAGTAAAGTGAGTGTTCAACATGTGTTGATCGCTTCTGTAGTGGCAGCCCTCACTCATTGGCTGCTGGCCGACCTGATGGTATGGATCGGAGGAGGCACAGACCTTCGCACGATGCAGCCATTGAGCAGGGACATTAACGGATTGATCCAATGCTATGCACAGGGGTTTCCTTTCATGAAAAACTTCCTGGCCGGCACCCTGGTATATAGTTCGATCCTGTTCGGAGGGTTTGAATGGGCGAAACACAACATACCGCAGTTCAAAGAACAAACTGCCATCCATTAACCAGCATTAGTTTTTTTATGACAGCAGTATCCTTTCTTCCGGCCGCTACGCAGATGATCTACGACATGGGGCTTCAGCACCTGTTGCAGGGCGTTACATTTGAATGTCCGCTTCCTGCAAGGGAAGAGAAGGATAAAATAGTCCGCTGTGTACTGGAAGGAAAACAGTACAGCAGCCGTGAGATCGATACCATCTTTTCTGCCAGCAAAGCACAGGGCAAGAGCCTGTATTATGTAGATGAAGAATTGCTGGAAAAGATCAGCCCTGATATCATTTTCACGCAAGACATCTGTGAAGTATGCCAGATCGATACAGCCTGCACGGCTGCTGCCGTATCCAGGTTGACGAAGCAACCCCAGCTCATTGCTTTATCACCCAACAACCTGGATGATGTAATGGATACTGCTGTTACTATTGCCGCTGCCCTGGGCCAGGAAGAAGCGGCTTATGCTTACCTGGCTGCGTTACAAACCCGCACCGGCAATATCCTTGACCGGCTCCGGCAATTCCGGGCTCCCTTAAAAAGAGTGATGGTGATGGAATGGATAGAGCCGGTTTATAATTGCGGCCACTGGATACCTTATCAAATTGCACAGGCAGGCGGCGTGGATGCGCTGTCTAATCCCGGTGGCGACAGCATTGTTACATCCTGGGAAAAGATCATCAAATACGATCCCGAAGTACTGGTGATCGCACCATGCGGGTTTGAAGTGAACCGGACACAAGAGGAAATGCATCTGCTGGAGCAAAAACCCGGCTGGAACAACCTCACTGCAGTAAAGAATAAGGCCATTTACCTGGCTGATTACGATTTTTTCACCCAACCCAGTGCCGGCACACTGGTAGACGGGATTGAATTGCTGGCAGGATTATTCCACCCCGGAATATTTACCGTACCTCCCAGGTTGCAACACAAATACAAAACCTTCTTTCAACTATCCGCCTATGTGTAACCACGAAACACGTAACTGTCCACGTTGCGGGAAAGGTTTTGAATGCAAACCGGGAAGTATTACACAATGCCAGTGTTTCGGCATCCATATAAGCATTGAGCAACGTGCGTTCCTGGATAAGAAATATGGCGACTGCCTCTGCCGGGAATGCCTAATACACTTGCAGCTGGAAGTGAACCGCTTCAGGGAAGAGCATAAAGAGCGGTAATTTACTTCCCGGCAGGAGGCTAGTAATGACGCGGCCGCTTTATTATCTTTGCCCCATGAAAATAATTCCTGCCGACCTGCTTACTGTAACCTTCACCCTTTTTGCGGTTATCGATATCATCGGTTCTGTACCGATCCTGATCTCGCTGAAAGAGAAAATGGGCGGCATGAAGGAATTGCGCGCCACATTGATCTCCGGCGGACTGATGATCCTTTTCCTGTACATCGGCGAGCCCTTCTTGAATGTGCTGGGTCTGGATGTAAGATCTTTTGCTGTAGGTGGCTCCATCGTGATCTTTATCCTGGGCCTGGAAATGGTGCTGGGAATCGAATTCTTCAAAGGCGATGGAGATGTAAAAACCGCCACCGTAGTGCCGATCGCGTTCCCGCTGATCGCCGGTTCGGGTACGCTCACCACCATCATGTCGCTGAAAGCGAACTATGGCGCCACTACCCTCCTGGTTGCAATACTGATCAACCTGGTGATTGTATATGTTGTATTGAAATCCCTTGGATATATAGCCCGGTTGCTGGGCACAAGCGGGTTGATTGCCGTCAGGAAGTTCTTCGGCGTAATACTCCTTGCCATTGCGGTAAAAATATTCGCGACGAATGCGCATGGATTGCTGAAGTGATCAGAACTTAAAATAAAAGGCATGCAAATTTCAGCAAGTATTAAGAATTCTTATCAGCAACATCATATTGTAGTATCAACTGAAGGGAATGAAAAGGTCATAGCCATACCTCCGAAAGCAGAGGGGTATGGATCTTCAGTGAATGGCGGTGGGCTTTTGTTTCTTTCGCTGGCTACCTGTTTTTGTAATGATATTTACAGGGAGGCGGCGAAAAGGAAAATGGAGATCAGCCTGGTGGAAGTGAAAGTATCCGGGGAGTTTGGTAAAGAAGGGGAGCCGGGATCGAATATAAGTTATGAGGCAAAAGTGGAATCGGTGAATAGTTCGGCTGAAGAGATTGAAGCGTTAGTAGAGTATGTGGATGGGATAGCGGAGATACATAATACGTTGAGGAAGGGGGTGGAGGTGAGGAGGGTTCGGTAGTTGGGTTATTTCTTGAGGCAGTCAAAATACTAAAAGGGTTTTTAGCAATAGAAATGGCTTTTTGTCTTAATTTCGCGGGCCATCGCGGAAAACGGGAAGATTGATTGAAGGATATTTGATTGGTTTTCTGAGGGATGTGATGGGTTGATTTTTTGCAAGGTTTCAATTGGCCTCGTAGTACAATGGATAGTATAAGAGTTTCCGAAGCTCCAGATACAGGTTCGATTCCTGTCGAGGCTACTACAGCGCTACTTTAAAAAGCATCAACAAGAATGAAAGCCTTACAAAGTCATTGACTGGTAAGGCTTTCAGCGTTTTAGTACTCTTTTTAATCCCCGTCAACACCCGTTAATTCGTTTACGGTTTTGTTTACGGTTTTTTTAACGAGTCAAAAACTATCTTGTTATGGTGGTTAGAATGCCGTGCATTGGAGTCGTGTTGAACTGGAGAGGTGAACCGCGCAAGTCAGGTCTATATCCTGTTCATATCCGTATTAAAATCGGTAATACGGCCAGGTACTTTAATGTACCCCTGCCTCAAAAAATCAGGAAAGAACAGTGGCAGGGCAAGGATGGTAATTGGATCAAAAATACCCACCCCTTCGCTTTTGAAATCAACAACAAGATCATTGAGCTCAAAGGGCAGATCAATGAGTATATCAAACGTACGCTCAACTTCAATAAACCGCTCACCGTTGAAAACATCATTGCACATCTGACCAATAAAGGCGAGAACAAGAGTTTCCTGGAGTTCATGGACCGCTACATCAAACGTCCACCGGAAAAGCTCGAACCGAATACCATCAAAAAATATGCAACCACACTCACGCACTTAAAAAAGTTCAAACGGGAAATCTTCTTTACGGAAATAGATAACACGTTACTCAGAGACTTCAGTCGCTTTATGCAAACCGATCTGGAACTGGGGGGAGCTGCTACCAAAAAATACCTGGAGGCTTTTAAAAAAGTGATCCGTCATGCACGAAGGGAAAATTATATCTCACCACAGCAAATGGAGTTTTTATTCGATGGGGTAAAGGTTCGTGTGGAAAAAGCAAAGCGCACTTTCCTTGACCTGAACGAAGTAAAAAGGTGGAAGGCTGTACATTTTGAACCGGACTATCAATACCTGGAACGGGACAGGGATTTGTTCTTATTCCAGGTGTACACCGGCTACTATTATAAAGACCTGCTCATTTTTACCAAAGACCATTTGCAAATGGATGAAGAATATGGTCACATCATACTCGGCGCAAGAGACAAGAACGGTAATCAAACCATTATTCCTTTATTCAAGTTCCCTTATGCACAAACCATTTTGGAAAAATATCGCTCCCGTGCAGGTGACAAACTAGTTTTTGATAAGCGCTTCCTGATCGAAGAGCCGGTTTATAATCGGCACCTGAAAGAAATAGCTAAGCTCGCCGGTATCCATAAAAACATCACCAACAAAGTAGCCCGTCACACCAACGCCCAGTTATGGATCAGGTACGGCGCTGAAGGTGCAGTGCTCTCTAAAATGATGGGGCATACCAAGCAAGAGACTACCCGCAACTATTATGATGTCAACCTCCCGGAGATCGTCGAAGGCACAAAACGGGTAGACTTCGGTGCAATGGGTATTTAAAAAATAATAAAAACAAGATCATGGAAATAATTCAGAGTATTCAAAACAGGATTTACACCATCAGAGGGGAACGGGTCATGCTGGACTACGATCTGGCAGAACTTTACGAGGTAGGTACCCGAGTACTAAACCAGGCGGTTAAACGAAATATAAAGCGGTTCCCCGAAGATTTTATGTTTCAACTCACTGATTACGAATGGGCAACCATGATGTCACAAATTGTGACATCATCCCAAATTAAAAGGAAAAAGGTCGCACCACCTTATGCTTTTACCGAACAAGGTGTGGCGATGCTAAGCGGTATCCTGAACAGCGACAGGGCCATCCAGATGAACATTGCCATTATGCGGGCCTTTGTGGAGATCCGAAAAATCCTACTTCAGGAAAATGACCTGAAAGAACAATTGAAGCAGATCAAAGAACGGGTGGGAGAACACGATGTGCAACTCAACCAGATTTATGATGCATTGGAGAATCTTCTGGATGAAAAAGCTGCTGAAAGGAAATGGGAAGAAAGGAGGAGAATTGGATTTAAAACCGATAAAACATGGCTAGATTATCAAAGCATCTGCAAATAGTCGCATTTTAGTATATTCATTGTAAAGCCATCCTGTAAATAGTTTATGTTAACCACTTTTGAACTGGAGCAATTGTGCCTTCAACCGGAGTCACCCATCCTGGATTTTACGCAGTCCTTTTATGAGTTTGAGACGAATACTGAGGATAAGGCAACTGCTGCGTTAGTAAAAGATATTATGGCCATGACCAATACAGTCCGAAGCCAGCCCGGCTATATCATTTTTGGAATAAAGGCAGTTCCTGGATACTCACCGGAATTTATTGGGGTGAATGATGTTTCTGATGATGCTATTTTACAAGACAAAATAAAATCCAAATTACTCCCACGACCAGAATTTCATTTTTACAGTTTAACGGTTAAAGGAGTTACCATTGCGGTACTGGAGATCCCTATCCGAAAATATCCAATGCCAATTAGTGCCACTATTAAAATGAAAGGTATTGAGCCCGGTAAGATCTATCATCGACAAGGATCAAGTAATTCAGAAGCTCTGGGCAACGAAGTTATCCGTATCTACGAGTGGTTGAAATCCATACCTGATCTATCCAATGAGCCTCAAAGAGATGCTGAGATTAGCCGATTACTTGTACAATCAGCCAACGCTGATATTGCTCTGTCTACGACCCTTGCAGCAATATTCAGTCTTGCAAGGAAATACCGGCTTGAAGAATTAGTAGAGTTCTGTTCACGGGAATTAAATGGGTTAAATAGTGGAGTTGGCAACGAAACGAACCCATTACTGCAATACCGGGTAGTCAATACTTTTGTCACATATGCTTCCGTTACATTAAACATGGGAATGTACTCCATCTCGCAATTAAAAGAAGCGTTTCGAAAGGAAGAAAGTTTCACTGAAGCTAATGTCCTTTTAAGCCAGTCCATAACAGGAATTGAAAATATGATTACCAATTTCGGATCGTCAGACGCCAAAAAGCTAGCCACAATGAAAATATCCTCAAGAGAATTTCTTCCTGAAACCAGTCCGGAGCATCCACTCACTGTGTATCTATTTCCTGATGACATATCCAATCTTTATACCCGGATAAGGCAGGAAACAATCCGGCTATTAATGAAAACCTAATGCGCAGATAATTACATCATCCCCGTTAGAGTAAACACAAATCGTTACATTTTTTTGAACTCATTTTCGTATACATGTCAATAATATTTTGGCAACTAGTCGCACATTAATAGAGTGTGATCATCTTTAAATATAAAAGACACTACCGATGGTAGCAAATTAGACTGGAATAAATCCATATCTTCCTTGATCATATGATTGCGTAAAGATGATATGGTTTACAAGGGGCTCTATTTCTTGCGGAGGCTCTTCATTCTCCATAACGATAATTTGCGGCAAATCGCAAGATGCGAGATACCTATAAAAATCCATCGCAAGGTCTACTGGAATAACATCGTCTCCAACACCTCTTTCAGGTTTACGGTACGTGACAAAAGGAGAATCGAGAACAGGGACACCGATAGCGTACTCAAGATCGACGATATGTTCTTGCAAGCCTATAATAAAGGATGAGTAAGTGATGGCTCTGTAACCTTTCCCAGTGAGTTCCCTGTCTTCTCCTGAAATGATAAAATCCATTTTATCCTCATTAAAGGAAACACCGCTCAGGTTTGGATATTTGCAATCCGATAAAATCTTGTTCATCTGTTCAGTTACCGGAAAGACAATGGAAGAAACATTGGTATCATCCACACTTCCTTTCTTTTTATCGGATACCGACCTTGCGATGTTATCCCGCGATGCGATGAGCGATTTTCTGCGATCCGTTAATTGAATATATTCGGTTAATTGCATTTCTACCGCTTGTATCCGTGCTAACTCTGCAAGTGAAGTCCGAATTTTACTTTGCACGTTCTCTTCGAGTTCCATTTCAAGGTTTTTCAGATCACTTTTTATCTTAAAAATATTGTCTGTTGTTTTGGCTCTGTCCTGCGAAATAATTTCTCGGGAAAGTAGAAGTTCCTGTTTTAATAACCCGATCTTTTGTAGCTCAGTACTACAAGCCGCCAGTACCGCTTCAATATCCTTTTCCGAAACAACTTTGTTAATTCCATTGTGGCAAATCGGACATTCTTTGATTGTATTATCTCCAGAGAACAGCAGCTCGCAGGTTTCAATCGTACTTGTTAATCTTGCAGCATCCGAGTCATATTGCTCACCGAGGATTTGACTTCTCTCGAATATGCCTGTTAATTCCGCACTGATCTCTTCCTCCATTAATAACGTCCGGTAAAGTTCGTTGCGCTGGGTGTTTAGTTGCTGGTTAATGTCATTCAGGTTTGTCAAATTCGAGCGGATGGCATCCGATGCTTTTTGAAGTTTTGGCAGCTGGTCTTCCTCAAACTCAGTAACATTGGTCTTTTTAAGTTCTTCGTCGATACCTTTTATCAGATCATTCAACATTTCCAATTTTCCCTTTCTGTGCAAAATTTCCTTCGCACTAAGCTTCTCAATAATATCGCTATCGTCTTTACCGGTAATAATAAATTTGAAAACGCTCTTTTCAACAGTCGGGGTAGTATATTGACCTGTCAGGATTGGCGATTTGTCAGTAGTAATCTTTGTTTCTTCGATCATAGTTAATTTCACTAAATCCCGGAAAGAGAGACCGCGCTTCTTCCCATCCGCATTCATCTTTAGCTTCTTTAAGCTTAAATTACACAACGACAACAGAAACTGAGATATATTGTCCTTTTCGATATCGTCATGCTTTCTTTTCAGTACTTCATAGTGAGCTTTATCCAGACTTGTTTCAAGATCAGCAGAAAACAAATGAAATGCCCCTCCTACCAAATCCGACTTCAATGTATAAACATCGCCAATACTGGATTCAATTTCCAGATAGCAATACGAATACTGCTGCGCTTCCTTAATTTTCTTCGGGCTTCTGGAACCGCCTAGCATATAATTCAAGCATTGAAAAATATAAGTTTTGCCGGTGTTGGAAGGACCCGAAATGATGTTGAGGCCGGGTTTAAATACCACGGACGCTGCCCGATTGGTGGGGCTGATAAGTCTCAGCTCTTTTATGATAAACCCAAACTTCATCGTTTCATTATTTGGAATGCATAATCCGCCGTTACACTTTTAACTATTGACTGGATGTTATTTTTATCTAATTCCTGTAGTTTACTAGATACCCATTCCGTCCTTTCCATCAGTTCAACAGAATAGCTCGCACTGACCTTATCTAAAAAACTCGCGGCCTCGTCACTCGCCAGGTATTCAATACCTGATATGTCATAACGTACTTCAATAAGACCCTTGGCAATAAAAAGCCGCAATCCTTCTTCTATAATACTGCGGCGGACGTAAAGCTCTCCGGTTCGATAAGGATTGGCAGGATGCAGGCTTTTGACCGAAGTGTCGAAATCCCCCGTGTGAACACACAAATAATCCAGGCATACGAGAGTTTCCAGGTCGAATGAACGCGGGTAAAGTGAATTGAGCAGGCAAAGTGTCCGCATCCCAGTTTCCACACAATTATTGAAAGGAAAAATTTCCATCATTATACCCACTTTAATCGTTGATCATTGCATAATTGGTGGCATACGCCAATCTTATCTTTCTGCACACTTACATCCTTTAGCGGATTAGAAGATATGGCAATATTGTTGGCCTGCGTCTCCACGGCTTTAACTTTTTCAAACCCGTTTTTATGTGCGGTTTCACAGGTATTGATGACTCCATCAAAAATTTCTTCTTGAAATTTTTCAAAAGTTCCTGCAGGTAAATTATCCCGATAAAGGTTGCGGAGCTGTTCTGCAAAATGAAAACTCAACCGTGCTCTCTTAAAATGATTAGTATATGGATCAACCAACGAGCTTATCTCAGCGTAGTCTATCGTGCTTTCTGATTTGTAGGCACCCAGCAATTGTGACACGTAAACTGATTCGTTCGACTGGATAACAGTCGGAACCATATCAGAGGTCAGCTCGGTTCGTGGCGGAAGACCACCGCCGAACCAAGTAAGATGATTTGCATGAGCCTTATGTTCTTCAATGATATTTTTTGTAGGAATTTTTTCAAAAATGGAAAAATCAAAAGCTTCAAAATAGGTAAGCAGGTCTCCGTCCAGAGTTACTTTCCCTTTTGCTGTAATGTGATCTTCGCAGTATGCTGCCCAATTGATTCGGAGCTCTCCTTTTAGTTTATCCGCATTTTTTATCAGCGATGATAGCGCGGTCCCGCATCCCTTGGGTGCAACAAAGTAGTACTTACTCGGAACGGGGTAATCCTTTTTGAAACTATAGTAAATAATTTTGGCAAATTCTTTCCAGACCATCGATGGAGAAAGGGCCTTATCGTAGTGCTTGCATTGGTAACAATCCCAAGTATAATTGGGAAATTTACTATCGGTTACATAAGCGGCAATATCACGTCCCAGATCACCGGCGCCGCCCATTCTCTCTACTTCCCGATAACCGGACTTTTTAACATCTAACCATTCTTCTATAAAGATTTCCCACTCATCGGCAGAAAAAATTTCTACCCGCTTAATGGGCAAAACAGGTCGTCCATGATTAACATTGTGCGAAGTGGCAAGTGGCTGGGACAAGGAGTTGAGTTGAATGGTTTAGTATCAACCAAATATACAGATAAAGATTAATAAAAGATAGTGTGGCGCGTCAGGAAGACAGCGACCTTATTTACTCGGATGACTTCTCAAAATACCGCTCCACCTCCCCCGCCGGCACATAAATCTTCCGGTCCTTTTTTATCGTCTTCACTTTATTAGCCGCAACAAGCTGATCAAATTTCGTCCGCCCGATCCGCACGGCCTGCATAAATTCCATGGCCGTGATATATGGATTTACCGGGGCCGTCACCGTCATACTATTTCGCCATTCCTTGATCAACCGGATCATTTCCGCCTGCCCGGCCAGCAAGGCTTTCCACTCGGACGCCGGGACAATTTGCACAATATAATTTAAAATAATAATTTGAGTATTAATTCATTAAAAACCTGAACTATGAACGATCCCAGGGGTTCAATTTGGCGAAAATGTGATTTCCATGTTCATACGCCATTATCTGCGTTAGAAAACAATTTTACCACTGATTTTGACGAATATGTAAAGTGCCTTTTCAAAAAGGCTATTGAGAAAAGAATATTTGTTATTGGAATTACAGATTACTTCACAATCGAGGGTTATAAAAAGATCCGAACAGAATATCTTGAAAAAGAAGAGAAATTAAGAACTCTATTTACCGAACAAGAAATTATAGAAATTAAGAAAATTCTAATCCTCCCAAATATCGAATTTAGACTTAATAAAATCGTACAAGTCATCCGAAAAAATGGTGGCCAGACAACTAAAGAGACGGGCAGGATAAATTTTCATGTCATTTTATCAAATGAGCTTTCTATAAAGCAAATGGAAGAGAATTTTCTACATGATATTTATTTCTTGTATGAATCCGAGCCAGATGAACCAGATAAACGAAAGAAATTAAAGCCTGATAACCTGGTTGCTCTGGGATCCCGATTAAAAATGGAACAAGAGGGTTTAGTTGGCTCAGATTTGCGAGTTGGCATGACACACGCAATTGTCAATGATGAAGAAATCGTCGAGTTACTTACTAGAAACAAAGATTTTAAAGAAAAATATTTAATTGTTGTCCCTTCAGATGAGGATTTGTCCGAAATATCTTGGAAGAGCCAAGATCATTTGACCCGGAAAACTCTGCTCTCAAGGGCCCACGCTTTTTTTAGCTCAAACGAGAAAACCATAGCATTTGGTCTTGGGGAAAAGGCTGAAAGCACGGAAGTCTTTGTGCAAGAGTTTAAATCGCTTAAACCTTGCATTTGGGGATCAGATGCTCATGATGCCGATAAACTTTTCGAGCCCGATTTAGAAAGATATTGCTGGATAAAAGCTGATCCAACTTTTGAAGGGATTAGACAAATACTTTTTGAGCCAAAAGATCGAGTGTTCATTGGAAAATACCCCGAACTTGGACAGCGAATCCAGTCATCTAGGAGCCAATATTTAAGTCATCTTTCTATTGCCGCAGTTGAAGGGTATGATAGTAGAAATGGAATATGGTTCGATAATTTTTCTCTCCCTCTTGGTTTTGAACTTACAGCTATTATTGGCAATAAAGGGAAAGGTAAGAGTGCAGTTGCAGACATACTCGCTCTACTTGGTAACGCACATGTCGAAGCAGAACATTTCTCCTTTCTGCACACGGAAAAATTCTGTCAGCGCGGATATGCAGATCAATTTCAAGGAACTTTAAAATGGCTTGATAATAGTACTTATACTCGTACCCTCAATTCCAAAATTGATCTTTCTAGTGTCGAACGTGTAAAATATCTCCCTCAATCGTATCTTGAAAAGCTATGCAACAATGAAGATGGCCGTTTTCAGCAAGAAATTAATAAGGTAGTTTTTTCGAGACTCGACGATGTTGAAAAATTAGGCAAAAAAACGTTCGATGAACTAATAGAATATAAATCCCAATTAATAAGCCAGAAAATAAGTGAACTTAAAAATACAATCGAAATTGTCAATAAAGGCATTACAGCTTTAGAACAGAAAGATAACGGTGATTACAGAAATGGCCTGCAAAATCGAATTGATTTAAGGAAGAAGGAATTACAGGCACATGAGAATGAAAAATCCAAAATTATTCCTGCCGTAAATCCCGTGGACAACGAATCGCTATCAGATGGTCAAAAGAAAAAGGCGGAAAGTCTAAAAATATTGAATGAAGAAATAACCGCTTTGGAAATTGCAATCGAAGCAGAAAATGTAAACCTAAAAGAAAGCAGGCTAAGGTTGTCCGAATTGGAGCTGATTCGGGATGAACTTTTATCCACTAAAGATAGATTTCAAAAGTGGCAGGAAGAAAGATCTGAACATTATGCCCAATTTGGCTTAAATATTCTTGAACTTGCCTCACTCAGAATTGATACTACTAAAGTAGAAGATCTTATTTCAGTGCAGCGCCAACTTGTATCAAATCAATTGGTTTTGTTGTCTGAGATTCCAATATCTGATACAACCAAAGAAGAGACCAGCTTAATTATCCAATTACAGCTAAAGAAAAATCTTCGCGACAGCATTGGCAAAGAATTGGAAAAGCCATTTAAGGATTGGCAGGAGTATCAACAACAAATTAAAGATTGGGAACTAAAAGAAAAGGAAATTATTGGCACTATAGATAAAATAGGTTCAATTAAATTTCTGGAAAATGAAATATCGTATGTCGATAATCATCTGAAAAAGGAGCTAGCCAAACAAAAAGATCAACGAAAACTACTGATAAAAGAAGTGTTTTCAGAGAAGCAACAAATTCAGTCGATCTATAATAAAATAAAAATTGCCATTTCTGAAGTATTAAATGAGCATTCACGAGAGCAAAATATTTCAATAGAAACTTCCTTTAAAATGGACCGATCATTCTATACGAGAATTTTCGACTACGTGAATAGGTATGGTTTTTTTTACCAGAATGGCGATGAAGTACTACGCAAAATTGTTCGAGAGTATAATTTTGATGACATCGACCAAATACTTGAGTTTATTGACAGATTACTCAATGAAGATATACGGCATAAAGAAGGTAGGAAAATTGACCTCTATAACTATTTATCGTCTTTGGAATACATTGAAACTGAATATGACCTACGCTTAAATGGAAAAGGGCTAACACAGTTATCGCCGGGTGAAAAAGGTGGGCTATTGTTAATTTTCTACTTAATATTAGACAAGGATAATAAACCGCTGATTATTGACCAACCTGAAGACAACTTAGACAATCAGAGCGTTGCAGAAATACTTGTTCCGTACATTAAAAGCGCAAAAACTCGGAGACAAATAATTATGGTTACCCACAACCCAAATTTGGCAATCGTAGCCGACGCAGAGCAGATCATTTATATGCATATTGATAAAGAAGACAGGTATACTGTTTCTTGCGTTCCCGGCGCTATTGAAAACCCAGTTGTCAATACCCATATTGTAAACATACTCGAGGGTAAAATGAAGGCTTTCAATAATCGGAGAATAAAATACAGAGTGGGTTTAAATTCCCAACAATAGATCGTAATCAACTTTGCACTCTTAACGGTTCAAGAAAAGTGCTTGGGAAAAGTCAATATTTACCGATAAAAATTGGCGTGAAATATTTCACATTATCGTATCTTCAACGCAGAGTATTTGACACGTTTTTGAAGGCCAAAATGGCCCGTTTACGGATTCGTTTACGGTTCTTTGTAAGTCCTTTCATTCTCAATAAATTAGTTAGCCCTGTCGAGGCTACTTAACGAAACGTTCGATTATGAGCGTTTTTCTTTTTTCTACTCTTATAACATTGGTGATTAAGCGTTTAAAGTAAAGATACAAAAGCTCAATAACCTATTTTTCTGACACAAGCTTTTGCACTTTCAAATAAAAATCTTCATAACTATTGTCTGAATCAACGAGTACAATTTTCCTGTTTTTGTCGAGTAGGATTTTTGTTGGGTAGTTTACAATGGCCAGTTTTCTTGCGATACGGGCCTTTGCATCATTTATATTTATCCAGGATAAACCGTGCTGGTTAATGGTTTTCCTCCACAATTCATTTTCCCCAGGCTGATCAACCGAAATCCCCACTATCTCAAAATCTGCCCGGTTGGTTTTGGAGTATAATTCCTGTAACTCAGGAAAAGACTTTATGCAGGGGCCACATCGTGAAAACCAAAAATCCAGCAGGATATAGCGGCTTTGAATATTATTTAGCTGGACGATGTTACCCGCTGTGTCGGACAGGCTGATATTGTCAATTATATTACCAATGGTCAATTGTGCCCTAGCTTTTAAATAATCCGTTATTCTCTTTCCGAAGACAGACGATTTTATTGCAGGGCTGAGTTTATCAAAATATCGCTGTATGGTATCAACTTTTATGTCAACATCGCAGAGCGAGAGGTATATAATTTCAGCGGCAGCAATATCGTTCGAATTTTTTTCTATGACTGTATCAAGTTTCCAGAAATTTTTTGTTCTTAACGAGGGATTATAGTCTGTGATAATTTTTTCGCTTTGGGTTAAATAAGGTACAAGCTTATTTTCCGGGGTGATCATTATTTGTTTTGATCTTTGTGTATTTAACACCCTGATGGTTTTGCTGTGGTAGGAGGAAGAAGCTGCATCCGTGGTCCATACATTAAGGTTGAAGGAAATATAGTCTTCATCCAGTTCGAAATATAAAGTTTTGGATTCCTTTGAGAAAACGGAATCAATTCTATCAGTGCCCTGGATGTTAACAATTGTTGTAAAACCGGAATTATTAATCAAAGAAAGATCAAAGTAATTGACGGCGGTCTGGCCCATTCCATTTATTACGAATATAAATACGAAAGCAAGTATTGTAACCGTGTGCTTCATAAAACCGATATTATGTATTTGTTTCTTATAAAAGAGAACCCACTATTCTTTTGAGAAACATTAGGTGATCCCAGCTCTACAAGGGCCGAGTCTTTGATGGACTTAAAATTTTAATACAAATTGATTGCATGCTCATAAAATCATCAAACTCAATTCCTGTTTACTTTGATTGCTGAAATCATCCTGTCATTGTTTTAGTACTGATTACTCAGTGACAGAGAACACTAAATATAAAAAATTATTCTCATGCTAAATATTGATTTTAATGTAAATGGTTAAGTAAAGGGAAGCAAATTGTTAAACTACACACTATATCCAACAACATTTGCCAGCAGTTTTAGTCCAAAATCAATCCGACCAACACAAGGAGGCCGTTTATTATTTAAGTTATCAAGCCCAAATTTTCTTATAATCAGTAATGGAAATAGATCACTGAAAGCTTCCGGAATTAAAACTTCAATTTCTCTTTGAGCATTCAGGTGCCTGGCAGACATACAAAATAGCAGAAATGCCACTGCAAATTTCGCCATAGGTGTACTTTTATTCAAAAATACCCGTAACGAAGTCCGCTAGAGTGGACGATTGAAATATAGAATGAAACCCTGTGAATTTGGCAGTTTTCGAGGGAATTTAGAAGATGAACGACCCATAACTGCTATCGAGGAGTTGATACTAATCCTGATAAAATTCCGATAATAATTGAACATATTATCGCCAGTACTGTTAATACTGAAAATCCAACAACAGCTATTCTAAACGGAAAAGATAGCAATGAAGGTGTTCGCAAGTAACTTTCATCGGCAGAAGCCCAGCTGCACAACTTACTAAAGAGCCACTTTACCGGAAATTTCTTATCTTTTATGATATCTGCCAGATGATCTTTAAAAACCAGGAAACATGAAAAAACGCTTTATTGTACTAATTGATTTTTCAGACTACTCAAAGCATCTTCTACTGCTTGTAAATACCTGGGCCAAAAAAGCAAATGCTGAGGTTGTCCTGGTCCACCAGGTAATAAAACCTGTTCCTGCATTAGCCACAACTGATGTCATTGATAAATTAAAACAAAGCCTTAGAGAAAGCGCTTTAGAGGAACTGAAAGCATTTGCCAACGAAGTTATTGGCGATAATAATAACATCCGTTTCCGGGTCGATACCGCTCATCTTATTTCCATTATCGAAAATCTTGAGGTAGCCAATACAATTGATTATATATTTGTTGGGTTGAATGACAGACCGGCAATAGATAGATTATTTCTTGGCAGTACCGCATCAGAGCTCTCAAAGCAATCAGACAAGATCATACTTGCCTTTCCTACCCAAAACACTGATATCAGTGTTGACAAATTATATGTTGGGGTTAAAGAGAAGTATCCTGTAAATGAAAAAGCTTTTCAAAATTTAATAGGAATCATGAAAGATGTCATCAGGGAGATCCATTTTTTTTCGTCGCTAAAGCCAGCAGAAGAACAGGAAACAACAGAAAAGTATTTGCAGTTGCTTAATACCCGGTATGGAAGCCAGATAGATGCATCTTATACGATTTATAGAAATGAGAAACCAATCAACACAGTAAAGGAATACATGTTAAAAAATAAAGGGCTCCTGGTAATACAGAAAGGCAGCAGGACCCTCGCTGATCTCTTCCGAAAATTCTGGACAACAGAAATGATCAACTCAGCAAACATACCTGTTATAATACTCCCAAATAACAACTAAAAGCCAAAAGGATGGGGCATCTACCAAAACTAATTGAAGACCTTGCATTAATACTCTTTACCGGAGCGATCACGACGTTAATATTCAAATGGATTAAACAACCCCTGGTATTAGGGTATATCATTGCCGGTTTCCTGGTTGGGCCACATTTATCAATTACTCCAACAGTAGCTGACACAGAGAACGTAGAAACATTAGCTGAAATCGGCGTAATCTTCCTGCTATTCAGTCTGGGCCTTGAATTCAGTTTCAAAAAGCTGATGCGTGTTGGCGGAGCTGCATCAATCACAGCATTTGTCGAGATAGTCTTCATTACGATCAGCGGGTATGCTGTTGGCAGGTGGATGGGATGGTCAAATATGGATAGTTTGTTCCTGGGAGGTATGTTGGCAAGCTCCTCTACCACTATTATAATCCGGGCATTTGATGAATTGGGGGTAAAGACCAAGCAGTTTGCAAGAATAGTCTTCGGGGTGCTGGTTGTTGAAGATATCGTGGTGATATTACTGATGGTTTTATTGTCGACTATGGCGGTAAGCCAGCAGTTTGAAGGCTTTGAACTACTAAAAACCGTATTTAAGTTACTTTTCTTCCTGATACTGTGGTTCATCACAGGCATATTCCTTCTGCCCACTTTCCTGGAAAGGGCAAAGAAGTTAATAGATGAAGAAACATTGCTGATACTCTCAATAGGCCTTTGCCTTGGCATGGTGATATTAGCCACCCAGGTAGGGTTTTCTGCAGAGCTTGGCGCATTTATAATGGGATCAATAATTGCAGAAACTACTTCAGCGGAAAAAGTAGAACACCTCATCAAACCTGTAAAAGATCTTTTCGGCGCTGTTTTTTTTGTTTCGGTCGGTATGTTAATAGATCCGGAAGCCATCATGCAATACAAATGGCCGGTGCTATGGGTAACATTGCTGACACTTTTCGGAAAATTTTTGAGCACAACTATTGGAGCATTGATGTCTGGGCAACCTTTAAAGCAATCTGTACAGGTAGGGATGAGCATGGCTCAAATCGGGGAATTTGCATTCATAGTGGCTACGCTGGGGTTAAGCCTCGGCGTGATCAGCAATTTTCTCTTCCCGGTGGCTGTCGGAGCCTCCGCCATAACCACTTTTACGACCCCGTACATGATCAAGGGATCAGATAAGGTTTACAATTATCTACTGAAGGTATTACCGAAAAGCTGGATAGATAGATTAAACAGGTATTCCAGTAGTACACAAAAGATACAGGCAGAAAGCAATTGGAAAATTGCCTTAAATTCCTATGGCCGGATAGCTCTCACAAATGGGATCATCATACTGGCGCTTTTTCTTATTTCATCTAACTTCCTTCTGCCATTTCTGGTTAAGTATCTCGAAAATGATACACTTGCAAGAGTCATTTGCCTGGTTGTATCATTAGGTGTAGGCTCACCTTTTCTCGTCGCCTTTATTTTGAAAAAGCCGGGTAAAATGGCTTACAAGGAGCTGTGGCTCGACAGCAAGTATAATCGCGGGCCTCTATTGATCATTGAGATTGCACGCCTGGTCATAGGTATACTGTTCATATGGTTTTGGGCAAGCAATCTACTATCTGCCAGAACAGCTATCTTCATTGCTGTGCCTGTCACCATTGTACTGTATTTCCTGTTCTCTAAAAAGATACAGCAATTTTATCAGCGTATTGAAGGCAGATTTCTTGTGAACTTAAATGCGCGGGACCTGGCTGCTGCCCGCCAGGAAACTCCTTCTCCGGATGTATTTGGGAAAAGTAAAGAGATCGAATCAAATCTGGCTCCCTGGTCTGCACATATAGTAGATTTCGTAGTAAATCAGCAGGCAGACTATATCGGAAAAACATTAATGGAACTTTCGTGGCGGGAACAATACGGCATAAACATAGCTTATATAAAACGGGGGGAAAAACTCATCCATGCACCAGGCCGTAATGAAAAGCTATATCCACTTGATCATGTTGGCATTATTGCGACTGATGAACAAATGCAGGTTTTCAAGCCGGTATTTGATACATCCCAACCTTTAGAGAAGAACGCGATATCGGTGAGTGATATAGCGCTACAGAAAATTGTAGTGGACGAATACACCAAACTCAAAGGCCTTACCATCAGGTCATCAGGCATACGCGAAAAAACAAATGGCCTTGTAATAGGTATAGAGAGGTCTGATACACACTTGTTGAATCCCGATTCCAATACAGTTTTTGAGTGGGATGATATTGTCTGGATAGTAGGTGACAGGAAAAAGATACAGGAATTGACCAGGCAAGCCAAGTAATGGTCAAATTCTATAAATCATGCGGGTTTTAGCGATAAATAGGCGATCGTTTATGCTGTTCGCTTACCCTGACTACTCCATTCCTTACGACAAGGGATTAGGTGCCGGATTATTGTTATCTCTCAATTTATCTTCGGGCAAAGGAACAAACTCTTTATTATCTGTAGGTGGGAGCAAAATCTTTCCTGCTTTCCAATCTGCTTTGGCTTGCTCAATTCGATCTTTCCGGGACGAAACAAAATTCCACCAGATATGTCTTTCACCTAAAGGCTCACCTCCCAGAAGCATCAATGCAGTTTGCTCATTTGCAACAATCATTGGATCTTCTCCTTTTGCAAATACCAGCATTTGACCGATAGTATACGTTTTACCAGCCACATCAATACTTCCTTTTGCTACGTAGATGGCACGTTCACTATGGTCTGTTGGCAAACCAAACCTGGCATGTTTTTCCAGTGCCACATGCAGATAAAATAATGGTGAATGGATTTTTACGCTGTTGTTCAAGCCATAAGCATTGCCTGCAATTAATCGCATCCACACACCAGTATCAGTAAATACAGGCAATTGCTCTTGTTTATAATTCTCGAATGAAGGGCTGCTTTCTTCATCCTTTTCAGGCAGTGCCACCCATGTTTGAAGCAATTCCAGCTTGCTACCTGATAAGAATGCGGGGTCTTCAAACCGCTCTGAATGTGAGATACCGCTTCCGGCAGTCATCCAGTTCACTTCCCCTGGCTCAATAACCTGTTCCACACCCAAACTATCCCTGTGCATTACTTTTCCGTCAAACAAATAACTCACCGTCGACAATCCAATATGCGGATGTGGCAACACGTCCATTGCAGAAGGTTGTTCAGATTGAAAATTCACCGGGCCGGCGTGGTCCATATAGATGAATGGACCTACCATCCTGCGTTGCCGGAATGGCAATATTCTCCGCACCTCCATACCCGGGGCAATGGATGCTTTTCTGGCTTCGATGATAATTTCGGGCATAACCAAAATGTTTGTTGAACTTGCTGGTTGACGTATCGAAGACTAAGTTACCCAATTATCCCTTCTGTTGTTCAAACATACAGGGCTTCACCTAAATCAGGTTCAATTTTGCCGCTTTACCAATTAGTGATGCCGTGTTTTTTACTTCCAGTTTCGTCAGCAGATTTTTCCGGTGAGTATTTACCGTTGCAATGCTGATATAAAGCTTTTGTGCAATTTCATTATTTGTCATCCCTTCGGCTATCAATCCCAATACTTCCTTTTCCCGCCGGGAAAGGATAATGCCAGTGCTGCTTTCGGTGCGCAGGCTTTGAGAGGCTTCATGGCTCAGGTAAGTTTTCCCTTTTACTGCTGTTGCAATGGCTTCCATTAACTCTTCCTTGGTAGCGTTCTTCAATATATAACCTGAAGCGCCGTTTTGCAGCATTTTTTGGATATAGCTTTGCTGGTTGAAAGTGCTTAAGCCCACTATAAAAACGTCACGGTGTTTTTCCCTTACTTCACTGCACAACTCAATGCCGCTTTTATCGGGAAGATTAATATCCATTAATATTACATCCGGTGATTGTTGCTTTAAAAAAGCAAGACAACTGGCTGCATTGGTAGCATGCCCCATCCATTGAATGTTTTTTTCATTTTGCAGCAACGAGCGGATGCCTTCTATTACCATATAATGGTCATCGACTATAAATACTTTTATGATCATTATGCTTTCAATTCAATTAAAACAGAAGTTCCATTGCCGGGGGCTGATTGCACATCCATTCTTCCTTTTAAATAATCAATGCGGCTGCGCAGATTGCTCCATCCTAATCCTCTCGTGTTTTTCAGGATGGCAGTATCAAACCCTTTTCCGTCATCCTCAACAGTAATGGATATGTCCGAGTTTGTTTTTGATACCTGCACCAATGCACTTTTCGCTGATGCATGTTTCATGACATTATTCAGTAATTCCTGAATAATGCGGTAAATGGTGATGGAGGTTGTTTGCTCTATAACGGCGTTTTCCAAACCGATGGATTGATAATTCACCTGCAAGGCCCCGCTCTGGTTAATATCATTGCAAAAATCCCTTAAGGCCGTATCGAGCCCGAACTTTACCAAAGCTTCAGGCATCATATTATGGGCCACCCGCCTCATTTCTTTTATAGAACTATCGAGCATGTCAATGCTGCGTTCAAACCCCAGCGCATTGTCGGGCGTCATGATCAGGTTTCCTTTCATAGTGTTTAATGAATGTTTAATGCCGCTGAGCATACCGCCAAGTCCGTCGTGCAGGTCTTTGGCAAGCCTGCTGCGTTCCTGCTCTTCGCCTTTGAGCACGGCCTCAACAGCAGCGAGTTGCTTTTCTTTTTCCAGTTCTTCAATTTTGGCCTGCTGCAGCTTTTGTTTGTGTTGATGACTTCTGTAACCAAGAATTCCGATAACAATGGCAGATAGGGCAAAGGCGCCGAGTAAATAATTGAGTGTGTTTTTTTGTTTGATTTGCGCCTGCTGCAATTTGATCTGTGCTTCCTTCTTTTCGGTTTCAAACCTTTTTTCAATAACCAGCGTTTTTTTCTGTACCTCATCGCCGGCAAGTTGATTCTCTATAACAGAAGCGCTGTCTAAACATTTTTCTGCGGCAATTACGTCGTGCAGACCATATAAGATGCTTGCCAACACCTTCATATTTTTTACTTTTTCATGGCGCAGATCAAGGCTGTCTGCTATGGTCAGCGCATTAGTAATATTCTCCTTCGCTCCGGTAAAATTCTTTTTCAACAGGTAATGAAGCGCCAGTCCCCTGAGCGCTGTGCTTTCGCCATCCGGGTCTTCCATTTGCCGGCTAAGTACCAGGGCCTTTTCGTAATAGGGTTTCATACTGTCTGCCTCGTAACGATGAAGATGAATATTCCCAATGCCCAGCAGGCTGGCTGACTCAAGCCGTTTGTGATTCAATTGATGAGATATGGTCAATGCTTCATTATAACAGGTCAGTGCCGAATCAGCATATCCGAGCGATTGATAGCTGTTAGCCGTATTCAGTAAAGCCTGACCCAACCCGTTAGTATCACCAGCACCTCTCAAAATACGCACAGCCTCCTTGCCATACTGTAAAGCCTTGTCATTCTGGTTTAATTGCTGGTAAGCGTTTTGAAGTGCATCACCTATATAAGCTATCATTGTTTTGTCGTCCAATTGCTCAAAAAGTTTGACGGCCATTTCATAGTAAAATACAGCGCTATCGTAATCATTGCTGTATTGAAATACATTACCAGTATTGGCCAATGATTTTGCAAGTAATAAGTTGTCGCTTATTTCGGTAGACAGCTGAATGCTCTGCTTGTTGAGCAACAGCGAACTGTCGAAATCCCCTCTCACATTAAGCAGATAGGTATAGTTGGAAATAAATTTTATGATCCCCCGTTTGTAGTGCAGGCGCTTACTGAGGTCTTCTGCCAGCAGGTAATATTTACCAGCGGTTTGCAGATCATCTACTTCGTATTGATTCCCCAGCTCAATATACAATCGCACTTTGGAGCTG
The DNA here is from genome assembly GCA_001898405.1 of Sphingobacteriales bacterium 44-61. Classification (GTDB taxonomy): domain Bacteria; phylum Bacteroidota; class Bacteroidia; order Chitinophagales; family Chitinophagaceae; genus Terrimonas_A. The sequence goes on from MKTW01000001.1 coordinate 691,770, forward strand.
TCATCTTTAGCAATGTCCAATAGTTTCACGAGGCTGTCTTTAACCGCCTCTGTCTGAGCTTTTCCCAAAAGGCTGACAAGGAGAAATAATAGCAGCGTTGAATGTTTTCTCATAAATGAACACAGGTAGTGCCTTCTAATATCGCAAATAAAACACATGCTGCCTCTTTTCACCCTCCCCTTTTTACAGGATTTTTTAGCCCGGGCAGTAAAAAATCCTCTTTTTACATGATTGCGTTACCCCGATGTACTGTTCATTTTTACACTGAAAACTACAAAGCAAAAACTAAACATGAAAAAACTATTTTTCCTTTTCCTGCTTATTGCAAGCGCGATAGCAGTAAACGCACAAATCAGAAAAGTACCTGCCCAGCCAACCCAGGTACAAATTATTAAAGCAAAAACGCTGGCAATAAATCCTGCTGTACTGGCCACTCGTAAGGTAGAATTGGGAAGGTCATCCTTTACCAACCCAAGTTTTACAAGGGCGCTGACCAACGATAATATCAATGTTACCTACAAGCTTCGGCCAGTTTCCCTTTCCGACAATAGCGGCAGCGCCATTGAGGCTTCTCCTGCCAGCCCACCGGCCAACCAGCCTGCCAAACCAGGCTATACCTGCACCTATAGCAGGGAAAAGGTGACGGTAAACAGCACGGATTTTCTTAGCGTATCTTATACCGGAGAAGGTTTGTATCCCGGCGCTATTTATAAGTATGACGATTTCTATAAAGGCAATTTCAAATCTGATGTCCAGAACTGGCAGCGCAATCCCATTATTATTTCTTCGGATGCTGCACATTCCGTTACCATTAACGACCCTACTACACAACTCTCCGATGCAGTGGTCAACTTCAAAGCTATTACCCCTGCAGACCCCGGCTCCATTGTAACATCCCAATATACCTACGCAAGCAATAGCACTTCAATGATGTTGAATGCTACGGCAGGAGGTGCTTATGCAGGCTTCTCTGGCCAGGCGGGCTTCAATTTCAACAAATCGGACAGCTCCATTTATATTACCTACGATTTCAGGAAGATCTTATTTACACTGTCTGCTTCAGTTCCCCAGAATGGCTTCTTTACCGAGGCAGCGAAAGAGCAAACTCCCAACATGGTATGGCTGGGCAGCGTAAGCTATGGCGCCCGCGTTATGGCCAATGTAAAGATCAACGCTTCTCAACTCAAAATAGGCGCCAATGCACAGTTTCAATATGGCGATCCGAAAAAAGCCGGATTCCAGGCTGCCGCAGAGTTTAAGGATAATAACCAGAGCCTTTCATGCACTGTTAACATCTATTCAGTAGGGCTTCCCGGTAACGCTACTTTGGTAGGCACTATCACTACAACGCTGGCCGAACTGGACCGCCAGGTATTGAATGCCCTGAATGCCGTAACATCTCAAAGTGCCAAGCCTGTTATGTACAGCCTTTACAGTATGGCCGGAGAAAGGATTGCTGTGGAAAGTGCTACAGATTATTATATCAGCCCCCTTTGCATGCCGGCAAACGATGTGTATCACCTGGTGGATGCATCTGTTGAGATCATAACCGGCGCGGGTGGATTTGATGATAAGCTGGAAGGTTCAGTGGGACGGATAGAATTCAGATGCTGCAACGGCGGTTCTTTAGTCGGCTACGACCAGAACAACCTGAAAATTGGCCCTAAAGATGTTACCACATTCTTCCTGAAAAAAAGCAATACCATAATATTTGAAGATCTCAGGAACGCACGGATGGATATTATTTTCACCCCTAAATATATCCTGGGCGTACCGGATGCCTGGCGTATTGTGGGAGCTACCCTTACAATGAATTTTGCGAACCAGAACGGAACTCCTTATGCCAAAAACCCGGTAAAATTAGCGATACCCGGCGTAGGCAGCGGCGTTACGCTCACAAAAGAAAAACCAATACTGTCGTGCCCCATTTTGTACAATGGCGGCACTTCAAATGGTGGCTTTATGGCGACAAGCCCTAACCAGCATTAGAAACAAACAGCCTGTAGCATCTCCAATACTTGCCACAACCTCCGGTAGCAATACGACACCGGGGTAACAGGCAACGATATAACACCCAACGGACTATTATAAAGGACAAAGCCAGAAGACCTGGCTTTGTCCTTTTCATTTACTCCCTAATCCTTCCCGGAGAGTATAATTTTCAGCATCCTCCTCTCCCCCACCTGATTCCCGGATAGACCCTGAACCCGGCAAAGAAGGTAAAACTTGGTTTTAAAATTTATTTTTAATATCTTAAAAACCAATGCAAAACACCCTCCGCTATATAACCATTGAGGACAATTTGCTCGACATGATAGCACTGGCTGAATACGCTGCCCCCTACTCCTTTTTAAAAGAAACAGGCAGTTATGCCACCTCCAGCGAAGGCCTGGTCGCAATCAAAGAATTAAAGCCTGATCTTATTTTTTTGGATATTGAAATGCCAGGGATATCCGGTGTGGAATTACTGCGGAACATAAGACAACAGGTGCCCATAGCAGTCTTTATCACTTCACATCCCGAATTTGCCCTGGAAGGTTTCGAACTCTCCGCTTTCGATTACATTTTGAAACCACTGACAGAAGAACGATTTGCCGCTACTGCCCACCGCATCAAAGAGTACTGGGAAATGAAACAGAAGGCCGCCGCCTATGAAGTACTTTTTGAAAAAGAAAGTTTGGTTTTTAAAGAAGGCTACAACCAGGTAAAACTGCCTGTTCATGAAATTATTTATCTTGAAGCCATGCAGGATTATACCAAAGTGGTTACTGATAAAAAAAACTATTTAACCCTGACTACGCTTACGGGATTCCTGGAAAAACTGCCTGTTGAAAAATTCATGAGAGTGCACAGAAGTTATGCAGTGGCCTGTCAAAAAATCAGTACTATCGCCGGAAATAATATCCAGTGCGGGAACTATATGATCCCTGTTGGAAAGACATACCGTACCGAAGTAAGCCAGATAAAACTCTGAAATTGAAAACCCTTATCTTTTTCCTGCTTGCAATTAGCTTCGGCTTTGCCGGCATTGCCCAACAAAAACCTGATCTAAGCAAATTAAAGTCAGCAGGAGAAAAAATTGCGGCCTGGCATGAGTACTGCAATGAACTGTTAGGCGGATCAGATTATAATGCAGTCGCCGATGCTGCTAAAACAGGCATTACCATTACACCCGACGACAGTCTTCGCGCCAAAGCCATGTTCTCTTTGTTTGCAGGTCTGGCATATGAAAACCTGAAGAACTATCCTGTAGCAGAAAACTATTTGAATTTTGTTGCTGAGACGGCCAAAAAAATAAATCACCACAACTATCTTGTATTAGCTCTTACACGGTTGGATAATATATATTCTTACACCAACAACACAACACTTCGTAAACAGGTGATCAATCAATTAAAAATAATTGGCGACACCACCAGCAATCAAAAGACAAAATACGAATTGTACAATGTGCTTGGAGGCTATTACAGGGATATCAATAATTACGACAGCTCTATTGCCTTTCGCTTACAAAGTATTGATCTTTTTAAAAAGCTGTTAAAAGAAAAAATTTCGGAGGACACCATCAACCTGGGCTATGCCTACACCAACCTGGGTAATATGTTCAATGAAATAGGTCAATACAATAAAGCACTGGAATATTTAAATGAAGGGGCAAATATCATTGGCGACAAAGCCCTTACCGGCAATGAGGAAACATTGTACCTGTACCTTATGACGTCATATAAAGGTTTACAGAACGAAGACAGCCTGCTGAAGTATTACCATCTCACTAACAAGGGAATGGCTAACCGCGATACATTGTTTAACGTGCTTACGCAGGCCAACCATATTTTAGGAGATTTTTATTCAGGGAAAGAAAATTCAGACAAAGCATCGCATTATGCTTCCCTGGCATACAGGTACAGTAAAAAAAGCCCCGATGCAGATGGCCGTATCCAGGCAAATACATTATATGCTAATTTGTTGTACAAGTCCGGAAAATATAATGAGGCATTAACTGTTTTAAGAGATATCCAAAAAGAAGATCTAGAATGGGACAAACAACTCTCGGCCAATATTCATAAAACTCTTGCAGACTGCTTTGCTAATCTTCATCAATGGGATAGCGCCTATTTCTATCACAACCTGTACAGCGAAGCGAGCAGTGCAATTCTCCAGGCTACGGCTAATAAAAACATTGCCGATGCAGAAGCGATCTACCAAAATAAAGAAAAGCGCTTACTGATCGAAGCAAAAAACCTGGAACTGGAAAACGCTGCCCGGCAAAGGTTCTGGCTGATCCTGGGTTTAAGCCTGGTTGCATTAAGCGCGCTGTTGCTTTTTGTCATTTACCGGAATAAAAAAAGAACAGCAACTATACTGGATGAAAAAAATAAGCAGCTCAGTCATCTCAATCATGAATTGAACGAAGCTAATCGCACCAAGGCAAAACTGTTCAGTATCATTGGCCACGATCTGCGCTCCCCTATCAACCAGGTATACCAGTTCCTAAAATTGCAACAGCTGAACCCGAACGCGCTGAACGAACAACAAAAGGCCCAATTGAATGGGAAAATCCAATCAGCTGCAGGATCGCTGCTTGATGCAATGGAGGACCTGCTATTATGGAGTAAAACACAAATGGATGCATTTAAAACACAAATACAACCAGTAAATATTGTCCCCATTATAATAACCTGCCAAAATTTGTTGCAGCTTAACAGTGATGCGAAGAATCTGCATTATCAAACTGAAATACCCAATGAGCTGATCGTGCATACCGATGCCAATTACCTGCAAACCATAATCCGCAATCTTTTGCAAAATGCCATCAAAACTTCTCCTGAAAATGCCGCCATCCACATTCGTGCAAAACGGGAAAATGAGAAAGCAGCAATAGCCATCCGAAATGAAGGCGGTTCTTTCACTCAGCAACAGTATGAACAGCTGATACACCAGGAGCACAATACCATTTCCCTTTCAGGGCTGGGCCTTCATTTGGTGCATGAGCTGACTGAAAAAATTGGTGGCGAAATCCGCTTTTCCAACCCCACTGAAAATATAACTATAGCTACAATTTCCATTCCCGTTTCCTGATTTACCCTTCAACGATTTTCAATAACCGTTCGTCGGTTCAATAAGGCATAAGCCCCTGCGGGAAATATGTTTGTGCCATTGTTCAACCCTTCATTACCGAACGCAATATGAAAACGACTCTTTATGTTCTTGCCTTTTTGATTTTCCTGTGTAACGGGTTAAAAGCTCAGCGCCGGATCGACACGAGAACCAGGCCTGCGGCCAATCAGACCAACTTGTTAGACATGCCCGGATATAAAAAACCTGCCCGTGCGTTTGTACCTTTTGTGGCCGATGCCAATGCCGCCCGCAAAGGATATAAGGCCGACAGCATATATAGCTGGATAGATGGTGCCGGGAAAAGACAGCGTGCCAAAGGCAGTGAAATTTTGCAGCAATTAAATGACCTGGAAAAGGCGTTGAGTGAAAGAGGGCATTCGTTGCGTGATGCCAAACCTTTTGAAGGGTTAACATTAAAATTTCCCAGGGATTACTTCAAAAGATCGTTGACTGTTCCTCCCAGTTTTGTTTCTGCTGTGGATAGAAAGAATCCACTATCTCCAAAAGTAAATACCAGCCGCCCTCCTAAAATAAAGAAAGGAAATTTATCCATCGGAATGGCAGGTTATTTATATCCCTATTTTGGCAATATAGAGATCAGCAATGAGTTTCCCGGAAGGCTTTATGACGAACAGGTATTAAAAACCATATCAGCCAACCCCAATAAATATTCACTGCCCCTGGTATTGCCATTTACTCCATCCACTTTTTCCAAATTGGGAACCTGTGTGCTGGAAATTTACAATAACAGTGGTAAAACCGGCGCTCCCCTGCTTAGCATTCCAGTGAATATAAAATCGCCGGAAAAGAAAAGGGCGTGGAGCAATGAGCTGCAGCTTGCTACCGAAAACCCTGTATCGGATCCATCAGGATTATGGCTGTATTTCTATAACGTAAGCTTTGCAGATGTAAATAAACTGATCCCGGCACCTAACCGAAACAATAACTATTACTATGTGAGCCTGAAATTTGGCGATAAATCCGGCAATCCCATGCTCTTTTCCTTCCAGAATGAAATAAGGATCAACAATACCCAATTACCGCCACTGCATATTGCGGATAATATTGCCAGGTCGGAAATCAAGGCCATCGACTATGAATTATCAAACCAGGGCTTTGGCTTTTATATCAGGTCAAACGGTTTCAGCCCTAATACAAACACAGAATATGGCACTTATTATGATGAAAAAATAAATTCATCGTTTACGGCTGATTTTAGTGTAGGTATTCAATACTACAACTTTGACCATTTGCTGGATGATAATGCTCCTGCATCCAGGAAACAAGACATTATGCAATTCAGTTTTTCTGCCAACAGGCAAACGCTTCGTCCTGATGTAGAATACCTTGCCCCGCCTATACGGCAGCCGGGAAAAGCAGTCAATGACCCTTACAACCGGACTGAAGATTTAATGGCAAATCCGTCTACTCAATTTGATGTGACCATTCTGAATAAGAAGACAAAGGGTTATTCGGATAATGTAAACCTGTTTCACCAATCATTCATGATAGGCCCCGTGCCATGCTTCGCAGATATTTTTCTTGTTCCCGATATCAAAGTGGATGCCCGTGGCACTTACACAACGGCAATTTCATCCGATCGGAGATATATCAGCACCCGTATGGAAGGGAATATCACTCCCAATTTGAACCTGTCGGTGAGAGGCTCCGGCGGTGCCGGCGTCGATGGACTGTTGTGGGCAAAAGTGAATGTAGATGTGGGATTGATGAATTTGCAGTTTCCTATAACTTTTGATATCCAAAAAGGTACATATGCCAATGCAAGCGCATCGGCCGTGATAAGTTCCCTTTCAGGTAAAGTAAGCTTTGATGCGGGCATCTGTATACCCGTACCATTCTTCGATGATATCTGCAAAAGTTTTTCCATTCCTATTGCTAAATGGGACGCCCCTGTTTCAAGCAATTATATTATTACACCATCTGGTGAATTTAAATAACGATAATTTTTAAAACATGAAAACACTCCTTTGTCTATTCATTTTCTCAGCCTTTCTTTTTTCCTGTGGCAACAATGCTGAAAGAGAGGCAACCACTACATCAACCAACGAAACAGCTTCCCAGGCCGACAAAACTGGCTCCTTCAGCTTTGATGGGAAAACCGTAAATGGGAAAGTAGAAACGCAATATCATGGCGACAGGGAAAGAGGAAATTTTTCTGTTTTGTGCCAACACAATGAAAGCAGTGATATCAGCAATTCCAATTTTGAATTATTGCAGGTCACATTCATTAATGAAAAAGATGCTAATACAAATCCGCATCTTAAGATCTACGACAGCGGCTCGTCTTTGCCAATGACAGAGCCAGAACCGGGCATCGTTGCTGTTTCATTAAGCGGCGTAGGAAGTGACCTGGGTAATAAGGAATTTACAGGTACCGAAAAATCCGCCGGCTCCATTTTAGTAAAAAACAGGATAGTAGAAATCAAGGACCTGATCTTATTTAATGCCGATGGAGAAAAAAGAACTGTAAATGCTACCCTGCCTTTTAAATATCCACTTACAAACTGATCACATATGGCCCTTCCGGATCATGCTCGATCTTCAAATGGAAATAGGCGTATTCAATCGCTGCATTATCCGGGAACAGGATCTTTCCATCAAGTCGGTCCTGAACAACGATCCGCTCTTTATTATGGACAGTAGGAGTAAAAATAAAGCGGCCGGGATTAACGGAGTACACCATTTCTGAAATGCCACGTGCCAGTTCCTGTGATCTCGCCATGGCATTCAGTGTTGGCATATCTATATTTTTCGCTTTTCCGTTGAGTTTCCCGCTTTGATAGAGCTTGAGGTATTGTTGGTATTGTGCAGCCATTTCCTTTTTCATTTTTTCCACTTTATCGGGATTCTTTAATTCAGCTGCTTCTTCTTTAACACGTTCAGGGTCGGTAAAGCAGCTAAGGAATAGGCCATTTATCTGCTGCATATTGATTGTACCTGTAGGAGCAGGAAATTGCCACAGTTCTACAAATTCTTCTGCATTAAATGGATAAGCGATGACCGTATCCGGCTTATCATTGCAGAAATCGATCCTGATAGTCGATGCAGGGGCTTCCCAGTTTTTTGTTCCCACGTAAGGCACCTGTCCACCATTTCCCCGCATATCAGCCGATTCCAGGTCCATTTTCAATTTATTCATATAAGGCCCCACCAAAAACCATTTAAGATGGCAGGCAGTATCCGGGAAAGCCATGAACCAGTTGTCGCCACGCAATTGCGCCAGCAGGAATCCGTCATCAGAGCCAGTCCTGGCTGTAATATTCATGTTAACTTTGAACTGGTTAAATTTCAGCGCCTGGTTCAGGATATCCTCATAATACCCGCTCATGCTTAGTTGCATTTGCCGGTCTGTACTGATCAGCAACTCAAAGTTGAGGGCAATGGAATAATCTTCTTCCGCCATCGCTTTTTTGATCCGTTTCACATAAGCTTCAAATGCACGGCCCATGTAGTTCTCTGCTATTGGTTCCCCAATGCCCATTAACTGCATTTGCCGGTCAAGCGTCAGTGCTGCCTGCAACACTGCAATGGCCTGTTCCGGTTCACTGATATACCGTTCTATCAGCAACGAAACTTTTTTCCGCAGGCGCTGGATAATGAAGTCAAGCAGCTTTACTATTTCACCCTGAACATACTGTCTCCTGTTTTCACCGAGCAGGAATTCCGCCTGCCTGCTTGCACCAAAAGCGAATATCATCATTTCCTTATCATCCTCGCCTGTTATAGCAGCGATGAACTTCTCCACCTGTTTATTGTAAATATTCTTTGCCTCTGCATTGCAGGTATAACAATAGGTGAAGTTACTACGGGGTGGCTCAGGAATATTATAAAGATTATCATTTGCATGGTTAATACGATAATCCTCCATTTTTTTAACCGCATCGTCCCAGATATCATTCCCTGTTTCTTCATCCGTATAACCGCCTTTGCCAATGGGTGCGGTCTTAAGCGGTAAAGGCATAGCGGGCAACGAAACCGAACTGGACAATACTTTCCGGTAATCGTCATCCACATCGTTATAAGCTGCACGTATATTGCTGCTGACAGAAGGCAAAACCGCCTTGGGCAATTTGCTGCTTAATCTAACGATCAATTCCTGTGCACGCTTCGATGTCTTGTTCAATTCCATCAACATATTATCCAGTTGCTTACCTTTTCCGGCTTTACTGGCCATTTTCACTGTGCCACGGGATGGTGTATACGTAACGGTGTCCTTTCCTGGAGTAAGCAAAACGTTGGGCCGGAGTTTTTTTCCGGAATACCATAACAGGTGATAGGATGTATCAATCTGCGCATGGGCAACATACGAGCCGGCTACACACAATAGTGCCATCAGGATAAGACGCATGGTAATGAATTTTCAGTGCGAATATCAGCTGGAGAAATCGCGGGGAAAATCTGCGTCGAAATGAACTGCAATATTCAGTGCTTGAATTGCAGTGCCTGGAATTGAAAACTATTTGGAGGATACACACCTGAAGCCGGTGTTCTCCAGGCCGGTGTCTGGCGAAGATTTCATCCTTGATGAAACCCTGTAGCCCTTGCAGTACGACCGGTTGCACATAAAGGAGCCGCCCCTGGTCACTCTTTTTGGGATAGACGGCTCATCAGGATCGAAACTTTCACGGGGGCCTGAGGGATTTACAGATACCGTATTTGCAACGGAAGAATAATAATCCGGTTTATACCAATCCGCCACCCATTCCCATACATTACCAGCCATATCGTAGAGGCCATATTTATTTGGCTGGAATGATTTAACGGGAGCCAATCCTGCATAACCATCCCATCCCTTATCCTGGTTGGGAAAGTTTCCCTGCCAGGTATTTGCTTTAGCCTTGTTAGCCTCAGGGTCCTCATTTCCCCAGGGATATTTATTATCTGCCAAACTACCACGGGCCGCATATTCCCATTCAGCTTCGGTCGGAAGCCTTTTACCTGCCCATTTTGCATACGCAGCGGCATCTTCCCAGGCAATATGTATCACCGGGAAATTTTCCTTCCCTTGTATGGAGCTATTCGGCCCAGTCGGATGCTGCCAGTTTGCCCCCTTTGTCCATTGCCACCATAATGCGGCATTATTCAGGGGCACAGCATGTGAAGGAGGAGTAAATACCAATGAAGCCGGCACCAGCACATCATCTGCAGGCCTGGGCGTTCCCGGAGGCAATTGTTTTTTCAATTCCTCCCAGTCAGGTTTTCTTTCTGCTACAGTAACATAGTCTGTAGCTTTTACAAACCGGGCAAATTCTGCATTGGTTACTTCATGCTCATCCATCCAGAAGCCGTCCAGCTTCACCTTGTGGCGGGGATATTCATCTTCCCTCCCTTCGTCATCAGCAGCTCCCATCATGAATTCCCCGGCAGGGATGAATTTCATTCCTTCATGAGAAACGGAATCTGACGATTGAATACTTGCAAGAGAAGTATCGTTGGCCATTGCTATTCTTGAAGGCATATTAGTATGGCATGAAACCGTATCATCGGTAGCAGCAGCCGTCGCGCTCTCTTTTTGTTTGCATCCGTTTGAGGCAAACAAAATCAACAACAAGTAAAAAACGATCTCCTTTTTTCTTTGTTCCATGCAATACTCTTTGCCTAAAGATAAAGCTTGTTCACCAGATGACCCTTTTCAGCTATTTCAAGCTCCTGATCTTTATGCTTCTGAAGGAACCCCTGCAGTTATTTTTTTTACTGCATGCCCCTGCAAAGCAATAAATTTTTCAGTTGTCATACCATCAATCAGCTGGTGGTCAATATCTTATTATCCCATGTCCTTATCGCATGCCCAATGTATTCAATCCGTCATTCGTGCCCTTGATTGTTTTTAAACGCTGTTTTCGCAGCGACATCGCTTTATTGGACGGGTTATCAAATACAGGAACGCCATTTATAATAACATCGCTGAATGAAACGCCTTTTGCATTCCTGATGCGTGTAGATTGTTTCGCCTTTGTTATTGAAACCTTTCTTAACACAACATCAGAAACAGGCATTGCTTCAAAACCCGTTATATCTATACCATACTCTCCGGCATACTGACCATTTGCATTTTCAATAACAAAATCGTGAAAACGTGTAGGATAATTCTCTTTACTTTCTGATTTATAGTCCGGTTCAAATTTTATAAGACTGTTATGAAGTGAATCAGCCACTACGTTCCGTACGCGTATATGCTCGATAAAGCCGCCTCTGTCCAGGTTTGATTTAAAATAAATGCCATTGCCTGCCTTCGAAATATTGATATTTTCAACAAAGACATTCCGGACACCTCCGGAGATTTCGCTTCCGATACACACAGCATTTGTTTCCGTTTCAAAAGTGCAGTTGCGGATGATCACATTCTCAGTGGGCCTGCCAACCCTCCAGCCGTCATTATCCCGGCCAGATTTAATCGCAATGCCGTCATCCCCGGTTTTGAAGTCACAGTTTTCGATCAATACATTTGTTGATGATTCAGGATCGCAGCCGTCGCTGTTCAGGTTTTTACTATCCACCTTTACACCTCTCACCGTCACATTATTGCAGTAGACAGGATGAATAACCCAAAAAGTAGCATTTATCATCTTGATATCCTCGATCAATATATTATTGCATTCAACAGGCTCCAGGAACGCAGGGCGCAAATAATGCCCTTTACCAAAAACCCTTTCGTTAACAGGAACGCCTTTGCGTCCCATTTCCCGGATGCTCTGCTGATCCTTTTTCTGATTGGGTTTCCATGTAGCAAAATTTGCCGTGCCCATTCCATTCAGTACACCTTTTCCGGTAACCGCTATATTGTTTGCTTTATACGCGTAAATCAGGGGAGAATAATTATAAACCTCAGTGCCTTCCCATTTAGTGAATACGGCGGGAAGATAATCCTCCGCTGCAGAACTAAAGATCAGCTCTGCACCTTCCGCAATATGAAGGTTAACATTGCTCTTCAAAACAACCGGCCCTTTAACATAAAACTTCCCTGCCGGTACAACTACCCGCCCTCCGCCTTCCGCGCTGCACTTGTCGATCGCTTTATTAAGGATGATCCGGCTATCTGTTTTTCCATCTCCTTTCGCACCAAGATTTACAATGTTATAATCCTTGTTTTTGAACTGGGGCGGCTTAATATTTTTTTCGATCTCCTTTGCCATAGTCCAATCACTTTGTGAAAAGCCATTCACGGATGCCAAACAAAAAATAAAAGCCGCTACAAATCTTAATTTCATTGTTAAAGAGTATTATTTGTTTAAGTTTCCCTGGCACTTCTTGCAATAATCGCTAAAGCGTCTCCTTTCTTTAAAGCGCCAGGTTTTAAGCATGCTTTGGTAAATAAAGTTCCCTGTTTAACTGCAAAATCAAACCCGGGAATGGAAACCATCCGGCTTCCATAAATTGAAGAATGGGGATATGATTGGTCATCGGAGATGACAAATAAGATATTCGGTCTTTTGGTTTCTTTTATGGGACACAAGAAAGCACAACCTATCAGGGCACCCAAAAAAGCAGCATGTTTGAGTTTGGCAAACAAAAGGAATCGTTTCCACAAGTCTATTTATAAATTCCTGATCCATACCTTTTTCTGGTCGGAATATTTACGCAATTGATTTCGGGAACGATTGCGTAAATCAATATGTTTCATTCCGCAATTTTTACGCAATCGTTTCCGAAATTCGTTGAGAACAGGTTCTGATGACAAACAGATCTGCCCGCCATTATGAGTAATATAACGTTGAAAAAGATCGCCGAGGAGTTGAAACTTTCGCCTTCAACGGTATCCCGATCGCTCAGGGACAGTCATGAGATCAGCCAGGAAACAAAAGACAGGGTAAGGGCCCTGGTTGCCAAGCTCGACTTTCAACCCAATCCCCATGCAAGCAGCCTCCGGAAAAATAAAAGCAAAACGATCGCTGTAATTATCCCCGAGATCGAAAACAATTTTTTTGTCCAGGTGCTGAATGGGATAGAAGAAATAGCACAGAAAAATGGCTATCATGTACTTATATATATTACTCATGAGAATTATCAACGTGAGGTAGATATTCTCCATATGTTGCGAAGTGGCAGGGTTGATGGGATCATGATCTCTGTTGCCAGTTCCACCACCAACTTTGAACATTTGACCGCCTACGTGGAACTGGGAGTTCCCCTGGTCTTTTTTGACCGGGTTTGTGAGATCATGGATGCACCCTGTGTTACTACTGATGATGCGCAGGCAGCCTTTGAAGCTACGGAACACCTGATCAAAACCGGGTGCAGCAAAATCGCTTTTCTTTCGCTGGATGGAAACCTTTCCATAAGCAGCAGGCGGAGATCAGGGTATTTGGAGGCGCTAAAACAATACGGGTTACTGAACAATAAAATAATCGTGGAGTGCTGTCTCGATGACGAGGCAACCCGCCAAAAGATCCGTTCTCTTTTCCTGAGGGAGAATAAACCGGACGCCATTTTTACAGCGATAGAAAAATTCTCCATCACTACCTACGAGGTTTGCAAGGAGCTTCAGATAAAAATACCCGAGCAGGTAAAAATGATCAGTTTTTCCAACCTGACTGCCGCTTCTTTATTCAATCCATCACTGTCAGCTATTATTCAGCCGGCCTACGGCATAGGACGCGAATCTGCAGATATACTATTCAGGCTTATCGACAGAAAAAAATTACTCCCTACTCAAAAGAAAGTGATCATCCCTTCACATTTGGTAATACGGGAATCAAGCCCTGTACAACAGATCGTTCTCTGATTGCTAGAATGTTTCATTCAGGTTCAGGAAGAAACCTTTCCGTCCATAATTGCCAAAAGCATAATCCAGGCATAGATTGGTGCGGGTCGATTTATTGAACAATATGCGCAGGCCGGCTCCACCTGCCGGTTGCCACCGCTCAAATAGTTTTGTACCCAATTCATCATTGGCTGTTTGTACATTGAAGAAAGCAACTCCGCTCAGGAAATTATTTTTTGTGATGGGGAAGCGGTATTCTGTTTCTGAATAAAAATATTGGGTGCCTTTGAAGTAAGTAACCGTATAACCACGTCCGCTGCGGCTACCCGGATCTTTGCCCGTACCCGGAAGTTCGAGATATGGCAAGGCCCCGCTTAATAAAAAAGAGCCCCAGCTCCAGAAGGCCAGTACATGTGTCGGGTTGCGGGCAGACAGGCTCCAGTATTTTCTGAAGTCGGGCGTAACCTGTATCGCATTTTTTGTGCTGCCCATCCAGGTTTGATTGAACCGGAAACTGATGTCCGCATAAATTCCTTTATAGGCCCTGTTCTGGTTGTCGCGCGTCGTATATGCTGCACTGAAAAGGAGGGCATTCGCCAGGTAATGATCACGGTTAAACCCGTAACGGTCACTATAGATATTATATGGTATTGAATCAGTAAGCGCGTTCTTGTTCCTTATATTCCTCCTGATATCAAACGATACGCCGGCTCCGATAAAGATATTATTCCTGACCTGCTTGTATATTTTCTCCCTGAAACTATAATACTCGGCATGCAATACATAACCCTTGCGCTGTGGATTACTTAATATCAGATCAGCCTCGCTCCCATTTGCAGCATTACCGATACCCAGGCCAAAATCGGGTGTTACCGTTTTGGCAGCAACCAGGCTGCCTTGCAGATTCCATTTATTACCGGGTGTAAAAATATTATGGCTTATATAAAAGTAAAGAATGCCTTTGGTGGTAACAGAAGCCGATGTTGCGGCAACAGACATAAAGGTTTTAGGATCACGTCCCAGCACCTTTCCTGCTACGGCCTTGATCCCAACCTGCGCACCAATAGTTGGATTTCCAGCGATATTGGGCATCATGGTTATGCTGGATCGTTTACGCCGGGGATCGGGTTTCCGTTTTGGATGAAAGATATCATTGTACAGATCGGACAGGTCGTATTGTTTGTACATAAGCGTATCAACAGGGTTGATCACTTTCAGCGTATCGGCAGTAAGAGATTTTTTCTTTACTGTATCAACAGGAGTGACCGTTTGGGAATTGGCAATTCCATGAAGCATCATAAACAGGAATATCAGCCCCAAAAGCTTTCTTCCAGATGAAACTATCCACCCTTTGCGATTAAGTAAAGTTCCCTGATTCAAAATATCCTGTACGCTTTAAAAAATCAAGAGATACAAATTTCAAACCAGAACCCTGAAGGTGACTGAAATAAGATTATGACTAATTTTAAGATAGATTCAACTCAGCCTATGACCCGGAGAACCAGTTTAAAATTTGCGCAATTAAAGGTAATCGTTATTACCTGGTTGATCATCGGGATAATGATCGCCTTATATGATCACCTGGTATTGCTTACCCACACCTCGCAGGGCCCGGCACCCGGATATTCGCTCAGTTCTTCCATCATTGTCAATATGATCGCGGCACTTGTTGGTGCGCTATTGGGTGGAAGTTTCCTGGTATTTTATATAAATGAGCGATACCGCGACAAACCTTATGGCTACACGGTCATAGCCGTTACACTTTCTTTTACACTTATCATTGTCCTGATCAGTTTTGTGCTCCGTGCAGTAGCTTACCCCGATATTCACCGGTTATTCAAAAATGGGTTGGTATGGGCTGTAGTGGTAGGTATCACACAACTGTTGCTGCAGATCAACAGCAAATTCGGGCAGGGTGTGTTCTGGAACCTGGTAAAAGGGAAATATAATACACCGAAAGAAGAGAAAAGGATATTTATGTTTCTCGACCTCAATTCTTCCACATCCATTGCAGAGAAATTAGGCGATAAAAAATATCATGCCTTTCTGAGGGATTTTTATGCTGATATCACTAATCCCATCCTTGACAATAAAGGAGAGATCTATCAATACGTAGGCGATGAAGTGGTAATAGCCTGGCGCTACAATGATGGGATCGAGCAAAGCCAGTGCGTCCGTTGTTTTTTTGACATCAAAGATCAGATGGCCAACCTGAAAGATAAATATCTCTCCCGCTATGGCATATGGCCATCATTTAAAGCCGGTATGCATTGCGGTATAGTGGTGGTAGGAGAAATCGGCAATATTAAAAGGGATATTACTTATTCCGGAGATGTGCTGAACACTACTTCCCGCATCCAGGCATTGTGCAAAGAATTCCGGCAGGAAGTGATCGCTTCTGCAGAGCTGGTAAAAGAATTGCAACCATTAAACAAATTTGCAGCATTCGATTTAGGTACTATCAAATTGAGAGGAAAAGAAAAACAAATGCCACTGATAGCCCTGGGAGAAAAGAGCTGATTTTTATTGTCTTAATTTCTTTAACTGGTCAACGGCATTGTTATTACCAGGATCTAATTGCAGTGATTTTTCATAATACTTTATAGCCAGTCCTTTATCGCCCCTGGTCATATATGCTTCTGCCAGGCTATCCCAGGCATTGCCGGATTCAGGATAATCAGCTGTGTTTTGCAGGAACACTTCAATGGCTTCATCCACTTTTTCTCTCCTTAGCAATAGATACCCGATACTGTTAATGGAGGTTTCTGCAATTGCCTGCACAGCTCCTTTGTTCAGTTGGTCCTTGTACTCCTGCAAAGCAATCTTTGCACCTTTATTCAATATGGATTGCCATAATATTTTAGCAGCTGGATTATAACGCTCATAATTCAGCCAGGCCAGGGCCGGCGTAGAACCGCCGAGTGCATCTTCCATCATCCCATCAGCTATGGAAAGTCCATTGGCACTATTGGTGAAATAAAGAAAAGCATCTTTTGCTTTCAGGTCTGCTTTCATAAAGCATTTGCTATCGCCCTGGTCGCCCCAATGCCAGAAATATTTCCGGCCATTGTCTATTTCCAGCCCCACACCCAATCCCCAGTACAACTCTGGATAAGCATCTGTACGGACCCTTATCTGCGGAGTGAACATTTGCTCCCAGGTCTTCTTTTTAAGCCCTTTTCCATTGAGCAATGCAAGAATGAATTTCCCATAATCAGCTGCTGTGGTATGTACACTGGCAGCAGCATTATATCCTTTCCCCTCCCAGCGGAAAGATTTTTTGCCTTCCCAGTTATGGCGGTATACATGCCGGTAAGCAAAACTATCCTGCCAGGAAAAAAAACTATTGGTCATTCCCAATGGCTGGAACACTGATTCCTGAACGTATGTTTCAAAATCCATCCCTGTAAGTTTTTCCATCACTTTGGATAAATAAACAAAGCCCTCTCCTGAATAGCTGAATTTTTCACCTGGAGTGAATTCGATCGGCAGTGTGGGCGAGCCTTCGTTTCGCCAATTGGGAAAACCAGCACTATGCGTCAATACCAGGCGTGCGGTGATCAGGCGTATCCGCTCATCATCACCAATATCATAATTATTGCCCAGGTAGGTATTCAAAGGTATGTCCAGATCAAGTTTCCCCTGATCCACCAGTTTCAATGCGGCATAAGCAGTGATCACCTTGCTGAGAGAGGCGGCTTCAAAAAGGGTGTTATCGTCTACCGGCATTTTTGTTTCAGCGTTAGCAACACCATAACTTTTCAGCCATGCCTGTTTGCCGTTCCGGATCAGTATAGTTTGCATACCGGGGATATCGGCATTGGCCATCCAGACCGGGATATCTTTTTGGAGGGTTTCAATACTTTCGTCAACTGTTTTTCTGGCTGGTTGGGCAATAGTTGTTGAAGCAATAAAAATGCAGGCAAAGGGAAGAAAGCGTTTCATAGAAGAGGTATTATCCGCAATATAAATCAGATTTTACATACCCGGATATCGAGAATCTTGATTTTGCTTTTCCTTAGCCATGCGAAAGCGGGTCCCTGTTATTATTTATGACCTGTCTGCCTCCCTGTCTTTTGGCTCTTCCTGACCTTTAAAAGCTTTCATATCTCTTGTATTTTTTTGTACAGCGATAGCAGAAAAAATACTAAGAACAAAGGACATGGCATAAAAGCCCTTTTCGCTTTTCTCCATGTCTGCATTCCATAATCCGACTGTCAGCAGAATGATGGATAAGATAGTAGAAAACCAGGCAATACCGTAATAGAGGCTGGTGACAGGAATGCCTTCTAACTGATCCCGTACAGCTTTTTGTACGGAAATGGCAGCGAAGAGACCAAACATTAATACGGTGAAATAATATCCCTTTTCATTCAATTCCATTTCTGCATTTCCCAGCCCTATGAGATAAGCGGCTACGCCAATCAATAAGGCCATCCAGGATGCGCCGATAAAAGCGGCAGAAGGTTGTTGGGTGTGTTTCTGTTCCATAAGTGGTTTTTGAGGAGTCAAATCTAACAGGCGGAAGCCAGCCTGCTTTTGACAGAAGTCAAAAACCAAAAGGGTAAATGTTAAAGCCGGCTTCTGATACGGCTAAGGGTTTCCTGGCTGATACCCAGGTAAGAAGCAATTTGGCCAAGAGGGATACGTTCTATTATATGTGGGGTTTGCTGAATTAGTTGCTCGTACCTTTCTGCAGCTGTTCTGAATTGTGCATTCACGAAGCGTTCTTCAAGGCGGACATAATATCTCTCATAAGCGATCCGGACCAGCCTTTCTATTTCATGAAACCGGTTGAACAGATCCATCAGGGTTTCCTTTGAAATAGCCCATAGAACGCTTCCCTCCAACAATTGAATATTTTCAACGGCTGGTTGCTGTGTAGTAAAACTATGGAAGGAGGTAACAAAATCTCCTTCAAAAGCAAACCAGTAGGTAATCTCTTTCCCATCCAGGTTATAAAAACCTCGCAGGGCACCTTGTTCCATAAAATAGAGATGGCGGCATATTTTTCCTTCGGTAAGAAGGAATTCGTTTTTTGAAAGAATGACCTGGCTGAAGCAGTTTTGGATAGCCGTCTGGGCTTCAGCGCTAAGCGGATGGTATTTACGGAGATGAGAGAAGAGTTGTTCCAATGATGGTTGAGGTTAAAAGTGAACTGTAAGGCTAATCTACTTCACTAATCCCGTAAATAATAGTATAATGTAAAAGTCAGGTGATTCTTTATAAACAAAAGCACTTATGGCACCAGCCACTGATCGTTTGCAATTCTTGGAAGGAAATATCCTTTAATACAGTTAGGATTACGGATGCAAAGCTGAATATGGCTTCTGCTATAAAACCCAGCATTGGGGTATATAGGTTCCCCTTCTATAAAAGCACTTCTGACTGAATCGAATGGGCGTTTATTCGCCATCATTTGTTCATGATGAAAAGCTTCGATCACCATGCAATCCAGCTTACGTAATAACAGGTCACGAGATCCGGGAGGGTGAATATTTTCAGGCATAGGAGCTCCACTGGCACAGAATAAGTCAAACAGATTATTATATGTTTCCTTGAGAAATTCAAGGTATTCGATATTTGATAAATCAAGGCAAAATCCAAGGTCCAGTATAGCTCCAACTACAGCAGGCTCTTTAATATCGTGTGATTTTTTCTTCCGGATAGACAACTCCTGGGCAAATCTTAGGGCGTGTCCCCGGTCATTTTCCCAAAAATAAATTCCATGCCCCAGCCAATCATAGGAATTTCTGCTGAAAAACAGGTCATCCAATCCGTTGATCAGCTAATTGACAACAATACGGTCACAACCATGAAAACCAATGATCAATCCGGGTTTAGAAGCGTACATCGTCATAGCTTTTATCTAAACCATACAATTCCTTAAACCACCCCACAATCCGTCCATCTGGAGTCAGTAGTCCGATCTTTATCAGGTATTCTCGTGCCGCCTCTTTTGATCCCTTACGGATTTTATGTTGTTTGCGCATGATCTCTTTAAACTCCTCAATCTCTTCTTTAGTCATTACTATCATAAAACAATTTTTCATTTCCAGGAATATCCCTGCGCATGTAAAATTGCATTATGATCCTAAATTAACCGCCGTTTTTTCACCGCAATAAATGATATTTTAACAAGGGAAAAATGTAGAAAAAACATTCTCTACATACCAGAGAATATTTTCATTTTTTGGTTGAGTTTTTTCTATTAGAGCCGTCTTCTTTTTGCTTATTGAATGCCCTTAAAGCCCTTTGCAATTTAGTAATCGTCTTATGCAAGTCCTGCTGATGCTTCTCCAATACCTTACCCGTTTCTTTTGCCGCCGTATCAAAAAGTAGATTGGCCTTGTGAAGATGTTCATTATACTCCCCCGCCTGCTCATCCAGCCGCCTGATCAATTCCCAGATCGTTTCTTTCTTTCTCATATTCTTCCCAGAGCAAAATCTAAGCCACTGCTAAATCCAACCGACTTCAGCAAAGGGATAGACTTTAAGCTATGCAAGATCATTTTCTGTTCAGTTCATCCTTGGCCCTGCTGATCCACTCCCGGTTCATACTCCTTTCCTGGGAGGAAAGATGCCTGCCTTCTTCCACTATTGCATTGAACAACCGGGTAGCTTCCTGCTCCCGCCCGCCCCTTATCAGGAATAAACCATAATAGTAACGCTGCTCATAATAACCAAACCGGCCGGCCATAGTCTGGAATTCTTTCTCGGCCTGCTCAGGCCGGCCAGTCTTATCCAGCGCAATAGCATAAAGCAAATGCGTACGCGAGCGCGCAAACTGAGGTGAGCGGTAGATCTTCTGCGCTAATGGAATAATATCATCATACCGGCCAACAGCATTATATGCTATAATAAGTTGGCGGAGCAAATGCTCATTTTCTGTGAAGACACCCGTATGGCTACTTTCATACAATTCTATCGCTTTCTGGGTTTCGCCTTTTTGCAGGTAAGCATCTGCCAAAGCGATCCGGTTTTGAAACGTATCGGAAAACCGCAACTGCTCCTCAAGCTTCCGCACACTGGCAGACGGATTGAGCACTGCCCCCATACCCGAACTCACCTGCCTTAACTCCCGGCCTGTGAGTATCTCCGAAAAGATATAAACCAGGCAGCCGATCACCGGCAGAAAAACGATGATCCAGATCCACTTGTTCTGATTGCCCCTGCGAATGCAATGGATCACGCAGATAGCTTGCAGGATCAGGCTGATATAATAGTAATTAGCTATAAAACTCATGTTGGTCCGGTTGGGTGGCAGATCAAAAATAATAAATCAGGCATATATTCACCATTCCGGAAGTGTGATTCAGCAGCTGATGGATTTCAGACCCCGGCAACGTGGAAATATTTACACAGCAGGCTTGCCGGCAGCTTATTTCTTTAACGCTTTTCATTATTTACCTATCAATCTGCCATCATTACCCATGGCATGATTATTTACCTATCCATATAAAAAACATAATGAAAACCGTTAAACACCTCGAAAAGCAACCAGCTCTTGATAAACTGAAAGAACTGGCCGAAGAAGCCCGGCTATGCATGTTCAACACCCGGCTTTGCGGCGCTCCCTTCAACACCCGCCCCATGGTGACCCAATCAGTGGATGACGATGGAACGATCTGGTTTTTCAGTGCAGCAGACAGCAGCTTGAATCTCGATATTGCCCGTGACGACCGGGTGCAACTTATTTATTCCAACCGCTCTGCCCTGGAGTTTTTGTCCATTTACGGAACAGCCGAAATTGTGGTGGACCCAGGAAAAGCCCGGAAATTATGGAATGTCTATCTCACCGCCTGGTTTCATGAAGGCCCGGAAGATCCCAATCTTACACTCCTGAAGTTCAAACCCCTGGAAGGCTATTATTGGGACACAAGGCATAATAAAATGATCGAATCCTTGAAGGTCGTTGTAGGCGCCATCAAAGGGAAAGTGATGAACAACGGGCTCGAAGGAAAGTTAAGTGTGAATTGATCATATCCCTTCCAGCGCTGCTTTCCTGGCGATCATCTTCTTTCCTGTTACCAGCATCAGCAGGGCCAGTATGCTGCAACCACTCATGATCACCGCCATAGGCAGCATGGAACCTGCCGGTATCATGCTCACAACAATGCTTACGCAGGCCCCTATCCCCATCTGAATAGCACCCATCAAAGCTGATGCACTGCCGGCTCCTTTGGTAAAAGGCGACATAGCCAGGGCAGACGAATTGGGCAGTATATATCCCAGGCAGCTTAAATAAATAAACAACAGCAACAGGATCAATGGAAGCGAAAGCCAGCCGCGCGAAGCTGCAATCAGCAACAGCAGGCCAGTAAACGTTTTAACAATAAGTGCTGTGATCACGATCTGCTGAATGCGGTATTTTTTCATCAAAAACCTGTTTACCTGGCTTGCCAGTATCAGTCCGCCAGCCAGTAAAGCAAAGATCCATCCATATTCTTTTTCACTCACCTTATACAATTCCATAAATACATACGGCGAAGCGGAGAGATAAGTAAACAAACCCGCAAAAGCAATAGCCCCGGTAAAAGTATAGGTATAAAATACCGGTTCTCTGAATACAGCAAGGTAGCTGCGCGTGATCGCTGCAGGTTTTAGTGAATAGTCCGGATCAGGCTTACTGCTTTCCGGCAGACCAAAGAAAACGGCCAGCAGTATCACAGCCGTGATCGATGCAAGAATAATGAATACGGCCTGCCAGCCAAGTGAAGAAGTAACATAACTGCCGACAGTAGGCGCAATAATAGGCGACACTCCCAGGATAAGTATCAGCATGGAAAACACCTTTGCATTTTCTTCCACCGGAAAAAGATCACGCACCATGGCATTGGCTGCCACTGTAGCCGCACAGGCACCGACAGCCTGCGCTACACGAACAGCTACCAGGAAATCGAGCGAAGTAGCCATTATGCAAAGCACTGAAGCGGCGATGTACAACAAAAGCGCAGCATACAACGGAAGCTTCCGGCCAAACCGGTCCATTAACGGGCCATATAATAATTGCCCTACGGAAACTCCCACAAAAAAGCCAGACAGGGAAAGCGATACTTCCGCTACTGATGTATGCAGATCCTTTGCAATAGCAGGGAAACCCGGCAGATACATATCAATAGAAAAAGGTGCAATGGTCGTAAGCGCACCAAGAAGTGATACAAGAAAGTAATATCTTTTTTTAGTCACAGTTAACAGGTTTTAAACAATACATTATACTTCCGGCGACGCCGGTAATCAAAATGGCTGGCAAAGGATTAGAGTGGCAAGGTTCGAAAAGGGCGTAAAGCTACAGATTGTGCAGTAATAGCATTCACCAGAACCGGGAGAGGTACTAACAGGGGGAAGAATAATTTGTTCGGATAAAAAGTGAGAAGGCATGTAAAGATACAATTAATTCATATAGGCATAAATTTGACGATAAATTTCTTTACATGAATGTTTTTCTGACGGCTTCACTCCTGTTCGTTTCAATGACCATTGGCTTTAAACAATCTGCCCTTCCCGTTCCTGCCCCGAACGATGCGGAAACCCCGGCCAGGATCATTCCCGGCGCCGACCAAACAGAAAAATATATCCCTTATTTAAAAGGTAAGCGTATTGCCATCCTGGCTAATCCTACCTCACGCATCGGCAATAAACATCTTGTTGACAGCCTCAAGGCCCGCGGTATCAATATCGTAAAAGTGTTCGGGCCTGAACATGGGTTCCGTGGCAATGTAGGCGCCGGTGTGAAAGTCGCCGATCAAATCGATCCTGATACCGGCATTCCCATCATCTCTTTATATGGACCCAAAAGAAAACCCAGCAAGGAAGATATGGCAGACGTGGACCTGATGATCTACGACGTGCAGGATGTTGGCTGCCGCTTTTTTACTTATATCAATGTGCTGGCATTACTCATGGAAACCTGTGCCACCTATGGCAAAGAATTGCTGATCCTCGACCGTCCCAATCCCAATGGTTACCTGATCGACGGGCCGGTACTCGATATGTCATTGAAATCCGGGATCGGCAAGTTTCCGCTCCCCATCAGTCATGGGCTCACTATTGCTGAATTTGCCCAAATGGCCAATGGCGAAAGCTGGCTTGAAGGTAAAGTGAAGTGCAAACTGAAGATCATACCTGTGGCCAATTATAATCACGATATGTACTATGAGCTACCTGTAAGTCCTTCACCCAACCTGAACACTCAGCAAGCTGTAATGCTTTATCCCTCCACCTGTTTGTTTGAAGGAACTTATCTTAACCATGGCCGGGGCACATATTATCCATTTACCGTACTGGGCAGCCCGGAACTGAAAGGCAGTTACCCGTTTTCTTTCACTCCCACTTCTATTAAGGGAATGAGCGAGACGCCACTTTTTATGAATGAAGTATGTTACGGCCTGGATCTGCGCAATTATGACATTCAAAAACTGATGCGTTCAAAAAAGCTCAACCTTCAATGGATGATGGAATTGTATAAAGCTCATCCGCATAAAGAAAAGTTTTTCGATTCAAAACTGAGTAAAGAAATGGGCGATATCGGCAAACTCAGCGGTTCACCTTTATTCCGAAAACAAATCATGGATGGAGTGTCTGAGGCCTCTATCCGCAAAAGCTGGGAACCGGGGCTGAGCAAGTACAAGAAAATGCGCAAGAAATATTTGTTGTATAAATAAATGGTCCGGCAACCATGCCGGGCCATTTATTTAAAAACCATTATCTTGAACCGCATCATTCTGCCTGTGTGAAATGAAAACAATATTTGTCTCTTTGATGTCATTATATCTATGTAACATTAATTCCACACCCCTGTTACATGAACAATCCGGTGCACCTGGCCTGCATTATAAAACAGACTCCATTGATGATTTCTGGAGCTGGTTTGTAAAAAATGAGAAAAGGCTCCGCAATTTCCAGAGTGATCCCGATAAATACCTCAACGAATTATTCATTCAGGTAAAAAAGATAAAAGCCGGTCTTGCGATAGAATTTGAACCGCCTCAAAACGGCATTATCAACATGACGGTTTCAGCCAATGGCAACCCCGAGCTTTTCCAACTGGTAAGGGATATTGTAGAAAGAGCTCCTGGTGTAAAAGGCTGGAAGTTTTTTGCTTTCCGGCAACGTATGCCGGCAACGGCAGTGAAAGAAATGAAATTAAACGTCGGTCAGCTGACACTGGATCCTGCACAAATGAAATTCTTTCCGGTTATCGAGAATCAGCAACTGAATATTATTATCTATGCAAAAGGAATAACCGAACAGAATTATAGCCAGGTGGCTTATGCCTGTTTTATACTGCTGGATAATATTCTTGGTGAATATGATTGCACTGTAAAAGTCCACAACTTTGATTTTCAGCAGATGCCGGACCAGGTTGCAGAACTGAACGACCTCAAGCCATTCCTGGAACTGGCCGGTTATGTAGATGCTTTTTACAAGCAAAAAAACAATTGATCACGATCAAACAAATACGATATAAATCCCCGTCCCATAAAAGTTCATCCGCCCTCTTTAAAGTAGTAGTTCAACTGCCTGTTAAAGTTCAGCCACTCTTAGTGATCATAACCTAACATACCTGTATCAGATCAGTAATCCTGCTTTTATGTAGCAGTTGCACTACATTACAATGATAGAATAATCTATACAGCGGATCATCTTATTCTGTTTCCTTTGTATTGTTAATGAATAAGCAGGATCATTGATAAGCCACCTTGCAACTCCTGTTTACTAATTTTTAAAGCTATCTAATATTTTATGAAACCTAATCCTACGATTATAAACCGTAAAGGTTTATTGTTTGTCGCGCTCTTTCTAAGCTCCACCATTTTTGTAAACGCTCAGTTGAAAGTAGGCGACAACCCCACCAGCATCCAGAAATCATCTATTCTTGAATTGGAAAGCACACGCCAGGGTCTTTTATTACCCAGACTGGCCGATACCACTGCGATCAATGCCCTGACCCCACCAGATGGTATGATCATTTTCCTGAATACCGATAAGAGCCTCCGCCTCCGCAGTAATGGAAGCTGGAAAAAGATCGCTGACCTTTCTGAAGCAAACTCCAACTGGTCACTTAATGGTAACAGCGGCACCGACCCCTCTTTGAATTTTATCGGTACAGTAGATGGCCAACCATTGGTAATGAAAACCAGCAATGCGGAAAGATTACGCATTAACGCCAATGGAGATGTTGGTATCGGTACGGCTAACCCCACGGCCAAGCTGAATGTCGATGGCTCCGTAAAATTTGAAAACCTTGCTGCAGGCACCAACGAACTGGATGTGCTTGTGCTGGCTGCTGACGGTTCTGTATACAAACGCTCCATGTCCTCTTCCGCCTTTGAAAATGCGATCCGTGCCATCAACGGTATCCAGAAACAAACCCTGAGCCTTACTGCAGACGCTAACACCACCACTGATACAGTAGCTGTAGAGAACCGCGCTTCAGACAGCACTATTGCTATCCATCTCCCCGTACAAAACGGCTCCTCTCCCACCAAACCTTATGGTTTGCTCACTTATGCCGACTGGGAAAAGATAAACAGCGGTATCCAGACGATCACGATCGGCGCCGTTGCATCCGTACCTAATGTAAATGGTGCGTCCATTACTTCCGACACCACTTCACGCACCATCATACTGCACCCCGCCGATGCAACCAACCCCGGTATCGTAACAGCAGCGGCACAAACCTTCGGCGGTAACAAAACCTTCCAGGACAGTGTAGCTGCTGCCAAAGCGATACTTGTAGGTAATACAGGACAGGCCAACTCCACCGTGCAGGTGAGTGGTTCTTTATCAATGGCCATCCAGACATTCAGCAGTAATTACACAGCTACTGCAGCAGACAATACCATCCTGATGAACACCACCAGTTCGGCACTTACACTCACATTGCCTAACCCTTCCACCTTTTCAGGGCGTATATACACCATCAAGAAAGTTGGCAGCGGCGGTATTGATCACGAATTGACCATTACTCCTGCTGCAGGAACGATCGATGGCGGCTCTTCCTATGTGATCTATAACGACTGGACTTACGTGACGCTGCAAACAGACGGCGCTAACTGGTATATCATCAAGAAGTAATTATTCCGTAGAAGACGACCGCAAAGATCAATCCTGTTACTATGCGCAGCCTGAAGAAAATCAGCATGGCCTTGTTATGTCTTGTATGGAGCAGTTTTATCTATTCGCAACAATTACGTTTAGGCAAAACACCGCTTGCCCTACAGAAATCAGCTATACTGGAATTGGAATCCAATGACCAGGGCATGCTGTTTCCCCGGATCACCGATACAACATTGATCAATGGCCTGGCACCGCCCGACGGTATGGTGATCTTTCACCAGCCCTCTGCCCAACTCATGATCAGAAGCAATGGTTACTGGCGGGCATTAAGCACGACCGATCTGCTGAAAAATTACTGGAGCATCACCGGCAATGCAGGTACCAGCTCATCCAATTTCATTGGAACAACCGATGATAAAGCAATGATCATAAAATCGAACAGCAACAGTTTTCTTGAACTTGGCCGAAGGGCTACTCTGGGGTTGGTGCAGGCATATACTGATTATTCCGACAACAATGAACAGCTGACTTATTTAAAATCCGCATTGCAATTCTATGCTCCTGCGGCTCAATTCTACAAGCCCAAAATATTTATAGACGCTAACGGAAATTTCAGGATAAAAGGAAGCGCAGCCGGTGTCGATTACTTCGAATTCGGCGCCACTGGCACTTCTGATAACGGTGGTTTGGAATTTATAACCGGCAAGGATGGCAATGAACCATTTGTATTTAAGAGTTATAAGAGTGCTACCAGTACAATGACCGAGATAATGCGGCTGCAAAGCGGGACAGTCGGAATAGGCACTCCCAGCCCTGCTGCTGTTCTCGATGTTGCCGGCACTTATAAGATGGGAGCTAAAGGGACTGTTCAAAAAAACACTATCAGCCTCGAAATAGCAACAACCTCGACGATCAATTTCGGCGGCGCAAACCTTGTGGTAATCGGTCTTGCTTATAGCCCTGCCCTGGTAGATGTGGACCTGGCTATCCCAACAGCCAACGCACCGACCAGCACCAGGGCCACCGTAACCGTTTCGTTGGACACAGACCTGCCGGCTGGTGTCAGCATTGGATCAGCCAGACTGACCAGCACAAGCAATGTCAGGGTTAGAATGTATAATGC
This sequence comes from Sphingobacteriales bacterium 44-61, assembly GCA_001898405.1. GTDB lineage: Bacteria > Bacteroidota > Bacteroidia > Chitinophagales > Chitinophagaceae > Terrimonas_A. The sequence goes on from MKTW01000001.1 coordinate 719,795, forward strand.
ATCAACAAACAGCCGGACCCTTGGCAATGGAACAAAGTTTTATGTAACGATCACAGAGTTTTGATGAATGGCCAAACGATACAGGTATATTATCCATAGTGTATTCGCTATTTTACTGCTTTGTTTAAAAGCAACAGCACAACAGGGATTTTATGTGCCTGCCACCGGCAAAATATTTTTTATCGGCGATTCGGCCACCATCTTTTCTAATGTAACCAATCAGGGCAATTTTGGTATCGGAAAAAATGCCATTGTGAATTTTTCAGGAAAAAGCTGGAACAATAGCTACCAGTCACGGATCACCGATAACTCCAATAATGGTACCGGCATTACCGGTGAGGGAGGCTGGCTCCGCTTTATATCGGACACAGTAAGGCAACAAATATCCGGTGGCTACAATGCCGCAACCCGTTCCGGTCCCTCATTCACTAAAATAAAAATAGACAACAAGCAGGGAATTGAACTGCTGAATGGAAGCACCAAAGCCCGCAATGAGATCAGCTTTCAGCAAGGGCTTTTTTTTCTCAATGACAATATCCTTGTGCTGGGCAATAATGATCCGGGTAAAATAGAAGGATATGACTCTGCGCGTTATTTTGTTACCGGCAACCGACCGGACCAGGGTTTATTGATCCGGGAAAATATCCGCCGCAGAGATGGAACAGTTGTATTTCCTGTAGGCAGCCTTTCCCAATCCTATACTCCTGCTGCCATCAGGAATCTTACTACAAGAGGAGATGATTATTTCGTATCTGTCTTTGACAGTGCGCGCGTAAATGGCCTGGCAGGAAATACATTGATCAATGAATCTATAAATAAGACCTGGCAGGTTGGTAAAAGTAAATATCCTGGCACAGGGATAACAGAACTCACCCTTCAACATCTTATCGCTGATGAGGGCAACCTGTTTGCAGGCAACAGGCAATACGCGTATGTATCACAGTTGATAAGCAATCAATGGGATATCGGCCAACCTCAAACCCTGCCTGCTGATGGAGATCTGACCACCGGCAACATCCTGGGCAATAGCGGTCTTAATAAAAGAACATTCCTTGCATCTGTTAGCCAGAACTCACTGTTCACCAAGCTTACCGGCGACAAGACACTTAATTCCAGCAACAGTCTTTGGTTCAATGCTTACCGCCTTGATTCTACAAGGGTAAGAACTTACTGGCGGACCAACCCTGAGATCAATACACATCATTTTGTAGTGGAAAGAAGATTAAGCACAGAAGCTGATTTCAAATCTGTAGGAACTGTGGCTTCACAAGCCATCAACGGCTACAGCACGGTTACATTGAACTATCAGCTCATTGATATCCCGAACAGGGATAAGGGTATCAGCTTTTATCGCCTTCGTTCTGTCCGGTACGATAGTAGTTTCAGTTTTTCCGACACTATTGCTGTAGGCCCTGCACCCGGCGAATACAGCATTATGTTATGGCCCAATCCCTCACCCGGCGACTTCTTCCTGAGCATTCACAAGACCCTGCCGGCCAAAGCCATCGTGATCTGGAATGCCATTGGCCAGAAAGTGAAAGAAGAAGCAGTCAATGGAAGAAATATCATTCCGCTATTCCTGCCAATACAAGGCACTTATTTCGTAGGCATTGTACTGACCACAGGAGAGATCATCGAAACGAAAAAAGTGGTGATTGCCGGAAGATGATCAACTAATGCGGTCAATCGCATTACCGGAAATCCCATGGCGCCCACAGCAAGAAAAGCACTAAAAAATAATTTGTTCATCGAAACGGTTGAGCTATAACGGGGTATCCAATGTTAAATTTTTGTCCAACAGCAAAACTTAACATTGGAAGTCTTTCCCTGATGTTAATTTTATATTATCAAATCGTAAACAAACTCAATAGAAATGGCTAAGACTAAAATCCCTTCTCCGAAGAAGCAGGCCCGCCTTCAGGTGATCGCTCAGTTACAAACCGCTTTACCCGGGTTGGAAGAAACACTGGGCAAAAAAGAATTCAACAGCCGCTTAAAGAAAGCTGCCAAAATACTCACTGAAGGCATCAAGGTAAAATCTGCCAAAAAAGAAGTGAAGATCAAACAAGAGAAAGCTGCATAAGCTCAGCTTCTTCCCTGCATCCATCGCTCACACAAACCTAAACTCATTGTCATACCAGCGCCACCAAGGCCATTAATGATTGTAACTCCCTGTTCGGGTTCCAGGACCAGATGTGTTTGACCATTGGTAAGTTTAGGATAAATACCATTCCAGGTTTCTGTGATCAGGTTATTATTGAAGCGGGCAAACTGCTGCAGATAATCGAGGATCATGTCGTTGATAAAAGCCTTATCAAAAGGCTCGTGGGTCAACCCGTACTCGTGCGAATCGCCGATGGTGAGTTCACCGTTTTGGTTTTGTGATACCATTACATGAATACCCCATTTGATATAGTCAGGATATTGCGCCTGTATCCTCTTCTTTAAAATATTGATGGAAGGTGCTGCCTGGAAAGCGGTGTAATGCAATAAGGAAAGTCCTGCACAAAGTGCGGGACCGATCCTCCAGTTATTCCGTTGTGGCTCCATCCGCATCATTTGCAATTTGCATTTGGTAAGTGGTTGTTGTGCATACAATGCAGGATATAAGGTTTCAAAATCGGCCCCGCTGCAGAGATAGATCTCATCAGCCTGCCAGGATTCTGTTCCTGCAACAACAGAAGGGTAGTTAATAGCAGTAATTGCTTTACCCCATAAAAACTCCACGCCGAATTTTTCTGCAAGCCATAAAGGTATCCGGGCAATAGCCTGGCGCGGATCAACGATCAGCTCTTCTTTGCTGTACAAACCTCCTATCAATCTATCAGGCACAACAGCTGGTGATCTTTTTAATACCTCTTCCGTATCCAGCAAATGATAATCCCTGTTCTTATATATTTCTTTCAATTCACCTAACACCTTCCATTCATCTTTTTCATAAGCAAGGTGAAGTGAACCTGCTTCTTCACACCATATACCTGCATCATCTGCCAATTCCTTCCACAAATGCCTTGACAGCATCGCTGTTTCATAAGCATCGCCGGCCGGCTGGCCTATCGGCCAGACCATTCCGAAATTTCTGACAGAAGCTCCAACTGCCTTTTGTTCCCTGTCTATCACCCTTACTTTATACCCACGAACAGCAAGCGCACGGGCTATCGACAAACCGGCAATTCCCGCTCCTATAATGATGGCTGATTTGTTGAGCATGTTCATTTAAGATTGGCAACACGATATCGCCTGGTAAAATAGATCAGTGAAAAAATTGTTCCTGCCAGTCCCAGCAATGACCCTATCACGACGCCATGAGAATAAAACTCCGACCAGTTTAACCGCAATCGGGCAAACTCTTTTATAAGCATCACTGTTACACTGCCGAGATAACCGAAAGCATCTGCGAAATAGATTAGGAAGCCAACATTACCTGCGATCCTGAAAGAAGCGATCAGGCGCTCAAAGAAAATACAGTTAAAAGGAATATAGCCCATATACAGGCCAAGACTCGCCAATTGCATCCATACCGCACCATCCATCTGACCAGTGATAAAAAGCAATGAAGAGATTCCAGCGATCAGGAAGCCCGCGGCTATTACTATATGCACCATTGCCAGAGCGCGGATATTTTTCCGGATAAGCACGAGTAAGCCCATTGTCAGCAAAACCAATAAACATGTATTGGTTTCTGTTTTAGTGAAAATGGAATAATCTGTTCCATATCCCAGTTCATTCCAGATATTGGCCATATAGTTGTCCCTTATATCACGCATCACGGTAAGGAACAGGTAAGTAATGCTGACGATGACAAGACCAATACCAAATGTTTTGAGAAACAACTTCCGGCTTTCCGCATTCATCGGTATACGCGCAGTTCTCTCCTTTTTATCCGTTTCATCCGGGGGAGGTATTTTTTCCAGCAAAAAAAGAAAGATCAACAAGGGAATAAGAAACACCAACCCGGTAAAAAAAGGCATCCATTTCTCTGAAACATCCCATTCCACCATCAGCCATTTTGCTACAGAACGTGTAAATCCACCTGCGAAAATAAAACTGACCGCCAGCACTGCCCCCATCAGATCAGTTGCTCTTCTGCCTTCAAGATAACTGAAGATGACACCCCACATAAAACCCAGCAAAAAACCATTGATAAACATAAACAACATACCCCAGGGTTCGGGCACCAACCCGAATCCCAGCAGGCAAAACCAGGCAGTGCCTGTCAGTATGATGCCTGTACGGAAACGGCCAAGTGATTTCAGCTCGGCAATGAATTTAATGCCGGCAAACTTGCTCAGCATATAACCGATCACCTGGCTGATGATCAGTAAGGTTTGATAAGAAATATCCCAGTACCGGATCCCTTCAAACGTAGCTACGGTAAAAGGCTTCCGGTAAGCATACACCGACGAGTATGCCATGAAAGCGATGAGTGATGCACAAATTGTTACCACTAACCGCTTTCCGGCCATCCGTTGTATGGATGAAGCAATATCAGTCACGGTTGAAAATTAGATTGGGGAGCAGGGAAAGGCTGGAAATGATATGGTCGGGGTCATAAGCAGCCAGTTGCTCCTCCGTATAAGCTCCTGTGGTTACTGCCACCACCAAACCACATCCTGCATTGCGGCCTTCGTTCACATCCACCTCCGTGTCACCCACTTTTGCTACTTCCAGCGGATCAGTAATGGATGCGCGCAACATCAGTTCCTGTATCATGAGAGGTTGAGGGCGGCCATGTTCCACTTCGTCGCTGGCAATGGCATCATCCACCCATCCTTTATCTTTCCATTGAAGCCGGTCGATAATAACATCTGCAATGATCCTGGGGAAACCGGTATTCAAAGCAATCCGGATCCCTTTTTCTTTCAGTTGCTGGAAAACCTCTTCTGCATAAGGCAAAGGCATTACCGAAGCATTATACGTATAGAAATCCATCATCTCATCAGTAAAATCAGTATAGATCGTGCCGGCATCGGCCGATTGCCCACCCAGTTTTGCAAGCATGGCATTCACTGCAACGATCTTTTTGATACCCATGTAAGGATAGGTTTGATCAAGACTTATATCATAACCATTTTTTACAAATGCATTTCTGAATGCGTGTGCTACATAATCATCATCCTTTACTGTGGTGCCGGCAATGTCAAAAACAACGAGTTTAATAGGCATAGTCGGTTTTATATTTTCTAAATTTAAGGGTTTAAATCAACAGGTTTAGCCCCTAACCTGAAGATGAGTGATCATCATTTCCCGGTATTTATCCAATGGTGGTAAGGGCTTGTTTTCCAGTTTGGCTTTCTCATCCCATTGTCGCAGGCGGATATGCAGTTCAAACAAACTGTCCGCTTCAAATAAAGCCGCTTCCGCTACGCTCATCCTTCCTCCCTGAAATTCCAGCGTCTTTTTACTTGCTTCGGACAACTGGTTGTAATACGATTCATGACGGAAAGTAAGATACCGCTTTGCCTGTACATGATTGCGCACAAGACTGGCAATATTTTCGGAAAAACCATGACCCAGTAGAAAGTCAGCTCCCAGTTTCTCATGATCCACTACTCCATAACCATCCATTTGCTTTACGGGCATGATATGCTCACATAAATGGCCGATATCATGAAAAAAAGCCGCAAGCACGATCTCCTCACTATAACCTTCATCTTCTGCCAGTGAAGCACACTGGCACATATGTTCGATCTGCGAAACAGGTTCACCTATATAATCTTCACCGCCATATTGTTCATAAAGACCAATGATAAGATTGGCGGTCTGCTCGGGTGTTGAGTGATTTGACAACATATCGCTGATGATTTATTTGCCAGGAAAAGTAAGAACAGGCAGTGGTTTGTGCAATGGTTTGAATTCTTTCCCCAGCATAGCGGCAATGGTAGCCGCTATTTGTCCCTGGTAAGCCTGTGCTTTCTCTTTACTCTCGCCAACAGGTTTAACAGAAGGTCCGATGGCAGCCATCCACATTTCACTGGCTTCTGCAATACGCTGTCCATGATGTTGCCAGTTGCCGCCGGCAGCCAGCCCTCTTCCATGATCGGTGGTAAGGATCAGCGTTGTCTTGTCTTTATACTCAGGAGTGGATTGAATGTATTCCCATAACTGCCTGATCCAGTCATCGGTGTTCTGCGCAGCATCCAGGTAGAAATCGTACATGCCACCATGTGCAAATTCATCCGTATCTCCCAGTCCGAAGTAGATCAGTTTGGGTTTACGTGCTTTCATGTACTCGAATGCTATATGAAAAGTAGCAACATCCACCCGTTCACCATCATGAAAAATAGCCGGCATTTCATGCTGCAATTTGTTGAAGAGTTGCTGGCCGGGAGTAAGCGTACCGGCCAGGTCCTTATAACCATCGTTTACCAAAAGGCCTGAACGTTTATCATTAAAAATATAAGAATACACATCCCATGAGCCGAATACGACAGCCTTATTCTTGTATTCAGGCAGTTTATTCAGGAATTCAAAAACATTCTCATTCTTGTTGGGGATTTTATCATTGGAATTGACGGCAGTATCAGGGAAGCCGGTGAAGATCTCATTATATCCCGGATAGGAAAACCAATACGGATTGGCATTGTTAAAATAATTTCCATAATCCCTGTTGCCAAGTATTATACCCTTTGAAGCTATTTCAGACCAGAAAAAAGGTAACAGCTTTTGTCTTCTTTCCTGTGGTGTTGCTGCCCAGAAATGATCTTTCACATAGTTAGTACTGTATCTCGCCGCAGTGTCAAAGGTCAATACGCTATCTGCGCCGCCAAAAACCTCCTGCCAGCGGAAACCATCCAGGGTTATAACTACTATATTTTCTGATTTTTTGAATTGCCCGAAACCAGCGGTCACAGTAAGAAGTGATAGCAGGCATATTAATATTCTTTGCATCTTGTTCTGTTATTTTTGATGAGGATTGTTCTTATTGATTTTTGATGTATAGGGTCCAAATACGGATTTAACTGTCAATGCAGGGTTCATATCATCCAGGATGATCACGTAATACGTTTTACCGCCCGGCAGCACCCTTACCAGTATATGCCCTTGCTGGCTTTTATACGACCGGTCGATCAAAGGGCCGATCACATACCTGTTCGCATCCAGCATATTGGTGGCAAACAGGTCCCGTTGCCCGGGATATATATACGTGTTCGTCATCCTGGCCAGTACTTCATGCCCTGGATGATCAGACGACCATGTTTGCCCGATCCATACACGCGGCTTTAATGTTCTCACCATAAACTCATTCACGGCATCGCGGTTGCCATGATGATCGGTGATAGCAATATCCACTTCGCCAACGGCTTTAGCGATAGGCGTTTCCACGTCTCTCAACGGATTATCACCCGGGAAAACATTACCGGGATTGTCTCCGCCCGTATAATAAATGAAAGGTCCGTAATGCAGTGCCAGCGCAAGGCTCAGGCTGTTCTCATCAGGCCATGCTTTCCGGTCGGCAGTATCTACTGGAGGGAAATGTGCCGTAACATTGCTGTCTTTCCCGGTCCAGATCCATTGATCAGCTTTTATATTCTGTATATAAAAAGATGGATAAGCAGCCGCATTATTCAGCAAAACAATTTGCTTCCGGCTACCTGCTTTAAGCCGGAACATTTTCATACCGGCTTGTTTCTTTTCGGCTATAAAGGCAAAGTAGTTGCCCATGGTATGACCGAATTCAATTTCACCACCACCGTATTTTGCTGCAAGATTTTTTATATCATAAGGATAATTATAATCCGGATAACCGCGATCGATCAGGTTTCGCAAAGGAAGAAGCTCTGCCACGCCCGTTATTCCTGTCAGCTGATATTTTCCTGATTTTGCAAAAGGGGCCTGCGGATACCACGCACCGAAATGGTCATCATGAAAATGGGTGATCAGGGCATAATCAACGGCAGGTTTGGGAGCTACCTGTTTTATATATGCTGCGATCCATTCATAAGGCTTGCGTGAAGAGTCTGGCCTGATCATGGCATTCCTCGGTGTAAACAACCTTTCATCAAGCGGCGACATTTCGCCGGCATCGATCAGCATCGTGGTTGCATCGGGTAAAATAAAGAATGCAGCACTGCCCCGGCCTGTATTGATATGATGGATATCGAGATAACCTTTTTGCCAGGCAGGTAATGGATCGCCGGCAACAGGGATCTGTGTGTAACCGGCAATAGCAATAAGAAAAAATATACTGAAAAAGTAGAGCCTCATAGATATTTATTGAAAGGAGCAGGGCATAAAAATGCCCCGCTTGCTTCTAACTAACTGCTTAAGTTTTGATCAGCACAAATTTTTATTGGAGTAACCACATTTTAGTATTTAAATCATCTGTTCCTCCCTGGCGCTTCACCGCTTCTGCCCTGTTTTCAGGATTGAGCGATTGTGCTGCCAAAGGATAGATATAACGGACAGGCACTTTATTATTATTAAGATTGGCAGGTCCCGGAACGATCGCAGGCATATTTGTTCTGCGCCAGTCAAACCATGCTTCCAATCCATTAAAGTATAAAGCAACCCATTTTTGCAAAGCGATCTTTGCCAGTTTTTCATCCGTAGAGCCGGCATAAGCCACTTTTGCCTGGGTAAGATAGCCGGCAGGTATAGCAATATTGAGGCTGTAAGCAGCAGGTACTACCGCTTGCCAGTAAGCAAAATTGGCATTGATCCCATTGAGATAATATGTTTCAGCATTACCTGTAGTGATCATTCCTTTTTCACGCGCTTCTGCCAGCAGGAATTGCAGCTCGGCATAGGTCATCCACAATGCGCGAGGGGCATCCGGAACAGGAGGTGCGTCATTACCATCATTACAAACCAGGCAGGCAAATGTGTATCCCACTCTTGAAACGCCCTGTACTCCTCCATTGTAAGCCAATGCATCCACATCACTTAATCCATTGGGAATGCCTTTGATCTCGGGAGTGCCGGACGCTACTGATTTCTGTGTCGGCCTTCCAAATACATTGATGCGGGTATCATTAATCTCAGATAAGCGGTCTGTCAATGTTTTACTTACCCTGAACTCATCAAAGGAACCAACACGTGAACCATACAATGGCCATTGGTTGGGAGCTGCAGCCAGGTATTTCAATTCTGCATTATCTCCGTTGCCTTCAAAAAGAGGGTTGCTGGCCGGGTTAGTTATAATAGCTGCGAGGTCGGCATTCACATCCTTTTTCTTTGAGATGCGCATCAGGTAGCGGATACGAAGTGAATTGGCCAGCTTTCTCCATTTAAGGATCCCTGTTGCGCCGCCGCCATACAATATATCGCCACCGAGATTAGTGCCGGAAGTGGCCAGCACTTCGTTCGCTTTCTTGAGATCTGCCAGTATGCCTGTATAAATATCTTCCTGTTTATCGTATTTAGGTTGATACACTCCGTCTGTTTTAGCCTTGCCTGCTTCAGAATAAGGAACATCGCCATAAGCGTCGGTGACAAGCGAAAACATCCATGATTTCAGGATAAGCGACACACCATAATACGGATTGGAAGGATCGTCTTTGGCAAGAATGAGCACATTCTGCAGATTCCGGTAGTTATCATATACAGTATTCCATATATCATTGCGCTCGTTCCATCCATAACGGTCTTCATTCACAAACTGGATCTTGGCATGGTGCTGGGCCACAATATTCCCGATGCCCCAGGCTTCATTTACCTGGCGATCCATCATGTTCTTGATCACACCGCTCAGCAAAAGGTCGGCTGTTACGGAAGTCGGGTTATTCTTGTTATTGTTTACTTCTTCGAAATCCTTTGTACAGCCTGCCATTACAACCAGCAGCAGTGAGGGTATTATTATTTTTAAAAATTTCATATTGTTCATTTTTGAGGATGAGGGTTATAATTTAAAGCTGAGGTTGACACCATAGCTGCGTGAGCTGGGGATGCTCATGTTTTCCACACCCGGCACTGCTGTGCCACCGGAATAACCCATGGTTTCCGGATCTATGTGCGGCACTTTATCCCAGAGGAAAAGATTACGGCCTACCAGCGATATGGTAGCTCCCCTGATGGGCAGCTTGCCAAACACTTTATCAGGAATGGTATAACCGATCTGCAATTCGCGGAGCTTAACAAATGATGCATCATACATCACGCCTTCTGCAATACCCCGTCCATTTGTCCAGGCTGTATGCCATTCCCTTGCCGTAAGCTTTTTAGTATTGGGAGCAAAATTGCCGCTGCCATCCATTACAACACCCTGACCGATCACGCCATTACCTGGTTTGGAAAGATCATAACCATCTGCACGGCCTTCCAGTGTTTCAATGATGATACCGCCTTCTCGGCCTACAGTTTGCGTCAATGAATTCAACACACCACCCTGGCGGATATCAAACAGGAAGCTCAAACGGATCCCTTTATAGTTCAGGCTGCTTCCCACACCCATCAACCAATCAGGATTGTAATTACCCATCAGTATCCTGTTGGTAGTGGGAACAGGGCGGCCGTTATCTGCGTATACTATCTGTCCTGTATATTTTCCGGAAGCATCATAATAAGGAGCATTTTTATCAGTGCTCTGTACACGTGCAAAACCGATCCCGTAAAGATTACCCATTCTTTCTCCTACTCTTGCTTCCACGCTTACACTGTTCATGCCAGCCATTACATAAGTGCTCAGCCCGTCACTCAGTTCCAGCACCTCACTTCTATTAGCAGAGAAATTCACAAAAGCATCCCAGGAAAAGTTTTTTTGTTTGATGATAGAACCGGTCAGCATCACTTCCACACCATAGTTCTTGATCATACCAGCATTGATCTTACGGGAAGAATAACCGGAAGTGGGGTCAAGCGGAAGATTCAGGATCTGGTTCTTGGTGCGGCTCTGATAATAAGTAACATCCAGGCCAATGCGATTATTCAGCAAACGGATATCTGTGCCAAACTCATATGCTGAACTGATCTCTGGTTTCAGCTTCAGGTTGGCAAGGCTACTGATCTCTCCATATATCTGCGCAGCCCCAAATGGTTCACTGCGGTTATATGTTTGCTGGAAAGAGAAAGGATCTGTATCGTTGCCTACCTGTGCAAAGCTTGCACGGAGTTTCCAGAAGCTGATCACAGACGGCATGCGGATGATATCGCTCATGATCGCACTTGCTGCAACAGAAGAGTAGAAATAAGAATTAACTTCTGTTCCCAGGTCTTTCAACTCATCTGGCAGGGTAAGCGCACTGCTCCAGTCGTTACGGCCCGTGAAATCAAGGAACAGCTTATTCTTGTACCCTATACCAGCAGAACCATAAAGACTATTGATACGTTTTTCAACATTGCTTTGTTGAGCTACCAATGCGATACGTGAGTTGTTCAGGCTGTAAATACCAGGAATATTCAACTGGCCGGCCACCTGCTCGTTGAAGCGTGATTTCTGTCTCATCTGGTTGCCACCTAATGTAGCAGTGATCACAAAATCCGATCCTGCAGATTTATTGAAAGAGAAAAGGAAATCGGAGTTACGCTCTTCGTTCACGATAGCCACTTCCCTGTATTCACCGAAAGGAAAGCGCTGGGTACTGAATGCCCGCCTGTATTCCCGGCGCTCATTACTCCAATCGGTAGCAGTCCGTAACTGCAGATTCAGCCAGTTGGTAAAATCGTATTTAAGGTTCACGTTCCCAATGATCCTGTCATAGTACTGACCGTTGGTATTCTCCATTACAGTCAGGTAAGGATTGTCGTGATAGTTATAGTTCCAGCTATATTGTTTCTGATCAGTAAGGCTATAAGGGCGGTTTCCATCCAATCCATTTTGCCAAAGCCTTTTCATATCACTGACTTTCACTGAAGCAGGCAGCCAGCAGTTAAAAAGGTACATAATACTTTCTGTACCATAGCTGATGGAAGGACGGTTATCGCTTTCACTTTTGATATAGCTTACAAAAGTTCTGACAGACAATTTGGGAGTAAGATTATAACCTCCGGAAACAGAAACCGTATTTCTTAACAGATCAGTATTTGGAACAATCCCTTTCTGGTTAAGATTTGTATAGCTTAAACGGAAGTCGCCGTCTTTATTTCCACCTACCAGCGCTACATTATTAGTGAAAGTGTTGCCGGTGCGTAAAAAGTTTTTCAGGTTGTCTACATCCGCCACCCAGGGCGTAGGAGTGATCACGGTGCCTGGAGTATTCAAATCACCACCGGTAAAGTCAGTAGCCTGTCCATTCAGTGTACGTGGGCTATTGAATTGAGGATACAATTGTCCTTTGAAAGCAGGACCCCAGCCTTCATCCGTACCATCTGCCAGTCCGCCACCGCCACCATTTACAAAAGCAAAATCACCACCGCTTCCATTTCCCTGCCCGTATACTTTTTGGTATTCAGGTAATTTCAGTGCAGATTCAAAAGTGAGATTGCTGTTCACTTCCACGCCGATACCTTTTTGGCGGCGGCCACTTTTTGTTTTAATAAGGATGACTCCATTCGCAGCCCTTGAACCATACAGGGCAGCAGCAGCAGGACCTTTCAGCACGCTCATGCTTTCCACGTCATCGGAGTTAACAAAGCTGGCGCCATTGCCAAAATCCACTTCCAGGTTGTTCCTGCCCGAACCACCATTGATCGCATTGCTGATGGGAACACCGTCCACCACATACAAAGGCTGGTTCTTATTAATATCCACCGAGCGTTCACCGCGGATAGATACACGGGCTGAGCCACCGATACCGGAAGGGCTACCCACCACGGTTACACCGGCTATCTTACCCGCCAGTTGGTTCACCACATTTGTTTCGCGGGCTACAGTCAGGTCTTCACCTTTTACTTCCTGTATCGCATAGCCCAGCTTTTTCTTGTCTTTTTTAATACCGAGTGCTGTTACAACCACTTCACCAAGATCTCTCACGCCAGCGGTCAGTTCAATGCGTGAAGCTTCGGATGCTTTTACTTCGCGGCTGTCAAAACCAATGCTGCTGATAACAAGAATATCATTATCGTTTGCACTGATACTGAAATCGCCATCATTACTGGTCATTGTTTTTTTATCTGTGCCTTTAACGGTTACAGTTGCACCGGGCACAGGTTGATTTTCTGCAGAAAAAACTTTACCGCTAACAGTACGTTGAGCCATGGCCAGGCATGAAAACGTAAGCAGCAGGAAGGTTAAAATAATCTGGACAAAGCGGGGGTAGTTGGGATAGAGCATATCTCAATCAGTTTGGTTTGGTTGGAATTTTGATGTGCCGAAGTTGAGCTTGTAATGTGAACAGATTCTTAGCGCAAGATGATATAATGATTAAGAAAATCTCAACAGGCGGGATATGCAGGAATTATACAGAGACATGTTTACAAGCAATGTGATACCGGTATTATTTCATCGGTGAGGGAGTTTGCAATTGTTTCAGGAAAGTGCCAAGTGGCTTTATCTGGTCAGTATTAATATAATCCACGCCGAGTGACATAAACCCATACCAGCTATTGATAATATCCGGTGCATTCCAGAACCTGACCTTTTTATTTAACGAATGGGCTTTGTCAATTATGCTTTTCACAGCTACCTGCTCACTCTCCGGGATCTTTCCATTTCCATTCCAGGAAGAATACCTGGCAAAATTATCACTTAGCATTTCGATCCTTTCCAGTTCTTTAGGTGTATATGAATTTTTCAGGTCGCCATCAAAATATATCCAGGAGGGATAAGAGCCGAATAAAGATGGCGAGGGCCGGCTGCCTGTGATCACGATCCTGAGAGAGGGGTTATTAATAAGCAAGGGATATTGTTGCAGCTTACTCGCCAGCTTATCCAGTGAGGGCAATGCAGGAGATTTAATATCTACCAGCAATTGCAGCACCCTTTTATTATCTGCATAAACAGATCCTTTATTATCGTTGACGCATTTCAGCAATGGTTGCAGGTACAGCGAATCGAATGACCAGCGGCGTTTTAATTGTAAAGAGTCATGCGCAACCAGCAATTCATCTTCTACCAGGAATATATCAGCTTCTATTGAACCAAACCCTTCTTCCCAGGCCATCCAGAAAGGGTGTTCCTTTTCATAATCGTTATGCGAATGAGCGTTAATGGTAGAATAATGAGCAGGTTGTGCAAAAATTTTAGCAGGTAAAACAAACAGGAGAATATAAATAACCTTGTGCATACTCAATTTTTAAAACCGGGCCGGTTGCCCAACCCGGAGATGGAAGAGGAAAGGTACATAATAAAGCCACCCCGGGGAACCGGGGCGACTCACACACGAGAAAACTTGCCGATATAGATATTTAATAATTCAAACCCGGGCAAAACTAGCGAGGCCATATAAACAGAATATTATCTTGAGGTTATTACAGTCTTATCATATCAGCAGAGGCCATCATTGATCCTTCCTGGTAAAATAAATACGTTTAAAATTAAATCCCCCTTTATTCATATAAACCCTGAACGACAGAACACCTTTATCCAGGTAAACAGTTGTAGCGGTCGTTGTTTTCCAGTTTTGCAAACCGCCCGTATTCACGACGGGCAATTCGGTGACCAATGTTTTAGCAGCAGCTTCAACTGAGATTCTCGCGTCATTATTATCAGAAGCTATTTCAAAGCTGATTGCATACTGACCTGCCCTGGGAACATTCACTGTATACTGCAACCATTCGCCATCTTCGATGCTGAAAACATAATAATCGTTTCCTTCCTGCTGAATATCCACGCCGTCATTACGGTAACCACCACCCCTGTTGCCTCTTGTATTCACGCCGGGTGTGTAATGATAACTTGCCGTGTCCTTATCATAATAGGCAAAACGCTGCCGGCCCAGGTCAAAGTCAACCGCCTGGATGGTGGCAGATTGATCGATAACAATATTCTTAAACGGCTGTGTAGCCGATGATTGCACCTGGCGGAACATAGCATCAATCACATCAGGATGAAAAACATTATTGGCGATCTTCAGATTTTCCAGCAGTTGCTGCAATGTTTTCCAGGCCTCTTCTGTTGTTGGCTTCTCTCCTTTCCCGGCCCAGAAGTCCTGCAGTTTTGAATATCCCTCCGGTACTTTTATTTCCAGCGGATTATTGATATTCATTTTTTTGTTTTGCCACCATGCCCAGCCAATACCATTCGATTCAACCAGTTTGATGCATTCATAAAACCAGGTGTTGGAATTTTCGCCGGACTCACCCAACCATAAAGGCGCATTGTATTTATCCCGCAATTCAAGAAAATGGTTGATCGCCTGTTCTGTATTAAAGTTTCCGTATTTATGAAAACTCAATACCGTATTATTATCCCAGGTGGGTAACACACCATTATAATTATTTCCAAATCCATTTCCTTCAATGATAATGATATGCTTTTGATCTACCTCACGAATGGCTTTGGTAATATCCATCAGCAATTGACGAAGAGGCACATTCTTTTTTTCATTGATGCCCCGGAAATCTTTTTCCGGATCTTCAAAACCATAGTTCGGTTCATTAATGATGTCATAACCTCCGATCCATGGTTCATTGGCATAACGTTCGGCCAGCTTTCGCCAAAGAGCGATCGTCTTCTGCCTGGCTGGTTCGCTTTGCCATAAAGTAGGTTTTGCAGGATCCCTGTCGGAAATGGGCAGATCATTGCCCTGGCCATTGGGTGCCGCATGAAGATCGAGTATCAGGTATATTTTATTGGCTTTGCACCAGCTCAGTAAACTGTCTGTCATCGCAAAACCTTTTTCAAGCCAGGTATTTTCGCCGGGAGTTTTCTCTTCCTCCACCGGTAATGTATAGAGATTGTAGTGCATGGGCAGCCGCATGGAGTTGAAACCCCAGGCTGCCATAGAATCAATATCTGCTTTTGTGGTATGATTCTTCAACCAGCTTTCATAAAACTGTTGGGTCTTTTCTTCACCTACCACTTCACGGATCTTTGCCTTGATCCTGTATTGCTGCCCTATATTGGCCAGTTTGAACATATAACCTTCCTGCAACATCCATCCGCCCAACCCCATGCCGCGGAGAATAACCTTTTCCCCTTTTTCATTTACGATAAACTTCCCGCTTGCCTTCAGGAAGCCTTGTGCATTTGCATGAAATGCAATAGCTGAGATGAGCAACAAAGTGACCGTTGCTGCTATAATTCTTCTTTTAAACATAGCTTGCTGTTAAAAATGAAGGGAAGAGCCCCTTCTCATAAGACAGGAAAAACCAGTAAAATATACCAAATAAACCCTTATCTTACTGTACAATAATTCATTCACTATGCCCGCACCTACCAAACCATCTTCTTTCCTGCTGTTTCCCTGGGGATTACTTTCCATCGTATTGATACTTGCGCTGAATCTTGCGCTCAGCGATAGCTGGTTCCGCGACAACTGGAGTTGGATCACGCTGGTACTGATCATTCCGGCAGCCATTTTTGAAAATTTTAAAGTAGGTTATTCCACCATGCGGATCATGTTTATGAAAGTGATCTATTCCCTGCTTTCTTTCCTGCTTGTAGGCATGGCATTTGGTGCAGCGCTGGCAGGCTGGCACCTGGAAAAATTTCAGAACATCACCAATATTGAAAAGGTAAGATTACCCTGGTATGTTTTGCTGGCATTGGTAGTAATGCTGCTGATCCAGGTGGCTCAATTATTCAGTATGCTGAAGGCCGTGAAAAGGGAGTTTATGCAAATGGACCCCGATCAGTAATTTCAGTGACGGGTAAAAGCCGCTTTGAGAAAGGGCCAGGGAGGAAGGGATGAAATGATCTTCCATTCATCGCTGAAAGAGCTTTCATTATCGAGGAATCTCAACACACGTGCGGGAGCATTTTTACGGAACAGATCAGAGAAGATCTTTTTCCCGGGCAATTGATTGTGATAAAGGATATGCAGGAGCGTGTTATCATAAAACCGGAACCGCGAAGGTGTGGCTGGAATAGTTAAAAGAGATCGATCAGCAGCCAGGCAATCGGCAATTTGCTGCGACTGCTTTTGAATAAACCGGAATGTATAGCCAGTAGAAGCTTTTGTTTGCCCACCCGCTGTGCCAATATGGTATACGCCATCCTTGTAGAAAGGATAAGAAAAGCTGGTCATCGGGATCACGCCATACTCTTCCTCTTTTATAGCATAGGTATTGATCTGCAATTGATGAGTGATGTAGTCATTCAATTCCTTGTCATATTGTTCTTTCTCCAGCAAAGAGGGAGTAAACAAAGTATACTCCACCAGTGCCGTTCGTTCGTTAAAAGGCAACACATAGGAAAAACCGGTGCCATATTGCTGATGCACCCTGAAATCCATCAACGTGGCTTTATGTGTTACAAAGACAGGCTGTTCTGTCTCAATCACCCAGCCTTTGAAGTGCTGTAATAAGACGATATCATTCTTATGTGCAGGAAGTCGTTGATAAATGGATGTAAAAATAAGGGCGTTCCCGGCATCCAGCGTCTGATCGGTAAGGCGGATAAAAGGCCGTCCATCCTTTGCAGCGATATCTTCTATTTCACCATAAAGAAAATCTACCTGCGGGTATTTCTTTATCTCAGAAAAACAATAAGTATAAAAATCCTGGCCTCTTATCATCTTATAGTGATAGGGTGAAATATCCAGTTCTGCCTCATAGCTTTCTCCAAAAAAATCCAACCGCGACCACTGCCGGTACACAAGGTCCTCAAAAAAACCCGGCTCCTTTTCCCAAAAACACCAGGTACGGTCATTCGATTTTACTGCATCCTTATCAATCAGCAGTATTCTTTTATTACTGAGTGCAGGGTTCCTTATTATCCGCAATAGAAGGCTGAGGCCGGCGCAGCCAGCACCTGCAATGATATAATCGTATTGCTTTTGCGTATCAACAGTCATGAATGCGAAGGATCATTCGGATTGGGATGTGTATTTAATATTATCCTTACTTGTCAGCAGTTTTTTATCCTGCCTTATCTTATCGCGGTATTTTTTGGCGACCCATAACATACCAAAACTTTCACCTTCATATTTATCGAGGTGCTTATGGTGCATTTTATGCGCCCACCGGAGAGCACGCACATAAACATTATTGCTGCGGGTAAACCACCTGAAACGCTGGTGAATGATCACATCATGTACTAAAAAATAGGCTGCGCCATAGGCCATGATGCCAAATCCTATAGCCTGCATCCACCATATCTTATCATAAGTGCCTGTATAGATCAGTAAAATGCTGGGTATGGCGAAGATGATAAAGAAAGCATCGTTCTTTTCAAAAAAACCCGGCTTCACCTGGTGGTGGTCTTTATGCAAGTACCAGAGAAAGCCATGCATTATATACCGGTGTGTGAGCCAGGTAATGCCTTCCATCAACAGGAAGGTGGCCAATAGTACCAATATGTAAAGTACGACGGTCATCAGGCTATGCTGTTTTATATTGCCTGTTCCACCATGATTGCACCCGGGGAAAAGCAAGGCGGAACCAGGCTGTATATTGGGCAGGGTCTGTTTCCATTGATTGAGCGATCTGTTGCATAGAGCGATACGAATAGCCCATCACTTCTTCTTTATTAAAATTGACCGGGCCTTCATATTCCGCTGCAAACACATGATCAAACTCATGCTCGGTAAGCCCATTATCAAAATCTGCTTTATATACAAAATCAAATACTTTCTCAAGTGAAACCTGGAAGCCCATTTCTTCTTTTAATCTTCTTTCGGCCGCTACCTGGGTGCTTTCACCGGGGCGGGGATGACTGCAACAGGTATTGGTCCATAATCCTCCACTATGATATTTATCCAGGGCCCTTTGTTGCAAAAGCATTTCACCACGGCTGTTAAAAATAAACACGCTGAAGGCACGATGCAGCCAGCCCTGCTGATGCGCTTCCATTTTTTCAGCGACGCCTGTTTCCTCATCCTGGCCGTTGACAAGAATAACCTGTTCTTCCATTATTCCATTCTCCATTTCATGCAAATTTAAACATTACCGATCAGCCGCAACCGGTTCTTCACACCTGCTCTTAAAACGATCATCAGTTTATAATAGTTGGGAATGCGCACCCTTTGCTGCAGTATTACAGCCGGCTCCAGCTTTTTGATCCTTCTAAACAAAGACAGGTAATATTTATAAGCAACATACACGCCGAACCTTGCATTCAACGGCAATTGAAGAATACCTTTATAAGCTGCCCTGAAATCGTTTTGTATATCTTCTTCGATCTTTCTTTTATCTTCTTCAGTAAAATTGTTGAAATCGCAGCAGGGGAAATAAATGCGCGAAAGCCCGTTATAATCTGCCTGTATATCCCGCAGAAAATTTACTTTTTGAAAAGCAGCACCCAATGAGCGGGCAGGCAGCTTGAGCTTTTCATATATATCCTGCCGGCCTTCGCAAAACAACTGAAGGCACATCAGGCCTACTGTTTCTGCTGATCCGTATATATACTCCTCGTACTCTTCTTTGCTGTATACTTTCCTGCAAAGATCCGTTTCCATACTTTGAAAGAATGAATGGATCAGGGAATGATCAATCCCGTATTGGTTCACGGTAAGTTGAAAGCTATGCAATACAGGATTCAAACTGATGCCTCTTTCAATCGCCAGGAAAGTTTCCCGTTTGAGCTCCTTCAGTAATTGTTCCTTTTCGTAATCATGAAAAGTGTCCACTATTTCATCGGCCAGGCGCACAAATCCGTAGATATTGCGGACCGGAGCGCGGAGGTCTTTATGCAGCAGCCGGATAGCCGAGGCAAAGGAAGTGCTGTATTCCCTGGTAATGTTCCTGCTGCAGTTTTGGCTCACCGTATGAAACGACTGGATCATAGTGCAAGTATAACAAATCCGGGTCGCATCAAACTGCCTTTATCACTTCTTTTGCTACCACCTCCCCGCTTATCAGGCTGGGTGGAACGCCCGGCCCCGGCACAGTCAATTGCCCGGTATAAAAAAGGTTCTTTACCTTTTTGCTCCTGCACGAAGGCCGGAATATAGCTGTTTGCCGCAGGGTATTCGCCAGGCCATACGCATTTCCGCGAAAAGAATGATAGTCATTCACGAAATCTTTTACAGAATAAGACCTCTTAAAAATTATGGCATCCCTTATCGGTTCACCAATCCGCTTTTCAAACCGGGAAACGATCAATTCAAAATATTTCTCTCTTAGTTCTTCGGTATCGCCTTCCAGTCCTGAAGCTACCGGCACCAGGAACACAAGGCTTTCTCCGTCTCCAGGTGCTACCGAAGAGTCTGTTACTGACGGAACACTGACATAAAACAAGGGATTGGACGGCCATTGAGGCGTTTTATATATTTCCTGTCCATGCTGATCGAAAGGAACATCAAAGAAAAGGGAATGATGAGTGATACCCGGTAGCTTTTTATTCAGGCCTATATAATACAGAAGACAGGAAGGAGCCATCACACGCTTTTGCCAGTAATCATCCGAATAGGACCTGTACAAAGATGGCAGCAAGTGATTTTCTGTAAAATGATAATCCGCTGCACTGATCACGGCATCAGCTGCGTATGTTTGTTTACCCGTGACCACACCGGTAGCTTTCCCACCCTCTATCTTTATTTCCTTCACTTCTTCATCGAACAGAAAACTTACACCCTGCTCAAGTGCCAGTTGGTGCATGGCTTTTACCACAGTATACATACCACCTTTCGGATGCCATGTGCCACCCTGTATATCTGCATAATTCATGAGGCTGTACAAAGCCGGTGTTTCTTCCGGCAATGCACCGAGAAATAAAACAGGAAACTCCATCACCTGCCTGAGCCTGGGATGGTTGAAATAATTGGAAATATGTTTTTTGATGGAAGTAAAAACATCGAGATGGAAGAGGCCTTTAATGGCCTGCCAGTCGATAAACTCTGTGAAGGATAGTCCTGGTTTGTATACCAGTTTTTGCATTCCTACCCGGTATTTATAAGCTGCGCCGGCAAGATAACGGTCGAGCTTTGCTGCACTGCCCGGTTCAATGGATTCAAATACTTTTTTTAAAGCATCCGGGTCTGCAGGCATATCGGTGTAAGCATCGGGCCAGTAAATGCGATAGGAAGGATCGAGACGTTGAAGCTGATAGTAATCTGTGACGCGCTTATCAAATTGGGCGAAGAACCGTTCAAACACGTCAGGCATCCAGTAAAAGCTGGGACCCATATCAAACGTGTATCCCTGCGCTTTCAATTGTGTTGCTCTTCCACCGGGCGCACTGTTCTTTTCAAGAACAGTAACCTGCCAGCCTCCTTTTGCCATAAAAGAGGCGGCAGATAAACCGGCAAAGCCACTGCCAATAATGATTACGCTTTTATTGGCTGTCATGGTCAGTTATTAAAACCGGCTCAGTCTTTCTTTCAATAATTTTCTTGCAAAGTGGATCCGGCTTTTGACAGTACCCAGCGGTTCGCCTAATACATCAGCGATCTCCTGGTATTTATATCCGTCAAAATACAACTGGAAGGGAACTTTGAAAATCTCCGGCAACTGGTGAATGGCTGTATGGATCTCTTTTATCCTTAAGTCACTCTCCGCAGCATTGCTAACGGAAGCCTGTTTCAAATTGATCAGGTAGTCGTTGGAGGTATTGTCAAAAATGGTCTTCTGTTTGGATTTACGCCGGTAGTCGTTGATAAAAATATTCCGCATGATAGTGAACAACCATGCTTTGATATTTGTACCTACATTATACTTTTCCTTATTCGCTAAAGCTTTGTATAAAGTCTCCTGATAAAGATCATTGGCCGCCTCACTGTCCCTTGTCAGATTGATGGCAAAGGGCTTGAGAAAGTCGGCGTTCTCGAGCAGCACCTCATTGAAATCTGTAGTGGGCATAACTTTGTTTAATTTTAACAGGCATAAAGTTAAACAAAATAAGATTTAGAAAAAAATCTCTATTCCTGGTTTAACAATTCATTTGATTATCAAAGGGTTGAAATCAGGTCCATCACTTCCCGGAAATTGCACTTCAGCTCGATACAGGGAGGAATGGGGCGGTCGTATCCCTCTGCGGGACAGCCAGATATGATAGTTTTAACAGTAGGGATCCGGAGCTTGATATCCGTGATCATCTTTTCCATGCTGGCCTGAGAAAAATTGCTGCCAAGATGCACGAAAGCCAGTTCAGGTTTCATAGTGGCCACCACACATTCCATATCGCTTACCGGAACATTTGCGCCCAGGTAGATCACCCTCAAACCCTGCTTTTTCAAAAGATAGTTAAGGAATAATAAGCCCAGCTCATGATATTCTTTTTCGGGTAAAAATAACAGGCAGGATTTTCCTTCGCTGCAACAGGGTATCTGATCGATCGCAACAATCAGTTTCTGCCGGATGACATTCGTTACAAAATGCTTTTGCGCCGGAGTGATGTTATCCGTTTGCCAAAGGATACCGATCTTTTCCAAAAAAGGAAAGATGATCTCCAGCACACATTTCTCAATTCCGTAATTGCAGATATATTTTCCCAGTGTACGTTCAAACTTATCCGTTTGCAGGTCCACCATATCCTGGACCAGTTCGTTCACTACCATTTCCTGCATTGCTTCCATGTCATGCAGGGAAAGTATTTTCTCGCAGATCTCTTCCCGGCACATTTTATCAATGTGCGATATCTTATAACCGTATTTGTTCAGCAATGCGATATTCAGCAATGTCTTTAATTCATCATTGCTGTAATACCTGATATTGGTGCAGCTTCTCCGGGGTTTCAACAGGTTGTACCGTTGCTCCCACATGCGGATGGTATGGGCTTTTATTCCCGATAAATTCTCAAGGTCTTTTATGGTAAAAGCGCTCATATTCCTATTACAAACTTGCTTTTGAAAAGTTCAGTGCCATTGATTCACAGTTTATTACAACTTGCTGTTCAGGGCTTTCCCTGCATCCAGCCATTCTTTAAGCAAAGGCGGGGCCTGAAACTTCTTCAATGCTTCCACATGCCCTGTATGGTGAAGATCGGTGCCTATCATATCATAGAAACCATTCTTTAATAAATAATTCGCCAGTTCCGTCACCACACGGCCATACCCGCCGGAAAGCGACAGCAGGTTTAGCTGGAACAAACAGCCAATATCTTTCAACTCCACAAAAAAATCTTTGTTGCGCTGCAAATAAGCGTAACGTTCAGGATGCGCGATCACCGGCTGATATCCCTGCATCTGCATATCAAACAAAATATCCTTCACATTCATGGAAGCATAGGCCATGGAAAACTCAGTAAGCACCAGCTTGCCACTTAATGTCAGCAAGGGCTCTTTCTTATGAAGCAGCTCCTGCATATGTTCATCTAAAAAATATTCAGCAGCAGCTTCGATCTCTATATCGATGCCTTCATTTTTTACGGCTTCTTTTACCAGTTCCAGTTTTTCAGCAATGATAGCAGGCGTATTCCGGTACATATCCCATAAGATATGCGGAGTAGTGATAAGCTTTTTATATCCCAGCGCTTTTAAGCCCCGGATAAGCTCCAGGGAATTTTCCAGGTCCTTTGCGCCATCATCAATGCCTGGCAAAAGATGCGAGTGCATATCCACTTTCAGCATGGAGAAGTCAAACTTCTCTTTGCCCGACGCCGGTTTGGAAAATAATTTAAACATTATTGCCTGCTTAGCAGGTCGAAATTAGCAATTATAGGATTGATGGGCAATCCATTTCACTATTAATTAAAAACTACGGGGAGGAAGGCTGGGAAAGACCTTGTAAACCAATTCACTTTTTGGAGAAATGATCTGCCAGGCGGTAAGAAAAAGGATCATAAAATCTGTGTAGAAAGAGAAATGCTGTTGATACCAGACCTCAACAGCCCCTTTGTAGGGAAGGATCACCTGGCGATAACATTCATGAGGAGGCAGGGAGCTTTGTGTGATGATCAACTCTTCATCACGGAATACGATAGAACCGATACCGGTGAGGCCCGGTTTTACCCTGTAAACCTTTTCTTTCATTTCATCGGAGTAGCGGTCGAAGCCGGCTTTCATGAGCGGCCTGGGACCTACAAAAGACATGTCACCGATAAGAATATTGATCAGTTGCGGCAGTTCGTTCAGCTTGCTCATCCGCAGGAAACTGCCCATTTTGGTTACACGCGGATCATTACGGGTGGTCACATCACCAGAACCCATATTGGGACTGTTCTTCAGCATCGTGGCAAATTTCCAGATCAGGAACTCTTTATTCTTATAGCCAACCCTTTTCTGAAAATAGAAAACTTCATGCTCACCGGTAAGTTTCAACAGCACTATAACAGGAAGAAGAATGGGAGACAGCACAATAAGTGCCAGTAATGAACACAGGATATCAAAAAAACGCTTCAGTACTTTATACATACGATGTTATTGCAGTGAAAGGCATATAAGGGCTTCCGCGCAGATTAAAAAACAGCTGTTATCTTATCTGCCACACTTGCCAGGTCATCATCTGTAATGTACGTAGAACAGGGGATGCTCAGACATTGTTTGTAAATGCTTCCGGAAACATCAGCATCATGGTAATACACATCAGCCGTAAACATTCTTAACTGGTTCATCGGCACCCAAAATGGCCTTGATTGCATTTGATGATCATTCAGCACTTTAAGTATCTCTTTTTGTTTGGATGAGCTGAATGTGAACAGCCAGCAGTTAGCATCCACTTCTGCTGGTATCTTCTGAAACTGTATATCGCCCACACCGGTTAATCGTGAACGGTAGAACGCATCGATCTGTTTTTTACGCTGAATAAAAGACGGCAGTAATTCCATTTGAGCGACACCCATAGCAGCCAGTACGTTTACAAGCCGGTAATTATAGCCAATCTCATCATGAATGTATTCAAATGGGTCACTCTTAGCCTGCGTTGTCAGATGTTTCGCTTTTTTTGCGATCTCTTCATTATTAGTAACGATCACACCACCGCCGCCGGTTGTAATAATTTTGTTGCCATTAAAACTGAAACAGCCTATCTCACCCAATCCACCGGAGTGCTTTTCTTTATAATAACTGCCCAGTGATTCTGTAGCATCTTCCACTACCAGCAGGTTGTGTTGCGTGGCCAGTTGCAGCAGGCGGTCCATATCACAAATATTACCAAGCACATGCACAGGCATGATACAACGGATCACCCGGTTTGTTTTCCGGTATACGCACTCGCCTTTCTTCTGTTCTGTTTCTTCTTCAAGGAACTTCTCCAGCAGAGCGAGGTCCATTTGCCAGGTATGAGGATCAATATCAATTAATATAGGATCAGCTCCTGCGTATTTAATGGAATTTACCGACGCAATAAATGTAATATTGGGAACAATTACATAATCACCCTGCTTTACTCCTGCAAGCATTAATGAAATATGAAGGGCAGATGTTCCATTACTGGTAGCAACCCCATACTTGCAGCCGGCAAACTCCGCCACCATATTCTCAAACTTT
The DNA here is from genome assembly GCA_001898405.1 of Sphingobacteriales bacterium 44-61. Lineage (GTDB taxonomy): Bacteria > Bacteroidota > Bacteroidia > Chitinophagales > Chitinophagaceae > Terrimonas_A. The sequence continues at coordinate 745,078 of MKTW01000001.1, forward strand.
GTAACATACGATCCAACGGAAGAGACCCATCCGGTATCGAGGCATTCTTTTACATATTTCCACTCGTTTCCGGCAATGTTAGGACCTGAAAGCAACAGCATAATTCACATCAATTGGTTATAAAAGACGATAAAAAACAATTCTGTCAGATATTGCTGAATTTAGCAGCACGTGCGTCGGTAATGATGCCGCTATGCATCAACTTTATTATTTCGCGGATCCCATCGGGCACTTTTTTAGTGATGGAAAACCCAAGCTCATTTTTGATCTTATCACAATTGACCCGGTAGTCGCGTGGATCCTCCGTTCTTTCAACATAGATCGCCTTTGCGTTCGGTAATTGCTTTTGGATCTCCTCCATCAGCATCCGCTTACTATAGTTTTCTGTTGTATCACCGACATTGAACACGTTCGCTTTTACTTTTGTTTCCGGCGCCTCGAGTGCCAGTACTACTGCACGCGCCAGGTCATCCACATGACAATAGGGACGGTTGAATTGCGGGCCCCAGATCTCCTGCTCACCAGTAAGGCATACGTTACGTGTAAATTCATTCACAGTTAAATCGAAACGGATCCGTGGAGAAAATCCATATACTGTTGAGAACCGGAGTGCGGTGGCGCAGATGTTTGCTTCTTTACGCTCTTTAAGAAGATAGTTCTCGAATTTTACTTTCAACTCTGCGTAGAGGGATACAGGGCGCAATTCGGATGTTTCATCCACGTAAGAATTTGGATCGGCCATTTTACCATAGTTGCTGCAGGTAGAGGCAAAAACAAATCGTTTCAATCCTGAAGCTTCTGCCTTTTCAAACAGCTTAACAGAAGCAGTCCAGTTCACTTCCTGTGCTTCATCAGAAAACTTGGAGCAGGCAGGATCCCCGACAATTGCAGCTAAATGTGCTACATGATCAACGCCATTCAGTGCACGTTCTACATCGGCATCAACCCGGAGATCACCCCGCATAAATTCAAAGGAAGGATGTTGAGCCACATCATACAGGGCGTCGCCACCAAACTTGAGAGAGTCAAAAGCGCGAACCTGATATCCTTTGTTCAGCAATATGCGGACAAGAACTGAACCAATATAACCGGCACCTCCGGTAACAAGAATTTTCTTACTCATTGGTAAATGGTTTAATAGAGCTTTTTAATTGATGATAGTAAGTGAAAATGTTCTGCTCAGCCTGGCGGGGGAAAGCGCTTTGCTGATCCAGGTGATGAAAAATAAAGTCGTCATTAAGAGATGGCTTTTTATCTGCCTCAAACGCGTTGAACTGTGTCATCCATATATCGTAATGATTGACCAATTCGAGAGCGTCATCCTGAATCGGCTCTGGAATCTCACCAATATGATTGATAATAAAATTGTAGACTTTGATATTGGATGACATAATTACAAGTGCATGAAGATATATTTTGTTTTGCATATATTTTTTATATGCCTTGATCGATAGCTGCATTAGTAAATACAGTGGCAAAACGATTTGCTGATATTCTTTCTTTGGATCATTCGACATGGCCTGCTTCTTAAACATTATTGAATTATTCCGTTTTCCAGTGCCTTATCATAAGGTACCAGTTCGTTGCCTACTTTGACCTGCAGCCAGATCTTATCTCCAAATGTGGTCGCCTTCAGCCTTTTTTGGATTTCCTCGCTACCCATTTCCGGCATAGCCAAGCAAAGTTCGTTCAGTTCCTTTCTTGTATAAGGTTTGCGGGTCCATTTCTCCGTACTCAAAGGGAATTTCTTTTCCTGAAGCAACCGGGTCATAATGGAATAAAAACCATACAATATCTCAATATAGCACCGCTGTGTAACCGAATAAACCGTATCTATCGGATGGATCGGGAACCGGCGCACTTCAATAATTTCACCTGTATCCACTTTGGCAAGCATATGGTGACATGTAATCCCATACTCCTTTTCATCATTGTAGATAGCAAAATTAGTGCACCCAATGCCCGGATAAGACGGTGGGCCGGGGTGAAAATTGATCGCAGCCATTGCCGCATTATCCAACAAAGCCTGCGGAATAACCCATTGTGCCAGATAAGAAATGACCAGGTCCCCTTTCCAGTTTAACAGTTCTTCGGGAAAACGGTCCGAACGATTTGAATAGATGATCTTGGGGGCAGTAAACCGTTCTTCCAGGAATGACGCTGCTGCAATAGAATAAGGATCTCCTGCCTTGCCAATGAACAGGATCTTTAAATTGTCTTTCATATATTCACTAATAGGATATTTACGATCTGTTATCCCTTTCTGCCAGCAGCGATTGGTATCTTCGGTTCAATTGCTGATGAACATACCGGATGTCAAAATTATCTTCTATCTTCTTCTGCAAAATAGAGGCCATTTCTTTCATTCTTTCAGGATCTGCAATGGCCTGTTGCAAGCTGGCAAGCAGTTCCTCTTTATTCTTTGCTGTACAAACCAGGCCGGATACATTCTCATCAACAATGTCAATATTGCCAGGAATCCGGGAGCAAACGATAGGACATCCCATAGCACCTGCCTGCAACACTACATTGGGAAAGCCTTCACGATAAGATGGGTGCGCCAGCAGATTGCAGAGATGCATGAAATATTCCACTTCATCGTGCCAGCCAGCCAAGATAATACCCGGGTGGGACTTTATCAACTGCATTATATCAGCATCTATGGGATCGAGGTCATTTTCAAACGATCCCACTAACACAAGCCTTAGTTTATTATTCCCGGAATATAAATCAACAAAGGAAAGCACCAGTTCACTTATACCCTTGTCTTTCACGATCCGGCCAACGCTAAGAATATAAAAAAGCGAGGGATCATAATTAATGAGCCGGGCAGTTTCTTCAAGTGTCTCTTGCTTCAGTGATGATTTGGAAAATCGGGCCAGGTTAATGCCATTACTTGATCCTTTGCCGATCACTTCCAACTTTGCCGGATTGACCAGCTTCTGAACAGTAACATACTCCAGCAGGGATAAGCTGTTTGGCCAGATCCGCGTTGCAGCACGGGCTGTAAGTTTTTCCATCTGCACAAGTATCTTGTAAGTTATCCCTGAGGCAGTCATAAAACGAAGCCCTGCAATGGTATGCACCCGTATTTTAATGCCTGCTGCTTTCGCTGCAAGCATGGCAATAAGACCGGCTTTAGGCGTATGCGAATGAACAATGTCAGGTTTTTCCTTTTTGAAAAAACGATACATCATCCATAGGCTTTTCAGGTCTTTCCAGGGTGTTATCTTCCTCGTCATGGGGATGATCTCATGTGGGCATCCCTCAAAAGACATCACATCACTCCGTTCCTTTCCATCAGCACTGACCATTATCACCTCGTATCCCGCTTCCTTCATATACTTCATCTGACCGCGCAGTAAAGCTTTGAAAGCAAGCGGGACTGTAGTTACCCGGATTATTTTAGCCATTCTTACAATAACATTTTTGATACCACACTTCCAGCGCAAACAATGTCCATATCATTTTGGCCCTCTTTTCACTTCCTACTGAAAGCTGGTTATTCCATATTTTCTTTACAAAAGAAGGTTCAATAAAATTCTGGTGATAAGCTTGCCGGGAAAACAGGTAATCACCAATTACCGGCTTCAATTGATCATCCACCCATTGCTTTAACGGTATTTCAAAGCCCCTTTTGGGTTGAGATATCAGTTGCTCTGGCAGGTATTTTTTTGCAAGCTCCCGTAGTATAACTTTCGTCTGGCTCCCTGAAATCTTATACCTGTCTGGCAGAGAAGGTATATACTCAATCAGTTCCCTGGATAATAACGGGCTACGGCCTTCCAGCGAATGAGCCATAGTAGCGATGTCCATTTTTACCAGGAGATTGCCTGCCAGAATATTGCTGAAATCCAATTGCATAAGCTTTTGCAAGCCTGTCAACGGGAAACTGTTCACCTTGTCAAAATCATATCTTACCTGGTCAAGAATATGCTTGTCTGACAAAAGATATTTATCATACCCTTCAAAAATATCCATTGTAGCAGCCAGATAGGTGTCCAGACCTGATTTGGAGGCAAAGGACGCCAGCCTGTAGAGATAGTTGTATTTACTTTTTTTGTCGTGCGATGCTGGCAATACAGCCTTCATCAGGCGGGCCGCGGCATTCACTGCAAGACCGGGTTTAAAAAAATCGTACTTCGCAAATGGCACATAACGGCGATAGCCACCAAACAGTTCATCTCCACCATCGCCATTCAAAATAACAGTAAGATGCTTTTTGGCCTCCCTGCTTACATAATAACTGGGAATGGCTGAGCTGTCAAAAAAAGGTTCACCATAATTGCTCAGGATTTTTTCAATATCATCTTTTAACGAATCGAATGAGATCCGGATCTCATGATGGTTTGTTTTATACCGGTCAGCAACAAGGCGGGCCAGTGGAGCTTCATCATACTGTCCTTCAAATGAAACTGTAAATGTATTCAGTCCCGGATTGTATTGCCGGGCAATAGCAGACACAAGACCACTATCAATACCTCCGCTTAAAAATGAGCCGACTTCAAGATCAGAAGATTCTATTCTTCGTTTTACTGCTTTATGCAACAGGTCATCAGTACGCCGCAGCGCCTCTTCAAAAGGCTCTTCAATACGTTTTAAATAGAAAGGATTGATATCCCACCAGTGTTCAACCTTCACCGCAGGATCATGAAGTGATATGCGGGCAAAAGACCCGGCAGGTAATTCTTTTACATACCTGTACGGGGTTGCTGATTTATAAAAATATCCCATCCTTACATATTGCTGCAGGTTGTGGGTATCTGCCTCCAGTTCCATCTGACTCCTGATAGCATTTAGTTCACTTGCAAAAATGAGCTGGCCCTGATCTGAGTAATAATACAAAGGCTTTTTCCCGGCCCTGTCCCTGACCAGCATCAGCTCTTTATTCTTCCGGTCATAAATTGCCAGGGCAAACATGCCGTCAAAATCATTGAAACATGCAGAACCCAGTTTTGCATATGCGTGAAGGATGGTTTCAGTATCAGAATTTGTATGACAGTTAAGTGAATACTTCGTTCTTACATCCTGGTGATTATAGATCTCTCCGTTAAAGATAATCGTCAGATGCTCATAATGCATAGGCTGGTGGCCTCCTGCTACGTCAAGTATTGCCAGCCGATGATGATGCAGAATAAGATTTTCCTGTTCGTATGTTGTCTGCTCATCAGGCCCACGATGCAGAAGGCTCCGCGTCAAAACAGGAATATCCAGTTTAAAATTTATTGAACCAGCAATGCCACACATACTAGGTTGTCTGTAAAAGTTTAATTTTTCTTACCCTTGCCGGCAGCGGAACATTGGCCAGATACAAAGTAATAAGAACAAAAAGTAAAAAGAACGGTAAACCAGGGATCTTATACCGGACGAGCGACCCGAAATTGCCTGTGGAGGTTCCTACGGCTCCTCCGAACAATAGCGAAAAGACGAGGCAAAAAAGGGTAAATGGATTTCCTAAAGCAATTCTGAATGTCCGGAAGAAGCCAACCTTAACAAACAGGAAAATCACCAGCAGGGTGCAAAGAAAAGATTCAATAGCACTAAGTGCCATAATCGGGTTCCGGATCTCCCAAAGAAAAGGACGGAAATAACTGGCAACTATCCCCAGGGGGAACATCCATACAGGATTGTCCGATCCCAGGTCAAAAGTAGATCCGCTCCGGTCTATCATGTTCTGGGATTCGTAAACACTTCGCTGCTTATCCATTGCATCCAGAATGATCTCGGTATTATATTTTTGCAAGGAACCTTCTGAAGTAAGGTTGGCATATAAAAATACTCCTCCGAGTAAACCAACTATCACCATCACGGCAAATACAAATCGTTTAAGCTGCCTGGATTGTACTGCATCACTCCATTGGGTGAAAACGAGCAATAACAGGGCCGGAGCAAACGCCAGCATGATATATGGCTTGATCGTGTAAAAAAGATAAACAGCTATTATAATCTTTATAACAGATACAGCAAAGCGCTTGCGTATTACCAGTATATCATAAGCAGCAGAGAACAGAAACCCCAGGGCTCCAAAAGTCAAAGAGTCTTTTAACAAACCGGAAGACCAGAAACATACCGTTGGGAAGAAGAAACAAGCTAAGGCGATCTGATTTTTCATCCCGGGAAACTCTCGTTTGAAGATCTTATATATCAGCAGGGAGCCTATGAGGGCAAAATAACTAAAACAGAAGCCCAATGCCAGGTAGCTATTAAAGAAAAGAAAGGAGAAGAATGTCGCTATCCTTGGTATCGTAAAATTGGCGGTGGTCATCATGTAATAATGATTATCCCTCAATTCATCAGCCGCAAAGAAACTGTATAATGGATGATAGCTATCCACTTTTTCAGTAGTAAAAAGATCCCATAGGCTAAAGGCATTGTTATCGATAGCAACCCGTATGTCCAGTACAGATATATAATACCTGAAGCTGTCACCTCCTCCATAATAAAACTGCATAAGGGCAGTAAAAATCAGCAGCGCCGCCACACGTACCCAAAATGCCTGGATAAAAAACTTTCTCGTAACATTATCCTCATTACGAAGCAATACCTTGCTTACAAGATAAAGCAAGATCAGAACCAGTGGAAAAGCCACCAGGTCGATAGGATTGAACATTGAGGTTTTTAGTAAATACACCTGTGCAATTTACATGTTAACATCTGGAAGTGGCAAAGCCATCCTGGTTTATCTCAGGTAAAAAGTTCAATAAATTTCTCACTGGTTGCATCAACAGAGTATTGCTCCACGATCTTTTTCCTTGCATTGCTGCCAATTGCCGTGCGAAGATCTGCATCCGCAAGCAGCCTTTCCAGCTTCTGAAACCACTCATTTTCGCTTTCTGCAAGAAAGCCATCCTGTCCCTCAGCAACCAGTGTTGTATTCATGCCCACAGGGGAAATTACCGGCGGAATACCCAAGGCCATATACTGTATGGCTTTAAATCCACATTTCCCTTTTTCGATCGTTGTTTCATGCAATGGCATTACTCCAATGTTCAGAAGGAGAAGATCATTTATCTCAGTGTCTTTATTCCATTTAACAAACCTGTACTTTTTCAGCGGCAGCACGGGGTCCTTATCTGCTATCACCACAAACGTAAAATCATTTTTTTCCTGAAGTTTCTGAATAACGGGAATAAGCATTTGCAGGTACTTCAATGTACTGAATGTTCCGGTCCATCCAATTACAAGATCCCTCTTCGATTGATCGCGTAACGTATTATGCTGCTGCTTTGTATTTACAACAGTAGGCATAACTATCGTATTCCTGTTAAATTGAAGTGCATAGTCAGCCAGAAACTGATTCCCGGCAGACACTTTGTAAGACCATTTACAAATGCTTGACACTTTGCTGAACCATCTCAGGCGATAAGCCAGTTTATTCTGCGCAGAGCTTACAGGTACCCATATTGCGTCATCAAAATCGTAAATGATCCGTTTTCGGAAAAAATGCCGAACAACAAACTCAATTACGGGTGGACCGATGGGTGTAGCTTCCCGTTGGATATAAACATAATTATAAGGAATAGTTCTGAACGTATCTACTATTCTTCTTAAGAAACCTTTGAACACGAAAAAAGCCTTCTTTAAAACCTTTCCTGGCAGATACAACTGTTCCCAGTCGTTCATAGTATAGAAAGACCTGATTTTATAGCGGATTCCTCGTTGCTCGAGAACCGGCAAATAATGCTCAAAGCGGAAACGTTGGGCAGGAGATATTCCAGGTGGAGAGGGCACCATGAAAAAAATCTTTACTGCTTTATCTTGTGTAGGCCCCTTCTTCAGGCTCATTTGTTGTATGCTGTTTCAATGTTAATCATCACCCTTATCCAGTCCGGCATAAGCCTGTTCATATTTCTGTACCCCATCGTTCAGATTGTAGAACTTCAAAGCGCCCTCCCTGATAAGTTCCGGAGCGGGCTTACTGGTTGAAACAATTCTTTCCACTATTCTTTCATATGCTTTGTCTGAAAACTCATTTATCAGAAAGCCTGCGCCTGTTTCGTTAATAACCTTACCAGTATCCCCGATATCATTACATATAATAGGAATCCCCATGGCCATTATCTCTCCCTGCTTGGTAGGCGAGGATGCTTTTTTGGAGTAAGCATCTTTTATAAGAAAAATGCTCCAATCGCTAAGCGAAAGCAATAAGGGTACCTCCTTTCTGCCGGCTGCTTTTACAATTATGTTTTTCTCGTCTATTCCCAGTTGAATGGCTTTGCTCACAACAGAATTTCGTGTATCCTGTGTAATAAAAAGAAACTTCGCACCTGGTGTTTGTTGATGGAACATAAAGAAAAATGACAACATTTCATTTGTCAGATACCATCCTCCCAGTGAGCCCAGGTAAGTAATGATCACATCTCCAGCCGAAATGCCAAGTGAGGTGCGTGCCGTTGCCTTTTCTGTTTCGGTGATCCTTTTGTAATCAAAATGGTCCAGGTCCACACAACAAGGAATGACCGTTATTTTATCAGCATTGACCCCATAATTATTTACAAGCTCAGTTTTCCCTGCATGTGTAAGGGAGATTATGTGCCGGCTAAGTGCGAAATATTGCTTTTCCTTTTTCTTATACCGGGAATAGAGCCATTTATATAAAGGTTTTTGCAGAATCCATTGCCCGTTGTCAACTCTTTCATCAACCCAGAAGCCGCGCATGTCAAATAAGAAAGGGACCTTGAATTTCTTATGCAGCCTGCTGCCTGTTTCTGCTGCCACATAACTTCTGCAATGAATAAAGCTGAACTGCTCCTGCCTGAACAGCCGTTTGGCAGTTTTTGTCATGAGATACTGATCATACATTTTCGACAGCAATGGCACTTTGCTGCTGAATGGCATAGCTACCCATTTAATATTAAGTTCATTGAGAAGAGCTGAAATATGCTCTTTTCTTTCCTTATAACGGGCAGGTTTCTCAAAACTTAAAATGGTAAACTGGTACCCGTATTTTGTAAGGCCTTTCAGATAGGGTATTACCTGTGACTGACCAAGCGGATCCGTCATACCGTCATACGAGATATAAAGAACTTTTTTACTCATGAAGTAATCCTGGCTACTGTATTATTGTTTGATCATAAAATTATTTACCGAGAAAAAAGATGGGATGTTCAGTAGTTGATAACCGCTATGCCCCACAAAAAATCCCCAAACCTTACCCTTGTACTGGTCCGGCACTGTAACACGGTAAACCGTTCCTGTTACCAGTTCCGGGCGTATTTTTTTCTTTCCGGGATCAACCCAGTAAGCCAGCCCTTTTTGCTGAGCCGCATGCACATCCCGATAGACTATTTCGTTAACATCTGCCGGAACATAAACATATTGAACAGGATACTGATAATTGTCGTAATTCTTATCACTTGAAATAAAAATGATGTCTGCGGGGAATGCAAGTCGTGTAAACTGCCGAGCCTCTCCTGCAGTTAATGTATACTGGCCTGCAGGAAGATAGAGTTTAACAGGTTCGGTAGACGTATCACTTGCTTTGATTTCCTTATTCAGCCATTGCTTACCTGTTTTGTCAGTGATGGTGATGGTAGTATTTTTCGTTGATCCGGCAGAAAACAGAAAATCCCGTGACTGGGTTAATTCAAAATTGTAGTTATTTTTTCCGTTAATATATTTAGGCGCATATGGAGGATTCTGATCATTCACCCTGACAGCTTTAGAAATATCAAACTGGAATGCCGATATGGTATACCCTTTATTTACACTGCTAAGGTCTTTACGGAAATTCGTTTCAATATCATTATCACTGGCAATCACAATGTTTTTACTTTTATCCTGACCGGGCTGAGCCGATGTCATTGCCGGCTTTGGAATATATAGCTTCTCCAGAGCATAGGTATGGACCAGTCTTAAATGATGAATACTGTACAGGTAGTTGATCAAAGCATTATAAGAAGTGATGTCCTTCTTATTATCATATTCGAAATATAGTTTTATATAATGAACATACGCTTTTAATTCTTCTATCCGTTCCTGTATAGCAGGATCGTTAATTTTAGCACTGGCCGCAGCCAGGTCCCTAAGGCTGAAATCAACCTCCATTTCATACTGGAAATTTTTGCTCCACCGGTCATACATTCTACGGATATCGCTGGCGGCTGCTCCAAAACAATTGGTCAGAAATTCATTATACAATTTATCGAATGGCAGGGAAGTATCCCACATCATCTGTGATGCCAGCCACATCGCATGCCCCATCGGGCCATTGGCATAAGTAGATTCAAGGTTAACCGTAGCTACATTATTTTTTTTCCAGTACGTTAGCCTTATCGGGATATTATAGATATTGAATTGTGGAAGGCATTTGCTCCATTGCGTAATATTCCAGTAATCATATATACCCATAGCGCGATTGCCTAATTTTTGCCGCCACATTTTGATAAAATCTTCCGGGCTTGCTACCTGTTGAAACGCATAGGGTATAAGAATGGGATATATACTCCTGTGCAGAGCCATAGACGGAGGAGCTGCATGATTACTATATGCGTATAACTGTACCAATGTAACAGTGTCTTTGCTGTTGATCCGTTTTGCTGCCTGATTTGCCAGCCAGAAATATTTATCAGACCACGTTTTTATCTCCGGCATGTTGGAGGGCAGGCAATCACCTGCATTACCACTGCCATCGGCAGGATCAACACCGACAACAGGAAATCTCTTATCCGGCCCAGAGTTAGCAAGTGCCCATTTTACATACAGGTCCACCACATCCTTATTGGAAATATCAATGATACCATTAGGGTTCACTTTATTATTGCAGAAATACTCCGGATGCTGATCAAGCACTGCCTTATTAGCTTTGTAAAAAGGAAGTCCGGAATGGCCTTTTGTTATATAATCAGATGATATCCGGTTCCTCCTATCCCATGTTTTAAAATCATTCCGGAAAGAATCATTAGGGTCAAGGCCGGGAATGATTGTCGTTCCTCCGGAACCAAAATAAAACCGGTCCCTGAAATCTGGCGTATATACCTTATTAATACGGGGCAAATTTTTAAAATCTCCCAGCTTCGTCCAATTATCGCCAGGCATATACCAGCGGAATCCTGCTTCATGCAGGAAGGTATAGATCCCATTGATGATCGAATTGGCACCTGTTCCGGCTATGGTTACATTATTTTGTTGTACAGAGAGATAAAAGGACTGACCATCGCTGTTGATCTTCTTCCAGTCGCCTGACGATAAATTAACCGGATTGGCCTGCATAATACGGATACCTTTTACAGGAGGACTGTCTTTTTCTTCTATCCTGAACTTTACACCTGTTGCTTTTTGTATCCAATATACCATGTCATCAACCGACTCTTTTACATTTTTATCAATCTTTGATGGAACAAAAATGGTCGGATCAAAAGGCTGTTGTGAAAAGCCTTTTTGTACAGGCATACAAGCTTCTAGTACAAATAAAAGCAAGCCCAAGAAAAAACGGCTGACTCCTTTCATGCAACTTATCATATTATAACCTGACAAGTGTTTCATTTGTATTATCAAAAATCATACTATTCTTTAATACGTTTTCAGTATACCATTTGTGTAATTGAATAAGCGCCCAAAGCCTGTTATACAAATAGCTTTTCCCTGCGAGGAATTGCTGCTTGATGTATTGAACCTTACTGTTATTCACTAATCCGCATCCCTCAACAATTGATTCCGAAAGATATTTATCCAGCAAAAAGCGCAGTTCATGAGACAACCAGTACTGCAAAGGAATGGCAAACCCCCATTTTGGCCGATCGAATATCTCTTTTGGCAAGAGGTCGTACAATACCTGCTTTAACAAATATTTTCCTGTATTACCCCAAAGCTTTAGATCCGGCGACAGGTTCAAAGCAAACTCCACAAGCCGATAGTCCAGTAAAGGAACCCTTACCTCCAGTGCGTGATGCATCGATGCACGATCTGTTTTTACCAGTAACTCTTCCGGAAGATAGTTCTTAATATCAAAAAGGCTTTGCTGCTCTATTACGTCCAACCGGCGTTGACAAGAGATAATATCTTCATCAATTGATAGATCAGCAGGTATCAACAACAACTCATTGATCTCCCTTTCTGTAAAATAATATTGCTCCTGGGAGAAAATATGACTTTTTATCCTTTCGGGTTTGTAATCAAACATAAAACTGGCCCTCTTCATCCTGTTATCTCCAAAATTGTATAAACCCGAGCGGATCGCTTTGCGGAACATTTTTACCGGCAGCCTGTTAAGCCTGCGTGCCCAGAAATAAAAACCATATCCCCAGAATAATTCGTCACCACCATCGCCAGACAGTGCAACTGTAACCTGCTTTCTCGCCAATTGTGACACCAGTAATGTAGGAATGGCGGAAGGGTCTGCATAAGGCTCATCATATATACCTGTTAATCCATCGATTAGTTCAATGGCGTCATCATGGTTGACAATAAACTCTGTATGATCCGATTTAATATGGCTGGCTACCTGGCGCGCATAGGGCGATTCATTATACTTATTTTCCCGGAACCCGATTGAGAAAGTTTTAACCGGAGAAGAAGATATTGCTTGTGCGACAGACGCAACAAGGCTTGAATCTATGCCACCACTTAAAAAAACGCCCAGCGGCACATCACTGATCATCGAAAGTTCAACACTGCTGAATACAAGTTCCTTCAGTTTCTTTTTAGCCAACGACTCATCGGCCAAAACATCTGGTTCAATTTTATCTTCCGGCCTCCAGTAGCTGTCGATCGCTGCCCTTTCCTTATCAAATACCAGGTAATGACCGGGTTTTAGCTTCTTATATGTTGTATAAATCGTATTCTCTCCAGGAATATAGCCTAGGTAAAGAAAATCGGCAATAGCCGATTGATTTATTTCTTTTGGAAAAGGAAGTGTGAACAGGGCTTTCAGTTCAGAAGCAAAAGCAATTGCACCATTGTCCAGGCAATAATACAAAGGCTTTACACCTACCCTGTCACGGAAAAGGAATAATTTTTTTTCTGTTTCATCCCAGATCGCAATGCTGAACATGCCGTTCAATGCATTAATTGCCTCAACTCCCTTTTTGGCAAATGCTTCAATGATCACTTCCGTATCTGAGGTAGTAATTGTTTCAATACCGAATTGAGCTGCTACCTCTTTAAAATTATACACTTCCCCATTATACACCATCATATACCTGCCATCCCTGGAACGAAATGGCTGGTTAGCCAGAGAAGATAAATCAAGAACACTCAATCTCCGGTGTCCCAGTCCTACACCAGCGGTCGCGTCAAAATAAAAACCCTCTGCATCAGGGCCCCGGTGTTGCAGGATTCCCGTCATTTTATCAAGTTGCTGCCGGGTGAAATTCCGACCGACAAAACCAGCTATTCCACACATATCAGGAATTATAAATTTTTTTTAACTTATCGATGTATCCTTTCTTTGAAAATTGATCGGCTGCATATAGTTGCGCCGTCCTACTCATTTCAGGCAATAACAACTGCCCATCCATTATCTTGCGTAACACTTCTGCAAGGCTTGCAACATTGGTATTATTAACAAATACAGCTTTGTCGCCACACACTTCCCTGTATACCGGTATATCAGAAATAACAACAGGCAATCCGATACTCATCGCTTCAGCAACGGCAATACCAAATCCTTCAGCCATGGAGACAGAAATAAAGAGATCGTATTGCGGCAACACTTCATCCACATTTTTTATCTTTCCCTTTAATGTCACTTTCAGGCCATGATCAAGAATGTATTGCTCCGTCATTTCCCGAAATTCCCCATCTCCAATGATGGTCAATGAAACCGGCTCATTTCTTAATTCCCGCATCACTTCCAGCATATAGGGAATATTCTTGATCTTCTTAAGGTTTGACACTGCTACAATACGAAGTTCTTTACCAGGCCGGTAATTTTCCGTATAAGGATGTGAAAAAAACGCATCCCGCACATAGTTATTCAGGAGAAAAGTTTTCCCCACTGCTCCCCTGTGCACCTTTTTGAAACTGTCGATCACAGCATTCGTTACTCCGATCATATTGTGATATCGCCGGTAGCTCCATCTTTCAACGACATTGAGAAACTCCTTCTTATACCAGGCAATCGGGTCTTCATTCATTGCATTATGAATGCTGAAAAAAAGAGGAATTTCCTTTGGGCACGCCAACCGGCCAACTATTGTACTCCAGAATAACTGTGTTCTTACCAGATCAGGTTTTACCTTCCTGATAATATCTTTTAATTTATTTGCTGTAGAGAATACGCTGCGTGGGCCGGTAAATTGCAAGCTGATGTATTCATCGCATGCAAGTTGTTCTCTTTCAAATTCCAGCTCCGGCGAGAGTGTAACCAGTGTGATGTGATATTCTTTGACCAGATCAGGCAATAAATCTACGAGCAAAGTTTCGGCACCTCCCCTCACCAGATTGTCAATAACATGAACAATTTTCTTTTTCTGCATAATACTCTTTTCTTATCAGGCCGCTGTTCGCCGGGGGAAAATAGTTCTGAGATTATAATATTTATGAACACAGCCAACCATCAACAGGCACATAATAACATACACCCCTATCCTTGAATAAGTAGCGCCAATAGGGCCAAAGTTCTTGATACAGAGATAATTCAGGATAACACTGGCAACAATGCCGGCAACAGATAAATACATAAATAACCAGTTCTTCTTTAAATAAAGAAGGAATGGTTGCAGTAAGTTATAAAATGACCAGAAAAACATTGCGATGATCAAATTCGTAGCATATACTTCTCCAAGTGCAAAGTTTTTGCCAATAAAGTATTTAAAGATGATCGGGACAGCGATTATCAAACTGGTACACATGAATATATTGACGCCCACATATATCAGGATCACTTTTCTTATTTTTTTATAGTCCCTTTCAGCTTGTGACAGGCTGGAAAAAATAACGGGATGGAAAGTATTATTAAGCAGCATCATAACCATGTTTAAGATCACGGCTATCTGGGCTCCCACACTGAAGATGCCTACATCCGTGGTGCCATTAAAAAATTCGATAAAAAAACGGTCTGAATAACCCAGTGCAAATATGGCAAGACGTTCCGGTATAAAAGGCAATCCCTCTCTTACACCATTCATAACAGCTTTCCATTGAAACTTCCCTGTCCATAATTTCCATTTAGCTATCAGATACACTGAAAAAAGACCAACTGCCAGCAAACTGATAAATGCACCGCCGAGCCTGCCCTTCCAGCCTGCATGAAAGAAAACAACAAGGATGATCACAAAAGCTACTTCAGCAAGGGTCTTAAGAATAGAAAACCGGGCAAACAAGAAAGGGGTCTGCTTGTTTCTTATCAAATACAGGATCACATCACTGAAGGTGGTAAGCAGACAGGTGAATGGCAGCAGTAACCAAAAAAAAATGCCGACATCCATAAAGGACCTTGCTGCGCCGTAGAATAAGATGATCAGAAGGGTAAAGGCAACAGAAAGGAGGACAGGCGCAATAGATATATTAGTGAAATATTGTGGGTATTCATCCTTGCCAAGCCGGTAAAACCCGACATTCAGTGCAAACTGTGAACCAATAGCGATGAAAGGTGAAAGCAGAAAACAAAAAGAAGTGTACAGGTTGATAATCCCGTAATCTTCTGCCGTCAGGTAATGGGTGATTAAAGAAAACAGAAAAAAGGATATTCCTGCATTGAAGATCAATGTAAAAGCATAAACAGAAAATGTCTTTGCTGTGGAGGATTTAAGGAGTACGTTTTTGAAAAAGCCAGTAAGCATTATAGGGAAAATTATACCACCGAAGAAGAGGTGGAACAAATTACATCCATGTGGCAGTTATTGAGATTATCGAAATCTTTTATCGAAGCTCCGCTTGTTGCATGAAACAGGTGATAGTTATGCTCGTTCTGAAGATATAACAGAAGCTCCCGTGCAGTGGTGCCATTTGCCTTTAATAGTTTGTCGTCAATTTCTATGAACAGATCGGGCTTATCCCGTTCAAGAATAGCTTTAGCACCTTTTAAAACATGAAATTCGAATCCTTCAACATCTATCTTGATCAGATCGATCGGCCCTGCGGAAGAAAGCTGCTCATCGAGCGTGACCACTTCAACGGCAACTGTGGGCAAGGAGTCTGATAATTCACCAGATCCTACGATCCTGTTTTGGCCGCTATTGGTTGCTATTTCGGATATCATCACCAATTCACCTTTCTTATCGCTGCAACCCATATTGAAGACCTTGCAATTGGAGATTTTACTGGCTTCTATATTCCTGATGCAACGCTGATAAGTAGGGGGAAAAGGTTCAAACCCATATACAAAACCCTTATTGGATTGCGCTATGCGTGCCAGGTTCAGCAGCACCCAACCATTATTCACACCTATGTCTACTACCGTTTTGGCTGAAGATGCGAGTGCATACAACCGTTCCCTTTCAATTTCCCGCACCCCCCAATAAGCTTTCCAGTCATTATAATCATACAGATTGGCAAACAGCGTAAGCTGACCATCCCTGGCAATCCGTTGTACCTTTTTATCATAAACATGGTTAGGAGGAATAAACTTAACCAGGGCGGACGTAATATCTTTTCCTTTAACAGCAGACCTAAGAATTGACTCAAACGGCCTTACCTGGAAAAACGAGTGCACTGCATTCACGAGTAGTCTTTTCATAGTCAGTAAGGGTTAAGTGCTTTGAAGAACGTTTCGGATCAGGTACGTTCCATAGCCACTTTTACTAAGCCCGTTTGCGATCTGAAGCAATTGATCTTTGGAAATAAACCCGCTCCGGTAGGCTATTTCTTCAATACATCCGATCTTGGTGCCCTGGCGCTTTTCGATCACCCGTACAAATTCACTGGCATCGCTCAGAGAATCGAAGGTTCCGGTATCCAGCCAGGCCGTACCTCTATCCAGTATCGCTACTTTCAGCTTCTGAAGCTTGAGATACTCTCTGTTTACATCCGTGATCTCATACTCTCCCCTTGGAGAAGGCTTCAGGTTCTTTGCAATCGTTACAACTTCATTGTCGTAAAAATAAAGGCCAGGAACAGCAAAATTTGATTTCGGCTTTTCAGGTTTCTCCTCAATGGAAATAGCCCGGTTGTCTTTATCGAATTCCACTACACCATACCGCTCCGGGTCGGAAACCTGATAAGCAAACACATATCCGCCTTCTATATCCACCAGCTTTCTGAGTTGAGCCCCCATCCCATTGCCATAGAATATATTATCCCCGAGCACCAGAGCCACTTTATCAGTGCCGATAAATTCTTCACCGATCACGAAAGCCTGCGCAAGTCCGTTCGGCACTTCCTGTATGGCATACTCAAACCGGCATCCTAACTGGCTTCCATCGCCCAGCAATCTCTTAAAACCGGCATTGTCTTCAGGCGTAGTAATGATCAGTATTTCTTTAATACCTGCCATCATCAATGTTGACAACGGGTAATAGATCATGGGCTTGTCATAAATCGGCATTAATTGCTTTGAAATAGCTTTGGTAATGGGATAAAGCCTTGTACCCGATCCTCCAGCAAGAATTATTCCTTTCATGAATTATTATTTTGAATATTGTCTTTCATAGTATTGCTTATAAGCACCACTGGTAACATGCTTCAGCCATTCCTGATTTTCAAAATACCAATCAATTGTTTGGGCCAGGCCCTCTTCAAATGTAACCGAAGGATACCAGCCGAGCTCTTTATTGATCTTGGTTGCATCGATCGCATATCGCCTGTCATGACCAGGCCTGTCCTGTATATAGGTTATAAGCTTTTCGCTCTCCCCTGGCTGACGTCCCAGTTTTTTATCCATCAATTGACATAATAATTTCACCAGGTCAATATTCTTCCATTCATTGAAGCCTCCGATGTTATAAGTATCACCATTTTTTCCTTTATGGAAAACAAGATCAATAGCCGTTGCATGATCCTTTACAAATAACCAATCCCTGGTATATAACCCATCTCCATAAACCGGCAAAGGTTTCTGCTGGATAATATTATTGATAAAGAGAGGGATCAATTTTTCGGGAAAGTGATTAGGGCCATAATTGTTAGAGCAATTGCTTATTACTACCGGTAAGTCATAAGTATCATGATAAGCCCTTACAAAATGATCACTTGAAGCTTTCGAGGCACTGTAAGGCGAGTGCGGATCGTATTTTGTGGTTTCTGTAAAAAAGCCTGTTTCCCCCAATGCACCGTATACTTCATCAGTAGAAACATGGTAGAACCTTTTTCCATTAAAATCATTTTTCCAGAACTGCTTTGCCGCATTCAGCAGATTGACCGTTCCGATCACATTTGTATACACAAAATCAAGAGGCGACAGAATTGACCTGTCTACATGACTTTCTGCAGCAAGATGTATCACTCCATCTGGTTGATGAGTCTGAAAAACTTCATTCAGACTGTCAGCATCCAGTATGTTCACTTTCTCAAAATAATAGTTAGGGCTTTGTTCTATATCCCGTAAATTTTCAAGATTCCCTGCATATGTAAGCGCATCCAGATTGACGATCTTATAAGAGGGATATTTAGTAACGAATAAACGTACTACATGGGATCCGATAAAACCGGCTCCACCGGTGATTATTATCGTTTTGCTCATTTAATGACTGTTTAAGAATATTCAGGTTAAGGTAATAGAATAATATTATCGTGATCGGGAATTGCCTTTAAACCATTCAAAGGTTTTTTTCAGGCCCTGTTTAATACTGACAGAAGGTTCATATCCCAGCAGTTGCTTTGCTTTACTGATATCTGCAAGACTATGCTTAACATCGCCTGTTCTTTCCGGGCCGTAATTAGGTTTACCGGTAACACCTGCCTCGGCAGCGAGATATTCAAACAACTGCGTTAAAGAAGTCTGTTCACCACAGGCAATATTATATATCTGATTCAGGGCTCCGGGTTCTTCACTGAACAAAGAAAGGATATTTGCATTAACAGCATTGTCCACGAACGTGAAATCTCGGCTATGACTGCCATCACCGTTAATAGTAGGCATTACACCTTTCAGAATGGATTCTGCAAAAAGAGGGATCACTGCTGCATACGGACCATTAGGGTTTTGTTTTGGCCCGAATATATTGAAGTATCGCAGCCCGATAAATTCAATTCCATACAGGTCTGCATATACCCTGGCATATAGTTCATTCACATATTTTGTAACTGCATACGGTGAAAGCGGGCGGCCGATCCGGTCCTCTACTTTGGGAAGACCAGGATGATCTCCGTATGTAGAAGAACTGGCTGCAAATACAATCCGTTTTATACCGGATTCTTTGGCGGCTGTAAATACATTCAACGTTCCGGTGATGTTAACATTATTAGTCGTCAACGGATCCTTGATTGACCTGGGAACAGAACCCAAAGCGGCCTGGTGCGAGATACGGTCAATTGAATTACACGCAGCTATGCAGGTATTATAATCCCTTATATCACCTTCCATGAACTCAACAGACGGATGATCCCTGAATGGAAGAATATTCGCAACAGAACCTGTTGCAAGATTGTCAAGTATACGGACAAAACTGACTCTTTTATCCGCAAGCAGCTTTTCGACAAGATTTGAGCCAATAAAACCGCATCCTCCTGTCACTAAAATTCTCATAATTAAACTCTTTTGTGTGTTCTATTTAAAACCAATTACGGGGATTGAGCCATGTTGCGATCTGTTGAACCAAAGTCTTTTTCGGAATTTCTTCTTCATAATATCCGCTATCCTCGCCATAGCCATAACCATAGCCATAACGGCCATATCCATAGTATCCGTAGCCAGCCTTTAATTTAACATCATTAATAATAATGGAAACCTTTGGAAGTTTTTTCTCTTTATATAATTCATCTATCAGGGCTATCTGCCTTTTAAATGTATGTCCCTGACGCACCAGGTACAATGTGCAATCTGCAAATTCTCCCAAGGTCATCGCATCGCTCACCATACCTACAGGTGCCGTATCTATTATGACTACTTCAAAATGGGTTTTCAATAATCCAAACATTTCCTTCACTTTGGGATCAAGTAACAACTCAGCAGGGTTGGGAGGAATAGGCCCGCAAGGAAGAACGAAAAGGTTTTCGTAATCAGGAACAGGTTTGATCAACTCATCCAGTTGAGCCTTACCCAGCAGGAAATTGGATATACCATTTGATTTAGGCATATTCAATCCAGACAATATTTTGGGTTTACGAATATCAAATTCCAGTATTACCGTCTTTTTACCGGTAAGTGCCATTACTCCCGCCATATTGGTGCTGACAAACGACTTACCCTCGCCACTATAGGATGAGGTGACAAGGATCACCGGATTCTCATTCTTATTTAAAATGTATTGTAAGTTGGACCGGATAATCCTGAACTGCTCGGCCACCATTCCACGGCTTGTTTTGTTTACAACCATCACTTTCTCAGAAAGAGAATGTCCGATTTCACCAACGATGGGCACATCCGTTACTTTTTCTACATCCATCCGCGTAGTCACTTTATCATTCATCAGTTCAATGATAAAAATAACAATTGCAGGAATGATCAAGCCAGCAAGAATGGCAATTATCTGGATCAGCCGGCGGTTTGGTTTTACCGGAACAAGATCCGGTTCTGCCCGGTCAATAATGGTTGAATTGGAGATGGTAGAAGCCCTGCTAATTGCTGTTTCTTCCCGTTTGCCTTCAAGCAGGCTGTACAATGCCAGTTTGGTACTGATCTGCCTTTGTATCTCCAGCAATTCCTTTAACTTATAAGGCATCTTTTTCAGCTCGGCCTGTTGAGAGCCGATATTACTCTGCATTTTTCCCATTGCCGAAATATAAGACTGGCGGATATTCTTAAGGTTCTCTATCAAATCCTGCCGTTGTTTTTCAATGATTTCTTCTGCTTCTTTTACAGATGGGTTATTGGGCGGAATATTGGAATTGATCAGGGCCTGTCTTTCTAATTGAGCTTTATTGTATCCGGATACCAGCTCATTTAAAGTAATGTCTTCAAGCCCCAGTGCCGAAGGCACAACATTAGCATACCTGTTGTTTTTATCTTTTACATAATCAGCTACATTGTCAACTGTATTTATCCTCAGGTCCTGCTCGCCGATAGCCTGGTTGATATTTGCCAGTGCTGTGAAATAGTTTTCTGATTGAAGGTCGGTGTTAAACAGGTTCTCCTTTTGACGGTAAGCCAGTTCGATCGCCTGAATGCTATCAATTTCGTTTTTCAATTTCTCCAGCCTGCCATCAATAAATGAAAGCATTTGATCGGTCGAGTAATTGTTTTGCTCAATTGTCATGGAGTCATACTGTATCATAAGCTCGTTTACAATATCCGCAGCCAGTCTTGGGCTGGTAGTCTCCATGCTTACTGTAAGTATACCTGTAGCAGGTGTTTTGGGTAAAATCTTAATGTTTTTTATTAAGGACCTGGCTACAGCGTTGGCGGTATTCCAGCTAACTGCATAGATGGCCCCGGGAAGAAGCTCACCTGTTTTTATAATCCTGCATAAATGATTGTTGATTTGAATATTCTGGTCAAAGGAATAGATCTCAGCGCCTTCATTGAGACGGAATTTAAGGGAGTCCAGTATACGGACCTTGATCGAAAAGGGCTTGGGGATGGCCGGCATTTTCAATACCTCTACATAAAAAGGAACTGTCCCGTAAACATTCATATCTTTTACCCTTCCTTCTGCAGTATAACTGAATTGAAGGTTCAGCCTGTTTACTACCCTGGTCATAATGGGTCTTGACCTGAGCATTTCAATTTCGTTCTGAAGATTCTGAACACGGTTCCCTCCAGCGATAATGTCTTCAACTTTGTCGGTGGAGCGTGCAGCGGTTTTATCATTTTTAATAAGCATAGTCCCGCTGGCACTATAAATATTGCCGGCATATCTGAGATAAAGAAAAGCCGCCATCAAAGTGAGTGCGACTGATACCAGGAATACAGGCAGGAAGCGGATATACTTGTAAAAGATATCCCGTAAACTCAGGTTCCAAAGTTCCTGTTTGTTCTTATTGATTGGAATATTTTCTTCCATTAGACACTTTAGTATGCGAGGAGTAATATAATTATTGAAAGACGCGTATAACCACCGCGATAGCTGTGATAACACTTACTATGAAACCAGCCTGGCGCAACGCCACATCCTGGTCAGCTTTTTTGGCTTTGCTCTTTGCCGGCTCCACCAGTACCACATCATTCTGTACGAGGTTATAATAAGGTGAATCGAATAATTTTTTATCCGACAGATCGATAGTTCCTGTCTCCCGCTGGCCATTCACCTCCCTGATCACTTTCACCTTGTCCTTCATCCCGTATAAATCCACATCGCCAGCCAGTCCAAGCGCTTCCAGGATGGTCATCCGCTCTCCCGGAAAGCTGATCATTCCCGGCCTCTTCACTTCACCCAACACGGTAATCTTCAGATTTTGAAACCGTACAATAACAGAAGGATTGGTAAGCACAGAATCCTTTTCATTGATCTTTTTTTTGATCAGATCAGCCAGTTCGTTTTTTGTTAACCCCTCAACATGCAACAGACCTACCCTGGGATATTCAATATTACCTGCATTATCTACGAGATAACCGGGCGAAGCGGATACCGTTCCACCTGTACCTCCCTGCTGTGGTAATGATGTTGATGGTGAAGCTACGGGCAGATTATATAATGCGTCGGAAATTTCCGGCTTGGTACTGGCGCTGTATACCTGTATGGAGAGCATATCATTTTTCTGGATCAGCAGATCGGGAACCTTAACAGCCTGCTTGCCACTGGTGTCGGAGTAGTTCTGCAGGTAGGCCGGCATTTTCTGCTGGGTTCCACAAGAAATAAAATAAAATGAAACCAATAAAGGCAACAAGGAGCGGATAAGTTTCATGAATCTTCTTTAATAAAATAAGCGGTTAATGAATCGGGCCTTTTATATCAGGCCGAAGTCAGTTTTGATTTATCTATATGTGCCACTAATACGTACCCCAAACTATCTATTGCCACTTTCACCGTTTTATGCTGTACGCTCACCACTTTTCCTTCCTGGTCCATAAGCGGACCGGTGATAATTTTTACGCGTTGATCTGGCCGGAGTTCGAGCGGTTCCACCTCCACATTTTCATATTCATTCAGGAATCGCTTGATGGCATGGATCTCTTTTTCCTTGATCACAGCGGGCTTGCCTTCCCAATATACAAAATTGATCACGCCCGGTGTCATCCGAACCGCCGTGCGGTCTTCGTCGGATACCTTTACAAATACATAGGATTTGAACAAAGGTTCTTCGATCAGTTTCACCCGGTCGCTCCATTTCCGCCTCACTTTGTTCAGGGGGCAATAGCTTTCCAGGCCTTTTTGTAATAGAAGCTGATTTACTTTTTTCTCCCATCTTGGGCGACTGTAAACAGCCAGCCATTTTCTTGTCACAGTGTTCGCTTTAATGGTGATTAGTTAAAAAATGGTGGGGAATGGGCATGGCTTCGCCTTCTCACTCACATACATTTTCCGTGAACGGGCGCACCAACTAACGGCAGAAATGTTAAAAAAATTACTCCGCCTACTACAAATATAATAGAGAATGGGAGTGGTTAGGCAATAAAAATGCCAGATTTTGAATGGTTTGCCATCAGTACACAAATAAATTATGATTTTAACTAATATTAATTCTGATTTGGATTTCTTGTCCCAAGATCAATGCATCTTTCTAAGATCTAGTTCCTATTTTTATGAAAAACTAACCCGCTTGAAACAACGATTTTATTCCCTCGATGTGTTTCGGGGTGCGACTGTTTGCCTGATGATCCTGGTAAATAACCCGGGAAGCTGGGGCCATATCTATGCGCCATTAGATCATGCCAAGTGGCATGGGCTCACACCTACTGACCTGGTATTTCCATTTTTCCTGTTTGCGGTTGGTAATGCCATGGCATTTGTGATGCCCCGGCTGGAAGCGGCAGGTAACA
This sequence comes from Sphingobacteriales bacterium 44-61, assembly GCA_001898405.1. Lineage (GTDB taxonomy): Bacteria > Bacteroidota > Bacteroidia > Chitinophagales > Chitinophagaceae > Terrimonas_A. The sequence continues at coordinate 768,974 of MKTW01000001.1, forward strand.
ATGTATTCTGGAAAAAGGTCATTAAAAGGACCCTGATCATTTTCGCCATTGGCCTTTTCCTGAACTGGTGGCCTTTTGTAAGATGGCAGGATGATCATTTAACATTTATTTCATGGGTAAACCAGGCCGATCCCACCAAGGGTGTAAGAATATTCGGTGTGTTGCAGCGGATCGCCCTCTGTTACTTTTTTGCCTCCATTTTAGTTTATTACCTGAAACCTCGCCGGGCTTTTTTCGCGGCATTGGTATTATTGCTTCTATACTGGGTTCTATGTGTTGCGGGTAATCCGGCCGATCCTTTCAGTTTGGACGGCTGGTTTGGTACAGTCATCGATAAAAATATATTAGGCGTTGCACATTTGTATAAGGGGGAGGGCGTGCCTTTTGATCCTGAAGGATTGATGAGCACGATCCCCGCCATTGCCGAAGTGGTCCTTGGTTACCTGGTTGGTCAATATATTATCCTGAAAGGAAAAACTTATGAAATGGTCACAGGGCTGTTCATTGCTGCAGTGGCCATGCTCGTAACAGGTTTTTGCTGGGATATGGTTTTCCCGATCAATAAGAAGATATGGACCAGTTCCTATACTATTTATACTTCAGGATTGGCGACCATGACCATTGCAACAATGATCTATCTCATAGAATTGAAGCAGGTAAAGGGTGGGCTCAGCCGGTTTTTTGATGTGTTTGGCAAAAATGCTTTGTTTGTTTTTGCACTCAGTGCCTTTCTGCCAAAGGGTTTATCCCTGATCAGGTTGGAGAAAGGAGTAAACCCCTGGAATTTCCTGTATAGAAAGCTGCTGGTGCATATTCCTGGCGATCCCAAACTAGGGTCGCTGTTATATGCGGTTTGCGTGATCATGTTTATGTGGGTGATTTGTTGGTGGATGGATAAAAAGAAGATCTATATTAAAGTTTAGGTAAACGATCTTCCAGCATCACGATAATTTTTTCTTTGTCGGCCAGAGCTGTTTCTAATAGCATGATGCGGGTATTCATCAATTGTATCATTTCGTCCTTGGAATAATGTGGGCGCTGATCTCCAAGCAGGTTGCCGTTTTCATCGTATTGGCGGAGCATTTCTCCATTGCCGGTGAGTAGCCATACAAAATCGAGATCAAGATAATTATGATATATCCTGAGCAGGATATCTGAGCCGATGGATCCTTTTCCTTTCAGTTGCTTTTTCAGATAGCCATTGGCTACCTGGCAGGTGCGTTCAAATGCATAAGCAGTAATTTTTTTGTAGGCCAGGTATTGAGCAAGCCTGTCAATGATCCTCATAAAAAACATTTTTTAGCGGTGAAAAAACAAGTCAGATCAATTCCAACCGAAGGGGAATAATTTTACCTTAGCTGTATTGTCTATACGTTGCAAGCTATTTCAACCGAAGAGGGAGGCCGCGATGTTTTCCTCTTTTTGTCCGCCTTTTATTAGTCATTGGGACCGTTAAAAAACATTTTTGAAGGTGGATTTACCCGTTCACAAAACCATTTGCGTATAGATTGTCCCGACATCTTAGTCGATTTTCTATGTTCAGGTCATATCCTGCCTGGCAAAGGTCTGTCCTATGCCTAAAGAGATTAGCCGCGGGACTGTTTTCAGCACCGGCGGCCCGTCCAGATCCTCCCATATGGGATAGCAGTTGATACCGGCAGTCATCCATTCCGCTATGACCGCTTTATTATTAATTGCTAACCATATAAAACAACTATTATGAATACCCTGGAAGGAGTGTTATTGTACACTCATTACAAAAATCTTCTGGAAACTGAAGACAAAAAATACGCCTGGAAAATATTACATGAATTTTTCGAAGCTTTTGATGAGGAAGGCCCGGAGGAAACGCTTTGGTTCATGCTTGCTTCCGTAATGAAATTGGAATCAGGCGACGTTGACGGAAAAGAAAGAGGTAATATGATTTTCTTTTACGAATACAGTGTAGCGCTTTTTAAGGCAGCGTATGTTCTTTATAAGCATCATTACGATAAAAAGAAAACTATAAACGCGAATGATGCGAATGAGTATGAATGACGCGAATTAACTTGAGTTGGCGCGTTTGTTTTAAATAAGAACGGGGAGTTCTCACTCCCCGTTTATTTCAGCTTCGGCTTTTGTCTTCTTCCATGGTTTGGGTGCTGTGCCATCCATTTTAACAATTTTTGGTGTGAATTTTCCAACTACATCCACTAATTGCTTTTGCGACTGCATTACCAGGTTGATGTCTTTGTAAGCAAAAGGCGCTTCATCAAGGCCTCCACCCAGCAGTTTCACGCCATGCCTGGCCAGTTCGTTTTTTAACGCTGCATGCGTGATGGATTGCATTGCTTTTGTCCGGCTCATCAACCGGCCTGCTCCGTGAGAAGCTGAATTAACAGCCGCTGTTTCACCCTTTCCTTTCACAATAAACCCATCTGCAGTCATGGAGCCTGGGATAATACCCAATATTCCCTTTCCTGCAGGTGTGGCACCCTTCCGGTGTACGATCACTTCATTCCCTTCCCATGTTTCTTTCCACGCAAAATTGTGATGATTTTCCACACGCTTGAGGGGTTTTCGCCCTAACTGCTTGCTGATCTTATCATGGATGATATGATGACAGGCTGAAGCATACTCACCTGCAAGGTTCATTGCCATCCAGTATTCTATTCCTTCTTCTTCATCCAGTCTCAACCAGGCAAGGTTATTAGACTCTCCCGGCAACCGCCTTTTTTGCTTCGCGATCTTTGTATAGTAGTTGGCAATATTTGCTCCCAGTGCCCGGGAGCCTGAATGAGACAATAGTCCCAGGTAAACACCAGCTTCTATGCCTAATACCTCATCTTTTTTCGCAATATCCACTACACCAAATTCTACGAAATGATTTCCGGAACCTGAGGTCCCCAATTGCTTCCAGGCCCTTCCATGCAGATTTTTCAATAATGGCAATTCAAAAAATGCTTTATCGTCCATCACTTCATGTTCGCTGGCCTGTTTAAATTGGGCGCCGCTTCCGAATAAAGTGGCTTCATGGATCTCCCTGGTAAAAAACGCTTCTTTCTGCACCAGTTCTTTCGGATCAATATCAAACACACTCAAACACATCCGGCACCCGATATCCACTCCTACTCCATATGGGATCACGGCATCCTGTGTAGCCAGCACTCCACCGATCGGCAGTCCATAACCGGCATGCGCATCCGGCATTAAAGCGCCTGCCACTGCCACCGGCAGTTTAGCAGCCATATACATCTGATGCATAGCACCCTGTTCAATATGCTCTGCACCAAATACATTAAACTGTATCCCAGTTTGGTTCAATGAAATTCCTGCACCTTCCGCGGTTTCTTTCGGCATCAACTGCTCTGCAATAAGTGCCAGCACAGCATCATTTTTATATTCCACTGGTGCTGCCAGCACGCTTTTCAAAATCTCCATAGCTTCCTCCTTTTTGTGATGTTTATAGTTTTTTTCCATCACATTCATGGCTATGCTGATTACCGGTCCTTCCGGGTAACCGATAGCTCTTAATTCTTTTCCTTGTATCTTAAGCTTTCCCATAATTTTTGTTTAAGCAGGTCCAGTAATGCGGACCTGGTTCAAAAACCGAACCGGTAGCTCCGGTCCGGTTATTTACTTGATTTTACAAACATTTCCTTCAACTGCTCTACCACCGAACCATTACCTGTTACACTGATATAGCTAACTTTATCCGCGATCTTCTCCACATATTCCATTTCTTTCAGTTTCCACAACATCGCGTTCTCTTCCATCAGCTTGGCAGTGTTCAACAAGCTTCTTGTGCTGGCAGTTTCCTCCCTTCGTATAATGCTGTTGGCCTGTGCTTTCTTTTCAGCTACCAGCACCTGGTTCATGATCTCTTTAACATCGCCAGGAAGAATGATATCCCTGATACCGAAATCAAGCACGGTTACACCAAGCGCTTCTGCTTTCGGCTTCACCTGTTGCAGAACGAATGCTGCAATGCTGTCTTTCTTTTCCAGCAATTCATCCAGTGAAAAACCGGCCACATATTCCCGGAGAGCCAATTGAAAAGCCACATACAGTTGCTTGTCATATTCCTTGTTATCAAGCACAGCTTTCATGACATCCACTACTTTATACTGTGCCCAGGCGTTCAATCTCAAGGTAGCTTTGTCCCTGGTCAGTATTTCCTGGCCACTGATCTCCAGTTGTTGCTGACGTTTATCCACTCTTGCCAGGAATACGGAAATTGCATTTTTCCACCAGTAATATACACCGCTTTCCAGCACTCTGAAAAACCGGCCATCAACGAACATAACAGCGTTTTCATAGCTCTCCACTGTTACAGAGCGTACGAAAGGAACCACCTGTTTAGCAACAAGCACGGTCCTGTCAATGTATTCAGGAATATCAAGCTTGCTGATATCCGCCCTTACGAATTCATAAGGAACGATGCTCTTCCAGAACGCATAGCGACCTGTGGTCAGCACTTCCTTCAGTAAACCGTTCTGGTACTGCAATACGATCTCATGCTCTTTAACTTCCACAATATTCAGTATGTCAGCAAGTGCAGCATCCTGCAACAGTATGTTCAATTCAACCGGTGCTGCAAAAGGTTGTGTGATATCATAGATCATCACTTTCTCCTTTCCCCAGAACCAATAGTTACCGGTCAGCAGCATTTTCTGATATGCGCCGTCCTTAAAAACCAGACCTACCTGGTATGCGTTAATTTTTACCTTTCTCATATCTCTACATTTTAATTCATTAATTAATAAAAAACCGGCTTTGCATTCCATCCTGGCAACACGGAGCTTGCTTTCAAAAAGTTCCATTCAAATTATTGTCAGCATTATCAACAGCACCGTGGCACTGAAGCGCAGCATGGCAGGCCTTGTCATTTCACTTTTATATACAACAAGCTGCGGGTGCTTCCCTGATTGTTCTGTTGGATAGAGCCCTATCGTTCCAGAACCGGTCAGCAGGCCGGTTTTTGTCCACCATTTTTTAAGAAGTGGTGTTCTTCTTCGTGATTCAAGCATCCTGAGTGCTTTGCGTCTACCTTTCCGCCATTCCCATTGATTGGGGAGTGGGACTCGAACCCACATGTTTCTGTTGCTATAACCAACTTAGCTACCGTTTCCGGGGAGGACTCGAACCTCCGTACACAGATTATGGTGGGGATACCTCATTGATGCAACAGCATACAGATAGTTACTACGTCTGCACTATGGTGTTTTTAAACACTCATCCGGGTTACGTTCAACGGGTAATACCCATCTTGCCGTGAAGCAAGTTTTTGTGAATGCGATGCATTCAATTATTTATATTCATTGCACTACTTTATTAGCACAGCTTGAGCTTGCAAAAGCATGCGGTTTAGCTCTGAAAGCAAACCCCATCCCCATGATATACCCCATTGCTTCTTTTAAAGCATCGTTGCTTTTAAAGGCCGGGTTGGTGTTGATATCGGCGTGCACTTCCATGTCTACATTATATAAAGTGAACAACCGGCTCAATGCATACGCGATTTCAATGCTTTTGGCCACTTCTGCCAGCATCCTTTGCTTCACCGTCATTTTCACCCGGCTTATTTCCTCGTGTATATACATGAACCCGCCTTTGTTTCTGCGGATAAACACGATCACTGTAGCAAATTCAGTTTCCCTGCCTTTCACCTGGCTATCTGTGCCGATACATACTTTCAATTCATGACCCATTGCCTTTTCGCGTACGATCACTTCTCTCAACTCATCTTCAATCGGCTGTTTGATTCCTTCGCCGCTAAGCTTTCTCCATTGGTACTCTGTCTGTTCCATTGTTTTCCGTTTGTTACTTCAATAATTGCTATGGCGCCGGAATCATCCCTCTTCCTTTTACGCTTCGAACATTCCTGGGTTTATAGTGTCTACCTGTCTAAGTCCTCCCTTCCCGTCTTCCCGCCTTACCGGTAAGGCGGGAAGACGGGAAGGATATACATGGTCAGCAGTTATCCTGTTTCTCAGACCGGCGTTCTGCTATTTAAATCACTTATCCTTCCTGTTGGCCCGGGGAGGCTCGAACTCCCAACTCCCGGTGTAAAAGACCGGTACTCTGTTCCATTTGAGTTACGAACCATTTTTAAAGCGTCCCCGCTGCATCTCACGGGGAGCGCTTATTCCTCCTTCTGCATCTAATATCTATCTCAAATCATATTCTGCAGGATGAACCGTTTTGCCGGTTGCCCCTTTATCGTTCTTGTTCCTGTCCTTTCTTTTTCCTGTCATCACTTCTGCCGCCAAGTGGATAGCCAGGACGATCAATAAAAATTTCATCACACACCTCCTTGTTTCAGTTTCAATCCGGGACTATGTGTTTGAAAACAAAAAGCCCGGTCGTTATTTTCGACCGGGCTCATTCTTTTATTACAGTGAACACTATGTTCATGTACAGACCTGAGCCGGCCGTATGAAAATGCGGTTTGATTGGTTACTAGATACGCTACTCGGGACAGTTATGGCATGCCAGTAACATCCGGGTAATGAACCGTATTCATTCCGCATCGTAAATCGTTTATGTTCTGTTTGCTTTCGCATCAGGTTTGTTTTATTAAACAATTTGTTTACAACCACTTCAATACTCACCAAACAAAAACCCCGCAATTTCTTGCGGGGCCTGTATTTCATTGAATCTTACTATTCTGGTTATTCAACAATGCTACAAGCACCACAAGCGCAATAATCCGATTTGGGATTAAAGCCTTTCATTGTTTCAATATGTAATTGTATGCGTAGCATTTGTTGTTATTTGCGGTGCAAAGATGAAAATAATTTTCCGATGATGCCAAATTTTTTCTAATATTTTTTAGAAAAAAAATCAAACCGGCATTTTAAAGCGGGTCAATGAACATCCATACAGAGTAAAAGAGATGAGCTATACAAGAGCAGGATCTTGAAATCTGAAAGAGTAAACCAGAGCAGAATATCTAACGGATGATCAGTTTTTTCCCGGGGAATAATGTCCATTCTTAATCGCGTAAATAATAATTCCTGCTGTATTCTTCACGTTCATTTTCTCCATGATCTTCATACGCAATCCCTCCACCGTACGAACACTCAGGAAAATTTTCTCAGCAATCTCTTTATTGGTTATCCCTTCACAGATATGGGTAATGATCTCTTTTTCCCGCTCTGTAAATTCCAGTTTAGGTTTTTGCCGGTAGGGATTGAACTTGCTTTTGGCCACCAATTGGGCAAGCCGGTGTGATGTATGCTTACAATAATAAGGTGTTTGATCGTATACTGATTGAATTGCTTCCTTGATCTCGTTTTTATCCGCGTTTTTCAGCAGATAGCCTTTAGCACCTGATTCCAGCATTTCGATGATCTGCTCTTCTTCATCAAACATAGTGAGAGCGATGATACCTATATGAGGATGATGTTCAGTAAGGTATCGTGTAGCCGATGCTCCATCCATCCTGGGCATTTTTACGTCGGTGATCACAACGTCAGGCTTAAGCTGTTCTGTTTTCTCGATAAGCTCCTTGCCATCTTCCGCTTCAGCCAATAGCTGAATATCGGGCTGTTTTTGCAGCATCAGTTTCAGTCCGTCACGGAATATTTCATGATCATCCGCTATGATCACTTTTATGGTTCCATGTAATTTCATGAGTAAAGTATCGCTATACCGGAATCTCAAGGGTGTAACTGGTCCCTTTACCGGGTTCTGTCATACAGGTGATCTCCCCTCCCATTATCTCTGCACGGCTTTGTAAGTTACGAAGACCAAGGCCAGTATTATCTTTTGACCGGGCAAAATAGTCAAATCCCGTACCATTGTCGGTAGTGGAAAGAATAAACAAGCCGTTTTCCTGGTTAATGCGTATTACAAGCAGGGAAGCTTTCGCATGTTTTACGGTATTATGCACTATTTCCTGCACGATCCTGTAAGTGTTGATCTCTTTATCCAGGCCCAGCCGGGAATCTCCATCAATGATCAGTTTTATAGAGAGTTTATATACCTGGGTATTGCTTTCAATAAACTCTTCGATGGCTTTCACCAATCCCTTCCTGAGCAGGGTATTCGGCATGAGGTTATTGGATATTTCCCTCATTCGCCGGATGATCGTATCAATGTGCTGACTTGACTTTTCGATCAGCAGTTTATCGGCAGCATCCTGCGAATCCAGGTTATTGATCTGTAGTTTAACTGCAGAAAGCAAGGGACCCAGTTCATCATGCAGATCAGACGCGATCCTTTTTCTTTCATTTTCAAGGGTATCAATTTCAGCGCGAATTTTTTCTTTATGCAAAACCAGGCTGCGACGCTGGTAGCGGATAATAGTAATGATAAAATATAGCAGGACGATACCTACTACTATCACTACGATCAGTAGACTGCTGTAAAGACTTTTTTCCTGGGTATCCATAACACAGCCCCTGCGTATAAAAGGTTTACAAATAGGTTAGAAAACACCATTATATCGTAGAACTTCCGCTGGAATTCCTTGCTGACATTTTCTTTGAGAACAGATAGTTGCGTGGCACAAATAATTATGAACAAGGTATAAAAAATTATAATGCCTATGCAGATCCAGAATTTGGCATTTTTGAGCATGCCTCCCCTGGTATTGATAATTAAGCTATTGAGGGTAGTAACGCTAAAGAAGATCAGCGCAAAAGAATAGAGTATCCGGAAATACAGGTTGGGTGAAAAAAAGTGCCTGGGCGACGTATATGTGGCGATACACCAGGCTACGAAAAAGCCCAGCAATACGCCTACATAAAGCTTTTTATCCTTTTTAAATAATCCCCAGTTATGGAAGAGCCAGGCAACCAGAAAAAAGTCTGCCAGGGCAAATAAATTGGTGACCAATGTGGCCGCGCTAAAATTATTCTGCAGAATCAATACCCGGCGAAGTATTTCCACTACTAATGACAGACTTACCCGGTAAATGAAGGGATAATAAGAAGGATTTATTTTCCTGAATCTTATTATCCCTATTATGACTGCGAAAACAATGCTAAGGCTGAGCCAAAATTTTAGCAAATCGCTCATATATGCAGGCTATGATTTTCAGGTTCGAATTTTATACCCATGGTGGTGGGTGGCTACTATTGTTCACAGGGTGGATCACATTGCCCATATTCTACCCCTCCCTTTCCTCCACCAGGCGGAACCTGGGTGGCTACCTTTCCGATCTGTCCGCCTTTCTCATAATAAAGATCCTGCCCCTCAGAATTTACTCCTACCAATACCAGGCGTATTTCGTTCCGGTTGCCCCCGGTCTTCAAGCCATAGTAAATGCGGATACCCACATTGGCCGAGTCTTTTAACAGATCAAGTAAAGCTTGTTTATTGAACGTCTCACTTATAGGGAAATAATAACCGGAAAGCCGGGTCAGGCTATCACGTTGAGCTACAAAGCTTTTCTGGAATTCATTGATCTTTTCTACAGGTATGAAATGATTAATTTCTGCAAGACCGGAAGTATCCTTTGGAACAGGGATACGCACCCCGCCTTCGTTCTGCTGACCACAGGAGCTTATCAAAACGAGGAACAAAACCGGTAAGGCAATAAATTTTAAGGAAAAAAGGAATTTTCTGACGGTAATCATGGTGATAATTTTTAAATGGTTAACAGGTCTAAGATATTCTACGCCTGCTGGTTGCTTATACGTAGAACTACTTATTCCGGCACCAGCAACTACGCTTAATTCTCAGTAACCTATCGCTTGTCCTGAGCCTTGAATAGCCACACCTTTATGCCAGAAGTATCTGAGGTCCCTGTCAACGGGCAAAACCCGGGCCCTAACCATTAAACCTTTTTTATGAAACATCTGTCAGCTAACAAAAAAAACATCAAATCTGCTACCGGGCAAGAATCCAAAAAAGCATTCGAGCCGGAGATTTTTGCAGATTCATTGGAAGTAATGGAAAGCTATTGCATGCAAAAAATTGTATTGCTGCAATCTTCTCTTGAGAAACTGACCATTGCCGACAATACAAGAGAAATCATTTCTGTATGCCAGCAGATCAAAAAAGAACGGAATCTGCTATTACAGATCATTGAAAAGAAAAATCAGGCCCGCAAGAACATTTGTTGATCTTAAGAACACTATTGATTAATACCGGTCCTTCTTTTCAAAACAGAAACATATTGCTTTCTCAACCTGTCCATACATGTATTTAATGGCATGTCGAACGGTATCCTGCTGTACATGAAATTGCATATCCGGCCAGCCATATTCCGGCCTTATTCTTTTCCGTCTGGTGATCCCCAATACCGTTTGACAAATGACGGATATGCAATTTCATATTCTTCTGGCGATCCGTGTCATAGAAATAACATTTACTGTTCAGAAATTAATCCCTTCTACCTGAACATTGAAAATATACCAATAACCCAGGTCACCATCCAGTTCCAGTTCTACTGTCCAATTTCCCTGCAATACTATGTACTCTGTCTGCAGGGAAACACGGAGACGATAGCTTCCACGGATCAATGAGTAAGTTTCGCTTACCGTACATTCCGTCTCTTCTATTTCCGGCTTGTCCATACATTCATAAGCCTGCTTGAACTGGTTCACATACCATCTGAATTCTTCCTCTGTTAAAGGCAGCCTGTTATTAAGCCGAAGATTACGACGCCTCAAGTGCGGCAGGCATTCAGCTATGGTCGGGTTCAACATACTCCTGATCGTTTCCATCGCAGCATGACTGTTCTCATACATCGGATCGGGATGGAACTCATCATAAATAAAACAATAGGTCATACCCGGCAAATTGAAATCATCCATTTCCTGCCTGAACAGTTCCTCAATAGTAAACCGGTACAATTCCTTTTCTGAGATATTGGGGCTGCAAACATCCAGGTTGATATTATGCTTTCGCATATACCTGTCAAGCTCCTCCCAGGCATTGCCGAATTCCGCATCGGGAATATCTGCTACCGGCTTGAAATGCGTGGGATTACCCAGCTTTTCTACCACACTGATCATTTTATGTTCTTCAATTTGTTTTTCAAATGCAATTACCTGTTTCAGGAATTCATGTTCAATTTCAGCAGGCAGGTCACTTCTATGCTCATGAAAGCGCGCGCCTTTCTCAAGCATTAGTTTCATCTTCAGGATATTGTTTTCTGCTCTGATGCGTTCTTCATCACTTAAATGTGAAAAATCCTCTTTCATAAGAAATATTTAATCCGGTTGTTTACCAATTTCACTGTCCTTATCCGGGTTTAAATATAGATTGACAGCAATGAGCCCTCCAACGGGAAAAAACAATTTCTCGGCGTAAAAAAACAAGCAATATTTTCTTCCAAATCCTTTTATTTCAGCTAGAATAATGTCCCTTGTTCCCCAGGCCTCCTGAAGATGGTCGTATCCAATTCAAACCGGTCCTCATTCATCCGGTACAGCTTTCCATATTTCCTGTATTGCTGTTGCACCATTTCAGCAATGCTTCCTTCCCCTCTCATGCGCAATCCCCAACGTGCATCATTCACTTTTCCATTATGCGATTGCTCAATCAGGTGCCAAACCTTATCAGCCCTGTCAGGAAAGTTTTTATATAACCAATCATGAAACAGGAATTTGATAGCGCCATTCAGGCGGATAAAAGTATAAGCCGTGAACCTGGCCCCCACATCTGCTGCGGCTTTCATGATCCTTTGCATTTCATGGTCGTTCAGGCCGGGGATCATCGGCCCCATCATCACTCCCATCCGGATGCCAGCCGTACTCAATTCCTCAATTACTTTCAGCCGCTGCTTCGCTGTAGTGGTCCTGGGTTCCATTACCCTTCTCAACTCTTCGTTGAAAGAGGTAATAGACACCATCGCTGAAACCAGTCTTTTCTTCGACATTTCCTGCAGCACATCCTTATCTTTTATGATCCACGAGTTTTTAGTCAGTATACCTACCGGTTGATTAAACTCATTGCATACTTCCAGCAACCCTCTTGTTAGCCGGTATTTCTGTTCAGCCGGCTGGTAACAATCCGTATTCCCGCTCAGCATGATCGGCATCACTTCCCATTTGGGATGCATCAATTGCTTACGCAATAGCTGCGGTGCATTTTTTTTGACGATGATCTTTCTCTCAAAATCCAGGCCTGCACTATAACCCCAGTATTCATGCACATTCCGGGCATAACAATAAATGCAACCATGCTCACACCCTGCATAAGCGTTCATACTGTAAGCCATTCCCACATCCGGGCTGTCTACTTTATTGACAATAGTGCGGGAATCCTGTTCGATGTATTGCGTGGGCGTATTGTCTTCCGACCAGTCATCTATCCCTTCAATATGTTCCTTTGTCATCTCATCTTTCAGGAAACGGTTTTTGGTATTGAATTGTGCACCACGTCCCTGCAGGTACTGGTCTGCTTCTTCTTTATTTCTTGCAGTTACTTTATAATGATCCTGTTTAAGCTTTTCCATGGTTAGAGGTTTAAAGAACTTTGGATAAAAGGATGTCCTTACCCCAGGAGCGTATCAGCCCGGAGTTTTTTCTGAAACCAGTGTTTCAGTTCTGCTTAAGCTGGCGAAGATTAAGAAAAGGAAAAGGAAGGGTGATCATTATCCTGTAATGACAAGAACCGATTCAAGCTTTGATCGCCCTGTTATATCTTAGATTTTGTTGACCACCTTCTTCCTTTCTCCTAGCCAAAGAGAAGTCCCTGTTTTGTTACGACCGGCAAATTCTGGAATTCAAACCGGCGCAATACATGATATCCCTTATCACCTTCCCTTCTCCTCAGCAATATCATTCCATCGGCTATGAAGCGTCCTGTAAAATGTTTCTGGCTGTATTCGAGCCAGCCTTTTTCATATTGCCAGGGTTGAAGTCCTCTTGCCACAGTAAGATGCGGCTCATCAATAAAATGAGGTTTATTGTCTTTATCGAGCTTTAGCAGGCGTTGCCAGGGCTTGATCTGTTTTACCAGGTCACGGACCGGCTCTTTTGTTGTCACTGTTATATAAATCGTATGCGAAGGGAAACTGCCGAAATCCCGCAACTCCACCTTAAAAGGGTACTGCCCCATCGCTACAACTTTCAACCGGTTGAGTATACGCTCCTCCATCATATCAAGCTGCCGGAACCGTGCAAGTGTGAGATGAGCCCTGCTCCATACTGCACCAGGAGCACCATAGGTTTCAGCAAATTCTTTTTTTATCTGCCCGATCCGCTCTCTCAATTCCTCATGAGGGCTTAATACCAGCAGATACTCGCTGCTACGGTAACCGGCTAAGGTGGTGATATCTGTTTGCATAAAATACTTTTATTATCGTTATAATTTATTCTGGCAATAATCCAAATATGTTAATGATCTTACAGGAATCAGCGGCATGATTTCTCCGGAGCAGTACCAGCTCACCTGCCGTGAACGTTTCGCAAAATATTTTCTGGGCATATTCTCTCATAGCCTGTTCATACACTTCTTCCGGCAAGCGCCCCGATATACTGAGATGCGGCCTGCTCGCCCATTTAACCGGAGGGCAGCCGTTGGACTGGACATACTCATTAATGACCCTGAGTTTTTGCGTCAGCAAATTGAATGGCAAATGATTCTGAACACGCAGGTATACGGTATGCGGAGGAATGCCACTATAATTATTTAAGGTGACTGTAAAACTTTTCTGACCACTGCATACGCGTTGTATCCAACGGATCAATGTTTCTTCCATCGATTCTTTAGCAATAAAACTGGCAACTGTTATATGCGGTTTCGCCCGGCTGCCGGCCTTAGCCCTGTACTGCTCATGAAAGCGTTGTTTTTCTGCTATCACTTTGCTGTATACTTCCATGTCCGGATGTATAACCAACAGGTATTCAAATTCATCCCTGCCTGATATTTTTGCGCCTGAAGGATCAGCGATCTCATTCCAGGCCGGTGCCGTTCTGTTAATTTCAACCAATCCCTGTTCCATGTTTTTTGCTTTGATCATTTTCTTAGCATAAACTTACTAAATTATTTAGTTTTTTGAATTATTTTTACTAACTTTATTTTTCAACCGGCCACCGGTTTCATTATTAATACATTGAATTATGGAAGAAGAATTCTATAGTGCAGCATATAAGGGGTCCAAGCAATTTTCCCAGCAACAGATAAGAACGGCCAATGCTACAGGATTTGGCGCCGCAGCGGATGATTATATGGAGAAGGGGATTGACCTGAATGAGCAACTGATCATCAACAAACCTGCTACCTTCTTTTTCCGCATGCGGGGTGATGCCATGCTTGGCGCGGGTATACAGGAAGAAGATGTCCTGATCATTGACAGAAGCATCAAACCCAGCAATGGCCGCATTATCGTGGCGGCTGTAGATGGGGAGCTTTTGGTACGCCGTTACGAGCGGACTTTTAACCGTGTGATCCTTTCTCCTGAGAACAAAAAATATAAGCCCCTGGAAATCGGCGAATTCAATACTTATACACCCTGGGGTGTGGTCACCTGCGTGATACATGTGGTAGATCCCATGCTGCAGGCATATATAAATAACCGGAAAAAAGATAACAAGTCTTCAAACTGGTAGCTATGAAAGCCATTGTTGACTGTAACAGCTTTTATTGTTCCTGTGAACGTTTATTCAAACCGAAGCTGGATAAGCGACCTGTCGTAGTATTGAGCAACAATGACGGCTGCATCGTTTCGCGCAGCGATGAGGCTAAATCATTAGGTGTTCAAATGGCCGGCCCTTATTTCCAGGCCAGGCACCTGATTGAAGAGAATGGGATAGCGGTGTTCTCTTCCAACTATAATCTATATGGCGACCTGAGCATGCGTGTGATGGACACTTTGCGGAGCATAGCAGGAAAAGAAAAAGTGGAAGTGTACTCGGTAGATGAGGCTTTTGTTGATCTTCCTGATATGCCGATCGCCGAACTGGAGCAGGCTGCAAGGGAAATGAAAGAAACAGTAGAACAATGGACAGGTATTTCTGTATCTATTGGTGTAGCACCCACAAAAACTCTTGCCAAACTGGCCAACTATATTGCCAAGAAAAACAAAAGGGTCACAGGCTGCATCACTGTTCTTGCTACCAGGGAACAACAACGGGAAGCTTTACAGCAAACCCGCTTAAATAATATCTGGGGGGTCGGTTACGCCAATGCGCAAAAGCTGTTTAATCTCGGCATCACCAGCGGTTGGGAACTGGCCACCATGCGGGAAGAATGGGCGCATACCCATCTTGGTGGAGTAGTGGGTGTCCGCCTCATCAGGGAATTGCGTGGAGAGCCGGCTGTAGAAATGAAAAAGGAGCTGGTCGAAAAGAAAATGATTGCCACTACCCGGATGTTTGGCAGCCCGGTAGATAATATCACCGCTATAAAAGAAGCTGTAGCCACTTACACTTCCCGGGCTGCGGAAAAACTGCGCCGGCAATACAGTGCAGCAAAAGTGGTCAGTGTTTTTATCGTCCGAAAAGGACAGAATCATCTGCTCGATTGGAGGGATGGCAATATCGGTACACACACAACTTTACCAGTAGCAACTTCCATCACGCAGGAGCTGATCAAACCTGCGCTGGAGTTGGTAGACCATTTATACGAAGCCGGCAACACCTATAAAAAAGCAGGTGTGATGTTAAGCGGTTTGGTCCCCGATGCATCCGTACAGGGCAGCCTTTTTAATCCCGAAAGCAAGAACATTCAGCGCCGGCTGATGGACATGATGGACAATATCAACTTTAGCCAAAGAGATGATATTCTCAAGTTTGCCTCTTCAGGAACTACACGTAATTGGAAAATGCGGCAGGAATTGAGAAGTGGAAGGTATACAACAAGGTGGGACGAGTTGTTTGAAGTAAGGTAGAACACCATACTTGTTAACCATAAGAGCTCTGCACTCAATCAAACATTCCCTTTTGCTTCACTTTCGGCAATAATGCACTGTTCAAAAATTTTGGCTTGATCAGGTCCAATCCGCATTCCTTATTCATTTTATCTACCAGGTAAACCGTCAATTCCGGTGAAGTGGCTTCATCATGCATGTGCATGAAAAAATACAACTCTTTCAGTCCATGCTCCAACCAATACTTCATTCGCTTTACCCAGGCATCGATGCGGGTGTAATCAGTCGGATGCAGGCTATTGCCCACATAACGGATAAAAGTTTTCGGAATGGTCAGATGCATGTGAGCGCAATCTCTCCGACCAGCCGTGTCGGTGATCACCGCACCCATGTTGAGCGAAGCCAGGGTTTCAAACATTTCCTGCTGAATGGTTGGTTTTGCAAACCAATCAGGGTGTCTTACTTCCAGGAAAAATTGCAGATCGGTTGGTAAAGTTTTCAGGTAATCAAACAATTCTTCTTTCCGCTTGGGCGAGAAGCTATCGCTTACCTGTACGAAGATCGGGCCGAGATGATCTTTGAATGCAACAATACCGCGGAAAAACTCATTCGTAATGAATTCCTTTCCTTTCAGGCTTCCACGGTGTGTAACGCCCTGGTACATTTTGGGGCAAAAAAGAAAATCGCGGCCCTTTGCTTTTTCTGCCCATTTACCGATCCCGGCTTCACCATAAATTTTATAATGTGTAGCATTCAATTCAATGGAATTGTAGTGCTCCACATAATGCTGGAGGAAATCCTTTTCTTTTGTTTTAGGAGGATAGATCTTTCCCACCCACTCCGTTCTACCCCATTTAGCACAACCGAAATATACTTTAGGGTGCTTCAGTGGTTTACCTTTCAGAAACTGTTTGTTGAAAGCCGGTTCTTTGGGCAAGCTGAAATCAACCTGGTCCAATTCATTTTCCGGGACTCTGCCAAATTCCATACTGGTTCATTTTCTGGGCTAAAATAAGATTTAAACGGCAGAGGCACGAACTGTCTCTATAATGTACAGGCCACTTTCACAAAGGGGTGCAATGAATCATATTGCAATTGATCCATGTTCTTAAAAAACATTGTATCACCCCGTTGCTGCACTTCGCCGGTTGCCGGCCAGAGATGATTGCCTTTTATTTTCCAGGCGACCTGCCTTACAGACATCACTCCTTCTGATCTGAAAAGATACCAGCCGGAGAGAATATTCCCATTCACTTCCCCTTGAAAATTGCCATCATTCCTGTCCTTTTCAAACAGGTTATAACTCAGTGGCCCGGAAATCACAGCGCCCCTGGTCTCAATTTGTAAAGCAGATGTATCTCTTTTATAAATAGAAGAATAGCAACCGGCCAAAGTTGTGTCCAATGCTGCGGTAGCAGATGTGCTCGCTGCAGTGGAATCATTTGGGTTGCTGTTATTACTGATCTTTTCTCCCGGATTATTACAGGCGATCAGTATGCAGAGCAACCCACCCAGGCATAATCTAATCATTTGCATAGCATCGTTTTTATGATCCATGAAATAGTTATGCCAAAAATAACTGTAATTCTTTATGGGGTCAAGTTTCGACTGTCTTTAACAAAGGTTCCAATTGGGTAAGTTCTTCCTCAGTGAAGATCCGGGATTGGATATAAAACCTTACGCCAAGCGGGATTTCGAGCGAAAAGCTGCTGCCCCTGCCTGGCGTTACATCAAGGATCAATTGTGTGTGTTTCCAGTATTCAAACTGATCAGCATTCATATAAAACCGGCAATCAGCTATTTCGCCCAGGCATACATCACTGCCACCCAGCCTGAACTCACCTTCCGGAAAGCACATTGGCTGGCTTCCATCGCAACATCCACCGCTTTGATGAAACATCAGCGGGCCATTATCTTTTTTTAAAAGGGCTATCAACTCCAATGCAGCCGGAGTGGCCAAAATACGTGGTATCATATCAATAATTTTTGATCGTCTCCGTTGCGGCCTTTGCGTCTCCGTTGCGTTCTTGGCGATACTAAACTTACTGGACCGAAGTATCGCCAAGAACGCAACGGAGACGCAAAGGCCGCAACGGAAAACAGTGGCTTTCGCCACCGTTTTTCCTTACTTGCCAAACTAGAAAGCTTTGAATTTTCATTTAACCATTAAAAGAATCCCAACTTTTGTTTTCCATAAGAGATCAACATATTCTTGGTTTGCCTGTAATGATTGAGCATCATTTTATGTGTTTCGCGGCCAAAGCCTGATTTTTTATACCCGCCAAATGGGGCATGTGCCGGATAAGCATGATAATTATTTACCCAAACCCTTCCTGCTTCAATTGCCCGGGGCACCTGGTACATTTCATGTGCATCACGAGTCCAAACACCAGCACCTAATCCATATAACGTATCATTGGCGATAGCAATTGCTTCTTCTGTTGTTTTAAATGTGGTAACGGATACAACGGGCCCAAATATCTCTTCCTGGAATATGCGCATTTTATTATTGCCTTTAAAGATGGTAGGACGGATATAATATCCATGCTCCAGGCCGGAATTCTGATGAAAAGCTTCACCACCGGTCAGCACCTGTGCACCTTCCTGCTTGCCGATATCCAGGTAGCTCAATATTTTTTTATACTGATCTTCCGAAGCCTGTGCTCCCATCATCACTGTTGAATCGAGCGGGTTACCCAGTTTGATCGCTTTGGTGCGCTGAACTACACGGTCCATAAATTTGTCGTAGATCTTTTCATGCACCAGCATGCGACTGGGACAAGTGCAGATCTCTCCATTATTCAATGCAAACATCACAGCACCTTCCACTGCTTTATCAAAGAAATCATCATCTGCATCTGCTACGCTTTCAAGGAAGATATTGGGACTTTTGCCGCCCAGCTCCATTGTTACGGGTATCAGGTTTTCGGATGCATATTGCATGATCAGCCGGCCGGTAGTAGTTTCACCAGTAAAAGCCACTTTGTTCACTCTTGGTGAAGATGCCAGCGGTTTGCCCGCTTCAACACCAAATCCTGTTACCACGTTCAATACACCTTTGGGAAGGATATCTCCGATCAGTTCCATCAGTATCATAATACTGGTGGGCGTTTGCTCAGCGGGTTTCACTACCACGCAACAACCTGCCGCCAGGGCAGGTGCAATCTTCCAGGTGGCCATTAGTAAAGGAAAATTCCAGGGAATGATCTGGCCTACCACACCAATCGGTTCATGGAGGTTAATGCTCACCGTATTTTCGTCATGCTCACTGATAGTGCCTTCTTCACTACGGATCACACCGGCAAAATACCTGAAATGATCAACTACTAAAGGAAGGTCTGCTGCCCTGCATTCACGGATGGCTTTACCATTATCGATCGTCTCCACCACAGCGAGGTATTCAAGATTGTCTTCTATCACCTGCGCTATTTTCAATAAAAGATTGCTGCGGTAAGCAGCTCCTGTTTTGCCCCAGGTCCCGAAAGCCTTATGCGCTGCGTCGATTGCCTTCTCAATGTCTTTGGCATTACCCCTGGCTGCCTGCGTAAAAACTTTACCATCAACTGGTGAGATATTGTCAAAGTATTCTCCGCCGGAAGGAGCGACCCACTGGCCTCCGATATAGTGATCGTATCTGTCTTTGAATTTTGGGCGGACCGCCACGGTAGACTTTGGGGCAGCCGCTGTAGTTGTACTCATATTTCAAGCCATTTTAATCGTTAAATAATACCCTAACTTCAATAATAAAAGAACAAAAGCTGGGTAATTTTGTACTTTCTTCTAGCACGATTGTACTCCGGATTTACACATGATTTAAAAATGCGCTACCTTACTATGTGCTTAAAACGTACCGTATATGCCACCCAAAAACTATCTCCATCCTGTTGATCTTACACAGCCAAAGTATCTGCAAACACTGGTTGAGAACCGCCGTGTGTTCAACCTGGAGAACTGTGAGCTGAACGTTTTTGAAAGCTACCAGGAAACTTACCGTGTGCCACTGACCTTTAATGATTTCGTGATCACCAGTATGGTAAAGGGCAAAAAAGTGATGCACTTATTTGATAAGCCCGCATTTGAATACCTGCCTGGCGAAACCGTGATCGTTCCGGCCAATGAAACCATGGTCATCGATTTTCCTGAAGCAGAACTGGATAACCCTACACAATGTGTTGCACTTGCAGTGGATGCGGCTTATGTGAACAATACATTGCAATATCTCAATACCTATTACAACAGTGACCCTCACGAAGCACATAATTGGAAGCTTCAATTCAACCAGTATCATTTTGCCAACGACACAGAAGTAACCGATCTTATCAATAAACTGATACGCGTGTGCAGCAGCACGGATAAAGGAAAGAATATTTTTGCTGACCTTAACCTCAAAGAATTACTGATCCGCCTCGTACAAAGCCAGCATTTGAAACAAGTGGCCGTAGAAAGTACTGATAACACCAATCAAAGCAGGCTTCATTTTGTTTTGCATTATATACATCAACATCTTACAGAAAAGATTGCTGTTGATTCGCTGAGCAGAAAAGCTTACCTGAGCCGAAATATGTTTTTCAAATGGTTCAAGGAACAGTTTGGCGTAACACCACTGGACTATATCAACCGCGAGCGTATCAAACTGGCCAAACAACTACTGGCCGACAAGCGCAACAATGTAAGTTCAGTAAGCCTTCAATGCGGCTTCACAGATGTAAACTATTTCGTCAGGCTATTTAAAAAAGCTGAAGGGATCACACCGGGTGTATATCAAACGATATTGTACACACAGAATTAATTATAGCGAAAAAAATCTGTTCACTCTTCATCAGACACCATTCGGGCAACGGGCGCGTCATTCGCACTATCCGCGTCATCATTCGTGTTATTCGTACTACTGGTGTTCCGGCCGTATTCGCTAATCAACTCTGCTACCAGTGCCGTCCATCCTGTTTGATGCGAAGCGCCAAGCCCTCTTCCTGAATCCCCATGAAAGTATTCATAAAAAGAAACGAGACGTTCATTACCGGGCTGTTTATAGAACCAACTGTAATTGCCATGCAAACGACGTGAGCCATCAGGTGTTTTCTCAAACAGGCTGATCACCCGTTTGGTCAGGTGCTCCGCCACTTTGCTCAGGTTCATTTGCTCCCCTGACCCGACAGGATATTCCACCTGCAATGAATCGCCGTAAAACTCTCCGTATTTCCGGATAGACTGAATGATCAGGAAGTTGATCGGCATCCATACCGGGCCACGCCAGTTGGAATTGCCGCCAAACATATCCGATGTTGCATCACCGGGGTCATAACGTATGCTGTAAATATTCCCGTCTACCGTAACGGAATAGGGATGCTGATCATGGTATTTTGATAAGGCGCGGATACCTCCTTCTGATAAAAAGCCGTCTTCATCCAGCAGTCGTTTCAACAGGTCGACCAACTTGTCCTTTGGAATCAACGACAGGAGTATTTCACCATCATTACTTCTTTCTTCGTTGGGCCAGAACTTGGCGTTCTTTTTCCGGTAGTTCTCAAACCAGGTGATCCTTTTTTTAAAATCCGTCAAATGGTCCAGTGCTTTCTTATTGATCGTAGACACTGCATACAGGGCTGTGATCCCTACCACAGATTGGATCCGCAGGGGCACTGGCTCTGCACCGCTTACACACAATACATCATAATAAAAGCGGTCTTCCTCATTCCATAGGCCGTGCTGATTAAGTGCTTCGGCTATCAATACAAAGTGTTCAAAAAATTTGGTAGCCGTGTCTTCAAAAGATACATCATTCATGGCGATCTCAATAGCCATTTCCATCATGTCCAATGCATAGGTACCCATCCAACTGGTGCCATCAGCCTGCTCCAGCTGCACTTCGCCGGGAAAATGAAAGCTGCGGTTGAACACACCAATATTATCCAATCCTAAAAAGCCTCCCTCAAAGATATTGTTGCCATTCACGTCTTTCCGGTTGATCCACCAGGTGAAATTGATCAGCAACTTCTGGAATACTTTCTTTAGGAATTTGATATCACCATTACCTGTTTGTTTTTTTTCAATATTATATACCTGCAATGCAGCCCATGCCTGTACAGGCGGGTTCACATCACTGAAATTCCACTCATAGGCAGGCAATTGCCCGTCAGGTTTCATATACCATTCCCGCATTATCAGCAGCAACTGATGTTTGGCATAGGTAGGGTCAACCACGGCCATGGGTATGCACTGGAACGCGAGATCCCAGGCTGCATACCAGGGATATTCCCATTTATCAGGCATCATGATGATGTCCTGGTTTTTCAGGTGCGTCCAGTCACTATTCCTGCCTGTCATTTTTGAAGGGCTTACCGGTGTAATGCCATCACTTGTTGTGAGCCATTCCTGCACATCGAAATGATAATACTGTTTGCTCCATAATATACCCGACAGCGCCTGCCGTTGTATCTGCGCCATATCTTCACTCATTCCTTTGGGAAGAATAGCAGCATAAAAATCGTCAGCTTCTTTTTTTCTTACGGTGAAAACATCCTTGAAACCGGAAGCAAAGGGCCGTTCCACCAGTTCGGTATTGAGCCGGCAATAAATTGTTTTAGTAGAACCGGCAGCAATTTTCATTTTATAAACAGGTGAAAACTTGGTCCCTTCTTTTCTACCGGATACTTCGTCGAAATTTTCGCCTTTAATAATGGCCCGGTTAAATGCATCTTTAGTGAAAATAGAAGCATTGGGAGCACCGGTTACAATCTCTGTATTAGTTTCATTTTCGGTATACAAAGTATTGTCAGCCGGTTGGAAATAGAAATAATAATCTCCCAGCCGTTCATGCTCTGCCTTAACAGTAATTTTATTAACCGGCTTAATGGAAGGTTTTTCCTTGAAGGTTCCATCCCTCCACCGGTTATAAAACCATAAAGTGGGAAGTACAGTTATTTCTGCTCCTTTAGAATACCGGTTAGTTATATCGATCTTTATAAAAATATCCTGTGCGCTTTGTTTGGCATAAGTTATCAGCACATCAAAATACTGGTTGTTGTCGAACACACCGGTATCAAGGATCTCGTATTCGGGATCTTGTTTGCTGCGATCACGGTTCTCTGTTCTTAACTGCTCATAAGGAAATGCCTGCTGTGGGTATTTGTACAGGTATTCCATATAATAATGTGTGGGCAGATTATCCAAATGATAATACAATTCTTTCACATCTTCGCCATGATTGCCTTCGGGATTGCTAAGGCCAAACAAGCGTTCTTTTAAAATAGGATCATTGCCATTCCAGAGGGCGATAGCAAAACAGAGATTACCGAAGAAATCTGAAATTCCACCGAGTCCATCCTCTCCCCAGGTATATGCTCTGCAGTTGGCATGATCAAAAGGAAAATAATGCCAGGCATCTCCATTCGGGCTGTAATCTTCCCGCACAGTGCCCCATTGCCTTTCACTCAGGTAAGGCCCCCATTGAGCTAAAGGAACAGTTTTACCAGCATTAACGGCGAGCCTTTGGTGTTCTGCTGTCATACAAAAATTTATCTTCTCAAAGGTTAAGCTAATTATGCAGCAAATTTAACGCTTACATAAAAAAAATAGTATAACCTCTTTTATTCATATTTCTTTTGCAGGCTCCATAAAATCTTCTTTTGTTCATCTGTAATAGTTAAAGATGAATCGGAAGGCACAAAATGTAATTTGAAAGAAGCTATTGCCGATTCAGGCTTTTTAACGGAATAGCCAATAATACGTAATGCCTGCATAGGGTTAAAATCGGCAGGCAATTGCACTCCTGCAGTATCATACCAGCAACCATATCCCTGCTCGGCTAACCGCTGCCAGGGAAATGTTCTGTTAGGATCAACTTTACGCCCCGGTGCAACATCTGCATGGCCAATAAAATTTGTGGTAGGGATATTATATGCTCTTTTAAGACGGCCGAGCAATACCAGGAGGCTGCTGATCTGCTGCACACTGAAACTATCCGTACCATTATTATCTATCTCGATCCCGATGCTGCTGCTGTTGAGGTCTGTATTATTTCCCCATCTGCTTACGCCTGCATGATGTGCCCTCAACAGGTCGTTCAGCATGTGATGCACTGTTCCATCTTTACAAATTACATAATGTGCGCTCACCTGTGTTCTCGGAAGGGTAAACGTGGTCAGTGTTTGTTCACAACTGTTTTGTGCAGTATGATGGATCACTACAAAATTGGGCCGGCGCATGGAGAAATTGGTAGTACCTACCCAGGTATCTGCATAAAGCAGGCCTGCAGAATCTTTTACCGGGTATTCCCGGAGCAACTTGCTGTATTCTTTTGCCTGTTTCTTATACACCTTGTTGGTTTTGGCGTAAGGAGAACAAGCAGCAAAAACGCTTATGATGATCAGTAAATAAAGGTATTTCATGCCAATCTTTAATTGCTAATAAGCAATAAAGATAAAGATTTGCTCTTTTGCAGGAGCAAGCCTCACAGCATACCCGTTTCTACATATTCCTCCGGTACTGCCCCCCCACTTCATACAATGCATGCGTGATCTGGCCCAGGGAACAATATTTCACTGTTTCCATCAATGAAGCAAACAGGTTGCCATCATTAATAGCCACTTCTTTCAACTCTTTCAGCATTGAACCGGCTTTATTTTCATGATGCTTTCGGAAAGCCTGCAGGTTATTGATCTGTTGTTCCTTTTCTTCCGTGGTGCTGCGGATCACTTCAGAAGGAACAATGGTGGGCGAGCCTTTTTTATTCAGGAAAGTGTTCACTCCGATCAGCGGAAGCTCGCCCGTATGTTTCTGATGTTCGTAATACAGGCTTTCTTCCTGTATTTTATTACGTTGATACATCCTTTCCATTGCTCCCAGCACACCGCCTCTTTCTGTAAGCCGGTCAAATTCCTGCAACACGGCTTCTTCTACCAGGCTGGTCAATTCTTCCGTCACAAAAGAACCCTGTGTAAAGTTCTCGGCTTTAGCTGTGCCCAGCTCCCGGTTAATGATAAGCTGGATCGCCATGGCCCTTCTCACACTTTCTTCTGTTGGCGTGGTAATGGCCTCATCATACGCATTGGTGTGAAGCGAATTGCAATTATCATATATCGCATACAAGGCCTGCAACGTGGTCCGGATATCATTAAAATCGATCTCCTGCGCATGGAGGCTACGGCCGGATGTTTGTATATGATACTTCAGCATCTGGCTGCGCTTGTTGGCCTTGTATTTATACTTCATGGCTTTTGCCCAGATGCGGCGCGCCACTCTTCCAATCACACTGTACTCAGGGTCCATGCCATTACTGAAGAAGAAAGAAAGATTGGGCGCAAAATCATCAATAGCCATTCCCCGGCTTAAATAATACTCCACATAAGTGAATCCATTTGCCAGTGTGAATGCCAATTGCGTAATAGGGTTGGCTCCCGCTTCTGCAATATGATAACCCGAAATGCTTACGCTATAAAAATTCTTTACTTTCTGCTCGATAAAGTATTCCTGCACATCACCCATCAGCTTCAATGCAAATTCTGTAGAGAAGATACAGGTATTCTGCGCCTGGTCTTCTTTCAGTATATCTGCCTGCACAGTGCCTCTTACCTGTTGCAAAGCAGCTTCTTTACATTGCTGATAGATATCTGCCGGCAGCACTTCATCTCCGCTCAGGCCCAGCAAGGCCAGGCCCAATCCATTGTTCCCTTCCGGCAACACACCGGGTGAAGAAGGATTATTGTAAGAAGGCTTTGGCGTAGCACCATATTTTTTCCGGAACGCTTCTGCTATCCACTCCTCCTTCTTTTCTTTCTGTATCCATTTTTCACATTGCTGATCTATTGCTGCATTCATGAAAAAGGCGAGTATCATCGGGGCAGGGCCATTGATCGTCATACTTACCGAAGTGCGTGGATCGCAGAGATCAAATCCGCTGTATAATTTCTTGGCATCATCCACCGTAGCAATGCTTACCCCGCTATTGCCGATCTTTCCATAAATATCCGGGCGGTGATCAGGATCTTCTCCATACAACGTCACACTATCAAAAGCGGTAGACAACCTTTTAGCCGGTTGGTCTACGCTCACATAGTGGAAACGTTTATTCGTTCTCTCAGGACCTCCCTCGCCGGCAAACATTCTTGTTGGATCTTCCCCCTCACGTTTTAAAGGGAATACACCTGCGGTAAAAGGGAAATGCCCCGGCACATTCTCCTGTGCCTGCCATTGCAGGATATCACCCCAGTCTTTGTATTTAGGCAATACTACTTTGGGTATCCGGGTACCCGACAGGCTTTTGGTAAACATTTCCTGCCGGATCACTTTATCCCTCACAGTATATTCGTAATAATCTTTTTGATATTCTTTTACTTTTTCACCCCAATGCTGCAACAGCTTACGGCTTACCGGTGTTAACTGGCCGGTATAAAATTCGATCTGCTGTTTTATCACAGTTAATAATTCATCCGGTGTTTTCTCTTTCAATGTTTCCAGCACTCCTTCCAGTTGATAGAGCTTGCTCGCAATTGCTGCCTGATCCCTCACCAACTGATCGTAGTTACGGTTGGCCTCACTGATCTCGCTCAGGTACCTTACTCTTTTAGCAGGAATGATGGATGGTGAAACTTTAGCGGAAGCAGAAAAATGAAATTCTCCAAAATTGACCTTTGTTTTTGTTTCAATTGCTTTCAGCAGTAGCGCAAACAAATGGTTCACGCCTTCATCATTGAACTTGCTGGCCATGGTGCCAATCACAGGAAGCTCTTCGTTTTTCGCTGTCCAAAGAGCATGATTCCGCTTGTATTGTTTCTTTACATCTGCCATTGCATCCAGTGCTCCGGCTTTATCAAATTTGTTGATGCAAATAATATCAGCATAATCCAGCATGTTGATCTTTTCCAGTTGTGAAGCCGCTCCGTATTCAGGCGTCATCACATACATGCTTACATCGCAGTAATCAAGAATAGAAGCGTCACTTTGGCCAACGCCTGCCGATTCAAGGATAATAAAATCAAAACCGGCTTCTTTGCACACATCAATGGCTTCCTGCACATGATGACTCAAAGCAGTATTATCATCGCGGGTGGCAAGGCTGCGCATGTAAGCCCGCGGATGAGAGATCGCATTCATCCTTATCCTGTCGCCCAGTAAAGCGCCGCCTGTTTTTTTCTTGGAAGGGTCAACAGAAATAACCGCAATGGTCTTGCCGGTAAAATTCTGCAGGAACCTTCTCACCAGTTCATCCGTCACACTGCTTTTACCTGCACCGCCTGTACCGGTAATACCCAGCACCGGTATCATGTTATTAACTTTGGAAGCAGTTGGAGCCTGCCCGTTCTCTGCGTTGGTGATCTGCCGGGCTATCTTCCGTATATCTTTTACTTCACCCAGTTGCAGGGCGGTTTTATATTCGGCTTTACCGTTCAGGTGTATGTCACATTGCCTGATCACATCTTCGATCATTCCTTCCAGTCCCATCTGCCGCCCGTCGTCCGGGGAATAGATCCGGGTGATGCCATATTTATGCAGCTCTTCAATTTCTTCCGGCAGTATAGTGCCGCCACCGCCGCCGAATATTTTGATATGGCCACAGCCATTCTCATCCAGCAGGTCTTTCATGTATTTAAAAAATTCCAGGTGTCCACCCTGGTAGCTGGTAATCGCAATGCCCTGCACATCTTCCTCGATAGCAGTTTCCACGATCTCTTTTACGGAACGGTTATGCCCCAGGTGGATGATCTCGGCACCCTTACCCTGAAGGATGCGGCGCATAATATTAATGGCAGCGTCATGACCATCGAAGAGGGAGGCTGCAGTGACAATCCTGATCTTATTGACAGGCGTATAGCTCATAAATGTTGGATCTTTTGAAACGGTGCAAATTTAGCTCAAAAAACTAATGGTTGTTAGCGCATAAATGAAGATATTGCCGGAACAGGTAGCAGGAAAGATGTCGACCCTGTTCCCTACATTTGTTGCTTATGCAGGCTATATTAGATTCAGTAAAACAGCTTTATAGAGAATGGAAAGGTGCTGAACCCACCTCAGTTGATGTGCTGCCCCAATCGGGCAGTGAACGGCGGTATTTCCGCCTCAGCGGTCCGGGTCATTCAGTGATAGGCACTTATGGCGCCAATACCCAGGAGAATGAAACCTTTATTTATTTCTCCCGGCAGTTCAGGGAAAAAGGCCTTGCCGTTCCGGAAATTCTGGCCATCAGTGAAGACGGTGTTTATTATCTCCAGGAAGATTTTGGGGATGTGTCGCTGCTCAACCGGCTGGAAGCCGAGGGATTTACCCAACCGGTGTATGATCTTTTCAAAAAAAGCCTCGATGCACTGGCCAAATTACAGGTAAAAGGTGATGAAGGGCTTGACTATGACCGTACGCTGACCAATAAAGAATTCGGGAAGCAAGCCATCATGGCGGATCTCCTCTATTTCAAATATTATTTCCTGGATGCATTGCGCAAGCCTTACGACAAGCAGAAACTGATCAATGATTTTGAAGCACTGAGCAATTACCTGACGCATACGGAATACAAATATTTCATGTTCCGCGATTTCCAGAGCCGTAATATTATGGTCAAGGAAGATGGCTCTGTCCATTTCATCGATTACCAGGGCGGCATGAAGGGCGCACCTCAATATGATGTCGCCTCCATGCTTTGGCAGGCCAGGGCCAATTTGCCGGCAGAATGGAAAGAAAAGCTGCTGGAAGATTATATGGATACGTTTGAAACACTGATCCCTTCTTCATTAGACAGGATCGTTTTTCATAGCCAATACAATGGCTATGTGCTGATCCGCCTTCTGCAGGTGCTGGGTGCTTACGGTTTCCGTGGTTTGTTTGAACGCAAAGCGCAATTCCTTACCAGCATTCCAATGGGATTAAAAAACCTGAAAGAATTTTTCCAGCATCAAAGCCTGGGGATCTCTGTACCGGAATTCCGTAAGGTGCTTGACCTCTGCGTTTCAGACGAGATCATCCAGCAGTTCACACCCATACAGGCAACCGATAAAACCGCGCTGGTAGTAAAGATCAATAGCTTCTCCTTCCGCAACGGTATTCCTCCTGATGATAGCGGCAATGGCGGAGGATTTGTTTTCGATTGCCGCGGCATATTGAACCCCGGCCGTTTTGAAAGCATGAAATACCAAACAGGGCGTGATAAGGAAGTAAAAGATTTCCTGGAACAGCAAACCAAGATGCCGGAGTTCCTGAACAGTACATTTGACCTCGTGGACATATCTGTAGAAGATTTTATCAAAAGAGGATTTGAAAGCCTTTCTGTCAGTTTTGGTTGCACTGGCGGCCAGCACCGCAGTGTGTATGCTGCCGATGCACTGGCCAGGCATTTAAGAAATAAATTCAAGGTAAAAATAGAATTGAAGCATGTAGTGCAGGATGCGAAGAACTGGGTGAATGAGGCACCAAAGGGGTAAGGCATTCACCTGTATAAACAATTATCTCCCATGAAAGCAATGATCTTCTCCGCCGGCCTTGGCACCCGCTTCAAACCCTGGACAGACAAGCATCCTAAAGCGCTTGCCATTATCAATGGCAAATCTTTATTGCAAAGGAATATTGAATACCTGCATCAATATGATATCCGCGATGTGGTGGTCAATATCCATCATTTCCCTGATCAGATCATAAAAACACTGGATGATAACAATGGCTTCGGAAGCAGGATACTGATCAGTGACGAAAGCAATGAAGTGCTGGAAACCGGTGGTGGTTTATTAAAAGCCAAACATCTTTTTGAGCCGGGGGAAGATTTTCTTACCATCAATGTAGACATACTGACCACACTCGATATTCATCAATTCTTATCTTTTCATCGCCGGCAAAAATCTTTTGTTTCACTGGCAGTAAGCAACCGTAAAAGCAGCCGTTGTTTTGTTTTCAATGAAAACGACCGGCTTACCGGCTGGAGAAACCTGCAAACGGGAGAAGAGAAAATAAAACTGGAAAGTGATCGGCAATTCAACAGGTCTTTTAGTGGCGTCAGTCTTTTCAATTATTCTTTTTTTGATAAACTGGCATTGAAAGGAAAGTTCTCCCTGGTTGATGCCTGGCTTTCTTTAGCTGCGCAAAACCCGATCTATGGTTATGACCACTCAGGTGATAAATGGGTAGATGTGGGCAAGCCTGAAAGCATTGCGGTTGCAGAAGCCCTTTTTGCCTGATGCCGCTTATCCAATTTTTTGCAAATACATGGAAATACCCTGTTAATGGCTGGTAGTTTACTGGCCTTTTCTTTATTTTAGATTCCGTTTCTTTTTAAAAACCTACACTTCATCATGAGGAAATTTATTCTGTTCATTGCTGTATCCCTGAATACGGTGCTTGCTTTTGCCCAATCAAATTATGATGCCAAAGAAGCTTTTAATCCACAGTTCTATCCTTACCCCGGTAATGAATTCCGCAGCGCCAGTGGTGAACCCGGTCCGAGATACTGGCAAAACCGTGCGGACTATAAGATCAATTGTACGCTCGATACAACCAATCACCGTTTAAGTGGTGAAGTGGAGATCAACTATACCAATAACAGCCCCGACAACCTGAAATTCCTCTGGCTGCAGCTGGACCAGAACATTTACAAAAAAGATTCCCGTGCTTCTGCTACTACAACAGAAGCTGGTGGCCGCTGGGCCAATGGAGAGTTCACACAGGGAGACGTGATCAAATCAATAGCTGTGGAATACAATGGGAAAAAATATACCGCACAGTACAACATCACCGATACACGCATGCAGGTCTGGTTGCAGGAAGCATTGAAATCTGCCGGTGGCAAGATCAAACTTTCGATCCCCTTTGAATTTGAGATCCCGCAATACGGTACAGACAGGATGGGAAGGCTGAACACACAAAACGGCTGGATTTATGAAACAGCACAGTGGTTTCCCCGCCTTTGCGTGTACGATGATATCCAGGGTTGGAATGTGTTGCCTTACCTCGGAGCGGGTGAATTTTATCTTGAATACGGAGATATTGAATATGCCGTTACAGCTCCGGCCAATATGATCGTGGTAGGCTCAGGAGAATTGCTGAACCCGCATGAGTGCTTTACGGGCGAGCAACTGAAAAGGTATAATGAAGCGAAGACAAGTGATAAAACCATTACCATCCGCAGCGATAAAGACATCAATGATAGGAATGCACAACCCAAAAAAGCCAGTTCCACCTGGAAATTCAGGATCCTGAATGCCCGCGATGTTGCCTGGGGTGCTTCCCGCGCATTTGTGCTGGATGCTGCACGCATCAATCTTCCTGACGGAAAAAAATCATTGGCAGTGAGTGCTTACCCTGTAGAAAGCATGAAAGACAAAAAGGGAAATGACTGGCGCCGCTCCACTGAAATGGTAAAAGCATCTATTGAACACTATTCAGAAAAATGGTTTGAATTCCCTTACCCGGCAGCTACCAATGTAGCAGGTATCGTAGGGGGCATGGAATATCCCGGTATTGTTTTTTGCAGTTACACTTCCGTAGGCGCAGGCTTATGGGGTGTAACCGATCATGAATTCGGCCACACCTGGTTCCCTATGATCGTTGGCAGCAATGAACGGAAATATGCCTGGATGGATGAAGGGTTCAATACATTCATCAACGACCTTTCAACAGATGCATTCCATAATGGCGAGTTCAAAGACAAAAGCTTTTTCAATGATCCGACTTCACCGTTCATGATAAAATATACGTTTGGTGATAAGATGGACGGACTTTACACTGTGCCTGATGCTATCCAGCAGGACAATCTCGGTATTGCCGCTTATATGAAGCCTTCTCAAATGCTGCATGCATTGCGGGATATTGTGCTGGGCCCTGAACGTTTTGACCGCGCTTTCCGTGAATACGTTCAACGCTGGGCTTTCAAACACCCCACTCCCTGGGATTTCTTCCATTCTATGGAAAACGTAGCAGGTGAAAGCCTGGACTGGTTCTGGCGCTCCTGGGTATTGAATACCTGGAAACTTGACCAATCAGTAAAAGAGGTAAAGTATGTGAAGAATGATCCGGCCAAAGGAGCTGAGATCACCCTGGAAAACCTGGAAAAAATGCCTATGCCGGTGACCATTGTGATCAAAGAAACCAATGGCAAGGAATACCGGATGGACCTTCCTGTAGAGATCTGGCAGCGTGGTGCACTGTATACACTTGGCGTGCCAAGCACCACTGAGATCAAAGAAGTTGTTCTTGATCCTGATAAGAAATTGCCGGATTGGAACCGGGAAAATAATAAGTGGAAGAAAGCATTCTGACCTTGAGTCGGGAGTCGTTCCTGAAGTTGCCGGATGGGTTCACAGCCTCTTCGCTAACTCTTCCAGGCTAATTTCCTCCAGCAATTCCCTTTTCGGAGTTCCGTCTTTCTTTGTCCATTTTATCAGCCGGATGCTGGTGTCTGAAATTTCAATGCCGGTGATATCGCCGTCTATAAAACAGCAGCAGCCACTGTTGAAATAAGATGGCCGCATGGTTTGATAATCTACGGCTACAG
Source organism: Sphingobacteriales bacterium 44-61 (assembly GCA_001898405.1). Lineage (GTDB taxonomy): Bacteria > Bacteroidota > Bacteroidia > Chitinophagales > Chitinophagaceae > Terrimonas_A. The sequence continues at coordinate 801,187 of MKTW01000001.1, forward strand.
ATGTAAACTCCTTTTCACGCCTGCGTATTTCTGCATACAGGGAAGCAATCGCTTCCCTGTCTTTATTCATTTCCGCAGCCTGGAATTGCTTGTACAGCCGTTCAATATGTGTGAGTGATTCAAATACCGGTTGATGAGTGTGGCCGGTTATCAGCAGTGTATCTTTTTGGGAAGAAGACCATTCATACATGATCTCATTGTGCAGTGTTTTCTTTTCATCGTCGTAGGCTGCTGTATTGGAATTGATCCATAAATAGGCCTGAAAAGGAGCCCAGATCTGGGCAACAAAGAATTTGCTGAACCAGTTGCCATCACTTTGTGCGTCGCCCTGGTGACCATGTGTACAGAAGATATTGAATGGCCCGGCCCCTATTTCAGTAGAAAGCACCAGCCCTTCGTATATCTTGATCTCTTTTCCATAAATATGTTTTAGCTGCCACCACGCAAAAGGATCGTTGCCCCAATAGAGATCATGATTGCCGATCACTTTTACAAAAGCATCGCGTTCGGCAAATTTCTTTTCGGCTTCAAATGTGGCCTCATTATATTTTTTCACTTTCAGCAGGCTGTTTTCCCACAGCTCTTCACTATCGCCCAGTGAAATAAAAGAAAAGCCTTCCTGTTCATAATGCGCCAGTGCCGCAAGATAATTGGGCTCTGCCATCATGAAATCATCGGCGCCATCGCGTGCGCCTTTATGCTGGTCGGAGAAAATGATGAATTTGCCGCTGTTCAGTTCATAAGGAACTATCAGTCCTTTTTTGCCGGAACGTGATAACGTGTCATGGTACAGCTTATCCAACGCCTTGAATACCCTGTCGCGCTGAGGCCGGGAGGAAAATTTTTGTGTGGCCCAGAGAACAGGTTTTAACAGTATATACCTTAGGATCCGGCGCATTGGTTATTTAACGGCGATCATGCTGATCTCCACATTCACAAACTTGGGCAATGCGGCAACCTGCACAGTTTCGCGGGCGGGATAATCGCCTTCAAAATATTTCCCATACACTTCATTGATCTCTCCGAATTTCTTCATATCGGTGATAAAAATGGTTGTTTTCACCACGTTTTTGAAACTCATGCCTGCGGCCTGCAAAACGGCTTTCAGGTTTTGCATGGAGCGGTGCGTCTCCGCCTGCACGTCTTTATTGTCCAGTTCGCCTGTTGCCGGGTTAATACATACCTGGCCGGAGAGATACAAAGTATCTCCGGTCATGATCGCCTGGTTGTAAGGGCCGATCGGAGCAGGTGCATCTGGTGTATTAATGATGATCTTATCCATTCCGGTTGCTTTTAAAATTTAGATCAGCGAATATAGCTTTATGCACTTTCTTTGCAAAAATTTGTCTATGCTGGTATTGGTGATCACAAATGATGCGCTTCGTGAAGAATTGCTGGCCTGTGCGCCTGCGGATGATAGCGTTCATTTCAATTTCATTCAGCATCCTGGCCACTACCAGGGCAGTGCTGCACCAGACGCCTGCATCGATCTGCTGTTTGATAATACAACTGATAGAATAAACTGGCTGAATGGTCTTGGATCTCCGCTGGTTGTTATAAATGCTGTAGCAGCCACGCTTGCCGGTACTGATGCAGGTTTTGTACGCATCAATGGCTGGCCTGGTTTTTTGAGGCGTCCTTTAATGGAAGCAGCGGCAGTTAATGAAAGCAACAGGAACAAAGCGGAGGAGTTATTTGTTTTACTGGGAAGAAAAGCGGAATGGGTGCCGGATATCAGCGGCTTCCTTACAGCAAGAGTGGTGGCATCCATCATCAATGAGGCATTTTTTGCACTGGAGGAAAATATCAGCACGGAACAGGAAATTGATACGGCCATGAAGTTGGGCACCAATTATCCGTTTGGGCCTTTTGAGTGGTCGGAAAAGATTGGCCTTGCAGCCGTTTATTCCCTGCTGGCGGGTTTAGAAAAGGAAGAATCCCGCTACACTCCCTGTAAATTACTGGAAAAAAAGGCTTTGATATAATAATGGCACTCATATTGCATATTGACACATCTGTAGAGGGCGCTTCAGTGTGCCTCGCCCGCGATTCAGTGGTGCTGCGGTCCGCATTGAATAACCGGCAAAAAGATCAGCCAGGCTGGCTGCATACCAGCATCCGGCAATTGATGGCTGATATGGACCTGGGGATGAATGAGCTGGAAGCAGTAGCCGTTGCGATCGGGCCTGGTTCATACACCGGCTTGAGAGTGGGTTTATCGGCTGCAAAGGGACTTTGTTTTGCATTGAATATTCCATTGATCGCCATCAATACCCTGGAGATGATGGCTTTCGGGATCAGAGAAAAAGGGAATGATGCATTGCTTTGCCCTATGATCGACGCCCGCCGGATGGAAGTGTTCACCGCTGTGTATAATAGTGAGTTAAAAGAAGTGATGTCACCGTGCGCCATGATCCTGGATGGTACAAATTTTGCGCAATTACTCGCCGGATCTAAAGTGATTTTTTCCGGCAATGGCAGCACAAAGCTGAAACAAGTTCTTTCCCACCCTAATGCATCCTTCAGCGAGAAGACTGCTACAGCTGAAGACATGGTGCATTTAGCAGGCCAATATTTCGTTGAGAAACGCTTTGCAAACCTTGCCTATACCGAACCGCTTTACGTGAAGGAGTTCTACTCCCCTGCTCACTAATCACTTATAAAAAAATTGTACTTCTTAACAATTTTGTTTTCAGAAAAAAGTGATTGATGGCTAACTTTGCAGTTTAGATTTTTTAACCGGTTATAACTATGAACAACTACATGCTTACATTGAACACAGCTCCCGACAGCAGCAATACACTGAAAGTGGATTTGTTGAACGTGAAGAAGGCGTCTCTTGTTCTGAGGGCCATTAATCATAAGCTCCGCCAGCAGATATTGAAGCTGATTGATGAGCAGGGAAGAATCACCGTGACAGAGATTTATGTGAAATTAAGGCTTGAGCAATCTGTGGCCTCCCAACACCTTGCAATTTTGCGCAAGGCCGGTTTTGTGAATACCGAACGGGATGGAAAATTTATCTACTACACGATAAATACCAACCGTATTGAGGAGTTGAACCAATTTGTCGAATCCTTGTTGAACTAATTATTGGTATCTCTGCTAGGAAGGAAGCCATTGGCTTCCTTTTTTAGTTGAATAAAGTACCTTTATATTTATAATTTATCTTCTTTATGTTCATCAAACAATTATATACAGGCTGTCTCAGCGAGGCAGCTTATTATATTGAAAGCAATGGCGAGGCCGCTGTAATTGATCCACTCAGGGATATCGATGTTTATCTCGACCTGGCCAATGAACGGAAAGCCACTATCAAATACATTTTTGAAACGCATTTTCATGCAGATTTTGTAAGCGGACACCTCGATCTCAGCAAAGCCACAGGCGCCCCGATCGTTTATGGCCCTCAAACAGTTACCGGCTTCCAGGCCCAGATCGCCAAAGATGGGGATGTATTCAGGATCGGACAGCTTAACCTGAAAGTGCTCCATACGCCCGGCCATACACTCGAATCAACCTGCTATTTATTGCAGGATGAATCCGGCAAAGACTATTGCATTTTCACTGGCGACACACTTTTTGTAGGAGATGTAGGCCGCCCTGATCTTGCTCAAAAAGGCGCAGAGATCACAACCAATGACCTTGCTGGAATGCTGTATGACAGCCTTCAGCAAAAGATCGTTCCGCTGGCAGACGATGTGATCGTATATCCTGCCCATGGCCCCGGCAGCTCCTGCGGAAAGAACCTGGGCCCTGACACACACAGCACCATAGGTGAAGAAAAACAATTCAACTATGCATTGAAAGCAGCCAGCAAAGAGGAATTCATCAAAGCTGTAACAGATGGCATTCCGCCACCTCCGCAATACTTCCCGATCAATGCCCGCATCAACAAAGAAGGTTACGACAGCCTGGACGAAGTGATGCAAAAAGCATTAAAGCCCCTCAGCATTGCACAATTCAAGGAGCTGATAACAGAAGACACGATCATTCTCGACACCCGCCCTTCCGGCACTTTCACGCAGGGCTTTGTTCCCGGCTCCATCAGCATCGGGCTCGATGGCCGCTTTGCAGAATGGGCCGGTAGCCTGCTTCCTTTCGATGTACCCATGTTGCTGGTAGCCGAACCCGGTAAGGAAAAAGAAAGCATTGTTCGCCTTGCCCGTGTTGGATTGGATAAAGTGCAGGGTTATCTCGATGGTGGTTATGAAGCATGGAAGAACAGTGGTGAAAGATCCGATCTCATCATTGATGTGGAAGCAGATGAACTGATGATGGATATTCCATTTGATAATAACCTCGTTGTTGTTGATGTACGCAAACCTGCAGAATATGCAGAAGGTCATTTGAAAGATGCGCTGAATATTCCACTAAGCGATCTTCCTGATCCGGGAAGCATGGCTAATATCGAAGACCGTCATAACCTCTACGTGCATTGCGCAGGAGGATACCGCAGCGTTATCGCAGCTTCGATGCTTAAACGCCAGGGCATTCATAATCTCCGCAATATAGTGGGGGGATGGGGAAAAATAAAAGAACAGGAGAAAGCGGAGATCGTAAAAGAAACCAGCGTACTGAATTAAGATCATACACAGGTAATGGGTTCGTCAGGTCTAAACCTGAACGAACCCATTTTTTATGGCATACATTACCAGGCCTACTCTTGTTTTGATCTGCAGCTTTTCAAACAACGCATCCCGGTATCCATCAATAGTACGCGGACTGAGATACATCTGCTCTGCAATTTCCTTGTAAGTAAGTTCAGTGCAGGCCAGTTTAAGGAACTGTATCTCCTTATCGTTCAACTGAACGATATTGCGGATATCTGCATCTTCTTCCAGCTTATTGATAGAATGGATCAACTTACCGGTAACCAGTTCTGAATAGAAATACCCTTTTTCTATTACAGACAACAAAGCCGTTTTTAATTCCGGTGGTTCGCAATCTTTAAGAATATAACCCCTGGCCCCGGCTTTGAACATGCGGATCACGGCATTCTCATTATCATACATGGAAAGCGCCATTATTTTGACCAGCGGATAAGTTTGTTTCAGCCATTGGGCAGAAGCATACCCGTCCATTTTAGGCATATTGATATCGAGCAGCACCAGGTCGGGTAAATTGTCGGTTTTTATTTTCTGCTGCATATCCTGTCCATTGTCAGCTTCAAATACCACGGTGAAATCATCGAAGCTGTTTACCAGGGCTGCCAGTCCTTTGCGCAGCAGAACATGATCATCTACCAACGCTACTTTTATTTTATTGCTTGGAATCATCTGTATTAGTTTCAACAGGTAAAAAAATCGTTATCGCTGTGCCCGCCTGTAAAGTGCTGTTCATGTTGAATTCAGCACCGATAAGCTGGGCCCGTTTGTGCATATTGCGGATGCCGAGACCAAAGTTTGCAGCAGTTTCATTCAGCGGGGAAAGATCAACACCTTTGCCATCATCGGATACTTCCAGTTTTAGTGCATCAGGGAAATAAGTCATCGCCGCCTTCAGGGTTTTAGCATCTGCGTGTTTGATAATATTATTGAATGCTTCCTGTACGATCCGGAAAAGGATCAACTCCTTCTGTTTATTCAGCCGGTATGGTGAGCCCTGTACCTGGAAAATGGCTTTCATCGTACCTGCTTTCTGGATCATTTCCATTTCATATTCAATTGCCCGTTGCAATCCCATTTCCTGTACATAGTCTGTATCAAGACTATGGCTTAGGTCCCTCAGATCGCCAATGGCTTTACTCACCAGTTCTTTTGAATTGAGTATTTTCTGTTGCAATTGCTCATCCACCACGGGTAGCATCGTATTGAGGTTGAGCTTGGCGAGCGTAAGCGCCTGCCCGATATTGTCGTGGATCTCCTGGGATATCGTTTTCAATGTTTGCTCCTGTATCTCCAGTTGCGTCTGAAGCAATGTTTGCCTGAATTTCTCTTCCAGTCGCTGGCTTTCCCTGATACTCTCGGCTTTTCTTCTCCGGTATTGAAAAACGAAATATAGAATGAAGCCGATCAGGCCGATCAGTATTGCATTACCAACGACAATAAAAAAATATATTTCACCTGAAGAAGAGTTCATTGCTTAACAGGAACGGCCTTTCGGTTATTAATATGTATTGAAATACCTACAACGATGTAATACGCAATATTCAGATAGTACATGATCGTTGAGATCGTTTTGGTATTGAATTTATTTCTCACCAGGTAGTTATAAAAACTCCAGTTCAGGAATATCGCCGTGTAAAACAACAACACAGCGCAATTGAACCAAAAAACGCTTTGTCTTAATATATCTATCTCTTCATCGTCATGAAGCATTTGCCTGAAAAGGAGCAAGGCGCAATAGATATTCAAAAAACATAGTATCAACAGGAAATTGGAAGGAAATGACCATAAGCTCTGCAGAAAAATGGTATTGAAAACAGAAAAACAAACGGCGCCTGCAATCAGCAACAAAATGACTTTTCTGCTTAGCCTGCTTTGCAACAGGAAATAATATATCAAAGCATAACCGGTGAAATTGACAATATTAAAAACATGATAAACCGGAGAACTGTTTTTAAATACATTGATCAAAATCCTGCTTATAATTTCGCTTACCAAGGTACATGCGATCAATACAGTCAGGATCTGAAAAGGCAATGTCAGTTTCTTAAATCTGATAAGGCCAAGAACAAGCAGGTAAACCAGTAAAATGAGATAAAGTAAAAATCTTATGGTCATTCGGAATGATTACTTGCATCATCTGCCACCGGTGCCGCAGTTGGTAGGACAGGGATCAACATAATCATAATACTTTCCGGTATTATCACTGTCCGCGTCCTTGGTGGCGCCGGGAGTAGTACCTACAAATACCAAAGAGTATTCTCTTTTGCCGGCCTTTGCCCTTTTCCCGAAATAGATCCTGACCCCGTCATACTGGCCAGGTTGTGCAAAGATCGCGTCCAGCATTCTCCTGTCGACCCAAAACCCGCGAAGCACTTTTTCCTCATTTCCAACCCTGGTCCTGAGCGGGTACCAAAGTCCATTTGATTCATCTTCATAACTTCTCAGCATAGTTGGCCCATCGTTTCCATCATAAGGAAGCTCCTGCCACTTGTCTTTTAGGAGCTTTTTTGCATCCAACGTTGAAAAGAACGCAGGTCCTTTCTGTGCTTCAGCATTCTCAAGGTCAGCGATCTTTTTAAGCAATGCTGAATCGTCAGCCTTTTTGGGTATAAAATAGACGGCAGCAGCGCCAACTATTGCTCCTATGACTAAAAATAGAAAATTACTTTTCATAGTAATATTTTTTAGGTGAAAGAAGAAATAAAAATTACTCCTAAAGATTATTTTATGCAACAAATTGCCGGCAGGTTTTTTTACCGTATTAAAAAGGTGTTTTCACGGTTTGCTTTACCAATCAAAAAAGCGGCTGGAACATAATAGCTCCAGCCGCCGAAAAGCTTGAAAATGCAGTGGTTTACCCGATCATTTCCGGGTATCCTTCCTTCCACTCATGCCTCCACCGCCTATGGCTCCATAAATAATTAGAAGGGTTGTTGCGGATCGTTTCTTCCAGTGCATTCCTGTACAGAACAGTCAGTTGCTCCGGGGTATAATCCGAACCGTTCTCCACCAGGGGAACGGCCTTGAAAGAGTAATAGCCGCGTTTTACTTTATGAAAAGCCACATACACTACGGCTGTATTATTTTTTACGGCTCCTTTACCGGGACCGGTTACAAAAGGGGCAGGTTTACTAAAAAAGTTCAGCCAATAACCTTTTGAAGGAATGCCAGGGTTCTGGTCAGCAGCCAATGCCAACACGTATTGCTCCTTGAACAAATGCGGCATCCGTGCAGAGAACTCCCTGGCAGAAACCATAATAGTGCCATAGCGGCTCCGTGATTTCAGGAATATGCGATCGAATATTTTATTGTTTACCGGCATGTAAATACCGATAAAAGGGATTTTCAGCGTCCGTGCATACATCAGGTTGGCAAACTCCCAGTTGAACTGATGGCCGACCATGATATGTATATTCTTCCCCTGATCGATCAAACCGTTCAGGTAATCGGTATCACAGAGTCCACGCTTTGCCAGCTCTTTGGGCCCGATCGAGATCATCTTGATAGTCTCGATAAATGTATCAGTGAAGTTCAGGTAAAACTCTTTGGCAATTTTTTTCCGTTCTTCCAGGTTTTTTTCAGGAAAAGCGATCGCAAGATTATTCATGACCACCTCTTTGCGGTAGCCTGTGATACGATAAATGATGAAATAAGCAAAATCAGATATCAGGTAAAGCACTCTCAACGGCAGCAGTGACACGGCATACAAAAGGCCATAAACGACATAATACATAATCCGGCAAAGATAAAACAGCAGCGGGACTTGGCGTCTTATAACACAATATTCTGCACCAACTCGCTTTTCGACGGATAGTCGGTATTATAATGCAATCCGCGGCTCTCCTTGCGGAAAGCAGCACCTTTTACGATCAGGTAGCCGATAGTGATCAGATTCCTCAGTTCCAGCAACTGGGGGGAGAGAGAAGAGCTTTGGTACAGCTGTTCCGTTTCATGCCAAAGAAGGTCTAACCGGCTCGAAGCCCTTTGCAAACGGATATTATTACGTACAATGCCGACATAATCACTCATCACCTGCTGAAGTTCTTTCAGGCTCTGTGTGATCAGGATCATTTCTTTGGGCTCGCTGGTGCCCTGTGCATTCCAGTCGGGGATATTTTCATTGAACGATAAAGCATTTATCCTTTCCGTTACATCAATAAAACAACGATGGGCAAACACCATAGCTTCCAGCAGGGAGTTACTGGCCAGGCGGTTGGCCCCATGCAGTCCTGTGCTGGAGCATTCACCACAGGCATACAGGTTGTGGATGGATGTACGTCCCCATTCATCTGTTTTAATGCCCCCGCAACTGTAATGTGCAGCAGGTGCTACCGGTATCATCTGCTGAGTGATGTCGATCCCGATGGATAAACATTTCTGGTAGATATTAGGGAAGTGTTCGATGAATTTTTCTTTGCTGAAATGCCGGCAATCGAGCCATACATGCTCTGTACCGGTTTTTTTCATTTCACTGTCTATCGCCCTTGCTACAATATCGCGGGGAGCCAGGTCTTTTCTTTCATCGTATTGCTCCATGAATGCTTCTCCGTTCTTATTACGGAGAATGCCTCCATCGCCTCTTACCGCTTCCGTGATCAGGAAAGCCTGCCCACGCAACCCGGCTTCATATAAAGCAGTAGGATGAAACTGGATGAACTCCATATTTTCGATCCTTCCTTTAGCACGGTACACCATGGCTACGCCATCGCCTGTGGCAATAGATGGATTGGTGGTGGTGCGGTACACCTGCCCGTTACCGCCGGTAGCCAGCAGTGTGATCTTGGCAAGGATCTTTTCGATCCTGTTGGTAACAAGGTTCAGTGCATACACGCCATAGCATTCAATGCCCGGAGAAGATTTGGTAACAAGATAGCCCTGGTGGTGCTGGGTGATAATATCGACCACAAAACAATGCTTGATGATCTCGATATTCTTCTGGCGGGAAACTGCCTCCAGCAAGGCTCTTTCCATTTCCCAGCCGGTAATATCCTTATGATGGATGATGCGGAACTCGGAGTGTCCGCCTTCTTTTCCCAATTTATAATCGCCGTCTTTTTCCTTATCGAATTGTGCTCCCCATTCTATCAGTTCACGAACTCTGTCAGGTCCTTCTTTTACTACGATCTCCACTACGTTCTTATTGCATAGGCCATCGCCGGCGATCAGGGTATCTTCTATATGTTTTTCAAAACTGTCATTTTCCAGGTCATTTACCACCGCTACTCCGCCCTGTGCGTATTTAGTGTTCGTTTCATCAGCCGCCGCTTTGGTCATCACCGTCACTTTCTTTTCCGGGTAGCGCTGTGCCAGTTTCAGTGCATAAGTGAGGCCTGCAATTCCTGAGCCGATCACAAGGAAATCCGTCCGCATAGTTTGATCTTTCATTCATGCAAGTTAATGCGGTTCAGTTAAACCTGCACGGCTTTTCCATTACCCGGCCCGCTAGGAACCCGGTGCTGTATGTTTCACAAAATCTATTCCTATACCATTGGGGTCCACGACCGCAAAATGCCTGTCGCCCCAATCCTCATTTTTTAGTTCCACCACTACAGGGATTTTCAATTCTTTGATCCTTTTGTATTCAGCATCCACGTCTTCCACTTCTATTGTCAGAAATACGCCTTTCCCATTGAAAGCCGGTTGAAATACAGGAGCCTGCCCCGGATGCTCCGGCTGAAGAAAAGCGATCTCATCATTGCCATCAGGTGTATGCAGTAAAATGTACCAGTCTGATTCAAACCGTACACCAAATCCCAGCACATCCCTGTAAAATTTCTTTGTTTCATCCAGTTTGGAAGTGATAATACCCGCATTCAGTTTCATACGTTTCGGTTTATTGTTGGAAAAATAATTGCTGCCTATTGTAGCCAGTAATCCGGATGCCAGTAAGGATAGAATAATTCTGCCCATAGTTATTGTATTGAATACAACAAAATAACTACCGGCTTGTGACAGCCCTATGTCAACAATAAAAAGAAAAAGGGATTTTATTTTCTGGAAGAAGCCGCATTAAGATAGTCTGAGGCTCCTATTATCAAAAAAAGCTGCGCAAGGCCATAGGTAAGCATGATAAGAAACCCTGCTGCTTCAAAAGGCTGATAAAATTTATTGATAGCCAGTAAGGAGTCTGATAATACAAAAAGAATGGCGCCAATAGCTATACACAGACCCGCTTTCCTGTTGGCCAGGAACAGCAGGTGCAGGGCCAGCAGCAGCATAAAACTTATTACCATCCCGTACACTCTTACCGGCAAACGCATATCACCCAACCAGGGTGACAGAAAAGCAATCAATACGGAATAATACACAGCTACTACCAGTAAGGTCCACAACCGGGGTTTTATTTTTTCAGCCAATCGCACTTTGTGCAGGAAAATGATATAAAAGATATGTGCAAGGAGGAAGGAAGACAATCCCAATAAAAAGAAAAGGCTTTTTTTATCCTGGAACATCAATAAAATATCACCAACCCATGAAAACAGCAACGCTGATATTATCCAGACTTTCAGCCTGGACTGAACATTTTTGGTGGCGTAAAAAAAATAACCGGCTACGGTTATTACGATCAATGGCTTGGTGATACGGTCCATCATTTCCACCCTGAGCAATAAAGCCAGCAGATGAGCAGCCAAAACAATAACAAAGGGAATGATCCAGGGATTTTTTTTCATGCAGCAGTGGTGTCTTGGTATAAATTTTAAACCTGTCGTTTGATTCTTTCTTATGCCGGCTCCACCCAGGCCTCGTTTTCTTTCAACAGGTCGATCAGTTCATCAACAGCCGTTTCGCTGTTCACGTTTCTTTTTACAATCTCTTTTCCTTTATACAAAGTGATCTTGCCCGGACCTGAGCCTACATATCCAAAATCTGCATCCGCCATTTCACCGGGGCCATTCACAATACATCCCATAATAGCGATCTTCACGCCTTTGAGGTGATTGGTACGGGAGCGGATCTTTGCCGTTGTCTCCTGCAGGTCGAATAAAGTGCGGCCGCAACTGGGGCAACTGATATATTCTGTTTTGGAAATACGTGTGCGGGTAGCTTGTAAAATAGAGAATGCAGTGTTGTTGGTAAACTGGTAAATGTCTTTCACTTCCAGGTAAGTCCTTCCTTTCACCTGTATATTTTCCATCTGCGCCTGGCTGCTGAATCCAAGGCATATTCCATCACCAAAACCATCGAGCAGCAAGGCGCCGGTTTCTGTAGCAAAATGGATAAGATGCTCATCCGGTGTTTGCATAGGGCTGTCGGTGATCAATACTACCGGGTTTTTGATCTGGCGGTGTTGCAGTTCCACCAGCATCCTCCGCACACATTGCACGGCATTCGTCTCGGTGCTGCTGAGGCAGATCACTACAGAAGGATCATTAGCCAGCTTATCGAGATAAGGATAAGCTATTGCATCTGTGGAAATTGCAGGCAGGGCAGGGCAATCTATCATCACAAAATTCAATGCTGCACTTCTTTCGGAGCTTTCTGCATAACCACTGTCCTGGAAAATGGGATAATAAGTAAGTTGATCACCCGCCTCTTTCCAGGCTTCAGGATAAACGATCACTTTCAGTGTGCCTGGCAATTGAAAATCCAGCAATTGGTTACCGGTAAATATATAATCAGCGGCTGCATCGCCGATATGCCATTTATCTGTGGCAGCCTCGTAAGTGTAGCCAACACTTTGCAGGTGTTGAGGAGTGATCTTTTCGATCTTGCTCAAGTCGGCTATTACTACAGGCACCTGCTTACTGCCGATATTGCCAACAGCAAATGTTTCCCTCCGTTTATAGTTGAATGGATCATATGAAAGCTTAAGCGGCTCATCTTCTGATACGCGGGCTTGCTTTTCTGCTTTAGCATATCTTTTCACAAGGTCATTACATACAGGGATCTCCAGTTCTGGATCTTCTGTAAGGGAGACGCGGATGGTATCACCCAGCCCGTCTTCCATTAATGTGCCGATACCGATCGCGCTTTTTATCCTTCCATCCTCACCATCTCCGGCTTCGGTTACGCCAAGATGCAGGGGATAGCATTCACCAAACTCTTCAAACATTGTTTTCACCAGCAGGCGATAAGCCTGTACCATTACCTGCGGATTGCTGGCTTTCATGCTCAGCACTATGTTGTGGTAGGTTTCATTGCGTGCAATGCGGAGGAATTCCATCGCGCTTTCCACCATGCCCATGGGCGTATCGCCATAGCGGCTCATGATCCTGTCGCTGAGTGAACCATGATTGGTCCCGATGCGCATGGCGGTACCATATTCTTTGCAGATCTTCACCAGGGGTGTAAACCTTTCGCGGATGCGTTCAATCTCTTCTGCATAATCTGCATCGCTGTATTCGATCAGTTCAAATTTCTTCTTGTCAACATAGTTGCCGGGATTCACTCTCACTTTCTCCACGATCCTTGCAGCTATTTCAGCGGCATTGGGAGTGAAATGAATATCTGCCACCAGCGGGGTGGTATATCCCCTTTTGCGCAATTCATTTTTAATGGCCAGCAGGTTTTCCGCTTCTTTTTTGGAAGGTGCTGTGATCCTTACCAGTTCTGCTCCGGCTTCTATGCAGCGGATGGATTGCTCTACCGTGGCAATAGTATCCATGGTATCAGTAGTGGTCATAGTTTGGACGCGGATGGGATGTAAATTTCCCAGCGAGAGATTGCCTATTTTTACCTCTTTGGTAATGAGGCGTTTGTATTCAGTGAAGGATGCGGTATACAGCTGCATGATGCAAAAGTACTGAAAGACTACCAGTCCTTCCCCTGTCCTCCGCCCTGTTTGGATTTCTCTTTCTGAAGCCGCTGCTGCACCTGTTTTTCTTTTTGTTCCAGCAGCTTAAGCCGTTGCTCTGCTTCTTTCTGGCTCATTTTAGGTTGAGGTTTTTGCTGCTGCTTTTGCTGCTTTTTATTGTCTTCTTTTTTGGGAGGGTTCTTTTTCTTCAGTTCCAGCAAAGCTTTTTGCAGGTTTTCCCGCGCATCTTTATCGGTAGGGTCCTGGCGCAAAGCATCTTTATACGCATCTATACTTTCTTCCAGTTTTTTCTGGCCGGAAAGAATAGCGCCTTTGTTATAATAGGCCTTTGCCTTGACAGATGGATCATTGGTTTTAAAAGCAAGATCATTCAGCAGTTTGATGGCTTCATCCGCTTTGTTTTGTTTATACAGGGCATTTGCCTGGTTGAATTTTGCAGTAGCGTTATTCGGATCTGCAGCCAGCACTTCTGCATATGCCTGCTCTGCCTGCTGGTACTGCTGCTGTTTGTACAAATCATTCCCCTTTAGAATCAGCTTGTCAAACTCCTGTGCAGAAAGGACTTTCACGAAGAAAAGCGAAGCTACTATGGTTACAATATGCTTCATGCTTTTCGCTTTTTTATTTCGGGAATAAAATATTCTGCCAGCAGCAGCATAAACATGGCCAGGGCAAACCAACCGTAATAAGCGTTGAAGTTCATCAGCGATACATCACCATAAGCCCGCGTTTCTATTTGTGACAACTGTGCTTTCAATTGTTTTACTGCGTCGTCAGTATCCTGCAAGCGCACATATACGCCATTTGTACTTTCTGCCAGTTGTTTTAATTCATCTTCGTTCAGGCGGGAGATCACTTCATTGCCAGAAGCATCGCGTTTGTTTTCGCCTGTTGAAGCATCAGGTATATAAGAGCCTTCCGGGGAGCCGATACCAACTGTGTTGATCATCATTCCCTGTGAAGACAATTCTTTAGCTGTAGTAATGGCGGCAGGGTCATGGTCTTCCCCATCAGAGATCAACACCACTGCTTTGAATCTTCTTTCTGCTGCAATAAACGCATTAGAGCTCATCCGCAGTGCATCGCTGATCACCGTGCCCTGCTGGGGCACAGCATCCGGGCTTGCCGAGGCTACAAACATGCGTGCCGCTTCATGATCGGTGGTCAGCGGCATTTGAAGATAGGCTTTGCCGGCAAACAGTACCAGCCCGATCCTGTCGTCGGGCATCACATCCATTAATTTATTGATCAGTTGTCTGGCTCTTTCCAGCCTGTTGGGAGGAAGATCAGTAGCCAGCATACTTTTGCTAACATCCAGTGCAATCACCACATCGATCCCTTTCCGTTCAATACCTTCCTCTCCTGCCGGTTTGCGCAGGTCCATAAGAGCAAGCACGCCTGCGGCAAATGCGAGGCTCATCATGCCTGATTTCAGTGAAAACAAAGAGGAAGAATAATTACCGGTAAGTGCTTTTACCAGGTGGGCGTCGCCAATTCTTTTGACAACCTGTTTCTTCCATTTCCATAATAAAAAAAACAGCACACCAAATAAAACAAGGGCTCCGAGAAGCCAGATGTATTCTTTATGGAGGAATTGGTAGCCCATAGGGATTGAAAGTTACGATATAGCAAGAATCACACCGTTTTCGATACCCATCGATTTCTACATTTTCCCTTCAAAAAATCCGAGATCCTTCAAGATATCCTTTACTATTTTCAAGCGTACAGGCCCCATATCAAAATTACGATCGGTTGATTCGATGTTCAATACGAAAAAATACGGATGCCGGTTTTCTTCGATCCATCCTACGATCCAGCCGATCCGTTTGCCGCTCTTTTCATCCCAGCCTCCCATGCCGGTTTTATAACCGAAACGGTAATTGGCATTGTCTTCAAACAGCATGGCTCTTTTTACTACTTCCTGGTAGGTTTTATAAAAAGGAAGCTGGTCAAAGTACAATCTTTTCACCAGGCCCAGTTCTTCATCAGGCGTTATCTTCAACGAATTGTCGAGCCAGAAAGTATCAACTGCAGACGTGATCTTCTTAGTGCCATAGCTTACAGAGTCGAGCCAGAACTGCATGGTATCTTTTCCGATACGGCGCGCCACTTCCTGGAAATAGGGAACGGATGAAACACGGAATGCTTCATACATGCTCAGGTCTTTGTTCCAGGAATCGACAGATCTTTTTACACCGTCCCATTTTATCACCATGCTGTCGCTGCTGATCTTACCGGTTTGCAAACCGATCAATGCATTAACGATCTTAAAAGTTGAGGCCGGCAGGTAGCTGCTGTCGCGGTAACGGGCAAGGTTGTATACAGTAAACTTCCCTGTTCCATTATTCATTAGGGCAAAGCAGCCTGTGACCTTATTGTCATCGAAATATTTTTTAAGACTGTTGTCTTCTTTTACATTGTTGGGGGAACAACTTCCTAATACCAGCAAAAGCAGAAATCCGGCAATAACACGCATGAGCTAAAATTTCGGCAAAATTAACCCCCTTGCTCCAATAAGGATCACACAGAGGATAAGGTTTTGATTTTTTTCCCACGAAGACAACAAAGACCACAAAGAATAGGTCTCTGTTGTCTTCGTGGGAAAACCACTTGTTCTTGCAGGGAACCCGGTTTTGAAACCCATTGCGGGAAGAATTTTGTGGGACACGAAATTTTATCCATAACTGAAACAAACGTAGGTTTGCGACTCTAAAAGTCCCTGTTATGAATGCAAATTTTGCAAAGCGCATAGCCAAAGAAGTAGACGACGTAAAAGCTGCCGGCCTGTATAAAACCGAAAGGATCATCACCAGCCCGCAAGGCGCAGAGATCACCGTAGGCGGCAAAACCGTATTGAATTTTTGTGCCAACAATTATCTCGGGCTCTCTTCCCATCCCCGGGTGATTGAGGCGGCGCATAAAGCTATTGATACGCACGGGTATGGCATGAGCAGCGTCCGGTTTATTTGCGGCACACAGGACATACACAAGGAACTGGAAAAAAAGATCTCTGACTTTCTTGGCACTGAAGATACCATCCTGTACGCAGCAGCTTTTGATGCCAATGGCGGGGTATTCGAGCCATTGTTTGGTGAAGAAGATGCGATCATCTCCGATGCATTGAACCACGCTTCCATTATCGACGGCGTCCGCCTTTGCAAAGCACAGCGCTTCCGTTATGAGCATAATAATATGGCCGACCTGGAAGCCAAACTGAAAGAAGCAGCCGGTTGCCGCAGCCGTATCATCGTTACGGACGGGTCATTCAGTATGGACGGAACCATTGCACAGTTGGACAAGATCGTGGCATTGGCCGAACAATACGATGCAGTGATCATGATAGACGAATGCCATTCCTCCGGCTTTTTGGGAAAAACCGGTCGCGGCACACATGAATACCGCGGAGTGGTAGGAAAAATCGATATCATTACCGGTACCCTGGGCAAAGCACTCGGCGGAGCTTCCGGCGGTTTCACATCCGGCAGCAAGGCGGTGATCGACATGCTGCGCCAGAAATCAAGGCCCTATCTTTTCAGCAATACACTGGCGCCTTCTATTGTGGGTGCTTCCATTGCTGTGCTTGATATGCTCACCGAAACAACGGCCCTGCGCGATAAACTCGAATTCAATACCAAATATTTCCGGGAGAAAATGACAGCAGCCGGTTTTGATATAAAACCCGGTGATCACCCGATTGTACCGATCATGCTGTATGAGGCAGTGCTGGCACAGCAGTTTGCTGCCAAACTGTTGGAAGAAGGCATTTATGTGATCGGCTTTTTCTTCCCTGTAGTGGCCAAAGGCCAGGCAAGGATAAGGGTGCAGTTGAGCGCAGCACATGAACAGGCACATCTGGATAAGGCGATCGCAGCATTTACAAAAATTGGTAAAGAATTGGGCGTACTGAAATAATCCGGCCACAGAAGCCGTTAAGTGAAAGCTTAACGGCTTTGCGGTTCAGCAGTTGGAATTGAACACGAGTAGTTTGTATGCATGAATCGTAGTATTACGAATGCAGGTTGAGGTTCAGATAAAAGAACAGGGGTAAAAAACCTTCGTAAAAATTATGAAACTCCGGTTCCGGACATTATTTTAGCACTCTCACTCGCATATTCGAAGTCCTTCCTTTGAATTTCCCGCAACAGTTTTATTTAATCTGACAAAAAGTACCAATGAAGAAGATGATTTTTTTCCTTGTTACGGGAATCGTAATGCTTAGTATGTTATCCTCCTGTGCTGCTACAAAAAGAGATTGCCAGGGAGTAAAACATTATAAACAGAAAGGCGGCTTTTATATGTAAGCCTGCTGCTGTTCACCTACTGAGATCCCGGTCATTTCCGGGATTTTTTATTTTTATCCAAAACCGTTCAATGAAGTATCTGTTCCTGCCTGGCTGCATATTTCTTTTCTCTGCAATGCTTAAAGCTCAATCCGGGTTTCCTCATGGCTGGGAAGGCAACTGGAAAGGCGAGCTGCTCTGGTATACCGAAACAGGAAAAGAGCCGAAAAAAGTGAATATGGAGCTGCGGATCCACCGGCAGGACACGGCCTGGGGCTGGCAATTGATCTATGGTTTTCCTTCAGAAGACAACCGTCCTTATACTCTTTTCGCAAAGGATACAACCAAAGGCCATTGGGCCATTAACGAGCATAATGACATTGTCCTGGACCAGTTTTTCCTTGCAGGCCGGCTCAGTGGGGCGTTTACGGTCGGCAATACCACGATCCTGAACACTTATCAACTGCAGGGTGATAGTTTGGTGGTAGAGTTCAATAACCTGCAAGCCAAACCCTTATCGACGAGCGGAAAAGGAACAGCAGAATCCCCCACAGTAGAAAGCTACCGGGTAAAAGGATATCAGAGAGCTGTATTGCGCCGGAAATGATGGTTTACACCTATCATATTGTTCATTTGCCATATACAACCGTATTTCACCCGGTATTTTCCTCATTTCACAGGCAAAAACTTGCTTTTGGTCAATATTGAGTTGGGGCGGCTGAAAACTGCCTCTATCTTTGTGTAACATTTGAGGCGCTGCCCGCGTCAAAATGTTCAGAAACCACGCAGATGAAACAGAAGCTTACCTTAAAAATCGTTTTACTTACAATCGCCCTTACCGGTACTTTCCTGATCTTACGCTCTTCCAGCCCGGCCCAGCCCGATAGTGCCGGTACAGAAAGCCTGGATGCTTCCTGCAAAAAACAGGAGAGCAGCGGCGTAATTTGGGAGAATATTTCCCATCAATTCTTCTCTTCTTTCTAAGGCCCAGCGTATTCCCGACTCAATTCCAGCCTGGGATGTAACATTTCGCTATCACTATTCGTATAACAATAAATTCCGCCCGGCCATTGTATTTTTGCCAGAAGCGGAACCCGGCTGTTTATGACTGAAAGGGAATATAACGAGTGCGTCAACACCTATTCTGACAATGTTTATCGCTTCATCCTGAAAAATCTCCGTCATGAGGAGGATGCCCGGGATGTGGTGCAGACCGCTTTTGAGAAAATGTGGAGGAACCGGCATGAAGTAGACCCGCTTCGTTCCAAATCTTATCTTTTTACAGTAGCCTACCACCAAATGATCGACCATATTCGCAAGGTGAAAAGGATAAGCCTGAAAGAAGAATTTACGGAAGGGACGAAAGTGCAGGATCGGCCGGTCAATAACCTGAAAAAAGTGCTGGAAGAAGCGCTTAGTCGCCTAAGCGAGACCCAGCGCTCACTAGTACTGCTGAAAGACTATGAAGGATACAGTTACGAAGAAATCGGCCGGATAACCAACCTGAGTGAAAGCCAGGTAAAAGTTTATCTTCACAGGGCCAGGGTGCAACTGAAGGAATATTTGGTGAAAATTGAAAATGTAATATAAATGGGCAATGCCTGCATCGCACATGAATATTGACCGTCATAATTATGAAGAGTTTTTTATCCTTTACCTGGATAATGAACTGACCGCAGAAGAGCGCCGCAGGGTGGAGGATTTTGCTGCCGCAAATCCTGACCTCAAAGAGGAGCTCGACCTGCTGCTGCAAAGCAAACTGGTACCTGACACAGCTATTGTGTTTAACAGCAAGGAAGAACTCCTGAAACAGGAATCTCCCATCGGCTCCCATAATTACACAGAATGGCTGTTGCTCTATGCTGATAATGAACTGGACCCGGCGCATAAAGCAACCCTTGAACAATGGATCGCCCAGAACCCTGCTGCCGGCCAGGAACTGGCGCTGCTGCAAAAAGCAAGGCTTCAGCCCGATGAAACAATTGTTTTCACTGATAAGTATTTATTATACCGTAAAGAAGAAGGCCGTGTTGCTCCCATCCGTTGGTGGAGAATGGCTGCCGCCGCAGCTTTGCTGCTGGCTGTAAGCACCGCTACATTTATGTTCAACCGCAAGCATTCTGACAGTATTGCCTCCAATGGCGACAGGGAAACAAGACCTGTCGCACAAACAAATGTGCAAACAGGTAAAGACACGCATAGCGTTGCTCCTTCGATCACCGAAAAAAGTATCGAGTCTTCTACTACTGCAATCAATTTGCAGAAAGATGCGGTTGTTGCTAAAAAGAACAACGATGAACAAGCTGCTACCACAACCACAACTATTATAACGCAGACAGCGGCTGTTCCCGACAATACACAACAACCGGAAGAAAGCACTCCTGCAGTAATGGTAAAGCGTACAAGTATCAATGAGCTGCTGGCAGACCAATCTGTTACCGGCACTGATCTGGCTGCTGATCCATCCTTAACAATTCGGAAAGAAATTAACGCCCTTCCGGATGTAACCCAGGAAGAAGTTCAGCCGTTTGATATAATGAACCAGTCAGAAAAGAAAAACAGGCTCCGCGGATTTTTCCGGAAAATCACAAGGACCTTTGAGAAGACCACCAATATCAAAGCTACCGACGGTGAAGACCGTTTGCTGGTGGGCGGACTGGCGATCAAATTTTAAGTCACTATTAAAGCATAGAAGAAGATGAAAAGGATTTTTACACTGTGCATAGGATTATGCACCATGGCAACAGCTTTTGCCCAAACAGATACGACCGGCAAATCCGCTACCGATACAACCGGCAAACCACGCGTTGATACGATCAAGATCGGCGGTATGGTGATCATCCGCGAACCAGGCGGTGGTGATACCGTAAAATCGCGCCGCAACCGTGATTTCAATATACGCCTCGGCCGCCGCAGTTACGACAGGCCTGCCAATATCAGCACCAACTGGCTGATCCTCGACCTGGGTTTTTCCAATTACAACGATAAAACCAATTACAGCGGTACTGAAGCACAGGCATTCGCTCCCGGAAGCAATGAAGACTGGTTCAAACTCCGTGGCTGGAAATCGCGCAGCGTGAACATATGGATATTGATGCAGCGCATCAACCTGGTCAAGCATGTGGTGAATCTTAAATATGGCCTCGGTCTTGAATTGAATAACTATTTCTTTGACGACAAGAGCATCAAGTTCAATAAAAACCCAACACTGGTTGATCAATCTTATTCCGGTCTTACTAAAAATAAACTGGCCGCAGACTATGTTACCATGCCGGTGATGCTCAACTTCAACTTTACACCCAACAAGCGCAGGAACTATGGCCTTAGCGCAGGTATCAGTGCAGGCTATTTATACAGTGCCCGCCAAAAAATAAAACTGGATGGCGATGTAGATAAAACCAAGGGCAATTTTGATCTGCGCAAATGGAAGCTTTCCTATGTAGGCGAAATATCACTGGGCGTAGTAAAACTGTATGGCTCTTATGCTTTTGAAAGCATGTTCGAAAAAGGACTGGATCTCACTCCGTATAATTTCGGATTGCGCTTCAGCAACTGGTAGAAGAACTACGAAGTAATAAATAAGGTCACTTATATTCTTATCCACATCCCGCTGGAAATTTCCAGCGGGATTTTTCTTTGCATCATTTTTGCTTGAAGCGTACCTTGTCAAACAATCGTTAAAGCATCAACCCTTGAAAATAAAAAATCCAATACCTCCGTTTTCATCCGGGAGGGTAAAGCAGTAAAAATGAAAACCGTTGTCGTACTTACTTCTGTATTGCTGGCCGGAGGCCTGATGACTGTAAATACACACAGTATAAAATCATCTTCATCTTCTTCATTCAAAAGAGCTGATGCAAGCGACGGCCCTGTAGGCAATATTTCTATCACCATTGATAAATCAGATTATGAATTGACGGTATACGATGAAAAAGGATGGTATGCCACCTACCCTGTTGTGTTTGGCAACAACAGCCTGGAGGATAAAAAGATGGAAGGGGACAACAATACGCCTGAAGGAAACTTTAAAATAGTCAGTAAACGGATCCATGAAAAATGGTTCCGCTTCATGGCAATAGATTATCCGACCAAAGAAAGCTGGGAAAAATTCAAGCGGAGAAAACAACGCGGAGAGATTCCTGCTTCAGCCAGTATCGGCGGCGCTATCGGCATACATGGCACCTGGCCCAATGAAGATTTTGTGATCGACAAATATAAAAACTGGACCATGGGTTGTATATCCATGAAGAAAAACGATGTGCTGGAAGTATATGGATATACGCCGGTCGGGACCAGGATTACGATCAGAAGATAAGATTCCATAAAAAAACCATACCGCAATGCAGTTGCGGTATGGTTTTTGATCACTCCAGACAACCAAAGGCATTCTGGAAAACCTTTTTAAAGCAGCAAATCCGGCTGCTTTATTTATTTATAGCTTCCCGTTCTTTATTTCCTCTACTACTCCCGGATCGAGCAGGGTAGTAATATCTCCCAGGTTGGAGGTTTCTCCTTCAGCTATTTTCCTGAGTATGCGCCTCATGATCTTACCGCTGCGGGTTTTAGGCAGCCCGCTTACAAACTGGATCTTATCCGGTTTGGCTATCGGCCCGATGATGCGGGAAACTGTTTGAATAATATCCTGGCGGGTGCTTTGTTCATCTCCCCTCAAAGAGCTTACTATTACATAGGCATAGATACCCTGACCCTTGATATCATGCGGGTAGCCTACCACAGCGCTTTCCACCACGCTGGCGTGCATGTTGATCGCATTCTCCACCTCAGCCGTACCAATGCGGTGGCCGCTTACGTTCAACACATCATCTACCCTGCCGGTAATCCGGAAAAAGCCTTCATCATCCCTCAATGCTCCATCACCTGTGAAGTACATATTTTTATAGGTGCTGAAATAATTTGTTTTGAAACGCTCATGATCTCCGTAAGTCGTGCGTAAAATGCCCGGCCAGGGAGCTTTGATACACAGGTTGCCTTTATAAAGGCCATCAGCATCTTTCTCTGTGACCTCCTCTCCTTTTTCATCTACCAGCACAGGTTGCACACCCGGCATGGGAAGCGTGGCCCAGGAAGGCCTTGAAGGAGTAACACCTGCCAGGTTGGTGATCATTACACCGGCAGTTTCTGTTTGCCACCAGGTGTCGACGATCGGGCATTTCTTTTTGCCGATATTATCATCATACCAGTGCCATGCTTCTTCATTGATCGGCTCACCCACTGTTCCCAGCACTTTCAATGAAGAAAGATCTTTTCCTTTCAGCGGGTCAAGGCCGAAGCCCATGAGACTGCGGATGGCAGTAGGTGCTGTATAAAGAATATCTACTTTGTATTTATCAACGATATCCCAGAAGCGGCCGGCATCGGGCCATGTAGGGATTCCTTCAAACATAATGGAAGTGGCACCGGCGCTCAGCGGGCCGTATACAATATAACTATGCCCGGTGATCCAGCCGATATCTGCAGTGCAGAAATGAACCTGCCCGGGTTGGTATTGAAACGAATTGACGAAAGTATAATTCGTCCACACCATATATCCTCCGCTGGTATGCACTACGCCCTTGGGCTTACCGGTGCTGCCGGATGTGTAAAGAATGAATAAGGGATCCTCTGCATCCATGGTTTCCATTTCGCCATAGCCTTCAGGCAGCTCAGCGCTTTCAGTTACTGCACGCATTTCATCTTCCCACCACACATCGCGGCCTTTGATCATGCTCACGGGTATGCGTGTACGCGTGTATACAATTACTTTTTTCACCAGTTTATTTCCGATCAGCGCATCATCGATCACGCTTTTCAGCGGAATATCTTTTGCGCCTCTGAAAGCTCCATCGCAGGTGACAATGAATTCTGCCTTTGCATCTTCCAGCCTGTCGGCAATGCTTTGTGCAGAGAAGCCGCCAAAGATCACGCTATGGATAGCACCGATCCTTGCGCAGGCAAGCACTGCATAAGCGAGTTCAGGCACCATGCCCATATAGATACAAACACGGTCCCCTTTTTTCACACCGTTATTTTTCAGCACCTGGGCAAACTGGCAAACACGTTTGTGCAGCCGCTCATAAGTCACCACCCTTGTTCTCTCTTCAGGATTATTGGGTTCCCAGATGATGGCAGGTTTGTCTCCCAGCGTTGCCAGATGACGGTCAAGGCAATTCTCTGTAATATTCAGTTTTGCCCCGGCAAACCATTCGATCTTTGGTTCCCTGAAATCCCAGTTAAGTACTTTATCCCATTTTTTCTTCCAGGAAAAATGTTCAGCCACGCCGGCCCAGAATTTTTCGGGATCATCTACACTTTGCTGGTAAGCTTTCTTATATTCTTCAAATGTTTTAAGCTGGTAAGGATATGACATTACGATCAGGTTGTTTTAAGTAGCTGAAAAATTGAAACGTAAATTTAAAATTTCATCGTGAAAGATGATCTAAAAAAATGCATCATTTTCAACATGATGGATTATCTTTCTACCAACTTGTACATATGAACAGTTCATCATCCCGTGGTATCCGCAGCGTGATCGCTGCTTCTTCCGTAGGCACGCTTATCGAATGGTATGACTTTTATATTTTCGGTATGCTGGCCAAAACCATCAGCACTCAATTCTTTCCTGAAGGAAATGCCACTGCAGCACTCCTGAGCACGCTTGCTATTTTTGCTGCCGGTTTTATTGTAAGGCCTTTTGGTGCATTGGTGTTTGGCCGCCTCGGTGATCTTATCGGCCGTAAATACACTTTCTTACTAACGCTTGTTTTGATGGGAGGCTCCACATTCCTGATCGGATTGGTGCCCGGTTATAAAACTATTGGCATTGCAGCGCCACTGCTGGTATTACTCCTTCGCTTATTGCAGGGTCTTGCACTGGGTGGAGAATATGGCGGTGCCGCTACTTATGTAGCAGAGCATGCGCCAACAGGCAAAAGGGGGTATTATACCAGCTGGATACAAACTACGGCTACGCTCGGCCTGTTTGTGGCATTAGGTATTATTATGCTGGTGAAGTTGAACATGAGCGATGATGCGTTCAATGCTGAATGGGGCGGATGGCGTTATCCTTTCTGGATCTCTATCCTGCTTGTAGGTGTTTCAGTCTATATACGGCTTCGCATGCAGGAATCACCGCTTTTTTCCAAACTCAAGGCAGAAGGTAAAACATCAGCCAATCCATTAAAAGAGAGTTTCCGCCATAAAGCCAATTTCAAAATGGTATTGCTTGCCCTGTTTGGTGCAGCCATGGGTCAGGGTGTGATCTGGTATACCGGTCAGTTCTATGCGCAAAGTTTCCTGGAAACAAAATGTAATATCGGTTTTGAACAAAGCCGTACGATCATGTTATGGGGCATTGCATTCGCCACTCCGTTCTTTTTATTCTTCGGATGGCTGAGTGATAAAGTAGGCCGCAAATGGATCATGCTTGCAGGCATGCTGCTGGGTATTCTTACTTACCGTCCCATCTTCAATTATTTTCTGCAGGCTACTGACAGCAAGAGTTGGCTGGCAGAAGAAGGAACGGCAACAATGCCGCCTGTGGTAAAAATGGAAGCTGTTAAAAACTCAACCGATTCTGTAGTACTGACTACTGCTTCATTCAGTCTTGCCGATGGAAGAAAATATACAGCCATTAAAACCGATACGTTGCGGCTGACATCAGCTTTTCTTGTGCCTGGCAAAACCTCTCTTATCAATAAAGAAGTATCGACTGGCATCTACTGGAAATTTGTGGGGCTGGTATTTCTGCTGATCGTGTACGTAACAATGGTGTATGGCCCTATTGCAGCTTTCCTGGTGGAATTGTTCCCGACGCGCATACGTTACACATCCATGTCGTTGCCTTATCATATCGGCAATGGTGTGTTTGGAGGGCTTGTACCATTCATTGGCTTATTGCTTACCACCACTTATCCTGCTGATCCGCTGGTAGGGTTATGGTACCCTATCGGTATTGCCTCCCTGTGCTTTATTATCGGAGCAGTATATCTCAGCAACAAGATTGATGAAAATGTAGACGATTAAAAAATTTAAATTTTTTTTATGAAAAATATAAAAAAGATATTGGGCGTTTGCTGGCTTTTACTGGCGCCGGCGATCATATACATGTTGGTGCATGGGGCTGTAACCCATATTGATCCTACTGGAAATAAGGACATTAACAACCCCGTGATATGGATCATCATCATTCTTATTTTCACTCCGGTAGCTATTGGCCTGATGATCTTTGGCGTCTATGCCCTGAAAGGAGAGTATAATAAATTGCCCGGAAAATCAGAAGATTTTGAATGATCCGGGCTCTTCGGACTATAGATTTCCAAGTGCTATGTAAAAAAATTTGAAACCTTTTTTCTCTCTCGCTGTTTTACTATATTTTTACATTGGCCACAATGAAAAAAGGACATACCATATACCAATTTAAACAACAGCTTATCAGCGTTTTAATGCTGGTGACGCTGCTTTGGCTTACGGTAAGCACTCCTTTTGTTTATGCGTCCCAAACGCAGTTGGCAAAACAACAGGCCTCTTTATCACCATCATCCCAGCATAATGATAGCAATGATGATGAGAAGACCTGCACTCCCCTTGGCAGCAACACTGCTGAAGAAAAAACCCATGGCAGCATCAACTCTCTTTCTGAAGAGTATCTGCATCTCGACAGTGAATTATTTCGTTTAGCTGAATTATCATTGAACCATACAAGATATCATACTGCATCAGAGTATGTAGCTTTTCATGGTGAATTGCTTTGTCCCCCACCTAATTACAGGGGATGATTTTCCGAATCCCGGCCTTATCTTAATGTCCATAATGTATATTACTATACATTCAGCGTGCCGTATTGAAAACGGTATGGATTGTTATAACCTTTGATTGTATACCTGTTGAAGCACTTGTGCCGGAATGGATCGATACCAGGTATTGTTTAATCAATTAACAAAGCAAAAATGAGAACACATACAAAAGAATTTCAGCAAAATCTTACCCCAATAGATGCTTTTGAAGTATTAAAAGAAGGAAACAGGCGTTTCATCAATAACCTTAAACTCAACCGTGACCTGTTGCAGCAAATGGATGAAACAGCAGGCGGACAATATCCTTTTGCCGTTACCCTGAGCTGTATGGACAGCCGCACGTCTATAGAACATATTTTTGACCAGGGCCTTGGCGATATATTCAGTATCCGTATAGCAGGCAATGTAGTGAATGAAGATATTGTAGGCAGTATTGAATATGCCTGCAAGGTAGCAGGATCAAAACTGATCGTGGTATTGGGGCATAGTAAATGCGGCGCTATCAAAGGCGCTTGCGATGCAGTGGAAATGGGCAGCCTTACCGGCTTGCTTGAAAAAGTAAAACCAGCCCTCGAAAAAACAGCAGCCGCTGCAAAAGAAACAACCAAAGAACAATATGCAGAAGTGGTAGCGCAGGCAAATGTGTTGGAGAGCATGAGAGAGATCCTTGAAAAAAGCGCTATCCTCCGCAATATGTATAATGAAGGGAAGATCGGCCTCGTAGGAGGCATGTATCATGTGGAGAACGGCCGGGTAAGTTTTATCCGTCAGTTGTTTGCAGAAGAAGCCGTTTTACAGGAAGAGAAAGCAAGCGCATAACTCAAACTTCAATAAGCAGGGAATTGTTTATTGTTTAAATAGTTCAAAAATGCTGGAGAGGTCGCTTTCAAGCGGTCAATCCCGTTTTTCTCAGAGTTGATTTTGCGGCCCTGCTTGTCTAGGCGGGGCCTTTTCTTCACTTGAGAACTAAACTGTTTCACTCATTTAAAAAATAGTAATGGGTGTTTTGTAAACTTCATGTAAAGTTTTTAGAACACTCTATATAAACCATAGCGGTAGATTACCTTTGTATAACTTATGTCAACACACAGGAACATATTTATTTTCGCCAGCAGCATTTTAATGATGCTGATGCTTTTGTGGCTGACCGTAAGTGTACCCTTCGTAAATGCTTCCCGCCAGGAAAAAGCAAAGCAGGAACGAAAAATAAGCGCGTCTTCGCCATTGGCTGGAACAGAAGAAGAAAAAGTTCCTTCTTCTCCCAATACGCTCAACGAATACCTTCATGAAAATGAAGAGTTGCAACATCCCAGCATCAATATAATTTTCACCTACAAATCGCAACAGCCGGACCTCTACCTGGCTTTTCATGGTGAACTGGTCTTACCTCCGCCCAAAGCCTAAGCTGTCTTCCCATTCTTTATTACGTAATTAATGATGTCCGCCATCAGGTGGCGGAGCTGATTTATTCAGCGTAAATCTGTATCTACTTTACATTTTAAAAAAGTTGTTATGGCACCTCGTGCAAAAGATTATTTGAGAAATTTATCCAGCGATATTCCTTCATCGATAGTTGTATTCCTTGTAGCGCTTCCTTTATGTTTGGGTGTGGCCCTTGCATCCAGTGCGCCATTGTTCAGCGGTATCATAGCCGGTATCGTTGGCGGTATCATTGTAGGCCTCGGCAGTAAATCACATTTGAGCGTTAGCGGCCCTGCGGCCGGTCTTACGGCCATTGTGGCTGCAGCCATTATTACCCTGCAATCATTTGAGGCCTTCCTGTTGGCTGTAGTGATCTGCGGCCTGTTTCAGGTGATCCTCGGTTTTTTAAAAGCTGGCGTGATCGGGGATTATGTTCCCAATAACGTTATTAAAGGAATGCTGGCCGCTATCGGTCTTATTCTTATACTGAATCAGTTCCCTCACCTGCTGGGTGATGATTCGCATTTCGAAACAGATGAAAGCGTGCCACAGGATAAGGGGAATATCTTTTCCAATTTTGTCGGTGCTTTTGCGCATATCACACCAGTGGCTTTACTGATAGGCGGTGTTTGTCTTGCATTCTATTTTGTATGGGAAAAACTGGTGGCCGGTAAAAAAGGGTTTGTCAAAATGATCCCCGCCCCCTTGCTGGTAGTATTCATTGGTGTGGGGCTCAACTATATTTTCGTGGGCTCCGGGAATTCATTGCAAGGTGAGCACCTGGTAGTGATCCCGCAGGCATCTTCCGCCAGCGAGTTCTTTTCTTTCTTTCAGCAGCCAGACTGGAGCTTTCTTACCAATCCGCAAATATGGATAACCGGTCTTACACTGGCATTGGTAGCCAGTCTTGAATCTCTGCTGAGCATTGAAGCGGTGGATGACCTCGATCCTCACCAGCGTGTAACGCCTACCAACCGTGAGCTGAAAGCACAGGGAGTAGGCAATATTGTATCCGGTCTTATCGGAGGTTTACCCATTACCAGCGTTATTGTCCGCTCTTCTGCAAATGTTAATTCAGGCGCTAAAACCAAAGTATCCACTATCTTGCATGGCACACTGCTTTTGCTTTGTGTGGCGTTTATCCCGGCTATATTGAACCTCATACCTAAATCTGCTTTAGCGGCTATATTGATCTTTACAGGCTATAAGCTTGCCAAGCCTTCTTTGTTCGTCAACTTTTACAAGAAGGGTTGGGACTCTTTCCTGCCATTTGTCATCACCATTCTGGCTATCCTGCTTACCGATCTGCTGAAAGGTGTGATCATTGGTATTGGTGTAGGACTGTTCTTTGCATTCCGCAGCAATTTCAGGTCGGCCGTGTTTGTGGTAAATGATAACAATAAATACCTGTTCCGCCTCAGAAAGGACGTATCTTTTCTGAATAAGGCCATTATAAAGCGGAAGCTGGAAGAAGTGCCGGAAAACTCGTATGTGTTTATTGATACCACCCGCGCAGATTATATCGACCGCGATGTAGTGGAAACCATCGAAGATTTCATGATTGCGGCACCGCTTAAAAATATAGACGTGGAATTAAGAAAAAGCAAGATGAAAGACCAGGGCTTCCACGGCATCGTAACAGAAGACAATGGCAATGGATTTGCTATTATCCGTACACATGATAAAGAACTTCAAAAAGTAATACACTAACCTGATCTTTTAAACCATGTATTCATACGACAGATTATTGCTTCAAAACAAAGCCTGGGCAGCGGAAATGCTGGCCGATGACCCGCATTTCTTCGAAAGGCTGGCTCAATTGCAAACGCCGGAATTCCTGTGGATCGGCTGCAGCGACAGCCGTGTGCCGGCCAACCAGATCACCGGCACCCATCCCGGGGAAATTTTTGTACACCGGAATGTGGCCAACCTTGTAGTGAACTCAGACCTTAATATGCTGGCAGTGCTGGATTATGCCGTAAACCATTTAAAAGTAAAGCACGTTATCGTATGTGGCCATTACGGTTGTGGCGGTATACAGGCAGCAGCTTCACGCACAGATTACAAGCCTGTGTTGAATATGTGGCTGCGCAATATCAAGGACGTTTATTACAAACATGAGGAGGAGCTGAATGCCATACAGGATGAAGGTGAACGCAATGACCGGCTCACTGAATTGAATGTGGTGGAACAGGTGAAGAATCTTTCCCGCAAATCCAGCATACAGCGTGCCTGGAAAGAAGATCAGCGTCCTGATCTCCATGGCTGGGTATACAGCCTGAAAGACGGGCTTATCAAGTCTGTGTTCGAGATGAAAGCCGGCTCGGAAGTGGAGTCGGTGTATGAGCTTGATGATCTCTGAGGGGGTTGGCCGATGGCCGTTAATACGCAAGTCGGGGCCGGGGTGACAATGGCAAAGGAACTATTGGCCCCGACTTGCGTATTAACGGCCATCGGTCAACGGAACACCAATCATCTATCATCTTTTTTGTACGTTTGTAGCATGTCTATTGAAGTCAAAGACCTGCTGAAGATCTACGGCGAGCAAAAAGCCGTCAATCATATCTCCTTTAAAGTGGAAAAAGGCGAGATCGTTGGCTTTCTTGGACCAAACGGCGCCGGAAAATCCACTACCATGAAAATTATTACCGGCTACCTTCAGCCCAACGGAGGTGAAGCCGTTGTATGCGGTATCCCAGTGAAAGAAAACCCTTTGGGTGTTAAAAAAAAGATCGGCTATCTCCCTGAGCTGAATGCGCTTTACTATGATATGTATGTCAGGGAATATCTGGGATTCATTGCCGAATTGCATGAAGTAAAATCCCCCCGGGAAGCCATCGAAGAAGTGATCGGTATTGTAGGCCTGAAAGCAGAAAGCCGGAAAAAGATCGGGCAACTTTCAAAAGGTTATAAGCAAAGGGTGGGCCTTGCGGCAGCACTGGTGCATCAGCCCGAAGTATTGATCCTGGATGAGCCGACTTCCGGTCTCGATCCCAACCAGATCATCGAGATAAGGGAAGTGATCAAACAGCAGGGAAAGGACAAGACCGTATTGTTCTCCTCGCATATCCTGCAGGAAGTGGAAGCGATCTGCGACCGGGTGATCATTATCAATAAAGGCGAGCTGGTGGCAGATGATAAGCTGAGTGACCTTCAATCGTCCGGAAAGGACCAGCATACAGTGATGGTCAGTTTCCGGAATGCGGTTGATCATGAAGCATTAAAGCAGATCAGCGGGGTGCTGGAAGCAGAACAGATCAGCCCGGCCAGCTACAGGCTTAAGACCGGTGATCCTGATCTTGTAAATAAAAGTATTCTTGAATTTGCCCTGCAACATAATAACAGCATACTTTCGCTGCAAAGTGAAAGCAGGAAGCTGGAAGATGTGTTCCGGTCATTGACAGAAAATAAAACAGGCCAGCCGGAATAAAACCGGTAGTGCCATTCCTATCTAACGATTCTCCGCCATTGAAAAGCAGTTTGCTGCAAACTGTTAAAGCTGTTTCTTTGCAGAATAATTCCCCTTTGGGTAACGGTATCATTTATTTTATAAAAATCAAGTAATCGATCATGAGCTACATTTCCGAAATCTTCGCCAGGCAGATTTTAGACAGCCGCGGCAACCCAACTGTAGAAGTGGATGTATTAACAGATGAAGGAGCACTCGGCCGTGCGGCTGTACCAAGTGGGGCCAGCACAGGCATTCACGAGGCCGTTGAACTGCGGGACGGCGATAAAAAGAAGTATGTAGGTAAAGGTGTGCTCAAAGCCGTTAAAAATGTAAATGATATCATCGCCCCTGTATTACTTGGCTATGATGTAGCTGATCAAACCGGTATCGACCAGTTGATGATCGAGTTGGATGGCACTCCCAATAAAGGCAAACTGGGCGCCAATGCCCTGCTGGCAGTGAGCATGGCGGTGGCTAAAGCTGCTGCTGAAGAGGCTGCCCTCCCACTGTTCCGCTATGTCGGCGGCACCAATGCTAAAACATTGCCCATCCCCATGATGAACATCCTGAATGGCGGTGCGCATGCAGATAATAAGATCGATTTCCAGGAGTTCATGATCATGCCTGTTGGTGCGCCAACTTTCAGTGAGGGTTTGCGCTGGGGTGTAGAGATCTTCCATACACTGAAATCTGTATTGAAGAAAAAAGGATTCAGCACCAATGTGGGTGATGAAGGTGGTTTTGCTCCTAATATCCAATCCAACGAAGAAGCGATCGACACAGTAATGGAAGCGATCCAGGCTTCCGGTTATAAAGCCGGTTCACAGATCGTGATAGCCATGGATGCAGCAAACAGTGAGCTTTGGGACGCCAAGAAGAAAAAATACGTTTTCCATAAAAGCGATGGCAAGCAACTGAGCAGTGACGAGCTGGTAAAATTCTGGGAAAAATGGGTGAAGAACTATCCCATCGTTTCCATTGAAGATGGTATGGCTGAAGATGATTGGGCTGGCTGGGCAGCACTGACCCAGGCAGTAGGAGCTAAATGCCAACTGGTAGGCGACGACCTGTTTGTGACCAATGTGGACCGCCTGCAGCAAGGTATCGACAAAAATATCGCCAATGCCCTGCTGGTGAAAGTAAACCAGATCGGAACAGTTACAGAAACCATCAATGCCGTAACACTGGCCCAGCACAATGGTTACAATACCATTATGAGCCATAGAAGCGGTGAAACAGAAGATACCACGATCGCTGACCTGGCTGTAGCGCTTAATTGCGGACAGATCAAAACAGGTTCTGCATCCCGTACCGACCGGATCGCTAAATACAACCAACTTATCCGTATCGAAGAGTTGCTGGGCAGCAGTGCAATTTATCCGAAAGGAAAGATTAAATTTGGAAAGAAATAAACCGGTTTAAGGGTTTAAAAGTTTAAAGTTTGATCGTTCAGGGTCGAGTTTTTCCTGAACAACATTAAGCCATTAAGCTTTAAACTTTTAAACCATTAACCTCAAACATTACCAGCTTTGAAACTTCTGGCCCGTATACCCTCCTGGCTCCGTAACAAATACCTGGTAGCCATCGCAGTTTTTGCGGCTATCATGCTGTTTTTTGACAAAAATGATGTTTTTGTGCAGATGTCCAGAAGCCGGCAATTGAAGGAGCTGGAAGAGAGCAAGCAATATTATACCGGCCAGATAGCCTCAGAACGTAAAGAATTAGAGCAACTTAAGTCGAATCCCGGTATCCTGGAAAAATACGCCCGGGAGAACTACCTGATGAAAAGAGATAACGAGGACCTGTACATTATACCGGAAAACCCCGTAAAGTCGAATAATTAACTTTTTCGGGGCAATAAGCCCGTCAATAACCCGTTTCTATACCGGACATATAACTTCGGACAAAGTTATTTTTTTGGACATCAATGGTTTGCTCATGATCAATTTTACCCCTGAGGAGCTTTTATTGTATTTATATAATGAAGCTTCAGAAGAACAAACAGTAGCCATCAAAAAAGCGCTGGAGCAGGATTGGACCCTGCGCGAAAAACTGGCGGTTCTCAAAGATTCCCGGCAAAGGCTTGATGCGCTGATAGAATCACCCCGTACAAATGTGGTGATGAACATTCTCAATTATGCGAGAGAACAATCAGCAGAACAGGTTTAACAGGAATTACTTCAAGTATTCCGCACGTCATCTTGCCGGCTGTTTAAACAAAAAATTTCAAGCATCTGTTAACACACAGATGCTTTTTTATTTCTCACAAGTAAGACTACTTCATTTACAGTACATCCTTCCCGTCCTTCCCGCCTTACCGGTAAAATTTACTTACCCGTTTTCCTTTTCTTACCGGTAAGGAAAATTTACTTTTTGTTTTACCGGTAAGGCGGGAAGGACGGGAAGGGGGGGCTTACCTTATTTTTGTAGTATGACCCGCAAGCAACGTTACCAGTTCGTAATAGACTATTTTCAAGAGCATGCCCCTGAAGCCGAAACAGAATTGATTTATGATAATCCTTATCAGTTATTAGTCGCTGTTATTCTTTCGGCTCAGTGTACCGATAAAAGGGTGAACCTGACCACACCGGCTATTTTCGAAAAGTATCCCGATGTGCAATCACTCAGCAAAGCTGATTTCGATACGCTGTTTCCTTATATCAAAAGCATTTCCTATCCCAACAATAAAACAAAACATCTCATTGGCATGGCCAAAATGGTAGTAGAGGATTTTAACGGTAAGATCCCTATGACTGTTGAGGAACTGATCAAATTGCCTGGTGTTGGCCGGAAAACAGCGAATGTGATCACGTCTGTAGTAGACCAGCAACCAAATATGGCTGTGGATACGCATGTATTCCGCGTAAGTAAGCGCATAGGATTGGTGCCGCAGACAGCTTCTACTCCACTCGCAGTAGAAAAAGAACTCGTAAAAAATTTCCCTTCTGCCCTAATACATAAAGCCCATCACTGGCTGATACTTCATGGCCGCTACGTTTGCGTTGCGAGGAATCCACGGTGTGAGATCTGTGGTTTACGGCCCGTTTGCCAGTATTTTCACAAATTAAAGGGTGGTTTACCCTTTGATTAGGGCCCTCTCCATTGTAGCTTTATCCCCGTCCCCTGATCAGCGGCATTAAAAAAATGCTGATGAAAAATTTATGGTTAGGTATAGTATGGATAAGCTGCTGCTTTTCCTTTTCACCTGTAAAGAGTCAATATTTTTATAATAGCTGGTACTACAATTATGATTTGATATGGGAGGCCGGTATAGGCAATGGATTAATGAATTGCCTTACTGATATCGGCGGTAAGAAAGGTAATGGAGGTAAATTTATTAAGGATCTTGACTGGCGGTCATTCAAACCCTGCTTCAGTTTCTATGTGTCAGCAACGTATAAAGAGGTGATCGCCTTGCGGCTGGAGGCGCAAACCGGTCTTATACGTGCTGCTGATAGCATGCTGCAACAAACAGACCCCAATCCTTCAGGGCGCTATGGGCGCAACCTCAGCTTTCAAAGCCAGATCAAAGAGATAAAACTTGCCGCAGAAATTCATCCCTTATTTTTTGGGTGGAATGACCAAAGCAAAGCACCTTACTGGTCACCCTATTTTACGAGTGGCATAAGTTATTTCTCTTTCAATCCCCAGGCCCGGTTGCACAACCGCTGGTATGATCTTCAACCGTTGGGATTGGAAGGACAGGGGTTTGCTGCTTATAATGGGCGGCGGCCTTATAAACTGAATCAATATGCTATCCCTATTGGAGCAGGACTTCGTTATGAAACAGGCCCTTTATTCAATTTACGGCTGGAATTTGTACACCGCATTCTCTTCACAGATTACCTGGATGATGTAAGCACCACCTATATTGATCCCGCTCATTTTTCAGCATACCTCGACCCTCCATCTGCCGCCCTCGCCCGGCAACTGTACAGCCGCATGGGCGAATTAGCCCCAGGCCTTGCTCCCGCCCCCGGTGCTCAAAGAGGAAATGCAAAAAATAAGGACGCATATTTCAGTATTCAATTAAAACTCGGCTATGTGTTTCGCTCAAGAGTGAAATAGATCGCATCCTCTCTCAATAAGGGCGAACCCTATTTGGGCAAATGTGCCACCAATTCCACTTCGAGCTTTGTTTCAGGTGTAAATAACCTGCTCACCTGCACCCAGGAAGCAGCAGGATAATCACCCTTATAAAAAGGTTTTCTCACATAGTTCAACGCTTTCATCGCATCTATGTCAAGCGTATACAGATTTTCCTTCACTACATGCTGAAAACCGGCTCCAAAATGCTGCAGCGTCTTTTCCAGTTCCGTGTATAACTTCTTCACACCTTCCGGTGTCAGATTATAGGTCACTGTCCCCGAAACATACAGCACGTTATCCACCTTGACCACTTGCGCATAGCCCCAGGTTGTATCCTGTTCATGGCCAAAATGCCATTTTTGTTTAACGATCGGGCCGGCTGCTTTTTCCTGTGCCTGTGTGAGTTGAACACCTGCCAGCAACAAAACGAAGAATAAGTATTTTTTCATTAGAGATTTTTTGGAAAGCTAAACATCTTTTCCCTTTTTATCTTTTCTTAATGGATGAACTGTCTCATAGCAGTACAGCCAAGTCATCATCCTTCTTCACTTGTTTAGTTATACTTCCTTCCCTTGCTCTGCAGGAAATCCCTGTAAGAAAAAGTGAATGTTGCCTGTATATAATTTTCCTTGATCAGGTTTTGCCTGGTAGTGCCCCTGCTTCCTGCTTCCAGTGAAAGCGTGTAGAACAGGCCACTCCCGATAATACCTCCCAAACCCGCCGTGAAACCGAATTCCCTGATCGGTTCATTCCTTACCTGCAAATAGGAATTATGAAAAAACCCTCCTATCTGGAAAAATCCTTTCTCCACCGCCTGCCGGTTCCAGGTAGTTGACATGCGCGGAATTTCTATGCCACCGGATATACGGCTGCTGCTCACCAGCTGCCAGCCCTGTTCTTTTATTTTTAAAGAAGACCAGTCCTCATAAGTGTAATCCAATGCATAGGTTATCTTATTTTGCTTCTTTACCGCTATGCCTCCCGCATATGTATTGGGCAAATAAAACCGGTCGCTCTTTATAAACTCATCTTCTATCACTGCTGTGCTGCCTTCTGTAACAGTAAGCGTTCTTTCGGAAGTCATTTTTATTTTGGGAGAAAACCGGCCGCCCAGCGAAACCTCCCATTGTTTATTGACAGGTTGTGTGTAGATAGCCCCGGCCTGGAACCTGGATTTTCCTATATAATCCTGGATCTGCGTTGAAACAGGGGTGGACAGGTTTACATCTGCGACTGTTTCGGTTTGATTGATGGAGCCGGCAATGATGGATGATTTCAATCCCAATGATAAACGTTTCCCCAATTGCACGGAATTCGTCCAGTAATATTCATTCAATCCGCCATCGCCTTCGTAGTAGGTATTGTAAGAGCCGGTAGTGCCATTCACCGGCTTATCCCCTGTTAGTACATAATTCACGTTGCTGAACTGGTTGAAGCCAACACTGCTTGCCCAGAACTTATTTATTTTAACCGCCAGCGACAGGCGTTTTATCCAAAAATCTTTATTGTTGCTGTTGTCTGCATTGATCGGAGTGCCGGAATACCGGACAGTTTTACCGGTGAACGCTGCATCAACTGTAAAAAAGCTTCTTGTAAGACCGGCAATAGCAGCAGGATTGTTATCAACCAAATAATAAGAAGAGCGGATAGCCATTCCCGTACCACCCATACCGCTGGTCCGGTTATAGGGTCTGAAATCCATGTCACCTATGCCATAAATTGAATAAGGGCTGTTCATATTCTGTGAAAACGCCGGTGCCAGCACACAGGATAATGGCAATACTGCCAGCCATTGCTTTATAAATTTCATAAGCATTAATTATTGATATTTAAAACATACAGCAGCAGCATTGCACCGGCATCCTTGCCTGAAGATGCATCAACGATCATCCTGTCAATATTTCTGCTGTTGGAAGACGGCTGAAAAAGATAGAATCCCTTTTTTTCGCTGCCGGTAGTGGTCAGCAACTGATTGATATAATATGTTACATTAAACCGGTAATGGTTATTTATTCCATAAACATTGTCGATCACCGGTATTGCAATCAATGTACCCTGACCTGTAGAATCGGCTAATGCGCCACCCAGGACATTCGTTTCGTCTGTTTGCGCCAGGCTCAGCGATGCCGGTAACTTATATTGATATATATCTGATGAGAGATATTTAGGTTTTACCAATAGCTCCGCTTTCAGCAGTTTCACAAGTCCGCCATTCTCCCTGTACAATATTTGCTTCAATGAAGGAAAGATCATCTTAAGCGCCAGTCCTGTGCCCGGTTGAAACACGGAAATATTTTTAGTGCCGGAAGGAAATAACTCCGACAATCCGGGTGTGTACGGCATCAACCCTGTACCGGCCCGGTCGGGTATTATTTGTGTAAATGCATATTCATTGGCCAGCGACACAAAATCAATAAATGCCGCCTCGGGATAAGGGATCGTTAAATGATAATGAACACGCATAACAACAGAAGCGTCATTTCCATATAAGCCAAACACCGCCGAGGTATCATTGTCTGCAACACCAAGGGTAATACCGTAGAAGTAATTGATGAATTCTGCCTGCGTGGTAACATCGGTCGATTTCTGCCTGAGCTTTTCAAACAACTCTTCGCCTTTACTATTGCTCAGCCGGATGGCAATGGAATCTGTTTCATAGGGGCTGAACCGTATCACCCGTGAGCCAAATACAACAGGCTTAACTGGTATATTGCTGGTATTGAACAACTGGCTATTGTAGGTGTGAGCGATCGCCTGCGCCAGTTCATGCACTACGATGGTCTGCGTTTTGGATGTATCACCATAATAGTAGCTATTGGGCCTGATGATGAGACTCAATGAATCAAACACAGCAGAAGCAGGAATATCAGGCACTGTAGCCGGTGCAGACATCTGCAGGAAAGGCTTTGCAGTAACAGAACCCAGGTAAGGATCTTTATAGCGGCCAAAAAGAAAAGAGGTATCAGAACTGGTAGCGAATGAATCGGTCAATACAGTAGAAAGCTGTACAGTAACGGTATCAATATATGCCAGATCAGTATAAGCGTTTTCCGGGATGGTGCCGAATTCAATTTCTTTCCGGGTGCAGGACAATGCAAAGAGCAGAAAAAGTATTGGTAGATATGATTCCTTCATGTTCGTGGGTTTAGTTTTGCAATGGGCGCAATATATTCCCACAGTTCACAGATGAAGTGTTATACTATATCAATTGTATTGATTTATCGGCGAAACGATATCCTGAACCGATAATTTTTATTTTCTCCTGCAAGCCTTGATTTCAACAGTTTTTACATCAGCATTCAACCCACAGAGAAACCCTACCGATTCATCTATATACCCGCCCTGTTCATCTATTTTAAGATAATCTTCCCGTCCTCTGCCGATATTTTTATCAAAATTTCAAATAAGGGTACCGGACAGGCTGCCCATATCAAAACTATACAATGAAATGCCCAAGCCTTAGTATGCAATGAATACCAGGCATTCCATTTGTCTAAACACAATAAATATATACAAATGAAAAAGGCTTATGCTTATTTGATCGGGACTGCAATGATCTCTACCTCCCTGGTTATTTCACAAGGCTGCACCAAATCGACCGACGATGATGATGACCTCATCGGCAATTGGAAAAGATCGGACGACTTTGAAGGCAATGCCCGTAGCGAAGCGGTCAGCTTCACCATTGGCGATTACGCTTATGTTTGCGCAGGCACTGCTTCTACAGAGCGGTTCAAAGACCTCTGGGAATACAGCACCACCAAACACAACTGGACACAG
This sequence comes from Sphingobacteriales bacterium 44-61, assembly GCA_001898405.1. Lineage (GTDB taxonomy): Bacteria > Bacteroidota > Bacteroidia > Chitinophagales > Chitinophagaceae > Terrimonas_A. Next base: position 840,366 of record MKTW01000001.1, read on the forward strand.
CGGGCAGACCTTCCAGGTGTTGCACGCAATTCTGCTGTTGCTTTCTCCATTGGCAATAAAGGATATGTGGGTACCGGATATGATGGTTCCACCCGCTTAAAAGATTTCTATGAATACGACCAGGCATCAGACAGTTGGCAGCCCAAAGCTGATTTTGGCGGAACAGCCCGCTATGATGCAGTGGCTTTCGCCGTAGATGGAAAGGGATATATCGCCTGCGGCTATGATGGCAACTTCCTGAAAGACCTCTGGCAATATAACCCTGACCTGAATACCTGGGAAAAGAAAGCCAGCGTTGGTGGTTCCAAGCGCTCGGCTGCTATGGCTTTTGTAGTAAACGGGCAGGCTTATATCTGTTCCGGCAATAATAACGGAGAAATCCAGCAGGACCTTTGGATGTATGATGCTGCCAATGATGAATGGAAAGAAAAAAACAAGATCTATAACTATTATACTGATGATGGTGTAACATTTGACGATGATTATGGCACTATCCCCCGCCAGAACGGTGTCACTTTTGTACTCGGCAATTATGTTTATCTCACTACAGGCGACAACAACTCAACCACCTGGCAATACGATCCTGCGGCAGACAGGTGGACAGAAAAAACAAGCTTTGAAGGATCGGCAAGGACCGGCGCCGTTGCTTTCAGCATCAGCAATCGTGGTTTTGTAGTAACCGGCAGAAATGTTTCGTTAATGATGGACAATATGTATGAATTCCTTCCCAACGATGAACAGGTGGATAATGATTAGGGTAGCACATAAAAATCATAGTACCGTTGTGCTGCTTTCATCGCTGATCATTTCAACCGGTATACTGGTTTATACTTTCAGCAAGCGCACAATAAAAAAAAGCAGCCGTTTATCATCGGTTGTGTTCTCAGGTTTGAATGGTTGGGGATATGATATCCTGGTGGATGATAGTGTATTCATTCATCAGGAGTCGATCCCCGCGATCGGCAACAGGAAGGGATTTCCGGAAAAAGAGCAGGCAGAAAAAGCAGCAAGGCTGGTGTTAAAGAAATTAGAAAACAACGAAGGATTGCCTACACTCAGTAGATTTGAACTGGAAGAGATTTGCCCTTCCCTGAAACAACATGGCCAGTAAAGAAAATATCAACCGCTTTTTATTTACCCTGTTTGGCTTTGAAAAAACAAAAAGCAAACCGCATTTATTATTGATCATCCTGGTGCATGTTGCAGCATGGGCGGCATTTTTATTGCTGCCTTTGCTTTTTTACCCAACAAGATTCCAGGGAGATCCGATCTGGAGAAGGGAGCTCATCACCAAGATCGTCCCGATCCTGTTATTTTACCTTAACTATTATTTCTTATTACCGCGCTTTTTTGAGAAGAAGAAATATGCTCTTTACTTCAGCACCGCCATTCTGGCCATCACCCTGGTTTGTGCCGCCGATATTTATTTGCGCAGCCATGTGCCCGGCATCATGCCCGGGCCTATCCGGGAAAGTGTGATGCGGTTAAGAAATGCACCGGAACCTATCAGAACCTATTTTATAGACTCAATTAGTGCCGGCAGTTTTCCTGATGTACCTCCTGAACATTTCCGGCAAAGATTAACGACAAGGCCCGAGCCTGTATTATTCTTTTCCATCAACCGCACTTTATCCACCTGCCTTTTCCTTTTATTATTGGGAGGAATGATACGGCTTGCTTATTCATTCATCAAAAACCAGAATGAAAAAAGGAATCTGGAAAATGCGAACCTTTATGCGGAAGTCAACTTTTTGAAATCACAGATCAATCCGCATTTTCTTTTCAATACGCTGAACTCCATCTATTCCCAGGCTCACGCCCGTTCGGAAAACACAGAGTTTTCCATCCTGAAACTATCAGAGCTGTTGCGTTACAGCCTGTACGATTCTGGTGCTGATAAGGTGCCATTGGCCGATGATATTCAATACATCAATAACTATATTGATCTTCAACGCTTGCGCCTGTCGCCAAAAGTGAAGCTGAACTACAAGGTAGGCGGATACCCCGATGGCAAGTTCATTGCCCCCTTATTGCTGATCAGTTTTATAGAGAACGCCTTTAAGCATGGCATCAGTTACACGCAGGCCTCGGTGATCACTATTGATATAAAAATTTTTGAAGAAACCTTAACGTTAACAGTTAGTAACCCGATAGTGGAAAAAGATAGTTTTGCCCCAGGTGGGTTAGGGTTAAAGAATGTTACTCGCAGGCTTGAGCTGCTCTATCCCCATCAATACAAGCTGTTGTTTCACCACTCCGGTGACCAATATACCGTAAACCTAAAAGTGCCTCTGACCAATGCTTAATTGTGTACTGATCGACGACGAACCGCTCGCGCTCCAGTTGCTGGAAGATTTTGTGAACAAGACGCCATACCTGAAACTCGCAGGCAGGTTTGAAGAACCATTGCATGCGCTTTCCTTACTGGAATCCTCTCCTGTTGACCTGTTGTTTCTCGATATTAAAATGCCCGATATCTCCGGGATTGATTTTTACCGTTCCCTTAAAAACAAACCTGAAGTGATCTTCACCACGGCGTATAGCGAGTATGCCATGAATGGGTTTGAATTGAAAGCAATGGATTATTTATTAAAACCCATCTCATTCGAAAAATTCATTACAGCATGTAACAGGGTAAAGGATTTTGTAGAAACAAAAAACACAAAAGAGAAAGAAAAAGGAAAAGACTACTTCTTTATTAATGTCTCCCATAAAATGCATAAGATATTCTTTGATGATATCCTTTACCTCGAAGGATATAAAGATTATACCAAGATGCATTTGACAGGCTCGCCTAATCCATTATTGATTTTGCATAATCTGAAATACTTTGAAGACATGCTCGACAGGAATGAGTTTGTGCGTATTCACAGATCTTATATTGTGGCTGTAAGAAAAATTCATACAGCTTCGCGCAAGTCGGTGACTATACAACAGCATTCATTGCCGGTTAGCGATAATTACAGGGAAGGTTTTTTTGCGGTGATAGAGCAGCCTTAGATCAGCAGCGGGGAATGCAAAGAAGGCGCAAAGTACGCAATGCAGTGTTCTTTACCGTTGCGTACTTTGCGCCTTCTTTGCGCTTCTTATTATAAATATTTTCTTATTTCTTCTACCAGTTCAGTCTTTGTGATCGGCACACCCATGATCTTATTGTACCCTTTCGCATCTACCAGGTAAACATCACGCAGTATTTTGATCAACTGTCCGTTATTGATCTCAGGCACCAGCACTGTTTCAAAATTTTTCAATACTTCTCCCAGGTTTTTCGGGAATGGGCGCAGATAACGGAGATGTGCATGACTTACTTCTTTTCCTTCATTGATCAATTCTGTGACGGCTGATTTGATTGCCCCAAATGTAGAGCCCCATCCCAGCACCAGCACTTTTCCTTTACCTGCTCCGCTATCAATCTTCTGTTCAGGAATATAATCGGCGATCTTATCTACTTTCTCCTGCCTGATCTTCACCATCAACTGGTGATTTTCGGGATCATAGCTGATATTGCCTGTGATATTTTGTTTTTCAATACCACCGATCCTGTGTTCCAGTCCCGGCGTGCCAGGCACTGCCCAGGGGCGTGCTAATTTTTCATCACGCAGGTAAGGCTGCAGTTTTTCTTCTCCATGCCCTAATTCTGTTTTGAATTTTACATGGATCGGAGGCAGTTCGCTGGTAACAGGGAATTTCCATGGCTCTGCACCATTGGCGATATAACCATCACTTAGGAAAATAACTGGCGTCATGTGTTGTACAGAAACCCTTGCGGCTTCATACACGGCTTCAAAACAATCTGCTGGTGTGGCAGCAGCAATCACGGGCATGGGACATTCACCATTGCGGCCATAATAAGCCTGCAGTAAATCGCTTTGTTCTGTTTTGGTCGGTAATCCTGTAGAAGGACCGCCGCGTTGCACATCCACTACTACCAGGGGTATTTCCAGCATTACGGCCAATCCCATCGCTTCAGCCTTCAATGCCATGCCAGGGCCCGAAGTGGTGGTTACGCCCAATGCACCGCCATAAGAAGCACCGATCGCTGATGTGACCGCTGCAATCTCATCTTCTGCCTGGAAGGTGCGGACGCCAAAGTTTTTATGCCGACTCAGTTCATGTAAAATATCTGATGCCGGTGTGATAGGGTAAGAGCCCAGGAACATAGGCAGGCCACTTACCTGGGAAGCAGCGATCAAGCCATAAGCCAGCGCCTGGTTGCCCATGATAGAGCGGTAGGTGCCGGGGTGCATTTTCGCTTTTTCCACTTTATAGGTAGTACCAAATGCTTCAGTAGTATCACCATAATTGTATCCTGCCTGCAACACTTTCAGGTTGCTGTCCAGGATCTCCGGCTTTTTGCCAAACTTTTCTTTAAGAAAGCTTGTCGTGTTTTCCATATCGCGGCCATACATCCAGTAAAGGAATCCCAGCACGAACATGTTCTTGGCCCGGTCCTTTTCTTTCATGCCCATGGTGAATTCCTTCAGCGCTTCACGAGTCATCTTTGTCACGTCCATTTTGATCACCTCATAGCTTTGGAGGCTGTCATTTTCCAGCGGGTTCTCCCCCTCAGGGTAGTTGGCCAGGCGAAGGTTTTTGGAATCAAAGCCATCCGTGTTCACGATGATCCTGCCGCCTTTTTTCAAGGCACCCAGGTTCGCTTTCAGTGCTGCGGCATTCATTGCCACGAGCACATCGCAGGCATCGCCGGGGGTAAATATCCTGTCGCTCGAAAAACGGAGCTGGAAACCGCTCACACCGGGCAGGGTGCCTATCGGGGCGCGGATCTCAGCGGGGAAATCGGGGAAGGTTGAAAGGTCGATCCCCAATAAAGCCGTATTGTTAGTAAACTGTGTACCAGTTAATTGCATACCATCACCGGAGTCGCCGGCGAATTTTATCACTACGTCCTGGAGGACTTCTTGTTTACGGGCCATTGTCTACAAAAATTGTGGGGGCAAATTTACAATAGTTTCACATGGGAATGGGGTTTTGCCTCAGGCACAGGGATTTTTTTCCGGGATTGGTAAGGGAATTAAGTAAGTGTAACAGGAACGGAGCAGCCAAGAACACTCTGGTTGCGGCTCATTTTGGGTTTCTTAATGGCTGTTTAAAGTTAAATTGTTTAAATGGCCACCTCCGATTTTTAAACCTTTAAACGCTTACCCTGAATTACTACCATAATCTTTCAGAGCGTGTTTGCTCATTTGATCATTATAATTTCTTCCTGAAAAAAACCTGTTGCCACTGCTTTCAGCCTTCCAAAGAACGACCGTTTGAATTGTTCCGTCTTACTGAAAGCTTTTAGCTCGCCTGCAAATTTCTTCAATGTGTCTTCCCGGTTAAGGTCCTTGTATTCGCTATCAGGCAGTAAATAGGAATCCTGCACTTTGTCATCTGCGTAAAAAACCCATTCTTTATCGGCCGGATCAAATTTCCAGTTGCCGGTAAACAATACAGAATACTCGCCCGGAAGTTGATGGATACTAAAAAAACAGGCAACAACCCTTTCTGTCGGCTGAATAGCATTGCACAGGAACAATAACCATTCCCGGGTATTATCAAACCTGTTATCTCTATCATAGGGAGGTGGAGGCTCTAACAGATCCTGTTCTTCTGTGATCTCTGTAATCGTAACCTCCCATATTTCTTTATCACCTTCACGGCTGATCAGCCGCCTGGTTTCAGTGCGTTGAGGTTTGTTTTTATCTTCTTCATGCCCGGTTGACATAATAGACTGCTGATGTTTGGCGGAAGGCAGGTTACTAATTTACTGAATTAACGGATAAGTAGAAGTATAAATATTGACTCAGTTCAGCAATCAATTTTCCCACAAAGAGCACAAAGAATAGATATGTAAAATAATTACCGCTTTTCTTGAATCCTTTATGATCACCATGCTATTTTACAAAAGATATCCTTTGTGCTCTTTGTCGTCTTTGCGGGAAAACATTCAAACTCAATCAATACTAAAACATACTTTTTTCCAGTTTCCGTGCTGGATCGGCGGATTTTTATCGTCAAATGAGAGTCGATATACTATCCTACCCTACTCGATTAATCCAAAAACACGCACAATGAGACAAAATTTGCTGACTTTTTCATTGTTATTATTGGTCGTGGGCACAGCATCAGCCCAGACCAAACTCATCGAAAAAGTTACCCGGCAGGGAAATGAGCTTATTATTCCTTACGAAAAATATCAGCTCCCCAACGGTCTTACCCTCATTATTCATGAAGATCATTCTGACCCTGTAGTGCATGTGGATGTCACCTATCATGTGGGCTCGGCACGTGAGGAGATCGGGAAATCAGGCTTTGCGCATTTCTTTGAGCATATGATGTTCCAGGGATCGGACCATGTAGGTGATGAGCAACATTTTAAGATCGTGTCTGAAGCAGGTGGTACACTGAATGGCAGTACCAACCGCGACCGGACCAACTATTATGAAACGGTTCCCAGCAACCAGGTAGAAAAAATGCTCTGGCTTGAAGCCGACCGTATGGGTTTCCTGCTCGATGCAGTGACACAGCAAAAATTCGAAATACAACGTTCAACAGTAAAGAATGAACGCGGACAGAACTATGATAACCGTCCTTATGGCTTATTGGGTGAAGTCTCAGCGAAAAATCTCTATCCTTATGGCCATCCCTATTCCTGGCTCACCATTGGTTATATCGAGGAGTTGAACCGCGTGAATGTAAATGACCTTAAAAACTTTTTTCTCCGCTGGTATGGCCCTAACAATGCAACGCTTACTGTTGGTGGAGATGTAAACCCTGCACAGATCGTGAAATGGGTTGAAAAATACTTTGGTTCTATTCCCCGCGGACCCGAAGTGGTGCCGGTGAAACTGGAACCGGTAAAACTGGACCAGGACCGCTATGTAAGTTATACTGATAACTATGCCCGTGCTGCGCAACTGCGACTGGTTTATCCTACTGTCCGCGATTATGATAAAGATGAAGCAGCCCTTTCCTGCCTGGCCCAGGTGCTTGGCGGTGGAGGCGGCGGTGGCCGTGGCGGACGAGGAGGCGGTGGCGGAGGTAACAGAAACTCCGTACTGTACCAAACGCTCATCAAAACACAAAAAGCATTATCTGCCAGCGCCAGCAACCAGGCTTCTGAACTCGCAGGTGAATTCGCATTCTCTGTAACCCCTTACCCCGGCAAAAATCTCGCAGAAATGGAAGCTTTGATCAAAGAAGCATTGACTGAATTCGAAAAAAGAGGAGTGACTGATGAGGATGTAGAGCAGTTCAAGACACAGTTCGAAGCACGTACGATCAATGGACTGGCCAGTGTATCCGGCAAAGTGAGCCAGCTGGCGGCATTCCAGACATTTACCGGCAATCCCAATATGATCAGAACGCTTATGTCGCAATACAGCACATTGACCAAAGAAGATGTAATGCGTGCATATGAGAAATACATCAAAGGCAAACCGCATGTGATCGTAAGCGTGCTGGTAAAAGGCCAGGAAGACCTGATCGCCCATGCAAATGATTATACAATTGATACCACGCACTATCAGAGGCCTGACTATGGTTATGCAGGGCTGAAGTATAACAAAGCAACCGATAATTTCGACCGTAATAAGATGCCCTCCAACGGGCCCAATCCTGTGGTAAAAGTGCCTGCCTTCTGGCGTAAAGACCTGCCAAATGGTATTAAAATGATCGGCACAGAAAATACCGAAATCCCTACCGTTACGATCTCCATTTCCATGCCTGGCGGTCACTTGCTGCAGGCCAATGATCTTTCCAAAGCAGGGCTTGCGAATCTTTTCGCTCGTATGATGAACGAGGACACTAAAAATCACACTGCGGAAGAATTCTCAGCCGAACTGCAGAAAATGGCCAGTTCGATCAGCATCAGCAGCGGCAGGGATGATATCTCGTTCAATGTGCAGACCCTGAAAAAGAACCTGGACAAAACACTCGCTCTGTTGCAGGAGCGCATGTTCAGTCCGCAGTTCAACCAGGAAGACCTCGACCGTATCAAACGCCAAATGCAGGAAAACTTCAAGCAGGCCAAAACACAGCCTGCGACCGTAGCCACTGATGTGATCGCCAAACTCAATTTCGGCCCTAATAATATTCTTGCTATTCCTGAAAACGGTACCGCAGAAAGCGTTGCCAATATCAGCCTGAACGATATCCAGCATTATTATGACAATTACATCACCAATAAGGGGTTGAAAGTAGTGGTGGTAGGTGATATCAGGGAAGCAGAGATCTTACCCAAGCTGGCATTCCTGAATAAATTGCCGAATAAGACAGTTACTATCCCTAAAGTCGAAGCCACGCCACTGCCCAATAATGAATCACAGATCTATCTCGTAGATATTCCTAAAGCGGCACAAACAGAATTCCGCGTGGGTTATCATACCGGATTGAAATACGATGCCACTGGCGAGTATTATCGCGCCAGCTTGCTGAACTATGCGCTGGGTGGTGATTTCAACAGTCGTCTCAACCTCAATCTCCGTGAAGACAAAGGCTGGACCTATGGCGCCCGCTCTTCTTTCAGCGGTGATGAATATGATGGTGATTTCAAATTCAGTTCAGGCATAAAAGCAGAAGCAACTGACAGTGCTCTCGGAGAAGTAGTCAAGGAAATCCGCAATTATGCCGCAAATGGCATTACGGAAGATGAACTTGCTTTTATGAAGAACGCGATCGGCCAGCGTGATGCAAGGGCTTATGAGACCAGCATACAGAAAGCCGGTTTTATCCGCATGATCTTAGACTATAACCTCCCTGCAAATTATACAGCGACACAAGCAAAAATTTTGCAGAATATGACGAAAAAAGAAATGGACGGGCTGATCAAAAAACATATTTCGGCAGACAGGTTGAACATGTTGCTGGTGGGAGATAAAGCGAAGATCCTTCCGGGATTGCAGAAAATGGGATATAAGATCATAGAGTTGGATGCAGAGGGAAAACCGGTGGGAAAGAAGGCGTTTTAATGTATAGTATAGCCATGAATCATTGCAAGCCGTAGCAAATCAATGCTACGGCTTTTTTATTAATCATAAAGATTTCATCAACCTAAGTTCCTGTCATTTACAAAAGGAATCGTTTTAGCCTCTTTTAAACTCTTTTCCCTTTTTCTGAGAATACTTTCCATATATAAAAACAGATACCAAGGCTATTTCTTCAGCCTCTTCGGATATTTCTTTTATATCACTTGCAGGTGATTCCATAACAGACTACTCCTTAACCTGACTACGCGAACTTCCCATCTGACCGAAAATTTATGCGCTAGCCCCCATTTGATTCTCCTTCAAGGTCATCATTTATAACCTGTCCGATTATACACCAATCATCTCTTAATACTTCCTCATCCGGCCGGTTGAGAATCCGGGAAATATTTTCATTATAGTAGTTACCCCAAAAATTAAATATACTTCCTAAATCAATGTTTGAAGTATGTTCAGGGAACAAAAGGCAACTACTAAAAAACCTGGACTGACAAGACAGCCTTTTTTTATATCGAATATTTTTCATCTCATTCCTTTAATGGTTTTAGTTATCTGAATCTTACAGGCATAAAATTAAATGCTGTTAATTCCCGAACCCAGGGAAGAACACAGGAAAAAACGCATTTTTCCTGAATAATATCTCCTAAAATCCAACTCTATATTTTAGAAATTAAGTTTCACCCAGATATGAGGCCGGGATAGCCCCAAAACAGTCATATCCCAGACTGTTGCAAAGCATTAATATAATTGTTATTTCTACAATAAATGGCAGCCGTCTTTTTTATACTACCCCCACTATTTGACAACCGGTATTTAATTCAGCCCATTATTCCTTACATTGCCCCCCTCCTAAACGCAATCATTAATTATATGAGACAAAAACTTTTTGTGGTGACGGCATTCTCTCTGCTGGCAACTGCAGCAGCCAATGCCCAGGCCAAACTCGTAGAAAAGGTGACCCGCCAGGGCAATGAGCTGGTCATCCCTTACGAAAAATATGTATTACCCAACGGATTAACGCTGATCGTACATGAAGATCACAGCGACCCCGTTGTGCATGTGGATGTAACGTATCACGTAGGCTCTGCCCGCGAAGAGATCGGTAAATCAGGCTTTGCCCACTTCTTTGAACACATGATGTTCCAGGGCTCGGACCACGTAGCCGATGAACAACACTTCAAGATCGTTACAGAAGCCGGCGGTACCCTGAATGGCAGTACCAATACCGACCGTACCAACTATTATGAAACAATTCCTTCCAATCAATTAGAAAAAATGCTTTGGCTCGAAGCCGACCGCATGGGCTTTTTGCTGGATGCCGTTACGCAGAAGAAATTCGAGATCCAACGCGAAACCGTAAAGAATGAACGCGGCCAGAATTATGATAACCGTCCTTATGGTTTGCTGGGTGAAGTGTCTGCAAAAAACCTCTATCCTTATGGCCATCCTTATTCCTGGCTCACTATCGGGTATATTGAAGACCTGAACAGGGTGGATGTGAATGATCTGAAAAACTTCTTCCTACGCTGGTACGGTCCTAACAATGCCACACTTACAATTGGTGGAGACGTTAACTCCAAAGAGGTGCTGAAACTGGTAGAGAAATATTTCGGTAGCATCCCCCGCGGGCCTAAAGTGGAAAATATGAAGCCCATGGTCCCCGTGCTGCCCACTCACCGGTTCGCTTCTTATACAGACAACTATGCCCGCCTTCCCATGCTGCTGGAATCTTATCCTACTATTCCAAGCTATCATGAAGACCAGGCTGCACTCGCCTGCCTGGCCCAGATACTCGGGCAGGGGAATAATTCCATATTGTATCAGCAACTGGTAAAAAAACAACTGGCACTGAGTGCAGGTTGCTTCAGCAGTTTACAGGAATTATCAGGTTCTTTTATCTTCCAGGTTGTTCCCTATCCCGGCAAACCTTTATCCAGCATGTATTACCTGCTCAACAACGCGCTGGACAGCTTCGAAGCAAGAGGTGTAACAGACGATGATATCGCCAAATTCAAAGGCGGGTACGAATCCCAGCTCATCAATGGCCTGCAAAGCGTTGCTGGTAAGGTATCCCAACTGGCCGCATTCAATACGTTTACCGGCAACCCCAACATGATCGGCAAACTGATGAAAATGTACCAGTCAGTGACCAGGGAAGATGTAATGCGTGTATACAATAAATATGTTAAGCTGAAGCATTGTGTGGTAATAAGCGTGCTGCCCAAAAACGCTGATGATAAGATGCTGGTGGCCGGAGACAATTACAAGATTGATGAAGCAGGGTATGTTGCCCCGCATTATGGTTATGAAGGATTGAAATATGTAAAGGCAAAAGATAAATTTGACCGCAGCAAAATACCCGGCAATGGCCCCAACCCTGTGGTAAAAGTTCCTGCCTTCTGGAAAAAAGACCTTAATGGTGGTATTAAAGTGATCGGCACAGAAAATACAGAATTGCCTACTGTCACTTTATCCATCAAGATCCCTGGTGGTCATTTCCTTGAAGCCAACAATATGTCAAAAGCCGGCCTAGCATCATTCTTCACTGATATGATGAATGATGATACAAAGAATTATACGGCTGAATCCATGAGCCGCGAACTACAAAAACTTGGAAGTTCTGTTTCCGTATACAGCGGCAATGAAGACATTACATTCCAGGTGCAGTCACAAAAGAAAAACCTGGATGCTACCCTGACCCTGCTGCAGGAAAGGATGTTCAATCCCAAATTCACACAGGAAGCATTTGACCGTATCAAAAAGCAAGGCCTGGAAAGTTTCAAAATGGCAAAAACACAACCCGCTTCTGTAGCAGACAACGTATTTGCCAAATTGAACTATGGTCTTGGTCATATCCTCGGCATATCCGCTGACGGCGACGAAGAAACAGTAAAAAATATCACACTGGCTGATATCCAGTCTTACTACGATAACAATATGACTTCACAAGGGGCTGAAGTAGTGGTGGTAGGTGATATCAAGGAAGACGAAATATTACCCAGACTTTCTTTCCTGGGCAAGCTGCCCAATAAAAAGATAGAGATCCCTGCTATTGCTGCCGTGCCGGTAGTAGAAAAAACAAAGATCTACCTCGTGGATGTTCCTAAAGCAGCCCAAACAGAATTCCGCGTTGGATATGTTACCGGTATGAAATACGACGCCACAGGTGAATATTATAAATCAGGATTGATGAACTACACATTGGGTGGTGCTTTCAACAGCCGCCTCAACCTGAACCTGCGTGAAGACAAAGGCTGGACCTATGGCGCCCGCAGCGGATTCTCCGGCGGCAAGCAAACAGGCGATTTTGAGTTCAGCTCCGGCATACGTGCCAATGCTACAGACAGTGCGCTGATAGAAATTATGAAAGAGCTGAAAGATTATGCGGAAAACGGTATCACCGATGAAGAGTTAGCATTTATGAAAAGCGCGATCGGTCAGCGCGATGCCCTTCGTTATGAAACAGGCTTTCAGAAAGCTGGTTTTATCGGCAATATCCTGGACAATGATCTGCCCGCAGATTATGTGGACCAGCAAAGCAGGATCGTAGCCAATATCACCAAGGCGGACATTGACGCATTAGCCAAAAAATGGGTGAATGCAGGCAAAATGAATGTGCTCGTGGTAGGCGATAAAGCCAAAATCCTGCCCGGTCTGCAAAAACTGGGTTATGAGATCATTGAGTTGGATGCGGATGGAAAACCAGTTGAAAAGAAAGGATTCTAATTAAGATTATTCAGATACAGGAAGTGCTCCTTGTTGAATAGGAAGCACTTAAAATGGATTAAAAAATTAGGCTGCTGAATCAACTTGACTCGGCAGCCTAATTTTTTAATCTGTATCCCTTTTGAAAATTGAAAAATTAATCCTCAACTGTCAGATCAACTACTAACTATTACAATTAATAAAAAATCGTAGTAATTCCCGGGCTATTCTGCAAACATTACAGCTATATTTACCTTATAAGCGAGACTGTACCCTTTTCTGTTTGCGTCGACATGCCCGCAAATTTATATTCACAGTGCCATATGTACACACCCGCAGGCTGCAATTTCCCCTTCCAATACCCGTCCCAAACACGGTTTGAATCAGTAGCAGAAAAAAGTAATTCTCCCCACCGGTTAAAAATGTTCAACCGATAAGACTCCAATCCTCCATCAATGTAAGCCCCGAATCGATCATTTAAGCCATCATTATTTGGAGTAAACGCGGTTGGAATATATAGTTTATTTCCACATTGTTTTATTGTAACAATCATCGAATCCCGCATTTGACAATTTTCAACATTGGCTCGCACTACCCATATCCCTGACTCCTTAGGCCATACCGTTATATTATTCCCCATTAACGTTTCGCCAGATAGTAAGGATGTCCAACTGTATGAGGAAAACCCATTTGTTGCCTGGAGCCTCAATGCGGCTAAGCGGCAGATAGAGGTATCTACTCCTGCATGCAATGTTATGTTGGGAAGATAAAGGTTAATAGTGTCATAGTACACGGAACAATCATCGGTAGTCATTACCCAGTATTTACCAGGCTCGCTTGCGATAAAAATACTGTCACTGCTATCGTCCTGCCATTTGTAATAGTTGAATTGCGGGCCCGCATTCAGACGATAGGTATCTCCTGGACAAAACATCCGGTCCACTCCCAGGTTGAGTTCGCGTTGCAGGGATGAGAAGTTTACAGTGATCGTGTCTCTCAGTTGTGGACAAGAGCTACTTACCGCTATGATTGCTCCATCGAAGCGACCGGCTCTTGGCTTCAAGAACAATGTTGTATCATCCGGCTGATGGTAATAAACTACTGCACTGGAATCAAAATAGAAAAGAACGGAGCCTTGGCAAAATTGATTTTTTTTCGCGGTGATTTTGAACGTATCGGCCGTTACGCAAGCAGGTTGAGTAAATGTCATCCTCAAACTATCACAGACATTTTTATCTGTACACACCACTCTTCGGTCGATATGAACGTCTGCATTTTGCACATTTGCTTGTTGTGCCTGCAACTGAGATGTACGAGTAGTAAGATTTCCTCTGAGTTCTGCGACACTGACATTGCCGGGTTCGATTGACAGGAAAGCCGTATCCTCCCCAAAACATTCTGCATCGGCATAAGATGGATTAACTTCGAAATAATCTATCGCAGTTGCATTATTGACTGTGTTGAACATTTCGAAACTCGTAAACCGGCCTTTGCTAATATTATATCGAAACTGGGAAAAAAGAGGAGCTGTCAGATTTGCTTTTATTTTTTTCTGTAAGATGAATTGATTGTTATTGTCGCACACGGCATAGTAGACCATTCCTGTATGATGATTGATAAAACTCATGTGCTTATTTCCTTGCTGATCAAGGGCTATTGATTGATTGGCCGATTGCATCAGCAAATCACCAGCGGTAATCATCTCACTTTTGAGATGATTAAAATGCTCGTCAAAGTAGCTAACGCTGAAAAGCCAGTTCTTTCGTTCCGGCATACTGGTAGCTCTGAGGCGGGAGCAGGTAACGGCGATTTGTCCGTTATTCAAAAAGAAAACATCCTGTCCAAAAATAGATCCGTCGGTCAATCCGCCATAATGCTGATATCCCGGCACGTATCCGGAGGCATTCATCATGGTGGTTATTGGCGGACAATAGGATCGCTGCTGAGTGATGCTGTGGGTATTGAGGTCAAACGCGAGGGCCATAATCTTACCGCGGTTGATGTAGCCGAGAGATGGTGCTGCATCCGGGCAGTAGTCGATGGACGTGTGGCCTCCATACATCCATAGCGTATTTCCATTTATCCTTGCCTTGACTAAATTTACCCAGCTTTCCGCTACGGTTGGTACAACGATCGTTTTACTCCAGCCTATATTACCGGACTGATCTGTACAAAGAACAGCGATCTTATCTCCAACGGTACTTTCACCTTCAACAGAAAAAGAGAAAATAAGGCTATCAGAACGTCCGGTACAAATGGGGCCGTTTATCTTGTTGGAATGTCCAAAGTTTCCAGCAACACTTACAATATCACGAAAATCAACTGTCTTTTGCCAAAGCAGTTGTCCGTATTCAGATAATGCAGCTAGGTAAAAAAGTCGTTCACGTGTGCTTTTCATCGTAGCAAAGCCACTTATAATTAATTTACCATCGGGGTGCTCCAATGCCCTTGAAACTGCCAGGCGTTCCATATCCGGGCTTTGTTCAAGTTTGCCCTGCCAGGCAAGCTGATTATGCTTATTATATCGAATAAGGACATTATGTGGCTGGTTATTTGCGGTGCGAAAAGTTTCCAGTAGTTGAAATCTGCCTCCATCTTTTAATTGGATTTCACAAGCCGGGATCAAAGAGTCAGCAAGCGTGTAAATACCATGAAAGGATGAATCCGCGCATAACTGCGAGTGCCCTTCAACAGCAAAAAATATCGAGCACAATATGGGCAGGATAATTCGTTTCATGGATTTGGTTAATTAACACAAAAGAACAACTATAACAGGTATAAAAAAAGGGCTTTTCAGCCCTTTTTCATGTGCTGAGTGTTATCCCCTATAGTGGGTCGTTCTAAAGTATATGCCAAGTATCTTCCACCCAGATATTGGTGACGCAAGGCGCGCCAGTGCCACTTACCTGCCTGTTGCGGTACCGCACCTGGTAATATGCTCCAGTAGTCATTCCCGGATTGTTTGGAATATCAATATACCAGAGGTCCGCTGTATATATTATTCCACCATTGGTTGTACCGAAAAAAACAAGATTCAGTGGCAGCCAACTTGTTCCGTCGAACCATTGAATTTCCTGACGATCCGGGAATACATATCCCCAGGGATAACACGCACTCGGGATAGCATTACAGCCAAACACAGCGTTCGTAGTCGGACTGTAGCCCACTTTATCTACCCGTTGGCAAGGGATGTAATTCACGTTTGAAATAGGAATTGCTTGTTGTGATGAATATCCGGTGCTTATCGTCGGAATATTTGCACAATCAGTATAGCAAAACAAGGATGCCTCTATAGTGGTCGCGTTGTTGAAGGTTGTCTCATTAATGTAGTTTGTTGTAAAGACAACCCGAAATAGATTGAGCGTTGGATCGCTTGGATCAGGCCCAGACTGGTAATTGTTACGGGTGAAACATTCGTGTTGCTGTACACAACAGTTCCGCCACTGTTCTTCAATCGAATACGGCCGCGACTTAACTGCGCGGCGTTTGCCGGGTTAGCACCGACGAGATTGTACAGCACACTTACTTCGCAAGTGACTTCCACTCGATATCCAATATCACAAGAATACGATGTTCCGATACCTGTGATTGTCCACAAAATGTGGGCGTATTCAATTTACATGAAAACTAAATCAACTTAGCAGATTATGCAATAAGTATAAACCCGTATTATCTTGATGGTTTTCAATCAATTAAACCATTACTCATAATTATTCTTCCGCAACATACAATTATTACCTAAATACCTTGCCCCTGCCTTTATGTGGCTAATATCCCTTATCTGCCTCATCCATTCTTCGAAGTAGTTGCTCTCTCATTGAATCTAAAAAACTACTTCTTGCCTTTTTCCATAGCCGCATTTCCTGAAATACATTATAAGCGTTACCAAGTTCCACCTGAAACGTTCTTTCGAAAAAAGCTGTTAGCATCTTAATATCAGCGGACCCGTTATTCACTACCCCTACAGATTGCAGCGAATAAATCAATTCTATCAACGAAACTTTAGATCCGGTCCATTGTAACCTCTTCTCCACCTTTGAGGCTTCACTACCCTCTCGCATTTGCAATGAAGAGATAGCTGTATTGAGATAAATGCGGAGGAGTTCATACGCAAACAACTTTGAAACCTTGTAGCTCTGTATTGTTGAGAAACTATGATCAATGCTTAATATAAGATCATCAGGCAATACCCTGACATCCTGTTGCCCCTTACTAAATACACTTCATCAAAATGGGTAGCACCACTTCTGTAGTATTGGTAAAAATCCAGGTTATTATCAAAGAAATGCTTGATGCGCATTAGATGTGATTCCAAGTGACTCATCTGCACCTTGTCACTCGCCGTAGGCCGGTAAATTTCGATGTGAAAAACCTTGACATAATAGATGAATTGTGAATAGAATTTGGGCTGCTACCTTTAAAAAATTCAATCTCCTCGTCCAGATCTTTTAATGGATGCTTCTCAATGATCCGTTTCAGCTCGTGCATGGCTTCCTGCCATATTTCGATGCACTGCGAAATTTCCCTTAGCAGTGGGAAACTTCCTTCTTGAACAGCTTTGATCTGCTCTTCTATCTTTTCATATAATCGCTGAATGACAGGACGCATAATCAGCTAAAAACACTTTCCTTTATTAAAATAGTTAGTTAAAAGAAGGTAAAGTGCGGCAAGTGAAGTAGTCCGTCTTTTTTCTTTAACCCCTGCTCAGCCAAAAATAAAAGCGGCCCTCAAGAGGCCGCTTTTCCGCTAAGCAGTTAGAAAGGCGCGGATACAAAACCAACTATGTAAATATTTTTAAGCAGTTAATTCGGGTGCAGTTCCAGGAACCGCATAATAGAGACAAAAAGGAATTTGCTTGTGCTGCACAAGGCCCTAATTTTTTTTAAAATAACTAAGAATTAACTGAAAAAAAGGCAGCCTGTTGATAGACTGCCTTTTACAAATTAAATTTTTATGTAATTACCTAAAGGGCTTAGAACCAGGCCTCTTTAAATTCTTCTGTCACCCGGGCATCCTGCAGCTTCCTTCTCCTTCTTCTTACCTCGGCCTTATGCTTGAGCATGGTTATGATCATCAGCGGGATAAAGAGGAAGATCAATGGTGGAATACCCATGAAAGAGATCCATTTGCCCCCAAACATCCTGCGCATCGGGCGTTTCAGCCTTTCAGCGATCAGGTACATGCTTGGCACCATGATCAGGGTCATAAAGAAGGCGAAAGCCAAACCAAAGATGATAGTCCATGACAGGGGTTTCCAGAACGCTACATTATCGCCACCAAAGAAGATATGCGGGTTCAGCTCAGAAAACAGGGTCACGAAATTGATATTGAAACCAACTGCCAATGGTATCAGCGCCAGGATGGCAGCCAATGCCGTCAGCAATACAGGGATGATCCTCGTTTTACCCGCCTGCACCACAGCCTCCCGGGTTTTCAATCCCCTGGCCCGCAACTCATCGGCAAATTCAATTACCAGGATCCCGTTCTTGATCACGATACCTGCCAGGCCAAGGATACCCACACCTGTCATGATAGTTGATAATTCCATACCCGTGATCGAGAAACCCAGCAGCACCCCGATAACACTGAACACGATCTCTGTAAGAATGATCACCGATTTGCTCACCGAATTGAACTGGATCACCAGGATCAGCAGGATCATCAACAAGGCGATCAGCAATGCCTTACCAAGGAAAGCAGAGGTTTCAGCCATCTGTTCGCCTTCACCTGTTTGTCTGATCGTTACATCGTTGGGTTTATCTTTGAAATTAGCGATCTCACGGGCCAGTTGCTGATTCACTCCATCCGGTGTAAATCCTTGTGAGCTCAATACGTTTGAACGAAGCGTTATCACCCTCTTTTGATTCTTCCTTTTTACACTACCCAGTGTACTGGTCAGATCCAGCTTTACCACGGAAGTGATAGGTATGCTTTTCACTGCACCACCGGCCGACATATCCTGGAAACGGATATTCATATTCAGCAGGTCGACCAGGTTTTTCCGCTGCATTTCATTATTGCGCAATTGTATCTTATACTCATCCTCTCCATCCTTCACTTTGGAAACTTCCCGACCAAATAAAGCTGTTCTTATCTGCATGCCTATCTGTGCCGTGGATACGCCTTCGCGCATAGCTCTTTCCCTGTCGATGGTCAGCGAGATCTCCGGATTGTTCAGGTCCACATCCATTTTCAATTCTTCCACACCGGGTGTGTTCACTGAATCAAGATAGTTTTTCAGTGAAACAGCTGTTTTGATCAGTTCATCAAAATCCTCACTTGCTACTTCAATATTCACCGGCGGATCAGTGGGAGGCCCGCCCTGTTCCTGGTCAACCGACAGCTCAGCACCTGGTATACCTTTAACAGCGGCACGTATGGAATCAAGATAGGGTCTTGAAGAAACGCCATGACGTTTTTCAAACTCCACAAATGAAACCTGGATCCTTCCCAATTCCGGTCTTGTACTTCTATCACCTGAAGTAGGATCACTTGCACCGATAGCGATATTCGTGATCACACTTTCCACGATCGGGTTTTTCTTCCCATTCTCCATATCCAGCACCTTATTCACTTTTGCTTCGAGCGTACGGGTAACTGAATCGGTATATTTTACGTCGGTGCCCACAGGCAGTTTCAGGTAAACGTATACCTGGTTGGGATCTGCGCTGGGGAATAATACTACCGGCAACTGACGTGCTATAAAGAACATGATGGTCAGGATAAATAAGCCTACTGCTCCAAGCAACAGATGCACCGGCCTCCACCCTTTCAATGCCCAACGTAAAAGATTTTCATAATGGTTCATGATCCAGGGCAATACCCTGTTCTGGAAGCGATGGATCATTCCATCTATCACGTAAGTGTTCAGCACCATCAGCAATGCGAAGAAGATAAGCAGGTTGCCAAAGAAGGTAGTGCCGCTCAGATCAAGCAGGATCCCGAAACCGACGAAAATCCAGAGCAATGGTTTCCTGAAGATCGCTGACTTGGGTTGCTTATGTTCTCCTTCAGGATGGTTCATGAAGTCAACCGCAAATACAGGGTTCATGATAAATGCCACGATCAGCGATGCGGTGAGCGTGAAGATCAGCATTGCCGGCAGGTACACCATGAATTTACCGATGATACCGGGCCAGAACAGCAGCGGGAAGAAAGGTGCCAGCGTGGTCAGTGTTCCCGCCAGTACAGGAATAAACACTTCCCCTGCCGCCATCATCGCTGATTTCTCAGCACTGATCTTTCCTTTTCCTTCCATGAAGATCCGGTGCGTGTTCTCGATCACTACGATCGCATCGTCCACAATGATCCCCAATCCGAAGAGCAGGGCAAACAATACGATAAAGTTGAGCGTAACGTGTGAGCCGATAAGAATATCCGCTGCCGGCAGGAACATGAAGGCAACGAACATGCTCAAGGGCACTGAAAGCGCTACGAAGAAAGCGTTTGTTACACCCATAAAGAACATCAGGATCAGCAATACCAGCACAAAGCCGATCACGATGGAGTTAACCAGTTCATTAAAAGACGTGCGGGTTTGTTTACTCTGATCGCCGGTGATCACCACTTCCAAATTCTTTGGAAACTCTGTAGCCTTTAATTCTTCTGTTATTCTTTTTACATTGTCTGATGTTTCGATCAGATTTTCCCCCGCACGTTTAATGATATTAAGCGTGATAACATTTTTGCCATCAAGCCGTGCATAGCTTTCGCTTTCTTTAATAGTGTCTTTGATCTGTGCAATATCACGGAGATAAATAGGAGCGCCTTTTGTATTCCGTACCACGATCTTCTCGAGTTCGCTTGCTTCCTTGATCTGGCCTTTCACCTGCAGTGTACGTTTCATATTACCTACTTCCAGCAAGCCGCCCGAAATATCAAGGTTCTCATTGGCCACTGCAGCCTGGATATTGTCAAACGTGATACCGGTCGCTTCCATCCGGCTGTTGTCTGCATTGATCTGGAATTCCCTTTCCGGCGCACCTACCAGGTCCACACGGTTGATCTGTGAAAGCTCTTCCAGCCTGTCCTGCAGATCTTTTGCATATTCTTTCAGCTGCACTACATCATAATCGCCGCTTACGTTCACATACATGATGGGCTGGTCAGAAAAGCTGACCTCCAGCGCAGTGGGTTCCTCTGTAAGGTCTGTAGGCAGGTCCTGCTTCGCTTTATCTATCGCATCCTTGACCTTTTGCAGCGCCACATCCACTTTCACATCCGTTCCAAACTCAACAGTGATGGCAGAGAAATCCTGTACGGATGTACTCGTTGTTTTGGTGATCTTGGCACCAGTAATGCCTTTGATCTGTTTTTCGATCGGTTGGGTCACCAGGTTCTCCATATCCTTAGGCGAATTCCCTACGTACACGGTTTGTACATAAATAGTAGGTATCACGATATCAGGGAACTGCTCCTTCGGCAACGTCACGAACTGGTTTACCCCCCATAAGGTAACGATCAGCATCAGCAGGTAAATGGAAGTCCTGTTTTTGACGCTCCAGGTGGTAGGCTTAAATTCTTTAAACTTACCGGTGAAATTTTCTAAAGCACTCATTGTATAATTTGTTGTGGATGGTTGCCCATCCTTTCATCAATTCTGGTTTAATTTCCACGCTTATGGTTCATACCCACTGATCAGTTTATAGTGATCAACTGCCCGTCATACAATCCCTGGAAGCCATCTGAGATGATCTTGTCGCCTGCTTGCAGACCGCTTTTTATTTCCAGCTTATCCCTGTACAGTTCACCGATTGTAACTCTTTTTTTACGGGCTATCAGCTTGCCGTTCTCTGTCGCAGCTACAAGTACAAATTTTCCATTCTCGTCATTCTGCAGGGTGTTAACAGGAACAGTGATAGCATTAGGTGTTTTGTAATCCTGTATCTGCACCACTGCGATCTGGTTTGGACGCAGGTCCTTATCCTGCAACCTGCCTTCGATATAGAAAGAGCGGGTTATAGGATCAATCAGCTTACTGGCTACAGAAACCTTTGTACCGATCACTTTGTTGTTTAATTCAGGAAGTGTTACTCTCAGGTTGGTGCCAACGTTTATTCTTTCAAGATAGTTCTCCGGCACATGCACCAGCACTTTCAGATCACTGGTGTTAACGATCTGGATCTGTTGGGCACCGGCAGCGAACACTTCACCGGTCCTCACATTCACGGTATTTACAGTGCCGCTTATTTCGGCAGTCACGTTAGTGAAGTTGAGCTGCTCCTGTGCGATTTCCACATTTGCTTTTGCTGCGTTCAACTGGCTTTGTAATGCATCCACATTTGTTTTAGCATTCAGTACCTGCACTTCTGTTCCGATATTTTCTTTCCAGAGATTTTGCTGACGCTGGTAAATGCTTTTTGCCTGGTCCAGTTGCGAAGCAAGACCGCTGATCTGCTGCTGCGCTGCTGCCAGCTGCTGACGTTGCACTGCATCATCCAGTTTCAGCAACACCTGCCCTACACGAACTGCATCACCCTGTTTCACATACACGGCTCTTACCAGGCCACCCTGTCCTCTCGGAGCTGCGTACGCTACATTCTGTGCTTCTACTTTGCCCTGCAGGTCGATGAAGTGAGTGAATGTGTCTGTACCAATGGTAGACAAAGCCACCAGTTTGGCTTTGATCGCTGCAGATGAATCGAGTTTGCTTATTTCATCTTCCAGTTTTACGATCTTGTCATTTACATCTTTCTGTTGCTTTTTCAGCTTTTCCAGTTCAGCTTTCTTATCCCCGAGCGTGCCTTTCTCGCCTTTGGCACTGCTTCCGCAGGAAGCCATCAGCAATACCAGGGAGGCTGACAGCATGATGGTAAGTATCTTTTGCATATATGTTGTTTTATGGGTCATGGTTTGGTTTATGATTAAAGTTTACCGGTTGCGTTCAGGAAATCAACTTTAGCAATGATGGCATCATACAGGGCATTGATATAATTGGTTTGCGCCTGTTGAAGGTCTTTTTGTGCTGTGGTCAGGTCTGTGCTGCTTCCTGTTCCCACTTCATATTTCTTTTTTGTTTGGCGGTACACTTCTTCGGCCAGTTCCATATTCTTCTGCTGGTAATCCATTGCTGCAATAGATGTGCGCAACGTGTTGCGGGATGTTACCACTTCATTATCGATCGAGATCTTCATATTCTGTATCTGGTTGTCCAGTTGTTGCACAGTCAGCTTTGCAGCGGCAATTTTTGAATTGGTCGCAAAGCCATTAAAGATGGGAATGGATAAACGAAGGGCGACATAGGAAGCGGTGAACCAGTTGCCGTCGAATTTGAATTTGTTTTCCTGCAACTGTTTGTTGTAAGACGCATCCAGGCTGAGTGTCGGGATTTTGCTCAGTTTATAGCGGCGGATATTGTAGGCATTGAAATCGCGGGTAAGCTGTAGGTACTGATAATCTTTCCTGTCAGCGTACTGATAGGTTGAATTTTCCAGTATGCCGCCCCTTATCATTTCATTGCTCAATGTATCAGTCAATACCAATTGATCGGCAGTTGGGATGCCCAGCAGAAGTTTAAGACCGTAATAGCCGTTATTGATCGTGGTCAGCAGTTTGGCTCTTTCTGTTTCCAGGTTGGCCAATGCCACACTGGCCCTGTCTACATCCAGTTTTTCTGCAAAACCATTTTTGTACATGACCTCGGCATCATGCTGTTGTTTTTTGATCAGCACGATATTACTGTCGAGCAGGTCAACCTGTGTTTTGCTTGCCACCAGCTGATAATACACTTTATACACATTGGCTTTGATGGTTTGCTGTGTCACTTCCACTTTTTTATTGGCCCAGTCAATAGATGTTCTGCGGGCCTGCAATCCAACAAACACCTGCCCGTCGAATAAGATCTGGGTCAGTTCGGCTGTGCCGCTGGTGATGTACTTGGTACCGAACTGAACGGGTATAAGTGTACCTGGCTGACCAACAAGTTCACCCGGCAATAAGGTCTTTTGCAATTGCAGGTTGTCGGTAAAACTGCCATTGACGGTCACTTTGGGTAAAGCCGCAGCGGTTGTTTGCCTGTTGGTTTCTTTTTGCAGCAACACATCGATCAGACCGTTCTTTATATCAAGATTGTTCTGATTGGCATGATCAATGGCCTGTTGCAACGAAAGTTCATACCGCTTGCCGCTTGCCGTGTCGCCGGTTTGCGCCAGCGCAGCAAGTGGTAAAAGGAAGGCCAGTAATAACCAGTGATGCCTTTTATTTTTTGCTTTCTTCATGAGTAAGGCTTTTTTGTCTTTGTTGTACATATTTCTGAATGAGTTTATGTCCTTTAACAGTAGCAATGCCATAAATGAAATGGATTAAAAATTCCCTTGACATTTCCGCGATATTATACTTGCCGGCAGGAAAAGCAGTCACATTAAAGGGAATCATCATCGACTCGAGGCGGAATTTGCTCATCATTTCTACATTGATATCAGCACGGTAGAGTTCGTCTTTAATACCCCATTCAATATTATGCCGGAGCACTTCCATCAGGAATTTGTCTTTGTGTTCGCGGAAACGCTGGAAGGCGCGGTAATGAAATTTTTCCAGGTCATGGACCAGGAGAGGGTTCATATCATTGAAATCATCAATCATTTTCTCAATGGTAATGAACACTTCATCAATAGCGTTCTTGGCACCTTCCTGGATAACAATGCAATCGTGTTCGAGGGAGTTGATATGAGTTTCTACTACAGCATGTACCAGTTCATCTTTGTCGGCATAATATTGGTACAATGTCTTTTTCGACATGCCCAGGTTATTGGCGATATCGTCCATGGACACGGAACGGATGCCATAACGGGTAAACAATTCTTCAGCTTTCGTAGAAATACGCTCTTTAGCCTCCATGCACGCGAAATTTAGGGTACAAAACTACGGAAACTTTTTTCGTAACCAAAGTTTCCATCCTGTGTTTTTCCCCGTTCATCCTGTTTTTTACACGCTTTAACACCCGCTGCTTTTATTTACCTTTAGCCCCAAATCAATGTTACCCATGGCGAATGCGCCGAAGAATACCAGTCAGTATTATGCAAAAAAGCTCTTACGCTATCTGATCCAGGGAATTATCATCCTGGCGCCGATCGGTATTACCATATATATTGTTTCCCTGCTGTTTATCAAGGTGGATGGCATTCTCCGCCCTTATGTAAATATTCCCGGGCTTGGGTTCGTGATCATTGTCGTATTCATCATCCTGGTAGGCTGGATAAGTTCTAACTTCCTGATGGGCAGTTTCATCCATTTCTTTGACCAATGGATGGAACGCACACCAGTGATCAAATTCATTTATTCTTCAACCAAAGATTTCTTTGAAGCTTTTGCAGGTGATAAAAAAAGATTCAATAAAGCTGTGCTGGCCAATGTGTTTGCAGAAGAGGTATGGATCGTGGGGTTCCTGACCGATGAAGAAATGAACAAGTTTGAAATGGGAGCTGATAAGGTGGCCGTATATGTTCCCCAGGCATACAATTTTGCCGGCCAGTTATATATACTTCCCCGCTCAAGGGTAAAAAAAATAGATAAGATCAGTTCCGGTGACGCCATGAAATATGCTGTAACAGGCGGCGTGGTGGAACTGGAAGAGGATCATGCCCAGCATCAGAAGCCGACTGAAGGTTTGTAGGTATTCCTTTCTTTTATCAATTGAAGAGGGACTACTGGCTTCGCCTTGCGTGCTACTCGGCCATCGGACAACGATCAATACCTATTATTTTAAAATACCCCTGCTATGAAACTCCTCCTCCCCCTATTCTTTCTACTTACAACATTCCCTGCCCATTCCTGGGGTTTTTTCGGCCATCGTAAGATCAATTACTATGCTGTATTCCTTTTACCCCCGGAAATGATCCTTCTTTACAAGCAACATATTGCTTTTATCGAAGAGCATGCTGTTGATCCTGATAAAAGACGTTATGTAGTTGCCGCAGAAGGCCCACGTCATTATATAGATATTGATCAGTATGGCCAGTATCCCTATCCTGCCCTTCCCCGTTCCTGGAAAGATGCGGTTGCCCGTTATTCAACCGACAGCCTGCAGGCGCATGGCATCATTCCCTGGTGGTTGCAAACCATGTTGCAACGGCTCACCCATGCATTCAAAGAGAAAAACCAGGCAGCGATCCTGAAATATTCAGCAGAGATCGGTCATTATATCGGCGATGCCCATGTGCCGCTGCATGCCAGCAGCAATCATAATGGGCAATTGACCAACCAGAAAGGCATTCATGGTTTTTGGGAAAGCCGGATCCCTGAGTTGCTGGCAGAACAGGAATGGGATTTCCTGGTCGGGAAAGCAGTGTACATCTCCAATCCTGCAGCGTTTTTCTGGAAAAGGATACTGGAAAGTGCGGCAGCAGCCGATACGGTCTTAAAACTTGAAAAGGAATTATCACAAACCATGCAGGCTGATCAACGTTTTGCTTTTGAGGAGCGGAATGGAGCTGTTATCCGCCAGTATTCTTCTGCTTACACACGCTTGTACAATAAGAAACTGAACGGCATGGTAGAGCGTCGCATGCGGCAATCCATTCTTGCAACAGCTTCCTGCTGGTACACCGCCTGGGTGAATGCCGGGCAGCCGGACCTTCAGCATTTATCCAATAAAGAATTCAGTGAAGCTGAACTGAAAGAGTTCGAAATATTGAATGCAGCCTGGAAAAATGGTGAGGAACACGAATAAGTCAAATCAACTACCTTTGCCCCTCTAATTCAATAAATCAACAGCCCAGTGATGCACAATTTCAATGCTGGTCCTTCCATTCTCCCCAAAGAAGTCTTTGAAGAAGCCAGCCGCGCGATCCTCAATTTTAATAATTCCGGCCTCTCTATCCTTGAAATCGGTCACCGCACCCCTCTGTTCGAAAATGTGATGAATGAAGCCCGGTCACTGGTCAGGGAATTGATGTCGCTTGATAAAGACCATGAAGTGCTTTTCCTGCATGGCGGTGCATCCACCCAGTTCATGCAGGTGCCTATGAACCTGTTGAATGAAAAAGAAATGGCAGCTTATACAGATACCGATGTATGGGGAACCAAGGCCATCAAGGAAGCAAAGCTGTTTGGACATGTGGAAGTGGTGTGCAGCAGTAAAGACCGCAATTACACCTATTTACCCAAAGATTTTCATGTACCGGCTACTGCCAAATATCTGCATATTACGACCAACAATACCATATATGGTACACAATGGCAGGACCTGGCCGCATTTGAAAAATTCAACGTGCCGATCGTAGCAGATATGAGCAGTGATATCCTGAGCCGCTCAATTGATTTCAATAAGTTTGACCTGATCTATGCCGGCGCACAAAAAAATGTAGGCGCAGCAGGTGTGAACCTTGTAGTGGTCAATAAAAATATACTTGGGCAGGTTAACAGACCCATTCCTACCATGATGGACTACCGCAATCATATCGAGAACGGGTCCATGCTGAATACACCTCCTGTATTTGCTGTATATATATGTATGCTTACGCTTAAATGGCTGAAAGAAAACGGTGGTGTAGCTGCTGCTGAAAAACTCAATCATGCCAAAGCCACACTGTTTTACAACACGCTCGATAGTCTCCCTGTATTTAAAGGCACTGTAGCGAGAGAAGACCGTAGCTTCATGAATGCTGTGTTTGTAATGGAAGACCCTGTGCTGGAAAAAGAATTTTCCGAGCGCTGCAAGCAGGAAGGCCTCTATGGCGTAAAAGGCCACCGCAGTGTGGGCGGATTTCGTGTTTCGATGTACAACGCTTTGCCGCTCGAAAGCGTCGTAGTGCTGACAGAAGTAATGAAAGATTTTGCAAATAAAAAAGGATAATAAGTATGGCAATCATCCAGCCTTTTCAGGCGCTGAGGCCCCGGCAGGACCTCGCTGATAAAGTGGCATCCAGGCCTTATGATGTATTAAACAGCAGTGAAGCAAAGGAAGAAGCAAAGGGCAATCCCTTTTCTTTTCTTCATATCACCAAAGCGGAGATAGACCTTGCTGATGGTATTGACCTGCACAGCCAGGCTGTGTATGAAAAAGCCGGGCAAAACCTGCTGGACCTTCAGCAAAAAGGCATCCTCTTTACCGAAGAAAAGCCTTGCTACTATATCTATCGCCTAATCATGGATGGCCGCAGCCAGACCGGTCTTGTTTGCGTTTCTTCCGTGCAGGATTATTTTAATGATGTGATCAAAAAGCATGAATTCACACGGCCGGAAAAAGAAAAGGACCGTATTGATCACATGAAAACGATACGTGCGCAAACGGGCAACGTATTCATGGCATACAACAACGTAAAAGAACTGGATACCATCATCAACAACTGGAAAGATTATCATTCTCCTGTGTATGATTTTACAGCTGATGATGGCATACAACATACTGTTTGGGTAGTGGATGAAGACAATGCCGTAAGCGAGATCACCCGCCTCTTTGGCCAGAAAGTTCCGGCCACCTATATTGCCGATGGCCATCACCGCGCAGCTTCTGCAGCCAAAGTGAGCAGGGAATTAAAAGACAGTTCTTCTGCCGGCTTTTTCCTTACTACTATTTTCCCTGCCAGCGAACTCGCTATCATGGATTATAACCGCGTAGTGAAAGACCTGAACGGGCATGATGCTGATGATTTTATCAGCGCCCTGCAGGATGATTTCATGATCACCCATAGCTCAGAGCCGGTAAAGCCTGCCCATCAGCATGAGTTCGGCATGTATTTGGATAAACAGTGGTATATTCTTACGTCACGCAAAGACACTTATACCCTGGACCCGATCGGCGTGCTGGACGTAACGATATTATCCAACAATATCCTTGACAAATTACTGGGCATAAAAGATCAGCGTACTGATAAGCGGATCGATTTTGTAGGAGGGATCCGCGGTCTTGGCGAGCTGGAAAGAAGGGTGGACAGTGGTGAAATGAAAGTAGCATTCAGCCTTTACCCGGTTACCATTCAGCAGTTGTTCGATATCGCCGACAGCGGAAATGTGATGCCGCCCAAAAGCACCTGGTTTGAACCAAAGCTGAGGGACGGGCTACTCACCCATCTTATTTAAACATTGAAGGTTAGCTGTTAAGAACATCTAAAAATTAGAGCATACATCGCTTAAGGCAATGGGAAACCGCTACGGCGAGCCGTAAACAGCTTAGCTTTGTGTGATCTTCATAACTTGTATGATGAAGCGCCCGGGGCAATTTCCCTACAGGGAAATATGCAATATGGCGTTCCATTCTACAAAACATCAGCCACCGGAGACGGTGAACAAAAAAAATACGAATGAAAAAACTTTTCCTTATCCCCGCCCTATCCCTTTTTGCCCTGGCGGTTTTTGCGCAGGACGATGCAAAGACCATGCATGAAACAGCCAAAGGATATATGCGTACGGGTGATTTTGATAATGCGATCCTTGTATTGAACCGTGCGCTTGTTCAGGATAAGACCAACCTGGAAATGCAGAAAGACCTGGTAATGTCCTATTACCTGAAAAGGTCTTATGACAAAGCGCTGGAAGGAGCCAAACTCCTTTTAGAGCGTGAAGATGCGGATGTAATATGTTACCAGATCGCCGGTAATGTATACAAAGCGCTGGAAGAGGTAAAGGAATGCGACAAGATGTATAAAAAAGGCCTGAAGAAGTTTCCTAAAAGCGGGCCTTTATACAGCGAGTATGGTGAACTGCTTTTATCTGCCCATAACAACTCCGCTATTGACCTCTGGGAGAAAGGCATCCAGGTAGATCCTGCCTATGGAGGCAACTATTACAATGCCGCTCTTTTTTATTTTTCTACCAACGATAAAGTTTGGAGCCTGATATACGGTGAGATCTTTATAAATATGGAAAGCCTTTCACAGAGAGGTGCCGCTATGAAAGAACTGTTGCTGAAAGCATACAAAGAAAAATTGTTCAATGAAGCTGATCTGACCAAAGACGCCGATAAAAGCAAAAGTGATTTCGCTAAAGCTTATTTGCTGACTATGAATAAACAGTTAAGCCTGACCAATAAAGGCGTGACAGTGGAAACCCTCGGAATGGTCCGTTCAAGGTTTATCCTTGACTGGTACAATACCTATGCAACAAAATTTCCTTTCCGCCTGTTCGATTACCAGCGCCAGCTTTTGCAGGACGGTCTCTTTGAAGCCTATAATCAATGGCTGTTTGGTCCGGTAGAAAACCTGGCAGCTTACGACAGCTGGACAAAAGCACATGCCGATCAATACGAAGCACTTAACAAATTCCAGCGCAACAGGGTGTTCAAGATGCCTCCGGGACAATATTACCAGGCTGCAGCCGGCAAATAATACACAGCTAAAAGGTTTAAGGGTTTAAAAGCTTAAGGTTTACGGGCAGGCAGACGTTTGCTTATTGGACCTTAAACTTTTAAACCCTTAAACCTTTTAAACATCTTAAACTTTAGGGCTTCCTCCTTCTTTAAAGCTTTTTTACCTAATTTGTCTACAGAATAACGATTGTAATTATGACAGAGCCCCGCAGACTTTTTGATTGTATCGAATGGCACCTGGAAAGAGCGCCACTGGAAGTAACATTAGCCGGAAAAGAAAGCGGCCGCTGGAAAACGTACAGCACCCGTGAAGTAGCCACTATCGTTGAAGATCTGGCCGCTGGCCTGCTGGCCCTTGGCGCCAGCCCCAACGATATGACGGTAGAAAACCGGGATAAGATCGCCATTCTCAGTAAAAACAGGCCTGAATGGTTGATGATTGACCTGGCAGTGCAGCAAACCGGCGCCATCTTAACACCAGTATATCCCACTATCAGCATTGGCGACCTGGAATTCGTGTTGCAGGACGCACAGGTGAAATTCGTATTCGTAAATGATGAAGAGCTTTACCTGAAAGTATTCAGCCTGAAAGATAAACTTCCTGACCTCAAGGAAATATTCACGATTGAACATGTGGCCAACGCCACTTACTGGAAAGATATCGCTGCACATGCTACACCCGAAACAAGGGCACGCGTAAAAGAAATTGCTGCAAACATAAAATATGAAGATGTGGCGACGATCCTTTACACATCCGGCACCACCGGCACCCCCAAAGGTGTAATGCTTACGCATCGCAATATTCTTTCCAATGTGGTAGCCTGCCTGCCCTGCTTTCCTCCCGGAGAAAATATGCGTTCATTAAGTTTTTTGCCGCTCAATCACATCTTTGAAAAAATGGTGAGCTATCTCTATCTTTTCAGAGGCACATCTATTTATTATGCAGAAAGCCTTGACACAATTGGTGAGAACCTGAAAGAAGTGAAGCCGCATATGTTCACCACGGTGCCCCGGCTGCTGGAGAAAGTATATGATCGCATTATGCAGAAAGGCAATGAGCTCACAGGCATCAAAAAGAAATTATTCTTCTGGGCACATGGCCTTGCGGAAAAATTTGAGATCAATCAGAACCAGGGGCTTTGGTACACTATACAATTGAAACTGGCCAACAAACTTATCTTCAGTAAATGGAGGGAAGGCCTGGGCAATGAACTGAAATGTATCGTAACCGGCGGCGCTGCCTGCCAGGTGAGGCTGATACGCATTTTTACTGCTGCAAGGATTCCT
This sequence comes from Sphingobacteriales bacterium 44-61, assembly GCA_001898405.1. Lineage (GTDB taxonomy): Bacteria > Bacteroidota > Bacteroidia > Chitinophagales > Chitinophagaceae > Terrimonas_A. The sequence goes on from MKTW01000001.1 coordinate 871,587, forward strand.
ATCATGGAAGGGTATGGCCTTACTGAAACATCACCTGTGATCGCCGTTAACCGCTACCAGGAAGAAAACCGCAAATTCGGGACCGTCGGTCCATTGATTGACGGAGTGGAAGTAAAGATCGCAGAAGACGGAGAAATATTAAGCAAAGGCCCACACATCATGCTGGGCTATTACAAACGCCCTGATCTCACGGCTGAAACCATCACCGATGGCTGGCTTCATACTGGTGATATCGGTACAATGGTCGACAATCATTTTCTCAAGATCACTGACCGTAAAAAGGAATTGTTCAAGACAAGTGGCGGTAAATATGTGGCACCACTTACTGTGGAAAACAAACTGAAGGAATCGCCTTATATTGAACAGGTGATGGTAGTAGGACCTGAAAGGAAATTTGTAGGAGGATTGATCGTACCTGCATTTCCTGCACTGCGCGACTGGTGCAAACAGAATGGCATACCCGATACGACCAATGAAGAACTGATCCGTAATGAAAAAGTGATCAGTTTTTATAAAGAGATTGTTGAGCGATATAATAAATACCTCAATCACGTGGAGCAGGTAAAGAAATTTGAACTGCTGCCTAATGAATGGGGAATTGACACCGGCGAAATGACTCCCAAACTTTCGATGAAGCGGAAAGTGATCACGGAAAAATATAAAGATGCGATTGAACGCATCTATGCTTAATGGTTTCTCACGAAAGAGGTTTTTCTCCCACTAAGACAACAAAGAGCACAAAGAAATCATGTAACTGAGCTGACTGCTTTGTTTCCTTTTCAGAAAATGAAGTTGAATGCACAATTATTTCTTTGTGCTCTTTGTTGTCTTAGTGGGAAACCCAACTCTTTTTGCGGGACACCAAAAAAGTCCTACCTTTTAGAGAAACCGGTTCATGAAAAAGAACACTTCTCCTATTGATTGCTCCTTTACTGATTATTTTAAACAACATTATCCTGATGCAAACGACATATCAGCGATCCCTCCTGAGCAACTGATTGACCTTCGTAAAAATTATATCAACGAATTGCTGGCGCAGGATTTGGGGGAATTGAATGAGGTGGAAAAGATCGTTAGCAAAAGTATTAACAACCGCAAGATATTATCAAAGCATCACTTCCTTCCTACCGATAAGAACCTGAGTTTTGGTGAAAGGCTGGCCGATAAAGTAGCCAGTTTCGGTGGAAGCTGGTCATTCATTATTATTTTCTTTATCATCCTGATAATATGGATGGGATTCAATGCCTGGTTTCTGCATAATAAAGGCTTCGATCCCTATCCCTTTATCCTGCTCAACCTGATCCTTTCCTGCCTGGCCGCCATCCAGGCGCCTATCATTATGATGAGTCAGAACCGCCAGGAGGCAAAAGACCGCCAGCGTGCAGAACACGATTACAAGGTAAACCTCAAAGCAGAAGTGGAGATCCGCATGCTTCATGAAAAACTCGACCACCTGTTGCTGCATCAGAATAAACGGCTGCTGGAAATACAGAAAGTGGAAATGGAGATGCTGGAAGGAATTGAAAAAGCAGTAAGAGAAGGCAAATAGAAGGCCCTGTCCCTGCCACTTTGTCCGCGCATACCAGTTTGGAACACCCATTGCTTAAAAGGGCCGATAACTCTTTTCAAAAAATTATGACTATGCAAGAAAAAGGTACAATCTCGATCCATACAGAGAATATTTTCCCTATTATTAAAAAGTTCCTGTACTCTGATCACGAGATCTTTTTGAGAGAACTGGTTTCCAATGCCATAGATGCTACTCAAAAGATCAAACGCCTTTCATCCCTGGGCCAATACAAGGGAGAACTGGGCAATCTGCAGGTGGAAGTGGCTTTTGATAAAGACAAAAAGACCCTCACTGTCAGTGATTCCGGGCTGGGGATGACCGCTGATGAGATCAAAAAATATATTAACCAGATCGCATTTTCCGGCGCCACAGAGTTCGTGGAGAAATTCAAGGACGCAAAAGATGCCAATGAACTGATCGGCAAATTCGGTCTTGGCTTTTATTCCGCCTTTATGGTGGCTGATAAAGTGGAGATACAGACCCTTTCTTACCAGGAAGGCGCCACGCCAGCCCGCTGGATCTGTGAAGGCAGCACTGATTTTGAGATCACTCCCGGCAACCGCACCACACGCGGTACAGATATCATTCTTCATATCAACAATGATTCAGAAGAATTCCTTGACCAGCACAAGCTGGAAGAGATCCTGAAAAAACATTGTGCCTTCTTACCGGTGCCTGTGAAGTTCGGCACCCGCAGCCAATCCGTCGAAGATGGCCAGGATGATAAAGGTGAAACCAAATACAAGACCATCGAAGTGGATAATATCATCAATAACACCACTCCGATCTGGACTAAATCGCCTTCAGAACTTACCGATAAAGATTACCTGGATTTTTATAAAGAATTATATCCGTTCTCAGACGATCCGCTGTTCTGGATACATCTCAACGTGGATTATCCCTTCAATCTCACCGGCGTTCTTTATTTCCCCAAAATCAAAAAGGAAGTGGAACTGCGGCCCAACAAGATCAAACTTTTCTCCCGCCAGGTGTTTATTACAGATGAAGTAAAAGACATTGTTCCTGAATTCCTGATGCTGCTGCATGGAGTGATCGACTCACCCGATATTCCGCTCAATGTATCACGCAGCTTTTTGCAGGCAGACAGCCATGTAAAAAAGATCAATTCTCATATCACCAAAAAGGTAGCTGATAAGCTGGCTGATCTTTTCAAAAAAGACAGAAAAGCTTATGAAGAAAAATGGTCTGATATAGGTCTGTTTGTAAAATACGGCATGCTCACAGATGAGAAATTTTATGAAAGAGCAAAAGATTTTGTGTTGCTGACCAATACAAAAAATGAGTTCTATACCCTTACTGAATACCAGGAAAAAGTATCTCCGCTGCAAACAGATAAGGATGGCAACCGTATTTATCTCTACACTACAGATCCCGGCAAGCAGGATGCTTTTATTCAATCTGCCGAGGCAAGGGATTATGACGTACTGATGATGAATTCACCGCTAGACAATCATTTTATCAGCCAACTGGAACAAAAACTGGAAAAGACACAGGTAAAACGTGTTGATTCAGGCACAGCAGATTCACTGATCAATAAAGAAGAGCCGCTGCCTTCCGTATTAAGCGAAGAAGAATCCAGTGCAGTTAAAGCAGTATTTGAAAAAACGATCACGAAACCGGGTATGTCCGTAGCAGTGGAAAGCCTTTCTCCTGCTGAATTGCCTGTTACTGTAACAATGGACGAATTCATGCGCCGCATGAAAGACATGGCAGCGATGGGTGGTGGAATGGGATTTTATGGGTCTTTACCTGATAATTATAAAGTAACGGTTAACAGCAATCATCCATTGGTCGGCAAAATTGCACAGGCAGGAAATGATGAAGAGAAAACAAACCTGGCTAAGCAGGCGTTTGACCTGGCTTTATTATCACAAGGCTTGCTGACAGGTGCGGAGTTGACAGATTTTGTGAAGAGAAGTGTGGCAATGCTGTAAATTAACAGTATCGCCAAGGGCGCAACGTTGCATTCTTGGCGATACTCTCTTATACCTGCAAACAGTTTACAGATCTGTTATCAATTTATATTTGGGCACTAGCGATTTCATGAGGCCCCAGGCTACTAAGTAAGCAACAGCGCAAAAAGTAAACATGATCGTGTATCCTGTTTCGATATGTCCCAACGCCTTGTAATGGTCAAACAATACGCCGCCGACTTTGCTGACGATCATCCCTCCAATACCACCAGCCATACCTCCAATACCAACCACTGAACCTACTGCTTTCTTGGGAAACATGTCTGATACAGTAGTAAAAATATTAGCACTCCATGCCTGGTGTGCAGAAGCTCCAATACCGATCAGGATAACAGGCATCCAGTAGCTTGCTTGTCCCAATGGTTGCGCCGCTAACACCACCAGCGGAATCAAAGCAATCAATAACATGGCTTTCATTCTTCCATCATAAGGCTGATATCCTCTTTTGATAAAATATATAGGGAACCATCCGCCACCAATACTGCCAAACATTGTCATGCTATATAATACAGCCAGCGGTAACATAATATCTGTCCCTTCAATATGATATTGATCTTTCAAATAAGCTGGCAACCAGAACAGGAAAAACCACCAAACACCATCAGTTAAGAATTTGCCGATGGTAAAAGACCAGGTTTGCTTGTACCCCAGCAGCTTAAACCAGGAGACTTTTTCAGTAACCTCTGCTGCTACCCTATCTGGTGTAGCGGATTTATTTTCCTCATCACTGTGTATATAGTCATACTCCGCCTGACTAAGACGTTTTTGTTTGGCAGGTCTTTCATAATAGGTCAACCAGAAAAACAGCCAGATAAAGCCGATCGCTCCAATAAGTAAAAAAGCCCATTGCCATCCCCATTGTTTTTCAATCCAGGGAACAGTCAGCGGAGCTAGGATAGCACCTACATTCGCGCCTGAATTAAAAATCCCGGTAGCCAGAGATCGTTCTTTCTTTGGGAAATATTCTGCTGTGGCCTTGATGGCAGCTGGAAAATTACCGGCTTCACCAATTGCCAGAAATGCCCTTGCTACCATAAACCCAACGACAGAAACCGGTAAAAGCGCCAAACCTGTCCATCCAAGCACTGCAATTGTTGCGTTACCCATTGGCACTGCCAGAGCATGAATGATTGCTGCCAGCGACCAGATAATGATCGCCCAGGCAAACCCTTTTTTAGTGCCAAGCTTATCAATTATCCTTCCAGCAAATAACATGGATATAGCGTAAGCTGCCTGAAACACCATAAGGATATCGGAATACTGACTATTGGTCCAATTAAAGTATTCTGGCCTTTCAAGGGTAGGTTTCAATAAACTCAACACCTGTCTGTCCAAATAATTCACTGTTGTTGCAAAGAATAAAAGTGCACAGATCGTCCACCTGTACTTTCCAATCGTTTTTCCTATGGCTTGCTGCATATCGGTTTATTTTTTTATAGCGGCGGTAATGGCCAATGCCTCCCTCGCCAGCCTGGTGATCGTTGCGTAATCTTTATTGGCTAAAACAGTTTTACTGATCATTTTGCTCCCTAATCCTACTGCACACACGCCTGCATTGAACCAGGCACCCATATTCTCTGCGCTAACTTCCACTCCACCAGTAGGCATAAAATCCATATCAGGGAATAATTCTTTAACAGCACTTACGAAGCCCGGACCTAACACATTACCGGGAAATAATTTCACCAGCTTACATCCTGCATTCCCGGCTACATGTATTTCAGTTGGCGTCATACAGCCAGGAAGCCATAACACTTTTTGCAGGTATGCCACATCACATACATCAGCATCAAATACAGGGCTGATCAGAAAATCGGCACCCGCCTGAATAAAAGAGCTGGCCTGCTCTGCAGTACGGATCGTCCCTACTGCCAGCAGCAGATCCTTCATGCCATCATTTTTTGCAGCCACCATGGCTTTAAAATTATCAGCGGCCTGCTTGCCGCGATTGGTAAACTCGATCACCCGTATGCCTGCATCATACAAGGCACGGGTAACAGAAAGACAAACTTCTTTGCTGTCATGATAGAACAAAGGCAACAAGCCCTGTTTCTTTATCTGCTCAATGATGTACGTCTGCTGCTCCATACTTTCTCAGGATTTCATTTACATTTTCTATTCGTTGTGAAGTGGCATCGCTTTTTTCCTGCAGCTTGCCGAAGGCTGCTGCTGCTGCAAAATCGATCACCTGCGAAGAAGTGTGTTCTTTATATAAACCATAGATCAACCCTGCCATAAAGCAATCCCCACTTCCTATTTTATCAACCACTTTATCCGTTGCCAATTCAAGTGATACCGACTGACCCTGCCGGGTATCAAGCGCCGCATAATACCTGATGCCTTCACCGGCATCAAACCGGAAGGTGTTTGCTACTACCTGGCAACTGCTGAAAGCATCCATGATTGCCAGGGATGTTTTACGACCATGTTCCAGGTATGCTTCTTTCTGGTTGCGGTCGATCAATGACTGATCAAGCGGTGTACCCAGCAATTGCGCGGCCGACCAGATATTACCCATCACCACATCACAGTATTCTGTCAGCAACGGCATTATTTCCACCGGGGCCTTTCCATATTTCCAGAGTTTAGCGCGGTAGTTAAGATCAACTGAAATGATCAATCCTTTTGCCTTTGCTGCTTTTAAAGCTTCTTCACAAACAGCAGGAGCAATCTCATTCAATGCAGGACTGATCGCACTGAAATGAAACCAGGAACACCCATCGAGGTATTTATTCCAATCGATCATACCGGGTTTCAGTTCTGCAAAGGAAGAATAAGCCCGGTCATAGATCACGCCTGCATTTTTCAGGTCAGCTCCCTGCGGCAAATAATAAGTGCCAATGCGATTGCCGGAAAGATGCACCCTGTCTGTTCCGATATTTTTACTTTTCAATTCTTCCAGTATCTCTTCAGAAAGATAATGTGGCGGCAATGCCGTGGAATAAGCTACCGGGATATTCCAGTTGGCCAACGCTGTTGCCACATTCAATTCCGCTCCCCCAATATATACCGGCATCTGGTTGCTGTGTATCCATTGTCTTCCCAATGATGGCGACATGCGCAGCAATAGTTCTCCAAAACAAAAAACCGTTTGCTTTTTGTTTTTGGCCGATAAAATTGAGGTATTGTTGATTTCGCTCATTCTTTACAGATCGGGTTATTTCAATTCTGCTACCGGAGCAGGGTCCATATCAGTGAATGTCTGGTTCTCTCCTGCCATACCCCAGATAAATCCATAATTGGAAGTGCCGCTTCCAAAGTGTACACTCCAGGGTGGAGAGATCACTGCATCATAATTGGTCATTACAATATGACGTGTCTGTTGGGGTTCACCCATAAAATGGAATACACGCTGTGATTCCGGCACATCAAAATAGAAATAAACTTCCATGCGGCGGGTATGCGTATGTGGTGGAACGGAGTTCCAGACACTTCCTGCTTCAAGTACCGTCAGTCCCATCACCAACTGGCAGCTTTTGATACCATCCAAATGGATATATTTATAGATCGTTCTTTTATTGGAAGTGGAAATATCACCCAAAGCAACCGGCGAAGCCTGCTCTTTGGTATACTGAGTGTTGGGATAAGTTTGATGCGCCGGTGCAGAAAGCAGGTAAAAAACAGCTGGTGCTTTTTTATCACTGCTTTTAAAGCTTACAGTCTTAGTGCCTTTGCCAAGATATACACAGCCCAGTTTATCCAATATGTAATCCTTTCCATCTGCGGTTACAGTGCCTGTGCCGCCAACATTGATCACACCCAGTTCTCTTCTTTCCAGGAAATACGCTGCCTTGAGTTCAGGGTGGTTGGGCAATTCCACTGCCTTGCTTACAGGTTTTACACCACCAACAATCACACGATCGTAATGGGAATATACCAATTGAATAGTGTCGTCTTGCATTAAACCGGGGATAAGAAAGTTATCCCGGAGCTGTTCTGAGCTCATAGCCTTAGTCTCAGCAGGACTGTTTTGAAATCTCATTTCCATATAATCTTATTTGTAAAGCGAATTAATCAATATCAGCGGCCCATCCATCCGCCATCTACTGTAAGGATGGTGCCATTTACATAATCCGAAGCAGCGGATGCCAGGTATACCACAGCGCCTTTGAAATCCTCCGTTTCACCCCAGCGGCCCGCAGGAATGCGATCGAGAATGGACTTGCTTCTTGCAGGATCATTCCTCAAAGCTTCTGTATTGTCTGTTGCAATATATCCGGGTGCAATACCATTTACATTCACCCCTTTTGACGCCCATTCGTTTGCCAATGCTTTGATCAGGCTGGCTATTGCGCCCTTGCTGGCTGCATAGCCAGGTACATTGATACCACCCTGGAAGCTAAGCAGGGAAGCCGTAAAAATGATCTTGCCGCTGCCATTCTCCAGCATTTGCCTGCCGATTTCCCTGGCCAGTACAAATTGTGCATTGAGATTGATATCGATCACGCGGTCCCAGTATTCATCCGGATGCTCTGCAGCAGGCGCACGCATAATGGTGCCCGCATTATTGATCAGGATATCGATCTTTTTATTTTCTGCTTTCACTTTGTTGGTGAATGCATAAATGCTCTCACGGTTGGATAGGTCAGCCTGGTAAGCCTTGAATTTTCTTCCTAAAGCCATTACCTCTTTTTCAACCTCACTGCCTGTGAGTTCTATTGTTGCAGAAACACCCAGGATGTCTGCACCGGCTTCTGCAAGACCAAGAGCCATGGCCTTGCCGATGCCTCTGTTGCAACCTGTAACTAATGCCACTTTACCGGCAAGACTGAATTGTTGGAGAATGCTCATCTGGTTTTTGCTGCAAATTAATGATTGTTGAATGTTAAACAGAACCTGCTTTTTCCTTCGCCGGTTCCAATTGCCAGTTGAAATAGTTCTTGTTATTATTAAAACAAATATCCTGTATTATTTTTCCGATCCATTCAAGGTCATTCGGCAATTCTCCATTCTCTATCTCTGTTCCAAACAGATCGCATAATATCCGGCGGAAATATTCATGGCGGGGAAAAGAAAGGAAACTTCTTGAATCGGTGAGCATGCCTACAAAGCGGCTCAGCAATCCCATATTCGACAAGGTGTTCAGTTGTTTGATCATGCCATCTTTCTGATCAAGGAACCACCAGCCGGAGCCCCATTGTATCTTTCCTGCAACAGATCCATCATTAAAATTACCGATCATGGTTGCCATCAGCTCATTATCTGCAGGGTTCAGATTATACAGAATGGTTTTTGACAGTTTATTATTGCAGTCCAGTTTGTCAAGGAATTTGGCCAGGGCCCTTGCCTGTGAAAAATCACCGACAGAATCCCAGCCGGTATCTACACCCAGGGTTTGCATCATCCGGGTATTGTTGTTGCGTAATGCTCCTAAATGGAATTGCTGCACCCATCCTTTTTCCCAGTCCCACTCTGCAAAATGAATTAGCATGGCTGACCTGAATTTGCGTTGTTCAATATCGTTCAGGCTTTTGCCGCCATGCACTTTATTGAAAATGGTATCGATCTCTGAGCCAGTAAAATCTTCTGCATAGATCTCTTCCAGGCCATGATCGGATACGCCGCAACCAAGCGATGCAAAGAAATCGTGACGGTTCTGCAATGCATATAAGAAATCATCAAAAGATGAAACTGCAATATTGGTCACAGCTTCGAGCTTCTTAATATAAGCATTGAATTTCTGCGGATCGCTTACATTCATTGCATTATCGGGCCGGAATGCAGGCAGGATGGGAATTTCAAAGCCATCTTCGCGCAGGCGGATATGATGTTCCAGTGAATCAACAGGATCATCAGTGGTGCAAACCATCTTCACATTCATTTTGCGCAAAAGATTCTTTACTGAATAAGCAGGTGTCCGCAGTTTGGCTGTGCTTTCTTCATAAATATTTTTAGCCGTGTCGAGGCTCAGGGTGTCCTGGATATTAAAATAACGCTGCAGTTCAAGATGCGTCCAGTGATATAATGGATTGCGAAGCGTATATGGCACAGTAGCCGCCCATTGTTTGAATTTCTCAAAATCAGGCTGGTCGCCGGTGCAATAGCTTTCATCCACGCCATTGGTACGCATGGCCCTCCATTTGTAATGATCGCCGTATAGCCATGCCTGCGTAATATTTTCGTACTGCGTATCTTCTGCTATCTGCTGCGGTGGGAGGTGACAATGATAATCTATGATCGGCATGTCTTTCGCAAACTCGTGGTAAAGACGTTGGGCCGTCTTGGTCTTCAGGAAGAAATCTTCGTCCAAAAATGCTTTCATACAACTGTTTTAATGTCTATCTATATCAGGCGATGTAAAGTCAAAAATTTAAAAATCAAAATGTAAAAGCTTTCCTTATTAAGGCAAATTCAATATCAGGGAGCTTTTAAATTTTTCATTTTGCACTTCTACTTTAAAACTACGGCCTGATGTTGGTTTATAATGATACTCCGCGTTTCCACGGTATAAAATCGTCCTGGTTTAATAATACTGCTTTGGGGATCACTTCGCCGCTTGCAGCTTTGATACAATACTCCAATATCTCTTCTCCCATTTCTTCAATGGTCTTTTCTCCATCAATGATGGGGCCTGTGTTGATATCAATGATATCACCCATTTTTCTGGCCAGTGCTGAATTGGTAGCCACTTTGATAGTAGGACAAACCGGGTTGCCCGTAGGCGTTCCCAATCCTGTAGTAAACAGGATCAATGTAGCGCCACTCGCTGCTTTGCCGGTAGTTGCTTCCACATCATTGCCTGGTGTGCACACGAGGTTCAGTCCCGGTTTCACTACGGGTTCTGTATAATCCAACACATCTTCAACCGGTGAAGTGCCGCCCTTTTTTGCAGCACCCGTACTTTTGATCGCATCCGTGATCAATCCATCGCGGATATTGCCGGGCGATGGGTTCATGTGAAAACCTGAACCTACCTGGTGTGCCGCTTCATTATATGCTGTCATTAACCGGATGAATTTCTTTGCAGCGGCTTCATCTCTTGTACGGTCGATCAGGTCCTGTTCAGCTCCGCAAAGCTCCGGGAACTCGGCCAGTAATATTTTTCCTCCCAATGCCACCAGCAGGTCTGAACAATACCCTACAGCTGGATTGGCAGATATACCGCTGAAACCATCGCTGCCGCCGCATTTTACACCCAGCACCAGGTGATCCAGTGAAGCAGGTTTTCTTTCAATCTTATTGATCTCAATGAGGCCAAGAAAAGTTTTACGGATCGCTTCAGTGATCAGTTGGTCCTCGCTTTGCGACAACTGCTGTTCAAAAACATACAGCGGTTTATCAAAAGAAGGATTGCGTTCTTTTATATCATCCAGCAATTGCTGTGTCTGCAGGTTCTGGCAACCCAGGCTAAGGATCGTAACACCAGCCACGTTGGGATGGTCAGCATAAGAAGCCAGCAGTTTACCCAGTACACCGGCGTCCTGGCGGGTGCCTCCGCATCCTCCCTGATGATTCAGGAATTTAATACCATCCACATTTTTAAAAATTCGGTTGGTCGGTACCATGGCTTCTTTTACATCAAGGTCAGCTTTGCTGATATCTACCCCGCTTTTATACAGCTCCAGCAGTTGATGTGTTTTCTGTTTGTACTTATCGGTAACAGCATATCCCAGTTCGTTGTGCAATGCTTCGCGGATCACATCCAGGTTCCTGTTCTCGCAAAAAACAGTGGGTATGAACAACCAGTAATTGGCTGTTCCTACACGGCCATCGCTGCGATGATATCCATTGAAAGTACGGCCTTTGAATTTTGACACATCCGGCGGTTGCCATTGATAATGAAAAGGGCGGTAGGTGAATGGGTCTGCTGCATGTTTGGTATTATCGGTGGTCATGCGGCTGCCTGCAGGCACATCAAACTGTATCTTTCCCACCAGCACGCCATACATCGTGATCTTATCACCTGCATACATATCCTGCATAAAGAACTTATGTTTCGCCGGAACATCTTCCCGCAACACATAATCCTTACCACTATAAGAAATAGTTTCGCCTTTTGTAAGGTTCTGCAATGCTACCAGCACATTGTCGTTTGGATGCACCTTTAATACTCTATGCTTCATTTATGCGGTTGTTTTATTCTTAGCCCCTTCGGTTATCAGTGCGAGTGCCCCTTCCTGCTCAATAAATTCCATATAATTAGTTACGGCTTCAGCAAAGCCGGGAAGGTGTAAAAGATCAACTCCCCACAATTCAGTGTCGGCCAAAACAGCTTTCACTACATCTTCTGTGTTCAGCTTTGACCATTTTTCTGAGAAATAAGCAGCTTTATCATCCTGCATTTTGTATCGCAATGAGCCGGTTTGGCCATAATAGCTTCCATCATCACCCTTGCTGCATTTCATGAACAAGAGATAGGCCGCAAAGCCCTGTGCCATCTGCACGGGCACACTGGTCGACTTTTCATAATGCCAGAGCAACAAAGGTATATTTCTCAATCGCATTTTCGATGTGAAATTCATCGTTATGCTGAGCCATTGATGATCAATAAAGGGATTCCGGAAACGATCGATCACTGTATTGGCAAAAGCACAGGCTTCATTATAAGAGATCGCATCACCCGACATGGCGGCTGCGATTTCCAGCATCATCAGTCTGCGGACAAAAGAACCCATCTGCTCATCAGCCATTGCTTCTTTTACAGTAGTAAAGCCAGCCAGCACAGCCAATCCACTGGAAAATGTGTGGGTGCCATTCAATAAACGAAGTTTCAACTCCCTGAACTTTTCAATATCCGGCGTAATCACCACACCTTTATCTATCTGGCTGAAAGAAAGTATTTCCTTCACATCATCACTGCCTGATTCGATCGCCCACAAACGGAACGGTTCTGCCATGATCATAAGCTCGTCTGTATAACCCAGATGCTCTTCTGTCGCTTTTTGTTCTGCAGCCGGAAGTTTGCCCGGCACAATACGGTCAACCAGCGAACTGCAGAAATGATTGGCCGATGCCAGCCATTGAATAAAGGGTTTTTCCAGTTTATTCTGTTCAGCAAGTTCCAGCACTATGTCACGAAGTTTTGTTCCATTGTCTGTGATCAGTTCAGTTGGCACGATCACCATTCCGCTTTCCTTTGAACCGTTGAATGCTTTATAACGTTCATACAGGAAGGCCAGTAGTTTACCAGGAAAAGAATTTGGTGGCGACTGGCGGATATCATCCTCCGCGAGTACAATACCGACTTCTGTTGTGTTGGAGATCACCAGTTGCATCGCCGGGTTATGGGCGCATTTCAATATTTCCTTCCATTCGTCTGCGGCAGACAACACACGGCTAATGGAGCCATTGATAATAATCTCTTCTGTTTTTTTGCCGTCTTCAATGCCCTTTACACATAAGGTGAATAAACCGTCCTGTGCACCAAAAGCATCTGTGCCGCCACTGGAAGTTGATTTCACTACCACCACGCGGCCATTAAAAACACCTTGCTTGTTAGCTTTGTCAATAAAATAATCAGGCAATCCACGAAGTAATACACCGGTGCCAAACTGTAATACCTTTTCTGGCAGTTCCAGGATTTCTTTAGTGGGTATTGACTCTACAGCCTCTTGTCTGACCTGCGGAATTATTTGTTTTGATAACTGCATACGCTCACTCAATATTTTACTTTTTTAGCTTTTTGCTTCTGAAGGTTCTGTGATATTTGGTATTGGATTTCTCCAACAACCATTTTGCCAGGTCCTCTCCTGCTTTATAATTTTCATATTGTGCAGGCAATTTCCGTCCATCTATATATTCGTTGTACAGCCAGGGGTCACCAACAGCTATAACAACACCTTTGCCATATTTAGCCGTAGCGATAATTATATCACCGTCTTTAACAGCATTGGCCTGGGCTGGCTTTTGCACGGTGATCGTGCTCACTTCTTTCAGGAACATTTCCTTGGTTGTTTTAAACACGGGGTTATTATCTCCCGGCAACACTGAGCCTGTAGGAAAATGATCGTCTTTCACCATGTTCACACTTTTGTCAGTGAAATTGATCCCAAAAGCATTGGCCAGTTTATTAAAATGAGAGAGATCACAATTGTTACTATCGTTTGCCATTAAGAGTAAGGCGCCGCCTTGCTTCACCCAGTCCTTAATTATTTTCACATCCTCATCAGTAACATAATTGGGAACAGGATTGTCTTTTACATGATCGGGGTCAACAATAATATAAACATCTGTTTTTCCAAGGTAGATGGCATTCGGCTTATCGAAGTAACTCAGCCATGCGCCATATTTCTTAAAGATCTGGCCAAAGGTGGAGAAACCAGGATTCGATCTTTCATCCCACACATAATGCCAGTAAACAGATGTGCCGGTAACATCCTTACGCTTTTCGGAGTTGAAATACCGGTCAAGCATAACCTGTTTTCCCCTACCGATCGAAAGGGTCGGGACCATCTCCATTTCAACGGCACATTGTATAAAAGCTCCCATGCCTTTAGGATCATTCACCACAACCGGTTCCTTCATATAATACCCGAAACTTCCATCACGGTAAGGATTACCTCCAAGGCCAGACACAGCTACAGTACCATACAGGTTCAATTGTCCGTTCTCTGTTTTGAGAAACTCTTTTACAATACCTGCATAGCCTTTCTCAGCATTTGCCAGGTATTTACGGGGGATATATCCAAGACGTACTGCCTTTGCCAATGTGTACACGATCATGCAGGATGCGGAAGCTTCCTTATAATTCTTGGGCTGCAGGGGTTTATCCAGTATATTATACCATAAGCCGGAATTTTTGTCCTGCACTTTTACAATGGCCTCTGCATACCGCTTCAGAATGTCAACAATCATCAACCTTCCTTCTCTGTGTGAACCGGGAATATAATCCAGCGCATCCACCATTGCCATGCCATACCAACCCATTGCCCGGCCCCAGAAATTAGAAGAAGTGCCTGTTTCTTTATTTGCCCATTGCTGTTGTCTGCTTTCATCCCATCCATGATACAACAATCCTGTTTTTGGATCACGCGCGTGAAGCTCCATGTAGGCAAACTGTTTGGCCACATCATTAAAGATCGAATCTTCATGAAATACCTGGGCATATTCTGCATAAAAGGGCTGGCTCATGTATAATCCATCCAGCCATACCTGGGAAGGATAGATCTTTTTGTGCCAAAATCCTCCTTCTTCTGTTCGCGGATGTGTTCTCAATTGATTCCTTAACATCTCAACAGCTTTCCGGTATTTCTCTCTTCCTGATACACGGTACAGTGTCAGCAGTACTTTTCCGTTGTTGATATGGTCGATATTATAATCATCCCCATTGTAATCATAGATGGAGCCATTATCTCTCACATAGTAATCCATGCTATGCTGGATATAATTGAAATAGCGGGTATCGCCTGTATTCTGCCAAACACCTTCAATACCTTTCAGAATAACACCCTGATCATAACTCCAGCTGGCCTTTGATCCGGGTTTAACAGAAAATGAATCAGGCCATAACTTCATTGCAGTCTCTGTCATCTGTTGCGATAAGGGAAGCGATTGTGCCACCGGCTTTTTTGTAAACCCGAGCGAAATCAACAGTGCTATCAGGATGGCTTTTTTAAGCTGCGCAGCAGCAAAGCGGGGAGCAGAATAGCATAGAACGAAGATCATTTTCATCATGACAAGTACATCGTTATCAGTTAAACACAAGACCCCCCTGGGGTTCATTTTACAAGTTTAACCCCAAAGGCAATCATATTCAATCCATTCTGAGGTTTTTTTTTACGCAATCGTTGCCGGTAACGATCTCATTGGTACATAAGAAGGAGTAATAAAGACCAATTATGGATTAAGTGCAGTATAACGATGACCAAAAGCGTAGGGGATCAGGTAGTTTTCACAGCCTGCCTTGCCAGCATTTTCCAGTTGCCTTTTATTTTTTGCCAAACGGTCAATATTTTCAGGTTCACTTCACCCGGCTTACCGTCATCATTGGTTTTGGCAGAAAGTTTATGGCGCACAATGGCCACATCTTTACTGACCTGGATAGTTTGATCAGTAAGATCAATTGTCACAAAATCAGATTTCCCGCTTACAATCGTTCCTACAAAATCAGTTTTTGTTTCCACTTTACCGCTACTATGGCCATAGGTAAGTTTATCATCTGCAAGGTTAGACAATACAACGCTATCTGCATCCACCATAGCCTTGCGTAACTGCTCTACTGCAGCGGCTACTTCTTTTTCCTGTTTGGTCTGAGCATTCATCGGTATAGCTATTAATGATACTGCTACGGCTAAAATCAGTTTATACATATCTTTTAGGGAAGTTTATTGATCATACAGTGCTATCGGGCAAAGATCAGGTAATCAATAATTTTTTACAGTCCATTTCAAAGCTATGCTTTTCTGGCGGTTAGGCCAATGAGAATATTCCTAATTGCTAAAGCCGGTTTAAGGATGGCGGCCATCCTTAAACCGGCTTAGCTTATTGATCATTTATTTTATTTTACCAATAGATTGTATACAAGGCTGTCAGGATGCCGCATACGATCAATGCGCCAACCAAAAAGCCGGGAGACATTTTGAACATTTTTGAATCCACTTCAAGGCCTTTGGCAACAACACCTCTCCTGGTTTGATACAGGCTGATAGCAATCATCACCAGCACACAGATCACAAATACAAAACCCATACGATCAAGGAAAGGTATTTCATACAACATGCTGCCGTCTTTTTGCGCCACTTGTTTGGAAAAACCATAAGGGCTCAGCCATTCCAGGTTGGTCCAGGTTGGCAACACTTTAAAGATCACTGATAAAGCAAAGCCACCGATAGTAGCAAACATTGCTGCAGCAGAAGTTGTTTTTTTCCAGAAGAAGCCAAGGATGAACATTGCAAAAATACCGGGCGAAACGAAGCCTGTGTATTCCTGGATAAATTCAAAACCGCCTTTTTTATCAATGCCCAGCAAGGGAGCGATCAGCACCGCTATCACCATTGCGATAATTACGGTAGTACGTCCCACCCATACCATTTTCTTTTCATCGGCATCCACATTTATTTTCTTCTTGTAAATATCGAGCGTGAAAATGGTAGCGATACTGTTGGCTTTACCTGCCAGCGATGCTACCACGGCTGCTGTAAGCGCGGCAAAGGCCAACCCTTTCAGACCTGCGGGCAGCAGGTTCAATAATACCGGATATGCTTTATCCTGCATCAGTTCTCCGTTCACCATCATTTCCTGCTGGAAGTAACCATTCTGATGCAACACAAAAGCTGCAATACCTGGCAGTACAACAATCACAGGCATCAGCAATTTTAGGAATGCTGCGAAGAGGATACCCTTGCGGGCTGTATTCAGGTCAGCACCCAGCGCCCTTTGCGTGATGTACTGGTTACAACCCCAGTAGCTCAGGTTCACGATCCACATACCACCCACCAGCACGGTAAGGCCCGGCAAACTCATGTAATAAGGATTATCTTTTTTGAAGATCATATGGAAATGATCATCTGCATTTCTTGTCAGTTGTTTAAACCCATCTACTATGCCATCTCCGCCGAAGTGTTTTGCTACCAGGTCAAGTGCGAGATAAGTAGTTACCAAACCACCAAGGATCAGGAAGAATACCTGGATCACATCTGTATAACCGATCACTTTCATACCACCCAGCGTGATGATAATGGCAAAGGCTGCAAGGAAGACCATACAGGCCGTAAGGCTGATGCCTGATATGCTGCTGATGGCCAATGCACCAAGGAACAGGATGGAAGTTAGATTCACTATCACGTATAATAATAACCAGAATACGGCCATGATCATCGCCACAGTGCTGTTGTAGCGCTGATTCAGGAACTGCGGCATTGTGTAGATCTTATTCTTCAGGTAAACCGGGATAAAGAATATCGCAACGATCAGCAGGGTGGCTGCAGCCATCCATTCATAAGTGGAGATGGCAAGACCCATGGTAAAACCATTACCGCTCATTCCGATAAACTGCTCTGCCGAAATATTGGATGCTATCAGCGATGCACCAATAGCCCACCAGGTAAGAGACCCTTCAGCAAGGAAATAATCGTGTGAAGCCGATACGCTGGCTTTCCTTTTACGCCGGTAAATCCAGTAGCCATAACCCGCGACGATTATAAAATACAGAAGGAAAACCAGGTAATCCTTGGTGTGAAGAGAATTCATACAGCAAGCTGTTTAGTTGTTAAAGTTATTTTTTCCGTTAAGCAATTCTGGTAAAAATACGTGTCACATAAACACTTAATTCACATAGGTACGGAAATTCCGGTAAAAGACCTAAAAATATTGATTTTGGACTAACAAATGGATTTGTTGCAGGAAGTATCGCCAGGTGCGCAAAGGACGCCACGTTGCGCACTTGATGATACGCTGTTCCTGAGTCCATTATTTCTTATATGAACCTGTTCACAATATTCTCCAGGTATTCCTGCTTCCCGCTCTTCATTGCTGGTTCTCCGTTTTCAATTGCGTACGTACGTAAGTTTTCCAATGTCAGCTTTCCTTCTTCAAATTCTTTACCCTTACCACCATCGAAGCTGGCATATCTTTCTTTACGGATCTTTTTATAAGCTGATTTTTCCAGGATTACTTCTGCTGTAAGCAGGGCCCTGGCAAATATGTCCATTCCCCCGATATGGGCATGAAACAGGTCTTCCATATCGGTACTGTTGCGGCGTACTTTTGCATCAAAGTTGATACCGCCGCCTTTGAAGCCATTTGCCTGCAGTATGATCAGCATGGCTTCAGTAAGTTCATTGATATCATTGGGAAACTGGTCGGTGTCCCAGCCATTCTGATAATCGCCGCGGTTGGCATCGATGCTGCCCAGCAACCCTGCATCAGCAGCCACCTGCAATTCATGGGTGAACGTATGGCCAGCCAGTGTGGCATGGTTCACTTCAATGTTCAGGCTGAAATCATCCAGCAATCCATACTGGCGAAGAAAACCGATCACGGTTTCCGAATCATAATCGTACTGATGTTTGCTTGGTTCGCAAGGTTTGGGTTCGATAAAGAATTTCCCTTTGAACCCATTCTTCCTTGCATAGTCCCGTGCCGTTTGAAGAAAGCGGGCAAGATGTTCTTTTTCTCTTTTCATGTCTGTGTTCAGCAAGCTCATATAACCTTCCCTGCCACCCCAGAACACATAGTTTTCCCCGCCAAGAGCAATAGTGGCATCCAATGCAGCTTTCACCTGGGCCGCTCCATGAGCCAGTACACGAAAATCAGGATTGGTGGCAGCGCCGTTCATATACCGTTTATTGCTAAACAGGTTGGCGGTGCCCCAAAGCAATTTCGCCCCGCTTTGTTGCTGCTTTTCTTTGAGGTATAAAGCCAGGGTTTGGAGACGATCATCATTCTCTGCTATATTGGGACCATAATCCACTACATCCACATCATGAAAGCAATAATAAGGAATGTTCATTTTGGTAATGAATTCAAATGCAGCGTCGGCTTTATCTTTTGCTCTTTGCAACACATCTTTGTTTTCATCCCAGGGAAAGATGTGCGTTCGCTCACCAAACGGGTCTGCTCCACTGCCATTGAAACTATGCCAGTATGCACAGGCAAACTTCAAATATTCCTTCATGGTTTTGCCGGCCACTTTTCTGTTTTCATCGTACCAACGAAAGGCTAATGGATTATCTGTATCACGTCCTTCATATTTTACCTGTCCAATTCCTTTGAAATATTCCCTGCTTCCTGTTACCACGTTCATAGTGTTGAATCTTTTATTATTGATTGAGTTGATTGAGCAGAACATTTTTCCATCCGCTATACAATTCATCGTAAGCAGCGGTAAGCTTTGCAGAAGGCTCTGCTTTGTATAAAGGTTTGAAATGACGGAAAGCATCTTCCGCCGTTTTATAAATACCGGCCCCCAAGCCCGCACCGATTGCGGCTCCTGTACTCCCATCACCCTGGTATAATTCCACAGTAAGGCCGGTGGCATTCACAAATGCTTCGGTAAACACTTCACTGAGGAACATATTTGTTTTGGAAGCCCTGATCACACTTGGGTTGATGCCATTGCTGCGCATAATATCAAGTCCGTAGCGGAAAGCAAATGCTATTCCTTCCTGTGCAGCCCTGTATAAATGCGGAGCAGCATGTATATTGAAATTGAGTGAATGAATATGTGCTTCTATAGTCCGGTTGTTGAGCATGCGTTCCGCACCATTTCCGAATGGCAGAATGTAGACGCCTTCGCTGCCGGGAGCAACACCGGCAGCAGCTTCATTCATTTCACGGTAATTCAGTTTATCACCCGTGATGTTCCTGATCCAGCGGTTAAGGATGCCTGTACCGTTTATATTGAGCAATACGCCCAGCCTTTTTTGTTTGTCGGTATGATTCACATGTGCAAAGCTGTTAACGCGCGATTCATTATCATAAGTCAGCTGATCGCTCACTGCATAGATCACACCGCTGGTACCCGCAGTGGCAGCCACCTCGCCGGGGTTCAGTACGTTCAACGATAATGCATTGTTGGGCTGGTCACCGGCCTTGTAAGTAACCGGTATGCCCGCAGTAAGTGATAATGATTCCGCCACAGTTTTGCTTACAAGCCCATGCACGGTAAACACATCTTTTACCGGAGGAATGAATTGAGGATCCAATCCGTAATAACCAAATACGTCTTTGGATAATTCATGCTCCTGGAAATCCCAGAACACTCCTTCAGATAATGCAGAAATGCTGGTACTGACATTACCGGTCAGTTTCATGGCAATGAAATCGCCTGGCAGCATGATCTTATCGATCTTATCATATAATGCCGGTTCGTTTTGTTTTACCCAGGCCAGTTTACTTGCCGTAAAATTGCCGGGAGAATTAAGCAGGTGTAATAATGCATGCTCCTTACCGATCGTTTCAAAAGCCTGGTTGCCCAGTTCTACTGCACGGCTATCACACCAGATAATACTATCGCGGAGCGCTTGCTGTTGTTTGTCCACACACACCAATCCATGCATCTGGTAAGCGATGCCGATAGCACTGATATCTTTAGGATCATACTTACGCTGTGCATGCAATTTCAAGATAGCAAGTTGTACATGTTCCCACCACATGCCCGGCGATTGCTCAGCCCATCCGGGTTGCAGGGATATAATGCCCGATTCTGTTTCGGGATATTGGGCCGAAGCAAGCTGCTGTTGAGTAGCGGCATCCACAACGGATGCTTTAATGGAGGAAGTGCCTATATCGAGGCCTAGCAATAACATAAATAGTCAGTTTTATTTTCAAGGGCTTGCCCGCCTACGTTGCACTCCGGCGGGCCGAACTTACAGCATATCCGTCAATGAAAAATGAAACCGATTGCATTTTTTATGCAAAAAGCAGCTTTTTAATTGCATTATATTGATTTACAATAAAATACGGATCTCGATTTTTATCTCACCAAAGTCTTCAAAATCTTCCACATTTCAGCCGCCACCAGCAGGTTTCCGGCACCTGTTAAATGCACTCTGTCTGTTGTGAGAATGCCTTTTTCCGCGTTATTGGGGTTGTTCGTTTTGAGATAATCAACAAATGCTTTGTGGAGATCACACAACGGCAGGTTCATATCTTTCGCAATGTTGCGGATGATATTACTGTAATGATTAAGATCACCATCCTGCTCATTGGAATAATCATTTCTTTCACCGATCACGGTAGGTGTGCATACTACCACACGGATATTCCTGTCCTGCAATTTTTTGATAATGGCACGATAGAATTTCTCAAACTTCGGCGCGTCCGTGCCGGTGCCGGAACTGCTTTTATGCCACACATCATTAATGCCGACATAGATAAATACGATATCAGGATCCTTTGCCAGCACATCGCTGTCCATCCGCAAATAAAGATCATAAACCTTATTGCCGCCAATACCTGCACCGGCCAGTTCAAAAGATTCAGCCAATCCATCTTTCCGGATCAGGCTATCCATTTTAACGATATAGCCATTGGGATTTACGGCCGCCTGCGTAATGGAATCGCCAAAGAAAATAACCTTGTTCTTTTTAACTGGTTTGGTGAATGCCACCAGCGATAAAGTAAGAAAGAGCATGAAATATTTCATTTTCTGTTTTTTTAGATGAATGATCATTAAGTATTGGACAGCGCCCTGTCAAGGTGCACATAACCGCCATCCACATACAATAGTTGGCCGGTGGTATGGCTTGAGCGTTCAGATAAAAGAAAAGCAACGGTACTGCCGATCTCTTCTGCTGTCGTCATCCTGTTGCCCAGGGGTATCTTAGATTCAATTTCCTTTAATTTTTTTGCCGGGTCTGGCTGCGTCTCAATCCACCTGCCATACAGCGGTGTAAAGCATTCCGCTACTACCACAGCATTTACCCTTATGCCATATTTCAATAGTTCAACTGCCCATTCCCTTGTTAATGCATTGCGCCCTCCGTTAGATGCAGCATAGGCAGAAGTTCCTCCTTGCCCTGTATCGGCTGACTTGGAAGTGATATTCACAATGCTGCCTTTCGATTTCTTCAGTTCAGGCAGTGCGTGCTTCGCCATCAGGTAATAGTGAATAAGATTTTTATGCAGGCTGGCCATGAACATTTCATAATTCCCGTTCTCCAATCCTACTCCATCATTAACGCCTGCATTATTCACCAATCCATCTATACGGCCCCACTGTGCAACAACCTGCCTGACCGCCTGCTCGCATTCTTCCGCCCTGGTCAGCTCAGCCACTACCTGCAAAGCCTTGCCTCCCTTTCTTTCGATCTCTGATAAAAGTGTTTTATTATCTGCTTCATTGCGGCCGACAATAACCGGTATAGCTCCTTCCGAAGCCAGCACTTTCACAATACCTTCTCCAATACCTTTAGCGCCGCCGGTTACCAGGATGATCTTATTGCTTAGTTGCAGGTCCATTAATTTGTTTTAAAGATGATAAAATGAACTGGCATTTCCTCCAAAGAAAGCCGCTTGTTCTGTAACTGAAAACCGGGAGAAATACTGACTGACGATCTCCAGCATTTGGCTGTAAGAAGCAGCCACCTTGCAAACCGGCCAATCGCTTCCATACATAATCCGGTCAGTACCGAATGCTTCAACCACTGTATCTATATATGGAGTAAAATCTTCTTTCTTCCATTGTTTCCAATCGGCCTCAGTGACTATGCCGGATATTTTACAAAATACGTTATCATGATCAGCTAACGCCTGTATCGCTTTTTTCCAATTACTGCTGTCGCCGGTCTTGATATCCGGCTTGGCAATATGATCCACTACAAATTTTTGCCGGGGGAATGCTGACACTAGTTCTTCAGCATATTTCAACTGGTCCGGAAATATCAATATATCATAGGTGAACCCGTATTTCTCCAGCGAACCAATACCCTGTTTAAAAGCAGGTTTCAGCATCAATGCGCGGTCTGCTTCTCCTTGTAAAATATGCCGGAAGCCTTTCATTACAGGAAAGGATCGGTAATACGCCAATCGTTCTTCCACCCGCGGGTTTTGCAGATCAACCCATCCTACTATGCCTTTGATATGATCATACTGCGCTGCATTCTTCAATTGAAAATCGTTTTCCTTTTCCGATTGATCGCTTTGCACCACGATGCAACCATCAAAACCATGTTGCTGCAATACTTGTAAAAAATCTGCCGGCATAAAATCCCTGCGGAGAATGTCCATCTCTTCCGTAATCCAGCTGTCCCTTACAGGGTCAAACTTCCAGAAATGATTATGTGCATCAATTTTTAGCATAAACCACGCAGGTTTGCCGGGATTCTCCCAGCCCATCTATTCCCAGCTCAACAACATCACCGGGTTTGAGATAAACCGGCGGATTGAATCCCAGTCCCACACCGGCAGGCGTGCCTGTGGAAATAATGTCACCGGGCAATAAGGTCATAAACCGGCTTACGTAAGCAATCACAAAGGGAATGCGGAAAATGAAATTGGACGTATTTCCGTCCTGCATCATTTTACCATTTACTTTCAGCCAGAGGCGGAGATTGTCGACATCCCTGATCTCATCGGCTGTTACCAGCCAGGGGCCTATCGGAGCAAACGTATCGCAGCCTTTTCCTTTATCCCAGGTGCCGCCTCTTTCCAGTTGAAATTCCCTTTCGCTTACATCATTGTGCAGGCAATAACCGGCTACATAATCCATTGCATCCGCTTCTTCCACATAGCTGGCTTCTTTTCCTATCACAACGGCCAGTTCCACTTCCCAATCGGTTTTTACAGAATCACGGGGAATAATGACCGGATCGTAAGGACCGCTGATAGCCGTACTCGATTTCAGGAATATAACAGGCTCTGCGGGAGGTGTTGCACCTGTCTCTTTTGCATGATCTGCGTAGTTAAGGCCAATGCAAACGATCTTGGAAGGCCGGGCAACAGGAGATGCCAGGCGGGTACCGGCTGCAACTTTGGGAAGCTGGCCGGCTCCGGTTATTTTTTCTGAGAGCTGTAGCAGGCCCCCGCTTGCAAAAAAGTTTTCATCGTATTCTTTAACAAAAGCAGACACATCATACGACTCATCATTGATACATATACCTGGCTTTTCTTTTCCTTTTTCACCAAAACGGATCAGTTTCATTTGGTTTTTGAATTTCGAGTTAGTTATTCAGTTTAATAAATCCTCCATCGATCGGGTAATCGCAACCGGTAATAAAAGCCGCTTCATCGCTGCAGAGATATAAAACCAGATTAGCGATCTCACTGGGTTCGGCCATCCGGCCAATGGGTTGTGTTTTTGATAATTTTTCAAACATTTCCTTTTCCTTTCCCGGGTAATTCTTTGCGATAAAACCATCCACAAAAGGCGTATGCACGCGTGCAGGGGAAATGCAGTTGCAGCGGATATTTTGTGAAATATAATCACGGGCAGTAGAGAGGGTCATGCCCAGCACAGCTCCCTTGCTCATAGAATAAGCAAACCTGTCTGGCAGGCCTATTGAAGAAGCAATGGAAGCCATATTCAAAATGGCGCCTCCTGCTTTTTTCATGTGGGGTATCACTGCCTGCAGGCAATTGTAAACACCTTTTACATTCACGGCCAGCAGTCGGTTGAAATCATCTTCTGTAGTAGTCTCCACATTTCCTACATGCGCTATGCCAGCATTGTTGACCAGCAACTGTATGCCGCCAGTCTTCTGCGCAATATTGTCCATCACCTCTTTCACCTGTTGCTGGTTGCTTACATCACACACAATAGTTGCTGCCTGGCGGCCTTCTTTTTTTGCCTGCGCAGCCACTTCTTCTGCCGACTCTTTATTAAAATCAAGGATATAAACGGAAGCGCCCTGCTGTGCAAAAAGCAGGGAAATCGCTTTACCAATGCCGCTGCCGCCTCCTGTTATGACAGCTGTTTTTCCTTTCAGACTAAACATATCAACTCCTTTTATTCTTTATCGCTTATTTCAATGAAAAGATCTTGTTCATCAACACCCATTTCTCTCCTGGCCCGGTTCCTGGTATTACCTGCTGATACCGGCTCATCAGCGTTTCCCATTCCTGCACTTTGGGGTTTGCCTGATCACTGCCGGCCTTTTGTTCAAAGGTAAACGTATCCGTCACTTCCATGATCATAAAAAGCCGGTTGCCAAAACGGTAGATCTCCATCTGATCTACCCCTGCATCACGGATGCTGTCAAGGATCTCAGGCCATACCTGTTGATGATAACGCTCATAGGCGGCTATCTTTTCCTGATCATCAACAAGGTCGAGCGCCAGGCAATATCTTCTCATATCAATATATTGTTTCGTGTTGTTTAATTGGCATGCAGGTATACTAAGACGTAAGATAGTTATTCATTGGAAAAGAAGGATAAAGATAAAGTGGGTAAAAATGATTTACCTTGCCACTTATCGTCATGAAATTTGAAGCTGTCACCATTAAGGATATTGCCAAAGCACTGGGTCTTTCTACTTCCACTGTATCAAGAGCCCTGCGTGACAGCTATGAGATCAGCCCTGAAACTAAAAAACTGGTGCTGGATTATGCAGAAAAGATCAATTACCAGCCCAACCCCATCGCTCTTAGCCTGAAAGAAAGAAGATCCCATTCCATTGGCGTGATTGTTTCCGAAATTGCCAACAGTTTTTTTTCACAGGTCATCGATGGCATTGAATCGGTAGCTTACCGCAACGGCTACAATGTTATCATTTCCCAGACACGCGAATCATACGAAAGAGAGGTTATCAACCTGAATTATCTTACTTCCCGCTCCATCGACGGGCTGATCGTATCTGTGTCAGCCGAAACCAGCGATTTCAGCATCTTTAAAGAGCTGTATGACCGCGGCATGCCTATTGTTTTCTTTGATCGCATCGTTCCTGAATTGAACACGCATAAGGTAGTAGTGGATAGCTACCGGGGTGCTTATGACGCCACTGTTCATCTGATACGAAACGGCTACAAACAAATTGCAGCGCTTAACAGTAATCCTGTTCTTTCCATTACCAAAGACAGGCTGGCCGGCTATCTCGCCGCCCTGGCCGACCATGGCCTGAAAGAAAAAAATGATCTGATCAAATATTGCCCGCATGCAGGATTATTGCCTGCAGAAATGGAAGAAGCAATGGGCCAATTATTAAGCGGCAAGTCCAGGCCGGATGCTATTCTTGCCCTTTCAGACAAGCTGACCACCGGCTGCCTCAGAACATTAAAAGCCCGGAAAATAAAAGTGCCCGAAGAGATCGCACTGATCGGTTTTTCCAACTCCGACCTTACCGAACTGATTGATCCGCCCCTGTCCATTATTAAGCAACCGGCTTTTGAAATGGGGAAACTGGCCACCAATTCATTGCTGCAATTGATTGAAAGCAAAAGACCGGTCACTGAATTCACTACCACTACCCTGGCCCCACAGCTGATCATCAGGGAATCATCAGGGCAGCGCAAAGGGGCTTCATAAACCCAACGGTTCGGCACCTCAAAAGCCCAACCCATCTACAGAAACAGCAGTTTATCCCGCACAGCAGGGACAGGAAAAGCAGAAACTCTATCTTAGAGTTGGTTACGCTCAATAATTAGTAAATACACATGACGATACTGAAATACAGCAGTAAAGAACGGCTTATTGGCGCTTTCATTATTCCACTCGTGTCCTTTCTCTTCAATTCCATGATCTTTGGAACTGCTTATTTCAATAGCTGGCAACATTTTCTCTGGCCCAGCCTGATCACGATGGTAGTTGTGCTGGTGATCTATACGCTTTGCAGCATGGTGGCCATTATACTGAATAACCGGTTTCCCCTTTACAGTCAAACTTTCAAGCGCATCGGTATCAGCATTGTCTGCTATATCGGTATTACAGTGATCGCGATCACCATTCTCTTCTTTGGTTATGACTATATCCAGCTTATGGATTTACGGGTGAAAATGGGCAACTACCCCTGGATGCTGGTGATCGCCATTGGCTGCAACCTGCTGGCCACAAGCTTTAATGAAGGCGCGGTATTTTATGAAAAGTGGAGAAAGCTCGTTGACGAAGCCGATCAGTTGAAAAAAGAAAATCTGCAAAGCCAATTGGAAGGATTGAAAGGCCAGGTGAATCCCCATTTTCTTTTCAACAGTCTCAATTCCCTTTCATCACTGATCAGCGATGAACCACAAAAAGCAGAAAAATTTTTGGATGAACTGAGCAAAGTGTACCGCTATCTTCTCCGCACCAATGAAGACGGGTTGACCACCCTGGATACAGAAATGCAATTCATTTATTCCTATTTCCATTTGCTGAAAACCCGCTATGGCGATGGGCTGGAAATGGAAGTACGCATCAACGAACGCTTCCTGGTGTACCTGCTTCCACCACTCACGCTTCAGATACTGATGGAAAACGCTGTAAAGCACAACATGATCCTGAAAGACCAGCCATTGAAAATACTGATCATGACCACCAATAGCGGTAAACTGCTGGTAAGTAATAACCTCCAGCGCAAAGAACGGATGGTATCCTCCAATAAGGTCGGACTGATCAATATCGTAAATAAATACCGGCTCATGAAGCAGGAAGACATCACGGTAAGGGATGATGGAAAAGAGTTTGCCGTGGCCGTCCCCCTTATCCAGGGTTAGCCGCCAGCCCATACATAAAAAGAACAGTTCATGCAGGGGGAATGTCAGGTCAACTGGAAGAGGTTTATCCGGCATGTTTTGATAAGTATCTTGGTTTCATCAAAACCATTCTATTATGAAAGTGCTTATCATTGAAGATGAGGAACTGGCGGCCAAAAAGCTCCAGAAAACCCTCGCTGCTATTGAACCTGCTGCAGAGGTGGTGGGCGTTACAGACAGCATCCGCTCTTCAGTAAACTGGCTGGAAAGTAACGACAGCCCTGATGTGATCCTGATGGACATCGAGCTTGCCGATGGACAAAGCTTCGAAATATTCGACCGCACCTCTATTAAAAGTACGGTCATCTTCACTACCTCATACGATGAATATGCTTTAAAGGCTTTTAAGGTGAGCAGTGTGGACTACCTGCTTAAACCTATACAAAAAGAAGATCTCCGCGGCGCTCTTGAAAAATTCAGGGGCATGAAAACCCTTTATGGCAATATGGCCGGCCGCGACCCGCTTAACGTGGAAGGCCTGGTAAAACAACTCCAGGAAAAACTGCAGCCAAAAGAATACCGTAAACGCTTCCTTGTAAAACATGCACAAAAGCTCGTCAGCATTGAAGTAAATGATATCGCTTATTTCTACAGCGATGGCCGCCTTAATTTCTTCAAAACAGCCGACAACAAAAAATTTGTGGTGGATTATATCATGGATGAACTGGAAGATATGCTCGACCCGGAAAGATATTTCCGTATCAGCCGCTCCTTCTATGTTTCCGTTGACAGCATTGACCAGATACACGATTACTTCGGGAACCGTTTGATCCTTCAGCTTAACCCTTCAGTGGATAAGGAAGCAATCGTAAGTAGAGAGAAAGTAACGGATTTCAAGAAATGGATGGGAAAATGAGCCCGCTTCCCGCTGTGTGTCACCTCGGCCCCGGCTTCGGAAAATAACAGGTATAGTACACTAAGAGCCGGGTCTCCACAACCTTGAGGAGACCCCGGCTCTTATATTCTTTAAACCACCACGTTTACTGGACCAGGGCCGGGGTGACACGTAACAGAAAGCAGATTCTTTCAATTTATACCGGCATCTCCATTTTCACGATCGTTCCGGTATTGATCTCCGATTCAATGTAGAATGATGCATTGATGGCGGAAGCTCTTCTTCTCATATCACTAAGGCCGCGGCCCATCATGGCCACGTTGTCCATTATGAATCCTTTTCCATCATCCACGATCATCATCAGCAGTTTGGATTTGCGGTAGCGGATGCTTACTTCCACCAGTTTACCGCCGGAATGCTTGCCGGCATTGGCAATAGCTTCTTTATAAACAGAAAGCAGTTCATAGCGGTGTTCCATATTCAGTTGCAGCCCTCGTACGCCGAGGTCAATATCAAAGCCGATATTGATCTCGTAAATGCTTTCAATCTCGCCTGCAAAGCTTTTCATCCGTTCGATCGTATCAGCCATTGTATCCGTCTTGGGATTAATGCTCCACACCATATCATACATGGCCTGCACCATACGGCTGCTGGTTTCGCTGATCTGGCCGATATACTCTTTGGTACGCTGCCGGTCCGTATCCACTTTTGCTTTTGCCAGTTCACTGGAGATATTGATGCTGCTGAGCGAGTTGCTCATATCTTCGGTAAGGCTGGTAGCGATACGCGTGCGGATGCTTTCAGTAGCCCTGATCTTTTGCATACGCACTTTATCCAGCCAGTACAATACGCAAACGCCGGCCAGTACGAGTATACCAAGAAACCACCAGGTTTTCCAGAAAGGCGGCTTTATCCTGATCTTCATCTCCACCATATTCCGGGAATGGACCCCATCTGCATTGGTACAATATGCTTTAAACGTATAAGTGCCTGGCGGCAGGTAATTATATACAGCCTGGTGAAATTGCCTGGACAATTGCCAGTTCTCATCCAGTCCTTCCAGTTTATAAAAAATACCATAACTGCTTTGAAAAGTCATGGTGGAGAATTCAATGGTCAGGGAGTTCTGGTCATGGGATAGTTCAAGCACCGGCAGGCCGGAAACAGAATCAGGGTTCAGCCATTTATTCATCATGCCAATGCGGGTGATGGCAACCGGGGGTGGCAGGCGGAAATTATTCTTCGCAATTGTTGCAGGGTCGAATATCATCCAATCATGCGCTGTACCAAAAGCAATGCGGCCGTCATTTAATAAAGCAGCCGTGCCCGCAATAAAAGAACTGGTGTGTACGCCATCCCTTTCATTATAGTTCGTCACCACATTGGTGCTCATGTTCACACTGCAAAGCCCGCTTTGGGTGGTGACCCAGAGATAGCCTAACCGGTCTTTAATGATATTGCAGACAATGTTGGAGGGCAGTTCGGCCGTGGCCGGCAATTTTGAAATGGTATTGGTATATATATTCAGGATGTTTAGTCCTCCGGAAGCAATAACATATAAGCTGTCGCTATACCGCAGCATATCATAAGCATCATTGGAAAGCAGCTTGCGGTCAGCAGGGCCGGCAGTTGTATAGTTTTCCATTACTGCCCCGTCCTTTATATTCAGCCTGAACAAACCATTTTGCAACACACAGACCCAAAGATTTCCTTTGTTGTCCGGCAACAGGCGCATGATGCGGTTTTTGAATTTCTGCAGCTGGATCAGGCGTTTGCCAACCGGGTCCCATTTAGCCAGCCGGCCACTATGCGTGCCCACCCAGATATTCCCATCCTTATCTTCCGTGATCTGACGGATAATGGTAGTGCCGGAAAAGAAATTGATCCTCTCCACCTTTCCTGTCGCCTTCCTGGTGACCGTGATATTGCCATCCTCTCCCGCTTTCCATATATCTCCATTGGATTGCTGATACATGCAAGCAATACTTTCATCAAACCGGGCAGCATTGACAACAAAATTGGAAGGCAGGGGTTGCAGCCTTGTATTGTAACGGAAAAGACCATTGCCTAAAGTGCTGACGATAATATCTCCTTCGCTTGTTTGGCACACACCGGATACAGCCTGGGGATAAGGCAATGCGCCTTCTCCAGGCCGGGTATTAGTGACCGCGTGAAAAAACTGGCTGGAAGGGTTAATGCGATAAATACCTTTGTTAGTACAAAACCACAAATTGTTTTCCCTGTCTTCATAGATATTCAATACCGCATCATACCTGATGGAATAAGGTCCGGGAAGATTGGATTCGATCAGTTCAAAATGTTCTGCTCCTTTACTCAAACCGGCAAGAAGATTACCACCCATTACCCAAACAGTACCATCTGATTGTTCCTGAACATGTATCACCCTGTGTTTTGGGTTCTTAACAATGGAGGAGATATCCGAACTCCATTCTTTGAGCACATTGGTTTTGGGTTCAAAACTGTAAAGCAGGCTCACCATGCCTGATGAAGAATGTGCCATCAACCAGATACGGCCGGAATGATCAGGCACAAGGAAGGTGATAAAACGAAGTTCACGGGCTGCCGCGATCAGCGGATCATTTACCGTATTCTGATCCCGGTAATACATGCTTTTTTTCCTGCTGTCGTATTTCACCAAACCGGAATCACAGGCCACCCAATAAATAGCCGGGGCTTTATCCTTCTTTATATAAATAGCGTTCCAGCCTGCAGGCGTTTGCACAGGCAGGTTCTGTGAATTGAACTCCTGCTTTGCTTCATCATATACAAATATGCCCACCCTGTACAGTAAAAAAAATATAGTGCCGTCATCCTCAATAAGAAGTTGACTGATGGAAATATTGGTGATATTAACCGGAGCTCGGACGGGGATTTCATGGAAAGAAAGGCTCTCGGGGTCCATGTAGCCGATTTTGTTCTCATTGAACAATAGCCAGATGCGGTTTTTCTTATCGATCCGCATCTTTTCAATATTATCATTGGGAATGGAGGTCGTGTCTCCCTCGATATGACGGAAAGTAAGCAGCCTGCGGCCTTCGTAGCGTTGCAAACCATCTACTGTTGCGATCCAGATAAACCCTTTCTCATCCTGCTGCACGTCCACTACTTCTTCCGACACGAGGCCATTGCGGCTGCTGAGGCTGGAAAAAAGGTAGTCTTTCCGTAATTGCGCTCCGGCCAACTGTGATGAAAGCAATAAACAATATAGGAGAAAGGAACGCATGCGTGTGGTTAAATCTGCCAAATATAACCACCACGCCCGCCGCAGGAAAGGACATACCGATGAACTGTGGCTATCCGGGATAGATTGATCAAAACAACTGATGATATGAGTATCCCGGCACTGTCGTAAATTTGCCGGCTACAATATTATGACTACAACTACCGACACTGTGAATACTGGGGCTGTTAGCCGTTCCATCTCTTCTTCGCTCACCATACTGATGGCTGTTACCTGCGGCCTCGTGGTAGCTAATATCTATTATAATCAACCCTTACTGGTCGAAATAGGCCATACGTTCAATGTATCAGACAGCACGGTGAGCCTGCTGGCCACCATGACGCAGGTGGGCTATACCATCGGCTTGCTGTTTGCCGTGCCACTGGGTGATAAAGTGGAACGGAAAAGACTGGTACTCATCATGCTCGCTATTGCTTTTCTTTCGATGCTGGTGTCTGCACTGGCCCCTTCTTTTGAAGTGCTGGTAGTGGCAGGCCTTTTCACCGGCATTTTTTCCGCCGTTCCGCAGGTATTATTGCCGATGACTGCACAATTGGCGGGTGATCATGAAAGGGGTAAAGTAGTAGGCAGGGTAATGAGCGGTTTGCTGATCGGCATTTTGCTGTCAAGAACGATCAGTGGTTATGTGGGTGCTCATTTTGGCTGGCGCATCATGTTTGGTGCCGGCGCCGGCATCATGGTCATCTTATCGCTGGCGCTCCTGCGTTACCTGCCATATAGCCAACCTACTTACCAGGGTTCCTATGCCAGCCTGATGAGGTCGCTGGTCACCCTTGCACGCACATTGCGGCCTTTACAGAAATCAGCACTGACCGGTTGCTTTATGTTTGCCGCCTTCAGTGTATTCTGGACCACGCTGGTATTTTTCCTGGAAGGTACTCCATATCACTATGGAAGCGATATGGTTGGATTATTTGGATTGATCGGCGCCTGTGGCGCTTTGGCTGCTCCGCTCGCAGGGAAAAGCGCAGATAAAAGAGGGCCGCAGTTCACCCTTCGCCTCGGCATTTTTGCTTCGATGTTCTCTTATATACTATTGGGTGCAGGCGGCACTTATCTCTGGGTGCTTATTATCGGCGTCATTATCCTCGACATTGGTATGCAAACAACACATATCTCCAATCAATCACGGATCTTTTCACTGATACCGGAAGCAAGGAGCAGGATCAATACAGTGTATATGACATCCGCATTCATCGGAGGCTCCCTTGGCTCTGTGGCAGGCAGTCTCGCATGGGCACATGGAGGATGGATCTATGTATCTGCCGTAGCTTTGGTGTTTGTATTGATCGCTTACCTGGTGAATACGTTTGTACCTCATAAATAGAACTTATGCCATCAACCAAAAACGTACTGATACTTGGGGCCAATTCAGATGTGGCCAAGCAAGCGATCAGGCTTTATGCAGATAAAGGGTTTCATGTTATCGCTGCTTCCCGCAGCACCGGCACGCTCGAGGAATTTATCTATAAAGAAAATATTGACCCGGCCAAAGTAACCATCCTGTATTTTGATGCCGAAGCTTTTGACACGCATACTTCCTTTTATGCAAGCCTGCCGCAAAAACCCAATATTGTTGTATATGCAGCCGGTTATCTTAAACAGAATGAAGAAGCATTGCTGGATTGGGAAGGCAGTTTCCGGATGATGAAAGTGCATTACGCAGGCGCCGTGTCTATCCTCAATATTATTGCAATGGATACGTCCAATATTGGTTTGGAACGCATCATCGGTTTATCGTCCCTCTCGGGCGTTCGTGGAAGGAAAAGCAATTTTATCTATGGCAGCACCAAGTCTGCCTTCACCCAATACCTGGCTGGAATGAGGCAATACCTGTTTCCCCGCCATATCACTGTTAATGTAATTGTTGCCGGTTATATCCGCAGCAAAATGACAAAAGGATTGAATTTGCCCGAATCACTGATGCTTGAACCTTCTTTTATTGCTAAGGCTGTAGTGAATGCAGGGAAAAGATTTATTATAGTGCCGGGCATTAAATGGAAAATGATCTACCAGATATTAAAAGCGATGCCGGAGAAATTGGTGGCGAAATTACCATAAGACCGCAATGATCGTTTGGCGTAAGGGTATCGCAAAGGGCGAAAAAGATATGCCAGGGGCGCCACGAGTAAAGCTAACGTTGCATTCTTTGCGTTACCATGGCGCCCCTGACGATACTTTTATGCTAAATCTTATTTAGCACGAACATCCTTGAAGAAATCCCTTTTTGCATCTATAATAGCCCTGTCTTTTTCGTTTTTCAACTCACGGATCTTCGCCCTTCTCTCTTTTCCACTCATTGATTTATCATGACGGGTTTCTTTTATCTGTTGTTGATAGTCGTCGCGGATAGCGTCGAGCTTCATTTCCAGTCGCGCCGGATAGCGATAAGAATAATCCGGGTTATAATAATATGGATAGTAGAACGGGTTATAAAAACCATAAGGATACCATGACCCATAAGCCCCCACAGTAACAATTGGCCGGTAAACCCTGTAACCACCATGGTAACCGCCACCTTTAAATCTTTGGGCTGATGCTGTAAGAGATAACAGGAATAAGCTTAATATAATCAGTAGATTTTTCATGATCCTGTTTTTTGTTTCATATCTATGACTGCAAAAACAGGAAAAGGAATAAGAAGGAAGCAGGAATAACGGATGGTTTACAATCGTTAAAGCTTTGTTGCGATAAACCGTCGATCTTATTGATTAAAATAAAGTTCTTCAATCAAACAGGCATCTTTAAATGAACGCCTTGATCCGCCCTCTTTGTAAGAAGTGCTGCTGCCAATGCTCAATGAACCTCTGCGGCGTTTAAATTTCAGCCTCTCGCCATACAAAGTTTTCTGTTCTGCATCCTTTACAGCGATATCATACGAACCTGCAGGAAGAGCTATCGTCAGGGCATTCTTTTTTGATTCCTCATTGTCACAATCAGGAGCTCCAGGGAGATAAGGCAATACCCCTTTATTTTCCCCGTCTATAAAAAGGTATACTTCCTTCCCAGCAGAGCTTGTCCAGAAATAAGTGTTGAATCCTTCTCCCTGCAGCATCCTGCACCCGGCAAAGCCTGTAACCAGGGCAAAGGCGATTAACAGCGATCTCATTTGTTCTCCATTTTACGGACAAATAAATAATAAGCGAGATAACCCAGGGCAATGCAGAAACAAAGAATAGCTATTGAATGCAAACCGATCGGCTGTGTAGCATCGATAAAAAGAAAACCAGCGCCGATACATAAAAAGATGATGAACCATTTCATCGTTTGTTTTTTCACATCTTTTACATCGGGCCGGAGAAACTGGGCAGCCAGTTCATCTGATGCTCCTTTTTCCAGCATGCGATTCTTTAACCGGTGGTCCAGTATCTGCCGGAAAATGATCAGGATAAACGACCCGATCAGGGACATTCCAAACAGGATGATTATAGACCGTGTTATTTCTTCAATAATGCCTATTGAACGGTCATCAAAACGCTGCGCATGGACCATCACGGAGCTCAGCAAAACCACTGCAAGTACTGTTAGCTTTTTCATTCGTTTTATTTTAAATTTTTGTTTTAATTATTTGACTTCCTTTCAAAATAAATGTTGCAATCATTCAAAATTGAGTTTCTTCAATTGCTGCCGGTAGCGTTCATACATTTCCCATAAGCTGATGCCAATGAATGCCACGGCTACCACCGAGATCAATCCTATCACCCAGGGAGAAATGTTTTGCCACAGCTCATTTAGCCTGTACTGCAACAGGATAAAAAGGAGACTGATCAATCCTGCTGCAATCACTACCATTGCAATACCCGCAATCTTATACGAAGAAACTTTTTTCTTTTCCGGCAATTGCGGCAACACCAATGCCGCCACATCGAAATCGAATAAAGCTTTCGGTAATGATCCGATGCCTGTAAACAACATTTCATATTCCCTTACTCTCGCTTGGCAGGCAGTGCAATGCTCCAGGTGTTGCATTGTCTCCTCCTTCACCTGGCTTGCATCCAGCACATACAACTGGATATCTTCTTCTAAAATATGTTGGCTTATCATAACTCCTCCTTTTTATAGTTGAGCAATAAGTTTTCCTTTAAAGCCTTCCTGGCCCTGAACAAATAACTTTTTACCGTGCCTTCGGGCAAACCGGTGATCACGCCTATTTCCTGGTAACTCATTTCCTCCTGGTGATACAAAGTGACCAGTGTCCGGTGAATGGGTGAAAGTTTTTCCATTGCTGCCTGCAGGATCATTGAGCGTTCTTTATTGAAAAGCTGCGAGTCCGATTCGTCTGAAGCTACAGGCCCCTGCACCGGCACAATATCTTCCTCTTCGCTGTTTTCATTATCATAACCGGATAGCAGCAGTTGCTTTTTCCGGAGATAGCTGATACAGGTATTATAGGTGATCTGGCCGATCCAGGTGGAAAGCCTGGCCTGGTGCCGGAATCCCTGAAGATTGCTGTAAACTTTGATGTAAATGTCCTGAACAAGATCTTTTCGGTCTTCTGCCCGCGACACCATCCTGAAAACCATCTGCGCCACCAATGCTTCGGTGTTATGAATGATAGTGGCAAAAGCCTGTTTATCACCATTTAATACCCTGTCTATTAGGTATTTATCCGGATTGCTATGGTTGGTTGAAACGCTCACTTGGCATTTGACGGGGCAACAGGGAAAATGTTGCAATTATCTCCCGAGTTTGTCTCCCTTTACCGGTGAGTAATCATTCTTCGGTTGGCCATTTACGGTGAGATGATCAAAATAACATTTTACGCCTGTAGCAATATTGATGTTTTCGACATTCTGGATATGAAAATGAAGATGTGGTTCGGATGAATTGCCTGAATTGCCGCAAAGGCCCAGCAATTGGTCCTGCTTTACCTGGTCGCCCTGCTTTACTTTAATAGAATACTGTTTAAAATGTGCAAAGAACAGGTATTCGTTATTGGCCGTTTTAATGATAACGCTATTGCCAGGCACATACATCGTATTGCTTTCACCAGGCGTATTGTCTTTTATCCCATCCACCACCAGCACTATCTCCCCATCGCAGGGGGCAAACAGTTCTTTGCCGAATGCATAATAATCTTCGTTCGTCTTGCCATTGTTGCGATGGGACTTACCAGTTGCATCCATGATCACCATATCAAATGCATTCTTTTGCGCACGTGATTCCACATGATAGTTTTGCTCTTTGGTATCACCACCCCACACTACCGTCCAGACATCTTTGAAGGGAAGGATAAGGTGTGTGGTATTCCTCTCTATGTGTGGAAGATCCTCAGGAACATAAGGCTGAAGCAAGAGGCCCGCAATGTCATCCTCATTATCCAATGCGATCTGAAAACTTAAAATACCTTTTTCGAAACCAGCCTTGTATATTTCAAATCCTGATTTCCTGTTGATGAAACTGTATGCCTTTAGCTTACCAGCCTGCTCAAACAAGCCATTTAAGAAATCAATCGTTTTGCTCAATGGCATGGCCTTCTTCATCTCTGGCGAGAACTGGTGAAATATCGCTTCAAATTTCTTCTGGTTATATTGTTGTTGAAACTGCCGGAGAGCGGCTTTATAGGCTTCCTTTTCTGTTTGGGCAAACACATTGGACATGGCAAAAAACAGTATAGCGAAAAATAAACTATGGCGCATACTTAAAAGTAAACAATTAACGGCATCCCTTATCAGGCAATTGCCAGCGACTCCCTGTTGTATTTATTCCTGTATTGCACAGGTGAAAGCCCGGTAATCCTTTTAAAAGTGATCCGGAAAGCTTTGGGGTCGGTGTAGCCAACATTATACATCACTTCCGTTACATTTTCCCGGGATGATTCAAGGCTCATTTTGGCTGCTTCGATCTTCACGCGCTGTATGTATTCCACTACTGTATTGGATGTAGCTTTCTTGAAGCGTCTTTCAAGGTTACGGCGACCGAGGGCGAGCATGCCGGCCAGTTGATCTACAGTGATCCTTTCCTGGAAGTTGCGCTCTATGAATTCCTGCGCTTTTTTCACCGGCTCATCCTCGTGCTCTTTTTGCCCACGGAAAATGGTAAACGGTGATTGACTGTCGCGCTCGATATCTATCTGGAAAATCTTGGAAACAAAAACGGCCATCTCGCGACCGGAATATTTTTCTACCAGGTATAAAATAAGATTGAGGTAAGAATAAGCTCCGCCGCTTGAATAAATGCCATACTCATCTGTCAGTATCTTATCAGCTACCAGGTTCACGTCGGGAAACATCTTTCTGAAATCGTTTGCTGCCAGCCAGTGTGTAGCACAGTTGCGGCCTTTGAGCAAACCTGTTGATGCCAACAGGAACGCACCTAAGCAAAGGCTCGCAATTTCCGCTCCTGCTTTATATTGACGGACGATCCAGGGAATAAAAGCCTGGTTATCGTCAATCGCTTTTTTCAGATCACCATGCACTGCAGGTATGATCACCAGGTCAGTCTTTTTTGTATTATCAACTGTCCATTCTGTGCTGACGGTAAATAAGCCGCTGCTTAAAGGAGTATGCTTATCGATACCCACGAGGTGTACTTTGAACAACGGCTGTTTTCCCATGGAAACAGCCAGCTCATTTACTTCAGTAAATAACTTGTGGGGACCTTCGATGCTGCCCATGATAGCTCCTCTCGGAACAAGGATAGATACGTGTTTCATATCCTAAAGTTAGGCAGATCCTTTGTCGCGATCAACACCCAGATATGGCGGAATTACCCCCTTTGTACTACTTTGAAGTGTAACGCCCATTCCGGATCAGCCAGGCTGCAGCCTGGTAACAGGCAATCGCCTGCCTTGTCAGCTTATCATCAGGCTTCAACTCCTTTGCAGCTCCTGTTGAAAAATCAGCCTGGAAAATGGCGGTTTGTTTTACAGGCGACTGTACGATCAATGTATCATGCACAACCAGCCCAAGTCCCTGGTAAGTGCTGATAAATGCTCTTTGCTTATCGGCAGGCAGGTTCAACACATCCTGGCCAAAGAACTTTGTTTTGTAATTGAACTGCAATAACCCGAGGATCGTAGGAGCGATATCTATCTGGGCAGTCAGTGATTCTACTTTTGCAGGTAAAATATTTCCCGGAGAATAAATGACCATTGGGATATGATAACCGGTTACAGGCAGCGCCGTTTTCCCGGCACTTGAAGCACAGTGATCAGCAACGACCACAAAAATGGTATTGGAAAACCAGGGCTTCGCAGATGCTTCTTTCAGGAAGCGGCCAATAGCATAGTCTGTGTATTTCACAGCACCTTCCCGGGTTTGAGAACCGGGCGGTATATCAATACGGCCTTCGGGATAAGTGTAGGGTCGGTGATTGGAAACCGTCATCACTTGCGTAAAGAAAGGACGATGCTGACTGTAATTTTTATCCATTGTTTGCAAAGCCAGGGTAAAGAGGTCTTCATCTGCAACGCCCCATATATTGGCATAATGAATATCCTTGTTATTGATAGCCGTCCTGTCTATTACATCATAATTGTTGTGCGAAAAGAAATAGTTCATGTTATCAAAATACCCGTAGCCTCCATAAATGTACTGAGTGGTATATCCTTTTTCCCTGAACACAGCACCGAGGCTGAACAGGTTTTCATTTCCCGGTCTCTTCACCAGGCTTTGGCCGGGCAAAGGAGGAATGGAGAGGGATAATGCTTCCAATCCCCTTACGGTCCTTGTACCAGAAGCATAAAGGTTGGTAAACAACATTCCTTTATTCGCCAGGGAATCCAGGCAGGGAGTCAGGTGCTGTGTGCTGCCAAAGGAATCCATGAAAGAAGCACTCAGGCTTTCCACGCTGATCAACACCACATTCATTTTCTTTTCAGGACCCGGATAGGAGATCTCCCTTTCCAGGTTGAAGAGATCATTGCTTACAAAGCGGCTGTAGGGAGCCGATAATTGCTCTCTCACAATAGAAAACGCGGTGGAGTCAGGAAGGGTTTGATAATACTTATAAAAATCGAGTTCGTTATTCTGGAAAGCCTGCACAAAATCATAAATACCATTCCCTGCCAGTTCGTTCGCATAGTTGTCTTTACTGAAATTTTTCCAGCTTGCCGGTATCACCAATGCGACAGTGAGTGTTGCCAGCGCAAAGAGTACCATAAAAGCCAGCCTTGGAACAATAGGAAAACGTTCCTTTATGCCAGCCGTTATCTTTCTCCGGAACAGGAAGATGATACAACCTGCAATAATAGCAGCCGTCAGCAAAATGCTGGTTACCGGATAAGATTCCCTGATATTCCCGATCACTTCATTGGTATAGATCAGGTAATCCACTGCAATAAAATTGTAACGGGAAGAAAATTCATTCCAGAAAAACCATTCACTCACTGCATTGAAGAGCAGAAGGAATATGGCAACGAACAAAAACAGTCCCACCACAGCAGCCCGCCATTTCCGGCGGAAAGAAAGGCTTCTTGTGAGCAAGAAAAGGTAAATGACCACGCGAACGGCCAGGTAAATAAGAAAAGCCTTATACAGGTCCCGGTTAAAATCTTTTGGAATAAGATGGGTAAACAGGATAATTCCCAGCAGTGCCGCAAAAAAAGCAGCCATCACCCATCTTCCTTTCTTTGTATAAATAAATTCGTTGGTAAAACAAATATGCAATACCAGTGGAACGGCCACAAAAAGAGCGATCATCAGGTCGTACAATATCCCGATAAAAAAACTTTCTGCAACCAGCAGGAATGAGCTGCCCATCCTGTGTTCAAAACTGATCACTAATACCAACCTGGTAAGAAAAGACACGAGCACGGCAAGCCCAACGAGTAGAATGGCGGGAGCATATTTATTCTTTCCTCCCTTAAAAAAATCCCAATGCATACAGCTATCTGTTATAATTATGGTGGATCAATAGATCAGTTTTTTTGTTTTCTTTCCCCATTTATACTGGTGCGTCCAGTAAGAAGCCTTCATGGAAAGAATGCCAATACCTGCGCCCAGCAGCACATCACTGATATAATGCCGGTTATTGGCCATACGCATCATACCAACTGTAGAGGCCAATCCATAAGCAGCATAAGGCATCCAGGGAAAGCGGTCCTGGTATTCCTGGCTTAGGAATGTAGCAGCGGCAAAAGCCTGGGCAGTGTGCCCGGAAGGAAAAGAATTATAATTAGATCCATCCGGCCGGAGCTGATGCGTGGTATTCTTGAGCAGGGTAACCGTTCCGAACATCAGCAGTTCGCCTTTCAGCAGGATGGCTGTACGGTTGGCAAAATCAGTTTTCGATTTAATGCCCATTGCATCAAGCCCATACGCAATTGCAATGGGGGAATACTGCAGGTAATTATCAATACTCGTCCTGAAACCCTGCATGTGTTCATTCCGCTCCTCCACGATCTCGTTCTTAATGGATTCTTTTCCGTTCCCATCTGTAAATACTCCCATCAGCGCAAGGGTGACAGGCACATTCAACTGGCGGACACTGAAACGGTAATGGGGCACAATCAGGCTGCTATCCGTTTGTTGGGTATATCCACACTGGAACAATAAAAGGAGGTACAGGCAGGCGCAGGCTTGTTTTTTCATGCAGGCAGAACTTATGTCTGCAAAGTTTTTGATTGATTTGGAAGAAATTTTGAAGAATGGAGGGTCAAACTGGTTAACGAAATATAAATCACTATCAAAGTGTTGTTAATTGGCCTTTACACTTCCCATTTATACCCGGTACCATAAACCGTTTTCAGGTAATTGCCATAGCCAGCATCATGCAGTTTCTTTTTGAGGTTCTTAATATGAGCGTACACAAAATCGTGATTATCCAGCATATCTGCAATATCACCTGATAAATGTTCCGCCAGCGCACCTTTGGATATGACCCGGTTCTTATTACCTACAAAATAGAGCAGGAGATCAAACTCTTTCCTGGTGAGGGAAACCGGCGTATCATTTACCATTACGGTTTTGGCCAGCAGGTCGATTTCCAATTCATGCTGGCGCACCATATTGTTATTGCCAAAACTTCTCCGGCGGATAATGGAGTAGATGCGTGCAGCCAGTTCGGGCAGGTGAAATGGCTTGGCCAGGTAATCATCTGCGCCGATCTGTAAACCTTTGATCCTGTCGTCCACAGAATTTTTAGCGGATATGATGATCACACCGTCCTGCTTTTTCTGCGCTTTAAGCTCTTCCAGGATCTTCAGGCCATCGCCGCCTGGCAGCATCAGGTCAAGCAAAATGCAGTCATATTCATACAGGCTGATCTTTTCTAAAGCCTGCGCATAAGTATTGGCAAATTCGCAGCGGTAATTCTCTTCCTTGAGATATTGAGCAATACTGGAAGAAAGTTCTTCCTCGTCTTCGATGATCAGGATCTTCATGCAGAATTATTGCAGCAAATTTACCCGAATAAATTTGAATTCTTTTTGAAAGAGGGCTGATGAAGATCAGTAGATCAATTTGGCTGTTTTCTTCTTTCCCCATTTATACTGGTGTGTCCAATAGGAAGCTTTCATGGAAAGAATGCCAATACCTGCGCCCAGCAGCACATCACTGATATAATGACGATTGTTGGCCATACGCATCATACCAACTGTAGAGGCCAGTCCATAAGCAGCGTAAGGCATCCAGGGGAAACGGTCTTTATATTCCATACTCAGGAAAGTGGCTGTAGCAAAAGCCTGCGCCGTGTGTCCTGAAGGAAAAGAGCTGCGATCAGTACCATCAGGCCGTAATTGATTAGTAGTGTTTTTCAGGAGGGTGACGGTAGTCAGCATCATCAACTCACCTTTGATCAGCATGGCCGTCCGGTTGGCAAAATCATTTTTGGCTTTAATGCCCATTGCATCAAGCCCATACACAATAGCGATCGGAGAATATTGCAGGTAATTATCAATATGTGTCCTGAAGCCTGGCAGGTGTTCATTCCGTTCCCGTACAATATAATTCTTGATAGAGCCGTCTGCATTGCTGCTTGCGGCCAATCCCATTAAGGTAAGGGTGAGCGGTACCTGCAATTGACGTACTGTAAACTTATTGCGCGGTAGGGCTGGCAACGGGATACTATCTGTTTGTTGGGAATAGCCACTTTGGGTCAATACAATAAAAGAAGAAAGTAGAACGGCCAGTTTTTTCATGTGGGAATACACCTGGATGGTGCGCCAGGATGTGGTTTAACGAATAAAGGGCCGGTTTAAGTATATAAAAGGATTGTTAAATACAATTTATTCCTTCTTTCACTTTAATAAAATAAAAATCAGCAACTTAAATATTTACCTGGCATTCATGTACTTCATACACATTAAAACTTATTACTTACATTTGCTTCAACCGGCCTAATACCCGGTTGTTTATTCATCCTCAATCAAACGATATGCGCAGATTATTTGCCTCTCTTGTTCTCGTTCTCCTGTACATTATCTCTTATAGCCAGGACCTTCAGTCGCCCGACAAACAACTGCAGCTTCACTTTTCCCTGGTGGAGAAAGGAACGCCGGCCTACAGCCTGACTTATAAAGGAAAGGATGTGCTTCGTACCAGCAAGTTGGGATTGCAACTGGTAAATGATACTTCCCTTTTGCAGGGATTCGTGATCAGTGATACCGCCCGCACCAGTTTTGATGAAACCTGGAAACCGGTATGGGGAGAAGTGAAAGAGATCCGGAACCATTATAATGAACTGGCTGTAACAGTCACCCAGTCATCTACTCAACGGTTCATCGTGATCCGCTTCCGTTTGTTCAATGATGGATTGGGATTCCGTTATGAATTTCCTGCACAAAAAAACCTGAACTATTTTATTATTAAGGAAGAAAGAACACAGTTTGCCCTCGCAGGCGATCACAAAGCTTTCTGGTTGCCGGGTGATTATGATACACAGGAATACAGCACTGTTACCTCCAATCTCTCGGAAGTAAGAGGGAGAATGAAAGCGGCCGTTACTCCCAACGCATCTCAAACCACGTTCTCACCCACCGGTGTACAAACCCCATTGATGATGAAAAGTAAGGATGGCTTGTATATCAATATTCATGAAGCAGCGTTGGTGAACTATTCCTGTATGTCGCT
This sequence comes from Sphingobacteriales bacterium 44-61, assembly GCA_001898405.1. Lineage (GTDB taxonomy): Bacteria > Bacteroidota > Bacteroidia > Chitinophagales > Chitinophagaceae > Terrimonas_A. The sequence continues at coordinate 915,302 of MKTW01000001.1, forward strand.
GAACCTGGATGATAAGAACTTTATCCTTGAATCATTCCTCACACCGGATGCAGTAGGTAATAAAGGTTTTATGCAAACACCCTGTCAGTCGCCCTGGCGCACAGTGATCGTAAGCGACAGAGCAGGCGATATACTGGAATCCAGGTTAGTATTGAACCTGAATGAACCCACCAAATATCAGAACACTTCCTGGATCAAACCCATTAAGTATATAGGGGTATGGTGGGAAATGATCACAGGCAAAAGCACCTGGTCATACACCAACCTGGAAAATATACAGCTCGATAAAATTGATTATTCCAAAACCCAGCCCAACGGTACACATGCTGCCAATACAAAACACGTAAAGGAGTATATAGATTTCGCTGCACAACACGGGTTTGATGCAGTGCTGGTAGAAGGCTGGAATGTGGGCTGGGAAGACTGGTTTGGCAAAATGAAAGATTATGTATTTGATTTTGTAACACCCTATCCTGATTTTGATGTAAAAGAACTGCACCGCTATGCTGCCAGCAAAAACGTCCGCATCATCATGCACCATGAAACATCTTCTTCTGTCCGCAACTATGAGCGGCATATGGACACTGCTTATAAATTCATGGTGGAGAATGGATACAATGCAGTAAAGAGTGGATATGTAGGAAATATCCTTCCGGATGGAGAACACCATTATGGACAATGGATGGTGAACCATTATCTCTACGCCATTCAGAAAGCTGCAGATTACAAGATAATGGTGAATGCACATGAAGCGATCCGCCCTACGGGCCTCCATCGCACCTACCCCAACCTGTTGGCGAATGAAGCAGCAAGGGGAACCGAGTACGAATCATTCGGAGGGAATAATCCCGACCACACCACGATCCTTCCCTTCACCCGGCTGATCGGCGGTCCGATGGATTATACGCCTGGCATTTTTGAAACAAAGATCAGCAAGTACAATCCTGCCAATACTTCTTATGTGCATAGCACACTTGCAAGGCAACTGGCATTGTATGTTACAATGTACAGCCCTTTGCAAATGGCTGCCGACCTGCCGGAAACATACAATAAATTCCTCGATGCTTTCCGCTTTATTGAAGATGTGGCTGTTGATTGGGATGATACAAAAGCGCTGGAAGCTGAGCCAGGTGATTATATCACGCTTGCACGCAAAGCAAAAGGAACCAACAACTGGTTTATCGGCAGCACCTGTGACGAGAATGGCCGTGTATCCAATATCAAATTCGATTTCCTGGATGCCGGTAAAAAATACATTGCAACAATTTACAGTGACGGTGAAAAAGCACACTACGATACAAACCCACAGGACTATGTGATCAGGAAAGTAATCGTAACCAACAAATCAAAGCTGGCACAACACTGTGCACCAGGCGGAGGCTATGCTATCAGCGTAATAGAAGCAAAAACCGCTGACGAAACCAAAGGACTAAAGACATTAAAATAACCGCTAATTACTTTTAATCAGGACTGACACTATTTTAAATGCTTCCTTCCCGTTCTTCCCGCCTTACCGGTAAGTTTTTTACCGGTAAGGCGGGAAGAACGGGAAGGAAGCATTTTTACCTGATTATTTCTTTTTGTGTATAGAATAAAAACAAAACCGACCAAATTTCTGTGTGCAGCCATATAGCGGCAAAAAAAATGGGCCGCTATTTTGGTAGCGGCCCTGTCTCTTTAACTGGACGGTAAAAAGAGTGAGTGACATTGGATTTTAAACCCGGGGTGGTTAAGACCGGTTGGTTTTAAGGATTTGGAAGTTTTTGTTTTTCACTGAATATTGGATGGACTGATATTTCTATCACTCAACTGCTGGTACAAACATAGAGTTTGACCAAATGGATTGCAAGAGGAAATCTACCCGGATGGCCTATGATTTTTACTATAACGGGTACCTACCCGTAAAAGGCAAATACATGTGTGCCGGGTATGCACCTTAAGGCTTTTCTTCTGCAAATTACTTTTACATCTATGGTTCTCAATGTGTTTCCTTTACACTATTTCTCCTTAGGGTTTTTCTCAAAACGCTTTAACCCGGTAAAAAAGTGCGGTTATTTTTTTTGTAAACACTAACAAGAAAAAAATGCAGAAAACAGTGATTACTCATAATGCCTGTACAAACTAATGAACGTTCTTATTGGAAAGTGGTTATTAAATAAAAAAACCGCTACAGTAAGTAGCGGTTTAAAATCTTTTAATTACAGGACGGTAAAAAAAGAAGTTGACTGATATTGGATTTTAGTGACTGGTTGGTTAGGCCAGTTGGTTTTTGGATTTGGATTCGATCGGTTTTCCTGGATCTGGATTGTTGGTTTTTCGGATCTGGATCGTTTGGTTCTTCTACTTTGGATATTGGATGGATTGATATCGCTATCAATCAACTTCTGATACAAACATAGTCCGGCCATAAGGCTCTTGCAAGAGCAAATCTACCCCGGTTGCGCATGAAATTTACGATGGCTATTTTACACAGGAAAGATAACACACTGATAATCAGTACACTTACTTCACTCAATCTCTATACCATATTTATCCAGCAAACCTGGAATTCCCTGGAGAGAAAATTTTGCTTTTTTGATCCGGTTGATCTCAGGGTCAATAGAATAGTTAACAGCAGACCGGAGATCCGCTTTTTCCAGAATGGTTTGTTCAAATTTCGCCTGCAGCAGATCGCAATGATCGAAGGAAGCACCCGTAAGATCTGCTTCCGTGAAATCTGTTTCCTGCAAAGTGCAACCCTGGAAAGAGGTTTTCTTCAGGCTGCGTTTATAGAAGGAAGAGAAATTGAGAACACATTTACTAAAATCCACTTTGAATAAAAAATCACTGCTGTTTTCAAAATTAACACCCAGTATTTTACATTCCTGGAATGACACTCCATTAAACGAGGTCTTGATCGTTTTCACCATGCTGAGATTGCAGGCTTTGAACTGGCAATCTATAAACTGTATTTCTGAAAGATCAGTATTTGAAAAATTGCAGTTGATAAAACTGCATCCCTCATACTCTCCTAAAGCCAGGGGCTTACCGGAAAAGTCTATAGATTCGAATGTCTGATCTTCAAAATAAGCACCCGCCATTACAATAGTTTCTCAAATTTAAGGTTAATGGCCTTTGACCAATTGAATAATCCCTTTTGCATCCGGCCTGTACACCCCGATCAAATGAGTCCTGATCGAATCAGGCGTTGGCTTGGATTCCCCATTCGTCAGCAAGGTGATCGCCCGGGAAGGGAGGGCCGGCATGTGACAGTCGATACAATTCTGTGCAAGTGTAGCCGCAGGCATGGTACTCAGCTTACAGAAATTATGATTTGCCTCTGAATGACAGTTCATACAGCGCTGGGAAAACACCTGCATATTCGTTCTCTCTGTAGCATGTGGGTTGTGGCAGGATGAACAGTTCATGTCCTTACTCTGTATAAAACACTGGCTGGCGGTGAACAACTGGTATTGCGTTCCATGAATATCCAGCTCAGCAACATTTGGCCGGCTAAGGTCGGGATAGAAATAATCTTTTAATGCACTGCCGGGTCTGAAATTAAATACCGGTTGTATCGGTGCTTTCAAACCTGAATGACATACTGCACACATATCCAGTTTGCGCTGGTTCTTCAATGTATCTATCCTGGTAATGAACCTGGCTTGTTTCTCCTGCGGATGTTCTGTATGAAATGAGACGTGCTCTGCAGCAGGCCCATGACATCGTTCACAATCTATTCCATAGATCACTTGGCCTTTTTCAAATTGCTCTGTATAACTTACCCCTTGCACTTTTATTCCTTTCACCGCAGCCATGGAAGTATGGCAACCAAAGCAGGCCGTGTTCACCACCCTGTCGAACCGTGGATGACTGGCCGGAAAGCCCGGGCTGTTTGCCCAGTTATGCGCCGACACCAGGTACGACAATGGTAACTGGAAATACTGATCACCTTTAAAATACAGGTAGGTCTGTGCCTTGCGTCCGGATCCTATAGCAATCTCAAAACGGTGAAGCTCCTGCAATTTGCCATTAAGATAAGCTGCCTGGTAAAGCCCGCTGTCGCGGCTTTCCATTATCACATTCATGCCATTTGTAAAATTGAAATTATTGGCGGGTGGCTGGAAGCTGCCCAGTATCGTGGAATCGGCTGCTGGCCGGGACGTATTATGATGGGCCGTGGAAGCATAAGAATCATAAATGCTTTTATGGCAGGTAATGCAAGCGGCAGACCCTGCAAAATTGCTGCCGCGGATATCTTTTTTCTCCTCTCCGCTTACACAACGGGAAAGAATGGTAATGCTGATCACGATCAGCAATAACACATAAAGCAGTCGTTTATTCATACAGCGATAATAGTTTTAAATATACTTAATGTCCCACTATCCGGTATTATTTTCCCACAAAGACAACGAAGACCACAAAGAACTACTGCCTGAACGATTTACTCTTGCTTTATTGGTATCTTGAAAAATAAGGAAAATTTTCTTTGTGGTCTTCGTTGTCTTTGTGGGAAATACTCCAACTCATCACTATGGGCATTAACCTTTCCCGGCATTCCTTAACCTTAAATAACCCAGGCCTTAACGTTTCCTTATACCGTTTTTGGCACGATGGCATTTGCTTTGAACTATACCTGGCATCTTTAACCTTTAAAATACATGTTATGAAAAAGATCTTTACCCTCGCTATTGCCAGTTTGTTCACTGTTGCTTTGTTTGCCGCAGACCGCAGGCCTTCTGTAACCCTCACTGCAGATAAGAAGTATGAAGTGGTGATTGACGGCCGCAGCTATGCCAGTGCTATCGGCAACACCATGGACGTGTCCCTGTTCAACAATGGCCGCCATACCATTAAGGTATACCAGCTTAAGAATGGCTTATTCAGTAAACAGAAAAAGCTGGTGAGCAGCACAACTTTCCAGTTGAACCGCAGCAGCCTGGACATTTCCGTTGACCGTTACGGACGGATCACCATCCATGAACAAAAGAAAATGAAATATGATAAAAGACCCGCCCAGAGAAGGTTTTAATAAAAAGGCCGCAGATACTGCGGCCTTTATTTTTGATCAGACAATATATCCAGTTTTTTTTGAATAGCCCGACGGTCTGCCGCTGTTCCTGCCAATGAAAGCGCCTGGCGGAAGTTTCTCTCTGCTTTCCGGTTATCGATCCCTGTATAAAGCTCTCCGAGCAAAGCAAAATGGAATGGATTACCTTCCAGTTTCAGGTTTTCCGCTTCAACAATAGCTTCCCGTTTTCCGTTCGCTTTGGATAAAGCATATGTACGGTTAAGTGCTGCAATGGGAGAATACCGGATCTGCAATAACTGATTATACAATTGCAAAACATTCTCCCATTTTTCCTTCGTGTCTTCTTTTATGGTATGCCAATAGGCGATGGCCGCTTCCAGGTGATAGGTGGAAAGCTGGTTTCCCTGTGATGCTTCATGCAGAAAGTAAGTTCCCTTCGCGATCAGTTCTGTATTCCAAAGGGAGCTGTCCTGGTCATGATACAAAACCATTTCTCCTCTTTCATCCTTTCTTGCAGCGAATCTCGATGCGTGGAAACACATCAGGGCCAGCAATGCTTTTACTTTGGGCAGGCAGGTCTGCGGGCTTTCCAACAGCAGACAGGTCAGCCGCATTGCTTCCAGGCAAAGGTCCTCGCGTAAAACGCTGTCCTGGCATTCTGAATAATATCCCTCATTAAATAACAGGTACAGTGTGGTTAAAACAGCTTCCAGCCGGTTGCCGATCGCTGCTTCGCCAGGAAACTCAATGGCTACTTTCTCCTGGCGGAGTTTTTCTTTTGCGCGGAACAGCCGCTTATTGATCGTTTCTTTATTGGTCAGGAAAGCATGGGCAATTTCATCGATGCCAAAACCACAGAGAATGCGTAAGGCCAGCCCGATCTGTGATTCCGGAGGAATGGCCGGGTGGCAAAGCGCAAACAACATCTGCAACTGGCTATCGGTAATATTAGCTCCCGACAGATCTATTGCGATCTCTTCGTCTTCTTCCTGTGATTGCCTTAAATGATTACTGATCTTCTGATCGAATAACCTGTTCCGCTGCAGGTAAGTCCGGGCTTTATTCTTAGCTACAGTATAAAGCCAGGCAGCAGGGTTCTCGGGAATGCCTTTATAGGTCCAGTTTTCCAGCGCCGCTAAAAACGTTTCGCTGGCAATGTCCTCCGCTGCTTCGATATGCTCTATGCCAAAAGCTTTACAAAGCACAGCGGTGATCTTGCTGAACTCCGTTCTGAAAAGATGCGGTATCAGTTCCTGCTGTTGCATAAATAAAAACCCCTGTGTAAAATGCACAGGGGTTTTGTTTGAATTAATGTACGCCGTCTCCTTTGGCAATTCTCCTGACTTCCACGCTATTGCCTTCACCCTGCAGCACCGGGCTGCCTTTTGCAAATTCAACCGCTTCTTCCACAGATGCCGCTTTCACAATGACGTAACCGGCAATTGTCTCTTTTACCTCTCCGAAAGGGCCATTGGTGACTACATTATTGTGCCATACAACCTGGGCATCATCAAAAGGTAATCCGTTGCCGGCAACGAATTTGTTTTGGGCGGCAATGCCGCCGATCCAATCCATTGTTTGCTTCATCCAAATCTGTATTTGCTCCGGGGAGGCAACTTTGTTGCCGTCTTCATGCCGGAAGATCAATATGAACTCGTTCATTGTTGTTGCTTTGATGTTGTCCCTGCCGCTTCCCAGCGCGCCTGGGGCGGAATCAGGAGACAAACAAGTTATTGAATATTTGTTTACATATCAATAACCAATGAACGGGCCGGAATTGGACAAAGGGGTTCAAAAAATGTTAACCAGGAACTTGTTTATTTTTCCAGCACTTTTTCAATTTGCTCTTTATTAAAGCCTTCGTGCGAATAAATGACTTTACCTGATTCATCCAGGATCACAACAACGGGAAAAGCATAGATTCCTAAATCATTCGCCAGTTTTTCCCCGTTATACAACATTCTGTAACCAGGCTTATCACGTTCGTAAAAGAAAGTGATCTCTTTCCTGTCATCATAAGCATTCACCGACAGGATATCAACCTGCTTGCCATATTTCTCCTGCAGGGTTTTCATTTCCGGGAATGCTTCCATGCAGTAGCCGCAGTTCTTTATCCAGAACTCCATCAGTACTTTTTTTCCTTTGAAAGCAGCGTAATCAACACTGTCAGTCATGCTCCCTTTATACTCAGGCAAAATCCATGATGGCAGGTTTGTCCCTACTTCCACCAACGATTTCTTTTTCAGGTCCTGTTTTGGCGAGTAACCGGTATAAGAAGAAAAAAACCAGGATGCCGGAGAAGGACTCTCTGGTTGGGTTTCTATATTGGTAAAAATGGTTTTTGTATAATACTGGTCCTTCATAATACTGTTGCGGTCAATAATAATATAAGGAAGTAAAGTTTTTTTATTCACTACCAGGTCATAATAGCGGGTAACTTCTGCATCCAAATCGGAGAACCCGCTGGGGAATGCAAGCGTTTTCCTGGATAGTTCAAATTTCAACAGATAATAAGTTCTTCCTTCAATTGAAGTATCCTTTACCGATTTTGGAATACCTGCATCCCCGGCAATAAGAGGTAAAGAAACGCGTAGTGTGGGAATGGAATTATACAGAAGAGAGAGGTTTTCCAGCGAGCGGAGGTCTTTTTTGCTGAATACACTGGTTTTATCTGATTCATTCAATTGAAAAAACTCTGTCCCGTTGTATACCTGCAATGACTTTTCAGAACGTAACTGAAGCCTTAGGGCCTTCCCATCCGCCCCGGAAGCAAAATCCAAATAACTGGTACCGCTGTTCTTTGCAAAATAATTGTCCTTATAATTATTGATCTCCCGGTAAGAATCATATTGCAAAAAAGAAAGCTTTGTCAGAGCGTCCGCCACCTGTTTGAATATTTTGGCAGCATCCTGTGTATTTCCATCAACAGAATTGAACATTGTCAACAACAGGGCCGAAACGAATAAAATATAGCGCATAAAACTTTGTTTTGACCAAACATAAACAATACCTGCTTCTCTGTATCTTCAATTAGACAAACTCATGAAAGAATCAGATCAGGAAGGGTTGGTCGAAAAAATGACCGGGTTTATCGAAAGGAAAAACTACCGCTTACGACATTTTTTTAATTTGCCCCGATGCTGGCTTTGCTGAAAAAAAAGATCGCTGATAAATACTTCTGGATGGAGATGCTGTTGCTGGTTTCCATCACCTACCTTATCGCCATCCTCAGTGATGTAGAATACAGCATTTATGAAGAAGGCAGTGGATGGTACTTTATCAATTCTCTTGAATACCGTCTTTCATTCGGCACTTTCAGCTTTATTCTTTTCGGAACTTATTACTGGGGGTTCGTAAAAAGATTCGTAGATGGCAGGAAGCCACTGTTACTGGTAATAAGCCTGCTTGTTTTCATCCCTGTAATGCATTACTACAATCATTACGTTGCTTTATGGAGCATGAGCAAGCTCCCTCTTCTTTCAGAAAGTTTACGAAAAATCGCAGGAAGGCAATACAAAGCCCAGGAAGGGTTCAAGCTTATTTATGCCTACACGCTTTCTTACCGGTGTTTACCCATGATCGGTTTTGTTTATCTTATCCGTGCATTAAAACAGGAAGCACAGTTAAAAACACTCAAGGAGCAGCAATTGGTCTCCGAACTTAATTATCTCAAGGCACAGGTGCAACCTCATTTCTTTTTCAACACGCTGAATAATATCTACGCGCTGGCCATCAAGCAATCAAAAGACACAGCGCCAATGGTGGTACAACTTTCGGAAATGATGCGGTATATATTATACCAGTCTGCCGAACAAAAAGTGTCTCTGCAACAGGAAGTTGCTTTTCTGCACAGTTATGTGGAGATCGAGCGGATACGGCATCATCAGCATATTTCCATCAGCTTTGATGTGCAGGGCATAACCGATACTGCCCGTATCGAACCATTACTCCTGCTTCCCTTCATTGAAAATGCATTTAAACATGGCACCCTGGAAGCCGTGGAAAAAGGTAATGTATCTATTGTGCTTTGCCTGGTGGAGAAAGAACTGAGCCTGCAGGTTGCCAACAGCAAGCCTGAAAGAAAAAAGGAATATGACCCTTGTGGTATCGGTTTGCAAAATGTAAAGAAGCGATTGGAATTACTCTATCATAACCGCCACCAGTTGCAGGTTTCAGAAGATGAACAAAGCTATGAAGTGAACTTAAATCTTAAACTGGCATGATCAGGTGTATTATCGTGGATGATGAACCTTTGGCGCAGGAAGTGCTGGAAGCGCATATCAAACGGTTCGGGCGATTGGAGGTATTTGCCAAATGTCCGAACGCACTGGAAGCGTTCAAAGTGCTCCACAAAGAAAATATCGAACTGATGTTCCTGGACATCCGTATGCCGGCCATTAATGGCATTGAGTTCCTGAAATCGCTTAAATCTCCGCCTAAAGTAATATTCACTACTGCTTATTCTGAATATGCGCTTACGGGCTTCGAGCTCGATGGTATTGATTACCTGCTTAAACCCATCAGCTATGAAAGGTTTGAAAAGAGCATGGAAAAATTATTCCGGATCTATCCGGATGAGAAAATACAGCAAAAACAGTATACTTACTTTAAAGTGTCCGGCAAACTGATAAAAGTAATGCATACTGAATTGCTGTATGCCCAATCCGTGAAAGACTATATCCTTCTGAAAACCACTAAAGGAAATCTTCTTACTTATATGACCATGAAGAACCTGGCTGGTCTTTTACCTGCTGATACTTTTGCGCGGGTCCATCGTTCTTATCTTGTCAATATGAATTGTATCGAAGTGATGGATAAAAACATATTGAAGGTGGCAGGAACAAATATCACTATTGGAGAAAATTACCGCGATAATCTCCAGTTGATCCGCCGCAATAAAGACTAAGCAGGAAACGACTTATAACCTAAGCTTGATACCTCCGTTTATTACAAACCCGTCAACAGGCGCATAAATATCCCTGAAAACAGGATTATCAATAGTACCTGTATAGATCGGGCCAAATTTAGTCTGGCGTGTATCCGTGAAATTCTCAAAATTGACAAACAGAGAAAATTTCTCCCAGATCTTTTCTGCCATAAAACCGGTGATCCAGTAAGATTTGCCAAAACTTCCATCACTCAATTGCTGGCGGCTGTAATAATAGGCTTCCAGTCCGATCTTCCATTGATCCTCTACTTCATACATCAGTACATTATTGAGCCTGTGACGGGCTGTAAGAGGCAACCAGTGCTTGCTGTTGAAATAAGTATTCGCATCCGTGTAAGTATAACCAACGAACAGCTTAAATGCATGATAGGTCAGTTTCAGATTTGTTTCCATTCCCTTTGTATCAACATGACCTGTGGAATTTTCAAACTCCAACATACCTCCTCCTGCATTTGTCAATACCAATGGACGGTTCAGCCTGGTATAAAAGAACATATGATTAAGGCTGAATCCCAACTCTCCAAAATTCGTTCTGTAATTGATATCCGCATTACCTCCAACAGATCTTTCGTTGCGGGTAGTGTGAATATTCACAGGAAGGATGTGCCGGAACTGGTTTCGCTCTGCATCTTCTGTAAAAATGGTAGGCGATTTATAGCCATATCCACCGCCTGTACGGAAAGTGATCTTTGGAGTAAACTTGAACATGGCTGCTACTCTTGGCAACAATTCAAATCCATAGTCATTTACATAATCACCCCGGAGGCCTGTTTCAAGAGTAAACATATCTGAAACCGACCAGGCATTCTGAACAAAAACACCGACAGTACTATAATAATAATCCCTGACAGGATCAGGTGATAAAGGTTTCTCTTTAAGATCGTCTGTTAGCAAGTTAGCGCCAACAACCCAGTCTGCTTGTTCCCCTTTCCTGTTCCAGGTGAATTCCGAAAAGGAAGATTGCTGCAAAGCATCAAACTGGTAAGCAGGGATAGCAATGGAGCGGTCAAACCGGCTGTAACTGTTCTTCAGTTGAATGGTGGAGTTTTCATTCAGCCGGTGGGCAATTCCAAATTGGGCAGTGATCCGGTCTGTATTATTTTTCTCAAAAAAGCCTGCTCCTCCATTCTTTATATAATTCATGTCGCCACCGGTCCTGTCTTCTGTAATATAGCTGATGCCGATATCGGCGGTGGTCTTTTTCCCATAGATAAACATCCGTGGATTAATGGTGTAGCGCTCAAACTTTGGAATAGCCGTTAATCCAATGTCGGCAGGATCAAAAGCGGCGCTGCTATTGCGGGAGCCAAATACTGTCAATCCTATTTTACCATAGCGCTCACTATAAAAGCCGCTAAGGTCAAGTCCTTTCGCGGTGGTGGCATTGGCAATAAAGCTGAGTTCCCTTTCATCGCCAGGTGTTTTAGATACAAGGTTCACAAGCCCTGCAATCGCGCCACCGCCATACAAAGTGGAAGATGACCCTTTGATCACTTCCACCTGCTGGAGATCAAGCGGAGCGATCTGCAGAAGGGAGAGGCCACCCGAGAATCCGGCATACAGGGGATAGCCATCCCGGAGTATCTGTGTATACCTTCCATCCAAACCCTGGATGCGTATACCGGAATTATAGGAAGTAGCAGAGGTCTGTTGCGTTTGAATACCCGTGCTTTCATTCAGTAACATCCGTATATCTCCGGGCTTCATGTTTCCTTTTTCTTCAAGCTCTTCTCCTGATATAACTTCTGTCCGGGTAGGCGTGTTGGCAATGGTGCGGCTGGTGCGCGTAGCTGTAACCACCACTTCTTCTTCCTCTTCTTCTTCCGCTGTTTCCATTTCAATAACGATCAGGTCAGCTTCTGTCAATGGAAATGTGTAAGTAATGGTCTTATCCGTAAAGCCTACATGAGAAATAGTAAAAGTCTGCACACCATCCGGAATATTGGCAAGAACGATCTTACCTGTTGAATCTGCGATCAGCGACCTGTTTTTTTCCTTCCACTGGAGGGTAGCCCCCGGCAAAGGGGATTTATGATCGCTGATAATCGTTGCTGTAAATGTATGTTGCGCCTGTGCTGAAAAAACAAAGCAGCACAGGACAATGCCTGTCAATAAATATCTCATTGCCTGGTTTATAAAATGTAAAAATCTTGTTTGCCGAAAATATGATCAGCAATACCGGGGAGGTTGGAATAAAGAGGAATACACTTCTTCTCCGTTAGTAAAAATATAGGTGCTGTAGCGGGCCGGCAGCGGTTTCAATTGGAAAAAATTAAAGTTGCCTGCTGATATCTCTTCAGAAGCAGCGCAGGAAGCACAAGCTGAGAAGGGAGAGCAAAAGCAGTTATCCTCTTTTTGACTTCCGGAATGAGTGCTTGTTTGATCGGCTTCGGTAGCGCAATCATCATCACCCGGGCAGCAAGGATAGAACGTACCAGCCATGGCAAGAAACAGGAATATGATAGCAGCCCATTTTTTCACAGGGCAAATATAATAAAGAAGGAATATTTTTATTCTCTCACTGGTACTGTTCAATTCCAACAGTCGATTTTTCTCCCACAAAGACAACCAAGGCCACAAAGAATTATCCCCGCATTTCTTACAGGTATAGTAGCGTTACCATAAAACATTCTTTGTGGCCTTGGTTGTCTTTGTGGGAAAATACCAAAGGGAGCCGTCACTACTCTCATTCCGGGCAAACCCAAAACGGCAAAGCAAAATGCAATAACATAATAAACCCAGAAATGTTTGAAGTCTTGAATAATTAACTGATCAATAAGATTCTTGTTCCGAAAAAGACAAAAAAAACAGACAAACAGACATTTTCCGGTACATGGTCAGTAGCGAATTTTGTTCCCGAAATAGCGCTATTAAGATCATTATACAGTAACAGACGAGATTTAATGTCAAAGAAATATTTTAATTATGAAGAAAAGACTATTAAGCGTTATCGCTATCGCATTACTGGCTTCTGCCAGTACACTCAATGCTCAGGAAAAATGGACAGTAAGCGTGAAGGGAACTCCTCTGCTGAGCTGGATGCACAATTCAGATGATAAGGACCTTCCAGGTTTTGATAGCAAAAGTAAATTTGCCGCCAACTTCGGACTTGGCGTTGAATATGCGTTCACTAAAAATATAGGTATCGGCCTTGACGCCTTGTATTCATTGCAGGGAAGGAAATTTGATTATTCCGGGACAGAAGTCAACCAGAAAAATAATTACATCAAAGTTCCCCTATACGTTACTTACACCACACCGTTGAGCCAGGGTGTTTCTTTTACTGGTAAACTCGGCCCTCAATTAAGCATCCTCACCGATTCAAAAATAGAAGCTGGCAACCAGGAAACAGATACAAAAGATCAGTTTAAAGACCTGACTTTTGGTGGCATGGCCAATGCTGGTTTTGATTTTGCTTTATCAAAGAATATATTCCTGAACACCGGAGTACGATTTGACTATGATTTCACCAATGCAGAAGATAAGGGCTATGCAGGCTATCCCGCTGGCCGTGCCAAAACCTATAATTCTTCTTTGGGTCTCGAAGTCGGTCTTAAATACAGGTTCTGACCAAATTTACTTTCGTAGGTGGTAGATTCAGGCAGGTTCATACAGTTCCTTCACGCGATTGAACTTGCCTTTTCAGGGAAAAAAGGCCAGATGATTCTGGCCTTTCCTTTTATACAAGCTTGATTGCTGTTCGCAATTTTTTAACCAGCGCCCTTTTCATTCCTGTCTTTTCCTTTATCCATTGCTGTTTTAACTCATCAAGAAGCTTTTTAGTTGGAAGCGCAACGCGCTTTATCCAATAAGCTTTTAATAAGCTGATAGAAGTGCACCGGTCCTGGAATGCGCCCAGTTCATCAAGCAATACAGCAATAAACTTCTCATCCTGCCCCTTCCAGATACTGGCAGACAGCACCCTGAATTCTTTTCCTTCATATTCCTTCAGGTTATAAAACAGGTCCTTGAGATGTTTCCTGATCGAATGTATATTATCATCGCTAAAATGTCCCGAAGCCAGAATAGCATATACGGAGCTCCATTTATCTTCGACAAAACGATGGAAATCATTCTTCAGAAATTTTTCGGGTAAACCTGCATTTGTTTTCTTCTTGCTTTCCTGCACCGGCTTTTTGGATAGAATGTCCTGGAGTTCCGGCTCTGCTTTACCGATCTCCGTTTGCAATAAATCAAGGTAGGGATTTATTCTCCCTCTATCCTTTTTTACTGCTTCCTTTATTCTTTCCTGCTGCAGTTGCAGATCACGGACAGTACCATACAGGGAGTACAGTTGTTTTAATTTCTTTGAAACCTTTATTTCTTCCTTTACACGGGGGCTTGAGGACAACATTCTGAAGAAAGCTCTCAGCCTTTTATATTCCACTCTTAACTGATGGATCTCTTCCCCATCCATCTCTTTTGCTATCCTGTCAAGATGCTTTTGGATCTTTCTGTAATGATTGGTTGATATATGCTTAAGTTCTTCTTTTTTCATACAAGGATCGTTCCCATTTTTATGCCGCCCTTTTCAGAAACGGGATAGAAACACTAACCTTTCCGGGTAATTTTAGAGATCGTTTGACCAACAGATTTTGCCGGCTTCTCCATATACTTAATAGCAAAATCTACCGCTGATCGCACCAGGTCTTTGGTCTTTTTATTCCGGTAATCTGTAGGGGCTTTCACGGGGATATGCCGTATCAGGTTTCCTGTTCCGGTCAGGAGCTTATGAGGATCATTGAGCAAAGTGCCTTTATGAAACCCAAGATTCAGATGATTCGTATATACCGGTATCATGCAAAACCCATCGGCAAGTTTATCTGAGATGGAAAATACGGCCGTGAGGGCATGTGTATGATACAACAGTTCGTTACTGTCAGGATAAATTTCAAGAATATACGATCTCAGGTCTTTGAACAGTTTGATCAGGTTTTGCTCTTTCAATTCCAAAAGAAAACGGAAGTCGGGATGTATATCGCGGGATTTACTCATCATGCTTATTTTGCTCCGGCGTCTGTTTGCATAGCGCATACAAGATTGCCTTCGGTATCAAGGAATTTTATGATCCATCCTACATAGGGTATAGCGGTTTTGGGCATCAGGATCTGCCCTCCTTTATACTCTACCTTTTTAATAATATCCTCAATATCTGCTACACTAATTGTACATTCCAGGCCGACCAGTTTTTCTTTCACTGGTGAATACTTTCTGGATTGCAGGGCACCGATCAACTCTCCTTTATCCGTTTTGTCAGCTTTTATTTGCAGAAAGTCAGCGGGGCCATAAGAGGCAAATCCCCAATCAAATACTCCTTCATAAAAACTCTTTGCCCTTTCCATATTGTCAATGTGAATGGCAAAATGTGTCAATTTGTTTGGCATGTTGTCTGGTTTATGGTTTTGGCATTTACATTTCCTTTGGCTGCGTTACGCTGAACCAGTTGCCGCAACCATCAAACATTACAGCTTCAATTCCGTAAAACTGCTCCCTGGGTTCTCCTTTAAATTGAACGCCTTTTGCTTTCAGTTCTTCATAAGTAGCGCGGCAATCGTTGGTATGCATAACACCTGCGCCCATTATTCCTTTTTCCAGCAACACTTTAAACGCATCGCGGCTTTCCTGGTCCAGTCCATCAGGACAGGCATCCGACTTCACCATACTTTCATGCAGTACAGCCATCAACACCACTTCGAGATCCGGTTGATCCGGCGGGTTAACAGTAAGCCAACGGTAGCCATTTCCCATAGTAGCATCGGTGTTCACCTTAAATCCTAATTTGTTTACATAGAAGTCATACGCTTTTTCCTGGTCAAGGACGAACAGAGTGGTGTGGGAGAGTTTTGTGATCATATTATTGATTTAATAAAGTGAAGATAAAAGCGGGCAGGAAAAACGGCTTCTCGAATCTTGCTTTTTTTTATCAAACACCTGCTGGCGACCCATCTATTTTATATTGTTCAATAAAGCAGTGAGGAATGAACCGCCTGGGTTGTTCCTTAGCCAGTTTCTTTTTCAACCAGGCTATGTTCCGGTAATACTGTGGAGAGTACCCGTTTTGCTTACTGAACAAAGAACTGAATGAGCCGGGGCTTTCAAAACCGATCATGTTGCAAACTTCCGTGATACTGATGCCTTCTTTGGCCAGCAACAGTTTCGCTGCTTCCACACGGGTTTGCGTCACATATTGATGGGGTGTTTTTTTATAAATGCGGGTAAAGAGGCGGTGAAAATGGAATCTCGATAAAAGGGCCTGTCTGGATATCCTGTCAAGGTCAATTGACTCATGATAGTTTTGGTCAATAAACACTTTGGCAGCAGCAATACGCTGATATATGTCGGTTGTTAGTTGCACTTGAACCTTAATTTAGACCAATTCCACCAAAAAATAAAGCCTGCAGGATAATATTTCCTGCAGGCTTTTGACTATTTCTTTCAGCTTTATTCCGTTCTAAGCGATTTGACCGGATTTGCCATCGCTGCTCTTATCGTTTGGATGCTTAATGTAAACAGCGCTATCAGCAACATCGCAAAGCCGCATATAACAAATACCCACCAGTCCATAGTTGTTCTGTAGGCAAAATCAGCCAGCCATTTATAAGTTGCCCACCAGGCTATAGGCAGGGCAATAGCGAATGCTATCATCACCAGCAGTACAAAATCTTTCGACAGTATAGAAATGATATTGGTAACAGAAGCGCCCAGGATCTTTCTTACACCGATCTCTTTCGTACGAACATTAATAGTATACATCACCAAACCCAATAAGCCAAGACAACTGATGAGTACAGACAAACCGGTAGCCCAGCTTAAAAGCTTGGATGTACGTTGCTCTGTTTCGTAGAACCGGGCTACCGTATCGTCCAGGAATTTATAGTTGAAATCGGCATCAGGATATGCCTTATGATAGACCTGCTGAATTTTTGCAATCGTTTCCGACCAGGATGTATTGGGTCCGGTACCTGACTGCAATAATACATGATAGAAAAAGCTCCTCTGATCTATACTGGTAAATACCAGCGGACCGACTTCTGAATGGAATGATTGTTCATTAAAATCACGTATCACCCCAACAATGGGCATTAGTTTATCATTAAATTCCAATTGCTTACCTACTGCGTCTTCGGGACGCTTAAACCCGATCAGGCCAGCATAAGTTTCATTGATCAGGAATTCTTTGGCAGTATCGCTTTTCTGAACGTTTCTGCCGGCCAGTATTTTTATATCGAACAGTTTGAGATAATTGCTGTCGCCCCAGCGCAATTGTACATTTCCTGCATTTTCATTTGGAGCATCCCTGTATTTTATATTGGTAAACGCAGCGCCTCCATCAGCAGGCGTTAAAAAACCCCTGCTTGCCAATTCCACACCAGGAATAGCGGAGATCTGGGTCAGTAACAGGTTGCGGACGCTGGCACTGTCATCGCGGGGTACATCAAAGCTTACCACAGCGGTCTTTCTGAAACCCATATCCGCATTCAGGGAATAATTGATTTGCTTACCTACCATCACTGTAGCGATCACGAAGAACTGTGCGATCACAAATTGAGATACGGTCAGTGTTTTTCTTATCCAGGTATGCCTTGTTTCACCCCTGTTCGCAAAAGACTGGTTCTTTAAAACGCTCACAGGCTTATAGCCTGATAAAATAAATGCAGGATATAGTCCTGAAAGGAAACTCACCAACAAAGCCAGCAGAAATAAGAACAAAAAGATATAGGGCTGAGCAAATGGCTGAAATTGTAAGCCGGGAGGGATAAACCCTGCAAAGAATTTAAGCAGCAAGGGTGCGATGCAAAACGAAATGATACAGGCCGCGGCCGTTAACAAAAAGGTTTCACCGAGAAACTGGAAGATGAGCTGCTTCCTGGAACCACCCATGGTTTTTCTTACCCCGATCTCCTTTGCCCGGTGTGTGGCATTGGCAGTAGTAAGATTGATGAAGTTGATACAGGCGAGTAATAGCAGGAATGCGGCCACAGCAAACAATCCATACAGTGTCGGTTTATGTGCGAGCCGTTGATTAAAGCCTGCATACAGGGCATTAAAATGAACATCGCTTAAAGGCTGCAAATGGAATCGCTTAGAATTATTCGCATCCTTATTTGCCTCTTTATGATATTTGGTGAATAATGCATTCAGTTGTTGCTCCGTATTGGCTGCTTTAGTGTCTTTTGCCAGTTTTACATACACAAGGGAATAAGCCATCCAGTCGTTCCATCTATCCATCATAAAATCGTCCTTCAAATGGGTTTGAGCAATGGTAGCGAATGAGATAAACTCTACCGCCTTGAGTGAACTGCGCTCGTTCAGATCCTTTATAATGCCTGAAACCGTTACAGAAAAATCATCATTATACCGTATCTGCCTGCCAAGAACATCATTCGTGTTGACAGAAGGAAAATATTCTTTGACCCTGCTTTCAGTGAGCACCACATTAAATGGATTTTTCAGTGATGCTTCCGGCGATCCGGCAACCCATTGATATGGCAATAAAGAGAAGTATTCCGGGTTGGTAAATATGATATCCTTCTGCTTTTTAAATACCGAAGGCTGTGACGATCCTGCTTTTTCGATACTGACCTTAGCTGTTCCATCGCCCTGAAAAAGCATCAAGGGAATGGTTGCCTCCACACCAGTCACTTCATTTTGAATGGCTGCACTTAATGGTGCCGGCACGGCTGCGGAGTGGCCGTCGGTACCATTAAACTTAAGGTCCATTACCACGCGGTAAACGCGGTCTGTATCTTTCCCCACTGTATCATAACCAAACTCAAACTGAACAATGAGAAAAATGATCAATGCAGCACTGATGCCGATGGATAATCCCAGCACGTTGATCGCAGTAAATGCTTTATTCCGGGTGAAGACCCTGAAGGCGGTTTTGAAGTAATTCTTAAACATTTAGAGTGGATTTGGTATGGAAGTGTCAACTAAAACGATACCATATTACTCCATATTGATTTTCAAATGATTGGAATTTTATATTTAAATAACCGTCCGAATTTGATACAATGATTGTCCGTAAATAATTCAGTTACCGGGCTCTCTATAAAAAAAGACACCCGGGTGGGTGTCTTTTTTTATAGAGAGCATTATTACCATCACTTCAAATCAAACCTGTCCAAATTCATTACTTTATTCCATGCAGCTACAAAGTCGTTTACAAATTTACCCTGTGCATCTGCACTTCCATACACTTCTGCAATAGCTCTCAGCTCAGCATTGGAGCCAAACACAAGATCTGCACGGCTGCCGGTCCACCTGGGCTGACCAGTAGCACGGTCGCTGCCGATATACAATTCCCTGTCTTCAGACGCAGCCTTCCAGGCAGTGTTCATATCCAGCAGGTTTATAAAGAAATCATTGGTGAGTTTGCCCGGGCGTTGTGTGAACACGCCATTCTTAGAGCCGTCGAAATTCGTATCCAGCACACGCATACCACCCACCAGCACCGTCATTTCAGGAGCAGTAAGTGTAAGCAACTGTGCTTTATCGATCAGCAACTCTTCGGTGGATGCAAGAATACTTGCCTTGCGGTAGTTACGGAAACCATCGCCAAGGGGTTCGAGATGACCGACAGAATCAATATCGGTTTGCTGCTGCGAAGCATCCATACGGCCTGCCGTAAACGGAATAGCAACTTTATGTCCAGCTTCCTTTGCCGCTTTTTCTATAGCAGCATCGCCAGCCAGCACGATTAGATCAGCCAGGGAAACTTTTTTACCGCCTGACTGTGCACTGTTAAATTCCTTTTGAATTTTCTCCAATGCAGTCAGTACTTTTTGCAATTGCTGTGGGTTATTGACTGACCAGGATTTCTGAGGGGCCAGGCGGACGCGTGCTCCATTGGCACCTCCACGCTTATCTGAACCACGGAAAGTGGAAGCTGAAGCCCATGCAGTGGAAACCAGTTCAGCCACACTCAATCCTGCATCCAGTATTTTTGCTTTTAAAGCTGCAGCATCTTTTTCATCTATTAATTTGTGATCAACAGAAGGGATAGGATCTTGCCAAACCAGTTCTTCTGCAGGCACGTCTGGTCCCAGGTAGCGTGAGCGGGGGCCCATATCCCGGTGTGTTAATTTGAACCAGGCCCTGGCAAAAGCATCTGCAAATGCATCAGGGTTTTCCAGGAAATGCCTGGAGATCTTTTCATACACCGGATCAATCCTCAAAGAGAGGTCGGTGGTGAGCATGGTAGGTATATGTTTTTTTGAACCATCATATGCATCCGGAATGATCTTGTCTGCATTTTTTGCTACCCATTGATGCGCACCGGCAGGGCTTTTAGAAAGTTCCCATTCAAAACCGAAAAGGTTTTCAAAAAAGTTGTTGCTCCAGCGGGTAGGCGTTTTTGTCCATGTTACTTCGAGTCCGCTTGTAATAGTGTCTGCACCTTTGCCGGAACCATAACTATTGCTCCAGCCCAGCCCTTGGTGTTCCATGCCGGCAGCTTCCGGTTCTTTACCTACGTTCGTAGCAGGAGCAGCGCCATGGGTTTTGCCAAAGCTGTGACCACCTGCGATCAGTGCTACTGTTTCTTCATCATTCATAGCCATGCGGCCGAATGTGTCGCGGATATCTTTGGCGGCTGCAAGCGGATCAGGATTGCCATCAGGGCCTTCAGGGTTTACATAGATCAAACCCATTTGTACAGCAGCCAGCGGGTTTTCCAGGTTGCGGGAATGAAGTTTGCCATCGGCATTATCATCGGATGATACAACGCCATGTTGTTTGGGCACACCTTCAGAACCATGCGCATAGCGCAGATCACCTCCCAGCCAGGTGGTTTCTGAACCCCAGTACACTGCTTCATCCGGTTCCCATACATCTTCCCTTCCACCGGCAAAGCCGAATGTTTTAAAGCCCATTGATTCCAGTGCCACATTGCCTGTAAGGATTAGCAGGTCGGCCCAGGAAATTTTGCGGCCATATTTTTGTTTGATCGGCCAAAGCAGCCTGCGGGCTTTGTCGAGGCTCACGTTGTCGGGCCAGCTATTAAGCGGAGCAAAACGCTGTTGCCCGGCACCTGCACCACCACGGCCATCACCCACACGATAAGTGCCGGCACTATGCCAGGCCATGCGGATAAACAAAGGGCCGTAATGCCCGAAATCGGCCGGCCACCAATCCTGCGAGTCCGTCATAAGCGCATGAAGATCTTTCTTCACTGCTTCCAGGTCGAGGCTTTTAAAAGCTTCGGCATAATTGAAATCCTTATCCATCGGGTTCGATAAGGATGAATTCTGACGAAGAATGCTCACTTTTAACTGATTGGGCCACCAATAATTATTCCTGGTACCGCTTCCACCAACATTGCTTTTCATGCTGCCATTATGAAATGGGCATTTGCTGATGTCTTGTGATTGTTTTTCCATTTAATAAGTTTTTAAGTCTATTGATACGTTGCCGGGCTCGATAGGCATAAGCATTATAAAAATAGGATTTCGGGCATATAATTGCTATCAATTGATTCTATATTCCGATAGATAAAAGCTATATCCAAGATCAGCACAGTGAAAGAGGATTTCAGGTCCATTTAAAAAACCTCGCCCCGGAAAGATCCTCACATTTCATCCTGAAATAAATGATGCCGGCAGAAAACATTGTAAGCAACCCGATGATAAGAATAGCTGCATGGATGCCTAAAGCATCTGCTATAACTCCCGTCAGAATGGCCCCTATGGCGTATCCCATATCACGCCAAAGGCGGAATACGCCAATGCTGCCGGCCCTGTCTGCAGGATGGGTATGCTCGGCTACCGTTGCCAGAAAAGTCGGGTACACCATCGCCGTTCCCCAGCCAAGAATGGAGGAAAGCACGATAAAATGGACCATGGTGGATGCAAACAGCAAGGCAGTCAATGCCAGGCCCTGCAATAGCATTCCCCCAAAAAGCAGGTCTTTCTTACAATAATGATCAGCCATTTTTCCGGTGAATAATTGCCCGATACCCCAAACAGCCGGATAAGTGGCTGTTATTATTCCGATCTCAGCAATACTGAATCCTTTTGATGCCAGCAGAATAGGAAACAAACCCCAGGTCAATGCGTCATTCAGATTGTTGATCAACCCTGCTTGTGTAACTGAACCGAGATTTTTATTCGCCCAGGTTGTTTCCCAAAAGATCTTTTTGAGCCTGGGCATACTGCTGGTAGAGGTTTCATGCGCCACATGATGCCTGGTATCCTTTACCAAAAACAGGCTGCCCAGCAATCCAAGTATGGCCAAAGCAATGCCAATATAAAAGGGATAAGGCCTTAATCCATATTCAGCAGCGATCCAGCCTGTGGCAAATGCAACCGCTGCTACTGCTACATAACCGGCAAATTCATTCAGTCCCATTGCAAATCCTCTTTGCTTCTCTCCTACCAGATCTATCTTCATTACAACAGTGCTGCTCCATGCAAGGCCCTGGTTAATCCCTAACAGGATATTGGCAGCAACTATCCAGTTCCAATCTCCGGCATACATCAGTATAAAAGGGACGGGAATACCAAAGAGCCAGCCAATCGTCAGGAGGTTTTTTCTTCCCAGCTTATTGGCCAACGCACCGGTAAAATAATTGGTAATTGCTTTAACGATCCCGAATACGATAATAAAAGAAAGGATCGCCGTTTTAGCGGCAATATGAAACTCAGCTTCGGCTATCTGGGGAAGAATACTTCTTTCCAGCCCCACCATACCGCCGACAAAGGCATTGATGACGACAAGCAAACTGAACTGTTTCCAATTCTCCTTCAATCCTAATTGTACGTTTTTCAATCCGGGTCATGATTTTGTGTGAGAAGATTGAACCGTTTCACCTGCAAAAATACAGATGCTGAATTTATATATGCATCCAAGACGCTTCTGCACCAGGTGTTTTACTCAGAAATATATATTAACTTCCATTTACAGACCTTCTGCCAAAGAAATACCCAGATCAAAGATCCGACTAATGAGTGTGCTAAATAAGCTTGCCTCTTCCCTTAACCGAAGAGATGAATTGCCTAACCAGGAACTGGCAAAACAAATTGCGGCCAAAAAGGACAAAAATGCCGTTCAGGAACTGGTAGGCAATCTTTCCAGCAAAAACAAAGACATCCAGAACGATTGCATAAAAGTTCTTTACGAAACAGGCGCTATCAATCCTTCTTTGATCTCTTCCTATTACAAAGAATTCCTTGCATTGCTTGAGCACAAAAACAACCGGCTGCAATGGGGAGCGATGACCGCATTGAGCACTATAACGCCTGAAAACCCCAAAGCGATCTTTTCTTCCATTTCAAAGATCGTTGACGCGTCAGACAAAGGTTCGGTGATCACAAAGGATCATGCCGTAAATATCCTGGTCAGCCTTTGCTCATTAAAACAATATGCCGATGATGCATTTGCATTACTCAATGAACAGCTCTTGCAAAGCCCGGTCAACCAACTGCCCATGTATGCAGAGAAGGCAATGGGTATTGTTAACGACAAGAACAGGAAGAGATTTATTCAAACACTTAGTTCGCGGCTTGATGAGATAGATAAAGAAAGTAAGCGAAAAAGAGTGGAGAAGGTGATCAAAAAGGCTGGTGGGAAATAAAGTTCTTGATAATAAAGGCCGTTGTTACGAATACAACGGCCTTTATAAAAACACTGATCATTCACGTCTTCCGCAAACCCCGGATCCTGTATAGGGAGCGGGCGGGTTGCTGATGTCAAAAGAGGGAACGCCAGGATCATGTAAAAAATATACCTCGCATGGATTATCTGAGGGTAACTGGCAATTCGTTTCAGGATTTGTCCTCACATAAAAGCCTTCTGTTGTTTGGTAATAGATGGCAGCATCTACAGGCTTTTTGGCCTGATTGGTTTTGTTCAATGTGAAAGCACTGGCACCTGCAACAATGGCAATGGCCAGCAGGCTGAACATGAATTTTTTCATGATGGATAGTTTAATGATACTCCTACTTTTTAAGGTGGGGTTTCGGAAATTCCCCGATCTTCTTCAGGTACGGTTTTCGATTCAAGCTAAAGATGATCATTGTTGCTGCGCAGCAATAGGACTATAGTGATCACCTGTCAGCACCGTTCAGGAGGTATGAAATATTATAGATAGTGATTAAGATTTCCCGCGAGTGATTGCTTTGTAAACAGAAGCAATTATATAACATCCGCAGCACTTTTTGAACCGTTTTTTAGCCCCAATCTCAACCCGTGAAAACACGTTGCTGGCAGATATTTTAGATCAGCCAACCAACTTACCCTGCTAAAAGATCAAAAATACCTTTTGCCAGTAAACGCCATGCCGGAGTGTCGAACATAATAACTTCAAAAGTTTGTTCTGCAATAATAAATGCTCCCACCCAACCTAATACCGGATGCAATCTTCCATTTACTGATCTATCCCATATCCAGGAGATGATGATGAGACTATTGGGCAACACTAAACCAAACCAGATATCAGGTCTTGGCACTGAAGGGAAATAATGACGGAACCGGAACCATGCTACCCATAACACCTGGATGGTCGCCAGAAGCATTAACCGTTTATGTACCGGTGGGTTTCCCCGGCTAAGAATGCCTGCAACAACAATAGCAAGAAATATGGTGGCGCCTGTAACCACGCCAATTATGTTTGAGTAAGAAGCTTCACCCAAACCATTATTCAAATCTTTTTGCACCTGGTATACACCGGCCGGCAACATGGTCAAAGCAGTGCCGGTTGCAATAAAAATCCCCAAAATGCCAAGGATCTTATGCATCCGGAAATTATTATACCTTATTAAAGTTGCCTGAATAAAGAACAGGCATAGCCAGCTAAAAGCAAAAGCGCCATGGATATAGATTGATACAGGAGCATTGCCGTCTTTTATAACCGGAGGCAGGGTTTTCCCAAATCCTATAAATACAGCGAGAAACCCCACTAAACCAATACCCATAAAGAAGGAAATCCTTTTGGCCGTTTTAGTTGATTGCATTGCTGGAAAAGTTCGTTAGAAAATGGGGCTTACAAAGGGGCAGGCAACTCATAAAAATACATTTCCGGGATCAGATTTTTAAAGAAACCCTCGCCAAATCAGTAAAATGTATCTGTTTAACCCCAAATTGTTTCCGAATGCGTAGCGTTTGGGCTTATAACTTTGCAGATCATTCCGATTCAGTTAAAAATGAGCAAGAAAATATACAGCATCCGTGAGTTCACTAAATACCTGAACATTGACCACCTGAAAAGTGAAGACCTGCAGATCGTAAATTTTGAGGAGAGAAAGATGTCCGATAAACCGTCCTTTTATTGAGTGGGGTCAAAAACTATAGCCCCACACTTTTAAACAATGCTTCAATGGCCTCTTCATCGGAAGGGCGGGGAGTGCTGTAATTAATGATCTTTCCTTCAGGATCTAATAATACATAACGGGGGATTCCATAAACAGCATATTCTTTAAAAAAAACATCGTCATTGTCTTTAGCTAATAATTGCACTCCGGGAAGTTCTTTTTCTACGATGGTTTTTGCCCATTCTTCTCTGTCTTTGTCAAGTGATATGCTTAAGAAAACAATATTCCTTTCTTTATATTTTTCTTCCATTCTCCGGATATAGGGAAACTCCCCCCAGCAATTGCCGCACCAGGTTGCCCACATATCTATGAACACAAATTTTCCTAAATAGTCTTTTAAAGAATTGGTACCGCCTCTATAATTGATATAATCAGTAAACTGCGGAGATACTACACCTTTTTTAAGTTTGGTCAGCCGCAGATAGGCATCCAGGGCTTCATCCTTAACCTTTTCATCATCCCCGGTATAATAGGTTGTAAAATCCCGGTAATAGGTTTCTATATCCTTTACTTCTTTCAGATCATAAATAACCACCTTGCTGATAATCTCGTTCCTGATATATTTGTTGGGAATGATCTGTGCCAAGAGCCTTGTGCGGTTTTGCCGTAATGAAAAAGCACTGTCTTTTTTCAGGGTTGCAGTTTCAATACTGTCTAATTGCTTCAGGTAATATTCATACACTAAAGACGAATAATAACCATAGGTCCTGTAATCTTTTTCATTATCATAATCTATGGCAAGTTCCTGAACAGTGGTTTTGGACGGCTTAAAAGAAGCATCCCGCATTTCCGTGAACCGGGTAAATAAAAACAAATTAAAAAGGTATTCATATTCTATGGCTTTCCTTTCCTGGCGGGCAATCTTTTCAGGAAGTGGAAATAAAGAGGTCCTTTTCAACTCTTTTTGTTTCCAGCTGCCCAGCAATTGCCGGAACTCCTTTTCGCTTTTCTTCTCACCGGGATCAAAAAAGGTTTTCTCCTGCTGTTTGGTAATGAAATACCGGTTAATGGCAACGTCATCACCTCCTAATTGAACATCACCTAAAAGAATACCCTTTGCTTCATACCTGATCGAATATTCATTGCCTGGTTTGAAATACAGACCATAAGGAAAGTTGCCGTCAGATATGGTGTATTTCCCTTCGGGACCGGCAAGGGTGTCGCTAAAAATTCCATCATTGTTCAGGTAAATAGTTCTGGAAGCTGAACCCGCCTCTTTAGGAAAGTATACGCGGATCGTTTTCCGGCCCTTTTCATTTGGTTTCAGGCTATCAATTTTTCCGGAGATGATGATGGGGGCTTCCGCGAGTTGATCTTGAGAAAAGGAAATATGATAAGAAAGGCCGAGTGATAAAATAAATAAGACTTTTCCAGGCAGGTATTGTTTTCTCATAAATGGCTTTTGAATCACCATGCTGAACAAACCTGTTTGCCAAAGGTTCGATCGTAGCTATAAAATCCAGAAAACTGAAATACGCTACAGGAAAAGGCCCGTAACAAGTACCGGGCCTTTCACCTGATTTCTCCAACACCTATTAACCAACAAGATCATTTTTTTCCTTTCCTGATCGTAAAATAATCGATCTTCCTGCCAGTCTTTTCATATACATCTATTCGTATTTCATATGGAGATATCGCCATTATTCCATAGGTATATATTTTCTCTGAAGGAGTAAATATCATGGTGGGCAGGTCTTTTCCCCCCGTGCCCTGGAGAGAACCACCAGCTGAACCATTGGTAATATATACTGTACCGGCGGGCTGATCATATATATGCCGGTCTTTAATGCCTGTGGGAATGCCGGCTTTTACGGCCTGGTGCCGTTCGTATACATGGCGGTGGCCGGAAATGCACAGGTCCACTTCAAACTTATCCAACAGGGGAGTTATATGCTGCTGCCATTGCTCCACCTGGCTCACTCCATAAGCATACATGGGATAGTGGCAATAAAGAACGATCCAGCGGATATACTTGCTGCGCCTGGCTTTGGCCAGATCTTTCTCCAGCCATTTATATTCCGGCGAACCTGGTTTGAAATGCACCAGGCTGTCCTTCTCTGCCCCTTTGGCATACCCTGAATTGATGGCTACAAAATGGGTGTTACCATAATCATAGGAATAGTTCAACTGATCATTGGGAAGATTGAACAGATCATAATATACCGGGAAAGGTTTCTGAAACCGATCTGCCTGCCGGTCGTTGATCACATCATGATTGCCGGTGACTGACATAAACGGGAATCGTGCATTAAGCGGCTGTGCTGTTCCAAAAAAATTATTCCAGCTTCTTTGCACTGAACCATTTTCCACAATATCTCCTGTATGCAGGGTGAAATGAAGCGGATAAGCAGCAAGCTTTGCTACAATGCTATCGGTTTGTTCAAAACTGAGATTGCCTTTATTATCCTGGGTATCACTCCAGACGCCTACTGTAAAAGCTGCATTGCTTCCTGTTTTGCCGGCCGTTTTGAAACTGTAGATCTTGCTGCTGCCGTCCCGGCCATCACCTATCCTGTAATAATAACAGGTATCAGGTTTCAACCGGGTAAGTGTTGCTTTCAGCAGATATGTTTTCATATCTGCTGAATAGCCTTCTTTTGCGATCAGCTTTTTATCCAGCTTTGTACTGTCTGTGCCGTAGCAGACCGTTTCATATCCTTTTGCATCACTCATCCAGGTAATGGCCATAGTCGTAGCCGTTGTGGATGAAGAAGTACCATTCCAGCTAAGATGTATTCCTCTCACCTGCGCCCCGGCCACAACAGGCAGGGCAAACGCCAGTAAGAACAGGGTGCTATATTTTTTGCTTATCATTGACCTGATTTTTTGCTTTAAAACGCGGCTGGATCTATTTCCATAGCCGATGGTGGTGCATCCTGCTCTTTGCTGCCCCATTGTTTATTAGGTATTTCACCCATCTGCAGTTCCAACACAGCGCCGGCAACAAGATCACGATGGGTGAACCATGCTTTCTCCCAGTTTTTACCATTGAGTTTTGCACTTTGTATATAGCGGGCCCCAGCCGAATTGTTTTTAGCAACAACAGAAAACTTCTTACCGCCCGGAAGATTGACGGTGATCTTTTCAAACACAGGGCTACCAATATTATATACAGGTATACCAGGAGTTACCGGGAAAAACCCCATCATAGAAAAAACAATAAATGCTGTCATCCCGCCACCGTCTTCATCACCGGGGATGCCAAACAGGTTGTCGGTAAACCAGGTATCAAGAAGCATCCGGATCCTTTTTTGTGTTTTCCAGGGAGCACCGGTATAGTTATAGATGTAGGGGATATGAAAACTGGGTTCATTACCCATCACAAACTGTCCTACCAGGCCTGTAGCATCAGGAAAGGTATTCCATAGTTCGTATTTGCTTCTTCCAAGATTTTGGCGAAACAGTTCATCCAGCTTGGCTTCCGCTTTTTTATATCCGCCCATGAGTGAGAACAATCCCTGCAGATCATGCTTCACATCCCAGTTGTATGTATACACATTGTTTTCTGTGGTATAATGACGGCCTCCCTGTCCACCGGAAAATTTTGGATCAAATGGTTCAATCCATTTTCCGGTACTGTCTTTGGGCCACATAAATCCTTTATCCTGTCTGAATACATTTTTATAAAAACCTGCCCTTTGCATAAACAGGTCACTGCCCACCTTATCTTTTGCCTGGCGCAACAGGAAGGCAATACACCAATCACTATAACTGTTTTCAAGCGTCACAGATACCGATTGTCTTTTTTCAAATCCATTTACTTCCGGCACCCATTCATTTTCTCCCGGGTGAAGCGCGGGGAAATAGCCATTCCGATTGTAAAAGGAATCGAGTGAGGTGGCCGGCCCGTTGCGCCATGGAAGTAATGTAGCCTGCAGGGAATTCTTCTTCAGGCCTTCCAATGCACGTTGCAGGTTGAAATCCCTGATCCCTTTCACCCATGAGTCGGCAATCCATGTAGCAGCATGATTGCCCGTCATACAGGGATTGTCGCCAAATGCAAGGGCAAAAGAAGGCATCCAACCGCTTTGCTCATACATATTGATGTATGAATTGATTTTATCCGCCTGCATACCCGGATTGAGAATAGTTTGTAAAGGTTCCAGGGCGATATAGGTATCCCAAAGCCAGTTGTCAACATAAAATGGTTTGGATGAATTATGCACTTTACGGTCATAAGCACTGTAATAACGGCCATACTCGTTGATATTCACCATCCGCTCGTAACTGCGATAAAGCGAAGTGTAAAACACCCGTTTTTGTGCAAGTGTTCCTCCTTCTACATTGATCTGCGACATTACTTTATCCCAGGCAAGGAAGGCTTTTCTTTTCACTTGCTGAAAATCCCAATCCGGGATCTCTTTCTGCAGGTTTTGCCGTGCCTGTTCTTTGCTGATATACGAAATGCCATACCTTACCCCTGCGTGTTTCACATTTTTATTCAGTTGAAGTATCAACCTTCGTTGGGATGTGTCTTCAAATGAAGCATCCTGCTGTATATCTGTGTCCAGCTCTGCATAAAAATAAGCGGCGAGGTTTTGGTAAGATTCCACGCCGCTGACGGCACGTTTACCTTCCAGTTGCAAATGGCCTGGGTTAACGGTATGAAAGCGGATAAAATGTTCGCCATTGCCTGCATAATGGAAGCGGAAGAAGCCACTCCTTTCCGCAGGAGCGAATTCAATGCTATCACCACTATCTTCCAGGCGCACGCTATAATAGTAAGGCGTAGCTATTTCATTATCCCATGTATATCCTTTTATGCCATATTCCTTTTCGTTGCTAAAGCCCATTATGCCAAACAGGTTTGGTTGGCGATGTGAGGAAATGGTCAGTGGGAAAAATTTGATCTGATCATCCAGTTGGTCTTTGCGTACAGGGAATACACGTACCATACTGTTAGGCAGGTGTACTGTGGGCCGTGTCGGTTCCAGTATATGCCCTACAGCTCCAATGGTGGGGTCAATATATTTTACATTGCCGCCTGTCTGCGCATGCACAATGCAACCGGAGAAAATTATTACTATAAGTAGAAAACGTTTGAGATTCATGAAGAGTTAACGGTTTAAAATTTCTGTAATAGGCTTGCCAATGCAGCCATTGGGCATCTGGATATGCAGCAATGCTGCGAGAGTGGCGGAAATATCCGTCATGCCGGTCTGCCGGTTGGTTGCTCCCTGTTTGATGCCCCAACCCATCCATAAAAGAGGAATATGCGAGTCATAAGGATTCCAGGCGCCGTGCCCGGTACCGGTTTTCCCGGCAGATGACACTGCTGGTTTCAGGATAAAGAAAATCCCTCCTGACCGTTGCCTGTTATATCCATTCGTCATTCTTTCCTTTATCTCTGCGGGAACTGCTTCCTGTCCCAATTGGTCCATGTCGGCAGTAAATGAAATGTCTTCATTCCGTTTCAGCACATTCATCACAACCTTACGTACTGCTGCTTCATCCAGTGCAGCACTGTCCAGCTTCTGGTAGTTGAAATGTACCTGCGAGTTCATCAGGCTTAATACCAGGTTCTCCACGCCGAACATGGCAGCCAGTTTTGTATTCATCTCTTTCATTAATGCGCTGCCCGACCATCTGCCTGCAGGGATCTTATTATCCTTCAGGAAATCGATGTTGTGTGCAGCACCATGATCCGCTGTCAGGAAGATAGTATACTGGCCCTTTCCGATGCGGCTGTCCAGGAAACTCAGGAGATCACCCAGGTCTTTATCAAGCCGCAGGTAAGTATCCTCAATTTCCATGGCATTGATACCAAACTTGTGACCGATGTAATCAGTAGATGAAAAACTCACGGTGAGAAAATCAGTTTCGGTATCCTGCCCCAGTTTTTCACCGAGGATGGCCGCTTTTGCCATATCGCCTGTCAAAGTATTACCATAGGGCGTGGCGCGAATGATATCATAATCCTTTGCAAACATTTCAGAAGTGCGGATCGGGAAAACAGGCGTTTTCTTATTTCCCAGCAAACCTTCGTAAGGAGTATTATCAGCCGTACTCTGCAGGTATGTCTCCGGCTTATAAAGCAGGTTCCAGTCCTGCTTCAGGTATTTTTCCGGCAGGCGTTGTTCGTTGAACTTTGTTACCCAATCAGGCAACTGTTTCATATACCAGGTGCTGGTAATAAAATTGCCACTTACATTGTCAAACCAGTAAGCAGCATTGGCTGCATGACCAGCGGGCAGGATAGCACCCCTGTCTTTAAGCGCAATGCCTATTACTTTAGAACGGAAATTGGTAGCCAGTTTCAGTTCATCTGTAATGGTACTGGCCAGCAGGTTCCTCGGCGACATTTTCCCGGCATTTGATTTGCTACCTATAGTAGACACATCATTATCTTCTGTACAGTACATGGTTTTTCCTGTACTGTTGATAATAAAATCGTTGCCTGTGATACCGTGAATGGCAGGCACGGAGCCGGTATAAACAGAACTGTGCCCAATGGCAGTAACCGTAGGCACATAATCGATGATGGTGTTTTCGCAGGAAAATCCTTCTTTCAGAATTCTTTTGAAACCTGTTTCATTATACCGGTCATAATACCGGTACAAATAATCCCAACGCATCTGGTCCACTACAATTCCTACCACCAGCCTGGGGCGATTGACACCTTGCGTGGCAGAGGACTGGGCATGCAGGGCCGGGATCCCGGCAAGCAGGATAAGCGCCACCCATAATTTTTTTCTGATCATTCTTATGCAGTTTTGAAAATGAAAAATGATCTCTGTATACCGCAAACAGTCAATTGCGGTATACAGAGACAGCAGTTTTTATCCAGCCAGTTTATTTTTTTAGTTCCCGTTTCAGTATATCAAGCGATTCTGTGGCATACTTTTTACCAGGCTCCAGGGCATTACCTTTCTGAAAGTCGTTCCAGGAGTTGACCAGCACAAACCGGTCATTACCTATATTCCGCTTGGCAACATTGCAATAGTCAGTAAAGTTTTTATCCGTCCTTTCAAATACGTATTGCGTTGCGGTGGCAGGGTTGTTATATGCCGGGAAAATACAGGGCACAAAGTCGACGTTCTGCGCGGCCAGTGTAGTTTGCCAGTTTTTATAATTCATATCACTATAGCTGTAAAAGGCATAGAAGCGGTCATAGTCAGCAGTAGCCCAGTTGTTGAGCACAATACCGTCCATGGCAGACAGCCATTCTGCCGGATAGTTAGCCGGAGCAACCCAGCCGGTGGTGAATTCGCCGATGATGTAGGGGTTAACATTCAACTGACCCAGTTCATAACGGATAGAGTCTGCCACCTTTTTATAATCAATGCTGGTCCGTGCAGCTGTAGACAGGTTAAGCGGGCCCAGCAGTACAACTGGCCTGCCATCAATTTTGTAATAGCTATCGTCTGAGAAAAAACTGGTATTAAGTGTTTTCCATTCATTGATGAGCGTCTGCAGTTTTGCACCACTGAGTGGCGATGCATTGGTAGCACCTATATGTGTGGTCACATACTCGATCACAATTTTTGTACCTGCATTGCCTGCAGCATTGATCCTTGCTTTGGCCGCGTTGAGCATGGCATTGCCGGAAGTACCATCCCATTTGAATATAAAAAAGTCAACTCCGCCCTGTGCCGCCCAGGCCAGGTGTTGATCAAAAACCGGGGCCTGCAGTGCGTCATAAAAGCCAAGTGAAGCTGTATCAGCCATTGGCTTCTGCCAGTCGGCTGTTTTATACTGCATATAATAAGCTCCCACCCTTGCATCTTCCTTCAGCTTAACCGGCTCAATCGGGTAAACATATTTTGAGGGATCTATCAGGTTTTCGCCGTCTTTTTTGCAGGATGCCAATATAGCAACGCAAAGGAGGGCATACATTATCTTCTTCATATA
The DNA here is from genome assembly GCA_001898405.1 of Sphingobacteriales bacterium 44-61. Taxonomy (GTDB): domain Bacteria; phylum Bacteroidota; class Bacteroidia; order Chitinophagales; family Chitinophagaceae; genus Terrimonas_A. The sequence goes on from MKTW01000001.1 coordinate 948,420, forward strand.
CTGATTATATTATTCGGGTAAATAGGGATTTCTTTTATTGGGAAGTGCAAACCATAACTTGGTCTTCATAGCGTCAGGACCACTTAGCCAGGGCAATGCTTTTTTGATCTCGGTATCATTGGTCTGGTATTCAATATCCGGGTATACGATCCGTTGTGGGATATAGGCGTAACCAACAGTACCGCCTTCGCTGCCATCGGGATTGAAGTGAGGGGGGAACTCCAATTCCTGTGTTCTTCTCAATAGTGTCCAGGCATCGATGGCATTATAAAAACCGGCCAGCCATGTTTGCATGGTGATCTGGCGCATGGGGTTTACATTGAGTACAGCGCTGGTAGTAATACCCAGGTAATCGGTATAAGCGCCATTGCTGCCTGTTGTATCAACTGCTGTATTCCATTTAATGCCGTCTTTCTGAAGGTAGCTATTGATTGCAGCAGACGCTATTCCATACTTCTCCATCGAGGCCCTGATACCATTATTATAGTATTGCTCCGCAGTAAGGGAACCTCCCCAGCCTTTTAACGCTGCTTCTGCTTTAAGAAAACAGGCTTCCTCGTAAGAGAGAAATACGAATTCAGCATTGGGTTTTGAAAAATAATCGCCTACCTGCGAGTAGTCGGCCGGAGCCCTTCCGCTGTGCGGGTTATCGGGCATACTGAAACTTGTCGGCAGCGAAGTGGTTTTGGGCATACCCCAATATTGTCCCGTATGGGGTCCCTGTGCAGCCGGCTTGGCATATACAGACACGCGAGGGTCTCCGTAGGGCAGCATGTGTTGCAGCAACGATTCACTGATAACGTTGAGGCTGGCAGCATTGTTCGTAGCATTGAATACATTGTAGTTATAGAAAAAACTCCAGGTAAGTGAATTGCTTCCCCAATTGGAATTGGCGGTCTCTGATTGATTCATGATCGTATTGGCTTCATCTGCCAGCACTTCAGCCGCCACCCGTTGTGCTTCACCCGGATTACCATTGGGTGCAGGATTGCTGATACGCATAGCCAACCGGAGGCGCAGCGTATTGGCAAATTTCTTCCACCCCTCCAGGCTGCCTCCATACATTGCATCAGCAGAGCTGATGTATTTATCTCCGTCCGGTTTAATAGCCGATGCAGCCGTTTTCAATTCTTCCAGCAATTCTATATAAATATCTTCCTCTTTATTATAGGAAATGCTGTTTTCGCCGGAGAGAGCACTCTGATAAGGAATGCTTCCCCAGACTGCCACAATATTGGAATAGATATATGCACGCAGTATCCGTGCAATGGCTACCCTGTTGGCATAGGCAGGTTTATCACCAAAATTCCGCTCGATCTGATGCAGTGGCTGCAGACATTGAATGTAAGCAGTACGCCAGTATTCATTGTCTGAAGAAACAAAATAGAAATAGCGTTCAAATTGTCCGCCACCCACACTTACATAGTTGGAGTAATGGGAAAGCACACGCCGGCGCATATCACCGCCAAAAAAATTCATTGTATTGAATATGGAAGTATTCAACAGGTATTCAGGATCTACTACAGAAGGGCTATTGGGATTTTCGTTCAGCTTCTCCAGTTCTTTGGTGCAGCTACTTCCCAGCAGGCTGATGGCCAATGCAAGCCCTATCCAGAAATTATTTTGCTTCATATACATTAATTAAAAAGTGAATCGAATATCAAATCCATAAGTGGTATTAGGGGGCAATGACCCATACTCAATACCCTGTCCGTTGCCGGAAGTAACACTGGCCTCCGGGTCCATGCCCCTTGGCGTATTCTGATAAATGATCCAGAGATTACGTGCAGAGAGCGATACCCTGGCGCTGGAGAACATGGATTTGCTAAGCAGTTTTTTAGGAATATCATATCCTACTACTACTTCCCTGAGCTTTACATAAGAAGCATCGAACATGTGCAATTCTTCATTGGCGAAATAGCCTTTCCCCTGAAAAGCATTCAGCGGGTTCAGGTACTTATCATTGGGGCGCCCATCTTCAAAGTAGGCATCTGCAAAAATGAATCCGCTGGTGCCGAGGTTTGGATCTTCACCCAGGATATAGGTATGATAATAATAATCCTCACGGCCTTCCAGTGTAATGGCATATGCGCCGCTCTGAATGCCACGTTTGAACGTACCGGAATAATATTTACCGCCTTTACGCACATCTACCAGGAAGCTAAGGCGGAAATCACCGATCCTGAAGCTGTTATTGATACCGCCTGTCCAGTCGGGCAACACACTTCCCAGTAAGCTATTGGGGGTGGTAAGGACGCCACCGTCTGCAGCCACCAGTTTACGGCCCAGCGAATCCCGTTTCCAACCACGTCCCCTGATGATGCCATAAGGTTGTCCTACCTCAGCATATACTACAGCATTACCAAACCATTCATTGAGACGGAAACTGTTCACTCCGTCAATAAGGCTCACCACTTTCGAATGGTTGGTAGCAAAATTGACCATTACATTCCAACTGAACTTCTTGTTTTCTACGGGCACTGCACCTACAGACACTTCATGCCCCCAGTTGTTGATCTGGCCGGCATTGTAAAACTTGCGGTCGAACCCGCTCGACGGTGTGATCTGTGCGGAAATGATCTGGTTGGTAGTAGCAGAATGATAATAGGTGTAGTTAAGCAACAAGCGATCTTTGAAAAAACGCAGATCTGTGCCAAATTCAAAAGAGCGTGTCTTTTCAGGTTTCAGGTCTGAATTATAATAGATGGAAGCAAGTGTGGCATAAGCCTGGTCATTATAAATACCGGAGAAGCTGTATGTGGGTTCCAGTTGATAAGGGTCTGTATCATTACCTACGATGGCATAGGAAGCACGCAGTTTACCAAAAGAAAGTATTTTCTTATTGATCCCTTTAAACGCATCTGTAAATACAAACGTGCCGCCAAATGATGGATAGAAATAAGAGTTGTTGCCATGTGGCAATGTAGATGACCAGTCGTTACGTGCTGTTACGTCTGCAAACAGGAAATTCCGGAAGCCAATGGTCGCTGATCCGTATACCGAGTTGATGGCCTTACGTGCCAGCACGTCTGTAGCAGTAGGAAATTCATTGGAATTGGAGATATTCATCAATCCTGCCTGAATGAGGGAGTTGATGCGCTGACTGCGTTTTTGTGTGTTGAGCTGAAAGCGGCTCGCACCAGCTACAGCAGTAAGCGAGAAATCTTTTACCTGTTTATTTATTGTAGCAAATACATCAACGTTGAGATTGTTCAGCTGATTATTAAATGTTCTTAATGAACCATCCGGATCTGCCTGTGCACCGCGGTTATTGAACTCCATACCCGTCCACCAGTACATTTCCGTTCCAAGACGGCCGGTAAATTTCAACCATTTGGCAGCAGTTACATTCACGCTAAATGCAGTAAGCAACTGATCACGCGTATCCTTGTTGGGATTTTCATTGATCGCCCAGTAAGGATTCAAAAAATCGCGGTGAGTACCTGCTTCATTTCCATATTCATCCTTATACTGCTCATAATCACTCAACCGTACATCCCTGATCATGAAGGCATACTGGTAAATAGGGTTTTTAGTACTGCCGTTCATATACTGCCTGTTCTCTACCGTATTGCGGATATAGGTCACTTTTGAATCAAAATTGACAGCTTTTGAAAGTGTGTTGATCATCCGGATATTGGCATTATGACGTATGTTTTCATTCACGCCTGCCACTACACTATTGCCCTTGAAATTTGTATAAGAAAACCGGTAACTGTTTTGTGCATTACCGCCTTCAACGGCAATGGAGTTGGTATACATGCCGGCCGTCTGATAAAAATCACGCACATTGTCTTCCTGTGGAAGATAGGCTTTCACCTTTCCGTCAATGCCGATCACCGGCTGCCCTACCATAGGAGCTCCCCAGCTTCTGTTAAACACCCTGATATCGGGAATCCGCAATAGGTTGCTGGTAGAGCCGGACCCTTCCAGTTTATGGCTGTTGCCTGCACCAAATACATTCTGGTATTCCGGAAACTGTGTGATGCGCTGGAAAGTGCTGTTGGAATTTACCGTAACCCTGAACCGCGTGCCCGCCGATTTCTTTGTAGTGATCAGCACTACGCCGTTTGCCGCACGTGAGCCGTATAATGCGGAAGCGTTGGGGCCTTTCAGTACTTCGATCCCCTCAATATCTTCCGGGTTAATGTTGGCGGCAACATTACCATAATCCAGTGCATTATTGCCGGATGTCTGCTGGCTTTTATCGCCTGCTTCGTTATCAACAGGGATACCATCTATCACGAACAGGGGTTGGTTATTGCCGGTAATGGAATTGTTGCCGCGGATAATAATGCGTGCCGATCCTGTATTGGATGATGGCGGCGTGATCTGCACACCAGCCAGCTTGCCTGATAAAGCACTGGCAATATTGGAAGCGGGTGCTGATATAAGATTATCAACATCCATTTTCTGTCGCGAGTAGCTCAGCGCCTTGGCCTCACGTTTGATGCCCAGCGCGGTTACTACCACCGGACTGAGATCAATGCCTTTGCCTGACATTTGTACATTCAATTCATTGCCGGCAGGCAGCTTCATGGTAAGCGTGTGCATGGAAATGTGCGTAAACTCCAGTTCCTTTATATCTGCAGTAACCCTGATAGTATATTGTCCTGCAGAATCAGTAACTGTCTGTGCCCGCGCATTGCCGGCACCAATAGCTGCGACACTTACGCCTTCGAGCGGCTGGTCATCTACACTGTTGGTAACCTTCCCTTTGATTATCCTTTCCTGTGCATAAGAGCCCATGGCCAGCAGGAAAGAAAAGACAAGGAAAAAAGTAAATCGTTTCATTCGGTTAAAAAATTTAAATGAACAACAAAAATTCAGGATGAATCATTATGACTATTAACAGGATCAGATAAGCCGTAAATCAGGCGGGCAGGTGTATTTCATACAGGCATGAGCAGCTCCGAGCATAGCCGCAGTTTCGCCATCCTCTGCTTGCTGCATGCATATATCCACACCATTTTGCAAAAGCGTATCTATCAACGTACCGGCGAAAAGATCATACGCGCGGGATATATTTCCGCCCAACAATACTACCCCGGGTTCTTTTTCTTTTATTAAAGGCAACAGGAATGCAGCCAGGTTCACAGCAAAAACATCCAGTACTTTATCTGCATTCTTATCATGTGGCCGCTGTTCCAGCAATTCTTTTACATTGCTCACCTGCCTGCCTGATAATTTATGATAGCAATGAATAAACCACCGGGTGGAAAGATAATCTTCTGCTATACCTGATCTGAAAGGAGATCGCCACAGGTCTGCATCCATAGCACCTGTTTCTTCTTCATACCAGGCTGACCCCAGGCCTGTGCCAAGGGTGAGCCCGATCGCTTTTCGTTTTCCACGCCCGGCCCCGCCAAACATTTCGCCCTGTAAAAAGCAGGCCGCATCATTCATAAAAAATATTTGCTTTGCAGGTACATTCAATGCATCAGCCAGCAGAGCCTTTACATTCAATCCAAACAGCGAGTCATATTTTCCCTGGTCTTTCATACCGGAAATACCTTCACTGTAATCAAATGGCCCGGGCATCGCGATTCCCAGGTGAATAGCATTCGAAGGAATATCTATAGCCGCCTTCCGGATTGCCGCGGCCCATGCTTCTATGATCTCTGTTGCCGTTGCCTGGGCATTTACACTTCTGCGCACTTTATGCTGATGCAACACGATTGCTGCATTCATATCTATCCTGGCTGCGGAAATATGCGAGCCGCCAATATCTACTCCGATAAAAACAGGTTGTTGCATAAATTATTTCGTTTTGGTTTTGGTTCTGGTTCTGGTTCAGCTCTGTCGTAATGCATGTCACCCAGCACAATAAAACCTGCATTCTGCAGAGAGGGGCAGCGCCCCTCCGATCAGCATACATACAAAAATCAGCAGCCTTAACCTGTGTATTGTTTTCATTCTTAGAACAGTTAGGATTGTAACAGCCCGGTAAGATCTACAGTAGTCCAGGCATTCTTATCAGCATTGGCATATATGACCATGCTTGCCTCATTTTTCTTTGACACATTCACTGTTGCATAGCCGCAAAAATCAGCATACTCAAAATGGTCTACATAAGGTGCTTCTTTCTCCAGGTTATCTTTCCGTTCTTCAAGTGTAGCGGCAGAAAAGTTGGGTTCCAGGTTAAGCAGGCTTACGCCATAGGCATTGGTACCTTTCAGATGATTCTTTATCGGTGCATCCACAGCCGGGATCACGCTGCCGATGCCTACCTGTACAAATTTGCCGCTGGCTGTGCGGCGGGTGAGTATACTAGTTTTATGTAGGTGGGCTGTAAGCACAATAGCGCGGTGGCGCCCCAACAGTTCCAACAGTTCATCCCGCTTTGCTTTCTGTGAAGGTTTGGCAAACACGTGCCAGTTGGCTCTTGCAGTATAGGGAACAATAGGTTGATGTACGCAGAAGAACAACAATTCTTCTTTGTGCTCTGCCAGCGCTTCCTTCAGCCATTCCAGGCTTTCATCTGCTGTATAGCAATCAAAAATTATAAAGCGCGCCTTCTTATATACAAAAGTGGTATTGGCAGTTGCCAGCTTTTTTTTCAACTCCCCACCCTGCCAGGAAAGCACGGTTTGCTTATAGGTTTCCCGCGCACCTTCACCGGTGATATCATGATTGCCTTTCACCACAAAAAAGGGTCGTTTGATTTTCATACCGGCCACATACGAAATAAATTCCCGCGTCTGCAGCTCGGCCAGTTGCTGTGAACCGCAAAGCCCTTCTACAAAATCACCCAACTGCAGCCAGAAGTCTGCTTTTGCCTGTGTGGCTTTTTCTTTAGCCACCTGCATCAGAACAGGAAAGTTATCGCGGGTGATACGTGAATAATTTTGGATCTGCACAATATCATTGGGATAATGTTTTTTTACATACTCCATATCATGATGCTCGAGCTTATCAAAATGGAGATCGCCCAGTAAAAGGAAATTGAAGTCATTACCTTTTCCCGGAACAAAGTCAAAGGCTGTAGCGCCCAGCGGCAGCGCCGCTGAAAGTGCCCCCATGGTTGCCAGAAATCTTCTTCGGTTATATTTTTCCATATACTATCTTTTTGCAGTTATTAATAATTGAGTTGATGCTGATCTTACATCAGGGTCTTTTGAAATTGATACGGGTGGCATCCAGAAATGCTTCTCCATACTCAGCAGCGGGCTCCAGCGAAGTGCCCAACTGAAAATGATTCCATGAATTGATGAATACAATACGCCTGTCACTCATATTTCTTTTGGCCACATTGCAGTAATCCTTATAAAATTTCTCTGTGCGGTCAATATCATAGATCTTACTGGTGGGAGAAAACTGCTTATCGTTATACCCGGGGAATACTGCAGGAACAAAGTCGACCGTTCCCCATGCAGTAGTGGAATCCTTCCAGTTTTGCCAATTGATATCGCTGTAAGAAGGGAAGAAATTATAACGGTCATAGTTATCTGTAGCCCAGTTGTTGAGTGTTACGCCGTTCATTGCCTTGATAGCCGGAGCATACCGCTGCGGAGGGAGCCAGCCACTCGTGATCTCACCGATGATATAAGGGGTAAAGCCGACTTCAGACAGGGCCTGTTTTACAGCAGGGATCACGGTTGTGTAATCGATACTGGCTGCAGCATTGGTCGACAGGTTAAGCGGAGTGATCAGGATCACCGGCTGATCGCCGATGCGGAAATAATAATCCTTATCAAAATGGGCTGCGGCCAGTGTTTTCAACTCATTCAGCATAGTGGTGAGCTTGGCTCCTGTGAGTGGGGAAGCATTGGTTGCACTCAGGTGCGCATTATTATAATTGATCACCATTTTCACATTCTCCGTACGGCCATTGATGAAACTGGTCAGTAACGGATTACCTGCAGACGCACCATTCCAGTTGAAAATAAAGAAATCAAGCTTGGCCCTGTCGGCCCAGCTACGGTGTTGCGCCATGGTGGCTGCATTCAATGCACTGTATTGGCCGAGTACAGGTGTGCCGGTGTATTTACGCCCCCAGTCAGTAGTCGTATAGTTATAATAATAGGCCCCGGTGTGTACATCAACAGTTACCGGAACATCCGGTATTTCATAATTAAATGCCGGAGGCAGATATTCATTATCCTTTTTGCAGGAAACCAGTGTGCAAGCTATGAGGATTGAAAAAAATATTTTTCGCATATAGTTATTTTTAATCAGGATCAATAAGGCAGATAAGGATTCTTCACTTGAGGAAGGGCAAACCACAATTTGGTAAACAGATCATCGGAACCTCCCAGCCAGGCAGCTGCTTTCTGCACTTCCTGTGGGTTGGTCTGATATTCTTCACCGGGATACAGGATACGCTGCGGTACGTATTTATAATCCCCGTCGTAAGTTGCAAACTGCGGCTGAAATTCCAGCACTCTTGTTCTTCTTATAAGCGTCCAGGCATCTACACCCTGCATCGGGATGGCCAGCCAGTGTTGCATAATGATCTGCTTGAAGTGATCATTGGCAGGAATATAGCTTGAACAGATGCCCAGCCAGTCCATAAACTGTTCAGACCTGCCTGTTGAGTCTGTTTCGGTCCCCCATTTGATACCCGGTTCATTTTTATAAGCCGAAGCCTGCGCAGTGAGACCATAATGAGCGAATGATGCATCGATGCCCTGGTAATACAATGCTTCGGCATCAGTAACTGTGCCCCACCATCCTTTCAGCGCAGCTTCTGCTTTCAGAAAATAAGCTTCGGCACTGGAAAGAAATACATACTCTGCATCAGGGCGTGTAAAGCGCTCACCTATTTGCGAATAATCATCTTGCTTGAGGCCGGTATGCGGGTTCACCTGCTGGCCGGATGCATAAGAGCTTCCACCGCCATAGGAAATATTCTGGCCAAAGTATTCGCCGATACGTGGCCCCTGCGCCGCAGGTTTGGCATATACAGTAATACGGGGATCATGATAAGGCACTGTATGATATACCAGCGATTCATTCAATACCGGAATGGATGCTTTATTCGCTGTATAATTATAAACTGCACGGTCATACAGTGGGCTCCAGGTATCACTGGTAGTGCCCCATTTGGCGGCGGCAGTTTCAGCCGTTTGCCCGATAGTATTTTGCTGGTCTGCATAAATTTCAGCAACCACTGCACGGGCTTTTTCCGGATCACCATTAGGTGCATCATTGGAGATGCGCATAGCCAGCCGCAAACGCAGCGTATTGGCAAACTTTTTCCATTTCAGCAGATCACCACCATAGATCTTGTCTGCACTGGCAGTAAACTTATCACCGTTCAGGTCGATATCGGCAGCCAGCGATTTCAGTTCATCCAGTAGAGCGTAATAAATATCCTGTTCTTTATCATAAGGAACGCTGGGTTCACCGTTCAGTGCTTGCGTCATCGGCACGCCGCCCCAGATCGCTACTGTGTTGGAAAGAAGGTATGCCTGCCAGATCCTCGCAATAGCAACACGGTTGTGATAAGAAGGGTCATCCTTATAAGTAAGCTCGATCTGCTTTACCGGCTGCATGCAATTGATATAAGTATTACGCCAGTATGTATTATTGGAAGCCACACTATAAGTATAACGTTGAAACTCGCCCTGGAACCCTGAATAATGATGGGTGTAGTTAAAGAACACTACCCGGTTCATTTCACCGCCGTACAGGTTCATGGCCTGAAATATAGCATTGGTAAGAAGAAAGTCCGGCTCCACCCGTGTAGGGTTGTTGGGGTTGGTATTGATATCATCGAAGTTGCGGGTACAGGCGCCCAGCAGTACGGCAACAGTAAGTATGGAGAAAATTGTTTTTTTCATTGCTGTTGATTTAGAAAGTGAGACGTACATTGAATCCGTAAATAGCATTGGGAGGCAGTGAACCGTTTTCAATTCCCTGGCCATTGCCTGATGTAGAAGATGCTTCTGGATCTACCCCCTTGGGAGTTTTGCGATGCAGGATCGCCAGGTTTCTGCCGGCCAGGGAAACACGTGCTGTACGGAAAAATGTTTTCTTCAGCAGGTTGGCCGGTAATGTATAACCCATCGTCACTTCACGCAGCTTGATAAAAGATGCATCAAAAATCACAAACTCGGCATAGTTGGGACGTGCATATTCATAGTTCTGAGGTGTTACAAATTTTGTATTCTTTGTTCCGTCCTGGAAATAGGCATCCCATACCGCTCCGCCGCTCAGCTCGGTATTGCTTTCACCCAAAATGATAAAGTGCTTATAATAGTCATCCCTGCCATATAGGGTTTCCGCTGCTACGCCGTTTGTAAGCATACGGGAATAACTGCCTGAATACAGTACACCGCCTTTCTTGATATCAAACAGGAAACTGAAATCAAACTTGCCAATGGTGAAACGGTTGTTGATGCCACCGATCCATTCCGGCATGGCTGTGCCGAAAGCCTTGTCGTTATCTTTTACAAGGAGTGAACCACCATCTTCTATCAACATTTGCCCCTTTTCATTTCTTGCCACACCCAACCCGCGTAGATAAGCATAAGGTTTGCCTACTTCTGCATATACATAAATATAGCTGGAGTTATTATTGAGCTGAAAACGGGGTACACCTTCAATCAGTTCCACTACCCTGGATTTATTGGCCGAATAGTTGAGTTGCGCTTCCCATTTGAATTTCCGGTTCTGAACGATCGCACCATTCATACTCAGTTCATATCCCCAGTTGCGGATCTTGCCTGCATTGTACAACCTGCGCTGATAGCCGCTGGATGAGGGAAGTTGTGCGGTAATGATCTGGTTGGTTGTTGCAGCATCATAATAAGTGGCATCGATCGACAACCTGTTTTTGAGAAAACGAAGATCCAGGCCAATTTCCTTCGAAGTGGTTTTCTCCGGCTTCAGTTCCGCATTGTTGCGGGTGGTAGACAGTGCTGCAATAGTAGCCCCGTTAAAGAAACCGTTGAATGAATAGGTCTGATCCAGGCGATAGGGGTCAGTATCATTACCCACTACAGCCAGCGAAGCTCTCAGTTTGGCAAAGCTCAGGAATGAGCTGCGCATCTTCAGCATGTCTGTGATGATGAGCGTGCCGCCAACTGATGGATAGAAATAGGAATTGGCATTTTTCGGTAATGTAGATGACCAGTCATTACGCCCGGTGATATCCAGGAAAGCATAGTTTTTATATCCGAGAGATACAGCGCCATATACAGAGTTAAGCTGTTTAGTGCGGCGTTCCTGGCTTACCTGCGGATATTCTTTTGCGTTGGAAAGATTGATCAGTCCGGGTTGCAGTAAAGAGTTGACTCTTTGCTCCCTTCTTTCAAAATTGCTGCTGAAACGGTTGGCACCCAGGTTGGCTACCAATGAAAAATCGCCGAATTTCTTATTGGCTGTCAGCAATGCTTCCAGATTGAAGTTCTGCATTTTTGTATTGAAGGTGCGCATGAACCCATCGGGATTGCTGGCCACAATAGAGCCGATATTATTAAATTCAAACCCATCCCACCAGTATATGTCAGCACCCGCACGTCCGGTCAGCTTCAACCAGTTTGTCAGCGTCACTTCCGGATTGAAAGATGCGATCACCCGGTCTTTCACATCGCGGTTGGGATTTTCATTGATCACCCAGTAAGGATTGCTGAAGTTGCGGTGTGTACCAATTTCCTTACCCGTAAGCGGATCTTTATAAGGAAGCAGCTCAGACAGATCGGTACTGCGGGCCATATGGGTATACAGGTTAGTAGGGTTACGGCCATTGGCATTAGAATATTGGCGGTTGTCTACGATATCCCTGATGAAATTGATCTTGAGATCAGAATTGACCCGTTGACCCAATTTATTCTGCATGCGCAGGTTGATATTGTGTTTTTTGTTTTCATTAAATCCTTTCACTACACTGGTACCGTCATAATTGGTATATGACAACCGGTATTGAGTGGTAGTATTGCCGCCATCAACCGATACAGCATTAGTCATCAGCCTGGCAGTGCTGTAAAAATCCTTTACATTATCCGGCTGAGGCAGATACGGTTTTACTTCTCCATTGAGTGCCATGTAAGGCTGCCCCAGCATAGGTGAACCCCAACTGCGGTAATTCTGAATGGCTCTGGGTATACGGCTTGTATTGTCTATGTAGAAAGATGTACCCACTCCATAAGCGTTCTGATATTCCGGGTACTCGGTCAGCGTCTGGAACATCACACTTGAATTGAATGATACATTGAATTTGGTAGAACCTTTTTTAGTGGTGACCAGGATCACTCCATTAGCTGCCCGTGAGCCATAAAGAGCCGAAGCATTAGGCCCTTTCAGCACCTGTATGCTTTCAATATCTTCTGAATTGAGATCAGCTGCATTATTACCATAGTCAATACTGCTGCCATCGCCCGGCTCATTGTCGATAGGCATACCATCCACTACGAAGAGCGGTTGGTTATTACCTGTAAGTGAACTATTGCCGCGGATAACAATACGGGTAGACCCTGTATTGAAACCGGCAGGCACTACCTGCAGACCTGCTATTTTACCAGACAGCTGATTCAGGATATTCGGGCTTTTTGTTTCATTCATGGCATTCACATCCATTCCCTGCTGGCTATAGCTCAATGCCTTTGCTTCCCGTTTGATTCCCAGGGCAGTCACTACCACCGGTTCAAGAGCGACCCCTTTATTGCTCATCTGGATATTCAGTACTCTGTCTGCCGGGATCCTTTCTGTAACAGGCTGCATAGAGACGTGCGTAAAATTCAATTCCTTTACACCGGCCGGGATACGGATAGTGTATGTACCACTGGCATCGGTCAATGCCTGTATCCGTACGCCACCGGCAGCAATGGCAGTTACATTCACCCCTTCAATGGGAGTTCCCTCTTCCTGGTTGGTAACCTTTCCGGTAACACTGACATCCTGGGCATATACTGCTGTCAGAAAAGAACAACAGGCCAGGAGCAGGCAGAAAAACTGTTTCATGAAATTGATTGTTTAATTATTAAGCTTAGTTTGGTGAGCATTATGCTGGATAAGGTCTTAGTGTTTCAATAGGTTCGGTAAGGCATTTCTTTCTGATATGGGATTTCTTTTTTCAGCATACCGGCAGCCTGCCCGGTCAGCCACATATAATGGTCTGAGGGAATCTCCTTTTCATGCGGTACAAACCGGCTTTTGCCTACAGGCACATCTGATGCACATTTAAAAATGGCTGTGCCTTCATCCACTTCGTCAAACATCGCTACATAGATCATTTCTGCACCAGCTTCAATAGCTCCTGCCAATTGCCTCCAGAGAAATTGACCCTTATTGCGGGGGATGGCATCAAAGGGATCGTTAGGGCGCATATTTTTCCAACTGAATCCAGGAAAGGCCAGTGGCACATAATCCACTTTATTTTCCTTACACCATTTTATATCTTCCTTGATACGCTCCTGGAAAAAAGTATAGGTACTTTCATTGTAGCGGCCCACGAACCAGGGCAACACGATATCTGTTTTGCGGATCAATGCATGCAGGGCTGCATTATCATCTGTATCATATTTCAACTCACGCCACCAGGTGGGTACGCCTGCGAGAACGGCGCAGCCACCGTATTCCGGGTCATTTTTGAGAAAATCAATGATCTTCTCCACTTCGGCAAGGCCATATTTCCGGCCATCGTTGAATCCAATGCCCCATACAGCTACCAGGGGTTTATTATTATGGTGCAGGTAATTCCTGTTTGCATTTTTCTTTTTACCAAAACCATACTGGGCCGACAGCTTTTTCCAATCTTCGATCACCACCTTATAATCTTCGGCCTTCATACCAGAGAGATCATACATTATGGCAATGGCACGATCATGTGTACCGGCAGCCTTCACAGCCGATGACATCACTTTTTCATAATGCTGTGCGCCTTTAGGATTTTTGAGGGTGGTGATAAACCGCTGCATAAATACCCCGTCTATTCCATACTGCTTCATCCATTTGAAATGGAGGTCCACCGTACTTTCATCGTAGGAACTGAATAAACGGGCCGACTGCCCATTGGCCAACCTGAATGGCGATTCATAAGTGACGGGATAGTCAGTTACATCAGGCCAGTAATCAATTTTACAATTACCCGGCTGAAAGGGGCCTTGCTGCACGTAATGGTTCCATCCCCGGCCGGCACCATCGCCTTCGGCATTGAACCACCCCTGGTAGCCGGCCATCACCAGTCCTTTATAACTATTGAATAAAGGTTGGGAGCTACCGGGCACCTCCCGGCCGGAAGAAAATAAGATCAGGGCCGCTAAAGAAAATAGGGTAACATTTATATATGACCTTGCCATATAATAATTATTTTAAATACAAAAAATGGGCGGGTTAACTTGTGTGGGAATGCGCTAAATGGTCAGTAAAGACAGGACTCGACATAAATCTTCTTTACTCAGCGCAGGGGCCGTGCTTACGGCCATAGGGCAAATCATTAAATATCTCATAGCAATCGTTATTGGTTCACAAAAGCAGTAGGAGATAAAAGTAAATCTGTACAGTTAGCAGGAAATTAATTTCAAATTAATTGGCCGATTAATTATTAGATAAAAAATATCATGATACATAACTATTTATTAAATAATCAATTGAATGGAAAAAGAAATAAGAAATTTCTGGCTGTTTTTGTCCTGCTGATATGTTCTTAACCCCTTTCCTGAACGGAAACCAGGATTTCGGGTATTATTGCCGGCTTCCGGAAACCAGGAATAGCACGTAAAAAAAGCTCAGTGTTTACCCTGATCGGCTTTAAGGAAAAATAACAGGCGCGATCTCTTAAAATGGCTTAGCTTCAGCCCCTGTTTTTAAACAGTTTCCTAAAGCCGGAGCTCACTGAACGTTGAATTTGCTGATGATGAAAAGCTGCTTATTTTTATTTTGTTTAATATGTTTTTTCGTCCCCAGACTTGTGCAAAGTCAGCCGCTGGTGGACTATGGCGTCCGGTTTCTTTCCCATGACGTTACAAAGGATGAACGCACCAGTATAGCTTTTCCTGAATTGCCTGTTGATTCAAAAGGTTTCAGCATTGGTTTTACCATGCGGCTGATGGGCAACAAGGAAAAGTATGGTTATATTTTTCGCCTGGCGCTGAATGAAACAGAATCAATAGATCTCATCTGCAACAGCCATTCCACATCAAGCCGTAATCTGGCCCTGGTATCAGGCGATAAACCTGATAATATTATTGTCGACCTGGCTCAATTGCCAGGCTATAAAAAGGAGAACTGGGTGGATGTGGCCGCCTCTTTTGATTTCAGGAAACGTCATGTTACCCTTACTGTTAACGGTCAGCATTATACTGATACTCTGATCTTTTCACGGCTTAATAGTATCCGGCTTTTTTTCGGGGCCAATGATCACGGCCAGTTTTCCACTACGGATGTGCCGCCAATGGAAATAAGGGATATCAAAGTATTCAACAGCCAACATCAGTTATTAAGGCACTGGGAATTGAAGCAGCATAATGGAAATATAGTGTATGACCGGACGGTCAGTCAGCCGCTGGAAATGCGCAACCCACACTGGCTGATTGATGAACATATTTACTGGAAAAAAAGGGCTGTAATTCATACCGCCCTGCTCCGCCCGCAGATCACCTTCAGGCCGGACTCATCGGCTGTGATCATAGCCACACCCGATTCATTGTACACTTATCCGCTTTCAACAGCCCAACTGGCCGCCAGGAAATATAACAGTGGTACCATTTTCCCTTCTCCCAACAATCAGTTATTATTTAACCAGGAAAGGCAAGAATTGTGGCAATATGACCCCAAGAAAAATAAGATCGCCCGTTTCAATTTTTCCACTTTCAGCTGGGACAACGATGATAATAAAGTAAAAGAGCCTGCTTTCTGGCATCATAATAAAATAATATCCCCGGTCGACAGCTCCCTGATCCTGTTTGGCGGATATGGCAACTTTACCTACAAAAACCTGGTACAACGCTTTAACCCGCTTAAAGGCAAATGGGATACCATCGCAACTACTGGAAATATCAAACCTCGCTACCTGAGCTCAGCCGGCACAGGCAAAAAACCAACCGACCTGCTCATATTCGGGGGTTATGGAAATGCCAGCGGTAAACAGGAACTGTCACCTGAAAAATTATATGACCTGTACAAACTTGACCTCAACAGTTTCACTTTTACAAAACTTTGGGAAAGCAAGGAGAAAGACGAAAATTTCGTAACGGCCAATTCGCTGCACTTTGATGCCTATGATAGTTCCTTTTATGCATTGTGTTACCCGATCCATAAATATGCCAGCACATTGTACCTGCGCAAATTCTCATTAGGATCTCCCGGGAATACAATTATCGGCGATAGCATTCCCTATTTTTTCCAGGACACTAAATCGTATGCCGACCTGTTCTACAGCCCGCATACTGCAGAGTTGGTAGCCGTCACGTCTTACCCTGTTGGAGACAGCCTGACGGAGGTTACTGTATACACCATTGCTTATCCTGCTTTGTCGCAGCACGATGCTTTGCAGGTCGCACCCTCCTTTGCTGCAGAAGAAAGCAATCGCTGGTTATTGCTGTTGTTGCCCCTTTTAGCAATACTGGCATATCTAACTTTCCGCCGCAAAAAAGTAAGGGTCACCCCCAAACCTGCACAGCAACCAGCAGCGGAAGAACAGGCAATAGTGGAATCTTATTTACCTACCCCTGCTTTATCAATCGGTAGTCCTGTATTGCCGGCAACCAGTGGTGCATCTTCTATTTCATTACTTGGCGGTTTTCAGGTGATTGACAGGAATGGGGTCAATATATCTGCAGCTTTTACACCTTCGCTTAAACAATTGCTGGTGCTGCTGGCATTGTATACCGTCAAAACCGGTAAAGGCATTTCATCTGTTCAGATGCGAAACCTCTTGTGGCCAGATAAAAGTGAAGAAAGTGCCCGCAACAACCGTGGTGTAAACATAAAAAAACTGCGTACACTGCTCGAGCAGGTAGGTAATGTATTTATCAATAATGAAGGAAATCACTGGCTGCTTACTTTTGATCCTTCTGTGCATTGTGATTATTTTCATGTACAACCGTTGATCACGGATGCACTCAGACATCAGAAAATTGATCACACTGAATTGATCCAGGTCGCTTCCAAAGGAAGCCTGCTGCCTGACCTGGATTATGAATGGCTTGACAGTTTCAAATCGGACTATGCCAGCCGTATCATTGATGTTATGCTGTTGCTCGCGCAAAAACCGGAAATACGCCAGTCGCCCGCTAACCTGATCGCCATCTGCGATATTATTTTTATGCAGGACCCGCTCAACGAACACGCTTTGCTCATCAAATGCCGGGAATTATATAAACTGGGCAAGCCGAAGGTTGCCAAAAATGTGTACGATAGTTTTATTAATGAATATTCATTGACGATCGGCACAGCATTCCATCTCAGATTTGAAGAAGTTATCGCCTGAAATCAATAACGCCTCAGAGAGTGAGTTAATGATGACAATTGTATTATCTTTATTGGTGATATAACTGCCATAAGCTGCTTTGCTTTTACCATCCTAATAAACGCCAGAGGTTGACCACCAGGACTGCTTATTCATTTTCTTTTACCAGGAGTATAAGATCATTTCTCATAGCTGGTTTATTCGCAGTAACGCAGCCTGCGTCCGGGCAACAACGCATTTTTACCAATCAACAGCATTTTGGTGTAGAAGACGGGCTCCCTCAAAGTTATATCTCCGGTATTATACAGGACGATGACGGGTTTATATGGTTAAGTACCCTGGATGGGTTTTGCCGTTATGATGGCAGGGGGTTCAGAACATTCAGGTATAACCCTAAAGACAGTTCGGGCCTCGCTGCCAATACACTTAATGGATTGGGTAAACAGGTCAATAATGTTGTTACCATTTATTACAGCGCCACGCAGGCAGATGAGTTCAACCTCAGGACTTTTAAGGTAACCCGCAACAATATCCGCGCCCGGCTCGCTGAAATACCCGGCATCCGGTGGCAATCTTACCGGTTTGGTTTCACCACCAGCAATTGGTTCTTTACCGTCAATGGCAATAAAGGCATGGGCTGGTTAGATGGCATTACAGGTAACATTCATTATGCAAATACTTCCAATGGGATGTTGCAGACCGACACCATATGTGCCATTACACAATCACCCGACGGAAAAATATATATCATAAGTAAAAACGGGGTGCATGTAAGTGATACCTCGCGAACAAAATTTGAGTGGTCCGCTTTTGATACACATATAGATCAGCAGCCGCCCAACCCTGACTGGAATGTGTTTGGCGAAAAATTTTCTATAATAAGCTATTCCAACAACCGGCTGGCCACATTAGAAAAGAACACGCTGACGCTGTTGGATGTTAACAAAAAAACAAGCACCGCTATTGTATTGCCGGCGCCCGTCCCCCATGCTATACAGGGCGAAACCGGTTTACAGCTAGACCCTGAAGGCCGTGTCTATTTTGAATATTATGGACGCATATACCGCCTTACAGATAAAGGAGCATTGGAACTGCTTTGGGAAAACAGCGGTCCACCTGCCCGTATCAGTGCATTTTTCATAGACAGGTCGGGGGTATTATGGGTGAGTGTAAACGCACAGGGCATACTTAAAATTGACCTTCAGGCGCTTCATTTTGAGTCGTACAAAAATGACGGCAATTTTATAGAAGAAATAACCGGGCTGCTGGGTAGCAACAAAGCAAAATTGCCTGCTGGATGGAAGGACCCTGATGCCGGTTATTATTTCCGGCAGGCCTGGGATGATAAAGGCAATCTTTATTCCTGTAATAACTGGTATGAACGGGAGGGTGTTTTCCAGTTTACAAAACAAGGCTTCCGCCGGTTTACACACATACCTGACAAAAAAATCTTTACGGCCGTTGTTACGATGCCCGGAGATGAGATCTGGGCATTTGATCAGACAGAATCTGTATGGTATACCTGGAGCAACCCTGATGCTGTTCCTCAAAAACTGCAACCCGATTCAGCCAACTTTACAGCGGTAGAGCTCGCCGACGCCAGGTATATTGGCGGCTATATCTGGATGACCACTCTTACAAATGGATTGTTCCAGTTTGATGGGAAAAAACTGGTTGCTAAACATGCAGGGCGGGTAGGGATTTATGATGTGCCCAAAGCCCTTACAGAGATTTGTGCAGATCCTACCGATAAAAACAAATTCTGGATCGGCTCACGTGGTGGCGGTTTGCTGTTATGGGATGTGCAAAAAGGATTGCAACGCGCTTATACGATGGATGACGGATTGCCCAATAATACCATTTATTGCATTTTACCTGATAAAGCAGGCAGGATCTGGTGCAGTACCAATAAAGGCATATTCAGGCTTGACCCAAAAACTGATCGCATCATTGCGTTTGAAAAAACGGATGGCCTGCCGGGTAATGAATTTAACAGGGCACATAAATTCATATTGCCTGATGGACGGCTCCTGTTTGGCGGACTGGATGGCTATTGTATTTTTAATCCCGCCGATTTTGAAGTGATCAATAAAACGGAGCGGGTGCCGGTACTGTTAACCGGTTTGTTGATCAACAATGAACCACAGGACGTTAATCTGGCCAATAGCTTCATCAAACAATCCCTGAGTACCTTATCTGTAATTGATCTGCCCTACGATAAGAACTACTTGCGTTTTGAGTTTGCAGCACTTATGTACAACCAGCCGCAAAAAATAAAATACCGGTACCAGTTGGAAGGTGTCGACAAAGGTTGGATAGAAAATGGTTACTCCAATATAGCTTTCTACTCGGCCCTGTCGCCAGGCAACTATACTTTTAAAATAAATGCTACCGACGATAATGGTTTATGGAGCAATGCCATCACGTCGATAAAAGTAAATATCCGGCCTCCCTTTTGGCGCACCTGGTGGGCATGGCTTATCTATTCATTAATTGTTTTAGCACTCATACGCTGGTATCTTTTATTCAGGGAAAGAAGGTTGAGAATACAGCAAAACCTGATATTTGAAAGAAGGGAAGCACTTCGTTTAAAGGAGATTGATGAATTAAAGGACCGGTTTTTCAGCAATATCACCCATGAGTTCAGAACACCATTGACCCTTATCATTACACCGCTTGAAAAACTGGCAGAAGACCCTTCGCTTTCAACGGCTGCTGTGCGGAACATAAAAACGGCTCAAAGAAATTCAAAACAGTTATTGCGGCTTGTTAATGAGTTCCTTGATTTTTCCAAACTCGATCACGGGCAACTAAAGTTAAAAACAACAGCTGGCGAAATTGATGTTTTTACTTCCGATTGTGTACGCAGTTTTGAAGTCACGGCACAGGATAAACATATCACTCTCAGCTTTACAGCAGATAAGGTAGCAGGCTATTACCTGTTTGATGAAGAAAAATGGGAGAAGATCATTACCAATCTTGTAAGTAATGCACTAAAATTCACTCCCGAAAATGGAGTCGTTGCTGTAACGCTTTCCACTACTGCAGAAGGTGAGGTTCGGTTAGAAGTGACCGACAATGGCCCAGGCATACCGAAAGAACTGCACGAAAAAATATTCACCCGTTTTTACCAGGTAGACGATTCTGCTATACGGAATTATGGCGGTACAGGTATTGGTCTGTCGCTGGTAAAAGAGTTGACAGCCTTAATGGATGGAATTGTTGAAGTAGATAGCCTTCCCGGCGGCTACACCTGCTTCTCGGTTACTGTTCCAATGAAAAAAGTGGAAAAGCCGCAAGCCACGCCACTTGCTGAAACAGGCAATTCACCAACACAAACGGATCAAGCGACACAAGCGGATGCCCCGTTATTGTTGATTGCAGAGGACAATGATGAATTGCGTGCCTTCCTGGTAGAAACCCTGTGCAAACAGTACCGTGTACTGGAAGCTTCAGACGGATCAAAGGCCTGGGAAACTATTTTACAGGAATTGCCTGATCTGATCATTAGTGATGTAATGATGCCGGGGCGGGATGGGTTTGATCTATGCAAAATGTGCAAGGCAGACAGCCGCACCTCTCATATAGGATTCATTTTACTCACTTCCAAAGCTGCACATGATGCCCGGCTCAAAGGGTTGGGTACCGGTGCAGACGATTACCTCACCAAGCCCTTCAATTTACCCGAACTGGAACTGCGTACCGCCAATTTGTACCGGCTGCAGCAGAGCCAAAGGGAATGGCTGCAATCGCAACTTTCGCATTTAAAGCCGGCCGATCCTTTGCCTGAAGTTACCGACCCCTTCCTGGCCCGCTTGTACGAAGAAATAAATGCAAAACTGGACGATGCAGAACTTGGTGTAGATTATTTATGTAAGGTGATGGCTATGAGCCGGAGCACCCTCAACCGTAAGCTAAAATCACTGCTCAATATTTCTACCAACGATCTTATCCGTCAATACAGATTACAAAAAGCCTCCGGCCTGATAGCTGCAGGTTTGGATATCGCGTCTGCCGCCTACCAAACCGGGTTCAGCAGCCCCTCCTATTTCAGCCAATGCTTCAAGGAGCAATACGGATTATCTCCAACAGACTGGGTTTCAAAGCATAAATGACTCAAAACTGATAGGTTTTGAATCATTTCTTATAGCCTTCCGGCTAACCGGGAGGGTATTTTTATACCCGTAACTACAATGGATTCATAATAATTTAATCGAATTAAAATGAAACAGTGCACCAAAACCTTAGCCACCACTTTATTCCTCATTCTGGGTGTTTCAATCCTGTCTTTCGGACAGGGCATGTATGCGGGAAATGCTGAAAAAGACCCCGATGCCATGGCAACGATCACCAAAAAGAAAGTCAGTACAGAAAATATTACCGTCGTAAGCCCAACAATAGTCACCGCTTTTTCCACCTTATTTCCAAACGCAACAGAACCCAAATGGTATGAGAAGGACTCATACCATTTTGTATCCTTTTTAAATAAAGGCCGCAAAGCCACCGCTTGCTTTTCTCCAAAAGGAAAGATGAGCTATGCAATTACAGAATGCCCTATGGAAAATTTGCCTGAAGCTTTCAGCAAAGAAATCCAAAAAGAGTACGCAGATTATCGCTTGTTCCGCGCAACTGAAATACAGGCATATGGCCAAACGGCCTATCAGGCAATAATGGAAAACGCCTCAGAGTTCATTACACTTAAGTATACCGTAGATGGAGTGGAAGAAATAAAGACTGTAAAAAAATAGGATTACTACGGATGTCGCCAACGCCGGAAGGCTGCGAGCTACCCGTTCCGCAAAAGGTGATCAGACAGGATTTATAATAGAAAAATAAAAAACGGTGAGAAAGATTCTTAAAGTACTCTTTATTTTATTGATAGTAGTCGTTGTTGGCATTGCGGCAGTTATGCTTTACGTGAAAAAGGCATTACCCAACGTTGGTGATGCTCCTGATATTAAGGTGGAGATCACCCAGGAACGGGTAGAAAGAGGTAAATACCTGGCCAACCATGTAGCAGCCTGCATGGATTGCCACAGTCAGCGTGACTGGACAATGTATGGCGGCCCTATTAAGGAAGGTACATTTGGAGCCGGAGGTGAAAAGTTCGGGAAAGAAATGCAATTTCCGGGCACCTTGTATTCTCCAAATATCACACCCTATGCACTTTCCAGTTGGACCGATGGTGAAATCTTCAGAGCCATCACCACAGGGCAAAACAAGCATGATAAGGCGTTATTCCCTTTAATGGGATATTTAAATTATGGTAAAATGGACCAGGAAGATGTTTATAGCATTATTGCCTACCTGCGCTCCCTGCCTGCTATTACGAATGATGTGCCGGAAAGAACACTTGATTTCCCGGTCAATTTTATAGTAAACACTATTCCAACCAAAGCCTCCTTATCACCCAAACCTGCAAAAACCGATGCAGTAGCTTATGGAAAGTATCTTGTCACAATGGCCAAGTGCGTGGATTGCCACAGCCAGATCGATAAACAGGCCGATCCGATTGCAGGTACTGAATTTGGCGGCGGACGTTCATTTAATTTCCCTAACGGAATGATCGTAACAACTCCCAATATTACAGCGGATGTTGAAACCGGCATTGGAAGCTGGACAAGCGAGCTTTTTATTCAGAAATTTAAACAGTTCTCTGATTCAGGTTATCATACACAAAAGCTGGGGGCGAATGATTTTAATACGCCAATGCCATGGTTTATGTATACAGGGATGGATAGTTCGGACCTGTCGGCGATCTTCAGTTATTTAAGGACAGTGAAAAAGATAAAAAATAATGTAACGAGGTTTGTGAAACAGTAAAATATCAGTCATTGACAGGCTTTTACAAGTTTTTTTTAGACAGTTTGACTATGGTTAAAGGAGAGAGATGACAACACGGAGTTATGATGTCGGATTTGAAGTGTTCTCATTCTTAAGATAAAAAAGACAAGTACACCCATCATTAAATATCACCGCCGGCTGGAAATATAATTTTCCGGCCGGCATTTTTTTTCACCGGTAACACACCGAAGGGCTCACACTGAATTATATTAAAAGAAAATTACCCTAAGCCAGTTTTATTCAAGAAAGAATGTATTTTTAGATATACGCTGACAATCACTAATATGAAATACCTACTAACAGCTATCGTGATCCTTGGATCATTCGTTTTTGCCACACCCACAGGGTTTAAAAAGCTATTTAATGGGAAAGATCTTTCGGGATGGAAGGTCCATGGCACAGAAAAATGGTACGTAGATAATAAAGAGCTTATTTGCGAAAGTGGCCCTGACAAACAATATGGCTATCTCTCCACAGATCAGCCTTATCACAATTTCCTCCTGGAACTGGAATTTAAACAGGAAGCCGATGGCAACAGTGGCGTCTTCTTCAGGTCAGGAATTGAGGGAACGACCATTAACGGCTGGCAGGTTGAAGTGGCACCACCCGATCATAATACAGGCGGCATCTATGAATCTTATGGAAGAGGCTGGCTTATCAAGCCTTCACCTGAAAAGGAGAAGATATTGAAAGCTAACAGTTGGAACAAGATGAAAATACTTGTTGTAAACGATAAGGTGACCACCTGGCTCAATGGAACAGAAATGATCAGCCTGAGCGATGAGAAGATCGGTAAAGGAAAAGGCTTTATAGCTCTCCAGATACACGATGGTGGTGGAATTAAAGTAAGATGGAAAAATATCCGCATTAAAGAACTGAAATAAACAACACATGAGTAAATTCTTCCAGGACCCCTCAAGAAGAAGTTTTATTAAAAAACTTGCCGGATCAACTGCAGCCGTAGCTGTCGGTTCGAATGTTTTTTCTGCAGAAGGAGAAAACAAGTATTTCGAATCCCTGAAAAGATCTGCCGTAAGCCCCAATGATAATATCAATATTGCATTGATAGGCGCCGGTGGAATGGGAACAGAAGATACCAAAACAGCTCTCCGCGTTCCAGGTGCAAAGCTCGTGGCAGTTTGTGATCTGTATGATGGCAGGCTTAAAGATGCAAAAGACCGGTGGGGTTCCGGCCTGTTCACCACCCGCAGTTACAAAGAGATCCTGGCCAGGAAAGATGTGGACGCAGTAATTATCGCTACTCCCGATCACTGGCATAAACAAATATCCATTGATGCATTAAAAGCCGGAAAGCACGTGTATTGCGAAAAACCAATGGTGCATTCCATTGACGAGGGGCATGATGTAATAGCAGCACAAAAACAGTCCGGCAAAGTATTCCAGGTCGGCAGCCAGGGTGTTTCTTCCCTTGGCAATGAAAAGGCAAAACAATTATTAAAAGACGGAGCTATCGGACAATTGAACTATGCTGAAGGATTCTGGGCAAGGCATTCACCAGTAGGTGCATGGCAATACCCGATCCCGGCAGATGCATCTCCTTCTACCGTTGACTGGGATACATTTGTCAGCAATACAAACAAACGCCCTTTTGACGCCACCCGCTTTTTCAGGTGGAGAAATTATACCGATTATGGAACCGGCATGTCCGGCGACCTTTTCGTGCATCTGTTCTCAAGCCTGCATTTTATTACTGACTCCTTCGGCCCGAATAAAGTGTATTCTTCCGGCGGTCTCCGTTACTGGAAAGATGGCCGTGAAGTACCGGACGTATTAATTGGTGTGTTTGACTACGGGCAACAAGCCCATCCGGCATTCAATCTTTCTTTGCGATGCAATTTCGTGGACGGTACAAGTGGAACAACTTACCTGAAGCTTGTAGGCAGCGAAGGTTCAATGGATATCACCTGGGATTCTGTTACGCTGAAGAGAAACAAGGATGTATCTTCTGACGATCCCTTCTTTATCGAACAGATGAAAAAAGCCGGCACACCCGTTACCGGTCGTAAAAGGATCCTTCCTCCACAGGAATATACTTTTGAGGCAGAAAAGGGTTATCTCGGCGGCCCTTATGACCATTTCGCCAATTTCTTCAATGCGATACGCACAGGCGGCAAAGTTGCAGAAGACGCTGTATTCGGTTACCGCGCTGCTGCGCCTGCATTATTATGTAACGACAGTTATACTAATGACACCGCCATTTTATGGAACCCTGAAAAAATGCAATTAATTAAAAAATAAATCCCTGGAATATGAACCTGAAATATTTGTATGGAGCGCTTTCACTTGCAACACTAATTTCCTGTGGGGAAAGCAATACGCCAACTACAGCAACAGAACAAGCAAAAACTGATACAATGACACAGACAGCTCCTGTAGAACATCAATGGGTAAGCCTTTTTGATGGTAAATCATTTACCGGATGGCATGGTTACAACAAACAAGGAGAAATCAAGAACTGGATGATCGAAGATAGTTCACTCGTTTGCCTTGGCGCCGCCAAAGATGCACATGGTGGAGACATCGTAACAGATAAAGCCTACGAAAATTTTGAACTGAAATGGGACTGGAAGCTTACCAAAGGAGCAAACAGCGGCCTTATGTATCACGTGGTAGAAAGTTCCAAATACCAGGCGCCTTATGAAACAGGTCCTGAATACCAGATGATAGATGATAAGGATTTCCCGGGAAAACTGGAAGAGTGGCAGAAAACAGGCGCTGATTATGCGATGTACACAGCAGGCAGCAACAAAAAAATGAAACCTGTTGGGGAATGGAACAGCAGCAGGATAGTATTTGATAAGGGGCATGTTGAATACTGGCTTAATGGAGAAAAAATTGTTGAGTTTGAAGCCTGGGGTGATGATTGGAAAAAGAAGAAAGAAACAGGAAAATGGAAGGATTATGCGGATTATGGAATGGCAAAGACAGGGTTGATTGCTTTACAGGATCATGGGAATAAGGTGTATTTTAAGAATATAATGGTCAAGGAGTTGTGAGAAAAGTAGTTGAGGCCGTGCTTTACTACATCTGAAAGTAATGATGATCTAAATAAAACAGGGGCTCAAAATTTGAGCCCCTGTTTAGTTCCGCCAGCATAAACTTTTGAGCATAAAGGAAAATAAACGAGACTTACGTTTATTGCTCTACCTGTTCAAGCCTATCCCGTATTGCCACTTTAAGTGTATCAATGCTTATATCTTTCAGCGTTTTGAACTTAATACAATAACCGCTTATACTCGCTTTGCCCATTTTTTTTCCATAAGCCTGGGCCAAATAGTTTTTATCTTTTATGCCGAGGATATAAACAGAGATCCCGGTTTTATTAGCACTCAAGCCAATTTGATAAAACTCCCTGGTTTTTCCATCAGCATATTTTATGGTGTATGATCCATAGCCAATATTAGGGTTAGAAACAGTTTTATTTTCACTGTTTTTACCATCGAGGAACCATAATTTACATTTGGGCATCACTTGAAGTATTACCCGATGCAGTTCTTGCATGTCGCTGCGTTTGGGTTCGGGGTGGCTATTAATATACTCTTGGATTTGCTCTTGTGTGCTCATATAAAATCATAGGTTATTTAGCTCACTTTGCTATAAGCTAAACTTGGTCAGGGCATTTAAAAATAGTTCCTGCCACTTGTGAAAAACAAAGGCTCTGAGTGAAGGTAGGAAAATAAAAAACACTCAAACTAAGGTAATTACAAAAAGTAATGAAGAGTCTGGGTATCCACTATCGATGTTTAAGTCAGGCGCCCGGAAAACCTTACTTACCAAAAGGTAAGTAAGCAAAACCTCTTTCAGGATTATTCTACTTTTATGCATGTAGTATCAAATGAGCTCCAGTTCATGTCAACAAGAAGAACATTTTTAAATACAATCGGGGCAATGGGTAGTGTGCTTATTGCTTCAAAAGCCTTTGGGAACATGAAAGAAGAAGAAATATTGTTAACCCCTTTGCTGGCGAACAGAAATAAAGAGAATTCCTATTGGTACATAGGTCACTTAATGTCAGTCATGCTTAACTCCAGTCAAACGGACGGGCGTTTTGCTTTGCTCAGAGCCACAGAACGCAGGGGGCTGGAACCACCGCCACATACTCACACGAGGGAAGACGAAGCTTTCTTAATACTTGAAGGGGAGGCGATATACACAGCAGCCGATCAAACCTTTCATGCAAAAGCAGGCGATGTAATGTTTTTGCCCAAAAACATCCAGCATTCTTTTAAAATACAAACTGAAACCCTGGAAACATTGATGTTGCTTACTCCTGGCGGTTTTGAAAATTATTTTATTGAAATGAGCGAGCCTGCCACTGAACTGGAACTCCCGCCTATGCCTCAGGGTCCGCCTGATATTGGCAGACTGATCGCCACAGCTTCCAAATACGGAATCAAATTTCCAAAGCTTTAGAGGAGAGGGAATTTGCAATACGCTGAATTACCTCAACAGGAGTAAGGTTCATTTCTTTGTTGATTTTTTCATCCTGGAAATGAGCATATCCCCATTCTACAACAGCAGTAACAACCGGGATCAAACTATGTCCTAAATCAGTTAAGCAGTATTCAGAATAAAGCAAAGAAGTTTCGTTAATCGTCTTTTTAATTATTTTCTTCTCAATGAAAAAATCCAATTCTTTCGTCAGGGATTTATCGGATATATCAGGCAAATGCTTTTTGATCTCGTTAAACCGCAATGGTTTGTCCTTGATACTCCATAGAATACCCATTTGCCATTTTCCTGCAATAAACTGCCTGGTAAACTGAACGGGGCAACCCAGATATTGTTCGTTGGTATGACTCATTTTATATCAGTTAAACGAGAGATCAAAATTTTAACGGCGGCCCTACAATTTCCATCCCATGCTTCGCCCATAGTTCTTTCAGCGTTTTCTCCTGGTTTTGCGGTACATCGGCACCAACCTTTGACAGTTGATGAAAAAAATCTTCCATTAAGCCGGCTGGCTGAAAGAGGACAAGCATTTGAGCCTCTTCCTCGCTTATCTTGGCGAAAGCATGAGGAACGGTCCGTGGGGCAAAAGCAGAGTCTCCGGGTTTTAAATTGAAAGTATCATCCCCGACCTTTACAATGAATTCGCCGGAGATAACATAAAACCATTCATCCTGGGAATGATGAACATGAAAAGCCGGTCCACCTTTCGATTGGCGGATCGTATGGTAAATCAGCAGGTCGCCGTCTGTATCTTTAGAGGAAACCTTGCAGGTGAATTTGCCGCCCATTAACAGCAACTCTTCCTGGTAGCGGTCTTTGTCAGCTTCAACCTTAAAGCCTTTGTTCGGTCTGTTTACAGGTGGATTTTTAGCATCTGCAATAAGGGCAGAAGCTATAAGAGGGAATTGAAGGAATAATCGACGTTTCATGATCTTGATATTAGTAATAAGCGATCAGGCGCTCATAAGGTAAGATCAGGAAGGCCAGGCCAGGGCTGGGCGGGTTACCTAAGTTAATGATTTTTGGGAAGAGTTGTTAAAGGAAAATACAACTCCATCTTTCAATCAATCGCTTCAATTAAAGGCAATACGGGGTAAAATAAAACCGGAATAGCCAGTTTCACTGAACATAAAATGAGATATTTATTTATCCCATCGCGATAATAGTAATACCTCCTTTTAATTGACCGTTGATAAGATTGATATTCACGATGTCAAATCCCACTGCAGTGCCTTTTGACAAACCAAAATCAGGAATGGTGATTTGCATGGTAGTTTTTTCAACCGATTTATTCATATCCCTGAATGCCTGCAGATCCTTTTTATGGTCAGCGAAATTACTTTTCCCACTGTAGACGTTTTGTATGATGGCTTCCGTTTGCTTAAGTAAGCTGCTTTGCCGGTCTAAGCTTAGGCTTCTTTCATTAGCAGATTTAAAACTCCAACCTGCTTTATCTCTCTGCTGGGTCAGTTTCCCCTTGGTTTTGCCTGTAAGTTCGATCTTTATGCTTCTCAGCAATTCAGTATTACGCATATTGCCAATCTTCAGGCTTCGCATATTGGGATGCTGGATGGCGTAAACCTGGTCCCTGGTCAATGGCATAAAAGCAATTGTTTCATTGGCGTTGGGCTGGTGTATGAGATTGAAAGCATATGCGGTATTTTGTGCCACAAAATTCAAATTCTTTTGTGCGATATGCCGGTCAAGCCTCGGATCCAGGGCGTGCAGGTCAAACGGTTTATCCAGCGGGCTAAAGGAAAAGGTACGGGCAAAAAGGCATTTATGGCCGGCTTCCGTTGCCGGCACATTGTACAGAAAATGTGCTTCCCCGTTATTAGCAGGCAAAAGAAGTGAGGGTAGCTGTGATACACCCAGGAATTTTGCAACGGTGGTGTTAAATCCAAGCGTAGGATCGGTCAGGAAAAACTCCACTTTGGGGTAAGGAACGATAAGATCACCCCGATTATGTAATCTCGTGCTGATATCATAAGATTTACCCGCTTCAAGGGTTGTTGTAAAATCCCCTAACTGTGATACAGGGCTGATAGCGATATCAGGCGAGTTCCAAAAAGGAATGTTTGAAAACGGCCGGGTACCGTTATCTCCATCATACGAGCGGATATACAGGAAGGAGCTGTCTTTAAACGTATCGGGTCTTCTTTTTCGCCTGTCTGCACCATATATTTTGGTAAGCTTCTCAGCTACATCAACTGTATATTTTGCTTCCTGTCCTTTCAGTTCGTTAAGGAACTTATTGAGTTTCTGAATATGCTTTGACATGATTTTTTATTGAGTGCGTTGAAAGAAAATATTGATTTAAATGAAATCAAGGTTCACTGGAGTAATGGGTTGACCATTTTTTTGCTGCGCATGCTGTAACAACTCTTTGGGAGCTTCCGGTGAATTCGGTCCATTGCTGTCTTTTTGTGTCCAGCAGGTGTAGGCATATCCCCTATCGGAATCCAGGTTAAAATCAGGAACATTTTTCCCGGTCATCACCCTGTCATACAATTCTTCTGCAAGTGTTACTGCATTACCGATTGTTGGAATGCGCTTTTTCTTCCGGAAAGCAAGCTTTATAAAATCAGCCAGTTTTTGTTCATCACCGGCAAGCGTGGCGAGAAAA
Source organism: Sphingobacteriales bacterium 44-61 (assembly GCA_001898405.1). GTDB lineage: Bacteria > Bacteroidota > Bacteroidia > Chitinophagales > Chitinophagaceae > Terrimonas_A. The sequence continues at coordinate 978,716 of MKTW01000001.1, forward strand.
TCAATAAAATCCTTATCCAGCGGGATCTGGTCAAAAGCGAAATGTAATGATGTGGCAGCGAAATAGCTGTCAGGTCCTCCGATTACTTTATTGGGCTCAGAAGCACTGGGATCTACCGGCGGGTATACGAGGTGTTTTTCCCGATGAAACAGCTGGTCAAGGAACCCGCCATCGAGTATCACTTTCAGTTTGGGCAAGGCGCTTTTAAGATCGCCGGATACAAAACCGAACGGATCAGGAAAGTTAGTGTTCTTGAATTGCCCAAAACGAACCTCTTCCAGGTGCTCCTGCATGGGATAGGCGAGGCCGTTGAGCGCCACCCCGAGCCGGAAGTTTTGGAAGGCATTGTATAAATGTTCATAGATCAGGCAGGCTGCAGCACGGATACCCGAAACAGTGAGTGTGGTGAGTGCTCCCAATACAGCATCGATAAGGGTAGCTGCCGCGGCAACTGCTGCAATGATAAGCGCAGCGAGAATAATAAAAATGGCGAGGATACTGAAACTGCCTGCACTATCAGCAGCATCTTCCAGGAAGTCGCCAATATCGCCCAGGTTATCCATGGCATTCTCCCAGACTTCTTCCAGCTCTTCACTCAATGAATATGGTACAGGTTCCGGAAGCGTACCGGTTTCAGTAGCATTGCGAAACCATTTATAGTAGAGCCGGTATGCGGCGTCTACATCCTCTGGCGTGATCTTTCTTCCATATTCATTGTCATTCGATGCACCGCTTTCAAAAACTTCTGACAACGTATCTGCAATCAGTTTGGCCAGATCATCAGGCAGCCTTGTATCCGGATCAGGAGTGGGGTCTTCATCACCGATCGGGTTGATCGTTCCATTGAAATTAAAATTGTAAAAAGCATGTAGCTGCGACCTGTTCCAATCCTTATTTTCAGCAGTTAAAAAGTTGAATACGTCCTGGTAATTCTCCCCGGTCTTATGCCGCTGTGATTGAGTGCGGTAAGCTCCACCGCTGTTGACGTTCACATAAGGGTGCCCTACGGAGTCGCCACTTACATGGGTCAGGTAACCGATGGCATATAAATGAAGCGGTGAATCGGGTTTGGTCTTTTTCAGTAAGGCTTTTGCATACTCACCTGTTTTACGGTAATGCATGACATCAAACCACCACCATTCGCCTTTTGTTTGACCATCGCGGTAAGGATGTGCCAACAGATCATACAGATTAAAGTCGGTGATATATTTTTTGATCATTTCCGTAAGGGAGGCCATCAATGCGTCCACTACCTGCTGCATATCACTAAATAATTCTTCCAGCTCAGTAAGCGTAGAAGAGTTTTCCACCAACGCATCTTCCGCTGCTCCCAGCGCTTCCAGCGCATCAATGACCGGTTGCGGAACGATCTCCATCACCTTTTTCTTAAAGTCTTCAATGAAGTCGTATACCTCGAAATACATTTTAACAGCATCGCCTATTGGCAAGCCGCTCCAGTCTTTGGTATTGAAAAATAAAAAATCGGGTCCCTGGCAGCCCAGGAAGAGGTAGGGGAAATTTTTACTGTCGGATAACAGTGTTTGTAGTTTAGGATAATCTGCGCTGTTTCCAAGTCCGTTGCCGGACAAAATGTTTTGTTTAAGCTTGTTGGCGATGAGGTGGTGAATAGCAGGTCCCGGCATAGTTCTTAGTTTAAACTGTTAAGAAAAATTATTTCTGTGCTATTAACTAAACCCTAACAGGATGATATTGGAATAAGGTATTGAGCCACTATAAGCGGCACTCTCGGCTAAGATAATTTGGCTACTAAGATGGAAGCTTGACTTAAGGTCTCGATTTGAAGATGGCTTATGACTGAGCAAATGATAACTGCTATAGTAATGTCTTGAACATTATCATTTCAAGCAGCATTGAAAGTAATGTATAAATAAAGAGAAGTCAATACCACATTTGAGGTACTCCAATTATTCCAAGCAAATCTGTAAGTGTATCAATTCAAAAGGGATTCCTCACAATCCATCCATGGTAGCTCCGGGAACTCATAAATATATGCGACTGACATTTACTGTGCGACAGGTATTATCACAATTTTGGGGAAGCAGCAAAATAGGTGTGCCAACTCTTTTCCCGAAAGTGGGAGGGCGGCCTCTCTGGAGGTGTTCATGTTGGTAAAACTCCGAAGGGTAAAGACTATTAGCTTTACGATAGTAACTGGGGCTGGAAGAAAGCCTCCTACGAAAAAGTAAATGAACTCGGTCAGACCAGAGACAGCCGCGCTGAAAGGATGAAGGTGTTGTTTACTACTAAGTGAATGAAGTCCATTTCTGTATAGTCAAAATAAATTTTTCTTTAAAAAATTGGCTCATGGAAACTCCAGGCTACAATTTTGTCACCTTAATATTAGTAATATAAACTCCCAGGCGCTTGCTGCTGTGGTTTGTGATATTTTCAAAATAAAATGAAGTGAATTTTGCTCCTTCCGGCAGCTCGTTAAATCCGGGAATTGGCTTACCGTACTTGTCCAATGCCCCGATTTCTTTGCCATCAATAAAGGCTCTTACTTTGTTTCCTTCTTTGATGATAGTAAAATGTACTTTACTTTTTTTGTTGCTAAAATCATTGTTGTACTTCAGTACATCTGCATATCGCAGGGTGCTATTCATTCCGGTATAGGTGGCTTTCAACCGGGTATATCCGGTGGGGTTCTGTGTAAATTTTTCATTGCCTGCTTTTATGTCAAGGTCGATAAAAATTTGCTTGGGCGCATCCTTATAATCACCATTGGGAGTCATTATTTTGTTGTGGATTCGTAGCAAAAAAGCGCCACCTGTATTTTCCGTAAAGTCCTTATCGGTAGCCGCATCAAACTCCATTTTAAAATTGTCGGGCAAGGGTTTGTTGTCGTAATTAGGCATCAGCCAGTGTTGCTCCAGCTTTACCCATTTACCGGATTCTCCCGAAGGTGTTGTAACAACCGACGGTACGCCCACACTGGGCACATACCATCCCTGTGGTTTTTCGCCTGTGCTATTACTTGCGAAATCCTCAAAAAAATATACATTGGCAGTCAGGTTTTTAGTAGCTGTTGGTTTGCTTTCCTTCTTGTTTTTGAAAGAAGCCAAATGTGATTTTTGTACTTCTGCATTCAGCGTAGTGTAGGGCTTATTCTTTACACTTTCCGGACGGAAGAAGTAATCATACACGTATTCAAAGTTGAAATGGGTGATCATACTGCGGTGTATTTCTCTTGCATAAGACGCATTCTGAATATTCGTTGGTTGCCAACTAATACAAACCCAGAGCGGCTGGTCCTGTTTACTTTTTTGCAGCACATCATCTTCGTAAGTATAAATACCGTAGGTGTTATTCTTAAATTTTTTTGCATCTTCGATATCAAAAATGTCATTGTATGTTTCGAAGTTGCTCATCCAGATGCCATTCGAATTTTTTAATTCAGCAGGAATGTTTAAGGATTGCCGATACTTGTCCCTTAGCTTTTGAATATTTGCCTTCCAATGAGGCAGGGTTTCCTCATCAAATTTTTTTACCCATTTTTGCTGGGCTTCTTTTCCATAAGTTCTGTTTTCGGCCCTGATTTTCTCCCTTCTTTTTTCTGCCTCAACCGTAATTGCCTGTTCACACATATCCAGTACTTCGCCCCGGTTGAGTTGGCGAATAGGCATTTTTCCATTGGGGGTTATATAAACAGCTACCAGTGGTTGGCAACCTTCGCCGTCGCAGCCGTAATATTGAATGATGTATTTTCCAATCTGTGGATGATCTTCCAATTTGAGTTGTCTTACCAATTGATTTCTTCGTTCGCTGCTGCCTTTAAATGCTCTTTCAATTTCCGGAGATCTTCTCGTGAACACAGCTCGACCAGTAATAGTAAGCATAGGAACAGGTTCGGCATCTATAATATTATTAGTAATGATGAAAATTCCGTTTTCAGAGTGCGGTTGCCTTATTACTTTAGTGCCTGCCTTGTCCCACATGGCACGCCACATTGCCGCATTGATGCCTGTGCCATAAGGCTGCACTTCCTCTTTTTTATTGGGCTCGGCTATGGCATAGGAAAAATCTAACGCCCCGATAGGGATATAACTTTTCTGCAGCCACTTAGAAAAAAGCTCTGGGTACTTTAGCTGTGTCTGTGAAAAGGTTCTTGGGTAGCTGGAATCGTTTAATTTAGGAATGGCCTTCCATGTGAAAATACTGTCTTCCAGTTGAGAACTTTTATCACGTTGACCAAAAGAATTTATCACTATAAACAGCAGACAGAATAGGATTGTTGCTTTTTTCATTACATAAGAATTTTAAATATCAACACATCATTAATACACGAATATTCCCCAGGCATAAGTGCCGCTGTTGTTGGTATGGCTCACACCGTTTTTCCAGTATTTGGCCTGTATGCCGGAATTGATATTGCCGCTGTAGCCGGCGACGTAAACATCTTCCTGAGCGGTTATGAAAATGGAGGATGTTTGTGCATCTATGCTTCCGTTCGAAAGATTGGTCATTATGATGTTATTTTTCCAGACCCGGGCTATATTCACCCCCTGTTCATTTTCGTACGCAGCGACATATATATTGTTGTTTTTTACCGCTACACCGGTGGCGTAACTGTTGTTTGTTGATGTGCCCAATAAGGTTGGAGTTCCGTTTTTCCACACCGTAGCTATATACTTACCACCGTTTGCTGCATCGAACTGCTGGTAACCGGCTACATACACATCACTGCCATTAACACAAATATTATTGGCAACAGACCGGACGGTACCCGAGGTTTGTGACAATAATACCTCGCTACCGCTTTTCCAATACCTGGCTCTTTCCGTTGGTTCGTTCATGTTGCCTACCACATACACATCATTACCTGAAACAAAAATGGAGTTGGCCACTGCGTATTTAGCACCATCTGTAAGATTATATTCCGTACCATTCACCCAGTATTTTGCCTGCCTTTGTCCGGCAGTTTCCTGCGATCCGGAAACATATACATTATTGCCCGAAACCACAATTCCGCTGGCAAAGGCATGTTTAGTGCCGTTTGACAGGTTGATAGCTTGCCCGTCTTTCCAGTATTTTGATACATATACACCACTTGCATTATGTTCTTCTCCCGCAATATAGGCACCAGTTTCATTTACAAATACGCTTTTGGCAAAGGCATGACGTGCCCCATCCGATAAGTTGACAATGCTTGTATTTTTCCAGTACAGGGCCCTGTTCGGGCTTCCCTGTAATTGAATAGCTACATATACGTTCGGCTCGGCGGGTGGTGCTGTGGTTGTAAATGTTTTTTCATCACCATAAGCTGTACCTACGCTGTTGGTAGCGTAAGCCCGCACATAATAAAGCGTGCCGGGAGCTAAGCCATTCATTGTGCTGTTAAACTGGCCGGCACCGGTTCCATCACTCGTTTTCGTGGTTAAAGCTATTGTAGGGGTAGCTACAGTACTCCATATAATTCCTCTGGCAGTAATGGCAGCTCCGCCATCAGTTGTTATGTTGCCGCCCGATACAGCGCTGTTTCCGTTAATTTGAGAAATGGCTGTTGTTGAAATTCCTTGTGGAGGTTTGGATACAGGTGTTGGCGCATCATCATCTTTGCTGCATGACATCAGCAAAACGAGAATGGGTATGAGATATAAAAACAGTTTTTTCATTTTTTATACACGTTTTATTCCTGGGTTATTTTCCTGATCTTATGATTATTGAAATCAGCAATATAAAGCGTGCCATCTGCAGTGGCAGCTAAACCATTAGGTTCGTTAAAAACAGCATCCTCGGCTTCTCCATTCATAAAGCCAGCAGAACCGCTCATACCGGCCAGTGTTTTTACATTGCCGTTAAGGCTTATTTTTCTGATGATGTGATTGTATAAATCTGATACATATAAGTACCCATCCGGAGACATGGCAATGCTATGTGGAAAATTAAATTGGGCAGCCGTACCAACGCCATTAGCGCTACCCTGTATACTGCCTGCAAGCGTGGTACCCTTTCCGTCAGGCTGTATTTTTTTTATTTTATGATTTCCGTTGTCAGCTACATATAAATTCCCGTCTGTGCCATATACAATACCGCTTGGCATTTTAAAACGAGCCAAAAGACCGACATCGTTAATGTCGCCAATAAGGCCTCCTGCAAATGTTGTTACATTGCCATTCAATGTTATTTTTCTAATTGTACTATTTCCAAAATCGGCCACATAAAGTGTACCGTCCGATGCAGTTGTAATTCCAAAAGGATTAAAAAATTGTGCACTCACTCCTGCGCCATCTGCATTTCCTGCCGTACTTCCAGCCAGGGTAGTTACCACACCCTGGGGTGTTACTTTTCTTATCTTATGATTCGACATATCGGAAACATAAATATTACCGTCTGTTCCAACCACAAGGCCAATAGGAATATTGAATTTTGCAGCCGTTCCTGTACCGTCTGCATAGCCTGCCACACTTCCGGCCAGCGTATTCACAACACCCTGCGGAGATACTGATCTTATTTTATGATTGGACCGATCCGCTACATACATGGTTCCATCAGCGCCAAAAGCAACGGCAGCAGGCGCATTAAACTGGGCAGCCGTACCGGTGGCATCATTATAGCCAATAGTACTTCCGGCAAATGTACCCACCTGCACATCGCTGATAAGGTAGGTAAATACAGGGCCGTTTGAAGTGTCGCCGTTCATTTTTACAGTTACATTACCGGTATATGCCCTTGGAGGAACTTTTACTTTTATTTGTGTATTAGTTATACTGGTTATGGCGGCTTCTTTTCCATTAAAAAATACCTGCACAGCAGAGGAATTGGTGCCAAAATTATTTCCGGTTAAAGTAATCTCAGTGCCTTTTATTGCCTCTGCAGGGTTGATATGTGTTATTGTAGCCGGTGTGGGTGTTGGGCTTTGGTCATCGCTTTTGCGACATGATGCTATCAACACGAGGATAGGTATCAGATTAAAAAAAAGTTTTTTCATTTTATAAAAGTTTTTAAGGGTTTTAAAGATTTCTATTTCTTTTTATAGTAGGCAGTGCCTCCTAAATAATACACCTCATCAAAGCTTTTCGGATTCCTGGTGGGTGGCGCTGAAAATAAACGTGTAACAACTCTACCATCGCTATACTTGAACGAAATGGTAAAATTTTCGATGTTATAGGTTCCGTTACCACCGGGGCAATTGTTTGCATAAGCGGTCCCATACAATGTGCTAAAGATTCCTCTGTCTGTAAATGTTCCATCTTTTTTAAAATAAATGACTGCCTGGCAACCGGGTTCATCGAGGTAGTTCAATTTTGGGTCTTTACCCCAGTTTGGCGCAATATGCGTATAGGCTCCTTCAATCCGCAAGCCATCTACATCAATGCACTTGTGAAAGCCGGCCGAGTAACCATCTCTGTCCATTCTGTTGGCTGATCTTTTTGTAACAGCTATATCATTGTATTTACTTTTGAACCTTCCCTTTGTCCCATTCATTGTAAACCTGCCCCATGATTCAGGGTGATAGGATTTATCAAAGTTTGTCAGTCCTTCATGTGGTACATTGGGGTAATAGTCACCATTAGGATAGATTACATAATAATCGATAATGGTTCGCTGCATGGCAAGCGGGTCAGCCACATCCCATGAAATATACCTGGTCAAAGACCACAACCCGGGTTTGCTTTTACTATTGCCTGAAGAGGTGGGAGTTGCTGGTACTGTGCCCTTGTTTTTTGTGGTGGCTGAATTTTGCTTTAGTGTAACAGATTCCAGGAAGTCCTCCATTTCCTTTTGAAACTTATTAGTGTTGGTGAGGATTAATATATTCACCATCCTGTTGCTTTTAGAACTGTTTACCAGGATGACCGTTCCGTTTAATCCATCTTTTTCAAACGGAGCCGAGCCCATACGTGTTTGCCAGCCATTATCAGAAGTTCCCGGTTGCATGGTGGCTGTTCCGGCTCCCAACTTATTCATAGCCATTGTTTTCCAGCTAAGATTAAAGTTAGACTGGGCATCTGCTCCTGCTTCTACAGATTTGCAGAGGGTGATTACACAGTAATCCCCCTTATCATCTTCGTTACTTAAAGAAAATGTCTCTACGGCAGAGGATTTTTTCCAGCCAGTTGGCGATTGGTAGTATAGGATGTCAAATTGTTCCTGAACAGTTTTTTCCTGTGCCTGCTGTCCCTGCCCGCATGAAACGTTTAACAGGAAAAAGAATACGAGTATATTTTTCATGATAACTTTTTTAGAATGCTGCAATGGTTACGCCACTTAATATTCCGGTACCAGAAACGCTGCCCTGCCCGCTGATAATACCGATACGGCCTTCCACGCCTATTGATACGCTTTTTTCAATATTGCCTTTTCCGGGAGCGTCTTTATCAATCACATTCGTATTCACACTTACATCTGCTCTTCCGGTGAGCGTTACTTCTTTGGTACCCTTGCGGTCCATCTCAATTTCTACGCTTACACCAGCCTTGACACCGACCTTTACCGGCCCCACGGGTACACTTCCTTTTCCTACCTCAGCAGCTACTTTCACCGTGCTGCCGATATAAGTATCGCCCTCGGCCCGTTCAAAATCATCCTTGCGGATATACTCGAAAAAATCCACGTCAATCTCCGTGGTCATACGGCTGCAATCATTTGAGATTTTCATGAACTTCCAATTCAGCTTACTATGGTATTCGCAATGCACATCGTCAAATTTTTGCAGTTTGGTTAGCTCAGGCTCCTTCTCCGGATTATTATTACATGAATATTCATTGAGCGTGATAGAAACAAAAGGATAACCTGATCCATAAGCCGGTGCGCCAAAACCTTTTTTCAGGAAATTGAGCCATTCTATCTGGTAATCATATTTTGCCACCTGGAACTCATCCGGCCACATCATATACAGAGCATAGTGAGCCGATTCATTAATCATTTCTTTTTTGAGCGTCAATGCATCCAGGTATAACGCCTGTAATTTGCCATTAATGTCTTTGAGGTATTTATCCGTAGCAACCCGGTATTTGGGGCAATAGGCTTCATTCTCCCGGTGATCTCCGGTCTGGGCTTCATCTTCCTTTCGCAGTTTTTTCATTTCCTCATCGTAAGCCTTTTTTAGCTGCAGGGATTCTTGTGTATAAAGGCTCATGCGGGAATTGTAGGCTTCCATTTTCCGTTGCACCAAATCCAGGGTTGCTTTTAATTTTTTCGTAGCCCTGATGGCGTACATGGGTACTGCAAGCATTTGCCCTCCGGCTCCAGGATTTGCCTTAGCCGATTGTATGAAGGCCATATTTTCATTCATTCTTTGCTCCTTTCCTTTCATGGCCGCATCCTCGGCATCTTCTCTGAGCTTAGACAGGCTGTTTATTTTTTCGTCTATTTGTTCATAAAATGTCTTCCATTCTATTTCAGCATTGATACATCCCCGGGAACTCATGGGAAAAAATGGAGAACGAAACCCATCCAGGTTCAGGGCATCTGTTTTGCGACGTGGCGGCAATACATATTTCGTATGCGATACCTTTTCACCCAGTTTAGCCAGTTTTTCTTCCTTTTCCTCGGTATAGGCATGCTGCATGGATTTTTTTATGGCATCTTTCGCTTTTTCTTTGTTCCCTTTGCTTTCGGCAATGGCCGCTTTTGCCATATTAGCTTGTGGGTGCAAAGGGTACAATACTAAGGCCTTGTTTAAATATTCTTCAGCTTTTAGCAGTTCGCCCAACCCCAGCCAAGCCTGCCCCAGGTTATTGAGCAGGGTGCTGTTGCCGGGGAATTTCACATTGAGATTGTCAAGAATGGGAATAGCCAGATGCTGTGCCCCCTGCATGGAAAGCATGGCAGCATAGTTGCTGAGGTTATCGGTATTGGAGGGGGCATTGGTGATAACTTTTCCCAACACATACAAAGCCATTTGGGGCTTGTCAATTATCCAGAGCGCTGCGGCCATATTGCCTGCTTCTGCACTATTGTTACTGTTGGACTGGATGTAGTTAAAAACCTTATCACCCATTTTTATCAGCCCGGCATCCAGCGTGGCCATCATTTTCTTTTGGATAGTGGCAATATAGGTTTCCATCCGGGCATCGGTAACACCTTTGGGTATGGCAGCAATTCTTACGGCATCCCGCTTTGGCACTACCCGGCTTTCATCTTCCCATGCCTGGGCCAGTTGCTTATCTGAAACTTTGGGTACATTTTTAAAATCGGGCATTTTAATTCCGAGGCTATCCATCATTCTTTTATCTTCCTCGCTTAGTTCGCCCATTATTTTCTGCGCTTCCTTCATCATTGCCTCCATCTCACTTTGAGTGGAAGGTTTCTCTTTGGGCTTGGTTTGCGCCATAGAGGAAAAAGCGAAAAGACAACCTACTATAATGGATAACAACGGCTTCATTTTCAGTATTTTTGAAATCAAATTTCTATCCTTACCGGCAACCTCTTCATCGTTAGAAATGATGAATTTTAAGAATGCTAAATCATTAAAAAAGAGGGGGTATTGCGTAGTAGAAAATTTGTCATTTTGTATAAGAAAAGATTTTTGGATTTATGGGGATAAAGTTTATCATGATGATCTTGTTTTGTTTTTGCCACATTGTTCACACGCAATCGCAAAAGCTGAGTGACTCCTTATTATGGAACAAACAGGCGTTAACACAAAAAATAGAACAGATCAGAAACACTCCTTTCGATACCGTCCATGTAAACCAACTGAAAGACCTGGGTTATGATCTGTTGGAAGTTGACAGTTCACTGTCTCGTCAACTGCTCGAAGAAGCCCTTAAAAAGAGTTTGAAACTGAAAGAAGAGTACACTATTGCCAACTGCTACCGTTTATTGGGCATCTGGCACAATTATTTTAGCGAGCCCGACAAATCCTTGTACTATTATCATTTATCCATGCAATATGCCAAAAGCAGTAAGAACCTGTACTTGTACGGCGGTGTTTGCTATAATATAGGCAATGTAAAATATTATACGGGCCAATATGACAGTTGCATCTATTACTATACAAAAGCCCAGGATGCTTTTAATGACCAGCACATACTGGCAACACCCTCCGTTACCGAAAAACTGCTGGATAGAAAAAAGTCGGATCTCTACTCTAATTTTAGCGCCGTATTTAATTCGCTCGGAAACCTGCCAAAAGCAGAAGAATATATAGACAAGGCTATTGCCATAAACAAAAAATACGATGGTCCGGCGGCGGCTGATGCCCTGGCTTATTATATGCAACAAAAAGCCGATAATTTTCATGAACAGGGTCTTATAGAAAAAGCGCTCCGGACGCGGTTGACCTTTTTGCCTCAGATGGAGCAAGGCAAAGGCACGAGAGAATCGGTGCAGAGCTGTTATCAAAACATTTCAGAAGAATTATTTTTATTAGGAAAAATTGACTCGTCAGCAATTTTTGCACACAAGAGTTTACAACTCGCTGCAAAAATCAATTCTGTTTCAGGTACAGCTCATGCCAACAAGCGACTGGGACTTATCGCCATGCATCAACAGCTGTATAACGAAGCCAGGAAGTATATGGAAATAACCAAACCCTACTATGAAAAGAGTGAAGACCTTACAGAAAAAAGGAGTTTTCATGAAACCATGTATCAGTTGAATAGCAAATTGGGGTTATACAAAGAGGCGATGCAATACGCAGAAAAATTTATTTCTGTAAACGACTCTATAATGATTGGAGAAAAAGCCAAACAATTTTCTGAACTGGAAGCAAAGTATGAGAATCAAAAAAAACAATCTCAAATAATATTACAACAAGAACAGATCAAGCAAAAGAATACGCTCAATTACATCTTTTTGGGTAGTGCTATAGCACTGATCATTATCTCTTTATTGGGGTATCGGAATTACAGGCATAAGCAAAAGCTACAACAGGTAAAAATCGAAGAGCTGGAAAATGAAAAACAACTTACAGCCACTCAATCCATCCTCAAAGGCGAGGAGCAGGAGCGTACCAGGTTGGCCAAAGATCTGCACGATGGATTGGGGGGTATGTTAAGCGGCATTAAACACTCGTTTCAAAATATGAAAGAAAATCTTATACTCACGCCTGACAATGCGCAGGCTTTTGAACGCAGCATTGATATGCTGGACAGCTCCATCAGGGAAATGCGCCGTGTAGCTCACAACATGATGCCCGAAATGCTGTTAAAATATGGACTGAACGTGGCATTGAAGACATTTTGTAGTGAAATAGACCGTAGTGGTGCGGTGAAAACTACTTATCAGTCTATTGGAATGCAAAATATGGCCATAGATCAAACCACCGCTGTAACGATTTATCGCATTATCCAGGAACTGGTACACAATGCGATCAAGCACGCCAATGCACAAAAAGTACTGGTACAGGTAAATGCTTCGCAAGAGGATAGTATGCTGTCTATAACTGTAGAGGATAATGGAAAAGGATTTGATACCACGCTGTTGCAAAACGCACAAGGTATAGGCTGGGGTAATATCCAAAACCGGGTGGACTTTCTGAAAGGGAAAATCGACTTGAATTCAGAGCCGGATAAAGGAACGTCTGTGTTAATAGAAATCCCCCTGTCATGATAACAAAACTTTTTATTGTTGACGATCACTACCTGGTAATAGAAGGTATCCGTTCTATGTTACAAAATGAAAAAAATATGGAATGGATGGGACACGCCATGAATGCCGCCTCTTGCCTGGCTTTCCTAAAACATCAACAACCCGATATCATCTTTATGGATATCAATCTTCCTGACAAAAGCGGGGTTGATCTTTGTAAAGAAGTGAGTGAACAGTTTCCAGCCGTGAGTATTCTTGGCCTAAGCACCTATAATCAACAGCCCGTTATTCGAAATATGATGGATAATGGAGCAATGGGGTACATACTGAAAAACGCAACCAAACAAGAAATCCTGCATGCCATTACCACCGTAAGGCTGGGAAAAACATTTTTGAGTTTTGAAGCGGGACAGTCTCTTCTCGAAACAGCAGATGACACTCCAGAAATTACTCGTCGTGAGAAAGAAGTGTTGCAACTCATTGCCGAAGGGCTTACCAATGCAGAAATAGCAACAAAGCTTTTTATCAGTGTTCCCACAGTAAATGCACATCGGAAGAGCCTGATTGAGAAATTTGATGCTACCAATACAGCGGTGCTTATAGGTAAAGCGATAAAAAGCGGAATTATATAGTTTAGTTAGGAAGTGTAATTTCGAGAGATGAGATTAAACAATGTAAAACCCGAGGCATTATTGGTCTTATTTTCTTAAAAGCGAGAAGTTCTTAAATCGCTGGGGGAAAATTGAACTGGCCGAATAACGGTTAAAAAGGAATATCTACCAGAAAGTCCGAGATTCTTTGAGTCTCAGTAGCCCCAAGGGTTGAAGACTCGAACCAAATTTTGCTGGATTTAAGGGAATTAAGTGTGTTACCGGAGAATTATGGACATTATGTATGAAAACACACTATTGCCTGAAAGAGTTTTCCGGTATTAATGGCAATCCCACACTTAGCGGCTCAATTTTTTTAAATAATGTATCTATTTTAGAATGAACTGAGGGGTTCGTTAAACGGTATAGCTCCGTTAAGAAATCTGTTGAAACAGGTTTGGGATTCGGGAATTTATGTTTCTCAATAAAACTTCTCAGTACTTCATTTACCCTTTGCTCACCTATTAATTCACTTAAAAGATACATAACCACGGCTCCTTTTGAATATGATATATGCGTTTCTCCTGCCTGAACCTTATACAATGGTTGTTCTATTGAAAAGCCTTTGTTGAAGGAATAAATATCGAGGTGCATTTTTATGCGATCCAACATTTTTTCTTTGCCATACATTTTTTTGAGCAACATCATTTCGGTGTACATGGCAAGCGTTTCGGTAAGCATGGCCGATCCATCTCTGTCGTCAGGACTTATTTGATTATTGCCCCACCACAAATGAGCTAATTCATGCCCAGCTAATTCATTGATCACATCCTGTTGCTTATCGGCTTTAATATTGGAGTGAAAAATCATGTCTTCTGTCATGTAGATGGTTGCAGGATAAGCCGTGGCCGCAAACCCCCTGGTAAAACCCGATACTTCTGCAAACCGGATGGTTTTAAATGGATAGGGCCCGAAGTTTGTTTCACAATAATCCATGGTTATCCGTGCATTTTTCAATAGATGATCTACATTTTCAGTGTGTGTTGGATGATAATAGACCTCAAAACTTTTGCCCTTATACGTTTCCTTTTTTATAGCATATTGAGCAGAGGATACACCAAAGCGAAACGGAATAGGATCATCGGTTTTGTACTGAAAATAATTCCTGTTTTGCTGTTTCCAGCTTTTGGTTAACTCCCCTATGCCAAGGGCTGTTTGATTGCCTGATGTCGAGATCGTCATATCAAGCATAATGAAATCATTATTGACAGTCTTTGGTGCATCAAATGCAGTAAGTGCTGATTTGGCTCCCAACTTGTATTTATTTCTGATTGTTTCATCTTCAATTTCATTTTCCAGTACATATCCAAAATGAGGATAGTAGCGACTAATCCGCATAAAGGAACCGTTTTCAACAATGGCATTAAAAGAAGTATGACCGTTCACCGCTTTCCATTTATAGGAAATATTAAAATCAAATGTTGCTTTTTGATTTGGCAGCAATGCTTGTTGAAGTGCAATAACCTGGTACTGATCTTTGACAGTAATTATCTCATCACCATGATGAAGGGCAGCGCTATCGATGTCAAAACCATCTGCGAAATTGACAAGGATGGTATCGATATTTGAATTGGTTTTGTTTTCAAGCGTGTATGCTCCTTTTATATGATATGCGGTTTTTTCTGGAAACAAATCCACTGCCGTAATAATGTTGGTAACGGTTGGTTGAGGATAATTCCTGTATTTACGGTATAGGGTTTCATAATTTGCCTGCGCCGACAAACCGGCTGTTTCACTTTTGTATTTATACCCATCCAATAATTTTATTCCGAACCAAAAAGAAGCGGACACTGACACAATCAACATCATCCAGGTCTGCCATCTTCTATTGCTTTTCTTTACCAGGTAGTAAATAATGAGCAGTGTTGCCAAACAACAAAAACCATAAAATATCCCTACTTCAAAATAAGAGCCATACTGGCCAAATCCATTCATATCACTATAGTTCAATCGAATGCCGTAGAATATCTTCGCCAGGGGGTAGGTGATAAAATTTTTACCAATTGACGTTGCAAATAGAAAAACGAATAGTATTGCGACACCCAATCCTACATATTTCCGGTTTATTACTTTTTTAATCAATAACAGAAACCCACTCATTAATATCAATGGCAGCGAGATAAAAAGAAACAGGTTGCTATATACTTTCCATTCAATGATTGGGTAGTTGTATAATAGCTGGAATGCAATTCCTTCAAAAATTAATGCAACGGTAAATAGTATTGTTACCAGGATTAATGATATCCACTTTGCAAAATAACCGGTTGAGATATTGGCGGTGCTGTTTTCAATCAGGTTAAAACGTACGGTGTTACTTCGCCAAAAAATATCAAAAGTATAATACAACACTATTATCAAACCCAATTCATAAAAATGCTGAATGATGGTAGCGGTCATTAGTCCTGAGCTTGCATAATGCTGCGGTATCCTGATGCCCTTTTCAATTGCTGCATATATTTCCATTCCTACTCCAAAAAGTACGTACAACAAAGCCAGTATAAAGGGGATGCTTTTTACAATATAGGTTAAATGTATTTTGGAAAAGGAAAGCAAAGCTTTCAGGTGTGCCTGGGCATGATGCTGTGTGGTTGTTCGTTTGTAGCTGAAGCTTAGATTATTTTCGTTACTGTTTTCTTTTGATTTGGACCGGAATTTTGATTGTTTTTTTAAAAAACTAAACTTTCTGGCACTTATATAAAGCAACAAAAATGAGACAAGTACAACAATCATCCTGTTTAGGGCAAACAATCCCTTCACCGAAACCAATTGAGTATTTCTTTGCTCAACTGTCCAGGTTGATGTTTGATAAAAGTATGCGGACATTCCAAATGGATCCACAACAGCACTGATTAACCTGGATTGTTCCGATTGCGGCAGTGCCCCCGCCATTAAGGGTGAACCCGAATAAATGAGGGTGGCCATATATAGCATGTACAGCAATAGTCCACTCACGTATATGATCAGTTTGTTTTTTGAGACCCATCCGGCAAAGCTTAACACAGCCGTTATAAAAAGCGTGTTGATGAAAGTAAACAGGAGAACAGGTTGTATATAATAGAGCAATGAAACATGCTCTTTCCGTAAGTTGGTAGCCGATAAAGAATGGCCAAGCAAAAAGCTTCCTGTAAATAAAAGAGTAGGTAAAAAACTGATTGTTAACAATGATGCAAATCTTGCTGCAATAAATTGATTTTTCCTGATTGGAGTGCTGAAAAATATCTGCTGAAAATTATTGTCCAGCTCTTTGTTTGCATGCTGGGCTACAAAAATGGTTGAAAATAATATAGCTGATAAACTGAAGAGTGCGGTGATAAAAGAAATTTGGTAAGGTGAATTTTGATAAACACTTTCGCTTATTGTAAAATGTGCATCTTTTCCTATCACTACGCCCAATGCAACTATCAATATCAGTAATACCCAGGTGTTCCATCTTTTGAAGAAACGCTTTATATCGAATAAGAATAAGGCAGTCATAATTAATTTGAATTCTGGTTAAGTATAGAGAAATACACATCTTCCAGGGTGGGGTCTATGGACTGGAACCCAGCAGGCATCATATCGGCCATGATATGAATATTTAGTTTGCCTGTTATGAATTGTGAGGATATAACCCTGTGATCTCTTTTATAACTGTCAAGCTCCTGCTTTATTATTTGCTTTCGTCCGATGCGTCCTTGAAGGCCTGCAATAAGATCATTAGGATTACCTTGTTTCAAAACAGACCCGTTATTAATGATAGCCATTTGCGAACACAAATTGCGAACATCTTCCACGAGATGTGTGGAAAGAATGATGATGATGTCTTCTCCCAGCTCACTGAGCAGACTGTTAAACCTGTTGCGCTCTTCGGGGTCAAGTCCTGCAGTGGGCTCATCTACAATAACAATCTTCGGATTGCCCAATAATGTCTGTGCAACGCCAAATCTTTGTTTCATGCCACCTGAAAAAGTATGTACTTCCTTTTTTCGATAAGCATATAGATTCACTTTTTGCAGTAGCGATAATATTTGCTCCTTTCTTTCATGGGCGTCAGTAACTCCTTTCAAAATAGCCAGGTGGTTCAGCAGGTCATATGCAGCTATTTTAGGATACACACCAAAGTCCTGCGGTAAAAATCCCAACTGTTTTTTAAGGAAGAAAGGATCATCCACAACATTTACGTTGTTGAAAATGATCCCGCCACTATCGGCATGTTGCAGTCCAACTATAGTGCGCATGAGCGATGATTTCCCTGCACCGTTGGGCCCCAGCAATCCAAACAAACCATTGCTTATTTCCAATGAAATGTTGTTGATGGCTTTTACTCCATTGGAGTAGGTCTTGTTTAGATCTTTGATCAGTAATTTATTCATAGCAAAGCTTTTAGGCAATAGAATTCTATGCACTCCGGTCGTTCCGGCTCGTGTCCGATTTGTTTTCCAAATCAAGTGTATATGATTGGGTATAATCACAAAGGCATATACATCGATCTCGCCTTTGTTACTTAAATATTCTAAGGGAGCTTACAACAACGTCTTTGTATTCGTTTTGTAATAACAATTTTTGCCATTGATGATCATGGCTGTCCAAAAAAAACCTCACCAATTTTTATGTATGATTTTTTATCCCTTATAGGTCTTCTTTCCATTCATGTGCATAACAAAGATATTGTTTAAATACTGTATCTTGCAATACATAATACTTTGTTTGGTTTATTAAGCTGTTGAATGGTCAATTTTTTTAGATGACCGGTCATCAGGGCAATTCGACTTGGTTTGTTGGGTTTCATTTTGGTACTTGCAGCATGGAAACATTGCCGGGAAGCCACATTGAGCGATAATATATCGCTCAAATGGGACAAAACAAGTTCGAGTACTTCCTGCTGGGTTTTAAATAAATTTTTTTGGGCAATCATAATTAATCGTAATATTGCGATATGGGAGCAACGAAAACAGATTTATTCACGAAACAGCAAAATGAAATTGCCAACATGGCGAAGGCAATTGCCCATCCCGCCCGTATAGCCATCCTGCAATACCTGGTGAAAAAAAATGCCTGCGTTTGCGGTGATCTTGTAGAGGAATTAGGCCTTGCTCAGGCAACCACTTCACAACACTTAAAAGAGTTGAAAAATGCAGGTATTATACAAGGTGCTATTGAGGGGGTAAGTGTTTGTTATTGTATAAATCCCAAGATATGGAAACGGTATAAAGAACTATTCAATTCATTTTTCAAAGATGTACAGTTGACAGACGCTGAGTGCTGCTAAATATTTTTTTGAATTTTTTAATCGCATTATTGCAATAACACGATAATACAAAAACATGCAAACAGAACAACAACTGAAAGAACTGGTAAAGCAAAAATATAGTGAGATTGCCTTACAGGATAAAGAAGCTAATCAATCTTCGTGCTGTGGAGCCGGTGGATGCAGTACTGAGGTGTACAATATCATGAATGACGATTACACCTCCTTAAAGGGATATAATGCCGATGCGGACCTTGGTTTGGGGTGTGGTCTCCCTACTCAATTCGCAAAAATAAAAAAGGGG
This sequence comes from Sphingobacteriales bacterium 44-61, assembly GCA_001898405.1. Classification (GTDB taxonomy): domain Bacteria; phylum Bacteroidota; class Bacteroidia; order Chitinophagales; family Chitinophagaceae; genus Terrimonas_A. Next base: position 997,395 of record MKTW01000001.1, read on the forward strand.
GACACCGTTATAGATTTAGGATCTGGGGCTGGTAACGATGCCTTTATTGCCAGAGCTGAGACCGGTGAAAGTGGCAAAGTGATCGGCATAGATTTCACACCTGCCATGATAAATAAAGCCAGGGCCAACGCAGAGAAGCTAGGGTATAACAATGTGGAGTTCCGTCAGGGAGATATTGAGAAAATGCCCGTAATGGCGAATGTGGTAGATGTTATAGTAAGCAACTGCGTATTGAACCTCGTTCCCAATAAAGAGGCCGTAATAAAAGAGATTTATCGTGTTTTAAAACCTGGGGGACATTTCAGTATTTCGGATATTGTATTAGAAGGAACATTGCCGGCTAGTATCCGCCAGGCTGCTGAAATGTATGCAGGTTGTGTATCAGGTGCTATTCAAAAGCAGGCATATCTTGAAGTCATCAAGGGAAATGGTTTTGCCAATATGACTATACAAAAGGAAAAAAGGATTCATATACCAGATGATATCCTGGCAAATTACCTGTCAGCGGAAGAATTAAAGGAGTTTAGAAGTGGTAATACAGGTATTTATAGTATTACTGTATATGCAGAAAAGCCTACGGAAAAAGTCGCTTGTTGTGAACCCGGTTGCTGTAATTAATCTCAATCGACGTAAAGGAAAGTTTTTATCTGTCCTGCTGAAAAGGAGCTGACTCAATTAAAATTAAGCTGATTATGTCTGCAGACAACTGTTTCCCGGCCGCTGAAAGAAAAAAACTCGGTTTTCTTGATCGTTATTTAACCCTATGGATATTTCTAGCAATGGCCATTGGAGTAGGAATAGGGTACTATTTTCCAAGTGCACCTACGTTTATAAATTCATTTTCCACTGGAACTACCAATATCCCCTTGGCAATCGGCCTGATCTTGATGATGTATCCGCCTTTGGCAAAGGTTAGATATGAGAAAATGGATGAAGTGTTTAAGAACACAAAGGTTCTGGGAACTTCTTTGCTTCTCAATTGGATCATCGGGCCTGTATTAATGTTTTTTTTGGCCATAACATTTTTGAAGGGATATCCCGAATACATGATTGGATTAATACTGATCGGCCTGGCCCGTTGTATCGCAATGGTAGTAGTATGGAATGAGCTTGCTGAAGGTAACAGGGAATATGCAGCGGGATTGATAGCCTTGAATAGTATTTTTCAGGTATTGTTATATAGTGTGTATGCATATATATTTATTACCATATTGCCACCGCTATTCGGGCTTAAAGGACTGCAGGTAAATATTACTATTGGAGAAATTGCCAAAAGTGTTGCTATTTATTTAGGAATTCCTTTCGCAGCCGGGCTGGTAAGCCGCTATGCGTTGATCAGGCTAAAAGGTGAAGAGTGGTTTCAGTTCAAATTTGTTCCCTTTATTTCTCCTGTTACTTTACTTGCGCTGCTTTTTACCATTGTTGTGATGTTTAGTTTAAAAGGACAACTGATCGTAGAGATACCCATGGACGTGGTGCGTATAGCGATTCCGCTGGTCGTCTACTTTATTGTTATGTTCCTGGTAAGCTTTTTCATTGGTAAGTCTATGGGCGCTGATTATTCAAGGAATACCGCCATAGCCTTTACCGCCACCGGAAATAATTTTGAACTTGCTATCGCTGTAGCCATAGGCGTATTTGGCATTAATAGCGGTCAGGCATTCGCCGGGGTCATTGGACCGCTGGTGGAAGTGCCCGCTCTCATCGCCCTGGTAAATGTTGCTTTTTGGCTCAGGAACAAATATTATTCAACACCTCAATCAGCTTAAATTCTTAAAGTATGAAAATTGCACTTTTTTCAGATGTACATGCCAACCTACCAGCATTAGAAGCTTTTTTAAAAGATTTGGACCGTCATAGACCAGATGCAGTCTACTGTTTAGGAGATTTGGTCGGTTATAATATCTGGCCAAATGAGGTGATAAATGAAGTGCGTAAGCGGAATATCCCTACGATTGCGGGAAATTATGACTTTGGTATTGGAAGGGATAGCAACGATTGTGGGTGTGCTTATAAATCAGACGAAGAAAAATCAAATGGAGCCATTTCCATTAGTGTTACCAATGAACTCATAAATCCGGAGGAAAGGCAGTATTTAAGGGCGCTGCCGGCACATATTAAAGTTGAGTTCCAATTAAACGAGGATAAATTAAATTTGCTTCTTGTACACGGTAGTCCTCGTAAAATCAATGAATATTTGTTTGAGGACAGGGATGAAAAAAGTTTGTACCGGATTATGGAACAGGCAGATGCAGATATTATGTGTTTCGGACATACTCATAAACCTTATCACAGGACGCTAAATGTGGTTAGGGAAAATGGAAATCATTTCCGGCATGCTGTAAATATAGGCTCAGTAGGAAAACCAAAAGACGGTGACCCAAGAGGCGGTTATGTAATGCTCACAATAAATCCGCTAAGTAACACCAAAGTAGCAGAAAGTATAGAAGTTGAATTTATTCGTTTTGAATACAATGTAGAAAAAGCTGCAAAAGCAATAGAAAATTCAAATTTGCCAAATGTGTATGCTGAAAGTTTAAGAAATGGTATTTAATAAATCGATCTATTGGATTTTGCCTGTATGGATAACGTTGAAGTAGATAAATTTTAGATTTTTCCTTATTCTTTACCCTTGTTTATTAATTAGAAGAAGTACCGTAATCCAGCCAATTATGTAAGCTCCCCTTATTTCTGGCCCACTCAGCATTAGATTTTT
>MKTW01000002.1:0-1469 GCA_001898405.1 Sphingobacteriales bacterium 44-61
TTAAGTACAGAAGGGTATGATGGCACCAATTATTTCAGCTATGATTACCCGGCAACCGTGAGCAGCGGATATTCTTATATGGTGCAGGCGAGTGCCGAGTTGAGCTATGATGATGGATGGACCAACCGTTACAGAGAATATTATTTATCAGCCGGCACCGGGTATACCGTTGTCTTTTAAAAAATAAACGTTATGAATCTAAGAAATATGTTGTGCAGCCTGGCATTGCTGCTATGTGGAATGTGTACGCGAGCACAGAGTTTATCATCGCTCAACCTGGATACATTGGTGCAGCGGGAAGCTGATAGCATGCTGTTGCGACTGAAGCTGACAGAGAAGCAGCGCGAGACAGTGAAAAGCCTTCAGCAGGCTTACTATGCCAGCGTGCTGGCTTTACCGGCCACCCTTACGGTTGATGAGCGAACAACCCGGTTTACTGCACTGACCACCCAAAGGGATGCATCATTGCGACAGGCACTGACTGAAGCGCAGTGGGCAGTTCACCAGGCTTACCTGGAACAGCGAAGACAAGCCACGCAGCAAGCGATCAATGAACGCCGCAATCGCCATAAGCAACAAACTCAAAACAAGTAGACCTTATCATCAACCATCATATTGCCAGTTATGATCTTATCTATACGAACCGGATTCGGATTTATCAGGAACCAGGTATTATTACCGGCCATACTGCTGTTGACAGCAGTTGTACAAGCTCAGGCCCAGACCCCAACACCGTACCTGCCGGCGAGCTATCCGAGCACCGGTATGCCGGTGAACTATGTCCGAACATGGGATGCATTAAAGCCGGAGAGTAATACCGGTAATATAACGACAGCCTCTGTCATCAAAGATTTCCGGATGACGACGCAGTACCTGGATGGATTGGGAAGACCGATCCAGACAGTAATCAAGCAGGGCAACTCAGCGATGTATTATCCATTAAAGGATATGGTCAGTGCTATTGTCTATGATGAGTTTGGCCGGGAGAGTTATAAGTTTTTGCCGTTCGGTGCAACAGGAGCAGGCGGCAATTCTTCTATTGATGACGGAGGGTTCAAGCTAAATCCCTTTGAACAACAGGCTTATGCGTTGAGCAATAGTTTTGTTTTATCACCCATTATAGGCCAGGGAGAAAACTATTTGTATGGAATGACCAAATTTGAAGCTTCGCCACTGAACCGGGTAACAGAAACCTTTGCACCGGGCAACAGTTGGGTGGGAACAGCGGATGAGACCCTGGAGTCCAACCGCCGTTCGGTCAAGATCAAATACTATACGAACACGGCGACCGATGCGGTCAGGATCTGGACAGTAACAGACCCTGTCAGCCTGGGCAATTGGGGTACTTATGCCACCAGCGCGACCTATCCGGCTGGAGAGCTTTATAAAACGATCACTATTGATGAGCAGAATAAGCAGGTGATCGAGTTCAAGGACAAGCAAGGCCAGGTGATCTTAAAGAAAGTACA
>MKTW01000002.1:1718-494166 GCA_001898405.1 Sphingobacteriales bacterium 44-61
GTGATGATGCAGGACGGCAATATGCGGGTAAACAATAAATGGATGGTCAATAAATATGATTCGCTGAACCGCCCCACTGAAACCGGCCTTTGGACCAGTTACACTGTTTTTTCCCTTCACCGCACCAACGCAGGTCCGTCCATCAACTATCCTATTACTACATCAGGCTATGATCAACTGACCGTTACACACTATGATAATTACACCAGCCTTCCCGGAGGGCTGACCACTGCCTTTGATAATGCAGGATCTTCCCAGTTTTATACCAGCTATAATGCTTCACCAATATATGCGCAGCCACTGACCGTAAGCGCGAAGACTATGGGGTTGGTGACCTGGACACAGACCAAAGTACTTGGCACAACGAGTGATTTTATTTACTCTGTCAACCTGTATGACGAGAAGGGCAGACTGATCCAGACCAAAACCAAGAACAATACCGGTGGAGTGGATATCTCCACGACACAATACAATTGGGCAGGCCAGCCGGTCATTACCGTGAATAAAACCGAAAAGGCCGGCACCAATGCACAGACCATTACCGTAGTTAATAAACTCACTTATGATGATCTGGCCAGATTGATAAGAGTAGATAAAAAGCTGGCGCATTCAGCGATCAACAGCGGGGCGCTTAGTACAGCCTGGGTTACAGCACTAACACAGAACTATGATGCCAACGGGCTGCTTGCGAAAAAGTGGATTGGTAATAAGAAAAATCCTTCTACTGGTGCTTATTATTCTTCTCCCCGTCAACCGTTGCAGGAACTGGTCTATGATTATAATATCCGCGGTTGGCTGCTGGGTACCAATCGCGATTACCTTACTTCCAATAATCAAACGACCGATGGCAAGTTGTTCGGTTTTGAACTGGGCTATGACAACCTTACCAGCAAGGCCGGCAATAATTTTTCTGCTGCCCAGTATAATGGGAACATTGGTGGCATGACCTGGAAAAGCGATGGGGATGATATCCGCAGGCGATACGACTTCAGCTATGACGCAGCCAACCGTTTATTGAAAGCCGAGTTCAAACAAAATAATACAGGCAGTACCTGGAACAAGACCCTGGTGGACTTTACGGTGCAGATGGGCAGCAGTGGCGCCGATGACGGTACCGCCTATGATGCCAATGGCAATATCCAAAAAATGAAACAATGGGGCTTAAAACTGACCGGCCCCACCCAGATCGACAACCTGACCTATACTTATCATGCAGGTGGCAACCGGCTGAAAGCCGTAACCGAATCCGGCACCGGCACGATCGATCATGGGCTGGGTGATTTTACGGACAAAAATACATCTGCCACTGATTACGGTTATGACCGCAATGGCAACCTGGTCATAGACCTGAACAAGCGGTTGACAGGAACTGTAGCGCCAAACACCGATATGCTCAGTGGCGGTGCCATCCTGTATAATCACCTGAACCTGCCTTACCAGATGACGGTGCGCAATGATGCCAACACGGCCGATAAAGGAACGATCAGCTATGTGTATGATGCTGCTGGTTCAAAACTACAAAAGATCACTACCGAGAATAGCGTCAGCGTGACCTTTAGCGGTACAGCTTATACCACCAATATCACGACTACGACCACTTACTTGAACGGAGTGGTGTTCGAGAGCAAACAGTACTCGGATGCAGGAGTGAACATGGGTTTAGGCTATACGGATCGTTTACAGTTCTTCGGCCAGGAAGAAGGAAGGATCCGGGCGGTCAACGATCCTGCCAACCCCAACGCCCTGACAGGACTGGAATATGACTATATGATCAAAGATCATCTAGGGAATGTGCGGATGGTACTGACCGAACAGATCAAGCAGGATGAATATCCTGCCGCCACCATGGAAACAGCCCAGGCAGCTACAGAGAATATGTTTTACAGCAACCTGGAAGCGACCCGGGTGAACCGGCCGTCAGGGTATACAGACACTTATACCGATCCCAATGATAAGGTAGCCCTGGTAAGAGGGGACGGCAATAAGATCGGGCCTGCGATCCTGCTGAAAGTAATGGCCGGCGACCGGTTCAATATCCATGCGAGTGCCTGGTGGACGGGCAGCAGCAGTGGAAGCAATACCAGTCCGCTGACCTCGATCGTGTCGGCACTGATCAGCAGTGCACCGGGAGTAAGTGGTGGCAAGATCGGTGTAACAGAGCTGACCAGTACGCTCCTCGATCCGCAGGTGAGCCTGTTCCTGGACAATGACCAGCCGGCGGTGAGCGGTAAACCCAAAGCATATCTGAACTGGATCTTGTTCGACGAGCAGTTCAAATATGTAGACAATGGCAACAGCGGGGCAGAGCCGGTGGAGGCCAGCGGTATAGTTAAGCCATTTAACAAGACGGATATGCCGGTGGACAGAAACGGATATTTGTATATTTACACCAGTAATGAGACCAGTTACGATGTGTTCTTTGATAACCTGCAGGTGACCCATATAAGAGGGCCACTGCTGGAAGAAACCCATTACTATCCGTTTGGGTTGACGATGGCGGGGATTAGTGCAAAGGCATTGAATGGAGCACCTGAGAATAAATACAAGTTCGGAGGAAAGGAGCTTAATAATAAAGAGTTCGGTGACGGTGCAGGGTTAGAGACTTATGACTTCGGAGCAAGGAATTATGATCCGCAGATAGGAAGGTGGCATACCATTGACCCTTTGAGTGAGAAGATGAGGAGGTATACACCATACAATTATGCTTTTAATAATCCCTTAAGATATATTGATCGGGATGGTATGGCCCCTACTGATTGGGTTCGTTATACAGATCAAAATGGCGAGCAGCACGTAACTTTTGCGGAGAGTGTGACAGATGAAAAGAGCTCTAAGCAGTGGGCAAGTACAATGAAGGCTAACGGTTTTGGTGAGTATAATAATGTAGAGCATATTGGCAAAACAGGGACTGTTGCAAGAGGATGGACAGATGCTGATGTAACAACTAAACCTTATCAGCTGAATGAAGATGGTACAGTAACCGCAGGAATAGCCGCGAAGGAATCTATCACAGGAAATGCTCCTGCGAATGAAGAACCTGAAGATAATTCTGCGATCACTCCAGTTACTGTTCTTGATAAAATTAATAGTGCGAACGCCCTTGTAACAAGTATCGGTGCAGCTGGCGTTGAGGAAACTGAGAATCTTGCTAAAGCGGGTAAGATATCTGGAGTTAGTGCCAGTTCGCAGGTCATGAAAAAAGCTACACGGGTAGGTGGGTTAGTTACAGCTACTATTGACGCTGCTGTTGCGGTAGGGCAAGCAGTTGATAATCCAACCCTTGGAAATGTTGCAAAAGCTGGAGTGAAAGTTGTCTTAGCAGGGTTAGAATGGGCGGGGAAAGCTAACCCGGTTGTTGGTATTTTTGTTTCGATTTTAGACTTATCGGGAGCTACTGATGCTATATTTAATTGGTAAGCAAACCATTGATAAAATAAAAAGATGAAGAAAATTGTTGCTATAATATATAGAACATTTGTTGATCGAGGTATTGACCTCCCGCATTTTAGAACGATCGGCCTGATGGGTTTTTTTCTCTTTATCCATTTTGTGCAGTTGTCGTTGGTTTTTAATATCAACCTAAGAAATTTTATTATTTGGAATCCTTCAGCCTCTAAGGGTCTTCAATGGATTCTCGCTGCTATTTATTTTGGGATAATCTGGCTTGTTCTAGCTCTTATATTTAAAGAGCATAAACTAAAAGAAGTGCTGGTTACTCAGGAGGAGATTAAAAAAGGGAGGCGTATTCTGTGGATTTATCTCATTACAAATATCATATTGTTAATTATCTTGTTGATACGACTTGGTATAGAGCGAGGAACCATCAAAATTTAGATTAAGAGTGATTAAGCACATATCTAGTTTTGCACAATGAAATGATCAGTCTTATTTCTGTTTTATTACTTCTTAGACATACAAGGAAGGGGTAGCTAAATTAGGTAATGTTTCAAATTATCTGGTTTTGCTCGGAACAAAGCAACTTATTGAATTAAAGGGCCCATTAACATTATTATGCTCGTAATCGTATCCGTCATAAAAGCTGATAAAGAGCTAATGCCAGTTATACGATAAAAAATGAGACCATTTCCGCACTTAAAACATAATCAAGTAGCTCTAGTTAGAGCGGAAAAGAAAACCGGACACGTTCTAGATGAAGATTTCGTGTTAGCTGTGAGTGACAATCAAAAGGTGTATACCGTCTTTGATTCGTTGGATGAAGCTCAGGCTTTTGCGAAAAAAATTCTATCTTCTAATCAAGAAATAGAAGTTGCCATATATTCAGATCTTCAAGAAGTTTTATTTTACTCAAACCCATAGTTCTTGTCCGCAATTAGCTATTATGTCCGTTACAAATTCAGACGTTGTTGATTTTATAAGCATCAGCCCCAAGGGGGATGTCGTTCTGACCATTTCAGATCATTTGGAATGGAATAACAATGAGCATATTTTGATTTTACAAGATAAAATCAATGCATATCTGCGATTTATCGAGAGCGGTGATATCTACCAACAATATCCCGAGGCAAGAGATAGAAATATCATGGTAGAAGTTGTTGTGAAGTATGATCCTGATAGCAATGGGAAAATATTTCTCGATCGGGTAAAAGAAATATTAAATGAAGCGGGATATGAATTTAGATTTAGAATTTTAGAAGGCTAGATTAGTTAAATCCGCTTTCAATTAATACTATCAAGCTATAGCCACTCTTCGGAGTGGTTTTTTTGTGCCTAAAACTTAATAATTATGACATTAGAAACAACAAACCCGAATTGTTTTACTTACAAAACTGATGAATTCCTGATAGAGCTATTGGGAGGTATCAGGATTGATACACTGGACAGGATGCGGGTAACAATCAAAGTAACTGTGGTAAACAGAAAACACAGTGAACACCTGAATAATCCAGAACTGGCAGGATTATCTGTCAGACACAACCTTGATCTGTATAATGACACACAGGTGGAAAAATTTGTCAGAAGAATTGCAGAGAAGTTGGAAACAGGCACTATTGCTTTTACAAAAGCTATTTCGGATATAACCAGTCAGTTGGAAGAGTACCGATTGAAGCAACTGGACAAACAGAAAACCAGAAAAGAAAAGGTACTGACACAGGAAGAAAGGGAAGATGCTATCCAGTTCTTGCAGCAAAAAGACTTATTGAGCAAAACCAATGATCTCATAGGTAAAAGTGGTGTAATTGGTGAAGAAGTAAACAGATTGCTCATGTACCTGATCTTTACCAGCAGGAAAAGGGAGCATCCTTTACATATTATCAGTTTGGGGAACAGTGGCATTGGCAAAACCTACTTGCAAGAGAAAATAGGTGAGCTGATACCGGAGGAAGATAAAATAGAAATCACCACCCTGTCAGAAAATGCCCTGTATTACTTTGGACAAAGGGAACTGCAACACCGGCTGGTATTGATAGAGGATTTAGACGGTGCAGAAAATGTGCTGTACCCATTGAGAGAACTGCAAAGTAAAAAGTTCATCACCAAGACCCTTGCACAGAAAACAACTACTGGTGAAACCAAAACTGTTCACATTAAAGTAGAAGGCCCTGTAAGTGTTGCAGGATGCACCACACAGGAGCAGGTCTATGAAGATAATGCCAACCGAAGTTTTCTGATCTACATAGATGAAAGCAAGGAACAGGATGAAAGGATAATGGAATACCAGCGTAAAAAAAGTGCAGGGACTATTGACCGGGTACAGGAAAGCAGTATAAAACAGCTATTGCAGAATACGCAAAGAGTATTGCAACCCATTCCTGTCAGGAATCCTTATGCAGAACAGTTGCAGTTACCAGCAGGTGTATTCAAACCCAGAAGAACCAATGCCCACTATCTGGCATTTATTGAAGCGGTAACTTTTTATCATCAGTTCCAGAGGGTAGAAAGAGTGGATGAAGATACCGGGGAAAAGTACATTGAAACCACCCTGGAGGACATTGCAGCAGCGAATACCCTGATGAAAGATGTGTTACTCCGTAAAAGTGATGAACTCACCGGAGCTTGCAGAAATTACTTTGAACGGTTAAAGAAATACCTGCAATCAGCAAACATGACCGCTTTCACCAGTGTACAGATCAGTAAAGCCCTGCGGATAAGTATCAGCACCGTGAAAAGGCTTAATTTAGCTCTGCTATCATCCGGGTATTTGATCAAACAGGAAGGTTCCAAGCCTTATCACTATGAGGTGATCAATTTTGAAGATTACCAGCAACTGCAAAACAGCATCACCACAGCCCTTGACAGTATCTTAGAACAGCTCAATGGCTCAACCACGGCTCAATCTCAAAATGAGCCAACTAAACGGGTGAAAACCAGCAGGAAAAAGAGCATGGCTCAATAGCTCACTGAAAAAGTATAGGGAGCAAAATTTTCATTATTACATCACAGTTTAAAACAAACAGCAATGAAGCAACTACCATTGCAAAGCCCCTCTTTTGCCTATGCGGAGAGGGGTTTTGGTCAGTGGCTGGATATACTCGGTTATGCCCCTACCACGGTGTATAATATGCCTAATGCAGTCAGGGAATTACTGCACTGGATGGAAGGACAGGATAAAACCCAACTGCACCAGATAGCCAGCGTAAATATTTCAGATTATTATGATCACTTGCGGGAAAGAGAAAACATCACCAGAGGCGGTGGATTAAGCAATGCCTACCTGAACAAGCACCAACAGGCCATAAAGCTGTTTGCAGACTATTTGAGACAGACAGGAAGAATAGCACTGCCAGTCATGGAATGGGAAAACGAAGTGGTAGATACAGCTCAGATTGATGTACTGACCATTGAGGAAATAAAGATGCTGTTCAATGCAACAGAAATACTTCCAGATACCCGGAAGCATCAAAGGGACAGAGAGTTTTATGAAGCCCTGCAATACAGGGATAGAGCAATGCTATCGGTCTATTATGGTTGTGGCATCCGAAGGAATGAAGGAGTGCAATTGGATACAGGGGATATCAATTTCAACAGAGGTATCCTTCATGTCAGAAAAGGCAAGAACTACAAAGAAAGGTTTGTTCCCATCACTAAACAATCCCTGCAATACCTGCAAATCTACCTGTATGATGGCAGACCTCTTTTATTGGGAGGAAGCAGATCGCAAGCATTGTTCATATCAGCCAAAGCTAAAAGGATAGATGGGCAAACCATGCTTTGGAGGTTGAAACAGTTGGTAGAGCTTACTGACAATGCCAAACTGCAACAAAAGAAAGTAGGGCTGCATACATTAAGACACTCTATTGCCACCCACCTATTAGGCAAGGGGATGAATCTGGAAAAGATCAAAGAGTTTCTGGGTCATACTTCCCTTGAAAGCACACAAATCTACACACACTTAAATCTTGAACAGCATGGATAATGAACAGCCATTTGATTATTACCTCTATGGTAAACGGTTGTCAGAGGAAAGCCGTAAAAGCATTATAAAGCAGGTTAACGCCTTTGAAGTATGGATGGAGGGTGAAAGTATTCCTGATATAACCGAGGTCAGCTATAACGATATAATGGCCTATGTGAAGCATTGCAGCAGCAGTGGTAACGCACAGAAAACAATAGCTCTTAATCTGGGGTTCCTGAATCACTATTTTATGTGGTTGGTGAAGGAGGGGGAAATAAAAGAAAACCCTGTCAGTAATATCCATATCCGGGGAATCCAGCGGAAACACCTGCACCATTATCTAAAAAAGGAGGAACTGGATACACTGTATCACGCATTCGATGCTAAAGATGCAGCAGGGATGAGAAACAAAGTGATGCTGGGTATGATCGTTTACCAAGCCTTACGGGTAGGAGAGCTTACTGATCTTACTTTAAAAAGCCTTCAACTGAAAGAAGGAAAAGTAAGAGTGGAAGGAGGAAGAAAAACCAATGCCAGAACCTTGACACTGGAATCCCATCAGATAATAGACCTGTTGGAATATGTCAGTGAGGCACGTAAAACCTTGCTGGAAGAAACAGGTAAGGAAACTGATCAATTATTCACCAGTAGTGGTACAGGGGATAAGCTACTCAACACCCTTCAGTACATCCTTACACAGGTAAAGAAGCAAAACCCGGAGGTGAGGGACTGGAAACAACTACGTGCTAGTGTGATCTCTTATTGGATAGCAGTGCATGGTTTAAGAAAAGCACAGTACCTCGCAGGACACCGATTTATCAGCAGTACAGAAGAATACCAGCAACAGGATTTAGATGAGTTGCAGGGGGATATTGACAGGTTCCATCCATTGTAACAGAGAATGGGAAAGGTTATACTCGGAACTCAATTATCTGTTATTCCCTGGTGTTTTTGTATTTTAGATGGGAAAATTAAACATATTATGGCTAAGAGGCAAACTGCACAATCAGTACCGATTCCAGTAGCATTAACAACGAATAAAGAAGAATTCAAAGAAGTTTTATCGGAGCGTATTAATGAAGGAAAAGGGTTAAAAGAAAGACAGGTTCAAACAGCTCAAGATTTAGAGAAATTTAGAAAGGATTATGGCGAATGGAATACTTATAATTCGGAGTATCTAAAATATTCTTTTAATAACCCCCAGAGTGAATATAAGAGGGGCTATGATGAAGAGGGGTACTCTTTTATGGGGAGGCTAGGACGTTATACAAGTGAAGTTGACGATTACAAAGACCTTATTCAAAGGAGGGTAAATAACTTGGAACGATTATTAAAGGTTACCGATTTATTGAAATCAGAAGCAGTTATAGGCATAGGGAATATAAGGGAAGCTAAGAGTAGAGATGTAACTAAAACCGAAGTATTTATTGTTCATGGGCATGATGAAACGGCTAAAGTAAAGGCAGCTCGATTTATTGAGAAGCTTGGATTCAAACCAATCATTTTGCATGAACAAGCAAGCTCTGGCAAAACAATAATAGAAAAGATCGAAGAGTATTCTAATGTAGGTTTTGGGATAGTCCTGTATACTCCATGTGATATTGGCGGCAAGAATGCAGAAAAACCGAATCTAAAGCTAAGAGCTAGGCAAAATGTTGTCTTTGAACATGGATATTTAATCGGAAAGATTGGTAGAAGTAACGTATGTGCATTGGTAAAAGGGGAAATAGAAACGCCAAACGATATTTCAGGAGTTGTTTATGTCCCTATGGATGATTCTGATGCATGGCATCTTTTGATAGCTAGAGAATTGAAGAAATCCGGTTATGACGTTGATATGAATAAGGTAATATAACTGCCTATTTCAATTATCGTCTAAATAACTGGGAAATGATCTGTGCAACTGCACATAATTCCAGTTCCATACAGGTAAGGTGTCTGGAATAATTCAGGCATCTTGCTAAAGTATTAAATAACGATATGTTCAATGATGCTTTTTATTTAAAAGTATGAATAGGTAAATGCCGGATGCAGGTATTAATTAGTAATAGCTTGCTATTTGTCAGTTACTGAACAATAGCGACGTTACATAATAGCACCCCTACCAAAAAAGGACTGATAAATCGGTATTTATTACATATCTATATAAGTGTGGTTGAAAGAGCAGCATTTAATAGCACAGGAGAGAAATAAACCTTACTTAAATACATCGTTATAAAATTCCAATTTGTAACTATGGTTAGTAAAACAATACACTTTCCCCTCCGTGAGCAGCCCTAAAAAAACATACTGGTTAAGTATGCCTCAAAACTTTCGCCCGTTGATACGTAGATTTTGATTGGTTACATTACTGTAATCCACACCCTTTGCTTCATGCTGTCGAAGGGGTTGTGCTGCTCACCAATAGGCACAGCGCTAGACATAGTTGCCTTACTTCATATCATTGCTTTTCCTGGTAAGGTGTTCATCTGCTAAGAGTATCCCAATACCCTTATGATGTAACCTATGCATCTGCATAAGTTGCCTATTTATTTGGTTTTTGAATACACTTCCGATAAGAAGGAATGAGCCTCGGAAGCTTTTTGGGGAGAAATAACCCTCAAAAATGAATGCAAAGGTAAGAAGCAATATTGAAAAAAGCAAATATGTAATTGATTTTATTTATTTTGATTACGCTGTTAGTAATAAGCAAATTGCTTTTGCGTTATTTTTGATTATTAAAAACAATCGCCTATTAAATAAGAAGTTCAGACTGACATATTTTTTGCGTTTTGCATACTGTCCTCTTGCCTGAAAACCCGCTAAATTTTAAGAACAACAAGGAAGTAAAGCAATCGCCCCGATATGGGGTGACTTGCGTTACTTGTTGTTCAAGGTTCTTAGCGGGACCATCAGGCAAGGGTAACTGTCAAGTTCACCCTATTTTTTGTCCATATAAAACCATACTCAAAATGAAAATACTCTACGCTCTGTTCATCTCATTAATAAGTCTGACAGCTTTTAGCTGTTCAAAAGGGGATGATTTTGATTCTACACAGAAAGAAGAGATCAAAACAGGTATCTATACCGGGTTTCTAGGCAATATCCCATATGGTATTTCCATTTTGGATTTTAAGATTGAAGTTTCAAAGATCAGTGAAGGGAAATATGCTGTTCGTCAGATAACCAATAGCTCACTACCCACGTTTTATTTAACGATGAATACTGCGATTACAGAAGAAGATATTCTCTTGGAAAAAGGTGGATATTATAAAGCTACTATCCCTTATCAAACGAGCGGGAATGAGATTGTAAAAGGTGATGGCAATGGGGAAGAAGATGCAGGGTTTTATGTTCCTCAAAAGCGTTTAACCTTCAGCATTCAGATCAATAATGCGGGTTATAGAATAGCATTTAGCGGAATAAAAGAATAAAGTAACTGTTTTATGAGGGTATTCAATTTATTGAAAGGGTTACCTGTTTTATTATTTCTAACTTCTTGCAACGAGAAGGGAGGGAGGCATTTGACAAGCTCCTTGAAAGATTCAGTGAGGGTTGATGTTTCAAAATATCCAAGACTGCTTGAAGAATACAAGAAAGAACCGCTGATAAATGACACCATCCTGCTTGGTTTCAGGATAGGAATGCCATTGGTTGAGGCGAAGGCAAGAATAACGGATTTATTGAGGCAAAATGTGCTTATTGAGAATGACGAAAACATATTTTATTTAATTCCAGTAGATGAATGGTGCAGTGAGGATAAGGATTCAGTCCACCAGTTTGTTACAAAGCTATCCTTTTCGTTTAAGGATAATAGACTAACCCGGATTTATGTCAAATTGTTTGCCCCGCGTTTTTATATTACACCGATAAGATTCAGACGTAGTGAGGAAGAAATGTCAAATGATCCAATTTATCAGGAGTATAGAAAAATTGTGGGAGATTCGTTTTACTATGCAAGTCGAGCAGAAATGAACGACCCGAAATTTTACAAAGGAGAGTTGCAATTACTCTTTGATGATCAGTTATTGAGTCTTTTTGAAATAAAGTATGGCCCTGCAAGGCATATTCTTCTTCCAAACGAAAAATCTTTAGTGCATGAGATTACCCGGATATGGATAGATAAAGGGAGATTAATTAAGCTTTCCCTTGATACAGGATATAGTCGCATCGCCGAACAATATCTTTCTAGAAATGTCCCCGTATCAAAAGCAGATTATTCCCATTTAATTCCTATCGGCGGCTTGCTATATTCATCTATCCCTTCTGAAATTCATTTTTATCAAGCAGTAGATATGATTTCAAAGGAGCTAGGAAAACAGTTGGATTCTATCATGAGATCAAATGAAGATGACCGAGAATTACGAGAAAAGGTAAAGGTTGATAAAATCGGAATATGATTTGTGTAATAGAAATAACCTATTCTTGTTACTGGTGAATTAACTGTTTAAATGCTTTATGAAAGAAATAGAAGAGGCGGTATTATCTTCATAAAACCCCAGCTTAGAAATGCCCTTTTTCCTTTCATTGTCTAGTTACTAATACTATGGCATTTATTTGTTATTGCAGATAAATAATTTCCCTTCCTCAGATTTATTGGTAAATATGCTTTCTACACGTGTGAGTGATCAAGTACCCTATCTTCAACACCTCCCCATCTGACCTTTGACACTGCTTCACTCCCCGGGGCCTTGTACCCTGAAGATTTAATAGGGAGCAGAAGCAAATCTTCAAATTCAAAAATATTTACGATGGTTACGATTACGAACTACTTTGTCAGGGAGACAAAGGAAGGAAAGGCATTTATTGCCTTGGAACTGCAAGGTGAGCTGGAAATGATACAGTCCACGGAAACAGGCAATTTCTATGCTACTGCAAAACGGTGTACGATCTCTTCCACCTTCAGCGAAGAGGTAGCTAAAAACCTGTTGGGAAAACAACTCCCTGGCAGAATTGAGCGCATCCAAACTGAACCCTATGAGTATACGATCAAGGCGACAGGAGAGGTTATTACCCTTGTTCACCGGTATGTGTATTATCCTGAAGAAAAGCAGCAAATGACACTGGAAAGACCAGTGGAAAGCATGATGGCAATGTAAGTAATGGGCGGGTTTACAACCTGCCTTTATTTTTTCATTCTTAAAGAACAGATCAATGGAACTGAAACAAGCACAAAGAAAACAAGCGAAGATCAAATTAGGGATTCAGGGATGTTCAGGTAGCGGCAAAACAATGGGGGCATTACTACTCGCTTATGGACTATGCGGGAACTGGAACAAGATAGCGGTGATTGATACCGAAAACTACTCCGCTTCTTTATATGCCCATCTGGGAGCATTTTCGGTGGTAAATATCGCTGCTCCCTTTTCACCGGAGAAATACAGGGATGCCATTAAACTCTGTGAGGATGCAGGCATGGAGGTGATAATTCTTGACAGCATTTCCCATGAATGGGAAGGGGCTGGTGGCATTTTGGATATTCACGGGAATATGGCAGGGAATTCTTTTACCAATTGGAGTAAACTGACACCTCGCCACAACGGGTTTGTACAGGCAATACTGCAAAGCCCTGTTCATGTCATTGGTACCATCCGCAGCAAGCAGGAATATGTGCTTAGCGAAAGAAATGGTAAGCAAATGCCGGAAAAAGTAGGATTAAAAGGGGTTACAAGAGAAGGCATGGATTATGAGTTTACCCTTGTATTCGATGTGGACATAAAACACCATGCCATTGCTTCAAAAGACAGAACCGGGTTGTTTGCAGATAAACCAGCCTTTATAATCTCTGTTGATACAGGGCTGCAGATCCTGAACTGGTGCAATCAGGGAGAAGTAACTGAAAGTCCTGTACCTGATTTTACCCAAAGAATCAATGACTGCAAGAGCATTGAAGAGCTGGGAGCACTCTATTTCAATAATGCAGCTTTTCAACAATCTCACAAGCAGTTCTTCTCCAAACGGAGAATAGAGCTTAAGCAAGCTGCACCAGCAGTAACCCCCAATTTATCACCTTTAAATTTCGCTGAAAATGGAAATAATCCAAAATAATGAAGTAGCGATTTTTGAAAGGGAAATGTTGCAGGAACCAGTTTCTACCAGCAAACCCTTTATTCAGGCAAACACGATAGAATCTTCTTTAGAGGAGATCAAAGATCAGCACGTAATCCCGGTTTTTATTAAAGATAATGAGCCGGTGATCTCCCATGCGGACTTTATCGAATCCATGGCAGCGTTAGCGCAGGAGATATACCCCGCAGAAACGATTTTAAGACCTTCTGTAAGGCTGTCTCATGCCATTAAGGGTAGAATCCCTGAAGCAAGGAATAAACCCGCAAATCAACTCTTAGAGCATGAAAAGACCCTGTACTATGAACGCATGGCCTTTATTATTGAAATTCCCAGCATCGCTGATGAGATTGATGGAAATCTGCTATCGCTGACAATGGGAGGAGTAAAAGCATATAACCTCGATAATCTCAATAACAGAAAAGGAGCGGATGAACATTTTAAAATATTCATCGGGTTCAAAAATACCGTGTGTGCAAACCTTTGTATCTGGACAGATGGTTTTATGGATGATTTGAAAGTTAAAAGTGCAGGACAGCTTAAAGCCTGTATCCGAACACTGGTAGAGGGCTATAATGCCAGTTTTCACCTTCACCATCTTCGGAAATTGAAAGATCACCATCTATCAGAGCAACAATTTGCACACCTGATCGGAAGAAGCAGAATGTACCACCACTTGCCTGATGCCGTGAAAAGCTCAACTACGCCTCTTTTGTTAAGCGATTCCCAATTAAGCACGGTAGTAAAGGATTATTACCGGGATCATTCCTTTTGTAAGGATAGCGAGGGAAATATCAATTTATGGCGATTGTATAACCTGTTAACCAGTTCCAATAAATCATCTTATATAGATACGTTCATGAACCGTTCAGTGAATTCGCTTCAATTTGTGGAAGGGTTACGCCATGCGTTGGAACAAAAGGAAACGAGTTGGTTTCTCAACTAAATCAGGGGTTGGTTAACTACCAGCCCTTTTTTATTATTAAGCAAAATTAGTATGATGCAAAAATATATAGTCAAGTATTGTGATCATAACAGCATTCTACTGATAAACCCGGTAGGGGTATTGAAGAAAGTGTATTGCCCGTTCAGGGTGAGATGCATAAATCCTATCGGGGATTTTACCCCGGATATGTGGTTATGGGTAGAAGAAGTGGCTGAAGGAAATCGTGAATTGATTTATACGATTCTTGGTCGCCCTTACGCACACCATCAGTTTATCATTTTAACTACCTTTTAATCGAAGACGATGCCGGGATAGGGAAAATTACTTAATGAGGATTTAAAGAAAAAAGATGAAAAACGAAATTAATGAACAGCCTGATGAAAGAAGCGTCAGGCTTTCCACACGTATGCCATATCAATTTTACATACTCTGCAAATTGATCGAAGTAAATCCCACAGTAATTCTTATTGATTTCATGCGAAATATAGGAATGGATTATCAGTCTATGGGCGAATTGCAGAGAACGAAAGCTATGGAATATTTTATGAGCTGTAAATACGGACATTCCCACTACTCTGAGGAAGAAATGAAAAAGATATTCAAAGAAATGGAATGCCTTGTTGCCTTGTTTCCTGAAGAGAATGATGCAAAGCTGATTGATTTATATGTTGCTTGGAAAGAAAGACATCAATCTTTTTGGTTTGATAGATGGTTCTTCCGGGCAAGGCGATCTAAAAAGGTGAAGACCTAATATGTTATCATTTATTCAAAATTTTAATCAATGGCAAGAATAAATAAGAAGGATATAGAAAAGCGGTTGCTGGAATATTCTACGATAATGCCTGCCCAATTCTATTTATTGTGTAAGCTCATCGAAAAAGAACCCGGAGACATTCTGCATGATTTTATGCACAATGTAGGAATGGAAAGTTTGGGATTAAGAGATACTCAAAAGAGCAATGCAAGAGAGTATTTTATCAGTTGTGAGTATGGGCAGGATTTCTATACAGAAGATGACTTGCGAAATATTTTCAAGGAAATGGATTCAATGGGCTCATTATATCCGGGCAAAGGGGATGATAGGAAATTAATTGACCTACATGCCACTTGGCGGGATAAATACCATGAATATTGGTTTGAAAAATGGTTTTTAAAGGTAAGGCGAAAGCAATAAGCTAAGGTTTACCGCAGTTGTCTTGTTAAGTGATTAATTCGGGGATAAGCAAAAAGGCTTACTCCCCTTTATTTTACATATTATTAGAAAAATGGCTTTGGTTTGTGTATTTTGTAAAAAAACGACTAGTGAAACATTGTAATTTAATGAATTTCAATCTGTTGTATTTGTTTTATTTTAGTTGAAGAATAATAAATATAGGTCTTGCTAAAAAAATTAGTATTTTTATTAAATCTTAACCTTATTACTATGGAATTAAAGAATATCATTATTCACAAACTTGAAAAGAAGCAAGGGGGAAATGCCAAACTCACTAAAGCATCCAAAGAACTTATTGTTACGGATGTTCACAGGCAGTTTATGAGCGAAGTAAAAAATGTGTACTATAAAAAGTCCAATCCCCAATATGGAGTATTCGATACAGTTGAAGATAGCTATCCTTTTCAGAAGTATTTAAATGAATACTTAAGCCTAGCTGTTAACTTTTATATTTTTACCGTCAATGCAATTACACACTTTGAAAAGGTAATAAATGAGATATCAAATGCGACAGGAGGGTATGTCTTATTTTGTCATTTTGAAACTACAGAGGAGTTTATCGCAACAATAATGTTGAACGATAAGCAAAGTTACATAATAAATGACAATCTCGATATTAACGCTAACTTCAGATTAGATATTGAGAAACTAGATGTTGCAAACTTTACAAATTGTTCAAAGTGGAACAACAATGATGATGTTTATCTGTCCTTTACTCGTGGTAAGAAAGATGTATCAAATTATTTTAAAAAATTCATAGGATGTACGGACTATACTTCAGCAAAAGAAGTTTCAGAAAATTTAAAACGTGCACTATCAGACTATTTTCTTAAGAATAACTTCGATAAAAAGCAAGCTGAAGAAATAAAAGCAACAATTTATAATTATTGTGAACAAAAGTTAAAGGGAAAGGAAGATATCAGCCTGACTGCTATTTCAGCATTTGTAAACAACGACAACCCTGAAGCTTTTCAAGAGTTTGCCTCTTCTGAAGAGTATCAAATAAGTGCCACTTTTAAAGGCCATAACACTCTCCGAAGCCTTAAATATTATTCTTTTAAGAGTAAGGATTTATCAATAATGTTTGACGGAAAATTACTCGATACAAAAATATTTTATAATGAAGCAAAAAATCAGCTACTAATCAAGGAAGTCCCTGATGATTTAAAGTCTCAGTTGAGTAAGAAAATGCCTACAGGTGAGGACAATGAGTAAGTCTATACTATACACATTTGTTGATATTCAAAAACAGTTATCTCAGTATAAATTTGATAAAGGTGAGATAACAGGGAATCTTTTACTTAATCGAAGCAACCTTGAAGAAATAAAAGAATTATCTAAAAGCGAAATAGTCGAGAATTTTTTAATTATAAACGGAACTACTATTTCTTTGGAGCATGCAATTTCTTTTTTGGGTGCCGAAGTTTCCATTACTGCATACTTAAGAAATATACCAGACGGTTTTTTTTATGACAGCGAGGCTGATTTTATTGCAAAAAACAAATATTATCAGCCTAAGGAAGTATTTTATATTAAAAGCATTGACTATTATTCCGATGCTGATGTAAACCAAAACTTACTAAATAAAGTAAATGATGTTCATCGGTTCATTAGATTAATGGAAGAAATAGCAGATGTTGTTCTTGAAGAGGCTGATAACACAAGGGTGCTAATCCTATTTCAAAAAAGGAAGATTTTAATGCCGATTATTTATAATCAAAATCATTTAAGGGCCATACCCTTTTTAGAGGACCTTGAAAAGCAACTTTGTTCTTCACATGACAAAGAAGAAAGAATATCCATCTTTAAGTCAGAGATAGTTACATTTTTATTGGAAATCCCCGAGGGTGAAAGGTTTGGAAAACTTATTACAATGCTAGACATAATTTATGATAATTATCTAAAAAGTCATTTATTATATTTAGAAAAGTTTTCTTACCATGATTTAAAATCAGAGATTGATGCAGATAAATTGGAATTTACAAAAAAGATATATTCGACAGTGAATGATATTCAGACAAAATTGATTGCTGTTCCGGCTGCTTTCTTATTAATACTCTCACAATTTGATTTTACAGGGGAATCCGACACAAAAAATTTATTAATCGTCATCGCTTCAATTCTGTTTTCTGGATTATTGGAAATTCTGTTACGAAATCAGTTTGGTGTTCTTAAATATATTGAAGTTGAGATAAAGGATTTAAGAAATGAGCTTTCAAATAAGGACACAAAACTTGATTTATCGGAGTTTGTTACTTCATTTGCTGATCTCCAACCATTGATGGATAAGCAAAGATGCTATCTATGGATATTTAGAAGTATTGTTTGGCTAGTGAGCCTGGTATCCATTTTTATGTTCTTTTGCTTTAAGAAATAATCTGAACTTATAGGATTCATTTGAGCTATTATGTTTGATACAATTAAAGAAATTACTTTAAATTCCGTTGAAGAGCTTTTTGAGGCTATCAATCCTGTTAGTCTTTCTCATAATGGTATTGATATGAATGATTATATTTTTAGAGGCGAAGGAAGTTTGTATTTTAAACTTATACCGTCGGCGTGTAGGGAAAGTAGCAGGAAAGCTCTCGAGGATATATCAGATTATAGAATAGTAAACTCCTATAAAATTGATAAGCATGTAACTTATACTCGCGAACTTAGAGTGCTTAGAAAATTCTATATCAACTCAGACATTCAGGGGCTGAAGATTCCAGACATAAATATTTGGAGAGAGGGGATTGTTAATAGGTATTCAGACCCTGTCCATTTGGGAATTGAATCTGGAGAAAGAAAATGGATGATACCCGAGTTATACGAGGTTGCGGCGTTGGCACAACACTATGGACTCCCAACAAGGCTATTAGATTGGAGCTATAATGTTTATACTTCACTTTTTTTTGCCGCAAATGGGGCATTAGATTGTTATTCCCCTACAGATTACTTTACCTTATATTTTTTGAACCAAGCCCGCATATCGTCAATACAGGGATATCACGATAAAAATCTTGAATTAATTAGACCAATCTATTCAGGCAATGAGAATCTAAAGGCTCAAGAGGGTTTGTTTACTGTTAGAAAGCTTATTTCACCTGAAGATGATCAAATTCCTTTGGATGTGTATCTACAAAATAGTTCCAATAATTTTTCACCTGGGAATTTAATCCTAAAATTCCTGATCCCGCACCCTGAATGTTTTTTGACATTAAAAGCATTAGACGGATTGGGAGTAAATGAAATGAAATTATTTCCTGGGTTTGAGGGAGTTGTTAAATACGAGAAACGTATTTCACAAGATTTTTCTGCTAATGAAAGAATCAGATTGAGATTTTAATGGTTTATCTTTTCAAACTTATTTATTGATTGAGCAGATGAACCTCTGCGCGTCTAGCCTCTAATATATTAGAGGCTAGACTCTGCTATATATTCCATAGATGATCTTATTTCTCTAAACCTCTCAGAAGTATTGATTTAATCAGCATTTAGCATTCAATACCTATTTCTTTTACTAAAGATTTAAATCCGAAAAGCCGCTTTCAGGAATAGTGATATATAGACTTAATAGGTCTAAAATCTAACTTTTAATCTTAACTATCAAAAAATGCGAACTAATTATGCAATCATATTTTTTTATCCACCTTAATAAGAGGTTTGTTCGGGTTAATGTCAAGGATATCCGGTATGTTTTATCTATTCACCATCACATAAAAATCTTTACCGATCGGGAGGTTTTAATGCCTCATCTTAGCTTGAAGCAGCTTGAAGAAGTGTTGCCAGATAATTCTTTTGTCAGGGTGAATAGAGGCACACTTATTTCTCTGGATCGGGTACTATTCTTTGATAAAGACACCGTATTTATTAAAGATGCCTGTTTTTCTTTCAGTGACAAATTCAAGAAGGAGTTTGATAGTAAAATAACGGTGATGCTTCACCAGGAAGCTAAATCAGAGGAAAAACAAAAAGAATAGTTCACAGCCTATTCTTTTCCAAATCAGGAAGTTAAACCAGAATGGATATTTGTATATTTATACCAGTAATGAGACCAGTTACGATGTGTTCTTTGATAACCTGCAGGTGACCCATATAAGAGGGCCACTGCTGGAAGAAACCCATTACTATCCGTTTGGGTTGACGATGGCGGGGATCAGTTCTAAGGCGTTGGAGTTCGGAAATCCGGAGAATAAATACAAGTATAACGGTATAGAGAAAGAAAGTGATTTGGGGATTGAAGTATATGATGCTCAACTACGAGAACTGGATGGACAAACGGGAAGATGGTGGCAGATAGACCCTGTTACAGAAGGCTATGAAGATATATCTCCTTACGCTTCCATGTACAATAATCCTATACGTTATAGTGACCCTCTTGGCAATGAAGGGGAGGATTGTTGTGGGTGGCTTCTTGATGCTGGAGAGAAATTATTAATCTCTGGTGCTGGGCTTCTCAATGGAGCTGCCAACACGTTATCCTTTGGGTTAATATCCTCAGACCCGTTCAATTTTAGGGATAAATTGAGTGATGAGAATAGGATGTGGTATGATAACGCGGTGACAGTAGGGAAAGTTGGGATAGCAGTAGTTCCCGGTGGAAAAACTTCAGGTAGTGGCCCTAAAGCACCGGCTGTTGAAATGGTACCTGTGGAAGGACCTGCAATAAAAATACAAGTTGAACCTTCACCTACAACTACAACACCGAGTTTACCTAAGCCAAAACCAAGTGCCTCTCAACCAAAGCCGAACTCTAAGGTTGATGGAGTAATATATGAAGTGCCTGGTTCGGCAACCTCGACAGGAAAACCTTACATTGGAAGAACAAAACATAATACACCTTCTCAAAGAAGGTCTGATGGCGGTAGGGATAGGAAACAAGCAAAGGTTGTTGATACATATGATTCTAATAATACAACGGAAGGTAGGATAAAAGAACAAAAGAAGATTGACGAAAAAGGATTAGATAAGCTTGATAATAAGCGTAATGAAATCAAAAAAGACTAACAAAATGGTGAATGAATATTTATCTTTCTGGCAATGGTTTGTAGAAAGCCGTCATCAGATTGAGACAATAACCTCTGGTTCCTCGATTGTTGCTGATATAGACAGAAGGATTACAGCCCTGGGAGATTTTGTTTGGGAAGTGGGGCCCGGTAAAGTAAAAAGTAGCTCTTTTACACTTTCACCGGGAGGAGATGTTAATTTGCTTTCCAAAGCAAAAGTAATCGTGTCATATTCACCCAATCTTGAAGACTGGGAATTTTATTATGCTCGTCAGGAAAAGACATGGTCAAATATTGTCATTGTATCGGTTGATAATGAAAGGATATCCATAGATGTATCTCAATGGAAATATGTCCTTTTTAAGTATGAAGACTTAACGTTTGATGTGCTTTTGAAGCCATCGCCTTGGATGCCTATTTTAGAACAGGAAATAACCGGTATCTCAGAAATGATCATTGATAATATTGTCGGAGAAGAGCTGAGATTACTTAGGCTTCCTTATATTGAAGTTGTTCGTGATTTTGATGCAGATATTGATGCTTCAAGTTCGCATCTAATAAACTTTAAAGAACATATTAACTCTTTGTTAAAATAACTGCGAATATCAGACTTCAGAGCACTCACAAAGATTCAATACCGCCACTCTTCGGAGTGGTTTTTTTATGCTCAAAATTTTATACTATGAGTGCAAGCGCCGGTGAAGTTGACCATCCTTGGCCGGTTTAAGTTGACCAGAGCAGGCCGGTTCAAACTGACCACCTTTGGCCGGAGCAAATTGACCACCCTTTAAGAAGATTGTTCATGTTGTTAGGAGCGATTATGTTGAGTTTAAAACTCAACAGTAATGGCAAACAATCCGATCGGCATGATTAAGATTAGACAAATTCTACGTTTACAAAGTCAGGGATGCAGCAAACTCCAGATAGCTGCACAAACAGGAATAGCCCGTAATACACTTAAAAAATACATCAGGGAATTTATTTCTTCGGGATTAACATTCGAGGAGATCAATGAACTGAGCGATAAAGAGCTGGAGGATTTATTTGTAAAGCCGGAAGACACACCGCTGAATGAACGTCTGCAAACGCTGTTTAGCCTTTTTCCTGCCATTGATAAGGAGTTAAAGAAGAAGGGAGTTACCCGCCAGCTATTATGGGAAGAATATAAGCGCAATCACCCGGATGGTGTAGGCAAGAGCCAGTTCAAGCATTATTTTGCTCAGTGGAAAGCGCAAGTAAATCCAACCATGCACATGGAGCATAAGGCTGGTGACAAGCTCTATATTGATTTTGCAGGAGATAAGCTGAGCATTATTGATCAGCAAACAGGTGAGTTAAAACCTGTAGAAGTCTTTGTTGCTATTTTGGGAGCAAGTCTGTTGACTTATGTGGAAGCTGTTATGACACAGCAAAAGGAGGATTTTATTTTTGCCTGTGAGAATGCGTTGCATTACTGTAATGGCGTGCCTGCAGCGATAGTTCCTGACAATTTAAAATCAGCAGTGACCAAAAGCAGCAAGTATGAGCCTACTCTCAATGAAACCTTTGCTGACTTTGCAGACCATTATGGAACTGCCATTCTTCCGGCAAGGGCCTACCGGCCACGGGACAAAGCACTCGTTGAAAACGCAGTAAGGATCATCTATAGCAGGATCTATGTAAAAGTAAAAAGGAGTGAATATTACTCGTTGAAGGAACTCAATGCTGCTATACTTGCTGCACTGGAAGAACATAACAATGTTCCCTTAAGAGGAAGAAATTACAGCCGGCGGCAACAGTTTAATGAAGTAGAACGCAGTGCGCTGATGCCTTTACCCGCATTACGCTATGAACTCAAAAAGCACCAGTATGCAACGGTAGCCAAAAACGGACATGTGGGACTTAGCGCCGACAAACACTATTACAGCGTTCCCTACCGGTTTATTGGTAAAAAAGTAAAGCTGCTATACTCCCGGCACAGCGTGGAAATTTATTATAACTATGAACGTATTGCGCTGCATGAGCGTGTAAAAAGTCCTTACCAGTATACGACCGAAAAGGATCATATGGCTTCTGCACACCGTTTTGTAAGCGAGTGGACGCCGGATCGTTTTATCTGTTGGGCAGCAAGCATCCATGAAGATGTAAGGCTATATGTATTAAAAGTGCTGGATCGCAAACAACATCCCGAACAGGCCTACAAATCCTGCCTTGGCATATTAGGCTTGGCAAAAAAAGTAGGGAATGAACGGTTGATCAAAGCCTGCCAGCGGGCTCTTGGCTATGGAGCTTACAATTATAAAACTATACAGAAGATACTGGAAACGCAGCTTGATCTGCGCGACGCGCCGGATGAAACTGACCAGCTCCAAATGCCCTTCCATGATAATATCCGTGGAGAAAATTATTATCAATAACTCAAAACCAATAAAACTCAAAACAATGAACGAAGCAACACTGGACAAAATGCGAAAGATGAAGCTGCTGGGTATGTACCGGGCTTTTAAGACCGATCTGGAAACACCAACCGATGCAGCCTATACTCCCGACGAGATCATTGCCCATCTGATAGACGCGGAATGGGATGAGCGACAGCACCGCAGGGTTGAACAAAAAATAAAGAATGCCCGCTTCCGCTATAAGGCAGCTTTGGAAGACCTGCATTATAATACAGGCCGTAACATTGATAAAAACCAGATCATGCGCTTTGCGGATTGCAGTTTTATAGATAAAGCTGAATGTATACTTATTACCGGCAGTACAGGCATCGGCAAAAGCTATATTGCATCGGCACTTGGGTATCATGCCTGCAGCATGGGATACAAAGCGGTATACTATAATGTTCCCAAACTATTTACCCAACTCAAAATGAGTAAAGCTGATGGCTCATACCTTAAAGAGATCGGCAGAATAGAACGTCAGCATCTATTGATACTTGACGACTTTGGCATACAGCCTTTTGATGCTCAAAGCCGGGTGGCATTAATGGAACTGATAGAAGACCGGCACGGAAAAGGCGCTTTGATTATTACATCCCAGGTACCGGTAAACAAATGGTATGATGTTATAGGAGAACAAACTATTGCAGATGCTATACTGGATAGAATCGTACACAACGCTCATCGTCTTGAACTAAAAGGTGAATCCATGAGAAAAAAACGAGTCAGCGAAAATGAACTTATTAATTAAATTTGTTACTGAACGCTAAAAAAGACAATTGAAATTTTTAACCACTAACACACCTGAACAACCAAATCTTCGCCAGCAAAACAGGTGGTCAATTTGCCTCGGCCTGAGGTGGTCAATTTAATCGGCGCTTCCACTCTAATAACTGTATTTTTTGGGATGAAGGTTTGCTTGTTGTTAACTCCGATATTTTTTCGATTGAGCAAAGTATTGCCAGGGACAATAAGCTCCAACGATTCTTAGATAAGCTGGAGTAAAGGTGTTTCAAGGTGAAAGAGAATTTTAAAACAATGGTTGATTTATACCCACCAGAAAAATTTTTAGGTGACAGAGCTTTACCAGCTATCACTATCTACGATAGAAAAAAAGCCTATAATTTTATTCATAAAAAATCCATGTTTTTGGATACAGACGATAAATACTTACATATCGTTTTCTTCCCGGAAAACGAATTGGACGAGATCTCTTATATGTTTTCGCAAAAAGAGCCTATACTTTGACAATAACCCTTGAACCACCCATGAATAAATTAAAGAATAAAAAAAGGCCATTCTTCGAATGACCTCTCGTGATCCGGATTGGATTCAAACCAATGACCTACTGCTTAGAAGGCAGTTGCTCTATTCAACTGAGCTACCGGACCGGTTTTAAAGCAGGGCGCAAAGATAAGACCGGGAAACTTTTCCGGCAAATAAACTTCTCTATCCAGCCCGCTGAATTACAACACCTAACGAATTATTGAACATTTTATCCACGACCAGCCAATCCGACACCTCAAACCTTCCATTCCACCCACATGCCCCCCTCAAAAACATCGTCCAATTTATTTCTTCAACTCAATTGCAAGACTAAAACCGCTTATCCAATCGCTTAAAAACACCTTATTATTTCTCTATATTTGAAAATTGTCAACCAAACTAAATTTGTTAAGGCTTATGATTTACCGACGCCTCACGGGCTTTGCTCTTTTTTTATGCCTGTCCTTTGCAGGCTTTTCCCAATCTGCGCCCACAGCCAATTACGCTCTGGCAGCCAGGTTTTCTCCCGCCAAAGTCAACAAAATGCTTTTCAGTACCAGCGTAGATCCGCATTGGCTGAAACTCAGCGACCGCTTCTGGTATGTGTATGAAAACCGTGAAGGGAAAAACTGGTATATCGTGGATGCTGCCAGGTCTTCCAAACGCACCATGTTCGATCCGGTTAAACTCGCAGCAGAGATCACCCGTATCGTAAAAGATCCGTTCGATGGGCAACATCTTCCTATCACCAACCTGAAGTTCAATGCCGATGAAAACAGCATCCGCTTTGAAATACTGAGCACACAGGATGATGACAAAAAAGATACTGCCAAAGCTACAACTACCACTGGCGGCCGCCGTGGTGGCAATGGTGGTGGGCGCCCTGGTGCTCCGGCCGGGGGAGCCAGGAAAAAGACTTTCTTTTTTGAATATAACCTGAACACAGGCGTACTCACTGAGCTGAAAGATTACGAAAAGCCGAAAGATCCTCCCATGTGGGCTTCTTTCTCGCCTGATAAACGCTTTATTTTTTTTTCCAAAAAGAATAACCTGTACTATATGGACAGCGCCGACTACCGCAAAGCGCTGACCAAAGAAGACGACAGCACCATTGTGGAGCACCAGCTTACTACTGATGGAGAAGAGAATTACAGCTACGGTGGCGGTGGTAATGAAACCAACGTAGAGAAAGAAAAGAACAAAGACAAACGCAAAGGTATATACCTGCTTTGGTCAAGGGATGGCCGCTATTTTACCCTCTCACGCACCGACAGCCGCCAGGTAAAAGACCTTTGGGTGATCAATAATATTGCTGACCCGAGGCCCACACTGGAAACCTACAAATACCAGATGCCCGGTGAAAAAGAAGCACCGCTGCGTGAAGTATACCTGTTCGACTTTGAAAAAAAGACCAGCAAAAAATTGAAAGTTGCTGCATTCAAAGATCAGGAAGTAAGTGTTTGGAGCGCTCCGCCTTTGCAAAAAGAAAGGGATGATGAGCGCCGCGCCTCTTTCTGGCAGGGTACCAATGATAAATTTTATATGAGCCGCACCAGCCGCGATCTGAAACGGATCGACCTCTGCGTGGTGGATGTCAATACCGACTCTGCGCGTACGCTTGTGCCGGAAAGAATGAACACTTATGTTGAGAACCGCCGTGTTGGTCTTGTAAATGGCGGCAAAGAACTTATTCAATGGAGTGAAGCCGATGGCTGGGCGCATTTTTATCTGTATGATGAAAATGGGAAACTGAAAAATCAGATCACCAGCGGGCCTTTCCACTGTGAAGACATTGAGGGCATCGATGAAAAGAACCGCGTGCTTTATTTCACGGCCAATGGCCGCGAGAACAATGAAGATCCCTATTATCTTCACCTGTACAGGGTCAACTTCGACGGCTCTGGCCTGAAACTGCTTAACCCCGGCAATTTTGACAATAACTCCAGTCTTGACGACAACAACCGTTTCTTTGTAAACACCTTCTCCCGTGTAAACACAGCCCCTGTTTCCGTATTGCAGGACAATACCGGCAGGGTAGTGATGACACTGGAAACTACCGATATGAGCGGACTGTTTGAAGCCGGTTATAAATATCCCGAGCCTTTCAAAGTAAAAGCAGCAGATGGCTACACCGATCTATATGGTGTACTGTATAAGCCATTCGATTTCGACAGCACCAAAAAATATCCCATCATCGAATACGTATATCCCGGCCCGCAAACAGAAGCCGTGAATAAAGCATTCGGTAAGAGCATGGACAGGATTGACCGCCTCGCTCAAATGGGCTTTATCGTGATCACTGTAGGTAACCGCGGCGGCCACCCCAGCCGCAGCAAATGGTATCACAATTACGGCTACGGCAATTTGCGCGATTATGGACTGGCTGATAAAAAAGCTGCTATCGAACAGTTAAGCTATCGCTACAAATTCATTGATGTAGACAAAGTAGGCATACATGGACATAGCGGTGGTGGCTTTATGAGCACTGCTGCCATGCTCGTATATCCTGATTTCTTCAAAGTAGCGGTGAGCAGTTCCGGCAACCATGAGAACAATATCTATAATCGCTGGTGGAGCGAAAAACATCATGGTGTAAAAGAACAGGTCAATGATAAAGGCGATACCAGCTTTGTTTATAACATCGATAAAAACCCGGAACTGGCCAAAAACCTGAAAGGTCATCTCATGCTCAGCACCGGTGATATCGACAATAACGTACACCCGGCCAACACCATCCGTATGGTGAATGCACTGATCAAAGCCAACAAACGTTTTGAACTGGTGATACTGCCTGGTCAACGCCATGGCTACAGCAATATGACCGAATACTTCTTCTGGAGATCATGCGATTTCTTTGCACAACATTTACTGGGCGCAGTGCCCAATTCAGTAAATATAGAAGAAATGGACAGAGAGCAGGAACAGAGTGGCGACAAAAGGACCGGAACAACCGCTCCGGAAACAGAAGAGTAAAGGATACAATCAACTTATGTTTTATGGTTTGCAGATCCAGGCGCTGAAGCTTTAGATCTGCAAACCATAAACTTTTTTACCTTGCGCTCATGAATAATCATTTCAAGTACGGAACAGACCGCCTGACCGTTCCCAAAACGATTGCTATTGCCACCGGCCAACTGAAAGGTCAGCTTCAAACCGCTGCTATACAAAAGATCAAAGCCAGTTATGAACATGTGCAGCAGATCGTAGCTGCCAACAAAACTGTATATGGTGTAAACACCGGCTTTGGCATACTGGCCAATACACCCATTTCAGAAGAAGATACAGCTACCTTACAATATAAGATCTTACAAAGCCATAGTGTTGGAGTAGGAGAGGCCATTCCCGCAGAAGTGGCCAAAATAATGCTGATCACAAAAGTGCAGGCCCTGGCACAGGGATACAGTGGTGTACAGCTTTCCACACTTGAACGTATCATCTGGCATATCGATAACGATGTCATCCCTGTAGTACCTGCCAAAGGAAGTGTTGGCGCTTCCGGCGATCTGGCGCCCCTGGCTCATTTGTTCCTGCCCCTGATCGGGCTGGGAGAATGCTATTACAAAGGTGAACGTAAGTCAACCACCGCTATCTTTCAACAGGAAAATATCACCGCCATCTCGCTTGGTCCGAAAGAAGGACTGGCCCTGATCAATGGTACACAATTCATTCTTTCCTATGCAGTGAAAGCAGTGCAGCGCATGCACAATTGCCTCGACGCAGCCGATATCATCGGTGCCATGAGCCTCGAAGCACTGACCGGCACCAAAGCTCCATTCGATGAGCGTCTGCATCAGTTGCGTCCTTATGCCGGTAATCAACTGGTGGCCCAACGGCTTCGCCTCCTGCTAAGCGAGTCTGCCATTATGCAAAGCCATATTGATTGCGGCCGTGTGCAAGACCCTTATTCCCTTCGTTGCATGCCACAGGTGCATGGAGCCAGCCGCAATGCATGGCTGCATTTAAAAGAACTGACAGAAACAGAATTGAATGCTGTTACAGACAACCCCATCATCCTTAGCGCAGACGATACCATCAGCGGAGGTAATTTTCATGGACAACCAATGGCCCTTCCATTGGACTATGCCTGCTTCGCTGCTGCAGAGATCGGTAATATCTCCGACCGGCGTTGTTATTTATTGCTCGAAGGAAAATGGGGATTGCCTTTGCTGCTGATGAAGAACGTGGGTTTGAACAGCGGCTTCATGATACCACAATACACCACCGCCGCCCTGGTAACAGAAAACAAAACCCTTTGCTTCCCTGCCAGTGCCGACAGCATTCCCACTTCCCTTGGCCAGGAAGACCATGTAAGCATGGGCAGCATCAGCGGGCGTAAACTGAACCAGGTACTGGACAACCTGGAATATATACTGGCTATCGAATTGCTCAGCGCCTGCCAGGCCATTGAATTCCGAAGACCATTGAAAAGCTCGGCCCTGCTGGAATTCGCACACGAAAGCGTACGCCGCCAGGTAAGCTTTGCAGAAGAAGACCGGATCTTTGCAGAAGACATCAATAAAGTGGCCGGTATCATAAAAGACTTCTCTTTTGTGAATGGAGTAGGATCATTCGCCCGTTCAAAAGGAATGGAACTGAATAAAGGATTTGAAGGATTTGCGGTAAACGCTTAATGCAGGCTCACCACCTTTACGATCTTCCAGTCATTACCCGTTTTCTTCCAGAAAATCATGAACCGGCTTATATGCTGGGGAGCATCGGGTTCCTGGTTATTGAAAAACTTATGCTGCCCCAATTCAATAGCACCGTAATCCTTGATAGCATATACTTCTATACTACCGGGTATCAGTTGCCGGGTCACTTTCCCGCAGATATTTCTCCGGGTCGCATCCAGGATATCCTTTTTGGAAGTAGACAAACCTCCTTTATCATGATAAAACTCAATACTGTCTGAATAAATAGCCGTTTGCACATCCATCTTGCAGGTATTGTAAGCCTCAAAAAAAATACTGTCCATCCTGGCTATAGCATCATACAATTCCTGCGAATCAGGCTTATACTCATATACTGGCGCGGTAACCTTCTTCTGCGCATTCATTACGCCAGGCACCAGGAGCAGCACTAAACCATAAAGAAAGCCTCTCATATAATTTTATTTGCAGCTAAAGTACCAACCTTTTTTCCATTTCTTGCGTCATTCGCGTAATTCGCGGCTCATTTACACTATTTGTACCAGCCGGGATATTCGCACCATTCGCGTTTAAAGGGGTGTTAATTCACAATACATATATACCACTTTTGAAACAGCTTTTTTACTTTTAGTATCAAATAAACAACGCAATATGAAACCTATACTGATACGTACCCTATGCCTTTCAGCCCTGGGCATTTTACTGCTCCAGGACGTATCCGCTCAGCGCGGCCGGTATTATCGCCCACGCCCTGGTTACGGTTATTATCATACTCCATACCGTGGCATGCGGGTGAGCCTTAATGTTTTCGCCGGCCCCAGAGTGATGTATCCTTATCGTGGCGTCAACTATTACTATAACAGCGGTTATTTTTACCGTCCTTATGGAAGTTATTTCCAGGTAGTGGCTCCGCCTATTGGTATCAGCATCGGTTTATTGCCTCCAGGGTACCGTAGTATCTATGTAGGCGGCTCTCCTTACTATTATTATGGCGGCACTTATTACCGCCCTGGCAAGAAGCCCAACACATATGATGTAGTGGACGCACCGATCGGGGCATCCATTCCCGAACTTCCACAGGATGCCAAAGTGGTCGTAATAAACGGGCAGAAATATTATGAACAGGACGGCACTTACTACAAAGAAGATATCCGCAGCAATAGTGAGATCTGGTATACGGTTGCTGGTAAAAACGGCAAGCTTGATACAGATACAACCTCAGTTCAGGATACACCGGAAGACAATGGTCCGCAAGTAGGGGATATGGTGGATAAATTGCCTGATGGATGCCATACCGTGGTAGTAAATGGACAAAAATATTATGTGTCGCCCGATGATGTGTACTATGAAGAAGTAGTAGGCAAGAATACGATCTCTTACAAGATCGTGGGCAAATAAAATAAAACGAGCATTTTTATTGGAATATTTCAATGCCTCCTCCGGGAGGCTTTTTTATTTCCCCGGCTATAGAAGATTCAAAGCTCATTAGTATATTCGGTTCCGGAATGGAGAACTACAGTATTGTCATATTCATCCTGGCCGTTATGATCGGCCTCTCGGCCATAGCCGATAAAATAAGGATACCTTATCCCATTCTCCTGATCAGTGCAGGCATTGCCATTGGGTTTATTCCATCCCTTCCTGTCATCGAGATCAGCCCGGAAGTGATTTTTCTTATTTTCCTGCCGCCGCTTCTGTATGATGCCGCTTTCAATATCTCCTTCAAAGAATTCAGAACGCATCTGAATACGATCGGCACGCTTGCTGTGTCGCTGGTATTCCTTACAGCTTCCGGTATTGCGGTTGTGGCGTACTACCTGGTACCCGGAATGACATGGCCACTGGCTTTTGTATTAGGTTCCATACTTTCTGCAACGGATGCTGTAGCCGCTCTCAGCATTACCAAAGGATTGGGGCTTTCCATTAAAACAAGCACCATCCTCGAAGGCGAAAGCCTGGTGAATGATGCTTCTGCACTGGTAGCTTACCGCTTTGCAGTGGCCGCCGTTACCGGCTCTGCCTTTATCTTATGGAAAGCATCTCTCGATTTCCTGATCCTGATGGGAGGTGGCTTCCTGGTAGGTTTCGTTCTGGGAAAAGTGTTGGCCCTGGTCGTCCAGCGTGTACAGAAAAACAATACGGTTACCATCAGTTTTATGATGCTGATGCCTTTTGTTACTTACCGCCTTGCCGAAGAACTGCATGTATCAGGCGTGATAGCTGTGGTGATACTCGGATTGTCTATAGCACGCTTCAGCAACAAAGTGTTGCCCAATCATATCAAACAGCAATCAAGGAATATCTGGGAAATACTCATCTTTTTGCTGAACGGGTTGATCTTTATCCTTATCGGTCTTGAATTCCCTTACGTCGCCCGCAACATCCATAAGGACCATATTCTGCCGTATACCCTTTATGCGTTGGCCATTACCGTTGCAGCGCTCATCCTTCGTTTCCTGAGAGTATACCTCCAGCAACTGAACCTGCAGCGTGCTTTTAAAGCAGGCCATAAAAGAATAACAGAAAATGCTTTGCTTGATATCAAGAACAGTTTGATCATTTCCTGGTCGGGCATGCGGGGCATCGTTTCCCTTGCCATCGCTATCGGCTTGCCCACCCACCTCGCAGATGGAACTCCGTTCCCGCTCCGTCATACCATCATTTTTATCTCAGTAGTAGTTGTTCTTTTTACACTGGTAGGGCAGGGGCTGACGTTGCCATGGCTGGTTAAATGGCTGCAAAAAGGCCAGAAGTCGTAAGCTGGCAAGGAAACAAAATCAACTAATTTTAACCAATGAAATGCAGGATATTGCTGATTCTCGGACTGGTATGTACACAGTTCAGTTCATTTGCCCAGGCTAACTCGCCAACCTTTGCTATAGGTGATTCTTCTTTTCTATTGAATGGAAAACCTTATGTGATCCGCTGTGGTGAAATGCATTTTGCCCGGATCCCCAAGGAATACTGGAGGCATCGTTTGCAAATGGCAAAAGCGATGGGCCTGAACACCGTATGCGCTTATCTGTTCTGGAACCTGCACGAACAGCAACCTGGTCAATACAACTGGCAGGGTCAGGCAGATGCAGCCGCTTTTTGCCGGATAGCACAGGAAGAAGGATTGTACGTTATCCTTCGCCCCGGCCCATATTCATGCGCAGAATGGGAGTTTGGCGGACTGCCCTGGTGGTTATTGAAAGATAAAACAATGAAGGTGCGCACACAGCATCCTTATTACCTGGAAAGCTCCCGTAAATATTTAAAAGAAGTAGGCAAACAATTGGCACCGTTACAGGTAAGTAACGGAGGGCCGATCTTAATGGTGCAGGTAGAGAATGAATATGGTAGCTATGGCACAGATAAGGAGTATATGAACACGATAAAATCATTTCTGCAGGAAGCCGGTTTTACTGTGCCCTTATTTCATTGCGACGGCCCGCCGCAGTTGAAGAATGATCATCCTGAAGGTTTGTTTGCTGTTGTAAATTTTGGCAGTAATCCTGAAGCCAGTTTTAAACCCTTGCGCGATATTCAGCCCACAGGCCCTTTGATGTGTGGTGAATACTATCCCGGATGGTTTGACAGTTGGGGAAGGCCGCATCATACTGGCGCTTCAGATAAAGTGGTAAAAGAATTACAATGGATGCTGAACCATAAAGCATCATTCAGCATTTATATGGTGCATGGAGGCACTACATTCGGTACATACAGCGGCGCCAATGCTCCTCCTTATTTACCGCAAACCAGCAGTTATGATTATGATGCACCGATCGATGAAGCAGGCAATGCCACAAATAAATTTTATGCTATCCGTGAATTGTTCAGCAAATATTTACAGGAAAATGAAACGCTTCCCAATGTTCCCGCACCCATTCCATCACAAACTATCAACCATATAAACTTTACAGCAGTGGCCCCGCTTTGGGATAATTTACCCCAACCCGTTCCTGCTGATTCTGCTATTCTAATGGAAGACCTGGACCAGGCTTATGGAGCTGTATTATATACCACATCCATTCCTGCCGGACCTGAAAGCACTTTACAATTTGGCGAGATCCATGATTATGCACTTGTGTATATAAATAAAGAATTGATCGGGGCAATAGACAGGCGAAAAGGAAAGTATAGCATCGAACTGCCAGCCAGAACAAAACCCGGCTTGCTGGAAGTATTGGTAGAAGCTACCGGCCGCGTGAACTATGGTTCATATATGCACGACCGTAAAGGCATTCATGGAGATGTTGTTTTAATAAATGGAAATACCAAAACAATCCTGAAACACTGGAAGAATTATCCCCTTCCCATGGGAGATAAGAACATCCCCTTGAAATATAAACCACCTGGCAGAAAACAAGCCACAAGCGCTGCGTTTTACAAAGGAAATTTTACCGTCGACAAACCGGGAGATACTTATCTCGATGTCCGCAAATGGAACAAAGGGCTGGTTTGGGTAAATGGCATCTGCCTCGGCCGTTTCTGGAACATCGGTCCCACGCAAACCATGATGCTTCCCGGTTGTTGGTTGAAGAAAGGAATAAATGAAGTGGTGATATTCGATTTATATGGAGTGAACAACCCTGAATTGCAAGGCCTGGATAAACCGATCCTGAATGAACTGAAAGAGCCACAGCCGCAGGCACATAAAAAGCCCGGACAACAATGGAAATTGAGCAAAGCCGATGCCAATGATACCGGCTCATTCAACAATACTGAAAAATGGCAGGTTGAAAATATCAAACCTGCTATTGGCCGTTATGTTTGTCTCGAAGCATTGAACAGTTTCGATAATCAGCCTTTCACCACACTTGCCGAACTGTTTTTACTGGATGAAAAAGGCAATGAGATACCCCGTTCAAAATGGAGGGTATTGTATGCCGATAGTGAAGAAACCGGAGGGGAGGACGGCAATGCTGAAAATATTTTTGATTTGCAATACAGCAGCTTCTGGCATACGCAATGGCAGGACGCTTCTCCCAAACATCCTCACCAGGTTGTGATTGACCTGGGAACTGCTTACAAAATAAGCGGTATTAAAATATTGCAACGTCAGGATTCAAAAAATGGAAGGATAAAAGATTACCGTCTCTATATATCAGAAAAAAAATTTACAGGACTATAATTAAAAAATGTTTTCCGGGTATAAAAATCCCTAACATTGCAACCAATCAATAACGATAAAAGACATTGCCATGCCCTACGACCCCATCAAATATAAAACCCCAACCGGTTCCCAACTCCATTGCAAAGGCTGGATACAGGAAGCTGCTCTCCGGATGCTGCTCAACAACCTGGACCCTGAAGTGGCTGAGCGCCCTGACGAACTGATCGTGTATGGTGGAAGAGGAAAAGCAGCACGCAATTTTGAAGCACTCGATAATATCATCAAAGCGCTTAAAATACTGGAAAGTGATGAAAGCCTCCTGATCCAAAGCGGCAAACCTGTCGGCATACTGAAAACCCATCCCGATACACCACGCGTGCTGATCAGCAATTCGCAACTGGTGCCCAACTGGGCCAACTGGCAGCATTTTGATGAACTGGAAAAAAAAGGCCTGATGATGTATGGCCAGATGACTGCGGGCTCCTGGATCTATATCGGTAGCCAGGGAATTGTGCAGGGCACTTATGAAACATATGCAGCCGCTGCCGCTAAACATTTCGGAGGCACACTAAAAGGAACATTGAACGTAACCGCCGGCCTTGGTGGCATGGGTGGCGCTCAACCGCTCGCTATCACCATGAATGAAGGAGTCGCGCTTATCGCCGAAGTGGAGGAATGGCGTATCGACAAACGGCTTGAAACCCGTTACCTCGATGAAAAGATCATTGATATAGACAGGGCTATTGATCGCGCATTGGACGCTAAAGCAGCCGGTATACCATTATCTATTGGTGTACGTTGCAATGCCGTTCATTTGCTTGAACGTTTAGTGGAACGCAATGTAATACCCGATACACTGACAGATCAGACATCGGCACACGATCCGCTGATCGGCTACTGGCCACATGAATTAAGTTATGAGCAGGCGAAAGAACTGCGCCGTGTTAATCCTGATGAATATATTGCCAATGCCTATCACTCCATGGTCCGTCATGTGCAACTGATGCTGGAATTGCAAGCCATGGGTGCCATCACTTTTGATTATGGCAATAATATCCGCGCCCGCGCCAAAGAAAAAGGGGTGGAAAATGCATTCGGTTTCCCCGGCTTTGTGCCGGCTTATATACGTCCGCTCTTTTGTGAAGGCAAAGGCCCTTTCCGCTGGGCAGCTTTAAGCGGTGACCCACAGGATATCGCTGTAACGGATGAAGTGATAGCCAAACTTTTCCCCAACAATGAGGGACTGCAGCGTTGGCTGCGGCTGGCCAAAGAAAAGATCGCTTTCCAGGGATTGCCTGCGCGCATCTGCTGGCTGGGACAAGGGGAGCGTGAAAAAGCAGGACTTGCTTTCAACGAACTCGTCCGCACAGGCAAGGTCAAGGCGCCGATCGTGATCGGTCGCGACCATCTTGATACCGGCTCTGTTGCCAGCCCCAACCGTGAAACCGAAGCCATGCTCGATGGCAGTGATGCAGTGGCCGACTGGCCTTTATTAAATGCCCTGGTGAATACTGCCGGCGGCGCCAGTTGGGTAAGCCTTCACCATGGTGGCGGGGTAGGCATGGGATACAGCATTCATGCAGGCATGGTGATCGTAGCAGATGGAACACCTGAAGCTGAAGCGAGATTGAAACGGGTGCTACGGAATGATCCTGGAATGGGAGTGATCAGGCATGCAGATGCGGGGTATGAAAAAGCAAAAGAAACGGCAAGGGAGAATGGATTGGATTTGACTGCGAAACTTGGATAAAGCGAAAAATAAGGAAGATATTCATACTCTCAAAAGCCGGAACAATTCCTCTTTATAACTAGCACCGATAGGTATTTCCTTTCCTGCTATTTCCAATACATTGCCATTAATAGCTTTAATTGCATCGAGATTAACAATATAAGAACGTTGAACCCGAAACAGGGGAAGTGATTGGATCAACTCCTCCAGCGCTTTCAAATGCATGCTGGCCAGGATCTTCCTATCCTTCAGATAAATATATGTGTAATCACGCTGCGCTTCCATATACAACACTTCGTTGTAATTGATCTTTACCAACCGGCTATCTTGCTTTATAAAAAAATAATCAGCTCCCTGAACCTGTTTTTGTTCCGGATCTTTTATAACCGGCTCTGAAACAGCCAATCTCGCGTTCACTTTTTCAATTGCCTGTTGAAAGCGTTCAAACACGATCGGTTTTACCAGGTAATCCACTGCATTAAGCTCAAAGCCTGTTACGGCATGATCAGCATAAGCAGTTGTAAAAACGACCAGTGGCGGCTTCTTCAAAGAACGGAGAAAGTCTATCCCCGTTACTACCGGCATTTGTATATCCAGGAATATCACGTCTATAGTAAACTGGTGCAATCCTTCATAAGCTTCCACCGCATTAATGCAGGACTTTTTCAACTCCCATCCCGGTATCCTCGCAATATAAGTTTGCAGGATATCCCTGGCCAATGGCTCATCATCTACGATCATACACAGGATCTTTTTCATAAAAGAGGAACAGATAAGTTCACCGAATATACATTATTGGCAGTTGATACCGTGTAACTGAATTTACCGGGATAATACTGCTCCAACCGTTTCTTTACATTATTCAGTCCAATCCCGGTTTTGGTAGCCGGTATTGCATGTGGGTCAAAATCATTGCTGCATTGAAATACCAGTTTTCCATTTTCAATCAAGAGCTTAACTCCAATCACTGCGCCCTGACTGTCGGCAGTATATTTAAACGCATTTTCCAGTAAAGGGATCAACAACAAGGGCGGTAGTAAATAATCAGTCCTGTCTGTTTCAATATGCGATTGCACCTGCGTGTAATTCAACCTGATCTTTTCCAGTTCAATATAATCCTTCATTAATCGTATTTCTTTATCTGCAGGCACTTTATCCATACCGGCATCATACATACTGTATCGCATAAAAGCCGATAATCTTGCGACCGTGTCGGCTGCCGCCGTTTTTTTATCATGAATGATCAGTGAATAAATATTGTTTAATGTATTATGAAGAAAATGTGGGTTGACCTGTGATTTAAGAAAATTAAATTCCAGTTGTACATTCTGCCGGGCCAGTTCCAAAGCCTGCAATTGCTCCCGGTTATAAGCCATTACCGTCCGGACCAATAAAGGGAAGGCAAGGTTTACAAACAACTGGAATAGTATTCCCAACGAAACCACTCTCGACAAGAGAATATTGGGGAAAGGCCTTTTCAGGTACTCATAATACTCCGGTGCATTTGCCTGCACCAGTTGCAACCATCTTTTATCCTGCATCAATAATACCTCGGAAAGAAAGTCTAGAGTGGTATAAACAACTACCAGAAAGATGAAAGAACATATTGCTGCTGTATATTTCTTCCTCCTGTATAATTTTTCATAAACCCAATACACCAGCAAATAATAAGCAATCGCTGTAGTGAGTGTTGCATAGAAGTTGCTTAACAGTACCCCTTTGGGATAAACCTTATATGGGTTAAGGGAAATATTATTGATATACAACCTGGCTCCAAAAAAGAATAACCAGAATAGAACATGCAAACCCCATCTTCCATAACGGTGCCGGTAGATATTTCCGGCATAATCCCTGAACTTCATGCTGCTAAGTTGTGGAAATTATTCTTCCCAAATAACATTATGGCAACGAATACCTCTTTTTCCCCGGCAAAACCCATTGATTGGACAACAGAATCCTGTTGCTGCAACAGGCGGTTATGTTGCCCTGCTCCGGCCCCTGGTCGAATTTTATTGGAATTGCTTTACCAATGCCTTCATTTTGTACTGAAATAAATGGATATGAAATTCAGCAACTGGTTCAGGCAACTTCCTGTGTTATTGCGTGTGGGCATTTATCTTGGCGGCAATTATGGCCTCCTGTTCATTGCCCAGGTCCTTACCGGTTTTTTGCCGGGGAAAGGCCAGCTAATTACCAATGGTCTGCTCTGCCTGCTGCTTATCCTGTTTACAGGGTTGGTGCTGAAATGGGAAAACAGGTCATGGAAAGGGATTGGCTGCACCACCACCAGCAAAGGCGCCTGGCTCGATCTCCTGTATGGCACCCTGGGAGGAATAGCCATGCTGATCGCAGTTGCGTTTACCATAAAACTGCTGACAGGCTTTCACTGGGAATTGAATCCGGCTTTCCATTGGTATCAACTGCTGCCCATCTTCATTACTGTTTTCCTCTCCGTGTTTGTACAGGAACTGGCCTTTCGTGGTTATCCATTTCGTATCCTGCTGGAAAAATGGGGGGAATGGCCCACTCAAATAATCATTGCCATACTTTTTGGCTGCATGCATTTATCCGGCAATATGAGCCTGACTGATATTCTTCTTACAATGCTCACTACGGGTATCGGATCGCTTCTGTTCGGTATTGCCGTTATCAGAACAGGACAACTGCACCTGGCTACAGGCATTCATTTTGGGTGGAACTTCCTGCAATATTTATTGCCCCGTGCTGCTGCACAAAATGGAGAAGGCATCTGGCTGGTAAATGGAGGAACCATCAATCCTTCTTTTGAATTGTCATTGCTGATATGGATATTACCTTACCTGATCGTGGCAATAGCGGTGTTTCTTTTGATCAGGAGAAGCAATCAACGGCCCCTTGCTCTTTCGGTCAGTGATCGTAACAGCACAGGAAAAAATGCATCAAAGTCAGCATAGGCAGGTTTGTTGATGTACTGATCTTCCATGATGTCAATGATGGCTTCTGACAGAATATAATAATCTTTCATTCTTTTATACTCAACATCTTTTGTTACGACGCCTGCGCGGATACGAAGATAACTGGTCACTGCCTGTGTTATATTTTCATCGAGGTAATGAGCCCAGCCGACCGCACCCGCTTCACGCTTCATATCCTCACTATTATTGAATATATCCTGTATCGCCATCACTTCTTTTTCATACTTGCGGAAAAGATCAGCCAGGTAAACATGGCCTGCTTCATGCCATATCAATTGTGAATTAAAAGGAGAGTAAAAAGCAGGGGCAATAGTATCTTTTGAACGGTGCAGATTCCCAAAGGCAATAAAGATGGTTGAAATGCCTTTGAACGCTGGGTTGATATCCCCTGTTTCCGGCAGAGCAAATGAATTACAATTCATCGCGCCCAGGGTAAACACTACCTTACTGGAAGGTTTGAGCCGGTATAAACTATCCATTGCGGCCAGCATTCCATCTTCATACAGGTTACGGTTAAATGATTGTATCCATTGGTCATACTTGGGGCGATAAGCAGTAAAGAATTCCCAAAACCTGCTATCCCTGTAAAAATCCATACAGGCTTTGAAATAATCGCGTACAGCAACCGTCGTCACATATTTATTGTATGCCCAAAGAGTATCCGGCAGATGCAATTGAACATCCGGGAAATTATAAAAACACCAACTGTGCCGCAAAGGGAAATCACAATTGATCAATACCATTTCCCTTGCTTTTTGTACTGCCGGATGATCTTTAAAAGCCTGGAATTGCCGGCGGACATCAATGGCATAAGTAGAAGGAACGGTTTCTACTGAATCGGAAAGCAGGTGGATCACATTCAACAATTCCACTGCTGGATAAATTTCTGTTCTTACCTGTAGTTGCGCCTGCGCACGGAAGGACAGGAAAAAAACCAGTAGTGCCCATATTGTCCTACCCAGAAAACGGGTGTACATAAACGGTCGTTTAATTAAAGTATGATCCTGCTCCAATATGTTGCATCCAGGCCCTTAGTTCCTTTTATACACTCTTACCCAATCAATAAACGTAGTACAGGGGAATACAGCATTGGAGACAATAGCTCCACCGTAGGTTTGATTATCATTACCGCCAACACCGGCAGTGAGCAGGATAAAAAATTTATGCGAAAAAGGTGACCATTCAGGAAAATGATGGGAGTACTCGGATACAAATGTTCTTTTTCCATTCACAATGATCTTTGCGTCCTGGTCCTGCCCATCAGCCATTCCATTGTCGAATGCATCACCATCATTGAAATAGTTGATATGGTATACCTGGTCGTCAATGGCAAACTCTATCCTGTTCTCATACCAATCGATCCTGTAAATATGAAAGCCTCCGCTTCCTGCAGTAAGGTCAGTTGCCGGTACAGGCCATCCGCCATAAGCCGGGTTGCCGGCCGGCACTTCTTTTTCCTGGTAGGAATAATATCCTCCTTTATGTCCATGATTCCAACTCTGATACTGGTTGTTCTCCCATGACCAGGCATAATGTACGCTGCCCAGGTTATGGCCAGGTATAGCGCCAACATATTCCATAATATCGATTTCACCACCCTGCGGCCACATCAATGATGCTTGCCCTGCAGGTATTTCCTGCGGCATCATCCAGAATGCAAAGCCCTGACCTTTGTATCGCACATCACGGGCCCATATCCTTGCTTCGATCCGATGCCCCGGCCCCCAGGCTCCTTTGTCTTTTGTAGTGAGCCGGGCACTGGTATAGCTGCGGTCAATATAGGCTTCCTTTTTTGTTGCAATAGCCAGGCAATTGCCACTGGCACCTGAAATGCCTGCAGCAATCGTAGCATTATCC
This sequence comes from Sphingobacteriales bacterium 44-61, assembly GCA_001898405.1. Classification (GTDB taxonomy): domain Bacteria; phylum Bacteroidota; class Bacteroidia; order Chitinophagales; family Chitinophagaceae; genus Terrimonas_A. The sequence goes on from MKTW01000002.1 coordinate 42,238, forward strand.
GGGCGGGCCCTGTCCACTTGCCCTGTTCCAAAATTGCCGTCCACACCTGTTCCTGTTTCAAGCCCCCATTTGTCCAGGTCTATCTGCGAGCCATCAAACTCATCATTCCACAACAGATTATAGCCAGTATAAACTGTGGGTGGAATAACAGGATTATTCACCGGCGGACCAGGTGGCGGTGGAGTAGGGGGAGCAGGACTGTCTCCGCCTGATTTTTTACAGGACAAGAATATGACCGGGAAAACAATCAATAATGTATAATGGCAAAGCCTTCTCATATCACTTATAAAGGTTTTTTACAGGTAACCTTCAATAAGAGGGTTAAATCCAGCTGTTTGTACCAAAAGAAAAGGACCGCCACAGGAAGAAATACAGGGAATTACCCTGAAATGCGGGGAAAAACCGGGCGGGAAAACCGCCCGTAAAAACCTTTACCACCGTTTACATGATTTTCCATACCTTCAGCCGGTATTCAAGTTCCTTTATAAAAAATCATCAGTATGAATAACCGCAACGCTTTTTACAAGATCGGAACAATCGGCATGATACTGACTGCTGCATTACATGTTCTGTTAGCTATAATTATTGGCCCTTCTGTTCATACAAGTTTTGCTATCGTTTATCCAAGTTGGGTTGCTTTCCTGGTAATAGGTACAGCACAGATGGCAAAAGAGAAGAAAGAAAAATGATACATCAATAAAGAATTTATTAATAGGGGCCTTAAAGCCCCTTTATTATTTCTGCATCACTTATCCCCAATCTTAATACCCTATTCTGGTCATCTTCTTTGTTATATTAAAGAAGAATGTATTTTAGTTCTTTCAACGATCATTCCACCTCCATTTAAGCACGATTCTTTAACCTTGAAAATATATCGTTATGAGAAAATTTGCTGCTGAATTTTTTGGAACGTTCTGGTTGGTTTTTGGAGGATGCGGAAGCGCTCTCTTTGCTGCCGGCATTCCTGACCTGGGCATTGGTTATCTTGGTGTGGCGCTTGCATTCGGTCTTACTGTATTGACCATGGCTTATGCAGTCGGGCATATATCCGGCGGCCATTTTAATCCTGCGGTATCATTTGGCCTGCTTGCTGCAGGAAGATTTCCCGGTAAAGAGCTGGTCCCTTATATCATTGCACAGGTTGCCGGTGCCTTGGTTGCAGCCGGTGCTTTATATCTTATTTTTTCCGGCAATGACGCAGCTGCTATTGACAATACCAAAGCCGGTGCTTTCGCTGCCAATGGATATGGAGATCTATCTCCTCATGGTTATAATCTGAAAGCAGCTTTTATTGCAGAATTTTTACTGACTGCTTTTTTCCTGATCATCATTGTTGGAGCTACTGATAAATTTGCCAATGGCAGGTTTGCAGGCATTGCAATTGGCCTTGGGCTTACCCTGATCCATCTTATTTCCATTCCTATCACCAATACATCCGTTAATCCTGCCCGCTCCACTTCACAGGCTGTGTTTGCAGGAGGACAATACCTTTCACAGTTATGGTTGTTTTGGGTAGCACCCATAGCAGGTGCTATTGTGGGAGGGTTGATCTATAAATTTTTGCTGGAGAAGAAAAATGGAGAATAAGTGACCGTTATCACTGCTCTTCTATTGCAAGAAAGGCTTTTCCCAGGTATTTTGTAATATCACCGGCGATCATGGCTTCCATGGATAATTCCTCTGCAGCCAGGTCGCCGGCTGATCCATGAAGGTATACACCGAATACGGCTGCATCCCCGGGTTCATATCCTTGTGCCAGTAAACCGGTCAGTATCCCTGTAAGCACATCCCCGCTGCCGCCAGTGGCCATGCCTGCATTGCCGTTTGAGTTGAAGAACATTTTTCCATCGGGCAACGCGATCAGTGTATGATGCCCTTTCAGGACAATGATCAACTTTAATTCTTTTGCCTTTAATGAAGCCAGTTGTAACCGTTCAAATTCATTGGCTGTTTCTCCAAACAAACGCTGGAACTCTTTAGGGTGTGGGCTGAGAATGGAACCTGCCGGTATTTGTGCCAGTAATTCCGGCTCTTTGGCAATACCGTTCAATGCATCCGCATCCAACACCACAGGCCTTTTATATACACTGAGTATTTCTTTCAATAGCGTTCTTGTTTCTGAAGCAGTTCCAAGGCCAGGGCCTATACCGATAGCAGGATAAACATCCAGATCAGTTTCGATATGCGTATTAATGGAATGATTCAGGTCCGTGCTCACCATTGCTTCCGGCAGCCGTGCCTGCATGATCTCATATCCGCAGCGGGGAATATGACAGCTCACCAATCCGGCACCAGTGCGCAGGCAAGCTTCTGTTGATAATACTGCCGCACCTATTTTACCATAACTGCCCGCGATCATCAAAGCATGGCCAAAACTCCCTTTATGTGAAAAACGGTTCCTGTGCTTGTATAGCTGGTGAATAATGGTTTCATCTGTCAGTTCATACTGCGCTGATTCCCGATCATAAAAGTCCGGATGCAGGCCGATATCCAGTATATGCACTTCTCCGCAATACGCTGCATTCTCTGCTACCAGGAAAGCCGGCTTATACACCTGAAAACTTAATGTGTGCGTTGCAGCTACCTGTACATTGCCTGCAGAAGACCTGTCAACAAACATACCGCTGGGCAGATCAATAGAAACAACAGGGCAACCAGTTTCATTGATCTTTTCTACCAGAGCGGCAGTAACACCTTCCAATCCACGATTCAATCCTGAACCAAACAATGCATCTATGATCACACCTGAAAAAGCAATAGAGTGGAGATTCTCTTCTGTTTGTATAAAACGGATATCTATTGCGGGATATTGATGCAGGAGGGAAAGATTGGTTTGAAAATCCGCTGTACCTTTATGTCCGAATTCAAGAATGTAAACAGTGATCCTGCGGGTTGATAAAAGGCGGGCAATGGCCAATCCGTCTCCACCATTGTTTCCCTTGCCACAGAAAACAGTAAGGGGCTGATCGGGATAGTGTTCATTTAACCAGGCAGCACAGGCAAGGGCAGCCCGTTCCATTAATTCCACAGAAGCAACAGGCTCCTGCTCAATGGTGTACTGGTCCCACCGTCTGATCTGTTCTGCATTGAATACTTTCACAATTGTACGATTGTGATGATAAAAGTAGGAATTGTTGACCGTTTGAAATAAACAATTAAACAATAATGACTCAGCTTCAGCAATCAAACTCCCACAAAGACGACGAAGACCACAAAGAAATTATCTCAGGCAATAACCTTGTGGTCTTCGTCGTCTTTGTGGGATATGTCCAGAGCGAGTCTTTACTAAATAAAACCGGTCATTTCTTCTTTTTCCTTACTACTGCTTTTTTCTTTACTTCCTTTTTTACTTCCGTCTTTACTTCAGCATTTTCCGCGTCCTCTTCACTGTCGTTTCCCTGCATGTAATTGCCAAACAGGTCATAACATTTATGGGCAGTAGTGTAAATATTGCGGTTGAACTTATTGCCCAGGATAATGATAGTTGCCTTTTCGTCCATCAACCTTGCAAAAGCTGCATTGTAACCATGCCAGCGTCCGAAATGATAGATCACTTTTTTCCCATTGGGCATGATCAGCATTCTGAAACCTAAACCATAGTTGTGAATGGAAGGGCGTTCAAGACTGTAAGGAGTGAAAGCCGAATCGAGCATATTCTTTTTCAGCAATTGCTCGGTATACAAAGCCTGGTCCCATTTCAGCAGGTCCTTGGGCGTGGAATAAATGTTCTTGTCCCCATAAGTGCCTTCCAGGAAATCATTGTCCCAAACCGTGCCATTATAGTTAAAGGAAGGGATCACTTTACCCGTATCAGCTAAAGTAAAAACAAACGTATGTTCCATTTTCAGTGGACCGAAATATTTCAGCTTCATATAATCCGGGTAGCTGATACCGGTTATCTTCTCAATGATCATAGCCAGCAACACAAAATTGGTATTGCTATAGCTGAAACGCCTGCCCGGGCTAAAACTGCGGTTAGGCTTTTCCGTGTATAATGTTTGTAATACGTCTGCATTCGTCACCTGCTTTTTCTTGTCCCAATTGCCTTCCGACATAAAATAAAGATAATTGGGCAGGCCGCTCCGGTGGCTGAGCAGCATCTTCACTGTTATTCCCGGATAGGGGAGGCCAGGAAAGAATTTTTGAATGGAATCTTCCAGCGACAGCTGATTGTCCTGCACCAGGCCAAGAATAGCAACGCCCATAAAGGTCTTGCTGGTAGAAGCGATATGAATGGAAGAAGTATCGGTTATTGGCTGTTTACGGCCAACATCTGCAAAGCCTGCATAGTTTTCATATAATACAACCCCATTCTTGGCTACCAGTATTCCTCCGCTGAATCCGCGTTGCAGCAGCATGCTATCGAAGAAGGAAGACAACAGGCCTTTATAATGTTTCACCTCTTTATCCGGAAGGGGAGCAGGGGCAGGGGCTTGATAGGCAGTATCGGCTGTTTTTTCGGTAGAGGAGCTGGCATTCTTGCAACTATAAAAAAGACCCAGCAGGGCAACGGCAAATAAAGTGTTTTTCAACAGGCGTGTGTTTTTGAGTTTTGACAAAAATAAAACTTACAGTTGTTTGAACAAACGGTTAACTTTTCCCCATTCATACTTTTTATGGTAATAACGTCCTTAAGTATATTTGCAATATGGCAAGCGAAAAAACAAGTTACCCCAAAGAGAAGATCCGCATCCTTTTCCTCGAGAATATCAGTGACCTGGCAGTAAAGAATTTCCAACAGCAGGGATACACCAAAGTGGAAAAGATCACCAAAGCATTGACCGAAGAAGAACTGATCAAAGAGATCAAAGATGTACATATACTTGGCATCCGTTCCAAAACGCAGATCACGCAAAAAGTGCTGGATGCCGCCCAGAAGCTGCAGGCGATCGGATGTTTCTGTATCGGCGTAAACCAGGTGAACCTGGACGCTGCCACACGCCATGGCGTAGCAGTATTCAATGCACCGTATTCCAATACAAGATCCGTTGCAGAACTGGTGATCGGCCTTTCCATTATGCTGATCCGCCGCATCCCTGACAAAAACAAAGCCGCTCATGACGGCATCTGGATGAAAGATGCAAAAGGCAGTTTTGAGCTCAGGGGCAAAACCCTCGGCATTATCGGTTATGGCAATATCGGCAGCCAGGTTAGCGTGCTGGCCGAAGCACTGGGCATGAAAGTGATCTTTTACGATGTGGAAACCAAACTGCCGCTTGGCAATGCTACCGATGGTAAAACCCTGAAAGATGTACTGGGCAAAGCGGATGTAGTGACCCTCCACGTTCCTGAAACCTCGCAAACCAAGAATATCATCAACAAAACCACACTTAAATATTTTAAGAAAGGATCGATCCTGATCAACTATGCACGCGGCGAAGTGGTGGACCTGGAAGCCCTCCGCAAAGCCTTGCTCGAAGGGCAGCTTAGCGGTGCCGCCATTGATGTATTTCCCTGGGAGCCGGAGAAAAATGGCGACCGTTTTCAATCGCCCTTGCAGGACCTTCCCAATGTGATCCTGACCCCGCATATCGGTGGCTCCACGGAAGAAGCACAACAAAATATCGGGGAAGATGTAAGCATAAAACTGTTCAATTTCCTGGAAAAAGGAATTACGTTTGGTTCGCATACAGTTCCTGCACTGGCATTGCCTCCGCAGGAGCGTTCACACAGGATCCTGCATATACACAACAACGTGCCGGGTGTGCTTTCAGCGATCAATACCGAATTGTCAAAGCATAATATCAATATCGTTGGTCAGTATCTGAAAACGAATGAAGATATTGGTTATGTGGTGCTGGATGTGGACAAGCAGCTTTCGAATAAGGCAGTGCAGGTGTTGAAGGATGTGAAGGAGACGATTAAGGTGAGGATGTTGTATTAAAATTATTTATTGTTTTCCGGTGTATTGACGCTACAAGGAATATCCGGAACGATTGTTTTCTTTTTAGTAATGATATCTAATTTTATCTCGCCAAACTTCATTGCCTGGAAAGCCTGGCTAAGCTGTTCTTTAGTTCCTTCTTTTATACTGAGGGGAATCGTTTGATCTCGTTGGGCTACTGTAAAATTGGTAAGCCCATAATAAATTTTTTCGCCAATGCTGGCGCTCGCAAAAGCAATGGCATTCGCCCCAAAAGGTATCTGGTCTTCATATTGCTCAATATGAAAGATATTACCTTGACCAAAGGAACCAATGATGAGTAGTTTTTGCCCAGGAAAGAAAATGCACATGCTCAGAACTGAATTATTTGAAAAATCGGTCTTTAGATGTAGCTTTATTTTTCTTACACCTAACTTCAGCTCTTCATATTGGTTCCCATAAGACCAGCCTGGTAGCGCTTCAATTCTAAAGTTATACATGCCATTGGTCCTAATATAATCTACAAGATTTTCTGCTGGTGACTCTTCATTGTTCATTGTAGAGTCTTCTTCAGTTAGCAGTTTACCTGATTCTTCAATAAGGGTGTCAGTATAAAGAGTATCCAGGGCAGGACGTTTGACTATCAGATCAGGATGCATCGCTGCTTCATTTTTTACATACTCCAAAAAACAATCGATATCCTTATCTGTTAACATCGGATATGCGGTCATCATGGAGCCGAATTTCATCTTCAGGCACATAAAATAACTATTGGAGAATGTTACCCTTCCAGGGTTCCTGATATACTCTCTCAAAAGTTTTCTGTCCTTCACTCTTTCCTCAACGCCTGCTAAAGCCGGCCCTGTTAAATCTCTGAACACCGAATGGCAAGCTATACAACGCCCTTCGAAAATTGCTTTCCCTCTGTCAAGGCAGGGATCAACAGCCAGGTCTGAGGGTTTTAAAACTGTCTGGCCAATAGTATCGGCAGGTTGTTCATAACCCTTGAAAAACCAACCATCATCATTTATCTTACCGGAATAGAAAGCCAATAATAGCAGAGTGGAAAACAAAAGGCAGATTAGCGGTTTCATGCAACAGTTTGATTTTAACCGATCAATATGAGGACTGATAACCAAGCAACACAGCACTGCAAAACAGAAAGAATAACCGAATGTTTAAAGTAATGCCATTATTTTCTTTGCTCTCGACCGGAACGCCGGTGTTTCGCTATCCCACCTGTCTTCGATAATCGCTTTCAACTCCGGCTTTATTTCCGGGTATTGCTTTGAAAGATTCTCCAGCACCGTCAATGAAAACGCTTTCACTGCTGCTTTTTCTTTCGGATCACTGATGTACTCAAAACAAAGATTCATCGCCACACCATGATATTTTTCGGGGATCTCAATATGTTGCATCAGGCGGATCGAATTGCGCCTGACAGATGGATGTGTATCTGTTCTTTCCAGGTTTTTGAATAAGGCGGGCAGGTGTTTCCTGATCAATGAAGGATGCGCTTCAATCACATAACTGACAGGCCAGGCAGCCAACTGCACCACACGGTATTCATCTTTTAAAAACAGTTCGAAAAGCTCAGCAAAACGTTCCGGTGAATTGCCGACCCATTTAACTACTTTCAGGCAATTGGCTTTGGAATGTTCTTTTAAAAGTTGTGCACGCAGGTCCATGAACTATCTTGATTGAATGAATAACTTTACGGATAATCTTTAGCAATGTACAGATTTCTGATCTCACTCATCATTCTCAGCCTTGCTTTGCAAGCCTGCAACGATAAGTCGGCACCAAAGCCGATCGTGATGCAAACAGATTTTGGACTTAAAGACGGTGCCGTATCTGCAATGAAAGGCGTAGCCTATACAGTAGATCCGCGCTTATCCATGTTTGATCTCACCCATGAAATTCCCGCTTACAATATCTGGGAAGCGGCTTACCGGCTTAACCAAACAGTACCATACTGGCCACCCGAAACAGTGTTTGTGTCAGTAGTTGATCCGGGCGTGGGCACTGACCGCCAATCGGTGGTGGCAGAAACAAGGAACGGGCATTATATCGTAACGCCGGATAATGGCACGCTGACTTTACTGGCTGATGAGATCGGCATTGTTTCATTGCGCCAGATCGATGAATCCGTTAATCGAAGGCAGGGTTCTTCAGCATCGTATACATTTCATGGCCGCGACGTGTATGCTTATACAGCAGCCAGGCTGGCTTCGGGAAAGATCAGGTTTGAGCAGGTCGGGCCAGAGCTTAATCGACCGGTGGTGAAGATACCGTATCAGCGGGCTGAATTAAAGGAAGGTGTTTTAAAAGGGAATATCCCTGTGTTGGATATTCAGTACGGGAATATCTGGAGCAATATTCCGGATAGCCTTGTTCAGAAAGCAGGTTTCCGGATCGGGGATAGTTTGGATGTAAAGATTTTGCATGTGGATTCGTTGGTTTACCAGGAACGGATTCTGTATGCAAATACTTTTGGAGAGGTGGCGGAAGGAAAGCCATTGGGATATTTGAATAGTTTGTTGAATTTTTCAGTGGCGATTAATAGGGGAAGTTTGGCAGAGAAGAAAAAGATTGGGTCAGGGGCGGAATGGAAGATCGAAGTACACAAAAACTAATCCTCCATGACACCATTGCAGCGAATCCAGAAGAAATTGTATGGCATTATAAACTCTGTCCAAAAGTCAGCAAATTGCTGTCCGGGTCAAGCATTGAAAACTCTTTCTGTCCCCATGGCTTTGTTTCAATACGCCCGTTAGGATGGATCTCTGTATTGTTGTCCAGGAATGATCTATATAAGTTATCAATGTCGTTTGTCCGGATATACACTTGCCCGTAATTTTCTTTGGGGTCAAGTTCTTTAAATTCAAAAAAGTGAATTTGTATATTGTCTTTTACCACCATTAAATAGCCGTCATAGTCAGTGTTTCCAAATTCTTTAAATCCCAACTTATTTATATAAAAATCCTTTGTTACTGATTTATTGCGCATGGGCAATTTTGGATTAATCTCTGTTAGCATTCTTTTTTTTGCAAAGCTTAAAATTCTTTACTTATTCGCGCTTGATTGAAATCAGTAAATCGGAAAATTGGGTCCGGAAAATAAAATACCGGCCCGAATAATTGTCTGCACAGGATCTTATCGACCGTAAAAGCGAGAATGCCTAAGCTGAAACCGGTTATTTTTCCTATAATTTATATTATGTTAAATATTGAATTCCTGAACACCCCATATCCCCACATTCCATCTCTATACTCCCAAATAAAAAAACGGCTCCTTTTCAGAAGCCGTTTCCAATTCATCTCCTACCAAAGCTTAACGGATCGATCCATACAGATCATTCCATTTCTTCTCCTGCTCTGCATATTTAGCAACATCAGCAGGTTTGCCTTTGGCCTTATCTTTTTTGTAAGTATAAATATCACCCAGGTAGCCAGCCACATTTTTGTACTGTTGTTTTTCAGGACCAGTAAGTGATCCTTTTTTGCCAAACAGTTCGGCCGCTTTTTCATACGAAACCCTTGCAGCTTCATAGTTATCATCAAATTCTTTCTCAAGCGCATCCCTTTTCGCTACACTTTCTTTGGATGGCTGAGCTCCAGGCTTGGTCGCTTTTTTGATCTCTGCAGCCAGGGCTTCTTTCTTTTCGTTGATGCCTGCCGCTTTGTTGATATAGTATTCACCAAGATAAAGATTCGGCAAGATTTCGTTGGGATTGTTCTCCGCTGATTTCTTGAAAGTGGCAACCATTTTGGTTTCCAGTTCTGCTGCATTGGCAGGCTTCACTGCTCCTTCTTTATCTGAATAAAGCGTGTCGTAGATAAGCTGACCGAGCAGAAGGCTGGATTTATAGTTGGTGGGATCATTTACCAATACCTGCTCCAGCGATTTGATTTTTGCATCAAAAGTTTCTTCAAGACCTACAGCAAAATCTGTTTTGTCGTATTTGAAGAATTCGCTTTGCGGATAAAGCTCGGCTCCAAGCGCTTTGTATTTATCAAATGCAGCCATGTCTTTTTTGGTAAAATTGTAACGCACCAGGTATTTGTAAATGTCTTCAAAACCCTGTCCCTGGATCTTGGCATCAGCCAGGCGACCGTAATATTTGGCAGCCACATCCGCTTTATTATCATTCTCAGCCATGATACCTGCAAGGATCAGGCTGTTGGTATCTATTGGAGCAGCAAATAATTTTTTCTCGATCATGAAATCGGACAAAGCCACTGCCTTTTCAAATTTTGGCAGGCCTGCAGCCCATTTCTTTTCCTGGTAATCCTTGTAGCCGGCATTGAAATAAGTAGTGTGCAGGTAAGAAGGTGCATTCTTATAAGGAATATCAGCCATCAGGGCAAGATCGGGTTGCATTTCCCTGTACTTCATAAAGGCTGCATAAGCGTCTGCCCTCAGTTGGTCGGCTTCTGCTGCGTTGGCTGGATCATCTGCAACGGCAGCATAAGCTGTCGCCTTCAGAATAAACGCTTCGGGCTTGGAAGCAAATTTGGCATTGGCCATACCCTTGTCGATTTCCTTTTTGGCTTCAGCAAACTGATTTACAAAAAGTTTGGTTTTAATATCATCATAGCGCTGTGCCTGACCCATAATGGCAAACGTCAGCATCGTTAAAAGGAATGTGGTCTTTTTCATTATTTAAATTGAATTGATAGATAATTAATAATAAAACAATACGTCCACTTATTCTTCCGTGTTGTTTTCTGAAGATGGATTTGCTGCCGCATCCGTTGCGTCATCGCCTCCAGCTTCAGGTGCAGCCGGGTGCGCCGTGTCTGCCTGCTCCTCATCCAGCTTGGTGATGGCGGCTATTTCATCGCCTTCATCCAGCCTGATCAGTTTTACACCCTGCGTCGCTCTTCCCTGTTCGCTGATATTGGCCACTTTCATCCGGATCGTTACACCGCTTTTACAGGTGATCATCAGGTCCTGCGTTTCCGCCACATCCAGCATACCTACCAGGCTTCCTGTTTTTTCCGTTACATTGATGGTTTTGACGCCTTTACCACCTCGGTTGGTGAAGCGGTACTCGTCAACCGGTGTTCTTTTTCCAAACCCTTTTTCACTCACCACCAGCACTGTTTTGGATGCATCGATTTCTGGGTTTACACAAATCATACCAACTACCTCATCATTCGCATCTTCTACTTCAATGCCTGCCACTCCAATGGCACCGCGACCGGTTGCCCTCACTTTTTGTTCGGAGAAACGGATCGCACGGCCACTCTTCACCGCCATCATGATCTCGGAATTGCCATCGGTCATTTTTGCTTCCAGCAGTTCATCACCTTCATTGATAGTGATGGCATTCACACCTGTCTGGCGCGGACGGCTGAAATCAAGCAATTCCGTTTTTTTGATGATCCCCTTCTTGGTACAAAGTACAATATTGTGTGATTTTACAAACTCTTCATCTTTCAGGTCCTTCACATCAATGATGGCGCGGATCTTATCATCCTGGGGTAACTGGATAAGGTTCTGGATCGCTCTTCCTTTGCTGGTTTTCTCTCCTTCAGGTATTTCGTATACGTTCAACCAGTAGCATCTTCCTTTTTCTGTAAAGAACAGCATGCTATGATGGGTGGAAGCTACGAAAAGATGTTCAATATAATCCTCGTCCCTCGTTTTGCCGCCGATCACTCCCCTTCCGCCACGGCGCTGCGCACGGTATTCATCTGCCGGCGTACGTTTTATATAACCAAGATGTGAGATCGTGATCACTACGTCTTCTTCCTTGATCAGGTCTTTAATGCGCACTTCATTATCGAGGTAAGTGATCTCGGTCTTCCGTTCATCACCATATTTTTCTTTGATCTCCAGCAGTTCTTTCCTGATCACACCATAACGGAGTGCTTCATTGGCCAGCAACTCTTTCAGCTCCCCGATCAGTTTCATCAATTCATCGTATTCTTCCTTGATCTTCTCTCTTTCCATGCCGGTAAGGCGTTGCAAACGCAATTCCAGTATGGCTTTGGCCTGCACTTCATCCAATCCCCAACCTGCATTCACGAGATTGTCTTTCGCTATTTCAGGCGTAGCCGAGTTCCGGATCATCGTGATCACTTCATCCAGGTGATCCAGCGCTATCAGGTAGCCCTGCAGTATATGCGCCCGTTTTTCTGCTTCCCTTAATTCAAACTGGGTGCGGCGTACCACCACTTCATGACGGAACTCCACGAACTCGCTGATCAGATCTTTCAGGTTCAGCGTTTTTGGCCTTCCCTTCACAATGGCAACGTTGTTGATGCCATAAGAGGTTTGCAGTTCAGTAAGCTTATAGAGTTGGTTAACGATCACATTGGCCACCCCATCCCTTTTCAGGTCGATCACGATCCGGGTGCCTTCTTTGTTGTTCGATTCATTGTTCACATGCGCCACCCCTTCTATCAGTTTTTCGTTCACCAGTTCACCAATGCGGTTGGTAAGCGAATCCCTGTTTACCTGGTAAGGCACTTCTGTGATAATGATCTGTTCGCGGCCACTGGGTTTTGTATCAATATTCAAACGGCCTCTCAGTACCACACGTCCCCTGCCGAAATGCATGGCAGCCTTCACTCCTTCCATTCCGTAAATGATACCGGCTGTAGGGAAGTCAGGTGCTTTTACATATTGCATCAACTCATCGATCGTGATCTCACGGTTGTCGATGTAGGCAACACAACCATCGATCACTTCAGAGAGATTGTGCGGCATCATGTTCGTGGCCATGCCTACGGCGATGCCGCTGCTGCCGTTGATCAGCAGTTGCGGGATACGTGTAGGCAGTATCGAAGGTTCCTTTTCGGAGTCGTCAAAGTTGAGTTGGAAATCTACCGTGTCCTTCTCGATATCATCAAGCATATGCTCGCCCAGGCGGTCGAGCCTTACTTCGGTATACCTCATTGCTGCGGGATCATCACCGTCCTGGTTACCGAAATTACCCTGGCCATCAACCAGTGTATAGCGCATGTTCCAGTCCTGCGCCAGACGGGCCATGGCAAAATAAACAGAAGAATCACCATGCGGGTGATATTTACCCAATACCTCACCTACCACACGGGCTGATTTCTTATAGGGTTTGTTATGGTTCAGCCCAAGTTCGTTCATTGCGAATAAAATGCGCCTGTGTACGGGCTTGAAGCCATCTCTTACATCCGGCAGGGCCCGTCCCACGATCACCGACATTGAATAATCGATGTACGCGGTCTTCATCTGCTCCTCGATATTTACCGGAATAATGCGGTCAATATCATTCGTTTCCTGAGGTCCAAAATTCTCTTCCATAATTATTAGGGATCTTTGTTATTTACCCTTCAAAATCAAGGCTTTTAAGGGCTTGCAAATCTACTTTTTTTGGGGCGCAAAACCTGACAAACAAAACTGTTTTTTGCCCTATTTTTCCACGGCTGTGGATTATTGTGCAACAGCAGGAAAATAGGAGTTTTATAACATCCTCTTTGCACTTGACGGCACAGATTTTACGTTGATATTAATCTACCAATAGAGAATGTTATGGTAAACTATCTTCTTCTGCGCGACAACAAGGAAACAGGGCCGTTCTCCCTGGAAGACTTGTTAAAAATGGGCCTGAAGGCCTATGACCTGGTATGGATCTCCGGTAAAAGTGCGGCCTGGCGCTATCCCAGCGAAATTGATGAGCTAAAGCCTTATGCTCCGGAAGTGGAAGAACAGCCTTTTGATCGGTTCTTCAAAAAACCCGATACTGCCCAGCAAACAGCCCCTGTACCCAGCCCTGCTCCCCAGGCAGAGATCCCGGCAGCGCACCAGGCATATGCGCCCAAAGTTGCCGTTGCAGAACAACAAAAATATGTGGCTAAGAAATCAGTGTTCGTTACCCTGCCCAATCAGCTTGCCGAAAAGAAAACGGCAGCAACGCCGAAGCCAGTCCCTGTTCCGAAACCCACCCCCGCTCCGATCCCGGATTATACCGCAACAGACCTGAATGAAACAATCACCATTACAGAAAACCCTGTTGCCAAAATAAAATATTCGCAGCCCCTTGATGAGATCAAGGAAATGTATGTAAAAACACTGCGTGAAAGGAAAGAAAGGATCGCAAGAAAAAGCTTTTTGAAAGTAAACCTGAAAAGAGCTGCTGTTGTAGGCGGACTGATCGGGATCGGCGTACTGGTAGGGTTCATTCTTCAATCAAAACCTGCAGCGGATGGCTCCCTTGCTCAAAAACCGTCTTCTTCTACAGCAAGTGCAGTACTTGCAGAACAAGCTCCCCCTGCAGGACTTGAACCAGCGACCGACTCAGTATCAGAGCAATCTGCAACGGTTATACCAGAATCGCCAAAGCAGGAACCCGTTCGCCAGCCGCTGACTTCATCACCAGCTCCAGCTATGAACAATGATGATCTTGCTGCAGAAAAAGAAGTTATTGTTCCTTCTTCAAAAGCAAAAGCAGTAATGCCTGCTCCGCAATTAAAAGAGGAACCGGTTATTGCCCAGCAGGATTATATCGCAGCAGATAAAGACCCTGTAAGTGGTGAAAGAACACGCGCAATGAGATCATCCGAACAAAAAGAAAACCCGGAAAGAAAAACAGTATCTGTTACACCTGATCGCTCTTCCTCTTCCGAAAGAACACTCCCAGGCTGGGGCAGCCAGGTAACCGTCAGCAGCAATGATTATAAACGCGTGGCATTAGGTGGGATCCGCAACCTGGAACTGACCGTAACCAACCGTTCCAAATACAATCTTGACCAGGTAACCGTAGAAGTGCAATACATCAAACCTAATGAGCAACCTGTTAAAACGGAAATGGTGCAATTCAAATCTATTTCAGCAAATGAATCTGAAACAGTACGTGTTCCTGACACCAATCGTGGAGTGAGAGTGGAATTTAAAATAGTAAGAATAGGCAGCAGGCAGGCGAATGATCTGGCTGTAGGAGGCCGTTAATTTATTTATATGGGAGTCTTGCATCAACAAGACTCCCATATGATTTTATTTACCAAAAGTATAGAAGATCCCCGCCTGTATCACACTGTTCTTGAAATCAGGATCAATATTAGAACCACTGAAATCACCCACTTTTGAAAGCCCTGCCAGATAGCGGGCGCCTATCCCAAATCCTCCAACAGTCTGGAACCCGAGACCTGCACCAATAGAAAGATCAAGTCCTTTTGCAAAATCGTTGATGGTTTGATTGCCGATGCTTTCATCGATCTTGAAACCAAACTGCGGCCCTGCTTCCAGGTAAAAGCCGCCAGGTGTTTTGAATTTGGCCATAATAGGTACAGTGATATAAGTCAGCTTCCAATCGTAGCTGCCGCTCACATCTTCTGCTTTTGCACCTTGTGTTGACACCATTGCTTCCGGCTGTATGGAAAATGCGCCGAACCCAAGGTTCAGAAAGCCGCCGGCATGAAATCCTATCAATGCTTTTTTATTAACTGAACCGAAATCACCACCGGTGAAATTGGAGACGTTGACACCCGCTTTCAGACCGCCGGTAAGATTCTGGCTGTAACCGGCCATACCGGTCAACAGCAATACAGCTACAAATACTTTTTTCATCTGTTAATTTTTAATGGTTAAAATTGCCATATGGAACTCACCAGAACACTCTCTGCGATAAGTGTACAGGATCCTGTATGGCTCATTTCATAAAATTTTATTTTAGTAATGCTTAGGGGTTCCAAATAAAATGCCAAGGGTTTTAACTATTTAAGATATTTGTTGCATGAAGAAAATACTTTTATTCGGGGCTGGCAAGTCGGCCACGGTTTTGATCGACTATTTGTTACAGCATGCAGGCGCAGAAAACTGGAAACTCGTGGTGGCGGATGCCAACCTGCAACTGGCCCTTGAAAAGATCAACCACTCCCCTTCCGGTGAAGCTGTTTCTTTTGATATCCGTGATGCCGGCAAACGCAGCCAGTATATCAGCGAAGCTGACCTGGTTATTTCCATGCTGCCACCGGTGCTGCATAACACGGTTGCAAAAGACTGCCTGCAACTCGGGAAAAGCCTGCTCACGGCTTCTTATGTTGACAATGAAATGCGTTCCATAGCTGCTGCAATAAAAGACAAAGGTCTTATTTTTCTTTGCGAAATGGGGCTTGATCCGGGTATCGATCACATGAGTGCAATGAAGATCATTGACGAGATCCGGAAAAAAGGGGGAAAAATAACCTCATTCCGCTCCCATTGCGGCGGGCTGGTCGCGCCCGAAAGCGATGACAATCCCTGGCATTATAAGATAAGCTGGAATCCGCGCAATATTATCCTGGCGGGAAAAGCAGGTGCTCATTACCGGGAGAATGGTAAAGATGTGCAATTGCCCTATGAAGAATTGTTTACTCCTGACCGTTTGGTGACTGTGCCGGGCCATGATGCATTCAGCTGGTATCCCAACCGCGATTCATTAAGCTATGCGCCATTGTATGGCTTGGAAGAAACCAACACGTTTATCCGCACCACTCTCCGCCATCCCGATTTTATGCGTGGCTGGAAGCATGTCATTGACCTGAAACTGACCGATGAAACACCCGCCTATCAAAGTGATGGTAAAAGTTTGCAGGAGCTGTTCCGCCAACACCTGGACACATATGGTTTTGGCCAATGGATGAACCAACAGATACAGGAAGCTGATCTTACCTCCAGACAATTCTTATTCCTTGGACTGGAGGATAAAAATACCCGGGTGAATAAAGGTTTTTGCAGTGCTGCAGACCTGTTGCAGGTGGCTGTGGAAACCAAGCTAAGCCTGCAGCCGGAAGATAAGGATATGATCGTTATGCTGCATGAGTTTGGCTATGAAGAAGCCGGCAAACCCGCAAATATTCAAAGCTCATTGGTGGTGAAAGGTGAAGACAGCTTAAGAACAGCTATGGCTAAAACAGTAGGATTGCCATTGGCTATCGCTGCAAAGCTCATTCTCAGGGGAACATTGAAACTGACCGGCCTGCATATTCCCACAGATAAAGAAATATACGAACCGGTGTTGAAGGAGTTGGCAGAAAATGGGATCAGTTTTATAGAAAGCAATGCCAGTTGAGCATTCGCTATTTCACTTCCCGGTCCCTGACATTTAATTCCTTGTAACCAACATCCCTGAACACCAGTTTATATTTGCCTGGTTTCAGGTAAAGGCTGTAATAGCCGTAATCAGAAGTAATATAGGTTTGATCAGCAGGTATGATCTTTCCCAATGGCTGGCTGTTATATTCATCTTCATAATAAGCCTGTACCATAAATAGCGCTTTCTCCTGCGGAGAAATGGTTACTTCCTTCCGTTCACCATTTAAGGAAAACCAGGTAGGCCTGTTGTTTTTATATACAGAAGGCGGATGCACCACATAAATATCATACCCTTCCCGCTCGATCAGCTTTACAGGATCCCTGTTTTTCAGGAGCACTACCGGTTCATCAATATTGATCTTTTGCATCAATGCATCATAGTATAAACGGCCATACTCATAACTGCTGCCTTCGGTAAACAGCACCTGGTTGATCGTCAGGGGATCGATCCCGCTTAATTTTTTAAATGCAAGGCCCATTGGGATATATTCATCACCAAGGCCTACTTCTGAAATATGCCCATAACCTGCATGCACCAGGATCCTGGCTTTGGGATCACGTTTGATCACTTCATAGATATGCGCGGCTTGTGCAGAATCCCTTTGTACGGAAGTATGCTTATAAGCAATAGTGTCTTCATAAGGAACAAGCGTATATCCTAATGATAATGCCTTTCTGATCAACTCGCCTGCAACCGGTTCTTTTGTATAGAAGCCTGTTTTATCATTTAACTGCTGCAAGGAACGGTCAGGGGAATTATTCAGCATCTCCAGGGCGAGATAACGGAATCCTTCTTTATACAGATCTTCCAGCAAGCTGTAGGTGAAGGCACGATGCTGAGGCTTATTATGTGCTTCATTGATCATTACGACCTGTGCATCCAAAGCCCTTCCCGTTACATAAGCAGCCGCATTGATGGATTGAAGATCGCGAAGCCTTTGCATTTCCTGCTGGATAAACTCTCTTGAGCTACGCTGTGTGGTATCATACGATTTTACACCATAATAATCCGCCATACGCATATCACCAACGAATGAAAGGAACTGGCTGAAATTATCATAAAAGAAATCCTGGCCATCTCCCTGTTTTCTGAATTTGTCTTCCCAGCCAATAGCCTGGTAAAGGGGATATAAATAATGAATGCCTTCTTTGATCTTGTTGGTAAGATAAGTGATGGCAGAATCTTCTTTCCCCGGCGTTTGCGCAGCTGTAAAACGACGGATCTGCTCAAAAGGCGTGGACGATTGTTGCGCCTCTATTCTTCCCCACCAAAGGGAAACCAATAAAACAAGAAAAAACTTTTGCATACCTGGATATTCGCCGCAATATTAAGCAGGCGGCTGTTAGTGAAAGCCTAAAGTTAGTCAGGCAACTGTGCCAGCAACCTGGTCAGTTCAGCAACTCCTTCCGTAGCAGGCTTTTCAATCAATGTAAGATTATCCATGGATGATGTATAAGGTATCTTTTTGTCGATAATGAATTTGGGGGTATGCCCTGCCACATAATGCACAAGGCCAGCTGCAGGGTAAACCACCAGCGAAGTACCTATCACCACAAAGATATCTGCGGCATGAATTATGGGAATGGCTTCTTCCATTTTCGGCACCGGCTCTTCAAACCAGACGATGGCCGGCCTTAACTGATGCCCCCGCTTATCTTTATCTCCCAGCTTCATATCTCCACGGATCTCATACAATGTATCCTCATCCCTTTCACTTCGCATCTTGAATATTTCACCATGCAAATGCACAACCCTCGAAGAGCCGGCTCTTTCATGCAGATCATCTATATTTTGCGTAACGATAGTGACATTATAATCCTTCTCCAACTCAGCCAAACCAATATGCGCAGCATTAGGCAGGGCTTCTGCCACATTCTGGCGGCGCATATTATAAAAGTCAAGCACTAATTGGGGATTACGTTTCCATGCTCCCGGAGTAGCGACTTCCCTTACATCATATCCTTCCCATAAACCATCACTGTCACGAAAGGTTTTTAATCCGCTTTCTGCACTTACTCCTGCACCGGAGAGAATGACCAGGTGTTTCCTTTGCTTTGCCAAGAGATTTTGTTTCTGGAAAATTAATTCAAAAACAGAAAAAGGGCAGGTTTAAAAAAACGATAATTTCTGTTTTTTCCTGACTACTATATGAAATAATATTACGATAAACTAATACTCCTGATGAAAGTAACAATGAAGTTTCAGCTATAGTAAATGATCAGCTATTGTTTATTGCTCCCCTGCCATTTTCATAACAGTTTCCCATTCCTTATCCGTTACCGGCTGAACAGACAGGCGGCCAAGCCTTACCAATGCCATATCCGCAAGTTCCTTTTTGGTTTTGATCTCTGCCAGCCCTACAGGTTTCTTCAACTTTTTATATGGTGCAAAATCAACAGCCACCCATGCTTCTTCAGAAGTGGTAGGATACTGGTAGGCTTCCTTTACCACTTTTGCTATACCCACGATCTCCAGCCCTTCATTGCTATGATAAAAAAAAGCGAGATCTCCTTTCTTCATTGCTTTGAGATGATTGCGTGCTGCATAATTGCGCACTCCATCCCAAAAAGTTTTTTTATCCTTTTCCAATTGCTCCCAGGAATAAGTAGAGGGTTCTGATTTGATAAGCCAGTATGCCATACATTAAAACGGTTTAATAGACTTCAAATTTAAGTGATCAATGATCACCATCCATTGGCCAGTACATCTGCCAGATGAAGCGTCTGAAGAGAATAGCCTTTATGTTTGATATAGCCCTGCAGGTGCATCAGGCAGGAAAGATCGGTAGATATCAGGTATTGGGCCTGGGTAGCCAGCGCATTCTCTACTTTTTGTTCGCCCATGCCAATGGAAATAGCTTCAAACTTCACGGCAAAAGTGCCACCGAAACCGCAACAGGTTTCCACATCATTCATTTCCGCCAGCTCAAGGCCTTTTACATGGGAAAGCAGGCGGCGGGGCTCTGATTTTATTTTACATTCCCGCAAACCCGCACAGCTATCATGATAAGTTGCTTTGCCGTTCAGCACAGCACCAAACTGCTCTACTTTCAACACCTGCACAAGGAACTCTGAAAATTCATAGATCCTTTTTCCCACATCCGCTACATCATGATGGAGGGAAGAGTTCTCAAAAAGCTTGGCGTAATAGTTCCTGACAAAACCGACACAACTGGCGCTTGGTGCCACGATATAATCCGCCCCGCGAAAATCTTTCAGGAATTTGGTACACACTGATTTCGCTTCATCCCAAAAACCTGCGTTGAAAGCCGGCTGCCCGCAACAGGTCTGCTCAGGATTGTAAGACACCGTACAACCCGCTTTTTCCAGCACTTTCACCATATTGAAAGCCGTGTCGGGAAAAAGCTGATCCACAAAACAGGGAATAAAAATCTGTACATTCATGCTCACCAGGTATCGAAAATCATTATTTAATTGACCGTTGCAAAGATATCATTTTCAGGGCTGTAATTGCCGCTTCTTCACCTTTGTGCCCGTGTTTTCCGCCGATCCTCTCGCGGGCCTGCTCTTCCGTATTCACTGTAAGAACGCCAAAAATAGTAGGCACCGGCAATTGCAGGTTCAACTGCACTACCCCGTCCGTAACGGCCTTGCAAACGTAATCGAAATGAGGCGTATCCCCTTTTATCACGCAACCAAGGGCAATGAATGCATCCGGTTTTTGGGCCGTGGTTTGCTCCCAGAAACACCTGATCGCAAAGCTGATCTCCACCGCCCCCGGCACCGTCAACACTACCACGGTCTTAACCTTATGCCTGTTCAGCACTTCCACACAACCCCTCTCCAGTTCATCTATGATCGCTGCGTTCCATTCGGTTTTCACCAAAACGACACAGGCATCCTCCATTGGGAGAATGCCTGTGCCTGTATGTAATAATTTACTGTTCGCTATATCCGCCATGATCAGTTTACATTGTATTCACCCAACATAGCCAGGTATTTATCTGCTTCAAATCCCTGCTGCGTCATTGGGTATTTTTCCTTCAATTCCTTGTATAAGGCAATTGCTTCTTTTGGGTCTTTGATCACATTAGCTGCCAGGTAAGCCGCCATGAACAATGCTTCTGCGGAAGCAGTCTGGTCTGACTCAAAATGACGGGCCGCTTTCTTATAGTAATCCAACGCTTCCTTGCTGTTGCCCTGATCAGCATAGGCATCACCGAGCAATTTATATGCCCTTTGCTGGATCTGCTTTGCATCTGTGCTGAAATCTTTCAGGTGTTTGATGGCATTGGCATTATCGTCCAGTTTCAGGTAGCAGCTGCCTGCATAGAAATGTGCGAGGTTTGCTGCTTTTGTTCCGCTATACTGGCTGATGATCTTCAGGAAACCTGCATATTGACCATCGCCGTTCAGGGCTTTCTGGGTTGAGTCCATTCTGAAGTAGTCTTCTGCTTTGAACATTGCATCAGCGGCTTTTTCTTCTTTGGGGCCAACCACGAAATGTTTGTATCCCCAGAAACCGCCAACCACTGCCACCAGGAATACTCCGGCGCCAAGTATCAGTTTACTGTTTTTGGTCCAAAAGTCTTTTGCTTTGGCAACTACTGCTTCACTGCCTTCAACTCCTGTTGCCTGGTTCTTGTCTGACATTTTATCTTTCTTGTTTTAAGTGGAAATTTATTGGCTAAAATTAATCTACGATAAAAGGATAGTTCTGGTCCACATACACATCCTTCAGCACTTCGCTATCATCCGGCCAGGGGCTTTCTTCAGCGAATTTCACTGAAGCTTCCACGATATCGTTCACTCTTTTATCAATTGCATCGAGGTCCTGCTCAGAAGCGAATTTATTGTCCAGGATCGTTTGGCGAACCATTACGATAGGGTCTTTTGCTTTGTATTCATCCACCTCTTCCTTGGTTCTGTATTTTTGTGGA
Organism: Sphingobacteriales bacterium 44-61; assembly: GCA_001898405.1. Lineage (GTDB taxonomy): Bacteria > Bacteroidota > Bacteroidia > Chitinophagales > Chitinophagaceae > Terrimonas_A. The sequence continues at coordinate 64,060 of MKTW01000002.1, forward strand.
TCGCTGATAGAGTGGCCTTTATAGCGGTATGTTTTAATTTCTAATAAAGTAGGGCCGCCGCCTTCGCGTGCTCTTTTTACAGCGCGGGCCACACCTTCATGAACGGTTTCAGGATGCATACCGTCTATCTGGTCGGCCGGCATTTCGTAGCCGTCAGCCAGTTTATAGATGTCTACCACATTGGAAGTTCTTTCCACTGAAGTACCCATCGCATAGTTATTGTTCTCGCAAATAAATATTACGGGAAGCTTCCAAAGCATAGCCAGGTTAAAGCTTTCGTGCAGGATGCCCTGACGGGCAGCGCCGTCACCAAAGTAGCAAAGTACTACATTGTCTGTTTCGCGGTATTTTTCTGCAAAAGCCAACCCTGCTCCTGTACCGATCTGCGCACCTACGATACCATGACCTCCGAAGAAATTCTCTTTCTTGCCAAAGAAGTGCATGCTTCCACCTTTTCCCTTGGCGCAGCCTGTGGCTTTTCCATAGAGTTCAGCCATGCAACTGTCAACAGATACGCCTTTGGCGATCGCCAGACCGTGGTCGCGGTATGCTGTGATGAATTTATCATCGGGTTTGGTCGCTGTCATACAGCCCGCAGCAATAGCTTCCTGCCCGATATAGGCATGGAAAAAGCCACGGATCTTGCCTTCCATCTTGTATTTCTCTTCGGCCATTAATTCAAACTGGCGGATAAGCTGCATCAGCTCGTACCAGTACAGGTATGTCTCTTTGGAAAATTTTGATGCCACCGGTTACAGATTTGTGTTTTATTGCCTTTTTACGGGAGGCAAAAATAAGGGAAAAGTTGATGAAAATCAGCGCAAATTTTAGGTTGTCCTGAGCCGGGAGTCAGTTCTGAATCGGAGCCGGGAGTATATTTGCCGGATGCTATTCCTCAACTCAATATCCCTGCTCCAATTCAAGAATTATACCGACCGGGTATTCCCTGTGCCGGCACGGGTTATGGGTATATGCGGAAAAAATGGCATGGGTAAAACCAACCTGCTGGATGCGATCCATTATCTCTGTTTCACCAAAAGCTATTTCAGCCGGCAGGACGCCACCAGCGTGCAGCAGGGCAAGGCAGGATTCAGGATAGAGGGACAATTTGTGCTGAACGACAAAACCGAAAAAGCCGTATGCCTCCTGCGCGAAAACGGGAAAAAGGAATTCCTGATCAACGGGCAGCCCTACGAAAAGTTTTCACAACATATCGGCCGCTACCCCTGTGTGGTGATCGCCCCGGACGACGCCTCGCTCATTACCGGCAGCAGCGAGGAAAGAAGGAAATTCCTGGATGCACTGCTTTCTCAACTGGATGCGGGTTATTTGCAGCAGTTGATCATATACACCAAAGTGCTGCAACAACGGAATTCGCTGTTGAAATCATTTGCAGAAACAGGACAGAGAAACCTGTCGCTGCTGGACGTACTCGATGAACAGCTACTGGCTCCCGGGGAATTTGTTTTTAATAAACGGAAAGAATTCCTCGTCTCCTTTCTGCCTGCTGTTAAACATGCCTACCAGGATATTGCCCGGCAACCGGAAGACATCGGCCTCTTTTATGAAAGTGAATTGCTGCAAGGCAGCTTCCGCGAACTGATGCAGGCGACAAGGCAAAAAGATCTTCTATCCCAACGTACTGCCGCGGGCCCTCACCGCGACGATATAGAGATCAATATGGGCAACCTGCCATTCAAGAATATTGCATCACAAGGCCAGCGGAAAAGTTTATTGTTCGCGCTGAAGCTGGCAGAAATGGATGTGCTGCAACAGGAAAAACATTTCCCTCCCCTGCTGCTGCTCGATGATGTGTTTGAAAAACTGGATGAGGACCGCATCGGCAACCTGCTGGAAAAAGTGTGCATCCGCAATGAAGGGCAGATCTTTATTACCGATACAAATGAAGAAAGGTTAAGAAAGCAACTCGAAAAACTGGACGTTGATTTCGGAATGATACTGCTTTAATGCAAACCATCAACTTCTTCTTACTTTTGCCTCATGGGTGAGTTTTCTTTCAAAGATGCCATGCAGCAATTCCTGAATCAAAGCAGGATCAAGGGTGATATACAGGCCATGCAGATTGAGGAAGTATGGGAAAAGATCATGGGAAAAACGATCTCCCGCTACACTGACAAGCTCCAGATCTTTGGAGACAAACTGGTGATCACTACTCATGTGGCGCCCCTCAAGCAGGAATTATTGTATCAAAAAGAAAAGATCGTGCAAAGAGTAAATGAAGCATTGGGCCAAAGAGTGATCAAAGAAGTGATCATTCAATAACTCAGTTTCTCCGCACCCGCGGATCAACCACTCCATACAATACATCTGCCAGTATATTGACAAGGATAAAAAAGGTTGCAGCGATCAATACAGAACCCATTACCACAGGATAATCCAGTTTTTCCAACGCATCCACGGTCATTTTCCCAATACCCTGCCAGCCGAAAATGTATTCCACAAAAAACGCCCCGGCCAGCAATTCTGCAAACCAGCCTGTAATAGCAGTGATCACCGGGTTGAGCGCATTACGCAGCGCATGCTTCCAGATCACTTTTCGTTTGCCCAATCCCTTTGCATAAGCCGTCCGGATATAATCCTGGTCAAGCACATCCAGCATGGAACTGCGGGTCAGTTGAGTGATGATCGCCAGCGGTCTTATACCAAGTGTAATAGCAGGCAACACAAGATTGGTCAGCGTAAGCCGCTTCTCCCCTGTTATTTCATCCACATCAAACCAACTGCCGGAGATATGAAGACCGGTCCAGTCTGTCAACACAAAACCAAACACATAAGCCAGGATAATACCCATAAAAAAAGAAGGGGCTGATATACCAACAATGCTGGAGAAAATAGCAGAAGTGTCCAGCCAGGTGTTTTGCTTCACAGCAGCCAGCACACCTAAAGGAATACCGATCACCACCGCAATCAGCATCGCTGCCACGGCAAGGATCATTGTACCAGGCAAAGCCTGCATCAGCATGGAACCTACATCACGTCTGGTTTGATACGATTTGCGGAGATAAGGAAGCTTGATGCCCAATTTATAATTTCCTCCCACAAAGAACCCTTTCAGTTTTTTCTGCGCTATATCTTCTTTGCTGTGGATGCAAACAGGGGAAACATCATTCAGGTAAAAAACAAATTGTTTCCATTTAGGCTGATCAAGATAAAGTTCCTTACGGATATTGGCCTGTGTGGCTGCATCGCCTGATTGCCCCATTACCAAACGGCTGGGATCGCCAAAACCCTGGAACAGGAAGAACACCAGCACTATCACACCCACCAATACCAGCAAACCATAGATCAGTTTTTTGGTGATATAACGAAGCATTGGCGGTAGTTTATAGTTTAAGGTCGGTCAGATCTATTTAATAAGATTCTCTATCCTGCTCATGCGGCGATAACTTTGTTTGTCTATGATAGTACCTTCTTTCAGCAGATACACGCAGGGATTGGTGCGGGCTGCTGTACGGATGGCCGTGTTATCGCAGGTAAATATCTGTATATCGCTGAATGGTGTGGATGCAAACTGCTGCTTAGCTTCGTCCATCCTGCCGGTAACAGCGTAAACAGGAATATTCTTTGCTTTGGCGCTGGCGTATAAACGTGCAAAATCATCTTTCCAGCCGGTAACCGGTTTGGAAAAATCTTCACAGAAAAGCAGGATGGCCTGCGGCTGGGAAAGCACAACATCGGTAGAATCTGCATCAGTAATACCGGATAAAGCAAATCCTTTAATGGGTGGTTCTGCATTTCCTTTCCTGATCAGCTTATCTACCCTGCTTTTATATTTATAGCTGGCGAGATCAGCCGGTAATTCTTCAGCAGCAAATTCATACTCCTTTCCTTCTTTTTCATACACAAAACGAATGGCAAAACTGTCCGGCACTGAGCCCACAGGCATTTGCATTTTTTCTTTGATATTATTCCCTTTCTTATAAGCAAGACAATCAAACAAGGGCAGGTAATTGAGCATATACCATTGAATGCCGAAGCTGAACAAAGTACATAGTAAGATCAATCCCATACTCAGCTTGCTGCTGAACACCGGCTTTATTTTATCCTTATGTTTAAACAAGAACAGGATCAATAAGGTAAGCACTACATCTTTCAGGAAAGATGTCAGTGGCGTAATAGGAATGCAATCCCCGAAGCAACCGCAGTTCTTAAACTTGCCTGATAAATAAGCATAACCTGTAAGAAAAGTAAAGAACAGGATCAGCAGCAACAGCAGCCACATAAACAATCTCATCCGCCATCCCAGCAGCAATGCCATGCCTGCAATGATCTCAAATGCAATCATTACTACCGAGAGCCACAGGGTATGTTCATTGAACCGTGTCATTCCCCACAGTTCGAAAAACTCCTGCATTTTATAACTCAACCCTAATGGGTCAATGGCTTTGACCAATCCGGAGAAAATAAAAAGCAGGCCAACGAGGATACGGGCCGCAGTAATAAGGATCTTCATAATGAGATTGCTTTCATGAAAGAATAGTAAAGGGATCAACCTTCATCTGCCAGTATTAACGCAAACACTCCATAATTGATGATATCATGATAGTTGGCATCAATACCTTCACTGATCAGGGTTTTGCCTTCATTCGCCAGGATCTGGCGGATGCGCAACAACTTCATCAGGATAAGGTCAACAAAACTTTCCTGGCTCATGCTGCGCCAGGCTTCGCCATAGTCGTGGTTCTTATCCTGCATTAATGCTTTAGTGGCCGACACATGCTTGTCATACAAAGCAGACACTTTTGCAACTTCCAGTTCTTCCGGCATATCTGCTTTCAGTTCCAGTTGGATCAGTCCTATAACAGCATAATTAATGATACCGCGGAACTCTCCTTTAATATCATCTGCTATTTTCTGATATCCTTTTTCCTGGATGGTCCGGATGCGCTGGGCCTTGATGAATATCTGGTCGGCGATCGAGATAGTGCGCAATACCCTCCAGGCTGTTCCGTAATCCTTTGTCTTTTTAATAAAGATCTCCTTGCAGGAAGCGATCACTTTATCGTATTGTTCGTTCGTTGAAGCCATAATGAATAATTCCGGGAACTGAGTTCTGTTTATCTTTAGCTTCAAAAATAACGAATCAGTCATTAATGTTTACGTTGAATTGTAAAGGAAGGTTGCTGGTAATTGATAAGCCGATCGTGATGGGAATTATCAATACAACACCGGATTCTTTTTTTGCGGGCAGCCGGAAGGTTTCGGCAGATGCTGTTATCAAACAGGCGGCGGCAATGCTTGAAGAAGGTGCTGCAATAATCGATATTGGCGGGCAAAGCACCCGCCCCGGCAGCTTAGCAATAAGCGAAGAAGAAGAGCTCAGCCGCGTGATCAGCGGCATTGAAGCCATTCACCAGCGTTTCCCTGAATGCATCATTTCTGTTGACACCTATTATGCACGTGTAGCAAAAGAAGCAGTAGAAGCCGGCGCTTCCATGGTGAATGATATCAGTGCCGGCACCCTTGATCCCGGTATGATACAAACCGTGGCGCCCCTCCAGGTGCCTTATGTGCTCATGCATATGCAGGGCACTCCGCAAACCATGCAGCAAGCGCCACACTACGGGAATGTGACCCGCGAAGTGCTGGATTTCTTCAGCAATAAATTGGCGGCCCTCCGGCAGGCAGGCATTGCAGATATCATCATCGATCCCGGTTTTGGGTTTGGGAAAACGCATGCCCACAATTTTCAATTGCTCAACGAATTGCCGGTCTTCAGTATGCTGGAAAAGCCCTTACTGATAGGATTATCCCGAAAAGGGACAATTTATAAAACATTGAATATTACGGCAGAAAGATCCCTTAACGGAACTACTGTTTTAAATACCATAGCCTTAATGAAGGGAGCAACTATTCTGCGGGTGCATGATGTAAGGGCGGCTACAGAAGCTATCACGCTGGTACAGTCAACACAGCAGATCGTATAATGAAAAAAAGCACCCCCTTCCTGCTTTCGCTTCTGTGGATGCTTTTTGACTAGTTACATCAAGACGATCAAACTCATCAGGCCTCAATGTGTGTTTTTCAGGGTTTGCTTCAAGGGAAATGGATTATCCTATGTTTAAGCAGAAAGAAGTACGGTGGATTCTGGTTCTAGTTGTTTTCGAAGGGACGCCAATTGGAATCTTGGACTAAAAACGGGGCCATCTACGTAAACCGTTAAATAAAAACCGTTCTGCTGGTGACAACAGAACGGTACAAAGGTGCAACATTATTTTCATTTAGCCAGCTCCTGGGCTTGATTTACCTCAATTTCTTAGTGTTGTGGCTGTTGCTCAGGCGGTGTATCTGAGACTTTTGTAATTTCCACGTCAAATTTTAACGCTTCATAAGGTTTAAATGGAGAGCCGGGGGGCGGATTTTTCCCGTAACCCCTGAACCCTGCAATATAGATCGTACCCTTATCCCCTTCCCTGAGTCCTTTTAATCCATCCTGGAAACCCGCGATCAGGGGTGTTACATAAAGCTGGGGGGCGAATGAACTTTTCTGGAAGCTGCTGTCTTTGGCAAAAAGTTTTCCGTCGTAGTTTACATACACATACTTGCCGGAATCAGCAACAACAGTACCTGTGCCATGCTGTGTAAGCACTACATAAGTACCGGGAGCTACCTGTTTCGCTGCAAGGTTTTTAGCCTTGAAATAAGATTCCAGTTCCTGTATCTGTTTTGCTTTTTCGCCGGACTTTTCCAGTTCTTCTTCTTCTTTTCTTTGCGCCTCTTCCCTTTCTTTTTGTGCTTTGGCCATTTGCTCAGCCTGTTCTTTCTGCTGGCGTGGCATGTCTTTGACCTGTTCCTTTTGAGAATCTTCCTGGTAAAGGCTATCGCTGCGGAATACATCAATCACTTTGAAAGAGATAGTCAGCCTGTCTCCTCTTTTCATGAAAGGAGGCAATGATTCTGCCGGGGCCAATCCTTTTTTGATAATGGAATCGATCAGGATAACGGTTACTGCGCTATCACCTTTTTTCAACATGCCGAATATTTCACCCGGGCTGTAATCTGCCGGCTGGTTGCCCATCACACGCTGATAAGCCGGCATTTTGCCAAAGCTTGTCTGCATTACCGAGTCATTGATCTTTTGCACATAATGCAGTTTCAGCCAGTCGCCTTCTTTTGCTACGGAATCCTTGCTATTGGAAGAAATGATCTTGTAAAGCAGGCCGCTTTTGGTTTTCTTAAAGCTCACCTCATTGCAGGCTGTAAAAGCCAGTGCTGCAATAGCCATCCACAGATAATGGGTCCTTTTCATGTTGTTTTTTATTGTAATAAAGATTTGTTTTCTTTTATTGCCTGTTTGAATTTCTGCACTGTCACTTCCAGCGAATCACTGCTGCGGCCACCCGATGCATTGAAATGTCCGCCTCCTTCAAAATAAGTGCGGGCAAATGTATTGCAATCAAAATCGCCTTTGCTGCGGAAGCTCCATTTCCTTTCTTCATCCCTGTCAATTACCAATCCCACCAGCTTGATGCCCTGAATGGATTGGGGAAAATTTACCAGGCCTTCTGTATCACCCGTTTTGATATAATATTTCAGCAGGTCAGATTTGGGAATAGCGATAAGCGCTGTATTATATTCATAAAACACTTCCATCCTGTGCAGCAACACATGACCGGTGAAACGCAATTTGTTTTCCAGGAAATTATCAAACAGTTTTTCGTGCACTTTAGAATGCTCAAGTCCTTTTGATTTCAGATCGGCTACCAATTCATGTACCGAGGCTTTGGCAGAAGGAAAACGGAACGAGCCTGTATCCGATACCACACCGGCATAGATGCACTCTCCAATGCCTTCATCGATCATATCGCGGTAGCCGGCGCCGACAATAAGATCGTAGATCATTTCGCAAGTGGAGCTTTTACCGGTATCGCTGATGCCATAATTAAACGATACTTCATCGGGTTCCCGGTGATGATCGATCAGTATTTTGGTACAGTTGAGGGATTGTAATTTGGGACCCAGGTGCTTGGTGCGATGGAAAATATTGAAATCCAGGCAGAACAACCAATCCGTTTCATTCAGCACTGCTTCTGCTTTGAGACGGCCATTGGCATTTTCCCAATCCATCACCTCTTTACAGCCCGGCATCCAGTCGAGCCATTTTGCCCAGTTGGTCGGCGACACAACAGACACCGTATGTCCCAGTTTCCGCAGGAAAAGCGCCAGTGCAAGGCTTGAGCCCATTGCATCTGCATCAGGCTTCTGGTGCATGGTGATCACTACTTTACGGGGCCGGGCCAACTCCGGGAATATTTCCTGTATTGGTTTCATAAAACGGCAGCGAAGATAGGTGATTTGCTACGGCAAACTTTCTCTATTTTTGCAGCCCAAAAGTTATAACACATATATGAGCAATCGAACATTTACCATGATCAAGCCTGATGCTTTCAAAAACGGGCATTCAGGAGCAATCATTGATCGTTTTATCAAAGAAGGTTACAGGATAGTAGCGTTGAAACTTACCAAGCTCTCTGCCGAAAAAGCCGGCGAATTTTATGCAGTGCATAAAGAAAGACCTTTCTATGGTGAGCTGGTAGAATTTATGAGCAGCGGCCCCATCATTGCCGCCATCCTTGAAAAAGGCAATGCTGTGGCTTCCTTCCGTGAACTGATCGGGGCAACCAATCCTGCCCAGGCAGCCGAAGGTACCATCCGCAAATTATATGCAACTTCCGTTGGTGAAAATGCCGTACATGGCAGCGACAGCGACGAGAATGCGAAGATTGAAGGTAGCTTTTTCTTTAGTGGGCTGGAGCAATTCTAATTGCTGGTCTTGAGTCGGCAGTCAAACGCTTCCCGCTGTCACCCCGGCCCTGGTTCAGGACGCCTATTAGTTTAAAGAATATAAGAGCCGGGGTCTCCTCAACGTTGAGGAGACCCCGGCTCTTAGTGTACTATACCAGTTATTTCCCGAAACCAGGGCCGGGGTGACAGCGGGAAGCGTTTGACTGCCGACTCCAATTATATTTCCTTTGTTGTAATCACTTTATTCTCCACAGGAGTTACCGTAAACCCTGCCTTGCGCAGCAAATTGAGTACACCTTTTTCGCCAGGCAAATGGCCTGCTCCTACTGCAATCAGTAATGAATGGCCTGGTAGTATTTCTTTTAGTTTTTCGATCCAGTTGCGGTTACGTTGAAACAATAATATATCAGCATAAGCGGCTACACCGGCTTCTTCTTTCATCATCAGGGCTTCCAGCTTGTTGAGGTCCTGTTCGCGGTAGGCTTGCAGCATTTCAGACAATTCGGTAGAAGAGCTGTCTTTACCTTTATTGGCATTATCAATATAGGCTACCAGTTGCTCGGCCTGCATTTTATAGGGGATGCCGTCCAGTACTTCTGCCTGGTACCCCATGGTCTCCAGCCCTTTTATTTTTTTCTTGTATTTTTTTGCCACTTCCATGATCTCCTGTTCCATGGCTGTATTCTTGTCGCAGGGAAGTGAGCTTTGCTCCAGCAGGGAAGCGGCAAGAATGGGCTTATATGTTTCCAGCATCGAGAAAGGCAGCATAGAGCCTGCGCCGTCAAAATAGTTTTTTACTTTTTCGTAATCTTCTTTGCTGAGCAGGTCCTGCAGCGTAGTATCGCCTTTCATCTTCATTTTGCTCATCACGGTAAGCATTTCCAGCATATTGTCCAGATCGATCTCGAAGTAAACTTCATCTGCATTAATGATGCTGTTCTTTAAATTCTCACTGATCCCTGCATCATCTTTGCAAAGCATGTGGATGGTGCCAAAAAGATAAGAAGGCTTTTCAAGCCCGTTGCCGCTGATCTTCCATAGCAAAGTGTTTTCATTGTCGGGACCTTTGACCGGCTTGGCTTTTGTTTTCTGGGCACAGCCATTCAGCACGAGAAAGGACAGGAACAAACCTGCACTAAGTCTTTTCATCAAAAATATTTTAAGCAATTTACTTAGAAGTTATGGCAAAAACGAATCTGAGTCGCGGGCGGTTTCAGTCCACCACGGCTTCCTCTCCATACATCTGCGCCTTGAACTTTAATGATGGAGAAGAAATGAACCCACCGATCCCCAGGCTTTCCCATTTAGCATCAACAGATGCGATGGTCGCATCATCTGCCACAATGATATTTGGCCAGTCGCGGTGAAAATCATCCAGCTCTTTTGTTTTCCGTGTACCATCCAATCCCATGCAGGCAGCGCCGGCTTGCTGGTAGAGATGATAATCTCTTTTCGGATCAAGGTTATTGCAGAAGCGCCATAACGCTGTAGGCAGATCACCTGCATTCACCGTATGCTCCACGTACAATACCATTTTTATACCCTGTATTTCAGGCAATGCACTGATCTGTTCATGCAATTCCCTGATATGCCCCTTCCTGTTTTTTTCTACAGAAAGGATAAGACAGGGGATTTGCTTTGCAAGCAGGTTTTCATTCACGTGTTTGATTTCCGGAAAATTTTGCTGCAGCAATGCACCAGGTTTTGCCGCAGTCATATCCTTCCAGCTAAAACGTTCATCTGTTTCTTCCGGAAATTTTTTAGTGCCGTCTATGCACATCTTACCGCCAAATCCCAGCTTGCTGCAACTATGGTCCAGCACATCCATAGGGCCTTGTGAAAAATAAATATCTGCAGCCGGATTCAGGTTGCGGAAAATATATTGGGTCAGGGAGAGATAATCAGTGATCGGCGAACCTTCATCCGATATCACCAGTATTTTGTTGAACATCATCTGTCCTGCACCCCACATGGCATTCATTACTTTTTGTCCCTGCCCGGCGTATTCCTTATGAATTTGCGTGATCACCAGGTTATGGAACACACCTTCCACCGGCATATCCATATCCACTATCTCCGGCACCATGGTCATTTTGATCGGAGCAAGGAATATCCGTTCTGTGGCTTTACCCAGCCAGGCATCTTCCTGCGGTGGAATGCCCACAATGGTCGCCGGGTACACGGCATTCTTTTTATGTGTGATCCCTGTGATATGAAAACGTGGGTACCAATCCGGCAAAGAATAATAACCGGTATGGTCTCCGAACGGGCCCTCCCAGATCAGTTCATCCTGCGGGTCCACATATCCTTCAATCACAAAATCGGCATCTGCAGGCACTTCAATTTCCGGTTGCGTAATACATTTTACCAGTTCCACTTTTTTCTTGCGAAGAAAACCGGCGAGCATGTATTCATCCACATTTTCCGGAAGCGGCGCTGTAGCAGAATAAGCATAAGCAGGATCACCGCCCAGTACAACCGCAACAGGCATACGTTTGCCTAGTTTTTTATACTCATTAAAATGCTTTGCCGACACTTTGTGCTTATGCCAGTGCATGCCGGTTAAGGTGGGGCCAAACACCTGCATGCGATACATTCCCACATTGCGTGCATGCGTGAGAGGATCTTTCGTATGAATAACGGGAAGGGTAACAAAGGGGCCGCCATCCTTTGGCCAGCAGGTGATCACCGGTAATTTGGTAATATCCGGTTCTTTCAGCACCACTTCCTGGCACTCTCCTTTTCCTTTTTTCACTTTGGGCATCCAGGAAGCGAACTGCCCCAGTTTTGGTAAGAGTTTTAATTTATCGAGAATGCTTTCCTTTGGCGCAGCAAGCAGTTTGAAGAGATTTTCAATCTCCTTTGCCACATCATCGAGATGGTTCACGCCAAGTGCCATGCACATCCTTTTATCACTGCCATAGGCATTCATCAGCACGGGAAAATCATAGCCGGTATTTTCAAATAAGATCGCTTTTCCGCCGCCTGGCTGTTTGCTCATGCGGTCGGTGATCTCTGCCATTTCCAATATGGGATTTACATAGGTACTGATACGTACGAGCTCACCTGCTTTTTCCAATGCATCGATAAATGCCTGTTGATTTCTATATGCCATAATGGGCAAAGGTACAACAGCACTCAATACATATTCGCCGGACAGCGAACACTATTGCGGCTGCCGGAACCATTCCAGCCGCCACCGGAATTGAGACGGAATGTAAGATGCAAGCCGGCAAAATAATACCGGTCTTTGTATTTGGAACTCCCCCGCTGAGATCCTTTTGCAGGCGCTGTGGGATCACCTCCGGGTAATTCATCACCACGGTAAGCCATATCCACCGAAAGTTGCCCGCGGTTAGCCAGCAGATCGGCAGGATCGGCATAGTTGCCACTTACATCATCGAGATGATCGGTAAATAATATACGAAGGCCGGCTTCAAGCCCCAGGTGAATATTATCGGTGAATGCATATTTGATACCGCCGCCAAGGGGAATAGCCAATTGGGTAAGTTTATATGTTTTGCCATAGCCAGGAATTCCCTGCCCTTCTGTGCTCAGCGGCCGGAGATAGATCTTATCAGTCGAGCCATTGTATGCATAAGGATTGAAATGAAAAACGGCCAGGCCCCCAAATACATAGGGCGTGAACTTATGGTCATATAAATTCTGCAGATAGTATTGCCCCAGCAGGCTGAATTCGGTGATCGCCGTTTCAAAGCTAAGATTGCGGGCTATTCTGTCGCTATCATTGCTGAAACGGTCTGCACCACCCACCACAGCATAAGTGAAGCCAGCACGCAACATGAATTTGTCTGTCAATTCATAATTACCCGTGATGCCAATAGCCCCATTGGTCACTTTCCTGGGAAATATCTTGTCAGTAAGGTCACCATTATACGCAGCCACGCCTCCAAACACACCAATATGGAAACGCTGGGCAAAAACAGCATTGAACAGGAAAACAAAAACGATCAGCAGCCTGGCTTTTTTCATATTCACTTTTAAGATGTAAAACTGCCAGCAAATTTAAGGCCGGGTTGACAGAAGTAGCGGGGAACGAAAAAAAACGGAACTTATTACATCAAGAAGGCCTGCACCAAAAATTTCAGAAATATCCGGTAAGAAACGACCCCTTCCCGTCCTTCCCGCCTTACCGGTAAGATTTACTTACTTTTTTTCCATTGTCTTACCGGTAAAAAAAATTACCTCCTGTTTTGTTTACCGGTAAGGCGGGAAGAACGGGAAGGGGAACAATGAGGTGTTATTCTTTACTGAACACACCTGTGTAGTGTATGCCCAGGCCGGGCTCGCCTGAATAGCTGATCTTGCCATGATCATAGCTGATGCCGGTGGCCAGGTCTTCCTTTAAAAGCAGGGGGCCATCCATATCCACATGATCGATAAAGGGCAGCAGGTGGGCAATAGCAGCTGAACCAATGGTTGATTCGTTCATACAGCCCACCATCACTTTCATATCCAGTTCTTTCGCTCTTTTGATCATACGTAATGCAGGTGTAATGCCACTGCATTTGGTCAGTTTGATATTGATGCCATGAAAGTGGTCCTTGCATTTCTCCACATCCTGCTCTGCCACACAGGCTTCATCTGCAAATAATGGCAGGCTTGATTCGCGGTAAAGCACTTTCATGCCTTCCCAGTTGTCTTTGGCAAGCGGCTGTTCTATAAACTCCACTCCTAATTCTTTTAATGCAGGAATAAGGCGCAAAGCAGTGTCAAGGTCCCAGGCAGCATTGGCATCCACCCTTAAAACAGAAGAAGTGTTTTCGCGCAAGGCTTTCACAATAGCGATATCATCAGCGGTTCCTACTTTTATTTTATAAATGGGCCAGGGTTTTTCTTTGAGCTTGGCAATCATTTTTTCCACCGTATCGATGCCAATGGTATAGTCCGTTACAGGATTCCGGGAGATATCCCCCTTCCACATTTTATACAATGGTTGCCCTTTCAGTTTGCCATACATATCCCAGGCGGCAATATCAAGCGCACAAACAAGAAAAGGATTTTGGGGAAACAGGTGATGCAGGTAATGCCAGTAACGTTCCGGCTCTGTAAACGCAAACTTTTCCACAAAGACCTTTTTTCTTTCAAGGTCTTCCATCATTTTTTCTACAGTGATACTATAATACGTAATCGCAGGTGCTTCGCCATACCCTTTAATGCCAAAATGCTCCAGCTCCACCACCAATGTGGGCTGATGCGTTTTAGTACCTTTTGAAATAGTGAAAGGATGACGGAAAGGAAGGCTGTATGGCCAAAAGGAACATTTCATAATCGACAAATTTATGAAACTATACCTGCACTCAAGAATATCGGAACATCCGCCCCTCCGACAAGCTCACCTTCCAGCCTTCTCAACATACTCCTTCAACTCGGCATTGAATTCTTTCTGTTTCAGCAGATCTTCCAAAGAAAGATGCATGCGGTAGCGCCAGTAATGTTTTGGTACAGCCGGATTGTTGATTCGTTCGTCCTCGGGTTTCTCGCGCCGTAGCGTTTCGCTCATACCCAGGATATCCTGCAGTTGGAATATGCTCCACATGGCAGGTGAATACAGGTGTTGGAGTATAATGGCCCTGTTGATCCAGGGTTCGCAGAAGAAAGGCGCTGTACCCCATTGACCAAGCACCTCGTTATAGAAATGCTGTGTTCTTTCAGGGTTTTCTTCCCACCAGCCGCGGATAGTGCTCATATCATGTGTCGATGGTGTGATCACGGAGAGATAAGGTGCATCATCCGGAAGGAAAAACTCTTTTGCCGGGTCTTTGGGCATGCGTTGTATCTCCAGGCTGAGTATGCCCAGTTGCTTCATTACCTCGGGCACGCAATGCGGAACCATGCCAAGGTCCTCACCGCAGATAAGCATATTGGTCGCTTCCTTCAACTGCGGCAATTTCTGCATGGCTTCTTTTCTCCAGAAATCATCCTGGCGGCGGTAGAAATAATTTATATAGAGCGCCCGGAGTTTTTCCTGTACATGCGGAATAAGGAAACGGAAAGAAGAAGTCTTTTCCATGGAGATCCGGAAATGATACTCCATACCGTTTGAACCTTCCTGTTTAAACAGGATCACATTGGAGATAAGATCATACAATCCTTTTTCCAGTGCGGCATTTTCCGTTGAAGTGGGTTGTGCAGCAAAATAAGCCTGCACTTTGCGTTGTGTGTCAAATTCAGGTTTAAGATCAAACCCTCCCCTGTCGTTGGCCAACAGGAATGTTTCCTTCACTTTAGTGTTCAGATCATTGAACACTTCAAACAATATCTCTTCATTGATAAAAGGCATGCAATAGCGCTGCTCTTCAAACCAGATGCCATTCTCGCCAAACTCTACATAATGAACAGGCAGGCAGGGCACGAAATACCCCATGATACCTTGTACCGCATGTGAAGGTATCGTCCAGATACGGAAGAACCCCAGGATATGATCAATGCGGAAAGCATCAAAATAATTGCTCATCTGCTCAAATCGTTGCTTCCACCACGAAAAGCCATCTTCCTGCATGCGTTTCCAGTTGTATGTAGGAAACTCCCAGTTCTGCCCTATCGGTGTAAAATCATCCGGTGGTGCACCGGCCTGTGCATGCATATTGTAAAACCCGGGAGCCACCCATGCATCACATCCATAACGGTAGATGCCTATAGCGATATCCCCTTTGAGCACGATGCCTTTTTTATGTGCATAATCTGCAGCACCCTTCAATTGAAGATGCAGATGGTATTGAACAAAGCAATAGAATAATATTTCTTTCCGCGCTGCAGTTTTAGATGCCAGCAGGCTGTCTACCTCTTCCGGCCTGTAAACACTGTTGGTTTTCCATTCTTCAAAATGGGAAGAGTTGTATTTATCACGGAAATAGCAGAACACGGCATAAGGTTTCAGCCAGTGTTGATTGGCTTCATAAAACGACCGGTAATCTTCCGAAGCAAAACAATCCTTTCCAAGGTCTTCATATAATTCACGGAGCAGGGCGATCTTAAACCGCAATACTTCTTCGTAATCCACTTCCGGCAATCCGTTCAGCTGCTGTTGCTTTTTCTTCAGTGAACTGAGTTTGGCAACATTCTCCTTTCCTGCCACAGCCGCCAGGTTGATATAGATCGGGTGCATCGCAAAAGCAGAGATCGCTGCATAGGGATAGGAGTCCGTCCAGGTGCTGGTGGCCGTGGTATCGTTCACCGGCAGCAACTGGATCAATTTTAAACCGGTTTCCCTTGCCCAGTCAACCAGCAACTTGATATCCGCAAACTCACCTACACCAAAACTGTTCTTGCTGCGCAGGCTGAATACGGGTATGGCCACGCCGGTACCCCTCCAGGTATTGTTAGGCAATCGCACAAAACCATCATGCAATATGCAAAGTTTGTGCGGGTCAAGGTTATCACTATGCAGGAGGCGGTTATCGCCGGCCTCGTAAGTGCGGAAAGTTTTATCTTTCGTATGATAAATACCGTACTTGTAAGCAACCGGAAAACCGGAAGCGCTCAGATTCACATAAGCGATCCACCAATCGCCTTCCTTGCTAAGCAATATGGGGTTCTCTTCCGACCAGTTGCTTAATGCATCATCGCTTCCAAGCAGGCATATCACTTCATGCTTATGAAGCAAGGGTGCTTTCACTTTAAAAACATGACTGTAGCGGTGGGGAACTTTAGGTTTGCCTTTTGGAAAATTATCCTTCAGCAATACATTATTAAAAGGTGCGGTAAAAAAAGCGTTCTCGTATTCCCCGGCATGGTTCCAGGTATCGATCACCTGTATGGAAGAAGTATTTTTCAGGGTGGAGCTTACTACACGGTCATGTCCCCATTCATTGATCCATTCCCCATCTTTATTCTTAAGATAATATTTATAGCGGATACCGTTCTTTTGCCAGTGTTTGTTCTCGATGGCGATATTGATCTGCCAGCATTCGTCATTGAGGTATTCCATGAGGACGGCCTTTTCGGGATCGCCCTGCCCCAATTCAGCCACGTCGCCATATATCCATAAACTTTCACCGAAAGACGTATGAAACCGAAGGGTAAATTGAATGGTCATTGCAATCGTTGGTTCTGTCTTTAAAGCCATAGTCTTCGTGTAATAAGAACACATTATGTACGAAAGTAAATAAAACATGCAAGGTTCGCATATTTATTTGAAAGAAAGGCCGAAAATTTCTGCCACAGGAACTATGCCACAGGCCTTTAGAGAGGAAAACCCGGGAGCCCCCTGGAAAAACCATTTTTTCTTTTAACCCGCTGCGCTTATTTTTGCAACGCCTTTGCCGGGGTCCGGCAGTAAACTAAACCCAAAATTCATGGAACAGAAAAAAAAGTATAAAGGACTTTGGTGGCTGGTATTCTTTGGTGCTACAGCCGCATTAATTGCTGCAATCGTTGGCCATTGGGAATGGCTGACCCTGATCCTGCCGTTTCAGACCACAGCTTTCGTAAAAGCTATGGACATCATGTAAGAGATAAACTCACCTTATTATAACAGCCCGCCGAAGCTTTAGCACAGGCGGGTTTATTTTTTATATAAAGGAAAGGTAAGAAGCCATTACCTCCTTACCCTTGCGCTGGCACTTTTCACATTCCTGCGGATATTCCACATATCCACTTCTGCAAAAGTTTTTTGTTTTACAACTGGAGCGTCAAAATAGTGCGCTACTGTTTCCTTTACTTCCGCCAATAGTGTTTGCAACACTTCGGGATCCACCCGGATAATAGACGGCATTACATCATGTTTCATGATCGTTTCAATTTTAGCCTGCCTTCGCCAAGGCTATGGCAGACACTGTAAATAAAAAATTTGCTGAGCTGAAGGAAGAAAAACACTAAGAATCGTTATCAAGAAAGTGTTGAATCTGCTACCTATTGCAAGTACTGTACAATGCTCATTTTTTTGATGGTGCAAAGGTAATGCAGTGAAAGTGGTTTGACAATCTCCAATTGGGTGAAACGCAGGATTAATCCAGTGAATGGAGCTTTTAACAGGATGAAGCGTTGATAATGGCAGTCATCTCTGGCAAACCATTTGCACACCATAAGAAAACCTCAGTTATGACCACACCTGAAATCGCAGCAAGACTGGTAGAGTTATGCGGCAAAGGAGATTTTGAGGCAGCTCAGCGGGAATTATACGCCGATGATGCCATCAGTATAGAGCCGTATGCAACACCTGAATTCCAGAAAGAAACGAAGGGACTGAAAAACATTGTTGAAAAAGGGGAAAAGTTTACCCGCATGACGGAAGAGTTGCATAATACCACCGTTTCCAATCCACTCGTTACCGGGAATATTATTGCCTTTGTGCTGACAATGGATATTACCATGAAGGGTAAGAAAAGAATGTCGATGGGTGAGCTTTGTGTTTACGAGGTGAAAGACGGGAAGATCATTTCAGAGCAGTTCTTTATGTAAGGACCATTTAAAAATAAAAAAGAGGAAAGATCAGCTCTTTCCTCTTTGTATATCCTGGTTGAAAACGCTTATTTCACTTCTTCGTAAGGCACATCCGTTACATCATCTGCTTTACCGGCATTAGCGTTTTGCTGACCGGGGTCTGCACTGCCGCCTGCCTGAGCGCCTGCATCCTGAGATGCCTTGTACATGTCTTCACTGGCCGCTGTCCAGGCTGTATTCAGTTCTGCCATAGCTGTATCAATAGCAGGGATATCCTGTGATTTATGCGCTGATTTCAGTTTTTCCAGTGCGCTTTCAATAGTTGCTTTTTTATCAGCAGGGATCTTATCACCATATTCCTTCACTTGTTTTTCTGTTTGGAATACGAGGCTATCTGCCTGGTTGAGCTTATCCACTTTTTCTCTTTCAGCTTTATCAGTAGCTTCATTCGCCCTTGCTTCAGCTTTCATTTTTTCCACTTCATCTTTGCTCAAACCGCTACCCGCTTCAATATGGATCTTTTGTTCTTTACCGGTGCCTTTATCTTTCGCAGTTACGTGAAGGATACCATTGGCATCGATATCAAAGATCACTTCGATCTGGGGCACTCCTCTTGGAGCCGGCGGAATGCCGTCGAGGTTGAATATGCCCAGGCTCTTATTGTCTTTCGCCATGGAGCGTTCGCCCTGCAATACGTGTATCTGTACGCCAGGCTGGTTATCGCTGGCTGTAGAGAATGTTTCTGATTTCTTGGTCGGAATGGTTGTGTTGCTGTCGATCAGCCTTGTCATCACTCCACCCATGGTTTCAATCCCCAGTGAAAGAGGCGTTACGTCGAGCAGCAACACGTCTTTTACTTCACCGGTCAGTACAGCACCCTGGATCGCAGCTCCTACAGCTACTACTTCATCAGGGTTCACACCACGGTTTGGTTTTTTACCAAAGAATTTTTCTACGATCTCCTGCACTTTCGGAATACGGGTAGAACCACCCACCAGTATCACTTCATCAATCTGTGAAGTGGAAAGGCCTGCATCTTTCAACGCAGCTTCGCAGGGTTTAAGACAACGGGAGAATAAAGTATCTGCCAGTTGCTCAAATTTAGCGCGGGTCAGTTTTTTCACCAGGTGTTTGGGCACTCCATCCACCGCAGTGATATAAGGAAGATTGATCTCTGTTTCGCTGGAAGAAGACAATTCCACTTTTGCTTTTTCAGAAGCTTCTTTCAAACGTTGCAAAGCCATCGGGTCTTTGCGGAGATCAATAGATTCGTCTTTTTTGAATTCATCCGCCAACCAGTCCATGATCACTTTATCAAAGTCGTCGCCACCCAGGTGCGTATCACCATTGGTGGATTTTACTTCAAACACACCATCTCCCAGTTCAAGAACGGAAATATCGAATGTACCGCCACCCAGATCAAACACAGCGATCTTCTGATCATGTTTGCCTTTATCCAGGCCATAAGCCAGTGCGGCAGCAGTAGGCTCGTTCACGATACGGCGAACAGTAAGACCGGCAATTTCACCGGCTTCCTTGGTTGCCTGGCGCTGAGCATCGTTAAAATAGGCAGGAACGGTGATCACCGCTTCAGTTACTTCCTGGCCCAGGTAATCTTCAGCAGTCTTCTTCATTTTCTGAAGTACCATGGCGGAAATTTCCTGCGGGGTATACAGGCGGCCGTCTATGTCAATACGTACGGTATTATTGTCACCTTTTACAACTTTATAGCTCCAGTGACTGATCTCTTCTGTCACCTCGTCAAACCGGCGACCCATGAACCTTTTCACCGAAGTGATCGTGTTCTGGGGGTTAGTGATGGCCTGGCGCTTGGCCGGGTCGCCCACTTTCCTTTCTCCGTTTTTCAAAAAAGCCACTACTGACGGGGTTGTACGGCGTCCCTCATCATTGGCTATTACCACCGGCTCATTGCCTTCCATAACTGCTACGCAGCTATTCGTGGTACCTAAATCGATTCCGATTATTTTTCCCATAGTTAAAATTTCTCCTTTTAAGTCGCCGACTGCCTTTGGGCCAGTCAGGCTGCAATTGATTCTCAATCATTATGCCGCGGCAGGCAAATGTGAAAAAATGTCAGGTCCACAGGCACAAATAATAAGCTGAAAAATAGGCTCCTACACTGGCTGCTGAAATTCAATACTTCTGTTACAGGCTGGCAAACCGCCTGTGCGCAACCTGTCAGGTGAAAGGAATTTTCCCGGAAAGGCTGGCAGGTAGCAATACTGTCCATTGGCTGGTAACCGGGTCTTGTTGTCCGCAAACCCGAACCAATAGTTCCTTTTCCATTGTCACCCCGGACCAGGTTTAGGGCACTTACTGCTATAGTCCGCTAAGATCCGGGGTCTCCCCCCTCTGCAATATTTTCTAAGCAATAGGACTTATTGTTTGAAGTAGTTGCAGCAAGGAGAGACCCCGGCTCTTATATTCTTTAAACTTGAAAGTTGACTGAACCAGGGCCGGGGTGACAATGGAAAAGGAACTACTGGTTCCAGTGGGCGTAGGAATCCGGCTATCAGACATCAGTCAGCGAAACCTCACCATTGATCTTGTAATAACCACTAACCCAACCTAACTTAGCTATATCATGGAAGGATTATGGATCACCCTCGGCATCATCTTGTGTATTGTCGGCATCGCCGGCAGCCTCCTGCCATTGCTTCCGGGCCCTCCTATTGCTTTTGCAGGCCTGCTGATCCAGCAGTTCAGAGACCCTGACCCTTTCAGCTCCCGCTTTCTTTGGATCTGGGCCGGCATTGTTGTCGTATCGCTGGTTCTGGACTACCTTATTCCCATCTGGGGAACCAAAAAGTTCGGCGGCACTAAATACGGCGCCTGGGGTTGCACCCTCGGCTTCCTCCTTGCTTTCTGGATGGGGCCCTGGGGAGTGATCATCGGTCCATTCCTCGGAGCTTTTGCCGGAGAAATGATCGCTGGCCAGGATGCCCACCGTTCATTCAGATCGGCACTGGGTTCATTTATCGGCTTTTTAATGGGATCATTCCTGAAACTGGTGATCTGCTTTTTTATGTTATACTATATCTTCAACAGCATCTGAACTGAAAATTAATATCGAACATGGCTTCCCCCCTTTCCAAAAAACTGCGCATTCCTGAAAATGCCATTTTGCTCACGCTCAATGCACCGGCTGATTTTAAGAAAACGTTGAAAGACCTGCCCAAAGGCACCAGCATCAGCACTACTGCCAAAAAATACGACCAGGTACATTGGTTTGTACAGAACCGCGCACAGGTGGAAAAAGAGTTGAACAAAGTGATGAAGCTGCTGAAAGAAAATGTTATTGTCTGGGTGTATTACCCTAAAGGCAGTTCAGGTATTCAAACAGATCTTACAAGAGATAAGGGGTGGGACTGCCTGCTTGCAGAAGATGACAAACTCACCTGGATCAGCCTTATTTCTTTCAACGATACCTGGTCTGTATTCGGTTTCAGGCCCAAAACCGAAGCAGATAAAAAGAAAGAAGCAGCAAAGCCTGCGCAACGGGAGATCTTCAATTGGGTGAATCCGGCAACCAAAGAAGTAAAGCTTCCTGCCGATCTTATAGCGGCATTTAAAAAAGATAAGAAAGCCGCTGCTTTCTTTGAAACACTTTCCTTTACCAATAAGAAGGAATATATCGAATGGATCGTAACCGCCAAGCGGGAAGAAACAAGAAAAGAAAGGGTCAGTAGCACTATTGAGCGGTTGGGAAAAAACTGGAAGAACCCAAGGAATATGTAAAAATTACCTCAACATGCTGATGTAAAGAGTATCGCAAAGCTAAACGCGAAGAACGCAACGTGGCGCCCTTCGCGTTTAATTTTGCGCTCTTTGCGATACTACTACTCAGACCGCAGTGATTTCACCGGGTTCACCATAGCTGCCTTCACCGCCTGGAAACTCACGGTAACGATTGCTATAACCGCCGCCAGCAAAGCTGCCAGCCCGAATATCCACCAGTAAACAGGAATACGGTAAGCATAATTCTGCAGCCAGTTATTCATGGCATAATATCCGACAGGGATAGCGATCAACGTGGCCACCATCACCGGTTTCAGCAAGTCCCTGGAAAGAAGCACAACAATATTCCAGGTAGAAGAACCGATCACTTTCCTCACTCCTATTTCCTTTGTCCGCTTGGCAGCCGTGAAAGAAGCAAGTCCAAACAACCCCAGGCAGGCGATAAAAATAGCTATGCCGGCAAACACAGTAAGTATAGTCTGTTGTTGCAGGTCCTTTTTATACAGGAGATCAAATTGCTGGTCAAGAAAAGTATATTCAAAAGGATATACAGGCGCAGCTTTACTGTATGCCTTTTTTATCCGCTCAAGAGTTGCAGGTATGTTTCCCGGTTTGATCCTGATCAGCGCTACCCGCCTGTCTTCACTGGGAGAAATCACCAATGCATCCATCTTATCTTTCAATGAAAGGAAATTGAAATCTTCTACTACGCCCACTACCCTTCTTCGTGTGCTATCCCTTATCATATTCCTGATCCATTTGCCAACGGCCTGTTCCGGTGTATATCCCAGCGTGGTAGCTGCCGTGCGGTTGATCAACACAGCATCCGTTGTATCAGTAGGATACTGGGAAGAAAAATCCCTTCCTGCAATCAATTTCAGTCCCAGTGTTTTTGCATACTCGAAATCGGCAAATTCAGTTCTCAGTTTTAATTCTTTTCCCTCCTGCCCTTCCGCTTCGAAATTATGGATATCATGAAAGCCGCCTGGCTCACCAGACATAAGGGCTACTGATTCTATTTCACCCATCGCCTGCAACTCATTTCTGAAAATATTCCTTCCTTCAGAAATGGCATCATTATCTATTCTTACCGCTACAGTATGCGTTTTATCATATCCCAGTTCCTTATTCTTTACATAACGCATTTGCGTAACGATCACGATCATGGCAATGATCAGCAACACGGAAATACTGAACTGTACCACCACCAGTGCCTGCCTGAAAAAAGAGCCCCCTTTGCCGATCCTCAGCTTGCCTTTCAATGCTTCTATCGGTGAAAAAGCGGAAAGGAAAAACGCAGGATAGCTACCGGCCAGCAACCCTACTGTTATGATCACACCAAGGAAGAAAAGATAAACCGGCCATGTATTCCAGGCCACACCCAATGGATAACCCACAAGATTATTGTAAAAAGGCATCAGCAGTTGCAAAAGCCCAACGGCAAGAATGCA
The DNA here is from genome assembly GCA_001898405.1 of Sphingobacteriales bacterium 44-61. GTDB lineage: Bacteria > Bacteroidota > Bacteroidia > Chitinophagales > Chitinophagaceae > Terrimonas_A. The sequence continues at coordinate 87,441 of MKTW01000002.1, forward strand.
GGAAATAATGGTAAGCATCATGGCTTCGCCGATAAACTGCCACACAAGATTGTTGCGAAGCGCACCCATCACTTTTCTCAGGCCCACTTCTTTCGACCGCTCTACTGCCCGCAACGTGGAAAGATTGGTGAAATTGATACAGGCGATCAGCAGGATCAGGATAGCAATACCCAGGAACACATACACCATTTTTTTATCGCCATGCCTGGAAGGATCAAATGAAGAGCTGGGCTCAAAATAAATATCCTTTAGCGGGCGAAGCGATAATTGATAGTGAATACCGACCTGCTTCATGATCGTTCCCATATACTTGTCCATAAACCGGGGAAAATCTTTTTCCATAAATGTCTGGTCGCCCGGTGTGTTAAGTTGCACATAAGTAAACAGGTTATTATTCAGCCATCCCTGCAACCAGCCCTGATTTTCCCAGTTGGCAATTGGTACGATCATATCAAAATTCAAATGAGAATTAGAGGGTGCATCTTTTGCAACACCCGTCACTTTCAGTTGCAGGTTTTTATCCAGCTCCAGCGTTTTGCCAACAGGATCCTCATTCCCGAAATATTTTTTAGCAGTGGTCTCTGTCAATACAATGCTGGTAGGGTTTTTCAGCACCGTTGCCGGATTCCCTTTTACAAGAGGAAAAGAAAAAAAGGAAAAGAAATCAGGATCTGTAAGATAGATCCTCTTTTCATTATAAGCTTTTGTGCCCAATGCGATCAGCGCATTGGAAGGCAACACTCTTACGATCCCCTTGATATGTCCGGTATAATCGGTTTCCAGCGCCTTTGCATATGGAGCAGACAGGTAAGGTACTTTTCTTGCAGAAGTACTGGTTTCAAAAGACCTTGTAACCCTGAAAATGCTATCTCCGTTCTTATGGAAAGCATCCACGCTGAACTCATTCATGATGTAGAGAAAGATCATCATGCAACAAGTGATGCCAATGGTAAGCCCCATGATATTGATAAAAGAAAAAACTTTGTTCTTCCGGAGATTGCGCCAGGCTATTTTCAGATAATTCTTAAGCATGAAATAAATTTCAGTGTTTGGAAATAAAACAAACCCCGGATTGTACTCGAAGAAAATGCCGGTTTTGCAAATCGTTATGAATTAGATCATTAGAATGGTTTCAGGGAATGGGGAGTGTGCGGTTTTGATACACCGGGTGTTCAGTTTTGAGAGTAACGGGAATTAGCATTTATTTTATATGACCACCAGTTTTCTTTTATTATTTTTATCGCTTGTAGTTAACGGCTTAAAATCAATATGAAAGAAAAAGGCTTTATGCTGCTCCTGTTCGCAGCTTTTCTTATTTCCTGTTCACATAAAATAAAACCTGAAAGACCTTCACTGGCCAGCACTGATTTCAGACTCGACTCATTACCTTCTTCGGAAATAAATATACCCATCCAGATCAACCTGCAGCCCGTTTATGCACTGGCAGAAAAACAGGTCGATACAGTATTCACTTCGCCTAATTATCCCAACGACTGGGTGCAGCCTTCCTGCGATACACGATACAAATACATATTCCGCCGCGGACCTTTGAAAATGAAAGCAGCCGGCACTGCCCTCAATCTTTCATTCACCGGTTATTATAAGATCATTGGCTCCAGCCGTGTGTGCGTGGCCGGCACAGCCATTTCTCCATGGACAGCCCCCTGCCGTTGCGGTTTTGACGAGCCCGAACGCCGCGTAAATGTTTCCTTCAGCAACTCCCTGAGCCTGCAACCGGATTACCGGATCAGACTGGCTATTAAACGGAATGAGCCGCAGGCACTGGATAAATGCGAAGTATGCTTCTGGGGGCAAGACGTGACCAAACAGGTGATCAAAGGCCTGAAAGAAGAACTCGATACCACCAAGGCTGTAATGGAACGGACTTACGGGAATGTGGATCTCCGGCCGCAATTCCAACTGCTCTGGGACCAATTGTCCAAAGCATACAACGTATATGAAATGGGCTGGCTGCAGATAAACCCACAGAAGATCCGGATCAATAATCTTTATGCAAAGGATGATTCATTGTATGTGAACCTGGGGTTGGCAGCAAGGCCGGTGGTAAGCTTTGAAAAGCCGTCCTCATCATCTACTCCTGTGCCCAACATGGGCGAGTTGGGCAGGCAGCGCGGATTCTCCATTTTCCTGGATGCAACACTTAATTATGATTCCCTGAGCAATATCATGAACCGCCAACTGGCAGACAAGCAATTTGATTTTAATAAAGGACCTGTCAGGAAAAAATTCATCATCAAGGATTGCAAACTGTACGGTTCAGGCAATGAAAAACTCATTATCAAAATTGATTTCGGCGGCACCGACAATGGAACGATCTATTTAACAGGCAAACCGGTGTACACACCCGAAACACATATACTGGAAGTAAAGAATATCGATTTTGATATTTATTCAAAAGACGCTTTGCTGAAAACGGCCGAATGGCTATTCAGCAAAAAGATCATCAATGAAGTGGCCAGGCAAACCCGTTTTGATCTCACTACCTATATCGACAGTGCCAAACTGAGCATCAACCAGCAACTGAACCAGGAATGGATAAAAGGCATCAGCAGCAAGGGCCGGATAGATGATATCCAACTGATCGGCATTTACCCGCTTGGGCAGGCACTCGTGATCAGAAGCAATTGCACCGGTGAACTGGCAATAAAAGTGGATGCTATTGATTTCAGTCTTTGATCTCCGGCGGAGTACTGATCTTGAAGGAAAAATTGCGCTGCGCAATATAACTCGTTACCACTACCACTATCACGGTAAATACCTGTGCAATGACAGGATAGATATGGAATACTTCCACCAGTATTTTCAGCAGGATGTAATTCAACGCCAGGTTGAACAGGCAAACCGTAAAATAGCGGAAAAACTGCTTTCTTACAGGAATATCAGAGTCGCTGAATACCACGAATTTCATCAGCAGGAAGCCAAAGAAAACATTGAAGACAAAAGAAAAGAATAAGGCGGCAACGTGGGCTTTCAGCGCATAAAACCCAAAATGAAAGGTTTTTTCCTTGAGAATATATTTAAATGATACCAGGTAAAGCAGGAATCCCAGCAACATATTCACTCCTCCGCACACGGCATACCGGAAAGTTTGAAGATTCATGATCTTACGGAAAGGCGGGTGGAAGAAATCAATGAGGGGCAACAGGAAACTGGTAGCGCTATGAATATGTTTCTTCATGGTGGGGTAAAAATATTACAAGTTTGCGGTTTAATGGTTCGCAGGCCCGGTTTTCATAAATTTGCGGCTAAAATACAGAAGGATGGGCATTGTAAAACAGGTAAAGCCGCTGATAGTAAAGGCACTGAAAGATTTATACGGTCACGATTCACAGGAAGCAGATCTTACCATCAATATCACTAAACCCGAATTTGAAGGAGATTATACGCTGGTGCTTTTCTCATTTGTCAAGGTCCTCAAAAAATCGCCGGAGCAACTGGGAAATGAGATCGGGGAATACCTGGTAGGCCGCCATGGTGAGCTTTTCACTGCTTTCAACGTGATCAAGGGCTTTTTGAACCTGACCATTGCGGACGCATACTGGAAAGGATTTCTGCAATCAGCTTTTAATGATAAGAACCTTGGGCATAAAAAACCCCTGGAAAAAACGGTGATCGTGGAGTACTCCTCTCCCAACACCAATAAGCCCCTGCACCTGGGGCATCTCCGCAATAATTTCCTGGGCTGGAGCGTAGCCCAGTTATTGAAAACATCCGGTTATGATGTGGTGAAAACAGCGATCCTGAACGACCGCGGCATCCATATCTGCAAATCCATGGTAGCCTGGCAACGGTTTGCCAATGGCGCAACGCCTGACTCCACCGGCATCAAAGGCGACCATTTCGTAGGCGATTATTATGTGATGTTCGGCACTGAGCACAAGAAAGAAATGGAAAAACTGATCGCAGACGGCATGAGCAAAGAAGATGCAGAGAAAAACGCCCCCATCATGAAAGCCGCACAGGGAATGCTGCTCGATTGGGAAAAAGGCGACCCCGAAGTAAGGACCCTCTGGCAAAAAATGAACAGCTGGGTATACGAGGGATTTAATGAAACATACGCCAAGATCGGCAGCGATTTTGACAAAAACTATTTCGAAAGCGAAACCTATCTCCTGGGAAAAGAATTCGTGGAAGAAGGATTGAAAAAAGGAGTATTCTATAAAAAAGAAGACGGCAGCGTTTGGATCGACCTCACAGCTGAAGGCCTGGATGAGAAACTCGTCTTAAGAAAAGACGGTACCTCCGTCTACATTACGCAAGACCTCGGACTGGCTGAAGAAAAATTCCAGGAGTTCCATTACGACCAAAGCATTTATGTGATCGCTGATGAGCAGAACTATCACATGAAAGTGCTGAAGCTGATCTTGCAAAAGCTGGGCAAGCCTTATGCAGACGGCATTTACCACCTCAGCTACGGGCTGGTAGAACTGCCATCCGGCCGTATGAAAACCCGCGAAGGCACTGTAGTAGATGCCGATGATCTTATCGAAGAATTAAAAAAAGTAGCCCGCGAAAAAACAGAAGAGCTTGGCAAAGTGAAAGATTTCAACCCGGGCGAATTGAACGAACTGTATGAAACGATCGCATTGGGTGCACTCAAATTTTTCCTGTTAAGAGTAGATCCCAAAAAGAAAATGGTGTTCAACCCCGAAGACAGTATTGACTTCCATGGTTTCACCGGCCCTTTTATCCAGTTCATTCATGCAAGGATAAAATCAATCCTCCGCAAAGAATCGCCTGATCATATCGGCGGTAAGGCCAACGGCCAATTATTGCCCAAGGAAAAAGAACTGATCGTGTTGCTGGAACAATATTCCACCATCATAGAGCAAGCCTGCCAGGATCACAATCCATCACTGGTAGCGATCTATGCATACGATGTAGCCAAAACATTCAGCTCTTTCTATACTGACCACTCTGTATTGAATGCAGAATCAGAACAGAAAAAACAATTGCGGTTGCAGATCAGTGCGCTGACGGGAAATGTAATTGCAGGAAGTATGAGTTTGTTGGGGATCAGGGTACCGGAAAGAATGTAATATGCTGGACCTGAACCTGGGCCGGGGTGACAGCGGGAAGTGGACTACCAACTCCGCTACAGCCCCCCTGGTAACTTCTTCTCCTTCTTCAATGAAGCCAAACTCGGGTCCATCTCAATTGCTTTATCACAAAGCCGCTGGCCTTTTTCCTTCTCTCCTTTTTTCTGGTAACACATGCCGATCATGTATAAAGCAGAGGCATTCTCTTTATCATAAGCCAGCATCTGGTCCCAGTAATCCATTGCCTGCTGGTATTTGCCTTTGAAATAATATGCTTCAGCCATCATGTTGAGGATGTTCATATCGCTGGGGCGTTTCTTCAGGATTTCGCCCAGGATGGCAACACCCTGCTCCAGTTCGCCTGCATTCAGATAAGCAATACCAAGGTTTTCCAGGTATTCATTATCTCTTTTATATCCCTTTTCTGCAGCAAGCAGCATATACTTCAATGCGCTCTTATCTTCATGAATAGCATAGTAGATAAGGCTCAACTCATATATCCAGTTATTCTTTGAAGGGTCCAGTTCAATTGCTTTCTGGAAAAAAGGAATGCTTTGTTTATAGTTCTGCATATCGGCATAGCAGCGTGCCAGCATATAGGGCACTTCTGCATTTTGCGGGTCTTCCTTCCCGGCAGTGGTCAGATGCTTGATCGCTTCACCATAGTTCTCCTGGTCGTAATTTATTTTGCCAATGTAATAACTCACTTTTTCTGAAGGATCAGCCTGTTTCAGTTTAGATGCATACAGGAGCACATCATCCTGCTGACGGAGATTATACGACAGGGTCATCAATTGCTTGTAAGTAGCAGCGCTGTTATCACCCAACTCAACCAGCTTTTTGTAATAATCTCTCGCCTGCGGATAACGACGCAGATCAAAACTGGCAGAAGCCAACTCTGTTATTACAGCTTTATTATTGGGATTATAAGTAGCCGCTTTTTCAAATTGCTTGAAAGACTCCAGCCTACGGCCGTTAGCTTTTTCTTGTAAACCTTTTTCGAGGAAATAAGAAGCGCTATCAGAAGGTGCAGCAGAAGATTGTGATGCTGATACCAAACTGCACAAACACAAGATACCCAAAACGGGCAGGGTTTTAAGGATCATTGGAACGGATTTGATCTAAAATAGGATTTTAAATATAGTATGAACGCTGGTTCATGACTAATTGACATTGAAGATAGGACATTTATTTGAGAATCACCGCACCAAGAGCTGGCAAATTTACCTGCAGCCGGTATCTTAACTTATCCTTATCCACCAGGCTGGCCCGGATATCGGGGTTAAAAACAGTGCCTGTACCCCAAAACGACGAACTGTCACTATTGAACAACTCTTTGGTATAAAGTTTTTTATCTATATATATTTCCCAGTTATTCCGTACAACTGGTGTCATATTCAGGATGATCAGCAGATCATCTTCCTGCTTTTTCCCTTTCCGGCAATAAACTATTACTGATTCGGCCCGATGATTCAGGTCAACCCATTCAAAACCGGCCGGGTCAAATTGCAGTTCATACAGGGCAGGTTCAGCGCAAAGAAGCTGGTTCAGCCTGCTCACACAATCTTTTAATAGCCGGTGGCCTTCATATTGAAGCAGGGACCAGTCCAGTTCCCCTTTATAATTCCATTCCGAGGTTTGGCCGAATTCATCGCCCATGAACAGCAACTTGGCGCCGGGATGTGTCCACATATATGTATACATCAACCGGAGATTGGCAAACTTCTGCCATTCATCCCCCGGCATTTTATAGAGCATTGGACTTTTGCCGTGCACTACTTCATCATGGCTGAGAGGGAGCATGAAATTCTCATCATAGAAATACATCATGCTGAAGCTAAACTTATCCTGGGAGCCAGGCCGCAGCAAGGGGTCCAGTTTAAAATAGTCCAATGTATCATGCATCCAACCCATCATCCATTTCATGCCAAACCCGAGCCCGTCCTGCCAGGTAGGTCTTGATATGCCCGGCCAGTCAGTAGCTTCTTCGGCAATGGTTTGCACATCAGGAAAATCACGGAAGATGGTTTCATTGAGGTCTTTTAAAAATGCGATCGCTTCCAGGTTGCCGTCTCCGCCAAATTCATTGGGCTCCCACTCTCCTTCTTCTCTTGAGTAATTCAATTTGAGCATGGAACTCACTGCATCAACCCTGATACCATCTATATGAAACAGATCAAGCCAGAAACGGGCGCTGCTGATCAGGAATGATTTTACTTCTCCTCTTTTGTAATTGAAAATATAGCTGTTCCAATCCGGATGAAATCCTTTGCGCATATCGGCATACTCATAGGTATGCGTGCCATCGAACATATAAAGGCCATGGGCATCATAAGGGAAATGAGATGGTACCCAATCGAAGATCACACCAATGCCCTGTTGGTGAAAAGCATCTATCAAACGCATCAGGCCCTGCGGATCACCAAATCTTGAAGTGGCCGCGAAAAAGCCGGTGCATTGATAACCCCAGCTTCCATCAAACGGGTGTTCCATTACTGGCATGAACTCCACATGCGTAAAGCCCATTTCTTTCACATAAGGAACTAACAGCTCGCACAGCTGATCATATGTATTGTAACTCTCTTCATCAGTAGGCACAGGTCTTTGCCAACTGGCAAGATGCACTTCATACACACTCCAGGGAGCATCCAGCGCATTATGTTTTTTACGTGTACTCATCCATTCCTGGTCATGCCATTCATAATACATATCCCAGGTAATGGATGCTGTATGAGGTCTTTTTTCCCAGAAATTGGCAAGTGGGTCTCCTTTCTCTGTTTCTCTCTCTTCAAAGCCAGTGATATGATATTTATAAGCTTCACCAAGATTGAAGCCTGGTATAAAGCCTTCCCATATACCGCTTTTATCCCAACGCGGAGTAAGAGGATGCAGGTGCGGTTCCCATTTATTAAAATGCCCGATCACTGATACACGGGTAGCATTGGGAGCCCATACACAGAAATACATGCCCCACACATTATTTACCTGCAGGGTATGTGATCCGAATTTCTTATAAATGGAATAATGTGTGCCTTGCTGAAAATTGATGATATCCTCATCGTTCAGCAGGGAATAAGTCCAGACAGGCTTACTTGTATCTACAAAATGAGTTTCCTCATATTTTGAAGGGGTGGTATCTTCTCCGGATGGCGATAATAAATTTTTGTTATTTCCTCCATTTTTCCCTTTCATTTCGGCTCCCATATCTTTTTTCTGGCTGGCCATATATTTTATGTATGGAATTTTATGAATTGCGCGTCTGATTACAACTTACATCTTTTTATTGAAATATTAACACGATGAACAGCTTGCCGGCTATATTAAATAACCGGAAATCAGCATTTTTGTGACGCTCATGTAAATATTGAATTGCGTACCCAGCTTAATCAATACTTTGCATCACCAACCATATAAACCGCCAATGAGAAAACTACTCTATGCCTTCCTGCTGATCTGTGCCTCACAGACAGCCTTCTCTCAAATATCATCTCTTAAAGGAAGCACCCGTGATACACTGGAAAAGAAAAACCTTTCAAACGCTGTAATTACCCTTTTACGCCCTGCCGATTCTGTGCTGGTGAAATATGCCCGGACCGATACAAAAGGCGATTTTACCATTGGTGGCCTGGATGGTGGTGAATACATCATGCTGGTCAGCTTTCCCAAATTCGCTGATTATTCCGATAAAGTGTCTATCCCTGCAGGGCAGCAACTGAATATTGGCACCATCCCCCTCACTCCTAAAAATCTTTTATTACAGGAAGTGATCGTAAGGGCCAACAATACCATCAAAATAAAAGGTGATACAACTGAATTCACCGCAGACAGTTTCAAAGTACGTGAAGGCGCCACAGTGGAAGAACTGTTGAAAGTAATTCCCGGCATGCAGGTCAACAGTAAAGGAGAAGTAACCGCACAGGGAAAACGGGTTGATAAGGTATTGGTAGATGGCGAAGAGTTTTTTGGTGCAGACCCAACAATTGCCACGCAGAATATCGGAGCCAAAGCTGTAGATAAAGTGCAGGTATATGATACCAAAACAGAGCAGGACCAGCTGAAAGGCATTGGTGCAGCCGGCGATGGGAACAAGACCATTAATATCAAACTGAAGGAAAGCGCCAAGAAAGGTTATTTCGGAAAAGCGGAAGCAAGCAGCAATTTTGATAAGCTCCACAATGGCAAACTGATGTTCAACAATTTCAAGGGCAATCAGAAAATATCAATATACGGCACCAAGAGCAACGTGAACACCGGAAGCCTGGGTTGGGAAGAAAGGAATAAGATGGGCGTTGAAGAAGATATGGAGTATGACGAGATCGGTGGTTATTATTACAGCTATGGTGATGGAGACAATGAATTCAACGACTGGAATCTCCGTGGCCTTCCCAATGCACACACGGCCGGCGCCCTGTATGGTAATAAATGGAATGAGGACAAGCATAAGTTGAACCTCTCCTATCTCTACAACAGGCTTGGTACAAAGAATACCACTACTACCCTGTCACAAACCTTGCTGAAAGACACTACGCTTACCAATAATTCTATCGCGCGCTCAGAAGGCCTGACCCAGCAACATTCGGCAAATGGAAAATATGAATGGAAGCTCGACTCAATGACCTCTTTTAAGTACACCATAGCGGGCTCTTATAAACTGAAAGACACTTATACGGATAATTATAGCGAGGCATTTAGAGACAGCGTTCTTTTGAATAACAACAGCCGCATCAACCAAACCAATTCTACCAAAAAGCAACTGGACAATACGCTTATGTATAAGCAATTGTTCAAGAAAAAGAACCGGCAGTTGATGGCGACTTTGAGGCTGGGCCTGATCGAGGATGAATCAACCGCTTTAGTTAATTCCACTACCAGGTTTTATAAAAACAACCTGCTTGATTCAACAGACCTTACCGATCAGCAAAAGATCAATACCGGCAATTCCACTACTTACGGCACCAAGATCACATATAACGAGCCGCTCAGCAATGAATGGAACCTTGTGGCGGAGTATAGCTTCAATAAAAATGTTTCCAATTCTCACCGCAACAGCTACGACAAAGATGTAGATGGAAAGTATACCGATTACAACCCTTTTTTCAGTAATAATTTCGATCTGGATGCTACTTCCAACAGCGGAACACTGACAGCCCGGTATATGGGTAAAAAACTGCGCCTGGTATTAGGCACAGGCCTTTCTGCCATCCGCCTTAACATGAAGAACCTTGATCAGAATACCAGGACGAGGTATAACTTCACAGGCTTCACTCCTACTGCACAGTTTGGTTATAAACTGACCAACCAATCAGGATTCTCCCTTTCTTACCGTGGCAATACCGTGCAGCCAACCCTGAGCCAGTTGCAGCCATTGCCCAATAACAGTAACCCATTGGATATCTATATCGGTAATCCTGATCTTAAAGTTGGGTTCAATCACAGTATCGGTCTTAGCTTCAATGATTACAAAGTGCTGAGCGGGAAATACACTTTTGCCAACCTGGGCGTTACTTTTAATAATAATGCCATCACTAACTTCAGTGATGTTGATCTTGAATCAGGCAAAAGGACCTATTACCCGATAAATGTAAATGGCAACTACAACTATTATTTCTGGAGCGTTTGGAATTCTGGCCAGGGCGACAAAAAGCTGAGCCATGAAATTCAACCCAGTGCAAACGGAGGCCGCTCTGTCAACTTTATCAATGGAGAGAGGAACGTTAATACCTATTCCACTCTTACGCTGGGATATGGCATCCGTTATTCTGCGCAGGAAAAGTACAATTTTTATGTCGGCCCCAATATCAGCCGCAACCTGTCCAAATCATCACTGCGACCCACTGCCAATAACAATTACTGGTCTTATGGCGGAAGGGCTGACGGCTGGCTGAAACTGCCCTGGAACCTGGAGATCAGCTCTGATGCAGATTTCAATCTCCGTCAGAAAACACCAACCTTCAATGATAATGTGAGCATCATTGTTTGGAATGCACAACTGACAAAGAAATTCCTGAAAGACAAATCACTCCGGCTTAGCGCAATCGCACATGATATCCTGAACAAGAATATCGGCTTTAACCGGACGATCAACAGCACCTTTATCAATGAAGAGCGTTATGACAGGCTGGCAAGGTATTTCCTGCTTCAGCTTAGCTGGACATTCAACAAAATGCCCGGCTCCAAATAATTGCTAAAAGATATTTCATCCTATAACCGACACAAGATGAACAAACGAATTTATATCAGCCTTTTTATCATCGCTGTTTCCTTTACAGCAAAGGCGCAACAGATCTTCCTCGACAAGGTGAGCATTGATTTTGCCAAAACCGTATCTATATGGCCGCTGATGAAAGAAATAGAACCGCAGTGGTTTGAGCAGGTAAAAGATCATATGCCCAAAGAAACGGTCAGCTATTTCAATTTTACCAGCGATGGCAAATATTCGCTGTATAAACGCACGAAAGAAGCAGAAATGCCCCGCGGTATGTGGTGGCAGCCCTTTGCAGATGAGAACGTTATTTACAATGATTACACAGCAGGCACTACCATTTCCCAAAAACCGGTGTTTGAAGAAACTTTCCTGATACAGGACAGTCTTTCAAAAATCAAATGGAAGCTGACACCTGATACAAGGATCATTGCAGGTTTCGAATGCCGTAAAGCGATCGGGATCTTGTATGATACAGTAGCAGTATTTGCTTTTTATACAGACGAGATCATGGTAAATGGCGGGCCCGAAAGCATTACCGGTTTGCCAGGCATGATACTGGGCGTCGGCATCCCCCGCCTTCATACCACCTGGTTTGCTACAAGGGTGCAAGCCCTCAATACTGTGACGCCAAAAGCATTGACGCCTGCCAGCAAAGGGAAAAAAACAAGCAAAACCGAATTCCTGAGTTTACTGGACAAAGCGTTAAGCCGTGGAGAAGCCTGGGGAAAGAAAATGGTGTTGGCTTTTGTAATTTAGTTTCCTGGTCATAAATAAACCAAATGCCGCTAAGAGATCCTCTTAGCGGCATTTGGTTTATCTGTTTCAGCTTCCCTTACTTCATCAGCTCAAACACAAAGCTTTCTTTTGGCTTAATTTCAAAACCTTCAAGAGGTTTTACTTCTCCTGTAACCACATTTTTAATCCTGCTGAAACCGCCAGTCCTTTCCTGGTAAACAGACCAGTCAGGTTTTGCCGGCTTATCTCCTGTGTTGGCGATCACCATCACTGTTTGTTTTGCATCATACCGGAAATAAATATAGTTCCCATCTTTGGGCACAAACTGCATAGTCTTTCCGCTGGTCAATGCGGAGGACGTTTTGCGGAAACGGGCTAAAGAACTTAAGTAATTGAATGCTTCTTTTTCAGGCGCTGTTCTTCCGGCATCTGTAAATTTATTGACCGCATCTTCTTTCCAGCCGCCTGGAAAATCTTCACGGACCATAGCATCCGTTGTGGTCTTCATGTTTTTCATCAGCACTTCAGTGCCATAATACAGTTGAGGAATACCCCGCAGCGTCATCAGCCAGTTGAAACCCATTTTCAATTTATCCCAATCCTCTCCTACTACAGAAAACACCCTGTCCATATCATGATTGTCCATGAAGATGCAATTGTTCATCGGGTTTTTATAAACAAGGTCCTGGCTCAGCGTCATGTATATTTTATTCACCCCTTCCGTCCATCCCTTGGAAAGGTTCATGGCTGAAAGCATGGCAAAGCAGCTTTGGAAGTCAATTACGCCATTGGCGTTATGGCTGAAAGGTGCGTTCAAATTGTTCTTCGTAAAATAGGCGTTGCCAACAACCGAGTTCACCCACGCTTCTCCAAAAACCGTAATGCCGGGGAATTCTGCATACAGGGCATTGTTGACATTATTGAGAAATTGCTCATCACAATATTTATAGGTATCCACCCGCCAGCCATCTATCCCAAACATCTCTGTGCTCCAGATAGCATGCTGGATAAGGAAATTAGCTACAAAAGGATTACGTTGATTAAGATCAGGAAGATGGTCTGTGAACCAGCCATCCAGCATGATCTTCTTATCATGTGCAGATGAATATGGATCAAACAGCACTTCTTCCCGATGGTGCGGCGTGGTGAATGCCGGCCAGTTATTCAACCAGTCACTGGAAGGCGGATCAAGTACAGACCAGTGTTCTTTGCTCACATGATTGTATACGGCGTCCTGTATGATCTTGATCCCTTTTTTATGCGCAGCATCACTAAGCTGCCGGTAGCCGTCATTTCCTCCTAATCTCTTATCCACTTCATAGTGATCGGTGAACCAGTACCCGTGATAGCCGGCTACATTGTTTCCCCATTCGTGCATAAGGCTTACATTGTTTTCGATCACAGGTGTCATCCAGATGGCAGTAACACCTAACTGGTTAAAATAATCCAGGTGATCTTCCACGCCTTTGAAATCGCCGCCATGCCGGGAGAATTTATTGCTGCGGTCAACCGTTTCATCACGATAGCCTTTGATAATATCATTGGAAGGATCGCCATTGGCAAAGCGATCGGGTATCATCAGGTAAATAAAATCTTTTGAAGTAACACCAAGCACTCTTGTTTTACCATTGCCGGAATGTTTTGCTTTCAGCTCATATTTTACCTGCACCGGTCCGAAATTGAAAGTGCGCATGCCAGGCTTTGCATTTTTATCGATCACCAGGTCAAGAAAAACATAATTGGGGTTTTCTACCCTATGCACCATTTTAAGTGTAACCCCATCAGCCAGTTTCATACCTGCTGCAGAAAGCTTGTACATAGGTATTTTGCTGGCAATACCCTCTTGATGAACGATCAACTGGAGCTTGGAATTCTTAAGGCCGGTAAACCAGTTAGACGGATAGAGGTGCATTTCCTGGGCTATGCAGGCAAAAACTATGAAATAACAAAGGACGAAAGCAAAAGCCTTTTTCATGCGCTTGTTTTTTATTGTTTGGGTCGGCTTATACCGAACGTTGTTCTTCCATTTCCAGTTTGATCGTTTCTTCTTCACTTCCCTTCGGGGTTTCTTTCACCAGCAAGTAGCACAATATCGCAGCGAATATCAACAACACCCCGCCGACCTGGATAGCCAGCATACGGTCATTATGGAGCACATTCTTCATGATCCCTTTAAAACCCAGGGAAGCAATGATCTCAGGTAATACAATAAAGAAATTGAAGATCCCCATATAGATGCCTACTTTATTACGGGGAAGGCTGCCACTCAGCATTGCATAAGGCATGGATAAAATGCTGGTCCATGCAATGCCCACACCCGCCATTGAAACAAAAAGAAGGTTCTTATCTTCTACCCAGCTTACACTGATAAGCCCGAGCGCCCCTACCAAAAGACATAAAGAATGCGTGAGCTTACGGCCAAGTTTATCTGCGATAAAAGGAAGCACAAAGGCAAAAGCAAAGGTCACCACATTATAAAAAGCCAGTGTAAGGCCTGCAAAGTCAGCACCCTTTGCATATACAGGATCATTATTATCTACACCATGAAATACATTGACGGCAACAGCGGTGGTATAATAAAACCACATCAGGAACAATGCAGGCCAGGTGAAGAATTGTACGACGGCCACTCTTTTCATTTGTGAAGGCATATTGAAAAGAGCGCTGAATATTTCTTTTACACCACCGGCAAAACCTTTTTTTGATTCTTTTTCCAGGTCTTTCTTCTCCTCCTCTGTTGGTGGATATTCGTTGGTGGTAAATACCGTATATAATACAGCAGAAAGGAAAAAGAAAGCACCGAGATAGAAAGACCATCTTACATTTTCCGGTATCACTCCTTTTTCAGCTGTATTGGAAACGGCAAAAACATTGCGCATGATCCAGGGCAAGGCAGAAGCGATGCTGCCACCGATCCCCACCATAAGGCTTTGCATGATGAAGCCACGGTTTACCTGCGAATCGGGCAACTTATCTGTTACAAAGGCCCGGAAAGGCTCCATAGCGATATTGCCGCAGGTATCCAGTATCCAAAGCAAACCGGCTGCCATCCATAAAGCACTGCTATGCGGCATGAACACAAGCGCTATAGAGCTCAATATGGCACCTATCATAAAATAAGGCCTGCGCCTTCCCCAGCGTGGATGCCAGGTCCTGTCGCTTAAATAACCGATAATGGGTTGTACGATCAGCCCTGTAAGCGGAGCGGCGAGGAAAAGTAGGGGAACTTCTTCGGGATGGGCACCCAGGTTTTCGTAGATCCGGCCCATGTTGGCACGCTGAAGGTCCCAGCCAAACTGGATGCCGAAAAAGCCTACACTCATGTTGATGATCTGGGCCAGGCTTAACCGGGGCTTAACGCCGGTGAATGAAATTGACATAAGCAATCGCTGTTTTTAAACGGTGGCAGGCGGCCGTCCACCCGGGAGGGAAGATACAGAGAATATGTAACATGTACACATTTCAACCTAAATTCAAAATTAAAAAGTCAAAATCCAAAACAGCACCCTTTGATCAGGGGCGATTTTGAATTTTGACTTCTGATTTTTTGATCTTCTTATTCTCCGCCTATGGAAAATCCATTGGGAAGGATCGCGCCTTTTTTGATCACCACAATGCCATCCTTGATGGTATAAAGCGGCTGATCAGTATTCTCCAGGTGCGTACCGCCATTGATACTTACATTATTACCAATGCGGCAGTTCTTATCGAGGATCGCATTCTGGATAAAGCATTCGTTGCCGATACCCAGTAAAGGAATTCCTTTCGACTGGTCTTCTGCGATATCCCCAAGGGTTTCATAATAATCGCTACCCATGATATAGCTGTTGATCACAGTAGAACCATGCCCTACACGGGAACGGATACCTACCACACATTTTTCCATTCTTGCTGCATTGATAATGGAACCTTCAGCGATCACCGTCTTTATCAATGTAGAGCCGCTTACTTTCGCAGGCGGAAGCATGCGGGCACGGGTGTAGATGGAACGCGTGTTATCAAACAAATTAAATTCCGGTATATCATCAGTAAGACCAAGATTGGCTTCGAAGAAAGAATAGATATTACCGATATCTGTCCAGTAACCATCATACTGATAACTGGCCACTGTGCATTTATTAATGGATTGCGGAATGATCTCTTTACCAAAGTCTGTTGCTTCCTGGTAATCATTCTGCAGGTAATCAAACAACAATTCCCTGTTGAAAATATAAATCCCCATTGATGCCAGGTAGTGCCTGCCGGCATTTTTCATTTCTTCCCCGGTATCGCTTGTCCAATCTCCCAGTACTTCACGTTTGGGTTTTTCAATAAATGATTTGATCAGTCCTTTTTCTTCCTTAAGGATACCAAACTCCGGTGCTTCACGGTCGCCCACAGGAATGGTTGCGATCGAGATATCAGCACCCATTTTTTTATGATTGTCCAGCATATCCTGGAAATCCATCTGGTAAAGTTGGTCACCGGAAAGTATCAGCACATATTCACTGTCAAAAGGAGCAATATGACGGAGGCTTTGCCTTACCGCATCTGCTGTGCCCTGGTACCATGTCGGATTATCCGGCGTTTGTTCGGCAGCCAGGATGTCTACAAAAGCAGTACTGAAAGCACTGAAATGATAGGTGTTCTTGATATGACGGTTGAGAGAGGCAGAATTGAATTGCGTTAATACAAACATCCGGTTAATGCCAGAGTTCATGCAATTGGAGATCGGTATATCCACCAGGCGGTATTTACCGGCAATAGGTACAGCGGGTTTGGAGCGGCTTGCTGTTAAAGGATATAATCTTGATCCGGCACCTCCGCCAAGGATCACGCTCACTATTTCCTTAGAGATAGACATAGGCAAACATTTTTAAGGGTCATACTTATGGGTGGAAAAGGTAAACAAGAAATAATAATCAAAGTTTACCTGAAAAAAATAATGTCCGATTAAACTTCAAAAGAGCTAAGCAAAAAATCAATTTGTCTGCATGACTTTTATATTGATTCTTATGTTTGTTGCAATGACTGATACAGATCAATGTATTGTTGTGCTGCAGAATCCCATGAATGATCAATGGTCATCATATGCGATCGCATCCAGGAATACAGGTCAGGTTTATGCATATACAGATCGATCGCCCTGCCTACTGAATAGGTGATATCACCTACAGATGCCTGATCAAAACGGATGCCGAAGCCCTGCCAATCGCCGAAGTCGGTGATCGTATCTTTTAATCCGCCTACGCTTCTTACCATTGGAACAGTGCCATAGCGTAATGCATACATTTGATTCAATCCGCAAGGCTCCACGCGGCTGGGCATCAGCAAAAAATCAGATCCGGCATAAATGAGGTGACTGAGGGCCTCACTATACCCTATATAGGAATTAAAATACCCATTGAAGCGATGCTTCATCTGGTCCAATTGATCTTCAAGATTAGGCTCACCAGACCCCAGCACCATAAAATTGGCTTTGCCATGATGCTGATAAATAGACTGGCTGATTGCATCGGGCAGAAGATCTGCTGCTTTCTCTCCTACCAGGCGGCCAATAAAAGCTACCAGTGGCTTCTCCGGATCAAGTCCGAATTGCCCGCAGAGCTCTTTTTTATTTTTCTTCTTTCCTTTTTCTACCAGTTCCTTATCATAATTCCGGATAATATAATTATCTGTCTCAGGATTCCATACTTTGGTATCAATACCATTCAATATGCCGCTGCTCTTGCCTGTTTCATAATGGAAAAGGTTTTCCAGCCCATTGGCAGAATAGCGCAGCTCTTCCAGGTAGCTATGGCTGACAGTAGTAACCTTCCAGGCGCATTTTACGGCAGAAGCCATAGGATTGATAGTATTGTCCCAATCCAGCATGCCCCAGTTCCAGCTATCATAAGCGGGAATAAAATAATAACGGTCCCAACCGATCCAGCCCTGGTATTGCCCGTTGTGTACCGTAAATACACTGGGTACCCCTGCGAGCCTGTCCTTGAAAGCATAGCAATATTTCATCATGAAGGGAATAAGCCCTGTATGATGATCATGACAATGGATCACATCGGGCGTGTGTTGCCAGTGGTTAAGCCAGTCGCAAACAGCTATCTGGAAAGCGACAAACCTTTCAGTATCGTCATCATAACCATAGATCTTTTCACGGTCAAGCAATCCGTTGATATCAACAAGGTAAAGATCGAAACCAAGCTTATTGGTCTTTTCCCTTATAATGCTGTAATGAAACCAGTGAGAGCCGAGATGCTGGCCACCTTCATGCACCAATTCCCAGTTATTATCATACAGGAATTTGGTGCGGTACATGGGCATTACCACTTTGGATACATGGCCTAATTCTGCCTGGTACCTTGGGAGGGACCCTACTACATCCCCTAATCCTCCTGCTTTGGCTACGGGATAACATTCTGCCGCTACGTGTACAATTTCCATTCAAAAAATTTGAGCTGAGAAGAATTCCTTTCAAATTAAGTGGTTTTTTTCATTAAGGGCTTTTTATAATTAAAAATTTTTCGCTACCTGATTTATTTCTATTTTGAGGCATAATTAATTTAAAATTCTTGATTGCTATGAATCAGCAAACAAAATGGTCGCAATTCGGAACCCTCGTTACCGTGTTCTTTTTCTGGGGGTTTGTTGCTGCCAGCAATGATATCCTTATACCGGTTTTCAAGGAAAACCTTCATTTGAGCCAGGCTCAAAGCCAATTGGTTTCTTTTGCATTCTATGTTGCTTATACGGTCGGCTCCCTCATTTATTTTGGGATCAGTAAAGCCAGAGGAGGTGATATCCTTAACCAGATCGGCTACCGGAATGGAATTTCGCTTGGCCTGATCATTTCAGCGCTTGGCACCCTTTTGTTTTACCCTGCCGCACAAACATCTTCCTTCCCGCTTTTCATCAGCGGGCTTTTTATCGTAGGGCTTGGATTCTCCTTGCAGCAAACAGCGGCCAATCCGCTGGCGATCATTATGGGCAATCCTAAATCAGGTGCCCAACGGTTGAGCATGGCTGGCGGCATTAATAACTTCGGTACCACCATTGGCCCGTTGATCGTAAGCTTTGCCATTTTTGGTTCAGTAACCGGCGGCACTGCAACTGCCAGCATTCAAAGTATCAAAATACCTTACCTTATACTGGGTCTCGCTTTCGTGATCGTAGCTGTCATTTTCCGGTTTTCTTCTGTTCCCAACAAAATAGAATTGGACAAAGTAGCGGAAGACGAGGCAAGTGATTCCCGCAAAGTGGCTCATCGCAGCGGTCCGTTAAAATATCCGCAACTGCTGTTGGGTATGCTTGGCATATTTATTTATGTTGGCGTGGAAGTGAGTACAGCAGCCAATCTTCCTGAATTCATGAAAGAGCACCTGAACACACCTACTGATAAGATCGCTCCTTATGTTTCGCTTTACTGGGCGAGCCTGATGATCGGCCGGTGGACGGCTTCTGTAGGTGCATTTGATATTTCAAAAGGTGCCAAACAGATCCTGCGGTTCCTGATGCCTTATATTGCTTTTGGTGTTTTCATTCTTGTAAACACGATCGCAAATCACGATGTTACTCCTTTCTTTATCTATGCTGCAGTGATCCTGGTCATCATTATCGGTGATATCCTGAGCAAGGGCAACCCTGCAAGGCAACTGCTGATCTTTAGCCTGCTTGGTATCACAGCCCTGCTGATCGGTATCCTGGCCGATGGCATGATCAGCGTGTATGCATTCATCAGTGTAGGTCTTTTCTGCTCTACTCTTTGGCCCTGTATTTTCACACTTGCCATTGCCGGTCTTGGAAAACATACCAATGAAGGCGCCAGCTTCCTGATCATGATGATCATGGGTGGAGGAATTATCAGCCTGCTGCAAGGCGTGCTGGCTTCCAATGATCTGCTGGGCATACAATGGTCTTATATAGTAGGTGTGCTTTGCTTTACTTACCTGGCCTTCTATGCATGGAAGGTAAAAGGTATTCTGAAAGACCAGGGCATCGACTATGATGCGGAAGTGAGCGTGAGTGGTGGTGGACATTAATTCATTCCTTCGTACATTTATCGCCCCGTTAGTAATTTAACGGGGCTTATTTTTAAAATCAACAACATGGCAGCGGCTAAATCAGCATCAACTTCAACATTGCATCCTCTTTCAATCGGGATTGATATTGGCGGAACAGGCACCAAGTTTGGCATCGTGGACCGCGATGGGAACCTTTTATTTTCAGATGAGATCTCTACAAAGAAGCATGCAGAAGTCGGTACGTTTATAGATGAGTTGCATACAGCCATGTCAGCGATCATTGACAAAGCAGGTGGTATTGGCCGGATGAAAGGTATTGGTGTTGGTGCGCCCAATGGCAACTACTACACCGGCACTATCGAATATGCTCCCAACCTGCCCTGGAAAGGGATTGTGCCGCTGGCTAAACTGATCGAGAACAAATTCAAACTTCCCGTTACCCTTACCAATGATGCCAATGCTGCTGCGATCGGAGAAATGATGTATGGCGCTGCAAAAGGCATGAAGGATTTTATCATGATCACGCTTGGTACCGGTGTGGGCAGCGGTATTGTAGCCAATGGCCAGCTTATCTATGGTCATGATGGATTTGCCGGTGAGCTCGGCCACACGATCATTATTCCCGATGGAAGACTGCATCCCGGCACCGGCAAAAAAGGTTCCCTGGAAAGTTATGCTTCTGCTACCGGTGTTCGCTACACAACATTGGAACTACTGGAAACTACCGATACGCCGAGTGTTCTGCGCAACGTTCCCCAGGAAGAGATCGATTCTAAGAAAGTATATGAAGCAGCGATACAGGGTGATGGACTTGCCCGGCACGTATATGAATTTACCGGCCGCATACTTGGCCTGGCCCTGGCCAATGCAGTAATGTTTTCCAGCCCCGAAGCGATCATCTTATTCGGCGGTCTTACCAAAGCCGGCGACCTGATATTAAAACCCACCCGCGAGCATATGGAAGCTAACCTGATACAGGTGTTCCAGAATAAAGTAAAATTGCTGATCAGTCATTTAAGGGAATCTGATGCGGCGATATTGGGAGCGAGTGCGCTGGTCTGGGAATGAGTACGAATGATACGAATAGGTGCGGATGGCGCGAATGGACCAGGTTGATTTGAGTGAAAATTACTCGATGATGAATACGGCGGGAACGGGACGTTGATTGCCTTTGTCAGAAGGCCAGATCGTTTCTTTGCCATTTACCAGTAAGCAACTGCTGCCGCCTCCATCGAGGTTGAGTGCTTCCACACAACCGAGGTCTGCCAGTATTTTTGCTTGTTGTATCAGCGTAGCACCTTCTGCAATACCGGGATTTCTTCCTTCAACGGTCAGGATGATGAGCTTGTTATCACTGGTATAACCCATGGCAGTACGCGGATGCTTGTCGTTGATGGCATTGCCCGTAAATTTCAGTTCAGCATTGTTGGAGATGCATACCTTTCCGTCTTTTACCAATACGGGACCACCGCCGACAGCAGTTTCCATTTTCCATTTTTTGAACACTTTGCCGGAAGGAACACAACTGCCCTCAGCAGGCAGTATCTTTTTCATTTCCTTATAAGAAATATGAAAAGCTGCATTGGAATCTTTGCGGAATGCTACAGGATAATCCCAGGCAGAAGGCCATCTGGCAGATGAATCGGTATACAACCAGGCAATATCTGCTTTGCGTTTGGCAGTAATGCCTAAAGCGCTGCCCAATGGATGACGGTAAGTAAGGGTGTCTTTTCCTTTACCTGCAATGGAATGTACGGTGTACCCTACCTGTTTTCCTTCTTTTATTACGGTATTAAGGTTTTGATTGGTTCCAAAAGAAAAAAATGTGCAGTTCACTACTATTGCAGGCTGCTCATTTTTCGTATAGAATTGAAGTGGGGTAAGTCTTCTTCCCAGCGTTGTATCTACAGTGAAATGCAGTTTTTTATCTGAAAGATCAGCGATCACATAATAAGCTATGCTGGGCTTTCCATCGAGTGGATCATGGGAAGTATACACATGAAGGGAAGATGGCAACGATCCAAACAATGAATCCACCTTTATCCATTTCAGCGAAGAACTTTCCTGGGCTTTCACTGTAATGAATGCAAAAACCAATTGAATAAGAAGAGTAAAGCGAATGATTTTCTTCATCAGGCTATTCATTTAAGGGTTCCTATAAACTAAAAAACATTCTTTGTGTTCTTTGTGCCTTTGTGGGAATTATCTCCCACAAAGGCACAAAGAACACAAAGAATAAAAATATTAATTCAGAGAATAATTATGAAATTGTGGGAACACTCTTCGCCATTTCCCATTCTTTTTGCCCCAATCCCGGGAACACATGGCGTTCGCTATGGTAAGATGAACGCACGAGCGGCCCGCTTTCTACATAATCAAGGCCGAGATTATAGCCTACCTCGCGGTATTCAGCAAATTCATCAGGGTGAACAAAACGTTGTACAGGCAAATGCTTTTGTGTAGGTTGCAGGTATTGGCCAATGGTGACCACATCACAACCATTATCATACAGATCTTTCAGGGTTTGTATCACTTCCTCGCGGGTTTCGCCAAGGCCCAGCATGATACCGCTCTTTGTTCTTCTTCCGCCTTCTTTTAAGGTGCGGATCACTTCCATGCTGCGCCAGTATTTGGCCTGTATGCGCACCTGGCGGGTAAGGCGCTCTACTGTTTCAATATTGTGGGATACTACCTCGGGTGCTGCATCGATCACCCGTTGGATATCTTCCTTCTTGCCTTTAAAATCAGGGATCAGGGTTTCCAGGGTTGTATCAGGATTAAGTGCTTTAACTGCTTTGATGGTATTGTACCAGATGGTAGAACCGCCATCTTTCAACTCGTCACGGTCAACAGAAGTGATTACTGCATGCTTCACTTTCATCAGATAAATGGCTTCAGCTACACGCTGGGGTTCATCCCAATCCACAGCTTCAGGCCTGCCGGTGGCTACGGCGCAGAACCCGCAACTGCGGGTGCATACATTGCCAAGGATCATGAAAGTAGCGGTGCCGGCTCCCCAGCATTCGCCCATATTGGGACAGTTGCCACTTTCACAGATCGTATGCAGTTTGTGTGTATCAACCAGGTTGCGGACGTGCTTATAGCTCTCTCCGATGGGCAATTTCACCCTTAACCAATCAGGCTTTTTTACCCGGGTTTTATCATTAGTTGCGGAAACAACGGGAAGTTCGGTCATAATGCAAAAATACGAGGGATTATGGAAGATAACGAATACTATCCCCCGAAGGTTCATTTACGCTTTCCGAAAAGAATGGCAACATATCCCTGGAAGAAAAGCTGCCTTTCTTTCAGCCTTGCCATAATGGGTATTTTACCGGGGTAATAATCAGCGCTCATGCCTATTTCCAGGGCAGAAACCGTTTCGTTAAAGCGGCCATAATCGAAACGCATACCTATTTTGGCAAATGCACCCGGCTTCACTTTGATCTCTCCCCAACCCTTGCTGAAGCCTCCGCCTGCAATAATGGCGCCCTGGTCCATGAAAAGTGCACTGTCTGCCGGGGAATACTTGATATCTCTTTGGCCTTCCTGCGGATCATCTACTGTAAGATAATAAGGGCGGAGAAGGCCCAGGGCAACCCCTGCATAATAAACGCCTGTAACGGCCACGCCGTTCTTATTTCCTTTTTGCCCTAAAATGTATTGCTGGCCAAAACCGAGCGTAACAGGATAGAAGTAATTAATTTTCCCGTATATATATGGGTTTCCAAATATGAAACTTCCTCCCAGCGATTTCTCTTCTTTCTTCTCTTTTATTTCTGCAAAATCTATCCGGTATAAATTGGTCTTGCGGCTGGTTTTCATTTTACCGAATTCATAAAATGCGCCATAACCGTTTGTGCGAAGCTGGATGCCAAAAGTGCTTTGTTTGTGATAAACGAGTACCCCTTCTTCAGCCTGGCGCATCAGTTCATTTATTTTCTGGCGCTTGGCTTCTTTTTTTTCATTCCTTTCTATTCTTCTGTCCTGTGCAAAGGCTGCAATCGCAAACAATACAACTACGGCGGAGAGGCTGAGTTTCTTCACAGATTCTTCTATTTAATTAAAATTACCAAGAGATTTACTCTTGCTTATAACGTAAATTTAGGGCAAAAATTGAAATGACCTCTACAGTAGTTTACAACGGCGATCTCCGCACCACCTGCACCCATTTGAAAAGCGGCTCTTTTTTTGAAACCGATGCCCCTACAGACAATAATGGTAAGGGTGAGCGGTTCTCTCCTACCGACCTGATGGCAACCAGCCTGGCCACCTGTATGGCCACCGTTATGGGCATCAAGGCCCGTACTATGGGTTTTGACCTGAACGATTTAAAAGTGGATGTACTGAAAATAATGAAATCGGATCCCCGCCGTGTCGGAGGTATAGAATTAACATTTCATATACCCGAAACCTTCCGTGATATCGATGAAAAAACAAAAACGATCCTGAAACATACTGCCGATACCTGCCCTGTTGCCAAAAGCATTCATCCGGATATTGAGGTGAAAGTGGATTGGGGAAGCTGGAGTTGAGTCGTGAGTCTTTAGTCACGACCCGGCCAGCAATTCATTCAGCACTTTGGGCAATTGGTGCTTATATCCTTTAATTTATAGCAGCTTCATCCGAAAATTTGCTTTTCTTGGCAGATAACGCGGATGATATGAACGTCTTGGTGATCGAATACGAAAAAGGGATGGTACAAAAGATCAAGGATTTGCTCCATGAAATTGATGAATCCATCCATGTAGTAGGAGTAACAGAAAATATGTTTGCGGCAGCAGAGTGGCTGACCCGCAATAAAATTCCTGATTTGATACTGGCTAATGAAGGTATGATTGCCGGCGTACAGAAAAAACGACGCGGTGATGTAAAAGCCATTGTCACTTTCTCCACCACTACTGAAGCATATAACTTTGAAGCATTCCGTTATAAAACCATCCGTCATATACTGAATGAGATCCCGGGCACTGAAGAAAGGTTGCTGAACTTCGATCAGTACTGGGGCAATGGCGGCAAGGCCGTTGCAGCAGGCAATTTCAAAGAAAGGTTCTTAGTTAAGCAAGGACAGAAACTTGTATCAATTCCCGTTAACCAGATCGCTTATTTTTTTTCGCAGGAACGTTTTATTTTCTTCAAAACATTCGACAACCAGAAGTTTCTACTGGAATACAGGATGGAACAACTGGAAAATATTTTATCGCCTGAATCTTTCTTCCGTATCAACCGCTCTTATATTGTATCCCTGCAAACAGTAAAAGAGATCCACTCCTATTTCGGTAATCGCTTAAAGCTTTATCTCTCTCCTGCGGCCGACAAAGAAGTGGTCGTAAGCAGAAAAAGAGTAACGGATTTTAAGGAATGGCTGGGAAAATGACCCGGCCATTTTTTGTAAACAGATCTGTATCCCCTGCTTTTTTCGTTCGTGCTTTATTTGTTGCATTTCATACACAAATCCGGTCAGTTGCTGCATTCCGGGTTGCAGCGCTCTTTTTACTTCCCTAGTTTGGTTTTGTAAACATCCAATACCAGTTGCCGGTGAGATCCGAATTTACCGGTGATGTCACACACCAAACACAATGTATGATGAAAAGCCACCTGCTCTTTCTTCTGCTATTACTTTGTTTGTCCACTCCTTGCTTCACTCAATGCCTAACGGCTCTGCCGCCGCCGGCCTGCAATGGTGCAGAGCCGGCTTTGGCGGATAATGAAACACTGAACACAGGCACCACCAAATGGTATTATGGGCCCACAGCAACTTTAAACAGCCTCACCCTCCAGGGAGGGACACTGGTTGTTTGCAGTGATCTTACCATCGATAAGTTTTACATGACAGGCGGTACGATATTCGTTCGCCCGGGCGCAAGATTTGTTATTGGTTCCGGTATTGGTTCAGGACTTACCCTGAATGGCAATTGCGCAATTTATAACTATGGTACAATGGATGTGCAGCGCAACCTCTCACTTGATAACGGTGCTACTGCAAGCACTCCCAATATTATTATCAATGCCACTTCTACATCCATCTTCCGCGTACCCTTTCAGTATTTCGTGATCAATAATGCTTATTCCTGGTTTGTGAATAATGGGCTGGCAGAATTTGGCGGTGTTATCACCGATCAGTACTCCTCACCCTCTTCTGTTTGCCTTGGCAGCGGAAGTGTAATGAGAATGAATATCCTGATCAATAAAACAAGTAACAGCTATGTTGTGCCGTCCGGTGCAGGGTGCGTATCTGTTGCACAGACTTCCATTTTCAACAACAGGCTGACCGGTAATACTAATTTATATGCTTGCCTTTCTGCCAGTCATAGTTCTTATTCAGGTTGTGGTGGCTGCCCGGCCAATAACTGGGGTGCTGCACAGGTAATGACAGGATGTGTTTCCTGCAATGTGCTTGGTGTGCTGGATATAAAGTTCATTGACCTCAGCGTTTCAGCCATTACCACGGGCAACAAACTGCAATGGGAAATAAAAGATGTATTGAAAACAGGCGCTTTCAGCATTGAAAGATCTGCAGACGGTATCCACTATTCGCCCATCGGCAATATGCCCGTTGCAGCAGGTATCACTGCTTCCTTTAACTATATTGATAAATCCCCTCTGACAGGATATAATTACTATATGATCAAATATATTCGTTCCGATAATACTACCATCAACAGTAAGGCCGTACGCGTTTCATCATTACCACAAAACGGTTTCATTATAAGCTCAATGCCTTTTGACCGCAGTTTTTCCATTTCATTTTCAAGAGAGATCGAGCCGGAAAAAGTGATCCTGACTGATATAATGGGCAGGAATATTAATATTAAATACACTGTTGAATCCTATACAAGATCGATGGAAGTGGAAGTGCTGGATGATATTGCGCCGGGCATATATATCGTCCATATCCGTTCTGATAAGAACACTATGGCAAAGACGATCTTAAAGAAATAATGATTTAGATGATAGAGGTATCGCAAAGATTACGCAAAGGACGCCACGTTGCACTCTTTGCACAATCTTTGCGATATTCTTACTACATCACTAACACATCTCCTTCAATCCATTCTTTTTAATACCGCATTTCCTACTGCGCAGTCAAGGCATTTACGCTGACTGCAATACTGGCTCTTCAGTTCAAGCAAGACTTGTGTATCGCGGGCTGTACGGCTCTTCATACCCAGTTGCTTATATCCTTCAATAATGGTATTGTATTCCGGGGGAAGATCTTCCAGCCATTGCAGCACTTTTTCTTTCAATGACTCTTCCTGGTGGAAATGCGCATACGTAAATAATATCGGGATGATCGTGTTGATGATAATTGAATCGGCCATCGTTGTTCCAAGCCTCTTCGGGCGGAATGAACCGGCCTCATTCAGGCGGTAATGATAATGCCAGTAATCGTTGGCTGTTACATCCAGCCATTGACGGATATCTTTTACATTCACGGCTTCTTTTACACGGGTGAATAAGTGAGTGGTTTGATGTACCAGCATAGCCAATTGGGCAAAGCGCACAGTAGGAAAATTAACCGGTCGCATCCGCAGAAAAACCGGCTGGCCATGAACAGGTTTCAACTGATATTTACGTCGGAGAAACTGATATTCCTTTTGCAGGAGAATGGCATAATCTTCCCCGTATCGTTCATTCAGCAAGCCCGCCTGCCCAAGCAGCAATGCTTCCAGTTGATGCAATTGATTTTTATGCCGTGCCAGCAAAGCCAGTGGAACAGACCGCGCTACTGCTTCAAAGAGGTCAGCGTTCAGGAGGCTGCCAAAGCTTCTTGCCAGCAGCCACCAGAATGTTTCTTCCCAATGAAAATTATTCTGGCGGAGAAGGGCACCGGTCATGCCTGTTTTCCGTAACAGGCGCTCTGCCAGCAACCGGTCTTTCCAGCTTTGCCAGGCAAGATCTTCAAGACTGGTGATCTTTTTCCCGCAGGGAATAAAAGCTGTTGACCGCAGCAATGATTGATAATGCTGCAGGAGCAGATGTGGTATGCGATGCTTTAATTCCAGCACAGGCAGGTCATTAACAGGACCGTCATCTTCCCACACCACGTGCAGTATCACGTTGCTGTAATGCGGATCATATTCATGAGCATGCTTATTCCAGTCAGACGTATGCAGGTGCAGTTCTACTGAACCAGACCAGGTGAATGGTCCGATCTTTACACGGGCATTAAAAAAATCAGGCCCCTGGTTGGTGTTATATATGCCGGGAGAGAATACATACACCGGCTCATTATTCACCGTGGTAAGATGATGCCGGTTGAAATGCTGGAACTGCCAGATATATTGTAATAATCTTTCCGTCATTGGGTCCCTTTTAAAGAGGGATCCAAAGTAGAAAGCCTGCCGGCTACGGCAATCGTTTTTACAACAGTTTATAAAGAGAAAATAACGGAGATCATTTGTATTTTTCCAGCTCTCTTACCACCCTGCTCACAGGAAGTCCCATCACATTATAGAAATCACCGGAAACGGACTGGATGCCTACCACGCCGATCCATTCCTGGATGGCATAAGCACCGGCTTTATCATAGGGTTTATATTTGTCAACATAGAATTCGATTTGTTGCCGGCTTAGTGAATGAAAATACACATCTGTGATATCGGCAAATGCTGTTTCTTTTTCACCCTGCCTGATCACGACACCTGTGATCACCCGGTGGCGGTTGCCCGACAGCCTGGAAAGGATACGGACCGCATCTTCCCGGTCGACCGGCTTACCGATTATTTGCTGCTCTAATACGACCACCGTATCTGCGGCTAAAACCACTTTGCCGGTTTCAACGGAGGATTGAACTGCCAGCGCTTTATTCCTTGCGATATGTACCGGCACTTCTTCTATAGGCAATGAATCGGGGTAGGTTTCCGCTGTTTCTTTCACTACTATTTCAAAAGGTATTTCTGCCCATTCCAGCAATTGCTTTCGCCGGGGCGATTGGGAAGCCAGGATGATCGGGTTCATATATAAAAGTAAAAAAAGATCATAGAAAGGATACCAGTAAACATCACTCCTTTAGTAAGCCTGCTCAAGCGATGATAATCGCTGATCTCTGTGGCTTTAAACAATCCAGAGAGAATATAAAGCAAGGGCAGGATGATAAACACCACGCAGTAAGCCACCGCCCACCACCATTGAAATTGTAATACATAAACCTGCACCACGGCAAGGATCACGATAAGGATGATCAGCCAGACAGCAATATAGACTTTTGACGTGTTTACACCCCATACAATCGGCATGGTACGGCAACCATAACGGGCATCCCCATCCCTGTCCTCGATATCTTTAATGGCTTCCCTGATCAAAGAAAGAATAAATGCAAAGCCTGCATAGAGAAAAGCAAAGCGGAACAGTTTGGATTGCCCGGGATGGTTTGCTCCAAATGCATCGACTACTGAAACCTTAGAAAAAAATATAATTAAAATGGTCCAGGCTGTCAGCAAAGAAATAAGCACATTCCCTATCAGCAATTTCCGTTTGAATGTGGTGGAGTAAAACCATAGTGTGAATACACATAGAATATTTGCAACTATCAGGTACCATTTTCCCAGTATTGGTAATGCTAACATGGTAAGAAGAACACCTGTGGCACTTAAGATAAAATGCCAGGCAATAGCCCAGCGGCGGCTGATAAATTTATCCACTACCAGGCGGCGTGGCTTATTCACCTCATCAATATTGATATCAAAATAATCGTTGATAATATAGCCTGCTGCTGCGATCAATACAGAAGCCGCTGCCAGTAAAAGAAAACTCCGGGTATCATGCGCAGGAATAGTGTCCTCATATAAAGGATAATAAATACATACCTGGAAAAGCACCTGCGTAAGCGCTATAAAAATGAGGTTTGGCAGGCGGACCAATCTCAAGAAAGCTGCAAACAAACTCATTCTTATTTTTTTTGAAAGATACATCACCTGCCTGAGGAATAAAACCCCTGCCGGCATGAATATGATCAACGGGAACTCACTTCTTCACTATGTTGCCAGTGGCCGCGCAGCTTCATTATCTTTTCGATAATTTCCCTTACACATCCTTCGCCTCCTTTGACAGGAGAAACATGGGAAGAAATTTCTTTTATTTCTGCAATAGCATCGGCCGGACAGGCTGCCAGTCCTGCAAAACGCATAGCATCCAGATCGGGCATATCATCGCCCATAAAAAGCAATTCTTCCCGCTGAAGCCCTTTAGCAGTCACATATTCTTCCAGCAAAACCTTTTTATCTCCAACACCCATATGCACTTCCGTAATGCCTAATTTATTTAAACGGTCAACTACCGGTGAAGCGGCTGCACCGGAAATGACCACTACACGATAGCCTTTTTTCACTGCCAATTGCAGGGCATACCCATCGCGGATGCTCATACGCCGCGCTTGCAAACCATTTTCTAATACGAGAATAGTGCCGTCTGTTAGTACTCCGTCTACATCAAAGACAAAAGTCGTGATCTTTTTTAACCGTTCGTTTATACTCATGATCTTACAAAAATAAATAACAGACAATACTTACTAAGATATTTCTCTCCTTCCCGTCCTTCCCGCCTTACCGGTAAAAATTTACCGGTAAGGCGGGAAGGACGGGAAGGGAGTGTTTATAACAAAGCTTGCTTTATTTATTAGTAGAATATGTTTAAACTAAGATTCCTGTTGTATACTGGATGTGAGCAGCAGGTAAATGTTTTTCAGTTCAGGGTGGGCAGATAGAATGGCCAGGTGTTTTTGGATCGTTGCTTCATCATGACGGATGGCAGGGCCTGTTTGTGCCTGTTTGGGCGACACTTCCTTAATGCGTGAAATAGTTTCATCGATCAGCGGAAGCAGTTGATTGAAAGCGATCCCTTCTTTTTTGCAATATTCTTCTGCCAGTGCCAGCAGATGGTTTACAAAATTATTGACGATCACTGCCGCCACATGCAGTTTTAACCGTTGCTCATCACCTGCCGGCACAGGCGGGTAATAAGATATGGAAAAGGCCAGTTGCTCCAGCTTTTGTTTGGCGGTCTTATCATGCCCATCCACATACACAGGGATATCCGGCAGGGTGCTCATTTCTTTCCGCAGGCTTTGCAAGGGATAAAAAACACCGTAATGTGCCGTTACAGGTTTCAAAACATCAGCAGGTACGGCCGCAGCCGTATGGGCCACCACTTTACCCGGCAGGCGAAGATCAGCAGCGATCTCTGCTACAGCATTGTCTGAAACTGCGATGATATATACATCCGCATTCTTGTTTAGCAGGGAGATATAGTTGGCAGACTCTGTATC
The DNA here is from genome assembly GCA_001898405.1 of Sphingobacteriales bacterium 44-61. Classification (GTDB taxonomy): domain Bacteria; phylum Bacteroidota; class Bacteroidia; order Chitinophagales; family Chitinophagaceae; genus Terrimonas_A. The sequence continues at coordinate 118,704 of MKTW01000002.1, forward strand.
CCATTCATAAGCCAGTTGAGTAGCAGCAGATGCATTCCGGCTCAGTATCTGCAGAATGGTATGACCAGCCTGTTTGAATTTTCTTCCCAGCACTGCGGCCGTATTCCCAGAGCCAATGATAACGATATCCATAGCCAAACCTGAAGTTTAAAGGGCTTTAAATAAATTTGTACCCGATGATGAAATTAGTGCAAAAAATCGCAGTGGGTTATATCCGGAAAAAATTCAGCCTGTTATCGGCTATTTCGCCCAGGAAGACTGCTGAACAGGCTTTTAAGTTATTCTCCACACCTCAACGCCGGACCCGTGGACCCTTACCGGCAATTTTCACTGAAGCGGAAAAACTGCATTTTGATTTCGAGGGCTATCACATTGCGGGCTATCGCTGGAATAAAGATACCGGCCGGAGGGTGCTGATCATCCATGGATTCGAATCGTCTGTCATCAATTTTGATCAGTACGTACAATCTCTTTTGCAAAAAGGGTATGAAGTGCTGGCTTTTGATGCTCCTGCACACGGACGCAGCAGCGGTAAACAGGTGAATGCGGTGGTCTTCAGTAATTTTATCCGGCATATTCACGAGCATTATGGCCCTGTTCATTCCTTTATGGCCCACTCCTTCGGCGGATTATGCCTTTGCATTGCACTTGCAGAAATGAAACCGGACAATAACCGCCGGATCGTGTTGATCGCACCGGCTACTGAAACAGCTACGGCCATCCGCCATTTTTTTCATTTTATCCGGCTGAAAAATGATAAGGCCAGGAAAGAGTTTGACAACATCATTACCCGCGTCGGCGGTCAGCCTGTGGCCTGGTTTTCGATAGGAAGAACGCTTGAGCAGATCCCGAACCCGGTCCTTTGGTTGCATGATGAAAATGATCAGATCACACCCCTGTCTGACGCTTTGAAGATCAAGGAAAGGAATTTACCGAATATCCGGTTTGTGATAACAAAAGGGCTCGGGCATAGCAGGATTTACAGGGATGAAGAAGTAAGAAAAGAAGTTGTCGGTTTTCTTTGAGTTCTGATGAGGACGTGGCCTCGTTGACCGAATGACGGTCAACGTTAAACAAACACTACCAGAAATATCCGGCAATCCACCACTCTCCTTATTTTTATCCTTGCTATGAGAGTTCCCCCATCCAAAAAGACCTATACTTATCTCGCACTCGGCGATTCTTATACCATTGGTGAGAAAGTAGCCGCAGAAGAAAATTTTCCTTCGCAGACCGCAAGCCTGTTGCACAAAAAAGGAAGAAAAATTGCAAAGCCAAGGATCATTGCCAAAACAGGCTGGACAACCGGGGAATTGCAGGCTGCGCTGAATAAAGCCCGGCTGAAAAAACAATATGATTTTGTTACCTTATTAATAGGTGTAAATAATCAATACCGCGGCCTGAAAGTAGTGGAGTATATCCCGGAGTTCGAGCATCTGTTAAGGCAAGCCATCAAACTGGCGGGCAATAACACCACGCATGTAGTAGTATTGTCTATTCCCGACTGGGGGGTAACACCTTTTGCAGAAGGCCGCGACCGCCAGCAAATAGCCACAGACATTGACGCCTATAATGCAGCCAACCAGTTGTTGGCAGAAAAATATAAAGTACATTATATTAATATTACCCCGGCCACCCGGAAAGCCTCAACTGACGCAAGCCTCCTGGCAGAAGATGGCCTGCATCCCTCCGGAAAAGCATATGCCGAATGGGCAGCGGAGGTCTGCCAGTACCTCCTGAGCGAAACAGAAAAATAACGTTGAAATGCGCAACATCACGCGTATCTTTCCCGTTTGTCCTGAACACAATTGCGCAAAAAAATGTTAAGACTGTACGAAGAAAAATTACAGGGCCCCTGAAATCCTTACCAGACAAGGGTTTGGGGCAACTAAAAAGTTTCCGGGTCTTAGCCGGAACAAACTTGTCTGAGGCGGTAAAAAGACATTCAAAAGTTGGTTTACGAAAAAATTTATTATTCTTGTTCTAACTTGCGGCCACTAAACAGTGGTTATTTTATTTAATTATGGTGTGAATATGGCGAAAAACCTATTGATTGTTGAGAGCCCTGCGAAAGCTAAAACGATTGAAAAGATCCTGGGAAAAGAATTCCAGGTAAAGAGCTGTTTCGGGCATATCCGGGACCTCGAAAAAGCCGGAATGGGTATTGATATTGAAAGAAATTACGCTCCAAGATATATAGTGCCGGATGATAAGGAAAAAGTGGTAAAAGAACTGAAAAGCCTGGCCCAAAAATCTGATGAAGTGTGGCTGGCTACGGATGAGGACCGTGAAGGGGAAGCTATCAGCTGGCATTTATGCGAGGTATTGGGGCTCGACCCCAAAACAACCAAGCGTATCGTTTTTCATGAGATCACCAAACCCGCTATTCAGGCTGCGGTGCAAAACCCGCGCAAGCTGGACATGAACCTGGTGATGGCACAACAGGCCCGCCGGATACTGGACCGTATTGTAGGATTTGAGCTCAGCCCTGTGCTCTGGCGCAAAATGAGCATGCGCAATAACCTCAGCGCCGGTCGTGTACAAAGCGTGGCCGTAAGGCTGATCGCAGAAAGAGAAAGGGAGATCAATGCATTTGTTCCTACCAGTTCCTTTAAGATAGAAGCACTGTTCACTGCCAAAGACCTGACCAATAAATCAGTCACTTTCACAGCAGAAGGAAAAAAACAATCCAAAGCAGAAGATGCGGAAGCTTTTCTGCAAAGCTGTGTCGGTGCCGGTTATAAGGTAACCGATATACAGGTAAAACCAGGAAAGCGCTCCCCTGCCCCTCCCTTCACCACTTCCACTTTGCAACAAGAAGCCTCCCGCAAGTTGGGATATGGTGTGTCGAGAACGATGCTGATCGCACAAAAACTTTACGAGAATGGTTATATCACTTATATGCGTACAGACAGTGTGAACCTGAGCAATACCGCGCTTGGTGATATTACCAATACCGTAAAAGGAATGTATGGTGATAAATACCACCAGTTCCGCAAATACAAAAACAAGAACGAAAGCGCACAGGAAGCACACGAAGCTATCAGGCCTACTTACATGAACAATACTACCGTGGAAGAACCTGATTGGAAACGCCTTTATGAACTGATCTGGAAACGCACCATGGCCAGCCAGATGGCAGACGCAGAACTGGAAAAGACAACCGCAAAGATCGAGATCTCTACTAATAAGGAAGAGCTGACCGCTACCGGGGAAGTGCTGAAATTTGACGGCTTCCTGAAAGTGTACCGCGAAGACAAGGATGAAGATGAAGTGAATGATGACGACACACAGGAAGGCATGCTGCCTCCGCTGACCCCGGGCCAGCAACTGCCGCTGAAAGAAATGAAAGCGACAGAACGCTTCACCCGCCCGCTGCCCCGCTACACGGAAGCATCGCTGGTGAAAAAGCTGGAAGAACTGGGCATTGGCCGCCCTTCCACTTATGCACCTACCATTTCCACTATCCTGAAAAGAGGATACGTGGAGAAAAGAGATAAGGAAGGAGTGAAAAGGGATTTCCGCGTGCTGTTGCTGAAAAATGATCAGCTCAGCAAAGTAACAGAACAGGAAAATACCGGTGCTGAGAAATCGAAGCTGTTCCCCTCCGATCTCGGGTTGGTAGTTACTGATTTTCTGAAGCAGTACTTTGACGATATCATGGACTATGGTTTCACGGCCAAAATTGAAGAAGAGTTTGACGAAGTGGCTGAAGGCAAGATGAAATGGAACAAGATGATCGACGAGTTCTACAGTCCCTTCAAAAAAGATGTAGACAACACGATTGAAACGGCCGAACGCATCAAAGGGGAAAGGGAACTGGGCACAGATCCCGAATCAGGAAAACCGGTTGTAGCACGTATGGGCCGCTACGGCCCCATGGTGCAGATCGGCAGCGCCGATGATGAAGACAAACCACGCTTCGCGAAAATACCGACCGGTCAAAGCATTGAGACCATCACCTATGATGAAGCAATGGAACTGTTCAAACTGCAGGGCACATTCGGTCAGTTTGAAGGCAAAGACATATCCGTGAACGTAGGCCGCTTCGGCCCTTATGTGAAATGGGGGGAAGAATATATTTCCATTCCCCGCGGCACTGATCTCGCTACTGTTGACCTTGACCGGGCCATTTCCCTGATCAAAGAGAAAAAACAGGCCGATGCTCCCGTAGGCTCTTACGATAGCAAACCCATCACCAAAGGCAAAGGAAGATTTGGTCCCTTTATCAAATGGGATGGAATGTTTATCAACGTACCAAAGCGCTACAATTTTGATGCATTGACCCAGGCAGATATGAACGAACTGATCGATGCCAAAGTAAAGAAAGAAGCCAACCGTTTTATACAAAGATGGGCAGATGAAAATATCGCGGTAGAAAATGGCCGCTGGGGCCCCTTTATCCGCTTTGGCAAAAAAATGCTGAAGCTCCCCAGGAAAGCTGATGACACAAAATATACAGCAGAAGAAGCAGCCGCCTTCACCCTGGATGATGTGAAAAAAATGATCGAGGCAGAGATACCAGGCGCATTTGCCAAAAAAGAAAAGAAACCTGCTGCAAAGAAAAAAGCAGCCCCCAAGAAAGCAGCTACCAAAAAAGCGGCAAAGAAAAAATAAGCGGCAACAGATCATATTTCCCACAAGGCAGGATCAATATTCTTCTTGTGGGATTTTTAATGCCTGTACTAAAAAATATATCTAGTGATGCTTTGTGGTCTTTGTTGTCTTGGTGGGCATTTATTTCCCACCAAGACAACAAAGACCACAAAGCATTTTATTATTCTGTGGGAATGCGATCAAACATTATTTTTACATAAATCTTATGTATATGGACCGCAGTTACTGGGAAAAGATAGCTCCTGATTATAATGAAGAGATTTTTGATGTGCTCCAACAGGATAAGAAAGGTTATATCAAAAAGGCCATCCACAAATTTGCTTCACCAAAAGCTTCTGTAATAGATATCGGTTGTGCAATTGGCAAATGGTTGCCCGTGTTGTCGCCCGCTTTCAAAAAAGTAATGGCCGTGGATATTTCTGCAAAAAATCTCACCATTGCAAAGAAGAATTTCCCTCAACTTCAGAATGTGGAATATAAACGCGCGGATATGTCGTCCGGCACTTCTTCCTTCTCCGGATTTGATATGGCACTTTGTGTAAATGCGATCCTCACAGATTCATTGAAGAAGCGTATTCATTTTTTCAGCAATATTCGCAAGAGCCTGAAGAAAGGCGGACACCTGGTGCTGGTAGTACCATCCCTGGAATCATGGTTGCTGACACGTATCATACAGAACCAATGGAAGATTGATAAGCGCCTCTTCAATACTTCCCTTTCAGAAGGAGAAGCAAAAAAAAGATATGCAGGCATTCAGCAGGGAAATGTGGAGATCGATAATGTTGCTACCAAACATTATCTCGGTGAAGAACTGGAATTATTGTTGAGCAAAGAAGGCTTTGAGGTAATACAAAAACAAAAGATCAATTACGACTGGCATACCGAATTTATTCAACCGCCCCACTGGTTAAAAGAACCCCGCCCCTGGGATTGGATGGTGGTAGCAAGAAAAATAAAATAGCCTTTACTTAGCTGTTGTTTACGCTCTCCTTTCCCCACCTGTGGAAAAGTTTAACTATTCCATTTCCTTTGCTTTGACCATATTGCATCATTGGAGAACACAAAGGAAATATCAGCCCTGCTTCACTTAATTGACGATCCCGACGAAGAAGTGTTTGATGCAGTTTCAGAAAAGATCGTTGGTTATGGAAAGCCTATCATTCCTAACCTGGAGCATTTATGGGAGACCACGCCCGATGAAGGCATACAGGAAAGGATTGAATTGCTGATCCATCGTCTTCACTATCATGATCTCACAGAAGATTTCCGTCAATGGAATGTATCCGGTCATCATGACCTCCTCCTGGGTTCTTTGCTCGTTTGCAAATTCCAATACCCCGAACTCACTACCACCCCTGTTTTGCAGGAAATAGAAAAGATACGCCGCAATATCTGGCTGGAATTAAATAATTATCTCACACCGCTTGAGCAGATCAATATTGTTACCAGCATTCTTTACAGCTATTATGGTTTAAAAGGCGGTGAAGTCAATTACAAAGAACCAAACGAATTCCTGCTGCATAAAACACTGGAAGCAAAACGCGGCAACCAGATCAGCAATGGCGTACTTTACCTGCTTCTTTGTGAACTGCTGGACATCCCCGTCAGGGCCATCAATATCCCCCGGCAAAGCATCATCGCTTATTTCAAGCCCGGTTACTCCCAGGAAAACCTCCCTGACCCACTCAGCATGATCGAGTTTTTTATCGACCCCACTTCCGGACAGGTATTCTCCCACCAGGATGTAGAAAACTATTTTAAACGCATTGCCGTACCTCCTGTTTCTTCCTACTTCAAACCACGGAAAAACAAGCAGGTGATACAGCAATTACTGGAAGAATTCAGCAAGTGCTTTACTGGTCAGCTTGATGCATATAAACAAAAAGAGCTGACCGAACTGGCAGCTCTTCTGGATTAATGATTTCTGATTCAACTACAAACTCCATCCCTCACGATATTCCCTCTTCACAAACTGATTCGCTTCGTCAAAGTTGGTGATCTTCATATTCTTTGCATCCCACAACAATCTCTTTCTGCCAAGGTATTTATCATCCCATCCTTTGAGTTTGGGATTAAGCATCATCCAACTGCGGATGGCAAGGTTGCCCATCAGGATACTTTCGGTAAATGGCCCTGCATATTCAAATGGAGAACTTGTTTCGCCTTTGCCATAACCGGCTATGCAGGCGTTCACCCATTGGAGATAGTGTCCTTCCGGAACCCGTTTGATGGTTTCCTTTGGCATTTTCTTTTCTTTCATGAGCCTGGTCGGCAGCAGGCGCGGATTTGCGCCATAGCAATCCATCAGCAGTTTCCCCTTGGTACCAACTAACAACACACCTCCATCCCAGTTGCCAAAAGGTTCATCAGGCATTAATTCAGCAGGGCGTTCGGGCATCAGGCCGCCGTCATGCCAGGAGACTTTGATATTTCCTTTCTTATCTTTTCTGGGATAATTGAGATGGATGATGGAAGAAGGCGGGCAACTATCCACATAGTTCCCTTCTGCCCACATATCTTTCCAGATATTGGCCACGCTGCATTCCGCAGATTCAGGATAATCGATCGGAAGAATGCGGAAGATCGGGTCCATGATATGGCAGGCCATATCGCCCAGGGCGCCGGTACCAAAGGCCCACCAGCCACGCCAGTTGAAAGGCAGGTATGCCGGGTTATAATCGATCTTTTTAGCCGGGCCAAGCCAAAGGTCCCAATCCAGTTCTTTAGGCACTTCAAAGCTGCCTGTAGGCGTAGGGATGCCTTGCGGCCACACGGGGCGGTTGGTCCAGGCATGTGCTTCCGTTACGGTACCGATCATTCCGGCATCATAGATCTCTTTGGCTTTGCGCACACCGTCACCAGAACCACCCTGGTTGCCCATTTGCGTTACCACCTTATATTTCTTAGCCGCTTCGGTCAGCATCCTTGCTTCATAAATATCATGGGTGAGCGGTTTCTGCGTATACACGTGTTTGCCCAATTGCATGGCTGCGATCGTTGCTACAGCATGCGTATTATCGGGCGTGGAAATAGAACAAGCATCGATCGAGTTTTTCTCTTTGGCGAGCATTTCCCTGAAATCCTTGTAGAAACTGGCTTTCGGGAATCTCTCCCTTGTTTTCACTGCCTGCCTTTCATCCACATCACAAAGGGCTACAATGTTGACATAAGGGCTTTTTGCAAATTCCTGCAGATCGCCTGCGCCTTTTCCACCCGCACCGATACCTGCTATATTCAGCTTGTCACTTGGAGCAATAAAGCCTTTGCCACCCAGCACATGACGGGGAAGAATGAGCACGCCTGCGCCAACTACAGCCGTGTTACGGATAAAATCCCGGCGGGAAGCATCGTTCTTGTTCTTATTATTCATTTGTATATATTTTATTGCTTTTAGTTAAATGGAATGCCTCTTATTAACAGGCATTCATCAGGCAAAATTTTGGATTAAGGTAATAAAAAAGTTTATAGTTTATCCATCAGAAGAGGAGGTTTCGTATTATCTGTAAAATATTTTTTGGTTATTGCTAATTTTGTATAAGAAATATGCTCGAAATGATGAATTCCCCTATTACCTGGTCTGATTTTGAAAAGATCGATATGCGTGCAGGAACAATTATAGAAGTAAGTGATTTCCCTAAGGCCCGGAAGCCGGCCTTCAAACTGAAGATCGATTTTGGCAGCGAGATCGGTATTAAGCAATCATCTGCACAGATCACCCGGTTTTACAATAAAGAAAATCTATTGAACCGCCAGGTGATAGCCGTCGTGAACTTTCCACCCAAGCAGATCGCTGATTTTATGAGTGAATGCCTGGTGCTGGGAGTATATGATGAAAATAAGGACGTAATTTTATTACAGCCCGGGCAGCCAGCCTCAAACGGGATGAAGATTGGATAACAAATACACTACATATTATCAATCGCCGGTAGGATTGCTGAGGATATCAGGCACTCCGGATTTTATCAGCGAAGTTCATTTCATGAATGAAGCGCCGGAATCTATTTCCGCTAAGGAGGAACCACCGCCGATGCTGATACAATGCGTAGAACAACTTATCCAGTATTTCAACGGACAAAGAAGAGTATTTGAATTACCGCTTAACCAGCCCGGCACTCCTTTCCAGCAACAAACCTGGAACCTGCTTACCGGCATCCCATTTGGCAAAACCATCAGTTATCTCCAACTGGCAATAAAAACCGGTGACCCAAAAGCCACCCGTGCTGTGGCCAGTGCCAATGGCCGCAACAATATCGCGATCATTGTGCCCTGCCATCGCGTGATCGGTTCCAATCGGGAACTTATAGGCTATGGCGGTGGATTATGGAGAAAGAAATGGTTGCTGGAACATGAAACGAAGATCATGTATGGCGTGCAAACACTGTTCTGATCAACTCAGCTCAGCTCTTTATCGGTGAAGGCGAAGGGCAATAATTTTGATACACTCTCCACTATAATGATCTCTCCGCTTTGTCCGCTAAGAATAACGCGCAAAGGTTTACCTCCACGGCTTTCATATTCCAGCAAAGCCTGACGGCACATGCCACAGGGAGAGATAGGATGAATGCTTTCCCCTTTCTCATTATCATAACTGATAGCGATGGTATCTATTGCAATGCCGGGAAACAAAGTTGCTGCGGTAGAAAGTAATGAACGCTCCGCACATATACCCACCGGGAAAGAAGCGTTCTCCTGGTTGGTGCCTGTAACTACTCCCTTTTCCGTACGCGCTGCTGCACCAACACGGAAGCGGGAATAAGGAGCATAAGCTTGCTTTGTGATAGTTCTTGCAGTGGTCAGCAGTTCTGCATCTTCTTTACTGAGCTCACTCATATCCTGGTAAACCTGGTACTCGATTTCAATTTTCTTCTCCTTCATAATAAATCCTTGTGAGACAAAAATGCCCCGGTCAGTTCCGGGGCATCTAAAGTTAGTTTATTTTTATTTCACGATATTAAACAACCGTTTCCAGCGGGGTCCTCCCTCCCAACTAAACCAGATCATCCAGGCTTTTCCCACAATCATGTTCTCCGGCACAAATCCCCAGTAACGGCTATCCTGTGAGCCCTGGCGGTTATCACCCATCATCCAGTAATAATCCATTTTGAAGGTATAGCTATTGGTTTCTGCTCCATTCAGGAAATACTTGCCATTCTTTTCCTGCAGGTCATTATGCTCATAAATACGGATCGCCCTTTCGTAGATATTAAAATTCTCGGGGGTCAGTTGAACTGTTGCTCCTTTTTTAGGGATCCATACAGGCCCGAAATTATCCCTCGACCACCTGTGAAGAGTGTCATAAGGGAATACATCACCTGCTGCATAACCATACTGCGTATCGGGCACAATGCTTTTGGCCAGGCCATTCTTCAGCATCTGTTCTTTGGCCTTGTAAGTAAGCAGCATTTTATATTCATTAGGCCGGCCTGTAGCACTGTATTCTCCTTTATCAAAGTCAACGTCGTATTCATTCTTCATCATATCCATATCCAGTGCCGGGGCTGTTACCGTTACGATATAATTCAATTCAGAATAAGGAGGCGGGTCTTGCTTCACACCATTGGTATACACCACATCGTCTTTTACCTCGATAGTATCGCCAGACACACCAACACAGCGTTTGATATAGTTATCTGTCTTATCCACCGGATGCGATACAACCGGGAAGTTCTGGCGATCGGCCAGTACCATCTGGTCTTCCCGTGATCCGAGCGCTGCCCTTCTTTTTATATCAATGTAGGGGTTGTATGATTCAAAGCCTTCGGCATGGATCACAGTATCACCCGCAGGAAAATTGAACACTACCACATCCCCTCTTTTGGGAGCGCTCGCAAACCAACGGATATAAGGCAGCTTTATCAGCTCCGAATAAGACTTGCCATTGGTAACAGGCATGTAGTTATGAACAAAAGGAACCGACAGGGGTGTGTTGGGAATACGGGGGCCGTAACTCAGTTTACTTACAAAAAGAAAATCCTTTACCAGCAAGGTTTTTTCCATCGAGCCGGAAGGGATAGTATAGGCTTCAAAAATAAAAGTGCGGATCAGCGTAGCAGCTACTACAGCAAAGATGGCAGCATCTACCCATTCCCTCCAGGCAGCTTTATGATATCTTTTTACAGCTTCGGGGCCTACAAAACGGGTATCCTTTTGAGCAGCCAGCCAGGGAAAATAGAATGGCGCAAACAGGGCCGCCATTGTATGCTGACCGAATGAATACTTACCGAATACTTTAGCAAATTCAATAAAGATCCCTGGAGTAATGAACCATCCGACCACGGGAATGAATTGCCAGAACACCCAATGCTTGGGGCGTTGGGCTATTTCCTGCATCACCCAGGTGTTATAAAACGGAACGTATGCTTTCCAGGAAGGCACTCCAGCTTTGGCAAACAATTTTGCCAGTCCGAATGATGGCAGAAATACAAGAAGGGTACCTATAAGATAAATGACCAGTAAATGTTGTAAAGGCATGAGCCTGATTTTATTTTAATCGGATAAAAGTATTACTTATAAGGCGTCGTTCAAACAGAAACTTTTGCTAATATGGATAAGTGGTCAGCGGGGCATTACATAGCTTTTCACATCGTCGCCGGTGATATTCTTGGACGATAAGATGACGAGGCGCTCTACTACGTTGCGCAACTCACGGATATTCCCCGTCCAGTTATATTCCTGCAAGAGCTTCAATGCATCTTCGTCTATACCTTTTTTAACAATTCCATAATCGGCACAGATATCTTCGAGGAACTGGTCAACCAGCACAGGTATATCATCCCGCCTGTCGTTGAGGGAAGGAACATGAATAAGGATCACGCTCAAACGGTGATAGAGGTCGAGGCGGAAAGCTTTTGCATCCACTTCCTTTAAAAGATCTTTATTGGTAGCAGCGATCACTCTTACATCCACGTTGATGTCTTTATCCGCACCAACACGGGTGATCTTGCCTTCCTGCAGGGCGCGCAGCACTTTTGCCTGGGCGCTAAGGCTCATATCGCCGATCTCATCCAGGAAAAGAGTGCCTCCGTTGGCCTGTTCAAATTTTCCTATCCGTTGTTTGATCGCAGAAGTGAAAGATCCTTTTTCGTGGCCAAACAGTTCGCTTTCGATCAGTTCGGTAGGAATAGCAGCACAGTTTACTTCCACCAATGGCCCGGTGTTGCGATTGCTTTTTTCATGCACCCAACGGGCTACCAGTTCCTTCCCCACCCCGTTTTCACCGGTGATAAGGATGCGGGCATCAGTTGGTGCAACTTTATCGATAGTGTCTTTTATTTTTTGCATGGGTGCAGAACTGCCGATCATTTCCTGCACGCGGCTCACTTTGCGTTTCAGCACTTTGGTTTCCGTTACCAGGCTGGTGCGTTCCATGGCATTGCGGATGGTGATCAGCAAGCGGTTCAGATCAGGCGGTTTCGAGATATAGTCGTAAGCACCTTTTTTTACAGCTTCCACGGCAGTTTCGATATTGCCGTGCCCGGATATCATGATAATGGGAATATCAGGATTGATCTCGCTGGCTTTCTGCAGGAATTCGATCCCGTCCAGCTTGGGCATTTTTATATCACATAGAACGAGGTCGAAGGTTTTTTCCTTGAATTTTTTCAGTCCTTCTTCACCATCGGATGCTTCATCCAGTTTATAGCCTTCAAACGAGAGTATTTCGGTCAAAGTCTTGCGGATCGCCTTTTCATCATCAATGATCAGTATATCAGCCATTAAATCAGGTTTAGGCGCAAAAATATGTATTTAAGGGAGAAAACGAGGAGGGGGCTAAAAGGGGCGTAAAAACAAAGAGGCCGGATAGAAATCCAGCCTCGTTTTTAAAATCCAATATCCTATGAAAAACCATTACAAAGATGCACTTTTAGATGCAAAACGCTGCATTATCTGAGAAAAAAATATTAAGCGTAAATCTACGATTTGTGAATAAACACGAAAAACCCGCTTATTATATTAACAAGCGGGCTAAAAGTCTATTAAAATTGTGGATAACCTACTTTTTCAGATACATTACTTCTTTCACTAATTTCACTGTTCTGCTCACGTCGGGCAAAGCAGCAGCAACCAGGTTTGGCGCATAGTGTAAAGGCGCATCAGCAGCCGTGATCCGGCGGATCGGTGCGTCCAGGTAATCAAATCCTTCTTTTTGTATACGGTAAGTGATTTCAGAAGAAACTGAAGCAAAAGGCCATTGTTCTTCCACGATCACGAGACGGTTGGTCTTCTTCACACTCTCCAGGATCGTTTTCCAGTCGAGCGGACGGATCGTTCTCAGATCGATCACTTCTGCGCTTATCCCTTCCTTCTCCAATTCAGCAGCAGCACCTAGGGCCACTTTCATCATTTTATTGAAAGAAACAATGGTCACGTCCCTGCCTGCTTTTTTCACATCGGCTTTACCAAGTTCGATATAGTATTCTTCCTCGGGGATTTCCATTTTATCACCATACATCTGCTCGCTTTCCATGAACATCACCGGATCTTCTTCATAACGGATAGCCTGTTTCAATAAACCCTTGGCATCATAACCATTGCTCGGCGATACGACTTTAATACCAGGGATATTTGCATATAATGCTTCGAAAGCAGTTGAGTGTTGGGCGCCTAACTGGCCGGCTGAGCCATTACCACCGCGGAAAACGATGGGGCAGGATATTTGTCCACCGCTCATTGCCAACATTTTGGAAGCTGTATTGAGAATTTGATCTAAGGCCAGTACAGCAAAGTTCCAGGTCATGAACTCTACGATGGGACGAAGGCCGTTTTGAGCAGCCCCCACGCCAACCGCTGTAAAACCCAGTTCTGCGATCGGTGTATCTATCACTCTTTTCGGACCAAATTCAGCCAGCATACCCTGGCTCACTTTATAAGCGCCATTATATTCTGCCACTTCTTCACCCATCAGGAAAACCCGGTCATCCCTTCTCATTTCTTCAGACATTGCTTCACGGAGAGCGTCACGAAATGCGATTGATCTTGCCATTTTATTCGGTTAATTTTTAAGAGGGGCAAAAATAAGCGAGATGGCCGATAAAACCTAAAATCAGCCGGTTAACCCATAGGGTTCGCTGGCAGCCATCAAACCACAAATCCCTATCAAGTATATTTGCTTATGTCTTCCACTCACTACCCTATCATCATTGTCGGCGGCGGTCCAATCGGCCTGGCTTGTGCGATCGCTGCGCAAAAAGCAGGTCTGCCTTATCTTATCCTCGAAAAAGGCAGTCTCGTGAATTCACTTTATCACTACCCGGTGAACATGACTTTTTTTTCCACTTCAGAAAGGCTGGAAATCGGGAATGTCCCGTTTGTGAGCAATAATCCCAAACCTACCCGCTCCGAAGCGTTGGAATATTACCGCCGGGTAACCAGCTCCTTTCACCTGAATATTCATTTGTTTGAAGAAGTATTATCGATTGATCGCCTTTCAGGGAATGCCGGCTTTGGCGTAAAGACCGGCAAGGCGCAATACACCGCCAATTACATTATCATAGCAACCGGCTTTTATGATATCCCCTACCGGTTGAATATTCCCGGTGAAGATCTTCCCAAAGTGACGCATTACTACAAAGACCCGAACTTTTATGCTTTCCAGAAAGTGTTAGTGATAGGCGCACAGAATTCCGCAGTGGATGCGGCATTGGAAACCTGGCGGAAAGGTGCTGAAGTTACAATGGTGATCAGAGGGGAAGAGATCGGCAAACGTGTGAAATACTGGGTGCGCCCTGATATCCTCAACCGCATACAGGAAGGCTCCATCAAAGCGCTTTATCATTCTTCTGTTACAGCTATCCGCGAACAGGAAGTGGATATTCAAACTCCGGATGGAATGATCACCATAGAAAATGATTGGGTGATCGCTGCTACAGGATACCAACCCAACCTGGATTTTCTCCGGAAAACCGGGATCAGGTTATCTGATGATGAAGTGATGTGCCCCTATATCCATGAAGAAACACATGAAACCAATGTACCGGGTATCTATCTCGCAGGAGTGATCTGCGGAGGAATGAATACGCACCGCCTGTTCATTGAAAACTCAAGAGAGCACGCAGACAAGATCATTCAGCATATCAGGAACAAACCGGGAAACTAGGCTTACAGCATTTCTATCACCATTGCAGAAGCACCGCCACCTCCATTGCAAATGCCTGCAGCTCCCAGTTTTGCTTTCTTTGTCTTCAATACATTGATCAGGGTAACAATGATCCTTGCTCCACTTGCACCAAGCGGATGCCCAATAGCCACTGCCCCACCATGCGCATTTACTTTTGCAGGATCGAGTTTCATGCGGCGGGTGTTCTCAATACCAACCACGCTGAAAGCTTCATTGAGTTCCCAGTAATCGATCTGTTCCATCTTCAAACCGGCTTTTGCTACAGCCTTTGGAACAGCTATGGAAGGAGTTGTAGTAAACCATTCAGGAGCCTGCTCTGCATCTGCATAAGCAAGAATGCGGGCAATAGGTTTAATGCCCAGTTCTTTCGCTTTATCTGCACTCATCAGCACAAGGGCCGCAGCTCCATCATTCAGGGTGGAAGCGTTGGCTGCTGTTACAGTACCGTCTTTCGCAAAAGAAGGACTTAGTGTAGGTATCTTTTCAAACTTTACATTATAGGGCTCTTCATCTTTTTCGACAGTAACCGGGTTACCTTTGCGCTGTGGTATTTCCACCGGTATCACTTCATCGGCAAACCAACCATTTTCCCAGGCTGCCTGACTGCGTTTATAGCTTTCAATAGCAAACGTGTCCTGCTCTTCGCGCGTGATGCCGCAGGTGCTGGCACAAAGCTCGGCAGCATTGCCCATGGCTTTGCCATCATATACATCCGTAAGGCCGTCTTTTGCCACTCCATCCACCAGCGATGCATCACCGTATTTATTACCCCAACGCATGGCCGGTGCATAAAAAGGTGTATTGCTCATGCTTTCCATTCCTCCTGCCACTACGATGTCTGCATCACCCAGCAAGATGCTTTGCGCAGCCAGTGCAATTGATTTCATACCGCTGGCACATACTTTATTGATGGTGGTGCAATTCACGTTATCAGGCAAGCCGGCAAACTTAGCAGCCTGCCTTGCAGGTGCCTGCCCAAGATTAGCCTGCAATACAGCACCCATTAAAACATCCTGTACCTGTTCCGACTTGATACCGGCTTTGGCAACAGCCGCTTTAATGGCAGCAGCACCTAATTGCGTGGCAGATAAAGCTTTTAATGCACCTCCAAAACTTCCGATTGGCGTACGGACGGCGGAAACGATGACAACTTCTTTCATACGGTTAATTCAATTGAAGCGCAAAGATAACAAATGTTAGTTCAAGAGTAGCTTTATCTGGAAATAAGCACAGTGCCTTTCAACAGGTTTCCCCCATCCTTCAGGTCCAGCATATACACGTACACTCCCACCGGCAATGGCTGTCCTTTAAAACGGCCATCCCAATGCACATTGGCTTTTCTCGCCTGGAATACAGGATGCCCATACCGGTCATAAACAGAAAGTTCAAAATTGGGATAAGCACTTAATGCAGGTATATACCAGGTGTCGTTGATGCCATCACCATTTGGCGTGAAAGCATTAGGGATAAATACATCTTTATAAACAAAAACCTTTACCGAGTCCGTTGCTTCACCGCATCCATCGTTGGAAGTAACTGTAAGGATATACGTAGTATCATGCGGAGGCGTGATCACGGGTTGTAAAACCAAAGGATTATTAATATACAATGCAGGCGTCCAGAGATAGCTTAAATTTTGTCCGGTTGCATTGGCCATTAATTGTACAGAAGTTCCCTGCACGATCCATTTATCACCACCGGCATCCGCTGTAGGTTTATTGATCACATTGATCTTTACCTCAGCAGTGTCCCTGCAGCTGAATTGATTGGACACGATCACTTCATATACAGAACTGATCACCGGTTTCGCTAACGGATTTGCAATATCTGCTGCAGACAAACCCGTTGCCGGTTTCCATTCATAACCCAATCCGCCTTGTGCTGTTAACTGTATACTGCGTCCTTCGCAAATAGTTGTTTCGGAAAGCCCTACCGTAGCAACAGGATTTGGATTAACAGTTGCTATGATGGAGCCATCCGTTGTGCAACCTGCATCATTGCTTACCGTAACAAAATACTCACCCCCCTGTGCCAGCTGCACATGGTCCAGCGTAACAGCAGCCTGGGTTGATTGAAAACCAGCCGGGCCTGTCCATTGATATTGCGTACCATCCGCAGCGTTTAACTGCAGCGTGGCATTTTCACAAACAGGCGCATTTGTTTTCAGATCAATAACCGGATAGGTCGCCACCCGTACACTCAGCACTCCTGAAGCTACACGGCATTGTGGTGAGCCCAGGTTGCCATCTTCAGCGGCTGTAAGCCTGTATACATACATGCCCGGGGCTGTCGCGGCAGGAAAATTGCGTACCAATGTAGTGCTGTTGGCGCCAGGAATATCCGTCCAGTCACTTCCATTGATCCTTTGCTGCCATTGAAAAGAAGGATTATTGAACCCGGCAGATACGGTGCAGGTAAATTCAAATTGACCCGCAGTTCCTTCACACAGGTTCACATTGGAAGAAGTGTTACCCGTAATCACCGGTATAAGTTTAGGGCCACAGGGCCGGAAGGTAATATCGTCCAGCGCAATATCATTTCCACAGCCACCCTGCGCATTATTGAAAATGCGAAGCACCACATCCTGCACATTGGAAGGTGTTGTGAAAAAGAAACCGAATTGCCTCCAGGCCGGGCTTGCCTGTTGCGGTATGTCATTTGTATTATAGGATTGCAATACCGTTCCGTCGGTCCTTTCAATGCTGAAAGTAAGATTAGGCTTTATTGGATTGGGGCTGCAGGAACCCAGTGTTTGCACATTCATCACCCAGGCAGCAAATTCGTAAGTAGTACCGCCACACAATCCCTTCACCGTATCAAGATAAAAAGCGCTGGGTTGATAAGATGCATTCACCAGCATGAAATATCCACCGGGATCGCCGGTATGGTCTGTCTGCAATGAATGCCAGCTATTACCAAAGCAGGCGGTTGTATTGCTTCGCACCGTATAAAAACCATCATTGGGACAGTCTGAAGCCACATATTGATAAGACGTAGTAGCAGCTTTCAATGGAGCACCGGGATTGGAGCCGGAACCAAACGTAATGTTTACGATAGGATCCCCAAGGCTACCCTGGCAAAGCTGGGCATCGGCCCGTGTATAAAAAAACAGTATCAGGAGAATTATCCCGGCAAAATTCCTCATCGGCAGAAAATATCCTTTTTAGACACCGAAAGTAGAGAGATTGTACCAAAACCAAAAGAGGATAACAAATGCTTAGCAATGAAAAAGCATCTAATTTATATGTACTTTGCGATCACCGGCTGCATCCGTTATCTGTATTATGAATAAACGTCTTATCCTTATCACATTGATGCTGGGCACTTCGATGGCTGCAATTGACAGCAGCATCGTGAACGTATCGCTTCCGGTAATACGCGCTCATTTCAATGTGGAAGTAGAGAATGTGCAATGGGTGGTCACAGCTTATATGATATCCTTCTGCCTTTTTATTCCTTTAACAAGCTGGTTAAAAAACAGGATCGGTTATTTTTATCTTTATACAGGTTGCGTCACGGTATTTACGATCGGGTCGCTGCTTTGCAGCCTTTCATTCAATCTTGAAATGCTGGTAACGGCCCGGGTGATCCAGGCAATTGGCGGGGGAGCCATGTCTCCTACCTCCCTGGCAATATTAAGCGATACATTTCCCAAAGAAGAAAGAGGATCAGCTATTGGATGGTGGGGCATCGGTAATATCATGGGCCCTGCATTAGGGCCAACACTGGGTGGTGTTCTCACCCATTATTTTGGATGGCCTTCGGTTTTTTACATCAATATCCCGATCGGCCTGCTGACGCTCTGGATGAATTTCCGCTACCTGGGTTTTCTGAAGAAACAACCACTGTATAATCCACGCTTTGATGCAACAGGTTTCACATTCTTTTCCCTTTTTATCGTAGCGGTGCAATACACTACTTCCGTTATCGCCAAAAAAGGCTTGAGCTCAATTGAATTTTTGGCAGGGTTGCTGGCCTGCATTTCATGTTTCGGTCTTTTCCTCCGTTCCTCCCGGAAGCCTCAACCATTGCTCGATCTTAGCGTGTTCCGCTCTGCAACATTCAACAGGGCTGCCATTGTAGTGGTGATCCGCTCCATTGCTTTATTTGGCGGTATGTTCTTTATTCCTTTTTTATTGCAGGGGCAGGTTGGCTTTACAGAAATACAATCAGGGCTGCTGATGTTGCCCAATGCGCTGATGATGCTGGTTACACGGCCCTACGCAGGAAAGATGGCCGATAAAGGTTTAACAAGAAACATATCCGTAGCCGGCATCCTTATTGTTTCTATTTCCTTCGTGTTCTTCTCGCGTGTTGATCCGGGCACTTCTATTGGCTTTATCATCGCTGCCATGATGATCCGGGGGTTTGGCATGGGTTTACTGGTAGCACCTGTCTCCACTGCACTGCTGAATGCTGTCGGCCCTTTGCAAACCGCAACAGCCACTTCCATGAACAGCCTTTTACAACAATTAGGCGGCTCCGTCGGCATTGCAATCAGCAGCGTCGTACATACTTTCATCTACACATACTACGAAAACAAAAATCATCCTCCTGAAATGGCCGAGCATTTTGCTCTGCAATGGGGATTCCTCTTTACCTCCTGCCTCATTCTACTCGCACTGATACCCGCCCTAAAACTTCCCGAAAAATCCATACTCCGTACAAATCGCAAAGAGATACCAATGGAAGAGTAACCGGCTGCCGACTCAACCTACCACCCTATCCCATAATCTTCCCCATGATTGCTTGATCCGCCCCAAAAGCTGCCATGTTTCCAGTCAAAGAAAATAGCATTGATCGGTCCGCTGGTGCGGTCATCAAAACGAAGTGTATACCCCAGCTTCTTTAATTCTTCTCTCACTTTCTCCGGTGTTCTATCCTGCAACAATATACTTCCGGGCCTTGGCATGCGGTCTTCCCTTTTTGTGCCGCCAAGCGAAAGCCAAAGCTGGTTGGTATTGATATTGCCTGCCTCGGCCGCTTGTTGCACATTCATCCCAAACTCCACTACATTAAGAAAGAACTGCAACAGGTTTTGTTCCTGCGTATCACCACCCTGCACAGCAAAAGATAAAAATGGTTTGCCGTCTTTCATGGCCAGTGTTGGCGTTAAAGTAACACGCGGCCGTTTGCCCGGTGCTACCACATTGAAAGGATTGAGTTCTTCATCCAATACAAAACTTTGCATCCGCTGGCTCATGCCCACACCTGTGTTGCCTGCAATACAGGCCGGAACCCAACCACCGCTTGGCGTAATGGACACTACCCATCCATCTTTATCTGCTGCTTCCACACTGGTAGTGCCGCGCCATAGGCGGTCCATATATTCCTCATCTATTTTCTGAAAGGCTGTGCCATTGCGTATATCGTGGGAAGGCATAAAATTACCCGGGGCTTTTTTGCTGGTATCTATCGCAAAACCTCTTTTCTTCAGCAATGAGAGATAAGGATTGATCTTGCCTTCAAACGGATAAGGATCACCGGGCCCTGCTGTAGCATCGTTCTTTTCATAATTGATCAGTGCTGCCCTTTGTTTAGCGTATTCTTTACTCAGCAATCCTTTGATAGGTTCTGCAGGAGGGAAATAAGGATCGCCGTAATAAAAATCACGGTCAGCAAAGCTCAGGTTCATGGCCTGGTAAATTGTATGGATATAACGGCTGCTGTTATATCCCATGTTTTTCAGATCGAAATTTTCCAGGATATTCAATGCCTGCAGCATGGAGGCGCCTTGCGTCCATGAAGCGAGTTTGTATACGTCAATCCCTTTATAATTTACCTGTAGAGGTGTTTCCTCTATGGGCTTCCATTTGGCAAGGTCTTCGAGCGTGATCAGTCCGCCCTGCTCCTGGCATCCTCTTACAAATTCTTTGGCAATATCACCCTTGTAAAAACGATCATACGCTGCCATGATAGCCTGCTTGCGGGTTTTATGTTGCTTCAGTGCTTCCTGTTCTGTTTCCACCATTTTGGTGAGTGTCTGCAACAGATCTTTTTGTATAAAAATTTCTCCGGCCTCCGGTGCTTCCCTTTTTTCGCCGGCATGTGTCAGGAAAACTTTTTTGCTGTAAGGCCATTCTTTGATCCTTCCTTTACCACGCTCAATGCTATTAGCCGTTTGTGCTTCCATGGGGTAGCCAGCCGCCAATTGCATAGCCGGCGCCAGCACTTCTTTAAGACTCAGCGTGCCGTATTCTGCGAGCATATAACAAAGCCCTCCGGGTGTGCCGGGCGTTGTAGCAGCAAGAGGTCCATACTCCGGGGGAAACTGATAACCTTTGTTTTTAAAAAACTCCGGCGTAGCTCCTGTAGGCGCCACACCCATTGCATTAATGGCAATAACCTTTTTTGTTTTGGGATTATAGATGAGGGCCTGCGTTTCACCTCCCCAGCTCAATACATCCCACATGGTGCAGGTAGCGGCCAGCATGGCACAGGCAGCATCCACCGCATTACCGCCTTTTTGGAAGATCATGGAACCAGCCGTGGCAGCCAGCGGTTTACCGGTGATCGCCATCCAGTTCTTTCCGTGCAATACAGGTTTTTGCGTGGGTTGAGCAGATAATGCAGAAACTGTCATGATCATCAGCAGACAGAGAAGGAAATGTCTCATTGCAGATTGGTTTGTTTCTTAAAGATAAATTGGTTGGGTTGCAAAGTACTACTATTAGATGCCGGAGCGGTCAAAATCCTGTTGCCTGTTTTCCCCTTTTTGTGTAAATCGGCAATGGATATCCCTATGATAATCACTCTTCCATTCCCGGCATACTATTTTCTGGGGTTTATCTAAAATCAGATCATGAAAAAGAAACCTGTCAAAAAAACGAAAGAGATCACGATCGACCTGCCCGAAGTAAAAGATATTCCGGGGCAGGAACATGTAAGGCCTCCGCACATGCGCGAGATGATGGATAGTACGGCTTCTTCTGCCGATGAAGAGGGAGAAGGCCTGCTGGATGACCTGAATAAAGAAGATGAAGCTCTGACCGATGATAAGACCAACGTTACCCAAACCGAGCGGGACCTGATAAAGAAAACAGGCCGGCCTGTTACAGATGAAGACCGGGACTTACAGGAAATGGAATTGGATGAAACAGATGGTGAAGATCCGCTTAATGAAAAAGCAGATCCCAGGGATATGGGAGAAGATCTTGATGTGCCGGGTTCGGAATTGGATGATGACGATGAAGAATCGGGTGAAGAGGATGAAGAGAATAATACCTACAGCGGAAGGGATTAGCAATTTTTATTTTACTGCTGCCGGTTCTCATTCGAACGGCCTTTATTCTCCACAGCAGCAAGCGATAAAGGATACGCTGTTTCCACCTTCCCTTCAGAGATAACAAAAAAAGTTTGAACTGTTTGAATATTCGGTAAGGTCGAGAGCTTATTTAAAAGGAAGATATTATACTCATTCATATCCCTCAGTGCAATCTTCAACAGGTAATCGGCAGCACCGCTCATGTGATAGCACTCCATCACTTCGCGGAATTTACAAGCCTGTTCTTTAAATGCAATCAGCATACCTCTCGAATGTTCTTTCAAATGCACCTGCATAAAACCGATCAGTGATTTGTCGATCTTGGTCTTATTAAGGATCGCAACATATTTGCTGATCACTTCTTCCCTCTCAAGTCTTTTAATGCGTTCATAAACGGGCGTTACAGACTTTCCCAATTTATCTGCTATCTCCTTGGTGGTAAGACGGGCGTCCTGCTGCAAAAGGCGCAAGATCTGGATATCATCGGGCTGGAATTCATACGACATAAAGACAATTTTTCTATTATAAAGGCTATTCGGGGTTGAAAAAAGAAAAAATTCCTAAAAATTTAATATAAATCAGATTTATATACCAATATACTCAAATTTTATAGACAATTAAACGTAAATGGGTAATTTTTGTGAAGGATTGCTTATTACCCCACTAATCATTGCCTTATTATGAAAAATGAACGATTTATCCTGCCACTTGAGTTGGTACGGCTCTCAGACATAGCCCTTGTAGGCGGCAAATGCGCCTCCCTGGGTGAAATGATAGGAAATTTATCTGCCCTCGGCGTTCATATACCGGGCGGATTTGTTGTTACAACAGAAGCTTATTACCAGTTCCTGGAACAAAGCGGACTGGAACCAATGATCAAAGCAGAGATCGGCAAAATAGATTTTGATAATGTGGAAAGCCTTCGCCGTAGCGGCTCCAGGATCCGGCAGGCGATCAGCAATGCCAAATTCCCGCACGAACTCTCCTCTCTTATCATTGGCGCCTACGAAGCACTTTCAAAGAATTATGATCAGCAGGCTACCGATGTGGCAGTACGGTCATCAGCTACTTCTGAAGACCTGCCTGATGCCAGCTTTGCCGGCCAGCAGGAAACCTTTCTGAACGTTCGCGGGCCTGCAGCACTTATTGATGCTGTCCGTAATTGTTTCGCTTCTTTGTTTACCGACAGAGCGATCAGCTATCGCCACCAGTTCAATTTCGACATTTTTGATGTAGGACTTTCCGTATGTGTTCAAAAGATGGTGCGTTCTGACCTGGCAGTATCCGGCATTGCTTTTTCATTGGATACCGAAAGCGGTTTTAAAGACGTGGTCATCATCAATGCATCCTATGGCCTGGGCGAATTGATTGTACAGGGCGCCGTATCACCGGATGAATACATTGTATTTAAACCCACCAGGCATGCAGGATATAAATCCATCATTGAAAAAAAGATAGGCGCCAAAGACCGCATGATGATCTACGGAGATGATACAGATTCACGCACACGCCTGATCCCAACCGACAGGCAGCAACAGCATCGCTTTTGCTTAAACGATGAACAAATACTTCAACTGGCCGATTGGGTAGCTATCATAGAAGATTACTACTCTGAACATAAAGGACAGTGGTGCCCTATGGATGTGGAATGGGCCGTTGACGGCTTATCCAATCAACTTTATATTGTGCAGGCAAGACCAGAAACCATTCACTCCAGGAAAGAACGCATGAAACTGGTGGAATACGATATAAAATTGCAGGGACAAAAGCCTTTGCTAAAGGGAATAGCTGTAGGAAGTAAAGCCGCTTCAGGCAAGGTCAATATCATGTATTCACTGGACAAACGGGTGGAAGGAAATGAGTTTGAGCCGGGTAATGTTTTAGTTACGGACATGACCGACCCCGATTGGGAACCGATCATGAAAAAAGCTTCGGCTATCATCACCAACAAGGGCGGCCGCACATGCCATGCAGCGATCGTTGCCCGCGAAATGGGTGTTCCGGCTATTGTCGGATGCGGTAATGCAACTGAGCTTTTAGCCGACGGCCAACTGGTTACTGTCAACTGTGCAGAAGGTGAAGAAGGTTCCGTGTATGAGGGCCTTTTGGAAATAAACATCAAGGAAACGGACATCGACGATCTTCCTCAAACACAAACACCGCTGATGCTGAATGTTGGTTCTCCGGCTTCTGCATTCCAGTCGGCCATATTACCACACAAAGGAGTTGGCCTGGCCCGTGAAGAGTTTATCATCAATAATTATATACAGGCTCATCCCCTCGCCCTTCTGCGGCATAAAGAATGTAATGACAAAAATTTAACCGAAGCCATTCAGCAACTCACTAAAGGCTTTGCTGATGAAGAAACATACTTTATTCAAAAGCTTGCATTTGGCATTGCAAAAATTGCAGCGGCTTTTTATCCAGAGAAAGTAATCGTTCGTTTCAGCGATTTTAAAAGCAACGAATATTACAACCTGCTTGGTGGCAAATACTTTGAGCCAACAGAAGAAAATCCCATGATCGGATGGCGTGGCGCTTCAAGATACTATTCACCACAATACAAAGAGGCATTCGGTCTTGAATGCAAAGCGATCAGGCATGTTCGCGAAACATTGGGCTTAACGAATGTAACGGTCATGATCCCGTTCTGCCGTACAGTTGAAGAGCTGTTAAAGGTGCAGGACGTTATGAAGGAATTCGGATTGGTACGCGGAGAAAACGGGCTTGAGATCTTTTTAATGGCGGAACTGCCAAGCAATATCATCCTTGCGGAATCATTCGCTGAATACATAGATGGATTTTCCATTGGTTCAAATGACCTGACGCAATTGACCTTGGGTTTAGACCGGGATTCAAGCCTGGTAGCACATCTTTACAATGAGCGTAATGAATCGGTAAAAGGGCTGATCAGGCAACTTATCAGAACGGCAAAGGCTAAAGGGATCAAGGTAGGTATATGCGGGCAGGGGCCTTCGGATTTTCCGGACTTTGCTCAGTTCCTGGTTAAGGAAGGAATAGATAGTATATCAGTAACACCCGATTCACTGATAAAAACAACGAAAGCAATTTTTCAGATAGAACAGGCTGTGGAGCAACTGCTCCCGGATCCTGTTTAACTCTTGCTTTAGACATATTAACTGGTCGATAAAGGCCGGGAACCTGGTGTGCAAAACCTTGTGCAAATATAAATCCGTTGTAAAAGAATATTTACAACGGATTTATCGTAAGTGAACCCGCAGCACAAGATCTGACCCGTTTTTTAGTGGATTTAAAGTTGCTATGCCAGTTGTAAATATTTAAAGACAATCCCAACTACTTGCAAAGACTCTCCAGATGCCGAGGGATTGGTTTTCAACGAAATGCCCCCTGAAGCAGTAAAAGGCCCCGTTTTCCACAGCATTTTTTTTGAAAAATCATTAAAACTAATGATTGACTGCTTATCCCCATCGAAATATTTTGCCAAAGAAATTTAGCTTAAAAATGAAAATACTACTCTTTTTAATCTTTGCAGGCATCACCTTCACCGCTTTTGCGCAAAAGGAAAATTTTGATGTGATGAGCTTCACTCCTGTAAGAGACTGGAAAATGGAACGCTCTGATAACACCGTGAGCCTGACCGGGGTGAACGAAGCCAAAGGAACATTCTGCATCATTACCCTTTATAAATCTTTGAACGGAAGTACCAACAGCAAAACAAATTTTGGAACTGCCTGGCAAAAGCTCGTGCAGCAAAATTTTGGAGCGGGTAAGCCAAAAATGGGAGCTCCCGGAAAAGAAAACGGCTGGGAATTACAAAGCGGCTCAGCCAAATTTGAAAAAAGCGGAACAACAGGATTTGTCACGCTTATAACCGCCACTGCAAACAGCAAAATGGCGAATATGGTCATCCTCACCAATTCCGATGCGTACACGTCCCAGATCAACAGTTTCGTGGCTTCCATAGAACTGCAAAAAAAACCGGGAACAGCCGCAAATACAGCAACAAGCCCAACGGAGCAACCGCAAAACGGCAGTGTGGATGATTTACAATCAAATAATCATTCCATTTCGGGAGTATACATATTTAACGAGACAATGTCCTCGCCGACCTTTTATGCCTATACCCGCATGGCACTTTGCAGAGGCTACAGATTCAACGCAGACGGAACGTACAACTATTTTAACAACATGTATCTCAGAGGTAATCCTAAACTCACTTTTTCCTGGGAAACCGGCACTTATACCGTAAACGGCAACCAACTCACCATAAAACCCCTCAAAGGGCAAAACGAGGAATGGAGCAAAAAAGGCGAAGATGGATCCGGCGAAGAAAAATTTTTCGGAAAACGCCTCAGTATAACCACCCGGAAATTGGAAACCGTTACTTACACTTTTGAGAAAAAAACACTTCCGGGAGATAATAAGACGATTCATCTGCTCCTTAAATACGACAAAGAAACCATTCGGGATGCCGGATATACTTATGACAAAAATGCGAAGCTATGGCGGTATGGTGCGTATGAACCCGATGCATACCATATTCCTCCAGGGTTTAAATTTTAGAAATTGCCCGGGATAGGGTAAAACCCTTTCGAAAAATCAATGAAACAAATTAATTATCAAAGAAAAGGCAACAAAAGAAAAAAGGGGAATCGTCCGGGATTTTCTCCGTATTGGTTCGTGTCTCACAGGTCGTCTCCAAAATAAAAAAGCTTCATATCTCTATAAAGCTTCTCTCTGTGACCCCGCAGGGACTCGAACCCTGGACCTACTGATTAAGAGTCAGTAGCTCTACCAACTGAGCTACGGAGTCAGTTTGTAAAAAATGGGAGGCAAAGATGAAGATTTTTAAAGCGGTAGCCAAAAAAATCTACATCATTCAAATCCTAAAACCGCGTTAGCTTTGAAATAAGTTCATTTTTTAAATCAGCCACCCTTCCTTCCCCGCTACTGTCATTAACCAATATGACAATGGCTGTCTTATTATCAGGATAAAGATAACATAGCGAAGTGAACCCAAATCCGTCCCTGCCTGTATGCATAATAAAAGGCAACCCATTATCTTCCTTGTCCAGCATCCAGCTTAACCCCAAACTCATACCATCCGGTTTGGTAAAAGTAATTTTATGGCTCAGGTTAATTGCCGCATTTTTTCCGCTCAGGTTTGCTGCGGCATATTTAAGCATATCTGCCGGCGTCGAAATCATTGAAGGCGCTGCTCTGAAACCATTATCAGGGATAAAAGTTAATGCTTTGCCATTCTCATCATGACCGGCAATAAGTCGCTTTTCTTCTTTTGCATTCAGCTGAGGTTTGGTATCTGCCATTCCGAGTTCCTTTTTAAGGAACGAAGTAACAAGCTCATTGTAAGGTGTATGATAGACTCGCTGTAGAATAGCAATAAGCACCATCATTGCGTTTCCATTATAACGGTATTTGGTCCCTGGAACAGTGTCAAGCGCAAACCGGTGCATATCCTGGAACAAGCTATCAACCGTATAAACACGGTAAAATTCCCGGAATGCTTCGGGCTTCAATTTGGAGATACTGTCAAGATATATATCGTCATATTCCCTCGACATGGCTGGCAAAGCTGAAGTATGATTTGCCAGGTCCACCAGTCTAACAGGATGCCCCTGATATTGCAAATTAGGATAGTTACCGGGCAAATATTTCCGGATATCATCGGTCAGTTGCACTTTCTTTTCAATAACGGCCTGGGCAAGCATGATACCTGCAAAGGTTTTTGCGATTGAGCCTAAACCAAAGAAAGTTGTATTCCGGACTAAAGCGCCTGTCCCGCGATGAAAGCTATACTGATGCTTTACTCCATTTTTAATTATTCCAATAGACAGATCAACCGTTGCAGGAGATTGCATGTAATGCCCGGCTGCCCGCTGAACCAGGCTATCCAGCGGCGTTCTCAAAGGGTTATTGCTCTTGATTACAGATTGATCGGTTTGTTGCCCATTACAATACTGCGATAAAATTATAAATATGACAAGCGCCTTTAGGTAAATCGACTTCATAATGTACATAACAATATATAACTTAGAACAATGCTACATAAAACCCATCTTTTTTCAAAGTGGATTTAACTTTCAACTACCATTATTATGCAAGAAGACAGTTCACCCGTTATGAGCATTCACGGTTTTCGTCAGGGACAAATAGCCGGACGGGAAGAACTTTTATTTAACGAATTACATGGGGCGCGGCGGATAGAGAAACCCCATAAACATGACTTTTTTATCATCAACCTTTTTGACCGCGCAAAGGGAATACACAATATAGATTCGACAGACTACCCAATCGGCAACCACGAAGTGCATGTATTGTTTCCCGGGCAAATGCATAAATGGGATATCAAAGCCGGAACAAGAGGATATCAACTGATGATAGAGCAATCATTTTTTGAGCAGTTTGCTCCTTATTTCAGGTTCTCATTTACCAATTACCAAAATCATCCTGTTATCCGGCTGACTAAGAACGCTTTCAAGTTATTGCTCTACGAATTCAATGCAATCAAAGATGAATTGAAAAAAGAAGATTCATTGGTGCATTTGATCAGCGCACGTGCAGCCGTTATTGCTGCCATCGTAAGCCGGGAAGCGGAGAATGTTTTTACAGAATTTAAAGTTTATCAGTCAAACCCCAGGTTGGCCAGGTTCAATATGCTGATAGATAAATTTTTCAAGACACAGAAATTTGTCAGTTTTTATGCAGAAAAACTGCATGTCTCCGCCAACTATCTCAATATCCTTTGCAAAAAGAATTTGAAAGTATCTGCAACGCAGCTTATACAGCAGCGCGTATGTGTAGAAGCTAAAAGATTATTGCTGAGCACAGGCCTTTCCATTAAAGAGATCGCTTTTGAACTGGGCTTTGCAGATCATGCGTATTTCTCTAATTTTTTCAAGACCCAGACAGGACTCACTCCTACCGAATTCCGGGGAAAGTGATAAATTTTACAAGGAATGACATAAATTCTTTAGATGTCCAGGGCAGTTGACCGTTTAACTTTGTAAAAAAGTTACGTATGCAACATTCTGCCATATCGCGTAAAGGGTTTCTCAAAAATTCTGCATTGGGGCTTGCAGGGTTAACCTTTACTCCATCAGTATTACATGCACAATCCGGTAGTGCAACAGAAGACAGAAAGGATACAATGGCCAAAAATTATACACTAAAAAATGTCCGGCTGGAAACGGGTTTTGAATACGAGGGGGATGAAGTCATCGCTACCAGGACTGAACTTTTTTCTGTTGAAATAGAAAACGGCAAAATCAAAAAGATCGGCGCTAATCAACCTGGCGCAAAAGCCATTGACGCCAAAGGCATGTTGATGCTCCCATCATTTAAGGACATGCATATTCACCTGGATAAAACTTTTTATGGCGATAAATGGCAGGCTGTAAGAAGGAGGACCGGCGGCGTGAAAGGAATGATCGTGCTGGAACAAAAGATACTGCCGGATATGCTGAAAAATTCGACCTATAAAGCGGAAAAGATGATCGAATTGCTGCAATCCAGGGGTACATCATTTGCACGCAGCCACGTCAACATTGAACCGACGTCCAAGCTGGATTCCCTTAAACATCTTCAAAAAGCATTAGAAAATAAAAAGAACGTTTTCGGGGCTGAACTGGTGGCATTCCCGCAGCATGGCGTGTTTTATACAGATAGTGTTCCTTACCTGAAAGAAGCTGCTAAAACTGATATAGATTTTATCGGAGGCGTAGATCCTTATACTGTTGACGGGGCCATTGAAAAAACAATGGACTTCACCGTACAGTTAGCGCTTGACCACAATAAAGGCATCGATATTCATTTACACGAATCCGGCGATTCAGGATTAAAAACAGTGGAATATCTTATCAATAAAGTAAATGAAAATCCGGTACTGAAAGGGAAAACCTACCTGAGCCATTGTTTTGTCCTGGGAAGATTAGACAAACCCAAACAGGAAGAAATGGCTGAAAAGCTCAGTGCTGCCGAGATCGGTATTCTTTCCACTATACCCTTCGGAAGCCTGATCATGCCTATTCCCACATTAATGAAATACGGAGTGAAAGTAATGACCGGAAACGATAGCATTGTGGATCACTGGAACACTTTTGGCACAGGAGGCGTGCTGCATAAGGCAAACCTGGCGGCACAGTTATATGGGAATGTGACCGAATTCGGATTATCAAGGATCTTGAAACTGGCAACGGCAGGCCCACTGCCTTTGGATGATAAAGGTGTGCAACAATGGCCCAAAGCAGGCGATGATGCGGATCTGGTTTTTGTGGATGCAAGCTGTTCTGCTGAAGCTGTTTCACGGATCTCACCTGTAAAGTCCCTGGTATATAAAGGGAACATTGTTTTTTAAAGATCAAATCATATGAAAGCCATAATTTGTTTATTGACGTTGATGATTAGTGCGGTTTCCTGTCATTCAACGATAGAAAATACAAAAACAGAGAGGATGGAAAACCAGGATATTCTGAATTCAGTAAAGAAGAATGATATACAGGGCGTTTCAAAAGCTTTAGAAAGTGGCGTGGATGTAAATACAGCAGACAATAATAAACGCTCCTTATTATTGATCGCCACCGTTAATCAGCAAACAGAGATGGCAAGATTGCTGGTGAAACACGGCGCAAACGTCAATCACCAGGCCGACAACCTGGACAGTCCTTTTCTCTATGCAGGTGCAAGCGGGCAAACAGAACTGGTGCAGTTGTTCCTCGATCATGGAGCACGGTTCGATCTTTTCAACCGTTATAACGGAACAGCGCTTATCCCTGCCTGTGAGCGTGGGCATGTGGAAACTGTCAGATTACTAACTAATACCAAAGGGTTCCCGGTAGATCACGTCAACCGGTTGGGGTGGACCGCTCTGATGGAAGCTATCTTGCTGGGTGATGGGAGTAAAAAATATCAGCAGATTGTGCAGATACTCAAAGATGCGGGGGCCAAATTGGACATTCCTGATCATAATGGAGTAACGCCTCTGCAACACGCACAGTCCAAAGGGTTCAAAGAGATCGTAAACATACTGAGATCATAACTGATCCATTTAATCGCATTGACAGAAAAACCGGGTTTGTAAATAAAAAAGGTAGGATATCAGTTCCTGCCTTTTTATTTACCTCAAACTTGAATTATTTTGCTTATATGATACTTTTTATTTAGTTTAAAGCGCAGATCCTTCCGTGAGCACGTGAGCATTGATTAAAAATCCCTCCCCCCGCCATCAATCAGCAAAATTTTGTAGAAAGCTTTTAAGAGAATAAAAAAATCAAACAAGGGTTTTATGCGCCAACGCTACTTAACATTCATCTCCTTTTCGGTCCTTATTGCATGCAACAACAGTGACAGCAGCAAAGAAAACGGCTCAGCCAAAAAAGAACCGCAGGCTATCGGATGCTATAGTCCTAAAACAAATGATAAGGACTGGTATACTTCAGGAAAAAAAGCGCCAAAACTTGAAGGTTTAAGTGGTATTGATTTTAAGATCACCACTTCCAGTAAAGAAGCACAGGAATATTTTGCACAGGGAATGATGCTGGCCTATGGTTTTAACCATGCTGAAGCAGCAAGATCATTTTATGAAGCAACCCGTTTGGATTCCAACTGCGCCATGGCCTACTGGGGCTTTGCCTATGTATTAGGGCCTAACTACAATGCAGGGATGGAAGAAGATAATTTCCAACGCGCTTACGAAGCGGCCACAAAAGCAAAATCGCTTGCTAAAAATTGTACGCCAAAGGAAATAGCGATGATTGAGGCATTGAGTACGCGGTATGCGGCACAGCCACCTGCCGACCGTCGTCCATTGGATATCGCTTATGCTGCCGCTATGAAAAAGGTATTTAACCAATATCCCTCAGATCCTGATATCGGCGCATTGTATGCCGAAGCGATGATGAACTTGCATCCCTGGGATCTGTACGACAAAAAAACAAAGGCGCTAAAGCCATGGACTCCGGAGCTGATGGCAACATTAGAGCACCTGATGAAGATCAATCCAAAACACCCTGGCGCACATCATTTTTATATACATGCATTGGAAGCTTCTGCCACTCCTGAAAAAGCAATGGCCAGTGCAAACCTGCTGGAAACCCTGGTTCCCGGTTCCGGCCACCTGGTGCATATGCCTTCGCATATTTATATCAATACCGGCGATTACCATTTAGGTACGTTATCAAATATCAAGGCTGTAGAAATTGACAGCATTTACACCACAACCTGCCATGCGCAAGGCGCCTACCCTCTTGGATATTATCCTCACAATTATCATTTCCTTGCTGCAACAGCCGCCCTTGAAGGCAATTCAAAACTGGCGTGGGATGCAGCAAAGAAATTACAGGAACATGTTTCAGCAGACATTATGCGCGAACCCGGATGGGGAACATTGCAACATTATTATACCATTCCATGGTATATAGCCGTAAAATTCTCCATGTGGGATACTATTGCATCTATTACTCCCCCCGCAAAAGACCTGGTATATCCCCGTGCGGTCTGGCATTATGCCAGGGGCATGGCCTACCTGGGAAAGAATAATTTACCCGCTGCACAAAAAGAAATGGACAGCCTGAGCACACTGGCTGCCGACACCACACTTCGCGACGTGACCATTTGGAACATTAACACCACTGCAGATCTTGTACAGATCGCAACAAAAGTATTATCGGCCGGAATCGCAGTGAAACAGGGCCAATTCGATAAATCAGTTTCGCTATTGAAAGAAGCAATTGCTATGGAAGACGGCCTCAACTACAACGAACCGCCTGATTGGTTCTTCTCTATAAGGCATCATCTTGGCGCTGTATTGCTCAAAGCAGGGAAGTATGCTGAAGCAGAAAAAGTGTATGATCAGGACCTGAAGACCTGGCGCAGGAATGGCTGGGCATTGATAGGGTTGTATCATGCATTGGAGCAGCAGCATAAAAACAGCGAGGCAGAAAAAGCAAGATCAGCTTTTGAAGAAGCCTGGAAATATGCTGATGTAAAGATCCAGTCGTCATCAAGCATAGCAGAATAAGAAGAGCAGCGATTAAACGCTTAATAACTGTTTCACCACATGCCGGTAATTTTTACCTAAAGGCAATTCCTTTCCGTTTTTCAAACGGATCATATTCCCTTCTATGTAGTGAACAAATTTCTTGTGCAGGATATAGGATTTATGGATCCGTATAAACATATCTGCAGGTAATTGCTCTTCAAAACTGCTGAGGGTCCTGGGTGTAAGCAGGTACCGCTGCTCATCCCACACCTTTACGTAATTGCCCAGGCTTTCGAGATAATAGATCTGGTTCAACTGAAGCTGCACAAACCGCTTATCCGATTTAATATAGATATGTGCAGGTTCATTTTCCGTGGCAGCAGGAACCGGGGCAAAAGAAGTTCCGGCCTGGCTTTTCAGGGTATGCATGGCCAGCGCACGGTTTGCTGCTTTCAGAAAACGGTCAAAACGGAAAGGTTTTAGCAGGTAATCACAAACATCGAGATCAAAACTTTCCAGGGCATGCTCTTCGTATGCTGAAGTGATGATCACCAGCGGGCGTTGCTGCAATGCCTTCAGAAAATCAAGGCCGCTAAGCTTGGGCATGCGGATATCGAGGAAAATAAGGTCTACCGTATTCCTGCTGAGAAACTCCATGGCTTCCGTGGCACGATAGCATTGGCCGCTTTTTTCCAGGAATGGAACATCCTCCATGTATTTTAAGATAATATCATGGGCCAAAGGTTCATCATCAACGATCAGGCAACGCAAACTCATGAAAGGTCTATTTGGAGTTCAGCTTTAAATGTATGATTTTTTATACCGGCTTTTAATAAATGCCTACCAGGGTACAGGAGTTCCAATCTTTTTTGCAGGTTGCTTAAACCGATCCCCCTCTCCTTTTCATTTTCTTTTTCAAAAGAATTCACACAACTGAAAAAGAGCTTTTTTTCTGTAGCTTTTAAATGCATATGCAGGAAAGCACTCTCCTCTGCCGGCTCTATTCCATGCTTGAATGCATTCTCCACAAAAACGATCAGCAACAATGGAGCGATCTCCTGCTGTTCGTTCTCTATCTCTTTTTCAAATAAGAGTTGCAGGGGCTTTCTTAGCCGCATCTGTTGAAGCTCCATAAAATCTTCGATATATTTCAATTCATCACTAAGCTTTACTTTTTCTTCCTTTCCTTTATAGATCACATAACGCATCAGTTCAGATAATTGCAGAATGCTATCAGGCGTTTTATGCGACTGTTGCAAGCTCAATGCATAAAGATTATTCAGGGTATTGAATAAAAAATGCGGATTGATCTGCTGTTTTAGCAAATCAAGTTCTGCCTGGGCCTTTTCTTTCTCCAGCGATATGATCTGGTTATTTTGCTTTGTCCATTGCTGCGACAGCAATACCGGAAGGCTAAGCAGTATGATGGCAATAGCTGCCACTGCATTTTCCATCACAAAAGGATTGGACGGGAAGATCGGCCCCATTAATTTTTTGATCGGGAGTGATGTCAATAATTGCGCTACTACGGGATACAGGATCGCGACAATCGTCAGCATGCTCAGCAGGTAAACGATCAGTCCATATTGTTTCAACACTTTGGAAACAAGAAAACGGCTGTTGATCAGAAAGAATAAATAGCCTGCCAGGTACATTACCAGGAACTGTATTGTAAGACTCGCAAAAATTCCAAAATGTTCGATGATCTTTGAAGGCAAAAACCGGAAAGCGATCAGCAGGTTGCCATTGCGGTTATAGAGAGGGTCATCTATACTGGATGCAGCCATTGCTGATAAAGCCACAGATATTATCACGATGCTGATCAATATAGCTTTCTCCAATCCAAATCCCTGTACCCACTTTGCTTTAACTATTTTCCTTCGATAATATGTATTGACGAGTAAAAGCAGTTCAAGCGGGATGATGCAGGTGGCACAGGCCACAAAAAGCCAGGAGGGCGGGTTCTCAAATTCAGCTTTGGAACAGAAATAAGTGATCAGAGGTACCAATACACCAAAAAACAGCAGCCAACACACAAAATACTGCCTGCCCGTCAGCACCTGATTTAGCCTCTCTCTAAAACAGGCAAAACCGACGACCGGTACAAATACAATTCCCAGGACAGCCATTGTTCTAAAAAAGAGCGGCCAGTTGCCGGATGGCTCCTCCTGTGTATACCCGATAGCAATCCAAAGCCATAAGCCGGTAAAAAACCAGGCATCGCGTTGCCGCATCAGTTTATCAAAAAGCTTATTCATGAAATGGAGAAACAAATGGTTAAAAAAACAGCTTCCTGCCTGCTTCTTCAAAAAAGAATGACGAACGTATCGGTTTTAAGGATGTAGGTAAATGAAATAAAGATATAAGCAGGAATATCCATTGATCACCGTTTTCATTTCCTTTCTCATTAATAATTTATCGCCTTGTTGTGCGCCTCTATTTTGCGCCCGAAAATAAATGATCTATGCACACACTCGAAATTAAAAACCTTTGCAAAAGTTATACAAATGGGGTTAAAGCTCTCGATAATGTTTCCCTTACTATATCCAATGGCATGTTTGGGCTGCTTGGGCCAAATGGTGCCGGCAAATCTTCCCTGATGCGCACGCTTGCCACACTGCAACAACCTGATAGCGGGCAGGTGCTTTTTTCAGGAATGGATATACTCCGGCATCCGCAGCAATTGCGGGGACAATTGGGATATCTGCCGCAGGATTTTGGTGTTTATCCAAAAATATCCGCCACACAATTGCTCGATCACCTGGCTATACTGAAAGGGATACTGGATAAAAAAGAAAGGAAAGAACAGGTAATGGCTTTGCTGCAGCAAACCAATCTTTACACAGACCGCAAAAGAGCGGTAAGCACATTTTCAGGCGGCATGCGTCAACGTTTCGGTATTGCCCAGGCTTTATTAGGAAATCCCAAGCTGATCATCGTGGATGAACCTACTGCCGGGCTCGATCCTCTGGAACGTAACCGCTTTCATGATCTGCTGAGCGAGATCGGCGAAAACGTGGTGGTATTGCTTTCCACCCATATCGTGGAAGATGTGCATGATCTCTGTCCTGAAATGGCTGTGATGGCTTCAGGCAAAGTGATTTTGCAGGGCAAGCCTTCCCTACTTACAGAAAAGCTGAAAGGACTGGTTTGGCGCAAAACCATCTCCCGTAATGAGCTGGCACAGCACCAGGCAGAGTTTGATATTATATCCACCCGGCTCATTGGTGGTAAAGTGCAATTGCACGTATTGTCATCCATCAATCCCGGTACCGGGTTTGAACAATTCTACCCTGAACTGGAAGATGTATACTTCTCTGCTTTATTCGGAAGCCAGGCTTCCGGAAAAGGAGGTGCTGTATGCTAAGTTCTTTATTGCGGTTCGAATTGAAATATCACTTCAGGCAAATAACCTTTAAGATAGCAGCGATCATATTTTTTTTGCTTGGAATGATAGCAACCCGGGGCGGATTTGGCAATGAAGTTTATAAGAACAGCCCGTATGCTATTACCAATATAACCGGCCTGCTCTCGCTCTGCTCCATTTTTGCCGCCACGTTGTTTTGCGCCAGTGTGGTATTAAGGGATAGCCATTATAAAATGGATGCTATCATTTACAGCACTTCTGTAAAACGGTTTCCCTATTTTATGACAAAATTATCCGGTTTATTCATAGCCGTATTCCTTATTCTTTGCTTTACTACAGCAGGAGTATTTATCGGCTCTTTTATGCTACCTGAAGATGAGCTGGGAAAAACTGTCATTTATTATTTTATACAGCCGCTATTAACCTTCGGGGTGCCAAATGTATTTCTTAGTTGCGCACTGATCTTTTGCGTTGGGTTACTCACAGACAATGCCCGGGCTGTATATGCTGCAGGTGTATTGCTGTTTGTGCTCTATTGGGTAGGGTCAGTACTGGGCAATTCTCCACTGCTGGCCACTTCATCCCTCAATCCCGATGGACCTGGCACGCTCTCCTTACTGGCAGATCCTTTTGGGCTTTCGGCATTCTTCAGTGAAACCCGCTCCTGGACGGTGGCGCAAAAGAATGCCCACCTGTTTGCACTGGATGGGACTTTTCTTTTGAACCGCTTATTGTGGGCGGGCTTTGCTCTAGTGCTATTGATCCTCAGCTACCGGTTTTTCCGGTTTGAAGTAAAACTCCCTGCTGCA
Source organism: Sphingobacteriales bacterium 44-61 (assembly GCA_001898405.1). Lineage (GTDB taxonomy): Bacteria > Bacteroidota > Bacteroidia > Chitinophagales > Chitinophagaceae > Terrimonas_A. Next base: position 155,856 of record MKTW01000002.1, read on the forward strand.
GGAAAAAACAAGCGCCCATTAAAAGCTGTTGCTGTAATTCCTTACAGAAGCATTGCTGTTGATCCGCAGGGATTGGCTTATTACTGGAAGGCCTTCTGCTCACAGCTAAAACTGGAAACCATTTCTGTATTCAGGCATATCCCGTTCATGGTAATGATGACCCTGTGGATTTTCATGTATGCCATGGAAACAAAAGATACTTTATTTGGCGGCCCTTACAGCATCCGGTCTTATCCTTCCACTTCCCTGTTATTGCAGGAGCTTCGCTCTATAAAACCAGCCATGCTCCTGATCATATTTTATGCAGCCGAGCTGATCTGGCGCGAACGGACGGTGAATATGCAGGCGCTTGTATATGGCACTCCGGTAAAGAATGTTGTGCCCTGGGCAGCAAAAACAGCCGCATTAGGGATATTGATCGCTGCAATCATTACAGCCAATATCGGTATTGGTATAGGTTTACAGCTAAGCAATGGATATACCCGGTTGGAGTTTCTGCGCTATGCAAGCCTCTATTATTACAGTGGTTTTCCGCTATTGCTCTTCGCCGTACTGGTTGTTTTCATTATGTCGCTTACTTCCAATAAATACCTGGGCATGCTGATCTGTTTGTTTATAACAGCCTTTCTCCTGTTCAGCCCGAGATTAGGGATAGATCATTATCTGCTTCGCTATGCTTCAGTGCCCGAACTTCTGTACTCGGCAATGAATGGATTTGGCCATTATGCCAGGGCTTTTAATTGGTACATGCTTTACTGGTCAGGCCTGGCCCTGATACTCTCGCTTGCAACAATCGCGCTGTGGCAAAACAGCCGTCAGCTAAACCTCCGGCTGCGGCTGAGTGCGACAGGCAGCCAATGGGGAAAGCCGGGAAAACTATTTTTATTGGCTGGAATACTGATCTGGACAGGTGCCGGCAGTTGGGTCTATTACCAAACAAATATTATCGGCAGATACAAAAACAAACTGGCACAGCAGGAATGGCAGTTGGAATATGAAAAAAAATATAAACAACTTGCAGATATTTATCAACCAGTGATCAAAGCCGTAAAAACAACAGTGGACCTGTATCCAGATCAACAAATGTATACAGTGAAAGGGACTTATCGTTTAAGAAATGAATCATCTGCTCCAATCACAGCTCTCTGGTTAGGTACTGATCCGGAAGTTTCTTCCGCCAGTTTTACAGTTCCATCATCTAAAGAAGGTGTTCAGGATAAACACTTCAATGAACAACGGTATGATCTCACCACACCTCTCCTGCCCGGCAAGGAAATGGAGATCCGGTTTTCCCTGCAGGCAATCCGTTCAGGGTTTATGCCATTCAATAATGAACATTCAGTAGTTGAAAACGGCTCTTATATCGAACTGGAGAAATATCTTCCTTTCCTGGGATATAACGACCGTTATGAATCAGATGACAAAACAGCCCGCAGGAAAAAAGGGTTACCTGAAACTCCTGCCCTGTCATCAGTTGATACCATTTATCACCTGGTAGATTATGAAACAATCATTTCTACTAAAGCAGATCAGCAAATAATAACAATCGGAGAATTGCAAAAACAATGGAAGGATGGAGACCGTCATTATTTTCATTATAAAACAACGCAGCCTTCCAATTTCATGTTTGCATTCAGCTCAGCAAAATATGCCAGTATAAAAGAAGAATATAAGGGCATTGCATTGAATATTTATTACCAACCCGGGCAAACCTATAATCTTCCGGCCATTATGCAGGGAATGAAAGATGCACTGGATTATAATACTGAACATTTCGGCCCATATCCATATAAGCAATTGGCCCTTGCCGAAATACCGCAGTACCGTGGTGCAGCCACCTCATATCCTGGTGCTATGTTCAGCGTAGAGAATATCAATTTCATGAGCAACTACAGCGATACCACTAAAGTGAACCAGGCTTATGCCATCACGGCACACGAGACCGCGCATCAATGGTGGGGAGCACGGTTTCAACCAGCCGCCGCCGCAGGTAATAAATTACTGACAGAATCATTGGCAAAATACATAGAAGACATCGTACTGGAACGCCGGTTCGGTAAAATGTATCTGCGTAATTATCTGCAAACAGACAACAGGCTATATTCCATCCTGCGCAGCATGTATGAAGATGAAATGCCATTGGATTCTGCAACCGGTCAGCCATTTGTGCATTACCAGAAAGGAAGTTTGGCTATGTATGCACTCAAGGAAAACCTGGGAGAAGAAAAACTGACCCATGCTTTACAAAGCCTTTGGACAAAACATGCTGCACCGGGCCCCAAAGCAAAACCGGAACACCTCAAGCAGGAGCTTTACAAGGATGCAAGCCCGGCTCAGGCAATATTGATCAATGAGCTGCTATCCAAAATGATTATCTGGTCAATGAAACTGTCCCTTATTGAATGCAAACAATTACCCGATGGCCGGTTTAGCCTGACTGTGCAGGTAAATATTGTCAAGAATAACGGCAGGTATCATTCTTTCAAACCGTTGCCCATTGATGATGATATCACAATTGCCGTTTTTGAGCAGCAACCTGAAGACTGGGGCCGCTATACACAACCTTTGCATTTACAAACCTATCATTTCACCAATGGTGAAACAAGGCTGACAATGATCGTGAACAAAAAACCGGCATCAGTGATAATCGACCCGTATGGATATATGCCGGAAGAGACCCAGCAGGATAATATCATAACCATCAAAAGCAAGAAATAAAGACATTAATAACGATCATGAGCTGTCGACAATCACTGACAGCTCATGATCTTTGCTTTATCAGATAGCAATGCCAAGATGTATCATGCCCCTGTCCTTTCCTTTCACTTTCCCTTCACCCAAACGCTGTGCTAAAGGCGTTTGAAAATTGATACCTGCGCTTATTCTTCCCCATGAGAACTCCGTCCCTAAGGTTCCCATCAGTGAATACCCGCCGGTTTCCCACACCTGCACGTCTTTCACTTTCCAATCTTTTCCGGCCATTTCATATAAAGCACCTGCATTGGGCGTAATGCTTATTTTATCCCCGATAGTAAATCGATGGTAAGCCAGCGTATTTAAAGTGAATTTATTGCCGTACTGGTAATCATATTTGTTCCTGGTATTCATTTTGTAGCCGGCATTCATATTGAGTCCCGTTTGCCCCAGCCGGATATCATACATCAGGTGAGCAGAGAAATCAGTGCTGCCTGTCCCCAACTGGAAGGTGTTCTGGGATGACTGCTGGATATTCTTATCTTCCGGGTTATATTCTCCCGAAGGGAGTTTTATACCTGCACCTATCCAAAGGGATTGCACCAGTTTATTATTTCCATCGTTTGTATTCCGGTTCAGCAACTGATAATAACCGATAACAGTAATATCTCCCAGCCCCTGATCAGCCAGGTGTTCCTGCTGATTTTTTCTTTGTATAAAATTAAAAGGGACAAATGCTGTTATCCTGAATCTTGATCCAATATTGGTTGCTCCCCATAATTCTGTGATGCGATAGGTCTCTGTTGTGGTAAGATAGTTAACCGTTCCGCCCGCTCCCAGGTGATGCTGGAGACTGTTTTGCTGGTAGCGCAATCCAAAAAACCGTTTTCTGAATTGCGGAAGCAGTCCCAGATAAGAGCCTCCTGCGCCGCTTCCGCAGATATCACAAGCCAATGAAGGAACGGAAGCCAGCACGATCAACAGGCTGTAAATCTTTTTCATCACTCTACAGTTTTAAAGGGTAAAGCAATACGAAGTTTTTCCCATTGCATGCTGATCTCACCAGCATGGTCTCCTGTGGAGCTTACTGCATACGTAAGCCTTTGCACCACCGGATTTTCCTTAGGAGTTACTGCAACTCTAACCAGGTCTTCCTTTTCTGAATATTCATCCGCCAGATGCTGCTCATACCGGCTATTGATAATAACTGTCCATTTTTCCTGACCCGGAATAGTGAATAGTGCATAGATGCCTTTGGGAATGGTTTTATCTCCAATGATCACGGGCTTGCTGAATTGTACAGTAGTTGCTTTATGAGCCCCTGTTACCCACACTTTATCATAGGCAACCAATCCTCCCCAGATAATCCTGTTCTTCACACCCGGCGATCCATATTCGATATGAACATGCGTTCCGTTGATTGTAGCCATAGCTGTGCGATGCGGGCTGCTTTTCATTGTATCTTCCCTGATCAATCCATTATTCACACTATCGGCATAATTAGCACTCTCTGCACTGTTCATATGCCCTGCATGAGAGTTATCTGTACGGGATTGGTCTTTATTATTATTGCAGCCGAATGCAAAAAGGATCAATGAAAGGGCCACTAATTTCGTTTTCATAAATTTTTGTTTTTTTACTGCTCTGCCAGCAGCGGGTTATTCAAAAAATTCCGGTCGCTTAGTGTTTTCAGAAATGCGATCAATTGTTGCTTCTCTTCATCCGTCAATAGTATTCCATCGGTAAGAAGCGGATCAAGATTGGGTGTATGCTGCACGTTATTCCGGTAATGGTCCAGCACTGCATCGAGGGTAATAAAGCGGCCATCGTGCATATAAGGCGCGGTAAATTCCAGGTTCCGCAGGCTCGGCACTTTGAACTTGTATTTATCCGCTTCATTCAGCGTTACCATATACCGGCCCTCATCGTTGTTCAACCCGATCGCAATACCATTGTTCCGGAAAGAATGATCGGTGAATAAAGGTTCTTTATGGCAGCCGCTGCATTTCTCCCTGAACAAGGCATAACCTTGTTGTTCTTCGGGAGTGAAAACAGCGCCGAGATTCGTTGTCACGCTATCATATTTTGATTGGCTGCTGATGCATAGCAACATGAATTGTGATAAAGCCTTCATCATCCTGGCTGTACTGATCTCTTCCGAACCAAATGCTTTTTTAAAGAGGCCGGGATATTGGGGATGCTGCCGCAGCTTGTTCAATACATTCTCTATTGTTTCATCCATTTCAACATGATTGGTGATAGGAGAAACAGGTTGCAGATCGAGATCGAACACGCCGCCATCCCAAAAGAACGAAGTCATCCAGGCCAGGTTCATAATGGGCGGAGAGTTCCGGCTGCCTAACCTGTCATCTATGCCATGGCTTACATCATGCCCATGATGCGTAAAAGAGGATGACTGGATATGACAGCTTCCGCAGGAAACCGTATTGTTCCGGGAAAGCCTTGGATCATAAAACAATTTACGTCCCAGTTCAAAACCTTCTTTTGTAATAGTATTATCGGCAAAGCGGTATACCGGCTCCGGAAAATTCACCGGCTTTTGAAAGCCGGTGAATCTCTCCATGATCTCCTTGCCACAGGAGATCAATAGCAGGAAGCCTGCGGAGAATAACAAAAATCGTTTGTTCATAACAACAGTTTAATTCTCTGTATGATCATGATAAAAAATATGAGCGTAATTATTTGCAATGTTCACGCTGTAGTCGCTGAACATAACAGTAGGATTTGCTGCAATGCTTAGTGTTGCAGGGCCATTAAAAACCTTCAGCACATCTACCATCAGGTGTATATTGGCAGTCCGCCCGGAACGCGCCTGCACAATGCCGGAAGCATTCAGGTCAAGTGTAACAGTTTTGATATTGTTGATCGTTGGTGCAGAATAACCGCCAAATCCTCCTATATGATAGCGGAATTTTCTTTGACCACTTGGGTCCAGTGGCGCTGATGGAGAAATACCTTCCATCCGGAAAAAGATATAACCGCTATTCCACCCCCAATACATTCCATTATCATGCCCTGCAGAAGGGTCCAGCACGCCGGTCCGTTTACTGATGTCCATCGTACTGCGAAGACTATCCACACCCACTACAAAACTAAGTTGGTTATAATCCCCTGCGGGAACTTTGATCTTTGCCAGCCTTGTTGCCGGATCATTTTCTTTTATCAGAAAATAGCTGCTGTCTTGCGGAACCGTATATACAGTTCCATCAGTTTTTCCAAGCCGGATATTGCTGATATAATATTGCAATAAAGAAATATTGAATTGCTCTCCTGCTGCATTGGTATAATTCACTGCATCAAGGAAAAGATTCTGCCCTCCAACGATATTGTCAAACTCTACAGTTACAGGAACGAGCTCTCCTGAAGGAGGATCATGGCTGTCTTTTTTACAGGAAGCATATAGCATAGTAGAACTTACTGCAACAAGCAGCAGGTTGAAATATATTTTCATACTGGTAATCTTACTTAATAATTGATAATAGTTTTTTGCACGAGGAATCATATCACTGTTTCTTATGAAAAAGCAATAGAAACCCTGACCTTCAGCCAGGTCAAAAAACAATGACAAAAGGATGAACAATGAATGATCAATCATTCACACGAATACGCACATAGTATGCGGTATCAGGCATTGGGAGGATGGAAGAAAGACGATGCCCGGTCAACAGGTGCTCCTGTATCGCCGGACTCGTATTCCCTTTCAACAGTTATGCAAATCTGTGGAACTGTAAGGAGAAAAGATGATTTGGAAGAGATCACTTCTGCTTTGGCAGCAAGTTTCATTTCAGGATACTGTTCCTGTTCTTTTTTCTGCTGCGCCTGTATCTTTTTCATCAACTGGCATTTACCATCACAATGCAGCATGGGCCTGTACTTGTTTTCACAGTTCCGCATGTATTCTGCTTTGTTGATGACATAGCCAACGTAATAAAAGCCCTGGTTGAAGGTTTGCCCAAGGAAGGCCAGGAGTAATATAGCAGCAGCTATCTTATGCACGGTGTTGCAAAAGTAGGACACAAACCCAAAGTATTCACAAATTGCCAATAAAATCTTTGCGGCTCTGCCGCGTATCGCCGAAATTTATGTTCATGATAAAGCAACAATGGCGGACGCCACCCAACTCTGATCACTACAGCAACGGCAAGTTCAGGAACCTCTCTCCCACTCCAACTTTGTCGAAAGATTCAAGCATGATAAGAGTTTTACTGGAAAGGGTCAATCGTCCGCGCGCTGCAATACCTGCTGTTCCTTTACCTACCATAAAAACCAATTTGCCTCATTTATTCTCAGATGCGCCTGCGATTGTCTGGTTCGGGCATTCCAGTTACCTTATCGTATGCAAAGGCGTAAGGATCCTTGTTGATCCCGTATTCAGTGGGCATGCAGCACCAATGCCGGGGTTGGTCACTGCATTCAAAGGTTCGGATATTTATACTGCAAATGATTTTCCTGCTATTGATTACCTTATCATCACCCACAATCATTATGATCATCTTGATAAAAAAACACTTGCATCGCTTTTGCCAAAGATCAAAAAGATCTATACCTCACTGGGGGTGGGAAAAGATATAGTCCGCTGTGCAGGAAATGATCTTCCGCCCATTACTGAAATGGATTGGTGGGAAACAGAACAATTACAACAAAGCATCTCACTCACGGCCACACCTGCCCGGCATTTTTCAGGACGAGGATTGGTACAGGCAACTTCCCTCTGGTCTTCCTTCGTACTTGATATATACGGCCACCGGATCTTTATTGGTGGCGATTCAGGCTATGATACGCATTTCAAACTTATCGGTGAAAAGTTTGGCCCATTTGATCTTGCCCTTTTGGAATGCGGGCAGTATAATCTTGCCTGGCATAATATTCATTTACTGCCTGAAGAAACTGCACAGGCGGCTGTTGATCTTAAAGCCAAAGTGCTGATGCCGGTACATTGGGCCAAGTTTGCCCTTGCCAATCACCCCTGGAATGAGCCTCCACGCCGCCTTACAGTAAAAGCAAAAGAATTGGGATTGCGGGTCACTACGCCCCTGATCGGGCAGGCCGTGATCATGCATCAGTTTTATCCAAACGAAAGCTGGTGGGAAGATTAAATAAAAGCAAAAGGCCACCGTTTTTCACGATGACCTTTTGAATCTTTTTCTGGACGGTAAAAAGATGAAGTTGACCGATAAAGATGGTTTTTTAGGATTTTATTGGAATCGGTTCTTCGGTTTGATATTGGATAGATTGATATAACAATCAATCAACTTCTGATGCAAACATAATGCGTTACGCATTGATTGCCAAGAGAAAATCTACCCTTTTTGAGTCGTAAAAGTACGATTTCCCGGCAGTCAAACGTTTGCACTGCAAAAAAATTTGTAATACCCGGCCCCCATTTTGATAACATCACTATATGGCATTAGCAACTTACCGTAAGAAAAGAAGTTTTTCCCATACACCTGAGCCAAGTGGCGGGAAACCTACAGGGCAGCAATTACGTTTCGTGGTGCAGAAACATGATGCTTCGCGGCTCCATTATGATTTCCGGCTGGAAATGGATGGGGTATTAAAAAGCTGGGCCGTACCCAAAGGCCCTTCCACTGATCCATCAGTAAAACGGCTCGCGATGATGGTGGAAGACCATCCATATGATTACCGCAATTTTGAAGGCATTATTCCCAAAGGTCAATATGGCGGAGGCACCGTCATTGTTTGGGATGAAGGCGTGTATGAGCCGGCTGAGGGTAAATTTTCTGATAAGCGCTCACAGGAAAAAAATCTTTTGAGTCAATTGCGCAAGGGAAAGATCGTGTTCATATTGAAGGGTAAAAAACTGAAAGGGGAATATGCATTGGTAAAATCATCTTACCAGGGAGAGAATTCCTGGCTACTGATGAAAGTAAAAGATGAATATGCCAGCATCACAGATATAACAAAGAAAGCCCGCTCAGTGATCTCCGGCAAAACGATCGCTGAAATGGAAAAGAAACCTGATAAAGTATATTCACAAAAAGATGTTTCACCACGGGCCACAGCTTCACCAAAAAAGAAGACTGCAAGAAAGAAAGCCTCCGTAAAAAGGAAGAAACCAACTGCAGGTAAAAGATCCCCTTTCCCCTCCTACACCACTCCCATGCTCGCTACCCTGGTAGATAAACCATTTGATGAGCCGGGATGGACCTATGAAATAAAATGGGATGGCTACCGCGCCCTTGCATTCATGAACGGGAAAAAGACATCCCTTATATCCAGGAATAATAAATCATTCAGTGAAAGGTTTTACCCGGTTTTTGAAGCTATCAAACAATGGGGATTGCATGCCGTGGTAGATGGTGAGATCGTTGTGATCAATGATAAAGGTGTAGCGGATTTCGGCAGCCTGCAAAACTGGCGGAGCGAAGCAGATGGTTCCCTTTTTTATTATGTGTTTGATATCCTTTGGCTGGATGGGTATGATCTTACCGGATTACCCTTGCAGGAACGAAGAGAGATACTAAAATCAAACCTGCCACAGGAAGAAGGTATTATCCGCATGAGTGAAAGTTTTGATACATCTGCTGAAGATCTGCTGAAAGCCGCAGGAAAAATGGGGATTGAAGGTATCATGGCAAAAAAAGCGGAAAGTTTGTATACTCCCGGCATCCGTACGCGCGAATGGTTGAAAATAAAGACCAACCTCCGGCATGAAGTGGTGATCGGTGGCTACACACGCAATGAAGGAACAAGCAAAGCATTCAGTTCATTATTGGTGGGTGTGTTTGAAAATGGGAAACTTCAATACACCGGCAAGATCGGCACTGGCTTCAACCAGGAACAGCAACAGAAAATGATGCACCTGTTCAAGCCATTGGTCACTAAAAAATCCCCTTTCAATACCGAACCGGATGTGAACAAGCCTTCCCGCTTCCGCCCCGATCCTCCACATGCAAAAGCCACCTGGCTGAAACCTAAACTGGTTTGTGAAGTAAGCTACCGTGAAGTGACCAGCGATGGAGTAATGCGCCATCCGTCTTTTGAAGGCATGCGGGACGATAAGAAGGCGACGGATGTGATAAGGGAAACTCCTATAAATGCGAATGATGCAAAGGGGAAGAGTAAAAGCGCGAATGATGCGAAGGGGAAGAGTGAGAGAAAAGGGAGAAAGGCTCCAGCCACGAATAATGCGAATAGCGCAACTAAAAGGGTCAATAAAAATAAACTGATGGCAAAAACCGGTTCCGGTGAACGTAAGACATTGCTCAACCCGAAAGACAAATCCCAGGTGCGGGAAGTGAGTGGGCATGAGTTACAGTTCACTAATCTCAGCAAGATCTACTGGCCGAAGGAGAAGATCACCAAACGTGATCTAATCAATTATTATTACCAGGCAGCACCTTATATCCTGCCCTATTTAAAAGGACGGCCTCAATCGCTTAACCGTTTTCCGAATGGCATCAATGGTCAGAGCTTTTATCAGAAAGATGTGACGGGCAAGATACCGGACTGGATAGATACATTTCCTTACCGGAGCCAGGATGAAGACAAGGATAAAAACTTCATGGTCTGTAATGATGAAGCAACTCTTCTTTATATGGCTAACCTGGGTTGTATCGAGATCAACCCCTGGAGCAGTACGGTAAAGAAACCCGATAATCCTGACTGGTGTATCATCGATCTTGATCCGGGTAAACGAACGGAGTTTGAACAGGTGATTGAAGCAGCACAGGTAACAGGGGAACTATTGGAAAAAGCAGGCATTCCCTGTTATGCAAAAACTTCCGGTTCAACAGGCATTCATATCTATATTCCTTTGGGAGCAACTTACAGTTATGATCAGTCGAAAGAATTTGCCCGTTTGATCGTAACGCTTGTTCACCAGCAGATCCCTGAGTTCACCAGCCTCGAACGCTCAGTATCGGGGCGTAAGGGTAAAATGTACCTGGATTTTTTACAAAACCGTCCACAGGCTACACTGGCTGCGCCTTATTCTGTAAGACCAAAACCTGGCGCTACCGTTTCCATGCCTTTACACTGGGATGAAGTAAAGAAAGGATTGAAGATGCAGGACTTCACTATTCAAAACACCATTGGGTTGTTGAAAAAACGGGGTGACCTGTTCAAACCTGTATTAGGCAAAGGAATCAATATGGTAAAAGCTATTGAAAAACTGGAGAAGATTTAAACGTAAAAACAGACTTATAGTTTTCCTGCCACCGGTAAATGCAGTTCAAACGTAGTGCCGATACCTGGTGTCGATTCAACTTTAATATCTCCTTTATGCAATTTAATTATACGGCTGGCCAGTGAAAGCCCCAGGCCAAAGCCGGCAATTGACCGGGTCTCTTCAATGCGATAGAATGGTTGGAAGATATTTTCCAGTTCACTGTCTGGTATGCCCGGCCCCTCATCAATAATATGAACGATGAATTCTTCCGGCAACACTGTCAAGATGATCTCTGCATGATGATCAGGTGAATATTTGCAGGCATTGACGGCAACATTACGGATAGAGGTAAACAATAATTCCTCGTTCCCAAACACCAGCAATTTATTTTCTTCTTCCGGCAGGTCATTAAACTGTAAGGACACAGAAAACCCGGTATCCTGTTTTTGTATAGAGGCAGGAATGCGCATCAGCACTTCGTCTATCCGTATGAGATCGATATTCAATCCGCCGGGATTGCCTGAAGCAGTCGCAAATTTCAATAAGGTTTGCACCAGGTTATTCATGTAGTGAACATCCTGCAGCACGGCTTGCATCACGCGGCGGTATTCTTCTTCATTCCTGTTGCGCTGCAGCGACACTTCCAGTTGGCTCGAAATAAGGGTCAGCGGAGTAGAGAGCTCATGGGATGCGTTGGATATAAACCGCCGCTGCATTTCAAAGCTCTGGTTAAGCCTGTCTAAAAGGTCATTCAGGGTATTTGTCAACTTATACCATTCATCTTTGGTATTGCCCGAAGGGATGCGCCTTGCCAGGTTATAAGCATAAATATCTGTGACTTCTTCGGTGATCTTTTTAACCGGGCGCAGCAGGCGGCCGGAAAAGATATATCCGCCGGCAAAGGAAATACCTATACCCGTTATAAAACTGGCGATCAGTATTTGCTTCAGAAAACTCATATTGCGGTTACCTTCATCATCCGTGGCTGCAGAAATGATCACCAGGCCTTTTTCCGCGCCTTGTGCATGAAGTGTATGATAAGCCACAGCTTCTTTTTTTCCTTCCCTGAAAAAAACATTGCCTTTGTTTCTAGCTTCATTCAATAAGGCGATGGAAACGTTTATGGTGTCTCCAAATGCATCGGCATAGTTATATACCCGCTTGTTTTCAGTGTTATAGGCCTGAACAGATTTGTCTTTTAATGATATCGACATGGAAGAATCGATCCGGCGTACGAGCTGCCTGTCAAACACTTCTGATTGCTTCAATAAACGTGCAGTGGTAATGGCACGGTTGGTCAGCCTTGTCCGCATCATCTTGGTGCGTGAGCTCGCTGAAAAATAATAAATAGAACCGCACACGATCCCGAGTATCAGCAATACCAGGAGTGTAAATAAGAGGATGATGCGGTACCTTATTGGCATATCAGCTTTCCTTTAAGATATAACCCATACCCACCTGGGTCTGGATCAGTTTTTTTTGAAATGGTTTGTCTATTTTATTACGGACATAATTGATGTACACGTCAATGATATTAGTGTTGGTATCAAAATCTATGTCCCAAACATTCACAGCAATATCTGCACGCGACACTACCCTGTTCTTATTCCGCAGCAGGTATTCCAGCAATTGAAATTCCTTGGCAGTAAGATGAATAGAAACTTCTTCCCTCTTCACTTCTTTGGTGTCGAGGTTCATCAACAGATCGTCTGCACGAAGAATATTGCCTACAGGGGCCTGCAGGTCCGCCGTTCTGCGCATCAGCACCCTTATCTTCATCAGGAGCTCTTTAAATTCAAACGGCTTGATAATATAATCGTCTGCACCTGCGTCATACCCCTCTATCTTATCATCCAGCGAACTCAGGGCCGTTAGCATGATAATGGGAATATCCTCATTCTGAGCTCTTACCATTTTGGTCAGTTCATATCCCGTGATACCTGGTAAATTGATATCGACGATCAACAGATTAAACTTTTTTGACTGGAATAATCTCCACCCTATCTGACCGTCATAGGCCACTTCCACTTCATAGCCGTTCTCAGACAAACCGATCCGCAATGTATCGGCAATGCGCACTTCGTCTTCTACCAGGAGTATACTTAACTCGTCCATCAATACTTTTTTAATAGCTCGCAATTTACGATTTCTGTTTTCTAATAGTATTCTAATTCATCACTAATCGCCACTTAAGCGCTTTCTTCTACATTTATCCCCATGTCAGGCCGGTTTAATACAATCCTTGTCCCAGTTGACTTCTCTGTGAATACGGAAGTGGCTGTTGCCAAGGCATTGGAATTGATAGAAGGTGCTGCTGCGATGATCCACCTGCTGCATGTGCAGCGGCGGGATGTATTGCAGGAATTTATTAAAGGCAATGCAAATCGGAACCAGGAAAAAATACATGGCAAGCTGGATGAGCTCAGTAAAAGGATCCGGAAATCAAGACCGAATGTGGGTATTTCCTGCTGGCTTACAGATAGTCATTCGATTGAGGATGCCATTGTACAGGAAGCAGCGCGGCTCGATGTTGATCTTATTATTATAGGTAAGCATTCATCCAATTCTGTTTTTACCTTTTCAAAAACTGTTTTGTCGTCACAGATAGCGATAGACAGTGGCATACCTGTACTTACAGTAAAGCCAGGATCGCTGAATGGTCCGGTCAAAACAGTGGTCATTCCGGTTGGGCCAACCTTTCCCTGGAAGAAACTGGAACTGCTGGATACCTGGAGGCACAGGCCGGGTTTCCATATCCGCCTGGTCAGCTATCTCAGCCATGAAAAGGATGACGCTCATTCAAAAGAATCATTGCTGAATACATTCCGTTTGTTGAAAACCAATTGGCCTGGCTCTGTAGAATATGATGTGCTCCGGGGCAATAACCAGGCAAAAGCATTACTGAACTATTGCAATAAAGTGAATGCCGATATGCTGATCGTGTATCCTGGTGTGGAAACAAAAATCGGAGGCTTGCTCAACAGGCATATTTCTGATGAGTTGCCACCTGATTCCAGAACACAGGTACTGGCCGTTCAACCTGCTTAATTTTTAAATTGAAATAAACAACCATCATGAAAAGGACAGTTCTGTTTATTAGCTTCATTACCACGGTTACCACCCTTTCTGCCCAGTCTTTGGAAGAAGGAAGGTCTTATCTCGACAATGCGCGCTATTCCAGCGCTGAATCGGTTTTTCATGCCGTTCTTAACCAGCAACCCGAGAATGCAGAAGCCTGGTGCCTGCTCACCAACACCTACCTGAAACAGGAATTGACAGAAGAAGCAGCCGACACACTGGCCCTGGCACCAGCCTCCGTACAGAAAGAGCCGTACTTCCTTGTAGCTTATGGAGGATTGTTGTTGAATACCAATAAAACAGATAGCGCCAAATGGTATTTTGAGCAGGCCATGAATCTTACCAAGTCAAAAAATGCAGATATTCTTGCGGCTATTGCCGAAGCACATATCAATGCGGAGAAAGGGAGCCCGGATTATGCATTGCAGATACTGGACATTGCACAAAAGAGAGATAAGAAAAATGCAGTCCTCCTGGTGCTGGAAGGCAATGCTTACCGCCGCCTCCACAAAGGATCTGAAGCATACCAGGCATACCAGGAAGCACTTAATAAGGATAAGAACTCATCGCAGGCTTATTATCAATTAGGCAGGATCTTCCTGTCTCAGAAGAACTCCGAGATGTACCTGGACTTTTTCAACAAATCCATTACTGCCGATAATTCATTTGCCCCGGCTTATTATGCACTGTACAATCACTACCTGTATATTGATCCGGCAAAGGCAATGGAGTATTTTACTCAATATAAATCCCGGGCAGACAAAACCCCGCAGGATGATTATGACCAAACCGATCTCCTGTATCTCACCAAACAATACGAACCGGCTATTCAACTCGCCAGGAACCTGATCAGCCGCGATGGAGATAAAGTGCAGTCACGTTTATATAAACTGATCGCTTATTCCTATGAAGAGATGAAGGATACAGCTACTGCCATGGGCTTTATGCAGCAATACTTCCAGAATGAAGTGGACAGCAATATCATCCTGAAAGATTATGAGAACATGGCTACACTTTTCACCGCTACCGGCAAACCCGACTCAGCCATGACCTACCTGGAGAAAGGATTGGGACTGGTAAAAGATGAGGAGGGTTTATACGCCCATTATCAAACCCTTTCACGGCTTGCCAAACAGGTGAATGATAATGCAGCTGAAGCGAAATGGCTGGGCAAGTTTTATGCAGGTAATAACAAAGCTACCAATGTTCATCTGTTCAACTGGGGTCTTGCCTGCTATAAAGCCGGTCAGTATCCGCAGGCAGATTCGGTCTTCGGCTTATATGCTGAAAAATATCCAGAGCAGAAAACTTATGGTTACTACTGGCAGGCACGCAGCAATGCAGCTATTGATACAGCTATGACAGAAGGCCTGGCCATACCGCATTATCAGCAACTCGTACAAACTATCGACTCTGTAGCTACCCCCTCTGCTTCAGATAAAAAATGGCTGATCGAGGCTTATAACTATATGGCGGCTTATGAAACCAATACAAAAAAGGATTATCCTGCCGCCATTGAGTATTTCAAGAAGATACTGGCGGTTGATCCGGCAAATGAAACTGCACAAAAATATATCACTATGCTGGAAAAGATGACGACAAGTACAAGTGGTAAATAACAGATGAACTGTCGTTTGCCATTTATATCGTCTGTCCTTTATTATGCTTAAGCGTGTATCGATCATAGGAAGTGGCAGCTGGGGTACAGCGTTGGTGAAAATGTTTTCAGACAGCGGGATACCTGTTTCCTGGCTGGTCCGGAATCCGGAGCAGCAGATATTCATACAAACAAGCGGTCATAACCCGCGCTACCTGAGCTTTGCACCATTGAGAATGAAATATATTCAGCCTGCAGCAGATCCGCTGCAGGCTGTTAAAGGATCAGACCTCGTGATCTTTGCTGTTCCCTCTGCATATCTTGAGCAAAACCTTCAGCGGTTGGATAAAGCCTGGCTGGGAGACAAGCACCTCGCAGTGTCCATCAAAGGATTTATTCCAGGCAGTGGCTGCACTCCCAGCCAGTATTTAAGCCGCAAATTCAGTCGTGACGAATCATCCATCTCTGTCATCGCAGGGTCATGCCAGGCTGAAGAAATAGCTGCGCAAAAAAATACATTCATCACTGTTTGCGGAACAGATGCTGCCTGGATAAAAAAGATCAGCACAGCACTCAGCAATACATCATACCTGCAAACTATTTCCAACGCAGATCCTGTTGGAGTGGAATATGCCGCGATCCTGAAAAACATTATTGGCATTGCCACCGGTATCGCCAGCGGTTTACAATATGGAGAAAATTTTCAAGCCACAGTGATTGCCAATGCCATGCGGGAGATCAGGGAATTCCTTAACAATATTTTACCAGCAGAACGTGATTTTTTTGCTTCTGCTTATTGCGGGGATATACTTGCTACCGCTTATGCTGAACAGAATTGCAATCGCATCCTCGGCACATTGGTAGGCCGTGGTATACATGTCAATAAAGCGTTACAAACCCTTACTCCTATAGCAGAAGGGTTCCAGGCTTCGAAAGAATTATTGCCTGTATTAAAAGACATACCGGCTACAATGCCTATCATCAATTGCGTTTATCGCATTCTTCATAAACATGCAAATCCTATAACGGAATTCAACCTGCTGGAGAAGCATCTCACCTGATCATACCGCAGTTTATATAATCAAAATCTGCTATGGCATAGTCCTTGTAAACTCTATCACGCTAACAAATTCATATCACAGTAGCGCTTAAGATAGTGGACCGCTTCGCGTAATTCAATCAAACAATAACGCTGATCATTCACGTGTCACTATATGCGTAAAAAATTTGCTAACCATGAAAAAAGCCAGATTGACTTTGGCGGCTCTTGCAATATCTGCCGCCACATTGTTTTCGTTCAAAGCGTTTGAAGGCGGTGCCGTAAAAGGTACTGTAACCCCTGCTGATAAAGCAGTGCGCGCATGGGCCATATCTGAAACAGATACAGTTCGTGCTGATGTGCAGAATGGGACATTCGAGATCAAGGATGTTAAACCCGGTAATTACAACGTGATCATCGAAGCACAGGAACCCTTTGCCAACACACGTAAGAAAGACGTGGTGGTAACAGAAGGACAAACTACTGATGTGGGCGAAATTCAATTACAGCCCAAGAACTAAAAACGGAGTTCGTTTCCATTGAAAGGGGTACCGGTCAGCAAATGCTGACCGGTACCCCTTTCTTTTACTTTACTTACAAATAAAGTATGATCTGCCCGAAATACTTCCTTCCCGTCCTTCCCGCCTTACCGGTAAAATTTACCGGTAAGGCGGGAAGGACGGGAAGGAAGTCCTATAATATGAGCCACACAAACCATTAATATAAGAGTAAGTTATAATACATAAAATATTATACAATACATTGAAAACAAATGAATTGTACTCTGTTAAGAAAAAACTTATTATCACCCTTTTGTTTTAGATTGTAAAATCCGTCAATTCACTAATTTTGGGTTACCCCACTAGCCCGATTAAATTCTCCCGTTACAAAACTGCTGAATTAACCCCTTGGGTGCATGAGAAGAACTACCAGGCGACCGGTAGAAAAGACAAAGAATATTAAAATAAAGGGAGGATGTATGTACACTTATGATTTGCTGGAAAATGGATGCCATTACCTTGTAAAAGAAAAAGAAGATTCGCCGATTGCCCTCATTAAAGTGGCAGTTGAAACGGATCATTGCCTGTTTATTCAACGCTTTGATGACCCCACGCAAACCGAATGGAAACTGAAAAAGGACACGCTGTTCGATATTATCGAATGCCTGAGCGACGAAGCGGTAAAAGCCTGGGAAGAACATTACAGCAGCGAAGACGCCTATTACGAGGAAGAAGATGATGATTGATCATAGCTGAACCATTCATGTATTTAATGCACTACGGTGATTAGAAAAGACTATTTTTAGTCAAACTAATCACCGTTTTTATGTTCAACACAATCATCATGAGAAAACTGCTTACTTTACTCAGTCTAGGCTCTTTTCTTGTCTGTACAGCACAGGCAGACCTGCCCACTGATTATCTCCCCAAAGAATTCCATGCCGGCCGCCGTGCCGCCCTCCGGCAACTGATGCCGGCCAATTCGGTCACTGTGGTCTTTGCCTACCCCACCCGCACATTCTCCAATGATGTGGACTATCTCTACCACCAGAACCCGGACATGTATTATTTCAGTGGCTATAAAGAACCTCAATCCATGCTGCTGATATTTAAAGACGAACAAACAGATTCTGCTGGCCATAAATATTCCGAAGCCCTTTTTGTACAAAAAAGGAATGCGCAGGCCGAACAATGGACAGGCCGCAGGCTGGGCGTAGAAGGAGCTAAAGAAAAACTAGGCATACCGATGTCGTTCAATGGAGAGGATTTCAAAAATTTCAACGTTGATTTCGCCCGTTTTGATAAGATCATCTTTGACCGTTTGCCAGCTGATCTTGCTGATAATCCCCGCGACAAAGCAGAGCTTTTCGATCTCATTGCCCAGTTCAAGCAAAAAGCTGCAATGCCGGAAGATTATTCCAAAGATCCCCGGTTCGATAACCGCGCTTTCCGCCAGCTTACCGGCACTTTACGCGAAATAAAAACACCAGAAGAGCTGACCCTTCTCCGCAAAGCAGTGGAAATATCCTGCCAGGGCCAGAATGAAGTGATGAAAGTGGTACGCCCTGATATGAGCGAACTGGAAATTCAGGGGCTGCATGAATATGTACACAAAAAATATGGTGCAGAAGAAGTCGGCTATGGTTCTATCGTAGGCGCCGGTGAAAATGGCTGTGTGCTGCACTACATGGAAAATACCAAAACAAAAGTGGGTACATCCCTCCTGCTTATGGACGTGGGCGCCGAATACCATGGTTATACGGCAGATGTTACCCGCACCATTCCTGCCGGCGGCAAATTCTCTGCAGAAGAAAAGATCATTTACCAGCTCGTTTATGATGCCCAGGAAGCTGCTTTCAAACTATTGAAGGATGGAGCTAAGTGGAGCGATGCCGGCCAGGCTGCCAAAGATGTGATCGCTGAAGGCTTGTTGAAACATGGTATCATCAAAAATAAAAATGAAGTGGGCCGTTATTATCCCCACGGCCTCTCCCATCATATCGGCCTCGATGTGCACGATCGCGGCAATTCCCCTGTACTGAAAAAAGATATGGTGATCACTATTGAACCAGGCATTTATATTCCTGAGGGAAGTGATTGCGATAAAAAATGGTGGAGCATTGCAGTACGTATCGAAGATGATGCATTGATCACACAAAATGGGTACGAACTGCTTTCTTCTTTTGCACCACGCTCTATTGAAGCAATTGAAAAGATGATCGCACAGAAAAGTGCGCTGGACGACTTTAAATTGCCGCCACTTAAATCAGCAGAGAAAAAAGGATTCTGATCTTGAGCATGCAATATCAATTACTCGGTAAATCTGAACTGAAAGCTTCTGTTATAGGCTTTGGATGCATGTCGCTCAAGCCGGGCCAACCGGAAAGCAGCATATTGCTTCACCGTGCTATAGAGCTGGGCATTAATTTCTTCGACACTGCTGACCTGTATGATAAAGGAGCAAACGAAGAAATGGTGGGTGCTGCATTAAAAGCTAAACGGAAAACCATTCTCCTGGCTTCTAAAGTAGGGAATCAATGGCGTGCCGACGGCAGTGGCTGGGATTGGAATGCACGGAAAGAGTATATCCTGTCCTCGATCGATAAAAGCCTGCAAAGACTGCAAACAGACTATATAGACCTTTACCAGTTGCACGGAGGAATGATCACCGATAATATTGATGAAGCCATTGAAGCATTCGAATCCCTGAAGCAACAGGGTAAAATAAGGGCCTATGGCATTTCTTCAATACGCCCGAATGTGATAAGGGAATATATAAAACGCTCTTCTATTGATACCGTGATGATGCAGTACAGTTTGCTCGACCGCCGCCCTGAAGAAGAATGCCTGGGGCTGTTGAAAGAACATGACATTACTGTATTAAGCCGTGGCGCATTGGCCCAGGGATTATTGATAGATAAGCCTGCGAAAGATTACCTGGGGCATTCCGCTGCAGAGGTAAAGAAAGCTGCTGAAAAGGTGCACGGGCTATCAGGCGCTGTACGCAGCGCTGCCCAAACCGCTTTAAGCTTTGTATTGCAGCAAGTACCTGTTGCCATAGCGGGGATCAGAACAATGGAGCAGTTGGAAGAACTGGCAACTACCATAAATAAACCCAGGCTTACTGAAAGGGAAATGCAAGAACTGAAAAACTCAGCACCTGCGCTCACTTACCAGGATCACCGATAATTTCTCACAACAATATATCCCGCAAAGACACAAAGAGCACAAAGAAAAAATATCCTTTGTGCTCTTTGTGTCTTTGTGGGATACCCATTAATAGCGGGATCATGCCCTTTGCTGCGTAAAAGACCGGCCTGATCTTTTACCTCCGCTCCTCCTGCTGCTATTGGCATAAGCGGCATGATTAGCTGTAGTCGTTGCAGCAGATTGCTGCGACACGCCATGCATCAGCGGCACATCAAAAGGATGATCTTTTACCACCGGCACATTTTTGCCGATCAGCTTCTGAATATCTTTTAAATAGATCTTCTCTTCATAATCGCAAAATGAAAATGCAATGCCACTCGCACCTGCACGGCCTGTACGCCCGATACGATGCACATATGTTTCCGGTACATTGGGAAGATCATAATTGATCACATGCGTCAGCTCATCAATATCAATTCCGCGCGCCGCAATATCGGTTGCCACAAGTATCCTGGTCTTGCGTGTTTTGAAATTATGCAAAGCCGACTGGCGGGCATTCTGTGATTTGTTGCCATGGATCGCTTCAGCACGGATACCTGCTTTACTCAGGTCCCTGGCTACCCTGTCTGCACCATGTTTGGTACGTGCAAACACCAACGCGGTTTTAATGGATACATCCTGGAGGATATGCGCCAGCAAGGGCCGCTTGTTTTGCTTCTCCACGTAATACAAATGCTGTTGTATGGTATCTGCTGTAGAAGAAACGGGTGTTACTTCCACTTTCACCGGTTGATGCAGCAATATGTTGGACAGTTGCTGTATTTCCGGTGGCATTGTTGCAGAGAAGAACAATGTTTGCCTTTTCGCCGGCAGTTTAGCGATCACCCTTCTTACATCATGCACAAAGCCCATATCAAGCATACGGTCTGCTTCATCCAGTACAAAATATTTAATGTCCTGCAGGGAAATAATACGCTGGTTCATCAGGTCGAGCAAACGGCCGGGTGTAGCCACCAGTATGTCAACACCACGGCGCAAAGCGCCAACCTGGTGGTACTGCGACACTCCGCCAAAGATCACGAGATGTCTTAAATTAAGATAGCGGCCATAAGCGTTAAAGCTTTCTCCGATCTGGATAGCCAGCTCGCGCGTTGGTGTAAGCACCAGCGCTTTGATGCGATGGTGGCTCTGCTGACCGGGTGCCTGTTCCTGCCGTTGCTGATGCATTAACTGCAGCATCGGGATGGCAAAAGCGGCGGTTTTTCCGGTGCCTGTCTGGGCACAACCGAGCAGATCTTTATGCGCTAAAATAGCCGGAATGGATTGCTGTTGAATAGGGGTAGGTGTTGTATAACCTTCTTCGCCCAAAGCCTTCAATATAGGCTCAATGAGCGATAAATCGTTGAATAACAATGTAATAAAAATTTACTTAAAAAATGTTGGTAAGGCTATCATCAAGAGAATGATACTTTACCTGCCTTACGTTACACCATCACGGATTTGAGTGGAATGGATCAAACAAATAGAGTGAGAGATAACATATAGAGATACAAAGATAGTGTTTTTTTACTGAAATAAAATAGTGCAGCTATTTGGCACCAGTATTAACTCGCCCTTCACACTGCCTTTCTGAAATTCATTGTTCTTTACAGCCATTTGCCATACTCCCTGCAGCGGCCATGTTTTTTGTTCTGCATTTCCATTAAAACAAACCAGTATCTTCTTCCATTGATCTTTCACTGCACTGCCATTTAACGTGTATACAATTAGTCCGGGTTCTGTTTTAAGAAAATGGAGATTGGCTGCAATGGCTGCCGCGCTCGTCATACGGAAAGCCGGATGCGCTTTGCGAAGTGTGATCAAACCTTTCACATAATCCACTACATCCTTATGCATGGTTTTCTGATCCCATTCAATCGCATTGATACTGTCTGGCGATTCATACGAGTTCTCCACTCCTTTTTTGCTGCGCAGGAATTCTGTACCGGCATGCAAAAAGGGAATACCCTGTGAAGTAAGCACAATGGATAACGCTAGTTTGTGCATTTGCTTTCGTTGCTCTTCTGTTGCGTCTTTGGCAGATATCGCCAGTTTATCCCATAACGTATGGTTATCGTGGCATTCAGCATAGGTGACGGTTTGAAAAGGCTGCCTTGCATAAGGCGATTTTGAATAATTCACTTTGGTATAATCCACTTGCGGATGCGGGCACGATGCAACAATGCCAAACTTCACACTTTCCTCTACACCAGGCTTGCCACTCACAAAGCCTTTGTCTTCATGTTCAAACACGCTGCCCTTGACCCCATCGCGGATATCATCGCTGAACACGGCGATCTTTTCCAGTTTGGAAACATTTTTCTTTAAGGCCCTTACCGAATCGGGCAAGGGAGAAGAACCGGCTGTCCATCCTTCACCATATAGAAGGATACCGGGCTTTATCCTGTTCAGTTCACGGGAAGCAAGGTTCATGGTAGTGATATCATGCACACCCATCAGGTCTACCCGGAAACCATCAATATGATATTCCTTTACCCAATAGGCCATTGATTCAATAATGAATTTGCGCATCATCGCCCTTTCACTGGCTGTTTCATTTCCACAGGCAGTGGCATTGGATAATTTACCATCTGCAGTTTGGCGGTAATAATAACCGGGCACCAATTGATTGAAATTGGAATTATCAGTAAGCCCGGTGTGATTATACACCACATCCATTACCACTTTCATTCCATTTTCATGAAGCGCTTTTACCAGTTGCTTGAATTCTTTGATCCGCGTGGCGCCATTGTAGGGATCAGTGGCATAAGAGCCTTCAGGCACATTATAGTTCAGCGGATCATAACCCCAATTGTATTTTTTACCCGGATTGGTTTCATCGATCGAATTATAATCAAAAAATGGCAGCAGGTGAATATGGGTCACACCCATTTCCTTGAGATGGTCCAGCCCGGTAGATAGCCCGGCTGCATTAACGGTCCCTTTCTCCGCCAGCCCCAGGAATTTTCCTTTTTGACCGATGCCTGAATGGGCATCTATACTGGCATCACGGACATGCAGCTCATAAATGACAGCATCGGTTGCCTGCGGCAATGCAGGACTTCCATCATGCTCCCATCCCTGCGGATTGGTTGAAGACAGATCGATCACCATAGCGCGTTTGCCATTGGCACCGGTAGCTTTTGCATAAGGATCTGGCACTTCAGCCATCCATTGTCCATCGATCAATGCACTGAATGCATAAAACCGGCCTTGCTGATCGCCCGTAAGAGTGATGCTCCAGGTGCCATCCTTATCTTTCTTCATTTCCTTTTCCTGCAAAGGCTCACCACCAATTCCTTCTGCATAAAGACGCAATTGCACTTTCTCTGCTGTAGGCGCCCATATCCTGAAAGAAGACCGGGCAGCAGAATAAGTAAGCCCCAGGTCCCGGCCTGTATAAACCGGATAGGACACATAGTTCCTTACATCTTTTACTTGTGAATTGGAAGATAGAAATGGAATAAGAAAACCAACGAGCATGAACGCCTGTTTCATGAAGAAATAAGTTTAACGGATAAAGTAATCTTTATAAATATATATTTTTTTACCCGCAAACGTTTTATTAACCATTTACTTTGAGGGGAAAACCAACTGAATTAAATATTCCTGTAAATTGGCGATTAATTAGACACCACTAACAACACAACTATGGGAGATTTCCAGGTTAAGAAACAGCCAAAAAAATATGATGCGGTAATAGTCGGCTCAGGTGCCGGTGGCGGTATGGCGGCTTATATTCTGGCGCATGCCGGTTTGAAAGTGTGCATGATTGAAGCAGGCCCTATGTATGATCCGCAAAAAAACGTAACCCAGTTAAAGAATCCATGGGATTCCCCGCGGAGAGGGGCGTCTACCAAGTTGCGCCCTTTCGGCGATTTCGACGCCTGCTATGGCGGCTGGAGCCTGGAAGGCGAACCCTATACCAAGGAAAGTGGCACGCAATGGGACTGGTGGCGTGCACGCATGCTGGGCGGCCGCACCAATCACTGGGGAAGGATCTCCCTTCGCTTTGGCCCCAAGGACTTTAAACGGAAAAGCATTGACGGCCTCGGTGATGACTGGCCTATCGGCTATGAAGAGGTTAAACCGTTCTATGACCGTGTAGACAAAATGATCGGCATATTTGGTACCAATGAAGGCCTGGAGAATGATCCGGACGGCATTTTTCTCAAACCGCCCAAACCCAGGCTGCATGAACTTTTTATTAAGAACGCCGCCACCCAGGCTGGCGTAAGAGTGATACCATCCCGTCTTTCCATTCTCACCCAAAAGCTGAACGACGACAGAGGCGTTTGCTTTTTCTGCGGACAATGCGGACGCAATTGCAGCATGGCAAAAGCTGATTTCTCTTCTCCGAATGTATTGATCTACCCTGCCCTGAAGACCGGCAATATAGATGTAGTGTCCAATGCCATGGCAAGGGAAGTACTCACTAATAAAGAAGGGCTTGCTACCGGCGTTTCCTATGTGAACAAAGACGATATGATGGAATACCAGGTGGAAGGCCGTGTGGTGATACTCGCTGCCAGCGCCTGCGAATCAGCCAGGTTATTGCTCAATTCAAAATCAACCCGCCACCCGAACGGCTTGGCGAATAACAGCAACGTGGTAGGAAAATACCTGCATGATTCCACCGGTGCTGCACTGGGAGGCGTATTACCGCAGTTGTTTGACCGCAAAAGGTATAATGAAGATGGCGTAGGCGGCATGCACGTTTATTCACCCTGGTGGCTGGATAATAAGAAACTGGATTTCCCCCGTGGCTATCATATTGAATACTGGGGCGGCATGGGCCAGCCTTCTTATGGCTTCAACTGGGGCATTGAAAACCTCAATGGCAAATACCTGGTAAAAGGCCAAAAGAAAGAAGCAGGCGGCTATGGCGCTTCATTGAAAGAAGACAACCGCTATTTCTATGGTGCCGGAGTGGGTATGGCCGGCCGCGGTGAAGCAATCCCGCTGGAAAGCAATTATTGTGAGATCGACCCTTCAGTAGTAGATAAATACGGTATCCCTGTTCTCAAGTTCAATGTGAAATGGAGCGACAACGAAATAAAGCAGGCTAAACACATGAAAGAGACCTTCAAGGAAGTGATGCACAACATGGGTGCAATCATTACCTGGGGAGGTGATGATGATGAAAAAAATAACTGGGGCCTTTCCCGCCCTGGCGAGATCATTCACGAAGCCGGTACCGTAAGAATGGGTAATGATCCACGCAAATCAGCACTCAACAAGTGGAGCCAGGCGCATGATTGCAAGAACCTGTTTTGCGTGGATGGAGGGCAGTTTGTATCACAGGCAGATAAGAATATTACGTGGACGATATTGGCGCTTAGTATGAGAGCTAGTGAGTATATTATTGATGAGCTGAAAAAGCAAAACATATAAGCACGAATGGTGCGGATGGGTTTGAGTATTGAGCGCTGTTTTATTCAACGCGAATGGCGCAAAGTGCGAATGGCGCAAAGTGCGAATGGCGCGAATGGGTGTAATTAATTTTTGAATTATTTTATTTTAAAGAACATACTACTATGGACAGACGTAAATCCCTTAAACTGATCGCGACAGGCGCTATTGCCGGAGGCGCTATTGCTACGGGTTGTACAACCGGTGAGGAGAAAGCGAAGGAAGCAAAAGCTACGGAGCCAGCATTTAATTTGGACCGTAATCCGGAGGAATTGGTATATGAAAAGAAACTATTGGCACAGGAGAAGTTTTTTTCCGAACATGAAATGGCTACCATCACTGTGCTGGGAGATATCATTATTCCAAAAGATGAAGTGAGTGGAAGCGCTTCGGAGGCCAAGGTGCCGGAGTTTATTGAGTTTATTGTTAAAGATATGCCGCAGCACCAGGTGCCTCTGAAAGGTGGCCTCCGCTGGTTGGACCTGTATTGTTTGAAACAATACGGGAAGGCATTTAAGGATTGCAGTTCACAGCAGCAGATTGAAGTAGTGGATGCGATCGCTTATCCCAATAAGGCGAAAGCTGATATGAAACAGGGAGTAGCATTCTTTTCCCTGATGCGCAATCTCACGGTAACGGGTTTCTATACTTCTGAAATTGGTGTAAAAGACCTGGGGTATGCCGGCAATAAACCCAACCAATGGAATGGAGTGCCGCCCGAAGTATTGAAACAATACAATCTTGCATATACTGAAAAAGAATTGAACGAGTGTGTAAGTTTTAGCTAATAATTATCCATAATCATTAAATAAAAAATCAAAATCTACGTAAGATTTTGATTTTTTATTTAATGCTAACCCCATCTTATTATTGTCTCAATAACAAATAAATCATGGCGATTTTTCAGGGTCTTCCCTATTTAAAAATCGCTTGCTGATCGTTGATTGTTGATCATTGATCGTTATATTTATAAAGAAGCGAATCAACCCTATTTGATCAACCGGGAAAACTATCAACTATGCAGCCATCAGAAGCGATAACGATGCTTGAGCCCGCAGGCTGGGTAAATAGCGCTCCGCAAGCCTGGGCAGACCTTGGCTGCGGAAAAGGCATCTTTACAGTAGCGCTTGCAAGCCTTTTGCCGACAGGCAGTACCATCAGCGCTATTGACCGCGATGCAGACAATCTTCATTTCGTTCCTGCAAAATACAAGGGCACCAATATTCAAACAGTACACGCAGATTTTACAACCGATCTTTCCCTTTCACCTTTTGATGGCATTTTGATGGCCAATTCGCTGCATTATGTAAGGGACCGCAATGTTTTTGGAGAGTTGCTTTGTTCCTTACTGAAGAAAAACGGGCGCCTCCTGATAGTAGAGTATGATACTGACAGCGCCAACAGATGGGTACCTTTTCCGGTAAGTTTTGTAACGCTGGAAAAATGGGCAAGCAGCCTTGGCTTCCGGAATGTAACCCGGTTGAAAGAACGCGTTTCCACTTATCAACGGTCAAAAATGTATTCGGCAGTTATGGTGTTCAATAAATGACCGATGTTCGTTAGCCGGCCAGCCATCAAACATCGGTCAACAAGCAACGGATAACATCATCACGCATATTCTTCCTTCGCTGTTCTATTATACTCTTCCGTCAATCTCCGCTGCAAATCTCCCGGCACAGGTTCATAAGAATAGAAACGCATACTGAATTTTGCACGCCCCTGCGTAATGGAGCGCAAGGAGGATGAATAGCCTTCCATTTCAGCCAAAGGCACTTTAGCCGTTATCTTACGGAAATGGCCTTCATTGTCCATGCCTTCCACAATCGCTCTCCGGCTTTGCAGATCGCCCATCACAGCGCCTGTCAGCTCATCAGGGCATAATACTTCCACCTGGTAAATAGGCTCGAGTATTTGCGGATCTGCCTGCTGAAATGCCTGGCGGAAGGCCTGTAGTCCGGCGATCTTAAATGAAATATCATTACTGTCAACCGGGTGCATCTTTCCATCATACACTGATACCCGGATATCACGGGCATAAGAACCCGTAAGCGGACCATTCTGCATTTTTTCCATCACGCCCTTTAAGATGGAAGGAAGAAAACGTGCATCTATTGCACCACCCACAATGCAATTATAAAAAACCAGCTTACCTCCCCAATCGAGATTATAAGTATCACGCGCCCGCACTGTCAGGTCTTTCGGCTCCGCTATACCTTCATACCACGGTTCTATCCGCATAAATACTTCACCAAACTGCCCTGCTCCCCCACTCTGTTTTTTATGGCGGTAGCTGGCATCTGCAGGCCGGCGGATCGTTTCGCGGTAAGCAATGCGCGGTTTAACAAACTTCACTTCCAGTTTATGATTATGCTCGATCTTCCATTTAGCTACAGCCAGGTGCATATCTCCCTGGCAATGGATCAGGGTTTGCTTCAGTTCCGGCGACACTTCCACTTGTAGTGTGGGATCTTCTTCCCGCAATTGATGCAAAGCCTGTGATAATTTTTCTTCTTCCCCTTTCTTCAGGGTTTCAATGGCAACCGTCATATTGGGTGCAGGAAATTCGATCGGCGGCAATTCGTAGTTACGGCCTTTTGCATGCAGGGTATTATTGACATGCGTATTCTTCAGTTTCAACGTGGCGCCGATATCTCCGGCCACCAGTTCATTCACCTGCGTACGTTTATTACCTTCTACAAGGAACAACTGGCTGATCTTTTCTGTAACGTTGGTAGATTCATTTTCCAGGTCCATCCCGCTTTTAATGATGCCTGAATACACTTTAAAAAAAGAAAGCTCGCCCACATGCGGCTCGCTTACTGTTTTATAGATAAAGAGACAGGCAGGGCCATTGGTATCGCAGGGAAGGGATTCGCCTTTACGGGTTATTTGCGGAGGCATTTCATTAGCGCTTGGGCATACATTATCGATAAACCCCATCAGCCGGCCACTTCCCATATTTCTTTCGGCAGAGAGGCAGAACAACGGGAAAAGATCATGATTGATCATGGCTTTTTTCAAACCATTCTTCATTTCATCTTCGTCCAGTTCGCCCTGGTCAAAGTATTTTTCCATCAATGTTTCATCATTGCTGGCCACTGCTTCCACCAGTTCTTTATGCAGGGTATCCGCTTTGGCTTTTTCTTCTTCGGGGATAGGCAGCTTATCAGGTTTTCCTCCGGCATCTTTAAACTTATACATGGTCATCCGCAATACATCGATGATCTCATGAAAGCCTGCACCGGTTTGGCGGGGATACTGTACCATTACTACCTTATTACCAAAATGAGACCTGGCCTCTCTTACGGTTTTATCAAAATCAGCATTATCATCATCCAGCTTGTTTACCGCAAAGATCATCGGCGTTTTGAACCGTTCAGTATATTCCCAGATAATATCGGTGCTTACTTCCACGCCCATTACTGCATTCAGCAGCATTAATCCTGTATCTGCCACACGCAGTGCGGCGATCACTTCCCCGGCAAAATCATCATAACCCGGCGTATCGATGATATTGATCTTGTAACCGCGCCATTTGGCATGGAGCAATTTGCTGAAGATGGAATTACCACGCTCCTGCTCCAGTTCATGATAATCGCCCGTGGTGTTTTTTTCGGTGATATTTCCTTTCCGGTTGATCACGCCTGCTTCATAAAGCATGCATTCCGCTAAGGTGGTCTTACCGGAACCGGCATGTCCCAGCAAGACAATATTTTTTACATGTGAGGTATCAAACTCTGGCATAACAAATGTTTTATTGTAAGCAATACTATTAGCGATGGAGCTTATTGCCGGTAGTGGGATATCAGTATGCCTTGCGTAGTAGGATCAATGCCGAAGTTCAGATTCAAATGAAGACGAAGCCTTTCAGGCTAAAAGCCTGGATAAAAGAAAGCCAGCAATACTCTCCTGTTGAAGGATAAGGTGAAAGCAGCGTTAGCTTGTCGTGGTTACGCTGAGAAAATGATTGAATTCATGTCGCAGGTCATGTAACGTGAGATCGAGCGACTGGTACTGATCAAAAAGCATTTCATGTGCTGCCAGTGTTTCTTCACGAAGATGTCCGCTGTTCACATTCATTTCAAAGTCGATCTGCCGCGCATGCGACTTGATAGCATGACGCAGATCGTGAATGTTAATAAGCTGAATGTGGAGCTGGTTGTGTAAATGTTCAACCTCTTGCAATTGATCTTTGGAAAGCTGGTGGGAACAAATTTGCTGGAGTTCTGATTTTTCGCGGCTGAATTCATCGCGATACTGGCGGAGTGCATCTCTCCAGGCATTGCACTCTGCTGTGAGCTGTGAAGTTTCTACCTGAACCATGGGATTAAAATTTAAGAGTAAAAAAATGGGGTTTAACTCTATTCTTCCCTGGGGTTTGGATGGTATACGTAAGTTAGAACTCTTTTGGGAATAAATTCATGGCTGTTTTTGCACAGTCGGGGCTACCGATTATCGGCTAAAGACTCAAGACTGGTACACGACTCCTGACTATATTTGCAGTTCATGATCTCCCAGCAAACGATACAACAGATACTGAGCCGCCTCGACATCATTGATGTGGTCGGAGAATTTGTGAAACTCAAGAAACGGGGAACTAACTACCTGGGACTCTGCCCTTTCCACAACGAAAAGACTCCTTCTTTCACCGTCTCACCCGCCAAGGAGATCTATAAATGCTTTGGTTGTGGCAAAAGCGGCAATACCATCAGTTTTGTGATGGAGCATGAGAAGTACAGCTATGTGGAAGCGCTGAAATGGCTGGCCAACCGGTATGGCATCGAGATAGAAGAAACCTTTGTGAGTGAAGAGCAGAAACAACAGTTCCAGACCGCTGATAGCCTTTTCATTATAAATAATTTTGCACAGCAATTCTTTTCTGACAGGCTGTTCAATTCTGAAGAAGGCCAGGATATCGGGCTCGCCTATTTCAAAGAAAGAGGATTCCGGGAGGAGATCATCCGGAAATTCCAATTGGGCTATTCTCCTGAACAGAGAGATGCTTTTACCCGCGAAGCGCTGGCCAAGCAATACAATGCAGAATTACTGGTAAAAACCGGGCTGGTGGCGAACCGCAATGACCAGTTGATGGACAATTACCGCGGCCGCGTGATCTTCCCGGTGCATAACCATAGCGGTAAAGTGCTGGGATTTGGCGCCAGGATACTGAAAAGCAATGACCGCGCCCCCAAGTATATCAATACGCCGGAAAATGAGATCTATATCAAAAGTAAGATCCTTTACGGCTCTTATTTTGCACGGACAGCTATTGACAAAGCTGATGAATGCCTGTTGGTGGAAGGTTACACCGATGTGATCTCGCTGCACCAGGCCGGTATTGAGAACGTGGTGGCTTCCGGAGGCACTTCTCTTACTCCCGATCAGCTAAGACTGATAAAAAAATATACCAACAACCTCACCATCGTTTATGATGGTGATAATGCCGGTATCAAAGCTGCCCTGCGGGGGCTCGACCTGGCATTGGAGGAAGGGTTGAATGTAAAACTGGTGCTGATCCCTGATAAGGAAGATCCCGACAGCTATGTAAACAAAGTGGGCGCAGCCGCCTTCACCGATTTTGTGCAACGGAATAAAAAAGACTTTATTCTTTTCCAACTGGACGTAGCCCTCAAGGATGCCGGTAATGATTCTGTGAAGAAAGCGGAAGTGGTGAACAAGATGGCGGAAACGATTTCCAGGATCAATAAAGCAGAGGATTTTACCAGGCAGCAGGATTATATCAAACAGACTGCGGAAATACTGAAGATCGAAGAAGGAGGATTGCATTCGCTGGTCAACAAATTTATCCGCGATCGTATTGCAACACTGGAAAGAAAACTTCCTTTTGAAGAAGCGCGCCTGCATGAAGAAAATGCAAGGCAGGCTGAGGCCACCAATTATGACGACGCTACATTCAATTTGCTGTTCAAGGATGAATTGCAGGAACGCGAAGTGGCCAGGATCTTACTTGAATACGGGATCAAAAAATGGGATGACTCCAAACTCGTGGCAGAATACATTTTTGAAGAGATCCCCGATGAATCCCTGATCGATAATGCAGATGTGATACTGTTGATCGCTGCATTCAAGGAGCTGTTGCAATCCAATTTGCAGCAGGCACATAAGAATTACTTCATTTACCATCCCGATACACGGCTAAGCACACTTGCTGTTTCCCTGCTCAATTTCCCTTACGATGAAAGCGAAAGATGGCGCAGTGAGTTCAGCCAGAACAGCGGCTTTCAGCAAAGCCTTTTCCAGCAAAGCTTTGAAGACTTCATGCGCACTTTACAGAAAGACAATGAAGAGCAATTGAATAAGTTTCTTAAGATAGATGAAGACCGCACCAATGAAGAAGTAGACTCTGCGATCATTTATCTCAAGCTTCGCAAAGTAAAACGCATGTTGCTCGAAAACCAGGCTGATCTTGAAAAGGAGCACTCAGATGAAGAGCGTTATATGCTTCACCAAACCCATGAGCATTTGAAGCAGATGGAAATTGAACTGACGAAAAAAATGGGAGCAGTTATTTTAAGATAGGTGCCCTTATTTTTTATCGGCAAGCAGCATATCACTATAAGAAACTTCTATCAGATCTTCCGGCCTCACTTTCAATTCCCTCATATAATGATCACACTGGGCCCGCAGCTCAGCCGCTGAAATATCAACACCGATATTACCGGCTTCTATTTCCATAAAATGACCGAGCCCCGGGACTTCATCAATATGAAACTTCACATTGTTGATGTAATAGATCTCCCTTTTCTTTTCCACCACCACTTTTATCCCATTGGATTTGCGCAGCACCTCTTTTAAACCGGCAGCATCCGGTATTTTCACCAGGTTAAAATCAGAATGTTTGGGGCCGGCCTGGTTGCTACGCTCATAAAAAATAAGATTGTTCTCGATATTCCCTTCCCTCAGTTTTAATCTGCCGTTGGGAACATTAAAATACGTATCGGTCTGATGATCGGTGCCTTTAAAGGAAGCGGCATGGTTCAGTAAGTATTGCCGGATAAAATCCGGATCGGAGCAACGTGCTTTTATTTCGATATTGAGATGTTGTGACATAGATGCAAGATAGTCGGCACCAGGGTTCAGGAATTCAATGTCAATAAAAAAGGTTTGCTGCTTTCGCAACAAACCTTCAATCAATTTTTAATCAGTAACCTTACTCTGCCACCGCAGTAGATTGTCTTTTGCGGACAACAGGAGCATCTTCCACCCTACTATCTTCACCTCTTACAAACCGCATAGCGCTCCAAACATGATCCAGTTCCACCCTTTCGATACTTTCGTATCCTTCGCAGGTTAACCGGTTCCAGCTACAGTCTCGGTTCAGATCAGTAACGATCTTGGAAGTGGTTTTGGGGTAGGCCACCCAGAACTTGGAATCGTCTTTCAAAGAGGGCATTACATCCTTCAGGATACCGTTCAGTTGGTTCTCATTCACGGCAAATACCAGCGCAAAATCAATCTTCCGGTTCTTCAGAAGCGGGGTCATGTTTTTGGCGAATGAAAGTTTGCTGAATTGTTTCTCGATGGAGGAGGGTAAACCCTGGATTAAAAGATTCTTCTCGTCTGTCAGTTGTAACTTTTCGAAAACTGTTGGTAACATACTTTGAATCAATTTTTAGTGGATTTCTGGCAAGGCATCCTTAGAAGATGCTCATTGTCAGTGTTCTCATTTGCAGGGATTGCAAAGATAAACAAAAATGCCGGGAAGGGAACCGTATTTCAAGAAAAACGCGCCCACGCTGGCTTTGAAGCCCTCATTTGAGCGTAAAAATCTACTTTTTAACCAGGAAGCTGCTCATCCCTATCATGACATATAAACAGGTGATTATATGATAAAACTTATATCTCTTCCGCCATTTGACTAATCAATGTATAACTTACAAGTGCAAATTATTTTATATAGAAAAAGAGCTGTCCTTCATCAGACAGCTCTTTTTTGTATTCATTAGATTTCGATTAGAAATCAATCCCAGGCTTATTTTGAAACCGGTTTATAGTATTTCAGCGCCTCCGGCATCAGCTTTTGCAGTTGTTCGATCCTCTTGCCTTCACTCGGGTGAGTGCTGAGGAATTCCGGTGGTTTCTGGCCGCCTCCGGCTTTTTCCATCCTCTCCCATAAAGGAATAGCTTCCTGGGGATTGTACCCTGCCATTGCAGCGAATTTAAGCCCCCAATCATCGGCTTCCAGCTCGTTTTTGCGGGAGAATGGAAGAATCACCCCCAGCTGTGTACCTGCTCCAAAAGCTGACATAAACAGGCTCTGCGTGGCAGCAGGCTTATTGGCCAACGCTACCTGCAACCCTGCCTGAACAGCCTGTGCTCCCATTTGCTGGCTCATACGCTGATTACCATGTTGCAGCAATGCATGCGATACCTCATGCCCCATTACCACAGCCAAAGCTGCTTCATTTTGCGTGATCGGCAAAAGGCCTGTATAAACAACGATCTTACCGCCAGGCATACACCAGGCATTGACTGTTGGGTCATTTACCAGATTATACTCCCAGTTATACCCCTGGAGCTGATCAGAAATACCATGTTGCTGATAATAGGAATTAACAGCAGCCACAATCCTTTGCCCTACCCTTTTTACCATTTCAGCATCCCGGTTGCCACTCGGAGACACTACCTTACTTGAAGAAAGGAAAGTAGTGTATTCCTGCAGTGCCATGGATTGCAATTGCGATTCGGGCAATAAGGTGAGCTGGCTTTTCCCGGTCAGTGCATTACGGGTGCAGGAGATCAGCCCTCCGGCCAGCAAAAAAACAAAAAGAATAATCCGCGTCATAGTTTAGTGTTTAATTCAAAAGGCCAAGCATTGTACCAAAGTACTGGTACAACTGCAGAATTTGTCCTGGAATGATACCTGGACACATATCCCGGAACCTGTGTCCGGAATTGACGCCGGAAAGTTAGGATTTTTTGTAATGAATTGCTTGTGTGAAGACAAGGCGTAACCATGATATGTTTTTATATCACAGCACTTTTTTGATTCCCCGATCAGGAATTTCTCATCTTGATTTAGCTGGCAACATTTTGTCTGCGTCGCTCCCGGCGGCGGTCACGATGCTTCAGGATAGGCACTTTGCTTTCATTGCCTTTTAATAAGCGGCCGATATTTTTCTGGTGGGTAAGTACTACCATCAGCGCTACAGCAATGGCAAATACGCGATATACGTTATTCTCTACATTGAATACAATCAGGATAAACACAGGGAAAGCCACACTGGCAAGAATGGAACTGAGCGATACGAAACGCGTCAGGAATAATACCAGCAGGAAAACGCCGGAACAGGAAAGAGCCGTCCATGGAGAAATGCCAACCACCAACCCAAACAAAGTAGCCACACCTTTACCTCCGCGGAAATCAGCCCAGATAGGGAATATATGCCCGATCACGGCTGCAAGGCCAAGGCCTATCTGAAGATTGACAAAACGGATATCACTGTCTGCATAGTCGGGAAGCAGAAGCGCCAACTTTACTGCAAGCATTCCTTTCAGCATATCAGTTACCATCACAATGGTGCCCCATTTGGGACCTAATACCCTGTAAGTGTTCGTTGCACCGGCATTGCCGCTGCCATATTCCCGGATGTCTATATCGAAGAAGTAACGACTGACCCAGACGGAGGTCGGTACACTGCCAATAAGATAAGCAAGAACTATCAGCAATAGTTCATTCATAGAAACTTGGGTTGAAGTTGAAAGACAAAAATAGTAAAAAAAACGACCAGTTGGTAACGTTAATTTAACACAAAATATTGTTTTTCTCAATATGAAGCACTCAGGCAGAGCCAGTTGTGCCTTTCCCGGCGGGAAATCACCCGTAAGCCCTGTTCCTGCAAGGCGGCAAGGATATCCGGCTCATCAGCCACCAGCAATCCGCTCAAAACCAGTTGCCCGCCTGGTATCAACCGGTTGGCCAAAACCCGGAGATTAGCCAGTATGACGTTTTTATTAATATTCGCCAGGATGATATCAAAGCGTCCCTCCCCTGTCGCATCATCTGCTTTCTCCAAACGGATGCCCGCTGATTTATTGTTCTCTATATTTTCTCCTGCATTTGCAATGCTCCAGTCGTCATTATCGATCGCCAGCACCTCTGCTGCACCAAGTCTTGCTGCAAGAATGGCCAGCACTCCCGTCCCTGTTCCAAAATCAAATACTTTTTTATTGGTAAACGGGATCCCGCGCATCTGCTGCATCATCATGAATGTAGTAGCATGATGGCCGGTGCCAAAACTCATCTTGGGCGTGATCATGATCTCCTGCTCCACTGAAGATACAGGCTCATGAAAAGAAGCGCGCACTGCTACAAAATCATCCACGACCACCGGATCAAAATTGGATTCCCATACCTGGTTCCAGTTGGTTTCTTTGATCACTGACTTTGTATAAGCCAACCCTTCACTCCCTGGAATGTTTTTTATTTTTCCTTCATCAAAATCCCCTTCCGGTATAAATGCCTTTAAGCAATCATCCGCCTCTTCAAAACCTTCAAAGCCTATTTCGTTCAGCTCAGCGATCAGTTGTTCTGATTGCTGTGAGGTCACTGGCTGGAATATCAACTGTATGTAATCACTCATGTACTATGAATTAAAAGGTCAAAAGTCACCCCGCTCTCAATCGGCGAAACTTACCAATTGTAAAGCGGGGTGACTTTTGATTTATAAAGGGATCGCTTATTCTCCTTGTGGAGGTGTTTTCTGCTGATCTTCTCTTGGCTTGAACTCAGGCTTCGGGATCAATGCCTTTCTTGACAATTTGAACTTACCTGATTTAGGGTCTGTACCGATCAGTTTTACTTTGAAAGCATCTCCTTCTTTCACAATGCCATCCAGTGTTTCAAGACGTTTCCAACTGATTTCGCTGATATGTACCAGGCCTTGTTTGCCGGGCAGGAATTCTACGAATGCACCAAAAGGCATTACTGATTTCACCACTGAATCATACACATCACCAACAGTTGGTACTGCCGTGATGCCTTTGATCCATGCTTCAGCCTTTTGTACACCTTCTTTATTCACACCAAAGATGCTTACCTCACCCATGTTATTCACTTCTTCGATGTTGATGGTTGTACCGGTTTCGCGTTGCATTTCCTGTATCACTTTACCGCCTGGTCCGATCACCGCGCCGATGAACTCACGCTCGATGAAGAGTTTCAGCATGCGTGGTGAATGTGGTTTCACTTCAGCACGTGCTTCAGGAATGCATTTATACATTGCATCGAGGATATGTAAACGGCCACGTTTTGCCTGGTCAAGGGCTTGTGCCATCACTTCCATTTTCAGGCCATCCACTTTGATGTCCATTTGCACACCGCAGATCCCATTGCGTGTACCGGTTACTTTAAAGTCCATATCACCGAGATGATCTTCATCACCCAGGATATCGGTCAGGATCGCATATTTATCACCTTTGGTGATCAATCCCATTGCCACACCGGAAACGTGTTTAGGGAAAGGAATGCCGGCATCCATCAGTGCCAGTGAACCGGCGCAAACAGTAGCCATGGAAGAAGAGCCATTTGATTCCAGGATATCACTTACCACGCGAACAGTGTAAGCAAAATCACCTGTTGGCATCATTTGCTTCAGGGAACGCATAGCGAGGTTACCGTGACCAACTTCCCGGCGGCTTTGACCACGCATCATTTTCACTTCACCTGTAGAAAACGGAGGGAAGTTATAATGCAGGAAGAATTTAGAGTCGTATGACCTTGCTGCACTTTCCACCAGCAGATCATCCAGGGCTGTGCCGAGGGTAACTGTGGTGAGTGATTGTGTTTCTCCTCTTGTAAAAAGTGAAGCTCCGTGAGGGGAAGGCAACACGTCTACTTCCATATCCAGCGGGCGAACATCTTCGAGACCGCGTCCATCGAGCCTTACTTTTTCGTCCAGGATCATGTCACGCACTACATAGTATTGCAGATCGCTATAGTAAGTAGAAGCAAGCTTTTTGGTTTGATCGGGAAGTGATTCTCCTTCGGGCAATTCGCTTTTCAGGTATTCCATCAGTTCGTCCTTGATAGCAGAAAACCTGTCGCTGCGCTCATGCTTTGGTAAAGCGCCTTTAGCTACTTCGTATACTTTTGATTTTGCAAAAGCATTCACTTTCTCCTGTAATGCTTCGTCGGTGACAGGCTTGGTGTAGTCGCGTTTTCCTTTCACGCCTACCATTTCACGCAGTTCTTCCTGTGCTTTCACCTGTATGCGGATAGCATCATGCGCCAGTTGCAATACTTTTACCAGATCTTCTTCACTGCACTCTTTCGCTTCACCTTCCACCATCATCAGGTTTTTTTCAGTGGCAGCTACGAGAAACTCAATATCGGATTGTTCCATTTCAGTACGGGAAGGGTTGATGATGTATTCACCGTTTACCCGTCCTACCCTTACTTCGGAAATGATCTCTTTAATGGGAATATCAGATACGGCCAGTGCTGCTGATGCAGCAAGACAAGCGAGTGCATCGGGCATCACTTCCACATCACTGGAGATGAGGGAAACCAGCACCTGCACTTCGCAGAAATAATCCTCAGGGAATAGGGGACGCAGCGCCCTGTCGATAAGACGGCTGGCCAGAATTTCGTAATCATTCAGGCGAGCTTCACGTTTGAAGAAGGAACCGGGGATGCGGCCTGCTGATGCAAACTTTTCCTGGTAATCTACTGTGAGAGGGAAAAAGCTTTGTCCTTCTTTGGGTTCTTTGGTGGCTACTACTGTAGCGAGGATCATGCAATTGCCTATAGAAACAGTAACAGCACCATCAGCCTGACGGGCCAGGCGGCCTGTTTCAATGGTAACCATGCGTCCGCCACCTATATCGAATGTTTTGCGTATGGGTTGTTGTAACATAAAAATTGGAGAGATTAGTAATGAAAAATGGGGATCAGTATCCTTAAACGGGCTTATTTACAAAGTGCCCAAAAACAGTTATTCCCAACATCGCTTAGAAGTTGGGAATAATCATTTATAGAGAGCCTTGTCCTGGATGATCAAAACTCTCAGGTTAAAGACTTCCCCCAACTCCACATGGGAGTAACAGGAGGTCTTATTTTCTGATTCCGAGTTTCTCGATCAATTGGCGATAACCTGTCAGGTTATGTTTTTGCAGGTAGTTCAACAAGCGTTTACGCTTACCTACCAATTGCATCAGCCCGCGGTGAGTGGAGAAATCTTTTTTGTTTTGCTGAAGGTGTCCGCTGATCTGGCTGATACGCTCAGTCAGTTGTGCGATCTGTCCTTCAATAGAGCCGGTATTAGCGGCTGATCCACCAAATTGCGTAAAAATAGCTGCTGTTTTTTCTTTTGTTAGAGGCATCTTTGATTTTTTTAAAAAGTCATCCGAGTTTTATCCTATTATATTTTTGTGGCGGCAAAGGTAAGGCAAGTATCCTTACCAGCAAAAGAAAGCCCTCCCAAATTGCCATCCGGGCCGCAAAAATACCCCATTTTTGGCCTTCCCGGCCTAATTTTGCCCCATGGAACTATCCCAGGACGCCAAAAACATACTTGGTTTACAGTTGCCCACCGATCCCCGATGGATCAACCTGGCCGAAAAATCACTGGAAGACATTCTTACTGATCACGCCTACTGTGAGCAGAAAGCCGCCACTACCTGCATCACCCTGATCCAACGGTATAGTGACAAGGAAAAGCTGGTCAAAGAGCTTGCACCCATCGTAACCGAGGAATGGGGTCATTTCAGGCTGGTGCTGGCCGAGCTCCACAAACGCCGCTTGAAGCTGGGTAAACAGCGTAAAGACGTGTATGTGAACAAACTACTGGAATTCCAATTAAAAGGCGGCGACTGGCAGGACCGCTTTCTTGACCAACTTCTCACCATGGCCCTCATCGAGGCCCGCAGTTGCGAACGCTTCAAACGCCTCAGCGAAGGCCTTGAAGACGAATACCTCCGCAATTTCTACCGCCGCTTTATGGAAAGCGAAGCAGGCCATTACACCCTTTTCATTGATCTTGCCGAAACCTATATCGACAAAGAAAAAGTCCGGAAAAGATGGAAAGAGTGGCTGGAGTATGAATCCACTGTCATGAATGAAATGGAAGTGCGCGGAGACCGGATCCATTGATCATATCTTCCTTGCTCCATCCCCTATCTCAGAAGCAAATACCTCCGGCTCATACCCTACCCGCCCTTTGTAGTACGGGATAAGCCTGGCAGCGAAATCATCAAAGCTATCCTTCTTTACTAAAGCGATGGCGCATCCGCCAAAGCCTGCACCGGTCATGCGGGCGCCGATACAATCTTTGTAGGTTTTGCTGAATTCAACAATGGTGTCCAGTTCTGCGCCAGACACTTCGTATAATTCTTTCAGGGATTGATGCGAAGCATACATCAGTTCTCCGAAGCGGGAAAGTTCACCATTGATCAATGCTTCTTTCGATTGGCTTACGCGCTCGTTTTCTGTTATTACATGCAGGGCACGTTTTTCCAGTACAGGGTCATTGATAATGCTTTTAGCTTTCTCAAATTCGGCTACAGAAATATCGCAAAGGTTTTCTGCAGGCAATACCTGTTTCAGTTTTTTCAGTGCACGTCCACATTCGGCAAACCGTTCATTGTATTTGGAATCGGTGAGTTTGCGTTCTTTGTTGCTGTTGATGATCGCCAGCACATGATCGCCAATATTGAAAGAGAGGTATTCGTAATCGAGCGTGTCGCAATCCAATAAGATCGCTTTGTCCTTTTTGCCCATGGCTACGGCAAACTGGTCCATGATACCGCAGTTCATGCCAATGAATTCGTTTTCCACTTTCTTCGATAGCACTGCCATATCAGTACCTGAAATGGAAAGACCGAATATCTGGCTGAGCGCTGTGCCTGTACACACTTCGATGGATGCAGAAGAAGAAAGCCCTGCACCAATGGGAAGGTTGCCATAAAACAGCATATTCATTCCGGAAAGTTCGTGGCCCAGCTGCAATATTTCGTTGATCACCCCTAATGGATAGTTGAACCACTCACTGCCTGTTTTGCTGTAAGAAGATTGCAACTGCAACGCTGCGGTTTCAGGAAAATTGATGCACTGCAAACGGATCTTTTTATCTGTGTTCTTTGAAACTAGCAGGTAAGTGCCAAGAGATATAGCACAGGGCATTACTTTACCTCCGTTATAATCAATATGCTCCCCGATAAGATTCACTCTTCCGGGACAGAAAAAAAAGTATTCCGGTTCTTGCTGGTAGCGGGTTTGGAATTCGCGGGCCAATGCTTCTTTTGTCATGACAGGCAATCAGGATTTGAATGAACGCTTTTGTTTGTTTAAGACGACCGGTCAAAAATAAGGAAATTTATTTAAGTGTCATTTTAACACTAATATTCGCTGGCCGACGTTACTACAGAAGGCGCTACACGTCCATCGCTTATTAATTACTTTGCGAAAAATAAGCTGCTTCCTTTGCCAGGTCGAGAAAAGGATACTTATGCTGTAAGGCCTTTACTTTCTCAAGATGGGCGGCCAGGAATTGCCGGTGGGCCTGCGTGGAAGGATGAAAGGCCTTGTGCTTACGGGCAATAACGATCTTTTTTATTTCCGGCATCAGTTGGCGGGATGCGGAATCGATGCAGGATTCTGCAAATTTATCGAGCACAAAAGCTGTTGCCGAATAGTTGGGATGCACCAGGTCAATATCATAAAAACGGTAATCCCTCAGCACATCGATCACCAGTTCATACGCTGGGAAATAATGCAGGCCTTCAAACTTGTTGACGGTATGGTGTACGGCTTCGATCAACCGCGCTTTGCTCCGGTTGTTCTCCACTACCCCATCGCGGATATGCCGCACAGGGCTTACCGTGAAAAGGATATTGAGATGGGGATTAAAACGCTTCAGTTGATGATAGCAATTGTCGAGCAGGGTCACGGTTTCTTCAATTGCCAGTAAATGCTTGCTGAACCATTGTGCAGGGGCGCGATGGCAATTAGCTACGCCCTCTCCTGCCTTACCTGCGGCATGCTCTGTCAGCCTGTAAGAAAAAGAAGAGCCCAGGGTAACAATAAGCCAGTTGGCCTTTTTTAAAAAATCATGTGCCTGCCAGCGTGCTTCATTCATCATCTGCAGGCAAACGGCTGCATCCGGGTGGGAAAACCGGGAATGATGTTCCCAGCTGTTCCAGACCTCATTCAGGTAAAAAAGATCTTTTTCTGTGTACTCCCTGTTCTCTGTATAACTCACCAGGCTTTTGCAAACGCTGGCAGGGTCGAAGAGGATGCCATTCGGGTTCTGTAATACAGAAAATTTCAATTCTTCCAATGTATTACCGATATGCTCAGTGAAGCAGGAACCGATCAACAGGATCTTGTCATTATAGCTGAGAGGTTTGGGCAGAGGCTTTATATCAATATTCACCATGAAATCCATAGACCTAAATAAAAATTTCTCCGGCAATGCGTAAGCTGTTGTCCAAAGCCGGTTTGTTAAGATGCAGTTGAGTACCCTTTTCTTCCATATAATCGATCATCCATTCAGTATTCATATTCCCTACCAGCTCATTATTGGCCATAGGGCAGCCACCAATTCCTTTCAATGCGCCATCAAAGCGTTTGCAACCTGCCTGTAAAGCGGCTTCCAGTTTTTCTCTCCAGTTGGCCGGTGAGGAATGCAGGTGTACGCCGATCTCAATGCCAGGTAACGATTCTGTAAGGTAATCTGTGATATCATATACCTGCTGAGGCGTGGCGAGGCCTACTGTATCGGCCAGGGAAATGATTTGGATATCGAGAGCTACCATCTTATTCACCCATTCAAACACGATCTCTTCCGAATAAGGATCACCATAAGGATTACCAAAGCCCATGGAAATATAGACCACGAGTTTCTTCCCTGTTTTTACGCAGATGTTCTGGATCTCTTCCACTCTTTCGAATGATTCTGCAATGGAAGAATTGGTATTGCGATGCTGAAAAGTTTCTGATACGGAGAAAGGAAATCCGAGAAAGGAAATGGCTTCATACACACTGGCGTCTTCTGCTCCGCGCTGGTTGGCAATGATGGCCAGCAAACGGCTATTGGTGTCGCTGAGATCGAGCTGCTCCACCACCTCTTTTGTATCTGCCATCTGGGGAATGGCTTTGGGGGAAACAAAACTGCCGAAATCAATGGTATCAAAGCCTACTTTCAGCAGGGAATTGATGTATTCGACCTTGCGGGCAGTTGGAATAAAATGTTTCCATCCTTGCATGGCGTCCCGCGGGCACTCAATAAGTTTCAAAACTGAATTATCCATATCCTTTGTAAAGATACTATTCCCAGGTCAGCCCTGTGTGGCCAGGGATTTCCGGCAGCAAACCCTGACCCGAAGAGAGAGTAAATGAAGATCAATCAACCGATCCGCTGCCGCATCACTTCATAAAGGATCATGCCTGTGGCCACTGATACATTCAGGCTTTCAAAATCGGTGACCATCGGGATCCTGATCTTTTCATCACATATTTTTAAAAGTGCAGGATAGATCCCTTTTTCTTCGCTTCCCATTACGATTGCTGCTGGTTCCCGGAAATCACAATCGTAAATGTTCTTAGCGGCTTTCATTTCGCTGGCATATACCCTGATGCCGTTCAAATGCAGTTCGTCCACAGCTTTCATCAAACTGTTGACCCTGCATACAGGCAATTTTTCCAAGGCACCAGCGGAAGTAAGGATGGCATCTTCATTTAAAGCGCCCACTCCCTTATCGGGAATAATGATCGCCTGTACCCCGCAGCAATAAGCTGTGCGGGCAATCCCACCAATATTGCGGATATCCGTAATGCCATCGAGGATGAGGAATAAAGGCGTTTCTCCTTTCTCCACCACAAAAGAGATCATCTCCTGCAGATCATGATACTGCACTTTAGCGATCTGGGCCAGGCAACCTTCATGTTCGCCTGCATTGAAGCTATTGAGTTTGGCTGCAGGCACATAGTTGACCGGAACACCGGATTGTGAAGCCAGCCGTTTTATTTCATTGATATCTGCTCCCTGTACTTTGGTGTCGAGATAGATCCTGTCGAGCGCCTGTCCTGAACGGAGCGCTGCAATAACAGCCTGGCGACCTATTACCAGGGAGCTTTTTTTGGGGCGGTGTTGAGCGCGGAAATTTTTCACTATGCAAAGAAAGGAGTTTTTGGTGAGCGATGGCCGATGACTGAGTGGCCATCGAATCTATATTTGTCCAGCCAATAACATCAGTTTTACCTGCTGTATCGCTGCCACCGACATTGAGTCCGTGATCCTGCTTTGCTGTACCATTTGCCAGGCTTCTTCAAGAGGTATCTTTTTTACTACCAGCTGCTCGGTTTCTTCGGGCATTGGCGCATGCTGTTCAAGCCCGCGGGCCAGGTAAAGAAGCGCATACTCATCCGATACAGAATTGGACAAATGCATTTTCAGGATCAGTTGCCAGTTATTCGCTACAAGCCCGGTTTCTTCCAGCAATTCCCTTTTTGCTGAATCAAGCGGGTCTATATTCAAGGAGCCTCCTCCTTCCGGTATTTCCCAACTGTATTCGCCCAATGGAAAACGGAATTGCCCTACCAGGTAAGTGTTCATCTGCTCATCCAGCACTACAACGCCGATAGCGATATTCTTGAAATGGACTTTGCCGTAAATGCCTTTGCCTCCATTGGGATTGATCACATCATATTCGGTAACCTGTATCCAGTTGTTATCATACATCTGCCTGGCTGCAAGCACCTGCCATGGATTTGTTTCACTCATTGCATTTGTTTTATCCTCAAAAGTAAAGAGGTTTAAAAAGCTGGACGGGCCGAACTCTTTAAACCTCTT
This sequence comes from Sphingobacteriales bacterium 44-61, assembly GCA_001898405.1. GTDB lineage: Bacteria > Bacteroidota > Bacteroidia > Chitinophagales > Chitinophagaceae > Terrimonas_A. The sequence continues at coordinate 200,329 of MKTW01000002.1, forward strand.
TTATGCTTTACGTTGCGGAATTATTTAATACTGAAAGCTTTTTTCACTTTAGATACATAATCCAGTTTTTCCCAGGTAAACAGTTCCACTTTCTTTGTCACTTTTTTACCATCAGGGGAAGTGAAGGTTTTTTCCACTACTTCTGATTTGCGGCCCATGTGTCCATAAGCTGCAGTTTCACTGTAGATAGGATTGCGGAGTTTCAGGCGCTGTTCGATAAAGTAAGGACGCATATCGAATACGCTTTCCACGATCTTACCGATCTGGCCATCGGTCAGGTTCACTTTGGCAGTGCCGAAAGTGTTAACGTTGATGCTGGTGGGTTTGGCTACACCAATAGCATAAGATACCTGCACCAGTACTTCATCAGCCACACCTGCAGCTACCAGGTTTTTAGCGATGTGACGGGTAGCATAAGCAGCAGAGCGGTCCACTTTGGAAGGATCTTTACCGCTGAATGCACCACCACCATGCGCACCTTTACCGCCATAAGTGTCTACGATGATCTTACGTCCTGTAAGACCTGTATCACCGTGTGGTCCACCGATCACGAATTTACCGGTTGGGTTGATATGGTATTTGATATTGTCGTTAAACAGTTTGGCGTACTTTTTATACTTCGCTTTAACCCTTGGGATCAGGATCTTCACGACGTCGTCTTTGATCTTGGCAAGCATTTTTGATTCAGTGTCGAAATCATCATGCTGCGTAGATACTACGATCGCATCGATACGAACGGGTCTGTTATTATCATCATATTCCAGTGTCACCTGGCTTTTTGCATCGGGGCGCAGGTATTTGATCTGTTTGTTCTCGCGGCGAAGTGCTGCCAGTTCAATCAGGAGCTTATGTGCAAGATCAAGCGCCAGTGGCATATAGTCTTCTGTTTCATTGCTGGCATAACCAAACATCATTCCCTGATCGCCGGCACCCTGATCTTCTTTCTTTTTACGGTCAACACCCTGGTTAATATCGGCAGACTGCTCATGGATAGCAGATAATACACCGCAGGAGCTTGCTTCAAACATATACTCGCTTTTGGTGTAACCGATCTTGCGGATCACGCCTCGTGCAATTTCCTGAACGTCCAGGTATGCCTTTGATTTTACTTCACCGGCTAATACAACCTGGCCAGTAGTAACCAGCGTTTCGCAAGCTACTTTTGACTGGGCGTCAAAAGCCAGGAAATTATCGATCAGGGCATCAGAGATCTGGTCAGCCACTTTGTCCGGGTGACCTTCGGAAACGCTTTCTGAAGTAAACAGGTAAGGCATAAATGAACTTTAGGTTTATAGATGAGTTAGTCAATAAATAATAGAAATCGGGTGCAAATATAACACCCGATCCCATTTAATTCATTACTGGCAGATTTTTCGTTATAATTTGGAATAAACGATATGTAAGCGCATGCGCTGCGGATTGGTCGCCGGTGAGCTCAGATCGCCACCATACAACCTTACCCGTCCTTCACCCGTTGTAGCATTCACTGTTACAGAGGTCTTCGTACTCGTTGAATTAGCGGTCGGTTTATACATATCGCTGATATAATAAGGGGCAAAAAGCCTCATTTCATATGCTTGCTCCCGCTGGTTCACCACATTCTGTACATAGCGGCTCAGGTTAAAATGCCAGGTCTTGATGGTTTGCCCAAGCTGGTTCTTGGCATCAATTGGTGCTGCGCCAAAACTGCCTAAGGCGGGGTTGCCCTGAACATCAAAGGTGAAATCATAAGGCATAAAGCGGTAGGCTGAAAGCGCAGGGTCATACACGTCCAGCATCAGGTAGCGTGGCGGGAAAGTTGAATCACTGATATCATAGATCTGCTCCATAACCAGTTCTGCACGATGCACTACCCTGTTGGACAAGCCTGCCAGTCCCGGGATTTTAATGCGGGCAAAAGAACCTGGGGCATTCTGTATGAACACTTCAGGATCGGATGCCGTGCCTCCCTGTGCTGTCTGTATCGGGGTTCCGGTATAATCACGGGTAATATAGTTGGCAGATGCTGATCCGTTTGTTCCGTAGGTATCAAAAGTTTTGAAATTGAAATATGCTACAGTTGTATCCAGATCAGGATTGGTAGCTGATTTCTTTTCATACTTGTAGTAAATACCCAGCTTGGTGTTGGCACCGGTAAGATTAAAACGCATTAAAGCATTACCTCCGGCCTGTGCCTGTATTGCAAATCCTTTGAACTTGGTGCGGAAAGCCGAATCGCTCTGATAAGGATTATTGGCTGCTGATGTATCATACCTGATCAGCCTTGTTCCAAATGCATCATCCAGCCTGATCCGTAATTGATTGACTGTATTGGAATCAAGATAAGCAGAGATGGAATCGTTCAGGATAGAAGGAGCAAAGGTCCTTGATCCAAGAAGTTGGGAGTATGTAAGCCCATTCTGCCTTAAGAGGTAGGATGTATCAGCCCTGAACTCATTGGTCTGATCGAGTTCATACACATTCACGGTCTGGTTCACATTCGTATCACCCCATACACCGGCATTTTCCAGGATCAGTACCACTGAATCGATGTACACACTATCCGGCAGGTTGGCAAAAGTGAATGGGTAAGAAGCAGGCTTCAGTTCCAGGAACATCCTGGCATCTGTTTTCCCAAAAAGAGGATCGTTGGAAACATATCCCAATATCTGATTGGTATTGTAAGAGACCCGTGTGGAATCGTTGAGCAGGGTAAACAGCTCATTATAGGTTTCCACTTCAAGGGTAGTATCGAATGTATGGATATTATCAACCGGCGGAATCAGATCTCCTCCCAGTGTTGTGGCCTCGTTGATCTTTCTGCAGGAATTTAAAAGGATAAGCGTGCTGGTTATGATTGCTCCAAGCGTAATTACCAGGTGTTTATGCTTCACAAATAAAATTTATACCGGATTAGGAAATGTTACTTACCTGCAAGATCGCCATACAGTTGTAAATACTCTGTTAAATCAGATTCTTCATTGAACAGGAGCGTTTTCTTGCCTCTCACCTTGGTAAATTCGTCCTGCAATTTCTTGTCTACTTTGTCTGCACCAAAAGTGATCGCGTCCGCAAAAGTGGCCCCACCGCGGAACATGGCTGTGTTATTCGCTTCTTTATATACTTCAAGGTCTTTTTCTTTCAAAGAAGGATGGATCAATGCTTTCTTTATGAAATCGTTGCCAAGCTTTTCCTTGAATGTATTCTGGCCGATCGTGAACACTGTTTTGCTATGGGCAAAAACAGGTTCTTTCTTATACACTGTTTTAAGATAGGCGGGGATCAAACCTGTCATCCAGCCGCTGCAATGAATGATATCCGGAGGCCAGCCAAATTTTTTAACGGTTTCCAGCGCGCCTTTACAGAAGAACACTGTTCTGAGCCCGTTATCATCAAACCATTGCTCATTCTCGTCGTGAAAAATATGCTTGCGTTTGAAAAGCTCTTCATTTTCCAGGAAGTAGACCTGCAGCCTTGCGCTGGGGAGGGATGCTACTTTTATCTGGAGTGGCATATCATCATTATCCACTGAAACATTGATACCGGAGAGGCGAACTACTTCGTGAAGACGGTGCCTGCGTTCATTGATTGTCCCAAAGCGAGGCATAATGCAGCGTACCTCAAACCCGTTATCATTCGCTTTTATGGCCAGTTTATTTACAGTTTCTGAAAATTCTGTCAACTCCAGGTAGGGAGACATTTCGTTGGCAATAAATAAGATTCTCTTTTTTGCTGACATGTTGTCCCGTTTAAATGATCATTTTGAAAAAACGTGTGCAAAGGTACTGTTTTTTATAAGGAATAGTTAAGTTGCGTCGTTTTTTGATGTGAATAAGCCTAATTATGATCCTATTTAAAAGAGCGGCTGAGCTCCGGAACTACCTGGAAAAACAGCGCAAAAAAGGCAAAAAAACAGGGTTCGCACCCACCATGGGCGCCCTTCATGAGGGGCATATTTCCCTCCTGGAAGCTTCCAAAAAAGAAAACGACCTCTCTGTTGTAAGCATATTTGTGAACCCTACCCAGTTCAACGACCCGGCCGATTACGCCAAATACCCCATCACTATTGAAAAGGATATCAGCCTGCTGGAAGCTGCCGGTTGTGATATCCTGTTTCTGCCACCTGTAGAGGAAATGTACCCCTCCGGACAGATGTTGAAAAAAAAATATGAGCTGGGCTATCTTGAGACCCTGCTTGAGGGCAGTTTCAGGCCCGGACACTTCCAGGGAGTCTGCCAGATCGTTCACCGGCTGCTCGAAATTGTGCTGCCTGACAATTTGTACATGGGTCAAAAAGATTACCAGCAATGCATGGTCGTCAAAAAACTGCTGGAGCTTACCGGTCTGGGGCAAACAGTGCATCTGCAGATCTCTCCCACCCTCCGTGAAAAAAGCGGGCTGGCCATGAGCAGCCGCAATATGCGCCTCAGCGAAGCGGAAAGAAATGCAGCAGTGGCTATTTACCAGGCGCTGGACCATATCCGGGAAAACCTGAAGCCAGGCTCACTGAAAGAACTGCAACAGCAGGCAACAGCCCAACTGACCGGGAAAGGTTTTCGTGTGGATTATGTGGCTATTGCTGATGCAGGAACGCTTTATCCTGCCGAAGATTGGGATGGCCGGCAAAAACTGGTAGCTCTCGCCGCAGCATTCCTCGGCGAAGTACGGCTTATAGATAACCTGTTATTAAACTAAGCGGTTCTTTTTTCGTTTTTAAATAAACTACTTTTGCTGACCTTGATAACCTGATCAATGTAAAGCTTAAGGTGATCAGGCATCATCCATTATCTCACTATTCTAACTATATGCAGATCGAAATACTGAAATCAAAAATCCATAGAGCGGTTATCACCGAAGCGAATCTCAATTATGTTGGCAGCATTACTATCGATGAAGACCTGATAGAAGCCGCCAACATTATCGAAAATGAAAAAGTGCAGGTGGTGAATGTCAATAACGGTGAAAGGCTGGAAACTTATGTAATAAAAGGTAAAAGAGGCTCCGGTATCTGCTGTCTCAATGGCCCTGCTGCCCGTAAAGGCATGGTAGGTGATTTAGTGGTGATCATTTCCTATGCCACCATGGATTTTGAAAAAGCCAAAACCTTTAATCCCTGGATCGTTTTCCCGAAGGAAGGTAATAAGCTGTAAGAATAACCGTTATACCCGAGCCATGAATAAAAAGGTCAAAACCTTATTGCAATACCTTTTCTTTTTCAGTCTTGGCTTTTTCTTTGTCTGGTTATCCGTCAAAAACATTAATAAAGAAGAATGGGTACAGATACGGTATGCCATGTTGAATGCGCGTTACTATCTTGCCATTCCTGTTGTCATCATTCTTATTTTCGGACATTATATCAGGGCCCTTCGCTGGCGGCTGCTGATGGAGCCTCTCGGGTACAGTCCTAAAAAAGCAAATACTTTTTTCGCTGTCATGATCGGCTATCTCGCCAACCAGGGCGTGCCCCGGTTGGGCGAAGTGCTGAAATGCACCGTACTGGCCAAATATGAAAAGATCCCGGCCGATAAGCTCGTAGGCACCATCATTCTCGAACGGTTGATCGATGCAGTGACCCTGCTGATCGTCTTCGGCATCACACTGGCGATACAACCCGGCTTATATACACAGATCGTTGACCAGATCTTTAACTCACCAGGTGAAAAAGAAGAAACGAAAGTTTCCGGTCTAACGATCCTGCTGATCATTATAGCTGTGATAGCACTTGCCGTGGGTGCCTGGATGGTGCTGAAGAAAAAAACGGTCAAAGACCTCCGGGCCATTCTGAAAAATATTGCCATGCGGGTGTGGCAGGGATTGGCATCCATCCGGCATCTTAAAAAACGCGGGCAGTTTATCATCCTCACTATCATTTTATGGGGCACTTATTTTTCCGGTGGTTATCTCGGTTTCCAGGCTTTACAGGAAACCCAGCATTACGGAGTAAAAGAAGCCTTCACCATTCTTTCTGCCGGCAGCATCGGCATGATCATCTCTCCCGGCGGCATCGGCGGCTATGCATTGCTGATTGAAGGCACGATGATGCTTTATGGGTTGCAGCAAAGTATTGCTGCTGCATTCGGCTGGTTGCTTTGGATTGTGCAGACCTTTGTGGTATTGTTTGGAGGACTATTGAGCTTTGCTTTATTACCCTGGTATAACAAGAGCCGGAAGTAAGTTATCAAAACTTAATGTACACAATTCTTCTTCTTGGTTAACTTTATCAGATAACTAACCGAGTTTTCATGTCGCATCCGCCTTTCAAACAAAAAACGATTGCCCGGGACATAAGCTGGCTTTCTTTTAACGCACGTGTATTACAGGAAGCAGCCGATAAAACAGTGCCGCTCCGGGAGCGGATTCGCTTCCTCGGTATTTTTTCCAATAACCTCGATGAGTTTTTCCGGGTAAGGGTGGCCACATTAAAACGGATGATGCAGGTAGGCAGCAAGGCCAATATGCACCTCGAAAACAATCCCCAGCAGATCCTTGACGATATACAAATGACCGTGCTGAACCAGCAAAGTGAGTTCGCCCGGATCTGGGAAGACGTGCAGCAGCAAATGAAAGCCCAGAAGATATTCCTGGTAAATGAAAATGAGCTTACACCGGAGCAATACCTTTTTGTACGCGATTACTATGATGCTGAAGTAAGTTCCAACGTGATCCCGCTGATGATCGAGAACATTCCCGCGTTCCCCAATCTCCGTGACAAATCCATTTACCTTGGCGTAGTGATGTGGAAAAAAGACAGTGCATTGAAAAAGAAATATGCGCTGATCGAAGTACCAAGCCGTGTATTGGGAAGGTTTGTGATATTGCCATCCAAACAAAATGAGCATCGCATCATTTTGCTGGAAGACGTGATCCGCTGCAACCTTCCTGAAATATTTTCTTACTTCGGCTATGATCAATACCATGCCCATGTGTTTAAAGTAACACGCGATGCTGAGCTGGACATAGACAGCGATATCTCCACCAATATTATTCAGAAGATCGAAAAGGGATTGAAGAACCGCAGAAAAGGAAAACCTGTACGGTTTGTGTATGATAAGGAAATGGACCCGGGATTGCTGGAATACCTGACCCGCCGCCTCAACCTTACTAAAAGGGATAACCTGATCCCCGGTGGCCGGATCCACAATTTCAGGCACTTCATGGATTTCCCCGAGCAGGTATTCAAAGTAAAGAGACCAAGGCAAAAGCCTTTTGACCATCCATTGCTTGCCGACCGTCGCGTATCGGATGCAGTGCTGGAAAAAGACATCATGCTCCATCTCCCCTATCATTCCTTTACACCACTTATTGATATCATCCGCGAAGCGGCGATTGATCCGGATGTAAGTACGATCAAGATCACCTGCTATCGCCTGGCCTCGCAATCAAAGGTCATCAATGCATTGATCAATGCCGTAAGAAATGGCAAGGAAGTGCTGGTAATGCTTGAGCTCCGTGCACGCTTTGATGAGGAAGCCAACCTCGAATGGAAATCGAGGCTGGAAGAAGAAGGGGCCAAAGTGCTGGTAGGCATCCCGAATATGAAAGTGCATGCCAAGCTTTGCATGATCCGCAAAAAAGTGAAAGACAAAAACGTGTTGTACGGATTTGTGAGCACCGGCAACCTGAATGAAAAAACGGCAAGAGTATATGGCGATCATTGCCTGCTGACGTCCAATCCCCGTATCATGACCGACCTGAGCCGTATTTTCAATTACCTGGAACATCATCGCGGAGGTGATGTTCATGCATTGAAGAACTGCCAGGCCATTATTCCCAGCCCATCTATTGTCCGTAATGAAATGTATAAACTGATCGATGAAGAGATCAGGATGGCGAAGAAAAGAAAACTCTGCGGCATCACTTTAAAGATGAACTCCCTTTCGGATGAAGGAATGATCGATAAACTGTATGAGGCCGCTAAGGCAGGAGTTCCGGTAAGATTGATCGTAAGAGGTATTTTTTGCATGCTCAGTGAGAACAAGAAATTTAAGATCCCCGTGAAGGCGATCAGTATCGTGGATGAATACCTGGAGCATGCACGGGTGTGGGTATTTCATAATAAAGGCAAAGAGAAAGTTTATATATCTTCGGCCGACTGGATGTTGCGCAACCTGGAGCATCGTGTGGAAGCCACTTGCCCTGTCTGGGATGAAGAAATAAAAAAAGAGCTGATGGATATACTGGAGATACAGCTTCGTGATAATGTGAAGGCAAGATGGCTGGACAATGAACTCGCCAATGAATATGTAAGGACCGGCAGGAAGCAGGTAAGATCACAGGTCGATATTTACCAGTATTTATTCAACAAAACCATGGAACAAATTGAGACTGGCAGCTATTGATATTGGAAGTAATGCAGCAAGGTTACTGATCAGCGACGTACATATTGCGCCCAATAATAAGCCTGAATTTATAAAAATGGCACTCGTGCGCGTGCCCCTCCGTCTCGGCTTTGATGTGTTTGACAAAGGAGAGATCACCGTTTCCCGCGCTGAGAAAGTGATAAAAACGATCAAGTCGTACAAGCTGTTGATGGACGTATATGACGTTAAGCATATAAAGGCCTGCGCCACTTCAGCCATGCGTGATGCCGTCAATGGACAGGACATCATCAACAAGGTAAAAACTGAAACAGGCATACAGATCAATATCATCAGCGGGCAGGAAGAAGCATCTTTTATTTACGAGAATCATATTGCAGAAAACCTGACCAGTGAAGAATCTTACCTGTATATAGATGTGGGCGGCGGCAGCACGGAACTGACTTTCTTCAGCGATGGTAAACTCATATTTAAAGAATCATTCAATATCGGCACCATCCGCATATTGAAGAACCAGGTAACGGAAGCTCAATGGGATTCGATGAAAGAATTCATCAAAACCCGGACAAAAGGATTTCATCATGTTACAGCTATCGGTTCAGGCGGCAACATCAATAAAATATTTTCCATCTCCAAACGGAAAGACGGGAAACCGTTGAGCCTCGAACTGCTGAGGGATTATTACAAAGAGTTCAGCAGCCTTTCCCTTCCGCAGCGCATGAGCCTTTACCGTATGCGCGAAGATCGTGCAGATGTGATCGTGCCTGCATTGCTTATTTATATCAACGTAATGCGCTGGGCCGATGCAGAGGAAATATTTGTACCCAAGATCGGTTTGGCCGACGGGCTGATACAATCCCTTTATGAAGAAATCAGACTTGCACAAACGAAAGCCTGATTTTACCTACTTTTATCCCTTCAAACAAGTTTCATGTCAATCAGTAAGGAAGCCCGGAAAGTAACCACGAATACGATCCAGAAAATGAAATTAGCCGGTGAAAAGATCTCCATGATCACGGCTTATGATTATTCTTTCGCAAAAATATTTGATGCAGCAGGTATAGATATCATATTGGTGGGCGACAGCGCCAGCAATGTGATGGCAGGCCACACCACTACCCTGCCTATTACACTCGACCAGATGATCTATCATGCACAAAGCGTGGTAAGGGCAAGGGAAAGATGCCTGGTGGTGGTTGATATTCCTTTCGGGTATTATCAATCCAATTCAGAGATCGCCCTGGCTTCTGCGATCCGCATCATGAAAGAAAGTGGTGGCCACACAGTAAAACTGGAAGGCGGTGAAGAGGTCATTGATTCAGTAAAAAAGATCGTAAGTGCAGGGATTCCTGTAATGGGCCATCTGGGCCTTACCCCGCAATCCATTAATAAATTCGGTACGTATGTGGTGCGCGCTACAGAAGAAGCCGAAGCCAATAAACTCCGTCGTGATGCACTGCTGCTGCAGGAAGCCGGCGCTTTTGCCATTGTGCTGGAAAAGATCCCGGCAGCACTGGCCAAAGAAGTATCAGAAAGCCTTTCCATTCCCACTATCGGCATCGGCGGCGGCCCTCATTGCGATGGCCAGGTGCTGGTGATGCACGATATGCTGGGCATTAATACAGAATTCAAACCCCGCTTTTTACGCCAGTACCTTAACCTGAATGAACAGATCACCGGTGCTGTGCAGCAATATATTTCTGATGTGAAAAGCAGGGATTTCCCCAACGAGCAGGAACAATATTGACTTCTACCTGTTAAGTATCTTTGCAAAAGATAAATTAATTACAACATGATTGCAGATGTATTGAAAACCCTGAAACTGGAAAAGCATTCCGCAGGTGTATCCACCGGTAAAGAGTGGATAGGAAAAGGTGGAGCAGAGATTTCTTCTTATTCACCGGTTGACGGTAAGCTGATCGGAACAATTAAATCTGCTGTAAAAGACGATTATGAAGCAGTGGTAAAAAAGGCACAGTCAGCTTTTGCAGTATGGCGTACATGGCCTGCACCAAAACGTGGAGATGTAGTAAGGCAGATCGGTGAAGCCTTAAGAAAATATAAAGAACCATTGGGCAAACTGGTTTCTTATGAAATGGGCAAAAGCCTGCAGGAAGGTTATGGTGAAGTGCAGGAGATGATCGATATCTGCGATTTTGCAGTAGGTCTTTCCCGCCAGTTGCATGGATTCACCATGCACAGCGAACGCCCCGGCCACCGGATGTATGAACAATATCATCCGCTGGGCATTGTCGGCATTATTTCCGCATTCAATTTCCCGGTGGCAGTATGGAGCTGGAACACAATGCTGGCTTGGGTTTGCGGAGATGTGTGCATCTGGAAGCCTTCTGAAAAAACGCCTTTGTGCGGAGTAGCCTGCCAGCATATCGTAGCAGAAGTGTTTGAAAAGAATGGAGTCCCTGAAGGGGTCAACAACCTCGTAACAGGAGGCCGCGAAGTAGGTGAATGGATGAGTACGGATACACGCATTCCCCTTGTGTCTGCAACAGGTTCTACCCGTATGGGCAAAGCTGTTGGAGCAGCTGTGGGAAGCCGGTTAGGTAAAGCCTTACTGGAACTGGGCGGTAATAATGCCATTATCATTTCAAAAGATGCTGATCTCGACATTGCCATTCTTGGCGCTTTATTTGGTGCAGTGGGCACGGCAGGTCAGCGTTGCACCACCACGCGCAGGCTGATCATTCATGAAAGCATATATGACCAGGTAAAAAATAAACTGGTTGCTGCTTATGGCCAGCTCTCTATCGGTGATCCGCTGAATGAGAAGAATCATGTAGGCCCATTGATCGATAAAGACGCTGTGAAAATGTATCTGAAAGCAATTGAAGATTGCAAGGCAGAAGGCGGCAAATTTATAGTGGAAGGCGGCGTGCTGGAAGGCAAGGGCTATGAAAGCGGTTGCTATGTGAAGCCCTGTATCGCTGAAGCGAAACCTGGTTATGCGATCGTACAACATGAAACTTTTGCACCGATCCTTTACCTGTTGAAATATTCGGACATAGAAGAAGCTATTGCTATACAGAATGGCGTGCCGCAGGGGCTTTCTTCTTCCATTATGACCCTTAACCTCCGCGAAGCAGAGCAATTCCTCTCCCATGCAGGTAGCGACTGTGGTATAGCAAATGTGAATATCGGCACGTCCGGTGCAGAGATCGGCGGAGCATTCGGCGGTGAGAAAGAAACCGGTGGTGGCCGGGAAAGTGGCAGCGATGCCTGGAAAGTGTATATGAGAAGGCAAACCAATACGATCAATTACAGCACCCAACTGCCGCTGGCACAAGGAATAAAGTTCACCGTTTAAATACTAAACAAAGGAGTGCGCCGTTGATAATACTTCGCGTAACTCCTTTGTTTTCTGCGAAATATTTGCAATTTTTACAGTTGAACAATATCCTGAACCCAACTAACTGTGCATGAAAAGGATCCTTCTCCTATTGACCATTCCCCTGCTTTGCAGCAGTCTCTCCCACGCGCAATTGCGAATAGGCATCCTCGGAGGTATTCATCAGTCTGCGGTCATCGAAAAAAATGATCTGTCCAACTGGGACGAATTGAAAAACACTTTCCAAAAAAGAACAGGTTTTCATGCCGGTTTTATTGCCGATCTCCCTTTCAGCGAAAAGTCGAATTTCTTTTTTCAGCCTGGTGTGATATTCTCACAGAAAGGAAGAAAATCTTCGTTTGTCATGGACTCTACCGTGGTCTTCGACCGGCCTCTTTCTCCGGATGATTCCATCGTGAATACATTCTATACAGAAAACCGCAAACAATACCTTAACTATATAGATATTCCTCTCAATTTTGTTTACAAGTTCAAGCTGGGCAAGACCACCCGCTTTATGATCGGAGCAGGTCCTTACCTGTCCTTTTTCTATAAAGGCTCCGATAAAACCGATAAGTATGTAGTAGGCGTAAGCTATGAAGCAGACGAAAAAGAAGTAATGATCGGAAAAGGAAGCGGAAAATATCAAACAATGGATTGGGGCGTGAATGGATTGGCCGGTTTTGAATTCGGTCGTGTGTTCCTTACTGCTAATTACAGCCGCGGACTGAAAAACTTTTATACTCCTACGGATTATACGGCTTCTGATTACAAACATGAAGTGATGGGTATTACCCTGGGCATATTCCTCGGCAAACCCATACCGCTTGCCCAAAAAGACAGGGACAATGACGGTGTGCCCGACAAAGAAGACCAGTGCCCCACCCTCCCGGGCTCTCCTGCTTTGGCCGGATGCCCCGACCAGGATGGTGATGGCATCATTGATATGCAGGACAGTTGTGCTCATGAATTTGGCCCTGTTGAAAACCATGGCTGCCCCTATATTGACCGTGATAAAGACGGCGTACTCGACAAACTCGATAAATGCCTCGATATACCAGGTCCGGTTGAGAACAATGGTTGCCCTTACACAGACAGGGACAAGGATGGCATTTTTGATAAGGACGATAAATGTCCTGATATTCCTGGCCTGGCCCGTTACAATGGCTGCCCTGCACCAGATACAGATGGAGACGGACTGACTGATGAAGAAGATAAATGTCCAACAGAAAAAGGTACCGTAGCCAATAATGGTTGCCCGGAGATCAAAAAAGAAGTGATCCGGAAAGTACAGACAGCAGCCAAGTCAATTGCCTTCAAAGTCAATAAAGCAGAGCTAACGCCGGCTTCCTACAAAGTGCTGGATGAAGTGGCGGCCCTGTTGAAAGAAGATGCTTCACTGAAATTGCAGATAGAAGGGCATACCAGTGCGGAAGGTTCCCGCGAGCTTAACATGCGCCTATCCATGGAGCGTGCGGAAGCAGTAAAAGAATACCTGGAATCGAAAGATATTGATCCTTCCCGCCTCAGCGCACAGGGATTTGGCCCCGATAAACCGCTGAATGCCGGCAGAACTAGTGAAGAAAAAGCTAAAAACAGGCGCGTTGAGCTAAAGCTGCACAACTAAAACAGCTTGATCTTCATCAATAAATTATCAGAGCCCTGCGAGAGAAGTCCGCAGGGCTTTATTATGGCAAAATGTATGAATGGTAATCCGTAATTTTAATGCTTTTCAGATTTTTGTAGATATTAAAAATTAGTAGCTAATGAATTGCTTTGTGAATCGTACCCTCCTGATTGCAGTAGGTTCTTTGCTTAGTGCGGCAGTTATTGCCCAGAAAACAGATGTTCCGAAAGGATGGCACCTGATGGACCAGAAAGACAGTGGCTATTATGGCATCAGCATGGACAAAGCTTATGCTTTTGTTCAATCCAAAAAACTCAAGAGCACGCCTGTGATCGTAGCCGTGCTGGATTCCGGCGTTGATACAACGCATGAAGACCTTCGTCCCATCCTCTGGCGCAACCCAGGTGAGATCCCTGGCAATGGCATTGATGATGATAAGAATGGTTATGTAGATGACGTCTATGGCTGGAACTTCCTGGGCAGCCGTGATGGCACTAACGTGGAAAAAGATTCTTACGAGGCAGCACGCGTTTACCACGCCCTGAAGAGTAAATGGGAAGATAAGGAGATTGACCCCAAAACCCTTTCCGCAGCAGACGCCAAAGAATATGAAATGTGGAAAAAAGCCAAGCAGGATGTAATGGGCATCAGTGCCAACCCTGCTGATCTGAAAGAAATGAAAAGCGGCTATGCACAACTCAGTTTTGTTGACTCCGTGATACAGATCGGCGACAGCATCATCCGCAAAGACCTCAAAAAAGATGAATACACCTGCAAAGACCTGGCTGCCTACACTCCTACAATTGATCTTGCCGGACGTGTGAAGATGATCATGGTCAGCATTTGCAAAGACAATAACAAAGACGATATCACCAATCTTGAAATACTGGAAGACCTGGAAGCACAGGTAAGCCAACTGGAAAGTGAGATCGCCAAAAATGAAGCAGTGCACACTGCTCCAAAAGATTACCGCAACAGTGTTGTAAAAGATAATTACAATGACATCAACGATAAATTCTATGGCAACAACAATGTGATGGTAAGCAATAAATCAGCATTGCATGGCACACACGTATCTGGTATCATTGCGGCTGCCCGCAATAATGGCGTGGGCATGGATGGCGTGGCAGACAATGTGCGTATCATGGCCGTTCGTGTAGTGCCTGATGGCGACGAGCATGATAAAGATATCGCCCTTGGCATCCGCTATGCAGTTGACAATGGAGCCAAAGTGATCAATATGAGTTTTGGAAAAGGATTCTCCCCCGAGAAAAAATGGGTAGACGACGCTGTGAAATATGCAGAAAGCAAAGGCGTGCTGCTGGTACATGCAGCAGGCAACAGCGCAATGAATGTAGACACAAGCTGGAATTTCCCCACTCCTGTTTTCCAGGATGGTAAAAGAGCCGACAACTGGGTAACAGTTGGCGCCAGCGGAGACCCCAAAGCCGGTGGCCTTATTGCCAGTTTTTCCAATTATGGCAAGAAAGATGTGGATGTGTTCGCTCCCGGTGTAAAGATCTATTCAACAGTTCCCGGAGGCAACACTTATCAAAACCTGCAAGGTACCAGCATGGCTTCTCCGGTAGTAGCCGGTCTGGCTGCATTCATCCTGGAATATTACCCAAAGCTGACACCCGAACAGGTAAAATATGTGATTGAAAAAAGCACACAAAAACCTTCAGGTAAAGTGATCGATCCGGGCACCGGCGAGGAAGTGAAAATGAGCGAGCTGAGTGTTTCCGGGGGTGTGATCAATGCGTATGAAGCCATCAAACTGGCTTCAACACTGCAGCCTGAAGGAAAGAATACCGAATCAAAAGTGAAACAGAAAGTGAAGGGATAATGACAACGGCAAAATAAACCTAAACCATAAACTCTTTCTAATGTATCCAGACCTTTCCAGAGCCGGCGAATGGTACCATGGTTATATCAAGATGGTGCCACAGGACGATATTAAAGCTGCTTTCAGCAGTAAGGACAATAATCTTATTGCATTCCTGGACAGCATCCCTGAAAGCAAACATGATTACCGCTATGCGGAAGGTAAATGGACCATCAAAGAAGTGTTGCTGCATATCATTGACGCGGAAAGAGTGTTTGCTTACCGGGCGCTCCGGTTTGCGCGTAAAGACCAGACTCCTCTCCCTGGATTTGATGAGAACCTGTTTGCAGAAAATTCCAAAGCTTCAGCCCGCCAATGGAGCGACCTGGTAGATGAATTCAAACACCTGAGACGTTCTTCAGAAATATTTTTCAATTCTCTTGATGAGGATCAATTGGAAGCAGGAGGCATTTCTTCTGGCCACCCGATCTATGTAAGAGCATTGGGATATATTCTTATCGGGCATGCTTTGCACCATCAAAAAATTCTGGTAGAGCGATATCTGTAAACTCAGTATTGTAAGTAAAGCAAAGACCGCCACGTTGTCTAATCGTGGCGGTCTTTGCTTTACTTACCTCCTATCAAAATATCTTTTACTAAAAATCAGAATGGTTTCTTTGGCTTTTCTTCCCCGTTCTTTGCCTTGGCGAGATTTTGCTGGTTGATCATATCATCCACTACTTTCACGGCCTGGTCAAGATAAATATCCTGGCGGAGAGATTTCAACCATTGATTGAAGCGGTCCTGCTTGGCTTTATCATCAGACCAACGGTTCACTTCAGACGGCAGAGCTGATACAGCTATTTCTGTTTTCAGCCTTCTCACTGAATCCATTTGAGCATAAGCTTCGCGTACCTGCTTTTGCTCTTTCTTGTATTTATCCAGTTGCAGGGAATATTCTTTATTGTTTTCCTTATTCAGCCATTCTGTATTCTTACGGATGGTCTGGAAAGCTGTACTGTTCAGTACGCGCTGGTTGCTGAGCTGGCGGATCGTTTTCAGATCATAACCAGCATTCCAACTGGCATAAGGAGATTTGCTGATCTCATCCCAGGGCAATGCATCAGGATCATCTTTCTCACGTACTTTCAGGTATTCCAGCTGATCGGGCAATACTATATCGGAAGCCACGCCTCTTAACTGTGTAGAGCCACCATTGATGCGGTAGAATTTCTGCAGGGTCAATTTCACCGTTCCCAGGTCAGAGTTCGACATAGAGAACCCTGTTTCAGGATCAAGGCCTATATTTCTCTGTACTGTGCCTTTACCATAAGTGGAAGTGCTGCCGATGATCACACCACGGCCATAGTCCTGGATCGCTGCTGCAAATATTTCAGAAGCGGATGCACTGAATTCATTTACCATCACTGCCAGCGGACCTGAATACAATAATGATTTGTCTTTATCTTTTAATACGCTTGGGCGGTTATCTTTATCCTTCACCTGAACGATGGGGCCATCTTCAATAAACAATCCTGCCATCTGCACCACATCATACAATGATCCGCCACCATTATTACGCAGATCGATCACAATACCGTCTACATTCTGTTCTTTCAGTTTCATCACTTCTTTGGCTACATCCACATAGCTGCGGGCGCCATTGGGATTCTCAAAATCTGCATAGAACTCAGGAAGGAAGATATACCCGATCTTGGAATTACCTGATTGCACCACTGCACTGCGGGCAAAAGTTTCATCCTGTACGATCTGATCGCGGATCAGTGATACTGTTTTCAACGTACCATCTGCTTTCTTAAGTGTGAGAGTTACTTCTGTTCCTTTTTTACCACGGATCAGCTTAACCGCATCTGTTACAGAAAAACCGGTAAGGTCAACTGCTTCCTCTTTGCCTTGCGCCACTTTCTGGATCAGGTCGCCGGTCTGCGGTTCGCCCTGTTTGTAAGCCGGACCTCCTGTTACGATACTGGCCACTTTGATATTGCCATCATCATATACAAGCGATGCACCTATTCCAAAGAAACGGCCGCTCATTTCTTCATCAAAATATCTTTTATCTACAGGAGGAAAGAATTCTGTGTGCGGGTCCATGGTGGTAGTGATAGCGTTCACAAATATGTTGAACTTATCATCATCATTGAATTTGAAACGGAAGCGCTCAAACAGGCGGTCGACGATCTTGGAAGTTTTTTCCCTGGCTTCTTTTTCCAGTTCCACATCCGATTTCACCACAAAGCTATCGCGGCCTTTATTCTTTTCCCTTGTATCCAACAGGTCTGCATAACGCTCCAGTGCAAGGAACTTCAACTTCTTTCTCCAGCGTTCATGAATCTCTTCTTTGGTAGTAGCGAATTCAAGCTTATCGCCATCCAGCATCACTTTTTCATCTACTGAAAAATTAAATGGCTTGGCAAGGATTTCTTTGCACATCGCTGCAGCTTCTTCCATGCGGGTGTTGAACATATCACCTGCGGCTTTGAAGAACGTTACGGGTGCGCCTTTCAGCTCATCATCGATCTTTGTTTCGTATTTGCCCTTCAGCGTATTGATATCCGAGGCCAGGAACATGTTCTTTTCGGGATCAAGGTCATTCACATATTTCTTGAAGACCTTTTTGGAGAAATCATCATTCACAGCCTGTGGGCTGTAATGGGCCTGGGTCAGCATTTCGCCTACCAGTTTCAGGATCTTTTCGTATTTGTCCGGTGGATTTTTTGTATCGGTTCCAAGGGTCTGGAATGCAAGAAAGGATCCTGCTACGATCATCATGATCACAATTGGAAGTCGCTTCATATTCAAAAGGTATTTTAATGCAGCTCGCATATTCCAAAAATAACGTAAAATGTATGTATTTCTTATTCTTACAACCATTTAACAAGGGTTTTTGATGAATGGTTCATCGCCTGTCCGGGCCTGGCAGAATTTGTGATTACCTTGTAAAAACATTGCTTTTATTTTTTAAACAAATTCCTTTTACTTATTTTTGCAGCTCCAAAAACGGTGGTTGTAGCTCAGTTGGTTAGAGCATCAGATTGTGGTTCTGAGGGTCGCCGGTTCGAACCCGGTCATCCACCCCGACAAAACCCCTTCCTCTTTTACAGGACGGGGTTTATTACTTATTGCAATCACCTTCATGAATTACTGGCTTTTACTGATCCCATTTCTCTCTGCCTTCACTGGCTGGATAACCATGCGCATGGCCATCTGGCTGCTTTTTCATCCCCGGCAACCCAAAACAATACTGGGATGGAAAATACAGGGAATATGGCCGGCACGAAGGGAACAGATCGCTTTGCAGGCCGGCAACTATGCGGCTACAGCATTCCCACTCGATGACCTGGAACAACGGATCAATGAACCCGGCAGGTTTGAAGAAATAAAACCACTTATTGAAGAACACATGGACCATTTTCTCCGCCACAAACTGAAGGAGCAGATGCCCATGATTGCTATGTTTATCGGGGATAAAACAATACAATCCCTCAAAACCATCTTTATCCAGGAAATTGAATCGCTGTTTCCGCAAGTGATCAGCCGGTTTTCCGGAAACCTAAAGAAAGAGTTAAAACTGACTGAGCTCGTCAGTGCAAAACTGGCGGCTATCCCTACCCATACCATTGAACAGGCCGTTCGCAGGGAGCTGGGTACAGAACTCAAGCTGGTTGCGCTTTTCGGAGGTTTTATTGGATTGATAATTGGTGTTTTGCAGCTCCTTATTGTGCTGCTTTTATGAACTTTTTCCGCTGTTAAGCCGCATTTGCCCTTTATCACATTGTCAGAATACTGTCAGCAAGTTAACTCAGCTTTTCACGTCTAATCACACACAAACACATATATGAGAAATTTTTTAATTACGTTTTTAATTGGTTTTTCTTCACTTACAGTGATGGCACAGCAGGGAATGGGAAACCGTGGGGGCGGCCAGGTATCGGGACGGTTGTATGGTAAGATCGTGGATGCTCAATCAGGCAAAGCCATTGAATTCGCTTCAGTTCAACTGCTTCAGAATAAAATGGACACCGTTTCCAAACAAAGAAAGGAAACGGTGATCGGCGGTATGCTCACCAAGCAAAACGGTGATTTCAGCATTGAAAATGTTCCCGTGTTCGGCCCGCTGAAATTGAAAGTAACAGCCATTGGTTATAAAGAAACAGTTTCCCCCGTTTCCTTTAACCTGAAGCCTGGCGGCGACATGACTGCGATGATGAATGCACTGGATAAAGACCTCGGCAATATTAAAATCGAGATTGAAGAGAAAGTGCTGGACAATGTTACCGTAACAGCTAGCAAACCCGGGCTTCAACTCGGTATTGACCGTAAAATTTTCAACGTAGATAAAAATATCGTTTCTGCCGGTGGTACAGCAGTGGACATCATGCGCAACATCCCTTCACTCAGTGTAGACATTGATGGCAATGTGACCATGCGCAACAATACACCGCAGTTGTTTGTAGACGGAAGGCCTACCAACCTCACCCTCGATCAGATCCCTTCTGATGCGATCCAAAGCGTGGAAATGATCACCAACCCTTCTGCCAAGTTTGACGCTTCCGGTGGTACGGCCGGTATCCTCAACGTGGTATTGAAAAAAGAAAAGAAAGTAGGTTATAATGGTAATGTGCGCGCCAATATCGATTCAAGGGCTCGTGTTGGTTTTGGTGGTGATATCAACCTCCGCCAGCAGAAAGTGAATGTGTTTGCCAGCGGTATGTATAGCCAGCGCAAATCCATTTCAACAGGACATACTGAAAGAGAAAATTTTTATTCCACTCCGCAGGTGAACCAATATCAAACCGACCGCTCCACTTCATTGGGCGGGTTCGGATTTGGCAGGGCTGGTCTGGATTATTTTATCAGCAACAGGAACACGCTTTCTGCAAGTGTCAACTTTGCCCGCGGACAAATGAAACCTTACAGCAACAGCGGGATCCTGTTCGATTCATTGTACTCCACTCCTGTTTCATCCTTCCAGGACAGAAGCAGCAACTCAAAAAGCAATTTCCGGAACATGGGTGCAACGCTGAGCTTCAAACATAATTTCCCCAAAGCAGGCCGCGAGTGGACAGCAGACGTAACTTATAATAAAGGCAAGAATGATAATACCAATTTCATTCAGACCGGTTATTATGACAAACCTGCCGGCAACCTGCAAAGCACTTACAAGCAACAGCAACTCATCAATGGAGAGAACAACAATGTGGTGCTGCAAACAGACTTCGTGAACCCCATCACTGATAAATCCAAACTGGAAATGGGTATGCGCGCGCAACTGAGAAGGAACAGCAGCGTCAACTCTTTCTATTTTGCAGATGCAGATGATAAATGGGTATTCCAGCCTTCATCACAAATCAACTATAAAAGCAATGACCAGGTGTATGCGGCTTATGCTTCTTACTCAAACCAGATCAACAATTTCGGATACCAGCTTGGTTTAAGGGCAGAAAGCTCGAGCTATAAAGGAGAATTGCTGACTACCGGTGAAGTATTCAAAATTGATTTCCCAATCAATTTCTTCCCCAGCGTGTTCCTTTCTCAAAAGCTGAGTGAATCGTCCAGCATCCAGGTAAACTATACACGCCGTATCAACCGTCCGAATTTCTGGCAGTTGACACCTTTTACCGATTCATCAGACAGGCTTAACCCAAGCAAAGGAAACCCGGGATTGAAACCTGAGTTCACCAATTCATTTGAATTGTCTTACGAAAAATCATTCAACAATAAAGGCAATTTCCTTGCATCTATTTATTATAAGAACACCAATGATCTTATCACCCGCTTCCAGGAAACAGCAACCGGTACCGGTGGTGAAAACATTTTGCTGAATACCTATATCAATGCCAATTCAAGCTATGTAACAGGTCTTGAATTGACTACCCGCCTCAGCCTTTACAAATGGTGGGAGTTCACGCCCAACTTCAACCTTTACATGTCGGATGTCAAGATCGATATTCCCGGGCAGCCTGATCAGCCAAAGCTGACGAGCTATTTTGCTAAAGTGAATAACACTTTCAAGTTGCCAAAGAATATATCCATCCAGTTATCAGGTGATTATACATCCAAAACCGTATTGCCTCCGGGCGGCAGCAGCGGTGGCCGTGGTGGATATGGCGGCGGCGGTATGTTTGGTGGTGGCCCTTCCGGCGCATCACAAGGCTATCAGCGCCCCAGCTATGGAGTGGATATCGCCGTACGTTATGAGTTCCTGAAAAACAGGACGGCTTCTGTTTCCCTCAACATGAATGATATTTTCCGCACCCGCGTATACGATGTGCATTCAGAGTCTCTCCTGTTCAACCAGGACGCTTTCCGCCGTCGCGATGCTCGGATAGTGCGTATCAACTTCAACTGGAGGTTTGGTAAATTCGACCCCAATCTTTTCAAACGTAAGAATATGAAAAGTGAAAGAGAGAGCCAGGGTGGCATGGAAGGAATGCAGCAATAAATTTGTGGGATATAATCTCATCCTCATTAATTAAAGTGAAACCTCTGACGGGAAAACGCCAGAGGTTTTTTATTGGAAGAATGGAATGTATATTTGAACGGTATGGGACAAGTATGAAGAAGATCATTACCGTTTCAGTTATATCAGAACTTACTACTGATCAGCGGGTGCTGCGTATATGCACTACGTTGGTTGAGATGGGTTTTGAAGTGCGGTTGATCGGAAGGCGGTTTGGAGATAGTTTGAAGTTGGGTGATTATCCTTTTCATGCAGAACGTATCAGGTGTTTTTTCCGGAAAGGTTTTATGCAGTTTGCGGAGTTCAATACACGTCTTTTCTTCAAATTATTATTTGCGAAAACGGATTACCTGCTGGCCAACGATCTCGATGCCTTAGCACCCAATTACCTGGTGGGCAAATGGAGAAAGAAAATGCTTTTTTATGATACGCACGAATATTATACAGGTGTTTCGGCACTAAGGAACTCTCCTTTTAAAAGACGTGTGTGGAAATGGATGGAAGACCGGACCTTCCCCAAACTAAAGATCGTTTATACCGTCAACGAATCTGTAAAAAACAAATACCAGGCTGAATATGGTAATCAGATAGCTGTGGTGCGGAATGTGCCGGTAACAAAGCATGTTGATCCGCTGCCTTTGCCTGATCGTTGGAAAGGAAAGACCGTTTTGCTGATGCAGGGAATGGGAATGCATCCCGGCCGTGGTGGGTTGGAATTGCTGGAAATAATGAAATACCTTCCAGACAATTATTTTTTGGTGTATATCGGCGGAGGAAATGAATGGGAAAAGATCGCTGCTATGCGGCATGAATGGAAACTGGACGACCGTGTGGAAATGATCCCCAAATTGGGACCCGAACTATTGCAGCAGTATACACCTTTAGCCCAACTGGGTATGTCGCTTGACGGGTTTGAAGACCTCAACCATTGGTTCACCCTGCCCAATAAATTATTCGATTATTTGCATGCAGGCGTGCCTGTGGCGGCAAGTGCTATTCCAGAAGTAAAAACAATCATCGAACAATATCAGTGCGGATTTTGTTTTATTTCCCGGGACCCGCAAAATATGGCGGAGGAGATAATGCAATTAATGAATGATCAGCAGCGTTATGAAGCCCTAAAAATGAATGCGCTGGAAGCTGCAAAAGAACTGTGCTGGGAAAACGAGCGGCATAAGCTGACCGCTTTGTATGAGCCATATTTGTAATGAACAAACACCTTCACATAGTATGCCTGGATACGCCCTGGCCGGCCGATTATGGCGGGGCAATTGATATGATGAACCGGATCATGACACTGCATGAACTGGGTATCCGGATCCATCTTCATTACTTCAACTATAACGAACGCGGTACCCCCAATGAACTGAACCAGTACTGCGAAACCATCAACGTATATGAAAGGGAAACACTGAAAAAAGGGTTTTCCTTTAAGCTGCCTTTTATTGTTTCGTCGCGCATTAATGAGGAGCTTATCAGCCGGCTGAAGCAGGACAACTACCCTATCCTGCTCGAAGGCATCCATTGCACAGGCATTTTGCAAAACCTTGACCTGACAGACCGGAAGATCATTGTGCGGATGCATAATGAAGAAAGCATTTACTATAAGGAACTGGCAAGAGTGGAAACCTTTCTTCCGAAAAAACTGTATTTCTTCAATGAAAGCCGCTTATTAAAAAAATATTCCGCTCATCTTCCCAAGCAATGCACCTATGCCTGCGTATCAGGAAATGATATTGATTCGCTGAAAAATATTTACCAGCTCGATAATGTCCGCTTCCTTCCTACTTTCCCAACCTGGCAAAAGGTGAATGGTGAAGAAGGACAGGGCAATTTCTGTTTATACCACGGCAATCTTTCAGTACCGGAGAATGAGAAAGCTGCTTTGTGGCTTCTCTGCAATGTGGTTACCAAGGCAAGAGCGCCGTTCATTATTGCCGGTAAAAAGCCATCGAAAAGGTTATTGAAAGTGGCGGAGCTCTGCCAGCACACCTGCCTGGTGGCCGATCCTTCTGAATCTGAAATGAACGACCTGGTGCGTAAAGCGCATATTCATGTATTGCCTTGCTTCAATAAAAATGTAACAGGCATCAGGCTTAAGCTGCTTCATGCTTTATTTGAAGGGAGACATTGCCTGGTGAATGAACCCATGGTATCCGGTACCGGGCTGGAAGGCGCCTGTCATGTTGGTGCCAGCGCCAATGCATTTGCATCCATCATCATGCAGCTCTATCATCAGCCATTTACACGGGAAGAAAAAGTGTTAAGGAAGCAATTACTGGGCAATACCTACGATAACGAAAAGAATACGCGTGAGCTTATTCAATGGTTATGGTAGCATTATCGATCACCCTGCCGCGCTCTGTGCGGATCATCCGGGCGGGGAATTTCTGCACTACGATATAATCATGCGTAGCCATCAGAATGGTGGTATTAAAATCCCTGGAGATATGGAACAGCAGGTTCATGATCTCATCCGATGTTTCCGGGTCAAGGTTACCGGTAGGCTCATCGGCAAGGATCAGTTTGGGAGAGTTGAGCAGGGCCCTGGCAATATCCACACGCTGTTGCTCGCCACCGCTTAGCTCAAAAGGCATTTTAAAGCCTTTTGCCTTGAGGCCTACTTTTTCCAGCACATCCTGTATTTTTTCATCCATCAGCCTGATATCCGTCCAGCCGGTGGCACGGAGCACAAACTTGAGATTATCGTTCACATTCCGGTCGGTCAGCAGTTGAAAATCCTGGAACACCACGCCCAGGTTGCGGCGCAGGAACGGTACTTTTTTCCAATCAAGGTTTTTCAGCCCGAAACCAGCAACAGTGGCCTCTCCTTCTGTAAGGGCCAGTTCACCATAAAGAGTCTTTAAAAGGCTGGATTTTCCTGTTCCGGTCTTCCCTACGAGATATACAAATTCGCCCTTGTTAACCGTCAGGTTTACATCCTGTAAAATGAGATTATTACCCTGATAAATATTCGCGTGCTGTATTTCGATGATCGGCTCTGACATTACTCCGTTCGTTTGCTGCAAAATAAGGCAAACTAAGGCGAAAACTGCCTTTTTTTTAATTAAACTAAAAAACTAGTTGTAAAACTAAAATATTAGTTATAGATTCGTTTTGTAATTCGCTGATCAACTCCGGTACATACCGGCCAAAACAATAATGAACAATGAAAGCACTTACTAAAGCAGAAGAACAGGTGATGCAGGTTTTATGGAAGCTGGAGAAAGCTTTTTTGCGAGATATCGTGGATGCAATGCCTGAGCCAAAACCGCACCAGAACACTGTTGCCACCCTGTTAAAGATCTTAATGGAAAAAGAATTCGTTGCTATAAATGTAATGGGGCGGCAGCACCAGTATTATCCGCTGGTAAGCAAGGATGACTATTCAAAAAGAAGTATGAAGCAATTGGTGAAAGGATACTTTGAAGGTTCTTTCAGTAATGTTGTTTCCTTTCTTGTAAAGGAAAACAATATTTCGGTGGAAGAACTGGAAAGCCTTCTTCAGCAAATTAAAAAACAGCAAAACAACAGGAAATGAAAAGCTTGTTATTCTATCTTCTGCAGGTAGTGATTGTATCAGGCATTCTGTATGCTTATTATCATGTTGCACTGCGCAATAAGAAATTCCATCAGTACAACCGCTTTTATATCCTGGCGGCTGCACTGGTCAGCATACTGATCCCCTTCCTGAACATACCGGTCTATTTCACCAATGGAGACACTTCTTCTGCCTGGTTATATTCCCTTCAGAACCTTTCCGGGCGTCAGGCTGTGATCATTACCCTGGAAGAAGGCGCAGCGGAAAATACTTTCAACTGGCAGTCTTTATGGTATGTCTTGTATGCAGTGATCGGTTTGCTTGGATTGGCGCGCGTGCTGCTGTCTATAAGAAAACTGAAGAAACTGATGCGTGTGCATCCTACCGAACAACTGAACGGCATCCGTTTTATCAATACTGCAGAGCCTGGTACTCCTTTTTCTTTTTTCCGTTGGCTTTTCTGGAACAATAAGATTGAACTGGACTCACAAAAAGGGGAACAGATCTTCCGCCATGAAGTATTCCATATACAACAGAGACACAGCCTTGATATTATTTTAATGGAAATAGTGACCATCGTTTTCTGGATCAACCCGGTTTTTCACCTGATGAAAAAAGAGTTGAAAGCCATCCATGAATTCCTGGCCGACCGGTTTGCTACCAATGAAACACAGAAATGGGAATATGCGGAGATGTTGCTGATGCAAGCCCTGAACACCCAGCACCAACTTGTTCATCCTTTTTTTCATAACCAGATAAAAAGACGTATAGCCATGATTACAAATCCCCACAAAACAAGCCACCAATACCTGCGCAAACTGCTGGTATTGCCGTTGGCAGCATTATTAGTCACCCTGTTTGCTTTCAGCTACAGGGAAAAACAATCCGACTCCCTTTTAAACGAAAACAACTTGCCGGAACAATCTCCTTTGTTTCTATCAGACACTATGCCTGTCATAAAGGAAGTTAGAATAGAAGAAGTTAAAGCGGATGTTGCAGCTAATGGAAGAGTGTCCGCCAACAATGCAAAAGCCATTGCTAAATATGGCGAAAGGGCCAGGAACGGCGTAGAGGAATATATAGGCACCACAATCGACACTACCGGGCCAAAGAAACAGCCTGTCCGGATAACTTTCCGGGGTACAGCTTTAACCGGCAAGGAGCCGCTCATCATTCTAGATGGCAAAGAACTGGAAAGAGAGCCATCAAAATCAGCCCTGGCAGGTATTGAGCCAGACAACATTGAATCCATTAGGGTATTAAAAGATTCTGCTGCCACCCTCCGGTATGGAACAAAAGCTGAAAACGGCGTACTGGAGATCACTACCAAGAAAACGCTTAAACTTTCTCCCGTTACCATCCCAGATAATGTAGAAGTCACTGATATTAATGTTGCCAATAAACGGGCTGCTTCTTTCCAGGCAGATGAAATAGTTGTTCAAGGGTATGCTACAAAGGCAGATAAGAAAGATGCGGAACTGAAAGAAGTTACCGTTGTTGGATACGGCAAAAAGAAGACCGATCAAACAAATGCAGGGCTGGAAGAAGTAACCGTTGTCGGCCATCCGGTCAGACGCAGTGATGCTGTAAAGGTCACCGGTCAGGCGATAGACGTTCAGCAATCCTCCTCCGCTCCAAAAACGGAAAGCCTGAAACTTGAAGAAGTTACCGTAAACGGCGTCTTTAGCAGCTCTGCGGTCGTTTATCCCAATCCGGCTTCCAATACCGTTATGTTAAAATTGAATGCCAATGAGGGTGGAGACGTTATTATTCGTATACTTGATATGTCAGGCAAAGAAAAATTGCGCACAAAAGCGACACTGATAAAAGGAAGCAACACCACATCTGTTTCGACAGAGCATCTTACTCCAGGAACTTACATCATCAGGGTTGACGGGCAGAAACAAAACCTGCATTCATCCTTTAAATTATTGAAAGAGTAAGGTGTGAACGTTAGTAATGCTTCCAGTAAAAGCGCAACTAAAACTTTACTTGTATTCAATCATCCCCGCCACTGTTTTCACAGTAAGGCGGGCTTGTTTTTCAGCCTCTTCCACCCTGCCGATAATGCGGGCTTCCACGCCAAAGCTTTCTGAAATACTGATCAGTTTTGCTGCATCTTTTTCTGTAGTATAAATTTCAAGACGGGTGCCCATATTGAATACCTGGTACATTTCCCGTTCGTCTGCGCCACTGGCTTTTTGAATAAGATCGAAGATTACAGGAGGAGTAAACAAATTATCTTTCAGGATATGTACATTTTCCGGTACATATTTCAGGCATTTGGTTTGCCCCCCACCGCTGCAATGGATCAATCCTTTAATACTGTCAAAATGGTTTTCCAGCAATTCTTTCAGCACAGGCGCAAAAGTGCGGGTGGGAGAAAGCAATAGCTGACCAATACTCAATTTCTTTCCGTCAACCTCTACTTCATCTTTCATGCGATGGGGCCCGATATAAACCACTGAATCGTCGAGCGAGTTATCAAACGATTCAGGAAAACGCTGTCCATAGCTTTTATGCAGCACGTCATGCCTTGCGCTGGTAAGGCCGTTGCTGGCAAGGCCGCTGTTGTATGCTGCTTCATATTTCGCCTGGCCAAACCCTGCGAGCCCGACGATCACCTGGCCGGCTGCAATTTTTTCATTGGTGATCAGTTTTGCCTTGGGCCAGCGCGCCGTCATGGTACCATTTACGGCCATGGTCCTTACCACATCGCCTACATCAGCCGTTTCCCCGCCCATATAGGTGATGTTGACCCCGAATTGCTTCATGGTGTCAAAGAATTCCTGGCTGCCGTTGATCACGGCTTCCAGCACTTCAGCAGGGATCAATTGTTTATTGCGGTCGATCGTGGAGGAAAACAATAGCTGGTCGTAGATGCCTACACAAAGCAGGTCGTCGAGGTTCATGACAATCGCATCCTGGGCAATCCCTTTCCATACGGAAAGATCGCCGGTTTCCTTCCAGTAGAGATAAGCAAGTATACTTTTGGTGCCGGCGCCGTCGGCATGCATTACGTTCACCCAGTTGTCGTCGCCACACAACACATCTGCATATATTTTGCAAAAAGCTTTGGGGTAAAGGCCTTTATCAAGTTTTTTGGTGGCGGCATGCACTTCTTCCTTCTGTGCAGAAACACCGCGTTTGGTATACAGGCTCATGCTTGAATTTAAGGCGCAAAATTAGCTAAAATGTCTGAGTTAAGTATCGTTAACTATCTTCGCATTTCTTTATGCAAATTCACAAAAACCTGGATCAGTTACCGGAATTCCGGAATGCAGTGGTAACGATCGGCACTTTCGACGGGGTGCATGCCGGCCACCGGCAGATCATAGATGAGCTGTTGCGCGAAGCCCGCGCCATTAACGGGGAAACGGTGATCATTACCTTTCATCCCCATCCCCGCAAAATCGTTTCTTCTACCATACTGGGCATCCGGCTGATCAATACCCTTGAAGAAAAGATCGAACTGCTGGAACAGTTGGGCATCGACCATCTGGTGATCGTCCCCTTTACTGATGCTTTTGCCAACCAGCAAGCTGAAGACTATGTGGAACATTTCCTGGTAAAGCGGTTCCATCCGCACACCATCATTATCGGTTATGACCATCGTTTTGGCAGGGAGCGGAAAGGCGATTACCGCCTGCTGGAATTGCTGGCACCGCGTTTTCATTACCAACTCAAAGAAATTCCCAAGCACATACTCGACGAAATAGCCATCAGTTCAACCCGCATCCGCGAAGCACTGCTCGAAGGCAGGGTTGAAACCGCTGATAAACTGCTGGGCTATGAATTCTTTTTCTCCGGCACAGTCGTCGACGGGGATAAACTGGGCCGGAAACTGGGCTACCCTACTGCCAATATCCAGGTGCCGGATGAAGAAAAGATCATTCCAGGCAATGGAATCTATGCAGTATATGCCGCCATCCCGCAGCATAAGAATGGCCAGCGTTTGAAGGGGATGATGAGCATTGGCTTCCGCCCTACTGTGGATGGCAAGAAAAGGGTAATTGAAGTAAACCTCTTTGATTTCAGCCAGGACATTTACGGGCTCACTTTACGTATCTATGTAAAAAAATATCTCCGTGAGGAGATAAAATTTGATTCGCTGGAAGCGTTGGTGAAGCAGATCGATCAGGATAAAATAGATAGCCTTAAGATATTATAGCACTAATGACGCGAATAAAAACACGAATGGCGCTAAGGAAGTACTATAATTGAAATTTTTTATCGATACAGGAACTCCCTTAGCGCCATTCGTGTTTTTATTCGCACTATTCGCGTTAATCAGTACTCTATTTTGAATTCCATCTTCGTTGCATCATCAAAAAAATCTGACATATCATTCTCAATCGTTACTTTCATTTTGTCTTCAGAAAGTTTGGCATTGGCGCCTTCCACTTTTTTGGCGGGGCGAGGCAGGTTGATCACGATCTTACTGGTGATCGGCATTCCCTGCTCGCTTACTTCTTTCAATGCCTGTGCGCCTTTATCGTCTCCAATGGCTGCATATTTTTCCTTGTTCAGTTTTCTTTCAATAAGCCCTGTGCTGTAGGTGGTGGTAAAATAATCATCAATGGATGCCTGGGGCATTTCATCATCCGGCACACCTGCATTTTTACCGCTCATTGATTTCATTCCTTCCTGGGTCATTTTGCCGGATAATTTATCCAGTTTGGCCAGCTCGCCGATATTGGCAAAAGGGAAATTCATTTTTGCAACGAATTTGTCGTCTTCCATGTTCATGATCATGTTCATGGTACCTTTTTTAACCAGTTCTTTTTCTTCAGGAGTTGCGCTATCAAGGCTGTCTGCCAGGCTTGCAAAAGAAACGGTAGTATCTATAGCTTTCTGGCTTTTCATTTCCTCCCCTTTTCCGGACATTTTAGCGATGCCGATAAGCTGGCTCATGTCCACGGTTGTGCTCATAGAACCATCGCCATTACTGCCGATAACGATCTCACGGGTGGTTTCGCAACTGGTTAAAAAGAACAGGGCTGCTGCAAAGGATAAGAGGGAAAGTCTTTTCATGTTTTATTATTTGATACGGCAAGATAAGTCGTTGGAGAAACAAAAAAAATAAAACCCGTTCCTCAGGCCACGATTTTATACACCATTTCCTTCAGCAGGGAAGCGTCTTCTGTGCCGGCTGCATTGATCCCTATGCTTTTGAGGTTGTACTGGTGGAGCAGCAGCAATATTTTTTCCACACCATTATAATCGTAGGTCCTGGCAGCCTGCATATAATCCTTTACGAAAAAAGGGCTGACGCCGAGTGCGGAAGCCACCGCTTTTTCGTCCTGCGAGCCGGCGCCGAAAACCATGAACACTTTGCTGAAAAAGCTATACAGGGATGGAAGCACCAGTTGTATCGGCGCTGCTTTGGGATTGGATTCGAAATACTGGATGATGCGGATGCTTTTGGGCAGGTCTTTTTTCGCCAGGGCGGCCTGCAATTCAAATACATTAAAATCCTTGCTGACGCCTACGAATTCCTCGATATCTTCTTCGGTAATATTCTTGCGCTTACCGAGATTGACAGAAATTTTTTCGATCTCATTTTCGATCCTGCTCAGGTCATTGCCGATATGGTCGATCAAAAGTGCCAGGCCTTTGGGGGAAATGGTGAGCTCTTTTGAGCGAAGCAGTTCCTGTGTCCATTCAGGCAACTGGCTGTCGTAGATCTTTTTGGTACTGATGAAAACGCCTTTTTCTTTAAGCGTTTTGGCAAATTTGGTGCGACCGTCTACTTTTTTGTCTTTATACGATACCACAAATACGGTTGAAGCCAAAGGATTTTCTACATATCCTTCCAGTTTTTCAACATCGCGCATTTGCTGCGCTTCTTTTAACAAAACCACTTGCCGCTCTGCAAACATGGGGTATCGCCTGCAGGCATTCACGATATCGGCCCAGGAAGAATCCCTGCCGTAAAAAACCGAAAGGTTAAATGAAGCTTCGCTTTCCGGGAGAAGATGATGCTCTGCATAATCCATCACTTTGTCGATAAAATATTCTTCCTCACCTTCCAGCCAATAGACAGGTTTAAACACCCCCTTTTTCCATTCCGCTATGATTTTTTCAACCGCCATAATACGCTAAGATACAGGCTTTAGCCATTTTTTTGCGGAAGCTGCCGGGAAGTTTTCCCCGCCCGCAAAAAAGTTTCTGGCACGGTTTTCGGAATTGTGTTGCGCGAAGACACCCAACGCCGTTGTTAACCTTGGAAAAAACCACTTATCTATCTGAAAATCTACTATTCATTTAGCGAAACTTTAGCACTACATTTAAAATTTTAAAAATTTAAAAACCCATCTATATGACAAACACGAATTATCCATCTGCTACGCCGCAAAACCAGCCACCACAGAATCGCGGCAACCGCAACTTACTGATAGGTATTCTTGCAGCCGCTCTGCTCGGTACCTGGGGTTATCTCCTTTGGGATAAAAATAACTCCGGTGAAAAATTGCAGGTGGCGCAAACTCAATCAGACAGCTACATGACTCAACGTGATTCACTGAAGCTGATGTATGATGAAGCTGAAATGCGTCTCGACTCCATCACGGGAGCCAATAATAACCTGCAAGGTGAAAAAACCGCTCTGCAAAAAGATATCGATGCCAAAAAATCAGAGATCCGCAGCATCCTCAGCAAAAAGAATGCTTCTGATGCTGAACTGGCAAGAGCCCGTACCCTGATTTCAGAACTGAACGACAAGATCGGTAGCCTGGAGCAGGAAGTATCAAGGCTGACTGGCGAAAACCAGGAGCTGACAGCTAACAACACCCAGTTGACCACTGAAAAACAAACCCTGGAGCAAAACCTGCAAACTTCTTCTGCAGAAAAAGAAGCATTGTCACAAACTGTTGACGTAGGTTCTACTTTCAGCGCTTCCAACATCCAGATCACACCGATCAATGAAAAGAAAAATGGTAAAGAGAAAGTAAGCACTACTGCCAAAAGAGTAGACAAACTGGTAGTTTCTTTCGATGTTGAAAACCGTATCGCTAAATCAGGCCCTGCTGACATGTACATCATGGTAACAGCTCCTGATGGTAAAGTAGTTTCTGATCCTTCACTTGGTTCAGGCACACTCACTACCCGCGCTGATGGCGACAAACCCTTTACTACTAAAGTTCCTGTAGAATACGAACAAGGCACACGCAAAGCAGTGCAGTTCCCGATCCGTCAGGAAGACTTCCAAAGAGGAGATTACAAAATTGAAATTTATCATAACGGGTTCAAAATTGGTGAAGGCACCAGAACTCTGAAAAAAGGTGGTTTATTCGGTTAAAAGCAGTTGCAACTCCTGCAACACGACCGCGTCACTTTCAAGTGAGGCGGTCTTTTTTTTGTGTTGTCCATTGACCGTTAGGCAAGCTTGACAAGCAGTTACTTTTCCATTGTCACCCCGGCCCTGGTTGAAGAAAATCAACTGGTATAGTACGCTAAGAGCCGGGGTCTCCCCAGCGTTGAGGAGACCCCGGCTCTTATATTCTTTAAACTTGTATGTGTCCTGAATCAGGGCCGGGGTGACAACAGAAAATGTTTTCTGCCATCGGTCAGCGATCAAAACAGGTTATATCCATAGCTCACATAATACAACCCGCCTACATAAGGACTGCCAAAACCTGTACGGTAATAGCTGTTACCTATATTAGTGCCTCCGATCCGGAACACGCTTTTGGTTTTAGCAGGGCGGTAAGTGATCTGTGCATCCACCCAGGTAAAAGCAGGAAGGGTGCCGGAAACAAAAGTTCCTTCATAGTAGTTCTTATCCTGCCACTTGGCCACTACGTTAAAGCCAACATTTTTATACACGTTATCATTGCGGAGCCCCAGGTTAAAACGGTATTTGGGTGCATTGAAGAAGGATACAAAACCAGGAGGCAGGTCCCTCAACTGATCAGAGAACACGTTGCCATAGGCATAAAATCCTTTTGGCAGTTTGTATTCTGCACTTAAACCCCAGCCGATCGCTTTCACATCTTCATCAGCATTTTGTTTATAGGACACATTTGTTGTTGTAAGGGCAGAAAGCAAGCCAACCGGTGATCCGGGAATATTGGATTGCCCCACACCGATAGTTGCCAGGAAGTTTTTATATACGCTGTAATAACCATAAGCATCTATAAGAAGCCTGTCGCCCAGAATACCTTTATAACCGATCTCATAAGAATTCACGGTTTCAGGTTTTACTTCCCTAAATTGAGCCTGCACCAGTTTAGAGGCATCTGCTGTAGCACGGTATTCCATGATGCTGGCAGCAGTATAACCCGGGCGGGCAGCAGAGTTCAATCCGTAATAAGTCTGGAATTCAGGCAGGCAACCAATCAAAACACCTGCACCGGTTATGAGGCTGATGTATTGGTCCTGGTTGGTAGGAAAACGGTAAGCGGTTTGGTAGGAAAGACGGATGTTATTGTCTTTTGCCACTTTGAAAACTGCAGTGAAACGGGGAGTAAAGCGACCGTCAAAATTGGTTTGCTTATCATAACGGCCTGCTGCTGTCAGGGTCAGGAATTCATTGAATAAGGCTTTCCTGAATTGGATATAACCGCCATATTCGTTGATCTTGATATTACCTGCTGTATCGGCAAACAAAGTTCCTTCTGAATTCAATACGTATTGTTTCCATTGTGCACCAACGATCACTTCCACTTTATCTGAAAACGAAAGCGCGTCGGAAAGATTCAACTGTCCGTCTCCGGCCCAGAGATCTGTTTTGTCGAGGAATAAGGCGCCTCCCTGTGAAATAGGAACAGTCCTGGCTTCTTTCAATGCATCTTCATATGCGACCGTACCCGGAAGCAAACGGCCCTGATCAGCCAAAGCGCGTGCACTGGCATGAATGGTTGCACCCGGAATGGTGCCTAACCCCTGGCGGGTCATTTCAGAATAAGTGCCGATATACTGGCCAAACCAGTTTTGATTGGATTTCCATTTGCTGTTGATGTATACACCTGCCGCGGTAGCGTTATAAGAACCACCTGCATTTTCCTGGGTGGTGTAGCCGCGCAGGTACCATGATTTAGCTCTGACTTCCAACCTGTGCTGCGCCATTTTAAAATTGCGCAGGGAATAACGGTCGGCTCCCGTATACACAGTAGTACCTGTACCGAAATTCGTATTCAGTGAGGCTTCGATACCTGGCGTGATCTTATAATGAATACCTGCACTGAAGCGCGCATTGATCGTATTATAATCAACCAGGTCTTTCTCATCATATCCTGTGCGGGATACGCTGGAATTGTTACCAAAATATCCTTTGGTAGCACCGAGATAGAATGGCAGGAACTGCTGCACTGCCGGTTGCTGCGCCGAAGGGAACAGGGAAACAAAAGTCCCTACCTCTGCATTGGTAGGATATGTGCCCAGCGGCGTAAAATAAGCATTTGCAGCGGTAACCAGGGAAGAAGGCGCCTGCGCCATTACCAGTTGCGCGAACTGGAACATGTTGGCGCTCGCCTCATCTCCATATACGTTTACACCATTGTAGTTAGGATCACTGTTACGGTCACCAGGCACTACTTTGCTGAGAACACCCAATTGCTGCTTATTGCTGTTATCATTTGCCGCCCAGTCATCAGCCGTAACAAAAGCAGCCGTGAGTTTGAACGCCCATTTGTCGTTGATCGCTTTTGCCCAGCGGAAAGACCAGTCATAATAAGGTGAAGGATTTCCTTTCTGGCCATCCCCTATCTTCATAATGCCTTGTTTGATATTAAAGCTGAAGCCCTGGTATTTGAAAGGGTTTTTGCTGTTGATCAGCAAAGTGCCGTTCATGCCTCCTGAACCATAAAGTGCGGAAGAAGCGCCGGCCAGCAATTCCACATTGTCTACATCCAGTTCATTTGGACCAACTATATTACCCACGGAAAAATTAAGACCGGGAGCCTGGTTGTCCATTCCATCCACCAGCTGATTGAGACGGGTATTGCCGCTTCCAAGAAAACCGCGGGTGGTAGGTGTTTTAAAAGTAAGGCTGGCAGTATGCATATCAACCCCTTTCAGGTTGGTGATAGCGTCATAAAAATTGGGCGCTGCCACATTGCGGATCGTGTTTATGCTCATCCGCTCGATTGTAACCGGCGATTCCAGTATCCGGGTCGGGGTGCGGTTGGCAGCCACTACTACTTCCTGACCGAGGGAAACATTCGGTTTAAAATCTACCTGTACTTTTGCAGAAGCGTCTGAAACGGTCACCTCATAAGTATCATATCCCACAGAAGTAAATACCAGCGTAACCGGCAGTTTGGGTACGCTCAGGCTGAACTCACCGTTGGAATTAGTGTAAGTACCCTGGCTGCTCCCTTTCACCACTACCGATACCGCAGGCACTGTTTCCTGCGAGGAGCTATTGCGAACATTACCTGAGATCGTGATATCTTGTGCAAGAAGCGTGGTCGAAAAGAAAGAGAAGGACAATAGGACCACTAAAAAGTGATAACATTTTCTCATAACTGGCAATTTAAGTTTTGAAATTAAGTGTATGGGAAAGTAAGAATTGTACCCCTTATCTAAAAATTTAATTTTTAAGGAAAAAGAATAAATTGTTGAAATCTTCGACGTCCTGATATTGGGTAGATTTTCCACTGGTGTTACTTTCGATTATGAATATTTTTTCTTTTCCCGGACAGTCCGCTTTTTACAGCGGCAAAGTACGTGATGTGTATACCATCGGCGACCGGCTGGTGATGATCGCATCCGACCGTATATCTGCGTTTGATGTAATACTTCCCAGACCGATCCCATACAAAGGACAAGTTCTTAATCAAATCGCTGCTTACATGTTGAAGGCAACCACTGATATTTGTCCCAACTGGCTTGAATCAGTGCCGGCACC
The DNA here is from genome assembly GCA_001898405.1 of Sphingobacteriales bacterium 44-61. GTDB lineage: Bacteria > Bacteroidota > Bacteroidia > Chitinophagales > Chitinophagaceae > Terrimonas_A. Next base: position 236,295 of record MKTW01000002.1, read on the forward strand.
CAATGTTTCCATCGGTAAAAAATGTGTGCCTTTCAAAATTGAAATGGTGGTAAGAGGTAATTTAACAGGACATGCCTGGCGCACTTATTCTTCCGGTAAAAGAACCTTATGCGGCGCTTCAATGCCGGAAGGAATGAAAGAAAATGATTTCTTCCCCTCTCCCATCATCACGCCGTCTACCAAAGCCGAGCAGGGGCATGACGAAGATATTTCCCCTGATCAGATCATTGCCAATGGGCTTGCTACTGCAAAAGAATGGGCCATACTGAGCGAATATGCCTTGCAGTTGTTTGAACGCGGAAAAGAAATTGCAGCCAAACAGGGACTTATTCTTGTTGACACTAAATACGAATTCGGAAAGATCGGCGACACGATCTACCTGATGGATGAGATCCATACTCCCGACAGCTCCAGGTATTTTTATGCCGATGGATTTGAAGAACGCCAGGCAAAAGGCGAACGCCAGAAGCAACTCAGCAAAGAGTTTGTACGGGAATGGCTGATCGCCAATAATTTTATGGGAAAGGAAGGACAGACCGTACCGGAAATGAGCGACGAATGGGTGAATACCATTTCCCAGCGTTATATTGAACTGTATGAAAAAGTGATCGGTGAAAAGTTCAGACCGGAGAAATTGTCGGAGGAGGAAACCCGCAACAGGGTCATTGCCGCATTGAAATAGGCCTGGTTTAAAATAAATGCAAAAGAGCGCCATATAAGGCGCTCTTTGTGTTATGCTCCACTTAACTCAACAACAGGGTTAATTGCTTTTGGGCTTCAGCAATCCTTGCTGGATTGTTTTCTTGGCAGCGCTTTTGTTATAACCATAACAAAGGTTATCGATCATGTATTGCGCTTCACCATAGGTAAGCCAGTAATCAGTGACCTCACCGCGGAATACAGCATTGTCTGTGTAGCTGTAAAGATCACGGTAGCCGGTACGGCTCAGATCACCATATATCTCGTCGCCTTCATAAGGGCGGTAGCCACTTGAACGGATAATAGTGTAACCATTATAGGTTTCCACCACGAAATAAGGACAGTAGGAATCACTATATACCACTACACCATACTCTTTGCTCAGCCAATAGTCGTTCCCATCATCATAATAGGACCTTTTGGTACATCCGGCCAGTATAACAACTGATAAGATCAGGATGGATGAAATTGTAAATATCTTTTTCATAGTAGCTCAATTTTGAGGTTAATGAACGGTTTTCTTACACTATTATGACTGTTGATTATTCCTGTAGGTTTGATCGGAACTTGTTAAAAATGAATCAAAACAAGTACGCTTTTTGTTAAAGAAATTATAGCGGATTTTAACGGGTTATGAGTAATTTAATGGCCTCAAATGAAAAGCGAATCATCTAACCTATATAACCGCTCAATGAAAAATCTTCTTCTTTCAATTACGTCCTTATTCATTATGACAGTTGTGCAAAGCCAGGAATCCTATCTTTTAGTCGGCACCTACACCGGCGGAAAAAGCAAAGGCATTTATGTATATAAATTCAATAGCGCTACAGGCACCGCATTACTGGCAGACAGTGCCGTAACAGAAAACCCCTCCTATCTTGCCGTATCGCCCAACCAGCAATTCGTATATGCTGTAAATGAAAACGGCAATGAGCAGGGAAATGGCGGAGGGATCACTGCATTTTCCTTTGATAAAAAAACAGGGAGGCTGACAGAGCTTAATCACCAGTCATCGGGAGGGAACCACCCCTGTTATGTAGCGGTGGATAAAACCGGTAAATGGGTAGTGGCAGGTAATTACAGCAGCGGCACACTGGCTGTTTTCCCTGTGCGTAAAGATGGGTCGCTGGAAGCTGCCAGCCAGGTGATCCAACATGAAGGGCATAGCGTGAACACCGACAGGCAGGCAGGCCCGCATGTGCACAGCACTGTTTTTTCGCCTGACAATAAATTTCTTTTCGTAGCCGATCTTGGGCTGGATAAAATAATGACCTATACCTTCAATAATAAGACCGGCAAGCTTACACCGGCACCAGTGCCTTATACAGAAGTGGACCCGGGCGACGGTCCCCGTCATCTTGTATTCCACCCTTCCGGCAAATATGCTTACCTGGCAACAGAGATGAGTGGCGGAGTGGAAGTGTTCAATTACCTGAAACACGGACAACTGGAATTTGTGCAGCATATGTCTGCTTTACCACCTGATTATTCCGGGCCTGCCGATGGAGCCGACATACATGTTTCCCCGGATGGCAAATTCCTGTATTCATCTACCCGCGGCCAATCAAATAATATTGCCATCTTTTCCATCAATCCCGGTTCGGGAATGATCGAATACAGAGGCCTTCAATCCACGCTTGGCAAAACGCCCCGCAATTTCAATTTTGATCCTACAGGGAATTTTTTACTGGCTGCTAACCAGAACAGCGAGGAGATCGTAATTTTTAAACGGGATAAGACGACGGGATTGTTGCAGGATAGTGGCGGAAGGATAGCGGTGGGGAAACCGGTGTGTGTAACGTGGATCACTTCCAAATAGAATGGACGTTGGCCGTTTGAAGTCACTGCAGCGTGGGGAGAACCCGGCTCTTATATTCTTTAAACCAGCACGTTTACTGAACCTGGTCCGGGGGTGGCAACGGAAAAGGAACTATGAATTATCAACTGACTGCACAGCAGGAAAAGCAGTATCCAGTTATCAGCCGGCAAATGGTCCGCGATCATCTGCTTTTCCTGTGCCTTGATTTATTGAAGACATTTCTCCCTTTATCAATTCCTTTTCTCAGCTCTTTTTGCTGCTCTTCCGGCAGGTGAATAAAATCCTGGCACTCCTTGCTGCAACATTGTTCAAACGCCTCCTTACATTCATCACACTGAATGAACAGCAGGTGGCAGGCATCATTCACACAGTTCACGTGTGTATCTGCCGGCTTACCGCATTGATGGCAATGGGCAATGATCTCCTCTGTGATCCTCTCGCCCAGGCGCTGGTCAAACACAAAATTCTTTCCATGAAATTTATTGCTCAGTCCTTTTTCTTTCACCTGGTTGGTATAATGAATGATCCCCCCTTCGAGGTGAAATACATTCTTAAACCCTTTATGCAGCATAAAAGCTGATGCTTTTTCACAACGGATGCCACCTGTGCAATACATAATGATATTGGTATCTTTCTTATCCTTCATCATATCCACTGCCATGGGCAACTGCTCCCGGAAAGTGTCGCTGGGGATCTCAATGGCTTTCTCAAAATGGCCCACTTCATATTCGTAATGGTTGCGCATATCGATCACCACTGTATTGGGATCATTGGATAGCTCATTGAACTGTTCAGCATTGACATAACGTCCCTTTTGAGTCATATCGAAAGATGGATCATCAATACCATCAGCCACTATTTTAGCACGCACCTTGATATCGAGCACATAAAAAGATTTGCCATCATCGTCCACTGCAATATTCAGCCGCAGGTCCTTCAATGCTTCAAAAGAATAGAGATAAGCGCGGAATGCATCAACATTGCCGGCAGGCACGCTGATCTGGGCATTGATGCCTTCATGGGCAACATAGACACGGCCCATTACACCCAATGCACTCAACTCGCGGTAAAGCGTATTGCGGAAAACAACAGGGTCTTCGATACTGAAATAACAGTAGAATGAAATAGTAGTGCGCGGAGTGGGATCGTTTAAAATACGCTCCTTCAGCTCCTGCCGGGAGACACGATTATGTAAGGCCATCTTTCTGAAATTTGACCGCTAAAAGCGGAATGATCATTTTTTGGACAGTTGCAGGCTGAACCAAATTTCGGTTGCAAAGATAAGAAAAACCCTATACTATTACTACCACTCCAGTTTCCCTCCTATCAGGCCGCCAAATCCTACACGGACACCAAACCTGTTCCCCAAACCAGGCTGATACGCATTCACAAAATCCACCCTGAATAATTTGAAGATGTTTTCCAGGCCGGCAAAAACTTCCACATAATAATTATCCTTATTTACATAGAAGGCATTACTGCCGCCGACAAGATACCATTTCAGTTTATTCAGGAAAGGGATCTTATTGGTCAGCAATCCATTGAAATGATGCTCTGCATGGCCATAGATATAAAACTTCTCTGCATTACTGTAGCGGTAATAAGGAGCAAGCTGGAAGCTGTTCAGGTATTTGATATTATAGAATGTCTGGTTGCCATTGAAATGCTGCAGGTCGGGAATAGATACGCTATCACTGTTAAAGAATCCGCCTACACCCACTTTATATTTGAATTCACCGCCGATCTTGAAATTCATATTATCGGCCATGGAGAATTTCCATTTGTCAAAATCCGCATCGCTGCCAAATACTTTGCTGATGCCTTTATTGTATTCCAATTCAAATACAGGCGCTTTGGAAGGCAGTGGCCGCTTGCCCCAGGGATATTCAATATACCGCTGCCCCGGTTGCCAGCTAAGCGTAAACCCGGCTACCAGTGCCTGATTGCGCAAGAACGGCATCGAAGCCAGTTCATACGGATGGTTGGGCAACAGTGCAGCATCCTTATTGAAGAAAGAGAAATCCGTGGTATTTTCTACCGGCAGCCTGTCTTCATACGTAGCATGCAGGTTAAGATTGAGCCCATTTTCCAGTTTGTTATTGTATTCTATCCGGCCAAACCAGTTTTCATACAATTTCATATAATTCTTCTTGCCGAGTAAGGTATATGCCGCATTGGTTAGGGGGTTGATCGGATTATCCTGGTTGAACTGCGATAAGCGCTTACCTCCTGACAACCGCAGGTAACGGTTGCGGTAACTCAAACTCTTTGGCCTGATCGTTAAATCGGCATAGGAATTAAGATGGGTGTTGCTGAATCCATAACGCGTATTCCAGTTAAGCTGATACGAATATTTGCTCTTCGGGCGCCAGAGATTAAAGCTTTGCTCGATGTTCAGGGAAACGCCTTCCACTGTATTGTATTCAACCTGTGTTATCAATGGTTTGAGATACCAGTTAACAGTGGATTTTTTTCCGTAAAAATTATGCCCCTGCCCTGACCAGAGTAATCCTGTCAGCGTAATGGGTTTTTGATGTTTACGTAAAGAATCAATGTGCCGCCTCGACAGCATGGAATCGCGCCCTATTTGGGAGATGCTATCCTTGAAAATAAAATTCTGTTTCTCGTCATTCTCCAAAGCCACCGGCCTGGTCCTGTTCCAGTAAACAGTATCTTTCTTATTAAAAGCAGTATCGTATTTCATCAGCACCCGGCCGAAATATTTTTTATCAAAGCCCGGATTAATATTATAGTCGTTGTATACGTTCACAAAATTGCCGGTAATATGAAACCCGAATTGCTTGAATACAAGGTATACTACCTGGCTTTTCGTTTTCCAGATGTCCCTGGCCACAGATGAATGTATTTGCGTAACACGGAGCGTGTCCAGCATTTCCAATGAATAATCCCTGGTGGTGAACAGATCAGTGCTGTAAATGCGCCAGTCATCTTCTGTGATCTGTATGGTGCCGCTGAACAATGGTTCATTCTTGCGGCGCGGGGTCACTTTGATCGTATTCACCATTACCCCGTCTTCAATAAAGCTTCCCTCATACTTGTATTTGTAGTAGCTCAAAGCCCCGTCTGCAATGGGAGAAATAAAACCGCGCGGGTTCAGGTTATTGTCAAAAACGGAAACATTGTTCTGATAAAAATTGATGAAGAAAGGAAAGTTCAAACCAAACCCGCCACCGCTTTCACGGGAAGAAATAACCTGGAGCTTTATTTTATTGGGCTTTGCATAATCCACTTTTGTTAATGATTCAGACAGGAAAAGAATTCCTTTGCCTGATGAATCCAGCCCATCATTGCTATCCCGCTCAATCGTTTTCCCCAACACTTTTTTAGGTATTCCTTTTGAACGCATCAGGCCTTTGATATAAACGTTCACAGAAAAAGAATCGACCTGGTCATTGTAATACGACCGCTTTTTGATCGCCTGGCGTATGATCTCGTAAGCAGGATCTTCCCCTCCCCTTTTCACCACCACTTCCTGCAATGTCAGTTCCTGGATAGACAAACTGAAATTCACCGTTTCATCGCCATCGGTTACAGTAATGGTTTTCTCTGATTTTCCATAACCCACATACTGGCACACCAGGGTGTATTTACCAGGGCTGAGATTGATCGAATACCTGCCTGAACTGTTGGAGGTCGTTCCTTTGGTAGTCCCTTTTATGCTTACTGAAGCATAAGCCAGGGGATTACCCTTATCGTCAGTGATAAGACCAGAAACTTTACCGGCAAAAGAAATTAAAGAGAATAAACAGAAAAGAGAAACGAGTAATATTTTTTGCATAGCAGTGATTGTGCGGTAAAACGAAAATACTTCCGCAGATGTTACAAAAAACCAAAAACTGTTCAGCGGTAATAAAAGCTGATCATAGCAATGCGCCTGCTATGGTCTTTCTCAGCCATGGTAAAGTGGCCACTCCATAGCCGGTAGCATGGAAGATCACTTTTCCTGTTTTATCAATCACTGCATGAGTGGGATAGCCGGTTATGCGGTATAAGGAACTGATGTACCGGCCATCGCTGATGATATTATAATGAAAGGGAATTTTTTCAAGGAATTTTTCAACTTCATAAGTGGGATCCAGCGCAACAGCGAGGAAAACCACCTTGCTGCTGTCTTTGTATTCGTCGGCCAGTTTGTTCAATTCAGGGATTTCCATCCGGCAGGGGTTACAGGCAACGAACCAGAAACTCAGTACCACCACCTTTCCCTCCAGGTCTTTCAGTTTATACTTGTTGCCATGGAGATCTTTTCCTGAAAAGCTCAGCGGTTTTTTTCCGGTTGTGAAAAAAGGGCTTTCCCTTGGCCTGGGAAGATTGCCCAGCCTTTTCGCTTGCTCTTCTTCGCTGAGGTGAACAAGCAGGAATCCCGAGTCCTTATTGTTGAGAACGAAGGGCCGCAGGCTATATTTACCTGTCGCCAGCAACGATCTCCATACAGAGGCTGCATAAACGGCACCGGAGGAATCTTTTACCATCACTTCATCCGTTATCCTGACAGCATTAGAAGATTGGGCCACTGCAGAAATAGCTACATAAAAAATAAAAAGAAAGGAAAAAGAGGCTTTTCTCATTAAATGATACAAGAGGGAGCAAAAATAAGCAAATCAGCAGTATTACCTCACCTTTGAATACTTCCCACAAAGACGACAAAGACCACAAAGATTTTAGCATCAATAATTCTTTGTGGTCTTTGTCGTCTTTGTGGGAAAACCAACCGGGATGGGCTTAAAATTTGGCAGAATTTCAGTTTGGAATTTCTTCAATTATTATTTCTTTTGTTAAGACTGTCAATCAAAGATTGGACAGCTGCTAACCGAACATGAACAGCCCCAAGTTGCCCCTTTTGCAAAAGACAGGTCACAGTAAATGTACCTGTTTTGACCAGGATTTTTAAACCGGGACACTACCTAAAATTTATTATTTATATTTGCACTCCCAAAGCAATAAAGCAAACATGTAGAATATAATTTCTTTCAGACTTAAAGACAGCAAGCCTACAGCGGCTTAATTATTCCATTAAATCTTTAAAGAAAGAAATTATGCTTATTGCACAAAACATCTCCTATATACATCCCAACAAAGATTTACTGTTTGACAATATTAACCTGACAGTAAACGACCATGATAAAATAGCCTTGACCGGCAATAACGGTACAGGGAAATCCACTTTACTGAAAGTAATTGCAGGAGTATTATCCCCTTCAGGCGGGCAATTCTATGTAAATTCCAAGCCTTATTATGTGCCGCAGATTTTTGGACAATATAATCATTTGACTATTGCACAGGCATTAGGCATTGAGGAAAAATTGAATGCCCTGAACGGTATCTTAACCGGGAATACAACTGAAGAGAATTTCCGGGTGCTCAATGATGACTGGACAATTGAAGACCGCCGCGAACAAGCCTTAAATCACTGGCAACTACATGGCCTGGACCTGACCCAAAAAATGGAAAAGCTAAGCGGAGGACAAAAAACCAAAGTTTTTCTTGCAGGCATCTCCATCCATCAACCTGAACTGGTGCTGCTGGATGAGCCAAGTAATCACCTGGATGTTTCAGGGCGGCAGCTTTTATATGATTTTATTCAATCTACTGCCTGCACCTTAATAGTTGTAAGCCACGACAGAAAACTATTGAACCTTTTAGACACAGTTGGTGAATTGAGTAAACAGGGAATAACCATGTATGGCGGCAATTACGATTTCTATGCAGAACAGAAACAAATAAAGAGCAACGCCTTAAACCAGGACATACAAAACAAAGAAAAAGCAATACGAAAAGCCAGGGAAAAAGAACGGGAAACACTGGAACGGCAACAAAAATTAGATGCCCGTGGAAAGAAGAAACAGGAAAAAGCAGGCGTTGCCCGGATAATGATGAACACCCTGCGGAACGGTGCCGAAAACAGCACTTCAAAAATAAAAACCGTTCATGCAGAAAAGATCGGGAACATTTCACAAGAGCTGCAGGAACTACGTTCAATTTTGCCCGGTATTGACAAAATGAAATTTGGCTTTGACAATTCAGCCCTGCATAAGGGCAAAATTTTGTTCACTGCCAAAAACATCAATTTCAGCTACAACAATGAATTGCTCTGGAATGAAGATTTAAGCTTTCAGATCACCAGCGGGGAACGAATTGCGTTGAAAGGTATAAATGGTTCAGGAAAAACAAGCTTAATAAAACTGATCCTGGGAACTTTGCAACCAATAAAAGGAACAGTTTATCGCGCAGATAATAAATCTGTTTATATAGACCAGGACTATTCGCTCATCAGCAATGATCTTACGGTTTATGAGCAAGCTCAGCAGTTCAATGATGCTGCATTGCAGGAGCACGAAATAAAGATCAGGCTCAACCGCTTTTTATTTACGAAAGAGGATTGGGACAAACCCTGTCTTGCTTTGAGCGGCGGGGAAAGAATGCGGTTAATGCTGTGCTGTTTAACAATCAATAACCAGTCACCGGACATTATCATATTAGACGAACCAACCAATAACCTGGATATTCAGAATATTGATATCCTGACCAATGCGATCAACGAATACCAGGGCACATTGATCATTGTTTCGCATGATGAACGTTTTTTAGAAGATGTGAACACTGAACATACAATTCAGCTTTAAGCTCCAATGAGTCAAAACCCGGTACCTGGCTTATGTCCGGAATGCCGGGTTTTGCTTATACTTTCCTGGGGCTCATTCTCAGGTAGCTACCGCTCATGGCTGCAAAACCCGCTACCAGTGCGGCTACCAGGCTGGTGATCAATATCAGCAGGAATCTGCTTTCCAATCCCAGGAGTGCAGCAATCCGTTTTGAAAGAATGCCTGCATTCCTTATGTCGATCCATAAAGCCAGGCAACCCCAAAGCAGGAAAAGGGCAATGAATGCTGCCAGGAATGCTTTCCCTGCCTTCTGATGCACAAGCAATGCTACCAGGAAAGCCATTACGGCAAGAGACCACCAGGGAAAATATAACCCCGCAATAAAGGAACACAGGGCTGTAAGTAACAGGGCCGTAAAAAATTTCATATTAGTCAGTTGTTTGCTTCTCTCCTTTGTAATAATATTCATTCTTTACTAAAGCTCATCTTCCACTTCACTTTCTGATCTCCTGCTTCTGATTCATTCATCACCCACAGCTTATAGTATTGTCCTTTTGTCCAGGTATCTACAAAATTATCGTAGAACCGGCTGCCAGGGTTACCGCTCTGCCCTCCCGGGTATACGCCATACGCTTCGGTAGTAGCTGATAATTGCACGATCATCCGCCAGCTTGGCCCAAAGGTTTTGCGGGTGGCATTCACAATTTCAGATCCGCCTCCGTTTGCGATGCCTGCTTTTGCAAAAGGGGTGGCCCCTGTGCGAAGCAGGTGATAAATGGTCAGCGTGTTCACATTGCCCCAGTTCAATTTGTTTTCCTGCTCTTTCTGTAACAGGTCCGGCGATATGGCTTTAAAGCTCGCTGTTACCACATCACTTACTGTTTCCACTACCGGTGTATTGATATCGTCTGCATAGCGGAATGCAGAATCTTTTATCAGGCAATCAACCAGGGTGGATTTATGCGGCGTTATGGGGTCTTTTATCTTCGACAATTCATCACCCCATACTTTAACCGATAAAGTATCCATCCAGGCTTCGAAGATGGAGGGGCCTTTCTCATTCACATCATTCTCTAAATTCCATGAACTGAAAATACCGAGCAGGTTTTGCTCTTCTGCGCTTAGTTTGGAACGGTCAATATATTTCAGCAAAGCAGGCCTGAACATTTCCGCCATGGTATTATGATTATCGCTCTGCAACTTCATCATGTCTTCGGGTGTGATCTGCTGCATGGCTGATAATTGCTGGTTGATACGCCATCCGCGGTACACTGCAAAATCGCCCGGCTCATAATAAGGATAGGTCTCATCTGTGGCACGTTGGTTGGCGCTGCTGACAAAACCGCGTTCGGGGTTCAGGATATGAGGGACCTGATCCTGGGGGATATACCCCTGCCAGCTATAACTATCATCTTCACCGGGCATCACATAAACACCCTGCCTGGGCCAACGCAAAGGCACTTTACCCTGCTGCCATATGGCGATATCCCCTTTCTTACTGGCAAATGCTATGTTTTGTACAGGGCATTCAAGGTATTTAATGGCTTCTGTATATTCTTCATAATTGCGCGCCCTGTCGAGATACCACCACATCAGCAATTCATTCGATTCATCATGCGCTTTCCAGCGGATGGCAAAAGCATCTCCCCCTGAAGAAACATTGGTAAAGCTTTTATCATACATCACCGGGCCAAAATGTGTGTAAGCAACCGTATCATATACTGTCGGCCCTCCTTTCACTTTTATTTCCTCGATCTTAATACGTGTATCCTTCCATTGGCCATCCGACCAGTATTGCTGTTTGGAGTCATCTTTGAAACGGATCTTGTAAAAATCCATCACGTCAATTCCACCATTGGTAAAACCGAATGCGATGCTGTCATTAAACCCGATCACCACACCCGGAATACCGGGGAAAGAAGATCCGTATGCATTAAAAGAAGGCGTATGCATCTGCAGTTCATACCAAATGGAAGGGAAATTAAGTTCCAGGTGCGGGTCATTGCATAAGATAGGCGCACCGCTCTTTGTTTTGCTGCCGCTCACTGCCCAGTTATTGCTGCCGATACCAGGAACAGGTTTATCCGTTTTAAAGATCTGCAGGGAATCTGTTTTTTTCAGGTAAGCCGAATCAGAGTTCCCTGGCTTAACAGCAACTGAAGTCGGCTCCGGATACACCGTGCCTTTAGGAATGATCGGGCTGAGTGAATCCGGCACGTAAGGAAATAGCATTTTTATTTCATCGTCACTAAAAACAGACAGAAGGCTGGTATATTGAAAATCGTTCCCATAGCCATACCCTGCCAGGGTTTTGGTGAGTTGCTTTACGAATAAGGCTGTTTTCAGATTGCTCCATTGCTCGGGTTTATAATCGAGCAGTTTATATTCAACAGGCAGTTCGCTTTCGGTAAGATGACTGATCCAGGCATTCACGCCGGCAGTATAACTGTTGACTGCTGAGCGGGTCTGCGGATTGGCTTCCATGGCTTTGACCATGTTTTCGGCTGCAAAGGTCAATCCCATACGGCGTTGCTCCCTGTCGTAGTTGATCGCCCTGTCGCCAATCACTTCGCTGATCCTTCCGGCAGTGGCCAGGGTTTGAAATTCCATTTGCCATAACCTGAATTTCGCATGCAGGTATCCCTGGATAAAATAGGCATCATCGTCATTGTCGGCAAATACGTGCGGCACCAGCCTTTCGTCAAAATATACATTGGCTTTGCCTTTGAGCCCGGGGAATTTCAGGTCGGCAGAAAAATCCTTATCAACCGGCTCTGCATTCTGCCAGAACCCCTGTTGCGGGCTGAGGAATTTACCGAAAGGCGGCGCAGGGCCCCATTTCATGCTGAGCACGGTCACCAGCCCAACGGTGACAACAGTAGATATGGCAAAAGGTATTATTCTCATAGATCCTGAATGTAGAGGAAAGATAAAGAAAAGAACAGGTAACCGCAAGCCATCGATCGGTCAGCAATGTTTATTTGACTTCAAAAAGCAGGAACTGGCTTTTTTCGTTCTTATTAAAATTATCATCCACCACAAAGATCAATGAGGCATTCCCGTTCGGAAGCCTGGGGCCAAACGTCACGCCTTCCACATTGTAAATGGGAATACCCAGATCATCCATATTGACCAGGAGCTTTTTTGAGATTGGCGCCTTTGGAGGCGTACTTTGAAGAGAAGCAACACCCGCAACATTCTCTGCTTTGCTGAGATCAGCGAAATACACGCGGATATCGGAGGGCACCCTGCCGGTTGACCAGGCCCTTTCGATCACCAGCAACCGGTTCTCCCCTATATAAAGGATATCCGAAATGCCATTGATCTTAAATGCGCCGGCAGGATTGGCCGGATGGGGCACCGGGTCTAATTGGTAGGCGTACTCCGCTATTTCTTTTTTTGTTTTGCGGTCAAATTTCAGGATCCGTACCCAGGCTGTTGAATCGCCTGTGCCGGCTTTGGGGCCATCCTGGTAAAGCGCGTCTTCCACGCTTACAAATACATGGCGATAGTTTTCATCAAATGCCAGTCCTTCCAGCACACTGTTATGTCTGGGGCCTTTTTCTTCTACCTGTATATGCAATATGGAAGGCAACTGAAAGCGGTCTTTGTATTTGCCAGTTCTGTCCATGATCACGATATCAGGATCCTGCAGCAGCATAGTGTCTGCATTGATCACACGTTGCCCTTCACTGCTTCTTATCATCTCATCTCTTGAAGGATCATAGCGCATGGCTTCAAGATCGGCAGAGTGTATCCTGTCTTTCCGGATATCAGGATAAGGCTGACCGGCAGGGTCCAGTATGGTATTCACTCCTGTCAGCACCACGCTGTCTATTCCTTTTTCACTAATCGGTATTTTAAGTGTATAAAATCTTGCAGGGCTGAATGCAGACGGGTCATCGCAGATCAGGTAATACTGATCACGCTGCCTGTCATAATCAATCCCCGAGAGGCCTCCGACCACTGTTCCCTGAAATGAAACAGCATTGGGAAGAACGTATTGATTAATGTACCGCAGCCCGCTGATCGCAGGCGGCCGATGCAGCTTAGCGGAAGGTTTACAGGCAAAAAACAGCACAATACAAAGCAGGCAAATAAAAAAATGGCTTAACCTCATGAAATGCATTTACAAACAAAACTAAGGGTAAATTAAGAAAACGATTAAGTACAATATGACGGGGTATTTCTATAGTTATTATGTTTGTTGAATATTAAGTCGCAATCCGGGTATGAAAAAAATTGTCGGGTATCTAAATGGTTTTAGCAGGGAGGTGGATAAGACGATCCTGGTTGTATCCACATTGTTCATTGCCGGCATGGTGTGGTTAAACTATGGTGCAGCGCTGGAAGAGCGCCTGGTACATGAAGCTCCCTATGCATTTCCCGAATTTACCGGCCGGTTTTTCCTGTTCCTGCTCACCTTTGGCTTTCCTTATGCGATCGTTTTTGCCCGGAAAAAATTAAAGCTCCATTGGTCGTTCCTGGCCTGCCTGCTGATCGCCCCATTTTTGTTTGCCCTGAAAGCCGGCACCAATTTCATTGTGCAGCTGTCAGCAGATTATAACTGGAACCTTTATTGGAATGAGATCCTTTACTGGCCGGTGCGTACCGTGCTCATGTTCATTGCACTGGTCGCCTGTTGGTGGATCTTTCACCGCGATAAGGACAGGTATGGCCTTAATACAAAAAACCTGCAATGGAAACCCTACTGGCTCATGCTCCTGTTCATGGTCCCTTTGATTGCAGCGGCTTCAACCCAACCGGATTTTCTGGCCACTTATCCCAAATTAAAAAATATTCTTCCCCTGCCTCCTGATGCACACCCCGGTTGGTTTTACAAGTTATTGTATGAACTGGGTTATGGCAGCGATTTTTTTTCTATTGAACTTTTTTTCCGCGGGTTTCTTGTAATCGGGTTTTCCAGGTGGGTGGGTAAAGAAGCGATCATTCCGATGGCCTGTTTTTATTGCAGCATTCATTTTGGCAAACCATTAGGGGAATGTATCAGCTCATATTTCGGCGGACTTCTACTGGGTATTGTGTCTTATCATACCCGCTCCATTTATGGAGGATTAATGGTGCATTTGGGGATTGCCTGGCTGATGGAAGCCGGGGCGATAATAGGTGGAAAATTATTCTGAGCCTGGCTCCTCTGTCAGCTCATTGCTGTTCAACGGAATGTATCATAATCGCACGACATCTGTAGCGAAATCGAACACCTTGTGTATCAATAACTCCTATTGTACTATTTATCAATCTGATAATACTCCGGCACACGGTTAGATGCTCCTGGTTACATTAACGTCAACATTAAAAAACAGATCAGCATGCTACCCATTTATTTTAAAACAGCATTTCGTAATCTGTGGAAGAACAGGACATACAGTCTTTTAAATATTTCAGGGCTTGCAATAGGCATTACCTGTGCTGCCCTGATATTCTTATGGGTGGAAGATGAGAAAGCTTTCAATCACAATTTTGCCAACCATGATTCCCTGTACCGCATCATGCAGAATGAGGCAACAGATGCTGGTATATCTACCAAAAGCCCTACGCCCGGTCCTTTGGCAGCAGCGCTAAAAACCGATATACCGGGTATTAAAAACAGCGGCCGCCTCAGTTGGGCTATGGACGAGCTGGTGGTAGTAGATAATAAATCAATCAAAGAAAATGGCATTTATGCTGATCCTTCCATTGCCACAATGTTTTCATTGAATTTTAAGTATGGTAAAGCCCCCAATGCATTGAACGAACCCCAGAGTGTAATAATCAGTGAAACACTGGCTGATAAATTCTTTGGTAAAGAGAACCCCGTTGGGAAAACGCTAAAGATGAATGGCAAGAGCGCTTATAGCGTTGATGGCCTTTATACCATAACAGGAGTTTTTGTCGATTTACCAGCAAACTGTTCTTATCATTTCCAATGGGTATCGCCCTATGAAACCTGGGAGAATGCTAATCCCTGGGCAAAACCCTGGAGCAATAATATGGCAGAAACGATAGTTGAACTAAATAGCCCTGCTGACGCAACTGTTATTAATAAGAAGCTTATCAACTACCTGAGCACAAAAATAGAAGGATCGAAAAATCAATGCTTCCTTTTCAGCATGAACGACTGGAATCTGCGCGATCAATTTGAAAATGGTGTACAAACCGGGGGCAAGATAAAATATGTGCATTTATTTTCTTCCATTGCCATCATAATATTGCTTATTGCCTGTATAAACTTCATGAATCTTGCTACTGCCCGCAGTGAGCAACGTGCCAAAGAAGTGGGTGTACTAAAAGTGATGGGTGCAGGCAGAGGCAGGCTTATAGGAAAGTTTATCGGTGAATCAATATTTATGTCGTTCATCGCAGTAGTGCTGGCAATTGTGATGCTGTACCTGCTGATGCCTGCTTATAACAGTCTTGTTCAAAAGAAGTTGTCGCCTGATTTATCCGATCCGTTCCACATAACAATTTTGCTTGCAATCACCGTGGTGGCGGGATTGGTAGCTGGCAGCTATCCTGCATTCTTCCTGTCATCCTTTAACCCTGTTAAAGTGCTGAAGGGGATAAGGATTAAAAACAGCAAAGCAGTGATTTTTATACGAAAGGGGTTGGTAATAACGCAATTCAGCGCATCAGTAATTCTGATCATCTGCACAGTTATTATTTACCTGCAGATACAGTATATCAAGAACAGGGATATTGGTTACAATAAAAATGGGCTGGTGTATATGGATCTGCAAGGAGCCATGAAAGACCATTTTAGCGTTATAAAAAACGAGCTGATAGCAACCGGCTATGTTGAAAATGCGGCTACAGGCCTGCATGATGCTTTGCATGTTTATAGTTATGGCAGTGGTTTTTCCTGGGCAGGGAAAGAGCCTAATCTCAAAGTACCTATCCATTCAAATGTTGTTAGCCCGGAATATATTTCAACCATGCGTTTAAAATTGACAAGTGGCCGGGATTTCTACGAAGGTAATGTTGACAGCGGCAGTGTTGTAATAAATGAGAGTATGGCAAAGCTGATGGCCACAGAAGGAAAGGCCGGCAGCATATTAAATGTAGGCAAGAATAATCTACGCATAGTAGGTGTTATAAAGGATTTTATATTCAATGATATATATGGCAGCGGGTCGCCGCTCGTTTTAATTTGCGGAAACTATTCCGCAACAGTAATGGCAGTACGGTTTAAACAAAATGCAAACATTACACAGGCTCTTGCGAAAACTGAGGCCGTAATGAAAAAACAAAATCCCGGATATCCCTTTGAATACAGATTTGCCGATGAGGATTTTAATAAAATGTTCACTTCGGAAACGCTAATCGGTAAGCTGGCAGGTGTCTTTGCTCTGCTGGCCATCTTTATATCCAGCCTTGGGTTGTTCGGTCTTGCTGCTTATTCAGCAGAACGCCGCACGAAAGAGATCGGCATCCGCAAGGTGCTGGGCGCATCAGTCTCAGGACTGGCGGGTATGCTGTCAAGGGAGTTTATCCAACTATCGGTATTATCATGTCTTATAGGTTTCCCTGTTGCTCAATGGATCATGCATAACTGGTTGCAGAATTATGAGTACAGAACTGTTATCCACTGGTGGGTATTTGCTCTTGCAGGAGCAGCTGCGGTGACCGTTGCGTTAATGACGGTTAGCTTCCAGGCAATCAAAGCCGCTATTGCAAACCCGGTTAAGAGCCTGAAAGAGGGATAAAGGGGATGCCGGATCTCATCCTTTCAATTTGTATCTTTGCAGACTTAAGATTTTGCTGCCGGCCAGGTTATCGCTCCGCTCCGCGGGGAGGAAAGTCTGGACAGCACAGGGCAATGCACCGGTGAAGAGCCGGGTATTCCGGAGCTCCCGGATCAAGGTCCGGGACAGGCCAGGATAACAGAAAGTGCCACAGAAAATTACGGCCCCTTCCGGGGTTACGGTGAAAACGTGAGGTAAGAGCTCACGGTTATGCCTGGTAACAGGTATAACGGGTAAACCTTGCATGCTGAAATGCCACATAAACCATCGGTTGAAGGCGGCCCGCCTGATCCCTGGTGAAAGTCAGGGAACGATGGAGGGTAGGCAGATTGATCCGCCGGGCAACCGGCAGGACAGATAAATGATAGCCGCCTGCTTCGGCAGGAACAGAATCCGGCTTATGGCCGGCAGCATTTTTTAAGTAAAAAGATATCACTGAGATCCTCAGCGGCTCATAACTCCCCGCTAAAGACTCCTGACCCGGGGCCAGCCTCAATTCAAATCAGTACTGGAAAAATATCTCCGTTGCCCCATATCCAAACCTTGGATCATACTGGTTCACGAAAGATTTCACTTCACGTTTAAGGCGGAGGATATCATGAAGCTCATCCCGAAGTTTCCCCTTACCCACTCCATGTATCACGATCAAAGAAGGTTGATGATGTGCAAGGGCAAGGTCATAATATTTTTCAAAAGTCTTTAACTGCAATCCCAGTATTTCGTAATTATTGAGATGTTCCCAGTCATTGCTCAACTTCTCAATATGAAGATCGATCACGCTGCGGGGAGATTCAAGATGCTGGCGGGCCTCTTTGGCATTATACACTTTATACCCCCTGGCAGCCAATTTGCCCAGTTCCACTTTGTCTTCTTCCAGCCTGTCGGGATATTTTTCAAAAAGATTATAGGAAAAATGGGCCTGGTTTTTCTTCCTCAACTCTTCGATCCTTGAAAAGATCTGTTTGGCCTTCAGCTTCAGTGAAGCTTCATAATGATCTGCTTTTCCTTTCTGGGGTTGAAGTAAAGAAAAATCAAAATCAAAGGAAGGGTTATCGTTCAGATCTGCAAAGGGAATATCGTGAAGATAAAAGTCTTCGAACGGATGGACCTTATTCTTTAATTCAAATTCGGCTTCACCAAAAAAATTGAGTTTGTAAATGAACTGATAGGGTGTGGACGTATGGTTAACCAGGTGCAGTTTCAGTTCCTCCACCACTTCGTCACCAAATTCATCTGTGTCCATCACGGGTAAAAAAGTAAGCCAGACCCCATCTTCCTTGCGGGACTCAGGGCTCAGCTTTTCCTTTTTAATATCGTCAATAAATTTCTTTGGCTTCTTTCCCTGGAGTTGCTTCTTTTCGGAAAACCGTTTAAAATAAGGAAAGTCTATCTGGTCCATGTATGCAGGAAACCTCACGCCACGCACATCCACCAGCACCATTTTGTCGTTGATGATATCGATCACTTCGCCTTCTTCATTGGAATGAAGAATTAAAACTTTGTCACCTACCTGGTATTTCATTTTACAAAAATACAATTTAGCTGACAGATGATCACAGGCCGTTAGTTATTATCAACGGGCAACTTCTGTAGCAGCCAGTTTACTTTTCTTCACACCATATAAAAAGTAAATGATCAATCCCAGCACCAGCCATCCAAGGAACCAGGCCCAGTTATTTTTGGTCATACCTGTAAGAAGGTAAAGACAGGTAGTCACTCCCATCAGGGGGATCAGGGAATATTTTTTAACAATGGCAAGAATGCTTAGTACAATACAGATACACCAGAAAATGATAATGGACAGTTTGGGGGTGGCCAGGTCCATAAATGATACTTTTCCATTCACGTAATCCGGATCAGCGGAGAAGTCAAAATTAAATGCATCCGAAAAATACCCTTTGCCATATTTTGCAAAAAGAAAGATAGCAATCCCGATGATCAGGGGATAAATGAATTGTGCATTGATATATGGCATATTGAACCGGCCAGGCACTTTTTCTTTCCGGGGGATCAGCAACACGCCGCCACAAACCAACACAAATGCAAACAGCGTGGCAATACTGGTAAAATCGAGCACAAATGATTTATCAGTAAACAGAATAGGGATACCAACCACCAGACCTGTTATCACTGTAGCAAAAGAAGGTGTTTTAAAACGGCTGTGGATGCGCTGGAAAACCGGTGGCAGCAATCCATCGCGGCTCATGCTCATCCAGATCCTGGGTTGCCCCATCTGGAAAACGAGCAGTACGCTGGTCATAGCCACTACAGCACAGACAGAGACCAGCAATTGCATCCAGCCCAGGTTCAGGTTTTGTGACTCAAAAATGAAAGCCAGCGGATCGCCTACCCCTTCAAAGTTTTTATAATTAACAGCACCGGTAAGCACAAGAGACAATAAAATGTATACGCTTGTGCAGATGACCAGTGAATAGATCATTCCTCTTGGCAGGTCGCGCTGCGGGTTCTTGCTTTCTTCAGCCAGTACGCTCACTGCATCAAAACCGATATAAGCAAAGAATACACCGCTCACAGCAGCCATCACTCCACTGAAACCATTTGGCATAAATGATTTTACCCCTTCATCATTCACCGGGTTCCAGTTGAACGTAAGCCCTTGAGAAAACACCAGGCTTCCTCCAACAAGAATAACCAATCCCACAATTGCCAGTTTCAGTACAACCATTGCATTGCTGAAATTCCGGCTCTCTTTGATACCACGGTAAACCAGGTAAGTGATCAGCATATTGATGATAATGGCAGGCAGGTCAAAAATGATCCTTAACGAACCGATCCTGGGAGCCGAGTTCCAGGCATTGATCAGTTCCGCATTAGGGGAATTTTGAGCCACTGCTTTTTGAGCTTCCTTATAGCTGGTACAGAGATAATCGGGAATATGGATATTGACCTTATGAAGAAAAGACGTGAAATAATCGCTCCAGCTGAAAGACACATAAATATTGCCGATGGAATATTCCATGATCAGCGCCCAGCCAATGATCCAGGCAAATAATTCACCAAAGCTGGCATAGGAATAAGTGTAAGCACTGCCGGCAACAGGTATACGGCTCGCAAACTCCGAATAACAAAAAGCCGTAAAGGCGCAGGCAATACCGGTGATAATAAATAAAACAACCACGCCCGGCCCGCCTTTAAACACGGCATCACCCAGGCTGCTGAAACTGCCGGCACCGATAATAGCCGCAATACCAAAAAAAGTAAGATCCTTTACTGTCAATACCCTCTTTAACCCTTCCCCACCATGTGTGTCATCTCCGCCTTCAGCAAGTATTGATTCGATCTTTTTTTTACGGAACAAGGAATTTGCCATTCGTGGGTGGTTTTGAAGGGTTCAAAATAGGTAAAAAAACTGAAACAAATTGGAGTAATGATTATAGTTGGCCGTTGTTCGCTGACCGGGGGCATCATCGGGCAACGATCATTCAGTATTCCCTTTGCACCAGGAACTGCGCCAGCTCTCTCAATGGTTCTTTACGTTTTGATACCACAGCAATATCGTCCAGGTGGGCAAGGGCTTCATCCAGGAATTTATTTTTTAATGCCAGTGCCCAGTCGTCCACTTTGCAATCCCGGAAAAGCTGCAACACTTTCTCCACCTTACCTGGTCCATTGCTTTGCAAAAGTTGTTTCAACTGCGCCAACTGGCTGGCTGAAGCCGTTTCAAGCGCATGAATGAGAAGGAATGTTTTTTTATTGGCAAGGATATCACCTCCTACCTGTTTCCCGAATTTTGCAGGATCGCCGAATGCATCGAGGTAATCATCCTGCACCTGGAAAGCCAGCCCCAGTTTCTTGCCGAATTCATAGATCAGGTTTTGGTTGCGTTCGCCCGCTCCGCCCAGTATAGCTCCCATTTTCAGGCTTGCAGCCAGCAATACAGAAGTCTTTAGTTCGATCATGCGCAGATAAGCATCCAGGCCAACTTTTTCCTGCTTTTCAAAATCCATGTCCAGTTGCTGGCCTTCGCATACTTCACGGGCAGTGGTATTGAATAATTGCAATATCTGTGGCAGAAAGGAAACGGTTATTTTATTGATCTGGGCATAAGCCGTCACCAGCATCACATCGCCGCCAAGGATCGCGGTACTCTCGCCATATTTTGTATGCACGGTCTGAAAACCCCGGCGTAGCGGAGCTTTATCCATAATATCGTCATGGATCAGGGTAAAATTATGGAACAATTCCACAGCCGTAGCCGCATTCCAGGCATTGCTCCCTATCTCATCAAACAATTCATTGCCCATGAGGCAAAGCACAGGGCGCACACGCTTTCCACCCATCTGCAGGAAATAAAGATTGGGACCATACAGCGTAGCCGGAGATTCAGGGAAATGAGGCTGTTCAAAATAAAGGGCAAACTGCCGGGACAATTGTTCAAACGTCTGCATGATGCGAAGATAACATAACCGGAAGTTTTAGTGGCTGCTACCGGGGCAAGAATTCAAAAATCAACAGTGAAAACGGGCGTCTTTTTTACTTTTTATTTTTAATTTTTGGGTTCTTCGTCTTTCCTTTCGGCTTGGGTTTTTCATCCTCTTCGGTCATCACCCAATCATAATCCAACTGGCGTTTCAGCAAATTGGCTGCCACAACTTTTATCCGCACTTTATCACCCATTCTGAATTTTTTACCGCTGCGCATGCCTACCAGTGCATAATCACTTTCAACATGCCTGAACTCATCATATTCCAGCAGGTTGTTGACACTGACCAGTCCCTCACATTTTGTGTCAACAGTTTCCACCCAGAAACCAAAACTGGCCACGCCGCTGATCACACCGTCGAAGTCCTCCCCTACATGGTTCTTCATATACTGCACCTGTTTGTATTTGTTGGCAGCCCTCTCCGCTTCCATGGCTGCGCGCTCCCGCTCACTGCAGTGCTTGCATTTATCTTCCAGTTTTTTATCGGGATGGAGGTGATTGTCCAGGGTCTCCTGCAATATCCGGTGCACCATGATATCAGGATAGCGCCGGATCGGGGAAGTGAAATGGCAGTAGTTCTCAAAACCAAGTCCATAATGCCCTACATTTTCTATCGTATATTTTGCCTTCGCCATTGTGCGTATGCCTAATTGCTCCAACACGTGCTGCTCCGGCTTGCCATGTGCATCTTTTAAAAGCTGGTTGAATGATGCTGCGATCGCCTCGGGCGAGGAAGCATCGAACTTATGGCCAAACTTATTGGCAAATGCAATAAAAGGCAGAAGCTTTTCCTGGTCAGGCGTATCATGTATGCGATATGGAAAAGGCAGCGGCTTGCCCTTTACTTTTATTTTGGAAATATTTTCCGCTACATAGCGGTTGGCCAGCAACATGAATTCTTCAATAAGCTGATGCGCTTCCTTGCTTTCCTTTACAACGATACCGATAGGATCGCCTTTTTCATCCAGTTTGAACCTTACTTCCTGCGAAGAAAAATTAATGGCCCCTTTGTTGAACCTTTTCTTCCTCATCTTCTGTGCAAGGTCATTCAGGACCAGGATCACTTCTGCATTATCTCCTGCTTTTGTTTCTATCACATCCTGCGCTTCTTCATAGGTATACCTTCTGTCTGAATGGATAACCGTTCTGCCCAGCCAGTAGTTCTTCACTTCTGCTTTATTGTTGAGCTGGAAGATAGCGGAGAAAGTAAGTTTGTCTTCATCAGGGCGCAGCGAGCAAAGCACATTGGAGATATGCTCCGGCAGCATAGGATTCACCCTGTCTGGCAAGTATACGGAAGTAGCTTTCTGATAAGCGATCTTATCGAGCGCCGTATCTGGTTCCACATAATAACTTACATCAGCGATATGCACACCTATTTCGTACAACCCATTTTTTAATACACGGAAAGAAATAGCATCGTCAAAATCTTTTGCATCAACAGGATCTATGGTAAAGGTCAGAATCTCCCTTACGTCCTTTCTTTTTTGGATCTCTGCAGAAGGAATAGCATCTGGTATGCGTGCGGCCACTTCCAGCGCATCATCGGGAAACTCAAGCGGGAAGCCGTTTTCCAGCAGGATCTCCTTCATGGCTATATCATTGCTGTTCTCTGCGTCAAGCACACTTACTACTTCGCCCACCGGCCGTTTGTCTCCTTTTTCCCATTTCACCAGCCGTGCCAGCACACGGTCCTTGTCTTTTGCCTGGTTGATATTGGATAAGGGGATAAAGAAATCAGGCATCGGCTTTTCTGATTCTGCAATGAAGAATGCAAAGTTTTCATTCATCTGCAACTGGCCGATAAACTCTTTCCGTTTCCGCTCCAGCACTTCAATCACTTCGCCCTGCAATCTTCTTCCTCCGCCGCCTTGCACGCGAACGATCACCGTGTCGCCATGCATAGCGGTATTAAAATCATTGGGGCGGATCAGTATATCTGTTTCCATATCGGGCACGATCACAAAGCCCATTCCCGAACGCGTGATATCCAACACGCCTTTAAAGGTTTTTCCTGCTGCACTGGTTTGTTTATGTTTTTTTCTGGATGTATTTTTTCTACCCATATTTTATTTTTTCCCAGACTTCCGGAAAGCCTGGATATAATTTATAACCGACTGGTTGAACACCTCTCCTTCTCCAAATAAAAAATGATGCCGGACAGGAATGACATAGATCGGCCAGTCGGCCATTTCAGTATTGAATTTAACTAAACGGACGGCATCTTTCTCCGTTGTGAGGATAATTTTATTTTCTGCCTCCAGGTTGCTGAATTTTTTGCGGATATCCTTCAGGTCATCTATAGTGAAAATATGGTGGTCTGAATACGGCATTATATGGTATGACTTGCAGTATTTTTCCAGCAAACGCTCCAGCGGGCGGGGATTGGCAATACCTGAAACCAGCAGCACTTCAGTGTTTTCAGAGAGGCTGGTCTGTTTCCTGTCCAGTATATGATACACTTCCCCATATTCAATAGAGGTAAAAAACACCTGCTGCCCTGGCTGGGGATTGATCTCTTTAATGATCTTTTGTTTTTCATCTACTGTAATGGAAGGATTGCATTTGGTGACAACAATGATCTGCGCCCGCTTATAGCTCGATTTAAGGTCGCGCAGGTCGCCTGTAGGCAAATAAAAATCGCGGGTAAATAAATTGTGATAGTCTGTCAGCAATATATTCATTCCGGCTTTAACACTCCGGTGCTGAAAAGCATCATCCAGGATAATGACTTCAGTCTCCGGCCGGTCGTGCAACAACTGAGGGATAGCTACCAGCCGCTCCTCACCTACGGCTACAGGCACTTCAGGAAATTTTATATGAAACTGCATCGGTTCATCCCCGATCTCCAAAGCCGTGGTAGCAGGCCCTGCCAACGCATACCCTTTCGTTTTCCGTTTATATCCCCGGCTAAGCGTCGCCACTTTGAATTGATTCTTCAATAATCTTACAAAATATTCCACCATCGGTGATTTACCTGTGCCGCCAACGGAAAGATTGCCAACACAGATCAATGGCAGGCCAAAAGAAGAAGAGCGGAAAATATTTTTGTCGTATAGCCAATTACGCACAGCAATAGCCAGCCAGTACAGGAATGCAAACGGTAAAAGCAGTATCCGGAACGATTTTAAAAAGAAATCAGAAAACATAAGTGCTATGCGGTGTGATAACTAGATCTAAAGGTATGTCAAATTCATGGCGGTCATCAATCTTATCAACAGGCTCAAAATAGCTGAACCCTGCTTTAATGCAATCCGGCTTGCAGGAAGCCAGGTATTTATCATAAAAGCCCTTTCCATAGCCTACCCGGTATCCTTGCTTGTCAACAGCCAGTAAAGGAACAAATACCAGGTCAATATGTTCGGGCAGCAAAATATCCTTGCTGTCCGGCTCATGAATGTTCAGTTCTGTTTTGACAAACGGTGTATCAATATCCGTAACCACAGCCTGCATTGCAAGCGTTGAAAAATCTGATACAGGGTAACATACTTTCAATTCAGGGTTACGGAATTTCAGGTATTCGGTAAACAAATGAGTATCCGGCTCATTATTTTCTTCGATCGGCCAGTAAGAAAGAAGGGTATTAAGAAAAGGAATGCCCGCAGACTGGAATTGTATCAGCAAAAGATCGTCCATCCTGGTCATCTCCTGGATGGAAAGCCCCATTCTTTTTTGACGGTATAATTTACGGGCGTCTTTTTTCAGCATGCTATTGTTGGTTGTTGGCGGACCGCTCACTCATTCACAAAAAATGAAAATATCGTTGTCCCGTAATTCTTTTCCATCCTGTACAGAGGGAAATTCTTATAATCGTTACGGGGCGTATGTTCCAGCACAAACCATCCGCCGGGCTTAAGCAATTGTTTTTCCACGATCTGTTTGGGCAATTCATCAATAGTGGTCAATGCATAAGGTGGGCCTGCAAAAATAAAATCAAAGCGATCGGTGCATTGCTCAATGAATTTGAAAACGTCCATTTTCACCATTTTCATGTTCTCAATATGCAATGACGCCGCTGTTTTTTTAATAAAATCAAACATGGCATTGTCTTTCTCTACAATGGTGAGTTGTTTGGCTCCACGGGAAGCCAGTTCATAACTGATGCTGCCTGTTCCTCCAAAAAGATCAAGCGTGGTCAGCTCTTCCAGATCCAGTTTATGTTGCAGCACATTGAACAGCCCTTCTTTTGCAATATCCGTTGTAGGCCGTGTGTACGGCATTTTCGCCGGCGGGTTGATCTTTCGTCCGCCATGTTCTCCTGCTATGATACGCATCTGGCCAGGTCATTAAGGGAAGTGAAAAAATGGAGCGGGTATTGCTGATCCCCTTCGGGCAACAACCAGCCGGAGTCCCGGAATTTGAGATGCAGGAAATAATTATACAATCCCCGGTAAAGAGCTGATTCCTGTGTGATCAATCCTGACAACAATACCTGCACACTTTCCTGGGTAAAAGAAAACTGCCTGCAGGCATCCAGTAAATGATATAATACATCTGCGGGATTGGAATAGGAATAGGTTTGCGCCAGCAATAGTTTATTGCCTTTTGTTACCAGTAAAGAAAAATCCTCGGGCCTTATATCAATAGCCAATGATCCCTGCGGATCAATAAAACCTGTATTCTTTAATCCAATGGTATAAGTATGCCAGCGGTCGCCTGTAGCAAAATGCCTGCTTATCCATTCTGTGGTTTCGCGTGGCACGGTGTAGATGTTTTGTATTTGCCAGTCGGCCACGTACTCTGTCATCAGCAGGTCCTGATCAAGCGTTCCGTACACTGCTTTGAGCAATTGCGGGGCATTTTCCTGGTGGTAATGCACCTGCGGCACCAGCACGCTTTGCGGATGATCATAACCAACCAGTATCCTGGCATAACTATCACTAAGCTCGGGATGATTTTTATAGATCTCCTGCAATGCTTCTTCTTCCATGCTGGCATCTGTGTACCAGGCGAGGCGGTAGAGCTCCGCAGCATCAGGAGAAGTGACGGCAAAACCAAAATGCTTTTCACCGGCACGTATGGCCAGCACTTTTTCAGAAGAGTTGACTGTTGAATCGGATAAGATATGAAAAACCTGTTTCACCTGTTCGTTTTAATTGTTGCAATGATAGGCAAAATTAACCAGCCGCGACGCAAGCCCCTGCGGCCAAGGCTGCCAATTTCCTTAAGACAGTGAATTGGTTACAATGCCATTTCGTAAGTTTGCTACCCTCCAATGGCAAACATTGCTCCAAATAACGATCTGCAGGTTGAGATATCCACTAAACAAATCTTAAAAATCGCCCTGCCTATTTCGCTGGCATTGCTGGTGCCCCAGCTCAATTTTGTGGCCAATACCATTTTCCTGAGCGGATTAGGAGAAACAGAGCTTGGTGCAGCAGGCATTACCGGTGTTTATTATCTGGTGTTTGCCCTCGTTGGTAATGGGCTGAACAGCGGCTTACAGGCCCTGATCGCGCGGAGGGCCGGGGAAAACAGGCCGGAAGAGATCGGGAAAATGTTTGCACAATCTATCTGGATCGCTTTGCTGTTTGCTGTCGCCAATATCCTGATCACGGTTATTGCGGGTTCATTTTTTCTTTCGTCGGTACTCCATAATTCCAGGATACAGGAAGAAGCGGCCGTATTTATCCGCATTCGCATACTGGGTCTGCCTTTTCTTTACCTCTTCCAGATGGGCAATGCTTTGCTGGTAGGTACCAATAACAGCCGGTATATGAAATATGGCTTTATTGCAGAAGCTGCTTTAAATATCTTTCTCGATTATGGATTGATCTATGGAAAATTCGGATTGCCGCAACTGGGTTTCAACGGTGCAGCCGTTGCATCTGTTTTTGCAGAAGCAACCGGTGCGCTGGTAGTGTTCAGTATTATTTTTCTTAAGAAATTCCATCACCGTTTCTCTTTGTTCAGGCATTTCCGGTTCAACCGTCCACTGGCTGGACTGATCTTCCGGCAGTCTTCACCCCTTGTGATGCAGTTTGTATTAAGCGTGGGGGCCTGGTTCCTGTTTTATATCCTGATAGAAAACAGTGGCAGTGGCGAACATGCCGAGCGACCGCTGGCGATCAGCAATACCATGCGCACGGTGTTTGCAGTATTCGGGATATTTGTATGGGCTTTTGCCAGCACAAGCAATGCCATGGTAAGCAATATCATTGGGCAGGGAAAGCAATCGCAGGTTTTATTTCTTGTAAAAAAGATCGCAGGGCTAAGCCTTACATTCACCGCCACTCTCTGCCTGGTACTGAACCTGCTTCCGGGAGTATTCCTGGGCATTTTTTCAAATGATGCTGTATTCATCAGTGAATCCATTCCTGTATTGCGAACAGTGTCGGTGGCTTTACTGCTGATGTCTGTTGGAGCCGCCTATCTGAATGCGGTAACAGGCACAGCCAATACACGCGTGAACCTCGGGATAGAGATCGTTGCCATCCTGATCTACAGTGTATACGTTTATTGCGTGCTGCGGGTATGGCATTTATCATTGGTGGCAGCCTGGGCATCTGAATTCATATACTGGAGCACCATATTTTTATTATCTTCCCTGTATCTCCGTAGTGGAAAATGGAAGAACAAAGTAATCTGATGAAGAAAACATTTACATTTACACTTACCATCCTGCTGGCCTTGCTGCTGGGAAGTTGCAAGAATACAGATGAGCAGAAAGAAGAAGAATCCGGCCCTGCCATTCCCCTGATCAATTATGCCGTAAAAAGAACTTACCTGCACGACACAACTTCTTTTACAGAAGGGCTATTATTCCACGACAGTCTTCTTTATGAAAGCACAGGAGCTCAGCCAGGACTTGAAAGCACCCGTTCTTTATTTGGTGTATTAAGCCTGAAAACCGGCCGCATCGATGTGAAAGCAGAGCTCGACAGGAAGAAATATTTTGGCGAAGGCATTGTGTTCTTTGGCAATAAGGTTTATCAATTGACGTATACCACTCAAAAAGGATTCATCTACGATGCAAAAACATTCAGGCCTTTAGGCGAGTTCAGTTTCCCCAATAAAGAAGGCTGGGGCTTTACAACAGACAGCACTTACCTGATCATGAGCGATGGTACCAGTCAGCTCACTTATTTTTATCCGGATTCATTAACGGTAAAACAGACCATCGCAGTTTCCGACACAAGAAACCCTGTTGATAAATTAAACGAACTCGAATTCATCAATGGTTTCATCTACGCCAATATATACACCACTTCCGATATCGTTAAAATAGATCCCGCCTCTGGCAATATTGTCGGGCGGCTTGACCTCAGTTCCCTCGTAAACGAAGTCCACCAGATGTACCCTGCCTCCCTCGAGATGAATGGTATAGCCTATAACCCTGCAACCGGCAGCATTTTCGTAACCGGTAAAATGTGGCCTGTAGTATATGAAATAACCTTTCCATTTTAATAAAAGCTTGTCCATTCGCGCCATCGGTGTTTCACTCACGCCATCCTGCTTTTTTTACACATTCGTGTTTATTCGTACTTTTCATCTTGGCTTCATGTTCGGGCTGTACGTTTGTTTTGTCAATGACACATCATTCACCCTAAAAAAACAAACATTATGAAAATGAAACTTTTATATGCAGCCCTGGTTTTATCCCCGGCTGTATTTGCCCAAACGGCTGACGTGAAAACAAGTGTAAAAGCAAATGAGCAGGCTGCTACTGTAAATGCCAGCACTTCTGTAAATTCTTCAACAGCCATTCAACCCAAAGCCACAGTGCATCAGGTTAGCGAAGCGGCTATTGATGCGCAGGCAAAAACAAAGGTAGCTGCCCATAAAACAAAAGCCCGGGTTGTAACGCAGGCTGATCAAACCGTGACAACAGTAAAACAAGCCGCACCAAAAGCAAAAATTTCCGCAGCATCCGGATCCTCTGCAGCCATTTCAGCAGGCAAAAGCAATAAATTGAACGCTGCAACCTCTCTTGATAATACAGCAACATTTTCTCCAACTGCAAAAACCGGCAAGGTTAATGCAACAACAAAAGCAGCGGTGAAAAGTGCTGCGGCTGTGAAGCCCAAACCTGTCACCATTAAAAACAGAACCGCCATAGATAACAGCACCCTATTGAAAATTAAATAAACAATCCGGTTTGCCCCTTTCGGGGGGCAAACCACTTTTAAAATGATGCCCCACTATCCTTTTGCCCGGATAACCGGTATAGCAGTTATTTTCCTGGCCTGCTCTTTTGCAAGCGCTGCCAGCGAAGGGAAGCCTGTTGCCTTTTACCAGGTGCCTGCTCATGTGCTGACTGATACTGTACCTCCGGTAAAAAAACCGGTAGAAGAAAAACCTGAACCGGAAAAAAAGAAAGAAACAGAAAACCCGGTCACTACCACCCCGTCGGTCATCAAAGTAGTGCCTAAGGCAAGAAAACAGATCAAACCTGTTGCCCTGCCTTCCGTACCGCTTAAAACCAACAAGATCATTAAACCTGTTATAAAACGCGTAGGTTCATTGATCCCTTAACCCTGACACACATGAAACTACCTATCACCATAATCTTTCTGGCGGTCTGCAGCTTTGGTTATGCGCAGCAGGATAGCACTGTTGCAGATAGCAGCGAAACGCCACGTTCTACTTTTACCATTGGCGCCAGCTATGCCAATAATGCAAGCTATTATGGACAGAAAGCACTGGAGAAAACGCCTTATGTAGCAGCTGTGGCAAGCTACCGTCATAAATCCGGTTTGTATGCAACAGCCATGGCTTACCGCCTGCTGCATGATTCACAAACCGTTGCTTCGGCATCCAGCCTGGGAGCCGGTTATGCTTTCAATCTCAGCGAACGGCTTAGTGCAGATATCAGTTACAGCCATACATTTTATCCTTCTCATTCTCCTTTTCTGCAAGCAGCCAATGCAGATAATGCAAGTCTTGGTTTAACATATACCAACTGGTTGAGCTTTTCACTTAATGGCGATTACGCCTTCGGAAAAACAAACGATGTATTCGTTACAGCCGGCATTGGAAAAATGATCTCCCTGGGAAGTTTTAGTGAAAAAGACCTGGTAACGATCAACCCGGTGATCGATGTTACGGCCGGCACACAGCGTTTCTATGAAACCTATATTGAAGAAAAGAATTTCCGGGACAGTCTGCTTGGAATTATCGGTCCCATCCTGGGTCAGCCAGGAAACCCTCCTGCCACCACCACTAAAACGAAGACCAGTTTTGATCTGCTGTCGTACAACCTGAAACTGCCCCTGGCTTATAACCGGGCACATTATATGCTTGAACTGGCATACCAATTGTCTGTTCTCGGGAAAAAAGCTCAAACAGGCTCAGGCCAGGTGAATTCATTTGTAACTGCCAGTTTTTATTACCAGTTTTAACGCATAATACCAGCGGATGAAAGTACTGATCGTAGAAGATGAAAGGTCCATGGCATTGGAAATGGAAGCATTCCTGATGAAGTCATACCTGTGCGATCTTGCATTCACAGCCAAACAGGGCATGAGACTGATGGAAGACAATCAATACGATTTTATCTTACTGGACCTTGGCTTGCCGGATAAAGACGGCATGCTGGTGCTGGAAGAAGCAAAAAAGAATTGCCCGCAGGCTTCCTATATCATTCTCACCGCCAGAGGCGACCTGGAAGATCGTATCAAAGGGCTTGACCTCGGCGCTGATGACTACCTGGCCAAACCATTTTCCCTGCTCGAACTGCAATCGCGCATGCATGCGATCGCCCGCCGCAAATCCGGCTTGAAAGATTCACAGGTTGACCTGGGTGATTTCAATGTCGATCTTCACCGGAGAGCGATTTCCTTTAATGGAGAAGACATTGATCTGTCGCGCAAGGAATTTGATCTGCTGAGCTATTTATTATTACACAAGAACCGTCCCCTGACGCGCATGCAGCTTAGTGAACATATCTGGGGGAATCTATCTTCTGATGATTATGATTCGAATTATATTGATGTGCACATCAAGAATATCCGGAAGAAACTGACCGTTTTTGCGCCGGCAGACTGGCTGCAGACGATCAGAGGCATTGGTTATAAAATAAAGCTCTGAATTTGAAACTGCTTACCAAACTCACTCTTTTTGTAACGCTTTCAAAACTGGCGATCGTAACCCTGTTCGTATGGCTATTGCCTTTACTTGTAGAAAAGATTGCTTTTCAATACACCAATTATTACCTCGACCAGCAGAAAAAGAAAGTATTGAAAGTGATCAACCAAAATGGTATTGATTATTATTTGCAGGGAGATTCCAGCTATGGCAGCTACACCATGCTGAAAGAAGAATACATCTCGCTGGAACCAGCCCGTACAATCCTTCCCGACACCATCCAAACATCGCAACGCCTGGTAGAAGGCGATACCCTCACCTATCGCGTACTGAATCATGAATTTTCTTATCAGGGCAAACCATACATGCTGGAGGTAGGTAAAACCACGGCCACCATCAACCAGTACAACCGCCCTTTACAAAAAGTGGCTTTATATGTGCTGATCGGGTTGATCGCCGTTACGATCATTACCGATCTGATATATACAAGATTGTTGCTTCGCCCGCTGGACGTGATCATCCGGAGCAAACTGGTAAACAGTAAATTCCCTTTCAAAGAACATCTGCAACCTATCAAAACATCCACTTCTGATTTCAGGTACCTCGACGAATCGCTGATCCAGTTGATGAATAAGATCAGGGAAGATTTTGAAAGGGAGCGAGAGTTTACTTCCAATGCTTCGCATGAGTTGATGACGCCGATCACCATTTTGCAGAATAAAATGGAGAATTTGCTGATGGATGATCTGAGTGATGAAGCACAGGACAGGATCATTGGTATGATGAAGACCTTAAACAGGTTGAAACGGATCGTTAGTTCATTGTTGTTGATCTCCCGGATAGAAAATGATCAGTTTGCCCGGTCAGAAACAATAGATATCAAATCGCTGTTGCAGGAAGTGATCGACGAATTGCAGGACCGTCTACTCGCAAAAGGAGTGCAGCTTAAACTCTCTGTCCCCACGCGTGTACTGGTAAAAGAAAGCAACAGGGACCTTCTTTTTCAGCTTGTTTATAATCTTATCAATAATGCCATCCGATACAACAAAGAAAATGGTTCTATCCATATCAATGGAGAATTCCTTGGCAGCGGCGACTTCGTGTTACATATAGATGATACAGGCATTGGCATAGCGCCGGAAGCCATTGTCACACTTTTCAATCGTTTTAAGAAATCAGGCCGGTCAGAAGAAGAGGGATATGGATTGGGGCTTTCAATTGTAAAATCTATTGCAGATTATCATCAGTTGACGCTGGAAGTTTCGTCTAAGCTGGGAGAAGGAAGCCGCTTCACATTGATATTCCCTTCAGCGATCATAACGCGTAAAGCCTGACTCAGAAATCGCATGTATATTTCACTTCCGCACTTCCCGAAAACTTATCAATCGGCGGGTTCAGCTTTTCTACCGAAACACTCACCATTTTTACAACAGGGAATTTATCATGCACCGCATGCGCTATGGTCTGCACCAGTGTTTCCAGCAGATCCACCGGCTGCTCCATAGTCTGATTGATTATTTCAAACAAAGCTGCATAATCGATCGTATTCCCCAGCGATAGTATTGTTTCCTGCCCGGGCTCATACCCTACCTGCATGTTCACCACGAAATCATTGCCTTTTTGCCTTTCTTCAGGATAAAGGCCATGATAAGCACGGAAGCGGACATTGTGCAGGGAGATGGTAATAAGACCGGGCATACAGTAATGATTAATGAAGTCCTTTTGAGCTAAGATAACGTTCTGCATCCAACGCAGCCATGCAACCACTTCCCGCAGCAGTCACTGCCTGGCGGTAAATCTTATCCTGCACATCGCCGGCGGCAAACACCCCTTCCACATTTGTCCTGGAACTGCCGGGCACCGTTTTGATATAACCTGCTTCATCCATATCCAGCACTCCTTTAAAGATATCAGAATTGGGCTGATGGCCGATGGCGACAAAGAAACCATTGACCGGTATTTCTTTCAGCTCGCCGGTCTGGGTATTTTTAATACGGACCCCGCTGACGGTTTTATCGCCGAGTATCTCATCTGTTTCTGTATTCCAGTACACTTTGATATTGGGTGTGTTCAGTACTCTTTCCTGCATCACTTTGCTGGCGCGCATTTCACCCTTGCGGACAAACATGTGCACAGTCGGAGCCAGTTTGGAAAGATATAACGCTTCTTCTGCTGCCGTATCCCCTGCTCCAACGATCGCCACTTCTTTGCCACGGAAGAAAAACCCATCGCATACAGCACAAGCGCTGACGCCAAAGCCATTCAGCCTTTCTTCACTGGGCAACCCCAGCCATTTGGCTGAAGCGCCGGTGGCGATAATGATGGCATCTGTCTCGATCCATTTTTCTTCATCGATCTCCACTTTAAAAGGACGGCCGGAAAGGTCCACTTTGGTAGCCAGCCCGAAACGGATATCTGCACCCATTCTTTTTGCCTGCTTTTCAAAATCAACCATCATTTCAGGGCCCTGCACACCATCGGCATAGCCGGGGTAATTTTCTACTTCAGTGGTGATGGTCAACTGGCCGCCGGGCTGAATGCCCTGGTACAGAACAGGCTTCAGGTTGGCCCTGGAGGCATAGATGGCTGCGGTATATCCTGCCGGTCCGCTGCCGATGATCAGCAGGGAAACTTTTTCATTTTCAGTCGTCTTTTCCATTCTTACAGAGGAATTTAATCGTCAAAAATAAGCGTATTTGTGCGTTAAAAGCACGGCAACCGGCTTATCTGAATAGCATGTGTAAAACTGGTATAATAACAAGAAGGCAGAGGGATTGTTGTGGGTGAACGCTGGTATAGGATATTAAGAGAGCCGGGGTCTCCCAAATGTTGAGGAAACCCCGGCTCGTATATGTTTTTCGGCCATCGCAACCCTATCCCAATCTCTCATCAATGATCTTCTTATCGATCTCTTCCTGCTTGCGATGTTCTTCCTGCAGGCGCTTCAATTTCTTGCCATAAGATATTCTCGTGATCAATGCAAACAATACCGGCACTACGAAGATCGCCAGCGTGGTAGCCGCCAGCATCCCGCCGAATACGGTCCAGCCGATCGTTTTACGGCTCTCCGCCGCCGCACCGCTTGCAAAAGCCAGTGGCAACACACCCAGGATAAAGGCCAGGGAAGTCATCACAATTGGCCTTAAACGCAGCCTTACCGCCTGCAGGGTCGCGTGCACGATATCGATGCCCCTGTCGACCCGCTCTTTGGCAAATTCCACGATCAGGATCGCATTCTTGGCAGCCAGACCGATCAGCGTGATCAGACCGATCTGCGCATAGATATTATTGCTTAACGAAGGAATAAATGTCAACGTAAGGATCGAGCCAAAAGCCCCGATCGGAACCGCAAACAATACGGAGAAAGGCACCGACCAGCTTTCATACAATGCCGCCAGGAACAGGAACACGAACACCAGTGAAATGGCGAAGATCGTGGTCTGCTGGCTGCCTGCTGCAATTTCCTCACGGCTCATACCGGAAAATTCATACCCATAACCAGCAGGAAGGGTTTTGGCCACTTCCCTTAAAGCTTCAAGGGCCTGGCCGCTACTGTAGCCGGGTTTGGGGGAACCATTGATCTCGATCGCCCGGTAGATATTGTAGTGGGAGAGCACCGCAGGCGCTTCTATCACTTTTGTGGTGATCAGTGAACCCAACGGCACCATATTCCCCTGACTGTTGCGTACATAATAACGGCTGATATTGCTCAGGTCGCCACGGAATGAACTGTCGGCCTGCGACATTACACGGAAGTTGCGGCCATACAGGTTAAAGTCATTCACATAGCTACTGCCGAGGAAAGTGGACAACGTAGCATATACATCCGATACAAGTACTCCCTGCTTTTTAGCCTGGTCTTTATCTACATCCACCTGGTAGCTGGGTGTACGGGAATTAAAGAAGGTATACGCCATTCCTATTTCCGGACGCTGGTTAAGCTTGCCCAGGAATTCCATGGCCACCCTTTCAAATTGCTTGGCATCATCCGTGCTGCTTGTTTGTTGCAGTTCAAAAGTGAAACCGGAAGTGGCACCCAAACCAGGGATCGCAGGTGGTGCGATCGGAAGCACACGGGCCTCCTTAAGGTCGGCCGTAACTGCCCTTATCTTATTGATCACATTTTGTACGTGGTGCTCCTTGCCTTTCCGGTCGTCCCATGGTTTCAAACTCACAAACATGGTACCCACGTTCGATTTATTGGAGAAGCTGATGATGTTCAGACCAGCCAGACCACCCACTACATTGATCTCATCCAGTTTCTGTACACGCGCCATGATCTCTTTCAGCATTTCTATACTGCGCGTAGTAGAAGTAGCTTCAGGCATTTCATAGGTCACAAACATCCGTCCTTCATCTTCTGTAGGGATAAAGCCCGTGGGCTTGCTTTTGAACAGGAAGGTCAACCCTACGAATAAGGCCACCAGCATGATCAGCACATAAGGCGTTCCGCGTATCCATGCACCTACCCCATGCGTATAACCATTGGTAAGCCTGTTAAAATGTTTATTGAACCATGCAAAGAATTTTTCCAGGATATTCTTCTTTGCATTTTCATCTTTCGAAGGTTTAAGCAAAATGGTACAAAGCGCAGGCGTAAGTGAAAGCGCCACGAAGGCAGAGATCAGTACGGATACTGCGATCGTAATAGCGAACTGCTGATACAAACGGCCTACGATACCGGGAATAAAACCAACCGGAACGAATACCGCAGCAAGGATCAGGGCAATCGCAATAACCGGGGCGGAGATCTCCTTCATGGCTTTGCGGGTTGCTTCCTTGGGCGACATCTTTTCATGGTCAATATTGTGCTGCACTGCTTCCACCACCACGATCGCGTCATCCACCACAATACCGATCGCAAGCACGAACGCAAACAGGGTCAGCGTATTGATCGTAAACCCAAGCGGACCAAAGAAGATAAACGTACCGATCAATGAAACAGGGATCGCCAGTACAGGGATCAGGGTCGCCCTCCAGTTTTGCAGGAAGAGGAATACCACCAATACCACCAGTATCAATGCTTCGATCAACGTGTGCATTACCTCGTTGATCGACACTTCCACCACTGAAGCTGTTTCCAGGGGAACCAGGAAATCCACATCAGGAGGGAAAGTCTTTTTCATGTCAGCAAGCGCTTTGTTGACACCCTTGTAAGTATCCAGCGCGTTAGCTCCCGGCGCCTGGTAGATCAACACAAAGGCTGCAGGCTTGCCGTTCACATAGGCATTGGCTGTATAATCGAATTTTCCCAACTCAACCCTTGCCACATCGCGCAGGCGAACCAGGCTGCCATCGGCAGGTCTTGTTCTTACAACAATTTCTTCGAATTGAGCTTTTGTATTGATACGGCTATTGGTCAATATGCTGTATTCAAAAGTCTGCCTGCCGGGCTGAGGATTGCCGCCTACTGTACCTGCAGCCACCTGCAGGTTCTGTTCCTGCAAAGCTGCATTCACTTCTGCAGGCGTAATGCCCAGTGCGGCCAGCTTTTCAGGGTTCAGCCAGATACGCATACTGAAATCGTCTGCACGCGAAAAGATATCACCCACACCTTTCACCCGGAGCAACGCATCTTTCACATACAGGTTAACGTAGTTACCGATATAGGTAATATCATGCGTACCATTAGGAGAATAGAAAGCCAGCGCCATCATGATGCTGGGGTTTCTTTTCCTTACAGTAAGGCCTAATCTTTTTACCGCATCGGGTAAAGTCGGTTCAGCCACACTCACACGGTTCTGCACGTCCAGGGTTGCAATATCAATATTTGTACCCACCTGGAAGTTGACGGTGATGCTGCTCTGGCCGCTGCTGGTACTGTTACTGCTCATGTAAGTCATACCAGGCGTACCATTCACCTGCGTTTCTATGGCCGTAGTAGTGGTTTGCTCCACAGTTTGCGCATCAGCACCGGTAAAGTTGCCGGAGATGGAAACAGTGGGCGGGGATATATCCGGGTATTGCGCCACAGGAAGGTTGATCAGTGAAATGATACCCACCAATACCAGCACAATGGAGATCACAATGGCGGTAACCGGTCTTTTTATAAAAGTTTCTGCTATCATGTTTGTGAATGGTAAGTGCAGGGGGTTGTATTACCTGCAACTGTCAAAAAATTATGTTCATCTATTGTTTCGCAGGACCAGGATTTGCGCCAGCAGGAGGAGCAACAGCTACTTGTGCTCCTTCACGCAGGTTTTGCACACCCTGCACCACGATCTTCTCTCCTTCTTTCAAACCATCCTTCACGATGATGTCTGCTCCAAGCGCATTGCCCAGCACCAGTTTACGTTGAGACACTTTACTGCTGTCTCCTACCACGTAAACAAAGTACTCACCCAATTGCTCGGTAACGGCTTTATAAGGAATGATCACTGATTTTTCCGAACCGCTGTTCAGCACGCGCACTGTAGTGTTCATGCCTGCTTTCAGGATCTTTTCTTTATTGGGGAACGACAATCTTATCTTGATCGTTGCTGTTT
Organism: Sphingobacteriales bacterium 44-61; assembly: GCA_001898405.1. Lineage (GTDB taxonomy): Bacteria > Bacteroidota > Bacteroidia > Chitinophagales > Chitinophagaceae > Terrimonas_A. The sequence continues at coordinate 274,133 of MKTW01000002.1, forward strand.
GAGGATCAACAGCACGGTCTATCGTGTACACAGAACCATGGAAAGGATATACATCCCCACCGAAAGCGATAGAGAAAGTGGAATCACCCGGCTTTCTTGTTTTTTCCAGTTTTGCAAACTGGTAATATGCTTTTTGGTCTACAGAAAAATCAACAGCAACAGGATCATCTGTTGAAATGGTGTTCAGTACGGTCTGACCGGCAATAACCGATGTTCCGCTGCGGACCTGTGATATACCGATCGTACCTGTGAACGGAGCAGTAATGGTCGCAAATCCGACATTCGCTTTTACCGCATTTACATTGGCACGGGCTGCTGCTACCTGTTTTTTTGCAGCTTCCAGCGCAGCATCTGCATAATCTACCTGCTGCTTGGCGATCGCATCCTTTTTATCCAGTTCATGATAGCGGTCAGCATCTTTCTGCGCTTTCATAAGATTGGTTTCCTGTACCTGCAGGTTAGCTACTGCCTGTTCATAGTTTGCACTGTATAACTGCTGATCGATTGAATACAACCGTTGCCCTTTTATCACTTTATCACCATCTTTGAAATGGATGCCAGTGATATAACCGGTAACCTGTGCGCGGATCTCGGTTTGATTGAGCGCCACTACAGTGCCGGGGTATTCATCATAAAATACAGCATTGGCCGACCTTGCTTCTTCTACTGTAACGGGAACAGCAGGGGGCGGGCCTGCCTGTTGTGCAGTTTGTTTACCGCCGCAGGCGGCCAGTAACAAGGCACCACTAATAACAGACCAGGTTTTGATTGATGTTAAAAACATACTTCTATATTAAATTCCAACTAAAAGATTGTATTGAACGAACGATTATAAATGATTAATACTGCACAGTACCCAATGCACGTTGCACATCCACCTTACTGCTTAACACACTATAAAGCGCATTGAAATAGTTGATCTGGGCAGTACGCAGATCGGTTTCCGCTGTTATTACCTCCAGGTACACTTTGATACCGGAATGATACTGCAATTGAATTACATCATACACTTCCTGCGCCAGTTGCACATTTTCCTTTATTGCCAGGAAATTCGCAAGATTGCTCTTATAAGCCGCTACGGCCGCAGTATATTCAGCATTGACAGAGTTTTCCAGGTTCACGATATCCAGGTCAACCCTTTTCAATTGCCATTCTGCCTGTTTAATATTATACTTTCTTTTTCCTCCCTGGAAAATGGGCAATCCCAATGTGAGGCCGATATAGGAATTGGGATAGGATTGATTGTATAATTTGGAAAACTGGTCGTTCAGGTAATTGAAATTATAAGCGCCATTAGCGGAAAGCGTAGGAATAAAGCTCCACTTATTGTATTTCAGATTGGCTTCCTGCAAGCGTTTCAGGGTTTGCAGTTGTTGATACTCTATCCTGCTGCCAATATCTACTCTCGCCAGTGTATCCTGGGGAATTGCATTCTCCAGTGCTATACTGTCGTAAGCAATATTCAATGTACCGGAAGGCGGATAATTCATGACCGCTTTCAGGTTTTCCGTATTCGCCTTCAGGCTTTCTTCCGTAGCCTTTCTTGAAGCAATGGCATTATTCAATGCAATAGTTGCTCTTTTATAATCTGTTTTATCTGCCACCCCTGCATCGTATTGAGCACGCGCATCTTTCAGGCTTCTTTCCAGGCGGGTGATCGTTTCCTGCACCACTTTGATCTGCTGTTGCGTAGCCAACACAGCATAAAAAGCTTTGGTCACGTTCACTACCACATCTATTTTATTGCTGGTGGTTTGTTGCCTTGCCTGTAACTGTACATCATTGCGGGAACGGAGGGCCAGCAGCACATCGCGGTTGAAGATGGTTTGCGTGGCGCCAAACTGAAATGCAGAAGTATTGTCCACACCCAGTTTTACAGGGTTGCCCCCAATGATATTGGTCTGCACATCAAAGTTGTGCTGCAGCAAATAATTAAAATTGATCTGGGGATACCAGTCGGCCAGTTTTGATTTCACCTGCAATGCCGTGATCTGCTCATCAATCAGGGATTGCTGAACCAGGGGTTGCCTTTTTAATGCGTATTGTATCACATTAGGCAGGCTGGCATTCTGCAAAAGACTGTCTGCACCTGTTTGCTGGGCATTGGATGCAGCAGAGAGTAATAAAGCAGGGACCAGTAAATAGAGAACAAAAGACCGACTCTTTCTCATAGTTTGATCTATAAACATAATAGGTTTTATATACGTGCTTTTATGGCTATGCAACGTTGGTTTGGCCGGGGTGGAACAGATTCCGGCAAATATTTGGGAGTCAATGGAGGATCGGCATGCAAATGTACGGGGAAACGGGATTACGAATTGTACCGGGAAGCAGGTAAAAGTTAAAAAATTATATGAATGGTTGGAGAAGAATACAATGTAAAAAAACAGCCCCGGTCAACTGAATGTCCGGAGCTGTTTTCTTTAAATAAACCCATCGACTTGGCCGCCTACGCTAAAGCTTCGGCGGGTAAAGCTGCTATTTCCTGATCAGGCGGGCCTGATCGTCTTTTCGGATAACTATCCCAGGTAAGCTTTCAGCGCGCTGCTATAGCGGGCTTTCTGCAAACGCTTGATCGCTCTTTCTTTGATCTGGCGGATACGTTCTTTGGTAAGATCGTATTTCTGGCCGATCTGTTCGATGGTAACACCTTGTTCTCCATCCAGGCCGAAATAAGCGTTCACGATTTCTGCTTCCCTTGGGCTGAGTGATTTGAGCACACGACGGATCTCGTTTCTCAGTGAATCTTTCATCACATCGTCATCGGTGTCATCACCACCTTCCAGCAAATCACCCATGGCAACATCTTCTGCTTCGTGCACAGGTGCATCCAGTGAAGTGTGACGGGTATTGCTTTGGAAAATGTTGTTGATCTCTGTTTCACTCATTTCCAGCAATTCGGCCAACTCTTCTGTTGATGGCTCCCTTTCGTGCTCCTGCTCGAAAGCCATATAAGCTTTGTTGGCTTTGTTGTAAGTGCCAATTTTGTTTTGAGGCAGGCGGACTAATCTGCCCTGCTCTGCCAACGCCTGTAAAATGGACTGGCGAATCCACCATACAGCGTATGAAATAAATTTGAAACCTTTGGTTTCATCAAAGCGTTGTGCCGCTTTAATCAGGCCGAGGTTGCCCTCGTTAATAAGATCACTCAGTGATAAACCCTGGTGTTGATATTGCTTGGCTACAGATACCACGAAGCGGAGGTTAGCCTGCACCAGTTTGTCCAGTGCTTTCTGATCTCCCATCTTGATACGCTGTGCCAACGTGGTTTCCTCTTCAGGAGTGATCATAGAGATCTTCGAAATTTCCTGAAGGTACTTCTCAACCGCCTGAGAATCCCTGTTGGTAATCTGGGTAGCAATTTTGAGTTGCCTCATAATGAATCTGTCTGTTTAAATAAAAACAATAATAGACAGTCTTTGTTTGCAGGATATGCAAAAGGTAGTGAATAAAACCGTCCCGAACCGTCTGCAAAAATACATTGCATTAACGGAATCTCATAGCCCTTGTTAATAATTATTATGAGAGAATTGGCTGTAAGTAATTATATTTCCCGCCCTTATAGCTGAAAGCTGTGCTGGCAGTGCATTTGACAGCATTTCTTAAAGAAAATACAAAGGCTCTCCTCCTGGTCAGGATGTGGATTTCGCGGCCTTTGCCCGCCTTCTGAGTACGATCCACAGTACCAGCCCGGTCAGGAACAAAAGAGTCGAGATCACTTCCGCCTGCGTGGGTTGGAAACCGAACAGGTTCAGGCGCGTATTCACGCGTATTTTTTCTATTAAAAACCTTTCGATCCCGTTCACCATCAGGTAGAGCGCAAAAAGGGTGCCCGGCACTTTCAGTTTTTTGCGGACAGACCATAAAAGAGCGAATAAAAGCAGCCCCATGATCACTTCGTAGAAGGGAGTGGGGTAAACGGGGTGTGGCAGTTCATTGCAATATTTGCCTATACAACCGGGGATCGGGTTGCCTGTTTCGTTTACATTATGCGGATAAGTATAGGCCCACATCCAATCCGGCAGCCAGCTAAAAGGCTTAGGATTAAGATTATCTACGCCCCAGTCGCCATCCCCTGCCACCTGGCAACCGATCCTGCCCACACCATAAGCCAGCATAAGAGCCGGGGCAGCAGCGTCATTCAGGTGCCAGAAGCCGATATTATGCTTGCGGGCATAGATCCAAATGGCTATGGCAGCACAGATCAGGCCCCCATAAAAAGTAAGCCCGGACGGAGAAAACAAATAAGAGGAAGGATGCTTCAGGAAATCGCTCCAGTTCTCGAAAATATCAAACACCTTGGCGCCTATCAGGCCAAACACCAGGGCCAGGATAGTCATTTCTCCTACCCTGTCCTGCGGCCAGATCCGGATCGTCCTTTTCTCCGGTTTGGGCAATTTCTGTTTATTCTTCTCATACCATTTCAGTCCGGCAAACAAAAGCCCCAACCCAATGCCGGCAGGCCAGCTCCCGATACCGGAGAAAATAAACTGCTGCGGGTCTTCCGTAGCGGAATCGTCCATAATGAACAGGGCCAGGATCTTGTAACCCAGTAAAAAGCCGAGGAGAAAATTAAGGATCAATTCGACAGCGGTAGCGGGTTGCCCAACCATCACCTGCATTTCCTTGGGTTGCAGCAGGCCTTCCCTGCTCTTGCGTTTCAGCTCCGCAGTAAGGGTGACGGCGGCCAGTATAAAGGATATGGCCACAAAAAAACCAAACGAGTTGACAAACCGCAGAAAGGTCCATTCTACACCAAAAAGATCTTTGAAGGCGAAATAAAGGTTGGGATACATTTATTGTGTTGGTTTTAAGCAGGGCGAATATACACTCTAATTAAAAATTCAAAAGTCAGTAATCAAAATATCCCGGTAATTAGGAGAAATTTTGACAACTGACTTTGATTGTTGACTTAAAAGGTGAAATTTCTATTATTAGTTACAATACTCGTCGAAGGCACCGATCAGATTATGGGCGATCATCTGTGCCGGCCTTCCTTCTATCTGGTGGCGCTCGATAAAATGCACCAGTTGGCCGTCTTTAAACAAGGCGATAGCCGGTGAAGAAGGAGGATAAGGAAGCAGGTGCTCCCTCAATGTTTTTATGGCTTCGATATCAAAACCCGCAAAACTGGTGGTCAGGAAATCCGGTTTATTCTTGGCATTTACAACAGCCATCAGCACTCCCGGCCTTGCACTGCCTGCTGAGCAGCCGCAAACGGAATTGATCATTACCAGGGTGGTGCCTTTTTTCGCCAGCTGGGCGTTCACTTCATCGGCTGTCAGCAACTCGGAGAAACCGTTGTCTGTCAGCTCTTCTTTCATGGGGGTGACTATTTCTTCTGGATACATAGTTGAGTTTAGTTATGAAACGCAAAAATAGGCAAAAAGGTTTGGGTACGAATGGTTCGAATTGAGGCGAATGGCGCGAATGGGAGGAGGTGGAATGGAGGGTGTATGGCTAAAAAATGACACTATGTCTTATTGAATAGAAATATTTGACAGTTTGTCGCTTTTTTAATGAGATTGGGCTTAGGATGGCAGGGAAATGGGAGAAAAAAGGCAGTGGTACGTGGTTTGAAAAGTAGTTGTCGTATTCAACAAAACAAAAAAATTAAAAAGAATAGTTTATGACACACGTAAGATTCGGCCGCCGTCCTTTTGAGAAGAGCTTTAACAATTTAGTGGACGACCTTTTTTCAGAGCTTCCCGTCTTGTATAGGAATGGATCAGATACAGTATTCAAGGGGTTTGCCCCGGTGAATATTAAAGAAACGGATAAGGGTTATTCACTTGAGGTGATCGCTCCAGGTTTCGATAAGTCTGATTTCAAAGTGAACGTTGACCAGGATGTGCTGACAGTTTCTGCTGAGAAGAAACAGGAAGTGAAAGAGAACGCAGAAAACAGCAATACAGAGAAGCATGTCCGGCGCGAGTACAGCTTCCGTTCATTCAAAAGATCTTTTACACTGGACGAAAAGATTGACGCGGCTGGAATTGACGCAAAATATAATAATGGAGTGCTGGTATTAAACCTTCCTAAGAAGGAAGTAGTCAAAGCTACAGCACAAGAAATAAATATTCAGTAAGAATCTTTCTCATAAGCAGTTGGTTTTGGTTTACACCCCGTCGTTTCCACGATGGGGTTTCTTTTTGTACGGGCAACCTTTACAGCAAAAGCATTGTCTAAAATCTGCTATTTTTGCAACTTGATTACCAACAGCACTAAACTATGCACAAGAAAGTATTATATTTCTTTCTATTATTTGTATTGTCTGTATCCACTGCGAAAAGCCAGGATACAACTTCTGTAGATACCATTATTCAGCATATACCTGAAGAACCAGTAGACAGTACACTGCGTATTGTCAATCTTATTCCCTATATAACACTGCACGTGGATTCCGTGCTTTCCTATAAACTGGCCATCAACCGGGACGAGACCAAATATTACTGGTATCTGAAAAACTCCCCCATTGGCCTTAAGATCAATAAGGATAATGGCATGCTGACCTTTAAAGCGGAAAAATCCTTTTTCCTTTCCGGTAAGCTGAAATATGATGAAGAATATTCAGTAAAATTAGGTGTTCAAAACCTTGCCAACCCTAAAGAAAGAGTAGATACCAGCTTTACGCTTGTTTTTTATAACACAGACGTGGTGTTACCAAAATTGAAGCCCTCCGTTGGCAGCACGCTTACCGCAGAAGAAGGGGAAACTATTTCGTTCAGCATACAGTGCGAATCAGGCAATTTTACGATCGAAGATATTTTATTTACCAGCAATATTTCCATCTCGAATTATAAATCCGTAAAGCATTGCGGAGATGAATTTTCCTGGACCATTCCTTTCGATTTTGTGAAAGAAACCGATACCGCTAAAACCAAAATACTCAACCTGAGCTTTGTCGGTTCCACTCCCAAATTCCAGATAAGGGATACGGCCAATGTAAGGATCACTGTAAAAGACGCACTCAACTATCCAATGGCCAAACAGGAATATGAAGTGGTAGTATCGAATTTGAGGAAACACCTGATGACATTAAAATATACTTTTCTCCAGATAGATAAAAAGATCAGGAAGACCAGGGGAGCACGGACCTCTTTTGACCTTACCTCGGCTACTTCAGCCCTTACAGGCACCATCCTGAGCACATCCGGCGGGGCTTCTGCTGAAACAGCTGGTAAAATATTGCCAAGCGCCGGGGTGGCACTGGTGCCGGTAAAAGAAGCGACCGCTCCCAATAAAGTAGTGGAACAAAACCAGGCTTCCCTGATACGCTCTTCCATCAAGCGGCTGGAATATATGCTGTATGATTACACTTTGCTGGGCGACCGGGACCCACAAATCCTTACTAAAACTGCCAAGCTTAAAGAAGAATTAAAGCAAAGCCAGATGCAGTTGATAGACGTGCCGGTAGATGTAACCACAGAGGGTATGACTGAAGAAGAATTGAACAAATACTTCAACAACCCCAAAGTGAATAAAAAATACCGTGTAAGCAACAAAGGAAGGTGATCTACGGCTGGCAGCCTGCACGGCGCCGGGTATCAATCAGGTATTGTATTTTCCAGGCACCGTCAAGTTTCACCAGTTGAAATGAATTGACGCCGCAATGGCTGAAAGCCCCATTGAGGTAAAAATTATATGGTGTCCATACAATAGCCAGCGGGCCATCTATTTTTATTGTTTCAAAACTGATCCGTTCATCTGCAGAATCTTTTTTCATCTTCCCTACTACTTCGGCAAACTCGTTGATGTCCTCATCGCGCACAATTGTCTTTCCCTCCTTATTCCGTGATATGGTTTGCATGATCACTTTGTCTGCAAACACGGATTTGAAAGAAGCAGCATCACCGTTGCGCATGGCAGCGAACATTGTATTGATCACAGTTTTAACAGAATCTTCTGCCTGCTGTGCAAAAGCCATTTGCCCGATAAAAACGGTTGTTAACAATATGAAAAAGGAACGCATATTAACATTGTTTAAGTGAACCCGGTATCATTATTTCCGTCCTAAAGTAAATTCATTCATCATGAAAAGAATAAGAATTGTACAAGCGGTCGTTTTAGTGGCCGTAGCGGCAGTGATTACCAGTTGTTCTACTACCCGGTATGATTATGATCCTTATCCCCCGCCTCCGCCCCGCACTTCTGTTTCACTTATTGTAACTGCAGGGCCTGGAATGGTCATCAACCGTTATCATGACGGACGGTATTATTACCGCAACCCCAGCGGATGGATATACTGGAGGGGCTACGACAACAGGTATTACCTCGACAGAAAATATATACACAAATCCTATAAGAGATATCCGCAGTATAATGACTGGAACAGGGGTCGTGGTCATGGTTATGGAAGGAGAAGATAATTATTGCGGCCTTTACTAAAACTTTGCGCCCTTTGCGATCCGAACGGTAACGCAAAGGGCGCAAAGTTTTCAAATGCCGCAACAGCACTATTTCACATACCCCAATATCTTCAGCATGCTTTGTGCAGTCTGCTCTTTTGCATAAAGCCAGTCTACCAGTTTTCCATTCTTATCATACCCAACGATAACATGTTTGGGCGAAGGGATCAGGCAGTGCTTGATACCGCCATAACCACTGATCTGGTCCTGGTAAGCGCCGGTATGGAAAAAGCCGACATACAATGGCTCGCCATTATTTATTTTAGGCAGGAACACTTCATTGATATGTTCTTCTGAGTCGTAGTAATCATGGCTGTCGCAGGTGATGCCTCCGAGCACCACGCGCTGGTATTCTTCATCCCACTTGTTGATCGGCAGCATCAGGAAGCGCTCGCCAATGCCCCAGGTATCCGGAAGTGTGGTGATAAAGGATGAGTCGATCATGTACCAGTTTTCCCGGTCATTCTGCACTTTCTCTCCGATCACACTATAAATATGCGCCATGCTCTCCCCTACTGTATAGCTGCCAAATTCAGTAAAGATATTCGGCATGGGAACTTTTGCCTTTTTGCAGGCCGATTTGATATTACCAACGATCTCATTGATCATAAACTGGTAATCGTATTCAAAACCCAGGGAGTGTTTGATCGGGAAACCGCCGCCGATATTGATGGAATCCAGTTCAGGGCAGATCTTTTTCAGCTGGCAGTACAGGTTGATGATCTTGTTCAGCTCACTCCAGTAATAGATATCATCCTTAATACCTTTATTGAGGAAGATATGCAGCATTTTCAACTGGAATTTGCTTTCATATCCTTCGATCCTGTCTACATAAAACTCGAGTATATCTTTTGCACGGATACCAAGGCGGGAGGTATAGAAGGGGAAAGTCGGTTCTTCTTCCGCCGCTACCCTGATGCCCAGTTTGAAAGGTACTTTTACAGACTTGGCGTATTCTTTCAGCTCCTCTTTGTTGTCGAGCACCGGGATCACATTCTGGAAACCCGAGTTGAGCAGGCTGGCGATCCGGCGGGTATATCCTTTCTGCTTATAGCCATTGCAGATAATATGAATATCCTTCGTGATCTTCTTTTTTTCGTACAGCTTCTTGATGATCTCAATATCGTAAGCATAAGAGGTTTCGAGATTGATATCATGCTTCAGCGCTTCTTCCACCACAAAGCTGAAATGTGAGCTTTTGGTGCAGTAGCAATAAAAATATTTCCCCTCATACTTATGCTTCTTGAAAGCAGCGGCAAACATGGTTTTCGCTTTCTTGATCTGCATCCCGATCTTGGGCAGATAGCTTAGTTTCAGCGGGGTGCCGTACTTATCTATCAGTGCTTTAATATCAAGGTTGTTGTACTGAAGGTAGCCGTCTTTTACATCAAAGCCTTCCTGGGGAAAATTGAAGGTTTGTTTTACGAGGTCGAAATAAGTATTATTCATTTACAAACGGGAGGGTTAGTCTATGTGGGGTATCCCATTTTTTTTAACAAGCAAAAATATATTTTTCTGAAATAAAAAAGACCATCCCGGTTTGGCAGGACGGTCTTTTTTATTTTATGTTTTTGTAAAGCTTTCGCCGGGTTTCGATCCGGGTCTGGTCCCGTATCAAGGTCCGGGATAAACTTATTTAACGGAATCAACCAGGTTTTTGAAAGTTTCAGGGTTGTTCATGGCGAGGTCAGCCAGTACTTTACGATCCAGCTCGATACCTTTTTTCTGGAGTTTGTTGATGAACTCAGAGTAGGTCATACCTTCAGCACGTACAGCAGCGTTGATACGGGCGATCCACAAAGTGCGGTATTCCCTTTTCTTCAGCTTACGACCTACGAACATGTAGGTCATACCTTTTTCTACAACGTTTTTAGCTACTGTTAAAACGTTTTTACGTTTGCCATAGTAACCTTTGGCTTGTTTTAATATCTTTTTTCTGCGGGCCTTGGAGGCAACAGCATTTTTTGAACGAGGCATATCTAATTAGTTTAAGAGTTTTAAGATTAAATCTGAACAGCCATAGGCTTATTTCAGACGCAAAAGGCGTTTTACAAAATCCATATTTGGTTTTGCTACCAGACCATCGATCCGCATGTTACGCTTACGCTTTTTTGATTTTTTCGTCAGGATGTGACGCTTGAAACTCTTTTGGTGAGTGATCTTTCCTGTACCGGTTACTTTAAAACGTTTTTTGGCACTGGAATTCGTTTTTACTTTAGGCATTTTACCCAGTATTAAAATTATACCCTTGAGGCGTTCCCCACCGGGGGATGCTTGTGGAGCCTCTTCAGGAAATGTTTGTCCTCAGACAAAGCTCTGCTTCAAAAAGAACTTTATTTTTCGGGGGGCGAAGGTAGGTCGTTTTAGTGGAAAAACCAAGTTTGCCAGTCCGTTCCCGTTGTCACCCCGGCCCTGATTTAAGAAACCAACAGCAATAGTACACTAAGAGCCGGGGGCTCCCCAACGTTGAGGAGAACCCGGCTCTTATATTCTTTCAACTTGTATGCGTCCTGAACCTGGGCCGGGGTGACAGCGGAACGAACTCCCGATTCCCTGGCTAAGGCTCCAGATTAATCTTTGGGATTCAGTGTATTATCAATCCTTGAAGCAATATCCTGCAAGTGATATTTGCTCATCGGGTCGGCTGTAACGGCTGCAGCAGCTTTAACCTCTGTGCGGAGGGCAGCGAGATGGGCTCTTACAGCGCTTTTGATATCCGATTTGTCAGGGTTGGAAGCTGAACCAGCTCCGCCAAGGATGACCAGGATCACATCAGGGCCACTGCTGCGAGGCGATGCCAGCAGGTTGGTCAGTGCCGTCACATACGATTTCTGGAGGTTCCGGCGGTATACGTCAATTTTTGAACGGGTTGGCAGTTCGCTCCAAATCCCTTTTTTCATATCTCCCAGCAGGTCAAGAATGCCGTAGGCATTGGTTCCTTGTGCAGCTTCCCCTTCGATCAGCTTGCCCAGTGTGCGGTTGGAAAGGATGCCATTGATCACGTTATCCTGTAAACGGCTAATGGTGCTGGTGGCACTTGTACCAGTTTTGCCGAATATCTCCTGGTTGATCAGCCAGGTTGGTGTAGCGAATAACTGCTTGTTCAGGAACTCTACAGCCTCCCTTTGTTTGGCTTTGCTCACCACTTCATATACGGAACCACTTTGCTCTACTGTTTTGGGGGTTTCCATAATGCCACCAATGTATTTGGTAACATGGCCCATGTACATGGTAAACTGATCGGTAACCTCCCTGTACATTTTACCCAGGTTGGAATAGTCCTTATTGGGTTCTTTGGTCCATACTTCAAGGTTGGGGATGATACGCTGGAGGTTTTTGATACCATAGAAAGCGCCTTTCATTCCATCATCACCCACTTGCTCGCGCTGTGAACGCGGGTCGTCAGGGTTGGTTTCTGTTCCAAACCAAAGGCGGTTATTCTTCAGCCTGTCAATTACCCAGGTATTGAGATAAGGTTTTTCTGCATCGGCATCCTTGTATTGCGGGAAGAGCTTGTATCCCCATTCAATCGCCCATTTATCATAGTCGCCGATACGTGGGAAAAGACCGGCGCGGCCAATATTATCTTCTGGTTGTGCTACATAGTTAAAACGTGCATAGTCCATAATGGAAGGTGTATGTCCATTAGCTTCTACCCAGGCTTTATCACGCAGCTTCTCAACGGGCACTGTAGAGCTCGAACCATAGTTATGGCGAAGGCCAAGCGTATGCCCTACTTCATGCGATGATACAAAACGGATCAGCTGACCCATCAGTTCATCATCAAAAGTCATTTTGCGTGCGCCGGCATCCAGCGGTGAGCACTGAACAAAATACCAGTCATGGATCAGTTCCATTACATTGTGGTACCAGTTGATATGGCTTTCCATGATCTCACCACTGCGCGGGTCGCTGATGCTGGGGCCACTTGCATTGGCAATATCAGAGGGTTTATACACGATAGCTGAGTAGCGTGCATCTTCAAGGCTCCACTCCGGATCTTCTTCTTTGGTAGGTGCTGTTTTAGCGAAGATGGCGTTTTTAAATCCTGCTTTTTCAAAAGCAACCTGCCAGTCGTTCACTCCCTGGATCAGATAAGGCACCCATTTTTTGGGTGTAGCCGGATCGATATAGAAAATGATCGGCTTCTTGGGTTCAACCAGTTCACCTCTTTTATATTTTTCCCAATCGCCATCTTTGGGTTCCAGCTTCCAGCGTTTTACCACGCGAACGGCTTCCACCCCCTGTGGATTGGCATCGAAATCAGTGTACCCTACTGCAAAGAAGCCTACCCGCGGATCAAAGTTGCGGGCCTGCATCGGCACTTTAGGCAGCAATACAAAAGAACTGTTCAACTCCACTGTAAGGTTGCCGCCAGGAGCAGAAGGAGGACGCCCTGCAACAGGTGGAGCAGGCGAACGGGAATACGTTTTTACAGTTGATATTTCAATATTATTTGGAAAAGATTTTACTCCTGCTATATAAGACTTGTCTGACTGCTGCGATCCTATACGCATAGATGATTTAAGACTGCTACTGAAAAAGAGCACATCATTATCACCGCTGATATAATCGGTAATATCGATCACTGTGCCGGCAGAATCTTTGGAGAATGCCTTCACATCAAAAGATGCAGCAATAGGCTGAACGTTTGAGTTGTTCACTGCAGTGAACATGGGAGAAGTAGAATCCTTTGTATACTCTGCAAAAGAAATATTGCGCAGGAATACTTTGTTGTTGGGACCTCTTTCGAAGCGGATCACACTCTGCCCGATCTGGTCACCTGCAAAACCAAAGAAACCATTACGCATGCCTGCAGCAGCTTTAGTGATACGGTTAACGACCAGTATATCGCGGTTCAGCATGGTATCTCCGATCTCGAAATAGTATTTATCCTCTACTTTGTGAACGGTGAAAAGGCCTGCATCAGAAACCGCTTTGCCAGTGATAACCTCTTTATAGGGCTTGGGACCGATGGAAGGTCTTCCCATTCCAGGTCCGGCTCCCGGCCCTCTTGTTGAGTCAGTTCTTGGCTGAGCCATGGCAGCGGAACAGGCACAAACGGCTACTGCTACCAGCCAGCGATGGTTAAAGAATTGGTGCATATTGCATTTTTGGTGATAAAAAAAAGTGGTCTAATATACGGAAAGCAATGGTTTAACATTGATTCCTTGCTTTTTTTATACAAGTGGCAGATGAAAACAAAAAACCGTCATTCCTGACGGTTTTATAATTTGCGTTTATTCGCGCTTACTCAAAAACAAATTCCAATAATCAGAATCATTCGCACCATTCGCGCTCTTACTTTTTCTTGCCTTTTGGTGCAAACATCGCTAACATTCTCCTCCCCTCCATCTTCGGCATGCTTTCCAGCACGCCTACTTCTGCCAGCCTTTCAGCAAACTTGAGCAGGAGCAGTTGTCCTCTTTCCTGGAATTGTATCGCACGGCCTTTGAACTGTACATAAGCTTTTACTTTATTGCCTTCTTTCAGAAAACTTTCTGCATGCTTGGCTTTAAAGTCAAAGTCGTGATCATCTGTATTGGGTGTAAAACGAATCTCTTTCACTTCGGAGACCTTGCTTTTCGCTTTCATCTCCTTTTCTTTCTTCTTCTTATCGTATAAGAACTTATTATAGTCAATGATCTTACAAACAGGAGGATCTACCTGTGGGGAAATTTCCACGAGATCCAGTTGCTGGTCCTGCGCCATTCTCAGCGCATCCTGTGTACTGTAAATGCCCACTTCTACATTATCTCCTACCAATCGCACCTGGGGCACCCTGATGAACTGGTTAATGCGATGTTCTGCTTCTTTACGCGGAATAAACTTGTTTCTGAAACCGCCTTTGTTAAATCCGCCACCGCCTGGTCTGAAACCTCCGCCTCCGGGAGGCCTGTTAAATCCGCCTCCGGGTTTTTGTGGTACTGCCATTTAATCCTTTTAAATAAAACCCCTCCCTGATGGGGCATTGATTTTTTTAATTTTAAAATTAAACCTCCGGTTGTTCAGGGGATTGAATGCTTTTTTCATTCAACCAAAATATCTACCGGAAATTTTGTTAAGCTTCATTCGGGTTTGAAGCCCGTTAAATATACATTATTCCCTCCGTTCTTCAATCTCGGCCACAGCTTCCTTCAAAAATTCAGCCACAGTTTTTGATCCCAGATCGCCCTTGCCCTGCCTTCTTACAGATACTGATTCCTCGTTCATCTCCTTTTCTCCCACTACCAGCATATAAGGCACTTTCAGCAACTCTGTGTCCCTGATCTTTTTACCGATCTTTTCCTGGCGGTCGTCCACTTCTGCGCGAATATCTGCCTTTTTCAGTTTTTGTGCCACTGATTTGGCATAGTCCAGGAATTTATCGCTGATAGGCAGCACTTTCACCTGTACCGGCGACAGCCAAAGCGGGAATTTACCCGCATAATGTTCCAGCAGGAAGCCAATGAACCGCTCATGTGTACCCAGGGGTGCACGGTGAATGATCAGGGGTATTTCTGTCTGGTTGTCCGGGGTGGTGTATTCCAGTTTAAAACTGCGTCCCTGGGAAAAATCAACCTGGTTGGTAGCCAGGGTGAATTCACGACCGATCACGCTGAAGATCTGCACATCGATCTTTGGTCCGTAAAATGCTGCTTCATCCTGCACTTCCACATAAGGAATTTTGGATTCGATCAACACCTGGCGCACCATTTCTTCTGTTTCTTTCCAAAGCTCCGGCTCATTCACATACTTCTTGCCCAGTTTATCCGGCGAATGAAGGCTCAGCCTCATCACGTATTTATCTATACCGAATATTTTGAAATATTTCTGGTACATATCATTCACAGCCCTGAACTCGTCTGCAAACTGTGCTTTGGTGCAATAAATATGCGCATCGTTCATATGCAGGCAGCGCACCCTCATCAAACCAAATAATTCACCGCTTTGCTCGTAACGGTACACGGTGCCATATTCTGCAATGCGATAAGGAAGATCGCGATAGCTCTTTGGCTCTGCTGCATATATTTTATGGTGATGCGGGCAGTTCATGGATTTCAGGTAATATTTCTCACCATCGAGTTCCATGGGTGGATACATGCTATCTGCATAGTAAGGCAGGTGACCGCTGGTCAGGTACATGCTTTCTTTGGCAATATGCGGGGTCACTACCCTTTTATAACCAGCTTCGGACTCGGTTTCCTTGGCCAGTTTTTCCAGTTCCTCAATAATAACGGTACCATTCGGCATCCACATGATCAGGCCCTGACCCACATCATCATCCATAGTGTAGATGCTCAGCTCTTTGCCCAGTTTGCGGTGATCCCTTTTCTTCGCTTCTTCCAGCATCTGCAGGTATTCGTCCAGTTCCTTTTGAGAAGGAAAAGTGACGCCATAGATGCGGGTCAGCATTTTATTCTTCTCATCGCCTTTCCAGTAAGCACCGGCAATATTGGTGAGCTTGATGGCTTTGATCAAACCTGTGCTGGGAATATGGGGACCACGGCAGAGATCTGTAAAATCTCCCTGTGTATAGAAAGTGATCTCTCCGTCATTCAGGTTCTGCAACAGGTCCAGTTTGTATTCATCCCCTTTATCGGTGAAATATTTTACCGCTTCTGCCTTGGGAACTTCTTTGCGGATATAAGCATTGTTCTTTTTAGCCAGCTCATTCATTTTTTTCTCGAGCTGTGCCAGGTCCTCTTCCGTGATCTTCCGGTCGCCCAGGTCCATATCATAATAGAACCCGTTCTCTACAGGAGGCCCTACCCAGAATTTCACACCGGGAAACAGGCTTTCCACGGCCTCTGCCATAAGGTGGGCAGAAGAGTGCCAGAAAGTGTTCTTACCATCCTTATCGGTCCAGGTGAGCAATTTTACAGCCGCATCTTTCTGTATCGGTCGCGTGATATCCCATGTCTGTCCATCCACGCTGGCGGCAATTACTTTCCGCGCCAGACCTTCAGAAATTGATTTCGCTATATCCAGTGAAGTAGTGCCTTTCTCGTATTGCCTCACGGACCCGTCCGGTAATGTGATATTGATCATCTAGCTTGTTACTGTTTTTAGGATGGCAAAATTAGCGAAAATAGTGGTTCGTTCTGTGGATGGGGGGCTGATGTTTGAATGGCCCTTGAGTGTTGTTCGTTGACCGTTGACTGATGGCCAACGAACAATGAACAACGCCCCTTCACCTGAAATGCCGTGTTATCTCCCGGTTCAGCCGGTTCATTTTACCATCAAGCCTTTTTAATTTCTTTTGAAAACGGGATGGATCACTGTAATACCAGGTTGCCAGCCTCAACTGTCTTTTCAGCCAGCGGCGAAGCAATATTTTCCCGTACCATTTGTCGAGGCCCAGACTGACAGTGTGCAGCAGCTTTAATGACCTGTTCCGGGAAAATGCTTCCCGGTAAACTTCTTCATAAATATCCAGCAGGCCGCAATAGTAAGAGTTGTAAGTTGGCGCAAGCGTTTTTATTTCTTCCAGTGAAAAAGAAGAGACCAATGCCCTCCAGATATCACCGTTGAGATGCGCATTCACACCCAACAGCAGATGACGTAATGGTGAAGCACTCGTATCTGCATAATAAGCCTGCCAGGAAGCAGGTATGGCCAATCTGTTTGCAAATGCTTCCGCAGAAGAAATAAAATAGTTGACAAATTGCTTTTCCATCTGCCGGATATTCTTTCTTGCAGTATCATCCGCATTGGCAAAGAACCGGACCGCATTCTCCATGGCATCAAAATAAACAGTTGCAAAATAGGAGGAAACAGAAGATGCTTTGCTTATCGAATCGAGCTTATACAATAGCTTTATTTCATCAGCGCTGACCTGGGTTTGGGCATGCCCATTGAAGGGAATTGTTACTGAGCTGATAAAAAGGAAATAAACAATGAATTTGTGTTGCATCTGTTTCCTGATCGGCGATCCCTGGCAAGAGGATGCCTGCAGATATTCAAAATTAACAAACTATTGCTCCGGGTGAACCGGTCATGTTACGAACATATTCGTTAGTTTTGACGCTTATGATAAGGACAGTGCAAAAGAAAGGACTACTTATTATATTCTTCCTGTGGGCTTTCCAGTTCCACTCCTACTCACAGGCGGTGACGGGTATCTGGCGGGGTTATTTTATCGGCAATGCCGGCGAATATTACAGGCTTGAGTTCCAGATAAGTCAAAGCCCCAGCGGGCAGGTTTCTATTAAAGGAGTGTCTTACTCCTGGCAGGATGATAAACGCTTTTATGGCAAAGCTACCATGACCGGCAGCTACGTCGCCTCCACGCAAAATTTCCGGATCCACGAAATACAAACAGTAGAAGTGCAAAATGCCATGGGCGGCACCTGTATCATGAACTATGATCTGCGTTATACCCGCTCAGGCAAAGAAGAATTCCTGGAAGGCACTTACCTGGGCAAACAGGAAGTGAAGGGCCGCGAAAACCCTTATGAATGGGGCGACTGTGGTGGTGGCCGCGTTTCCCTGCGCAAAGTGCCCACTACGGAGTTTTATCTCGAACCTTTCCTGAGAAATGACAAAGCTACGGCCAGTCCAAAGCCTCCCGCTAAAGCACCGGCCAAAAAATCCCCGGTAACACAGAACAATCTTACCACACCAAAAAAGACAACAACTCCTCCAAGAGTTGTTCAGAAACCTAAAACAAATCCACCTTCAAACAATACAGCAAAGAAAAATATTACCGTTGAACCAAAAACGGATACTGTCGCAAAACTACCTCCGGTAGAAAAACCGAAGATCGAGGCCAGGCCCGCCCTTCCGCAAGTGCCTACTCCGGCAGTGTTGAAAACAAGAGCGAATGAATTGATGAAAGCACTGGTAGTGCACGACCCCAATGTTGAAATAAAGCTTTTTGATAATGGTGAAATAGATGGCGACACTATTTCCGTTTACCTGGATAAAAGGCTGGTACTTTCCAATAAACTGCTGACCGCAAACCCGCTTACGCTTAAGATAAAAATGGATGAAGAGAATCCGGAGCATGAATTGGTGATGGTGGCAGAAAACCTGGGACGTATACCACCCAATACATCCCTGATGATCGTTGAAGCCGGCGACCAGCGGTTTGAAGTAAGGATCACTTCCACCGAACAAAAAAATGCCGTGGTACGGTTCCGATATGAAAAACCCTGATAGTTTTAACCGCTTCTGTAATTTTTTTAAATAGCTTAAGGATTTTCCGCTATTTTCATTTTTCATGCAACGATCAACCGGACTACTCCTCTTTTTATTGTTAAGCGCCTGTTGCTGTGCGCAGGAAATTAATGGCTTCTGGAAAGGGCGCCTGATGATGGAACCGGGTGGCTGCTTCCCTGTTTATAATATCGAGTTCCAGTTGCAGGTAATAGGTACAAGGATCAGCGGCACATCCTATCACTACTCCGACACCACCAACTATGTAAAAGAACTATTTGAAGGGGTCTATGACACCACTACCAAATCACTTGTTATAGAAGAGCAGAAAGTTTCTGTTTTCCGCATCCCGGCGGATTGTATTCCCTGCATTAAAAAATATACACTCACTTATCATACAGACGGAAAAGAAGAACAGTTGCGTGGAAGCTGGACAGGAAAAACCATGGACGGCAAAACCACCTGCCCTGCCGGCACCATCATTATGACGCGGATACAAAAGCCTGCGTTCAAACCAGAACTTCCTCCGGAGCTATTGGCAAAGAAAAACGAACTGGTCAAAGAAATTTTTGTAGACACAGGAACTATCAGGCTTGATTTTTATGACAATGGCCAGGTAGATGGCGATACCATTTCTGTATATGCAAACAATATTCCCATCGTATCAAGAAAGATGCTCACCACAAAACCTGTAACAGTTTTTGTGCGGATCACATTGGAAGAACAATTCCAGGAAGTGATCATGGTTGGAGAAAACCTTGGCTCCATCCCTCCCAACACCGCGTTGATGATCATCAATGCAGATGATAAACGTTACCAGCTTTTTCTTACATCTGATGAAAAGAAAAATGCGTTGGTACGATTTATTTATCAACGACCTAAGTAGTTTGTTAAAATTTATATTGTTCCTCTGGCATGGTTTTTTTGTAATACCTGTGTATTAAAACACATGTTTTATGAAAAAATTCATGATCGTACTGGTTGTTGCAGTATCTGCCACAACTATACATGCGCAGAATCTATCGTTTGGTCCTACAGCAGGTTTTGGACATAGCTGGACCAGTTCGGACAATGGATCACAGAACGGAAGATTCCATTCATCTTATAACATTGGGGGAAAATTAGTCTACAGTTTTATAAGCCACTGGGGCGTTAGTGCCGATGTAAAATTTTCCAGCGAAGGGGAAACTTTGGGACTTAACAACGACAACAAAACAGTGATGCGTGCCAATTATATCCGCATACCATTGCAGGGTATTTATTTCTTTGGCGATTATGGCAACAGGCTTCGTCCTAAAATATCAGTCGGTCCTTCTTTCGGCTTTTTAGTTGGTGGTGAAACAAAACAACACGCTGACGGGCGCGTGGTCTCTACAATAAAAACAAAGGACCTTGCAGAAAATTTTGATTTCGGCCTCACCGGTGCAGCCGGCCTGAATTACCGCCTCACAAGAGGAACCTGGCTGAATGCTGATATCGCCTATTATCATGGATTAACTGATATGGCTTCATCTGCAGTGGACGCAAAGAACAGAAATATTGGTGTGAATGTGGGCGTGTTGTTTCCTTTGGGAACTCTCAAGAAATAGTCGGGATTCGATAGTCCACTTCCCGCTGTCACCCCGGCCCTGGTTTAGGAAATTAACTTGAATAGTACATTAAGAGCCGGGGTCTCCTCAACGTTGAGGAGACCCCGGCTCTTATATTCTTTAAACTTGTATGTGTACTAAACCAGGGCCGGGGTGACAGTGGACTATCAACTCCCGACTGAAACTAGAATCCCCGTTGATTTCCTCTTGGTTGAGGAAGTTCTTTCCTTGGCAGTTTCTCATCTCTCATTGCTGCATTATATACAAATGAAGCAACGATAACAGAGATCTGCTGAAGATCTTCGGCGATCAGGTGATCATAGGAATCCATATTGGTATGGTGAGTGCGGGTATTGTACTCGATCGGGTCCTGGATAAACTGGAAGCCGGGCAGGCCTACTGCATCAAATGACTGGTGATCGGTACCACCGGTATTGGAAATAGTGATCCATTTTGCACCCATATCATGGAAAGGCGTCAGCCATTGAGTAAAGATATCTTTCACTTTGTCATTGCCCTGGAGATAGATCCCTCTTATCTTACCTGTTCCATTATCGATATTGAAATAAGAAGAGAACTTTGCATGATCAGGTTTCAGTTCCATTGTAGCGGGATCTGCAAAATGATTTTTTACATAGTTTCTTGAACCCAGCAGGCCTTGCTCTTCACCACTCCATAATGCGATGCGGATGGTGCGGCGGGGTTGGATGTTCAGGCTTTTCAGGATACGAACTGCTTCCATCATTACAGCGCTGCCTGCAGCATTATCTGTAGCACCGGTTGCAGATTGCCAGCTATCCAGGTGAGCACCCAGCATTACGATCTCATCTTTCAATGCAGGATCAGTACCTTTTATTTCAGCAATTACATTGTATCCTTTGGTGTCTTTTTGATTGAATTCGGATTTTACATCTACGTCCAGCTTAACAGGCACACCACTTTTTGCCAGGCGGCAGATTGTGCCATAATCTTCAGCCGTAACCATGATATCAAGGAAATTATCAGGAGCGCCAGCAGCATAGCTACCTCCACCCTGAACAAATAAAGTTCCATCATGACCACGGGGGCTGCTGCTAAGAATTGCTACAGCACCTTCTTTATCAGCCATTGCTCTCAGCACATTCAGCACTTGTGCAGGGCCCTGGTTACGGGCAAACTGCTCACGCATGCGGCGCATTGCTGCTGTATCTGCAGGGCGGCGCTGGGCCTGCGGCTCTGCTGCGGCCATTTTATCCAGTTCCTCGTCGGTATAACGTGTAGCATCAGCTTTAAATGTTTGCCTCAATGTATCATTGCGGTAAATCACCAGCACTTTCCCTTTCATTTTTCCCTGGTACTGCAACAATCCAACAGAATCTTTTGCTTCGATCAGCAATACTTCTGCACTTTTTAAGCCGGAAGTACTTTTTGTCCAGGTTTTTGGATAAGCGATCATGGGTTTGTAATAAGGAGCGGTCAAAGCCACATAGCTTTTTTTCAATTCCCATCCTTTTCCAAATTCGCCCCAAGGTTCCAGTGCAGCGCCAGACAATCCCCATTTAGCAAGGGTTTCTTTTGCCCAGGTTGCAGCTTTTGTGTAGCCGGGAGAGCCAGACAATCTTGGACCATTAGCATCAGTAAGATGGAAAGCAATATCCATTACCTGGGATTTGGCTGTTCCTTCATTTTTGATCTTGTTAATGACATCCATGTTCAGCTTTTCCTGAGCTGACAATAGCTGTCCTACAAATAATAAAGACAACACAGCAGTTAATCTTCTCATGATAAATTGATTTTGAATAAGTGTGAAAGATAAACTAAAACACGACTTAGACGGTGATCAGGAAAGAAAACTTTCTGCCAGCCGGGACTTTTTTGAAGAATGGCTGCCCCTATTTTACTACCATAAAGTTGATCGTATCCTTTGGCCCTCCGCAATTGAGCATGGTGGCCTTGTATTGCGGATGATTGATGCCCAGGTAAGGATTACGCACAGAATCGTTCCGGCTAAGCCAGTGGCCCGGCTGATCTTCCCCAAAAGCCATCGGGCATTCCTGCCAGTAGATCTTTTCCCTGTCGTAACGGGAAATGATGAAAAGAAGCCGCAGGTTTTCCGACAAAGCATTGAATGCCGTTCTTTTTGCATCGAGTGATGGATTCGCAATTATATTGGAGGCTTCCGACCGGGCATTGCCCAAAGGATCGAGCGCTGATTCGTAAATACCGGTGGTATCTTTACGCAACTCTTCGATCTTGACGCTGTCAAGCGCAGTTTTCAGTTCCTGGCCATATTTTGACACTGCTGCAGTATCCCATTGCACAAGGCCTTCTGCCAATGAATAATAAGCATTGAGCATGGTTTGAATGGATTGATTGAATGCATCGCTATGCTTACTCACGGCCAGGGGCACAGGCGGAGGGCCTGAAGGGCCTCTGGAACCGGAACGGAACTTGAACAACCAAAGCAAGTAACCTGCTGCAATCAGGATAAGCACAAGCAGGATCAGGAAAACTTTTTTCATCAGGTAACCATTTCAACAAAGATAATAGCCGGGAGGGCAAGGTGGAATTCTTTATTTTTGCGGGATTCGGAATGCCGGTTAATGCCGGTTTGGATCATTAATTATTGAAAATGTTAGCAGGATTACAAAACGTCACATTCGAATTTGGAGCAAGGGTCATCCTGGAAGATGCCACCTGGCATATCCAACCCGGGGAAAGGATCGGCTTGATCGGTTATAACGGCACAGGAAAATCAACCCTCCTGAAATTGCTGGTAGGGCAATACAGTCCTTCTGCCGGCACCGTGGAAAGAAGCAGGACCACTACTATCGGTTACCTGCACCAGGACCTTTTGAGTTTTGATACCAACGAGTCCATCCTCCAGGTGGCACTCAGCGCTTTTGAAAGAGTATTGCTGCTGGAAAAGGAAATAGAAGAATTGGGGAAAGAACTGGAAAAGACCGGTGATGAGAAAGTATTGCATGAGTATTCGGATAAGCTGCATGAACTGGAAACGCTCGGAGGTTATGATATCCATCACCGCACAGAAGAAGTGCTGCAAGGGTTGGGCTTCTCCAATGCCGATCTGCAGCGCCCCTATAAAGAATTCAGTGGTGGTTGGAGAATGCGTGTATTATTAGCCAAAATGATTCTGCAGGCGCCAGATCTTCTTTTGCTTGACGAACCGACCAATCACCTTGACCTCCCTTCCATTGAATGGCTGGAAAAATATCTGCTGCACTACCAGGGTTCTGTGGTGATCGTCAGCCACGATAAATATTTCCTTAACCGGATGGTGACTAAGATCGTGGAATTGTATCAGCAGGAACTGCATATCTACAATGGCAATTATGACTTTTATGAAAAAGAAAAAGCCATCCGTATAGATCTGCAGCAAAAAGCTTACGAAAACCAGCAGGATTATATCCGCCAGCAGGAACGCTTTGTAGAACGTTTTAAGGCAAAAGCCAGTAAGGCTGCGCAAGCACAAAGTATACAGAAGCGGCTCGACAAACTGGAGCGTATCGAAGACGTAGCCATTGAACGGCCGAATATCCGGATCAATTTCCGGGTGGATAAAACACCGGGACGGGTATTGGTGGAATTGAAGGATATATCCAAATCATTCGGTGATAATATCATCGTCGAAGGAACCTCTGCAGAAATTGACCGTGGGGATAAGATCGCGCTGATCGGGGCTAACGGCAAGGGAAAATCGACCCTGCTGCGGATCATTGCGGGTGCAGAAAGCTATGAAGGAGACCGTAAATGGGGGCATAACGTGGAAGAAAGCTTTTATGCACAGCACCAGTTGGAAGCGCTCAATGTCAACAATACCATCCTGGATGAGATGAAAGAGTGCGGCAGCCAGATGACTGACCTGGAATTGCGCACCCTATTGGGATGTTTCCTTTTCAGCGGCGATGATTCAGATAAAAAGATCAGGGTATTGAGCGGTGGTGAAAAAGCACGGGTAGCACTGGCCAAAACAATGGTAAGCAAGGCCAATTTCCTGATGTTGGACGAGCCGACCAACCACCTCGACATGCACAGCTGCGACCTGTTGATCGATGCACTGAATAAATATGAAGGCAGCCTGATCCTCGTAAGCCACGACCGCTATTTTGTTTCCAAAACAGCCAATAAGATATGGGAGATCGTTGATCATAAAGTAAAAGAATTCAAAGGCGGTTATGATGAATGGGTAGCCTGGAAAGAACGCATGGCCAAACAGGAAGCAGAACAGAAAAAAGCAGAAAGCAAATCATCCAAAACAGATAAGCCGGAAGCAAAAACAGCCGCCAAACCCATTGCAGCACCCGTAAGCCAGCCTGCTTCTGCACCTATCAACAAAGAAGCAAAAAAAGAATTGCAGAAGCAACAGCGGCTCTTCCAGCAACTGGAAGAAAAGATCGCGCAGCTCAATAAAGAAAAAGCAAGGCTGGAAGCTTCACTGGCTGATCCGGCAACTTATACAGACAAAAACAAGTTCAAAGAAGCAGAAGATGCTTATAAAAAAACAGGAACAGAGCTTTCGCAATTGGATACGCAGTATGAGCAGGTTTTTGAAAAAATAATGGAGCTCGAAAAGAACTGATCGTATACCCTGCCCATAAAAGAGAACCGTAATAATGCCGGAAACTGCTGGCGTTATTACGGTTTTTCGTTTTAAAAATCACTGATAAAGCCTTCCTTAAACCCTTTCTGAATACAAAAAGATAATCTTACGCCTGTTTTATGGCACGCCGATTGAGTTATCTTCGACATGTCACCTGTAAACCAGCGTTACGGGAATTAAGTAACCTAAAAACTTAGCGTATGAAAAAAATGTTGACGGCTATTGCCCTTTCGGCCATGCTCTTTTATTTGCCAGCTTGCAAAGGCAAGGTAAAAGATGCGGATGTGAAAACGGCAGTTGAAGCGGCCCTGGCCTCTACTCCGGGTTATTCCGGCCTGATGGTGGATGTAAAAGATGGTGCTGTAACTATTACAGGCGAAGTAACAGAAGCTTCTGCAAAGACCGCGCTTCAATCCACCGTATCGGCTGTAAAAGGCGTGAAATCCGTACTGGATAACACAACCGTAATGGCTCCCCCACCTCCTCCTGCTCCTGATATAGCGGCTGATGACCCTCTCACTAAAGGAGTGACCGATGCGCTCAAAGATCATCCTGGTATCAAAGCAACCGTCAATGATGGCGTTATCACTGTAACAGGTGAAATAAAAGCAGCGGATTGGAGAAAAGTGAAAATGGCGCTGGATGGTTTGAAACCCAAAAAAGTTGATGCAAGCGGTTTAAAAGTAAAATAACCTAAAACTAATCTTATGGCATTGCAAGATAAATACAAGGAATTGCTGGATGCGGCCAAAGCATCAGGCGTTAATAATCTCCAGGCAATAGAAAAAGACGGTGTATTGTATGTGGATGGGGAAGCTCCTTCAGGAGCAGTGAAAGACCAGTTATGGGATATGTACAACAAGATCGATCCAAACTTTCTTGCCGGCGATATGGTAATGAATGTAAACGTAGCTGCAGCAGCTCCAGGCGCAAAAGCAAAAGTGACAACAGAAAAATCAAACCTGAATATCCGTAAAGGCCCGGGCACAGATCAACCAATAGTAGGCAAAGCTGCCCATCATTCTATTGTAACACTGGTGAGCAAGACCAATGACCAGTGGTGGCTGATCAGAACAGATAAGGGAGAAGAAGGGTATGCATATGCACAATACCTGACACCGGAAGGATAAATTTTTTATTCTTATGAAAGAAAGGCTGCCCGTTTGATAACAGGCAGCCTTTTTATATTGGTAAGGTTATTCCCTAAATGCATTATTTTGTGTAGAAATAACTCCTTGTCCAACCTGATAAATCCCATTCGTTGAAGGTCAGATTAACCCTTTTACTTCTTGCAGTACCCTTTTTCTTATTGGCCCAGCGGCCTAAGATCGGCGTTACGCTCAGTGGCGGCGGTGCTAAAGGGCTGGCCCACCTGGGTATTTTGCATGCAATTGATTCAGCCGGCCTGAAAGTGGATTATATCACCGGCACCAGCATGGGTGCTATTATTGGGGGATTATATGCTGTGGGTTACTCAGCCGATACGCTGGTAAAGATCGTGAGGGAGATTGACTGGGATGCCCTGTTCAGCAACCAGGCCAGCATGCGCAGCTTGCTGATGCAGGAAAAGGATGAGGCCTACAAATACATCGTGGAACTTCCCTGGATCAATCACCGGTTTCATTTCTCCACCGGCTTGCTTGAAGGGCAGGAACTCTGGCTAAAATTTTCAGAACTCTTCTTTCCTGTATACAATATCAAAGATTTTTCAAAATTCAGCATTCCTTTCCGGTGCATCAGCACCGATGTAGGCAGTGGTGAAGCTGTAGTAATGCATAAGGGAGAAGTGATCAGCGCTGTTCGCTCCAGCATGGCCATCCCTTCTTTTTTTACTGCAGTAAATTATGAAAAAGGGAAATTGGTAGATGGAGGCATCGTGCGCAATTTCCCGGCAAGGGATGTACGGGAAATGGGCGCCAACTTTGTAATTGGCAGTAATGTAGCAAATGGCCTGCTTCCTTCCGATAAAATAAGAAATGTGTTCCAGATATTGTTGCAGGTCGCTTTCTTCCGGGAAAGTGAGGATACGAAGAAAGAGATACCGCTCTGCGATATTTATATCCCTCTCGAACTGGAAAACTATAATATGGGCAGCTTCTCAGAATCAGAAGCCATTATAGAAAAAGGGATGGAAGAAGGAAGAAAACTTTATCCCCGCCTGAAACATCTCAAAGATTCATTGGATGCCGTTTACGGAAAACAGGAGAACGAAGAAAACCGCCTGCCCCAGGTAAAAGAAGTCAGGATCAGTTCTTTTGATGTAAGCGGATTGGAAAAGACCACGCCTGATTTTTTTGTGCATACAATGGGCTTTATCAATAACGGTACCTACACTGCTAAAAAGTTGGGCGACCTGGTAAGGCGTGCATTCGGCACCCGTTATTATAAAAGGATCAATTATTCACTGGAAGAAAAAATAGACGGCACCTCCCATATTCATTTTGATGTGGAAGAAAACGCATTGACGTTTGCCAAGCTGGGTATTCATTATACACGTTTTTCCGGCATCAGTGTCATTGGTAATTTCACTACCCGCAATTTCTTTACACCAAATTCAAGAAGCCTGGTGACATTGAATTTAGGAGAAAGCCTCCGGCTCAGGGCAGAACACCTTCAATACCTCGGCCGGTTGAAGAATTTTGGCTTCACGTTGAAAACGCAATTCGACCGGCTGGATTTCATCGCTTATGACCAGTACAAGCAAACAGGCCTGTATAATCAGAACTACTGGGAAGTAAGTGAAAAATTCCATTATTCCACCAGCCGGAACGTTACCCTAGGCATAGGACATCGTTTCGAGTGGCTGAGATACAAGCCGACCATTACACCCGAGCTCGCTTTCAAAGGCAGGAGCCAGTTTTCTACTTTCCTGGCTTACCTGAACAGCAACACACTCGACCGCGTTAACTTTCCCAAGAAAGGAATTAAAGTTGAGTTTGAGGGCGGACGTGTTGCCAGGCAGGATTTAAAGATCAATTTCCTTGCAAATGGTTCACCGCTGCCCAATCCTGATTCAATCAAAGCCACCAATAAGCCTTTTCTATACTCAACTGTTTCCGCTGAAGGATACCTGCCGCTCATTAATAAAACAACGGCGTTCCTGTCTGCCCAGAGCGGTGTCAACTTCGACTATGGTGATAATGTAATGAATGAATTTGTTGTTGGAGGAATGGTTAAACTTTTCAGAAGGCAGGTATTGTTTGCCGGAATGCAGGAAGGTTCTGTTTACAGCACATCATATGCCGCTGTGCAGGGAGGATTGCGCTGGCAGATATTCAACTCTACTTATATCACAGGAAGAGCCAATGTATTGTTCAACAATATTGTGAACAAGAGCAAATTTTTCCAAAGCAAGGATTTCTATTCAGGTTATGCCCTCACCTTCTCTTATAATTTTGCCCTGGGGCCGCTTGATCTTAGCTTGATGTATAGTGATCAAACCGGGAAAGTGCAGACCTTTATCAACCTTGGCATACCATTTTAATAAAATCACTCACCAGGTAACTGATCAGTTTGCCACTTGTTGCATCCGACCGCCCATCCGTAAGCCTTGCTGCCCCTTCACAGATATGCAGGTAAGCAGGCCTTGCATCCGCAGCAGCAAAGGAAACGTATTGGCGTGCCTGGATAGCTGAAATGCCAACAGGTGTCATAGCGCTGCTAAGGGTGTTTTGAATGCCGTCCAGGTCAAGATCTATGCCTGCAAGTGTATCTCCCGTAAACCCTGTTGCATGTGCAATGGCTTGCAGGAAAGTCCTCTTTTCATGAATGAAAATATCTTCAAACGTGATGCAATCGATAAAAGGATTGTTTACGATGTCTGACCAGCAGTTTTGCTGCAAATAGTTTTCATGTAGCCCCACGATACAATATTTCTGCAAAAAGCCGTCTTCTTCTGCATAGCGGAAAGCATTCCCACTGTGCCGGCCTTCAGCAGGGCGGTAATCGGCATGTGCATCTACGTTGATGCAGTTGATCTGCGGCAATGGTATCACCCCTGCTTTATGCCACCCTTTGGCCGCTCCTTTGATAAGAGGATAAGAGTTGTTGTGACCACCACCGATCACTACCGGTAGTTTCTTCAAACCTGTGATCAGTTTGGCAATATGCTCCACTTCTTCATCGATCACATTCACCGCATGCCGGTATGCTTCTATCTTTTCTTCTTCCCCTTTTGCGGTGGTATCGATAAGATATTGTATATCGCCAAAATCAAAATGCCCCAACACCAGCACTTCCTGCCCGTCAAAGAAATCATTGCTTTGAATATTCAGGAAGCTTTGGAGAAAGGGGATCCATAAAGTATCGGCGCCACCGATACCATAATTTCCTTTGGCGCCGATATCTTCCGGTATACCGAAGAGAATGAATTTTGCTGATGATGATTGAATAGACCCTTCTATATCATCCGCATCCATTACTACCTGCAGGCGTTCGCCCAGTTTTGTTTCAAAACGGCGCAAGCGGGTGAGCGACATCAGGTCTTCACGGTTATAAAGCCTGAGATGCGGGGCTGCTTTTATGCTTCCCATTCTGACGGGGTGTTCAGCATCCAATTTTTTCATTGACAACTTTTAAAATATCGTTCTCTAAAGCTATGGTATTGTTCTCTATTTTCCTGCCACGGTCAATAATATCTGCAACAAACCCCTTATCGTCATAGCCTGACGCATTGATGCGGACATTCATAAAAGCCCCCATCACAGAAGCACGTGCGCAAAGTGCGCCTACCCCTGCATCCGATACGGAATTGGGATTGCCTGTTTCGGCCATAGCTTTTATCACTTCCATGCTTTCATAAGCAGTTTGCATCACCTGGAAAGGAATTTCAATGGCATAACGGGTCGCTTCCTGGATAGCAGCATGACGGGCAGCTTTTTCCGCATCGGTAGATTTGGGGAGGCCAAACGCCTGCATGATCCGGTTGAAAGCCCGGGTGTCAGCATCCACCAGCCCAACAAGCTTTGCTTTATACTGTTCCCCCTTCTCTGCCCAATTGCTGAATTCTTCCCAACGCTCATCCCATCCTTTTTTATGCGATGAAAGATTCGCGACCATCGTAGCCAGTGCAGCACCCAAAGCGCCCACGTAGGCAGCAATGGAACCACCACCAGGAGCAGGGCTCTCACTTGCAGTTTCATCAGCAAAGGCAGTCAGGCTCATATTGACCAGCTTGCTGTCTGCCTTATCCTGCAAAAGATACTCGATCACTCTTTCCTCGGGTTTGAATGGAGAAAGTTCATCCAGCCCCATTGATTTAACCGCGATACGTACAAGTTCTTTTTCCGATACACCTGTGGAGCGTTTTTGTTTTTTAAGAAAATACCTTCCCGCCTCCAGCAACGATTGCAGCGGCACCAGTCCTACCAGTTCACTTCCTGTAACACGGATCCCTCTTGCTTCTGCTTTACGGCAAACTTCGTCAAAAGCAATATGGACCGGTGTAACGTTGATATTGGTCAGGTTCATGGATATCTGCGCAATACCATACTCTTCAATAAACCAACCAATGGCTTTCACTGATTTTAAAGTACCGGGTACAGATACAGGCTTACCATCTTTATCCAGCACTTTTTTCCCGTTCTCCATTTTCACACGCCCTGCTTCCCGCACATCAAATGCGATGGCATTGGCTCTGCGGGTAGAAGTGGTATTGAGATTGATATTGTAAGCGATCAGGAAATCCCGCGCACCGATAACGGTAGCCCCTCTTCTTGCATCAAAAATGGCCGGCCCGTAATCAGGCTTCCATTCCGGCAAAGTGATCTTTTTAAAAAAGCCTTCGTATTCGCCGGCACGTATCACAGAAAGATTGCTGCGCAATTTATCGGGTTGGGCTGCTTCATACAGGTATACCGGTAAAGTGAGCTCCTTTCCTACCCTTTCCGCCAGCCGCCTTGCATATTCAGCTGTTTCTTCCATGGTAATATTAGCAATGGGGATCAATGGGCACACATCAGTAGCGCCCATACGAGGATGCTCACCGGTATGCTTGCTCATATCTATCAGTTCCCCGGCCTTTTTAATGGCAAGAAAAGCCGCTTCTATCACAGCTTCGGGTGAACCAACAAAAGTGACTACCGTACGGTTCGTGGCTTTACCCGGGTCTACGTTAAGCAAACGGACGCCTTCTACAGATTCAATCTGGTCAGTAATTTGTTTGATGACAAGCAGGTCGTTTCCCTCACTGAAATTAGGGACGCATTCGATGATTTTTTGCATGATTACATTTTGTGATTAGACAAAGTAAGTAAAAAAATGAAGCGACCCCTTCCCGCCTTACCGGTAAAAACTTACCGGTAAGGCGGGAAGAACGGGAAGGGAGTACTATTAAGGAATAAACTTTTTAAAATTGGGCTTCTTCCACGATCTGGTCGGGTTTCTTTTTATAGAAGATCATTCCCAGTGCCATAATAATGCTGGTAGTAAGAATTATAAAGAACAGTATTCCGTCATTGAAACTATTTAATCGTAAGTTTTCCGGGATCTTGTAAAAAAGGACAATTGTGATCAGGCCCCTGGGAATAAAAAAAGATTCCGGGAAAAGGTTGGTCCGTACAAAAAAGCGCAGGTACAGTATCCGTACCAGGAACAATGCTACTACGATCAGGCTGCCGACAAGCAGTATCTCCCTTTCAGAAAGAAACCGGAGAGAAATAGAAAAGCCGAACAGGAGAAAAAAGAAAGTGCGGATCAGGAACGAAGTTTCTGCGGTTACAGAATGCAGCAAATGCCTCAGCGATTCCACCTGTTCATGCGGGAAATAATGTAATAGTTTTTGCCATTTCAGCTTTTCCCAGTTATTGATCAGCAAGCCAAACACAAGGATAATGATCAACGAGGGAAGATGGAGTATTTTGCCGCCGGCATAGATCAGTATCAATAGGGAGAAAATAAGAAAGAATTTGATATTGAGTTTTGTTTTAGCCAGGATGATCAGTAGCACAAAAGACAACAGTGCTGAAAGAATAATGGATAAAAGGATGTTACCGCCAAACATACCCAGTGAATGCAATGATAAAGTATCCCCCGCTGTAAAATAGTTGAACACAATGATGCCGATGATATCTGAAAAAGAAGCTTCATATACCAGGAATTCCTTTTTTTGTTCGCTCAACGGATTGATGCTGGGGATAACAATGGAACTGCTCATAATGGAAAGCGGGATCGCATACACGAGGCATTTCTCCATTGGTTCATGCGACCAGTATTCAAGAATGAGGGTGAGCAATATCGTAGAGATCACAAAAATGATGAGGGCTGAGAAAAAAGAGTTCCGGATCAGTTTTAGTTTGTTGCGGCCAAGCTTCAGGTCGAGCCCTGCTTCCAGTACGATCATGATCAGCCCTACCACGCCTAATGATTCGATCAGTTGTGCAGAAAAATCAATATCTACCTGATAAAAATCTGCCAGGGCCCGGAAGCCGATACCTGCAAACAGCAGGAGCAATACCGACGGTATCCTGATATAACGGCTGAGGATCGAAAAGATATATGATAAAACAACGAGGCTGCAAATAACGATCAGTATCTCTTCTGTGTTAAGATTACCCATTCATAAATGTAATGATTACTTACCAGAAATCCATTCACCTTTGATCATTACATTTTCCACCAGGTTATTTCCAAATGCGTAAGGAATATAAGCCAGTGAAGGGATGGGCTGAGTAAGTATAAAATTGGCTTTCTTTCCTGCTGCAATGCTCCCGGTTTCATGCTGAAGGTCCATAGCAAAAGCGCCATTGACCGTAGCTGCATTGATCGCTTCTTCCGGAAGCATTTTCATTTGTATGCAGCTCATTGCTATCAGCAGGTTCATATTACCGGAAGGAGAAGAGCCCGGATTGAAATCTGTTGCCAGTGCCACAGCACATCCTGCATCGATCATCTGTCTTGCCGGCTGGAACGGCATGCGGAGAAAGAAAGCTGCCGTAGGAAGCATGGTGCCGATGGTATTGGAAGCAGCCAGCATTGAGATGGTGTCATCGCTCATGGTTTCGAGGTGATCAACGGATACAGCATTCAATTTAATGCCTGTTTCCACTCCACCGGAAAGGTTCAGTTGATTGGCATGTATTTTTGGTTTAAGCCCATATTGCATGCCTGCCCTGCAAATAGTTTCCGTTTCTTCAGGAGAAAAAAATCCCTTTTCGCAAAATACATCTACATAATCTGCCAGTTTTTCTTTTGCTATTACCGGCAGCATCTCATGAATGATCAGACGGATATATCCTTCGTGGTCTTCTTTATATTCAGGCGGGAAAGTGTGCGCTCCCAGGAATGTAGCTTTGATGGATAAGGAAGACCGCTCTTTAAGTTTTTTTATTACACGCAGCATTTTCAATTCTGCTTCCACGGTAAGTCCGTATCCGC
The DNA here is from genome assembly GCA_001898405.1 of Sphingobacteriales bacterium 44-61. Classification (GTDB taxonomy): domain Bacteria; phylum Bacteroidota; class Bacteroidia; order Chitinophagales; family Chitinophagaceae; genus Terrimonas_A. Next base: position 307,243 of record MKTW01000002.1, read on the forward strand.
TTTTTATTTCCACTGCAGCAGTTCCCCACCGGCTGAGTTCTTCCAGCCGCTTCCAGGCCGAAAGGAACAGTTCATCTTCAGAAGCTGCTTGCAGCTTACGTGCTGAATTGAGAATACCTCCTCCCCTTGCAGCGATCTCTGCGTAGCTTAGTCCTTTCAGTTTATCCACAAATTCTTCTTCACGGCTGGCGGCAAATACAAGGTGCGTATGTGAGTCGCACCACGCAGGAAGAATAAAACGGCCGGAAGCATCCAGTTCGGTTGATGCTTTAATACCTGCATGTAATTCCTCCATTGGACCATATCCTGCTATTTCAGCATCTTCGATTAAAAGATAAGCATTATCAATAGCAGGGAGCCGTGACAATTCTTTTCCACGCAATGGAGCAGATGGATTGGCCAGGCCAACCAATTTTTTTATATTTTTAACCAGTATTGTTGCCACAGGGCAATATTACAAGCTTTAGAGGGATAAAAACCATAAAAAACCATGACCATTCCTGATTTTTCCGATCCCGCGATCTGGCTAAGTCTTTTAACATTAGCCTTTCTGGAAATCGTGCTGGGAGTAGACAATATCATTTTCATTTCCATCATATCCGACAAACTTGATCCTGCGCAGCAAAAAAAGGCCCGCAGTATCGGACTGTTACTGGCCATGTTCTTACGGATCGGATTGCTGATGACCATTACCTGGATCATGCAATTGAAGAACCCGCTTTTTACAATCCCTTATGTTCAAAATGAAGGACAGCCGATCCAGATCAGTTGGAAAGACCTGATCCTGATGGCCGGTGGATTATTCCTTATTATTAAAAGCACATTAGAGATCCATCATAAGCTGGAAAAACCGGCTACTCAAGATCCAAAAAAGAAAAAAATATATGCTTCCTTTTCTTCCGTCATTGTCCAGATCGTGCTGATCGATGCAGTATTCTCCTTTGACTCCATCCTGACAGCAATCGGAATGGTTGACGAAGTGTTTGTAATGATCATTGCCGTGGTCATTTCCATTGCTATCATGATGGCTTTTGCTGGGCCGGTCAGCCGTTTTATCAATAAACATCCTACCCTGCAGATGCTGGCGCTTTCATTCCTGATCGCTATTGGTATTATGCTGGTGGCGGAAGGTTTTCACCAGAAGATCAGCAAAAGCTATATCTATACCACTATCGCGTTCTCACTGCTGGTAGAACTGCTGAATATGCGACTGAGAAGCGCAAATGGTGCGAATGACCACGAAGGGAGATGAATGAAGTGAAGAGGCACGGATAAGGCGAATACATTATCGCACCATCATTTTTTACCAGCCAGCTTTTCTGCCTGTCGCATGTAATCGTATTGCAGGTCTTCGTGCAGGGTATGGATTGCGGCAAACAGTTTTTTAAGTTGGCTATGATAGATGTTATTGATCATAGTATTCTTTTCAAGAGGTATGCCTGATCCGGCCAGTTTGGCGGTGAAATAAAGCAGCCATTCCACTTCAGCCTGCTTCGAACCGGTGTAACGGATGTGTTTATTGATACCGCGGAGTATTTTGCGCAGGCTTTTTTTGACAAAGTAAAGGTGACTGAGATTGATGGTCTCAAATTGCTCATCGATCTCTTTTTTTACCGAAGCAATATAGCCGTCCTCATCATGGGCCTCAAATAGCAAGTAGGTCAGCAGTTCCTTATTCTCCTTTTTAAACCGGGCCAGGCGAAGGCATAAAGCGCTCAGTTCAGCAGGCTTAAGCTGTGCCATTTCCTGTTTCAGTTCATGGATGGTAGCAGATTTCATCCCACAATTTATTTATTCAGCCGCATCTTTAACGTTTGGATTCTTTTGTTTTTTTGGATATTTGCGCTTCCAAAATCAAGTAATCATAAAATATGAAGATAGCGATCAATGGTATGGGCCGGATCGGGCGGCTTTTATTCAGGCGTTTGGCAGACCATCCAACCCTTGAACTGGTAGCAGTCAATGATATCATGCCCCCCGAAAACCTGTCTTATCTTGTAAAATACGATTCAGTGTATGGTACTTACCAGGCACCATTAGTGTATGAAGACAATGCCCTGCACACAGCCGGCAAAAAGATAGCAGTGATGAATGCCAGTCATCCTTCGCAGCTTCCCTGGAAGGAGCTGGGGGTAGACGTGGTGCTGGAATGTTCCGGTAAGTTCAGTACGCAGGCAGGTGCATCAGAGCATTTGAAAGCTGGTGCCAAAAAGGTTTTACTGTCTACCACGGGCTCACCGGAAGTGCCGCTGATGATCTATGGTTTTAATCATAACAGCATTCATGCCAACAGCGATATCGTATCCCCCGGAGGTTGCATGACCAATTGTTCAGTGCATGTGATCTATATACTCAATGGTATCGGCATTCATTCCATTCAAATGAATATTCTTCACTCCTACACTTCCCGCCAGGAACTGGTAGATGCTCCGCATCCTCAATTCCGCCGCGGACGTGCAGCAGCAGAATCCATCATACCTGTAGAAATAGATCTCCAGCAATCCCTTGAGCGGGTAATGCCGGGAATGAAAAATAAAATTGCTGCCGTGTCAACCCGTGTGCCGGTAGCCAATGGAGCAATGGCCGATTTCACGGCACAACTGAACAGGCCTGCAACAGTAGAAGAAGTGAACACTCTTTTCCGGAAAGCTTCCCAGGGAGAATTCAAAGGCATTGTAGGTTATACAGAAGAGGCACTGGTGTCCCTGGATTATAAAGGGAATACTCATTCCTGTGTGATCGATGGAAACCTGACTTCGATCATAGGGAACCAGGTAAAAGTGATCGCCTGGTTTGATAATGAATATGGCTTTACAAGCAGGATGATCGATTGGCTGGAATACTGGAAAAAGGGAATGGTGTAAATCAGCGCGGTCCCCTTACCTCTCAACTTTTAGCATTCAAACAATTCCGTACATTTACATTAACCTGTACAACTATGGAATTCTTTGTTGACCAATCCTCTATTGTCCGCCAAGTGTGGGGCAAGAGCGATACCATCCTGTTCGTCTTTGCCGGCGCTTCCGCCGAGTTTTCACTGAACAAAGCGGTTGACTGGCTCTACTTCACCGGCAAACTCCCTTCCGATCCATTGGGCCGGTTGTTCTCTACTGTTATGTATGCCCGGCGTATCGTTTACTCCCGCAAAGAAGCTGCTGAAAAAGCGATCGATGCCATCACCACCATTCACAAAACAGTAGAAAGCAACAGAGGTGCTACCATCCCAGACTGGGCCTACCGCGATGTGTTATTCATGCTTATCCATTATTCCATTGCGGCTTATGAACTGCTGGAAAGAAAACTGACAGACGAAGAAAAAGATGAATTGTTTGATGTGTTCTTCCGGATGGGCAGCCGCATGGGATTGAAAGAACTGCCGCATACTTATAAAGAATGGACGGTAAGTCATGTACAACACCTTCAGCATGACCTCGCCAAAAGCGAATACACCATCGATCTTTACAAACAATACCGTAAACACCTCGGCCCTATCCGTTATTTTCTTTTAAAAGAATCACAGAAGCTGGTATGTCCTGTCATTGTAAAAAAGATGCTGAAGCTCGATTCGTTTTCCTGGGCAAGCCCCTTGCTTGTTATCTATAAGTTGAGCAGGAAAGTAAAACTGGATGGCGTATTGAAATCAATCATTCTGCCTGCAGCCTATAAAAAACAGATCAATGCACTGGATAGGCCTCCGGTTTAAGGCTAAACTAATCTACCATCCACACGATTGAGTTCCCTGTACTATGTTCATTCTGTTCCCAAAGTTTGTTACCAGGGTCGAGTATCCATTTTCCGTCCACAACAAATTTGTAGAGGTGTTTCCCTTTTGACAGATGCACTTTCAATACCCATTCATCCCCTTCCCTTACCATAGAAAAAGTGTTGGGCGACCAGCCATTGAAATCACCAGCCAGGAATACATTCCTGGCATTGGCAAATCCTTTCAGGCGGAAAGTAAAATTAGGATCAATCACAAAATGGAAATTACCACTGTGGCCCGGTTGGGGAGAAGACTTTGCTTCTTTGCCATCCACCAGGTATATATATTCATAATTGCCGGGGCCAAGCGTGTATAACAGTTCCCAGCCACCTGATTTTTTCTGCAGGAATGACTCATAGGGCCTCCATTTATTGAATGAACCTGAAAGCGCCACCTGCTGTGCATCCTGGAAGCCTTCCAACCGGAAGAGATAAGGCTTGCCGATGCGGACCACTGAATTGAAATCATTGAATTCATTCGGGAATTTGTCCTTATTGCCCGGATCAGCCATCCATCTTCCATCAACGATATAGCGATAAGTATGTGTACCGTCGGCAAGATAAAGGGACAGTTGCCAGCCATTACCGGTTTCCTGCATCTGCAGGCTCCGCTCCTGCCAGTCGTTAAAGCTGCCTGAAAGATATACCCTGCGGGCATCTGCAAATCCATTCAGTGTGAATACCGTATTTGTTTTAAAGAAGACAGAGTTCACATTCCCCAAACCATCATTCTCATTCTGCAGATTATCCGGATCAGTGATCCAACGGCCGTCCACAACAAATTTGTACCAGTATTTACCTGCTCCAAGTTTTACATAAGCGATCCATCCACTGTCTGTTTTGCTCATCGACAATGAATCGGGCGACCATTCATTAAAGCTGCCGGCCAGTACAACCCTTCTTGCATTCACATTGTTGCGCAGGTAAAACGTGACCACCGAATCGCGGGTGGCAAAACTATATTTTCGCTTAAAGCGGTTTACACCATAGGTTATCTGGCTGCTCACTGCCGGGAACATCTCTGCAAAGCCGGGGCGTTTCTCTGCCATGATGATCTTATCGGCGGGATTGGTAAGATTGTCAAACCCCATCAGCGGCTTACTGATAACAAATACTTCTTTGTTATTAATATTCACTTTCCAACCCATTCTCGCCAATGAATCGAGGTATCTGCCTTTAATGAATTCTTTCAGTGCCAGGTCTTCCAGTCCGTATTGTACAATGAAGCTATCAATGGAGGATTCTTTCAGGTCTTTTCCCAGGGCAATGTACATAGCTCCATCCTTCACCGTATAGGATTTCAGGTTGGTTTGCGCAATACCGCTCACTGTTGTCAAACACAACAGGATGAACAGTACCGCGCAAAAGCGTACCAGCTTATTTTTGCTATGCCTGGTACCTTTTATTTCCATATATACATTTTTCTTTTCACAAAGTTAAACCCGATTTTATGCATGGAAAGGAAGTCGAATCCCAACATTCCATCCAGGCATTTATTATAGGAAAAACACATTTTCTCCAGGTTTGTTACCAGCACGGGCAGGCTCGCAATATCGAGATCGCCCATTTTCATATTCTTCATATCGCCATACAGGGCTTCCACTTTTTTATTGCCGCTGCCGGTCAGTAATATACGGCGGGTAATAGCAACGTTCTCAAAAATCTTGTTGGGCAGCCGGCTGTCCAGCACATTCGATTCAGCACCGGTATCAATCACGAATATCAGTTTCTTCCCTGCCATATGTCCATAGGTGATCAGTTTATCTTCCATGATGTCTATAGGAAATTCATTGTAAAGGGAAGTATCTGCCAGCATTTCGCTTTTATAAGATGACGATTCTTTCCTGGTGATCAGATGCAGGTAGAGCAGGTTTTTTTCATAATCAAGGATCATTTCAAATTTCCTGAACAATTGCATACCCAGCAATCCCAGGATTTTGATCCCCTTACTGTTTTCGATATGACCAAGGTTGATACGGTCTGCTTCCACCTCCTGGTAATGAACAGGGCCAAAGGAGAACTTAGTGACCATCGTAGGCGCCGCACCGGCTGTTCCTCCTGTGATACCTCCCGACTCATCTTCTGCAGCAGAAGAAGAGGAAGCATAATTCCGGAAATATGTCAGGTTGAGGATCAGTTTCGGCGCACCGGTATCCAGTATAAAGTTGCCTTCCATGCCATCCACTTCTCCTTTGACCACGATCAGGTTGCCCACCCTGGTGAAAGGAATAACACAGTTGGCCGAGTCAGTTGTGATAATAGGATCAATCTTCAGTTGCACGGGAGAATGACCAGGACTCAATGAATCAGTTGTTACAGTTACCGCGGCAGGAATTGCTTTATGCGGAGCACTGCCTTTATGCGCAGGAAATGCTCCTGTCAGCAATAAAAAAGGTAAGGCAGTGAACCAGTAAAGCAATGGCATGGTTTATTAATTACATCGGAACACGGGCCAGCCGGCCCATACGATAAAATTAGACGATCAGGATTGAAAATGGTTACCGGCCAATACTTTCTGAAACCGTTAAAAAAATATAACATCTCTTAAGGATTTCAGGTCTGCTTATATAAAGCCAGTACCTGTTTGAGCAATGAGGCGATCTTTTTTGCGGGGATATCATGTGCCGGATCGATCAGCAATATCTTCATCCTGGCCCTTTTCTCCTGGAGCAGGCCGGGATAATCAATCCGCTTGCCTTCCACTATACCAAGATAAGGTTGCAGGTATTTCTTGTGCACCCAGAGATAGCAAAACATTTTGCCTTTGTAGCAATAGAAGGGCATACCATATTTCCAGGTTTCCGTAATATTCCTGTCTTGCTGCAAAATGAACGCCCTTAAAAACTGCAGGCAACTTTTATCCGGTTCTGCCTTTTGCAAAAACCAATTATCGATTGGTCGGAGCATACAGGGATCAATTTTCCACTAAGATAATGGACACCCTTGCAAAATCTCTTATCCGTTCACTGAAGTGATCCACCAGATATTCCCAAAAGGATCTTCCACGCCCCCGCTTCTGCCATAATCCTTATCTTCCAATGGCAATATTATTTTACCTCCGGCAGCAACAGCATTGGCAAAAGCAGTATCAGCATTTTCTACATACACAAATAAGTCTGCGGTACGCGGCTCCCAATCCTTTGAACCATTGGCAAACATGATGGTGCTGCCATGGATCTGTATCTCGCAATGACCAAGCGTTCCATCATCATTACGTGATTCATGGGTTACCTGTACAGGAAAAACTTTTTTTACAAAATCGAGAAAGGCTGCAGCCCCATTAATAATGAGATAAGGCATTACCGCCTGATGTCCTTTGGGAATTTTCATGATCTGTTATTTAAATGAATAAGGGCAAAACTAACAGGTAACGATTGGGCAAAATTGGAAAAACACGACATTCTACCGTTCTGCATCTTTCCAGCTTGTTCCTTCTGCCTTCCCTCCAAAATAATGCCTCGGATGAAGCCCCGAGAATTCCTTGAAATCATGAATAAAATGTGATTGGTCATAATAACCGCAATCATAAGCGATCTCTGTAAGCGATTTGCCGGTCTGCCCATATTGCTCGATAGCCGATTGGAAGCGGATGATACGGGAATACAGTTTAGGGCTGAAACCCGCAAACTCTTTGAAGTTGCGCTCAAACTGACGGGTGGACAAGTAGTATTGACCAGAGCGATGGATATAGGAATCTCCGGGACCAGGTTCACCTTCCAGTACCCAAAAGAAGCGGACATATTTTGCCAGTGCAGCAGGCGGAGAAACCTGGTAATAGATCATCGCCGGGTGTTTGAAGGTCAAATATAAAAAACCTCAGGAAGCTTTCTTTTTCTTTGGAGAAAGACTGGCTTTGAGTTGATCCATCAGGTCCTTTGTAGGAGAATGCACCACCCGCATCGGTTTGAAAGGTGCTTTCTTTCCTTTTGACTTGGCCCTGATGATCTTCATCAGCTTATCTGAATAATCATCCTTGAATTTGGAAATATCAAAAGGTTTGGTCATCTGCTTAATGAGATTGATCGCCATTTTCAATTCTGCCGGTTTGTTTTTTGTTTTGGGAAGGTTCAGGTCCTCATACGAACGGATCTCCTGTTCAAAGCGGATCCGGTTGAGCACGATCACATCCTCATCGGATTTAATGATACATATATGTTCCCGGTTATGCATTACAAAAAGCCCCACTCCTGCCTTTCCTGATTTATGCAATGCTTCCCGCAATAAGGCATAGGCGCGCACCCCGGCTTTTTGGGGCTCCAGGTAATAAGGCGCTTCGAAATAAGAACTATCAATTTCTGTTTCATCCACGAATTGCATGATATCAATATGGCTGGTCTTTTCAGGACTTGCTTTTTCAAAATCAGTTTTGTCAAGCACCACATACCGGTCATTAAGAAGATAACCTCTTACAATATTTTCCCAGGCCACTTCCCTGCCGGTATTTTCATTTACCCGCTTGAACCGGATATTGGCGTGGTCTTTTTTATCCAGCATGTCCAAATCAAGTGTACTTTCTTCCACAGCACTGTACATTTTTATGGGGATGTTGACCAGTCCAAAGCCAATAGAGCCCGTCCAGATCGCTTTCATGAGAAGTGTTTTTGATAAGGGGGTAAAAAGCATGCCAATTGCATTCATAACAAAGGTCATGAGTGCCATACTTAATATTAAAATATTGAAAGAATGAACTTGAAAGGCTAAAATGATTGATCTTTGCAGGCCCTGGCGTTCCAGATTTGAACGGATATATATTTGATTACGATGCAACCGACCTTATTCAGTGAAGCGAAGAAAACGCTTCGGCTTTCCCTCCCGATCATATTCGGAGAACTTGCGCAAATGTCGCTCCATTTGATCGATACGGCCATGGCCGGAGCATTGGGATATAAGCAACTGGCAGCCGCCTCATTAGTGTTGGCCGTATTAAATATTCCATTCATAGTAGGCATAGGAATGACGATATCAGTTTCCCAACTGGTTTCCATGTCGCATGGCCGGAAGGATTCACAAAAGGTTTCCCACTACTTCTATAATGGCTTCTGGTTATGCGCCATTACAGCCCTTATCATTTCCCTCACGCTTGAATTGGGAAAGAATATACTTTTTCATTTAAAGCAGGACCCTGAAGTGGCCCGGCTTGCCGTGCCGTTCATGCAATTGATGGGATGGAGCGTGATACCGATGCTGCTGTTCATGTCGCTCAAGCAATTTGCAGATGGTTTGGAAAAAACCAGGACGGCAATGCTTATCACCCTCATCGGTGTTCCGCTCAACGTGTTCCTTAACTGGCTGCTGATCTTTGGCAACTGGGGATTTCCAAGGCTGGAACTGGTAGGCGCAGGCTGGGGCACGCTTATTACACGTACCTTAATGTTTGCTGCATTGGGCGCTGTCATTCTTTGGCATCCTCTTTTCCGCCGCTATGTTGCCGTAAGAAAAAATCAGTGGAAGCTTCGCATGCACACGATCCGTGAGTTATTGCATATTGGTGTACCAAGCAGCCTGCAGATAGGTATGGAAGGTGGCGCATTTGCCGTATCCGGCATTATCATCGGCACCATTGGTGCCACAGAGCAGGCAGCACACCAGATCGCCCTCTCCTGTGCCTCTTTCACTTTCATGGTATCAATGGGTCTGGCTCAGGGGAGTTCTATCCGCGTCAGTAATGCATTCGGTACACGCGACAGGGTGAAAATACTGGCGATAGGAAAAAGCACCCTGATCACTGCTTTGTTATATGGACTGTTATGTGCTGCTTCATTCATCCTGCTGCGGAATATATTGCCCGGTGCCTTTAATAATGATGTGCAGGTGGTTCACATGGCATCAGCATTGCTGGTGTTGGCTGCCGTGTTCCAGATCTCCGATGCCACGCAGGCAATCGGCGCAGGACTGATGCGGGGCATTAAAGACGTGAAGATCCCTACTATTCTGATCGGCATCGCCTATTGGGTGATCGGGATCCCGGTTGGTTATTTGCTGGCTTTCAAAGCCAATATGGGAGCTGCGGGTATATGGTTTGGATTTATTGCAGGCCTCTCCTGTTCCAGTATATTTTTATGCGTAAGGTTTCTGCGGATGTCGAAGAAAGTATAGAAGCGCCGGTCAGGCTTCAATAGCTATATCCTCTTCTCCCAATTGCTTATGCAATAAATACAGGATCGCACTTCTTGCTTCCGAAGCTTTGAACACATCTTTACACCAGAAAAATACTTTCAGGTCAAACTCATCTTTTTTCACAGCAATGAATTCTGTTTGCGGAACAGATCCTTCCATCACATAACCTGAGTGGATGATGGTGTCGGTGATCAGCTTTGTTACCTTTTCAATATCCTTGCTTCCGCTAACGGATAAAGAAAGGGAAAGTCTTTGCTGGTTGTTGCTGAGTGTCCAGTTGGTAATATGTTGCGAAAGGATATCGCCGTTCGGAATGATCACTTCGGCACCATCATTCGTCATCAGTGTGCTGGAACGCAACCCGATCTCTCTAACCTTGCCTGCTTTATCGCCTATCTCTATGGAATCACCAATCTGCAATGGCCTGTCGAAGATCAGGATGATGCCTGATACGAAGTTGCTGACAATATTTTGCAAGCCCAAACCGATACCAACACCTAATGCACCAAGCACGATTGTGATCTTATCAACCGGTAAACCCGAAGCGGCCACTGCAAGCAGATAGCCCACGCAAAGCACGATCAGCCTTGCGATCAGCATGCGTGAACGCTGACGTTTATTCTGTACTTCTTCACTGCCGGTATCACCAAAGAAATAACCCACATATTTCTGCAGCAGATGCGCCACCCAGATGATGAGGAAGAAAAGCAGCACGCCACCAATGGTAAAGCTGGCACTGCCGATGGTCCTTTGCTTTTCCATCAATGCACTGAACACATCTTTGGAAGTATTGTAGATATTGAGATTGGTGGTAAACACGATCAGCCAGAGTACGAAGACCAGGAAAACAATTGGCCCCTGAAAACCTTTTACTACCGATTGGAAATCGAAAGAAGCTTTGAGCCCCTGCTTGCTGCGGCTGGTCTCAATCTGCAATAAGATCGCCTCCATGCAGATCTTGCTGAACACGGCCAGGCCGATCGCCTGTGTAAAGGAGAAGATAGCGGTATTGCCCAGTATCTGCGCCAGCGAGAACCGGCCGAATATGTTGCAGAAGATGGCCAGTACGTTCATGACATTATGCAGGATGATCACAAAGCGCAGGAAACCGCGCATATGAAGGTGGTTCTTCATTCCGCGGAGGAACAAAGAGCCAAACACTACAGAAAGCACATTCAGCAGTATCAGCCATACGCGTTGGAAAAAACCTGGCATTAATACGTGGTGAGTAAAGGAGAAACAGATATACAGGAATACCATCACGAGCCAGTACACAAAAAGTTTACGCGGCCATTTTTTCCAGCAGATAAATGTCAGGGTCAGGATCAGCAGGAACTGCATCGACTCGATATAAACAGAAGGCGCATCCAGATCGAAAAGTGGGGCCAATGTGAAAATGACAATGAAGGCAGATGCGATATAATGAGGATACAGATAGCCCACCTGGATATCTTTCAGCCTGTCCATCGCCCCGGTCTTTTTCAGGCGGCGGATATTAAGGAAAACCCATAATCCGAACAGGAAGCCGATAAGCAAAAGGAAAAGTCTTTTGTTCACACTGTCTTTAAAATAATAGTTCAGTGCTTTCCGCTCACCATGATAGACTTTTGAATAAGCAGCACGTAGTCTCTTCAATGAACTGTCGGAGGCAGGCTCCCAGATATAATTGAATTCTTTACCGAATACGCGGGAGAAAGAGGTCAGCAGCAGGTTATCCACTTTATCCAGCAGGGCTGAGGTAGTGATCGCATTGCCGGAGTTATGCGTTTGCAACTGGTTCACGAGCGCCAGGCTTTCCCTCAGTTGTGAAGTGCTCAATCTCCAGGCTTCGCGCATATCTTTCAACTGGGAGGCAAAAAGCTGGCGGTTGGCGGAATCACGCCAGAGATGCTTCAATACAGTGTCTTCCACCAGTGTCTTCATTTCGCGGCGGAGATCGTTGAGGTCCGCTTCTGCGCTATCCAGTATGCCGCGCTGGTCGTGTACATCGCTTTGAATATTGGTCAGCAGGGTACGGAACATCTGCAGGTTCCGCAGGCCGAGCGCCCGGTTATTGTTGATGATATTATCCTTTAATACGGCAAGAGAAGAATCGCTATCAGTCAGCTTTTCCTGGATGCCGGTAATGCCCGGGCCAAGATCGCTTTTATTCCGGATCATGGAGAGCACGGCATAGGCATTCTCGATACGGAGCTGGTAATCGCTGCTGGTTAGTTTGGATGAATCAGCAAAGAGTGAGCCCATCCCCTGGCCTCTTCTGAAGCGGGAAGTATCATTCCTCCTGTTCAGACTGTCAGACCGGAATCGAAGGCTGTCCTGGGCAAAAGAAGAGACAGAAAAAAGCAGTGCCAGGAAAAGAAAGGTCAGGGACAGGGAGGGTCTTCGCATAAGGATTAGCTGTTAGAAGGTAAAAATATAAAAGGAAGAGGGATTTTTCAAAAAAGTGGTATTGACTCAGTTTGAATGTTTTCTCATCAAATATCACCGGTGAAAAAACAGATAATAACGATGAAAATCCCTTGGAACCAGCTCAGCCTCTTCGTTACTTTATTATAAATAAATAATCATGGGAACAATTTATGCATCCATAACATTGATCAATGGATCTGATATAGAAATGGCCAGGCGTCATCTCATCGGAGAAGAAGAGGTAAGGCAAACATCTGTAGAAATGCTTGTGGACACAGGATCCTATATGATGTGCATCAATGAATCAATAAGAAAGCAACTCGGTCTTCCATTCATTGAAAGAAGACGACATTTTCTTGCGGATGACCAGATGGTTGAACATGATATCGTTGGTCCTTTATGTGTAAAGTTCCAGAACAGGACTGCTATCTGCTCTGCGGCAGTTTTGGAAGGAAACAGTGAGCCTTTGCTTGGCGCCATTCCAATAGAAGAAATGGATGTGCTTATAGATGCAAAACGTCAGGAGCTCGTCATCAATCCCGAGCATCCTGACGGTGCACAATATCGTATTCCAACTTTGCGAAGGGTTCCCGGCTATCTTAAAGTAGAATGAAATACTTCACTAAAACTTTCCAAATTTCAACGTCACATTATATGACATACCCCTTATATCCTTATCCTCCATTCCCGCTGCATCACTTCCAAAACTTGCACGGTAAGAAACACCCGGGCTAAAACGCATCCATTTAAACAAATTCATTTCAACCTGTACTCCCGGCTCTGTTACAAAAAACCAGTTCTCATCACTGATGGGATCATCAGAATTATTATTGATATGCCTGTTGTAACGGTCATACTGCAACGTAAACCCTGCCCCGGAAAATAACTGCACTACAAAATGCACAGGCTTGTTGGAACCTATAACATACTCCGTCATCAGTCCCACCTGGCCATATTCATAACTCCTGTTCCTCAATGGATCAGTACTGTATTCCAACGGCACTGGTATATTGCTGGTCACAGCCGCTGCGCCCGCTCCTATCATCAGCCGTTGATTGATAAACCAACCGCCATACAGCCCGCTCATATTTGCATATTTACCACGGATCTGTGTAAACTTATTGGATATTGCACCATAACCACCGGATGATCTCGGATTGCTTTTAAATATTGTTTTGACTGATTCCTGCGCAATAGCTCCTGTAACAAACAGCGATAAAGCCGTCGTAATTACGGTTGTTCTTATTTTCATCATTCCTTGTTTCTGTAACAACAAGGTGAAAACATTTTACCCCTATTTACTGGTTGATTTTTTTTAGACGTGCTGTAATGATCGTTGCTGTTTACACGTTTCCGAGCAGAAGCCTCAATCCCACCAATGCCAAACAGACCGCCAGTGCCTTCACGATAATATCCCCTTTTATCTTATGCGAAAGCATAGCGCCTACCTGCGCACCGGGAACAACACCTACTGCCAGCCAGATGATCATATTTAATATATAAGGATCATTATAATTTCCCTGCAATGCATGCATCACCACACTGACAGTAGCCATAATAGCCAGTATAAAATGCGAAGTGGCCGTAGCGATATATACCGGAAAATGCAACCAGTGCACTAAGGCCGGCACATGTATAATACCTCCTCCAATACCCAGCAAAGGAGAAAGAAATCCGACGATCACACTGATCGAAATACCCGTATACTGGTTGTAAGAATAACTGTACTGCACATTCCCTTTATCAGTAAGCGTATGATGCTTGAAATATTTTCCATTCCCGTTTGTGCTTTCGCTAAAAAAAACAACCTTCTGCTTTTTGAGAAAAAGAAAAACTGCCAACAGCAACAGGATGACCCCGAACAGGACATTAAAGGTATTGGCAGGAATATGTTTGGTCACATATACCCCCAGCACAGAACCAGGGATCGTTGCCGCTGCAAACAACAATCCGGCTTTATAATCAATCCGGCCTGACCGCGCATACGCGATGGAACCAGACACCGCATTGCAGGCTACGATCACCAGCGACACGGCAGTAACCAGTTCCGGCGACATTCCCGGATGTGTGAAAAGCAATAAAGGCACCAGCAGAAACCCGCCTCCTGCCCCGATCAGGGTCCCCAATGTTCCTATTAAAAACCCGGCAAGAAGAAGGACGATAGGATTGTCCATAGGATTGCAAAGATAGCCGGACTTCCGACTCCCGGCTAACAACTCCCACTCAGAGGATAATTCCTTAGCTTTAGGCAATCAACTTTCCAACATGAAAACAATTCTCGCTGCCTCCTGCATCATCGCATGCATTTCTCTCTGTTCTTTTATAAATGCACCTAAAGCAAAATGGATCTCCCTGTTCGATGGAAAAACATTGAACGGCTGGAAGGTGGGAAACAATGCCAGCTCTTTTTCTGTCGACAGCGGGCATATTGTTGTAAAGGGGCCGACAGCCCATTTATTCTATGACGGGCCTGTAGAAAACCATGTTTTCAAAAACTTTGAATTCAAAGCCGAAGTGATGACACAGCCCGGCGCCAATTCCGGCATTTATTTCCATACAGCATTCCAGGAAGCAGGCTGGCCGGCAAAAGGATATGAAGTGCAGGTCAACAATTCACAAAGCGACTGGCGCCGCACCGGTAGCCTGTATGGCATACAGGATGTAAAAGAAGTGTATGTAAAAGACCGGGAATGGTACACAGAATACATTAAAGTAGAAGGTAAGCACATCATCATTAAAGTAAATGATAAAACGGTAGTGGATTATACAGAACCTGAAGTATTGCAACGGAGCAAAGGCCAGGAAGAGCGCCGCATTTCCAGTGGCACTTTTGCCCTGCAGGCTCATGACCCCAACAGCATTATTTATTACAGGAACATTAAAGTAAGACCACTGCCCTGATCAACCGTTTTGCAGGTTCAGCGTTTTCATTTTCTCTTTGATCCCAGCCAGGCTGTCGAAATGCAGGCAATTGATGCCGAGAGTGGAAGCCACGTTGGTAAACATCTGGCGGTCGTCGACCATTGCTGCCTGTTGCGGTGCCACCCTGCCGATATCACAGGCAATGCGGAATATATCAATATCCGGTTTGCGGAATTTCACATAGCAGGATGAGGCATATGCATCAAACAGTTCGTATAAACGGAATTGATGGATGCGGTAATCATTCAACTCACGGCCTTCATTATTCACGGCAATCACTTTCAGCCCATGCCGTTGTTTTAATTGCTTAAAAAATTCAATGGAATCTGTATAAGGCTGCGTTTGCCCATACATGAATGTTTTAAAATCATCTATGGAAAAATCGCGCTTTTCATAAAACACGATCCGTTCCAGGTATTCATCCAGGGAGATCTTGCCAATCTCATAGGTATCAAAAGTGAGATGATGGCGCTCATTCAGTTCCACCAGGTCAAGTTTGAAATGCTCTGCCGCGAGCTTACGGGAGCTCCGGCCCCATCCATTCGTCAATAATACACCGCCGATATCGAGGAACAATGTGGTAACAGGACCTGCTTGCATAAACTCCGGAATAAATTGGGTAAAGGAGTAAAAGTAATTATTTCAACTGATAAGTTTTCCAGGCAAGCGCTGAAAACGCCATAAGCATTTATTTATCAACAAACTGTCTCTCCAACCCGGTTCCAGGCATAATCTGCCGGGCCCACTCTAAAATCTCCCCTTCATCCCCTATCTTTGCCGTCCTTCGAAGAATTCCAAACCTTCGGGATTAAACTTAAAGAAAGAATAAGAAGCTACGCTTATGGACAAATTGATCTATCTCGTTCCCGTGATGGGCATTATCGGTCTGCTCTACACGATTGCTAAATTCAACTGGGTATCGAAACAAGATGCCGGCAACGACCGGATGAAAGAGATCAGTAACTACATCGCCGAAGGCGCCATGGCATTCCTGAAAGCTGAATGGAGGATCCTTGGCTATTTTGTAGTGATCGTTGCTATTTTACTGGCCCTGATGGCAGGTGCCAATCCCCATTCCCATTGGTCTATCGCTGTTGCCTTTGTGATCGGCGCTGTATTAAGTGCATTTGCCGGTTTTATTGGCATGAAAGCCGCTACCAAAGCCAATGTACGTACTGCACAAGCTGCCCGCACCAGCCTTAGCAAAGCCCTGAATGTATCTTTCACCGGCGGCGCTGTAATGGGTGTGGGTGTTGCGGGACTGGCCGTGCTTGGTCTCGGTGGTTTATATATCGTATTAAAACAAATTTTTGCACCCGGCGCTGAAGTGAATTCTGAAGAAATGCTTCAGACCATTGAAGTGCTGACAGGTTTTTCACTCGGTGCTGAATCCATCGCTCTTTTTGCACGTGTAGGTGGTGGTATCTACACCAAAGCTGCCGACGTAGGTGCTGATCTCGTAGGTAAAGTGGAAGCAGGCATCCCTGAAGATGATCCCCGCAACCCTGCAACCATTGCAGACAATGTGGGCGACAACGTAGGTGATGTGGCAGGTATGGGAGCCGACCTTTTCGGGTCTTATGTGGCTACTGTATTGGCGACGATCGTACTCGGACAACAGACCGTTGTAATGGACACAGACCTTCTCAGCGGTTTCTCACCGGTTGTATTACCGATGCTGATCGCTGGTGTGGGCATACTTTTCTCCATTGTTGCAACCCTGTTCGTACGCATCAGTGACAGTGCAGGTATCAATACCAACACTGTACAAAAAGCATTGAACATGGGTAACTGGGGCTCTATCGTTCTTACCGCTATTGTTGCATTTGCTCTTGTATACTGGTTGCTGCCCCAAAACATGGAGCTTCGCGGCGTACTGTTTACCAAATGGGGTGTAATGGGCGCTATCGGTGTAGGTCTTCTTGTAGGCGCATTGATGAGCATCATTACGGAACATTACACAGCCATGGGCAAACGTCCTGTAATGAGCATTATCCGCCAATCCTCTACCGGTCATGCCACCAACGTAATCGGCGGTCTGGCTATCGGTATGGAATCAACCTTCCTTCCAATCCTCGTGCTGGCAGGCGGTATCTGGGGTTCTTATGAATGTGCCGGCTTATATGGCGTAGCCATTGCTGCTGCCGGTATGATGGCCACTACGGCTATGCAACTGGCGATCGATGCATTCGGACCTATTGCAGATAATGCAGGCGGTATTGCAGAAATGAGCGAATTGCCAAAAGAAGTGCGCGAAAAAACTGACGTACTGGACGCTGTAGGCAACACTACTGCTGCTACCGGTAAAGGTTTTGCCATTGCTTCTGCAGCATTAACAGCGCTGGCTTTGTTTGCTGCTTTCGTAGGCGTGGCAGGCATCAGCGGTATTGATATTTACAAAGCGAATGTACTGGCCTCGTTGTTTGTAGGCGCAATGATACCTTTCATCTTCTCTTCTCTTGCTATCCGCGCAGTTGGTGAAGCGGCCATGGCAATGGTGGAAGAAGTGCGCCGTCAGTTCAAAACCATTCCCGGAATCATGGAAGGCACAGGCAAACCTGAATATGATAAATGCGTGGCGATCTCCACACAGGCTTCTATTAAGAAAATGATGTTGCCCGGCGCTATTGCCATCATCTCTCCCCTGATCATCGGCTTCACTCCAGGCCTCGGTGCAGAAGCGCTGGGAGGTTTCCTGGCTGGTGCCACTGTTTCGGGTGTACTGATGGGTATGTTCCAGAACAATGCCGGTGGTGCATGGGATAATGCCAAAAAATCATTTGAAAAAGGCGTGGAGATCAATGGTGAGACCTACTATAAAAAATCAGATCCGCACAAAGCATCTGTAACAGGCGATACGGTAGGTGATCCGTTCAAAGATACTTCAGGCCCATCCATGAACATCCTGATCAAACTGATGTCCATCGTATCCCTGGTTATTGCTCCTACCCTGGCGCAGATCAAGGACAAAGCCCCTGCAGAAGTAAAAAATCAAAAGCCTGCAGTTACCCAGCCGGTCGCTGAAACCGTAGCCAAGCAAGCTGCTAATACTGCTCAATACAAATAAAGATATTCGAAGAGCTTAATCAGAACCATTAATTGTAAGTCCTGCTGTGTCTACAGCGGGACTTATTTTTTGCTGTAACCTTTTCTATAAACCAGCGTCTCAGAGATAACTACCTCATTGTTAACCATTGTTAAAAAACCTTAAATTAATAATTCCTATGTTCTTTATACGAAAAAGGTCGTATATTCGGGCTGTAAAACCCCAAACCATGTCAGCAACAAGAACAATAAAGCCTACTGAAAGCGAACTGGAAATATTGCAAATTCTGTGGACGAAGGGCCTGGCGACTGTGAGGGAGGTACATGAGGAACTGGCTTCTTCCAAAGAAGTGGGATACACCACTACGCTGAAATTAATGCAGATCATGCATGAAAAAGGCCTGGTAAAAAGAGATGATTCCATGCGCACGCATGTGTATCAGGCCGCCGTTAATAAAGAAAAAACCCAAAAACATCTTCTGGGGAAAATGATCGACAGCCTGTTTGGCGGGTCCCCTACCCAACTGGTGATCCAGGCCTTGGGCGAACACAAAGCGAGCCCTGAAGAACTGGAAAAAATACAACGTTTATTGAACGATCTTAAAAAACAATAAAATGAACGCTATAAGCCAATCAGATTTTCTGCAGGCTTTAGGGTGGGCTGTATTAAACAGCTTGTGGCAGATGGCGTTGTTGTGGGTGGTTTACCAAT
The DNA here is from genome assembly GCA_001898405.1 of Sphingobacteriales bacterium 44-61. Lineage (GTDB taxonomy): Bacteria > Bacteroidota > Bacteroidia > Chitinophagales > Chitinophagaceae > Terrimonas_A. The sequence goes on from MKTW01000002.1 coordinate 326,210, forward strand.
TACTGACTGCAGTTCTCCGTTTACAAAAATCTTCTCAGCGGGCAACCCTTGCTTCCTCGCTGCTATTTGCCGGGTTTTCCTGGTTCATATTTACTTTCCTGCTGATACTGGATAAAACTCCCCAGGCCGCAGGATTGATCACTTTGGTGAATATCACCAGTAATAATGAATCGCTCAACCAATGGTTTGCCATCAGTTTACCCTGGGCTTCCTTATTATATCTCGTTTTACTGGTATTGCCGGTCTTGAATTTTATCCGCAACTACCGTTATGTGCAACAGATCCGCCGTCACGGCCTCACAAAAGCCAACGTTGAATGGAGAATGTTTGTTCAAAAAGTTGCAGGCCTCATGGGCATCAATAAACCCGTGCAGATCTGGATGTCTGACCTGGTAAGTTCTCCTGTCACCATCGGCTATATGAAACCGGTTATCCTGCTGCCTTTTGCAGCAGTGAACCAACTCAATACCCACCAGGTGGAAGCCATATTGCTGCATGAGCTTTCCCATATCAGGCGGATGGATTATCTCACCAACCTGTTCACCCGTATCATTCAAACCATACTTTATTTCAATCCATTTGTAAAAGCATTTGCTCAGATCATTGAAAGGGAAAGAGAAAAAAGCTGCGATGAAATAGTGATCCAGTTCCAGTATGAGCCCTATGGATATGCTTCTGCTTTGCTGGCCCTTGAAAAAGCAGCACATACAGCCCCCAGGCCTTTGGCTGTGGCAGCAGCCGGTGGAAAAAAGAATGAATTGCTTAGCCGCATCGAATCTATTTTAGGCATACAACAAAAGCCGGTATTCTCTTTTCATAAACTGGCCGGCGTGTTGTCTGCACTGCTTTGCTTTATTGCCCTGAACGCTTTGGTGATCCTGAGCAAGCCAGGTAAGAACAATGCTTCTGCCGGGTTCTTCCTTTCACAATTATCTTCTCCCTTAAGTTTTGTACCGGAAGACAATACAACGGTGGCAATACCCGCAGTTGAAGAGAGGCCCCAGCAGATCATTGCCCAGGCGCCGGCAGAAGTAATTGCCCCAGTGGAGTCAGTTGCGCCTATTGCACCAGCTCCCCCCACTTCAGCACAAGCAAATAACCCAACGGTTCTGACCGAAGATCATCAGGTGGTTGACGGAAAGTTTATCAAAACCGTGGTGGACAATGCAACGAATCATTTCATTCAGATAAGCAATCTTCAGGACATCATCCCTGAACTGACCCCTCAACAGGAAAAGCAGGTGAAAGAAGCCCTGAACGCTTCTAAAAAAGTGCTGGAAGAAACCCAATGGAAAGCAGTAGAGAAAAGCATTGCGGATGCGATGACCATGGCTGAAAAAGAAAGCGTAAAAGCAGCTTATGAAAGAGCCGCTGAAAAAGCTAACTGGGAACAAATGGCCAATAAGTTAAGAGTGTCCTATAACCAGATCGACTGGGAAGGCCTCAACGCTGAACTGACCAAAGCCATGAACAATATCAAGCTCGACAGCATGCGCCAGGTTTACAGCGATGCGATGGTGAAACTGAGCGGTCTCCAAAAAGAGCTGACCGTAAAAGGGCTGAAAGGAATTCCAGACAGCGATATTACACTGGACCGTCTGCAGAAGAAAATAGCAGAATTGCAGAAAGCAAGAACAAAAGTACAGGAGATGAGAAACAGAAAAGTGATCGATCTTTGAGTGAATAAAAAGAGATTTATAAAAGAGCAGGCATTCAGGCCTGCTCTTTTTGTTTCTTCCCGGCAGCCTCTTCACCCTTCTTTTATATAGAAGATCAAAAAGGTTGTGACACCAACATCCGTAGTCAGAAAGTATTTACAGAGCTGCTTTAGCTGCTCTTAACGGCAAGCTGGTCATCATTCCGTGCAAGCTGGAGATACTATAACTGGTATCACTACCCCAAAAATTTGGCTGCCGGGTTCAAGGATATAACCCATCTCAACCGTTCTCCCTGCCTGGACATTCAAAATATAAACAACACGCTTTTATGCCGGCGGAAAAGCCAGCGACTTTGCGAATGTTCACCTGACCATCATCTAAAACGACTTTTTCAAAACCCGCGTTTCTAAACTGGCCGGAAGCCCCTTCCGGAAGAGCTCACGGCAGACTCCGCAGGTCTTATCCTGAAATGAGACGGCTGTCCGTCAAATTAGAATACGCTACCACCAACCGGCGCCACGGGAAAGGAAATCAACGATGTTAAAACAAGGCTACAGGACGAAGATCATGGACGGCTTGGCCAGCTCAGGTTGGTAGACTCTATACAGTACAGCAGGTGGACCATGCATAAGCCCAATACTCTACGGCCATAGTTCCCTGCTGAGTATGTTATGCAAGGGGGCCGGAGAATTTATTACCAGGTCCCGATCGGTTGGCGAATGCCCTGAACGGCCAGTTACTATTTCCTTGGTTTACGCTGGTCGATTATCAGTTACTGAAAGCTGCTTTTATGAACCCTGTGCTTGGGTTTGAAGACCGGATAAAAAAATTGTACTGCTCGCAGGAAGCCGGCTTTTACCCATTACCAGGTTTCCTGATTGAACTATTCCCTCACTCCATTTTACGACACTTTGACACAGGCATAGTGGATGCGTGTTTTCATTTCTACCTGATTGAGCTGGAGGATCAAAAGAGTTGGCGGTTCTCAAAGCCATCTTTTGGATTTAATATTTTTTGTGAAGTACACCCTTTAAATCTTCATTCTTTCCGGGCCATCTTGATAGGAAAGTCAAATTTTTACGAGCAAAAATTTGAAGATAAATTGTAAAAAATATATACTTATAAAATATACTTACTTAAAAATTGAATTAATGATTATAATCAACTTTAAATCAATTAATTAGTTTTATTTATTGATAAATAATCTTTTGCCCTTAAAAATTAATTTAATTTTTACAATTATTGCCATTTTTAACGAAATTAAAATATCAAATAGAATGTCATAATTATTTGTAAATAATATATTTATAATTAATAATTATTGATTTTATTTTTAGCTAAAAAATATGCTCATTTTATGACTCGTATCTCTACATAAATTAGCTTAAAGTTTATATTTAAGTATTCACTGTAAAATCATTAATCTTTGTAATCTCTCCTATCTCATTAAAAATATTAGACAACCAGGATAATGGTTGGCAATGTCCTCCTACTCTATCCACAGGGATAGCTTTATCTTACCAAACCTGTCCAGGCAGTTTGAAAAAATGATCTGACGGATAACGGCGATAGTGAAGATTCTATCGTCAGATTGGCAGATAAGTGATTAGACAGTTTTCTATTTAAGAAGCCGGTTTACGAAGGTCAACCGGGAGATTTAACAGCCTCCTATTCGTGAGATACTCGCTGAGGTTGTATTTTGCATTCATGGCAAAATATCTTGTCGCAGCCCTTGCTGCTATCATTTTCCTGGCCTCCTGCCGCTCGTTAAAAGACCCTGTTTTTAATGGAATAGAAAATGTATCTGTAGGAGAAATAGGCCTCGACAATTCCCTGCTGACCCTTAACCTGAAATATTTCAACCCGAATTCCTCCGGCGGAAAATTGAAAAATGCCAGTGGAAATGCGTGGATGGACGACACCTATCTCGGCCATTTTACGGTCGATTCCACTGTCCATATCCCGGCCAAAGACTCCTTTCTTATACCGGTTAAGCTGGCAGTTGACATGAAAAAATTGCTGAAAAATTCTTTCACTGCGCTATTCAAAAAGGAAGTGATGATCCGGATCGAGGGGGAAGCAAAAGCAGGTAAGGGCGGATTTTATAGAAAATTCCCGGTCAAGTATGAGGGTAAGCAAGATATCGCAGAGCTCTTTCAATAGGCAAAAAGAAAACCACCTGCCGTAAAACAGGTGGTTTGAACATATCTGTTAGCCGCCGTCCGGGCGGCTGTTCTCGTCAGTTGCCCGAAGGCTCTTTGGGCTTTGGATGCCCGCCTCCATCCTCAAATTTCTTACAGGTTTTGGGCAAACGCTTATAGGCGTCCTCATTAGCCGGCACATCGTCTGCGTCAAAACCGGCATTGGCAATCGCCGTTTTGATCTCTTCAATATTGATCCGGTCGGTCACATATTTTACTGTTGTTTCTCCTTTCCTGGTATTGATCGCCACGGACTGGATGCCGTCATACCGGTCGAGATAAGTGGTCACCCGCTTTTTGCAATCTTCGCAAAGGATATTCGGGGTTTTGATCTTTGCCGTTTGAACGGGCTTTACCTGGGCAAAAGAGGCAAGGGTAAAAACCGTCATGGCAAGACTGGTGATCATGAATTTCTTCATAAGGGTGATTTGAGCTTACAAGTTACAAAACGCCTTTCCAATTGGCCGGATCGTCCCTCCACTTTAACAATATTTCCTGTTCAGAGGGCAATATCATCCCCTTTTCAAGGGCCAGTTCGATCAGGGAGGGGTAATTGGTGAGAGCCTGGTAAGGCAGTCCATATTTTTCAAAAGCCTGCGCGGCTACAGGGAATCCATAGGTAAAGATGGACACCATTCCGATCACATCCAGGCCGGCTTCTTTGAGCACATCCACTACCTGCAGGCTGCTTTTGCCTGTTGAAACCAGGTCTTCGATCACCACTGTCTTCTGTCCTTTCTCATAAAACCCTTCTATCTGGTTGCCCAGTCCATGTTCCTTGGGCTTTGGCCGTACATATATATAAGGCAGTTTCAACTGATCGGCGGCCATCGCTCCCCAGGCTATTCCTGCTGTGGCCACCCCTGCCAGCAACTCCGCATCAGGGAATTTTTCAAAGATCACATTGCACATTTCCGACTTGATAAAATCGCGGATAAAGGGAAAAGACAACACCTTCCTGTTATCACAATAGATAGGGCTTTTCCATCCGCTGGCCCAGGTATAGGGTTGCTGAACGCTCAACTTCACTGCATTTGCCTGCAGCAACTTTTCTGCAACAGTTTTTTCATTTGTCATGGCGCGAAGATAGGCCGTATCTTTACTTCATGCACCTGAAAATCTATTTCAACGATAAGCCTCTTTTTCTCTGCGATGTCATTGATTCGGTCATTGAGCCTTATCTGCATCATGATGATGCGGTGTTCATTGATGAGCTGAATATCCATACCATCAAGTCGATGATCCATGAAATGCAGCAGCAAAAAGTGCACGCAGGTGTGTTCCGGCACCAGGACCTGAACGAACTAAAAAAAGCTTTCTTTAAAAAATTTACGCTGATACAGGCTGCAGGCGGATTGATCAGGAATGAAAAAGAAGAGACCCTGCTGATCTTCCGGAGAGGGAAATGGGACCTGCCAAAAGGAAAACTGGATGATGGTGAAACCCTGGAACAATGCGCTGTGCGGGAAGTGCTGGAAGAAACAGGGCTGAAAGTAAAACTGGTCGCTCCTTTATTGATCACCTACCATACCTATCATCAGGGCACAAGCTTTATACTGAAAGAATCGCACTGGTACACGATGAAAACAAACAGCCATCAGGCATTGGTACCGCAAACAGAAGAAGACATAGAACAGGTAAAATGGGTGGATGATCTTTCGCTCCCGCCTTATCTTCCCCTTGCTTATCCTTCCATTGTAGATGTATTAAAGGCTTGGCTGGCGAAATGATTCTTTCTTGGGAATTATTGCTACGGTAAGGCGGCTTACACAGATCATTTTTCCGAGTTCATCATAGATGCGGATATCCCATACATGCGTGTTCAATCCCAGGTGAAGCGGAGTTCCAACGCCTGTTACATATCCTTCTGTGGCGCTGCGTATATGATTGGCATTGATCTCAAGACCCACACAAACCAGTTTCTGATGATCCACTACCAGGGCTGAAGCCACACTGCCGATCGTTTCGGCCAGTACGCAGGAAGCACCTCCATGGAGCAGCCCGTAAGGTTGTTTAGTGCGGTGATCAACCGGCATACGGGCCTTCAGGAAATCCATACCCAGTTCCACCCACTCAATACCAAGATGTTCAGCAATAGTACCTGGACCAAAGGTTGCCAGCTTTTCAATGCGGAGATCTTTTTCAAACCAGATAGGAACTGACATATTATTTCTTCTTTAGTGTTCTGTAAACTTCATCAGGAAGGAAAAGCCGGGCATCGCCTCCGTTGCGGATTATATCGCGTACAATTGTGGATGCTACTGATGTGTATTTGGGCTCTCCGGTAAGGAAGATCGTTTCGATTGTGTTATCAAGCGTACGGTTGGCATCAGCAATCGTTTTTTCATATTCAAAATCGCTTACATAGCGGATGCCACGGAGAATAAATTGAGCACCGATCGTTTTGCAATAATTGATCGTCAATCCTTCATATACGCCGCCCTCTACTTTGTCTTCATGTTCATAAATTTCATTGATCCACTGCACGCGTTGTTCAGCAGAGAACATCGGCACTTTGGCTGCATTGAGGCCTACACCTACAATGATCTTATCAAATAAAGGAAGGGCGCGATTGATAATGTCTACATGCCCAAGTGTGATGGGATCAAAAGTACCGGGAAACAAGCAAATACGGCTCATGCTGTAAGATTGAATGCTTTTAATTATTAATTTCTCCGTTCGGATAATAAGTAAAGTACCGCCATTCTTACTGCCACTCCATTTTCCACCTGTTGCAATATAATGGACTGCTTACTGTCTGCTACATCACTGTCAAGTTCCACGCCTCTGTTGATCGGTCCCGGGTGCATGATCACAATTTCTTTATGCAAGCTATCGAGCATTTTACGGCTGATGCCATAAGCAAGATTGTATTCCCGCAGCGAAGAGAACAGCACCTGGTTCTGCCGCTCCAGTTGAATGCGCAACACATTCGCCACATCACACCATTCCAGGGTTTCCCGGAGATTATAGCTCACTTCCACACCAAGTGCTTCGCGGATATATTTCGGGATCAATGTGGGCGGGCCGCAAACAGCCACTTCAGCACCCATTTTTTTCAACAGGTAAATATTACTTTGTGCCACACGGCTGTGCATGATATCACCGATGATCGCTACTTTTTTTCCTTCCAGTCCACCGGTCTTTTCTTTTATTGAAAAAGCATCAAGCAAGCCCTGTGTGGGATGCTCATTGATACCGTCGCCTGCGTTGATGATCGCAGCAGGGATATGTTGCGCAAGGAAATGGGGCGCTCCGCTGGCACTATGCCGCATCACCACCATATCCACTTTCATCGAAAGGATATTATTGACCGTATCAAGCAGGGTTTCCCCCTTTGCTACGGAAGAAGAAGAAGCGGTAAAATTCACAGTGTCGGCCGAAAGACGTTTTTCTGCCAGCTCAAAAGATATCCGTGTTCGGGTAGAGTTCTCAAAGAAAAGATTCACTACCACTACATCGCGGAGGGGTGGTACTTTCTTAACAGGGCGTTGCAGTACTTCCTTGAACTGCTCTGCCGTTTGTAAAATAAGGGAAATATCGTTGGCCGAAAGGTCTTTAATGCCCAGCAGGTGTCGTGTAGATAGTTGCATTAAAAAGCGAAATTAGGGCTTTCTTAGTAATCCAGCAACGCCACTTCTTCCCTGTCGTCTTTTTTCTTCCAGTACACTTTTACCCGTTGGGACACGATGGAATCAATTGCTTTTCCTACATAATCGGGCTGGATGGGGAATTGGCGGCTGAAACGGCGGTCGATCAGCACACAAAGCTCTACTTTTTCAGGCCTGCCAAAATCAAGGAGCGCATCCAGTGCTGCGCGGATAGTGCGGCCCGTATATAATACATCGTCGATCAATACCACTCTTTTTCCTTCAATAGAGAAAGGGATATCGGTCTGATTGGCGATATGTAATTCTTTCCGGATATCATCACGGTAAAAGGTAATGTCCAGTTTGCCATATTGTACATTGGTGCCGGGAAATTCTTTACGGATCGCTTCCACCACCTGGTCCGATAAATATATACCACGGGGCTGCAATCCGATCAATACCGTATTGGCCAGCTCACTGTTATTTTCAAGTATCTGATGCGCCAGTCTTTTAATGGTAATGGCCAGTTGAGATTCGGTGAGGATAGATTTCAAGAATGCTAATTTGATGTAAAATTAAAGAATTGTGGGGGAATACATCAACCCGGCAATTATAGAAAAGTAATGGCCATTGTATAGCTGTTCAATGGCCATTACCGACTGTTACTTTTTAAAAGAAAAATTATACCCTATATTGATCCCTACCCATGCATTCGAGGATCCATCCTTTGAAGCGCTGATATAGCGTACACCGAAATCAAATCCGTTTTTCACTGTTGCACCCATTCCGAAAGCCCAGGTGAAAGCTCCGTCTGAATTAGTAGCAGAGACAGATCCAACCGTTGCTTTGGCACTGAAAATACTGTACCCTGCCTGGGGTTCTAAATAAATTCCTTTAAGATTCTGGCGGTACCCCAACAAAAAAGGGATAATCCGGAGATTAAGCTTGTCTACTGTTGCCGCCTCCTGCCATTCTTCTTTTATTTTAAAAATACTGTAGCTTGTTGTAAAAGTCAGTTGGCCTGCTTTGCCGACACCATAAAATCCTTTGAGATAAGGGCCAAATCCGACATTAGCCAGTGTTGCAAAATCGTCGAGAGGAATACCGATATCTGCTCCTACACCTATTTGGTTATTTCCTTTCTGTGAGTAACCGGCAAATGAGATGCAAAAGAGAATAACTGCTAATGATAGCTTCTTCATAAATGGTGGTTTGGGTTTGGTTTAAAAGGTTTAAAAGCGGTATAAAAATAATATTGGTTCCTGGGAAAAGAAAGTTAAAAGACAAGTGTTCCAAAAGAAAAAGAGGCCGGCCCCATGTTTGCAAACACAGGAAACGACCTCTTTATTCAACTTACTATTCTGAGAAGTTACTATTTACTTCCAAATGTATAAGAAAGCCCTATATGAAAACCTGAGCTTTTTGCAGACACGCCTTCACCATCTACAATATTGGAAATGCCAATATTGTAGCGGGCTCCGATGCCCAGGCCATTTGAAAGCCGGTAGCCAAGACCAACAGCCCAGCTAAAATTAATTGACTTAAAAGAATCTTTAACATCAGTAGTTTCTTCGTCACTGCCCATTTTAGATTTTACTTTTGCACTTGTCAGGAAACCAACCTGCGGGCCAGTCTCTCCATAAAAGCCAGAAGCATTGTACTGCAACAATACAGGGATATTAATATAATTCAGTTTCAAGTCGATTGATGCGCTACCTTCTTTTTGTTTATTACCTTCCTGTGAATATAAAAGTTCGGGCTGCACGCTAAAAGTTTCACTCAGGGAAAAATTTACGAATGCTCCACCTGCGAGACCTATTTTTGTTTTCCTGGATGTTTCGAGATCTTCTTCTCCAGTGACTTTGTAAAAATTAGCACCGGCTTTTACTCCATACTTGATCTGTGCTTGAGAATACATGCCGGCAGACAGCAATAAAGCCATCAAAAATACTTTTTTCATAAGCGTTTTTTAATTTTAAAAATTGATTCTTACAAAACTATAATTAGTTTTTTTCTCTTGCAACTGTATCGTAAAAAAGCAAGTAGAAGTACTCGACTTCATCATGTATATTACGAAACAGGTTTTTGGAACGGATAACAAGTAATCATAAAAGCCAACAAACTCTTTTACTAAATAAGAAAGAGGCCGCCTCTTTCATTTTTGAGACGGCCTCTTTAAAAAGTATAGCTGATCTGTAGATCTAATCCGGTCAAATTAGAATTTAACAACGCCTGAGAGACCTAACCAGCTTGTTGTACCATTATCAGAAATAGCATTGTAGCTAAGAGCCAGTTGGAATTTACCTGCATCATAACCTACCTGAGGTTTGTAAGCAAATCCACCGCCATCAGCATCTCCGGTGAAGAAGCCATAACCTACCTGGCCACCTACAAAGAATTGCTCAGAAGGATAAACACGCGCACCTACCAGGATAGGAACTGCACCAAATTTTGGCTTTACACCAGGAGCCAGTTCTTTACCCAGGAAATGTGTGTAACCAACTGTAGCCAGACCTTTAACAGTTTCGCTAAGACCTAATTCGCCTTGCAGTTCTGCACCTATTGCAAAGTTGGCTGCATCTTTAATATCGCCAACAGGAAGGCCTACATTGATACCAGCACCAAGTTTAAAATCTTTCTGTGCGTTTAGACCAATAAATCCAGCAACTGTAAACGCTGCTGCGAGAAACACTTTCTTCATTTAATTTTGTTTAAGGTTTGAATGAATAATGATCGCAAACATAATGTGCGGATTTTCAAATACAAAATAAACTAGCCAAAAAAAAGTTAATACCGCTGATCACAAAAAAGATCAAATATTATGCTTTCGATAAAATAAAATTTATACTGACGCGCGCGACAACATATTGTTGATGCAGCAAACATAATCACGCCTTACTTCAGATATCCGATAAGTTGGTTGAATTGCGATTATTCACGCTTGAGTTGTTACAAATAAAAACCGTCAGTAAGTAATAAAAACAATACCAATTGCATTTTATTACCTACTGACGGCGTTCAAATAAAACCTTAATTATTTATCCTGCATAAACGGATAACTATAATCCACCGGAGGAGTAAAAGTTTCTTTGATCGTTCTTGCACTCAACCAGCGATAAAGATTCAGGATCGATCCTGCTTTATCATTCGTACCGCTCGCCCTTGCTCCGCCAAAAGGTTGCTGACCTACCACCGCACCGGTCGGCTTATCGTTGATATAAAAATTACCCGCAGCATTCCGGAGCTTATTCGTAGCCAGTTCAATTGCAGCCCTGTCTTTTGAGATCACCGATCCTGTTAATGCATAAGGAGATGTATTATCGACCAGTTCCAGTGTTTGTTCAAATTGATCAGCAGGATAAACATATACCGTAAGCACCGGACCGAAGATCTCTTCGCACATGGTCACATAGTTCGGATCTTTTGCCTCGATCACTGTTGGCTGAATAAAATAACCTTCTGTTTTATTGCACTCACCTCCTACCCAGATCTCTGCGTTCTTATCTTTTTTCGCCTGCCCGATATAGTTCTGAATTTTATCAAAGCTCTTTTCATCAATCACCGCATTAATAAAGTTGGTGAAATCCTCCACTGTTCCCATCTTAAAACTTTGCACGCCGGCAATCAGTTTCTTTTTCACTTCCTCTGCAATATTGGAAGGAAGATAGGCACGGGAAGCTGCAGAACATTTTTGTCCCTGAAACTCAAATGCACCTCTTAACAATGCAGTAGCTACTACATCCGCATCTGCACTCTTATGCGCAATCACAAAATCCTTACCACCTGTTTCACCTACTATTCTCGGATAGCTTTTGTATTGCGCCATGTTCTTACCGATCGTTTCCCACATATTATTGAATACGCCGGTTGATCCGGTGAAATGCACGCCTGCAAAATCTTTATGGTTGAAACATACTTTACCCAGTGTAGGACCATCCACATAAACAAGATTGATCACTCCATCAGGCAAGCCCGCTTCTTTCAGTATACGCATAAACATTTGCGCGGAATATACCTGCGTATTGGCTGGCTTCCACACTACCACATTGCCGCACATCGCAGCCGAGGTGGGAAGATTACCTCCGATCGCTGTAAAGTTGAACGGAGTAACTGCCAGCACAAAACCTTCCAGCGGGCGGTATTCCATCCGGTTGTGCATGCCTGCACTGCTGATGGGTTGTTGCTTATAGATCTCACTCAGGAAATGAACATTGAAACGGAGAAAATCAATCAACTCACAGGCAGAATCGATCTCTGCCTGGAAAGCATTCTTGCTTTGGCCCAGCATGGTGGTCCCATTCATGTAAGCCCTGTATTTGGTAGCGATCAGATCGGCCGCTTTCAAAAAGATGCCAGCCCTGCTTTCCCAACTCATATCGGCCCAGGCTTGCTTTGCTGTTAAAGCTGCTTTGATCGCCTGTTCAACATGTTTTTCATCACCGCTATGAAAATAACCCAGTGTATGTTTTATTTCATGAGGAGGGTGGATGGCCGTTTTCTTACCTGTTCTCACTTCTTCTCCCCCGATATACATCGGAATATCCAGCTCTTCTGATTTTAATTTTTTCAACGCTGCTTTAAGCGTTTCTTTCTCTTTGCTGCCAGGAGCATAACTTAATACCGGTTCATTGACCGGCATCGGATATGAAAATGTACCTATTGCCATGTGATGTGATTGTTTTAAATGTTGATCGTGATAAAACTCGTTATGTTGTTTCACTTTCTTTCTCACTCATCAGGTATGCTTTGATGAACCCATCCAGGTCTCCATCCATCACCGGTTGCACATTACCTACTTCATAATCCGTACGGTGATCTTTGATCATCTTATAAGGATGGAAAACATAGGAACGGATCTGGCTACCCCATTCTATCTTTTTCTTTTTGCTGTTCACAGCGTCTTTCAGTTCATTCCGTTTGCGGAGTTCTTCTTCATAAAGACGGCTTTTGAGCATGGTCATTGCTTTTTCCCGGTTACCCAACTGCGAACGTTCTGTTTGGCATACTACCACAATGCCTGTGGGTATGTGGGTAAGCATCACCTTGGTTTCCACCTTGTTCACATTCTGACCACCAGCGCCACCACTTCGTGCCGTTTCCATTTTTACATCCGCATCTTTTACTTCTATATTAATGGAATCATCCACCAGGGGATAAACAAATACGGAGCAGAAAGATGTATGCCGGCGTGCATTACTGTCGAACGGAGAGATCCTTACCAGGCGGTGTACACCACTTTCGGCTTTCAGGAATCCATAAGCAAAGGGGCCTTCAAACTGGAGGGTGGCAGTTTTGATCCCTGCACCATCTCCCCAAACCCAATCGAGCTCGGTTACTTTCCAACCTTGCTTTTCACCATACATCCGGTACATCCGGGCGAGCATTTCAGCCCAGTCCTGGCTTTCTGTGCCACCAGCGCCTGAATTGATCTGCAGCACGGCTGGCAGTTCATCTTCTGGCTCATTCAGAGTGGCTTTAAACTCTGCATCGTCAATTAATATATTGGCCCTTTCGTAAGCCTCTTTGGTTTCTTCTTCCGTGGCATCACCTCCTTTCCAGAATTCAAAAAGTACGGCAAAATCCTCTACGGCCGTTTCGGTCGCCTCATAGAGTTTCACCCAATACTCGTTCAGTTTGATATTCTTGAGAATTTCGGTCGCCCTTTTGTTGTCGTCCCAGAAACCCGGACTTAACGAAAGCTGCTTGTCTTCTTCGATTTTATATCGTCGGTTCTCGACGTCAAAGAAACCTCCTTATCCCGGCAATGCGGGACCGCATATCCTGTAATTTTTCTTGTGTCATAGTGGGCGCAAAGATACGGAAAGTTTGGGTTGCTTCTATTCCGGGAAAAGAGTCTTATCAAGGCCCGGAATGATCCTCAACGCATTCTTGTAATATATTTTTTTCAGGACCGCATCCGGCAGGCCCATTCCGTACATCGCCCAGAAAGCATGGTACTTTTTATGATAAGGAAAGTATTCATCTTCTGTTTCCAACACACGGAAATAAGTAGCATATTCTTCCGGCACCCAACTGTCTTTGCCAAACAGGATCCTGTCCTGGTACCGGGTAAAGAACTGCCTGGCTGTATGCGGCTGGCGGCCCAGTTCTGCGATCACAGCACCAAACTCCACCATTACATTAGGCATTTCATCCAACAGGCTGCCCAACTTTTTAAGGTCGTTGGGATACCAGCCAAAATGTGCAGCGATAAAGGTGGTATTCCGGTGTTTTGTGAAAAGCCGGTGTTGCTCTGCTATCAGCGTGTCCCAGGGCACCGGATGCGTATCATCTCTTTTACGGCCGGGATGCGTCACCAATTCGAGCCAGCGTTCATTGTTTGCGTCCAATGGATCCCAGAAAGATTTGGGATCGGCAGTATGTATCAGTACAGGTATTTTCAATTCTCCGGCTTTTTTCCAGATAGGATCAAGCCGGGCATCATCCACAGCCACCCTTTTTCCATTAATATCCGTTACTGAAAAACCCAGGTTCTTGAAGATCTTCAATCCGTTTGCACCGTTCTTTACATCCTGCTCCAGTTGCCGGGCGGCCTTTTCTCCCCAGCCGGCTTCACCTACATTTTTAAAATCGATATTGGCAAACAGGATAAACCTTTTGGGGTAATGTGTTTTTACATTGTCGGCTGCTTTCTTTAGCTGATCGCCATTTCCCCCGCTGAGATTGACCATCACTTTCATATTCAGCTTATCCATTTCAGTGATGAGGGAGGAGAGATCCATGCCGGGCATGTTGTATTGATGATTATGCACATCAATAAACGGATACTTAGCCCTGGTCAGTTTATGCTCAGCCACTACCAGGGTGGAAGGAGGGTTATACGACTCAAAATCCATTTTCGCCTGCGCAAAAACATAGCCGGGAAAAAGACCCAGTAAGAGAAAACGATATTTTATCATACAGCGAATATATTGATCTGTTTTGTAAAGACGACCCGATTGCTTTATCCCTTATCACAGCAAATTGCCGGTAAAATCATCCATTAAAATCAAAATTGGTCCGATACGGGCAATTTGTCTCTATTATCCACGTTTAGGGGTATGTCCTTAATTTCCGTCAGCCGGAGCGCAGTTTTGAAAACCAGGATATACAAAACAGTAAAATAACGAAGTAGTTTAACTATTGTTCTCTGCTGATTAATGGATGATATAGCATTGCCTTCCCGCAAATGGCAATAATAAAACACAAGTAAATTAACTTTGCGGGTGATCCGGTATCCGATGAAGACGAGTCGAATAATAAAGCCTGTACCATCAAAGGCATTTCATGCCTTTACCCACCCTATTACCTTACTAAGAGGTTATATCATTATTCTATTTTTATTTTTATTGCCTTCATTTGTTTCCGGTCAGCAAGCAATTACCGGGATCATTACTGATTTTAATTCTTACTGGAAAACATCTTCTTCTTCCTTTAACCCTGTCAAACCGAACAACAGTCATAACCTGCTTGCGTTTACGTATAATGGCACACAATATTCCACCGGTGCCAACAACACAACTTTGGCCAGTCATGGTCAAACTTTTGTTGAGGGAGACTTCTGGTCGCTTCCCCTGGCGGGGTATACGGGCGCTATCAATTCCAATACAAAAGTTGGTTTGGGTGAGATGTATGATGGTGTGCACAATGGTAAGGGCAGCACGCATTATGCCAATAATATAACTCCTTATCTGAGTGATGGCATCAGGGGATTGGATATTGGCACCTGTGTCGCCAACCTCCCTGCAGGCAACATCAGTTTTCTTGTAACCAATATCCGCCCCGGTAATATTGGTGATGGTATCCCTGATATCATCGTGACCCAGGTGGCCGACCCAGGTGGCTCAGCAGATAAATATGCTTTCATTAATGCAAGCGGCACCGTGGTTGGACAAACCAAAACAGTAGTGTTCACTAATATCCCTGCTGTGGCCAATTGGACTGCGGATTTTTATGAAGCTTCTACCAATCCGATGACCTTAACTTCCGGTTTTACTAATACTGACAGGCCTCTCCGGCTTTGGGCCGCCGACCTCAGTGATTTTGGTATCACCCAGGCCAACTATGCTGATATCCGTCAGTTCAAGATCAATCTCTCCGGCAATAGCGATGTGGCATTTGTCGCCTATAATAATAAAACATTCAATATCGGCACCATTCTCCCGGTGACGCTTACAGATTTTGCCGTGCACGGGTTTAACGACAATGCTTCATTAAACTGGACAACCAGCAATGAAGACAAGACAGATTATTTTGTAGTGGAAAAAAGCATGAACGGTTCAGATTTTATAGCTATTGATACAGTGAAAGCAAAAGGCAACAGTTCCACTACGCAGCATTACGTTTCATCCGATCAGCAATTGAAGCCGGGCGTCAATTATTACCGGCTGAAGATCATTGATCTTGATCAGCGAAGCAGCTACAGTAAAACAGTGCAGATCCTAAGGAAAGGGATCAGCATTGGATTATTTCCCAACCCTGCTTCTGTCAGGATCACTGTCAGCCACTCCCCTGCTGCTGTTGAGCAGATAAAGATCTATTCAGCAGATGGCATATTGCTTCAACAGGAAAGACCGGAAGACAACAGCAGCCAAACAAGTTTCGACCTGGGCAGCTATGCCAAAGGAATGTATTACCTGGTTTGTGAAAGCAAGGGGGAAAAGATCACCCGCTCATTTGTGATAAGATAGGTACACATAAAACATGATTGTCACCCCGGACGTGGTTTAGTTCACAACCAACTATAGTTCGTCAGATCCCGGGAAAAAAAATCTTCCCCTCCCGAAAAGTTTTCTGAACTTTATTCTTTCTATATACCATAAAAAAAATTACCATGACGTGGAAACGTTTTTCTTATGCACTGTTCTTAGGAACAGTCCTTTCTCTTGCCGCTTGTAATAACGAAGAGAAAAAAGCAGAGCCAGAAACACCGGCCACTGCAAAGGAGCCCAAGATAAAAGAAGATAATGTTAGCTATACCGGCGACAACATCAGCATGAATGGCTTTGTTGCTTATGATGAAAACAAAGAAGGACCCAGGCCTGGCGTGATCATTGTGCCTGAATGGTGGGGATTGAATGATTACCCAAAAGAAAGGGCCAGGCAACTGGCAGCATTGGGCTATATAGCCATCGCTATTGATATGTATGGCAATGGTAAAATAGCTGACAACCCTGATTCAGCCGGTAAATATGCCACTCCATTTTACCAGGACCCAAAAATGTCGCAGAGAAGATTTGATGCAGCACTAGCCAAACTGAAATCATACAGCCAAACCGATACCAGCAAGATCGCAGCAATCGGTTATTGCTTTGGTGGGGCACAGGTATTGAATATGGCCAGGCTGGGCGAAAACCTGAAAGGCGTAGTAAGTTTTCATGGCAACCTGATGGGCGTACCGGCTGATAAGAACACCTTAAAAGCCGCGATCCTCGTTTGCCACGGAGCAGCCGATCCTTTTGTGCCGGCTGCTGAAGTGGGAAAATTCAAAAAAGAAATGGATGCTGTAGGCGCCAATTATACGTTCAAAGCTTATGAAAATGCGACCCATGCGTTCACCAACCCTGCATCCACTGAAAATGGCAAGAAGTTCAATCTGCCCATTGCCTACAATGCGGCAGCAGATTCTGCCTCCTGGCAGGATATGAAGGCCTTTTTCGGAAAAATATTCCAGTAAAAAGATCATTTGCAGCTGATAATCACGGTCTGCAGCTTCTTAAACCAGGAACAAGGTTGTTCCTGGTTTTTTTATTAATTTCAGCATCGCTAAAACTTCAATACATGATTATCCTCCTCGTTATCCTGGCAGTGATCGCTATATGGCTGGTCACGCTGTATAATGGCCTGGTAAAACTGCGCAACAGGCGGCAGAATGCTTTTGCAGATATTGATGTGCAACTCCGCCAGCGGCACGACCTGGTGCCTCAACTGGTAGAAACAGTAAAAGGATATGCAGCACATGAAAAAGAATTGCTGCTGAAAGTAACAGAAGCCAGAACTGCTGCCATTAATGCAAAAACCATTGATGATAAAATTGCTGCAGAGCAACAGCTGACCGGTGCACTGCAAGGATTGAAAGTGCAGGTGGAAGCATATCCTGATCTCAAAGCCAATCAGAACTTTTTGCAATTGCAGGAAGAGTTAAGCGATATTGAAAACAAACTGGCAGCTTCCAGGCGTTTCTTCAACGGAGCTACTACTGAATATAACAACGCAGTGGAGTCTTTTCCCAGCAATCTTATCGCCCGCAACTTCGGGTTCCAGCGCGAAGTGTTCTTTGATCTTGGCACTGATCTGAGAAGGCAGATGGAAGAGCCGCCTAAAGTAAGCTTTAAGTAAGTAGCAACCATAAACGGCAAACCATCAGCTCCGGGCCAATTCCATATACAGGCTTAAGCAGCCAGATCCAGCGGAATAATGCTTATTCATTGTTATTGCTGATCGCATTCCCTTTGCTGCTGCTGGCGATATGCTATGGAACTATTTTGTTTGCTGAAGACGGACGCATCACCACTTCCAATGAATACTTTATAAGGATCATCCCGTTTGTGCTGATAGCGACTGCTATCTGGTTCCTGATCGCCTGGATGGGGCATGCCGCAATGATACGGCTGGCCACCGGTGCTAAGCCACTGGAGCGGACCAGCAATAAAAGAGTGTACAACCTGCTTGAAAATCTTTGCATCGCTGCCGGCATGAAAATGCCAAAACTGTATATCATCCCCGATGATTCCCTGAATGCATTCGCCAGCGGTATTAATGAGAACAATTACTCCATTTCGCTTTCAACCGGCATCATTGAAAAGCTGAATGATGAAGAGCTGGAAGGAGTGCTGGCGCATGAGCTTACGCATATCCGCAACAGGGATGTGCGCCTGCTGATCATCTCCATCATTTTCGTTGGCATTTTTTCTTTTCTTGCAGAGATCGCTTTTCGAAGCCTGCGTTTTTCCGGCAGTAAAAGAAGCAATAAAGATGGAAAAGGAAGCGGAGCCATTATCCTTTTTGCTATCGTGATCACGGCAGTTGCTTATCTTATTTCCCTGTTGCTGCGCTTTGGCATAAGCCGTCAAAGAGAATACCTGGCAGATGCAGGTGCATCTGATCTTACCAAAAAGCCTTATGCCCTTGCATCTGCATTGCGTAAAATATCCGGAGACCCATTGATTGAAGCAGTGGAGAGCCGCGACGTGGCGCAATTGTTCATTGATAACCCCAAACCTTCTGTTCACAAATCAGCTTCCTGGGATAATTTATTTGCAACACATCCTCCTATTGAAACAAGGATTGCTCTACTTGAGCAGTTCGCATAAGAGCAAGACTCAAAGTTTAATAAACTTTTGTTTGATAGTTACACCGTCTTCCCTCTTTGCATTCAGGAAATACATACCCGCTTTTAATCTGCTGACATCTATACGCTGAAGTTTAGCGCTTACCTGGTGCTGCATTACCGTAAGCCCCTGCGCATTGCTGATATAAACAGCTTTACCTACCCATTGAAGATCGTTGCCAAGATCGAGAGTGACCTCATTGCTGGCAGGATTGGGAAACAGTGTTGGCTGTTTTAATATTGTTGGCCTTGTAGCAGTCGCTGTATCCTGTGGTAAAGGAGTTTCCTGGTAAAGCGGTTCTTTTAAACCGGTGGAAGCAAATAAAGAATAACGTAAGCCCCCATTTTTGAAAAGGGCCTGCATCCTTTTCTTTTGCCCTTTTGTAAAAAGATTGACACAGGCATCCTTCGTAACATCCATATAATTCATATACATGTCGCCATCAGGGCCATTGGAACAGGAGATGCGGATGCCGGAAGCACAACCCGGAGTAGCCGTTGATTGCGGAGGAGTATCATCTATGCCGTCATCACCGCAGAATTCATCGCCCCAGATATGTTTCAGGCCTAACCAGTGACCCACTTCATGTACGACCGTTTTACCTAAAGCGCCGTAGCTAAGCACTATTCCGTCTTTTGCTGCTTCATCACCTGGTATGCTGGAATAGCCGTCAGCATAGCGGAGATTGCAGATCCATATATTAAGGTAGCTTTTTGCGTCCCAGGCATTATCGCCCGACTGGGCAGCAAATTTTACCTTATCATCAGTATCCCAATTGGAGGCGGGTGTGTATTTACGGATAATTCCGGTAGTGGCTCTTCGCTGGGGGTCGGAAGTAGCCAGCTTAAATTCTATTTCGCAATCTGCCGATAATCCATTGAACCTGGCAGGTGTTTTAATCGTATCAGGATGCATTTTACGGAAGCAAAGATTCAGGGTCTTGATCATATTGGCAATTGCCTGATCGCTTACATTTTCTGCTGCTTTGTTATATATCACATGAACGACAACTGGTATGGTAATAAGCGGATTGCCTTTACCGATGCTGGCAGTTTGCAACACAGGAGCGCTGCCCTGCTGCGTCAGGATGAATTGCTCCACCTGCTGCACGGCTACCGTGAGACCCGGATTGTTGCGCAATGCCTGCTGCTGGTATTCAAATGAATAGCAGGACTGCTGGGCGATTACAGGGCTGGTTAAAACCGTCAAAACCAGGATCCCCATAAAGAAGTTCCGCATGAGTGAACATTAAACATTGGCGCATAGCAATAAGCTAACACCAGCATTCACTGGAATTGGAAGGGAAAAACAAAGGAATGGGAAAATAAAAAAAGAGGTATTCTAGGGATATGATTTCGAAGGGTAGATCGTAGTAAGATGACCTCGGGTCAAATATATACGTTAAAATTGGAAATTGCTAGAAAACCTGTCCAGTATTTTTACTATTTCTCCATTAAAACAAATCCGGCTTTAACAACTTAACAGGAAAGCTTGCCTTAATTTTGCGGGACTCATCCACCATGCACAACACAATGAATATGAGAAGAATCCTTTCACTGAGCACTATTTTTTTGTCGCTGATCGCCTGCAACAATAATAACGGCAGCACCCCCGACACCGGCAACACAGCCGCTCCTGCCGGCAATGCACCGAAATCGATCAGCTATTCCATTCTCCAAACCTACCCTCATGACACCTCTTCCTTTACCCAGGGACTGGTTATTTATAATGGTGGCCTTTATGAAGGCACCGGGGAATACGGGCATTCCCGCCTGCTGAAAACCGATCTTGCCACCGGCAAGACTGAAAAACAGGTATCACTCGACCCAAAGTATTTCGGAGAAGGCATCACCATTCTCCGGGACACCATTTACCAGCTTACCTGGCAGGAAAAAGTAGTATTCGCTTATACGCTGAAAGACTTTAAAAAAGTGAAAGAGTTCCCGATCAATACACAGGGCTGGGGCATTACCACAGATGGCAAAGACCTGATGGTAAGTGATGGCAGCAGCAATATTTATTATTATGATCCGTCTACTTTCCAGTTATTGCGTACACAAACGATCACGGAAGCAGGCAGCCTTTCTTTCAACCTCAATGAACTGGAATATATTGATGGCTTTATCTATGCCAACCAATGGCAGGCCCCTTATATTCTCAAGATAGAACCGGGCAGCGGCTCCATTGTTGGGAAAGTAGACCTTAGCGATATCTGGAACCGCGTAAAGGCCAAAGACCCTGCTGCAGATGTTCCGAATGGCATTGCGTATGACAGTACTTCCAAAAAGATCTATATCACCGGTAAGAAATGGCCGGAGCTGTATGAAGTGCAGTTGGGTCAATAACTCTGCAATTTTATCGACAGCCGGTCTTAAAAATGATCAACTGTTCATTAACGTGCATCTTGTATATCAAAACCGGACAATACAATAACAGGGATATTGATAAATAATTGACTTTAAGTTGTTTAGGAAAATGGCACTTTTTTATTTAGTAATTAAAGATTTGGCCATTTGTTTTTAAACGACAAACATCCCTTATGTTCCGCAATTATTTCAAAACTGCCTGGCGCAATATTATACGCACGGTCGGGTACAGCTCTCTGAACGTTTTAGGACTTGCCACAGGCATGGCCGTTACGTTACTGATCGGGCTATGGGTATATAACGAATATACTTATGACAGGTTTTTGCCTGATCATGAACGTTTATACCGTGTGCAACGGAATTATAACAGCAATGGCGATACACTGACCTTTCTTTCTACTTCTTTAAAGCTTGCAGATGCGCTTCGCAGCCAGGTGCCGGAGGTGGAATACGTAGCGGAGAGTGGTGGCATGGGATCGCATGGGTTAATGTTCGGAGATAAAAAACTCTACCTGAGTGGGGGGATTGTAGGTGCTGACTTTCTGAAGATGTTCCCCTATTCACTTACAACGGGTAATGCAACCTCTGTGTTTAGTGATGCTTATTCCATTGTGCTCACCGAATCGACAGCCAAAGCATTATTCGGTAATGAAGACCCATTAAACAAACTGGTGCGTTTTGACAATGAGAACAATCTTAAAGTAACAGGCATTTTAAAAGACCTGCCGCCCAATTCCTCTATATCGTTTAGCTACCTGGTGCCTTTTTCATACCTGGAACAAACCAATCCAAGAGTACAAAAACAACGTACAGGCAGCTATGGTCAAAACAGTTACCGGATCTATGTTAAGCTCAAGCCAGGTGTTGACTATGCACAGGTTGCTCCAAAAATCAGGAATATAGAGCATACAGAAACCACCAGTAGAAATGCGATGAATTCTTATGTCACGCTCCAGCCGATGGAACGATGGCATTTATATTCCAACTATGTGAATGGAAAAGACACAGCAGGGTTTCTTGAATATGTAAAAATGTTTTCGATCATCGGTTTGCTGGTGCTGATCATTGCCTGTATCAATTTTATCAATCTTACTACTGCCCGTTCCGAAAAAAGAGCAAAGGAAGTTGGGGTACGAAAAGCCATTGGTTCTTTGCGAAAGGACCTGATCATCCAGTTTCTTATTGAATCCCTCCTGCTTACTTTTATTGCGTTTATCCTTTCCCTGGCACTCGCACAAATGGCTTTACCGCTTTTTAATGCGCTTACCGGGAGCAAAATTGAAATACCATTTACCAATGGTTATTTCTGGATTATCGTGCTGGCCTGTGTATTGACGACAGGCCTGGCAGCAGGCGGCAGGCCGGCCTTTTATCTCTCTTCTTTCCAGCCGGTGAAAGTATTGAAAGGGACGCTTCGCACAGGCCATTACGCCTCATTACCAAGAAAAGCACTTGTAGTGTTGCAGTTCAGTTGCTCCATTGCGCTTATCATCAGCACCATGATCATCTACCGGCAAATTCAGCATGCCAAAGACAGGCCAAGCGGCTACGACCTCACAAGGCTGTTAGCTACTGATATGAATAAGGACCTCGACAAGAATTTTGTGGCGCTGAAAAGTGAACTGATAAAAAATGGTATTGCAGAAGCGGTTACAACAGCATCAAGCCCTGCAACAGATGTGTACTGGCATTCCGATATTGACCAGTGGCCTGGTAAGCTGGCCGGTGAAACTGTGGAAATGGGGACCATCGTTGTATCGGAAGACTATTTTAAAACAGTGGGCATGGCCATTACAGAAGGAAGGGATTTCACCAGCGGAAATGATACCACCAGCGTTATTTTTAATGAAACGGCCATTAAAAGGCTTCGTATAAAAAACCCGGTAAACCAGGTCATAACCTGGGGCGGTACCAATTTTAAAATAGCTGGTGTGGTTAAAGATGCCCTCATGGTGTCACCATTTGCACCTGTAGACCCCACCATGTTCCTTTGCGAGCCCGGCACACAGGATAATATATTGTACAGGTTATCACCCCGCATCAAAACCCAGGAAGCTCTCACCAGCTTAACAGCGCTGTTTAACAAGTATAACCCGGCATACCCTTACAAATACAGTTTCGAAGATGAAAATTATGCAGCGAAACTCAGACTGGAAGTATTAATAGGAAAACTGGCAGCCGTTTTTGCAGCACTTGCCATTCTTATCTCCTGCCTTGGGCTATTCGGGCTTGCAGCCTACATGGCAGAACAACGCACCAAGGAAGTTGGGATAAGACGTGTACTGGGAGCTTCTGTATCGCAAGTGTGGTTGTTGCTTTCAAAAGATTTTATCGTGCTCGTTTTAGTAAGCGCTGTTATTGCCTCCCCTGTAGCATTTTATTTTCTGCAGAGTTGGCTGGAAAAATACAATTACAGGATCACTATTGGCTCCGGAGCTTTCATACTCGCAGGGTTAATTGCCATCACTATTACCTTGTTTACCGTCAGCTTCCAGGCAATAAAAGCTGCAATGGCCAACCCTGTAAAAGCATTGAAAAATGAGTGATTGCAGATAGGCTATTTGCCTATCATATAAATAACCGAACTGCAGCGCTGCACATTAAAGAGCGCTTTGAGATTGGACACAAAGCCATTCCAGCCTGCAGCGAACCAGTTGGTGCGGCCATTTTTATATTTGCTGCTTAACAGGGAAATATAAAAACTGTCGTACCACATCGGTTTGTATTGAAGCACTTTCAAACCATTCTTTTCCATCAGCACCCGCATGGACTCAGGAGAGAAATGATAAAGATGCCGGGGCACATCAAAAGCAGCCCAGTAGTCTTTGTACACACCCGCATCATAAGAGGTATAGTTTGGTACGGCAATAAAAAGGCGGCCTTTTTCCTTCAGCAGCTTTTTCAGCTGCTGAACGTATGGTTGCAGATCATGCACATGCTCCAGCACATGCCAGAGTGTTATTGCATCAAATGAAGCGGCAGGTAATTGATAAAACGCGTTAATATCCTGCAGCGAAACACCATAATCCTGGCTCGCCACCTGCCGCGCATCTGCATCCGGTTCCAACCCCGTTACTGACCAGCCATGCTGCTGCATATCCTGCACAAATGCTCCTGTGCCGCTGCCTACATCGAGCAGGCTGCCTTGTGAAAGACCTGTACCTGCAGCTACCAGTTTTCTTTTTTTGGCAAGCGTCCTTTTTCTGACCGCATGATAAATGCTGTTCACAAGGCCTTTTGCCGTATTGGAGTGGGAAATATAGTTCTCCGATTTATAGTAAGGCCCGATAGAAGCCGCATCAGGCACATCCTGTGTAAACGCAAGGGAGCAGGCAGCACAAACTGCAATATCAAATAATTCCCCGCTTACGGTATGATCTTTTGCCTTCCATTTGTTTTTGAGATCGGCAGAGCCGCAAATCGGGCAATGGGTATAATGAATCTTATTTGCCATACAGGCCGCAAAATAAAGCTAAAATATCAGGACTTCCAGCTCAACGGTAAGTAGGGGACTCTTGTTTATAAGAAACTTTCTGCTGGCTGCCTGTTCCTGTATCCAGCCCGGTCCGCATAAAATGCCAGATAAGGAAGATCAGTGCCAGTATAGCTACAATAAGCGTTGTGATCCATTCATAAGAGCGTTTCTTTTGTGTAGGGTTGAGGAATTCCATCATTTCCTCCGAGGTTTTTTCATCTTCCCCTACCCTCACCGTGTGTGCTGCTTTTTCGCGCAGCACTTTAGCAGCCGGCACAGGCTCACCTGCCAGGCGGTCTTTCATGGTCGCTTCAAAACGTATTTCACCTGCCAGCCCTTTTGAAAGAATGCCAACACCGTTCCACTGCAACTTCTTTCCCGTCTGTATTTCGTTTTTCAGATTGTTTGCAAAAGCATTGAAACTGTCGATTGCATCGCCCACAGGTATATTCAGCGCATTGGCCAGCCAGTTGAATTGCCGGGCCGGGGCTTTCTCATTCCCATGATGCAAAGCAACAGTATACGAAGGTGGGTTGATCACCCTATTGATAAAATCAATATCCGCAGGCTTGCGTTCAAGCAGGAAAGTGCCTACACCGGGGATGCTCAATTGCCGGTGAAGGATCAGGTATTGATATAGTTCATCGTACATGCTCTCAGTTCTTTTGATCGAACGAATATATGATTCCGCCAACAAAATTAAAGCCATACACAGGATATTGATTCCAGCGCTGGTATTCTTTATTGAAGATATTATTGAACTGCGTCCAGAGATTCAGGTTTTTCGTGATCCTGAATTCCAGTCCGGCATTCAGGTCAAATGCCCCACCCAGCTTTCCGTCTGTCCCATCCTTTTTCAGGTAGCGGGGGCCGCTCCAGGCAAACAGGTCGCCTTTCACCCAGAGGTCTTTGATCACCTGCAGGCGCATTGCAGTATTGAATTCCAGCGGCAGCATGCCCCAGGCTTTCTGCTGGCCTTTTATACCGGTATACTGGTTAAAATGAAGGCTGGTGAGCACAGAAAATTTCTCTTCCACATTATATCCCAGTTCCCCGCCCAGGTTCAGCACATTGATACGATCGGCATATACAACATTGAACGATTTGCCATCACCTGCAGCCGCAGTATCATTGATGAAAAGAGGCTGATTATTCAGCTTATTGAAAGCCACTTTGCCACTATACGTGAAATGATCGCCGATAGATCCTTTAAAGCCTGCATATCTTTCTTCGATCCAGGTGTTGCGCAGGTATGTTGGCATCCATAACCAGGGGTTCTGTGAAGCCAGGTATTGATAGCTGGTTTTGCGGAGATAGCCCGTCCAACCGGCCTGGAAAGTGAACCGCTGATCGTCGGTGCCCACTTCTGCAAGTATGTTAGGGAACATTTTGAATTGTCCATCATCCCAGGAAGGACGGATCCCTCCCTGCAAACGAAGTGTGGATGTATGATATAATATGGAAGGAGAGATATACCACATATTGTTGTTGATCTTCTCCAGGGTTTTATCCTTTGGTGCAAGACGGGTAAGGTCAAAAGTGACACCGAGATTGATAGACACTTCATCACCAAAGTTCTTTTGCAAAGGAAGATCTATGTACGTATTGCTTTCATGGTTCTTCAGATTATCATTGAAGAAATTCATCGAGATCACCGGTGAATAATCCAGCCCGAATTCAGTGGTATGGATATTATGCATGTTCACCCGCGCCGAAAGGGTCTGAAAACTTTGCCGCAATGAATCATTGGGGAAAGATTGCGGCTTGGGCTCAAATCCATACTTGTAGGTTTTATCCATCTTCATGCCGAGGCTGGCATTCCATTCCAGGTTCTTTGCGGTTTTATAATAACCGGTAAGCTTCACATCTGTGTTGCTGAAATCCTTATAATCTTCCTTGCCCTGCGATGAAACGTGCTTAGCATAAATATTCAACCCGGCATTGGTGCCATCACCAAAACTGAAACCACCCTGCACAAAAGGAGTGCGCAGGCTTCCGAAACCGGCCTTGATATAATTGCTGTTGGTGAACCTTCCGATCGAATCGATCTGCAAAGCCAATGGTTTCAATGAACCCGGCTGGTAGGCAAATAACAGGTTGGGGTTGGGAATATCATATTGCAAACGCGGCTTTGCAGTATCTGCTGTTGGCGGCGTAGCATTGAAATTGATCTTTGCTGATGATTTCAACTCAGGTCTGAAAGAGGATGTGATATCCACCGACTTGTTTTTGATTGTATCCCGCTGTGCCGCCGCAAAAAGGCCTGGCAGCAAAGCGCTCAGCAAGAATATGATCCGGACTCGTTTCATCATAAGTTTTTATAGTTTGATCATTGCCCTACCTTACTGCTTTTCCCTTCCTCTTCTATCACCTGGCTGAGCTTGGCTTGCGCTTCTGCTTTCAGGGTTGGTTCGATAGTATTGTCTACGACGCTCTGGAAAGTAGCTTTGGCATTGAAATAATCTTTTTGCCTGAAATAAATATCGCCTAATAAGATGTATGCTTTGGTGATCCAGAAATCATAAGAGCCAGCTTTGTTGATCACTTCAAAAGCTGCTTTTTCTGCATCTCCCAGTTTGTTGAGCTGGAACCAGGCATTGGCCACTCCATAGCGGGCTTCTGCAGCAAGTGCTGATTTATTGAGCTGGATCACGGTTTTAAAGCTGGCAATGGCCTGATCGTATTGTTTATCTACTTCGTATGACTTGGCAATGGCCATGTTGGCAAGTGCTTTATCATCGCTGCTGCTGTTCTTGGCAGTAGCCAGGTCTTTTGCATTGGCTGCTGCTTCTGTCCATTTCTGTAATTGATACTGGCTGCGCAGCAGGCCACGCATGGCTTCCAGGCGATGCTCCTGCCCTGTCGCTTCCTGCGCCAGTTGCGTGTAATAAGTTTCCGCCTGTGTGTAATTCTTCATTTCGAAGAACTGGATCCTGGCAGCAGCAAGAATAGCGCGTTCTGCATATTTATTTGGGGCCTGGGCTGCAACAGGTTCATATCCTGCCAGTGCATTTTTCCAGTCTTTCTTATCATTATAGATCTCTGCCCGGTAGAAGTTGGCATCAATGGCATAAGCGCCATTCGGGAATTTGTTCAGGTAATTACCCAGTGCAGTAAGCGCTGCTGAAGTGTTGCCACTGCTGAGCTGCGCTTCAGCTGCCGTATAGGTCAGTGAATCTTCAGCACTGATGCTGATCGGTTTGCCGGCCTGGCGCATAAAGGCTGCATATTCATCCGTTTTACCATCCTGCACATAGATCACTTTCACATTCTCCAGGGCATCTGCAGCTTCCTGTGAATTGGGATATTGCGAAACCAGGGTTTTATATTGCTGCAAAGCAGCAGCGTTATTATTCAGGTTGTAGTACGCAGTACCCAGTTTAAGATGTGCCGAAGGCTTCAGGCTGGCATTGCCGGTGCTCTTGATCACATTGTTGAGATAAGGAATGGCTTCCGTGAATTTTTCATCTGCCATATAGGTACTGGCAATTTCCATATTCGCATCTGTTACCAAAGTAGAGGACGGGAATTTCCTGTTGATCGTGTTCAACAGGTTGATCTTCTCTTTAGGGCTCCTGATCCCTGTGAGCATGGAGCTTTGGAAAGTAGCATAATCTTCAGCAGGCCAGGAGAATTTGATGACGTTGTCATACATGGCCTTGGCTTTTGTATAGTTCCTTTCCATGTAATAGCAATCGGCCGTCCGTATATAAGCATCTTGTGTGAGCTCATCAGAATTCAATGCTGCATTCCTTCCCAGCGGTTCAAAAAATTCACGGGCAGCGGGATAATTTTCTTTGCGCAGGTAGCAATAGCCCAGGTTATACCGGGCGTGCGACATACTGGCTTCACCACTTGAAGGGGCGCCTCCGCTGATATAGGCATTGTAATATTTAATAGCATCGTCGATCTTGTTCTGACGGTAGGCTATCTCCCCTTTCCAGAAATTCAAGAGGGGAAGTACGCCGCCATTATTGGGGTCTTTCAGTGCTTTATCGAGCAAGGCATCTGCATCAGTAAGCTGGCCATCATTGACCAGCTCAGTAGCGCGTCCGTATAATATGCGGGGGTATAGTCTTTTAGCATTGGATGTAGGATTTTTCATCCCATCCAGCAGGGTGATCGCTTCACGGTAATTGTTCGTGTTGGCCAGCACGGCTATCAGCAGGTCTTTTGCTTCGGTGTTGTAAGTGGAATTGGGATAACCTGCTACAAAGGTTTTAAAGCCGTTCAATGCTTCATCCTGGTAGCCGAGCTCATACGATAGTTTAGCATACTGGAATTTGGATATCTCCTGCTGCTTTTTATCACTGCTGTTGGATGCACAGAAAAGGAAAGCATTACGGGCATTGGTTTTCTGGCCTGTTTTCAGGTAAGCATCTCCCAGCAGGTACATCGCATGCTGGCTAAGCGTATCCTGCTTGCCGCTGAGTTGTTTAAAGCCATCTATGGCTTTGTTCAACTGGTTTACCTGGTAATAGCAATAGGAAAGCTCATACACATCTTCCCGGCGCACTTTATCTGATTTCTTTACATAATCTTCCAGGTAGGGCAATGCTTTGGCATATTCCCTTGCTTCAAAATAGGCATGACCGATCATCTGTTTCATCTCCATGTCGTAATACTGCGACTGGCCGGTTTTGATCTTGGCTTCTGCATATTTCAGTGCTTCCTCCTTTTTCCCCTGGATATAATAGATCTGGGCGATATAATAAGGCACTACACTGGCATAGTTCTTTTCATTTTCCACGATGCGGAAGCTTTGCAGGGCATCGTTGTATTGGCGGTCGCGGAAGGCCAGGAAACCATAATAGTAATTTGCATCCAGGTAATTCGGATCATCCTTCATGCTGCGGATGGTGTTGAACAAAGGCTTGGCCTGGGCAAATTGCTGCAGGGTAAAATAAGAATATGCCTGGTGGAATTTCATGGAAGCAATATCCTTATTGCTCAGGTTGGCAATGTTGGCTGCTTCATAACGCGTGATTGCTTTCTGGAATTCCTTGCGGCGGAAATAATACTCACCCAACTGGTAGTTCATCATCTGCACACGGGGAGTATTCTTTTCCTGCTCAATAAACGCAATGGCCTGTGCTTCGGAGCGGCTTTCATCCTGCTTCAATGCACAGGCAATGGTATAATAATTTATTTCCTGGACAGTAATGGAATGATTGGCGATATCTGTTTCTTTAACAGCCTGTTTCAGTTCTTTCAGCAACGGGTAAGCGAGGCTGTATTGCTCTTTCTGGAAGTACTCTTTGGCCTCTTTGAACTTGGTGTCGGAATCAGTGTAATAAGCCGTTTGTTGCGCAAACACTGCTCCGCCACAAACTGTGGCCAGGGCCAATAAAAATGATTGCTTCATGAAGAATATCCTTTAAACCGTTGGTGAGTAAACGTTGCAATATTCAAAATTATTTCAAGTTTAGCCAAACATCATTCCAAACAGGTGTGGATAAGTCCATTTAGGCAATAGGTTTAACATTTTATTCCATTCTCGTATCTGCAAAAACCAAAACCGTGTTCTTTTCATATCTTGCGTTCGACACCAAAATCATTCAATCTTTATGAAAAAATTGTTCAGTACCAGTTATTCAGATGTATCCTTTAATCTCGCCATGTTATTACTGCGGGTGATTGCCGGGGCAACGATGATCCCACATGGATACGGGAAACTGAAAAACTTCAGTAAAATGTCTACCGCATTTGCGGATCCTTTCCATCTCGGTATGAAGGTTTCCCTTTGCCTGACCATTTTTGCTGAGTTCTTTTGTGCCATGCTGATCATCCTGGGCTTATTCACACGCCTGGCCAGCATCCCCCTGATCGTTGTAATGTCCGTAGCGCTTTTTTCTGCTCACAAGGGAGAGATCTTTGGAGATGGCGGAATGGCAGGGCTTTATCTTTCTATATTCGGCGCTATACTGCTGGTAGGCCCGGGCCGGGCCAGTGTAGATGGTATGATCGGAAAATAAACACTTAACATGTTCACTTCCCAATCGAAAATAAGGGTCCGCTATGCAGAAACGGACCAGATGGGTGTGGTTTATCACAGCCATTATTTCCAGTATTTTGAAGTGGCTCGCGCTGAGGCCATCCGGGAACTGGGATTTACTTATGCTGATATGGAAAGAACAGGCGTCATCATGCCTGTGATCGAAGTGCAGTGCCGGTATCTCCGTCCGGCACTGTACGACGATCTGCTGACCGTTAAAGTAATATTAAAGGAACTGCCGCTGCATCATAAAATAGAATTCCACCAGGAAGTATACAATGAAAAAGCAGAGCTCCTCGTTACAGGCCGGGTAGTGCTTTATTTCATGGAAGCCAAAACGATGAAACGGACCACCATGCCCGAAAAATTACAGGAAAAACTTCAGCCTTTTTTTCGCTAATTTTAAACGATGGAGAATTATCCAATATCCCTGTCAGGCACGCCTGAAGAAAAACCTGAAACCGGTTTGCAGCCGGATATCATTTACCCGCCTAAATACGAAAAAAAGAAAAAGGCAGGCAGCGCATGGCTGCAGTCTGCCGTGAGCCTGGCGGCTTACCTGCTTCTTGGTTACTATATTTTCAATAGCTATAAAATGCTGCTGGTGATCACAGCCATTGTGCTGCTGCATGAGTTGGGGCATTTTTTTGCCATGAAATATTATCGTTACCGCGATCTGGGTATTTTTTTTATTCCCCTGTTAGGAGCTTATGTATCGGGGTCAAAAAGGGAAGTATCACAAAAACAATCAGCTGTTATCCTGCTGGCCGGCCCCTTGCCGGGAATGCTACTGGGCATTGGCTTTTTGCTCCTCGAAAAATATACCCAGCAATCTTATTATCCATTTAATATTGCCCTTTCACAGATCGCTGTATTCCTGATATTGCTGAATCTCATCAACCTTCTTCCTGTTTACCCGCTTGATGGCGGGCAGTTGCTCAACAGGGTGTTCCTGGATGAAGAAGGCCTGATCAGCAAGATCTTTATTTTTATATCCATCGCACTGATGTGCTGGGCAGCCTGGCAGATCAACTATGTTTTGCTGATATTCCCATTGATGATGATACTCCGGTTAAGGGGCGATTCGCAAATGAATAATCTCGACAAGCGGATAGAGGAATCGGGTATCAATGCAGATACTTCTTATGAAGAATTACCTGACGAAGATTACTGGAAAATGCGGACCATATTGATTGAAGAGCATCCCGATTTTAAAAATATTGATCAGGGTCCTCCTTACAGCTATAGTGATAAGGAAGAAAAGATCATGACCACCATACAAAGCCTGCTTCACCGTCATCTTATACAGGATGTATCAGTGCCTGGTAAAATATTCATTATGCTGATCTGGGTTGCAGCCCTTGCATCGCCCTGGCTGGTAGAAATGGACCTGAGTTTCTTTAACAGGTTTAGCCGTTAAGCCCTCAGGATCATTTCAAAACATCCAGCACACGGTACATTTTATTAACGAGTGCAGATGCGGAACCGCTGTAGTTATTCACCAGGAAAGAAAACACATATTCATTCCCGTCTTTTGATCGCTGGTAACCGCAAAAACCCTTTGCCCCACTGATGGTGCCGCTTTTCATTTTCATACCATTGTATTCAGGAAGCGCATTATAAAAACCAGCATACCAGGATTGGCTTTTTGCATAACGGAGAATAGTGACCTGTGCATGTGTGGTAACACGGTTGAGGGGCGACAAACCAGAACCATCAACCATATTCAGTTCTTCTTCCTCCAGTCCACGCTCTTTCCAGAATGAACGGACGATCCCTACTCCTTCTTCAGTGGAAGCCTGCCCTTTCTTGAGGTAGGCCATCGTCCTTATCAGCGCTTCGCCATACAGATTGATGCTTTTTTTATTGAACCAGTAAATGATCGAATCCAATGAAGGGGAAAGTTGTGTATAAAAGAAAGCAGGAACAGTCGAAAATGCGGCCCTGTTATAAAGAAGCTTATAGGGAATGACGAACATCTTTTTTAATGAATCGGCAAGTGTTGCAGCAAACTGTGCCGCAGGGTTGTGCAGCGAACCTGAAATGCCGAAGCTGTTCTCTCCGGGAGGGATTGTTCCCCTGACGATGGTTTGAGAACGGCCAGCCGGCAGGTAGATATAAGCGTTATCACCAGAACCTTTGACCCCGGCTGTAGCCATCGAAATAATTGTATCAGTATACAGCCTTGGTTCGGTTTTGACGATGCTGACGGAAGATCCGGTACTGTTTCCTGAATGGAGAAAAAGATCATACTGGTTTTCCCGCCAGTTTAATGCAGAGGCGCCGGCGCCGTAATAGTTGCCGATGTCCTGCCATATCCAGCCATCAGGGGTCGATTCTTCATTCCAACCAGTTGTATCGATCAGTATAGCGTCGAATTTTCCGTTTTTTGTATTCCGGGCAGCATCGGCAATGCCTGCGAGTAAGGACTGCTCTTTTGTTTGCTCCCAGCGCCAGCTACCGAAGGTGGGATCACCGGAGGGTTGAATATATAGAATGTTTTGAGCGGCTTTTTTAATGACTCCGAAATTCGTTTTATACCTGTAATCTTTTCCCAATACTTCGAATGCAGTTGCACTGGTAATAATCTTTTGCGTAGATGCAGGCGCCAGGCCGGTCTGACTGTTTTTATCAAACACCGGGGTACCTGTTTTGGCATCTACTATGTATAAGGAAACCAGGGCATGCTTTAGTTGGGGATCATTCTCAAACTGCTGAAAAGCTTTTTGCAGTTGTGTGCTGATCGGTTGTCCAAAACTTAAATGGGAAAACAACAACCAGCTTACGTTAAAAAACATCCTTTTCACGTTTAAATACATTGGTCTGCTCATTGAAAGAGTTTAGGTTTGAAATATGGAAAATGAAGTTAAAGAACCGGTACCGAAGTATCAGTATATTTCTCCGGATGAATATTCAGACAGTCAACCTGCGTATTTCACTGGATGATATTTACTATTTAACAGGTTTGTAATTAACTCTGCCAGGCCATATTTGTTGTTGGAGTAATGCTCTTTACCTTTGCCCTCAAAATCATTTCTCTTGAACAACACAATCAATGCATCCATCATTACTATCGGCGACGAACTGCTGATCGGCCAAACCGTTGACACCAACAGTGCCTTCATCGGCCAGGAGTTGAACAAGATAGGCATCTGGGTCCGCCGCCGCGTCGCTGTAGGGGATGTATGGAACGATATATGGAAAGCATTAGATGAAGAAAGCCGAGAATCAAAGCTGATCATCATCACCGGTGGTCTTGGCCCCACTGCTGATGATATTACCAAGCCTTTGCTGGCTGAATATTTTGGCGGCAAACTGGTGGTGGATGAAAAAGTGCTGGCGCATGTGAAATACTTATTCGAGAAAGTATATCGCCGCCCCGGCCCTATCCTGGAAAGAAACCTGAAGCAGGCTGAAGTGCCGAATGTGGCCGCCGTACTGCACAATGCCTGGGGTTCAGCTCCCGGTATGCTGTTTAAAAAGAAAGACACTGTTTTTATTTCATTGCCCGGTGTGCCGCATGAAATGAAAGGATTGATGACGAATGAAGTGATCCCTTATCTTTTGAAGAATATGGGTGTGCAGGCTATTGTCCACCGCACAGCTTTCACATTTGGCCAGGGTGAATCCATGATAGCAGAAAAGCTGATTGATTTTGAAGCCCGGTTGCCGCTGCATATCAAGCTGGCCTACCTGCCCGGTTATGGGATGGTAAAGCTCCGGCTTACATCGAGAGGTGAGCATAAAGAAGCGGTAGAACAGGAGCTACTACCCTATTTTGAAGAATTAAAAGGGCTCGTAAAAGAATTCCTGGTAGCAGACGAAGACGAGCCATTGGAAGTAGTGGTGGGCAAACTATTGCTTGCCCGCAAACAGACCATGGCAACAGCAGAAAGTTGTACAGGCGGTTATATCGCCCACCTGATCACCGGCATTCCCGGCTCTTCTGATTATTACAAGGGCAGTATCGTGAGCTATGCAAACCAGGTGAAACAGGATCTGCTGGGCGTGCAGCAAAGAACGCTTACCCAACATGGTGCAGTAAGTGAGGAAACCGTAAAAGAAATGGTGCAGGGCGCATTGCAGCAATTGAAAGCCGATTATGCAGTGGCAACCTCCGGCATCATGGGTCCCGGCGGAGGCACCGAACAAAAACCCGTGGGCACTGTGTGGATCGCTGTAGGCAATAAAGATAAAGTGGCCACACTGAAACTGAACCTGCGGTTTGACCGTCAACGCAATATCACCACAGCGGCCCTGAACGCATTGAATTTCTTGCGGAAATTCATTTTGACTAACAGTTGATCGGCTGATAAGTTGCAAATCATTACCTTTGGCCGGTCATCATTGCTTGTCTGTTTATCTGCCCCTGCAAGGCTGGCGGATAAAGTTGAATACAAATAAAAAAACTATGGCTATAGTTGATCTGATAATGCCCAAACTCGGGGAAAGTATTATGGAAGCGACCATTCTGAAATGGCATAAGCAACCCGGGGAAAGCGTAAAAATGGACGAAACCGTACTGGAAATCGCCACCGATAAAGTGGATAGCGAGGTCCCCAGTACGGCTGAAGGCGTTATACAGGAAGTTTTATATAATGTGAACGATGTGGTGCCTATTGGCGCCGTTATCGCTAAAATAAAAACCGGTGCTGCCGAAACGGTTTCACATGCACCATCCACACCTGCTGTACCTGTAATTGAAGAAAGCGCCCCCGTTAAAGAACCTGTACACCATGCTGCTCCTTTGTCTGCCCCCGTGGCAATAAAATCAGGCAACGGTCATATCAATCGCTTTTATTCTCCGCTGGTATTAAATATTGCCGCCAATGAAGGCATCAGCATGACGGAACTTGAAAATATTCCAGGTTCAGGCAATGAAGGCCGCGTTACGAAAAAAGATATACTGGAATATGTAGGGAACAGGGGAAAAGCCACAAGCCGGGAATCAGGAGCCGGAAACCGGGAGTCTGTTTCAAACATGATCAGCGTTCCTGTACAGGTAAAAGCAACTGAACCCGTAACCTATAGCGGCAATGTAGAAATTATAGAAATGGACCGCATGCGCAAGCTGATCGCCGAGCATATGGTGCGCAGCAAACATACCAGCCCGCATGTTACCAGTTTCACTGAGGCCGATGTAACCAACCTCGTGATGTGGCGCGATAAAGTGAAAAAAGAATTTGAAAAAAGAGAAGGTACCAAGATCACGTTCACCCCTCTCTTCGTGGAAGCCATTGTAAAATGTATTAAAAAATTTCCGCTGATCAACAGTTCGCTCGATGGCGAAAAGATCATCGTGAAAAAAGATATTCATATTGGTATGGCCACTGCCCTGCCAAGCGGTAACCTGATCGTTCCTGTTATTAAAAACGCTGATCAGTTGAACCTCGTAGGTCTTACCAAACAGGTAAACGCCCTGGCTGATAATGCCCGCAACGGAAAGCTGAAAGCAGATGATACGCAGGGCGGCACTTTCACGCTTACCAATGTCGGCACTTTCGGCAGCCTCATGGGCACCCCCATCATCAACCAGCCTCAAGTAGCTATTCTCGCTGTAGGTGCCATCAAAAAAAGACCCGTGGTAGTGGAAACCCCACATGGAGACAGCATCGCTATCCGCCACATGATGTATCTCTCCATGAGCTATGACCACCGCATTGTCGATGGCAGCCTCGGCGCCACTTTCCTGACAGCCGTAGCAAAAGAATTGGAAAACTTCAACCCCGAAAGAGAAATTTAATTAAGGTCTCTGCCAGCCGCAGACACCTGCTCTGATTTCCGGGCCTGTTTAGTAGACTTGCTAAACAGGCCCGGCACATTGTGCCCCATCCCTCAACTTCATTCAATTCCTGCCATGATCCATTTCCAAAACTCCCGGCTCCTGACTCCCGGCTAACGACTATCTTTGCCCCCTTAAAACTGCTATACCTCCTCATGCGTACATGTTTTCTTGTGGCCATGTTATTGGCTTCCGTTTTTGCATATTCCCAACGTTCACATTTAGGTTCCTGGAATGTTATCACTACCAGGGTAACATTATCGGAAAAATGGGGCCTCTATAATGAACTGCAACTCCGTTCCCAATCTTTTTATCAGGACCATTATTATCATGAGGTAAAAGGCGGGGTTTCCTATGCGATCAACAAGAACTTTGTTGTGCTGCTGGGTATCGGTGACTATCAAACCTACAGCGACGGTGGCAATTTTGTAAAGCCTCTCACCGCACATGAAACCCGCTTATGGCAGCAATTGACCATGAATCATTACCTCGAAAGAGTCAAGCTTGAACACCGGTACCGCATCGAGCAACGCTGGTTCAATACCGGCTATCGCAACCGCTTCCGCTACCGGCTGAATGCCGCTGTGCCTATCAACAATAAAAAGATGGGGCCAAAAACTTTTTATCTCGCTTCTTTCAATGAAATATTCCTGACCAGTAAAGCTCCTTACTTTGAGCGTAACCGTTTCTTTGCCGGCCCGGGTTATCAAATCTCTAAACACTTCACAGTGCAGCCGGGTTATGTTTACCAGTTTGATTACAAGAATAATGCAGGACAGGGAAAACATTTCTTCCAGTTGACGCTTACAATCGATATCAATGCGGAGAAAAGCGCTGCTGAAAGAATTCCGGGCAACCTCGATTAAATTACCCCACAATTAATTTGCCTGGTTGAGTACCCTTAGTTAATCGGGTCTGATCTTCTATTTTTCTTTGTGGTCTTTGTGTTTTCGTGGGAGTTGATTCCCACAGAGACACAAAGGCCACAAAGATTTA
The DNA here is from genome assembly GCA_001898405.1 of Sphingobacteriales bacterium 44-61. GTDB lineage: Bacteria > Bacteroidota > Bacteroidia > Chitinophagales > Chitinophagaceae > Terrimonas_A. The sequence continues at coordinate 363,603 of MKTW01000002.1, forward strand.
ATAAATCTTACCAAAGAGCAGGAACAATACCAATCCGGTATTTTAACACATCCAACGCAACCCCACTTTTATTTACAAAGTCTTTTTTGTAAATTAGGTTTTATAGTAAAATGTCCTATTATGAAAAAACTATCCGAGACCTGGTTTGCCGAAGGCTTTATTGACTTTGAGCTGAAAAAATATACCCTGCTTGCTTATCTGCAGGAAGTGAATAAATACTTTGATCAGAATAAGCTTTATCCTCAGTTAGCGGATGTTGTATTCCATTACAATAACCTGGTAGCTTTCCGGGAAAACAAAAGATATCTCCAGGAATATTTCCCTAAAAAACTTACCGGTATCCAGTTGGAGAAGCTTCAATTGCTGTATGAAGAAATGATAGAAGACAGCGAACTGATGCAGGAGCTGGAAGAGATCATCCAGTATGCCGCTGACAATCTCCGATCAACTTTGCAAACCGGTGCTGATATCTATGAATTTGTAGAAGAAAAGATCAATATCATGCCTGTGGGGTTGATACCGCTTGACACACAGGAAGGTTATTTCTTTCTCAGCACCAATGATACCAAAAGCACACTGGTGTATCAATACCGCCTTTCGATCTTTGAAAAGCACGATGAGAAATTCAGGAGCATCAAGACCTCCTTTATCGATGAGAGGCAAAGAGGCATTGCATTTACCTACGAACATATAAAAGCAGAACTTATCAGACACCGCAGGGAACTTCCTAATCCTGCCGTTTACTGCATTGAGTCCGGCCTTAGTTTCCCTATCGATGAAACCTTATTGCCGATCGCCAAACGCAGCCTCGTAAAATTTATCACCACGCAGGCTGCAGCCTAGTTCAGCTATATTTAAATAAATAGGGTTGAAGAAATTCTTCAACCCTATTTTAGGACGATACATTGTTCAATACTTACTTAACGATCTCAAGACCCCAGTCTTTTCCTTTCTTCACAGCCGGTACGCCTTCCACGATCCATTTAGCGGGCTTGTCTCCTTTCAGCAGCCAATCGAAATATTGCTGCTCCCTGATCTGGATGTCTTTCCTGTTCTTTCTTTGCACCAGGTTATGCGCTTCACCGTTGTAGTTGAGCATCCACACTTGTTTGCCCAGGCGGCGCATGCCTGTAAACAGTTCGATGCCCTGGTACCAGGGTACAGCACCATCTGCATCATTGGCCATGATCACCAACGGCGTTTTTACTTTTGGCAAATGGAAAAGCGGTGAGCTTTCCAGGTACAGTTCAGGTTTTTCCCAAAGTGTGGCACCAATACGGCTTTGTGTTCTTTCATACTGGAACTGGCGGTTAGCACCACTCTCCCAGCGAATACCACCATAAGCACTGGTCATATTTGCTACAGGAGCACCAGCCCAGGCTGCTTTGAAGATATCGGTCATGGTTACCAGTTGTGCTACCTGGATGCCTCCCCAGCTTTGTCCCTGTATGCCCATGTTCTTGCTGTCGACCCATTTGTATTTGGACAGGTCTTTTGCTGCACTTACAATATAATCATAAGCACTTTTAGCAGGATGGCCGATCGTGTAGCTGATATCCGGGGCGAATACAAGATAGCCACGGCTTACAAAGAAAGAGATGTTCAAACGGCTGGGTGTGGGCGAAGGCGCCTGGTATCCGTATAATCCATCTGATAGCTTTTCGTAGAAATAAAAGATCAGCGGATATTTTTTGGTTGAATCAAAATTCTCCGGTTTATACAGAATTCCCTCAGACGGTTTACCGGTAAAAGTTTTCCATTTATACAGCTCAGCCGTACCCCAATTATATGTTGCCTGTTGAGGATTGATATAAGACAGGCGCATGGAAGAACCACCAACAGCTCCGGTATAAAGGTCAGGAGAACGCACATAGGTCTCTTTACTGTACAGGTAAGTTGGGGCATTCTTGGCTCTCATTATCTGACCGATCACCACGCCTGAGTCTGCGCTGACAGCCGCCAGTTTATATTTTCCTCCTTCCGGTTGATACTCCCATATGCCGGCCTTCTTAGTTACATCATTGAAAGTTCTGAAAAGGATAGGCTGACCTGGTTCAATAGCCCTTTCTTCCCGGTCAACCTGCTGATAGCGGTAACTGGTTTTAGCAGTGCGTCCACTAACGAACAAAGAAGGTGCATAAGCACTGCGGGGACTTACTTTCCAGACGCCGTAACGGTCATAGACATATACAGCATCTTCATCTTTTTGCCAGCGCATGATACCATACGGAGATGGGTCCGTTGGCGAATCATTGTCCTCATCATACAGCGCTGTTTTTATACGGGAAGTGATATTGCGGATTGAATCTCCATCGAAGGAAAAATAATTCCTTGATTTATAATCATACCATACGATATACTTTCCTGTTGGTGACATATAGCTGGGAGTGGCATTTCCATTAAGGTCTTTCTTTACCAGTTTTGTTGCCCCTGTTTTCGGGTCAATAGTATAAATGTCTTTGATGGTATTACCTGCCCACTGGCTTTCTATCCGGCGGCCAATATCTGTAACACCTACAAAAACATCTCCATCTCCCTGACCGGATTGATACACCATAGGAATTTCTTCCGTCGCCAGTTGTGTCATTTTTTTATTCTCCACATCATACACCGCCAGGTAATTCTGCTGAAGGTCGCGCTGCAGGCGGCTCAATTGTACTGTTTGCAGGTAATCATCTTTATAATGCCATACATCCACTTTCACGAGGTCAATATCCACAAGCGTAGTATCCTTTGGTGCCTGAATTGGTGCAGTGCCGAAAAACAGGCGCTTACCACTTTTGCTGAACGTTACAGCACCGTATTCGCTTACAGTTGATCCGCTTTTTATACCGGCTGCGTTTTTATCAACCAGCATTACGGCAGTGTCCATACCTTCTTTGAAATACCAGAGCTTGTAGAACTTCTGCAATTCTTTTGGTTTGGCATCCCTTTCTGCAAGGAAAGCTACCTGTGTTCCATCTTCAGACAGGGCGAAGTTTTTGAATTCGTTGCCACCTGTGCTGATGGTGTCCAGTTTACCTTTTGCAAGATCATACAGCAGCACATGCGCTTTGCTTAATGAATCTTTAGGATTGCGGGCCTGCTCCATCAGCAGCTTTCCGCCTTTATCGTTGAAGCGGTATTCCAGGATGTGTTTGAAGATCTTCTGGTCACTGGCGCCCAGTTTGCGCAATACCAGGTCCGTTCCGGCATCGGCATTGGAAGGTGTGGCTTCATCCCCTTCTGCGTCGAAAGCAGTAGCTGCCCATTCTTCCATGTCGCCATCTCTATTTTTCTTCTTTTTAGGCTGAGGCATTTCAGCGATCACATTTTTCAATGAATCGATCACATGATTCAGGCTGTCTGCTATCTTCTTTTCGTTATTAGTGGGGCGTCCGCCTCTTGCCGGAGGAGGCTCGATGGCTTTCTCCAGGTGATATGCTACCCAACCACTGCCCTCATCCGGGGTGTTGAAATTCTTTACACGCGCTACTTTCCAGACATCGTCTTTACCCAATTCTACAATACCCAATGAATCCTTCGGGCTTTCATCCGGCTTTTTCTTTTTTATACGGGCTTCCCTTGCATCTTTATAGAAGGGGCTTATCTTAAAGATCACATAGCGGCTGTCTTCCGTAATCACCGCACCTCCGCCACGCTCAATGGTTTTTTTATAAGAGGCATCAGCCGACTGGATCACCAGTTGGTTATCGCCTTCCTGTACGTTCACATTATACACGACCCATTTGCCATCATTACTGATCATGCGTTGGCCAATGCTTTGCCAACTGTCATAAACCGTATGGTCCAGTGGCTTTTTTTGAGCCAGCACAGAATGAATGGCAAAAAAACAAAGGAGGAAAAAACTCGTTTTGGTCATCAGCAGAAAGTTTAGGTTTTAAAAATACTATTCCCGGATAAATTTCCGGGTTAGGAAAAGATTAGGAACCTTATTCTTGCTTAGTTCGCGTCACTCTTGATTCCAGCCTTATAAGCAGTACCAGGTGCACGACCAGCACGGCTATTATGACGCCAAAACCGAGGTAAAACCAGCGACTGAGGTATTGATTTTCATTATAAACCAGGAAGGCCAGGATAATGCCATACACAGGTTCCAGGTTGAAGGTAAGGTTCACCGTAAATGCCGACAAACGCTTCAATGCATTGGAGGAGAGACGGAAGGCCAGCACCGAGCAAAACCATGACAACACCAGCAGCCAGAGCAGGTCTTCCCAACCCGGCAAAAACCGGCTGACGGGAAACTGCTGCAAATAAAAAGGCAGGATCACCGATAAAGTAATAAACCCTCCGGTTATCTGCCAGGTCAATACGGTTTCCACATTGATCCTTTGCAGAAACTGCCGGTTGAAAATGGGGAACAAACAGCCGAGCAAAGAAGAAATGATACCGAGTATAATGCCTGTTTTGTATTGTGTATCAAAATGGAAAATGATATAGATCCCGCCAATGGTAATAACCCCCAGCAACAGTTCCATCCAGTTCATCTTTTTCCGGATCACCAACGGTTCCAGCAATGCAGTGAAGAACCCTATGGCAGAAAAACAAACCAGTGCTACAGATACGTTGGAGTATTTAATGGAGCCATAAAACGTTACCCAATGAAGCGCTGCGATAAACCCTACCCCACCGATCTTTAATATGTCTGCCATAGGGATCTTTTGCAATCTTTTTGCGGCAGCATATATCACCCACATGGTAAGCGAAGTGAACAAAAGGCGATACCAAACGATCATGCCTTCATTCATACTTATTAAACGGCCAAGTATGCCGGTAAAACCAGCAAGGAATACAGCAATATGAAGCTGAAGGAATGCTTTTTTCATGAAGAGCGGGGGTGATTGCAGGCCAAAATAATCATTTTCCTTCTGCAATCATCTCATTCTTCCGGAGGGGTGAAATACCGACTGCCTGGGTATTTTGCACCCTTTTCCTGTAGTTGGTAAACAGGCTGTGCCAGCGGAGTTTGAGCACGCCCAGTATGCCTTCTTTTACGATGCCTTTGTTCATTTTAGATACACCATAGGTCCTGTCCTGGAAAATGATAGGCACTTCTTTTATCTTGAAACCAAGCTTCCAGGTGGCAAATTTCATTTCTATCTGGAAAGCATAACCGGTAAAACGGATCTCTTCGAGATTGATGGTCTCCAGCACCTTTTTGCGGTAGCAAACAAAACCTGCTGTAGGATCCTTCACCGGCATCCAGGTGATCATTCTTGTATACACCGATGCGCCTTTGGAGAGAGCAATCCGGTCGGCCGGCCAGTTTACCACACCACCGCCCTGCACATATCTTGAACCTATGGCCAGATCGGCGCCTTCATATTTGCAGGCCTGGTATAAGCGGGAAAGATCATTGGGATTATGGGAAAAATCGGCATCCATCTCAAAGATGAATTCATAATCATGGGCAATGGCCCATTTAAAGCCAAAAATATAAGCTGTACCCAGCCCTAGTTTGCCTTTTCTTTCGGTAATGAATAATTGACCGGGAAACTTGGGTTGAAGGTCCTTAACCAGTTGAGCGGTGCCATCAGGAGAGCCGTCATCAATAACCAGGACATGAAAGTTTTCCCGGAGATTGAAAATGGCGTGAAGAATATTGCTGATATTCTCGCGCTCGTTATAAGTCGGTATAATTACAAGTTTTTCCACTATAATCAAATGCCTGAAATAACGAATTTACGAAAATCAGCAAAGACGGTCTGTTAAAAATTGTACACAACGAGTTAACTTTCTTATGCCTTTTTCAACATGGTCCGGGTGTAGATCTCCGTCAGTTTTTGCTTGGTGTGCTGGGGAAAATCGCCCTTCATCATCCAGTCGTAATACTGCGGCTCTGCTTTCAGCACATCTGCCACTGCCCGGCCCTTGAATTTGCCGAAATTGAAGACTTCTACCCCGTTTTCCATTACAAAACGGCGGGCAAAATCCACAATCACTTCTTCACCAATAGTTTTTAAAATGGAATCCACTGTATGGCCCAATACGGGGTAGCGTTCTATCTGTGCTTCCAGCACTTCATGGGTAGCTGAGGCATCGGCTTCGGCGCTATGGGCTCCCTCCAGGTTTTTGCTGCAATAGAATTTATAGGCGGCGCTGAGGGTACGCTGCTCCATCTGGTGGAATATCTTCTGAACATCTACCAGCCTTCTTCCTTTTATATCAAACTCCACCTGCACCCTTAAAAACTCTTCCACCAGCAGGGGGATATCAAACCGGTTGCTGTTGTAGCCGGCAATATCGCAGCCATCGAGCACCTGTTTCAGCTCATGGGCCACCTGCTTGAAGGTTGGCGCATCTTTCACCATTTCATCGGTAATGCCATGAACATCAGAAGAGTTTTTTGAGATCGGCATTTCGGGGTTGATGAGTTTTCTTTTCACGCTCCTGGAGCCATCCGGGAGGATCTTAACAATCGCGATCTCAACGATACGGTCTATGCCCAGGTTGGTTCCTGTAGTTTCAAGGTCGATAAACGCAAGCGGTTTGGTCAGCTTCAACATCAGTTCTAATAGTTTCTCTTTAAAAATCTGGCGGTAAAGGTAGGGCTTTGTTGCTCTTTGCAAAATCAAATTTGACCGGGAAGGTTTTAACAGACCCGTAGGGGGCAGCGCTATGAAAAACGAAAACCGGGTGTTATATTTGCATAATAAATAACGTTTAAGCGCGTTATGTACACGTTAAATACCCGAAAATGAAAATCAAAACCTTTTTTGCAGCTTTTCTCCTGATAGTACTGGCCATCGCAGCTACATCCTGTTATTCCTCCCGCAAAAATGGCTGCCCTGCAACCTGGAGTTCCAACTCCCGTTTCAAAGGATAAACAAATCAGGAGCTACAGCCCTTTAATATTGATGTAATTCACTAAAGCGGCCGTATTCTTCAGCTTTAATTTCTTGAGGATATTATAGCGGTGAACCTCCACCGTCTTTAAAGAGATATCCAGCTCAAGCGCGATCTGCTTGGAAGACATGCCTTCCTTGATCAGCTTAATGATATCTATTTCACGGCGTGAAAGATTATTCATATCGCCCTGTGCTGCTGTTTCATCCAGCTCCTGCTGGGCAAGAATATTTTTTACTTCTTCGCAGATATATTTCTTTCCTTCACTTACTTCAATGATAGCCGCGATCATTTCTTCTTTGGAAGAATTCTTGGTCACATATCCCATTGCTCCCAACTGCTGCATTCTTTTTGCATAAGCTGGCATGGTGTGCATAGAGACTGCTATCACCCTTGATTCAGGAGATATTTTCTGAATTTGCTTGGTGGCATCAAAACCGTTCACAGGGCTCATGTTCACATCCATCAGAATGATCTGCGGTTTCTTCTGACCAGCAATGAGTATAGCTTCCTCACCTGAACTCGTTTCCCCGATAACAGTAAAACGCGGGTCACTGTTCAGAATAAACGACCAGGAGTCCCTGATCAGCTTGTGGTCATCCACTAATAGTATGGTCACTTTTTCCATGTAGGGATATGGGCTTGTAAAATTTTTTGGGATAAGGCTTTCTCTCAAAAACTCAATAAGTTACATAAAAAAAATCAATTTGACGTATTTGAAAAAAAACAATTCTTATAATCATTGATAAATGTCCTCTGAAAACAAGGTTCCATCCTGGTATTTTGAAGTAAGGCGGCCGGTTATCAGCGTGAAAACGCATAATTAATTCCGCCAGTCAGCCAACGTCCAGGCATTTGCGCTCCCAATAAATCACTATACCTGGTATCAGCAATATTGTCAACCCGCACAAATATATTCAATTTCCGTTGCCACGTGTAAAATGCGGCCCTTGCATTGAAAACAAAATAATTTTTATCAAGCATTGCGTGAATAGCTGGCGCTTCCTGCGCAGCTCTGTCTTTATAAATTCCATTCACACTTATTAAAAACCTGCTGAATGCATACTCAACAAAGAAATTGGCCATGAACCGCGCGTGTGAAGAAACATAAAATGACGGTGTGATCTCACTGCTCGTGCTTTTCAGCCAAACCAATCCTGCTCCTGCATATACATTATTATCACCCTGAAGTTTTTGCTGGTACTGAATATCCAGTTCAGCACCGCTGGTATTTACTTTTGCAATATTTTTTGCCAGTGCATACGTTCCTCCTGGTACCAGATTATCTTTTCTTGGCATATCTGCATAAGAAGTGGTCACATAATCGATCAGCTTGCGGTGAAAACGCTGAAAGAAAGTGCCACCGATCTTTAATGCCTTGCCTGCAAAATAATCGGCTCCTGCTTCATAGCTGAAAGAACGCTCTGCTTCCAGGTCAGGATTGCCGATACGCCCGCTCGCCACAGATGGCTTATTATAATTATTGTATCGTTCTGTAAAATCCGCATCCCGGATCGTTTTACCCGCACTGCCGCGGAAACGGACGGATTTTAATTTATATGCCATGCTAACTTGTGGCACCAACTCAGCACCTGAACGTTCATTCCAGTCGAGACGGAGCGCCGGATTAATGGTAAACCCTTGCATGAAAGAATGATTCAGTAAAAAGAAAACCCCTCCCTGCGGCACATCGTGATTACCTCTGTCGTTGGAACGTATTTCTTTATTGATGAACTGCATGCCGCTTACCAGTGAAGTTTGCTGCCCCAGTTTCCACTCATCGGTCACCGTGGCTTGCAGCATGCGGCTGGTACTGGCATTCGCAATCGATACCTTATTATATGCATAATCATCTTTCACGTCTTTGTAACCGGCGTCAATATTTACACGGTGATTAATACCGGTATAGGAAAGACGAAGTTGCGTCCATACAGTACGCACTTCTTCGCTGGCAGTATCGCTCAGGAAAGTGGTATAAAAATTCTGGGCAGCAAAATCCCTGTTGTCATAAGCGCCGCGTACAGACAATTGCCAACGCTCACCCAGAAACTGGCTGAATGATAAAGAAGCGGTATTGGCATGTACATATCCCCTGGTGCCTCTTTGCAATTGTCCATCTGTATTATTGCTCAGCCAGCCTCCGCTTACAGCAGTGTTGCCGGCCTGGTAAAAGCCGCCGATATTGGCCGTCGCCAGATCATATTCACCACCGGATACCTGGCCTTGCAGTTGCAGTTTCTGCTGATTGCGTTTTGCCGCAAAAGTCTTGGTGATCACATGCACCACACCACCCACAGCTTCCGAGCCATAAATAGCAGAGGAAGCACCTTTAAGCACTTCGATCCTGTCTATCTCTGCAGGAACAATCGGAATATAACTGCTGAAGTGACCGGTATTCGGATCATTGATACGCACGCCATCCAGCAATATCAATACCTGCTGGAAAGTGCCGCCTCTCAATACGATATCGCTCTGTGAACCCATTGGCCCGCGCATTTGCATTTCGATGCCGGGCAAATAGCGCAGCAGTTCATCAACAGAATGAACAGGAAGGTTTGCAAATGAATTTCCTTTGAAGGTTATGATGTTGCGGCCGGTTTGCGAAACAGGTTTGGGTTGAACAGAAGCAGTGACTGTAACAGGATCGAGCAGTAACTCAGTGTCCTGGGCTCCCGCATATGCAGCGATAGCCAGTGCACAAACAGTTGTTATGGTTTTCATCCGGCAAAAATATTGGGAAAAAAAACATAAACGATCAAAAAAGTTTTGGGAAAACGACTGATTGACGAATACAGGAGATCAATTATTGAAAATTATTTATGTCTAGCCTGAAGCACCTGCTTCACATCTTCCAGCGAAAAACCTTTTGCCCGCAGCAACACCATATAATGAAACAGAAGATCAGCCGCTTCATCCAGGAAACGTTTATCGTCATTGTCTTTTGCTTCGATCACCAGCTCCACCGCTTCTTCACCTACTTTTTGCGCTACCGCATTAATGCCTTTCCCGAACAAGCCGGAAGTATAGGATTTGCCGGAGCGGTCTTCATAGCGGTTGCGGATCGTTTCACTCAGCACCTGCAGGAAGTCCTGCCGGTTCTCTTCATTGAAACAGGTATCAGCCCCCGTGTGGCATACAGGCCCCAGCGGTTTTGCTTTGATCAGCAGAGTATCATCATCACAATCTGCAGCAATGCTTTCCAGCAAAAGAAAATTCCCGCTCTCCTCTCCTTTTGTCCATAACCGCTGCTTACTGCGGCTATAGAAAGTCACTTTTTTTAACTGCCGGGTTTTTTCCAGTGCTTCTTCATTCATAAATCCCAGCATCAGCACTTTGGCCGTGGCGCTGTCCTGCACTATCACAGGAACAAGCCCATCACTGTATTTGGAGAAATTGATCTGCATCATATTTTATTTTCTTACAGGAATATTTTTATCAGCTAAAAATTTTTTAAGTTCAGGTATACCTATCTCTTTAAAGTGGAACACACTTGCAGCCAGGGCTGCATCAGCAGCAGCTTCGTTGAATACATCTGCAAAATGCTGCATGGTACCGCCGCCGCCGCTTGCAATTACAGGAACAGGCAGTTGAGTAGCCAGTTGGCGGGTGATGGATAAAGCAAATCCCGATTTTGTTCCATCATGGTTCATGGATGTCAATAATATTTCACCAGCGCCGGCATCCACCGCCTGCTTTGCCCAATCGATGCACTTAAGGTCCGTTTTGGTCCTTCCTCCGGTAAGATAAACATACCATTCACCATCTCCTTCCTGGCGGGTATCAATTGCCAGCACCACGCACTGACTGCCGAATTCTTTTGCGAGCTCGCCAACGAGGGCAGGATTTTTAACCGCTGCCGTATTCACAGATATTTTATCCGCCCCATTCTGCAGCAGCAAATACACATCATCGACACTGCTGATACCACCGCCCACAGTAAAAGGTATATTCACCTGGCGCGCCACTTTGCTGACCAGTTCTGAAAGCGTTTTTCTTCTTTCATGCGTAGCTGTAATGTCAAGAAAAACCAATTCATCAGCTCCCTGGCTGGCATACAAGGCAGCCAGTTCTACCGGATCACCGGCATCTCTCAACTGAACGAAATTCGTTCCCTTTACAGTCCGCCCGTCTTTTATATCCAGGCAGGGTATAATGCGCTTAGTTAACATCTTCTGCAAATTGTTTAAGCTCTTCAAGACTGATCCTGTTCTCATAGATCGCTTTCCCAACGATCGCTCCGCGGCAACCGATCTCTTTTAACCGGTACAGATCATCCAGGGATGATACACCGCCGCTGGCAATAAACCAAAGTGAAGGGAAACGCTCCAGTATCTCCTTATATAATACTGTAGATGGGCCTTCCAGCTTTCCATCCTTGCTTACATCGGTACAAAACAATTGCTGTATCCCTTTCCGGCTATATTGCCCGATAAAATCGAATACACTGATTGCCGTTGTTTCCATCCATCCATGAATGGCAATCTTTTTTTCTTTTACATCAGCACCAAGCATAAATTTTTCTGCGCCGAAATGAAGCAGCCATTTTTCCAGTTCCGCTTCATTCTTTACAGCGATGCTGCCAACTGTTGCCCAACGGGCGCCCGAATCAAATACCAGTTGCACATCTTCCTGGCTGTTGATGCCACCGCCGAAATCAATTTCAAGGGATGTGTTGGCCGCGATCGCTTCCAGCACTTTCCAGTTCTTTACGGCTTTTTGCCGGGCTCCATCCAGGTCAACCAGGTGAAGGCGGCGCAGGCCGGCTGCTTCAAATTGTTTGGCAACTTCCAGCGGCTGTTCATGATAAGTTGTTTGCTGACTATAATCGCCCTGCGTCAGCCGCACGCATTTTCCATCTATAATATCTATGGCCGGAATGATCTGCATAACTCAGTTAAATCGTTTTTCCATTTTGATGAATTCAATATCTTTCTTCCACCAGCTTTCCCCGGTAGTGTACATCCCGAAGCGTTCATAAAAGCCGCGGGCAGATGCCCGCGCATTGCACCAGATCAGTTGCTTTCCTTCTTTTTCCGCCTGCTGTATCACATAATCCAACAATTGCGCCCCGTACCCTTTGCCCTGCTGGTTGGCCAGGGTGGCAAATTTGCGGAACTGGGTAGCATTCTCCTGCTCAAATAAAGACACCACAGAGACCAGCTTATCGTTAATATATAATCCAAGATGCCTGCCTTTATTATCTTCCGGCAATTGCACATAGCTGATCTCTTCCTCCGGATACATTACCTGCTGGCGGATCTTCAAAATAGTGTCAATATCAACTGTACGGATATCCATTGAGCTCGATTACAGGTTTAGAAAATTCTGCAATAACCGCTGCCCTGCTTCTGCACTTTTTTCAGGGTGGAATTGCACTCCATAAAAATTATCTTTTTGCAATGCACTGCTGAAATTGATCCCATATTCTGTAACAGCTACTGTTTCATCACAAAGCCCGGCATAATAGCTGTGTACAAAATAGAAATAAGGAGAACCGGTCAACCCCTCAAACAACTTTCCTTTAACGGATGCAGCCTGGTTCCAACCTATTTGCGGGGTTTTCAATCCCTGGTCAAACTTCCTTACCATGGTATCAAAAAGGCCAAGACAGGCAGTATCGCCTTCTTCGCTATGCCTGCACATCAGTTGCATGCCAAGGCATATACCTAAAACAGGTTGTTTAAGACTGCGCAATACTTCATCCAGGTTTCTTTCACGAAGGTATTTCATGGCAGAGCTGGCTTCACCTACTCCGGGAAAGATCACTTTGTCTGCTTTACGGATAAGTTCAGGATCATCCGTCACCATAGCCGGTGCGCCGATCCTTTCCATTGCAAAAAGCACGGATTGGATATTGCCTGCATTATATTTTACAATAGCTGTGCTCATAACACTCCCTTTGTACTCGGCAAATAATTACTGAACGGGTCTTTTTTGACCGCCATCCTGATGGCTTTAGCAAATGCCTTGAATATTGCTTCTATCTTATGATGTTCATTTTCGCCGTTGCAACTGATATTGAGATTGCATTTTGCTGCATCACTGAAAGATTTGAAAAAATGAAAGAACATCTCTGTCGGCATCTCTCCTATCTTTTCCCTTTTGAAAGCCGCATCCCATACGATCCAGTTGCGGCCACCAAAATCGATCAGCACTTTTGCATCAGCATCATCCATTGGCAGTGCAAAGCCATAGCGTTCCATGCCAGTCTTATCTGCGAGCGCTTTGGCAAACGCTTCACCTAAAGCAATGCCTGTGTCTTCGATGGTATGATGCTCATCAATCTGCAGGTCGCCTTTGCATTGAATGGAAAGATCAAGTTTTCCATGCCTGGCGATCTGCTCAAGCATATGATCAAAGAAGCCAATACCTGTATGAATAGCTGCTTTGCCTGATCCGTCTGCATTCAGTTCGATACTGATGCTGGTTTCATTGGTATTGCGCTCATGCCTTACTTTCCGCAAACCATTTTTCAGGAAAGAATAGATCTCGTCCCAGTCATCAGTTGCCAGCGCTATCACTTCCCTGTATTCTTCTTCCTGCACAGGCGTCAGCGGGAGATGAGGCGATCTGATCAGTATGCCTCTTACGCCGAGATTCTTTGCCAGTTGCATGTCCGACCAGCGGTCACCGACCATGAATGAATTGGCAAGGTCATATTTTTCCGGATCAAGGAAATGTGTAAGCAATCCGGTTCCCGGCTTGCGTGTGGGCTGGTTCTCATGCTCGAATGTTTTATCGATATGCACTTCATCAAACACAAATCCTTCACCGGCCAGCGTGCGGATCATAAGTTCCTGGTAAGGCCAGAACGTGTGTTCGGGAAAAATAGCTGTGCCCATGCCGTCCTGGTTAGTGATAAGCACTTTGTAATAGTCCAGCGAGGCAGCGATGCGGGAAAGGTTCGTAATCACGCCTTTCATAAAATGGATCTTGTCCAGCGAGTCGAGCTGGTAATCCGGTGGTTGCTCCTGCAGGATCACTCCGTCGCGATCCAGGAATAATACGCGTTTTGGCATTATAAAGTGTTTTAATTATTTCGCTTTGCTTGCAAGTTTCATATACCCGATCATGGCATCTACCAGTAAAGTATTTTCTGCTTCTGTTCCGATAGTGATGCGAAGGCATCCTTCACATAATTGCACATTGCTTCTGTCGCGCACTACAATACCTTGCTCCAGCAGGTACTCATACACTTCTTTTGCATTTCTCACTTTAGCCAGCAGGAAGTTTGCATCTGAAGGGTATACATGCTCGATCAATGGCATCCGGCGGAATACATTCGCCAGTTCATCCCGCATAGCCACGATCTCTTTGATCATATCATTTACCTGTCCTGTTTCTTCCAGCGCCTGCAAAGCCAGTTCCTGCGTAGCCTGGTTAATATTATATGGCGGCTTTATCTTATTCAGCCAGTCAATGATCTCCGGCGAAGCAAAAGCCATCCCCAATCTCAAAGCTGCGAGCCCCCAGGCTTTGCTGAACGTTTGCAACACCACCAGGTTGGGATATTCTTTCAATTCCATAAGCCAGGAACGCTGACGTGCGAAATTGATATAGGCTTCATCTATCACTACCAGCCCTTCAAAATTGTTCAGCAATAATGCGATGTCATCATATTGGATACTGTTACCCGTGGGGTTATTGGGAGAACAAACCCAGACGATCTTGGTATTTGCGTCTACGAGCGATTCTATTGTTTCCAGGTCTAATTGAAAGCCGGTGGTGAGACTAGCTTTTCTTATTTCCACATCGTTGATAGCCGCGCTTACTTCATACATCCCATAAGTAGGCGGACAAATGATCACATTGTCTTTACCCGGTTCACAAAAACAACGGTAGAGCAGGTCAATGCACTCATCGCTTCCATTGCCCAGGAAGACCTGGTTTGTATCCACGGATTTTATCCGGCTGACCGATTCTTTCAGTTTATGCTGATGCGGGTCAGGATAACGATTGTACCATTTAAACAAAGGCGAGCCCAGGCTGTTTTCATTGGCATCCAGGAACACTTTGGCTTCTCCGCTGAATTCATCCCTCGCAGATGAATAGGGTTTTACTTTTTTAATGTTCTCGCGAACAAGTTTCGAGATGATATCGCTCATAAATAATTTATTTCAATCTTATCTTAACAGCATTTGCGTGTGCTTCCAGTCCTTCTGCCATGGCCATTCTCACTACGGTATCACCAAGCCCCCGAAGCCCCTCTTTGGTCAGTTGCTGGTAAGTGATCTTTTTTACAAAACTATCCACGCTTACGCCGCTGTAAGCCCGTGCAAATCCGTTGGTAGGCAAAGTATGGTTGGTGCCGCTTGCATAGTCGCCTGCGCTTTCGGGTGAATAATGCCCCAGGAACACAGAGCCGGCATTGATGACTTTGGAAGCAATTTCTTCTTCCCCGGCACAGGCAATGATCAGGTGCTCGGCTGCATATTCATTTACCAGCGAAACGGCTTCTTCTATAGTGGTAGTGATGATAGCACGGCTATTAGCCAGCGCTTTCAAAGCAAACGCTTCACGCGGCAATTGCGCCACCTGTTTGTCTATTTCCTGCTGCACCAACCTTGCCACTTCAGCAGAAGTAGTTACCAGCAACACCTGGCTATCAGGTCCGTGTTCAGCTTGTGAAAGCAGATCGGCAGCTACAAAAGCGGGATCTGCCGTTTCATCGGCCAGCACGCAAACTTCACTGGGACCAGCCGGCATATCAATCGCTGTGCTGGCAGATTGCACCAATTGTTTTGCACCATTTACATACTGATTACCCGGTCCGAATATTTTGTACACTTTGGGAATACTTTCCGTTCCATAAGCCATTGCAGCAATGGCCTGCGCTCCACCCACTTTAAATATTTTAGTGATGCCGGCCAATTGTGCTGCAAATAATATGGCAGGATGAACAGTACCATCTTTTTGTGGAGGCGTACACAATACAATTTCTTTACAGCCGGCCAGCTTGGCAGGAATGCCCAGCATCAGCACCGTCGAAAATAAAGGAGCTGTTCCGCCCGGAACATACAACCCCACTCTTTCAATACCGCTTGATTTACGCCAGCATTTTACTCCCGGCATAATCTCAATTGGAGTTTCTTCCTTTAATTGAAAAGAATGAAAGGTTTCAATATTGCGTTTGGCTAATTGAATGGCTTCTTTCAATTCCTGGCCGATCAACTCCTTTGAAGCATTTATTTCTTTTTCACTTACCTGTAATTTTTTTATAGATACCCCATCAAATTCACGGGTGAATTTGCGCACGGCTTTATCTCCTCCTGCCTTTACTTTCAGCAGTACTTTACGGATAGCTTTTTCCAATTGCTCCGGTTCATATACAGGCCGCTGAAGCAACACTGGCCATTGATCAGGAGATGGGTGAAGAATTAATTGCATCTTATGTATGGTGTTGCTGATTTACAAAATCATTTTCTCGATCGGCACTACTAAAATTCCCTGAGCACCTGCTGCTTTCAGTTGTTCGATGATATTCCAAAAGTCATTCTCATCAATCACACTGTGTACGCTGCTCCATCCGGAAGCTGCCAGTGGCAGCACGGTCGGGCTTTTCATCCCAGGCAATAAAGCAATGATCTCCTGTAATTTTTCATTGGGAGCATTCAGCAGGATGTATTTATTGTTCCGCGCCTGTTTTACAGAACGGATGCGGAAAAGCAGGCGTTGAAGTATTTGCTGCTGCTCTGCATTGAGGCTTTTATTCCGGATCAATACGGCTTGTGAGTGGAGAATGGTTTCCGCTTCCTGCAGGCCATTGGTCAATAAAGTGGAGCCGCTGCTTACGAGATCGCAGATAGCTTCTGCCAGTCCGATCCCTGGTGCTATTTCTACACTGCCGCTGATCTCGTGAATTTCTGCAGCGATATTATGTTTGGTAAGATAATCCTGGAGGATCACCGGGTAACTGGTAGCGATCCTTTTGCCGGCCAAGGCCTGGCGGTCGTAAGGCTCATTCCGGCTCACAGCTATGGAAAGCCGGCATTTTCCAAAACCGAGCTGCTCCAGCACTTCGACTTCCTTTTTTTTCTCATAAACCACGTTCTCACCCACGATCCCTGCATCTGCAACGGCGTCTTCCACGTACTGGGGAATATCATCATCCCGCAGAAAATAGACATCTAAAGGGAAGTTGGAAGCAGAGGATTTAAGCTTATTGCCGCCATTGGAGATATCGATACCGCATTCTTTGAAAAGGCGGACAGAATCTTCATGGAGCCGGCCGGATTTCTGTATTGCAATCTTGATTTTCATATACTTATAAATAAAAAGGGCCTACCTGATCTGGTAAGCCCTTCAACGATTTAATTATGTTTCAGTCTACATAATACCATCACAGCTTACCGCTTGTGCAAGATGATGATGATGAATATGAAGAATTGTCTGCATGTTTAAATTGGTAGCGCAAAATTAGGAAGCTTTCGCGAACAGAAAAATTTATTTATTAATGGTAAACCATTAGAAAAAACCTGAAAATACCCTAACAAACTATTGGTTGTTTCAAAAATTCAATTTATTATTGTACTGGTTTTTCATAGGATATTGGATTTTAAAAACGGGGCTGGATTTTTATCCTGGCCCCTTTTTCATTAGAGAGTTTACCATTACACACCGATCGAAAGGCGATATACAGCTATTATTCTACTAGTAGCATTAAGCTGTTAATTAGCATGAACGCTTTCCCTCACTTTGTAATTACCCGCTACTGCACCAAAAGAACGTACAAGACGGTTCCAGGTATTAATCTGCGCAATCACTAATGTAAGATAGGCGATCTCTGCTTTTGAAAAATATTTCGCCAGTTCATCATGAATATGATCACTGCTTTCTTCTGCCCGCATATGGGTCAGTGTTTCCGCAAAAGCAAGTGCAGCCTGCTCCTTGGGTGTATAATACGATGTTTCCCGCCAGGCTGATACGGAATAGAGCCGCTGGGGAGTTTCGCCAAGATGGATCGCTTCCTTATAATGCATATCAATACAATAAGCACAACTGTTGATCTGTGACACCCTGAATTTTAAAAGCTTTGCCAGTTTCTGATCAAGCCCCGATGCAGCGATATAGGTTTCTATATTCGCCATTAACTGGTACATTCCTTCCGGCAGTTCTGAAAAAAGAATCCTTTCCATACTATTTTGTTTTTATGATTTATATATAGAAAACAAAGCAGCAAAAGAAAACGTGACAGATTCCCGCAATTATTTTTGAAGCTCCTTTAATTTATCAGGATTGCGGATAAGATAGAAGTTTTTTACCTGCCCATCCTGTATGGAAAATACCTGGCAGGTAACCAGCGTATTGCCCTGGTAATAGAACAATGCAGGCTCATGATTTATCTCCCCTCTTTCAATACGTGCCTGCCGGTAGCCTTTATTAAAGATACCCAACAGGAAGCTCAGCACCGGCTTCATGCCTGTAAGCGGCTTGGTCGCTGCTGTAACTTTTCCACCACCGTCAGACATAAGAACGATCTCATCATGGAATAACTGCTCCAATTGCTGCGTATTCCCCTGCAAAATGGCTGTAAGGAATTTATCTATATAATCTTTCCCCTCCACTGGCTTGTGTGTTCCGGTATCCGTTTTTTGTAGCTGTTCTTTAGCCCGGCTCAACAGCTTCCTGGAATTTTCCACGCTGATATCAAGTACCTCGGCTATCTCTTCATGATCATAATCGAATGCTTCCTTGAGGATAAAAACTGCCCGCTGCCTGACATTGAGTTTTTCCAGCAGCACCATCAGCGAATAAGACAATATTTCTTTTTGCAGGATGCCTGCATCTGCCCTTTCCGTTGCTACCGGCTCGGGCAACCAGGGGCCGGGATATTCCGCCACCAGCTTTTGTTGCTTTTTCTTGGCATTGATGGAAAGATTTATAACAGTCCGGATCAGGTAATTCCGTTTATCTTCGATCTTATCACTGTCGATTCCCATAAACTTAAGGAAAGCATCCTGCACAACATCTTTTGCATCTTCCAGTGAGCCTAAAATATTATAAGCATAGGTTGTTAATAAGGGCCTGAGTGAATCCATGAGGTTATGTATAAAGAACCACAAAGGTAATCAGCAAACAAATTGAGCGGAGCATTCACCATTCCCAAACCTTGTTTTCATTCAATGAGATCTCCACTTCTTCTCCTATCGCCAGTTCCGGTTGTATCATACGTGCGGTAAGATCAACACCATCCACCCTTATCCCTGCTTCATAATAACCACCCATAAAAGAAATGCTGATCACAATACCGGTAACAGTGTGTTCTTTTTTCTTCATAATCTTAATCTCTTCCGGGCGAAAGAATAATGATTTACCATTTTGTTTTATACCAGGTAATTTTTCAAAGACTGCAACAGATGAAGCTGGAATTAAATTATATGCTCCAAACAATCCCGCCACATATTCATTCAATGGCCGGCTGTATACAGTGGCAGGTGGCCCCTGCTGAATGATCTGCCCCTCGCGGATCACAATGATCTCATCTGCCCAGGAAAGCGTATCCAGCGGGTCGTGTGATGCAAGCATGCAGGTGGTACCCAGTTTGTCGCCGATATCTTTTATAACTGCTTTCAGTATGCGTTTGTGGATCAGGTCAAGATTGGAAAAAGGTTCGTCAAGCAACAGCAATTTGGGTGAACGTGTAAGCAATCTTGCCAAAGCAATACGTTGCTTTTCTCCGCCTGAAAGCTGGCTGGTACGCCGTTTCAGAAGATGGTCAATACGGCAGGTAGCATATAAGATGGCGGCTTCTCCGGGAGGAAGCTCATCTGCATAATTCAGCACTTCTTCCACCCACATGTTATTGGGCAATTCATATTGCTGTGAAAGGTAGGCAATGCCGGGGTGGCCTGGGATCAGTTTTTCTGCAGGCCCTTCTACCCTTATCCCTTCAAATCTTACTTCACCGCTTTCCGCCTGCGCCAGGCCGGCAATGATCTTTAATAAAGTGCTTTTACCCGAACCCGTTTCACCGGCAATGGCTATTTTCTGGTAGCGTTGTTGCACAAAATGGATTTCCCTTGCCGCCGGGTTACCATTCTCCTGCCTGCTGATATTTTTAACCTGAAGAAACTCCATAGGGCCGCTAAAGTACATTGAATAAATAAGAAGCCGGAGCAACAAAATGTATAATTATGGGAAAGATTCAGCCCGGTTGAGGCACCTGCTGATGGATCCGATTAAGCAACACAGAAATATTAAATGGCTTTTGTAAAAAATCATTCGCCTGGCAATCTTCTATGGAAGAAGGAGAAATATGGCCCGCAGAATAAAGCAGTACCGGCGTGCCGGAAAACTCTTCTGTCTTTTTTAGTTGCCTGCATAATTCCCTGCCGTCTGCATCATTCAGGTAAATATCCAACACTACAAGATCAGGCTTGTAATTGGACAGGGCTGTGAAAAAATCAGTGTGATCATTCAAACTGAGAACTTCCATGCCATGGGTCTGCAATATCAGGGACACCATTTCCAGCAGATCATTGTCATCATCCACAATAAGGACTTTTAGCATTCCGGTTTCTTTTAATACAATCTCTCATGCTTGCAGTTTTATGCAGCAAAATAATGGCCAAAAATGAGCAGAAGAAAAAGCATATCGTTATCCTTTTTGATTTATATTTAAGAAGTATACAGTGTTATTATAATCAGGTATCCATGACTATTGAAAATCTTGAAGAAAAGCAGGCTATGCTGGCTGCAATCGTCGAGAATTCAGAAGACGCGATCATCAGCAAAGACCTTAATGGGCGGATCACCAGTTGGAATAAAGCAGCTGAACGCATATTTGGGTATACAGAGAAAGAAATGCTGGGGCAATTAATCAACATTATCATTCCTGACGACCGGCAACATGAGGAAGACATGATCCTTGGTCTTCTCCGCCAGGGGAAACAGCTTGATCATTTTGAAACGATCCGCAAAACAAAAAGCGGGAAAGAATTGATTGTCTCCCTTACAGTTTCCCCAATAAAAAATGCAGGAGGCTCCGTCATTGGTGCATCCAAGATCGCACGGGACATTACACGCCAAAAACAAAATGAAGAGCGGCTGCAAATGATCTACTCCATTGGGAAAACCATTTCTGCACAGCTCGACGCTCCAAATATCCTGCAAAAAGTTACTGACGCCACCACCCGGTTGTGTGGAGCAGCTTTTGGAGCTTTTTTCTACAACAAAACAGATTCAAAAGGTGAAACACTCACCTTATACACCCTTTCCGGTGCGTCCAAGGAAGACTTTGCCGATTTCGGCATACCCAGGAATACAGCTGTTTTTAAAGCCACTTTTGATGGAGAATGCATCGTTCGCTCAGATGATATTACCAAAGACCCCAGGTATGGGAAAAACTATCCACACAAAGGGTTGCCTGAGGGACATCTGCCAGTGGTAAGCTATCTCGCCATACCGGTCATCTCTCAGAATGGAGTACCTATTGGCGGCCTTTTTTTCGGCCACCCCCGGCCCGGGATGTTTACCAGCGAACACGAAACACTGGTAGCAGCGATCGCTTCGCAAGCCGCTATTGCATTGGACAATGCAAAGCTGTATGAAGAGATCAACCTGATCAACAATAAAAAAGATCAGTTCATCGGGTTCGCCAGCCACGAACTTAAAACACCGCTTACCACTATTAAAGGTTACCTGCAACTGGCTGAATCGGCTGAAATACCCGCACAGGATATCATACCAAAGATCAGTAAGCAGCTGACCAGGCTGGAAAGTATTATTGCCGACCTGCTGGATATTTCAAAAATACAGGCCGGCAAACTGGACCTTTATTTCAGCAAAACAAGCCTGAAGGATATCCTGAAAGAAAGCATTGAGCTAATTGATTTCTCTGATCATACAATCCAGGTAGACAATCCTGCTGAAGACATCACTATTGTGGTTGATCACCAGAAAATAACACAGGTGCTGATAAACCTGCTGACCAATGCAGTCAAATATTCAATGCCAGGAACAACAATCTCCGTTACAGCCATGCTTCTTGGCGATCAGATCCAGATAAGTGTATCTGATCAGGGCATTGGCATTCCTCCGGAACATCGGCAAAAAATATTTGATCAGTTTTACAGGATTTCTTCTGCTGATAAGATCAAAGCAAAAGGAATGGGGCTTGGATTATATATCTCAAAAGAAATAATGGAAGCGCATTCCGGTAAAATACGGGTTGAAAGCGAGGAAGGAAAAGGATCGACATTTTATATCCAGTTCCCGGTTAACAGGGGAAAATTAAATAAGCGATGGCCCGGATCTCGTTAAGCGCTATTCGTTGGCCGATACGCAAACTGGCCATCATACTATTGCGACCACTCCGTCGGCGTCCTGTCCCAACGATGTGCTTTTAATTGTTTCAGCAGATCCGCCTGCAGACCTTTACCATCGCTGCTGGCCATATTAGCTTCCACATTCCTGATCTTTCTCATTCCGGGTATGGTAGTAGCTATATCCGGATTGCTGAGAATAAAACGAAGGGCCATTTCAGGCATCGACATACCGGCCGGGATCAAAGGTTTCAACGCATCTGCATGTTCAACACTTGAACGAAGGTTGTCAGGAACAAAATAACTGGCTCTCCAATCATTTCCCGGGAAAGTCGTTTCTTTAGTAAATGTGCCGGTCAATGTTCCTTCATCAAAGGGCACACGTGCGATCACACCGATATTCTTTTCACGGCAAAGAGGCATGAGATGGTCTTCAGGTGCCTGATCAAAAATGTTATAGATCACTTGTATACCATCGATCAGCCCGGTCCTGATCGTTTCAAGGCAATTATCGGGCTCCCAGCGGTTCACACTTAATCCCCAGGCTTTCACTTTTCCCTGCCCGGTCAATTGTGAGATGGCTTCTTTCCACTCATCTTCCTGCGCCCAGCTATCTTCCCATACATGGAATTGTTGCAGGTCAATGGAATCAACACCCAGGTTAACCAAACTCTTTTCAGTATACTCAATAATATAGTCGGCAGGAAATACATCCTTCAAGGCAGATCCACGGCGTGATGGCCATTTCCTGTTCTTCGGAGGAATTTTGGTAGCCACATATAATTTCTTTCCAGGATGCCTTTTAATAGTTTTATTCAGGATCTGTTCGCTCAATCCATCCCCATAAGCCCAGGCTGTATCAAAAAAATTACATCCCAGTTCAATGGAACGGTCCAACGCTTTATTCACTTCCTGTTCTTCAGAGCCAGTCCAGCCAGCCATTCCCCACATACCATAACCAATCTCACTGACATTCCAGCCTGTTCTGCCAAATTTCCGGTATTGCATACAATGATTTTTTTAAGTGGTAAAAATAAAGATATTTTTATCCTTATCTTGATCCCTCTATTTTAACAAAACAACATTATGAGAAGACTAATTCTTTCCCTGTCTTTCTCTGCCTGCTCAGTTGCACCTTTGTTTGCACAGCCAGCCAGAGAAGCCGCTCCGGCCATCAAGAACGATCAGCCGGTTTCACCTGGCCGTGTTCTTTTAATGGATTCTGCCATCACCACTAAACATGAAATAACTATCAGAGGCCAGCGCGTTCCTTACACCGCCATGGCAGGCACTCTTCCTGTATGGGGTGACGACGGTAAACCGATTGCCGGTGTTTTTTATACTTATTATGAACGGACCGATATCACCGACAGATCCTCCCGTCCGCTGGTAATCTCTTTTAATGGAGGCCCCGGCACTTCTTCTGTTTGGATGGAGATCGGGTACACCGGTCCACGGCTGCTCAATATTGATGATGAAGGTTACCCTGTGCAGCCTTTTGGCTTGCGCGATAATCCCAATTCCATCCTTGACGTGGCAGATATCGTATTTGTTGACCCTGTTAACACAGGTTATTCCAGGACTGCAAATAAGGATATTCCCACTTCAAAGTTCTTTGGTGTGAATGAAGACATCAGGTACCTGGCAGAATGGATCAATACTTTCGTTACACGCCGCGGCCGCTGGGCATCTCCCAAATTCCTGATCGGTGAAAGCTATGGAACTACCCGTGTGTCAGGTTTGGCGCTGGAATTGCAGAATGCACAGTGGATGTATCTCAACGGAGTGATCCTGGTATCACCAACAGACCTGGGCATTCAACGCAATGGGCCGGTAGATGCGGCTTTAAAGCTGCCTTATTTCGCAGCCACAGCCTGGTATCATAAAAAGCTGCCTGCAGACCTACAGCAAAAAGATCTTACTGATATGCTTCCTGAAGTGGAGCAGTTCACTATTAATGAACTGCTGCCCGCTCTTTCCCGCGGCGGTTCACTGGATGGGGCGCAAAGAAAAGCCATTGCGCAAAAAATAGCCCGCTACAGCGGATTGAAAGAAGAAACAGTACTGGAAAACAACCTGGATGTTTCATTCAACCTGTTCTGGAAAGACCTGCTGCGTGATCAGGGCTATACTGTTGGAAGATTGGATTCCCGCTACAGAGGGATCGATCGCCAAACAGGTGGTGAAAGGCCAGATTATAACGCCGAATTGACATCGTGGCTGCAATCTTTCACGCCAGCCATCCAGATCTATCTGCGTGATGAACTGAAATACAAAACCGATCTGAAGTATTATATGTTCGGGCCTGTCCGCCCCTGGAACAACAACGGTGATCAAACCGGGGAAAACCTTCGCCAGGCAATGGCGCAGAACCCCTTCCTTCATCTGCTGGTTCAATCCGGTTATTACGACGGTGCCTGTGATTATTTCAATGCGAAATATAATATGTGGCAACTTGACCCAAGCGGCCGGTTGAAAGACAGGATGAAATGGGAAGGTTACCGCAGCGGTCACATGATGTACCTGAGAAAGGATGATCTGACCAAAGCAACGGATAATCTGCGGAAATTTATACTGGAATCAATACCAGCAAAAGGGCAACCGGCAAAGTATTGATAACCGGATCATAATTTCGGGAATGGGATCATTGGATATCAGGATTTATCTCTTATCCAATGATCCTTTTCTTTTTAATAACTTCATTCATTATTCCAGTGCCTTACAGCAATTAATACTACCGGATATGGGGGAAAAAAGCAAATACGCAGAAACGGTGGAACATGCCGTACTCAGGGAGCGGAGTACCGGCATCTTCATCCGCTGATCAAACTTTATTTACCCGCTGATTATAGTTTATTTTGCCGGCCGGTTCCAAAGTGGTTTTGCCTTCAATACTTTTTTATACATAGGGCAATCTTCGGTGTGTGCTCCTCTCAGGTATCCCGTACTCATCAAAAACTCGTTCACGATCTCCCCGCCCGTGAACCGGAAAGTTTTCTTAAACAGTTTCACCCATTCTTCTTTTGTTTTAGGATGGTTTGCTTCCAGCCATTTTTCAAAAGAGCCATATTCCTTTTGCAGATTGATAATGGCCTTAGCATTTTCTATTGCTGCATTGATCTTTAAACGGTTCCGGATAATGCCTGCATCGGCCAGCAACCGGTTCCTGTCTTTTTCTGTGTAAGCTGCCACTTTTTTGATATTGAAATTGTGATAGGCTTTGCGGAACCCTGTTTCTTTTTTAAGAATGGTTTCCCAACTTAATCCTGCCTGGTTGATTTCCATGATCAGGCGGCCGAACAATTCATTATCGTCACGGATAGGAAATCCGTAATGATCATCATGGTAAGGTTTATGTATCGCCTTTTTATCTTCTGTCATACGGATGATGGCGCTGCAATAAGACATAATGTAAATATTGTGGTTATATAAGCTGGTTAACCGGAAGGCAATTTAGGCGTTTTCCCATATCCTCCATTAAAGTTTGTATCAACTGATCCAAAAAAAGGCAATACCTTGCTATCAGAGCGTTTCAAAACTTTTGAATCAAATGCATAAAAGAAGATTCTGTCTCCTGGCCGCCTGTTGTTTTCTTTTCTTTAAAATAGATGCGCAGCAAAGTACTGTTGACAGTACTGACAAAAAAGTAAAAGCCCTTCTCGTAAAAATGACGCTGGAAGAGAAGATCGGTCAATTGAATCAATACTCCAATGATATAAAAGTTACAGGCCCGATAACAGTTTATGACTCCAAACTGGAAGATATCGCAAAAGGAAAAGTAGGCTCCATGTTGAATGTAAGCGGAGCTATTGCCACAAGGGAGATGCAGAAGGTAGCTATGAAATCAAGATTGAAGATCCCTCTATTGTTCGGCCTGGATGTTATTCATGGCTATCGTGTTACTTTTCCCATCCCGCTGGCAGAAGCTGCCAGCTGGGATATGGATGCGATAGAAAGATCGGCACGCATTGCCGCCACAGAAGCTTCAGCCAGCGGAGTGCACTGGACCTTTGCTCCAATGGTTGATATAGCCCGTGATCCGCGCTGGGGGCGGGTGATGGAAGGAGCAGGAGAAGACCCCTATTTAGGATCATTGATCGCAACGGCAAGAGTAAAAGGATTCCAGGGCAAAGGCCTGGGCAATCTTGACGCAGTGATGGCCTGTGCGAAACATTTTGCAGCCTATGGCGCTGCGATTGGCGGACGTGATTATAACAGTGTAGACATGAGCCTGCATACACTTTGGCAGGTATACCTTCCTCCATTCAAAGCTGCCGCTGCTGCCGGCGCAGCCACTTTCATGAATTCGTTTAATGATCTGAATGGTATTCCTGCTACAGGTAACCGTTATCTGCAGCGTGATATCTTAAAAGGCAAATGGGGATTCAAAGGTTTTGTGGTGAGCGATTGGGGTTCCGTTGGAGAAATGATCCCGCATGGCTATGCAGCAGACAAATATGAAGCAGCAGAAGCAGCGATCACTGCCGGCAGTGATATGGATATGGAGAGCCGTGCTTATACAGAGAATCTAAAAAAGTTGGTGGAAGACGGAAAGGTAAATGAAGCATTGATCGATGATGCCGTTTATCGCATCCTGTATAAAAAGTTTGAGCTTGGCCTGTTTGATGATCCTTATCGCTTCAGTGATGAACAAAGGGAAAAGCAGGTACTGGATAAACCGGAACACCAGGAAGCAGCAAGGGATATGGGAAGAAAGAGTATTGTATTGCTGAAAAATCAGCATAGCCTGCTTCCGGTCTCTTCATCTGTTAAATCCATTGCATTGATAGGCCCATTGGTAAAAGCAGAAAAGGATATGAAGGGTTTCTGGTCGATCGACTGGGGAAAAGATGAAAGGCCGGTGTCTTTGTTTGAAGGGATAAAGCAGCAGGCTGGCCGCATTAAGATCAATTTTGCCAAAGGCTGCAATATCAATGACTCATCAAAAGCAGGCTTCGCCGAAGCTATAAAACTCGCCCGTTCATCCGATCTGGTGATCATTGCTGCAGGTGAAACAGCAGATATGAGCGGGGAAGCAAAAAGCAGGGCCAATATTCATCTGCCAGGTGTGCAGGAAGATCTTATCAAAGCCATCCATGCCACAGGTAAACCCGTAGTCGTTATTTTAATGGCAGGAAGGCCGCTGGTGTTCAATTGGACAGCAGAGCATGTTCCTTCCATACTCTATACCTGGTGGTTGGGCAGCCAGGCAGGTAATTCCATTGCAGATGTATTATTCGGAAAATACAATCCTTCAGGCAAACTCCCTATCTCATTTCCACGCTCCGAAGGGCAGATCCCTGTTTATTACAATTACCTGAATACAGGAAGACCCGGACCTGAAGAAGAAGCCGGGGGATATAATACAGGTTATATAGATATGCCCAGGTTGCCGCAATATGTTTTTGGTCATGGATTAAGCTATACAACGTTCGAATATAAAGACCTTACTGTTTCAAAGAGCCAACTAATGACAGGTGATGCCGCTGAAATTTCTTTTGTGCTCACCAACACAGGAAAGGTCAGTGGTGAAGAAGTGGCCCAGCTTTACCTGAGGGATGTGGTGGCCCAGCCAATAAGACCTGTAAAAGAGTTAAAGGATTTTCAAAAAGTTTTTCTTAAGCCGGGCGAGTCAAAGAAGATCACCTTTAAGATCGACCGGGAAAAACTTTCATTCTATGATAGTGAACTCAACTGGATAGCACAGCCGGGTAAGTTTGATATTTATATCGGCAGTTCTTCGAAGGATATCCGGCTACAGGGAAACTTGTACCTTCAACAATGATATAGCAGATCAGCGATGGCAAATCTGTCCCGCCATCACTCCTGCCCTGCGATGATCATTGCGCCTGCCCCAAATATCACAAGGTCCTGGAGGAAATGTATCAGCAATGCCCATCCCAATCCCTTTGTTTCGATCACCGATTTTGCCAGAAGCCAACCCAGCGTGCCGGAAGCTATTACCCCGAAAAGACCACTGGGAGTACCTTGCAAATGAGCAACACCGAAAATGATCCCCGATATCCAGCAAATAGTAACAGGGTTCAGCTTGCCATCCAATCCTGCTACAATAACAAAACGGCTTAGTATCTCTTCAGACCAGGCATTGGTCAGAGAAAACAACAGCACCAGGGGCAACAATGCAAAAAATGAATGATTAACTGATCCTTTTTGCGAGATCACGCCGACAGACATCAACATTATAGTACCGATCGTGAATGCGGCCGCAACGGTTGGCCCATAAATATTCCAGCTATTGTTCTTACCAGATGAGCTAAGCCCCAGGCGGAAAAATGTTTTGAAGCTTTTTTTATTGTACAGATACATTAATCCCAAAGCAATAAAAGAAATGAGCAGGGCCAGTATCTGTATCGTGAAAGTGAGATTCACCATTGGGTAAGACGAGATCATCCATAGAGAAAACAAACCCTTTTGTAAGAAATGAGCAAGAAGAGCTATCGAAAGAAGGCCGCTCATGCTAATGAGAATTGGCACGCCGATACATTTCAGTCTCGAAATTATTTTGCCCATAGATCTAAACTGGATGAATTTACTGATCAGCTTTGCTCAGGGAATGGCTTCGGTTCATCAGTGCGGATTTTACCTGGTACTAAGCTAATAATGATTTCCCTGCTTTGAAAAAATAATTTGCGTAGTCAAATAACTACACTTATATTTGTAGTCAAATAGCTACATAATGAATTTACGAAGAGACGTTTTCCAGGCGATAGCCGACCCCACCAGGAGGGCCATCCTGCTGCTGGTCGCTTCCCAGGCAATGACAGCCGGAGCCATAGCCGCCAATTTTGACACCGCCAGGCCAACTGTTTCAAAGCACCTGCAAATACTTACCAAATGTGAATTGCTTGAACAGGAGCAAAACGGCCGGGAGATCTATTATCACTTCAATCCTAAAAAAATGAAAGAAGTAGCCGATTTCATTGAACCCTTCCGCAAAATGTGGGACGACAGGTTCAACAAACTGGAAGCAATTATGAAAAAACACAAACCCAAAAAATAAAACTATATGGAACGGAAAACAAAAGTCAATGCTGAAGACGGCAAACCGGACTTAATGATCACCAGGGAATTTGATTTACCGGTAGAATTGGTATTTCAAGCATATACAGATCCCGATATCGTTGCCCAATGGATGGGTACCAAAGTGCTTAAGCTGGAGAGTAAAAAACACGGCAGCTATGTATTTGAAACAACCGACCCCAAGGGTAACATTGCATTCCAGGCCAACGGCGTGATCCATGAGTTTATTCCCAATCAGAAAATCACCAGAACATTTGAAATGGAAAATGCCCCTTTCAGTGTTCAGCTTGAATTCCTGGAGTTTGAACCGCTTACGGAAGATACCAGTAAGCTCACTATACACACTGTGTTCAGATCAGTGGCTCACAGGGACCAGCTGCTGCAATTGCCTTTTGCTTACGGCATAAATATGGCACATGACCGCCTGCAGGACATTGTAAGAAAACAAAAATGATACACCATGCCAAAGAGAAATAAAATCATCTATTGGGTCTCTACGATCTGGCTTGCTTTAGGTATGGCCTCAACAGGGATAGTACAGTTGTTCAGGGTAAAAGAGGATGTGGATTTTATTATACAAATGGGTTATCCTGATTATTTTCTGACCATAATCGGTACCTGGAAAATTTTAGGCGCCATAGCAGTGCTTATTCCTAAATTTACTTTATTAAAGGAATGGGCTTATGCAGGCTTTTTCTTTATCATGTCGGGGGCAGTGTTCTCTCATATTGCAACAGGCAATTCCATGAACGAGATATTTCCTGCGGTATTACTGCTGGCTTTGACAGTGATATCCTGGTATTTCAGACCTGCAAACAGAAAAATCATTCCCTTAGTTAATGCATGAGCAGCATGAATCCCAAGGTCGATTTCTACTTCGACAAAGCCAAAACACTGGAGTCAAGGATTGAGAAGTATATACCGCAAATTCTCAAGGGCAAGGGATTGGAAGATTAATTATAAATATTTTGAAAATGGAAAAGAAACTGCCTCCTTCACAACGTGAAGAACTATTTAAAATACTGAAAGCCCGTTTTGAAAAAAACATGAGCCGTCATAAAGGGGTGGAATGGGCCAAAGTGCAGACCAGGCTGGAAGCAAGTGCAAAAAAAATATGGTCGCTCAATGAAATGGAAATGACCGGCGGTGAACCTGATGTGATAGGCCATGATAAAAAAACAGGTGAATATATTTTTTGCGATTGTTCGGCAGAAAGTCCCAAAGGCCGCAGAAGCATCTGCTACGACCATAAGGCCCAGGCGTCAAGAAAAGAGCACCAGCCAGCCAATAATGCTGTTGATATGGCAGCTGAGATAGGTATAGAAATCTTAACAGAAGAACAATACCGCGAGCTGCAGCAGCTGGGGAATTTCGATACAAAAACTTCGAGCTGGGTGCAAACGCCTGCAGCTATCCGGAAGCTCGATGGAGCGCTTTTTTGTGACCGCCGTTATGATCATGTTTTCCTGTATCACAATGGAGCACAATCTTATTATGCCGCCAGAGGGTTCCGTGGCTTGCTGAGAATTTGAGTTTATCACTCCTGCTTGCCTTAGCCGGCCCCGCTGGCGGCACTGAAACTGCAATTACTTCAAAGTATTACCACTTTGGGATCTCGAGATCATCTTTCGATGGCAGCTTTGGAAATTTAGCATGGGGTTCACGCTGGTACCAAAATGCAACAGAAGAGATATCCGATTTCTGAGGATAATACCTCCAATCATGCCTCCAGCCAAGGTCCTGGATCGTGATGCGCAAATCTTTCTCAAATCGTATAGGGTCCATAATATGCCAGCGATACATACCGAATGCCTGTTGTGATCTGTAAAGGCCATCAGGGCGGATCACCTGGTGCAATCCTGCGTAGGCTGTAGAGAATTCCTGGTATTGTTTGGTCTTGTTATTCTCAAAATTATAGGACCCGCAAAAATAGTCCTCCGTACCTGTACCATTGATGGTTGGATATTGTGTATCTCCATCCATATAGAACTTTATCTCACCTTCACCCCACCATGCATTATTGTTTACATTCCATGCTAAATAGCAGCCAACATATTGCCCCTTTCCTTTTACGTTATCCAATAAAGTGTGCAAAGAGCCTGTGGTAGGATTAGACCTCCTGAATTGGGCATGAAAATAGGCTTCATCATCTCCTATTTCCGTTAATGTATAATCAACCTGGTAATAAAGACGCATAGATTCTTTGTGGTTGATATTTTCCATTGTGATCTTACATTTTTTCCGGAAAGGCATTTTCCAGTAACAATTAAATGCGCTGCCGGGATTAACCGTAACAGCCAATGAGTTCAACTGTGCATACTCATTGAATGCCATTCCAAAAAAATCTCCCACCGGCACTTCAACAGATGGTTCCTTTTCATCGTCCCAATAAAAACGGAGGATGGAAAAACGCCAATTACCTGTTGGCGTCATCCAGATATGCTGGATAGCGCCCGGTCCTTCTATTTCCGCTATTGTAATTGTTTCTCCACTGAGTATTTCTATAAAAGGATTCACCTTCCAGCCTTTACCAAGGTCTTTTGCAGCATACCAGGCATTGGCAACATTCCGTTTACCACTATCCAGCGATGGATCAGCCATTCCACCCTTACCTTTTGCGCCAGAGAAATTCTCCGGGCTGATAGACCTTGTTTTAGCATCAGATAAACGGGACAGATTGCCAAGATTCATATCCACCCCATTGAATTTTGAAGGCTGCTGTGCATACAAATGAGCACAGAATAGCAACGACAAAGCAAACATTATTTTTCGCATAGCAAAATGATTAGATGGTTTATAATTAATGTCAATATTTTCCTGGGATACTCAATTCCTGTTGTTCATACTTTCAATAAAGTCTCCTATGGCCTTATACTTCTTATAGCGTTTGCCATAAAGAGCCGCCCTTTCGCGGTCAGGATGATATTCCATATCAAATCCCTTTCCCATTCCGTTCATCGCATCTTCCACCTTTTCATAAATACCTGCTGTAGTTGCCGCAAACATAGCAGCACCTAAAGCACCTGTTTGTTCCGATGCGTTGATCTTGATCGGCATATTCAATACATCAGCCAGCATTTGCATAACAAAGGGTGATTTTCTTGCAACGCCGCCTATACCGATCAATTCTTTCACCGGGATATTCTGCTGTATAAATCTATCCACGATGGCCTTGCTGCCAAAGCAGGTTGATTCCACCAACGACCGGAAAATCCTTGGGGCGTCACTGCCGAGGCTCAGGCCTGTAATGCTGCCTTTAAGAAGCGCATTACTGTCAGGAGTTCGCCTGCCATTGAACCAATCAATACTCAGTTCGCTATTTTCATCCCATGCCAGTTGAGCAGCCTGGTTGCTCAATTCGGGAATCAATCTATCAATACGTTCATTGATCCAGGCCGTATCCGGAACGGGTGCCTGATTAAATGAATGCCTTAAAGGCCAGGCAAGCACATTATTAAACCACGCATATATATCCCCGAAGGCTGACTGCCCTGCTTCCATTCCAATCATACCGGGAATGATGGAGCCATCTACCACACCACAGATCCCGGAAACAAATTTTCCATTCATTTCACTTGATGGTGCTACCAGCATATCACAGGTGGATGTACCAATTACTTTACATAAGGAGTAAGGAGAGATCTGCCCTCCGACAGCGCCCATATGTGCGTCCATTGCGCCGATACCGATCTTCACATTTGTGCTGAGGCCAAGCTTTTCTGCCCAGCTTGCGCTAAGGTTTCCTGCACACTGGTCAGCCGTATAAGTTTTGCTATATAACCTGTCCCTGAACCCGCCAAGCAGTGGGTCCAACGATGAAAAAAAACTATCGGGTGGCAACCCATTCCATTCATCAGCCCACAGGGCTTTGTGGCCGGCAGAGCAGACACTTCGTTTCATTTCCGAAACATGTTTGCCGCCGGTAAGGAGGAATGGCATCCAATCGCAATGCTCCACCCAGGAATAACAGGCATTTCTTACAGCATTGTTTTTCCTCAGTACATACAATAACTTACTCCAAAACCACTCTGACGAATAAATGCCACCGACATTCCGGAGATAATCAGTGGCAAACAATTTAGCATGATCATTTATTGCTGCCATCTCGTTGATAGCTGAATGGTCTTTCCACAACACAAACATTGCATCAGGATCATTCTCAAAAGCCGGAAGCATTGCCAATGGAGTCCCGGTTTCATCTACCGCTACAGGCGTGGAGCCTGTTGTATCAATTGATATTGCTTTAATGTTTGCCCTTACCGATGTACCCGCCTGCGCCAAAGCCTTCTTTATTACCGTTTCCAGTCCTTCCACATAATCCAGCGGATGCTGGCGGAATTGGTTGATAGAAGCATCGCAATACAATCCATCTCTCCATCGTGGATAATAAAACAGGGAGGAACTCACTTCCCGGCCACTCGCGGCATCTACAATAAGACAGCGCACAGAATCTGTACCATAGTCGATTCCAATACAATAGTTATCAGAAGCCATGTTAAAGGTGTTTTATCAGTGAGTGCTTCTAATAAGCGTCTGGTTCTCGTCAACAGTCATTGCATGAGCTTTTCCTGCTCCCCATATTGCATAATAAGCGATGAATGCAAAGCATGCCATTGGAATAACAAATGCCACGGACATACTCGTATGGTCGCCGAGAGTGCCCATTAAAGGCGGGCAAAATGCTCCACCGGCTACAGCCATTACCAGGAATGAGGAGGCTTTTTTAGTAAGCGGCCCCAGGCCTTTTATGCCGAGTGCAAAAATGGTTGGGAACATTACAGACATAAAAAAGTAGGTAGAGAACAAAGCGATCACGCTTATCCATCCCAGCCGCATCACTACAATAGCTGTCAGGATAGTATTGGCAATTGCATAGATCGCCAGTAATTTTCTTGGCGAAATAAATTTCATGAAATATGAACCCGTCAAACGCCCTATCCAGAAAGAACCCATTCCACCCAAAGCCAGGATGAGTGAAGCAGCCTGTTCGGGGTTTTTAGGCATGAATACCTGCCCAAAGCTACCCAGATGTTCCATCATGGAAGCAATAGTGGTTTGAAGGTTTGCAACAGCCTCAGTCACATAATTGATAAAAAATGAATTGACACCGGTTTGTGCTGCCACATATAAAAACTGTGCTATCACTGCCAGTATAAAAGCAGGATGTTTGAGTAATTCGCGGGTTGGTGCATTGGCCGCTATCCCTTCTTCATTCTCTTCCTGGATCGCAGGCAACTTTGTAAAAAGAAAAAGAATGATCGCCGCTACAACGATGCCACCAACCAGCATGTAAGGCGGTATCAGTGAATCGAATGTTCCGGCATTACCCGATTTTTCAGCTCCGAATATAAAGAGCCCACCCATCAATGGTCCCAAGATCCAGCCAAGCCCATTGAATGACTGTGCGATATTAATACGTCTCGCCGCACCCGAAGAAGGTCCGAGTACGGTAGCATAAGGATTGGCAGCAGTTTCCAGGCAAGCTAATCCGCAGGCGAGAATAAAAAGTGCGATCAAAAAAGGAATAAATGCGGCAATCTTTGCTGCCGGGTAAAATAAGAAAGCTCCTAATGCAAAAAGGCATAACCCCAGTATGATCCCCTTTTTATATCCATGGCGTTTCATAAAAAGGCCGGCCGGATATGCCATAGCCAGGTAGCCGATATAGAGTGAAAACTGGACAAACCCCGACTGGGCCTTTGTAACTCCCAACGTATCCTGGAAATGCTTATCAAGCACGTCAAGCAATCCGTGCGCAAATCCCCAAAGCAAAAACAAGAGAGTAATCAGCGCAAAAGGCCTGAAATAATTTATTCCATCAACGCCTTTAAATAAATTTTGAACCGGTCTATTTTTCATGCAGCAATCGTTTTTAATTATTTATACAAAGGTCCATAGACATTACAGGCACGGTAGTCGGCTCCTTCAAGATTTGAACCGAAAGCGCTCCATGCGCTGGGCCGGAATACTTTTTCTTCAGGCACATTATGCATACAAACCGGTATGCGGAGCATTGACGCAAGCGAGATCAGATCATGGCCGATATGGCCGTAGCTGATAGCGCCATGATTAGCACCCCAATTGGCCATTACATTATATACATCCGTGAATACGCCTTCACCAGTAAGCCTTGGAACAAACCAGGTGGTTGGCCAGCTCTTATCTGTTCTCTCATCCAATGTCTTGTGTACATTTTCAGGTAGGTCTATTGTTTCCCCTTCTGCTATTTGCAACACGGGCCCAATTCCTTTTACAAGATTCAGACGGCACATGGTAACAGGCATACCGCCTCTGGTCACAAACTTGGAAGAATACCCTCCTCCACGGAAGTAACCATTATTTGCAGGATACCACGTTGTAGCATCCAAACATTTTTTTGCTTCTCCTTCAGTTATCTCCCAATATGGCTTCATCGCAGGTTTGCCTCCGATGCTCTGCTGACCACTGCCATCAAGTGTTGCAGATCCTGAATTGATAAGATGTATAAAACCATTGACAGCGCTGCCTTCAGGTTTCCAACCGGTAACTCTTTCAACAGCATCAGGGCTCCAGTAGGTCCTTACATCTGCAAATATTTGTGCAGTATTTGTAAGCAGGTAATTGAACAGCATGGAGATCCCGTTCAGGGAATCGTTTTCTGTGGCAACCATGTAAGGTGCACGTATCCCGTTCCAGTCGAAAGAAGAGTTAAGAATAGCTTCGGGAAAATCACCATTTGGCAGGAAGTCTGTCCATTGCCTCTGCCCCTGGAAACCGGAAACGATCGCATTATGCCCATGGGACTCTTCTCCAAATCCTTTTTCTTTTAAGTGATCATTCCCTATCATCAGGTCCCTTATGATCAACGTCATTTTTACAACGAACTCCCAATCCTTATCTTTTTGTTCCCGTGAAAATTGCTTCTCGGATATATTAAAGTCTTCTCCTTCCTTACAATGTTCCCTGACCCATGACAGGGCTTTTTTATATT
This sequence comes from Sphingobacteriales bacterium 44-61, assembly GCA_001898405.1. Taxonomy (GTDB): domain Bacteria; phylum Bacteroidota; class Bacteroidia; order Chitinophagales; family Chitinophagaceae; genus Terrimonas_A. The sequence goes on from MKTW01000002.1 coordinate 399,723, forward strand.
CATCCTCATTATAGATCTTCTTTTCTATGCGCCTTAATACTTCAGAAGAATCCACATACTCGTTACGCATGCCCAGGTATTCCTGGAATAAAGATGGCGTTACCATCGAACCTGCAATCCCCATTGATACGGAGCCGATCGAAAGATAAGATTTGCCCCGCATGATGGCTACGGCCAGTCCTGCTTTTGCAAAACTCAGCAACCGGTCTTTTACATCCGCCGGGATCTTCTCATCTCCGAGATCCTGTACATCCCTGCCATAAATACCAAATGCAGGCAGGCCCATTTGATTATGTGCAGCTAAAGTTGCCGCAAGGTATACTGCACCTGGCCGTTCTGTTCCATTAAACCCCCATATAGCTTTCGGAAGAGTTGGATTCATATCCATCGTTTCGCTTCCATAACACCAGCAGGGCGTAACAGAAAGGGAAACACCCACATTATTTGCTTCAAATTTTTCGGCACACTGTGACGCTTCCCTCACACCACCGATGCAGGAATCAGCAATTACACATTCTACCGGCTTTCCATTTGGGTACTTTAATTCTTTCTCAAATAATGCTGCAACGTTTTTTGCCATTGCCATAGTTGTTTCCTCCAACGATTCCCTTACACCGCCAAGCCTGCCATCAATGATCGGGCGTATACCTATTTTCGGATAACCTGTTTGTTTACTCATATGATAAGTTTCTTTTCGTTAAAATGCCTTTTTAATCTCCTCCAGGGATATGCCCAGTAATTTAATTGCGATCTGGTCCAATACTTTTTCTTCTCCTGTAAAATGAAACACCGTATGATTATGTGATAGCGATTGCCCCGGTTTCAGAAATGCGGCGGGTGACACGCTCTCTATTTCATAAAAAGGTCCCATTTGAGTGCCATCGGCCAACGGCCCATCATTATATGCATTGACAGCATCCCCGGAAAAAGGCGGCTTTGAAGTGTTCCATTCCTGGTTTAAGTATTTTGCTGAGCTGTCTGCATCAAATAATGTAATAGTGAGAACGTTGTTTTCTGCATCATAGCTGCCTGCGACAGTCTTTGCCTTAACAGGGTTCACGCCAAGCTTGCCACGGCTTTTGCCGTCCGCTTTAAAGAACAGGATATCTTCCGTATGCTTTATCCTGTCGGGAGGGATCTGCCCAAAATAATTGGTTGTTGCAACCTTTTCAAATTCTTCAGCCTTTGTCTTTTTAAAGGGGACCACGATCACTGTTGCCGGAGACGGCTTAAACATGTCCAACATCCAGATGCAGGGCATTCCTGTGCTTTCCGTCCAGGCTTGATTGCCTTTATTCGTGATCCTGTTTTCCGTTTGGTAGCCAACTGCTTTTACAGCAGGGTCAAGCGAAAATGAAATGAGTTGTGAAATTTCTGAGAGGGACAAAATTTTTACCGACCGGTCAACCATTATGTCAAGAGGGGTATTATTGTAATTGATTAAATGCATTGACTTCTGCATATTAACCATTACATCGGTCTTGCCTGTCACCGTCCATGGCTCGGTATCAATTGCCGGGGGCGTTTTCCAGTTAGTAAAAACCATAGAATCTCCTGGTTTAAAAAAGAGGGAGAACCTGCCTCCTTCCGGCCCCAACCATAAGCGGTTTTCGCCTCCATATGCATTCATGTGTGCATCAACAGCACCTGTAAAAGCTTTATAGTTTACCCAGCCAAAACTTAATCCGCTATCGCCATCTGCTGTAGATGTAAAAACTTTAGCCTGGTATTTCGGCGATACGATAACCCGGGCATTCCCTGTTTTATCACTTAAAACAACCAGGCTATCGTCAGACTGTTGCAGGAAATTATGGTCGTAACCAAAACTTCCTTGCTGATAAGAACTCATAGTATCACTATTATTGAGCTTTTTCTTACTCTCGTTGTTGCAGGAAGAAACAACTATCATAATTATCAAAAGCGGGTGAACGAATCTTTTTATCATGATTGGATTTTTAATAAGTCTTATAAGCATTATTTCAATTTTGTGCCACAGCTTTTTCGTAAAACCAATTTTGCTTCAACGATAACATCGTTGTATTTCTTTGTATTAATATTATTAAGCCGGTCAATGATCAGCTTTACCGCATTCTTACCAATATCTTCCAGCGACTGGCTGATATATGAAAGCGGGGAATAGAAGAAATCAAAAGCATCACTTTCGTCAAATGAGATAATAGCCAGATCATCCGGGACTTTAATTCCCAGCTTATTAATTGCTTTAAGGCCTTCTACAGCCAGGGAGTTCGTTGCAAAAAAGAAAGCATCCACCTTTAATTCCGGCTTCAGGAGTCTTATGATCTCCTTGTTCACATCAGGGCCAATGTCCTGGTAAGAAGCTTCGAGAAGCCAGTCTTTCCTGAACCGGATACCATTATCCTTCAATGCTGCTTTATAACCACTTTTCCGTTCCTGCATATGCGGCAGGCTGGTATCATAAGCCATCATGGCAACTCTACGCCTTCCATTCCTGATCAAATGTTCTACTGCCTGATAGGCTGCCTGAAAATTATTAATATGCACACTGTCGGCTTCAATATTGGGAAAATACCGGTCGATCAATACGATGGGAATGTTTCTTTTCTGCAGTGCTTTTATCTGTTTTTCGGTATGTTCTGAAGGAGCGATAATAAACGCATCAACCAGGCGGTTCAGGAAAACATCTATCAGTTCCTGTGATATTTCAGCACTTTCATCGCTGCTACCGAAAATAACAACATAGCCCTGCTTCCTGGCTTCATCTTCAATGATCCTCGCGATATTCGAAAAGAATGGGTTGGAGATATCGGCTACTATCAGTCCTATCGTATTCGTTTTGCCGCTTTTCAAACTCTTGGCGATCAGGTTGGGCTGATAATTTAGCCTGGAAGCGGCCTGGCGGATCTTCTTCGCCATTTCCGGGCTCACCCTTGCTTCTTTTTCCTTATTGTTCAAGACATAAGAAACCAACGCGCCTGAAACCCCAAGACTGTCTGCTACATCTTTTAAGGATACTTTCTTATTCATTTTCCAGTGTACTTTAGCGTTTACAATCTATTTGTATTTGCAAATTTACCCGCCAGACAAAATAGATCGCTCCTAATTATCATTAATAAATCTCTTTCCATAATGGTCCACCATCCGGTTATAGGCTTCTGAAGCAGCTCCATTTCCCCAATCATATATTGTAAATTCCCCGATACCTATTCCGGCAGGGTCGGTTTCACCACCATGGCCATAATTCTCCATCATAAAACCATAATCCTCCTTACCCAAAAAAGACCATTTACGCTCCCATTGCACTTTTGTTTTGGTGTTCAGTGGTGTGTACATCATTACAAATGAAGCCCGCAAAGCAGCCAGCCCCCGCTGAATATATTCCTTATTCTTAAGCTCCTTTCCATATCTTATGATCAGTTCTGAAAACAGGCTTTGACGGGAATCATCCCATTCACCATCGGCATTCATGACCCCAAAACCGCCAAGCACATTCACATACATATAGGGAGGTTGCCAGGAGGCCTGCGTCATGAGCATTTCATCCAGCACACGCTGGCCATATTGAATATACTTTTTATTGCCGGTGATCTTGTAACAATTCAACAGAGCTTCCGCCGTCCAGTACATGGAGAAATTATTCTGCTTGAACATATTGTTTCTTTTCACCTTTTTGTCAACCAGACTGTCTGACCCATAGCGGCTGCAAGACCAATATGTTTCGAAATCCTCCCATTGCCCTACCGGGATAATTTCAGCTATAATTGAATCCATTGCCCGCAATGCCGGCGCCAGGTACTTATTATTTTTGGTCGATTTGAATAATGTCAAAAGAAACGTTACAGACATGGCCGATTCCGGTGATTTATTAAGATACTCCATCGGCTTCAGGTCTTTCAATGATAGCCATCCCGGAAAGAATCCATCTTCACGTTGAATTTGAATTAACTTATCCGCATATCTTGCCGCATAGTTCAGCAACCGTTCATCTTTTTCAAGCTCCTGGTACCAGGTCAGCATAAGATAAGCTGTGAAACTCATATCCAACACATGATAGGGCGATTCCCGGAAATCCCACGAATAGGGATTCCTGTTTGAATTGCCGAAGTAATACTTATCCCAGCCTTTCGAGCGATTATACGATTTTCCATTGTTCTCCACCTTTTCCATTTCCGTTCCGATAACACTATAAAAGATCCCATCTGTTTGAGGGAAGGAAAGGGCAAGCTCCTTGGTTTTTAAAGCATAATTCATCAGCGTACTATCTTTCTTTCTCCTTGCATACCGGAATAACCCTTCTGCAGACCGTAATGAATTGAACCACGCCTGGTTCCATATAGAGCGAAATTCCCTTTCATCAGTATAACCCTGGTAGTTGGGACTCTGTGTAACGTTTACAATAAAAACCGGAGCTCCCACTTCTTTTCCCTTTATTGTAAAATCCTGCCACACACTTTTTTTCCAGGTATTAAATGCCCAATCATAAGTCTGCCTGACATACGGTTCCAGGTTCTTGTTCATCAGCGGCTCGCCGGACTTGTATAAACCGGCACCCCAATTTTTCCAATAAAAAGATAATATATTTCTCCATGGATCAAACAAAGCATTTTTATCACCTGCAGTCATTATATAAAAGCCATATTCGGTTTTACCGGGTGCATATGCTGCACCCGGTTTCCGAACAAACAGAACATGCTCTTTTACAGCAGACTTGCTTAACCCAAGCGTGAACTTATTTTCCGGGGCATTCATATCCATGTACCAACCGGCGGAAGAACCCTTTTTTAATATATCGATATCAGGAATAAGGATCAGTTGTTTTTGCGCTGAAGCGCCGATCATTGCAGGGGTTCTGAACACATGCTGCGCAATAATATGATCGTTATCCGGCGTCAGATGCGGCGCCCAGTTAAAACTGGCTTTAAAAGCGGGCAGAATAGTGATCTGCAAATCGTCTTGCTTTACAGAGTCACTTAAGGCCCAACTGACATGAACACGGACCAGGTTCTTCGAAATCACCGTATACTTTACCGAAGGTTTATAATTGCCCAGGTTCCCATAATTGATCGATTGAACATAAGGCAAAATACTTTCCGGCAGTTCAGGCGTCTGCGCAAGAACGTTCATTGAAAACGGGCATATGCTTATGAAGCCAAGTATCAAAACCAATTTCAGTCTCATACTAACAAGTATAAACGATTATCCTAAAATGGCACATATCCGGGATTCTGTACAACAAGCGTATTGGTCTGGCCCTCTGTATTGGGAAGCGGGGCAAGCAGGTCATGCGCATCAATTGTAATATTCAAACTCGGAAATTCCTGTGCCAGGTGAGCATTCATGATGCTTATAACTTTTGCCTGATCCAGCCGGAGCAGATCATGCCATCTTTGGCATTCAAATGCAAATTCAACCCGGCGTTCATGCATTAATTTATCAATAAATGTTCCAGGGGTAGCAGCACTGATTGGTCCAAGATGGGCCCTGTCTCTTACATCATTTATCAAACCGTACGCCTCACTGGATTCACCCAGGGCTTCCGCCAGCATGAGTTTTGCATCAGCATATCGCAATATGGGGAAGTTAGTATTGGCATCATTACCGCTTTTAACCCCGGCATCCTTAAATTTAAGGATATAAGGCCTGCCAGTGGGGTCGTATGCGATGGATGCGGCAAATCTCGTATCTCCGGCTTCAAAAGAATTGATAAGGCTCAATGTTGGTGTATTCGGAGATGTGCCGCCATTGATCCCACCCGGAACGTTTAATGCCGGTGGTGCAAAAAAGTTCCAGAAAGGGCATCCGTTTAATGGGGGAAGGAATTGCAGCTCAAATATAGACTCAGAGGAGTTTTTAGTTCCGGGAGCCCAGATATCAGCATAATTGGTCAGTAAAGAATAAGGCGTACCGGCAAACACAACTTTGCGTAAAGCTGTGACAGCAGCCGGTTTGTCCCCTTTCTGTAATTGAACTTTACCAAGCAGTGCGTAGGCAGCATACGAAGTAGCTCTTCCAACCCCGGTTCCGGAATAACTTGGAGGAAGGGTTGTTGAAGCTGTTTGCAGGTCGCTTATGATCTGCTTGTAAACATCGTCAACACTTGCCCTGGCGAGATCGGGATTGGCAAATGATCCTGTTTCATGCAAACGCAAGGGGATTCCTCCATAGTCTTTCACAAGCAAAAAATACATATGCGCACGGATGAACAATGCTTCGCTCATCATCTGGTTTTTTCTGGTTTCATCCATAGCAATAGCAGGAGCACGGTCCAGTATCGCATTGCACAGATTGATGCAATCATATGCACTTGCCCAAAAACCGGTAATGGAAGTATTGCCAGCTTCTTCTGAAAAATTATCTACAGCACGGTGTTCGCTTTGACGTCCATAATTCTGGTTGGTATTATCTGAGCGTGTTTCTTCCAGGTTATAAAGGGCCAGTTCCCAACTGGTGAAGGTATTTCTTTGTGCTGCATATATTCCATAAACCGCGGCCGTGAGATCGGCTTCTGTTTTATAAAACTGTTCTTTGGGAATTCTATCTATTGGCACAACATCCAAAAAATCTTTGGAGCATGCCGAAAAAATAGGGATGACCAGGGCAAGAACCAGCCATTTCCTGTTTAAAAATATATTCTTCTTCATGATACTTTTTTTATTAGTTAAAATGAAAAATTAATCCCTAAAGTGAAGATCCGGGGAAGAGGGGCAGTAGCCACAGAATTAAGGCTCAGTGTTCTGTGATCTCCGAATATCTGGGTATCGAAGCCATTCCTTGTCGCCTGTGGATTTCCTCCCCTGTACTTTTTAAACGTATAGAGGTTTTCTACAGAGATATAAGCCCTCAGATCATTCAGGAATATTTTCCTGCTTATGCTTGCCGGGAATGTATAGGAAAGATTTACGTTCCTGATCCTTAAATAGTCAGTCTTCTGCACTTCCCATGAGGATACAGCACCTTCATCATTATAGCCTGCTCTTGGAACCAATCCATTGCCTGGTTGGGCCTCGGAAATATAGCGGCCGTCAAAGAAGTAAGTATCCATATTTGTGTTACGGCTATGGAGACTGAAGATCTGGTAAACGAAGTCAAGCATTTTCGCTCCGGCCTGACCTTGCAATAATGCAGAGAATCTGAAATTCTTATAAGTCAGTGATGTATTGATACCATAGAGCCACCTGGGGTTATTGTCTCCCACCAATACACCGTCTGCTCCATTGAACGCATCAATAAAGCCATCATTATTTGCATCCAGGAATTTATAATCGCCTGCCTTATCCCCTACTTTTCTGGCGACGCCATTATCAATATCTTTTTGTGTAAGAATTCCGATCTGTTTCAGTGCATGTTCCTGTTCCAGCGGACCTCCAATCTCTGTTACAAGCACATTGAAGAATTGTCTCAATGGAGCGCCTGTTGGTCCAAGTTTCAATACTTTTTGTTTCAGGTGCGACACATTAAAACCAACGCTCCAGCTGAAATCTTTGTTTTTAATGATCTCGGCGTTCACTGTAGCTTCATATCCCCATTTTTTCATGCTTCCTATATTAGCCAGGTTACCGCCATAGCCGAGAGAAGGCGGAACATTTACATTTAATAAAAGATCATTGGAGATATTATTAAAGTAATCGAGTGTTACGGAAACGCGGTTCATCAGGCCAAGATCAAGGCCTATATCGGTTTGTTTGGATTTCTCCCATGAAAGGTCGGGGTTTCCGGGATCGGCATTAACAAAACCAACAACCGAATTATTTCCAAAAGAAGAATTAAGTGACCGCAAGCTTGATTTGGATGTGAAATCGCCTATAAAATTACTTCCGGTTACACCATAACTTGCCCTTATCTTAAGGTGATCTATTGCCTTCATATCTTCCATAAATCTTTCATTCGACACATTCCATGCGGCTGCAACAGAGGGGAACACACCCCAAAGATTATTGGTACCAAACCGGGAGCTTCCATCGCGACGCACTGTCGCAGTCAGTAAATACCTGTCCTTATAGGAATAATTGGCCCTGGCCAGGTAAGAGATAAGCGAGTTTCCTGATTCGCCGGAGTAAGCGCTTTGAACAGTACCGAAGTTCACTGTTTGCGCAAGGTTGCTTGAGAAGCCGTTTGCATTGGCTCCATTCGATTCAAAGCTGACTTTCTGAACAGTATAACCTGCCAATACTTCAAGCCGGTGATCCCTGTTGAAAGTAGTTTTGTAGGTCAGTGTATTTTCGTTTAACCAGTTGATGGTCCTGGTTGAATTGAGCTCCAGTGCGGTAACAGGATAAAGACCCTGACCTTGCATTCCCTGCGCCTGGAAGAATCTGTATTTATTATCTAAAATATTAGCCCCGATAGAAGACCTGGCAGTTAATCCTTTTAATAATTCTACTTCCAGGTATGCGTTGGAAAGCAGGAAGAAATTCTTTTGTGTCATCTTATAGTTTTCCGCAATGGTAAGCGGGTTAACCATATTATAGCCTAGTATACCATAAGAGTTAACATCGGATGGCGTGCCATCCTGTTTATATACCGGGATTATGGGGGGAAGTAATACAGCAGCTCCTGTCAATGAAGAGTAATCATCTTCCGGAGCGCTTAAACGTTGTGTGGTAAAATTGGGAGAAAGGTTGATGCCGATGGATATTCTGTCAGATGCTTTGTATTGCGCTTTCATAGTCGCTGAATATTTATCAAACCCAGCGTTCAACAGGATATCATCCTGTTTCAGGTATCCGCCGGAAATCAAATAAGTCAGTTTATCTGTTCCACCGGAAATTGTCAACGCATAATCATGGAAAGGAGCTGTTCTATAGATCACATCCTGCCAGTTGGTGCTTGTTCCGTCCCAGTTGGTAACCCAGGAAGGTATGGGAGTACCATTGTTCTGGGCTTTCTCTTTGTACCACTGTACATACTGTGCACCATCCAGGACATCATAGAAATCATGTTTATTAGCTTTAGCAAAACCAGTCTTCATGTTCACGGAAACCTTTGCCTGACCGGCTTTCCCGGATTTTGTTGTGATAATGATAACGCCGTTGGCACCTCTTGAGCCATAGATGGCGGTTGAAGAAGCGTCTTTCAGGATATCAACCGATGCGATATTGGAAGGGTTGATGGCTGCAGCATTCACGGCATCCGTCGGAAATCCATCTACTACAAAAAGCGGTTGCCTGTCGCCAGAAATAGTACCAATTCCACGGATCGTTATTTCAGCAGTATTTCCGGGCCTTGCGCTGCGTGGAGCAACATCAATTCCTGCTGCTATACCTGCAAGGGCATCTTCATAAGAGCTTACAGGGCGGTTTTCAATTTGTGCAGAAGAAACGGAAGCAATAGATCCTGTAAGGTCTTTTCTCTTCTGGGTTCCGTATCCTATTACAACAACTTCGTTCAAATTCCTGACGTCTGTTACGAGTTGTACATCGATTCTTGACTTGTCGCCAATAATTATTTCCTGAGGGAGATACCCCGAAGAACTAAAAGTCAGTACCGGGTTTTGCTGATTGTCAGGGATCCTGATGGTGAAGTCCCCTGAATTATCAGTGATCGTGTTGACGTTAGTACCTTTTAAGGAAACAGTTACACCGGCCAGCGGTGTACCGTCCTGGCTTTTTACCTGCCCGGTTATATTCTTGTCAGGTGCGGGGGGCGTTGCCGCAGAGACAGATAAGCTTATTGAAGCGATAAGCAGAATGAAAGAAATTTTTTTTACTATCGATTTTGAAGAATACCGGAAGGATATATCAATAGCAGTAGCAAGCAACCATTTCATAAATCGTTGATTTAATAATTAGTTTTGATATTATTGTTGATTACGGTTTCCTATACAGGATGCATCTAGGATAACCTGATGGCCGGCAGGCGGGGAATGGATATTGCAGTGTATCATCAGACTTTTATTAAAAGAGTGTAATAATCTATATTCTTATCACCATCACACGATCTCCACTAAAGCCTAAAAACTAAGTCCCCACATTTCTTTTGCGCTAAATCTTGAAAAAAATGCTTGCTTAAGCGTTTAAGCAATGAAATTATGCTTAAACCTTTAAACAACCAAAAAAATTATTTTTTCGATTAGATGCTGGCGATAAAAAGTCTTGCAAAATGATTGATCGTGCGGAGTTTCTATGAAATATTCAAACAAGGAAATCAATAGCTGATCATCCCGGCAGGTTCACTTTTTTACATGAAGGGGAAATGGTTGCATTTGCTTTGGCAAGCATTGCAACACTATTGCATTTAACGAAATTAACTTACATTCGTCTCAATGAACCCTTACGCAATCAGGTAGCTCAAAGCACAGGCATAATCTTCTTATTGAGATAATTTTTTTTAAACTCACAGACACATGCAAAAACTATCATTATTCATTATTGGCTTGGTCTCGTTCTTCGCCACTGCTTACAGTCAGCAAGGGCGTTCCGCTGCCGGCTCTTACGCAAAGGAACACTTTGACAAAAAAGAAGTGTACATCACCATGCGTGATGGGGTGAAGCTTTTTACATCGATCTACACACCTAAAGACGCTTCCTCCACCAGGACTTACCCCATGCTCATGCAAAGAACCTGTTACAGTGTTGCACCCTATGGCGAAGACAGGTACCCTTCACGCCTCGGGCCCTCGGAGACGCTCATGGAAGACGGTTATATTTTCGTGTACCAGGATGTACGGGGCCGCTGGAAAAGCGAAGGAACATTCACTAACATGACACCGCAGCTTGACGAACACAAGACTTCCACGGATGTAGATGAATCGACCGATACGTACGACACGATCGATTGGCTGATCAAAAACGCGGCTTTTAACAATGGCCGGGTCGGGCAATACGGCACATCCTACCCTGGTTTCTATACCGCGGCCGGCATACTTTCCAATCATCCGGCATTGAAGGCATCATCACCACAAGCGCCCATATCCGATTTCTTTTTTGACGACTTTCACCATAACGGAGCGTTTCTTGAGAGCTATATCTTCACCTTCCCCGTTTTTGGCGTTCAGAAGAAAGACACGACCAGCAAGTCGTGGTACAGTGATCCGGCCATTAATATTAAACGCCAGGGTCCGGACGGGTACCAGTTTTTGCTTGACCAGGGACCTCTTGTAAATTTCAACCAGTGGTATAAGGATAATTTCTTTTTTCAACAGTTGCTGGATCATCCGAACTATGACAGCTTCTGGCAAAAAAGATCCCTGCCAAAGCATTACAAAAAAGTTTCACCCGCAGTTATGATCGTTGGCGGCTGGTTTGATGCAGAAGATCTGGCGGGCCCATTGACCATTCACAAGGCGATAAAAAAATCAGACCCTGGTGCGTACAACACGATCGTCATGGGGCCTTTCCGCCATGGCGGCTGGGGACGCGAACAGGGTCACACGCTGCATTCCAACATTTACTTTGGAGACAGCATCGCCACATTCTATCAGAAAAATATCGAGGCAAAATTTTTCAACCACTTCCTGAAAGGCTCAGGCGATAAGAATTCCGGTTTACCCGTAGCTTATATGTTCAACACCGGAAAAAAACAATGGGAACAATTTGACAAGTGGCCGGCAGCCAATGCAACACAGCAGCGGCTTTATCTTGCTGCCAATGGCAAGCTTGAATTTACCGCACCTCAACGTCCTGCTTCTGTTTCCTTCATAAGCGATCCGGCAAAGCCTGTTCCTTACACGGAAGACCTGACGACTACGCAGGGTTTTACACCGGCTAACTACATGAGCGAGGACCAACGCTTTGCCGGCAGGAGGACAGACGTACTGGTATTCCAAACGGATGTATTAACGGAAGATATCACACTCGGTGGTGAGATCATGAGCCATCTGAAAATTGCCACAACCGGCAGTGACGCGGATTGGTTTGTCAAACTGATCGACGTTTATCCGATGGATGAACCCAATCATCCATACATGCCTAACAAGAACATCGTACTGGGCAACTATTGGCAAATGGTGCGGTCCGAGATCATGCCCAGCCGCTTCCGCAACTCTTTCGAAAAGCCGGAAGCGCTACAGCCAAACAAAAAGACCGAAGTGAACTTCCGCCTGCAGGATGTATTGCACACGTTCAAAAAAGGCCATCGCATTATGATACAGGTGCAGAGCACCGCTTTCCCGTTATTTGCCATCAATCCCCAAAAGTTTGTGGCGAACCCTTATAAAGCGGCTGCAAGCGATTTTATTAAAGCTACTCATACAGTGTTTAATGATAGTTATATCACTGTAGATGTATTGAAGTAAGCAGGCTTTCGGTGTTAGATTATCTTTTTATTCAAAGGCCGTGTCGGTATCGACACGGCCTCTATGCAGATGATCTTCTGAAATGTTTATCCTTCGTCGAATTTGGGGGAAACCTACCTGTGGACCGGTGAAATCCATCGTACCGCGGATCGTACTGAAGCTGCCGGCCGCAAAACAGATCTCCTTCCGGCTTACAGGTAATGGTTTTTTAGTGACTAGATTGATACTACCACCCGGATCCACACTGGCAAAGGTTGCGCTTCAACAGCTTTCGCTTATCAACATCCTGCAGTATGCTCATTTGTTGAATAGCTATTTTATTCAACTTTACTAATCGTTCTTTTTGTGTAAGATTTTCATTTATAAATACTGCATTTAGATTCTCCATGTTTGACAAGCAAATTAGTTCATTAATGGTCGCATAATCCCGGATATTACCCTTCAAATCCGGATTAACATCCCGCCATTGTTTCGCTGTTATGCCAAACAACGAAACATTTAGCACTATGATGCCTGTTGCGTTGGTTTTTTCGATCCATTCCGAGGCGCTAAGTACAAAACTTGGCAAACCAGCCTGTATTCTAAAGTGGTTAAATTCGACCACTTTAAAATCGGAATTGTTTACCTGTCAGACAATAGCCTTGCATCATATCAGTCATATAAAACACAGGCAGACAGTTTTCAAAAGCAATGGCAGGGCCACCTCTATACTTTTCACCTGGCAGACAAAAAGTTGAAACCGGAAGATTTCAGCCGATTTCCTGTATTTGAATATCAGCCGGCAGACCTGCCTTATTCAAAGCTTATGACAGATACTGCACTGATGATCGTTTTGACAACGATCCTGTTATTCATTGCCGTTAAAACTGATAAACAAACTATTTAGTAACCGCTTGACATCATTTTAGATAAAAAAAAACCCGCAACTCGAAGAGTGTGCGGGTTTTCCTGTCAATGCTTTACTGAAAATGATAAAAGATGGTGGAGCTGGCGGGATTCGAACCCGCGTCCAAACATATTCCTCAAAAGCTTTCTACATGCTTATTTCCTTATTGCTTGTCGGCATTGCACAGGAAAAGAACAAACCAATGCAACACTTAGCTGGATAGTCTTAAGCAACGGTCACAGCCTTCCGTTACAGCAACCTGTTTTGTTTTTAAGTCGGCGGCGGGGCGTGGTAACAGATCAACCGGCCCGGCGGCCCGAATGACTAACTAATCACTGATTAGGCAGCCATGGCATACTGAGTATTGCCATTTAAAGTTTGAATATTCAGATTTACGTGCTAATTATCCAACGCACGGCATGCTTACACTTTCAAAGATCTATGCTGTCAAAACCGGTACAGCCCCTTCAAAGCCAGAAGTTGTTAGCCTCGAGTCAGGCTCCAAACACAGACAAATACCTACTGGCTTAATCGATATATGAAAACTAATACTTAATTCAATTTCTGTAAAACCTTTTCTAACTCCAAGCTGATCACTCCCGACTCACCTATCTCCCCCACCCAAACCAATCATTCCCATTCGCATACAACATCAATGCCAGCAATAAGACCATGCCAACCACTTGCGCATACTCCAGGAACTTCTCATTTGGCTTACGGCCGCTCACCATTTCATAGAGCGTGAACATCACATGGCCACCATCCAACGCCGGAATGGGTAAAAGGTTCATAAATGCCAGGATGATGGACAGAAAAGCAGTGATGTTCCAGAATGCCTCCCAACTCCAGGTGGTCGGGAATACGGAACCAATCGCTTTAAATCCGCCTACACCTTTATATGCTCCTGTTTTTGGATTCAGGATCATCCTGAACTGGTCAACATAAAATTTCAATTTTTCAAAGGTCTTCGCAACACCAGCAGGGAAAGCTGCAAAAAATCCATACTTGCGGATCTCTGTTTTGTAAGCTCCCAGCTTTTCGTACTGCTCATCGCTTAACAAGGGTAAACCAACCTTGCCTTCACCGTTCACTTTGGAACTGATCTGCATTACCTGGCCATTTCTTTCCACTGTAAAATTTGCTGTACCATTTTTATGCTTTGCTAACAACGGTACTATTTCATCATAAAATTGAACAGGTACAGAATCTACTGCCACGATCTTATCCATTTCCTTCAACCCTGCCTCCTTTGCGTATGCTGTATCAAAAATTTTGATCTTCGAATCGAATTCTCCTACATAAGCTGGTACGCGGCGTTCCAGTAAAAATCCCTTCTTGCGTTTGCTTTCGATCAGCTTTTCGATCAGGTTGACCGGTAATTTAATGTCGTGCTGCTTCCCATCTCTTTCAAGCACTATTTCCCGGCCAAGGATCACCTGTGCACCAAGATTCTCAAAATAATCAACAGGCTTCCCGTTGATCGATACGATCTTATCGCCATTCTTCAAACCGATCTCAGTCATTAAGCTGTCCTGTATCCAGATCCCATTTTTCACAGTGCTCATGGGCGTTTTGCTTTCCCCCCAGATCATCAGCACAAATGCGTACACCACAAACGCTACCAACACGTTCATGATGATCCCTCCCAGCATAATGATCAAACGCTGCCAGGCTGGCTTGCTGCGGAATTCCCAGGATTTAGCCGGTTGTTTCATCGCTTCCTTATCCATGCTCTCATCGATCATACCGGAGATCTTTACATAGCCGCCCAAAGGAAGCCAGCCGATCCCGTATACCGTTTCTCCTACTTTACGCTTCACCAGCGCAAACCAGGGATCAAAGAACAGGAAGAATTTTTCCACCCTGCAGCCAAACCAGCGGGCGGTGATATAATGCCCGAACTCATGCAATACGATCAGGATAGATAAAGCCAGCAGCAACTGCCCTACCTGCACACTCACGGCTGCCCAGTTAATCGCTAATAAAATCATATATTTCTGCTACGTTGAATTATTTATAAATGACCGCAAATATCCGTTAAATATCAAATATTTTGGAACCGCCGGTGGATTATTTAACAAAGCTCTCTCCTATAGCTTGATGATGTCGGCTGCATAGGTCCTCGCTTCGCCATCGCTCTCAAAATACTCTTCCAGTGTGGGATTTTTAACAAAAGGGATCTTTTGCATGGTCCGCTCAATTACATCGGTCATATCCAGGAAATTGACGCGGTTGCGGAGAAAGGCATACACTGCCACTTCATTGGCCGCATTCATAACGGCGGGCAGGTTGCCTCCTTTGTCAAGTGCTTCAATAGCCAGCGCCAGGTTACGGAAAGTGCGCAGGTCCGGCTCTTCAAAAGTCAGGTTATTGAACTTTTTGAAATCCAGGCGGGGGAAATTATTGGGTATGCGCTGAGGAAAAGCCATGGCATACTGGATCGGCAGTTTCATATCAGGCAATCCCATCTGTGCCTTAATACTTCCATCTTCAAACTGCACCATACTGTGGATAATGCTTTGGGGATGCACTACCACCTGTATCTGGTCAGGCTGCAGGTTGAACAGCCATTTTGCTTCGATCATCTCCAGCCCTTTGTTCATCAACGTTGCCGAATCGATCGTGATCTTGGCGCCCATGCTCCAGTTGGGATGCTGCAAAGCATGTTCACGCTTTACATTCACGAGATAGTTGGGTTTCTTTCCCAAAAAAGGACCTCCCGAAGCAGTGAGCACTATCTTCTCTATTTTATTTCTTGCTTCGCCCACCAGGCATTGGAAAATGGCAGAATGTTCCGAATCAACCGGGATCACCGGTACACGATACTCCACTGCTTTACGCATGACGATATCGCCGGCCACTACCAGTGTTTCTTTATTGGCCAGGGCAACAGCTTTGCCATTTTCAATGGCTTTGAGCGTGGGCTTCAACCCGGCATAGCCTACAATGGCTGCCAGCATCAGATCATATACATCCATGGAAGCCACTTCTTCCAGGGCTTTTTCGCCGGCAAAGACTTTTATATCTGTTGAGGAAAGGGCCTGTTTGACGGTTGAATATTTTTTTTCATCGCCGATCACCACAATATTGGGATTATATTTCAGCGATTGTTCTATCAACAATTCTTCATTGCCATGTGCTGTCAGCACTTCTGCTGAAAATTTATCAGGATTTGCAGCTATCACATCCAGGGCTTGCGTACCTACAGAACCGGTGGATCCGAAAATGGCAATGCGTCGTAATTGTTGATCAGGCATGTTTGGCAGTTTCTATTAGGTTTGAAGATCATTCAAAAGTAAAAAATCAACATGCAAAAAGATGGGCAGCAGCTTTTTTACTTTTTACTTTTGATTTATTGGATCGTCCATTTCTTTAATTCCTCGGCGATCTTCCTGTCGTTGCTCAGCCTGGGCACTTTATTTTGCCCACCAAGTTTCCCTATGGATTTCATGTAATCAATAAATCCATTTTTGCGGACAGGCGTGATCTTCAGCGGCTCAAGGATATTACCTGTGATCAGGTCATCGTAATATACATTTTTACGGCGAAGATTTTCGTCCACCTTTTGCGCAAAGGCCTTCATATTGCCCGGCTCATTTTCAAATTCGACAAACCATTCATGGTATGATTTACCTGCATCACCGCTCACATAGGGTGCTACCGTAAATTCAGTGATATGTACTTTCTCTTCTTCTGCTGCTTTTTGCATGCTGTATTCCACCTCTTCACCGATCACGTGCTCACCAAAGGCAGAAATAAAATGCTTGATCCTTCCGGTAACTACCAGCCGATAGGGATCGGTGGATACAAACCGTACCGTATCGCCAATATTATACCCCCACAGTCCTGCATTGCTGTTAATGACCAAGGCATAGTTCTCTCCTACTTTCACATCACGGAGGGAAAGGCGTGTTGGATTTTCATTGAATATTTCTGCTGCCGGCACAAATTCAAAAAATATTCCATCATTTGTATTCAGCAATAAACCTTCAGCTTCCCGGGTGTCCTGGAAAGCAAAGAATCCTTCACTGGCGGGATACAATTCCACACAATCCACTTTTCTTCCGATGCTTTCAAACAAACGTGCTTTATAAGGCTCAAAATTCACTCCGCCCTGCATCATCACGCTAAAATGGGGAAACAGTTCACCGATCTTCTTTCCGCTCCTGCGCATCAGTTCATCAAAATACATCTGGATCCATGGTGGTATACCACTGATCAGCGTCATATCCTGGTTGATCGTTTCATCCACGATCTTGTTCAGCTTGGTTTCCCAGTCTTCGATACAATTGGTTTCATAAGAAGGCAACTGGTTCGACCGGAGATAGGGAGGGATCTGGTGGTTGGCAATGCCGCTGAGGCGGCCGGTAGGAATGCCACCTACTCTTTCCAGCACAGGGGAACCGGACAAAAAGATCAGTTTTCCGCTAAAGAAACGGGTATTGCCTGTTTCGGCTGCATAACAAAGGGCAGCATTACGGGCTGTATTGAAATGGTTGCTGACAGAATCCTTGGTAATAGGAATATACTTGGTTCCGCTGGTGGTTCCGGAGGTCTTTGCGAAATAGAGGGGCTTTCCTTTCCAGAGAATATTATGCTTGCCTTCCTTGATCTGGTCTATATATGGCCTGATCTGCTCGTAGTCGCGGACAGGAACAGCCTGCTTGTACTCTTCATAGGCCGTTACTTTGTCGAGGCCGGCATCCTTGCCAAACTGGGTGTTGCGGCCGGTTTTCAACAGCATTTTCAGGATAGCTTCCTGGTCTTCTACAGCGGTCGTCGCTCCCTTCTGGACATGCTTATATATATAGGAAGCAAAGGGTTTAGCTAGTAAGGATTTGATTTTCAAGACACAAAGATTTATAATAAGGCAATTGCCCTGTTTTTCAATGGCATCCGGACCAGTCCCAACTTAAAGATTAAATGTTTAAAACCGGGGAATGCCGACGTTTTAAACTGTTAAACTTTAACCCACAAAATTGAAGAAACCTTCAAAATAAGTTCTCTCACTGGCCGGAAAGGAAAACCGCCTGAAGCCGGGATTTTAGTGGCCGGCATCGGGCGTTTTAAACAACAAAGATAAAGGAAGCAGGTTTACCTTTGCCACCTGAAATCCAGTGGTTCTGCCCTGAAATGACTGGTTTTGGGGCTTTAAACCCGAAATCCGCGAGCCTCTCCGGGATTTGCCGACCAAAAGGCCCAAAATCGGGGGTAAAACTTTGATATTCCGTTTGCCGGTTCATTTTTTCCCCTTACCTTTGCGTCCCTAATTATAGATTTATGATAGCAGTAGTAAAAGTAGCCGGCCAGCAATTCAAGGTTGAAAAAGACCAGACTTTGTTCGTTCCCCATGTTGCGGGCAATGCCGGTGATAAATTAAACCTGGAAGTGCTATTGGTAGATGCCAATGGAAAACTGTCTATAGGTTCATCTGTTAATGCGAAAGTGCAGGCAGAGATCGTTGACCAGGTAAAAGGTGATACCGTGATCGCCTACAAGCAAAAAAGAAGGAAAGGCTTTCACAAAAAGAAAGGTCACCGTACTGCTTATACAAAAATCAAAGTAACAAGCATCGCTTAATTAATTCCTAATAAGAGATTCCGAATTCCGGTTTATACTTATGATGGAATTGGGAATAGCATTTAAAACTTTAAGTTATGGCACATAAGAAAGGTGAAGGTAGTGTAAAGAACGGCCGCGATTCACAAAGCAAACGCTTAGGTGTAAAGATATTCGGTGGTCAGCCTGCTGTATCCGGAAACATCATCGTTCGTCAGCGTGGTACAGAGTACCATCCTGGTAAAAATGTTGGTGTTGGTAAAGATTTTACCCTGTTCGCATTGAACGATGGTGTAGTTGAATTCCGTAAAGGAAGAAACAACAGAACCTACGTTTCTGTAAACATAGCAGAAGCCTAAGTTTGTTGTTTGCCATTTTTTGTGGAAAAAAAATTTGGGTAGTATAAAATAATTATTATTTTTACTATTGATAACCCATTTTACTAAACATTAAATTCTAAAAAAATGGCAACAAAGAAAAAAGCTGCTAAGAAAGCCGCTCCAAAAAAAGCCGCTAAAAAAGCTGCTCCTAAGAAAAAAGCAGCAAAGAAAAAAGCAGCTAAAAAGAAATAAGTTTAAATTTCTTGAAAGTAATAGCAAAGTCCTGGCGTCCGCCGGGACTTTTTCTTTGGGTATACAGGAAGAAGGACAATTTCTGTCTAAGAGATCCCCTTCCCGTCTTCCCGCCTTACCGGTAAGTTTTTTACCGGTAAGGCGGGAAGACGGGAAGGATGTACTTTAAAAGCATGTTTTCTACTGTAAGCAGTTGAATCAATATTGTTATATAGCATATTATCTTTGTTGACACTACAAACATAGTTCATGGATAACGCCGCTATTGCCGATAATTTTTCGCTTCTTTCCAAACTGATGGACATACATGGAGAGAATTCTTTTAAAACCAAGACCTACTCCATTGCTGCTTATCATATAGAAAACTTACCGGTGCAGATAAAGGATACGCCACGGGAAGATCTGTTCCGCCTGAAGGGTATCGGCGAAAGCATCGGCAATAAGGTGATCGAGATGCTGGATACCGGTAAGCTGGCCTTGCTGGAAGATTACCTGCTCAATACTCCTCCCGGTGTAGTGGAGATGCTGAACATAAAAGGCATCGGGCCAAAAAAGATCCATACCATCTGGAAAGAGATGGAAATTGAATCATTGGGTGAACTGCTGTATGCCTGTAACGAAAACAGGTTGACCCTCTTCAAAGGTTTTGGTGAAAAAACACAGCAGAACGTACAGGAAGCGATCGAATTCTATATGTTAAACCAGGGCAGCTTCCTGTATGCACAACTGGAAGAGATCTTTCCGCAGGTAGATGGATACCTGAAAAAATTATTCGGTGCTGATAAAGTGGCTGTCACCGGGGCTTATCGCCGGCAGGAGTTGACCATCGATGAACTGGAATATGTTGTGTTGGATACGTCAGACGATATCAAACCAAAATTTCAAACAGCCCAGCCGCCTGAATTGCTGGAAGACAGTTCTGCTACCCTTCTTTACAAGCTTAAAAATGGTTTAAAACTCCGGCTTTATACGGGCAGTAAGGATCTTGCCGAGCAATTGTTCCTGACCTCCGGCTCCATTGAATTCATTGACGCGTTTGAAGATGGATACAAATGGCGCGGGTCTGGCGAATATGCAGGCACCGGCAGCGCTGGCGATGAAGCTATTTTTACCCGCGCCGGTTTGCCCTATATCCCACCCTGCCTCCGGGAAACAGCCGCTATTGTTGAAAAAGCAAAAGCAGGCCGTTTGCCTTCCCTGATCCAGCCTGGTGATGTAAAAGGCGTGATCCACAACCATAGCAACTGGAGCGATGGAGCCAATACCATCGAAGAGATGGCGAAAGAATGTATCAGCAAGGGATATGAATACCTGGTAATGTCTGACCACTCTAAAGCTGCTGCCTATGCAAAAGGGCTGTCTGAAGAGCGGATAAAAGAACAACACCTGTATATCGATGAACTGAACCGCAAACTAAGCCCGTTCAAAATATTCAAAAGCATCGAATGTGATATATTGAATGATGGCAGCATGGATTATGCGAATGATGTGCTGGCTTCGTTCGATCTTGTTATTGCTTCTGTGCACAGCAACCTGAAGATGACCGAAGAAAAAGCAATGATGCGCATTCTGAAAGCCATTCACAACCCTTATACCACCATACTGGGTCACCCCACCGGCCGCCTTCTGTTAAGCCGCAAAGGTTATCCCATTGATCATAAAAAACTGATCGATGCATGTGTGGAGCAAAACGTAGTGATCGAGATCAACGCTCACCCCCGCCGGCTTGATCTTGATTGGCGCTGGATCCCCTATGCCCTGGAAAAGGGAGCATTGGTATCCATCGATCCTGATGCCCACCACCTTGAAGGGTTTGCCGATATAAAATACGGAGTGCTGGCCGCACAAAAAGGCGGGCTGGTAAAAGAAAGTAACCTGAGCAGCTTTGGATTAAAAGAGTTTGAACAGTTCTTAAACGACAGGAGAAAGAAAAAAGGGATATGATCACACGCTTACTACAGGCAATTCCACATGGAAAGTAGTTCCGCTTCCTGCTTCTGTTTCAAACCAGATCCTTCCCCTTGCCTGCTCGATAATTCCTTTACACATTGCGAGGCCAAGGCCTGTACCGGATGATTTGGTGGTGAAATTCGGAATAAAGATCCGTGACTGCATTTCTTCAGGAATACCTTCGCCGTTATCTTTTACACTCACGCGCACCATACCATCTTCTTCCATTTGCTCATTCACTTCTATCCGGCAAGGGCCGTCGCTGCAAGCTTCCACAGCGTTGGCAAAAAGATTGGTGAACAACCGGTTCATCTGTGTCTTATCTGCATGCACCATAATACGATGATGGACCGGGGTCCAGATAAATTCTGTATTGGGATCTGCTCCATACAATTCCTGCAACGAACGTATCACCGTATGCAGGTCAAACTCTTCAATATTCGTATTGCTGATATTGGCAAACTGAGAGAAGTCGGCTGCGATCTTCGACAGGTGATCGATCTGCTCTACCAGGGTGTTGGCCACATTGCTCGACAATTCCTTTACATTCGGCTGGTTATTATTGATCGCTTTCTGCAGGTATTGAATGCTTAGCTTCATCGGTGTCAGCGGATTCTTGATCTCATGCGCTACCTGGCGCGCCATTTCCCTCCAGGCTTCTTCCCTTTCGGTTTTAGCTAAAGCGGCTGCGCTCTCTTCCAGTTTGGCCACCATCTTATTGTATTCCTTTACCAGGTCGCCGATCTCATCGTCGCGGTTCCATTCGATCTCTTCATTCATTTTACCGAGGTTCACATCCTTCATCTTGTTGCTGATAATAGAGAATGAACGGGTGATCCTGTTGGTGATGAATAAGGCGATCAGGCCTGCCACCAGGAGGATAAAAGCATTGAGGTTGATCACCGTAACAATGAAATTGGATATTTCCTGGTCAAGCTCCGGCTGTGAAGTGAAATAAGGAATATCGAGATAGGCATACGCTTTACCATCTTCATCTCTTACCGGCGCATAAATGCTGAGATAAGAAAGATTGGCGATGTTTTCTTCCTGCACGTATTCCACCAGGTTGAGCCGGCTTAAGCGGTAATATGCACCAGGCTCCATTTTCTTACTCAATACACCCCTGTTGTATACGTTGGCCTCTGATGAAACCTGCAGATCTCCTGCAAGATTGTATACGTTCACATCCACACCATGTATCTCAGAAACTTCTTCCACCAGGCTTTGGAGGGTATGGCTGGTAGTGGAATCATTCAGGGCGATCAGGTCTGAAGCGGGATTGCCCGGCCTGATGCGCTTCTCCATTTCATTTACCATGATCTTCATGGTGCGGCTCAGCTTATCGCTATTGGTCCGGTTATACCTTGTTCTGAAAAAGTTGATCGTGGCAATGCCGATAATGATAAAGGAAAAGATGCTGATAAAAATGATGGTGCTGTGCACCTGGTTCCGGATATTGAAATGAAAGAAGCGCCGGAAACCTTCCAGGTCATACACAGCTCTTACCAGCAGCGACAATACCTGGACGATGAATATCAGGAACAGGAAAGAACTGAAGATATAGGAAAACAGGGTGATGGTCTCTATCAGCGTGTCAAGCTTGCGGGCTATTACAACCACTTTCTGGTTACCCGCTTTATACCACAATTCATCATAATCACCGCTTACCTTCCTCGTCACTTCACCGGCAAGGCTGCTCAGTTCTGCATCATTCAGCTTGGTAGCAAAAGGATATTTATTGGAAAGACGGGTCAGCTTTCGCTGGTTGTACACAGCATAGGAATAGATAGGCGAATTCTCCGGGTCATTCTTTTTGTATTGCTTGAACAATTCTGCGAGCAACGCATCACTGCTGTATTTTTTGGGATTGGAGATAATAAAGAAATAGCCCAGGCTCCGCCCGCTGCTGTCCATAATGTCTTTCTCCGTAATGAAAGTAAACTTGTCGAAAGCAGTTTCGTAATAATAAACACCCGGCGTTGAAGTGGGGTGCGATTGCTGCAGCACGATCGTTTTCAGCGCTTCAAACCGTGTAGCGTCGGGGTTGAAAAGGGATTTACCGGATGAATCATACGCAAAGAACGTCGTTTCAAACTGGTCGGCATAAGTCCTGTACAGGCCTGAGTTGATGCTATCCCTCAGTGAAGCATTCGTGCTGCTGTCGGTAAACCGGTAGAAATTATTTTGAAGGAAATCATTGTCCAGGTAATTCAGTGCAATGCTCATCAGCCGTTCGCTCGATTCGTCTGTTTGCGTAGCCAGTTTTTCCGCATAGAATTTTCTTTTGCCCCATTCCGCTTTCCTGTTTTCCACCAGCATGATGGCTGAGATGGAAACGGAGAAAACGAATATCCAGAAAAGTATGCCCGCAATATTGATCCGTATACGGGTCAGTATCACCCCTTCCCTGTTTACCAGCCAGGTATACACCAGCAGCCAGCACAGCACAGGGATATAAAACAACACGGCAGGGTCGCCGGTCTTAAGGGTAAGATATACCAGGCCGGAAAACGCGATCGCAAAATATACCAGCCATATTTCTCCGCGCAAAAACGGGAAGATGATGCGGAAAAGCAATTGTGTGAAATAATAATACGATAGCGAAAGGGTTGCCAGCACAAAAAAACCGACCACGGTATAGCGGTCGAGGCTCCAGAAATTCGTTACATCAAATGATATTTTGGAATCAGCCACAATGCTTCTGATCACTGAAGAGATAATGAAAGTGGAATAGATCAGCATTATGAGCGATACGATCCCTGTAAGCAGTTTCAGCCACTGTGGCCATTGGCTGATAAAGCTTTCCATCCGCTGCACTTTATACCAGGTAAACAGCACCAGCCAGCAGAAGAACACGGAGTTCATCAGCAGATCACCCAGCGATCGTTGCACAAACGTGGACCCGTAAACAGACGGATCGAATAATTCAAACTGGCGGAGGTTGAGCAAGGAGGGCACCCAGTAAATGAATAACCGTATTACCAGGAGGGACAGTGCCAGGAACAATACCCCTTTCCAGATCTTTTTCTGCGAAAGAGATTCTGCGATCAGGTGCACAAACAGCAATAGCATCAGCAGGCCGCTGAAGCGCAGCAATATCGTAAGGGCATTATTGTAAGGAACTACACCGGTAGTCTTTTTATCAAAATAAAAAAGCGTTTTGCCGGAAATGGATTTTACAGGGAATTCAGTTACGGCATTATCTACCAGCACCACCCTGTAATCGGCCGTTTTGCTATACACAAATTGCTCCGGCAGATAATCCGTTTCCAGCCAGTAAGCTGAGCGGAAAGGGATCATGCCATAAACAATTACGGTACCGGAGTTAAGCGTAACAAGCCTTTTCACTACCAGGTAATAGCCATTGGGAAGCTTCATCAGCTCTTCCAGTTCTTTCTGATGATAGGTAGCGGGAGGAGGCAGTATCATCTGGTTGTTCCAGAAACGCATGGAAAGCATGCCATCTTCCGTAAGCTTATACACAAAGACCCCGTACTTTTTGGAAGTCATTCTTTCCAGGTCTTTGAGCGATTCGGTGTTTTCGGATAATCTTCCCAGCAGGGAAGTGTCGGTCAGCAGCTCATTGAAGTCTTTTTGCTGACCATGAAGGTATTTTTCCGCCATCCTCACTTCATCTGCAACAGAGGACCTGTTTGTATAAAGCTTATTGAAAAAAAAGGACAGCGTAAAAAGCAAGGCTGCCAGTAACAGCAAGCTGAATTTCCAAACCCGGCTATTTGATAGTAATAGCTTCACTGATGCCGTTGCTGTTTAATGCTGTTCCAGATGGCATCCATCTCTTCCAGGCTCATTGTAGCCAGGTCTTTTCCTTGTTTAATTGCCTGCTGTTCCATCTGTGTAAAGCGGTGGATGAATTTTTTATTGGTCCGTTCGAGGGCATTTTCAGCATCCACCTGCAAAAACCGTGCATAATTGACCAGCGAAAACACAAGATCACCGAATTCTTCCTCCACTTTTTCCTGTCCGCCACCTTCGATCGCTTCTTTCAATTCCTGCATTTCTTCTTCCACCTTATCCCAAACCTGCTCTTTATTGTCCCATTCAAACCCTACCTGCTTTGCTTTTTCCTGCAGCCGCATGGCTTTTACAGTAGCAGGCAATGAGCGTGGCACTCCGCTTAATACAGAGCTTTTCCCTTCTTTCAGCTTTAGTTTTTCCCAGTTCCTTTTAACGTCGTCTTCATTGTTCACTTTTACATCGCCATAGATATGCGGATGGCGGGCTACCAGTTTATCGCTGATCCCGTCAATTACTTCCTGCAGGCTGAACCGGCCCTGCTCAGCCCCGATTTTGGCATAAAATACGATATGCAGCAGGATATCACCCAGTTCCTCACGGATGCCTTTCCAATCGCTGTCTGTAATGGCATCAGCCAGTTCAAAAGTCTCTTCAATGGTCATTTGCCGCAGGGTATGAATGGTCTGCTTTCTGTCCCATGGGCATTTTTCCCTGAGCTCATCCATAATGGTTACCAGCCGTTGAAAAGATGTTGCCAGGTCAGGTTGATTTGTGTTCATAACAGGTAGGGGTTAAAGTTGAAAAGCGGATAAGAGGGCAAATAATACGAACAGGAATACAAGCGAAATGAACCCCAAAATGTTCAGCAAAATGAATTTAGTGAACGTTTTGCCTCTCCCCTGCCCGTAAAAGCGGCGCATGGCCTTGTACAAATGTACAGGCCAGACTATGACAGCTGCAATAACAATAATGTTCCAGACCTGCCATCCTGTAACATTATTCAGTTGCGCCATCAGCACAGTAAACAATAATAATATAAAACTGAAAATATAATGGTGGATGGTAAATATGCCATGATCAGCATAGTAATACATTTTCCTGCTGCGGATATAGAGCAATTTAAGGATCAACGCAAAGAAAGGCAGGGAAGCAAAGAGCAAATACGGCAGGTTGTGCAGGAACACTTCAACCACTTTTTCAACCGCTGCCCGCTTGTCATTTTTGAACTTATCGTTCATCTTATACACCTTATGGTTATAAAGGCGGGTGAGCCAGCCATCACGCTTTTTTTCGGGTAAAGCAGCCTGTATAGAATCGTATTCTGCCAGTGATTGGTAGTGGGTGCCTACAGAGATAATGTTGAGATCATCATTATACAATTTGTCAATATCGTCCTTGCTTACGGCTTTAGTGGTATCCAGCAGCAGGGCTTTTTCCAGGAAGTAAGATTTGTAGGTTGAGTCGCCCGCTATCAACTGCTCAAGCCTTTTCAGTCTTTTTTGCCTTTGCGCCTCCGTCATCGGTTCATTCTTTGCATTGATATTTACTATATCAGATGGCTTCCGGAGGCTGAAGAATATCAGGAAGAAGATCGCTGAAGTGAACACATACATCCTGATCGGGTTCAGATAGCTCATCCGCTTGCCTTTCATGTATTCAGCAGAAAGAAAGCCGGGTTTAAAGAGAAGGTCTTTCAGGGTTGTGAAAAACTTGCCGTCGAAATGCGTAATGTCATTAAAAAAATGGGAAAACATTGCCCAGAACGTTTCTTTCGGCTCAACGTTCTCCTGGCCACAGGCCTGGCAAAAACGTCCCTGGACAATGGTTCCGCAGTTAAGGCAGTCTTTTTCCTTCCGTTCACGGCCGTGCGACATGTAGTGGTTGGTTTAAATCTCGGTAATAAGCAAAAATAAGCAAAGCCGTTAAAACCGCTTATACAAGTAATGGCCCTGTTTAGGGGCTCCCGGTAAAGCTCAAAACCTGTGGTTTGACACACCGATTCAAGGGGCTTTGTGTAGATTTGTCGTATTTCCTGTATCTCCCCATATGTTTGACTTTAGATTAAAAGTATTTCACACAGTAGCAAAACGGCTCAACTTTACAAAAGCCGCAGAAGAGTTATTTATTACGCAACCAGCCGTTACCAAGCATATCCAGGAGATAGAAGCCTTTTACCAATGCAAATTGTTTGAGCGGAACGGAACGAAAATAAAATTAACAGCAGCCGGCATTACCCTCTTAAACTATACAGAAAATATTTTCAATACTTACAGGGATATCGAATTTGACCTGGCGGCATTAAACGAGAATGTAAAAGGATCAATGAAATTAGGGGCAAGCACTACGGTTGCCCAATATGTTTTACCAAAATACCTTGCCCAGTTCAAACAAAAATTCCCTGATATTCATATTGAGCTGACAGACGGCAACACAGAACATATCGAAAACCTGCTGACAGAAGATAAAATTGACCTTGGCATTGTTGAAGGCCAATCCAAACGGCAACATATCAAATACACCCCATTTATTAAAGATGAAATAGTGCTCTGCACGAGCATCACAAACAAATCGGTCAAAAAGCCAATCGTCACCTTACTGGAATTGCAAAAATTGCCATTGATCGTACGCGAACAGGGGTCTGGCTCTTTGGAAGTCATTGTTGCCGCTTTGAAAAAGGTGAATATAAAGTTTTCACGACTGAACATTGAGATGGTTTTGGAAAGCAGTGAAAGTATAAAATCCTATTTGCCTCATTCAAATGCCTTCGCTTTTTTGTCCTTTCATTCCATTTTCAAAGAACTAAAAAACAATGAACTGAAAATCGTTGATGTAAAAGACCTGGGTATTGAACGATATTTTTATTTCATCACACAGCAGGGCGGCACACATCATTTAAAGGAATTGTTTTTAAAATTCATGCAGGGCAATAACTTTAAGTTATAGAGCATTGCCAATAGTCATTTCCCAGCCTTCCTCATGTTGCTGAATTTTGTGCTGAAATAATTTTCAGCGGCATGAGCAATAACACCCCTCTCTACAAGAACAGAAGGAAATTTTTAGACAGGAGCATTTCAACAAGAGAAGTGATCTTCTTACTAGTACTTATATTTTGCCTGTCACCCTTTATATCGCCACCGTTAGCATTACTCGCAGGGATAATAATAGCACAATTTATCGGCCATCCTTATTTGCATCTCAATCATAAAGCCACACATTTACTGCTCCAGGTTTCTGTGGTGGGCCTGGGTTTTGGAATGAATGTAAGCACGGCATTGAAAACGGGGAAAGACGGTATTCTGTTTACAGCAGTTTCTATATCCGGTACGCTTATTTTGGGTTATTTATCAGGCAGGGTTTTAAAAATGAACAGAAAGACCTCATTTTTAATTTCTGCCGGAACTGCAATATGTGGAGGCAGCGCCATTGCAGCAGTATCTCCCGTTATTAAAGCAGAAGAAAAACAAATAAGCATCGCGCTGGGGACTGTTTTTATACTCAATTCCATTGCCCTCTTTGCCTTCCCTTTTGCAGGCGAAAAACTGCATCTCTCACAATCACAATTCGGCTTATGGAGCGCTATGGCCATTCATGATACAAGCTCTGTTGTGGGTGCGGCAAGCAAATACGGAAATGAAGCGCTGCAAATCGCCACAACCGTAAAATTAGCAAGGGCTTTATGGATCATTCCTGTAGCATTCCTTAGCAGCATTGTTTTCAAATCAAAAGACAAAAAAATCAAGGTCCCTTATTTTATCGGGTTATTTATTGTTGCCATTATTGTAAATACCTATGTTCCTTTTGTACAAAGATTCAGTGGTTATATCGTAGAAATTTCTAAATCAGGGTTAACGGTTACCTTATTTTTGATTGGTTGCGGATTATCCAGGAAAACATTGGCCTCTGTGGGGTTAAAACCGATTTTACAGGGGCTGATATTATGGGTGGTTATTTCCTTGTCGACTCTTCTGGTAATACATTATTTATAGGCAGATGGGCCATTGGTATACGCGTGTGAAAAGCAAAAGCCCTGAACAGGCACATAAAAGACTGGCATTTTCGTTAAAAATGAGTATATCACCCATGTAAAACCTCGTTTTCCAACAGGCCACAAAATTTTTTACCGCCCCTTTCGTTACTGTACAATTCAAGTATTTTTGCCCCTAATTAAGATAATAGCGGATGAAACAAAGCCTAGCCTTCCTTGCCCTCCTGGTTTCCCTGACCGGTTTTGGCCAGTTTTATTATAAAGACCTTGTGGATGCAAGAGCCAACGACGATAAAATGAAGGTCTACCTGGCAAACAAAGTGGTTTCAGTAACGGCTACCGGTTACGATTCCCGTGGGGTAAAAGCAACAGATTTTTATGAAGTGCAGGAAGTTTTTCCGGCCCAGAACCTGCTCAGGGTTTCTACCCGCTCCGGATTATCGGTGGTAAAGACCTATTACCGCTTTGATGCACAAGGCCGACTGGCATCCATTTCCGACTCCACCAATGGTATTAAAAGCCGCACCAGCTACCAGTATACAGGCAATAATCTTGTTTCAGTGAAAACAGAGGTTAAAGACTCCCTGAACGATTTCAGCGAAACAGAAGAACACCAATGGATCTATAACAATGCCGGCAAACCCGAAAAAATGTGGAAAATCGTTAACAGTAAGGACAGCATGGAATACCGCTTTACCGTTGATGAAAAAGGAAATGTAGCCGATGAACAATTATTCAGAAGAGGTGTTGGCATTGACCCATTCTATTTTTATTACGACGATCAGCACAGGCTCACGGATATTGTCCGTTATAACAAACGCGCCAAAAAACTGTTACCTGATTTTATGTTTGAATATGATGAGCAGGGCCGGGTGATCCAGAAAATAACAACGCTTTCCACTACAACGCCGGATTATCTTACCTGGCGTTACCTGTTTAACGATAAGGGACTGAAAACAAAAGAAGCCCTATTTAATAAACAAAAAGAACTGACAGGGCGTATCGAATATTCTTACAATTTTCAACCCTGAAAAATTTCTTCACTTGCCATAGGGGTGTGCCCGGCATATGTTGTTGATTGTTTGTCCACACGATCAATACAATCAACGAACAAATGTTACCACGATTGAACGATTTGCCGGACATGTAATTTAACATATCAACAGGCATTGCCTGCGAAGGTGCAAATATCTTTGCGCCGCTATCACTTACATAACCATAACCCTACTATGCAAAAGATCACATTAGCTGCACTGTTCTTCTTATCTGCCATTATATGTCATGGCCAGAAGTACACGATCAGCGGCATCATTAAATCCAAAGCAAAAGGCGAGACCCTGATCGGAGCAAGCATCCGTGTTATCCCGGCCAGCCCGGCCGATAGAACTGGCAATACCGGTACAGTCAGCAACGAATACGGTTTCTATTCGCTTACGCTTGAAAAAGGCACTTATACTGTAGAGATCAGTGCTGTTGGTTTGCAAGCCCAGCAACAGGAAATTGTGCTTAACAAAGATATTGCGATCAACATACAACTCGAAGACGAAGTAAAGAGCCTGGAAGGCGTTGTTGTAAGCGCACAATCACGCGGCCGCAGCATCAGCAGTCCGCAAATGGGGATTGAAAGGGTATCTACAAAGGAGATCAAAAACATTCCCGTTCTCCTGGGAGAAAGGGATATCTTGAAAACCATCCAGCTTTTACCCGGTATTAAATCAGCCGGTGACGGCAACAGCGGCTTTTTTGTGCGCGGTGGCGCTGGTGATCAGAACCTCATTTTGCTGGATGAAGCGCCCGTATACAATGCTTCGCATTTGCTGGGGTTCTTTTCCACCTTCAACTCTGATGCGATCAAAGATATCACCGTTTATAAAGGAGGCATGCCTGCCCAGTATGGAGGCCGTCTTTCTTCGGTGCTGGACATAAAAATGAATGATGGCAATAACCAGGATTATAATGTCAGCGGTGGCATAGGGCTGATCTCTGCCAAACTGAATGTGGAAGGACCAATACAAAAAGATAAATCCTCTTTCCTGGTAACAGGCCGTCGCACGTATGTAGACGCATTCCTGAAATTGTCAAGCGATTCTGCTATTAACAGCAACCGGCTTTATTTTTATGATCTGAATGCAAAGCTGAATTACCAGTTAGGTGATAAAGACCGGCTTTATCTTTCCGGTTATTTTGGTAAAGACGTGCTGGGCGTAGGTGAAACCTTTGGGATAGACTGGGGCAACAGCACCGGTACATTGCGCTGGAACCATATTTTCAACAGCCAGCTTTTTGCCAATACCTCTATTATTTTCAGTAATTACAACTATAAGATCTCTATCCGCAGCGGTGGTGATAATTTTGATATCATTTCAAAAATACAGGACTGGAACCTGAAGCAGGAATACCAGTGGTATGCTAATTCCAATCATAACCTCCGGTTTGGGTTCAACACGATCTATCATACCATCACACCAGGAGAAATAAAAGCTTATCAATCCGTAAGCCTGAATTCAACTGCCCTGCAAAAAAGATATTCCTGGGAAAATGCCGTTTTCCTCAGTGATACCTGGAAAGCTTCCGACAAAGTGAACCTTACCTATGGATTGCGGGCATCTGCATTCAGCATACTGGGGAAAGGCGATTTTTATCAAATAGACAATGACGGAAAGGTAACAGATACGCTGAGCTATAATAATGGTGATTTTGTAAAAACCTATTTCAACCTGGAACCCCGGGTGGCTGCCAGTTATATTTTCAATCCCCGCAGTTCCCTCAAAGCGTCTTATGTACGAAATGTGCAGAACATGCACCTGGTATCCAATTCCACTTCTTCCAACCCTACTGACAAATGGATCGCCAATACCAATATCATCAAACCTGAGGTCGCTGACCAGGTGTCCCTTGGTTATTACCGCAATCTTTTCAACAACCAGTTTGAACTGAGCGTGGAAACCTATTACAAATGGATGCAAAACCAGATCGATTACCGCGATGGAGCAGATGTTTTTGCCAATAGCGATGCCATTGAATCCGAACTGTTGTTTGGCAAAGGCCGGGCTTACGGCATCGAATTCCTGCTGAAAAAGAAAGCCGGCAAATTCACAGGCTGGCTGAGTTACACTTTATCTAAAACAGAAAGAAAGATAGATGGCATCAATGATAATGAGTGGTACAATGCCCGGCAGGACCGTACGCATGATGTGGCCCTGGTTGGTTCGTACCAACTCAACCGCAAATGGACCCTGTCTGCCAACTGGGTTTTCTATACCGGCGATGCTGTTACTCTTCCCGCTGGAAAATACAGCATAGACGGACAAACCGTTTATTATTATACCAAAAGAAATGGTTATCGCATGCCCGATTATCACCGGCTCGACCTGGGTGCGACCTGCATACTGAAACAAAAAAAGCGTTGGTCATCTGAACTCACTTTCAGTCTCTACAATGCCTATGGCCGCGAAAATGCATACACCATCAATTTCAGGGACAATGCCGATGATCCCAGCAAGACTGAAGCCGTGCGTGTTGCCCTGTTCAAATTCATTCCTTCTGTTTCTTACAACTTCAAATTCTGATTTATGACAGATAAAAAATTAACCCGTTCATTCCGTTTAACAGGCTTATTTGCCCTGCTGGCATTGACCGGCCTGAGTTCCTGCGAAAAAGTGATCGATATTAACCTTAACAAATCGGAGAAGAAATACGTGGTGGAAGCGATAGTTACCGATCAGTCTGGCGCCCGCGTGCTGCTAAGCCAGACAAAAGATTTTGAAGACAATAATAATTTTGCCGGCGTCAGCGGTGCTGTTGTTGAAATAACGGAGAATGGCGGAGCTACCACTACCCTGTCAGAAACAACAACCACCGGCGTGTATGAAGCCCCGGCACTGATCGGTTCAACCGGTAAAACTTATTCCTTATCGGTAAAAGTGAATGGGCAATCTTTCACAGCTGTTTCCGCCATGCCTCAAAAGGTGAACCTGGACACTATTTATATAACAGATGAGTTTTTGTTTGGCGACACACGCAAGATAGTGAACATCGAATACAAGGACCCTCCCGGCCGCGGACAGTACTACCGTTTTGTACAATACCTGAATGGAAGGAAAGAAACAGAAATATTTGTCCAGAATGATGAATATACAGACGGGCGGAATGTGACTAACAAGCTCTTTTATTTCCCGGACGACGATGAAGACAACCGTAAGATCAAAAGCGGCGACCAGGTGCGTATAGAAATGTTCTGCACAGACGCCAATGTATACAAATACTGGTATAGCCTGTACAGAAGTGCTACCGGCGAAAGCCAGGCCACTCCCTCCAACCCGGTAAGCAATATGAAAGGAGGTGCGTTGGGTTATTTCAGTGCGCAGACCTCACAGGTAAAGACGATGATCGCTCCCTGATACGGGATAAAATAGCGGATGGCGGATAACAGTTTGCGAATTACGGAAGTTTGCAGCTGGATATCCGCCATCTGTCATCTATATCCTAATTTTGCAGGTGGTCAGCGCTCTGCCGGCCACAAAAGACACTACTATGCAGCACATCGTTATTATCGGCGGCGGCTTTGCCGGCATCAACCTGGCAAAAAGCCTTGCCAACAATAAGGATTTTACCGTTACCCTTGTAGACCGGAATAATTACAATTTCTTCCCTCCCCTTCTCTACCAGGTGGCTACAAGCTATCTGGAAACCTCCAGCATCTGCTATCCTTTCAGAAGATTTTTGCGCGGAAAGAAAAATATCCAGTTCAGGATGGGTGAATTCCAGCGACTGATTGCTGCAGAAAATAAAATAGTGCTTTCCACCGGCGAACTCAGTTATGATCACCTGGTCTTTGCCGTAGGTGCGGAAACCAATTTCTTCGGGATGGAAAACGTGAAAAAAAATGCCTTACCGATGAAAACGGTAAATGATGCATTGGAACTCCGCAACTATTTTTTGCAGCGCATAGAGCAGGCAACCCGCACTACTGATGAAAATGAAAGAAAAAAACTGCTGACCATTGTCATCGCAGGTGGTGGCCCCACAGGCGTTGAAGTTTCAGGTGTACTGGCGGAAATGAAGAAAAACGTGATGCCGAAAGATTACCCCGAGCTTAGCGGCAAAGGCTATGAATCGCATATCTACCTGGTTGATGGCGGCGGCAAGCTGCTGGCGCCAATGAGTGAAAAATCACAGATCGATACATTGAATGCACTGACCAAAATGGGTGTTGAAGTAAAGCTCAATCACCAGGTAAAGGACTACCAGGATGATGTGGTCACGTTTGCCAATGGAGATACCATTGAAACCAAAACGGTGGTTTGGGCTGCCGGCATTACAGGTTCTGTGTTTGAAGGCATCCCTGCAGAAGCATATGGCCGTGGAAAACGACTGATCGTAGATGAAATCAATAAAGTAATCGGCTTCTCCAATGTTTATGCTATCGGTGACACCTGTCTTCAAACAACAGACAAGAACTTTCCCAATGGTCATCCCCAGGTAGCTCAAGTGGCAATACAACAGGGAAAACAGCTAGCAAAAAACTTCAGCGGCATGGTCAAAGGCCAGGCGTTAAAACCATTCGCCTACCGCGATAAAGGCACCATGGCCATTATCGGATGGAATAAAGCTGTAGCCGATATCCCTAAACCCAAATTACATTTCAAAGGATTTATCGCGTGGCTGATGTGGCTATTCATCCATCTTGTATCCCTGATCAATTACCGCAACAAAATAAGGACGTTGTACAATTGGACAGGTGCTTATTTTACAAAGGACCAGACGTTGCGGATGATCGTGAGACCGTCCCGGAGTCGGGAGTCGTAAGTCTTTAGTCGGGAGTCGGATCTCTTTTATAGTGTGTACAGTCATTTCAATATTGAAATGACTGTACACATTTTTAGCGGCTCCAGACTTACGACTCCCGACTCGATGTTAACACCCGCTTAACAGCAGATTTCCCGTACTTTATCCAGGTAGCAGAGAATGGCATCTTTTTTTCTGTTGCTAAGATTTAACTCATTTTGTTATGGATAGGAAATCCTTTCTTGTACCCTTTCGTAAGGAAGAAAGTATTAAATGGAATTATAATGCCGGGTTGGCGGGCGTTTCTTCCGGTATAGATCCTGTAAAGGGTAAGCTGGCTTCACCTCAACTGGTTCATTTGCTGAAAAGGAGCATGTTTGGAGCAAGTGCTGCAGATATTCAATATTTCCATTCAAAGAAGTTAAAGAAGATCATAGAAGAGTTGGTTTACAAAGAAGAGATGGCTCCACCCCCTCCAGTTAATAATTATAATGATCCTGATTCAAAGAAAGCGGAGCCGAATTATTTTTTTGATGAAGATGTGCCGGCCGGGCAAACATGGGTCAATGCTACAATCTATAATGGCAAGAATAATGGGCGCAGAAGAAATTCTTTCAAGAGTTGGTGGTATGGCTTAATGATCAACCAGGACAGGACGCTCCGCGAGAAGATGGTGTTGTTCTGGCATAATCATTTTGCAACAGAAACGATGACTGTAGACAATGCGCGTTACCTCTATCAGCACAATGAAGTGTTGCGCCGCAATGCGCTGGGGAATTTTAAAACACTGGTGAAAGAAATAACAGTCGATCCCGCCATGTTGAAATACCTGAATGGTTATGTCAATACTAAAAAAGCGCCGGACGAGAACTATGGCAGGGAATTACAGGAGCTGTTTACCATGGGAAAAGGGCCTGGTTCACATTACACAGAAAATGATGTAAAAGCAGCAGCAAGGGTACTTACCGGTTATAAGATCGACAATAAAACGTTCTCTTCGGTATTCGATGCAGGAAGGCATGATGATGGAGATAAACAGTTCTCTGCATTTTACAACAATACAGTGGTCAAGGGTAAAAAAGGACCTACAGGTGCTGAAGAAACAGATGAAATGCTGACCATGTTGTTTGCCCGGCAGGAGGTATCCAGGTTCATCTGCCGCAAGCTGTACCGCTTTTTTGTTTATCATACCATTGATGCAGCCACTGAAAAAAATGTGATAGAACCGCTGGCTGCACTGTTCCGCAAAAAGGACTATGAGATCAAACCGGTGCTGGCAGCTTTATTCAGCAGCAAGCATTTCTTTGATGCCGCCAATTTTGGGGCAATGATCAAGAGCCCCATTGATTTTACGGTCGGGCTTTGCAGGGAATACGGATTGCGTTTTCCTGATGCCGGCAATTTCGTTGAGCAGTATGGCCTTTGGGAGCAGTTGAGGAACCAGGCTGCTGCCATGCAGCAAAATATCGGGGACCCGCCCAATGTGGCCGGGTGGCAGGCTTATTACCAGGAACCACAATACGATAAGCTCTGGATAAGTTCAGATACATTGCCCCGCCGCAACCAGTTTACCGACCGGATGGTCAATAATGGTTTTGCAAGAGGCGAAAATAAAGTGCAGATCGATGCAGTGGCTTTTACCCAGCAACTTCCTGAACCCGGTAATCCTGATAAACTGATTGACGATGCCATCAACCGTCTTTACAATATGGATGTGGCCGCAGCGGATAAAGCTTTTATTAAAAGCAGTATTCTCCTATCAGGCCTCACCGGTATGCAGTCGGATCATTACTGGACCGATAGCTGGAATACTTATCTGAAAAATCCCGGGGATAAGAAAAATGCAGACCAGGTGATAAAAAAACTGAAAACCCTTTACAAATACCTGATGAACCGCCCCGAATACCAACTGTGTTAGGCAACCGTTCATTTTAAACAAAATCAAAGGGATGAAAAGAAGAGATTTTTTAAGACAGGCATTACCCGCCGTAGCACTGCCCGCCTTCCTGGATGGTTTCTCCCTGAATGCCTGGGCGAATTCACCCTGGCTGGAAGCGATCAGCGCGGCCAATGATACCGACCGGGTATTGGTGCTGGTGCAGTTGAACGGAGGAAATGATGGATTGAATACCGTGATCCCTATCGATCTCTATGATGCTTACCAGGCAGCAAGATCAAATATTGCCATTCCGCAGAATAAGATATTAAGGCTGGAAGGCTTTGATAAAACAGGGCTTAATCCTTCCATGACGCAGATTCAACAACTGTTCAATGATGGGAAGATCACCATCGTGCAGGCAGTAAGCTATCCCAATCCCAACTTCTCCCATTTCCGCGCAACGGATATCTGGCTCAGCGGATCGGACTCAGATAAAACGCTGGAAACAGGATGGGCAGGCCGTTACCTGGAGCGGGAATATCCTGGCTTTCCTGCAGAATATCCGAATAGCAATATGACTGACCCATTGGCCATTCAGGTAGGCGGGATCGTATCACCTGCTTTGCAGGGATCTGTGACAACGATGGGCATGGCTATCACCAACCCATCCAATTTTTACGCTTTATTGAATGATAACCTGACGTTCACTTCTGCTTCTACCCGTGCGGGTGATCAGCTCGCTTATATCCGGCAGATGTCTATGATAACGGATAAATATTCCACCGTTATTAAAAAAGCCGCGCAAAAGATCACCAAGCAATCTTCGCTTTATCCTGCACAGGGGAAAAATCCATTGGCGGATCAACTGAAGATCGTTGCAAGACTTATTGCCGGTGGCTTGAAAACAAAAGTATATATGGTCAATATGGGCGGCTTTGATACGCATGCAAGGCAAACAGATGCTGCAGATACCACTACCGGTACTCATGCCCGGTTGCTCGAACGCTTGTCAGAAGCCATCAGCATATTCATGGCTGATATCAATGAACTGGGAGCAGGGAACAGAGTATTGGGAATGACGTTCTCTGAATTCGGGCGCCGCATTAGATCAAATGCCAGCGGAGGCACAGATCATGGAGCTGCTGCCCCGGTATTTCTTTTTGGCAATGAAGTGATACCTGGAATACTGGGTAGCAATCCTGAGATCCCGGCTATCGCAAATGTGAAGGATAATATAGCGATGCAATACGATTTCCGCTCTTTGTATGCCAGTATCCTCAAAAACTGGTTTTTGCTAAGTCCTGCTGAATCGCAGACAGTAATGTTCAAAGATTATGAATCGCTGGCCATCGTTAAAAAGAAGGCAACCGCTTCAGCTATTTAGATCCAGTATAACCTGGTCTCGTATTCCATTTTCACAAAACCATTCTCGTTGTAAGCTACAAACAACTGGATCAGCTTTGAGATCATTGAATCATATGATTCATGGCCAGGCAGAGGGATATAGGAAGAAGACAGCAATTGACCTTTCAGCGAATCAAAATCGAGCATCTGTATATTGGGAAACTGGTCCACATTCATCTGCGCGGGCGCAAAGAAAGCCTGCATATCCGGTTCACTGATCTTATTAAGGATCTGTGGTTCCAGCGCATATTCTTCTTTCAGCTTATTATATTCTTCCAAAAAAGGCGTGTTCTTTAAACGGAGATTCCATGCCAGCACAATATGGCCACCAGGTTTCAGGATACGTTCAAACTCAGCTTTGGTCCTTTCCCTGTCCATCCAGTGAAATGCCTGTGCCACAGTGATCAGGTCAACGCTTTCATGACGAAGCCCTGTTTGCTCTGCCCGATGACGGCGGCTGGTGAAACCAATATAATGCGCCAGTCTTTTTTCACCGGCCGCTCGCATTTCTTCATTCGGTTCAATACCGGTCACATTATATCCCTGCTTCAACAGAATTTCTGCAAATAAGCCAGTACCCGAGCCAACATCCACAATACGATGCTGCTTTTGCAATCCCAGTTTCGACTCAAGAAAAGGAACGATCTCTGATGGATAAGAAGGCCTGTACCTTACATAGTTCTCAACCCTGTTGGAAAACCTTTTGGTTGGTTGGAGGGTGGACAATTCACTAAACATGGAAGCTACTGTTTGAACCGCAAAAATATTACTATTCTAAATCTTTCCGGTGCTGTTCATGTAAATTTAATCACAATGGTTACATGATTTTTTCCACATAACGGACTACCGTTTTTTGGAGGAAACACCGGGAAGTGCAGAATGTTTGGATTACTTATTGGTAACAAAAATAATGAGGTTGTGAGAACCTGTATTTAATGTACTGGCTTTATAATAAGCGACCCCTTCCCGTCCTTCCCGCCTTACCGGTAAGTTTTTTACCGGTAAGGCGGGAAGGACGGGAAGGGGTGCGTTTGGATAGATGTTCTCTTTCTTGTCAGATGTTGGTTATCCCATGTGTTCCCAGGCACTTTGGTAGGCATTTAATTGTTCTGCGTAAGTGATAAAATCAGCGTAAAAGGGGAGCCGGGCTAGTGTGCCGCTGTCGCCGATGACGACCAGCTTTTTCCGGGCTCTCGTCATCGCTACATTCATGCGGCGGATATCGGATAAGAAACCTATCCTGTTTTCAGGGTTGCTTCTTGTCATGCTTATGTAAACAATGTCCCTCTCCTGCCCCTGGAAGCTGTCGATCGTATTCACCGCTATTTTATCGCCATAGGCGAGCAATTCAGGTGATTGCAGCAAAAGCGATCGCAGCAGGTCCACTTGCTGTTTATAGGGTGAAATGATGGCAATGGACGGAAAAGATGCCGGGTGATTTGCTTCCAGGGCTGGTAATAACTGCCGGAGATGATTAAATACAAATGTTGCTTCTTCAGGATTGTAGGTGCTGGTACCTTCTACTTTCTCTTCAAAACCACAACCGGCCGTGTCGATAAAAATAAGCGGGTTGTCAAGGTCATACAGCAGATGATCGGCAACGGACTCATGCGCTTTCAGCTTTCCTTTATAAAATACAGCAGATGAATACCCCATGATTGCTTTGTTCATCCGGTACTGTTCTTCCAGCAGCACCACGGCTTCCGGATGGAGTTCCACATTCTTTTCCATCAGTGTAATATTCAACCCTTCGCGGGCGGCCTGCTCCGATTTGATGGTAGGCGGCAATTGGAAAGGGTCGCCAGCCAGCACCAGTTTTTTTGCCTTGAGTATGGGTATCCAGCAGGCAGGCTCCAATGCTTGTGCTGCTTCATCAATTACCACGGTATCAAACCGCCGGTCGCGGATGGTATAATGATTGGCGCCAACGAGTGTGGCAGTGATCACCTGTGCTTTTGACAGCAGGTCATCCAGGATGTACTGTTCTGTATTAGCTGCTTCTTTCAAAATATTCCTTGCTTCGTCAAACAATGTTTTGCGTTGCTCTCTTTCTGCTTTTCCAAAATTGCGTTTGTATTTGTAAGCCATTTCCCTGAATTCATTGGCTCTTTTTTTTAGCTTCTTCACCTGTTTCATCTGGCTATGTGCAGCCATCTGGCTATCCAATGTAAGGGAAAGAAGTTTTTCCGATACCCGTGCAGGATTACCTACACGCACCACGGTCAATCCTTCGTCCGATAATTTTTCGCTCAGCAGGTCTACAGCGGCATTGCTTGGCGCCACTACCAGTAACTGCTGATGTGATTGCTGGTAGATCGCTTTGATACCCTGCACCAATGTAGTTGTCTTGCCTGTGCCCGGCGGTCCATGCACAATAGCCAGCTCATTGGCAGATAATATTTTGTTCACTGCATGCTGCTGCGAACTATTTAACCGCGCTGATGTATACATGTGCCCTTCTTCATGAAAACCGGGTTGTTTTTCCCCGGTGAGGATACGGATAAGTTGATCATTTTCTTTTTTGTCCAGTCTTGCCGCAGCTTGTTTTAAAGCAGCACGCATTTCATCATAACTATTATCATCAAAAAGCAGGTTCACTCCCAATTGTCCGTCACGTGCCCAGTCAGGCAGTTCATCTGTCCGCAGGGAGATCTTCATTTTATTGCCGCCCTGGTAAGTGATCACTCCTTCCACGCGGTCTTCTTTGGGATTGCGGTTGGAAAACAGTTCTGCGGAAGCGCCGAATCTGAACAAATGCGCTATTTCAAGGTGATTGGTTCGTTCCAGTTCCACTGTCAGGTAATCTCCCAGGCCCATTTCTGTATCCCTGATCACGATGGGATACCAGCTAAGTCCGTTGGAGCGCCGTACGGTAAGAGAACTTGATTCTGTTAATTGTTTATAAGCTAAGCGGTCTGACTGCTCTTCTATTTGTAAAAGTGTGGAGAGCTTTTTGAAATAATCCATCCTGCAAAGGTAACCCGGGGTTATGTTAACCTCATTTTCAAACCAAAAGAAAAAAAATTGCGCAACCAAATGATTGCGCATATATTTGCAATTAAATGGTAGCAAATAATAAAAAATGGAAACAAGAAGAGATGTTTTTCAGGCTATAGCCGACCCTACCAGGCGGGCCATCATTATGCTCCTGGCTG
This sequence comes from Sphingobacteriales bacterium 44-61, assembly GCA_001898405.1. Taxonomy (GTDB): domain Bacteria; phylum Bacteroidota; class Bacteroidia; order Chitinophagales; family Chitinophagaceae; genus Terrimonas_A. Next base: position 440,870 of record MKTW01000002.1, read on the forward strand.
TAGGCGCAATGACGCCCAATGCAATTGCCGAACATTTCGACAGCAGCAGGCAGGCGGTTTCAAAACATTTACAGATCCTGACAGAATGCGAGATCCTGAAACAGGAGCAACAAGGCAGGGAGATCCACTATCACCTGAATGCAGATAAAATGAAAGAGATTGAAAAATGGCTGGAGCAGTTCAGGCAACTGCTGGCCAAACGATTCAACCAGCTCGACGAAGTACTAAAACAACTTAAAAACAACAGAAAATGAATAAAGCAATCCTTTTCAACTTCCTTGTGGACAAGGAAAACAAGAAAATCAAAGTGGAAAGATCTTTTGACGCACCTATTGATTTAGTATGGGCTGCATGGACAGAAGCAGACATTCTCGACCAGTGGTGGGCGCCTAAACCCTACAGGGCTATCACAAAATCAATGAACTTTTCCGAAGGTGGGCGCTGGCATTATTATATGCTAAGCCCTGAAGGAGAAAAACACTGGTGCCTGTTTGACTACGAAACTATCAAGCCCCTCAAATCCTTTTCAGGCATTGACGCTTTCTGCGATGAAAATGCTGTCATGAATAATAGCTTGCCGAAAAGTAAATGGGAAAACACTTTTAGCTCCGGGGAAGATGAAACAGTCGTAAACATCCAACTCCAGTTCAAATCACTTGAAGACCTGGAAGAGCTTATTAAAACGGGCTTTAAAGAAGGATTCACTGCGGGACTGGAAAACCTGGACCAATATATTGCTGCACAGTTCTATTTAAGAAAACAAAATAAGACCAGCAACATGGCGCGGGTATCCACCTATGTAAATTTTCCAGGCAATACCGAAGAAGTGTTTAACTTTTACAGATCAGTTTTCAAAACAGATTTTATCAACGGTGTACAGCGGTTTGGAGATATACCCGCCGATCCCAATCACCCACCGGTGGCAGATAATGTAAAGAAAATGGTTTTGCATGTTGAACTTCCCCTGCTTGGCGGGCATGTGCTGATGGGAACAGACGCACCTAAAGAAATGGGCTTTACTGTTACACAAGGCAACAATATGCATATTAATCTTGAGCCTGAGTCCAGAAAAGAAGCAGACCGGCTCTTTAAGGAACTTTCCGCAGGCGGAAAAATAGAGATGCCGATCCAGGATATGTTCTGGGGTGCCTATTTTGGAAGCTTCACCGATAAATATGGTATCAACTGGATGATCAATTACCAGGAAAAATAATTCAGTTATTAATTAGCGATCTCCTCTGCATGAAAAGACTCCAGTGCGTCAGCAATCACCGCTCTCAATTCAACAATATGGTGAGGGAGATCGCTTTCCTGAATATCTATCCTCCCGTTCTTTTCCTTTAATATGTGATTACCGTAGAGCAGCATTTCCAGGTCTCCATTCATAATGGTCACCCGGTACTCTTTCTCCCCTTCTTCCCTTTCTTTAATGATGCGTATCAATGCCTGGTATTGGCTTTTTTTATACTTAAAGCTTATAGAAAACATTGTCATGTCAATGCATTTATGATTAAAGTAAAGAGCACGGCTAAAAAACGGTGCTTGCACTAACATCTAACAACCAAAATACTGCCGGGTTTGATTAACCGGCAGTATTCTTTCTTATTGTCTTCATAAAAAATAATAAAGAGGGCAAAGGTTTAATGGAAAAGATGTACACATCTAATTACTCTTATATAACTTCAAGCCATATAAGAAAATAACTACATAACAAATAATAGGGAGATAATAGGCTGTTGCCACATCTTTATTAGCGATCAGCCCCATCAGTGGAGGAAACACTGCACCGCCTACCACACCCATCACAATGAAAGATGAAGCCTGTTGCGTATGATGGCCCAGGTCTTTCAGTCCAAGGCTGAAAATAGTGGGAAACATGATGCTGAAAAAGAAGTTGATCAGCAATAAAGCAATAAACGATACCCATCCTGCACTTTGCGCTACAATGACACACATGAGTATATTCCCCAAGGCAAATATGGCCAGCAGGATATTGGGTTTGATGAACCGCATCAGGAAAGTGCCTGTAAAGCGGCCTATCATCATTAGTATCATGCTTAAGCTGAAATAGTAAGATGCTTTTTCATCACTCAATCCCATTTTTTCGTGACCATAATTGATAAAAAATGCCCAGGTGCCACCCTGCGCTGCCACATTGAAGAACTGCGCTACAATGGCCCAGATAAAATGTTTATGCTGGAATAAACGTTTGGGTGCAGCCACCAATTGCTGATCAACGCTCTGGTTATGATGCGGATCAAACGCCGTGTTCACCGCCGGCACTTTTACCAGCGAAAAAGCAGCAGCAACGATCAGCACAATAATGCCGATAATGATGTATACCTGCTTCACACTGTAGAGATCGGCGGCAACGGAACTGCTTAAGATAAACATCCCTCCTACCGTAGGGCCAATGATCGTTCCCACACCATTGAATGCCTGTGCAAAATTTAATCGCTGATCGCTGGTAGCCTGCGGCCCCAGGGAAGCTACAAAGGGATGCGCTACTGTTTCAAGCGTTGCCATGCCACAAGCCAGTACAAACAATGATACCCTGAAGAATAAAAACGATTCTGCATTCGCCGCAGGCACAAACAGGAAAGCTCCTGTTGCAAACAATACCAGTCCAAGCAAAACGCCACGCTGGTAGCCAAACCGTTTCATGAACAGGCCGGCCGGGATGCCCATCACGGCATATGCACCAAAAACGGAGAACTGCACAAGCCCTGATTGGGATTTGCTTACATGCAAGACGTTCTGGAAATGTTTGTTCAATACATCACCCATCGTCATGGCCACACCCCAGATCATAAACAAAGAGATCACGAACACGAGGGTGACCAGGTATTTTTTTTCAGTAAAAGCTGCTTTCATCGTTTCATAGAAAGATTGATCGCCTGTTGAATATTATTTTTTATCTGCCGTTGCCACAGCGATCTTGGAATCTGCTGTGCCGTAATAAAGGAACCATTTGCCTTTGAAAGGAACCAACCCTTCGATAAAACAAACATTATTTACCTGGCCGGTTATTTCATAATCCTTTTCGGGTTTGAAAAAATAGTTCGTACTGCGGTCGATCACTTTGAAAGGATCATTCTGATCAAGCAGTATTTGACCTGCAGCATAAGTGCCATCAGCCAGGCTTTTGTCGCCAAAGGCAGGACTGTTCTTGCTATTGTAAAAGAAAAGAATGCCATCATTGGTAAGCAAAGCTGGCGGACCAGGTTCTACCAGTTCACTATCGAATTTTCCTTTGCGCGGACCAAACACGATCTTGAAAGCAGGATATTTTCTTAAGGAATCATATTGGTATTTGGCAGGATCGGTTTCAGGAACAGGCACCCAATCGATCAGGTTGTCTGAAGTGGCCATATAGATATTTGACTCACCCCAGTACATCTGGTATTTTCCATTGATCTTTGCAGCAACCAACCTGTTCCCCTCCTGGCGCGCCACCACTGATCCTGATTTAGACCAGTAATTGATATACTTCCCGCCCTCTGCATTTTTGAATACAGAACCATGTTTGGTCCAATGCACGAGATCAGTGGAAGTAGCAATAAACAAGCGGGCAGTGGTACCATCATAAGCTGTATAGGTCATGTAGTAAGTTCCTTTCTCATCCTCCACAATGCGGGGGTCTTCGCAACCTCCTTCCCATTCATATTTTTTATATGCATCATTGGCTGGGAACAAGACGGGATCATTATTCCTGGTAAAATGCAATCCATCCTCACTCATGGCCAATCCTATCCTGGATGTGCCGGCAAAGCGACCGATAGTATCTTCTGCCCTGTAAAGCAGGTACACTTTTCCATCGCGTACAACGGCTGCAGGATTGAACACATCTTTCGCTTCCCAGGCCACTTGTTTATTCAGGATTGGGTCCTTGAATACAATAGGCGACGGTTTCAGCACAGGGTTTACGGTATCTTGCTTGGTAAAAGGAGCTATCATCCATGCCTGTATTGAATCTTTCTTTGCCCCCGTGGTTGTTCCTTCTTCCTGTTTTGATTGTTGATCGCCACACGATATCAACATCGTTACTGAGCAGGCAACTGTAAAAAGAAAACTGGTTTTATTCATGTACATGATTATTTATTTAATACTTGATTCTTATTGATATCCATCATTCTGCTTCAGACCGATCAGATCAACTTCCCTTTGAGGAATTGGCAGCACAGCATTGGCAGGTTTATAGCCTGTTCCGTAATCATTGTGACCAGTCAGGGGATCAGCATCCGGTTTTGCGGCTAATACGGTAGCGGCAATATTCCAGCGAACCAGATCATAATAACGATGCCATTCAAAAGCCAGCTCTACCCGGCGTTCATGGCGAATGGCTGCCAGCAGATCAGCCTGCACATTGGTTGTTACCTCCGGCAATGCTGTAGCTGGATTAGCCGCATTACTCCTGGCTCTTCCCCTCACTCTCTCCAAAGCAGTTCTTGCTTCAGGCAATTTATTCAACTGGGCAAAGCACTCTGCTTTCCATAAAAGCACATCGGCCAAACGGATATAGATAAAATCGATACCGCCATCATCCGATGGTGATGTGTTGGACATGAACTTTCTTACGTTGTAGCCGGTAATGGAATTCGCCGCATTATAAGGCGTGCCGTCAAACCAGGTATCGCCGGCTTTAAATACAGTCGCACTCAGGCGGGGATCACCTGGTTCAAACTCTGCCACCAGGTTGTCGGTTGGAAGATTAAAATTCCAGCCATACCCCTGTTTGCCGAACACAGCATTGAAGATAGAGCCCTTTTGTGGTGTTTGCCCCGCATCATGCCGGGCCACGAATATTTTTTCGGCGCCCTGCTCCCCTGCACCATTAAAGTTATCGGCAAATTGGGGAAGCAGGTTATACGGCAGGGCCTCTACTTTCGCAATCTCATCGAGACAGCTTTGCCATTGCCCCTGGTACAAATAGGTTTTTGCTTTCAGCGCATAAGCGGCTCCTTTTGTAGCACGCTGATAATTGGCTGCATCATAAGAAGGCTCCAGCATCGGCGCTGCATTATCCAGGTCTTCACGGATCTGGTCATACACCTGCTCTGTGGTGGCGCGGGTCGTATTGTCTGTCATATTCTTTTCCGGGATCAGCAAGGGCACACCTCCAAAATTCTGCACAAGCCGGAAATAATAAAATGCGCGAAGGAATAACATTTCACCTTTCATTCTTTTCCAGATATTGGCATCAAGCCCGGGCACAGCAGAGCCATCCTGCGCCAGTACAGTGTTGGCAGCATTCACACCTTTGAAGTTATAGCGCCATATGCCCAGCACATTGTTGTTGGTAGGGAAAATAGTAAAGGTTTCCATCCGGCGCATATCTTCCTGATCACCCAGCCCTCCTCCGCCTTTCACGGCATCATCGCTCATTAGGTCGCCTACTACAAACTCGCGGGGAATAGATGCACCATTGTCCCATTCCCAATTGCCACGGAAACGGTTGGTCAGTGGTTCATACGCCGCATCAACGGCCAATGTAAAATCACCTGCTTGCTTGAATACGTTTTCTTCTGTAAGCACGCCCTGCGGTTGCAGGTCCAGTTTTTTACTGCAAGCTGTTATCAGCGTTGCAGCAGTAAGTATATAGATCAGCTTTTTCATATAATTAAATTATAGGTCGGTCAATCGTTAATTAAAAAGTGAGTTGGACGCCAAAAGTGAATGTACGTGATGGAGGATATGTGCCCATATCAATACCAACACCCAGATCGCCATAATTGGCCAGGTTATCATTGGTATACAATTCAGGATCGAAGCCTTTGTATTTGGTAATGGTAAACACATTCTGCATGCTGGCATATATCCTTGCCTGTGTGAAGCCGGCACGGCTCATCCATCCTGCCGGAAGATTATATCCTATCATCGCATTTTTCAAACGCAGGTAAGAACCGTTCTCTACATAGCGGTTGGATGTGCGGCGGTTATTATTTGCATCAAGGAAAGTGGCACGGGGCATAGTGTTGCTGGTGCCTTCGCCATGCCAACGCGTTTCATAAAAATCCAGTTTGGTATTGAAACCACGGGAATCGAAACTGTTGATGATATTGTCCACTTCATTGTAAATATCATTGCCCACTACACCATTAAAGAATAAAGTAAGGTCAAATTGTTTATAACGAAGGGTAGCATTCAAACTATAGAGGAAATCAGGCAAACCATGGCCGATAATGCTGCGGTCCTTATCATCGATCACTCCATCATTATTGATATCAGCAAACCGGATATCACCGGGCTTGGCAGCGGGTTGATATACATCCCCATCCTTGTTCACATAGTTGGTTACATCAGCAGCAGTCTGGAATATACCCGCCGTGGTATAACCATAGAAGGAGCCGATTGCCTCACCCGGCTTCAATAAGATCTGTCCATTGCCTGAACTGATCAATTGATCTTTTGTTTTGTACAAAGAAGTCACTTCATTTTTCAGCGTGGTGATATTGGCAGTGATATCCCATGACAGGCCATTCTTTGCCCGATCATTATAATTCAGTGTCACATCCCAGCCTTTATTGGTCATGGCGGCACCGTTCACATAAGGAGGCGCTGCATCACCATTTGTATAGGAAACCGGTAGTTGTATCAGGATATCACTGGTATTTCTTTTATACCAATCCACTGAAAAACGGACCCTTCCTTTCAGGAAGGCACCATCCAAACCAATATCTGTTTGCTTTGTTTCTTCCCATTTCACATCAGGATTGCCTTGCGAAGCAACCGTAAGCACACCATTGTTGGTACTGTAAATAGTGGCATAAGGATAATTACCGATTTGCTGGTTGCCAAGTTTACCCCAGCTTCCGCGGAGCTTCAGTTCACTCAACCAATTCACATTATCCATAAATCTTTCCCGCATGATATTCCAACCTGCCGATACCGACGGGAAATAGCCGGTACGGTTGGCTTTGCTGAAGCGGGATGACTGATCAGCACGCAATGTTGCAGATAAGAGATAACGGTTGTCATATGCATAAGCAACACGGCCGAAATAAGACATCAGTGCAGATTCCTGTTTGGTGCCGCTTACGCCTTGCGTGCCCGTGCCATAATCAAGGTACTGCAGGCTGCCGTTACCATCTGTTCTTGTATCATAACCGGAACGGAAACCGGAGAAATAATCCGTGATCTCTTTTACATATTCTGTACCTGCCAGCACAGATACATCGTGCACTCCGTTGAACACATGCGTATAATTTGCTGTATTCGTCCAGGTCAATGCACTGCTGCGGTTCCTGTATTTATCCACGCCTTTGTCGTTCGGGTTCATCACCGTTCTGTCGCCGGGGATCTGACCGTTGTAAGCTTGTTGCTCCAGCATATTGAAATCAACACCCAGGCTGGTGCGCAGGCGGATATCTTTTACAGGTTTTACTTCTGCAAACACATTACCGAGAATGCGGTACCTGTCGGCTGTACGGTTGCGGTACTGAGCAATGGCCAGGGGGTTCTTTCCATCACCATACAAATTCGGGTTTTGATAAAGCCCTGCAGGAGGAAGATCAGTCAGCAATCCTGTAGCCGGATCATATACAGGAATAGCATTAGGGCGGATCAATGCATAACGTACCACACCGGGCAGGCTTCCGGGACGGCCACCATCACCGGAAGCACCGATGTATTGATTGCTTTCATAAGTGAAGTTGAGATTCTCTCCGATCCTTAACCAGCTTTTCACATCAGATGTGATATTGGAGCGCAAGCCATACCGTTTGAAGTTGGAATACTCGATCGTTCCTTCCTGGTTCACATAATTACCGGAGATAAAATAACGTGTCTTATCTGTGCCGCCAGAAAAAGCAAGGCTGTAACGTTGCGTCAGCGCCTGGCGAAAGATCGCGTCCAGCCAATCCGTATTCGGGAGGCTTGAAGGATTATCGTTATTCCGGTTGGCGCTGCCATCATTGACAAAAGCTTCGTTCTGCAGTTCGATAAACTGGGCTGTGTTCACCATCTTTGGCAAGCCAATAGCATTGGCCAGGCCAAGCGATGCATCAAAACTGATGGTGCTTTTACCGGCTTTGCCAGATTTGGTAGTCACCAGTATCACACCGTTGGATGCCCTTGCACCGTAGATAGCTGCAGCAGATGCATCCTTCAGTATTTCCATGCTTTCTATATCGTTGGGTGAAATAGTGGTAAGCCCGCTGTTCACCTGTATGCCATCAATTATATAAAGTGGTTCATTATTATTCAATGATCCGATGCCACGAATGCGCACCACTGCATTGGTACCGGGGGCACCGGTAGGTGATGTTACATTCACTCCCGAAGCCTGTCCCTGCAAGGCAGTACCAATATCTACCGCCTGTGTTTTGGTCAGCTCTGCCCCTTTCACGGAAGAAACAGCGCCTGTAAGGGTCGATTTCTTTTGGGTGCCATAACCTACCACCACTACTTCATCCAATGCGGTGGCAGAAAGCAGCAGTGAAATGGACAGCGGACTGCCATCATACGTGATCGTTTGCCTGGCATAGCCCACCATCGTTATTTCAAGAATGGATGGTGAGCCGGCTTGCAGCTTCAGGGTAAAACTTCCATCGGCTGCAGTGTATGTTCCATTGGATGTGTTTTGCTGAACAATATTGACACCCTGAAGAGGTGCAGCTTTATCATCCGTTACCTTACCGGTGACGGTTTGCTGAGCCAGGGCAGGGAGATAAAATAACACGCAGAGGAGTGCGGTCAGTGACTGTAGCAATCGTTTCATAGCAATAATTTTCATTAAGATAACTATGAGGGTATGAACCGCTGCTGTACTATTATCCCAAACTACTATACTACGAATTACGCGAATGGGAATCAAGTATTTAGAAACCGGATTGCAACCACGAATTATGCTAATGCACTCAAAGTATAGGGGAGATTTGTGCCATTCGCGGTAGTTGTTCAGGCCTGTTTGTTTACTCAGGAGCTATTCGCGTCATTCGTGCCAGCCTGTATTCGTTTGGAGAGTATTGGTATTTCTTTTTGAATTCCCGGAAAAAATAGGATTGGTTGTTGAAGCCGGTCTGGAAGAAAATTTCGGACACAGTAAGGCGCGTGGTCGCCAGCAGTTCGGCGGCTTTTTGCAGCCGGATGTTCCGGATAAACTCGGCAGGGGTCATGCCGGAGATCGTTTTTATTTTCCGGTAGAGCTGCATGCGGCTGATGGCCATTTTGGTTTCGAGATGGGAACTGTCGAGTTCGGGATTATTGAGTTCGGCAGTAATGACTGCCAATAATTTTTCGAGGAATTCTTTATCTGCTTCGTTCAGTCCCTGGGGCACTTCACTGCCAGGCAGGGCTTTGTTGCGGAAATAATCATGCAGGCGTTTCCGGTTATCCAGCAATTGCTGCACACGACCGAGCAGGTGTTGCGTATGGAAAGGTTTGGGTAGATAAGCATCTGCGCCGGCTTCATACCCTTCATGCTGCTGGTCAATAGAGCCACGGGCTGACAGAACCAGGAAAGGTACATGGCAGGTGTCGGGAATATCTTTCACTTTCTTGCAAAGCTCCAGGCCATTCATATCCTCCATCATGATATCGCTGATGATAAGGTGTGGGACCATGTTGGTCATGCAGGTCAGTGCTTCTTTTCCATTCGGCGCTTCGTACACAATATATTTATCCATTAACAAATTACGGAGTAACTGCCTGATCGGTGCTTCATCTTCCACAACCAGGATAATAGGCCGGTCTGCCTGTTCAAGGCTTTGCAGTAAAGCCGCTTTATTATTAGCAGTTGATGATACAACATCCCTCGGTGCAGGCTCCTGTGCAATGGTGCGGATCAGGAGGGAAGGCCGCAAAGGCTTTGGAACAGTTTCCTGTATGGTATAACTGCTGACAGGCAATACAACTTTAAAGCAGGCCCAATTGTCTTTGCAATAAGCGGTAATCTTTCCATTCAGCAAACTGACCAACTGGCGGGTGAAGGCAAGCCCAAGTCCTGAACTGAATTTCTGGCGGGAAGCATTGCCGGTAAAAAATTTGTCGAACAATTTTTCCATTTCAGCGGCTGGAACATTATGTCCTGAATTGGCTACCAGTATTTCCATTTCATTCTTTTCCTGGTTGCGGTATACATGAAAATGGATCTTCTCTCCTGCTGATGTGTATTTGAATGCATTGGAAAGAAGATTGAAAATGATCTTTTCCAGTTTATCAGGGTCACTGCTGATAAAAATGTTTTCTTCTATTTCGTAGTCATACTCTACATTATTGTATTCCCTGAAATGAACAAATAAGCGGGCAATATTGCCCAGAAAAACCGAGGCGGCCAATGGCTGATAATGCACTTTAAGATGTCCTTCTTCTGCCTTTCGGAATTCCATCAGTTGCTCAATAAGATAAGCCAGGCGGGAAGCCTGCTGATGCACAAGCGATAACACTCCGGATGAACGGCCATCATCTTTCACCTGTTGTTGCTGATGCTCCACCGTTCCCATGATCAGGGTCAGGGGTGTTTGCAGTTCATGGGCAATATTGGTAAAGAAATCCAGCTTTTCTGCATGCAGCTTTTCTTCTTTAAGACGAAGCTTATATTCCAGTTCCAGTTTATGCTTCATATCTGTCTTGCTTTTCCGGTAAGTATACACCACATAAATAAAGATAACAGCCAGCACATAGTACAAAAGAAAAGCGGCAGGGGTAAGCCAGAGGTATTGCTCCACGGTCAGCATCATCAGGGTTTCTTCAGGGGTCCATTGCCCTTCGCCATTCGACCATTTCACTTTTAACACATAATCTCCTGCCGGCAGATTGCCATAAGATATATAACCGGATGAGCCGGGGAAATGCCAGTTTTTATCAAAGCCATCCAACCGGTAAGCATACTCCGATTTGCCCGTATTGATAAAATCAATCGCTTTAATGGAAAGATCAAAATAGTTGTGATAACGGCTCAATGTGTATTCTGCTGAAGAATTGGTGGCGTCAGGGCGAAGCACCATATAGCCTCCCGGAGCCGTGCTTTGTCCACCGAGTTGAATCCCTGTTACCTGGAGGTTTGGTTGAGCTGTATTGATAAGTATCCGCCAGGGTTCACAATAATTGAATCCATAGATACCGCCAAAGAATAAAGAACCGTCAGGTCCTTTCCATACAGCGCCATCCGAAAACTCGTTGCTTTGCAAACCATCGCTTTCACTGAACCGTATCACATCATTGGAGTTGCGGATCACTCTTGCGAGCCCGTTGTTGGTGCTGACCCAGATCATACCCTGGCTGTCTTCTGCAATACCATGGATCGTATTGTTAGGAAGTCCCTGTGCAGTAGTAAAACGTTGAAAAGGTTTTCCCTCAAAATCATCCGCGATCCGGTTAAGCCCATAGCTGGTACCGATCCACATCTGGTGGCGGCTGTCTGCCAGGATGTACAATACATCATTATGGGAAAGGCTTGTATCGCTGTCGCCTGAACGGATGGTAATGAAGCGTTCTGCGTTTTTATCAAGAATGCTTACACCGCCATAGCGGCAACCAGCCCAGATCCTGTCTTTATGATCTTTGGTCAGGGAAAAAATTATATCACTGGCAGGGCCGCTTTCTGTACCATTAAAAGTGTATTGCTTGAAATAAGTGAGCGTGGGGACCTCTCCTTCTATGCGAAGATGTATCAGTCCATATCCACTGGTGCCCAACCATACTGAGCCATCCCCATCAGGCAGTATTGCATACACAGAGCGGAAAAGGTAAGCATCGGAGCCTTTGATCTGCTTCCAGTTATAAAACTGCTTCTTCCTGTTATTATATAATGCAATCCCATCTCCATCCGATCCGATATAAGTCCATTCTTCATTCACCTGCCTGATGGCATACACGGCATTATTGCTAAGCCCGCCCGCTTCCGTAAAGAATCTCCGGCCTGCGGCATTTTTATCAATGGAAAAAGGAATGGCAAGTATCCCATTTCCTTTGGTGCCCACCCACAATTCATTACCAACTTTTTCAAATGTGCGCACCTGCTTATCATCCCGCAATCCCGCATCAGTATTGGAAACTAACGTGAAAGGCTTGCGCACCGGTGCGATCTTTGCCATACCATTCCCATCTGTACCCAGCCAAAGTATTCTGCCGCTGCCTGTATGAATGGTATTGATCTGCGATTCACGGAGCGCATTCATTTCTTTTTGCAGGAAACCCGATGGCTGGAATTTTTTGTCCACCACCAGGCATCCCTTTTTCTCCCAGGCAATAATATAGTGCTGTTCATAAGGAATGATCAGTTTAATGGCTTCGGGAAAATGATTTATTTGCACACGCTGGTTGCCTGATAATCTTTCCACCCGCCCATCGCCTGTGGTAACCACTACTTGTCCGTCCAGTTCATACACGGAATGAATGCCAGTGAAAGAACTAAAATCATCCTGGGCTTCCATCTTTCCATTAGCCTGCCGGAAGCTGCCGAGATGCCCGTTTTCCAGCAACACCCATAACAAACCATTGCCGGCAAAAAGAAGCTGCTTTATTTTCTTACCGGGTAATATTAATGGCACAGGCTGAAAAGAAGCTGACACACTTTCAAAACGCTGTAATCCTGAATTAACAGAGTAAACATAAGGAACGCGATTATGATCGGTCAGCAGAATGAATTGTTTCTCGCTGACGTTCTTGCCTTTTGCATTGTAGAAATAATGCGTGAATTCACCGGTGGAAGGTTTGTAACGCGATATTCCTTCTACTGTACAAACCCATATATAATGTTCCGCATCTTCAGTTATATCCTCCACTACATTATTACCGATACCGCGGCGATGATCCTGGCTATAGCTGAAAGTTTTGAAAGAAGAACCATTGAAACTGTTCAATCCATCCCAGGTGCCTACCCAAAGGATCTTATCCTCGCCCTGGAAAATGGCATTAACAGAACTGTTGGAAAGGCCGTTGCGGCTATCGATGCGCTGAAGGGTATAGGTAATGTCCTGCTGTGCAAAAACAGGTTGAGCAAAAAAAATCAGTAAGAAGAAACCAAGAGCAGGAGTCAGGGTTTTCATATAGCGTCGTTGGCAGGATAAATGTAAGCCTTTTTAGCGGAAGCAGGTTATACACAAAGCAATGACACCGTTTCAGCAACCAAATTCCCGCAAGGACTTAAAGGTTCAGACGCTTTTACTTTTCAGATAATCAACGATCGCTTCTTTCTTTATCCGTTCTTTTCCGTTCTTTTCTTCCGTCAGTCCATATTCAGCCCAGTCAAGTGCTGTACCCTGGTATATCCGGTCCTGCAAATCAAGACGGGCTCCGGCTTCCACCAGTAATTTAACAGCATCAGGCGAACCGGAAGAAACAGCCTGATGAAGCGCAGTGGCATGTGAATGAAAACCCTTTGATCGTTTTCTATCCGGATAAGCATTTACATCTATGCCAAGGCTGATCAGCATTTGAAGTGCCGGCAACAAACCATAAAATGCAGCGCCTATCAGGGCCAACTCCTTTTCAGGTTCACTTGCTTTTGTTGCCATCTCTTTTGCTTCCGGCAAACCAAGGCATACAGCTGTGATCAATTCGACCGGTTCGCCTTCCGCCGTAAGATAGCGGGCAACAGCTACATTATTGTGTGCCAGCGCCCCAATAGCTCCTTTAGGTTTGGCTCCTTCGGAAATAAGCAGGCCGGCCAACTGAATTTGCACACCCATTTCTTTAGGGATCCGTCCGCTTACCACCAGCGCCAGCGTATACTCCAGCTGATACGGAAGTGTAGGCACGCCCTGCTCTTTTGCTATCCTGATCAGCATAGTTGTTATTTCAATGATATTTTCTGGTAATGATTCTTTCTCGCGGATGGGGTTGTTAGCGATAAACCAGAGCAGGTAAGGATGCTTGAAATAGCCGTCAGCAGGTGAAGCGTATCGCTCATTAAGTAAGCCGGGATTCTCCGCAATTAATTGTTCCAGGTGTTTTATATCACCTTTATCAATATCCCTCACACCTTCTTCGAAAACAATTTGCAGATCACGCATAACTGAATTTTATTTTGTTGCACCATGCTGTTTCAGCAATTCTACAATTGCTTCATGCCCCCGGCGTGTTACCCATGCCAGGGGTGTAGCCCAGGATGGTTCATCCTTTTTGAGCGCTTCAGGGCGTTCTATTCTTTGCAGGATTTCTTTGCCAGGCATATAATGAACAGTTTATTCAAATGTTTGTGCAAAAACAATCGTGTTCCCATCATTATCCGTTGCGGTAAATTCCCGCAGCCCCCATGGCTGGCTCACCGGCTCACCAGGAATACTGGCTCCTTTAGCAAGCAGTTCTGCATATAGCTCGTCTGCATTTCTTATATAAATACAACAAGAACCTGTGCCTTTATTCGTCTCTGTCGCCTGCACCAGTAAAAGCCTTATTTCATCCCGGTCCATCACCCCCAGATCATGCTGCTGATAATTTACTGAAAATCCCAACACTTCTACATAATACTTCACTGCCACAGGCACATTGACGCAGGGGAAGGCCGGCATGATCTGCCGCAGTTGTCCCTTGCCAGGCACCGTATGCATGTTCTCATAATGTTCATGATAAGATTGTCCATACCATAAATAATGCCCATCCGGATCAACCACACAAAACAGCTGCATCTTTATCCAGTTGACCTTTTCGGGGTTTGATGGGTTCAATCCCTGCTTCTTCAATTCCTCATGCATCGCAAGCACATTGTCTGTTTCAAAAAAGATCATGGCATCTCCTGCATGAGGCAAGGGGCCCGTACTGTCCACTTCCCTTTCATGGATATGAAAAATGATCCTTGCTGCACCGAGTATTGCTTCAGGAGGAGATCCGGCAGATACAGCTGCCTGGCTGAAACCGAGTTTGCCTGTATAAAAATCCAGGCTTCTTTCTGTATTGGCAACCACGAGATGACGGCTTACTGGTGATATGATCGATGCCTGCATGGGAATATTTTATAACGCTTTAAAATAGGGAAACAGGCTGTCACAAAAAAAGATTTGTGATATCCTGCAGGTAAAGCTACACATTGAGATAGTTTTCCGGAGAGAAGCATCTTTACTTTATCTTTAGTACATGCGTGCTTCCACACCAGGAAATAAAACCGGCTGGCCCATTCCATTCCGCAGGAGCTGGCTGTTCCACCTGCTGTTCTGGATCATGTATGGCGTGTTCATGATACTGGAAATGCAGGGATACAGCAAGAACCGCGGGTTTGTATTCAGCCTTACTCCCCTGCTACTATATTTTATATTGATGGCCTTATTGGTATACGGGAATACATTAGTGCTGATCCCGCTGCTGCTGGAAAAGAAAAAGATCGCCATATACATCTGTGGTATCATCCTGTTCATCATCGGCTACACGTACTTCCGCAGTCTTAACCAACAGTACTGGGATTCCATTATCTGGCCGGAAGAGAAAATGACGATCCAGTCATATTTCAGATGGAATTTCCTGTATGCGGTCTGGTTCCTTCTTATTTCTTCCATGCTTTTCTTTACAGACAAATGGTCTGAGCAGCAACAAAAAGTAAAAAATATCGAGATCAACCAATTGAAGACCGAGCTGAAATACTTAAGATCACAGTTGAACCCGCATTTTCTTTTCAATGGCCTCAACACTATTTATGGCAATATTGATATCCGTGACCAGGCTGCGAGAAACAGCCTCTTACAGTTTTCAGACTTACTTCGGTATAGTTTATATGAAGCCGATGCAGATTATGTAAGTCTTGAAAAGGAAGCCGCTCATTTGAGAAATTACGTCGGCTTGCAGCAAACCCGCAGCAACGCAGCGCTCCGGATAGAGCTGAACATACAATTGAAGGAGAAAGAAACCCAGGTCATCCCTTTGCTGTTCATGCCTTTTGTGGAAAACGCTTTCAAGTTCAGCGTAAGGGATGATAATAAAGAGAGCTTTATCCGCATCAGCCTGGTGCAGGAAGAAAAAAGAATTATTTTCCGCTGCGCCAATTCATACAGTGATCATCAGCCCTTACAAGGTGGCATTGGACTGGTCAACGTAAAACGCCGGCTGGAACTTTTGTATAAAGACAGGTACGAGCTCCATATCCACTCAGAGAACGCTATTTTTTATGTTGAGTTAATATTGATAAAATGAGAAAGCTAAGTTGTATTATTACCGACGATGAACCGGTAGCCTGTAAAGTGCTGAAGGAATTTATTGAACAGGTGCCTTACCTGCAATTGACCGGGCAGTTTGAAAATGTGCGGAAAACGGATCTTTTCCTTAAGGAAAACAAGGCTGATGTGTTGCTCCTGGATATACAAATGCCGGGTATTACAGGCCTGGAATACCTGAAGAATGCTACCATACAGCCCCTGGTGATCTTAACAACAGCTTATCCGAATTATGCGTTGGAAGGATATGAACTGAATATTATTGATTACCTGCTGAAGCCAATCGCTTTTGACCGTTTTACCAAAGCTGTTCAAAAAGCAAAGGAATATACGGAATTGCGCGAAGCCCCTTTGGGTAATCATCAATCGCCCTGGCTGTTTGTACGCAGTGAGAAGCGGATAGAAAAAGTGGAATTAAAAGATATCCTGTACATTGAAAGCCTCGGCAATTATGTCAACATCTGCACAACCGGCAGGAATATTATTGCTTATCTCACATTGAAAGGAATAGAAAGCCAATTGCCTGCCAATGAGTTCATCAAGATACATCAATCTTACCTCGTAAATTTTTCAAAAATTGATTCAATCGAAGGAAATCATTTGAAGATCGGTGATAAATCCCTGGTCATAAGCCGGAATTATAAAGATGAACTGATGCAGATGGTAGAACAAAAACTGCTCAGAAGATAGCCGTTCAGCCATTTCCTTCCAGTAGCTTCTTCAGATTTCCCAGGCTGGTCTCCATATCTCTACCCATCATTTTATCCATATTCATAAACAGTAACATTACATTCATGGGATAATTCATCCCACTGGTAATAAGGATATTCATAGCTGTGGTTTTGGGGGTCCGTTAAATTGCTCAATTGCACTATGAATATAAAAATAATACCGTACTTTCCCCGCATGCAACACCAATTCCTGCTTTATGGCGCTAATGGTTACACTGGCGAATTGATTGCCCGCTTTGCCGCACAATATGATCTTCAGCCCATACTCGCCGGAAGACGCAAAGAGGTCATTGAACCACTGGCAAAAAAGCTCGGCCTTCCCTATCGCATATTCGACCTGAACAATAAACCGGTACTTATTGAGGCTCTGAGAGAAGTGAAACTGATCGTGCATTGCGCCGGCCCCTATAACCATACTTACCAGCCTGTAATAGAAGCCTGCCTGGAAACGCAAACCCATTATATCGACCTCAATGGCGATCTTGATATTTTTGAAGCGATCAGGAAATACGACCAGCAGGCAAAGGAAAAAAACATCATGCTGCTGCCGGGATCTGGTTTTGATGTGGTGCCCACCGATTGTATGGCTTTATGGCTGAAGAAAAAAATGCCGGATGCGAACCAGTTGGAGATCGCCTTTGCTATCACCGGCAGCCAGCTTTCAAGAGGCACTTCCCTCACCACTGTATTAAAACTTGGCGAACCTGGTGCCACTCGAGAGAACGGCATCATTACTCCAGAACCTGTCGGCAAAAGAGGCCGCTGGATCGATTTTGCCACAGATGCTTCAGGTGGCAAAAAAAGGCTTTTTGTAATGAGCATTCCCTGGGGTGATGTGTCTACTGCATATTTCTCCACTGGTATTCCCAATATCATCAGCTATACAGGGATCCCTAAAGCAACATGGATCTTTTTAAAAGCGCAGGTATTGTTCAACTGGTTATTACGGACTCCGTTCATGCGGCGTATGATCAGGGGGATCATCAACCGGCAATCACCAGGGCCCAATGATGTGATGCGGGATAAGGCTATCAGTCTTATCCAGGCGCAAGTAAAAAATGCAGATGGCAAAACTATCACAGGTAATATGCGCTGTCCCGAAGCTTATTCGCTGACGGCTTCAAGCATGTTACTGATCTCGAAAAAAATATTGAACGGAGATTTCAAAGCAGGATATCAAACCCCTTCAAGCGCCTATGGAGAAGACCTGGTAATGGAAATAGAAGGGGTAAGCAGGGAAATACAAAGCTGATCTGCAACGATCAGCGATTAAAGACAATATTAAAGCTGGTACCGCATTTCATTTCACTTTCTACCTCGATTGTCGCGTTATGTGATTGAATGATAGAATAAGAAACAGACAAGCCAAGCCCTACCCCATTCTTTTTCAGGGTAAAGAACGGATCAAATAGTTTAGTAAGATATTCTTCAGGGATACCGGCACCATTGTCTGCGATCTTCACAACCGCTTTGTCTGGCCAGTTGATGACCTTTACACTCAGCTCACCTTTTCCCGATTCCATTGCTTCTACAGCATTGATCAGGATATTGGTAAACGCGATCACCAGTTTGGCCCTGTTTGCAGGTATGCTGACGACTATACCGGGGTAGCTTTTATTGAGATTTACTTTCTGCAAGTTCATTCTATCACGGATCATGTTAATGCTTTCATCCAGCATTTCCTGCAGACTGTGTTGCTGAAAAGTCAGTTCCAGTGGCTTGGTGAGATCAAGAAGTTCGGTAATGATATGATTGATACGTGTGCAGTTCCGCTTCATGATATCCATCAATGCCAGTTTTTCTTCTTCACTGTCCAACGGCATAGAGAAATGATCAATAGATAGGCTGATATTGTTCAGCGGGTTCCTGATCTCATGTGCAAGGGTGCGCATCAGCCGCTCATTCATGGCCAGTTTATGAGCCTGCAGATTGGCCATCTCTGCTTTCTTGATACTGGAGATATCGTGCAGGATGCCATGCACCTGTGGCCCATCATCATTATCACGGGAAAAAGCAAGGGAAAGAAGGCAGGCCTTTTTTTCATGTGCCGCATCTTCGATCTCAATTTCCAGGTCATGAAAATTTTTCTTCGCCTGTGCAAGCCTCATCACTTTCTCTCTTAGGTTCAGGTTTTTTATAAAATCAAGCAGGTTAAGACCGGTAAGCTGTTGATTGCTTAGCCGGAAAAGTATGGAAGCCGACCGGTTTGTTTCACGGAGTGAAAGGCGTTCATCTGCTATAAACACAGCGTCCTTGGATGTTTCGAAGAGGTTCCTGTATTTATTTTTCCGTGCTTTGAGTTCCTTCAGATCGCCTGCGCGGGCCAGCGAATAACGGATACAGCGTTCCAGTTTTTCTATATTCAGTTCGGATTTGACGAGATAATCTGTAGCACCGCTTTCCATGGCTTTTATATCGATCACTTTATTGCCCTTGCCCGTAAGAATAATAATAGGATCATCGAGGTCTTCAGCACTGGCGGCATGCAAGAGGTCAAGTCCTGTATGACTGCCCAGGCGGTAATCAACAAAATAAATATCATAGGCCCTTTCCCGGATGATGCGGATGGCCGTATCATAATTCCTGCACCAGTCGATCCGGAACCAGGAACCTTCAATAGCTTTGATATGATCGGCGATGATAAAAAAATCGTCCTCATCGTCGTCAATGATAACAACTCTTATTTCTTTCGCACTAAGCATTAGTTAAGGCTTTGTGGTAAAAAAAGTACAATTCCAGCTCCTTCATTCTCTATTCCTTCTCCATAGATCACTCCATGGTATCTGTCTACGATCTTTTTGCATATTGCCAGGCCAATACCACTCCCGGGATATTCAGATTTTCCATGCAACCGTACAAAAGGATGGAATATCTTTTCTGCATCCTCCTGCTTAAAGCCGATCCCTTTATCCCGGATACTAATCTTATAAAATATGGTGCCATTTTGTAACAGGTGTTTCCTTTTTTCTTCGGTCGTTGCTTCTGCAGAAGTGATGGAGATAGATACAGGAGATTCTTTTTTGGAGAAGCGGACAGCATTTTCCAGCAGGTTATAAAACAGGAGGCGGTATGCTTCAGGATCACCTTTCAGTACAGGAAGCTTACTCATATCTACATTGATCTCCCTTCCGGTATTTTTTTTCCTGAGCGAATCAATAATCTCTCTGACCGTTTCATCAATAGCTGTATTACCTTGCTCTGCAGTTGTTGGATAAGATTCCGCCAGCTTCAATAATCCTTCGATCATATTGCGCATGTCATCCACATTGGATTCGATCCGCGGGATATATTCTGCCCCTTCTGTTCCCGGCCTGATCTTTTCTTTCATCCGTTCAAGCAATACCATAAGCTTACGCAAAGGAGCATCCAGGTCGTGTGCCGCATGATGAATAAATTCCTCATATCCTGTTGAAAAAATTGTCAGTTGGTCTTGGTTTTCTTTCACTATCCAAAAAATTTGATGAAGGAATAACCGGCATACAATATATCGTCACGCCGTCTGTTATAAGAAAAGAATAACGGCTATTGAAGGCTAGCGCTCTGTGTTTAAGGTGTCCGGGATACATTAAATTTACCCTCAAAACGTAGCGATGCTAAAGTTAAAAGTTTTATTCGTGGATGATGAAATAGATTTTTGCTTACTGATGAAGAACTATTTTACCAAGAAGAACTACGAAGTATTTTTAGCGTATACATTGACAGATGGTTTGGCGCAGATTGAAACTGTTGGCCCCGATATCTTGTTTTTGGATAATAACCTGCCCGACGGTAAAGGCTGGGATCACGTGGAATATATTGTAGAAAAAAATCCCCATATCCGCTTATACCTTGCAAGCGCACATTATAAAGGAGAAAAATTATTTTCCGACTACCCACAGGTTACTATCTGGGAAAAGCCACTCTCCATGTCGATGCTCCACACTACTTTCTGACTCCTTATTCAACACGTCCACAAAAGGTCAACATGAACCTGACCGTTTCAACGAAATCCTTTACATTATCCGGCTTGATCACGTAATCAACTGCGCCAAGTTCCAGGCATTTATTCTTGTAAGTATCTGAACCAGAAGTGCTCCATATAATTTTGGGAATAGAGTTATACCGGTCATTCAGCTTTAAATGTTCCAGTATTGCTGCACCGTTCAACTCCGGTATATTATAATCCAGCACCAGTAAGCAGGGCAGCTCGTTGTCAGCCAGTGCTTCCAGCATTGCCAGCAATTTGCGTCCTTTATCGATGAACAATAAGTCGAATGAATTATCCAGCACAGAAAAAGTCTCTTTCAGAAAATCAATATCATCAATATCATCTTCACCAAATATGATCGTACGGTTGTTAGCTTGGTTGATTGGCACAGTTTTTTGGGATTATTAGGGTTACGAAAGTTAAGACTTATTTGCATTTCTATCCTTGCTCTCCGTCCTTTATTTATAGCTCAATCCCAAAACCGAAATAAACCCGGATGAAAAAGAAACCAACCTCACTGCCTTTGGCTACCGCTGTAGGTTTGGCCGACACGCAAACGCCCACCACTGACTCTTCCCGGAAAAGCCGGGCAAAAAAAACAACTGGCGATAACAATAACCATTCTCCCCATACAGATCGACTGGATGAACGCGCTTTACTAAAAGTATTGACCGAAGTAAGATCAGGCAACTTCAGCGTTCGCATGCCTATCGATCAACTGGGTATGGCAGGAAAAATATGCGATACGTTTAATGAGATCATCTCACTCAATGAAGCATTGGTAGAAGAACTGACCCTGGCCCGTAATACTATCGGCAAACAGGGGCATTTGAATCACCGTGTTGAACTTCCCCGGTCGGCCCGCGGCTCCTGGGCCACCAGCGTTGCTTCTATCAATACGCTTATATCTGACCTGGTGCATCCTACCATTGAGATCGCACATGTGATCAGTTCTGTTGCAAAAGGAAACCTCTCGCAAGAAATGCCTTTAAAGATCGGCGAGCACGCGTTGCAGGGTGAGTTTGCAAAAATTGCTGCTGAGGTAAATGACATGGTGAAACAATTGAATCTCTTCTCCATGGAAGTAACCCGTGTAGCAAGAGAAGTAGGCTCTGAAGGAAAACTTGGCGGGCAGGCTAAAGTAAAAGGTGTAGCCGGCGTGTGGAAAGACCTGACCGATTCCGTAAACCTGATGGCAGGTAACCTTACCGCACAGGTGCGCAGTATTGCTGAAGTGACCACTGCTGTAGCAAAAGGTGATCTCCGTAAAAAGATCACCGTGGACGTACAGGGAGAGATACTCGAATTGAAAAACACCATTAATACCATGGTGGACCAGCTCAACTCCTTCTCTTCGGAAGTAACACGTGTGGCACGTGAAGTGGGTACTGATGGTAAGCTCGGCGGACAGGCAGAAGTAAAAGGTGTAGCCGGTACCTGGAAAGACTTAACTGATTCAGTTAACCAAATGGCATCCAACCTTACAGGGCAGGTGCGCAATATCGCGGAAGTGACAACGGCAGTGGCGCGAGGCGACCTCTCAAGAAAAATTACCGTAGACGTAAAAGGCGAGATCCTTGAATTGAAGAATACCATCAACACCATGGTGGATCAGCTTAACTCCTTCTCTGCAGAAGTAACACGTGTGGCGCGTGAAGTAGGCTCCGAAGGTAAGCTCGGTGGGCAAGCCACCGTAAAAGGCATTGGTGGCGTATGGAAAGATCTGACAGACTCCGTGAATCAGATGGGCTCCAATCTTACTGCACAAGTACGCAATATCGCGGAAGTAACAACCGCTGTTGCCCGCGGTGACCTTTCAAGAAAGATCACCGTGGATGTAAAAGGTGAGATCCTTGAATTGAAAGACACCATCAATACCATGGTGGACCAGCTTAATTCCTTTGCATCAGAAGTGACGCGTGTGGCGCTGGAAGTAGGTACGGAAGGTAAACTCGGCGGACAAGCCAAAGTGCAGGACGTTGGCGGCACCTGGAAAGACCTGACAGAATCTGTGAACCTGATGGCATCCAATCTTACCGCTCAGGTGCGCAATATTGCAGAAGTTACAACGGCCGTAGCGAAAGGTGATCTGTCGAGAAAGATCACCGTGGATGTAAAAGGTGAGATCCTTGAATTGAAAGACACCATCAATACCATGGTGGACCAGCTCAACTCCTTTGCATCAGAAGTAACACGCGTGGCGCTGGAAGTGGGTACGGAAGGTAAACTCGGCGGACAAGCCAAAGTGCAGGATGTTGGCGGCACCTGGAAAGACCTGACAGAATCTGTGAACCTGATGGCATCCAATCTTACCGCTCAGGTGCGCAATATTGAGAAGTTACAACGGCCGTAGCGAAAGGTGATCTGTCGAGAAAGATCACCGTGGATGTAAAAGGCGAGATCCTTGAATTGAAGAATACCATCAATACCATGGTGGACCAGTTGAATGCATTCGGTTCCGAAGTATTCCGTGTAGCGCGTGAAGTGGGTTCTGAAGGCCAGCTTGGCGGACAGGCCGATGTGCCGGGCGTGGAAGGACTTTGGAAAGATCTTACTGACTCTGTAAATAAAATGGCATCCAATCTTACTTCACAGGTACGCAATATTGCGGAAGTGACCACTGCTGTAGCAAATGGTGATCTCTCCCGTAAAATTGAAGTGAATGTAAAAGGCGAGATCCTTGAATTGAAGAATACCATTAACACGATGGTGGAACAACTCCGCGCTTTTGCTTCCGAAGTAACACGCGTGGCACGTGAAGTAGGTACAGAAGGAAAGCTCGGCGGGCAAGCCCATGTACCCGGTGTGGCAGGTACCTGGAAGGACTTAACTGATTCTGTAAATCAGATGGCATCCAACCTTACCAACCAGGTGCGTAACATTGCTGAAGTAGCGATCGCTGTTGCCAATGGAGATATGTCGCGAAAGATCACCGTGGATGTGCGCGGTGAGATCCTTCAGCTCAAAGAAACCCTCAACACGATGGTGGACCAGTTACGTGCCTTCGCTTCCGAAGTAACACGCGTGGCCCGTGAAGTAGGTACTGATGGTAAACTCGGTGGGCAGGCATTCGTACCCGGTGTTGCCGGTACCTGGAAAGACCTGACGGATTCTGTGAACCAGATGACAGGTAACCTTACTGACCAGGTGCGCAATATCGCAGAAGTAACCAAGGCAGTAGCATCAGGTGATCTTACCAAAAAAGTAACGATCGATGTGAAAGGTGAAATCTTTGATCTGAAGAATACCATCAACACCATGGTAGACCAGCTCAACTCCTTTGCATACGAAGTAACGCGCGTGGCACGTGAAGTAGGTACTGATGGTAAATTGGGGGGACAGGCTGAAGTACAAGGCGTGGCTGGCACCTGGAAAGACCTTACTGACTCAGTGAACATGATGGCTACCAACCTTACCAACCAGGTGCGGGGTATTGCCAAAGTGGTGACCGCCGTGGCAACGGGTAACCTTAAACAAAAGCTATCCATTGTATCGCGTGGTGAAGTGGCACAGCTGATTGATACCATCAATGAAATGATCGATACACTGGCAGTGTTTGCCGACCAGGTGACAACAGTGGCACGTGAAGTGGGTGTGGAAGGAAGATTGGGAGGCCAGGCCAATGTACCAGGAGCGTCCGGTATCTGGAAAAACCTGACAGAAAACGTGAACCAGTTGGCGGAAAACCTGACCACACAGGTACGTGCTATTTCTGAAGTAGCTTCTGCTGTAACCAAAGGCGACCTTACACAGATGATCCTGGTGCAGGCAAAAGGCGAAGTGGAAGAGTTGAAAGACACGATCAACCAGATGATCGCCAACCTGAAACAAACCACACTGCGCAACCAGGAGCAGGACTGGCTGAAATCGAACCTGGCAAAGCTTACCCAGATGCTGCAGGGACAAAAAGATCTGAATACGGTAACACGCCGTATCCTTTCAGAACTGGCACAAGTGGTGAATGCACAGAAAGGCATGTTCTATATTCTTCAACAGCATGAAGGCACCAAACACCATAGCCTGAAATTATTTGCAGCCTATGCTTTCGGTGAAGAAGTGAATGCCTCAAGGGAATTTGCCCTGGGAGAAGGTTTGGTAGGACAATGCGCTCTCGAAAAAGAACGCATCCTTATAACCAACATCCCTAAGAGCTATATCAATAAGATCGGTTCAGGATTGGGGAAAGCCTCCCCTGCCAACCTGATCGTGTTGCCGGTGTTGTTTGAAAAAGAGATCAAGGCAGTGATCGAGCTTGCTTCATTTGATACATTCAGTGAAACACACCTTGACTTCCTAAGCCAGTTGACAGAAAGTATCGGCATTGTATTGAACACCATCGAGGCCAATACCCGTACCGAAAGCCTGCTGGAACAATCCCAATCACTGGCTGAAGAATTGAGAAGGACCAACGAAGAGCTGCAGGATAAAGCACATCTTCTTGCAAAACAAAAAGAAGAAGTGGAAGGAAAGAACAAGGAAGTGGAAGAAGCGAGATTATCGCTGGAAGAAAAAGCAGAACAATTGCAGCTCACGTCAAAATATAAATCCGAATTCCTGGCGAATATGTCGCATGAATTGCGGACACCATTGAACTCACTGTTGATCCTTGCACAACAACTTTACGAAAATCATGAAGGCAATCTTTCGGAAAAACAGGTAGGCTATGCAAAAACCATTCACAGTTGCGGCGATGACCTTATCCAACTGATCAATGACATCCTGGACCTTTCCAAGATCGAATCCGGTTATATTTCTACAGACTTCACCCATCTTCCCTTCAGGGATATCACCAGCTTTGTGGAAACAACTTTCAAACATATTTCTGAAAACAGGAATCTTCGCTTCCGCATCGAATTGGATGATAAACTTCCGCTTAGTCTTGAAACAGATGCTCAAAGGCTTAACCAGATCCTTAAGAACCTTCTATCCAATGCCTTTAAGTTTACTGAAAAAGGTGAAGTACGTTTCAGGATATTTGAAACCGACCGCAACTGGAGGCAAAGCAACCCCAGTCTTGATAATGCTAAGCAAGTAGTGGCCTTTGAGATACAGGACACTGGTATCGGCATCAGCAAAGACAAACAGAATATTATTTTCGAGGCATTTCAGCAGGCAGAGGGTTCTACCAGCCGCAAGTATGGGGGAACAGGTCTTGGACTATCAATCAGCCGGGGCCTGGCCGATTTGCTTGGCGGTTCCATTGAGCTGAGTAGCGAAGCAGGTCAGGGCAGCACATTCACGCTGTTCCTGCCCATCGATTATAACCCTGCTCTTGTGAAACGGGAGAAGCAAAGCAGTCTTCAGATAAGCGAATACAAACTGGCAGACGGGATCGCCGTATCAGATTCACTGCAATCAGTACCTACCATCAAGGTGAATGAAACAAAAGACCTTGATGCAATGAACGAGATCATTAATGAGACCGGTGATGACCGCACTAATATTATTACCGGAGACAAGGTGGTACTTGTGATTGAAGATGATCTCCGCTTTGGCAAGATCATGATCGAGAAAGCACATGAAATGAATCTGAAAGTAGTGATCGCTACGAGTTTCGGACATGTATTTGACCTGGTAAACAAATACAATCCTATTGCCGTTACACTGGACGTTAAACTTCCTGATGCCAGCGGCTGGAGGATACTTGACCTTTTCAAAAACGATATCACCCTCCGCCATATACCCATACACCTGATTTCAGGCGAAGAGAACCGTTTGCTGGCCATGCACAGGGGTGCAAGGAGTTTCTACCTGAAGCCATTAAAAGCCGAAGCGCTTGATACATTATTTACAGATATCGAAACATACAGCCGGTCGGAACAAAAAAGACTGCTGGTGGTGGAAGACAATGAACTGGACTCATCAAGAATAGCTAAAATAATGACCAATAATGGTCATATCAATATTGATATTGCCAATTCAGGTGCAACAGCTTTGAAAAAAATCAGGGAAACCGTTTATGACGGGGTCATTGTTGATTATATGTTGCCGGATATTGGCGGTATGGAACTGATCACTAAAATAGCCGGTCACCGGAAAATGCAACCCGTGCTGGTGTATTCAGCCCGTGATTTCTCTTCCAAAGAAAGAACACAGCTAAAACAATATTCAAACCGCATCCTTTTGAAAGATGTCAACTCACTCGATCTCCTGCTCGACGAAGTGGTAGTTTTATTGCATATCGATCATAAATCACTGTTGCCGGAAAATCAACGGCTGATCGAGAATCTCCGGTCCAAGAATGATGTGCTCTCTAACAAGAAGGTACTGGTGGTTGATGATGATGTGCGCAACCTCTTTGCCCTGACTACAGCCTTTGAACGGTATAATATCCATACCATCACAGCAGAAAGCGGCCAGGAAGCCATGCGTATACTGGAAGAGGATAATAATATCGATATTGTGTTGATGGATATTATGATGCCGGAAATGGACGGCTATGAAACAACGCAAAAAATAAGACGCGAACATAAAAATACCAGTCTCCCTATTATTGCTGTAACAGCCAAAGCAATGAAAGGCGACCGGGAAAAATGCATTGAAGCAGGAGCTTCTGATTATATCACCAAGCCGGTGAAAATAGATCAGTTGCTATCGCTGATGCGTATTTGGCTCTATAAATAATAAGTAGCAGATGAAGCCCCATTCCAAGCAACCGCCTAAGTCTGACATTAAGATACTTGTAGTTGACGACCGGGAAGACAATCTCATTTCTATAGAAACCATCCTGGAAAGAGACAACTATACGATCGTTAAAGCAAGTTCAGGACGTGCTGCCTTAAAGATACTCTTGCAGCAGCACGATTTTTCCCTGATCCTGATGGATGTGCAGATGCCCGACCTCAACGGATTTGAAACCGCCGCTATCATTTATGAGCGGGACAAACTGAAAGATATACCCATCATCTTCATCACAGCGCATGATTATGATGAAGAAATTATCTTTAAAGGCTACAGGACAGGTGGTGTGGACTATATTTATAAACCGATCAACCCGGACCTTCTCCGGGTTAAAGTAGGCGTTTTCGTAGAGCTGTACAGGAAGAATTACCAGTTGCTGCTCCATGAACAAAAGTTGCTTGCAGCCAATCATTCCCTCCAAAAAGAAATTGAAGAAAGGAAAGCATCTGAAGAAAAAGTAAGAATGCTGAATGCCCAATTGGTGGAAAATAACCTGCAACTGAAAGAGATCAATGAAGAACTGGACCAGTTTGCCTATGTAGCTTCCCATGATCTGCAGGAACCTTTACGGAAGATACAGGTGTTCAGCGATAAGATACTGACTATCCAAAAGCAAGATGAAGAAACGGAAAAATACTTTAAAAAGATCATCAGCTCCTCCCAACGGATGCAATCACTGATCAATGACCTGCTAAGCTTTTCGCGGCATTCCGCCAACTCATCTGATTTCAAAATGGTAGACCTGAACCTGGTGGTAAAAGAAGCACTGGTAGAACTGGAGATCAAAATTGAAAAAAGTAATGCAGTCATCACCTTCGATAACCTGCCTGCTATTTATGCTATCCCCAGTATGGTAAGACAATTGTTTTATAATCTTATCAGCAATGCCTTAAAGTTCCGGAAAGCAGATGCAACAGCAGAAGTAAAGATCTCTTCCCGGAAAATAGCCGGCACAGTTCCGGAGCAGGCATTGTATGAAATAATCGTCGCAGACAAAGGCATCGGCTTTGAGCAACAGTTCGAAGCAGATATTTTCCGTGTGTTCAAGCGCCTGCACAGTTATCACGATTTTGAAGGTTCCGGTATTGGATTATCCATTTGCAAAAAGATCGTGGATAAGCATAATGGAACGATCCGGGCAGAAAGCAAGCCCGGAGAGGGCGCTTCATTTATTATCAGGCTACCGGAAAAACAGTAATGTAACATACGGGATATTTCATACAGTTTACCCTTCTTTTCCCACACTTCAGACGTTTGCCTTTCCAAATTCCTGCCAAAAGGTTTTGCTTCGCCAAAACTATCATTAACCCATTTATAAACAGCTTGTATGAAAGTTTGCTCATTACTCGCAGGCATAGCCATTTGCCTTGCTTCCTCCCGGGCCGTTGCGCAACAGGATACTGTAAAGATCAGTTCCGACATGATCAACACCAAAGTGCTGAAGAATGGCACCCACCGGTACCTTGTTTATTTCAAACTGGGAAAAGACAGCAGCCGGATCAATTACCAGTTATGGAGCCGCACCATCGATCATTTGGATTACCAGGGGCGGAAAGCGATCTCCGTAACACAGGAATGGGAAGACAATACAAAGATCGTACACAAAGTGTATTCCGTTTGCGATGAAAAAACATTTGCACCGCTTTATCAGAAAAGCGAATGGATCGGAAGATTAAATTCGACCTTCAATTTCCTTACAAAGGAAGGATATGTTAACGACACGCTGCTGACCAGCGCAGACACAGCCCGCACTAAAAAACAGGCTTATGATGGATTTCAGAAGGCCATGAACGAGTATGTACTGAACTGGCATTTAGACCTGGAGGTTTTCCCGATACTTCCTTACAAGCAGGGAAGAACATTTCTTGTAAACTTTTATGATCCCGGTTTTTCTTCACCGGCATTCCAGGCCTATACAGTTTCAGGAAGCGCGACGTTGACAGGATATGATAACCAGGAAATAGAATGCTGGCTGCTTACACATACCAGCCGGAATAATACTGAAACATTCTGGATCAGTAAAAAGACCAGGGAAGTGTTGAAACTGGAACAGGTATTTGGCGGAAGGTTCAGGTATAAGATCAAACTCGGGTTCAGTATGTGATAAAAAAGAAAGCGGTTGTACTATTGCAGCCGCTTTCCTTCATACCAGCTATTGGCCCTGTTATACTTTCCTTCCAGCACAACTTTGTAAAATGAACCGGAGGCACTGATCGGGGCATTCAGTCTTCTATTCAACTGTCCGGCATTGACAGGAACTTCCTGTAGCAGCAGGTATTCATCCTTACCTCCATTCTTAAATGCATTCGACCAACTGACCCATACTTTTAGTTTCTCATTTGTAGTGATGGGCTTCCAGGTTATTTTCAATGACGAAGGGCCAGTAGTAAATACAGGATCAGTAAAAGATAACTCACCAATAAATGGAGTGCCATCCACTTCACGGGCATTCTCCACAGGAACAGTAATATCCATAAAGCGGGCGATGCTCGGCATAATATCCACCACAGAAGCCTGCGGTGCGTTGAATGCTGCATTCAACGGTTTGTAATTGGTAAAGATCCAGCTATCCCTTTCACGGTCCGACTGGCCGCCATGCCCCTTCCCTGTTTTGGCATCCCTTCCATGATCAGTGGTAACTACCAGCAACCACTCTTCATTATATTGTTGCTGTCTTTGCCGGATAGCTTCGCGGATATAGCCGATCCGCTTGTCTGCTACTTTAACGGATTCATAAAACCGGGGACTGTCGCCAAAAGCATGCCCCAGGTCATCCGTGTGCTCCAGGTAAACCCAGGAAAGATCGGGAGCGTCAGATTTGATATATTCCGCTGCACGCCGGGCCACCGCTTCATCAATTTTATCAAGATACTCTCCTTGCTTATCATGTGGGTAGTTGATGGTATCCAGTTCCATCCCATCAAAATGATAATCCACCGGGATATTCCCTGTAGCTGCCAGCCTATCACCTACCAATTTGGTACGGTTATCGAGCCAGGTGGAGAAGATCGCGGTCTTTTTAGCAGGGTATTGCTCTTTTAAATAGCGGAAGATCGTGTAATAAGAATAATTGGGTGCTGCAATATCATTGTCCCATACATTATGCTTATTCACCCAGGTGCCGGTGAGCACGCTGTTATAACCTACAGCAGAGATCGTTGGCGTTTGGGAATAAGTTCCTTTCTTTCCTCCTACATATGCCCTTGTGTAGCCACCTTCAGCAGCAACTGCACGAAGCTGTGGCGGATCAAGCTTTTCAATCACATCTGCAGGGATACCATCTGCAATAATAAAAACGGCTTTCCTCGTTTTGGGTTGAGCCTGGCTTGCACAATTAAAAGCCAGCAGAAGGAATGATGCCAGGAAAGGGATATGAATAACAGGTTTTATTTTCTGAAGCATCTGTTCTTGTTTTTATGATTTCTTAAAGATAAGGCCTTGCCGTATATCACTCTTTGATTAAATTTGGAACAGCAGAAAAATAAGATCATGAAAACATCAAAGCCAGCCGGCATCGATGAATACATCTCCCGTTTTCCAAAGCATGTTCAAACCATCCTGGAAGAAGTACGCAGCATTATAAAAAAATCTGCCCCCGAGGCTGAAGAGACCATCAAGTATGATATGCCTACTTTCACACTGAATGGCAACCTTGTATATTTTGCTGCTTTTAAAAATCATATCGGATTTTACCCTGCTCCAACCAATGATGAAGCTTTCAGCAAAGATCTTTCTCCTTATAAAACAGGGAAAGGCTCTGTACAGTTCCCGCTTGATCAGCCCATGCCTGAGCAACTGATCAGAAAAATAGTGAAATGGCAGATTGAAAGAAATGCGTTGAAGGCAGCAAAGAAAAAAGGTAGGAAATAAAAAAACGCTTGCTGCGTTTATATCTGAAGAGCTGGTTTACATTGATTTTACTATAGCTTTTCTCTCTGTCTTTACGGCGATCCCTTTGAACTCTTTAGGGATCTTTGAGAGTAATCTTGCTGTGAGGCTTTGTACAAAAATGACAATATATTCCGATTTGCCTTTTCCCCTTACACCGGCACTCGAAAGCCATTTTGAAGTCCATTTATAATTGATTAGGGTAACAAAATGATTATGAGTGCTAAGATAAAAATGACCGATCATTGTATAGCCCTGTTGAAAAACAAAGCCTCCCTTAAAGGAGGCCCTGTATAAATAAATATTACATATATTATTATATCACTTCGATAAAATGATCGTTTGTTTCTTGATCGCTTTGCGGGGTTTACCATTGGTACCCAGCAAGGGAGTCAGCCTTGGTGCAGTCAGTGTAAGCCTTTCTTTTACCTGATCAGCCAGAAAAGAATTTTCGGGTGAACAGTTGATATTATTAACACTCACCTGCCCGTCTGTTCCAATCTCATATTCGATCAATACAGAATAAGTTCCATCCTTGATCTTCTTGGATGTCATCACTTCTGTTCTAAGTGTGGTAGTAAATTCATCCATAAAATCTTTCCATGACTTATTATTGTCCTTTGGTGCTGCGGCAACAGGGGCACCGGTGGAATCGAGCACAACCGGAGGAGCAGCTTCCGACTGCACGGTAGTAACAATATTACCTGCAGCATCAAGACTGGCTGTAACCACTTTGGGCTTTTCCATTTCTACAGGTGCAGGCTTTTTCCGGGTGCTGGTGTCTATTTTGGTGGAAAGGTCCTCTCCTTTCCGGACCACCGTACCGGTATCAGATTTCAGCTTTCCACTGTACAGGGTTTCCTTGAGGGATTGTGCATTGGCTGAAGCAGCCGTTACCAGCAGGGCCAGGAGAATAACCGGTTTCATAAAAAATAAATTAATTGAGTGTTGGGCGTCCGTCCATTTCACCGATGCGATGAATTTTCTTTTTACATCAATCATCAGTCCAATTTCATGCAATTTAACGGCAAAGATGTTACCATCGTCCTAAATGAATGCACACCAGAACTAAAGTAGTGCATTTTGTTGATTATATGGACATTGTCGCTCAGTACTGAAATTCATTTTTAACAAAAACAGCATTGCCCCAACAGGCTTTGCACTATGGTACAGGGGCTGGAAGGGCGTTCTTTACAGCTACAGGCCACACACCCGGACTGGGAAAACTCACTCCCTTTGTGGAGCCCCGTTGCTTGTTATCTGCACCAAAATAATAAAGCGGCCAGCCCTTATAAGTCAGTTGTTTTTTACCAAATACATCAATGGAGCCAACAAGGGTTTTGTCAAGTGTGGAGGGCACTATCACTTTGTCCGTTTCATAAATAGGCCATACGCTGTTATTGGAAAGATCGGGTTTGGTAAAATTATTATTATTGGAGCTGTCTTTTGTAAATGTATAAAGCGTGGCTCCTCTAGCATCGGTAAAGAAAAGTGTCTTACCCGTTCCTTCCACATAATCACTGGTATAGTTTTTCCCATCATTACCTACCAGCTGTGTGTTGAGCAGGAATATGGTATAATCCGGTTTGGCAACATACCAGAATCCGCCAATGCCTTCCCCATTAGTCTCCCCTGCAGCTTCAGGCGTATTATAGCTTCCTGCCACCGGTGCATAATAATACAATGGCCATCCCTTATAAGTTGTTTGCTTGGTCCCAGCAGTAGTTGTAACAGTCCCGAAATCTGCCAGATCAAGCCCTGTTGCCAGCATACTTTGCGAGAGATTATCTCCTGCATAAAATACAGGCCAGAGATTCAGGCATCCACCCGTGCAATTATTTTCCCCATTAAAATCATTTGCAAAACTATAGAGTGTCCTGTTGGAAGCATCCGTTAATATCGTACCGAGTTGGGCATCCGCTCGCAATTGCACTTTAGCTTGCGACATCGGCGGTTCATCGTCCTTATTATCACAGGAAGGTAAAAAGCAGGCACTGAACATCACCAGCAAAAAGGCGCTGATTGGCCTTGTGCTTTTCCGGGCAGGCAAAACCTGTCCATGATTCAAATGGATCATGTGTATTTTTTTAACTTGATTAATAAAAATAAATGGGTGGCGTATTTATTCCATCGTTAAGCGCCTGCATACAGTTGCCTGCCAGTTTGTCTTTATTTAATAGCTGTGCGTTAAAGGATAACGCCCTGCTCAGCCAGGATTTTCGTAATTGGCCTGATTTTATGCTAACTTAAACAAGTAAAATCCTTTTTTATGGAAACAGCCAGAAAAAAGAAAACCCCGTGCAAAAAGCAAACTCAGGGCTTTATTCAAAAAAATAAAGCAACAGGATAAATAAAAACGGAGATGATCATGAACTGGTACTCGATTTCCGGGGAAGAAGCATTGCAGCAAATGAATAGCAGTCCTGACGGCCTGGAAGACCAGGCTGTGCAACAGAAACTGGCAGAGTATGGAAAGAATGAACTGAAAGGCAAGAAGAAGATCAACCCGCTGTTTATCTTCTTCCGCCAGTTCTTTGATGTAATGATCCTGGTGCTGATCGTAGCTGCCGTGATATCTTTCTTTATCGGAGAGCCGGCAGACACCATCGTTATCATCATTATTACCATATTAAATGCAGTGATCGGTTTTATCCAGGAATATCGCGCAGAAAAAGCGATAGAAGCACTGCAAAAAACAGCCATACCCAATTCCCGTATCATAAGAAATGGAAAGACCACTGAAATATCATCCACAGAGATCGTTCCGGGTGATATCATACTGATGGAAGCAGGCGATATCGTACCCGCAGATATCCGCCTGCTGGAAGTTGAATCCCTTAAGGTCAACGAAGCGAGTCTTACAGGCGAATCAAATCCTGTTGATAAAAAGACCGGTCCGCTGAAAGAAAAAGATCTGCAACCGGGCGACATGCTCAACATGGCTTTCAAAGGCACACAGATCACCAGCGGCCGTGGGAAGGGATTGATAGTGGCCACCGGTATGAAGACGGAGCTTGGCAATATTGCTGCTATGCTCGACAAAGCACAGAGTATTACACCCCTGCAAAAAAGATTATCTCATTTCAGCAAAAAACTGACGGTTGTCATTATTGCCCTCTGCGTTGTTCTATTCTTTATCGGTTATCTCCGGGGTGAAGAAGTGACCCGTATGTTACTCACTTCCATATCGCTGGCTGTAGCTGCCATACCAGAAGCATTGCCGGCAGTGGTGACCATCTCGCTCGCATTGGGCGCAAAACGCTTATTGAAGCAGCAGGTGCTGATCAGGAAATTATATGCCGTGGAAACACTTGGCTCTGTTACCTATATCTGTACAGACAAAACAGGAACACTGACCAAAAACCAAATGATCGTCCAGGATATATGGGTAAAAGATGAAGCCATGAAAAAAGAACTATTACAGGCGATGAGCCTTAACCATGACGTAAAGGAAAAGAACGGAAAACTCTCGGGCGACCCCACAGAAATAGCTATGGTGGAATACGCCAGAGAACAGGATGATTATAAACTGGTAAAAGAAATTCCTTTCGATGCAGAACGGAAAGCAATGACCACAATCCACCAAAGAGATGGGAAATTATGGGTGATCACAAAAGGTGCAGCAGAAACCATCAGTGAAATTAACAGGCATACCTCCTTAAAAAAGGAAATTAAAAGCCAGGAAGAAAAAATGGCGAAAGAGGGCATGCGGGTTATTGCTTTTGCCGGAAAAGAGATCGATGAACTGCCCTGGGAAATAACAGCCGGTTCCATTGAAAACGACATGCACTTTATAGGGCTGGTAGGGCTGATAGACCCTCCGAGAGAGGAAGCCCAAAAAGCGATAGCCGACTGCAAAGCAGCAGGTATCATCCCCGTGATGATCACAGGCGATCATCCTTTAACGGCTGCTTCTATTGCCAGGCAGATGGGCATTATCGATGATGCCAACCAGGAAGTAGTGACCGGAAAGCAGTTGCAGGAAACTCACTATGAAAAATTAAATGATGTAGAGAAAATAAGAGTGTATGCAAGAGTATCACCTGAACAAAAACTGAAAATACTGGAAACCTTGCAGGAGAAGCACGAGTTTGTTGCCATGACGGGCGATGGAGTAAATGACGCCCCATCATTAAAGAAAGCCAATATTGGCGTGGCAATGGGCATTACCGGAACAGACGTGGCCAAAGAAGCTTCACAGATGATCCTGCTCGATGATAATTTTGCCACTATCGTTAAAGCAGTACAGTCTGGCCGCCGGGTTTATGATAATATCCGGAAATTCATCAAGTATATCCTTACCGGCAATGCTGCAGAAATATGGATCATCTTTCTTGCTCCCTTATTCGGCTTGCCTATACCGCTGTTACCTATTCATATCCTATGGATCAACCTTGTGACAGATGGCTTGCCTGCGCTGGCATTGGCTGCTGAAAAGGAAGAGAAAAACATTATGCAACGTCCGCCACGTAAGCCGGGTGAAAGCATTTTCGCACAGGGCCTTGCCATACATATACTATGGGTTGGCATTTTTATTGGGTTACTGAACATCGCCACACAGGCATTCGCGATCAGGTATACGGATGCACATTGGCAAACCATTGTTTTTACAGTACTTTGCTTCAGCCAGCTTTGGCATGTGATGGCTATCAGGAGTGAAACAAGATCATTGTTCAAAATAGGTATCATGAGCAATAGATCCCTGCTGATGGCAGTATTATTTACTGTACTGCTGCAGTTAGCCGTTATTTATATGCCGGTTTTGAACAGGTTTTTTCATACCCAGCCTCTCACAATTGTTGAACTCCTGGTCACAGTCGCCGTATCATCGGTCGTATTTGCAGTAGTGGAAATTGAAAAAGCGGTGAAAAGAAAGTTAAACAGGTAATGCATTTATTAGTACAGGCAAACTGGCAGGGAATTAGTGGTATTATTTGAACTATAAGCATGCTACATTAATTACCCATTTTGATGGATCGAAAGGGTAACATAGCTGCTGTTGCGCCATTCAACCAAATCCAGATCAGGCAATGCATAAAACGAGTTATTATATCGTCAATACCATCACGCTTTACCGGCTGATCGTCGCTCCTCTCCTCCTTTTCCTTATTCTATATGAGCAGGTCTTCCTGTTCAAATGGCTCCTCGTTTTTAGTTTTTTTACAGATGCTATTGATGGAATTCTCGCAAGGCGTTATAAAGTAGTAAGCGCAATGGGCGCAAAACTGGACTCTTTAGGCGATGACCTTACTGTTATTGCAGGTATTGTTGGATTATTTGCATTTAAACCGGATTTTATTTACCCGCAGCTTGGCTGGCTGATATTTCTCTTTATTCTTTTCATCGTGGAAACCATTGCTGCTCTCAATCGCTATGGAAAGACGACCAGTTTTCATACCCTGCTTGCTAAGATCTCTGCCATTCTTCAAGGTTCCTTCCTGATCCTCGCTTTCCTTTTGCCCGAACCTATCCATTGGTTGTTCTACCTGGCCGTCGCATTCACTGCGCTTGACTTGCTGGAGGAAATTGTACTGATCTATCTCTTACCCAAATGGAAAACCGATGTAAAAGGCATCTACTGGTTGCTGAAACAAGGCCATGGGGCCGCAGGGAAGAGTCCGGCAGGAAATTAGCAGTACGGTTCCTGAGCAATACCTATTCCGATGAGATCAATATTAATCTTAACCGATTTTTCTGAAGCAGCATACCGCGCA
The DNA here is from genome assembly GCA_001898405.1 of Sphingobacteriales bacterium 44-61. Taxonomy (GTDB): domain Bacteria; phylum Bacteroidota; class Bacteroidia; order Chitinophagales; family Chitinophagaceae; genus Terrimonas_A. The sequence continues at coordinate 477,933 of MKTW01000002.1, forward strand.
GCAGAATATGCGGCCGAACTGGCAGACACATTGCAGGTCAAACGAATTATTCTATATCACGCCTATCAGACCATTGTGGTAGGTGGCGCAGACCTACCCGCGGCACCGATCAATACACAGCGCCTTTACCTCGACAATATGGAAGCGCTGGGGTTGATCCAGGACCGGTTGAAACCCCTGGTGGGGCAAGAAGTGAAAGTAGACATGCTGGCACAAGACACGTCCTTCTTGCCGGATATGATCAACCAGCTTTGTGAAAAAGAAAAGATCAGCCTGGTTATAATGGGGGTATCTGGCAAGTCAGGCGTTGAAAAAATATTGATGGGCAGCATTACAGGATCAGTATTGAAATCAGTTGAGTTCCCTGCACTGATCGTTCCCAATGAAGCAATGATCGGGAAAGGTGTAAAAAGTATTGTGCTTTGCACAGACCTTAAGGATCTTGGAGATATTCCAGCCGGCACTTTATATGAGTTCCTCGATGCATTATCATCCGAATTACATATAGTGAACGTATTGCCGGAATCGAAGGATGGATTTTCTATTGAAACAGAGAAATCCATAACTCAGCTGCACCAGGGCCTGGAAAAATATCATCCTTCCTTTCATTATCTCCAGGGAGAGGATACAGTGAATGATATCCTTTCATTTGCCGAAGAGCACCAGGCATCACTGATCATTGTTTTCCCAAAGAAACAGGGGTTCTTCTCTTCGATATTTCATAAAAGCATTTCAAAAAAACTGGCGTATAATTCCAGGGTTCCTTTATTATCATTGCCGGGTTTATGATATACATAGCATCACTGGCGAGTGATCAGTATTTATAATATTCCCTCATTTTTTTTATGAAGACATCTTTCTTCCTGCGGGATACTTCCACGTCATGGTTATTCGTCATAATAATACTTCCACCTTCGCCCTTTATGTATTCTTTTATATGTTCAAGGTTAACCAGGAAAGATTTGTGTACACGAACAAAATTGCAATCTTCCAGCAATGTTTCATATTCAAAAATAGGTTTGCTGGAACAGATATTGCTGCCGTTGGTCAGGTGGAAATTCGTATAGTTACTGTTGGCTTCACAATAAATGATATCAGGTATTTCGATCACTTTTACTCCCCTGAGCGAGGGTATGCATAATTTCATTTTTTTACCGGGTCCATATTGTGCAAGGTTATGGAGCAAGGTGCTGAAGCGCATTTCCTCACCCTTTTCCGATATTCTTTTAATTGCCCTTTGCACCGCTTCAATCAGCAAGTCATCTTCCACTGGTTTTAAGAGGTAGTCCAGGGCACTGAAGCGGAAGGCTTGCATCATATAATTATTGTGGGCAGTCACGAAAATAACTTCGAAGGAAACATTATTGATACTTCTGAGCAGGTCAAATCCATTTTTTTCAGGCATGGCTATGTCCAGGAACACCAGTTGTGGGGTGAGGCGCTCGATCTTTTCCTTTGCATCGTCACTGCTTTGGCAACAAGCAATAATACTTACCTCCGGGCAGTGGAGCTGCAACAATTTTTGCAAAGAGGAAAGCCCCCTTGGTTCATCATCTACAAGAATAGCAGTAATCTGGTTCATTATTCATTTATTTGAAGCAGTAAGAACAATTGCACAACAGTGCCGGTACCTTTATAGTTATCAAGATCTTCTTTATCATTGATAGATATGCTGCTTTTCAGCTTATATTTTTCATTAAGAAGCCTGATGCGGTTTGTAACGTTCTCAAGTCCTACGGAATGATGTGTTTTGCTGCCGTTAATTTTATTCTTCAGCGACTGGCGAATGCCGATACCATCATCCTCTATGATACAAAGAAGCCTGTCGCCCTGCTTTTTAAAATCAACATTGATGTTGATGTTTTTCCTGCTTGCCGTAGTGCCATGCCATAATGCATTTTCTACAAAGGGTTGTATCAACATGGAAGGAAGCATTACCTCGTCGGGATCAAGCTCATCATCGGCCAGTATGCGGCAGGTAAATGCTTCGTTTCGTATCTGTTCAATTTCGATATAACGTGTGAGATGATCAATCGTTTGACGCAGGGGAACAAATGTCTTTCCTGATTGATCAAGTGTAATGCGGATAAGCCTTGCAAATTTTCCCAGGAAATGAGAAGCTTCTTTATTTTCATTGCTCAGGATCATTTCCCTGATACTGTTAAGGCTGTTAAATACAAAATGAGGGTTCATCTGCGCCCGCATAGCCATCATTTCCGCCTCAGCAATCTTTTGCTTTAAAGTGGCTTCCTTTTTTATAGAGAGTATCCTTCTTCTTACAAAATAGGTGATCAGACCGGCCAGCAATAATATCGCCAGCGTCCGGAACCACCAGGTTTGCCACCACGGCGGTTGAATGGTGACAGCCAGCGCAACAATCCCTTTGCTCCTTAACCCATCGCTATTGGCAGCCATAAGTTCGAAAGTATAATCACCAGGCGGCAAACTTGTGAAGTTGGCAGAGCTGTTTACTGAGAAATCGCTCCATCGGTCATTCAGTCCCTTAAGCCTGTAACTGAATTGATTATTTTTTTCACTGGAAAAATTGGTGACAGCAAAACGGATGGAAAGGAAATTTTCATTGTACCTGAGCTGGAGTTTCGCCGGCTTATCATTGAAAACCGGCCAGGGAGTATCGTTTATCTCCACATTGGTGATAATGGGAAGCGGGCTGAATATGTTTTGCCTGAGTAAAGATGGTTGAAAAAAAGTGACCCCTCCCATACCACCAAAATAAAGAGTACCATTCGGTTCCTTGAGCGCACAGGCTGTATTATATTCCAGGAAAGTGAGGCCGTTAGAAGTGCTGTAATGCTGAAGGATCGCATAGCCTGCACTTATTTTATATAAACCAAAATTGGTGCTCACCCAAAAATACCCATCATTATCTTTAAGCGTTGCATAGCAAACTCTTGAAGTGCTTTCCCCTCCTGGCGTCAGATGCTGAATCACTTTGTTCTGTAAATAGTCATACACAACCAATCCGTTATCTGTAGCCAGCCACATCAGGTTGCCGTCCTTTAGCATATGCCGTACGAACAGCGAAATATTGTTTACAGGTGTTACAATTGACAATGTCTTTTTTAAATAATCATACTTCAGCAAGCCGGAACCTTCCGTGCATATCCAAACCGTACTATTCTCATCTTCATACATATACCTGGCTGTGTACACATATGAAGCATCTTTATAAATTCCAGGTTGCAGATTTTCCGGGAAGGGTGCCCATTTTTTGCCCCCTGGCGAAAAAAACAGCAAGCCGTTTTCCGACGCTACAAGCAGGCTGTCTGCGTTTTTTAGTTTTAGCAGGGAAATGGTCCTGTTTAACGCTAAAAATGAAGGATCACGATAATAGCTGATCTTCTTTGCTGCAGGATTAAGTTCCATCAACCCGGACACAGTAGCTGCCCAGATATGACCATCAGTGTTTTCTGTTATATCATAGACAATATTGTTGACCCCTTCCAACCTGGCCGATTCAGGGAACTTGACCACTTCCCCGGTTGTTTTATTCCATTCTACAATGCCATGACTTTGGGTGCCGATATAAATTTTTCCGTCCCCGGACTTATATAGTTTATAGATCACTTTCTCCGGCAAGGCATTCTGTAGAGGTCCCATTTCACTAATATGGCCAAACTGGTGCAAAAGCGGATCATATTTAGCGATACCTCCGCTTAATCCAAACCAAACAATCCCCTGCCTGTCTTTATAAGCCGTTACAACAAAATTGGTAGCCGGGCTATGAAGATCATAAGGCTTTCTTACAGCGGCCTGCATTTCCCCGGTTTTGATATTATACCGATAAATGCCACTGCCCCTGGAGCCTATCCAGATGCTATTGCTGCTATCCGAAGCAAAGGCATTAACACCCCCCGGCACTGTTTTCAACACATGAATATTGGCAGGGTCTTCTATCGGATGAGAAACATAATAGCAGCCATCAGAAAGGGTACCGATCCACAATGTGTTCTCAAAAGAAAAAAGCTGGTTTATTTGGGGAAATGATGTTTTCTCATACAATGGTATTGGCCGGTATGCTTTGTCTCCCGGTTTTAGCATATACAGCTTGTACAGTGTTGACACTACCAATTTGTCCTGGTGCATAGTAATGCCGGTTACATTGGCTTTGTCGTCTTTATCAGCAAAATAAGGCGTAAGGGTATTCAATTGCAGATCGAGGCAAAGAAGTCCGTTGTTGAAGGTGATGATCCAATACTCCTTTTCTTTAAAGGAAATAATCTCCTTTACTGGTAACGTATCGAGCATGGCTGCAAAAGGGAATAATTCGGAAACCCGCTGCAATGAATCACCCGCCATCGTGTAGATGCAGCTTCCAAGTGCACTGCCTATCCAAAGTTGTTTTTCCCGGTCATCAAAAAAAAGGGTGGTTATATGATTAGAGGGCAGCTTCTTCCCTATTCCGTTTTGCCGCAGGTATACCTTAAATTCTCTCCCATCATACCGATTCAGCCCGTCTTGCGTTGCAAACCACATAAAGCCATTGGCGTCCTGGGCTATGGCATAACAACTGTTTTGAGATAAGCCCTGTTCCGAAGAATAGTTCTCAAAAAACAGGGGCTTTTGCTGAGCTGCTGCAAGCTGCCCCCAAAAAAGGAAATGCAGCAAGAGCACCTTTTTGATGCCGGGCAGTATGCCCGCGTTCATACGAAAGCAGCGTCTGGCTCCTGTCAAAAAAAGCTGTGTCATACCCTGAGATCGAATTAAGGCTTTTAGCAGTTATCTCTTCCGGATCGATTACTTCTGGTAAAGTTAATATTACTAATGAAAATATGCCAGCTCATCCGGCGCCCACCGCCAGTATATGCCGGTAGTTCGGGAAAAAGCCCCTTTAATCAGCTCCTTCACACCGTTAGCACAATTCAGGGCAGAAATTAATTAAGCAGGCCTGCCACCGCTCCTGAAAACAAAGCCGCCATTCTCTCAATGCAGCTTGTCTTGCTTCCGGTGGCGGCATAGCTTCATTGTCATAGATACACTTACCTGCAACCGTCAATATCAGTGTAATTAACATCCTTAAAAAAAATGGAACATGAAAATTGAATTACAACCTGCTGAAGCAACCATTGACACCTGGAGCATCTATTATATATCGCCAAATGGCAAATCAACAGCCGGCAAGCTTACAGTCACCAATCAACGGCTGCTATTTTTACCACAACATGATGACGATTCCTTTTCCCTCTCCTTATATAACCGGAAAGGGCTCCTTGTATTCGAAAAATCGGGCATCAGGGGAGTAACCGCCCAGAAAAGCTTTCTCTCAAAAAAAGTACTGATCACCATGTCGGATGATTCCACACACACTTTTAACTACGGTGTAATGAATATCGACAAACTGGTAGCAGCAATACAAAGCAATTAAATCACCCTAACAAAATATCAGCAACATGAACAAATACTGTCAATACATAGCAATACCAGCAGTTGCAGTGAGCATACTGATCGGCTGCGCTGGTAAAAAAGAAACGCCTGAAACAATTGCAGCCAAATGGTGCGCTCTTAATGCCGATGTAACAAAAGCAGCCGAAGGCGAAGCACAGCAAAAAGCCAGGCAGGCAAGAAGCGACTTTGAAAACGCGATGGAAACCAAATACAAGGAAGATACCGTCATGATGCGTGCCATTTTCAAAGCGGTAGAAGCTTGCGAAGGCGAGTCGGAAGGAAGGAATGACAAGGCTGCAACCGCCACAGCTGCTACAGACCTGGAAGCAGTGCTGCCCCTCGCATATGGAAATGCAAAAGATGTTGCAACGGCTTATTGTTCGCTGGTAGACGAATCTATAGCTGCGGCCCAGAACAGCAGCGACGCCGAATTGAAGAAGATCATGAGCGCCAAGATAATTTTTGAAAAGAATATGGATGAGAGTTATAAAGACAATCCTGAAAGAAGGGATTCCATATTCAAAATGATACAACCATGTATGGCTAAGGAAGTAAAATTCCGTCAGCAGTAGCCATCATAAAACCCTAAACATACTTATATGAAAACACTTATTGTACTTAGCGCAATGCTTTTTCTGATCACTGTTGGATGTAAAAAAGATAAGGAGAATAAGCCTGAATGCCGGATCACCAGCATGACATCACCCACAGGGGAAGATTACGTTTTTACTTACAATGCTGAAGGCAAATTAGTCTCCACAGCAATGGATGGAACGTCCACTATCAATTTTACTTACAATGGGAATACCGTTACCTCTTTATATGCAAGCGGCTCCTATTACAATAAAACAACCTATACCATTAATAACAACGGGCAGGTAAGCCATTCAAGAACGGAATACAACACAGCAGGCACTAATTGGGCCGAAAGGGTTTATGAATACACCGGCGCCCAGGTTATCAAAGAAACACTGACCAAGAACGGTGGCTTCACTTCAATCCGTACCTATCAGTGGAGTAACGGCAATTTGCAAACCATGTCCATTAACAACAGCGATAATTCCTGGCAAACGCTTACGTATGAATATTACGCGGACAAGCCTTATCGAACAGGCGATATCCAGGACTGGGATAGATTGATGAGCGGCGTGGAAATTTTCCATTCAAAAAATCTGCTCAAAAAATATACAAGCACCTATCAGGACAATACGACCGGTACTCCAATACCTGTGACAGAGATAACTAATTACAGTTATGAATTTGACGGAGATGGGAAAATCACTTCTATGACATCATCATTTGGCGGCAACAATCAGGCATATCAATACCTGTATGAATGTAAATAGTTCATATTATTCAATTTTAAAACTCCTTATATGAAAAAGATACTCTTATTATTATCAGTCTTATTCATTTTTACGATCGCCGATGCTCAGGTAAAAAGAACCAAAGAAATACCACAGGGCAATAGCGATACTAGCTGGCACAACCTGGGCGGGTCAAAAACACGTACGAATATTAACAATGGGGATGTAAAAATCCACTCAGAACCTGGGAAATATGAGCTGTATGCAACTTATAAAAACAAACAGGCAACCGACTATTACGCCATCGACAATAAGGGAACTAAAATTCCGGTAAGCAGTGTTACAAAAACTGTCGACTATGCAGCCAAAATAGTGAAATGCTTTAAATGCGTGGGAACAATAGATGACAAGGGAACTAAAACCACAGATTGCTGGGACGTCCCCTGCCCTAAAGCTGCAACCACTGCAATCAAGACTGCCCACTAAGGCATTATGAGGCAGATCTTCTGTAAATAACCTATTGGTCACTTTTCGCAAAACACACACCATGAAACAAGCTATGCTATTACTCATTGCAATGAGTGCCGCCCTGTGCAGCCTGGCACAGAATGTTGGCATCGGCACTACTGACCCTAAGGAAAAACTGGATGTAAACGGTAATACCAATATTAACGGCAACATAAAGATAAACGGCACAACCGGGCAGCCCGGGCAGGTATTGATGACCAATAGTGCAGGCACTACGCAATGGGGCAGTTTTCAATCACCGGGAAGTGATCAGTATAAAAATTTTGTCTGCTTTGCTAATGGGAGCGGTTCATGGAATGTTCCTGATGGAGTAACCCAACTATTAATAGAAGTCTGGGGTGGCGGTGGCGGCGGATCTGCTTATGGTGGTGGTGGCGGTGGCGGATATGCCAGATCACAGTTCTCTGTTACAGCAGGGACTTCTATCACATACACTGTGGGGCTCGGTGGTAGCCGGGGCTCGGGAACTACTAATGGACAATCCGGAGGAACTTCCACTGTAAATGTTTCCGGGGTCCAATCAAGTGCATACGGAGGAGATGGAGCTGTTACCGATGCAACCTTTCATATTCTCTTCCAAACGCCTGATGGCGGAAGCTATAATGGGGGCCAAAATACTATCGGCGCTAATGGCGAAGCTGGATATCAGAATAATATCAGTTATGTGCAGAAATCAACCGGTGTTTTTCTTCAAACATTGCGTGGAGGAAAAGGAGGTGATGGTGCCAATACAGTCAATACCGGAGGGCATGGAGGTTTTGCGAATATAAACAGCCAGGGCAATTTTGAAGGCTTACAATCCGATCCATCCGCCGGGAGGGCTCCGGGCGGCGGTGGTGGCGGTGGCGGCACATCAAGCGTTGGCGCCAACGGCGGCAGCGGAAGAATAATTATCTGGTATTGATCATATCATAAGGTTTACAAAACATCATAAGCAATGAAACAAGCTATACTCTTATTCATCGCATCTGTGGCTGCACTATACAGTACGGCACAGAACGTGGGCATTGGCACCACCACTCCCCAGAACAAATTGCATATCGCCGGTGGCCTACGGGTAGATACATTGGCGAACAGCATTGACAGCGGCCTTCTGCGTCATGATAAAAACGGGGTGATATACACTTTGAAATTTACCGGTCAGCCCACCGATGTACTACGGGGCGATGGTACATTTGGTTCAGGCAGTGTGGGAGCGATGGGATGGCTGCTGAGCGGTAATAGCGGCACTGATGCTGCCACACATTTTATTGGCACTACCGATCTTACTCCCCTACAATTCAAAATAAACAATATCAAGGCAGGTTATCTCGATACCGGCACTTATAATACCGGTTGGGGATTCAGAGTTTTTGATTCTATTACCACCGGCAATTATAATACAGCCATCGGTTATAAATCCCTGGTTACAAATATTACCGGCGTTCAAAATACAGCAGTTGGCTCCAATGCACTGCGTTTTAACAAGGGCAACTATAATACAGCTGTTGGAATGCAGGCATTGCAATTGAATTCAACCGGCGAATACAATACGGCCATTGGCCAATGGGCCCTGCTGAATAATACTACCGGGCAATTTAATGTAGCTATAGGCAATAGCGCCTTGCAGCGCAATACTACAGGAATAAGCAATGAAGCTTTCGGAAGCACTGCTATGCCACAACTTACTACCGGTAATGAAAATACAGGTGTTGGAGAATCTGTTCTGTTTAGCCTCAAAACCGGCTCAGCAAACGTTGCAGTGGGATCAAGGGCTTTGTTTTACACTACAGACAGGGATTTTCTTGTAGCTGTCGGCGATTCGGCATTGTTTAATAATGGCCAGGGAACAACTCAGCCAGAACATGCCACCGCAAATACAGCCATCGGTTCAAAAGTCCTGTTCAACAATACCACCGGCTATCGCAATACTTCTATAGGCAGGTTGTCATCCTACTCCAATACCTCCGGCAGTAATAATACTGCATTGGGAAGCGAAGCCCTGTTCAGCAATACGACCGGCTATAATAATACAGCAAGCGGCTACAGAAGTTTTTACTCAAATATCAGCGGGAATCATAATGTTGCCTATGGCGTGTATTCCCTTAATGCAAACACAACAGGAGGTGGCAATTCCGCCTATGGGGTTTATTCACTTCAGTTCAATACCACCGGGGAATTGAATACAGGGAACGGCTATGCCTCACTTTATTCCAATACAACCGGTCTATTTAATACTGCTTCGGGATATAATGCTCTTTATTCCAATACAACCGGCCAATCCAACATTGCAATAGGCGCTAATGCAGCTTATTCTGGTAACGGAAATTTTAACACTGTTGTGGGATCCGCAGCAGGGAATAATAATACGGCAGACTGGACTACCATCATCGGCGTTGATGCCGGGCAAAACAACCAGGCATCCGGGAATGTTTTTATCGGTTCATCAGCAGGCAACCAAAATACTACAGGTATAAACACTTTTGTGGGAGATAATGCCGGCAAGCAGAATAGTACAGGCTCGTTCAATGCATTTTTTGGCAGCTTTGCAGGTCAGACCAACGCTACCGGCAGCAGCAACACGGCAAATGGATATCAGGCACTCAACTCCAACTTCTCGGGTTCAGAAAACACAGCAACCGGGTACCAGGCGCTCTATTCCAACTTAAGCACAGGGAATACTGCAAATGGATACAGAGCTCTCTTCACCAATGTAGATGGAGCGTTCAACACAGCGAACGGGAATGCTGCTCTTTATTCCAATGTATATGGTTCTTACAATACGGCTATTGGCTATAGAACTCTTTATTCCAATACAAGTGGCAACAATAACACAGCAAATGGCTATAATGCACTTAACTACAATACCACCGGCAATAATAATACCGCCACAGGTTCCAATGCGCTTAATTATAATACAACGGGTAGCAATAACACAGCTTACGGGCATTATTCGCTTGTGAATAATGGCACAGGCAGTAATAATACTGCTACCGGCGGCAATGCCCTTTATTCCAACAGCACAGGATATTCCAACACAGCAAACGGTTATTATTCTCTTCGCAACAACACCCAGGGTTATGAAAATACCGCCATTGGAATGAATGCGCTTACCACCAACAGCACAGGTGCGGCCAATACGGCAACCGGAGCCAGGTCTCTTGTAAGCAATTCCACAGGTGTAAGCAACACAGCAAACGGGGATGCCGCCCTTGAATCCAACACTACCGGGAACTACAATGATGCATTCGGATATGCTTCACTGGTGCGCAATACCAGCGGGCTGAATAATACTGCTATTGGCGCCAACAGTTTAAATTTCACCACCTCGTCATCCAACAACGTAGCAGTAGGAAGCGGTGCAGGCGGCAGCTATAACAATGGCTGGAATAATACGTATTTAGGTGCCGGTGCAAGAGCAAGCGCTGCTGATCTGTATAATACTGTTGCAATTGGCCAGGGAACGATCGTTAATGCCAGCAACAAAGTAAGACTTGGCAATACTTCTGTCACCGTTATTGAAGGCCAGGTCCCTTTTACTTCTCCTTCAGACGGCAGGTTCAAAACGAATATCACTGAAAATGTAAAAGGGCTGGATTTTATAATGAAGTTGCGCCCAGTTGTGTACAATTTCGAAGCAGGAAAATACAACGAGTTTTTAAGGACCGGACAATACAATAATATAAGTTTCGCTTCCCATGCTGATTATTCAGAAGCAGAAAAAATACGCCACAATGGTTTTATTGCACAGGAAGTGGAAAAAACAGCAAAAGAAACAGGATATGAATTTGATGGTGTGATTGCACCGAAAAACAATAAAGAAGCATACGGGCTCTCCTATTCCCAATTCGTAGTACCGTTAGTAAAAGCGGTACAGGAGCAGCAACAGGAAATTGAAGCCCTCAAAAAAGAGATACAATTACTAAAAGAAAAATTTAAGTAGTATATGAACAAATCTCTATAACTCAATAAAAATATTCACATGAAACAGATTGCGCTCTTACTTTTCACATCGCTCACTACACTTTATGGAACAGCTGAAATAGTGTTATAATATCCTTCACCTCAAAAAGTGTGATATGAAAAAATATTTTCTCATCATCTTCTTCCTTTGTTCATTCGCAGGCATTAGAGCGCAGCTGTATGTACAAAGCGGCGCTACACTGCATATTGGTGGCATTGTTACTTTGCAGAATGAGGATTTTATCCGTCCCTCGTCATCAGGACCTGTTATTTCATTTGAACCCGGAAGCAAGGTATTGTTTACCGGTAATGCCGATAATATCATAAGTGGATATATTGATTTTTTAAATCTTGAGATCGCCAAAGAAGGTAACCACCAGGTGAGCCTTCAGAGCTACAATGAAGCAGTGCGCGGGCAGATGGTATTCACCTCAGGCTTTTTTAACCTGAACAATAATATGCTGCTGCTCGGTAATACAGGCACACTCATTAATGAAAATGAAAACAGCCGCATCATTGGCCCAACAGGCGGAGCAGTGCAGGCGCGGTTGCAACTGAATCAGCCAGTTGGTGTGAATCCCGGTAATATCGGCGCCGCCATCACTTCCACCCAGGATTTAGGAGACGTGATTATTAACCGCGGTTACGTTTATGTATCTCCCCTACCACCCAATTCCATACAACGCTATTACAGCATCAACTTCATTGATCCTGCAAAAGATGCCAACCTCAATGCCACGCTGCGGCTCCATTATTTTGACGCTGAACTGACCAGCACCGATGAAACGAAGTTGGTACATTGGAAATACGACAATGTTTCCAGCACCTGGTTGCAGCAGGGACCATCGTCAAAAATCACAAGGAATGCTGACGAAAATTGGGTACAACTCACTGAGATAGGCAGCCTTTCCACCTGGACGCTTGCTGAATCATCAGTTATACTGCCTTTGGAATTTACCCGCTTCAATGTGAGCTGTGAGAACAATACAGCTGTTATAAACTGGCAAACCGCCACAGAGATCAATACAGATCATTTTAATGTACAGCGTAGCTTGAATGGTACTGACTGGATGACGATCGCCTCTCAAAATGCAGCAGGGCAAAGCAGTTCATTGCTGAATTACAGCTATACCGACCCAACACCTGCATCTTCTGACAGAATATTCTATCGCATTCAGTCTGTCGATATTGACGGCAGCAAAAGTTACACTCCTGTAAGGACCTCTACTTGCGGCAGTGGGATCTTATGGCAGGTGTGGCCAAATCCGGTGCATCAGCAGGCATATATAAGCCTGAAACTGGATGGTGTATATAAAGCAGCCGTTAGGCTGTTCGACAACAAAGGATCCCTGGTGCGCCAGTGGCAGAAAGGGCTGGTCCGGGGCAACAACCAGTTTTCCATAGATATGCAGGGCTTATCTCCCGGTACGTATCACTTGTCTATAACCTGGGATGAAGGCAGGGGGCAAAAGAGTGCGACAATTTTGAAACAATAATATAATCGTGTTCAGAAGAGATTAATTTATAAAACCAGCAAACATGAAATATATTCCAACATTACTGGCAGATGATTTTGCCAAAGGTTACAATATTAAACTCTTAAATGCAGACACTTATTGTTGGGATTATCCCCTGGTGTATAACGATGGAGCTAAAAGGATGCAATTTGTATATCTCGGTGAAATCACCGAACGGGGAAAAGAATACTTGTATATCCGCAGTCATCTGGCTGACTTCAGCGACAAGCTCAATGCAATGCAGTTGCTGCGTGAAGCAGAATTGTGCAGCCTCAGTTCTATATGCCTGAAACCTTATACCCTTTCAGATGGTACAAAAGTGGAAGGAGTGTATGTGCAAAGCATTTTTCCTGTGGAGCTGGCATTACAAAACAAAGAAGCTTTTCTTAATGTGGTGCATGAAGTGGCTAATCGGGCTGATGCAGTTGAAAAAAAATATCTTGGAATAGACAAATAATACAGGATTGTTATAATGTAGTTTTCAAAAACCATAACCTGGCTTTATGATTTTTATACGGGCCAAAAGAAAAGGGTTGTTCGATTATGAACAACCCTTTTCAATTTGCATCATTTTGCAGAAGTGCCCCGGATCGGAGTTGAACCGATACGGCCATTGCTGGCCACAGGATTTTAAGTCCTGCGTGTCTACCAATTTCACCATGGGATGAAGGTAAAAAAAATCCTCCTGTTTTGCAGGAGGATGGAGCGGAAGACCGGGCTCGAACCGGCCACCCCGACCTTGGCAAGGTCGTGCTCTACCAAATGAGCTACTTCCGCTTATTGTGTCCCGGTAATCGTCCCGGGTCAAAGAACTAAGGGGGTGCAAAAATAGGCATTACACCTATTGCAAAAAAATTTTTGTCGAAAATTATTTGTACTTCGGCGTGTAGAGCGTGCTCTCCTGAATAGTTACTTCAGGTTTTTCAAAACGCTTAGTATACAATTTATAACAGCCTCCTAAAACGAGCGCAATGAAACAGGCGATCTGCAGGTAAAAAAGAAAGCCGGATGAAGATACCCAGTTATGTGTAAAGTCTCTGTCCTGTACTTTTTTCAGCTCTTCCTGGTAGTCCTGATTGATAGAAGTCATAGCAAAAATTGTGACGCAAAAATAAGGTTTCGTTATAAAAAACTATAAAGAATGATTAACAATTTCAGAAAAACGTGTTTTCTTTTTTATAAAATACTGCCATACCACGTTGCCATTCAGCATTCCATGAATATGTCCCTTCCTGGAAGCAGGAAAAACGCTCTTTCGCTGATGAAAAAACAGCCAGCCCAGGAATGCAATATGCGCCCGGAGAATGGCCAGCAGGTAACGGCCGTTACCACCCAATAACCCTTTGGCCCCACTCACGAGGTCTAAACAGAAACGATAAGGGATCACACGGACCCTCGCCCACCAGCCGAGGTTTTTATACAGCATGATATGATTATTGCGGAAATTCAGAAATGTTTTCCGCGGATTGCCTTGTGGCAGGGTGCCACCGCCAACATGATATACTACAGACGCAGGGCAACTGTACACTTCATGACCAGCCAGTTGGATCCGCCAGCAAAGATCGATCTCCTCCATATGAGCAAAGAAATATTCGTCAAACCCTTTCATGGCGTGAAAAACAGCCGGACGGATGAATAAAGCCGCTCCTGAAGCCCAGAATACCGGCTCTTGCTGGTCATACTGCCCCTTATCTTCTTCACAGGTCTCAAATACCCGCCCTTTGGAGAAAGGGTACCCGTAATGATCGACCCAGCCCCCTGCAGCCCCTGCATATTCGAATAAATTCTTATGTTGAAAAGACAGCAGTTTCGGCTGGCAGGCTGCGATCCTGGGATTAGCCTCCAGCAACGCGACCATTGGCTGGAGCCAATCAGCGACTACTTCCACATCAGAATTAAGCAGCATATAATAATCTGCCTGCACTTGCTTCAATGCTTCATTATATCCCTTCGCAAAGCCATAATTCTGCTTCAGCCGGATGATGCGGACAGAAGGATATTCTTTTTCCAGGAACAGCAGCGAATCATCAGTGGAAGAGTTATCTGCCACGATCACTTCGTATTTTGCATAAGTTGTCTGCAACACAGAAGGAAGAAATTGTTCCAGGAAACGGCGGCCATTCCAGTTGAGGATGACGATAGCAACATGGGGAGCATTCATTAATCGGCAATAAAATTTATCAAAAATAGGATAAGGAGCTAAATTCGAGCATGCTTCAGCAACTTTTGAACTGGCGGACAGGCCTGGCGGCTATTGCCATCTGTATTGTTACCGGAACTATATTCTATTCGCAATACCTGGCCCGCAAAATTGCGGGGGAGGAACGCGTAAAAGTAGAGCAATGGGTGGAAGCCGGCAAATCATTGCTTAATCCCAATATTTCCGACACCCGGCTGCCTTTCAAGATCATTTCCGATAACCATGATATTCCCATTATCGAAACTGACGAACATGATAGCATTATAGCCTATGTAAACCTGGACTCCGCGAAAGTACTCGCTGAACCCGCCTACCTGGCAAAAAAGCTATCATCATTAAAAAGTCTCAACCAGCCTATTATCTATACCGACCCATTAGACTCCACACGGGTAAACCGCTATTATTTTGGCCATACCAGCCTGCTGAATGAAGTGCGTTATTACCCGTTGGTGCAATTGCTGATCGTAGGATTATTTATTATCGTAACGGTACTGGCCCTCCGTAGCAGCTACCAGTCGGTACAAAACCAGGTCTGGGCCGGCATGGCCAAGGAAACGGCCCATCAGTTGGGCACACCGGTCTCCTCCCTGGAAGGATGGGTGGAAGTGATGCGGGAGCAGCCTGGCAATGAGGCCATCGTGGCAGAACTGGCCAAGGACGTGAACCGCCTACGGCTGGTATCCGACCGCTTCGGCAAGATCGGCAGCACGCCTCAACTGGAGAAAATAGACCTCGTGGCCCAGGTAAATAACATGGTAGAATATATCCGCAAACGGGCGCCGGGTAAAGTCGTTTTCTCCGTAAATACCCATGGACATGAGCAAATTCCCGCCCTAGTCTCCGCTCCCCTATTCGACTGGGTAATAGAAAATCTTTTGAAAAATGCCCTTGACGCTATGGAAGGAAAAGGGTCTATTCAGGTGAACATCCAGGAAGAAAAACAGGATATTATTATTGATGTCACTGATACCGGTAAAGGCATTGCCAGCCAGCATATCAATAACGTATTCAAACCCGGCTTTACGACTAAGAAAAGAGGCTGGGGATTAGGGTTAAGTCTATCCAAGCGAATTATTTCGCAGTATCATAAAGGTGAAATCTTTGTGAAGCAGTCGGAGCCCGGCAAGGGAACGACCTTCCGGATCATTTTGAAAAAGGCATGAGAAATGATGGAATTCCCGGATATTTTACTACATAATTAATGCGTGAAGCATCTTCGAATTCACATTCTCTTTCCTATATTTGCATCCCCGCAAAGGCCCAGGTGGCGAAATTGGTAGACGCACTACCTTGAGGTGGTAGCGCTGGAAACGGCGTGCTGGTTCGAATCCAGT
>MKTW01000002.1:494174-701713 GCA_001898405.1 Sphingobacteriales bacterium 44-61
CCAGTCTTGGGCACGTTATAGTCCTGTAAGTTGTTGACTTACAGGACTTTTTTATTTAGTGTGTGTCAATTCTTCTCACTTTTTCACGCTTTCTACCACTATTTCTGACACAAAATTGACACACGAAATGACACACGAAATTTCACTGTCTGTACCTATAAACTATAGGTACATTCTGACAGAAAATCTGCTTCGCCAAGCACTCCCTAAAAAGGCTCTTTTGGCAGTACTCATGCCGACAAAAAAAAGAATTAACAAAGATTCTTTTTCCCGCCTTTTATCACTTATTACCTCTGACGAAAAACATCTTCAGCCGTTTGGTTACAACTTGTCATGTAGGCTTTTAATGGCATACAGGTTGACCTTATCATTTACAAACCTTAAATCCGTTATCCTATGAACATTATTAATCGCCCCAATAGTAAGGGTGATAAAATCACCTTTTACTATGACTATGGCCGCAAGCCTGGCCAGCGTCCTTCTACTGGTATTTTTATCTATACGAAGCCAAAGGATCAAATTCAGAAGAACCACAATAAACAGTGCCTTGCTTTGTTGGAGGTAAAAAAAAGCCAGTTGACTATTGAGCAACAGGCCATCGGCAGCGCCTTTATACCTGCACATAAGTTTAAAACCAATTTCATAGAATACTATGAGGAATTTGTAAACCTGAATAGTCGTAAAGGCAATAGGCATTTAACGAATAGCCTTAAGCAGTTTAAGAAGTTTGTTAAGAGCGATATTATCCCGCCAATTGATATAACCGAGAACCTTTGTAAACGCTTTCGGCAATACCTGATAGATAAATACAGTGGTGAAACGCCGCTAAATTATTATAGTCGTTTTAAATGGGCTGTAAATGCAGCAACAAGCGATGGATATTTTCACAAAAATCCAACTGAAAAAGTATTTTCAAAATCCAATCCCTCTACAACCCTTAAAGAAAACCTGGAGGTCGAAGAATATTTACAATTACTGAATACCCCTTGCTTTAATGAGGAAGTGATGAATGCTTTTATTTTTTCTTGTTACACCGGATTAAGATGGTGTGATGTGAAAGAAATGAAATGGGGAGATATGCAAGGAAATATTCTTACCACAAGAATTATACAGCAAAAAACTGGTCAGCCAGTTACGCTTACTATGCACCCTATTGCAATGTCAATTTTTGAAAAACAGCGATCAAGGAAAAGCGCCAGCTCTCATAAAACGGAGTATGTGTTTTCCCTTCCAACGGCAAACGGCGCAAACAAGGTTGTTGACCTATGGGTGCATCGTGCTGGTATTGACAAGCATATTACCTGGTCTTGCGCAAGGTTGAGCTTCTCAATTTTGCTACAGGACAAGAATGTTGACGATGCAACTATTGCATATCTTATGGGACATACTACAACAGATCAGGTACGGAGAACTTATAAACGGCATAGACCTAAAAATCAGGTAGCGACTATTGGGTTACTTCCTACACCTGAACATTCTTTATATCTTCCAGCATCAGTCAACTAAAATAAAAATGGGGGCTTTTGCCCCCATTTTTAATACTATGCCACTTTCTTTGAAGGAAACTGCCGCTCTGCCAAAGGGACTATTTTTGCTCCCATTAATTTATTCAGCTCTTCCCGGTCGAAATATCCCATATTGTTTTTATAAATGCCGTATTCTTCGCATTTTTTCGCAAATTGAGTTCGCCCCAGGTTGCAGTAGATCAGGGCTTCTTCGGGCTTTAAATAAGGTTTAAAGCAAAGTGCAATTGCACGCATAGTAATTGATTCGTTTTGTTTTATCATAGATGGACGTTATATTATTGGTATATCGTTAATAGCGTTTCCTTTTAGGCAATTAGGCCGTGAGCTTTTAATTGAGCAATTACTTCTGGTTTTAGGTTTCCATCGGCATCAAACTCTTGCGGTTCTTCCATCAGTTGTTTTAGCTCAAGATATTTTGTTAAAGAACTATCGCTCCCTAAAACATACATATCGCTTTGTCGAAACATTTCTGCGTTAGTTATTACGGCTTCACGTTTGCACATAATCCCCGATCTATGATCTCTACTAACGATATGTCTGTTCTCCTTATCCCCAAAAGGCATAAGCATCAGTACGTGTTTATTGTCCAAAGGCAGCTTTAGAATATTAGTTGGGTCAAATGGTTGAATAGGGCCGCCGGACAAATTCTGTATTACAACGGGGTTGTCATTGGTGATAAATTCGCTGTCGTCTTCAAGTCTCACAATAAATATATTATCATTCTGAAGCCTTACGGGGATAAGTTTCATTGCTACTTCAAGTTGGGTAATTACTTTCCCAGGTTGAGTAGCCGCTTCATGCTCTTCTAAAAATTCTTCCAGCGTTTTCCCTTTTATTGATATCCTTTGCCCCTCATAAATAAAATCATCTTTTCCGGTCATTTCTGCATATTCAAATGCCATAGAAAATACCCTTCTCATAAGTTCATTATGCCTCTTGATCCAAACAGGAACCCTATAAAGCATAGTAGAAACTGTTCCTATAATTAATTCTCTTTCGGGATCTGTTAGAGTTTTCTTATTAGGATCAGTAAGCATTCCATATACATCGTTATAATGAGATTCAAACTCTGTTGAGTAAAATTTCTCCAAAAGCATTTTTTCGGCTACCGTTTGACCCGGGAGGGTATAAAGGTGTTCTTCAAAACAAATTTTTTTTATGTTTTTTTCGATAATGCTCGCTGGAGTAGGATTGCTTTTAGGTAGTGCTTTGACAAAATAATTGTCTCCTCGTTTGACCGAAAAGTGTTTTAAATAAGTACGAGGTACGAAATGTTGCTTTTTTACAAGTTGCTCTGCCATAAATAATGGTATTTGATATATTGCAATTTACTTTAATAATTTCATTAAAATTTGGATGAAATTAAGCAGCCTCAAATATGTCCATCTCACCACCCTGGTTGAACCGGCCCATCTGCACAGCTTTTCCCTTTTCGGGAACATCTATCACCACATCTACATTATGCTGGAAAGAATTTGCCCCACGAAAACGGCCATCTTTGGTTGTCTGGAATACATACACAAATGCTTTATCGGGATAGGCTTGTTCCAGTCTTGTAAGGTCTTCCGGCTTCAGACCCATGCGGGTCACGCTATCCAGGAAAATGAAATTATAGGAGCTTAGGTTGTCCGGTAATACGGAAGCCACGTCAAGATTGGGATGCGCCACATCTTTACTGTTGAGCTTTTGTTGTAGGGTGTAGTCTAACCCTTCTTCCTTTGCAACATAGAGTACCTTACCATGATTGCGGGCAAGGTAACCGGCAAATTCAATACACAAGGTTGATTTACCCAATTTGGGTTTTCCCGATACCATCCCTTTGAAGTTAGGAGAAGGATCACCTATCAGGTGATACCATTTTCCACGTAGCCCGATGGTATCAAATTCCAGGTCTGCAAAATCCACGCTACTCATAATCGTTGGTTTTGGCTTCTTTATTTTCGGCTGGCAGGCGCACCCTAATATTCCTTCCAAGCCATTCAATGTAGCCGTTTCAATTTCAAGTGACTTAATTTGCTTACCACTTACAAAGGCTTTCAGGTTCTTTTTTATCTCATACATTTCTACACTGTAAGGATCGTTATCCGGTATTCTTCCTTTGTCAATAGCCCTGTTAATTTGTTCCAGTAATTGCTTTGCTTTCTCTTTTACACCCAATTTCCCATTTAACCCGATATAGCGTTTGATAAAACCGATGGATGCTAAAACTTTTTCTGAGCCAACCAGCTTTTTCAATGCTTCCAAAGTATCAGGTTTTAATTCAATAGCAATTTTTGCCTTCATTGAGTTGTAGGTATCAATCAGCTTTTCCTGTATAAACCTGACTTGCTCGGCATACGCCGAAGTCTTTCGGATGCGTTTCTCTACAATTGATTTCTGTAAAGAATTAATGAATCTTAGGATTTCATCTTTTGTTTTGCTCTTTCCGTTAAGGTTAACAAAACGCCTGATAAAACGAAGTTCTTCCGGTATTCTTTCTACCTGTACCGGTTGGTCATCTGTATTATTGCCGGGAGTACGTTTTGCCTTTGTTCTCAATTTTGGAAGGGAAGCATCTTGTTTGCTATCAGTTTGGACAGGTTTTAAAGAGGTTGGCTTTCTCTTTTGTCCGCCTTCTGATTTCTTCGGCATTTTTGTTTCTGAAGTTCCTACTAAAGCATTCAACTTTTCAAGATAAGTATCAACCGTTTTTTTTATTGTACTGCTTGAATGATAGAGGTTCCAGCTCTCACCATTGGATGTAACTTTAACCACAAACTCATGCCCTTTGTTAATGGCTTCGGGAAGTTCGGGGAACTTAATTTGTTTTATTTTTTGAAAGTAATTGTCAATTGTAATCATAGGAATGAGTTTGTAATTTGATATGAGTTTACGCTGCCGCCAGCAATTCCAATTCCAACGCCAATGCCTCTGCCTCCAGTTCGAGTATCTGAGTAGCATCAGCCTGCTGTTCTTCTTTTTCTTCATCCGGTAGCAGGATCGGTTTTCGATTACTGTACCTGCCACCGGCATCCATTTTCAGGTCACGTACCTGTGATGAATGAACGGTAACCGAACAGCTATGGTTAGATTGTAAAACTTCTATTAACCGGTCAATATTTCCGGCGGGTAATACTGCCACCATTGAGGTAGAGGTCTTTTCAAAATTGTTATTCTCAACAAGTGCAAGAATATCTTTATCCAGGTACACATCACCACCTTTTGAGCGGGATGCTGATACAACAATTTTATAGTCATCGCCCTTTCGGAAAAAAGAAATGCCGTTATTAGTAACTACCTGCCCATTCTGCGTAATGGATCTTATCAGCGGCAAAGCCTTTAATATTGGTACGACTACCTTATCCTGTACCTGTTCACCGGGGTTCCAGTTCTCCGGTAATAAAATCCCTTTTTTTGTTTCGTTATTATCAGTAGTGTAACTGACCAGCTTGCCTTTAAAATCACTGAATGCCTGCAACAAGTTCCCCGTAATGATGTGCCTGGTTTTCCGGTCAACATTATTCTGTTTTGTATAGTTCTCCCAATCCTGAAGCAGCATACTCATTTCCGGTTGTGATATATCTGCGCTGTTACCCATGATAGCGAGAATTTCCTCATTGTAAGAAGCAGGCATAGCGAGGTATTTGCTGCTATTGGCGATTGCAAAACGCAACTTCATTGCTGAAGGAGCATAGGGATTCTTTTTCTTTTTATCAATGACCAATCCTAAAAAAACAGCGGGGACAGATTCTTTGCCACCATCATAAGAATCCACCAGGTAACTTAACAACCTTCCGGGATAAAAGAACTCCATTGTTTTTACAATATAGAGGCGGCGATTTTCAAATGTTCTTTCAATACTGGCAAGCTGGGCTTCTCTTGCCTGGTCTAATTCATTTTGCCGTTGCTCTATGGCATCGTGCCAGGCCGCTTCACCTTCTCTGTCAAGTATTTTTTGGATCTTCTTTTCTGCGGCAATGCTCATTTTGAGCGTATCGTATTTTGCATGGGTATCTGCCTGCTCTTTTGCCAAACGCTCCTCAATGCCTGTTTTATAATCCCGGATATATTCCTGCTGGATTTCCTTCGGCTCTTTTCCCTTCAGGCTTTCATTGATAAGGTTTGCCAGCTCTGATCTGCTGAAAGGTTTTTTAAGTACGTTGGCTTTAACGGTTTCCAGTATGCTGTCATCACCAAAAGCACTATCACTTCCTTTTCCCATTTTGATAACCCGGCTGCCGGTTGTTTCTGCTTCAAGGTTCATGGCTTCCACTTCAAGGTCGTATTCACCTACCTGCTTCAGATACTCCACGAAATCATTATACCGTTCCGCTATTTCATTGTAAAAATCTTCCTGCATCTTGGTGGAGAGTACAGCTACCCGGCCTGATACCCTGTGCGCTGCATCTTCCATTGTGTTTGAACGTGCATCACTATCTTCCTTTGCATCCGCTAAATGCAAAGGATCATCCAGCAGGTCGTTAATATCTTTATTCTCCATCAGGTATTCCTTCACGATCTTGTCGCCGTATTTATTCAGGAAGTCGGGCACATCCAAAATCTTTGTTGACTGTTTCTGATTGGAAGTGGTATTGGCATCTAATGACTTCAGCTTTTTTTGCAGCATCATCATAAGCCGCTTTTCGGCAGGAATAGCAGAAGTAACATAATCATAGATGGGCTTTAATATCTGCCCGGTTCGGTTTATCCGCCCACGTTTTTGCACTTCAGTAGAAATATCCAGTTCAGCCTGCAGAACGATCATCACCCGCTGGCGTACCTGGTCTGCGGGAACTTTTGCCGTAGGGATAGCATGGGCGGATGCACCGGTACTGCCGGATTGATTGATCATCAGTACATCCACTTCGTTATTATTGAACTGCCGGAACGCATCGTTGGTATTGATACGTTTCCTTGACAGTACCAGTCCTTTGTTGGTTTTGGAACTAAGCTGCACTTCGTATTTACGTCCGGTCACTTCAGCGACGGTATAACCAGCCTCTTTCAGTTTTTTAATAATGACATCAATAGGTGAAATGCTGATACCAGTTGATACAGTCATTATTTTCTCCATAATGCGGTTATGCTCCTGTTGCGCTCCTTTTGAAAGCTCACTTAGTTCAAACCGTTTATACTCCGGGTTGCCGTCAATATCCTTTACGGTATATCGCATGATACCATCCAGACCCCGGCGCAATACTTCTGAAAAATCGGTATTGACCGTATCGCCATCACTGGCGGGCAAGCCATGTTCGTTTTCCATACTTTCGATAAAGCTTCCCATTGTGGAAGCAAATGCGATCACCGGCTTTTTGCCTTCCTTTAACCGGGCAATGGTGCGTTCTGCGACTGCTTCTGCTTTTAAGGAAAACAACATTTGATTGATGACCTGGAACACTTTGGAGAAATACGGCAGGTTATCAACCCCTGCCTGCGATGTTCCATCCCTCACTTCTACCTCTTTGCCTTCGGCTACTGCTATATCGTCCATTTCTTCCACCATCTTATCAATATAGGTGGATTGAAAAGCAATGATAGCCCGGAGGATTTGCGTAATGTTATCGGAAATCGCTTTATGCTCTTCTGCTTTTTCATCGAGAGAAATATAATTTACTTCCACGCCTTCAAAGGAACGTTCCCGCCGCATCATCTGTCCTTCTGCCACCAGTTGAGATGATAAAACTTCCTGTAAGGCAACACCACCTTTTGTAATAGATGCTACCAAATCATCTTTTGTCATGTTGCAATCTGCTATGGCTGTTTTCATAGCGTAGATGGGCATATTATCGGGACGTTTGGCAAAAGTGGCAGACAGGAATACCACACCTTTTGTTTCCCTTATAACACCCTGCATAAATTCCCCGGTGTTGGATGAGCCACTACTATTATGCGCTTCATCCATAATAAAAATATTGTCGGGTGCAATGGCACGCAGGAAATTGGGTTTCTCCGGTTTCTTTTCAGCGGAATTAAACTGCGAATAGGTTGCCAGTATGAAATCATATCCTGCGGGTACTTCCCGGGATGCAATGACATTTTGTTGTTCTGTAACAGGGGGCGCCTGGTAGATGATCTCACCGTCCTCATCCTTGATATCTGTTTTGCTTTCCCTGCTGTTGACAATAAAAGGACGTAAATGTGCAGAGCCTATCGCAGCGAGGTCACGATAAATATCACTGAACAGGTTGGCTTTCTCCGTAAGGAAAACCGGTTTTAATCCCTGCATTACCGCATAGCGTATCATTGATGCAGCGATACGTCCTTTGCCAATACCGGTTTGATCGCCGATGATCATTCCTTGCCCTCTTGCTTCGATATTGTAAATAGCCATTGCCACCGCATCAATCTGTTCAGCAGAAAGCACTCTGCAAAGAGTTTTTTTAGTAGGATAGCGCAGCCGGTGACGGACAAAATTATCCATATCACCACCTACTTTTCCCCTGACGAATTTTACCGCTTCGTGTGTTTCAAAAGCCATACTGTCCGGCACTTCTGTATTCAACACAATGCAGGCATCGGAAGCCGGGATATAGGGTGCGCCCAATTCTTCCTTTTTATTCTCAACCCCTGTAAACGAATTTGGATCTTTACCTTGTATCAGCCGGTAATTGGTTTCCTGTAATTTTTTTCTGAATGCTGTGACCTGGTCGGCAGTCAAAGAAAGCCCATATACCTTTTTCCCCTTAATAATGGCAAAGAGCGTAAGAGGGACGGAGAATATATAGTTTATCCTTTCTGCATCCAGGTCATAGGTTTCATACTCCCCGGTGCTTTGATTGAGTATCAGGTAAAGTTGGTTTGGCCTGGAATAGTGCCCGGCTTTATAATAGGTATAGTTCTGGTACATTGCTTTGTCAATGTTTCCAGGCACTGCCGGAAATTCACCTAATGTGTTGAGCAATTCCAGTTCTAAGATCAATGCTTCTGCTTCCAGCTCCATCCGTTTCATATCGGTATCTTTTGGATTAGTCAATTCATCAACCAGTGCCATGCGATGCCCGGCACTTACCAGTTTTTGTAAATACGCATTGATGGAATGAAAAGGAATGCGAAGAATTACAACTCCTTTACCCATGTATAAAAATTCAACACTGATCTTCAAGTCTGTTAATCGTTGTACGAGCAAAGCATCCTTGCCAAATACAAGGTAGTGTTCGTCCTTCCGGATGGCTAATATGGTCTTTGGATATTTTGGCTGAAGGGCAAGAAGTTTCTCATACAGCGTTACATGATTATCGTATGGGGCGTTATTCTTTGGCTGGTAATCCATCGCATCCATCACCCGATCAAATAATTCATCAAAAGTATTTACGGCTTTATCTGTTTCGACGTTATAAACAGGTGCATTCCCAAACGGTGTTTTCTTTCTTCCGTTAATTAAGATCAATCGCACATCGAAGGCCGTACCTTGTCTTGAGTACAGTTTATGCCCATCAATGTTGATGATATCCGCTACATGGTAGCGACTATGTAAATAGTTCAGGAAGATGCGCTGTTTCCCGGCCTGCACCCTCCCTTTATTATCCCAGCGGGTATGTCCCCCGATGATGATGGCAGCCCGGCCATCTGATGCCATTGTATCTAATGCCCGCAAAGCCATTACGTGTTCCAATGCTTTTATGCCAAATGTTTCATAGTATAGCGTTGCCTCTATATTCCCGAAAGGCGGGTTGGTAAGAACAGCCTGGTATCGCTTTTGTTTTCCTTCAAATGGTCTGGTAGCATCCAATCCGGTCACATCCGCAAATCCCTGTGTATGCAGGTTCCGGTTACGGGTGCTGTCAATTTCATTTACATATACCCGCTCAGGCTTGGCAGCTATTGTTAACAATCCATTCCCGGCAGAAGGTTCAAAAGCGAAGCCTCCTTTAAATTGCAATTTGTCGATCTCACAAAAAACACCTGCCATATAACCGATTGGCGCAGGTGTTGAGTATTGTTGCAATAAAATGCTTTGAGAGGTACGGTGCGAAAGATTGACCTGTGAGTAGTATAACTCCACGATCTTATCAAACCGCTCTCTTGTAGTTCCGGGACTATGAGCCAATTCTCTTGCCCGGTTTACAATCGCCAGCTCAGTTAGTTCTTTTACTTCGTTTTTATTGCTAATCCCAAAAGAAGCAGCGAGTTTCTCTATTGACCGTTTGTTGTGAAGTGTTTTCCTTTCCAGGTCTTCGACAACTTTTGTAACAAACTGCTGATCTTTTGGCATAAGGCTTTCCACGCCGGATAATCCCATCAAGCCGTTACTGGCAAAAGAGTAATAGCCGCCTTTAGTAATGATCAGGTGATCTACAAGACGTATATTATGTACCGTACAAGCCTCTCTTAGTTTCCTGGTAATATCTAAATCAGGTTTACTTGGTTCAAGTCCGCCGGATGGATGATTATGCGCTATGATCAATCCTGTACAACCGCATTGAACAGCAGCACCTAAAATGATCCGAATATCTACCGTTACTTCATTTATGCTTCCCTTGCTGTGACGGTAATAACCAATAATATTAATTTGCGTGTCCAGGTAGATCACAATGAACTGTTCTTGCAGCTCCAGCGTTTTGCTGTCAAAGGTTTTTCTGACAAAACCCTCCACATCGGCGATACTGGTTAGCTTTCCTAAAAAGGGGATGCCCATATCTCTTGAATAGTTCACCTGGATCTCAGGAACAAGGATTTCAGGAACATCTCCTAAAACAATTTCGGGGGTTTCAGGGTACTGATAAGATTTCAGTCGCAAGGGTGACGAAATATTTCCCAATGTCTTATTAGTTGTAGGTTTAAACAGGTGGATTAGTTTTTTTGCTATTGCTTTTACAACAGGTACACTTACAGCATTGCCTAACATCTTGTAACGGTGTCCGTCGGCGATCAGTTTTATTTGGTCGCCGAATAATCCGTACAATGTCCATTCATCGGGGAAGCCCTGCAACCGTTCACATTCTATTGGAGTGAGCCTGCGCAACCTTCCTTTTACCAGAGTGAACTGCACATTAGAAGTAAGGGTATTGGCGATTTTTTTGCCAACCCTGCTTCTTCTTTTATTGCTCTTTAAAAATGAAAGATTAATGCTATCCCCTTCGTGAGCAGACGAATAACCTTTTACAGTTGCTTCCGGCACGTGCAGTACATAGGGACATCTGTTTGTCAGGTCTCCAATAGAAGTATCGATGGTGGGGCAAACTTGCCCTTGCAGGCTTGCTTTATCACTTTCAAGATCCGCTTCAAAACCTTGTCCGATAGGAAATACCGGGCATCTACCTTTTTTTGTAAGAGAGCCGACAAGATAAAACCGCTCTCTATTCTGGGGTAAAAACCAGCGAGTATTAAGCAATTGCCATTGGCAGTCATAAAGCCCAATGTCGGCAAACGTTTGCAATACTGTCTCAAAGTCTTTGCCCTTGTTACTGGAGAAAATCCCTTTGACATTTTCAAAGACAAAAACACCGGGATGACATTCTTTAATGAGCCGAATTGCCTCAAAAAAGAGTCTGCTTCTGGAACCTTTAAGCCCTTTTCTTTTTCCAGCAATGGATATATCCTGGCAGGGTGAACCAAAGCTGATGATGTCCGGCCTGCTGATTTTTTTGCCATTGATAACAGTGATGTCGCCGAGTGCTTCTGCCGCCGGGAAATGGTATTGGTAGTTTGCGCTCGCATAGGTATCTATTTCACTGAAATAATGTTTTTTAAAGCGAAACCCTGCTTCCATTAACCCTTTGGCGAAGCCACCGGTGCCACTAAACAAATCCAGATATGTTATATACCTGTTCATTGCATCCTGCTGATTATTTATTACTGCCTGCTTGCCGATCCTGGCTTTTATTCCACTGGAGGGGTTATATCCGGTGGATAGCCTTGCAGAAAGAGGGTCATCCAGTTATTCAGTATTGAGGCTAAATCTTCTGCGCCCCAATTGGCGGGCTGTGTTACATGATCTGCCTGTATATAAATGCTGTGCATACAGCAACCGGTATCAATGCGGAGCAAATTATCCGGCACATAGCGGATTGACCTGATGTGGTGCTTCATCAGATAAAAGAAGCCATCATCATTAACAAAGCGAAGGCTTGAGCCTGTATCGAATATCTGGTAACTCATTTTTTAAATTGGTCTGCTAAAGTGTCCCCGATAATGGAGCCAATGAAACCACCCAGCATTACATAGGGTGCTGCATCTTTTTTTACGCTCCTTGCATACCAATAGGCAAGCAGGGAAGCGAATAAAGTACTGGCCGAAACAATTGTTCTTTCTTTCATTGTATTTACCGGTTGGATAAATAATGAGTAGCAAGCCCGGTTATGATGGCTGACCCAACGGCAAGCCACCGGCCTGCAGATCGCTGGCGTTTTATTTTTTTGTGCAGGGAAAGGTTATCCTTTTCCAAAATGGTTTGTTGTGAAAGCGATTGTTTAAACAAAAAAGAAAGGTTCCTGTTTTCGTTCTCCTGTAATACAATGACCTCATCCTTTCCGGTAATTAAACTGTCCTGCTGCAAAGTATATGCTTCGTATATGCTGTCCTTTTGTTCGGTTTCTTCCAAAAATTCACCGACCAGTATCTTTAGTGAATCGCAATTTTGCAATGTTGGGTTTTCGGAAACCGGAGAGGCAGAAGATTTTTTAATCAGCTCTTTTGCGGGATAGCCCGGCGGGTTGATGATCTTCTTTATGGCGGCAGCTTTGGTATTTGTCTTTGATTTTGCTGCTTTCAGTTCCGCTTTGGTGCTTTGCAGCTCAGTAGTAAGCTGCTTATTGCGTGCTTCAAGTGCTGTAATGCTGGCATGGTAATGAGCGTGGAGGCTGTCGGCCTGTTGCTTTAAAAGTGCTGCATGAGTTAATGCAGGGGATTTGGAAGGGCTGCTGCAATTTGTGGTGAGCAGAAAGGCCGTACAACATCCAAGCACAAAGCAGATCAGTGCAATAGCGAGGGAGGATTTTAGTCTTAGTGAAATCATAGTGTAAAGGATTTAGTGGTTTATAATTTTGTTTTCTTTTCAATGGAGTAACCGAAACAGCCTGCGCTGACCATGCTCACAAAAGCCCAGAACATAAACTCTGGCACATCGAGCCGGAAAAATTGCTGGGCTATCCAGCTAATGACCAGCACAATAATAAATAATGCGGTAGCCAGTTCCCGGAGGCTGAAGTTGCCGTCCTTGTCCCTGAACAGTTGCAATAAAAAAAGTACAATGCGTTTTTGCTTCATGGTTTTACAATTTGGTACACGATTAATCCCGCCCCGATGCCCACACCAATACCGGCAAGGCTGACAACCAATTTCTTTTTTTCACTGCGGGCAATGGCTCGTTTATCTATTAGCGTATAGGTAAAGCTGTTACCATATAGCTGCCGGTGCTTTTCGCATAACTGCATGAACAGGTTAAAGTCGTTCACGTTGGCAAATACCTGGCAACCGGCAGAATATTTATCAATCTCTTTTGTCGTTCCGTTTACCGATGCCCGGTGAATATTAATGCCGAACATACCGGTATCAGGCTTCCCATTCATAAAGTCAAGAACGGCATTGCGGTCATAGTCCCTTAGTACTGTTACCGGCTTTCGCTGCACCAGGGCATAATACTTACCCTTGTGTAACCCGATCTGGTAGGCTCCCCGGTATTGTCCTTGTGAAAGGATAGCCGTCCCTTGCGGGTGCATGGGCGATTGTAGCCAGTAGGTCCCCGGATCGGTGGTTGCAGCGAATAAATAATGAATCCAACTGCCCAGGTTATTTTTAAAGAATATGTGAAATTCATCATCAAACCTGTTTGATACGGTACTGTCCGACCTTATACCGATAATGTTCAGCTCATAGGGTCTTGTATAAACCTCATAAGCACGTATCGAAATAGCCTGTACAATTGCTGCATGCATTTCAGGCGGCTTGTTGCTGCGGTTGATAACTTTCCAGCCACTCCGTTACATCAAAAGAGGGGCAGCCCTTTATCCATTCAAAGGCATCTATCACTCCGTTCCTGTTGGTATCTGTACTGAAATCCCTGTGTCCCCTGATGATAGCATCGGGATATTTTTTTGCCAGTTCCAGTAACTTTTGATACATGGCTTCCGTTTGCTGCGCTGTGCGGTTATCAAGCAGCTTTCCGTTTGCATCAATGCCGCCGATATAGGAAATATGAATAGCATGGCGGTTATTCCCCGCAACGCCATTGGCAATATTTTCCTCATCGGTGATGTTGACAATATCGCCGTTCCGCTCTATGATATAATGATAGCCGGGGTTATTCCACTTCAGCACTTTTTTCCAGTAGCGTTGTATGCTTTCAATGGTAGCAGTAACAGGCGTAGCGGTGCAATGCACAACCAGGTATTTAATTGTTCTCATAGGATAGAATAAGAAATAAACAATACAAAGACTTATGCGGATATGGAGAGGTCAGGCTCATAATTGCGCAGCCAGTCCTTTACCGAAAAGCCCGGACAATTGGACGTGGCATCCAGCTCATCATGCCCGCAGATCCGGCAAGCGGGGTATTTGACAGATAATGCCACCAGCTTGTTAAAAAGGGCTTCCTCCTGCATGGGTGTCCGGGTATCACCGAGTGAGCCAGCTTTGTTGCGGCCTCCTGTATAGGCTATATGGATGGCCTCATTATCTACATCGGGCAAATGCTTGATAACGGCTGATTCGGGATATATTCTTTTGATTTCCCCTG
Organism: Sphingobacteriales bacterium 44-61; assembly: GCA_001898405.1. Lineage (GTDB taxonomy): Bacteria > Bacteroidota > Bacteroidia > Chitinophagales > Chitinophagaceae > Terrimonas_A. The sequence goes on from MKTW01000002.1 coordinate 508,353, forward strand.
TCCTTTCCACCACGTAATGAAAGAACCCATAGTGCTGGCTGATCTTCGGGTCAAAAGTGGCAGTGTTGTGTACGATGATGTATTTGATATGTCTTTTCATAGAAACAGTTTTAATAAATGTTATTTCAGGTATTGGATGGATTTTGTATTTACAAGAAAATATTTGCCGCCATTCTCAAACAAAGTATAATCCAGCCGCTTGCTTACTTCGTTACCGAGTACCATGCGGGCAGGTACTTTCACGCCTTCAGCAGCATTGATCCAAACCGTTGTTGGCTCAATGGTCATTACAGGCAGGCCGTCCAGCCCTGACAGGCTCCATTTACTGCCATCATATTGCAATCCCATGCGCAGGAACTCCATGCGGATGGCTTCTTTTTGGGTGGTGCTGGTAAAAGTGTTCAGCAGGCCGTTTACAATCGTTTGCCTCACTGCACCAAGCCGGTATTGTTTAAATACTTCATTGGCCTTTGTATAATCATCTACCGACTGCATTTGCTTGAGCAGGGACAATGCTTTTGAATAATTTTTAGCTGCTGCCGCATCGTATAACGGTTTGCCTATTTCTGCGCTATCGGGTTTACTACCCTGTGTCAGCACATTAAAAGTGCTTTCATTAATGGTGTCGGGTAAGCCAGCTTTTTTAAGTGCGGCCAGCGTTTCCGAACCAAAATCGCCATCCGATCCATATTTCGGTAAAATGCTTTTGCCATATTTATTGATAAGAGCTTGTTGTAACAACCGGACATTATTGCCCTTGCTTCCTTTTTTCAAGGGGAAGCCGGTTGCTGCCGGATTATTGGCTACCGGGCTGCTGCTGTATGTGGAACTGCTGCTACTTACGGCAGGCTTTACAGGCGGTATGTATGGCGGCACATAGGGAGGCGTATAAGTCGGAATGGTTGGGATGCTTCCACCGGTTGCGGGTGCAAGGCCGGATTGCAGCAACATATCAAGATCACCGTTTTTTTTGGCCTCCCTTTTCTTCTTGAAATATTGCCAGCCGAAATAACCCAGGATGCCTGCCGCACCAATTGCCACAGACGCAATAATGATTTTTTTTGTTTGCTGCTTCTTTGAAGAAGGTCTGCGGGATGAACTGCTCTTTATTTTCGTTTTACTTGTTTTCATGCTTGCGGTTTTTTCATAATGATGTCCATCATGGGGGCGAACTCCCAAAACTCCAGTTCACTTTTAAGGTCATTCATCAGGTCATTGTTATAAAGTGCCTGGTACGCCTGCGCAGTTTGCCAGAAATCTGCCTGGCTTCTCATTTCCATAAATACTGCCTTGATCGCATCCTCATCCGTTCCCGGCAGCATCCAATAAGTTATATCAAAGGCAGCCTTTAATCTTTTCGCCCATGACTGGTATTGCAGAGGGCTTGACTGCGGTAATACAGCAGCATTGCCTGTTTCCGGTTTGGAAGCAATGATGGCCAGCATTTCATTGTATTCACTTGTTGTCAATTCACTTTGCATATCGGCCATCATACTGCGGGCATATAGCTTTTGGTAAGAGCTAATTACTTTCCGCATGGCATCTTTACTTGGAATGGCTTGCAATGTTTTTCTTAATGCTTCCTCATCCGTTCCCCAACCCATCCAGTTGTCATTTTCAAATGCCATTTTTATTTGCTTCGCAAACGTAGCCGGGTTGCCTTCTTCATAAGTTTTCTTCTCCTCTGATGTTGCCCTGGCTTTTCTTATCAGACTTCTACCAATAAAGAAACTTCCACCGATCACTACCAGCCCGACGATACCGTAGGTTAATTTTTCTTTGAGGGTAAACTCATCAGGGGAATGGGTGGAAGTTTCCTGGGTTTTCATAGGAGAATAAGACAAATGGTTTTAGTTAGTTACACTCCTAAGTATCGTTTTGCCAGTGCAGTTTTTACCGGGTCATGCCTGATAACGTGCGCCAGCTTTGAAAGCTCTTTCTCATTCAGCCGGGAGGCAAGCGTGGTAAGTGCCTGCATCTTTGCTTCTGCCTCTTTTTCCGTTTTTGCTTCAATGCTCATGGAGTACTGATACTTTTTCATGTGGTTTCATTTTTTATATCAATGTTCAGCAGGCTGGCCACCGTTTGCAAATGGGTGGGTTCGGTTGCAAACTTTCCAATGATCTGCATAACAATTTCTAATTGCTCGTTATTAAAGACGGATTCCAACTGCTGAAACAACTCAATGTGTCTTTGCTCCGGTTGGTGAGCGTGTTGCTGTTTCTCAAAGCTGGCGGCAACCGGTTCCGCTATTGCTTCTGTTACCGGTGCTGCAACAATACCCCCCAGGCCCATCCGTTCCAATGCCCCTGCATTCTTTGCTGCCATACGCTCCAGCACCAGGCTACCCAACTCAACCAGGTCAAGTTTCCCCAGCTTATGTTTATTGCTGTTGGCCTGTTCCAATTGCTTTTCCAGTAGTTCCGCATACTGCTCTGCTTCTTCCAGTTGTTTTTTTGTTTCTTCCAGTTCCTGTTTTATCTGCCGGGCTTCATGTTCCCTGTCCCTTGCTTCCAGCTTTTCCTGTATGATGCCATCCAGTTCACCTAATCCGCTCAGGGGCTTTTCAATTCTGCCACGCTGGATATAATAGACGTACTGATCGTTGCGTGGAGAGGTCAGCGAATAGTAAATGAGTATGCGGATTTTTTCGCTGTCCTCATTGATATAGTATTCATAGTTCTCAAACTCCTTTACATCTTCTGTTTTAGGTACAACCTTCAATCCATCTACAAAAATCTCGAAAGGTCGTGCCTGTCCTTTTGCTGCCAACTCCGTCAAAAGATGTTTGAGCTTATCTATTTTTAACTGATCGTATTTTTCGGTTGTTATGGGCATTGGTTACAATTGGTAGGTATTACCTGTATGAACCGGACATGATTGATGAATATGGATTGATTGATCAATAGTATATTCCCCCTGTGTTCATACTCCAGTTCGTTAATCTTGTTTTCTGCCAGGTCAAAAATGGCGGTATCGCTTTCCACACGCAGATCACAATAAGGTTCTATCAGTACAAAAAACTGATTGTGACCATCCACCGCCCGGCGTTCATTCGGCTGCAATACAAAATGCCTTACGCTTAATGTGTACTGGTCGCCATAGCACAATTCGCAGGCTCTGCGCTTTATATATTCCAACGCCAGGTCAGTTGTCATTGCTGCATTTTTCTATCCAGAAATAAAGTATTAATTCATATTCCAGCTCTGTGTGGGAATTGACCCCATAGCTGTCCTCAAAAAAACCTTGTATCAGGCCGGGGTTTACGTTGATGCCTATTTCTTCCCGCCTTGTACTGTGCATCCAGGGTTTTGGAACATAGCCCTGTAAAGCGATTCCTTCATATTGCTCTGTGTTATTATCTTCTACCAGGTTGCCCTGGTAAAACAGCCCTTCGCAAAAGCTGTTGCGAAGGCTCAATCGCCCGATCAGCTTATTGGGGTTCGGCCTGAATGAAGGATCTCCCTGCGTTCCGAACAATGGTGGATCACCTTCGCCGCCTTCATCTACAAATAAAAAGTTCACATACGCATTTAAAAAGCTCACATACGCATTGCCTGATATTTTCCTTGCATCGTATTCTAACCCGATCAGCCTTCGGGCATCTTTCGGTAAGCGAACCTGGAAACTGACACGCTGGCCTATTTGGGTGATTAAAATCTTGTGTACTATGGCCTGCTCTGTCATCATAGCATTTCGGTTATTTCGCAATCGAGGTAAAGCGATACACGATAGTTTGCAAAAGCAAGCAGGATATGTGTATTATCCTTATACTCCACTCTTACCTGTCCGTTACCCGGCTCAAGTCCACCCAGTTCATAATAGCGGTCATTGGGAGAAACATTTACGCCGCTCATCAACAGTTTTGCTGCATACCCTTCGGGGAAGATTTCCTGCCGGTTAATTTCTATCTTACAAAAACCCCGATAAAAAAGGAAATCATCTCTGTCACTTTCGAGTAACAGGCCATGCACTTTAATAATATTTTTGTCCAGTTCAAACGTTTTGGAATGAACCGCATTTTCCTGCGTGATCTCGATGTCATATCGTTTCTTAACTCTTGTTATCATGATTAAGACATTGTGTTTAGTTTCCCTCCGGCCCTGACATAGAACCTTAAAAGTTCTTCAATGCTTTTTTCGTTCTGCCCATATCCCGACCCGGGAAGTGATGCCCATAGTTTCCGGCATTTATAAATCGCATCTGCGATCTTCCCATGCAGTACATCTGTTAATGCTGCTTTTCCCCTGATTAGTTCGATAGCTGCCTTGTTCTGTGCTGCCGGTGTAAAGTCAACCAGTTTTAAATCCTTTGCGAGTGCCTGCCAGGTCTTATATAAAAACTGGTAGGCTCCTGCGGCTGTGCTGGTAATGCCCCATCTGGTTACCGGCTGGTTGGGATGCCGGTTATAAGAATTAAATAATTTGCCTCCGTACAATATGCGGTACGCATAGGCTCCGTATGTACCTTCCGAATACTGTAACATCAGCAGAAAAGCAGCAAGGTTTTTCATAGGGTTATCAGGCTTTGTTATTTTCCTGCCAGCCGCCAGTACGATGGAGGGAATAAACAGGGCGGCAGCGATGGCCGCCCATTGGTATTTATTCAGCATCCCTTACGGAGTGGTCACAGTGCCATGCAGCCCGGCAAAAATGTAGGTGTTCGCTGCCACGCCATCCATTGAGCCTAATTCCACCGTCATTTCGATAAGAATATCATCTTCGATCAGGCGGGGGTTCGCCAGCTTGTAATAGCCGATGGGAACCTGGTGATAGGCTGCCGTTTTAAAAACAGCGTTGGATGTTTCCGGTACGATCTGCTTTTTATTGGACTTCAGGGAGAACTCACCGTTGGCAATGGCATGGAAATTTTCCAACCCTTTAAATTCGGTAGCGATGATCTTGTCCTTTGTACCATCGGCTGAAACTCCGGCCAGCAGGTAGATACCGCTTACCAGGAATGCCTGGTTCTTGGGTAATTTGGCATTGGACACATTGCGTAAACCAATCTCTTTATCATCCTGCGTTTCAAATAACTTGATCGTTTTTGAAGTGACCGGTTTGATGGAGTAAATGGTCATATCTGCCAGCCGCAAATTGCCTGAAGCAAGCCCTTCTTTGATATGTGCAGGCAACTCACCAAAGAACTTTTCCATTTCTGCCCGGCTGCCCTTGCTTGGCGCACCGGTATTGGCCAGCTTGTTTACAGTGCGTTGCCTTTTTACAGGGTTCATGCGGCGAAGTGCGCCGAGCAGTTCGCCATCATCAATACCGTCAATACCGATCAATGCACCGGCGTTGCCGTATTCTTCGATTCCGTCCAAAATTCCTAACATAGTGATATGGTTTAAAAATTTATAAAATTGTTCAAAGCGTAAGGATGCTAAAAAGGAGGGTTAATAATTATGCTCACCCAGGTCGCCCATTTCCATTTCGTAACCACTTCCTGCTAATCTTCCCTGGAATTGGCGGGCAGATTCAGCGATCTGTTCCTCGATATCATCCAGTGCGGCAAGACCGCCGTTAAAAGATGTATCGGGGTAGCTGAAGTATTGCAGTTCGCCAAAACCATCGGTAGCAGCGGCTTTTTTCTTCATCAGCTTATCCAGGTATAGTTTTTCTGAAAATGTTTCCCGGTAGGCTTTCAGCCGCTCTTTGATGCCGTCCAATCCCTCCAGCCCATTCACCGTATTTCCTTTCTGAAAGCCATTGGAAGCCATTATACCTACACCAAAGAGCTGTAACAGCTTGCTGTCTGTATAATGCCCCATACCGGTGGCTGCGATCCCTACCAACAGGGAAGGCCGCCCAATGGCTGCGCCAATGAAGCCACCGCCCAATACACCCACCAGCAGGCTAAGGCCGGTTTCCATTACGGTATTTTTTACATTGCCCTTTGTAGGTAATCCTTCATTAAGGCCGGCCAGGAATCCTTTTTTAGCGGCTTTTTTTTGGTAGCTGTTTTTCTTTGCCATGATATTATTAATGCGTTGTTATGTGATAGGATATGGTTTAGAGCAGGGCGATCTCATTTATTTTGCGCTTGCCCTTGTTTTTCTTTTTGCGTTTGCGTGGCAGGCCGGATAAGTTGCCTGGCCTGGATGCGGGTTTAGAAGCCGCCTTATTACCTTTCATCAGCTTGTAGCCCACTGCGATCAGGATGAGGCCACCGGCTCCGATGGCTACCGGCTTCAGCCATTTTTTATTCTTATCCCAAAACCCTTTTTTCTCTGGAGTAGTTGCCCCACTGCCTGAAGCTGCACTTGCTGATGTTTGAGCCGGAGAGAAATCATCATCCTGCTGGTATTCTTCATCGCCTGTATAAGCAGCAGGTGCGTTGTTCTGTTTTGTCACTGCATAGCCTGGGGTATCGGCTTCTTCGTAGGCTGCATTAGCCGGGGGAACAGTTGGCAGGCTGGCAGCCGCCGCCGGTACAGGTGCGGCATTGGCGGCTGCAGTTGCGGCGGCAGCGGCAGAAGCAGCAGCCGGGGCATTTACATTATTCTCTGCTGCATCCGTTAACGATTCATCAAAATCGGCATCACCGGGCGAACCTTTTTTAAAGATGCTGCCTATTTGTTTCAGGGATGCAACAATACCGGCAATAACACCCATCGCTGCACCGATGCTGGCAAGACTGATCGGTTCACCGAGTTCACCGAACCCGCCAAAGCCTTCCATGCCTTCCACGTTTTCGGAGTAGTATATCTCATCGCCCAATAATTCACCAAGCGGGCTGTGTTCATTTAATGTGCCTGACCATTCTATCATGGGAAGCATACCCAATCCGCTTACCGCCTTGTCCTTATTCCCTTTGCCGGACAGGATTGCTTTTTTAAAATTCTTGGGGTTGCCGCCTGCTCCGTAAAAAATGTTTTCCAGTTTCACACGAGTAGCCACCAGTTTCTGATATTTGGCGGGATCTATACCATGCTGCGCAATCTTATCGGGCGGCAGGTAACTCCAGCGTAACCTTTTCGCCACATTTTTTATGTTCAGCTTCATGGCCGCCAGCACACCGTTGCGCAGCAGTAAAGTGACAGGGTTTACTTTGTTCACTACATTCAACACCTTCTTAAAAAAACCTTTCTTTTTGGGTTTAGGCAAAGCAATGACAGGGGCGGGTGCTGTTCCGTCAGGTGAAGGCATTGCAGCGGCTGCGGCGGCTGCGGCAGCAGCTTTTTTCTTTTTCTTTTTTTTGCCGAACAGACCGAGTTCGCCATCGAGTCCGTCAAACTCATCGTAGCCATCGAATCCGTCAAAACCATCTAAGTATTGTAAATCCATAGGGTAATCTTTTTTTACTGAATAAGGTACTTCGTAGTCAAATTGATCTGTTACACAATCAATCGTGATGTGCCTGGACCCGTAAGGCACAACCGGGTAAATATGCTGAAAATGATCCTTTGCATATTTGGTGATCCGAAGGGTATGCGGAATACCCAGGTTGAAAAGGATGCTGGATATAAAGACTGAGTAACAATCGCAATCCACGCCTCTTTTCCGATCATACCAGGCTCTTGCCGGGCTTCTCACTTGCTCAAAACCTTCGTCATCTTTTTTGTAATTGATACAGCTATAAACAAAATTCCAAATGTTCCTGCAAGTGTCATATAGGGTTGCCCTTTTCAATTTTTCTGCAACCAACTTCGTTTGATGTGCCGTTAACCGTACTACCTTTGGAATAAAGGATAAGGTATCATTGACATTCGCAAATTTTCTGATCGTTCTGACTGTTCCTTTTGCCACAGGGAGTAAATGGTCGTATTCATTCCCTGCTCTTATCTTTCGCCCTTTTAATGCTTCCATTACTTTTTCAATATTATTTCATGGCTTTCCTCAAACGGCACTTTCACCATACCCAGGTCAATGGTAGTTATCATGGCAGCAACGATCTTTACCTGCTCTTTGCTCTGTATTGCTTTCAGTATGGAAGTAGATACAGAAAAAATACTTACCATCGGGATATTCACTAACAGCTTGCTTATCTTGACCTGTCCGTATGCCGGTATTTTAATATCGTTGTTTACCACTTCCGAACTGCCTATCACCGTATCCTTGAACATCAGTTTAACAAATGGGAACTTAATAGAAAAGCTCCCATTTGTAGGGTTTTTCAAGAGTACGTCTATTCGTATGGTTATGCCATCCCAATTAACTTTATAAACACTTGCATCAGGAATAACCTGCAATTCTGCGCTGGTCTTTTTCATCCGCACATAGTAGCTATATCCTGCTACCAGCCCGCCTCCGATCAACACAAGTGCAATGGCTTGTTTACTCATGTTTAGCAGGCGGGTTAGGCTGGTTATTCTTTTTGTTCCGGTCTATCTTATCGGAGATCATCCTGAAGGCAAGCCAGATGCTTCCCCCTATAACCGCTTTCAACCCATATTCCAGTAGGCCGGCAATATCCAGGTTAGCCAGCAGGATTAAACCTGTAAGGAAAATGTTTTGAGATGTATTTTCGGTTTTCATAGTGTTGTTATTTTTCTTCTGTATTATCAGGCAGCCTGCTCAAATGATTTCTCTGAACCGGTAATGTCCAGCTTGCGGGGCAGTCCAAATTGTGCAATCATATATTCAACCTGCCTGATGGAATAATAATTACCTTCAGGTTTACCCATCTCTTTTTCAATATTGCTCACCCATCTTTTGAAAGTGCGATAGTTAACATCAAAAATCTTAGTGAGGTCTATTACCCTGTATGGCTTTATGATCAGGTTGCCTTTTTCATCGTAATAGTTTTTCTGTTTGTGTGTAGCCATTTTCATAGGGTTGGGTGAATGGATAGCTTGTTGTGTCTTGTGAGAACAAACATACGATGGGCGTAATGTGGCACTGTCCCGATTGATACCAGTAATACAATACTTTCCTCAAAAAAGAACAAAAGAGTATGGAAATGCAACAAATTCCCATTTTACGCATGGTATCTATATTGCTGAAAACAACAAAACCCGATAGCGTTTGCTTCGGGTTTAAACAGGCAAATTACAAGGCCACAAGGTTGTGAGAAGAACTATACCTGGTTAAGAGTTCATTCGTTACTCATGCGTTAGCCATGTGTAAGTCATGCGTATATTATATGATTTCATGCGTTATCAAAACAGGGAGGGAACCCTAATACTTCAAAAATGACCTGCATTTGTCGAACATTGTAATACCAGCCTATGCGTTCGCCTATCCTGTCCTGGTGTGGTTTAAGCCATCTTGCCATTGTTTTTCTATCCATTTCATACATATCAGCCAATTCTTTGATGCTGGCGGGTCGTATGGTTGGCCTTTTATCAGCCTGGTTGTGATTTTTCATAAAATAGGAGTTATTAAAAATCGTACATGAAAATGATGGGAAAGTTTGTAGAGGATGTAGCAGGGGAACTCACTGGTTGAGTGAAAAATGGCTAAGCATATCATTGCAACGAAGTACCCATAGTCAGCTCTGATGTCTTTCAATCATTTTGGCGACGATATCTGAACGCAAATCTTGCCCTTTATGGAGTAAAAAACAGCAACTTTTACGTGAAACAGGCGATAGCCGATGTGAAACAATTTTCACCCTGTCTTTTATCGCAATGATGCGTTCTAAATTGCTATGTAAACAAAATATGATTAACTGCTTAACCCTTACTCTATGATCTTGCATTCGCCGTTTCAGTTCTCCTTCCCTGAAGAAATTTGGGGAAATACGGCGTTTAGCAATGAGCATCCTCAACATTACGATTATTCAATCTCAATTACCTCACCGTTGCATATTACCACTTCCAACGGTGACTTTCTAAGGCAAACGTATTCAGGAAATGGCCTTTATATTGAATTGTGGTCTTTTGACATTCTTGAAGACGGATATTTTGACCTTTCAATAAATCGCCCCATAGCGCCAATTGGTATATCATTAAAAAACAACGTTTCAATACACTTGGAAAACATGGAATGGAAAAACCTTGCCGACAAAAATTACAGGATAATGTTTTTACCGGCAGGTAAACGACGTATAAAAGTTTTCAAAGGCATAACTGCATTTCTTTTTTTAATACCACCTCTTTACCTGTATGAAGTGATGGCCTCTTTATCAGCGCAGAAACTTTCAACGATAATAAGTCCAAAAACTCAAATGATCTCTGAGCCATTTTTTATGAAAGACTGTTTGATAGACATAACGCTGAAACGTACAATAAAAAGATTGGAGCAACTTGATTTTTCAAACGGCCACTTTACAGCCAACCTGTTTTCTTACACCATCAGGATCATTTCGCACTACGATGCAAGGTGTCTGCGTGAAAGTTATGTTACAGCGCTGTCTTATGCGGCAAGGGCAGCACGAAATGTAAAGGAGTATATTCAGCAAAATCTCAAAGAGCCAGGCATTGGGAATATAAAGCGCCTTTGCGGGCTGTTTAATATTTCTGATAAACCTTTAAAACGGGAATTTCAATTACTGACATCACTTTCCATTCCCGACTACATTAAAGAACAGCGTTTACAGATTGGGTTGAATGTATCTGCAAACTCTTCCTTATCCGTAGCTGAAATTGCACTGATCGTAGGGTATTCGGAAACGTCCAATTTTGTAAGGGACTTTAAGAAGCGGTTTGGTCACACACCCAAACAATGCCAAAAAAAGAGCAAAGCTCCGGCCTCAGATAACTCCTCCGGCCACAGATAATTTTTTTTGACTTAACAATTTCGTTTACAAATAATTGTAGAAAATCAAGTTTTTACACATCTGTCTGTAAATCTCCGGTTTCAGATAACTACACTTTGAAGGTTTGTTTTAAACTTTACACCTGCAAGAATTGGTTTTCACACTTGCATAAAAGTATTGTTGCAACAAAGGCGGTTTTTATTTCGGGAAGAGGCCGCCGCAACCGCATCCCGAAAGGCGGTTAGTGTTTAAGCTCTGAGAGTAACAGGCCATTGCAGAATTTCAGATTAATATCCCTGGCATTGATATGCCCAACTGCCTCCTTTGTAAGATAGGGAGTATAGACGTAAAGGATTATATCAAATTCCTGCTACGTTGCCTTTGTTGACTTAACAAAAGGTCGTACTACCTATTCGTATGACAATTCATAATTTTTAAAACCAAATACGATGAAGAAAAAAATCATATTGCCTGTGTTTGCTGTTATAGCAACATTGGCTATTGCAATCAGCATGAGCGCATTTACCGGCAAATCTCATCCTGCTGATGTAGCAAAAAAGGAAGTAGTCACAAAGTATTTCAGATATTCCGGGCCGAATAATGAAGCCGATTATAAAAACCCAATCTATTGGGCCCCGCTCGCTGCTCCAGGTGGGACTGACCCATGCCCTGGCAATGACTTTGTTTGTATTATGCAAACTGAAGACGTCCCCAGCGGGCTGGTGAATGACTTGGTGACATATCTAAGCAATACGACAGTAGTGCCAAGCGCAAAGGCTTATTGTAATGATGGCACCCATGTTATCTACGAACAAGAATAAGAGGGGTAATAAAAAAGGGAACTGCTCGACTTTGTTTAACAGTTCCCTTTTCTCTGCTAATGTTTTACCGGGGATTTTGAAGCATACCTGATATTGCAATCACATCTTCCGGTATTGGCAAAGCATATCTAAAATCATTTGGCTGGAGCATAAAGTTATTAGGCTCCAACACTCTTTTTAAAATAATATTTCGCCCCTCTTTGTTCAATCGCTTTATATCAATCCATCTTAGTCCTCTGAGTAATAACTCTTTTCTTCTTTCTGTAAGAATTATATCTATTGCTTCACTGGCTGTTCCTGCTGTAAAATTTGCCCATGTTCCATTGTTCTTCCAGCGGGTAACTAATAAAGTATTTAAGTCAAGTAAAGCATTAGCAATATCACCTTTTCTCGCATAGCATTCAGACCTTACCAAAAACATTTCATCTGTGGCTATTCCGTTAAACCACTCTCCGGGGTCATTTAACCCAACATAGCTTCCTTTAAATCTATGAGTTCCATCAGAATTGCCTCTAAAGAAAACAGATTTCCTTAAATCATTTTCATTATAAGAGCTATATAGCAGTGTATCAATTCTTGCCCTTGATGCGCCAACCTTGTTATTCAGAACAGAATGATAAATAACTTCCTTGTTAAACTCTTCTAATGGAGAATTAGATAAGGGATTCAGGGTATTGAAATTTATCAAAGTTGAGTGAGAACTAAGATATTTATTACTATACAACCATGCACTATCATAATTTCTCATTGAAAGGTATGTCCTGGCAATCCATCCATAAGCCGCCGATTTCGACGGCCTTATCACATGGGTAACTTCATCAGGCAATAAAGTTGCAGCATTCTTTAAGTCTTTTAAAACCTGCTGGTACGTTTCTTTTAGTGTGGAACGTGTAGAAAGGGTATTAAAATCGGGGGTTAATCGTAAAGGGATGCCTAATTTTGATCCAGCATCACTTTCATCGTACGCTTCTGCCCATATCCATGCGACTTGCAAATAAGATATTCCTCGTATAAATAAAGCTGTGCCCTTTGCATTATTTAGTAGTGATTCATCGTTTGGCGATATATCTATTTTATCACTATAATACAAAACTGTATTAGCAATATTAGCAGATTTATAGCTTACCGCCCATTCGTTATTTGAACCTGTTTCAAAAAGATAGTCGTTCTGCCATGCATAAGTTCTTTTAATGTACTCCGGGCGGAAGTTCCAGTCGGATAATTTTAAGAAGAAGTCATCAGAACTTGTTTCTCCAGCACCGGGTAAATTTCTATTTATTTCATACCAGTTATCCAAGAGTGATTGTAAATCCTGAACAGTTTGAGGGATAACCAAACTCTGATTTTGTTTTTCATCGAGAAACTTTTTGCATGAAAACAAAAAAGCGCAACAAAACAGTATTAAAACAATGGATAAGTATTTCGTAATTGACATAATTAATAATTTTTAAAATGATAGCCTGATACCCAATGAATAACTCTTTGGTGGTGGCACAGATATATAATCGGGGTCTATTCCATATTTGTTTTTTCTCCAGATAATGCCCAGATTATTTACGACACAATAAAAAGAAAGATTATTAAAAGGGAGTTTTATAAACTTGTTTTTGGGTAATTCATAAGAAAGGTTAATGTATTGAAGCCTGATATGGTCACCACTTTCGACTAATGTTTCGGAACGGCTGTAAAACGCATCTCTTGCAGAATTTACAGGGTATATGAACGAAGGAATATTGGTTGTTAGTTCATCACCCGGCTTTTGCCAACGAAAAGCATAGTCAGAATGTCCCGATAATGTTGAGGCAAGAGCATAATAGTTTATAGATTCACGCAAAAAGTAGTATTTGAACTTATAGGTAATACGTGCTGTAAGAGATACATTCTTCCATGTAAAAGTATTGCCGACTGAGCCAAATATGGTTGGTAATCTTGAACCGATATATTTAATGTCATCTTTTGTGCTTCCATCCCCTATGATTGAATTCCAGTTTTTGCTTAGCTGTCCTCCCTCATATCCCTGTGGATCTCCGTTCGCAGGATCAAGCCCGGCCCACTTATATACATTCAAAGAGAATGCTGGCCGCCCTTCTAAGCCAATCCCCATTTCTACCAACTGGCTTGCTTTAAAATCAGTGTCGTTATAATACTTTATTACTTTGTCCTTATAGCTATTAAAGATGAAGTCTGTAATCCACTTAAATCGTCTGTTTATGTTTACAGTAGTCAAGCTAATATCCAATCCGTTACCCCGCATTTTACCAACATTCTTAATGATTGTACTTACTCCTAATCCTGTTGTAACATCTATAAATGAAGGGCCGTACAAGTCGGTAATTTTCTTATGATAAAATTCAATGCTTCCATACACCTTTTTATTTAACAGACTGAAATCCATTCCTGCGTTTAGCATATCTACCTGCTCCCATGTTAATTCAGGGTTCTCAAAGTTTCTTATTTGACTAAGCGGGGTTGAAGTATAAATATTTGTCCCAACATAAGAGAATGTAGTTTTTCCTACTTTTGATGGGTCTATATTTCCCTGCTTTCCGTATGTAATCCGAAATTTTAAATCGGGAATGGCTGTTAGATTGTAAAATTTTTCTTTAGCTATATCCCAGCTAAAGCCAACCGACCATAATGGCTTCCATTTATCTTTAACATTTACGCCAAACAAGTTTGAAGCATCCCTTCGCATACTTGCGGATAATGTGTATTTATTCATCAGGTTGTACGCTGCATTTGAATAGACAGATACAAACCTTGTATTCGTTTTACCGAAAGCCGTAGGGTTGTGTATAAAACTGCTACCAAAAATATATTGTGGATAGGAAGTAGCATAATCTACATTCACATAAGTAAGTATATCGGGATTATAACCATAAGTCCGGTAAGTATTGGATTCTCTGATAGATTCGCTGATTTCTGCCCCTGCAATAGCTGTTATCCCATGCACCTTCCATTGATGATTAAAGTTCAACTGGCCTCTTAAATTTTGAGCGTAAATACTGCTGTAATTCTGATCGTATATACTCCCTTGGGGAACAATATATTTTACTTGCCCACTTGCAGGATCAATTTGGGAGAAACTATTAATTAAATCCCTTGTTAAGTAGCTTGCTTCGCCGTATAATGTAGTGCTTTCTACCAGTTGCTTTTCATACCGGTATTTAACATCAGCACTTAGCCAATTGAATAGCCGATAATTTAACCCGATACTGGTGTTAATATCGTTCAGTTTCGTCTTACCATGTGTATGCTTATAATCTTCCAAAGGGAAATATCTCCAATCCAATAATTTGCCGCCGCCCAGCGTATCAATGTACCCTTGCCGGTAGCTATTGTAGAGCGGTATCGGATTACCATTATTATCGGTAAATCTGGAATAGGCTGGTAAAAGGGTATTTACGGTTCTGATGTCCCCATATCCAGGACGGCCAGAGCTTGACCGGCTTTCTGTATAATACACAGCGGTTGTTACTTCAAAATTTTTCGTTACCCTGTAAGAGTTGTCTATCCGAAAATTTGCCCTGTTGTATTGTGCATCCAGGTTAGATAGATTCTTATCAAAACCAGCAGACAGTAGCCAAGAAATATTTTCAGAACCACCCCGCACATTAAGAGCATATTGTTGATTGACCGATTTTTGATAGAAGTGTTTTAAAAAATCGTTACGTACATCATGATTTCTAAGGGCATTAATTTGGGCGGTAGCTTCTGCCGCAGAAAGCTGTCCATTTTGTTGCTTTATTAGTAATTCGTAAACCGGTGAAAAAGGCAAATGCAAGGGACTAAGTGTATCACTAAGGCGATAACCTTGAGAGAATAGGTACTTTTCCACGTCAATCAAATCAGAAGAAGAAATATTTTTGTAATAAAACAAATCGGGCTTATCTGTAATAGTGATATTGGTATTGAGTTCAATTTTAGTTTTTTGACTAAATTTGCCTTTCTTGCTTGTTATAATAATAACGCCATTAGCGGCCTTAGCCCCCCATATAGAGCCAGCCGCAGCATCCTTCAAAAAAGTAATATTTTCAATATCGTTGGGATTGATATTGTTTAAGTCGCCCTGATATTCAAAGTTATCCAACACTATCAGTGGTTTTTGGATTGACATGGTAAGTGTGCTGATACCCCTTATAATTAATGGATCTCCGGCAAGTGTGGATATTCGGTTAGGGAAATACGTTACGCCATTAGAAATATGCTTTAATCTTTCAAATACATTTGTTCCAACCTGCTCATTTAGCTTTTCATTACCTATCTGCGTAAACGACCCTGTTGCTCTTTCTTTTGGAAGCGTTTGATAACCAGTTCTGACTGTAACCTCCTCTAATTGGGTTTCTTCTCGTTCCATTTTGACCAACATAGGTGAAAACCTGGTAACAACCTGCTGCCAGCTTTGATAGCCTATGTGTGAGATAATAAGGGTGTCAAGCCTGATAATACCGCTTATTGAAAACCTGCCATTCTCATCAGTTAAAGTTTTAATACCCCGGTGTTTTATTTCGATGTATGCGCCCTTAATTGGCATTTGTTGCTCTGCAGACAATACCTGTCCTTTAAGCAAGTTGACATCTTGGGCATAGGTGCTTACTATCCCAATTGATAGTAAAAGCAAAATTATTTTTCTCATTACAGTAATGTTTAATTGGTGATTAATCGGCAGCCTTCAATTTGCCGAAGGCTTTTTCGGTGATAACATAGTGGCTTTGCGGCATTCCGTTTATATACTTCATTTCCTTCTCTGCATAAATGCCCATAAGGTTTAACCAGC
Source organism: Sphingobacteriales bacterium 44-61 (assembly GCA_001898405.1). Classification (GTDB taxonomy): domain Bacteria; phylum Bacteroidota; class Bacteroidia; order Chitinophagales; family Chitinophagaceae; genus Terrimonas_A. The sequence continues at coordinate 524,592 of MKTW01000002.1, forward strand.
GAATAATGTCGGTACGTAAAAACGTTTCTATTTCTTTTGCAGACAGGCCGATAGGTAGCTGCGCATAGTAGGAGTAAGTGTTATCTTTTATCCATTCTGTCCGATATTGGGATGCTGCCGTTACATATTTTGTTGTATCACATACATTCAGAGTAAACTGTTCCCTTTTTGCCAGATGGCTGTAATCAAGAGCCAGAGCAACCAGTTTTAATATCGATATATTATAAAAGAGGGTTACCGATACGCCCCTTGCGCTGTCATTGTATGTTCCGTTGGGAGCAGAAATCCCCTCCATGTATGAGGAGAGCGAAGAATAGTAGAGTGAGCGAGGGCGGCCTTCGATAGATTGAGCATAATCCAGCAATGGTTTTTTATAATCAAAATCCAATACATCTTTTTTAACAGGCCAATTAACAGATTTGCCATCGAGCATTTCCTGCATATTAGAGCCGGTTATGTATTCGCCACCGGTAATGGCTTTAATTATACCGTTTGTATCTATCCACACCAGGTGCGATACTAAAGTGTAAGGGAAATAGCTTATTAGTTGCTCATTACCGAGAATGACCGGAAGACTAAGGGTTTCTGTTTTTTTAAATCTGCGGAGTGTTTTATATAAATCATCCTTGTCTTTAAAGTCGGAGATTGTAATTACCTGCACTTTGCCATTGGATGCTTTTTGAAGACTGTCCAGTTTATGCAGCGCATGGATGCAAGGGGAGCAATATTTGCCCCAAAAGTCAAGGATGATCAATTTGCCTTTCAGGTCGGACAGGTGGATTTTAGAAGCGGGGTAATTAGCTACGTTTTCAAGGATAAGATCAGGGGGGAGTGTGTCACCTATGGTGAGGGGTTGTATATTTGTAGTTTGGGCATAGGTTATCCCTGCCGGCCATAGTAAGGCCAGCAATGCCCATCGTAATACTTGCATAGCAGTTTTCGGTTGTGAAATATGGAAAAGGGGTTAATGCGCAAAACCGGCTGGCAAGAGCTGCCATGAGAAAACAGCCCTGCCACCGGTGACCTTAACCGATGTTAAACAGGATTTTTGGGCTTACAGGCGTAAAGAATTTTGGATAAATGAAGGGGGTATAGGTAAGCAAGGTGATGAAGAGATATAAACTCTATAATATGAGTTAAAGAGCGTTCAAAAGTAGATGATAATGTTACTTTATTCTTCATACTTGCAGTAGGTCATTTTTAAACTGCAAGTCTCAAAAAGAGCGACACCTCAAAACTCACAAAGGGGTCGAACCCTCCCGCCCTTTGGCTCCTGGCTCTGACAAAGCCAACCGCTCTTGCGAGCGGCTCCAGCACAAATGCGTAAGAAGGCCCAACCCCTTTGTAAGCAAAGGTAGTTGGGCGCTTAATCTTACTCTCGTGCTGGATTAGAATTGTCAGATTCGGAAGCCGAGACTTGTTAAGCGTCCACTACTTAAAATTTAAGTAGCGTACAAAGCTAATTATTTATACAATGATTCTCTCCTAAAAAGTAGAGGGTTATATACAAATAAGGAACTATAAAATGCAATATAGCATAATAAAATCTACAAATAGTAAACAGCTATAAACATTTTGTTTATAATATTTTCTATGATGTAAATAACAAATTGAATTTCAGACGATTTGGTGATTTTTAAGATTCAGATTTTTTTTCAATGGCTAAATCAGTTAGTAATACAGTTTCTGTTAAACCTAAAAAGGGGCGCAAGGTAAAGACTCTTGAAGATATACAAGAGGACATAAAATCCAAGTGTCTTTCTATCAAGTCAATCATTGATAGCGGAAACTTGAATAGGCTCAAAGAACTTGAGCCATTAGTGTCTAAAGCTATGGCCGATGAATTAGGTGTTAATCATGGCAGGTTTTCTGATAAACTGAGAAACCCTGTCAAGTTTTCGGTGATTGAAATCCACCGCTTCGCCCTATATGTCAAAGCAGACCCAGATAAATTGATGAAGCACGTTAATCAAGAAATACTTTCAAACAGTAAACTCATGAAAGAACTGAGCCAATTCAGGAGTATTAAAGATTTGAAACAGTATAATTCTTTAAAGAAGTAGAATAAAGTGACATGCCGAATTTCATTGAATATATAAAGGTTAGAAATTTTAAATCAATAAGAGAATTTGAAATTACTGGTTGCAAGCGCATAAATCTTTTTATTGGTAAGCCCAACGTAGGTAAATCAAATATTATAGAGGCGCTTTCATTGTTTTCAGTTCCTTATTTGCGAGAAAACTCTACAAAAAAATTAACTCACTTAATCCGGCTTGAAAATGAAGCAGAGTTATTTTATAATGGCAGCATAGAGCAAGATGCCTTCATTTCGACTAACCTGGGCAGTTGTGGGTTGGGGTACAATCCAAAAGAAGGGCTGAAAATTAATATAGATTTTTATGGCGATTCTTATCATGTAAAGGTGGACGATAAGCTAAATGTAAAGGGACTTACTAACCATCCTTATTTTGAGCCACCTGTAAAAAAATATTCTTACAAGCATGATGTTACTTACAGAAAGTCGCATGCGAAATATCTGATTCCGCCTTTTGGTTATAACCTTCTTTCTATAATTGAGCATTATCCTGATCTTAAAAGCCAGGTAACAGGGCTTTTTAAGGAATATGATTTGGAAATTGCTTTTGACAAGGCTACTCAAACAATCAAGGTTATACAAGAAAACACTAAAGAGGGATTGTTTTTAATACCTTACAATTCTATTGCTGATACGCTTCAACGAATAATATTCTTTAAATCTGCGATAGTATCTAACAATGAAAGTGTGTTGTTATTTGAAGAACCCGAAGCACATTCTTTCCCTCCTTACATGGCACACATAACGCAGGAAATAATTAAAAAACAGGATAACCAATATTTTATTGCTACTCATAGTCCTTATATTTTAAATAACCTATTGGAAAATAAACGTGATGAGCTTAGTGTTTATATGGTTGATTATAAAGACAAGCAAACAGTTCTAAATCATTTGAGTGATGATACACTGCATGAGATTTTGCAATACGGAGTAGATTTGTTTACCAATAGTGAAAGTTATGGATTTAGTAGTAATTCCTGAATGTTTTGTTGATACGAACCTTACTGAAACGCTTGTCCCTCCAAAAAGAGGTTATAATCACCAGCATGGGTGTGGAACTGTTGCCAGGGTAATGATAAAAACATTCTCGGATTCTTTTGCAGTAGGAATAATTGATAAGGATAAGCAGGAAATAGATTACCTGAAACAATTTGAAATACTTGTCAAGGAAGGCAATTTATTTCTACATAAGCATAAAACCCGCCATCATTATATTATTCAAATTAGCCCGGCAATGGAAAGGTTTATTCTTGATAATGCTGAAGCAGCCGGTATAAACCTTGAAGATTTTGGCCTGCCATCAAATTTGAATGACCTGAAGGATATTGCAAAAACAACCCGTAGTAAAAATGACCACAAATTCAGGGAGTTATTTAAAGCAATTCGCAATCAGGGCGCAAGAGAATTTGAACTTTTAGCTTCATGGATTTCTTACCTGAAGGAGCATACATATAAAGCAGAGGCAGAGGTATTGCGAAATTTCTAAATAATTTCATACCTGCTAAATAAAAAATTCTTTAATAATCGCAGATGCCTCCTCATAAATTTCTGCATATTTTCCCGGTGAATTGCTTTTTAGTTTGTCGCTAACTTTAAAATGTTCAGCTTCGTCTAAATCATACTTCGTAATCCCAAATCTTTGTGCAATATTCTCTACCGTGTCATTGCCCCAAACATCCACAGCGTTTCCATTATTGTCAAATGCAAAGCTATGGGCATATCCAAGTTTACTTAAAGCAAATAGTTTATTATATTCTTTGGCAATTATGGCCACAGGTTTATAGCCCTTCAAATCATATAAAGCAGTGGCAAATGGATTGCATCTCCCAAATGTAAAGTCGGCGGCAATATGTGCAGGCACAATGGGGTCTTGTCGCTTTTGAATTTTGACCAAAAAATCCGTATTTGTACTGATAATCTCCTGCGCTGCCCTTATTCTGCTTTCATCAGGTTTTACTCTTAATGGCAATGTGAATAATTTATCCTCACTATAATATCTTGTTACACCGGTTCCATAATTTTCACCACGCTTTTTTGCTATTGGCATGATGATATTATTTGTGAACGTAGCAATGGTGTACTTACCTTTTAAGTCATAAATTTGATTTGAGTTAGTACCAACATATACTCGTAAGGATCTCATATTTTCAACGACTTCTTTGTTGTCGGTTGGCGACCACCAGTCAACATGCAACAACCAGCCTGTAATTCTTGCTAAAGCAACTGCAAAGTTTACTCCATCATTGGCTTCCCAGTCTCGAAGAATGTATTCAGGAAACTGCGTAATTTTCTTCTTTTTTGTCATTCGATTAATTTTACTGATTTCTCTGGGTTCACATTGCAGAAAACCTACTTTTAGGGCAGGAATATGGTCGAGTTATTTTAAAATGTTAACATGGCTGTCCTTCGGTTCAGTGCCGTGGTCAATGATTTTAACAGAAGTGTCTTTGGTGAATAAGTCATAATGGAAGCAGATACAGCGGAGCCCTTCTCTAAAGGCAATTACAGTTGCAGGATAATCTTCAAAACCGGCTTGAATTTCCCTCTCTAAAATGTCACCTTTTTTTGCTGATTTATGCTCGCTGAGATATTTGTTACCGAAAGACCAAGCAGATAAATAGTCCTTAATTTTTTTTGATAATGAAAGGCACGTTTGATGGTCAATGGATTTTACAAGAATTGAAAAACGATATGTAACTAATCCATTGTAATAAATATTCTTCATGCTTATTTTTATTGGTTGAACAATTCCAAAATTTATATTGGCAATTTTGAAGATAATTAATTTGATTGAGGACAAACCTTTCTTTTTCTGATGGATTTTCCTCAACGCCTAAAATAATATATTGCCTCCACTCTAAATATCAGAATATTGAACTAAATTATTTAGCATTTTATTTTCCTCCTTATTTTTGCCCCATGCGGCGTCCACGAAACCCTCTTAGCATCCCATTGCGGGATATGGTATATAATCCTAAATCTTCTTTATACGAAATAGAAGAACATGGTATTGTATATGGCCTGCCGCTGGAACTTACCCGGCTGCTTAATGATTTTTCGAGGGGTGACACGTTTGTAGGTGGTGATCCTCTAATTGCATCCTGGTACAAAAGCCTGGATAAAGGCAATAAAAAGCTTGTAACACGAACAGGCAATATCCCCGAATATAAAAGCGACTTTTATCCTGACCCCGAATATTGAGCATAGAAAGGTAAAGCCCAGCTTTATGCAGTTAGATCATCTGTCAGATCGGGAATACCAAACTTCGTAAATTAGCCTGACATAAAAAAGGTAATACTGTTTCATCCTCATAAATAGAGGTCGTAAAATAACCACTGCTATGAATGAAAATCTAATTCAACTCTATACTTCAAAGTGGGACAACTATTTTACAATGGTTAACCCCATATTGAAAGATGATAATATTGAAGTAAAGCCAGCAAATCCACTTTTACTTTACATAGCAGATGAAGAAGCATATAAGCAAGCAGACATCAGGCTAATGATTTTTGGGCAAGAAACAAACAGTTGGTATGAGGAAAGAGATGTTACAATTGCCGGTGTTCAAAACTTGTATGACGGCTTTTTTAATGATGGTGAATGCTGGAACTATGGCGGTCAATTCTGGAACGGAGTTGGACGATTTCTAACAAGCCTTCATCAAAAATATCCGACCAAAAAAATTCAACTTCTATGGAATAACATAGTTAAAGTTGGCAAGCAAGGCGACAAAGGATTTCCACCTGATTATATATACGAGATAGAGCGGAAGCACTTCAATGTAATTCCTGACGAGTTAACAATATTAAAGCCTGACATTGTTCTGTTTTTCACAGGCCCGAACTATGACAGTGTACTTGCAGACAATTTTGGAACCCTCGAATACAATTCGGTAGAGCCGTTTAGCCAACGAGAACTTTCAAGATTGAAACTGCTTGACATCCCATTTGTATTCAGGACTTATCATCCAAACTATTTATGGCGTAATGACATTGACTGGTACTTTGACACAATACTTAATAATATAACCATTGCATAGGTTGACAGAAAAACCAACCGTCAACAAGCCTTCAACGTCAACTCTATGACTATTGTGCTAACATCAAACTAACGAACTAAAACAACTTTAAAACGACAAAATGGAAGCAGGTAAACGAACCATCAATGACATTTTTAACGGTAACAAAATTTTAGAAATCCCATTTTTTCAGAGAGCTTACGTTTGGGATACTCCGCAATGGGAACGATTTCTCACAGACATGGAGCATGTTTCTCATACGAACAAACCTTACTTTTTAGGATCGGTTATTCTCAAACAACAATTGACCAATTCGCAGCAAAGCGTTGGCGACAAGCGTACAGTTATTGACGGTCAACAACGTTTGACAACTCTGAATATTTTCTTCAAAGTGTTAAGCATGAAAACAAGCAATGCTTATCTCGCAACCCTGTTCCGACTTCCAATGAAGAATAATGAAATAGCTTTATTACATAACCACAACGATGTTGCTGCATTCAATAAAATTTTGGACTTAAAAAAAGAGGACAAACTGACGGCAGAAGATAATGTTACAAGAGCCTACACTTATTTCTCTGAAAATATTGACGAAACAAAATTGAATTTTCAGAACATTCTAACTAATATCATGTTCGTTGGCATTGACCTTGGGACAGACGAAGACGAACAGCAAATTTTTGACACGATAAATTCTTTAGGCGTAAAACTCACAACAGCCGAGCTTCTTAAAAATTATTTCTTCGGCAGGGATGACATCCAACTTTACAGGGACTATTGGCAAAACGTGTTTGAGAAGGATAACGACACAAAAGATTTTTGGGATACAGAAATTGCAACAGGGCGATTAAGAAGATACTTCATTGACTTATTCTTTTACTCTTTCCTTCAAATCAAAATTCAAGACAGCACATACAATGTAAGCGCAGACGACAAAGACGAATTTACCAAGGTTGAAGGGCTGTTTGATTCTTACAAAAAGTTCATCAAGAATTATAAAATAAACAAACTGGAACTGATTGCCGAGATAAAAGAATATGCAAAAATTTTTCAAGAAAATTTTGACATTGAAATTATTGACAGTGAATTATCTGACAACAGTAGCATTGAACGATTGAACGCAGTAATTTTCGGATTGGAAAACACAACACTCATTCCTTATGTTTTGTTTGCGCTTAAAAATGTGACTGACCAACAAGAGCAAAACAAAATCTTTGACTACCTGGAAGCATACATCATGCGTAGAATGGTTTGCCATGCAAATACAAAGAATTATAACCAACTATTTGGCGAACGATTTATCTCAAACAACATTCTCACAAAAGACGATTTGAAAAGTTTTATTGACAAACGTTCAGATAAAGTTAACTATATGCCTTCAGACAGTGAACTCAAAGAAGGATTTCATCAATCAAAACTCACAAATAAACAAGCCTCAGGTATTTTGTATTTCATTGAATCTAAAATCCGAAACAGGGCTAAACACTCTACTTCCCTGTTGGGGCTTAACCGTTACAGTTTGGAACACCTAATGCCTAAAAAGTGGGAAAACCAGTGGGGCAAACTATCAAACGAGCAAGACAAATTAAATCGTAACAGAAAACTTTTGACACTCGGCAACTTGACAATAATTACTGCCTCTCTTAATTCATCAATCCGGGATGGAAATTGGAATGTGAAAAAAAGCGGCAAGACAAATAAACCAGGGCTAAACCAGTATGCAGCAGGATTAGACACTTTCAGCCAATATTTAGCTCTTGCAGTTTGGGACGAAAGCGAAATTTCCAAACGAGCTGACTTTCTTTACGACAAGGCACTAATAACATGGAAAGAGTAAATCATTGACGTATATGGAGAGGGTTTCAAAGACCCTCAAAATGCTTGGGTGCTATTTACGTTTCTATCATGATTAATTGCTTTCTGTTGCAAAACTTGGATAAAGGCAATAAAAGGCTGTAACACGAAAATGGAATATCCCCGAATTTACAAGCGACTTTTATCCCGATCCCGAATATTGAGGCTATATATTTTTAACATTGCGACCTCATGTATAATATAACCCTGGTTGGCACACATCATTCTGAGCTTGGAAAATGCAACTCTGATGAATTATATAAAATCATTGAATCAATAAGACCGGATATAATATTTGAGGAATTACCGCAAGACTTGTTTGACAGGTTTTACAAGGAAAACAATATTCCATTCGATACCCCGGAAGTAAAAGCTGTTAGGAGGTATATGAAAGATCATACAACAAGCAATATTCCGGTTGATATTAATGTAAATGGCAATTTACCGACCAGCGAAATCAACTACCTGTTTAATACATTTGGTAAGTATCATGCTTATTCAAAATTGGAAGAAGAGCAAAAGAAATTGGCTTTTGAAGAAGGTTATGCGTTCCTTAATAGCAAAAGAAACGACGAATTAATCGAAGAAAAAAAAGCCGCAGAAATGAACCTAATAGAATGGCAAGTAAATAAAAACCGATTATCCCGAATATATGAGTTGTTTTATGAAGAACAACATAAACGAGAGTATGAAATAATCAAAAATATTTACAATTACAGCGAGAAAACAGCATACAATCAAGCAGTGCTATTGATTGGTTCAGGGCATAGGAAAACAATATGGGAAAAAATCAAAAAGCATGAATCTGAAAGCCATGTGAAACTAAATTGGGCCTTATATGGCAGTTAAAATAAAAGCTACTGTTATTATAGATAATTTCTCCATAGAGGGAATTGATATTTATACCGTATAATATTTATAAAATTTATTTATATATTTGCCTTGCATTTGTATAAAACACTCCTCACTATACCTAACAAGTACAAATGCAACGAATACAGACGCTTTGTAGCACCCACTACATAAGCTGCCTCATGGGAGAATAATCCGACACAGCGCCCACACAAACTGAAGGTAGGAACAAGACTTTAAACATAGACCGACACTGTTATGAAACCTTATCCGCCCAGGCTGTTTTACAGCTTTATGGTAGTCTTTGCAATGGCTATCTTTTTCTCATGCACCAAAACAGATGATGTATTGCGTCATTCCGCTGCTGAAGCGGAACAAAGATTTTTTGATTCACACCGGAGTAACGACCCTACCGAAAAGTCATTAGTTGAATACATACGCCGTCAAAATGAAAAATACGGCTTTGTACCAAAGACAATATCCCAAATAGGCTATCCCCGATGGAATAAGGCCATCACTATACAACAAAAAAACAGCTCTCCCACATCAAGAGGCGAAAACAGTGATACCGCCGTTTATTACATACCTTTTGTAAGGGATAGCCAAAACTATGTGAATGCAAGCATGGTTATAAAGGTAGCGACATCCGATACCAGCTTTTCTTATTTATGCGATTGGCAATATTCGCAACTTCAAAACAACGATACATCCGTTAGTGATGCTGCAGAGCATTATGCTGTATTCTTTATGAGGCTTGACAAAGCAGTTTTTGGACACAACAAATTCAATATTCTTAACAGCAATCTTTTCAGCACAGCTCATGGGCCTGCTGAATATGTAAAGCTGGATTCAATCGTGTCACCGAATGTAAATAGCTTGATCGAGCAGGTACAGCTTTGCCAAAATGTACTAATCTATTTTAATGATTGTACTACCCCGGATGATCCTGCCTGCATCCCGAATTGTGATAGATGCTGGCTTTGTACCAGCTCATTTAATTACGAGTACTGTTGGATGGAATATGTTGAAACAGGTGGCGGCGGCAGCGGCGGTACTGGCGGTGGCGGCGGCCCTGGCTCTGGAGGAACCGGCGGCGGATCTGGCGGGGGTGGCACACCACCAGAACCTTGCGATGGCCCGCAGGGGCTGCTGGCAGGGCGTGGCGACTTACCATGTGATGATGAGCCTGGCTGGGAACCATTACCTATTGGAGATAACCCTCCGGCTACACCCTGCGAAAGTTTAAAATCGCTGTTTAACCAACCGGCGCTCAATACTACGTCTATCATCACCGACAGCCTTAAAACTTTTATTCAAACCCATCCTTCCGGGGAGGCAGGAGCTGCTTTTAGAATAGCTCCTGATGGTTCAGCAAGTTTTAATATGCTTCCTCCAACTACCACCTTAGAATTATCGATCCCGGCAGGCGGCAATGTATATAGTGCTATTCATAGCCATTCAAATAACGGCTATCCCATGTTTTCCTGGTCAGATGTTTTCAGCCTGTATCTAATGTGGGCACGCAGGCCAGCCCATGTTAATTTTCGCCCAAGCTTCTTGCTCACCTGTAAAGATGATAATGGGGTTTACCAAACCTATGCAATTATCATTGAAGATATAGGTACAACATTAGGCGATTATTTTACTAATCCTGAAAATGTAGGATGTACGCAAGATGAAATTGTTACAAAGAATAACGACAAACTTTTTAAGGAATATTCATATGAGGAGAATAATAATTCAAATTATGAATTGGCGTTTCTAAGAAGCATTTTTGGACTAAATGTATCCTTATATAAAGCAAATACTAATCTTACTAACTGGAGCAAATTGAGTATAAGCAACAACTCCTCCAATGCAACAGTTAATTCTACTAATTGTAATTAAAAAAAACTATATGAAAATATTAGCAAGTTTAATACTGGTTTTGAGTTTTTATAATTGTAAAGCACAGTATCCGGTAATTGATATTACTGAATCAGAATTAGGTCAGCCTGATGGATATTACGTCAAAGACGTTCATAATTATCTAAATCAGTTTGAAGGAACTTATTTGTATTCTAATGGTACGACCAGCTTTAAAATCATGCTGGTAAAAAAAGTTCAGCAATTTAATGGCCGTTATTATGAAGACTTAATTATTGGGGAGTATCAATATATTGAAAATGGTGTAGAAAAAGTAAATACCCTTTCACAGATAAATACTGTCTATAATGATCAAAGAAGTCATAATATAGATGGCAATTTCCCAATACAGAATAATAACAGAAGGTGGCTTTGCCCGGAATGCGCCACAGGAGAAAAAAGGTTATACGGTAGTATCAAGGATGCCTCTACAAATCGGTATGCAGAAATTTTTATGCGCCGTACAGTAGAAAATGGCCAACAGGTAATGAAGGTAAAAATTGGAAATGTATTGAGGGCTCCACTGATTAAGGGAGAACCCGTGCCTCCAGATTTTTCATTGCCATTGGGCATTTTTACATTTGTGAAACAGTAAATGGGAATTGTTTTCTTTTTCCCCGATGAAGTTGGTTTGCCACCGCTTATAATTTTTATGTGAATGCAACAATTGCATACATAAAAGTGAGGGCATAAAACACATAAAAGACAGTTTAAAAGCAGGAATAATATTCCTGCTTTTTTGTTTATGAATTGCCTATCATAACTACAACTGTTTTTGCAGCCATCCTGTCGCTGCTTTAGGCAAAAAAAGTCACATCGGCTATCGCCTGTTTCACCAAGCCAAACCGGGGTTACACATAATATGTTTTTAAGGCCACATCCATAGTGAGAAGTTTGAATTGATAACCTGCGTATGCAGGATTAATAATCAAAAACCCTCATTATGGTAGTATCTCAAAGAATTTTCTCCAATGCACTAAGTATTGAGCAGATGGAAACCCGTTTCGGTAGTATGATGTCTGGCATCCTTTCCTTTTTCGAGATGGGTTGTTGTTTCGACACCCAGCCCCCTATGCCATCAGGTAAGTAAAAATTACCTGTATGCGAAACGTCACTAAGGAACTATGTTAGGTTCCTTTTTTCATTAGTGCAATAAACCCACACAATTTCATCTTCACATGAGTACTATTGATTTTATTTCAAAGCGTGATGCCCTGATCCGTCACTATCTAACCGAAGAAGCTATAAAAGAAAATGAGTTCCTGTATGGTCAATATACCATTGTTAGTGCAAACCTATCCAACTTCCTGCCAGAGATAGATTGCGGGAGACACATAAATATGTTTTCGCAGCTTTTGCTTCATAAGCAGGTAAGCAAGCTGGAACAGGGATCGGTAGCGGCGCACAATTTTCTTAAAACTGAAAACCTGACTACCCGAACAATGGATTTATTAAGAAGCAAGCCATCCATTATCTGCACGTTTCATACAGGGTCGTATCGGATTATCAATACGTTCCTTATTCAGAATAAAATACCCTTTACCCTTGCAATTGGCAGTTCCATCCTGGCAGCAGAGGGAGAAGATTATTATTCAGTTTATAATTCGCTGGCAGGCGATGATAAGAATAACGCATTTTCAATAATAGATGCCGAAAACCCTAAAAGCGTGTTGCAAATGTTAAGAGAGTTGAAGTCGGGCAGAAACCTCTTGCTGTACCTCGATGGCAATTCAGGCGCAGGAACTGCTACCACAAAAAACGAAAACCGCTGCGCTGTAAATTTCTTAGAGCAACAAATATTTGCACGAAAAGGGATAGGCTTTTTGGCTCATGCTGTGAATGTGCCGATTATCCCGGTTATTAATTATCGGCAGGAATGGAAAGATATAAGGTTGCGCTTTTATGATCCTATTCTACCTGATTTGGATGAGATGAGGGATAAGTTTGCTGTAAGTGTTACGCAGCAGCTTTATGATACCGTATCACCTGTTATACGGCAATATCCAGAGCAATGGGAAGCCTGGCTTTATCTTCATAAAGTAGCTAATGTATCAAACCAGATACCCCCATTGAAGGGTAAGCCCGATGGTATGTTTGTTCGTTTCAATTTAAACGACTATGGCATCTTTAAAGTAAATAAAAGGTCTTTTATTTTTCAAAAAAGTAATTACACTTCTTATCCTATCAGTGCATCGCTATATGAAATTTTAATGTGTAGTGTAGAACATCCTGTTAATAAAAAGGATATCCAAAGGAGCGTTTTGGTTGAACTTGAAGAAAAGGGAGTATTGCACTATCTTTAAAATAGACCTTTTCTACTAAACCATTAAACCATTAACTATGTATTCCTTACTCCCAGGCGGGAATAAGAAGTTTTGGATTGTGGCTATACATACGGCGATGTGGACTATTTACATCAGCTTTTTGTTTATTGCCAACAAACTATCTGATCCCTCACTAAAAATCGGCCATGCAGTTCTTTTTATGCTGCCTTTCTGCTTTGTTTTTTACATAAGCATCTTTTGGCTGAACAGGTATAAAAAGATGGGCACATTCCTAAGTGTGCTATCCTTCATAGGAACCTTCATTGTTTTAGGGCTACTGGCTTATACTTATATGTATAAAGCGTTGCCATCTGCTAATATTCAGCTTTATTCATCATCGGAAATAAGGGAATTTCTTAAATATGCTGTATTGGGATATATTCAATACTACTCTTACGCTTTATTATATTTTGTAGTAAATGGGCTGTTTAAAAGAGAACGTGCTTTAAGGGATTTACAGGAAGAAAAGTATAAACGTGAGCTGGAAAATGCCAGGTTGAAACAGCAAGAGTTGAAGGCTCAGAAGGATAAACTACAAATAGAATATGCTTTCCTGAGAGCGCAGGTGAACCCTCATTTTCTTCACAACACATTAAATACACTTTATTCACAAGCGCAGGAATATTCGGAAACGCTCGCATCAAATATCTCCAAGCTATCCAACATGATGCGCTATTGTTTTGACAATATGATCCAGGAAATGGACTTAGTGCCAATTGAGAAAGAAATAAAGAACTTGCGAAGGTTAATTGAGATTAACGAAATAAGGTATGAAGGAACTGAAATTGTGGATTTTCAAGTGGAAGGTGAAATTGACAATCAAATGTTACCGCCTCTTTCTCTTATAACTATTGTTGAAAATGCTTTTAAATACGGCGATCTCACTAACCCCGCACATCCTCTTGTAATAAGGCTATACCTGGAACCAAAGAATATTTATTTCACCTGCCGCAATAAGATGCGACCTATAAACATGAGTGACACCTCTCATAGTGTTGGAATTACCAATCTCATGAGAAGGCTTGATGTTATCTGCAAAGACCGCCACACTTTTACGTCCCTTAGTGAAAACGGCTTTTACACTACTGAATTAACCATTAATATTTAACCTATGATACGCTGTATAGTGATAGATGACGAAAAACCTGCCATTGCGGTTATAGAAAGGTGCATTAAGCGATTACCTGACTTGCATCTTGTCGGATCTTTCAACGACCCGATCAGGGGTGTTGAAGTTATCAAATCTGAAAAACCGGATGTAGTTTTCCTTGACATACAAATGGGGCAAATAAATGGCATCGAGTTAGCGAAAGCTGTGGGCAAAACAACCAAGATCGTTTTTTGCACCGCATTTTACGAATATGCGGTGCAGAGCTATGAATTAAATGCGATAGATTACCTGATTAAACCGATTGAATTTCCCCGGTTTAAAATTGCTGTACAGAAAGTAAGCGATGCAATTACAGGACGTACCACTCCGGTAGAGGCTATTAAAGATGATTATATTTTAGTAAAGCAGGGAGAAAGAGGTAAGCTACAAAAAATAGATGTTGACGATATTGTTTATATCCAGGCAATGAATAACTATGTATCATTCTTTTGTCCGCCGCAAAGAATATTGGCCTACATGACCCTAAAGGAATTGGAGGACAGGCTACCGTCCTGTGGATTTGTTCGGGTGCATAAATCATTTATCGTTTCTATAAAATATATACAGCTTGTTCAAAACAATGAAATATTAATGAAAAAGGACACGAAACGCATACCAATAGGAGGAAACTATAAGGAAAGTTTCTTTCAAAAAATTAAGGGGAGGCAGATATAGTTTTGACGATGAGTTTGCTAACGAAAATGATGATGAGGAAGAAGCAGGAGAACAACTTGATAATGTTTTAAAATGGGCATTTAAAAGACTACTATGTAATGCAAAAGGAAATTAGGTAGTGTCTCAGTGTGAAATATCCCGATTTTTCTTTTCTTGAAAAGCGGCCCGGTCGCAGATGCATTGAATGGTTCCCCGTGACAATCCGTATTGGGTGGCCAGATCGGTGACGGCTTCTCCTTTTTTGAACCGGGCGTATATCTCCTTATTACGGCTGTCCAGGTCAGGCTTTTCTTGAAATAGCCCAATATACAGGCGTAGTTCTTTTATTTCGGCTACCAGCTTTTTTTGCTCTTTTAAGGCCATTACCAGCCGGTATCTTGCTTCTGATAATGTTTGTGGCATTGCATCGGTTTTAGGCCACCAAATTCGCTGAGACAGCCCATTAAAATATGGTCATATTCGACCACACTTACCCAGATTTTAAAAAGGAGTTTCAGGGCTTAAACCTTATTTTATGCCCAAACTTCCTATTCCCCTTCCAACGAAGGAGGAAATGAAACTCATACGGGAAAGCATGTTCTCTCCCCATGAGATATTTTTTATACCCATTGCCAGAGCTGCTATCAGCGTATTTGTAAGTGATGTAATCTGGATTCAGTCGGTAGGCAATTACGTCAAGTTCCATACCTATAACGGCCCAGTCCTTTCCACCTTTACCATGAAAGAATTGATTGATAAACTACCGAAAAAAAAGTTCTGCCGGGTAAGCAGAAGCATTATTGTAAACGTTGCGTGGGTGTCGTGGTTCGATAAAGACCAAACTGTACTAATGAATGGTATGGCCTTTGGGTTCGGAGAAGGAGGAAAGAAAAGACTGGTTGAGAGGATCAATCTGCTTTAATCACTGTTCTTTTATATGTACCTCTCTTTTTTTTTAGGGGGGGGGGTGAATAGGAACCTTGAGTAAAAAGCTGAATCAGTTTGAGTACATGTTCGAGTTCATTGCAAAGCGACAGGTTATCTTCTATAACTATCTCATTTTTTATATACTTATACACGCCAAGTGATATATCTTCCGTGAGTACACAATTATTAAAGGAAGGATGGTTCTGGAGGCTTTTAATATCCCCATTCTTTTTTAAACTCTTCTAAAAATTTTCGACTTGCATACCGCCATTTATATCCTTTGTAAAATTTAATTCTCCCCTTTGCCGCTTCAATGATTCCTTTTTCTAAAAAACCCTTTTGAGAAGCAAGTGAAATACAAGGGAAAGTTTCTAATATCTTGCCATTGGCATCACATCGGTGAACTGGTTTCCACAAATTAAAAGTGGGCTTAAATTTAGTATGATCCAGTTCCGCTAAAACCATGGGCATTCTATTGCGGGAAAATACCATAGACATCCTTTCACTATTATTAACCGCTAACAGGTTTGAGAGTTTATTGTTTAATCCGTCGCTATCTTTAGCAACAATCATTCTTTTGTCACCATTTAAAATATTGTTGTCTTTAAATGTGCCGTAAACAAGTCGCCGGACAATTATATCATGCCTGATATTTTCCTGCATCAATGTAGTTTGGAGTATTACTACAAAATCATTGGTATGGCGATTATAATGCTTCTTTGGATTTTGTGAAAGAATGCGGCCTTTTACGAATTGCCGGCCAGTTCGTTTGTGCGAAACATACCTATCAACAGATCGCACCCTTCCCTGATTGGACACCTGATATCCCTCAAATCCGGGTATGTCTTTCCAGCGCTCGCCGGGACGGCTTCGCTCGGATTTATCCAGGCAAGGGTAAACAGAATCATTAGGCATAAGATAAGGGTTTTCACTGCGTATAAAATTAAGGTATTGAGCTTATTATGCTAAATTTTTCATACATTAGTTCCAATAAACCGATCCTACTGCCATGTCCAAAAAAGTTATTACCCTTGCTACTGCATCTATCATTCTTTTTTTAAATGCCGAATCACAGGTTACTCTTCCCAGCCCATATAGCGGAACTGCGCCGATTAACTACATCCGAACGTGGGATGCCGTAAAACCTACCACAAATCCCAATGACTTAACTGTTGCTTCAGGCTTACAGACTGCGAAAATGGCAACACAGTATTTTGATGGATTAGGTAGAGTTACTCAGATCGTAAACAAGCAAGGATCACTGGCAACAGGAAGTTCCGCAAAAGACCTGGTTAGTACGGTGATTTATGATGAATTTGGCCGTGAAGTTTACAATTACCTTCCGTTTGCTGCCAATAATACCGGAGGAAATGCCTCTATTGACGATGGACTTTTTAAATTAAACCCATTTCAGCAACAAGAAATATTTGCTACCGCTCAATTTCCAGGTGAATCCTTCTTTTACGGAAAGACAAACTATGAATCATCACCCCTAAACCGAGTTGTTAATACTTATGCACCAGGAAATAGCTGGGCTGGCAGTGAAACACTAACAGAGATAAACCGGCGAAGTATTGATAAACAATATTTAGTTAATACCGAAGCCGATTCCGTTAGAATATGGGATGTAAGCAATTTAGGCGTTAGCTCTACGCCATCAGCTTATCCAACAGGAAGTTTATATAAAAATGTGACTATTGATGAGCATAAGAGAAAAGTAATAGAGTACAAGAACACAGAAGATAAGATAGTTTTACGGAAAGTGCAGATCAACGATAATCCGGCTGCTGGTCATACCGGATGGCTTTGCAGCTATTATGTATATGATAATCTAAACTTATTACGACTTGTTATACCGCCTAAAGCAACAAAGGCACTGGTAGCGAATAGCTGGACGTTGACCCAATCAATTCTTGATGATCTTTGCTTACGCTATGAATATGACCAAAGAACAAGATTAATTATTAGAAAAGTACCCGGCGCAGCGGAGGTGAGGATGGTATATGATGCCAGGGACAGGTTGGTTTTATCGCAAGACGGACTTCAAAGAAATGAGCATAAATGGATTTATACAAAGTATGATAATTTAAACAGGTCAATTGAAACAGGCGTAATTACAGATAACACCAATTATAACAATCATACCTGGCATAGAGAGCAAGCCTATAACAGTACAGCTTACCCTAACCTGGGTTCTTACACCTACGAAGAATTGACTGGTATATTTTACGATAATTACGATTGGCGTAGCAGCTTTGGCAATCCGCTTTCTTCAACCTTGAATACAACTTATAGCAGCCACCTGCTAACAGGTTCAAATACGGTTTACCCATACCCTCAAAGTGTAACACAAAATAATGCTTGTAAAGGATTGGTGACAGGAACCCGGACAAAAGTGTTAGGCACTTCTAACTGGCTCTATTCCGTAAATATATATGATGACAAGGGACGAACTATACAGGTGCAATCCTTAAATGTTACCGGGGGAACAGATATTCTAACTACACAATATGCGTGGAGTGGGTTAACATTACTTACCATACAACAAAACAAAAAAAATAAAAGCCCTCAACCGGTACAGGAAAGCATTGTAGTTACCAGGTTTACTTATGATGATTTAGGCCGTCTTGCCAAAGCGGAAAAGAAACTAAGCCATTCAACAATTAATAGCGGTACGTTCACCGGATGGAAAACAATCGCTGAACATTCCTATAATGCTTTGGGGCAGCTACAAAAACGAACATTGGGCAATTCGATTGATTCTTTAATATATGATTACAACATTCGTGGGTGGTCGCTTGGGTTAAATCGCCAGTTCATAAAAGATAACGCCAATCACTACTTTGGATATGAATTAGGGTATGACAAAGCAGGAACAATTATACCCGGAGCCAGTTTTGCGGCTTCTCAGTACAATGGAAATATAAGCGGGATGGTATGGAAAAGTAAAGGTGACAATGAGAAAAGAAAGTACGACTACACATACGATGCTTCAAACAGGTTGCTTAATGCTGATTTTAACCAATACACAGGAGGATCATTTAACAAAACTGCAGGAATTGATTTTTCTGTAAAAGTGGGAAATGGAATAAACCACGATTCTGCTTATGATTACAATGGTAATATATTGAGGCTTCAGCAATGGGGATTGGCCGGGTTTACCAGTTCAAAGATTGATGATTTGAACTATACTTATATATCCGGTACTAATAATCTCAAAAATGTTATTGATGTTCAGAATAATCCGTCAACTGTATTAGGTGATTTTAGAAGTTCGCAGACATATATGACAGCGCTCGGTGGAACCAAAACAAATAGTGCCACTGATTACACTTATGATGTTAATGGGAACCTGACAAACGATTTAAATAAGGACATAGCAGATAACACCTATGACGGTATTGAGTACAATTACCTGAATCAGCCTGTAAAAGTAAGAATGAAAAATAAAGGGACGGTTGAGTTCCTGTTTGATGCTAACGGCAATAAACTCCAAAAGATTATTAAAGAAACAGGTAAGCCAGACAGGACAATTCTTTATTTAGGAAATTTAGTGTATGAAAATGACACCTTACAATTAATTACTCATGAGGAAGGGCGCATAAGACCGAAGGGTGATAGTCTTTTTGTTTATGACTACTTTATTAAAGACCATTTGGATAATGTGAGAATGGTACTTACTGAAGAAGCTGATCCGGGAGCGGGATATTATGCGAGTATGGAAACGGCGAATCTTGGAACAGAAGAACTTTTATTTTCCCAAATACCGGAAACAGTAGCGGACAAGCCGGGTGGATTTGATGCAGATGGCAGCAATCTAAAAGTTAGCAAACTATTCAGCAGTTCGGGAAGTGATAAGCGCATAGGAACTGGTATTGTATTAAAAGTAATGGCTGGCGATAAATTCAGAGCAGCAGTGAAAGGCTGGTATCTTCCCGGAGGAACCAATGTAAATGAACTGCCAGGCGCAAGCGGAATAGTAGCATCCCTTGTTACCGCACTATCCGGTGGACTGCCTGCACCGGGCGGGCATTTTGGCGGAGGCGGTGCAGCGCCTACCGGCACTCAGCTCACAGACCCTTTCAATTTCTTTGTGACAAATTATAATAACTCTACCAGCCCAACGCGCCCCAAAGCGTACCTGAACTGGATTGTATTTGATGAAAAACAATTTAAGCTGGTTGAGGGGAATTATGGAGCTATGCAGATACCTGAAATTACTGGTGTGATGGAAAGGCAGTTGATGCTTGCTAACGGAGGTAATGATATAGAAGTTGCGAAGAATGGCTACCTGTATGTATATGTAAGTAATGAAAGCCAGGGAAATGCTTATTTTGATGATTTGTCAATCGTTCATACAAGAGGTGCTTTGTTAGAAGAAACGCATTATTACCCGCATGGAATGGTACAGGCCGGGCTTTCTTCCAAAACTCTTGCCTTTGGTGATCCGGCCAACAAATACAAGTTTAACGGCAAAGAAGAACAACGGAAAGAGTTTAGTGATGGCAGCGGACTGGAGTGGATAGACTTCGGTGCAAGGATGTACGACCCCCAAATTGGACGATGGTTCAATCATGATAAATTTGCCGAAGTATATTCTTCCTTAACGCCATTCCAGTATGCTGCTAATAATCCGGTAAAAATTGTAGATAAAGATGGCCATTTACTCAAAGACAAAGACGGTAATTTGATTGCGACTTCAACCGGCCAAACTTATACGAGAAATAGCACTCAGACAATTGATGGTGTTAAATATAACGTTACGGCTACTTATAATGAGATCATAGTTTACACCGATAAGGGCACTCCAATACGAGCCTTGCAAATGGTAAACCAGTATGTCCAAACACAGGCAGAGAATGGCGATCTTACCCCGGTCGATAATGCGCCGGTTGATGCTTCACAAAATTGTCATGGAACTACATTTGCTAATGGCAGTGTTGTCATTGCCGATCAATCAGCTAACAATGAAACAATCCGTGCAATTATTGGTGATGATGGTTATAGCAGAGAGGATGATCTGACAAAAGCGGACGCATTTATTCAGCAGAAAGCAGGCGATGTAGCGCATAGCGGACAAATAAACAAAGATGGCTCCGTATATTCGGATCACGATATGGAAAAGCCACAAACAACCACAATGGAAAGCGAAAAAGGAAGGATTGATTCAGATGCAAGAACTACAGGAATAAAACGAAATGGAAACGATAAACAAGTGGAAACAAACGCAGGGAAAGTCGATAAGGGAGTAAGGATAGTAACACAGGAAGAAGTTGATAAAATCAGGAAGGACAATAACCTTAATACTTCAAACAAGCCGGTAGGGGTTCTTGCTCCTGTTTACACACCAGTTAATAGATAAAATTATGAAGATGAAATTCGTTTTGGTAATATTTGTAACCCTAATTACGGGGTGCGTTTTTGGACAGGACACAAAGACCTTTGTTAAAAAGATAGCCTGTTCTGAAAATGCTCCATTTACTGGGTATCGGTTATCAATAACATATAATGAGCAGGATAACGCACAAAAAGAATTGGGATTTCTGGACGAAATTCAATTAACGGATAATAGTAAGCTAAAATTAATTGGTCAGCTTTTATCCTTTACAAAAGACAAAAGTTTAAGTTGTAGAAAGGTTACTTCTTATGTTTTTGGAAGCGAAGGCTGTCGGGGATTTCCAGATACTGTAAAAAGATATTCTATTACAATTGAAGCATTATTCCTAATCAACAAATTGTGTTGGCCTAAATCTATGGAGGCGTATAGCTGCTCTCCGGTTTTGTATGACACTTTGGAGAAAAGGGTAATTAATAATGATCCCAAAGCAATTTCTTGTTTCGTTAAAGAGTATAAAAAATGGTATAAAGAGTGCAAGAAACTTGGCCGGATTTCTAAAGAGTTTCCATTTAACACAGGGCGATATGTATGGTTTGGCGGTCGCAAGTATGTAAAGCCAGAAGATAATCCAGCTTTGTTTAATTAGTTTGAAAGTTTGAGCCTCATTTATTAACAAAAAACAAAATAAAGATTACCATACCATCCGGCAATGAGTTGGCTGAGGTTATTGAAAAGTTGTCGGCATGATCTTTTAGTTCATACATGAAAATGACACTTTTGGAGGTTCCAGTAATTACAAGGCTGATAATATTTTCTTTGTTATTCTTAGCAAGTTTCAAAACGTCTGCGGGGTAATCAAACGTATCAGCTTTTTTTCCTCTTCTTACCCAAATGCTTTGCCAACCATCCCGGTTTTGCTTTAGTAGTGATGTGATTTCTTCGCTGGCCGTATTTTGGAAAGCGATTGAAGTGAAATAATCTAAAGTCGTCTCATTTTCCTCATAGTTTTTTGGGGTTGCAGCTATATCGTGAATGTCAAATTTGGGCATGATTTGTTTGTTTGTGACTTCCCTATATGAATTTACAAATTTCCATATTTTATCTAATTTCTCCCAATTGAGCAAACTATTACTTATATAATTAATTTCCAGGACAATAGGATTCCAGTCTTGGCGAAAGGAATCCCTGCCAGCCACAAAGAAAGCTTTTTGATGGCATAGGGACAGGATAACGAAAATTAAAAAACCGCTATTCTTCAATGTCAATTGTCAACCGTCAAATTTTATCCCAGCCAATCCTTGCATAAATTTTCTTTTTCTACGACAACATATATTCCTGACCTTTTTCATTTCTGACTGAAAGGAAATAAAATATCCGGCGATAGGACAGTAAAAGGGTATTCAATCCTTTGGGCTTAAAATGGTCCTTTTGAACATATTTGGGGACACTTAAGCCTGTAAATGCCCTGAAATACCTGTAAATACTCATACATAATTGAATATAGTTTTTGAAGACCTTTTAAGCTAAACAATCCTTATCTCTGTCAGGGTTAAAGCTTTTATTATTTAAGAATTTGCTTAAACAATTATTCCCTTTATCTTTGCTACATGGACAATATTAGATGTATCAGGTTATTTGCAGACCAGGAGCAAATAAAGAATTGTAAAAGCAAGTTGAAGACTGCACAAAAATCTTTTGCAAGCCTGTCTAATATATTGGCTTTAGCAGGCAATGAAGTAAGGCTGAAAATTATTTATCTCTTGGAAGAAGAAAAAGAATTATGTCCTTGCGACCTTTCTGATATTTTAGGCATGAGTGTTCCTGCCGTCTCACAGCATCTAAGAAAGTTAAAAGATGGGAATATTGTTGAAACCAGGAAAGAAGGACAAACGATTTATTATTCACTTACTCAGGATAATTTAAAGATTTTAAAGCCGTTCTTCAAACATATTAACGTACAAACTCAAAAACTGGAAACAGTATGATAAGTATGAAATCAACAGGCACATTTACCGGTGCTGGTGTTCTTACTGCTATTGCAGCTTCGCTTTGTTGTATTACCCCTGTTATTGCATTACTTGCCGGTAGCAGCAGCATTGCAGCAAACTTTTCATGGATAGAACCAGCAAGGCCTTATTTAATAGGACTGTCAATTGCTGTATTAGCATTTGCATGGTATTTAAAATTGAAACCAGCTAAAACCAATGATATGGATTGCAATTGCGAAACAACTAAGAAGGCTTCATTCCTTCAGTCCAAAACATTTTTGGGAATAGTAACTGTCTTTGCAATACTGATGATGACTTTTCCATTGTATGCAAAAGTGTTTTATCCAAAACCAAAAGCACAAGCAGCACTTGCAGTGGTTGATAATAAACAACAGGTAAAGTTCACCATACAAGGTATGACCTGCGAGGCTTGCGAAGAGCATGTAAATAACGAACTGTCTAAAGTAAACGGAGTATTGGCTTATAAAACTTCTTATGCCACCCGGAGCAGCTTAGTCACTTTTGATAAATCAAAAGTTGATGAAAAGACAATAGAAGCAGCTATTAATAAAACAGGGTACAAAGTAAAAAGCTATGATTTTATGAATGCAGGTAATACAGGCGTTTCATTCTATGAAGCTCCATTAGTTTGTCATGCAGCACCATCAATTGGTTGCGGTAGTAAAGCAAAGTTTATGTTAGTGGATTTGGAAAAGTATAACGATGCAGTAGAAGGAGCATGGTTAAACAAGGCGGGAACTGTTGTAGCAGTTAAGTGGAATACCAAAACAGATGAAAATAAAAAGGTTGAAATCATCAATACTGTTAGCACAAATCACAATATTGAATTTACCACATTAGCAGAAACCGAGACAGTAAGTTATGCTAAGTCATTTCCAAATAGTCTTGAGTGGTTCAAAGGCAAAGAGGTTGATAAATTAAGTAAAGAAGAAGCAGGCATTATTGCACAGAATACAATTGCCAGTTATAAAGCAAAGAAATTAATAAAGCCATCATTTGAAAAACTGTTTCAGGCAGATATTGAGAAGATTTATGCTGACCTGTTTCTTTCAATTTCTTCTTACAAAGACTTAACAACAGAAGCATATAATAAAGTTGAGAGCCAGATACAACAAGCCGGAGAAAAATATGTAGGCAAAGGCAAAATGCCTCATGTAGAACTTTGTATTGCATCTGAAGAAAGTTGTGAGAAAGATAAATCATGTTCACCCAGAAGCGGTAAATCTTGCTGCGATAAAAACTAATAAAGAATGAAAAGTACACTGACATTACAATCAACAATCACTTGCCCGGAATGCGGTTTTCAAAAAAGTGAAACCATGCCTACGGATGCCTGCCAATACTTTTATAAATGTACAAACTGCGAAACTGTGCTAAAGCCAAAACAGGGAGATTGTTGTGTATTTTGTAGCTATGGCACCGTTGCTTGTCCGCCTATACAGATGAATAAATCTTGTTGTGCATAAAATATTGCTGTATGAGGATGAATAAAACCATTCCTGCTCTTCCAGTTCAGAATATCACCGTTTCATGTGCGTATTACACAAACAAATTGGGTTTTACTATTCGCCACCAGGAAGAAACATTTGCTATCGCAGTACGTGATGATATTGAAATTCATCTCTGGCAGTCATGTGATAAATCCTGGAAATGGAGAAGCATATTTTTAGTATTAAAACCAATATGGACTGGTGCAGAAACTTTTATAGCAGGTACAGCAAGTTGCAGAATACAGGTGCAAGGGATAGATGAACTTTTTGAAGAATACAAAAAGCAAGGTGTTTTACACAGTTCAGATACGGTAGTTCAAGAACAGTATTGGGGGCACAGAGAATTTCCAGTAGTAGACAATCATAGAAACTTGCTTACTTTCTATGAAGTGATTTAATTTATTCCAGCCTGAGTAACCCAGGGTAAATACTTATGATTTTCAACCAGGTATGTACAATACCCAAAACTTATTCTTATATTTGCTTTGACAGGTAGGAAGTGTGGGTATGTGAATTAAACTGGTACACACTGATCGTTTTGTGTTCTCCGACACAAATTTGACACAATTTACAGGTATATAATTAATTTCCAGGACAATAGGATTCCAGTCTTGGGCACTCAATTAGGTCGAAAGTCATTGATTTTCGACCTTTCTTTTTTTTAGAACTGTTATTCCTCCTTTTCGTCACTGCTCGTATATAGCCGCATCAACTGTTGCTTAATGACGGGATATACATTTCCTTTAAGATTCTCTACGGCTTTTTGTTCATTTATGCCCCCTCCAAATTGGAAGTAAAGAATTTTTCCGTCTGGGCCAACAATCATATGAACAGGAAAACCTTTGAAGTAGTTTAAATAATAGCAGGTACCTATGTCCACCGATAATACAGGATACTCGATCTGATGCTTCCGGATAAAAGCGGTCGGATTACCCCAGTTTTCGATAGTAAATGAAAGATATTGAAAGTTCGAATCAGCCTTGAAGTCTGAATATAACTGATTCAAAGCAGGAGTTTCAGCAACACATGGCGCACAAAACTCTGTCAAGAAACCAATGAAAGTGACTTTACCCTTTAATTGACTGCTGGAATACAATTTCCCATCCATGCCAGTAAGATCATACTGCCGCATTCTTTGTCCAATCAGGTAGGATGTACCCATCTTTAAGGTATCATTGAAACGATCGAGTTCGTCTTGCGAATGAGCACGTAGAGAGATGAAAACGGTCATCAGGATTGATATAAATAATCCTCTTTTCATAAAAAAATGGCTGTCGAACAGTTCTGTATCTTTCATTAAACGCATTTAAAAGTAGCACGCTGACCTCTCTGCGTCACCATGCATTGGCATTTATTAATCCAGGTACCACTGCCTTATTCACTCAAATGACTACACAATCTTATTCCGTATCGCAAGAGCAATTGCTCCGGTATTAGAATTCACTTGAAGTTTCCGGTAAATATTACCAATATGCGATTTAACGGTTTCCAGTGCCATGTTCATTTCTGCAGCGATCATTTTATAACTTTTACCGGTAACCAAATGCTGCAACACAGCTTTTTCTTTTTGCGTTAGCGCATAATCAACAGTATTTTTCTGCGGAGGAATATGCTGCTGAAAAAGTTCCAGTACTCTCCGGGCTATACCTGGCGTCATGGGCGATCCGCCACTTTGAACATCGTTCAGCGAATCAACATAACCCGATAGCGTGGTGGTCTTTAAGATATAGCCCGAAACGCCAGCACGGATAGCATTGAAGATATATTCATCCTCCGCGAAAATGGTTTGAATTAAAATATGTACCTGCGGGAATGTTGATTTAATCAGTAACGTGGCATCAATGCCGTTCATGCCCGGCATCTCAATGTCCATCAAAATAATATCTGGCTGATCATCCTGTATATGCTGTAGCACGTCTTTACAGTCTGGATAAGCACCGACGCATACAAACCCGGGAGTGCCGTTAAGCACTATCTGCAGGCTTTCCCGAAGATGCCTGTTGTCTTCAAAAACAGCTACTTTAACGACCTCATTCATAACAATAATATTGACCAAAGCTGCATACCGCTCCTATTTGCAAAGTAAAAGCAATTTTGCGGCTGTTGACCTAGCGAATATGAGGGATAGGGCTTCACACTGCTACATCCAGTGCAACAATAGTCCCCTCACCGGGCTGACTACTGATGCTCAGTGTTCCGTTCATTTCTTTTGCACGGTTGCGCATATTGTCAAGGCCATTCCCATTTCTAAAATTTTCCGCCGTAGTGTCAAAACCTTTTCCAAAATCCTGTATCGCTAACTTGAGCCGGTTGTTTTGCAGCGAAAAATGAATATCCACCTTTGCTGTTCCCGAACTCTTAATGGCATTGTTCAGCGCTTCTTTAAAAATAAGGTACACATTTTTGCGCTGTTGCATGGATAAGGTTGCCGTTTGTAGCATTTCCTTCCCGGTAAAGGTGTAAGGAATATTCTGGATGCTGCACATATCATAAGCATAGCGTTCCATCCGGGCAAGAAGGTTTTTCCCGTCTTCATCGCCAGGTTTTATCATCCACACCATATCACTTATCTTTTCTATCACCTCCTGTGCATTTGTACTGATGCGGTCGAGCATATCTTTTTGCATCTCCGTCCGTGTATCTTGCTGTGCTGCTACCTGGCTTAGCATATTGATGCTGCTTAAAGAACTGCCCACCTCATCATGGAGATCAGCGGCAATATCATTACGCAGTTGCATTTCCCGAAGGCGTTGTTTGAGACGATGGCGGTTTACCAACAAAGCAATACCACCGAGCAATAACAAAGCCAGTACTACAGATGAAAGTGTGATGATGCGTTGGCGTTGTACTGTAGCATCACTGATCTCCCGGCTTTTTTTCAACAGGGCAATTTCATTTTCGCGCTGGTCGGCTTCGTATTTTGCCTGAAGTTCGGCTACTGTTTTACTTTGCTCCTTCCGTTGAATCATTATCTCTGCAGAATCCTTCACCTTCCCCCAATGATAGGCTTCTTTCCAGTTATTACGTTCCTGGAACAAATTGGACAGTTCATCGGCAACATCAAGAATATAATCAGTTTGTTCCAAGCTGTCTGAAAGACGATAGCTAAGCATTAAATAGTTCTCTGCTTCGGTATATCTTTTTAAAGCAAGGCTGGACCTTCCCATAAGCCGGGCAACATAAGCTATCTGGGCTGTGTTATCAATATCGGCAAATATTTTGTAAGCCTTGCCATAATATTCCAATGAATTGTCATACAGTTTCAATGCATAATAAGCCTCGCCAAAATTTTCCATCAGCATGGCGTTATACAACTTAACTCCTTCCCCATTATAAGAATTGAGCATATTGGAACTCTCCTGCAAAACGAGCAGGCTTTTACCGGGCTGTGAATTGGAAACATAGGTCTGGGCCAGGCTTACGGCCACATGAAAAAAACCTATTGTATCTTTCAAAGACTTAAAAACAGTCATGCTTTCCTGAAAATGAGGAATAGCCTGGTCGTGTTGATTCTGAACACTGTAAAGAATACCCATCTGGCGTTTTACATAGGCTTCTGCACTCTTGTTGTTCAGTTTTTTCGCCAGGGAATCGGCTTTGCCTAAAGATTCGGCACTTTTTACAAATTCAGATGTGTTGGAATAACAAACAGCAAGGACGAGATATGTTTTCATTATTTCCTGATCATCATGCAACTGCTCAAAAATTCCTATTGCCTGCACCAGATCGGAAATACCTTTACTGTAAGAGCCCTTCCCTTCTACCCAGGCATACCCTCTCACTTTGTAGGCATAAGCCGCCAACTGTTTGTTTTCTGTTTTCTGTGATTGCAGGAGTAGTTTTTCAGTAACCGTCAGCACGCTGTCGGGATAATCAGATGTAATGTTCAGTAAACTTTTTGCCGCTTCAACGGCTGCAGTATCATTGTTTTGCTGCGCCATGCCGGTATGCAAAAACAATACATAGCAGACCACCGTCAACAAACAACGGACAGCCGGAAAAAATTTGTAATAGCGCATTAAAAAATAATTGACGATGGTAGAAAGATTTATGATCTAAAATTGGTTTTGGCTTAAATGATGCACTACTGAACTGAAGATACAAAATGCTCTTATAAATTCGTAATCGAATCCACCTCCTCCCCCGAATTCGCTATTTTTTTGCTGCCAACCAATTTTAAGATTTGCATCCGTAATATATACGGCTATGCACACGAATACACTGAAGCAATTACTGTTCCTGGCATTGGTTGTTTCAACTTTGTCCGCAGCGGCACAGGATATTGAAAGGATCAATCTTAAAAAACCCATTCGTTTCAGTGGCTCGCTCAACCTGCAATTAGAAAGCTATTGGGCAAACGGGATCCCCAACCGCAAACAGCCTTTTTCGTGGATGATCAGTGGAACGCCAACACTCACCATACTGGATGTTCCGGTACCGCTGTCTTTTCTGTTCAGCAATTTTGAAAACCGTTACTATCAGCCATTCAATCAATATGGCATCAGTCCCAGGTTCCGGTCACTCACTATTCATGCGGGTTATCGCAATGTGCAGTTCTCACCTTTTACGCTGTCGGGCTACCGGATGTTGGGCGGCGGCTTTGAGTTCAACCCCAAAAAATTGCGCGTGGGTTTTATGTATGGACGGCTTAACAAATCGACCGCTATAGATTCCATTCAGTTGGCAAACCCTTTGGCTTTTCGCACTACGCAAACCTATACGCGAATGGCCTATGCAGGAAAAATCGGCTTTGGAACGGAGAGGAATTATGTGGATGTCAGCTTTTTAAAAGGGTGGGATAAAGCGGGGTCAGCTGCGCAAACAAAAGCCGATTCCTCCCTGGCCCCGGCAGAAAACATGGCAGCAGGCCTCTCCTGGAGACTCTCGCTGTTTAAGAATATTACCTGGCAAACTGACCTCGGTCTCAGCTTTTATACTTCCGATATATACGCCGAAAAAATTGTAGTGGATTCAACCATGCACAAAATAGTGCGGAAACTGGTGAATATCTTTCAGCCCCGCGTTTCTTCAAAGTTGCTTACTGCAGGCGAAACAAGCATTCAGTATCAAAATAAATTCTTTGGGCTTGGATTGCAGTATCGCCGCATAGATCCCGAATATCAATCCATGGGCGCTTATTTTTTTCAAAGCGATATTGAGCAGTTCACAGCTTCGCCTTCGGTGCGTTTGCTCAAAGGCAAGTTGCAGATGAAAGCAAGTTTGGGATTGCAAAGGGATAACCTCTACCGGCAAAAATTAGCCACTTCGAAACGTACAGTAGGCAATGCCAATATCAATTATACAGCTTCGCAGGTATTTGGCGTCAATTTCAATTATACCAATTTCGGCATAACACAAAATCCTTTGCGCACTTCACCCACCGACGACCTGTTTAAACAGGTTTCACAAAGCCTGGTGCTGGTCCCCTACCTGAATTTCATTAGCGAAACATCAGTCAAAAATGTTCAGATGGTGAGTAGCCTGCAATTGCTCAACACGCCAGTGAAAAGCATCAATGCCTCACCCAATCAAAAAACATTTTTCGGGATGTTGGGCTACAATCAAACATGGATAAAAAGCCAATATGCAGTAAATGTTTCAGCAAATTATAACAATACCAATCTGCCAGGTGGTGATATTGGTTCATTTGGCGCCGGCATTGGCGCATCACTACCCCTGTTCAATAAAAAGCTGATGGTATCTGCAAACGGAAATTATAACAGCAATACCTACAACGGTAATCGCAACGGTTATTCCTTCAACGGCGATCTCGGCTTTCGCATTCAGATAGTGAAGTCAAGCGCTGTGCAGTTGAATTTCCTTTACCTGAAGAATCAGGCAAAAGACCAAACGCTGATACAAAGCTTTGATGAAAAAACAGTCCGTCTGGGATATGGAATTAATTTCTAAAAGAAGTAAGCACAACTTATTCATTATGCCTACATTCAAAATATATCTCCTTGTCTTCCTCTCATTTTTTGCAGCAGCAAAGGGTATGGCGCAACAGGTAAATGTCTCCGTTACGCTCAGGCCGCCTTATTCTTCCAATATTGCCGACTACTATCGTTTTGAAAACAAGGCGGTCATCATCATCACTAATACGGGCGCCGCACCGGTGAGCCTGCGTTTGGGCGGAAGCATTACCAATGTGCAGCGCGGCGTATATATCCGCACCAATCCGGATGCCCGTCCATTACAGCCTATCAACGTCCCTGCTTTTGGCACAACCACCATTACCGCCAACCCTGACGTGATGAATTTTTTTGACCAAAACAATGTCATTACCAACGGCAACAGCCGGATGCTCGCCACCATTATACAAACCGGCAAGCTACCTGAAGGTAACTATGAATTGTGCCTGGAAGCATACGACTACAATACCAATCGCCTGCTTTCGGCAAGGGGCAACGGCTGTTTTAATTTTGAATTGTCGTGGCTGGACCCACCGGTGATCACCTTTCCTCAAAACGGGCATATTTATCCTGCCGAACAGGTAGCAAAAAATTTCAGTTGGACACCGCCTTTGGGTAATCTCGCCGGTGCACTGATAGAATACGACCAGGTTGTAGTAAAAGTGCAGCCGGGGCAAAATCCCAATGATGCTATTGCCGCAGCCAGGGATTTTAAAGCAGGCAATCCGGTACTGAACAAAACCGGCCTGATGAGCCAAAGCTATATCACGCAACCTTTTGACCTGCCTTTTGAAGAAGGTGCTGTTTATGCGATGCAGATAGTTGCCCGCGACCGGAACGGCAAACAGCTCATTAAAAACGAAGGCAGAAGCGAGATAGTGACTTTTTCTTTAGGCACAAGCGCTTTGAACGAAAAAATTGTCCAGAATCCTCTTGGCAACTCTTCTCCAAAATTTATTGCAAAACAGTTGACGGGCAAACTACGCTACTATTGGAATAAGAATGGCAGTGCATCTAAATACAATAATTATGGACAATCCGTTGGTGATGGTTTAAGCATGAATCCCAATAATCAACAACTGGCGGGCAGTGGTGGAGGTTTGGGTGTACAGCAAAGCAATGATCCCTTATATGGAAATAAGCCAGACGGCAGTTTATTTTATGGCAATCAAACAGGCTTTTCCAACAAACAAAACAGTCCCCTGGCAGGCGTTACTGTGCAATTGTATGTAGTTACTCAATATAAGATTGCAGAAGGAATACAACCTGCAAGTTTGGATAACCTTGAAACTTCATTCAATTCAAGCGGGCTGCATGAAGGCCGTGATGGGATAATATATGAAGGCGGGCCATTGGCAACGGCAACTACCGCAACTGATGGTAGTTTTTTCTTTGGAGTGCCTGATCTGGAGGATATGAATTTTGAATGGGAGCAGGATCAAACACCGGCATCCGTCAATGGTACCAGATCCCCTGACAATCCATTAGGACAGGTTGTTAGTCTCAACACATGGCGCAGAAAGGTATTGATGATAAAAGTAGCAACCGCACCTCACACTGCATGGCGTTATCCAATGCAATTTGTTGGCGGCGATATCCTTTCACAAGGTGCTGATATGGGCACGTTTTACAGCCCGGTAGTGGAATACTCAGAAACCGTAACCGTTGCAGAAAAAAATAATCCAAGCATCACCAAAAGCGGAATGGAAGTATTGCTCCTGCGGGTAAAAACGGCACAGCGTCCCTCCTACATTTATGTTCCAAAAGATGAAGTGCATCCGGGTAATTTTACTGACCCTGAAATATTCCGTTTCAATAATGTTGACTACGAAATTATTGCCAAAGACACTACCAATGCCCAGGGAAAAGCCACATTCGATCATATAGTCGGGCAGCGCTGCACTGATAATACCAATATGCTTTATTATTATGCACGGCCTGCCGACAATCTTTCTACCGGGTATTCGCTGGTGTTTCCTGCTCCTCAAAAATTATATACCGGTTGCATCTATAAGGGTGTGATTGGGGTTGATCTTGATATCCCCAGGATTTATGCACGGGTAAGCAACACAGTTGCCGGCAATATGGGCGAGATGGCAATGTATGAGCAAGGCGCAAAATGGACACTCTGGCGAATAAAAAAAGCAGGTGCAGTTCAATTGGGGCAAAGCCACGGGAATTGGGGTGCATTGATTGAAAATAACAAAACGAATTGGGCTTACATCAGGAGTGTGCTGGCAACAAGCGGGAATAATGCATACCCCGCCAAAGCAGGAATTACCGGCGCTTCCGGAAGAATTGATGTAAAAGAGATGTATGTTACCTGGAGCCCCACCAATGAAGATTATTATTTTGTTCTGGAGATAGAAAAAGACGGCTTCTCTGCTATTATTACACCTGTTAACAAAAACAGCTCAGCTTCGGCTGCTCAAGGCGATATGCTGCCAGTTAAAAAAGGTGAAGCGTACAATCTTGGCGATCTTGATCTGAAACCCAATGGCAAGGTTACCATTACCCTGAAAGATGAAGAAGGCAGAAGTCTTCATGGCCAGGCCTATTATACCGACCACCCTGCAACTGCACAGGTTGGAGAGATACAACCGCTCACACCTGGTTTTTTCATCAATCTTGCTGTGCCTTCAGGCAATGGCAGAAAGATTGTTATCCTGCCAAAAGATATGGAAGTATATCAGCAGGACACTATCAGCATTGACGTCCCCGCCAGCGGTGTTTTGGAAAAAGAAGTGGTGGTGAAATACAAGCTGCACCGCATTTATTTTAATATACAAGGCAGCAGCGGCATTGGCAACAGTAATCAAAAGAAAGCTTTACAGAACGCAAAAATCGAATTGCTGGATCCTGTCAATATCAAAATGTATCCCGGCCTGCACAGCCCCTATATTTCGGAAGGCACATCTTCCAATGTCAATAATCTTCCCATCGGCGGTGGCAGAACTGATAATAGCAGCGGCGTGGCAGATGATTTAGTGAATGAGTTTACCAGGACCACCAACCAGGGCGGCGGTGCTGATTTTGCCTTTAGAAATTCAGGCAGCAGGTTTAAGTTCCGCATCACCGGGCCAAAAGGCGAAGTGAGCTATGTCGTAATAGATAAGGAAGTAGCAAGTACCGCAGGGAAACACTGGCTGAAAGTGAACGTAACACTGAAAGCCGGAAGAACGGTGAAAGGAACAGTAAAACTGGGCACTGCACCGGTGGCAATGGCAAGAGTGAAGCTTGAAAACCGCTTACCCCTGATTGAAGCCTTTACCAATGAATCCGGAGAGTATATCCTGACAGGTGTTCCGGCCGATTCCAACCTCATCTTTTCAGCGGCTAAATCGGGTTATGTGGGAATGGAATTCGATGAAAATAATCCAACTCAATTGTATTATGCCGGAAGTGCTGTTCACTCCAATGTTATGATTGCCGGGACCTCCAACATCGGCATCACCACTATTGATTTTAAGTTGCGTATTTATGATGGATTAGATCTCAGCCAGATGCTGGGCTTTCCATTGGAAGTAACCAAACTCACGGAAACAAAAAACGGTGTGGTTTCAAGAGGCGGTTCAGCCGCCAAAACAGTAACTATATCAGGCCAGGTAGTTATTTCCGATGCCGACAACGAAATTTTTAAAATGCGTGGTGAAACCACTGACGGCAATCCGCTTTCCACCATTCGGTTCAGCGACATAATTGTGATAGCCGATGAAAAGAAAAACGCGGTGGATACACCTTATGCCCGTCCGAAGACCCTGCCCATGAGCACTTCTGTCAATTTTCAGGAGATCAGTGTGTTTGGAAAAGAGGGTTACAATGCCATTATGGGCGATACAGAAAAAGGCGTTACACTTAATAATTTCAGCTCTGGCGATACGATGCTGGGAGTGGCACAAGGCAAGGTGATCATTGATATTTCATCTTTCGGAAGCAACCGTTTTGCTCAAAAAGAAGAGATGTTCCTCAAGCCCATTGCCGGAAGCAACAATCTCTTCTTCCCGGTATTCACCGCTTCGGGCATTCCGGTGATAGATCCTCAAAGCGGTTTCCTCATCAGCAACGGTACAGGCGGCAGTTTTGAATACCTGCTCAAATACGGCCAGGATAGCTTTTCGGTCAAAGCTTCGTCAACTTCCTCCCGTTTGTATAAAGCAGCTGTGAAATTAGATTCACGGCTGCAAACCAACTTCAAAAATGTTAATCCTCAACACGCCAATCTCAACCTTCACCTGGGGGATATAACAATTAGCTCAAACGGGCAGCTGTTCGATATTGCGCGGTCCGTTGCAGCGCAAAATATGGAAGCTCAAACCCTTCAACTAGGCGAGTTTGCTATTCATTTCAGCAGCCTTAAAATGGATGAAAGCGGAGTGCAGTTTGGCGGAAAATTAGATGCGCTGGGCATGGAAATTCCGTTTGCAGACGCTACCCTTCACCCCAGTAGTTTTGTTCTTCTGCAAGGCTCACTCAACCTCAATTCGCTGTCCATTCTCGGCGGTTCTGTTCCGGTAAAGGCAGATGACGGGGCAACATTCGGCTACGATGGTACGGAGAAGAACGCATGGTATTTAACGATAAGAGATGATGATGAGGATGGTACAGCCACTTCCATCAGCGGAGAACATTTGGAAGGGCTTGATAAAAATGCTGTCGTAGGTTTTAAATCAATGTGGTTTTATAGTAACGGCAGCAAATCGGTCAGCCTGTCTGAGAATAATCCTGCCTATCGCCTGCATAATATTGTCGATTTTACGATCAACCAGGCAGAACTGTTTCCAAACACTCTTTCGCTGAATGGGATCATGGATCTGGGCATCCGGGATTTTACAGGCTATCAAACAGCATTGAATTATGAAAAGCCCGAAGTAGCTTCTGCAAAACCTGCACTTACCATTGTTGATTTTTCTATGCCGAATATTTTAATAAAAGGCGTGAGCCTGAATTTTAATCCGGGCAACATGACCGACGATGAGGGACTATACAGCAGCAGCATTCAGTTTTTGGATAAGGTGAACGGGAAATTGCAGATCCGCGGTTATTTGAGAGATGAAAACCCCGAAGTATTTAAAGGCGTAAGATATACCCTGATAAAAACCAACAACAGTACAGAACTCACGCTTGATGAAACACCCAAACAAACCATCAAATTAGGTGGCAGCAGCAGCGAAAGCAAACTTTTACTAAGCAATATAGACGGCAAAATGTGGGTAACCGATACCGGCTGGACACATCTCTATTTCAACGGCGATATGCCTGAAGAAATGGGCTTTACCTCAAATGGAAAACGGATGCGCTTTGATGTGGAAGGAAAGCTGAAAGTAACTAACCAGAAAGTGCGCCTGCAAAAAGCAACAAAGGATCTGAGCGGGCTTTCTTTAGAATACGATATGA
This sequence comes from Sphingobacteriales bacterium 44-61, assembly GCA_001898405.1. GTDB lineage: Bacteria > Bacteroidota > Bacteroidia > Chitinophagales > Chitinophagaceae > Terrimonas_A. The sequence goes on from MKTW01000002.1 coordinate 560,511, forward strand.
TCAATCATCGCCTGAAAGGGCAGATGAGTTTTAGTGACAACATCGGAACGGCTGCCGTCAACGGTATGGCAGAAGTGGTGATGGATAAGCGGGGCTATTATTTTATGTCAGGGGGACAAATGACGATGAGCAATCCGAAAGTAGAAGGTGCTGCATTTCTCCTGTTTGGCGATTACCAGCTCGCCGGCGGCGACCTTGAATCTCATGTTGATGGCATGCTAAGGCAATACAGTAAATATGTTGAGAATCTTAACGAGCTACCAATGGGTTATTTGAATATGAAGGAAGACCGGCTACGTGGATTTTTCTTTGAAGGTGCCGGAGAAATCCCGTTCCCTGCCCTGCCAAATTTTGAAGTAGACCTGGTAGTAGTAAGTGCCAAACTGGAGGTTAACATAGGTGGCGACATACTGTTTGGGATCAACTTTGGTGAAGAAAGCACTAGTTACAATTTAGGAATGGGCGCATTTATAAACGCAGATCTGGCACTGGGTGTTAACCTGGGAATTGTTGGCGGAGGAGTGGCGATGCATGGCGATGCCGGTATTTATATAGACGGAACTTATTCGGCAAACGACTATTACCAGCTGGCAGTTATGGGATACATCCATATCACCGGCTCTGCATGGGCAACCGCACTGGGCTTTGATGTAACAGTAGAAGGATCTGTAGGCGTTGATGCAAAGGGTTATGTAACAAACAGGCCGGGAGAAGCAGATAAGTTTGAATTGGTATTTAGAGGAGAAGTAAAAGATGGAAAAGTGCAGGCGCCGGATGTAACGGAAACCAAAAGAGTAGAAAACCCGCCAAAGGAAGGTGGACAATAAAGCAGGCAATAGAGCTAATTAAAAATTGTCAGAATCATGATCAGCAAAATTTTTATGATAAAAGAAAAAATAAAGATAGCTGTCAGCAATTTCAAGCAAAGCAGCATAAGGAGCCAGAAGGTAGAGAAACAGCAACTTATCCGGGTTTGTTTCTTTGCATCTCTAAGTGAAAAGATCATTCCAATCACAGTTCTGTCCCTTGCTTTCAGCTTTGCCATCTCAGCTCAACCTGTAATGCCCGGCATTGCAAGAGTGGGCGCAAAAGGAATTTTTGTTTTCGTAGGTGATCAGGTCAGCAATCGCGCAGGGAAAATCACTGCTTATCGCATTGAACGCAAAACCTTGCCTAATGGCGATTTCAGTGAAGCAGCCCGCCTGGAAGCTGTATCATCAGTATCAATGTTTAAAAAAAATATGGAAGCCTCTGCCAATTGGGTTCCCTACAAAATGAATTTGGATCAGTATAGAGTAGACAGTATTTGGACGCGGATGAAGCAAACAGGCGACCTCTCCTCCTTACAGAATACAGGATTAAGCCTACCGGTGATGGCAGGTTTTAATATGGCCTGGCTCGATACCAAAGTGGAAGCTGGAAAAGCTTATCAATACCGCATCACTGCTATCGGCACAAATGAAATTTCACTAAGCAGCGAATTGATCTTTAACTCTCCGGGAGTGACAAAGCCCCGCATTGATCGTTTCCGCTACAACCAGGTGCGGAAAACGCTGGAAATATACAGTTATGCCAAAGGTGAAAACAAACCTGTGCAAATTGAAGTGTTCAGAAGCGAAGAAAGAAACAAAGGATATGTGCAGGTGCCTGTAAAAACCGGTTTCTTCTCCCCTCAGCCAGACAGTATTCAATATCATATTTGGGACAGTACTGCCTTACCCGCACAGATGTACTGGTATTATGTAAAAGGATATGATGTCTTGGGCAATGCTTCTGCTTTCAGCGATACGCTTTCTTATGCTTCATTGGATTTTATTCAGATGCCATTACCCAAACAAATAAGCGTGCAGGCAGATAATGATGCTCAAGGCATTCATTTTTCATGGCAGTTGGATCAGCCTGAACTGATCAATATGCTCACGCTCTACCGCAGCACCAATTCAGTGAATGGATTTCAGCCTATCGCTGTGCTTGCACCTGACCAACTGAAATTTACCGATGAGAACCTGAAACCCGCCACCGCCTATTTCTACTATTTTGAAGTGGTATATAAAACACAGGAACGTCCTAAGCGCACAACGTCGTTTGCGGGATCGTTTACCAGCAATAAAACACCGCAACAACCGGTTGTTGTTACTGCCGAAGGCGTGAAAGAAGGTGTTAGCCTGCAATGGGAAAACCACGAAGAAAACATCAGCGGTTTTTGGCTCTACCGTGCCGAACAGGGCAAACCGCTGCAACTTATCAGTGGGCCCATTCCCGCTGTAGACACTATTCGGCATTATACATTCACCGATACGGACAGCCTGCTAAGCGGCGGAAAGTTTTATCAATATGCCCTGAAATCTTATTCCACAAGTCATTTGGAAAGCATTTTTTCCGACACGGCAACGGCCCGGCCACTAAGAAATATTCCCGTTCCTCATCCGCCATTGCAGATAAATACCAATACCGACGGAGAAGCCGGTAAAGTGTGGGTGCTATGGGAGGATGTGTCAAAATACGATGAAATGGTAATGGGTTATATGCTGTTGCGCCAAAAGAACAGCAGTGAGAAAAAACATAAAACTGATACCATTTTTTGCAGTGTAAATTTTTATGTAGACACATTGGTGAAGCAAGGCGAAAGCTATGCTTACACGGTTGTTTCGCAATCCATACTGGGTATGCAAAGCGTGCATTCGGAAACGGTAGTATTCAGCGCCGGTAAAAAGATGCTGCCTCCACCATCTTTATTGCTCGCCACTACCACCAAACAGGGTGTGTTACTGCAATGGGAGCCGCCTGCCAATGCAGACGCACTACGCTACAATATCTATCGCTACGAACGTGGTAAAGCACCGGTGAAAACCGGAACAGCGGTGGCTGGCAGCAGCTTCACCGATAAAACGGCGGTAAAAGGGAAGCTGTACTTCTATTCTCTGCGTTCCCTTGACGGCGGCCAGGAAAGCGAAAAGAGTAATGAGATGTCTTTAAGTTATCAATGAATCTCTAAACTATGGTTAGTTGTACCGAGAAAATATTTGTGATTTGCTCGCAGGTAAAATCAGGCAATAACAACTTAAAATAAAAGAATGAATAATTACAAAAGAAAGCCCTGTCTGAGTTTCCCCTTCGGGAGACAGGAGATCGTATTATTTTTCGCCTGCTTGCTGCTATTCGCAGCCTGCGATAAACAAGGCCCTATGGGACCTCCGGGCGAACCCGGTCCTGATGGAACCTCAGGCGGACAGGGCGGCGGCGCTATCGTGTATCAAAGTACAGGCAGCGACAACTTTGACTGGGCGCAAACCGGCACATCAGACAACGCTGATATCTGGACATTGGCAATGAATGACAAAAATGTATTCACCCTGCCTAATTCCATCAAACCCCTGATTGACGAAGGCGGCATCATCATCGCCTACTTTCAATGGGACGGCGGTTGGATAAAACTGCCTGCAATACCAATACATCTTGACTCGCAAAAATACAGTTACCTGTACCGTGAAACCGGCGGCAGCCCAACGGTGGAAATAAAAGCAAGAATACCAAAAGGCGAAAGCCCCGCTTATATAGTAAGCCTTAAACTCTTTGTATTGCCGGCATCGGAATATGAGGAGATCGTTTTGGAATAAGACAAACATACCTTCTACCTGTAATTGTAATAAACATGAGCTATAACCTTTTTTCTGCAGCAGGGTTTGTTTCATTGATACTTGCCCTCCTGTTTTTAGCCTGCTCCAAAGAAGGAGTAGAAGGATTGCCGGGACCACAGGGCCCTCAAGGGCCTCCGGGCAGAAATGGTGCAGGCGGCGGCGCTGCTACAAAAATGACTGCGATAGACATCAGCAGCAACTCCTATACCTGGGTGAGTGGGCAACTGAACTACACTATAAACGGCGACCGTGTAAGTTATATTGACCTAGGGCAAAACATAGCCCGGGCCATTGACAGTGCCGGCACGATGGTATATGCTGAAATGGGAACAGGCACAGAAATCCAATGGATGAATATTCCCGATATGCCCGCAGGCACATCAACCGGATGGAGTCTTGGATACACGCTTGAAAAAACACAGCAAGCCACTTATCGTTTGCGTATTACAGCGCAGGGAACACCGACCATTACTGTAAGAAAAATCCGGGTGGTCATTATCCCATCGGAACTTTTTGGTGAAATGGGTGATGGCAACAAGACTGCCCCTATTTGCACCATCATTGCACCGCAGGATAATTCCTCTTTCTCCCTCACCGATACTATTCATGTAACTGTTACAGCTACCGACGCAGATGGCAGCATCGCTGATGTGCAACTTTTTGTGGACAGCACGGCTTTCGGTGCAGCAATAACTGATCCTCCCTATAATTTTACTATCAATCCAGGAACGTTGGAGGCTGGCTCGCACAGAATAATAGCAGTGGCAAAAGATAACGGGAATGCAACAGGCGCCGACACCGTAAACGTTTTAATAAACCTGGTTGAAAACAAAGCTCCCACCGTTAGCTTCACCACTCCCAAACACAATGAAAACTTTGCATCGAATGCAAATATTACGGCGGATATAAGTGCCACCGATGAAGACGGGACCATTGCCGAAGTGCAGTTGTTTATAGACGGTGTGGCTTACGGTGCAAAAAGCACCACTCCTTATAGATTTACTATTCCGGCAGGTACACTGCAACCTCAAACCGCTGCCTACATGCTGAAAGCTGTTGCTAAAGACAATCATGGTGCAACAGGAGAATCCTCCATAGCTATTAGTATTACCAACACGGTAACAGTAACTTCCTTCTCGCCCTCATCGGCGGGCTATGGTGCAGCAATAACTGTTACAGGCACAGGTTTCAGTACGGTTGCAGCCAACAATATCGTAACACTGAACGGTATTCCCGCCCAGGTGGAAGCGGCAACGGCCACAGAACTGAAAATAAGAGTACCCAAAAACAAAAACACGACAGGCATCCTGCGGGTGCAGGTGCAAAGCGGAGGTGCAGCGAATGCACCAATGCCATTTACCTATTTGCTTACTTATACGGTGAGTACATTGGCGGGAAGCAGTACGGAAGGTTATAATGATGGAACAGGTGTTGCGGCACAATTCGCATCTCCCAGGAGCGTGGCAGTAGACTCAAAGGGCAATATCTATGTGGCAGATGTAGGAAACAATCGAATCCGTAAAGTTACTCCGGGTGGCGTGGTAACCACATTTGCAGGTAATGGATTTAAAAGTTATGCAGATGGTGAAGCCACTAAAGCGTCTTTCAACTCCCCTTCCGGTGTGGCGGTGGATGTTTCCGACAATATATATGTGGCTGATGCAGGCAACAATCGCATCCGGAAAATCACTCCTGCAGGCGTAGTTACCACAGTGGCAGGCGACGGTACAGCTGGCTTTTTTGATGCAGCAGACGTGAAAGCACGATTCAGATTTCCCCGCGGCATAGCCGTAGATGCTTCAGGAAATATTTATGTAGGCGACGATGATAATAATCGTATTCGCAAAATCAGTCCTGCAGGTTTGGTTACAACGCTGGCAGGCTCCGGAGTGTCAGGCTCTGCCGACGGTACTGGTACGGCGGCACAATTCAGTAGTCCAGGCGGCGTGGCAGTAGATGCTTCAGGCAATGTATATGTAGGAGATATTGGCAATGACGGCGTTCGCAAAATCACACCGGGTGGCGTGGTTACCACACTGGCGAGCGGTGCAAATATTTTAGACGGGCCCAATGGTGTAGCAATAGATGCTTCGGGAAATGTTTATGTAACAGTTCGTGAATCCCATGTCATTCGCAAAATCACTCCTGCGGGTGAGGTCACTCTTGTGGCAGGTATTCAGAACTCTCAAGGCTTTATGGATGGTTTGAGCACTACAGCAAGATTCACCGTTCCGGAAGGCATAGTGGTGGATGCTTCCGGTACTATCTATGTGGCGGATTTGGGCAACTACCGCATTCGTAAAATAGCAGCGGAGTAAAAACAATTAAAATTTAAAGCAATGAACAATAATAAAATAAAATCCGGGGTAAGTTGTCCCATGCCTGTAAACAGGCATGCCTTTAGAATATGGAGATTGTTATTCCTCTCCATCGTTTTCCTTTCCTGTCAGAAAGGAGAACCGCTGCAAGGTCCGCCCGGCCCCGAAGGACCGGCAGGACAAGACGGTGCGGATGGCAGCGGTGGCAACGGTGCAGCCATTGCCTACCAAACACCTGTTGGCACTACATTCAGATGGCTGGGCAATGATAAACAGTTTTACCTCGTACCCAAATTTCCAAGCGGTATAGAGCAGGTTGAAGGTATTCCTATCAGGGACAGTGCCAAAACGCTCGCCAATGCTTTGGCATTGGTGTATATGCGCAGCACACGCACAGCAGGTGACACCGCCTGGATTGCTCTGCCGTATACCATCCGCTCTGCCAGCAACAGCAATGAAACGGATTCCTATGAATATAGTTTGGGTTACCACAATTATGATAATGATATAGCGCCCTACGCAGATATCAGCCTTTTCGTGGATGCGGAAATTTATCAGAATATGGCAGGCAGCCTCACACCTGATTATAAAGTACAGGCTTTGCGCATCATTTTTATACCCGTCACCGATTCAGGAAGGCTGCAAAGAATACCTGCTTTTGATACATCTCAAAAGGGTTTAAGTATGGAAGAAGTAATGAAGAAGTATGGATTGAAGGAAAGTGATTACAGGGGAATAGAATAACGTGATATTTTTCATAATTGACAATTTGCAACCAGCTATGACAGGCGTTAACATCATCCTTTTCATATTGGCTTTGTTTGCCTTTTTGCCGCTCACTATTTTCCTTTATAAAAAAAGAAGGGCAGAAAAAATATTGAAAGAGGGCAAATCTATAACAGCAATTATTTTTGATATTGTTGCTGGGTACAAATACCGTTACGAAGTAGTGCACTATTATTTTACGGCTGCAAATGGCAAACAATACAAAGGCAAGCTTACAACCACACCAGGCAAACATCGTATCAGGGAAACTATTGAAGTCTTTTATTTACCCGAAAATCCAAAACGAAATACGGTAAAGGGAGCATGGGGAAGCACTGTCTTTTTAATATTTATGATCGTTATTACTATAGTAGTATTGTGGATGACGTACAAGTTGTTTCAAATGGTGAGTGCAGGGGAGATATGATAATTGCATTGACAGGTTGAAAAACTGATGAACGGAGATAGCAGAAATCTGCGATATTTTGTAACTTAACCGTTGATTTACTGCTAAACCAAACTACTATGAATAGTAAGAACAATGCCAGAGTTTACAAAATGTCCTTTGCAAGCGTTTACCCGCACTATATCCAAAAAGCGGAGAAAAAAGGGCGGACCAAAGCGGAAGTAGATGAAATCATATTTTGGCTGACGGGCTATAATGCAAAGACGTTCCAACAGCACCTCGACAATAAAACCAATTTCGAAGACTTTTTCAATAAAGCGAAAATCAATCCCAATGCTTCAAAAATCACGGGAGTGATTTGCGGCTATCGCGTGGAAGAGATCGAAGATAAACTAATGCAACAAATCCGTTACTTGGATAAGATGATTGATGAGCTAGCAAAAGGCAAGATAATGGAGAAGATTTTAAGAAAGTAACCGCCAAACGGAATAGCAATAAAATTGGATCTGTAACCCCACTTGCAGTAAGGTCCACCCGCTTTGAACGATAAGTATATTTTGAAAAATACTATTTCTTTGAAATAAACTCCCCCCTCTCATCATTCCAGATCAGCTTATCGATCTGCCATTTTGTTATCTGCCCAAAAGAGGAACGTTGCTTTTCCAGTTTCTGCGCAAGGATCAGCTTTTCCCCATCTGTTCTGAGCGTGATCATTCCATACGTGGACACTACCCTTTGTTTTACCTTATCACTTTTCAGCTTCTTGGCTTCGATCACAATATACTCTGAAGAGGACCTTGAAAGTTCTGTGCTGTAAATAAGCGGACGGTCGCCACGTCCGTATTTGCCAATAGCCCCAAGCGTTTCAGGTCTCGGATGACAAAAAGATTCCTCATCTCCACTGGAAATGACAGTAGCAATGGGATTGATCGCCTGTAAAAATTCATTCGTGATATCATGACTTCCATGGTGGCAGGATTTGGCAACTTCCGACTGGAAGAATGGTCTGCAATCCTCAATGATCTGCCGGAGTTCAGCCTGGGCAGCGCTATTATTTCCCGTTGCTTCTGCTACCCTTTTTTTCACCTCTTCAATATCCTTACCACTATACTGGCTCATCAGGTAATCGGCCGATTTTGAGTTCAGATCACCACCCAGCAAAACCTTTACCTTCCCTATCCTTGCCATCAGCACTACTGAGTGACCGTTCTTTGTTTTCCCTACATCATCGCTAAACCATCTCAGCGCCTTCTTCCCTCCCACCAGTTCGGGAACAGGCGCAAGCACTTCCAGCTTTAATGATTTGTCTTTATACAACAGGTTCTCCTTTGTCAGGTCCTTTGACACAGCCTCGATCGAAATATCCGGGAACGTGGCTATAGCTCCGGCCAATATTTTTTCATAATTGCTTTTCTTTCCTTCTGCATCAAGGACCCTGGTCAGTTTTTTATGCGTATCAATAAAATCAGTCAGGTATTTTCGCCCGTTTACTGAAGCACTTGCTCCAAGAGTGCTGCCTGTACGCTGGATAATACCATTGTGATATATCTTCTCAAAATGTATCTGCCGTGATTGCCCGGCAGGAGGAGAAGAAAGCAAAGGAGCGAATCCTTTATAATGATCTTCATCCGGGTGGCTGACCACTGCATGGAACTTTGGCAACTGGCCACCAGGTTTGGCAAGGTTGAACCGCCAGCGCAGGAAGCGGTACATATTATCACTTTCTCCCGCATCAATTACAAAATGCTCATCAGCTGGTGTTACCAAATGACAGCCGTCTCCCTGCCCGATGTCTACAAAATTCACTTCCAGCAACCGGCCGGTCTGGATTTCATCCAACCGTATCCAACCTTCATCCTGCCGGCTTCGTACACGCAACCAGGTTTCTCCCTCATGCTCCTGCATTGAACTTTCGTTCCATTTGAGATAAGCCGTCCGGGTTTTATTTTTGGGAGGTGTGATATAGTCGCCGAAAAGCAAATGCTGAATAGATTTGCCTCCGGGTTTATCAAATATCCTTACTTCGGGAAAAACGGCAAAGCCATGGCCCTGCCGGGTCAGTTGGCGGAGTTTGGATGGTATAGGCATAAGGTGTGTTTACATGAAAATTAAACATTTTAATTGCCTTCCTGCGGTATTCACGGTAAAATAATTATACCCGTATGGAGGCATACTCCGTTAGTTCCGATTTATACAATTCCTTTTTCCCGGAATAACTAATTTTGAGGGGGTTCCATGCTCTATAAAGAATACATACCAGGCCAGGCCTTGCAGCAATATGTGAAATGCTATTATCTATCTGAATCGGACAGCGGTATTCCGGTTGAAGATAAAGCGTTTGCCACTGGCTGTATCGAAGTCATGTTCAATCTTGGCAGTGGTAAATGGCAAACATCGGTTGACGGCAATTTCATTACCACACCTTCCATCGAGCTATGGGGGCAGATCATCAAGCCATTGACCTTCCGTTCGCTGGGCAGCAACCGCATGTTCGGCATAAGGTTCTATCCGCACACTGCAGCCGCATTCCTGGATGATGAAATAAGCCTGTTCGGTGATCGTGTATCCAACTTCGCTGATATCGCCGGAAAGGAAGCGAAAACACTGCATGCGAAATTGCAGGAAGCAAAATCACCTGGTGAACTGATCACACTTACTGAAGAATATTTATTGCAACGCCTGGCTTTCGGGGAAAAGAAATGGCAGAAGATAAACCTGATAGGGAATGTAATCCATGAATTGAAACAGGAAGATTTTTTCGACAATATAGAAAATGTAGCTTCGAGGTACGGCATCACATCCCGCTATCTTCAAAAAATTTTCTTACAGCATACCGGCCTTACCCCAAAACTCTACTGCAAGATCAACCGGTTTCAAAACAGCCTGTTGTTGATTGCGAGAAGTAACCTATCCCTCACTGCTATTGCTTATGAATGCGGCTATTTCGACCAGTCACATTTTATACGTGAGTTCAAATCCTTCACCAACACCCCTCCTTCAGGCTTTGATACGGATAATTCTTCAGCCGTTCTTGCTTCTCCTAACAAATAAGCTGTTCCGTTTTATACAATTCGCGGGGATTCTGTTGAAATACCTTTGGGACAATAAAACAGAAAATCATGTCAGCTAATTTTGAAAAATTTAAAGCCCTGCACCAGACAGGCGAGTTGCTTGTTTTACCAAACGCATGGGACGCAAAAAGTGCAACACTTTTCCAGGAAAAACATTTTCAGGCAATAGGCACATCCAGTGCTGCCGTAGCCGCCAGCCTGGGTTACCAGGATGGCGAGAATATGCCTTTCAGCGAATACCTCTTTGTAATACAACGCATCCTTACTGTTGTAAAAATTCCTGTATCCGTTGATATCGAAATGGGTTATGGCAAAACAAAAGAGCAGATCCTGGAAAACATCGTTCGCCTTACTGATCTGGGAGTAGCGGGTATTAATATCGAAGATTCAATTATCCACAACTCAAAACGAGCGCTTCAGAATGCCCCAGATTTTGCAGCGATTATTGAGTACGTAAAGAACAAGCTGGCTTCAACCAACCGATCTCTTTTCATCAATCTCCGGTGTGATACGTATATCCTGAATGTACCTGATAAAGCCAAAGAAACGGCCCAAAGATTAAAGGTATATGAAGCCGCGGGAGCCGACGGGATCTTTCTTCCATTTATCCATGAAGAAAAGGAGATAGCTCATGCCGTTTCCAATACCAGGCTCCCTCTCAATGTGATGTGTGTACCAGATCTCCCTGATTTTAAAACCCTGCTGAAACTGGGTGTAAAAAGGGTGAGTATGGGACCATTCCTGTTCAATAAAGTATATAAAGCCGCCGGGGATCTTTCAGAAAAAGTTCTCACAGAAAACAATTTTTCACCCATTCTTTAATCAATCTATAAAATAACAAGTATGAACCTTCCAACAAAAGCACAGGACGCACATAGCGCACTGGCAGCCGCTTACAATACAGGCGATTTAAACACCGTATTGAGCATGTATGATGTAAACGGGATCATTGTAGCCGAGCCCCGCAATCCTGTATCGGGCAGGGAAAAATTTGAAGCTGCCGTAAAAGCCATTCTTGCCATCAAAGGGACAATGGAAATAAAGACCGTGTACTGCCTGCAAAGTGATGATGTGGCTGTGGGCAGATCAGAATGGAGCATCAAAGACAATGGCGAAACAAAAGTGAGCGCCAAAGGCATTGAATTGCTGAAGCGACAGCCAGACGGCACCTGGAAGGTATTGATCGATCATGCATTCGGAGCAGAAGCAAATCTTGTTGCGTGAAAAGGATGTTCATCACAACTTTAGCTTTTTAAGGGATGATGCAGGTAAAGAAGCACGAGGTTGATCAATAAAAAAGGGATCTCGATCAGTACACCTTTCAGGTCCCTGCCTTGCAGGTGAAAACAGATGATCAGCAGAATACCGGCAGCCATCAGGAAGTTGCCCCAGAGAAATGTTTTAGGATGCAGGATCAGCAAGGCGCTTAACATCGTGATAAGACCGTTGATCAGCAAAGCTGTTTTATTGAAATGCCATTTATCAAACATAGCCACCATTTCCGGTTTGGCTGTAACCATGGCATATCCCTGCTTCAGTCCCATTATGACAGCAACGAGCATAAGCGCTCCGCTTAATACTTTAATCAGCATCAGGTTTGTTTTGTTTAACTAAATATAACCAGTTTTTTGTAATGCTACATTTTGATAAAGGTTAGATTCCCATAATAAGAATTCCAATGCTCTGAACAGAGCATTGGAATTCTTTCCTCAGGATAAGGCTTATCTGGTGGTATATCCACCGTTTGCAAAAATGGTTTGACCGGTAATCCACCATCCGTCAGTAACCAGGAATTCTACAAGCGGTGCAATATCTTCGATCCTGGTAAGTCCGCCGAGCGCAGAAGCTGATTTGTGATAAGCTACGGAATCATTGGTTTCTGCAGGATAAAAGAACGGGGTATCCATAGGGCCGGGTGCCACAGCGGTAACAGATATCCCTCTTTCCCCAAACTCTTTTGCTGCAGCTCTTGTAAAATGTTCAACCGGGGCTTTGGCTCCTGCATAAGTGGAATAATAGCCGGTAAAAGCAGCCAGGAGTGAAGTAACAATAGTACATATCTTCCCATTATCGTTCAACTGCTTGCCTGCCTCCTGCATAAAGAAATAGGCCTGCTTGGCATTTATCGCCATCATGGTGTCATAATCCGCTTCTGTTGTATCCACAAAAGGCTTTTTAAGCACCATGCCTACTGTGTTGATGGCAATATCGATACCTCCAAATCTGGCTTTAGCATCAGCAAAGAGTTTCTGCACATTGCCTACTTTGGTAAGATCACCCTGCAACAGTATTGCTTCGCCTCCCCCTGCCTTAATATCAGCGAGTGTTTTTTCAGCTTCTGCTTTTGTTTTATCACTATTGTAATGAATAGCCAGTTTTGCACCTTTCGCTGCCAGATTACGGCTTATCAGTCCGCCCAGGTTTTTAGCTCCTCCGGCAATAAGAACAATTTTACCCTTTAAATCATTTCTTGACATAAGATCTTTTTTAATGTTCAATGATGAAGTAAAGTTGAGTCGCTAATAGCGGGATATCATGGTGAACTTTTCGGTTTTTTACCGCTTGAATATTTTTCCCTGTATTGGCCTGGAGTTATTCCCATATATTTTTTATAAAACTTGCCGAAATTGGAAGGGTCATAAGTCAGTTTAAGCGCAATTTCGCTTACGGCAAGATCAGTCCTGGCAAGCAAAGCATTGGCCTGCTCCAGTATCTTTTGTATATAAAAATGACAGGGGTGATGCCCATAATCCTCTTTGATGATCTCGATCAGGTATTTGTGGGATACAAACAGTTTTTGCGCAATATCCTTTAATTCCAGCATTTCGGTTGCTTTGCCATTGATAAGATCAGCGAGGTGATCGTCCAGCAAATTGAAATACCTGTCGGCTATTTCTTTTTTACGCAATATGGTGTTTTGTGGTGAATACATGCAGAAATGATGTTCAATCAGTCTTCAAGTTACAAAAGCAATAGCATATACACAGGGCTTTATTATTTTATTGAAAATATAAGTGAGGTTGCTATCTGCAATGCAATGCATACCGCAGTGTACATTATCCTGTAAAATCGTTCACCTGAAATCCCGCGTAAGGGATATTTTTCCGGATAGCCTGCGGCGCCATGTTAAACTACAGCCTCTTTATTGTATTTGCTTCTGTATTCCAATGGTGACATTCCCGTGATCTTCCTGAACACTTCCCGGAAGGCTTTTACATCTGAATAGCCAACCTCGTACATTATCTCGTTTACCGTTTTGCGGGTGGTTTCAAAAGCCTTTTTGGCCGATTCGATCTTTGCTCTTTGTAAGTATTCGACAGGAGTGTTCCCGGTTGCTTTGATAAATCTCCTGTCGAAATTTCTCCGGCCAATGGCAAACCTGGATGACAATTCCTCAACAGATATTTTTTCATGCAGGTTCTTTTCAATGAAAGCCTGGGCTTTCTTAATCACCTCGTCACTGTGTAATTTCTGCCCGGTAAATATGGTGAAGGAAGATTGGCTTTGCCTGTCTATTTCAATCTGGAACACTTTGGAGCAGAAAATAGCTGTTTGCCTGTCGTAATGCTTTTCAATAAGGTAAATGATCAGGTTCAGGAAAGAATAAGCGCCGCCATTGGTATAAATTCCACTTTCATCCGTGATCAGTTTATCGGTTTGCAAATCAACCTGTGGAAACATATTTCTGAAATTGTCCGCTGCCGCCCAATGCGTAGAGCAGGTTTTGCCATTCAGCAATCCTGATGATGCCAACAAAAAAGCACCGGTGCAGATGCTTGCCACTTCAGCGCCGTTTTTGTATTGCTTCTCAATCCAGTCAACGATCAATTCGTTTCCTTTTATCGCTTTATCATAATTATGATTTAATGAAGGAATAATGATGAGATGGGTTTTGGTGATGGCAGAGATATTAACCTGTGGCTTTACGGTAAACAGGCCATCATAGAAATCCACTTTTTTAGAAATACCCGCTAGTTGGATCTTAAACAATTCCTTCCGGCCGGTTTTTGTCCAGTACTCATTAGCCCTGGTAAATATTTTATAGGCCCCAACTATACTGCTTAGATTATTTTGACCTTCCGGGACTATTATAGTAAGATGTTTCATCGGATCCTTTTTACAAAGATAAATAGACGCCATGTCCAAATCAACCCACCACAAAGTCTATTTAGCACCCCTTCCCGGACATATTCAGACAATACATTTGTAGTGCAAATAATTCATTAATAAAAAACGGGTTATGGAAAATCAATATTTCACTATCAGTTTACAAACAAGCAAATCTCCGGAAGAAGTATTCCATGCCATCAATAATGTCCGCGGATGGTGGTGCGAGGATTTAAAGGGCAACTCACAAAAGACGGGTGATGAATTCGAGGTATGCTTCTTCGAAGACGTACACTATTCCAGGCAAAAGCTGGTGGAAGTGATCCCTGGGAAAAAAATAGTTTGGCTTGTTACAGAAAGCCGCCTGAATTTTCTTAAAGACAAAGAGGAATGGACAGGCACCAGGATCAGCTTTGAAATATCCAGGCAAGATGATAAGACCCAGATACTTTTCACCCATTTTGGCTTACACCCCAAAATTGAATGTTTCCGTGATTGCTCCAACGGATGGAGTCAGTTCCTGGAACATAGCTTATTGAGCCTGATCAATACAGGCAAAGGACAACCCAATATCCTCGACGAGGAAATAAGTAAACATCAATAAAATAAATTATTATGGCAACAGATACATTGATATTAACGACACAGCAAGTAGCGGACCGGTTCAATGAGCTTGCCCAACAGGAAAAGTGGTTTGAGATCCAGGACGAGCTCTTTGCAAACAATGTAAAAAGCATTGAACCGCCAAATTCGAAATACCTGCCGAATGCAGAAGGGAAAACTGCTGTTCGTGAAAAAGGGGAAAACTGGGTAAAAAAGGTAGAAGCACTTCACAGCGCCCAGACGTCTGAACCGATCGTTAGCAGCAGTCACTTTGCAGTAACAAGGAAAAAGGATTTGACGATACGGGAAATCGGAAGAATACAAGTTAACCAGATCATGCTGTATGAAGTGAGGAATGGCCTGATTGTATCAGAGCAGTTCTTTTATTAAAGCGTTACTGGCATCAATACCTGTCTCAACATTTAATAAGTACAAGGCGGATATCATTGCCGCCTTGTACTTGCTATTTGACCAGGTTTGATAGAGCCTTGAAAACTGCTTCTTCTTTATTTCCTGAAAATCTTATAAACCCGCACTCCTGCAAATATTATTATAGCGACCCATAATACTGTCCAGAGTACTAGTTTTAAATCAATTGTATATAGTTCCATATATAAAGGTTTAAAATCTGCTGATAGAAATAAGTTCACCAGTAGCATTATTGAATTTCAATCTGAATTTAAAGTCCTGTTTATAAACAGTCCCTATACCATCAATAATGACATTATAGTGTAGTTTGCCAAAAACCTCCAGGGTTATTTCATTTCCGGCAAGACTTTTCCTGGTCGCAGCCTGATGCCAGGATGTCATCGGAGTAAAACCCCAGGTATCAGACTCCACATCCTTTATCTTCCAGGACCCATCAATTTTTTCCAATGTAACATCTACGTCAACGCCTCCAACGAAATTAAGGTTATATCTTCCCCTTTTGATCTTTTCCTGCTGGCTTAAAATTGCCGATGGTATTGAAAGATCATAACGGGTATTGTTCAAATTACCGACAGCATCTTTATATACCTGGAATTCATATAGTGAATTAAAGGTTTTAAAAGAAGGATTGATAAGTACATTGTATTCAAAGTTGTCGCCTGGTGACAACATGCCTTCAAAAGCCGATACCTGATCCGGGGTTAAGGGCTCCCATCCATTCCCCTCACAGGAACTGGCAAACCTTCCTGATTGGCAGGGGGTGGGATTAACTGGTGAGGGCCAATTTGTGCCACTGCCTCCATCACCGCTATTGCCCGGTTCTATACCAGTGCCGGGAACATATCCCCAGCCATCGGGAATATCAATCCATTCTGTCCAGCACTCTGTGTACAAGCCCCACGCCGTGCATGGCGCATCTGTGCTATTACTGGAAAGGAGCTGGTTTAACGGCCCTGCGTTGAAAGGTTTTAGTCCATATTGTATACAATAGGTGATAAGATAGCACTGCTCTGTTGCCAGCGCTTTGTTTGTATTTTGAGTGCCGGGCCCTCTGTCTAAGGTATATGTTATCGTAATGTCATCCCGGCCCGGGCCAGCATTAGCCATTTCTACCTTTTCAGCATTGGTAAGCAACCGTTCGTCTGTAATGGAGAATTTTTTCGTACCAAATACATGATTCTCCATTGAAGCAAATAAATGAAAGATGTTTCTTGCCTTAGCAAGGCCGAAATCATCATATTCTTTTTGATACAGCATCCTGAAACTCGTATCATTATTAATGGTCTTAATGACCAAACAGGCATTAACCTGAAATTGCGAATCCTTTACAAAAGGAATATACGAAACAGTCGAATCATAAGGACCATTCTCATGGCTTATACCAGTTTTCTTCTCGCTGTAAACACTAATCACCTTATCCCATCTTGGGATACCGATCTTTCTGGCGTATTCTTCTGAAAAATGATATAGCTGATCTTCTTTGACGACAAATTCCCGGATAGCGGAGGCCAATGGGCCTACGGGGAGATGATCTGAAAAGAAGCGGCTTGATCGAGCGTTCATAACTGGGCGATCCGGCTTTACTTCAAATGGCCGGTCTTCCTTTTTACAATTTGAAAGCGTCAACATAATTATCAGCGAGCAATGCCATATAAGGCGGGTTAAGAAGTTTTGAATTCTCATATAGTTTGGTTTACCAGGTTAGTTAATAAAAGGGGAGTAAAAGTAGAATGCATGGCTTTTTAGCCCAACGTTTTTTCAACTAAACGTTGGGGTATTTTTCCCGTTTTTCCTTGTGAAAAAACCAAAACAGATTTTTCCCAACTGTCACAACAACCACTAACTTTATCATGCATGAAATACCTGACGCGCACAATATGGATACTGTCACTCATCAGCCTGTTTACCGATACGGCGAGTGAAATGCTATACCCTATTATGCCCATTTATTTAAAGAGTATCGGGTTTTCTGTGCTGCTGATCGGCATACTGGAAGGAATTGCTGAAGCTACAGCAGGATTAAGCAAAGGCTATTTTGGCAAGTTGTCTGACCATACAGGCAGGCGGGCTCCTTTTGTACAGTTAGGTTATACTTTAAGTGCTTTATCCAAACCTATGATGGCTGCTTTTGTGTATCCGCTTTGGATATTCCTGGCCCGGACGATCGACCGGTTAGGCAAAGGCATCCGCACCGGAGCCAGGGATGCGCTGCTTTCTGATGAGGCAACTACCGGCACCAAAGGCCGTGTTTTTGGTTTTCACCGTTCGATGGATACTGTTGGCGCAGTGCTCGGCCCCCTGTTCGCATTGATCTATCTGTATTTTTATCCGGGGCAATACCAGATACTGTTCCTTATCGCCTTTATTCCCGGCCTGCTGGCCATTTGCCTGTCCTTTTATCTCAAAGACAAAAACCGGAAGCCTAAAGAAAATAAAGCACCGGTCTCATTTTTCTCATTCCTGCATTACTGGAAACACAGCCCCACCGCTTACCGGAAACTGGTAGCCGGATTACTGATCTTCACTTTATGCAACAGTTCAGATGTTTTCCTTTTGCTTAAAGTAAAGCAAGCCGGGCTGGACGATTCCGCTACGATCGGCGTCTATATTTTTTATAACCTGGTATTTGCCCTGGCTGCATTTCCCGCAGGCATACTTGCCGATAAGATAGGATTGAAAAAAGTATTTATTACCGGCTTACTCCTTTTTGCATTGGTATATGCCGGTATGAGCTTTAATGGCAGTATCTTTTTTTATGGCTTTCTTTTTCTGCTGTATGGATTATATGCTGCTGCAACCGAAGGGATCTCCAAAGCCTGGATCAGCAATATCACCGATAAAGCAGACACAGCCACCGCTATAGGCACTTACACAGGATTTCAAAGCATTTGTACTATGCTGGCAAGCTTTATTACAGGCTGGCTATGGTTCCAGTTCGGAGCTGTTCCTGCATTTGTGGCAACTGCAACAATAGCCCTTGCTGTTCTTTTATATTTCCTGATTGGCATTAAAGAGTCAGACCGGTAGTTACTCCACTCCCTTCACGTTCATCTTCAATGTATAAACAGACTCAGAAGCAGTAATGAACAGTATATTCCTTTTCTTCCCTCCAAAACAAATATTGCCGACCCACTTGGATGGTACAGGAATATGCCCAACCTTTACGCCCACCTTATTATAAATGGTAACACCAGAACCAGCCAAATAGAGATTGCCCTGGTTATCCAGTGTAATCCCGTCTGCTCCCTGTGGTGCAAATAATTCCTTCTCACTCAGATCACCATCTTCCCCGATCACATATTTATAGGTTTTATCGGCCTGTATATCGGCCACAAACAATGCTTTTCCATCCGGAGTGCCAACAATGCCATTAGGCCTTACCAGTTTATCTTCCACTACCCTCGCCTGCTTTGCGCCTTTAGGCAGGTAATACACTTTCATTCCATCCTGTGCAGGTTGCTTTCGCTCCCAGTAATCCCGCTGGTAATAAGGGTCTGTGAAATAAATGCCTCCCTTCAGATCTACCCAAAGATCATTAGGGCCGTTAAGTTGTTTACTTTCATAATTATCCAGCAACACTTCTTTTTCTCCTGTTGGTGAGATGGACCATAATTCACCTTTTTCATCAGCACAGGCAAGAAGATTACCCTGCCTGTCAAAATACAATCCATTGGAGCGGCCTGTCTTATCCATGAAAAGAGAAAGATTCCCTTTCACATCGTACTTCCATATTTTATCATTGGGCTGATCAGTGAAATAGATATCACCTTTTTTATTTACAGCAGGTCCTTCGGTGAAACTGAATTGGCTGGAGATCTTGTTGAGTACCGCCCCTTTAGCTACTTCCCTGATCCCGTCTAAACTGTTTTGCCCGGCATCCTGTGCTAAAGCTAATTGACGGGTAAATAAAACGAGCGACACCAGTAACAGGCGAAAACCTCTTTCCATAAAAAAATTTCAGGAAAGGTAAGGATTAACGTCCGATCGCCGTCCCCTTCCTGTTGTGCCATTCACTGGCTGCGCCTACCAGTGAAGCATGTTCCCCCAACTGGGTTACCCTCACCGGAATGTCCAGGCCATGATACTGAAATACGGCTTTCAGGGCAGGATAGAATCGGTTGAATGCTTTGGAGATATTGCCGCCGATCACGATCAGTTCCGCCGGCGTACTTCTTAATACAGACAGGAAAAGATCACCAAGATTGATCCCTAACTCTGTAAAGACCTCCTTCGCCACTTCATCTGTTTCTGCCAGCTCAGCCAGTTCCTTCACATTCGAAACATGCCTGCCCGAAACGCTGGCATATCTTGCTACCAATGCACCATGAGAGAAATAATCTTCCGCTATCCCATTTTTAAAAGGCATGCACCACAAATCTGCATCAACAGCACGTCCTTCTTTTGCGAATGCACTGCCAAAGCCGGTTCCAAGTGTTATACCGAAAACGGTATTATACCCTTTGGCAACACCGCTAAATAATTCCCCCTGCAAAAAACAAGCGGCATCATTGGTAAAAGTAATATCGGCCTTATCTGTATTCAATGCTTCAGCCAGCAGTTCTTTCACATTTAACCCATACAGTGACCTGTATTTCCCCTGATCTTTTATCAATGAAATGCCTTCATTATAATCAAAAGGACCTGGCATAGCAATACCTGTGCGGCCAGATTGCAGCTGGTGTGAAGCAAAACAATCACGGATCACTGAAGCCCATCCGCCAACGATCTCTCCTGCTGTGCCATTAGCATTTACCGTATCCCTTCTTTGTGATCCGGGCAATATTTTTCGATCTGTAAGATTGATCAGGGCTGCTGTAATATGCGAACCTCCTATGTCAACTCCCGCAACGATTGAACTCTTCATAAAAACACTGAAACTGTTTAGATTACTCCTTTGTGCTCTTTGCGTCTTTGTGGGAGGGTCATCCCTCGAAGATGCAAAGAGCACAAAGAATTTACTTAACTGGATCCGATACAGAAAATGGATAAGCCGCTTCTTCTGTTCCCCTTTGCTTATTTGCTGCAGCAGATAAATTAAAATTCAATGAACCTCCATTCATCAACGCAGTATGCCCCAACCAGTTTTTAGTATATGGCCGGCCATTCATTGTTATCGCCTGCACATATTTATTCTCTTTGGAACTCGTGGGCGAAGTAATAGTGAGCTTCTTTCCGTTTTCAAACCGTATACTCATTTTTTTGAACAACGGGGTACCTATTACATACTGATCCGTACCTGGGCAAACCGGATAAAAGCCCATTGCAGAAAATACATACCAGGAAGATGTTTGTCCATTATCTTCATCACCACAATAGCCATCGGGCGTGGGCAGGTACAGGCGGTCCATCACTTCACGTATCCAGTATTGTGTTTTCCATGGCTCACCTGCATAATTGTACAGGTAGATCATGTGCTGGATCGGCTGGTTGCCATGTGCATATTGTCCCATGTTCATTACCTGCATTTCCTTTATTTCATGGATCACTTTTTTATAATAGCTCTCATCGAATGTAGGAGGCATGATAAATACAGAGTCCAGCATTTTCACAAACTCTTTCTTTCCTCCCATCAGCTTGATCAATCCGCGAACATCATGAAACACACTCCAGGTATAATGCCAGCTATTGCCTTCTGTAAATGCGCCACCCCATTTGAAAGGATTGAAAGGTGACTGAAAACTTCCGTCCTTGTTTTTTCCACGCATCAGCTTGCTGCTGTCGTCAAACAGGTTGCGATAGTTCATGGCGCGTTTGGCATATAATTCCACTTCTTCAGCAGGGCGGCCCAAAGCTTTTCCCAGGCGGGAGATCATATAATCATCATAAGCATACTCTAATGTGCGTGCTGCATTTTCATTGATGCCTACATCAAAAGGCACATAGCCCAACTCATTATAATAGGTATAGCCCTTGCGGCCTACGGCCGTTAGCGGCCCTTCACTATTGGCATCTTTCAATAAAGCCTCATACAAAGTATGGATGTCGTAACCACGCAATCCTTTCAGGTAAGCATCTGCCACTACCGAAGCGGAGTTGTTACCGATCATGCTATTGCGGTAACCTGGGCTGCTCCATTCAGGCAACCATCCTCCTTCTTTATAAGCATTCACCAACCCTTCCTGCATTTCTTTATTCACTGAAGGGAATACCAGGTTCAGGAATGGATACAGGGAACGGAATGTATCCCAGAACCCGGTACCTGCATAAAGATAGCCGGGCAATACCTGCCCGTTATACGGACTATAATGAACGATCTTTCCTGACGCATCTTTTTCATAATGCTTTTGCGGGAACAACATGCTGCGGTAAAGGCAGGAATAAAAAGTGCGTGTTTGATCGGCTGTGCCGCCTTCTGCAATCACCCTCTCCAGTTGTTTATTCCAGGCAGCTTTGGCTTTTTTCTTTACCGTGTCAAAATCATCCTGTTGCAATTCCTGCTGCAGGTTCAATTCAGCCTGTTCAAAACTGATAAAGGAAGATGCAACACGTGCTTTTACCTGCTGACCTTTTTTTGTTTTGAACCCGATCACCGCACCAGTATGATTAGCTTGCTTCTCCAGCACATCTTTCTCCAGCACTTTATCATTCCATAAATAAGTAGTAGTAAATGCCTGGTCCAAATAAATCACGAAATAATTTTTGAACCCTTCGGGAACACCGCCTCTGTTCCGGGTGGTATAACCAATGATCTTTTTTTCCGCAGGTATTATTTTGATATAAGACCCTTTGTCCAGCGCATCGATCACCAGGAATGCACTATCCGTTGCGGGATAGGTAAACCGGAATGATGCCGCCCTTTCTGTAGACGTGATCTCTGCAAGCACATCATGATCAGCCAGGTAAACGCTGTAATAATAGGGTTTGGAAACTTCTGCTTTGTGTGAGAACCAACTGCCACGGTCTGCTTCCCTGAACACAGCCTTGCCTGTTATTGGCATCAATGCAAACTGGCCATAATCATTGATCCATGGTGATGGCTGATGGGTTTGTTTAAAACCAACGATCTTATCCGCATCATAAGTATAAGCCCATCCATCTCCCATTACTCCTGTTTGCGGCGTCCAGAAATTCATGCCCCAGGGCAAAGCAATAGCCGGATAAGTATTGCCATTGGAAAAGCTATGTTTGGAAGCAGTTCCTACGAGTGGGTTCACCCATTCCACAGGGTCAGTTACCTGGTTTACCTGTTGCGCAGGCAGATCTATATTCGCTGCTGCAATACCAAACAGTAAAAAGACTATTTTCTTCATTTCGCTGATTTTATTTTTCGGGTACAAAAAGAATGGCATCTGCCGCTAACACACCATCTGCGTTTTTATTGCTGATAGATACATAAGAAGAAGAACCTTCAGGCAATTTGAATTTTCCCAGATGCACCCACTCACCGGAAGTTTGTCCTTTCACTATTATGTCTGCCGTTTTGATCACTACTTCCTTTATTTCCTTTCCATCAAATATAATATGTGTTATCCGGGAAGAGGCATTCTGCAATCTTGGTCTTGAATAAGTATATATATCATAATAACCTGCTTTGTTGATATAGGGGCGAAACCGCACTTCTTTTTCTTCCTTTGGAGTAGGGCGGGCAATGAAGGTATTAGGTCCATAACCACCGCCTTTTACTACCGACCAGGTACCTTTCTTTTCCACATACAGGGAATCGCTATTATCGATAACTGTTTCACGGGGAGTGCCGTCAACCAGCGGATTTAATTTCAATTCTTCCTGCAATGCCCATACATGAATATCCTGCACAGCTTTCTTCTCTTTGAGAGACTGCACAGCGGCAAGCCCCGCAGATTGACCAAGCACCATAAACACCGGCTCCATGCGGATGGAACCATAACTGATATGCGTTGCGGACAAACAAACCGGCACCAGCAGGTTATTGCATTCATTTTTCTTAGGCACCAGTGAACGGTAAGAAATGGGATAAGGCGCCAAATTGCCTTCTTCCACATCCCCTTCGTTTTTGACCATGCCATCGATCACGATCCTAAGACTGTTGTGTGAATCCATGCCATAAGCAGCCATTCCTATTCCATCCTTCACAATCTCTTTGGATTGACAGTTGGCCTGCGTCATCACATATTCACCGACCATTCTCCTGGCTTCACGTACATACATCTGCCAGCTCCAGTTGCCATTGTCGGCATACTCATCTTTGGGATAACCCCAGTCAAGCATAAAATTGCGGACTGAATCGGGAATCCGTGGATCATGCCCTATGAAATACAACAACCCTTTGTTATAGATCTCATGTTCCTTCTGTATTCTTGCTCTTGTCTCATAATCACCATCAGGATAATCCCAGTTCATACCGATCATATCTGTTGAGAAGCCACCACCGTTATTGATATCTGTTTTATGGTTTGGCATCAGGTCAAACTTCAGGATCTCACGGATATCGTTAGGCGCTGTGAGTTTTGCAATGTAACGGGGAAGCAATTCATATTTCGTGGAGTCATATCCCGGAGGGCGTGTGATCGGGATCCTGTTAGCTGGATCATTCGTAAGGCAGATCCTGAAATTGTATGCCTGCACATGCTTATCACCGCTGCCAATGGGTGGCAGCTTTGCATCGCTGATGCCCCACAGCAATCCACTACTGGGATCACCGGGGATTTTGTAGGGGTCCACGCCATCCGGGATCTGGTTGCCTCTTTGCGGAGTCTTTGACGGTTGCACCTGCACGCCGTTAAAGGTTTCATTGTACTGACTGTTGGCTTCGCGGCCTACGGTATAGGAAACTCCTGCTCTCGCCATCAGGTCGCCTTCATAAGAACAATCGATAAATACTTTTGCTTTTACAGTAGTTAGTTTCCTTGGCTGAACAGATACATTCTCCAGTTGTATCTCCCTGATCGAACCTTTTTCTTTTTTAGCAGATATGATCCTGTTTTGCCTCAGCACTTCCACTTTGGCAGATTGAATGTATTGTTCAAATACCGATTCAGCTACACTTGGCTCAAAGATCCAGGCTTCAAATTGGTTATAGTGTTTTCCAACACGGCGGTAAAAATCAAGGCCCAATCCTGTAACAGCATATTTATTGCCAATATCAGTGTAGCCTAATCCTCCTGAAGAAAGTCCGCCCAAATGTTTTCCTGGTTCTATCAGCAAAACGGATTTACCCTTCATTTTGACAGTGTAAGCAGCTATCACGCCTGCGGATGTGCCGCCGTAAATACACACATCATAAGTTTTTTGCGCCCCTGATGCCAAGCCCAGAATTAAAAAACTACAGGCCAGGAAGAACTTTTGTTTCATAGTTATTTTTTTTATGAAATAATATTTTAAATGCTGCGCAGCCTTATTCAATATAATCGAGGTCTTTTCCAAATGTCTCTTCCATTTTCCATACTGCCCATAAAGCCAGCAATGCAGTTCCCGCCAATATCAATCCTGCTGAACCAAGCACGCCCACATGTGCAGTCCCCAGTAAGAACAAAGGAGTGAACAGGTTCACACTTCCCCTAACAAAATTGGGGACTGTGGTTGCCACTGTAGCACGCATATTCGTACCAAACTGTTCTGCTCCTATGGTCACAAATAATGCCCAATAGCCGATCGCAAAACCCAGTAACAGGCAAAGGCCATAAAACACAGCCAGGCTTTGTGTTCTTTGTAATAAATAGATCGCTACTATTCCACAAGTCAGCAATACGAAAATGGCTACTGTTTTTCTCCGGCTTTTCAGCATCTGGCTGAGAATGCCACTGCTCATATCTCCGAGTGAAAGACCGATATAAGAAAACATAACAGCCTTTCCGGCATTCACCGGTTCCGTTAATCCAATTGCTTTTCCAAATTCAGGTGAGAAGGTGATCAGTATCCCGATCACAAACCAGATCGGCAAACCGATCATGATACAACGCAGGTATTTTAAAAGCCGTTTCTTTGAAGTGAACAACATAAAGAAATTACCACGACTGGTATTCTTTTCTTTAATGTGTTTGAAAATACCTGATTCAAACACATTAAAACGCAATACCAGCAAAGCCAGGCCAAGGCCACCACCGATAAAGTAAGCAATCCTCCAGTCGTACATGTCTGCAATAAAATAAGCCAGCACTGCGCCAAGCACGCCCACAGAAGCAACCAGTGAAGTGCCATAGCCTCTTATTTCTTTTGGCAATACTTCGGCAACCAGGGTAATGCCGGCACCCAATTCACCGGCAAGACCAATGCCTGCGATAAAACGAAGCAATGCGTACTGGTCAATGTTTGTTACAAAACCGTTTGCAATATTGGCTGCTGAATATAAAAGAATAGACCCAAATAATACCGACAGGCGGCCCTTCTTGTCACCCAATATCCCCCAAAAGATACCGCCGATCAGCATACCGGCCATCTGCATATTGATCAGGTAAATGCCCTTACTCAGCAATTGATCGTCCGGTACCTGCAAAGCATGAAGGCTGGGCACGCGGACAATGCTGAATAATAAAAGATCGTAGATGTCTACAAAATAGCCAAGAGCCGCTACGATCACAGGAATGGAGAACAGGGAACGGGCTACGGACTTATTAATCATAAATGGTGACTGTTTGATGCCGCCATGCGGCAATTATTTTATCAGGATAATAATTTTTTCAAGTAAGCCGGATAGCTTTCTCCATCTACAGATCCATCACCACGGGTAATGCTGTCGCCAAAACATACAATGCGCTCTACCGGCAATTGATTGAATTGAATAAACTGGCTCACAGCCAAACCCAAAAAGCGGTATCCGTTTGGAGTAGGGTGCACACCATCGTTTTTTTTGCTGTTCTCTTCATTGCGCAGGAGGCTGTCTTTATCCGTTCCGATCTTTCCCACTTTTTCGAATAGCGACCCTACATCAAAAAAAGAAGCCGACTTCTCTGCAGCCACTTCTTTAATGATCGTATTCATAGCGACTCTTTTACCGGAAGGTCCTTCGGGTTGAAAGAAGTCTGCAGGATGGCGTGTCAGCAAATAAGGTTCATAAAAAGGAAGAATGGTCATCAGTAACAGTTTACTGCCACTGTCCATGATCTTACCAGAAAGCTCACGGAGATTAGTCCTGAACTTATCAGGAGGCACAAACTTGCCATTGTTCATATCATTGGTACCGATCATCATGATGGTCAAACTCGGTTTATGTGCCAGGCAATCGGTATCGATCCGCTTCAACAGATTATTGGTGTTATTACCGGATATACCAGCATTCACCACAAGTTCCAATGCTCCGCTCCGTTTATTCGTGGAAGACGCAGATGCCTGCAATAAGCCTGCACTTCCCAGTGTTGAGGCAAGGATGGCTGACCGGCGGATAAAATCTTTTCTGTGCATGTTTTCGTTTTTGATTCAGACTTAATCAATAATGGTAGACATGGAAGGAGGCGCATCTTCCGGTTTGCTGCCCCAGCGTTGATTGGGTTTAGGCCCGAGGTCAAGCACCAGCTTTCCTCCATTCACCAGTTCACTATGATAAAACCAGGGAGATCTCAAAGGTTTGCCGTTCAGGCTGGCTGATTGGATATACCTGTTCTTATCTGTGCTTTTGGGAGCTTCGATCACGAATGTTTTGCCTTTATAATAATCTTCATCCAGGTGAATAGTGATTTTGGTAAAGATGGGACTTCCGATTTCATAGACCGGTTTAACGGCTCCGCCTCCATCCATTTCAAACAGACCGATCGCGCTCATCACGAACCAGGCACCGCCCTGTCCTTCATCTTCATCACCAGGCCAGCCATGTGCAGGCGTGAGCCCATAGTATTTATTCATGATCTCTCTTACCCAGTATTGCGTAAGCCAGGGTTTGCCCGAATAATTATACAAGTAAGCAGATTGCATTCCCGGCTGGTTGCCATGGTTCACAGCCGGCAAAGGACTTCCATGCTGACGGAAATTCATCGTTGCCCCATATTCAAAACCCCTGGTAAGCCGGGCATTGAATGAATCTTTACCGATCATTTTTACCAGCGCATTCACATCATGCGGCAGGAAGAAATTATACTGGAAAGCATTTCCTTCCACAAACCCTACCCAGGAATAGCGAGGGTTCTTTGCTTCACTTTGGGATAAATAAAATTCCAGCCATTTCCCATCCTTATCCTTCCTGCGGAAATAACGGATGGTTGAATCGAAAATATTTTTATAGTTATATGCGCGTTGGATAAAATAATTATAATCTTCATTTTTTCCCAGCGCTTTTGCCATCTGTGCCACGTTCCAATCATCAAAAGCATAATCGATCGTGTTGGAACTCGGACCTTCGTACGGTGTACCAAAAACTTTAAAACGGCTCCAGTTACTGCCATCGGGTACATAGCCCAGCTTTTTATAGATATCCAGTTGCCTGTTGCCGGCCAATCCTCCACAAGGGTGGGCAATGCCCTGCTCGGTTTGCAACTTCTTCATGGCAGTATACGCTTTCTCCACATCGAAATTGCGGATGCCTTTCTGGAAAGCACTGTTCATTAAGGTTATTTCATGATTACCGACCATGATATCACAATACTCCAGACCAATAGGGCCATTGGGTAGCCAACCTCCTTTATCAGACATTTCGATGAATGACCTGATCCAATCGTTGGAATACTTCGGTGTGATCAATGACCAGAGTTGATTCAGGTTCCATTGCGCACCCCAGAATGCATCACTGCCCAGCATAGGGGAAGAAGGATCTTTTACCTGTTGTACCTGTTCGCACATATCAACATACTGCCCATCCACATCACTGAAAGTGGTGCGGGAACAATAAGCCCGGTAGAAATTTGTATAGAATTTTCTTCTTTCGTCTTCAGTGCCACCTTCCACTTCGATCCTGTTAAGGATCTTCGCCCATTCTGCTCTTGCGTTTTGCCTTACTGCATTAAAGTCCCAACCGAATGGTTCTGATTCCACCTGCAGGTTTTTCCTTGCCTGCTCAATGCTGACGAAAGAGATGGCAGTTTTCAATTGTATCACTTCACCTTCTTTGGTATTGAAGTTCAGGAAAGCGCCCACATCTCCATGTCCCCAATTGTATGAGGCAATACTGTCTATATCCGCATTCACCCAGGTGCCGAACGATTTCATCGGCTTGTCAAGCTTCGCTACAAAATAAATGGTGTAGTCGTTGGAGAGGCTGGCAAACCAGTTGAACATTTGCTGTTTGCAAAAACCCTCGATCTCATAATCATTTACTTTTTTAATGGAGGCCCAATCCACCTCGTAAGGATATTCAGTAGGTATTTTCAGATCGAAAAGAATGCGGGAAGAATTGGAAGCCGGAAAAGTATAGCGTTGAAAACCGGTACGGTTGGTGCTGGTCAGTTCTGTTTTAATGCCATAGTCTTTCAGGAATACAGAATAGTAACCAATGGAAGCAGATTCAGAAGCATGATCAAACCGGGAACGGTAACCGGAATCCGGTTGATTGATCTTCCCCGGTTGGGTTTGCAAAGGACCCGTTACCGGCATTGTCAGCAAGCCGGCCATTGCCCAGCTATGTATATGGCTGAAACCGGCAATATTATCTGTTGCATAATTATATCCTGCATGCGTACCGTCTTCTTTATTATCCGGGCTCAGTTTTACCATGCTGAATGGCATGGAAGGGCCGGGATATTGCATCCATCTTACTTCCGTGGTGCCGATCATCGGGTCAACATAGTCGACCGGTTCCTTTTTCTGCGCAGCCGCTTGCAAAACGTTCAATACAGCAATACAGATCAATATATTTCTCATCCTTTTCATGACTGGAATCATTTTTTGTTTTTGGTTTTTTCAAAGATCCATTGCAATACATCTCCCCTTTTGCTGTTCACCGTAAAGTTTTTCTTCAGTTTGATCCCGGACAGTTTTTCCCAATCAGCCAGATCCGTTGCGCTTGCTTTATCATCCAGTTTCGCTTCCCAACCCGGAACATAACCCTGCAGGCCGAGGAATTGCAAAGCCCTGAACTGAGGATGATCCGGTTTCACATCTTTATAATAAATAAGAATGGAGTTTTGATTGATCAGTTCATCCTGTACTTTCTTTATAGATACCTTTTGTGCGGTTTCTTTTGTTTCCATCGATACAACTGCTGCCACCCCTGCAGCCTGGCCTAAAGCCATCCAGCAAGGTTCCATACGCAGCGTGGCCAGTCCAAGATGCGTGGCAGATGCAGGTACCGGCGCCAGTAGATTGGAGATATTTGGAGGTACGATCACACCATAAGGAACAGTGTAAGGAGCCGCACCGTAACTTAAAAATCCTTCCAGTGTATGTTTGCCTTTCTCGCGTTTGCGTGTAGCGTGTGAATCAATACCATAATGACTGGCCGTTAAGCTTGAAGCGTACACAGGAGGGCGGCCACCTGTTTTAACCACCGTTGCATCTGCAGCAGTGAACAGGTACATCCCTCTCATCCTTCTTCCTTCACGTACATATACCTGCCGGGGAAAATTGCCGTTATCGGTAAACTCATCATTGGCCAATCCCCATTCTTTGCACTCTTTGCGAAACCATTCCGGCAAAGCAGGATCATTTTGCCCAAACCATAAAAGACCCAATGTATATTCTTTCAAACGTTGCGCAAATCTGTCGCGCCATTCCCAGGATGAACTTGGCCAGGCCCAGTTCTCTTCCGGCAGATCAGTTGATACCAAAGCACGGTGCTGGTTATTTGCATCAGTCTTGCCATTGGGCAGTATCACTTTGTTTACCAGCCGCTGCATACCCTGTGGCATAAACTTGCCCGTAGGCGGCAATCCCTGTGCAACCAGGCGGGCATTGGAATCCTTTTGCGCCTGCGTCATTTGTTTATATTCGATACCTGCATGATGACCGGTTAGTACATCCTCCACAATAGAAGCATATTCTTCCCGGTTATAGTTAGCCGGTTGAGGAATGGCTACTCTTTTTGCAGGATCAGTGGTCAGGCAAAGGCGGTAGTTATATGCCTGGATAGCATTATCAGCCATATTGGTAGAACCATCTTCCTGCGCATCGCTTGCCCATAGCTTGTATACAACGCCGGCAAAAGGTTCATTGTATTCTTTAATGCCTTCCCTTCCCAATGCAAAAGGAACACCTGCCGCTGCAATAAGATCGCCTTCGTAGCTGGCATCAATGAAGAATTTGCCGGTGTACTGTTCTGTCTGTTTGGTTTCCCTGTTCAATACTTTAATACCGGTAATGGTATTACCATTCATGATCAGGTTGGCAGGGTCAGCATCAAACTGGCGGTTGGTAAGCAGGGTCACCAGCGGTGCTTCCTTCAGCATATCGTGCAATACCATTTCCCCAACAGAGGGTTCAAAATGATAACCGTTCACACAATCTTTTACCTGCTGCGATTGAGCGCCATATTTATTGACGTAATGCGTTTTGATACGGTTGATGAATTCGAGAAATAAACCGCCTGTTGCTCCGCGGGTGATCAGATCAGTAGCACCGAGGCCATTCGCCACCAGCCCTCCCGGATGTGTTGTCCGCTCCAGGATCAATGAACGTTTGCCCATTTTACCGGCAGCAATACCGGCCATGATGCCGGAGGGGGTTCCACTTACAATAACAAGATCATAGGCACCCGTTTGCGCATGAGCAGAAAACAATGTTCCCAAACAAAGAAGAAGGGAGAGACAAAGGCATTTCATACACTTGATCGTTTTTTTCATGGAAGCTAATTCGTTTTAGCGATAGATTTAAAAAAAAGGGGCTGCTAGGCAGATTCCCTGTTAATGATTTCAGTGGGTATGCGTACCAGCTTTTTGGCACTCTTTCTTGTTACACCCAGCTCACCCATTAATATTTTTACAGCGGTTCTTGCGATATCTTCTATTGGCTGACTGATGGCTGTTATAGATGGCGTACAGAGATCGAACACCTCGTTATCATCAAAGCAAATTACTGCCAGGTCATCCGGTATTTTCAGTTTCAGTTCCTTGATCGCCTGCAAGCCATGAATACCGATATAGTTGGTGGCAAACACAACTGCCTCAGGAGACTCTGTTTTAAGATAGGTCTTGATCTTTTCAATCGCTTCTTTCTTTCCCCCATCCTTATAATCCACTTTCAGTATCTGCTTTTTGCTTTTGTAAAGATGCTGCTTTTCCAGCGCTGCGATAAATCCTTTCTCCCTTTCCTTCATCTGCATCAGGTCAAGATCGGGAGTGATAAAGCTGATCTTCTTATATCCCTTTTTGATAAGCAGGTTCACGCCTTTTACTATGCCTTCAAAGTTGTTGACCATTACATGGGGACATTCCATGTCTTCAAAATAACGGTCGATCAATACCAGTGGAATTTTACGGTTGATAAGTTTTCCGATCTTATTGCGCATACCGGATGTAGGTGTGATAAGATAACCATCCACTTGCTGCTGCTGCAACATATCCAACAACCCCTCTCCTTTTTCATCATCATTCTCTGTACTGCAATACACCACTTTATAATCAAAAAGATTGGCTTCTTCTTCAATTGTTTTGGCAAGTGTGGAAAAGAAATGGTTGGCAATATCTTCCACTATCAGTCCTATGATCTTGGTTTGCCCGGTGCGCAGGGCAACGGCAATATTATTGGGACGATAGCCTGTTTCTTCTGCTACTTTCAGGATCCTGCTGGTCAGTTCTTCACTGATCCGCATTTCCTTGCTTCTTCCGTTCAATGCAAATGAAACAGTGGTGGGTGATACGCCTACGATCCTGGCCAGTTCTTTTAGTGATGCCATAAATTTGCTTTCTCTCTTGTGATATTTGTTACAAGTATAATTTTTTTTTGATATACCTGTGAATATACTTTAACGGTCATTGATCACTTTCCTGGTAGCTTCGGGGTCATGCTTCATCCTGATCCTCCACAGAAGCTCTTCTACCGATACCACCGTTGTATGCCCATCGATCCTTTCTTTTGTCCACCACACAGCCGGTACCCCCTTGTGGGCCGCATCATCTTTCATGCCTTTTACCGGATCTGCTTTGCCTGATGATGGGTCGGCAAACTGCGACCAGGCATGAACGATCGTCCAGTCCAGTTTGCTATCACCTGATAAGGTACTGTCCGTATTTATCCAGTTGGCAAGAGCTGCCGGATTGCCTGACCCCGGCCTGGGCAGGTTGGCCCAAAGCTGGTAGCGGGCAGCTACTACCGGTATCTCGGTCCCTTTTTTATTTTTTACCCAGAACACTTTTCCATGTCCGCCATTATAAGGTGAATATTGTACGGCGATCATGCCTGTGAGGTCGTCTATTTCCTCTGCATAGATCCTGTAAGCTTTCATGGCCGCTTCGCCAGATATATTCCGGCAAATAAATCCAAATACTTTGGTACCCGTACGTTTCATTTGTGCATTGATCTTTTGGGCATAATCCCGCAATATCTTCTCCGGCATACCGGTGCTTTTGGCAAACAGGTCAGGGTAATAATAACCACCTCCGTATTCCACCACCGATGCAAGATCGGTTTGTGTGCCCGCCAGGTAATTATATACATCACGGCCTGCTTGTGAAAGATTGAGCACGCAGGAAGTATACGACATCGGGAGCCGGTTCCTGTAATCATTCCCCCAGTATTCTTTATTATTCAGGAAACCGCCGAAAGTCCATTGCATATTATCTCCATCACTTAATACGAATGAATGGAAATTTCCTTTTTTTTCCCAATCAATTTTTGCAGGGTCCACCCCTTTCAACTTCACTGGTTCCTCTGCAGATGGAATAGACAGCAGCGCAAGGTTCATACACCAATCGGTAGCTGTATTGATCAACCCGTAACGTGTGCAGGGTTCTATCTGTTTGAATTCATCTCCTTTATTCCATCCTATCACGGGTGAAACAGGACGCACCCATTTGAGGATGGTGTACAACACACTATCCACTCCATAATACACCATGCTTTTATGGGCAATGGCATAATCCCTGTTGTTGGAAAATTTCGGGTTGGCCAGCACCAGCAAACCCGGATTCAGTTGGTTTTTCAGTTCATTAAAAATAATAGTGTCGGGTTGCCGGGTGGTAGCATCTGCAAGTTTGGTCAATCCCAATTTCTTTGCAGCAGCTTCCTGCGAAATATCTACCAGTATACCTTTTTGCAAACCAGCATACACAGTTGCCAGGTTGATGGAATTATCCTGCTTCGTCACATCATACAACACATAACCCTTTACAACTCCTTTTTTAGCATACCTTTTTACCAGCTCCCATACTTTATATTCTCCTGCTTTCTTTGCATCCAGCCTTTTCATCAGCGATGCATAATAGATCGCATAATCCGGATTGGGGGTAGAGATCCAGACAGCTTCGCTGAATGTTCCTTCGTTCACAGCCTGCGCTGCCAGTCCGGACACAGATTGAGCGAGGTTCATTTCCCGCAGGTCTGCGGCACGCGCTATTTTACAGGTGCTGACAGACCGTGGCGCTTTCTGATCAGGCCACCAACCATCGCCTGCGCAAACAGAAAGACTCCAGGCAAATAAGAACAGTACCAGTAATATCTTATGGTTGTTCATTGTCATTATTCTTTTCCTGCAGGCAGATCAGCCAGTGTTTTTAATTTATGTTCCAGCAAAGCTCCCTGGCTGCGCAGCTTATCTCCTAATACTTTTACATCAATATCCTGTACTGCTTTACCTTCTTTGATCGCCAGCACAGCTGCATTCCCTGCAGCCTGCCCCATGATCATGTACTGAGGTTCCATACGGATAGTGGAATACACTACATGGCTGGAGGAAACACAAACTGTTACCAACAGGTTGTTCAGTTCTGTACGCTTTGGCGTGAGCACACGATAAGGGATCTGGTAAGGAATATGTTTCATTCTCTCCTGCTCTGTCCGTTGCGGTGTGCCTTCATATTTAAGAATGCCTTTTTCATCAACCCAGGCCTGTACCCGATGCACATCGAGACCATAAGAACCCAATCCAACCGGGTCTTCTTTCTGCATTTCAGAAACCACATCTTTTTGTATCATCACCCAATCACCTTTCATCCTGCGGCCTTCGCGCACATACAGTTCATAGGGCCAGTTATTATTGTCGGCAAATTCATCTTTCGCCAATCCCCATTTATTGAACTCGTCCCTGTATTCCTTCGGAAGCCTTGGATCATTGGCCAGGAAATAAACAAATCCCTGTACATAGTTGATATGGTCCTGCCAGATGGCTGCTCTTTTTTTGTAAGATCCATCAGGATAATCCCAACTGCCGCCTACATAATCAGCATTGTTAAAATCAACTTTGTTGTTGGGCACTTTGCCTAAGCCTGGGAATGTTTTAGCAGCAGCCTCTGCAGCACCCTGCTTTTCGATTGAGCCCAGCGTATTGCGGAGCAAATCAGTATAACGCCGGGGATCATATCCCTTTGGCTTGGGGAAAGGAACCAGGTTATTCTTATCATTTGTCAGCGATAACCTGAAATTATAAGCCTGTGTTTTTTTATCACCGGAACCAACAGGACCAGGCGGAGTCCTTTGCACACCTGGCAACAACTTACCATTCTCATCATACGCACTTTGTGAACCAAATGCATCGCGCACACCAGCCGAATATTCACTGTACAGGCTCTGCGCTTCGCGGCCCACTGTATAAGAAGCTCCTGCAAAAGCCATCAGATCACCTTCATAAGTAGCATCAATAAACACTTTGCCGCTATACACTTTCCCATCTTCCATCGTGACCGATACGATCTGTCCATTCTTTTTCTTCACCCCCCCCTTCTCTTTCAACCGTTGACCATACAGCACGGTCACTCCTGCCTCACTCACCATATCATTCAATATCTTCTCTGCCACATGCGGCTCCGGGAACCACGCTGCAGAATCCTTCGCATTCGTCTGATAATATCTGCCTGCACGCAGATACACTTCCTTAGCATACCCGCCAATCACGTCCTTCCTGCCCACATCAGTCGCAGAAAGCCCGCCAGACACCATTCCACCAATATGCTTCTTCGGCTCCAATACCACCACCTTCATTCCCTCCCTTGCAGCACTCACTGCCGCAATCACTCCCGAAGCCGTTCCGCCATACACCACCACATCATAACTATCCTCTACTGTTTTCTCTTTCCTAAAAGAAAACAACCCCACACACAACATCCCCACTATAATCACATACCACCTGCTTTTTAATAAAACCTTTTTCATACTCCTATTCTATTTTTATAAGTACTCTAAAAAACGCGCTCATCGCGCCTATTCGTGGCACATATTTTTTCCCACGTCATTCATGCTTATTCGTGCTTATTGGTACATAGGGTTCTGTTTAAAATTCTCCTTATTCGTCGACAGGTCCAATTCCGATTGCGGGATCGGGAACAAATAATGCTTCGATGGATCAAAGCTTGTTGCTGTATTCACGATGTTACTATTATTCGCCGGCCTTGTCAGCTCCAGGAAGTATTCAAATTTGCCTGTTCTTGCCAGGTCAAACCAACGCTGGAACTCAAAACAAAGCTCCCTTGATCTTTCTTTCAGTATCTCTTCAATAGTAATATCCGATGCTGTATAGTTCAGGAAACCCGGCGTACTGCTTTCAGGAACAGGTGTTCCATTTGCTGCAAGCCCTCTTGCCCTTTGACGTACACGGTTGATCGCTTCCAGCCCTTCATCAGAGATCACGCCGTTCTTTTTATAATCTGCTTCGGCAAACATCAGCAGCACATCTGCAAAACGGAGGATGATCACGTTATTGGGACAGTTGGAATAAAGATAAATGGATGATTCCTTCCAGCTATTACCCCAGCGGTATTTGGTAACACCGCAACGGCCCAGTACAGTCTGATTATACTTGTCAGGGTTGTAAGTAGACCAGATATAGGCTAACGTAGATGGAGCATTATTAGCAATGGTCACCATTGAGTCAGAAAGATTCCACACTCTTCTTTTATCATAATCCGGTGAAGCGAGCGTGGGTTTATAATATTTGTAGAACTTCGGTACGTATACCAGGTTGCACTGACCGATCATTGAATTCGTATAATACGCAGGGTTGCCATTGATGGTACCGCCGCTTGCAATCATGCCCCATTCTTTTGTCCACTGGGTGCCATAGGGCACAACAGAACTGAATTGCAATTCAAATAAAGACTCTGCGTTGGTATTCTTGTTCTCGATCTTGAACACATCACCATATACCGGCAATAAAGAAGCACCGCTGTTATCTTTCACATCCTTCAGCACCGTCCATGCTTTGGTATAGAGCTCATTTGTACTTTCTGTGATTCCCTGGTAGCCTGGCACCTTGTTAGCTTCTTTAGCAGAAGCCATCGTGAGATAAACTTTACCAAGCAACGCTTTGGCTGCCCATTGGTTTGCATGCCCGTTGTTGGTTTTAGCAGTAGGCAGCACATTGGGAGATGATGCAAAGTTGAGATCACCTACGATCAGGTCATACACATCTTTAATCGGGCGGCGGGGAAGGCCATAATCAAAATCACCGGTGATCGGCTGATCAATGATCGGCAATTCACCATATGCCTGCACCAACCTGAAATAAACGAATGCACGGATAAAACGGGCCTCGCCGATGATCACATTTCTTTGCGCTTCTGTAATGGAAGCCACTTTCTCCGCAGCAGCCATAATGGTGTTAGCACGCGCAGCGATCTGGAAATGACGGATCCAGTATTCATAGATCGCACCTTCGCTTACAGAAAAAGTATGGCGGTCGAAATTAAACCGTACCCCTGATGAACCTTTGAACATCCCTTCATCAGTTCCCAGTTCTGTCATGAATAAAGGCGTGTTGGTGTACACACCGAACAGGTCCTTGGCTGATGAATACATGCCCACAATGCCCGCATCCAGGGTCACTTTGTCCACAAAAAAATTGTCTGATGTATACTGGGTCTGCGGTTTTTCTTCCAGGAATTTTTTACAGGAAGTGCCGACTACTGGCAGCAAAGCCAATACCCATATCCATTTTTTTATTGATGCTGATTTCATATTGGAACAATCTTTAAAAATTAGAATTGAAGTTTTATACCTGCAGAATACACTTTTGATCTTGGATAAGAGGCATAATCCATTGAAGGCATCAGGTCGCCAAATCCTCCCTGGCGTGTGTTCACTTCGGGATCATATCCAGTATACTTGGTGGATATCCAAAGATTTTTGCCGCTTACAAAAACAGACATACCGGTGAGCCCTGCGCGTTTAACCCATTTGGAGGTCAAAAAGCTGTACGACAAGGTCACATCGCTGAGGCGGATAAAGGAACCATCTTCTATCCAGTCAGACAACATCAGCAGTTCTTCACTGCTGCCCGGCATACGGAATCTATTGGTCGGGTTGCCGGCTTCTACCAGTGCGCCGCTTGTCATATCATACAAGGAAGGTCTCCAGCTATCTGCAATGCCTTTGGTCATGTTGCCGGTATTGCGGCCTGACTCGAGGGAGATCCTGTTGGCATTATACAATTTATTGCCATAGCTGTATTGCAACACTACATTCAGGTTAAATCCTTTATAGCTTACAGAATTGGTAAGGCCGCCGGTAAACTTCGGTTGTCCCTGTCCAAGTATCACACGGTCTGCTGTGTTGATGATACCATCTCCATTCTGATCAATGAAGCGGCGTGTGCCGGGGCGGATGGTATTGATCGCCTGTCCGTTGATCATCGTCAATCCTGATGCGAGGATCTCTGCCTGTGATTGCCAGATACCGTCTGTTTGATAACCGAACCACTGTCCTATCGGTTGACCATTGCGGATGATGGCAGTAGTTCCCACACCAGGCACCACTCCGGGATCCAATCCCAGGTCAGCGCCGATCTCGATCGCTTTTGATTTGTTGAAACCAATATTTGCATCCACATTCCAGCTAAGTCCTGGTTTGTTGATAATAAGTGCACCGAGTGTAATTTCCACACCACTGTTTTGTATGGAACCAAGATTGGTCCAGGTGTTGCGGTAGCCGCTATAACCAGGTGTTATTTTCTGGATCAGCAGGTCTTTTGTTTTTTTCAGGTACCATTCAGCAGTAAGGCTGACCCTGTTGTCGAAGAGACCGATATCAAGACCGGTGTTCACTTGCGTGGTAGTTTCCCATTTCAGGGAAGTGTTTTCAGGCCTTTCAACCACTACACCATAGTTGGGTGTGTTGCCATCCATTGGCGAGAAATAAGTGGAAATAGTTGACAGGGTGAGATAAGAAGGAATAGCCGTGTTACCACTCTGTCCCACACTTGCACGAAGTTTCATGTTGCTGACAGGCTTAACACCTTTCATGAAGTTCTCATCAGAGATACGCCATGCCAGCGCTGCGGACGGGAAGTAAGCCCACTTATTATTTTTGCTGAAGCGTGACGAACCGTCTGCACGGAAAGTGGCTGTAGCAAGATAACGTCCTTTATAATTGTATTCCACACGGCCCAGGAAAGAAGCCATGCTCCATTTGGTAATATTATACGTAGGGATGATGGGAACGGTCCCATTTTGTAACCCATAAACGCCCAGTACTTCCACATCATAGTTCTGGTTTTCTGCTGTGATCAGGTTCAGGTTGCTTTTCTCAAAGATGGCGCCTGCCACTGCATTAAATACATGGTCCCTGCCGATACGTCCTTTATAATACAAAAGGTTTTCGTTCATGAACCGGTTGGTATTGCCGCGTGATAAATAAGCACGGCCATTAAACCTTGAACCGGCTGATGTATACCTGGGATAATATGCATCGGTGTTCACATTATTGGAAGTGAAGTTGCCGGTGGTACGGAAGGTGAAGTTCTTATTGATGTTCCATTCCAGTGCCATCCGCGCCAGCCATTCCATATTGTTTTTATTATTGGTAATGTTTTTGGCGAGAGAATAAGGATTGGTGGTAATGAATCCGTCCACATCCGCGTTGTCCTCCACATCAGTTACAGTCAGGGGTTGCACGGGTGGCTTGGCCAGCATGCTTGTTACGATGGCGTTGGATGCAATACCTCCATTCAGTGTATTGACCAGGAAGCCGTTGGTTTCACTACGGGTATAAGCGATATTGCTGGTAACCGTTACAGTAGGAGCCAGCTTTTGCTGGAAATTAAAACGGCCATTATATCTTTTGTAATTGCTGAACACCACTAAACCGCCCTGGTCCATATACCCTCCCATAAAAGAAAACTTGGTATCTCTCGAGCCACCTGTTGCACTGATACGGTATTCCTGAACCATGCTGTTCTGGAACATGGCACGTTGCCAATCCGTATTCGTACTGTCGGGGCTGGCATATTTCTCCCAGTCATGATAAGTCTGGTCCATCGCAACACCCCAGAAACCACCAGGGGTACCCAGCGGGCTATCGCGGAAATAAGTATAGCCGATCTGTGTGGTAGCTGGTGCATTAGGATCGGAAGCACTTGCAGGAGAATAGGTGTAGCCTGAAGCCTGGAAACGTGCGCGTGCATATTCAGGTGCATTCAGCAAACCAAAGAGGTGGCCGGGCCGTTGATAAGCCATGTTGGAATACAGTTCCAGCCTGGTTTTACCGGCTTTACCACTTTTAGTAGTGACAAGGATAACTCCATTGGCGCCGCGGGCACCATACATAGCAGTACCGGATGCGTCTTTCAGTATTTCCACTGATTCAATATCACCGGGGTTGATATTATTGATATCATCCTGCAGCACGCCGTCCACTACAAATAAAGGGGTACTTCCTGCGCTGACGGAGCTGGCACCACGGATGCGGATGGTATTTTCAGAACCTGGTGTACCATCATTCTGGGTGATCTGCACGCCGGCAGCCTTGCCTTTCATGGCATCGGCCAGGGAAAAAATGGTGCGGTCAGACAAAGCCTCTTTTGAAATGGAAGAAACAGAACCGGTAAGATCTTTTTTCTTCGCAGTGCCGTAGCCGATCACTACTACATCATCCAGGTCCCCGGCTTTTACCTGCATGGTCACATCAATCACTGTTCTTCTGTTCACTCTTTCTACGGCAGTCTCCATACCTACATAAGTAAATACCAGGACAGCGCTATCTGATGATAAATTAAAAGTGTAAGTGCCGGCCGCAGTGGTCAGCGTTCTTTTGTTGGATGCTCTTTCGCGGATGGTAACACCCTGCAGGGGCGTTTTATTGATATCCGTAACGGTGCCGGTTACCGTTCTGTTGGATTGAGCGTAAGCAGGTAGCCCGGTGATGGTGGCAAGCAGGCAACCTAATACTGTGAAAACAAGAATTGCATTTCTCTTTTGCATGGTTATGGCATTAATAAGCAATAAATATCCTTCGGGCTACGTCAGCACCTTTTAATGGTAACGTACCCGTTTTTCCACGGAACTATTTCAGCATAATGGCCGGCTGCTAAAGCAACTGGCGGGGTGGCTGAAAGAAAATAATATTGATAAGGTTAAGAAGGGAGTAAGCTTCTCGGGCTGATAAAGTGATGTAGCATGGCAATCGCAATTTTGAGGTTTGGGATAGTTGCTAATTCGTTTTAGCATTGTGAAAGTAAGAGTTTTTTCTGTACTGCCAAATATTTTTCTCAAAAAAGTTATTCCCACAGAGATTGGGGAATTATAATATGATGTAGTTATGAGTTGGTCCCACGAAGACAACAAAGAACACAAAGAAAATATTTCCCACTAATCATTTACAGAAAAAATCTTTGTGTTCTTTGTTGTCTTCGTGGGACTAACTCCCCTGCCCGATCATGCTTTCTCTTTAGTATTTTTGATCTTTAAACAATTACCAGATGGCTACCGATATAAAATGCCCGAATTGCGGTCACCAGTTTGAACCGAATGATGCAATAAGGGAAGAAGTGGAAAAAGAATTACGCTCTAAAGCAGCAGACTGGCAAAAGAAAAAGAATGAAGAATTCCAGCTCAAACTGGAAGAGGAAAGAAAGCGTATGCAGCAAAGTATGGAAGAAAACATCCGTAAAAATCTTACTGGCGATTTTGAAAACAAACTACGCCTACTTGAACAAAACAATAAAGACAACGAAGAAAAACTGAAGCTTGCCCGTCAAAAAGAACTGGAATACTTAAAGAAAGAACAGGAACTGAAAAACAAGGAAGATGAACTGGAGATCACCGTACAGAAAAAACTGCAGCAGGAACGGGAAAAACTTTCTGAAGACCTCCGTAAAATAGAAGAGCAAAAAGTAGCCGCCCGGGAAAGTGAATTCCAGTTGCGGTTGAAAGAACTGGAAAAA
Source organism: Sphingobacteriales bacterium 44-61 (assembly GCA_001898405.1). Lineage (GTDB taxonomy): Bacteria > Bacteroidota > Bacteroidia > Chitinophagales > Chitinophagaceae > Terrimonas_A. The sequence goes on from MKTW01000002.1 coordinate 601,928, forward strand.
CAACTGGAAGACCAGAAGAAACTGGCCGATGAAATGCGCCGCAAAGCAGAACAGGGTTCAACCCAATTGCAGGGAGAGATCCAGGAACTGGCGCTGGAAGAAATGCTGCGCACTGCTTTTCCCTTTGACCTGATCGCTGAAGTAGGCAAAGGCATCCGTGGCGCAGATTGTGTGCAAACTGTCCGCAACAACCTGGGACAGGAATGCGGAAAGATCATTTATGAAAGCAAACGCACCAATAATTTCATTGCCGACTGGATCGAAAAACTCAAAACCGATATGCGCAGCCTTGGTGCAGATATGGCCGTGATCGTTACCCGCACCATGCCGCGTGATATGGACGGATTTGGTTTGAAAGATGGTGTCTGGATCTGCTCTTACTCAGAAGTGAAAGCACTTGCAGTTGTGTTGCGTGATACCATTATGCGCGTCTCCAATGCCGTAAGGAATAATGAGAACAAAGGTGATAAAATGCACATGCTCTATGATTATCTCACCAGCAATGAATTTGCAGAGCAATGGAAAGCCATCCGTGAAGGTTTCCTGGGTATGAAAATATCTATCCAGAAAGAACGGGATGCCATGGAAAAATTATGGAAGACCCGGGAGAAACAACTGGAAAAAGTATTGTTGAACGCCACGCATATCCGTGGTTCCATCGAAGGAATAGCAGGAATGGAATCGGCAGTAGACCTGCATCTGCTGGAAGACAATGACGATAATGAAGATGACATGGCGCATTAATGCCGGCCGTTCTTATTCTCCGTCCACTACCCATGCCAGCACCAGGTGCTCCAGCATCCTGTAGTGGACTTTCAGCTTTTTATGCTTTGGCTCGAAAAAGCAATCGATCACTTCTTTGCCCGGATCCTGCCGCTGCAACTGGATATGCTCTTTAAAATCAACCTTTCCTTCCCCATACCATTTAAACACGGCTTCTTTTGCGCTCCAGAATGCAGTGAGCTGACGCAATTCACCGTTCAAATGAAGCCGCAACTGTTCAGCGCCTGACATAAACTTATCCCTGATCTTTTCAATCTTTTCCACCGGTATCTCAATATCGATCCCTACCCTTCTGTCTTTGCTTACAATAGCCGCAGCATAGTCACCACAATGGGAGATAGAGAAATGGTATTGGTCATCCGGCAAAAAGGGTTTGCGTGTATCTGCGATCTGCACCAGCTCATATGGGAAATCAGGAAATAAAAACTGCAGCAGGAACCTCCCTGCCAGGTGTTGCAACCGCTTATGCGGGTGGGTCACATCCCTGTGCTGGGGCACATTCCCTTTGAAGAATTCCTCGGTCTCTTCAATCTTCCAGATTCCCAAACGGGTAGTTTCATTAATGGGATGTTGAAAAAAAATCGGCATTAGTGGCTGTTTCGTCTTTATTTTGGGAGTAACAATCCTTATCCACCAGCTCAAAATTAAAAAGTAAAAAGGCAAAAACTTAAATAGTTTTGCGGCGGTACACAAAACCACGGGTTTTACATTTACCGGCCGAGTTATAAAACACGAGACAATGATCTTATCTGACAAACGCATACTGGAAGAAATAGAAAAAGGAACGATCCTGTTATCACCTTATGACCGCGAATGCCTGGGCAGTAATTCATACGACGTGCACCTGGGCAAATGGCTGGCCACTTACAAGGAACATATCCTGGATTCAAAAAAACATAACGAGATCGAGTACTTTGAAATACCCGAGGAAGGCTTTGTCCTTTATCCCCACATATTTTACCTGGGTGTAACGCTCGAGTATACCGAAACACACGCCCATGTCCCCTTCCTGGAAGGCAAATCATCTACCGGACGCCTTGGCATCGACATCCACGCCACTGCCGGCAAAGGCGATGTCGGCTTTTGCGGGCACTGGACACTCGAAATTTCTGTGAAGCAACCGGTAAAAGTTTACAAGGGTATGCCGGTGGGACAACTAATTTATTTTCCTGTGGAAGGTGATATAGAAGTTAAATACAATCAGAAGAAAAATGCAAAATATAGCGGGCAACCAGACAAACCAGTGGAAAGTATGATGTGGAAGAACAAATTCTAGCCTAAACGACCCCTTCCCGTCCTTCCCGCCTTACCGGTAAGATTTACTTACTTTTTTTTCATATTTCTTACCGGTAAAAAAATTACTTCCTGTTTTTTTTACCGGTAAGGCGGGAAGGACGGGAAGGGGTCGTTTAGAATAATACTATTTGTATAGCCGGTTACAGTGCTTCTATCCCGAATCTCTTATAGTAGGCGATCAGCCAGGCCACCACTTCATTGTAAGTTTCCCGCCCTCCCGGTTGATTATTCGCCTTAAGGAAGTTGCCATACCCCCAGGAAATAAAGTTTTCTACAGGATTCCTGTGCTTCCGGTAAAACTCCCGGTATTCCACTATGTCTTTGATCACGGTTGAATCCAGTTGTTGCTGGTATTGCCTGGCCAACGCTGTATCGCGCCGCGCTACTTCATTGATGGCATAATTGTACATGTCAAAATACATCGAGTACCTGAACACCGGTAGCCTGCTCTCCTTCCCGGCAAGGAATGCAACAAAATTGGCTTCGTTCTCCTTGCCATAGCCTAGTTGGTGTGCGATCTCGTGAAGGGTTACAAACGGCTCCAGGAAACGGGGGATCGTTGTGTTTACCTGTGCTTCGCCGGAAAAGGGATTGTAATACCCCTGAAATCCGAGGTAGTTTCCCAGGTAGCTGAAAATGGAAGGTTTTACTGACCTGGGCTGGTAAGCCAGGAAGGGGTACCGCAAAGCCACTTCATTATAAAGAATGGAGCTTTCCCGGAAAAGGTCCTTCTTCTTTCTTACAGAATCGCGCCTGGCAGGGCTGGCTTGTACGGCATATGTGTTCAGCCGCTGTTGTAATACCCCTGTCAGCGTATCAAGATCGGCAAGGCTGTATTTCTTTACTTTAACGCCCAATTGCGCTGAAATACCCTGACGGTTGTAATTAAGTCCCCAAAACAGGTTGAACGAGACATATATAAAAAGAAAAAAGAATATCCCCTGTTGGAGTGCTTTAATAAAATATCGCCGGTTCAGTTGTTTTCGGAAGGCCAGCCTCCCGAAAAGGAAAATGCGGTAGATGAGCACCAGCACCAGGAAGGCATAGAACAGGTCGCCGATGCTGAAGGGGATCCAGCCAAACAGGAAGCGCTGAATACCTCCGACAACGGGGTAAAACCCATAGGTGTAATATTTTTCCACCCAGGCGGGATATAAAGACACCCATTTGATCAGGATACAAAGCAGGACCAGTAATACCCAGCTCCAGCTCTTCATCAGGCGTTTAAACAGCCGGGAAACTAGTTTCTGCACAAAGACGTATTTTAAACATATTCTGGATCAGCGTGTTAAATCAAAATGACTGGGCAAAAATAATCCAAAAACAAACCCGTTTATTATCCGTAATTTTTCGGGGAAATCCCTTACCTTTGCCAACTCTTTAAAAAGTTGATCATGGCCTACCGGCGGGAATTTGAGATAGCTTTTGTGGGATTAAAACCCGGTGTACATGAATACAACTACGAGATCACGGATAAGTTCTTTGAGGCATTCCAGCAGCAGGATTTCCGGAACTGCAGGGCGAATGTAAAGTTGTTGCTCGACAAAAAGAATGGCTTCATGTTATTGAAGTTTGAGATCGGCGGTTCACTGGAAGTTACCTGCGACCGTTGCAACAATGACCTTCCCCTGGAGCTTTGGGACGAGTTCAACATCACTGTAAAGATGGTGGAAGAACCCGAACTGATGAATGACCAGGAAGATGACCCGGATGTGTACTATATCAGCCGTGGCGAAAGCCATATTGATGTAGCCAACTGGATCTACGAATTCATTAACCTGACCATTCCGATGCAAAAAACCTGCGGTTACGATAAGGCCGATGGCCCTTATTGCAACCCCAAAGCACTGGACCTCTTGAAAAAGCTGGAGATCAAAGACACTGAAAAGAAAGAGAATCCGATCTGGAAAGGATTGGAAAAATTTAAAGACCTGGATAATTAAATGGAAGGCCGGAAGCCGGCGATTTTTTAAAGATTATAATTGTTGAGTTATGCCAAATCCGAAACGCAGACACAGTCAGCAAAGAAGCGCAAAACGCAGAACACACTATAAAGCTACTGCACAGACTTTATCTACCGACAGCACCACGAACGAAATTCATGTTCGTCACCGTGCACACGTGAGTGAAGGCAAGCTTTACTATAAAGGTAAAGTAGTGGCTGAAAAGTCTCCCGTAAAGTAATAAGCAGGCGGTAAAGCCTTACCCCCTGCCTTAAACTTGTTAATTCCAAAATCTATTGGGTGATAACCTGATGGAATTTGGAATTTCTATTTTTAGAATTTGTATTTTACGCTTCCAATGAACATCGGACTTGACATGATGGGCGGCGACCTTGCCCCGCTTGAAGCGGTAAAAGGCGTGTTGCAATACCTCAGCGAAGAAAAAACTACCGCCAACCTATTCCTTATTGGCGATCAGCCCCAGATAGAAAAATTGCTGGATGAACATAAAGTGCCCCGCGAACGTATTCACCTGGTGCATGCTGAACAGGTGATCGATATGCACGAGCACCCCACCAAAGCGATGAAAGAAAAACAACGTTCTTCTATCGCCATCGGCTTTCATCTTTTAGCTACCGGCAAAACGGACTCGTTCATCAGTGCAGGCAATACCGGCGCCATGCTGGTAGGTGCCCTGTTCAGCATTAAAGCACTGGAAGGTGTATTAAGACCCACCATCTCCACCATTATTCCCAAAGAAAATGGCAGCACCGGGCTCTTGCTTGATGTAGGCCTGAATGCAGATTGCAAACCTGAACAATTGAACCAGTTTGCCATCATGGGCTCCGTATATGCACAACTCATGCTCGGTATTGAAAAACCGCGTGTCGGTTTAATGAACGTAGGTGAAGAAGAAGGAAAGGGCAACCTGCTTGCACAGGCAACTTATCCCCTGCTGAAAGCCAATCAGCACATCCATTTCGTTGGCAATATCGAAGGAAGGGATGTACTGGAAGATAAAGCCGATGTGATGGTTTGTGAAGGTTTTACCGGTAATATTATACTGAAGCTGGCCGAATCCTTATATGAGATCACCCACCGGCAAAAGATCGAGCACGAATATTTCGAGCGGTTCAACTTTGAGAATTATGGCGGCACTCCGGTATTGGGTGTCAGCAAACCCGTGATCATCGGACATGGCATCTCCAAAGCAAAAGCATTTAAGAATATGATCGTTGTGGCACAGCAGATGCTGGAGAAGGACGTGCTGGGAAAAATGAAAGACGAGTTACAATAAACATCTGTAGTGTATAATAATATAATAGGGCGCCTCTATATAAGGCGCCCTATTATATTATTATACACACGTTCCGTCAAGGTACATATACCTCGATCACGCCTTTGGTATCCCCTCTCCTCGGTGCAAAGAAAGAATCCACCAGCTGGTAATTGGCCCGCAGGCTGTCCCTGACGCGGAAAGGATAAAAATTATTCAATGTAGGGATGTATTCAAATAATACCAGGTCATATTTTTTCTCCGCAATATTTTTTTCAAACATCTCCGCTTGCTTATTGAACATAGCTACGCCCAGATGATACCATAAAGGATAATATTCCCCTTTCTCCAGTTTATACGGTATCTCAACTGCGAGCGGTGTAAGCTCAGACATATTCAGCACTTTCAGGTCTTTTTTCTGCTTCACGATATCCATATTCATCAACCGCTTGATCCCTTCTACTGTTGGGGCCGGCATATAAATATTCCTGAATGATTTCAGATCTGAAAATACCCACTCTGATAACGGTATTTCGAGCGTGTCTTTTGGAAGGATCATGTAAGTCTGCCGGTTGACCACATTTTCTGCAGAAGCGATTGTTTCAGCTTTGGCAGGTATGGCACGTTCCAGTACCCGGTCTATATACCTCCAGTATACATTGCTCCACCATAATAGTACACCGGCTACAGTTACAGGTCCCAGCCAGCGGGTATTCGCTGCGCCTGCAGGCAGCAGTTTCACCAACTGAGTAAGGATATAGGCAATGGCAAAACTGTGAAAGAACACGTTGTTATCCGGCGGAGTATAACTCGTAACCTGAAATACAGCTGCTTCCCACAAAATAGCCAGTGTCAGCAGGAGAAACAATGCATCTGCTTTCGCCTGCCAGAATGCTTTCCAGGACCTGAACCTTATCACAGCCAGTATGGCGATCAGGAACAGGTAAAATTTGATCCAGACAGAATTAATAAAGAATTCCTGCACGATCTCCATCAAAGATATCCTTGCTGAGTGAGGAGGCTGACCATGATTGAACCAATAACCGAATCCATGCCCCAGGAATGGCAGCACAATCAGTACTCCCATAATCACCAGTACGGCAGTAAAAATGAATAAGGATTTCCATTTCCTTTCCTGCAAGCCATTAAAGAACAAGACAGCCAGGCTTATCAATACAGCCATCGCTCCGGCATCCTGTTTGGTAAAGAAAGAACAGAGTGTAAAAAAAGCAGCAAGCGCCAGGAAAGCTGTATGTTTTTTCCCCTGTACACTGAGCGCTTTGAAAAGAAAGGCCAGACCAATGAACTCATACACGATCACCGTATGATTGTACCATGGCCAGAAATTGAAGAAGGAATAAGAAAGGCAGTACAACAGTACGCTTGCAAAACGGGTCGCAGGCGGCACATCCAGGCTTTTAAGGATAGAACGGAAAGCAAGACCTGAGAGAATATTAATGAATACCTGCGCTTTCACCAGTGTGATCATCTGTGTACCGAACAGTTTGAAGAAAATACCGGGTATCGCCCAGTACATTCCGCCCATAGGCAACCCGAAGTCCCTGAATGGCAATTCGCCCTGGCTGATCCGGTAAGCCCCTTCCCAGGAAAGAAAAATGTTTACCCGGTAAGGAAATGTGACAAATAAGGGAACACAAGCCAACAATAAGATAACACCAATTTCGAATACGGATAAGGAGTTCTTTTTTAGATTGACCCTCAGGCTCATACTATTTAATGAATTTTTGTAAACATAAAACAAAATGCCTTATAGTAAAAGCATTATTAAATCTCCGTTTTAGTTTGTATTTTGGCAAATAATTCATCGTAAAGTGTCTTATATCAAATTATTAAGGCCGAAAGACTGGGCCAAGAACCTTTTCCTTTTTATCCCTCTTTTTTTTGCAGGAGAGTTCACCGATCTTGGTAAAATCTCGCAGATCTTACTGGGCTTCATTGCCTTTTCGGCAATTGCCAGCAGTATTTATATCCTCAACGATTACCGGGATATTGAAGATGACCGTAAACATCCGGTTAAATGCAAAAGGCCGCTGGCCAGCGGTGCTGTAAGCAAACCTTCAGCACTGGTCATTGCAGCAATACTCATCGTCGGAGGTTTCCTGCTTGCCTGGCAGATCAGGGATAAATTCCTTTTCGTACTCGCTATCTATTTCCTGATCAACCTGGGCTATTCATTTGGTCTTAAATCAGTAGCCATACTGGATATCATTCTCCTGGCAATAGGGTTTGTATTAAGAGTGAAAGCAGGCTCAGTCATTGCATACATCCCCCTTTCAGAATGGATCATCATTATGGTATTCCTGCTCGCCCTGTTCATGGCCATTGGTAAACGGAGGGATGATGTTATCCTGAAACTGAGCTCCGGTGTGGATATGCGCAAATCCATCAAAGGTTATAACCTGGAACTGCTGAACGTGTTGCTGGCACTGATCTGCGCCGTGATCATTGTTTCTTATTTCATGTATACGATGTCGCCTGAAACAATGGCAAGACTCGGAACTCATCGCTTATACTATACTTGCCTTTTTGTAATGGCTGGCATTATGCGGTATCTCCAGATCATTTTTGTGATGGCGGATTCCGGTTCACCTACCAAGATCTTATACAGGGACCGTTTTATCCAGATCGTCCTTGTTCTTTGGGTCGCTTCGTTCGTGGCCATTCTTTATTTGAAGAATGATACGTTTTTCAAATAAAGGCGGAGCCTGCCGGCTGGAATGATCTTTCATCACCAGCCAGTATCAAAATCCAATCTCTGTTACGGGCAAACCCGGTTGCATTGCACGGCCGTTATTCCGGGCAAGCCTTATTTTGTCAATTAATCAAGCTAACATACATGCCAACTGTATTAATACTGGGTGCTTCATCGGAAATGGGTTTTGAAATAGCCCGGAAATTTGCCATACAGAAATTTGATGTGCAACTGGCGGGCAGGCAACCGGACCAGATCCGCCCGCTGCAGTCCGACCTGCAGATCCGTTACGGCGTGCATTGCACTGTTCATGCATTCGATGCAATGGATATGGCCTCACACAACTCATTTTATCAAAGCCTTCCGGCAAAACCTGATGTTACCGCCTGCATCGTTGGCTATATGAATGATAACGAAAAAGTGATCGCCGACCAGGCAGAAACCATTCGTACCATCAATACCAATTTCACAGGGCCAGTGTCTATCCTGAATATCATTGCCGCTGATTATGCGGCCCGGAAAAGCGGCACGATCATCGGGATCAGTTCAGTAGCCGGTCTCCGCGGACGCCAGAGCAACTATATTTATGGCAGCGCCAAAGCTGGTTTCACCGCTTATCTCTCCGGTCTGCGGAACAAATTATATCATGACGGTGTTCATGTTGTTACTGTATTGCCGGGCTTTGTGAATACGAGGATGACGGCGCATCTCGCTCTTCCTCCCCTGTTGACTGCACAACCGCAGCAGGTTGCTGACGCCGTGTATAAAGCTTATTTGAAGAAAAAGAATGTGATTTATGTAAAATGGTTCTGGAAATGGATCATGCTCATTATTACTTCTATTCCGGAGTCCATGTTCAAAAAGAAAAAACTGTGAAAAAGATCGCCTTCTTTGATTTTGACGGTACCATTACCACCCATGACACCCTGCTGGAGTTCATCAAGTTCAGCAAAGGCTCTGGTGCATTTTACACCGGTTTCGCAATGAACAGCCCCTTCCTGGTGGCCATGAAACTGAAATTGCTCAGCAACCAGCCTGTAAAAGAAAAGATACTGCGGTATTTCTTCGGTGGTATGCCGGAAAAGAATTTTAATGAAGCCTGCCACAACTTCCAGGAGCAGAGCCTGCCTCAACTGATACGGCCGGGAGCATTAAAAGAAATAAAAAAATTCCAGGAAGAAGGCATTGAAGTCATCATTGTATCAGCATCTCCTGAGAATTGGATACGCCAGTGGGCCGAAAGCCAGAGACTGAAACTCATCGCTACAAGATTGGAGGTAAAAGATGGAAAGATCACAGGGCGGATCAGCGGAAAGAACTGTTATGGTATAGAAAAAGTGAACCGTATACGCGAACTCTTCCAACTGGAGCAATATGAAGCCATTTATGCGTATGGAGATTCATCCGGCGATAATGAACTACTGGCTATCGCACATTTCCCTTCTAAAAAACCTTTCCGCGAATCAATATGAAAACAGAAGAGCAATACCTTATCCAGGGACGGGATATCGTAGTAATCAGCATACAACCCTGGTATTATGAATTGGGCAGTAACTGTAAAAATATTGCTACGCAATTTTCCCGGCACAACCGTGTCCTCTATATAAATATTCCTATTACGCGGAAAACCTTTTATGCAAGGAACAATTCAAAAGGCGTAGCAGAACATTGCAGGATCATCAGGGAGAAAGGCCGGACAATTGAGCAGATCGGCGAAAACATGTGGCAGTTCTATCCTACCACACTGATTGAATCAATCAACTGGATGCCTTCAACTGCTGCATTCCGCGCCGTTAATTATATCAATAACCGCCGTTTTGCTGCTGATATCCGGAAGGCGATCGAAGAGATGAACTTCAAAAATATCATCCTGTTCAACGACAATGATATTTACAATGGCTTCCATCTGAAGGAGCTGATCAAACCCAGCGTATACGTTTATTACATGCGGGATTTCCTGCAGGGATATCCATTCTGGAAAAAACATTCATCAGTACTGGAGCCGAAACTGATCGCAAAATCAGATGTGGTGGTCACCAACTCCACTTATTATGCAGAATATGCTGCTGGCTTTAACCCCCTCTCCTATTATGCCGGGCAGGGTTGTAACCTGGCTTTATTCAAAAACCAGGATTATGCAGCGCCGCCCGAACTTGCAGAGATCAAAAAACCACTGATCGGCTATGTAGGTGCGCTGGACTCGGCAAGGCTCCATATTCCAACCATCGCCCTGATCGCCCGTGCGCGCCCTGACTGGAGCGTTGTGCTTGTGGGGCCGGAGGACAATAATTTTATTAATAGCGAACTACATCAGCTTCCCAATGTTCATTTCCTGGGAAGAAAACATATTTCGGAGTTGCCCGCTTTTGTAAAGCATTTTGACGTTTGCATGAACCCGCAGGAAGTGAACCTCATCACCACGGGCAATTACCCCCTTAAAATAGACGAATACCTGGCTTTGGGAAAGCCTGTAGTGGCCACTCGTACAAAAGCAATGAAGCTGTTCGAAGCATATACTTTCCAGGCAGACAGGCCTGAAGAATATCCTGCACTGATTGAAAAAGCATTGCAAAGCACAACCCCGGAAGTTGCCAGATCAAGGGTCGATTTTGCCAGCAGTCATACCTGGGAAAACAGCATTTACGAAACTTACCGCGCCATCGACCAATACAAGCCAGGCTAACCAGTTTAGAACCAAAAAATTACCCACATACGGATATTTTTTAATACCCATAGAAGGTTTTCATCACTATTATTTATACTTTTGATTATATTACACTTCCCTCTCCGATACCTTCTGCAAGAATCATTTATCAAAGCATATCCTCTAAAAACCATTTAACGGGAAACACTTATTTATTTCGTTACAAATTTGCTTTGTTATGAATCAAAATTCTACCTTCTTAAAGCTACAATGTCTAACCACTTTTTGTTTGGCATCTTTATTAACTATGGCGCAAACTGCGGGTGATTACAGAACCGCAGCCTCAGGAAACTGGAACAATACTGCTACCTGGGAACGTTATGATGGTGTAACATGGATTGCAAATCCGGCTGTACCTACAAGCGCAGATGGAGCGATCGCTATCAGGAACGGCCATAATGTTACGCTTACCGCCCCTGTAACAGCAGACCAGCTGACAGTTGAAACCGGCGGAACATTAACGCTCAGCAGTTTTGGAAACAATCTTACCATTAATGATGGAGCAGGAACAGACCTGACAGTAGATGGTACCCTGGCCCTTGGCCCAACCAACATTACCGCTTCGCCGGCCACTGCCACCGCCGTCATCAACGGTACGTTTAACTGGACCGATGGCACAATAGCGATCACTACCACTGCCAATGCATCCGCTGTATTGAATCTATCAGGCAACACACAGAAGAATATCAACAATTCCACCTTTACCAATGATGGTACCCTAAACTGGGCAACAGGCGCCAGCAGTGGCGGCATTTTCTTTAATAACGGCCACCTTATTAATAATGGCACCATCAACGAGCAATTCCAGTCCAATCGTGGCTTCTTCCCTAACGCAGGCACGAATTCGTTTGTAAACAATGGTACTTTTAATAAAACCACTACTTTTAATTTTGCCAACCTGGCTGTTCCCTTTACCAATAGTAGTACCGGCATATTAAAAGGTACCGGGCTCTACAATCTTGATGGTACTATTTCCAATACAGGCACTGTAGCTCCGGGCAACTCTCCCGGCGCTCTTACAGTAAACCCGGCTGTTATCACCGGGCAAACCCCAACATTGAGTTTTGAGGTCGATGGCGGTACCCCGGTAACAGAGTATGACCAGCTGACTGTAAATAACCCGGTTAATGTAACCGGTTCCAATCTGGTTGTTACAGAAACGAACTCACATTCTCCGTTACAGACTTATACCATTATGAACGCGTCAAGTATCTCGGGCACCTTTGCCTCTGTAACGATCCCTATCAACTATACGCTCAATTATACGTCTGGAGGTACCACAGTTTCAGTAACCAAAAACTCTTTCTCCCTGCCATTGACCTGGGGTGATATCAATGCTGTAGCGGAAGGCAGTGCTGCAGTACGTATCAACTTCTCCACACTGCAGGAAATAGAAACTGCAAGCTTTGTGATCGAACATTCAACCGATGGCGCCAATTTCACTGCTGCAGGAGATCTGCCGGCTGCAGGAAACAGTGGCACAACACTCAAATATTCATTTGTACATAATAGCCCAAGCCTTTCAACAACGAATTTCTACCGCATCAAACAATTCGATATTAACGGGCATTTCACTTATTCCAAAACCATCGTGTTCCGCTTCCATGGCAATACAACCAAAGCGGTCATATTGAAAGAAAACCCGGTTAAAACTACCTTGAACTTTACTGTACTGGAAGAAGATCTCCGTATCAGGTTAACAGATCTTTCCGGACGCCAGGTGGTATTGAAAAATGTTCAGCCCGGTGCAGAAACCCTGGACATGAGCAATTATCCTGGTGGGCTTTACATCCTTTCAGTTTATAAGAACGCTGAGATGGTTCAACAACTGAAAGTAATTAAACAGTAAGGCGCCCTGGTTACAAAAACATGAATAATACGGATCAATTGACGGGTATCAGGGAACTGAATGTGTATGCGCATGGTGATTCATCGGAGATCAGTACCTGGTCAAACGTACCTTATTTGTTTACAGAAACCCTGATCAAAAAAGGGATTAAGGTAAATAGGATCGATATCAACCCCAGACCTCTGCCGGAGAAGTTTTTCAACCGGTACGTCTGGCGGGTGATCCGTAAGCTGACGGGTAAGGATGATTTCTATGGTTATATCCGTACGGGTATGAACCATGCAGAAGTGAAAAAACGCATTGCAAAAGCCGTAAAGCAATACCCCAATGCTGAGGCAGAAATATTTATTTCCTTCAGCCATTCCGCGTCCCACTGCAGCAAAAAGCCATCCATACTTTTCGGAGATTGGACGATCGCTTATCACTTTGACTATTTTCTTGAGAAGAAGCCAGGATCCCTGGAGCGTGCTTCTATCAGGCGGCAGGATGAAGAAATGGAAAGTGCCGGTCTGATCATCTCACTTTTTCCCGGCATTACGCGATACCTGAAGAATTATTACCGCAACCCCAATATCCAATACATTGGGAATGTCGTTAACCGGATCTGGGATGAACCTTCAGCCGATCTTCCTTTATCAAAAAAGCAATCGAAAAACATCCTTTTTATCGGCAGCAGACGCTACCGTGAAGGAGCCCTTCAGCTTGTAGAAGCTTTCCGGCAATTACGCGGCCAGGGTATGGAACTTCAGCTCCATATCATCGGAATGAAAAAGGAAGACCTCAGCCTTTCTGATCACGACATTTTTGCATATGGCTATCTCGATAAAGGCGACCCTGCCCAAAGAAAGCAATACTACCAGCTACTCCAGGATGCCAGGGTGATCGTAAATACTACAGACAAATGGGGAGCTTTCTCTTCTATGGTGGAAGCAATGTATTTTTATACGCCGGTGATCACCACACCATATAATGAATTTGTAGAAACATTCGGACAACAGATACCATTTGGCTTTTATTCGGCAGCTACAGTTGTTTCATTGAAAAACTGCCTGGAAAATATTTTTACGGCAACTGATTACCCGGCAATGTGCTATAGCGCACATGAACAGGTCAAAGATTTCACCTGGGACAATTATATTGACCAACTGCTTGAAAACATCCGGAAGCTTCCGGCATTTGACCAGCAAAAAAAGGATCAGACCGTTCCGGCAGATCGGATTTGAATGGCATCCCGTTAACTAAGGCATAAAAAAAATCAGCTTACTATCCGTAAGCTGATTTTTTTTATGATCACACCAGACCTTTAGAGTTTGATGAATTTTGCAGTTCTCATTGTATTGATATCCGCTCCCACCCTTACGAGATATGTGCCCTGGATGAACCTGGATACGTCCACACGTTTGATCATGTGGTAACTATCACGCTGGAACTCTTCCCTGTACAACACAGCTCCTTTCATATCCATGATCACAATAACAGATTTATTTTTCTTCGTCACTGCATCGATGGAGATATCGATATAGTTCGTTGCAGGGTTTGGATAAATCTTCAGGTAAGACTCTCCTGCCAGCACATCGATCATGACAGTATCTTTTGCAATCGCACCTTTATTGTCTTTCACCTGCAGCTCGAAATAGTGTTTACCGGCAACAAGATGCGTCACCTCTGGCCTTGCCTGGTTAGGCTGTGCCATCTCCGGCTGCGCAGGTCCGCTGATCCAGCTCCACAGATATGTACTGATCTGGCCATCTGGGTCAAAACTTGCAGTTCCATCAAGATGTGCAGAATCTGAAGGGAAGCTAATAACCCTGTCGTCGCCAGCAACGGCAACAGGTGGCCTATTAGTACTCGACGCTGCATTAACAATAACCTGTACAGTAGCTTTACCTGTAGCACCCTTATTATCTGTTACAGTAAACTCAAAGCGGTAAGTGCCCACTGCTGTCAATCGCTGTATGGTAGTCAATGCCTGCGTTGGAGAAACAATGGTTGATGCAGCCGGCCCTGCAACCTGTTTCCAGGCATAAGAGCTGATGGTACCATCTTCATCCGTGCCTGTACCCAGAAGTGCTACGCTGCTTGTTGGCTGGGTGATAACAACATCGTTTCCGGCAGATGCCTTCGGGGCCTGGTTAGCAGGCGGGGCACCCGGGTTCACGATCACCATGATAGTATCCTTTCCGGTTGCGCCATCATCGTCTGTTACAGTCAATTCAAATTCATAACTCCCCTGCACAAGGTTCAACACAAGGGTTTGCTTTTGTGTGGGCGTGACGATATTGAACTGAGCCGGCCCACTGATCTTCTTCCAGAGGTAGGTAGAGATGATGCCGTCTGTATCGTAGCTTGCATTACCGCTCAGCGTTACGCTGTTGGTGGGTAATGTCATTACGATATTGTTTCCTGTAACAGCCACCGGAGCCTGGTTCGACTGAGGCGATGCATTCACTGTTACCTGCACTGTATCCTTTGCAACAGCACCGCTGTTATCCTTTACTATCAATTCGAACCTGTATATGCCCTGTGAGAGGTTAATGAGTTCAGTCTGCGCCTGCGTCGGTGTTGAGATCGTGAATTGTGCAGGTCCAACGATCTTGTTCCACTGATAAGTAGTGATTGAACCATCAGGATCGTAGCTGGAAGCACCGTTCAGGGTCAGTGAATTGGTTGGCAGGGTGATCACGCGATCATTTCCTGCTTTCGCTACCGGCAACTGGTTAGCTGGCGGTGCGGTCACTGTAACCTGTACAGTATCTTTTCCGATAGCGCCTGTATTGTCTGTTACTACGAGCTCAAATTTATATACACCTTCCACAAGGCCATTTACCAATGTCTGAGCCTGTGTTGCAGAAGCGATCGTGAACTGTGTGGGGCCTGCAATTTTGTTCCACTTGTAAGAAGCAATGGTACCGTCTTCATCATAGCTGGCATTGCCATTCAGGGTTACACTGTTTTGCGGTAATACAATGGAAATCGCATTGCCTGCAATTGCCACGGGCACATGGTTGGGTACTGGCACCGGGCTTACCGTAATCTTCAGCGTATCTTTTGCCGTTGCACCTTTATCATCGGTAACCTGAAGCGAGAAGAGATAAACACCTTCTACCAGGTTATTGATCACGGTCTGGGATTGATTGGCCGTTGCGATCGTGAACTGTGCAGGGCCATCGATCTTTGTCCACTGATATGTATTGACCGTTCCATCGGTATCATAGCTGTTGTTGCCATTTACTGTAACACTGTTCTGCGGAAGAACAATAGTCTGATTACCGCTTACGATCGCCACAGGAGCTTTGTTCACTGCTGCATTCACAGTAATGGAAATAGTATCGCGGCTTATAGCCTGTTTGTTATCTGTAACTTTCAACTCAAAGCGGTAAACACCCTGGGCAAGGTTATTGACAACAGTTTGAACAGTATTCGGGGACACGATCGTAAACTGTGCCGGGCCATCGATCTTTGTCCATTGATAACCGGTAATGCTCCCATCAGCATCGGTGCTTCCGTTCCCGTTTACCGTTACACTGCTGACAGGTAATGTGATCACCTGGTTATTGCCGGCGACCGCTACCGGCGGTTGGTTTGGGAGAGGTGCTGCGTTTACGGTTACCTGAATGGTATCTTTTGCAATCGCACTCTTATTATCGGTTACTTTCAATTCAAATTTATAAACGCCCTGTACGAGGTTATTGATGGTCGTCTGTGACTGTGTAGCCGCCGCAATGCTGAACTGGGCAGGTCCGGCGATCTTTGTCCACTGATAGCTTCCGATAGTCCCATCTGAATCATAGCTGGCCGATCCATTCACGGTGACCGTATTGGTCGGAAGCGTAATTGTCTGGTCCTTTCCGGCTACTGCCACAGGCAAGGCATTATAATTAGCAGCATTCACTGTTATTTTCACTGTATCAGAGATAGTGGCAGTATTATTATCGATCATCTGCACACTGAACTGGTAAGTTCCGGGTATAAGATCTGTTACAGTTGTTGTTTTTGACTGAGGGTTGGTGATAACAGGTGCACCCGGGCCACTGATCTTTTTCCATACCCAACCAGTAATGGTATAGGTGCTGGTGGCCGTGCCGGTTGCAGACAGGGTAACTGTTGCATTGGAGGTTGTCTGATCAGCGCCGGCATTGAGCTTATAGATCGAGAACGGAACAGATACCACCGGACTTGCCTGCATAGGGTTTCTCGCAGTTGGTACCAGTACATCAAGACCGTTTGGATAGGTCGCTTCAGCAGAGCTGATCAATCCCCTTCCGCCAACAAGCGCCTTATCCCTTCCCCAATGGTACGCAACATTGTTTTCGTCCAGACCCCACCAGTAGAATGTATATACGTTTGAAGTAAAAATATCTTTCCATTTGATCCCTGACTGGGGCAATACCTGCTGCGGCTTCGTATACATTAACCTGCCTTTACCCCAATCCCAGTCGTATGGTTTTGGATTCATTTCCGCATGGTTCACCCATTCTGATCCAATACCCAGTTCGCCCTGAACATTATCACCGAGTGTAAAGAGTCTTCCAAGGCTGTCGATATAAGCAATAGTATTCTGGTTGGCATTGATCTTTTTGATAGGAACAGTCAGGTTCCACAGATTCTTGATGCCAACAGGATTTGCAGCAGTCTGAGAACCACCCCAGAACTGGTAGTCGCTACCCCATACATAAGGATAACCCATCGTTTGAGAACCTGTTGCATCCGGTACAAGGGCGCCAAAAAAGTCCCAGCGGGAACCGAAAATATCAATCGCAGGACGGGGGAAAGTGCGGATCACCGGGTTGATATTACCCTGAGACCATTCATACACGCGTCCGTCAGTTGTCAGGGCCAGGATCTTCCTGCCCAGGCTGACTTTGGTAAATGTTACACCAGCCGGTGAAAGTTTTATTGGTTTGGTGATAACAGCAGAACCTGCATAAAGATCATAATCATCATTACCCCAGTACCACAAAGAACCATCATTCTTCAGTGTTACGTAAGTAAAGAAATAACCGTAAATGGATTTGTTATTATTGAAGACAGCACCGGTTGTATCAGCATTGATCCTGTCAGGTATAACAGAAGTTCTGCGGCCAACCCATGCATAACCGTCTTCATCGATCATTGTACAGATATTGAAGCCAATTGATATGTCTTTTACTTTCTTTCCACCCAGGTTATAAGGCATGATCTCCACCCTGTTTGCTGCCTGGTTGAAGCCATACACGTAACATTTTTCATCGCTATACAACCAGTATGCACCATATTCTGTACAAGCCACTTTTGTTACATACAAGCCGCCGCCGCCTGGAGAAGCTGCCTGCACTGTCACTTCTACATCACTGCTTACGGTTGCACCGCTATTGTCTGTCGCAGAAAGCCTGAACACATAAAAGCCTTGTGTAAGATCACGGATCTCTGTCTGAGCAGCATCGGGAGAAACGATCGTTGCATTACCACCGCTCACTTTTGTCCATGCATAAGACGCGATAGTACCATCATTGTCGGAAGCAGTTCCATTCAATGTAAGCGTATTTGTTGGCAAAGTGATCGTTTGGGCATTGCCTGCATTTACTATAGGGACCTGGTTAGCCGGAGGTGCAGCATTCACTGTCACCTGCACTTCTGCACTCGCAGTTGAATCTCCGTTATCTGTTACAGTAAGCCTGAACACATAAGTTCCCTCCTCAAGATCGCGGATCTCTGTTTGGGCTGTGCCGGGAGAACTGATCGTTGCATTGCCGCCACTCACTTTTGTCCATGCATAAGACACGATAGTACCATCATTGTCGGAAGCTGTTCCATTCAGTGTAAGTGTATTCGTTGGCAAAGTGATCGTCTGCGCATTGCCTGCATTCACTACAGGAACCTGGTTGGTTGGAAGCGCTGCATTCACCGTTACCTGTACTTCAGCACTGGCAGCCTGATTAGTATTATTGGTGGCAGTAAGTTTGAACACATAAGATCCCTGATCAAGATCGCGGATCTCGGTTTGAGCAGCATCAGGAGAAACGATCGTTGCATTACCACCACTCACTTTTGTCCATACATAAGATACGATAGTACCATTATTGTCGGAAGCTGTTCCATTCAAAGTAAGTGTATTGGTTGGTAATGTAATGCTCTGGGCATTACCTGCATTCACTACCGGAGCAGGATTGGTGGCAGGCTCGGCATTCACTGTTACCTGCACTTCTGCACTCGCAGTTGAATCTCCGTTATCTGTTACAGTAAGCCTGAACACATAAGTTCCCTCCTCAAGATCGCGGATCTCTGTTTGGGCTGTGCCGGGAGAACTGATCGTTGCATTGCCGCCACTCACTTTTGTCCATGCATAAGACACGATAGTACCATCATTGTCGGAAGCTGTTCCATTCAGTGTAAGTGTATTCGTTGGCAAAGTGATCGTCTGCGCATTGCCTGCATTCACTACAGGAACCTGGTTGGTTGGAAGCGCTGCATTCACCGTTACCTGTACTTCAGCACTGGCAGCCTGATTAGTATTATTGGTGGCAGTAAGTTTGAACACATAAGATCCCTGATCAAGATCGCGGATCTCGGTTTGAGCAGCATCAGGAGAAACGATCGTTGCATTACCACCACTCACTTTTGTCCATACATAAGATACGATAGTACCATTATTGTCGGAAGCTGTTCCATTCAAAGTAAGTGTATTGGTTGGTAATGTAATGCTCTGGGCATTACCTGCATTCACTACCGGAGCAGGATTGGTGGCAGGCTCGGCATTCACTGTTACCTGCACTTCTGCACTCGCAGTTGAATCTCCGTTATCTGTTACAGTAAGCCTGAACACATAAGTTCCCTCCTCAAGATCGCGGATCTCTGTCTGAGCTGTACCTGGAGAAGCAATCGTTGCATTGCCTCCGCTCACTTTCGTCCATAAATAAGATATAATAGAACCGTCATTGTCGGAAGCAGTTCCATTCAAAGTCAATGTATTCGTTGGCAAGGTGATCGTCTGCGCATTACCTGCGCTCACTATTGGAACCTGGTTTGCCGGAGGAAGTGGTTCGGCATCTACAGTCACCCGTACCTCTGCACTGGCAGTTGAATCTCCGTTATCTGTTACAGTAAGTCTGAACACATATGCCCCTTGTTCAAGATCACGGATCTCTGTCTGAGCTGTACCGGGAGAAACGATCGTTGCATTCCCTCCGCTCACTTTCGTCCATAAATAAGATATAATAGAACCGTCATTGTCGGAAGCAGTTCCATTCAGAGTCAACGTATTCGTTGGCAGGGTGATCGTCTGCGCATTGCCTGCGCTCACCACAGGGACCTGGTTTACCGGAGGAAGAGAGGGCAAAACTTCTACTTCCACAGTAGCAGTGGCAGACAGGCCGCCATTATCTGTTACTGTCAATTCAAATTTATAATTACCGGCTACGAGGTCGGCCACGTCTGTTACCGCAGTAAGCGGGGAAACAATACGAAATCCGGCTGGGCCGGATATATTTTTCCACTGGTAAGAAGCGATGGTGCCATCAGGGTCAGAACCGCTGCCATTCAGCGTGGCAAGCGCCACCGGAAGCCTGATACTGATATTATTACCGGCATTTGCCACCGGGGGTTTATTGGCGGGCGGAACAGGTACCGTGTTGCTTTTATTACGGGACTGTTTGAACATCCATTGATAGATGCTCAGCGATTCCCCGTCGATCGTTTCCACATATTTGGGATTATAGAACTGGTTCCAGCAGCAGTGACCTCCTGAATAATTGGTAAACCGGCCAAATCCGGCCTTGGCATTATTCATATAGGTCATCTGGTACTTTGTAGATGTACCGTGAATATCAGCAGGATCAGAACCGAAGCCCCATGCTTTTACAGAATCGGCTACGGTCGTATTTGCCTTGGCCTGGCTCGCAGCGTTTGCCTGCGACATGGGTACCATCGCAGCCGGTTTGTAGAATACGGTGAATTGTGTGTAATTGCTGGTAGCAGAATTATCATTCGTATGTGCGGCAAGATTTACGATGCCCTCACCCCCGGCACTCAAACCTGTCAGGTAGATCCGATCAGGATCAATCGAATAAGTATTTACAATATATCGTATAATATAATTGGCCTGTTCACCGTTTGTACTCCAGCCTGGTGCTTGTGGCGATACAACGACAGGAGCATAGTACTTTCCATCTACATAAAAGCTGTCGGGCCATTGATTATGCTCAATAAAATAGGCAGGACCGCCCGCGCTTGAGCTATTATAAATGTTAGCCAGTTGTGAACCATTAGAATTACCGGCTTCGCCAGTTCCATGAAGGAAAACGATCAATGGATATTTTTTGGCTGTAGAATAGCCTTTGGGGAAATGGATCAATGTTGGAAGCACCCTGTTACTGTACCCGCTTCCATCAAAAGGTGCAAAGATGACGCTATGGTTCGTTTGACTGAACCCAATCGCTGATTGAAACAATATCAGCAAACAGAATAGTTTCCGCATAGGATAAAAATGGATTTTAACAACCTCACTGGATTAAAAATGCCTTTGGATTTTCGAGAAAATGTTCCGCGTTTTTTAACAAAATCAATGCCAAGAATAAATGATATTTTCTGTTGATTTTTTTCCCGTCTGACGGAAAAATTTCTACTGATATGTCCAATTTAGCATCCATTCAAAAATAGATTTACTCTACCCAAGTTTCAAGAGTATAAATGAGCGATTTGCGACGTAGAATTACCATCTGCGTACGCACAGAAATTTTATCATCGGGGTGTGGATATTACGTTCGTGAAAGAGAATTGAAGGAACGAAAAAAAAGCCAATCAAATATGAAGGAAATGTGAATGTGAATAAATACCAGCGAATGTGGATTATTTTAACCCTAAAAGCTTACGGCTTCTTGATTTTACCCTCGCAGCGAAGCCAAAATCGTTAATAAACCGTACCATGTTTCTCCATTTGTCTTTCGCCTGCGCTGACAAATACATGACAAACGAATGTTTTTTGTCGACCAACTGCAAACGTCCCAGCTCTGCATAATAATGCTTGCGGGATCCGTATTTATCTGTGATCATCTTCCATTCATCATACGGAGACACTCCAAGCTTGGCATACAACTCCCCACCTCCTACCGGCAACGTGTGCTTCATCATCACATTATCAAAAACAATCAACTTATTGGAAGGATTGCCTAAGATTTTTGTCCATACCGTATCAACTCCCCAACTCGACTTATTTCCGATAAATGATTCAAGACAGGCTTTCAACGCATGCTTGCTGAACAATGGTGCCATCACTTCTACCTGGCCAACAAATCTGCAGAAACAATTTGAATGGTTCTTGAAAATGGGCCAACTGCAAAATGAGTCGCGTGAAAGCGATGCCTGGCAGATATCAGCATTCATTGCACGGGCATTCACAAACATCCTGTTGATATCTTCCGTATTGATATCAATATCATCATCCAGGAAATAGAAATAATCATACTGCTCCAGCCATTCAGGCTTCACACGCGTCAACAATTCATGCAGCATATGGTACTTGAAATCCTTTAAATGAAAAAAATGATCGGCCACTTCATATTTCGAAGGATCAAGGATCTGCTCATGATAAAACATCAGGCAAAGCTCAAATTCCTTTTCCTTAATGTTCTCTAACCACTTCTCCTTAAATAAATACCCCTTATTACCCACCGGGGCTATGACTATATTTCTTTGCACCTGATCTCTTTTTGCGTTTTGCGTTGTTTCGGCGGGCTAAAATAGCCTGTTTTTTCAGTAAACACAAGCTAAATAAACATGAACTTGTGTTTTCAGGCTATCAGGTTGTGGATTCTGCAGGATGGATTGTGAATACGGGAATAACCGTCATTTATATAACAGCTATATGACCGCCGGAATTTAATTTGTACTTTAGCGCCAAAAAAATTTGAAACTGCAGTACTCTAAATACTGGCTGAAATCAGGTCTTTATACTTTCTTTCAACGTTTTTCCCTTACCCTGTTTGGACTGATCAATTTTATTATCCTGGTCCGCTATCTATCCAAGGCGGAAATGGGGACCTGGGCTTTATTTCTTATCATAACGACCGTTTTTGAAACCACCAAGTCAGGCTTGCTCAAAAACGCCCATATCAGGTTTATTACCATCACCAACAATGACCGTGAAAAAAATGAGATCGCAACATCTTCGCTTGTGATCAATGCTACTATCAGTATCGTATTCATTGTCTTTCTGCTGGGCTTCGCGTCCATGCTGCCCAAATGGCTGAATGCTGAGGTCGGTCTCGGCAGTATGATGACCTGGTTCATCCCTGGTATCGCCGGCATGGTGATCTTCTCGCATTTCGAAGCGATCCAGCAATCCAACCTTGATTTCCAGGGCGTATTCGTTGGCCATTTTTTCCGTCAACTGAGTTTCCTGCTGATGATCGTATATGATGTAGTGATGAAAAACCCGCTTACCCTGAATAAGCTGGCCCTTTACCAATCCATTAGCATTGCCATCGGTTCCGTATTTATTTTTTATTATTCAAGGAAATATATCAGTTACCGGTTTGCACCAACCATGGCGGCCATCAAAAAGATCGTGGGTTATGGAAAGTATATTTTCACTTCCACCGCACTTGCCAATATCGCGTCCAATATAGACCAGGTAATGACATCCAGTTTTTTGTCGAGCAGCGCAGTAGCATATTATAATACAGCTTCAAGGATCAACCTGCTGATCGATATCCCCTCTTATGCCGCAGCCGAGATACTGTTTCCCAAAACATCCATGGCTTCGCATTCAGCAGACACACATAAAGTGAAATATTATTACGAAAAGATGGTAGCAATCCTGATGAGTTTCACGCTACCCGCCGCTATCTTCATTTTGATTTTCCCCAAAGTGGCCATCTTCCTTATTGCCGGCCCTTCCTATTACGATGCAGCACCGATCCTGCAGTTATACATACTTACCGGCATTCTCCGCCCGATGCAGAACCAGGCAGCCAATACCCTGAATGCTGCAGGCAAACCGCAACTATGCCTGAAGATCAATGCGATCATGGTCTGCATTTACCTGGCCATCAATTTTATCTGTTTATATTATATAGGATTTTATGGTGCAGCAGTGGGTACATTCATTACAACTGTCATCGGCACCGCCTACTGGTACTTTACCATGCGGAAAGAGATCGGCCTTGAGATCCGCAATGTCATCCGCTATATTGAAGAAACCTACCGGATGATATTTGGCCTGCTCAGGGGTCTCCGTTTGAATTCACTTAGCAATTTTAATAAGAAAGACCCATGAGAATTGCTCACCTTATCCTCGCCCACAAAAATCCTGAGCAACTCGAAATGCTGATAAAGGCCCTGCAGCATCCTTCGTTCGAGATCTTTTTGCATATAGACGGTAAATCGGACCAATCCCAGTTTACCTATCTCACCCGCTATCCCAATGTCCGTTTTATCAGGAAGAGGACAAAGATATACTGGGCAGGTTATGGCACTATCCAGGGAACATTGAATGGTTTTGAAGAGATCATCCCGCTCAATTTTGATTATATTAATGTGCTGTCCGCACAGGATTACCCGATCAAGACGGCCTCTTATATTTATGATTTTTTCAAAGCTCAGGCAGGCACCGAATTCATAACCTGCGAGTCCATTAAAGACGAATGGAAAGAAGCTGCCAGCCGGGTACATAATTACCATCTCATCAATTTCCGGATACCAGGTAAATACCGGCTCGAAAAGATACTGACGGCTGTATTGCCTGCACGCAAAGCGCCGTTTGGCTACGAATTTGTGGGAAGGGCCAACTGGTTTGCGCTCACCAATAAGGCAGCCGATTTTATTTTCCGCTTTCAGAAAGAACATCCTTCCTATGTGCGTTATTTCAAATTATGCTGGGGTGCCGATGAGTTCTTCTTTTCCACCCTCCTGTTCAATACACCAGGATTCAGGGAGAAGATCAAACCGAATCTCACGTATGTGGATTGGTCGGTGATTGAAGAAAAAGGACATCCCAAAATACTTGACTCAGGTGATTTTGATAAGCTCACCCGTTCAGATAAACTATTTGCCCGCAAATTTGATATTAGCCGGGACGAGAAAATTATTCATAAGCTGGCCGAATGGCTTAATTCATAAAAGCAGCAATCATGCAGTGGTTGGAGATCATTATTTTGTTACTCGCAGGTATTATCTTTTTTAATTATGCCGGCTATGCCATCATCGCAGGTATAATTGCAAAATTGTCTGCCCAAAAGAAACCCGCTGTTGATACTATTTATCAACCGAAGCTTTCTTTTATTGTTGCAGCATATAATGAAGAGGATATTATCGAAGACAAAATCCTCAACACCCTGGCACTTGATTATCCCGCAAACAAAATAGAGCTCTTATTTATTACAGATGGCTCAACCGACCGGACCAATGAGATCATCAGCAGGTACAGCCAGGTAAAATTGCTGTTTCAACCGGAACGGAAAGGGAAATCCGCTGCCCTGAACCGGGTTGTTGAAAGTGCCAGTCACGAAATTCTTGTATTCAGTGATGCCAACACCTTCCTGAACCCCGAAGCACTGGGGCTGATGATGCAGCATTATGCCGATCCCCGGACCGGGGGCGTTTCTGGCGAAAAAAAGGTAAAATCCCTGGCAAAAAGCAATGCGAACTCGGAAGGGCTTTACTGGAAATATGAATCATTGTTAAAGAAGATCGATTCGGCATTC
Source organism: Sphingobacteriales bacterium 44-61 (assembly GCA_001898405.1). Lineage (GTDB taxonomy): Bacteria > Bacteroidota > Bacteroidia > Chitinophagales > Chitinophagaceae > Terrimonas_A. The sequence continues at coordinate 627,169 of MKTW01000002.1, forward strand.
TATTCCCTGGTCGGCGCAGCAGGAGAATTGTTCTCGGTCCGCAAAAGCTTATATATCCCAGTGGCAGAAAACGTGTTACTGGACGATTTTGTGATCTCCATGCGGGTAGTCACCAAAGGATTCAAAGTGAAATACGAACCGGCCGCTTACGGGGCCGAGCTTGGTTCGGCAGGGATCAGTGAAGAGGAAAAGCGGAAAGTACGGATCGCCATGGGCGGATTCCAGGCAATGAAGGAATTCAGGCACCTCTATCGTTTCTGGAAAACCCCACGCCTGTCCTACCTTTATATCTCACACCGGGTATTGCGTTGGGCAGTTACCCCATTTTGCCTGCCTTTACTACTGATAATCAATATTATAACCGTCATAATGGGCACATCCCCCCTCTTTGTGGTATTGCTTGCTGCTCAGCTTTTGTTTTATCTTTCCGCCTTGATCGGCTATGGACTTTATAAAAAGGGGATAAAAATATCAATATTTAATATATGTTACTATTTCGTTTTCATGAATATATCAGTAATTAAAGGATTTATAAAATATCTTGACCGCAAGAATGTGGTATCAGGTGCCTGGGAGAAGTCGAAAAGGGAAATGTCGCAGACTCATTCAGGTTTGAAACAATTCTAATAAGCAGTAATACAGCTGCCCTGGGATTTGCTACAGTCGTGCCTTCGAGCTATTTTTACAACCGTCACCGTACTTTAAAAAGCCATTAAACTCTCCAACCTTATACTTTAATCTATGGATCTCGTCTACGTTTTCCGTGTACTCTATGAACGAAAATTTATCCTGATCGCTTCTGCGATCATTGCGGCCGCAGCAGCGTATTTTTTTACACGGAATGAAAAGAAATTTTACCGCTCCACTGCTCAGCTTTCTACCGGTTACACCATCAATGACGATATCCAGGTAGGTGGTAAAGAAACCAGTCTTTATGAGGCAGATACAAAGTTCAATAATGACATCATTACGTTTACTTCCCCCAGTGTAACCACGCTGCTGTCTTACCAGTTGATCCTGCACGACCTTCAGAGTAAACACCCTTTCACTGAGCTGAGCGAAGCACAGAAAAAATCGCCCGTCTATACCGGCGTGAACAAAGATTCTGCTATCCAGATATTTAAGGATAAGCTTGAAACAATGACCCTGCTTACCTCTTACCGGCCAGACGAAAAGAAAATGATCGAATTCCTGAAGCTGTACGGGTATGATTATAAATTCGTTCAAAGAAGCCTGAGCGTATACCGCCTACAGCGTACGGATTATATACAGATCGATTATATTTCCCAGAACCCGGAACTTTCTTCTTTTGCGGTGAATACGATCTTTTCCGAATTCATCCGCTATTATAAATATGTAAGAAGCACCAAGTCGAACGAAGCGATCGATACGCTCCGAAGCCTGATGGAAAAGAAAAGGCAGGAATTGAGTATCAAAACAGGAACATACATTAATGAAGCGGGTGTCGACCCTACCATTGAAAGCACCAGCAAGCTTGAAGTGATCGCAAACCTGGAAAACATGCTTGCGGATGAAAAGAAAAGGTTGACCACGCTCAATGCCAACCTGGAAAAGGTCATGCGCCGCATCAATGATCTTAAACCGGAAAGCAATACTTCGATCAGCACAGGTGATAATATGGAATTGCTCACGCTCAGAAAACAGCGTGATGATACCTATGCCGAGTATGTACGTACCGGCTCAACCAACCAGGCTTTATACCAGCAGTATCTTGACCTGAAAAGCAAGATCCAAAAAGCAGCGCTACAGGGCTCCGGCGGGGGCATACGCCTGCCCACCGGCACCACCCGGCTTGACCTGATGGACCAGAAAGCTGATGCGGAAATAGATATTCAGACCAGCCAGAAAAATATCTCGGAGATCGAAAAACGAATTGCTTCGCTGAAAGGAGGTGTAAGGTCCAGCGCATCCCAAAGCGCTACAGCCGAAAGCCTGACCAAGGAAGTGGAGCAGGCTAATAAAGAATACCTGGAAGCAAAACAGAAGTACAACGACGCTATCGATATCAACTCTTCTTCTGTCAATAATTTCAGACAGATCCTGTTTGGCCAGCCGGCGCTTGACCCGGAACCATCCAAACGGAAACTGATCGTTGGTATGGCGGGTATCGCAGCATTGCTTACTGTAACACTGGTGATCATTATCCTCACCTACCTTGATTCTTCTATTAAAACTCCCCGCCAGTTCAACAAAGAAGTAAATCTTAAGCTGATCAGCACCATCAATTTTATGAACCTGCAGGGCTATACCATGCAGGATATCATCACCAACAAGATCCATACTAGAAATAAATCGCATAAAGCAGATCACAATGCCTTCCGGGCTTCACTCAGAAAGCTCCGGTTTGAGATCGAACAAAGCAATAAGCAGGTTTTCCTTTTTGCCAGTACCAAAAAAGCACAGGGCAAGACCACGATCATCCAGGCATTGAGCTTCAGTCTCGCACTCAGCAAGAAAAAGATCCTGATCATTGACACCAACTTCTGTAATAATGACCTGACCATGCAGTTGCAGGCAAACCCTGTGCTGGAGCGTACCAATGTTCAGAATGAACCCGGCGCGATCATGGACGAACTGGAGAAGAATGCCACCGTTTCATCAGACGGCTACGTGTATGTGATCGGTTCTGAGGGTGGGGATTATACGCCTGAAGAGATACTCTCACAACAGAACGTACTGAACTATCTCGATTTCCTCAAAACCAAATTCGATTATATTTTCCTTGAGGGCCCGCCATTGAATGATTTCTCTGATTCCAAGGAGCTTTCACAATATGTTGAAGGTGTTATTGCCGTATTCTCTGCTGATATCAGTCTTGCACAAATAGACAAACAGTCAATCGACTTTTTTAAATCACTCGGCAACAAATTCTATGGCGCTGTATTGAATAAAGTTGAATTGAAGAGTATCAATACCGCATAAATCCCGAATAATGGAAAAGAAAAGCAATGCTTATGAAGCCATTCTGATCATTTGCGTAGCAGCCATCATGATCTTTTTTTTCATAAAAGTGGTATTTCTGTAGCCGGAAATCAAAAGATTGAACTTTGAACGTTTTACTTAAACGGTTGAACAGGCTTTTCCTGATCGAAAAGCTAAATAATGTGCAGGGATGGATCCTGTGCATAGTCCTTGCTGTGTACGTTAGTTTCATTGCCAGCAAGTCTATGATCGCCGGCGAAAGTATTATCGGGTTGTTCTTTTGCATCATTGGCGGATGCATCTGCCTCTTAAACACCCGTCTTGGATTATATATCATCGTTGCATTTTCTTTTTTCGCAATATTATTGTCGCGGTTTTTTTTTAACGACACCCTGCCTTCCGGACTGATACTTGATATTACTGTACTTGCTATCGTGCTGGGATTGCTGATCAGAAAGAAGGAGCTGAAAGCCATCATCAGTTCATTTGCAGCAAGTCCTGTTACCATCTTAATATTAGTGGTCGCAGGCTACAGCGCCCTGGAATTTTTTAACCCGAATGCAATGTCCTTTAACGGGTCTTTCCAGGCATTCCGGAAGATCCTGAACTTATTATTGCTGTTCTTCATCTCCTACTACGTATTTGACAGCTTTGAGGCAATCAAAAAATTCATCTATTTCCTTTTTGTCGTTGCTGCGATTGCAGGCCTTTACGGTTGCATCCAGGAATGGTATGGTCTTTTCAATTTCGAACGGGAATGGTTGCTTGCAGATGCACACCGTTATGGCCTGATCGTTATTGCCGGTCATATCCGGGTCTTTTCCACCATGACCGATCCTGCAGCATTCGGTATGATCATGACATCCTGTGCAGTTTTCTTTATCGGCCTGCTGTCGAACAGGATGACCGCTTTGCAGCGTTTGCTGGTCATTGCAGGAATTGTTTTCATGATCCTGGGTATGACCTATTCCGGTACACGCACTGCCAACGCCATGCTGGTAGCAGGTGTGGGATTCTATCTCCTGCTTACAATACAACGCAGAAGCTCACTCATTATCGCTGTCATATCAACAGTGATACTGTTAGGTGCGTTGTATGCACCGATCAGTAACCCTTCGCTGAACCGTTTCCGGACAACCTTCCAGGCAAGTGAAGATCCGTCTTACAAGTTGAGGGTTAAGAATCGCAAATCCATTCAACCCTATATTTACAGCCACCCCATGGGAGGCGGACTGGGAACAACCGGAGCTGTTGGCGAGATCTTTCACCCCGGCCACCCGCTGGCAGGCTTTCAGCCGGATAGCGGCTACCTGAAAAAAGCACTGGAAACAGGCTGGATCGGGCTTATCCTTTTTTTCGTTCTCTATTTCCTGGTGCTGAAACGGGGCATCAATGCTTATTTCAAAACAGAAGATACCGAAGCAAGAAATATAATAGCTGCCACCACTTCCGCGTTATTTACTTTCTATGTAGGTGAATATGCCCAGGTGGCCATTGGCCAGATCTCTGATGTTGTTGTATACTACCCTTTGATAGCCATTCTTTTAAGAATCGACACTTTTAAATTTAAAACAAACCTGTAACCGAAATGAAGAAACTGCTTATCCTTCAAGCCCTTTGCGCATTTACCCTTTTGGCGTCTGCGCAAACCACCACAAAGGCGCCGGCAAATACGGCAAATGTGCCGGACTCACTGATCATGCGTAAACTGGTGGAACTGGCCACAACCGGCCCCTCATTCAAATTGGCTGAGCACCAGGAAAACGTGCTGCAATACCAGCTCAAAGGCGCAAAAAATAACTGGATGAACCTGCTGACAGTTTCAATGAACTATAATGATCTCCAGCTTAAGGGACAAAACAGCACATACGTTTATCCCAAATATTTCTTCGGTCTTAATATCCCGCTCGGAACATTGTTGTCAAGAACACAGGTAAAAGCGACCAGGGAACAGATCAAGGCAAAAGAAGAACAAAAAGAGATACTTGTCCGCTCGCTGAAGACAGAGATACTTAAAATGTACCTTCAATACAAAAACTATAATGACCTGATCCTGCTTCAGACCAATGTGATCGATGATGAAGAAGCGACCTTCGCTAAAGCAAAAGAAGATTTCAAAGAAGGTTCTATTACTATCGAAACCTATAACCAGTCGCAGAAACGTTATAATGATGAAGTAGTAAAAGGCAAACAACTTGAACTGGACAGGGAGATCCTCAAATTGCAGATCGAAGAAGTGATCGGGATCACACTCGATGAAGCCATTCAGCAAGCTGCTGCTATGCGAAAGAAATAATTGAAGTGAGCGTTACCCTGATCAATGAACAAATCAACCATCCACTCGATCTCGAACCGGCTTTTTAACACAGACCGCATTCTTTCCATCAAAAGAATGCAATGGGTTGATACACTTAAAGGCGTTGCTATCATCCTCGTGGTATACCGGCACGTGATCATCGGGCTTCAACGTAAGGAATTATATGTACCGGAAGGGCTCGCTACAGCAAACCTGCTCTTTTACAGCTTCCGCATGCCCCTGTTCTTCCTTCTTTCAGGCCTGTTCCTTTACAGGAGCCTGAAGAAAAGAAAAGCATCATCCCTGTTTGAATCCAAGTTTGCCACGCTCATCTATCCTTACCTGGTGTGGACCATTATCCAGATCACCCTGCAGATCCTGGTAGCAGATTCAGCTGTCACTAATTCTAACCGTGGATGGAAGGACTACCTGTATATACTTTACCAGCCCAGGGAACTTGATCAGTTCTGGTATCTCCCTGCCCTGTTCAATGCAACCATCGTTTACCTGCTTTTACACAGTGTACTGAAACTGAACAAGACCATCCATATATTGCTGGCTATCGGCATTTACTTTTCTTCTTTTGCGTTCAAGGATATCAGTATGATCTGCGACTGGATGCTTTTCTACCCCTTCCTGTTGCTCGGGGCATTATTATCTGATTTCTTTTTCAATGAGAACAACACTGCCCGGATCAAAAAGCCATGGCTGTTCTTTGCGGCCATTCCCTTTTTTATATTGACCCAATACCTGTACCTGCAGCATGATGAACATTATTACACAGATACCGTTGCCGGCAAATTATTATTTATCCCGATCAGCCTGACAGGGTCAGCAATGATGCTGCTGTTATCATTCCGCCTGGAACAATTCAGTATCAGCAAAGCTTTCCGGGTGATAGGATTTCATTCATTGTATATATACGTAATGCATGTGCAGGCAGCATCACTGTGGCGGACAATATTGATGAAGTTCTTTGGCGTAACAGATGCTTATGTGCTGCTGTTCAGCGGGATCATATTCAGCGTGTTCGTATGTATCTGCATATATAACCTGTTAATCAGGAACGGCCCGCTCTGGTTTTTGTTTTCTTACCGGAAAAAAGCGGATGAAGGGGCCTGATCTCGGTATTTTTTTCCCGTTCAATGCCTTGCCAATGAACGTATTGCTGACCAGGTACTGATAAGAAAGCAGGCAAACAATAAAAGTGACCAGGAACACGACCGTCATTTTGATCCAGGGGTTCATCGCCAGCGGATGAAGCAAAACCTGGGTGAACGTTGCCACACCAAGATGAAGAAGGTATACCCAATAGGAAGAATCTGAGAAGTAACGCCAGAAGGCACTATCCTTATTGAAATACCGCAGGAAAAGGGCAATGCAGGCATACATGGTGGAGAGGCACTGGACCACGATAAGCAGGTAATATAACGAAGAAGGAATATCAGGTATGATAATGAATAGTACCGCTGAGCTTATAATGGCAACCAGCAGCAAGGGGAAGCTCCAGCGGGAAAGCAATGAAAAATCAAACCGGAGATTATATAATACCCAACCGGAGAAATAGAAGAAGCTATAAAGAATAAAAAGGCCGGCAGGGATCTTATACCCGGTATAAGTAGGCAGATGATCAAATTTAAATGTGTAGCGGATGGCATACAATACGGCAACAGACAATAACAGGATGCTGGCCGGCCTGGCAATAAAAGCAGGTACCTTTAATTTTATTTTTTTATTGATCCGGAACAGGATCGCGGAAAAAACATAAAAGATCAGCAGGTAGTAAAGGAACCATAAATGAGCAAGACCGTTCCAACTGAGCATTTGCTTCAATGAACGTTGAATGGCTTCCTGCAATGGTGTATGTTCTGTGTAATAAATACGGAAAAAATGAAACGGCAGTAAAGTGAGAGGCACCAGCACAATAGCACCAACAAGAAAAGGCACCAATATCCTTCCAGCCCGCTGACGGAGAAACGCTGTTAATCCTTTCCTGTCGCAAACCAGTGCCGCGAAATAACCGGCAACAAGAAAGAACAGCGGCATTCGGAATGAATGGATGAACTCGTAAATGAATTCAAGCGCAGGTGAATATAATTGAGTGTCATGAGGCCAGCTGTTTTCCGGCTTCTGTTTAAAGAAGATCACGGTGTGAAGAATAACACCAAGCCACATGGCAGTGGCGCGCAGTGCGTCAAAGCCATATATACGGGAAGAATTTTTCATAGGTGAATTTGTGTTGCAGAAGAAAATGAACGAACGGTTGAGTGGCTCATATTAATATAAAAAAGTAATCATAAAGTTATTAAAAGTCGACTATTTTTTATAGTTTTCGACAAAAAAGGAATGCATTTATGCGGGCAGAAAATGTATGTAAAATTTGTAATAATTCTTCCAATAACAAAGTGCACAAGGCCAGGGAAATGATGTTTGGCCTCAAAGAGGAATTTGAATACCTGGAATGTGGTAATTGCTCCTGTCTGCAACTCATCTCCATCCCTGAATCCCTGGCAAAATATTATCCTGAAAATTACTATTCCTATCACAATAAGGGCGAAGATCATTTTATACAGAAGTCATTACTGAAATCTTTAAAGCGTTCGTTCAAAAGCAAAACGCTTAACTCTTATCTGAAAGGCAATTCCCTGCTGGGTTCATTTGTCAACAGCAAATACAAATCTTATTATCCCTGGATCAAGCAGGGAGAGTTGAATCAGGATTCGAATATCCTGGACCTTGGCTGCGGAAAAGGCGAATTGCTGCTGCGTATGTACAATGATGGTTTCCGAAAACTCAGTGGTGCAGATCCCTTTATCGAAAAAGACATCAATTACAATTGTGGTATCACGATCCATAAAAAATCGATCGACCAGGTACAGGGCCCTTATGATCTCGTAATGATGCATCATGCATTTGAACACATGGAGAATCCTGCATGGGTGCTCGAAAAAATAAACAACGTATTAAGCAAAAACGGGAAAGTGATCATCCGCATACCGGTTGCAGGCAGTTATGCATGGAGAAAGTATTATACCAACTGGGTACAACTGGATGCACCAAGGCATATTTTCATCCATTCGATACAAAGCATGAAACTGCTTTGTGCACAAACCGGTTTTGAGCTATCGGATGTCATATATGATTCTTACGAACTGCAGTTCTCCGGCAGTGAAATGTATCTCCGTGATATTCCCCTTACTTCAGGAAAAAAGATCTTCAGCCAGGAACAGATCGATCAGTTCAATCAATGGTCAAGGGAGCTTAATAAGATCAATGATGGAGATGCAGCCTGCTTTTATCTGACAAAAACAAACTGACCGATTCTTCCGGGAAATATATGAACAGGCGAAAAGCAATTACCAGGGTTTTACTGATCGGAGCTGGCGCTACGGCCGCAGTTGGTGGATACAAATGGTATTCGATCAACCGCGAGCCGGACCTTGATTTTATGGATCAGCAAACAGAACTTATTGCCGCGCTGGCCGAAACAATCATTCCGGCAACAGATACGCCCGGCGCAAAAGCCTGCCAGGTAGAAAAGTATATCCAGGTGATGGTAAGGGATTGCACTGACCGCAAATCACAAAACAAATTCGTGGATGGCTTGAAAGACCTGAAAGCCTATACCAGTTATGAATACGGAAAGGAATACCAGCATTGCACTGCAGAACAACAGATCAAAGTGCTGGAGCATTTTGCCGGCAAGGCTTCATCTACCGGACTCTGGTCAAAGATCGAACGCCGTTACCTCGGCAATTCTTTCTTCACTACCTTAAAACAGTATACCGTTGAAGGGTTCTGCACATCCAGGCAGGGGGCTACGCAAGCACTCTCCTATCTTCATGTGCCAGGGCGGTACCAGGGATGCATGCCAATGACACCTGGCCAGAAAGCATGGGCCACATCCTGATGTTGTAGTAAATGGACAGCCTACAGTAGGTCTTTTATTTTCTATTTTTGATGAATTATCTCAAAACCGGCTAACCAGCCACATGATAAATTATTATGGGAGATCCTCAACAGCAAAAGCAGGAAAAGCTTCCGCCTGATCACGGATTCGACGCCATTGTTGTTGGCTCTGGCATCAGTGGAGGATGGGCGGCAAAAGAACTTTGCGAAAAAGGCCTGAAAACGCTTTTGCTTGAAAGAGGCCGTCAAGTCACCCATATCAAAGATTATCCCACCGCACCTTTACCACCCTGGGAATTTGCCCATCGCCTTAATCATACCAATGCAGAAAAAGCACACGATCCAATAAGGTCCGGCGCTTCAGATGAAGCCACTGCCCTGTTCTATGCCAGTGATACAGAACATCCGTACATACAGGAAAAACCTTTTAACTGGATCAGGGGATACCAGCTCGGCGGCCGTTCACTTACCTGGGGCCGGCAATGTTACCGGTATAATGAGATGGATTTCGAAGCAAACCTGAAAGACGGGATCGCAGTGGACTGGCCTATCCGGTATAAGGATATCGAGCCCTGGTACACTTATGTTGAAAAATTCGTTGGGATAAGTGGCCGTAAAGAAGGGTTGAGCCAACTTCCGGATGGAGAATTTCTTCCGCCGATGGACCTTAACTGTGTGGAAGAATATATGGCCGGACATCTTCAGCAAAAATATAATGATCGCATACTGACGATCGGCAGGGTAGCCAATCTCAGCAAAGGATGGAACGGACGCGGCCCATGCCAGTACAGGAATCTTTGTGCCAGGGGTTGCCCGTTCAGCGGCTATTTCAGCAGCAATGCCGCCACACTGCCTGTTGCTGAAGCCACCGGTAATCTCACCACTGTTACCGACGCCATAGTTGTTGAAGTATTATTTGATGAAAAGAATAACCGCGCCTCAGGCGTACGTGTGATAAATGCGCATACCAAACAGGTGACGGACTATTTCGCGAAGATCATTTTCCTGAATGCATCAACCATTGCTACTGCGTCTATACTGCTCAATTCGAAATCCAACCGGTTCCCGACCGGTCTGGGAAATTCAAGCGGTCAGATTGGTCTTAACCTGATGGACCATTTCACCGGCACGGGTGCAGAAGGCGAATTGGACAAATTCAACGATCAGTATTATTATGGCCGGAGGCCTGTAGGTTTTTATATCCCCCGCTTCCGTAATATTTCAGCAGCTACGCAACAAAAGAATTATATCCGTGGCTTTGGTATACAGGGTATGGGCGAAAGAGCTTCCTGGCGTGAACAGGGCCAGAAAATTGCCGGCTTTGGAAAGAATTTCAAAGACAAACTGCTGCAACCCGGTCCCTGGAAAATATGGATGGGAGGATGGGGCGAAACACTTCCCTATGAAACCAATAAAGTAACGCTTGATAACGAAAAGAAGGATCAATGGGGCATCCCGCTTACAAAGATCCATTACGAATATCATGATAACGAAGAAGCCATGCGGAAAGACATCCTTGCGAGCATCGAGGAAATGCTGGGTTCTGCAGGGTTCAAAAATATCAACTCCTACAGCTATCTCCATCCCGGCGGGTCCGCTGTGCATGAAATGGGAACGGCAAGGATGGGGCGCGATCCAAAAACATCTGTACTCAATGGCTTTAACCAGATGCACGATGTTAAGAATGTATTCATTACAGATGGCAGTTGCATGACATCCTCCGGCACCTCCAACCCTTCTTTAACTTATATGGCCCTCACAGCAAGGGCATGCGATTATGCCGTTGCCGAACTTAAAAAAGGAAATATCTGACAGGATGATTAAACGGTGTTCATTGTGAACACCTGTCATTTTAATTGCATCAATGTATAATCAGGTCCGAACGACTGTATTTCCTTATAATGCTCCCGGATATATTGATCAAGCAGTTCCACATGTGTGTCTATAGACGACTGGTTCGGCTCATTGAATTCGGTATTCAACAGCAATACATATTCTACCTTTCCCGTTTGCAGTTCTTGCACGATCTGCTGCTGAACATCAGCTGTGGTTACCTGGCCGGGATGAAGCTCCTGGTAATAGGTCATCACACGGTCAACAAAAAAATAGAACATCACCGGGTTATAAGCTACCCTATCATGATTCTTCACGCCAAAATAAAACGACGAATTATGATGTTGCCGGATAAATGAAATGATCTCATTCTCCGCCGGTTCATTCATACAAACCTCCGTGTATCCATATTTCCTGAGATCCGGCAGTGTCCGGTTCACGAAGAAATTCAATTTATATAAAGAGAAAAGGAACAACAATATTACAGGCGATGCAACGATCCATTTCAGCCATCCCGCGTTCTTGGCAATCGCAACCACGAAAAGGCAAAGCAGGAAAATGATCATTACGACGTTGGCATAAGATGACCGCACCACGAATTTATAGGTCATTAATCCTGCAAAAAGCGCCATGAAAACGATAAGCGGGTCATTCTTTTTTCTTCGGTCAAAAGAAAGTATGGCAGTATAGATCAATGCCAGGGCAATAGCCAGGATCGCCAATGGTACGTACGAGGTGAATTTATCAATATGAGGCAGCGGTAACCGCCGGTGAGCCGGGTATACGTTCACAGGAAAATCAATCAGGCACTCATATAAATTCCTGAACCCACAAAGCCAGCCCAGAAGAAGCACCGCAACGATGCCGACAAACAACTGCTTGCTGAGCAGGCTGACCGTATGCTTGCGTGAGATCTCCTTACGGGGAATTCGCAAGAGATCAGTAATTGCCAGCGATGCAACAAGGAACAGGCCAACTTCAAATTTGGTGAATACAGAAAGCACGGCCAGCAATGCACAAAGCCATAAACGTTCCTTCCTGTAGAAATAATAGGCTGCAAGGGCTAATAATACTGCAAGAAAAATGGGATAAAGTGCAATGCCCGATGAAAATATTACAGCCAGCAAACCTGCAGCCAGGAGATTTTGCTGGTATGATGGAATACCCGGCCTCTCGGCACGGATAATGCGGACAGCCGTATAAACACACAATACCTTTACCAGGAAATCAAGCAGGCGCAGCATCATTAAACTGTCAGAGATCTTCAGGAAGCCTGCATGCAGGAAGAACTGAAAAGGAGTATAGATAAGCCAGAACTTTTTGTAAGGCCACTCCCCTTGCAGTATCCTTTTGGAAGCAACAGCCGAGATCCCCTCATCATACAAGCTTGACTTTTGCAGGACTAATACAAAGCCGGCAGCCAGAACAGCGAGAATAAGCAGGTAGGTCGATTTTTTCAGCATAGAGGGCGGTTGACAGCCTGTCTTTTACAAGAATCAGTGCCGGATCCTGTGATCCGGTTTCCGGGACCCAAGATAAGCGTTTACTTTTTTGCATCAAAGCAAAACAGGGAACTGATACCGGCAAAAAAAGAGGCTTAACTTTCGTTAAGCCTCTTTGGTATGAAAGACCCTTAGTCTAATCAATTCTTCATCAGTTTAAATGACTTCGTCGTTGCGCTTGTTCTCAGGCTGAGAATATACATTCCTCTTGGCAGGTTCGCTGTGCTTGCAGGGAGTTTGTAGATGTACTCACCTTTAGTCACATCACCCAGCACTTGAGTGTATAGTGTGCGGCCGGAATAGTCGCTCAGAACCAATACAGCTTTTGTCACTTTTTCCGCGATTTTCACTTTCACTGATACTGTATTCACGAACGGATTCGGATAAGCGTTCACGGAAGTTTCCAGTATAGCCTGCTCAATCTCGCTTGTCTCAACTGCAGCTGGTGCAGCCTGAACAGAAATTGCCGGAGCAGCTACGCCTCTATTGGAACCTGTTCCGAGGGCCATCAATCCTGATGGAACGTCTTCGTTGATAGTCGTTGCATTATAAGACTCGATCACCAGTGCACCGATATAACCGAATGTTGAAACACCACCGGATGCGTTGATCGTGATCAGCACAGATCCGTTTTCATCGGCTTTCACACCTGTTATCTTCGCTGTTTGTGAGATGTTGTTGGCAGCATTCAGTGAAGTCATCTTATCACCGATACGGTAAACTGAAGTTCTGTCTACTGTAGCACCACCTACATCACGGCTTGCAAAGAATGTGAAGTTGTAAGTCTTAGCCTGGTTCAGACCATCGATCCGCAGCATACCGGTTCCGCTGATATCCAACCACCATGTTTGTTTGATCACATTGTCAGGGTAAACACCACTGTTGTTTCCGGTGTTCATACCGCTTGGGTTGGTACCGCTGAATCCTTTACCAACAACTGTCATGTTAATTCCGGTCGGGTTGCTGGACTCATCTTTCATGTTTGCATAAACATCATCTTCTACAGGAGCGCCGTTCGTGTTGTTCCATGGAGCACCAGCCGGGCTGTCAGCATTGAAGTTGATGTATACAGCGTTATCAAGCGTTGAAGTAGCTGCGATATTGCTGTAAGCTGAGTACTCAGGTGATTTCTTCGCTCTTACTTTATAGTAATAGATAGTACCAGGAGTCGGTGTTGCGTCTTCATACGCTGTCACATTAGTGGCAGTAGTATACAACAACTGGTATCCTGAACTTTGAGATGTAGAACGATAGATCTCGAATCCATCTTCACCTGATGATTTATCAGACCAGTTCAATTGGATAGCTGTTTTGGACTTCGCAAGGGCAACCAGGCCAGTCGGAGCCAGAGGAATACCATTGTCAAAGTAAGACTCAACCACCAGGGCATTCAGGTAAGCATAAGCAGAACCTGAACCTCTCTGAACTGTAAACTCGATCTGTCCGGACCCATCAGCTGTTACACCTGTGATCTGTACAGTGTTTCTTGTATTGCTGGCTGCGTTCAGGGTTACTGACTGACCGGCATAAGAGTAAACAGTATTTCTGTTATCATTCGCACCTGCACGGCTTCCGAAGAATACGAGATTGTACTTGATACCGGGGGCTGTAGACAGACCGGTGAGGCGTACTCTCTTCGTACTTGTAGAAGCTGTCCAGTAAGCAGTTTGCATTACATCATCAGGGAACACGCCGCTGTTGTTACCGGTTACAGCACCTACGTTGTTGGCATCATCCCATCCATCTACAAGGGTAATACCTACTGCAGTGGCTGTTCCTGCATTATCAACCATATTGGTGAGCGTCCTTCCTGCGAGCGGAGTAGCGTTAAAGCTATTCCATGGAGAAGCTACAGGCTGTACAGCATTGAAGTTCACCATGATCTTGGTAATATCCTTATCAAGAACTGTCAGTGAAACCACTTTGCTGGTTGAAGCACCATGGCTGTCTGTAGCAGTTACAGTGATATCGAATGAACCAGTTACATTACCCGGAGCAAACTGGATCGATCCGTCTCCACCGTTTGAGGTAAAGGTTGCGAAGGCTGGCAGATTTGCCACGCTGAGCGTGATCGCATCACCAGGTTCGTCAGTTGCTGAAATGTTGGCGCTTACTGTCTGCTGTGTTTTCATGCTTACAGTTGCAGGCACTGTCAGTTGCGGAGCAACATTCGGTACTGCAATAGAAACTGTATCAGAATACGGCGCTGCACCAGCCAGGTTGATCGCGCGAACAGTATAGTAATAAGTAGTGCTTCCTGTTACTGTTTGATCATTGTATTGTGTTTGATCAATGATATTGGTTGCACCTGTGTTGATCAGTGTATAAGGTCCGGCAATGTTGGTAGCTCTGTACACTTCATAACCGTTCTCGTTGTATGCTGCGTCTACCCAGTTCAATTGAACTGCATTACTAGCCATAGTAGCAGACAGGTTCCTTGCTTTAACAGGAGCTGTGCCGTCATCAAAGACTGTCTCGATCACCATAGCATTCAGGTAACCATAAGCTGCACCGCTTCCTGCAGTCAGTGTCAGGGTAAGGTTACCGCTGGCATCTGCTACCATATTGCTCAGGCTTACTGTATTCCTGGAATTGCTTGCAGCATTCAGGCTTACAGAGTTACCATTGATCGTGTATACGCTGGTGCGGTTGTCTGTTACACCTGCACGGCTTCCGAAGAAGGTGAAGTTTGCTTTCTTACCTGCACCCAGACCGCTGATACGGATCGTTTGAGGTGTAGTAGTGGTATAGTAAGCACTAACCATTACAGGATCAGGATATACACCTGAGTTGTTACCAGTGCTCACACCAAGGTTGTTCGAGCCATTACCGATTCCAAGCCAGTTGCTGGTGATCTCCAGGCCTACTGTGCTGGTAGCACCGGTTTCATCTTTCAGGCTCAGGAATTTGTCGCCCAGTGCAGGATTGTTCTTATTGGTATTGTTCCATGGAGCAGCAGCCTGGTTGGTACCATCATTGAAGCTCACATAGATCTTCCTGTTCGGGTTAACGTTGTTTA
This sequence comes from Sphingobacteriales bacterium 44-61, assembly GCA_001898405.1. Lineage (GTDB taxonomy): Bacteria > Bacteroidota > Bacteroidia > Chitinophagales > Chitinophagaceae > Terrimonas_A. Next base: position 642,671 of record MKTW01000002.1, read on the forward strand.
CAGTGATGCTGAATGATTTAACATCCTGACCACCGTTACCGTCATTTACAGTAGCTGTTACATTATATACACCATTATCTGCATAACCAGGAGCAACAGTCAGTTGTGCCTGACCTGAAGTCTGGTCAACTGTTACGAATGAAGGCAGACCCACAAATGACCATGTCAGTACGTCTGCAGCATTCTGATCAGTTGCAGTAAGTGTTACCTGTGTGGTCTGCTGCTCATTAACAGACAGATTGTTCACAGTTCCGATCGCAGGCAGATAGTTATCGTTCACCAGCATGTTAAAGCTCAGGCTGCTGGATCCTGAATGCTGATCAGTTACCTGTATGGTGATATTATTGTAAGCACCTTGCTGCAGAGCAGTCGGGTTATTGAAAGTAATTACACCCGTACCATTGCCTGTTGGAGTATAGGTCGCAAATCCAGGCAGGTTAGTTACCTGTATATCCAGTGTTTCAGGATCCAGGTCTGTAGCCTGCACATTGATCTGCAGTTGTGTAGCATACCTCATGGTCTGGTTGCTGATAGCAGCGAGTACCGGAATGTTGTTGCCGGTCTTGGCACTGTCTTCAGCTGTGTAAGCAGAATTACCACCTACGCCTACTGCACGCAGTTTATAATAATGGATGGCATTTGCAAACAGGCCGGTGTCAACAAACGATGTTGTGTTGGCAGGCAGTTTTGTATACAGTACATAGTTTGCATTACCATTGTTTGAACGGTAAAGTTCAAATCCTGTTTCGTTGGTTGAATTGTCGTTCCAGGTAACATTGATGCTTGAAGTAGAAGCACCACTTGCCAGGAGGTTGGACGGAGCAGCAGGAACAGGAGGCAATGCCTGTGTTGTAGCATTAGGCAAAGGCATGCCCAGCACGCTTGCAGGGATGACCTGTTTAGCAATGCCGCTTCCGCTCGGGCCCTGATAGCTAACGGTGAGTATCTGATCACCACCAGCTTCAAAGAAGCCAACATAGATCGGATACATACCAACAGCCAGTGATTTTGTTCCGCTCTTCTCTGTATTACCATGCAGGCCATCATTGTTCACCACACGATTTGAAGTGCTGGTTCCGCCTATATAAAGTACAGAACCGTCATCAGATGAAGTATAGAATGTATACGTTCCGGCTTTAGTGATATTAATATAACCGGAGAGCCATACCGCAAAGTTGTCTGCGCGGTCAGCCATGGCAATATTAAAGTTTGTTGTGCGGCCGGTCTTTTTGGGATTTGCTGTAGTGAATGCAGGGACTGCGCTCATACCATCAATCTCATAATACTTGTAATCGACACCGCTTCCGATGGCACCGAATGCAGACTCACCGTACTGGCCGATTGCACGAACATTATAATAGTAAGTAGTGCTGGCCTGCAGACCTACGCTGTCAACGAAGCTTGTGGCATTCGCTCCTACAGTACCTACAGTTACAAATCCTGTCATCTGATCAGTAGATCTCCAGATCTCGAATCCTGATTCGTTATTGCTGTTATCAGTCCAGCTAACATTGATCTGTTTGAAAGAAACGGCTGAAGCGGCAATATTGGAAGGAGCTACAGGAGCTGAACCATTGTTTACAGGTGCATCAGCGAAAGCAGAAGCAGGGATTACTGAATAGCTGGTACCAGAACTTGGAGTTCTCCATGATACAGTCATGGCCTCACCACCACCTTGCTCATAGAACGCAATGGCGATCGGGTATGTACCTGCAGCCAGGTTCTTTACTGAAGATGTTGCATCCTGGGTACCGTGCAAGCCATCATTGTTCACTGTCGGCGTTCCGGAGAAGCTGTAAGGAGAAGTTGTGCCGTTCAATGGTCCGAGCCACAGGCGGCTGCCATCATCGGAATTTGTTCTGAAATAATAATTACCTGATACAGGAATATTGATATAGCCTTCCCACAGGAATGCGAAATTGTCATTCTGTGTTCTTGGAGTCAAAGCCACTGTCTGCATCACACCTGTAGCAACAGGAGTGAGTGTTGTAAAGTTTGGCAGATTATTCCAGGTACCAGTGAAAGTATAATACTTATAAGGCAGACCTTTCAACAATGCCTGTCCTGTAACCTGGTTACTGAACGGAGACACGTTATTGGCAAGATCACGCGCTTTGATAGAGAAGTTATAGTTCTGGCCAGTGGTAAGACTGTACACAACGAACGTAGTATCATCTGTTACATATGATTTCTGCCCGTTGATATAGACATCATACTTGTTAACACCTACATCATCCGTTGCAGGAGACCATGCCAGGCTGATAGAACTACGTGTGCTGTTAGTAATGCGCAGGTTCTGCGGAGCAGCTGGCGGAACCTGATCGAAATCAGTTTTGCCGCTTGCTACATTTGAAGCATTGGCAGCGCCGGTTCCGTTTACTGCACGTACCTTATAATAATAAGTGCTACCCGCATTCAGACCAGTAATCGTATGAGTGATCACGTTGGCATCTTTCATTGCCACCAGCGTATAAGGGCCGGAAGCCTGAGATGCCTGGTAAACTTCAAAATTGGTTTCGTTGAATTGAGGATTGGGGTTTTCACTCCAGTCGAGCCTCAATGAAGTTTTTGAAATAGTAGAAACGATCAGGTTACCGGCAGGATCAGGTTTGTTAGGACCATTTGCATCAATAACCGTGAATGGAGAAGAGAACTCACTGTTGCATCCGTATACTTCGGTTACACGCACCTTATAATCACCGGCAGCAGTGGCTTTATATGTATTTGTAGTGCTCAGTGTAGTAGCATTGTCAACTTTCTGCCAGAGGTAATTTGCATAGCCGGTAGGAACAGAAAGTGTAACGCCGCCTTCTTCATCCAGTGCAGGAAGCACTTTGCTCTGCAACCCTGAAACAACGATAGAAGGAGGAACGGTCGGGTCTTTCATTTTCACTACCACAGGAACAGGAGACCAGTCAGACCAGTTGCTTCCCCTTCTCACACGCGCAGAATAAGTACCCAGTTGAGTAACCTGCAGCGTGTTGGAAGTAGCTCCGGGGATCACATCATCACCTTTTTTCCATTGGTATTCACTCATCCCTGGTGTCAGGCCCAGCGTGGTGGAGATCGTTTCACCAGGACAGAATTCAGCTTTTCCAAACAGCGGCCAGGGGTTGGCTTTGTTGGCTTTGGACACAAAAGGCCAGAAACCAGGTTCCTGCCAAACTGTATTCCATACACCGTGAGAAAGGTTGGGATATTCTGTATAACTGTAATTGGAGCCTGCTGCCAGGTAAGCATCACGTACTTCACGTGCAGCACCTGGTGTAGGAGAACCATCCAACCCGCCCTGGAAATTCCAGATAGGGGTAAATTTCAATTTATTGATGTAGTCAGATCCTTTGAAGGTCAGTTCCGCAGAAGACATTGGCATTACAGCCGCATAATAAGTGGGAAACAGGTTCGCACTCAACCAGCATGCCTGACCACCACCGGAAAGACCATTGTTGATCACGCGGAAGGGATCCACTTTGTTATTTGCGATCAGGTAATCGATGATCTCTGCTATAAATGGAAAACCATTGCCACCCCATGAGCTCATGCTCTGACCGGCAATGATAAAACCATCGAATTGACCATTGTCAACCGCAGCGGCGAAAATCTGGCCGCCATGGTACAACTGGAATTCGTTATCATAAATATTGCCCTGGTTGCCTTCGCCCACACCATGGTAAAATACCAATATGGGATATTTTTTCCCATCATTTGCGGTAGTATAGGACTTTGGAAATTTTATCCGGAAAGGAAATCCCTTCCAGATATAACACTTGTACGAATCAGTGTTCCAGTTAAGCCTTTTCGTCCTTACCCATTTCCCCATCTGGCCATAAGCAGGTTGTGTTGGAGGTGCACTGGAATTGTAGGTAATAACAGGATCACTGGGATCGATCACGCTCTGTGCGTTCGCGCCCAATCCCCAAAAACCTACAAGCAGCAGCAATAGTGCAAAGCCGAAAATTTTGGCAACTTTAGTTTTCATAAACTAAGGCAAAATTTAATTAGTTAATTAAAAAAACTGTTAATCGGTTTATGCAGGAAAGGAGGATTCCAGGTGTTTCCTAGATAGCATAGTAATGAAGGCTATCAATTTTATAGGCTTGAAATTGGGTGGAATTCGGAGGAAATTGAATAGGGATGGCGACTTACCAGAGTATTGTACGAAGATATTACAAAAAAAACTACAAAAGCAAACTTTCCTTAAAGTTTTTAGAAATGTAACAATTCGCACAATAAAATCTAATCATATGAATTACAGTCATTTAACGCTTACCCTTATCAAATATTTGTCACAAACTGCTGAATTATCCTTGTATTCGATTAACTGCAAAATGATTCAGAAAAAAGCCTTGTAAAAGCAGTGCAACTAACAGAAAATTAATAGGATACACTTAATTAAAATCCCTCGTTGAGCAATCAGAAACGGCCATATTTCAGTTAAAAAAAATGAATTGTTAACGCATGGGCCGGATCCTGCTACTTGATCAGGTCATCTATATAAACAAGACTGGTATGTTGTGTTTTCAGGAAAGATTTTTTCGCCTTTCTCACTTTGATCAGAGCCAGGAACTGCCGACCTGCAAACAATGGCAGTTTAAAAAACGTAGCCAGGAATCTCGCATCCTTTCCTTTTATCAAAACGATCGCTGCAAAAGCCACCAGGAACGAAGCCCATAGCCCCACCCAGATCCATGCAGCCAATGGCCAGATAAAAAAGTTAATGACGGTAAAGAGGCCTGCAAGCCCCAGCACCATGAACAATGGAGGCCGCAGCAGTATATAACCGAAATACATCAGGTTAATATCAAACCTCAGCAAGCCCTTGAAGAAAATGACAAAGGACTCTTTAAAATACTTGAAATAAGAACTGATCCACCGCGTACGTTGCGTTTCCAGCGAAGCGCCACTTGTGATCTTCTCATCAAAGAGGATAGCTTCTTCAGCATAAGCAATGCGACGGGTGTTCTGCACGAGATAGGCTTGCAGTTTTTTATCAAAACCTCCCAGGAAATGCTTGTACTCGACAGCATTGTACATGTCTGTATCAACAGCAACTCCCGATCCCCATATAGCAGAGGACATTCCCATACGCATACGCATTTCCCGCTCGATAAAGAAGTTGAACATATCCCCTATCGCATCCATCCTCGCATAATCCGTGTCTGTATTCTTTGGCTTGAACTGCGATTGCACTACCCTGTATCCCTTGCGGAAATACTGGTTCATTGTGTCGAGGAAAGATGGATGGATCAGGTTGTCTGCATCCAGGATAATGATCGCGTCAGGCTTTCTTTCAAACTTTGCGATCGCATACCTGATCGATTTTATTTTTGAATGCAATGCTGGTTCGGGTTTCAGCACGCGGATTCGGGCATCTGCAAATGATATGTTCTCCTGCTGGCAATCATCAGCAACAAGATAGACGATGAAATTTCCGTATGACTGTTTCAGAATGGAATCTACCAGCGGGTAAACAAACTTTGTTTCCTGGTGGGCGGTAATAATAAAGGCAAAATCGAATTGCCGGTCGGTCAGGAATGGTTTACGCTGAAAAGGCGTTCTTACCCTGAACAGGCGCAGCAGGCCATATATCACCACGAATAAAAAAGGAATGGCAATGTAGCCGGCAATAACAACTTGAAGCAATGCCCAGATGATCCATAATATTTTTTCCAGCAATTCCACTCAGGTCAGCTTGTTTTCTTCTGCCAAACGGTAACAAAACCTCCGGTAAAACTATAGGGAAGTATTTCAGCAACTGCACAATCCCATTTCTGCAGGAATTTCAGTTTTCTTGTCAGCAATGAGAAAGGGAATACATCTTCCACGAAGTTTGTTTTGCCGTATTTTACAATAGAAAACCGGTGTGTATCGGCCAGTTCTGTAAGTGTTTTCCTGGTAAAGAATTGGATATGGGTAAGATCATCGGCACTGCTTTGGGCCGTGGTCCCCTTATATCCGAAAAGGGATTTTACTTTTTGCACAAAGCGCCATACCCAGTTATTCTTTTTCTGCATTGAGATAATCGGTTTGGTCACAAATCTTTCACGGGCACCTTTACCGTTTGGTACTGTTACGATCAATGTTCCTTCCTCTGTCAGTACTTCGTGAAGGACCGAGAGCAGCTTGCCGGGTTCATTGAGATGCTCCAGCACTTCGCTGCAGATAACAGCATGATAGCGCTGCCCGTCTGCCACGAGTTGCTCAGCACTGACCACTTCAAACCTGACATTGGGATATTTGTTCAGTTCTTTTGCTCTTGCTATTGTTTTGTCGCTGATATCAATACCGCGTACATTGAAACCGACAGCACCGAGGCTCCGGGAGATCACACCATTTCCGCATCCTACATCCAATACCTCTGCACCATCCGGAAGATTTTTCCGGAGTGTGTCGATAATAAAATTCAGCCTTTTGATATCGGCGATCCTTACAAATTCCATCTCGCTAGTTTTGTCTTGGTTTAATTCAGCAGTTCCAAATATAATTTTTCGATCTGCCTTGTCATGTTTTCAGCATTGAACCGGTCACGCACCGTTTCAATCGCTTTCCTGCCATATTGCTCACGCAAAGGAGCTGACTGGCTAAGGCCGATCAGCGCCCGGGTAAGGCCGGGAACAAGTTCTTTTGTATCTATCAGCAATCCGTTCTCTTCATGATGGACGATCTCAATGGTACCATCCACTTTTGAAGCGATGATCGCTTTGCCCATGCTCATGGCCTCCAGCAGACCGATCGGCAATCCTTCCCAAAGCGAAGGGAGGACGAAGATATCTGCAGCAGCCAGCACGGCGGGCACATCCTGGCGAAAACCCACAAGCGTAATATCATTCTTCAATCCCTGCGCCTCAATGATACGCACTGCCTCTTCTTTCTGGTCCCCATCTCCTACCATTAATAAATGCATGGAAGGATGGAGTTTGACAGCTTCTTTAAAAGCTTCTATCAACGCCAATGGCTGTTTATGCGAAGTAAACCGCGCAATGAACAATACCAGCGTTTTGTCTTTCGGTAAATTCAACTCTGCCCGGATATCGGGAAACTGGCTATCGGGGTTGAACTTTTTCCTGTCGATCCCATTATTCACTACTATCGATTCAAAATCCCTGATCACTTTTTTCCCTGACTCCTGGTTTGATTTTGAAACGGAGATATTCAGTGCAGAACGGCGTGTCAGGAATTTCTCTCCCAGCACACGCACAGTTCTTACAAGCAAGCTCTGGTCCTGGTGAAAAGACCATCCATGTATCGTATAAATGACCGGGATTTTTAATGACCTGGCCGCCCAAAGCACATTGGAGCTGGCCCTTGTGCCATGGGCGTGTACCAGGTCAATGGATTGTTGCCGGAGATACTCCTTCACAATTTTCCATTTAGAGATATCGAATGGTTTTTCGGTATAAATAACTTGCGTATCAATATTCAATTCACGGAGCCTGTCCACCATTGGCCCGTCTGTAAATGACAGCACAACAGGGTCAAATTTTGAGCGGTCCAGGTTCGACACCAGGCTTAGCAGGTGGGATTCACCACCGCCTATCTGGCCTTGCCGGATACACTCGAGTATTCTGATTTTTCTATCCATGACCTGCTGCCGGCTCATTATGCCGTTACTGCTTTTTTAATGTCCCAGCCATCAGGCAGTTTTTCGGTGATCTCGATGTTTCCAAATTCCTGGCTCTTGCGGGCACCCACTTTTTTGGCCCAGTCGGCCATTTTATTGATGCCCTGCTCAAGTGTAATGCCTGTAGCCCCGCCGAATACGCGGTGGGCTTTTGCATGGTCAGAATAAGCATGCAGCACTTCATTGCGTGCAGTCAGGTGTTTGATATTGGGTTCCACACCAAATTCTTTACACACCACTGTTGCCAGTTCATTCACGGTATAAGGCTTATCTGCCCCGATATTGAATACCTGGTTATATGCTTCAGGAATATTCACACATTTAGCAATAGGAATGGCAACATCATCAATATAGCTGAATGCGCGTGTTTGCGTACCATCTCCAAAAACAGTAAGCTGCTTTCCCTGCATGATCTGGTTCATGAAAATACCGATCACATTACGGTATTTGTCACCGATGTTCTGATTCTCACCATACACGTTATGCGGGCGGAAAACGACATAGTTCAGTCCAAACATTTCGTGTGCTGATCTCAGGTCAAGCTCAGCAGCATATTTGGAAACTCCGTATGGATCTTCGGGTTCCGGTGTCATTTCTTCTGTCATTGGCAGCTGCCCTTTGCCATACACAGCAATGGAAGAAGTGAATACAAAACATTTTACTTTATGCTTTACAGACTCATTCACCAGGTTGATGGTGCCAATGAGGTTGTTATTATAGTTGAACCTGCGGATAAAATGCGACAGCCCCTCTGCAGCATAGGCCGCGAGGTGATATACGTATTCAAATTTATACTGGTCAAACAGCTTCGTGATCATTGCATGATCCGTTACGCTCCCCTTCACAAATTCAGTACCTTCTGGCAGGTGATCTTCAAACCCACCGCTGAGGTCGTCAAGTACAACCACATTAAAGCCCATTCCAAGGCAGTGGCGGGCGACATGGGATCCGATAAATCCGGCCCCTCCTGTTACAAGTACATTTTTTTTCATTGTTGCTTATTTAAATAGCTTATAAGGTTAAGATTATAATTTGGCTACCCAACGGTTATACCAGAGCTGGAACATCAGGATCTGCCAGAGTTTCTGGTAATTGACTTTCTTGCCAGCTAGGTATTCATCCCTTAGCTTAATGATCGGCGCCGGGGCAAAAACACCTGTTTTGGAAAGAGCGGCTTCTCCAAGATAATATTCCAGTTGCTCCCTCAGCTCTTCCTTGAACCACACCATCAACGGTGCTATAAACGGTCTTTTCGGCCTTTCCATTATGTCTTTCGGGATATATTTATGTACCACTTGCTTTAATAACCATTTGTTCGTATTACCCCGGATCTTGAGATCAGATGGTAATTGCGCCAGGAATTCGATCACCCGGTGGTCAAGCATCGGTTCGCGGCCTTCCAGGCTCACGGACATTGTTGCCCGGTCAACCTTGACCAGGTTATTATCCACCAGGAAGGTCTTGTAATCCACCGCCAGCAAACGGTTCGTAATGCCATCATGCTTTTTCAGTTTCTCCGAATCATCAAAGAATGTCGGGTAACGCTCAAAATCATGACCAAGAAATAAGGCAGTATCCGATTCAGTAATATACTGGCTGATATATTTCACCGTTTGCACCGGGTCATGCTTTTTCCAGATCAGCTTCAGCTTTTCGTACCTGGTGGAAAAATTATATTTCGAATTGAAATAAGGGATGTAATCGGGGTTTACCAGGGACATTGCACCGCTCAGCATCGATTGCAGCGGGACGGGGAATTTAGTCGTTAATCTCTCGGCATGATTAAATTTATGATAACCGCCAAAGATCTCATCGCCGCCATCTGCACTGAGGGCGACCGTCACCTGCTGGCGGGCCAGTTTGCTGACCAGCACTGTTGGAACAGTTGAGTTATCGGCGAAGGGTTCATCATATATCTCCGGCAAATGATGCAGCACATCACCTGCTTCCTTGGCAGTGAGATACCATTCTGTATGATCAGTTCCCAGGAACTCGGCGATCTTCTTTGCATCAGGAGCTTCATTGAATTCCTGCTCATGAAACCCGATAGTGAATGTTTTCAGTTTTTCCGTCCGCCCGGTTTGCAGCAATGCTGCCACACTTGAACTGTCATATCCTCCGCTCAGGAATATACCCACCGGCACATCGGATACCATCCTGTACTCATACGCATTTTTCAGGATGCGGTCAGTTTCTTCGATCGCTTCTGTATCGGAAATGGAAAGTTTGGGCTTATTATAATAATCGTACACATCCCAGTACTTGATCAGTTCCTGTTTTCTGTCTGCAAGATCAACAGACAGGATATGGCCGGGCAGCAATTTGAACGTCTTTTTGAAGATGCTGTATTTTCCCGGGATATAGCTGAACTGTAAGAAAAGTGCCAGACTGTTTACATCGATATTCTTTTCAAACCGTGGGTGTTCATACAACGCTTTCAGCTCAGAGCCGAAAAGGAATGTGTCGGCCTCATTCCAGAAATAATAGAGTGGTTTAACACCGGCGCGGTCACGGATAAAAAATAGCTTATTCAGTTTTTTATCATACAGGGCAATGGCAAACATCCCAATGAATTTCTTCACCACATTGAGCCCCCAGCAATCATATCCTTTTAATATTACTTCTGTATCAGACCATGAATTGAATGCATAGCCTTTTTCCTCCAGTTCTTTCCTGATCTCTTTAAAATTGTAGATCTCACCATTGAAGTTCACAATAAGGTGTTCGAAATGCATGGGCTGATGGCCAAGTGGAGACAGGTCGAGAATGGAAAGCCTTCTTTGTCCAAAACCGATTTTTGCATGATTATTATCATACACTTCATGGCCCGCATCATCAGGCCCGCGATGATGCATCGCGTCGGTCATCCGGCGCAGGGTGTCCAGGTCAGTTTCTGACCGGAAATCAATAAAACCAGCAATTCCACACATAGCTAGTGTTTAATTAAAAGTAATTTTCCGGTTAAAATGCCACATAATTCCTTTCCAGAAAGAACGCAGGTGGTGCGACTGTCTTTTGAAGATGAAAGTAGCAGTATTTTTGGGAACCGTCAGGAATGTAAAATAGAGAAGGAAAATAGAGAAGTTCGCCGTAGACATATTTCTACGCATGAACAGAATCCGGTTCTTGGTATGATAAAAGGTCTTGAAAGGGCTTGATTTACCCGTTGTCATGGATTCTTTATGATATATCAGGCCATTAGGCTGATAGTAGACTTTATAACCAAGACGTTTGATCTGCTCGCACCAGTCAAATTCCTCATAATAAATAAAGAATTCTTCAGGAAGACCGCCTACTTTATCTACCACTTCTCTTGATACCATCATACCGCCGCCATGCGCATAGTTGGTTTCCTTTATTTCATTGTACTGTCCATTGTCGGGTTCTTTGCAACCGATCATGGCATTGCGGCCTGTCATCACATTAACTGTCTGGTAGCCAGCATATTCAATAGTCCCTTTGTGGAAAAAGTAATGGAATTTGGGGCTTACGATCCCTGCATCAGGATATTTGGCAAAAATATCGATCAGGCTTTCGAGCAATCCCGGGGTGAATTCCGTATCGTTATTGACTATAAAAAGGAAATCGCCTTTGGCAGCCTTGATACCTACATTATTTCCGCCTGTAAATCCGAGGTTCTTACCGTTCAGCAGCACTTTCACATCGGGCCGGATGGCCTTGAAAGTCTCGGTAGGGTCTTCTTTAGATCCATTATCCACAATAATTATTTCCAGATTGGGATAATGGCAGTGTTCATTGATCGAATGAAGGAATTCACACGTAACCTGAGTAGTGTTCCACGTCAAAGCGACGATGGAAATCAATGGATTAGGTTTATTATTCATTTTTAGACGTTATAGGGCACGAAAAATAATAAAAGAAATCCGAGTTCTATAGCCTTTACACGTTTGTCTTTTGCAATAATGCAGACGGTGTGTTGGCAATGATCAGGATGTCTTTGATAAAACTCTTATCATGGGCATAGGTAATGTCCAGGTTGATACGTTCTTCAACAGACATTTCGGGTTTTCCTCTTTTATTTACCTGCCAGAGGCCGGTGATACCTGCGGGAGCCATAAAGCGTTCTGCCCATTCATTGGTAGTCAGTGTAGCCGCTTCATAAAGAGGGAGCGGGCGGTTGCCAACGATTGACATATCACCTTTCAGTACGTTGATCAGTTGTGGCAATTCATCCAGGCTGGTATTTCTAAGGAAACTTCCCAGGCGGGTGATGCGGGGGTCATTTTTTATTTTAAAGAAATTAGGGCCGCCTTCGCCAGTATTATACAGATTAAGATTCTGAAGATCAACCACTTGCTTATCTGCATCGACAACCATGGTGCGGAATTTGAAGAAATTGAAGATCTTGAATCCCTTTCCGGCCCGGTGCGAGATATACATTACTGGTCCTCTTGATTCGAGTTTGATCGCAATAGCGATCAGCAGGAATAAAGGCAACAACATGATCAGCAGGGTACCTGCGATCAGGATATCAATACTTCTTTTCAGCAAGCCCCTTAATCCATAAGTAGTTGACTCAATGATATTCTTGCGTTGGGAAGTATGATTTCTGCGGTTGATCCCGTTCTCTTTAACCTTCTGTAAGAAATTGATCTTTTTCAGGAGGGTTGCCGGGTTCAGCGTCATATCCATAATATCATCCACCATTTTCAGGCTTTGCAGTTCCATGAATTTGGCAGGCGTCAGGAAACGCTTGCTGAAGATAACCGGTACCTTGGACAGCTCAACAGAGTAGCCGATCCATTTCATGAATTTCCTGAAATCATTTTTATTGAAAGCCTGCTCTATAACAATGGCAGTTGGCACATTATTAGCTTTAACAAGGTCTGTCAGGCGTTTTTGGGCGCTGGAATAACTGTCAGCAAAACTATTTTGCACGTTGGTGTTGACCGGAAGCATAGAAATCTCTTCCCTCTTGCAAATCCAGAAAAGCTCATAGTGCTGCGCATACCGGGGAGTGCTAACGATTTTAAGTGTACTCTTAAAATCCATAATAGCAGTTGTCATTGAACTCATTAGGTCCTGTTTAATGGTTAAATTAAAAACTGATCGGACGATGGATTTTGATTGCTATTAACCGGCTTTTATCCAGCCTGTGTGGCCACTTCATTGTGATCGTTGGATATCTGGAAGGCTTCAGGAAGTAGTTCCTCCACACTTCCAAGCAATAAGCGAGGATCAAATGGTTTTACAAAAACCTGTTCCGCGCCTGTGTTCAGACATAACTGCTTTAAGATCTCATCATCTTTTCTCAGGATCGCGATCACAGGAATATTCCTGTAGAGGCTACTTGATTTAAGATGATTTACAAAGTCGATATTATCCGAGTTGTAGGTATCGATATTTACCAATATCAAACCTGCACCTGTATTTTTTAATTCCTCGCTTGCTTCAAAGCAATTGTCGAACTCTGAAATCCTGAACTTCTTTTGAAGCACATTCGTCAACACATATCTCACCGCCGCATTTTCCTCAATGATGATAACATTTTGTTTCATTGCATTAAATTTCTATTCACCAATAGTTGAATATCGATGGTATAACATAGGTGAATGAAATTCACAGGAAAATTTGGAACATTGGCAAGTCGTAAAACAGCATTATTCGAAGAACAGGGTCTTAACGAAAATAGATGATGTTATAGAGGGGTATTCAAAGGAAGGGTGGAAAGGATGACTTGTTTGTCTTGAATTGATGCCTAAAAGTAAATACTTAGTTCTGAAATTCAAAATTAATACTGCATAAACTTTCGGAAAATACTACTTAAGTGGTATTATTTCCGTTTTAACTGGGTAAAATCCAGGCTCACCAGTATCGGAAAATGGTCTGAGAATACTACTTCCGGGGACCGGTACTCAACCACATCAAATGATTGATCTGCAAACAAATAGTCGATTCTGAGGTTGGGGAAGAGGTGGGCATAGGTTTTCCCCAACCCCGCCCCTTTCCGAACAAAGCAGTCCTGCTGCCTGCCCTTCAGGGTAAAATAGGCATAAGAGTTCGGGATATCGTCCAGATCAGTACTGGAAATGACCGGATAGGGTGATTCTTTCACTAAAAGGGCAGCCGAATCTGCCTGAAGGCTCCGCAAGGCATAGGAATTCCGGATCTTCCGTGCAATACTCCTGTCGCCCCTCAGTTTTTTGACACGGGCAAAATCAGCCTTGCTTAAACCTATTGATTCTAAATGACTTACAAAAACCCGGATCGTGTCTTCCCCTATTTTGATATCACTATATAATATACCTTCGGAATGAGGGCCGATCTGGTTAGGGAACCACTGGTCCCCTACTACCGGGTATTTGGAGAAAACAGCCAATCCGTACTGGAACGTGCTGTCATGCAACTGCAATGCAGGCCTGAATGAATAATAAGGGTAACCCATCCGCTGAAGCGCGTCTACGGTCGATTCAAAATAAGCAGGGTTCTTACATTCAAAAAACTCCTGGAAGCATAGAATATCCGCCTGTTCCTTTTGAATAAGTTCCAGCATCTGCTTGCGGTAACTGACCCCACCCCGCAATTGTTTATTCCGCTCGTCCCATTTAGATACATTCCAGGATAAGACTTTGAGCCGGTTATTTTTTTGCTCAGGCACAGACGAAAAAAAATGGAAGCCGAACGTTACCAACAATGCTTTCAGGCTTAATAATATTACCGCTGCAGAAAAATATGCCTTCTTTGATCTTCTTACGATCCATACAACCAGGAACAGCAGTTCAATAAAGAACAGGAATGGAAAGGCAAAACCGATAAAGCTGATCGGCCAGAAAACAGCCGGGCTGATGAATGGGATTAATGCATTTAATATTAATAGCACGCTAACCGCCCAAAAACAAACCAACACCACGTACCTGATAAATTTTCTAATTGTCATAATTCATAAAAAGGAAGTGCTGGTATTCCCTATTTTTAGAAATTAATATTAGTTTTAACGCTAAACTTTTATCCATGCCACTCAAAGCTGAAAAAATAAAAATATTTCTCTTTTTTTTCGCTTTTTATCTCATTAATCTTACGTACAATTTTTCATCTGCTTCGGATGGCATCACTTACCTGAATGAATTTGAATCTTCAACCAATTTATTTCAGCCGCACCATTTGTTTTATCACCTTACTACTTATGTATGGTTTAAATGCATTCATTTCATTTTGCCATTCCTTGATAATAATTATATCATTGAATCCATCAACATTTTGTGGGGTGCAGGGGCACTCACTGTGTTTTACCTGATATTGCGCCACCGGTTCCAGCTTCCGGCAAACAAAGCGTTCATAGGCACCCTGCTGCCGGGTTTTTCATTCGGTGTGTGGTTTTACAGCACCAATATTGAAGTGTATGCACCACCGCTGTTCTTCATTTTTGTTATCGTTTACCTCCTGTCCAAACCGGTGTTGACCCGCAAAGATATCTGGTTGATCATCTTTTCCCATGTACTCGTCATTTTATTTCACCAGGTAAGCGTATTGCTCACGCCTCCAATATTACTTTCCTTATTTCTCCGCAGAAAGGAAATAAATTTTATCCGTTATTTTCTTCAACATGCGATAGTTGGTGGAGGTTCTGTTGTGCTGGTATATTTCCTGACCGGTTGGGTGATACTGGGGAATAACGATATGACATCATTCACCAACTGGCTCGAAGGATATACCAATACGCCGGGCTACTGGTTCCCCCTCAATATTCATACATTGATGAATGCCTGCATCGGGTTTGGCAGGGCCTTCCTCGGTTCGCATTTTGTATTCAAGGTTGGGTTTGTAGAAAACTATATGCAGGAAAGCTTCTTTTATCACAATCTTGAAGATGAAGTATACCTGGTACGCAATATGTCGGGCACTACTGCCATGATATTACTGGCACTTACTGTTCTGTTGATACTTATTGCCGCGTATATGCTCGTAAGAGTATTATTAAGGGCTAAAACCCTCTCCCGGCAGTTCTCTTATATACTGGTACCGCTGCTTAGTGTGCTTGCAGTATACGTGATCTTCTTTATTTTCTGGATGCCACAGATCGTTGATTTCTGGATTCCGCAGACAGCCCTGGTATGGGCTGTGCTGGCCGGATGCTGGTTCAACCTTCCCTCCAACCGCAATAAGAAGTCTGCCTATTACACTGTGATAACCCTGGCTGCTCTTTTGCTCGTTATTAATTATTTCGGCAGCATCCGCTGGTTGAAGAATATCGACAATGATTATTATTATGCAAAAGTAAAAGAGGTCAATACCATATCATCCAATAAAGATATGTTGCTGCTCCAGGATGGATGGCTGATCAAAAGTTATATCCATCGCTATGCCGTTGCCGGAAATGAATTTATCCCTGAAACCGGAAACGATAAGGAAAGGGCAGCGGTAGACAGTTCGCTTCAGCAAACAATGGACAACGGCGGCGCCGTATTATTGTTGAATGATAAGAAATCCTTTTTTCATTCTATCAGTAATTCAACTTACATAGACTCATTATTACATGCACCACTTAATAGTGTCGATTCATTGAAAACACCGCTGAACTCAATAAAGATCATCCGGAAAAAGCAATAAACCGTCAAAAAAGAAGGCAATGTCCCGCATACTGTTTTATCAGCCATGCGGGACATTGCTTTTTTACCCGGTGATCATAATGAACAGTTCATCCATTCAATCGGGCATTTCAGTACATAAGCGGTTCAGCATCCCCTCAACCCTGTCTATTTTGCGCAAAAAAGCGTATGAGATATAGTATTGTCACCATTATTTTATTGCTGGGTTTCTTTTTCCAGTCGCAGGCACAACTGGGTGGATTACTGAATAAAGCTAAAAGCAAGGTTCAGCAAAGAGCTGACAAAAAAGTGGACGATGCTATGGAAAAAGGCCTCGATAAAGCAGAAGGCAAAAACACCAAAAGCAATAATTCCACTGCTTCCAATAATAACGGTAGCCAGGACGAAGGCAAGCAGGATGAAAATCTTGTAAAAAGCTACTCCCGGTTCGATTTCATTCCTGGCGACTCGCTGATCTACACAGAAGATTTCCAGCAGGATGAAGTGGGTGAATTCCCTCTTAACTGGAACACTGCCGGTAAAGGTGATGTAGTAACCCTGAATTCTTTTCCGGGAAAATGGTTGCGTCTTTATGAGAACTCTCTTTATCTCACGTCCAACAAAAAAGCGTTCAGCAAAAACTTTACGCTGGAGTTTGATCTTATCCTGCAATTAAAAAGCACCGGTTATACTTACCCGATCCTCTCTTTTGGCTTTTTTGCCAGCAATGAAGATTCTACTACAGATAATAAATTCCTGAGTTATCAGGCGGAGCACCAGTCTGCACAGATCTATTTGCGTCTTGGAGAAGGCAATACCAGTTATACCTACCTGAACTCAAACCTGAATAAGAAAACCCTTTTCAGGTCTGAGAACCAGGAACTGTCCAATATTGAAAAGTTCTATAACAAGACCTCCCATATTGCCGTACAGGTGCAGGAACAACGTCTCCGTATCTGGGTAAATGGAGAAAAGAAATATGATCTGCCTAAAGCGTTGGGTAATGAACATATTTTTAACCAGGTGTTTTTCCATCTTACTACTTCAAGCTATAAAGATGAAGAGTTAGGATTCTATATCTCCAACCTGAAAGTAGCTACCGGCAAGCCCGATACCCGTCATAAACTGGTGGAAGAAGGCAAGTTCTCTACCACAGGCATTCTCTTCGATTTCCAAAGTGCTGTTATCAAACCGGAATCTTATGGAGTGATCAAGGAAATTGCCGGCGTATTAAAGGAAAATGGGTCTATCAAAGTGAAAGTGATAGGCCATACAAGCAGCGATGGTGATGATAAAGCCAATATGGAATTGTCGCAAAGAAGAGCTGCAGCAGTAAAAGACCTGCTCGTAAAAGAGTTTGGTATTGATGAAACAAGACTTGAAACAGAAGGCAAGGGTGAAACACAACCTATTGCCGATAATAAAACCAAAGAGGGTAAAACGGCTAATCGCCGCGTTGAGTTTATCAAACTCTGACCGGAACAGCCCGCACCTTCTACCTTAACCTTAACCTGATGCGAATTCAATTACACTTGCTGTCACTGGCAGGCGGCCTGCTATGCCTGTCCCTTTCCGCTAAAGACAGTATAAGCCCTGATGTCCCAACAACAGATACCACCGGCAAAGGCAGGCCTGCGATCCAGGCCTCCTTTGCCTCATCTGTAGAAAGATTTTATTCCCTGCAAGGTCTTAACCTTCTATTACAATCAAAACAGCCGGCAGGCATGCAATTAGGTATTACCCGTGAAGGACGGCCGGTGAATGCCTGGTATTTTCCCGGCACGAGCGATAAGAAAGCTTTGGTGATCGGTGGCATGCATGGCTCGGAATTATCTTCCATTGAAGTAGCACAGGCATTGATAGAAAAACTTTCCATGAGGGAAGAAAAAACTTATTACTCCGTCATCATCATTCCTTCACTTTTTCCTGATAATGCAGCCACGGCCATGAAAGTGCCGGAACAGGCCGGCAGTGTATTGAACATCGGCAGATATACCCATGAAGATGCAGTGGACCCCAACCGCCAGATGCCTTCACCCGGCAAAGACTATGATGAAGGATCTTTTACTGATCATCTGCACCGGCCTATTGAAACCGAAAACCAATTGCTGCTGCAACTGATCCGGATCTATAAGCCAGAGCGAATCGCCAATGTGCATGCCATCCGCAATATCAATTACGGAGGCATCTATGCTGATCCGCGTACGGATGAGAACAGCATTGCACTTGGTTATGGAACTGACAGCAGCCTGGCTGTTGACATGGCTTCACTGGTGCAGCGGCAACAGGGAAATGTAGCAGGCAACCACCTGGATAAACACCCAACTGCTCTTTATTATAAAGATCCTGTGCCGGCACCAAAAGGTCTTTTGCAAAAAAGGAACACCACAGGCTCTGCACTGAAAGCCCATCGTGGCAGCGGAATTTCCATGGGCACCTGGGGTACTACAGCGATCAGGGATGAAGAAGACAGCAGCCGGTGCAGAAATGCCATGCGTGTAATTACGATTGAAGTGCCGGGCGCCAAAAGATCATTTGATTATGCATCAGCATCGCGGCAGGCATTTTTCCGGAAACAGGTGCAGGCGTTCGTGAACGCCGTGGAGGAAGTGTTCCTTGGGGAGCATTACGTGGAAGAATAGCATTTCATCCAACTTTTCCTTCAACCCACTCTTCCCCTTCTTGATCTCCCTTATGGGTTATCCTACCTTGCGCCATATGCAAACCTTAACCATAAACTTTAAAACTCAAAACACGTAAATCATGAAGAAAAAACTACTGGCCATAACAGCCATTACATCTGCTGTTATGATTGCCCTGGTAGCCTGCAATGATCAGCCTAAAGCCGGTGATGCCGTTGCAATCATCAGTAAAGACAGCCTTATTAAAAGAGGTGAATACCTGGTAGCCACCATCGGTTGTGATGACTGTCATTCTCCAAAGAAAATGGGTCCCAAGGGTCCTGAGCTTGACCTGGAACACCGGTTTGGCGGCCATATAGCGAATAGCCCTCTTGGCAAAGCTGATCCTTCCGTGATGAAGAATGGCTGGCTGCTGTTTAGCCAGGACCTCACAGCCATGATGGGCCCCTGGGGCATTTCCTATGCTGCCAATATCTCCAGTGATGCAAGCGGTATCGGCAACTGGTCGGAAGAGCAGTTCATCAAATGTTTGCGTGAAGGCAAAATGAAAGGTATGGATGAAACAAGGCCTCTTCTTCCTCCGATGCCCTGGCAGAATTTTGGCAAAATGAACGATACAGACCTGAAAGCCATTTTTGCCTATCTGAAAACGACAAAGCCGGTAGAAAACGTGGTGCCGGCCCCCAAACCAATGAGTGAGTTATAAAACAGGACACCATGAAAAGAAAGATCGAGATCGCCGGGTTCCTGGTCTTGTGCTGCTTGGTGATCGCAGTGGCGATACGTGCAGGAGAAAAGCATGACAGGTGTGATAAATGCGTAACCGCCACCCGCTTCTCACATAAATGATACAAAAAGCCCGGCCTTAACAGCCGGGCTAAATTATTGTTGATGGGTCCCAGGCAAGCCTTACAGCAGCGAACCGATGCTTGTATACATTTGCTCCCTGGGGTTCCTTTTTACCAGAAGAGTGGCGGCAATCACCGCTACCTCCAATAATGTCAGTATATTCCTCATTGCTTATCGTTTTAATTTATACTACAATCTATTTGCCATGAACCCCTACGGGTTAGTTAAAATGGCGGCAGTTTTACCCAGTCCTTTCATCACCTGGCGGAAGCGCTGCTCAGCCAGTTCTTCTTTGGCACAGTCCAGTAATGACAGATAAATGAACTCCGGCGTTGCAGCTTCCACTTGTTTTAACCAGCCGGTGATCTCAGGCACGTTGAGGCCACGCAGCATCCATTTGTTTGATTGTGCAATAATGGACGGCGGTAGCTTCGCTACGATCTGCCCGGTGATGCCTCCCAGTTCTTCGTCTGAATAATAACGCCAGAGTATGGGGTTCAGCACTTCTTCTTCCAGCGCCATGTGTTCCAGGTTGAATACCATGAAGCGGGTAAACGACCGACTGATTGGTGACGCCAGTGCAGCTTTTCCGGTAATGACAGGTGCAGTTTCATAGGCGGTCAATGCAGCTGCAAGCGCTTCGCCCAGTTCATGATCTTTTACATGCTCCTGTTCAAAAGCATCGGCAACAGAAGGCTCGTAGGTTTTAATGGCGGGGAAAACAAAATTGTCTTCGCTATGTGCATGCTTTTCGAAAAAGAAAATCACATCACGGATCCGGCTGATCGTTTCCGCAGCTTCTTCCACATTCCAGAAATCAGTGTGCTGCACCATGGTGGCTGTGTCGTACAAAAGAACTCTTAGTCCTTTATGTATCTGATTGAACATGTTGTAACGTTGCATAAAAAAGGTTTAATGGTAATGATTTGTCCGGGCAAAAATGAACCAGGAACGGGCGAACAGCAAATAAGTGCAGGATGAAGTGCCATAATCCATTAACGAATTGCAGACAGGATGAAAGAAATGTCCACAAATCATCCGCCGGTTTGATCAATTCATCCCTGCCAGCCACAATTCAACTGCCGGAACTCCCAATTTGCAAGGCGATTAATTATATTTGGTCGCTTTAAACACACACTTTGTCCCACCGTCTTTATATCCTTTTTCTTTTCCTGTTTTTATCCTGGCAATTGCATGGCCAGGACGTCAAGCAGTATTCCTTCACCCATTACAGCACTTCAGGAGGATTGGCTTCCAATGAAACCACTTCCGCCAAGCAGGATGAGACCGGGTATATGTGGATCGGGACCAATAATGGCCTGCAGCGCTTCGACGGTTCCCGGTATATCACTTTCCGCCGCTCGAAAAATGACACCACTTCCATTCCGCACAACTATATACAGCAGATCCTCTTTGACAAACAAAAAAAAATGTGGCTGCTGACAGCCGATGGGAAAGTCGGCATTTTTGATACAAAGACATTCAAGTACCGCGAAGTGCCGGTAAAACTGCGGCCGGAAGTTATCCGGGTCGGTGAAAGATGCCTGCTGGAAGATGAAGAAGGCAACCTGTTCATCGTTTATATCCACCAGGATTTTGTAACACTGAATAAAGAAAGAACACAATTTTCCCGGGAGTACAATTTTATTCCCATTCCTGAAGACACCAAAACCGTCAGCATTGAGCAGCAGCCCGGCACATCCAATTACTGGATCGGCAGAAAGGATGGATTTGTCGTTTACAACACACAAACCAGGCAGTTTAGCCGCCCCGGCGAACACACCCCCGGCAACCCGTTGATAGAGCAGTTCGGGAAAATTGAATTCCCGCGTAACCTTTTTTTTGATAAGCAGGGCCGTCTGTGGTTTGATAGCTGGATCGGGGGAAAGCCGCTGATATTCCTGTATGATCTGGCCCGCAAAGAACTTTTACTGGATGCTTACGACCTGAATATTGAAGACTATCATGAAACCCGCGGGTATCTTCAACAAAAAGATGGCACTATCTGGATATGCGGTCTTGGTGTATTTGCCAGGTACATGGAAAAAGAAAAAAAGTTTCAGCGTGTTGAAAATACTTATCACAATGAGCAAAGCATAACCTTCGAGATCATTTTTGATTTTTTTGAGGACCGGGAAGACAATATCTGGATCGCTACCAGTAATAATGGTGTATACCGGTTCACTCCTGCTGCTCAGTTCTTCACTAACATTCCTCACGTTAACCGGGTAAACAATACACCCGGCAAAGGTTCCATCCTTTCGTTCTTCCGCACACGCAAAGGAACACTACTGGCCGGAGCCTGGAGTGAAGGCCTTTATCACTATGATAAGGATTTCAATCTCATTCCTCTTAATATAAAAGGATTCAGTGAAAAGCAATCGCCCTGGATGTGGAGCATGTACCCCTCCCGCGATAGTGATTTTGTATGGATGGGATCACAACCAGGGGTCTATCACATTAACCTGGCTGACCGTTCTTATAAATATTATAACCCTCCTGCCTTAAAAAACAGAACAATCCGCCAGATAGCAGAAGACCGGTTTGGCAATCTTTGGATCGGCACGCAAAGCCTGGGTTTATTCAAATGGACAGCGGCCAATGGGAAAAAGAATTTTGATAATGGCATCAGTTATTTTCCTGGTTTCCCTGTTGCGCAAGTACTGAAGATATTCATTGATAAGCAAGGTATCGTTTGGGTTGGCACGAATGGTTATGGCGTGTATGCGATCGACCCTGCTACAGACAAAGTGATCGCCCACCTGGGAACGGAGGAGCCTGCAGAAAGAAAACTGCTCGCTCTTTCATCGTCCGCCATTACGCAGTATGACGACAGCACCGTTGTGATAGGCTCCGGTGGCTTGTTGTTTTATAATACACGGCAGCAGAAACTCACCCGCACCATTCCCTTGCCTCAATCTGCTCCCGGCTATATTACTGCTATTGAAAAAGACCGCCAGGGTTATGTATGGGTATCTTCCACCAGCGGCATTTTCAGGGTCAATCCCCGCAATGGCATCTTCATCCATTTCGATCGTATCGACGGAATTGCCAACGACAAGTTTATAGAGGCCTCTTCTTATGTGCTCCCTGATGGAAGGATCATCTTTGGGTCAGACAACCAGATCGTACTTTTCAACCCTGAAGAAGTAAAGATCAATAACCCTTCTCCGGATATTGCGATCACCGGCATCAAGGTGATGAACAAACCTTTGCAGGTAGATTCTTTATTGAAAGCCGGCACAGCTGAATTAAAAGCAGATGAAAATTCTTTGACCATTGAATTTTCTGGACTGAGCTACAACAGCACTTATATCATCAGCTATAAACTGGAGGGCCTTGATAAGGAATGGAGAATGGCCGATAATACCAACCAGGCGATCTATACTTACCTGCCTGCAGGCAAATACACTTTCCTGGTCAGAAGTGAAGATGCAGAAGGAAATATTGGAAAAAACATTACCCGCTTATCGATTGTGGTGCGCCCTCATTTCTGGCAAACCTGGTGGTTTTACAGCATGCTGGTCTTGCTGGCCATCGTTGTGCTTTACTGGATCGACAGGGAAAGGGTGGCGCGGCTGAAAGACCTGGAAAAAGTAAGGACTGAGATCGCCAACAACCTGCATAAGGATGTGACCACAACGCTCAGTCATATCAACCTGCTGGGAGAAATGGCCAAAATAAAAGCAGACAAAGACATCAACCGGTCAAAAGAATATATTGACCAGATCAGCAGCAAGAGCCATAACATGATCATTGCAATGGATGATATTCTATGGAGCATCGATCCCGAGAACGACAGCATGGAAAAGACCCTGTTGCGCATGATGGAATTCACCGATGCGTTAAAACACCGGCATAGCGCAGTTATCGAACTGGTAGTAGATAAAAATATACGTTTGCTGAAGCTTGACATGAAAGTGCGTAATGAATTCTTCCTGATCTTTAAAGAAGGGCTCCGCATGATCGTACAATACGGGGGAGGAAGGGATACACTGATCAATATCGATCTGTTCCGGAACAAACTCTCACTGAAACTGCAGGATGCCACTGCCCGTATGGATGCTCACATTGACGAAATAGAAAGATGCATCCAGGAAATCAATACCCGTTCGGAAATGATACTGGCAGAAGCTGATATTCAGTACGACAAGAATGGCATTGCGATTATCCTGCTAATCCCCGCCAAATAATATTCAGCATCTTCACTCCCGGTTCTATTTCCCCATCCACCGCTTAAACTCCGTTACCTTCTCCCTGCTCACGATGGACTCTTTCTCCACTGCAGGACGCAGATGAAGTAAAAGGCGGTTGCCAAAATAATCGTGTATCTGTTCCACACTTTCAACAGATATATAGAAGGAGCGGCTGATACGGAAGTATTTCCGGGGATCGAGCATTTCTTCCAGTTCATCCATGGTATAATCCACTACGAACTTTTTGTTATCATGGGTTTTAAAGAAGTTGAGGCGGCCATCACTGAAAAAATAAGCGATCTCATCCGTATCTACCGATACCAGTTTCTGGGCATGCCGGACCAGGAAGCGTTTCCGGTATTCTTTCAGTTGCAGTTTCTCCTGCAGTTCCTTCACCAGGCTTTCGATATTCATATCAGCTTTAGAGCCGGATTGCTTGTACATGCTTTTCAACTGGTGCATTTTCTCAAGGGCGGATTCCAGATCTTCTTTCTGAATGGGTTTTAACAGGTAGTCCACGCTGTTTACTTTAAAAGCTTTCAGCGCATACTCGTCATATGAGGTAGTAAAGATCACCGGGCATTTGATAGACACGCGGTTGAAGATCTCAAAGCTTTGCCCGTCAGACAATTCAATGTCCATCAGGATAAGGTCCGGCAGCGGGTTGCTATTGATCCATTTCACTGTGGCCATAATGCTATCTGCCACGCCTACCACTTCCGCATCGGGATCAACAGCCGCCAGTGTCTTGATCAGTTTTTTAACGGCCAGTTCTTCGTCCTCTACAATTAAAACTTTCATTCGTTGCTTTTTATTTATACGGAATGATACGATGCTAATTTAGGGGATTTGAATTCATCTTATCCTTATTTGTCTGCAGGTTTATCCATTTATTGTCCATACCATTATTCCAGATAAGCGGCAGCACCACGGTAAAGTTCTTGCTGTCTTCCATCACCTCGAATCCCTTTTGCTTTAAGAGTTCATATTTAGCTTTGATATTTTCCAATCCTATCCGGTTGGACACCCCTTTTACTGTTCTTCGTTGCAGGTTATTATTGATCACCAGCCGGTTTCCGGCCGTTGTAAAAATCTCTATGGTCAGCGGAATGTTTTTTGACAGTACATTATGCTTAACTGCATTTTCCACCAGCAGTTGAAGGCTGAGCGAGGGAACGAGATAGTTATCATAACGCTTATCCGTTTCAATCTGAAATTGCACAGCTTCGCCGTGCCGGGTCTTCAGCAAACCAAAATAGGAACGGATAAAACGAAGTTCATTCTGTAAAGTAGACAAGCCTGTTTCATTGTTCCGCAATAAATAGCGGTACACTTTACTCAGTTCATCAAGAAAGGCTTCGGCCTTCACCGCATCTTCTGCAATCAATGATGAAAGCGTGTTGAAGCAATTGAAAAGAAAATGCGGGTTCACCTGGCTTTTTAATACTTCAAATTCCTGTTGCAGCGACATCTGCTTGAGGATTTCCTTTTCTGCCAGGCTTTCCCTGTTCTTCTCCATTATATAGATCGCCTCCCACAGTGTAAGGAAGATGAGATTGACAGCAAATCCTGCCAATACGCATTTCTCCAGGTCCCCCTGCCCTATTTTATAATCCAGGACATGGAATACTTCGTAAATGAATACAATGAGTACGGCAGCCGGCGTCATCACCAGGAACACCACCAGGCATTTCATTAAAATGCGCCCGGCACTCTGGCTGATCTCAGGATATTTCCGTTCAGCCCATTGGCCGTTCAGCACATGAAAATACCAGCCTGCCAATCCGATGAGCCAGATAAGTGGGAAAGAGATCAACCATATTTTCGGGTCATGAAAAAGCCGGTCACCAAAAAGGATATGATTTATTCCCAGGTCAATCAGGGGCATTGCCGCCAGGAAAGAGTACCATTGCACTTTTGTAGCTTTTACCCACTTCATACCATTACCTCCTCTGTTTGCCGGATCAGCGGCAAGCGGATACGCCGCACCGTTGCTTCTTCTTCAATTTTTACCGGCGGTTGATTCATCAGCTGGTAGCGTTTTACCAGGTTATCCAACCCTGCTTCGTATTCCACGATTTCCGTCATCACTTTCCGCTGCACATTATTTGTGATAATGATCGCCTCGCCATCATCAGATGCAAGCCTGATCACCAAAGGGCTGTCTTTTGCTGTTTTATTCTGGAAAAGCGCATTCTCGATGATCACCTGCAGGCTCAGCGGCGGCACCAGTTTTTCCTTGTCCCCTTCATTTATATCCACCTGCAATTCCACTGCTTCATTATAACGGGCTTTAAGCAGGGAGAAATAGGACCGGATGAATTGTAATTCCACAGCAAGTTGTACCAATTGTGTTTCTTCGTTGCGGAGCATATAACGGTAAACACGGCTCATCTCATCCAGGAACTTTTCAGCCCTGACTGTATCTTCCTGTATAAGCCCGGAAAGGGAATTGAGACTGTTGAAAAGGAAGTGAGGGTTTACCTGGCTTTTCAATCCCATCAGCTGGCTTTGTTTATACGCCATTTTCAGGTTTTCCGTTTCATTCAGCTCATTCTTCCATCTTTCAAAACTGAAAATGCCTTCGTTGAGGAAGGCAAAAAAGATATTGACGATACCTACAACAAGATAGGCCCAGGTGAATTTATTTTCATAATTCTTATCCTGCAGTAAGCCGGTGCCAACATAGATACTGAACAAGCCAAGAATAACGAGCGCTGACATGAGCAGGAAGAAAAAGATCAGCAACATGGTGCGTTTAAAAAAATCCGAATCGCGGGGGAAGCGCTGCCGGAAGCTTTTACCGATGGCCCTGTATAAAAGAAAAGTGATGCCGATAATTGAAAAGGTGATCAGCGTGCCGGCAACCGTGATAAACGGATCTGAAAAATAGGCATTCTCAAAGATGATAAAATTGATAATGAGGGATAAAGGCAGAACGGCCCATAAGAGCATAAACAGATCATTACGGCTATATCGGGGTAACTTCAGCATGTGATATACACAAAATACCGTCTTTTAATGCTTATTAAGAACAACTGCCTACTGATTGGGGGTTTACTGGTATGAATTGGGGAAAACAGTGCTTGAATTGTTAAACAGAAAATAAGGGGTTAAGACACTGGGAATCAGAGATTTTCCAAGCGCTATTTAAGGCTGTTCGGCAAGAAGGGATCGCCCCCGCTCCCTCCTGCAATTCATCTTCATATTTACTCATATCATCCACACCTTGCTTGATAAGGGAAAACACTGCATCTACTTTTACGTCCATTAAACCATGATCTTAAACTTTATTTTATGAAACGAACACGTACATACCTGCCATTATGGACACTGGTAATTTTATTAAGCGCCGGTTTCCTTTTTTCTTCTTACAGATCGCGCCAGGCAGCAGACGATATCTGGAAAGCACTGGGCATTTCCCAGCAAGCCGGAACAGACGGCATCAAAAGCAGTTTCCTGAACGGCTATCTTTATTATTATGGCGCCAGGAACGCAAAGAATATTGCGTTGAACGACCGTAAAGCCATTGCACAGGACCTGCTGGCATACACTAAGCAATACATCAGCAGCCCTGCTTTCAAAAAACAATATGAAGATCTGCGCAAAAGCTCTCAACCGCAACAACCGGCAGCCATAAAACTGCGTACGATTGAAGAGATACAAAAAGAGGAGGTGACTAAAACGGAAAAAAGCATTAAGGATATGGAAAAGACAATGAAGGAAGTGTCTGCCGATATTGCCAAATCTCTGCAACCTGTACTTGAAATGCAAAAGCAAAACCTGAAAGACTATAAAAACCCAAAGAACACCATGTTTGCGTCTATTCAGCAAAGTGAAAAATATCAACAGGAAGATGAGCAAAGACGTTACGAGGAAAACATGGAATTATGGAAAAAGAATTATCCCGAAAGCATCAACCAGTTCATTGCCGGCAAACTGCAAAAGATGCTGGATGCAACCAAAGGGATTGATTATAATGCAGCCCTGGTAGAGAAATATAACAAGAAAAGATTTGTGAATCCTGCATATGAAGCAAAGAACACAGAATGGAAACAAGGATTCCGTGCAGGAAAGGAAGTAACAGAAACGGCAAGGGCGTTTGCGCAGCAGTGGCTGGGGGAGTTGAAATGAGTCGGTAGCCTGGAGTCCCCCTCCTGCTGTGTTATCTCTGATCCGGCTTAATGGCCTGCAACCAATTCGATTATGTTTATCTTTGAGTATGCCACTTCGCAGACTCAAAAAACCAATTCAGCTTTTTACGCAAGACAGTCGTTCGGTAGGGATCTTGTTGTTGGCTTGTACGGCGATTTCATTGTTGATAGCCAATTTGCCGCAGGGCATCGGGTATGTCAATTTCTGGAATAGGGAGATCGAATGGCTTCATACATTCCATCTTCCGCATAGCCCGCTTCATTTAGTGAATGATGGATTGATGGCCGTGTTCTTTTTCCTGGCAGGAATGGAGATAAGGCAGGAAATGCAGGAAGGTGAATTGTCTACCCTGAACAAAGCAGCTTTACCTGTGGCCGCCGCGGTAGGCGGAATGATAGTGCCTGCCATATTGTATATACTTTTCAATAAAGGCACCGAGTATTCAGGCGGCTGGGCAATACCAGCTTCCACAGACATTGCTTTTTCATTAGGCGTGGCATCGCTGCTGGGCAAGCGGGTGCCTGTGACCCTGAAAATATTCCTTACAGCCCTTGCGATCATTGATGACCTCGGTGCTATTATTATCATCGCATTGTTTTATGGCGAGCCGGTGAAGGCCTTTTATCTTTTGGGGGCTGTAGCTATCATTCTTATCCTGCATTTGCTGAACAGGCAAAAAGTAAAATTCAGCATACTGCATATTTTGTTTGGATTGCTGTTGTGGTATGCAATATTCAATTCAGGTATCCACGCAACAGTAGCAGGTGTCATCTTTGCATTGCTGATCCCGCGGCGACTGCTGGGGCATATCCGGCATCAACTGCATCACCCCGTTAATTTTATTATCATTCCCGTTTTCGCGCTTGCCAACACAGCGATCATCTTTCCCGAAAATGCAGGGACTGCATTGACCAGCAGTTTATCCTGGGGTATTATCCTGGGATTGGTGCTTGGCAAGCCTATTGGAATTTTCCTGGCTTCTTACCTGCTGGTGCAAAAGAAAAAAGCCGAGTTGCCGGAAGGGGTTTCCTGGATGCAGCTTACAGGGGCAGGTTTCCTGGCTGGTATCGGCTTTACCATGTCCATTTTTATTGCGATGCTGGCTTTTTCACAGCCGGCTGTACAGGATATAGCCAAGGTAGCGGTGCTGGTGGCGTCGTTGGTGGCAATAATTTGTTCGATTATCTGGTTGCGGTTGATGGGGAGAAAAGGGAAATAATATAGGGAAGGTATGCTGTTTACAAACAGAACATATTAAAGCGATTATGTGTATAAGTGATCGGGGCAGTCAGTCAAAAATTATCCGATAATTTGTTTGTATTTTTTTTGGTGCGAAACTTCAGGAACTGTATTTTTGCACCCCGTTCAGATAAAGCATCTGGACGTCAGGTTGATCTCGTAGCTCAGTTGGTAGAGCACATCACTTTTAATGATGGGGCCCTGGGTTCGAGTCCCAGCGGGATCACTTAGAAGGAATTAGGTCGCTGATTTTCAGTGACCTTTTCTTTTTACTCTATAATTTACTCTATAAAGAACTGTTTTATCTCCGATAGTTTACTTGTCTTTACTCTGTTTGAACTATCCTTACAAAGATACTTACATTTTCCTTCTTGTATCCTTCTCATAATGCCGGGCTGACCATTAGAATTAGCATAATGGATATTCAACTTTTTCTTCTACCCCTCCTGCAAATTAGTATAAGCTATCTTCCGCTATCATGCCCTAAAATGATGTATCTTGCTACAAAATGAATTGTGATGAAAGATACAGTGAAAAAGATGCAATCCTTTGTAACATTTGAGCTTCCCCTCCATCGGGATTATATTACTCAACAGTTCTCCACTACCCAAGAACAATTTCAAAATGTAGTACCGGGATGGAGTACGAGCGCCACCCGCCAGAAAATGATC
Source organism: Sphingobacteriales bacterium 44-61 (assembly GCA_001898405.1). Classification (GTDB taxonomy): domain Bacteria; phylum Bacteroidota; class Bacteroidia; order Chitinophagales; family Chitinophagaceae; genus Terrimonas_A. The sequence goes on from MKTW01000002.1 coordinate 672,590, forward strand.
GCACGGTATTGGTTTACGTATGTGCCCGGGCATTTTGCCCTTTTGTTGGGAATACCTTTTCTGCTTACCATGCTTTTCTTCCGGGACTTTCAATTAAATTATTTAGCAAGTTTATTCCTTGCAGGGGGACTTTCATTTATAGTAATGTACCTGTTCCAATACCGGCCCTGTTTCGGGAATACTTTCCTGCCGCAACTGGAAACGGTTAAAGAAACCTTTGAAAAGAAAAGCATGGAGCAACTGGAAAAATGCCGCAAAGCGCAACTATCCAATCCGGCGCTTTGCTTGATATATTATGTTTTTGATCAGGTAACTGAAATGAAGGCCCTTCAACCAAATGACCAATTTGCGGGTATATTAATGAAACTGTATGGCGTTGATCGGGGCAGTATTAAGAACAATCTGGAATTGTTATTTGGCAACGGAGCTAAACGACGAAATCTCACAGACCGGAAACGGACAGAAATTCAGAATCGATTTGCTGAAGCCTATAAATTTTTTGAAGAACTTAATTATCCGCAGGGAAGTAATTTGTTAGAGAAATTGGAGATTAAACTACTTCCAAGAGAATAGAATCTTTTAAGGCGGGGCGGAAATAAATTGCATTTTCGTGCTTTTTTGTACCAAATCGGGCATAAATCGTCCCAATTGGGACAGTGAGTTATTGCCAGGTAATAATTTTACCGGCAAATTATTTACTCACTTTAACCCAATCCGATGAAAACAGAAAATACCATTTACCCCGCAACCCCCATGCTGTTTCCTATTTCTCCAGATCAGTTTTGGCAAACCATGCGACAGGTAATAAGGGAAGAGATTAGCCAACTAACCAGGAAAAACTCCCCAGATACCAGCTATCAGACACCCGGGCTACAAGAAAAGCCGCTATACAAGATGGCTGAATTATGCAGTCTGTTGCAAATTTCCAAACCCACTATTTATGAATGGATCAGGCACGGAAAACTTAAACCCTACAAAATACGGTCCCGGGTTTATTTTCTTTGGCAGGATGTGCAACAATTGATTGTTCCCGAGCAAACCGTTCCATCTATCCCCGTATCGTTGGTCGAAAAAGGTAAGGCTGCCTAACAAAGCCTTTTTTTAAGTATAACCGGTGAAAACCGGTTTATTTTTTCTTTCGCCCGCATAATTTGCTAAGAAAGGCCATAGCGGTGAATTAGAACCGGCGCATACTCTGATTAGACGGCAATTAGATTTCATTAAGAATACCATGTAAAACCTATCCAATGATGAACGCAAAAAACAATCAGTCCGACAATTCAACTAATGGGGAGAATATTCTCCCTGAGCAAATAGCTGCCATATTAAAGCAAAAAGACCGGGAAATTGCCATCAGGGATGATTTATTAAAGGAGTTATATACCGAAGTGCGTCATTTACGCAGCCAGTTACATGAATTGCAAGAAACCTTAAAAAGTGATCCTAACATACAGGGCTACCGGCGGGCAAGTTCTTGGGTAAGTAAAATCGTATTTATGCTTCGGCAGGAAAACCGGCCACTACGATCTTCGGAACTGATTACTCTATTAGAAAGAAAGGAGCCTTATTTAGCCACCCATCCGAATAAAGTTCAATATTTTTCAGCCTTTCTCACCCAGGCTGTGCGGTATAAAAGGATCAGTCCCTATAAATTAAAAGGTGTGCGGGGTTATTATTATCTTCTGCCGGAATGGATGGAGGCTGAAGATAAAATTAAGGAAAGCTACAAGGGCCTAATGTTATAATTGAAGGATGTAGCCTGTTCTCCAATTCAACACCGGTTAAAAGGTTTTTTAGTTTAGAAAATTGGGTTGTTTTCCCCCTTTGCCACTCTTTACACCGTTTTTCTGTTTGTCTATCTGTCAAACTTCCAAGATTAAGTATAGTTAGCTTTATTTCCTTCGCCTGTTTTTCCATATTGCTGTCCTAAAACAATAGCAGATGAAAGAATCAGTGAAGAATGAAACTCCTATCACGCCCATGTTGTTCCCTTTCAGCCCGGAACAGTTCTGGGCGTCTATGCGGCAAGTTATCCGGGAGGAAATCTCGCAGGCCGGTAAACAGGTACAGGTAAGCCCGGCTTATGAAACACCAGGGTTGGTGCAAAAGCCGCTGTACAAGATGGCAGAATTATGCGCCATGCTGCAAGTTTCCAAACCCACCATTTACGAATGGATCAGATTCGGGAAATTAAAACCTTATAAAATCCGATCGAGGGTCTACTTTCTCTGGCAGGACGTGCAGCAACTCCTGAACCCCGACCAACCCCAAAGCCGGTAATTCTATCAACCGGCAAGAGTACATTTTTATCATTTAAAATTTAATAATTATGGCAGATTTCAAAAGGAGAACCCTGATTCTCACGAGTGGTAAGCAAATTAAATTGTACGGCAACAGTATGGCAATCGGGAGTAGCCTGGAAGTGGGTGAAGGTGCAGCCCCCAATATTCTTTCTTTCATGGAGCAGCACCCGGAAGAAAAGGTAGATACCGTAATACCCGACCAACCGCAGCAGAACAAACCGATAAAAGCCCAGCCCGTATCAAAACTTGCCGCTACTGTTCTTAATCCGCATCGGTTAACGGTTATGGAGATTTTGGAAATGGCGGATTTTAATATCCAGTTATGGATGCAGTTGAAAGACAATATCCGACGATATGGCCTTGCCAATCCCCGGATTTTTAACAGGGATATGTAACAGAGCGGATGAAAATAAAAATAAAAATCCCTCTGCTTGTACACAACCTGCCAGGTTTTCAGGCGACTTGTGGAATTTCAACTAAGCGGCAAAATGTCTTTAAACGTCCTGTATATTGACCGGGTCGTTAGGTGTATCAAACAATACATAATTGAAAGTCTTGTTTTTTGATTTGAAAGTGAGCTATAACATTTAAAGGCGTTTTAATCCGATTTGCAGCGTTATAGCACCACTTATAAGGTTGTTGTTGCAGCAGTAGAGTAAATCAATCTATACGGTTAAAAAGCACCTTTTATCAAAACGGTGCAACAAGGGTTGATTTCTCGAATTTCAGGTAGCCAGCTATGTTTTGGTATTACCAAAACGCTGGCTCCTTCATGCTACCCGCATTCAGGAGAGGGATTTTTTTCATGCTATCGCATTCAAAAAATCAAGAGGTTAAGATTATGAAGCAACTAAATGGACAAATAAAAAACAAAGGTGGCAGACCTGCCAAACCTATTAAACGCAACAACGTATTAACGCTTAAATGTGCCAGTTACGAACAAGCAAGAATAAGTGCTAACGCCAAAAAAGCCAGCATGACGGTATCGGAATTTCTACGGGAAATGGGGCTGAACGGACAGGTTGTCACTACTCAAAAAGTGTTACCAGTAGCAATATTAGAACTCACCGGAACATTAAACCACATGGCGGCTAACCTCAATCAGATTGCTAAAAAGCGAAACAGCGTAGTGGAAGAACTGAATGCCGCTGAACGTGCTAACCTTGAAATACTATCGAGGGAAGTAAAGAGTATTGCGCAGCTTATAAAATGTTACCTACAATGATCGGAAATATCTCACTTGGTAAGTCTTTTGTTCATTGTATCAGTTATTGCCTGGATGATAAAAAGACTTTAACCGAAGAGCAGAAAATAAAAAAGTCGTTGGAAGACGGTTTGCAGCATACAAACCGGGCAGAAGTATTAGCTTATAACAAGTGCTTTGGAAACAAACATGAGCTGGCTGAACAATTTATAGAAGTGTCGAGGCTAAGTAAAAGAGTAGAAAAACCAGTGTTGCATTTGTCGCTCACCTTACCACCGGGCGAACAATTAGATCGCATTCAGCTAATAGAAGCTGGTCAGGAACTGGCAAAAGAATTTGGTGTAGCCGATAACCAATATATTCTTGTACAGCACAAGGATACAAACAGGCAGCACATACATTTGGTAGCTAACCGGGTTGGGTATGATGGTAAAGCATCTACCACCAGCAACAATTATTTGAAAATGCAAAGGCTGTGCCGCCGGTTGGAAAAAGAATATAACCTGCAGGAACTACTTAGCTCCAGGCGTTTTCTACCAAAAGAACAAAAACAGATCCCCCGCCATGACAGCCGCAAAGAGAAAATGAAAACTGATATACAACAGTCATTGAAGGATGCAAAGTATTACGACGATTTTGCTAAAAGAATGCAGGCATTGGGGTATCAGATTATTAAAGCGAGGGGGATCACCTTTATAGACGACAAAAAAGTAAAAGTGAAAGGTAGCGACCTGGGCTATTCGCTGGCAACGATAGAAAAGCTATTGCAAAAAAATCAAATACAGCATTTGAAACAGGAAAATTCTTCCTCTATCTCAAAACAACAAACCAATGCACCACCATCCGGTCAGCAAATTATTTCTGCCAATAACAGGCTTCGGCGCAGAATTACCGAAAAGCGACAGGCTCACTCTTTTGACAGATCACCGGTAGAAGAATTTAAAAAAGGTATTGGTGGTATCTTATCTGATTTGCTGAAACCTGAATATCCGGAAGGCGGTGGTATAGATCCTGAACTGTTAAAAGAGTCCCACAAGAAAAAGAAGCGTAAAAAACCGAAATTATAAAAGCTCTTCATCAATAAAAAAATGAGTTATGGAAACCGGAAATAATAAACTAAATAAAGAGGAAAAGGAAAACGTATTGCTGGTACTCAATGAATTTTCAGAAGAGTATAAAGCCAATACCAAAGTTATAGCCGCACTGTTAGCTACTGTAAAGGAAAGCAGCATAAAAATTAACGAGCATCTCGAAAAGAAAAAAGATGAGCCTGAAAGCATTGCTGCCATTCAACAGGTAGAGAAGCTGGATAAAAAACTGGAAGAATTAAAAAGAATAATCCACGCACAGCCAAGAGAAATAAAGCAGGAAAAAAGGATTTTGCTTTTCCCTGAACATGGAGCGAAGGAGTATTATGGAACAATTTTACGATGGGTGCTATATATTATCATAGCAACCTATGGTTTTCTATTACTGAAGTATATAATTGATGTGATGAAGTAAGAAGTGTTATTAAAATCCCCGGTGAACCGGGGACTTTTTTTGTAGCTATTGCTACAAATACACATGAGAAAAATTGAACGGTTATAAACTAATTTTTATTTTATCTGACAGTACAAAAACCTCCATATCTTTTTCTTCTATTGCTATGGTAAGGCCATAGCGCAACAGTTGTGTTTTTAAATTATTAATATCACCTACGTCATTAATGTTTAGCTCTATATCTACATTGTAGGGAATATTGGTTTCATCGGAAAATTGGAAAATATCGGTTCTCTGTGTTTTAGCCCCATTCAAATAATCAGCAAGCATGGATATTTTTTGGTTAATAAAATACTTTTTTGCTTCCTTATCATTCCAGCTTATTTCAGGGGAATTGCCTTTGGATTTTAAGGATTTTGTTCCGCTTCCAGTATATGTAATTTTGTAGATGGTACATTGTCGGTTTTCTAACCTTCCATTAAGATTAAAATAATAGTTTAGGTCTTGCAACATCTTTTCTTTAATAGCCTCAGTAGAAGGCCTGCCTATTCCAGTTACCTGATAGCAATAAGTATTGCTCAAACTCCACTTATCAGAGGTTTCGTTTGTGTCCAGTTTATTGTAAACATAATGTTCTCTATTCTTTAGTTCCAGTATGGTCTGTCGATAAAAATTGTTCAGCTTGCCAGAGAAGATATAATTATACAATTGAAGTATGGGCTGATTTAACTGGCTTAAAAAATAACTTGAATCAGTTTTGTAAAGACCATAAGTAGACCTTAACCCCGGAACATGCCTAAAAAAAATTGTCCGGCTTAGAGATTGGGTACTTTGGAGCTTAATACCATTTTCGTCAATAGGTTTTTCATAATTATAAGATAGATTCTCATCTTTGGCAATGAACTCGAATTTTTGATTATTTACAAAGGCTTTTACATTTGAATAGGTAATGTATTCAGATGAAGTTACTGCTTCTACCTGCCTGTTCTTACTTATCCAAACATCATGAGGTACGGAGCCATGTGGAAACATTTTCACTAATGCTGAAGCATCGGTTACAAAAATGAATGAAACATTTTTGGCTTGCCGGTTCTTTTTTATAAATGCTTCTATAAGCTCTTTCTTTTGGTGGGTCACTGCAAAAATTACAAGGTCTGCCTTAAACTGTGTTTGCAGGCTGTCAAGTTCGGGAAATAGTTCAATGCAGGGAAAGCACCAGGTAGCCCAAAAATCCAGTATCACCAGCTTGCCCTTAAAATCAGACAACCGGGCAGTTTTGAAAGAATGGTTAATAAGGTTGGTAAATTCAATATCCGGTACGGTATCGCCAATGGTTAATGGACGAATAGTTGCCGGGGCTGATTGAGCGGAAACATTTAATACTGCCGCTGAAAATGCCAGCCACAAAGCCAATTTTTTCATGATGTGGTAATTAATTGAATAAATAGCATACACCGGCTATGTATCAATCAATTACAGGGGGAAGAAAGTAAGGCGAAAATGGGTATATTTGCCTGATTAAAAAAGGCATAACCGGGTAATTTACCCGATATTAAATGAATTTATTTATGGCTACCAGTACACTAAAAATATTGAGGGAAGTAAATGACTATACCCAGGACTTTATTGCAGAGGATGTATTGGGCATTAGCCAAACCACCTATGCCCGCATTGAACAAGACCCATCAAAAATTAGAGCCGAGCATGCTCAAAAACTGGCTGAATTATACAAAGTAAGTATTGCCAATTTGCTATCGGAGGCCACGCCAATAATTACTTTTCAAACTAAGGCTATTGCGGAAAATAATAATAGTGCCAACAACGGCTACAGCAATTCCTCAACGTTTCATGCACACGAAGGAGAAGTAAAAGCTCTAAAAGAGCAGAACGAATTACTGATAAAGCAGAATGCTGAATTAATGGAACTGGTAAAGGCGCTGGGCGGCAAGCTGGCGGGTGGTAATGGATAAGGTTATTTATTCCTTTATTTTTTAAAATTTACTCCGACACTTTTCCCCGACGTTTACACCGACATTTTCCCCGACGCTTTTCTCCGTAGTAGGATATTTAAAAGTTATCATCAATCGGTATAGGAGCCCGGCAGTTTCGCAGGTTTCGGTTATTTTTTCAATACCCCTATATAGCTTAGGAAAATATTTCAATCATTACTTTGCCCCTATGCTGCTCCTTCATTGCCCCTTTCGCCCCTATTTTGCCCCTTTAAAAAATAGGATGTTCCTTTTCCAGTAGTTCCGGTTTTCCCCATTATTCCATTATCAACCAGAGCTTGCAAATCACTACTGGCAGTACGTTTAGATACTTCAAACAAACTTTGATATTTTGTATTTGTAATACTTCCATGCTCTTTCACATACAACACCGCCTTTATTTGCCGTTCATTTAAATCAAGTGTACTTAGGTATTCTTTGGTATATATATCCTTCAAAAAGGCAATTTCTATACCGCCTAAATCTTCTTCTATAAGTGGTTCAGGTAGCCCGGCATCAAGGCAGGTATCAATAATTTTATTAGTACCACGCCCCCAGGCTTCAATAAACCCTGCTTTAAAAAATACGTTAGCAATTACTTTATTGCGGGGATAAGATGAATGGTTTGTTCTTAGTTTTTCAACAGTAAGTTCTTCCGGCAGCTTACCGGGGTTCCAAATGGTTAACTTATCGTCATACACCCGCAAAAATATCCAGGTGCTTAAATAGTCTTTATGAATAATGGCGTTGAGTATAGCCTCACGTAAGGCAGGCTCCGGGTATTCAAGCGGTTCCATTCTTTCAATCCCTTTATATGAAATGGGGCGAATCAGGTATTTGGAACTTAATATCTCCAAAACCCTGTCGGGCATTTCAAAAATATTGGTTTCTACAATGTCCTGGAATTTCAGGTCATGACTTGCCTCGCCAAACCTACCTATTTTAAAACTTGCAGTAATGGATACAGAAGCAGGATCTTTTCCAAACAATAAAATAGCCGCATTTGTAAGCTGTCCTTGTTGGTTAATAAGAAACAGGTTTTTGAGTAGAACAGTGATATCATCCTTAGCAGCGTCTTTGGGAATGCGGCCCTTTTCGGTTGCCAGCTTTACAAAGCGGGCAATTGTTTTTTCGTCCAGGTCTTTTATAGTAGCATTAACAACAGGAATATCTTCCCATGTTTTGCCCATCTTATTAAGTATAAACTGTTGTAAAGCTATTCCCTTCAATTCCTGCTTTGTACTGCCGCTTCGGTAATAGTAAACGCCGTGGTAAGCTATAGGCACGTCACTTGGCGCAACCGAAATATCTAAATACTGTTTTTTTGTTTTGGTTCGGAGATTTACATCTACAACCAACCCTAAATGATTAATTGTTTTATTAGGAATATCCTCTAATAGTTTTTTGGCATCGGCCATCCCGGTCACATTCCCCTTATCATCTATGCCAATAAATATTTTGCCCCCTTGCGCATTGGCAAAGCCGCAAATCCATTTCAGGTACTCATCCCTCCACGATTCTTTCCACTCTATATTCTGGCTTTCTTTATTCATGCTGGCAAAAATATATAAATCAGGCAAAAGCAATACTGGCGCTTTACGAAACAGTTAAGTAAAATAAATATAAGTAAAGGGGATAAAAATGAATATGCTATACACCCAATTTTACTCTTTCGCCAAGCGCTGCTACCAACTTGTTGTTTTGCTGTTGTAAATATTCTATTTGTTGCTTCAGACTTTTTACTTCTTCTTTTCGCAGGTATAATATTTCGTCAATACCCCTGTCATTATTCTGGTGATTAACGTAGCCGCTTGTGCCGGCATCGCCGCTGGTAATAGTGCAATTACTGTAAAGCACTTCTGCTTGCAGGTAATGGGGCGTCTCGTCAATAAGAAAAAACTCCATCGGGGCATGGTAAAGCTCTGACAGCTTTTGCGCCAGTGTGCCGCTTAGTTTGGCTCGCCCTTTCTCCAGATCTGTATAACTTTCTAGCGATAGGCCAAGTTCGTTAGCCACATCTTCTGGTTGCCAGTTCTTATATTCTCTAAAAGAGATTAATTTGAATTGCAAATTCATAAACCATTCATTTCTTCTTTTGCTTTTTTCTTGCCTCCAGTTGATTGTTACGAATAAAATCACGCATTACTTCAAAATTCACTTGAAAGAAATTAGCCAAACTTTCCGCCTCGTTGAAAGAAAAACGACCTGGATCTTTCAACTTTTTATCAAAGGCATAAAACTCGCCGCCAAGGAGTGATTGAAGATTAGTCTTTGCAATTATTGCAGCTATCTGAGAAAAGGTTTTAATTGATCCGGTTTCTAACCCGCTCTTGATAACATGGATTTTATGTTGTCCTGATTCTGTTTTAAAGTATGTGGAAACTTCTTGTTTGGATTTACGTGGCATCATTAAAGTGTTTACTCACAAAAAATAGACATGAGTAAACAATTATCAATCAAATACTTATATGTAAACCCCTAAAGACAATATTTGTACCACTAAGGGTATTAAATAATACCCTTAATTTTAAGGGTAAATTTTTTCTTCCGAATATTATGTTGATCAATGAGAACATATATCATTCCTTAAAAGTGACTTTTAATGAGTACTATAACTCTTTATGCTTTTTTGCTAATAGTTTAATAAATGATCAACAAGCAGCCGAGGATATTGTAGAAGATATGTTTTTAAAGTTGTGGGAAAAGGAGCCAGATTTTAGTAAGCATAAAAATATAAAAGCAGCCTTATACATTGGTGTTAAAAACGCCTGCTTAGATTACATTAAAAAAAGAAAAAACAACCGTAGCCAAACCAATACACTTAGCTACGTATTGCAGCAGGAGCAGGAAGATTTTATACTGAATGAAATTACCAGGGCAGAAGTGCTGCGGGAAGCATATGCCGAAATGCAAAAACTGCCTACGGAATGCCGCAAGGTAATGCAGCTTTATTACCAGCATGGGCTTGATCACAAACTCATTTCGGCAAAGCTGGGCGTTACCGTTAGCACCGTAAAAAATCAGAAAGCCAGGGGCTTAAAGATTTTAAGAAAGAAATTAGGTACATCCTTCTTTTATTTTTTAGCGTTGGTTGGTTGAGTTTTATTATTTTCAAAGTCTCCAAAAAGGTTCAATTTTTTCGTAGGATAAGGCTAATGTTTTCCCGGGTAATCTTGCCCGGGATTTTTTTTATCTGCTATTTAGACCATTTCCCAAATAAATCGTTTTTACATCATACACCGCTATTTTTTGCTACAGGGAGAAGAAAGTAATTATCAGCAAAAATGAAAAAAATAAATACGGGCAAGAGTTTTCGGGTAGCATACCTCATAAGCAGCTACCTGAAAAGAAGCATAACAGAGCAGGAACTCGAAGAACTGCAATTATGGCTAAGCAGTAGCGAGCAAAACAGGCAATTGCTTGAAGAACTACAGACGCCCGAAACAATGGAAAACCAGTTGCAACAATTCGGTAATGCAGATAACCAGGCAGGTTGGCAACGGTTACAGTACAAGCTAAGTAGCCGTAATAGCAACGATCGAAGAAAAAGAAATTGGATTGTATGGTGGCGCTCTGCAGCGGCATTGCTGCTGCTATCACTGGCGGTATGGCAGCTATTCCAGCACTTAGCAGGAAAACCAGGTAGTAAACCTACACTTGCCAGCCAGTATGGGGAAGATGTATTGCCCGGGGCAAGAAAGGCAAAGCTGGTATTGAGCAATGGTAACACGGTAATGTTAAACAATGGTACAGACAGTTCATTTACCGAAAGCGGAAGCACCATACAACGTAGTGCTGATGGCAGGCTGGTATATGCAAGCGGTAACAACAGCAATGCCACCTCTTGCAATACCTTGTCTATACCTATGGGTGGGGAATATATGTTAATGCTGGAGGATGGTACAAAGGTTTGGCTGAATGCAGCAACTTCCCTGCGTTACCCGGTAAAGTTTAATGGCAAAGAAAGGCGGGTTGAACTGATAGAGGGCGAGGCATATTTTGAAGTAGCAAAAAACAAAGAAAAACCATTTATAGTAACGGCTAACCAAATGGAAATACAAGCCATAGGAACAGCCTTTGATGTAAACACCTATGCTGATTCGGATAGCGCCCTTTATACTACGCTCACAGAGGGCAAGGTAAAGGTAGTAACCAGCGGCGGGAACAATATGCTGCTGCCCGGGGAGCAGGTAAAAGTAAGCGGTGCAAAGGCTAAAGTAAATGCAGCCGATGTAGAGGTTGTTACCGGGTGGAAAAGAGGCTTGTTTGTATTTAATGGCGCACCACTGCCGCAGGTAATGAGCCAGCTTGCCCGCTGGTACAATGTACGCATAGAGTATGACAGCCGGTTTAGGGAGCAGAAATATTTTACCGGAGAGATTAAAAGAAATGTGCCGGTAAGTAAGCTGCTGCAAATGATGGAACTAACCGGCATAGCCAGTTTTAAGATCAGCGAAGGAAAAATTTTGGTGCAGCCATATAGCAGGCAGCCGATATAGCAAACATTAATTAACCTAAACTATACTGAAATGAAGGAAACAACACTGCAACTTTGCAGGGTCAAGGCTTTTTTTTGCCTGAAACAACGTTATGCCATACTGCTGCTGTTGCTGGGTATTTTAAAGATGGCGCAAGCCCAGGCCGGTACTAACCCGCCGCAAGATTCGTCATTACTTACAATAAACCTTTTCAACGCTCCATTGGAAAAGGCATTTGCAATCATTAAGCAGCAAACGCCATACAGGATTATTTATGACAACAGCTTATTGAAAAATGCAAACCCTGTTACCGTTAACGTTAATAAGGAGCCTTTGCAAAAAGTGTTATCGTTGCTTTTCCGCAGCCAACCATTTGACTATCGTATTATAGAGCAATCTATAATACTTACTCCAAAAAATTCAAAACCGGTCACTCCCGGGAAGGAAGCAAGCAATGTAATAGCACCTGCAAGCGATACTTTAATAACAGGTGTTGTGCTGGCGGATTCCTCTTTGATGCCGTTGGCCGGCGCAACAGTGCAATTAAAGGGTAGTAAGATTTCTGTTATAACAGGCAATAATGGAAAGTTCAGCATTCGCATACCGCAATCAGATGCAACGCTCGTCATAAGCTATATTGGCTATAGTACTAAAAACATTCCTGTAAATGGAAATTTGCAATTCCCATTGAATGTGCTTCTTAAGGAAATGCCAAAGGAAATGGAGGAAGTAATCATTATGAATACCGGGTATGAAGCTCTTCCTAAAGAAAGGGCAACAGGATCTTTTGCGCAGGTAGATAACAAGCTATTAAATCAACAGGTGGGAGTAAATATTATTGACAGGCTAAAAGGTGTAGCAAGCAGCGTTTTGTTTGAGAAAAAAAATGATGGGCCTTCTTTTACAATTAGAGGGCTAAGCACTATTAATGGCCCTAAAGAGCCACTGATAATACTGGACAATTATCCATACGAAGGAGATATAAACAATATTAACCCGAATGATATTGAAAACATCACAATTTTGAAGGATGCCGCTGCTGCCAGCATTTGGGGTACACGTGCGGGGAATGGAGTAGTTGTTATCACTACCAAAAAAGGGAAATTCAATCAGCCCCTAAAAGTTGAATTTAATACCAACTTCATTGTTACGCAAAAGCCTGATTTGTTTTATTTACCCTTAATGTCATCCCCAGAGTATATTGATGTGGAACAGATGTTATTCAATAATGGCTTTTACAATAGCCAGATTAACAGTCCATATCATTCAGCACTATCTCCAGCTGTTGAGGTGTTTCTAAAAAAGCGACAAGGGATTTTTTCTGAACAGGAGGCTTTGTCGAAGTTGAGTGACTTAAAATCCGTAGATATCCGCAATGAGTACAAAAAATACTTCTATAGAAATGCGATGAACCAGCAATATGCTCTTAATTTAAGAGGAGGAAATGATAATATTACTTACTTGCTTTCCGGTGGGTACGACAGAGGAGTTAGTAACCTTGATGCACCACATAGTAGGATTAATTTGCGGTCAGAAAATACTTATAGACCTGTAAAGGGGTTGCTGCTTAATTTCGGATTATTATATACCAATTCATCCAGCAAAAGCGGAAAGCCAGGATATGGAGATGTTACTATTGGGGCAAAGCCAATCCCATATTTGAGTTTTGCAGATGCAACTGGTAATCCGCTGGCAATAGCCAAAACATACAGGCAATCCTTTATTGATACAGCAGGAGGAGGAAAACTGTTAGACTGGAATTATTATCCATTAGAAGAATATAAATATAACACCAGTGAAACAAGTCTGACAGACCTGTTAGGTAAACTGGGGCTAAACTACAGGATAATTCCCGGCATTGACATTGATATAAAATACCAATATCAAAAACAGCAAACAACTGCTACAACCTTAGCATCTTTGCAATCGTATTATACAAGGGATTTGATAAACACTTATTCTGAACTGAATTATTCTACCGGGAATATTAAGTATGGCATTCCCTTAGGAGGAATCTTAGGAAAGTCAATATCTACGGTTGAAGCACAGAATATTCGGGGCCAGATAAACTTCAATAGAAAATTTGGGAATCACGAAGTTACTTCATTAATAGGGTCAGAAATCAGGCAAATAAAAACTAACACAGACCATCTATCCGCTTTTGGGTATGACCCAGATATTTTAACGACTGAAATTGTAGATGCGGCTAATCCTTATCGCAATTTTGTAACAGGGTCTTACGATTATCTTAATAGCGGAGGTGTTTCTTTCTCTGCAAAAACAAATAGGTTTGTATCTTTTTTTGGCAACACTTCTTACATTTTTAAAGAAAGATACATATTAACGGGAAGTGTGCGAAAAGATGCGTCTAATCTATTCGGTAAAGCCACAAATGATAAATGGACACCCCTTTGGTCAGTAGGAGCAAGATGGAATATTTCTAACGAGCCTTTTTTTAAATGTAAACTACTACCTGAATTAAAACTAAGAGCCACATACGGGTATAGCGGAAATGTAGATCAAAGCAAATCAGCCGTAACTGTAATGGCATTTTCGGGAAATGCTGACTATACCAATTTACCTTATGGAGTTGTTACCCAATATAGAAATTCAGAACTAAGATGGGAACGTGTAGGCATGTTCAACTTAGGGGTAGATTTTAGCCTTCGCAACAAAGTTCTATCAGGCAGTTTAGAATATTATCGAAAAAAAGGGGTTGATCTGTTCGGCCCATCCCCTATAGATTATACTGCTGGTCTTGGCTATTTCTCCATTATAAAAAATGTTGCTGATATGAAAGCAAGCGGGTTTGATCTTTCATTGATAAGTAACAATATTTCCAACCATATCTTTCGTTGGTCAACAAACTTTTTATTAAGTTATAACCTCGCCAAAACCGATAAGTATTATTTAGGTACTGGTATTAGCTCAAGTTCATTTGTAAACTCAGGGAATAGTATAACACCAATTCCAGGACAGCCGCTTTATACCTTGATAAGCTATCAATCTCCTGGTCTCAATACACAGGGAAACCCGCAAGGAATGCTCAATAAGCAGTTAAGCACAGATTATTACGCCATTGCTAATGATACTTCCAGAAGTAATTTAAGTTACAGTGGCACATCTGTACCGAAGTGTTTTGGCTCTATAATTAATAATTTTTCCTGGCAAGGCCTTTCTGTAAGCATAAATATTTCCTATAAACTTAGCTATTATTTTAGGCGACCCTTTTTATCATATGATCGGTTGTTTAACAATGGAATTGGCCATAGGGAGTTTACCGATTGCTGGAAACATACAGGCGATGAGTTAATAACAAATGTACCTGCTTTAGTATATCCGAATAATTCACAAAGAGATATTTTTTACGGAATGTCCCAGGTCACGGTGGAAAAAGGGGATCACATCAGGCTCCAATACATTAACGTATCATACAATTTACCAGAAAACATACTCAAAAAATGTCGGTTGAAGGATTTTCAGTTATATCTAAATGCTTCGAACATCGGAATACTTTGGAGAGCTAACAAAAAGGACATCGATCCCGATCTTCCCAATGGTTTACCGTTACAAAAAAGCTATGCAGTAGGCATTCGTTCAAATTTTTAATCTTAATTCTTTTATAAATGAAACAATACATAGTTGCAATTTTATTGACATTATTAACGTCTCCGGGATGTAAAAAATACCTTGATGAGAAGCCTGATCAATCTTTAGTAGTTCCAAATACATTAAAAGGTCTACAAGCCCTTCTTGATAATAATGGCAGCTTAAATAAGAATAATCCTTCGTGGGGCATGGCTTCAAGCGATGATTATTTTTTAACGGCGGATGTATATAATTCCAGATCGGTACAGCAAAAACTGGCTTACATATGGGGGTTAAAAGATTATAGTACCTTCCCAAATGAATGGGCAAAGATTTATAACCAAGTATATATTGCAAATGTAGTGCTTGAAGGAATAGGCTCTATTCCGAAGGATATTTCTAATAAGAACGATTGGGAAAATATACATGCTTCCGCCTTAGTATATCGAGCGCAGAGTTTTTTTCGTGCAGTACTTCTCTTTTCAAAGGCTTATAATGAACAAACAGCCCATAATGATTTAGGGATTGTTTTGCGGCTTACTTCTGACTATAATGAACGGTCAGCAAGGGCAAGCATTTTCGACTCTTATGCTAAAATTGTGAATGACTTAAAAGAAGCAGCGATATTTTTGCCGAATATACCAATTACAGTGTTACGCCCTTCCAAGCCTGCTGCTTATGGTTTACTCGCAAGAACTTATTTAGCTATGGCTGAATATGACAGCGCCTGGAAATATTCTGATTTAAGCCTTCAAATCAACAACCAGTTATTAGATTATAACGATTTAGATGTGAATGCCAGTTTTCCTTTTCAACCATTTAATAAGGAAGTGATTTTTCATAGTACAGTTGGTTCTTACATATTCAGCAATGTGAGTCCAAACAATGCAAGAATTGATACCACCCTATTTGGTTTGTATGATAATAATGATTTAAGAAAATTACTTTTTTTTAGGCTAAGAGCTGTACCGAACATTTATTCTTTCAAGGGAAACTACAATGGAAATACCGATCTGTTTGTAGGAATAGCTAATGATGAACTTTTTCTTACCAGAGCAGAATGCTATGCCCGTAAAGGAAATAAAGATGCTGCTATAGCAGATTTAAATTTTTTGCTTTTAAAGCGATGGAAAGCTGGAACCTTTAACCCTCTTAGTGCTGGATCAGCTAATGAAGCGCTTTCAATAATATTGTCAGAAAGGCGAAAGGAACTAATTTTCAGAGATTTGAGATGGATGGATATAAAGCGACTAAATAGAGAGGGTGCAAATATTGTATTGAAACGAATAGTATTGGGGCAAGAGTATACGCTCCTTCCCAATGAAAATAGATATGCTCTTCAATTGCCTGCTGATATTATAAGTATGACAGGGATGCCTCAAAATCCTTAATAAGATGATAAAAATGAAAGGGCAGCAAATAAACTAATTATTTGCTGCCCTTTCATTTAAGAATCATTTAGTCGTTACAGTGGATTCTTAAATTTTGCTGCGTTAACATTAACATTGTCTATTACAGGCGTCATTGCCGACCCTGTTCCTGAAACCGGTACAAGATCGGGGTGTGCAGGTGCTGTCGCTGCAGAACTAATTGTTCTGATAACACAACCATTTTTTTCTTCATCACAAGTTGAGTTATTGAAATCGACATCACTTATTAACTCCCAAAGCGATTCGTCATCTTCCTGTCCAGGAGATCCTGTAAAGCGATAATAGTAATTCGCAAATACAACAGCTTTATCAGTTTTTTGTTGAGATCTGATTTTTTCTTTTGGCGTGTATGCCATTCCACAGATAGCAATTGCGAAAAGGGTGGCAAAAAAAGTAATTGTTATTTTGGTTTTCATAACCTTTAATTTAATTAATGATTTAATAAGCCTGCTTCTGGTTTAAAAGGCGCAGGCGCATCCCAAGCAGAAGTAATCGCTTCTACCTTACAATCTTTTTCTTTTTTTCGTAAAATGATACAATCCTTAACGTCCATGTTCCGTATTATTACAACGGAGGCGGCTGGGCATTTAATGCCAGGGATACGTTCAGTTTCCGAAATTTTAATCCATTCTTTCGTGTAATTATTCGATGATTCCCTACGAAGATCAGGGAACCTTAATGTTCAACCCACTGTATTTCCTGCGCATGAAATGCAGTTAGGCATTGTTGCAACAATATTTTGAAGGCTATTCAAAGCCTATAATCTTAATGCTCTATATTTTTCCTTTTTTGTCGTATCCTTCTTTACCAATTTGATAGATGTTATTAAAAAACCAAACAGCACCGCCTCCTTTACCAATGCTGTTTGGTAAGTAGTATTTGCTTATTCTCGCATAAGCTATGCGTCCTTTCATGCCGATCCTGGTATGAAACTTACGAGCGCCTCCGGTATGATCAAATAATAGACCTAATTACTATTTTTGGGGCAATCTATTATTCCATCGGCACGCTTCATACACCCCGGAATAGGTGTATCTTATCAGGCACTCCCCTAAATACGATGGAGTAGGTTTGATTCTTTTGTACCGTTCATGCAACAGTTTATTACTACACGTTACTTATTATAGTAACTGCATTTTTTTTGCATTTCATTTTTTTGAGCGCATAATGTTCTTTATCTTAGTAGCACTGCAAAACTTCTTCTTACTACTTTCTATTGCCCTCTATATATACAACGGAAAAAGTAGAGCCGATGGACTAATTGAAATCGAACTTTTTTCCAGTTGTAACCGAGAAAATGATAAATACTTGTTTATCACGAGTGTCATAAATAGAGCAAACGGCATAAAAAACTGTTTTCAATTTTATAAATAAAAAAGTGAGTGGGATGTTTAAGCAAATTGCCGCAGGCTCCCAACGTACCCTTGAAGAGATCCTTGGGAAGTATGGGAATGAACTGCGAAATATGATTATCGGGATTGTCCACAATCAAACATGGGCGGAGGAAGTATTGTTCGATACCATTAGAGCTCTATGGGAAAATAAAGAGAAGGTGGCAGAATTAGAACATCCGACTGGGTGGCTTTTTACTACTGCCCGTAATAAGGCTATAGATAAAATAAGGGAGGAAAAAAATCATTTTCCAACTTTATCATTATCAAGCATAGTTGCTTTAGAAGACAATACCAGCGTAGAGGAAGAATTAAACGTGAAGGAACTCTATAAAATCATTCATGCAGCCATTGAGAAATTGCCACTCCAGGAAAAAAACGTATTTACTTTATTTAATGAAGGATGGACACGCAAGGAGATTGCAAAAAAGTATAACCTTTCCGAAAATACCATAAAGAACCATTTAGCCTTAGCCAGAAAAGCGATCCGAAAATATGTTGCTGTAAATTTTCGTTCGCTCTTTATTTAATTTGATTCAAATGATTCTTAAATCATGTTACAATGATTCATCAACCGGACTATATTAAGTCCTTACTAAAAAAGCACATGGAGCGTACCGCTTCTGCAAATGAAGAAAAGATTTTAATGGCTGCCTGGGAATTGTATGATAATGATGAATTGGCTGCCATGATAGCAGAAGTGGAAAAAACTGTCAACTATCCGCTCGTAAAGGATATTAAAGACTGGGAACCACTTGCGGGGGAAGTCATTAGAATGACTAAAGAAAAGCAGCGAGAAAAGAAAATGCAGCGATATGTATATGGAATGTATGTTGCCGCTTGCATTATACTTATTTTCGGTATCGTTAATTATTTTGTCGTTCAGAATGAAAAAAATGGCATGGCAAGCGTTGTGTGCAATGGCCTGCCGGGAGATAGTGATATTCCTACCGATGAATTTAGCTGCAGAGTTGTGCTAGACACTAACCAACAAATGACAATAGACCGCACCAAAATCGGCCAGGTATGGCGATTCGGAAGTATTGAATTGATCCAGGAAAAGCCGGGGGTTTTAGAATACAGAACACTTCCCTCTTCAAAAGCGGCTGATTCTGCCCGAGATAAATATCATGTCATCTCTACGTCTGCAAATCAGCAATATCAAATACTATTAATGGATGGAACGAAGGTCAGGCTAAATGCGATGACCGCTATTCGCATTCCTTTGTCGAATGCAGACAAAATGAGATTTGAGGTAATAGCCGGTGAAGTTTTTATAGAAAGGAAGAGTAATAATATAACGTCCCTGATAGTAAAAACCAGGAACGGGGAAATGAAAGCTACTGCAAGTACGTTTAATGTTAATGTAGGTTTAGGTGCTACTATTGCAGTTGCGGTCAGCGGTAATTTGATTGTAAAAGATACGGTCGGTCATGAAGCAAAACTAAATTCCTGTGATATAGCCTCAATGGGAACAATTAAAATGAAAACAGGGAAACTCATAGACACTATGTTCATTGAAAGAAACAAAAATATAAATCAGTTGCTTGTTTGGAAAAAAGTGAATCGTGTATACTCCAATACACATTTGAGAGATTTTGTGGCAGATATAAGTATATGGTACGGTCTAAAATTTGAGAATCTAAATTGCTTACCCAATAGGTATATAAAAGCGCAATTATGTTATAAGGCATCAATGGAAGATATGTTAGCGGTATTTCGGAAAAATGGGGTAGCCATTCATTTTAACGGCGGTGTATTGACGTTCTGCGATCCCGCACCTAATCCGAAAGTTGTCCATACAGCTTATTTAGAACGATAAGATAGAATTATATGCAAAGAAGGTGAAACTAGTTATTTCGTGGAAGCATCATTTATGAAAATAGCTTACTTGAATGAGGGTGTCTCAAAAGTATGAGGCAGCCTCTTTTTATTCGGGTCCCTGATGGAGACTATAAGTCGTTTAGGCGATTCTCAAAGCCTTCATTTATTTTTGATACAACCTCATTTCTTTAGGGATATGTCAAGTCAATGTTGAATTACTTAAAAGTGCTATAGTAATTCGCAAGAGAACGGAGTTTTTATTCACTTTTTAAGAGAATTATTCATTTTCAACGGTTAATAAACAGTTAGAACAAAAGATATTTGACAATATCTTATATTTAATTCACCTAATTATGAAAAAGCAATCCCTATTCTTTAAAAAAGGTAGTATTCCTCACACTTGCTATTTTCAGGCCGTATATCTTAATACGGTCAAATTAATTTTCTTGTTTGTTATACAATCTCACCTATTGTCAGCACAGGTTACTGTTAGGTACGAAATTTTTAACCGAGCACCGCTGCCGCAAATCGAAATTCCGACAGTACAGTTTCAGTCCTTTCAACCTCTAAACACAATCAATTCTGCTGGAAATATAAATCCAAATTTTACAAATAATACTCCTTCTATCAGTTTCAATAGAATGAGCATTAAAATACAGGAACAAAACCAGCAGGTATTGCAACAGCATGAGGCTATTATGAATGGTGGCGGAAGTCAAAGGAACGCTATTTTGGAGGATATAAGAAACGATGTCAGGGAAATGCAGTACGGACATGAGTATAGAGAATGGCTTACGAAAACAAAATACTATCGTGAAGCATACGAAGACCTTTTACAATTGAACCCCGACAGTTTTTCAATAACAAATGCAGTTTATCTCGTAGAAAATGCGTGGTATGAAGGGAAATACTCTTTTAGCTCACTTAAGAGTAGGTTACAATTAGAAGCGAAAATTATTAAACAGCAACTACACAATGAGAAAGTGAATCCCAATAATACCCTTGCCTTGAACTACGGAATACAAAAACGTTTCAAGACTGGCGGGCAGTATTATGACCCAAAGAAAAAACAAACACTAGCTATAAAGCCATTTAAGTATGATTTTGAAGATTATAAAGGCGAAAAGGATTATTCCAAAATGTTTGCCCTAAAAATGCTGGGAACGGGTAAAGGGCAGTGTCACTCCATGCCGCTTCTATATCTTATGATTGCAGAAGAACTGGGAGCAAAAGCGTGGTTATCCCTTGCCCCTGAACATTCATTTATTCGATTTATGGATGCGAATAATAACCTGCTGAATTTTGAAACGACGAATAGTAATTTAGTTTCTACTACATGGCTGCATCAATCCGGTTACATTAACGCTGCTGCTATAAAAAACAAAATCTATCTAGATACGCTTTCCCAACGCCAGCTATATGCTCAATGCATGGCAGATTTACTACTGGGCTATTTAAGCAAATTTCAATATGACGGGTTCGCTGAAACGATGCGTCAAAAGATATTACAGCTTAATCCTCAAAATATGACAGCCATGCTTTTAGATGCCAAACTAAAAACAAATATGGCTCTTCATAAGATTAATGCAGCAGGCCGACCGTTGGAGAAGGATTTACATAACTATCCCGACGCTTACCTGGCATATTTACTCATGCAACAATCTTATGATACAGTTGATGGATTAGGGTTTCAGGATATGCCGGCCGAAGCCTATCAGCGATGGCTAAAATCGGTGGACCAGGAAAAGAAAAAACAAGAAAACATTGAATTGCAGCAACGGATTCAAAGGGAGATTAAGCAACAGAAACAGTATATCCCGAAATCTACAATTGTTGACAGACCCAGGGGATAACCATTAAATTAGTTAAATTGATTTCTTATGAATCGAATATTTTTTAGTTTCAGTTTATCAGCTCTTATGTTACTGGCTTTTAAGGCTAGTGCGCAAAGAAAGGATAAGGAGTATAACCCTTTTGAATCAATTGGAAAAAAGGGGAAAGTTGTTAGTGCGTATGGAGGGCGTTTTATCGAAGTATTCGATACGGATAGTATTCAACGTATAGGATCAGTGTTATTTAATATCTATCAAAAAAAGATCGTCATACTCCTTGAACCTGATAGTGTGTTTATTAAAACATCGGACAATACTGGCGCCAGTCGCTGGTATAGTGTAGATCCCCTGGCAGATCGATTTACTAGCTTTAGTCCCTATAATTTTGCTCTAAACAACCCAATACTTTTTAATGACCCGGATGGTAGAGCTGCCCGTCCTTTTGGTGATTTCTATGACCAGCAAGGCAATAAAATCGGTACAGACGGAAAAAACGATCAAAAGCTTTATGTAGTAACTGATGCAAAAGAAGTTGCGGCGGCGCAGAAGACGACAGCAAAAGGTCAGAAATTGGATGCAGATAAAATGACTTCAGAAGTTTTACTTGCCAGCAACCATGTAAGGTCAGAAATGGGTGAAGCGGTAGACGCATCTAATAAACCATCGGTCAAAGCTGGCGATAAAACAGGAGGTTATCATGAAGAAGGAGGATATTATGGCAAAAATGCAAAGGGGGATGAAATAGTTATTGACGCTAATCCAGGAGGGGCTTATGTAAAAGGCACATCTGGAGCATCAATAGATCCCACAACTCCCGGCGATCAATATGCAAACCAAGCGGCATGGAGGGCACAGGATAAAAAGGAAGGGACATTTCATGTTCATTTTAGTGGCGCTGCTGATCCTGGGTATGTTTTTCAAATGTCTCCCAGTGGTGCGGATTTAAGGAATAGTGTAACCAGAGTAACGACTGAAGGGATGACAGGTAATCACTATGTTTTGGGAGCAGGTAATAACACGGTATACGTATATAAACCTGTAAATGGTGTCGGAACTGTGATAGCTACCTTTCCGTTGGACAAATTTGTAATCATTCAAGTAAAATAACTATGAGATCAGCACTACATATACTTACTATCTTACTGATTGGCTGTCATGGTACGGCTAACCAAGCCCCCACTGCGGATGGTATCAGTGATTCCAAGAAAATCACGGTGAGTTTTACAATAGATGATTCATTGATAAACATTAAGGATAAGTTTCAAGTAGCCATTTCAAATGGCAATACATCTGAAAAGGCTATTGTAAAAGGTAATGAAATTTCCCTTCCAGAGCTTAAAACCGATACAGGATATACAATAATCTTTAAATATGCAGATGTTTCGTTATCATTCAAAAGGGTTACAAAGAAAATGATAGTAACAAGTCAGGATATGGAATGGAAATTTGGCATTGATAATCGTCCATTCAATAATTTATTGGGATTGCTTTCAACCCAGGAGTTCAATACAGATAAAAAGACCAGGCAGCTTCAATATTTAACGTTTGATCCGCAGGAGCATGGAGATGGTATTTCAGCAGTAAATAAAATTGAATAAGATGAGGATCAAAGCTGTTTTAGTTTTTTGTTTTGTAGCTTTCACAATAAAAGCTGAAGCACAGACTAACATTTTACAGAGATATACTGCGGCTTACAAACAATTAGATGAAAGATTGAAAAGTCCTTATATGGGATTGTTTAAAGAGGCTGTTTTTTTAACTGAAAATACCTTTTGGGGAGATACATTAAGCCGGGCAGATTTTGAAGGAGAGATAGCAATTCTCACTGTGATGGCAAACGGATACATACAGGCTAACCCGCAAAAGGATTACAAACTTTCGGACAGTTTAAATTTCAGCAAAAATTATGCTTTGTACAAATTACTGGCGGATACAATCACCATCCAACTCCCTGATGGTCGTATAGCTACCACTCTGCCTTACAAGTATGATTTTTTTGATTTTTTTGGTCGAGAAGCATGGAGCAATATGTTTGTTTCAAAGCTATTCAAGACCCATAAAGGGAATTGCCACAGCTTACCCTATTTATATAAAATCTTAGCAGACGAACTGGAAGCTACCTGCTGGTTGGGCCTTGCACCAAATCATATTTATATAAAAAACCGATGTAGAAAAACTGGATGGTATAATACTGAACTCACCAGCGGTACTTTCCCGATTGATGCGTGGGTAACGGCCTCCGGGTATATACCCTTGCAAGCGATTCAGAACGGGATTTATATGGATACATTAAGTAACCAGCAGGCGGTTGCTTTGTGTGTGCTTGATCTGGCAAAAGGATATGAGTTTCAAACAAAAAATTATTATGACGGCTTTATTCTTAAATGCTGTGATCTTGTACTACAATATCATCCGCTAAACGTTCAGGCTATGTTATTGAAAGCAGAAACTTTGAAACGGAACTACCAAAGGGAAAAAGAAGCAAAGAACGAGGAGGCGGCAAATTCATACAAGCAGATGGAGGCATTGTACACAAAACTATTTGAACTTGGCTATAGAGAAATGCCTGAATCGATGTATCTACAATGGCTGAAAAGCATAGAACAGGAAAAAGCGAAGTATCAGAATAAAGCAATTACAAATGATACTCCTGTTAAGAAAAAAGCCTTTTAAATAAAACATGCTTTGGGCACAGGCGATGGCCCTACTATTTAGCTTTTGTTGTGTATTCTAAGATCAAACCAAATATTTTTTCACTTTTTTTAGACCAGCAACTTCCCTGTATCATCCTCGGTTGCGACGAACTTTATTTTGCTTCGGAATATGTTGATCAAAATTAATTTTGATCAATCAGATATCAATTGTAATATTGCGATAAATATGGGGTTAACAAAATCAGAAATATTTACCGAAAAGCAGAACAGACTGGCCCAAATGATGAAAGCATTGGGGCATCCGGCCCGTATTGCCATTATAGAGTATTTGATTAAATCGCAGGCATGTGTGTGTGGTGATCTCGTAGAAGAGTTAGGATTAGCACAGGCAACTACCAGTCAACACTTGAAAGAGTTAAAGAAGGTTGGCTTAATACAAGGAACGATTGAAGGCACCAGTATTTGCTATTGTATTAATGGCCAGGTATGGAGCCAGTATAAATCTGTGTTTGAAGCATTCTTTATAAAGTATGTGAACAAGGAAGATTGCGGATAATTTTTTTGGGCATTATCCATCGTAATATTACAATAAACAAAATAAAAAATTATGCAAACGGAACAAGAATTAAAAGATATAGTAAGACAGAAATACAGTGAAATCGCTTTACAAGACAAAGAAATCAACGAATCATCCTGTTGTGGTTCGGGCTCTTGCAGCACCGAGGTTTATAACATCATGTCTGATGACTATTCTAACCTGGAAGGCTATAATCCCGAGGCCGATCTGGGTCTGGGATGTGGGTTACCCACTCAATTTGCCAAAATCAAAAAGGGAGACACCGTTATTGACCTGGGCAGCGGTGCCGGTAATGATGCTTTTATTGCAAGACATGAAACCGGGGAGAATGGTAAGGTAATCGGAATTGATTTTACACCAGCAATGATTGAAAAAGCAAGACACAATGCAGAGGTAAGAGGCTTTAACAATGTTGAGTTCAGACAGGGAGATATTGAGAAGATGCCTGTCGCAGCAAATACTGTTGATGTTGTTGTTAGTAATTGTGTGCTCAACCTGGTACCCAATAAGGATGCTGTAATAAAAGAAATCTTCAGAGTATTAAAACCCGGAGCGCATTTCTCCATTTCAGATATTGTATTGGAAGGGGTATTGCCGGACCAAATCAAGGAAGCTGCAGAAATGTATGCGGGGTGTGTTGCCGGGGCCATTCAGAAAGAAGTTTATCTCGAACTAATAGAGTTGAACGGGTTTCAGAATATTATTGTTCAAAAGGATAGGCCGATCATTATTCCTAACGATATTTTGAGCCAATACCTAACTGTGGAACAAATTGACTCCTTTAAACAATCGGGCACTGGTATTCGAAGCATTACTGTTTATGCAGAGAAACCTGCGGAAAAAACTGCCTGTTGTGAACCAGGTTGCTGTAATTAATAAATCAATAAACCTTAGAAATATGAAAAAGTTATTCTTCTTATTTACCACTCTTTCTGTTATAGCAATAGTTATAACTTCCTTCAAGCCCATAACAGCCCCGAGAATTTATCCGGAATTAGAAGCCTATTTTAAATCGGTTGAAACAAAAGCGTTTAGCAAGGACCGCATGGATGTGTTAAGGAATATCCAATACAATGTAGAGATAAGTGGCTATGACTTTGAGGACTGGAATCTGATTTTTTTCTGTAGTGAGAATACTTTCAGAAGCCAGGCATCGCAGGTATTTGCTCAAACTTTGTGTTATGAAAGAAAGCACAAAAAAATAAATGTCTTTTCTGCGGGTCAAACAAGTGGAGAAATCGATCCCCGGCTGATTGCGTATTTAACTAAGATTGGCTACAGGATTGCCAAAAGCGAAAAGGAAGAGAAAACAATGTATGAGGTTAAGTTTAGTGATAGAGCAGATCCTATTATTCTTTTCTCTAAAACTATTTCAGATCAATCATTGCCTTCAAAGGACATCACATCCGTTGTAGTTTGCGATACGGAAAAAGAACCGGTATGTAAAGAATTAAAAACTCCTTCAACCCCGCTAAGTCTTGTTTTTCCAAAAGTATTAACTACAGATGACGCTGGAAAAGTTGAGGCTACATTGAAAAGCATTGCTGCAGAAATGCTGTATGTAACCCAAAAATAAAATGAAAAAATATATTGCTGAGGTAATCGGCACATTTGCATTAGTGTTCTGTGGAACAGGGGCTATCATAATAAATCAGGAAACAAATGGAATTGTTACCCATGCCGGTGTAGCTATTACTTTTGGCCTGATTGTTATGACCATGATCTATGCACTGGGGAACATATCAGGGGCTCATCTCAACCCTGCTGTTAGTATTGCTTTTGCCATAGCAAAACGGTTCCCTGCAAAACAGATTTTACCATACATTGTAAGTCAGGTTGCGGGTGCTTTACTGGCAAGTATTATTTTGAAAGTTCTTTTCCCAGATAACCAGCTTTTAGGGTCAACAGTTCCCGCTGGAAGCGCATGGCAGTCTTTTATCCTTGAACTGATACTTACCTTCTTCCTAATGCTTGTAATTATTAACGTGGCTACCGGTAGTAAAGAACAGGGAATGTTTGCAGGATTAGCTATTGGTGCTACTGTTTTGCTCGATGCCATGTTCGCTGGTCCGATTTGCGGAGCTTCTATGAATCCCGCACGTTCGCTTGCACCTGCACTTGTTTCAGGGCATTTAGAATACCTATGGATTTATTTAACAGCCACCATCCTGGGGGCAGTAAGCGCCATTCCGGTTTGGAAATATTTATCAAACAATTCAACAAACAAATAATATGAAAATTGCATTATTCTCAGATATCCATGCAAATCTCCCGGCTTTGGAAGCCTTTTTCAAAGATGTCGATGCAAAAAAACCTGACGCCATTTACTGCCTGGGTGACCTGGTGGGATATAACATTTGGCCTAATGAAGTCATTAATGAAGTCCGCAAACGTGGTATCCCGACCATTGCAGGTAATTACGATTTTGGCATTGGCAGGACAAGTGATGATTGCGGTTGTGCCTACAAAACGGACGAGGAAAAGGCCAATGGCGCGGTTTCCATTTCTTATACCAACCAAATTGTAAAAACCGAAGAAAGGCGTTATTTGCGAACACTGCCTGCACATATTACTATCGAATACCAATTGAACAATGACAAACAATATCTCCTGTTAGTACATGGCAGTCCCCGAAAGATCAATGAATATTTGTTTGAGGACCGGGATGAAAAAAGTTTACTCAGGATAATGCAGGATGCAGGGGCAGACATCATGTGTTTCGGTCACACGCATAAACCTTATCACCGGGTACTGGAGATTACGGAAGGGGAAAATAAGCGGTTTAGACATGCCATAAATATTGGTTCGGTAGGAAAACCGAAAGACGGCGATCCGCGAGGTGGTTATGTGATTCTACATATCGAAGAAAACAGCAGCATCCTGAACAAAGAATCTATAAAGGTTGAATTTATCAGGTTTGACTATGACATAGAGAAAGCAGCGAAGGCAGTTGAAGAAAGTCCGTTACCGAATGCATATGCGGAAAGTTTGAGAAAAGGTATATAAAATAAGGTAATGAAAATTGCGTTGCTTTCCGATATTCATGCAAACCTGCCTGCCTTTGAAGCAGCATTAAAAGTGCTGGATAGTCATCAACCGGACGCCGTTTATTGTTTGGGCGATTTAGTAGGATACAACGTTTGGCCCAATGAGATCATTGCTGAAATCCGGCGCAGGGGCATTGCTACGATTGCAGGAAATCACGATGCAAGAGTTAGTCAACTTACATCAACACAACTTGACGAACCCGGCAAAAATTACGGCTATAAGATCATTGATACAGAAAATAGAAGCTATCTGGCCACCCTGCCTGCCCATATCCGAATAGACCACCAATTGACTGTTTCACCGCTGTCCATTTTACTCGTCCACGGTAGTCCTGACAGTAACGATGAATATTTGTTGGAAGATAAACCCGAAGACGAATTTCTACATACATTCCGAAAAGCGAAAGCCGATATTATTTGTTGTGGGCATTCGCATAAACCATATCACAGGATTTTAAGTACTTTAGACGAAAATAAAAATCATTTTTACCATGCCATCAATACCGGATCGGTCGGAAAACCGAAAGATGGTGATACCAGGGGCGGATTTGTGATGCTGACACTCCATGATTTCAGTAGTTCGAAAGTCGCCGAAAGTATTGAAGTAGAGTTTATCCGTTTTGAGTACGAAATAGAAAGGGCGGCCAAAGCTGTTGAAGATAGCCCACTGCCGAATGAATTTGCGGACATGTTGAGAAAAGCATACTAATTTATTTTAATATGGAAGTTCCAAAAGACTATAAATATTCGAAAGAACATACCTGGTTTAAGCCGGTGAGGGAAACAGAGGGTATTATTGGAATAACTGATTTTGCTCAAAGTGAATTGGGTGAAATCGTATATGTCGATTTATCTCAAGTTGGAAAATCGTTCAGGAAAGATGAAGTGTTTGGCTCAGTCGAAGCTGTAAAAACAACATCTGATCTTTTTATGCCCGCAATGGCAAGGTCATGGAAGTAAATTCAAGTTTAAAGGATAACCCATCATTAGTCAACACCGATGCCTTTAATGAAGGATGGATGATAAAAATTAAACTATCCCCAAAATCAGAAATTGAATCCCTTCTAAGTGCTGAAAATTATGCTTCAACCATTGGCTGATTATGAAAAGACCCCTTTTCTGAGCTACCTTGCTATAAAAATAGATTATGCTCCCAGGCGATCTTACAGGTGACCTAATTAAACGTCTCAACTTTATCAAGGGACAAATTGAAGCAATTACCCGAATGCTGGACGAAGGTAAAGACCCTGACCAAATCACCATTCAGTTCAAAGCCGCGGATCAGGCATTGCAAAAGGCACATTTTCTTCTTTTGGATGAGGTTTT
>MKTW01000003.1 GCA_001898405.1 Sphingobacteriales bacterium 44-61
CTGAAGCGGTATCTTCCTGCGCTTGTACACACAAGCTTATAAGTATCCCAATAATAAAGAGTACGCTGCGGTGATTCAGCATAGCTGGTGGTTGGTGATGGTGACTATTAAGAGATGTGGCATTTAATAAAATGCACAAACCCCTTCCGTTTTTCTCAATACTGACAAGCAGTAAGAGTTTTTCCTTAATCGGTAGTTAAGAAAAAACTGTAATAATGAAGATGGTATAAAAGAAGTAGTTCACCAAAACAAAAACATTGTTTTTATTCACTCACTTTCGCACATCAATAAAAAAAGGATGGAAGAAAACTTCCATCCTTTTTTTATGTTATTAAAACTATCTCTTCTCTCTTACTTCGCAGCTTTGAACTCCACTCTTCTGTTCTCCGCACGACCCTTCACTGTCTTATTATCTGCAATAGGCATAGATTGACCATAACCCACAGTCACCAACCTGTCTGCACTAATACCTTTCTGTACAAAATAAGCTTTCACTGCATCCGCTCTCTTTTCAGAAAGTTTTTGGTTAGATGCTTCTTTGCCTGTATTGTCTGTATGGCCTTCAATAGAGATCTTGATCTCAGGATGCTCGCTCAGGATGGTAGCACCTTTGTCCAGTTCAGCTTTTGCTGCTTTGGTCAGTGTAGCACTTCCCGAGAGGAATTGCACTTTCTTCGCATCAAACTTGAACTGCTCCAGTGTGGGGCAACCGAAGTTTTCCGGCAGGCCTGGTTCAGAAGGACACCTGTCTTCTTCATCATTCACACCATCTTTATCCGTGTCAGGAACAGGGCAACCCTGATAACGGGCTACACCGGCAACTGTCGGACATTTATCTTCTTCATCATTGATACCATCTTTATCTGTATCAGGGATAGGGCAGCCCTGATATTTCGCCAGACCAGGTACAGAAGGACATTTATCTTCTTCATCATTCACGCCATCCTTATCTGTGTCAGGGATGGGGCAACCATCATATTTTGCCAAGCCTGGTACAGTAGGACATTTGTCAAGGCTGTCGATGATACCGTCGTTATCCGTATCAGGCGGAGGCGTAGGAGGCAATGGCTTCAGAACAACGGGTTCTGCTTTTTTGCCGATACGGCCTGCGATCCCGATCTGGTACATAAAATGGTAATTGGAATTTTCCTTGGTTACAGGAACACGGTACTGGGAAGTAACAAACAGATGGGCATCATCATAAAGATTCACTTTCATGCCCACGCCGGTTGGAATGAATGCACCGAAGTAGCTGCCGCCATACATGGAAGCTCCGATACCCGCAATCAGGTAAGGCTGCACCCAGTATTTTTCTGATACCATCTTAAAATTGAAAGAAGCATCGGCTTCCAGCAGGAATTTATCGCTGCTGAATACCTTGTCGCGAAGTGCTTCCCTTACAAATGATCCGGCCAGTGTACCGGCAACATCGATATTCTTGTGCAATCCCTTGAAATATGAAATAGCCAGGCCAGGGGACATTTCCTTTGTTTTGGCCCATTGCTTATTCATTAATACATTGGATAAAGACTGCGACCTGATGCGGCTGGCAGTCAGGTAGTCATTGAAGAAAAAACTCACACCGATAGCTGCCGGCCGGATCTCAGGATTCTGAGCAAAGCTGGCAGGGGACAAAAAACACAGAGCCATTAAGACGACTAAAATCTTCTTCATAAGCGATAAGTTTGGTTAAAAAACAGGGCAAAAATAAATGGTATTTGACTTGAAAATAAATTATTTCCTTAGAATTCATTCCCTTGTAGTGAAAACCGGGCAAAATTAACTTACGGTTAATTTCCCGGCAGGCTATTTTCCGGGGAAATACCTGGTCCGGATATATTTATCCTCTCCATAAATATCATCGTAAAAGGCAACTTTCCCGTCCTTCCCGTCAGCCGTAAAATAGCGGATGAATACCGGCAGCCGGTTTTTTACATTAATGAAGTGCTTTTCCTTGCGTACAAGCCAGGTAGACATAGAGTCTTCTTCTGCTGAGGGGATGTCGGAATACTCGCCTTCATCATTATCATAGCGGACAATATTATAGGCCAGTTTTTCCCACTCCTGGACCCTAACGCAGCCATGGCTTAATGACCGTACTGTTCGGGCAAAAAGATAGCGCTGGTTGGTATCATGCAGGTATACGGCATATTTGTTAGGGAAACTGAATTTCAGGATGCCCAAAGCATTTTCATCACCACTGCCCTGCACCACCTTATAAGGGATACCCTTGCTGTATTTCGACCAATCTACGCTGTCCGGGTTCACCTCATCGCCATGGGAATTGATCAGGCTGTATCCTTTTTTGGCCAGGTAAGCCGTATCCCTTTTTAACCCGGGCAATATTTCCTTTACAATAATGCTATTGGGGATCGTCCACTGCGGATAGGTGACCAGGGTAGAAATAGAACTGGTTAGCAAAGGGGTACGGGTCAGGGCTTTGCCGCAAATGATCTTTGATACGATCTCCACTGAATCCTTATGCAGCAGTTTCATATAAAAACCCGGCAGGTTTACCCAAACATAGCGTTCGGGCATTTGCTCCGGCAACATTTTATACCGGTCCATATTGATGGCGATGCTTACAAAACGGTCGCGGTCGGAAATATTAAGCATTCTTACCGTTCCCTCTCCTGCCTTTCCGTCGTCGGTGATGCCGGCATGTTGCTGAAAACGCCTGATGGCCTGTGCCAGTTGCAGGGAATCGGGTGTCAGGCTATCGGTAATATAGCCGGCTTCCCGCATACGGCGCTCCAGTGCCGGCTTAAAATCCGGGTCCTTCGGCAATGGCACGGGTGTGTACACTTTCTGAAAATCGGCACTATCCAAAAAGCCGGGGATGCCTGCTTTCAATGCCCTGTACCCATTATGCTGAGGCTCCAGCCCAGCAATAGTACCCGAAAGGGATTGCTGCTGCAGAAGCTGCAATTGCTGTACATAAAAATCATCTGCAAGCACAGAATCTTTCCGCAGGCTGATGCTATCCTGCGGAAGGCGGCCCAGCTTTATATCCTTTACAATATGCATAAAAGCATCCGTAAGCAGGATATCAGCTTTTGACCAGAGCACTGCGTCCTTTTTTTCTGTAGCCGATGTATCTGTTACGAGCTTATGATAGATCAGTTCAAGCGGAGCAAGATGATAATCCTCCGGGAAAAGCCCATACAACCGCGCATTACGGACCAGCCCCAGCATGGAATCGCTCAAAGGCTTCCATTGCTGACGGGGGTTCCAGACAGGAGCATAGCTGCTTTTTTCGTATGCCGATTTCAAAGGGGATAAAAAAGAAAGGCGAAGCGAATCGTCTATCCGCCCCTCACTTGATGCAGCATACTCAATAGAGCCGCGGATCAGTTCCGTTACCTTACTATTTAATTCTTCCGGGGAAACAACGATCTCTTTTTCCGGTGGTTTCTTTGCTTCATGACAGGCAACCAGCATACTCAGCAAAACCAAAAGGGGGAGAACAGAGGAATACGAAAAGGCTTTCTTATTCATAGCGGTGAATGCGTGCAACTGTAGATGAAACCGGGAAATCACTGGTTGCATACGGTATTTTAAATTTTAGCTTTTACTTTTAACACAGTAAAGCGATCAACAAGCTTAAAGCACCAGTATGTATAACAAATTAAGCAATCCTTTCCGGATTCAGCTATCAGCGTTTGTTATTTTTTTAACAATCGGGACTTCAAGCCTGTCAGCGCAGGATAGCCTCAGGGAAAAGCCGCCGGTAACGGATACCTGGAATAAGTACTTGTCCGAAATAACGGCTGACACCTCCAAAAGAATGGTGGAATTGAAAAACAAAGTTCCGGGTATTCTGTACGATCTGCATTATGCTTCCACTGATAATTTCATGAACCGGCAAATGTATGTGCCTGCTCCTGCTGCAACCTTTCTGCGGTTACCGGCAGCAGAGGCCCTGGGGAAAGTGCAGCAGGAATTATCTGCAGCAGGCCTGGGATTGAAAGTTTTTGATGCCTACCGGCCTTATTCAGTAACTGTGCTGTTTTGGGAACTGGTAAAAGATGAACGTTATGTGGCAAACCCGGCCAGGGGAAGCGGACATAACAGGGGTATTGCAGTTGATCTCACCCTGGTGCGTCTTTATGATAAAACCGAATTGCCGATGGGAACCGGTTTCGATAATTTCAGTGATACGGCTCATCATAGTTTTACCGATCTGCCAGCCCGGGTATCAAAAAACCGCCGGTTGCTGCGGTCTGTAATGGAGAAATATGGATTCAAAGCGTTGGAAACAGAATGGTGGCATTATTACCTGCCCGGAGGCGACCGGTTTGAATTGCTGGACATTCCTTTCCAACAATTGCAACAGGCGCATCAATGAAACTTCGCCGTTTTTTCATCGCCGGTAATATCACCGCCGCTTCTTACCTGCAACTGGATATTGCTGATCCATTCTGAACAACCGCGCTGATACAGGTATTCATTCACTGCCAGCAACACTTTCACCACTTCATCATAAGTGCCTTCCAGCACTGTAGCAAAAGGGCCCACATCATATTTGATGCCTGATTGTTTGATAATTCCGATGGCTTCATCCACCCATTCATAAGGATGCCGGTCCTGCACCACAGGAACGATTTGTAAAGAAGCATTCACGATATACTGATGCATGATCGTTGATTATATAGGACAACTACATTAAGGAAATCACTTTCTCTACAGCCTCAATATTGATGGGACCATAGATATGCGGAAAAGTGTCCTGCACAGAGGGTGACCATTCCTGTACATAGCGACTTGTGAGTTTATCTGTATTTATTTCCAGCTTTACAAGGTCCTTTTTTCCTGCAAAATATCTTTCCAGCACACCCGCCACCTGGCGGTCTTCACTGCAATGAATAAACCCTTCTTCCTTTAATGAAGGTGATTCATAAAATCCCTGTCGTTGAGCTTGCTCCCATTCAGGCGCAGTGGTAACGTGATAAATGATCGGCATAATCAATAGTAATTTTAGATTTAACGGTTTGACAGTTTAAAAGTTTAAGGCGGGATTAAGAAGTGGTAAGATAAACTTAAACTATTGAACCTATAAACTTTAAACAGTGGCTACCGGGATATAATACGTTTACTGTGTTGCTCCAGCAGATAAAGATCGACCAAAGCTATTGCTGCAGCAGCTTCAAGTATAACCGGTGCCCGCAAAGCAACACAAAGATCATGGCGGCCTTTGATAGAAAATTTTTCCACCTGGCCATTTTCCCAGTTAAGGCTGCTTTGTTCTTTCGGAGTGGAAGCGGTAGGCTTGATCGCGATGCGGAATACGAGCTCATTCCCATTGCTGATACCACCTACAATACCGCCTGCATGATTGGTACTTGTTTTTCCCTCCATGTTTTCAATAGAGTCGTTATGCTGCGAACCAAACATTTTGGCAGCAGCAAAGCCGCTGCCGAATTCAACGCCTTTTACAGCAGGAATAGCAAAAGCAATATGCGCGATCTGCGATTCCACTGAATCAAAAAAAGGTTCTCCCAATCCTACAGGAAGCCCGTTCACCCGGCACTCTACCAACCCTCCCACTGAATCCTTTGCATCAATAGCTTTCTGCAATCCTTTTTCCAGGTCAGTTTCACCACCGATCTCTGTAACGGCCGATTCAATGGTAACACCGGGCATTAATTTTTTCGCAATAGCCCCTGCAGCCACTAATCCTGTTGTAAGCCTTGCGCTGAAATGACCTCCGCCGCGGTAATCTTCATTGCCGCCATATTTTTGATGGGCCACCATGTCTGCATGACCAGGACGGGGAATGCTGCGCTGTTTTTCATAATCAGCACTGCGGGTATTATTATTTTCAAAAAAGATCATGATCGGTGCACCGGTTGTTTTTCCATTAAACACACCGCTTTTGATAAAAGGGTAATCCGCTTCCTGGCGGGGAGTGGTCCCTTTCTGCTTGCCGCCTTTCCGGCGTTCAAGATCAGGCAGCATATCTTCTGCTGAAAGAGGCAGGCCGGCAGGGCATCCGTCGATCACAATGCCAACGGACTCGCCGTGCGACTCACCAAAAATGTGCACCCGGAATATGCGCCCAAAACTATTCATGGAATTTAAATTGATGGTTTAAGGAAACAGCTGCTCCCAATGCACGAAGATCGTTGTAAAAATCAGGATATGACTTATTCACTGCTTCTGCATGCTCAATGGAAGTTTCACCGGTTGCTTTTAGTGCTGCCACTGCACAGGCCATGGCTATACGATGGTCGTGCCGGGAGCTGACAGCAGCCCCTTTCAACCCCTTGCCGCCTTCAATACGCATGAGATCTCCATCGATATGGATAACCACACCCATTTTGCCGAACTCTTCCTGCAAGGTCAGTCCCCTGTCGCTCTCCTTATGCGCCAGCCTGCTAACCCCCTTTATTCTTGTCACGCCTTTACAATAAGCAGCCAGTGCTACCAGCGGCGGAAAAAGATCGGGACAATCAGTGGCATCAAATTCAAAGGCGCTTAGTGCTGAAGGGTGCAATTGAATTTCTTTTGCATCGATAGCAATACCGGCGTTGGCTTGCATCAATGCCTGCACAATAGCTTTATCTGCCTGGGTGGAAGCAATGTCCAACCCTCTCACGGTGATAGGTCCTGCAATAGCACCTGCTACCAGCAGGAAAGCTCCTCCACTCCAATCGCCCTCCACTGTATAATGATGAATGGCTTCAGCAGCGGTAACAGAATCATCAAAATAGAATTCCCTGTAATCCCTGTTCTCCGGCGTTTTCAAACCAAACCTTTTCATTACATCCAGTGTAAGATCGATATAAGGCCGGCTTTTAAGATCGTTTACATGAATGGAAACATTGCTTGCACCTGCTGCTGCATAAGCCAGCAGCAGACCTGTAAGAAACTGTGAGCTTAATGAACCATCCACGCTAATGGTCGCAGGTTTCAACGGCCCCTGTATTACCAGGGGAAGTTTGCCTCCCTGTGTTTTTACTTTCACGCCAAGTTGGGGCAGTATCTCATCAAAGAAATCCATTGGCCTGGTGACCAGGCTGCCGGAACCTTTGATCGTAATTTCTTTATCACTAAGCGCTACCAGTGGTGTGAACATGCGGATGCTCAATCCTGATTCGCCGCAATCAATAAACGGCGCAACAGGATGGATACCTTCGCTGTTAAAACGTAACAGGTCAGTAGCCTGCTCTTCCAGCTTTGCACCCAGCCTGCTGATAATATCCATCGCAGCTTTATCATCATTGCTATGCCCCGGGTTACGGATCTCACTGATGCCTTTTGCAACAAGCGCTGCTGCACATGCCCTTTGCATGGAGCTCTTGGAAGCAGGCGCCTGAATGACGCCTTTTAAAACGGTTGGTTGTATACTAACTTTCACGATGGTAATCCTTGAATAATTTTTTCTAATCGAACCAATGGTATGCTTTGCACAATACCTTTTCCTACTTTTTCCAGCAACACATAGTTCATTTCTTTTCTTTCGCGCTTCTTATCCATTTTCAGCACATCAAAAGCCCTTTGCTTATCAAAAGGCATATAGGTAGGCAAACCACACTGCTCCAATATCTTTACAACTTTGGCGGTTTGTTTGAACCCCGTAAGCTGCTCAGATATATGGCAGGCATACGTCATCCCAATTGCAACTGCCTGCCCATGCATCAGTTTGTATTCGTTTTCCAACGCATGCCCAAGCGTATGACCGAAATTCAACAGGCGGCGGACAGATTTTTCAAACTCATCCTGCTGCACCACTTTGGCTTTGAGCTGCGCATTTCTTTGCAGCAAAGCAGCAGCCAGCCTGGGTTTAGCCTGATAGGTTTTCAGCGTATGGGATTCCAGTTCGCGGAACATGGCGGCATCCTTAATACATGCATGCTTGATGATCTCTGCAAAACCATTTTCCCATTCATGCTGCGGCAGGCTTTTCAGAAAAAGCATATCATGCAGGATAAAAGAGGGCTGACGGATTACGCCCACCATATTCTTATACACCCCTACATCTATGCCGTTCTTTCCTCCCACCGAAGCATCTACCAATGCCAGCAGGGATGTTGGGAGAAAACCAAAACGGATCCCGCGCATGTACACAGAAGCCACATAACCTGTAATATCGGTTATCACTCCCCCGCCGATGCCTACCAGTGTCGTTTTCCTGTCGGCTTCCGCCTCAATCAATTGACGGATGATATCATCTACCGTAGCCTGCACCTTATATGCTTCACCGGCTTTCAGCACAATTGTCCGCCATCCCCTGAATCTTTTTGCATGGGCATTGAATACATTTTCATCTGTGATCAGCACTGTAGCTTTTGGATCAGTGATCCTCTTCAATTGTGCAAAGCCTGCATCAAAATAAAAATCGGTGAATGAGCCGGAGAATTTATATCGGGTATGTTTCATCTTAATTCTGTTAACCTTTCTTATGCGTCCAGTACTTTCTTCTGATGATTGATGCTTTCCATATGCACTGCATCAAAATACTTGGTGATGAATTCCTTGCTCAAACCGATCTTCTCCCCTTTTGTCAATGCTTTTTCAATGATCTCATTCCAGCGGTTGGTTTGCAGGATGGTGATATTGTTCTCTTTTTTGTACTGTCCGATCTTTTCAGCGATCTTCATCCGCTGGCTCAGTATCTGCATCAGTTCATCATCGAGATGATTGATCTGCTGGCGCAGTTTTTCCAAAGCAGCATGGTATTCTGCAGAGTTCACGTCTTCCTTTCTCCAGATGATCATTTCAAGCATTTCTTTCAAACGCTCAGGTGTGATCTGTTGCTTGGCATCGCTCCAGGCATTATCCGGATCAATATGGCTTTCGATCATCAGGCCATCATAATCCAGGTCAACTGCACGTTGCATTACATCCTGCAGGATATCGCGGCGGCCGCAGATATGAGAAGGATCATTGATGATAGGCATGTCAGGGTGTTTCAGTTTCATCTCGATCGCCAGGTGCCACATCGGCGCATTCCTGTATTCTGTATTGCCATAAGAAGAAAACCCACGATGGATCAACCCTATGTCTTTAATACCTGAACGGGCTATTCTTTCTACAGCGCCGGCCCATAATTCCAGGTCAGGATTGATAGGATTTTTGATCAGTACAGGCACATTCACGCCTCTCAGGGCATCAGCAACTTCCTGCACACTGAAAGGGTTAACCGTAGTGCGTGCACCCACCCACAACACGTCCACATCGAATGTCAACGCATCTTCCACCTGCTTGCCGGTTGCTACTTCAACCGTAGTGGGAAGACCGGTCAGTTTTTTTGCCTGCTGAAGCCAGGGAAGTCCTTTTGCTCCAATGCCTTCAAACATACCCGGTTTGGTACGTGGTTTCCAGATGCCCGCACGGAGCATGTCTACTTTGCCGGTAGCCGCCAGCCGCTGGGCTGTAGCCAATACCTGCTCTTCCGTTTCAGCACTGCAGGGTCCGCTGATGATCAGCGGTCTTTTCTTCCAGGCCTTTTGCACGGTGTCATTTGTTGTTTGTTCTGCTGTTTGCATATTGCTTATTGTTTGTAAAGTTATTATTTATGTAAATAGTGACGCTGTTTAAAAGTTCAGGCTCTTACCTGATAATTCTTCTTATCTGATTAGCTTCCTCGATCAGTTGCTGCAATAATCTTCCATCACCTTTTTCAATACTTTCTTTAAATTTTGTTAACTGAGCAATATGCTCCGTCAGCACATCCAGTACATTCTCTTTATTCTGCATAAAAATGGGTACCCACATGGCAGGGTTACTTTTCGCCAGCCTTACTGTGCTTTCAAAACCAGCGCTCGCCATTTCAAATATGGCCTGCTCTTCTTTTTCTTTTTCCAACACCGTATTGGCCAGCGCAAAAGAAGTGATATGCGAGATATGACTTACATAAGCCGCATGCAGATCATGTGCATTGCCTTCCATTTCGAGCAGGTGCATCCCGATCTTTTTATACATTGCTTTTGTCCATTCCAGCGCATCCTTATCACTGTCCTGCGGATTGCAGATGATCACAGCCTTGTTTTCATAGGCGCCACGCACCGCCGCCTGCGGGCCGCTGTACTCGGTTCCCCACATAGGATGCGTGGCTACATATCTCCCCCTTTTGGGATGATCTTTTATGCTGTTGATCAATTGAGCTTTTGTTGATCCAAGATCTATCACGATCTGCCGGTCGATCTTATCCATGATGGAAGGCAGTAATAACACCAGCTTATCCACCGGTATCGCCAGCACTACCACATCAGCGTTGGCAATAGCTTCATTCATCGGCAGCACCTCATCCACCAGTTCCAGTTCGAGTGCTTTTTCCAGGTGTTGTTCATTCACATCCACACCAATCAGCCGTGAAGAAATCTTCTTCTCGTGCAACCGGATGGCTAATGAGCCGCCGATCAATCCTACCCCAACAATGGCAATTCTCTTGCGTTCCATATTATTCGTTTTTGCTAGCCTTCGCTAAAGCTTCAGCTACTCTTTTTAATGACTCTTCAAATTTTTCCACCGGTGCGCAAAGGCTTACACGGATATACTTATCTCCTGCCTTTCCAAAAATGCCGCCTGGAGTGATGAACACATTGGCCTGGTACAACACTTCATCGCTCAATTCAAACCCTGTTCCATATTTAGAAGGGATCCGGGCCCATACAAACATACCAGCCTGCGCAGTAGAAAAACGGCAATTCAGCACACGCAGCAGTTCAAACACTTTCTCTCTTCTCTGCCTGTAAATAGCATTCACTTCATCCTGCCAGTCCTTCCCAAGTGTCAGTGCTTTGGCTGCGGCTAATTGCAGGGGAAGGAACATACCGCTGTCCATATTGCTTTTAAACCGCAACACTTCTTCTATCCTTTCCTTTGCACCACACAATACACCTATTCTCCAGCCGGCCATATTGTGCGATTTGCTGAGTGAGTTCAATTCAAGCACGATCTCTTTTGCCCCATCTACTGCCAGCAGGCTTACCGGTTTTTCATTCAGGATAAAACTGTAAGGATTATCATGAATGATGAGAATATCATGCTTCTTACCGAAAGCCACCAGTTCTTCAAAGAGTTCCTTTGTTGGCAATTGCCCGGTAGGCATTTGCGGATAGTTGACAAACATCAGCTTCACTCTCGAAAGGTCCTTTTTCTCCAGCCGTTTAAAATCCGGCACGTAATTATGTTTTTCTTTCAGTTCATACTCCACGCATTTGCCTCCTGCAAGTTTAACGGCGCTACGGTAAGTGGGATAACCGGGATTAGGCACCAGCACTTCATCTTTTTTATCGAGGTAGGTCATGCAGATGTGCATGATACCTTCCTTGCTTCCGATCAGCGGCAGTATTTCCGTATCAGGATTCAGCTCCACGCCATACCAGTTGCGGTACCAATCGCTGAATGCTTTTCTTAAAACAGGCGAGCCTTTATACGACTGATAAGCATGCGTGCCGGGCTTGGCAGCTTCTTCCTGCAATACCCGGATCACTTCAGGATGCGGTGGGAGGTCAGGACTGCCGATCCCAAGATTGATGATCTGTTTGCCTTGTTTGTTCAGTTCATCTATCTCCCGCAGCTTCTGCGAAAAATAATATTCACCAATACCTTCCAGTCGTTTTGCTGTTTTCATTGTAGTTATTATTTGTTCTTCGTTTCGCTTTTATTACCGTTTTTATAAAGACCATATACTTTCAGTTCTGCAGTCAGGGGGCGGATAGCTTCAATCACCTGGTTAAACTGCTCTGCTGAATCAAATTCCATATCTGCATGAAAGCTGTATTTGAAATCGCTGCCGGGGATCGGAAAGCTTTGCAGCTTGCTGAGGTTGATACCGCCTTCAGCAATTTTGGTAAGCACTTTTGCCAGGCTTCCTTTGGAATGGTCTGTATGAAAATTCACTGAAGCTTTATCGGCATCCGTTACAGGAGCAGCCATATCTTCCCTTTGTAAAACCAGGAAGCGGGTATAATTATTTTTCATGGTCTGGATACTGGGAGCGATCATATCCAGTTGAAATAATTCTGCTGCCAGTTTGCTTGCAATGGCGGCGATATGTTTGCTTTTATGCTGGTGAATATGTTTGGCACTTAATGCAGTGTCTTCTGTTTCCACCAGTTTCCATTTGTATTTATCAAGGAACTCGTAGCATTGCTGCAATGCCATGGTGTGGGAGTGCACTTCGCGGATATCTTCCAGTTTAACACCGGGATTCACCAACAGGTTTTGTTTGATCTGTAAATAAACTTCTCCTGTAATGCGAAGGTTTGATTTCTGCAGCAGGTTATAATTGGGAAGAATGCTTCCTGCAATAGAGTTCTCAATGGCCATTACTGCTCCATCGCTTTCTTTTTTATTACCGGCGATCTTTACCACTTCACGGAAAGTGGCGCAGGGGATCACTTCCACCTGTTTGCCAAAAAATGTCCGGGCTGCTTCCTGATGAAAACTGCCTTCATAACCTTGAATCGAAACTTTTGTTTGCATACGTTTTAAAACAAGAGTCCCGGCCTTTCAGGCCGGGACTCTTTTATCTTGATTTTAGTTGTTTCTATTAACTAAGTCTCAAACAAAGCATTCCCGGCCTCATTCTAAAGTAGAAAAAGAAGTAAAAATAAAATCGGGTATATGCTTTTGTGAGCGACATTGTTGAACAAATATAAATATCTATGGAATAAAAAAAAATTATTCTCTTGATTTTCTCCTTCCGCCGCCTGAATCTGCATCGTTCATGCGGATCTTACGGCCACGGAAATTCTTCCCATCTATTGCTTTGATCATCTTCCTGGCAGCAGCGCTTTCCACTTCTACCCAACTGTTCATCTCTTTCATATCGATGCGGCCCAATACATCTTTTTTCAGATCGCTCATATCCAGGATGAATTGCAGGAAACTCGCTTTATAGAAACCATCTTTGGTTCCAAGGTTTACGAACAATCGTTGGTAATTTCCATTTCCCCCATAGCTTCTTCCTTTTGTATCCCTGCTCACTGCCCTTTCACCTCTTTCACTACGGCGATCATCACGCATGTTCAGATCAGCAGCATTCTCGTAATATTTAAGGAAGCGGTCAAACTCGAGTGCGGCCACGCGCTGAAGGATCTCTTCTTTGTCCACTTCTGCAAACTTTTCACGCAACACCGGCAGGTACGCTTCGTACTCACCATGACTGATATCAGCCTGCAGCATTTTATCAATGAAATGAAAGAACTGCTTGCGGCAAACATCTTTACCGGAAGGAATATCCATTTTATGAAACCGGGTGTTCACCAGCTTTTCAATCTGGCGGAGACGGTACACTTCCTTAGGTGTAACGATTGAAATGGAGATACCGCTCTTACCTGCACGCCCGGTACGGCCGCTGCGGTGTGTGTACACTTCTGTATCATCCGGTAATTCATAATTGATCACATGGGTGATGCCCTGCACATCGATCCCACGGGCAGCCACGTCAGTAGCGATCAGTAGCTGTATGCTCTTTTCGCGGAAGCGGCTCATCACTTTATCACGCTGTTGCTGGGTAAGGTCACCATGCAATGCTTCGATATCATATCCTTCCCTGATCAGTTGCTCGGTAATTCCCTGCGCATCTGCTTTGGTGCGGGTAAAAATGATCCCGTAAAGACCGGGGTTGAAATCAATCACGCGTTTAAGCGTTTCGTACCGGTTCACATGCTGTGTGAGATAATACTGGTGGTCAATATTGGCATTGCCGGCATTTACCTTTCCGATCGTGATCTCGAAAGGCTTTTCCATATAGCGCTTGCTTACCTGCCTGATCTCGGATGGCATGGTGGCGCTGAAAAGCCAGGTGCTCTGGCGGTTGGGCGTATTCTTTAAAATGAATTCGATATCATCTTTAAAACCCATGTTGAGCATTTCATCTGCTTCATCCAGCACTACGTAATGTATCTGCTCAAGATCGACTGCTTTTCTTTCGATCAGGTCGATCAGTCGGCCGGGAGTGGCCACTACGATATGTGTTCCTCTTTTCAGTTCACGGATCTGCTCGCCAATGGAAGTGCCTCCATATACGGCTGTAATGGATATATGTGCTTTTTTAGGTTTGAATGAATTCAGGTCATTGGCGATCTGCAGGCATAATTCACGGGTAGGGCAGATGATCAATGCCTGTGGGTGGCGGTCTTCTCTGTTAATTAGTTGAAGCAGAGGCAGGCCGAAAGCAGCCGTTTTGCCTGTGCCTGTCTGGGCCAGTCCGATAAAATCCTTGGTGCCCTGGAGCAGCACCGGGATGGCTTTCTCCTGGATAGGAGTAGGTTGGGTAAACCCCAATTGCTGGATAGAATGAAGTATTCCTTCTTCTATCCCTAACGATTCAAATGTAATCACTGATTGTATTATTTATATATAAGGCGGCAAAGGTACGATAAAGATGGGCGAAATCGGCGGCCGGTGTTCGTTGACCAATGGCCGTCAATATGCAAGCAGGAGCCATTAGTTCCTTTTCCATTGTCACCCCGGACCCGGTTTGCGTGGCGGTCAACGCTCAACGAAATCCGGCCATCGGTCATCACCTAAAACAAGAAGCCGCCCCGGATCCGGAGCGGCTTGATTGCTTGCCTATAAAAAGTCTTATTTTTTCAGAGAATCTTTAACAGCAGTAACAGTAGAGTCAACTTTAGCTTTTGCAGAATCTACAACTGCACCAAGAGAATCTTTTGCAGCGTTGGCGGCAGAATCAACAGCATTAACTACAGAATCAGTTTTTGCTTCTTCGTTAGCGCTTTCGTTGTTACAAGCTACAAATCCGAGGCTAGCTACAGCCAATACGATGAAAAGCTTTTTCATGTGTTTGTGAATTTTTTTATTTTTTTGAAATATTTCAGTGTTTATACCCAAAAGGGAAAAAGGTAACCCGTTATTTTTAATTTTTTTTCCAGGCAGCCAAAGGGTTACTATTTTTAAAAAAAAGTATTAAAAAACGGATAGTGAAAGAAGATTATTCTGAAAAGGTTTTGCTCCAGGGCCTGGCCCGTAACGATAAAAAAGCCGTTGAAACGATCTATAAGGACAATTACACAAGTATTCAGTCCCTGATAATCAACAACAACGGTACGGCTGATGATGCAAAGGATATATTCCAGGAGGCGATGATCGTTTTATATGAAAAAGCCCGTTCCGGCAGTTTTGAGCTCAATTGCCTGATCAAAACCT
Organism: Sphingobacteriales bacterium 44-61; assembly: GCA_001898405.1. GTDB lineage: Bacteria > Bacteroidota > Bacteroidia > Chitinophagales > Chitinophagaceae > Terrimonas_A. The sequence continues at coordinate 15,124 of MKTW01000003.1, forward strand.
ATCTCTATTCGGTATCCAGAAGGCTGTGGCTCAAGCGTTTACAGCAAAGCAGCCGCTACAGCGGCGATATTGGTCATGCAGAAGCCATTGTCCCGGTTGAAGATGATATTGAAGAGCATGCCAGGAGAGACAGTGAGTTTGACATGATGGACAAAGCCATCAGCAGCCTGGGCGAACCCTGCCGGAGCCTGCTGGAAGCCTTTTACCTGCAAAAGAAAAATATGCAGGAAATTGCATCCGGGTTTGGTTACACCAATGCCGAGAATGCGAAAACACAGAAGTATAAATGCCTGATGAGGCTGAAGAAAATATTTTTTACGCATTATAAAAACGGAAACAGTGATGAATGAGAACAACAATGATATCATGATCCTTGATGCGGTGGAACGCTATATCCGCGGGGAAATGAATCCCGACGAAAGGCTCCATTTTGAAAATCTCCGTAAGACCAATAGCGAAATTGACCAATTGGTAGTAGAACATACTTTGTTTTTACAGCAAATGAACCGCTTTGGGGAATGGAAGAAATTCCAGTCTACCCTGCAAGACGTACATACTGATCTGGCTCAACAAGGCAAGATCTATGCTGATAAGCTGAAAGGAAAAGCCAAGCTGGTTTATTTCTGGAACCGCTCCAAAAGAGTTACTGCCATTGCCGCTTCCATTGCCGGCATCACAGCGCTTACCATCAGCGCATTGATCTGGTCTATTTCTCCTAAAAACAATGTGCAGCAATTGCAGGCCCTGAGCCGTGATCTGCGGGAAATGAAAAAGGAACAGCAATACCAGAAATCGGTGGTAACCAACCTGCAGGACCAGATAGCGCCTACCCAAAGCAGGCCAACTCCCAAAGTATATAAATCAGGCGGCACAGGCTTTATCATTGATGGTAAAGGATTGCTGGTAACCAATGCCCATGTGGTAAAGAATGCGCAAAACATAGCCGTGCAAAACAGGAATGGGGTTAATTACAGTGCTGCGCTTGTTTATTCCGATACAGAAAAGGATCTGGCGATCCTGCGGATCGATGATCCTAATTTCAAGCCCATGGCCCCCCCGCCCTATGCTATCAGTAAATCACCCACTGATCTTGCAGAGCCGATCTATACATTAGGTTATCCAAGGGATGAGATCGTTTACGGACAAGGCTACCTTAGTGCCAAGACCGGTTACAATGGCGATACATTAAGCTGCCAGCTTTCTATTCTTGCCAATCCCGGCAACAGCGGCGGCCCAGTACTGAACCAAAGCGGGGAAGTAGTAGGTATATTGAGCACCCGCGAAGCAGAATCGGTTGGTGTCGTGTTCGCGCTTCAGTCGAAACATATTTACAAAGCGCTGAATGATATGAAAGCGAAAGATTCTTCTTATCAGCGTGTGCGGCTTTCTTCAAAATCGTCTATCTCTTATCTCGACCGGACATTGCAGGTGAAGAAGATAGAAGATTATGTGTTTATGGTGAAAGCTAATTAAGCGATGGCGATGTTTAAGTGACATTTCCATTGTCACCCCGGCCCTGGTTTAAAAAAATAACTGGAATAGTACACTAAGAGCCGGGGTCTCCCCAACGTTGAGGAGACCCCGGCTCTTATATTCTTTAAACTTGTATGTGTCCTGAACCAGGGCCGGGGTGACAATGGAAAAGGAACTACTGGGCCAAGCTTGCGTATTAACGACCGTTAGAACATCGGGTAACGAACAACGCTCCCCTCACTTCCACAATCTCTCCGGATACTCCCCTTTTGCTATCAGCTCATTCAGGCTTTTCTCCACAAAAGGAGCATCTTCCTTATAGGTAACACCAAACCAGGAAGAAGTGGTAGGGATGATTTCCACACGTCCGCCTTCTTTGATGAACTGATCAGCAACAATAGGAATGAAGAACTCTGATTTGAGCTCTGTTCCGAATTGCTGAAGAAACTCACGGAATAATTTTTGGGTATAGGCAAAGAATGATGTGTCGAAGCACCAGAAGTTCATTGACACTCTTGTATCAAGTGCCAGTTCCTTTGGCTCCAGGCCATCATCAACCAATATATGGCTTCCTTTTTTAGCAATATTGATACGCTCGGTGATAGTGGCAAGATTGCCGCTTTCATCCAGCCCGCAAACACCCCTGTTTACCGTACCGTGATCAGACAGGGTTTTCAGCAGGTCATATCCAACGATCGCATAATTCTTTTCTGAGCAATCATGGATCAGGAAATCGGCTGCACTTTCAAAGGCATTATGCCCATAAAAATCATCGGCATTGATAACAGCGAACGGTTCGTTCACTACTTCTTTAGCACAAAGCACAGCATGAGCAGTGCCCCATGGCTTTTTCCTGTCGGCCGGTATATCAAACCCTTCTGTGAATGCTTCCATATCCTGGAAAGCATATTCCACTGCGATCTTCCCCTCTAGTTTAGGTTCGAATATATTTCTGAAATCCTCTGCAAAATCGCGGCGGATAATAAAAACGATTTTTCCAAAACCGCTGCGGATGGCATCATAAATAGAATAATCCATGATTGTTTCTCCCCCTGGTCCAAAACCCTGTATCTGTTTCATACTACCATAGCGGGAAGCCATGCCTGCAGCCAGGATCACTAATGTTGGTTGCATATTCCTTTCTTATTTTGCGCCGTAAATTAAAGTAAATTCGTTAAGAGCGGTAGTAATTTTATGCTTTATTCATTACCTGTGCAAAATATAACGGTGGATGATGTATCATTTTTTTGCCAAAAAGATATGGAAGTAGCTGTTCTTCGCCTCGACAAGCTGCATTCTGTCATTTCCGGTAATAAATGGTTCAAACTCCGTTTCTATCTCGATCATGCAGTGAAGCAACAGAAAAAAGGCTTGCTTACATTTGGCGGAGCCTGGTCCAATCATATCGTTGCAACAGCCGCTGCCTGCCGCTTACAGGGCCTGCAGGCAATCGGTATTATCCGTGGTGAAGAGCCTTCTCTTTATTCTGCAGCACTGGAAGAAGCGAAACAAGCAGGCATGCAATTACATTTTATTACCCGGACTGATTATAAGGAAAAGCAAATTCCTGCAGGCATCGATATAAACGAATACCTGTTAGTGCCTGAAGGAGGCTACGGAGAAGAAGGAGCAAGGGGAGCCTCCACTATACTGGAAATACCCGATCGTTCTTTCACTCATTATATCTGCGCAGCCGGTACCGGCACAATGACAGCCGGTTTGGTGAATGCAGCCCCTGCCGGCAGCGAAGTGATCAGTATCAGCATGCTGAAAAATAATCATGGGTTGGAAGGAATGATCGCCCGGTTGTTGCAACCAGCACACAATAGCTGGCAATTGCTACATGAATACTCTTTAGGCGGCTATGCCAAGCATACACCCGGGTTATTGCAGTTTATGAATGAATTTTATGCAGGCACCGGAATTCCGTCCGATTTTGTATACACAGGCAAACTCTTTTATGCTGTATCAGATCTTATAAAAAAATCATTTTTCCCGGCCGGAAGCAGGCTGCTGGTGATCCATAGCGGAGGCTTGCAGGGCAACCGCTCCCTGCCAAAAGGAACGTTAATCTTTTGATATTTTATAGCGTATATTCACAGAGCCTTATCTTTGCGGGCAACAGATAAGAATCCATATCCTTTTTCGTTTCTTATATTACATGATGCGCAAACTGATCCTGTTATTTTTTCTGGCCTTGACTGTTGTGGGTAAACCTTTATCTGCGCAGGATACCCTCCCCAAATTTTCCGTAAAAAATATTGGCAATAACCGTATTGTTATAGGTTGGGTGAATAAGTTTGAGAACATCAGGCAGATCAGCATCCAGCGTTCATTTGACAGCCTGAAGAATTATAAGACCATTCTTTCCGTTGCCGACCCCTCTACTCCCGAAAACGGTTATGTAGATACCAAGGCGAATAATGACCGCATGTTTTACCGGCTTTATATCATGCTGGATAAAGGCGTTTTCCTCTTTAGCGACCCCAAAAGACCGGTACTGGACACACTTATAAGAAAAGACAAGCCAACAAGATTACAGAATGGCAATTTCACCATACCTGTTTTTGACAGTGCAAACGGAAGACCTGTTATTTCCAACAATGGCCCCAAAGGGGAAATATGGGTCCCGTCCAAACATGTGTATACTTACAAGGACGGTTATATCCGCATCAGCCTGCCTGATAATGATAAAAAATACAGCATCAAATTCTTCAATACCGATAACGATCTTTTGTTTGAATTAAAAGATATCAAGGAGAGAAACTTCAAGATCGATAAATCCAATTTCTACAAATCAGGCTGGTTCAGGTTTGAAATGTATGAGAATGGGGATCTGAAAGAAAAGAATAAGTTTTATCTGCCCAAGGAGTTTTAATTATCAGCTCACCAGGTGTGACTGAAACACCCCTTCAAAATTCTTTTTCACCTTTTCCTTTACTTCCTGCAGATCCACTTTGTGGCCAAGTTCTTTTTCAATGGATGTCACCTGCTTGTCTTTAATGCCACAGGGAATGATATTATCGAAATAAGAGAGGTCCGTGTTCACATTCAGTGCAAATCCATGCATGGTAACCCAGCGGCTGCTGCGTACGCCGATCGCGCAGATCTTTCTTTCCATTCCTTTTTTATCTGCATCGATCCATACGCCGGTTTCCCCCGGCGAGCGGCCGGCTTCAATGCCATACCCAGCAAGTGTAAGAATGATCATTTCTTCAATATTGCGCAGGTATTTACCAATATCCGTATAATATTTTTCGAGATCAAGAACAGGGTAACCTACCAGTTGCTGCGGGCCATGAAAAGTAATATCCCCGCCACGGTTGGAACGGTAAAAACTGATACCCTTGTGAAGCATGTCTTCCTCACTCAGCAAAACATTGGCAATATCACCGCTTTTACCAAGCGTATAAACAGGAGGATGCTCCACGAAAAGAAGATAGTGATCGGTTTTTAATTGTTCCTCACCCGGCATTACTGCACCTTTCTCCTGCAAATCGCGGATAGCTGCTTTAATACGCACGGCTTCCTGCAAAAGTTGCTCCTGGTAATCCCAGGCTTCTTTGTATGCCATCTGCCCCAGGTCCCTGAAATGTACTTCCTGCTTGTCCATAATCAAGCCTGCAATTTACCAACAATTTTTCATCCCGCTGCTCTGAGGCAATGACTCGGGTTTCAGCAACTAAGTTCTTCTCCCACAAAGACGGCGGAGACCATAAAGAATGATTGTTGAGCATCTTCCCTGCGTTGTAGCTATATATAGTGGGAAAGCAACGTGAAATATTTCTTTGCGGTCTCCGCCTCCTTTGTGGGAAAATTCAAACTGGGCCAATACTTACCTTTGCAGGAAACCGACGAATAATGGAGGATAACGATAATATAACCAATAAGGCGACTGACACAGGTACAGAAACCAGTGAAGAGCTTTACGAACGGTTCAGCTTCAAAACAGACAAGGGGCAGGAACCGCTCCGTATAGACAAGTACCTGATGAACAGGATTGAAGGAGCTACACGAAATAAACTGCAGCAGGCGATCAATAGCGGACTGGTGCTGGTAAACGGAAAAGAAGTACGGCCTAATTACAAGATTAAAGCCCTGGACGAGATCATCATATATTCCGACATGAGCCCTGAAGACACCGATGTAGTGCCGGAAAACATTCCCCTCAACATCGTGTACGAAGATGCCGATCTTATGCTTATCAATAAACCCGCCGGCATGGTAGTGCATCCCGGCAGCGGTAATTATACCGGCACACTGCTCAATGGGGTGGCCTGGTATCTGCAACAGCAGCAGCCGGGACTTACAGAAGAATCGCTTCCCCGCTTCGGACTGGTGCACCGGATCGATAAAAACACCAGCGGCCTGCTGGTGCTGGCCAAGACCGATAAAGCCATGCGGCACCTGGCCAAGCAGTTCTATGACCATACCATTAAGCGCCAGTACCTGGCTTTGGTATGGGGCGATGTGGAAGAAGATAAAGGCACCATTGTAGCGCATGTTGGAAGGCATTTGAGATTCCGTAAACTGTTTGAAGCTTATCCCGAAGGGGATCATGGCAAAGAAGCGATCACCCATTACAAAGTGATGGAGCGCTTTAATTATGTAACGCTTGTGCAGTGCATACTGGAAACCGGGCGCACCCACCAGATACGCGTACACATGAAACACATAGGCCACCCATTATTCAGCGACGATTTTTATGGAGGTGATAAAATTGTAAAAGGTACAGTGTACGCCAAATACAAGCAGTTTGTAGAAAACTGCTTTGCCATCTGCCCAAGGCAGGCTTTGCATGCAAAAACATTGGGCTTTATCCATCCTACCACCGGTGAAGAAATGAATTTTGATACAGAACTACCTTCAGATATGGAACAGGTGATTGAGAAATGGAGAAAGTATGTGGGCACGATTGGGAACAGAATGGAAGTGTAAATATTCAGAAGAAGGGGATCGCGATACTACGACTAACCAATCATTGTTCTGCTTTAAAATCAAACAATGTAGCCGTAAACATCCCTCTTTCCCTTTTTTTAAGGATCACATCCCAATTGCCGGTATATCGTAATGTTTTGGGAACAAGGTATTCGCCGAACTTTGTCATTTCCACTTCCATTTGCACATCAAAGTCATAAACACCGGCATCATAGCTGAGTTTGTAATTGCGGGCCATCACTTCCATGGTCTTGGCATCAAACCAGGTAACCATATTGTCTATAACGATCTTATTCCTTTTGCCGCTTGAAAGATCTTCTTTTGCCTTCACGGTAAAAAGGTAAGCCTGCTTTCCTTCATAATCAACCTGGTCAATGGAAAAATCGTAGAGTTCAGCCACATCAGGATCAAAGATGTTGATCTTTTCGCCGATGAAAGGAATGCCGGGTATTTTTTTCCCGGGATTAAAGAACAGCATCTTCAATTGTTCTTTATGCTTTTCTGTACCGCTTTTTCCCCTGGCGGAAAAAGACGTGCCTGCTACGATGTTGTTCTCTCCACAAATCCTGCCATTGGTAAAAAACAAACCGGCATACAGTTCTGCTGTATAATAATTGTAGTTCCGTTTTTTATCATAAAAATCGCCCTGGGTTGTTTCAGACACTATTTCCATAGTGCGGCAACCATAAGCTCTTGTTTGAACGGTCCTGCTCTGCATACCTGCTTTTCCATTCCCCTTTTTATCAACAATGCGGATGTCATTGAGCGATGTAAACCCAAGCACATGCAGGTTCTTGAAAGCTTTGTAAAAACTGGAATCGTTTTTTACCCGTTCCATAAACTTGGGAATGTTCACGTCTGTACGGACCACCACTTCCGAAAGATTGATCATTTTAGCCAGCCTTTCATTTTCCAGGGAATCTTCCTGCGTTTGCGCATTACAGGCGACCGATAAAAACAAAAAGGCCAGGCATAGTTTAACACTTTGCATGGCCTGCAAGTTACAGCCGCATCCCGGAACAACAAAGCAAGTAGCTTACTGCCCTGTTTTTTTAACAGGAACTGTTTTTTCCTGGGCCGGTGTGCCATTTTTTTCTTCCTGCATGGGTGGCGGCACAGGCATTTTGGATGGGGAAGCTTTGATCTCTTTATCTACTTCCTCTGCAGATTTATTGCTGGGCAGGGTTGCTGCCTTCGCGGCTCCGGCATTGCGGACCCTGTTGGTTACCGGCGAAGCCGATGAGCCCTGCTGCACCTGGATAAACTTACCTTCTTTTATTTCCTTGGCAAGGGATGAGCCGGTAAAGCCTTTGGAAGGGCTTGCAGCGCGTTGAACAGTTGAGCCATATTTCATACCGGGTTGTGTATTGTTCCTTAGTTGCCTGGAAATGCTTTCATCTGTCTTAAACTCCTGTGCACTTAATTGTATACCGGTTATCAGCAGCAATAGAAAGAGAAGATCTTTTTTCATGTTGAATGATTTCATGGTTTGAATTATTTAATGTTTACCAGTACGTTTATTTTTCCTACAGCAGGTCCGTTATAATCCTGCAATGCTTTGCCCAGCACCTGCCCTATTTTCACTTTATCCGGATCTGCTTTCATAGCTACACCGGGCTGTGAAGAAGTGACAAGCATATCGCCTCTTTTTATTGCACCGCCTTCCATGCATACTTTTGTAGGGATAACACCTATCACACCCATAGGTACTTTATCAGAAATATCTGTGTCAATATGTTCTTCCGTCAGCAACACGCCAGGCTTGGTAGCATACACACCGGCGACAAGATTGGAGTAAGGCGTTGCTGATTTTTCTACTGCCCTGTCCTTATCAACGGAAATGATCAGTACATCACCTGCTTCATAGGCAGCAAGATCACCATTCACATCAAATGCCTCAGCCACATCGGCTCCGCTGTTTTGCGTACCATCATTAAAATAGCCTTTGCCTGTACCACTGATCCTGGCAACGTTTACAGTACCGGGGTTACCCGACTTAAAGAGTGCTATGCTGCCAGCGCTGTGCTGTTCTACAGTAAGTACCGGGTTGGTATTGCCGGTATTGTAATTCACTAACCTCGCTGCCCTGCCATTACTGAAATTGGGCGTCCAGGCATAAAGGGCATTCCCTGTACCGTCTGCTGTTGTTTCCACTCCATCCCCTGTGTTACTGGCATTGGCCGTGATGCCATTGCCATTACCATCAGCAATAGCTATCAAAGCGGGGCCATTGCCTGCGGGATTGGATGCATGAAAAAGCCCCGCATAACCTCCTGTACCGGAAGAAATCCCATATATAGCAGCAGTACCGAAATTGGCAAACTGCGAATTAACTTCTGCTTTTACAGCCGCCGATGTTCCTGTAACCTTGTCTACTTTAAAATTACCTGCAATGCCATTACCAACTGTGGTAACAGTGATCACATCACTGGTGTTGGATTCATTGAAAATATTAAACCTGCCTGCGCGTCCTGTTGCAAAACTGGGGACCCAGGCATATAGGGCATTTCCTGCACCATCGATATTTGCTTCCACTGCATTACCATCCTTACTGGTATTAGCTGTAATGGCATTACCATTACCATCATTGATCGCCACCAAAGCAGGACCATTGCCAGCTGCATTGGAGGAATGGAAAAGACCCGCAAAGCCGCCGGTACCGGAAGAAATACCGAATAGACCGGCTGCGCCAAAGTTGCCGAAGATCGTTTTTACTTCACCTCTTACAGCAGCAGCTACGCTGTTGGCATTATCCACCAGGAAAGAAGCCGCATTGCCTTGCGTATTATCAGGAATATTTCCGTTACCGTTTGTTTCTACTTCCAGTGTATTGCCAGTGGTATTGGTACTGTTGAAGTTTTCAAAGCGCCCTGCACGACCGGTGCTGTTATTCAATCCCACCTGCCCCAGTACCCCAACAGCAGTGCCTGCAGCACTGGTCGCAATAAAACCTCTTACACCATAACCACCGCCATCATTGCGGCCAACAACAGCACCTGCGATATCGCTGGTAGTGCGGCCTACCACGGCTTCACCACCACCATTATTATCTCCTACCACCCCGGCGCTTGTTTGAGACTGCGTAATACCATGCACCCCGAATCCGCTGCCGGTTGAGGCACGCACACCCGCGCCGTTCCCCGTTGTAGTAACAGTTACACCAACTCCGTTCCCAACCGTATTTACATTAAGCACCGTATTATTGTTTGAATTGTTGAAGATCGACATGTTAGCAGCTACGCCTGTATTACTGGTTGCCTGCAAACCTGTGCCTGTATTACTATTGGCATAAACGCCATAACCATTGGCTGATGCATTACCATATACGCCAAGCCCGTTGGGCGTTACACCATAAACGCCCCAGCCACTGCCGTTCTGTGATCCGTATACCCCCACACCAAGCCCACCGGTACCATTATTGACACCACGCACACCAGCAGAAAAACCGCCAGGAGAAGTACTGGTCACACTACCTCTTATAGCAGCAATACTGGATGTTGCACTTCCATTCGTGCCTTCCAGTGAAACGCCATCACCTGCATTATTGATGGAAAACAAAGTAGCCACAGAATTTTCATTCGCCACATAAGGCAGTACGAACCCACCACCGCCGCCGATATTTGTGGGTGTCCATTCAGTTCCATTGTATATCAATGCCTGTCCATTCGTTGGAGCAGTATTGCTCACTCCCTTGCCCTGAAGCCCTTTCACCGTTGGATCAGGATAAGTGCCGGCAAGATCACCGCCCGCAGCTGTTCCATTAATGGACCCTGCGGGGCCTGCAGGGCCAACGGGTCCAGCAGGGCCGGCTGGCCCCGCAGGACCAGGAGGGCCAGCTACGCCGTTTGCAGCAAATAAGGCATAAGGAACTGAAGCAAGTTGTGAAGTGCCTACATTGATAAAAGCCGAGCCTCCTGCCGGATCAATTTCCACCTGCACAAATTTATCTCCTGTGGCCCAGTCAACACCTTGAATGGTGCCGGTAACATTACTGGCACCAGGACTCCCAACCAGTACATTGAATAATCCAACTGCATTAGTCGTCAGTTCGCGGGTTTCAGCGTATACAACAGGGCCTGTTGCCGTACCATTGCGGATACTAAGGCGGAGCGTGATCGCTTTATTCTGGATCACGTTCCCTACAGCATTCCGTGCAACGCCCTGGTAATTGAATAAACCTGGCGCCTGGCCATACACTAATTGCATTGCCAGCATCAGCCAGCATAAGGCAAGAATCTTTTTCATGTTCATGATTTGTTAGGGTGAAGGGTTTATGGTTGATCGAATTACTTTCCGATTTTCATTACTTTAAGACCACTGTAGCGGGTAAATATGGTATGCAATTCAGCAATCACATAGTAAACTCCGGGAGGATGATCAGTGAGATCGAATTGATATATACCACAGCAGCCGGTATACATAAAGCTGCGGCGATCCAGCACTTTTCCGTTAGCGTCTACCAAACGGAGATGCATTGGACCGGGTTCCTTGATAAAAAAGTTCACTTCGAACTTGCCCACAGTAGGATTGGGAAAAAGGCGGTAATCAGCAGGCTGGAACCTGGCATTGCCGGGCAGGCTTTTACCGTCTGTGCAAGGTTGCAATACTCCCTGCGTTAACAGCACAGCACTATCCGGAGGAGCAAAAGAATTAATAACAAGCATTTCCCCGAAACTCCACTCAAAATGGAAATAAGAATCAGGATTATTGTAGGTGCCGCCTGCTGTATTTAAGGCAGCTGGTACAACACTTTGAGCATAAGAATAGCTGATGGCGCATAGCATGGCCATTGCTGAGAGGAGAGTTCTTCTCATAAGCAAGATTTAGTTTGTAAATAAGCTCGCTACTATTAGAGTTACTCTATCGGTGGGGTGGAAAGAAAGATGGAGGATGGATACATACAAAGCTAGGTCACACAAGAAGGGAAATCAATACCCTTTTTGTGTGATCTTTCAATTGTTGAGCCAGAAGTCGTTTTTATGAGTACAATGTGCAGTTCAGCTTAGCCGGGGAACATCATTTTATAATCCACATTCACTTTTCCTTTCGAGATATCGGTGAGCTTACCTTTCATCAGTTTCCTTTTCAACGGAGAAATATGATCGATAAAAAGCTTACCGTCAATATGATCGTATTCATGAAGGATCACGCGTGCAGTGAGGCCATCGAATGTTTTTTCCTGGGGCTGGAAATTTTCATCCACGTACCGCAGCGTAACGGATTCGTTGCGATAAATGTCTTCCCGGATCTTGGGGATGCTGAGACAACCCTCATTGTACGACCATTCCTCTCCCTCCAATACCACAATGTGGGCATTAATAAAAGTGGCTTTGATGCCGGGAGCATCGGGGTAGTCATCTTTTTCATCTTCTTCCATGTTGGTAAACATCTGTTCTGTGTCTACCACAAACAAACGGATAGAGCGGTTGATCTGCGGAGCAGCAAGGCCCACACCACTGCTTTCATACATGGTTTCCCACATATCTGCAATAAGCTTTTCCAGATTGGGGTAATGGGGTGTAATATCCTCAGCCACTTTACGCAATACAGGGTGGCCATAAGCTACAATAGGTAAAATCATCTTTAAACTACTTGATTGAACAAGGTACAAAGGTATGCGTTCCTGCTTAAAATACAGGAAGTCAACGTGTATAATATGAAACAGGGATTTATTCTCAAACAGTTACACTTCATTAAATAAAGCAACTCCTGTTCAAAACGCCCCTTCCCGTCCTTCCCGCCTTACCGGTAAAAATTTACCGGTAAGGCGGGAAGGACGGGAAGGGGCGTTTTAAACAGATCGCATGTATTCCTGTAGCATGATAGTTGCCGCGATCTCGTCTACAAGTGCTTTGTTGCGGCGTTGCATTTTCCTGAGGCCCATTTCCAGCATGGCATCTTTGGCCATTTTGGAAGTGAACCGTTCATCCACTTTTTTGATGGGCATGGAGGGGAAATTTTTCTGAAGATCCTTAATGCATTTTTCCACCAGGGGTGTCGCATGCGTATCGGAATCATCCCAGTTCTTGGGTTCGCCGATAATGATCAGTTCTACCTGTTCACGGCTGAAATAATCTTTCAGGTAAGGAACCAGCTGTTTTGATTCAACGGTGGCCAGGCCTGTAGCAATGATCTGTAAAGGATCGGTGACGGCAAGGCCGGTGCGTTTGAGACCGTAATCAATGGCGAGGATTCTGGGCATGGTGCAAAGATACCTAACGGGAAAAAACACGGAGAAAGAGATCGGCGATCACAAATAAAGCAAAAACGACAGAAGCTATGCCGTTGGCCGTCATGAAAGCCAGGTTCACTCTCCGGAGATCATTGGGTTTAACAATGGAATGCTGGTAAATAAGCATGCCGGCAAATACAGCTACGCCGATCCAGTAGAGCCAGCTAAAACTTCCAAGATAACCTGCAGCAATGACGAATAAAGCACTGAGGATATGAAGTAATTCTGAAACCCTTAATGCTTTGGACTTGCCCAGCCAGGAAGGTATTGAATATAAAGAATGGTTTTTATCAAACTCTTCATCCTGCAATGCATAAATAATATCAAAGCCACTGACCCAACAGATGACTGCAAAAGAAAACAACAAAGGGAGAAGTTGAAACTCACCGGTTACAGCGAGATAAGCTCCTATCGGCGCAAGTGACAATCCTATGCCTAATACCAGGTGACATAGCGGCGTGAATCTTTTCGTATAACTATATCCCAACACTACTGATAAGGCTACGGGGGAGAGATAAAAACAGATCTTATTAATAAAGAAAGTACAAACAATAAACAGGACAGAGCTTATAATGGTAAACAACAATACATTGTTTGCCTTTAATATCCCGGCTGGTATCTCCCTGATCGCAGTGCGGGGGTTCAGGGCGTCGAAACTTCTGTCGAGATACCGGTTAAAGGCCATGGCTGCACTGCGCGCAAATACCATACAGGCAATCACCAACAGGAACCGGATGATCACTTCGTTGCGGGAAGAAGGAAAACCGGCAGGCCAGTTTTTAAGGTCAGGATAGGCAATATGCCAACCCGGTATTAAAGAACCCCCATACTCCGGATTTGTGATCAAAAAAATCCCCAGAAAAAAGCCTATCAATGCAAAAGGCATCGCAAAAATGGTATGCGAAAACTTTATTAGACTGAGATACTTTTTAGCAGTAGTCATCCGGCAAAGATAAACCAATCCCCCTGACCATAAAACAACGTTTAAACATTAAAATTTAAACGCTGCGCTCCCGCCCCTCACTCTTTAGCCTCCTTCTTACCAGCTCCCAAAGCACCACTCCTGCCGCCGTTGCAATATTCAGGGAGTGTTTCATCCCCAATTGCGGTATTTCCACACAGGCATCACACAAATGGATCGTGGATTGCTCCACACCCGTTACTTCATTGCCCAGCACCACCGCGATCTTCTCATCCAAAGCAGGGGTAATCGCTTGCAAAGCCCGGCTTCCTTCAGCCTGTTCTATCGCATAAATGGTGTACCCATCTTCCCTTAATTGTGAAATAGCCTCGGCTGTTGTGGAAAAATGCCGCCAATTCACCGTTTCTTCCGCACCTAAAGCTGTTTTTTTGATCTCTTTATGCGGAGGTTTTGCTGAATAGCCGATGATGTAGATCGCTTCCACCAGGAAAGCATCAGCAGTACGGAACACACTGCCAACATTATACGCACTACGGATATTTTCTAAGACGACGATAATGGGAGTTTTCTCCGATTGCCTGAATTCTTCGACCGATTTGCGGTCCAATTCTTCCATACTCAGTTTTCGCATAGTGCAAAAATAATTCACACCCGTTAGAATACGGTTCGTTCATGGCAGCAAAGCAATTATATTTGTCGCCCATGGCGAAAAGCAAAACAGAGGAAACCCCGATGATGCAGCAGCACCGGGCCATTAAACAGAAATACCCGGATGCCGTGCTGCTTTTCCGTGTAGGCGATTTCTATGAAACCTTCGGTCAGGATGCCGTGATCGCTTCACAGGTGCTGGGCATCACCCTCACCAAAAGGAATAATGGCGCCGCCGCTTCACTCGACCTGGCAGGTTTTCCCCATCACTCCATCGACACTTACCTGCATAAACTGGTGAAAGCCGGCTATCGCGTAGCTGTTTGCGATCAACTGGAAGATCCAAAACAAGCCAAAGGCGTTGTGAAAAGAGGCGTCACCGAAATGATCACCCCCGGCACTGCCCTGAATGATAAATTGCTGGAACACCATACCAATAATTTTCTCGGCGGTATCCATTTCGCTGACAATGATCAATACGGTCTTGCTTTCCTTGATATCTCCACCGGCGAATTCCTGATCGCAGAAGGCGACCGTGAATATGCCGATAAACTGCTGCAAAGCTTCAAGCCCGCTGAAGTGATCTTTCAACGTCACCGCCAGAAAAATTTCAAAGAGTATTTTGGTGGCAGAATGTACACCTATACGCTGGATGAATGGATCTTCGATGCCGGCTACGCAGAAGATACATTGCTCAAACATTTCCAGACCCATTCACTAAAAGGATTTGGTGTGGAAGAAATGAAGAATGGCCTTATTGCAGCCGGTGCCATTATCCATTATTTAAGAGATACCGAACATCCCAACCTGCAGCATATTACCTCACTGCAGCGGATCGACCGGGATGATTTCCTGTGGATGGACCGCTTCACCATCCGTAATCTTGAACTGGTCTACGGCGCTTCAGAAACTGATCATACTTTACTGAGCGTGCTCGACAATACTGTTTCCCCTATGGGCGCACGCCTGCTGAAACGGTGGATCGTTTTCCCGCTGAAAGATCTTGCCAAGATCAATGAACGGCTCGACCTGGTGGAATGGCTGATCAAAGAAACAGATACACGCAATAAACTATCGCAATCCATCAAACTTTGCGGTGACATTGAAAGGCTGGTCGCTAAAATCCCTGCAAGAAGGATCAACCCGCGTGAAGTGTTGCAACTCGCAAAAGGATTGAAGCAGGTGGAGATCATTAAACAGGTTTGTCTTGCATCCGGCAATGACTACCTGAAACGTTTAGGCGATGCTTTGAACCCCTGCCCTTATATCGCCGACAAAATATTCAAAGAGATCATAGATAACCCTCCTGCCCTGGCGGCAAAAGGCGGGATGGTCAATAATGGCGTGGATGCAGAACTGGATGAATTGCGGCAGATCGCACATAGCGGCAAAGAATACCTGGCCAAACTTCAGCAAAAAGAAGCTGAGCAAACCGGTATCAGTTCCCTGAAGATCGGTTTCAATAATGTATTCGGTTACTATCTTGAAGTAACCAATTCTCATAAGAACAAAGTGCCGGCTGAGTGGATGCGCAAGCAAACACTGGCTAATGCAGAACGGTATATCACTCCCGAATTGAAAGATTATGAAGAAAAGATCATGGGAGCGGAAGATAAAATATTACAGAATGAGCTCAGGATATATGAACTGTTGCTGAATGAATTGTTTGATTATTTAGCACCTGTTCAAACTAATGGGAATATTCTTGCTATTGTGGACTGCCTCTGCTGTTTTGCACAGAATGCCATACAGTATCAGTATAAAAAACCACAGCTGCAGGAAGACATGGACTGGAAAGTGAAAGAAGGAAGGCATCCTGTAATAGAAAGACATTTACCCATCGGTGAAACCTATATCCACAACGATCTCGAGCTGAACAAAACCGATCAGCAGATCATCATACTTACCGGCCCCAACATGAGCGGTAAATCAGCATTGCTCCGTCAAACCGCACTGATCACGCTGATGGCTCATATCGGTTCCTTTGTACCGGCAACTGAAGCAAAGATCTCCCTCACCGATAAGATCTTTACGCGCGTGGGTGCTTCAGACAACCTGAGTGGAGGTGAGTCTACCTTTATGGTGGAAATGAATGAAACCGCCAGCATCATCAACAATATCACAGCGCGAAGCCTGATATTGCTGGATGAGATCGGCCGGGGAACTTCTACTTATGATGGTATTTCCATTGCATGGAGCATTGCGGAACATTTGCACAATACCCCGCATCAACCCAAAACCCTATTTGCTACCCATTATCATGAGTTGAATGAACTGGAAGAAAAACTTGACCGTGTAAAGAACTATCATATCACCAATAAAGAGATCGGCAACAAGATCGTGTTCCTGCGCAAGCTGGCCCCGGGTGGCAGCACGCACAGTTTTGGTATCCACGTAGCCCGTATGGCCGGTATGCCTCCTTCCCTGATCGACCGGGCCAATGAAATTTTAAAGCATCTCGAAGCAAAACACCTGGATGGCGACGACAATGGCACTCCGGCCAAAGAGGATGCGCGGTCAAAAGTCAAATCCCTGACTGCCCCCCAATTCCAGTTATCCATTTTTGATGCACATTCCCAGACTTTCGGCGATATCCGGGACCTCCTGGGCTCTATCGACATCAACCGGCTAACGCCGGTAGAGGCATTACTCAAGCTTCAGGAAATTAAAGACTTACTGAAGTAGTACCTCTCATATATAAATAAGTTGACAATTGTCAAAAGTTTAGGCCCTCCCAGGCGCCCATAGGTATCTTTTTGCCTGAAAATCATACTTTTATTTGTAAATACCTATTTACACTAAGCAATAACCCTTATTTACTATCGTTAAATAGGGTTAGTAACAAACCACCTTCCAATGAAACCAATTCTACCTGTTTTGGCCTTAGGCCTTCTTTTGTCCTGTTTTGCCTCCGCCCAACCCTGCAGCCCCCAGGGAGATCAAGTTACTTATGGTACTAATAATGTCTGGATCGGGTATGCGTATGACAATACGAACTTCACCAGTTACAGAGGTTATATAAACGAAGGCAGCGCCGGCAATCCCAACTTCGATGAGGACTTTGACAACGATAACGGCAACTACAATACCCATGGTTGCAGAGTGAGCCTTACTACTTTCAGTGTCCGCTTCCGTTTAAGAAAAACATTTAGTGCCGGTTACTACACCTTCCTTGTAGGGGGGGATGATGGCTTTCGCCTCAGTATTGACGGCGGCGCCACCTGGATCATCGACCAATGGTATGATCAGGCTTATACCACTGCTTCTATCACCGTACCCCTGAACGGTACCTACAACATGGTTCTTGAGTATTATGAGAACAGCGGCGAGAACCGCATTTCATTTAATGTCAGCTACAACAGTTGCATGGGTAGTGAGAATACCACTACTTATGGCGCCAACAATGTATGGAATGGTTATGTATACGATGGTACTAATTTCGATTACTATAAAGGAATGGTGACGGAAGGCAACAGCAGCTCCCCCAATTTTGATCAGAACTTCGGTGGCAGCGATGTTTCTTATTCCACCAGCAACTGCAATGTGCAAACGGAAACATTCAGCGTGCGCTACCGCTTAAAGAAAAATTTTCCTGCCGGCAGTTACCGTTTCACTGTAGGTGCTGATGATGGGTACAGGTTAAGTCTCGATGGTGGTGGCACCTGGGCTATTGATAACTGGAATCTGCATTCCTACACATCGTCTGCCCTTACCACCAATCTTTCATCCGGCACCATTGATATGGTCCTTGAGTTTTATGAAAACACCGGCGATAACCGTATCAGCTTTAATATGCAGCCCATGCTTATATTACCGGTAAACCTGCTTTCATTCTCGGGGCAACAAAAAGACGGGTCTACTGAATTAAAATGGCAGATCACAAGAAACAGCGATCCTTCCTGGTTTGAAGTGCAACGCAGTAAAGATGCTTCCTCTTTCAGTACCATAAACAGGTTGCAGGGGCAGGCCGATGCAACATACAGTAATGATATCAGCTATCAATACAATGATCTGCTCCCCAGCCCAGGCACTTACTATTACCGCTTGAAGATGACCGATATGGGCGGAGCGATCACTTATTCTCCTATGATCATGGTGCAGGCCGGCAATAATCAAACCGGTCCCGATAAAGTATTCCCTACATTGATGACCAATAACACGCTTTACCTGCAAAGCGGCCGCAACCTGCGGCAGGCCTGGTATACCGTACATGATATGAACGGAAGACTGGTATACAGGAAAGCACCAGGCAAACTAGATGCAGGCCAGGTGATCAATGTTTTTTCCGGCAGTTCCTCATTACCAAAAGGCTCATATATCCTGAACCTGCGGGACGGAGACGAGGATATCAGCCGCCACCGATTTGTTATTCCCTAAACTAGCTGTGGTTTGGGTCCAGTGCAGTACCGTTTACACCAGGGGAGATCGAAAGATCTTCCCTTTTTGTTAGATCTTTAATAAAGAAGGAAACCCATTGAATGATCAATAGGCTTTGTTCATGTACTCGTCACCTCAAACCACAACGGCTTCTTATCATTCCATTCTCCATTATAATTAATGGATAATTCTTCTCCTGCCTGTACCGGCCTTACGGTACGGATACTGATCAGCGCGTTTTCAAAATCCATTTCATACTCACAGTTGGAGGTATAGGAATGATTGTAAAGGGGCACATATCCCAAAGCCATGCAGCACCGGTCGCTTTCATATCCCCATTCAAAAATATAATCATGCAGCAGGGTCTGGTCAAGCAATTTCCGTTCTTCATTGCTCATGATAATAACAGGCGACATTTCAACCACCGTGCCCGCTTCTATATATTCAGAACTGAATACACCCCTGCCGCGGCCCCCTGTATTGGCTACGAATAAAAAAGGAAGAATCATGTACAGTTATTAAATGCAGGCACGAAAATCGCATATTTCTTAACACAGAAGAAAGATTGAGTTAGGGTTCTAAACCCGGTACTTCGTATTTTTGAGTCATGGCTGAAGAATTTGATGAACAACCTTCATTAAGCGAACAGTTTGAAGCTGTTGTCCAAACGGAAGACAAGCTCAGGATCAGGGACTTCCTGAACGATCAGAACATCAGTGATGTGGCTGATCTCGTCTATGAATTTCCCGATTTTGAAGGCCAGATCATCGCCAATATGTCGGTCCACCGTGCAGCCAGTGTGTTCAAGATCCTCGAATTCCCCACGCAAAAACGCATCATCCAGATCCTGCCTCCCAATACGGTTGCCTCCCTGCTGAATGAATTGCCTGCGGATGACCGTACCGATTTCCTGGAAGAGCTTCCCAGCAATGCTGTCCGCGAATTGATCAAACTGATGGACCCCGAGGAAAGAAAGATCACTCTCTCTTTACTGGGCTATCCGGAAAACAGCATCGGCCGGTTGATGACCCCGGATTACGTGTATGTGTATCCCTATAACACCATCGAAGAAGTATTTACCACCATCCGTAAGTATGGTAAAGACAGCGAAACGATCAATGTCATTTACGTGATCAATGAAAAAGGGGAATTGCTGGATGATATCCGCATCCGTGATTTCATTCTTAACCCTCCTGACAGAAAAGTGAGTGAACTGATGGATGAGCGCACAGTGGTGGCATTGAATGCATATGATGACCAGGAATCAGCCAGTGAGGTTTTCAAGATGAACAACAGGGTAGCGCTGCCCGTGGTCAGCAACAGCAATAAACTGCTCGGCATCGTTACCATCGATGATATGTTGTGGGTAGCCAGTGAAGAATTCAGTGAGGATATCCAAAAGATCGGTGGTACAGAAGCACTGGAGCACCCATATCTTGAAATGCCGATCTTTCAGTTGTTCAAGAAAAGAGTGGTATGGCTGGTCGTATTATTTCTCGGAGAATTACTGACAGCCACTGCCATGGCTTATTTTGAAGATGAAATAGCGAAAGCGGTGGTGCTGGCATTGTTTGTTCCTTTGATCATTTCCAGCGGAGGCAACAGCGGTTCACAGGCCTCCACCCTTATCATACAGGCAATGGCTGTAGGCGAGATCACCATCGCCGATTGGTGGCGTGTGATGCGGCGTGAGATCATATCCGGCATACTACTGGGTACCGTATTAGGTGTTATCGGTTTCCTGCGCATATTTGTGTGGCATTCCTTTGCACCGGATTTATATGGTGAACACTGGATGATGATCGGCGTTACAGTAGCTCTCACTTTATTGGGTGTAGTGCTTTGGGGCACACTGGCCGGCAGTATGCTGCCCATGATATTAAAACGCCTGGGCGCAGACCCGGCTGTTTCTTCAGCACCTTTTGTAGCCACACTGGTAGATGTAACAGGACTGATCATTTATTTCTCCGTGGCATTTATGATGCTCAGCGGAAGCCTGCTGTAAGCGTGTACTGTTTCCGCTTCCTATACATATTGGGAAGGTCCTGATTTTTGAATGTTTTCCCCACTAAGACGACGAAGAGCACAAAGAAATACTGTCAGAGCTCTTTTACGCTGTGGCTGTAAGTAAAATATTCTTTGTGCTCTTCGTCGTCTTAGTGGGGAAATATAATCGCTGAAACTGAAGCATTATCCGGTTTGGGTGTCTGGAGTAAAATCAGGAAATTCGCAATAATTGATTTACAAGAAAAAATAAAGTAAACATGTGTGGAATAGTTGGATACACAGGTCCCCGGCAGGCATACCCGATCATTATCAAAGGCCTTAAACGCCTTGAATACCGCGGATATGACAGTACCGGTGTGGCTTTACAGAACGGACAATTGAAAGTATATAAGAAAAAAGGCAAGGTAGCAGAGCTGGAAGAAGCGATCGTTGGGGAAAACCTGCATGCCAATACAGGCATTGGTCATACCCGCTGGGCTACGCATGGTGAACCAAGCGACCGCAATGCGCATCCCCATCAATCCGCCAGTGGAAAGCTCGCAATGATCCATAATGGCATCATTGAAAACTATGCACAACTGAAGAATGAATTAGTAAAGAAAGGATACGTTTTTAAAAGCGATACAGACACGGAAGTGCTGCTGAATTTTATTGAAGAGATCAAGCTCAATAATAATTGCTCGCTGGAAGAAGCTGTAAGAGTAGCATTGAAACGCGTAGTAGGAGCTTATGTGATACTGCTGCTTGATGCAGACGAACCACAAACCATTATTGCAGCCCGGAAAGGGAGCCCCCTGGTGATAGGGATCGGCAAAGGAGAACATTTCCTTGGATCCGACGCCTCGCCTATGCTGGAATACACCAAAGAGGTGGTGTATGTAAATGATTACGAGTTGGCGATCATTCGCCCTGATGAACTGATCCTGAAAAACCTTGGCAATGAGAAGCTCACGCCATATGTGCAGAAACTGGATCTTGAGCTGGCAGCTATTGAAAAAGGCGGCTATGATCATTTCATGCTGAAAGAGATATTTGAACAGCCCCAAACCATCTATGATTGCCTCCGCGGCAGATTGGATGCCCATGCAGGCACCATCACCATGAGCGGTATACAACAATATGCAGAGCAGATCGTCAAAGCCAACAGGATAGTGATGATCGCCTGCGGCACCAGTTGGCACGCAGGGCTGGTAGCTGAATACATCTTTGAAGAACTTTGCAGGATCAATGTGGAAGTGGAATATGCTTCTGAATTCCGCTATCGTAATCCTGTCATCAATGAAGGCGACATTATCATTGCCATTTCGCAAAGCGGTGAAACCGCAGATACACTGGTAGCTATAGAAACAGCCAAAGCAAAAGGCGCGATCATCCTTGGCGTGGTGAACGTGGTAGGTTCCTCTATTGCACGTACCTCACATGGAGGAGCATACACGCATGCAGGCCCGGAAATAGGCGTAGCCAGCACAAAAGCTTTTACAGCCCAGTTGGCCGTGCTCACGATGATCGCGCTGAAGATCGCTCATGTGAAAGGCTCTATTTCAGAAGAACGTTACCGGCTTTTATTAAAGGAACTGGAAGAAGTGCCGGAAAAAGTGGCGATCGCCCTTCAGCAAAGCGAGCATATTAAACAGCTGGCGGAAAAATATAAAGACGCCACTGATTTTTTATACCTGGGGCGTGGCTATAATTTTCCTGTAGCACTGGAAGGCGCACTTAAATTGAAAGAGATCTCTTATATACATGCAGAAGGTTACCCTGCCGCAGAAATGAAGCATGGTCCAATTGCCCTTGTTGATGAAAAGCTCCCCGTTGTGTTTGTTGCCACCAAAGATGCCTATCATGAAAAAGTGGTCAGCAATATGCAGGAGATCAAGGCAAGGAAAGGAAAAGTTGTTTCGGTGATCACAGAAGGCGATACCATGTCGGCCGAGCTTTCCGTTGATACGATGGTCATCCCTGAAGCGGATGAGGTCGTTGCCCCTATGATCAATGTGGTACCCCTTCAGTTGCTGGCTTACTATATCGGAGTAGCTAAAGGGCTGGATGTGGACAAGCCAAGAAATCTTGCCAAATCCGTAACAGTGGAATAATACTTGCCTTAATCTGCCGAAACAGAACCTGCAGGTTTAAAACAAATCCATGAATAAGATCAGTAAAATACCGGTAACCGGGCTTGGTTATAATTTTGTGAATCCCGGCTATCTCCCCCATGGCGAAAATGAATATTATCTGCGCGAGCAGCAATATAAGGGCGAACGGAACTGGAGAAATTTAACTGAGGCAGAAATAAGACAGTTGACCGCCAATGGAAACACTTCAGACAACTGGCAAAATATTCTTGTATCGGAAATATTCGATACCTCGCTTATAAAACAGTGCAAATTTTACGGGCTGGTACGCATCGGCAAACTGGAACCTTTCTTTCTTGAATTTCATGATGTGCGTTTACCTGTAGGTTTATACAATAGCTCTATCATCAGTTGCGATCTTGGCGACAATATTGTGATAGACAATGTGAACTATCTCAGCCATTACATTATCGGAAGTGAATCCATTCTTATCAATATCAATGAGGTCAGTGTTTCTGACCATTCCAAATTCGGGAATGGTATTATAAAAAGAGGCGAAAAAGAATCTGTTCGTATCTGGATGGAACTTTGTAATGAAAATGCCGGCCGCAGTGTATTGGCGTTTGATGGTATGCAAACAGGTGATGCATGGCTATGGACCCGCTACAGAACAGATGAGGTGCTGATGCAGAAATTCCGTGAGTTCACCGAAAAAAAATTTGACGACCGCCGCGGCTATTATGGCACGATCGGAGAAAGATCCGTTATAAAAAACTGCCGGATCATCAAAGACGTGATGATCGGCACAGACGCATATATCAAAGGAGCAAATAAACTGAAGAACCTTACCATCAATTCATCTGCTGAATCACCTACACAGATCGGCGAAGGATGTGAACTGGTAAATGGCATCATTGGTTTTGGCTGCCGGGTGTTCTATGGCGTAAAAGCGGTCCGTTTTTTCCTGGCCTCGCATTCGCAGCTAAAATATGGAGCCAGGCTGATCAACTCGTTTTTAGGGGATAACTCCACGATCTCCTGCTGTGAAGTGTTGAACTCATTATTGCTCCCTGCACATGAGCAACACCACAACAATTCCTTTCTTTGCGCTTCCGTGCTGATGGGGCAAAGCAATATGGCTGCAGGTGCTACGATCGGCTCCAATCATAATTCCCGGGGCGCTGACGGGGAATTGATGGCAGGTCGCGGTTTCTGGCCAGGACTCTGCGTGAGTCTCAAACACAATTCCCGGTTTGCATCTTTTACCCTGATCGCCAAAGGTGATTTTCCGGCTGAGCTCAATATCCCCATTCCTTTCTCTCTTGTCAGCAATGATGTAAGCAAAGACCGGCTGGTGATCATGCCTGCTTACTGGTTTATGTACAACATGTATGCGCTGGCCCGCAATTCCGGCAAATACGAAAGCCGTGACAAGCGCAGCTTTAAGAATCAATACCTGGAATATGATTTTCTTGCTCCCGACAGCGTAAATGAAATTTTCGATGCCCTGCAATTACTAAAAAAAGCTACCGGTGAAAGCTGGAAAAACACATCCCGCAAATCGCTGAATGAAGCATCTGCCATAAAAAAAGGGGAAGAATTGCTGGACAAGAAAACCTCACTTACTAAAACAGAGATCCGGATCAGTGGTGTAGAGAATACCTCAAGAAAGGTAGTGCTTGTTAAAGTAACCGAAGCATACCATATTTTTAAAGAGCTGATCGTATACTACGGCGTTACCCAACTGATCAGCCTTCTTGAAAAAGAGCCTGATCTCTCCTTCGAAGGCCTTATTAAAAAACTGGGAAAGGTTGAGCGTCATTCATGGACCAATATCGGCGGCCAGCTAATGCCAGTACCTGTTATCAACCAGTTGATACGCGGCATTCATTCCGGCAAGATAGATAGCTGGGATGCAGTGCATGGTTTTTATCATAATTGCAGTGACGCCTACCCATTGCAAAAAGCGCAACATGCTTTTGCTTCCCTGCTTGAAGTAAAAGGGATAAAACCAGGCGGGTTCACCAAAAAAATATTCCTTCAATATCTCGATGAAGCACTTTCTACCAAGGAGTGGATGGTAAAAGGAATTTATGAGTCGCGTGCGAAAGATTATGAAAATCCATTTCGCCAGATGGTTTATGAAACAAAGAAAGAAATGGAGAAAGTGATCGGAAAATTGAAAGACAATACATTTATCGTTCAACAGGAAACAGAGCTACAGGAGTTCCGTAAAAAAGTGAAAGCCTTTCGTCACGGGTTAAAATGAGAGCTGTTGACGATTATATTGAAAATCTTCCCGATGAAAGAAGGGAACTTTGCGGGATTCTCCGGGAGTTGGTTCATTCACTTGTGCCGGATGTGGAAGAGAGATTCAGCTTTAAAATTCCTTTTTACCATTATTTCGGCATGTTCATGTACCTGAACAATACAAAAGAAGGAATAGATGTTGCCTTTTGCAGGGGCAAGGACCTGGTAGAGCTATTCCCTCAGCTTCGTACAAAGGGAAGGGCAATTGTAACTACTGTTCTTATCCGGAAAAAGGCGGACATCTATTCTCAGGAGTTGAAAGAAATTATTCTTACAGCAGCAGCATGGAATAAAGAAGCGAAAGAGCTAAAGAAACCGATGGTGAAGGCACGGAAGCGACTTACAAAGTAAGTTGCACCAGTGTGATTCAGCGCCAGTATTCCATCCCCTCTTTACTTCAAAAAACATATTCCACTCAATCTTTCCCTTCCTGAAACACCTGTTAACAGGTATATGCCTTTTGTCAACTCTTGTAAAGGCAGGTAAAACATTTCTCCTGGCTGAAACAGTCTTCGATTATATAACCTCACTACTCTCCCGCTTACATCAAAAATGAAAAATGAAATATTCCCCGGTGTTGAATACACGCTAACCTTCAACCGGTCTCTTTCGATACCTGAAAGCCTTAGTTCTGAAACAGGCTCTCGTTTATCAGAAACCACTATTGTTTTACTGAAACTGATTTCTCCATTCACCTCTGTTAATTTTAAGCGATAATAGTTTTCTCCCTTTTCAGGATAATTGTCAGTAAACTGATAAACACAACCCGTATCATTCCCATAAACATCCATCAGCCGCCCGAACAACTGATCATGACCGGCACGCTGCACTTCGAACCGAAGCCCTGCCGCAGGGCAGACCCCCGTTTTCCAATGCAGGAATGATTGCCCATTATTAAACCTGCCGGTGAAAGATTCTATTTTTATCGGTAAAGGATTCTGGGTTTGATCTATTGTTGAACCAAGCGTAAAAGCACCAAACTCTTCTATATCCGCATCACTGATGAAAGTGCCGGTAGCATAGGGAGGTGAAGGCATTCCTGCTGCATGAGTATTTCCACCCTCACTTATCCATTGTCCGTTATCTGCCCTTGCCACTACCAGCGCAGGCAGGTTATAAGCGAAACTGGATGAAGAAACTGCCAGTTTGATCTTCCTGGAAGAATTGCCGGCAGTCCTTAAAAGGTTCCAGTATTCCACATAACTAATATGATGAATAGGCACCTGGCAAGTATTCCCCAGGCCCGGCGCCGATTGAGGATTGGCTCTTTTATATTCTGCAAGGAATTCATCTGTATTCAATCCTCCGTTACCGATACCAATCGGTGCATAAATCCCTCCGGTTCCCAGTGGAAAATCAAAACCTGTGTTGCCGATTTTTTTCATAGGGCCTTCGATAAAACTCAAAGAAGAACCACCGTAACAAATAGCGTCTGCTCCCAGTGAAAGAAGGTCAGTGGAAGATGTATATAATTTTCCCTGTATTAATTCCAGTTGATATGAAATCAATAAAGGAGAAAGCAATCTTATACCTGCCGGGTTGTTAACAGTCAGTTTAACCTCTTGCGCAATATCACCTGTGGAAAGAAGCGACTGACGACTTGTTCCGTTCAACACGATCCCCGACCCTGTTGAAGTTCCTGTTTCCGTGATCAGGCCACGGTTATCAAGATTACCTTTTATAGCAATGATCGCCTTGTTACTGCCATTAGCAATATTAAATGTGCCACTCTCCTGTACCAGGCAATCTCCACCAATATGGAAACTATCCGTATTGGCGCCATAAGATAACACCGTATTGGAACGTATCTCCATTCCTCCACGGACAGTGACGGGATTGATACCTGCACCCGTATATGTTCTCTGGCTGCCGGAAGAAGATGCTGAGAAGATCAGCTTTCCAAAAACCCGGTTGCTTATTGATACGGTATAAGATGCTGTGCCCGGCACATCAAATTCAAATATTCCTTCTTCTGTTCCTGCTGCATCAGACAGGCGGCTTACCAGGTAATCTGTATGCCCCCGCGTGGTCTGATGGATATAATGACCTCCATTATTGATCCTGAAAAAACCGGAGGTCGTCACTGTTACAGGTGTTCCCAGGACGGCACCTGAAGCATTCCGGAAAACAGCTCCTTTATTTAATACGAACACATCGCCCGGCCCTGTAAGGATCAGTGCCGGCGAAGCCGTGTTGGCAGATGGCAGTATGCAGGTAATGATCTGCGAACTGCCGGGAGAGATGATCAGGGAAAGCAGGCTGACTGCATTATTGCCGCCGGGAAGGAATACTGTATAATCATCATTGATATAAGCGTTGTCCAATATTACTTCATCCCCCGGGACAGGTAATCTGTCCAGGTCCCAATTAATGGAAGTGACCCATTGTCCATCACCAGCTTCTCCATCCCATTTAAGGATAGCGGCATGGCAATAATCAACCAACAATAACAGCAGCAGGTTCAAGATCCCCTTTTTCATTTTACACTATTTTAATTCCTGATTTCGGCAACAGGATATTGAAGGTAAAATGCGGGGAAAGCCAGGCAAGGGGAAAAAAACGAAGATTTATTGTAAAAAAAACCTCCCGCAAGCGGGAGGAAATTTCTTACAGAAAAAATCTTAAGAAAATTATTTTTTCAGAGAATCAACAGTTGCTTTCAGGGAATCAGTTGCAGCTTTCATTGTATCAGCGGCAGCTTTAGCAGCAGCTTCAGCAGCTTTGTTCAGGCTGTCTGTACGTAAAGAGTCTGCTACTTTTTGAGCGTCTTCAGCAGAAGTTGCAGATTCGTTGTTACAAGCTACTACGATAGCAGCGATAGCGAAAATTGCAAGTAATTTTTTCATTGTGATGGGTTTTAAAATTTGTTCGCAAAGGTAATAGCCGGATTCAAATAAACAAATTCTTAACAGTATTTTTACTGAAAAAACAATTGATTCCTCCTCCTAACTCCTTGTTTTTCACTTTTTCCTGAAGAAAAGCCTTACTGGTACTCCCTTCAGGTCAAACTGTTGCCTCAACTGGTTCTCGAGGTAATTCTTATAAGGTGTTTTTATATCGTCCGGGAAATTGCAGAAAAATGCAAAGGAAGGGACAGCAGTAGGCAACTGCGTCACAAACTTGATCTTCACCGCATGTCCTCTTACTACCGGTGCATGATAATTCTCTACCGCCTTCAGCATGACCTCATTTAATTGGGAAGTAGATATTTTTCTGCGGCGGTTTTCAAACACTTCCAGTCCCACTTCAATGGCTTTGAATATCCTTGTTTTTTCTTTAGCAGAAATGAAAAGGATCGGCACATCACTGAAGGGAGCCAGCCTTTTTTTCAAAGCAGCTTCATATTCTTTGGCTGTATTGGTTTCCTTTTTTACCAGGTCCCATTTATTCACCAGCACCACCACTCCTTTCCCCTTGCGGACAGCCAGGCTGAAGATGTTGAGATCCTGTGCAGTAATACCTTTCTCCGCATCCAGCAATATGAGACATACATCTGCTTCATCCATTGCTTTGATGGCCCTGATCACAGAGTAGAACTCAAGGTCTTCATGCACTTTGGTCTTCCGGCGGATCCCTGCAGTATCAATCAGTATAAATTCTTTCTGAAATAAATTATAATGTGTGTGAATGGTATCGCGCGTGGTACCGGCAATATCGCTCACGATCGTCCTTTCCTGGCCGATCAATGCATTCAGCAAAGAAGACTTACCTACATTGGGCTGACCGATGATCGCGAACTTGGGTAATGCGCTCATCTCTGCAGTCTCTTCCGCTGCATCGTCTTCTGCTTTGATCATGTCTGCAATGGCATCGAGCAGCTCACCACTGCCACTGCCGCTGGCTGCTGCAATAAAAAAGATATGCTCAAAACCAAGGCTGTAAAATTCTGATGCTTCCAGCAGCCGCTCATTATTGTCTACTTTATTGACGGTCAGAAAAACCGGTTTGGTACTGCGTCTCAGCACATTCGCCATTGAATCGTCCAGCTCCGTCATACCTGTTTGAGCGTCTACCATAAAAATAATGGCATCGGCTTCATCCACAGCAATCAGCACCTGCTTGGCGATCTCTTTTTCAAATACGTCCTCACTGCCGGCTACAAACCCACCCGTATCGATCACGTTGAAGGTCTTTCCATTCCAGTCGGCAACACCGTATTGCCTGTCGCGCGTAACGCCACTCACGTCATCCACGATCGCTTTCCGCTGTTCCAGCAAGCGATTGAAGAAAGTGCTTTTGCCTACATTGGGCCGGCCTACTATTGCTACTGTAAAACTCATATAGTTTCTAAAATTGATAGTCGTTATTAGTTCTTAATACCCGTATTCCTTCAACTGCAATTCATTCTCTCTCCATTTTGGTTTCACTTTTACAAAAAGTTCCAGGAACACTTTTTGCTGTAAAAATGCTTCGATCTCTTTCCTTGCTTCTGTACCCAGTTTCCGGATCATGCTTCCTTTTTCACCAATGATAATGGCTTTCTGTGTTTCGCGGTGAACAATGATATCGGCCACGATCTTTATCAGTGTCGTCTTCTCTTTGAACTCTCTTACCAGCACTGCTGTATGATAAGGGATCTCATCTTCCACCAGTTCATATATCTTTTCCCGGATCATTTCTCCTACAAAAAACTTGGTAGGCAGATCAGTAATATCATCGTCATTATAAAAAGGATCTCCTTCCGGGAGCAGTTCCAATATTGGTTTCAGGAAAGCCTTCAGGTTAATGCCACTGCTTGCAGAGATCGTGATCGTTCCTTTACAATATTTCTTTGCAGAAAAGAAAGCAATGGCATCCCGTATTTTCTCCTGCGATGCACGGTCAATTTTATTGATCACTACCAGGGCCGGTACTCTGAGCCGGAGCGCTTCAAAAATGGTATGGCATTCTTCCCAGTTTTCATTCACATCCACGATGAGCAGGGCAAGATCGGCATCTTCCAATGCGCTTTTCACAGCCTGCATCATCTTTTCATGCAACTTATATTTTGGTTCAATGATGCCGGGTGTATCGGAGAAAATGATCTGGTAATCTTTTTCCGTCATGATCGCTTTGATGCGGTGACGGGTCGTTTGCACTTTGGGTGATACGATAGCGAGCTTCTCCCCCATCAGCGCATTCAGCAGTGTGCTTTTCCCTGCATTAGGGCGACCGAAGATATTGACGAAACCTGCTTTCATTATTAAATCATTTCTATATGGACCACAGGGGCACGCAGGCTTCGAATAGCAAAGGAGGTAATCAATCCATGCCAGTTGACTGCAACTGCCCAGGAAAAAATCAAAAGTCCGCCAGCTTTGGCGGACTTTTCGTTGGTTGCGAAGGGGAGGATCGAACTCCCGACCTTCGGGTTATGAGCCCGACGAGCTACCGCTGCTCTACTTCGCGATGTGGGCTGCAAAGGTAAGACTATAATTATTACCAGCCAAACAAATATGGAAATTATAAAAGCAGAGGGCGTATTATAGTTGCCACCATAATACGCCCTCTGCATCAATACTATGTAAAATTGGTCAGGAACTTCTCTTCACACTACTCGCTCCACTCGTACGCACGTCGCGGATCAAACCGCTTCCTTTATAATGCACATCACTGGCACCGCTGGCAATTACAGACAATTCTTTATTGACCAGTATACGCACATCACTTGCTCCTGAAACATCGGCTGTACAGTAATCAGCCGCGAGGTCGAATCCTTTGAAGCTGCTGGCACCGCTGGCATCGATAACCAGTTGACCCACATTGCCGGTCAGTTTTACGTCGGAAGCGCCACTTATATCAAAATTGAGCTTGGTGATACTCACCTGGCCTGCCAGGTCGCTGGCCCCGGAAAGTTCAATTTTGGCGCCATCGGCCTTCCATACACCCACAATGTCCACATCACAGGCACCACTCACATCCAGCTTGTCTAACTGTTTAAAAGAGATATAGGCTTTGAGTTTACGGTTACCCCTGCCCCAGCCTTTTTTCGGCCTGTAGCTGATATCGAGCACCCCGTTCTTCACTTCCACCTTTATATCGGCCAGGTATTCGGTTTCGGCGGCACTTACAGCCACAGATTCCTCTGCCCCTTGTGTGAGATACACATCAAATGCGCTGGACAAACGGATCACTGTGAAGTTTTTAGCTTCCCGTACCTGTGCATTGGGGTCTTTTATAGTAGGCTGTTGGGCCAGTACAGCAGGGCCAAAAGCCAGGAGCAACAATGAGTAAAATATCTTTTTCATAAACCGGGTTGTTTGAAGTGTTACGCTGCAGGTTTTCGAAAAGTTACAATAAACCGGAATTTTCCTAATTTCGCACCAGTTCTTACATAGTGAAAGCTTGTAAGTTTTCAGCGTTTCCCGGGGTGTTTGCAGCCAGTAGCTGCGATCTGAGATTATACCCGTAAACCTGATCAGGGTAATGCCTGCGCAGGGAAGGAGTCTTTCGTATGTCCTTTCTCCACAGCATTTCCCTCTCATTTTTTAACCGTTTAAATTAAAAAAATGAAGAGGATTGCACTCATCTCATTTTCGTTCATGGGCTGTTCAGCTATTATGGCCCAGCAACAAACCAGTACAGACAGTTTTTATTCCCTTGCACCCGTTGAGGTCAGGGCTATCAGGGCCGGCGAAAAAGCCCCCTTCACCAAGTCCAATCTCAATAAAAAGGAGATCGGCAAACTGAACCTGGGACAGGATATCCCTTTTATCCTCAACCAAACACCTTCTGTAGTAGTTAACTCGGACGCCGGCACAGGGGTCGGCTACACGGCCATGCGCATCCGCGGTTCGGATGCCACCCGCACCAATATTACGCTCAATGGCATTCCTTTCAACGATGCAGAAAGCATGGGTGCTTTTTTTGTAAACCTTCCTGATTTCACTTCTTCCGTCAATTCGATCCAGGTCCAGCGTGGTGTGGGCACTTCTTCCAACGGAGCTTCAGCTTTTGGCGCAACAGTCAGTTTATCTACCAACGAGCTCAACAGGATTTCCTACGGTGAGATCAATAACAGCTATGGCTCATTCAACACCTGGAAAAATACGATCAAAGCCGGAACCGGTTTGATCGATGATCATTTTACGCTCGATGCCCGCCTGAGCCAGATCACCAGCGACGGCTATGTAGACCGGGCCAGCAGCCATCTGCAATCTTTCTATTTATCAGGCGCCTATATCGGCGACAGGTCATCACTCCGCTTCAATGTGTTTTCAGGTAAAGAAAAAACCTACCAGGCATGGAATGGTGTGCCTGAATCAATGCTGAAGACTAACCGCACCTATAACTCCAGCGGCACTGAAAGGCCGGGTGCTCCATACGATAATGAAACCGATAATTACCGGCAAACCCATTACCAGCTATTCTTTGATCATGCATTAAGCAGCAAATGGCATTTCAATACAGCAGTCTTCCTCACCAGGGGATTGGGTTATTATGAAAATTATAAAGGAGGCGAAAAGTTCGCCAAATATGAATTGCCTAACCTGGTGATTGATGGACAAACTATAACAAAGACAGATCTCGTCCGTCAAAAATGGCTGGACAATTATTTCTATGGCCAGATCCTTTCCACTCAATATAAAAGTGATAAGCACACGCTTACCATCGGTGGTGGATGGACGGTGTATGATGGCAATCACCATGGTGATGTGATCTGGGCCAAATATGGTTTTGATCAGGGCCTCCGCTATTATGACCTGGATGCTAAAAAGACCGATATCAATGCCTATGCAAAATGGCAGTACCAACTTACCAATGCCATAAGCCTCTTCACTGATGTGCAATTCCGGCATGTACAACATAAGATGGATGGATTTGCAGAGCGCCCCACCCTGTTCATCAACCGGAAATTTGATTTCGTGAATCCCAAAGCCGGTCTTACTTATGCAAAGAACGGATGGCAAACTTATCTCAGCTATGCACTGGGACAGAAAGAACCCAACCGCGACGATTTTGAAGCCAGTCTTACCAATCAGCCAAAGAAAGAAATGATGCATGATTTTGAAGCAGGCATTGAAAAAAAGACCAGCCGTTTCCAAGGCGGCGCCAACTTCTATTACATGCTGTACAAAGACCAGTTGGTGCTTACCGGGATGATCAATGATGTAGGAGCCTACACCCGTGTGAATGTTCCCAGCAGCTACAGGGCAGGGATAGAATTGCAGGGCGCGTATATATTCAACTCCTGGCTGAATGCCAATGCCAATCTCAGCT
Organism: Sphingobacteriales bacterium 44-61; assembly: GCA_001898405.1. Lineage (GTDB taxonomy): Bacteria > Bacteroidota > Bacteroidia > Chitinophagales > Chitinophagaceae > Terrimonas_A. Next base: position 48,302 of record MKTW01000003.1, read on the forward strand.
TCAGCCGCAACAAGATCAAAAAATTCACCGAATACCTGGATGATTATGATGCCAATGGAGAATGGATAGGTCAGCAAAGCGTAGAACACAAAAACACGACCATCGCTTTTGCACCTGCTGTTGTTGGTGGCGCTTCACTGAATTTCTTACCGGTAAAAAACCTGGAAATAGGTTTGCTGGGAAAATATGTAGGAAAGCAATACCTGGACAATACACAGAATGAACAACGGAAGCTGAATGCTTTTTATACACAGGATGCGCGTATCATTCTTACGTTAAGAAATAAGATCTTCTCTGAATGGAATATTATTGGCCAGGTAAACAATGTGTTTAACAGGAAGTATGAGCCCAATGGTTATACCTACGCATATGTAGGCGATGGCACCATCACTGCGGATAATTATTATTTCCCGATGGCAGGAACGAATTATATGATCGGAGTAAATATCAAATTGTAAAAAGAGAGGGAGTTTCCCTCTCTTTTTATTTTATCTTTTCTTGCCAGTTCAACATACCACCAACAAGATTTTTGGTGTTGGTAAACCCAAGTGTATCAAGAATAAGACAGGCCTGTCCGCTGCGGTTGCCACTGCGGCAGTAAACGATCAGTTCTTCATCTTTGAAAGGTTCGAGCTCATCCACCTGCATGGTCTGCACTTTACCAAGAGGATAAAGCAAACCGCCGATATTGAATTCGGCATGCTCATGTGGTTCTCTGACATCAACGATATTCAGTTTTTCGCCGGCATCGAGGCGGGCTTTCAGTTCTTCGGCTGTAATTGTTTGCATAATATCTTAATTAAATAGTTATTGCTGCTGCAGCGGCATTCCTACGGTATCAACAATCACCGGTTTCTCCTTTTGCAGCTTGATATCGATCATCTGGCCTGAGCGGATATAACGGAATTTATGTTCTTCATCATATCTTTCCGGACGCTGCCAGTAAATATAAGCATTGCAGGAATCTTCAATTCCATCAGCGATCACTGACCCGATAGAGATGCCTTGTGCTTCTGCAAGGGTTTGAGCTTCGCAATACGTTAACCCGATCAGTACAGGTACAGGGAATTGCCTGTCTCCTACTCCATCACCCAATACCAGGGAGATGACGCTGCCCATTCTTATTTTATCGCCGGGACGGATGATATTGCCACTATAGCGTTGCTCCAGCACCGCGTTCTTGGCAAAATCAGGGCGGAAGGTTGTATCACCTACCCGCAGGTTGGCATTTTTTAAAGCCATTTCTGCACTGCGGTAACTATAACCGATCAGGTTGGGCATTTCCACCATGGGTGGCACAGCACGGTTAATGGTGAGATATACGGTGCGGTTCACTTTTACCAGTTCATCAGACTCAGGGATCTGCTTCAATACCGATAAGGGTTTGGCTGTATCAATATAAAGCGAATCCTGCACCACCACTTCAAAACCTGCTTTTTCCAGTATATTCTTTGCATCCTCATATCCTTTGCCCTGTACCAGCGGCACAGCCTTGGCCTGGTTATGATGAGTAAGCCAGTTGAGCGAAAAGATAAAAATGAAAAAAATGATCAGCGCAATAACTATTGCAGCCAGGATATTGGCCCATAAAGGGCGATGGGTGATGAATTTAAACATTACTGGATCTTGGGGGTTTATGCATGAACGCTGATGCAGGTCAATTTATTAGTGCCTCCTCTGTAAGTTTAGTATAAAATTCTGTAAGGCTCCAGCCCATAGCTTTAACCTGCTGCGGCACTATACTGGCCTCACTTTGTCCCGGAATGGTATTTATTTCCAGCATAAATGGCCGCTGGCTTTCTTCATTATAAATGAAATCTATCCGGACCACGCTCTTGCAATTGAATACCGTATATATTTTACGTGCGGCTTCCCTGATCTTATCGGCAATGGCTTCATCAACTACGGCCGGAGTGGTTTCTGTTGATTTACCCTGGTATTTCGCTTCAAAATCGAAGAATTCCTTACTGTCATGCGCTTTCACTTCTGTGATCGGCAGCACAATGATATTGCCTTTTGTTTTAAAAACACCTACAGTGAATTCACGGCCCTGGATCATTTCTTCCACCAGCACCTGGTTATCTTCTTTAAAGGCTTTTTCGATAGCCACAGCCAGGTGTTCTGCCTTATCTACCCGGCTCATGCCGATGCTTGAGCCGCCATTATTGGGCTTTACGAATACAGGCAACTTTAACTTATCAGCCACTTCGCTGGCAGGTAAAGGTGAGTGCTTGAAAAGATGTATGGAATTAGCTACAGCAATGCCGGCCATTCTGGCCACGGCCACTGTATATCTTTTATTGAAGGTGATGGCAGAAGTAGCCGCATCACAACTGGTATAAGGTATATTCAGCACATCAAAATATCCCTGGAGCTTGCCATCTTCACCGGGTGTGCCGTGCATGCCAATGAATACAGCATCGAAAGTGATCTTCTGACCGTTTACCTGCAGGGAAAAATCATTTTTGTCAACAACAATTTTCTGGCCGTCAGCTGCTTCATAAAACCAACCTTCGGGGTTGATATCTATCTGATAAACATCAAATAGTTGCCTGTCGAGATGATTATTGATGGTAACAGCGCTTTTATAGGATATTACTGCTTCGCCTGAATATCCGCCTGTTACCAGGGCTATTTTTTTCTTCTTCATTATGAATTGATTCAATTCAAAAGTAGAAATTCAAAAGTAAAAAACCCCTTAAAAGCAGTTTTACTTTCGAATTTTGATTTTTGCCTTTTGCATTGAAAAATTAAATAAGAAAGGTGAAGGCCGTTTCTCCTTCACCTTTTTACGACGGGAAATATCACCCGCCAAAGTGTAGCAGACTGGCTGCTTTATTAGGTATTTCTAAGATAGAAAAAAAATCAGGCCTGGCTTGCGTTCCGGCCGGTTTTTTATACACATTTCAGATATGCAGCTTTTCTTTTTTCGCCATCAGTTCTTCCACTGTTTCCTGGTACATATCGTCGGGCACGCAGCAATCGACCGGGCAAACGGCCGCGCATTGGGGCTCTTCATGAAAACCCTGGCACTCGGTACATTTATTGGGTGTAATGTAATAAGTATCAACGCTCAACGGTTCGTTTTTCTGGTCAGCGCTTACTACGGTACCGTCCAGCAGGGTGAATGATCCCTTTACAGAAGTGCCGTCCGCAATCGCCCATTCCACGCCGCCCTCATAGATAGCATTGTTAGGGCATTCCGGTTCACAAGCCCCGCAGTTTATACATTCATCTGTGATCTTAATAGCCATACAATTATGATTAAATGAGTAGAAGTTATTTTTGTGTGACAAAAATACTCATTACGAATGAATTTACAACAAAGGACAGGACTGCTTGATCAACTTGGACAATACATTCTTTCGGATAATGCTGAATGGCAGGCCATCAAAGAAAGGGCTGCCCGGGAAAACGGGTGGTTCACTCCCGAATTCATCGAATTATCTACCCGGCAAGTGGCCCGCTCCTTTCTTCAAAAGGAGATCCTGGAGAAATGGACAGCTTCTTATCAGCTGCCGGCCGAAAACCCTGATCCCAAAACAGTCGGCATTGTAATGGCCGGAAATATTCCCCTGGTAGGCTTTCATGACCTGCTTTGCGTTTTCATCAGCGGGCATAAAGCCATGGTCAAAACCTCTTCCAAAGACCATATCCTGCTTCCCCACCTTGTAGGGAAAATGACAGAATGGGATGCTGCTGTTGCCAATGCTATTGTATTTGCAGAGCGCCTCAGCGGCTGCGATGCCTATATTGCTACGGGCAGTAATAACTCTGCTGGTTATTTTGACTACTATTTCAAAAAATATCCGCATATCATCCGCCGCAACCGCACTTCTGTGGCGGTACTTACCGGAAAGGAATCTACTGCAGAACTTGAACAGCTGGCTGATGACGTATATGCTTATTTCGGGTTGGGCTGCCGTAACGTGACCAAACTGTATGTGCCGGAAGAATATGATTTTACTCCACTCCTGAACGTCTTTAAAAAATATAACTACCTCTCCGATCATCATAAATACAAAAACAACTACGATTATAACCTGGCCCTTCACCTGCTTAATAAGAAATATTACATGAGTAATGAATCGATTTTATTAGTAGAAGAGGCTTCTCCTTTCTCCCCTATCAGCCAGTTGAACTATGAATATTACAAAGGGAAAAATGAACTGGCATCCTCCCTACAGGGAAATGAGAGCCTGCAATGTATCGTAGGGCAGGATTATACACCGTTTGGCAGTGCGCAATACCCAGCCATTAATGATTATGCGGATGGAGTGGATACTATGAAGTTTTTGGTTGATCTTTAATTAACAGGAGAGTATCGCCCGGCACGTAAAGAGCGCCACGTCACGTCCCTGGGCCTCCTTTGCCCCCTGGCGATACCTTCCCCGCCTCTATTCTTTTTCTGCCCAATTGTTAATAAATTTGTAGGGAAGTACGAAGCCCTTAGTAAATGATTTGTTAAACTAAACCACTGGAAAAGAATTAGGAGTGACAGTTTGTTACTTTGTATAAGCAAAGGCATACTATTTGAAAATACAGATAACAGAATAGCTAAGCTGAGCAACATCTTACACAAAAAAAATTGAAAAAGAATATGAAATGGAAACAACTCTTGTTGGTGGTAGCAGTCAGCGCTTCATCAGCCGTTGGCAGTGTTTGGGTCTATGGTAAAATTAACAAGCCTAAATCTGCCCTCGTAGTGGCAGCAGACGGCAAGCTCCCTGTCAATTATGCAGGCTTCAATGAAAATATTGCCGGAGCTCCTGCAGATCCGATTGATTTCACCAAAGCAGCCAGTGCTGCTGTACCTGCGGTGGTACACATCAAAACAAAAATAGCCGCAAAAAAAATAAGCAATAGCCTCCGCGGAGGCCAGGGCAATTCAATGGATGATTTCTTTGACCAGTTCTTCTTTGGCCCGGGTGGTGGCAACATGATCCAGCCTGAGCAAAGGGCTTCCGGCAGTGGCGTGCTGCTGAGCGAAGACGGATACATCGTTACCAATAACCACGTGGTATCCGATGGAAGAGAAGGTGTGGCAGAAGAGATCACCGTTACTTTAAGCAATAAAAAATCTTATCCTGCCAAGGTCATCGGCCGCGATGCCAGCACCGATCTGGCCGTACTGAAGATCGATGCTACCGGTCTTCCCTATATGATCTATGGCAATTCAGACAATGTAAAACTGGGCCAGTGGGTTCTGGCAGTTGGTTATCCTTTAACACTGGAAACAACTGTAACCGCAGGTATTGTTAGCGCCAAAAGCCGCACGATCGGTATCAACAGCCGCCAGAGCAACTCACCAGTTGAATCATTCATTCAAACAGATGCAGCGATCAACCAGGGTAATAGCGGTGGTGCACTGATCACTCCGGAAGGACAACTGATCGGTATCAACTCTGCTATCCTTGCACCCAATGGCACTTATGCCGGTTATGGTTTTGCCATCCCGGTTAATATCGTGCGCAAAGTGGTAAGCGATCTCATCGAGTTTGGCGATGTGAAAAGAGGATATCTCGGGATCTCTTACACTTCCAGCCCTTCAGCCAATGAAAGCCTGGTAAAACAAGCCGGCCAGAAAGACGGTCAGGGTGTGTATGTGCAAACAGCACCTGCTGATGGTGCAGCAGCCGCTGCCGGTCTGAAAAAAGGAGATATCATCACTAAAGTAAATGGCAATTCCGTGTCAAGCGGCATCGAAATGAGCGGTCATCTTGCAAGCCTGAAACCCGGTGAAAAAGTTCCGGTTACTTATCTCCGCAGCGGAAAAGAATATACAGCAAACGTTACGCTGAAAGCAACCGCCAGCAAACTGGAAGATATCAGCGCTACAGAAATAGTTGGCGACAGGCTCGGTCTTGAACTGGAAAACCTCGACAGCAAGAAAGCTAAAGAATATGATATCACAGGAGGTGTGGTTGTTAAGAAGATAAAAGATGGCGGACCATTCAGCGGAACAAGAATGGAGCAGGGCTTTATCATCACTACCGTAAACGGACAGGATATCAAGAATGCTGATGAACTGGGCCGCTACCTCGAAAATGGTACCGGCAGAATCAAACTGGAAGGTATTTATCCGGGTTATAACGGTACATACACTTACCAGGTGAAATTGGATGGTGATTCTGATAATTAATCCATGAATCTATAAATTAGAAAGGGCCCCGCAATCACGGGGCCCTTTCTTTTTATCATTATTTTTCATACACTTTATACTCCCAGGCTTCCATCGAAAAACTTTTGTCTTTTGTAAAATCATTTGCCGCACCGGTAAATACGTTTTTGAATGCACCACTTACCTTATCATCCTCAATAGAAAAATTCAGATTAGGCTCATAAGATAAATTGATCACCACCAGCACTTCCCTGTCGCCGTTCTTTCTTAAATACACAAAAGCATGCGAATCATCCGAGGTTTTGACACGATGTGTTTGCACAGCAGGATCACCTCCCCGCAATGCAGGATGAGTGGATTTTAAATGCAACAGGGTCTTGTAAAAATCATGCAATTGATTTTCGCCTGTCCAGGGAATAGGGTCCTTTTCAAAAAAAGCAAGACGTTTGGCCAGCATCGGCAATTCCTGGCCGCTGTAGATCAGCGGCACACCATTCCAGGTGCAACTGAATACAGCCAGCGCATGAGCCATATTACCATATTTTTCATACTCCGTGCCATTCCAGCTATTCTCATCATGATTGGTAGTGAACCAGGCACGCATGGAAGAATCGCCAATAGCGCTGTATTCCTGCAAAAGGGAATAGAGCGAATCAAGCGATTGATGCTCCTGGTAAAAATGCCGGGTCTGGTGCATCCATTTCCAGGTATAGCTGGCATCGAAAACTTTTCCATATGCAGGGTCCTGCAATTCATCAAACTCTCCCAGCCAGAATAAAGGTTTCAGTGAATCCACCTGTGGGCGGGCTTCTTCCCAAAAATCCACCTGCACCCAGCTTGCCAGGTCACAGCGGAAACCATCAATATCGGCTTCTTTCACCCAGTACTGCATTGCTTCGATCATTGCTTTGCGCAGTGCTGGATTACTGTAGTTCAGTTCAATGATATCATCCATGCCACTCGCTACTTTGAAGTCGTTGGTAGCAGAATCTTTTTCATAATAATCGGGATGTTCCTTCGTCCACCGGTGATCCCAACCGGTATGATTCGCCACCCAGTCGATGATCACTTTAAAACCCATATTATGGGCCTGCTTTACGAGGTTGCGGAAATCATCCAGGGTGCCAAACTCGGGATTGATCGCTGTATAATCTGAACAGGCATAGGGGCTGCCCATGCTTCCTTTTTTGTTTTTCTGTGCAATAGGCGTAATCGGCATAAACCATAAGGTTTCCACGCCCATATCTTTAAGCCGGGGCAATTCTTTGGCAAAAGCATTGAACGTTCCTTCCTTGGTATACTGGCGTACGTTCACTTCATAAATATTCGTCGTATGCGCCCATTCCACGGGTCTTTGCTTATCCATTGATCCGGAGTTTTTTGTTGAAGGTTGATTGCAGCCAAGCAGTGCCGAAAAAGCCAATACTGCCAGTAGTCTGTTTTGCATGTCAATCGTTTTGGTGAAACTAGCAACTAATTGTTATCTAAGGAAATCTTAATTCAACGCGTGGAAACCCCGGATCGTATATTCTTTAAATTAGTCAGTGAACTAAGTCAGATCCGGCGATGGGCAGTAAGTGGACTGCCGACTCTTAATTATCTTTGCAACATGAAAAGCTTCGACGTCCCTATTATTTATCGCAGCCCCCTGATCTCCGCCATTAAAAAAAAGCGGAAGGAGATGGACAAGCTGAAAAAAGATTTCACCCCTACCCTGCTCGATTTTGGCCCGGTACAGATTCATCTTGCCCGTCACTTCGGCTTTTGCTATGGGGTAGAAAATGCGATCGAGATTGCTTTCAGAACGGTTGACCAGAATCCGGGCAAACGGATCTTCCTGCTTAGTGAAATGATCCATAACCCACAGGTAAATGCGGACCTGCAATCACATGGAATTACATTTTTGCAGGATACTTATGGCAAGCAACTGATCTCTTTTGATGAATTGAAATCAGATGATATCGTGATCATCCCCGCATTCGGTACTACATTGGAAATTGAGCAAAGACTGAACGGTATCGGCATTCAAACAGAGAAATACAATACAACCTGTCCTTTTGTAGAAAAAGTATGGAACCGCAGTGAAGCTATCGCCAAAAAAAATTATACCATCATCATCCATGGCAAACCCGGTCATGAAGAAACAAGGGCCACTTTTTCACATGCTGCCAGTAATGCCCCTTCTGTGGTGGTAAAAGATATGCAGCAGACCATGGAGCTTGCCGCTTATATCACCGGCGAAAAACCTGCAGGGCAGTTTTATGAAGAGTTCAAAGGGCAGTATTCCCCCGAATTTGACGCAGAGAAAGATCTGCAGCGGATCGGCGTGGTAAATCAAACCACCATGCTCGCCAGCGATACGCAGGCTATTGCTGATTACCTGAAGCAGATCATGATCAGTCATTATCAACTGGAGGAGAAGAATATTGCAGAACGGTTTGCCGATACCAGGGATACGCTTTGCTATGCAACCAACGATAATCAGACAGCAGTAGCCGGCATGTTGCAGACTGATGCCGACCTGGCTATTGTAGCAGGAGGATATAATTCATCCAATACCTCCCATCTCGTAGAGTTATGTGAAGAGAAACTGCCAACCTATTTTATCAATACAGAAGAAAAAATACTTTCGGCCAAAGAGATCCTGCATTATAACTTCCATACAAAACAGGAAGTTTTGACGGCTAATTATCTTCCTGCAAAATCTCCTGTTAAGATACTTATCACCAGCGGAGCTTCCTGCCCTGATGCAATTGTGGAAGGGATCATCAATAAGCTGATCAGCTTTTTTCCTGAAGCAAAGAAGGTGAGCGAACTGTTGAATGAAATGAAAGATGACAAGTAAGCCTGTCATCTTTCATTTCATATTTATTATTTGTACAGTTGGTCATAATATTCATGCGCCATCCTGTTGCTCTCAAACTGGAAGCGCACGTCCTGCATGCTATTCTTCATCAGTTGTCGCCAGGTGGGGTAATCATCATAATACAGCGGCAGTATTTCCTTTTCCAGGATATTATACAACTGATCGAGATCATACTGGTCCTGCTCATGCACGGTCATCTGCGCATAGTTTGCTTTAGGCACTACAAAACCATTATGACCATGATTGATGAATTCCGGGATCCAGCCATCATCGGTAGAGAAGTTGATGGCGCCATTCATGGCTGCCGTCATGCCACTGGTGCCGGAAGCTTCGCGTGGCACACGAGGATTATTGAGCCAGCAGTCAGCTGCCTGCTTCAGGCGTTTAGACAAGCCCAGCTCATACCCTATCAGCACGGCAATATTCTTATAACGTTTGCTGAGATGTACCAGTTGATTGAAATCGCTGATCGCCGGATGGTCAACCGGGTAAGGCTTACCAGCCCAGATGATCTGCACAGGATATTTTGTACTGGAAAGCAGTTTTTCAAACCTCTGTTCATCCGTAGTGATCATCCCCGCTCTTTTATAACCAGCAAAACGGCGGGCCCATACGATCGTGAAAACCTCTGGATCAAATAATTTACCTGTCTGATCGGCTACAATTTCAAAAGCTCTTCTCTTCAGGTATTTCTTGCGGTCATCGATACCGTAATCATCACCTGCTTCACGGAAGCGGTACAATTGCTTATCGGCCCAGTAACGGTAATTCTGTGCATTGGTAATGGAAATGATCGGGCACACACCGGGATATTTCGCCCACATTTCCCTGGCTACCACACCATGTAACTGCGATACGCCATTGGCAAGATGTGCAAAACGAAGCGCAACAAGGGAATGGTTGAATGCATCATCATAAATGCCGGTGAGCTTGCGCACTTCATCAATGGAAAGCCCGCAGAAATAACTCATTTTATGACAGAGATAAATATCATGTTTTTCGTTGCCTGCTTCTTCAGGCGTATGCGTGGTAAATACCAGCCTTTTCCTTACATCTTCAATATTCTTGAACTTATTGTAAAGGTAGAAAGCAGCAGAAAGGCCATGAGCCTCGTTGAGATGATACAACTCAGGATTGAAGCCGATGATATCCATCAGTTTTGCACCGCCTACACCCAGCAGAATGAACTGCGCCACTTTAGTAGCCACATTGGCATCATACAAACGATGGGTAATGGTTTGTGACACATAATCATTTTCCGGAACATCCGTGCTGAGCAGGAATAAAGGTGCTGATTTGAAGGTTTCGGGATTCAGGTAATACACTTTCACCCAAACCGGATGTTCGTGCACGTTGATCTGGAAACGGATGCCGGTATCTTCCAAAAAACTGTATTGCTTCTCATTCCAGGCCACATCCAGTGTTTGGTCCTGGTTGCGTTCCTGATCATAATAACCATACTTCCATAAAATACCAATGCCTATCAAATTCTGCTTCAGTTCATACGCACTACGCATGTGTGAGCCTGCCAGAAAACCCAATCCTCCGCTATATATTTTCAGGGGTTGATGCACTGCAAATTCCATGGAGAAATACGCGACACGTTTGGCATAAGGATGTTCTACAGGGTAGGGTACCGTAAAATTGTTAAAACTCATATTGTGTGTTTTTTACACGATGGCGCAAGATAAGACTAATTTGCCCAAATCGCCCGTGAGCCTCAAAAGTAGGGCCAATAGAAAGCATAATCAATGTTTTGACTCCGTTATTTTTTAACCTGTTTGCGCAAGTTTCCCACACAGACTTCGAGATAATAAAATCGTTGACCGGTAACTTTTCCCTGATATCCCGGTCAATGGTCAATAGATAGAGATAAAGATTATTTGCGCGCCGCTGTAGTCTTTTTAGGTTTGCTCTCCTTTTTCTTTGGATACACTCCATCAAAGGAACAGCGCAGTCCCCGCCGCGAGCCGCAGCCTTCCAGTTCTTTCAATGTTACAGCAGAATTGGAAAAAGTGAATTGCAGTGAACAGGGATCACCGGCTTCCCGGTAAATGGCTTTGGTAGGTGATTGCAGGATAGCCTCACCTTTTAACTCACCGGAACAATCGCCTTTTTCAAAATGTATGAAGAAACTCACACGGTCTTTTTTTCTTCCATCGCGGATAGATACAAGATTCTTTTTGCCGCTGCCATAATCTGCTGAATACTTCAGCTTGCGGGGAAACGTATCGATCGGGTTGATCAGTTCTGCCACTGCATCATCCAGCGGGTCGGTCATGATCAGCATAAAATTCTTCGCATCATTGTTCAACACATATACATCTTTTCCTTCGCTGATACTGCCGCCGGAGTTTTTCCGCCAAACCGATTTCGTGATGGTAAGTTTTTTATCGATGGATGATAATTGCTGTGTAGCAGGGTCCGCATCCACTTTCAGCAGGGGCATGCCCGCAATGAATTGTTGCTTTTTATCAAAGGCCAGTATAAAAGCAGCCCGGTTATTCCCATTGATCACTTTTGCCAGCAGATACGTTTCCGTGTTCTTCATTTTGCCGAGGGGATAGATCTTCGGCTGGTTCATTTTACCCATTGAAACAGAAAGAATGGAATCGGGCACGAACTGGCTGAATATTTTATGGCTGATCCGCAATGAGTCATTATCCTTTTTCAGCAAGCTGGTATCCGCTACCTGGAAAGGAAGATTGGCTTCAGGGAAAAAATCAATAAAATCAGCAATTTCAACCGGCTCATCTCCAGATAAAGAGGGCTTCTTGGATGGTTTGCATCCCGACAGCCATGCCAGGGATAAACAAAAGAACAGACAAACGAAAAATGACTTCATGGGCTATCAGTTGGTGGGGCAAATTAAGGCTTTTCCGTGGTATGGTTCCCTCTTGCTTTCTTCGCGGTTTTAATTTAGATTTGCCTAAAAAAATATTTAGCCGTGCTGAACTATTCAACCAGCGAAGAGAACTATATAAAAGCGATTTATCATTTACAGAAGGAAGGAACTGTTACCACTAATGAACTGGCAGCGGAATTGAGTACCCGGCCGGCTTCCGTCACTGATATGATGAAGAAGCTGCGGACCAAAAAGCTGGTGCACTATGAAGCCTATAAAGGTTTCCGGCTTACTCCTGAAGGAAGAAAATTAGCCCTGATCATTATTCGCCGCCACCGGTTGTGGGAATTCTTCCTGGCTGAAAAATTAAAATTCAGCTGGGATGAAGTGCATGCAGTAGCAGAAGACCTGGAACATGTGAGCAGCAAAAAGCTCATCGATAAGCTGGACGAATTCCTGGGTTTTCCCCGTTATGATCCGCATGGGGATCCTATTCCCGATGCCAATGGGAAAATAGAAACAAGCAAACAGGTTTGCCTTATCGATCTGCCATTGAATAAGGCCGCTGTTGTTTGTTATGTAAGCGATCAGTCAACCGAAATGCTGGAGCTGTTAAGCCACAAAAAGATCGGCATAGGCACGCGCCTTGAAATAAAAAAGAAATTCAGTTTTGACCAATCGCTGGAAATCAAATTACGGCAGCAATCCGCCACTACTATCAGTGGCGATCTTGCAAAAAACATTTTTGTAAAATACGATGAGTAAACAATATCCTGATGTTTCCCTGGGTGAAGTACATGAATCCGTAGATACCACGGCCACCAACCGGCCGGTATGGAGGCGCATCTTCTCTTTTTTTGGTCCTGCTTACCTGGTAAGTGTAGGTTATATGGACCCCGGCAACTGGGCTACTGATCTTGCAGGCGGCAGCCAGTTTGGCTACACCCTTATCTGGGTACTATTAATGAGTAACCTGATGGCACTTCTGCTGCAAAGCCTTTCTGCACGTCTCGGTATTGTACGGAGAAGGGACCTTGCACAGGCCAACCGGGAAGTGTATCCACGGCCGGTCAATTTCGCTTTGTATGTGCTGGCAGAAATTGCCATTGCAGCAACAGACCTTGCGGAAGTGCTGGGTATGGCCATCGGCCTGCAATTGCTGACCGGCATTCCTCTTATATGGGGCGTACTGATCACTGTGCTGGACACTTTCTTATTGCTATTATTGCAACGTCTCGGAATGCGTAAAATGGAAGCGTTTATTATAGGGTTGGTTTTTATCATCGGCGTTTCCTTCCTGATCGAGATCATTCTTGCCAAGCCTGACCCCGCGGAAATAGTAAAAGGTTTTGTGCCGCATATCCCCAATGACACGGCCCTGTATATTGCTATCGGCATTATCGGCGCCACTGTAATGCCGCATAATCTTTACCTGCATTCAGCACTTGTGCAAACGCGGAAAATAAAACGCAATAAGGCCGGGATAAAAAGGGCGCTAAAACTGAATTTTATCGACAGTGCAATAGCTCTCAATCTCGCCTTTCTTGTAAATGCAGGCATCCTGGTATTAGCCGCTGCTGTATTCTTTAAATCGGGCAGAACAGATGTGGCGGAAATAAAGGATGCCCACCTTTTGCTTGACCAGTTGCTCGGTTCCAAAGTAGCGCCAGTATTGTTTGCTGTAGCACTGATAGCAGCCGGGCAAAGTTCCACTGTTACCGGCACGCTGGCAGGGCAGATCGTAATGGAAGGTTATCTCCGCCTCCGCATCAATCCCTGGATGCGGAGATTACTCACCCGGTTGATCGCTATTATTCCTGCTGTGATCGTGATACTGATAAATGGCGAGGACAATATTGATCAGTTGCTTATCCTTAGCCAGGTGATCCTTAGCCTGCAGCTTGGTTTCGCTATTATTCCACTCATTCATTTTGTAAGCGATAAAAAGACCATGGGCAGCTTTGCGATCAAGCCCGTGGTGCAGGCCGCCGCCTGGCTGATCACTGCCATACTCGTATACCTGAACCTCAGCATGGTAACAGGGCAGGCAGCCGATTTTTTTGCAGAGCCCGGCCACTGGTTCGGCAAACTAATGATCATTCTCTCAGGCCTGATCTTCATAGTGCTGCTGATCATTTCAATCATTTATCCTTTGCTCAAAAAGAGATGGTCGCAGGTGCAGGTGCAATTGCACCCTGAAGCAACGGCCTTGCATTCCCTGGAAGTGCCGGCTTATTCAACCGTTGCCGTAGCGCTCGACTTCAGTGAAAACGACCAGAAGTTGCTGGCTCATGCACTGGGCCAGGGAGGACCTCAAACAAAATATGTGCTCGTGCATGTGGTGGAAAGCGTTTCCGCCCGCATCTATGAGCAGGACAGTGATGATCTCGAAACAGAGAAGGATAAGGAGCATCTGGCTTTTTATGCACAGCAATTGCTGGAAAGGGGATTTACAGCGGAAGCAAAAATCGGTTTTGGAAGCCGTGCAAGAGAGATCGTAAGATTGGTGAATGAATCAGGGGCTGGCATGCTGGTGATCGGCGCGCATGGGCATAGCGGGATAAAGGATTTGTTGTATGGGGAAACGATCAATACAGTGAGGCATGAGTTGAAGATACCTGTTCTGGTAGTTAACTTATAGTTTAAGCTGCCATATTATTCGTTGGATTATTCCGCAAAAGATGCTTAAACCGGCTAAAGGTCTCCGGTTTGATATTGAGATAAGAAGCCAAATATTTTTGCGGCACACGGCGCATCAGTTCAGGGTTCTTGTTCACAAATGCGAGGAAGCGCTCACGTGGTGTCATCTTGATCATTTGCATTTGCCAGATATCGCTGATGATCATCATATGGGTGATCACGAGCCTGCCCAGCCGTTCCATTTTTTTGGACTGGGTGTACAGTTCTTCGAGCTTATCCTGGCGGATGGAGATCACCGTAGATGGCTCAATAGCCTCCACAAAATATTCAGAAGGCCTGCGGCTGAGAAAAGATTGCTGGCTGAGAATGATCTGTCCTTCCGTTGAGATCTGGATATTGTTCTCAACCTTGCTTGTCTTGTAATATTTGCGGATAATGCCTTTGGTGATAAAGTTGAAGTAATTCTCTATCTCCCCTTCTCTGACCAGGAATTCCTTTTTACGGAAACGGCGCACCTTGAGCAAGGGCTGTATGCTCTTTTCAAATTCCTCGTCAGTTATTGCGACGAATTTGCGTAGAAAACCTAAAAACAACTTGACGTTTTCCATAATGCAATAGGCCCATTCATATGTAAAAGTTACGTAAAAAAAATACGATCCAAAACAACGCCGGACTATTTTTTTCCTTTCCGGGCAGGGCTTCAGAATTGGTGGTTGAATTAGGCCTGATATATTGTAGCTTTGCCCTCCTTCGCTAAAGCTACGGCGGGCACGGCTCTCTAAAGTTTCGGCAAGTGAGGCCCTCTAAAACCGTTAAAGTTGACGGTGAGGCCCAAAATGTTTGGTTTGGGTAACAAGGCTAACCAAAGCTTCTTTTTGGCTGGCAATATTAATCAAACCCGGGCGGCCTGGAGTCCGCCGTAACTTTAGCGAAGGAGGAAGAAATTTTAAACTCAAAACCTAGCTTTATTATGGCCCAAAAGATCAAAGTTGCTAATCCAGTAGTTGAGCTGGATGGAGACGAAATGACTCGCATTATCTGGAAGTTCATTAAAGACAAACTGATCCTCCCTTATGTGGATGTTGACATAAAGTATTTTGACCTTGGCGTGGAGCATCGTGATGCGACCAATGACCAGGTTACTATTGATGCTGCCAATGCCATCAAACAATATGGTGTAGGCATTAAATGCGCCACCATCACTCCCGACGAAGAAAGGGTAAAAGAATTCAAGTTGAAGCAAATGTGGAAGAGCCCTAATGGCACTATCCGTAATATCCTTGATGGCACTGTATTCCGCGAGCCGATCGTAATTAAGAATATCCCCCGGCTGGTTACCACCTGGGACCGCCCGATCATTGTAGGCCGTCATGCTTTTGGCGACCAGTACAGGGCTACTGATTTCGTTGTTCCCGGCAAAGGAAAACTCACTATTAAGTTCGAAGGAGAAGATGGTAAAGTGATCGAACATGAAGTGTTCCAGTTCAAAGGGCCCGGCGTATCCCTCTCTATGTACAATACCGATGAGAGCATTGCAGGTTTTGCACGTAGCTGTATGAACATGGCACTGTCAAAAGGATGGCCGCTCTACCTCTCTACCAAAAACACTATCCTGAAAAAATATGACGGCCGCTTCAAGGACATCTTCCAGGATATTTATGAAAAAGAATTCAAGGCCCAGTTTGAAAAAGCAGGCATCGTGTATGAGCACCGCCTGATCGATGATATGGTGGCCAGCGCCATGAAATGGAATGGCGGTTTTGTTTGGGCCTGTAAAAACTACGACGGCGATGTGCAGAGCGATTCTGTGGCACAGGGTTTTGGCTCCCTCGGCCTTATGACCTCCGTCCTTGTTACACCTGATGGTAAGACCATGGAAGCAGAAGCAGCCCATGGAACAGTTACCCGTCACTACCGCGAACATCAAAAAGGTAATCCTACTTCTACCAACCCCATTGCATCCATTTTTGCATGGACAAGAGGCCTGGCTTTCCGCGGCAAGCTGGACAATAACCAGCCGCTGATCGATTTCGCCAGTGCACTGGAAGCTGTTTGTATTGAAACAGTGGAAGAAGGCAAAATGACCAAAGACCTTGCGATCACTATCAAACCAAAAGTGGAACATGGTAAAGACTATTTGTACACACAGGAATTCCTGGATGCGATAGATGCAAACCTGAAAAAGAAAATGAAGCTGTGATGATCGTTGGCCGATGACTATTGGCCGACGCTCAACTTTAAAGATGTATAAATGCACAAGGGCCTTCTCAAAAAAGAAGGCCCTTGTTATACTATATATCCATAGATGCTTCTATGTTAAATCAGCCATCAGCCAACGCAATTTTCCCTATCTTTCCTTCATGCAGCTCCTTTCCCTCGCCATAGCACCCGGCATTGCTATCTGCCTCTTCATTTTTCACCGTGATGCATATAACCGGGAACCTAAACTGAACCTGATCGTCAGTTTCCTGCTGGGCATTTTAGCGGTGTATCCTGCAGCTTTGATCGAGAGATTCCTGGTTTCTTACAGCAACAACAGTATTAGTGGTGTATTCATTACCGCCTTTTTATTTGTTGCCCTGGTGGAAGAGCTGATGAAGTTCCTGGCATTGCGCTTTTATGCTTATCCCCGTAAAAGCTTTGATGAGCCGCTTGACGGTATTGTATATGCAGTGATGGTAAGCATGGGCTTTGCCACCCTCGAAAACATTTTATATGTATGGCAATCGGACCAGTCGGGCCAGGGTTACCAGGTAGCTTTTATGCGGATGTTCCTAGCAGTGCCTGCTCATGCTACATTTGGCGTGTTGATGGGCTATCATGCGGGCAAGGCAAAATTTGCACAGCATCATAAAACAGGTTTGCTGCTGCTGGGGTTATTCTGGGCTACCCTGTTCCATGGGCTGTATGATTTCTTCCTGTTCCTTCGCGAGTCGC
The DNA here is from genome assembly GCA_001898405.1 of Sphingobacteriales bacterium 44-61. Classification (GTDB taxonomy): domain Bacteria; phylum Bacteroidota; class Bacteroidia; order Chitinophagales; family Chitinophagaceae; genus Terrimonas_A. Next base: position 65,711 of record MKTW01000003.1, read on the forward strand.
CCGATGTAAAATATTTTATTGCAGACGGGCTGCTGCTGGCCGGAGCACTGGCTTCCTTTATTATCGGCATCCGGCTTAGCTTTATTCATCTCAAAAAACACCGTAAACTTTCCCAACAAACTTATAATCCAATGGAGACAATGAGCTTGCGCAAGGCATACGTACATGATATACCTCTTATCCGCGACCTGGCATTCAGGATCTGGCCAACAGCATACGGTCAGATCATTTCACAAGGCCAGATAGATTATATGCTCGACCTGATGTATAGCGAACAATCTTTGGAAAAACAGATGCAGGAAGGCAATGAGTTCATCTTAGCTTATGATGGCGTGGAACCTGTCGGTTTTGCATCTGTTGGCCTGACTGAACCCGGGGTATATAAACTGCATAAACTGTACGTACTGCCTTCACAGCAAGGGCGCGGCACCGGCCGTTTCCTGATTGAAAATGTTATCAAAGCTGCAAAAGCAAAAGGTGCGCATGCACTTCAACTGAACGTCAACCGCCAGAACCCTGCAATTGAATTCTATAAAAGGATGGGGTTCTCCATTATCAACGACGTGGAGATTGATATCGGGAATGGATACCAGATGGTAGATCATGTAATGGAAAAACGATTTGAGCAGGTATAAGTAGATGATCGGCGATACCTTTTATTCGTTGCAGCGCAGATACTTCTTCGGGTCTACCGGCGTTTCAAAATCATAAACCAGCAATTCAACAGGTTCCCCGGGTTGATTGTAACCAAGCGCCTGTCCTGATTTTACTCTTTGGTTGGGTTTAACAGCAACCTTGCTGATACCGCTTATCCAGAACCAGTAATCCTGGTGATAGTATACAATTTCCCATTTCCCTTCCTGGTCACGCTGCACCTTGCTGATCACTGCATCCATGGAAGCTTTCACCACGGTATCGGTATTGCTTGAAAGCACCAGCTTCAACTCCTGCTGCGCATCACCCCTTTTTTCTTTGGGGGTTATATCCGTGGCTTGCTGAAGTATGCAGGAAAGGACCAGGGAGTCTTTTGGCTGACGCCTGCCTTTTTGGGCCGAAGAAACAGTGGGCAACAACAGGGATGCCATCACAATTGAGGTGATAAGAACAGATAGTTTCATAATGTATTGGATAATGAATAAATAAAAGCTTAGTGCTCGTACCCGATAGTGAGCTTTTTGGCCATCTCTGCGCTCATTCCTTCTGCAGAAGTGCCATAGCCTGTCACCAGCACGCCTTTTTTCCCGGTATTGCTTTCAATGCCATACACCGCTGCTTCATCGGCAGGGTCGGAATTTCCTTCAAAACGATATACCTCAACAATTTCAAAATCATTGATATTATACCTGTCTCCATGGCAGATCAGGCAGTTTTCAGACAGGTTGAAATCTGTATCATAACCTCTTGTTTTTAAACCATTCACGGCTGCTGAAACGGTGTCATATACGTACATATCAGGGAGCTTTTGGGTGTAATCAAAGTTAGGATAAAGATTCTTATCAACAGCCCTTATGACCATTAGGCTTTTATAAGGGTATCTTGTACCTTTGCACGCAAAATCAAATACAACAAAATGTCTACAGTATCAAAATCCATTGACTTTTCATTACCCTATAAAGTGGCCGATATTTCACTGGCTGAATGGGGCCGCAAAGAAATACGCCTGGCCGAAGCAGAAATGCCCGGTCTGATGTCCATCCGTGCTGAGTACGGTCCTTCCCAGCCCCTCAAAGGCGCAAGGGTTGCCGGATGTTTGCACATGACCATCCAAACGGCCGTGCTGATCGAAACACTGGTGGCACTGGGTGCTGAAGTAAAATGGAGCTCTTGCAATATATTCTCTACACAGGACCATGCTGCTGCGGCTATCGCTGCTGCAGGCATCGGCGTGTTTGCATGGAAAGGCCAGACACAGGAAGAAGCTGACTGGTGTATTGAGCAAACCCTGTTCTTCGGCGGCAAGGAAAGGCCCCTGAACATGATCCTGGATGATGGTGGCGACCTGACCAATATGGTGCTGGACACTTATCCTGAACTGGTGCAGCACGTAAAAGGTATTTCTGAAGAAACCACTACCGGTGTTCACCGCCTCTATGAAAGAGTAGCGAAAGGCACTTTGCCAATGCCTGCTATCAACGTGAACGATTCAGTTACCAAATCCAAATTCGATAACAAATACGGATGTAAAGAATCACTGGTTGACTCTATCCGCCGCGCTACGGATGTGATGCTGGCTGGTAAAGTAGCCGTAGTAGGTGGTTATGGTGATGTAGGTAAAGGTTCTGCCGCTTCACTGGCAGGTGCCGGTTGCCGCGTGATCGTTACCGAAATCGACCCTATCTGTGCGCTGCAGGCTGCCATGGACGGTTTCGAAGTAAAGAAAATGGTCAATGCCGTTAAAGAAGCAGATATCGTTGTTACAGCTTCCGGTTGCCGCGACCTGATCACTGGCGAGCATTTCAAACTGATGAAAGATAAAACCATCGTTTGTAATATCGGCCACTTCGATATCGAGATCGATATCGCCTGGCTGAACAAAAACTATGGCCATACCAAAGACACGATCAAACCACAGGTGGACATCTACAATGTAGACGGACATGATGTGATCATCCTCGCAGAAGGCCGCCTGGTGAACCTGGGTTGCGCTACAGGACACCCTTCCTTCGTAATGAGTAATTCTTTCTCTAACCAGACACTGGCTCAGATAGAACTGTGGATCAACCATAAGAATTACGAAAACAAAGTGTATGTGTTGCCTAAGCACCTGGATGAGAAAGTGGCTCGTCTCCACCTCGCTAAGATCAGCGTTGAACTGGACGAACTGACCACTGCACAATCTGAATACCTTGGTATCACCAAAGAAGGTCCATTCAAACCTGAACACTACCGCTACTAATAACAGTAAATATTTAATGCGAAAGCCATCTGTGAAAACGGATGGCTTTTTATATTTGCGCACCATGGCATTACTTGAAAAGCAACTCGTGGTGAAGAAATCCGCCCTCCCTAACTCAGGCAAAGGCCTTTTCACCAAAAAACCCATTCCCAAAGGAATATTGATCGTAGAATATAAAGGACGCGTTACCACCTGGAAAGAAGTGGAAGGCGAAGAGAATGGTTATATCTATTTTGTCAATAACCAGTATGTGATCGATGCAAGACCCTATAAATCTGCATTGGCAAAATATGCGAACGATGCAAGGGGACTCTCAAAAGTAAAAGGGCTGTTCAACAATTCCGAATATGTAGAAGAGAACGGCAAAGTGTACATCAAATCAAAAAAAGACATTCCTGCCGGCGCTGAGATATTTGTAGGATATGGTAAAGAATACTGGGACACGATCCGTCATAATATCAAAATAGATATTGCCAATAAGAAGGCGGGAAGGAAATAAGTGTATTCTTAGCGCACTTTGCGACACCGGCACCATACATAAATCTTTCTCTGTATATTAGCCCACCAAAAAAATATGCATGAGAAGAATCATTCCCCTCATTCTGTTTATGGCAGCCGGGTTTATTGCATCAGCGCAAACGCCTGCCAACTACAGCAACTTCAGTCAGCAAACTGCCCGCCTCAATGCCCTGGCCAAAAGCTACCCACAGTATGCGCAACTGCGTTCGCTTACTAAAACAGCCGGCGGCAAGGATATATGGCAACTTACCTTGGGTTCAGGCAATATGGACAGCAAACCCGCCCTGCTGATCGTAGGCGGCACAGAAGGCCGGCACTTGCTGGGAACAGAACTGGCCATCGGCTTTGCAGAAGACCTGCTGAAAAACAGCGGTACTGACAGCATCAAAGCCTTGCTGAACAAAACAACCTTTTACATTTTCCCCAACATGAGCCCCGACGCGATGGAGCAGTATTTCAGCTCCCTCCGCTACGAACGCCAGGGCAATGCCACCAGCACGGATGATGACCGTGATGGCAAGCTCAATGAAGACGGATTTGATGACCTCGATGGCAACGGCAAGATCACCTGGATGCGGATAGAATCGCCTGTAGGCCTCTACAGACCAAATCCCGATGATCCGCGCTCACTTGTAAAAGCAGACCTGAGCAAAGGTGAAAAAGGCATGTATGAACTCTTTACCGAAGGCCGCGACAATGATAAGGACGGCGACTTCAATGAAGATGGTGAAGGTGGTGTATGGTTCAATAAAAATTTCACTTTCAAACATCCTTCTTTTACTCCAGGCTCAGGAGAATATGCCATTTCTGAAAATGAGACACGCGCTTTGCTTGATTACCTGTATGAGCGCTTCAACGTGTATGCAGTAGTAAGCTTTGGCAACAATAACAATCTCAGTTCACCTTATACTTACAGCCCTGCCGCTGCATCGCAAACTATTACTGCAGGCTGGCTGGAGCCGGATACCAAAGTCAATGCAATGGTATCTGAACTCTACAATAAAGAAACCGGTCTGAAAGACGCTCCCAAAACAACAACTGCAGGCGGCGATTTCCTTTCCTGGGCTTACTACCATTATGGACGGTACAGCTTCAGCACACCAGGCTGGTGGGTTCCCAAAACAAAACCTGATTCCACCAAAAAGGAAAAAGCATTCAGCGTGGAAGACCCGGGCGCTAATTACCTGCGCTGGGCTGCAGGCCAGGGAATAACCAACACCTATACAGAATGGAAATCCATACAGCATCCTGATTTCCCCGGCAGAACTGTAGAAGTTGGCGGCATCGATCCTTTTGTGCTTACTACCCCACCCTATAACCTCACAGGCGACCTGGTTAAAAAGAACAACCGCTTCTTGGTGAAGCTCGCCGGTTATCAGCCTGAGCTGGACATACTGAATGTAAAAACAGAAAAACTGGGTGCAGGCATTACCAGGGTAACAGTCGATCTTGTGAATAAAGGTGCACTGGCTTCTCATACCAAACTGGGTGAACGGAATTACTGGGTAAAACGCATCCGCGTAAAACTGAATACCGGTAATAACCAATCAGTGATCAGTGGTAAAAAACTGCAGACACTTACTACATTGAATGGTTATGGTACAGAACAACTGACCTGGCTTATTAAAGGTTCAGGCAAGCTGGGCATTGAAGCAGGCAGCCCGACCACTGGTACCAAAACAGTTGATATCACCCTTTAATGTCCTTCAAAACAGATACACACATGAAACGCATTATTATACATACAGCCGCTTTAATGATGACAATGGCGTTTACTGCCATTATCGCTAAAGCGCAAACCCCGGCACAGATCTTTAAAGCGGCCGGCTCACCCGCCAATCCTAAAGTGGCCATAAGCTGGAATCATTATAATGATCATGCAGCTGTTACCGAAATATGCAAAAAGATAGCAGCAGCGCATCCCAATCTTGCAAAACTCGAATCGATCGGTAAATCTTACAAGGGCCGTGATCTGTGGTGCCTCACCATCACTGATTTCAAGAAAGGTGATGCATCAAAGAAACCTGCCATGTACATCGACGGCAATATCCATTCCAATGAAGTACAGGGTACTGAATTTGCATTATACACAGCCTGGTACCTGACTGAAACATTCCAGGATACCAAGTTCATGCAGGAACTGCTGGCAGATAAAACCTTCTATATTGTCCCTACTATCAACCCCGATGGAAGAGATAGTTATTTCCATGCGCCCAACACCGCCAGCTCACCCAGGTCCGGCGTAATCCCGGTAGATAATGACCGCGACGGCGACCTCGATGAAGATGGTTATGATGACCTGGACGGCGATAATGAAATATTGATGATGCGCCGGAAAAATCCTAACGGACGCTACCGCGTTGACCCCACTGAACCAAGAAGGATGATACAGGTAGGGCCTGATGAAAAAGGGGAATATGAAATACTTGGACTGGAAGGAAAAGATAATGACGGCGACGGACTGGTGAATGAAGACGGTTACACCTTTGAATATGATCCTAACCGCGATTGGGGCTGGGGCTGGCAACCTAATAATATCCAGAATGGTGCTTATAAATACCCTTTTTCCCTCCCGGAAAACAGGGCAGTAATGGAATTCGTGATGAAGCATCCCAATATTGCTGCAGCGCAGTCATACCACAACTCCGGCGGTATGATCTTACGTGGCCCGGGTGATCCTACTGATCTTGTTACTTACAATCCACAGGACGTAAGAGTATATGACGTTATTGCTAAAAAAGGAGAAGAACTGATGCCGGGTTACAGATACTTGGTTGTATATAAAGACCTGTACTCTGCTTATGGCGGTGAACTGGACTGGTTCTATGGCGGACGCGGCGTGTATACTTATTCCAATGAATTATGGACATCCTATTTAATGTTCAACAAGGAAGGTGGTGGCCGGGACGACAATTCCGCCTACCAGTTTGACCGTTATCTTTTATTCAAAGATGCTTTTGTTGACTGGCATGAGTTTGATCATCCGCAATATGGAAAGATAGAGATCGGTGGATTTAAAAAGAATTTCGGAAGAGCACATCCGGGTTTCCTGCTGGAAAGCGATGCACACCGCAATATGTCGTTCTCCGTATACCACTGCTATCACACACCCAAGCTCAATGTGGATACGCTGATCGAAAAAGACCTGGGTGATGGATTAAAGCAGGTTACTGCCGTTATCTCCAACAGCAGGATAATGCCTACTCACAGCAGCCAGGACCTGAAATATAAGATCGAGCGTCCTGATTATATCAGCATCAGTGGCGCAAAGGTTGTTGCAGGCATGGTTGTCAACAATGCCGATCTTGATATCAGCACTGAACAAAAGAATGATGCTTCTACCATTGAAGTAAATAATATCCCCGGCCTTAGCACGGTAACTGTAAGATGGATCATACAGGGTAATGCCAAATACACTGTTACAGTAGACAGCCGGAAAGGTGGCACAGCCAGCCGGTCAAAATAAGTTAGTCACGCACTATATTAAAAAAGCCCGCTACTTCGCGGGCTTTTTTAATATTAGTCCATGCAACGTCATTATCTCTCTTGTTGTCACTATTGCCGGCGCCCCACCAAGGCCATTAACCATTAAACCCAACCTCTTTATGCAGAAATATCTGCCGGCACTCCTTGCAATCATATTGTTTCTTTCCTGCAGAAAACAAAATGATCAATCACTTCCACCTCCTCCGGATAAAAAATATGAAGTGGTAATAACGGCCGCCTTGTTTAATCCCTCCAATCACCGGTACGAGGCCACTTGCTGGATCAATGGAGTAAAAAGCATACTGGATGCAGGAACCGCCGATCAGGCATTTCCCTATGGAATAGAAAAAGCAGGCGCAGATATTTATATAAGCGGAGGTTTTGCTTATTCAGATCCTTCTGCAGGAAATACACTGCTTATGCCCTGCTACTGGAAAAACGGGAAAAAGATCGATCTTCCAGTCAATGGCTTAAGCATAAATGAACGCTGCGGTGCAGGTGATCTGAAATGGTTCAATAATTCACTCTACATTACCGGAGATGCAGACCTGCTGCCCGTGATCTGGAAGGTAAAAGATGGTGTTACAACTGTCATTCCTTTACCACTGGGAGATAATGTACAGGACGTAAGAAAAACCGGCAATCTCCAGGTATACAATAATCAGCTTTACATAGGCGGTAATCAAAAGAAACTGCACAACGGGGAAACTGTATTTACAGCCGGGTATTGGATAATTGATCAAAACGACAAGGTCAGCTTCAATATCCTGGAAGATGATCTGCCCTATGCTCTATGTTTCAATATTTCCGTTTCAGCTAAAGGTATTTTTATTGCAGGAGAATATGCCAGCGCCAGCAACTCAGCACCCAGGCCCGTTGTATGGACAGGTTCTGGCCACTTACCTGTATCTGCTACTTTCAATCCATCCTATCAGCGGTTGCATACTTCCGCCGTTGATGACAAAGGGAATCTTTACCTGAACGTATTTGACATACAGCTATATCAACCCGTAGTATGGAAAGTGCCTGCCAGCGGAATACCTCAACTGATACAACCTGAAGTTCCAGCCAATGCAAAGGGCTTCTGCCATGCAATAGATGTCAGCATCGACCAGTTAGCTTATGTTTATATGTACGAAGCAGATGGCGGGTATTATGCCGCATATGCCTTTAATGGGAAAACGATACCGCTCGACATTTACCATAACGGACGGCCAAACATTCACCGGTTGAAGGTATTCCCTCAACAATCCTGATGTTGCTATGCAGTTGGAAAACTGAATGAAACAGTAGATACAAGTTGTTGCTGTCCTTTTGCAGAAATATGTCCTCCTGCAAGTCGGGCCAATGATTCAAGGGACCGGAGACTGTAATCCAGCGCATAGCCGTTATAGTTATTGCAGTCTTCGATTTCGAGGATCATAATATCACGGAACTTCTCTGCACGTACGGTAATATTCCCTTTACGTGCATTCATCAAAACGACTGTCAGCAATTCTTTTATTACAGAAAAGATCTTTGCTTCATCCTTACGCAAGGAAAATTCTGCCGGTATTTCGTTCACTACCTGGCTATCGCTGCGGCGCATGCTTTCAGCCAGCGGATGGTATAAAAGATGATCAATAAAGGATTGCAGGGATGTGCCCGATAGGGGCATAGAAGCAGATACAGAAAGAGATAGGGCCTCGATCATAAGATTGGATTAAAGGGTTTGGATTAAAAGGATATCTGCAACCGTTGTTTGGCTATTCAAGATAGTTTTTTCTTCAGAATAATCCTTGCCCATACCTGTAATTCATAACCCTGATCAATCATTTCAAACAATTTATTTTTTCAGTTCAGAAAAACCAGTGTTTATACTTATTCGATGGCCGTTAATACGCTAATAAACACACAGCGAACCCCTTGCACTTCCCTGTCAGAATAACACCTTTTCCTGTCAAAAAACACTGCCTAATTTTCAGTCATTTATTTTACCCGATAGCTATATGGTTATCATCCATATAGCTCATTATCGTAGATTTCCTAAGGCTTTAAAGCTATGACATCCCGGATCTGCCTATTACTTTTGACCCGCTAAGTTCATTCACAAGTACAGTGCACCGGCATTCAGAAAAACCAGATCGTCCGTACCCCCCGGTCCTTGCCTGTACCTTCTTCCAATATTCTACGACAGAACGTTTCCTCCTTCCTATGCTGAATCAGTTACAGTAATCCAAACCCTAGGGTCGGCATTGTTTTACCCAAAATGAAAACGATGTTGAACAGGAATTTTATTAAAAAAGGCATTTTCATCAATGGCCTGCTGATCGTGATGGCGATCATCACTACTTCAGCAACCCGCCTGTATTCAGGCAGCCGTGTGTTGTCGGCCAGCAATGATACTGCCCTTCAATGGTTGAAATTCGATTCAGTAATGCTTGAGATCAGCGGTGCTACTGGTGAAGAGCTGACCAATGCTCCATCGATCGAATTGAACCACCAGGCGGAAGAATTCGTAACCGATTATATCGAACGCAATAACCGCGAATTACAAAAGATCAAAGACCGCAGCGAGCCATGCTTTACAGTAATGGATGATGTATTTGCTGAACGCAACATGCCGCGCGAGTTGAAATACCTGGCCGTGATCGAATCACACCTGAAACCAGAGATCGTTTCGAAAGCAGGCGCAGTAGGTGCATGGCAATTGATGCCGGTAACAGCCCGTCACTTTTCTTTAAAGATCACCTCAAAGTATGATGAGCGCACCAATGTGCGCAAAAGCACAGTGGCTGCTGCAAAATACCTGGCTTATCTCCATAAGATCTTTGGCGACTGGCTGCTGGTGATCGCTTCTTATAACAGCGGTCCCGGTAAAGTGTTGTCTGCGATAAAAAAATCAGGCAGCCGTGATTTCTGGAAATTGCAGCAATACCTGCCTAAGGAAACAAGAATGCATGTAAAAAAATTCATCAGCACTCATTATTTCTTTGAAGGTGAAGGCAGCATTACCACGCTTACACGTGCGGAAGCAGATGCATACAGGAAACAGATGACCGATTATGTTGCCGGCCAGAACAAGCGGCTCGAAGATCTGCAACAAATAAGGGCTGAAGAGAATATCAATGATAGCACCGGCACTATCGCCGGTAATCAATAATAGTCAATCGGCTGGCCGCCTGGCCAGGGGTTGTTGTTTGTCCGGCCGCTTGCTGTTTCCTGCTATACCGGGAGTTTAGGTTTGAATGCTTAATGATACACCCGGAAGCAGGAAACAGTAAGCGGCTTTTTATTTTGTTAAAGAGTATGCAGATAGGTGCAAACGTTTTTACGTGTGCAGGAAAATCAGTAAATTAAACTATGATTACCGCTATTAGTTTACGCAGGCTGCTCCTGCCCGTTCTTCTTATCAGCAGCTTCACAAACCTGGAAGCGCAGTCAGACACTGCAGTTGTTCGCCAGCAAGTGGAAGCCCGCAAGTATACCTTTATTGCACAAAATGCAATGCCTATGCGCGGAAGGACAGTGCAACTAACCAGTTTATATGATCTCAAAATAACCGGCGATTCTGTTATATCTGCGCTACCCTATTATGGCCGGGCATATTCCGCTCCCGTTAATCCTTCAGAAAACGGGCTCAATTTCACTTCTGTTTCTTTTGACTACCAGGTGAAATACCGTAAAAAAAGATGGGAGGTTTCCATAAAACCAAAAGATGTGCAGAGGGTAAGTGAAATGAACCTGATCATTTATTCCAACGGCAGGGCCTCATTGCAGGTAACAAGCAATGACCGGCAGCCCATCTCTTTCAATGGAGTGCTATCATCTAAATAAGTACCATGCGTTGTTTACTGTTCCTTTCTTTATTGCTGTTGCTTGCTTCCTGCACTACACAGCGCTATTATATTGTCAGGCATGCTGAAAAAGCGGCAACTGCTCCCGGCACTGCTATGACCAGTTCCGATCCGCCTTTAACCGATGCAGGAAAAAAGCGTGCAGAAGATCTCAAAGAAGTGCTGAAAACAAAAAAGATCGGCTATATCTTTTCCACCAACACAGTCCGAACCAGGGAAACAGCAGAGCCAACGAGGGCTTATTTCGGACTTACCACGGAAACATATGCCCCTATGCCGGATGAGGCATTTATCAGCCGTTTGAAGGCTTTAAAGAAAAATGCCCTGATCGTAGGGCATAGTAACACAGTAGATGATATCGTAAATAAGCTATCCGGGAATAATTACCTGACTGATCTGCCGGAGACAGAATACAACCACCTTTTTATTGTTAGTAAAAAAGGCAGGAAATGGAAATTTGAGAGCTTGTATTATGGCCAGTAACCTTTCCTGGCCCACCTGCTTACAATCGCACAGCCGTTCCCGTAGCGATCACCATCAGCATACTTCCGCTGCCACCGACTGTTTCAAAATCCAGGTCCACACCCAATATGGCATTGGCTCCCAGGCCACGTGCTTTTTGTTCCAGCTCCCGTAAGGCATCTTCCTTGGCTTCTTCGATCACTTTTTCATAAGTGGCGCTCCGTCCTCCGAATACGTCACGCAGACCACCCAGGAAATCTTTAAAAATATTGGCCCCGATAATGCTTTGGGCATTCACGATCCCGATATACTCCTGCACAGGTTTTCCCTCCACCACATTGGTTGTTGTAATGATCATTTGGCTGATTTTTAGGTACCAAATTTAGCTTTTACAGGCGTTCCCGCTGATAAGTGTGATGACCGGTAGTTTTAAATTTTTTCCGGTACAGCTATTTCTGCAAATTTGCTGCTCAAATTACCGCTCATGAAGTCCCTTTTCCGCTTTGGTCCGCGTGGCCTTGTACTGGCTGCTGTTTTATTGATTAGTAATTATGCCTTTAGCTGGGGCCTTACCGGCCACCGCGTTATCGGTGAAATAGCACAACAACACCTGAGCGGGAAAGCCCGTAAGGAGATCAAAAAGCTGTTTGGGAAGGAATCGCTGGCCTGGTGGTCTAACTGGCCGGATTTTATCAAATCCGATTCCACCTGGAATCATGCTTCCCGCTGGCATTATGTTGATCTGCCCGGGCATACTTCCAAAGACAGTTTTATCGATCAACTGAAAAAATTGCCTGGAAAGAATCTTTATACCCAGATCCAGGACCTGACGGCGCAATTGAAAAATAAAGATTTTCCCCTTCAGCAAAGGCAGGAAGCACTTCGTTTCCTGGTGCATCTTGTCGGCGATCTTCATCAGCCATTGCATGTTGGCCGGGATGAAGATCAGGGTGGCAACAAGATCATTGTATACTGGTTTGATAAAAAAACCAACCTGCACACTTTATGGGACAGTATGCTGATCGATTTTCAGCAATATAGTTACTCTGAATATGCCCGCCTGCTTAATAATACTGCCGGCAAAGAGCAGATCAAACAATGGCAAGCCGGTTCACTGGAAGACTGGTTCTATGAATCACACGTAATGTCTGATTCCATTTATGATGCTACCCCTAATGAAGCAAAGCTGAGCTACAGGTACAATTATCAGTTCCAGCATGTACTGGACGAGCAATTGTTGAAAGGAGGATTGAGACTGGCTGCTCTCTTAAACGAAACTTTTAAATAACCAGGGATAGCCTAAAGGGTAATGCAAAAGCCGCCACGATTACGCAAAGAGCGCAACGTGGCGGCTTTTGCATTACTCTGTTTTATTGCACTAAGGTCTTTGATTCTTTATTGATACACGCCACTATCTCCATCAGTGTTTGCTGTTGCGCCGGAGAAAGGCCAACAGTGAATTCCTTATCATCATTTCCCTTGAAAATAAAATGAACTACTTTCTGTGTAGCCATTTTATTCAATGCGGTTGGAGTAGTTGCCCCATTCCTGAATTTGAAATGAAAATAACCATCGCAATTCATGCTGCCAGCATTGCGGAATGTGGTTTTGGCACGGGTATTTTCCCAGAAAATAAAAACGGTTGACATATCATTGAAGCATTTCCCATTTACTTCAAAAAAGAAATCGATCTCTTTCTTGTCGGCATCAATGGTAAGCGTAGCTCCCTGCAGGGTGAGCGCGCCCGACGAGAGTTTGGTTTCTTTTGTATAAGGATCTTTTTCATTGATCAGTTTGCACTCCTGGGCTCCAGCCAGCAGGGGTAACAACAGTAACGTGGAAATGAACAACTTCATCCGCATCTTTTTTATTTTAATTGGGTTAGATGAAACGCCGCATCCACTTCGTTCCACCGGGATTACATTAAATTTATATTAAGCCAGCGTAACCGGAAGCTTTTCCGGCTCCGGCTAAAATACAATTTCGCCTGTTTCTTCCAAAATAAGCCCTGTTAAAGTCTTTTCCGGCGAAAGCAACTTCCTGCATGGCTTTCCCGATACAATAAAACCTGCCAGGCAGGCCCTTTCGTACACAGAATAGTGCTATATTCATAACCCATCACGGACTAAAACGCTGAAGAAGTGAAAAGAGTATTGCTCATATTGCTTCTTACAACATCTTCCCTTCTCTGCAAGGCCGACCACATAACTGGTGGTGAAATGTATTATACCTATGCCGGAAGCTCCAATGGCCAACATACTTACAACGTAACGCTCAAACTTTTTATGCGCTGCAATTCCGGCAGGCAATTCCCAAATCCGGCGGTGATATCTGTTTTCACTAAAGCGTCCGGTTCACGCGTGCAGGATATATCAGTGAGCATTAGCAACCGGGAAACGATCAGTCTTATAAACCAGGACCCCTGCATCACCGACCCACCGGATGTGTGCTACGAAGTAGCCTATTATCATTTTTCTGTTTCGCTTCCTGCATCTACAGACGGGTATACGATCGCCAGTGAAGTCAATTACCGCATAAGAGGTATCAGCAATCTTTCTGCAGGCAGCCAGGTGGGAGCCACTTATACCTGTGATATTCCCGGCGCAGCCAATGCTGATAATCATAGTGCACATTTTATCGGTTCAGACCTGGTAGTGGTTTGCGCCGGCAATTATTTTTCTTACAGCTTTGCTGCAGAGGATGCCAACAATGACAAATTGGTTTATTCTTTCTGTGGGGCGTATATGAGTACCACGCCCGGAGTGAATGGCGTGCCAGCGGGTAATCCTCCTTATAGCTTCGTACCTTATGCTTATCCTTCATTCACGGAAACATCTCCATTGGGGCCTAAAGTAAATATCGATGCTTCTACAGGTTTGATCACGGGTGTCGCTCCTGCACAAGGCATTTATGTAGTAACGGTTTGCGCATCTGAGGTCCGCAATGGCGTAGTGATCGCCACGCAGCGGAAAGACCTGCAGATCAATATTGCCGATTGCAGTATCGCTGCTGCCACCCTGGAACAGGATTATATGCTTTGCGGCGATACACGATCTATAACCATCCAGAACCGCTCCACCAGCCCGCTTATTGTTTCGTACGACTGGACAGTATTCAATCCCGCAGGCACCAGCATATTCACGGCCAGTACCTCTGCTCTGAATTACACTTTCGCTGTTAATGGAACATACACTGTACAGCTTATTGTGAATAAAGGCCAAAGTTGTTCTGATACAGGCTACGCCAAAGTATATGTATACCCCGGACTGAAACCTGGTTTTTCTGCTACAGGTATCTGCATCAGGAAAACAACCCTCTTCAATGATGAAACAACCCTTGTATCAGGTTCGCTCAACTCATGGACCTGGGACTTTGGAGATATTTTCTTGCTCTCGGATATTTCCAATCAGCAGCACCCCTCTTATAACTATTCGTCGGTGGGAGATAAACAGGTCCGGCTCATTGTGACCACAACAGATGGTTGCCGTGACACGATCGATAAGGTCATTACGATCATTGACAAGCCTCCTATCCACCTGGCATTTTCAGATACACTGATCTGCCTGAACGATCAGTTGCCTTTACAGGCAGATGGCATAGGCAACTTTACCTGGAGCCCAGGCAGTTTCATTTCCGCAACGGATATTCCCAACCCTGTTGTGTCACCGCCCGCTACCACCTGGTATTATGTGGAATTGGATACCGATGGTTGTGTCAACCGCGATTCCGTGCTGGTGCGCGTAGTGGACCATGTAAGCCTGCAACCGATGAACGATACCACTATCTGCAGCGGCGACACGGTCAGGCTGCGGTTGGAATCTGATGCATTGCAGTATGCATGGACACCTGCTGCACAACTGATCAACCCCGCTGTTCAGAACCCACAGGCTATCACAGCTGCCACTACAGATTACCAGGTCACGGCTATAATAGGCGGATGCTCAGCCAATACTTCCATACTTGTTACTACCATTCCTTATCCATTCGCAAAGGCAGGTGCAGATACAGTGATCTGTTATAATACCCCGGCAGCTTTATATGCTTTCACCGATGGGGATTCCTGGTCGTGGTCGCCGGCCGCTTATCTGACCAATGCCGGTTTGCAGAATCCCGTTGCCTACCCTCCCCGCACCACGCCATTTGTGTTCACAGCCTATGAAAGCACGCGTGGTTGTCCAAAACCTTCCAGGGATACGATACTGGTAACTGTACTGCCGGAAATACAGGCATTTGCAGGACGTGATACTGCTGCGATAATCGGGCAACCTCTGCAATTGCAGGCCAGTGGTGGCGAATCTTACCTCTGGTCGCCCTCCTATTCTTTATCAGCCAACAATATTGCGGACCCGATCGCCATTTTCAGGGAACCTACAGAAATGATCCGGTATAAAGTGAACGTATATAACAGTGCAGGCTGTTATGATTCGGCGTTCGTTTCAGTAAAAGTATTTGCCACTCTTCCTTCCGTTTTTGTGCCCACAGCATTTACTCCCAATAATGATGGTAAAAACGATGAGTTGCTGCCGGTGATAGCAGGAATGCAAAAGTTGGAATATTTCAATATTTACAACCGCTGGGGACAGCTGGTGTTCAGCACCTCCGTGAATGGACATGGCTGGGATGGGCGGATCAACGGGCAGATGCAGGGAACCAATACCTATGTCTGGATGGTAAAAGCCATCGATTACCTGGGCCAGCCTTATTTCAGGAAGGGAATGGTGACCCTGATCCGGTAATGGCTATCTTTCACGCGCAATGTTTATTTTTGTCTCTTCAACAAAACAACAAAGCATGGCAAAATCCAGCAAGGCAAAAAAGGGGATCATTACCGACAAATCTTTTACTTTCTTAAAGAATTATATCAATAATGCTTCACCGGTAGGTTTTGAAACCTGGGGGCAAAAGCTTTGGCTGGAATACCTGAAGCCGTATGTTGACACACATTATGTAGATCCTTATGGCACCGCAGTAGGTGTTATCAATCCTGATCATCCTTTTAAAGTGGTAATAGAGGCCCATGCAGATGAGATCAGTTGGTTTGTGAATTATGTCACACCCGAAGGATTGATCTACCTGAAAAGGAATGGAGGAGTTGACCATCAGACAGCACCGGCATCCCGCGTACTGATACACGGTAAAAAAGGTATCGTTAAAGCCGTATTCGGCTGGCCTGCCATTCATACCAGGATCGGCAACGATAAGGAAACCCAGCCCAAGACTGAAAATCTCTGGCTTGATTGTGGTGCCCGCAGCCGTAAAGAAGTGGAAGAACTGGGCATTCATGTAGGTGCGGTGGTAACGTACCAGGATGGTTTTGATGAACTGGCAAACGGTAATTACATAGGCCGCGCTTTCGACAACCGCATTGGTGGTTTTATGATCGCAGAAGTGGCACGTTTAATAAAAGAGAACAAGAAAAAACTTCCTTTCGGCCTGTATGTGGTCAATGCTGTGCAGGAAGAAATTGGATTGCGCGGAGCTGAAATGATCGCCCGCCGTATAAAACCCAATATTGCTATCGTTACTGATGTAACGCATGATACCACCACGCCGCTGATCAACAAAAATATAGAAGGAGATGTATCCACCGGCAAAGGGCCTTCACTTGCCTATGCACCGGCCGTACATAATAAACTGCTTGGGTTCGTGGAAAAGATCGCTGCAGACAAACACATACCCGTGCAATGGCGTGCACTGAGCCGCAGCACCGGCACAGACACCGACTCATTTGCCTATGCCAATGACGGTTGTCCATCCGTGCTGATCTCCATACCGCTAAGATATATGCATACTACCGTAGAAATGCTGCATAAGGATGATATTGAGAACACGATCCGGTTGATGTATGAAACCCTGGCGGAATTGACCCCGAAAACCAATTTAAGCTATCTGTAATGCAGATCATTTTATTATACCTTGATCCCGGCAGCGGCAGTTATCTCATGCAGTTCATTGCCGCTGCTGCTCTTGGAGTAGCTTTTTTCTTCCGGACTATCAAGATGTATGTTCTTGCTTTTTTTAACCGCTTGTTTAGTTTCTTTAGAAAAAAAGACAAACCCAGCGCCTGATGCATCATAACATATCAGCTCATCCTTCTTCTTACCGGGATCCGTCTGGATTTATTTTTGAACGCGATGGTGTCATTTATCGTCAGGTCAACCTGAGCTTTAAAACAGAATTCGACCATTTCATTGAAACGGGCTGTTATAACGCGTTGGCAAAACAGGGACTGCTGATCCCCCACCAGGAGATCAATGAAAACCTTACCGGCAGCAATGAGTATTATAAAACACTTCGCCCTGAACCCATTCCTTTTATTTCATATCCCTACGAGTGGAGCTTTGACATGCTGAAAGATGCTGCACTGCTGACGCTGGATGTGTTAAAAACGGCTATGGACCACGGGATGATATTGAAAGATGCCACTCCCTATAATGTGCAATGGTATAAAGGGAAAATGATCTTTATTGACACGCTTTCCTTTGTAAAATATGAAGAAAAACCCTGGATCGCTTACCGCCAGTTTTGTGAGCAGTTCCTGGCACCGCTATTATTGATGCATTATACTAAAACGTCCCTTTATCAATTGCAACTGGCATGGATAGACGGGATCCCCCTGCATGAAGCAAGCAAACTCTTACCCTTTCGCAGCAGGTTCTCCCTTCATACATTTCTTCATATCCACCTGCATTCAAAAGTATCCCGCCGCGAAGCCGGCCGTACAAATAAAGCAACCATTTTTTCCAGCCAGAAAATGCAAAACCTGGTCACCAGTCTTACCCTGCTGATCAATAAACTACGCGCACCGGTGCAGCCATCCAACTGGCAGCATTATTATGCAGAAGCAGAAACAAGGTCTACTTACCTGGATTCAAAGAAAGAGCTGGTAAAAGACTGGATTGCCCAGCTGAAAGATATCAGCACAGCAGCTGACCTGGGAGCCAATGATGGCGTTTTTTCCAGGATCGCAGCGCAACAAGGGCTTACTGTACTGGCTGCAGACGGAGACCCGTATTGTGTAAATACGATGTATCTCGATCTGAAAAGATCGCAGGAAAAAAATGTACAGCCGTTGATCATGGACCTGGCCAGTCCCAGCCCGGCTACAGGACTTAACAACCAGGAACGCGATTCATTTATCCAACGGCTGAAGCCTGATCTTATACTGGCCCTGGCCGTTGTGCATCATCTCGCAATAGGCAGGAATATACCACTTGCACATATTGCCCGCTTTTTCAGTGCGACACGCCATTATCTTATTATTGAATTTGTGCCAAAGGAAGACAGCAAAGTGCAATTGCTGCTGGCTAATAAACCGGATATTTACGAACATTATTCAATAGATGACTTTAAAAATATTTTCGGTACCTTTTTCATTATAGAGAAACAGGAATTAATTGCACAGTCGGGCAGAACACTGTTCCTTCTCCGTAAAAAATAAAAGCTTCCTGGCAACACCAGGTGATCAAACATACCGCTTATGAAAATACTGGACAGATATCCCCTCTTTCTTTTTCTTTTGCCGGCATTTATTCTTTTGCATATTGAAAAAGATTATGGTGAGCTGTTAAACTATCCGGCCACCATAAAGGAGATCCTGATCATCTGTATCGCACCTTTTGTTTTATATGGCCTTGCATGGTTACTTTACCGTTCCGCACCTAAAGCCAACCTCTTTGCTTTTATAAGTGTCTTTCTCTTTTATTTCCTTGGGGATATAAAAGATGCTTTAATGAAAGCCTTCCCGCATACTTTTATCCAACGCTACTACTTCCTGATTCCGGCAGCCCTGTTGTTTATTATTGTATGTGGCTGGCTGATCAAAAAAACTAACAAAAATTATTACCGCCTGTTCAGGTTTATCCATCTTGCGCTTTTCCTTTTCATACTGGTAGATGCTGTTGGCATGATCACTTCTTCGGGCAAAAAAGAAAAAAGCCAGGCAGAAACACTGGCCGGTTTCGTTCCCTGCAAAGATTGCCCTGCACCGGATATTTATTATGTTATACTGGATGAATATACATCCTCAGCCTATCTTCAATCAGGGTTCGGGTTTGACAATTCAGCTATCGATTCTTTTCTTACAGGCCGGGGATTCCAACTCATCCCTCATTCAAAAAGCAATTACAATCTCACGGCATTTTCAATGAGCAGTATATTTTCCCTGAATTACCTGACTACTATTGACACTTCTGATGCCTATTTTCTTAAGAAATACCTTCCGGGAATAAAGATCATGTATGAAAGCCCGTTGTTCTCCTTGATGGAAAAACAGGGCTACCGAGTCTATAATCAGTCCATTTTCCATGTAGCGGGTCACCCTTCCAGTATTCCCCTGGATGATACATGGCGCACTAAAATGCTATACCAGCAATATAATATCCTGAAGAAAATGGATAATGAGATCGGGTGGCAATTCCCTTCATGGATGAAGATCAGGATAGGCAGGGATAAAGCAAATGCGCGGGACCAGCATGATTACCTTGCAGAGCAACAGCTTTATGCTGCCCTTCGTGAAAAATCTTCACAACCGAAATTTGTATATACCCATTTCAGGATCCCTCATGATTTTCCTTTCCTCGATTCAGCAGGCAACCGCATCCCTCCGGCAGGATTTAAATCGCTCGGGGATATGAAGAAATCCTACCTCCAGCAAGTTGTCAATGCCAATAAAACGATCAGAAGAATAGTCGACAGCATCCAGCAATTAAGCAGCACACCGCCGGTTATTATTATCCAGGGCGATCATGGGTTCCGCTCCAACGATTACAGTTTCAAAAACGAGGAGTTTCATAATTTCAACGCGTTCTACTTTCCCGACAAAAGCCTGCCGCCTCTTCCTGATTCACTAACCAGTGTGAACACATTCCGGGTCGTTTTTAACCGCTTATTCAAAGCAAATTATCCGATGCTCGGGGACAAGCATTTCTTTTTGAAATATAAACCGCTTTAACCCAACCCTACCATCCGATCCGCTCCCCAAATTTCCCTAACCCGAAATACTGGTTCAGCGATATATTGAGGCCAAACTGGTTATACGATGTATTATTCTGGTATTGCGAGCGTGCATACCGTACCTGCAGTTTATTCAGGAGCAATGAAACGCCCATGGAAAAACCTGTGAGCCCATTGCCCGAGTTGCCGATATTCAGTTCCTTTCTGCGGAGATAATTATACCCCATAGCCAGCTCTACTTTATCACCCAGGTAAATATTGGCTGCCAGCACAAAATGCCGGAACAATTTATCAAAGCTGAATTTGCTGCTCCCATTGCCAAAGCCATTACTGTTGTTGAACACTGTATCGTTGTAGCTTAAATCAAATTGATGAAGATGATGTGCTGTAATGGAAAAACCGAAAGGGGAATTCTGCAAACGCTTGCTCAATCCTGCCTGCAGGTCAAATGGCAGATCGGACGGATCAGTGCCATCATATTTTTTCAATTGCATCCCCATATTTTTCGCCACCACGGACACAGAGAGAGCATTGGCTGTATCATGATACAAAACACCAACATCCGCCGCAATCCCGCTCGACCGGTATTGTCCATAATTTGAATGAATGAATTTGACAGTCATTCCATATTGCCAGCGTTGCAGGTAGCGCCGTGAAGCGGAGATCTGCATCACCCAATCAGTTGGCCGGAAACTGCCCAGCAAATTTCCTGCTGCATCAGTTTGCGCCAGGGTGCCATAGTTCAGGTAATTCAGCCCCCATAAAAAAGTAGTGTTGAGTTTTGCATGATGGTATCCAAGCGACAGATGATATGCATTTACACCATCATAAAAATTATTGAACACGGTATTCATCTGCGTATGCATTGCCGGGCTAAGCAAAGCAGGATTATTGAATGCCAACCCTACATCGTTTGAGACGGATGATATATTCACCCCGCCCATCGCCGAAAGCTGGGGGGTATTGGGTAGCTTAAGGAAATTAAATACAGAATTGCCGCCCAGTGTCTGAGCCTGCAGGCTTCCGGAAAAAAACAGGAAAAATATGATAGATCTTCGTTGCAAGGATACGAAGATAAGCGATGGCCGTTGTTCGATGGCCGTAACACCCTAATAACACCTCAGCCATCGGCCATACAAACATCGGCCATCGTTCTTTTTATACAAGCGCCAGTTCCAGCACCTGTGCCATCGTTTTCACATAATGAAACTGGATGCCTTTAATAAAGTCTGACTCTATTTCCTGCACATCCTTTTCATTCTGCCAGCAAAGAATGATCTCTTTTAATCCGGCACGTTTGGCCGCCAACACTTTTTCCTTAATACCTCCAACCGGCAACACCTGGCCACGCAGGGTTATTTCGCCTGTCATGGCAAGAAATGGTTTTACTTTTCTGCCGGTGAGTGCTGAAGCTATTGCCGTCATCATGGTAATGCCTGCACTGGGGCCGTCTTTTGGCACAGCTCCTTCAGGAACGTGTATATGGATATTCTTCTTCTCGAATAGTTTTTTATCGAGCGGGAATTTATTCGTGTTGGATTGCAGGTAAGTAAGCGCTGTGCTTGCGCTTTCCTTCATCACATTACCGAGATTCCCTGTCAGTTTCAGCTCGCCTTTTCCATCGCTCAGGCTTGCTTCTATAAACAAGATATCGCCGCCAACATAAGTCCAGGCAAGTCCAACGGCCACACCAGGGATATTAGCTGTTTTATACAGTTCATTGCTGTATCTCGGTTTACCCAATATCTTTTCAATATCTTCTCCTGTAAGCGTGGGCTTCAGTTTACCTTTCATGGCCAGTTGCCTGGCCTGGTAACGCATCACGGATGCTATTTGCCGGTCCAGTTCACGGACACCGCTTTCGCGGGTATAGTCCTGTATCATTTTTTCCAGCACCTTATCACTGATCTTGAAATTGGTGCTTTTCAACCCATGCAGTTCTTTCTGGCGGGGGAATAAATGACGCTTGGCGATCTCCACTTTTTCTTCCACGGCATAGCCGCTGAGATCAATGATCTCCAGCCTGTCGCGCAGAGCCGGTTGAATGTTCTGGATATTATTGGCTGTGGCTATGAACAGTACTTTGCTGAGATCATATTCCAGTTCAAGATAATTATCATAGAAAGTATTGTTCTGCTCAGGATCCAGCACTTCCAGCAAGGCACTGCTGGGATCGCCCCTGAAATCATTGCCTACTTTATCTATCTCATCCAGTATCATCACCGGGTTGGAAGTTTTTACTTTCCGCAGCGATTGAAGAATGCGGCCGGGCATAGCACCGATATAGGTTTTCCGGTGACCGCGTATCTCGCTTTCGTCGTGCATGCCGCCAAGGCTGAGACGCACGTACTTGCGGCCAATAGCATTGGCAATGCTGCGCCCAAGGGATGTTTTGCCAATACCGGGAGGGCCAACAAAGCAAAGGATCGGGCTTTTCATATCACCTTTCAGTTTCAGCACAGCGAGGTATTCCAGTATGCGTTCTTTGATCTTGTTCATACCGAAATGATCTATATCGAGCGTCTTCTTCGCTTTTTTAAGATCATAGGAATCTTCCGTGGTTTCATCCCAGGGAAGATCGAGCATAAGATCGATATGATTATACACTACTGAGTAATCAGGTGTGGAAGGGTGCATCCGCTCCAGTTTTTCAACTCCCTTCTTAAAAGCTTCTTTTGCAGCAGCAGGCCATTTTTTTGTTTCAGCCTTTTTCTGCATTTCTTTTACCTCCTGTGCATTGGAATCACCACCCAACTCTTCCTTAATGCTTTTCAATTGCTGCTGAAGAAAGTATTCCCGCTGTTGTTTGTCGAGCTCAGTCCTCGTTTTGGTAGTGACTTTATTTTTCAGTTCTGCGAACTGCAATTCCTTTTGCAGCAATTGCATCAGTATATCTGCACGTTCCCGGATATTATTTATTTCCAGCAGCCTTTGTTTTTCGCCGATCTCTGTATTCAGGTTACTGGATACAAAGTGGATCAGGAAAGATGGGTTTTCGATATTCTTTAAAATGATCGATGCTTCAGTGGGAATATTAGGAGAAAGCTGGATGATCTCTGTTGCGAGGTCTTTGATATTGGAAACATAAGCGTCAAAATCCCCATCTTTCGGCAGTTCGTCTTCTTCCAGTTTTTGTATCCTGGCTTTGAAATAAGGAATTTCTGCAACGATGGCCTGAATGGAGAAACGGCTTTTGCCCTGGATGATAATAGTGGTGCCTCCATCGGGCATCTTGATCTGCTTCACTATTTTGGCCACTGTGCCCACGTTCTCCAGGTCTTTTACGGTGGGGTCTTCCACAGAGCTGTCTTTCTGTGCTACCACTCCAATCAGTTTGCCGGCCTTATAGGCATCATTCACGGCATTGATGCTCTTGTCGCGCCCCACGGTAATAGGCAGCACGACGCCGGGAAATAAAACAGTGTTCCGCAAAGGCAGAAGGGCTATTTCATCCGGTATTTCTACCGCATTGGTATCTTCCTGTTCGCTCTCGTTCAGTGGAATTATTGGTAAAAAATCCATTTCGTCTTCGGGTCGCAATAAAAATTTTTCAAAACTCATAATCAGATCTTCTTTAGACAATGTGTCATCCTCCCGGACCGGATGGTAAAAATAAACCGGGAAAGTATGTTGTCAAGTATCATGCCGCCGGAAAAGGACTGCCAAACCTGGTATAACCCAGGGTATTTTATTTTCAGTCCCGCCAAAAAAGGAACCGGTAAGGCGATAGGCCGAAAAGTACAGCAAATCCTGCTGTTTTTCCAATCCTATCGCCTTACCGGTCCAAAAAAACCCGGTACCCGGTTATAAAGCGAATCCGAGAGACACCTGGAATCCCTGGTTTTTCCACTTGTCCTGGTTGTCAATATCATTGATATCTTTCAGACCGACTATGTAACGGCCGCTGATCCGGAGAGCGCTCAGATTAAGTTGTACGCCGCCGATCATGGCAAAATCCCCGTCGCTGAACGCCTTTCCTCCATTCTGCAATAAAGTTCTGCTTTGGTCCATCAGGATGCTGAATTGCGGGCCAGCCTGCAGGCTCAGGAAATTCCCGATCAGTTTATAATTAAGCAGGATCGGGATGGAGAGATAATTGAGTTTTACTTTGCTCTGATCGGAATTAAAAATGTTTTGATAAACGTGATTCATGTTACTGTCAACTGTAGTGCTGTATTGGTTGAACAATACTTCGGGCTGCAGTCCGAATTTTTGACCCAGCCCTATTTCTGCAAAGGCGCCGAGATGGTAGCCATAGGAAAACTTGTCTTTGAATGAATGACCATCCACTTTGGTAATATTGGCGCCTCCTTTAAAGCCAATATGAAATTGCGCCATCAGGGATGATGATACAAACATGGCCGCCAATAGCGGTAACAGGAATTTTGCTTTCATACTTTTTTATTTTTTGTTTCAAAAAGTCAAGGATGATGCCATCCAGGAACGCCCGTTGTTAAATAAGCTGTAATGATGTGTAAAACAGTTTTTCCGATACTGTTATTGCCAGATGAGTGTGAAGGTTTATTTAAAACGACTGTTGAAGTGACAACAATTCTGAAAGAAGGAACCCCTATCGATGGAAAAGTTAAAGTGTATTAACATGGAAAATGCTTATGAACAGCAAGGGGCTTATGTATAATAAAAGTTACACCAACTCCTATTCTTATATTTACTGAAAACAACTACGCGTGTCAAAATCTTTAAGCCGAACCAAAATCGATCGAATATTCCGTCTCGGATTTAAGTTGGCTTATCAAACAAAAGGCAAGAGAAAAAAATGGGAGGAGATCTTTGCTCTATGGTACACTGCTGCAAAAGGGGGGCACAAACGAGCACAATTTTATCTGGGCACCTGCTATGATCATGGGATGGGAACGAACAGGAACACTAAGGAGGCACTTAAGTGGTACCGGCAGGCGGCCAGGCAAGGACACATGGAAAGTCAATATAATCTGGGCTTCTTTTACCGGGAAGGGGAAGTCGTAAAACAAAATTATAAAAAAGCCATGTACTGGTTTAGCTTGTCTGCTATGCAAGGAGACACAGAAGCACAACGGGATTTGGGCTACTCTTATTTTTATGGCAACGGTGTTAAGCCTGACCAGGTAAAAGCGGTTTATTGGTATAAAAAAGCAGCCGCTAAATTCGATTCAAAAGCTTTATATAATCTCGGTCTTTGTTATAAATATGGAGAAGGCGTGAAACAATCAAACAGATGGGCAATACACTACTTTACTAAAGCAGCAGAAGCTGGGCATAGAAGCGCCAGGAAAAATTTGAACCTCATACTAAATGAATAATACCGGATTGCTCCTTAGGCTTTTCGAAGCTGTAAGGAGTGGGCTCAAGGGAGCGCTATACCGCATAATTTTAAGCTAACTCAATCACCGTAATTTCCGGTAATATCCCCACTCTTCCCGGGTAGCCAATAAAACCATAACCCCGGTTTACATACAATTTCTGTTTGCCTTCTTCATACAAGCCAGCCCATTGCCTGTATACATATTGTACGGGACTCCATTTGAAGCCTGGCAGCTCCACGCCGAATTGCATACCGTGTGTATGACCTGCAAGCATCAGGTCCACATCTGTATATGATTTCCGTACTTCGGCATCCCAGTGAGAGGGATCATGGCTCATCAATATTTTAAAAGGATAAATATCTGTTCCCGCATGCGCTTTTTTCATATCGCCATATTTGGGAAAATTTGCTTTACTGCTCCAGTTCTCAATTCCCAGCAAAGCGATCGTATCATTTCCTTTCTGAAAACTGACGTGTTCATTCATCAGCAAACGCCAACCAAGTTCAGCATGCACCTGTTTAAGCCGTTCGAGATTCGCTTTTTTTTCTTCAGGGCTGCCCCATTCCATATAATCGCCATAATCATGATTGCCCAGGGTGGAATAAACCCCCATTGGTGCATTCAATTGATTGAACACATCCATATAATCTTCCATCTCATCCGCTTTATTGTTCACCAGGTCGCCGGTGAAAAGAATGAGGTCAGGTTTTTCCTTCATTATTTTTTCAACGCCTTTCTTCACCGCTTTTTTGTCGGTAAAGCTGCCGGAATGGATATCCGAGATATGAATGACCTTTAATCCTTTGAAAGAAGACGGAAGATTTTCAAATGCCAGCGATATCCTTTTAAGCTGGTACTTGTATTTATTTCCAAACCCATATATCAGGGAGCCAAACAATCCTCCGCCTACCAGCATGCCTGTCCATGACAGGAAAACAGAGCGGGTGATCTTTTCACCTTGCTGCAGTGTTTCACCTTCGGTATTGGAAAAGAACAATTTACCGGCAACCCACTGTATACCTCTCCTGATATCATCGATCAGGAAAAATACGGCGGCGAGTACTTTTGCGAAGAAAATACCGGCGATTATGGCAAAAATGGTACTGCGGGCCAGTTTGGACTGGTGATCAAAATGCAGGTAAGGCAGGAGGAGGAGGAGGAGGATAGCCCCGGCAGAAAGCACCCAATAGCCATAATGAATGATCATACGGGTCCGGGAGCCGGCAGAGGCGCTTATCACTTTTACAGCCTGGTACACATAAAAATCGAGCAGCACCATGAAACCGATCAAAATCCACCAAAAAGGAGAGTTTCGCATAGTTAAGCTTCAAAATTAAAGATCAGGACTTTACGGATAGTTTTTTGCTGAACACTTATTTTTGCCGGATAGTTCACGAAATGGGCAAAACTAAATTTTGCGGTCTACCCTTCAGACGGCAATTTTACCCTGAACAAAACAATCTGGAATATCCTTATGGCAAGAATCATTGGTGTGGCAAATCAAAAAGGGGGTGTAGGTAAAACTACGACAGCTATCAACCTGGCTGCCAGTTTTGCCGTGCTGGAATACAAGACCCTGCTGGTGGATGGTGATCCGCAGGCCAACAGCACTACAGGTGTTGGTTTTGACCTGCATAATGTTACCCAAAGCCTGTATGATTGCATGGTGAACCAGGCACAGGCAAAAGACGTGATCCTGAAATCAGAGATTCCCTATCTTGACCTGCTGCCTTCGCATATCGACCTCGTAGGTGCGGAAATTGAGATGATCAATTATCCCAACCGCGAAACCGTATTAAAAAACATGCTCGATGCGGTGAGGAATGAATATGATTTTATTATCATCGATTGTTCCCCTTCGCTGGGCCTGATTACGGTAAATGCCCTCACTGCCGCCGATTCGGTGGTGGTGCCGGTGCAATGCGAGTTCTTTGCCCTGGAAGGGCTTGGCAAGCTGCTTAACACGATCAAGATCGTGCAAAGCCGGCTGAATACGGCGTTGGTGATCGAAGGCATCCTGATGACGATGTACGACGGAAGGCTCCGCCTCTGCAACCAGGTAGTGAGTGAAGTGCGCCGCCATTTTGACGATATGGTATTCAGCACTATCATTCACCGTAATGCCCGCCTGGCCGAAGCGCCCAGTGTAGGCAAACCTGTGATCCTGTATGATGCGCCAAGCAAGGGTTCCATGAATTATCTGAACCTTGCCAAAGAGATCCTGCAGAAGAACGATATGACGAAGATCAAAAATGATGAACGAGTGCTGGAAATATAGCCCGCTTTCGATAAGCTTACGCTTGCGCCGAAGCTACAGCGTAGGAGCACGGCGGATAAAAACTGCAAACCATCCATGACGACCCCTAAACAGAACAAAGAAGCTCTTGGCAAAGGAATCCGTTCCCTGCTGCAGGGCATAGACAGCGACCTGAAAACAGGTGCAGGAAATCTGAAGCCCGCTGTGGTGGAAACCGCAACTGCCACCAACCGCATCCCGGTTGAACAGGTAGAACCCAACCCCAAACAACCCCGCCGTGATTTTGATGAGCAGGCATTGAAAGAATTGTCTGAATCCATCAAGCTGCATGATATCATCCAGCCCATTACTGTTTCCAAACTGCCTTCCGGCAAATACCGCCTTATATCAGGGGAACGCCGCTGGCGTGCCTCCAAAATGGCCGGTCTTAAAGATATACCCGCTTATGTGCGCCAGGCCAATGATGCTGAATTGCTGGAACTGGCCCTGCTGGAAAACCTGCAACGTGAAGACCTGAATGCCATGGAAGTGGCATTAAGCTATAAACGGATGATGGAAGAGCTCAGCTACACACAGGAACAGGTGGCTGAAAGAATGGGAAAGGACCGCAGCACTGTGGCCAATTTTATCCGCCTGCTCAAACTACCTCCCGATATACAACTGGCCGTGCGCAGCGGTGAACTCAGCATGGGGCATGCACGTGCACTTATCAATGTGGACACAGTAGACAAGCAATTGTACATCTACAAAGAAATAAAAGCCAAAAACCTGTCTGTAAGACAAACAGAGGCCCTTGTACGAAATATGTACAAACAGGGCGGCGCTGTTAAAAAAACAACAAAAAACACCCTTCCATCGGCTTACCAGAAAATTGAAGATAACTTAGCCACCCATTTCAGCACCCGCGTAAAGCTGAAGCATAGCCGGAATGGCAGCGGGCAGATCACCATTGATTATTATTCCCAGGAAGAGCTGAATAAACTGCTCCACCAGATGGATATCAAAATAGGATGATAGCGGGAATAAGCAATATGTAGAAAATGAGGAATAAGACATTTTACAGGATCTCGCTTTTATTACCGGTATGCTTAATTCTTATACCTTGCTTTTCCATTGCTCAGGTAACCGATTCTACAGAAGCAAAACCTGCACTGGCAGTAATAGATACCATCAATCCTAATCCGCCGGCAAAAAAAGTAAGGATCTACAACCCTGGTAAAGCAGCGCTGCGTTCGGCGATCGTTCCCGGCCTCGGGCAGATATACAACCGTAAATACTGGAAAGTGCCTATCGTGTATGGTGCGCTGGGAACCACAGCTGGTATTTTCATTTATAATCTTCAGTGGTACAAGCGTACACGCTATGCTTATAAAGCGGTAGTGGATACTACCGGTGCTGCATGGCCGGATATTTATCCCGATCTGCAGTTCTTAGTTGATCGCAAAGACGCACAGAACCTTTCTTATCTGCGCGATCAATACCGCCGCGATATTGATTACTCCGCTGTATTCTTCCTCATCTTTTGGGGGCTTAATGTGGTAGATGCTGCTGTGGATGCGCATCTGAAAGGCTTTGACGTAAGCCCTGATCTCACACTTCATGTAAAACCGACCCTGAGCCAGATGGCATTTACGAATGGCCCTGCACTAAGCTTTGTTTTTGATATTGGAAAAAAGAAACCGGCTTTAGTGACGTCGAGGTTTTGACTGATAACCGATGTTCGAATGGTAAATGCACAACGCCCAACGTTCTCTATATTTGCAAACTCAAACAAAAACAACTATGCGCATTGCACTGCTTGGTTACGGCAAAATGGGAAAAGCCATTGAAGAGATCGCTTTGGAGAGAGGCCATGAGATCGTATTGAAAGTAAATGAAGAAAACCTGGAGGATTTTACCCGCGATAACCTGCTTCGTGCAGATGTGGCCATAGAGTTTACCAACCCACACAGCGCTTATGAAAATGTGCGTCAAACGATCGGATTTGGGGTGCCGGTAGTCAGTGGTTCAACCGGCTGGACAGAAAGGCTCGGAGAGATTGAAGAATATTGCAAAAAGCAGAACGGGGCCTTTTTATATGCCAGCAATTTCAGCGTTGGGGTCAATATCTTTTTTGAACTGAATAAAAAACTGGCGGCTTTGATGGCTTCTCACAAAGAATATTCCGTGACCCTGGAAGAGATCCATCATACCCAGAAAAAGGATGCTCCCAGTGGAACGGCCATTACACTTGCAGAACAGGTTATGGCAGGCATTCCGGGCAAAAAGAAATGGGTGAATGAAGCCAGTGTAAACCCCAGTGAACTGTCAATCATCAGCAAACGGATCGATCCTGCCCCTGGTACGCACACCGTGAAATATTCCTCCCCCATTGACGATATTGAAATAATCCATACCGCTCATAACCGCAAAGGATTTGCTACAGGCGCCGTTTTGGCCGCTGAGTATATTCACAGCAAAAAAGGTATCTTTAGCATGCGAGAAGTCCTCGGACTTTGACCTGTTAAATACCTTTACTATGAAGAAACCCTTTGCCTTAATGGCGATGGTATGCCCTTTATTGTTGATGGCACAGAAGAGAACGCCTGCCATCGACAGCCTGGAAAAGCTGCTTATATCACAAAAGGGCGAAGCCCTTGCGGAAACCTATTCCAACCTGGCCTGGGAATACCGGCTGGTTGACCGGGAAAAAGCCATTACGTATGGTAACCTGGCCCTTGAAAAAAGCCAGGAGATCCCCTCCCCCTCTCATATTGCACAGGCCTACAATGATCTTGGCATTATCTATTTTGATAAGGAAAGATATGATACCGCTATAGACCTCTATAATAAAGCCCTAAACATCCGCCAGGACCTGAAAGATGAATCAGGCATTGCCAAGCTCCATAATAAGATCGGGATAGTTTACCAGAAACAAGGCAGGTTGGACGAAGCACTGGATCACCAGTTGAAAGCCCTGGAGCTTTTTGAAAAGCATGGCGATGAAAGAGGTATTTCCTATTCACTGAACAATGTAGGCCTCGTTCAGCAAGACCTTGGCAGAAATGCAGAAGCCATCAAATACCACGAAAGATCTATTGCATTAAAAGAAAAAATGGGCGATTCTTATGGATTGGCCGGTTCTTTCATAAACCTGGGTGGTATTTACCAGCAACAAAAAAATTATCCCGAATCAGAAAGCTACTATAAAAGAGCTGTAAGCATTTCGAGGGAAATTGAAGACAAGGACTATCTCTCCAACTCGCTGAATAACCTCGGGAAACTGTATTTCCTGACCAATGAATTCAATAAGGCTTTGCCCCTGATCCATGAATCACTCCGGTTATGCAGGGAATTGGGCGATACCAAAGGCATAGTGAACTGCCTGATCAACCTGGGCGATGTGTACACAGCAGAAAAAAAATATGACAGCGCAAAGATCATTCTGCAGGAAGCATTGCGCAAAGGACAGGCCGCTGTTAATTGTGCACCTGAAGTGATGCAGGCTTTGCTATCCCTATCAGTATTGTATGAAAAAAGTGGCAATAGCCAGGCTGCGCTGGACATGTATAAGCGCTATTCGGAAACAAAGGACTCCATGTTTACAGAGCAGCTTGGGCAAAAAGTAGCGGAAATGGAAACCCGCTTCAAAACTGCAGAACATGAAAAGACCATCCAGCAACAGCAGTTTGCCATACAACGGAAAAACTATTGGCTTGCAGCAGCCATCAGCGTTTTACTCCTGGGTGCACTGGCAGTTTATTTATTCTATCGCCGATACCAGCACCGCCAGCAAATAAAACTGCAGGAAGAGATCATCAGGCAGCAGGAACTGTCTGCGAAAGCAGTGATCATTGCAGCAGAAGAAGAGAGACAGCGTATTGCACGCGATCTTCATGACGGTATAGGTCAGATGATGAGTGCTGCAAAAATGAATCTCTCTGCTTTTGAATTGAGCCTGCCGCCGCAAAGCGGGGAACACCAGGCTTCGCTGGAAAAGATCATCAGCCTGGTAGATCAGAGTTGCCGCGAGATCAGGCAGGTGTCGCA
The DNA here is from genome assembly GCA_001898405.1 of Sphingobacteriales bacterium 44-61. GTDB lineage: Bacteria > Bacteroidota > Bacteroidia > Chitinophagales > Chitinophagaceae > Terrimonas_A. The sequence continues at coordinate 97,454 of MKTW01000003.1, forward strand.
CAATATGATGCTGAGCACTTCTTCAAAAAAGAATCTCGAAGAAGCTTTAAAAGATTTTATCAACACCATCGATCCGAATGTGCTGAATGTGCATCTGTATACGGAAGGGCTTGAAGAGAAACTGGACCCCAATACAGAGACCATGCTTTACCGCATCATACAGGAATGTGTTACCAACGTGATCAAACATGCCAATGCCACCACACTTGATATCACTATCCTGAAAGACGGAGATGGGATCAGCGCCACCATCGAGGACAATGGAAAAGGGTTTGATATAACGGATAAAGAGAAATTCAGCGGCATAGGGCTGAAAAACATCCATACAAGGGTGGAATACCTGAAAGGGACCGTTGACACGGATTCAGCACCGGGAAGAGGTACAGTAATAACACTACAAATACCCTTAGGGGCCTAAAAATAAGTGACAGTTTCTTTTACTTCTCACATAATCATATTATTTTAACTGCACCACCATGCTCAAGAAAGATCAAATAAGCATCGCTATTGTCGACGACCATCAGATTGTGATAGACGGCTTATTGTCTATGCTCAAGCACAATGAGCAGATCAAATTTATTATCACCAGCACCAACCCCATCGAAATTATTTCCATGCTGGAAGAAACTCCTGTTGACATATTGCTTACTGACGTAATGATGCCCGTGTTGCGGGGGGATGAACTGGCAAGGATCGTAAAACAAAAATTCCCGGATATAAAGATCCTCGCGCTTTCCATGAGCGGAGAAGGACAACTGGTGAACCAAATGATCGAAGAAGCCAATATCTCCGGCTATATGCTGAAGAATATCAGCAAGGAAGAATTGAGTAAAGCGCTGGAAAAAATAGCGGAAGGCGGCATTTATTTCAGCACAGATGTGATTGAAGAATTGCAGCGCGACAACCAGCGCAGGAAACTGAAGCAGGATGCCCATCTCTCCGAACGTGAGATCGAGATCATCCGTCTCATTGAAAAAGAATACAACAACAAAAAGATAGCGGAAGAATTATTCATCAGTGAAAGAACAGTAGAGACCCACCGGAAAAACATATTGCGTAAAACCCGTACCAGTTCCGTGATAGGCCTGGTGAAGTACGCGTATGAATACAAGCTTATTTAAGATCAGAATGCTTTCCGCTCAGGGCAACCTAATATCTCACAAAGTTTATTTTCCAGTTCAGGTCCGCGAAGGTTTTTGGCGAGGATCTTTCCATCAGGCCCGATCAGGAAATTCTGCGGAATGCTTTGCACCCGGTACTGTTGTGCTACAGCATTATTCCAGAATTGCAGATCGCTTACATGGGTCCAGGTGAGGCGGTCATCATAAATCGCCTGCAGCCATTTATCCTTTTGTCCCGGACGGTCGAGCGATACACCCAATACAGTGAAATTTTTATTACTGAATTTCTGATAAGTGGCTACCACATTCGGGTTTTCCTGGCGGCAGGGCCCGCACCAGCTTGCCCAGAAATCAAGCAACACATATTTACCGCGGAAAGAAGAAAGCGTTACAGGATTACCGGAAGTATCTGCCTGGGTAAAATCTGCAGCCACACTTCCGATTGCCGTGATCTTTGCTTCAGCAATGGTTTCTTTCAGGAAATTACCATACATGTTGTTAATGGCAGCAGGCTTTAACTGGTCGAATCTTTTTTCAGCCAGCAACACATCGTCATTCAACTGAAAAGTAGCAGCCAGTAGAAAAGCACTGACAGGAGATGAAGTGTGTTTGGCCACAAACCGGTCTATCTCGGATTGTATCGTGTCACGTTTTTTTATAGCGGCTTCCATCAGGCTGTCTGAACGCTGACCATATTGTAATTGCTGGTTGATGGTCATCAGCCTTTTGAAAATAGGATCGAATATACCCTGGAACTCCACAAAATCTTTATGGGATGCAGAACCCGTGATCTTCAACTTATCTGTCTGCCCCGCCTTACCTGTGATCTTCACAGTAGAATTACTCAGGAAAGTCATTATTGGCTTATCCGCACCCAGGTCCAGGTTCACTAACGCCGGCTCTTTCAGATCACCACGCATCTGAAAGCGCTCTCCTTTTGCAAGAGCTTTTGCCAATGTATCTGTCGGATTATTGACATCCGTGATAAAAACAAGGGTGCTATCTTTTAGCCCCTTTAATTTACCCTTTACAACAAGCTTATTCTGCGCTGTAGCTACAAAAGAAATGAAACACAAAAACAATGCACTAAACTTCATGGATACTTGCTTTGATGGCCAAAGATAACAAAATGATACCGGATGCTTTGTTAAAACGCCCCTTCCCGTTCTTCCCGCCTTACCGGTAAAAATTTACCGGTAAGGCGGGAAGAACGGGAAGGGAATATTTATAATACAGTCCTCAAAAATTCTTTGATCGTAGTTTCCTCATTCCCGGTGTCCTGTAATGCTTTCACAAAAGCACTTCCAATAATAGCCCCGTTAGCATGACGGCAAGCTTCGTCAAAACTTTCCCGGTCGCGGATACCAAAGCCTACCAGCACAGGATTATCCAGGTTCATACCAGCCAGTCTTTGTAAATAAGTATTCATATCTCCCTTATTGTTATCACTTCCTGTAGTGGAAGAAGAAGAAACGGCGTACAGGAACCCACTGCTGAGTTTATCCAGTTTTCTTACTCTTTCTTCACTGGTCTCGGGTGTTACAAGAAAGATAAAATCCAGTCCATGTTTTTTGATGATCGCGCCGTATTCGGTCTCGTATTCGTATTCCGGCAGATCAGGAAGGATCAGCCCGTCAACACCAACCGCGGCTGCATCAGCACAGAACTTTTCAAACCCATATTGTAATACAGGGTTCATGTAACCCATCAGTATAACGGGAATATCTGTTTGCGCACGGAGACCTTTCAATTGTTCAAACAATCTTTTAATGGTCATTCCGTTAGCCAGTGCAATGGTGCTGCTGTGCTGGATCACTGGCCCGTCGGCCAGCGGATCGCTATAGGGCATGCCTAATTCTACAAGGTCGGCGCCGTTTTCCTGCAGCGACCTGATCACCCGCAACGTACTGTCTGGTTGCGGATAGCCAGCCGTGCAATAAATATTAAGGACTTTCCTGTTCTTGCGTTTGAATAATGCGGCAATCCTGCTCATGATAATATTATTTGTCTGAAGGGACGATGGTATAGATGTCTTCATCGATTTTTAAAATAGTGTACCGGGGGTAACTGTCAATGTCCAGTGTAACCTGGAATACAGCCGGCTGATATTTCCCGGAAGGCAAAGGGAAATGTACCAGCACTGTATCGCCAACTCTTTCGGACACCACAGAAGCTTTATCATAACCGGCAGGCAGGCATTTTTCAAACTCATATCTTTCGCCGCCAAAATTGGAATTGAGGCGGAAGGATGGTTGAATGGAAAGACAATCATCTGCTTTCTTTTCCAATTTAACTTTATGCTCTACAAAAGGTTTCCTGTTGCAGGCAAGCAGAAAAACAAGCAGGCCGGTGATAATGATATTGCGCATAAGTTTATTTTATATACCGCATATATGTTGCCAGATCTTTATCTCCTCTCCCACTTAAGCAGATCACTACTTTATCAGCCGCTTTGAATGATAATTGATTCAAAGCCGCCAGGGCATGTGAGCTTTCCAGTGCAGGGATAATTCCTTCCTGCCTGGCAAGATTAAAGGCTGCATCCACAGCTTCCTGGTCGGTAGCACTCAGAAAACGTGCGCGGCCGGTTTCAAATAAATGTGCATGCAGGGGGCCAATACCAGGATAATCGAGCCCGGCGGAGATGCTATGCGGCTCCACCACCTGGCCATCTTCCGTTTGCATCAGCAGGCTTTTGCTGCCATGCAAAATACCGGGCTTTCCTAATTGAGATGTAGCTGCACTCTGCCCGCTATGTATTCCCAATCCCGCCGCTTCCACAGCCACTAACTGAACAGATGGTTCATTCAGGAAATGATAGAAACTGCCGGCGGCATTACTGCCACCACCCACGCAGGCGATCACATAATCGGGTAATTCATTACCGGTCTTCTCCAGCAATTGAGATCTGATCTCTTTGCTGATCACGCTCTGAAAAAGTGCTACCATATCAGGATAAGGATGGGGTCCTACCACACTGCCAATAATATAATGAGTGTCGTCCGGGTGATTGATCCAGTCGCGGATCGCTTCATTCGTTGCATCTTTCAGTGTTTTACTACCGGAAACAGCCGGAACAACTGTAGCTCCCAGCATTTTCATCCTTGCTACATTGGGTGCCTGCCGTTCGATATCTTTTTCCCCCATGTACACGATACAATTCAATCCTTTAAGTGCACACACTGTGGCAGTGGCTACACCATGTTGCCCGGCCCCCGTTTCAGCAATGATCCTTTTTTTGCCCAATCTTTCTGCCAGCAGTATCTGCCCGATAGTATTATTGATCTTATGCGCGCCGGTATGACACAGATCTTCCCGTTTGAGATAAACCGTAGTGCCAAATTGCTCACTTAAGCGCTTAGCATGATATAAAGGGGTGACCCGGCCTGCATAATCAGCCAGCAAGCTGTTAAACTCCTTCTGAAAAGATGGATCTGCTATAATATCGAGATAGCTTGTTCTCAACTCTTCCACATTTTTGTGCAGCATTTCGGGAATATAAGCCCCTCCAAATGATCCGTAATAACCCTGTACATCGGGCGATGTAAATGTTTGATGCTTCATTTAATTCTTTATTAAACCTTCAGGTATTGCGAAGTTTATTTACAAACGTTCTCACTTTCTCCATATCCTTTACGCCGGCACTGATCTCAAACCTGCTGTTGATATCTATGGAAAATAATTTTTTACCGGCTTCTTCTTTTTCAAATTCTTTCAGCTTTTCTTCATCACCGGGTTCAATGCCGCCGCTGAGGAAAAACAATTTGTCGAACCTGACCTGCTTCAGCAGGTTCCAGTCAAATTTCTTACCCGTTCCTCCATAGCCAGCACCCATGGTATCGAACATGAACATATCGCAACCATCATGGAATGAGCGGATGGTCCATTCAAGCGGATCATTCTCGGATATACGGAATGCTTTAACCACTGTAACGTAATTTGCCACCCTCTCACAAAAGAAAGCTGTTTCATCACCGTGCAATTGCACCATATCGAGCCGGTAGCTTTCTACGGTCCGCATCAGTTCTTCATAAGGAGTATTCACGAATACCCCTACTTTGGCTATACGCCCCTTGATCTGCTTCATCTTTTCCGGGGAGATCTTTTGCCCCATGTAACGGGGTGATTTCCGGTAAAAGATAAAACCAGCAAAGTCGACCCCCATTTCATCGAGGGCATTCACCTGCTCCGGCAATGTCATTCCGCATACTTTGATTCGCATAAGCTCTTGCTTTTAGACTTTACAAAATCGGCAAGCAATTGTTCGATGACCGATGTTCGTTTACCTGTCTTTGAGACCAGACACGAATTCCTCAAACGCTTTTCCCGGATGCGGCTCCTTCATAAACGTTTCCCCGATAAGAAACCCTTTGAATCCTGCTTGTTTTAAAGTTACAATCGTTTTAACATTGCTGATCCCGCTTTCTGCTACTGCAGGTTTGCTTGCGGGGATCTTGTCGATAAGCTCCAGCGAAATATTGATATCTACTTCAAACGTTTTCAGGTTACGGTTATTCACGCCCACCATATCCACTTCATCACAAATATGAGCAAGCTCTTCTTCGTTGTGTATCTCCAGCAATACTTCCAATCCTATACTCCTGGCATATGCAGCTAAGGATTTTACTTCAGCAACACCCAGGCATGCTGCGATCAGCAGGATCACATCCGCACCAAATGCTTTTGCTTCGGCGATCTGCCAGGGGTCAACAATAAAATCCTTACGCAGCACAGGTATATCTGATACCACTTTGGCCTGGATCAGATCATCCAGGTCGCCGCCAAAAAATTCTTCATCGGTGAGTACGGATATACCCGCAGCACCCAGCGTGTTGTAAGCCTTTACAACAGGTTCCACTTCCAGTTCTTTTGTTTTGAACCAGCCCTTACTGGGGCTTTTCCTTTTGAACTCTGCAATAATACCGGTACTGCCTGGCGCCAGCAGGCTTTGCACAAGTGAACGGTTGGAAAATTGCCAGAAGAATCCATCTCGCTTAAAGCGTTCTATGCTGCTAAGCGGTTTATATTTTTCAATTTCTTTTTTCTTGGCGGCAATAATGGTATCAAGTATGGTGCTCATTGTAATGCGATTAATTGTTGTAAACATTGATAGGCTTTTCCGCTTTCAAGGCTTTCCACAGCGGCATGATAAGCGTCATCATACTGCTGGTATTTACCCGTGCAATGCAGGGCCATGGCCGCATTGGCCAGCACCACAGCGTTCTGTGCCCAGGTACCTTCTCCTTTGATGATAGTGGAAAATATTTTGGCAGCATCTTCCGGTGTGCGGCCACCATGAATATCGGATGCAGCCACCATCCGCTTGCCTAATTGTTGCGGTGTCATGATCTTTTCGCCTTCCTGCGTAATCACTTTGGTATCATTGGTAAGTGAAATTTCATCATATCCATCAAGGCCATGAATAATAGTAAATGGCTTACCGCTGAGTTGCAGGAAATAATTATACACCCTTGCCATTTCCAGGCTGAACACGCCTACGAGCTGAAAAGCGGGATCAGCAGGGTTTACCATTGGCCCAAGCATATTGAAGAACGTACGCATACCCAGGTTTCTCCGGATAGGGCCCACGGTTTTCAATGCCGGATGAAAAAGCGGCGCATGCAGGAAACAGATATTGACCTTCTCTATTTCCTTTTGCAACTGACCATTATCCTGTTTGAATTTATACCCCAACTGCTCCATCACATTGGAAGCGCCGCTTACAGAAGAAGCGCCATAGTTGCCATGTTTTGCTACCGGCTGCCCGGTGCCTGCCACAATAAAACAACTGAGGGTTGAAATATTGAATGTGTCTTTCCCATCCCCGCCCGTACCTACGATATCTACTGTTTCATATCCATCCAGTTTCACCGGCACACAAAGCTCCAGCAATGCATCCCTGAATCCCTGCAGTTCTTCAATGGTGATACTGCGCATGAGGTAAACAGTCATGAATGCAGTCACTTCATGTTCGTTATAAATCCCCTTACCGATGTTTACCAGCGCTTCTTTGGCGAGTGAGCGAGGAAGGGTTTTATGTTCAAAAAGGTATTGTAAGATTTTACGCATTTGTATTTTGCATTAGTAAGTTCTTAATTATCTGTGTAAAGGATCGCGGGGAACGCAATGTTGTGCTCTCAGCTGTTCTTTGCGATACTCTACGCCAGCCAATTCCTCAATATTTTCTCTCCCTCCGGCGTCAGCACACTTTCAGGATGGAATTGCACTCCCCTCACATCATATTTTTTATGCTGCATGGCCATAATAAGATTGTTCTTATCCCTTGCGGTTATTTCCAGTTCTTCCGGCAACCCTTCTTCAGCCACGATCCAGCTATGATAGCGCCCCACTTCAAATTCATCGGGCAGACCTTTGAACAGGTCTGTTTTTACTGCTGTCAGTTTCACCGGGGTAGCCACCCCATGATACACCGTGCTCAGGTTTTCCAGTTTACCTCCAAATGCCTCTCCAATCGCCTGATGCCCTAAACACACACCCAGTATCGATTTGGTAGCTGCATACTCTGTGATCAATGGCAGCAGCAAACCTGCTTCTGATGGTATGCCGGGACCGGGAGAAAGAATGATCTTATCATACCCTTTTACTTCTTCCAGTGCTATCTGGTCGTTACGGTAAACATCCACCCGTTGATGCAATATTTTTTCTACCAAATGCACCAGGTTATAGGTAAATGAATCGTAGTTATCAAAAACAAGGATCTTCATACTCTTTTATTACGGATATATTCCTGCTCAAAAATTATTATATCGTTTCTGCAAAGCTCACTGCTTTCTTCAGCGCACCGAGCTTATTATTTACTTCCTGCAATTCGCTTTCGGGTTGCGAAGCCGCCACCACTCCTGCTCCTGCCTGGTAAAACAGCGTATTGTCCCTGCTCAGGAAAGTGCGGATCATGATCGCATGATTGCAACTGCCATCAAATCCCATAAAGCCAATAGCCCCACCATAGTAGCCACGGGAAGTGGGTTCATACTGATCAATCAGCTCCATGGCTTTGAACTTAGGTGCCCCACTCAATGTGCCGGCAGGAAATGTTTTGGCTACGAGTTCAAACGGATTGCTGTTTTCCTTTACAACACCAGTCACTTCACTCACCAGGTGAATAACATGGGAGAAGAACTGCACCTGGCGGTACTGCGCTACAGACACGTTTTCACAAACCCTGCTCAGGTCATTCCTTGCGAGGTCAACCAGCATCACATGCTCGGCATTTTCCTTGGCATCTTTTAATAAACGTGCTGCAGCCTGTTCATCCAGCACATCATCACCAGTTCTTTTAAATGTGCCTGCAATAGGGTGCACAATGGCTTTCCCATTCCTGATCACCAGTTGCGATTCAGGTGATGAGCCCATCAGTTTATAATCGCCATAATCAAAAAAGAAAAGGTAGGGTGAAGGATTGATGCTGCGCAGAGCACGGTATACATTGAACTCATCGCCTGTAAAACCCTGCTTGAATCGCCGGCTCAATACGATCTGGAACACATCACCCCGATGGCAACCGGCAATCCCTTTTTTCACCATTTCCCTGTATTCCTCATCTTTCATATTAGAGGTTTCTTCCCCCACTGTATGAAAGGGATATACAGGTACGTCTTTACTGCGGATCAGGGATTCCAGCAGCGGCAATTCGCTTTCCACACCTGCCAGCTTGTTTTCGCAGATAAACAGTTCATCTTTGAAATGATTTATCGCAATCACATATTGATACAGGCGATAACGCATCAGCGGAATGGGTGATTTTGTCTTTTTATCCGAGAACCGGATCGTGTCAAAGAACTGCACTGCATCATAGGTTGTATAACCGTATAATCCCTGTGCAAAGCGGGCTTCTTTTTCATCAGAAGGTGTTAGGGAAAAGCGTTGCATGAATTCCCATAAAATACCTGGCACAGCGGCTGCATTACCGATGGCCGCCTTTTGTGGTTCCTGGCCCGGCAGTTTGAATTCGATCGTTTCAGTGGAGCGGATCTCTATTCCTGCGATAGCATTGATGCAGATAAAAGAATAGCTGTTTTCCGCTGCATGGGAGTCGGTACTTTCCAGCAACACCGTATCCCGGAAACGGTCACGCAAACGGAGATAAATACCAACAGGTGTAAACACATCTGCCAGCATCTTTTTACAGGTAGTAGTAAGTGATATTTTCTTCATTTGAATATCTGTCGTTATTTTTTAGCCGATGAAATGCCGCTATTAATTATTCACGGTTTATACCGGATCATGGGCATTTCATATAAAAGAAAAGCCCCGAACAATGTCGGGGCTGGATATGTTTAAGAATATACACAGTAATGACATTACAAACCCCGTTCAGCGTTTGTTTGCCACCACCATTGAATATTTACTTGTTGTTTTCTCATTTCATTGCAAATATGTAGCAGCAAATCCATTTAAACAAAAAAAATTTCAAAGGTCTTATCTTGCTGCAAGTTAAAAGGGGTTATGGCGTCTAATAAGGATGTGTCTCCGGGCTGCTGTCCACGCCCTTATCCCAAGTAATCAAACCATTTAAAAAACCAATACTGCTATGCACACAAGAAGAATCTCGCTATTGTTTTCTGTCCTTTTTCTTGCCAGTCAGTCCTTTTCGCAGGATGATGTGGCTTACAAACTGCCCCCAAAGGACATTGCCGATATGGTACTGGCAAAACCCACCCCGAATGTCAACATTGATGATAAGGGTGAATGGATGCTGTTTACCGAAAGTAACAGCTACCCTTCGGTAGAAGAGCTGGCCAGGCCTGAACTAAAGATCGCAGGTCTTCGTATCAACCCTGCCAACTATGCGCCCAGCCGCCAGAATTTCATCAATAATCTTTACCTGAAGAATATCGGCTCAGGTAAGGAATTCAAAATAGCCGGTCTGCCTTCGCCTTTATATGCGGGCAGCGTAAGCTGGAGTCCCAACAATAAAAAAATTGCTTTCACACACACTACTGCCAACCGGGTAGACCTTTACGTGATCGATGTGGCCACACAAAAAGCCACCCATATCAATAAAACCGCGTTGAACGTAGTAGGCGGCGGCTATCAGTGGTACGATGACAATACCCTGATCTACCGCACCACGCTGAAGCCACCTACTGCAGCCCCGGCAAAACCGCTGGCGCCCAAAGGCCCTACCACACAGGAAAACTATGGCAAGGCTTCTCCCCGCCCTACTTACCAGGATATGATCAAAAGCCCGTACGACGAACAGTTGTATGAGTTCTTCGCCACTTCACAACTTGTGAAGAACGTAAATGGCGTGGAAACAAAGATCGGTGCACCTGCCATCTACAGCAGCATCCAGTCTTCTCCTGATAAGAGATACCTGCTGGTGCGGACATTGAAAAAACCCTTCTCTTATCTTGTTCCTGCCAATGGTTTTCCTTCCACAGTATCTATAATCGATCTGCAAGGCAAACTGGTGAAGAAACTGGCTGATCTGCCTTCTTCTGAAACAGCTCCCGGCGGCAATGATAACGTACAAAATGTAGCACGCGGATTTGACTGGAGGGACGATGAACCAGCCACGATCGTATGGTGCATGCCACTCGATAGCGGTCTTATCAAAAAACAGGCAGAATACAGAGACGTCGTGTATTCACAGTCGGCCCCCTTTACAGCTGCGCCTAAAGAGCTTTTCAAAACAAAAATGCGTTTCCGCAATGTAACCTGGGGCGATAAGAACCTGGCCCTGGTAACAGAAGGATTAACCGGCAAACAGACAATGCAGCTTGACCGCTATAATTCAGTGACCGGCGACCTGGAAAAACTGATCAGCCGTAACACAACCGATGCATACAGCAACCCCGGCTTCCCTCTTACTGCACCTAATAGCTTTGGAAAGAATGTGTTGATCACTGTAGACAATGGCAATAAAATATTGTTCAACAACACTACAGGCAGCTCACCCAAAGGTGATCTTCCCTTCCTTCTTTCTTACGATGTACACACTAAAAAAGCTGATACGCTTTGGCGTTGCCAGGAAGGGTATTATGAAACAATCGTTCGTGTACTCGATCCTAATAAGCTGACCCTGATCACCCGTAAGGAAAGTGAAAAGGAAATGCCTAATTACTGGCTGAAGAACCTGAAGCTGCGTGTGGCCGACCGTCAGCTTACTTCTTTCACCAATCCATATCCACAAATGGAAGGAGTGACCAAAGAGAAAATAAGATATAAAAGAGCAGATGGTGTTGACCTTACCGGCGATCTCTATCTTCCTAAAGGATACGATGCCAAACGCGATGGTCCGCTGCCTGTATTCATCTGGGCTTACCCGGCAGAATATAACTCTGCTGCTGATGCTGCACAGGTCCGTGGCAGTGAACACCGCTTCACGTTAATGAATTACGGCTCACCCATTTTTTATGTAACACAGGGTTATGCCATTCTCAACAATGCAGAAATGCCGATCGTAGCCCTGGATAAGGATAAAAAGCCCAATGATAATTTTGTTGAGCAGTTGAAGCTGAATGCTGAAGCTGCTATCAATAAACTGGCTGAAATGGGCGTGGGCGACCGCAACCGTGTAGCAGTAGGCGGCCACAGCTATGGAGCATTCATGACCGCCAACCTGCTGGCCCATACCAACCTTTTCAAAGGTGGTATTGCCCGCAGCGGTGCCTATAACAGAACGCTTACTCCATTCGGCTTCCAGAATGAAGACCGTACTTACTGGCAGGCACCTGATCTTTACAATACCATGAGCCCATTCAGCTATGCTGATAAAATAAAAACACCGTTGCTGCTGATCCATGGTGATGCGGATAATAATACCGGCACCTATCCTATCCAGAGCGAAAGGATGTTCAATGCCATCAAAGGGCACGGTGGCATCGTAAAATTTGTGAGTCTTCCCTATGAAAGCCATGGCTATGCCGGCCGTGAGAACATTCTGCACATGCTGAATGAACAATTCAGCTGGCTGGAGAAATATGTGAAGAATGCGCCGAAGAGCAACGAAAAAACGAGTGACCCGAAAGCATTTTAAGATACCTTTTAGCGGATAACCTGAATTAACAGGAGCCGCTTGATCTTCCGCAGGCCGACTATCATTAGTCGGCCTTTTTTATGCAGGTCATTCAATATTCTTTTATTCTTGTATATTAGAACCTCAGCATCTGCACATGAAAAAGCATTGGCTTCTTATTTCCACCTTATGTCTTATTAAACTAATCATACACTTTGCCGGTAATGGCCATTATGGTTTTCACCGTGATGAGCTTTTGCACCTCTCTGCAGGCGATCATCTCGATTGGGGGTATATGGAATTTCCTCCCTTTATTGCATTTGTCAGCCGTACTGCACATATTTTATTTGACACCAACCTTTGGGGCATACGGCTTTTCCCGACGCTGGCCGGGCTGGCTATATTAATACTGTGCTGCAGGATGGCAGAAGAAATGGGTGGCAAAAAAAGATCGGTCTTACTGGCTGGCATTTGCATATTGGCATTCCTGCCTTTTTTCCGCAATCACCTGCTCTTTCAACCCGTGGCTTTTGACCAGTTGTTCTGGACACTTGGTTTCTATTACCTTATCCGCTATATCAATACCCAATCGCACAAATACCTGCTGTTATTGGGAGTAGTAGCAGGGTTGGGTATGATGAATAAGTACACTATGGTGATCTGGATAGCGTGCATACTCGCAGGCTTGTTATTTTATCAGCGTTCACGCCTCTTCAAAGAAAAATGGTTGTATATCGCCGGAGGTATCGCCTTTCTTATATTCCTGCCAAATCTTATCTGGCAACACCAGCACGATTACCCTATTCTGAAACATGTCAGCAAACTGGGAGAACTGGAAGAAGCCAAGCTCGCTCCTTTTGCATTTGGCAGGGAACAATTAAAACTCCCTTTTACACTGGCTGTGAGCCTGATCGGTATTTATGGAATGTTTGCCGATGCCCAACTAAAGCAATACCGCAGCATCGCCATTGCAGTGCTCCTGGTCTTTATTGCCATGTGGGCTTTACATTCGAAAGCTTATTATTTCTTTGCAGCTTATCCCGTGTTGTTTGCAGCAGGTGCCGTGAAGCTGGAGAAAATATTCATACGAAAGCCTGTATGGAATTATGTAACAGTGGTGATACTGATACTACCTGTTCTTCCGTTCATCCCTGATGCCATCCCGGTTTTACCCATAGAGACTTATGTGCACTACAAACACAAAGAACCGGAAGCAGATGGGAGAATAAAACTCACCAGCGATTATGCAGATATGTTTGGCTGGGAAGAACAGGTAAAGCTTGTAGATAGTGTTTACCAGGCTTTATCGCCGGAAGAACGGTCGCGTTGTTTTATCTGGGCCGAAAACTATGGAGAAGCGGGTGCCGTGCAGGTGCTGGGCAGGAAATATGACCTGCCCTACCCGGTATGCTCACACGGTAGTTTCTGGCTCTGGGGGCCGCCTAAAACAGATGAATCCATCTGCATCAGTATTGGCATTGAGAAGGACGTGATGGAAAGGACTTATAAGGATTTCCAGTTGATCCGGATGGTCACTCATCCTTATGCCATTGAAGAAGAGAACAATATCCCCGTTTATATTGCACGGCAGCCTATCAGGTCACTGAAAGCGAAATGGAAGGAATGGGGAAAATATGTCTTTGATTAAGAAAGAGGCTCCCTCTTAAAATTAAGTTAAGCCCCGCTCCTGCCGTACCTTTACCCTATCACCACCGTCATAGCATCATAAACCCGGATTATGATCAGATTGTTACTCATTCTTGTTCTTCTTTCTGCAACCGCCGGCTTAAAGGCTCAGCAGGTGGACAGCATTTATTTTCACCTGTACACAGACAGCCTGAAAAAAGGAACGCATAATTATATCAATGTGGATGGCAAACTATCCGATGGCCGCTGGCAGCCACTGACAGCAAAGGAGATCACGTTCTCTTCTTCCGATTATACATTCAATGGCAATGAGCTTATTCTTCCGGCAGAGTGTGCTGTAGAAAAAGTGAAGGTGAAAGCTGTACTGAAAGCCAATCCCGCCATATGGAGGGAAACGACTATCTGGATCAAAAAGAACCCTGATCCGGACCTGCCTACCAAAGAGGAGATATTGCGGAATACCAATCAGCGTAAGAAACGGCATTGATCCTATAAAATAAAAGCCTTCCGTAGTGGAAGGCTTTTTATCAAGTTGCCGGTTTTACCCGGCCTGAATTCAATTAAGCTGTTTTCTTCGCATCTTCCAGGAACTTTGCCAGGCCGATATCCGTAAGCGGATGTTTCAGCAGGCCCAGTATGGAATCGAGCGGACAGGTGCATACATCTGCACCAGCTTCTGCGCATTTAACGATATGCAGTGCACTGCGGATGGAAGCAGCAAGGATCTCTGTTTTAAATCCCTGGATGGAATAAATATTGGAGATCTGCGCGATCAGGTCAACACCGTCCCAGGTGCTGTCGTCAATACGGCCGATAAAAGGCGACACATAAGTAGCGCCAGCTTTAGCAGCCAGTATTGCCTGCCCTGCAGAAAACACCAGGGTGCAATTGGTGCGGATGCCATTATCGGTAAACCATTTGATCGCTTTCACGCCATCTTTGATCATAGGCACTTTCACCACGATATTGGGGTGGATAGCCGCCAGTTTTTTACCTTCTTCAATGATGCCGTTGAATTCAGTGGAAATAACTTCTGCACTGATATCCCCATCCACCATTTCACAGATGGTTTTATAATGGTTGAAAACGGCTTCCTGTCCTTTGATGCCTTCTTTCGCCATCAGTGAAGGATTGGTGGTTACGCCGTCGAGTATGCCTAATTCATTTGCTTCCTTGATTTGAGCGAGATTGCCCGTATCTATAAAGAATTTCATCGTATTGATTTAAATTGTTAAGTATCGGTCTTGAAATGCGTCTGCAATTTAACGCCTCTGGCCGGAAAATTTTTGAAGATACTATATTTAGCTGGTAATCAGCTAATTTAAAAAAGAAAAAAGGCAGGCTCCTCACATCGCACCGCTACAACCACTTATCCTTGCTGCCTTCCGGCCCTGGGGAGGTTCAGCAGGAGCTGGTCGTGTAAGACCTGCCGGCCGCAAAGATAACGGTTAGCAGGTTAAAATAAAAAGCTATCAAGATAAAAGTTTGAAAGTTTAGAGGTTCAGCAGTTGAACTTTTAAACCTTTCAAACGCTCGTCAAAGTCCGATAAAAGAATTGAGCTGCGCCATCCCGATCAATTCATCTGCACGTCCGCCAAAAGGCCTGAAATAAACCAGCACCGTGTAATTGTTTTCTGTATTAGTGAAGTTCCCTTCGGTATTATCCAACGGGAAGCGGCTGCCGCTTCTTTTACCTGCATCCAGGGTGATATACTCATAATTGTAGTATCCCTGCTTCAGAAAAAGCGTGCGCTCATAAATCCCCAGCGTTTCATTAAAGATCATTTTCGATCCTTCGCCGGGAAGATAATCAGTGAGCTCACCAAATACATACACATCCTTGCCGGGATAAGGCTTATTGCCCGGCGGTACAAACGTAAAATGCACATAGGCATAATCGCTTTGCCAGTAAGGATTGTAGCCATCCCTGTTTTCCAATGTAAACTGCCCGTTGATATCCTTGTAATAGATATACACCTGTTGCCGCCGTTCAACATCCGGTCTTATATACACGTCTGTCCGGTCTTTTATACTGTCGTCCTGCAACCGCTGCATCCTGTCGGTCATCAATCGCAGGCTGCTCAGATCGATCCATCGCCATTCACGGCCTGCCTGGAAAGTGGTGGCATCATCGTTATATTCATAATAATTTCCGCGGTAGATAGTTGGTTTGTCAATCAATGCAGCCGTAGGCCAGATATTATTTTGCAGCACCACTATTTTCAGGTCCTGCGGTGATGTGGTATTGATGCGCGCATTTGCTGTATTCACCGACACCATTACACGCTGATCTGTGAGGAAATAAGCCGAATTGAATGGTTGCTTCATCTGCGCTGCTATAGACACTTTATTGTCCACTACAAGAAAACGCTTTGTAAAAAACAGGTCGGATGTATCATTATTCCGGAACACTTTCAACAGGTAATTTCCTGAACGGGTAGGAACAGAACTCCTGTCGGGCACCGTGGCCTGGTAATGCGTATAACGGGTAAGCGCAATGGATGAATTGCGATAGGTGGTGATACGGGTTGACTGAAAACCCCGGATATAATCAAATGACTGGAGTTGGGAAGGCGTCCAGTCTGCATTGCAAAGCTGGAAAGTATAATAAAGACTTTTCACATCAGCATCCAGGTCGTCAAAATGCAGTTCCAGTTGATCACCTCCATTCAATGTGAGTATGGGGTAAGCCAACTGATTGCCGTATTTAAAAAGCTTTACAGCCTGAATGGACGGTTGGTAAACATGATCAGGCAATTGGGCATTTGCTGTAAAAAACAGGAACAAAAAAACCGGGCTGAGGATCTTATTCATCGGCAATTTTTTAACTGAGCATTGAATAGGGTAAAATTCGGGCAAAAAAGGCCATAAACTGTTTTTACCCTTATTTTTGTTCGTAACAAAGACAAACAAAATAATTTGAGGGTTGCAGGCTTTATAGCAAACCGTATCGCATTTAACCAGCAGCGGTCTTTTTCCCGGTTCATCATCCGGCTTTCCATTGCCGCCACCATTATCAGCGTTGCCGTGATGATCATTACGCTGGCGTTTGTCAATGGCTTCCAGGAGCAGGTAAGCCAGAAAGTATTCAGTTTCCTGGGGCATCTCCGCATACAGGAAAAAGAGCCTTTTAAAGCGCTGATCGCAGAAGAAACTCCTATCGAAAGAAATGATTCGCTTGTTGAAGCCATCCGCCAGTACAGCGAAGTGCAAAGCATTCATCCTTTCGCCACCAAATATGCAACGCTGAAAACACGGGAAGATATTGAAGGGGTTTTGGTAAAAGGGGTCGACAGCACCTACGATTTCAGTCATTTCCGCCAGTTCATCCTTTCCGGGCGCCCACTCCGTTTTAACGACAGCAGTTACAGCCGCGAGATCATGATCTCCGCCTATACAGCGAAACAGCTGAAATTATCATTGAATGACCGCATTCTTATCTACTTTATCCGCCCCGATGGCTCTTACCGCCCCGACAGGCTAACCGTATCCGGCATTTATAAAACCGGTATTGAAGAATATGATAAAACCTTTGCTATCGGGGATATAAAACTGATACAACGTCTCAACGACTGGAGCAGCACCGAAGTGGGAGGCTACGAGATCTTCCTGAAAGATTATAATAAGATGGATGTAATGGCTGCAGATATTTATAACATGGATATATTCCCGCTTACCTGGGACACAAAAACTGCCCGCGATATTTCACCCAATATCTTCGACTGGCTTTATATCCAGAATAAAAACAGGAATGTGTTGCTTGGATTGATGATCAGCGTGGCATTGATCAATCTTGTCACCTGTCTTATCATCCTGGTGCTGGAAAGAGTGCGGATGATCGGTGTGCTGAAAGCCCTTGGCGCTACCAACTGGACGGTGCAACAGATCTTTCTCCGCCACTCACTTTTTATTACCATCACCGGTATTGTTTTCGGCACTGCATTCGCCCTCGGGTTCCTTTATCTTCAGCAGGCTACAGGTTTTATCAAACTGGAAGAAGAAGCTTATTACCTCAGCCAGGCCGCTGTAAAGATCATCTGGTGGCAGGTGGCTGCCGTATGCATCGGCACATTATTGATCTGCTTCCTGGTGCTGATGATACCAACGATACTGGTGAGAAAGATACAACCCGTGAAAGCAATACGGTTCAGCTAAACCAGGTGCGACACAATTATTCCCGCCGCTACAGCAGCATTCAATGATTCAGCTTTCCCTTTTTGCGGAATAGTGATCCGGACATTTACCTGCTCCATCACAGAGGCACTGATCCCTTTCGATTCATTGCCGATTACGATAATGCCTTCGATAAGCGTATTCATTTTAGTAATATCCTGCCCTTCCAGGGCGGCTGCATAGATCCTTGTTTCTTTTTGGGTGGCCAGCCATGCAGGCAGGCTGGTATAATGCAATTGCACCCGGGCAATGCTGCCCATGGTGGACTGCACTACTTTGGGATTGTACAGGTCAGCACATTCATGGCTGCATACGATATAAGCGATCCCGAACCAATCAGCTATCCGGATAATGGTACCCAGGTTGCCGGGGTCCTGTATGGTATCGAGCGCCAGGATAATATTGCCTTTTGCCGGAGGCGGGGCGGATGATGGAAATTGCCTGATCACGGCCAGCACCTGGTTGGGCGTATGCAACTGTGAAATTTTAGATAATTCGTCCTCGCTCACCTCTGTGACCAGGGAAGCATTATACCGCCCTTCATTTTCCCTGGCCCAGGACGATAATGCATATACCTGGCTGATACTGCCCGGAACGGTTTCCAGCATTTCAGCCACAATTTTGGGGCCTTCGGCGATAAAAAGCCGTTCATCATCCCTGTGTTTTTTCTGGCCTAAACTTTGAATATATTTGGTCTTCGTTTTACCCAGCATTGTCGCTTGATTTTAATTATGTTATCCGGTAAGCCTACCACCCATATCAACCTTCTGAAAGTAATTCTTACCGGATTCGTCCTTGCGTTTTTTGCTTCCTGCACTATTGTTAAAAAATATCAACCCGGAAAGCCCTTTGTTTATAAAACAAATATCAACTTAATAGGCAATTTTTCAAAAGCGGAAAAACAAAACCTGATCGTGGGCCTTGAGGGGCAGCTGGATGACAGTATGCGGGCAAGAAAACTGGATAAGCTGCTCTGGAGCACCATGCGGCAACCACCGGTGTACGACAGCATCAATGCAGACAACTCCATTGTGTTCATGCGTGCATTGCTGAGTTCGCTGGGCTACTTCAACGATTCGATCTATTATACAAGCAGTGTCAAATTTGAAAAGCCTGATCAGTACAAAACCACCGTTGACTTTTTTGTAAGACCCGGCAAGCAGGTAAAACTGGATTCCGTCACTTATAACCTGCGCCATACAGATCTGCAGTTTTTAACCGATTCAACAAAGTCGCAGGCTATTATCAAGAAAGGCGATCCGTTTGCCAAATCCCCTATCTCGGCTGAGTTTGACCGGCTGACTGAATTGTATCGCAATACCGGTTATTTCCGTTTCAGCCGTGATGAACTGGTAGGCATCTGGGATACGCTTGATGTAGCATTACTTCAGCCCACACTCGATCCTTTTGAGCAACTGGAATTGCTGCAGAAATTGCAGGAGCGCCGCAATAACCCTACCGCCAATCTTGAAATACGGTTGAAAAGCGTAGACAGCACTAAGCTGGTGAAGTATTATATCGGCAATGTGACCGTGTACCCGGATTTCACAACTGACACGGTCGGACTAAAGCCATCTATCGTGGAAGTGGGGGGAAAAGATGGCCAGAAAGGAATAAAGATAGTTCAGCATTATGGCCGTTTCAAACCCAAAATATTCCCATCGAATATTTATTTGCCGAGCGACAGCGTTTACCGTTTCCGAAGATATCTGCGCACGATCAACCGGTTGAACTCATTGGGTACCTGGCGTTCTGTCAGCATTGACCAACTGCCTCGCAAGGGACAGGATACGATCGATTTTGTGGTCCGCCTTACCCCCGCCAAAAAATATTTATTCGATACCAACCTGGAAGGAAGCATTAACCAGAATGCATTTTCCGGGAACATTCTTGGTATTGGCGTGAACGTCGGTTTGCAGAACAAGAACTTTGCAAAAGCAGCCAATATAGCCAACAGCAACCTGCGCTTTGGTATTGAATTGGGCAATGCAAGCAGTCTTGGCCAGTTTATCCAGACACAACAGATCGGTTTCAGCCACTCGATCTATATGCCAAGGGCTATCCCGAATTTTGGTTTTATACCGGAAAACCTGAAAGATAATTTCAAAACGGTATTAAATTTTAAGGCAGCCAATACAGAAAGACGCTGGCTATATAACCTTACCACTTTGAACGGCTCCTGGGGATATGAATTTCAGCGAAGGAAAATGCTGATCTCCGTTAAGCTGCCAAACATCGAATATTCTTCCCTTATAAGAAGAGACAGCCTGGATACATTGATCAAATACAATCCATCGCTGCGAAATGTTTTTACCGATGGTTTTATCTCTTCCGTGATCGGAAGCCTTACATTGAGCGGAGGCAGCACCAACCGCTTGAATGTACTTCGCGTGAATGTAGAAGAATCCGGGTTGCTTACAGGTATGATCCGCAATTCCTTTCTTGACAAGCAACTTTACCGTTTCCTGAAACTGGATGCAGAATTTGCTTACCTGATGCGTTTCCCGAAATCGGCGTTAGCCTTCCGCTTTTTTGCAGGCGCCGGTTATGAATTCAACTCCACGCGCGACACAGCCAAGCGGCATAATCTTCCATTCTTCAAAGAATATTTTGCCGGTGGCCCCAACAGTATGCGTGCATGGTCGTTGCGGCGGCTTGGACCTGGTTCCAGCATTAAAGAATTCAATGGAGTGGGCAGCACGCCCGACCGCTATGGTGATATACAATTGGAAGGCAATATCGAGTATCGCTTCCCGCTGGGCACACCGTTTGGTGTGAAACTGAACGGCGCCGTATTCACTGATATCGGGAATGTATGGTATATGAAATCTGCACCCAACAGGCCATCAGAAGAAGTGTTCAAAATTGACCGTCTCTGGAAAGACCTGGCCGTTGGTTCAGGAGTTGGCCTGCGTGTCGATTTCAATTTCCTGGTAATCCGGTTTGATTATGCTTATAAAGTAAAAGATCCCAGCCCTGCCCCCGCCGATGCAGCGATACAAAACAAATGGTTCGGATATAAATTCTCCAAAGGTGACCAGTTCCAATTGGGTATTGGCTATCCCTTTATCTTTTAATGAGGTGATGCTTCACGCTTGATCTCTTCTTCCAGTTCGGCAGGCGTAATGGCTTTGTCTAAAGTGAATTCACCGATACGTGTACGGCATAAGCTGCTCAGGTAAGCACCACAACCAAGCGCTGCACCAAAATCATTGGCCAGGCTGCGGATATACGTGCCGGTGGAACATACCACTCTGAAATGAACAACGGGCAGTTCTATCGCCGTGATCTCAAATTCATGTATCGTTACCTTACGGGGATCAATCTTCACCTCCACTCCTTTTCTTGCCAGCTCATACACTCTTTTCCCATCTATCTTGATAGCAGAGTGTGCAGGTGGCACCTGCATGATCTCTCCTGTAAAAGGAGAAGTGGCAGCTTTGATCTTTTCTTCTGTAATGCTTTCCAGCGATTGGAAATTACCAGGCTCGCTTTCGAGATCATAAGTTGGAGTAGTGGCGCCAAGGGTAAAAGAACCGGTATATTCTTTTTCCTTCGCCATATATTCGTTGATCTTCTTGGTGAATTTGCCGGTGCACACGATCAGCAAACCAGTAGCCAGCGGGTCAAGCGTTCCGGCATGCCCCACTTTTTTGATCTTGATGAGGTTGCGGATCTTTCTTACTGCATCAAATGATGTCCAGCGAAGGGGTTTATTGATAAGAAGGACACGGCCTTCGGCGAAACTGTTCATGCGGCAAAGATAAAGAGAAGGAAGAAGCTGCTATATAGACATT
Source organism: Sphingobacteriales bacterium 44-61 (assembly GCA_001898405.1). Lineage (GTDB taxonomy): Bacteria > Bacteroidota > Bacteroidia > Chitinophagales > Chitinophagaceae > Terrimonas_A. The sequence continues at coordinate 119,173 of MKTW01000003.1, forward strand.
CTTGTTTTTAACTCGAGGTATTTGTTGATCGTATTCACGGTTAAATTTTCCGGCGATGACAGGACTGACAGAATACCATTTTTCTGAAGTTCTTTCACCATCAATCTTTTTTCAAATGCAAATTTCTCTGCAATGGTTTTGATATAAATATCTTCAAGTGTAGCTACTTTTTGTTCGGTCAGCGCCTGCAATTCTGTATTCTCAAAGAATACAACGAGCAGCAGGTGATAACGCGCAATCTTGCGAAGAGCAGGCAGTTCGCGCTCCAGGCTTTCCATCGATTCAAAATTGGTGAACAGCACCAGCAAACTGCGGTTGGTGATGCGGGTGCGGATAACCGAAAACAGTTTTTCAAAATCCGGTTCAAGAAAACGGGTTTGTTGCTTGTACAATGTTTCCAGCACCTGGTTCATCTGCGTAGGTTTTTTATCGGCCTGCACAAAAGAATCCAGGTTCTCTGCAAAAGTGATCAGCCCTGCTTTATCCTGCCTCACCAGTGCCACATTGGATAAAACCAGCGAAGCATTGATCGCATGGTCGAGCAGGGTCATTCCGCTAAAAGGCATTTTCATCACCCTTCCCTTATTGATCATGCAATAGATCTGCTGGCTGCGCTCATCTGTATAATTATTCACCATCAGGGCCTCTTTGCGTGCAGTGGCTTTCCAGTTGATGGTTCGGTAGTCATCACCCCTGACATATTCCTTGATCTGCTCAAATTCCATGCTATGCCCCAACTGGCGCATGCGGCGGACCCCCAGTTCCTGCAAGCGATTGGCCACTGCCAGCAAATGATAACGCCGCATCTGGATATAAGAAGGGTATACTTTAACCGCTTGCTCAGCAGAAAATACATATTTCCGTTTCACCAGCCTCAGCGGTGCCGTCACAAACACATTTATATCATGAAACACATATTCACCACGTGTAGTAGGCCGGAGAAAATAAACGATCTCATCCGTTGATTGCCCTGTGATCTTCAGTTTCCTGCGCCAGTTCCGCTCCTGGAACTGATCAGGCAACTCATCAATCACACCCAGGCTTGCAGGAAAAGAATAATTATTGCGGATGCTTAATACTACCTTATTCTCATCACCTATACTGAACCGGTCAGTAGTCAGCCGCTCTGCTGCAATCCCATCCTTTTTCCCATACACCAGCAATGCATCTATCACCACCACAATGGTCAGCAACAGAAGCACCAGCCCTCCTATCCTGAACAAAGCAGGCTGAAAATAACTCATCACAAAGATCACCGATGCAAGACCGGCGATATAGTAGACAAGATTGTTGAAGTAAAATGATTTGATCAAACCCTATATTTATTTACATTACTTAACAGCAACATACAGCCTTCAGTGCCGACTGCCGGTTATCTTGGCACATCCTGCACTTGTATAATCTGCTTTATCACTTCATCTTCCGTTACGCCTTCCATTTCTTTATCAGGCGCAAGGATGATGCGATGACGCAATACCGGTGTTGCCACTTCCAGTATATCTTCAGGTGTCACAAAATCACGTCCCTGCATGGCAGCGATCGCTTTGGCAGCATTCATAATAGCCAGTGAAGCCCGGGGTGAAGCGCCCAGGTAAATAGATTTATGATTACGGGTTTGGTGCACCAGCCGCGCAATGAATTGCAATAGTTTTTCTTCGATCAGGATATTCCTGATCTGTGTGCGGAGGCTGGCGATCTGTTCACCATTCAGCACAGGCTTTACCAGTTCATCCACCCGCGTATTACCCAATTGATGGAACCGCATAAGGATTTCCAGTTCCTCTCCTTCATTGGGATAGGGCACCATGATCTTGAAAAGAAAACGGTCGAGCTGCGCTTCAGGAAGACGGTAAGTGCCCTCTTGCTCCACCGGGTTTTGAGTGGCAAGCACCATAAAGGGAGAGGCCATGGGATAGGTTTTGCCATCCACAGAAGCCTGCCTCTCTTCCATGACTTCCAGCAGGGCCGATTGCGTTTTAGCCGGCGCGCGGTTGATCTCATCCACCAGCACGATATTGCTGAATACAGGGCCTTTCTTGAATTCAAAGACTGCTTCTTTAGGATTAAAGACAGGCGTACCCAATACATCGGAAGGCATAAGATCGGGAGTGAACTGGATACGAGCGAAACCTGTATCCAGGCTGCGGGCCACGAGTTTTGCCGTCAGTGTTTTGGCGACACCCGGCACGCCTTCTATCAGTATGTGACCTTCAGCCAGTAAAGCAGCAATGATCAGCTTTACCATTTCATCCTGCCCAACGATGATCTTTTTGATCTCGCTCCTGATCGACATAACGGCTTCATTCAGTGCTGTCAGATCAGTGCGTTGCTGAAACAATTCTTCTTCCATGCTTATGCTATTTTATAAAACGATTCCAATTGTTTATGAAATAATACCAGTTCCTTGTCAGTTGCCGCACCTGCCACATTCAGGTGATTGATAAACGAAACGATTTCCCTGATAGGTTCTTCCTCCATTCCTGTTTTGAACCGCAGGTTCTGAATAAATTCATCATTCAGTTCCGAAGTGGGCAGTTTATAACGCGTTCTCACATGCTCCAGGAAATAAGCTGCCATTTTCCGGCACAGATTGGTATGATCACCTTTATCATGATATAGGCGGCCAATGGTCTTTACAAAATCGAGTGAATCATTTTTAGGTTTATTGATCACCGGAATGGGACGTTGTTTTCTCCGCATTTCCAGCAACACATAAGTGAGCAATGCCAGTAAGGCCGTGATCAATCCCCAGCGAAGACCCGGATAACGAAGGAATACACTTAACCAGTTGGATTTCTTGTCCTGGTTATTCTCCCGTCCTTTCGCAAGGAAGTATTCATCCCACACTACTTTAGTTGTATTAGGCGAGATCACCGACAGCGCTTTCTCGTAATACTCCATATTATTTTTATACAATAAAAAATAATTGGTAAAGGCCATTGGTGCAAGATGCAGGAAGAAATGTCCTTTACCTGCACTCAGTTTAATAAAATTAGGATCACTTCCTGCATCGTAGCCAAGCACGGTTGTTGTCAGTGTATCATATTCATAAAACCTGAAATCATATCTCTTACCGGGGTAAGCAAACCATTGTGGCCTCCGGGCCACAGGTATGTCCAGGCCCACTCTTAAGGAATCTTTTTCATTTATCTTTATTTCTCCATTAAGATCTACCGGGTAATAAATATCGCATTTGACCATTTTTTCCACCGGGTAAGACACTTTCATTGTGCTGACGAAAACATCATTACCTCTCTTGATAAATTCAAGCAGGCTTTTCATTTCTTCATCTTCTGCATTGAAGAAAGGAGAAACGATCAGCAGGGCCTGGCGTTTGCCATAAAGAGAAAGCGAGTCCCAGTCGCCGGGCATCCGCCTGTCTGAACTCACCGCTGCTTTGGGAAAGATCTGCTTAAGGTTTTCATAGGCCACAAAAGTGCCGTAAGGGATCTTATCCCTTTTGCGGAAAGTAAGCCTTTCATCCAAAACCCGGTTAGCAGTATTGTTACCTGTAACAAACAGGAAAATGACAGCTGCCACAATCAGCCCGAGCAGTAAATATGGTACACTCTTCTTCAATGATCAATACAGTCTTTTATCAAAGTTTTCAAATTCTTTACGAATGATTATGAACTTATCCTGTTCCAGTGGAAACTGGCCATACCAACTATATTCATAGTGCCGTGTGAGCCGGAAAAAATCGGTATAATAGCCTGTTGGCTGCAACTGTGCCAGGTAATCGAAGTTGGTCCGGTCCTGTGTATAATTAATAATATTCCTGTCGGCCAGGTTGCGCAGCAATCGCAGGTAGAGCAATCGCACACCAAAACGGTAATTGCCCGATGCAGCAGCTTTGTCCAGTTCCAGTTGGTAATTGATGGCAAAAATATCATCCATATCCGTTTCGCTATTCTCCATTTCACCTATGTATCTGTTCTTGCGGAAGATGCCCACATTGCTGTTGGATAGAAAAATAATAATGAAGGTAATGAACCCTGCCACCACTACGATCCAGGATATTGTTTGAAAAGCCGGGTGCATGATCAATGGTTCTCTTTCGCTTCCCTTTTGTTTTTTCTCCTTTTTGAATGATTTATTGGCATACCAGAACGCATCATCTTCCTGTTGCGCTTTTTTTGCAGCAGGGTCGAGATGGCGCACCTCTATGGAATCGTTCTGCCCCGGCCAGATGGGAAGGAATGCTCTTGCTTCTTCTTTTTCTCCATCTGCTTCGGCTTCCTCGTCTGTGTATTCTTCCTGTACCGGAGGAGTTTCTACCATCCTGGCGCTGTCCAGGTCAGTGCTGAGCAAACGGGCGCTATCCTGTTGCTGTGCCTGTGTAAATAAAGGCAGGAAAAACAGCAGGATGATCCAGTTGCTTATTTTCAAGGGCAGTATGTTCCTGTTTTTGCAGTGCATCTGTTGCATGGGTTACACATCTTCCTCCAACAAATCAACTTTCCTTTTTCTTCCCAGTTGTATCGGGTAAATGACAAAATACCATATGACAAAAACAACAGATAAGGAGGTGATGATGGTGGTGAATATGGATATATCGTTGTACAATCTTGTGATCACGCCTTCAAAAAAAGCGGCGAGGCCGAATACCGGCATTAAACCGATCATGATTTTAACGCCATCTTTAGCGCCTTGCTTGAATGAACTCAATCTTTTTACCGTTCCGGGAAATAAAAAGCTCTTTCCCAATATGAGCCCGGCAGCGCCGGCAATGATCAGGGCGGTCAGTTCAAGGGTGCCATGCACAAATACAACAAGGAAAAACTGAAGGCCCAGTCCTTTTGATGCAAAGAACTGATCAAAAATGCCGACCATGGCAGCATTTTGTGCCAGCATATAGAGGCTGGGAATACCTGCAAAAATGCCGGCGGCAAACATCATGAGCGAAACACGGATATTATGGATCATCAGGTTGAGCCAGCTGAGTACCGGGTTGCCTGATTCATAAATGCCGAAGGGATTTCCTTTGTCAATATTGTCCAGTGTTTTATCAACATACCCGTCGCCAAAAAAACTCCGCGCCACTCCTTCATCCTGCTTTGACACAAAAAAACCGATCCCAAAGAAAACGACAAAGACGATAAAGGAAAACAGTACTGTGCGGTGATGCTTGCGGATGGTAAGCGGCAGATCATATTTCCAAAAGGTGATCAGCCGGTTGCTTTCTTCCTTACGGTTCTTATAAATGCTGAGATAGATCCGGGAAGCCTGGCTATTGATATAGCGGGTAACTTTGCTGGTGGGATAAAAAGTTTTGGCATAAGCCAGGTCATCTACCAGTTGCGTAAACTCCTTCGCCATTTCATCTGCATCAGCCGGAGGATTGTTTTGGTTTTTCAACCATCGTTCCCGGCTTTTCTTTATAAATAGGGCTTCTCTCAAGAAATAGTGTTGTTTGGCTTGTAAAATACCATTTTTTTGGAAAGAAGGGAATGGTTTAGATTGTGAGTTCAGGATAATAGTGGTTAATCGGAAAAATCATTACCTTACTTCCCGAACAAATCCGCCGCTGCAGATGGCCCTGATCAAAGTACCTACCAGTTTTAATATTGAAGTTGAATTTGAGATCCCCGAATTTTACAAGCGGTTGTTTTCCCTGCTGATCGATGTGCTCATGGAGATCGTTTACCTCTTCATTGCCACTAAGATCATGCGTGCCATCACGGAAAACTATGATTTCACCGACGACGATTCCATGTATGATCTGAGTGCGATCGGCATGTTGCTGATATTGCCCGTGATGGTTTATCATGTAGTATTGGAAATAACCATGAATGGACAAAGCATTGGTAAAAAGATCATGGGAATACGTGTGGTAAATGAGAACGGAGGAAGGCCAAGCATCAGCCAGTTCCTGATCAGGTGGCTGTTGCGCGTATCTGACCTGTGGATACTTGCCATACTTTTTATACTGTCTACCAGGGGAATGGCAGGAAGCGTGGAGACAGGTTTTCTTTTACTGGCAGCCCTGGCTTTCCTGGTAACGGATATCGTGCTTGTTGTTTCATCCAAAAAGGGGCAACGCATAGGTGATATTCTGGCAAAGACCATCCTGATCCGTATCAGTTCCAAAGCCAGTATAGAAGAAACCATTTTCCAGGAAGTGGAAGACTCTTATACGCCTTCATTCCCGTCTATCATGCAGCTAAGCGACCGCGATATTAATGCGATCAAAAGTATCCTGGAAACATCGCGGAAGAAAAATGATCATTCTATGGCAATGGCTGCGGCAGATAAGATCAAAAATCATTTGCAGATCCATTCTGATCTTGATCCTTATACCTTTTTGGATGTACTGTTGAAGGATTACAATTATCTCTCGGTAAAATAACCGGCTATTTTTTATTGCATTGCTGTGCGCGTACCCAATACCATCGCGCCCAACAGCAGCAGCACAAAAGCGATGATCAATATAATAGAGCAAGCCATAAAATAAGCTTTGAGATTACCAAAGCTCTTGTTCAGTTCAGGCTGGTTCAATCCATCCACGCCGGCTTTTGCCTGCCTGGCAAAGCGGTAAAGAAAATAATTGATGAGCAGGCCAATTGCAATTGAAAGAAGCGATGTAAAAACTTCTGCCCCGGTGGAACTTTCGGTAAAGCCCATATCAAATCCTTCGGCCCGGTTAAAAGAAGCAGGTCTTTTTTCCCGGAAAAGGTCGATAACGCTAAAGATATATCCGATCACTGATACAACGACAATGACCATGGCCCAGCCTGACATGGAACGGAGGTATTGCTTTGCCATAGGGTCAATCGTCAGATCGCCGAAAAGATCAGAGGATTGATTTTCCTGTTCTATCATAAAAAAAATTTACCGGACAAAAAATCCTATTAAAGAGAACAAAAGAAGTAAAACGCTAATCACGCCCATCATGGCCAGGTAATTCCTGAATTGCCCCAGGCCAATATTGAACAGTGCCTGGTCTTTCCGGCGGATACCTGCCCTGATGGAATTAGCTCCTTTTATCAGGAAACTCATCATTATCGCACAAACCACTACAATGATCACAAGAAAGAACACAAACCCGATTTTCGTTTGGCGAATGGATTCCACATCCGTTTCTCCATAGGAGCGGAATAATTCATCTAGCCTGTTCCAAAGCATTCCGAACATGAGAACGGTAATGCCGAGTGCAATCAACACCACAACGCCCAGGAATTTGGCCCAGCGGGATGCCTCTGTCAGTTGGGTGGATACCTGCTCATCCACCTCCAGGTCCAGAAAAGATTGCTTATCCTCCATCATGCCTGATTTTGTTATCTAAATGTAGTAATTAATGCGCAATGATAAAACAGGATCAGTAAGCTCTTGCAAACAATACACGCTGCGTTGAAGGTTTACCTGTAAGGATACATGTTCCTTGCTCTGCAGCATTATTCAGTGGTATACAACGGATCGTTGCTTTTGTTTTTTCTTTGATCGCTTCTTCAGTTTCCGGTGTTCCATCCCAATGCGCTGAGATAAAGCCTGCTTTTTCATCCAGGAGTTTTACAAACTCATCCCAGGTATTGGCTGGTGTGATATGTTCGTCCCTGTAAGTTTTGGCTTTGTTGAACATCGAGTGTTGTATGTCAAGCAGCAGGCCGTCCACATATTGGGCTATACCATCCAGATCTATCGTCTTTTTCTCTTTGGTATCGCGGCGTGCTATTTCCACCACATTTTTTTCCAGGTCGCGCGCGCCCAATGCCAACCTCACTGGCACGCCTTTCATTTCATATTCAGCGAATTTCCAACCTGGTCTTGCATTATCACTATCATCGTATTTCACTCGCACGCCAAGGTTCTTCAACTGTGAAGTGATCTCTGCAGCTTTGGCATCGATCAGTTTTTTCTGGTCTTCCCCTTTATAGATCGGTACGATCACCACTTGCAGCGGAGCCAGTTTGGGAGGCAGTATCAGTCCATCATCATCACTATGCGCCATTACCAGGGCACCGATCAAACGGGTGCTCACCCCCCAGCTGGTGGCCCATACATATTCCAGTTGGTTTTCTTTATTGGAAAATTTCACATCAAATGCTTTGGCAAAATTCTGTCCCAGGAAATGTGAAGTGCCTGCCTGCAAGGCTTTACCATCCTGCATCAATGCTTCAATGCAATAAGTATCTTCTGCACCGGCAAAGCGTTCACTGGGGGTTTTCACTCCTTTCACTACCGGTAAGGCCATATAATTCTCCACGAAGTCGGCATACACATCCAGCATTTTCTTTGTTTCCTCCACAGCTTCCTCGCGGGTGGCATGGGCGGTATGTCCTTCCTGCCACAGGAATTCTGCTGTACGGAGGAAAAGGCGGGTCCGCATTTCCCATCTCACCACATTCGCCCATTGGTTGATGAGCAGTGGCAGATCGCGATAGGATTGTATCCAGTCTTTATAAGTGTTCCAGATAATTGCTTCGCTGGTAGGTCTGATCACCAGTTCCTCTTCCAGTTTTGCTTCAGGATCAACCATCAGTTTTCCCTTGTTGTTGACATCTGCTTTCAGCCTGTAATGGGTAACGATCGCACATTCTTTGGCAAAGCCTTCTGCATTCTTTTCCTCAGCCTCAAACAGGCTTTTAGGAACAAACAGGGGGAAATAGGCATTCACGTGACCGGTATCCTTGAACATTTTATCCAGCACATCCCGCATATTTTCCCATAAAGTGTATCCATAAGGTTTGATCACCATACAACCCCTTACAGCAGAATAATCTGCGAGGCTGCCTTTGATGACCAGATCATTGTACCATTGGGAATAATCCTGCTCCCTGGAAGTGATTTCTTTACTCATATAGTCCTAATTATTATGTTGTTATTCCTGGTAATTGCCGGTGCGGACAAGCTGTAAAAATCTTTAAACTATCCTTAACACCCGACCACATACTATTTTACACCGACAAACGTAACTTCGGTACACAAACGTTTGCGTAAAATTTAAGTCGCACAAAAGTAGTAACTTCGATTTTAAACTTAATAAACCCTTTTGCCATGAGAGTATATATTTTATTCCTGGCTTTGGTAGCCCTCACTTTAGGCAGTTGTACTACTGCTTATAAGACAGGCCAAACTCCGGATGATGTATATTATTCACCTGTACGTCCACAGGATGAATATGTTGTAGCACAACAACAGGACGACCGCTATTATTACGGAGGGGGCCAGGATTATTATACAGACAGATATCTCAGAATGCGCATGACCAACCCTTACCGCTGGTCGGCCCTCGATGATTATTATTTTAATAACCCCTATGCCTACAATTATTACGGCACGTACAATAACTGGTACAGCCCATGGAACAGTTACTGGGCATGGAACAGCTATTGCAACCCCTATTATATCAGCCCTATTTTTATCAAGAACCCTATCCGCTTCCAGCAGATACCCAGCAGGGCGGTGGTATTTAATCCCAAAAGTTACCTGAACAATACCCCGCAAGTCAGCACTACCAATTTTAAAAACAGCGCTGCCGGTGGTGGTTCTTATTATTATACCCCGAACAATAATAACAGGGGCGGCAACACCCGTTACAACAACAGCAATAATAGTTCCCGGAATTATAACTACTCCAATTCGGGCAACAGCAGCAATAACCGTAGTTATACAACACCGAGGAATTCAACGCCTACACGCAGTTATAATCCATCGTCAAGCAGCAATTCTTCTTCGAGCGGACGTAGCAGCAGTAGTAGCAGTAGCAGTGCGCCCACAAGGCCCCCAAGATAAGCAGCGGCTTGTGAACGAATAATTTGGTTTTTATCTGGGGATAAGAATAGCATCACTTTATTACTTTATCTGAAAGGAGGAAATGGACATTGAGTGTAATACTTAAGAGTTTCCTTTAAAACGCTAATTATGCGAATAGCTCCAATAATGCAAATGACTGGAATAAGGGCACGTATGGCGCAAATGAGAACACGGACAGGATTGATTGCAGCACTTATCATTTCTTCCAACGTCCTGTTTGCACAGATACCCGAAGATGTTTTAAAATATTCCTGGCAGCCGGTGAACGGTTCTGCCCGTATCAATGCCGTGGGTGGAGCAATGGGTTCATTGGGTGGCGATATCACCGCTACTTTTGCAAATCCTGCAGGGCTTGCTTTTTATAAGACATCTGAAATTGTATTAAGCCCCGGTTATTCTTTTCTGAATAATAAGTCCACTTTCCGCGGTACGAAGGCCAGTGAGAAAGATAAATATTTTAATCTTGGCGCTTCAGGTTTTGTATCCGGCTGGAAAGGGAATGGCAAATGGACCAGCCAGGCTATCGGGCTGGCGGTAACAAGAACAGCGAATTTCAACAACCAGGTATTCTATAAAGGACAAAATGATTTCAGTTCTGGCGCAGAGCAGTATGCAGCCGAAGCAGCAGGCAGCGGCCTTGCCCTGGATGATATTCCCGGCAGCAATTCCGTATCATTCGGCACACGCATGGCTGTATGGAATTATCTGGCCGATACTGCACAACTACCCGGTCATGTTGGCCCTGACGTGATCAGCATGGCTATGTGGGATGCGTTGAAGAATGGAGGTGATTACCTGGTAAACCAGTCACAGTTTATTGAAACAAGCGGAGGCATCACTGAGATCGCACTGGGCTATGGAGCCAATATGCGGGACAAATTCTATATCGGTGGTTCTATCGGCGTGCCGATTATTAACTATGAAAAGAATACCCGCTTCCGCGAAGAAGATGCGACAGGCAATCCCGATAACAATTTTGATTTCTATGAATTGAATGAAACCAATAAAACCAAAGGCGTTGGTGTGAATCTGAAATTGGGTGTAATTGCCAAGCCTGCTGAGTTTATCCGCCTGGGTCTGGCTATACACTCCCCTACCTGGTACAGCCTGGAAGACTCATATTACGGACAAATGTCCGCAAATCTTGAAGGAGCCCGCTCCACACCAGGTACTACAACTGTTTCCTCTACGACACTCAATGGAGGAGCCAATCCAGTTTACAAATATGAACTGGTGTCACCCTGGAGGTTCATGCTAAGCGGCTCTTATGTATTAAGAGAAATTGAAGATGTAAGAAAACAAAAAGGCTTTATCACCGCAGATATTGAATACGTGACCTACAAATCCAACAAATTCAGAAATGCAGAGGATTATGATGACGGAGGATATTATGATGGGGTGAACAGCACTATGAAAGAATACTACAAGAATGCTTTCAATTTCAGAGTAGGCGGTGAATTAAAATTCACTACCATCATGACAAGGCTTGGCTTTGCTTATTATGGAAACCCTTATGCAGACAACGAACTGAAAGCAAACAAAATGTTCCTCAGCGGCGGACTGGGTTACAGGAATGCAGGGATTTTTATCGACCTCACCTATACACATGCTTTACAGAAAGATGTAAACTTCCCCTACCGTTTACCTGACAAGGCCAATACCTTTGCAAACCTAAAAGGTACAGGAAGTAATATTATGCTGACATTAGGGTTCAAGATCTAACTAATTAAAGAATCCCTTCCCGTCTTCCCGCCTTACCGGTAAGTATTTTACCGGTAAGGCGGGAAGACGGGAAGGGATTCTTTTAAAAAGTTCCTGTTCTACTGAGCAGTAAAAAATTAATCGTCCCTTCCTTCATTGTTATCCCTCTTCCTGTTAGATAAAGAGAAATCGGATTTGCCGAATTTGTAACTGAAAGTAAGCCGGAAGCTTCTCACACTCCATCTCCGGTAAGAGTCCTGATAAAAGTTTTCTGTATCATAGATCGTTCCCCAACGGCGGGAGTTCAGTACATCGTTTACGCTGAATGTGATGGTAGCTTTATTGCCTTTGAGAAAGTCTTTACGCATCGCGAAGTCCATGCTGAATTGCGGCTTTCTTTTTCCCTGGGGTATCACTTCAGATGATTCGTATTCATTGATCAATTGAAACCCAAGTCCATTGAACAGTGAGGATCGCTGTGTTTCGATCTTATAATTCATGGTCAGCTTGGCATCCCAGTTAAATCCTTCATTGCTTAGGTTCATATCATGTACGCGGGCTTTCACCGTCCGGTATTGCATGTTTACTGAGGGAGTGAGATCGAAGTTCTTGCCGATGTTTTGCTGTACGGTGAACTCCGCACCATAGCGGTTGGTAGTGCTGGCATTTACATATGTGTTGAGAATCGCATTCGGGCTGACGCCGGCATTTTTCAATTGCTCATACTGTTGTACGGAGATGGTATCGCTGAACTCTGTGATATCATCGGGATTATTGCGGAAATAAAGTACGGCCAGCCAGTTGCCGGATTTATAGTTATGACTATAATTCAATTCGAATGAGTTGATGAATTCCGGTTTCAGTAAAGGATTTCCCTGACGGAGATTAGCAGGGTCATTGATATCAATGAACGGATTGAGCTGCCAGAAACTCGGGCGGCGTATCCGCCGGGAGTAATTGAACTGCAATTGGTCTTCTTCACCGAATTGACGTGTAAGGAATAAGCTGGGGAATAATGCATCCCAGATATTCTTGATGGCTGAAGGGTATTCATAACCGAATTTAAAAGCACTGTCAACCAGCAACCCATTAAACCGTGAATATTCTGCCCGCAAGCCAGCCTGGTAAGAAAATTTACCGACCTTGTTTGAATAAGTACCATACAGGGCATTCACCATTTCCTTGTATTCATAATTATTGCTGAGCGGGAGTTTCTCTGCCTGCCCGTTATTCATTGCATATGCATCAAACCGGCTTTTGTAAAGGTTGTGATAACTCCGGATACCGCCCTCGATCTTTCCATTTTCGCCGATGGGCCTGGCATAATCTGCCTGGATGATCACCTGATCAGTGGAACCGCGGCCGCTGTTATTCACCAGCGAAGAAGGCTGATAGGGGCTGCCATCGGGATTGGAAAAAGAATTGATGATATCAGACCGTTCGCTGCTATTGCCATAATTGTAATTGACATCTACTGTCAGTTCATGGCCGGTTTCGGGGAAGCTGTGTTTATAATTCAGGTTGGTCCCGTTGCGTTTGAAATTATTACGCCCGTCCGCCAGCCTGCTGCCATTGTGGGAAAGCACCCGGTTGGCATCAAGGTATTCCTGTTGCTGGTTCTCTTCATATGTAAACCGGCCTGTACCGAATTGCTGGGTAAGACTGATCGTATTGCGGTTATCAATAAAATAATCCACCCCTGCCCTTAGAGAACCAAAGCGGCGCTGGCGGTCGTTGGTTGAATACTGATTGAAATAATCCCTGATAGTGCCGTTCGACTTATTCTGTCTTATTGCTTCGGCTTTTGCTTTACCTCCTGATTGATTATATCCTCCACTCAGGAACACGTTGAACTTGCCCTGCCTCACGTTAAGGTTTATATTGCCTGTAGCAATATCAGGAATACCGGCACCAACTGTAACCAGGCCATTCAATCCGACCCTTTTATTTTTCTTCAAAACGATATTGATGATACCGCCAGAGCTCGCTGCATCAAATTTGGCAGAAGGGTTGGTGATCAGTTCCACCCTTTCAATATTATCTGCCGGGATCTGGTCGAGCGTTAAGATCGTGGGCCGTCCATCTACAAACACTTGTGGCGTGCTGTTCCGCAATTGTACATTGCCATCCACATCCACTGACACTGAAGGAATATTTTTCATAAGGTCGATAGCCGTACCACCTGAAGAAACAAGGCTCTTGGAGGCATTGAACACTTTACGGTCGATACCCATTTCAAGTGCAGGTTTGCTGGATGTGACCACTACTTCACCAAGTTGTTTTGCTTCTGCTTCAAGACTGATATTCCCAAGATCTGTCCTGAATTTGTTCTGCTCATTTCCCTTTCCATATTCCGGGGTAATGACCTGCTCCCATGTAGCATAGCCAATGGCTGATATCTGCAAGCGAAAACGCTTCAATGACGGCAATTGATCAAAATTGAAATCACCATTGGTCCTGGTGAGCATACCTGTTATCAGGCTGTCTTTATTGGATGAATCGGCAGCGAACAGTTGTACGGAAGCGGCTTCAACCGGCTTGCCGGTATTTTTATCAAGCAATTTTCCATACAGGCGATTGGCATTAATGCGAAGGGTGGTGGCATCATTTGGGGGTTGCTGTTCCCTGTCTATCTGGGCATTCAGTTGAAATATAGTGAAGGCAGAAAAAAATAAAAGACAATACTTCATGATCACAGTTTGGTATTCGGTAAATAAATAAGACGTCATTTGAAGGGTGAAACTTTTGTTTTACCCTTTAAAACTCAGAGGGATGTTGCAAAAGCCCTGATCTCCTCAAACTGGCGGGGATTAAACCAATGAAAGTCCTTATCTTTTTTAAACCAGGTCATTTGCCGTTTTGCGTAGCGTCGCGTATGCTGCTTGATCAGTTCAATAGCTCTTTCGAGGGTAACATGATGATCCAGGTAATCAAACAGTTCTGCATATCCTACTGTTTGCAATGCATTCAAATGTTGATAAGGGAGCAATGATCTCACTTCTTCGAGTAAACCATTCTGCATCATATCATCTACTCTTGCGTTGATCCGTTGGTACAATTCTTCCCTGGGCAGTTCCAGCCCGATCTTGACGATATTAAACCCCCTTATGGTTGCTTCTCCTTTACGAAAATCGAAAATAGAATGGCCTGTAGCTTCCACCACTTCCAGTGCGCGCATCATACGCTGAGGATTCTTCATTTCCCCTTTTCCATAAAAAACAGGGTCTTTTTCCTGCAATTGCTGCTGCAACCATTGCAGGCCATGTGTTTCATAAGCCCGGATAATGCCAGTCCTGATATCAGCAGGCACATCAGGCACTGCATCCAATCCTTCACAAAATGCTTTAATATAAAGCCCGGTGCCTCCTGCCATCACCACTACATCGTGGTCAGCAAACAGTTCATTCACTTTTTGCAGTGCATAGGTTTCAAAACCGGCTGCGGTCACTTCTTCATGAATGCTGTGCGAAGCAATAAAATAATGGAGGACCTGCTGCAGTTCTTCCTCAGAGGGTCTTGCCACACCAATGGATAGCTCTTTGAAACATTGCCGGCTATCTGCCGAAATGATGGCTGTCTGAAAATAAAGGGCAAGGTCTATTGCAATAGCTGTTTTCCCAACAGCAGTGGGGCCTGCTATAATGATAACGGTTTTCACGCTTCTTCATCTTCCCCCTGTGCTTCTTCTCCAAAGCTCAGATCTTCACCGTCCTCATCTTTTTCACCAAAGCCGTCACCTACCGAGTTGAGATCATATTTCTCTTCCACGTCTGCAAACTTTTCACCCAGCAAACCCTTTGTACCATACTGGCTGGGGGCAATGCCTTCCACTCTTACGGTAGACGGGTAACTGATCTTGGGATTTTCTTCCTTCGATACATTGATCAGCTCAACCAGGAATGTCCAGTTCTTATTGAAATCGTAGAGATAAATGAATTTCTGATTGGGATCCCTGATCTCCGAGCCAATGGAAGTTTCCTGCATCAGCAATGGAGGGGCCTTATATTCCTTGTCATATTTTTCCAGGCTGATCTCCCGGCCGCGCTGCCAGTGGTCATTGCTGCGGAAGAACGTAGCCTTATGTTTGCTGTCAAATTCATACGCTTTCAGGATCGTTTCATGCAATTCCTGGAATGTTTGCGTATGCCGGATGGCCACATCTCGGTAGATGCTTTCATCCTCTTCAAAATAGATCCTGAATTTAAGAATAGCCATACTACAAATTTATGGTTTTTTAAGCTTTACCTTCTATTGCTGACTGATCCCTATTTCTTTCGCTTTTGCGGTCACAAATTCCAATGCAGCCTCATATGTGTTGGGAATAATACCATCCAGTATGGCATCTTTTAACGCATCTTTTAATATTCCAACCGGTTTGGAAGGAGGCAACCCAAACAGGCTCATGATCATGTCGCCGCTGAGCGGTGGTTGCCAGTTGCGGATATGATCGCTTTCCTCCACTTCTTTGCAGCGCTGGCGTACCAGCTGGAAATTTTCCAGGTAACGTTTCACTTTCTGCCTGTTCTTGGAAGTGATATCTGCTTCACAAAGCATCATCAGCGATTCAAAATCTTCTCCTGCATCGAATAATAAGCGCCTGATGGCCGAATCAGTGATATTTTCTTTGGTCAGGCTGATCGGGCGCAGGTGTAATTCCACCAATTTTCGCACCAAACGCATTTTCTCGTTTTGCGGCAGTTTCAGTTTGCCGAATATTTTCGGCACCATTCTCCCTCCCACTGCTTCGTGGCCATGAAAGGTCCAGCCATGGCCTTCTTCAAAACGCTTGGTAGCAGGTTTGGCAATATCATGCAGAATGGCTGCCCAGCGCAACCAGAGATCATTTGTTTTAAGAGCAATATTATCCAGCACCTGCAATGTGTGATAAAAATTATCCTTATGTCCGTGCCCATCTTTATATTCTGCACCGGCGAGATCTACCATCGGCGGAAAGATGATTTGCAACAGGCCAGTTTTATACAGCAGATCAAACCCGATTGATGGTTCGGGAGATAAAATGATTTTATTCAATTCATCTGTAATCCTTTCCTGCGAAATAATGCTGATGCGTTTGGCATTACGGGCAATGGACTGCAATGTCTTTTCGTCAATTACGAACTGCAATTGCGAAGCAAAGCGGATAGCGCGCATCATCCGCAAGGGATCATCACTGAAGGTCTGATCAGGTTCGAGCGGTGTTTTGATCAGCTTTTCTTCCAGGTGCTGTTGCCCGTTAAACGGATCTACCAGGGTGCCATAATCGCCCTTGTTGAGGCTGATGGCAAGTGTGTTGATCGTAAAATCGCGGCGATTCTGATCATCTTCAATGGTGCCGGGTTCCACCTCGGGATTGCGGGATTCAAAACGATAGCTTTCCTTACGCGCACCGACAAATTCCACATCAAAAAAATCATCTTCTTTCCCGTTGCCGAGGTTCACTTTTATATGTGCTGTACCGAATGTTTTAAAAAAACTGACTGTTGGTGACGGATCAAATTGCCGTGCAACTTCATTGGCCAATGCAATACCATCTCCCACACACACGATATCTGCATCTTTGGTAGGCCGGCCGAGCAGTTTATCCCGCACAAACCCACCAACGAGATAAGCGGGAACACCAAGTTTTGCGGCTGATGCAGCTATTTTTTCGAGGAGAAGAAGCTCTTTATCCGTACAATTGATGTCCATAAAGAGCAAAGATATGGTGTTGGGGAGTTTGTAAGCCAGCTCTTTGGCTAAGATGGTTGAGTAATTTCAAAGGCTATTAACCTGCAGGCGCTATCGTGAAAAATACTGTATCAATGAAAAATAAAGTATTTGAATTTAGCAACACATTCTCATCATGCATATCTTCCAGAATCAAGCCCAATTCTTTATGGACATAGTCATTTCTCCTCAAGCTATCAAACCCATTGAACTCAAGCAAGGTTTTGATGTCTTGCAATTCTACCCGCCCATAAGAAATGATGAATGGTTGTTTTAAAACAGCGTACAAAACACCTTCGACCCTGGTGAATCCCGACAATTCGTATGCTGTATTCTGAAAGATGAGATTGTGTAAAACAAGGCTGTTTAAAAATTCCAGCCAGGTGGCATAATATATAGCATCATTACATTTAATAACATGCCGGCCATCAGGATCGAGGTAGATGCGGGCCTCCCCTCCACGGGTCAGGTACATTTTTTCATCCGGAAATCCAGATATCCATAAATGATGATCAGTACTAAATTTTTCTAAGAGCTGGGCCTGCTCTTCTTTGACGATTGCTTTACTTTCGAAATCTGCTTTAACCTTTGTACTTGTTGGATAGCGTCCGCATAAGAGATTGCGGGCTGCTGTGCAATGATCCGACTGCCCTTCAAGGAGAGCTCCTGCAGTGATATTTTTAATTTTACGTCGGGTATCATCCGGTAACATTTGATGCAATTTACAATAAAAAATCGGCAGGAAGAACTGCCCATGATCCCACACATAATCAGCTTTCTACGGGCGTATTATTACCAGCGCTCCATTCTCCCAACGGATAATGGAAGAAGGAACAGCAGGTTTAATATCATCCTGCCTGTACCGCACTACATAATCCACTCCATTTCGTATAGCCAGCGAAACAGCCCCAAATGAGCCAGGTGACAGCTCCCCGGAAATATTGGCTGAAGTGGACACAATAGGTTTGCGGAAGCGCTTGATAAGATGACGGCAAAATGGCTCCTGGCAAATGCGTATGCCGATACTGCCGTCTTTGCCGGTAAGGTTATCAGCAAGCCCGATAGCGCCATCGTATATAACCGTAGTCGGTTTGTTTGTTTGCTGCAGGTAATCGAAGACGGCAAGATCAGCACCAGCTACATATTTAAGCACATCCCTTTCTTCTGCTACCAGGATGATCAATGCTTTTTCGTCGTGCCGCTGCTTCAGGGCATACACTTTCTGCACGGCAGCACTATTGGTAGCATCACAGCCTATGCCCCATATTGTATCGGTAGGATAAAGGATCAGGCCTCCTTCTTCCAATACCTTCAGGCATTGTTCAAGATCGTGCTGGAAATCCATCATATACTTTTATAAACATCCATTACGGAACTGACATATTTCTGTGGGGTAAAGCGCTGGGCATAGTTCCAGCCTTTCTCCCGCATGGATGCTGCCAGTTCAGGGTCAGCATATATTTTTTTCATCCCTTCAGCGATCTCTTCGGCGCTGTTAGGGTTCACATACCAGGCAGCATCCCCACCTACCTCCGGCATGCAGGAGACATTGGAGGTGATCACCGGCAATCGGCTCCATAATGCTTCCATGATCGGTGCACCAAATCCTTCAAAAAAAGAAGGGTACAACATTGCCGTTGCCAGTTGGTAAATACCTGGGAGATCTTCGGTTTGCAGATATGTGCGGTCTGTCCTGGATGCCGGCATTTCAGAAAGGAAAATGATCTTTTTCTCCAGGCCGTTCTGTAAAATAAAATCTTTCACTTTGGTATAGTATTTACCGCTTCCCCTGCCGATCACCACCAGTGGCACATCCATTTCATTGCGGAGCAGAAACATGGCCTTGCACACATTCAGCATGTTTTTCCGCTCATTGATCGTGCCCACGGAAAGAAAGAATTGAGACGGCAGATCATATTTATGAGCGATCTTTCTTTTTTCCGCTTCTGTTACTGTTTCTCCAAATAAAGGCGAACAGCTCTGATAGCACACATCAATTTTCTGCGGTGGGATCTTATAAAAATCAATGATGTCCTGCTTTGTCTGTTCGCTGATGGCGATGATCTTATCAGCATGCTTGCAGGCATGTTTGTACTTGTAGGTGTAGATCTTTACGTCGATAGGGTTGTATTGCTGAGGATATCTTTCATGAATAAGATCATGGATGGTGACCACGGACTTAGCACCCGTTTTACCGATGCCCACCGGTATTTCATGGCTAAGGCCGTGATAGAGGTCTATACCCAACTTTTTGATGTCCTTTGTTACCCAGTTGCTTCTCCAGGCAGAGCGGAATAAGGTGGCCGGAAAACCGGAAGGCAGTATTTCGGTGATCTGTGGTTGCCGGAAGGCATATTTGCCGGAAGGTTTGGGATTAAAAAGGAAATATTCGTTTTCGGGATAATAATCAACCAGC
This sequence comes from Sphingobacteriales bacterium 44-61, assembly GCA_001898405.1. Taxonomy (GTDB): domain Bacteria; phylum Bacteroidota; class Bacteroidia; order Chitinophagales; family Chitinophagaceae; genus Terrimonas_A. The sequence continues at coordinate 138,749 of MKTW01000003.1, forward strand.
AACTGGATCAGGGTGCGGCTGTAATAGCCGAGACCTGTATTGTTGTGGTAAGCACGCTTGGCATCAAAACCTATCCTCATAGAATGCGAATGTCGTGAATGGAGGGATAATTGCAAAGCTACATTCCTTACTTTTGTCAATAAAATCATAAGAATGAAAGAACTGATACTGGAAGCATGGAACAATCGTGAATTGCTTAAAGAAAACAAATACAGCGAAGCGATCCACTCCTTTATTGAAGATCTGGACAAAGGGAGATTCAGGGTGGCTACGCAAACAGAAACCGGCTGGGAGATCAATGAGTGGGTAAAGCAGGCGATACTGATGTATTTCAGTATTCAGCCAATGCAGACCTGGGATGTAGGGCCTTTTCAATTCTATGATAAGATGTTGTTGAAAAAAGGATATGAAGACCTTGGCGTAAGGGCTGTACCACATGCAGTGGCAAGGTATGGAGCATATATAGCGCCCAATGTGGTGCTGATGCCATCTTATGTAAACATCGGCGCTTATGTGGACCAGGGCACCATGGTAGATACCTGGGCTACGGTAGGCAGTTGTGCCCAGATCGGGAAAAACGTCCACCTCAGTGGTGGTGTGGGTATTGGTGGTGTGCTTGAACCATTGCAGGCCGCTCCGGTGATCATTGAAGACGGCTGTTTTATTGGCAGCCGCTGTATCGTAGTGGAAGGTGTAAGGGTGGAAAAAGAAGCCGTATTGGGAGCCAATGTTGTTTTAACACAATCTACCAAGATCATTGATGTCAGTGGCAGCACGCTGGTAGAACATAAAGGACGTGTGCCGGCAAGAAGCGTAGTGATCCCTGGCAGCTATCCTAAAAAATTCCCCGCAGGAGAATATCATGTCAACTGCGCACTGATCATCGGGCAGCGTAAGCCAAGCACAGATCTGAAAACAAGCCTGAATGAGGCATTGAGGGATTTTAATGTAAGCGTCTGATATCGATGTCCGGTGTTCGATGACCGAATGGCACCTTTTTGCCGGTATTTCCCCGGCCATCGAACACCGGACAATCGTTAACAATTATTTCATCTCTGTCAACACTTGCACCTGCAAGCTTGCCATTGCCGGATTTCCTGCATCTGTGTGCATAATGATCATCCGCATACCAAGATCAGAAACCAGCCAGTCCGGTTTTAACTGACCCCGCTGGCTGATATATATTTTTTTGAAATGCCTGTAGCAGGCGAGGCGGGCTGAACCAAGGGCGTTCATAGCCTTATTCAGCGCTTCTTCCAACTCATCCTGGCTGCTAAGTCCTCTCCCAAGCAGCCAACTGGCATAATGAGTTAGATTCTTCTCTATTACTCTGTCTTCGAGCTCTTGAAACACCCTGAATTCCTGACCGGAATAGCGTATGAGGGCAAATCCCATAATGCTGGTTTTTAGACCAGATATTGCTACATATTTCAGGCCATATTGGTCTTACCGGCTGTATAGGATTGTTGCAATTTCTGGAACAGTTCTTTTTGCTCAGGACTGAGATTTTGTGGAATGGTCACCTGTATAGTGAGCAGCAGATCGCCTGCAGCGCCGGCCTGGTTATACAGCGGCATGCCCTTTCCTTTGATCCGTAGAGTTTTACCATGCTGCATGCCTGCAGGAATTTTTATTTTCAGGTTGCCGGCCAGGGTTGTCAATTGAGCGTCTCCTCCCAGCACTGCTGTAAAAAGATCGATGGTCAGCGACTGCCGTATATCATTGCCTACTCTCTCATACAGGGGATTGGGCATTACCTGGATGGTAAGATAGAGATCACCGGGTTTGGCATTTTTTCCGCCTGGTTCGCCTTTTCCTGCCAGTTTTATTTCAAGCCCGTCATAGGCTCCCGGCTTTAGTTGAATACGTATTTTCTCACCATTCACTTCAAATACTTTAGCAGCACCCCTGAAAGCATCTTCCAGGCTGATGGCAATACTGCCACGTATATCCCTGACCCTTGACCTCCCTTTTCCGGCACGGGAAGAACTGCGGAAAAAATTCTCAAAAAGGTCTGAATAATCGCCTCCGCCAGGTCCGAAGAATTCAGAAGGATCGCCCTCAAACTCATAGGCCTGCCCACCTCCGGGCGAACCCTGGTATTGGTAACTGCCATTCCCCTGCCCTTCTCCCATCCGGTTCCAGTTTTCACCAAACCGGTCGTACTTCTTCCTTTTTTCCGGGTCACTCAACACTTCATAGGCATCATTGATCTCTTTAAATTTCTCTTCCGCCTCTTTATTACCGGGATTCTTGTCAGGATGGAACTTAACAGCCAGCTTACGGTAGGATTTTTTGATCTCCTCTGCCGAAGCTGCTTTGCCTACCCCTAATATGGAATAATAATCTCTGGCCATGGCTTCTTATTTTTCAATAGTTGTACCAAAAACATTTCCTGCAATAATGGCGGGTTTTACAGGTCACATAGAATAGATTTAAAAAATCAGTACAACTAATTTATCTCCTTTTCGCTTACAGGCAAGTATATTCTTTAATAGGTCATCCTTCCCGTCTTCCCGCCTTACCGGTAAATTCTTACCGGTAAGGCGGGAAGACGGGAAGGATGACCGCAGACAGGCATTGTTTTACTGTTTGGGCAAATAATCCGTTTACCTTGTAAAATTACCCGGAACTTTGTACGTGACTGTTCGAGATAAGTTTAACTGTAACTTTGCGTTCACGATTTTTATCCAAGGTTTACTTTATATTGCCCGCGAAAATTCAAACGATAACCCCTCATTGTAACTACTATGCCAGGAACAGAATTGTTTGGGGCGGAAGAAAGAAAAGAGGTGAACGATGTGTTAGACACCGGTATTCTTTTCCGCTATAACCATGATGCACAGCGCAATAATATCTGGAAAGCGCGTGAATTTGAAGAAGAAGTAAAAAAAGTCACTAAAGCAAAATTTGCCCATGCCGTTTCAAGCGGATCAACGGCTGTTTCCTGTGCACTTGCTGCTGCAGGTATCGGCGCCGGTGATGAAGTGATCGTCCCCCCTTTCACATTTATTGCCTCAGTGGAAGCTGTGCTTTTTGCAGGCGGCCTCCCTGTATTTGCAGAAATTGATGAAACCCTTTGCTTAAGCCCTGAAGGAATTGCAGCCGCCATCACTCCCCGCACCAAAGCCGTTCTGCTGGTGCATATGTGTGGAGGAATGGCGCGTCTTGATGAGATCGTTCAGCTTTGCAAAGAGAAAAATCTGGTGTTGATCGAAGATGCCGGCCAGGCTTTTGGTTCTTCTTATAAAGGCCGATCCGTCGGTTTGTTTGGCAAAACAGGCAGCTATTCATTCGATTTCTTCAAGATAGCAACAGCCGGTGAAGGCGGTGTGTTTGTAACGGATGATGAGCAATGCTATATTCATGCAACCACCTATTCAGATCATGGCCATGATCATATCGGTAATAACCGGGGTATGGAAAACCACCCTATCGTTGGGTTCAATTTCCGTATCGGCGAGCTCAATGCCGCAATAGGATTGGCACAAACACGCCGTGTGCCTTATATCCTTCAGAAGAACCGTGAACACAAGGCTTTCCTGACAAAAGAATTGAGTAAAATATCTGGTGTAAGTTTTGCTGAGCTGCCCGATCCTTCAGGCGATTCAGCTACTTTCCTCAACCTGCTTTTGCCCGACACAGCTGCCGCCAAACGCACGGTGGAAGAATTTAACCAGGCCGGCATAGGGGGATTCAACTACTGGTTTGTTAATATGTATCATTTCATCAACCAGTGGACACATTTGAAAGAAATGAAAACAGCTGCTCCGCTTGCCATACAGATCCTGGGAGGGCCGCAGGATTACAGCTCAGTGAAATTGCCCAAATCGCAGGAAGTGATCGGCCGGCTTATTTCATTCGGCATACGCGTTACCTGGACAGAAGAAGAATTAAAAACACTGACCGGCAAAATAGCCGGTTGCATACAAAAAGCTTTGTCACCCATTCATGCATAAGAATTTTAAAGGCATCGAAAAAACCGTTTTCGGACGGGGAAGCTTCAGCCAGCTTGGAGATATCCTTGAGGAGAAAAGAGATCTGAACGATAAGTTCATGCTCTTTGTCGTTGATGAATATTTTAAAGGAAAATCCCTGGAAACACGCATACCTGCAAAGCCGCAGGATGTGGTCATCTTCATCAATGTAGATATTCATGAGCCTACAACAGAGCAGATCGATAACCTGCGCGACAGCATCCTTCAGCAAAAGGGATTGCCTTCGGGAGTGATCGGCATCGGTGGCGGCAGCATTATGGATATTGCTAAAGCAGTGTCGCTGATGTTTACCAATGAAGGTTCATCCACACTTTACCAGGGATTGAACCTTATCAAAAAACCAGGCATTTATCACGTAGGCGTTCCCACCATATCAGGCACCGGCGCAGAAGTTTCTATGACCGCTGTATTGACCGGCCCTGAAAAAAAACTCGGCCTTAAATGTGAGTGGACCGTTTTCAACCAGGTGGTTTTTGACCCTGACCTTATTGCTACCGTGCCCCGCAACTGGTGGTTCTATACAGGCATGGACACTTATATCCATTGTATTGAATCGGAAAATGGCATTTTAAATAATGCATACAGTCATGCTTTTGCCGAGCAATCACTAAAACTTTGCCGTGAGATCTTCCTGGGAAATAACAGCGGACAAACACCGGAAAACGATGACAAGTTAATGGTAGCTTCCATGATGGGAGGTTTAAGCCTTACGTATTCTGAAGTGGGTATCTGCCATGCCATTTCTTATGGATTATCTAAAATACTGGGCATGCGTCATTGCTATGCCAATTGTGTTGCATTCAATCACCTCGGAGATTATTATCCTGAAGGCGTAGCAGAGTTTAAAGAAATGATCAGTAAGCATTCAATTGACCTGCCCCAGGGTTTGTCAAAAGAATGGAGCGATGAACAGATCACGGCAATGGCCACAGTATCCTACAATCTCCCGCACATGTGGAACCATGCCATCGGAAGCGACTGGAAAGAAAAAGTAACTACCAAAAGCATCGAAGGATTATTCCGGAGGCTGTGAGCAGGGAATAATCACTCATCACGAATAATAGTAAGAATATGAGTAAGAAAATTGTAAAAGCAGGCGACATTGACTGTGGCACAGATGAACTCTTCGTCATCTCCGGCCCCTGCGTTATAGAAGAAGAATCCATTATGATGAGAACGGCAGAGAAACTGAAAGAAGTTTCCGAGCGGTTAAAGATAAAGATCATCTATAAAAGTTCTTTCCAGAAAGACAACCGCAGCAGCTTAAAATATTATACAGGCCCCGGATTGGCAAAAGGTGTAAAGCTCCTTGCCAAAGTGCGTGAGCAGTTTGGATTTCCTCTGCTCACCGATATTCATTATCCTGACCAGGCTACCGCTGCCGGTGAAGTGATCGATGTGTTGCAGATACCTGCTTACCTCTGTATGCAAAGTGACCTGATGGTGGCTGCTGCCAAAACCGGGAAAGTGATCAATATCAAACACGGGCAGTTCCTTTCACCGGAAAACATGAAACATCCTGTAGCAAAATGCGTGGAAGCAGGCAATGACCAGGTGATCCTGACAGAACGCGGATATACATTTGGCTACAACGATCTTATTGTTGACCCCCGCAGCTTTTACCACATGGGCAAACTGGGCTATCCTGTTGTATTTGACATCACACACTCCATCCGCAAATATGGCATACCAAGTGCAGATGCCAAAGGTGGAGCAAGGGAATTCCTTCCGGTATTGTCACGCGCAGGCGTAGCAGCAGGTGTAGACGGTGTTTTTATTGAAACACATCCTGAACCCGAGAAAGCGCTTTGCGATGCGGCCAGCCAGCTTTGCGTATATGATCTCGAAGAGTTTTTAAAACCATTACTGGAATTGCACCAGGTGCAGGTAAAATATAAAAACCGGGAAGTGATCCCAGCCTCTTAACCATTAATACTAGATTATGGAATTGTATCTCGATTCAGCAGACATCAAAGAAATAGAAGAAGCCTTTAAATTGGGTTTCCTTACAGGCCTTACTACCACGCCTACATTTATGCACCGTGAAGGTGTATCAGATATCGATGGGCTGATCCTGAAATTGTCGAAGATGGTGCCGGTACTCCAGATTGAAGCACTTGGCAACACAGCAGAAGAAGTACTGAAAGAAGCACGCCGCCAGCTCGATCTTGGTCTTGATCCCAAGAAGACCGTATTCAAGATCCCTGTTTCACTGGAAGGCGTAAGAGCCTGCGCCTTGCTCCGTAAAGAAGGATTGCTGGTGAATGTGCATTTAGTGTACACGCTGCAGCAAGCTTATATGGCCATGCAGGCAGGCGCCACTTATGTGTGCCCACTGGTAGGCCGATTGCAGGACCAGGGCCATGATGCCCTCTCACTGGTAGAACAATGCGTTTTCGCAGTTAATCACTATGGCTACGATACCAAAGTGATGTTCTCCTCCGTCCGTTCAACCGAACACGTCCGCAATGCCCTGAACCTTGGTGTGCACACCATCACCGTTCCCTGGAAGATCATGAAAGGACTGACGGAAAATAATTTTACAACGCTGGGTACTGATCAGTTCATAGAACATACACGTCTTATGACCGTAAAAGTAAAAGACGTGATCAGCAAAACAAACCCTGTAGTGGAAGCCGATACATCGCTAATGGATGCCATTGTGAAAATGACGGAATATGGATTTGGCGCCATTACCATCGTAAAAAAGGATGGAAGCCTGCTGGGTGTTTTCACTGATGGCGACCTGAGAAGGAAGATCCAGGAAGAAGGAAGAGATGTATTGAAGAAAAACATCGGCGACCTTACCCACAAAGACCCTGTTGCAGTAGAAGCAGGCCTGTTGCTGAATGATGCAGCAGCGATCTTCAAGAAAACCAGTGTGGACACGATCCTTGTTACAGAAAATGGCAAGCCGGTGGGCATGCTGGATATACAGGACCTCAAATCCAACGGCACAAACTGATCTCATTCAATAAAAGCCAGGATAATACCTGGCTTTTTCTTTATTTTCATCTCATGAATCCCGAAACTGTTTTTACGCAGGCTGGCGGCACATTCTGCATCCCTTATGCAGACTTCCAATCGAGACTATCCCGTATCAAGGCTTTTATTTTTGACTGGGATGGTGTATTCAATGATGGTGGCAAAGACCACCAGGGCAGCAGCAATTTCAGTGAAGTAGATTCCATGGGCACTAACCTTCTTCGCTTCAGCCGTTGGTTGTTGAAAAAAGAATTACCCTTTTGTGCTGTCATGTCGGGAGAAAAAAACCAGCTTTCCTTTCAATACACACAAAGGGAGCATTTTCATGAGGGCTATTTAAAAATATTACATAAGACCATTGCACTTGATCATTTCCTGGCAGCGCATTCTCTTGAAGCCAGTGAAGTAGCTTTTGTGTTTGATGATGTGCTTGATCTTTCTCTGGCGGCAAGGGCGGGTTTGCGTATTATGGTTGGCCGAAAAGCGAATCCATTGTTCAGGCAGTATGTGGTGGAGAGGGATCTGGCGGATTATATTACAGCGAATGACCAGTATGCGGTACGTGAAGCTTGTGAGTTGATGATTGGGGCGGCAGGGAATTTTGAGGAGGTGGTGGGTGGACGGGCGGCATTTTCGGCTGAATATAAGGAGTATTTACAGGAGCGGCAGCAGGTTAGGACAGGATATTTTACATTGGAGAAGGAAGAGATAGTAAAGGTGGAGATGTAAGATGGAATAATCATAATTACAGCCGGCAATGATAGTGTAAGTGCCCCTATATAACAGACAGTTTAAAGTTAGAGCGAAAAGCTTAAATTTAAACTGAGATATGAAAAAG
>MKTW01000004.1:0-12146 GCA_001898405.1 Sphingobacteriales bacterium 44-61
TAAATTGTCCTGTATTTATCATGGTGACACTGTTTTTGTGTCAACTTATTTTAGGACGCTTCAATACTAAAACAAAAAAAGGTGGTTCAGTGAACCACCTTTTTTTGTTTTATCCTACCTGAACTTTATCACTCACTTCTGCATTTGTTTCCACAGTTGAATGCGAACCCGCATCCTTCTTTTTGAACAGGCGTTTCTGGAAAATAAATAATGTGATCACGCCAACAGAAATAGAGGCATCGGCAATATTGAAAATAGGACTGAAGAATTCAAACTCCTCACCACCCACGAACGGCACCCAGGATGGATAAGTAGAATGGACAAGAGGAAAGTATAACATATCCACGACCCTTCCATGCAAAAAACCGGCATAGCCATGCTCCGGGAACATTTTTGCCACATACGAATAAGAGCTTTCTTCGAAGATCATTCCGTAAAACATACTGTCGATCAGGTTGCCCAAAGCACCTGCATAGATCAATGAAGCGCAGATGATAAAACCACGGCTATAGCCCTGCTTTACGATCCGGCCCAGGTACCAGGTACCGAAAATAACAGCTGCCAGGCGGAACAGGGTCAGCAACATCTTTCCCCAATCGCCGCCAAATTCCCAACCCCAGGCCATTCCCTTGTTTTCGATAAAGTAGAGTCTGAACCAGGGAAGTCCCATCACGTTGGTCACATGACCAAAGTGATAGTTCGTCTTTATCCATATTTTCAGCGCCTGATCAGCAATAATGATGATGGCAATGATTAAAATAGCATTTCTAAGCTTCACTATATCGTTTTTAATCAGCAAATATAAGGGTAGAAGCGCGAATGGTGCGAATAGGGTTTGAGTAGGCGTGAGTAGCGAAAACCTGGCGCGAATGGGGTGGCCTTATTCTTCGAAATAGACGCGCTTTACGCGTTGGGATATGCCCGTCATGATCTCGTAGGGAATGGTACCGGCCCAGGCAGCCAGTTGCTGTACAGGGATCTCTTTACCGAAAATAATCACTTCATCGCCTTCCTGCACGTTGGGAATGCTGGTTACGTCGATCATGGTCATGTCCATACAAACAGTGCCGATGACAGGTGCTTCATGCCCTCTCACATACATTTTGCCAACGCCATAACCCAGTTTCCTGGAATAGCCGTCGGCATAGCCGATTCGTACCGTAGCGATCACGGAATCCTTCGTTATAACTCCGCGGCGGTTATAGCTTACGGTTTCACCAGGTTTCAGGTGCTTCAACTGCGCAATAGTAGTTTTAAGTGTGGCCACAGGTTGAAGCAGGGATTGATGCACAGCTCCACTATCCACACCATACATGCCTATGCCCAGCCTCACCATGTCCAACTGCAGTTCGGGTAAACGGAAGATGGCACCGGTATTGGAAATATGTTTTAAAAAAGAATAGCCAATAGTTTCCAGGTTGGATGCCGCTTGCTGAAAACGGTTGAACTGCAGCCTGGTGAATTCATCTTCAGCGGAATCTTCACTGGCTGCTAAATGAGAAAAAACTGTTTGCACTTTTACCAGTGATGAAGAAGCCAGATGAGCAGCCAGTTTCTCTGTATCACTTACTGCAAAACCCAGACGGTTCATTCCTGTTTCAATTTCTATATGAACAGGGTATTGCTGCAAACCTTCATTCTCCAGGAAAGTTTCAAAAGCCTGCAGCATGCCGAAGGAATAAATATCCGGCTCAAGATTATGTTCAACGATCGATTCAAAAGCTGTTTCTTCAGGGTTCATTACCATGATCGGCAAACTGATCCCTGATTTCCTTAATTCCACTCCTTCATCGGCATACGCCACACCGAGATAATCAATCTTATGATATTGCAGTATGCCGGCTATTTCCGCACCGCCACTGCCATAGGCAAATGCTTTTACCATGGCCATGATGCGGGTAGAAGGTTTTAACCGCTGCTGGTAAGCTTTTACATTGTTGACGATCGCATTCAGGTTGATCTCCAGTACTGTTTGATGCACTTTTTGTTCAAGCAACTGAACGATCTGTTCAAATCCAAATACACGTGCCCCTTTTACCAACACTGTTTCCTCTTTGAATTGAGAAGAAAGGAACTGGCGGATATAGTCTTCCGTGGAAGCATATAATTCAATTACCGGCTGGTCTGTTTCATTGGTTGAAAGCTGTTGCAGTGCATTTGAAATATGCTCACCGATCCCGATCAGGCGGCTTACCTGGTGTTTGCGTAATATATCAACGATATAATTGTACAGTCTTCCTTCTTCCTCTGCACTTTGCAGAAAATCGGAAAGAATAACCGTTTTCCGGTAAGCGCTGGTTTGCTGATCAAGAAAATTCAGTGCGATCTCCAGTGAATTAAGGTCTGCGCTGTAACTGTCGTTGATAATAGTGCAATGATTGATCCCCTTCTTCAATTCCAGCCGCATATTAACAGGTTGCAATGCCTGCATGCCTGCAATAAGCGTTTCAGCAGGCATCCCCAGTTGAAGAGACACCAGGAAACAATTAATAGCATTTTCTATTGATGCATCGTCTGTAAAAGGTATGCTGAAATAAACAGTGCCGGAACGAAGGGCAAGGGTGATATTGGTTTTCCGGCCGGTCTTCTGCGCATCAAGTAATTGAACAGTGTTGGTCGGCTTACGACCCCATAACACTATTTCTTTTCCGGAAGCCTTTAACGCTTTGGCAATATATTCTTCATCCCCATTGGCAACGATCAATGAACTGTGTTCAAACAGTTTCATCTTTTCTTCCAGTTTCTGTTGCTTACCGGTAAAGCCTTCGCTATGTGCTTCACCGATATTGGTCAGCACGCCAATGGATGGCTGGATGATCGCTTCCAGTTTTTCCATTTCGCCAGGCTTCGAGATACCTGCCTCAAAAATGCCCAGGTTATACTGATTGTTGATCTGCCAGATGCTCAACGGCACACCGATCTGTGAGTTATAACTTTTGGGGCTGCGTACAATATTGAACTGGCTATGCAATAACTGATACAGCCATTCTTTTACCACCGTTTTTCCATTGCTGCCTGTGATGCCAACAACAGGCAGGGAGAAAGCTTTGCGATGATAAGCAGCTAATGTTTGCAAAGCAGCAAGCGGGTCGTCCACTATTACGAAAGCTGCGCCGGGATAAGCAGTTTCTTCGATGGGCATGCCTACAACAAAATTCCGGACGCCTTTTTTATATAGTTCAGGAATAAACTGGTGACCATCGCGACGCGGGCCTTTTAAGGCAAAGAATAAAGCGGTGCGGGGAGAATACACTTTCCGGCTGTCCAGCAAGAGATGTTCTATCTCCCTGTTCGCCGGAGCTTCAGCGAAGGTGGATAAGCCCTCCTTCGCTGAAGCTCCGGCGGGCAGGGAACCGATAATCGAAGCGATATGATTTAATGTGTAGCTCAATACACTTCGTTTTCCTTAACTTCTTTTGGCAACCCTTTCTTCTTGATAAAGATCGAATAGAATATGGCTCCAGAAATACATACCATGATCACGCCAAGCGAAATAAATACCTGGGTGGTTTTATCGACCACTTCATTGATCCATTTTTCGGCCAGCATCTTCAAGCCGATAAACACGAGTACAATAGCGATCCCCTGTTGAAGAAAATCAAATTTATTAACAGCTCCACGCAGCAGGAAGAATAAAGAGCGAAGGCCAAGCACGGCAAAAATGTTAGAGGTATAGATCACCACTTTATTGCGGGAGATACCCATCACCGCAGGAATGGAATCAAGAGCAAACACCAGGTCAATAGCTGCCAGCATGATCACTACCACGAAAAGAATAGTATAACGCCTTTTGCCATTTTCCCTAACTGAATATTTACCGTCGCCATCATGCGGCACCAATGGGAGAACTCTTTTTAGATAACGATAAATCTTCGTATCGTGCGGATCAAATGCTTCATCTTTGTTTGCGGTGAACATTTTGTAGCCCGTGTATACGAGAAAGAGGCCAAATACATACAGTACCCATTCAAATTTTTCCACCAATGCCACGCCCACTGTAATAAAAAGTATACGGAAAATGATCGCCATCAGTATACCGATCAATAATACCCTGCCGTAATGTTTTTCCTTTACACCAAATGAAGAGAAGATCAGGATGAAAACAAAGATATTGTCGATGCTAAGGCTCCATTCCATCAGGTAGGCGCTAAGGTATTCCAGGGCCAGGGTCTGCCCTTCCTGGAACCACATAAAAACAAAAAAGGCCAGTGCCAGGCCTACCCAAAAAAATGTCTGATACAATGCCTGTTTGATCGTCACCTTTTGGTTTTTCTTACTCAACAGGCCGAGGTCAAACACCAAAGCCAATATTAAAATACCACCAAATACGAGGAACGTGATCTGATCAGCTGTCATTGTAGGGGATTAGATAGCAAAGATACGGGAGAGTCGCGGATAGTGGACAGGAATGCCTAAGCGTACTTTCTTTTTCTCAGGTATTGATAAATCATTCCCGCCAGGATAACCAGCAGTATCGGCAAGCCAATATTAAAGAACTGCCAGCGCAGCCGGTCTTTTTTCACTTTTTGTGAGTCAAGCAAACGCAGCACAATATCCTTATTGCGGGTTTCGCTGATAGCAGGATTGTTGACCAGGTATTCCACACAGTTAAGAAGGAATTCGCGATTGGCTACAGGAATGAAAAATTTGCCGGCTTCAGACTGCTTTTCGTATTCGCGGTAGGTATACCGGTTCCATCCCATAGGGAGAGGTACAGCCTGCCCATTTTCACCGGGAAGCATATCATTCAAAACTATATCACCATCAGACACTACAATTATCTTCCCTTCCGTTGTTGATTCACCCAGGAAGCTCATGCCAAAAGAAGCCAGGCTGTCTTTCTGCGCCTGCGAAGCCCTGTTGCGATATAAAGAGGTAAATTTTCCTTCCAGCAGCATGGCCACTGGTATCCCGCTTTTATTGAACCTGATATCTTCGGGCGTATTACGGTTTTCATTAAAACTGATAAGAGCAGGCGTACTGATCGTTCTTGAATGATTGGACGAAGACAGCAGCACTGTTTTCTTTACCCCCGGCACCTTAATAGTATCGATGGAATTGACAAAGCGGCTGCCGATATAACCTGGTATTTTACTCAGCAATTGATTATTGCCGGGTGAAAACAAAGGATAATAATTCCAGCGAAGGAATTCCAGTTGCGGATTATCTGTAGTGCCACCCACCACCAGGGGGATCATATCACATTGCAGGTCCATCACCAGGTCAGTATTGATGCGCAATCCATAGCGGAAGAAAAGATCGGTGAGATTAAGATTCCGGTCGTAAGCGATGGTTTCGGGTTTGTAAGAAAGGCTGTCCTGCTCGGCAATCAGGTTGTCAATAAAACAAAGCAACTTGCCGCCACGCATAACGAATTGATCGATCTTTAATTTTTCCTGTTCGCTGAACTGGGCAATTGGTTTTACGATCATCAATACTCCCATACTGTCTGGAATAACCGGAAAGCCCGGAAGATTGAACAAACGGAGATCATAATCTTTCTGCAATGTCTGGCTGATATCATAAGCCCTCGAGTCAACAGGTTCTCCATTGCCAACAGCATAACCGATGATGCGTTTCTGATTGCGGCCAAGATTGTCCAGTGTTTTTGCAAACTGGTATTCCATCAATGCTTCAGCACTGTTGATCTCTTCCTGCGAGATCCTGCCGCTGGCACCAGGATAGAGATTCACCAATGCCTGTTTGCCTTTATAGCGCATGACAGCAACCGGGAAAATAATATTGCTGCTCTGGCCGGCTTCAAGTTGCACAGTCAGATTAATAGGTACAGCGCCGAGATTTACCAGGGAATCGCCATAAGGCATATTAGTGCCCGGTACTTTTTCTGTTGGGGAAATAAACCGGTAGCGGATATTGGCGCCATTGCGGTCTTTCAGTAATTGCAGGAATTCTGTAGTGCTGTTGGCCAGCTTACGGAAGCCGGAAGGAAATTCCCCTTTCAGAAAAACATCGATCTCCACAGGCTCCGTCAATCCGTTCAACAGGTTGTTGGTAGCTGCGCTAAGCGTATATCTTTTTTCTTTGGTAAGGTCAATACGTGAATGAACAGCAGAAGCTGCCAGGTTAATGACCAGCAGGATAATGATCAGCCATAACCAGCCGAGTTTTGAAGCAATGATCCTGTCCATTAGTTTATTCATCTGCGGGATACCGTTTAGCGTTTCAATAAGTTTCTTCCTGTCAGCGTTAAGAATAAAAAGATCAGGCTCAGGAAATAAATAATATCCCGTGTATCGATCACTCCCCTGCTGATGCTGCGGTAATGAAAATCGATACCGATCATTTCAATATAATAGTCCAACCCGCCTTCCAGTGCAGGGAGGCGGCTGATAGCACTGAACCCGTAATACAAAAGAGCGCAGGCAATAAGGCTGGTGATAAAAGCTACCACTGCATTGCTGGTAAAACTGCTGGTGCAAATGCCGATGGCGGTAAACACAGCTGCCAAAAAAAACAAACCGATATAAGAACCGATTGTCGCTCCTGTATCAACCCCCTCATTTGCCGAAAGCTGCTGAATGGAAAAGAAGTAAACGATAGTAGGCAGCAGCGCAATAAGCACTACCACCAGGCTGCCACCATATTTCCCCCAAACGATCTGTCGCTGGCTCAGGGGGCGGGTCTGTAATATTTCAAATGTCCCGGTCCTGAACTCATCAGCAAAACTTCTCATCGTAATGGCGGGGATCAGCAAAAGCAATATCCAGGGTGCCAGTTCAAAAAAACGGTCGAGCGTGGCATATCCATAATCCAGGATATTATTGTCAAACACAAAAAGCATCAGCCCGTTGACCAGGAGAAAAACGATAATGGCAATATAGCCGGTGAGACTGCTGAAGAATTGGCGGAGTTCTTTTTTACAAACGGACCACATAATTAAGCGCTAATATCGCTAATAAACCCGAATATTCAGAGACCCAAAGAAGTTAGTCGCGAATAAGCCGCTTGAGGTTGAAAGAGTATAAATTAACCGCAAATAGTCTCCTATTAAAGAAGTTTCAACGTCTGAAACATCAGGGCAGTTCTTTAATAGGAGACTATTCGCGGCATCCGCGGTTAATATTTTGAGCGCACATTTAAGAACTTATTCGCACCATTCGTGTCAAACAGAGAAGCTTTCTCCACACCCACAAGTCCTGCTCGCATTAGGGTTATTGAAATAAAAACCTTTACCATTCAGTCCTTCTGAAAACTCAAGGGTAGTATTAACCAGATAAAGCAGGCTTTTGAGATCAGTCACCACTTTTACCCCGTTATTTTCAAAAACCTGGTCGGTAGGTTTTTGCTGGTTGTCAAAATCAAGTTTGTAGCTAAGACCTGAACAGCCGCCGCCCACTACGCTCACACGAAGAAAATAAGAAGGGTCATTGGCCATTCCTCCTTCGGCCATTAATTGCAATACGCGATCCTTTGCTTTATCGCTTACATAGATCGCATTGTCCAGGGTCATATCCATATTTTACGATTATAGGGTTGAATTGATTTAAAATAAATTTAGCCGTTTTTATGCATTTCCCGAAGCGGATTGGTTTCCCGAAGCCTGCTCACTGTTTTAGTTACCTGTTCAATGGCATAGTCGATCTCTTCTTCCGTATTGAACCTGCCGATCCCAAAGCGAAGTGAACTATGTGCCAGTTCATCATCGAGGCCCAGGGCTTTGAGTACGTAGGAAGGCTCAGGGGTTGCAGACATGCAGGCTGAGCCGGAAGAGACTGCCAGCTCCTTACTGAATCCCATCATCAGGGCCTCACTTTCCAGGTGTTTGAAAGAGATATTGGTGGTATGAGGCAGCCGGTTCCCCTTGCTGCCGTTAAGATGGGTATCGTCCATTTGAAGCAGGGCATTTTCCAGTTTATCCCTTAAGCTGCCGAGGCGAACGGTTTCTTCTTCCATTTCCATCAGGCATAGCTCACAGGCTTTACCAAGGCCGACGATACCGGGAACATTCAGTGTGCCGCTCCGCATTCCTTTCTCATGACCGCCACCGTCTATCTGGGCGGTCAGCCTGACGCGGGGGTTTTTACGGCGTACGTATAAAGCACCCACACCTTTGGGACCATACATTTTATGAGCAGAAATTGCCAGCAGATCAATGCCGTCCGCATTCACATCAACCGGTATCTTACCTACGGCCTGAGCAGCATCGCTAAACAGTAATACATCATGTTTCCGGGCAATAGCACTGATCTCCTTCATCGGCATGATAGTGCCAATTTCGTTATTGGCATACATGATAGAGATGAGTATGGTTTGCGGGCGGATGGCCGCTTCCAACTCGGCCAAATCGATAAGGCCATTCTCTTTTACATTGAGATAACTCACTTCTCCTCCCAATTTCTCGATATGCTTGCAGGAGTCCAGCACTGCTTTATGCTCAATATTGCAGGTAATGATATGGTTCCCTTTACCTGCATACATTTCAAACACTCCCTTTAATGCCAGGTTATCCGATTCAGTGGCTCCCGACGTAAAAACGATTTCCCCCGGCTCTGCCCCGATCAGTTTGGCCACCTGTTCCCTTGCACATTTCACGGCTTCTTCCGCCTGCCAGCCAAAAGCATGGCTTCGACTGGCTGCATTACCAAAGGCACTGTTGAAAAAAGGCAACATTGCTTCCACTACTCTCGGGTCACAGGGAGTAGTAGAGTTATGATCAAGATATATGGGAAGATTTGTTACCATACAATCAGCCAAACAGGCCCTATTGAAACACAAAATTAGCCAAATGGTTCTACTAAAACCGGGAGCGACCAAAGACGACCATACCAAACCACTCCAACCAATCCCCTTAATCGCCTAAAAACCAATCGCTTGATACTAGCTCCCTTTCTAATCACCAGCTTATCATACCTATTGGTTAAATATGAAGTCAATATCTTTGCCCCCTATCATCTACTTATGCGAAAAATCGAACACATCGGCATCGCTGTTAATAGTCTCGCCAATTCAGTGCCATTATTTGAAAAACTGCTGGGCACCCCCTGCTATAAAACCGAGAGCGTGGAAGGAGAAAGAGTGAACACCGCCTTTTTTCGCACAGGAGAAAATAAAATCGAACTATTAGAAAGCATGGACCCCGATGGTGTGATCGCCCGTTTCATTGAAAAAAAAGGAGAGGGCATTCACCACATCGCTTTTGATGTGGAAGACATAGAAGCAGAAATGAAACGATTGAAAGCAGAAGGGTTTGTACTATTAAATGAAACACCCAAGCAAGGAGCAGACAATAAAATAGTATGTTTCCTTCATCCCAAACATACGAATGGGGTACTCATCGAACTCTGTAGTACGAATGGCGCCAATGGGCTCTAAATAAAAGAAGAGTCCTTTTGTAGCCGCGAATGGCGCGTATAGAGTCCTATTCAAGAAAACTCCAACGCCAAAGGTTATCAGCGCAGCACTTACGTTAATTAAGAAAATTTTCTACTATAGGAAACTATTCGCGCCATCCGTGGCTATTATCTGAATTCCTCTTTATCAGAGCCCATTCGCATCATTCGTGTTAACCAGGGTGTCGGAGTTGATAATACC
This sequence comes from Sphingobacteriales bacterium 44-61, assembly GCA_001898405.1. Lineage (GTDB taxonomy): Bacteria > Bacteroidota > Bacteroidia > Chitinophagales > Chitinophagaceae > Terrimonas_A. Next base: position 9,553 of record MKTW01000004.1, read on the forward strand.
CAGTTTTTCAACCGCAGCCTGTGCCGCTATCTGTGAAGCATCTTTTTTATTGAAGGCGCGGCCTTCAGCAATGGATTTGCCGTCTATTACAGCAGCGATCGTGAAGAGGCGGCGGCCATTTTCCAGTTTTTCATTGAGGGTCTCAAATTCCAGTACGCGGCCGTTCTTATTGGCCCAGCCATAGAGTTTGTTCTTATGGTTGATCTCGAGGAGTTCCAGGTCGTCCATGAACATATGGGGTTGAATGATATGTTCCAGCACCCATTTGGAAGTCTTTTTATAGCCCATATCAAGATAGATGGCGCCGACCAGGGCTTCCAGGGTATTACCAAATATCTGGCTCACTTTTAAGGAGCCGTCCATTTTGTTGTAAAGGGTGACTTTTTTTAACCCCATGCGGGTTGCGATATCATTCAGTTGCTGGCGGTTGACCATTTTGCTGCGCATTTCGGTCAAAAAGCCTTCTTCGCGGTAGGGGTAACGTTTGAAAAGATAATCTGCTATTAAGGCACTGAGTATCGCATCTCCCAGATATTCAAGGCGCTCATTATTCTCATCTGCTCCCTCACGAACGGAGCGATGGGTAAGAGCTGTCTTATACAAGGAGATAGTTTTGGGTTCAAAGCCTAAAATATTTTTAAGCTCCTTTTTAAAGGACGAACCGGAGTGCTTCTTAAAAAGGTTAGTCAGGAAATCCACGGAAATCAATCTACGAAAAAAAATTAAAACCGTTTAGGGTCAACAAAATAAAAGGAGCGTTCCATTCAATTTCTTATCCCAGGTCAATACCCGGCCCAGGCTGCTCAAACGCATTGCCTTTCAGTTTTACACGCCTAAGGTACTGAAATTACAGGATAAGCGAAGTTGTAAGACCCGAATCAGTTCAATCTTTGTATTTCTTGACGATCACACAGGCATTATGGCCACCGAAACCAAAAGTGTTGCTGAGTGCTGCATTCACAGGGCGTTGCTGCGCCTTGTTGAAAGTGAAATTCAATTTGGGGTCCAGTTCAGGATCGTCTGTGAAATGATTGATAGTGGGAGGAACGATATCCGTTCTCACTGCCTGAATACAGGCAATGGCCTCAATCACCCCGGCTGCACCCAGGCAATGGCCTGTCATGCTTTTGGTAGCGCTGATATTCAGCTTATAGGCATGATCTCCAAACACGTCGAGTATCGCTTTCACTTCGGCAATATCTCCCAGTGGTGTGGAAGTTCCGTGGGTATTGATGTAATCAATGTCTTCCGCTTTCATACCGGCATCAGCCAGTGAAGCGAGCATTACATTTTTCGCACCCAGTCCTTCAGGATGAGGAGCGGTGATATGGTGTGCATCTGCTGTAGCGCCGCCTCCCACTACTTCACAGTAGATCTTGGCTCCACGGGCTTTTGCATGCTCCAGTTCTTCAAGAATGAGTATGCCTGCTGCTTCTCCCATTACAAAGCCATCACGGTCCTTATCGTAAGGACGGCTGGCTGTTTTGGGATCATCATTGCGTTCGCTCATTGCTTTCATGGCATTGAAACCACCTACACCAGCTTCGCTGATCACGGCTTCACTTCCGCCGGTAACAATAATATCGGCCTTACCGATACGGAGCAGGGTAAGGGCATCAATAATGGCATTGGTGCTGCTGGCACAGGCGCTTACCACGGCATAGTTGGGGCCGCGGAGGTTATGGCGCATGCTGATCTGGCCGGCAGCAATGTCGAGGATCATTTTGGGAATAAAGAAAGGGTTGAAACGGGGAGTGCCGTCACCTTTGGCAAAATCAGTTACCTCATTCTGGAAAGTGATCAATCCGCCGATACCGCTGCCAAGTACCACACCAATACGATCGGGGTTGATATTGTCTTTGGTCAAACCTGCATCTGCCATTGCCTGGTCACTGACCACAAGGGCAAACTGGGTGAAGCGGTCAATTTTTCTGGCTTCTTTTCTATCAAGGAACTGTGTAGGGTCAAAGTTCTTGACCTCGCAGGCGAATTTGGTACGGAACTTACTGGCATCAAAGAGAGTGATCATATCAGCTCCTGATACACCATTGATCAATCCATTCCAATATTCGTCTACTGAATTGCCCAGTGGCGTCAAAGCCCCCATGCCGGTAACAACTACCCTTTTATATTCCATATAGCCTGGTTTCTTGTATTAGTTTATTCCAGAGAAAAAACCGCCTTCGCTGCAGTCACAGTCAGAAGGCGGAGTCTTTTATTCCCGTCCGCCGGCGGCGGACAATTCCATTCCATTTTTTCTCACTTTCAATGAGCAAACTTGCTCAACCGGTAAGTGAGACTCCTGCTTCACAGCGGCAAATTTCACCAACTGCGGGCGGGAATGATATATGCATTATTTAGCATGCTCTTCCAGGTAAGCAACAGCCTGACCTACTGTAGTGATGGTCTCAGCTTGCTCATCAGGAATGGAGATGTTGAATTCCTTTTCGAATTCCATGATCAGTTCAACGGTGTCCAGTGAATCGGCACCCAGATCATTGGTGAAAGAAGCTTCGTTAGTTACTTCTGCTTCGTCAACACCCAGTTTGTCAACGATGATCTTTTTAACTCTTGATGCAATGTCTGACATGTCG
>MKTW01000004.1:12155-399072 GCA_001898405.1 Sphingobacteriales bacterium 44-61
TGTCGTATAAGTTTAGTTTATAGGGTGCAAAAATATACTTTTTGAGTAAACCAACATCGGAAACGCCATTTTTTCCAGATTTACCCTAAGAAATTGAGAACTAGTGGCTAATGACCTGCCACCCAGCCTTTGGTTTCTAAAATAATAGAGCTCTTCCGTTGGCTGTGTAACAAGTTCTTTGTAATTTGACCACCCCCAAACGATTTGTAATCCATGGCTTTGAAAATCATTGATCACGGTTCTGCTGAATATTTCCAGATGGTAAAGCTGCGGGATGATGTTCTCCGCAAGCCTCTTGGCCTGGGCTTTACCAAGGAAGAACTTGATGCAGAAAAAGACCATATGCTCATTGCCGCATTCGAGGATGACCGTATACTTGGCTGCTGCATGCTGCTGGAAGAGCAGCCCGGCGTCGTCCGCCTCCGTCAAATGGCAGTGCTCAATGATCTCCAGGGAAAAGGTATCGGAAGGGCTTTAATGAACTTTGCAGAAAATATTGCCCGGGACCGTGGATACAGGACCATCCGGATGCATGCCCGGTTGAATGCAGTGGGATTTTATGAAAAAGTGGGATATAAAGTGAAAGGAGATCAGTTTGTTGAAGTAACCATCCCGCATTATGTAATGGAAAAGATGCTGGTATAATTATCGGGGCGATATCTTCTCTTTAAATATTTTCCTCAGCTCAAATACTTCATCCTTATCCTTACATCCGCTTTTCGGAACAAGCAGGAACGATCTCGCATCAAAATATAAATGAAAGAAATTCGGGCTTTCGATAAACTTGCTCAATGCCTTCCATGGCCATGAGCGCTCCCCCCTTTCATGTATCAAGCTAAACTGATCTTCGCCAAACGACATACTGAATTCGTGACGGAATGTTTCAGACCGGCGGTAAACCATGCTGGGCAGTACAAACCAGAAACTGATCATCAGCACGATCCATAATAAAGAACCTACCAGGAAAGCAAGCGGAGTTATTTTATGCAGGGCATAAAGTATGATGGAGCCGATCGCGAATACATTTACCGTAATGATCATGATACGTATTTCAGGACGGCTGATAAAGTGATAACGAAGGGCCTGCAATACCTGGCCTTTTTCATATCCGAAATGTATAGTCATATAATTCAGCATTACTGGTCGCAAACGTACGATCTATTTTGCCTGGCAGAAGAAGATTTCTTCATTTTATTGGATCCATATTTAAACGGTAAAAGAAACGACTGGCTGTCTTAACCTGTTTTTCTGAAAAAATAAAAGCCTTCCAGGTGGAAGGCTTTCTATATTCCGTTGGAAAGTTCTTACTTGTTCATCATCTGTTTTGCTTCGATGCTCAGCGTGGCATGCGGCACTGCGCGAAGGCGTGCTTTATCGATCAGCTTGCCAGTAACGCGGCAAACCCCGTAGGTTTTGTTTTCAATGCGCATGATGGCTTTCTCCAGGTGATCAATGAAAGTGATCTGGCGGCTGGCCATCTGGCTCAGCTGTTCTCTTTCCATGCTCACACTGCCGTCTTCCATGGTCATGTAGCGGGCTTCATCCATATCGCCTCCTTCATCGCGGCGTGTGATCAGGCCCTGTAAATAAGCCAGTTCTTTTTTCGCTGCATCCAATTTCTTATTGATGATCTCCCTGAATTCGTTCAGGTCTGCATCGGAATATCTCATTGTAGGTCCTGTATGTTCTTGCATAGGGGTATCTAATACTGATTTAGTGAATTCGGGTTCATATTTAACGGCACTCTTCACAGTCGTTTTTGGTATCACTATTTTAGACGGCCTGGGCGGTTCCTTTTTTATTACAGGTTTCGCTGTGGGCTTGATAGATACCAGCGATTGCGGGTCAAAAGCGCCGGATTTCTTTACTACTGGCGGCGGCGTCACTTCAGCCGGTTTTGCGGCAACTGGTTTAGGCTCAGGTTTAGCGACGGCGACTGGTTTAGCAGGTGCCGGTTTCTTTGCCGGTTCTGCTTTTTTAACTGCAGGCTTGGGTGCAGGTTTCGCTGCTTTGGCTGCTGGTTTAGCAGGTTTTGCTTTGGCCGGTGCAGGTTTCGCTGCTTTTTTTGCTGCAGGCTTCTTTGCAGCAGGTTTAGCTGCCTTTGCAGCCTTTGGCGCAGGTTTGGATGCTTTCTTTGGAACCGGTTTTTTCTTGTTAGCCATACGTTAGCCTTTTTTTGAAACAATCGCTTTTAGTGAAACATCATTTACTTCAATTTCAATACCATCTTGTATTTCAGCCACTATTTCCAGCTTATCGGCCAGAATTTCGGCGCAAATATAGTCTTTAAACTGTCCCAATGACTCTTTCATTCCGTTAGCTGCAGTTACCTTCACTTCGATCCTGTCTGTCAGCTCAAACCCGCTTTCTTTACGGATCTTCTGAATCCGGTTCACGAATTCCCTGGCATTGCCTTCAGCTTCCAATTGGGGGGTAACGGTTACGTCGAGTGCTACGGTCAGGCTGCCTTTGTTGGCAACGGTCCAACCCGGAATGTCTTCACTGCTGATTTCCACTTCGCTAATCTGTAATATTACGGGTTCGTTATCAATTGACAAACTATATTGACCTTCTTTTTCCAGCCTCGCTATCTCCTCTTGTGTAAATTGTGATAAAGCTGTGGATACCGCTTTCATCTTCGGACCCAGTTTTTTACCCAGGGCTACAAAGTTGGGCTTGATCTTTTTCCTGATAAACGTATTATCCGGGTCAAGATATTCCACCTCTTTCACGTTCACTTCCGCTTTTATCAGATCTTCCACTTTCTGCAATTGCTCCTTCATCAACGGGTCAAGTGCCGGTATCAGCACTTTTTGCAGCGGCTGCCTTACTTTGATGTTCACTTTCTTCCGCAGAGAAAGGATGAGGGAAGATGCATCCTGCGCCAATTGCATTCTTTCTTCCAGCGACTCATCAATTGCTGCTTCATTGGCTACCGGGAAATCAGTATGATGCACAGATTCGGCACCGGGGAAACGGTTGGTCACCGCATTCAGGTTACCAAATACCGCATCGCTGAAGAACGGTGAGATAGGCGCTACCAGCCTCACCACCGTTTCCAGGCATTCATATAATGTTTGATAAGCGCTTATCTTATCCGTTGAATATTCCCCTTTCCAGAAACGGCGGCGGCAAAGACGTACATACCAGTTGCTCAGATGCTCGTCCACAAAATCTTCTATTGCACGGCCGGCCTGGGTTGGCTCATAATCGTCCATGGAAGCCGTCGCTTTTTTCACCAGTGAGTTCAGGGAAGAAAGGATCCATCGGTCGATCTCCGGCCTTTCAGCCAGTGGAATATATTTTTCTTTGAAAGCAAATCCATCCACATTGGCATACAGGGCGAAGAATTGGTAGGTGTTGTACAAAGTGCCGAAGAATTTCCGTTGCACCTCCTTGATGCCATCCAGGTCAAACTTCAGATTATCCCAGGGAGAAGCATTCGTGATCAGGTACCAGCGGGTAGCATCGGCACCAAATTTTTCGATGGTCTCGAACGGGTTCACCACATTGCCGAGGCGTTTGCTCATTTTGTTGCCGTTCTTATCCAGCACAAGGCCATTGCTCACTACGGTCTTATAGGCTACAGAATCGAATACCAGCGCGGCAATAGCATGAAGGGTGTAGAACCAGCCTCTTGTCTGGTCCACTCCTTCCGCGATAAAATCGGCCGGGAAGCTCTGTTTGAATGTCTCTTTATTTTCAAAAGGGAAATGCCATTGGGCATAAGGCATGGCACCACTGTCGAACCATACATCGATCAGGTCCGGCACTCTTTTCATGGGTTTGCCTGAGGGGCTTACCAGCACGATATCGTCTACATAAGGTTTATGCAGATCAAGAATGCCTTCATGGAGATAATGTTTGTTTACATCACCACCCAGCACCTCATTGGCTTTTCTGATACCATTGTTCAGCTCTTCGATGGAACCAATACAAATTTCTTCATTGCCATCTTCGGTTTGCCACACAGGAAGTGGTGTTCCCCAGAAGCGGCTGCGGCTAAGGTTCCAGTCAACCATATTCTCCAGCCAGTTACCGAAGCGGCCTTCACCGGTTGAAGCAGGTTTCCAGTTGATCGTTTTATTCAGTTCTACCATCCTGTCTTTGATGGCCGTGGTCTTGATGAACCAAGCCGACAAAGGGTAGTATAATACCGGTTTATCAGTTCTCCAGCAATGCGGATAGCTGTGTTCGTATTTTTCTACTTTGAATGCGCGGTTCTCTTTTTTAAGTTTTACGCTGATGTCTACATTCACATCAACATATTTCGGATCATCCTTGTAATTCTTCACATAACGGTTGCTGAACTCGCCCAGACCATCTACAAATTTTCCTTCGAGGTCAACCAACACCAGTTTCTCACGCTTGCCATATTTGTTGACATATGTAAAATGACCAATGTTATATTTTGTACCAACCTTAAAGTCATCCGCGCCAAAGTCAGGAGCGGTGTGCACAATGCCTGTACCATCTTCAGTGGTCACAAAACTATCCACCAATACGCGGAATGGTTTTGCATCAGGAATACTGTATTGAATGGAATTTTCCCAGGAATTGGCTTCAAAAGGAAGCAGCTGTTCGTAAGAAGCGCCTTCGATATCTTTTCCTTTGAAACTGGTCAGTATTTTCCAGGGCAGGAGTTTGGTATCTGCTGTGTACTGCTCAAAATCACCGTTCTCCCCTTCCGGCTTGAAATATTTGCCCAGCAAGGCTTTGGCCAATACCACATTTACCGGTAAATGAGTGTAGGGGTTAAACGTTTTTACCAACACATAATCGATATTCCCTCCCACGGTAAGTCCCAGGTTGCTGGGTAATGTCCAGGGAGTAGTGGTCCAGGCCATAAAGAAAACTTCACCTGGGGTATCGAGTGCTTTAAAGAGAAAATCGGTTTTATCGTCCTGCTTTGCTTTGAACATGGCCACTGCGGATGTGTCTTTCACATCCTTGTAAGTGCCGGGTTGATTCAGTTCGTGTGAGCTCAATCCCGTACCTGCAGCAGGTGAGTAAGGCTGAATGCTGACGCTTTCATACAGCAGGCCTTTTTTATACAGTTCGCTCAGTAACCACCAAAGCGTTTCAATGTATTCATTCTTGAAGGTGATATAAGGATCATTCAAATCAACCCAATAACCCATTTTGCGGGTGATATCATCCCATTTGTCTTTATAGCGCAATACCGCTTCGCGGCATTTCTGGTTATATTCTTCAACGGAGATCTTTTTGCCGATATCTTCCTTCGTGATGCCCAGTTCCTTTTCAACACCCAGTTCGATCGGCAGGCCATGCGTATCCCAGCCGCCTTTGCGTTTTACCTGGAATCCTTTCATGGTTTTATAGCGGCAAACCAGGTCTTTCAGGGTCCGGGAGATAACGTGGTGAATGCCGGGCATACCATTAGCGCTGGGAGGGCCTTCATAGAACACAAAGGGAGTGGCGCCTTCCCGAAGCGACACACTTTTTTCAAATGCCTGGTGTTCAGTCCATTTAGCCAATATTTCCTGCTCGGTTGCGGGCAGATTCAGTCCGGAGAATTCTTTGTATGTAACGGCCATAATCCTTTTCCTGCCTGGTTTTTAAGGTGTGCAAAGTTACGGGAAAAGGGGGAGAATGGGAGTCGGGAGTCTGAAGTCGGTAGCCAGGAGTCTTATCCCCTGAAAGATGGACAGACCTTACAATATGGAGAGACAGACTCCTGGCTACGGCTCATCATCCGGCTCATTTAGCGGCCAATGAACTTGAATACCTCAGCTTTGATGCGGGCATCGATTTCGTTATCGCTTATCTTTTTGGCGGCATAGTCTTTTGCAAGGGCAAACAGGTATTCGTTAAGGGGTTTGCCGTCTACCTGTGTTTTTAAGGCGATCGTAGTTTGTGTGCTGATATAATCATCCCAGGTCTTTCTTACTTTGGTCCAGAACACTTTGTTCTTTTCCCAGTAATATTTTGCAGCAGCACAGGCTTTATCATCGAGGCGTTTGTAGCTGTTGATTCCTTTTTCTTCAGCCAGCAGTTTATCTGCTCCGTCTTTACGGATGATCTTTTGATTGTCCTGTTCATGGATATAGCCGCTGTCGTTAATGCTGAGGCGGTTGGTCCTTTTCAGGATATTATAATCACTGCGGTTTGAATATTCACGGCGGGGCAGCGGAGCATCAGTGGTGCTCTGCCAGATGATCTTATCATCCAGGTTCACCCATTGACTGAAACCCTGGTAGCGGGGCTCATCGCTTACTTCCCAAACGGTTTGCGTCCATTTGCCTTTAACCTGCTCAGGTTTGAGGATCTGTTTGGTCCATACTTTATCTCCCTGGTATTTCCAGATCACAGGATTTTCATAGGTCCACTCCTCCCGCCAGTGTTTGATGATCATGGAATCGGTGATCACCAGCAGGTGTTGCATCACGATCTTCTTATCGCTTACTTCAACAGGAAGGGTAAGTTCAGTACCTCCGCTGATCTCTTCACGATCATGGAATTTATAGTTCTTATCGGGTGAAAAAGTTTCAGCGTATTTGAATTCTACTTCAAAACATCCGCACAGCTTGTCTACTTTGGCTTTGTCTTGCGGCGCCTGGGCCTTTGCTGCAACTACTATTAATACAGCTATAACCGGTAATACTATTTTTTTCATTCTTTTTGTTTTGCTGACAAAGCAATGACAATAAGAAGGCAAAGGCTTACGGGAAGGGAAAAACAGGGTTACGCGAAAGGAAAAAACCGGGAGGGTTAAAATTATGATTTGTAAAGATTGTTGCTGCTATAAAACATCCTTCCCGTTCTTCCCGCCTTACCGGTAAAAATTTACCGGTAAGGCGGGAAGAACGGGAAGGAGTCGTTTACGATATTAAATGGTTGTTATTTAGTTTATCCTTTCTTCACGAGAGCAAACTCAAGCTTTGGATATCCTCTTTGTCCATCTTGTGTAAGCGAAAGGAAGCGGATCTTGTAATAGTTGTTATCTCCGTCTTTTATGATATAGTAACGGTCCTCGCGAACAGCAGGTGCGCTGCTGGGTCCGCCGCCGGAACGCCAGTCTGATCCAATCGTAGTTTGTACAGACGACCAGGTGAGACCGGCCAGATCAGCTTCTCCGAAATCGGCATACGCTTTAGCGGATGTCATCACTTTTACAGCTTGTACATTGCGGTTTTGCAGGATCACGTCCTGGAATGTATATGGCACTTCACCTCCGAAATTGGTTGTATTGGAAAAATATGTCCATGCGATATCCCATTTCTTAGCTGTGGGTTCTACATCCACTGCACCGTTTTCAAATGAAATGTATTTGAAGAAATAAGCAGCGTCTTTTGGAATGTCAATAGAAGTGAATGTAGTGGCAGCGATATCTGCATGCTGCAAGGTGTAACCACCGGATGCATTGCGGATGATGCGGACCTTCTTCCATCCTCTTGCCGGAGCAGGGCTGCCAATGCCTGTGCCACGGTTAACGATATATACTTTATTATCGGTTGCTGTAGATGATACAGCAGCGATTGCCGTCTTGCTCAGTTCACCACTAGGGTAATCAATATAGGCTAGTGATGCTGTAGAAGGTTCAGACTGGTTGAAGATCACATCTGCATAGAAGCCGACGGTGTCAGCAGCGGTAACAGAGGCGAGGTCATTCTTCGCAATTTGTTTTGCCATCATTGCTGTGGAAGAGTTGAGGATCACTCTCCAGTCGTCACTGCCTGTGTAAAAACCAAGGTCCCATTTGGTGCGTTGTACCGCTGTTTGGCTGTTACCACTCAGATCAAAAAACACTTTATTGCCATAGGTTGAACCACCTCCATCACCAACGATAGTGGAGCCTTCAGAAATGATCTCTGAGAAGGTGAGTTTGAATTCGTTTTGAGGGCCGATGATCACCGGTGAGATGGAAGAAATGATCTTGAACACCAGGTTGTCATCCCCATAAAAAAGAGCATTATTTGACTTTATAAAAGTAATGGTTGCCTCATTGCTTCCACTGAGAACATCCACATCGATCCTGCCGTTAACAGCCGCAGGTTCAGTGGTATAATCTGTTGCATAATCCACACCGGGTGTACCTGTAATGGAAACGGTAACAAAAGTATGGGCGCTTACGGCACGGCTGAGCTTTATCTTGATTGTTTTGCTTGGTTCTGTTGCACCCATTCCCTGTTCTGTTGATTCAAATTGAGCCAGGTTGTCTGGCAGGGGAGCATCTTTTTTACGGCAGGCCGGCACCACCAGTAAGCCTGCCATTGCAAACATCAATCCTTGTATCAGTCTTAATTTCATCGTTTTGATTTATGTGGTAAAAGAATAGTTATTATAATGATCATTTTTTTGCCCAGTTGAAAGCCAGCCCCAGGAAATAAGACCGTCCGTTGCCGATAGGCCTTGCTCCTGTGGAAGAATGCGCCCCACCACTGACTGCTGAATTGGCAATGGCTGTAACATCAAACAGGTTGCGGATACCGGCATTCACAGTCAGCAGCCTGAACAGTTTTTTATTCAGGGTAAGATCAGCCCAATGGTATCCTTCTGTTTCTGCCAGGCGGATCTGTGTTTGACCATTTTCTGTTACTTGCTGATAATAGGGCAGTTTGCCAGTGAATTTGTAATACAGGTTGGCACTGAAACCTATTTTCGGAAAGCCATAAGAAATGATCGAAGTGATTTCGGGCGACCATTTGAAGCTTGGCAGGTCTTTATCCATTTCACTGTATTCATTATAGCGCCCGGTATAGCCAAACCCAAGCGAAGCATCGAGGTTACCGGCAATCAACTGGCCGGTTAGCGTGCCGCCTCTTGTTTTATATTTTGCAATGTTCACATAAGTGGTCACAGTAGGATTTGCTGCATCAGCCGCATAACCGATCATATTGCTTACATCATTATAAAAGCCACTCAGTGTAGTGTTGAGCTTTACTGTTTTGGTACGAACAGTATTCCAGGTCAGTGAACCGGTAAAGCTATTGGAATGTTCGGCCTCAAGATTGGGATTGCCGGCGATGCTATGGCTGGCATCAAAGAAATCATAATACAACTCACGGATGGAAGGAGCCCTGAAGCCTCTTGCATAAGCCAGCCTGAGATCGAGATCATGGGCGAGCAGGAATTTGGTGTTGATGGAAGGGATAACAGGCGGTGCATCATAAACAGAATTTTGAATGACCCTGATACCAGGCCTGATATTGATCCATGTTTTGGGCGTGATCTCTGAAGTCAGGAAGAACGCATAATCATTGATACGCTGTACGCCTGCTTTGATCCTTTCGCCATCACCGCTTTCGGTATTGATATCAACACCTGGCTGAAAGGAAATAAAGGAAGAAGGTGTGTACACTGCGGTAGCGCGGAAAGTAAATCCATCAAAAGTAGCAATGCTTTGCAATCCCGGCGCAGTAGCTACTCTTACATCTCCATCGGGATAATATAAAGTGGAATACACCTGCCGGGTGAAGTGGGTATAGGAAGCAAGGGCGTTAGCAGATAATTTATTACTGAATTTATACGATGCCTGCAGTTGCTGCATCAACCGGTCAGTGATATAATCCTGGTCGATAGCAGGCTGATTGCCCGCAGGAAAATTAGCAGGGTTGGTGATCACTTCATCTAATCCATCCAACCGGTAATACACATTCAATCTTTCATTGCGGTAGCCAACAACGGCATTGCCTACGATCTGGTCTTTTTTATGCCAGGTCAGTTCCCGGCCTGTAGCAGTGTCTTTCCATCCCTGGAAAAGATTACGGCCGATGCCGCCACTGGCGTACCAGTTTTTATACCGGCCACTGGCACCGAGGTATTGATTATGTATTCCTTCATTAATTCCATACTCTTTTCCTACAGTTTCTTCCTGCACTCTCGCATTGATGGCAAATTTTTCACGGCTGGCTTTTTTGGTAATGATATTGATAACGCCGGCCAATGCATCTGCTCCGTATATAACCGACATCGGACCTTCAATGATCTCAATACGCTCGATGGAATTCACTTCCACCTGGTTTATATTGATCTCATTGGAAGTGCCCTGGCGGCCGGTCATCGGCACACCATCGATCAGGATCTTTACATTTTGCCCTGAAAGGCCCATCATAGTGATATCAGAGCCACCAGTAGCAAGATCTTGCGAGAAACGGATATTCAACTGGCTGTTCAATACATCCTGCAGTTTTGTAGCCGATTGTTTCCTGATCTGTTCACCACCGATAACCCTTACCTGGTAAACGGAATTCTTCACGGATTGTGGTTTGTACTGGCCGGTAGAAACAATTACTTCACCCAGTTCTTTTACTTTCAGGCTATCCTCCTGGGCAAAAGCAGGTGCGGTTACAATAAAAAGGAGCAGCGTATATATTTTTCTCATAAATAAAGATTGGATACAAAGTTCCTGACGCGTTGCAGAACGTTTGTCATGGGATTATCATGCAGGCAAGCAAGCCAACCCAACCAGGTGGCCGGGTGCAAAAGTCTTTATCTACAAGAAAGATGCTTTGCTAAAAAAGGAAATGAGTTTTACGATAAACGAAATAAGGAGATGACAATGTTATGACAATGAAGTGTGTCTGAAACTTTTAATCAGCTCTGCGGCCAACAAAAAGCGCTGACATTTCGATTGTCAGGTCCAAATCACCATAACTAAGCGCATTATTCAAAAACCAGCTTTCAAAAGGAGATGGAGGGAGATAAATGCCTTTGCTGAGCAGGAAATGAAAATATTGTTTGAAGAGATTATTATCTGCAGCGGCAGCTGATCTGAAATCAGTAACAGCATTGCCAGTGAAATGAACACTGATCATACTGCCCAATTGATTAACAGCAGCAGGCTGATCGGATTTTTCAAAAACCTTTTTTAATCCGTTTTTGAGATAAGTTGTTTTTTCTTCCAGTTCAGTATAAATAGAGGGATTATTTTTCAATTCATGCAGCAATGTGTAGCCAGCTATCATTGCAATAGGGTTGCCGCTAAGCGTACCAGCCTGGTACACCTTACCCAATGGCGCCACAGTTTCCATAATTTCTCTCCGGCCGCCAAAAGCACCCACAGGCATACCTGCTCCAATCACTTTTCCATAAGTGACCAGGTCTGCATCAATACCCAGGTATTGCTGTGCACCACCTGCTGCCAGGCGGAAGCCTGTCATCACTTCATCAAATATCAAAACGATATTTTCTGCATCACATAGTTTCCGCAGCCCTTCGAGAAAGCCAGATTGAGGAAGTATGCAACCCATATTGCCTGCCACAGGTTCAATAATGATCGCTGCTATCTGGCCTTTGTGATCTGCAACCAGTTGCTCCACCGCTGCCAGGTCATTATAAGGCGCAACCAGTGTATCCTGCGCTACTGCTTCACTGATGCCCGGTACTGCCTGGATATCCAGTGTAGCAATGCCACTCCCTGCTTTTACAAGAAAAGGATCAGCATGGCCATGATAGCATCCATCGAATTTGATGAATTTATTTTTACCTGTATAACCACGTGCCACACGTAATGCACTCATGCAGGCTTCAGTGCCGCTGCTTACCATTCTTATCAGGTCCACATTAGGCGCCATGCTTTTGATCAGCTCGGCCATTTCAATCTCCAGTTCTGTAGGAGCGCCAAAAGAAGTTCCACCCAGCACTTTCTCCTGTATCGCTTTCACCACCGGTTCATATGCATGTCCAAGGATCAACGGCCCCCAGCTCGCGATATAATCTACATATTTATTACCATCGGCATCATACAGGTAAGCTCCCTGCCCCTTCACCATAAATAAAGGTTCACCTCCCACGTTCTTGAAAGCACGGACAGGAGAGTTAACGCCACCAGGAATGGATTGCTGAGCACGATGGAATAAAGAAGAACTTTTGATGTACATGGAAATGGAACTATTTTAGGAATTGTATTAAACCCAGTTTAACTATTCAACAATCTAACTGCGTCTTTTGCAAAATAAGTCGCGATCAGGTCAGCACCCGCTCTTTTGATAGATGTAAGTATTTCAATGATCGCTTTGTTCTCATCTATCCAACCCTTTTCAGCAGCAGCTTTTACCATAGCATATTCACCACTGATATTGTAAGCACTAACAGGAATGTCGACTGCATTTTTCACTTCCCGGATGATATCGAGATAGGATAAAGCAGGTTTTACCATCACGATATCGGCTCCTTCTTCCACGTCCATCAGCGTTTCTTTAATGGCTTCATTCCTGTTGGCATAATTCATCTGGTATGTTTTCTTATCACCAAAACCAGGAGCTGAGTCAAGCGCATCACGGAAAGGCCCATAAAAGCAACTGGCATATTTGGCGCTATAGCTCATGATGCCCACTTTGGTAAAATTGTTTTCTTCCAATCCCGCCCGTATAGCACCGATACGGCCATCCATCATATCACTGGGCGCTACAAAATCTGCTCCGGCTTCTGCATGGCTGATACTCATTTTCACCAATGCTTCCACTGTTTCGTCATTAACGATCTCGCCATCCTTTACAATGCCATCATGTCCATAAGAAGAATAGGGATCGAGCGCCACATCCGTCATCACCAGCATACCGGGCACTGCTTCCTTAATAGCACGGATGCTTCTTTGCATCAGGCCATTTTTGTTCCAGGCTTCCTTACCTGTATTATCTTTCAGCTCATCCTTGCTTTTAACGAACAGGAGAATGGATTTGATACCCAGCGACCATAATTCTTTTACTTCTTTGATCGTATTGTCGAGGCTCATCCTGTAATAGCCTTTCATGGAAGATATCTCCGTTCTCACATTTTCGCCTTCGTCAATAAATAAAGGAGCGATAAAATCATTCGGCGTCAATATCGTTTCCGCTACCAGGTCCCTGATGGCCGGGCTGCTTCTCAATATCCTGTTTCTTCTTTGCAGATGCATAAAAAATGTTTTGTATAATAATTCAGCCGGCTTACACCCAATTCCTTGGATGAAGGCAGGCCTGCAATAATTTATCTTCCTCACTGCCGGGTTCCGGGTGATAATCGTATTCCCAGCGGGCACGGGGCGGCAGGCTCATCAATATGCTTTCTGTGCGGCCATTCGTTTTTAAACCAAACAAAGTGCCCCTGTCATGGATCAGGTTGAACTCTACATAGCGGCCGCGACGGATCTCCTGCCAGGCAATTTCACGCTCTCCGTAAGCACTGTCTTTTCTTTTCATCACCACCGGTAAATAAGCAGGGATAAATGCATTGCCATTTGCTTGCTGAAAGCGGAACAGTTCTTCCGCATGTATATCATCCTTGGGGCGGAGATGCTCATAAAAGACACCACCGATGCCTCTCATCTCATTACTGCGATGAGTATTGGCAAAGTATTCGTCGCACTGCTCTTTATATGCCTGGTATAATTTATCACCAAAGGGATCAATCGCCTGTTTGAGCGTTTGATGAAAATGCCTGGCATCTTCTTCATATAAATAATAAGGCGTCAGATCAGCACCGCCTCCAAACCAGCGGTCCACCACATTATCCTCTTCATCGTATAATTCAAAATAACGCCAGTTGGCATGCGTGGTGGGCACATAAGGATTGAGCGGATGGATAACAAGCGATAAGCCGCAGGCAAACCATTTGGCAGCATCCAGTTGCAATTGCCTGCGCATCATATCCGACACCCTGCCATACACAACAGAAGTGTTTACACCGCCTTTCTCAAATATATTTCCGTTTTGTATGATCCTTGTTTTACCACCGCCTCCTTTTCCTTCTGCTCTCTCCCATTCATCTTCCCTGAATCTGGCTTTGCCATCAGCCTGTTCCAGGGCAAGGCAAATATCATTTTGCAGGTCATGAATATAATTAATCCATCTTTCCCTGAATTCCCTTGTACTTGTTTTATACAGCGTTTCCATTTTTATTTTGAGAATTTTGATCCTCATTAATTCTTTGTGGTCTTTGTGCCTTCGTGGGATATAGCTCCCACGAAGGCACAAAGACCACAAAGGCATATTAAATTTTTACGCCCATTCCTTTACAGCTTCTACAAATGCCTTTGCGTGACTTACAGGTACATTCGGTAGAATGCCATGCCCCAGATTGGCGATATACCGCTGCGGGCCGAAAGCCGTGATCATTTTTTTCACTTCTTTTTTTATCTCTGCGGGAGACAAGAAAAGTTTGGCAGGATCAAAGTTACCCTGAAGCGTAACATGATTGCCAGCGTATTTTCTTGCCCGCTCCGGCGTAATGCACCAATCAATTCCCAATCCATGCGCCCCTGTAGCAGCCATTTCTTCCAATGCAAACCATGCGCCTTTTGCAAAAATGATCGTTGGCGCTTCTTCTTTTACCGCAGCTACGATCTGGCGGATATATTTTAAAGAGAATTCTTCAAAATCGGCCGGGCTCAACAAGCCACCCCAGCTATCGAAGATCTGTACCACATCCGCGCCTGCTTTTATTTGCCCTTTCAGGTATGCAATAGTTGTATCAGTGATCATTTGCAAAAGGCGATGTGCCAAAGCAGGCTGACGGTAGCAAAATGCTTTTGCTTCATCAAAGGTTTTGCTGCCTTTTCCCTGCACCATATAGCAAAGCAGGGTCCAGGGAGCACCTGCAAAGCCGATCAATGGTACGCGACCATTCAATTCCTGTTTGATCAGTTTTATGGCATCAAACACATAATGCAATCTGTCATTCACATCCGGAACAGTGATCCGTTTAAAATCATTTTCCTGCTGAACAGGTTGTGGCAATACCGGTCCTTTGTTTTCAATCAGCTCCACTTCAAGACCCATAGCCTGCGGCACAACCAGGATATCGGAAAACAGGATGGCAGCATCCACCCCTACAATATCAACAGGCTGCAAAGTGATCTCACAAGCCAGCTCAGGCGTTTGGCATCTTTCAAAAAAGCTGTACTTATTGCGCAGAGCAATATACTCAGGCAGATAACGGCCTGCCTGGCGCATCATCCATACTGGCGGACGCTTTACTTCTTCGCCCAGCAGGGCCTTTAGCAACAGGTCATTCTTAAGTTCTTTGCCCACTGCTATTGCTTTTGGTTCAACTGTGTTCATGATAATATTGTATTACGAGTTCTGTCATTTCTTTTTTTCCGGGATTTTCTGCAATCACAATTTTGTTGCCGGTCCTTTCCCGTAAAGCATCGGCAGTAGTGGTGCCGATAGCAAAGCACACAGTATTTTTACCTAACACATTCTTCATAAAAAAGCTCTCTACTGCGCTGCCGCTGAAAAACATTATTCCGTCTGCGTCCTCTTTTACCTGTTGAGGGGTAAGTTCAGTATGATATACCACTATTTCCTCCACGGTTATTCCTGCTGACTGCAATTGTTGCGGAATCGTATCCAACCGCTTATTGCCGCAAAAGAAGACAACCGGTCCGGCAGTATGGTTGATCAGTTCTTTAGCCAGTTGTGTTGCATAGGGCGCTGTTGCGATCACATTGCTTTGATCAAAATGTTTTATCACTGCATCCTGTGTTGCACTGGCAATGCAGGCGATCTGCCAGTTCACTTTACGGTCAATATGTTCTGCAACGGCTGCAACCCCATGTACGCTGGTGAACACAACTGTTGCTTTTTGTTCTTCGAGTTTCTTAATCCGCTGCCAGCTTTCTTCACTAACGGATGGATAAGTGCGGATAAAAGGAATGACCTCAGCTTCAAATCCATGCTGCTCCAATCGTTGCAGGTGTTCAACCGGCAATGATGCTGTACTGATGATGTGTATTTTATCCTTCACTATTCCGTATTGCCTCCATTAATTGCCCGCCGCCATTATCCAGTATTTCCAATGCAGCGTCCACACCCAGGCTGTATGATTTTTCGAGGGAGGTCTCTTTTTCCACTTCCAGTTTTTGTGTACCGTCATGGGAAAGGATATTCCCTGTTATTTTCAAACGTCCTTCATTTACACTGGCCAATGCGCTGATTGGTGTGGAGCAGCCGCCCATCAGGGTCCTGAGGAAATCGCGTTCGGCTTTTACGCAGGTAGCGGTATGTTCATCATTCATGGGTTGACAGGCATTCCAGGTGTTGCGGTCTTCCAACCTGCATACCACCATGATGGCGCCTTGTGCAGGAGCAGGCAGCATCCAGTCGAGTTCGATGGAGTTTTCAGGGCGGAGGCCTACCCTTTCCAAACCGGCAGCAGCAAAAATGGCCCCGTTCCATTCACTCTCCGCCAGCTTTTTCAATCTTGTATTAACATTGCCACGAAGATTTTCCATCCTGCTTCCCGGATAGCGATGCAGCCATTGGGCTTTACGGCGGATGCTGCTGGTGGCAATAATGAATGGAGAAGCCTGATCCGGAACAGGCTCATTATTGATGAACTGGATTCCTTTTCCGGCAACCAGCAGGTCCTTATATGACCCGCGTTTTAATACGGCCGCCTGCGTAATACCCTGAGGTAATACTACCGGCACATCTTTCATGGAGTGAACGGCAATATCGATCTTATTATTCAATAAAGCGATATCGAGGCTGCGGGTGAAGATGCCCTGCACACCCATTTCATATAATGGAGTGGTGAGGTTGATATCGCCCTCACTTTTTATATATACTAATTCTGTTTTGTAACCGGCAGCGGTGAGCAGATCGCTTACCTGTGTAGCCTGCCAAACGGCTAGCTGACTTTCCCTTGTTCCTATGCGAAGTGTATCCGGCATTTACTCATGACATTTGCAGGTAATCATTAATGGCATTGATGAACTGGCATCCCTTTTCCTGGTTGGTCCGCAAATTTACGGCTAACCTGGTTACAGCTTTCTGAGCCTTTCTGTCGGGCGACAATAATGGTTCTGATGCCATTTCACAGTATTGCTGCGGTTGCCATTCACTCAATTCCTGCAGTTTGCCTTTCCAGCTTTTTATGTGTAGCGAATATTTATATTCTTCCAGCCAGGTGTAAAACTCCTGCTGGTAATGTTCCAGTATTTCCTGTGCTTTGGGCATTTCCGCTTTTCTTCTTGCAATGGTCTTGTCAAGAATAGTGGTAGAGATTTCGTCCACATCTATCACACGGATACCAGATAAGGTTTTTACCTCTGCATGCACATTTGCTGGTACAGAAAGATCAAGCACCAGTTTCTCTCCGCTGCCTGCCAGCATAGAAGGCAATATGGTTGGATGCTGTGCATTAGTGCAAACGACCAGGATATCGGAAGCCTGTATGGCTTCTTCTATCTTATTATATGGAATAAAAGCCGCGCCGGTTCTTTCGGCTAATGCTTTCGCAGTTTCATCTGTACGGTTCATCAGCGATACAGCAGTTTGCGGAAGATACTCGCGAAGGTTTTTACAAACATTGCCGCCAAACTTGCCTGCACCGATCACCAGGACCTTCTTTTCAGCAATGCCTGGTGTTTCTTTCAACAATTCAATAGCGGCGTATGATACAGATACAGTGCCACTGCTAAGTGCTGTATCGGTCTTGATTTTTTTGGAAGCCTGGAAAGCATAGTTCACGGTGCGGTTCATGATCGGCCCCAGCACCTGGTTGGCGGCAGCAGCATCAACAGCCTGCTTCAACTGGCCCAGGATCTCATAATCACCCAGGATCTGGGAATCGAGGCCAGAAGCCACTCTATATAAATGCTCCACCGCTTCTTTTCCGCTTTTAAGATAAGCATACTGGAGAAGGTCCTGGATATTGCCACGGGTATGTTCGGCCAGCAGTGCAGCCAGTTGCATCACATTTTCCACGAAACCATAAATCTCTGTCCGGTTGCAGGTAGATACCACAAAAACGCTGCGGATCAATTGAGCCCGGGCACTTCCGGCGATCAGAGCAAAATCTTCTTTGGAAACAGAAAAGGAGCCTCTTACAGCAATATCCGCCTTATGATAGTTGATACCTGCCACGCAAAAGCGGTCGAGGATCGGTGTGGTCATAATATGTGGCTGTAAGGACATAGAGTTTGCAAATGTAAAAAGGGGTTATGGTTAAAAAGTCATCGTATTGTCATCCGAAACAAAAAGGGTGATCAATTGGACCGGCAGCCTGATAAATTCCGCCAGGAATTGAATGAACCGTGGTATTTTCTTATATGTCAGGCATTGATACCATATCGGGAGTGCTGGCAGGAAAGTTGCCCTTGCTTTAAAATTTAAACTTCACGAACTTCGCAGCGCTTATTATTTCCCGCCATTAATTAATAAATGCAGATGAATCATGTTGAAAAAGCTATCCTGTTAATGAATCTCGGTTCACCGGACAGCACTTCCGTTAAAGACCTTAAAAAATACCTGAATGAGTTTTTGATGGATGAGCGGGTAATAGATGTTCCCAAATGGTGGCGCACTATTCTTGTAAAAGGCATTATTGTTCCAGCCAGGGCACCTAAAAGTGCTGAAGCGTACCGTTCCATCTGGACAAAAGAGGGCTCTCCGCTGATCGTGATCACTAATCAATTAAAAGAAGCACTGGAAAAAGAAACTGATCTGCCTGTCGAAGTTTGCATGCGCTATGGCAATCCATCACCAAAAGCTGCCATGGATAACTTAAAAAAGAATTATCCGTCATTGAAAGAAGTTATACTCGTTCCTTTATACCCGCATTATGCATGGAGCAGTTATGAAACAGCAGCAGAATATGCCAAAGAGATACATAAAAAGGAAGGATATACTTTCAAATTAAATATCGTTCCTCCATTTTATAAAGACGAAACATACATTGATGCGCTGGCAGAAAGCATGCGTCCTTACCTGCAGCAGGATTTCGATTTGCTGGTGTTCAGCTATCATGGCATACCGGAGCGGCATATCACCAAACGGCATGCACCGGGTACACACGATGTGCATTCGCCCGATCGTTGCTGTACAGATGCAGCTGCGCAGGAAGTGTGTTACCGCCACCAGGTGATCACTACCACACAACTGGTAGCAGAAAAGCTGGGATTGCCCAAAGAGAAATACACGCTTTCCTTTCAAAGCCGCCTGGGTCGCGATCCCTGGCTGCAGCCTTATACAGCCCAAAAGTTGACCGAGTGGCCAAAGCAAGGGTACAAAAAAATAGTACTGGCCTGCCCTGCTTTTGTAAGTGATTGCCTGGAAACCCTTGAAGAAATGGGAAAAGAAGGGCACCATATTTTTATGGAAGCCGGAGGAGAAAGCTTTACTTTGGTACCGTGTATGAATACAAACCCGGAATGGGTGAAAGGGTTATTGACCCTTGTTGAAAAAGCCTGATATTGATACACCTGGTTTATGTACCTGTATATAAAAGCGCTCCATATTATTTTTATCGTCACCTGGTTCAGCGGTATGTTCTATATCGTCCGGCTGTTTATTTATAATACAGAAGCAGGCGAAAAGGATGAGCCGGAGAAATCAATCCTTCATCGGCAGTTCTCTATTATGATCCGGCGTTTATGGCTGGGCATTACCTGGCCTTCCGCAGTGCTTACATTAATATTGGGAGTGAGTGTTTGGAGTATGCTGGGCAGTACACCTGGCTGGCTGATCATTAAATTGTTCTTTGTAGCCGGGCTTTATCTCTATCATTTCAGTTTGCACGCCATTTACAAACAACAGATGAAAGGTGTGTTCAATTATTCTTCCCAGCAACTGCGCATCTGGAATGAAGTGGCCACTATATTTCTTGTGGCAATCGTGATGCTGGTAGTGGTAAAGCAAAATATGAGTGTAGTGTGGGGATTGACCGGATTGGTGTCGTTCGTCATCATCCTGATGAGTGCTATCAGGATATACAAGTTGGTCCGTATCAAAAAGTAGCTTAATCACACACTGATGTTTAAATATATACTGCTTTCGCTGAGCTTTACCTCAGCCATTGCTGCTTCCGCGCAGAAATTCACTGTGTATACCGCAGCCGGCATGAAACCCATCTCTATTGACTCTGCTGCGCTTTCACTTTCCACCGCTAACGCAGTTTTCTTTGGTGAGCAGCATAATGACAGCCTGACCCATGTTGCGGAATATGAATTACTGCAGGCACTTTATAAGATCAGGCAGCAGGAACTGGTATTGAGCCTGGAAATGTTTGAAACTGATTGCCAGCTTGTGCTGGATGAATACCTTGCCGGTTTTATCAATGAAGACAAGTTGAAAACAGATGGCCGTGCCTGGAACAATTATACTGATTACAGGCCAATGGTGGAATTTGCAAAACTGAACAGGCTACCGGTTATTGCGGCCAATGCTCCACGCCGTTATGTAAATCTTGTTTCCCGGAGGGGAATGGCCAGCCTGGACAGTCTTTCAAAAGAAGCAAAGGGTTGGTTGCCGCCCCTGCCTTATGATACGCTTGCAGGTGCTTATCATGAAAAGTTCATGGACCTCATGGGCGGGCATGGAAGTTCAAATATTTATTACAGTCAAAGTCTTTGGGACGCATCCATGTCATATTCCATTTACCGGTTCCTGAAAGGAAAAAAGAATAAACGGAAACTGGTATATCATGTTTGCGGAAGTTTTCATAGTGATGGTAAACTGGGAACAGCAGCACAATTGCTGAAAAGAAAATCTTCACTGGTGATTAAGAACATAACAGCACTTCCTTCCGATATGTACGAAAAGATGACGAAAGAAGAACTGGCAGCAATAGCGGATTTTATTATTGTGACTACTCCATAAAAAAGCCTTACCCCGCGGCTACTACGGGTTTCACCAATTCCCGTACGCTGTCTGCTTTCTTTTTCTTCCTTCTTCCCCACCATATGTAAAACCCTGTTACGGGCAGGCTTGCCGCGATGAGGCTGGCAAAGAATGCCATGATCTTTCCCGGAAGGCCCAGTATTGCTCCAACATGAATATCGTAATTCATCCGGACAATCTTGTCTGCAACAGTTGCATCCTTATACTTACCTGCATAGCTACCGTCAGCATGTAGTTCTTTAGCAGTGTATTGATCATAATGATAATAATCCGCGTTGTAATACGTACCCGGCCGATGATTCACGGCTACTTCCACGGGATCTGTATGGGTTAAAGGAAAATAAACAGCCAGGGCTTCCTTTTCATTCACATAAGGCTTATGCGCTGCCCACACATAGTCCGCTACATTAATTCCTTCTTTGATCTTTGTGGTATCAGACACAGGATGCTTATGCTCCACCATTGATTTTCCACCGCTGCTGACCCAGTATACTGATCTGGCAAACCATTGAAAGCCCCATACCAGCCCGGTAATGGCAATAAATATTGCCACCCAGGTCATATAAAACCCCAGCACATTATGCAGATCATAATTCACCCGGCGCCATTTGGCATTCCATTTAATAGAGAAGCGTTGCTTACGGGCAGCTTTATTCTTTGGCCACCAGAGGATCATTCCTGTGATCAGCATTACCAGGAAGATAAGTGTGGCAGATGCCACAATTGGCTGACCGATAGCCGGCGGCAACCATAAATAAAAATGTCCATTGACAATGATCCGGAAAAAGTCCCGGTTCATGTTTTTTACTTTCAGGGTTTCACCGGTGTAAGGGTCAAGATAGATTAACTTATAATTCGATTCATCGTAGTAACTGGCAACTGCAGCTTTTCCTTTACCGGGATATTCCACTCCATTTACTTTGTGACCATCAAGGTGCTTTTCTGCAACGGCTTTCAACACTGAAGGGGATAGATACTGTATATCCCTGGACTCTACATAAGCATAAGGTTCTGTAATGTTTCGTATCTCCCTTTCAAAAGCAAGCATGCAACCAGTAATGCCCAGGAACAGCACAATGGCTCCGGATAGTAATCCCAGCCAGAGATGTACAACACCTGTTATTCTTTTTACGGTTGTTCTGTTTTTCTTTGTTGCCACGATATTTATGATGTATTCCTTCCCGTTCTTCCCGCCTTACCGGTAAAAATTTACCGGTAAGGCGGGAAGAACGGGAAGGATGGTTGATGATTGTAACCCCGGTTTTCTTTAGAACCTGTAACCAAACGTGATCCTGAAGTTTGTTCCAGGTTCGATCTGGTAATAATATTCGGTAGTAGCCGGGTTATTATCCAGTTCGTAAGGCGCTCCCTGGAATAAGTATTTGTTCAGTATGTTGTTTACATTCAGTGCAACACTGTATTTGCTGTCTTGCCAGGAAATGTTTCCATCGAGACGAAAATAATCAGGTAGTTGGTTCGCGATCGTATTAGCTCCCCAATCCCAGGTATTGCGTCCGAGCTGCCATTGGTAACCGAGTGACAGGCCAAGTCCTTTTGCTTTTCCATTTTGTAAGCGGTAAGACAGCCAGGCATTGGTTACATGATCGGCGAAACCTGTGCCTGGTACTGCACCACCGATCTTGCCTGCATCTTCATCCTTGGTTACTTTAGCCGTAGTATAAGCATAGTTGGCAGTGAGATTCAGGCCACGTATGATCTCACCACGCAGATCGAATTCGATACCTTCCGTTTGCGTTTGCCCGGTTTGCACCACTTTATATACAGGCCCTGGCACTGTACTTACTACATTGTTGCGGATGATACGGTATACAGATGCGGTAGTGCTCCATTTGCCTCCCAGCCAGTCACGCTTAATTCCCAGTTCAATATTGTTACCAGTTACGGGTACGAGCGGTTTATTCAAGCTGTCACTTCCTTGCTGTGGCACAAAAGCCTGGTCATATAAACCATACACAGATGTTTGCTTGTCGACCGAAACACTGATGCCTGCACGTGGAGTGAATTTGTTGTCGTCTGAATAAACACCATAAGCATGTTGCTTAATAGTAGTGTAGCGCCCTGCCAGTGTAAGCCGGATACGGTCACGAAGAAAGCGGAGTTCATCCTGTATATAAATACTGCTGTAGCTTTCACCAACGATGTTTGCATTGGCACGTGCCCTTAAAGGGAGACTGCGATCAAAGACCGGCAGTTTATCGCCGGGAACATTTCCATGAACAGGACTATAAATATTAAAATCAACCGGAACATAATCACCATTATCATCATAACCATATCCCTGGAGCAAAGCTGACTGGCTCCAGTCTGCCATGTAATCTTTATTGCCCATATCAACACCTGCCAGGATCCGGTGTTGTACTGCACCAGTATTCGCCTGGCCGGTTAAAAAAAA
Source organism: Sphingobacteriales bacterium 44-61 (assembly GCA_001898405.1). Classification (GTDB taxonomy): domain Bacteria; phylum Bacteroidota; class Bacteroidia; order Chitinophagales; family Chitinophagaceae; genus Terrimonas_A. Next base: position 35,136 of record MKTW01000004.1, read on the forward strand.
TTGTCCCAGTTTGGCTTCGTTCTCTGCATCCCAGATACTAATGCTGCGGTAGAGGGTGCCATCCTGCAATAATCCTACAGGATAATTAGGCCATTGTGAAGATCCGGTTTGATTGTATTTCAGGTAAGCTAACTGTGTAGTGAATTTCCAGTTGTCTGAAAAGCGGTGATTGAACGTAAGAAAGATGCTGTGATCTTTTATATCGGTAGGTGCCAGGTTCGGTTCTGCTAAGGTGAAATTGCGTGGGAGATCACCATATCCTTTTGGAGAGAATACATAAGCAGCACCAATAAGTGCCATCCGCATATACTGGTAAGTGTATTCTGCCGTGATGGATGTTTTATCATCCACATTATAAGTGATCACGGGAACGATAGAGTAGCGGTTGTTATAATCAAAATCCCTGTGGGAGCCTTTCAGTTGCCCCATCAGGTTCAGCCGGTATAATAATTTGCCGTCTTCACTGAGTTTGCCATCCAGGTCGAGTGTGGAACGGTAGGTATCATAGCTGCCCATTGTAAAGGTGGCTTCGCCTTTGGTGATACCTGTAGGTTTCTTTGTCACCACATTATAAAAGCCAGTAGGCTCTCCATTTGCCAGCATAAAGCCTGCGGGTCCTTTTACAAATTCAATGCGGTCAACCATACTCATGTCTTCTGTGATCGGGCCCCAGGGCATTTGCACGTTCATACCATTCCGGAAAGAACCGATTTGTTGGCCACGCATTGTGATATTGGCATAATTGTCCCAGTGCTCACTGCGTGTTACACCACTTACATTGCGCGTTACGCCTTCGAGCATATCGAATATCTGCTGGTCAGCGATCACTTTGCTGGTGATCACCTGGATGTTCTGAGGCACTTCCAGCAGGGGAGTTTGCAGGCGAAGCGTGGATGAAGGGCGGCTTACTTTATAATTCCTTTGCCCACCTTTGATCACTACTTCTTCCAGCTCCTTATCGGAAAGCTTTAGCTGAAGAGCGATCCTTTCTGTATGATCAGCCGATACGGTAACACTTTGTATAAGCGTCTCATATCCTATCAGTGATATTTCAATTTCATAATTCCCTGCGTTCAGCTTTCTGAATTCAAAATGACCATTGTCGTCAGTTGTTGTTCCTTTATTGGTATTCTTTAATAATATGGTCACATCAGCGGCTGCTTTGCCATCTGCAGTAGTTACTTTTCCCTGGACCCCGCCAGTTGCCGTTTGAGCCATACCTGCACAGGAAAGAGCTGTCATTACTACCAGTAGTATGATCTTCTTCATAAATCCGTTATTTTTTAGTTGCTTTTGAAATTTGGCGGGCACATCCCCGAAAACTTTTGTCAACTGCTTAAACAAAAGAAAACCGGGAATGGCCCTATAAATGGAGGCTGTTTTTAAAATGTTGACTGGCAGCAGTCGTTGTGCACGGACACAAAAGTATTTTCATGCGCAGGGGGAATAGCGCTGTATCGGGAAAAAGGATTTACGCAATGGGGAAAGTGACAGTGGATTGACAAAGGGAGGGAAGGCCAAAAAAAATGCCCGCATGTGCGGGCATAGCAATAATTATTTCAACGATGTTTATTCTACAACAACAATACCTTTTGCAGTAAAGCGGATCTCTTTTTGTGGTTGAGTGATCGCAGCAATTTCTTCTTTCGATTTCTTTGCATCTTCAGCATAGTGTTTCAACTCATCTACAGATGTCGTTTTCATCTGAGCCTGACCATCCAGTACGATCGTTTTTCCTTTAATAGCTTCAGGTAAGAAGAATGCATAATCCTTCATTTTTACAAAAGCAGTGGTGGTATCATTTACCGCCAGTTTGATCCAGCATCCTTTTTTGGAACATACTTCCAAAACTTTGGCTTTGATCTTTGTATCGAAGGATTCTTTCTTCTCGAGTTTGGCAGGTATTTCAGCTATATTGATCGCTCCGTCGGCAGTTGTTCTTTCACCATACCATTCACCAGGTTTTGCGTCACCGGCTGGAGGTTGGGCCATTACTGCAGAAGCGGACAGGGCAAGTGCAAAGAGAGAAAATAATTTTTTCATGATTACAGGTTTAATAAATAGTGGGTGCAAAAATAATTAATATGTCAGTTATTTAGCCATAAAACGGTAAAAAGCTGCGGTATTTTAACTAACCTGTTGGTAAAGCGGAGAATACCTCATTCCGGCATCTCCGGCATCCTCATACGCAACGGCTCTGCAGTGATAGCATTTAAAAAAGCGATGATATCGTCTCTCTCCTGTTTTGCCAGGCCAAGCCGGCGGATCAGCCTGTCCTTTTTGGGAGACAGCGTATCTCCAACTGCTCCCGACCCTGGTAACGGCATACCCGCATTATACATGTTCATCAGTTCATTGATATTATCAAAAAGCCCGTTATGCATCCAGGGCCTGGTGCGTATCACATCCCTGAGTGAAGGTGTTTTGAAACGACCCACATCTTCTGCACGGTGAGTAACGGCATAGCGGCCAAGATCTTCATGCTCCTGCTGATAATAGGTAAGGCCTATATTATGAAAATCATTATCGGTAAACAAAGGGCCGTTATGGCAATTCATGCAACCTGCTTTGGTACGGAACAGGTGCAACCCACGCAATGCTGCATCGCTCATTGCATTCTTTTCACCGGAAAGAAAATCATCAAAATCGCTTTTACGGCTCACAAGGGTCCGTTGAAATGCTGCCAGCGCACCTGTCACGGTTTCTGGTGATATTTCCGGGCGGCCGTAGGCAGAATCGAACAATAGCTTATAGCCAGGAATACGACGCAGCTTCATCATCACTTCTGCCATATCACTATGCATTTCTGTTTCACTGTTGATAGGGCCGAATGCCTGGTCTTCCAGGCTTCTGCTTCTTCCGTCCCAGAATAGTTGTTTGTAATACCATACATTCAACAGGGTGGGTGAATTCCTTTTATTCATTTGATGATCATGCCCTAATGATTTACTGCGGCCATCCGTCCAGGAAAGATCAGGGATATGGCAACTGGCACAGGAGATCTGGTTGCTGCCACTCAGCCTCCGGTCAAAGAACAGGATCTTACCCAATTGAATAAGATGCTTCAAAGAATCCATGTATGGCTTTAAAGGGCTTTCGGGAATAATACCCAGTTCTTTCCATGCAATGGTTGAATCAATGAAAGGAGCAGGCCACTGGTCTGATGGCAGTGAATATAAAAAGCGAAGCGTGTCTTCGTAAGTGCCGGCTGGTATATTGATCCCTTTCGGCTGAAGCCTGCTCATGGATACTGAGCAAGCCACTACAAAAAAACTGATTGCAGCAATCGCGATTAATTTCCTCATAACCAAAAATACGGCTATCACTTAACCCATTTCACCTTTTCTTCCATTGGCAACCTTGTAGCTGATGTGGAGGGGATCGCTACCTGCCCGATATAGAAAAAGCCCAGCAATTTGTCCTGTTCATCCAGACCAAAGAATGATTTGGCAGATGCTTTATAAGTGATGCCTCCTGTGGTCCAGTACCCACCCAGGCCATAAGCCGTAACAGATAAATAAATGTTCTGCACGGCGCAGGCCACTGCTTCTATGTCTTCAATTTCAGGAATGGGTTTGCTGGTGGTCCGTTTCATACCGATCGCAATAATATGTGAAGCACGCAGCGGTTGTTGTTTCAGTTTATTGTAAGTGATCTCTTTGAAATTATCACCTGCTTCATTTTTATATAACTCACTTTGAAAATCGGCCAGTTGCTGAAGCCCATTCCCGCTGAAAACCGTGAACTGCCAGGGCTCTGTTCTACCATGATTGGGAGCCCATGTGGCATTGGTCAGTATTTCAGTAATTATTGCATCATCTACTTTCCGGGAAGTATCAAACTGATCGGGGAATACGGAACGGCGGCGACGGGCCAGCTCATTAAAAAGATCGGGACTCATTAAAAAAAATTTCCGCAAAAATAATAAAAGAGGAATTGGATCAACTATCTAAAGTTTAAAGCCTATACAATTCCAAGAGACTTCCGGGGCAGTTCTTATTGGGCAATCAGGAAAGAAAAAGCTTGTTGCTCTCAACATCATCATTGCTTCAGCTTATACCAAGCTCAAACTCCCGGCTTATAAAGCCCAACTGTTTTTAGTGCCGTCTTAAGACTAAGACCACACCTTTATGATCCACATTTATGATATACTAATGATCTTCGAACAAACGGATCAGTTCCAGCGACTTCAATTCTGTATCTGCTGTTTCCAGCATATTATCGAAATCCGTCAGTTCACGCAAACTCAACAATAGTTTCATTCCTTCACAAGGCGTTGGGATAACGATGCAACGCAGCGTACGGCTTTGTGAAAGGTCCTGATCATTCTTTATTTTCTTTAGCCACCAGCGGAAATCATCGAAATCTCCTCTGCCAAAAGTGACCATCAGGTTGCCATAACCTACCTGTATCTTCTCACATTCCGGGCATCTCACCACATAGCCAGTGGTATCATCATGATATAGGGTTTGATAATGACACATACTGTTTCTTTTGGTAAAAGTGCGGGAAGAAAAACGAACAGGCTTACGATATCCGCAAACACCGTTTACGCAATGGGAAATCTGACATTGGGCTGACAGTTTAGCTGTGTTGGAGGAGAATGGGTGGTTATAAAAGTAGTGGCTTTTAAATTAAGAGAATTTGCTCACGAGGGTGTAGTTTGGAATATCTACTCGAAAATAGTTTAAAGTGTCCCCCACAAAGCCACAAAGAGCACAAAGAAACTCAATATGAGCTATTTAGAGTGCTAAATTAAATCCTTTGTGCTCTTTGTGGCTTTGTGGGACACCCGGTTTTTTGTTCACCGAACCCCCTTTTTTCTGTGGGAAAAACGATACGGTTTCCCCCTTGTTTTTCCCACAGATTTTGTATGCCGACCCCATCAAAATATAATCTTTTCACTCCTGACCTCCGGCCCTTTGAGACAAAAAAAACTATCCACAATTGTTAGAAAGTATGAACGGGTATTTCCTCATTTTACAGCTACATTCGTTTTAGTTCTTGCAAGTAATTCAACCGGTGCAGGCAGCCAAGGCTGCGTGCTTAATAGGGGAATCGTGTGAAAATCACGGGCTGACGGGCAACTGTAATCCGCCAGAACAAAGGTGGAAAGCCAGGACACCTGCCATAATGAATTAATTGTTGGGGACCTTCCCGGATCTAAGGTACCGGCAAAAGACCGATCAACTAACATTACCCTCCCAGGGTGTGGATTTTTCGTCTCTTGTCGTGCCGCATTTTATCATTGTTCAACTGTAATGCTATGCAGAAAGAAGACGAAGTGCTGTTAAAAGAGAATAAGGATCGGTTTGTGATTCTTCCTATCAATTATCCCAAAATATGGGAACAATATAAGAAACATGAAGCCAGCTTCTGGACGGCTGAAGAAATAGACCTGGGTTCAGATATGAAAGACTGGACTTCGCTGAATGACGGGGAAAGGCATTTTATTTCCCATGTTCTTGCCTTTTTTGCCGCCAGTGATGGGATCGTGAACGAGAACCTGGCGGTTAACTTTATGAGTGAAGTGCAATTGCCCGAAGCCCGTTGCTTTTATGGCTTCCAGATCATGATGGAGAATATTCACTCTGAAACCTATGCCCTGCTGATCGATACCTATATCAAGGACCCCAAAGAAAAAGACCGCCTGTTCCATGCCATCGATACCGTGCCTGCAGTAAAGAAAAAAGCCGAATGGGCGCTGCGCTGGATCGAGAACGGAACTTTCGCAGAAAGGCTGGTGGCTTTTGCCGCCGTGGAAGGTATTTTCTTCAGCGGCAGCTTCTGCTCCATTTTCTGGCTGAAGAAAAGAGGATTGATGCCCGGGCTCACTTTCAGCAATGAACTGATCAGCCGCGATGAAGGCCTCCATTGTGAATTTGCCTGCCTGCTTTACAGCATGCTGAAAAATAAGATGAGCCAGGAGCAAGTGTTCCAGATCATCGGTGACGCCGTGACGATAGAAAAAGAATTTATTACCGATGCATTGCCTGTTGCCCTGATCGGTATGAATGCAAAGCTGATGCAGCAGTACATCGAATTTGTAGCCGATCGCTGGCTGACTGAGCTCGGCTATCCAAAAATGTTCAATGCCACCAATCCATTTGATTTCATGGAAATGATCTCCCTCGAAGGAAAAACGAATTTCTTTGAAAAGAGAGTGGGCGACTACCAGAAAGCCGGCGTGCTGGCGAATAAGGAAGATCAGGCATTTTCAACTGACGAAGACTTTTAAAGAGACCAACAATATAAAGACAGTTCCGGCAGGCCCACACAGACAAATAACTGCTTTCTGCAAAACCTGCCGGAATTAGGAACGACGAAAAACCAATCTCTCGCATAGCTGACAAAACCATCTATTGCGATCGTCCAACGGACATCCAATATCCACTACTATTTGTTGTGAAGGAAGAATGCTGCCATGTACATGAACAATACATGTTCATCTTTTTCTTTCATGCTTTGTAAACCAAAAGAAGGAACTGTGGTTATTTAAGTTCTTACTTAATAGCCCTATTGAACCATTGACCAGGAAGAAACTACTAACCTATTAAAATATATCTGCTATGCAAGTGATCAAAAGAGACGGGAAAAAAGAGAGCGTCAAATTCGACAAGATTACAGCCCGTATTGAAAAATTGAGCTATGGCCTCGACAGAAGGTTTGTGAATTCAATTGATGTAGCAAAAAAAGTGATTGAAGGCCTGTATGACGGTGTGACCACCACCGAGCTCGACAACCTCGCTGCAGAAACAGCCGCTTCCCTCACAGTGAAGCACCCCGACTATGCATTGCTTGCCAGCCGCATCGCAGTAAGCAACCTGCATAAGAACACGACCAAGAGCTTTTCAAAGACCATGAAAATGCTTTACGAATGCGTGGATGAAAAATCAGGCAAATACGCTCCATTGCTGTCCGACGATGTTTGGCAGATCATCCACGACAATGCAGAGCTGCTTGATTCCACCATTATTTATGACCGTGATTATGGATTCGATTATTTCGGATTCAAAACACTCGAAAAATCTTACCTGCTTAAGCTGAACGGTAAAGTGGCGGAACGCCCTCAGCATATGTTCATGCGCGTAGCTATCGGCATCCATAAAGAAGATATCGACAGCGCCATCAAAACCTACAACCTGATGAGCGAACGTTGGTTCACACACGCCACTCCTACGCTTTTCAATGCAGGCACACCCAAACCACAGATGTCATCCTGCTTCCTGCTCACCATGAAGGAAGACAGCATCGATGGGATCTATGACACACTGAAACAAACAGCCAAAATATCCCAAAGCGCCGGTGGAATTGGTTTGGCTATCAGCAGCATCCGTGCTACCGGCAGCTATATCGGAGGCACCAATGGTACCAGCAATGGTATCATTCCTATGCTGCGTGTATATAATGACACTGCCCGCTATGTAGACCAGGGTGGTGGCAAACGCAAAGGTGCATTCGCTGTATACCTCGAGCCCTGGCACGCTGATGTATTTGAATTCCTCGACCTCCGCAAGAACCACGGTAAAGAAGAATTGCGCGCTCGTGACCTCTTCTATGCACTGTGGATCCCCGACCTGTTCATGAAACGCGTGGAAGAAGATGGCTCCTGGAGCCTGTTTTGCCCCAATGAAGCACCCGGTCTGCAGGATTGCTGGGGCGAAGAGTTTGAAAAATTGTATGCACAATACGAAAAAGAAGGCCGTGCACGTAAAACCGTTAAAGCACAGGAACTTTGGTTTGCCATCCTCGATGCACAGATCGAAACAGGAACGCCTTATTTATTATATAAAGATGCGGCCAACCGCAAGAGCAACCAGCAAAACCTGGGAACAATCAAAAGTTCCAATCTCTGCACCGAGATCATGGAATACACTTCACCTGATGAAGTAGCGGTTTGCAACCTGGCTTCACTGGCCCTTCCCCGCTATGTGATCAATGGCAAATTTGACCACGATAAATTATACGAAGTAACTTATGAGGTTACCAAAAACCTCAATAAGATCATCGATGGCAATTACTACCCTGTAGAAGAAGCACGCACTTCCAACCTGCGCCACCGCCCAATCGGTTTGGGTGTGCAGGGCCTGGCCGATGTGTTCATCCTGATGCGCCTGCCATTCGAAAGCGATGAAGCAAAACGACTGAATAAAGAGATCTTTGAAACGATCTATTTTGCAGCAATGACCGCCAGTAAAGACCTGGCCAAAGTGAACGGCGCTTACGAAACTTTTGCCGGCTCCCCTGTATCAAAAGGTATCTTCCAGTTTGATATGTGGAATGTTGAACCAACCCTCCGCTGGGATTGGTACACACTGAAAGCAGAAGTGCTGAAGCATGGCGTCCGCAATTCCCTGCTGGTGGCACCAATGCCTACAGCCTCCACTTCACAGATCCTGGGCAACAACGAATGTTTTGAACCATACACTTCCAACATCTATGTACGCCGTGTACTGAGCGGAGAGTTTGTGGTAGTGAACAAACACCTGCTCAAGGACCTGGTTGACCTGAACCTGTGGACAGACGACATGAAGAACCATATCATGAGTCACAATGGTTCCATCCAGAAGATCAATGCGATCCCTGATGAGATCAAAGCGATCTATAAAACCGTTTGGGAGATCAAACAACGTGCGATCATTGATATGGCTGCCGACCGCGGTGCTTATATCTGCCAGTCACAATCCCTCAACCTTTTCGTAGATGCCCCAACTGCCGGCAAACTGACTTCCATGCACTTCTATGGCTGGAAGAAAGGATTGAAAACAGGTATGTACTACCTGCGTACCAAAGCAGCTTCACAGGCTGTACAGTTTACCGTGGAAAAACAAGGTGGCAAATCCGTAGAGCCACTGATCGACAAAACCAACCAGATCAGTAATGAAGGAAAAGCAGGCGATGCGGCGATAGCAGCAGCAGCGGCTAATATTGAACCGACTTTTGTGGAAGGAGCAGTTTGCACAATGCAGGATGGTTGTATCAGTTGCGGTTCTTAATAAACAAGCTTAATCTGGACTATTGTATAGAGCATGTTGCGAAAGTGGCGTGCTCTTTTTGTTTTAGTTATACCGGCCTTTTTTCGCCTGTATCATTCTAATCACATCATCATGCTGCTGACCATCTATAATATCCTTTAAATGGACTTGTCCTTCAGCATACTGAAGATGGATACGCCAGCCAGAGATTTTGTCAATATCAGCTCTATACACCTTTTGTTTAATACCGGCGACCTTATGTAATCTGGTCTGCGGAAATTGACCCAATCTATGAGCACTGTTATCTTCCAGTTCAGCCAAAGACTCCAATAGTTGTATTCTCAGCCGGTTATCCGGAAGTATCTTATTTGCCTCATGAATAATTCCATACTCGTCCAGCAATGGTTTTATCTCTGCCATATATTATTTCAATAATCCCTGATTTTTATACAATCGCTGCCCAATTTCTTTATAAACGCTATCTCCTTTTTCATTATCAACCAGTCGAAATAATGTCAACGATAGTTTATCAAAAATTGGATCATCATCCACCGCCACTATCATCTTTTTCCCTTCCCCTACTTCAACAAGATATAACGAACTGGTAAGCCCATCTTTCAAATTGAACGAGTGAGGCATTGAAGCCCTTCCCGTGAACTTATCTTTTCCATTCAACAAAGAGCCGGATATAGAATTGATCGTTTTTTTTATCCGCTTTTGTAGAACCGGCAAAAGAGATTTCATATCGTTATCAAACGGTTCTGTTATTAAAAACTCCAGATGCATACATATAAAGTTATATTTTATGCAATCTATACTGCCTGCAAAGAGCACCAAAGGGAGAAACATCGCCACAAAATGTTTTTTCATCGAAAAAAAATCCCATCCTGCTTACACAGAATGGGATTCCTCTATCTTCAAACAAAACCCTTAAGGCTTTGTCCATGTATTATTCGCTCCATTTGCATCCGGCAACACTTTATCCGGATCTATCACCACTTTTGTCACTTCCTCATCCGTTGGCAAAGCAAACTTCCAGGTTGCATTATTCTGCCATATTTCCACCGGCAGTTTCTTACGTCCTGTTTTTCCGCTTGCTGTTGTGTACTCTACTGTAACCGGCATCGCCATTTGCTCCAGGTTATCTATTGTCACCAAAGCACCTTTCTTGGGATCACCATCAATATATTCCACTTTGCTGATTGCCTGATCCAGCTGATAGGTTTCAATAAACACAGCTTTCCAGAACCAGGCCAGGTCCTCACCTGCAGAATTCTCTATGCTGCGGAAGAAATCCCAGGGAGTAGGATGTTTGTAGGACCAGTCGCGGATATACTTGCGGAAAGCATAATCAAACCGGTCCTGTCCCAGCACTTCATCACGCAGCAATCCCAATGCAAAACCGGGTTTGCTGTAGAGCAGGCTGCCGATATTTCTTTCAGTCATGCCATCTGGCGTGTTCAGAACTGATTCAATTGTGCTGGAAAACAAACGGCTGCCATGTGCACTTCTTTTTGGTTGTGCATATTCACCTTTATTGAAATCATCATCAGCAATGCCATTGATGAATGTATTGAAACCTTCATCCATCCAGCCATATCTTCTTTCATTGCTGCCCACGATCATCGGAAACCAGGTGTGGCCAAACTCGTGATCAGTTACGCCCCACAGCCCTGCTGTGCGCGCACGATAGCTGCAGAATACAATACCCGGGTATTCCATCCCGCCAATATTTGTAGCCACATTCACGGCACAGGGATAGGGAAAAGGGAACCAGCGTTTGGAATAGTTCTCAATAGAACCTTTGGTATATTCTGTAGCGCGGCTCCAGGCATTTTGACCGTTGGACTCGATCGGATAAGCAGAAATAGCCAGCCCTTTCTTTCCACCAGGCAGGTTCATTCTCGCTGCATCCAGTATAAATGATTTGGATGATGACCAGGCGAAATCACGTGCATTGATGATCTTGTATTTCCAGGTCAGTGATGATTTGGAAGGCCTTGATGCAGGATCAGTTATTTCTGTGCTGTCGCGAATAACCACTGTAGCATCACTTTGCTTTGCCTGGTTGTATCGCTGCAATTGTTTTGCAGTAAATACTTCCTGGGGGTTCAGCAATTCTCCGGAAGCAACTACGATATGGCTGGCAGGCGCTGTAATGTTAACTTCAAAATCACCGTATTCCAGGTAAAATTCACTGGCACCGAGATAAGGGTCAGTATTCCATCCGCGAACATCATCATATACGCAGAGGCGGGGATACCATTGTGCAATGGCATAGATATCGCCATTCTTCGTAGGCTGGATACCCGTGCGGTCAGATCCATACTGGGGAACAGTATAAGAATACTCAATTTTCAGTTTCAATGCCCCGCCTTTAGCTGCCAAAGCATTGGCAAGCCTCACCTGCATGCGGGTATCATTAATAATATAATCTGCATTGCTGGCAGCAGTGCCATTCAGCAATTGCACTGACTTGATCTTATAACCGCCTTCAAAAGTGCTTTTGGCATCACCATAGCGGCTGCGGCCGGTTGCCGGCATCTTAGCCTGGCCACGGGATTCTTTGGTAAATAAATTCTCATCCAGTTGCAGCCAGAGATAAGGTAGTTTGTTCGGGCTGTTATTTTTATAAGAAATGGTTACAGTTCCGCTTACTTCGTTCTTTGTGTCATCCAATTTTGCATTGATCTGGTAATCCACTTTGTTTTGCCAGTAAGCAGGGCCGGGTTCACCGGTGGCAGCGCGGTATTCATTACCACTCTGCGTGTAAAAGAGCGGGGAGAATAAAGCATGGGGATCATACTTTGATTGCGTTGGGGTGGCCGCTGGTTGCTGCGCATTTAATACGCCTGTAACCAGCAATGCTCCCATTGCCCATGCGAGCCTTGTTTTCGTCATTTGATTGAGTTGTTTTTAAACGGCGGGATAAAATGCTGCTGATCCGCCGGGTGAATAGAAGCACTGAAAGTAAATAAAAAATGGAAACGAAAAAGGCATTTTATTTGAATGGACTATAGCGCCGCAATCAACGAGGAACCATAAATAAAAGGAGGGATTATCTCAATAAAAGCTCACAAGGCTTTAATCCTGTATGCTTTTTGAAAGCAGTGGAGAAATGTGAAATGGAAGAGTAACCCAGTAGCAAGGACACTTCTGTTACGCTCAGTCCTTTTTCATACAAAAGATATTTTGCATGCTCCATTCTCTGGCTTTGGTAAAAATCAAAGATGGTGGTGCCAAACATTTCCTTGAACCCTTTTTTCAGGTAGCACTCATTCATGGCTACTTTCCGGCTCAGTTCCTTGATAGTGATCGGCTCGCCGATATGCTGGATCAGCACTTCCCTTGCTTTCATGATCTTGTCACGGTCAGCTTCATTGGCCAGGAACTTGCAACTGATAGTGTCAATCTCTTTTTCACCGATCATGCAATCCAGGCTATGCAGCAGCAACATCTGGATCTGGGCATTGATAAAGATATTTTCGAGGGACCCTGTGTAGGTATTATTCAGCATTGCTTCCAGCACCATTCTTGACTTGCCACAAAGCGGTAGGATCCTGGTAAAGGAAGAAAGTCGTTTAAAAGCCATCACTTCGTCACTGATCACGGTATCTCCGCTGAGACGGGGCTTTACAAACTGGGATAATTGTGCGGGAGTGAATTTAAAACTCAACAGGTCTACACTTTCCTCTTTGAAAAGGCAGTCTTTGGAAGTATTCAGGCGGCACTTATCACATTCTGTTTCTTTCTGGCGGCAGTAAACATTCCCGCTGATGCAGAATTTCAGCTCAAGGTAACTTTCCCGGCCTTTGTCCTTTTCATAATGGTACACCATCATGCCGGTATCTTCCATATTCCATTGGGCATTACGCTTATAGCGCTTAATGGCATATTGCACTGTCCCGGGTACCTGCTGCTCCTTTTCGTGCAACAGGAATAGCTGCTCCTGCATGGGCGCCTGCTTATAGGCCAGTGTCCATATGTCCGGGGGTTGGTGCATTGTGTGGGGTTTTAGTCCATAGACTAAACACGCCAAAAGATTAAACAGTTTGCAAATTTACACAAAAAACTTCCATTTTGGGTTGTAAAAGCTAACTTTGCCCGTCACGTTCACTAACAAACGTGACTTTTTTGTAATACGACTCATGATTCATCCGCATACATACATTCATCCTAATGCAAAATTGGCGACGAATGTGAAGATTGACCCCTTCACGGTTATACACCAGGACGTTGAAATAGGTGATGGCACCTGGATCGGCTCCAATGTGACTATTATGGAGGGAGCCCGGATCGGCAAGAATTGCCGGATCTTCCCGGGCGCTGTGATAGCCGCTATTCCGCAGGACCTGAAATTCCAGGGTGAATACTCCCAGGTATTTATTGGCGACGGCACTACCATCCGGGAATTTGTGACCGTTAACCGGGGTACCAAAGACCGGGATAAGACTGTTATCGGCAAAAACTGCCTGATACAGGCTTATTGCCACCTGGCCCACGATTGTATCGTAGGTGACAATTGCATTATGAGTAATAATACCCAGGTGGCAGGTCACGTAGTGATCGGCGACTGGGCCATCCTGGCCGGCATGTGTGCCGTGCACCAGTTTGTAAAGATCGGCGCCCATGCTTTTGTGGGTGGCGGTTCATTGGTTGGCAAAGACGTTCCTCCTTATATAAAAGCAGGCCGCACTCCCCTGAGCTATGCAGGGGTAAACTCCATCGGCCTCAAACGCCGTGGCTTCAGTGTAGACAGGATCAACCAGATCCTGGACATTTATCGTGTATTATACAACAAGGGAATGAATACCAGCCAGGCAGTTGAATATATTGAAGAAGAAATGCCTGCTACGGATGAACGGGATGAGATACTGACCTTTATCCGTGAAAGCGGAAGAGGTATCATCAAACGTTACACCAAAGGCAATGGCGATGATGATCTCCCTATCTGATGCCGGCAAACGCTTCAACAGGGAATGGATATTCCGCCATTTCACTTACCAATTCATACAGGGGCAGTCGTATGCTATCACCGGTGCTAATGGCTCGGGCAAATCCACATTACTACAGGTATTAAGTGGCTCCATGCACTTCAATGAGGGGCAGTGTGTATGGTCAAAAGACAATACATCCATTGCAGCAGAACAGGTTTACCGCCATGTTTCCATCTGTGCGCCTTATCTCGAAGTAGTGGAAGAAATGACGGCAACGGAGTTCCTCGATTTTCACCAAAGCTTTAAAAGTTTTTTACCTGGCATCACCACTGCTTTTGCCATTGAGATGGTAGGATTAAAAGATGCTGCGCATAAACAGATCCGTTATTATTCTTCCGGTATGAAACAGCGCGTAAAGCTGGCGCAATGTATCTTCTCTGATACGTCTATTGTATTATTGGATGAGCCCTGCACCAATCTTGATGTTAAAGGCATTGACCTGTACAATGAACTGATTGAAAAATATTGTACAGACAGATTGGTGGTCGTTTGCAGCAATGATAAAACGGAGTATGGGTTCTGCAAGAAGATACTTTCTATTTCAGACTACAAATAAAAAACTTCCCGATGGGCAGGATCACAGATTTTGCCGATCAACCATTGTTCCCAATAGTTTCGTAATCCTGCCCATCATGAAAGCCTTACTAACGCGAATGACGCGAATGTGAGCTAATGACGCGAATGTGAGCTAATGACGCGAATGTGCGGATGGCGCTGATATTCGCGTTATTAATGCTTGTTAGTGAGCATTACTCAGATCCAACTTTTCGCCTTTCTTCTTCATGTTACCTTTTACCAGCATCACGAAAGGAATACAGATCAGGAACATCACACCTATATAAAGAAACACGTCCATATATGATAAAACCATCGCTTGTTTGGTGACCGCGCCATCAAGGGCCTTGTAGGCATCCTGCAAAGCGATATTGGATGGTATCCCCTTTGCCATAAAACTATGCTGCATCGCATTCACACGATTCTGCACCATTGGGTCAGTTATGTCCAGATTTGTTACCAGGTCGCTGCGATGTTGCATGGTCTTCCTCGCCATAAACGTAGTGATAGCAGCAATGCCAAACGAACCTCCCAACTGGCGCATCATGCCGGTGAACGCAGCACCTTCTCCAATCTGTTTACCTTTTAGCTTGCTGAGTGCCAAAGAAGTGATCGGGATAAATAAAAGGCCCATACCGATACCCCTCATCATCAGCATCCAGAAGAAATCGTCTTTACTTGTATCAGGCGTAATGATCTTATAACCCCAGTAACAAAAGAAAAAGAATATCAGCATACCTGTTGCTACCAGGAATTGCTGTGGTATGCCTCTTTGCAGAAGCTGCGCTATCACAGGCATCATAAAAGCTGTCATCAATGCTGCGGGCACCATCAGCATACCAGCCTGCGTAGCCGTCCACCCCAGTGTGGCCTGTGTATATAAAGGAATGATAAAGGTTGATCCATATAAACCAAATCCCATGATAAAGGAGAGCACAGTCCCGACGCGCAGATTGCTGTTCTTTAAAACCCGTAGCTGCACTACAGGATTTTTAGCCGTCCACTCCCGCCAGATAAAGAAAAAGCCGCCTAAGATCGCGAGTATGATAAATACGACAATAGTACTGCTGTTGAACCAATCATCATCCTGCCCTTTTTCCAGCACATATTGCAGTGATCCTACAAATACTGCCAGCAAGCCAATACCCAGCCAGTCAATATCTCTTATAGAGCTTTTTGTTCCGTATTTAGGACTTCTTACAAACTGCAGGGTTAGCAGTGCAGCGATCACGCCTAAAGGAATATTGATATAAAAAATATACGGCCAGGTAAAATTGTCAACGATATAACCACCAAGGGGTGGGCCTAAAGTAGGGCCGACGATCACACCCATACCATAGATCGCCTGTGCCATACTCCTCTTCTCAGGGGGATAGCTTTCTGTGATGATCGTTTGTGAAGTTACCAGTAATGCACCTCCGCCTACGCCCTGTAAGAAACGGAAGATGATCAGTTCATTGATGGTGGTAGCATTTCCACAGAGAAAAGAACAGATGGTAAATAATATAATGGAGGCCGCAAAATAGTTTCTCCGGCCAAATTGCATGGAGAGCCAGCTCGTCAGCGGAATGATGATCACATTACCAATGGCATAAGCTGTTACCACCCACCCCACTTCACTGGTAGTAGCGCCCAGGTTTCCTTTCATATCATTCAACGCCACATTCACGATAGTGGTGTCCACTATCTCCAGCAAGGCACACACGATGGCAGTGAGCGTAATGATTACCCGCTTCGATCCATATTCAATTAATGATTCCTGTTGCATACAAAGATGCTATTAAGTAAATAAGAGATGTTTATGGCTTAAAAGTTTAAGGTTCTTCCAGACAGCATAAATTCATTGATTTCGGTAGTTACGCTATTCCTGTCTTTTAATAGATCCACTGCTGTAAGAACCTTAAACTTTTAAACCCTTAAACTTTATTAATCCAGGTGCACATCCACCAGCACATTCATTCCCGGACGCAACTTCTTCACCAATGAATCGCTTTTATCGGTGAATTCGATCTTCACAGGTAAGCGTTGCACCACTTTCACGAAGTTGCCACTCGCATTATCCGGAGGCAGCAGCGCAAATGTGGCGCCGGTGGCCGGAGAAAATGAAGTAAGGTTTGCTTCAAACTTATGGCCGGGATAAGCATCTGCTTCTATCACCACTTTCTGACCCACTTTCATTTTATCCAGTTGTGTTTCCTTAAAATTGGCAACTACCCATACGGCATCGCCATGCACAATGCTGAACAAAGCCTGCCCGCCCTGCACAAACTGACCGGGCTGCACATTCACTTTTGATACCAGTCCATCCTGCGGGGCAGTGATAACTGTATATGATAAGTCGAGCCTGGCTGCATCCACATCCACTTCACGCTGATGAATGGTAGCATCAGCCACGCTGATCTGTGAAGCCGTTGCCTTGCTTTGTACGGCTACTGCATTGGTTTGCTCTGATGCCTGTTTCTTTTGCTCTTCCAGCACACCCAGCTGGCGCTCGGCGCTTTGCTTGGCTGCAGACGCCTGTTCAAATTGCTGCTGTGTGATAGAATGATCTTTGATCAGGTTGGCATAACGCTCATAATCCTGGCTGGCTCTCCACAAATTCACTTTCGCTGCTTCGATCTGTGCATCAATAGTACCTACAGATGCTCTTGCAGTAGCAATGCCTGCATGTGCTGCTGAGGTGCTGGCCTGGGCTGTTCCCAGGTTGGTACGTGCAATCTGCAATGCAGCTTCTGCCTGCTTCACTTTGATCGTATAATCACGGTTGTCCAGTACCAGTAAGGTATCGCCTTTTTTCACCTGTTGGTTATCTCTCACTCTTACGTCCATTACATAACCTGATACACGGGGGATCACGGGGCTGATATCGCCACTGATCTGCGCATCCTCTGTGTCTTCATGATGAAGACTATGCTGATATTTCGAAATACCGAACCAGCCACCACCAATCACCAGTACGGCGAGAATGATGATGAATACCGGGTTCCGTTTTTTAGGAGCTTTTGTATGAGCTGTTGTTTCCATATCAATGAATTGATTCTTTTCTTTATTATTTATTATTGGCATTATCAAGCATGCCTGCTGTTTTCAAAAGATTGTTGTACATCACCACGGCATCTGCTTTGGCATATACATAGTTCACTTTGGCCTCGAGCTGTGCTACGTCTGCATCCAGCAGGTCGGTAGTAGTGGCCAGGCTATTGTCATACTTGTTCTTAGTAATACGGTAGTTCTCTTCTGCCTGCTCAATGGCTTTTTGGTACACCTGCACTTTTTTCTGATTACTGAGAACATCGAGGTAATTTTTGTTTACCTGCAAACGGACCTGGTCGTTAAGCAAAGCTTCATTCGCTACAAGTTGCTTTACCCTCGCTTCGCTTTGCTGCACTTTTGCTTTTGTTTTCCAGAGTGACCCAATATTGTAGGAAACACCAACTCCCACGTTCACGGCATTGGTCACCGACATAAAATTGGGAATGTTGGCAGCCACATAACCACCGGTTACATTTAGGCTGGGATACATTTCCCCTTTTGTAGACTTCACCCTGCTTTCGGCAGATTTCTTTTGCAGATCGAGAGAAGCTACATCTTTCCGGTTGGTAAGCGCTGATTGCACATAAGCGTCGAGCGGCTGTAATTGGGCTGGTTGATTGACCAACTCGGTATCCAGTTCCAATTGTATTTGATCAGGCAGGCCCAACAGCAGGTCCATGTTCACATTGGCCAGCTGCAGGTTGTTCTGCGCATCAACCAGCGAAAGCTCTTTATTGGAAGCCTGCAATTCTGCTTTCAACAGATCATTTCTTGCAAGCAGCCCGTTCTTTTCCAGGTCTGAAAATTCTTTTACCCTCTGTTGCGATTGAGCCAAACTTTCTTTTACCAGTTTTACCGCAGCACCAGCCTTGTATAAGTTGATATAAGCTTCTATCGTATTCTGTATCACTTCATCCTTTTCATAATCAGCGTCCAGCCTGGCAGCTTCTGCCAGCAAGCGGGAAGATTCGATCCCGTACCGGATCCGTCCACCCTGGTAAATGGGCAGTGATACATTGGCAAGGCCATACATCACCTGGTTCACTTTGGGAGTTTCTTCAGAGCTGCCGGAACCGCCACCGTTATCGGACTTGTTTTTCATGGTGATGTTCGGGTTATTGAGCCATAAATAAGAGCCGGATACGCTTGCGTCAGGTAATTTTTTATCTACCGCTTCCTTCAATGCAGCCGTTGCTTCTTCAATTTTGGCCTCGCTGTTCTTCAGTTGGTGACTGTTCTTGATACTGAGATCGATCGCCTCGGACAGGCTCAGGGATTTTTTCTCCTGCGCCTGCAGCCCGGTACAGGCCATCAGGACCACAGCTCCCAGCAGGAGCATTACTTTATTGTTCATACATCAATGTTGCTTTAAATATTGCTTTCAGGTGATGACTTAATTTCTTCCGAATATGCTTTTGAAATTCTTCTTCTGTCAGCGATTGGAGATTATTTATTTCACGGTAAAAATGCTGGGTAGTGATCAGGTGACTTACAGTCCCCACGAGGGTGATCATCAGCAAGGGGATATCTACATGCTTTTTAAAATCACCATTGCGCTGGCCCTGGGCGATCAGTTCTTTGATCAGCGCCTGGTTAAGCCTTTTTATTTCCTGCAGCTTATCCGAGATAAACCCGTTATTATTGACCATCTGTTCTCTTACCACAACGCGGTGAAAACATTGATTGGTCAACAGCTTTTCAATATACCGGTCAATCAGCTTCTCCACTTTTTGAATAGGAGTTAACGTCTTATCCTGCACCATTTCTTCCAACTGCAATAAGGACGAAGTGCCGCGATAAGTAAACATGGCTTCCATCAATTTTTCCTTGGAGCCAAAATAATAGGATATCATGGCCTGGTTCACTCCAGCATCTTCAGCTATATCCCTGACAGAAGTTCCTTCGAAACCTTTATCAGCGAAGAGCTTTTCTGCCGCCTCCATGATCTGTACCTGCTTTTCATTGTATGCTGACATAATAACTGTGGTTGAAATCCGCCGCAAATTAAACAGTTGTTTAAATTTAAACAAACGTTTAATTAATAATTTACAGAAAAATAATTTTGTTAGCCGTTGGAGATCAGGCTGTTTTACTTTATAACCGATTCAGGATGAACACAAAAAACAAAGCCCGGTCTTGTTGGAGACCGGGCAAAAAATGATTGGTTAACGCTGATCACAGATCAGGAAAGTAAGTTCAATTCTCAGCCTTCCTTCCCGTCTTCCCGCCTTACCGGTAAGTTTTTACCGGTAAGGCGGGAAGACGGGAAGGAAGAACTTATGAGTAGATTTTACCCTTGTTTGAATTTTAAACAAGTTGTTTGGATTTCTGCAAGGACAATAATCTTAGTTTGTCCCCAACCACCCAAACGGTATCCCCGGGGCGTATAACGTAAGAAGAGTCAGGATTTACGATCCGGCCATTCTCATTTTCGATTCCCACTACTATACCATGTATCTTCTCACGGATTTCGCCTTCCCGTATGTTCTTGTTGGCAAACACGGAATCATCAGTCACATTAAAATGTTCCAATACCACTTCTATCGGTTTTTTTTCTGCCACCAGTGATTTTCCGGCTTCCATATCAGCTTTGAACTGGTCCAGCTGGTCATCAGTACCGATCATAAATAGTGCATCGCCAGGGAAAATGCGTTGATCACGTTTGGGTGTATTAATTATCATGTTACCCCTTTCGATGATGGCAACATTTAGGCCGTATTTTTCCCTCCAGGCAAGTTCTTTCAGTGTTTTTCCTACTCCCGGCATATCGGGTGATAAAACGAATTCTGCTATATGCGCATCCCAGGGAGCCAGCATATCCTTTTTTGCTTTTTGCTCTTCCCGTTCATTGTAATTGGCAAGAAAGCGGGTGCGTATGCGGCTATAAAGAAACTGTATGCGCTTGGAGAAAATGATCAGCAACAGCAACATCACTACTGTTACAATAAATGCGATCTGCGGTGAAAAGAACCTGTCGAGCAGGAACCCGATCAGGAAGATGGCGATCGCTGTGCGGAATAACTGCAGCAATAACATACCTGTGCGGTACTTATTCTGACTTACGAATTTCTCCACCAGGTCTTTCCGGTGCTGCTTCACCGCCAGTGACCATAAGAATGGCGCCATAAAAGCAAGTGTGCAAACTGCGCCGATAACAGTGGTCCAGGTATTATCTCCCAACCTTGTTCTCGTATAAGGAAGAAGATAATGGGACGATAACATGACGATCGCTGTTGTAATAACAGACACCAGCACTGTATTCACCATTCCGCTTCTTACATACACCTGCCAGTCTGTGGAACTGGAGATCGTTTGGGAACGGCTGCTGTAACGGTGTATGGCACTCGTCCATGAAGCAGGTAATTTTCTTTGAAGCCACTCATATAATGGTTCAGATATCCTGATCATGTAGGGGGTTGTAAAAGTGGTGATAGCGGATACTGCCACAGCAATTGGGTAAAGAAAATCGCTTGTCACTTTTAGTGTCAGACCCAGTGTAGCAATAATAAAGGAGAACTCACCGATCTGTGAAAGGCTCATGCCTGCCTGCACCGAAGATTTCAGTGGTTGGCCGGAGATAAGTGCACCTGCAGTTGTGCTGAGTGCTTTACCAATGATCGTTACCACAATGATCAGTACCACCGGCAATGCATATTTAGCCAGCATCTGCGGATCGAACATCATACCTACTGATACAAAGAACACTGAGCCGAACAGGTCTTTTACCGGTTTGATAAGATGTTCTATTTTTTCCGCATACACTGTTTCTGCCAGTATAGAGCCCATGATAAATGCGCCCAATGCCGGTGAAAACCCTACGATCGTTGCCAGCCAAACCATCAGGATACACAATGCCAGCGAAGTGATCAGCAGCATTTCATCGTTCATAAACTTTTTTGCCTTCCGCAAGAAAGTAGGCAGGAAAAATATGCCGGAGATAAACCATAATACCAGGAAGAACACGAGTTTGGCCACAGACATCAGCATATCCGTTCCGGCAAACTGTGAACTCACTGCAAGTGTTGATAATAATACCATCAGCACGATCGCCACCAGGTCTTCCACGATCAGGATGCCAAATACAAGACCGGCAAATTTATGTCCCTTCACACCCAGCTCTTCAAAGGCCCGGATGATAATGGTTGTGGAAGAAATACTCAACACACCACCCAGGAAAATACTGTCCATTTTTGACCAGCCCATCAGCGAGCCGGCCACATAGCCGATCATCAGCATGAACATTACTTCCACAATTGCTGTAACGGAAGCGGGTGTACCGACTTTTAATAATTTTTTAAAACTGAACTCAAGACCCAGACTGAATAAAAGGATGATAACCCCGATCTCTGCCCAGACACTTATGTTTTCTACCTCGGCAACAGTGGGGAACACGGTGAAATGCGGCCCCACAAGAAAGCCTGCAATAAGATAGCCAAGCACCAGCGGTTGCTTGAGCCATTTGAATATAATAGTAATAATTGCTGCTGCCCCAAGTATAAGGCCGAGGTCTGTGATCAGATGAGGTAAATGAAGCATCGGATTGATTTACACGTTCACAAATATCTGCCTGCATTAGTCTTCGGCAGACTCACCAATCCCGGTATCGCGCATATACGTTACAGGGATGATTAAAACTTTCTGCATCTTCCATCATTATTCCGGAAGAATCATCAATACAAGCCTGCCTTACCAAAAATAATGAGAGGGAAACAAATGAAGAAGGTATCCTTTGTGCACTACCATTCCTGGCACTGCAACTGATCGCGGAGCAATTGTGTCCGGAAACATAGCAGGATATTCCTCAGGTATAACAAGAGTAACCTGGGAAAAACACTGGGCATGCGTACTGGTAAGAGAGCGGCAGAATTCATCCGGCCGTTCTTCATGGGCCTTCTTGTTTTTTAAAAAGAATTTTGAATGAAATACTTTTGCTTTTGGAGTGGCTGAATTTTTTGCTTTACAGGAAGGAAAAAACTGCTGGCCACAGTTTGCAGTGCCACTTATGGAGAAAATAATACAGCTAACGAATAAAATGTATGTGGCAATCCATTTTTTCATTGCCGCGAAGGTACGAAAAAACCGGGGAAGGGATTGTTAACATTCTGTTCATCGCTGACTGGCGATCAGCAGGTTCAAATCGGTGTATTTCAGATCGAACCGTTCGCTCAGGTAAAAATTGGTGAGCGCTCCTTTGAATAAATAGATCCCGCTGCGCAGATGCACCCTGTGCCATACAAGATTTTCAAAACCTCCTTCTTCACCTGCTTCCAGCAACAGCGGCATAAGCACATTGCTGATAGCATGCGAAGCAGTGCGGGAAAAACCGGAAGGGATATTCGGCACACAATAATGTATCACCCCGTATTTCATAAAGATAGGATGCTCATGACTGGTGATCTCTGATGTTTCAAAACAGCCGCCGCGGTCAATGCTCACATCTATCACTACAGAACCGGGGCGCATATTGCTTACCATTTCTTCTGTTACCACCATTGGGGTTCTTCCGCTTTCAGAACCCAAAGCACCAACTGCCACTTCGCAGGTCTTTAATTGCTTGGCCAGCATACGCGGCTCAATCACCGAAGTCCATAAACGATGGCCGATATTATTCTGCAGTCTTTTTAAGCGATACACACTGTTATCAAACACTTTTACCGATGCTCCCAATGCCAAAGCAGCCCTTGCCGCATATTCGCCCACAATGCCTGCGCCGATAATAATTACCTTGGTGGGAGCTATACCGGAAATACCTCCCAGCAACACGCCCTTGCCATGATTGGCAGAACTCAGGTATTGCGCAGCGATCAGCATTACAGCACTACCAGCGATCTCGCTCATGCTGCGGACGATCGGATAGGAATCACTATCGTCTTTCAGATTTTCAAATGAAATGGCGGTAACCTTTTTTTCCATCATTTTTTCCAGTATCTCGGCTTTGAGCACGGAAAGATGTATGGGCGAAATGATCACCTGGTTTTGTTGTATCAGGGGAAGGTCTTCTTCAATAACGGGTGCACTTTTGACGAGGATGGGCGATTTAAAAACTTCTGCCCTGTCATACACGATCTTGGCGCCAGCCTCACTGTAGTCTTTATCACGGTAATGGGATGCATCGCCTGCATTGTGTTCGATAGTTACCTGATGACCATTACTCACCAGCACACTCACTGCATCAGGCGTCAGCGCAATCCGGTTTTCCTGGAAAGCGATTTCCTTTGGAATGCCGATCATCATCCCTTCTGCTTTCGGTTTGATATCAAGCGTTTCCTCTAAGGTTTCGTAGCTGAAGGAAGTGCTTATCCGGGGTTTTTGCTGGCTCATGAACGATTGATTGAAGCCATTAAGGCCGGTTTCAAAAATAACTAATTCCTGTCTATTCTGAGCTTGCGGGTACTTGAATTGACCACATTTATATAAATATGTGCAGTGTTGTCAGGAAAAATACCAGGTGCCCTTTCAGGCCATTCCACCAGCGAGATATGATCGCTGTACAGGCAATCTTCAACACCGGCCCTGATAGCTTCCTCCTCATCCTGAAGCCGGTAGAGGTCGATATGAAAAATCTTTCCGGCTTCACTGGTGCCTTCTTTAAAGCCATATTCATTAATGATGGCAAAAGTGGGGCTGCCCATCACTTCCTTTACGCCTTTTGCTTCACATAAAGCATGAATAAGCGTGGTTTTGCCAGCACCCATTTCTCCATGAAAGGCGAATACGGTGAGCCCCTCATTTAATTTCCAAAACCGGGTTGCAATTTCTGCAATGGTTTCCAATGAATAAATCAGCTCCATACCGCAAATGTAAACGAATAGCAACCTCGTTGCCAATATATTGCTTCCTTCCGTACTTATCGCATGGTAAATTTGCAACAAGCACAAGCCGCTTTTGTTATACACTCAAGGATTTATCATGGAAAAGATTCAATGGAAAGTAGACGGAATGGATTGCTCCAATTGCGCCCTTACCATCCGGAAATACCTGGAAAAGGAAGGAATGAAAGAAGTACGGGTGAATTTTGCCACCGGCGACGTAAGTTTTAATCTTCATAATGATCATACAACTGCCGGTCTGGCCAAAGGCATCCACGACCTCGGTTATAAAGTAACCGGCAATGGCCATGCTGCCCATAAAGGACACGGCCATGATCATGATGAAGAAACATCCCGCAGTTTTTTTTCTTCTCATCTTCAGCGGTTCTCGTTCTGCCTGCCTTTTACAGCCGTTCTATGGTTGCACATGATCCCTGGCCTGCATCTTCACTGGCTGATGAACCCCTGGGTTCAACTGGGGCTTACCCTCCCCGTATTTATTGCGGGCATGCTTTTCTTTGGTAAAAGCGCCTGGAAGAGTTTACGCAATGGCATCCCCAACATGAATGTGCTGGTGGCCATGGGCGCCGCTGCTTCTTTTGTATATAGCTTATATGGTACATTGATCGGGCAGGCACAGGATTATATGTTCTATGAAACAACTGCCACTATCATTACCCTGGTATTCCTTGGCAATTACCTGGAAGAAGCCTCGCTGCAATCAACCCAGCTTGCTTTGAAGAAACTGGCGGTTAATCAGAAAGTGATGGCCAATATGCTTACCTATGATGATCAGCACCAGGAACATATTTTCCCGATCGAAAGCGATCAACTGCATTCCGGTGATCTTATACTGATCAGAACAGGTGAACAGGTGCCCGCCGATTGTAAAATACTTTGGGGCGAAGCCGATGTAAATGAAGCCATCATTACCGGCGAAAGCCTACCGCTTCATAAAAAAAGTAAAGACCAGTTGATCGGTGGCAGCATCCTCGAAAACGGGACCGTGAAAGCACAGGTAATAGCTGCGGGTAAAGACACTGTACTCGCAGGCATTATCAACCTGGTAAAAGAAGCGCAGGGCGAAAAGCCACCGGTGCAACAGCTCGCGGATAAGATCAGCGCCATTTTTGTTCCGGTTGTGTTGGGCATTGCAGCAGTTACACTTATTGTCAATTGGATCATCCTGGGTGAATTCACTCCATCCCTCATGCGAAGCATTGCCGTACTGGTGATCGCCTGCCCCTGCGCTATGGGACTGGCCACTCCTGCCGCCATTGCCGTAGGTGTTGGAAGAGGCGCACGGAATGGTATCCTGTTCCGCAATGCTACCAGCCTCGAATTGTTCAAAAACATTCAACAGGTAGTGTTCGATAAAACCGGTACGCTTACAACCGGCAAATTCATGGTCAACGAATGGAAGCTAACCCATGAGTCCATTACAACAGAAGAATTCAAACGCATTGTTTTCTCTCTCGAAAAATATTCCAACCACCCCATTGCCAAAAGCATCAGTGCTGAATGGAAAATGAAAGATGAGATACGCTGGAAAAAAATAGAAGAGATCAAAGGGCTGGGTATGCAGGCTGAAGACAAAGAAGGCAATACCTACAAAGCCGCTTCATTCGAGGTGGCAAAAACACTTACTGATGATGATACCCACAATATTTACATCCTGAAAAATGAGCAGTTGATTGGTTGGATAGACCTAAAAGATGAAATACGCGCTGAAGCAAAACCAGTAGTCAGCTACCTGCATGCGAAAGGCATTAAGACCATTCTGCTCAGTGGCGATCGCCAGGCAAAAGCTGATCAGCTTGCCAAAGAACTGGGTATTGAGGAAGTGATCGCAGAGCAAACACCAGAGCAAAAGCTTCAGATCATTGCGGCAAAAAGTGCAACTGCCCCAACAGCGATGGTAGGCGATGGCATCAATGATGCACCTGCATTGGCCAAAGCCACAGTAGGCATTTCCATGAGCGATGCTTCGCAAATGGCCATGCAAACCGCACAAGTGGTGCTGATGAATCATGGATTGAAAAAGTTGCCAATGGCATTAGGTCTGGGTAAACATACTTATACTACCATTAAACAAAATCTTTTCTGGGCTTTTGCTTATAATATAGTGGCTATTCCTGTGGCAGCACTGGGTTTGCTGAAGCCAGGGTTTGCAGCACTGGTAATGGGATTGAGCGATGTGGTGCTGGCTATTAACTCAGGCAGGCTTTATATTAAGAAAGTGGAGTAGTATCGCCGGGAGTGTAAACATTGCACCCTTTGCGATACTAAAAAAATAAAACAACTACCTTCCACTTCTCATGACCCTCTCTCAAATTTTAAAACAATACTGGGGTTATAACCAGTTCCGGCCTTTGCAGGAAGACATCATCCAATCTGTACTGGATGGAAAAGACACGCTCGCGCTTATGCCTACCGGCGGCGGCAAATCCCTTTGCTACCAGGTGCCGACCATGGCTATGGAAGGCACATGCCTCGTCATTTCTCCCTTGATCGCGTTGATGAAGGACCAGGTAGAAGGTTTAAGAAAAAAAGGTATTACCGCTTTTGCCATTTACTCCGGCATGAAGCGTAAAGAGGTGATCAATATTTTGCAACTGGTAACTGAAAGCAATTGCAAATTCCTGTATGTTTCTCCTGAACGGCTGGAAACTTCTTTATTCAAAGAGTACCTGCCGGGAATGCATATCAGCCTCGTAGCTGTTGATGAAGCACATTGTATTTCCCAATGGGGATACGATTTCCGTCCGCCTTATTTGCGTATCGCTGCATTAAGGGAAGAGTTAAGTGATATTCCTGTTCTCGCACTTACTGCGTCTGCCACACCTGAAGTGCAGCAGGATATCATGGATAAACTCCATTTCCAGCAACAGCAGGTCTTCCGTCAATCATTTGAGCGGCCCAATCTTTCCTACAGTGTTTTCAATGTGGATTCAAAGATCAATAAGATCAGCGAAATACTTGGCAGGATACCGGGAACAGGTATTATTTATTGCAAAAGCAGGAAACGTACGAAAGAGATCAGTGAGTTATTGCAATTGCAGGGCATCTCAAGTGATTATTATCATGCAGGCCTTAAACAGGAAGAACGAAATAAAAAACAGGAGGCCTGGATAAAGAATGAAATAAGAGTGATCGTTTGCACCAACGCATTCGGCATGGGAATCGACAAACCAGATGTACGCACAGTGATCCATGCCGATATTCCTGATTGCCTGGAAAATTATTACCAGGAAGCAGGAAGGGCGGGTCGGGATGGGAAGCACTCCTTCGCCGTGTTGTTGTATGCAGATAAAGACCTGGAAGAACTGAATGATCTATCTGCACAACGTTTTCCTGAACTGGAAAAAATCCGGCAGGTATACCTGGCTATCGCCAATTACCTGCAGCTCGAAGCCGGCACAGGTGAAGGCTCTTCTTTCGATTTTGATCTGGCCGATTTTGGTAAAAAATTCGGGCTGGATAATTTTACCACTTTATACTCCCTCAAAACTTTAGAGCAGGAAGGGTGGCTGACATTGAATGAACAGGTATTCCTTCCTTCTACCGTTCAGTTTACCGTAACAAAAGAATATCTCTACCGCTTTGAACAGGACCGGCCGGCACTGGACCCATTGATCAAAACATTGTTGCGGTCTTATGAAGGTATTTTTGACTACCCATGTTTTATTTCTGAATTATTGCTGGCACAGTTGATGCGAAAAGACCTGGAAGAAATAAAACAACAATTGCAGGAATTGCACCGGGCAGGCATTATTGAATATTCTCCCCGTAAAGATTCGCCTCAGCTATATTTTCAGCGCAACCGGGTAAGAGGTGAACAGCTTACGATCAATATCAATGCCTACCAGCAACGAAAAGCCATTTTTGAAAAAAGAGTGGCTACGATGATCTCCTATGTAAAAGAAGAAGCAGATTGTCGCAGCCGGATGATCGGAGTTTATTTTGGTGATAATAATATCAGGACCTGCGGGATCTGTGATAATTGCCTAAAACAAAGAAAGCTCACCGTGAGCAAAGAAGAATTCACTGTCATTCATGAACGCATCAGGCATATCATGCAGGATGATTCACTGGAAGTAAAAGAGCTTTTTAATCAATTACAGGATATAAAAAAAGAAAAAGCCTGGAAGGTGATCGAATTCCTCCAGGCTGAAAATAAATTACGGATTGAAAAAGACGGGCGTATCCGTCTAAAATAAACTCTTCTTGCGGCTTCGTCCGCCAAGACCCAGTGCACCAAGCAAACTGCGTACGATCGTGTTCCCTGCAGTCCTGGTCATACTTCTTACAGTAGGATCATCAAAAAAGCCTTTTTCCTTTGCGGCTGGCCTTTTCTTTTCCTCTTTTTCCTGGTCTGCCTGCTTTTTATCTTCTTCTGCTTTTGCAGCAGCTTCATTTAACTTGTCTGTAAGTATTTCATATGCACTCTGGCTGTCTATTACCTGGTTGTATTTAGCTGCAATTTTTGATTTGTTCACAATTGCATCGATCTCCATTTCTGATAAGATATCCATCCGGCTGCGGGGTGAGCAAAGCATGCAATGCACTAACGGGGTAGGGATACCTTTTTCATTCAGGATGGTCACCAACGCTTCACCGATACCCAGTTGCGTGATCAGGTCTTCTGTTTTATAAAATGTTGTTTCAGGATAATTATCTGCTGTTTGCTTGATCACTTTGCGGTCGGCTGCCGTAAATGCACGAAGGGCATGCTGCACTTTCAATCCCAATTGTGCAAGCACTGATGCCGGCACATCCATCGGGTTTTGCGTACAGAAATAAATGCCTATTCCTTTGGAGCGGATCAGTTTGATGATCGTTTCGATCTGTTGTAATAATGCCTCACTGGCTTCCTGGAAAATAAGATGTGCTTCGTCAATAAACAATACCAGCTTTGGCTTGTCAAGATCGCCTTCTTCAGGTGAGGTTGCATACAGCTCAGCCAGCAATTGCAGCATGAAGGTGGAAAACAGTTTGGGCCTGTCCTGCAGATCTGTTACTCTTACAATGGAGATCATGCCTCTGCCATCATCATTGATGCGCATGAGATCATCCACTTCAAAGCTTTTTTCTCCAAAGAAAAGATCAGCGCCCTGCTGTTGCAGTTCAATCACTTTGCGGAGAATGGTGCCTGTGGAAGTAGTGGATATTTTGCCATAAGTTTTTTCCAGCTCAGCTTTCCCTTCATTGCTTACATACTGGAGCACTTTGGTAAAATCTTTCAGATCGAGCAGGGGAAGCTTTGTGTCATCACAATATTTAAATATCATGGCAACAAATCCGCCCTGCGTATCATTCAGGCCAAGGATCTTGGATAAAAGCACAGGGCCGAATTCGCTTACTGTTGCACGCAGCCTTACACCTTTCTGCTGGCTGAGCGTTAAAAGATCGACAGGGAAAGCTGAAGGTTTGTATTCCATGTTCAGCTTCTGATAGCGCTCTTTTATTTTATCATTTGCAGAACCTTCGGCAGCAATACCGCTGAGGTCGCCTTTTATGTCCATCAGCAACACAGGCACACTTGCATCGCTGAGGCATTCGCTCAACACCTGGAGGGTCTTGGTTTTACCTGTACCGGTTGCTCCGGCAATAAGTCCGTGACGGTTGAGGGTTCTGAAAGGAATGGAAACATCGGCACCAGGCACTACTTCACCATTGAGCATGCCTACACCGATCTTAAAGCTTTCGCCTTTGAAAGTGTAGCCTGATTTTACAGCATCGAGAAACGGATTTATATCAGCCATAGAAAGAATTTAAAGGGAAGTTACAAGGATTTGGGGAGTTTATAAATCCTCCTCCCTTTCGAGCAACAGCACAGCTGCCTGCGGCACGATATAGTATTTTTCATTTTCGTACATCACTTCGGTTGCCCCGCTGAGCAGGAATATAGCCAGGTCTCCCTCTTTTGCCTGAAGAGGAACATACTTCACTTTTTCTTCATCGCTTTTCCAGGGTTCTTCTTCCACGGGCATGGGAATGGCGTACCCGGGGCCGGTTTTGATCACATATCCCTGTTGCACTTTTTCCTTTTCCTGAACGCCGGGCGGCAGGTAAAGTCCGCTGGGCGTTTGTTCATTCGATTTAGCAAGTTTGATCAGCAGCCTGTCGCCGATCACGATCAGTTTTTTCAGCCGGTTGTCCGGCGTAATATGCATGGCCATAATAATAAGATAAAGGGCAAAAATAAGGGTATCACCAGGAACGCAAAGGATATGCAAAGAGCGCAAAGAGTAACTATGAGCTCAGCACTGCGTCCCTTGTGTATCCTTCGCGTTCCTGGCGATACATACCTTATTCTCAGGCTTTAACAAAAAAATATTTAATTTCAAGGAAGTTTGGCAAATGATTTACTTTTATTTGTCCTCAAAGAATAAAACCAGCATAAAATGGAACCAAAGAAACCCAAAATCTTATTGTGCGAAGATGATCCAAACCTGGGAAGTGTATTGAAAAATTACCTGGAACTGAATGATTATGATGTTACCCTGGAAAGGGATGGCCGTCTTGGCCTGGCTGCCTTCCAGCGTGAGAAATTTGAGCTTTGCCTGTTGGATGTAATGATGCCAAATATGGATGGATTCACCCTGGCTGAAGAGATCAGGGATGTAGACCCCGATATTCCCCTTTTCTTCCTGAGTGCAAAAACCATGAAAGAAGATATCATCCAGGGATATAAACTCGGCGCTGATGATTATATCACCAAGCCTTTTGACAGTGAAGTGCTATTACTGAAAATAAAAGCTATCCTGAAAAGGAATGACGAGATCAATAAGGAAACAGAAAACAAGGAATTTGATCTTTCCAGCTATCATTTCAATCCCAAACTGCGCCAGTTAACACATAAGGGCGTTACACAAACCCTTTCTCCCAAAGAGAATGAACTGCTGAAAATGCTGGCTGAGCATTTGAATGACTTGTTGCCACGCGACCAGGCGCTGAAAAAGATCTGGGGCAGCGACACCTATTTCAATGGCCGCAGCATGGATGTGTACATTGCTAAACTGAGGAAGTATCTGAAAGATGATCCGAAGATCGAGATCGTGAACATTCATGGAAATGGGTTCAGGCTTGTTGTAAGCTAAATGAAGCAAAGACTATAAAAGAAAAAGAGTTAGCGTTTGACTAACTCTTTTTTTATTGGATGCGCTTGCGTTGAAGCAGTAGCGTAGGGGCATGGTGGTCGCTGATCGCTTACGATGAAGATTCGGTGGTCGCTGATTGCCTACGATGAGGCTTCGGCAGTCACGGTCAAGGGAAAAGCAGGTTAGAACCATCGCCCCGGTTATATTTTTTCCCAAGGTGTTCATAGGCTTTATGGGTCACTTCCCTGCCGCGGGGTGTACGTTGGATAAAACCTTCCTGGATAAGGAATGGTTCATACACTTCTTCAAGCGTACCGGCTTCTTCACCAACAGCGGTGGCAATAGTGGAGATGCCGACAGGGCCGCCTTTAAATTTATCGATGATGGTGCTGAGGATGCGGTTGTCCATATCATCCAGCCCATGTTCATCTACATTCAGTGCTTTAAGAGCATGCTGTGTAATGCCCAGATCGATCTCTCCATCATTCAGTACCTGTGCAAAATCCCTTACCCTTCTGAGCAGGCCATTGGCAATTCTTGGTGTGGCGCGGCTGCGGCGGCCGATTTCCGTAATGGCTTCATCAGAAATGGCAACGCCCAATATGCCGGCAGATCGTTGAATGATCTTATTCAAAGTAGCAGCACTGTAATATTCGAGTCTTGATTTGATCGCAAAACGCGATAATAAAGGAGCTGTGAGCAGGCCGCTGCGTGTAGTGGCACCAATCAGCGTAAAAGGATTGAGGCTAAGCTGTATGCTGCGGGCATTGGGGCCGGTATCGATCATAATATCTATCCGGTAGTCTTCCATAGCGGCGTACAGGTATTCTTCCACTACGGTGCTTAAACGATGGATCTCATCGATAAACAATACATCATGCGGTTCAAGATTGGTGAGCAGGCCGGCCAGGTCGCCTGGCTTCTCAATCACCGGGCCTGATGTTTCCTTGATATTCACGCCCAATTCATGTGCCACGATCCTGGAAAGAGTGGTCTTTCCCAGGCCGGGAGGGCCATGGAATAACACATGGTCCAATGCCTCGCCTCTTATTTTAGCTGCTTTAATAAAGATCCGCAGGTTCTCGATCACCTGGGCTTGCCCGGCAAAATCATTCAACTGCGAAGGCCGGATATTGTTTTCAAATTCCTTGTCCGCCGCACTGAGCATTCCTTTATCTGAATTCAAATTGGAGTTGGCCATGGTGTAAATTTAGGGATAGCAGGCGGATAGGGCTAAAATATTTCTTTTAATATTTGTACATACAAATATAATTTTACCTATCTTTGCCTTCTGAATGAAAGCGACCGACAGCAGATACCGTGAATGTCTTTATTTTTCGAGTAATGCATTTGCCCGAAAAGTAGAAAAGCTTGCCTCCTCTATCTGGAAGAAAGTGGATATGTCGCCCAGCCATGCATACCTGCTGATGCTGGTGATCGATGATCCGGGGATACAGCCTTCCACCATTGTAAAGCAATTATTGCTTACGCCCAGCACAATTACCCGTTTGATTGAAAAACTGGAAGAGAAAAAACTACTGGTGCGCACCACAGAAGGTAAACTCACCAATATCTATCCCACACCCAAAGGCAAAAGCCTTGCACCCCAGCTCCTGGCTTGCGTGCAGGAATTTAATGAAGCATATACTACTATCCTCGGTAAAGAAGAAAGCTCCAGGATGGTGAACACGATCAATAAACTGTCGGATAAATTACCGGATTAAATTTTTTTCCCTTATCATTTGTATATACAAACATAAAATAAACTATAATTATGAATTATGTAATCACCGGAGCAGCAGGGCATATTTCCCATGCGCTCACTCAACATCTTCTTAATGCTGGTCATTCCGTTACCGTTGTGGGCCGGCAACAAAAGAATCTTCAATCCCTGACCGGCAAAGGCGCCAAAGCCGCTATCGGTTCTGTGGAAGATGTATCCTTTTTAAAAAAGATTTTCACTGGTGCTGATGCTGTTTACACCATGTCGCCACCCAATTTTGGTGCAGCCGATATGAAAGGCTTTATTGCACAGACCGGGAAGAACTATACCGAAGCCCTTAAAGCTGCAGGTGTAAAAAATGTGGTGAACCTGAGTAGTGTTGGTGCTCACATGCCAACGGGTTGCGGCCCGGTATCCGGTCTTTACCAGACAGAGCAGTCACTGAACAGTTTACCAGGTGTAAATATCCTTCATCTCAGGCCTTCTTATTTCTATCAAAACCTGCTGGCTAATATCGGGCTGATCAAACAGGCGGGTATCATTGGTGGGAACTTCAGCATTCCTGACGGGAAATTCCCTATTGTTGATCCTTCTGATATTGCAACAGTAGCCGCCGACGCTTTACTGAAGCTCGATTTTACCGGTACATCACACCGTTATATTGCCGGTGATGAGGTGGGCACTGATAAAATAGCAGCTGTATTGGGCAAAGCTATTGGCAAACCTGATCTGCAATGGGTCAAATTCAGCGATGAACAGGCATTGGCAGGCATGCTGCAGGCTGGTCTGCCACAAACTATTGCGGAGAACTATGTAGAAATGGGCCAGGCGATGGATTCAGGTAAAATGTTTGAAGAATACCGGAAGCAAGTGGTGAAGCTGGGCAAAGTGAAACTGGAAGATTTTGCAAAAGAATTTGCTTCAGCATATAAAGCAAGCTAACTCATCATTGTTCGTTGGCCGGAAATCCGGTCAACGAACATACCTGTTCAATTGCAGCAACACATCAGGGTCTGGCGAATTCTTTAACCAATCCTCTTTCTCCGAATACTTGCAAACACCTGGGTAATCACCTTTCCGGTTCTTCATATCCAGTATTACCTGAAAATGCAGATGCGGAGGCCAATGCCCATTTTCATAAGGAATTCCAAATTCTGCAAACACCTGTCCCTTCCGGATATTTTGCCCCTCGTATAAATTCTTAAGTGAATTAAGGCTTAAATGGCCGTAAAGCGTATAGAATGTATATCCATTTACCTGGTGGGATAAAATGATAGTTGCTCCATAATCACCAAACTGGTTATTGAAGGCAAAGCTATGCACAATGCCATCCAACGGAGACATAACGGCTGTATAAGGCTTGCCCCAGATATCTGTTCCGAGATGCAGACGGCGCGGTTCTTCGCCGGGTACAGGAGCATCAAACACTTTGCTGCGACTGTAGACTGTCCGGTGTTCATTATACCCACCAATACCATAACGCGCACTTGCATTAGCCAGTAAGTCGTTTATATATACAGAAAACTTTGTAGTGTCTTTCAATATATCTTCTGTAACAGTTTTATTATTTTCCGTAAAATCCAGCAACAGCAATTTATCCGTTCGCGGATCAAAAGGTACCACTGGTGCAAACTGCTGAGATCTCAGGGCTTCTTCAAAATTTATTGGCATATCCAAAATTACTCAATCAGTTCATGCAACGCCATAAAAAAAGCATCCGCCGATAGCGGATGCTCGTAAAGCTATTTGTTGTTCCGTTTTATTTTTTTCCAATGATAATAGGGAACACTTTATCAGATGTTTTGTTGCCTTCTTCATAATAGAAGTATACCATATAAGCACCTCCTGGCAGGTTAGTAAGATCAATTGGCACTACCCTTCCATAAGCCAGGCCAGTCAGCTTACGGTTATACACCAGCAGGCCTGAATTGGTATACACCCGCATGATCAGGTTATTGTACAACATGCTGTTGATCCGGATACTGAACTGCCCATTACTTGGATTTGGGTAGAGGATCACTGCATCATCGCGCAGCGGTCTTGCCCTTTCCGGGCAATCTTCCACTTTAGCGGTAATAGTAGTGGAAACCGTACAACCACCGGAGTTCGTATAACGATAGGTTAACGGATAAGAACCTACTGCCGTAGCTGAAGGAATAAAATTATTACCTGATACACCGATACCGCTCCAGGTGCCACCGGCAGGCGTAGCAGAGAGCGCTACTATTTCATCACTGATACAGACCTTTGTTGGCCAGTTGGCAATCAATGTCAATGGTCTCACTGTAACAGTGCTGCTGTTGGTACAACCGGCCGCGTCAGAAGTAACAGTATATGTTGTTGCTGATACAGGGTTGGCATATACTGAGTAAGCATTCGTGCCGGGCACATAAGGAACCGTTCCTGCGGCATCGGTAAACAGGCCTGCGGCAGGCGACCAGGTCACAACCGGGTCAGTCGATGATGCTGCAAATTGCGTACTGACCAGTGCACAGCTTTGCGGATCAACCGGTGTTAGTATAGCAGCAGCCGGTACCGGGTTTACATACACAGAAGTAACATAGCTATCATTTCCATTTTCTGAATCGTTGGGATTGTTCACGGTGAAAGTGATGTTATGCACACCGTCATTGAATGTAAACGCAGGCAACGGCACTTGCAGTGTAGCGCCAGGAGCAATTGTACCTGTGTTCACATTTGCCGTCAGTGTTGTAGTGGTGGCACCTATGATATCAGCTGTAACAGTAAGCGGGTAGGTTGCCAGGTTAAGCGGTATAGGGTTATAATTTACCACGTTGGCCGTCATCACAAAATTATCTGCCGGGCAGGTCGGCAAGGTCTCTTTGATCGAAGACACACCCACGTCTACAACCGGAGTATTGCGCACACTTACATCATCAAGATATAAAACAGCCTGATCAGGATCTGATTTGGCATGGAAACCTATATAATAGGTGCCTGTTGACGTTGGTGTGAAATCAACATGTACTGAATCCCACGGATTGGCAACGGCAGTATTGATATTATTATTCTCATAAAGGAGATTAGTCATGGCAGAAGGCTGTGCCGAGTTGCCATACATTACTTCCAGTTTTTCTTTCACATCAGGGCCATTTGATCCTTTATAGAAGAATTTGAGGCGGTATGATATGCCGGCGGTCAGGTCCAACCCTTGCAGGAAAAACCAATCATCTGCTCCACGGGCATTGTTGACAGCATCATAAATATACCGGAGGGTTTTGGTAGATGAAACATACATATCTGGCGATACACCTTCGCCAATTATCCATTGACCACCTGTAGAATTTTGTACAGGCCCGCTGCTTCCATTCACATCCCATACGCTTGTACAGGAAGGATAAACATCGGGAGCAGTTCCGCTTTCAAAGTCCATCATGTACGGAACAGTGGTTGGCGCGCATAAAGTACGGATAGCCGTCATCGCATTCTGGCTGAACTCTGTACCGCCATCGCAGTTTTGTCTTACATATATATCATATGCTGTACCAGCATCAAGACCAGTAATGGTTACCGGAGAAGTGGCACTGGTGATCACGGTCCCTGCGCCGGCTGATCCGTCACTGCCTGGTGCAAATCCGACAGGGCCATATTCTATTACAAAATTGCTGCCGGGAGAAGTGAAATCAATCTCAACCGACGTGGATGAAACGCCATGTGCTTTTACGTTTGTAGGTGTAGCGCATGATTCCACTGCTATATCATCTATATACAGGAAGGCCTGGCCTGCAGCGGAGAGAGCATGGAAGCCCAGATAGTACACCCCTGTTGATGGTGGTGTAAAACTTACCATTGCTGTCTCAAATGGTGAGTCAATATTGTTTGCAATACCGGTCTGGCTGAATAAGACACCTGTTGTCATACCAGCTGCATTCGGTGAAGTACCGTATTTCACTTCCAGGTCTTCAACAAGTGCAGGCCCGTCTGATGCTTTGTATTTAAATCTTAGTATGTAGGGCTTACCACCTGTCAGTGTCAGCCCCTGCAAAAAGAACCAATCATCGGCCGGAGTATCGGCACTCGGTTCATAACGGATGCTGGCCAGGTCGGAAGCAGCTCCGGGACTTCCGCCGAAGAACATTCTCCAACCGGTAGCTCCATTCTGGTCCTGGGTCATCAGGCAGGGAGGCAGATCTGGTTCAATCGCTGCATCAAAATTCTGGATGAATGGAACAGTCGTAGGATCGCAGGTAGTGAGAAATTGTAAAGGCCCTTCCCATATGCTTAAATCTCCACCGCCGCAGTCTGATCTTACCCATAAGAAATAATTGGTGCCTCCTGTAAGTCCGGTGGCAGTAGCATTTAACACGCCTGCGGCTGTAGTGCCGGTAGCTTCAAGGCCGCCTGCTCCGCTTCCTCCATCACCATACGATCTTATCTCCCATATATAGCCACTGGAAGGATTGGTGCCGGAAGCTTCCCAACTGATCAGCTCTTCTGTTGACGAATTGGGCAAAACAGCCAATCCATGTGGCGGTATACAGGAAGGAGGAGTGGTGATAAGCAATCCATAGTCTTCCGTTTCACCAAATGAATATATTGCCTGGCAGGGATCATCCGTAATCGCATCACCAACCGGATCAGTATTGCCGAATTTTATCCTTAATCTCGTATTGCCCAGCGTTGCAGTAGGTGGCACCATAAAGGTGATCTGGTAAGGTGAAGCGCTACCACTCTTGCTGCCAACCAATTCACCGGGATCATTGAAATCGCCATCCTGGTTAAAGTCTGCAAATACGTATGCTACATCAGTGGAATACCAGTCAGAGACACCTTTTTCAATCACCACTTTTACAAACTGCCCCTGGAATACGTTAGCCACATTTGTAGAAACAAAATCGCTGTAGGTACTGTTGTCTGTATTATTATTCACACCACCGGTAATGAACACATTGCCGATATATTCATAATCTGCACTTTCTGATCCGGTGGAGCAATAATCTACTGTTGCTTGAATGGAAGGGGGAGGATTGCCCTGATCATTATGAGCCGTCATATGGCCATAATGGGTGGCTACTGTTTGAGTGGAAGCATATAGAAATAATACAGTGAAGCCGAGAAAGTAGAGGTTTCTCATAAGTGGATTTTGGATGATTGGTTGGTGGCAATGCAGCAGTTTCAGGACACTCCTTGTAAGATATTTATTTTTTTGTACTGCACACCCTTAAAGGGTTTTTCTTTACCGGACCGGCTGGAGGATATGTGGTAAATACTTGTTTCGGATGGGCATTATACGAACAAAAGGGCGCAACGTAACCGTTGCGCCCTGTACTCATAGCAGCTCACTTAAATCAATACTATTTTATCTGCTTCATTATTTCTTCAATCGCCTTGTCCAATTGTGGATCACGTCCGTTCAGTTTATCGTCGAATGAGTTGATCACAAGTATGTCCGGCTGCACGCCGCTTATCTCCAGGTCTTTTCCTTCCAGGCTATAGCAACCCCAACTGGGCATACGAACAGATGAGTTATCGACCAGGCTAACACCACTGGTGAAGATGATCCAGCGATAAGTCCCATTACCCACGATCTTGCCCAGCTTCAATGCCTTAAATCCTTGTGAAGTCATTTCTGCATCACTCAGGGATTGTTCATTGGTAAGCAGGATAATGGGTTTGTCGGATGGTGCGAAATTGGATTGCGGTGATAAACCGCCCTGGCGGTATTTCCATTTCAGGTAAGACCTTTGTGAAAGGAATTTCAGCACTTCATCATGCACATTACCACCAGTGTTGTAACGGAGATCAAAGATCAGTGCATCCTTTTTATTCAACTCCTTTGTCATGTCGATGATGAATTGCTCCAGTTCTCCCTGGCCCATATTCTTCATATAGCCATATGCGATCCGGCCCTTGCTCTTTTCATCCACACGCTGCTGGTTCTTATCTACCCATTCATCATACAGCGTGTTGAACAGGCTGGATTGCGGATGCAATTTTACACTGATGGGTTGGCCCTGCCGGCTGAATTCCAGTCTCATTTCCCTGTCTTGTGAAGGACGGGTAAAATAAAAACTACGGTCTTTATTTGCTTCAACAGGCTCTCCATTCACTTTTGTCAATACATCACCCGGGCGGATATCAATCCCTTTTTTATCTGCAGCCGAACGCTTCAGAATATATTTTACAGTATACGGTGAAGCATCATCGAAGATAATACCTGTTTCCATTGTTGAATTATTCAGCGCTACAGCTTCATCCGTTCCAAAAGTGCCAAAGCCCTGGTGCGATGAATTCAATTCTCCCAGCATATCATTCAGTAATATCCGCAGATCAGCCCTGTTGTTTAAATAGGGAATGAACTGTTGATAGTACTTCTTTGTTTTTTTCCAGTCAAGTCCATGGAAATTCTCATCATAATAATTTTCTTCTATCTGCGCCCAGGCTTCTTCAAACATCTGGCTGAACTCTGCAGAAAGATTACGGCGGAAAGTGAAACTGGTGGATATCGGATCGAGGCGGTTAATATCAAGGTTGAGTTTATTTATCACGCCATTCAACAGCACATATAATTTATCGCCAGCTTCCGTTATACCTGCCACGCCACCATCGGCAACTTTTTCTGTTTTGTCCTGCTCAAACGGCTCTTTCACAGTTTTCCATATAGCCGATCGGCCTTCACCATGGTTACTTTGATACAGTACAATGGTTTTTTCACCTTTCTGATACACACCAATGAGAAACTGAGCTCCTGCAAAGGGACCGATCTGTTCTATCCTGTCCATGATACCATCAGTATCGATCGTAATGGTTTTAACAGGTGTTACTGCAGTTGCTTTTTTGGTTGTATCCTTTTTGGCTGTTGTATCTTTTTTCTCTTCTTTAAAAAGCTCATCAAATTTATCTGTACGGAAAGGCTCATCTAAGTTTTCCAATGCGATCCTGTACACTTTAGCATTACCCATTCCAAAGGGGTAAGATGGCCTTAACCGTTGGGAGGTAAAATAAATATATTTTCCGTCGGGTGACCATACCGGATCAGCTTCTGTAATATCTGTATTGGTCAGATTGGTTGTCTTATTTTCTTTCAGGTTGTGAACATAAATATCTCTTTCAAAATTCTTGTATACGGTAAACACCACATATTCATCATTGGGTGAAAAACCAGGCTCGCTGTTCTGAAATCCCCAGATCTCTTCCTTTGCAATGGTTTTGCTTTCACCGGTTTTCAGATCAAGCAGGCGTACTTCGTCGCGACCGCTGAGATAAACAGCTTTATCCCTTTTCTTATTCAATGCTACGTCGCGATTGTTTTTCGCATCCCTGGTCAATTGTTTGATAGCGCCTTTGCCGTCCGCACTCACCGTATACCAATTAGTGTAGCCATCCAGTGTCTGGTTGAATAAAAGCGTCTTGTTATCACTGGTCCATTTCACTTCGCGCACACGCTCAGCAGAGCCCCGTTTCACTTGTTGGATGAATTTGCCGTCAATATCGCTTACAAACAATTCGCCTCTTGAAACAAAAGCGAGTTTCTTATTGTCAGGTGATACATCAAAAGCACTGATATTGCTTTTTACATCAAAGTCTTTTTCTTTTGACAGCACATTATTGCGGACAATGGCGATATCCAGTTTGTTTTCCTTACCGCTTTTTACATCATACAACCACAGCTGGTAATCTTTTTCAAATACGATCTTTCCTCCCTGAGCATTTACGATGGGCGTTTTAATGGAAGAGCTGAACCTGGTCAGGGCTTTCTTTTTACCATTTTCCAGTGCATATAAATTATACTCGCCATTGGCTTCATCGGAGATAAAATAGATATTGCCATTGCGGTCAATGGTAGCACCGAAGTCTTTTCCCTCCCAATCAGTATATTTCTTATGTTGTTTGGATTGGGGATTGTAGGATTGTATATCCGGGTTGAATGGTCCTTTGTAGCGTTTCCTCTGCACCTGGTTGGAACTTTCCCAGGTATCATTAAAGAAGATCTCACCGGAAGAAGGGTGTTCAACCAGGTTATGGTCGAACAGGAAAAAATAATTTCCCAAAACGCGCCTGGGTGTGCCACCGGTTGCTGCTACTTTAAATCCTGATACCTGGCCCATCCGGCCGCTGTTGAAATAAATGTATTTGGAGTCCCAGCTCCAGCTGCTCACTTCATCATTGCCGCTATGGTAAGTGATCTGCGTTACATCTCCGCCATTCGCAGGCATTATGAACACATCTGCATTGCCATACTGGCGGCCGGTAAAAGCGATCCATTTACCATCGGGTGATACCCGCGGGCTGGTTTCATAACCCTGCATGGCAGTGAGGCGGGTCGCCTGTCCGTCTTTTACGGATGCTTTCCAGAGATCACCTTCAAAACTGAAGATCACTGTTTGTCCATCAGGGGTAAGACAGGGGTTTGATAAAAAATAGGCAGATGGGTCCTGCGCAAAAAGCCGTGCCGTGCAGCATAGCAGGGCCAGGGAGAAGATTTTCTTCATGGATGACTGTTTTATGGTTGAAAGTACAACCAAAAGCAGTTCTGAAATTACCGCCGGTAAAAATATTGACAGTTGATCAGCCTTGACTACACCACCACATTCACCATCTTTCCCTTTACAAATATGATCTTCTTTGGGGCTTTTCCTTCCAGCCATTTTTGCACCACTTCATTTTCCAGCGCCAGTTTTTCTACCTCGGCAGGTGTGGCTTCAAGGGAAATGTTGATGGTAGTGCGGAGCTTACCATTTACAGACACAGGGTATTCTTTGCTGGTCTCCTTCACATATTTTTCTTCAAAAACAGGATAGGGCGCATCCAGCACACTGCCTTCATTGCCCAATTGCTGCCAAAGCTCTTCAGCGATATGTGGAGCATATGGGGTCAGTAATACCAGCAGAGATTGCAGCATCTCTTTTTTATGGCAATCCAGATCATTCAGTTCGTTCACAGCGATCATAAAACCACTCACACCCGTGTTGAAGCTGAAGCGATCAGTAGCTTCCTCTATCTGGCGGATGGATTTGTGCAGCACTTTCAATTCGGCATCGGTTGCTTTTTCTTCTGTCCACACTTTGCCTTTTATTTCATCATAAAAAAGCCGCCATAATTTTTTCAGGAAGCGGTGAACACCTTCAATGCCTTTGGTGTCCCAGGGTTTGCTCATTTCAACAGGACCGAGGAACATTTCATACATGCGGAAAGTATCGGCACCATATTTCTGAACAAGATCATCAGGGTTGACAGTATTGTACTTCGACTTGGACATTTTTTCTACCTCTGCTTCGCAGATGTATTTGCCATCTTCCAGTATGAATTGAGCGTCTTTATATTCATCGCGCCAATTCTTGAATGCTTCGATATCCAGTTCCAGTCCATCTACAATATTTACATCCACATGGAGCATGTCCACTTTATCCTGTCTCTCACTATAAGT
Organism: Sphingobacteriales bacterium 44-61; assembly: GCA_001898405.1. Classification (GTDB taxonomy): domain Bacteria; phylum Bacteroidota; class Bacteroidia; order Chitinophagales; family Chitinophagaceae; genus Terrimonas_A. The sequence continues at coordinate 77,719 of MKTW01000004.1, forward strand.
TCCGTCTTCATTCAGCAATCCTTTTGATACAAATGTGTTGGTACCATTGATCCTGTACACAAACCGGCTGCTACCCTGTATCATTCCCTGGTTGATCAGCCTTCTGAACGGCTCATCATGACTGATATAACCAAGATCATACAAGGCTTTTGTCCACATCCGGCTGTACAACAAGTGGCCTACAGCATGCTCGGTGCCACCGATATAAACATCCACCTGTCCCCAATAATCAGAAGCCTTGCGGTCGCAAAATGCTTCTTTATTATGCGGGTCCATATAACGCAGGAAATACCAACTGCTGCCGGCATAACCGGGCATGGTGTTCGTTTCAAGATGCTGTGATGTCCAAGCAGGAATATTGGCCAGCGGGCCTTCCCCTTCCGGACCTGGTTTGTAGGAATCCACATGCGGTAGTTGCAGCGGTAGCTCTTTTTCATCCAAGGGATAAGCGACTCCATCGATCCATTTAATGGGAAACGGCTCACCCCAGTAACGCTGCCGGCTGAAAGCAGCATCCCGCATTTTATAATTCGTTTTCCTTACGCCGATACCTCTTTTCTCCACTTCCCTGATCACCGCTTCTATCGCATCTTTCATCACCAGTCCATTCAGGAAACCTGAATTTTGCAGAATGGCATCTTTGGTAGGATTGGCTTCATCACCTTTAAAGTAAGAACCGATGATATTGGTGATAGGTATATTAAAATGCTGGGCGAATTTAAAATCACGTTCATCACCACAAGGCACGGCCATAATAGCACCTGTGCCATATCCGGCCAGCACATACTCAGAGATCCAGATAGGGATCTGGCGTCCATCAAAAGGATTTTCTGCAAAAGCCCCAGTAAACACACCGCTGATCTTCTTCTCCGCCATACGCTCGCGTTCACTCCTGCTTTTTACATACGTGATGTATTCTTCCACTGCCTTTGCCTGCTCTTCTGTTTTGATCTGATCAACCAGTTCATGTTCCGGAGCAATTACCATAAAGTCCACTCCAAAGATCGTATCAGGCCTGGTTGTATAAACCTTCAGCTTGTTCCCGACTCCCGACTCCTGGTTTGTGATACTGAACTCAATCTCCGCTCCACTTGATTTTCCGATCCAGTTGGTTTGCATTTCCTTCATCGCTTCGCTGAAGTCAACGCTTTCCAGTCCTTCCAGCAAGCGGTCGGCGTATTCCGTGATACGGAGATACCATTGCCTTAATTTCTTTTTTACTACGGGATAACTACCGCGTTCGCTCACTCCATTCACTACTTCATCATTGGCGAGCACAGTGCCCAATGCTTCACACCAGTTCACTTCACCATATCCGCAATAGGAGAGGCGATAATTCATCAACACATCCATTTTCCGGGCAGTGTCGAAATTTTCCCATTCGTCGGCAGTAAACTTCAAAACAGGATCGCCGGGGCATGGATGGCTTTTATTACCTTCCTTCTCAAAAGCTGTGGTGAGCACGGATATCCTTTCTGCCCGGCGGGTTTGCCGGTTATAGAATGAATCAAACAATTGCAGGAAGATCCATTGCGTCCATTTATAGTAATGGGGTTCGCTGGTATTCACTTCACGGCTCCAGTCGTAGCAAAAACCAATATTATTCAATTGCGATTTGAACGTAGCGATATTGTTCCGGGTGGTTACGGCGGGATGTTGGCCTGTATCAAGGGCATATTGCTCTGCAGGTAATCCAAAGCTGTCGAACCCCATCGGATGAAGCACATTGAATCCTTTCAGCCTTTTGTAGCGGCTATAGATATCGGAAGCGATATAGCCTAAGGGATGACCCACATGAAGGCCTGCTCCGCTTGGGTAAGGGAACATGTCCAGTACATAGTACTTGGGTTTATTGCTTTCATTCGGGACGCGGTATGCTTCCGTTTCTTTCCAATGCTGCTGCCATTTTTTTTCGATAGCCCTGAAATTGTATTCCATCCTGTTTTGTTGGTTAATTTGATTGCCCGGTAGTTTTAACAAATATCTTTTATTCCCTATGGCAATATAGGCGCCCTGCAACCGTTTAAAAGGGCAGCAAAAATACTGATTATAGGTCTTAAATTGGCTATTTTTGCAATACCTGCTTCGTTTCAGGGCTTCTCCTGGAAGTTGGTTAACCCATTCATTTCAAAATTCTATGCCATGGCCAAATCCGGCAAAGCTTCTATCAAGAGAGGCAAACCCTCGTATTTTATGTCCATCCTGGGCGTTACACTGGTTTTATTCCTTCTCGGCCTTATTGGCTGGTTAGTGATCAATGCCAATAAACTCGGCAATTACTTTAAGGAAAGCGTGGAATTGCGTGCTGAACTCAGGGGTGACCTTAACCCGTCGGACAGTACTGCCCTCATGCAATATATTTCTGCCAAACCTTATGTAAAGTCTATCGAGTTCATCACCAAGGAGCAGGCAAAAAAGATCTACCTGGGCGATGGCAATGAAAACTGGGACAAAGTACTTGATGCAAATCCCTTGCCCAACAGCATAAATTTCAAGGTGAAAAAGGAGTATATGAACACAGACTCCCTCAACCTTATCCAGGCCGACCTGCAGCAGCAGACCTATATCGCTGAAGTGGCGTATCCGCAGGCCCTGGTCGACAATCTGAATAAAAACGTAAAACGGATCAGCATCATTCTCCTGGCAGTAGCCATTATCCTGGCCCTCGTGGTGATCATCCTGATCGATAATACTATCCGCCTCGCCATGTTCAGCAACCGTTTCCTTATCAAAACCATGCAAATGGTGGGAGCTACGCGCTGGTTCATTGCCAAACCCATGAATATCAGGGCTATTATCAATGGAGCCATCAGTGGGGTCATTGCTATCGCTGCCGTCATTCTCGTGATCCTAGTGGCTGAGCGGATCCTGCCGGAAATGAAGGCCATTCATGATAATACCACCCTGGCCCTGTTGTTTATCGGCCTGATCATACTGGGTATTTTTATTACCCTTTTCAGCACCCATCGCAGCGTGTTAAAATACCTGAAAATGAAGCTGGATGATCTTTACTGAGCCCTGGCCCAGCCGGCAGCTCAATAAAGACTTTTTCCTATATTGCAGACCCAAATTGAATAAAAATGGCTGAAAATAAAACGGTTTCTTCTTCAGGTTCCAGTGTGTTCACAAAAGACAATTACACCTGGATGGTGGTCGGCCTGGCAGTAATTACGATCGGCATGTTCCTGATGTCGGGCGGAAGAAGTGATGATCCAAAAGTATTTGATCCCAACCAGGTATACAGCAAGATGCGTATTACCGTAGCGCCGGTGCTTATCCTGGCAGGTTTGGTGATCGAGATCTACGCCATCTTTAGAAAAGCAAAGCAAGGCTAAACGGATTGATAACGCGATAAAATTTTAAGGTGATGCAAAAATGTATCACCTTCTTTTTATTTCAACCTCCCCTTATGAGTATTATTGATGCAATTATCATCGCTATTGTGGAAGGTCTTACAGAATTCCTGCCGATTTCTTCCACTGCCCACATGAAGTTTACAAATCCTTTATTGGGTGTTTCACCCAGCCCGTTTGGTGATATGTTTGAAGTGGTGATACAACTGGCAGCGATCCTTGCCGTGATCGTGCTTTACTGGAAAAAATTTTTTGATTTCAAGCGCATCAATTTTTATATCAAACTTATCATCGCGGTTATTCCCGCACTTATCTTCGGCTATTTATTAAAGAAACATATTGATGCGGCATTGGGTAATCTTGTGTTCATTGCCTGGGTGATGATCATCGGTGGAGTGGTTTTATTATTTGTTGACCGCTGGTTCAATAAGCCACAGGTGTTTTCAGAAGAAAACATCAGCCCGAAAACTTCTTTTATCATTGGTTGTTTCCAGGTGTTGTCAATCGTTTTCCCCGGCCTTAGCCGCAGCGCTGCCACTATTATCGGCGGTATGAGCCAGAAGCTGAGCCGTAGTGCCGCTGCTGAATTTTCTTTTTTCCTGGCAGTGCCCACTATGCTGGCTGCTTCGGTAAAAAGCTTTTGGGATACCTACCAGGAGCATCCTGAAGTAATAGCGAAAGACAATATGACAACCCTGTTGATTGGAAGCCTGGTGGCATTTGTAGTGGCTCTACTGGCGATCAAGTTCTTTATCGGCTTTCTGAAAAAATACGGGTTCAGGGTCTGGGGTATTTACAGGATCATTGTGGGAGCGATCATGTTGCTGTTGCTGTGGAAAGGTGTTATTTCCTGAGTCGGAGAGTGATATTTTCCCACAAAGACGACGAAGACCACAAAGAAATATTTTGTCTATTAAGCTTTAAAAAAGAAAGACGCCCTGGCACAATTCTTTGTGGTCTTCGTCGTCTTTGTGGGAAAATATCAAGTCAATACCGACCCGTACTCCACCCGGCTAAATGCTTATTTTTACTCGTAAATAACTGCTTATGCAAACCGCTTCAAAAAAGGTAGTGAACGGATGGGCGATGTATGACTGGGCGAACTCGGTTTATAATCTGGTTATCACTACTTCCTTTTTTCCCATCTATTTCCTGGCAGTCACCGGTGGAGACGGAGATCATCATATCAATTTCCTCGGCCGCAGTTTTGTAAATTCTTCTTTGTATGATTATGTACTGGCAGCTTCTTACCTGCTGGTAGCCCTTTTATACCCTATCCTCACTTCCATTGCCGATACAAGAGGCAATAAGAAAAATTTCATGCGCTTCTTCTGCTATATGGGTGCGTTGGGCTGCAGCATGCTTTTCTTTTTTAAGCAGGACACATTGGGTCTCGGTATTATTGCCTTTATACTGGCTGCAATGGGTTGGGCAGGCAGCCTGGTATTTTACAATGCCTATCTCCCGGAAATTGCAGCACCGGCTGACCAGGACAGGATCAGCGCCCGTGGCTTCTCCTTCGGTTATATCGGCAGCGTGCTGATGCAGATGGTCGGCTTTGCTTTGGTAACATTGATGGATGCTGCTATGGGCACACGCATCACTTTCCTGCTGGTTGGTTTCTGGTGGTTTGGCTTTGCACAGATCACTTTTGCACGACTGCCAAAAACAGTTATTCAAAAGTCACAAAGGGGAAATGTTTTCAAAGATGGTTTTGCCGAAATAAGAAAAGTATATGGCCAGGTAAGGAAATTGCCTGTACTGAAAAGATTCTTACGCGGTTTCTTTTTTTACAGCATGGGTGTGCAAACTGTGATGCTGGCCGCCACTTTGTTTGGCAGTAAAGTATTGAAACTGCCGGATACCAAATTGATCATTACTGTAGTAGCTATCCAATTGGTAGCGATATTGGGCGCATGGGGTATGTCGAAGCTCTCCGCAAAATTTGGCAACCTCCGCGTGCTGATGGCTGTTGTCCTTTTCTGGATAGCGATCTGCATAGCAGCTTATTTCACCGCTTCACTGGCAGAACGGGGCGTGAACACAGAATACTATTTCTATGTACTGGCTGTAGGTGTAGGACTTGTAATGGGAGGCATTCAATCGCTTAGCCGCTCCACTTATTCAAAGCTGATGCCTGAAACAAAAGACACCGCTTCTTTCTTCAGTTATTATGATGTAACGGAAAAAGTGGCTATTGTGATCGGTATTTTCAGCTTCGGTTATATTGAAGAAATAACCGGCAATATGCAAAACTCTATTCTCTCCCTGGTCGTTTTCTTTACTATTGGATTTTTCTGGTTGTATTCAGCATTGCTGAAACAGCGGCAAACTGTTTAGTTCCTGCTGGCTGTTGTTCGTTGACCGTTGACATAGAAATCCGAACCAGTAGTTCCTTTTCCATTGTCACCCCGGCCCTGGTTCAGTAAGCATTCAGGTTTAAAGAATATAAGAGCCGGGGTCTCCCCGCGCTGCACTTGCTTCGAATCTGTAAACCATTACTGCCTGGAAAATATTGCAGATGGGGGAGACCCCGGATCTTAACGAACTATAGCAGCAACTGTACTAAACCTGGTCCGGGGTGACAATGGAAAAGAAACTACTGGTTCCGGCTTGTGTATGACAACCATCGGTTATCGAACAACTACCAACGAACAACAGCCAGCAGGAATTACTTAATTTTAACGCATGAAACTATATACCATTAATACAGGCTATTTCAAACTGGATGGTGGCGCTATGTTTGGCGTTGTTCCCAAAAGCATCTGGAATAAACTCAATCCGGCTGATGAAAATAATATGTGCAGTTGGGCTCTCCGCGCTTTACTTATTGAGACTGATGGGCGGTTGATACTGGTAGACACTGGCATGGGAGATAAACAGGATGCTAAATTTTTCGGCTATTACTATTTACATGGAGATGATACGCTGGATAAATCATTAGCCAAACACGGTTTTAACCGCGATGATATTACCGATGTGTTCCTTACCCATCTTCATTTCGATCATTGCGGAGGGGCCATTAAAAGAGAGGGTGATAAGCTGGTGCCTGCTTTTAAGAATGCCGTGTTCTGGAGCAATGCAGTGCACTGGGAATGGGCCATCCAACCTAACGACAGGGAAAAAGCTTCATTCCTCAAAGAGAATATCCTGCCGATACAGGAAAGCGGGCAACTGCAGTTCATCAATCCTTTTGAAGAAGGAGACAAGGGCTGGTCTGCTTATCCACCGGGTTTATTGCAAAAAGATTTTATCCCTGATATCTCGGTCCGTTATGTAAACGGACATACTGGTGCGATGATGCTGCCGCAGATAAAATATAAAGGAAGAACCGTCGTGTTCATGGCCGATCTGCTGCCTTCCGCCGCCCATATTCCCATGCCTTATGTGATGGCATACGATACATCGCCACTTATTACGCTGGGAGAAAAAAGGAATTTCTATAATGATGCTGTCAACGGGGATTATGTCCTTTTCTTTGAACATGATCCCGTAAATGAGTGCTGCACACTGGAGCGGACTGAAAAGGGGGTGCGGGTAAAAGAATTCTTCCGCCTGGAAGATCTTTGATCACCTTCTTTTGATCGCTGAGGTCAATGGATAGCGGAGGTTCTCATGCCCCATCATATCGATCTTTACTTTTCCTACAGCGATCGGGCTCTCGATACGTACCGGGATATGGTTTGCATCATCCGTTACCCAAACAGTCATTTGCTCGCCGCCTTCAAAGATGGTGCCTTTGATCAGCAGGGGTTTGAACTTGATAGCATCAAACTTGCCATATTTGGTTTTAACGGTTTCTTTGCCCAGGTAGCGGATATACATATTATACACTTCGTTGTCGAGGAACATCGAGAAGGCGATCTTATCGTTGGGCTGCAGTTTATCAAAATCAATATTCCGCGCATAGAATACAGAGCTTACTACATCCTGCACGCAGGCTGGTACATTGAAAACACCATCATTCGTTACCGCTGTATTAGCTGTTTTATTGAAAGTAACGTTCTGGTATTTTTTATAGCCGCCTTCGTTCACATTACGCACAAATTTCAGGGCCTGCAGAGTGGCCGTGTCAATATAGGTTTCGTATTTGTCCCTCACCTTGTAAAAGATATCATAAGAAGGATTGGTATGCCCTTCCCCTACGATATGATACACAGGCCTGTTGTTCAGGTTTTCCAGTGTGTTGGTGAAAGTGGCAGTGCCTGCATCAACATAAATGCCTGCCACTGCATAATATACTTTAAAAGTGACTTTTTCACCGGCCTGGAAAGCCGTGTTCTTTATGCCACAGGAATCATAATAAGTGTTAGCATACGGAGCTTTGGCTTTGGTCGTAAAAGCCATCAGGATGATCGCCGGCAGAAAAATCAGTTTGAGTATTCCTTTCATCAATTTCTGTAATTTAATTTTCCGGATAAGACGCTGCAAATTAATCATTGGATTTGCAGGGATAAGGACAGTTTATCAATAACAAATCAAAAACTTTTTACCCCTACCTATTACCCGCTTTTATTCTTAAATATCTTTCTTATACTTAAAATCAGCAAACTGCCTGCTATCGCGGGGATGATCAGGTTGATAAACCAGATGCTTACTGCCGTCAGGCTTATGCCTAATTGGTTGCTGCTGAACATGCCCAGCAATTGCAGGTTTACTTTTCCCCTCAAACCAAGGTCCGTTATCAAAGCAATGGTCGGTATCACTGCCATTACCAGAAACGATAAACTCACTGCCCACCAACCCTGCCACCACGATACGTCCACATCGAATAAACGAAAAAGAAGATAATATTGTATTATAAAAACAATAAATCTTAGTGTTGATAAAGACAGTAATTGCAGGAGTAACGTTGCATTAAAGTGTTCCAGCGACTCAAGCAGCCAGGCATAACGCCTGCTTCCCGGAAGCCTGTCCACCCATCGCACCAACCAGGCCAGCCTGAAATAAAATAGTGTTAAAATCGCCACTACCACCAGCACCCCATAGATCATCATTTTCATCCAGAAAGCAGTGATCATTCCATTGTCCAGGATAGGTTTTTGCAATATCAGCAAGGCTACAAATCCCATAGCCAGTGTAACGATCAGCTGGCTGATGCTTCCTGCAATGGTCAGCGAGATCGCTTTCAACCGCTTCCCCTCTTCCATATATAAAACACGGCCCAGGTATTCACCCACCCGGTTGGGCGTCATCACAGAAAAGGAAACGCCCGATAATACAGCTTTCAGGGCTGTGATAAAATCCACCCTTTGTATCCTTTGTACAGCCAGCTTCCATTTCAGTGTTTCGATTGACCAGTTCACCAGCATCAGCAGCATCACGGCCAGCAATAACCAGATACGGCTGCTATAGAATGAATCGCGGATATGCTGCCAGGATTGCTCCAACCCGGGCTGTTGACGGATCTGTTTAAAAATGGAATAGGATAACCATATAAACAACAGCGGCCCCAGGAAATAATTGATAAAATATTTGAACTGCCTGTTATGTTTGCTTTTTACCGGCATAATCGGATGATGCAAAATCCTGGGGGAAAACTCAAAACAATTCCCCGTTACTCAGAAGAAGTATGCTTTTTTGAATTTTGCAGTTTTACTTTTTACTTTTGGGTTTGAACGGTCCGGTTTTTCTCTTCATGTAAAAATACAATGCGGTTTGCAAAAGTCTGCTAAAATAATACTTGGTATTGATCCGGGTACCCTGCTGATGGGTTACAGTGTTATCAGGGTATACCAGGGTAAGATCACCCTCCAGGAAATGCAAGCCCTTAAGCTCTCCGGTAAAAAAGATAATCATGAAAGGCTTCACCTGATCCACCATAAAGTAACCGAACTGATCCATCTTCACAAGCCTCATGAATTTGCCATTGAAGCTCCCTTCTTTGGAAAGAATGTGCAGAGCATGCTAAAGCTGGGAAGGGCACAGGGCGTCGCCATTGCTGCTGCTATGGCCGCAGGGATCCCTGTTACAGAATACTCACCCCGTAAAGTGAAGCAATCTGTTACCGGCAACGGTAATGCCGATAAGGAACAGGTTTGGAAAATGCTTCAGCAATTGCTGAATATTGCCGAAGCGCCGAAATATTTTGATGCTACAGATGCTTTGGCCATTGCTGTTTGCCACCATTTTCAGTTGGGCGGAACAGCAGCGCTCAAAAAAAATAAGCCTTTAAACGGCTGGAGTGATTTTTTGAAAAAGAACCCGCACAGGGTAAAGGGGCATTAACTGTTTATTTGCTTCCTTCCCGTTCTTCCCGCCTTACCGGTAAGTTTTTACCGGTAAGGCGGGAAGAACGGGAAGGAAGTACTAACCTACAGGCATTCTAATAATGCTGTAATTACAGGTTTGATAGTATCAGGTCCTGTATTTCTTTCAACCGTTTTTCATTTAGCTTTAGTTTCGGCTGTGTAAAATTCAGATCGTTAGCAGAACTGATCGGGATAAGATGCAAATGTGCATGCGGCACTTCCAATCCGATCACACTAAGACCAACCCTGTTGCAATCAAAGCTTTTTTCGATCGCTTTGGCAATTGGTTTTGCAAACACCAGCAATTCCTGCAGGTATTTTTCCGGGAGGTCAAAAAAATTGTCTGTTTCGCTTTTGGGTATTACCAGTACATGGCCTTCCCGTAAAGGAAATATATCGAGGAATGCATAGAAATTGTCGTTTTCGGCAATCTTATAGCTGGGTATCTCACCTGCGATGATCTTTGAAAAAATAGTCATAGCGCTTCTTTAATTGTTAGAACCATAAACTTCAGCAACGGTTTTACGTTAACAAAGTTAAGATTTACCTTAGTACCTGAAGCCAATACCCGCTACATGAAAAAAATTGTACTTCTGCTGACCATTGCTTATTTACTGCCCGGTTATTCTTACGCACAGCAGGAAACTGCGCCGGATTCGTCCCGTCTTTTAAGCGAAGTGACCGTAAGGGCTTTTGGCCAGTACCGGAAACTGTCAGATGCTGTGGTGCCGGTAAAAGTGATCGTTGTTAGTAACGGTGATCTCAATAACAAATCATCTCTTGTCAATAGCTTTAACACCATTGCCGGTGTGCGCATGGAAGAACGCTCACCCGGCAGCTACCGGATCAATATCCGTGGCAGTTCATTAAGATCGCCATTCGGGGTGCGGAATGTGAAAGTGTACTGGAATGATATCCCTGTTACCGATCCCGGTGGCAATACCTATTTCAACCAGTTTGCCTGGAACAACTTCTCCAGCATAGAGATATTTAAAGGACCAGCAGCCAGCCTTTATGGTGCAGGTACAGGTGGTCTTATCCTGATCAATAATCTCGACCGCTGGCAGCCCGGTGTTTCGCTTGATTATGTGACCGGCAGCTATAATCTGCAGAATGTTTTTGCTTCTGCCCGTTTTGGCAATGGAGATAATAAAAACCAATTTACCTACGCACATAACCAAAGCGATGGTTACCGCGAGCAAAGTGCTATGAGAAGGGATAATTTTTCCTGGCTTTCCCAATTGAAGATCTCCGAAAAACAGGAGTTAAGCGCAGCCGTTCTTTTCACAGATATGGAATATCAAACGCCTGGTGCTTTAACACTGGCAGAGTTCAATGCCAATCCCAAAGCTGCAAGGCCGGCAGCCGGTGGATTTCCCAGTGCTGCAGGTGCTAAAGCCACCATTTATCAAAAGAATATACTGGCAGGCTTCACCAACCGCTATGAGATCAACTCTTCGCTGCAAAATGCCACTACGCTGTATGGTGCTTTCTCTCAAATTAAAAACCCTACTTTCCGCAATTATGAAAGAAGAAATGAACCTTCTTATGGCGGAAGAACAACATTCACCTGGAAAAACAAACAATGGCAACTGGCAGGTGGTGCTGAGTTCCAGCAGGGATTTTTTAACACACAGGTTTCGAAAAACAGGAATGGCAATCCCGATACATTGCAGACCAATGATGATATCAACTATAAAAACCTGAGTGTATTTCTGCAAGCCGACTGGAACCTGGAAGAAAAATGGTTTCTGCAGGGTGGCCTCAGCATTAATAAAACCAATGTGGAATTCTCGAGACTGAGCAGTTATCCGGTAGTAAAACAAAGCCGCTCTTATAAGAACGAGCTTGCGCCACGGCTAAGCCTGATGCGGAAGATCGGGAATGATCTTTCCTTATTCGCAACCGTATCCAGAGGTTTTTCTCCGCCTACTATTGCCGAGCTGTTGCCATCCACCGGTGTGATCAGCACTGACCTGGAAGCAGAAGAAGGATGGAATTATGAAATGACCGCACGTTATTTTTTCTTCAATAAGAAACTGCAACTGGAAGCTACAGGATTTTATTTCAGACTCGACAATGCTCTTGTGCAACGAAGAGATGTAGCCGGAGCTGATTTTTTTGTAAATGCCGGTAATGTAAAACAGAAGGGCATTGAGATTTTCGCCAGTTATCTTACCCCATCAATCCGCGGTACTTTCATCGATCATTTGGCAATCACCGGGGGCTACACCTATAATCATTTCCGTTATGGAAGTTTTATAAAAGGCACGGACGATTTCAGCGGTAAAAAAGTGCCAAGCGTACCAGCCGGAACGTTCTCTGTATGGGCCGATCTGCAACTGAAAAACGGCTTATACCTTAATGCCAACCTGTATGCATCATCCAGAATATTCCTGAATGATGCCAACACAGCAGCAGCCAGTTCCTATCAATTGCTGGGCTGCCGTATCGGTTGGAAAAGAACAGGCGTTTCCAAAACACGTTACAGCATTTATGCCGGTGCTGATAATTTACTGGATGAAGTGTATAGCTTAGGTAATGATATCAATGCCGTCGGAGGAAGATATTACAATGCCGCACCTGCAAGAAATTATTATGCAGGCATCAGCTTTCAACTTAATGCTAAAAAATAAACCCTTCCGTTAAGAAGGGTTTATTTGTAACAGTAATTTATTCCTTCTTATACACTGATTTTATCAATCTTGAATTTGATGACCCCTGCAGGAGCAAGCACTTCTGCAACTTCTCCTACTACTTTGCCAAGCACACCTTTACCGATAGGCGAAGAGATGGAGATCTTGCTGGCCTTCAGGTCAGCCTCCTTCTCGCTTACGATTTGATACGTCACCTGCTTTTTGGTGTTAAGATTAGTAAGGGTCACTTTGGTAAGAATAGAGACTTTGCTTGTGTCAATATTGGATTCATCCAATACACGCACATTGGCCATGGCCCCTTCCATAACAGCGATCTTGGCTTCCAACAATCCCTGGGCTTCTTTGGCAGCATCGTACTCTGCATTCTCTTTCAAATCCCCTTTTTCCCTGGCTTCTGCAATAGCGCGGCTGGCTGCCGGGCGATCAACAGATTTAAGACGTTGCAGTTCTACTTTCATCTGCTCCAGGGTTTCCTTAGTCACATACTGAATGTTACTCATGATTAACCTCCTTGGGTATAAACGAAAAAAATAGCAACGCCTCAGGTTTTTACCTGAAGCGTTGCGGTATTAGTCCTGCAAAGATAGGAAAGTATTATGAATAAACCGCTATGAAAGCCCTAATTTTTCCAGCACCACTTCTGTCATCCTCAAAAAAGCTTCATGGCTATATCCTGCAATATGTGGTGTAATGATCACATTAGGCTGAGCCAGCAGCCAATCAAGATTGGCCTTTTCTTCGGGTTTATAAGTATTTAACTTTTCATTTTCCAATACATCCAGCGCAGCAGCCTTTATTTTATTGTTTTTCAAAGCTTCAATTACTGCAGGTGTATTTACTATTTTGCCCCGGGATGTGTTGAGGAAATAAGGTGACCGTTGCAGGGAATTGAAAAATTCTTCTCCGGCAAGATGAAAGGTTTCATCAGTTAATGGCACATGAAGGCTGATCACATCCGCATAGCGGCAAATCTGTTCCAGGTTGGCTTCTTTTATATAACCTCCGCCAAAACCAAACTTGTATTTATCATAAGCCAATATGGTCACATCAAAAGATTTCAGCAGTTTGGCAAAAGCCATTCCTGTATTACCAAAACCAATGAGGCCAACAGTGCGGCCTGTCAGCTCCGTTCCCCTGTTCTCATCTCTTTTCCAAAGGCCTTCCCTCACTTCACTCAATGAAGAAGGTATCTTATTCATCAATGCCAGCAATAAACCCAGCTCATGCTCTGCTACTGCATTGCGGTTGCCTTCAGGGCTGCTCACACAAAGGATGCCTTTGCTTTCTGCATAAGGTACATCGATCAGTTCCATACCGCTTCCTAACCGCCCGATCCATTTTAATGAGCCGGCTTTATCGATCAGCGGCCGGTCTACTTTAATACGGGTAGTGAGGATCAGGCCCTCTGCATCATGAACTGTTCCCATCAGCTCTTCATAACTGATCTGTGGATCATATACTACTTCGTATCCCTTTTTTTCCAATACTTCCCGGAGATGGTCATGCGCCTTTCCTGTAATGATTACCTTCTTCATGTTGTATATTCCTGCGTTATTTCATTTTAAAGCTAAGTGCTGCAAATTGCTCCACGCTCAGTTGCTCGGCCCTTTTACCAAACAATTCATCTTCCAGTATGTTTGCGTCAAACAAACTTCTTACTGCATTCCTTAATGTTTTGCGGCGTTGGTTAAAGGCTGTTTTTACCAATAAAAAGAAATCCTTTTCCGATCTCATGGACGGCACGTCTTTTCTTGGCACCATCCTGATCACACCGCTTTTTACCTTGGGAGGAGGATTGAAACTTTGTTCTGATACATCAAACAGGTATTCCACTTCAAAAAATGCCTGCACCAGCACGCTCAGTACTCCATACACTTTATTGCCTTCCGGGGCAGCAGCCCGCTGCGCCACTTCTTTCTGGAACATGCCCACCATGCATTCCACATCTTCTTTCCATTCCAGTATCTTAAAAAGGATCTGCGTGGAAATATTATAGGGAAAATTGCCGACAATGGTAAAATTGCCTGCAAAAGGCTTCTCTATGTCCAGGAAACTTTGATGGATGATCCTGTCCTTTATAGCAGGATAGGTAGCTGTTAAGAAACTTACTTTTTCTTCATCCAGCTCCACCGCTTTAAAATCCACATTTTCCAACTGCAGCAGGTATTTGGTAAGTGCTCCTCCTCCAGGCCCTACTTCCAGCAATTGGGAAAAAGGCCCTTGCTGCAATGCAGACACGATCTTACGGCAGATATTCTCGTCTTTCAGGAAATGCTGACCAAGGGATTTTTTGAGGGTGTACATTAATGCAAAAATAAGATAATCCTTATCTCAGCTTTTGCACTTTCACTTTTCCTTCCATGCCCTGCCCATTCACCTGCAGGTAATACACACCAGAAGGCAGGCTGGTCAAGCTAATATTGATCACATTGTTCCCCCTTACAAGGTTCTCTGTTCCCTGCATTACCACACGACCCGTATTATCATGCATTTTCCATTGTGCATTACCGGCAGTCCGGGAATGAATGATCAGTTTTGTTTCATTAGCGGCCGGATTGGGCGAAACCAGGATATCCCTTGTTATCGACGACAATGAAATTGCGATCACATTGGAATAAGAAACAGCTCCGTCCTGGTCAACCATTCTCAAACGATAATAAACAACAGAAGCCGGCAGGTCAGTGAGGGTATTATCTGTAAAAGTATACCGGTTCTTTACATTTCCATTATCATTGGCCTTCACCCTACCGATACTGGTAAAATTGCGGCTATCCGTACTTCTTTCTATAGCAAAAAAGTCAGTATTGATCTCCTGGGCAGTTTCCCATTGCAGCAATGCAGTGGCATTGTCCTGCAACGAACCTTTAAAGCTTAAAAGACGAAGCGGCAATGTAATACTGCTTGCACCAAAATAGAAGGAAGAAAAGCTGGTAAGGTTATTATACTGCAACACATAAGCGTTGGCTCCGTGCGCATCCCAGTAGTCAGGTGTAAGGGAAGTAGTGGAGGTAAGAATATTTCCTCCGCAGGCATCCTGGTTTTTCAGTATGTGCAGATCATCCAGTTCATTGACCAGGCTGGCACCATCCGCATCCAGCGCATCAAATTCTGTTTTTGAAATATACAGGCGGATTTTCACTGGCTGTCCTACCATCGGTTGATTGGTGGGAGTAATGGTAATGCTGCGGTCGAGGTATTTCTTTCCACCGGCAGTACGTATTGTACCACTGTGCACAAACACAGAAGAGCTGACAGCACCCAGATCGTTTCCATTCGCATACACTTCCGCTATCACATTGCCATCCGGTCCGGTGAAAGGTACCCATAGATCCGCATTCTTATTAGCACTGTTGATCACCACCGTGCTGCCCGGAGTACAGGTATTGGCTGTGCCTGTTGTAATATCAATAGCCTGAGGGATAGTGCTTTTGTCCGAAGCATCATTCTTATATCCCAAAAAAGTATACTTCTGCACGCAACCGGCGCATGCAGGAACGATAGGGTTGTTGGCACTGGGGCCAGAACTGCTGGATGAACGTTCCATTACTACATAGATCGATCTTCCATCGGGATCAACAGCCACATCCCTGAAGCGGTTCCTGCTGCCGAAATAGCCAATGGTGTCGGTGCCATCAACAGGTATCACGGCCGATCCGTCATTATTCAATTTCAACCGCAGCACCCTTCCCCATTTCAGTGATTCAATCAGCAATGAGTTCTTCCAGCCTGGAATAAAGCTTTTGGTATAAAGGCCAAGCCCTGAATATCCTTCGGAATGCCAGTAGTTGTTGGCTGATTGTGCCGACAAATTTTGTGTGCCATCCCAGTAGGTCTGATTGTTATAGATGTATTGTATGGACCATGGCGTGGAATTATCACCTGCAACAGAGGGATAGTTTGAATAGATAGGGTCCATATAGCTTGGGCCGATATTATTCGCATTTGTCAGTTCATTACCAATCAGTGGGAGCGAGCTGCTGCTTGGGCCAGCTTTGGCATTATTGTAATTACCATCGTTTTTATACCCTATCACCAATGGATGTCCGTAATTTTTGGCAGACTCGAGCAGGTTCACCTCATCATCACTGAAAGGTCCATGCGATGTGCCATAAAAACGCGGCGTTCCATTGATGGTATCATAAGCAAAGCCCTGGTTGTTGCGCATGCCAATGCTCCACACAGCACTTTGCACACCTAAGGCAGAATTATAGGGATTATCATTCGGTATCCAACGATCATAATTGATGGTCGCTGGTGTTTGCACAGGATCGTTGTCTTCTTCCAAATTGAACCGGAGGATCTTTCCTTCATAGGAGTTGGTCCTTTGGGCTTTGTTGGTGCGGTTGATATTATCAAACTGACCTGCACCCATATCACCAACGGCGTAATACAGGTAATTCACACCATCTTCTGGTTTAATGATCAGGCGGCCGGAATTATGGTCATTACTTCCGCGGATCGTATCGCAGATTGCTACAGGGCTATCTAATTTGCCGGAAGCTGTGTTGAAAGTAAAACGGACCAGCCAGGTAATGAAGAGATTGCCTTTTACCAGTTCGCCATTGTAGGTAACATTATTCCCAACATAGTTATGAACGTAAGCAATGTATACAAACCGCTTTGCGGGATCAGTCATAAAGTCAGGATGGATGGCCAGCCCCATCATACCACCCTGAGGCCAGGGATTTTGACTTGAATTGAAAGTTCTTCTGAAAGAAGGGAAACTGCCGGTATTACTAAGGTCTAAGATCGTCCGCCAGCTTCCATTAACAGGATGTATTTTATTGACCTTATAACCTTTTGCTTCTGTTACCCAGAGAGAATCATCGGGGCCATATGTAATTTCCCAGGGGTCCTGATAATTGGCAACAGCATTGATCAGGTCTGTTTTGAGGAATACTTCGTTCATCCTGCTCGACACAACCTGAGCCAGGGAGGGAATACACAATACTAATCCCACAAGCAGGAGGAACGGTGGCTTTTTCATGATAGCGGATTTGGCCTGTAAATTAGAAAGATCAGAGAAGATAAATTGAGTATTTCCCGTGAATTTGTCATTAGTAGATACCCTTAGCAAACCGGGATTCTTCCGAAACGGCTGAATGAAGAAGATCAGGGCCTAAGTGCCTGTCCCATTCGGACTTTTGTTAGTACTTTTATGCACAAATCTGTAAGACAATGACTAACACTTCCGCCAAGCCTGTGATCGGCATATCCTGTGGAGATCTGAATGGTATAGGCTTAGAACTCATTATAAAAGCTTTTTCGGATAACAGGCTGCTGGACCTTTGCACCCCGGTGATCTTTGCATCGAATAAAGTGGTGAATTTTTACCGGAAGTCGATCAGCGAAATCAATTTTAATTACCAGAGCACAAAAGAATATAATCGCCTCAATAACAAGCAAGTAAATGTATTTAACTGCTGGGAGGAAGAAGTGGCGATCAATCCCGGTCAACTGGAAGATGCAGCAGGAAAATACGCTATCCTCTCCCTTCAAACGGCTGTGGCTGCACTGAAACAACAGCAGGTCGACGGGTTGGTAACTGCCCCGATACATAAAAAGAATATCCAGTCGGCCGACTTTAATTACACCGGCCATACACCCTACCTTAAAGAAGCTTTTGGTGTAAATGATGTGGTGATGATGCTGTGTGCAGGCAATTTCCGCGTAGCGCTGGTAACAGAGCATGTGCCGGTAAAAGACATTGCTCAATATATTACCAAAGAAAATATTCTCAGCAAACTCACTATCATCCATAAAAGCCTGCAGCGTGATTTTGGGATAGACCGTCCTCGCATAGCTGTTCTTGGACTGAATCCTCATGCCGGAGATGAAGGGCTGGTAGGAAAAGAGGAAGAAACCATCATCAAACCGGCTATCAAAGAAGCCAAGAATAATAATATGCTGGTGGTTGGCCCATTCAGTGCAGACGCTTTTTTTGCCAGGAGGCAATATGAGAAATTTGATGCGGTGCTGGCCATGTATCACGACCAGGGGCTGATCCCTTTCAAAGCCCTGGCTTCAGGTGAAGGAGTGAACTATACTGCAGGGCTGCCTGTAGTAAGGACCTCACCAGACCATGGAGTAGCTTTTGATATAGCCGGTAAGGATAAAGCCGATACTTCATCTTTTCTCACTTCTATTTTTGAATGTATAGACATCATTCAGCAAAGGAGTGCGTATGATACCAATAGAAGCAATCCACTGAAAAAAATCAATCCCGAAGTGTTTGCGAGAATGGAAGATGAGGAGATCAGGGAATGACGGGATCGTTGAAATACCCGAAAACAACCATCCCTGGGCCACTAAAAATCAATCGTTTAGAATTTCCCTAAAAAAATTCCGGGTAAACGCTTGCAAATACTCGAACGAGTTACTACGTTTGTTTCCAGTTACGGAAAACCACATTTTACTACGAAAAAATACGAGTAGAAATGAGACAGGGATTTCCACCGACTATTCCCATCCGTAAACTTTAATTCGCTTATCCGATATTCCTGTGGGCCATTGAGTCACCATCAAAACCCAGGAAATGAAAACAAATCTTTACGGCTTCATTATAGCCCTGCTGTTGAACGCCACCATCGCAATCGCCTATCCCGGCCCTTTTACAGCCACTGATTCTGCCACCCCATCTTCTTCCACAGCACCAAAAGCATCTGTGACCGGTTTTCAATCCACTTCAACGGATAAGCGTACCCAATTGACCTGGTCGGTCAATAATAATGAAATGACCGGCCAGCTCGAACTTGAGAAAAGTGTGAATGGAAAAGAATTCAAGATCATCGCTATCATATTCACTACAGAAGAAACAGGTACTGCAGAATATGCTTACCGCGATAAAGAAATTGCTACTGACGCCAACTACCGTATCAGGATCATCCAGAAAAATGGTCAAACAGAATACTCTACTGTTATCGGCAGGTAATAAACAAGTTCCGTACACCTAAATCAACCATGATGTCTACTCCTAAAAACAAAACCAAGCAATGGGTGAAGAAGTTGAAGAATGCGTTGAACCGATTGCTGGCTCCTAAACAAAACACGCCATCATTAATATTAGTGCCTGTAAGAACTCAAAAAAGATTCTGAGAGGCTAATAACCTTAGTTCACAAGTATACACTTAGAGTTTCCAATAGAAGCGGCCCTTTGTCTAGAGGGCTGCATTTTTATTTTATAGCCCTTTACTTATTAGCGCCCAGGTAGGCCTGAAGATTCTTCACATATTCTTCAAATGCAGTAACACCGAGGGAAGTTATTTTACAGATCGTTTGCGGGTAATTGTTTTTGAACTGCTTCACTACATCAATATAGCCGGCATCTTTCAGCTTTTGGATCTGCACGCTGAGATTACCTGCCGTAGAATTGGTCTTCTCTTTCAGAAAAGTGAACTCTGCCTCTTTCACACTGATGAGCAACGACATTACTGCAAGCCGTAACTGTGAATGTAATATGGGATCAAGGTCTTTAAACATGTGCAGATTTTGCTTTCCGGTGTCTTTTGTTCAATATCAATCCCGGAATAAGCCAGTTGCCGATACCAGCCAACCCGCTTAACAACATATCATATTTGAAAGAAGTAAAAAGAGAAATAACAAAAAAACAGTAACATGCAATAGCGCCGATGATCATTGGTTTAAACTTGCTGAGCCATCCTGTGATCAGGGTGGGAAATGCATAAATGATCAGGAAAACAGAAGTTATACTGAGCGTGCTTGGCCGATATGGTTTTGTTTCCCCCGTCACCGTGTTATGCGACAGCAACTCAAGATGCTCACTGGCAAAAAAACGTTCGCTGAGAGCAGGTATAACGTTCACATATATTACCAGGCAGGTAATGCTTATTCCAAATACGCTCCAGGCAATATCCACCGCAACTTCCTCATGGGTTTTCACGATGCTTCTCTTTGAATCACGGATATTGAACCAGACGCCGGGAATAATGGCAGCCAGTATCAGGAACCATATATCAAACCCGATCGAGAAATTCCATTGCAGTTCTGCAAAGCTGACCAGGCCGCAAGTACCGATCACAGCACCCCACAAAATAGCACTGGCACCACTTTCGTGGTAATTGTCTTTTGCTTTGCCGATCATTTCCTGGATCAGCCGGAGGCTTTCCTGTTCGGAAATATTTCTTTCTTCCATATTGATATACTACGATTTCTGAAACCTTTAATTAAGAGTATCGCAAAGAACGCCAAGATAAGGCTAAGAACGCAATGTACATACTTTGCGTTCCTGGCGTATCCTTTGCGTTCTTTGCGATACTTTTATTGACCAATAGTCAATATCAGCGCATCCTGCTTATTTTATCTGCGACAAGAAATAGCTAAGCTGTCCCCTTCCCCAGTTAGGTGAAATACTGTCTTCTGGTTTATAACTTTCAAATTTTTTCGATGCTTCTTCAAATTTCTTCTTCGCCTCCTGTTTATCACCACCAAATTGCTCGGGCGTGAAAAACAGGTCCTGACCCTCCAGTAAATACACACGGGGGTTTTCAGGGTTCAGTTGTTTTGCTTTAGCTAATGCTTCTGCTGCCGCAGGGCCATAAGTCATATAGCGGTTTTGCGGATCAGCCATCATTTTTGCGGTGTTGAGCATTTTTTTCAGACAGAATATTTCCGAATTGTCTTTTTGCAGTTCTTCCGCTTTGGCCAGCAAGGGAGTTGCTTTATCAGTAAGCGGATCTATCTGGTCTGTTTGGCCATTAGCGAATAGCATATTCGCGCTGTTCACATTTATCAGGGCTGCATAATAATAAGGTAACCACTGTGTCTTTTCTGCTTCAGCAATACGCTGGAAAGAATTGGCCAGTTCAGCTAATCCTGTTACTGATCTTGTAGTGTCAACCGCAGGCACCAGCTTTTCCATAGCAGCTTTATATCTTTCACTTTGTGCATTTGCTGCCAGGCAAACTACTGCAACAGCAAGCGATAATACTATTTGTTTCATGTCTTGATTTTATAAAGGTTAATTAAACAAGGTTGTTATGGTTAAAGGTTATTGTTGATGACGTTTTCTGTATTATCCACTCCAAAGCTGATAAAGAGCCCAATGAATACGAATGACCGGGATGGTGGCACGATAAGTTCTTTTCTTACACCGTTATAGGAATATTTATATCCATAGGTTTGCTTGATACCGAAGATATTGTTTACCGACAAAACAAGAACAGTGAACTTGCTGGCCCCAGCATCTTTATTGAATAATTTGGGAAGGTAGTTAAGGCTGAAACTCACGTTATGGTAATCATCCGTTTTACCAAGATCGTTGAATTTGTTTTCACCATTATCATTATAAATATTATAGTATGGGCGTCCGCTGGAATAAGTGTATGTCATATTGAAACCGGTTTTCCAGGCTGTAACAAATTTTTTCATCACCAGTGAAGCAGTATGCTTTGCTGCAAAACTTGGTTGCATGGCAATAGGAAAATTCAGGAAATCACGTTTGGTATCGAGATAAGAATAAGAGACCCAGTAATCGAAATTCTTGATCGTTTTCTTATCACGCCAGAATAGCTCTATTCCTTTTGCATCACCATACCCATTATTGTTGGCCGCTATTTGCTGATTGTCGTTATTGTTCTGGGCATTCGTTTTGATCAGGTCCTGGTATTTTTTATAAAATACTTCCACCCGGGCTGTAATGTATTTATTTGATTTCAGGTATTGAGCCACGTAGTGGGTGGCCCTGGCAAAATCAAGGTTGCCGACAGACCGCAGGTATTTTGTTTCAGGGTTCTGATAAAATATGCCATACGCCAATGAAGCCTGGCTTTCTTTACCTGTTTTATATGCAAGGGAGACGCGGGGTGCAATATTTGAGCGGTCAAAAAGGCTGGACTGCTCGAAACGGCCGCCCAGCTTGGCTGCCAAAGCATTAGTCAGATAAATATCGGTTTCTGCAAATACGGATTTCAGGTGTTCCTTGATACTGAAATTATAGGACTGACCGCTATGATCTGTATAATTGGGATCATCCTGGCTGTAGTTATACTCAGATCCAAAGCGGACGGCGCTGATGCCTCCCAGCCTTTTTTCAAACACAGCTTTGGCATTGAAATAATTTCCTTTGGATATCAACCCGAAGTTTTTCCATTCGAGCCCTGACAGCACAACATCTTTTTCATTCAGGTCCTGCATACTGCCATTGATATTATCCTTGTTGTAAGCATAAGACACACCCAGGTTCATCTTCCAACCAGAACCAAGGCTTTCCCTCCAGGAAAGATTATGATACATGTTGAGGTTTTTCAACCTGAATGCATCTTTATAGCCGATTGAGTCAATACTGTTTTCCCGGAAGCCAAGCCTGTTGTGGCTGAAGTATCCATAATATTTTACCATGCCTGTATTGGAAGTCTTGATCCTGAAATTGGCATCACCGGTATGATATTCCGGAGCAGTTGTATAGTCCTGCCTTTGCTTGATTACCTTAAACGCCGGCCACAGGTTAGCATAATCATAATTAAAACCCCAGGATGCTTTTTTATTTTTTGTCAGTTTCTGCACGCCGCCATTTACGCCGATCACAGAAAAACCAAGACTGCCGGCGCTTTGCTCTGGCAGATCAATTGTTTCGAGAATGAGAGCGGAAGACAAAGCCTGGCCATACAAAGCAGAATAGCCACCAGTGCTGAATACCGTTCCTTTAAAAATAAAAGGCGAGAAGCGGCTGCGTTGTGCAATATTGGGAACGCTGCTGTAAAAGAAATTATTAACGAGTGTGCCATCAATAAAGGTCTTTGTTTCCGAAGCAGTGCCACCACGAACAAACAAGCCTTCACTTTCACCTACCTGTTGCGTACCAGGCAGTGTTTTTAATGCAGCAGTTACATCTGCATTGGCACCTGCGGTAGTGGCCACATCAATAGGAGTTAACACAGTCGTTCTTTTCTTATCGCTGGCTTCAAAAGTGCCGGCGGAAATAACCACGGCTTTTAATTCAGTGATCTCTTCTTTCAATTGTATGGTAAAACTGTAAGAAGAATCTTTAACAAGGGTAAATAATTGTTCAAATGGTTTCAGACCGGAAGAGCTTGCCACCAGCAATTGCTGTCCTTTCTCCGTGGTAGTAAAAGAGAAATTGCCGGAGCTATCAGTGGTAGCTCCATCATAGGTATCTTTCAGGGTGATGTTGATACCAATCAGGGGTTTCGATTTATTATCAGTAACCATTCCTTTTATAACAGACTGTGCATCAGTTGATTTCGCAATGCCCAGTCCAATAGCCAACAAAGAAAAAATAAGCAGCGATTTCATGTTCAGGTGATATTTAGCGGCAAACATAAACTTGTTTATAATATAAACCAAATTAAATTTAAGATTTCCCACTAAGACACAAAGACCACAAAGAAAATGGAAGCAATGGTTAATTCTTTGTGGTCTTTGTGTCTTAGTGGGATAACCATTAACATAGTGGGCTCTTAAACCAAAAACGGCCCTCAAAGGAGGGCCGTTAATATAATATATAAGGATTTACTTCTTACGCTTTATACTGTGGGATCAAACTCTGCGCAAGTTCCACCATTTTCTTCAATCCATCTTCTGGTAGGTTTCCTTTTTTGAACTGCGCCAGTACATCCGGAAGTTTGTTTTCCATTTCCATCAGGAAATGTTCTTCAAACTCTTTTACCTTTTTAACCGGTACTTCTTTGATCAGGCCATTGGTGCCGAGGTAGATGATCGCAACCTGTTTCTCTACAGAGAATGGTGAGTACTGAGGTTGTTTCAGGATCTCCACGTTACGTGCACCTTTGTCGATTACGTTCTTGGTAGCAGCATCGAGGTCGCCACCGAATTTAGAGAACGCTTCCAACTCACGGTAAAGCGCCTGGTCAAGCTTCAGTGTACCGGCTACTTTCTTCATGGATTTGATCTGTGCGTTACCACCCACACGGCTTACGGAGATACCTACGTTGATCGCCGGGCGGATACCGGAGAGGAACAGGTTTGATTCGAGGAAGATCTGCCCGTCTGTGATAGAGATTACGTTGGTAGGGATATATGCTGATACGTCGCCAGCCTGTGTTTCGATGATCGGCAAAGCTGTAAGTGATCCGCCACCTTTAACCAGGTGTTTGATAGAATCAGGCAGATCATTCATATTCTTCACGATCTCATCGTTGTTGATCACTTTAGCGGCCCTTTCCAGCAGGCGGCTGTGCAGGTAGAATACGTCACCAGGATAAGCTTCACGGCCTGGAGGACGGCGCAGCAGCAGGGATACTTCACGGTAAGCCACGGCTTGTTTGGAAAGATCATCATAGATGATCAGTGCAGGCCTTCCGGTGTCGCGGAAGAACTCACCGATAGCTGCTCCGGCAAACGGTGCATAGAACTGCAGCGGTGCAGGGTCAGAAGCAGATGCTGCTACGATGGTAGTGTATTCCATTGCACCGGCATCCTGCAGGGTTTTCATTACACCTGCAATAGTAGATGCTTTCTGACCGATGGCTACATATATACAATAAACAGGTTTACCTGCTTTCAGGAATTCTTTCTGGTTGATGATCGTATCGATCGCGATAGCTGTTTTACCAGTCTGACGGTCGCCGATGATCAGCTCACGTTGTCCGCGGCCGATGGGGATCATCGCGTCGATCGCTTTGATACCGGTTTGCAGCGGTTCTTTTACAGGCTCACGGAAAATTACACCGGGTGCTTTTCTTTCCAATGGCATTTCATAACGTTCACCGGTGATAGGGCCTTTACCGTCGATTGGCTCACCCAGGGTGTTCACCACGCGGCCAACCATGCCTTCGCCTACTTTGATAGAAGCGATCTGACCGGTGCGGCGCACTTTAGCACCTTCCTGGATATCTCCGGTTTCACCCATCAATACCACACCCACATTGTCTTCTTCAAGGTTCAATGCAATTGCACGAACGCCGTTTTCAAACTCCACCAGTTCACCATAACGGACATTGCCCAATCCGTATACACGGGCAATACCGTCGCCCACCTGTAATACGGTGCCTACTTCTTCCAGGTCGGCGCTGGCGTTGAAGTTGCTCAACTGCTGACGCAGTATCGCACTTATTTCATCTGGTTTAATCTCTGCCATATTGTTTTATTTATCTATTAATTACCTTACTTTATATATAAAATCATTATTCTCAAACTGCTTGGCGATCGTTTTCAGATCATAAGCGATACTGGCATCTACCAGTTGATCGCCTACCTGCAACACAAAACCGCCGATCAGGTCCGGGTTCACTTTTTCTTCCAGTTCTATATGCTGGAAATTAGCTGTTTTTTTCACCTGCTCTACAATCGCGTTCTTCAGTGAATCGCTCACCGGTGCTGCAGTGGTCAGTTTTATTACCTGGATATTCTTATGTTTCTTATACAGGTCGATGAATGCTGTTACGATCTCCGGTAAGTTGCTTTCACGGCCCTTGTTGATAAGGAGCGTATTGAAAGCAGTCGTCAATTGACCCAGCTTACCGGCTGTTACTGCACCCAGTATTTTTTTCTTTGCATCCGCTTTGATGATAGGGCTGCGAAGAAGGTTTACAAAATCCTTATTGCTTTTATTCACAGCCTGCAGCCATTGCATATCAGCAAATACCTGTTCCAACTGACCTTTTTCAATAGCAAGATCAATCAGCGATTTGGCATAACGGGAGGCTAAACGGGGATTAGGCATATATCTTTTTGCAAAAGCTTATTAATTCAGTTTCACTTCGTCAACCAGGCCTTTGATATGGGCTTCCTGGGCATCTTTACCTGTCAATTCTTTTCTCAACACTTTTTCTGCTACTTCTATCACCAGTTTACCTACCTGATTTTTTACATCGATCATAGCAGCCATTTTCTGTGCTTCAATGGAAGCCTGTGCATCGGCAGCGATCTTGGCATAATCAGCTTTGGCTTGCTCTTTCGCTTCGCTGATGATCCTGTCTTTTGTTTCCCTGGCTTCTTTCAGCAGTTGTGCTCTTTCTTCACGGGCTTTGGCCAGCAGGGTTTCATTTTCTGCTTTCAGTTGAGCCATTTCAGCTTTTACTTTCTCTGCTGTTTCCAGTGAGCTGGCAATGCTGTTTTCACGGTCGCGCAAGCCTTTAATAATAGCAGGCCATGCCTTTTTCTTTAAAATAAAGAATGCAAGCAGGAAAGCGAGCAGTGTCCAAAAAAGCAACCCGAGTTCGGGAGTAAGTAATTTCATTGTTCTGATTTTTATTTCGTTTCAATGGTTGAATGCCATTGAATTTTTTCTTTTTTAAATACTGCATCCGCCGCCCTGTGCATTGGATGCAGTAAATAGTTGCCGGTGATTATAACACCATGGCGAGGAAGCCTACGATGATCGCGAACAGTGCAGCACCTTCTACAAGGGCAGCAGCCAGGATCATGCTGGAACGGATGTCGTTGGCAGCTTCGGGTTGGCGTGCGATACCTTCTACAGCGCCTTTACCGATAGAACCGATACCGATACCTGCACCGATTGCAGCCAAACCAGCACCGATAGCACCACCTGCATTCGCCCAGGGTACTTCGCTCAATAAAGTGAACATGTTCATTAAATCCATGATTCAGATTTTATAATTAAAAAAAAGATCCTATACTAAAACGGGGTCATCATGTCCTGATCCTACATGCACGCCCTCGGGCTCATGATCATGATGCGCTCCTTCAATTGCCTGACCGATAAACACTGCAGCCAGGTTCGTAAAGATAAACGCCTGCAGGAAAGCCACCAGCACTTCGATCAGATAAATAAACACCGTGAAGGCAACAGACAGCGGTGATGCTGCCCAACCCGCCACACTGCTCATTTGCGCGAAAATAAATATCAGGGAGATCAGGCAGATAATGATAATGTGACCCGCCACCATGTTGGCAAAAAGACGGATGATCAGGGCAAAAGGCTTAATGAAAATACCCAGGATCTCTACCGGTATCAAAATGACTTTTACAAATCCCGGAACACCAGGCGGATTAAAGATATGTGCCCAGAAATGCTTGTTGGCACTGAACATGATCACGATAAAGGCCGTAACACCCAACACCAGCGTAAAAGCAATATTGCCGGTTACGTTGGCAGAGCCGGGTATCATTCCAAAAAGGCTGTTGATCAGGATAAAAAAGAAGATCGTAAGCAGGTAGGGCAGGTAGCGGTAAGAAGCGGCACCCAGGTTTGGCTTGGCCACTTCATCTCTTACAAAGGTGATCACCGGCTCCAGCAGGCTTTGAGAGCCCTTGGGAGCAGAGGTAACACCAATACCGGATTTATATCTTTTAGCAATACGCAGCATGATCCAGGTAAACAGCGCAAATGCGATCAGCATCTGCACCACGTTGCGGGTAAGAGAAAGATCATACACTTTAACGGAAGCATCATATTCTCCCTTCTCATTCACTGCAACAATATCCTGCGGATTGAATTTTTTTGGATCGAGTCCCCATTCTTTAATGCTGTGGTCGGTAAGCATAGCATAACCATTGTGTGCAGCATGTCCATGTTCAAATTTGGACGACATGAAAGCGGTCAATCCTTTCTCAGGAGAGTAAAGGATCACCGGCAGGGGAAGGCTGACAGGATGTTTCGCCCCATCATCACCGACGATATCAAAGAAATGGAAATCGTGGTTGTTCAGGACGTGCCCAAAAATCACTTCTGTGGCATTAAAACCCTTTTTTTCCACGGGGGCATGCTCAGCTTCCTGAGTAGGCTGCCCATGTTCCTCTTGCTGGGCAAAAGCGATGCTGCCGGATAAGGTAAAAAATAAGCTAAAAACCGCTACTGGCAAGCATTTGAGACGTTCTAAACGCATACAGTTCCTGAAATTTGGCGCAAAGATAAGGGTCGGTAAGTTAAAAAGGAATTGGAAATGGGAAATTGATGAAAATCCTGGGGTTTTGGTGGTCAGCTTCTTTCTGAAAGAAAAATCCTTCCAGATTTGAGCCGAATAAATTGATTATTCGGCTCATTTTTTGACTATATTTGAGCCGAATAATCAATTTATTCGGCTCATGCTCCGTTACAACTGGGAAAAAGAGGATTGGCTACACTTCACCTATTCTCTGCGCGAAGCAGAAGATGAGCTCTTCCTTATTGCCGAAAAAACAGGAAAGGTTTCAGGGATTTTAAATGCGCTTCCCAAAAATACCATGACAGATACTATTGTTGAAATGATAGTACTGGAAGCCATTAAAACTTCTGAAATAGAAGGTGAATATTTAAGCCGGAAAGACGTTATGTCTTCCATCAGAAATAATCTTGGTTTAAACCAGCAACTGGAAAAAGTTAAGGATAAGCAAGCAGAAGGTGTGAGTGAGCTATTGATAGACGTACGAAACACTTTCCAGGAACCTCTTTCCCGGGAAAAACTTTTTGCATGGCATAAAATGCTTTTAAAAAAAGAGCGGGATATTACAGTAGGGGCCTGGCGTAGCCATACGGAGCCCATGCAGATCGTATCCGGTGCAATGGGTAAACAAACAATACATTTTGAAGCACCCCCGTCCGATCGTGTGCCTGAGGAGATGGAAAAATTCATTGCATGGTTCAATAAAACAGGACCGGGTGGTTCGGAGGAAATAAAAAAAGCGCCACTGAGAGCTGCTATCGCACATCTATATTTTGAATCCATTCATCCTTTTGAAGACGGCAATGGCCGTATCGGACGGGCTATAGCAGAAAAAGCCTTATCACAAGGCATTGGCCGGCCTGTTTTAATGAGTCTTTCAAAAACAATAGAAGCTAAAAAAAATACTTACTACGCAGCTCTTGAAAAAGCGCAACGTTCAAATGAAATCACTCCCTGGGTAAATTATTTTATCAGAACGGTGCTGGAAGCCCAGATTGCTGCGGAAGAGCTGATTGACTTTACCTTGAAAAAAACCAGGTTCTTTGACCGTTTCAATGATATGCTCAATGAAAGGCAATCCAAAGCCATCCGGCGAATGCTCGAAGAAGGACCAACGGGCTTTAAAGGGGGAATGACCGCAAGCAAATATGTTTCTCTCACTAAAACATCCAAAGCTACTGCTACACGCGATCTTCAATACCTACTCAGCATAAACGCTTTTATCCAGTCAGGCAGCGCAGCAGGCCGAAGTACCAGCTACCAGGTTAATTTGTGATAGCCTCTGCTACACCTTCACCTGATGCTTCTCAAACTGCATACTATGCAACTGCGCATAAAACCCTCCCTTCTCCAAAAGCTCCTCATGCGTTCCCATCTCTTTCAATTCCCCCTTATCCAGCACAATGATCTTATCAGCTTTCCGGATCGTTGACAACCGGTGGGCGATCACGATCGCTGTACGGCCTTTGATCAGGGTATCTATCGCATGTTGTATCAGTAATTCACTTTCTGTATCTACGGAAGAAGTGGCTTCATCCAGCACAAGAATGGAAGGATCATATAATAAAGCCCGGATAAATGACAACAACTGCCGCTGGCCCAATGAAAGCGTGGCGCCCCTTTCCATTACGTTATAATCATATCCGCCGGGAAGCCTCATAATAAAATCGTGCATATCGATCAGCTTCGCTGCTTCTATCACTTTTTCCTTTGAGATCTCTTCATTGCGCAGCGTTATATTGTCCAGCACAGAGCCGGAAAAAAGAAACACATCCTGCAACACTACACCAATATGCTTACGGAGAAAATCGGGCTCATAAGATTCAATATTCCGCCCGTCGATCCGGATCGCGCCCTGCTTTATATGATAAAGGCGGTTCAGCAGGCTGATGATCGTGGTTTTGCCGCTGCCGGTATGGCCTACAATCGCCACGGTTTCGCCGGGTTGTATATTAAAGCTGATATCTTTCAATACGTATTTATCATCCGTGTAAGCAAAAGATACTTTGTCAAAACTTACAGCCCCTTCTATCCTGGCCGGTGAAGGTTGATACCCTTCTGCCGGCGGTTTGGTTACGTCATCATTGTCGAGCACACGGAATACCCGCTCACTGGCGATAACGCCCATTTGCAATACATTGAACTTATCTGCCAGCACACGCAAAGGACGGAACAGCAGGTTGAGGCAAAGGATAAATGAGATAACCGTACCCTGCTGGCTTTCCTGCAGGCCCAGTGCTTCTTTGGCAGCCCACCACACTATCAGGCCGATAGACAAAGCCAGCACGATCTCCACTATCGGAAAGAAAACGGAATAAGCAAAAATGGCTTTGATATTTGCATTTCGGTGTTCTTTATTGATCTTTTGAAACTTACTGAATTCCCTGTCTTCTGATGCAAAAGCCTGCACCACGGCCATGCCTGTCAGATGCTCCTGCACAAAAGCATTCAGGTTGGTGACAGCATTCCTCACTTTAAAGAAAGACTTATTAATACTCTCTTTAAAATAATATGTAGCGATGATAATAATCGGAAAAGGAATAAGGGCTACAAGGGTCAGCTTCCAATCTACCCAGCACATATAGGCCAGCACACAAACAATGGAAAGCAGGTCTGCAATGATCGGCACGAGGCCTTCCGAAAAAATCTCGTTGATGGATTCAATATCATTAATAGTGCGGGTCGTAAGCGTACCGATCGGTGTTTTGTCAAATTGGGAAAGATTCAGCCCCAGTATTTTTTTATATACACCGATCCGCATATCCTTTACTACCGACTGTCCCAACCAGGCGGTTACAAACGTGAAAGCAAAACGCATGGCTGTTTCCAGCAGGATCAGGCCGATCTGGATCAGCGTTATCCTCACCACCATATCTGCCAGGGAAAGAACAATGAATTTATCTACCGTCAACTGTATCAGCCACGGCCTTACCGGTGTGATCACTGCCAGCAGTATCGCCAACACGACTGAGAGGTAAAACTTTCTTTTATACGGTGCCGCATAACCGAAAACTCTCCGCAAGACCGCTATATCAAATTTTTTAGGTGCTGTTTCAGCCAAAATGAAGAATTAAGGAGTTGCGAAATTAAGTAAAGTTTGTTTTGACTCAGGAACGGCTCAAACTGTATGCTTTAATAAAAATCACGCCCAGGTTCTTATGCGGAGGAATATAATCATCAAAGCCGTCCACCCTGGCGTTTTTACGGAACTCCTTCCAGAAAGGGATCCATTCAATATCGGCGCCTGCCCTCAGTTTGTCCATTAACAACTGAATGAATGGTTTGTTGATATCCCTCTTGCCGATTTGTTTGGAGGCAACAATATGGGCGTCCGGTGATTTTTGTAAAATGGCATTGATCAGGTTGAAGCCGCCGCAGGAGCCCATAAATACAATGCGGGAGGAAGGTGCCATGTAGGCAATGGTCGTGTTGGCATGGTAGCTATGTCCGCGGTTGATCGTCACCGTCGGTTTGATATTATTTTCCCGGAGATAATTCCGCAAAGCTGATTGCGCCATATCGTCTTTGCCCGTTTCCTCATCAAACGGGATATTGGCATAGATGGAAATGGGCTTGTCTTTAGTTGATTTGATCAGTATCCATTGGGGATTGCTCTTATCAATCGTCCAGTGTGTGCGTGGGAACATGGATTGAAAAATGCCAAAATCCAGTTTCCCGTCCTCATCACCAAAAAAGAATACCTGCACAATCACTTCTCCTTTTTCATTTGTTAGTGATGAAAAAGGAACACGGTATACCGGTGGAATACCCAGTTCTTTTGTAAGATCAATCCCGTTAGAAGAATCGGCCGACAGGAATAATTTATCCAGGATGGTATAAATGGCTTGCCCTCTTGCATTACCCTGGCTTTTATTCCGCTCATAATTCGCCTGCACATTCTTCAGCATTTCCTTTGCCCGGTCAGGCAATGTTTCAGCAATGCTCGCATAGGAATCCGCTACATCCACCCCATCTTCCAGTCCTGCTGATTCTTCCAACTGGCTTACAAATGTTTTCATCAGTTCATCTGCACTCTTACTGTCAGGAAAAGAAGCCAGGAAACCGCCCAGGGTATTATATGCTGCCGCCTGGCTGATGAATTTGCGGTAATGATCATAATGAACAGACGGCAATAATGAATCACCGCGGTTATTGATCTTTTTCATTATCTGTGGATACACGCCATTCGTATAGCTGGAAGTATAGATCAACCCATCTGTGAGCACGGCGAGATAATACAGTTCCTGCGCAGTAAGCGGCAGAATGCTTTTGAACCGCACCGCATCAGGCCTTTCATGCAAGCCGTTAATAGTTGTAACAAATACATCACTGGCTTTTTGACGAAGGCGTGCTTCCAGTTCTGCATAAGCTATGGCGGTATCTTTATTCATAGCCCGTTGCACGTATTCGATCCTGGTTTTAACAAGCAGGCGGTAATACAATACCGAATCTTTTTCTGCAGCATCCAGCTCAGCCATTGTGATCTTACCCTTTACCACATTATCCAGGAAAGGAAAATATTGCTGACCGCTTTTGCTTCTTGACATGCGTACGACGGTCTTTACAAAATTATCGTCCGTTATATTCCGGATAGTATAACCAAGTTTGTTATTGGCCTGTGCGTAAGTATACAACTGAGCGGGATATTTTTTTGCCACAGCTTTTACCAGGCTGTCGGCAAAAGGCATATCGGGATTTTCTCTGAGTGTCTGGAATGTCTGGTCAGGATGAAGCGAACAATATTTTAACACCAGCAGTTGCTGGCCGGCTTTGAATCCCACGTTTTTTTCAAACGCGATCTTCGTTCCGCTAATGATCAGGCTGCCCACCTCATATGATGCTTTTTCTATCACCGGCTCAATGGAGCGGCCGTTCTTATCCGCAACCATGCAGGATTCATATGCATGGATCGCTTGTGGCAACAGTTTGTTTGCCGTCTCCTTGTTCTTATAACCTGCTGCAAAAAATTTCAGGAGGTTCTCGATCCCCCGCAGGTAACGCACTTTATCCTGCGCTTTGATAAGGCTGTCGGTTTCAATGCTGCATTGCAGCCTGTCAATGCCTGATGAAGTAAGATTTCCCAGGTTTTTCTGGGCTGCGTCCACATAATCATGAAAAATCTGCCTGCTCAGCGGCACCTGGCATCCGCCAGAATTGGTAGAAGCTTTGTCTTGAGCTAAGAGTGTCTTCGAAATGAAGAATAAGCATACAGCTATGGTGATCCCCTTTCTTATCATATCTCTTACGTCATTGCCGGCGTCATCCGTCCGTTTCTTCCTCTCCCATCGATTTCCTGTACGCCTTTATAAAAATAGCTCCCAGGTTTTTGTAGGGTGGAATATAATCTTCAAATCCTTCCACACTGGCTTTTGATTTGAATTCTTTCCAGAAAGGTATCCAGTCGATATTGTTACCATTCCGCAGTTTCTCTGTAAGCAACAGGAAGAACGGTTTGTTGATCGCCGTTTTACCGATCTGCTTCGATGCAATGATGTGTGCATCTTCTGATTTATGCAGGATAGAATCGATCAAATGGAATCCGCCACAGGAGCCCATGAACACGATGCGGGAAGAAGGTGCCATATAGGCAATGGTTGAATTGGCGAAATAACTGTGCCCGCGGTGAATGGTCACAGTAGGATGAATATTGTTCTTTTCCAGGTAATCATCCAGCGCCTGTTGCGCTTTATCGTCTTCACCGGTTTCTTCCGGTAATGGCTTGTTGGCATAGATCACTACAGGGTTGCCTTTGACAGAACGGATCGTGATCCATTGCGGGTTATTACGGTCAATAGCCCAGTTGCCGCCGCCAAACATATTCTGGAAGCCATTGAAGATCCCCTGCCCATCTTTATCTCCATAAAAGAATACCTGGGCTATCACTTCGCCTTTCTCATTGGTCAGTGAAGAGAAGGGCACGTTATATACCGGCGGAATACCCAGTTCTTTGGTAAGATCAATATTCTTGGAAGAGTCTGCAGAAAGGAAAAGCTTATTTAAAATATTATAGATCACAATTCCTTTCTTGTTATTCTCATCAAGGTTGCGCTGATAATTTTCCTGCACCAGGTTCAACACTTCTGCTGCCAGTTTTTTATTGGTTTCAATAATGCTCGCATAAGAATCTGCTACGTCCACCCCATCTTCCAGCCCTTCTGTTTTTTCCAAACCGCCTACAAAGGCTTTCATCAGGTCGGTTGCTTCATCATGCCTTGGAAAAGTAGAAAGAAAATTGCCCAGGGTATTGTAGGCTGCTGCCTGGCTGATGAATTTACGGTAGTGATCAAAGTTCAGGCTGAGCAATAAGGAATCGCCGCGATTGTTGATCTTTTTCATCATCAACGGGTACACGCCACTTGTGTAGCTGGATGTATAGATCAACCCATCGGTAAGCACCGCCAGGTAATACAACTCCTGTGCTGTTAATGGCTGAAGGCATCTGAAACGTACCGCATCTGATTCAGTATGCAAGCCGTTAATGGTTGTTACAAACACATCTTTTGCCTTCTTTTCCAGTTTTGCTGTCAGTTCTTTAAATGCAATGGCGGTGTCTTTATTGATCGCTCTTTGCATATAGTCCATCTGCGTTTTCACCAGCAACCGGAAATATTGTATTGAATCTTTTTCTGCAGCATCCAGTTCCTCAAAAGTTATTTTTCCTTTCACGATATTATCGAGGAAAGGAAAATATTGTTGCCCGCTTCTGCTTCTTGCCATGCGGGTAACGGCTTTCACAAATTCATCATCATTGATGTTGCGGATAATACCCCCCAGTTTATTGTTGGCCTGCGCGTAAGTGTACAATTGAGCAGGGTATCTTTTTGCCACGGCTTTCACCAGGCTGTCTGCAAAAGGCACATTGGGATTATCCTTAAGGGTAATAAATGTGGAAGCCGGATGCAGTACGCAGTATTTTAAAATCAGCTCGTCTTTGGATGGCTGGTACCCTTTATTGGAAGAGAAAATATTGGCAGCAAGCACAGCAGTTCCTGCATCGTAAGATAAAGGAGCAATTACCGGCTCTATGCTTTTACCATCCCTGTCATCAATCACGCATTGCTTATATCCATTGATGATCTGCGGAAGATGCAGCAGGTTCACTTTTTTCGTTCGCCAGTTGGCACGTACATATTTCAACACGTTCGACATGCCGGTGAGATAATTCACTTTCAACCGGTGGTCCAGTAAGCTATCTGCTTCTATGTTGAACTGGAATTCATCAACCGTTTGGCCGATGGCTTTAGTAAGCAAAAGATTTACTTCCTCATTTCCGGAAAAAACCAACTCGTTGTCGGCTTTTCCATCCGCACTCAGCAGGTCTCTTTGTTCTTTATCGATATAGTCATGAAAAAGCTCCCTGTTCTTGGGCGGCTTTATCGTGATGGCGGCATTATTGATATTAAGCTGTGCTGCCAGGCTTGTAGAAAAAGCCAGGAAAGCAGTCCATAAAACAAGGTATCTCAACATTGAAGTCATAAGGATAGATATGCAAATTTAATAACCCGCGTTGATATTCAACTATAATCTGTTTATCATACAGTTATAAGACGGTTTTCGGGGCATAAGGTTGTCTGTGGTCCGCCCTGCATTTTCCTGTCATAAAATCATGCCTGATATTAAGTTATCATTAAGTCTGTATGAACAAAGTGCCGGGGTTTTTTGCGCCCGCAATTTCCCAGTAGCTTTGCGCAAACTTTCATTGGCATGGAAACTAAGGCCCGAAAAGTGCTGATAGCCGACGATGAGCCGGATATATTAGAAATTTTAAAATACAACCTCAGCGGCGAAGGATATGATGTGATAACCGCCAAAGACGGGGATGAAGCGCTCGAAAAAGCAAGGCGTACCCAACCAGACCTGGTGGTGCTGGACGTAATGATGCCTAAAAAAACAGGGGTGGAAGTTTGCCAGATCCTCCGCACCCAGGCAACTTTCAAAGACACCCTGATCATTTTCCTCACAGCTGTAAATGATGATGGCAGCCAGATCAGGGGTTTGGAAACCGGCGCTGACGATTATGTGAGTAAGCCGATCAGTCCAAAAGTGTTCCTGAGCCGCGTGAACGCTTTGTTCCGCCGGCTGAATAAAGCAGAGGTCAAGACCCTGGAACTGGAAAATATCAAAATAGATCCCGAGCGCTTTATGGTGCAGGTGGATGGAAGTGATATCGTGCTGGCGAAAAAGGAATTTGAATTATTATATCTATTGGCCCAGAAACCAGGTCGTGTATTCCTTCGCAATGAAATACTCAACCAGGTATGGGGTAATGATGTGATCGTAGGCGACCGCACTATCGATGTCCATATCCGCAAGATCCGCCAGAAACTGGGGATCGATTGCGTGACGACGGTGAAGGGAGTAGGATATAAGTTTGAGCTTTGAAGCGTAACTTCATTACATGTTCTCCCTTAAAAATATTTCCCCCCGTCAGCTTTCTTTTCTTACTGCTCTGGGCTTAGCTGCCCCGATCAGCCTGCTGGTATTTGTGATTGAAAAAAGATGGCAACCGGTATTGATCTCTTTCCTGGTAATATTGGGGGGTGGTTATTTCCTGATCAGCTTCGTGCTTGAAAGATTTATCTACCGGAAGATCAAGCTCATTTATAAATTCATTTACCAGACCAAAGCCACCAAAAGACAGGAAACCTACTACAAATACATTTTACCCAAGAAAAGCATTGATGAAGTAAGGGAAGATGTGGAAGCCTGGGCAACGGAAAACAAACAGGAAATAGAACTGCTGCGGGCTAATGAGCAATTCAGAAAAGAATTCCTTCAAAATCTTTCACACGAATTCAAAACGCCTGTATTCGCCATACAGGGTTATGTGGATACCTTGCTGCAAGGCGCCCTGGAAAATCCGCAGGTAAACAGGAAATTCCTGGAAAAAACATCCACCAATGTGGAAAGGCTTACCAATCTGCTGAATGACCTGGATGAAATATCAAGACTGGAAAGAGGCGAGTTGAACCTGATCAAGCAAAACTTTGTGATCCAGGATCTCGTAAAAGAAACATTTGAAAGCATCTCCATTATGGCGGAGCAAAAGAATATCCGCTGCAGCATCAAGAAAGGTTGTGAATCCCCGCTTACCGTTTTTGCCGATAAGGAAAAAATAAGACAGGTGCTGCTGAATCTTGTGGAGAACTCCATCAAATATGGCAAACAGAACGGTTCTATTACAGCCAGCATGTATATTACTGATGGCAGACATGTGCTGGTGGAGATAAGGGATGACGGGATCGGCATTCCCGAAAAACACCTGACCCGCATTTTTGAACGTTTCTATCGCACTGAAGAAGGCCGCAGCCTTGATGTAACAGGAAGCGGGCTGGGGCTGGCCATTTGCAAACATATCATTGAAGCGCACGGGCAAACCATTCACGCACGCAGCCGCGAGGATGTAGGCACATCCATCGGTTTTACGCTCGATAGAAAAAAGGATTGATCATTACTTCCTCGAAGCGATCTTTGTTCCCGGTTCAAATTCCTCACCTACCAGTCCTGCAATCATGCCGGCTACCTGTTGCAGGTACAATTGCTGTTCGTCCTTCACTTCACCCAGGGGAGCCACACCCGGCCCCATCATGGCCAGCCATGTTTGTGAAGAGCCGCGGATAAAAAGATGATGCGAAGCCCATTTTGCATCACGGTATCCTCTTCCATGATCAGTGGTAATAATAATAGATGTGTTGTCTTTATAACCTGGCGTGGTTTGTATCCAATGCCATAATTCGGCCAGCAGCCTGTCTGCTTTGTTAAGATGCTCCAGGTACATATCATAGCGGGCTGAATGGGCATACTCGTCGGTTTCTCCCAGTCCCAGGAAAAGCACCTTTGGCCTGTGTTCTTCCAGGTATTCACGCGCAGCCAGGAAAGTGAGCTGATCGTAGCGTGTACCACCCTTGTGATAAACGTTTTCCTCCTGCACTTTATTGACCAGTTGCTGCCCGCTGGAAAGATGCTCGCCTTCCACTTTCTGATAACCGCTGTTGACGGGTATCCCATTCCTTTGCTCATTCAGGATATAGGGGAATACATCCCATGAAGTGAATGCTGCCACTTTTCCTTTAAACTCATCTTTGCTCTCCAGGTACTCAAGCACATTGATATTGCTGTTGTACCTTTTTTTGTTGGATGATACCAGCAGGTCTGTAGTACCGGTGAATATTTCATTATAACCGGGATAGGAAAAAGCATAGAGGTTGGCCACATTCACTTTATTATTCAGCTGCCTGTTACCATACAGTTGTCCTTTCCCTGCCAGTACAGACCAAAAAAAAGGCATCAGTTGCCTGCGCCTTTGCTCTTTATTATCCGACCAGTAAAGTGCCTTGATGGTATTCGTGTCGGGAGTGAACTTCGGATCATTGATCAGGTCTTCGTCCGCGCCATTGAATATCTCCTGCCAGCGGACCCCGTCGATCGTAACAACGACCAGGTTTTTAGCAGGCCTGATATCGATAGGTGTTTGCTGAGCTAACCGTGAAGGTGTAGCAGAAGGAAGTGTTGCAAGGAGGATTAAAGAAGTAAGGAAAACTTTCACATCTGAAGGTTTCACAAAGAAAGGCAGATAGTGTGACCGGAAGGTTAAGGTAAGGTGATGAAACTATGAAATGGCTGTGGGTCGGCCACGCCCTATTTCATAAATGCTTAATACTCGCTTAATACTAAGGTTATATACCATCCTGACCTTTAGCAAACCTTTTGAATGCAAAAACGTCCCGTTGATGTAGCTGTAATATCCGACCTGCACCTTGGCACGTATGCCTGCCGGGCAAAAGAGTTTGTCAGCTACCTCAATAGCATCGAGCCCCGCCTCCTTATTCTCAATGGCGACATTATTGATGGATGGCAATTCAGCAAGCATTATTTTCCTCTTCATCACATCACCGCCATTCAGCAGATATTCCACCTGCTCTCCAATGGCACAAGGGTTATTTACATCACCGGCAATCATGATGAAACACTGCGCCGGTATGCCGATCTCCATCTTGGAAATTTTCAACTGGCGGATAAAGTAGTGATAGAAATAGATGGAAAAATGAACTGGATCTTCCATGGTGATGTGTTTGATCACACCACAGCCAATCAGGCCAAGTTCTGGGGCAAACTCGGCAGCAATGGCTATGCAATGCTGCTGGGTTTTAACAAAATGATCAATAAAATGATGAGGCTGCTGGGCCGGGAAAAAGTTTCCCTTTCCAAAAAGATCATGGAGCAGTTTCATAAACGCTTTGTGCGCATCGATGCTTTTGAAACCATGATCGCTGAGCTGGCCATTGAAAAAAAATATGACTGTGTGATCTGCGGTCATATCCACCAACCCGTCAAAAGAGTTTACAGCAATGAAAAAGGGGCTGTCACTTATCTCAATTCAGGAGATTGGGTTGAGCACATGACTTCCCTGGAATATTATAACAACGACTGGCATTTATACACACACCAGCAGGAAGAGACCCAACCTGAACCGGCGAAACAACCCAAGCCAAAGCCCGAAGTGATCACCAACGAAATAGCTATTTATCTGCATTCTTTAACCCAACCCTCAGCAATATGAACATATTATATGCTATACAGGCAACAGGCAACGGACACATTAGCCGTGCCATGGAATTATTACCGCACCTCGAAGAGTACGGCAATATTGATATTTTCCTTAGTGGCGGCAACAGTCATCTTGCGCTTGATGCGCCGATCAAATACCGCAGCAAGGGTTTAAGCCTTTATTATAATTGTAATGGAGGATTGGATTACTGGCAAATCGCCAAAGGCATTCACCCATTGCGTCTCCGCCAGGAGATCCGGGACCTGCCTGTAGAAAAATATGATCTCGTGCTCAACGATTTTGATTACATCACTTCAGCCGCCTGCGCCCGCAAAAAGGTCCCGTCCATTAATTTCGGGCACCAGGCCAGCTTTTATTCATCCCACACTCCAAGGCCTTCTATAAAAAACTCAACAGGCGAATGGATCCTGAAGAATTATGCAAAAGCTACGCATTATGTAGGCCTGCATTTCAAATCGTATGATCATTTCATTTTCACCCCTGTGGTAAAGCAACAGATACTGGAAGCCAATCCTACTGATAAAGGTTATATCACGGTGTACCTGCCATCCTATTGCGAGCCGCAACTGGTGGAAATATTCAGTGCATTCGGCGATCTTCAATTCGACGTGTTCTGCGGCCAGGTGATGCAACCGAGGCAAGAGGGAAACCTGCGTTTGCTGCCAGTCAATAAGCAGGCGTTTAACGAAAGCCTGATCCATTGCAGCGGCATCATTACCGGCGGAGGATTTGAAACCCCGGCCGAAGCCCTGCACCTGGGTAAAAAGATCATGTCGATCCCCATCCGCAGCCAGTATGAGCAGCAATGCAATGCAGCTGCTTTACAGGAAATGGGCATCCGGGTACTGAAAAGTATCGATCATACGTTCAGCGATCATCTCGAAGACTGGATCAACAATGATGAAAGGATAAAAATGGATTACAGTAAAAGCATCCCTGAAAGCCTGGAATATCTTTTCAGTTTAAATGTTGAAAAAAGAGAAAATGAATTGCTGGAAGTAGCCTAAGAAATATCAGCTGATTTAATATTGAGATAATGCTGCTATAATAACCGCTTAACAAACAAGCTCCATCTTTACACCAGTTCTTTCTTCCAAGTCGTTCCCATTTGCAGGATGGTTCTAGCAGTTATTCCATCCATGCAAGTCTTCTCATGCAGTTTAGCCACTCCGGTCGTCCTTCCTGAGTGGCTTTTTTTTGCCTCAACCATCCCCCGGAAATTTAATATTACCTTATTGTTAAGTTTTAATAATTTTATAGTGGATTGATTGTGCCGTGAAAATAAAATTCCCTATACATCCCATCCTGGGGCTCTTGCTGATCAGCCTGCTATCTTCTTTTTCTCCAAAGAATACACAAGCTATCCGTTTTGATTTTTATGGTGATACGGTTGAATTGGAAGTGGATGATGCTTTCAAAACCAGTTTCAGCGGACCGCTTTCACTGGAGTCTGTGACGGCATTCTATGAAAAACTGAATGCCGGCAATTATGAAAGCCTTATAAAAAAGATGCTTTTTTATAAGGAACAGTATAAGCTGGACGATTGGTTGTATTACCAGCTGATCCGGCGGACCGCTCAATCCATCAGCCCTAAGGGAGAAAATTACACTGCTTATACGATCTATAAATGGTTCCTTCTTTGCAAATCCGGCTATAATGCCACTTTGCAGGTCACCGATGGCAAGATCCTGTTTTATGTGCAAAGCGATGAAGTCATTTACGATATTCCTTACCATTTCAAAGATGGCAAGCAATACGTTTGCCTTAACTACCACGATTACGGGTCAATGATCGATTTTGACCAGGAAAAGTTTACCGAACTGCCGATTCATATACCGGGAGCGGAAAAAGCGTTTTCTTATAAGATCAATCAGCTACCCAGCTTTAAGCCGGAAGACTACCTGGAAAAGGACCTGCTCTTCAATATTTACCAGACTGAATACCATCTCAAAATAAAGCTGAATCCACAGATAAAAACGATTTTCGCCAATTACCCGGTAGTGGATTATGCATCTTATTTCAATATTCCTCTCAGCAAGGAAACATACAGTTCCCTTATCCCATTGCTGAAGCAGAATGTGAAAGGATTAAACGCCAAGAACGGCGTCGATTATCTCATGCGCTTTACCCGCTATGCTTTCCTGTTTGAAAAGGATGCCGATGTGTTTGGAAAGGAAAAGCGCTTTACGCCGGAGCAAACTCTCCTGTATGAGTATAGTGATTGTGAGGACAGGGCGGCTTTGTTTTTTTATCTCGTAAAGGAAATTTATAACCTGCCGATGATTGTTTTGTCTTATCCCAAACATATCACCATTGCGGTGAAGCTGGATAAACCTGTAGGGACCCCCATTGTTTATAATGGTGATCAGTATACCATCTGTGAACCTACTCCGCAAAAGCAGGATGTGTTGATAGGTCAAATGTTGCCGTCCCTTCGTAAAGTGCCTTACGAAATCGTGTATGCTTACGCCCCTCTCTATAAATAAGAAATCGCCCCGGACAAACCCGGGGCGATTATATAAATTCTGCTTTATTGATATAAGCTTAGTTGAATACACACCAGCCTTTGTACCAGCTTGCCAGGTCTCCTGAAGGAGAGATAGCGCCGCGGAATTTCACCGTTTTATCGATAAAGGCATTATTAGCCAGTTTAGCATCTGTGAAAGCATAACCGTTAATAATAGGATTAGGCTGACCCAATACGCTGCCGGATCCAAATGGAGTGAAGTCAGGGTTGATATAGTCGAATGGGCGGGTATAACCTACATTCTCATTGTTAGTGATGATTTGGTTCCCGTTTTCAGCGAGATTAACCCAGGCAAGAATTTCAGCATCTGAAGATTGTGCTGCAGCGTTGGTACCTGCAGAATATTTTACAGGAGCCCAGGCCGGGAATGAAGGGTGATTGCCACAACCAGCAATGATGTTGTTTTTGAACTTCAATTCGCCGCTACCTGTTGGAAGGCCTATATTGAGATCAGTTGGAGTACCAGTGCTCGCATCGATCAGCAGACCACGGGGCCATCCCATAAACACAGAATTGAAAATGGAAATGGCAGAGTTTCTTCTGATCTGTGCAGCTGCAAGGAAATAGCTGTTACCAACATTAGCGAGTGTAGCACGTGGGCCGATCGCTGTTATGTTAGAGAATATGGCAGAAGTTTTAGGTGTAGCTGTAGTACCGGTAGCATTATTATCGCTCTCAAATGCTTCTGAGTTAGATACGTCTGCATTGGCAGAATCGCGAACGATAAGGCCAAACTGTACAGTACCGCTATAGCCGTTATCTGTATCGAAATCATCATCCTGTGTTCTGTATGCAACCAGGTATTTACAGTTAACCGTACCGCCAAACCATTCGTACGCATCATCTTTTGCATAAGTCACCTGCACGTGATCGATCGTTGTGCCGGAGCCTACTGCACCCATTGTCAAACTGTTGATCTCTTTATCAGGAATGAATGCATAACCAGCGTATTCGATACGCACATAGCTCAGTACACCTGAGTTGTCATTGTTAACAGGGTTAGCGCCGCCGCCGCATACACCTTCACCATAAGTATTGTCTACACCACCTTCGATCTGGAAAGTACCGGCACCGATCAATACATTTGGGTTATTGGGATATACGCTTGCGATATCAGCAGTATAGGTTGCATTGATCGCTGCTTTACCCAGCAATACGATACCGCCCCAGTCACCTGAACGTGGATTGGGTGAATTGGAAGTGAAAACGATTGGCTCGCTGGCTGTTCCCTGTGCAATGATCTGTGAGCCGCGGGTAATGATCAGGGCTGCAACTTCTGCTCCACTGTATGTGCCTTTGATCACTGTTCCGGCTTCAACGGTCATTTTAGCACCATTTGTTACATACACTTTTCCCTGCAGGATATACGTATTCGTTTTCTTCAGGACCGTATCTGAAGTGATACGTCCTTTCAGCGTAATAGTTTCGCCAGAGGGGCCGCCATTACCACCACCGGGAACGATGACGATTTCTTTTTCACCATCTGTTTCAATCTTCCGGCATCCTGTGAATGCTGCGATGGCAAGTGCTGAATAAAGAATGATCTTTTTCATTTTTTATGATTTCTGTGTTTATGTACTTTTTATTGTTGACTTGTTGATTTAATTACAGGCTGTATCCGAATGTGATGCTGAATGTGGTGCCATATTGACGGGTAAACCTGTACATGTCCACACCCTTGTTCAATTTTGTGTTTCCATCCACATTCTGATAGAAATATGCTTTCTTGTTCAGGATATCAGACACATTCAGCCTGATCTCACCTTTGTTTTTTACGACCTTCTTGGCAATCTGGAAATCGAGCAGGGGTCTTGATGCTTCCCAGGTATCAGGGAACTCAGACATGCCGGAACCGGTAGAATTTATAGAACCGACGAAAGCGATCCGTTTACCGATCTGGTTGAACAGCAAGCTCGCGTTGAGTCCGGCATTCTCCAGGTCATACAGCAGGCCTGCATTGATCAGGTAGTTTGACTGGCCTTGCAAAGGGCGATCTATTGTCAGCTTCGCATCACTCACCTTACTCTTGATATAAGACAGGTTGGTGAGGAAGGTGAAATTCTTAAGTCCGTCAGTGAAATCAAGTTTCTTCCTGAACTCCAACTCAGCGCCATAAGCTTCTGCTTTTTCAGGATTGGAGAAGTTGATGGTGCTTGATCCGCCACCACCTAACTGGAATATCTGCTCGATTGGTTTGTCGAAATGTTTGTAGAACACACCGATGCTGAATGTTTCACCTGCCCTTGGATATAATTCATAGCGCAGGTCGGCATTGGTGATCTTGGTACGTTGAAGACCTGTTGCACCCTGTACGGTAGCATTCAGA
Organism: Sphingobacteriales bacterium 44-61; assembly: GCA_001898405.1. Taxonomy (GTDB): domain Bacteria; phylum Bacteroidota; class Bacteroidia; order Chitinophagales; family Chitinophagaceae; genus Terrimonas_A. The sequence goes on from MKTW01000004.1 coordinate 122,224, forward strand.
TCGAAATCATAGAACTGGAAGGGAGCTACCTCACGCAATTCAGGGCGTACCACCGTTTGTGACCCTGACAATCTCAGGTTTGTTTTATTGTTCAGTTTCAGGGTGGCATTCAGTCCGGGCAGGAAGTCGGTCACTTCTGTATGCGAGTGGCGGCTGTCCCATGCTTTCACACTACCCATCAGTTGGTCATAGTTTTCTACACGCACACCCCACACAACACGCAGCGCTTGCGACAATTGGTTGTCGAACTGGATATAACCTGCATTCAGAATAGTATTGGCGAGATAACGGAAGATGTTTGCATCAAGTGCTTCAAAAGCAAATTTGTTGTCGAAGCCGGTCCCGAAATTATCCGGGTTGAAGATCTGATCAGGGCCAAGCAATCTCAACTGCTCATTATCTCTGGGCAGATAAATGGAGAATGGTTTGGAATCGAATAAACGGTCCCGGACCTGGATCATATATCCAGCTTTAACTGACTGATTGAAACCGAAAGCCCTGAATGATTTGGTCAGATCTGCACCACCGGTATAGATATAATCATTCAGGAACTGGTAAAAGCGGTTGCCACTTTGTTGCGACAGTACGCCGCTTATATTAGCAAGGTAGGGGCGGTTATTCTCATTGTCTTTGCTGTAAGTAAGGCGGCGCTGATCAGGGATATAAGAATCCAGGATGCTGAAGCCACCATACCATTTCAATTTGAATGCCTGCTGGAAAAGCGACAGGTTGTGTTCGCCTGTAAGCTGATTGCTCCAGAACATATTTTGTTTGAAACCAAGCTCAGAACCTTTCAGGCTATCCAGAGAGGAACGGCCATTGTTCACTTCACCACCACGGTTGGTAGTATAGTCTGTGGTGTTTACGTTGAAAATGGTTTTATAGGAAATTTTATTATTGGCATTGAACTGGAAGGTCACAGCACCCATGCCTCCCCACAATACATCCTGTGCATAACGGTTATCATTATACAGGAAGTCAGGGGTTATTACAGTATTGCCTGAAACATCGTCAGAAAACGCATAACCATTGTTGGTCAGCTTAAGATAGCGGTTAGATTTGTTGTATGTAAGGCCGAGTATTACACCCAGCTGTTTATCACCGCTGAATTTTTTATTAAAACCGCCACTCGCCTGGAAAGAAGTGTTGATAGGAGAAGATACTTTCTCAGGAGCCCATACATTTTCAAATTGTTTTCCTACTTCAATTTTTTGAGCAGGGGTCAGTACTTTGAACTGGTTTTTGGAACCATAAGAAGCAGGAAGCCCTCTTTGACCGTCATCAATTCCCAGGAAGTCGAGTTTACCACCTTTATAAGAATAGAAATCATTACTGACCGTTTGGGTATTGAAACCTGTACCGATCTGTACATTAAAGAAGTTTTTTGCAGGAATATCCCTTGTATTCACCTGAACCAGGCCACCGGCCCATTCGCCGGGCAGTTCGGGTACAAATGCTTTATTAATAATAATATTATCAATCATAGCCGAAGGGAAGATGTCGAAAGAGAAGGTCTTCCTGTCGGGTTCAGTGCTGGAAAGCAATATGCCATTCAGCATTGCCTGGTTATAACGGTCAGCCAGGCCTCTTACTACCAGGTATTTACCATCCTGGATACTGGTACCGGGCGTACGTTTCAATACCTCACCAGTATTTTTATCAGGAGAGCGGCGGATGCTTTCAGCAGAAATAACAGAAGCTACGGTGTTGGTATTTTTCTGAAAGGAAATGGCAGAGTTCACGCTTTCGAGGCGGGCGCTGGAACGTCTTGCAGTAACCACCACGTTCTCACCTTCCTTTGCCTTTATTACCAATACAACGTTCAACTCATTGAGCTGGTCGGTCGCTTCAACATCTGTTACAGTTTTTGTTTCATATCCTATGGCAGAAAACTCAAGTTCATATTTACCGGTTGGTAATGTTAAGGTATAGCGGCCTTCAACATTGGTAGAGGTTCCGCCGGCCTGACCTGCAATTCTTACAGACACACCTGGCAGTGGTTCATTTTTTTCATTGGAAACTTTACCAGAAACCTTGTTTTGTGCGTAAGTGAAAGAAAATGCAAATGAGAGAATCAACAGTAATTTCAGCCGCAGTAGCATAGAAGTAATTTCCGGCAAAGGAAGAATTGGAAGATTACCGGCATGTTATGCAGCAATTAAGGAATTGTGAAGGCAATGTTATGGAAATGTTATGGCCGTTTTGCTGAGCTTACTTAAAAGAATGTACCTTTATTTTATGTAGTGAGAGTTAAGTAGTTATAAAATAAAACCCAAAACATCGTATAAATAATTAATATTAAGGAATTATTAATTCCGCCTATTTTCCCGGGTCTGCTCACTGAAGCCGGTAATTTCGCAACCAGTTAAAAACATGATATGGGACTTAATTCATTTTTGAAAATTTTCATGCCTAAGAACAGGATATTCTTTGAACTTTTTGAACAGGTGGCAGACAATGTCGCTAAAATGGGAACAGTGATGAAGGATGTGGTAGCCGAAACTGATTTCGACAAACGTGCTGCCCTGATCGCCCAGATCGAAGACCTGGAACATGCCAACGATGAACTTACCCATAGCGTGTTTACCGAGCTCGGGCGCAACTTTATCACTCCGTTCGACCGGGAAGATATTCACTACCTCGCCACTTCGCTGGATGATATCGCCGACTATATATATGCTTCTGCCAAAAAGATCAATTTCTACCGTGTGAACCCCAACGACATGGGTATGCAGAAAATGGCTGAGCTGATTGAGCAGGGTGCTTACCAGATCCGCATTGCTGTAAAAGAGCTCCGCGATATGAAAAACATGCGCAATATCACCGAGGCGCTGGTTAAGATCAACAGTATCGAAAACCAGGCAGATGATATTTTTGACATGAGCATCGAACGCCTGTTTGCGACAGAGCCTGACGCAAAAGAAGTGATCAAGAAAAGGGAGATCTACCAGGTAATGGAGATCGTGACCGATAAATGTGAAGATGCCAGCAATGTGATAGAGTCTATCATTATTAAATACGCTTAATAACTATATATGGACCGCCGGTTCAGTTCAAAAGTCAAAAATCAAAATGCAAAAGATGCCAGGAAGGAGCCTTCTTCTACGTTTTGAGTTTTGACTTTTTATTTTTTACCTAACCCGCGCTCTCTTATATCAGCAAACTCATTTTATGACCACTTTCCTTATTGTTATTATAGCATTAGCGCTGATCTTTGACTATATCAATGGCTTTCATGATGCGGCCAATTCCATTGCCACAGTGGTTTCCACTAAAGTGCTCACGCCTTTCCAGGCAGTGCTTTGGGCGGCCCTGTTCAACTTCGTCGCTTTCTTTATTTTCAGGGATCATGGTGTGGCAAATACGATTGCCAAAACTGTAAAAAATGATTTTATCACCCTGGAAGTAATTTTCTCCGGCCTGATCGCTGCTATCATCTGGAACCTGTTTACCTGGTGGCGCGGCATTCCGTCTTCTTCCTCTCATACACTGATCGGTGGTTTTGCCGGTGCAGCCATTGCCCATTCCGGTTCATTCAGTTCGGTTAACTCAGGCCCGGTGATCCAGATCGCTGCCTTTATTTTCCTGGCTCCCCTGATCGGTATGATCGTAGCTTTTGTTATTTCCCTTTGGTTTATTTATTCTTTTAAAAAGACCAGGGGCCCTAAAATATTTTCCTCTTTGGTGATCCTGGGTGTTCTCATCTTTTTATTTACGCACCTGGAAACTGATCCGGCTAAGCTGAAATCGCATTACGACTCTTTTTTTCTGAAAGTGGTATTCCACTCACAGAATTTCAAATGGATATTGATGAGCCTTATTGTTATAATCATGGCCATCTTCTCCTTATACCTGAGCAACCTGAATGCACATAGGGCAACTTCCTGGTTCAAGCGCCTGCAACTGGTATCATCTGCCGTATTCAGCATCGGGCATGGAGGTAATGATGCACAGAAGGTAATGGGTATTATCATGGCTGCGCTTATCGCCTCCAATCCTACCCGCTATAGCCTTGACCACATGGAACCCTGGGTGCCGCTGGCCTGCTATACTGCCATTGCATTGGGTACCATGAGCGGTGGCTGGAAGATCGTAAAGACCATGGGTACCCGTATCACCAAAGTAACTCCTTTTGAAGGCGTTGCGGCTGAAACTGCCGGTGCTCTTACACTTTTCGTTACAGAATCACTTAAAATACCTGTAAGTACTACCCACACCATTACAGGCGCGATCATGGGCGTAGGTGCTACCAAACGCCTTTCGGCCGTTCGCTGGGGCGTTACGGTAAACCTGATCTGGGCCTGGGTGCTGACCATCCCGGTGAGCGGATTGCTGGCTACGGGTGTTTATTACGTTGTACATCTGTTCGTTTGATCGGGATAATTGCTTAGAAATTTAAGATTTAAGTACTTTATCGACCTTTAAACCCCTTCGTTTGGATACTTCCCACCAAGACGACGAAGACCACAAAGAAATTATTACCTGCACATTTTTCATACCCTATTGCTTTAAGATATAGTGTAAATATTTCTTTGTGGCCTTTGCCGTCTTGGTGGGAAAACCGATTGGTGAAACCAAACCATCACTTTTCGAAAAAAATCCTGACTTTTGCCGGGAATTTTTTTTATGGCTAAAATACTTGTAACAGGTGGTTGCGGTTATATCGGTTCCCATACCATCGTGGATCTTATTGAGCAGGGCTACGATGTGATCTCTGTTGATAATAACAGCCGTTCCAATCCCGCCATACTGGAAGGAGTGGAAAGGATCACCGGCAGAAAGATCAAGAACTACAAAGTAGACCTCTGCAATTTTGATGATACATTTGCGATCTTCCAGGAAAATGAAGACATCGAAGGCATTATCCATTTTGCAGCTTACAAAGCCGTAGGCGAATCGGTGGAAAAGCCGCTGATGTATTTTGAGAATAACAATAATTCCCTGATCAACATATTAAAGTGTGTACAGGAATTCAATATTCCTTTCTTTGTTTTCTCCTCTTCCTGCACAGTATATGGCAACCCGGATGAAATCCCTGTTACAGAAAAAACTGTTCCCAAACCTGCTGAATCTCCTTATGGTTATACCAAGCAGATGGGTGAGCAGATCATCAATGAATTTGCCAAGAGTGCCGGCACGCAGTGTATCCTCCTGCGTTATTTCAACCCGGTAGGGGCGCATCATTCCATACAGATCGGTGAAATGCCGATCGGCCGCCCGCAAAACCTGGTGCCGGTGATCACACAAACTGCCATAGGTAAATTACCTAAGATGATGGTATTTGGAGACGATTATCCCACACGCGATGGCTCCTGCATCCGTGATTTTATACATGTAAGCGATATTGCGCATGCACATACCCTGGCGATCCAATACCTGGAACAAAAAAGGAACAGCTCCATTTGTGAAGTTTTTAATCTTGGCACCGGAAATGGCGTGACCGTGCTTGAAGCGATCCGTTCCTTTGAAAAGGTAAGTGGTGTAAAACTGAACTATGAGATCGGCCCCCGCCGCGCTGGTGATGTGATCGCTATTTATGCCAATAATGATCTGGCCAAAACCCGTCTGGGTTGGGAGCCTGCTTTAACATTGGATGAAATGATGCAGACAGCATGGGAATGGGAACAAAAACTTAAAGCAGACCAGGCAATTTTTGGAGGAAAACCAAAAGAGCTGAACTAAGCAGGTAGCTCAAATTCCTTACTTTTACGCTCTAATAAAACACTATGGCATTAAAAGATATTCAACCAACCGGAAATAAAGATACAAGAAGTGGATTTGGAGACGGAATTGCGGAAGCAGCCCGCAAAAATCCCAATATCGTTGCCCTAACGGCTGATCTCGCTGGCTCATTGAAGCTGCAGCAATTCATGAAAGAATTTCCTGAACGTTTTGTACAATGCGGTATCGCTGAAGCGAACATGATCGGTATTGCTGCCGGTATGACCATCGGCGGAAAGATCCCTTACACAACTACGTTTGCCAATTTCTCTACCGGCCGCGTATATGACCAGATCCGCCAGTCTGTTGCCTATAGTGGTAAAAATGTAAAGATCTGTGCATCCCATGCCGGTGTTACATTGGGAGAAGACGGAGCTACCCACCAGATACTGGAAGATATAGGGCTGATGAAAATGTTACCAGGAATGACGGTGATCGTTCCCTGTGATTATGCACAAACCAAGGCAGCTACCCTGGCTATCGCCGACTATCAGGGACCTGTATATCTTCGCTTCGGCCGCCCGGTATGGCCGATTTTTACTAAAGAGGAAGATTTCAGGATCGGTAAGGCACAACAGTTTTCCGAAGGAACAGATGTGACCATTTTTGCCTGCGGTCACCTGGTATGGAATGCTATACAAGCCGGTGCACAATTGCAGGAAAAAGGGATCAGTGTGGAAGTAATCAATATACATACGATCAAACCATTGGATGAAGAAGCTGTACTGGCTTCTATCCGTAAAACACGCTGCGTGGTTACAGCGGAAGAACATAATATCATCGGTGGACTAGGAGATGCGATCGCACAATGCGCGGCCAAGCATTTCCCTGTGCCTATCGAATATGTAGGAACAAAAGACACGTTTGGAGAAAGCGGTACGCCAAAAGAATTGCTGAAGAAATACGGACTGGACATCCCGGATATCGTGGCAGCAGCAGAAAAAGTGATCCAGCGTAAGAAAAACGGATAAAAAAATAAAAATCCCAATTAAAAATGCAAAAGTCAAAATGCACCGGACCGGTTTGCATTTTGACTTTTGCATTTTTAACTTTAGGAGGGATTAAACATTTTAGTATTTTAAGCTTCTAAAAATTGAAAAACCAACAGCATGCCGCTAACCGGTGAAAGCGATACCGAATTGCTCACGCAGTTCAGAGAAACTGCTACGAAAGAAAGGGCTTACACAGCCATTATCAGGAAATACCAGGAAAAATTATACTGGCATATCCGCCGTATGGTTGTGGACCATGACGATGCCAATGACGTATTGCAGAATGTATTTATCAGGGTATGGAAGGGCCTGGAAAATTTCCGAGAAGACAGCCAGCTTTATACCTGGCTTTACCGGATCGCTACCAATGAAAGCCTGACCTTCCTGGAGCAGCAGAAAAAGAGAAGCACATTGAGCCTGAGCGATGTGGAAAGCGGTTTGAGTGAAAAGATAAAGGCCGATCAGCATTTTGACGCAGCGAAGCTGGAATGGAAATTACAGCTCGCTATCCAGCAATTACCTGATAAACAAAGAGTTGTATTTAATTTACGTTATTATGATGAGATGCCCTATGAAGAAATGAGCCGGGTGTTGGAAACCAGTGAAGGGGCGCTTAAAGCAAGCTATCATCATGCGGTCAAAAAAATAGAGGATTATATCAAAAACCATTAAACTTTGAATAGGGCAAACTGTCTCAATTATCCCACAAATGCCACAGTCAGCTATCATATTACAGGAATTGCAGGAGCTTAACAGCTCCCTGACACCTCATGCCCCGGTAGGATACCAGGTGCCGGAAAGCTATTTTGAAGGCCTGGCAACCCAAATCCTGCAAAGGATCAGGGCAATGGAAGCAGCGACCCCGGATGAAGAACTGGCGCATTTATCACCTCTGCTGGCAGGCATTTCCAGGCAATCTCCTTATACAGTTCCGGCTGACTATTTTACCAGCCTGGACCCTTCTATCGCATTTTATGAGGATATGAGCGCACAGAAGGAATTGGAGCAGGTTTCCCCCTTATTAGGTGGCCTGGGTAAGCAGCATCCGTTTACGGTGCCTGAAGGGTATTTTGAAAAGCCTTTACTGCCGGTGATTGAAGAACAGAAAGAAGCACCGGTTGTCCGGATGGCCCCAAGAAAATGGTTTAAATATGCAATCGCTGCTTCTATTACAGCCATTGTTGCGCTGGGTACTGTGTTATTACTGAATCAGCAATCCACTCCCGGTGTAAACAAACAACCTTATGCCTGGGTCGAAAAAAACATGAAAAAAGTGAGTACGGAAGATATCAGCAAATTTGTAGACCTGGCAGACGATGCTACGCCGGATATAGCAAAAACCAGTACTCAGACTGATATCAAAAACCTGCTGAAAAATGTATCTGATAAAGAAATACAGGATTTTCTGAAAGATGTTCCTGCTGATGAAACAGATGAGGACGATATTTTTTTAAACTAACATGAAAAGATTTTTATTCATACTTAGCCTTTTTGTTCTGACCACAGCACCCATTCTTGCGCAGGATGACGATGACGTGGATGACAATGCGACTATTCGCGATAAAATGAGCGAGTATATACAAGAGCGGCTCAAGCTCAGCCCTGAAGAGGCGAAAAAGTTCAAGCCTGTTTTTATCGAGTATTTCAAAGACTGGAAAAAAACAGCCAGGGAAAACCGGGGGGATAACCTCGTTATGCGTCAAAAAATCACGGACCTGCAGGTAAAATACAGGGCCCGGTTCAAGGAGATAGTTGGAGAACAGCGAAGTAATCTCATTTTCACCCATCAGCGGGGTTTTATACAGGAACTGCGCCGGCTACGGCAGGAGCGGTTAAAAAATAACCCCGGAAAAAGAAACCCTGAAGGCAAGACAAAATAAATATAATAAGATAAGTTTTTATATATCTTTGAACCTGGTGTTTTTCATAGGTTAGCAACGGCCGGCTCTTTTTAGGGCGGGCCTTTTTTGTACTAATGGTGCGAATGATTTTCTTCTGTAGAAAAGTTGCCTGGATAACCACGAATGACGCGAATGGACCCTGATAGAATGAAAGGGGTTGATTGGTTATGAGATGGGTTGGGTATTAATGGGAGCATATAATGCGTTTAAAGTTTAGTTTGTCATGTCCGAAGTTGATTAGAAGGCCTAGTTGGATTCCGGAGGCTTTTAAGTAGTTGAGGGTTTGACGGAAGCCTTCAACAAAGGAGAGAAATGGTAAGGCCTTTAATTCCAGGATGATGCAATCAAATACCAGGAAGTCTACTCTGAATATTCTTTTAAGGGTTTCATCTTCATACTGAACAGTAAACGTTTTTTCCCTCACAAACGGAATTTTATCCTTTATTAACTCCATCTCCAACGCATCCTGATAAACCAACTCATTAAATCCCCTCCCTAAAATATTGTGGATTTTCATGCACAGTCCTATAATCTTATAACATTCCTGCTTATATAAAAGATCACAGTGATTCATATCATAAATATTTATTCCACTCCGCAAAATACCATCAACCCCTATACTTAACCATGTGAAAAAAACAAAATAAAAACGTCTTTTCCTCTCCTCACGCCCATTCGCGTAATTCGTGGTTATCCAGGCAACTTTTCTACAGAAGGAATATTGGCAGTATTCGTGTTTATGTAGATTTGTGGGATGAGAACAATCCCCCTTTCCGAAGGCTCCTTTACCATCGACAAGACCAAGCTTTTCGTTCCTTTTAATGAAGACCACGACGATTTGCAGGCGAGGCCTGTAGGCAGTTTGCTGGTAGAAGTGCAGCCCTTTGTAGTGATAACAGAACAGGATGTGCTGTTGCTGGATACAGGATTGGGATTCCCCAAAGATGGGAACCTGCAATTGCATGAAAATTTGCTGCAGGCAGGGATCAACCCCTCTGAGATCACTAAAGTGCTGATGAGCCATTTACATAAAGATCATGCAGGCGGAGTAGCAACGGGAAATGATCATAGCCAACTTAGCTTTCCTGCAGCCAAATACTATGTACAGGAAAGGGAACTGGAATTTGCCCTGCAAAAAGGACTGCCATCCTTCATCCCGGAAGAATTGGAAATATTAAAGAATTCACCGCAGGTCGAATTCCTCAAAGAAGATGAAGGAATGATCGGTGATTATATACATTACAAAGTAACCGGCGCACACTCCCCCTTTCACCAGGTATTCTGGATAAAAGAAAATAACGAAACGATCTTCTTCGGAGCAGACGACGCTCCGCAGTTACAGCAGATGAAGCACCGCTTTGTAGCTAAGTATGATTATGACGGAAAAAAAGCAATGGAACTAAGAAGAGAATGGTGGGAAAAAGGAGAAAAAGAGGGATGGACCTTCCTCTTCTATCACGACATCAAAACTCCAAGCACGAATAATCGCTAATGGTCGCTTACCGTAGGGTGTTCGCCTTGATAGCCACGAATGACACGAATGGTGTCCTATATTTTCTGAAGTAAGCCAGGAAAGAAAGAAATGATCGGTAGGTTATATTCTACCTGCTATAAGCATTCGCGTCATTCGTGGCTATCTTGATGCACACCCTATAGCAAACGGCCATTAGCGACCATTAGCGCAGAACCATTTGGCGGTCGGCATCCAACCTGATCAATATAAAAAGAAGGATCGTAAACGTAATAAGCGAAGTACCTCCATAACTAACCAGTGGCAACGTAATACCGATCACGGGAGCCAAGCCAACCGTCATCGCTATATTGATGCCGATATGAAAGAAAAAGACGGCTGCTACGCCATAGGCATAACAGCGGCTGAAAACGCTTCGTTGCCGTTCGGCTACTGTGATTATCCTGAATAAAAGAAGGAGGTAAATGGCAAGAAGGGCAAAGCTGCCGACAAAGCCAAAACCCTCACCGATGGTGTCAAAGATGAAATCCGTTCTTTGCTCAGGCACAAAGCCATAGCGGGTTTGGGTACCTTTCAACAGGCCTTTGCCAAATAAGCCGCCGCTACCAATAGCGATTTTGGATTGCTTTACGTTATAGTCGGCTGTATTTGTTTGCTTGCCGCTTGGTGTTTGTGTGGGTATAGCTCCTTTGAGGTATTCTTCCGGCACATCCTTTCCGATTGTGCTGTAAATACGCTCCACCTGGTGCTTGGCCAGTACATTCTTAAAAAAGAAGGGTACCCCAAACCGTTGTATGCCCACGCAAATGACCCAGAGCAATACGATCTTGAACAGGATGGATTTATCGCGCTTCAATTGACGGCGCATAATGAGCACCACCAGCAAAGCAAGTCCTGTCAGGATCATGGCAAGCGTATTTTTTTCCAGCAACAGCGTGGCTACTACCAGGGCCGCTGTTGCAAATCCTATCACCAATACGCCTGAAGGAAGGCCTTCGCGGTACATCACCAGGAAGAACGCAAAGAATACCAGTGCAAGACCGGTTTCACTTTGGAGGATTGTAAGCATAGCCGGCACCAACACGATCGATGCGGCGATCAACTGCGAACGGGTTTTGCTGAAATCCGTTTCCGGTCTCGATAAATATTTCGCCAATGCCAGCGCTACACAGATTTTGCAAAATTCTGCGGGTTGAAAATTGAATCCGCCAAGGCGGATAATGGATTCCGTTCCTTTTACATTCGAGTGCAGGGGAAATACCAGCAACAACATCACCAGGCCGGTAGCATACCAGATATTGGCCGTGGCGGAAAAGAATTTACTGTCTGTTAAGAGAATGAACAGGCCAAGCACTAATGCCGCTACAAAAAAATACAACTGCTTGCTGTAATCCGTCTTGAACGAAATAAAGCTTTGAACAATCGCATCGCCTTCCTTATAGGTAGCTCCGAAAACAGCCATAATGCCAATGGCTACCAGCAGGAGATAAATCCACACAAGGCTCCAATCTATTCCTTTTGATATGGTAGGATTACGTTGGTTCATAAAGCAGTAGTATTAGGCCGTGTGGTTGTTGATCTTTTTTCTCCGGGAAGAATAGCTGCCAGCAGGGCAGGCGTTTTGTCTTTTGATTGTTTATTCTTTGGCGAAGGCGAAGGTTGCTTCGGCTTCTCCATCGTAATATACTTGCGGATATAGGCGCTGTCTTTCCACATTTCAAATCTCTTGAACGCCCGGATGGAATCTTCCTTTCTTTGAAGGTCTTTCAGGAACGGAGGCATAAGGTTGGCGGCTGCAATGCGGTCCACCTCCTTCAGCCTGTCTACCCTCAATGTATCTTTTAAATATTTTTCCATCATCAGGTAAGCAATAGGGCCTGCCCAGGTTGCTCCAAACCCACCGTTTTCAATGATCACCGCTACAGCGATCTTGGGATCCTCCCGCGGCGCAAAACATACAAACAGGGAGTGATCTTTCAATTGTGTCCGTTTCCCCTTGATGATGCCATAGTTTTCCGCTGTTCCTGTTTTGGCACATACATTTACACCAGGGATTTTAGGAATGCGTGCGGCAGTACCTGCAATCGTTACATCCTGCATACCGCTGATAACGGTTTCGTAAGAGCTGTCAGGTATATGCGTAAGCACTTCATGCTTTACACGGTATTTATTCAGTAAAGCCGTATCAGCCGGGGATTCATCATCGATCGTTTTTACAAAATGCGGTACATAATAATATCCTTTGTTGGCCACAATGCTGATGCCATTGGCAATCTGAAGTGGGGTCGCCAGCATTTTATCCTGACCAATACCGATGGTCACCATTGTACAGGAATTCCATGAACCGCGATATTCTTTATCATATTGGGTGGTGTCAGGAATATTTCCCCCGTCTTCGCTGGGGATATCAACCCCAAGCCGGTGGCCGTAACCGAAGGCAGACATATAGTTTTTCCAGGCTGTGAGCCCTTTTCTTGGGTCTTTATACGCAGGATTGTCGACCGTCAGCCGGAACGTGTTATAGAAAAAGGAGTTGCATGACCAGGCAATGGCCAGCCGCAGGTTGTTGGCGTGGCCTGCCCAATGCTCTGTGCAGCCGTATCTCCTGCCGCAATAATAATAAGCTCCTGTACAGGCGATGCCACTCTGAGGGGTGATCACACCTTCATCCAGCCCTATCAAAGCCCCTATCGGTTTATAGGTAGATCCTGCAGGGTATTGTCCTTTTATTGCGCGGTTGAATAATGGTTTGCTTACATCCAGAACAAGGCGTGCATAGTTCTTTTGCTTATCGGAGCCTGTGAGCTCGTTGGGGTTAAAGCCGGGTCCTGAAGCCATGGCAAGTATACCGCCGGTTTTGGGCTCCAGTGCTACAATGGAACCTATTTTACCTGTGAGCAGTTTTTCTGCCAGTTGCTGCAATTCCACATCAAGATAAGTGCGAACCCCCCGGCCGGCAATAGCCGCCGTATCAAACATACCGTTCTCATAGCTTCCTACCAGCCGGTTATGATTGTCTTTAATGATATGCTGCACACCGCGCTGGCCCATCAGCACCTTTTCATAAGTATTTTCCAGCCCGCTTTTACCGGTGTAATCGCCCATGCGATAAAAGCCATTGGACCGTTCGATATCTTTCGGGTCCACCTCACCAATATAGCCAAGTATATGCGCTGCTGCATTAAAAGGATACACACGCACCGGGCGTTCCACCAAAGCGAAGCCCGGGAATCTCCAACCGTTCTCTTCAAACCTGGCCTGCATCTGGGGAGTCAATAGGGATTCAAAAACAGAAGGACGGACAGACGTGTTTTTGAAAGCTGCATCCCTTATCCTTTTTTTGAACTCCGCTGTATCTATTTCCATCAGGCGGCAGAAAGAAGTTGTATCGAAATTCTTTACCTCTGCCGGTGTCACCATCAGATCGAACATGATGGAGTTATTGAGTATAGCCTTGCCCTTTCTGTCGTAAATGATCCCTCTTTCAGGATAAACGATCTTGGGAAAAACAGCATTGTTCATAGCCAGCTTGCTGTATTCACCGGATATGATCTGCAACTTGAACAATTGTGCAACAATGATCACGAATGAAACAAGAAAAATAAGACGGATGATACGGCTTCTGGATTGGTTGAACACAGGCATAGGTCAAGTAAGAAATATATAGGTGATGCGGCTCATTTACCGGCAGGAGAAATGTATACGCTTAGCAAATACAAAGTACGAAATACATCTGCCGGTTTCCAAATGTTTATCGCACTAAATTTTTCCTAAAAGAAAACTACTGGGGCAACCCCGGATATTACGCGGTATTGGTACGGTAGTTCATCTTCCTGGCAAATAACAATTCAGTGATGATCACCAGCAACAGACTGATAGCTGTAGTGGAAAGCACTTTGATAAGGAAATGAAGGAAGTTGCCGAACGACCACCATTCCAGCAACACAAGGTAGAAATGATGGAATACTGTCAGGATGAGCACATATACCAGGTAAGGTGTCCAACCCATTGACCTGGGCGAAGGTTCACGGTAATTGAACTCTGTAGAATCTTTGGGCGAAAGAATATTGATGATAAATGGGCGCACATAAGCCACCAGCACACAGGCTGCTGCGTGCAGGCCGGGTGTATTGGTAAAATAATCCAGCGTCATACCGGTAATAAACCCGACAAAGAGCAGGCTGATGCGGGATATGTTAAAAGGCAACCAGAGAAGGAACAGGTAGTAGAGGTAAGGTATAACATATTGATGCAATGGCGGGATCTTGTTCAGCACATACACCTGCACCAGTATGAACAGCAATAAACGGATGATATTTCTTAAGAGATCACTCACCGGCTTGTTTTTTTAGCATCATCTACTTTCTTCTTGGTATCCTGAAACAGTTGCTCCTGGTCTGCATACTGTAGATTTTCCACTACCATCACCTGCTGCAGGTTGCTGAAATTGGCTGCAGTCCTGATCTTCAGCACATAAAAGTTAGTGGAATTATCTTTTATAATCTCTTCCACCGTACCCACCATATGGCCGGGAGGGAAGCTGAGGGAATAATTACCTGTAAGAATGGTATCTCCTTTTACAAGCGAATCGCTTTTGGGGATATTGTTCAGGGTCAGAAAGCGGGGATCTTTTCCGTCCCAGGAAAGCGTTCCGGAGCTTTTGGTCTTTTTTACCAGCACGTTCACTTTGTTCTGTACGTGCAGTAAGCTCATCACCTGGCTGTAATTGGAGCTTACGTTCACCACCTGGCCCACCAATCCGCCATCGGAGCTGAATACGCCCATATTGTCTTTTATACCCTGATTGGAGCCGCGGTTGAGCTGAACATAGTTCTTTTCAGCATTCACGGTATTGTATAATACCTGGGCTTCGCGCCAAACATAATGGCGGTACTGGCCTGTGGTGTCATAAGCAACGGAATCCCTTACCACCACCCTACCGGTATCGTTTTTTACAAAATTGGAGGAAAGCAGGTTGATCAGCGAATCATTCATCCGCAGTATTCTCCGGTTCTCTTCCTTCATTTTGAAGAAATCTTCTACATTATTGTATTTGGAATTGAACCAGCCGGTTACTTCGTTTGCTGCGCTCAAACCTTTTGCCCTATGGAATTTATTGTAGTTGAATAAAAACCAGATTGACACCGCCTGCAATATCAGGAACACGATGACGGTGAAAAAACGGCGGATAAAGAGAAATATATTTCGCAAGGGAGCAGGTTTGAAATCTGAAGCCTAAGCCGCTATCTCATTACAAAAGGATACTTATCATAGTTCTTAAGAGCAATACCTGTGCCGCGAACCACGCTTTTCAGCGGATCGTCAGCCACGTGTACCGGCAGCTTGATCTTTTGGCTAAGCCTTTTGTCAAGCCCTCTCAGTAAAGCTCCTCCACCAGTGAGATAAAGCCCGCGGCGGTAGATATCCCCGGCCAGCTCCGGTGGTGTTTGTTCCAGTGCTTTCAGGATGGCTTCTTCTATTTTGAAAATGCTTTTGTCGAGTGCTTCGGCAATTTCCTGGTAGCTCACCATGATCTGTTTTGGAATACCGGTCACCAGGTCACGGCCATTTACAGGAATATCATCAGGCGGATTGTCCAGGTCTTTCATGGCAGCGCCTACCTGTATCTTGATCTGCTCGGCGGTGCGTTCCCCGATCAGCAGGCTGTGATAACGGCGGAGTGCTTCCATAATATCAGCAGTGAATTCATCGCCGGCGATACGGATGCTCTGATCGCATACGATACCTGCCAGGGCAATAACGGTGATACCGGTGGTGCCGCCACCAATATCAATGATCATATTACCAACAGGCTCTTCCACGTCGATCCCGATACCAAGTGCAGCAGCCATTGGCTCGTGCAGGAGATATACTTCTTTGGCGCCTGCCTGCTCAGCACTATCGCGAACGGCACGTTTTTCCACTTCCGTGATGGAAGAGGGGATGCAGATCATCATTCTCCAGCTGGGCGGGAAAAGAGGTTTTTTGGGGTAAACTAATTTTATCAGCTCCCTGATCATCAATTCTGCAGCATTGAAATCGGCAATTACACCGTCTTTGAGCGGGCGAACAGTACGGATGCTCTCATGTGTTTTCTCATGCATCATCAGCGCTTTTTTACCCACGGCCAGCACCTCTTTCGGGTTGTTCCTGTTCAGCGCTACTATACTTGGTTCGTTTACAGCTACCTCGTCATTATGTATGATAAGGGTATTGGCAGTACCCAGGTCCATTGCAATCTCTTGTGTAAACCAGTTAAAAAGTCCCATTCGATATAATTGGATTTAATGTGTGCAAAGTTGGAGGAAATAATTTGAAATTACAAAGCAAACCCTTTACTGGCCAGCTTTTTTTTATTTTTCTTGAGTGGAGTTTTCTTACTCGTCAATCACCGTTGATGTAATACTGTTCTCTCGCATCTCTTCAACATTCGTTTTTTGTTACCTTCGCGGCGCTAACAATAAACGGTATTATTTCCGTTCTATTATTCGTTAATCAAAAAGTTCTTCGGGTATTTTTGGACCAGGGTTTTTCAACAGCCAGGCCGGTGTTCCTAACCGGTTTGCGAATTCTGGCACAAAAATGGCAATTAAGCATCCGAAGCACCATTTTAAAACCATTTTTCGTAAAAAAATTATGAGAAAAGTCTTTATTCTAGGCGTTGTTTTAGCTGGCTTTCTTTTAACAGCCACAGTTTCCAATGCACAAAGCACTTACAAAACAGGCGTAGGCCTGGGCATTGATTTCGGTAATGGTTCTACCCTGGTAGGCCCTTCAGTAAAACACTTCTTTACCCCTAATAATGTGGGTCAGTTTGATGTACTGTTTGGGAACAATTACACAGTTATCGAGGGTTTTTACCAGTACCACAAAGACATTGCTAACGCTGCCGGCCTTCAATGGTACGCGGGCGCTGGTATAGGTGTAGGCCTTTATGATGGCGGTTCCGATTTCCTGGTCCGTCCACTGGTAGGTCTGGATTACAAGATCACTAACGTTCCACTGAGCTTTTCGTTCGATTGGCGCCCCACCCTGTTCATAGGCAATGGTGACTCCGATTTCGAAGCAGGCAGGTTCGGTCTGGGATTTAGGTATACGTTCTAAATCCGTTACACTTCTATCATATATCTCTCATTTATCTATCAGCAAAAGGAAGGGGTGATTCGCTTACGCAATCACCCTTTTTTTTCGATACCGGTAAGCGTACCTCGCCGCCAATACAGCATTCCTTCCCGTTCTTCCCGCCTTACCGGTAAATATTTACCGGTAAGGCGGGAAGAACGGGAAGGATGGTTTTAGATCGTTCCAGTTTTATTGACAGGGAGGATTATTTGCCTATCTTAATGGTCCATTCAACCTTTATTTATGCGAATAACTTTCATCTTATGTTTATTTTTTCTTGCCGGTGCAAGCTGTTTCTCCCAGGAGAATGTGGCTGAGAAGTTCACGGAATTTCAAAAGAAGCTGAATGATCCCAATGCAGTTCCTTATGGCAATAATCCTGCGGCGGGGAAATTTTACAATATCCGCGGCTTCAAAATGTATTGTGAAGTGTATGGGGCTGGTGAGCCTTTATTGATCATACATGGGAATGGCGGTTCCATCAATAATTTTATTTACCAGATCCCTTATTTCGCCGGCAAGTATAAGGTAGTTATAGCTGATAGCCGCAGCCAGGGCAAGTCAGCCGACTCCGGCGATTCGCTTACTTATGAGATGATGGCCGATGATTATGCTACCCTATTAGATAGCTTACATATTGATTCTGCGAATGTTATAGGTTGGAGTGATGGAGGTATCAATGGCCTTTTACTGGCTATGCGCCACCCTAAGAAAGTGAAAAAACTGGCCGTTACAGGCGCTAATCTTGCACCCGACACCACGGCTGTGCCCCAGGAGATCTGGGATATGGTGCGCCCGTCTCTGGCGGCTTTATCAGCAAAATCGGTAAAAACGGCCCAGGAGAAAAATGCCTTTAAACTACTCCGGCTTTTATGTGAGCAACCGCATATCAGCCCGGCTTCCCTTCATAGCATTTCCTGCCCCACCCTGGTGATCGGCGGTGATCATGATGTGATCAAAGAAGAGCACACCATGCTTATCTATAAAAGCATTCCCAAAGCATACTTATGGATATTGCCGGCCTCAGGGCATTCAACGCCGATTATCTATGCAGAAGATTTTAACAGGACCGTAGACCGGTTTTTCAAAAATCCTTACAAAGTCATTGAAGGAGAAGGAAGATTTATGTGAGTCCGGCTAAAAAAAGCCAAGTCTTTTCTCAACTTCTCCCGGCAACACCGGCAGCTTTCTTCTCTCGATCAGGAAGCTGTTCAACTGGGCTATTTCCCGGAAGATATAATGCTTGTCTGCAGCCGCTTTCAGGTAGTCTTTCCCTGTGCTGCCTCCTGTACCAATGCGGGTCCCGATCATACGGTGCACCATGTTCATGTGGCGGTAGCGCCAGGAACTGAGCTGCTCATCTATTTCCAGCAGGCCATTCAGCAATTGAAAGGGCAGTTGCAGCACAGGATATCCCCTGTAAAGCATAATGAACAGCGCGGCCCTGTTGGCTTTGGCTGAAAGGGAGCGGGAGTTTTCTGTGGGTTCCTTTAAAAATGTTTCTTCGAATGCAGAGAGATTGGCTTTTTCCACATCGGATAAGCTTTGTGTATATTGATACAGGTATTCTGACCAGAATGGATGAGGTGTTTTTGTTTCTTCATGTGCAGTAAAACCTTTCCAGTTTTCCTTTTCATCAAAGAAGGGCATGCGTTCCAGCCAGTCGTTGAGCCATTGCAGCAGGGATTTATTTTCTTCCGCTTTTTTGATCACTTCTACATGTGCAGGCCGGAGTTGGGACACATAATACTCTTTCCCGTGCCGCTGCTCGTATTTCAGGCCCAGCTTGGCTTCCAGCTCTTTGAATTGCCAGCTTTGGAACCCGGATGCCGGGCGCAGCATGTCCCGGAAATCGAGAAAGTCCATGGGCGTCATGGTTTCCATGATATCCATCTGGTGAACGAGTACCCGTAAAATGGTAACACAACGGTTCAGCCGGTGCACAATGGTTTGCAGTTCCGGGGAATTATCGTTGAGTGCAGGTTTGGCAAGGATAGCTCCTATGGAATCGACTTCATGATGCAGTTGTTTGAACCAAAGTTCATACGCCTGGTGAATAACGATAAATAGCATTTCATCATGTGCAGGAAGCTGTTGTTTGTCGCTTTCAGGAAATTGAGCATTCAATATACTGTCAAGCTGCAAGTAATCGTGGTAGTTCATAATTTCTACTTTGCTATAAACTCATATCCTATATCACTCCGGTAAGTTATTCCATCGTAGGAAACGTATTGCAAAACATCCAGTGAGGTATTCACTGCTTCTTCGATCGTTTCACCAAAAGAAGTGATGCAGAGCACGCGGCCTCCATTTGTTACGATATTTCCGCTTTCTTCTTTGGTGCCGGCATGGAATATCTGGGTTTGCCTGCCATAGTTGTCGGTAAGGCCGGTTATCTCAAAGCCTTTGTGGTAGCCTGCGGGGTAGCCGCGGCTTACGGCAACAACGGTAGCCGCAGAGCGGGGATCAGCCTGTATTTTAACCAGGTGCAGTTCTTTCTGGGTAGCGGCCACGCAAAGCCCTACAAGATCATTTTCCAGGCGTGGTATCACCACTTCTGTTTCAGGATCGCCCATGCGGCAGTTGTATTCAATCACGTAGGGATCGCCATTCACATTGATCAGGCCGAAAAAGATAAAGCCGGTGTATTCAATTCCTTCTTTATGCAGGCCGTTCACTGTAGGGCGGATGATCCGTTCTTCCACTTTATACATGAAACCGGGCGTAGCGATGGGCACAGGGCTTACGGCGCCCATGCCACCGGTCATGAGGCCGGTATCACCTTCACCGATCCTTTTGTAATCCTTTGCTTCGGGAAGCAGGAGATAGCTCTTACCATCTGTTAATACAAATACACTGAGTTCGATACCGGTAAGAAAATCTTCCACCACCACTTTTTTGCTGGCTTCGCCAAATTTGGCGCGTTGGATCATCAGTTCAAATTCAGCAATTGCTTCCAGGTGGCTCTGGCAGATCACCACGCCTTTCCCTGCAGCCAGTCCATCTGCTTTCAGTACGATTGGCAAGGGATGATTTTCCAGGTATTTTATGCCTTCTTCATAATTGTCTGTTGTAAATTCCCGGTAGCCGGCTGTAGGAATATTATGCCGTTTCATAAAGGCTTTGGCGAAAGCCTTGCTTCCTTCCAGTTGGGCGCCTTCTTTAGAGGGACCGATAAAATAAATGGATTTGAGATCTTCGTTTGCTTTGAAGTAATCATACAGGCCGTTCACCAGTGGTTCTTCAGGCCCAACGATCACCATTTCTATTCTTTCATACACACAGAATTTGCCGATCGCATCAAAGTCAGAAAGGTTAAGGTCCACATTCACACCACATTGGGCTGTACCAGGGTTACCAGGTGCAATATAAAGGGGATTGGTCCAGACACTTTGACTCAGTTTCCAGGCCAGGGCATGTTCCCGGCCACCTGAGCCTAATAGCAGTATTCGCATGGTGCAGTGAAGAATTTTTTACTTGGTTGCGAATATCGGTATCATTATTAAAGATACCTGAAAAATTTGCTTGTGATCAATTTTCCTTATTTTGAGCCCTTTGTATGGTTAAGATTTCTGATCTGTAAATAAACCCCACACATGAACACTCCTGCAAAAACCAGCGGTCATCCCAAAGGCTTGTATGTTTTATTCGCCACAGAGATGTGGGAAAGGTTTAACTTCTATGGCATGCGGGCGATACTGGTCTTGTTTATGACCAACGCCCTCCTGTTCAATGATGAGTTTTCCTCCAACTTATACGGTAGTTATATCAGTCTTATTTACCTCAGCCCTTTATTAGGCGGATATATTGCTGACCGGTATTGGGGCAACAAGCGCTCAATCTTTGTCGGAGGTTTGGTAATGGCGGCCGGCGAGATCATTTTGTTTGTTTGCGGTTCAGTTTATGATTCCTCTCCCGACATAGCTACTTTTCTTTTCTTCACTGGTCTTGGTTTCATGGTTGCAGGAAATGGCTTCTTCAAACCAAACATCTCCTCACTTGTAGGGCAGCTTTATCCTGATAACGATACAAGAAAAGACGCAGCCTATACAATCTTTTATATGGGCATTAATATCGGCGGTATGATAGGTCCGCTGGTATGCGGTTTTTTTGGAGATACAGGAAACCCTGTAGACTTCAAATGGGCTTTTTTAGTAGGTGCTATAGGTATGTTGGCCAGTTTGGTAGTGCAAAAACTGTATCATAATAAATATGTCCGTAATCCCAAAGGAGAAATACTGGGAGAAACGCCAGGCAAAGTTCAACCTTCTCCTGATCCTGAAACCGGTAAAATACATGCCGCAATTCCTGCACCGCTCAAAGCAGTTTTGAACCCTGCAGCGATCATGGTGGGAATGCTCTGTTTTGCTGCTGTTATGATCGGCGCAATGTATCTCGATACCAAATACAACTATCTCTTCTATTTGCTTGGAGGCAGTTTCCTGTTCATCATATTTTTTATTCTTTCAGATAAGAATCTTACCAAAGAAGAAAAGCAACGGATATGGGTAATGATCATCATTGCGTTTTTCGTAGTTTTCTTCTGGGGTGCTTATGAACAAACGGGCGCTTCGCTTACTTTTTTTGCGGAAAGACAAACAGATCGTAATCTATGGTCTGGATTCGAAATGCCAACATCCTGGTTCCAGTCATTCAATTCTACTTTCATTGTCATCTTTGCTCCTATTTTCGCCTGGATCTGGTTAAAAATGGGCAAGAAACAACCAGCCACTCCTACCAAAATGGGTCTCGGTCTCATCCTGCTCGGCCTCGGTTATCTTTGGATTGCCTGGGGAGTTAATACTGTTACTACCAAAGTGAGTATAATCTGGTTGACCGGTTTGTATATGCTGCATACCTGGGGAGAACTTTGCTTATCGCCTATCGGCCTTTCTTTATTCAATAAATTATCTCCTCTCAAATTTGCATCGTTGCTGATGGCCGTTTGGTTTTTGGGTAATGCAGGAGGTAATAAGCTTGCAGGTGTATTGAGCGCACTCTATCCTGAAAATGGTAAAACAACTTCCTTCCTGGGCTACCAGATGAATAGCCTGCATGAGTTTTTCATGCTGTTTGTGTTCATGGCCTGCGCTGCAGGCATTGTTCTGCTGCTTTTATCCAAGCGTTTGCAAAAGATGATGCACGGAATAAAATAACGGCAAGGCCAACCTCTAAAAACACCTTTCATGTGGAAAAAGCATCCAAAGGCTCTTCCTTTCCTGTTCTTTTCCGAAATGTGGGAAAGATTCGGTTACTATCTCATGATCGGCATCTTTACACTTTATCTTAAAGATGTAAAAGCCGGTTATGCCATGACGGAAGCCGAATCTGCTGACCTCTATGGCACTTATATCGCACTGGTATTCCTTACACCATTCCTTGGCGGTTTATTGGGTGATCGCTATCTCGGTTACAGCAGATCTATCATTCTCGGAGGGATCATGATGGGAATAGGTTATTGCCTGATGTCTGTTCACAATCTCACCATATTATATATTTCCATGACACTGGTAGTTGCTGGAAATGGTTTTTTTAAACCCAATATGTCTACTCTCCTCGGAAATGTGTATTCCGTTCCTCAACATCAGCACCAGAAAGATGAAGGATATAATATCTTTTACATGGGCATTAATCTTGGTGGGTTCATCTGCAATTTTATCAGTGCCCCATTAGTTAACACGTATGGCTGGGGCTATGCATTCTTAGCTGCCGGTGTAGGCATGTTCATTGGCGTGTGCATTTACCTGGTAGGATTAAAAAACTACAGGATGTATGATGTAAAGAAAGGCATGAGAGAAGGAGATATGCCTTTTGGCAAGATCGTACTGGTGATACTGGTCCCTTCTATTATTGCCGGTGTTATTGGCTGGATGATACCAGGCTCTTTGTTTGGTTCTGATTCCACTGATGCATTTATTTTTTCCTGCATACCCTTACTCTTTTTTTATTCTTCCATTTATTTCAAAGCAGATAAAGAAGAAAAAAGACCCATTGCTGCCATGCTGGCTATTTTTGCTGTAGTAATTCTTTTCTGGGCCGTGTTCAAGCAAAACGGCTCTGCTTTAAATACCTGGGCCGATCGATATACAGACCGTGAAGTAACCGGTACTACACAAAAAGTATTTGATAATCTCTTGCTGGCAAAGCCGGTAACTTATGCAAAAGATAGCATCCCTTTGTATGATCAGCAGTTCCGCCTGCAGAAAGAGGATGGGAAAGTATTGACGGAATTTAATTACCCTGTCTATTTTAAAAATGTAGCTGCAGAAAAATTACCCAGGGAAGGGGAGCAGGTGAGTCTTTGGGCCACCAATCTTAGCCAGTCCATCAACCCGGGTTGGGTGATTGCCCTCACACCGATAGTGATCGCCTTCTTTGCCTGGCGCAGACGCAAAGGAAAAGAGCCTTCCACCGCTACCAAGATTGCTTATGGGTTACTGATCTCTGCTTTCTCCGCTTTGATAATGATAGCCGCCGTTTATGCAGGTCATAATGGAATAGAGAAAGTCAGTGTATTATGGCTGATCAGCAGTTATGGCATAATCACTTTAGGTGAACTATTACTGAGCCCCATGGGTCTTTCCATTGTTTCCAAGCTAAGCCCGGTAAGGATCACTTCGCTGATGATGGGCGGATGGTTTGTTTCCACTTCTATCGGCAATAAGCTTTCCGGGGTGCTGGCCACCATGTGGGACAAATATGATCAGAAGGCTAACTATTTCTGGTTGAATTTTATTTTATTACTGGTAGCAGCAGCACTTGGTTTTATGTTGTTGAAATGGCTTAACAGGGTGATGAAAGAAAAAGGGTTGAAGTAGGAAGAAATGTTTGCTTGCTTTCTTTTCCCTATCTTCCGCGCTAAATTAACTGTATGGCAGAACAACCATCCAATTTCAAGCCTTTTGTGGCGCCGGAAACGAATATGAAGGAATTGACCGTAAAGTCAATTTTATTAGGATCATTATTCGGAGTAATCTTTGGCGCTGCTACTGTTTATCTTGCATTGAAAGCGGGCCTTACTGTATCAGCTTCCATTCCTATTGCAGTAATTGCCATTACGCTTGGTAGGCGTTTCTTTAAGACTACCATTCTCGAAAACAATATTATCCAGACAACAGGAAGTGCAGGTGAAAGTATAGCTGCCGGTGTTTCTTTTACCCTGCCCGGGTTCTTGTTCCTGTCTTCCAAAGACAGTGCTGAATATTTTAATTATGTGACCATATTGGTCCTTGCTATAGTCGGCGGGTTATTGGGCACATTACTAATGGTGCCATTACGGAAAGCTTTAATCGTTAATGAGCATGATACGCTGCCCTATCCTGAAGGAACCGCCTGCGGTGATGTATTAAAAGCAGGAGAAAAAGGAGGCGACTTTGCTAAAACTGCTTTCTGGGGATTGGGTGTCGCTTTCTTATATGCAACCTTGCAAAAAGTACTTCATTTTATTGCTGAAGTGCCTTATATGGCAACCAAGCAGGCAAATAAATTTTTCCCCTCGGCAAAAGTAAGTGGGGAGATCACTCCTGAATACCTGGGTGTAGGCTACATCATTGGCCCACGTATTGCAGGTGTATTGGTTGCAGGTGGCGTATTAAGCTGGTTGGTGCTTATCCCCTTATTATCCTTCCTTGTCAATCCTGATCTGATCGCAGCGCAATTAGTAAAGTTTGGCTATTTGTCAAGCCTAACAACAGCAGGAGGAAAAGGTGGATGGGACCCCGTAACGCATACTTTTGCTGATTATTCTTCCGCCGTATACTACGCTTATATCCGGCAGATAGGCGCTGGCATGGTAGCAGCAGGCGGTATTATAACCCTGCTCAAAACACTTCCTACCATTGTTAAGTCTGTAAAGTCAAGTGTTGCCACTTTAAAAAATTCCAGCACAAGTGGTGCTTCAGTTAAAAGAACAGAAAAAGATCTGAGCCTGAAGATCGTTGCCTTGGGAAGTCTTGCCCTGATCGTTCTTATTGCTGTATTACCCCAGGTGCCAGGCAGCGGCATTGGTCAAAAATTGCTGATCGGCCTTCTGGTGGTTTTATTTGGTGCTCTGTTTGTAACAGTGTCGTCACGCATTGTCGGATTGATCGGCTCTTCCAATAATCCTATCAGTGGTATGACTATCGCAACTGTAATGGGAACCAGCCTGATCTTTATCAGCGTTGGCTGGGGAGGCCCCACCTATGAACCACTCGTACTGGTAGTAGGCGGCATGATATGCATAGCTGCTGCCAATGCAGGTGCAACATCGCAGGACCTGAAAAGTGGCTTTATTGTAGGTGCCACACCCCGCAATCAGCAAATTGCTTTGTTTGTCGGCGCTATAGTATCCTCCATAGTGATAGGCTTAACTATTCAATACCTGGATAAACCAAGTGAAGAGTTGGTTAGCCAGGGAATTCATCATGCTATCGGAACAGAGAAACTACCAGCACCGCAAGCAACCTTAATGGCTACCTTAATCAAAGGCATCCAATCGCAGAACCTCGATTGGCAGTTCATCTTTGTAGGAGTATTTATGGCGATAGTGATGGAACTATGCGGCATCAAATCGCTAAGCTTTGCAGTGGGTGCTTATTTGCCGCTCTCTACAACTCTTCCGATTTTCATCGGAGGTGCTATCAAAGGAATAGTTGAAGCAAGAGAGAAAAGGAAAAATATTCATAAGTCTCCTGAAGAAGAGGAATTGGGCAAAGGCAATTTGTTTGCAACTGGCTTAGTTGCAGGCGGCGCTGTAGCTGGTGTTCTCATTGCCTTTATTAGCGGCTCGGATGGTGGTAAAAAATTCCTGGATAGCGTCAATACTGAACATGGCCTTATGAGCTCACTCGGTGAAAATGGCTATTTCATACTGGGCGTTTTATTTTTTGCAGTAATGTCAGGCATCCTGTATAAAATTGCCGTAGGCCAGAAAAAAGGTATTTAATCATTTTATTTCTTTGTGTTCTTTGTTGTCTTAGTGGGATAATATATCCCACTAAGACAACAAAGAACACAAAGCTTTTTCTTAAATAAAATCCATATACCCATATTCCCGGCCAAGTATCTTTGTCGCATCCGCATTCAGCCACTTATTCAATACCGTAGCATACACATCCTTAAAGTCCACTTTATGCTTCAGGTCACCTTCATTCAGATCTGAAAGATCAGGTAAAGGATTGATCAAACCTTTTTTCTTCAAACCTCCACTCACCAGGAACATATTATTCGCAGTGCCATGATCAGTGCCGCCGCTGGCATTTTGTGAAACCCGTCTTCCAAACTCAGAGAACGTAAACAGCAACACATCGTCAAAACGGCCATTTGCTTTCAGATCTTTCGTAAATGCACGGATGGCACTACTCAGTTCGGTAAAAAGGCGTTGCTGCTGCATATCCTGGTTTGTATGCGTATCAAAACTTCCCAGCGACACGTAGTAAACTTTGGTATTGATATCAGAAAAGATCAGTGAAGCGATCGTTTTCATGCTTGTTCCCAGCTCTGTTGCGGGATATTGCGCTGAAGTGGGATGCAAACGGCTTTGCTTGAAAATATAATCTGCGGATGACAGCGTTTCCGCCATGGTTTTATATAAATAATCCACCGGTTGCTCACCATTTGCCTCCGGGTGATGCTTCATTACATCACGGAAAAATTTTTCATTGGCCGTGCCATATAAGCGCCGCGGGTCTTTTACGGCAATACCTTTCACATGTTCACCTTTCATGGATAGACTGAGTATATCATCCATCTCAATTGCCTGTGTAGGCTTATCACAGCCCTGGCACTGCGCATCGAGGTAGCGGCCTATCCAGCCTGCATTCCAGTATTCGTTGCTTTGGCTGGCTGTTTGCCAAATGTCCATGCTACGGAAATGCGAGCGATCGGGATTAGGATACCCGACACTATTGAGAATGGCAAGGCTGCCATCATCATACAGTTCTTTCATCCCTGTCAATGCAGGATGCAGCCCCGCCTCGCCTGTCAGTGAAAGTGCCTTTGATTTTTCAATACCCAAACGCGGACGGGCTTTATGATAAAGATCGTTTCCTATAGGGATAACAGTGTTCAACCCATCATTTCCTCCGCTCAATTGCAACACCACTACCACCTTATTACCCGGTGGCACCATAGCCTTCCCTTCAAACGCTTTCAGGAATTTGGGCAGCATCAGCGAAGCTGTTGCCAGTGAACCCAGTTGGATGAATTCTTTTCTTTTAAACAACATGATGATAAGTTTGAAGGGTTAACAAAGCTGGTATTCCGGTGTGCTCATGATCTGTATGGTGGCCGACCGGATAAAAGCTTCGCGGTTGTTTTCATCTGAATACTGCCGGATGATATCTGCACTGACAGCTGTATTCGTTTGCAATAAAATACCTGCCATTGCATTCACCAATGCTTCCCTTTGTGTTTTACTGAAATAATTAATGTAGCCGGCCCATTCTATATTGGCATTGATAGGTCTTGTGCCACGGGCCCCGCCCAGTTTTTGTGCTTTGGGCCGGCGGGCGACTGCTGCAGGGTTACCCTCATCCCTCATGCCCATCATCTGGTCATCGTCATCCTTGGGTCTTACATTCATTTCATCTTCGTCGTTGAACAATTGCGGTATGCGCATACGCATCATCAGTGTGCTGCTGTCGATCCAGGTTTTTCCTCCTGCCCATCCTGCCACATTGGGCGGATAGAACAGCATTTGGCCAAGTATGCGCTGCAGGATCAGCATCGATTCATCATTTTCCAGCGTCATTAGCAGCATGCGTTGAATGCCTGCCAGCAATTCCACGGGCGATTTGATATGGGTACCGATATTCTTTTCATCAAAAAACCAATCGCTCGTGAATATATCTTCCATTAAGGCCGATATTTCATATTCGGATTTATAAAACCGGTCGGCCAACCATTCTATTCTCTCCTGGTCAGGCTGATCGTTTACAAAAAACCGGTAGATCTTGGTACAGATAAAACGGGCCGTTTGCTTTTCTTCCAGTAATATATTCAGCACAGCATCACCATCCAGTTTTCCGGTGCGGCCAAGCACAGTTTTAATGCCATCATCATGCTGCCCTTTACGGAAAATAAAATCTCCTTGCAAATTGGAACTCCAGCCGGTGAAAGCACGGGCGGCTTCCTTAATATCGTTCTCTGAATAATGACCCCGGCCAATCGTGAAAAGCTCCATCACTTCGCGTGCAAAATTTTCATTGGGATGGCCTTTCCGGTTTTGCTGATTGTTAAGGAAATTGAGCATGGCAGCACTATGCGAAACTTCTTTGAGCAGGATGCCGAAATTACCCAGTGCATTCTGGCGGATCACATCGATCAGTTCCTGCTGGTAAAAAACATTCAGATTGCGGCAGGCAAAATGGCCATGCCAGAAGAAAGCCATTTTTTCCCGCAACTGCGCTCCGCTATTGATCATTTCTTTAAGCCAGGTGAGATTGAGATTACGAACGCCTTCCCTGTTTTTACGTTGAATGGTCTTTCTTTGCTCAGGCGTCAGCTCTTTCAGTTTCTCCATACGGCCTACTTCTCCCACACCCATTACCAGGCCTTTCAGATAGTTGTCGGCCACATTCATATACACCGGCTTTTTTTCTGATGCTTTTACCAGGGCTTTGTAAAATTGTTTGGGAGTGAATTGGCGGAGATCTTCCAGTTGCTCAACGGCCGGGCCAAAACCGGCACGCCAGAGAAGATGCTGATTTTTTAACTGGTTGGTCAATGACATGCGTCAATTTTGGGGTAAGACCGGGAAAAAATGAGGAGGTTTAATCCTGTAAATAAAGAAGGGCTGCCAATGGCAGCCCGGGATAAGATCAGGGTTAATGGTTGGTTTTGATATATCAGGCCCTTATTTGATAAAGATGGGTTGACTTGTAAAAGGAAGTATCGTTTAATTCAACAATAAACGGAAGCCGAGATAAAACGGAGAAAAATTATCCAGGCTACTGGACAGGCTAAAACCGGTTGTTTTATACTCGTTTACCTGGGAATCGGTCACGGTTCTTTTACCGCTGGCATAATTAATGGCTAAAAGATCATAAAAACCGATTTCCAGTTGCAGTTTTTTACTGATGGTGTAAGACATGCCAGGATAAGCACTGAGCGTTGTGTTAAAAGTTTTTGTAACATCTGAGTAAGTGACATTGGTAGAATTAATTTCATACCTATCGAATCTTACACCAAGCCTACCTTGCGCAAAAATTGAAAACCCACTATTGCCAAGTTGTTTATATTTCCTCAGAAAGATGCCGCCGCCATAGGCGCGGTTTTTCTGCTCCGATACACCTCCACCAGTCTCGTTAAGACCGGCCATCGCAATCAGATCAACACCCAGCACCAGGTTTTCCCTGATAGCTTTTCCAAATACGGGAGAGATAGTAAACCCCTTTTGCTTTGAATTGACAGTATCAGCACTTTTGGTCCTTGATGTATTGCCACTGATATCGCCACCGAGAAATGTGGCTCCTTTTTTTATCTGGGCATCTGTTACAGATACGATGCATACAGTAGCAATCAAAACTAAGAGTAAATACTTTTTCATAATGACTGATTTTGGTTAGTGAATACATATCAGCACAAATATGAAAAACAAAAAACGAAACCAACCATACGGTTGATTTCGTTTAACATCGTTTTATCTTAATTAAAATTAAAATACGTTGAATGCAGCTTATCCTTTCTTTGCATTTGCTTTAACATATGCTGTAACCTGTGCTGCTTGTACAGAGTCAAGTCTTGCTTTCGGGATCATCGCTTTTAAAATAGGCTGCCAACCTTCAACAGTCCATTTATCTACAGGCTTTGTAGCATGACATTTTGAACACTTTGTAGTGAAGATCGCATGACCAGCTTCGATATCTGCTGCTGATGCAACAGCTTCAGCAGGTTTGGCAGGAGCAGCAGGAATGTCGGTACGGTCAGCTACGGTAGGCACTGTTTTACGATGACACGCCATGAAGATGAACGCAGCGGCAGCAGCAAACAAAAATGTTTTTCTCATTGTACTATTTAAATTTTACCAGTAAAATACAGCATCCGGCTCTATTTCAAAAACCATTTATAAATCTTTAACCAATTAGTCGATCACCTTTGCACCAAAATATGGATGCAATACTTCGGGCAACTGTATACCTGCCGCTGTTTGGTTATTTTCCAGCAGGCAGGCAACGATCCTGGGCAGGGCAAGTGAGCTGCCGTTCAATGAATGCAGCAACTGCGTTTTACCACCCGCATCCTTAAAGCGGATCTTCATCCTGTTGGTCTGGTATGCTTCAAAATTGGAAACAGAACTCACTTCCAGCCATCTTTCCTGCGCTGCACTGTACACTTCAAAATCGTAGGTAAAGGCTGAAGTAAAGCTCATATCGCCACCACAAAGCGCCAGGATACGATAAGGAAGCTGCAGGCTGATCAGCAGCTTCTCAACATGGCTTACCATTTCTTCCAATGCCTCATAGCTTTTATCAGGATGCGTCAGCTGCACCAGCTCCACTTTTTCAAACTGGTGAACACGGTTCAACCCCCTTACATCCTTGCCAAAGCTTCCAGCTTCACGACGGAAACAGGGTGAGTAAGCCGTCATGCGGATAGGCAGGTCATCGGCTTTTACAATTTCATCGCGATAGATATTGGTAACCGGCACTTCAGAAGTAGGGATCATATACAGGTTATCTTCCTGCATGTAATACATCTGGCCTTCTTTATCCGGAAGCTGACCTGTTCCATAAGCAGTGGCTTCATTCACCATAAACGGCGGCAGATACTCTGTGTAGCCCGCGGATGTATTAAAATCAAGAAAATACTGGATCAATGCCCGTTGAAGCTTCGCTCCTTTCCCTTTGTATAGGGGGAAGCCGCTACCGGTTATCTTGGCGCCTGTTTCAAAATCAACAATATCATACTGTCGGATCAGGTCCCAATGCGGCACAGCACCAGCTGGAAGCTGCGGCTTAATACCTCCTTCCCTGACCACTGCATTGTCGGCCGGCGTTTTACCGGCAGGCACTTTATCAGATGGCAGGTTAGGCAGTTTTATTAAAAGATCATGCACCTGCTTTTCCGTTTCTGCGAGTTTTTCGGCAATAGGCTGAAGGGAGGCATTAAGGCCGGCTACTGCCTGTTTTTTTGCTTCCGCTTCTTCCTTCTGGCCCTTGGCCATCAGTTGGCCGATCTCTTTGGAAATGCTGTTGACCTGCGATTTATTGGTATCAAACTCTAACTGTAGTTTCTTACGTTGATCATCCAGGGCAATGATCTCATCTACCAGCCCTGGCTCGGCGAAATATTTGACGCCCAACTTGTTCTTAACCCCCTGCGGGTCCTGGCGCAACTGCTGTAACTGCAACATTTGATTTGAATTTGCGCAAAGATAAGTCACCGTATCTTTGCAACTATGTTTGCAACAGACGATCTTCAACAACGGTGGTGGACCCTGGAAGCTAAGCTGGTGGAGCGGTTTGGGAAAAAACCTGACCTGGAAGCCATTTTATTCCTGATCGGTATCCAGCAATTCGGGCAGATAAAGAAAAAATTCAGCAAGGAACAGAAACAGGACCTCATGCATATCGCCGTGTGCCATCTCCTGGCACCCAGTGGATATTATGAACTGGAAGGAATAGACAAAGATGGGTGGCCCCATTTCCGCCAACTCAAACCCATGCCTGACATGAAGCCTTTTGAACAGGAGAATTTCTTAAAAGATCATGTTTTGCTTTATTTTGAAGAACTGGGGATGTGAGAGGAGTCGATAGCCTGGCTCGTTTCCAAATATGTATTAATAACCAATCATTATATTATTGCTGCTAATGAAGAAGATCTTTTTATTAGGGCTGGCTTTGCTTTCAATGCAATGGGCCTTCAGCCAAAAGGAAGTTACTGTTAAGAAGAAAGACCGGAAAAGAGATGTGTTGCTGCAAACAAATTATGGCGATATCATATTGCGTCTTTCCGATTCCACCCCACTTCACCGGGATAATTTTATTAAGCTTGTTAAGAGTGGCTATTACGACAGCGTGCTGTTTCACCGCGTCATCAACCGCTTTATGATACAGGCAGGTGATGGCGACAGTAAAAATGCACAGGCTGGTAAACCCCTAGGTAATGGCGGGCCTGGCTATACTGTTCCGGCAGAATTCCGCCCCAGCCTGTTTCACCAGAAAGGTGTGCTGGCAGCGGCCCGTCAGGGCGATGACGTGAACCCGCAAAAAGCCAGCAGCGGTAGCCAGTTCTATATTGTGCAGGGAAAAACCTTTACTGACAACGGGCTTGACTCTGTTGAAACATACCGGCTGAAAAGAAAAATACCAGCAGAGCAACGTGAAGTATATAAAACGATCGGCGGCACACCGCATCTTGATCAGAACTATACCATCTTCGGTAAAGTAGTGAAGGGATTGGATGTGGTGGACAAGATCGCTGTAGTGCCTACCAGCAAAGCGGAAGACAGGGACAGGCCGTTGCAGGATGTAAGGATCATAAAAGCGAAGCTGATAAAAAGGAAAAAATATTAACTGTTTACAGTTCTGAAAATAAAAAGCCCCGGCTATCAACCGGGGCTTATTATTTATTGTCTGAAGTAAGAACCTTCAACTTCTTATTGTCCTACAGGAGTTGTTCCTCCACTGGCTGCACGTTTGTTCTCATCATCCAATCCTGTCTTACGCTGGCGTGCTGCTTTCACCTGGTTGCTACCAAAGCGGTAAGCAAAGTTGATCTTGAACTGGCGGCTTTCCCAGTTACCGCTGGCAATATTGGTAACACCGGTAAAGTTGCTTTCTCCTCTAAATTTCATGAGCTTGAACATATCGCTTACTACTGCTCTTACAGTTCCTTTTCCCTTCATAATGGTTTTGGTGAAACCGCCATCTATACCATAGATAGCACTACTCTTGAATGTTCCCTGCCAGATGGTGGGTGAGTTATAGAAACCAGTCAACTCAGCAGAAAGTGTTTTACCCAGCTTGAAGCTGTTTTGCATATAGAAACTCATTGCATACACGTCCAGGTTGATATTCCTGTCGCCACCACCAAAATTGGCTTTATAGTGGGAGTAATAAGCATTCACATTGGCAAAGAAGCTGTACCATTTATACTGGAAAGGATAGCTCACGTTGATGCTGATAATATCCTGCGTAGCCAGGTTCTTTTTGATCAGGTAGGCTTCTGACTTATTGATGGTATCAGGCAGCTGCGTAAAGATATCTTTCACATGACTGTAGTTCAGCGCTGTGTTCAGTTTGTACTTATAGGTATGGGTAAGACCGAAACTGTTGGTGTACTGAGGTCTCAACTGTGTATTACCTTTCATATAAGTGTAGTCGTTGAGCTTGAACTCGAATGGGTTCAGATCCTGGTACACCGGGCGGTCGATACGACGGCTGTAAGTGATACCAAACTGGCTCATCGGGTTTTTGTTGAACGTGATGGCTGCACTGGGGAAGAAGTCGGTATAATCCCTCTTGATGGTTGAATCATAAGGAACATATGTGCTTGATCCGCCATCAAATTTCAAACCGGTAGAACGGCCTTTTGAAATAGTGTTTTCTACACGTAAACCAGCCTGGATCATAAATCCTTTGAATGCACGGTTATAGTTGGCATAAACAGCATTTACGTTTTCTTTATATTTGAAACGGTTGCTGCGCTGTTTATCCAGCACTTCATTGCTGCCATAGACATCATAACGCTTGAAGTCGTTGTCGGTATTTACATAACCCAGCTTACCACCCAGGCCCAGCCTTCCTTTTTTGAAGTTCTGTTCCCAATCCACTTTTACGGAATAAATATCAATATCCGTAGGAGCGATCATGCGGTATACATTGCTGTAAGTAGGTACTTTATCTCCATTATTTAAGATATCAAAATAATGGTTGGGCTGAAACTGGTTGCTGCGGTTTTTATAGAAACCATAGTCCGCATCTACGTTCAGTTCGCTTCCGCCGGTCACGGCATAACGGTAGTTCAGGTTGAAGTTCATATTCTTCCTGTCCATATCATTATCGCTGTTGGCTTCCAGCAAACGTACCAGTTTGCCGCTAGGTTTGTAATAGATACCCATCGGGCCAACGCTTTCCATTCTGCCATCAGCCAGATTACCGGTAATGATAGTACCGATAGTGCTTTTCGAATTCACGAAATAATCAGCTCCCGCTTTGAAGTTATGACCATTGTCATTGTAGCTCTTCATACGGTTGGTTTGATCAAAAATGGAATCACCCTGCGCCCGGTACAATACGAAATTGTTCACATTCAAACCGCGATTGTAATTGTAGTTGCCAAACAGGTTCACTTTGCCATTGCGATGGTTCAATGCGATGCCGCCATTGTATTTGGCATAAGTGCCGATGGCATATCCTGCGTTCACAGAACCGTTGGTACCGAAAGTCTTGTTCTTTTTCAGCTTGATATTGATGATGCCGGCGTTACCTGCTGCTTCGTATTTGGCAGAAGGGTTGGTGATCAGTTCCACCGCTTCAATCTGGGACGACTGAAGGCTTTTCAGGAAATTGGCCAGATCGGCTCCTGCAAGCGGGCTGGGTTTACCGTCAATAAATACCTGAACTCCGTTTTTGCCGGCAAGGGTGATATTATCATCTTTATCAACCATCACACCAGGCGATTTACGGAGCAGTTCCAATGCATCCTGGCCAACAGCATTGATAGTGCCTTCCACGTTCAGGATGGTTTTGTCTGCTTTTACTTCCACGATCGGTTTTTTGGAAGTAACAGTAACACCCTGCAAAGCATTTTCAGCTTTTATCAGTGTCAGTGCATCTACTTTTACATCGCCAGAGGCAAGATCAAATACTTGAGAATAAGCAGGCAGGTAGCCTACATAAGAAACGCTGACCAGGTATTTGCCTGCATCAGCCTCGAAAGAAAAATTGCCCTGGTTATCGGAAACAGTCAGTTTAACTACAGAAGAGTCTTTTGCTTTTAATAAAGAAACAGTAGTCTTTTCCAATCCTTTTCCCTGCTGATCTTTCACAACCCCGGAAACTTTTTGTGCAAATGCTGCAGAACT
Source organism: Sphingobacteriales bacterium 44-61 (assembly GCA_001898405.1). Lineage (GTDB taxonomy): Bacteria > Bacteroidota > Bacteroidia > Chitinophagales > Chitinophagaceae > Terrimonas_A. Next base: position 157,441 of record MKTW01000004.1, read on the forward strand.
TAACAGAACAGCAGCCAGAAATAGTGGTAGTAATTTTCTCATAAACATCCCTCTTTTAGATAAGGTGCACAAAGATAGTTTGGTGTCACAGCTCTGTAAATCACTTGCCGACAAGTGGTGCAAAAACTGGCATGAACGGCATTTATTTTCCGGTGAAACGCGAAAAAAATCTTTGTGGTTATCATGGCCTTTGCGCATATTTGCGGTCAAATCATTCATTATGAGTTACCCAGACAATCTCCGTTACACAAAAGACCACGAATGGATCAGCCTTGAAGGTGATACAGCGACTATTGGCATTACTGATTTTGCCCAGCGCGAACTGGGTGATATTGTATATGTAGAAGTAGAAACGGTCGGTAAAGCACTTGCTGCAGGTGCAGTTTTCGGCACAGTGGAAGCAGTAAAAACCGTATCTGACCTTTTCCTGCCGGTCAGCGGCACCATCCTGGAGCTGAATCCAGAGTTGGGCAACTCTCCTGAACTGGTGAATTCTGACCCTTATGGCAATGGTTGGATGATCAAAATGAAAGTCGATAACCCTGCTGAAGTGAGTGCCTTGCTTGATGCAGCAGGTTATGAAGCTATTGTAGGATAATCCCCAAGAGCTCATTTCACCGGATTTATACATTGTTATAAGTGAAGGATATATAGAGAAAAAGTATCATTCTTTGTCTTTCTGATTTCCTGACCTGATCAAATAATGTTGAAGAGGCCCTCCTGCGGGCCTCTTCTTTCTTCTTGGATGCCGCAAAAGAAGACGCTATTATTGCAAAAAATTAGGCTTTGCTACATCGCTCCACATTAGCCATCATCGCATGGTTTATCATTTGTACCGTACTCCTTACTTTACCAGGTTCTACTCTCCCCAGTGAAAACTGGATGGGTAAAATAGCGCTTGATAAATGGATACATGTTTTCTTATTCGGCGTAATGGCATTCCTTGCCTGCTGGGCAATCTTCAAAATCAATAAAAAAAACACCAGGCAGAGATCATATTTTATCATCGCCGGTTTGCTATGTATTGCTTACGGAGTAATCATGGAATATGTGCAGAAGTATTATGTTCCTAACCGGTCATTCGACGCTGGTGATATAATAGCAGATGCAGTTGGCAGTGTACTCGGAACCGTTTACAGTATCAGGAAGTATATAAAAAAATAGACCCCTGTAGAAACAGGGGTCGCAACCAAAACTAACTGCTTATGAGAAAATTGACTGCTTTTATAATTATTTTGTTGTGTTCTTAATTCTATATCTATAACGCAAATTTACTGCCATTAGTGCTATCAGTGTTGTTAACGAATGTCTAAAAGAACTATTGTCGTATTTTCACCTCAACGTCTCTAGTAAAACCTCATCTTGTAGACTTTTTTTCCCAACCTGTATTCAACCCAATAACACTTTAAAGAACTGCGTTTTATCTAAGATGCATTCACTCTATATATTGCACAAACCAGACCAAACTGATTGTTTGACGTTCCCCGAGTATATAAACCTGCGTTGTGCTCTAATTAAAAACTGATTAGAAATCTTTTACTGTTTCCAGTAAAAGAATGAATATCAAACATATCCAGCCTGATTATGAAGAAATGCCCGGAAAGAAAGGTATATCTGTGCTATTAACGAAGCGTTAATTCGCGCTATCGCGCGGTATTCATTTATGCCATTCGCGCTTTTATTGCTTGGTAAGCTTTTCTGAGTTTTCTGCAAACTGCAGTGCATCAATCAACTCTTCTATTCCTCCATTCAATACTTCCTGTAAATTATAGAGTGTAAGGCCTATACGATGGTCGGTTACCCGGCCTTGCGGAAAATTATATGTCCTGATCTTTGCGCTTCTGTCGCCTGTGCTCACCAAACTTTTCCTGTGGCGGGCAATTTCATCCTCTTGTTTCCTTACCTGTTCTTCATAGAGTTTTGTCCGCAACATCTGCATGGCTTTTTCCCTGTTGCCCAGCTGTGAACGCTCTGTTTGGCAAACTACCACAGTGCCGGTGGGAATATGGGTAAGCATTACTTTGGTTTCTACCTTGTTTACATTCTGACCACCTGCTCCACCGCTTCGTGCTGTTTCCATTTTTACATCTGCAGGGTTCAGTTCAAAATCCACTTCTTCTGCTTCCGGCATCACTGCTACCGTTGCTGCCGAAGTATGCACCCGGCCAGAAGCTTCCGTGTTTGGTACACGCTGCACACGATGCACGCCGCTTTCAAATTTGAGGATCCCGTATACATCATCGCCGGTCACTTCCAGCTGCACTTCCTTATAGCCGCCTACTGTTCCTTCATTTTCACTCAGCAGGGCTGTTTTCCATCCCTTCCTCTCACAATAGCGCATATACATCCGCAAAAGATCCCCGGCAAAAAGGCTGGCTTCATCACCACCCGTGCCGGCACGGATCTCAAGAATGGCGTTTTTCTCGTCCTGCGGGTCTTTAGGGATCAGCAACTGGCGGATATGCGCTTCAGCCCGTTGCTTTTTTTCTTCCAGCTCCGGGGCTTCCAGCTTGGCCAGATCACGCAGTTCCTCATCATCCCCGTTCAGCGCCTCTTTATAGAACTCAATATCATCCAGGATCTTCCGGTAATCGTTATAGGCTATTACTATCTTTTCCAGGCTGCGATACTCCTTGCTGGTTTCTGCAAACCGCTTGTTATTGCCCACGATCTCCGGATTGGTGAGGGCAACACCCAATTGGTCAAATCTTGCTTTTATCGCTTCAAGTCTGTCTAACATAGCAACTTCCGTTAAAAATGTGGGCAAAGGTAACAAGAATAATTTTTTGGGATTTGGATTTTCAATACTGGAATTTTGCCGGATGGCATATAAAAAATTCAGCGCCTCCAGAATCTTCGACGGGCAGCAGATGCTGGACAAGGATAAGGTATTGATCACAACAGAACAGGGAGCAGTGGAAGCCATAGTGCCCCGGCAGGATGCCGGCGACGATATTCTTCAACTGGAAGGTATACTAAGCCCCGGCTTTATTAACTGCCATTGCCACCTGGAGCTAAGCCACCTGAAAGGAGCCATACCCGAAAAAACAGGCCTGATCGATTTTGTATGGAACGTGATCCGCAACCGCCATTATGCCGGAGAAGAGATTTTGCAGGCGATTGAAAAAGCTGAGCAAGAGATGCTGCAGAACGGTATCGTTGCTGTAGGCGATATCTGTAATAATACCCTCACTGCCCCACAAAAAACAAAAGGGAATCTCCGTTACCATAACTTTATTGAAGCCAGTGGTTTTGTAAACGCCAACGCCCCTGCACGGTTTCAGCAGGCAGTGGACATTTACAACACTTTCTCACAGGGTTCTGCTTTTAACTCCATCGTGCCTCATGCTCCCTATTCAGTAGCAGAAGAGCTATGGAAAAGGATCATTGGTTTCCCCGGTAACCAATTGCTTACTATCCATAACCAGGAAACCATTCCGGAGAATGAACTGTTCATGCAAAAACAGGGAGGCTTTTTACCGTTTTATGAAAAAATGAACATTGATATCTCCTGGTTCACTGCTTCCGGCAAAACCAGTTTGCAAACCTGTCTCCCCAACTTCTTACCCGGACAGGAGGTGATACTGGTGCATAATGTTTACACCTCGAGAGAAGATGTATTGTTCAGCAAGCAGCCTCCTCATCCTTCCTGCTACTGGTGCCTTTGCCCGAATGCAAACCTTTACATCACCGGTCAGTTGCCGGATATGCAAATGATGATGGAAGAACAATGCGAAATAGTATTGGGTACAGATAGCCTGGCTTCCAATCATCAGTTGAGTGTGCTGGCTGAAATGAAAAGCATTCAGCAGCAATTCCCGTCCATTCCTTTGCAACAATTATTCAGCTGGGCCACACTGAACGGAGCGAAAGCATTAAAAGCGGATGATGTATTGGGAAGTTTTGAAAAAGGAAAGAAGCCGGGAATCGTTATTTGTGAAGAAGACCTGGAAGGCTGCCGGCGTTTACTTTGATGGAACGCTATCCTAAGATCTCCCGCAACACCGGCAATGTTCTCATCGTTCCAAAATCCTGTATATGCAGTATGTAGTACTTTTCATATGCCTGCAATAAACTTCTTCTGAATTCATGATGCAGTTTTATATCTTCCAGTTCCTCCGGTTGCTGCACTTTCAATAGTTGTGAAGTGATAAAAGCCTGTTTATCTTCCAGCATAAAACTGTGATAAGGTGCGTCAGTTGTAAAAACGCCTTCCTGCAGATCAAGGTACGGCCTGGCAGAAGAGTAATTATCCTGTATCCTCAATCCAAAAAATACCGGGAGATGCAGTGCAAAGAATAAGGGGAAATTAGCTGCTACCGTAGCAGAGCCAGCGTCCAGGTGAAGCAAAGCATCTTCTGAAAAATGATAAAGATCAGGATTCGATTCTGGCTGTTTAAGGCATTTGCCCAGCAACTCGATCATAAAAAGCGCAACAGCATTTTTTTTAACGTCCGACAACAGGTGATGATACACATATCCCCATTTGAACTCTTTGATGCGTTGCAGCTGCCTCAGTTCATTATGATAAACGATCATATCCAGTATAGCCGAAGGCTGGAAGAGATTGGCTTTGCCACTGCCTTTTTTGGAAGAAGTACGTACACCGTTCACCAGGTAAGATTGCAGGCCAAACAGTTCAGTAAAAATGGCGACGATCACGCTCGTTTCGCCATATTTCACCGTGCGCAACACGATCCCTCTTGTATGATGCAGTTTATCCGGCATTCTATTTACTGATAAAAACAATTTTAGCCGCTGTGTTTTCCGTACGGCCATCATTACTGACCAACACAAGATAAACTCCTGTGGAGATGCGTCTTCCTTTATAATCTTTCCCATCCCAGACAGCCTGACCACCTAATGCCCTGGTCTGGTACACCAACCGGCCATCCAGTTCTGTGATTTTCACGATGGCATTATTTACCAATCCACGGATACCGATCGTACCTGAGTAACCCGGAGGTACAGGATTGGGGAATACCAGCACGTTCTCATTCCTTGCCGCACCTTCAGTAGCAGTGCTGCGAAAAGAACATATTCCTTTTGCAGTAGCAAAAAACACTTCACCGGTTTGTCCGTTGATGGTTATTTTCTTAACGATATTGCTCAGGAGGGGGCTATTGGTCTCTGTAAACTGGTAGATCACTTCTTCTCCTGTTGCACTGATCAGCCAAACCCCGTTGTCTGTTGCCACCCATTTACGGTTCGCACCATCCACAGCAATGCTGCGCACCTGCTGGCCATTGAAAAGATAGCCGGCAAAATTGCCTTGCTTCACCACCGGCCAAACAGCTTCACAACCCTGGCCGGTAAAAACCTGCCCAGGACATTGGATCACACCAATACCATTAGCAGTACCTACCCAGATAAAACCGTCCTTATCTTTTGCGATACACAACACATCCGCCGCAGGGAGATTACCATTTCCTGCTCCGGTCCCGAATTTTTTCCAGTGATCGTCCCCTGTATTTTCAACGGAGCCACCCGGATCATAACAAAGCAATCCGCCTGATTTGGCAGCCACGATCCATTTATAATTATCGTCGTCTAATATGATCTGCGTCAATGCATTTTCGGGCAAGAGGAAGGGAATGGAAAACCTGAGCCAACTGCCATCCTGTTTTTTTGCAAGCAAAGGTTGCGGTGCGCCATAATTAGATAACCATAACAGCTTATCCTGATCAAATGCTAATCCTGATACGCGATAGCTCCCGGGATCGCCTATGGCTGGAGACAGCACTCCTGCTTTGATAATGGAAAATGAGAGAGGTTGTGTGATATGTAAAAGACCTCCTCCAAAAGATCCTGCCCATATTGATTCATCTTTGGGATCTATTGCAATAGTGATATAATCCAGTAATGTGTCGATCTGTGTATAACGGTAGCGGTTGATATTTGTCCATTCCCCTTCTTTTAAAATATAAATACCATTACCATTATATTGATAATTCCAGGCTTCATTCACTTCACCGGCCGTAGCATAAAAAGTATTGTTATAAACTGTCATTTCGCCGCTGGCTGTTGCTTCGGGAGAGTTGGGTTTGTATTGCTCATAAGAGGAAGCAGTGAAATGTGTCAGCCCTCCAAACTGGTCGGCAAGCCAGGGATCATTTTGCAATAGTATAGCCCTGCGGGGTGATGATAGGGGTTCTACCTGTGTGATCGCACGTTCCATAACTCCACTGCTGCTGAGAATAGCGACCCGGCTTTCGCCGTTTGCTTTCAGTTGGCATAGCAATACCTTATTTTCAGCTACTGTTGTGCTGATGATAGGCCATTCATCCTGGTACCATACTGTCCAGTTATTGCCATTCCATATCCATAATTTGCTTTCAGCTTCAGCAATAAGATTGTTTTGAACAGTCAGCACATTCCTGCAATCACCGGCCGGGAGGCCATTATTTCCACTCAGCGTTTCCCACTGGTTGTGATCAGCCAGGTTGGCCGCATTGCGGGATGCCCGTTTCAACCCCTGCTCTGTGGCCGCATAGAACGTGGTGGCATCGCTGGTAAAGCCGTTCACTTTTACCTGTTGGCCGCCATTCCCGATAAACCAGGAATCTTTTACTTCATACCGCTCACCATCGATCACCACCACACCAAGGCCCGTAGACAGGTAATAATTTTTTTCCAGCGGGTAAATGCTGTAGATGGTTTTATCGCCAATGATATTGTCGCGCTTGATATCGGGAAGGTTGATGATATCGTTCCGGTAAAGGATATCAATATTACTGTTGCTGTAGGCTATAAAAAGCTTTTCCTGCGCATTATCATAACAGATGGCGCTGATGCCCGTTTCACTAAGCCCGGTAACACGGCTCAGTCTTTCCACACTGTTGTCTGCCAGCGTAACCGAAAACAGACTATAAGGCGTGGCCGCAAATACTTTTCCATTACCAGCAGCCACATCGATGGTACTGTTATAGGGTAGATACTCTTTCCATAGCCCGATAGGTGCAGTCAATTGCTGCGCAGGCAGGCAGGCGGAGAAGCAACTGAATAATATTATAAAAAGAGATCTCACCTGCCAAAATTATCGCAAACCGCTGATAAGCAATCAAACCTGTCTGGTTGGCCTTTTTTCTGTTTCTTTGCATGCTCATTCTGAACAGACATATATATGTGGCGGAAACTCGGACAATTTATCCTGACCTATCGTTGGCCTCTTTTGCTGGTGCTAACTGCAACCACAGCCTTAATGGCCTATTATGCATCTAAAGTGCAATTGAGTTACGATTTTACCAGGGCTATCCCGGCAGACCACCCTGCCAATAAAACTTACCAGGCATTCAAGGAAAAATACGGGCAGGACGGCAACCTGATGGTGATCGGCATTCAAACCGATAAGCTGTTTGAAGAAAAGCTGTTTAATGACTATGCCCAACTCCAGCGCCAGTTAAAAAAAGCTACCGGTGTTACAGATGTGATTTCCGTCCCTTCTGCCATCAACCTGGTGAAGGATTCGGCGACAGAAAAGCTGAATGCCGTACCGATCTTCCCCGAAAAAACATTTACACAGGCTGAACTCGACAGCAGCGCTGCCATTTTCCTGAGTCTACCTTTTTATCAGGGGCTTTTATATAATCCCCAAACGCATGCCTGGATGATGGGAGTGAGCGTGGATAAAACACTGATCAATTCCCCCAAAAGAAACATTGTTGTATCCGGCATCACCCAGTTGGTAGATTCCTTCAGCAAAAAGACCGGGCAGCAGGTTTACCTTAGCGGCTTACCGCTGATCCGTGCTGAAATGTCAACCCGCATTTCCTCTGAAATGCAACTGTTCCTGCTGGCATCGGTTATTTTATCTGCCCTTATTCTTTTGGTATTCTTCCGTTCTGTAAGTTCCATGCTGCTTTCATTGGCAGTCGTGATCATTGGTGTGATATGGAGTGTGGGCACCATGCATTTGTGTGGTTACAAGATCACTTTGCTGACGGCATTGATCCCACCGCTGCTGGTAGTGATCGGTATTCCCAATTGCATTTATTTTCTTAATAAATATCATACAGCCTATAATGATACTAAAGACCGCAATGAGGCCCTGGTGACCATGGTCGGCCGGATGGGTATCGTTACCCTGTTTTGCAATCTTGCCGCTGGTATCGGATTTGCAGTATTTGCTTTAACAAAAAGCGAGATACTGCAGGAGTTTGGTGTAGTGGCGGGAATCAATATCATGGCGCTGTTCATTATCTCCCTCATTCTTATTCCAACTGTGCTTAGCCTGCTGCCTGTGCCCAAAGCCCGGCATATGCGGTACCTGGAAAATGCAAGGCTTAACCGCTGGCTCGACAGGCTAGAAGTATGGTCATTAAATCATCGCAAGCTTATTTATACTGTTACAGTAGCAATTGTAGCTGTATCCGTGATCGGGATCTTTAAATTAAAGAGCGTTGGATACATCGTTGATGACCTGCCTAAAACCGATAAGATCTATACCGATCTTAAGTTTTTTGAAAACAACTTCAAAGGCGTGATGCCGTTGGAAATACTGGTTGACACTAAAAAGAAATATGGAGTGACGCGCAACCTTGGGAATCTTTTAAAAATGGATTCCCTGTCTTCCTATATCACTTCAATGCCGGCGCTTGCAAGGCCGCTCAGCATTACAGAAGGCTTGAAATTTGCCAAGCAGGCTTTCTTTGAGGGCGACAGCAGCAACTATTCCATGCCTTCTGAATTTGATCTGCCTGCACTGGCCCAGTACCTGAGCTTTAAGAAAGACAGCAATGCCGGTGTGGCAACCAATTCCTTTTCCAAACTGGTATCTACATTTATGGACAGTGCAAGACAGGAAGCACGCATCAGCATCAACATGGCAGATGTGGGCAGTGCGCGTTTGCCGCATATCCTGGACAGTATCCAGCAGCGAGTGGATGCACTTTTCCCCAAAGACAAATATGAGGTGAAGCTAACAGGGACCAGTATAACCTTTTTGGAAGGAAGTGCTTTTATCATCAATGGACTGAAAGAAAGTATTGCCTGGGCCTTTTTACTGATCGCCCTTTGCATGTTGTACCTGTTCAGGTCTGCCAGGATATTATTGTGTTCGCTTATTCCCAATGTTATTCCGCTGGTGATCACGGCGGGCGTAATGGGTTGGGTGGGTGTTCCCCTGAAACCCTCTACCGTGCTTGTATTCAGCGTGGCCCTGGGTATTGCGATAGATATTACGATCCGGTTCCTGGTCAATTACAAACAGGAATTGCCTCACCAGGAATTTGACCGCAAGAAAACAGTGATTGAGACGATACATAGCACCGGCATCAGTATCATTTATACATCAATGGTGCTGATTGCAGGCTTTATTATTTTTAGTTTCAGTGGCTTTGGCGGCACCCAGGCCCTGGGCTGGCTTACATCCCTGACGCTTATCACAGCTACGTTGACCAACCTGGTATTGTTGCCGGCTTTGCTGATAGGATTGGAGAAATCAAAGAAAAAGAAAGGACAGTAAAGCCTTCGTAGCAAGTTCATATATTATAATTACAATACCTAAATGGCTAGAACGATTATAATTTAATCGTTGTCAACTATTTATATTATCCTTACTAAGCAAGCAGGCCGAAAACAAAAACTTTAGCCTGTTATAAATAGAATTTTGCGCATAACGCAGCAAAATTCTATTTTCAAATGTCCTTTATCTACAACTCTGGGTTTGCTGTGCTGAAATCAAAACGTTTTAGACTGTTTTAAAGTTTGTTTAACCTTGTAAGAATACTCTTTCTAGGAAAAGAGTATATTACGCTTTTAATACACACTAAATCTTAAACTGCATCATGAGAAAACTGTTAGTAGCACTAACGGCTGTCCTCCTCTTTACGGGACAGTTGTTGGCTCAGAGAACAATCACTGGTAAGGTGACTGATGAAAAAGGGGAGCCCGTCCCTAATGCTTCAGTAATGGTAAAAGGATCCAACACCGGTACCGTTACAAAATCAGACGGAACTTATTCCATCACTGTTCCGGCAAACGCCAAACATTTAGTAATTTCTTCAGTAGATATGGCTACAGAAGAGATTTCTATTGGTACTCAGACAACGATCAACACTACACTGAGGGCGGCTGACAAATCCCTGCAGGAAGTTGTGGTAGTTGGTTATGGTACGCAAAGAAAATCGGACATCACCGGCAATATCGCTACGGTGAAAGGTGCTGCTATTGCAGACAAGCCGGTGCCTAGCTTTGATGCGGCATTGGCTGGTAGAGCTGCAGGTGTGCAGATCACTGTTCCCAACGGCGTATTGAACAATCCTCCTGTATTCCGGATCCGTGGTACAAACTCCATTAACCTGAGTTCTTACCCGCTTATCGTTATCGATGGTATAGTAACTTATACCGGTGACGTGAGCCAAACGCTGGCTGCTTCCAACGTTCTTTCCAATATCAACCCCGCTGATATTGAGAGCATGGACATCCTGAAAGATGCCGCTGCCACAGCTATCTATGGTAGCCGCGCTGCAAACGGTGTGGTTTTAATTACCACTAAAAAAGGTAAAAAAGGCAAAGCCAAAGTAACTTATGATGGATGGCTTGGCTGGACTACTCCTACCCGTATGTGGAAGATGCTGAATGCTCAGCAGTACATGGACATCAAAAATGAAGGTCTTACCAACGTAGGCGGTACTGCACGTTACCTGCCTACCAACGGCCCTGATGGCAAACCAATTGACACAGACTGGTCTGATGTTATTTACAGAACAGGTGTTTCACATAGCCATAACATGAGTGTAAGCGGTGCAAATGATGCGACTTCTTATTATTTCTCTTTTGGCTATACCAACCAGGAAGGTATTATCCGTAAAAACGATTTTAACAGGAAAACAGTTCGTTTCAACGTTGACCAAAAAGTTAACAACTGGTTCAGCCTGGGTGTAAACGCATCTTATACCAATGAATTGAACAAAGCTGCATTGAACTCTGGCTCATTGCCAGGAGCTGCATTTGCATCTGCAGGTGTTGGCCGTCTGGCTTTATCATTACCTCCCAACGTATCTCCGTTCAATAATGACGGCAGCTACAACCTGAATGGTAATGCACTGGGTAAAATGAACAATATCGAGAACATCACATTCTGGAACCCACAGCCAATCCTCGATAACAACTATTCTAATACAGAAAACAACCGCATTCTTGGTAACGTGTATGCGCAGATCAAACCTATCAAAGAAGTAACTTTCAGAACTTCTTATGGTGTTGACTATCTCAACTCAGACAACAAAAACTTTTATACCAAAATACAGGGCGATGGTTTCTCTGTAGGCGGTTCTGCTTTCAGCACATTGGGTAAAAACAAGCGCTGGACATGGACCAATACCTTACAGTTCGATAAAACCTTCGCTAATGACCATACTGTAGGTATATTAGGTGGTACTGAGCAGCAACGCAGCACATTTGAAGGTTTCGGTCTTACCCGCCAATCGTTGAGCGATGACTTCTTTACAGTGATCCAGGGTGGTTTCAACACCCCGCTTACAGCAGGCATAGGCCTTGGTGAAAATTACCTGACCTCCCTTTTCGGCCGTGCTTCTTATGATTACAAAAAGAAATACTTTTTATCAGGAAGCTTCCGTCGTGATGGCTATTCTGCTTTCGCTCCTGGTTTGAAATATGGTAATTTCTATAGCGTATCCGGTACATGGGACCTTTCTAAAGAAAACTTCTGGTCTGGTGGAATTTCCACTGTATTAAACTCTTTCAGACTTAGAGGTAGCTATGGTAAAGTAGGTAATATCTCCGGTATTGGTGACTTCGCTTCCAACTCACTGTATGGCTCAGGCTTATACAATGGTGGCGCTACACTGGTATTCAGCCAGGCTGGTAACGATAAGCTGACCTGGGAAACCAGTAAGAAAACTGATGTTGGTTTCACTTTCGGCTTGTGGAATAACCTGATCACTGGTGAATTCGCTTACTACTACAACAACATCGATGACCTGTTGCTGAGCGTACCAAACTCTCCTTCAACCGGTATGCCTAACTCTGTTTTGCAGAACGTAGGTAAGATGTACAACAAGGGTATTGAGTTTACCATTAATGCTTCTCCGATCAGAGGAAGGGATTTCCAATGGAATACTTCTTTCAACATCACTTACAACAAAAACAATGTGGTGAACCTGGTAGACGGCGTTCCTTTCATCGCTACTGCTACTTCACTGGAAACACCCAGCATCACCATGCCAGGTTATCCTGTAGGTATGCTCTATGTGATCGAAACAAGAGGTGTTGATCCTGCTACCGGCCGCCGCATTTTTGTAAATGCTTCAGGTCAGGAGTTGCTGTATGACCACAGCGCACCTACTTCCAGCCGCTGGACATACAGGGACAATGGTCAGGTTGCTCCTGCCATCAATCCTGGTCTTGACCAGAAAGTATGGAAAAACTCCAACCCCAAATATGTTGGTGGATTTGATAATACTTTCCGTTACAAAGGATTTGACCTGAACGTGCTGATGACTTATCAGCTTGGATTCTACGTGTACAACGGTACTCGTGCCAGTGCACTCGACCAACGCTTCTGGAACAGCACTACAGCTGTATTGAAACGCTGGCAGAAACCTGGCGATGTAACTGATATCCCCAAACTGGTTTACACAGATAATACATCCAACGGTTCTGCTAACCCCATTTCAGAAAATGCACAAAAAGGAGATTTTGTAAAACTGCGTAGCATTGCCCTGGGTTATACACTGCCTTCCCGCTTACTGAGCAAGGCCGGTATTTCCAGTGCACGTGTATATATCAGTGGTCAAAACCTGGCAATCATTACTAAATATGAAGGTCCTGATCCGGAAGTTTCTTCCAATGGTAACGGTAACCTCAACCAGGGTGTAGACCGCAATACAGTTGCAAATGGCCGTGTTATTACGTTTGGTCTTAACATCGGTTTCTAAATCTCTGACAATTTTAAATTGAAGAAAATGAAAAAAACGAGAATACATATTTCCAAGCTGGCAGCAGTGTTCTTTGCAGCTTACTGCTTAAGTTCCTGCACCAAGGATGAATACCTGAACCCTACTCCTCAAACGTCTCTTTCTGATGCAACTGCATTTGATACCAAGGACAGGATCGTTAACCAGGTAGCAGGTATTTACTCTGCATTTAAATCAGGCCAGTTGCAAGGTGGACGCTATTTAATTTACAATGACGTTCGCGGTGAGAACTTCCTTTCTAATGACGGTAACAGGGTAACCGCCCGCGCCGCGTGGGAGTTTTCTGAAACTTCCGGTGACAACGAAGTGAATAATCTTTGGAGCTCTGCCTATACAACTATCAACAGGGCTAATTTGTTCCTGGATGGTATGGCTGCAAAAGGCGATGCTGTGGCAGGCACTGATGCTCCAAGGCTGAACGCTGAAGCAAAATTTGTAAGAGCAGCTGCTTACTATTCTCTCTTACAATTCTATGCAAGGCCTTACTGGGATGGTAACGGAACCAAACCCGGTCTGCCTTTGCGTCTTGTAGGTATTAAAGGGGGTGGTTTCAACAACCTGGCCCGCAGCACAGTAGATCAGGTGTATACACAAATACTGTCCGACCTCGATTTTGCTGAGCAAAACCTTGCTGCAACCAATGGCTCTGCAGTACTGAACGTAACACATGCGCATAAAAATGCTGCAATAGCATTGAAAGTACGCGTGTACCTCAGCATGAGAAACTATCCGGCTGTTGTAACCGAAGCAAACAAGATCGTATCTGCCAATGCTCCTTTCACAGCTACTTCTGGTGTGGCCCATGCATTACAGCCTGATATTACTACTGTATTTGCTACCGGTGCTACTACCACTGAGTCTATCCTGTCTATGCCATTCACTACAGTGGATGTGCCTGGCACACAGAATCAGTTAGGATTTTACTACCTGCCGATCATCACTGGCAACAATGCCAATGGCGCTGGTGGTATATTCTATCTGAACCCGGCAGGTATCTGGGGTGATGCAAACTGGGGTGCTGCTGATGTTCGCAGAACTGCTTTAACCACTCTTAACGGAGGTTTCCAGTGGCTGACAAAATATAAAAACCCTGGCCCCTTCCTGGACTGGGCTCCTGTACTTCGCTATTCTGAAACATTGCTGAGCCTGGCTGAAGCTCTTGCCCGCACTACTAACTCAGTAGATTCAAGAGCAGTAGCCCTGCTGAGCGCAGTACGCCACCGTTCAGATGCGTCTGTTACTTATACCACTGCTGATTTTGCAGATGCAACCGCACTAGTTAATGCAATACTGACAGAAAGGAATATCGAGTTCCTGGGCGAAGGTATCCGTAGTATAGACATCCTGCGCCTGGGATTGGATTTCCCTGCTAAGTCTATCCCCGGATTTACTGTAACAGCTGTTACTCCTTCCAACCCCTCTTATATCTGGCCAACTCCTTCAGACGAGTCCAGGTTTAATGCGCTGATCGATTAATAATATACAGTCTAAATTTTATAAAGCCCGGCATCGAAGTGCCGGGCTTTTTTGTCTATATAATCGTATATTTAGTTCCGTCAATTTTAAAATATAACCTATGCTCAAGCGTCATTTGCTTTCTGCCACCGCTTTGCTGTTCTCCTGTTGTTGCTTTTCACAAAGCAATTTTGCCTTGAATACGGCCGGAGGGAACACATTTGCCAATGATATTAACGGAAGGCCGATGTATCTTAAAACAGAGTATATCGCTGAAGGAAGCCCTTATCTGTATGATGAATACTGCATGGCGGAGGTTACCCTCATGGACGGAAAAGTATATCCCAATGTAAAAGCAAAAATCAATTTGGAGGAGAAACTGTTGCTTTATACGCTGGACAACGGAACGGAAATGATCATGACCTCTCCCGTTAAAAAAATCAAATTCTACAATTACGTCAGCAATGGTGTTGCCTACCCTGAAAAGACCTTTCAGGGCCATCTGACTGCCTTGAATGCAGAAGGCACCGCTATTTATGAAGTGATTGCAGAAGACAGTGCCGCCACCCTGCTGAAGCAGATAACAGTGACCTATAATGATAGCAAGGGCTATGGCCAGGCCACCATTACCCGCATTTTCAAAAAGGCTGAAAACTATTTTGCCGCCATTCCATCCCAAAACAAAGAGTTGCGGAAGGTGGAAAAAAATAAATCTGCTCTTACCTCGTTATTCGGAAGTAAAGCCGCTGCAATCAGTGCTTTTATTGAGCAGAAAAAACTGAAGTGTAAATCCGAGGAAGACCTGACAGAAGTATTCCGTTACTATTGCTCGCTCTAAGGGTTTTCACGGATTTCGGATTTTTTTCTACTCTTATATGAAAAAATTTCGGATTTTTACCTGCTGAAAATTAATGAGGTTCAGATTTTCCAGCACACAAATCAGTAAATTGGATTTCAATTCCTTGTAGTTATTTTCCTTTACCAGGAAATAACAAACAGATAATGCAAAACTCACACTTCTCGTTTGAAAAAGACTTTTGAGCGCAGCATTATCGGAAAATAAGTTGTCCTACTTACTTAGGGATCTACCTTCAACACACATGAGAAAACTGCGGAGGAACCACCAACTCCACCGTAAGCAGTTTTTAGTACACTTTTTTATCTATTGTCACCGCCATTGCTTGACTAACAGGCAGTAGCGAATTATTTTTTGCATCAAAAACTAAATGTTCATGAGGAAATTCTTACTCGTATTAACGGCTTTCCTATTCTATGCAGGAACGTTGTTAGCTCAGAAAACCATCACAGGGACAGTAACGGACGACAAGGGAACCCCTGTCCCCAATGCCTCAGTAGTAGTGAGAGGGACCAGCACTGGTACCACCACTAAAACCGATGGAACTTACACCCTGACAGTTCCAGCTTCCGCAACAACCTTACTTATTTCAAGCGTTGGTTATGAACCAACTTCTGTTGAAATAGGATCTGGCACCGTTGTAAATGCATCCATTAAAGCCGCAGCCAGCGAGCTGGAAAATGTGGTGATCACGGGGTATACAACCACCCAGCGGAAAAAATTTGCCGGTGCAACTGTTTCAGTCGGCGCAGCAGAAGTCAGAAGGCAACCTTTTGGTTCTTTCGACCAGGCACTGCAAGGTGCTGCTTCCGGCGTATCCGTTGTGGCAAACAGCGGTCAACCCGGCGCTAATGCTATTGTACGTGTTCGTGGCAATGGCTCTATCAGCGGTGGCAATGTTCCACTTTATATTATGGACGGGATTGAAATAACCGCGGCAGATTTTGCCAGCTTGAACCAGGGTGACTTTGAAAGATTGGAAGTGCTGAAAGACGCGGTTGGTACGGCCATGTATGGTTCCCGTGGTGCCAATGGGGTGATCGTGATCACCACCCGCCGCGGACGCGCAGGCCAGCTCAACCTGAATTATGATATGCAGATGGGCTTTAGCAAACTGCCTGAAGACCGCCTGATCGTAATGAACAGCCGGCAAAAAATCGATTATGAATTACAGCGCGGCAATCCTTACGGATGGACACCCGCCGAGGCCGATAGCCTCCGTAATGTAAACTTTAACTGGAGAGATGCCTTATTCCAAACCGGCATGACCCAGCAGCACCAGATCAGCGCAAGCGGTGGTAGCGCTACCAGCAAATTCTATGCATCACTTTCTTACCTTAACCAGGAAGGTATTGTTCAAACAACCGGTTTGAAACGTTATACCGCCCGGGTTAACGTGGACAATAATATTAAGAACTGGCGCTTTGGTGTAAGCCTGCAGGTAGGTTATTCCAAGATCGTAGGCACCAGGGAAGGAGATGTTTATATCGGCTCTCCGCTGAATGCGATCCGTTGGTCAAATCCTTATGAACGCGCTATTAACCCTAATACAGGAGATTGGCAAACACTTGGCGGTACCGGCGTATTAACCTCCGGTCAGCCCAACGCAGCAATGGAACTGTTCGTTAACCAGAGAGAAGCACTTCAGTTCAAAGGAGTGGGTAGTGCATACCTCGAGTTTCATTTCCCCTTCCTGAAAGGTTTATACGCACGTACCAACTGGGGTGGTGATTTTGCACAAAACGAAGGTTCTATTTATTATGACAGAACTACCTATACCGGGGCACAGGCACCAGGTGGTAATGGCAGCCTGAACAGGACCGGTGGTCGTCAATTCCGTTATACCGGAACCACATCACTGAATTACAAACAGACATTTGGCGAGCATGAAATTGATGGAGGTGTATTTGTTGAAGCAGTTAAAACTGATGCCCGCAATCTTGGTTTTACCGGCTATGGCCTGACCAATGGATTCACCAATGAAGCTGGTATCACAGCCGGTAATGCAACCAATGGTTATATACCACAAGTTGCTGGTGGAGGAACGCAGAACGGATTGCTTTCCTACTTCACTATCTGGAACTACGGCTTTAAAGGTAAATACTATGTTACGCTGGTAGGACGCCGTGACGGTTCTTCAAGACTCGGTGTGGCTAACAGGTTCCAGAACTTTGGTTCTGTTGGTGCAACCTGGGTACTTAGTGAAGAAAACTTCCTGGCCAATGCCGGTAAGCTGGATGATCTGCGTCTGAGGGTTACTTATGGTACAACAGGTAACTATAATAGTGCCGCTGGTGACTATGGACACCTTCCTCAATTCACACGTACTTCCTACAATGGTGTTTCTGGCTGGGCAATTCAAAACCCAGGAAATGCCAATTACAAATGGGAAGTAAACAAGACAATCAATATTGGTGTAGACTTCGCATTTTTCAATCGCCGCTTCTCAGGTACAGTTGAAGCTTACGAACGTAAAACAAACAACCTGTATTACCTTCAACCTGTTTCTGGTACTACTGGCCGTCCTAATGTTCCTGGAAATGACGGTACTTTAAGTAATAAAGGGATTGAGCTGACCTTAAGAGGTGATCTTGTTAGAACAAGAGACTTCCGCTGGACCGTGGAAGGAAACCTCACTTACAACAGGAACAGGGTTATTGCTATTCCTGATGATTCAATCATAAACGGAACAACCATTCTTGCAATCGGGAAGCCTCTTAACACACTTTACCTCGTACCATACGCAGGTGTAAACGCTGCTAATGGTAACGCATTATATTATACGCAAGCCGGTAACCTGACCCAGACTTACTCTACAGCGGACCTCAGAGCATTTGGAACAAGTGATGCTCCATGGTTTGGTGGTATCTCCACTACTGTTGCTTATATGGGTATTGACCTGAGTGCACAGGTAAACTTCTTCCTGGAAAGAGACGTATACAATAACGATCGCATGAACGTGATCAATCCTTCTTATTTCTATGACAACATGGATGTGGAATTGTTGACAGAATGGAGGAAGCCAGGTGATATTACAAATGTACCAAGACCTACAACTGCGGGTGGCAACGCCTTCCAGGCCAACACCACACGCCTGCTTGAAGATGGTAGCTTCTGGCGCCTGCGTAATGTAACACTCGGTTATACCTTCCCAACAAGTATATTAAGTAAGTTGAAGATCAGAACAGCCAGGATCTTTGTACAAGGCCAAAACTGGTGGACACACACGAAGTTCAAAAGCTTCGACCCGGAAATGAGCGGTGCTGTATTAACAGGTGCTCAGTACCCGGCCCTGGTGCAAACAACAGTTGGACTGTCTATCGGATTCTAATTTTTAATACACATTTTTATATTATATGAAAAAATCATTCAAACATATTTTCCTAGCAACAACGGTCGTTTCTGCATTGACAGTTGGCTGTTCCAAATCAGATCTGATCGACCTTTACCCACAGTTCTCCCTTAGTGCAGTGAATAGTCCTGCCAATATGGATCAGGTAGAAGAGGTATTGACAGGGGCTTACCAGGGATTCAGGTCTGGAAGCTATTACGGCGACGGAAGCGGCTCCGGCTTTTCGCTTATGCCTGATATGATGAGCGACAACCTGCTCGAAACAAATGAATCGCTGGCTAACTATAAAACCCTTACCGACTGGGTTTATGCCGATGATGATGCGCTGGTTTCCGGCATCTGGTCCGCTCCTTATGCTATTATCGCGAATGCGAACATCGTGTTGCGCGATGTAGATAAGTTTACTACAACAGAAAATCAAACCCGGGCCAACCGCCTGAAAGGACAAGCATTGGCCATCAGGGCTCATGCCCATTTCGATCTTTTCCGGTATTTTGCTACTTCATATGATCGCAGCAGCACTTCTGAATTAGCTGTTCCGTATGTAACAGAGTTCAACATTTCGCCTATAGTTAAACCTGCACGTATCAGCAATAAAGATTTTTATGATAAAGTCATTGCTGATCTTAATGGAGCCGTAGCCTTGCTCGGTAACGTAGATCAAACTATTAATCCTTTGGCTACAAAACGCCCGATGATTGATCTGGCGGGTGCAAAAGCCATGCAGGCTCGCGTATATCTTTATGCAGGCATGTGGGCTGAAGCTATACAGGCTGCTACAGATGCCATTGCACTTCGTCCGCTTGCAGCTCAGGCAAATTTCGCTGGTATGTACAATGAAACCGATGCTGGTGAGATCATCTGGAATGCACAATTCGACGCAAGCCAGGGCGGCCCGGGCGGTGGTGTTTATTTCTCTCAGAACAACCGCAGTGCTTATGCTCCTGCTGCAGAAATTGCAACAATGGACGGCACTTCCGGCCTGTTGCAGGATAATGATATCCGCTATGATGCTTATTTCAGAACTATTGCTGGCCCTAATGGACCTCGCCTGGTTGTAAGCAAATACCGCGGTAAAGCTGCACTCACTGATGGTAATGCCAATTTCCCTGTGTTCCGTACTGGCGAAATGTACCTGATCCGTGCAGAAGCCCGCGCAAGGATCACACCTTCCCAGGAAACACAGGCAATGGCAGATCTCAATGCATTGCGCCAAGCACGCATCACTGGTTACGTTGATGAAAACCTGACTGGTGCTGCACTCCTGACAGCTATTGCCAACGAAAGAAGAAGAGAGCTGTTTGCCGAAGGACATCGTTTCTTTGACCTGAAGAGAACAACCAAAAGCATTGTCCGCGCCGGTGGATGTGGAGACCCTTCCATATCTCCAGCTGTGTGCACGCTTCCATCAACCGCACGTGAATGGGCTTTCCCCATTCCTTTTGATGAAAGATCTGTAAACGGAAACATCCAGCAAAACCCCGGATACTAATCCGGGCTTTCGCTGTTGAATTAATTATTTATATTAAAAGAGACAATATGAGAATATCATTAAAAAGACTTCCCGCTATCTGTGGTTTCTCTCTGCTGCTGGGTGTTGCATTGTTCAGCTGTTCAAAGGATGACGACAAGATGCTTGATCCGGGACAAAAAGCGTTCTTTACACCTACACAGTCCTCAGCAAGCTATTCCATAGTAGACGCAAACGCTATTTATAAAATTCCTGTTGGATTGACCTCACCCGTTTCAAGCGGGAAAACAAAAACCGTAAATATTACGGCTACATCCAGCACAGGCGCTGTTGAAGGAACACAATACTCTTATACCAAAACACTGACGTTCACGCCGGATAAGATCACTGATACTATCGTGGTAACAGGTGTTTATGCTCAGTACCTGTCTGGCCGCAAAGACGTAGTGAAATTCACTTTTGCAGATGCAGGAGATTTCTCTCCTTCACTGAATAGTTCGTTTACTTTAAATATTTCCGGCCCTTGCTTTGAAGGTGATATCGTTTTGGAAGATTTCCTGGGTTCTTATCCCAATACCGTTGAAACATTTGGAGCAAATCCATCTTATGGTCCTTACACTACCACTATTTCCTCTGTTACATCTACGGGTCCTACTACAGGCACTGTCGTTGTAACAAACCTCTGGGATAATGGATGGAGCCCGATTTCATTCACCCTCGATTGGACAGACCCATCTGCCCGCACAGTTGTTCCTATCGCAATGTCTGCTATCGGCGGCAGTAATGCAGGAGATCTTAATTCTGGCTACGAAGGAATAACCATGGCTGTTCGTCCATTTGCCGGTCAACCTGGTACTTTCTCCTGGTGCAATCAAACACTGACATTGACATTGCAACTGGGTGTAACCGGAGTAGGTTTCTTTGGATCACTTTATGAAGTTAATATGGAGAGATAATCATCCTCCTTAATAAAATAGAGAAGCCGTTCCTTAATGGAACGGCTTCTCTATTTTATTTCAATGCCTTATTATTTCAGTACTTCAGCCAATTTACTTTCCAGGCCTGAACCCCTCAATCCTTCTCCCACTACTTTCCCCTGAGGATCTACTAACACATTAAAAGGAATTCCATCAAAATGATAAAGGCCAACCACAGCGCTGTTCCAATATTGCAGGTCACTCACCTGCGTCCAGGCCAACTTGTCATCCTTTATCGCTTTCAGCCATTCACCTTTTTGACCGGGCCTGTCTAACGATACTCCCAGGATAGTAAAATTCTTTCCTTTGAATTTTTCATATGCTTTTACCAGGTTGGGGTTTTCACCGCGGCAGGGGCCGCACCAACTGGCCCAGAAATCAACCAGTACATATTTGCCACGGAAAGAACTGAGCTTAACCTGGTTGCCATTCACATCAGGAAGGGTGAAATCAGGCGCTTCCTTTCCTATCCAGCTTGCTTCCATTGCCTGCCTTGCATCTTCTTCCAATCCTTTTTTGATATCGGCAACAGCACGGTGACCAGGGAATTTTTTAGCAGCCGCAGCTACCAGTTCATTTACTTTCTCATTGGATAATGGCTCCAGGCCGAACCCACTGCCATTAGCGGTGGACTGATAATATCCCAGTTCAAACATAGCAAGCGCAGGATCACTCACTTTATTCAATGCATCCAGGGTAAAGCCTTTGATCTTCCCGGCCAATTCTCGCTGACGGGTCATCAAGGGAAATACAAGGCTGTCAGGCGCATTGATCTTTTGCAGGCTGTCCATTTGCTTTACAACGCCAAAGATCTGCTGAAGATCATTATTGAATGAATACATGAAGTCCTTCATCTGCTGGCTGGCTGGCGAGCCCTCCACTTCATATTTCTCTGCAAACTGGTTGTTTTCCTTACTTAGCTGAATAGTCAGTTTCACCTTATCCTTATCATTGATCACAGAAGCTACAGGGTACATACTCTGATCGAGACGGAGATTAAATACAACAGACTCATCAGGATTGGCTTTCAGGGCAAACTTACCATCCTTGCCAATTGCTGCAGAATCTTCCAGCACTGGCTGCATGGCTGCAGCAGAGATCTTTTCCAGGTATACCATTTTGGCGCTGCTATTCAGGATCGATCCGCTTACCTCGAATTTCTTTCCTTCGGTCTTGCTGTTACAAGATGCCAGCAGAGTTCCTGCCAGCACGGCAATCATCAGTTTTTGCATAAATGTGTTCTTGTTTAAAAACTTTGTTATTACACGTGTACGGTCTTTTATGTTCTGAGTTTTTCCAAAATAATTTCATTGGTCACTTTAGGATCTGCTTTCCCCTTTGATCGCTTCATCACTTCCCCTACAAATAAAGCCAGCACTCCTTTCTTCCCTTTTTTATATTCGCCCACTTTGTCTTTGAATTTCAGCAGCACCTCATCAATGATCGGTTCCAGGGCCCCGGCATCCGATTGTTGCAACAGGTTTTGTTGCTCTGCAGCTGTTAAAGGGTCTGTTTGAGGATTATCCAGCAAATAAGCAAACAAACGGGTTGAGGCAACAGTGAAACTCAATTTTCCTTCATCCGTCAGCTTTACCAGCCTTGCAAGCTGTGCGGCCGGGATGGGAAAGTCACTGATCGTTTTGTTCTGTTCATTCAACCATGATTTCACAGGGCCCAGCATCCAGTTAGCTGCAGCTTTATAAAGTGAAGTGTGGGCGGTCAGTTGTTCAAAATAATCAGCCAGTTCTTTTTCTTCCGTCAGCACACGTGCATCATATTCAGGCAGGCTCCATTCAGTTGTATATTTCTGCACCCTGTCTTCCTGCAACACCGGCAGGCTTTCCTTTATCGCAGCAATGAAGGATTCATCGAGTTGAAAAGGCGTAAGATCAGGATCGGCAAAATACCGGTAATCATCTGCATCTTCTTTATCACGAATGGAAAAGGTAGTTCCCTTATCAGCATCAAAGCTTCTCGTTTGCTGGAGAATAGGTTCGCCTTTTTCCATCAGGCCGATCAGCCGTGCAGTTTCTGCTTCCACCGCGCGTTTCGCATTGCGGATGGAATTGAGGTTTTTTATTTCCACTTTGGTGCCCAGGCGCTGATCACCCTTTTTACGTACAGAAATATTTACATCGCAGCGAAGGCTTCCTTCTTCCATATTACCATCACATACATCAAGGTATCTTACCAGTTTTCTTAACTCGGTAAGATAGGCCACTGTTTCTTCAGCGCTTCGCAGATCAGGTTCGCTCACTATTTCGATCAATGGTGTGCCGGCCCTGTTATAATCAATGCAGGTGTTGAACTCATCCACATCGTGCAGGCTTTTTCCTGCATCTTCTTCCAGGTGGATGCGGTTAAGCCGGATAGCCTTCTTTTCATTGCCTGATCTGATAGTGATATAACCACCTTTGCAGATGGGGGTGGTATGTTGCGATATCTGGTACCCCTTGGGGAGATCGGGATAGAAATAGTTTTTGCGGGCAAAATAATTTGACCGTTCTATTTCGCAGTGGCAGGCCAGCCCCATACGGATAGCATGTTCGATGGCTTTTTTGTTCATTTTGGGAAGAGTGCCCGGGTGCCCCAGGGTAATAGGGCTTACCTGTGTATTGGGAGGTGCGCCATATTCAATACTGTCGCCGCAAAATAATTTGCTCCTGGTCAAAAGCTGGGCATGCACTTCCAGCCCTATCACGATTTCGTATGTAGATTCGTCCGCCATGGTTAAGAAGCGCAAAAATAAACCATTTTGGCGGGGTGGGCGGAGCAAAAAAGTAGCCCCCCTGAGAGCAGGGGGGCGCCTAAACTATAATGCACATAAATAAATTCGGGTAATCAGAGGTCGGTGGTCTTCAGCCTCCGGGGGATGGTCAGGGTTACAGACTCTGCTTTCCCTCCTCTTGTCAATTTTATATTAATGCTTCCTTTATCGCGGCTGTCACGAACAATTTTAGCCACTTCATCAGCACTGTTCACAGCTTTGCCATCTACTTCAGTAAGCACATCACCTTCTTTGATCCCACCTTTGGCAGCATTGCCGTCTTCATCCACATCCAGTACTTTCACGCCTCTTCCATCTTCTGCATCCTGAACAGACATGCCCAGTTTGGGGCCACCAGTGCCTGACCAGTTCCAGTTTTGCCCGAAATTGCCATTAAAAGAAGGCATCCTGATCTTGCCAAGGTTCATATTCAGATCGCCCAGGTCAATATCAAACTGGCCGGGGGTAGTGCTGAAAACGGATACACCTTTCCATTTAGTCAGTTCTGCCGTCTCCTTCATTTCTTTTTTATCACGGAGAAAACCAACAGTCACTTTTTCACCAGCTTTATGTTTTTTGATAGCTGCAGACAGGTCATCCGGAGAGTCTATTTTCTTATCATCAATTTTAGTAATGATATCTCCTTTTTTAAGGCCGGCTTTTTCAGCTGCACTGCCCTTGGTTACTTCCTGCACTTCAACGCCTTTGTCCACTTTTTCCGTGGTAACTCCCAGCATCGCACGGTCTGTATCAAAAGCCATGGAATTGAAGTCTGTATTGTAGTTATAGGTATAGCGGTTTCCACCATATGCTCTCACGTCCTTGATCTTATTACGGCGAACCGTTACCTCTCCATCAGAATCCTTAACGTCTTTTCCGTTTACGGTTACCTTGTCACCGTTCACTTCAATAACGATCTTATCAGCTTTATCGCCTTTGCGGGTGATAATAATCTGCTCAGCCGATTTATCCTTTTCATCTTTTTCTGCTTTCTCTTTAGCAGATTGGGCAAGCAAAGACGCAGGTACGAGCACAGCGGACATCAATAGGGTGAAAGAAATTTTCTGAATGACCTGTTTCATACTTTTTGAATTTATTTAATTATCTACGTTTCTTTTCGTATTTCAAATATAAAGACATTTTTCTAAATACGAAACGTTTCGGAAATGTTAAATAGAATTTCTTGACGGGCGGTAATTTCCGAGAGCCGGGAACCCGGCCCATTCCTAAGTAAATATCCTGTTAAACAAAATCTTTATTAGTTTCCAATTGGGGATAATAGATCGGGGATAAAATTAGCCATCCTGACAATTATTTATATTATCTTGTTTTTCAAATCATTATAAAGAAATAATGATTCCTATTTCCCAAATATTCCTAACCTAAAGAGGAAATTCCCCAGGTATATTTCCTAAGTAGATTCCGGGGAAAATATTCAGATTATTTCTCAGCTTTGGCCTATCCACCTAATCACCAAACGAACTGAGTCCCATGTTGAAAGTCTTTGCTGTAAGTGCAATCATTCTTTGTGGTCTGATCATGATCTATGCCATGAGCATTTATTTTGAGACAAAAAAAATGTATCCCAAAAAAGATCCCAAAGCTTTACGTTATTAAGCCGAAAGGATTTTTTTTATGGCCGTGATCACTTCCTGCAATTTACCTGCGTCCTGCCCACCAGCAGTTGCCAGCGTTTTTTGCCCCCCGCCGCCACCTTTGATCAGCGGTGCTATATGTTCTTTAATGATCTTACCGGCATCAAGATTTTTGGCAACAGCCACTGTTTCGGACATGCCGATGGCCACAAAGGGTTTACCCCCGATATTAGCACATAATACAGCCAGGTAATCGTGCAGATTATTCTTAAGATCGAAACAAAGCCTTTTTAAGGCATCGGCATTATCCACTTCAATAATATCCCCGATAAACGTTACGCCATTAATGATCTCATCCGTTTGCAGCAATTCATTGCGGATGCCTACAAGCTGACGTGCTTCCAGCCTTTCAATTTTCTTTTCCAGCGCAGCTTTATCTTCCAGCAGTTTTTCAATTGCTTTCAGTGGTTCTTTTGCTTTCAGCATTTCGCCGGCCTGCCTGATCTGGCCAAGCTTATCATTCACATATTTAATTGCTGCCGGCCCTGTCAATGCTTCAATACGGCGCACGCCCGCAGCCACGGCAGATTCTGCCGTAATGGTAAACAGCCCGATCATACCAGTGTGTCCTACATGCGTACCGCCACATAATTCGATCGAATATGAAGGATCGATGATCACTACCCTTACCAGGTCCCCGTACTTTTCTCCAAACAGGGCCATGGCACCCAGTTTCAGTGCTTCTTCCTTCGGCAGCTCTTTTATTACAACGGGAATATTCTCCCTGATCTTTTCATTTACGAGCGATTCCACCTCGCGGACCTCTTCATCTGTCATTTTGGAGAAATGCGAAAAATCGAACCGTAATACTTCCGGTGAAACCAGTGATCCTTTCTGCGCCACATGTGCACCCAATACCTTACGCAGTGCTGCATGCAGCAAATGCGTGGCTGTATGATTATAGGCCGTATTCAACCGGTCTGTTTCATTCACCCATGCAGTTACTGGCAATGAAATATCCTTGGGCAGCTTATCTGTAAATTGAATGATGAGGTCATTTTCTTTGCGGGTATCTGTTACAGCGATCTTTTCTTCTCCAAACTGCAGCAATCCTGTATCACCTACCTGGCCGCCGCTTTCTGCATAGAAGGGTGTTGTTTCCAGCACCAGTTGATATTGTTCTTTACCTTTTGCTTTTACTTTCCGGTATTTCACCACCTGCGTATCGGCCTGCAGGTTGTTATATCCTACAAAGAATGTTTTATCTGCCTTATTGATATCCACCCAATCTTCCGTATCTATTGCCGTTGCTGCGCGGGAGCGTTCTTTCTGCCGCTGCATTTCTTCTTTAAACCCTTTTTCATCCACAGCCAGCTTGTTTTCCGAAGCGATCAGGCGGGTAAGGTCAATAGGAAAACCATAGGTATCATACAGTTCAAAAGCATCTTTCCCGTCTATTTGCTTAAGAGAAGGCGTTTGCAGGATATCATCCACTTTTTTCAATCCTTTTTCCAGTGTGCGGAGGAAAGATTCTTCTTCTTCGCGGATAACACGGGCTACAAACTCTGCCTGTTCATACAATTCCGGGAAAACATATTTGAATTGCAACGACAATCCCAGCACCAGGTGATGAAGCAATGGCTGTTTAAAATCGAGATAGGAATAATAATATCTTACAGCCCTGCGCAATATTCTCCTGATCACGTATCCGGCGCCTGTATTGGACGGCAATTGCCCATCAGCGATAGTGAAACTGATCGCCCTTATATGATCTGCCAGTACCCTGAAAGCAATAGCTTGCTTGCTGTCGCTGTAATCATATTTTTTGCCGGTGATCTCTTCTACTTTCTGTATGGTGCCGGTAAAAATATCTGTATCATAGTTGCTCGTTTTCCCCTGCAATACGCGCACCAGGCGCTCAAAGCCCATACCTGTATCAACATGTTTGGCGGGCAATAGCTCAAGTTTTCCGTCTTTCAGCCGGTTGAACTGCATGAATACGTTGTTCCATATTTCAATCACCTGGGGATGATCATTATTTACCAGCGATTTGCCACTCACCTGTTTTCTTTCGCTATCCGGCCGGCAATCCACGTGTATTTCGGTGCAGGGCCCACAGGGGCCCGTATCGCCCATTTCCCAGAAATTATCTTTTTTATTGCCCAGCAAGATCCGGTCTTCTGCAATCCATTTTTTCCATTCATTATAGGCTTCTTCGTCTTTGGGCAGCCCTTCCTTTTCATCACCTTCAAAAACGGTCACGTACAGCCTGTCTTTATCCAGTTTATACACTTCCGTCAGCAATTCCCAGCTCCAGGCAATGGCCTCTTTTTTAAAATAGTCGCCAAAGCTCCAGTTGCCCAGCATTTCAAACATGGTGTGGTGATAGGTGTCAACCCCCACTTCCTCCAGGTCATTATGCTTACCGCTCACCCGCAGGCATTTCTGCGTGTCGGCCGCGCGGGAATACGGGGCTTTTTTATTGCCCAGGAAATAATCTTTGAACTGGTTCATCCCTGCATTGGTGAACATGAGCGTGGGATCATTCTTGATCACAATGGGAGCTGAAGGCACGATCTCATGCCCTTTGGAACGGAAAAAATCCAGGAACTCTTTACGTATTTCTTCGCTGGTTAACATCTTAACTAATATGATAATTGGGTTGATTTTTGCTGATTTACAGCCTATATTTGTTCACCTCGCCAAGACTTCGAAGGGCAAAATTTGGAGGACTGCGTCCGCCGGAGCTTTAGCGTAGGAGGGCAAAGTTAAAGAATCAAACGGCATTTATACCCCCGAAAAACCGGTACAGCTGCTTGAAATGAAGAAAATCAAATACTACTATAATACCAATACCCTTCGCTATGAAAAGCTGGAAGTGCCTTTGCGGGTAAAACTTCTACGCATTTTTGGTTTTGTAGCAACTGCTGTTGTAACAGCTATTCTTATTTCTTATTTCGCTTTCCAGTTTGTAGGATCTCCCAATGAAAAACTCCTGCGCATACAAAATGAACGGTTAAAAGACCGCTACGCCCAGTTGGACGAACAGCTTCAGTCGCTCGACCAGCAAATGAAAGAGCTGGAAAAAAGGGACAATAATGTATACCGTTCCATTTTTGAAGCCAATCCTATCCCTGATAGCGCCCGGGCAAAGGAATTGGAAGACCAGAAAGAGTTTGCGACCATCATGGGTATGAGCAATAATGAGCTGCTCAATTCCATCACCGGCACCATCAATAATCTGAACAGCCGCATCAAAGTGCAAAATGCTTCGTACAATGAAATGGATGGACTGATAAAAAATAAAGAAGAGCTTCTTTCCCATACTCCCGCCATTCAGCCGGTAAGCAATAAGGACCTGAGCCGGATTGCTTCAGGCTTTGGCTACCGGATAGACCCTGTTTATAAAACGATCAAAATGCACGCGGGGCTTGATTTTGCAGCACCGCAGGGCACACCCATTTACGCTACCGCAGATGGTACGGTCACCACTTCAGGCAATTCAGGCAATGGCTATGGCAACCACGTTATCATCCGTCATGGTTATGGTTATGAAACCCTGTATGGACACATGGTTAAAGTAAAAGCCAGGGTAGGCCAGGTAGTGAAAAGGGGGGAAGTGATCGGCTGGGTAGGCAGCACCGGCAAATCGACCGGACCGCATTGCCATTATGAAGTGCATAAGAATGGCAATAAAATAGATCCTGTTTATTTCTTCTATAATGATCTTTCTCCTGAACAGTTTGACAGGTTGTTGAAACAAGCTGCCGCTTCCAACCAAAGCTTTGATTAAGCCCTCAAAGATATGGTGGGTTTCCCACAAAGACACGAAGACACACAAAGAGATAATAATACTAATAACCTCAGTAAGAAATAACTGATGAGATGGGTATACCGAAGCCCTTTGTGTGTCTCCGTGTCTTTGTGGGAAAAGCCCAACTATGCCAGACGAAAGGAGTTTTCCACATACTGGTACAACCTTTGCTGGGCAATAAACTTCATAAGTACCTTTGTACCACTGCATGAAAAAAGCGCTTCAACAAATAACATTTGAATTTGATGCTCCGGCAGAAAAATCTTCTGCCGAAAATATTGCAGTGGTCAACACGGCCCCACAACCGCCACTTGTAGTGGAAATGGAAGAGCCGCAGGAAATGATCGAAGAAAAAAAACCGGAAGAAACTGTTCCTGCCGTTTTACCCAAAAGAATAAGCTCTACCCGTGGCCGTAAATCATTAAAGGAAAATTCCGTTACTGCCGACCTGATACAGGTGCCGGATGACGAAGTACTGTTTTCCAAGCAATACTATTCCATTGGGGAAGTAGCGACCATGTTCAGGGAAAACCAGTCGCTGATCCGTTATTGGGAAACAGAATTCGATATCCTGCAACCCCGCAAGAATAAAAAGGGCGATCGCTTTTTCCGGCCGGTGGATATCAAGAACCTTGTATTGATCTATGACCTGCTCCGCCGGCGTAAATTCACTATCGAAGGCGCTAAGGACTTCCTCAAAAGGAACAAAAAAGCAGAAAACAAATTCGCGATGATCCAATCCCTGGAAAAGATCAAGACCTTCCTGTTGGAACTGCGGTCGAATTTGTAATGACGATTTTTTTTAATTCCTGCAACTTTAACATTCTTTTCTGCATCATTGATTAGCCTGCCACATTATTAAATATCCGGCAAACCGGATAAACATCATTGTATCTATTCAGATTATGAAAAGAACCTTCTTCTCAATATTTACTGTGTTGCTGTTAACCGCGTGCACAGCGCATTCACAGGATCAATTTGAAATATCCAAAGATCATGATGGGAGTAAAATATTCAAAGGGCTTATCTCCCGTAATGCATTGGAGAAAGAAACCAGTTTCGGTTGGTATACTGAAAACAAGAAAGTCCCTTTTACGCCTGATAAAAAAGCTGTTGCTGCAATAAAACAGTCTAAAGACTCCATACAGTTTATCGTCTTTATGGGCACCTGGTGTGAGGATTCTCATTTTGTTGTTCCCCGCTTTTTTACTCTCCTGGATGCAGCCGGTTATTCTTCCGACAAGGTCACCCTTATAGGAGTGGACAGGGATAAGAAAACGCTTGATAATTTAGCCGAAGCACTGCATGTAGCCAATGCTCCTACTATTATTGTAATGAAAAACGGAAAAGAGTTAGGTCGCGTGATAGAGTATGGAAAATCAGGGTTATTCGACAGAGAACTGGGTCAGGTGATCAATCCTGCGCTATAGTTGTCTCCGGGGCCACGATCTTGATATCCGTAACAGCTCCGGCGATCTCCATCTTCATTTCCTCCAGCAACTTTAATGTGGTAAAATTGATCTTTTCCTTGACGGCATTAAATTCCTGTTGAGTAACCGGGCCTGTAAAATAATCAACCCACACAGCAAAAGCATTATGGGTGATATCATTGAGCAGCACAGTTGAGTTCTCAACTTCAGGCTGGTCCAGTATTTTACGTACGCCGGCGATGAATTGGTCCAATTGAGCGGAGGAGGCGGAAAGGCCGATATCGAGCCGCAGCTCTCCTTTTCTTTGTGTACGAAGGGAAAGATTGTCCAGTATGCTATCAACCATTTGCTTGTTAGGCACGGTGATAAATGTTTTCTGATCAGTGCGGATCCGGGTACTTCGCAAGCCGATCTTTTCAACCGTTCCGGTAAAATTATGCACTTTCACCACATCACCCATCGTAAAAGGCTTATCAAAGAAAATAATAAAAGAGGCGATAAGGTTTTCCAGGCTCTCCCTTAATGCCAGCGCAATAGCAGCACCCACGATGCTCAAGCCGGTAAGCAGGTTACCAATATCAAACCCGAATGCAAACTTCAGCACCATCAGCAGGCCGATAATGGATAGCAGAACTTTGAAAAAATCTTTGAAAAAAACAATCAGTTGATTGTCGCTGGAATCATGCGTGCGATCAGCCCGGATATGAAGAATAATGGCGATAAAATCGATCATCTTCAGCAGCAGCCGTATAAATGATATGATCAGCAGCAGCGTTCCAAATGTATGTAGTAGGGTTTTCAGGGTAACCGTGTAGATATCTACATTGATCTCTTCCGGAAAATGAAGTTTATGAAGTGTGGCAAGGGATACAAAGATCGCCAGGAAGAATCCAAGTGGTTTTGTAACAAGGCTGGTGAATGTTTTTTTGTCTACATCTTTCCATATGCTTACAACAAACTGGAAAATAAGATGAGCAACGGATTGGGCCACATATTTTCTTACCAGCGCCATTAAAATGATTATGGCAGCTACGATAAGATAACTCCTCACTGTATTACTTAGCCATACCTGGTCAAGAAATTCATTCATGATGTTGATCCGTCTGTTAAAGTGCTAAATTATTGAATCTGGTATAAATATTCACTTAATGAAAATCATACACCTCAATTACATTCTTCTTCAGGGTATACAACTTAGCGCCGCTGAAATTGAATGACTGAACCGATTGGAGTTGCTCCGGCAAATCCCATTCATCTATTCTAAAACCGCCAATATCGTAGCGGAAAAGTTTTTTATCTTTTGATCCGAATATATATTTTCCTGTTACTTTAAAATTTTGCCAGTCCCTGATCAGTATCTTATTTTTTAATGTGCCATAATAATCAAATACAAAAACAGCCTGGGCAGGATCATACAAATAAACATAGCGGTCCTGATCAAATATTTTTTGCGGCGAAGGAGCTGCATTAAAAAGCTGCCTGAAATCGGGCGTTTCCTGCAAAAGCTTGCCTTCTTCGTCTACCTTCTTCAGTTTATTGTCCAGTTCATCATATACCCAGATCTTGTTGTCGTAAGACAAGCCAATAGCCCGGGCCTGCAGGATATTTTGCTTCCGAAGGTCGATCGTGTTCACTTCATTCAGGAAACGATCGAGCATAACGATGGTGGCAAAATCGCGGTAATACAGCAGTACCTTTAATGGATTGGAAACATCAATCAGCGTGGCCTGCCCATATCGTTTTACATTATTATAAACAGCCACTGAATCGCCGTTTGCATTCAGCTTTTTTACCTGGTTGGTGCTGCTGAGAAGATAGATATTATCAAGATTATCTACGGTAAAAGCCGTGATATCTCCATTAATAGCTTTGATGAAGCGGAAGGAAGTATCCGTTTGCGCAATGGAGCAGATGCTAAGCATTGCAATCATGGTTATCAATAATAGCTTCTTCATCAGTTGCGGATGATCTTTTCCTCGTTTCCTTTATAAGATAACAGTTTTATATCTTCTCCGTCAAAAACGGCGTAGGTATAATACCTGATCCAGTCGCCCAAATTAATGTACCGGCTGTTATTTCCAAGGCGGAAATCGATCGGCAGGTGCCGGTGACCGAATATAAAGAAGTCGATCTTCTTTTTCTCCAGCACTTCTTTGCAGTAAATGATCAGCCATTCCCTGTCTTCACCCAGGAAAACCTCTTCTGCCGATCCTGTTTGTGCACGGCTGCGGCGGCTGAGATAATTGGCCAGGCCCATTCCTACAACCGGGGGTAATGCCCCGAACAGCCATTTACAAACCGGGTTTCGGAATATTTTTTTTAACCGCTTATATCCATGGTCGCCGGGGCCAAGCCCATCACCATGCCCGATAAGGACCTTCTTTCCATTCCGCTCGAGTTCTATGGGCTCAAAATAAACCGGGATATTCAGTTCTTTCTGGAAATAATCCCGCATCCACATATCATGATTGCCTACAAAAAAATGAAGCGGGATGCCAGCATCGCTTAGTTCGGCCAGTTTTCCGAGGAGGCGTACAAATCCTTTTGGCACCACCTGCCTGTATTCATACCAGAAATCAAACATATCGCCTACCAGGAATATTTCTGCTGCATCACTTTTGATCTCATCCAGGAAGCTGACGATGATTTTTTCCCTTTCCAGGCTGGCAGCATGATTGGGTGCACCAAGATGGAAATCGGAGAGAAAATATATTTTTTTTCCGGGGGCTATTTGCACGTTGCTCATTTATTCTGCTGATAGAATACCGTATCTCCTGAGGGAATAAGAGGTTTGCCACTTACATCACCATTGAACCAGTAGATCCAGGCAGGCGCTGTAATATTGCCTACTTGTACCTGAACCACCTCACGGCGATAAAGCGGCCTCTCATGAGGTTCCACTAATACACCTTCATAGTCGTCCAACTGGCAGATGGCCCAGGCAAATTCCCTTTCTTTTTTAATGGTATAAAGTTCTCCTTTTATCAAAGCTCCATCAGCAGCAGGTACAGCCGCGGGATATTCTCCCATATCATACAACCAGCCTGGTGCTGTTGCTTCGCCTACCAGGTTAAAATAACGGCTGATATAGTCATAAGCCGGACTACGGAAATAACTGCGCAATGAACCATAAACGAATAGCTGGTAAATGCCTGGACTTGTCATACTATAAAAATACAACGCGTTCCGCTCCAATTCAAAAGTAAAAGTGAAAAAGTCAAAAGAGCCTTGGACGGGTACCGGTGGACTCTTTTGATTTTGAAATTTTTATCATGCGTCTACAAGAAACACGTAAACTTCTTTGGGGCCATGCACGCCCACTACCAAAGTTTTTTCAATATCTGCAGTGCGGCTGGGGCCTGTAGCGAAAGTGATCTGTGAAGGAAGTTGATGGCCGTATTTATCTTTTACAAGTTGCAAGGCATCTTTTACATCGTGCACCAGCTGGTTTGAATAGGCGATACAAATATGTATAGGTGCATACACGCTGGTTGTTCTTCCGCTAAGCTGTGCTGCGCTCATTACAATGGAACCTGTTCTCGCCACCAGGCATTCGCAGCCTGTTATGGACACATCACAATCCGCCAGGCCTGTTTTCACCAAACGTTCATCCAGCGACACACCGGCCTCTTGCAGCAACTGATCTTCGAGGCAATAGATCTTTTGCCAATCCATTTTACGGGCAAGGCTGCTTAACTGGAAAGCCAGTTCCTGCCGGTTGATGCAGTATACAAAGCGTCCCTGCAATTTGCTGAACTGTTCTGCAAACTCCACAGCAGCTTCTTCCATGGGCGGTTTGTAAACGGAGTCGCTGCCTTCGCTTTTTGGAAAAGGAAGAGGCGTTGAGTGACTCAACGCCTTCCTGATTCTTTTAAGAATATTTTCTTTTGCCGATGAGATATTCATTAAGGAAGCGATTTATTCGTGATATCGCTATCATAAGGAGGAACGCCTGCAGAGATCTCGCCGCTTTCGGGAACGAGTTCACCGGTCTTTTCTTCCTCTACCAGTGGTTTCTTTTCTTCAAACGGTCTTTTGCCGATCAACGCTTCCACATCGCTTTGGAATAATACTTCTTTCTCCAATAATGCTTCGGCCAGTTTAGCTACCTGTTCTTTTTTATCGGTAAGCAGCTTCTTGGTCCTTTCGTAAGCATCATCGATCAGCTGGCGCACTTCCTGGTCAATGATCTTGGAAGTTTCTTCAGAATACGGCTTGGTAAAGCTGGTTTCCTGTTGCGGGTCGTAGAAGCTGATATTTCCCACTTTATCGTTCATGCCATACACTGTTACCATTGCATAGGCGATGCGGGTAATTTGCTGAAGATCGTTTTGAGCACCTGTGGAGATCTTTCCAAAGAAGATGTCTTCGCTGGCCCTTCCACCCAGGGTCATACAGATCTGGTCGTTCAGTTGATCCGTATTGTAGAGATACTGCTCTTTGGGTGTGTATTGTGCATACCCGAGTGCGGCTGTTCCGCGGGGTACGATCGTTACTTTCAGCAATGGATAAGCATGCTCGAGGAACCATCCGCAGATCGCATGACCTGCTTCGTGGTAAGCAATGATCTTTTTCTCGTCGGGAGAAATGATCTTGTTCTTTTTCTCCAATCCGCCGATGACCCTGTCCACTGCATCCTGGAAGTCCTGCATATCCACAGCAGCTTTGCCTTTACGGGCAGCGATAAGCGCGGCTTCATTACAAACATTGGCGATATCAGCTCCGGCAAAGCCAGGAGTTTGTTCTGCCAGTTTATGAATGTCCAGGGATTCTGATATTTTGATCGGTTTCAGGTGAACTTTAAAAATAGCTTCCCGTCCTTTTACGTCGGGTTTATCAATGGAGATCTGCCTGTCGAAGCGACCGGGGCGAAGCAGGGCTGTATCCAGTACATCAGGTCTGTTGGTAGCAGCCAGCACGATAATGCCGGTGTCGGTACCAAAGCCGTCCATTTCTACCAGCAGTTGGTTGAGGGTGCTTTCCCTTTCATCATTGCTCATCATCACATTCTTACCCCTGGCGCGGCCAATGGCATCGATCTCATCAATGAAGATGATACAGGGTGCTTTTTCCCTTGCCTGTTTGAACAGGTCCCTTACACGGCTGGCACCTACACCTACAAACATTTCCACGAAATCGGAACCGCTAAGGCTGAAGAAAGGTACCTGCGCCTCACCTGCCATTGCTTTTGCGAGCAGGGTTTTACCTGTACCGGGAGGGCCTACAAGCAATGCTCCTTTGGGTATTTTACCTCCGAGGGCTGTATATTTTTTAGGGCTTTTCAGGAAGTCGACGATCTCCATTACTTCTACTTTGGCTTCATCCAGTCCGGCTACATCAGCAAAAGTGATATTCACTTTTGTGCCTTTGTCAAACAAAGTGGCTTTGGATTTACCAATATTGAAGATCCCGCCAGGGCCACCGCCGGCACCGCCGCCACTGCCCATTTTACGCATCAGCAATATCCATACACCAATGAAAAGAAGGATGGGCAAAAGGAAAGAGAGGCCTTTGCTGAGAAAATCACTTTCGGGGTCTACTTTGCTCACGTTTTTAACCCCGGGGTTGGCGGTATAAAACTGCCGCATATCGTCAGCAAAAGCATCGCCAGACACGATCTTGAAGCTCATGTGTGGCCCGTCATTGCTTACCTTTCCGCTTGTTCCTTTGCTGAGAACATCGTTGTATTTGGAAAGTGCATCTTTTTTCAAATACACTTTCACCAGATTACGGTTAGGGACAATGATATATTTATCTACGTCTCCTGCTTTCAATACTTGTTGAAAATAATCCTGATCAATATTGGCTGTATTGGGTGAGAATGGTCCAAATAGCTGAACGCCGATCAGTACAGCGAAAATGATGGCATATATCCAGTAGATACTGAATTTTGGCCCTTTGCGGGGGGCCTGTCCCGGGTCGTCCCCGTTACCTGGCCGGTTTCCGAACCGGGGCGGAGTATTCTTTTCGTTCTTGTTATACGATGGTTCTTGTGACATATTCCAGTGTTCCTACTGTTAATAATAAAATAGATATTGATACAAAAGTTCGGCCGGGCCGAGATTTAACATTATTCTTTGTGATGTTCTATCACTGCATCGCTCCACATCTCCTCCAGTTTGTAAAACTCCCTGTTTTCCCGCAGCATTACATGCACTACCACATTCACATAATCGATCAGTACCCATTGCAGGGCCTGGAATCCTTCATGGTGATAAGGCAATTCATCACATTCCTTTTTTACCAAGTCTTCCACATGATCGGCAATAGCCCTTACCTGTGGCTGGCTTCCTGCTTCACAGATTATAAAAAAATCGGCCACCGCTTCATTGATTTTTCTAAGGTCGAGGGAAACTATATTTTCCCCTTTTTTTTCCTGTATAGCGGCGATAATGGTTTTGATGATCTTTGAGCGCTGAGTTAACCGGACTGCACTTTTCTTTTTGCGAGTAGACAGTGATGCAAGTTGTTCCAATAATCTAAATGTTTTTAGTTATTTGTTTAGTTTTTGGCCTGGGAGGTCTTGTATTAGGTAGGCTTACATAATAAACTATAAACCCGGAACCATAAACTCATTTACTTTGCTCAAAAATAGCAATTAATTGCCACAACTCTCCCTTTACCCTGACCTGGGAACGCCTTTTATTGAGCTTAAGTCTATTGACAGCACCAACAATTATGCCCTTCAACAATTACATGCTGGTTTGGCACAACATGGCACTGCCTTTTTTGCCCATGAGCAGGTAGCAGGCAAGGGACAGCGGGGCAAAACATGGGCAATGGAGAAAGGTGAAAACCTTATCCTGAGCCTGGTGATTGATCCGCAAACGCTTTCATTAAGCCGTCAATTCCAGTTAAGTGCCTGTGTGGCTATATCCGTCTTCGATCTGTTTAGCCAGCATGCAGGAGACGATACCCGAATAAAATGGCCTAATGACCTCTATTGGCAGGACAGAAAGGCAGGTGGTATCCTGATAGAGAATATTATAGGTGGTAGTGGGCAGGAATGGAAATGGGCGGTAGCGGGCATTGGCATTAATATCAACCAGGTCAGCTTTCCGGCGGCACTGAAAAATCCCGTGTCCCTGAAGCAGATAACCGGTAAGGATTTTAACCCGGCAGAACTTGCCAGGGAGCTTTGCAGCCGGGTGAACGCTCATTTCAACACCTTGCTCAGTGAAGGTTTTGAACCAATTTATCAGCGCTATCTCAACCACTTATATAAAAGAGGGGAGAAAGTGAAGCTCAAAAAAGACAGCCGTGTTTTTGAAGCCCTGATCAAAAATGTTACTCCCGGCGGGTTGCTGGTAACAGAGCATGGGGTGGAGGAAGAATTCGCAACAGGACAGGTGGAATGGGTAATGAATAGCTGATGACAGTTATCTCTCTCCTTTTTTGTAACTTATGAGGCAACCCCCATCTCTTTTTCTACGATACACGATTAAACCAACAGGATTTGCTGTCCGCGGAAGAATTACAGGACCATATCAGGGGTTGTGCCCTGAACCGCAGGGAGAGCCAGAAAATAATCTATAGCTCTTTCTATGGGTATGCCATGTCCATCTGCCACCGGTACGCTAACAAACAGGAAGATGCCACTGAGATCCTCAATGACGGATTTCTCAAAGTTTTTATTGAGATCTACCGGTTCAAACCAGCCTACACAGACACGATCAGCTCCTTTAAAGGCTGGCTCCGGAAAATAATGATCTATACCGCTATTGATCATTTCAGAAAAAACCAGAAACACCAATTTACCGGAGAATTGAATGAGTCTTACCTCCATGTTCCGGACGCCCACGAAGATGCATTGGACAAAATCTCGTATGAAGAGATCATACGGGCTATAAAATATCTTACACCAGGTTACAGAACGGTGTTCAACCTGTTTGTAATAGAAGGATTCAGTCATGAGGAAATAGCCAAAGAACTGGGTATTTCTTCCGGAACGTCCAAATCCAACCTGGCGAAAGCAAAAAAACAATTGCAAAAAATATTGTTTCAACAAAACGAAATAGTCAGTAAAAATGTGGTCTGACAAAATGGATAAAAAAATACAGGACGCAGCCAGCGATCAGCAGCCTCCTTTCCAGGAAAAAGACTGGAACGGGATGGAAGCTTTGCTGGACATACACCTGCCACAGGAAAAAAAGAAACGGCCATTCCTGCTTTGGCTGATCTTCCTGCTGCTGGTAGGCATTCCTGTATTACTGATGCTTACCACTTATAAGCGTCCTCCAGAACTGGTTGCAGAGAAGATCAGCTCGCCTGCCAAAACCCCATCCGGTAATCCATCTGTTACTGAAAACTCCTTGACAGCATCTGATGTGCCTCGGGAAACAGGGAAGCCGGTTAATGAACCATCAAGCAGTGGAACCGGTTCTCTGCAGAAACCTTTATTCACTATTCAGCCGCGCAAGACCGGAATGCAGCAAAGCAGTATGAAAGAAACAAGTAAAGATGTAAGTGTTCCTGCTTTGTCTGACGGGAAAAACAATGAGCCTTCTACTTCTTTAAAAATACCGGCAGAAGAAGCTTCAACTCAGGAGAACTCAATTATCAACACACAATCCGTTCCTATACCTTCAACGGATACAGTAACAAACAATACAGCTACAAAAACAGACACTACTGTTAAAGACAATCCATCTGCGAAAGAAGAAGAACCTGTTGCTAAAACCAAAGCTCCAAAAAGTAATAAGCAAGGCAAACTGCAAATCAATTTTTCTGCAGGTCCTGATCTAAGTATGATTGGAATGAATAAAACAGGTCAATGGAAGATGCAATATGGAATAGGGCTTAGTTATGCATTGAGTAAACGTTGGCAGGTTAGGACAGGCTTTCTGGCCAGCCGTAAATTGTATACGGCAGATTCAAGTGATTATCATCCGCCTAAAAGCTTCTGGAATTATTACCCCAATCTTCAGAAGATAGAAGCAAACTGCCTGGTATTTGAGATCCCTTTGAATGTGATCTATACATTTCCTTCGGCGAAAAAGCATGAATGGTTTGTGTCAGCGGGCGTTTCTTCTTATTTGATGAAGAAAGAAAATTATGAGTACTACTATAAAAATTCAGGCGGGCAACCTGCTTACAGGAGTTGGGATATTGAGAATGAGAATAATCATTTCTTTTCCATTCTGCAGCTTTCCGGGGGATATCAGTACAGGTTTTCTGAAAGGTTTTCTTTAATGGCAGAACCGTATTTTAAACTGCCGATGAGTGGGGTAGGGTTTGGGAAAGTGAAGTTGAATAATACGGGAGTGTTGTTTACGGTGGGGTATAGGCCGTTCCTGAAAAAAAGGTAATAAAAGAGCGATTATTTATTCTTTTTTTTCTCTTTGGGAAGTCCGACTTTACTCAGTATTCTATTCGCTTCATTCACTTTTTCTTCAAAAAGAGGCATATCCACATATTTCTCAAGCGAGTTATCAATTTCTACCATTAACCTTTTGTCATTATTGTTTTTTTTCTTCTTCATAACTCAAAATTACTTTATTTTCTTTTGACAAGGAATGCTTCATACATAATTCCGCTACGAAACTTTTGCCACTCTCCATCAATTAGACCATATACTTCAAAGTCTTTTACAATCTCATGCAAATACTTATTGATACCCATTTGATAAAGTCTTGTCCTCGGCCTGGTACTCCCTACTGCAAAGATCCAAGTCGAAGGATATTCTCTAGTAAACATATCTACCGCATTTGCAACTGTCGCCAACACTTTTCTGGTATCACCATTATTTGAAATTACTTCATCATCTATTTCATTTGTTCCTGGTTTCTTGTCACCAAAGGCAAGATTAAAAACACCTTTGACACGCATTTTTGTAAATCGTATCAGCTTAGATATTTCGCCTTTGGGTCCCACACTGTTAAACTCAAACACCCTACGTGATCTTTCATAAAATATCTTATATCGCGGCAATTCCATTTCTGCAATTCATTATTTACAGAGTGCAAACTATCCGCGACAAAAAAAAGGGCCATGGGAAAATCACATTTATAAACAGTAAAAAACTGAACGTATAACACAGTAAATTCCTTATAAAATAAAAATCCACCCAGGCAACTCTCCACTTCTTCTTCCCGATTCCATGAAAAACCCCTGGTATGAAAAAGAACTATGCAATTATTTTATCTCTTCTTGCCTGTTGCGCACTGGTTATTATCGCCTGTAGCAAAGGCGGTGGTGGTAGCACACCTCCACCACCTAATCCCTGTGCAGGTGTAACCATCTCTGTAACGGGCACCCCTGTTAATCCCTCCACACCAGGAGGTACAAACGGTAGTATCAGTGCCAACGCTACCGGCGGCTCCGGTTTTACTTTCAGCCTTAACAATGGAGCTTTTCAATCATCTGGTAATTTCACAGGGCTTGCTGCAGGCTCCTATACTGTTACAGCCAAATCATCTGCAGGATGCACCGGCACTCAAACATTCACACTCACTGCTCCTACTCCATCCTGTACTGGCGTGAACATTACTGTAACAGCTAATGCCACTGCGGTGGGCGCCTGCGTTTCTTTACCCAATGGTTCCATCACCGCTTCTGCTACCGGAAGCACAGGTTTTACGTATAGTGTTAACGGCGGCAACTTCCAGTCAAGCGGTACGTTCAGCGGCCTGGCTTCAGGTTCTTATACTGTAACAGCTAAAGATGTCAATGGCTGCACCGGCAGCACAACAGTGAACGTAGCAGCTCCCGTAGCCGGACCTCTATTCTCTGCTGTAAAAACGCTTATGCAGAATAATTGTCAAAGCTGTCACAATAACTCCATCGCAAATGGTGGTATGAACTGGCAGGTGGATTGCAAT
Organism: Sphingobacteriales bacterium 44-61; assembly: GCA_001898405.1. Classification (GTDB taxonomy): domain Bacteria; phylum Bacteroidota; class Bacteroidia; order Chitinophagales; family Chitinophagaceae; genus Terrimonas_A. The sequence goes on from MKTW01000004.1 coordinate 198,916, forward strand.
ATCGTAGCTAATAAAGATCGCGTCAAAGCCAGGGCGGTTGATAACAACCCTTCTTCCATGCCACCTACCGGCCCATTACCGCAAAGTGAAAAAGATAAGATCACCGCATGGATCAACGCAGGAGGACGGTATACTGATTAACGTTTTCTGTACAATGCTTACATAACAAAGGTTACACGAGGATTAGTTTGTTTAACATCCCGCTTCTTATCACTCTTCCACAAACAATGAAGATGATAAGAGCGGGATTCTTTGTAGTGTACATCTATCCAAAGCGGCCCTTCCCGTCTTCCCGCCTTACCGGTAAGTTTTTACCGGTAAGGCGGGAAGACGGGAAGGATGTACTCAAGTCGTAAGTCTAAGTAATATAGGTGCAAAACAATATCCCTTGTTTAAAAGAAGTGGCCCCTGTAAAAACAGGGGCCGTCCTTGTTACCAACTGGTTTGCTATGAGAGCTACCTTCCTCTTTTCTTCTTATAAAATAAATTGAAGTCGCGGGAAATAGTAAAGCCCCAGCGAAACTGTCCTTTACCCCAGGATGTAACCGTACGGGGAATAAAGCGGTTTTCCAATATTTCTGTGGCATTCGTAAAATTCAAATGAAACACATGCCCCTCTGTAAGCAGCTCAACACCTACACCCAGTGCATCATAAAAACGTATCCCTTGTGTTTTATAGAAGTCAATACTTTGCTGGCTGCGGAAGCTATGGAAGTAATCTACGATAAGGCTGAACCGCCCCTTCACCGGAAGCCGAAGCGCACCTCCCAATGCAAACAGGGTTTTATCATCCTGCGATTGCACAAAATTGCGGTGGACCATTGTAGGACTAAGTTGCAAACTCAATAACCCCATTTTCCTGGCGATCATCAGTTGCACTGTCTGACTGTTCCGGTCGGAAAAGTTTTCAAAAGAATTTTCCTGGTCAGGTACCACGCTTTTCGTCATGGAAGAAATAACGTTATTCGCAAAAATGGTCATGGAAAGAGGATGCTGCGCATCTTCTGCCTGCTGCAGAATACGGTATTTGACACCAAGCTCATACAATTGCTGAACCGCCCCGGCTCCTTTAGACCTTGCTGCGATCACATTCAGCCGCTTACTTATACCATACTGGAAACCGATCCTGACATCAGTAGCATTATCAAGGCCGAAGAAAGTTTTACTCCCCCCATTGCTCCCACCAATATCACCAAAATTGTGGGTGACCTTAAACTCCAGCACATGCTTGGGGATTGTTTCCACCGTATTGGCATTGATAAGCCTGGGCGAAGAAAATACCCAGATATAAGATGCCTCTTTGGACGGAGCAGGAGCAACGGTGCTATCCTGCGAAAAAGAATACTGACTAATAAACAGACTGAGTAAAAGGATGCTATTTTTCATACTGTAGTTTTCGGTGTTAAATGGACTTTCCTGGTGCAACAGGATTAACCTTAAACTTATATCGTATGAAATACAGGCATGGTTGCCCAATGAAAAGGTTGATGGGTGGAGAGAAAAATGCTGACCGATGGCAGGAATACGCCAGTTGAATCAGTAGTTCCTTTTCCCTTGTCACCCCGGACCAGGTTTAGTACGCTTACTGGTTTAAAGAATATAAGAGCCGGGGTCTCCCCGCGCTGCACTTGCTTCAAATCTGTAAGGCATTATTGCCTGGAAAATACTGCAGATGGGGGAGACCCCGGATCTTAGCGAACTATAGTTGCGGGTGTACTAAATCTGGTCCGGGGTGACAAGGGAAAAGGAACTACTGGTTCGGTTTGCGTAGAAATTCGGTCATCGACCAGGAAGATCAACCCCGCTTCTGCTCATTCCAGTTACGGATGATCTCTTCTGCATGCGCTTTATTCTTTGGGCGGAGATAGATCTTATTGATGATCCCCTTTTCATCAATCACAAAAGTGGTGCGGTGAAGTCCCATGTATCTGCGGCCATACAATTGCTTTTCACCCCAAACCCCATACTTGTCAATAATCGTATGGCTGGGGTCTGCAATAAGCGTAAATGGCAACTGGTATTTTGTCTCAAATTTTTTGTGGGTGTTTATTTCATCCGGGCTGACGCCGACCACAACGAATCCTTCCTGCTTCAATAAAGCATAATTGTCACGCAGGTTACAGGCCTGTATAGTACAGGTTGGCGTATCATCCTCAGGATAGAAATACAGCACCACTTTTTGCCCTTTATAGGTTGAAAGAGATATTTTATTCCCATTCTGATCTTTCCCGGAAAATGCAGGTGCTTTATCACCTTCTTTTAAATTCGTTGCCATCTGTTACTTTTTCTTTTTCTTACTGACTGGTTTGCGGGTAGTTTTCTTCACTGCTTTTTTTGGAGGAGGTGTGTAAGGATATTTTTTAAACCACCAGGTTCTTGTAGTGATATTACCAGCCACATCTTCTATCTGCACTTTCAACTGATGAACGCCATAAGGACAGCGCTCATCAAACACGTATATCCAGTTTCTTCCTTTATCATTGGTGAACCGAAGCCACTGGCCATCCAGTTCTGCACGGAAACTTTTAATACCGAAATTATCTGTCGGTGTAAAAACGATCCTGCTCGCAGCGCTGAGATTAACCGTATCACCTTTTCCTAATTCATTCACATTTGGTGGCACCAGGTCCGCAAAAGCCTGGAAACTGCCAAAATTTCCAAACTCTGCTGAAAGCCACTGATTGTTATTACTCCAACTGGCTTTTTTTGCTTCCTTGCTGTTTTTATAACTTCTTTGGATCACCATCCTGTCGCGCCAGTTTGCAGGCACTGCCTGATCTGGTTTAATGCGCACCGTCAATCGCCCTTCTACAGGGATCGCAGGAGTATTCACCTGGTGTATGGCTGAAGCTGCATTGGCTGCAGCAGATGCTGTGCGATAGTAAGCAGGATAAACTGTATCATACAAACAATTATCCGGCAGATACATTTCGAAATCGGGTTTCTCCAGGATGTTTACATAGTTGGGGATAAATGGCTTAAACGAAGAAGCCGTTGCCGGAGCTGTTGCCAGTTTTTCATCGAACTGAACAGTGAAGTTCAATACAGATAAATTCTGGTAAGCATCTCTTACCTCAATACGGATATTATGCTGGCCGGTGTCCTTCAGCAACAGCACTCCTTCTACACCTGCAGGGTGATACACACTGCTGATATTGCCCGGAAGGCGGGAAAGATGTTGCACAAAAGGACCTCCGTTATAACGAAGTGTATAATCGATCTGGGCATTCAGGTAGCCGGTCTGTTCATACCCGATACTATCGAGGGCAAAGCCATTCACCAACTGATCATCAAAATACAACCAGGCTGAATAGATCCCATCCTCGTTATTTGATCCGCTGATGCGATCAAAAGCCTGGATGGCAAAACTGATCTTACTTTTCCCCGTTTTTATAGCGCCTGGTTTGGTTAGCACATATCCTGCTGTGGTTTTCTTTACCGGAAAAAGCTGCGGGGAAGCATTGTAAATGGAGCCCGTCCGGTCATACATCGCCAGCCGGGTAATTGTTGGCGGCACATTATCCTGCAAGGGAAGACCAAACAATAAAGGGTTCAGGCATTTTCCAGTTTTGGTATCCCTTATTTCAAAATGCACATGTGGCCCTTGTGATCCACCGGTGGTTCCGCTATAAGCAATAAAGCTGCCCTTTTTTACAGGAAACATGCCGGCAGGTATACCCAATTCCACTGCCCAACTCTGTTGTTTGTATTGCTGCTCGGTTGCATATTTCTCCAGCTCCGGAGCAAAATCATTCAGGTGAGCATACAAGGTAGACAAGCCATTAGGGTGATTGATGATAATAAAGCGTCCGAAACTCAAAGGGCGTATTCCCATATAAGCCACATATCCTTCCGCGGCTGCATACACGAGTTGATCTACTCGCTGGTTGGTCCTTATGTCGAGCCCCATATGCCAGTGATTGGGCCTGAGCTCACCGAGATTGGCTACTATTTGGGGAGACAGGTTTAACGGCCAGCGGAAATAACCCTGCGGATAAATCGGTTTCTGAGAAAAAACAGCATTTTGTAGCAATAAAAAACTAACGAGTGTAGTGGTAATTGTTCGAATCATTAAAATAAAGTTAAGACCAAAATTTTTTAGATGACCGTTTCGAAATAAAAACCATTATTTCAAACCATAAATTCCCTCTGTTGTTAGAATTACATTATAAATAATACCACAATCGTGGTATTGTAATTTGTGGCACGAAATTTTAGATTGCAGTATTATATTTTTTCACTTGCTTAAAGAATAGTGTTATGAGGAAAGTTTTTTATTCGGCTATGTTTAGGATGATTGTAATTGCAGGATTATTTATCGGAATGGTAAAAGGACAGCAGGTGCGTCAGAAATGGGTGGCGAAAATGAAAAATCGCCAGGAAGAAAAGAGAGGTATGCAGAAAAAAACGGCAATGCCGGAAATTATGCTGGATGAGATTGAAATGTCTACTTATCATAGTTAGGCCACACGATCCCTATAAAAACATACTATAGCGGCCTGTGCCGCTTTTTTTGTGTCCCGGCAAACCATTAGTAATGACTCAGTTTTAGCAGTTACGTTTCCCACAAAGACGACGAAGGCCACAAAGAATTGCCCGAGCATCTTCCCGGACAGATATAAATATGTCTTTGTGGCCTTCGTCGTCTTTGTGGGAAAATTATTCAAATTGAGCTAATACTAAACCACCCGATTCCCTTAATTTTGCGGAATTTGTTTATACATCCCCGGGCACCCCGGATCAATTTTTCTAGTAAAAAATGCCAAAAGATACTTCTATTCGTTCGGTCCTGATCATCGGTTCAGGGCCTATTGTTATTGGTCAGGCCTGTGAATTTGACTATTCCGGTACACAGGCAGCCCGCAGCCTCCGCGAAGAAGGCGTAAAAGTTTATCTTATCAACAGCAATCCGGCCACCATCATGACCGACCCGATGATGGCTGATAAAGTGTACCTGCTCCCGCTCACCGTGGAAAGCATTGAACAAATACTGGAAGAAAACCAAATTGATGCTGTGCTGCCCACCATGGGAGGACAAACAGCCCTCAACCTGGCCAAAGAAGCAGAAGACCTGGGCATCTGGGAAAAATATAAGGTCCGCCTGATCGGCGTGGATATCAAAGCAATTGACAAAGCAGAAGACCGGGAAAAATTCCGCCAGTGGATGATCCAGCTCGGTGTTCCGGTTGCTCCCGCTAAAACCGCCAACTCCTTTCTTGAAGGAAAAGAATTTGCACAGGAGATCGGCTTCCCCCTGGTGATCCGCCCTTCTTTCACCCTCGGCGGAACCGGTGGCGGTTTTGTTCATGATAAAACCGAACTGGATGATGCACTTAACCGCGGCCTGCAAGCCTCTCCGATACATGAAGTGCTGGTGGAAAAAGCTGTTCTGGGCTGGAAAGAATTTGAGCTGGAACTGCTGCGCGATGCTGCCGATAATGTTTGTATCATCTGTACCGTGGAGAACTTTGATCCCATGGGCATCCACACCGGCGACTCCATTACTGTAGCCCCCGCCATGACATTGAGCGATACGGCCATGCAACTGATGCGCAACACAGCTATCCGCATGATGCGCGACCTGGGTAATTTTTCCGGCGGTTGTAATGTGCAGTTTTCCCTGAATCCCGACACGGAAGAGATCATTGCGATCGAGATCAATCCAAGGGTAAGCCGTTCATCAGCACTGGCATCCAAGGCAACCGGTTACCCCATTGCCAAGATAGCTGCCAAACTTGCTATCGGTTATAACCTGGATGAACTGGAAAACCAGATCACTAAAACAACTTCAGCTTATTTTGAACCGGCGCTTGACTATGTGATCGTGAAAGTGCCCCGCTGGAATTTTGATAAGTTCAAAGGAGCCAATGATACGCTCGGATTACAAATGAAAAGCGTGGGAGAAGTGATGGCCATCGGCCGCAGCTTCACGGAAGCTATCCAGAAAGCCTGTCAGAGCCTGGAAAACAATGCTGTGGGCCTCGGCTATTATGGTAAAAGCATGATGCATGCGGAAGAACTGCTGGAATATATCAAAACTCCGAAATGGGACCGCATCTTCCGTATCAAAGATGCACTGATGGCAGGTATTTCCGTCGGCACTATTTCCAAAGCCACCAATGGTATCGACCGCTGGTTTATTGCCGAGATCCAGAAGATCTGCAATCTTGAAAAAGAAATTGCCAAATATGATCTCGATAGCCTGCCTGTGGAACTGCTAAGGGAAGCCAAAGTAAATGGCTTCAGCGATGAGCAGATCAGCCGCATTCTGCAGCATGGCAATGAAGAAGATGTTTATAATAAAAGAAAACAAGCCGGCATCACCAGGGTATATAAAATGGTAGATACCTGCTCAGCAGAGTTTGAAGCAAAAACACCTTATTTCTACTCCACTTTTGAAAGTGGTAATTATAATGAAAGCAATGTTTCTGATAAGAAAAAAGTGATCGTGCTGGGTTCAGGCCCCAACCGTATCGGGCAGGGCATTGAATTCGATTATTGCTGTGTGCATGGATTGCTGGCGATTAAAGAAGCCGGTTATGAAGCCATTATGGTGAACTGCAATCCTGAAACGGTGTCTACCGATTTCGATATCGCCGATAAGCTGTATTTCGAGCCGGTTTACTGGGAACATCTCTGGGAGATCATTGAACATGAAAAACCAGAAGGAGTGATCGTGCAACTGGGCGGCCAGACCGCATTGAAGCTGGCAGAAAAACTCCACGAGAAAGGCATCAGGATCATCGGCACTTCTTATGATAGCATGGATATTGCGGAAGACCGCGGCCGGTTCAGTGATCTGCTGAAAGACCTGAATATTCCTTATCCTGATTATGGCACAGCTTACGATGTGGATGAGGCCATTACAGTAGCCAATAAAGTAGGTTATCCCGTGCTGGTCCGTCCTTCTTATGTACTCGGCGGCCAACGCATGCGCATCGTGATCAATGATGATGAAGTGGAAAAAGCTGTAGTAAGTCTTCTGAAACATATTCCCGGCAATAAGATCCTGATCGACCATTTCCTGGACCGCTGCCAGGAAGCAGAAGTGGATGCCATCTTCGACGGTGAGAACTTCCACGTAATGGGTGTGATGGAACATATTGAACCGGCAGGTATTCACAGCGGCGACAGCAACGCAGTATTACCGGCCTTCAATCTTTCTCCCATGGAAGTGACTACCATGGAATACTATTCGGAAAAGATTGCTCGCGCGTTGAACATAAAAGGATTGATCAATATACAGTTTGCCATCAAAGAAGGAAAAGTGTTTGTGATCGAAGCAAACCCAAGAGCGTCACGCACCACTCCGTTCATAGCAAAAGCTTACCAGATACCTTACCTGAACGTAGCGACCAAGATAATGCTGGGCGTAAACACGCTGAAAGATTTCAAATTCGAGAAGAAGCTGAAAGGGTTTGCGATCAAGGAACCGGTATTCAGTTTCAATAAATTCCCTGGAGTGAATAAGGAACTGGGACCCGAAATGAAATCTACGGGTGAAGCGATCCGGTTTGTGAAAGATTTGAGAGACCCTTATTTCAGGCAGTTGTATAAGGACAGAAGCATGTACCTGAGTAAGTAAATAAATCAACATAAAAAAACTCCATAAGATGTACAAATCTTATGGAGTTTTTTTATTCCTTACCATCCCATGGTTCATTCATGAATAGTTTCCTTTCAATCCTGGTTTTTCCAGGCAGGATGGCAGGTAAAGCGAAACCAGGATTGATAAATAAATAACCCGCATTGCATTGTTCATAAGCTATCTATTATACTTCCACAATCCCATTCTTAATTGCATACATCACCAACCCAACCCGGCTGTGCACTTTCAACTTATTAAACAACGACTGCCGGTAATCATCTATCGTACGCGGGCTGAGATACATTTTCTCCGCAATGTCCTTATAAGAAAGTTCAGAACAGACCCAGCGCAGGAATTCCCGTTCTTTTTCCTGTAATACGATTTCCTTACCGGTAGGTTCGGCCTCCTGGTGCAATCCACTTACGAGTTTGCCCGAAACGTATTCGGAGAGGTAAACGTTCTTATCGATAATAGAATCCAGTGCATCTTTCAGTTCGCCAGGGTCCGTATTTTTTAAAAGATAGCCTTTGGCGCCCAGCCGGAACATTTTGATAATGGTCTTTTCATCACTGAGCATGGACAAAGCCAGTATTTTGATGTGCGGGTAATTTTTGTGCAGCCATTGGGTGGTTTCAAAGCCGTCCATTTCAGGCATGTTCACATCGAGAAGCACAAGGTCGGGGACAACATGCTGTATAATTTTATTGCGCAGGTCCTTTCCGTTGTCTGCCTCGAATATTACGGTATACCCTTCAAAAGTATTGATCAGTTTTGCCAGGGCATTGCGAAGTAAGCTATGATCATCCGCAACTGCTACCTGTATTTTCTTGCTTGATTTTGCCATGATTATTATTCCTTCTCTAAAGGAAGTTCTATCCAGATTGTTGTGCCTTTGGAAGGGCTGCTGTCGATAGACAGATCGGCACCAATCAGTTTGGCGCGGTTAAAAACGCTTTTCAGTCCTACTCCGCTGTAAGAGTTGGCTGAACCTCTTTTTGCCGCAACGTCAAACCCAACACCGTTGTCTGTGATCTCCATGGTGAACAGTTCTTCCGAAAAGCTCAAATGTACAACCAGTGTGGTAGCCTTCGAATGTTTTAGGATATTATTTAGAGACTCCTGGAAAATCCGGAACAGGAAGATGGATTTCTGTTCATTTAATTCAATTTCCGTACCATCCAGTGAGAATTGCACTTGCAGGATACCGGCTTTTTTTAAAGCATATAGTTCGAACCGGATGGATTCGGCAAGACCGATCTGGGCGATCCTGTCGGTATGCAAACCTTTGGTGAGATTGGAGAGATCGAAGATGGCCTTATTAAGTAATTGTTGTGAACTTTGGATCTGTTCATACGCCACGTGTTCTTTCTCTACCGGAACGATGGAAAGGGTCAGTTTGACCACTGAAAGCATCTGACCGATATTGTCATGCAATTCCTGAGCGATGGTTTTGAAAGTATCCTCCTGTATCTCCAGTTGAGAGCGCAATGCTTCCTTTTCATACATGTCTTTCAAGCGCTCCACCTCCAGTTCCTGGCGGCGCTGCCTGCGTTGATAGAGATACAGGGCGGTAACGATAAATCCCACCAGCAATAATCCCAGTATCAGACCAACTATTGTAACGAAGTATATTTCCTGATCCTGATTCTGCATAAAAAGCCGATCGTAAATAGGGAATATAAAAAGATATTGAGAATAGTAACGATTGTGAAAAAGTTATTCCTCAACAAGGTAGAGACCGTCACAAGGTAATTAATAAGACCAAAGAGAGGAAACCCGCAACAGAAATAAAACAAAAGACCGGAGCAGATCCAAAAGGCCGGGTTCTTCTGCAGTTTTACCGACTTAGGAAGGCGGAAAAGCTCCCAGAAATAATAAATGCAAAAGATCACAATCAATAAACAGCCTAATGCATAGGTGATGGTATGAAATACAAACTTTCCCTGGATGAAAAGGATATTAATTGTTGCTGTAAGGGCATATAGCCCCATCGTAATCCAAACGGCTTTTTTCGCTTTGGCATTGGATATTACCTGTGATAAGACAAACAGGTAAAAGCAAAATTCAAAAACGGAAAAGAAATTGTATTGAAGCGTGTTGGCCCGCCCGCTTCTTGAATAATACATCCCACTCAATTCCACCACCAGGCTGATAAGTAAAAACGGGGGGAATAATCTTAAATACAAAGCGGCTGGCTTGCTGAAAAAATAAACAGTCAGACTGGCAAGAAAGCTAATTCCGATAAAGTAAATAAATAGTGGGTTCATCTTTTCTACTTAGAGATAAAAATAGCATTAAAAAAGAAAACCTCCCGGTGGGAGGTTTTAAATTCTTTGAGCGGTCTGTTTTCAACTTAAACAACAACAAACCCTTCATTGCCTTTGTCGAAAATGGTAACACCAACTCCGCCGCCTTCGCGAGTACAGAAAGGAGGACAAAGCATTCCTGTATTATAGGCAAGAATGGAAGTACCTTCTTCTGTTTGGATATACAGATCTTTGTTCGTGTGACCGTCCTCTGATTCTTTGTGTTTAGTGGCAACCAACACAACAGTTTGCCGGCCTGCATAAAGCGGATGATCGGTGTAATCCTTGTCGTATGCACCGAAATATAATTTAATACCATCAGCTCCGTGCTCTTTGCTCATTGCAATAAACTCTTCCAGCTCTTCAATGCTGTACCATACACTCAATGAATCCTCTTTGCCCAAACGCTGGGAATTTTGCACCCATCTTTCTTGTTTGTAGTTACGGATTGCATTGTCTACATGGTGGGTGTCAACTTGCTTACCAACCTTTAATGAATTTTTTTGAATAGTGACCATAGCCTTAAGTTTTAATAGTGGAGTAAAACCGTTTACCTGCTAAAACTATTAAAGCCGCCGTTACGAGGTCATCGTATAATTCCTATAGAATCAATTAATTACAAATTAAACATATTCGTACAATATGGATAATCAAGGAATTCCGTGTAAAAAATGGAAAAAAAACGGGAAAAACACTTTTTCAAAACAGTGAAAACACCTGATGGTTATACCGTAAAAAAATGGTTTTCTGACCGTATAAATAATGGAAATCCTTCCGTACTTCAAAAATGCGGTTCCCGGACGACTCCATCAGTCGCCCCAACAAAACCTCATTTTTCCTGTCAATATGCCCTATCCATATATTCCATACTGGAAAAAAATCCCCATAATAAGGTTGCTTACCATTTTTTTACCCGGTATCGTGCAGCAATTTCACTGGCCCATTCCGGTCAGTGTTCTTCTAGGTTTGGCTATGATCAGTACCGGCATTGCACTCTTTTTCCTGTTCTTTCCGCTCTCTTTTTTTAGCCGGTACAAACTGGGTTTTATCAATGGCCTATCGGTGTTTTTGCTTTTTATTGTGCTGGGGAGCTTATCTGTCTGGCGACAGGATATCCGTCTGCGCTCCCATTGGCTTGGTAATATATACAAAGAAAACGATGCTGTGCTCATAAAACTGGACGAATCACCCACCGAAAAATCCAAAAGCTTCAAAGCCAAAGCCTCCGTTACCGGGTTCCTCCGGAATGACAGCCTTATTCCTGCAAAAGGAGGGGTTATCCTGTACTTCAGTAAAGATCCTTCACTGCCTGAACTCAGGCCCGGTGATGAATTGCTCACCTGCGGGATTCTGCAACCTATCCCTGCTTCAGCCAATCCCGGCAGCTTCGATTTTCAACAATATGCTCTTTTCCAGGGCATCACCCACCAGGCTTTTTTACGCCGGAGTGATTTCATTATCACAGGCCGCCATTCATCTGCTTTACAGTCATTCATCCATCGCATCCGTTCATGGGTACTGTCGGTTCTGCAAACCGCCTTCCCGGGTAAAAATGAACGCGGACTTGCAGAAGCCCTCCTTATTGGTTATAAAGATGACTTGGACAAAGCCCTCGTGCAATCCTATACCAATACTGGTGTGGTGCATATTATTGCCATATCTGGTTTGCATCTCGGTTTGATCTATTGGTTATTGGTGAAACTACTTTGGCCGCTTCAACGGAGAAGATACCTGAAATGGCTTCGTCCTCCGCTTATTATTTCAGGGCTCTGGCTTTTTGCTTTGCTGGCCGGCGCACAACCATCGGTGTTGCGCTCGGCATTGATGTTTACCTGCATCGTTATAGGCGAAAGCCTTTCACGGAAGTCCAGGGTTTATAATTCATTAGCGATATCTGCTTTTCTTCTGCTTTGCTACAACCCTTACTGGCTCTGGGATGCCGGCTTTCAACTATCGTATGCTGCGATCATCGGCATTGTGGCTTTCATGAAACCATTATACCGGCTTTTCACTATCCGCAATAAGTTGCTCAACCATATCTGGCAACTCAACGCAGTAACGCTTTCTGCCCAGGTGCTGACAATACCTGTATGTATTTTTCATTTCCACCAATTCCCTGTTTACTTCCTGCTGGCCAATTTTATTGCAGTTCCTCTTTCAAGTTTGATATTGCTGGCAGAGATCCTCATCTGTTGCATCGGTTTTATTCCTTCCCTGGTTTTGCTGACAGGAAAAGTCACTGCTTTTCTTATCCGGTTTATGAACACTTTTATTGAACGGGTGGAAGCCCTTCCTTTTTCAGTCTGGAACGGATTGCAGATCAGTTTTATCCAGGCCGCTTTACTGATGCTTTGCCTGGCCTCTGCCTGCGCCTGGTACTTTTCGAAAAAGCAGGTCGTTTTGTTGTATACCAGCCTTATTAGCCTGGCCGGGTTCATGATATTACGTTCCTTATCTTTTATTAGTGCCGGTCAACAAAAGAAGATCATCGTTTACCAGCAATCAGCAGATTTTATCTATGGCAGAAAATATATTTCCATTCCTTTTTCCACCACTTTCAATTCCACTTATGTAAATCCCACCCGGATACTTTTCCGCCTTTTACCCGCAGAAGAAATTCCGGCATTCAACGTTTCGGGCAATCATATCTCTTTCCTGTCAAAAAAAACGGTTTTACTGAATGGACTGAAACATTATCAGCCTGGGCCTACCCGGGTCGCTACTGACCTGCTTATCCTTTCCCAAAACCCTTCTGAAGATGCCGGCCAACTCTCCCGGAGCCTGGATATCAGGCAGGTAGTAGCGGATGCCACTGTACCTGCATGGAAAGTCCGGCGCTGGCAGCAACAGTGTGATTCACTGGATATTCCTTTTCACGATGTAAGAACAAAAGGAGCTTTTGTGATGAACCTGTGATGGCGTACTTTTGCGGCTCAATTTTAAAGAGGATCTGGTTCTCAGGTCCATCGCAAATCAAAAAATAACCGGATGAATAAGAAGATCCAATCTGCACTGATTTCCGTTTTTTATAAAGACGGGCTGGAATCCCTCGTAAAATGGCTGGCTGACAACGGAGTAACCATCTACTCAACAGGCGGCACGCAACAATTCATTGAAAAACTGGGGATCAGCGTTGTGCCGGTTGAAAACCTCACTACTTATCCGTCCATCCTGGGTGGCAGGGTAAAAACCCTGCATCCTTCTGTATTTGGCGGCATTCTTGGTAAAAGAGACGATGAAACCCATCTGCAGGAGATGAAACAGTACAATATTCCGGAATTGGACCTGGTGATCGTAGATCTCTATCCCTTTGAAGAAACAGTGGCCAGCACCAATGAAGAAAAACTGATCATCGAAAAAATAGATATCGGTGGGCCATCCATGATCAGGGCTGCCGCTAAAAATTTCCGCGATGTAACAGTGATCGCTGCTAAAAAAGAATACGCTACCCTGGAAAACCTTCTGCGCTCACAAAATGGCGAGCTCTCACTGGAACAACGGAAAGCTTTTGCAGCCAAAGCATTTGAAACAGTGGCACACTATGATGTAGCCATTGCAAAATATTTCAATCCATCCAATTCATTATACTTCCTGGAATCAATTCCTTTTCCCAAAGCCATGCGCTATGGTGAGAACCCTCATCAGTCAGGTGTTTTCTATGGCGACCTGGAAAAACTGTTCAACCAGTTGAACGGAAAGGAACTTTCTTACAATAACCTGGTTGATGTAGATGCTGCGATGCAACTCATCAATGAATTTCCTCCTTCCGCAGCAGGTATCACTTTTGCCATCATCAAGCACACCAATGTATGTGGTATAGCACAGCGCTCCGGTGTAAAAGAAAGTTGGGATGCAGCCCTTGCAGGTGACCCTGAAAGTGCTTTTGGCGGAGTGCTGGTCACCAATGGAAAAATAGATAAAGCAACAGCTGAAGCCATCAATGAACTGTTCTTTGAAGTGTTGATCGCGCCTTCTTTTGCAGAAGATGCTTTAGCTATACTCAAATCAAAAAAGAACAGGATATTGCTCGAATTAAAAACTCAGCCTGATAACAAGATACAATACAAATCAGTATTGAACGGCGTATTGGTGCAGGGTATAGATGAAGGCAATTATGCTGAATGGAAAGAAGCCGGTGGCAGGGACACAAGCGCTGCAGAAAAAGATGATCTGATATTCGCCAACCTGGTATGCAAACACCTTAAATCAAATGCCATTGCATTGGTGAAAAACAGGCAACTGATCGGCAAAGGTTGCGGTCAAACCAGCCGTATCGATTCACTGCGTCAGGCTGTTGAAAAAGCTAAACAATTTAAGTTCGATCTTACCGGTGCTGTAATGGCCAGTGATGCATTCTTCCCATTCAATGACTGTGTGAAATTGGGTCATGAGGCAGGTATCACTTCCTTTATTCAGCCAGGCGGTTCAATCCGGGACAATGATTCCATTGAATATTGCAAGGAGCATAAGCTGGCCATGGTGATCACCGGCACAAGGCATTTCAAACATTAATGCCCCGATTCGATATATACAGAACATTATCCCAAACCAGTAATTCCATCAGGGAACTATCGGTTTTTAATCCGCTTACCATCCATCGCAAAGGCACAAAAGCAAAAGCTGTTTTTGCATTGGCAATGGTTTGCATTCTATGGGGCACCACCTGGGTAGCTTCCAAACTGGGAGTAAAATATATGCCTTCCCTGCAAATGGCCGGCATACGTCAAACACTGGGTGGACTTTGTTATGTGATCTTCTTTCTTACCAAAGGCGCCCGCTTTCCTGCCAGGAAAGAATGGGGAAGTATCGTTGTTCTGAGTCTGCTCAATTTCGCACTTACCAATGGGCTTAGTACCTGGGGATTGAAACATATCACGGCTGGATTGGGTGCTATCATGGGAGCTATTTTCCCTTTATGGCTGGTGGTGATCGGCCTGTTCTCCGGAAGTAAAACTCCTGCCCGCGCCATCATTGGCTTGCTGATAGGTTTTGCAGGGATCTGTATTATTTTTGGTGAGCACCTTCAGGATTTTTTTAACCCGGATTTCCGTTTCGGCATTCTTATTTCACTGGCTGCCACCTGGACCTGGGCATTCGGTACGCTTTATACAAAAAGAAAAGCTGCCAGCTTTAATCCATATTTCAGTCTTGGTTTACAGATGCTGATAGCTGGTGTGATCCTTTTAGTGTTCACCCAACTGGTCAATACACCTGAAACAAAATCAGCCGTTCCTTTCACTGCTATTCCCTGGCAGTCCTGGGCTGCAGTTGCCTACCTGGTGATCTTCGGGTCTGTACTTTCTTTTATTGCTTATTTATATGCACTGCAACACCTGCCTACAGAACAGGCTTCTATTTATGCTTACGTCAATCCTATTGTAGCTGTATTGCTGGGTTGGTTATTATTCGCTGAAAGCATTAGTGTGTTTATTGTTGTCGGAGGATTGGTTACGCTGGCCGGTGTGTATATGGTAAACAAAGCGTTCAAGACATTGCCTGCAGTGGAACAGCCGGAAGCAGAAGGGATTTAACCCGGATCATATTTCATTCATGAATGTTTCATACGCTTCTTTCCATCCTTCATATAGCTTATCAGTGCCCAGAAAGGAATTATGCCAGATCATGATAAAAGTTCCCTGCACCTGTTTCACTTCCTTATAATAATGCCGCATCTCTTCCAACGCCTGCTGCGGGGGGTAATGCTGTTCATAAAAAGAATTGGCCTCCATAAAACAGAAGGGAAACAAAAGAAGATTGGTTGCCGTTTCTGCGTTGAGGTCATACCAGTAAAATGGTGTGGCCACTGAAGCACGGAAGCCATTGATACTTCCATATCCCATAGAAAAATCAAATCCGATCTTGTTTGCAATCAGTTTACGGAAGGTTTCCGGCAAAGCGAACCGGATATAGTGCTGTCTTGAAGAAACGATGGGATTGCCATTGATGGCTGATAACTGGGTAATTTCCCCCTGAAGCAAACGTTCATCATCTCCGCTTTGCCAGGAAGGATGAATGCCTACCGGGTAGCGGATAAGATGATCACTGATCAGTTCTTTCATCGCCTTCTTTGCAGGAGAGATGTTCTTATCATAGCGGCCATTCTTTTCTGCCAGCAGGAAAAAATAATATGGCCTTAATTTCTTTTTTTCATGAAGCTGGTTCATCCAGCCATAAGCATCAAACGGGTCTTTTTGTTTTCCCCGCAAAACAGCTATACGGTCTTTTACAGCTTTCCAATCTCCTTTCAGGATTGAGCGGGTAAACCCTCCTAATTGCCGCCACCACCCTTTATGTTTATATGACCAGGCAATATCTATATCATACGTTGGAAGAAGCAGGAAAGAAGATGATTTGAAAACAAGAGAGGGAAAATGTTGTTTCAGCCTCTCTTTAAAATATTGCAGCCAGATATTCACCAGGGGGAGATTCAAAAATCCTTCACGGAAAGCAAGAGCGTTTTCATGGGCATACCGGCCATAGCTGTCTTTTTTATGTGGAAAATATTCTTCATACCGGCTGATCAGGTAAAAGCTTGCTGCAAAAATGTCGAAAGGATAATCACCATTCGTTTTAAAAAATGCTTTGTAGCCGTTAACATCAAAACAGGTTATTTCCTGCGGGATGATCGTTTTTTGAAAAAGGAGCGGGTGAGCTTCGATGAAAAGTTCATCTGTTCGTAATCGCTCTGTTGAGTAATTGATGCAGGACTTGTTATACTCGAGAAAAGCTTTTTTATCAGATGTAAGTTCAAAACCCTGTTGCATGATCTCTTTGCCTAAGAAATCAAGAATGTATTGCACCCTGGGTGTTATTTCAGGAACAAAGATGAGCAAGGTTGGAATATTTGGTTTTACAGTTAGATAGAAACCCCAGAAAGACAGCAAAGAGCACAAAGACTATTTTGCCGGTTTGCCTTCTCCCCGTTTCTCTTTCCATTGTTCATTGAACGATTGCTTCGGAAATTCCAGTTTTCCCCGGTGTTCGGTCCATGATTTCCCTACTTTGTTCACAAACCAGCCTTTCATATTTCCGCCTGCCATGTTCATCCATTTCCGGCGGAGCATGGCCCGCTTCCATATTTTCCAAACCATTTTTTCGGAAAACGCTGCTTCTCCTTCTTTCACGGCTTCATGCCTGTTTTCGAGCAACAGCTCATGCAGGTTTATTTTTACGGCACACACTTCCGTGCAATTACCACAAAGGGAGGAAGCATAACTCAGGTGCTTCCATTCTCCAAGATCTTTAAGGTTGGGAGTGATCACAGAACCGATAGGACCGCTGTAAGTTGTTCCATAAGTATGGCCACCAATATTTTTATATACAGGGCAGGCATTCAGACAGGCGCCGCAACGGATACAATAAAGGCTTTCCCTTTGCTTTTCATTGGCCAGGATATTGGTACGGCCATTGTCAAGCAATATCACATACATTTCTTCCGGTCCGTCTGTTTCCCCTTCCTGCTTTGGTCCGGCAATGATCGTATTATATGAAGTGATCCTTTGCCCTGTTCCATAAGTAGACAACAAGGGCCAGAACAAAGAAAGGTCTGTCATGGAAGGAATCACTTTCTCGATCCCTACCACTACGATATGTGTTTTAGGCATGGAGCAGCTCAGTCTTCCATTTCCTTCATTTTCCGTTACCGCTACAGCGCCTATATCAGCAATGATAAAATTGGCTCCTGTAACACCTACTTCAGCTTCGCGGTATTTTTCCCGTAAAATATCTCTTGCTACCAGGGTGAGTTGTTCCGGGGCGAGGGATGGATCTGTTCCCAGTTTTTCTGCAAACAGCCGGGCAACATCCTCCTTGCTTTTGTGCATGGCCGGCGTTACGATATGATAAGGCGGTTCGCCATCCAACTGTTGTATGTATTCACCCAGATCGGTTTCAACGCTTTCAATACCTTTTTTTTCCAGAAAATCGTTGAGATGGATCTCTTCTGTCACCATGCTCTTGCTCTTCACCAGTGTCTTGCAATTCTTTTCATCGCAGATCTTTCCTATTTCTTCCAGGGCCTGCTTTGCATCTTCTGCCCAGATCACTTTTGTACCTCTCCTGGTAATGGCTGCTTCGAAGCTTTCCAGCTGTTGATCCAGTGTTTCAATAGCCCGCCATTTCAGGTTTTTGGCCCTTTCCCTGGCGAGATTCAATTCGGCGAACTGCAACTTACCTTGCGGCACTGCTGCATTGTACTTGCCGATATTGAAATTGATCGTCCGCCGGTGATTGAGGTCAGCGGCTTTTTCCGAACTCTTATCAAGAAAACTGGATACTGTTTCTTTCACGCTGGATCGTTTGTTTGTTGTTCAAAATAGTCCGCAGCGATAGCATCGAGCGTTTCATAAAACGCCTCACCATACTTTCTGATCAGGGGTTCTTTCAGGAATTTATATACCGGTACCTGCAGCTGCTCTCCCAGTTGGCAGGCGGGGCTGCACAATCTTTGCCGGGGTTCATAATTCACCCGGTCATAATCACCATGCCTGCCTGGCTTGGCAATAATGGGATAAAGATGGCAACTGATCGGTTTTTTCCAGGGTATCAGTCCGTCATAATATGCCTGTTCAAAAGCACACTTGATAAGACCATCTTTTTCCCGGAAAGCATACACGCATATTTCGTTGTCGCTGGGCAGCGTGGGCGTTACCCAGCCAAACTCCTGGTCGTATTGATAGAAACCCTTTTTCTCTATCTCTGCAATGGCAGCTGGCGGCAGGTATGGTTTCACCTGCTCATAGTACTTTGATACCATCGCCAGTTCTTCTTTTGATAAAGGAGCTCCGGCATCGCCTTCTTCACAGCAGCCTCCTTTACACTTAGCCAGGTCGCAGACAAATTTTTTCTCTACCACCTCATCACTGATCAATATATTGTCTATTACAATCACAAAAGGTCTTTTGGGCAAAGTTACGGGCTCAGCACCTAAAATCCGGGCTTATCTCCACCGCAACGTATTAATCAAATGCTTCAGATCTTGTTTTAAAAAATCATTCACAATACTTAAGGAATCCTCATTGGGGGTGGCATCAAAATAAAGGGCGCCGCGAAGAAAATGGCGGGTGCTGTCAGTTACAAAAAACTGGTTGGCTGTGGCAGTATTTCCTGAAAGAGAAAAATAGACACCTTCCACACCGTTAGGGGTAACAATGGGGCTGTCAACAATACCAGTGGCTACATCTGTGTGCTGTTTATATGCCATTTTAAATCCATCATTCACGAGTGAATCAAAATTGCGGGGAGTCACTCCTTTATAACTCACATATATTCTTCCATGAAAGCGGGGAATATCAATATTGATCCACCAATCCCCGGCTTTGGCATCAAAGAAAGACGTGTCTTTTATCACATGTGCATATACAGGATATTCAAATGTATACGGGTAGCCGGGCTGATCAAACAGCTGGTATTTCTTTTCAGGAAAACTCACCTTGAAATAACCTTTTTTTCTGTAGGGATAGGGGCTATTGCAGGATAACAAAAACGCTGTTCCTACAGTGCAGGCCAGGAACAGGAATAAATAATTACGCTTCAAAGTAGTTGCTGTTTAATTTTAATGGCCTTATGCCTTTCTGTTGTGGTTCACTGTCACTTTTACCATCCTGATACGGTTACTATCTGCTTCCAGCACGGTAAAATCAAAATCACCGCTGCTGACCACTTCATTTACAGCAGGGAATTCACCGGCCAACTCCAGCACCAGGCCACCGATTGACTCACTTTCTCCTCTTATGCTATCAAAAACATCCATGGGTAATTGCATGATCTTACAAACATCATGGATCATCGTTTTCCCTTCGAAAATATAGTTGTTATCATCCAGCTTTTTATCATGGCTTTCTTCCTCATCAAATTCATCACGGATATCACCGATCACTTCTTCCATAATATCTTCCATGGTAACAATGCCGCTGGTGCCGCCAAATTCATCCACTACCACGGCAAAATGAATATGCCTGCTTTGAAAATCGCGCAGCAGATCGGAGATCAGTTTTGACTCCGGCACAAAATAAGGCTGACGCATCAGCGAATGCCAATCGAAATCAGCGGGTTGCTGCAAGGACGAGATCAGGTCTTTAGTGTTGATGATACCCACTACTTCATCCATGCTCACTTTGTATACCGGCAAGCGGGAATAGTGCAGTTCTTCCACTTTCTTTACCACATCGGCGAAGGAAGCATTGTAGTTGATACCATTTACTTCAAGCCTGCTCCGCATGATCTGCTTCACGGATATGGTACCGAATTTTATAATGCCCTTCATGATATTCTTCTCTTCAGGCGATGCTTCTTCATCTGTTTTTATATCGATCGCTTCATCCAGTTCCTGTATACTCACTGCTTCCGAGCGGTTGGCTCCTAGTTTGCGGCCAACTGCATCGGCAAAAGAAACGGTCCATTTGCTGATGCGGCGAAGGAAAAGATGCACAGCTTCCACTACAATTGCTGAGCCATAGGCAAAGCGCAGGTTATTTTGCGTAGCCCACACTTTAGGTAATATTTCTCCAAAAAACACGAGCACAAAAGTGATCACAAATACTTTAGACAATAATTCCAGTATAAAGTGAATATGTGCAAATGAAATGAACTGACCGATCAGGAAATTGGTGAGCACGATAATGGAGATGTTCACAAAAATGCTGGCGATCAGCAGGGAGGCAAATACTTCCTTGGGTTCATCCAAAAAATTGATGATCCTTTTCGCTGCAGGGTGCTGTTTTGTTTTCAGCATATTAATATCCTTATCGTTCAGCGAAAAAATAGCCACTTCTGCTCCGGAAATAGTGAAGGTAAGCAGCAGCAGGGCCAGTAAAAGAATGACAAGCAGGGTTGTGCCCTGTGTATTGGCAGCAAGGAAAATAAAAGCAAAAGGATCACAGAAAAGTTGAATGACCGAATGACTCTCCAATGCAGTGTTTTTTTCTGTTTAATGATAAAAGCAGGTCAAAAGGCCTGCCTGTCACAAAATTATTTTTTTTACTACTAAAAAGGAAGGCTTTCCGATGGGTCGCCCAAAGATGTATCAGGATTGCCCATATTTTCGAGTCCGCCATCAGTATGAGGTGTGTTACCATCCATCCGCTTATCCAGCATGATCAGATTATCCCCCACTACTTCGGTGGCAAATTTACGGTTGCCATCCTTATCTTCCCAACTCCGGGTGCGAAGACGTCCTTCTATATACACCAGGCTGCTCTTGTGCAGGTATTTCTGAGCCAATTCTGCAAGGCCCCGCCACAATACTACTGTATGCCATTCCGTCTGCGATACCAGTTTCCCCGACCTGTCTTTAAATGTTTCCGTAGTGGCAAGGGGAAATTTGGCAACAGCAATATTGCCCTCCAAAAACTGAACATCGGGATCTTTCCCGAGATTGCCGATCAGCATCACTCTGTTTACGCCTCTCATACGCTTGCTTTTTATCTTATTATTAAATCTCTCCGGCCTTTACTACTAAAGTTAATTTTTTTATATGGAATGAAAAAATATGCCAATTTCTTTACAGGTTGGTTTTCATGTACAAAAAATGATGGCTGCTCCTATAAAACGACTCCTTCCCGTTCTTCCCGCCTTACCGGTAAAAATTTACGGTAAGGCGGGAAGAACGGGAAGGAGTTACTTAAGATGGATCTTGATCTGTTTGTCAGAACAAACTCTGTTGTGCTTTATTTCCTTCCAAAAATTGGTTGATAAATTTCGGGAATGGGTAGTCGGTCATCTCTTTGGCTGTTAACCAAACTGTATCTTTTATAGTTGGCTTTTTATCTAATTGCACTGTGATGAATTGTCCTGCTATCAATTGATGCGAAAGCTGTTGCTTAAATAAAGGGGAGACGGAAACTTTTATATATTTTTTGGGTAATAGCCAATCCTGTTTTTCTGCCTGTGTCAATATATGAGTTGCTTCCTGTTCGGCACTGGTTTCGATTACAGGGAATTCATACAATTGATTCCAGATATCTTTTCCCATGCGTTGCCGTATGGCTATTGTCCCTTTGTATTCCATCACCAAATAATAGAACCATCTTTTACGGATGCTGATCTTTTTTTCCTTTACGGGCCATTCATTCACTTTGCCTTGCCGGTAAGCTTCGCATTGGGAATTGAATACACAGGAAGAACAAAGGGGTAATGCAGGCTTGCAAACAATAGCCCCGAAATCCATGATGGCCTGGTTATAGAGGCCGGGTTGTTTTTTATCCAGCAGTTCATCAGCCAGTTGCGTGAAATATTTTTTTCCTTCAGTTGAGTCAATTGGTTTGGCAATACCAAATATGCGTGACAATACACGGAAAACATTTCCATCTACTACAGCATGAGGAAGGTTATAGGCAAAAGATGAGATAGCGGCAGCCGTGTAAGGGCCGATACCTTTCAGTGCTTTGATCTCTTCATATGTATTGGGAAAAACGCCTTTTCTTTCTGTAGCGATGTAGCGGGCAGTGGCCAGCAGGTTGCGGCAGCGGGAATAATAGCCGAGGCCCTCCCACAATTTGAAAACGGCAGTGTCCGGAGCGGCAGCCAGGTCCCCGACAGTGGGAAAACGTTCTATAAAGCGGTGATAATAGTCCAACCCCTGCTCCACCCGGGTCTGCTGGAGAATAATTTCGCTCAACCAGATCCTGTAGGGGTCTTTTTCGCCCTTCCAGGGCATTTTCCGCCTATTTTCCTCTTTATTCCACCTTAATAAAAGGGTTGAAAAACTATTTGTGGTATTCGTTGTTCCTGCTTTTTTCATGCTTTTGGAGGGTCCCGGACCTAAATATCCGGCAATTTCGGGAACGGGTCAGTGAAATTCTGATAAAATTTTTGCCTATCCTGTTGACAATCATATTATTTTGTTATAATTTGGCATAAAGAAACCATTAAACCCAGATTAAAATGAGAAAAGCCGATCTCGTTAACCAGATATCTGAGAAGACAGGAATTCCTAAAGTGGATGTTCTTGTAACACTGGAAACTATGTTTAAAGAAGTAAAAGACACCCTGGCCGGCGGTGAAAATATTTATATCCGGGGCTTTGGAAGTTTTATTACTAAAAAGCGTGCTGCCAAGATAGGCCGTAATATTAAGAAGAATATTGCTGTGCATATTCCTGAGCATTACATTCCTGCATTCAAGCCTGCAAAAGAATTTGTGGCTGAAGTAAAGAAGCTGAAAGAACCTAAGCCAGATGATGGTCCGGGTGATGAAGGCATATAGTATTTTCTTGCCCGATGCAGGCCCTTATTGAATTTTATTGAAGTAATTATGTTCCATCTCGGTAACTTCGCTCTCCAAAATTGTATGTGAAGTGAAGAAACCGCAATGGATCACAGCAATCATCGCTGTAGTACTTACAGCCGTAATTTTTTTATACGGCCGCACTGTCCCGAATAAAAAAGCTCCAGTAGCTGCTGAAGCGCATAATGAAAACGATGGTCATGATCATGGCGCACCAGATGCAGCAGCCGTATCAATTGATTCGATCCTCCATTTTGCCAAGCAACAACTTAAGCCGGAGCAGGTTACCCGGCTCAACCTCCTTGAAAATTCCATTACCCGTGGTAATGTAAAAGACCAGCAACTGAGTGTTTATCACCAGCTTTCTCATTTCTGGGGCGATTCTATGGGCTTTTTCCAGCCCTATGCCTGGTATGAGGCCGAAGCAGCCAGATTGGAAAATTCAGAAAAAACCCTCACCTTTGCAGCCCACTTATTTTTGGAAAACCTGCAACAGGAGCAAAATCCCGGCCTTCGTCAGTGGGCCGCCTTGCAGGCCAAAGATTTGTTTGAGAGATCTTTAAAGATAAATCCGGACAATGATTCGGCCAGGGTAGGCCTGGGGGCAACCTATCTTTTTGGAGGCGTTTCTTCCAATCCGATGGAAGGACTGGGAATGATCAGACAGGTAGAGCAAAAAGATAGTACGAATGTATATGCCCAGATGACTTTGGCCAAAGGAGCCCTGATGTCAGGGCAATTAGATAAGGCAGTCAGCCGTTTATTAACGGTTAACCGCCTGCAACCGGAAAACGTGGATGCTATCCTTATGCTGGCTGATCTGTATGATCGGATGAAAGAAAAGAAAACAGCAGCCGATTGGTACCGCGCCAGCCTGAAACACATTAACAGGCAGGATGTGAGAACGGAGATTGAAAAAAGGATCGCAGAACTAAGTAAATAAGTTGAAAGTCATTGGATAATCGTCCCGGGCTTTGAACATAGTTTTATAAACAAGATTAAAAAATTATTTGAGTATGCCTTGTGGTAAGAAAAGAAAGCGTCATAAGATTGCGACGCATAAGCGTAAAAAAAGACTGAGAAAGAACCGTCACAAAAAGAGAAACAAGTAATTGACCTTATACGGGGTTAAAACTTTGTGGGCCCTATCCCGCTTGGCGGGATAGGGTTTTCACCTTCTTTTGAAGATGTTTTATTCCCCGGGTCATATTGATTCTACCTTTTCAGTTAGCTGGTTGCTTATCGGTACGTACAAGTTGCA
This sequence comes from Sphingobacteriales bacterium 44-61, assembly GCA_001898405.1. Classification (GTDB taxonomy): domain Bacteria; phylum Bacteroidota; class Bacteroidia; order Chitinophagales; family Chitinophagaceae; genus Terrimonas_A. Next base: position 223,295 of record MKTW01000004.1, read on the forward strand.
CTCCCATCGAATACCTGCTGCAAACCTCCCTCCTGCATTCATGTACGCATTTGCCGGCAACCGGTATTTACAGCACTAAAGGTGATTCATATTATGTAAGCTGTAATGAACAAAGAACTCATTATTAATGCAGCCCCGCAGGGTGTAGAGATTGCCTTGCTGGAAGACAGGAAGCTGGTTGAACTGCATAGCGAAAAAAGCGATGCACGTTTTGCCGTGGGAGACCTTTACCTCGGAAAAGTAAAAAAACTGATCCCTGGTTTGAATGCCGCTTTTGTAGAAGTAGGATTCGAAAAAGATGCTTTCCTCCATTATACGGACCTAAGCCCTTATGCAAAATCACTGCTGAAATTTACAGCAGCTACGATGGTCGACAAATCAGAGACCGGCGCCGATTTTGCCAAATTCGAGGTCGAACCCGAGATCATCAAGACCGGGAAGATCAATGAAGTGCTGGGCGGCAAACCCAATATACTGGTCCAGATCCTTAAAGAACCGATCGCTGCCAAAGGGCCGCGTCTTAGCTGCGAGATTTCCCTCCCTGGCCGGTTCGTGGTAATTACCCCTTTCAATAACATCGTTGCCGTTAGCCGAAAGATCCATTCTTCTGAAGAAAGAAAAAGACTGCAGAAGATCGTGGAAGCTATCAAGCCAAAAAACTTTGGCGTTATCGTGCGCACAGCTGCTGAAGGAAAGAACACTGCAGAATTGCATGAAGATCTTTCAGCCCTGGTTGAAATGTGGAAGACCATTCAGCACAACCTGAAAGGTGCCGTTGCTCCCGCCAAAATACTCAGTGAGCAAACAAAGACCAACAGCATCCTGCGCGATCTGCTTAATGCAGATTTCAACAGGATCGTGGTAAACGACCGCACCATCTACAACGATACCAAAAATTACATCCAGCGCATCGCTCCGGAAAAAGCCGATATCGTTTCTTATTATCAGAATGGTGCTACCATCTTCGATTCCTTTGGTATTACCAAACAGGTAAAATCATCTTTCGGAAAAACGGTTAACCTTAACAGCGGCGCTTACCTGATCATTGAGCATACAGAAGCGCTTCACGTTATTGATGTAAACAGTGGTTATAAAAGCGTAAGCAATAACCAGGAACAAAATGCCCTGGAGACCAACCTGGAAGCCGCCGATGAAATTGCCCGCCAGCTTCGCCTGCGCGATCTGGGAGGCATTATCGTTGTCGATTTTATTGATATGAAGCTGCCGGAAAACAAACGGAAGCTGATGGAAAAAATGGAAGAGTTCATGAGTCCCGACAGGGCCAAACATGCCGTTCTTCCTATTTCCAAATTCGGTATCATGCAGATCACCCGTCAGCGCATGAAGCCGGAAGTGAATATCAATACCCAGGAAATCTGCCCAAGCTGCAATGGTACCGGTAAGATCACTTCTACTTTATTGCTGGAAGATGAGATAGAAAAGAACCTGAACTATCTTATCACGCATAAGCATAAAAACCTGAAGCTGGTAGTCAACCCTATCATGTATGCTTACCTCACCAAAGGTTGGCCTTGGTCAACCAAAATGGCCAAATGGAACAAGAAGTTTGGTCAGAAAACACGTGTGGAAGCAGACACCTCCTACCATCTCACAGAATACAAATTCTTTGATCAGCATGATGAAGAAATAAAGCTATAAAAGAGAAGCGGTCCGGATATCCGGACCGCTTCTCTTTTTATAGCGACATATCTATTGACCTACCATAAACACCGCATTACAGAACATCAGTTTTCCATTCTCCCAGAAATTGCGGAATAATACATCATCAACCAGATAGGTTACAGAACCACGGCCAAGGCCCTGCGTAGCAAACAACAAACCATCTTTCAGTTTCTTTTTCAATTTATATCCTACAAAGCCTGCAAGCTGGTTGTCTTTTTTCAACACACCGGCATTCCAGCCTGCTCCATCTTTAGTGAACTCATAGAGCACGTTATCCATTTTCAACGTGTAATAATAATTGGGATAGCCATACATCAAAGGATGTGAGCTATCTACATCCACACGGAAAATAGAACCAGGTGTAGTATTTTCAATACCATCACGGTCACGGTCATTGAACACTTTCAGTGCAGCATAAGGATCTTTTTTAGCCGTGCTGTCCTTTTCTTCTTTTTTGGCTTGAATAGCGCTCCAGTCCTGGCGCGACAATTGACCTGCCGCAGACTCGAGAGCTACCACACGGCCGCCATTGCGGATCCAGAGAGTGAATTGTTCGGAGCTTCCTTTATCGGAAAGAAAACGATAGTTACCATCTGGCATGATCAACACATCTATATCACTCCATTGTGCCCGGCCAATATCAGCCGCATTGATCAGGGTAATGGGATAACCAAGTTCCTTTTCGAAGAAATGCCATACTTCGCCTGCACCAAGTGAGCTGACACCTTCACCGGTAAGCAAGGCAACTTTCACCGCTTTCATCGGGTGAACCTTACCACTGCCAAAATCATATCCTTTATCAACAAAACCTGTGCTCACTGCATTCATCGCTACATTATTTGCGTTGCAGATATTCGCTACGGCTGTCCAAAGCCCATTCCCGAATTTTTCATTGCCTTTTTTAAGGATAATAATAGAGCCCCGTGCAAACGATTTATTATTGACTTCAAAAGGAGCTTCTGAGAACCGGAGCTTCACCCCGGCTTTCAACAACTGCCCAACAGCCCTTGCAGAAGACACACCCTGCCAGGCCAGTACATAACCATAACTGTCTGCCGGCGTATTCTTCACAGAATCTTTTGTGATGGCTCCTGAGGTATTGATCGCTGCTTTGCTGGCAAAGCTGGTTACGCCATAAGCATAAGGTAAAGACCAGGCAGTGATATCATAAGTAGCCGAATCAACCAACTTGGATTGTGGCTCAAACAACAACCTCACCATAGTAGCGCGGGGCTGTGTGCCACTGATCACAATATCGCCCTGGCCAACAGAGAAGGATTCTTCCTTCCCGCTGTGATAATTATAGCCTCTTCCGGCACCAGAGCCTGAACTGTATTGTATGCCATTCTTATCAAGTAAGGTCAGCAGGGCACTGATCCTTTCCTTATCCTCCGGTTTATTCTTAATAACATACGATTTGTATTCGGCATTAGCCCCGCTCACTGCATCATTAAAGAACTTCCTGTATTCTTTCAGCAGGTTGGCGGCATTAAGTGAGCTGATCTCTACCGTACTTAATCCAGTGGTGAAATGATGCATAGCCCTGTCGTACAGCGTAAGCGTATCACCTTCATCTGTGTTTGCACCAAGGCCGCTGCCTCCGCCGCCACCTTGCTCATATGTCATTCCTATCGCACCATTGTAAATGGGGTAAGTATCTCCATAAGAAGGATAAAAAAGATCAAACACTTCTTTGGTAAAATACAACCATCCATTCTTATCAAAATACTTTGCATGGTTCTTACCAATGGTTACCTGGAAATCCCTTTGCCATTTGGTAATAGCTTCATGATAAGGCTGTGCTGCCGGTGCGAAATAATAAGGTGAATTAATGCCTTGTTCATGAAAATCCACATGCACCTGCGGCATCCATTGGTTATACACTTTTATCCGCTGCTGGCTTTCTACCTGTGTTTGCCAGGCCCAGTCGCGGTTAAGATCAAAATTATAGTGATTGCTCCGTCCGCCGGGCCAGGGCTCGCGATGCTCTCTTGAATCGAGGCGGGGATTGTATTGGGTGCCTACCATGGAATTGAACCAGTTCACATACCTGTCGCGGCCATCAGGGTTCACGCAGGGATCCATGATCACCACCGTATTTTTCAACCATTCCTTTGTTTGCGCATTGGAAGGATCGGCCAGTGCAAAAATGGTCAGCAAAGCCGCTTCAGACGAAGAAGTTTCATTGCCATGCACATTATAGCTCAGCCATACAATGGCCGGCCCATTCTCCGAAGGCATGGCTTTATCTTTTGCAAGATTGGCAAGACGCAGGTTATTCAACCGGATATTTTCCAGGTTGCTCATATTCTCTGCAGAAGAAATGAAAGCAGTATATAAAGGCCGGTGCTCATTGGTTTCGCCGTACTGCTCCAGCTTTACCGTGCCAGGAAGGGTTTGGGCCACATACTGGAAGTAGCTCACCACCCGCCAGTGCGGCGTATAGCGGGTGCCGATCTTATAACCTAAAAATGCTTCCGGGGATTTTAATTGAGCAAATGAATAAAGAACGGTCAGCAACATGGCTGACAATGCCACTAATTTTTTGATCATGGGGAAGAGGTTTGACAAAAGAAATAACCGTAACAGAGGAAAGTTACTGGTTATTTCTTTTGTATGAAAAATTTATAGAATCTCTTCGATGCTCAAAGACAAGAGCAACAGATGCAAGCGCTATCAACTGCAATAGGATCCGGCAGTTCTTTTAGTTGGTATTTATTTCATTTTTTCTTTAGTCAACAATAGCCGGGCAAAAGGATATCAATTTCTCCTCTACATAATACGGGAGGGTTATGTGGTACAGATTGCAATCCTTTAACATATTTATAACAATTGGGCCGGCCTTAAAAAATAATTATAAAAAAGCCGCTTTCCGGGTGAAAAGCGGCTTGAAAAACATATTATAAACATTATTAATTTCTATCTCTGCTACCCATATAGATCATTATGTATTGTATCAGGGTAACTACAGCGGCTAAAGCAGCTACTACATAGGTGGTGGCGGCCCATTTCAAGGCATCTTTGGCCTGGGGATATTCCTGGTTATTTGTCACATTGGTATGATTGAGCCAGGCCAGGGCCCGGTTACTGGCATCAAATTCAACCGGCAGGGTAATCAGTGTAAATAAAACGGTGACCGACATCAATATGATACCTACCAGTAAAACAGTGGAGTTACCGGAAGCAGCCATGATCACCCCGATCAGCAAAACCCAATTTACCAGGCTGGAGCTGATTTGCACGGCGGGGACCATCTTACTCCTGAAATTGAGCCACTGGTAAGCTGTTGCATGCTGTACGGCATGTCCGCATTCATGGGCGGCCACGGCAGCAGCGGCTACGCTTGTACCGTTATATACTTCAGGGCTGAGGTTCACGGTTTTATTGGCTGGGTTATAATGGTCTGATAAAAACCCTTCTACAGAGGTCACTTTTACATCATAAATCCCATTTTCGCGGAGCATTTTTTCGGCGATTTCCCGGCCCGACAAGCCGGACGAAAGCGGCACTTTACTATACTTTGTAAACTTGTTTTTCAGTACCATCGAAACAAGCATACTGATGCCTAAAAAAATTAGCGAAACGATCAAAATTCCTGGTGTCATGCTGGTTATTTTTTTTTAATTTTCTACGATTTATATAACAAACTTGCGACCAGTTGGATCAACCTGCTTAATTCAGCCTTTTTGTCATCTCAAAGATTTTTTGAGGCTTTTCCCACCGCTTTATGGCCTTTTTTGAACTTCTTCACAATTGAGTAATAATCAACAAATTAAAGGCTTTTTTTTGAAAAAGAAAAATGGGACTGACAGCCTTTTATAAGCCCCTCAAGTTATTCACAGCAACAAAATTTTATTTTGAAATGTTAGCCAGAATTGTAACTTAGCAATAGAATTTAATGGGTTAGTAAGTAAGGGGGTCAGTCACCAGATTGGCCCCTTTTACATTCTGATAACCGAAGTTTTTTTGTCCCATTTTTTACCGTCATTTTCTGCGCTGAAAATTTATTTTATCACAGTTTTCTGTTCAATAACTCCTTATTCAATCCTGCTTCTATTTTACCTTTAACGCATGAGTAAAGTTAAAACTGCTTTCTTCTGCCAAAACTGCGGATATGAAAGTGTTAAATGGGTTGGACAATGCCCTTCCTGCGGTCAATGGAATACGTTTGTTGAAGAATTGATACAAAAAGATGTTAAGAACAATAACAGTTGGAAAGATTTCCAGGACGAAAAAAGAACACAGAAAACAATTGCCCTTCATGAAATAAAAAGCACAGAAGAAAAAAGATTACTGACACCTGATGCTGAATTGAACAGAGTGCTTGGCGGAGGTATTGTTCCCGGAAGTATCGTCTTGATCGCTGGTGAGCCAGGTATTGGTAAATCGACACTCTTTCTTCAGATCGGTTTATCATTGGCCAATAGCACAGTACTTTATATAAGCGGAGAGGAAAGCGAACAACAGATAAAAATGCGCGCAGACCGTATTGCACTGGATGCAAATGCACGCAGCAAAGAAAATTTCTTTCTTCTTACAGAAACATCCACCCAGGTCATTTTCCAGGAAATAAAAAAACTGAAACCGCAATTGGTAGTGGTTGATTCCGTGCAAACATTACAAACTCCTTTTATTGATTCTTCACCAGGGAGTGTATCTCAGATAAGGGAATGTACCGCTGAACTGCAGCGCTTTGCCAAGGAAACCAATACGCCTGTCTTTCTTATCGGTCATATCACCAAGGACGGGAGCATTGCCGGTCCGAAAATACTGGAGCATATAGTGGATACAGTTCTCCAGTTCGAAGGCGACCGCCATTATGCTTACCGCATACTCCGCACATTGAAAAACCGCTTTGGAAGTACGTCTGAACTGGGCATTTATGAGATGACAGACGGAGGCATGCGGGCAGTGACCAACCCAAGTGAGATCCTTATCACCCAAAAAGAAGATCAACTGAGCGGCATCGCTATTGCTGCTACTATTGAAGGTATGCGGCCTTTGTTGATAGAAGTGCAGGCGCTGGTCACTCAATCCGTGTATGGCACCCCGCAACGGACCGTCAGCGGTTTTGATCTCCGACGCCTTCAATTGTTGCTGGCCGTACTGGAAAAAAGAGGCGGCTTTCATTTTGGCGTAAAAGATGTTTTCCTGAATATCGCCGGAGGATTAAAAGTGGAAGACCCTTCTATTGACCTCGCCGTGCTTTGTGCTTTATTGTCTTCTTATGAAGATGCACCTTTACCGCAACATATCTGCTTTGCAGGTGAGGTAGGTTTAAGTGGTGAGATCAGGGCGGTGAACAGGATAGAGCAACGGATAGCGGAAGCAGAAAAGCTGGGATTTGAAAAGATCATTGTATCAAAATATAACCAGGCGTTCAGGCAGGCAAATCAAAAAGTGGCGAAACAAAAATTCAATATTGATATTATCCCGATGGGGAGGGTGGAAGAAGTGTACCAATACTTGTTTTAGATAATCAACGGTCCCGGTTCCGTTGATCGATTTCCATTTGTTGATAATCGGCCACTCAGTCATCGGGCAACGGTCAACATCGTTTATCCCAACCCCCCACCTAACAGCTATCATGATCAGCTTCCGGGAAATATCTGATTCTCTTCTTCACCTTTTTTTTCCGCACATCTGCAGCGGATGCGGCAGTGACATGCTTAATAAAGAATCCAATCTGTGCATGCGTTGCATCGAAAGATTACCGGCAACAGGCTTTGAAATTCAGGCGGATAACCCGGTAGAGAAAAAGTTTTGGGGGAGAATGCCCCTGCAATATGGCATGGCGCAGTATTATTTCACACCGCAATCGCTGCTGCAACATCTTATGCATTAGCTCAAATACAAAGGGGAGAAAGAATTGGGGCTACAGCTTGGGCGGCTTATGGGCGATTCACTGAGGGCCGCCAACTGGTCGTTTATAGACGCTCTCATTCCCCTGCCACTTTTCCCTGATAAAGAAAGGCAACGAGGTTATAACCAGGCAGCAGTCTTATGCGAAGGGATAGCAGAAAAACTGCAATTGCCGGTTATTTATGACGCTGTGGTCCGCCCTGCATTTACGGAAACCCAAACCCGTAAAAACAGGATCGAGCGCTGGCAAAACATGGAAGGCCGTTTTGAACTTGCCCAACCAGGGCTTATACAGAAAAAGCACCTGTTGTTGGTCGACGATGTGATCACCACCGGCGCCACGCTTGAGGCTTGTGGCACAGAACTGTTAAAAGGGTATAACGTGCAGTTGAGCATTGCATCGCTTTCCTATGCCAGGAGATAAGGAAGAAAAAAGAATAGCTTAGATTTGAGGCAATGAAACGCCCCTTATCTTTTACATTCTCATCACCTTTCTTTTTTCCCTTATTCCTCTGTGTACTGGCATCACTATTACTTTTTGCCTGCAAAAAAGATAGCTTTATCACTTCCCGCGATGCCAGGATCTCTATAACCATCGATACACTGAAATATGATACCGTGTTCACCAAACTGGGCTCGGTGACGCAATCTTTCAAGATCATCAATGAGAACAACCAAAAGCTACGCCTCTCATCTGTTAAACTAATGGGGGGCAATTCTTCCGCCTATAAAATCAATATTGATGGAGTAGCTACTGAAGAGGCCAAAGATGTGGAACTGGAAGCCAATGATAGTGTATACGTTTTTGTGCAGGTAACTGTTGACCCCAACAGTCAAAACCTGCCTTTTGTTATCCGCGACAGCATACAGGTAGCTTACAATGGAAATACACAGTTTGTGCAACTGGAAGCCTGGGGTCAGAACGCCCATTTTTTTCGCGATAAACATATAATCTCGGATGAAAGCTGGACCAATGACCTCCCCTATGTTATCCAGGGTTTCTTATTTATTGAAGCTGGCAAAAAACTCACGATCGAAAAAGGCTGCCGTATTTATTTGCATGCTGATGCCCCAGTGATAGTTGATGGTACGCTTATAGTGAACGGAGAAAAGGACACTGCTGACCGGGTTTATTTTACTGGCGACAGGCTGGATGAGCCTTATAAGGGTTTTCCCGCTGCCTGGCCTGGGATTTATTTCAGCCCTTTAAGCAAAGACAATGTTCTTCAATATGCAATTATAAAAAACGCTTATCAGGCGCTTTCGCTGGAAGCACCATCTTCAAATGCCAGTCCGAAATTGCTATTGAAAGAATGCGTGATCGACAATGCTTATGATGCTGGAATATTGGCGCTTAATTCGAGCATTGTAGCGGAAAACTGCCTTATCAGCAATTGCGGAAAGAATATTTCGATAACAGGTGGAGGTGATTATCAGTTTACACATTGCACAGCGGTCACCTATTCAAATGCTTACATTGATCATAAAAGCCCTGTCTTGTTTTTATCCAATGCAACAAATGCAGGTACGGGTTCATTACAGGCAGTTTTCCGGAATTGCATTTTTTGGGGTGAAGGGGGCCTGGTAGATGACGAGGTGATAGTCAACCGTTCAGGTACGAATCCTTTCTCTGTTAATTTCGATTATAATCTTTGGAAAGTGAAGACTGCCCCCACAAATGTGACTGTCAATCATATTATTAATGATCAGCCACCTTTGTTTGACAGTATAAATGTGAGCAACCGGTATTTTAATTTCAGGCTAAAAGAATTTTCTCCGGCAATAGATGCCGGAACGCCCAGTTCAGTGCTGATTGACCTTGATGGAAAGAGCAGACCGGTAGGTCTACCGGACCTGGGGTGCTTCGAAAAATAGTAGTGATCGCTTTTTTAGAGTATTCGTAACTTTAGTCCCCTAATTATTCAACTCTAATCTCACAATCATGAAAACCCTTTTGCTCACATTCCTGCTTTCCGTTACACTGGCCGGTAGCCCGATCTATGATTTCAAGGCTCCGGGGCTTGACGGAAAGACAATTGATTTCTCTGCTTTCAAAGGCAAAAAGATACTGATCGTTAACACGGCTTCCAAATGCGGTCTCACACCTCAGTATGACGAGCTGGAAAAGCTCTATGAAGAACACAAAGACAAGCTTGTGATCGTAGGTTTTCCTGCCAACAATTTTGCGCAACAAGAGCCTGGCACCAACCAGGAGATTGCTGAATTCTGTAAAAAGAATTATGGCGTCACATTCCCTGTTGCAGAAAAAGTATCTGTAAAAGGCGATGATATAGCGCCGATATTCAAATACCTGGTAGATGAGGCGGCTAAAAAAGGAATTAAGGACCCGATTACCTGGAATTTCACTAAGTTCCTGGTGGATGAGAAAGGCGAGCTGATAACGGTATTTAGTCCTAAGACTAAGCCTTTGAGTGAGGAGGTGTTGAAGTATCTTAATTGAGTTGAAAAACTTCGATTAAAAGATATACGCTGTAAGTTTATAAAGGACGGTATCCAGAAGAAGTATTTAACTATAAGAAAGAGCCCTAGCGGCTCTTTTCTTTATCGCTTTTTTTCATTTCCTCTATCCACTCTCTCGGTAGTCCATATTTTTCTATTACCCTTTTTGAGGCTTCGTTACTTTTAACGAAGAAAGGATGGTTGCCATGATCTTTCATTTTAGGATCAATTATTCCGCTTTTAAATTTGATTCTATTCTTTACTTCTGACATACCCATTATTTTCGGTTTTTAAAATTAGTTAATTTTTCTTCTACCTATAAAGGCTTTGAAGCGTCTGTTCTGCTCAAAAGGAACGAGGCCCTCATTTTCAGCCAGGCCATATACTTCGAACAAAGGCGAGATTTCCTGCCAATATTTATTAATCCCTATCTGATAGAGGCGTGTTCTGGAGTCTGTGCTACCCTCTGAGTAAATAATAGCATCTGGAAAGAGGTTAGTAAATGAAATAACAGTTGCTGCTACAGTAATCAAGATTTGCTCAGCATCTTTATTATTGCTTACAACGAAATCATCAATACTACCCGTTTCATTATTCCAATCACCAAAACTTAGATTGTAATAAGAAAAACCATGCGTTGAAATTTGAGAAAAGCGAACTATTTTCTTAATAATACCATTAGGCCCCTCACTATTAAATTCATACTCAAATTTATTTTGGTTAATCCTAAATTCGTATTGTTTGAGTTTCATATTTCTATTCTCACTTCAGTTGAAATCAAGATCCAAATTAGATAGCTGTCGTCGCGAAACCTTGGGAAAAACACAAAACATCCGGTGAAAATAACCAGCAAATTCACCGGTTTTAAACGTACGCCTTCCTGTTATTCTGACTATTGAAAATATTTCTACACCCAAAACCTATCTTTGCCACCAATGCAATTCTCCGATATCATAGGCCAGCAGGAATTGAAAAAGGAACTACCTGAATTGATGCAGGATAACCGTCTCGCTCATGCCCTTTTATTTCTTGGTAAAGAAGGGAACGGAGCTTTGCCATTGGCCCTGGCATTTGCCCAATTCGTGGTTTGCGAAAAGGTAAATGGAAAAAAAGCTGATCCCGGCCCATCCCTCTTTGGAGATCCGGAACCATCAACCGCCAGCATTCGTCAAACCGATGCCTGCGGCGTTTGCCCTTCCTGCATTAAAGCAAAACAATACGTTCATCCGGATATTCATTTTTCTTATCCCGTTGTAACCAAAAAAGCGGGGTCGCCTCCGATCAGTACGGACTATATTGCTGAATGGCGTGAATTCATTACCCAGTATCCGTATGGAAATGTATATGACTGGTTGCAGTTTATCGGCGCGGAAAATAAACAAGGCAATATCACAGCACACGAGTGTAATGATATCATCAGAAAACTGAACCTGAAGAGTTTTGAAAGTGAATACAAAGTACTGGTGATGTGGCTGCCTGAATACCTGGGCAATGAAGGCAATAAACTGCTGAAGCTGATCGAAGAGCCGCCAGCCAATACATTATTTATACTGGTTGCGGAAAATGAATCACTGATCCTGCAAACCATTCTAAGCCGTTGCCAACTGGTAAAGGTCCCGATGCTGGAACCGGCAGAGATTGAGCAGGCGCTGGTAACACGGAATAATACCGATCCCGGCATCGCCAGGCAGGTGGCGGGAGTGAGTGAAGGAAATTACAGGGAAGCCCTGCAATTGTTACAGCATGCTGATGAAGATTGGCAAAGCCTTTTGCGGGATTGGTTGAATGCGGTAATGAAAACCGGGCCTGTAGCCCAGGTGAAATGGGTGGATGAAATGAGCAAACTGGGCCGCGAAAAACAAAAACAGTTCCTTAGATACTTCAATCATTTGCTGGAGCAGTCGGTACGGCTAAGGGTGCTGGGCGAAGCAGCAGCGGCGCAGATCGGGGAAAAAGACAGGGATTTTGCTATTAGGCTGAATAAGATCACGGGCATAGAACAGCAACAGGCGATCATCGAAGAGCTGGATAATGCAGCTTATTACATAGAAAGAAATGCTAATGCGAAGATGCTTTTTCATGCATTGACGATTAAATTGTATCATATTATCCAGGACAAGATCGTACTGGGCGTATAGCCCAACCAGGTCCGGAGCCATCGTGAAAGCCCAGGATATATAGCCGATTCAGGATAAAATTGTATTTTCGGGCTAAGAGGTGAGGTGTGAAAGAAAAAAGTGTTGTTTGAATTAGTGAACCTGAGCCTATTAAGATTGAGTCGCGGATTATTCTCTATAATAGAACATCTTCTGATAAGCTGCCCATTTATTGGGCCAATTACTATGAGAAGAACTCGCTTTTGGGTGACTCGATATGCTTAGTAGACTCCTCACACAACACTTCCAACTAGTTTAATTTATTAATTGTCAACAGAATGGGATGTACCAGTTGTGGTACCGCCACTGGCGGTAAACCAGGCGGATGTAAGAGCAATGGAGGATGCAGCACAGGCGGGTGTAATAGAATGAACACCTATGACTGGCTGCACAATTTACCCATCGCCGACATAGATAGCAGTTGCAAGGTCATAGAAGTTAGTTTCAATAAAGGAACCCGGAAAGATTTTTTCCGCAATCCAACCCTTCAGCAATTCGAAAAAGGTGAGATGATTGCCGTGGAAGGCGTAAGCGGTTTTGACGTAGGGGAGGTTTCTCTCACCGGCGAGATCGTCCGCCTGCAGATGAAAAAACGCAATGCCCGGGAAGATAATCCTGAAATGAAGAAAGTGCTGAGAGTAGCGACCGACCGGGATATCGATATCATGAAGCAGAATAAGGCCCGGGAACCGGAAGCCGTGATCAGGAGCCGCGCCATTGCCAAACAACTGAAGCTGGACATGAAGATCAGCCAGGTGGAAATGCAGGCCGATGGTCGCAAAGCGACTTTCTTCTACATAGCTGATGGTCGCGTTGACTTTAGGGAACTGATCAAAGTCTATGCTTCTGAATTCAAAGTAAAGGTGGAAATGCGCCAGATCGGTGCAAGGCAGGAAGCAGGCAAGGTAGGCGGTATTGGCAGTTGCGGCCGCGAATTGTGCTGCAGCACCTGGCTGACCGATTTCAAATCAGTAAACACTGCCGCCGCACGTTACCAGAACCTTTCCATCAACCAGACCAAGTTGAGCGGCCAATGCGGCCGGCTGAAATGCTGCCTCAACTACGAACTTGATACCTACCTTGATGCATTGCAGCATTTCCCCGATAACTGCGACCAAATTCAGGTAGCAAAAGGCAATGCTTACCTGATCAAAAAAGATATTTTCAAAAACCTGATGTGGTACACGCTGCCTGATAGCACCAAGCAATACCCGCTCACGATTGAGCGCGTGTTGAAGATCAAATCACAGAACAGGCAGGGCATTATCCCTGAAGAACTGGAAGCAGTGGAAATCACTTCCAACAAACCAAAAGAAGTGGAACCCGAATTTGTGGATGTGGTAGGACAGATCAGTTTGCGCAGCCTGGAGAAAGCAGACAAGAAACGCAAGCAACAACAGCATCAGCCAAAAACACAAGGCCAGGGTCAACGTCCCCAGCAAAAGCAAGGCGGTGGACAACCACAGAAACAAGGCGGCCAGCAACAGGCAAAACCACAGCAAGGTCAACGCCCACAGCAAAACAGACCAGCACAACAGGCAGGTTCGCAGCAGGGTGGCCAGCATAAAGGACAACAGGGACAGCAGGGAAAAAAACCTCAGCACCCGCAGCGAAATCCTAATCAGCCCCGGCCTGGGCAGGAGCCAAAGAAGGATAATAAATAAGAAGATTTAAATATCAAATAAAAGGTGAGCTTACAGGTTCACCTTTATCTATTAAGAGACAGTGAGTTCAATAAGCCCTGGCCAAAAGGGCATCTGATTTTGTTTTTTTCTCAAAAACCTACGTTGAAAACATCCAGGCCAAGCTATTAATCAAACCTATTTTGAGGGTAAGTTAATAATATAAGAAGTTGCCTGATTGGACAACTTTAACTAGGTTTGTTATGAAATATCGTGAACTGTTTTTCTACAAGGATTATTTCCAGGGGTTTTTTGACAGGCAAACCATCAGTGCAAGAAAGAAAATACTTTGGACACTAAAGCTTATTGAGGAATTGGACTTCATACCTGGTTCCTATTTTAAGCATCTCGCTAATACGGACGGCTTATATGAAATAAGAGTTCAACAAGGAAATAACATTTTCCGGATATTTTGTTTTTTCGATGAACATCAACTGATCGTTGTAGGTCATGGATTTCAGAAGAAAACACAAAAAACCCCTTCTGATGAAATAGCAAAAGCTTTAAAACATAAACACCAGTACTATGAAGAAAAAAAACTTAACCAGTCTTGACCAATTCATTGATCTGAAAATTGGAGTCAAGGGTACCCGGGGCAGAAAAAAATTCGAATCCGGCTACGAAGCATTTAAGCTTGGCGTCCTTCTTCAGCAAGCCCGGCAGGAAAAAGGCCTGACACAAGAACAGGTAGCCGAGCAATCAGGTACAAATAAGTCGTATATCTGTAAACTGGAAAAGGATTTGAAAGATGTAAGATTCTCAACCTTACAACGCATAATCGAACAAGGGATTGGTGGTAAGTTGCAAATATCTATACTATTATAGTCTGCTTAGCTATTATTTCGCTGCCCCCAACACCCTATATATCTCATCCTGTATCTTCGACCTCACCTGCAATGTCGACAACTTTGAATTCTCCCTTGTCGGATACACCCTATTCGATAAAAACACAAAAATGATATTGTACTTCGGATCGGTCCACACACAGGTTCCCGTATACCCGGTATGTCCAAAGGTTTGTGGTGATACCAGTGAAGATGGATAAGGCTCCTTACGTGTATCATTATCCTTCTCCGGCTTATCATAACCATAACCACGCCGGCTGAATTTGCTTTCATAAGAAGTAAACAAACGGATCGTTTCCAGTTTTAAAAAACGTTTTCCATTCAATTCACCACCATTCAGCAGCATCTGGTATAATTTGGCCAGATCATATGCATCAGAAAATAAACCTGCATGCCCTGCCACTTCGCCAAACATGGAAGAACCTTCATCATGCACATCGCCCTGCAATAACTGCTGACGGAAAAAATTATCATTCTCTGTAGGAACTATCCTCTCTTTTGCAAAACGTGTCAATGGCCGGAAGCCTGTAGTCACCATATTCATTTTTGCATAAAAGCTGTCTTGCACATATTTATCCAATGGTATTTTCGTCACGGCTTCCACTACATTTCCCAGGAAAATAAAATCAAGATCACTGTACACATAAGCATTCTTTGCGCCAACCCGGCTGGTCAGAATACGATTGCGCAATGTATCACGCCAGTCACTTCTGATATACATGCCATTTGCTACCCGCAAAGGGAATTGCGGGGAATAGCTGCTTGCATAAATAGCGGGGTTAGGCAGCCCCGTTGCAGGATCAAGTGTTTCTTTATAAAACTGGATAAAAGGGATCAACCCTGCCTGGTGCAACAGGATATCCTTAATTAACATGTTAGCTTTGTTGGTACCCTTTACCCAGGGAAGGTATTGACCCAGTTTTTTATCCAAACCTATTTTCCCTTGTTCATACAGTTTCATCACCGCCACCGTGGTAGCAGAAATTTTGGTGACTGATGCCAGGTCGAAAATACTTTCCAGCGTCATAGGGCTGGAAGGTTCATATTGATATTCCCCAAATGCTTTGTGATAAACGATTTGCCCGTCTTTAGCGGCCAGCACCACGCAGCCTGGAAATGCATGCTGAGCAATTGCATCAGTGGCGATGGAATCAATTGCTTTAAACTTCGCATCGCCGACCGGAAAAAGAGTGGTTTTGCCGGGAGGCATCGTCAACCCCTCTCCATATTTCCAGTTGCAGACACGTACTGGCAACGTTCCTTCTGATACAAACTGCCCTTCCAGCCAATCAGCGGCAGTATGCTGAAAAATATCATCGTTCTCATTGCAGGCCACCAATGATTGTGCAGCACAGAAGTTTGCAAGAGACAATACATTGCCAAATACCATGGTGATCGAATTCGGCGCATTCAACTGATTCCATACTTTAACGGCTTCTTTGCTGATACCATAATTATTGGCACGTCCCGGCGTCACACTATGGAAACCCAATACGACCGCATCATATTTACCTTCATAAATTGCTTTAACGATAGCGCCGCCTTTAGGCGCATTGTCTTTATAAGAAAAGAAAAACGCATCTGCTCCCAGATCTTCCTGCAGGCGTTTACCAAAACTGTTCAGTTCTGAAGTGCCAAATCCTACATAAGCTATCTTTTTTCCTTTCTGCAAAGGCAGGCCCAGGTATTCATTTCTGAAACCGGTAGGGTTTACCATTTTCACCCATGTCAATGCTTTTCTTGCTACCTCACGACGGATCTCATCTGTTTTGGCATTCAGATCAGTGAGCAGGTTATTGGTATCAATAGACTGCATTTGTGCAAGACCCAGTTTATATTTCTCTGTCAATACCTTTTTACATTTCTCATTGATATCTTCCCAGCTCAATTTCTTTTCTTTGATAGCTGCTTTTACTGCATCAATCGTTTCAGGCACACTGGCAGGCAGGCAAAGCATATCGTTGCCGGCGATCAATGCTTCCACGGAAATTGTTCCGCCGGGGAAAAATTTGGCTACACCTTTCATCTCCAATGCATCGGTAAAGGTCAACCCCTGGTATCCCAGGTCTTCACGAAGGATACCTGTCACACTGTTCTTTGAAATGGAAGTGGCTCTGTTAGCCGTTTTATCAATAGCAGGAATATACAGGTGCGCGATCATCATGCTGCCCACACCTGCGTCTATCAAAGCACGGAAGGGAACCAGTTCCATTGAATCCAACTGGCTGCGCACTTTCTTTATCATCGGCAGATCATAATGTGAATCCACATCCACGTCACCATGTCCGGGAAAATGTTTACCGCAGGCCATAATGCCTGCATCCTGCATTCCACGCATATAAGCAACCCCAAGGCGGGCCACTTTATTTTTATCTTCTCCGAATGAGCGGTAACCGATCACCGGATTATTAGGATTATTATTGATATCAACCACCGGTGCATAATTCACATGAACACCAAGACGTTTGCATTGCTCACCCACAGCCACTCCCATACGATATACCAATGAGGAGTCCTGCAAAGCACCCAATGTAAGCTGATAAGGAAATTTAGTAACACTATCCAATCGCATACCCAGGCCATATTCCCCATCAATAGTGACCATGATCGGGGTTTTGGCAATGCCCTGATAAAAATTGGTGAGATTGGCCTGCCTTACCGGTCCTCCCTGGAAAAAACAAAGTGCGCCCACATTATATTTCCGGATATCATTGGTCACTTTGTCAATATGGTCCTGACCAAGATTGGAATGTGCTCTGATCACGATCAGCTGGGCAATACGTTGTTCTTCGCTCAGGCTTTTAAAAACACTATCCACCCATTCGTGTTCAGATAATGCGCTTTTATGCTGGGCAACAGCAAAAAAAGGAGTAGAAACCAACAAGGCGAGCAAAAACCGGCAAATCCTCATTATATTAAAATTAATCAGCGGAATAATAGCGATAAAATTAATCCTTTTGATGCTATTACAGCCCTAAGGGTTGCTTAAAAATCAAATCGTTATTTTTGACGCCGGAGAATACACATCGTGCCTGATAAGATCGTTTTACTACCAGATAATATAGCAAACCAGATAGCTGCCGGAGAAGTGATACAACGTCCGGCCAGTGCCGTGAAGGAATTGCTGGAAAATGCCGTAGATGCCGGCGCTACTTCCATCTACCTGATCCTTGCAGATGCAGGAAAATCACTGATACAGGTTATTGATAATGGTGCAGGCATGAGTGAAACTGATGCAAGAATGTGTTTTGAACGTCATGCCACATCCAAAATAAAAAGCATTGATGACCTTTTTCATATCCGCACCATGGGTTTCCGTGGCGAAGCATTGGCTTCTATTGCTGCTGTAGCACAGGTAGAGATGAAAACCAAAAGGGCTGAGGATGAAGCCGGGGTTTATATAGAAGTAGAGAACAGTATAGTAAAGAAGCAGGAACCTGTGGCTGCTCCTACTGGCACCAGCATTGCCATGAAAAACCTTTTCTTTAATATACCTGCCCGCAGGAATTTTCTGAAAAGCAATGCTGCTGAAATGCGTCATATCGTGGATGAATTCACGCGTGTGGCCATGTCCTTTCCACAGATATTGTTTACTCTCACCAACAACGGACAACAACTCTTTCACCTGGAAGCCGGCAGCCTGAAACAACGGATCATCCAGCTGCTGGGAAATAACTACAACACAAAACTGGTAACAGTAAAAGAAGATACAGACTATATGAATATCCATGGTTTTGTTGGCAAGCCTGAAACAGCCAAGAAGACCCGTGGTGATCAGTACTTCTTTGTCAACAACCGCTTTATCAAAAGCGGCTATCTTAATCATGCTGTGATGAGCGCTTACCAGGAAATGATCCCTGGCGACAGCTTTCCTTTATATGTGCTCTTCATTGATCTTGAACCAACACAGGTGGATGTGAATGTGCATCCGACCAAACAGGAAATAAAATTTGAAGACGAAAAGATCGTGTATGCATTCGTGCAGGCTGCTATCAAACATGCATTGGCTCAATTCAGCATAACACCGGCGCTTGATTTCGATCTGGATGCTTCCATTCAACAACTCTCTTCCATACAACAACCGTTTACTGAAGAGAAAAAAACAGCGGCTTCCTCTTCTTCTTTATTCAAAGGCTTCACACAAAAACATCAGGCGCATTTTATTGAGCCATCACAAAAAAGCGAATTAAAACACTGGAAAGATTTTTATGAAGCACCTGCCACAGAATCTGTGCCAGCAACTGATGAATCAGCCCCAACCCTTCATACTGATGCAAGGACAAAAAATTTTGAAGAAGTTGAGCTTTCACAATTACTGAATACCTATATCACTGTTCCTTCCGGTAACGGCTTCATACTTGTTCACCAGCAAGCTGCTCACGAAAGAGTATTGTATGAACAATTGGTAAACGCAAGCCAGGGAAAAGCCATTCCTTCACAGCAAAGCATGTTCCCTTCCACATTGGAACTTACGCCAGCCGATGCAGTAATACTGGAAGAATTAATGCCCGATCTGCAGCAGCTTGGCTACCAGATAGAGCCTTTTGGCAAAAACACTTTTGTGATACAGGGCACACCCGCTGATGTGGAAACAGGGCAGGAAAAACATATCATAGATATTCTTATCGAACAGTATAAACATTTCAGCAACGATGTTAAGTTTTCCAAAAGGGAGAAGCTGATCCGTTCGCTGGCAAAACAGCAAGCCGTCAAATCAGGAATGAGATTAACAGAAAGAGAGCAACGTCAATTGATAACTGACCTGTTTAACTGTAAGCAACCCAACATTTCTCCTGATGGAAATCCTACTTATCTGGAGTTCCGGCAGGACCAGTTGGAAAAAATGTTCCGGTCTTAAGGATACAGAGAACTTACTTCCTGAATTTACGGATAAACCGTTCCACTGCCCGCCTTACATCCGCAGCAGATCCATTATGATTATTTACCAATACGGAAAAGATCAGGAGCCTGCCTTTTGAAGTGTACAGGTAACCGCTAAGGCTGACCACACCTGAAAGAGAGCCGGTTTTTGCATAGATATAACCACTGTCTTCTTTATAGTAATTGCTGATCGTTCCTTCGCCACCTGTAGGCAGAATGCCTTTGATCCGCTGCATACCAAACTCCTTTTCCATTTTATGGAGAATGGCCACAAAATCCTGCGGCGTGAAAAGATTGTACCGGCTAAGCCCTGACCCATCTACCCAACGTGGCTTTTGAGGAAGATCAGCCAGATCAGTTTTTAATAAGGTATCAATGATCGTTCTGTCGTCCATTATTCCCAATTTCTCCTGGCTCACCATGAGCAACATCTGCTCAGCAAAAAAATTATCGCTGCGATGCATCATAGGACGTAAAACCGAATCAACCGGGCGGGAATACAAACGCTGAGAACCGGCTGAAAGAGGATGCGGGTCAATGGTGACCGGCAACTTTAGTGTATCTGCCAATAAAGCTTTAATTGTTGGAGCATCCGGGCGGAAAGGCACTTCATCATTTTTTCCGGTGCCTTCTGTTACGGTGAATTTATTTTCATCCCACGGTTTCCCGATATCAAACCCAGTTGGTAAGTGATTGGCCACAGTGGTAACTGTTTTGAAATAAGAAGGCATTACCTGAACATTTCCTTCATTCTTCCAGTTGAACCTTGCAACATTCCCATATAATGGAAGATCGCTCCGTTGTGCCATATAATATGCCTTATAATCACTCCACGACCAGCCACTACCCAGGAAATCCGTATACGGCTTTACAGATAATATCACCTGCTTGTATTGTTTCAGGAAATTGAATACAGGCTGGTCTTTATAATCAGGATGGAGAAGATCAGGACTACCGGTTCCTGCGATAAGAACAGTATCAGGGTCACGGGCAACATAACGCAGAGCGGTCAGGCTATCACCCAGATACTTCATGGCAACATAACAAGTAGGTATCTTGGTGTTGCTGGCCGGTACAAAGTATTTATCTCCCTGGTAATTGAACACATACTTGTTTTGCGTTGCATCATAAACGCTAATCCCAATATGCGCCGTTTGTATCACAGGCTCGGTCAACAACTTTTTTTGAGCAGAATGTATTGCTCTTTGGGAAGAACAACTGGTAATAGCAATGGCTGCAATAAAAGCAAGCAACCATGGAAAGGAAGTTTTACGTAAGGTCATCAATCCGGGATTGAAGTTATAGTGATATCACTTTATTTTCTTTAGCGCTTTGCTTGGCTGCTTCCAGCAACCGGATCACTTTCACGCCATCTCCACCAGGAACGGGGTTGGGTGCTCCGTTAACAATGGCCTGGTAAACATCCTCAAAAAACCCCATGTAATTGCCCGGCACAGCCGTTCTTTCTTCCCGGATATCCTTTCCATCTATTGTGGTGTGCAGTAAACCATCAGGACTGTCAGGAACAGGACACCATGATTGAAGAGCGGGCACAGCACCTTTCAGCAACATTGTTTCCTGCAGGTCGGAACGTTTTTGCAGGAAACTTCCCAGGCTGCCATTGAATATATATTCCTGTACAGGTTCTTTCACAAAGTTGGAAGCTTTTAATCTTACCCTGAAAGATGGGTAAAATAAAATGATCTCTACATAATCATCCACCGGGCTTCCATCGCGCATAGCCATCATATCGGCAAACAATGCCTGTGGCCAGCCAAATAATTGCAGCGCCTGATCAGCCAGGTGGGCACCCAGATCATAAGTAATGCCTGCACCAGGAAGATCTGTTTCCTTATGTTTTTTGTAGCTGATCTCCGGACGGTAACGATCGTATCTTATTTCTGCTTCTTTTATTTCACCGATCAGTTTTGTTTCCAGCACATTTTTTACTGCCCTGAAGTCTCCATCATAGCGACGGTTCTGGAATACCGACAGAAGCACTCCTTTTTCTTTGGCTGTATCAACCAGTTCCTGCGCTTGTGCCGATGTAACGGTAAATGGCTTTTCCACCACTACATGCTTACCGGCCAGTATGGCTTTTTTAGCATAATCAAAATGCGTTTGCACAGGCGTGTTCACAATGATCAATTGCAGGGATTTATCTTCCAGCAATTCTTCTACAGAGCGAACCAGCCTGGATTCGGGGTATCTTTCCCTTGAATCGTTCTTTGTTCTTTCCACTATTGCGGTCAATTCAAAACCAGGATGCGCCTGTATGAAAGGGGCATGAAACACTTTCCCACTCATTCCGAATGAACAAATACCCGTTTTAATCATGAACTTCTTTTATGTATTTATTAAAAAACTTTTGTCGTTTATTGCCTTTCCTGTGCTCTCATCCATCTCTCCGGTATTTCATTACTGCTTGCCAGCAGGTAATCTTTATAACTGCAGGCTATGTATTTTTTATCGGGCAACTGCATCCACCAGCGGCCTGTTTTTTTGCTTTGTAAAAAAGTGGTTTCCACTTCTGCAAAAGCTGTATGGAATTCGTTGAATGAATCCCGCTGATCGAGAGAAGCTTCCCTTCTTGCCCGGCTCTTTCCATCAATCAGGTACCAAAGCATCTGGCTGATCTGGCGGGCTGTCAGTTCATCCCGGTCATGTTGAGCCTGGTAGCCATAAATACCGATGCTGTTCACATTCGGGCTCATGCCGGCATAGCGCATCAGGGCGCAAGCCTCTTCTCCGTTAAAGCCATTTGGGGTAAGCGCATTAGCTGGCGCATACGCATTGGCGATCGCTGAAATATCGAAGGAGAACAGGTTGCTGTTGCGGATCACCGGCTCCATTTCATCGATGCTTTCCTTTACATGGCCTACCCGGTAGCAATCAAAGCGAAGTTTATCCAGCGTTTCAAGCATACGCGGATGCACATAATAGCTCTGGAAACCGATATGATTGTAGTGCCGTATATAATTAGGCTCTCCTGTCAGCATTTCCATCAGAAAATTCTGATGACGGAACGGAGAGGTAATGTCCAGGTCGATCAGGGCATCCACTACTGATGCTTCCATCAAACGTTTATTGTCGGCGTTGGCATGATACTGTGCCAGGGTAAGATCATGGGAGCCGCCAAGCACCACCACGGTTTTGCCATCAGCCATCAATTCCTTGATCACCATTTTAAGGGCTGCGTAGGAATCGGTAAAAGAAGCGCCGGGCTGCAGGTTGCCGATATCGGCAATACGGATATCTGTATGCCAGTAAAAAAGCTGGTAAAAATGACGGCGGATCGTATCCGGGGTCCTGTTCTCTGAACCGATCATACCACTGCCTCTTTGTTCGCCGCAACCGACCAATACCAGTTGCACATCATCGAGATCAGGCATTTCGCCATCATATACGGATATGATCTTTCCCAATTGCCCGTCTTTATAGCCCTCATCCTGGGAAATCTCATGCAGGTTGAGGGGGGAGAGATAGTCGGAAAGGTGAAGGTAGTCTGACATATACCGGCAAATTTACGTTAAGCTAACCTATCTTTGCCGGACTTATGGAGTCACTGTTACAACAAATCGGAGCTTACAAAAAAGAGATCTCTTCTTTCACTGCCACTGACGAAAAACAGGTGGAAGAATTCCGCATAAAATACCTCGGTACAAAGGGTCTTGTGAAAGCGGTTATGGGTGAAATGAAAAATGTGCCGACCGACAGGAAAAAGGAATTCGGGCAGGTGCTGAATGATTTCAAGGTGTTTGCAGAACAGAAATATGAAGAGCTGAAGCAACTGACGGATAACGGAGCTGCCAGTTCAGGCCAGCAGATTGACCTCAGTCTGCCCGGCGATCCCACTCCCATGGGTAGCCGCCACCCTATTACGCTGATGAAAAACAGGATCGTTTCCATTTTCCAGCGGTTAGGATTTGCAGAAGCAGAAGGCCCTGAGATCGAAGACGACTGGCATAATTTCGGTGCGCTCAACCTGCCCCCCCATCACCCTGCCCGTGACATGCAGGACACTTTTTACATTCAGCAGAATCCTGATTGGGTGCTTCGTACGCATACCAGCAATACACAGATAAGAGAAATGGAAAAAGGCAGATTACCCATTCGTGTGGTATGCCCGGGCCGTGTGTATCGCAATGAAACCGTCAGCGCCCGCAGTCATTGCTTTTTCCACCAGGTAGAAGGTTTATATATCGACGAGAACGTGTCTTTTGCTGACCTCAAGCAAACATTATATTTCTTCGTAAAAGAGATGTATGGAAAGGATGTGAAAGTACGCTTCCGCCCTTCTTATTTCCCTTTCACAGAGCCAAGTGCTGAAATGGATGTAACCTGCTTTATTTGTGGGGGCACGGGTTGCAATATCTGTAAAAAAACAGGCTGGGTAGAGATCTTGGGTTGCGGAATGGTGCATCCGAATGTGCTGCAAAACTGCCACATTGATCCTAATAAATACACGGGCTTTGCTTTTGGAATGGGCATTGAACGTCCAGCATTGCTGAAATACGATATCAATGATATCCGGCTCTTCAGTGAAAATGATGTAAGGTTCCTGAAGCAGTTCAGTTCGGCCATCTAGCCGTTTATTATTAAGTTTTCATTCGCTTATAACTGAAGTAAGCTGCCACAATAAAGGATACAACGGCCAGGTAAAACCAGGGAGTGAAATCCACGGCTATTTTTATACCGGCATCGCCGTTCTTTAAACTAAGATCTGCTTTTATCTGTCTTTTTATATCGATCAATAAGCCGATCAGGGACGCAGCAGCCAACGATCCGGTTAACACTCCGCCGATACCGCCCAACCTGGCATTGGAAAAAGATAATAAAAGCCCTAAAGCCCCCAATGCAAGTGCCGCCAACGCATACACATTGGGGTCTTTCTTATCATTGCTGGAAAAACCTGTTTTTGTTTTACGTTCACCATTTCCAAATCCATCCAAGAAGGAGTTTCCTGAATCCGGCCCTTTGATCTTAAAACCGGTTGCCAGTTCTGCACCATTCACTTTCTGCAGCGACATATCGTTGCATCGTATATCTATAAATGGCATAAAAAACAAAAGAACGCCTATTGCAAAAGCAATAGTGGATGGAGTTTTTATCCTAGGGGTGCTATTCCCCGGTGCAGGGGCAGCAGGAATGGTGGCTTGTTCGGTAATTGGTTCAGTCATGGTAAAAATTTTACTTAAGATAAACAAATATCTTTACAATCAAAATCAGGTCATTTTGAACATCAGCAGCATTTGCATTTGCGGGGCCGGCACCATGGGTAGCGGCATTGCCCAGATTTCTGCGCAAGCGGGATTCTTTACTTTATTATATGATCTCAACCCCGAGATACTGAATAAGGCAAGAATGTCTATTGAAAAAAACCTGCAAAAAGCTGTAGAAAAGCAAAAGCTGAGCGAGAAGGAAAAGAAAACTATTTATGATCGTATAGTGTTTACTTCCGATCTGCAAAGCTGTTTGGCTGATGTGTTCATCGAAGCTATTGTAGAAAAACCTGCTATTAAGATCGCTCTTTTCAATCAGCTGGCAGAGATCAATCACAGTGAATGCATCTTTGCCACCAACACTTCCTCTTTATCTGTAACCCAGCTTGCTGCAGGTATAAAAAATCCTGAGCGGGTGATCGGCATGCATTTCTTCAACCCTGCACCATTAATGAAACTGGTGGAAGTGGTATCAACCAGCTATACCTCTCCTGCTCTTGTACAGGAACTGGTAAACCTGGCAAGGGCCATTGGGAAAACACCAGTGGTGTGTAAAGATTCTCCAGGCTTTATCGTGAACCGTGTAGCCCGTCCATTTTATATTGAATCACTGCGGCTGGCCGAAGAAAACAAAGCCGGTTTTGCCCAATTGGACAACCTGCTGGAAGCAACCGGTTTTAAAATGGGCCCGTTCAGGTTGATGGACCTTATCGGCAATGATGTGAACTATGCCGTCAGCTGTTCGGTATATGAACAAATGAACCAGCCCGCCCGCCTGAAACCATCTTATATCCAAAAAGAAAAAGTGGAAAAAGGAGAATGGGGAAGGAAAACTGGGAAAGGATATTATAACTACAGCGACAGCCAATCATAATTATCTTCGCAGCCATTTTAATAACCAATTTATCAAACTTGTCTACTAAGATCCTTGTAACAGGCGGCACTGGATTCCTCGGCGCTTATATTATAAAAGAGCTGGTGGAGAAAGGGTACGCTGTAAAGGCCATCCGCAGGGAAAGCTCGCGTTTACCGGCTTTTATTCCCGCGGCTATCCTCGACAAGGTGGAATGGGTGGAAGGAGATATACTGGATGTTATTTTTCTTTCAGAGATCATGCAGGATATTGACACGGTCATTCATGCTGCAGCAGTTGTTTCCTTTTCTTCCCGCCACAGGAAGCAGATGTATAAAGTGAATGTGGAAGGAACAGCCAACGTAGTGAACATAGCGCTGGAGCAAAACGTACGCCGCTTCGTGCATATCAGTTCCGTTGCAGCGTTGGGCCGCACACTTCAGGGACAATCGGTGAATGAAAACAGCAAATGGGAAAACAGTAAAGCCAATACGCATTATGCAAAAAGTAAACATAAAGGCGAGTTGGAAGTATGGCGCGGTATTGGTGAAGGATTGGATGCTGTGATCCTTAACCCTTCAACCATTCTTGGCTATGGTGATTGGAATAACGGCAGCAGTGCTATTTTCAAAAGCATTCATGATGGATTTAACTGGTACAGTCCCGGGAAAAATGGGTTTGTGGCAGTGGAAGATGTGGCAAAAGCGACCGCACTGTTGATGGAAACAGATATAACAGAACAACGATACATTGTTAATGGCGACAACTGGACTTTCAAACAATTGCTTGACACCATGGCCGATGCATTCGGCAAACCCAAACCCCAAAGACAAACCACCCGTGCATTGATGGGCATTGCCTGGAGATGGGAAAAGGTCAGATCATTATTCACCGGCCATTCGCCTGTGCTTACTAAAGAAAGTGCCATTGTAGCCCATAGCAATACAACATTCGAGAATGATAAACTGAAAAAGGCTTTGCCCGGCTTCAATTTTACTCCCCTGGAACAAAGCATACGGGAAGCCTGCCGGAAGTACCTGGACCAGAAACCTTAGGAAAAAACAGTTTCCGTTCAAATGCGTTGTTAAAAGTATTTTATCATAGCACAATTACGCTATTTCCAACGTTCCTTAACATGTATCTTTAATACTCAATTCAGTACTATGCAAAACCCCAGGCATCTTGTTTTCCTGCTCTTGTGTATTATTTCCCTGTCTTCAAAAGCTCAATTCACCGTTTCCGGAAAGATCATCGACTCTGCTACCAGGGAGCCGCTGGCTGGTGCTTCTGTTTATTGCCAGAACACAACTGTTGGAACAGTGACCAATAAACAAGGTGAGTTTTCCCTTTCCCTTAAATCAGGTGGGTATGAATTGATCATCAGCTTTACAGGCTATCAAACCCGTCAGCTCCGTATCAGCCATTCAGATGCCGTGATCCCCGATATTGAACTGGCCCGTGAAGAAAAAAGCATGACAGAAGTGATCATTAAAAGCAGCAATGAACTGAAAGACGGGTGGGAACGCTACGGCAGCTTTTTCATCGATCATTTTATTGGCACCACACCCAACGCCGCCAAAACCACGCTGCTCAATCCCGAGGTCCTGAAGTTTTATCTCCTTAAAAAAAGCAATAAGCTGCGTGTATTAGCCACCGAGCCCTTACAGATGGAAAACAAAGCCCTTGGCTATAACCTGCGCTACCAACTCGATTCATTTATCTACAATTACAATACAGACATAAGCTCCTATAGCGGTTTCTGCCTCTACTCAGAGCTCGATGGAAGCGACAGCCTCAAAAATGTATGGGCCCAAAACCGGGAAAAAGCGTACTATGGTTCCAAGCTGCATTTCATGCGCAGCTACTACGACAGCACGCTCCTTGAAAATGGCTACACCGTAGATATGCTGGATGAAACCAATGACAAAAAATTCGACCGCATAAGCAACCCCTATGACACCCTGTATTATGGAGCGCTCGACAGCACCCTGCAAATAGAGATCTGGTATCCGCGCAAGATCAGCATCACCTACACCAAACAAAAGCCCGACCCTGAATACCTCAAGCAGTTCAAGCTACCCAAAAATGTTGCCATCCAGATATCCTATATCGATATCAGGGATGCAATTGCCATTAAAGAAAATGGTTACTACTATGATCAGAAAGACTGGATCAACCAGGGCTACTGGAGTTGGAAGAACATTGCCGACCAACTACCTTACGATTACGAATCCCACAATTACGAATCCCGCGAATAAGTCCTTAATTAGAATCTCGCTAACTTAAAACACGAATGGCGCAAATGGATTCTGAAAGTTGAAGCTTGTTTAAAATAAAGAAAACTCAATAATGTAACCAGTCTTCAACTTTCAGAATCCATTTGCGCCATTCGTGCCTTATATACAAAATCTTCGCCCTTTAACCTCATTCGCATCATTCGTGCTTCATGATTTTGTGCCAGAGCTCTGGTATCCTCTTTATCCACACCAACTCCCTTCTCTTCAACGAAGCATCTTCTGCCGGATATCCGAAATAGGTTTTGCCGCCGGCGAGTGAAGAGGGCACACCGCTTTGCGCCAGCACAATAGCATCTTTTCCGATGGTGAGGGTTTTGCTTACGCCTACCTGGCCCCACAGTATTACATTGTCTTCAATAATGGTGGCGCCTGCGATACCAACCTGTGCAGCAAAGAGGCAGTTTTTTCCTACCACGGTATCATGACCGATATGAACAAGGTTGTCCATCTTGGTGCCAGCCCCGATCAGTGTATCGCCGCTTACACCCCTGTCTATGGTGCAGCCGGCACCGATCTCCACGCCATTTTCAATTACTACACGGCCGGCGCTGAGCATCCGTTTATAATGAATATCCCGGTTGGTTTTTTTATTATAATAGAATGCATCGCTTCCAATTACGGCGCCTGCCTGTATCACCACTTTATCACCAATAATACAATGGTCCATTATGGTAACGTTGGGATGGATCACACAATCTTTCCCGATCTGCACATGATTACCGATATATGCGCCCGGCATGATCACTGTTCCTTCCCCTGCTGAGGAGGTGCTGCTGATCATTTGCATGGATGGGGCAAAAGGTCTGAAGTGACGGACAATGGTTTGATACGCTTCAAACGGATCTTCTGTGATCAGCAATGCCTTGCCTTCAGGAAAATCAGTTTGCTTATTAATGATGATATAACTGGCGGCAGATTGTATGCACTTTTCATAATACTTCGGGTGATCAACAAATACCAGGTCACCTTCTTCTACTTTATGTATTTCGTTGATACCAGTAGCTTGTGCAGTAGTATTACCAATAAGTTCTGCATTGATCAGGGAAGCTATTTGGGTAAGCGGAACAGGTTTATCAAACTTCATAAACGGGAATATTTGTCTGCAAAGTTAACCGCATAAGTGGGCTAATGGAAAGCAGGGGGCATTTTTTGTAGCCGGAAACGCCAGCCGGGGTAAATTTTTTTTTGGGCAAACTAACCGGCATTTTTACCGGTTGAATGCAGTTCCAAATACATGGCAGCGCATGTTTCCGCTTGATCAAAGACAATAAGCAATGAATAGATTTATAAAATATCATCTTTTGAAACATAGGCTGGGCAAGGGTTTCAAAAGATTGAAAAAACAACATGCATACACTTATTACATAGCAAACAATAGCAACAGGGATTGAAAAAGCATCACAAACCATTAAAAGAGGTGCCACTATTATCCACAGTCGATTCTAAAATGTGAATAAAATTCTTAATGATTTTTTTTTGGATAGTAAAAATTATATTTAATATTGTGATGGGAAATTCGTTTTCCCTGTACTTACTAACCCATCCATTATAATGATCCCTTCGATACTTCGAAGGGATTTTTACTTTCAGAAACCGATAGATGGATGCTTGCACAGATGCAGTAATACTAGCCACACAGAGATACAATAATTAAGATACCTTTGATCAAATCAAAAAATAAGTCCTCATGCTGAAATCCATGACCGGTTTTGGAAGAGCCGAGAAAAATGCTGGCGATAAAACATTCCTTGTAGATATCAAGTCTTTAAACGGTAAGCAATTTGAACTGCAGTTAAGGTTACCAGCTATGTTAAAACCTTTTGAGTTTGATATCCGCCGTCTCCTCTCCGAAAAACTTGGCCGTGGTACTGTTGATTGCACTATCAGCCTGAAAGAAACCGGCAGCTCAAAACCCGTTACCATTAATACAGACCTGGCCAAAGCATATTATAAACCGCTGGCCGAACTGTCTTCCGCCCTTAACCTGGATACATCGCATATACTGAGTACGCTGGTGAAACTGCCGGAAGTGATCACCCCCACTGCCGAAACGCTTAATGATAAAGAATGGGGGGAATTGCAAAGCATCATCCTGATGGCAATAGAAGACCTGAATGCCCATCGCCTGGATGAAGGCAGGTCACTTGAAATGGACCTGCTGATGCGTATCAATAATATACTTACCCAACAGCAGGAAGTGATCCGCCTCGAACCCCTTCGCCAGGTAAAGATCAGGGAAGGGCTCACCAAATTGTTGGAAGAGCAGGTAGGAAAGGAAAACTACGATAGCAACCGCCTGGAGCAGGAACTGATCTACTATATTGAAAAGATAGATATCAGCGAGGAGCAGGTCCGTTTAAAAAACCACTGTGATTATTTCAAAACCCTCTTGCAGGAGCCCGAAGAGTCAAAAGGAAAAAAACTCTCTTTCATTCTCCAGGAAATCGGCCGGGAGATCAATACCACCGGCTCCAAAGCATACGATTCCACCATACAGAAATGTGTGGTGCTGATGAAGGATGAACTGGAAAAGGCGAAGGAGCAGGTGCTGAACGTGCTGTAAAGGCCCAGGAAGTTTAAGGGTTTAATAGTTTAAAACTTGGGGTCTGCTGATTTTTAAACTATTAAACTTTTTAAACCTTTACTACTTTTGTAAAAATTCCAGATTTGAAAAAGCTTTTCTCCAGGTCTATCATTGCCATCTTTGTTTCGTGCCTGCTGTATAATTGCACTACCATTGACCTTTATGAAAAAACAGTGACCATTCCCCAGCATGCCTGGAAAAGCAATTTCAGGCCTTCTTTTGAATTTGCTATAAAAGATACCACTTCCCTGTACAGGATCTTCCTGGTGCTGCGGCATAATGAAAAATACAGTTTCAGTAATATCTATGTCAACCTTTATGTAAAAGGGCCTGGTCAGGATTCCACCCTGCAGATCCAGAAAGACCTCACCCTTGCCACCAGCGAAAAAGGATGGCTGGCCAGCGGTATGGACGATATATATGAACACCGGATAGAACTGGCCGAAAAGCAAAGCCTAAAAGCCGGCACTTATAAATTCACACTCGAACAGATCATGCGGGAAGACCCGCTTCAGAATGTTCTGAATGCAGGCATCCGGCTGGAAAAGCAACCCAGATAACATGCCCGATAACAGCCGAAAACAAATAAGAAGGGCCACTTTTATTTACTGGCTGATGCTGACCTACATTGTAGCTGCACTGGCATGGTGGTTCATTTCGCTGGAAAAACAAAACCATTCACTGGCAGATTTCCGGCTGAAGCAACTCAATGCCACAATCGACAGCACCATTTCTCCTTCCTTATACCACAAGGAATTTGTGCAGATAACAGCAGCCGAAAAAAGGGTAACTGTTATGCATCTCAGTGAAGGGCTTTTCTTCCTGGCCCTGATCATTTTTGCAGCCGCTTTCGTATTCCGCTCAGTAAGACGTCAATTCCGGTTGCAACAACAGCAGCAGAATTTTATGATGGCAGTGACCCACGAATTAAAAACACCGATTGCCGTGGCCAGGCTCAACCTGGAAACCATGCAGAAATACACCCTTGAACCTGAAAAGCAAAAAAGACTGATCCGCACCACACTCGAAGAAACTTCACGGCTTAATTTTCTCACGAATAATATCCTCATCTCATCTCAACTGGAAGGCGGTTATTCTTTTGCCAAGGAAGAACTGGATCTTTCTGACCTGCTGAAAGATTGCCTGCAGGATTTCCGGAACCGTTTTCCCGACAGAACATTCAATGGCGAAGTAGAAGCTGATGTTGATGTTAAAGGCGATGCAATGCTCCTTCAGATCCTGATCAACAATCTTCTTGAAAATGCTGTTAAGTATTCTCCGAAAGAAAGTGCTATCATTGCTACACTTGCCAGGTCTGGTGGCATTGTGCAGTTAAGCATTGCTGACCAGGGGCCTGGTATCCCGGATGAAGAAAAGAAAAGGATATTCAGGAAGTTTTACCGGATCGGCAATGAAGCCACCCGGAAAACGCAGGGCACCGGCCTGGGTTTGTATCTTTGCAGCAAGATAGCGCACGATCATAATGCGGACATTTCGGTGACAAACAATAATCCGCACGGAACTAATTTTGCAGTCACCTTTAACCCTTAAAACAGGTTATGAGCGACGAAAAGAAAACATCCATATTGCTGGTAGAAGACGAAGAGAACCTTCATGAGGCGTTAAAACTTAACCTGGAGTTGGAGGGTTATGATGTTACTTCTGCTTTTGATGGGGCTGCTGCCCTTAAGGCCATTGAAACCGAATATTTTGACCTGATCATCCTGGATGTGATGCTCCCTGAAATGGACGGCATCAGTGTGGCCGAAAGTATCCGCATCGGCAATAATGAAGTGCCGATCCTTATTCTCAGTGCCAAAAACTCCAGTGCCGACAGGGTGCTGGGCCTCAAGAAAGGTGCTGATGATTATCTTACCAAACCCTTTAACCTGGAAGAGCTTTTACTCAGGGTGCACAAGCTCATCAACAAGAACAAGAAACTGCAGGATAAATCTTCTGTTGGCAACAGCTATACGTTTGGCAATAATTTAATTGATTTCAAAGCACAGGAAGCCACTACGCGCTCAAGTGGTAAGATACAATTGAGCAAAAAAGAAACAATGCTGCTCAAGCTCCTGATCGAAAACAAGAATGAGGTGGTGCCAAGGGAAAAGATCTTACAGGCAGTATGGGGTTACAATGTTTATCCAACTACCCGCACTATTGATAATTTCATTCTCAACTTCCGTAAATACTTTGAGGAAGACAGCCGTAATCCCAAGTATTTTCATTCAGTAAGGGGAGTGGGATATAAGTATTCAGAATAGTTTATTCAGGTAATGGCGTATCCGCTATCTTCTGCAGTAAGTGACGTGTTTCTTCCAACAGTTCCTTCCTGTTGCCGGTTTCCAACGCGCCGGTAAACAATCCTTCCTCACAGGCATCCAGGATGCGCAAGAGTTCCTGCTGATCAGCATAAGTAATATTTGCCTGCTGAAGCTCTTCCTGCAAGGACCGTTTGTTCATACTGCTGCCGGATAATTTAAACTTCTGTGAGCTGAACTGCCAGATAGCCGTCCTTAAAGCAGCATAAAAAGAATGGCCTTCTGCTTCCTGTAAAATAGAAGCTGGCTGAAGCAACCCGGTTACCTGCGGTTTATTGGCCGGTGTTATTTTTACGGGTTCTGCCTGCACCGGTTTCCTGTTTTTCCTTCTTATTACAACAAACAGGGTGGCGGCAAGAATAGCAACACCTGTTATGATCCATAGGAGAACACTCTTTTTAAGTACCGGTTCTTTTTCCGCACCTGCCTGTAATTTCCTTGCCGCTGCTTCAGTTATTTTTACTGTTATAGGTTTGGTAGAAGTTGTTTTGTATCGGTTGCTGTCGGGGTCAAAAAAAGATAAGTTGATAGCCGGTATGGTATAAGTGCCTGCCTGGTTGGAAATAAACCGGAAAGTGAATACACGTCTCCCTTCGAGTGGAGAAAGCTCTTTGTTTAACGAATCCTTTATTTCTGGTTCAAAACCTTCCATCGCTTTGGGCCAGGACACTACAGGCGCCGCAAGCTGGGGAAAATTCCCTCTGCCTTCTATGGTCACCACCAGGTCGCCTTCTTCATTGCGTGCCAGTTCCTGTTTTTCCAGGGAAGCAGCTATCGTAAACTTTCCGGTGGCCCCGCTGAATTCAGCTGGCCGGCCATGTTCCGGTAAAGGATTTACTTTAATAGCTACCGGTTCAGTATGCATACTGGTTTCACACACTTTAAATCCCGGTTTGGAAAACAATTCATCTTCAGTAGGTATCACTCCTTCAACGATCTCCTGTTCAGATTTTTTACTTACCATGCTGGTAGAGAATTCCACCCTGCTTTGCACTTCCATGGGGTCAATGGTAAAAAGCCCGGCCTGTAAAGGATAGAGCTGAACTTTACGTACTGTATGTACCTGGAACTTCTTCCCATTCACTGTTTCTGTTGCCGACACATTATCTGCCAGGTTTATCATATCCTGTATGGCAAAGCCGTAAAAGCCCGGATTCTTAACAATATCCGACTTGGAATTGAGTCTTGAATAAAGCTTAAAAGTAGCCGTAACAGGCTGGCCAACCACACAAGCTTTTTTATCTACCATCACTTTCATGAAAAGATTATGACGGATCTTTTCATAAGGGTCTTCACCCGGTTGCAGATAAGAGTCGGTAGCCAGGGAAGGCTTTTCAGACAATATACCTTTTTGCACCGCAGCAGCTCTGCTGATCACTTCCAGTGGAGCAGGCTCACTCTTGAACACCTGGCCATGCAGTTTCACACTGGCTCCAGGCACGATATAATGGCCTTCTTTTAATGCAACAAGTGTAAAAGTGATATTCTTCAGGCGTTTGGGGCCATCTGCTCCAAAGCTCGCCCCCGTGTAGGTATTAGGGCCACTCACAAAACGGAACTGCCTGAAATCAGGTTGAAAAAAATCATCCTCCGGTTCTGCATTCTCCAATACATACTGCACAACGAAAGGTTCGCCAGCAATCACAGGCCCTTCGGTGACGATGGTCTTCAGTACCACCTGGGCATTGGCTGCCAGCACAAGCAGCAGTATTGAAATTATAAGAATGCCTTTTTTCATGCCCCCTAAAAGTAGAACTGGATTTGCTAAAAGTTCGTAAAAACTTCATTGGAAGGCAATTATTGTCTGTTGAGCGTTGATCGATGGTCGGTCACTCTTAAAGATCCCCCAACTGCGGCCTCACCAGTATTTCTTCCACACAAGCCTGAATAGACAGCTGAGAAGCAGCATAAACCAATTGAGCAATATCGCTGGCTTCCATGATGCGTTTGTTGCTATTATCGAACCCTTCCCATGAATCGGTCAGCACAGCGCCGGGCAACACGGCAGTTACCTTGATTCCATATGGTTTCATTTCTTCCCGCAGATTTTGGCTGAATCCATATAAAGCAAATTTGCTGATACTGTATGCTCCGCCATTATTGTAGGCTTTCAGTGAGGCAATGGAACACATATTGAAGATGTGGCGCCCTTTCCCTTCTTTCATCATGGAAGGTAAAAGAGCACGGGTAAGATGATAGGCGCTGTATAAATTAGTGGCCATCTGGCTTTCAAGCACCCCGTCAGGTTCGTTATAAACACTGCCCGGCTCAAAGCTGCCCGCATTATTCACGAGTATATCAGGTGCCTGAACGGATTCCTGTACCCAGGAAGCCAGGGCTATGGCCTGTTCCTTGCTACCAAGATCAAATGCCTTTGCTTTTACAGAAACCGCCGGATATTTTGATTGAAGCTGGCGGGCTGTTTCCATCAACACTTTTTCATTGCGGCTGCTCAGGAAAACTGAATGGCCGTTTGCAGCAAATATTTCAGCGATGGCTTTACCTATTCCGCGGGAAGCACCTGTGATCAATACATTCATAAATAATCTCGTTTATACTGCGAAGTACTGGGATTTTTAAAAATGATTTATCAATAAATACATTTAAAACACAAATTCCTGGCCGTACTTTGCAACCATGAAATACAGACACCTGTTTTTTGATCTGGACCATACCCTCTGGGACTTTGATGCCAATGCCCGCGTGACCCTGGAAAGTCTTTATGAGGAATTGCAACTAAAAGAAAGAGGTGTACACGATTTTGAGCTGTTCTACAGGAATTATCTTGTTCATAACGATAAACTCTGGGAGAGATACCGCAAAGGCTTTATCCGCCAGGATGAGCTGAGGGTAAAAAGGATGTGGCTCGCCCTGCTCGATTTTAAAATCGCTGATGATGAGCTTTCCAAAGCCATGAGCATCCTGTTCCTGGAAAAGCTGCCCACGCGGACCATCCTGTTTCCCCACACCAAAGAGATCTTGCAATACCTCAAAGACAAGAGTTACCAGCTTCATCTTATTACCAATGGTTTTGAAAAGGTTCAGCACAGCAAACTCAAATATTCAGGGCTGGATACTTTCTTTGAAGAAGTGATCACCTCAGAAGGTTCCAATAGTTTAAAGCCCAACAAAGAGATCTTCGATTATGCCTTGCAGAAAACCGGCGCTACCATAAACAACAGCATCATGCTTGGAGATACCCTTGATGCCGATATACAGGGAGCCATTAATGCAGGAATGGACCAGGTATTTGTCAATCACCTGGGTATAACTGAAATGGATATCAAACCGACTTATGTAGTGAATTCCTTAAAAGAACTTGAACAGATCTTTTAGCATTATTACCATTCAGCCACAACGGTAACTCCTCCCTGGGGCTTATCACCGATCTTCACTTTGATCTTGGCGTCAAGAGGCAACAGAAGGTCAACGCGGGAACCAAATTTGATGAATCCCATTTCATCCCCTTGCTTTACCTGCTGGCCTGATTTAAGGTAGTTGATGATCCTCTTGGCCAATGCCCCGGCAATCTGTTTGGCAAGCACTTCCTTATCTCCTTTGCGGTATACGGTTGTATGCCTTTCATTTTCTGTGGACGATTTTGGGTGCCAGGCCACGAGGTATTTTCCTTTATGATATTGACTGTATACAACATCACCACTGACAGGATTCCGGTTAACATGCACGTTCAGCGGGCTCATGAAAATAGATACCTGGATGCGGCGGTCATTGAAATATTCATCGGCCTGCACTTCTTCGATAGCCACCACTTTGCCATCGGCAGGAGCAATGATGGCATTCTCATTAATGGTAAGCACTCGTTTGGGGATCCTGAAAAAAGATATGATAAAGATCAGCAGTCCCAGGGTAACAATAGAGATCAGGGCAGTGATCAGGGGATAATTAAAGCTCAGGAAATAAAAGGACAGAAGATTGATCACACCAAAAATGATGGCAGCTACGGCAATTGATGTATATCCTTCTTTATGGAATGTCATAAGGTTGAAAATTGAGGGACAAAGATAATGTTTCGCCGGTTTATTGCTAAACAGGTGTCACGTAAGCTAACTTTTGAAAAAAAGAAAATAAAGAAACAGCCAAACAAAAGGAATAGCTACCAGCAATGAATCAAACCGGTCCAGGAAGCCGCCATGCCCGGGCATAATACTACCACTATCTTTAACTCCTGCCATTCTTTTCAGTTTTGATTCAAGCAGGTCGCCCAGTGTACCCATAACTGCTGCAATAAGGGCAACCGGGGCAAAAAGCATTGTGGTACCTTTCAGATCAGTGTTCAGTTCTTTTGGCAGGAAAAGCAAAGGCAACAGCCAGCCAACGATGCCAACTGCCAGTATTATACCGCCGATCGTTCCTTCCCATGTTTTTTTTGGGGAAATGGAAGACAGCGGTCGTCTGCCGATAAAAGAACCTACGATATATGCCATGGTATCATTGATCCAGATGCTGGCGATGATAATAATGGGGATTATCGGGCCTGTAAGAGAGAAATTATAAAAAGGAACAGCCAGGTTTATCGTTGAAGAAAATAAATAAAGTAATAAACCCCAGCTCAGAGAAATATACAATATCCCTAATGCTGCTGCACCAAACGACTTCAGTTTTATTTTGCTGCTCATAAAAATCCCTACTATCAGCAAAATAAATCCGGCAATAGACACAGGCAGAAAAACATTCTGCCGCACTCCATAACTGGCAATCCTGTACATGTTGCCGCAAAACCAGATCATCAGCCCATAACCCAGCAGCATCCAGCCCATCTTTACATAGATATCATAGGTAACACGATGGATCTTTTCCAGCAAGCGGAAATATTCCCACCAGCAGCCAAAATGAATAATGGAGAAAAGTACCAGGAAGCTCCATTGGTTCCATAATAAACCGGTGAGCATTACAGCAACAAAAACGATAGCAGTAAGAGCCCTCGTGCGGAATGTTGGCCAGTTGAATGCCATGCAAATAATTTAAGCCAGCCTGCGCCTGTTTTTCGCAGTGGTATTTTTAAAAATAATAAATAGACCAATCAGGGGCAGCAGTGCCAGAATGCCCCAGAAATTTTCCACCTTTTCATCCATTGCTTCCATAAGCGGCTTACCCTGGAGCGTATATACATACAGCGTTGTAATAGCAAGAGCATTATAGATAAAGTGCGCCAGGATGCTCCACCAGATCGTTCCGGAATAATAATACAAAGCTCCCAATACTATACCAAGCGAGAGCCTTGAAAGAAATCCATAATAAGACAGGTGCATAAGGCTGAAAAGTGTGCTCACCACAATGATCGCCAGCCAGGGATTATTGGTGCCCCGCGTAAGGAAATTCTGAAAGCCGCTGCGGAAAAGGACTTCTTCACAAAAAGCCGGCAGCAAAGCCATGATCACCAATCCCAGGATAT
The DNA here is from genome assembly GCA_001898405.1 of Sphingobacteriales bacterium 44-61. GTDB lineage: Bacteria > Bacteroidota > Bacteroidia > Chitinophagales > Chitinophagaceae > Terrimonas_A. Next base: position 261,557 of record MKTW01000004.1, read on the forward strand.
AATCACCTACTGTTTTGAGATCGATAATGATACTGACTTGCTTGTTATAGTTTTCTTCCAGCCTGTCAAAGAATTCTTTGGATGAAGGCGACACAGGTATCAGGTGAGTAAGAAAAGAAAGCGAGGAAGAAACAAACAAAGCCGTTCCGATGATCAGTATCACAATGCCCAATTGTTTTGCCTGCATGTTGTGCGCTTCAAAACCCAGTAATTTTACCGGGCGGCGATGAAGCAGGAACGCTGTAACAAAAGTAGGCACCAGGAATCCGAGTATAGCGCTAAGGGATTGGATCAGTTTTACCGCTTTTGCATCTTCCGGACCCATCAACCCATCCCGGAGCACGGATATATTCTTACCCGTCAAACCTGTCCAGATCGGCCCGGTTATCACCTGCGTGAACATCATGCCGGCGATAACGAATGCTATCAGCATGAAGAATCCTGCCAAATAAGAAATGCCTTTCGAGTCGTTGTCGTACATAGTTTGAAGGTTGGCGAGTTTAATCCTGCAACTTGCCTGATTAGCCGTAAATTTGCAGGCGCAAAAATAGCTGAGAGTTGGCAGAAGTTACTGTTTTTTTATAGGCATTCTGCCCTCAACCGATATTTATGGTAAAAATAGGCAACATATCACTTCCTGATTTTCCGCTTCTTCTGGCTCCGATGGAAGATGTAAGCGATCCGCCCTTCCGTGCCGTGTGCAAGGATAATGGGGCCGACCTGATGTATACGGAATTCATTTCATCAGAAGGGTTGATCCGGGATGCCATCAAAAGCCGTAAAAAACTGGACATTTTTGATTACGAAAGGCCTGTCGGCATCCAGATCTTCGGTGGTGATGAAGAAAGCCTGGCTCTGGCGGCCAGGATCGTGGAGGTGACAAACCCCGACCTGCTCGACATCAACTTTGGTTGCCCGGTAAAAAAAGTAGCGCTCAGAGGTGCCGGTGCCGGAGTATTAAAGGATATTGACCTGATGGTGAGGCTGACCTCGGCCGTGGTAAAATCAACCTCATTGCCTGTAACGGTAAAGACCCGTCTGGGTTGGGACAATAACACACTCAATATAGAAGAAGTAGCCGAACGCCTGCAGGACGTAGGCATTAAAGCGCTTGCCATTCATGGCCGCACGCGCACACAGATGTATAAAGGAGAAGCTGATTGGACATTGATCGGTAAAGTGAAAAACAATCCGCGTATACATATTCCTATTTTCGGGAATGGAGATATCGACAGCCCTGAAAAAGCACTGGCATATAAAAACAGGTATGGTGTGGATGGAATAATGATCGGGAGGGCTGCTATCGGTTACCCCTGGATCTTTAATGAGATCAAGCATTTTGTGCGCACCGGCGAACACCTGGCACCACCAAGCACAGAAGAACGCGTGAACGTGGCCCGCAAACATTTGCAGAAAAGCGTGGAATGGAAAGGCCCTATCGTTGGCATCAATGAAATGCGCCGGCATTATGCCAATTACCTGAAAGGTTTGCCCAATATCAAGGAATTCCGCAACCGCCTGGTAACACTGAATACAATAGAAGAAGTGAATGAAGTACTGGACGAAGTGGCGAAAACCTATAGCGGCTTCGCTATAGAGAAAACGCCGATCCAACTGGTGAACTATCATGAAAAGTGCCCGGTTGACTAACCTTCAAACTGACACAAGTGGATGCATCAACTGTTTATTCCGGGCTATTAGCACGTTATTCTTCCAAAGCTCAATTACTGAAACAACAACTCGGGTGGCTCAGCCTGCTCCGGTTGCTGCTGTTTTGCGGTTTTATATTCCTGGGATATAAATCACTGGTAACAGGCGCTGCCGGTTTCATCATTGGCACCCTGGTATTGCTGGTCGTATTCCTGCTTATGATCAGGGTATATGATCAGATGCAGCAAAGGACCGCTTTCTATAAAGCCCTTGTGAAGCTGAACAGCGATGAGATCAGTTTCCTGGAAGGCAACCCTTCTGTTTACAGCACAGGAAAAGAATATACCGATCCGCACCATCCTTATTCTTACGACCTCGATATGTTTGGAGAAGGTGGATTGTTCCCTTATGTCAACCGCTGCAGCACCTCTTTTGGCAAAGAAGCTTTGGCTCAAAGCCTGTTGCATCCAAACACCACCAGCATTGAAGAGAGACAAAAGGCCATTGCAGAGCTGAAAGACAAACTGGAATTCCGTCAGCATTTACAGGCACATGGCTCTTTACTGGATACGCGGGAAAAAGAAATGCAGCAACTGAAAGCCTGGCTGGAAACAGCTCCGGCTTTTAAAAATAAGACCCTCTATTATTTTTTAATGTTGCTGCCACTGGCTTCCACCAGTTGCCTGGTTTATTTTTTTATAACAGAACAGGAACAGGCCCTGAACATTTTTTATGACCTTTTTATCCTGAACCTGGTGGTAGCGGTTTCATTTGCAAGAAAGATCTCGGCACATTTATCAGTATCTACTTCAGTGACCAAGATATTGCAGCAGTTTGCCGGGCAATTGAAACAACTGGAAGGTCAGTCCTTCCAATCACCGTTATTGCAGCGGTTGCAGGAAGGGCTTAAAACAGGAAATGATACAGCTTCAGGATCTATCCGTAAACTGGCTTCTTTATTCAACTACCTTGAAACCATCGTGAACCTGCTGGTGAGTATGCTGCTGAATGGTTTATTCCTTTTTCACCTGCATGTTCTTTTCCGCCTGGAAAAATGGAAACAGCAAAACGGGCAAAAGATCCTGCCCTGGTTAAAGCTTTTGGGCGAAGCGGAAGCGCTTAACAGTTTTGCAAATCTCGCTTATAATAATCCCGGTTTCTGCACGCCTGCTGTAAGCAGCAATGAAACACTGGAAGCTGAGAATATGGGACACTTGCTTATCCGGGCCCATAAACGGATCAACAACAGTATTTCCTTTGCAGAGCAGCGGTTCGTGATCCTTACAGGTTCCAATATGTCGGGCAAAAGCACTTTCCTCCGCACATTGGGCATTAACCTGGTACTGGCAAGAAGTGGCAGTGTCGTGTGTGCAGACAGGTTTGCTTTTTATCCCTACAGGGTGCATGTAAGCATGCGCATTACCGATTCCCTGCAGGATAGTGAGTCATTCTTTTATGCAGAATTAAAAAGACTGCAATCCATTATTCATGAGCTGGAAGCAGGTGAAAAAACATTTATCATTCTCGATGAAATATTGCGGGGCACTAACAGCAACGACAAGCATAACGGAACTATCGGGCTGATCCGCAAACTGGTGGCTGCCAAAGCCTGTGGCATCATTGCCACTCATGACCTTACAGTATCCCAACTGGCAGAAGCCGATCCTTCTTATATCAGCAATAAATGTTTTGAATCGGAGATCATCAACGACGAGCTGGTATTTGATTACAAGTTGAAGGATGGCGTATGCACAAAACTAAGCGCCTCATTTTTGATGAAAAAAATGGGGATCATTAATTAAATGACCCTCTTAGTGTGAGGATACAGCTTTCAATCCTACAATAGAACCAACTAATGTGCACAGGAAAAACATCCGCCAGAAAGTGGCAGGTTCCTTAAAAATGAATATTCCTACTAATACAGTCCCTACTGCTCCAATACCTGTCCACACGGCATAAGCGGTACCTAATGGAATAGTAAGTGACGCTTTGTTCAGTAAGTACATGCTAAGGCCGAGGCAAACAAAGAAACCTATCAGCCAGGCAGTGGTATTGGCGCCGGCTTCTCTTGCTTTTCCCAGGCAGGTAGCAAATCCTACTTCAAATAATCCGGCAATGATCAGTAAAATCCAGTTCATAGTTAAGACCCCAATTTTTATTCTTGTTCAATTGCTTTTTTTACATCGGGATTTGAAGGTGAGATCCCCGGATCAAAATATTTGATCAGTATTCCTTTTTCATCCACCAGGTATTTTGAAAAATTCCAGGTTGGCGGTTGATCATTCCATCCGTTTTTGGCAGGGTCGCTAAGCCAACTGAATACCGGGTTTTGGTTAGCACCCTTAATAACAGAACTCTTTTTTGCCAAAGGAAAGCTGACCCCAAAATTCAATTTGCAAAATTTCTCGATCTCTTCATCCGTTCCTTTTTCCTGCTCTTTAAAATCATTGGCCGGGAAACCGATGACCACCAGTTTATCCTGGTAATCGGTGTATAATTTTTGCAGATCTTCATATTGTGGCGTGTAGCCACAATCGCTCGCCGTGTTCACCAGTAAAATCTTTTTTCCTTTTAAGCTGGAAAGTGGAAGTTGCGATCCATTGTTCAACGTAACGGAAAGATCGTATATAGAGGCCGGAGGAGTTATTCCATTTGTATTATTCATTGTCTTACCATTTTTACCGGTGGTTTTGTTGAAAAACATTAAAACGGGGTAAAATGCTTTCAGCAGTTTTTGCCGGTAGGTCATGCTTTTTTGATTCATGGTCACAATTTCAACATAGCTGAAAAAAGCTACAAAAAATAAAGTTATAACAAGCAGGAATTTTCTGAGTTTATTTCTTTTCATGTTTTTTTTCCCACAAATATTTCGGAGGTAGTTTTCCTTTGTGCTCTTTGTTGTCTTTGTGGGAGCAATATCCCACAAAGACAACAAAGAGCACAAAGAATAGCTTAGCTGGTTAACGGACAATTTTCTTGAACAGCCCTAACTTTCCTTTGAAAGGTGGGTACTTAATAGCCGGGTCCAGCCAGGTCGGTGTTTTCAATATTGATTTCCTGTGGCTGAATGTATCAAAAGAATATTTGCCATGATATTGGCCCAAGCCGCTATTGCCTTTGCCTCCGAATGGCAACCGGTTATTGGTAAAATGTAATGCGGTATTATTTATACAACCTCCACCAAAAGAAACCGACTCCAGCCATTCCTTTTCCTTTGCTTTGTTTTGCGTGAAAAGGTAAAAAGCCAGTGGATCAGGGTTGTGTTCGATCAATTGTTTTGCTTCTGTTGCTGTTGTAAAACTGATGATGGGTAAAACAGGGCCGAAGATCTCCTCTTTCAAGAGGCGGGCTTCTGCGGCGAGGTCAGTAAGAATGGTTGGGGAAATATACAATTGTTCTTTATCGCTGGTTCCGCCAGCGACGATGGTTCCTTCATTCAGATAATTGATCAGGCGGTCAAATTGTTTTGCATTTATGATCCGACCATATTCACTGCTTTGTGCAGGATCATCGCCAAAGAACCGGTGAATAGCTTTTTTCAATGCCTGTATCAATTCTTCTTTCCTGGAAACATGTACCAGCACATAATCCGGCGCTACACACATTTGCCCGGCATTGGAAAATTTGCTGAGTGCTATACGTCTCGCAGCTACATCAATACTTGCATCCTCTTCCACTATGCAGGGGCTTTTGCCTCCCAATTCCAGTGTTACAGGCACCAGCTTTTCAGCAGCCATTTTGTAAACAGCTTTACCCACACCTGTGCTTCCAGTATAGAATACATGATCAAACCGGAAATTATTCATCAATGCCGGCACTATTTCGGCACCATCGCCCTGAACATATAAAATGTATTCTTCAGGAAATAAGCCCGTGATTATTTTTTTCATCACCGCCTCTGTTGCTGGAGCTATTTCACTTGGCTTCAATACCACACAATTACCTGCAGCTATTGCTCCCACAAGCGGATTGATCAATAACTGGAACGGGTAATTCCATGGTGCAATGATCAGTACCACCCCTAACGGCTCTTTTAAAACACGGCTTCCTGAAGGGAAATTAAGCAGGTTGGTGGCCACTCTTTCCGGCTTCATCCAGCGACGCAGGTTCCTGATCGATGTATTGATCTCTGCTATCACCATGCCCAGTTCAGTCACCCAGCTTTCTTCCGGATTTTTATGCAGGTCTTTATACAAAGCTTCGTATAGTTCTTTTTCATGATCAAGTATTGCCTGGCGTAGCTGCTGCAATTGTTTTTTCCGGAACTCATAGGGTCTTGTATGGCCGGAATCAAAGTATTGCCGGAGGGCATTTAATTGGCTGGTATAACCGGTAGCAGGCATGATTGTATTTGAAAGTCCAAGTTAATTAAAACACCCGGATCAGCTCCTGGGATAGCCTATAATGATTATTGGGGAAATTATGCCACATTTTATGATTTTCTTACAGTAAATTGGCTGTAAAGAGCTTACTTTTCAGAACTGGACAAATTTTTGTAAATTACTTTATCACCAAATCAAGTCTACAACATGAAAACCAAGATCAGCATCATTCTTACCAGCCTTATATTGATCGTAAGTATCACTAACAGTTATGCTACCACAATAGACGATAAGCGCCCGCTGAAAGAAAGGATCGCAGCAATGACTGAAGAGGAAAAGAAAGCGCGTGCAGAAGAGATCCGCAATCGTGTGGAAGAGATCAGGGCAATGGATAAATCCACCCTTACCCGTGCAGAAAAGAAAGCGCTGAAAAAGGAACTTCGTAAAATGAATAAAGAGGCAAAGGAGATCAGGGGTATTTATCTTTCTTTTGGAGCTATCATCATCATTATCCTGTTATTGATCCTTCTTCTTTAATCGTACTGTATATTGTGTTTTTCGGTTTGAGTATGTTGCTTCAAAAGCAACAAGCTTCTTGCCCGTGATTCTTCACGGGCTTTGTTTTATATAAAAGAAAAAGCACCGCCCTTTTGGGGCGATGCCTGGTTCTGTTTCCAAGGGGATAATACTTTCTGCAGGAAGAGATTAATTCAGCTCACTTCGTTTTGATATGATTTGGCCTGCCGCATTCCCTCCTCCATCATTTCTTCAGTTTCAGCTTTCAGGGAATCAAACTTATCAGCTATTGCATCAACCAGGTCATTGAACTTGTTCTTCAACTCATTTCCACGGCGGGCAATGGTGCCACGGGTTTCTGCGCCTTTGGCAGGCGCAAACAGAATGCCTACCAGCAGTCCTGCAGAAAAGCCAACTAATAATTTGTTCATACCGGTATTTTTAAAGATGAAAGAATACTGTTGTAACCAAAATATCATGCCAGTATGAAATGGCCTGTGTCAAGTGTCGCCCAAGCATTATCCCTTATCTTTTGTAATTTCATTCCTTTATGACAGATGAATATTTCATGACCCTTGCTCTTAAAGAGGCCCGCCGGGCTTTTGATGAAGATGAGGTTCCCGTGGGAGCCCTGGTGGTATTGAACGAAAAGATCATTGCCAGGGGGTACAATATGGTGGAGCGGTTGAATGACCCTACAGCCCATGCCGAAATGATCGCACTCACTTCCGCTTTCAATGCATTAGGCAGCAAATACCTGCCTGAAGCTACTTTATACGTTACCGTGGAGCCCTGCTTTATGTGTGCCGGAGCACTTTACTGGAGCAAGCTCGGCAAGATCGTGTATGGCGCCGACGATGACAAGAACGGCTACCGCAAAACGGCAGGAATGAACTGGCCTTTTCATCCCAAAACAGAATTGGTAAGAGGTGTGATGAAAGAAGAATGCGGAGCGCTGATGAAAGAATTTTTCCGGAGAAAGAGATAACAGATGACAAATCCCTTATTGAAATTTTTAAAAAAAGACCTGGCATTTTACCAGGTCTTTTTTTAATTCTGATTGCAGGAAGCTAACAAACACCTAAGGCTTATCCCACCAGATTTTACCATACATCGTATTCGTACCGTTAAACTGCCTTTGAATGGCTTCCAGGTAATTCGTTTTGTTATTAAATTCCTCGCTCACAGGATATGCCTGTCTTGTCGGAACCTGGGTTGCAGGCGCTCCGGCAGGAGGAGATAATGCAGGGAACCCGGTTCTTCTCCACTCTGCCCATGCTTCATAGCCATGCATAAAAAGATGCACCCATCTCTGTGTAGCAATTTTCTGGAGCCCTTCTGCAGAGCTGTAGGCGATTTCCGGATGAGCCATTAAGGTAGCCAAACCACTTGTACTGCCTGTCCACTGACGAAGCGATTGTTCAATAGCAAGATCATAGTTGGATTTCGCTTCCACGTCGCCCCCTGGTATCCAACCACGTTTAGCAGCTTCTGCCTTGGCAAAAAGGACCTGCGCATAAGTAACCAGGTAAACAGGGGCGTCTGCCTTCCAGATAGCATCTCCAAGAAGAGAGGGATCTTCCGAATCAGGGTCCAGTGTTCCATATTCAAGCCCCACATAGTCTCCCACCGTATTCTTATTCCCATAAACCTTAAGTCGCGGATCATCATATGGTTTCATGTTAGCCACAAGTTTGTCGCTCAGCGCCCACCAGAACCTTCCCTGATTTTCTATCTGATCATACCAGAAATTCCAATTGGCTTCTTCATTGCGGTGTCTGAAAACAAGATTATCATCATTACTTTGTAAAACTCCGGCAGTTAAAGCAGTATTAAATTCCGCCTGTGCTTTGGCAGGATCTACTTGTGATAATCGAAGGGCCGCTAACAGATGTATGGTGTTTGCCAGTTTTTTCCATTTGGCCATTTTACCATCGTAAATAATATCATTAGCTATATCTGCCCCATTTATCATTGTATTTGCTTCTCCCAGGAGGGCAAATATTTTTTCATAGATCGATTCCTGTGTGTCATAAGGAGGAGAAAAACCAGCACTTCCCTGCAGTGCCTGATCAAAAGGCACATCACCCCACCTGTCTGTAATATGCCAGAAAAAGTATGCTTTCAGGATTTTAGCAATAGCCAATTGGTTATTAACCGGCCACTCTGTATTGTCAGTATTGTTCTTCAACACTTCCTCCAGGTTCATTAGCGGCCCGGTGTAATACCCGGTAAAATCATAGTTTTCCTGTGTATAAAGCGATAGATTGGGGTATTGTGCTTCAGAAAGGAATTGCGCATTAAACTCTCCCTGGGGTGCAGAACTAAGTCCGGGCAGATACAACGATGCATTGTTGATCAGCTGCATATTTGTTGCACTACTTGGATTGTTTGTATCTCTGTTTATATCATCATTAAATTTATTGCAGCTTACCAGCAGGCTGATACCCGATAAAATTAAAATCATTCTTTTCATGGGAAATGATTTAAAAGTTGATAATAAGATTTGCTCCAAATGAACGAACTGTGTTCAATCCACCTGTTTCCAGCCAGCTGATCGGTGCACTTCCGGTAGACAATTCAGACGGGTCTATACCTTTAGGAGCTTTTTGCCAGATCATAACCGGGTTACGTGCAATAAGTGAAAGGTTCACACTGCTGAAAGGAAGCTTGCCCAGAACAGATTTTCCAAAAGTGTATCCAAGCCTCAGTTCTCTTAATTTTATATAAGAAGCATCATACAACCATTCTTCATACACATGGGTCCCAAGTGTGGTGCGGTAATACGCTTTGGCATCCACATACGCTGTCACTTCTGTTTTATCTGAAGCGCGTATACCAGTCACTTTTACGCCTCCGCCATCGGCCAGCGGATCACGGACATTTTTTCCATTGTCATTTGTAGCTGCTGTTATTTCTGCCAGGCCGGTTTTAACAGCCATCATTTGTGTCCAGCTGAAAAACTGCCCGCCTGACTGGAAATCGATCATTGCACCAAGATTAAAGCCGCCAAACCGGAAAGTATTTTGAAAACCGCCTGTGAACTTGGGCAGCACTGAACCGAAATTGTGGTTAGCCTGTGTGTACAATGGCAGGTTGTTGTCGTTCAACAAAATCTTTCCTGTAGCTTCATCCCTTTGATAGGCTTTACCAATAAGATCGCCAAAAGAACCTCCGACATAGGAGTTGAGAAAAACATCGACCCCGCTGTAGCGGTTCTGATCATGCGTATAAACATCCATACCGGGATATAATTCCACCACCTTATTCTTATTCCTTGCTATGTTAAAAATAGCATCCCATGAAAACTCTTTTGTTTTAACAGGTGATCCGGAAACACTTAGCTCAATTCCTTTATTCTGAATTTCCCCTGCATTGATCCTTGCCGAACCATAGCCGCTTGTACCGGATACATCCAACCGGATGATCTGGTTCTTATTGATCTGCTGATACCATGTAAAGCTTAATCCAAGCCTGTCTTTTAAAAACCGGAGATCAATACCTGCTTCATATGAATGTGCAAAAGAAGGTTGGATATTCGGATTGATCAATTCATCCGGCACATATAAAGTACTGTTGTTTCCATATACTCCTCCCACTCTGTAGGTAAATGAAGTAAGGTAGGGATCCAGATCTGATCCTGCTTTGGCATAACTGAGTCTTAGTTTGCCCAGGCTTAGCGGTGACCATTTAACCAGTTCACTGAATACAAAACTTCCGGAAATGGAAGGATACCAATACGAGTTATTCCCTTTAGGTAATGTAGAAGAGTTATCATTACGTATAGAAGCATCGAGAAAATAGGTATTCTTATAACCAATGGAAGCCATTCCATACAAACTGCGGATCTGTTTGCGCAGCAGGTAAGTGCTGGCACCGGGCCTGTCAATTGATGCATCAATATTATAAAAATCAGGGCTTGACAATCCTCCTGCTGTGGCAACGGATACGTAAGAATAACGCCTGTTGTAAAGATTCGCACCGGCGTTGGCAGTTACAGAGATATCACCCCATGATTTAGTATACTGACCAAGGAATTCATAGTTCATCTCCTTGTTTTGGTATTTTCCGTATGAATACCCGGGCACTTTCCATCCACCTGCTGCTTCACGGGTTTCGATATTTTGAGTGAACTGATCTGCACGAACGAAACCGCTTAATTTAAGTCCGGGCAAAACCTGCCAGCTCAGACCCACATCACCGAATATCCTGTCCCTGCTGTCATTACTTGGATTTTCATATGCCTCGAAATAGGGATTGTTCCAGTAGAGCGGTTCATAACTGCTCATTGATCCATCTGAATTAGGCCGGGAAAGGTTCCAGTGAAGAAAAGTTCCATCGCTGTACCGGTAATTTTTCAGCCTTTTCATGTCAAGGTTTCTTTGAAACCACTGGAACATGTTGCGCGACCCGCCTTCATATCCTTGTGCCGGACGCTGGCCACTATTGTTTGCATAATTAAAGTTGGTGGATACTGTAAGTTTTGAAGTAAGGTCAAGTGAGGCACTGGCACTAAGATTATTCCTTCTTAACCATGTGTTGGGTTCCACGCCTTCAATCCTTGTATTATTATAGCTAAGCCGGAAGGTGGAATTGGAATTGCCTCCGGAAACCGTAATACCATTGTTGATAGTGGACCCGGTTTCAAAAAAATCTTTGATATTATTCGGGTGTGGATTAAACGGTGTTAACAGTCCGTATTCAGCATCTTGCGGATAAAAACTGAATACCTGCCTGGCCATGGTTCCATCCATCCTGGGGCCCCAGCTTTCATCAATAGACATGTCAACATATTTATCGCCATTTCCTAATGTGCGCCAGGTTTGCACACTACCGCCGCCATACAGATTTTGCATAGGCAGTAAATTCCCGACCTTCTCGATTGATACAGCAGAATTCAACTGCACATTCACTTTCTTTGCACCCTTTGACCCTTTTTTGGTTGTAATCAATATTACTCCGTACTGTCCGCGAATACCATATAGGGCAGATGCAGCCGGGCCTTTCAGCACGTTTATTGATTCCACATCTTCAGGATTGACATCCTGTCCCGCATTACCATAATCTCCGCCATTGCGACCTGCAAAGTTCGCATTGGAAATAGGCGTTCCATCTATAACAATTAATGGTTGATCCGTTCCAAGCAAGGAGTTAATGCCCCTGATCTTGATCTTTTGCGTTCCTCCCATACTGGCGCCGGATGAACCTGTGACCTGAACACCTGCGACCTTTCCGGCCAATGACCCGATCACATTCTGCTCTTTTGTTAAGGTAAGGTTTTCACCTTTTACCTCTTGTGTTGCATAGCCCAGGGAACGTTGCTGACGGTTAATGCCCAAGGCAGTTACCACCACTTCAGACAATGTACCTGATTCTTGCAACTGAATGCTGTAGGTCGCTGATGTACCAATTGATACTTCCTGTGCAATAAAACCGGCAGAAGAAATGATCAGCACCGGGTTATTACCGGTAACATTGATCGTAAATGATCCATTGTCATTCGCTGTTGTAGCATTGTTGGTACCTTTTTGTTGAACAGTTGCTAACGGAACAGGTTCGCCTTTACTGTTCGTTACTGTTCCAGATACCTGGCGTGACTGGCCGAATATGCTAAAAGGAAGCATAAACATGAAAGCCATCACGCAAAATAATTGGGTGACACTTCTCATAACAGTTGAATTTTAGTTTAGCAGTTTAGTAAAACAAGATGTTATTTACTATCAAAAATTATGCTTAAAACCTGCGGGTTTTTGCAAAAGAAAAATAGAAAAAGGATGAAAAGATTATTGTGCTTGCAGAATGCAGCAGTATGGTCAGGATTTAATCCACATAACCCGTAACTTTGGTATCAGTTTAACTGGCATAGCTAGTTTAGAATAACCAAATAAAAAATATACTATGGCATTCACTTTACCTGCGCTCCCGTATGCACCTGATGCATTGGAGCCGCATATCGACAAACAGACCATGGAAATACACCATGGCAAACACCATCAAGCTTACGTTGACAACCTCAATAAAGCAATCGCAGGAACCGAGCATGAAAAAAAGTCATTGGAAGAACTCGTTGCCAATGCTGGTAAAATATCACCTGCTGTAAGGAATAATGGCGGTGGGCACTGGAATCACAGTTTCTTCTGGGAATTGCTTTCTGCAAAAGGCGGCAAGCCTTCAGGAAAACTGGCTGATGCGATCAATTCAACTTTTGGTTCACTCGAAGCACTGCAGGAGAAGGTGAGCACTGCAGGCGCTACCCGTTTCGGTTCAGGCTGGGCATGGCTGATCGTAAAGGATGGTAAGCTTGAAGTAACTTCCACTCCTAACCAGGACAATCCGCTGATGGACGTAGCTGAAGTAAAAGGCACACCGATCCTGGGCATTGATGTTTGGGAACACGCTTATTACCTGAAATATCAAAACAAACGCCCTGACTACCTGAAAGCAATATGGAATGTGATCAATTGGGAAAAGGTGGCAGCGAATTATGCAGCAGCAGTGAAGTAGGACTTAAATCTTTCTGCAAAAAAGTATCGTATCGCAAAGTGCGCAACGTGAACGCGAAGATCGCAACGTTGCGCGCTTTGCGTTTTTTTGTGCTCCTTGCATTAGTTGATACGCTTTAGATCAAGGTACCGGATCATATCCACTGCCTCCCCATGGATGACACTTTGAAATTCTTTTTATCGCCAGCCATAAGCCTTTGAATACACCATGCTTTTTCAATGCTTCCGCAGCATAATGCGAACAGGTAGGTGTGTACCTGCACTTGGGACCGATCCAGGGAGAAATGATCAGCTGGTAAATTTTTATCAGCAGCAGAAAGGGCAGTGCTAATATGCGAAGGATTGTTTTCACTTTATTTTCCCGGCCAGTTTTTGAATGATCCCCGTTGTTGCAGCAAACACTTCTGCGTATGCAGGAAGTTCTTTACCGGTATAGATAAAAAAAACATCCAGCTGCTTGTTTTGTTCTTCCAGTGCTTGCAACAATTCACGTTTCTGCAAACGCCATGCTTCACGACCCAGGCGCTTGATGCAGTTCCGGTCAACTGCCTTCTTAAAGAAACGCGAGCTAGCGCCAACGCCAAACTGCAGAAGGGAACCAGTAGCTTCTTTCAGCTCCTTTTTCTTAATTACATAAAACACACGGAATGGCGGAGCGGCAAACCGCTGTCCCTGCTGAAACAGGAATTCAATCTGCTTACGGCTTTTCAGCCTTTCATGCTTGCCAAGTGTGTTTTGAGGCATATGCGATATTACCAGATAAAAAAATAGCTCCCAACCGGGAGCTATACAAATATCAATTAACCCGGGTTACCCGGCTGAAGTTTATTTTAATTTCCTTTCGTCAGAAACAGTCAGTTTCTTACGGCCTTTAGCACGACGGCTTGCCAGCACCTTGCGGCCATTGGCAGTTTGCATACGTTTACGGAAACCGTGAACGGTTTTACGACGGCGACGATGAGGTTGAAATGTACGTTTCATAATCTTTTACTTTTCTTATCCGCCGAAGCTTTACCGCCTCCGTATTACTACGGCGGCCAAGAGCCTAGGCGGGATTTTTTGAAATATGGCCCGGGAGAACGGACCTGGTTTCATTTCGCACCTGCGGATCACCACACCCGCTGGCCGTGAAAGGACGGCAAAGGTAGGGCAAGCTGGGGATATTTGGAGGAAAAAACGGATAATTCTTGATCCGGGAGTCTGAAATGATCTTAGAGACTGGCATCCAGGTCCATATGTTTTGATTTCACCGGCTCGCCAAAGAAAATGGTCGCATGGTTGTCAAAATCCTCAGGGGCATCTGTAGTGTAAAAAACCCGCTGCCCATTTTTGCTGCAAAGGCTTTCTATTTCCGGGTGGCGGTGCAGGTAATCGGCCAGGCTGCTGGCCACGATCTCGCCTTGCGATACGAGTTTTACACCTACCGGCAGGTATTCAGCTATCTTATCTTTCAGTAAAGGGTAATGCGTGCAGGCCAGCAGCATCGTATCGATATCCTTTCCTTTCTCCAATATCTCCCTGAGATTTTTCTTAACGAAAAAATCCGCTCCATGACCCAGGTGCTCATTATTTTCTACCAGGGGTACCCACATGGGGCAGGCTTGCTGGTAAACCCTTAATTGCGGGAAAAATTTAGCGATCTCCACCGGGTAGGAGTTGGAGGCCACTGTACCATTGGTGGCCAGTATGCCAATGCTCTGCGTTTCTGAGAACTGGCCAATGATCTCTGTAGTAGGCCGTATCACCCCCAGCACTCTTTTACCGGGAGCGATCTTTGGCAGATCATTCTGCTGGATGGTGCGCAATGCTTTTGCAGAAGCCGTGTTGCAGGCAAGTATCACCAATGAACACCCCTGTGCAAAAAACCACTCCACGCATTGCAGCGTGTAATGATACACTGTATCAAAAGAGCGGTTGCCATAAGGCGCTCTTGCATTATCACCGAGATAGAGATAATCATACTCCGGCAACTGGCGAACGATCTCTCTCAAAACCGTGAGGCCGCCATAGCCCGAATCAAATACGCCAATGGGATTTGCTTGTTGCATATATACAAAAATAAGCCCCATCCTGCATGAGCGGATGGGGCTGTAATAGTTTATTCGAAATCGCTTAGCGAACTCCGCCGCCTACCGGTGGTTTGTAACCAGGTAATAATTGCGGAGGCACTGTTATATTCAGCTTTTTAGCTACCGCCTGCAACAGGTTATCTGCTTCAGGGGCCACCAACAATGTTTCGCGTGACAATACATGTGTATAGCCTTTCTCTTTCGCTACTGCATTGATCGCATCATTGATCCTTTTCATTACAGGGGCCAGCAACTGATTTTGCTTATTCTGGTAAGCCTGCTGGGCAAGTTCATTCCAGCTTTGCAAAGTTTGTGTCAATTGGAAAAGATCTTTCTGATACTGCTCTTTTACTGCAGGAACCAGGGGGTGTGCCACAGTATCGCGCAGGATACTGTCTTTATGCTGGTAGTTCTGTAACAGAGAAGTATATTCCCTGCCAATGGTATCTGTTTGATAGATACGCATCATTGAATCAATTTTTGCTACTTCTGGCATCAGGTACAACACCGTTTCAGCATCTATATAGCCGATTTTTGTTTGCGCCTGGGAAACATTGGTTACCAACACCAAGCAAACCGCCGCTACTAATACTTTCAATTTTTTCATGGTAGTTTTTTTCTTTGCCCTCTTTTGGAGGTTTTGTCAATTTTTGTTCTTAACAGATAATATAGAGTGATAAAAAGTTGCTCGTTTTGGTTTTTTTAACAATCCGCCTGCTTAATTGCGGACCCCCAATTCCTTCAGCACATCCTCGCTCTTGTCCAGTTTGGGGTCGGCAAATATAATGGTAATTCCTTCACTTTTATCCAGCACAAAATCATATCCGCGCTGGGAGGAGATTTTCTGAACTGCGTTATACACTTTATCCTGTACCGGTTTGATGAGCTCCTGTCTTTTTTTGAACAGGTCCCCTTCAAAGCCAAACCGTTGACGCTGAAGGTCACGCAGTTCTTTTTCTGTTACAAAAAGCTGATCCTGGCGTTTTTTCTTCAGATCATCGCTCAGCATCACCTGTTCCGCTTCATAATTTTTATATAACTGATCCAGCTTCACCTGTCTTGCATCAATATCTTTCTGCCATTCCTGCGCGATATTGTCCAACTGCTCTTGTGCAGCTTTATATTCCGGCATTTTATCAAGTATAAAGCGTGTATCGATAATGGCATATTTCTGTGCAAACACGCCCATGCTGCCCATCAGGGCGATTGCTGCAATTAAAATGATCTTCTTCATGGTATGTAAGGTTTTTTGAATGGCTAATTATTCCGGTTCAAAGCCCAGCATAAAGGTAAACCTGGATGCACCTTTAAGCCCCTGGCCGGGTTGCATACGATCAAGGCCGATACCATAGTCAAATCCAAGCAAACCAAACATTGGCAGGAAGAACCTCATACCCACACCCACGCTGCGACGCAGGCGGAAGGGGTTATAGTCTTTGTAATCATACCAGCCATTGGCTGCTTCAAAGAACGTAAGACCATAAATAGTACTTCCCGGGTTGGTCACTAACGGATAACGCAGTTCCAGCTGGTACTTGTTGAATATGGTGAAGAAACGTGAAGCAGTGTTGCTATTGTCCGGGTTTATTGTAGGATCTGAAGTTTGATAAACCGGGTATCCGCGATGCGCAATGATATCATAGCCCAGCAGACCATAGTTGTTGGTCAGGCCCGCATCACCCACCTGGAAGCGTTCAAACGGTGAGTAATCCAGCTTGTTGTTGTAGCGGCCCATGAAGCCATACTTGGCAGCCATCTTCAACACAAACTGACGATTCTTTTCAGCACCCATTGGGCGGCCGATAGGAACATACCATTCTGCATTGAAACGCCATTTATGGTATTCAGGGTTTTTATACGGGTCTTGGGAATTGACCAGGTCAGGGTTGAACAATGAATAGGGTGGCGTGAATTGTACGCTCGCCATAATATTGGACCCGCTTCTTGGGAAGATCGGATCGAATACAGAAGAACGCTGCAATGCAATTTTAAAGCTCAGGTTATTAGAGCGGCCTGTTGCACCCACACCTTCGAAGATGGCGTAGTTCCTGCGGATATACTGCGTAAAGTTGATCGAGTATACCAGGCTGAAATAATCATCCGGCCATTTCAGTTGCTTACCTAATGCTACAGAGAAGCCGTTTACTTTAAGATAGTTTGTATCAGATCTTTTCTGATCGATCCGTCCTGTGTATGGATCAAATGCGTTGGAGTATTTACTGTTGTTGTACGCCAGCGTCAGTGAATTTCTTTTCTTACCACCTAACCAGGGTTCGGTGAAAGAGAAGTTATAAGAACGGAAGGCACGTCCATTGGATTGAACACGCAGACTCAGCTTCTGTCCATCACCGGTTGGCAATGGATCCCAGGCTGATTTCTTCCAGATATTTTTAATGGAAAAGTTGTTGAACGTTACACCCAGTGTTCCGGTAAGGCCAATACCGCCACCCCAACCAGCGGAAAGCTCCAGCTGATCGGATGATTTTTCTTCCACTTTCCAGTTGATGTCTACCGTCCCGTCGTCTGCATTGGGTACTACACCCGGATTAATGGTTTCCTGGTTGAAATAGTTCAGGTTGCTCAACTCCCGTTGAGAACGGATAAGATCTGAGCGGCTGAACAGTTCGCCAGGCATTGTTCTCAGCTCACGACGGATCACGTGATCTTTTGTTCTTTCATTACCGGCAATGGTAACGTTCTTGATCCTGGCCTGAGGACCTTCAGTGATACGGATCTCGTGATCGATCGTATCATTATATACCGCTGTTTCCACCGGCTCCACGCGGAAGAAGAGATATCCGTCATCCTGGTAATAGCCGCTGATATCGCCACCTTCCTGCGACATTTCTTTACCCAGGCGTTTGTTCAGGATGTCGAGGTTATAGATGTCGCCTTTATGGATGCCAAGAATAGTATTCAATAAAGAATCGGGGTATTTGGCATTTCCTTTCCAGGTGATATTACCGAAGTAGTATTTTTTTCCCTCGTTCACTTTAATGTTCACATACAAACGAGCATTGGAAGTATCTGTCACTAATGTATCTTCTACGATCTGTGCATCGCGATAGCCAAGGGAGTTATAGTATTTAACGATCTTATCTTTGTCTTCTTCGTATTTGGTAGGATTGAATTTGGCAGAGCTGAACAGTTTGAAACGGAAATAAGGATCCAGCACTCTTTTGGTTTTGCTCAGAGAGAGAAAGCCCCAGTCTTTAACATACTCCTTAAAACTCATCTTACTGGCAGAAGGCCCGTAAGGTCCTTTGTAGTTGGAAGGGTTCAGGGTGAGCTTGCTCATTTCCTTGGTACCCTTCATTTGCTTTTTCAGCTTGAGGCCATCCACCAGTTCATTGCCGTAAAAGTTAACTTCATCAATGCGCACTTTCTTCCCTTTATCAACATAGATAAACATTGAATTGGAATTGGCATAGGAAGGGTCGGGCCTTTCATCAATGCGTACACTGATATTCTGGAAGCCTTTATCCTGGTAAAACCTGGTAGTGATCTCTTTTACGTTCCGGCGAATATTTTCAGTGATGATGGTTTGTTTGGTCAACCCGATCTTGCCCTGCAATTCTTCTGCGTCTGATTTTTTAATGCCGATGAATTTAAAATTACCGAGGCGGGGGCGTTCCACTACACTGATCTCAATAGCCACATTATCGTCCTGGATATTGGTGACATAAATCTGTACACCGGAGAACAATTTCTGCCGCCACATGTTAGCAATAGCTTTAGAGAAGATATCACTGCCGGGGTGCATGAACTTGTCGCCGGTCTGTATGCCCGAAATGGACAAAACAATAGATGTGTCGAGATGTTTGATACCGGTGATCGCTACGCTGGAGATTCTGTATTCCTTGGGGATCCGGGCATTTTCCCATTCAAGGATTTTGGGGTCAACAGATGTCGGCTTAGTAGTATCCTGGGCCTGTACAGAGAGTACTGCCGCAAACGCCATTACCAATAAAGCACAGATCCGGAGTGAAATTCGTTGCATGGTTGATTTTTCTGTCTTATCCCGCTCCTTCATGCGGGATTGCAAATAGTTTATGGTTTGTACTCTGTTAATAAGCCAAGCCTAGTGGGCGGCAAATTAACGGTAAAAATCGAAAGTCTTTGTTAAAGAAAATGCCGGAAACCAGCCATGAACGCAGTCTTCACGAAAACTCGACCACTCCGCATTTTAACCCGTCCATTAGCCATTTATCCCTGTTTCCATTTGTGCACTTGTTTTTCCAAAACGCCTTTCCCTGCCCTGGTAATCGAGAATTGCCTCATACAGGTTTTCTTTACGGAAATCCGGCCAGCGTACCTGTGTAAAATACAGTTCGGCATAGGCCAGTTGATAGAGTAAAAAATTGCTGATACGAAACTCTCCACTGGTCCGGATCATCAGCTCCGGATCGGGGAACTCACTGGTAGCCAGGAATTTTTGTAAGGTTTTATCGTTGATCGCTTCCACTTCAAGCTTGCCTGTCTTTACTTCAAATGCGATATTCTTTACTGCGTTCAGCAATTCCCAACGGCCGCTGTAGCTAAGCGCCATGATCAGGTTGAGGCCGGTATTTTCTTTGGTAAAATCCAGGGCTTCCTGCAATTCCTGGCGGGCATAGTCAGGCAACATATTCATGTCACCTATCACATGAAGCCGGATATTATTCTTATGCAGGCTCTCCACTTCTTTGCGGATGGTCGTAACCAGCAATTCCATCAGTCCGATCACTTCATATTCGGGACGGTCCCAGTTTTCTGTGGAAAAAGCATAAAGAGTGAGATAACCAATACCCAGTTCTGCGCAGCCTTCTACAATATTGCGGACGCTCTCCACCCCATGAAAGTGACCGTAAAGCCGGTCCTGGCCCTGTTCCTGAGCCCAACGCCCATTCCCATCCATGATGATGGCTATATGCCTGGGCAACCGGTCCTTATCGATTTTTTGCAATAGCGCTGACATACTCGTTTTCTTTATGTCTGGTAGATTAGGGCGCAAAGGTATCGGATTTGGGGCAATGTTTGTTGGTTGTTGTTTGGGTGGGAGTTGGCTGATGGCCATTAATACGCCGGCCGGGTGACTATGGAAAAGGAACTACTGGTTCAGACTTGCATATTAAGGCTATTGGGGGTCCTTCGGCCACTCGGCCATCGGTCAACAAACACCAACTCAGTTCGCCGTGGGGCATCTGTACGACTGCAGGTTGAAAGTCAGGTGTACCATCGCTGTCACAAAATGGTCCTTTTGTTTGCTGTTGCCTCTTTGCCGTCCGGGGATACCGATAGGCTGGCCGAGCTCATACGATCTGTCGCTCAGCAGCAGGGCTTGTGAGGGGCTGCCATCAGGGTTGGCAGGAAATGTTTCAGGGCTGACATAAGTCGTACTTACATCATCGAGGTAATCTGTATTGGTGAAGCGGTACAATACCTCAAACCCGATATTGAACCGTTCATTGAGCGCATATTTTATACCTGCACCAAATGGAATGCTGATGGCCATGGTGCTGTATTGCTTACGGTCAGGGTAAAGCGCACTTCCCTGGCCTTCTGTTCCTATAGGTCTCAGGTAAACTTTTTCGCCACGCAGATAAGCAAAAGGATCATAGCTGAACACGCCTACGCCAAGGGTTACATAAGGAGTGAAGCGGTATTCAGGTTCCCCGGGCATAAAGCGGAAGAAATTAAAATCGCCCTGCAGCGACAGCTCCCATACATTGGTATTAAAGCTGAGGTTGCGGCGATACATATATTCGTTCTTGGTATTGTACTTGTCAGCATAACCCAGCCGGGCAAAAGAGGCACCGATACGGGCTGCTATATAATTATTGAAATTTTTACGGAAAAAAACGGTGGCCGCCATTTTGGGGCGGTTCAGGGAAGCCCGGGTATTCAGATCGCCGAAGTAGTGGCCTGCTCCGAGGCCGATGCCAAATTCACCTTCCTGAACAATGGCATCCTGTGCATGTACCCCGGTGGGCAACAAGAAGATACCTAGGGTCAGGAATACTAATAATGAGAGCTTTTTCAACATGTCCGGATAAATAATGTTCAGAATAATTTTACTACAGCGGCACAGTCCGGCAGTGATAAAATCATCTATCATGTTGCGTGTCCTGGCTCTGTCTGGGGGTTTTCCTAGAATTGGGGCTAAAAGAGAACGGAAAAATAAACATTTTCTTTTATCCTGCACAGGATTAATTTCTCTTGTCGAGCCCCCAGGTAAGCTTGTTCTGGAGCGTTTGCAGGAAGTTATTTTCACCCAGGCGTAACAGGTTGATGGAGAAGCTTTCTTTTCTCACAGCCAGGGAAACATTCTTTCCAACGATTTCCCTGCGCGAGTCGAGGGCACATATTATATTTTCTGAGCGGCTTTCTACTTCAAAGGAAATCACATTATTGTCCGGTACAATAATAGGGCGGACATTCAGGTTATGAGGCGCTACCGGGGTAATCACAAAACTGCCTGAATCCGGGAAGACCACAGGCCCTCCGCAACTGAGGGAATAACCGGTTGAACCGGTTGGTGTGGCTACGATAAGACCATCTGCCCAATAAGTATTAAGAAATTCACCATTAAGATAGGTGTGTATCTTGATCATGGCAGCCGTATCCCGTTTATGAATGGCAAATTCATTCAGCCCATAAGGCACACTGCCAAACAGGGGAAGATCCGCATCCAGATGGATCAGTGTCCTTTTATCAATAATAAAACCACGCTTGGCTATTGCCTGCACAGCTGTTTTTATCTCATCCTGCCCAATCCCCGCCAGGAAACCCAACCGGCCAAAGTTGATCCCCATAATAGAAATAGGCTTATCCCTTACCAGGGTCACCGTATCAAGTAAAGTTCCATCTCCACCAAGACTAATGATAAACTCTATATTCCTTGTAAGATGCTCCGACAAAGAAAAGGTAGTTGTATTCGGCGGAAGATTGATAACATCCTTTATCTGATCAAAATAATGCTGAAAAATAACCGGGTCTATCTTTTGCCTCGTCAGCTCATCAAAAAAAAGCTGAACATTTTCTTTTTGGTCTTCATCCAGTACCCGGCTGTAGATTGCTGCTCTCATTATATATACTAATTACGCGAATGAACCTGATTGAAGGGAGTTTTATAAAATAGGCACGAATTAACGCGAATTTACTTGAACCCTAACCACAGGTCAATTTAATCATAATTAAGATACACTTCTCATATCTTATGCATTGCTTTATTCTTAGGACGCTATTCGCTTCATTAGCGGCTTTAACCAGATATTTTCATTCTTAAACGTACCATTCGCAACATTCGTGTCAGAAGATGCTGCGGCGATGGAAGTATAAGGCATTTTGCCCTAACTGGTTGAATGACCAATCCAATTTAAACACAAAATCATAGATCGTTACAATATCGATGCCGATGCCGGAAGAGAATAGCATCCTGTTGCCCAGGAAGTTTTCGCCGGGGTTGGGATCATAAATATAACCGGTGTTGCCATAGATCCTGCCATAAATATTGACAGGGATACGGAGCGGTGCTACTTTTTTTGTGCCTTTGAAATTGAAATTAAAGTTTAGCAGGCGTTTCGTTAGTGATGCTTTTAAATAGCCTCCGGCTACTCCATCTACTACATAATATTCATAGCCCTGCATGAAGATATCGGAATAGCCCAGCAGGCGGCGGTTATAGTAGGGTTGTTTGAAGGGAAGCTTGACAGTACCAAAAGCATTCATGCTGAAGAATGATTTTTTGCCGAGGGGCCAGTTGGCCGACCCTTTCAAACCCAGTTGCCAGGAATTGAAGGAGCTGAAGATCCCTTTTTTGCTGAAAGCCACTTCACCTGCATATCCTTTGGTGGGGTAGGGTATATAATCAAGATTGAAATAGTTGAAGTAATAATATAACTCAGGGAAAACGATGCGGTTTCTTCCGCCGGGAAAATAATTGGGATTCAGTTTTACGATGGTATCGGCCACTTCTTCCATACCATAAGAAAGGCCAAGGCGGTGTCGCGTGCGGATGGCTTTCCGGTAAGACACTTCAACATAGCCACGGGCAAAATTCCGGAGATAGCTTTCATCTTTTAAGAACACCTGTTTATCATCAACGGTATTATAATTCATTTCGCGGTTCCTGCCCAGTGAAACGCCAAAACTTAAGCCCCATTTCATTCCTTTATCAATGTAGGGCCTGTCGTAGTTCAGTAATAACTGGCGGGAATAACCGCTTACTACCGTGAAGCGAAGTTTGTCATTACGGCCTGTAGCGTTATTATATAGCAGCTTCAACCCATAATCCACGCGGTTGAGACTGGCTTTTTGCTCTACGATCCATTGGTTAAGATTGCGGTCGACCGGACGGAAATAGGGCACAGGAAATAAATACCATCGTTCTCTCACCTGCACCAGCACATCCACGTTGTAGCCATCAAAACTTTTGAGTGCAACAATTACTTCATGAAACAAAGCCAGGTTCATGAGTTGCTGGCGGGCCAGTTCAAATTTTTTTACGAGGTCTTGTAAAAGAAAAGCATCACCGGATTTAAAAGAGAGTTCGCGAAGGATGATACTGGGATGTGTTTTCCGGTTGCCTACGATAACAATATTGCGGACGATAAAAGGAGATTCGCCGGCAGGCACTACATATTCTTCAGCAGTGAGGTTCTTTTCCTGTTTCTCTTTTTCTTTCTTAGGCTTTCCTTCCGGCCCTCCACCTTCCTGCGCAAGCAGGGGCTGAAAGCCGACGAGCACTAATACAAGCCATAAGCAATATTTTACAGTACACTGCATCTGCCAGAACTACGGGAATGATCTAAATTAACCGGATTTTTGTACAAGTGCTAAACAAAGGCCAAAAAACATCAGATCTTGAGGTAGTTCATCAGATTATCATAGTTATTCCGCAGCTCATTAGCATATAATTCCTCTCCAAAATAATATTTTACATTGTACTCATATCGCTGAAAAGTGGCCACAATATCCGACACTTCAGGTTTATTGATCCGGATGGTCACCTGCATCATACCCGTTTCCGCATCATTCGAAGTGTTTAGTTGGGTAATCTGAGCATCATTTGTTTCCACCAGCTTGCTGATCTCATTGAAAGAATACTGGTTGCTTTCCATTTCCAGTACGATCAGTCCGCCGGGCTCTTTCAGGCTCATGAACTCTGATGCATTCTTTAGCAGGTCATTATAAGAAACCGCGCCCACCAGGTCATTCTCCTCATTAATAATAGGCACTACGCTCAGGCCGTTTTCGGCGGCAAGCTGAATGGCTTTTAAAAAATGTTCGCTGCTTTTTACAGAAGAGTTGCCAAAGGATTGCTGCAGAAGGTCCAGTGTGGTATGGTCATTGTCAACCTGGAGCAGGTCATCTTCACTGATAATGCCTGCATATTTTTCCCCATCCACGATCGGCAAATGTGTTACCTGGTTGTCGTTCATCAATTGAAGGGCCTGGTACACCTTGTCTTGCAGATGCAAATAGGGCAGATTTTGAGATCGTAATTCTCCGGTCAACATGGATAGCGGCTCCTTATTTTTTTACAAAGACCTCAATGATCAGCTAACTGTTGCAGGCTCATTGAGTTTTTTCAAAAATTTGTGAAGGATCACATTGAATTCGTCGGGGACCTCCATCATGGGTGCATGACCACACTTGTCGATAAAATAGAGTTCACTGTTGGGGATCAGCTTATTAAACTCCCTTGCCACAAATGGCGGGGTGATCGTATCATTATTTCCCCAGATCAATAACGTAGGAAGTTTAATTTGATTGAGTTCCTCGCCGAGGTTATTCCGGATAGCACTTTTGGCAAGGGCAATGATCTTGATGACTTTCAAGCGGTTATTGGTGATGGCAAAAACCTCGTCCACCAATTCCGTGGTTGCCATTTTTGGATCGTAAAATGTCAGCTCAGTCTTTTTCCGGATATATTCATAGTCCCCTCTTTTGGGATAGGAATCGCCCATCCCATTCTCAAAAAGACCTGAACTCCCGGTAAGAATAATGGATTTAATGCAATCAGGCTGGCTCTTCAATACATATACCAGGCCTACATGCCCGCCCAGTGAATTGCCAAGCAGATGAACATTTTTATATCCTCTTGATTCGATAAATTTATGAACGAATTTAGCAAGCCCGCCTACAGACGTATGGAGGATATCCATATCCAGCAAAGGAAGGATGGGTACCACCACTTTGTTATACTGCTTGAAATAATCAATCAGCTTTTCAAAATTACTCATGGCACCAAACAATCCATGCAGCAATACCAGCGGCTCGCCCTCGCCTTCTTCAATAAACCTGAACTTATTATCCTGTTTTATCTCGTAACTCATTTCCGCTGTTCCGTTAATTTTTGCTAAAATAATCGTTTTGCAGCATATAACCAGCCCAAGCACCCAAGACTTTACTTCTTGATGCAAAGATAACAGACTGACGCACACCCAGAAACAGAATCCATCATTAACCTCCGGAGATTGCCCTTATTATGCATATAAAATCCTGAAATAGTAGCGCCGGATAGGACGAAAGTACCAGGTCATCAGCAACAATGCCGTTGCAATGCCGACAAAAGTCCAGCTATTGGGATAGAAAACCCCGATCGCTACCATTACCAGCAAAAGACGGCTGTATTCCAGGTAAAAAATCCATCTCCGCTGGTCAAGGATCGCCCCACTGTTGATAAGACTGACAATAATAAATGCTGACAATAAAAATAACTGCATTGCACCCAGGTAATGTTCAAACAGCAACACCACGAATAATAATCCCAACGAAAAAATAGTTTGCGCTGTTACATACTGCCGTATGGCCAGGGTTGCCGGACGGTGTTGCGAATGAACATTCAATAATTTTCTTTCCAGTATTGAACGGTAGCGCGGATCAAGGTCATCCGGTTTGCCAAACAATACCTTCCATTTGGCCCTAAAGCCTTTTGCATATCTGAAATTCATGAACACTTCCAGCACGAAATGAAAATGCTGCCATAAAAAGCTATGGCTGTTCAAAGGCTTGGTAAGTCCGTACACGATCTCCACATCTTTACGCTCTTTGGCGAAAGTGCCGAACAGTTTGTCCCAGATGATCAGCACATCACCATAATTCTTATCCAGGTATTCAGGGTTCGATGCATGATGTATGCCATGATGCGTAGGTGTGACCAGTATTTTCTCCAACCACCCCCATTTGCCCAATGCCTGTGTGTGAATGAAAAAAGGATACAGGCCATGCACCAACAGGAACAGGGAGATCATCAATGGCGGAAACCCGATCAAAGGCAAAACGGCCCAGAATGCGCAACGCACCACGGCCTGGAATACGGTGATCCTTGCAGATACCGTATAATTAAAGTCTTCACTCTGGTGATGCACCACATGCACTGCCCAAAACGCATTGATCTCATGCGCCAGCCGGTGATACCAGTACCATACAAGATCAGTGGCAAGAAAAAGCAATACCCAGGTAAGCCATCCTGCTTTTATATCAAACAGGGCAAAGTGTTTATGGATGTATACAAATATGCCAAAGAAAAGACTGGTAGTAAAAAGATCGAGCAGGCGCTCGGCAATGCCCACATTGAGATTGGCGACAGATTCTGCATACTGAAAAAAATTCTTTCCTTTCCGTTTTGAATACAGGTATTCAAGCGCAATAAAAAACAGGAAAAGAGGAATGGCAAAACCGAGATAATTGAGTTTCATCTGCAGAGGTTTTATTGTCCACTAATATAGTAGACTATTCAAAAGTAGACATTATTACCGTGTCCGCCAATACCTGCTGCAGGTTTTAGCATCATGCAGGGGTCTGCTGCTGTATATGCTGTGCGCCTGATTCAAAGAAGTTTTCCAGTTCAATGAACATATTCTTGAAGAAGGGGATCACTGCCCCGATCGCATCCATGATACCCGGCCCCCAAGTGGCGATCACGGAGTACACTGTTGAATTTTCCGCTGTTTCCGGTTGCAACAATTTTAATTGAATTGCATAGAACAGGATAATGCTGTATACGATCGTATAGATGGCTACATAAAATAAAATACCTCCAAGCCGGTTGGCCCAACCCAGCATCACTGCTTCAACTGATGCCTGCAGCAGGTTGGCTCCAAGGCGTATCAATAATACCACTACAATAAATACCAGCAGGAAAGACAGAAAAGGCAACCATTGCTTTGAAACATTCACTGTTTCGCCAAGATAACCGGCCACCACAGCTGAGAGCTTGATAGCAGCTGCCAGGCCGACAATAACTGCAACGAATGAAAACACCCCTACGATCAAACCACGCTGAAATCCTTTGATAACGGCGAAGACAAGCAGGATGGCGAAAATGACATCAAGTAACATAATATGGAGAGTCTTTAATCAGACTATTTTGCCAGCAACTCCTTCACCAGGGT
The DNA here is from genome assembly GCA_001898405.1 of Sphingobacteriales bacterium 44-61. Lineage (GTDB taxonomy): Bacteria > Bacteroidota > Bacteroidia > Chitinophagales > Chitinophagaceae > Terrimonas_A. The sequence goes on from MKTW01000004.1 coordinate 288,997, forward strand.
GGAAATAGCTTTACCATCTGCTTTACCGGCCAGTTGCTTTGTAGCGGCTCCCATCACTTTACCCATATCTGCCGGCGAGCTGGCTCCTGTAGCAGCAATAATACCGGCGACAGCCTCTTTCAGCTCTTCAGGTGTCATTTGCTTTGGCAGAAATTTTTCAATCACGTCCAACTCTTCCTGTTCTTTCTGCGCCAGGTCTGCACGGTTCTGTTGCTGGAATATTTCCAGTGAATCGCGGCGTTGCTTCACCAGTTTCTGCAACAGCTTTGTTTCATCTTCTTCTTTTAATTCACCTCCTGCACCTTCTGAAGTTTTTGCCAGTAATATGGCTGCTTTTATCGCACGAAGGCTACGCAGGGCGCTTTCATTTTTTGCCAGCATTGCAGCCTTCAGTTCTGTCATGATCTTTTGCTCTAAACTCATATATCAGGACGTTTATTGTTTGTGATTTCGGGTTTAAGGTTTCCTTATGCTTTGTTTTCTTTCAGTTGTTTTTCCCTGAATTTCTGGTAGAAGTCCTGTGCAAATTGTTTCATTTCTCCTACCATTTCTTTATGATTGGTAGCTCGTCCATAGGTATCTGCCATCGTCATCATGGTCTGATAAAAAAAATCGGCCATTTCATCCACCATCATATCTTTTGTCCAGAGATCGATCCGCAGAGCAGTTTTCTCCGCGCCATCCCAGAAAGACAGCATCATGGCTTTGGCTTTTTGTGCATTTTCCATATTGGAATCAGTGGCTTTCCAGCTGATACCATCGGGTACTCTGTTCTCATCGGTACTTACATCAATAATAATACTTGATAAAGGCATAATTGTCTTGAATTGAAGGGAGCAAAGTTAATTAAATCAGTTCACCCGGCAGCCTTTTCGATGCTCTGCCATAACAGTTGTGCAGATTTGTCCCAGTTATAAGCCTGTGCCGTATTCAGCCCCTTCTCCACCAGCTGTGCATGCAGGGTTTCGTCTTTATACAATAACATCATCTTTTCAGCAATATCGTGATAGCTCGCCGGGTCGGCATATAAAGCGGCATTGCCGGCAATTTCCTGCATGGGGGAATTAACGGAAGTGATGGCAGGGACGCCTGCCTGCATAGCTTCCAGCACCGGCATACCAAAGCCTTCAAACAACGAGGGGTATACCAGGGCATAAGCAGATCCTACCAGTTTTGAAAGTGTTGCCTCATCCACATAGCCGGTCACTACCAGGTCGTCGCGGTATTTATAGCTTGCAAGGCTTTCCATAAAAGCCTTGCTATGCCAGGCGGCTCTTCCGGCTATCACCAGTTTCCAATCACTTTTCTGTCTTTTTTTGAAAATGGAAAATGCTTTCAGCAGTGCGGTCAGATTTTTACGGGGGTGAATGGAGCCTGCATAAATAAAGTAGTTCTTTCCTTGCGTAAATTCATCACGGGTCGTTTGCTGTGTTTGCCAGTGAAGCGGTTTGAATATTTCTCTTGCAGCATTATAGACCACATCAATTTTGTCCGCATCAATCTTGTATGCATCGATGAGATCTTTTTTGGAAAACTGTGATACAGTAACAAGTGATGCAGCTTTCCTCAAGAACTTTGGCGTATAGCGCTTATAAAAAAGCAGGTGTGATTTTTTTATAAATGTGGGATGATGCAGAAAAGCAAGGTCATGCACTACCAGGCATTGCGGCAGGTTGGTAGCAAGTGAACAAAACCCGTCGCAGGAAAGGAATACATCTGCTTTGTATTTTTTAAGTAGGGCTGGAACTCTTACATCATACCACCATTTCCATAGCAAAGGATGACGTGCTGGCGGCCCGGCCACTACTGCTGTAATATTGGCTGAACTGATGAATTCCTGGTGAAAGGGCCGGTCAAAAATAAAAATGAACTGATGCTCAGGATGGCCCTTTGCGAGCCGGCTCACCATTTCCCGTAAAAAATGGCCGTACCCTTCCAGGTTTTCGTATAATAAAAATCTTGTATTAACGGCTATTTTCATGGTGGAGGGCAAAGTTAAAGCGTGCGGGGTTGTTATCCGAAAATCAATCCTGATCCGTAAAACTGCGCTGTTCAACGAGTTCAGAAAATGCATCCGGTCCGGTGGAAAATACACGGTTATCTAAAGGGGTTTTTACGAGCGTGATTACATTTTGGCGCTTGAATTTTCAGCAGGCATTTTTTCTGTGGATATTCGTTTATTACTGTGAAGAAAAAAGAGCAGTATTACAATTGCAGGCGGAAACGGAGAAGGGTACCTTTATTCATTGAGGACTAGAGGAAAAGTACTATGAAAACCTAATCCGGTAACCTATGAAGCATTTTTACACCTACCGTATTCAATTCCCTTTACTGTTGTTTATGTTATGTGTTATGTATAGAAACGGCTTTGGTCAATGCCCAGGCGGGTATGTGCCAAGTGGAGTAGCTTTTGACACCACCATTTCTTTTACTGACGGTAACCACAGCTCAGTTATTAAATTCCCCAAGTTTGATCCACAGACAGGTATGGTTACATGCGCTAAATTAACCATGACCATTTCATCTGTATTAAACTTCATGTATTTTGAAAACAGGGATAACGCCCCCAATACTGCAGGAGTTAAGTTTACAAGGGAAGACATTATCAGTGGACCCGGGCTGAACTCTCCATTATCTAATGATGAAACCAAAACATTCGGGCCGTATAACCTGGCTCCAAAAGATGGAGTAATGAATTCAGGGCCTGATTATATCGGTGTTGGACCTGAAGATATTTTTAATACAACGAAAAGTGTTACTATAACCGACTTATCAGATCTCTCACAGTTTTATGGACCTCCGGGTGATTCCCTGGCTTATAATTATACAGCCAGTGGGAGCTCACAGATCTCCAACACAGGCAACTGGTTTGGTGGAATAGACGCAGCAGGTTCCATTCATTATAGAATAGAGTTCTGCTATTGTCCTGCAACCGTGCTTCCGCTGAATATCTATTCATTTGATGTAAAAAAGATCACATCTGATGCAGCAGAGCTGAAATGGAATGGCACTGATGATCCGGGTGAAAGTTATTATTATGAAGCCGAGGTAAGTAGAAATGCTTACAACTACACCAGCATTGGTATTTTACAAAAAAATGACAACAATATTGGAAATTATAAAATGAATTTCTCAGCTTTACATGGTGAGAGCGGCGCATATTATTTCCGGGTAAAACAAGTGTATGCCAACGGATATGTGAGATACAGCGTAACCCGTAGGCTGGAATTGGAAAGTTCCGATAAAATAAAATTTTCTGTCTTTCCAAATCCATCAAATGGCATAGTTGGTATCAAATTTGATAATATTTCGGAGGAACAATTTGCGTTGCAGATTTATAATACGCAGGGACAGTCAATTGTGAGTAAAGATCTTGTGGTAAGTGGTTCTTCTTATGTGCAGGTAACGACGCTTAAAAGCGGTGTGTATTGGATGAGATTAACGAATAAGAAGACCCTGGTTTCCGGCGTACATCAACTTTTAATTAAATGACCTCTTAGGTGGAAGAGGATGGTGGCTTGTAAAAGGGGCCTTGGTTCGGGGCCCCTTTCTTTATGTCCTGTAATGAAGGATCTCCCCTGATCAATTTCCCACCAAGACAACGAAGGCCACAAAGAAAATTTCTTTTACTTGTCAATTATTTATAATTCAGTAGTTGCCATACCACTGGTATGACTATAAAATTTTCTTTGTGGCCTTCGTTGTCTTGGTGGGGGATCAGGCTAACCATACAATTTTTAGTTCCCTGCAGGAGCAGGCGGTTCCTACACTTATTTCTAACTCCTTCGTGCGCAATCCCACAGGTTTCGCCAAAATTTGCATTTTAGACAGGATTTTTTTATTATTGACCCGTACCTTTACACTAATTTCCACTTTTATTTTTGTTTCCCTCTTATCTACTTTATGGAATATAATACAACGAGAAATGGCCTGGTCATGAGAGAATACGGCCGCCATGTGCAGAAAATGATTGAACACCTGCTCAGCATCGAAGATCCCGAACGCCGCCAGCGCAATGCCTATGCAGTGATCGAACTGATGGGGTTTTTAAACCCCCACCTGAAAAACGTGGAAGATTTTCGGCATAAACTCTGGGATCACCTGTTCTTAATCTCTGATTTTAAATTGGATGTGAAATCCCCCTATCCCATCCCTACCCGTGAGTCCCTTGCCGAAAAACCCCAACCCCTGCCTTATCCCAAAAGGTATCCACGCCATTCCCACCTGGGTAAAAACCTGGAGCTGGTGATCAAGAAAGCATTGAGCGAAGAAGATTCCGACAAACGCGCAGGATTTGCCAATGCGATCGCTTACTACATGAAACTGGCTTATAGCAACTGGCATAAAGAAATGGTGCACGATGATGCCATCCAGAGCGAACTTACCGGCATCACCAGCGGACAGCTCACTTTCACCAACACGCCTTACGTAAAAGCCTTCAGACCACAGGAAAACCGTGAAAGGGAAAGAGGCAGTTACGGCAAGCAAAGAGGCAAATTCCAGCACCGTAACGGCGGCAGCAACAACGGTGGTGGACAAAGAAGAAATGACAACCGCGATAACCGGGGCGGTGGCGGTGGAAATTTCAAGAAAAAGAGATACTGATCCCCTTTATTTTAAGTTGATATACCCTCCCTGCGGTTTTTTGCGGGCTGATCATTTATTTTTGATCTCTTATTATTAATAACCCATGCATTCTTTTGAAGTAAGAGGTGGAAAAAAATTGCAGGGCGAGATCATTCCCCAGGGTGCCAAAAATGAAGCCCTGCAGATCATCAGCGCCGTATTGCTTACACCCGAAAAAGTAACGGTCACCAATATTCCTGACATCCTTGATGTGAACCTGCTGATAGAGCTGTTGCAGGAAATGAACGTAAAGCTGGAAAGGCCGACCCGCGACACCTGCATCTTCCAGGCAGATGATGTAAATATAGATTACCTCCACAGTGACGCCTATAAGAAGAAAAGCGGCCGTTTAAGGGGCTCCGTTATGCTGGCTGGCCCAATGCTCTCCCGCTTCAGAAAAGCCTTTATTCCCAAGCCAGGTGGTGATAAGATCGGCCGCCGGAGACTGGACACCCATATTATCGGCTTTGAAAAACTCGGCGCCGATTTCCGGTATCATGCAGAAGATGGCTTTTTCCATCTCTCAGCCCCCAATCTCAGCGGAATGAACATGCTGCTGGACGAGCCTTCCGTTACAGGCACGGCCAACATCATCATGGCCGCCGTTATGGCCAATGGCACCACCACCATTTATAACGCTGCCTGCGAGCCTTACCTGCAGCAGCTTTGCAAAATGCTCAACCGGATGGGCGCAAAGATCAGCGGCATTGGCAGCAACCTGCTCACCATCGAAGGGGTTTCCTATCTCGGTGGCACTGAACACCGCATGCTGCCGGATATGATCGAAGTAGGTTCCTTTATCGGGCTTGCCGCCATGACGCAAAGCGATATCACCATTAAAGATGCAGGCATCGAAAGCCTGGGCATTATCCCCGAAAAATTCCGCCAGCTGGGCATCCAGCTCAATTTCATTGGCGACGATATTCATATCCCTTCACAGGAAATATATGAAGTGCAACGCTACCTCGATGGCGGCGTGCTTACTATATACGATCATCCCTGGCCAGGCTTTACACCCGACCTGCTGAGCATCGTTCTCGTAACAGCCATACAGGCCAAAGGCAGTGTGCTTATTCACCAGAAAATGTTTGAAAGCCGCCTGTTCTTTGTCGACAAACTAATCGACATGGGCGCACAGATCATTCTCTGCGATCCTCACCGTGCAGTGGTGATCGGCCTGGAGCGTGAACAGCAATTACGCGGCATCACCATGAGCAGCCCCGATATCCGTGCAGGCGTATCCCTGCTTATCGCCGCCCTCAGCGCAGAAGGAAAAAGCATTATCCAGAACATCGAACAAATTGATCGCGGCTACCAGTACATCGACGAGCGGTTGCGAAAACTGGGAGCAGACATCAAACGCATCGATGCTTAAACGGCTTTTATATGATCAGATACATTGCTATTGCCATCATTTTTTTTGCGACAGGACTATTGGCCTCGCAGGTAATGGGACGAAACAACCAACAGGCCGGTTATATTCTTGAGCATGAAAAAGAAATTGCCGCTTCCCAACCCGGCCCTCATGATGGAGGCGGCAACACAACAGCTTACAATTTCTTTTCAACGGCTCCGGGTTTCAAACTCGCTTTCCGCAAAAGGGTATTGCATCCCGGCTCAGCTATCGGTTATCATCTTCAGAAAGAAGATGAGATCTATTATGTGCTGAGCGGACATGGCCAGATGGAAATGAATGGAAAAACATTTGAAGTGCAGGCCGGTGATGCCATACTCACCAGACCAGGCAGCTCTCATGGATTAAAACAAACAGGCAAGGAAGACCTCGTGATCATCATCAACTATATGCAGGCCCCTAAATAGGCCCGAGGCTTTTTTTGGAGTGGACATTGAGTTTTACTTTCTTTGCAGATGTCTTCTTTCCAAAACAAGATCATCATTATTACTGCCCCTTCAGGCGCCGGCAAAACATCCATCACCCGGTATTTGCTGAATAAATATCCTCAGCTGGCTTTTTCCATCTCAGCAGCCACCCGCAGCAAACGGGATTATGAAACAGATGGAGTGGATTATTATTTTCTTACGGCGGAAGACTTCAAACAAAAAATCCAGCAAGGCGAATTTGTAGAATGGGAAATGGTGTATGAAGGGAAGTATTATGGCACATTGAAGGCTGAATTGCAGCGCATCTGGGACAATCACCAATGTCCTCTGCTTGATATAGACGTAAAAGGTGCTATCCATGTGCAACAGCAATATCCTGATACATCACTTACTATTTTTATCGAGCCGCCATCCGTGGCAGAATTGAAACGCCGCCTGGAATCCCGTGGCACTGAAACGGCCGAATCGCTGCAGGCCCGTGTCAATAAAGCTTCTTACGAGATCTCCTTCAAAGATCATTTCAACAAAAATATTATCAACGACAACCTGGAAAAAGCCTGTGCAGAAGCGGATGAGATTGTAAGGGAGTTTTTGGGATTGTAGGATTCGAACATCAGCCATCGGATATACCATTTCCTTTTGCTTTATTATCTTTATGAAATGGCAGAATGGAACAAAATAATCTGGTTCATTATCACCCTCATTCTCATGGGTTTCTTTGCAGGGATAGAGATGGCTTATTATAGTGCCAACCGCCTTAACATTGAATTGCGGAAAAAACAGGGCGGCACTTCCGGCCACCTGTTGGCGAAATTCATTGACGCCCCTGCCAGCTTTATCGGCACCACGCTGATCGGCTTCACTCTTTTCCTGGTATTTTTTGGATTGGTGTTCAGTGCTGTACTGAAACCGATCTGGGATTATATGCACGTGAACGATCTGGTGCGCATTATCGTGGAAATAGCCGTTGCCACCCTGATGGTGCTGATCTTTGCAGAATTCTTACCCCGCGCCATTTTCCGGGCGCGCAGCAATAGCCTGTTAAGCCGCCTGGCCCTGGTCACCGATTTCTTTTACCAGGTATTTTCACCTATTGCAGAAGCTTTTATCAGCCTGTCTGAATGGCTGCTGAAATATGTGTTCAATGTGCGTATTGATAAGCATAAGGAGCCGTTAAGCCACGCAGAACTGAAAAATCTTTTTCATCAATCGCAGAATGAAGAGCGGCAGGACCATAATACCCAACTGCTCGAGAATGCACAGGAATTCCCAAAGGTCAGGATCCGGCAATGCCTGGTGCCAAGAAAGGAGATCGTGGGCATAGACAGCACTGCTTCGGTACAGGAAGTGCAGCAAAAGTTTGTGGAAACAAAGCTGAGCAAGCTTGTCGTGTTTGACAATAATATCGATCATATCATCGGGTATGTGCATCAGTTGGACCTGTTCAAACAACCCGCCGATATACGGTCTATTTTATTACCGATCCCGGCCGTGCCTGCCAGCATGAGTGCTGCCGACCTGATAGGCAAATTCAGCAAGGAAAGGAAAAGCATTGCCTGGGTAGTGGACGAGTTTGGCGGCACTGCAGGCATCATCACAATGGAAGACGTGCTGGAAGAGCTCTTTGGGGAGATACAGGATGAATACGATACCGAGAAATTCGTGGAAAAGCAACTGGCGGAAAATGAATATATCTTTTCAGGCCGGCTGGAGCTGGATTATCTCGAAGAAAAATACGGGTTTGAATTCCCCGAAAACGATTCTGAGACCCTCTCCGGTTACATTATTAATTATTATGAAACGATCCCCCAGCAAAAGGACCGTATCATTATCGACGATTATGAATTTGACGTGATCAGTGTGAGTGATACAAGGATCGAAACGGTTAAGTTAAAGAGATTGAAATAGGGTGGCCTGCATGCCATAATCCCCCGTCGCCCCTTATCTTTGCCCCCACTTTATTAAAACCCCGATGGCTCTACTGGATTTTTTTAACCGAAGGAAAAAGGATGCGACCTCCGAAATGTCGTTTATTGATCATCTGGAGGAGCTTCGCTGGCACCTTATCCGTTCGGTGATCGCTATTCTGATCTGTGCCATCGTCGTATTTATCTATTCTGATTTTATCGTTGATACAGTGTTGTTTGGCCCTACAAAGCCTGATTTTATTTCTTCCCAATGGCTGTGCAAGCTGGGAAGAAGCCTGGGCCTGGGAGATGCTATTTGCTTTACGCAGGTAAAAGCTGAGTTCCTGGAAACCACTATGACCGGCCAGTTCATAGCATCCTTTACAGTGGCTTTTATCGGTGGTTTCATTATAGCCTTTCCTTATGTATTCTGGGAGTTCTGGCGTTTCGTGAAGCCCGCCCTTTCTGCTAAAGAGAAAAAAAATACAAGAGGTGTTATCTTCTGGGTTTCCATGCTGTTCTTCCTGGGCGTAGCATTTGGCTACTTCATTCTGACGCCTTTCATGGTGAACTTTTATTTCAATTACAAGCTCAGCGCGCAGATCAAGATCATGCCCACGTTTTCCGACTACCTGGAAAATCTTATTTATACCACCGTCGGCATTGGTGTATTATTTCAAATGCCTCTTTTGGTAATGGTACTCGCCAAAATTGGAATGGTAACAGGTGCGTTCCTGCGGAAATACCGTCGCCATGCTTTTGTGATCATCATCATTGCAGCCGCTATCATCACTCCTTCCACAGATCCTTTCAGTCTTACGATCGTAACTATTCCTCTCTACCTGCTGTTTGAAGCCAGCATCGTTGTGGCTTCCCGCGTCAATAAAAAACAGGAGCTAAAGGATAAAGAAGAATGGAGCTGATAACAGTTCAGGAGAAGGAGTTAATGAAGTTTCTTAATTTTACACCATTGGGCAGGGGCTACTCCCTGTTCCGGTTAACGACCCTGAATTGTTTTATATGAATTCCTCATTCGATCTCAGCAAACCAATCGCTATCGGCAGCGATCATGCCGGCTTTGATTACAAAGAGCAACTGATCTCTTTCCTGGAAGGGAAAGGGCTTACTTACAAAGATTTCGGCACCTATTCCAAAGATTCTGTTGACTATCCTGATTTTGCCCACCCGGTGGCAGAAGCGGTGGAAAGCGGTGATTATGCATTCGGCATCCTGCTTTGCGGCAGTGCGAATGGCGTGGCCATTACCGCCAATAAACATCAGCATATCCGCGCCGGCATCTGCTGGGGCGATGAGATCGCGAAACTGGTACGCCAGCACAATGACGCCAATGTACTTTGCATCCCCGCCCGCTTTGTACGCGAAGGCGATGCAGAAAAAATGGTCAGCACTTTCATTACCACGGTATTTGAAGGCGGCCGGCATGCCAACAGGGTAGCAAAAATTGCCTGTTCATAAGCGGTACTGCTTGTGGACCGTTGCCAGTTGCCCGAACAACGAGCAACAAACCTCTATCCAACCATTTATCAAAACCTTCTCCTAACTCCCGGTTTTTCGCTTAAGTTTGAACACTATTCTATTTCTATTAAAAAACATACAATTACAATTATGAGAAAACTTCTGCTCCCGGTGTCCCTGGGGCTGTGCCTTTTTGCCTCGGCACAAAAGAAAAACAGTCCGGCTTATTTTGCCGCCACCATCACCGCTGAAGACATGCAGCGCCATCTTTACACCATTGCCAGCAAAGAAATGGAAGGACGCGATACTCCTTCACCCGGCCTGGAAAAGGCTGCTGACTATATCGAAAATCATTTCAAATCCCTGGGCCTGCTGCCAGGCAACAACGGTAGCTACCGCCAAAACTATCCGCTTTATAAAGATTCCATGACCTCTTCTTCTTTAAAAGTGAATGGAACTGCGTTTAATATCACGAAAGACTATCAGCCTATCCCCTCGATGAGCCATACCACCGAACTCCGTTTTTCTGAAGTGGTTTTTGTTGGCTATGGTATCGTTGATGGAAGCCTGGATGCTTACAAAGACCTGAACGTAAGAGGAAAACTGGTAATGCTCCTCGATGGAATGCCGGCTGATTACAAACCTACTGCCACAGGTTTCAATTCACCTGCCAACGTTCTCTCACGCGTAGCCCGCGCACAGGAAAAAGGCGCTGCTGCTGTGCTGATCGTTTACGGCAATTACCCCCGCCAGTCGTTCAATGCTTCCGGCAGCTACATGCTGAATCAATATGTAGCAGGTATTTATCCTGAAACATTCAGTATCTCTGAAGGTGTTGCCGCCAGTATTACGGGCGTTGATGGCATTCTCGGAAAAATGAAGGCTTCCCCGCTGGCTTCACAAACCTATAAAGCAAACATCGATCTGAGCTATATTAAAACGACTCTTACAGCCAGCGCGTCAAACGTACTGGGTATGATCGAAGGAACAGATAAGAAAGATGAATATGTATTCCTTACCTCACATTACGACCACGTAGGTAAAAGACCTGATGGCACTATTTATTATGGTGCTGATGACGACGGCAGCGGCACTACCGGTATTCTCGAACTGGCAGAAGCATTTGCCAAAGCTAAAGCAGCAGGCAAAGGCCCACGCAGAACCATCGTGTTCATGACTGTAAGCGGTGAAGAAAAAGGATTATGGGGTTCTAATTATTATTCCAACCACCCGGTTTTCCCGCTGGATAAAACTACGGTAGACCTCAACATTGATATGATCGGCCGCATTGGCGAAGAATACCTGAAAGATAAAGACTCTGCCAACTATGTGTATGTGATCGGCGACGATAAACTGAGCACAGACCTGGCTACCATCACTGACCAGGTAAATAAAACAGTAAAAATGAAACTGGACAGGAAGTATAACGACCTGAACGATAAGAACCGCTTTTACTATCGCAGCGACCACTACAATTTTGCAGAAAAAGGAGTTCCTATCATTTTCTACTTTAATGGTGTGCATGCCGATTATCACAGGCCAACCGATACACCAGATAAGATCAACTATAAGCTGATGGCCAAAAGAGGACAACTGGTGTTCTATACAGCCTGGGAAATGGCCAACAGGAATGATATGCTGAAACGTGATCTGAAACTGGAGAAACCCTAAAAGTTCTAATAACTGATACGTTTCAGTTTATACGATACAAAAAAGCCATTCGTAATTCGAATGGCTTTTTTTATGTTCTGCTGAAATGTTCATATGCTTTTACCAACCCAGCAACCATGCAAATATCAACGGTGCCACAATCGTAGCATCACTCTCTACAATGTACTTCGGCGTATTGATATCCAACTTACCCCAGGTGATCTTTTCATTCGGCACTGCTCCTGAATATGATCCAAAGGAAGTAGTAGAATCACTGATCTGGCAGAAATAACTCCAGAAAGGCACATCATGCCATTCCAGGTCCTGGTACATCATGGGCACCACGCAGATCGGGAAATCACCGGCGATACCACCACCGATCTGGAAGAAGCCAACTCCCTTACCGGCTGAATTGTTGCGGTACCAATCAGTCAGCCATACCATGTATTCAATACCGCTTTTAACAGTGCTGGCTTTCAATTCACCTTTGATGACATAGCTGGCAAAAATGTTTCCGGTTGTGCTGTCTTCCCAACCCGGCACCACGATTGGCAGGTTCTTTTCTGCTGCAGCAATGATCCAACTGTCTTTGGGATCAATTTCATAATACTGCTGAAGCTCTCCACTTAATACTGTTTTATATAAGAATTCATGCGGAAAATAGCGTTCTCCTTTTGCTTCTGCTTCTTTCCATTGTTTTACCAGGTGTTTTTGCAGGCGGCGGAAGGCTTCTTCTTCAGGAATGCAGGTATCGGTTACGCGGTTGTAGTGATTTTCCAGCAGGTCCCATTCGTCCTGCGGGGTAAGGTCGCGGTAGTTAGGCACCCTTTTGTAATGGGTGTGCGCTACCAGGTTCATTACATCTTCTTCAAGGTTAGCGCCGGTGCAACTGATGATATGTACTTTATCCTGGCGGATCATTTCGGCCAGGGATATTCCCAGTTCGGCAGTGCTCATGGCGCCAGCGAGCGATACAAGCATTTTACCACCTTCCAGCAAATGGGTTTCATAACCTTTGGCGGCATCCATCAAAGCAGCAGCATTAAAGTGTCGGTAATGGTGCTGGATAAATTTTGAAACAGGTCCTTTGTTCATGTTATATGATTTTAGACCGCCTTCAGATCCGCACAACAGCGGAGACAATGCGGGATGAGCCGCAAAAATACAGTATTGATAAACCAGCCCTGTAAAAATTTTCATCTCCTTGCATGTCTGAATCAAATTTTTACAGGGCTGGTCAACAGGCAAATAAAAACAAGAAGTATACTGATGAAATAAAAATACCCTGCTTAAACAAACAGGGTATCTGACCGGCATATTATGCTAATGTTAATTGTTCATGCTGTTGGACCTGACTGCCGGTAGGCAGGTTTATTGTTTTGCCTGTACTGAATGATCAGCCGGATAAGGTAAATTTTGATTAAGGCAATGAACAAAAGACCAAGGAACATAAACAATCAGGGATTATTTTTTTACTTTTTCGCTGCTCAGTATTTCTCCAAGGCTGTTGAGGCGAACATTGTATCGCTTTGTTTTTTCTTCCAATACAAGTGCATATTTAGTGCCTTCTTCATTGGAAACCTCCCTTACTTCAATCACTACAGGTGACTGGTATTTGGACTCTACTGAACGGATGATTGTAAGCGGCAGTTGATCATAGAACATGTTGCGTATGGAACCAACGATCTCAGCTTTATCATTGAAATAAACTACAGTGCTGTGGCCACCCCATACAAAGTTTACTTTAAGCAGGCCTTCTTCTGTTTTAGACCAGATAGTGCTTTGTGCACCGGCAAACTGCTTGTTGAATACTGCTTCTGCTTTGGGGTCTGCTTTTTCAATGGGGTTGGCAAAGCTTGAGATAACTGTTGCGGTAAGAAACGCTGCGGCTAAAAAAATCTTTTTCATAAATAAAAAGGTTTAATGGTTAATGGTTTTTTTAATTATTGCTTTTGTTATTTAAGACGTGTCAAAAATAGAATGGGTTACAGGAGTAAAAAAGTAAATTGGGATTGGCGGTGATGCTTGTTAATGATTCTAACAATTTCTAACATTCATTAACAGAGCCATTTTAAAATTGATTATAAGTGTCGTAACTGGCGCAACGGTTTCGCAAAGCATGCCACGTTATGCTCTTTGCGAAACCGTTGCGCCAGTTACGATATTCTACGCCATTAAGCAAAAGAAGACCCCGTCTCCTGGAAGCGAGAACGGGGTTATTTTTACCACACACCAAAACTAACTGCTTATATTATGCTTTTGTTGCTTTTTTGTAAACACTCCATTTGCTGCCATTGCTTGATTTCAGGGTAACTTTTGAATCAGCCTGCTCAAGTGTAATGTAGTAATGAGTGCCTTCTTCATTAGATACCTCAAACAGTTCAGTGATCCAGCGGCCTGAGTATTCCTTCTTTAAAGAAGTTTGCAGGTTCATCGGCAGATCGAGTGAGCTGATATTGCGTGCAACACCCAGCGTCTGGCCATCAAAGCCGTAGAAAGCTGTTACATACTGGTCGTTGTACTGGAAAGAAGCTTTATAGTAGCCCTGGCCGCTTGCCCATTGTACATCTTTTGCATCAGCAAATTCGCTGTTGAATGCGTTCAATACTGCTGTGTTTACTTTAACGTCGTTGGCAAATACTGCAAAACTGCTGATTGCGATTGCCAGTGTAAGAATGATCCGTTTCATAATTTTTTTATTTTTTGTGGTTTGGTTTTTTTCTTTTTAGTTTTTATCCGGCTTTCTCAACCGTGATATGTAACTAAGACGTAGCAAAAGTAGATCAGGTTACAGCTGCTCACAAGCCAATTGTGATTAATGGAACACTGTGTTAAACAGTGTTAAAGGCTGTTATCACGCGTTAACCGTACATCCCTTTTTACTACCATTTGTAAACCCGAATACCACAATTGATACAGGAAAAACTTGGAGGTTTACGATATTATTTAGATATTTGTCTAAATATTTAATGAATAGGTTGTTGTATGAACACTGTTTTTAAGGCTTTAAACGATCCTACCCGCAGGAAAATACTGGAATTGTTGCAGGAAAGGGATATGACTGCCGGTGAAATAGTGGAACAGTTTAATATTTCAGCGCCAAGCATCTCCCATCACCTTGATTTACTGAAGCAGGCTCAATTGGTAACCGCTGAAAAAGATGGCCAGTATATCTATTACTCGCTTAATACTACTGTAGTGGACGAGATCATGAAATGGTTCATGCAGTTCAAACTAAAAAGAAAATAATATGAAGGCATTCTTTAAAAAGCTTATCTGGCTATTCATATTCGCCCCGGTAATTTACCTGGCTATCATCTGGAATAAACTTCCTGAAACTGTAGCCGTTCATTTCAACCTGCAGGGAGAGCCTGACCGGTATGGCAATAAAAGTGAGCTATGGATCTCTTCATTATTGCTTACCGGCATGAGCATCGGCATGTATTTCCTGTTTGCCAATCTTCACCGTATTGACCCGAAGCGCTATGCAAAAGATATCAAGGACCGTACTTTCAGCATCGGCATCACCATAATCATCTTTTTATCCCTTATCCAGTTTCTTATTCTTTACAGTGCTTATAAAGGAAGTATAAAGTTTGAATCAGGCCTTATTTTCTCTTGCATAGGATTGTTATTCGCCATCCTCGGTAACTATATGTATAATATCAAACCGAATTATTTTGTTGGCATGCGCCTTCCGTGGACACTGGAAAATGAAGAGAACTGGAAAAAAACACACCAACTGGCAGGGCGCTTATGGTTTGGCGTAGGTATTTTCCTTGCTGTTGTTTGCCTCCTGCTTCCCAAAACCGTATCATTCATTGTATTCATCTCATCCACACTGCTCATTTCACTTATCCCCGCCATTTATTCCTATCGTCTTTTTGTTAAACAAAAAAGAAATAATAGCTTATGAAAATAAAATACCTCATATCCGCCATAGCATCGCTCATCTTCAGTTTGGCAGCATCCGCTCAGTCGCTGGCCAATTACCAGGGTAGCTGGCAGGGTACATTGAATGTTGCCGGAGGATTGAAGATCGTTTTTCATATAAAAGATAATGGTAACAATGGGCTCACTGCAACAGCTGATAGTCCTGATCAATCTGCATTCGGTTTAAAATGTGATACCACCTGGGTGGCGGCAGGACTGCTGACTATTGAAATGTACCAGTTGAAAGCTTCTTACACAGCAAAGCTGGTAGGCGACTCCGTACTGGATGGAACTTTCAAACAGGGAGCAGAGTTCCCCCTCGTATTAAAGAAAACAGCTACTACTCCTGTTGCAAGAAAACGCCCACAGGAACCCAAACCTCCTTTCCCATATAAAAGTGAAGAAGTGGAATATGATAATGCCAGTCTCGGACTGCATTATGGCGCTACCATCACCATTCCACCAGGCAAAGGGCCTTTCCCTGCAGTATTGCTGATAACCGGTAGCGGCCCGCAAAACCGCGATGAAGAAATTATGGGACATAAACCCTTCGCTGTGCTGGCAGATGCTTTAACCAGGAATGGGTTTGTAGTGCTGCGTGTAGACGACCGTGGTGTTGGCAAAAGCTCTGGCCAATTTGGCAATGCAACATCTGCCGACTTTGCCGATGATGCACGCACCAGCCTTCAGTATCTTTTATCAAGGCCTGAAGTGGACAGGAAAAAGACCGGGCTTATCGGTCACAGTGAAGGCGGTATGATCGCTCCCATGGTAGCGGCTTCCAGTAAAGACGTTGATTTTATTATCCTGCTTGCAGGCCCGGGTATTAAAATAGACAGCCTTATGGCTGAGCAAAATGCGGCTATTCTACGCAAGGCAGGAGTGAGTCCAGGTGCAACAAATGCTTATCTCACCCTGTATAAAGCTGCCTGTAAAACCGTTTTACCTACAAACGATTCCACTGCTGCTATTCTCAAAGTAAAAGGCCAGGTTGATCAATGGGCAAAAAATACCGACACCACTGTTTTAAATGAATTAGGATTAAGCTCTGCTGAAACCCATGAAAAGATAGCCAGTACCCTGGTAAAAGAGCTGCAAGGTAAATGGTACCGGTATTTTCTTGCTTTTGATCCCACTCCTTACCTCGAAGCACTTCACTGTAAAGTGCTTGCATTGAATGGGGAAAAAGATATACAGGTGATTGCCAGGTCCAATCTTGCCGGCATAGAATCTGCATTGAAGAAAAGCAAGAGCAAAACTTATACGGTAAAGGAATTGCCGGGTTTAAACCATCTTTTTCAGACCTGCAAAGCCTGTACGGTTGCAGAATATGGGCAATTGGAAGAAACATTTTCACCGGTAGCCCTTGAAGAGATCAATAATTGGCTGAATAAAAACGTTAAGTAAGTGAAAACTTCTTTTAATTACTTAATCTATCTTTAAGCAATGAATTTTCTTGCGCACGCATACTTGTCTTTCAACGATCCTGGCGTGCTCACAGGAAATATGATCAGCGATTTTGTAAAAGGAAAAAAACAATTTGACTATCCTGCCGATATTCAGCAGGGGATCATGCTTCACCGGCTGATCGATACATTCACAGATGCGCATCCGGTAACCAATGCCGCAAAAGAACCTTTCAGGCCAGCCTACCGGCTGTATAGCGGTGCTGTTATAGACGTGATATATGATCATTTTCTGGCCAATGATCCTGATGAGTTTCCCGGGACCACACTGGCTGCATTTTCTCAACAAACCTATTCCAGGCTTCATGAATACAGTGACTGGCATCCGGCAGCATTCAGGATCATGTTCCCCTACATGCAAAAGCAGGACTGGTTATATAATTACCAGTCGCGCTGGGGTATTGGTAACAGCCTGAATGGCCTGGTAAGACGGGCATTATATTTAACAGAAAGTGATACGGCGATGCGATTGCTCGACACGCATTACCTGTTTTTGCAGGATTGTTATCGCCAGTTTTGGAAAGAAGTGAAGCCCTATGTCCTGGAGCAATATACTTTGCTGAAAGAAACAGGCGGGAATAATTGAGGACTCCTGTTGATTAATGCTTACCTGCTTCACACTTGTTGTAAATTGGTTAACCCTGTCCACATTTGAACCCTCTTCTATATTTTTGCAGTGTCAGAAAAATAATATATGAAAAAAGCCCTTTTTGTTTGTGCAGCATTGGTTTTCCTGGGCAATATCGTCCTATCGCAAACCGTTATCCCTGCTATTGATAAATCGCCGCTGGACGTCAGTTATTACCCCTGTGATTACCCCCAATTGAAAACACAGGCGAAATCAATAGAACCGGCCGTAGCCCGTGTTATTTACAGCCGACCCAAAAAAGAAGGCCGCCCTATTTTTGGCAACCTGGTTGAATATGGCAAACTCTGGAGACTGGGTGCCAATGAAGCTACCGAAATCGAGTTTTTCAAACCAGTGGTCATTGGTCAGAAAAAGATAGCAAAAGGAAGATATACGCTCTATGCTATTGTTAATGAAAAAAGCTGGACATTTATCATCAATAAAGACACTGATACCTGGGGATCTTTTAAATACAAGCAGGCGTATGATATAGTGAGAGTGGACGTTCCTGTGCAAAAACTGGAAGAACCGTTGGAATCACTGGCCATGCTGTTTGAAAAATCAGCAGCCGGCATCAACCTGGTGATTGCATGGGAAAACACCAGGGTGGCTTTGCCAATTACGCTCTAACGAACAATAATAATGAAGACCCTTCAACATTCGCTTCTTTTACTCATTGCGCTGACGGTTTTTGCCTGCAAAGAAGAAAAAAAAGAAGCAACGCCCACTGATGGCCATGCCGTGCAGGTAGATACTTTGCCGGTGCTGCCGCAAGAGATGCCAGGCAATACCTACGCCCCCGTGGATATCTCCCCTATGGATATGAGCTATTTCCCGGTTGATTATCCCAAAATTAAAATGGCCAATGGCACTGTAGCACCGCCCGTGGCCCGGGTAGTATACAGCCGCCCTCATTTACAAAAACGCCGCTTGTTTTCAGGGATATTGAAACATGATGAACCCTGGCGCCTTGGAGCCAACGAATCAACAGAGATCGACCTTTATAAGAACGTTACTATCGACGGGAAGAAAATAAAAGCAGGTCGCTATATCCTTTATTGTATTCCTCACAAGGACAGCTGGACGATCGTTCTTAACAGCAATATTGATACCTGGGGATTAAAACAAGATCCGGCCAAAGATATAGAACGCTTCAAAGTGTCGGCTACTTTTAATAATCCTATACTGGAATATTTCACGATGGTGTTTGAAAAAACAGATACAGGGGCCAACCTTGTCATAGGATGGGATGATGTGGTAGTAAAGCTGCCTATCTCTTTTTAAAATTTTATATTTTCCACAAAGCCGCAAAGAGCACAAAGAAAAATCCTTTGTGCTCTTTGCGGCTTTGTGGAAGACATATTACCATTACCAAAAATTATTTAAGATATTTACAGTATGTGCGGGATTGCCGGTATCATACAACCAGGGCCTTTACACGGCAAGGAGCAACTGCATAAAATGACAGATGCATTAGCTCATCGCGGCCCCGACGGAGATGGCTTCTGGCAGAATAACAGTGGCACCACCCTTCTTGGCCACCGCCGCCTGGCTATTATCGACCTCAGCGATGCAGCTGCTCAACCACTGCATTACACCACTCCCGGTGAGGCCACCCATCGCTACAGTATCATTTATAATGGTGAAATATATAATTACCTGGAGCTAAAACAGGAACTGCAAAACCAGGGTTACCATTTCCACACCGGATCAGATACGGAAGTGATTCTTGCCGCTTATGATCATTGGGATGATGAATGTCTCTATCATTTTGACGGCATGTTCGCCTTCGCCATCTGGGATGAAAAAGAACAGGAACTGTTTGCAGCAAGAGACCGGTTTGGAGAAAAACCGTTCTTCTATTCACTGGATAAGGGCACTCTTTTTTTTGCATCAGAAATGAAAGCACTCTGGGCTGCAGGCGTACCGTATGCCCCCAATCTGAAAATGCTGTTCAACTATATCACGATCGGCTATGTAGATAACCCGGAGCGGCCTGAAGAAACATTCTTTGAACATATTGTACAACTGCCGCCTGCATCAAGGCTTTATTTTACACCCTCCACAGGAGAACTTATCATTGATAAATACTGGGACCTGCCAATGTCTTCCACGCTTTCCATTGGCGATGAAGAAGCGATTGACCGTTTTCACGATCTTCTATCACAATCCATTGACCGCCGGCTCCGCAGCGATGTCCCGGTCGGCACTTCATTAAGCGGAGGACTTGACAGCTCATCTATCGCAATGCTTATGTATAAAGCTGGGAAAAGTTCTTTTTCCCAGCATTGCTTTACTGCCAGTTTTCCCGGTTTTGAAAAGGATGAACTCGGATATTCTCGGATAATAGCAAAAGAGTTTGGATTGCAGCAACACACGGTGGCCATTACAGCCGATGACCTGGTCCATCACTGGCAGAAATTTTTGTACCACCAGGAAGAACCTGCTTCTTCAGCCAGTGCATTTGCCCAATTCAGTGTGTTTGAACTGGCGAAACAACATCGGATAACCGTTTTGCTCGATGGCCAGGGTGCGGATGAAACACTGGCGGGTTATCATAAATACTATAAATGGTACTGGCAGGAATTATTTCATCAGCGGAAACTGATAAGAAGTAAAGAGATCGTTGCTGCCAGGGAAGCAGGGGTGCAGGAGAGCTTTGGATGGAAAAATATCATGGCCAGCCTGCTGCCCGACCTGGCTTCGGTGATACTGGAAAAGCAATATCTCTTCCATGCCCTTGGCCAGGAAGACCTGCATAAGGATTTTGTGCGGCTGCAAAGCAAGGAAGCCTATTACTGTTCACCTGAGCTACGGGGGCTGAACGGTATCCTTTATTTCAACACCTGCGTACATGGTCTGAATGAACTGCTCCGGTATGCCGACAGGAATTCAATGGCACATGGCCGTGAAGTAAGGCTTCCGTTCTTAAGTCATGAATTGGTGGAGTTCATTTTCTCTCTTCCTCCCAATTTCAAGATCAGGCAGGGCTGGACGAAATGGATACTTCGGCAAACGATGAAGGATCATTTACCAGCTACCATAGCCTGGCGAAAAGACAAAACAGGATTTGAGCCCCCGCAAAAACAGTGGATGCAACATCCTGCCATGCAGGAAATGATAAAAGACGCGAGGGAAAAACTGGTGAAAGAAAAAATACTCAATACGAGTGTGCTTACAAAGCCGTTGGAACCGGCAGAAGCTTACAGCAAAAACAATTACGATTGGAGATATCTGAATGCTGCTGCTTGTTTAAACTATAAGTCGGAAGCCTAGGCTCCCGACTTACAACTAATACCTCACTTAATCTATATATCTGCACGTTTAAATTTATCAGCCAGCTCCATGTTGCCGTACACATCAGATTTTACAGTGTACCAATTCTCTCCGTCACGCAGGTTGATCACAAAAGTTACTTCATCAGCACATACGGTTTCAGTAACGCCATAGATCTCCTGACCTTTATATTTCTTTTTCAGTTTGGCCAAGATGTTGGATGGTAAATTCTTTTCGCCATAATAGCGGATAGTTTTCAGCAATGTACCGTCATCAGAGTATTGTGCTCTTATCTGCATTTCATTTTGTTTGAAATTGGCTTGAATGAAATCGCTATACTCATGCCAGGTGATATCTTTTGCGGAAGAGAAGGTTTCCTTGAATGCTTTCAACACCTTTTCTGTTGGCTCTGGTGCAGGAGAGGCAATGGCTATCATACCAGCCAGCAGCCCTGCGAATAAAAATACTTTTTTCATGGTTATCCGTTTTTGATGATTAATCGTTCGTTATCTGATGCAAAGTACCTACATGAAAAACGTTAAGACAAGCAATTAGGTATTATTGGTAAATGAACTTATTGTTGCTTCAACATATCCTTTTTGCAGCTTTCTGCTGAAACGCTATAAAACAACTGTGAAAAGCATGTTTATTTACGTGAAACATGATTTATATTTTGCAAAATCCAGTTTAAAGTAATTGTTAAAAGCTTTTGCTGCTGGATAAGCGGTAAATAAAGAGACTATGGAGCTTTCTTAATTATTCCTCATCTTTGCATCCTGTTTTCTTAATATCATTTTAACATTTCCAATATGAAGATTGCAACAAAATTTATTCATGCAGGCGCCACGCCTGATCCTTCAACAGGGGCTATCATGACCCCTATATTTCAAACCTCTACTTATGTGCAGGAAGCACCTGGTAAAAACAAAGGGTTTGAATATGCGAGAAGCCAAAATCCAACCCGTAAAGCACTGGAAGAAGCGCTGGCAGAGATCGAGAATGGAAAGTTCGGACTTGCCTTCAGCAGTGGTGTGGCCGCTACTGATGCCGTGATCAAACTCCTTGAACCGGGCGATGAAGTGGTTGCAGCCAGTGATATGTATGGTGGCACCTACAGGTTGTTTACCAAAATATTTGAAAAGTTTGGGATCAAATTCGTTTATACAGACACAACAGACCTTTCCAAAGTGCAGGCTGCCGTATCATCCAAAACAAAACTGATCTGGCTGGAAACACCAACCAATCCCCTGATGAACATTACAGATATTGCAGGGGTATCCGTCATTGCCAAAAAAGCCAATGCTTTGCTTTGCGTCGACAATACATTCGCTTCCCCTTACCTGCAAAACCCGCTCGATCTGGGTGCTGATATTGTTATGCACTCTTCTACCAAATATCTGGGTGGCCATAGCGATGTGATACAGGGCGCATTGATCATGAACTCTGCTGAGCTCCGCGAGAAGCTTTATTTTATACAAAAAAGCTGTGGTGCTGTGCCCGGACCGATGGATTGCTTTCTTGTATTAAGGGGCATTAAAACCCTTCACCTCCGCATGCAGCAGCATTGCCTGAATGGGGAAAAAATTGCCCAATGGCTGCGCAGCAACCCCAGGGTAGCCAAAGTGTACTGGCCGGGATTTGAGGATAATGCCGGCTATGCGATCGCCAAAAAACAAATGCGTGGATTTGGGGGAATGATCAGTTTCGAATTGAAAAACGATAGCCAGGAAGAAGCTGTAAGGGTATTATCTTCAACACACCTGTTTTCCCTTGCGGAAAGCCTGGGCGGCGTGGAATCGCTGATCAATCACCCCGCATCCATGACACATGCCTCCATTCCAAGGGAAGAGCGGATCAAGAACGGTTTATCCGATTCATTAATAAGATTGAGCGTGGGCGTGGAAGATGCCGACGACCTGATCGAAGATCTGAAAAAAGCAATCGGATAAAACAGCAGGTTTGGCATTGTATCTGCAAAATAAAGAGCAGGACAGGACATTATTTTTTCATCTTAAAAAGCCTGCTATGCTATACCTTATTGCAGTTATACTACTGATCGGCTGGGCACTTGGTTTCTTTGTGTTTTCCGTTGGAGGTCTTATTCATATACTCCTGGTAATAGCTATTATTGCCATTCTATTAAGGCTGATCAGGGGAGGCAATCCCATCTGACTGCCGGATTAAATATGACAAAATCATTAAAAGAATTTCTGGATAAGAAGGTTGATGAATATAATCAACCTTCTTTTATTAAGGATGACCCTGTTTGCATTCCTCATTTATTCAGGGATAAAGCAGATCAGGAAATCGCCGGCCTGTTTGCCGCAATATTTGCCTGGGGCAACCGGACTACTATCATCAATAAATCAAAAGAACTGATGCAATTGATGGACATGCGTCCACACCAGTTTTGCCTGCATCATTCTGATAAGGACCTGCAGCGGTTATTAGGTTTTAAGCACCGTACCTTCAATGCAACCGACCTGTTGTATTTTATTGAATTTTTCAAATATCATTACAGTTCCTCTCCCAGTCTCGAAACCGCTTTTACCAGGCATGGCAGATCTGTGGAAGAAATGCTTTCCGGATTTCATCATTATTTCTTTTCACTGGAAGATGCGCCACCAAGAACAAAAAAGCATATTTCAACACCGGAAAGAGGCTCCACCTGTAAGCGCCTTAATATGTTTCTGCGGTGGATGGTAAGGAATGATGGCAAAGGCGTTGACCTGGGAATCTGGAAAAACATCTCTCCATCACAGCTTATTTGTCCCATCGATCTGCACGTAGCCCGGGTTGCAAGAAAGTTCAAGCTGCTGAAAAGAAAACAAACAGACTGGGAAGCAGCCCTGGAGCTGACTTCCCAGTTAAGAAAAATGGATACGGCCGACCCGGTGAAATACGATTTTGCTTTGTTCACGCTGGGGATCGCAGAGAGGTATTAGAACAGGAACAATCTCTCCCTTCCACCCACTTTCTTTTTCACGCCTGCGGGCCTTACATTATATGTGAACGTTGCCATGAAATATTGCGTCAGCGCATTGGTTTGCGAAGTAGTGATCATATTCCGGCTGGTATAAGAAGAGATATTCTTATTCTGGTCGAGAATATCGAATACGCTGAGACGAAGCACACCGGTCTCATCACGCAGCATAGTGAAATTAATGGCCGCATTCCAGCGAACGATCTCTTTGGGCGAACCCGGGGGCACACTGCTGTTAAAGTTATAAGAACACTGCGTTTCCCAGATCACATGCTTAGGCCATCTTACGATCAGTTCATTTTCCCACCAGCGTGTTTGCACTTTCAGCCTGTTGAAAACAGAACTTGAATAGCGGGTAAAATTATAACCGGCGCTTATACTGCTGTTCCATTCCACTTTATCATTCCAGTTAAGTCCAATCCCCGCCCATTGGTTAAGGCTCCATGTAGTTTGCCAGCTGCTTTCAGCATTGTACAGCAGTCGGTTCCTGTTGAAATTATAATTAGCTCCTGTGTTCCAGGAAAAGATGAAGCGCTGGTTGTTTTTATATTGCTTGTACAGGTTGTAATTGATATAAAAATTCTTACTGCCATTGGCATTTACCGGCATGGTTGTTTGCACACCCTTTTCATCCACTGTTATGCTCTGCACTATATCATTATGCGTAAGGCCGCCATTAGCATATACACTAACATTGATTGAGCGCTTGGGATCATTGAAATAATAGTTAACAGAAAAATTATCCCGTCTTGATGGGTTGAGCGCTGTATTTCCTTTCGTGATATAATAAGGATTGGTATTATCACTTACCGGGATAAGATAAGTATAAGAAGGCAGGGAAACATCTCTGTTGTAGGAAAGATTCAGCTGCTTATAAACGATATTCAACGCTGGAAGAACATCTGCACTCTTCTGTTTCAATGGTGTGGGCAGGGAAACCAGATCATTATCAACATACTGAAGCAAGGCACGCGCGCCTGGCGTGATCGTAAAGCTTTTCCATTTGAACTCTAAGCTGGGCATCAGCATCATCCGGTTGCTATGCCGGTTAAAACTGCTGGTACGCAAGGGATCGGGAATGTTGCCATTGCCGGGGTTAGAAGGGTCTTTACTGAAAGTGTTGACATTGTTGGTGACCTGCCCGTATTCATAACGGCCACCGATACGGAATGTCATTATTTTACTGAGCGGGTCGCTGTAATTGAATGATACGGCAGCATCAGTACGTGGAATGCGCTCATTCCGAAGCTGGGCGGCCAGGCTATCATATGCAGTGGGATAATAAAAATCAAGGCCTGTATTGGTAGTAAGATCGTTATACCTGTTATTGACATCCAGGCTATGATAAATGTTATACCGTCTTCCTTTTTTTGTTTTTGAAAGGCGGGTAATAGCCAAAGAATGACGGTAATAATAAGAATTAGCTTTATTGCGCTGCAACACATCCCCATCGCTAAGAGGGCCAAGTATATTATTGGTGCTGCTGATAGCACTGATCCTGCTTTCGTCTGAAATACCAATGGTGTAATTGGCATTGAACAGGATATTGGTAACAGAATCCGGTTTTAATCGCAGGCCGGTACCAATATTATGACCGTTGGTGACCACACCGCCCGTTAGCCTGGTCTTATTGGAAATCACTGTATCGCTGTTGAATTGTTGTGTCTCCGTTTCCGTCAGTCGATTGACGTGTATATTACCATGGAAGTACTGAAGAAAGAATGATTTCTTTGTATTGGGTGCATGATTAAGATTGAATCCGGCGCCTTTGCTGGTAGAAATTCCTCCATAGTTCTGCGCACCGCCAAAATTCACTCCGTTAATTGAAACACCTGAGCCGCCGCTGCTATTATTCCAGATGCTGATGCTGGTGCCATTGCTATTGCTGCGGTTCCTGTCCATACCTCCGGTCTGCATAAGCTCATTGAAACTAAAGCCCGCTTTATTCATATTATTCATATAACCAAGCACGCTGATCTGCAATGTGTCCCGGTAAATGTTAGCGATACCACCAGCTTCGTACAGTTCATCAGTGCCGAGCCCTCCATATAGTTTTCCAAACCAGCCTTTCTTCACACCCTTCTTTAAAGTGATATTAACTACTTTGCCAACATTGTTGATATTGTCATCACCATTGCGCAGCAGTTCGTCCTTATCATCAGTTACCTGCACTTTATCAATCACGTTAGCAGGCAGGTTGCGTGTAGCCATTTTAGGATCATCGCCAAAGAAAACCTTTCCATCAACAAGGATGCGGTTCACCGGTTTTCCGTTCACGGCAATATTCCCATCCCTGTCTACCTGCACGCCAGGAAGTTTTTTCAGCAGATCCTCGACCAGTGCATTGGGCAGGGTTTTAAAAGCAGAGGCGTTGAACTCTATCGTATCCTTTTTAACCACTACAGGTGGTCTTTCTGCGATCACCAGCACTTCATCCAGTGATTTGGCGTCAGGAAACATATATACAGTGCCTATGTCTGTGGTGGCTTCACCTGCAGGAATAGTAAACTCTTTACGGAAAATGCCATAACCGGAAAAGGAGATAACAACGCGGCAGTTGAGATCGAAGGGGATACCGGGAACTTTAAAATTACCTTCAGGATCGCTGAGGCGGTAAGTGATGATCGCCGTATCGGCTGCTTTAAAAACAGTAATTGTTGCCAGCCCCAACGGTTGCTGACTGGTTGAGTCAATAATCCTTCCTTTTAGAGTGCCCTGGGCAAATGCATAGCCATTGAGGCAGCACAAGATTACTGCCAGCAGAAAAATCTTTCTCATTCTGGTTTGTGGTTAGATTGCTAAAATACGATAATGTTCGTACGAAAGTTGTCGAACCTTCTCTTTAACGTTTATTTTACATTTGCCACAAGTGGCACGAACCTGGGATAACAGAGAATAAGCCAGTCCTTTATACAAGAACATTTTACTTAAAAAGTGAGTTTTTAATCCAAAATGTTGCTTGCTGCTGATGTTTTTTATAGGACACAAGTGCCGGAAAAAGGTTGCAAAAAAAACCTGGCTATTTTTGATGCTGCTTAATGATCAGGTATGCATAGTGAAGAATCCATACAGGCTGTTGGCGCTGAACTGGGGCTTTTGTTCAGGGAAACGGATAATGAACTCCGGTTCCGTCAACTGGCACACAGGGTCAACGATCTTCTGATAAATGATTTCGACCGCCTTATTGCCATTCTCTACCGGATGGATGTAAGTGATATAAAGCTGAAAACCCTGCTCAAAAACAATCCTGGTGAAGATGCAGGAAGGATCATTGCGGAATTAATGATAGAGCGCCAGGCACAGAAAATAGAATCAAGGAAACAGTTTACCAGGAGAGAAAGCGATATTGATGAAAATGAAAAGTGGTAATCCTTATTTCTTATCCTTACCAAACATCAGTTCCTTTACTTTCTCTTTATCTTCTTTTTCTTTTTTCAGATCGAACATTGTTCCGAATATGCGGTCCCAGATAGTGGAGCTTACCCCAAAACCATTATGCTCATTTTTATAATGGTGCAGGTGATGGTTTCTCCATAACGGTTTCATCCATTTAAAAGGAGGATTCCAGGCATGGATGGCATAGTGCATGGTGCCATACATGAGGTAGCCCAGGATAAAACCCGGGAAGAACATAAATGTATACTGCCGCATGATAAGATACGTCAGCCCGAAAATAGCAGAAGCGATAATAATGCTTGGTACAGGCGGCATGAAAAGCCTTTGCTTATCGCGGGGATAATGATGGTGATTACCATGCAAAGTGTAAATAAACTTTTGCGCACGGGGGCTTTCACTTACCCAGTGGAAAAGAAAGCGATGGGCAAAATATTCAAACAATGTCCAGAAAAACATGCCTCCAAAAAATGTCAGCACCACGCGGAGCAGCGAAAAGCCAAGAGAAGCATTGCTGTAATACAGCATAAAGCCGATCACAGGAAGATACATGCCCCAGATCACCAGCGGATGGGTCTTGGTAAGCATCTCCAGGTAATCGTTCTTAAACAGACGGGCCTGGCCTTTATTGTGGATTTTCTCAAACTGCATCGCCGCAAAGATACAAAAAAGCCCATTTTAACCTTCGGGGCATTGGAGGTTTCCATTAAGGCTCTGTATAGCTGATTTTAAATTTTGAAAGATCCGGCTTCCGCTCCCTTTTCCGCTGCAATTCATACTCATAAAAGATATTTCCCACTTCTTTAAAGAAAGGGTAGCCTGTTTCTTTATATTCATACTTATCATCATTCAATATCCCATCGCTGTTTACATAGATCAGGGCACTAAGCATGAATTCAATATTATTCTTGAAATCCACCACATACGATATATCCGTTAAGAATCCATAAGACCAGCCGGTTTTATTGAACACACGAATATATGAAGGGATGGTCCGGTCAGCTTTGAATAAAAACTTGGCATAGCTGTCAAAATATTCACTGGTATCATATTTCGGATGCTTGCTTTCAGAAGGCATTTGCGACATATAGCGGTAAAGCATTTTATAGTCATCCTGGTCAAGCTTGAACCGTTGTTTTGCCGGAACTGATCCGGGAAATAGAACAGATTGCATTATTTGCTGCAGATCTTCCAGCGGTGCATTGTTGTGCCGTGTAAAGTCCATGGGTGATTGCACCAGTTGTTCATCACGGTTATAGTGTGCCCTGCCGATCAATATTGTCTGGGGAAAATTAAATTTAGCCTGGCTGTAAGCCGGTGGTTGCGTATAGATCGTTTTTCCGTCTTTTACAAAGCGTATCGGATTGGTATGCCGGTTTTCTTCTTCATCCATCGGCGTGAAGCGGCGGGTGATCCGTATATCTTTATACCCTTTTTTCCAAAGGGTCTCATTGATGTATTGCTGACCCAGGAATTCATAAAGACGGTTATACGCATCATTGTCGCTGATAAGAAATATCTTTTTGATATAGTGGGCAATGGATGGCAGGCCATTCGCAGCGCTGGTATCTTCCGTTACCGTGGTTTGCCGGCTGAAAGCGCTGTCGGTAAGCATGGGCGTGTTTTTATCTACGTCCATTATCTTCATCTGGTGTAGTTTTTCCAACGCCAGGAAAGCCAGGGGCATTTTTACCGTGGAGGCCGGATTGAAATATTCGTCTTTATTGGATCTCAATTTGTAGTGAGTGAACCGTGGGTTATTGTTCCTGTCCCTGTCAATTTGAGTATAGATAAGCTGATAGCGGAACGTATCCGGGTTATCCAGTATCTGCAGGAGTTGTGGTGATGCTTTTTCATATAAAAGCGAAGCAGGAAACGTCCTGGATGGAGGTTGGGCAATGCTCATGAAATGAAGGAATAGGATAGAAAGAAAAATAAAATGCCGGTACATTTTGTTGGTATTACAGAACTAAAAATAAAACAAGTTTGGTAGCATGTCAAATTGCGTTCGCTCCCGAACAACTTATCATTCCCTTACCTTTGCCCCACCTGAAAAGTAACAATCATGAAACTAGTTTCTTATCTCAAGGAAGAACGCGAACAGCTCGGCGTTCTGATCGATGGTTTTGTATATGATATGGAAACCCTCCATCCTGATCTGCCCGGCACGATGAATATGTTCCTTCATTACTGGGAAGATTCACTGCCTATGGCTCTTGCAGGTGAATTGCTATTGAAAGAAGGCACACGTACCAGCAATAAAAGAACACCGATCGGCGAATTGCAGTTGCTGGCACCAGTTCCTTTCCCGACCAGTTGCCGCGATGGCTATGCATTCCGCCAGCATGTGGCCGCTGCCAGAAGAAACCGCAAAGTGGAAATGATCCCCGAATTTGATCAGTATCCCATCTTCTATTTTACCAATCACCATAGTGTCAAAGGTCCGGGCCCTGTTGCCTGCATGCCTGATCATTTTGAGAAACTGGATTTTGAGCTGGAAGCTGCTATCGTTATCTGCAAATATGGCCGCAACATCAAAGCAGAAGATGCAGATGAATATATCGGTGGATTGATGATCATGAACGATCTGAGCGCACGCCGCCTGCAAATGGAAGAAATGCTGCTCAACCTGGGGCCTGCCAAAGGAAAGGACTTTGCCACCACTACCGGCCCATGGCTGGTAACACTGGATGAGTTAAAAGATCTCGAGATCGCTCCTAAAGAAAATCATACCGGCAAAAACTGGAACCTTACCATGAAATGCCGGGTAAACGGAAAGCAGGTAAGTGAAGGCAATGTGGGAGATATGGATTGGACGTTCGCAGAGATCATTGAACGTGTTTCTTATGGTGTAGACATTTATCCCGGCGACGTGATCGGCAGCGGCACTGTAGGTACCGGATGCTTCCTGGAATTGAATGGAACGGGTAAGCTGAATGATCCTGCATACCAGGAGCAGTGGCTGGAAGACGGGGATGTGGTGGAAATGGAAATTGATCAGTTAGGTACATTGGAGAATAAGATCGTGAAGGAAGATACGGACTGGAGCATATTGAAAAGAAAGAAATAGAAAGTTCAAACCCCGGATCATAGTCCGGGGTTTGATAACTATACTTAAATCATTCGAGGCTATCTCAGATCACTACCTTATTCAGTTTTGTCACTGATCCAGCTCCTTTATTTCTCACTTTACCTAAACCGGAAGATTTCAGCTTCAGGCTCTTTTCAGCATTCACTTCAGCATTGCCGATACCATTGTTGTCCATATCCATTGTTTGCACTACAAAGCTGGCAGCCCTGAAATTGCCTACCGATTTATTTTTCACCACAGCATTATCTGCTTTCCCTTCCAGCTCGAGATTTCCTACGCTTTTATTTTCCAGGTTCACTGAGCGTGCAGATAATTTGAGGACCACATTGCCTACACTTTTATTGTTCAATTGCAGGTCGTCAAAATTCAAAGTGCCTGTAGTGGAAACATTTCCTACTGTTCTAAGATCAAGCCCTTTCAGTTGCTTGAATGTTATGTACACATTCATTTTCTTCGAGGTTTTGATGTTCACATTTTTCTTCATGGAAACAGTAAGAGCAGGGCCTTCAGCGTTCACGAGAACCAGTTCCTGCAAATTATCGTCCGCTTCGATCTTCACGTCTTCCTTATTGCCCTGGGCAAGGATCAGGTTGAATACTCCGCTTACATTCAACTGGCTGAAAGAGCTTACAGACACATCGCGGGTGGTAACATTACCGCTGCCAACAACTTCAGTCCGTTTTTCATCCTGCGCTTTCCCGGTAACAGGCAGGAACAGGGCGCCCATGGCCAACATTAATAACATCTTTCTCATACTAAAGGGTTTTATGGTTTTATTACTCAATTTAAACGAAATCCTTCGTAGAACGAAGTTGCCTTTCTTTTTGTTACACCCTTCCCTAAAAAATTATGAGTGGCAAATAATAAACCCTGGATGGAATAGGAGCAGTTTGCGGATATTTGCGGCTGATCAATCAAAATACCATGATTCTTGACCTTGCGGCACTTACTGCTGTTGAAAAACAATACTATCTCCAGCACTCTATTGCTCCCCGGCCGATCTGTTTTGCTTCTACCATCAATAAAGAAGGTGAGGTAAACCTGAGCCCGTTCAGCTTTTTCAATATGTTTTCTTCCAATCCCCCGGTTGTGGTGTTTTCCCCTGCGCGCCGGGTCCGCAATAATACCACCAAACATACACTTGAGAATATCCGGGAGGTGCCGGAAGTGGTGATCAATATCGTGACAATGGAAATGGTGCAACAGGTGTCGCTGGCCAGTTGTGAATATCCCAAGGGCGTAAATGAATTTATAAAAGCGGGATTTACTGCCGAACCGGCCACGCTTATTCAACCGCCAATGGTAAAAGAAAGTCCCATAAAAATGGAATGCCGGGTGCTGGAAATAAAATCACTTGGCAGTGAAGGAGGCGCAGGCAACCTGGTGATCGCAGAAGTGATCCGTATGCATATCGATGATGCATTGCTGGATGAAAACAAAAAAATGGACCAGCGAAAGATCCATCATGTAGCAAGATTGGGTGGCGACTGGTATTGTGTGGTAAATGAATCAAACCTTTTCCAGGTAGAAAAGCCAAATGTAAAACTCGGGATAGGATTGGACAGCCTTCCTTCATCTATAAGGAACAGCACTCTTTTAACAGGCAATGAACTGGGGCAATTGGGCAATGTGCATGAAATGCCGGTAGTGGATGCTTCTTATGAAGATGATCACCTGAAACAGATCATCCAGTATTATAGCCTGAACCCGGAAGAAATGGAAAAAGAACTGCATTTACATGCGAAAAAATTGCTGGCCCAGGGAAAAGTAAGAGAAGCCTGGCAGGTTTTACTGGCAGGAAGCTAGAGAGCGATGACCGAATGGCCGGGTTTTAATTGATAAGTTCATTACTTACGGGGACATTCGGCCATCGGGAATAAAAAAAGGGCCGTATATCAACGGCCCTTGCTATTAGGTAGGGATTAAAAATTACTTTTTCACGCTGCCAAACACTTTCTGCAGCAAGGCAGAAGCCTGCCCCATCGGATTAGCCCTGATATTCGCTTCTTCCTTTGCCACCTGGTCAAACAAGGCATCCACAGCTTTTCCTACCACATAAGACGTTAAATCAGGATTTACCTTTTTCATTGTGGTGGGAAATTTATTGTAAGTATTGACGATATCTCCATAGTATTTGGTTGCTTCCACTTTATCCAGTGAAGTTTGTACAGAAGGGCTGAAAGCGGCTACCAGTTTATCCGTTGTTTTCTGCTTAAAATATTCCGTTGCAGCATTATTGGAACCAGTCAGGAGCTTGAGGGCATCAGTCACTGTCATCTCCTTGATCGCATCCACAAAAATGGGTTTGGCAAAGGCGACCGCATCCTCAGCACCACGGTTAATGGCCAATATAGCTTTATCAACCTGGGAACCCATACCAGCTGAACGCAATGTTTTTTCTATTTTTTGTGCATCCGGAGGCAGGAACATTTTATATACCTGGCTTCCAAAAAAGCCATCCGTTTTATTAAGATTCAGCACAGCATTCGCCACACCCTGGGTAAGGGCCTCTTTAATACCCTGCCCGGCCTCATCTTCAGAAACGCCGGAAGAAGAACTCTTGGAAAATATTTTGGGAAGTTTAATCTGGGCTTCAGCAGTAGCCGGCAACACGGCAACGCCAAAAAGAAAGGCTAAAAAATAGGTTTTCATCAAATCGGTGTTATTGTTTTATAATAGGACTGGTTATTGTTATCCAAACGGGCTATGACCGCTTTTTAGTATGAACAACGGCCCAAGTTAACCGCCAAACCGTTAATATCCAATACCCGGCCGCTTATTTGACGATTCTTTAATGAAGTTGGATGCATGAACGGCCGGTCCCGACTAGCATTTGCCCCTTCAGACCCTAACCAGTACCTTTGCCCCCAATTTTTGAACATGAGCACTCAACATTTGTCCGAACAAGAGCAATTACGCAGGGAAAAACTGGCCGAACTGATCATGATGGGAATTGAGCCTTACCCGGCTCCCCTGTATCCCGTAAACAGCAATTCTGTTTATATAAAAGAACATTATAAAGAAGAGGTCAAAGACCAGTTTGCAGATGTATGCCTGGCCGGACGGATCATGAGCGTACGTGATATGGGTAAAGCCAATTTCGCCGTGATCCAGGATGGTCATGGAAAAATTCAACTGTATATCCGCCGTGATGATATTTGCCCTGGTGAAGACAAAAGCCTGTATGATATCGTTTGGAAAAAACTGATCGATATTGGTGATATCATCGGCATCAGGGGCTATGCTTTTATTACCAAAACAGGGGAAACCTCTGTGCATGTAAAAGAGCTTACGCTGCTAAGTAAATCTTTACGCCCGCTTCCTATTGTAAAAGAAGCGGAAGGCCAGACATTCGATGCAGTAACCGATCCTGAATTCCGTTACAGGCAACGCTATGCCGACCTGATCATCAATCCTTCGGTTAAAGAAACATTTGTAAAAAGGACCAGGCTCATCAATTCCATCCGTGAGTTCCTGAATAATAACGGTGCACTGGAAGTAGATACCCCTGTGCTTCAAAGTATCCCCGGTGGCGCTGCAGCAAGGCCATTCATTACACATCACAACGCACTGGATATTCCTTTTTACCTGCGCATTGCCAATGAGCTTTACCTTAAAAGACTGATCGTAGGTGGCTTTGACTGGGTGTATGAGTTCAGCCGCAACTTCCGCAATGAGGGCATGGACCGCACACATAATCCTGAATTTACCGTACTCGAATTTTATGTGGCATACAAAGATTATCTCTGGATGATGGAAACCACGGAGCAACTGCTGGAAAAAGCGGCCATGGATGTATGCGGCACAACGGATGTAGCAGTGGGCAATAAAACCATTTCTTTCAAAGCCCCCTACAAACGGATCAGTATTTATGATGCTATACAGGAGCACACCGGTTTTGATGTAAGCCGTATGAATGAAGAACAATTGCGGGCCGTTTGCCGCCAGTTACACATATCTGTAGATAATACCATGGGCAGAGGTAAGCTCATCGATGAGATTTTCGGTGAAAAATGCGAACAGCACTATGTGCAGCCTACTTTCATTATCGATTATCCCGTTGAAATGAGTCCGCTCACCAAGAAGCACCGTGATAAACAGGGACTGGTGGAACGGTTTGAGTTAATGGTCAATGGTAAAGAAGTTGCCAACGCCTATACCGAGCTGAATGATCCTATTGATCAGCGTGAACGCTTTGAAGAGCAGCTTAAACTACAGGAGAGAGGGGATAATGAAGCCATGTTTATCGATAATGATTTTCTTCGCGCACTGGAATACGGCATGCCTCCTACTTCAGGAATTGGTTTTGGTATAGACCGGCTTTGCATGTTGCTGACCAATCAGCCTTCGATACAGGATGTTTTATTCTTCCCGCAAATGAGGCCTGAACATAAGCCTGAAAGCAGCAGTGAAGAGAAATAAATGTTTACCCTTATTTGCTGTTATTTATGCACGTTCGAACTTTTACTGTTGTTCTATAAGCATAATTTTTGTAGCTTGTATACTATAAAAGTTCTTATTACTAGGGTTTAATGGTTAAGGTCATTATAGACAAAGAGGCTGCCAAAAGAAAAACTCTTTCAAAGGAATTAAACCTGTTCTTTGAAAGATGATTTTAGCTTGCATTTGACAGCCTCTTTCTTATTTTAATCCACGAAAAGATCCCTGTACAATTTAGCACCCGGCACCACTGCATATTTCTCCAGGTCAGTTATTCCCTCAGCAGCAAAAACATCTTCATCAATAAAACAATTGCCAGTGCAATCCTTTGGCGGTTTGCTCAGGATATAATACGCAGCATCAGCCAGCACTTCCGGCTTGCGGCTCATTTTAGCCAGCGCTTCACCTCCCAACAAATTTCTTACTGCTGCTGTATCAATTGTTGTTTTTGGCCACAGTGCATTGGAAGCAATGGGATAGGATTTTAATTCCTCAGCCCATCCCATGGCCATCATGCTCATGTTATACTTGGTCATGGTATAAGCAATATGCCCAGCCAGCCATTTCGGCTGCAGGTTCACCGGCGGAGAAAGCGTAAGGATATGAGCATGATTGGATTTTTTTAAATGCGGGATGCAGGCTTTGGTAACAAAAAATGTTCCGCGCACATTGATGGAATAGATCAGATCAAACCGTTTGGGTTCGGTTTGTTCTGTTGGTGTAAGAGAGATAGCTGACGCATTATTGATCAGCATATCAATGCCACCAAAAGCAGCCACAGCTTTATCGATAACATTCTGCACCTGGTCTTCAAACCGGATATCACATTGCACGGCTAGTGCTTTACCTCCTGCTGCTTCCACCTCGGCGGCCGCTGTGTAAATAGTGCCCCCCAGTTTGGTGTTCTCTTCCACTGATTTGGCCGCGATCACAATATTGGCTCCATCAGCAGCCAGTTTCAGGGCCATGGCCTTACCAATGCCACGTGTAGCACCGGTAATGAGGACGGTTCTGTTCTTCAATGACATAGCAAAAATTTTATTGACTGAAGATAAGAAAAGCCTTCTATGGGTAGCGAAATACCTCGTAAATGCACGGCAGGCGCCGTAATTCCGGAACGGTAAGAAATTGTTACAACTGCTCTGGCAACAGCCAAAAACGAAAATTACTTTTGATTGAGATGCTGGTAAAACGACAGGCCTGCATCGAATAAAACCCGAGTCCCGTTTGATCCAATATATCCGACCGAAAAACCAGGTCCATTAGTTTAGTTTAGATAGCAGATAGCTGATGACAGATAGAGAACACTGTCATCAGTTGTCTGTTGTCTGTTTATAGCCTTATTGAGGAGTAAGTCCGTTACTTTTCACGTCCAGCACCGCTGTTGGCTCTATAAATGTCACCGTTTTCAAATCCTGTGTTGCCTGTAAGCCTTTATGGCCCTGCACCTGCTGATCCTTAGAGCGGTACTCTGCATATTTATCCGTGTAGAAAATGCCTTTGTTCTGATCCCACCAGAGATCAGGGCTTTTGAGGGTATCTCCTTTAACAGTGATCACTACTACACTATCACGCAGGTACACTTTATTGTAGCTTTCGTAGTATTTGCCGTATTTGCAATCCAGCCAGGTGTCTTTACCAAGACTGTCATTATAAAAATCAACATGCATCGAGCGGGGAAATTCCACGTATTGGGTGTCTGCACTTACGCGGTACATGAGCGGGGCGGTAAGGCGTGCTTTCATTTTTCCTTCCTGGCTCATAAAGCTTTCGATGTTGCGTGCTTCTTCACGCATCACAGTATCTTTCGTCCACTCTTCTATCGTTTTCTGGTCGTTCTCACAGCCTCCAACAAAAAAGCAGCTTATACATAAAGCTGCTGCGCAAGAAATTCTTTTTATTGCTATGATAGCTTGATTAATCATATTTCTTTTTAACAAACCAGAAATCGCTTAGCGACAGGCCTGCTGATATGCGGAACATGTTTTCCTTTAATGCATTGTCATTATTGCCACGCTTAATAAACTCAAAACTGAGATTGATCATCGTTGCCTGGCCCGGGCTCATCCGGTTATAGTTCAGGAGCGGCAATCCCAGCCCCAGTGAAGCACCAAATGTATTGAGCTTTTTATTGTCTACCTGGATATAATCCGGACCGTAGAAAAAGCCTGCCCTGTACGCTACATTGCTGAAATAATTTGGTTTGGGCACAGGTCTCAACTGACCGCCTACGCGCAATTGCCAGTTGGATTTCACTGTTGGGTCAGCCTGGCCATAAACGCGGTATTCGTCCCAGTTATTCCGTGCAAAATCCACGCCTACCAGCCAGTCGCTTTGTTTTTTATCCAGCGAAAGCTGCCTGCGCAGTACAAAGCCAATAGTATAAGAAGATGGATATTTGATCTTCCCTTTGACATTCTTTTCTTCATACACGCTGTCAATCCGTACATAACCCTGATTCTCGTCGTAGAAATATGTTTCACGGATGAGATCCTGTGATGCACTCAGGTTGCTGCCTACGTTTCCATAAGCACCTACGGTAAGAAGAAAGTCTTTATTCAGTTGCGTCATGTATTGAAGGCCGCCACTGAAAAGCAGATTGCCGTAAGAAGTCTTGGTTTGATAATTCCCTGCGTTGTACGATACGGTATCATTCAGGAAAAACCGGCGTGTGCTGTAATCTTTCGAACCGAAAAGATAGCCAACGCTTGCACCCAGGGCGATCACATTATTCTTTCCGATATAGAACTTGTACCCCATCCCCAGGTTGGGCAGGTAAGCACCACCATCTCCCTGGTTGAGGGTAGTGGCCGTGTCAATCGACTGACCCGTATTGGGATCGACCAGCCTCTCGTTGCTGGTAATTTTATAACTGACCCTTGCCACGGGGCGGATGCCGAAGCTAAGGCCCCAGTTGCGGCGTAAAGGAACACCTATCTGCACATGAGAAAAAAGCAGATTGCTGGTACCGAATTTATCTGTGTTATTAGGCTCTACCAGGGTACGATTATCGAGGTTGATACCAACATCCAGTATCGCTCTTCCGGAAGCCAGTTTATTGGACTTTGCTTCTTTGTATGACTGGAAAAAAGAATAGGATGCCGGGTTGCTGTAGTTGATGCTGAGAGGTACAGGAGCGTCATTTACGCCGGCGGCAATTCCTCCCATTCCACGTAAATTAATATTGGTGGCAGGCACCATATCTCCCAGGCCATATCGTGAATAAGGCGAATTGTCCTGCGAAAAAGCAGGCAGGAAAGCAGTAGTGAGTAAAACGCTTAATGAAAAACGGAACACTCCTAAAACGTTGATTTTCTTAGGGGTTATTAAGTTCGCTAATGGCATAAAGACCTTTAAATATTAATTCAGGGTCTGCAAATATCTTGTTTTTAAGGTGCGAACCCAAATGTACCATATCACCCCCGGTTAAGACGACGTTAAAGTTGTCGAATTTTTTACGGTATTCGTCTATGAAACCATCTATTTCATAGACCATTCCCAAAGTGACCCCACTGAGGATATTGGTGGCTGTGTCATAGCCGATAAGGGGTACATTGCTGTTTGCCTCCATCAGCGGCAACTTGGCTGTATAGTGGTTCAAAGCCCTCAATCTCATCTCCATACCGGGCGAAATCCCGCCCCCGGCAAACCGGTGGTATTTATCAATAAAATTATATGTGATGCAGGTGCCCAGGGCAATGATCAGGTTATTGCTATCAGGATAAAACCGTACGGAAGCGGCCAGCAAAGCCAGCCTGTCGGCCCCGATCGTTTCCGGCTTACCCACCAGCGTAGTAAAAGACAACTTAGTAAGATAGCTCAGCTTATGAAAACGGGTCTGCTTCGCCAGCAACTCTTCCATCGCAGGATCATGGTTGACCACCGAAGAAAGGATGGATTTCTGCGGATGGTACAGATCAATCAATCCCTGTATCGTAGCCGGAGAATCATCAGGCAACGTGATGATCTTTTCAATAAGAGGCCCGGTAAAGATGGCAGCTTTTTTCCGTGTATTGCCAAAATCAAAACAAAGGGTGACCATAGGCGCAAGATAGTACTTTGACTCAGGACCGGCTCAAAGAGCCTTTCCTCCCAGGTTTTTAAAGTGTCCATTCAACTTGATCTTCTCCTTCAATTGCTCAATACCAGCTACCATCGGAATGGTTTTCGACAGGTGACGCTTCAGGTATTCCTGCCGCTGACGCTCATCCATCAGGCCAAGCAGTTCGTATTCCTCTTCGAGGGAAAGACCTACATGATGTGCTACATCATAGGCTTTGAGCTCTTCTTCCTCCTTTTTAAAATCCTTACTCACTTTCAAAGCCTGGTGCAGCTCACGGATACTGGCCAGCACTTTTCTCATCTGCTCAATATTTCCCTGTTCCCTGTTGTCCGGATAATTGACAATAGCGCCACTGTATAATTTATCAGGTATTTCTTTTATCACTTCAAGGATACGGAATACACGCCCCCCTTCGGTGCGGATATCCATTTCGCCATTATCATATACTTTGGAGATCTCCTGTATTTTCACCAGTGACCCCATGTCCTGCAGCCTTTCATCGATCACTGTTGGTATGCCGAATTCTTTTCCCTGCTGATGGCATTCTGTGATAAGTTGCTTATACCGTGGTTCAAAAATATGCAGGTTCAATTGCTCACCGGGATAAACAACAATGCCAAGCGGAAAAATAGGAATGAAATTGGTCATGCTTCAAAGTTATCTTCTTTATCCGATAAGATTTCTTAAAACTAATCCCTCTTCATGCTGCTGATTTCCCTGCAAACCCCAAACCATTTCCACCACCACAAAACAAAAAAACCATAGATAAATACACCATATTGCGTTTCCAGGCTCGTTTCAACCAGGAAGCCCATTATTGCTATTGCGTGCAATAGATTCCAGAAAAAACGATGTGGAATATTTTTTACACATAAAGGAAGAAAAACGATCATTGTAAATAATATCATTCCTGGCCAGCCAGCCATTCCTCCATATACGATCCATTCGCTGCTGGGATATAACTTATCGGTTTCTTTTATGCCTGTTACATGCGCGTCGTACCATTGATCGGTTTCACTTTTCAGGTCGCCTGCCCCAACGCCCAGCAATGGGTTTTCCTTTATTATTTCCCATCCGGCTTTAAGCGATACCAGCCTGTTTCCATCACTGGTGCCCGACATGTATTTGTTTTTGATCACAAAAGAGAGATCATATAAATTATATTTTACCCTGTTCTGAAATGTGGGAAAGCAAAACCAACCGATCAGTAAAAAAATAATCAGCCCTCCGGTCACCAGCAGTGAAATTCCCGGTTTCCGTTTTGCTTTATAAAAAGCGAAAGCCAGTCCAAACACGTACAACATCAGCAATCCCGTGCGGGCAGATAAAATATGGAGATAAACAACAGGGATGATCAGGAGTGCTAACCGTACACCCCGGTATTTTCCCGGAAATTTGTCCCATAGCAATACGATTGTGATCGCTGCCAGGCAAACCAGCCAGCTGAACCGTACATGATCATCATCCAGTGGAGTAGGAATTGTTTTAGCCCGGAGATAGCTTTCATTGATCGATTGCATATCCAATAAATACTGGCCAATACTCCAGCAACAGGCCAGCGTTGCAAACAATAAAAAGCTATACGCAATAATTTTCCATTCTTTTTCTTTCAGCCGCCATTGGCCTGCAAACGCAATTGGCAGCAATAGAAAGGGGAGTTTAACCAGCAATACTTTTCCCCATTCCTGTTTGTCTTCACTCCATAAACCGGAGATAAAGGGGATGAAAAACAGCAGGCTTATACTGATCAATAAAGGAGAGGCAAGGAATTGTTTCAATTGTGTATATACCTGGCTATGCAGTGTGGCAAGCACAATGAATGCAATAAGGCTGATGGATAAAAGAGCGCGTGAAACAAACAGGCTGGCCAGCATCAAGATGATCGTGGCAAAAATGGCCCTGTTGCGCCACTCATTCTGTACAAGAATCCCCATACATTTGTAAACCTACAACAAGTTTTTCATGTGGCAGGAGCTATCAGCGCAATTACAGCAAGGTGATATCAAAGCATTGGCCCGGAGCATTTCCCTGGTGGAGAATGGTTATGAAGGTTATGCTTCATTCCTGGAGCAATTGCCGGCAGGCAAAGCTGATATCATTGGCATCACCGGCCCTCCCGGCGCAGGCAAAAGCACGCTGGTAGATGCGCTGATCGGCGAACTGGTGAAGGATGGAAAAAAGATCGCTGTGCTCTGCGTTGACCCCTCATCACCCTTTCATCTTGGCGCTGTGCTGGGCGACAGGATCCGGATGAGCGAATGGTACACCAATCCTTCAGTATTCATCCGTTCGCTGGCCAGCCGCGGAAGCATGGGCGGCCTTCACCCTATGATCATTGAAATAACTTACCTGTTAAAAGCAGCAGGTTTTGATCATATCATTATTGAAACCGTTGGTATCGGGCAAAGTGAAGTGGAAATTGCAGGGCTGGCAGATACGACCGTGGTAGTGCTGGTACCGGAGGCCGGCGATGAGATACAAACAATGAAATCGGGGCTGATGGAGATCGCTGATATCTTTGTCGTAAACAAAAGCGACCGGCCAGATGCTGACCATTTTGTAAAAAACCTGCGGCTGATGCTGGCACCTTCTTTTACCCGGCATAAAGAAGAAGTACCTGTGCTGAAAACTGTTGCTTCCCAAAAAACAGGCATACCGGAACTGGCTACCGAGATCATCCGGCAGGGCTCTCATGCCGATACCAAAAAGAAAGCTTTTCTGCTTGCATCCAAGGCATGGCATATTCTTCAAAGAATACAAATGCAGCATATCGATCAGCAGCAACTGGAAATCCAGATACAGGAAGCGCTTGCAAAAGGGTCATTCAACCTGTTTGCATTTGTAAATGAAGTGAGCAAACAGCAGAAGGAAACGCCTTACCTGTTTTCAATATGCTCTATCATCACCAGCCATGATGAATATGGTGAAATGAGAAAGAGTTTTGAAAACTGCGGGTTTACCCAGGATTGCGAATACATTTTTGCAGACAATACAACGCATAACCGGTTTGATGCCTATACCGCCATTAACCATTTTCTCCGGGAAGCAAACGGCAGATACATTATTATCGTTCATCAGGATGTAAGATGTATTGATAATATTTCCCGGTTGCAGAAAATACTGGCTGACCTGACACTTGAGGATGATAAATGGGCTGTTTGTGGTAATGCTGGTGCAATGGGCTATCACCAGGATGTACGGTATATTACCAATGGTGGAAAGGTTGTAACACATGAAAACCTGCCGGCAAAAGTGTTTTCCCTGGATGAAAATCTGTTGATCGTGCGTCAGTCAGCCAATATTGTTGTGTCTGCCGACCTGAAAGGTTTTCATCTCTATGCAGCAGACCTTTGCCTGATTGCTGATTACCTTGGCTATTCCTGTTATGTTATTCCTTTTATGGTAAAGCATCTGAGCCTGGGCAATCTGAAGGACCTAAAAAGGCATTTACCTGAATTCCTGGACCTGTACGGGAGGAAACTCAGGCGGCGCTTTATTCAAACACCAAGCTCCAAGTTTGTCCTAAGCAACTCTTCATTCAAAAATAGATTTCTTAATGGGAAGCTGTTCTTCCTGGTGAAGTGGTATGAAGGGATAAAACTTTTTTTTAAAACCCCGCGTCACAAAAGCCAGTACAGGAAAACTGTCAGGAAGGAATAACTCAAAAGCGGGTGATCTCTTTTTTATCTACTGAATTCCGGACGGTGTTCACCACTTCTTTCACGGTCAGTAATTTCCTTTCACCAGCTGCTTTGAAAAGCTTTTTGCGGCTTTCAATTACCCTGCTGTAGTTTCTGGTAAATAATTGCAGTGATTTCAACCAGCCCCATCTCAGCATAAAAAGATGAGCCAGGCTTTCAAATCCAAGCTGAATAAACCATTGAAACCGCTTGAAGGCATTCAGGTGAATAGCATGCAGGT
This sequence comes from Sphingobacteriales bacterium 44-61, assembly GCA_001898405.1. Taxonomy (GTDB): domain Bacteria; phylum Bacteroidota; class Bacteroidia; order Chitinophagales; family Chitinophagaceae; genus Terrimonas_A. The sequence continues at coordinate 331,692 of MKTW01000004.1, forward strand.
ACATTTTGTTCCTGTTGTAAACAACCTGGATGCTTTTTTTCTTGTTGCTGGAATTGATGGATACAGAAAGTTTATGCCGGCAAACAGAGAAATCATCATAATAGCATTTCCATCCCATTCGCCAGGCCCGGAGACTCAATTCAAAATCTTCCACATAAAAAGGTGCAAACAGTTCGTCAAACCCACCCAACAATAATAGTTTTTGCCGGTCTACAAAAGCATTGGCGCCAGAGAGATACATGCTGTAGAGCCATTGGCCCTGCTCTTTATGAACTGGAATATAATTTCCGGAGGTTTTGATCTTGAGACCGTGAAAAGAGGGGTATTTGCCTCCATCCTGTATCTTATCATCCTCCCAGCCGATGATCTTGCCCATTACACCAAATGTATCGGCTCTTTCAAAATAGCGAAGCAAGCCATTAAAATAATTGGGCGTAAGCTTTACATCACTGTTCAGCAATAACACATGGGAATACTGAGCATTAAAAATGCCGGTGTTGATAGTAGGAGAAAACCCTTTGTTGACCTCATTGATCAATAACCTTATTCCGGGATATTCTTTTTGCAGAAATGAAACGGAATCATCGGAAGAGCAATCATCGCAAATAATGATCTCGAAAGGAAGTGCTGCGTCCTTAGCTGCTCCAAAAATGGAAGGAAGGGTCTGCTCCAGCAAATAACGCCCGTTATAGTTAGGAATTACAATAGATATACCTGAAACGACGGCAACTGCTTGCATTTTGATAATCTCCCCTTACCGGGGCTTAACAGAAAATAAAATAACCCTGGAATATTACTCTTTATTGCTTTGCCACCACTTGTAACCGATATACCCCACTATAAGAAAAGGCGTAAAAGCCAGGTAGACAATGCCGGTATTCAGCCCTTTTGCGGGCCCTTCACCTAATTGCTGCGCTGTTTTTGTACAGATAGAGCATTGCGCTCCTGCCGTAAGAGAGAGTAGGATAGAAAAACATGCTGCCAACCAGTAAACCTGTAACCTCTTTTTCATCACCGTAATTTGACAGCAAAAGTACTAAAGAGATGGCGGAGCAAAAAATTCTACTTTATACTCCTCCATTTCCCTCAGCCAACCCTATCAAACGAATCAGGTTCAGGGTATTAAAATCTTGAAAAGAGTTCCATAAACTCCTGGCGCCGGTTCCGGGAAATATTAATGGAAGCATCATTGTCCATAACGATATAGCCTCCATCACCACGGACAAACTTCTTTACCCGGTTAATATTAATAAGAAATGAACTGTGAACGCGGTAGAAATCAGGGCCGCTCAGCGCTTCATCAATTTCTTTCAGCACTTTCGATACCAGGATCTTTCTTCCTCCTGCCAGCACTACATGTGTATAATTGCTTTCCGCTTCACAATAAATGATATCCTGCGTAGCTACAAACACCAACCCATCGCCGGAAGTGAGTGCAATGCGGTGGGGAGTGGTTTTGTTCGACTGATGTATGTTTTGCAATAACAGGTCAAACTGTTCACGCGTAGGAACATTCTTCTTTTCTTCAATACGGCTGATGGTTGCTTTCAGATCGTCAGGGTCAACAGGTTTCAACAGATAATTAAGTGCTGCATATTTAAATGCCTTGATGGCAAACTGATCATAAGCAGTGCAGAATACTACATCAAAAAAAAGCTTGTCGAATTGTTCCAGCATATCAAACCCGTTCATCTTCGGCATTTCTATATCCAGAAAAACCACATCGGGCTTACCTGCATGGATAGCAGCGATCCCCTGCTCGGCTGAATTGCACATGGCAATGATCTCTACCTGCGGGCAATAGGTTTTCAACAGCCATTCCATCATTTCCAGTGCATTCTTTTCATCGTCTACGAGAATACATTTTATCATACTAATCAGTTTTATTACCCGTCTATGGGTATTTTCAGGATAACTTTTGTGCCAGCAGCTTCGCCATTGCTTGTTATGATATCATTTACTTCCACAGATGCTTCTGCCTGTATCTGTTTGGTCAGCAAAGCCAGCCGGTCTTCCGTCAGCTTCATGCCCAATGATTTCTTGGTGGAAGCAGATTTGCTTTTCAGTTCCTTTGCCCTGACCCTTCCCACACCATTATCTTCGATCACGCATTCCAGCAATGAATCCGTTTTCCGGGTGATATGGATCGTAAGATGCCCTGCCGTTTCCTTATGCAATAGCCCATGCCAGATAGCATTCTCCACATAGGGTTGGATAATCAGCGGCGGTACATAAATACTGTCTGCCTGCACTCCTTCGCTCACGCTGATCGAATAGGAAAATTTTTTCTCAAACCTGATACTTTCCATTTCTATATACAATCGCAGTGCTTCCAGTTCGTTTGATAAGGTAACCGATTTGCTGTTGGAATTGTCAAGTATCAGCCTGATCAGTTTGGCAAACCGGGTAAGGTAAAGGGAAGCAGTAGCCTGGTCACTCTTAACAATGTACCGGTTAATGGAGTTGAGACAGTTGAAAATGAAATGAGGGTTCATTTGCGCCCTTAATGCCTGCATTTCCACATCGGCCATTTTTCGTTGGGTATCCATTAGTGTTGCTTCTGCCTTTGCCCGTTCTGCTTCCGCTTTTGCTTTCACGATCTTATTGGCACACAAGGACGCGATTGTAGTGAGGATCGACAAATGCTTTTGAGTAAAGAACCCTTTTTTTGAGTGTTCGCAGTCAATTACTCCCAATACTTTTCCGTTGGAGATAATGGGCACTGCAATCTCCGAACAGCGCCGCTCATCGTCTACAATATAGCGCGGGTCTTTGGTCGTATCTGCGATCAGCTCGGCACGGCCACTCGCTGCCACGCTACCGGTGATGCCTTTCCCCAACGGTATTTCCATCGGTTCTTTTATTTCATAAGAGACCGGGCTCTTTGGTCCATGTGCAGCGCGTTGGATCAGCACTTTTCTTTCATGGTCCAGCAGGTAGATCACACAATCTTCAAAATGAAGCCGGCCGATACAGTTCTTCGCTACATCCCACAGGATCGCTTTCACCGAATTGGTTTCATAAATGCTGACAGCAAAATAATTAATGGCCTGCTCTGCTTCCAGCTCTTCCTGCTGTTCCTGTATCTTTTTATTCCTGTTCCGTACGATCATCCAGATAATACTTCCTATAGCAAGCACCAGCAAGCTGATAAACCACCAGGCCATCCAGTAGGGCGATTCGATCTCAAAAGAAAAAATATCGTTGGCGTCCACCCAATCCACCCGGTTGAGACTGGCCTGTACTTTCAGCTTATACTGGCCAGGAGGAAGGGAGGTGAACCGGACAAGATTATTGTTGCCGAGGTATTTCCAGTCGTTATCAAAACCTTCCACCTGGTAGCGGTAAGTCACTTTATCTGCATTATTAAAATAGGCCACCGCAAATTCCACTTCCATAGACCGGTCGGAATAGGGTATGGAGTATTGTTTATCGAATGAATACACGATCGAATCCTTATTGCCCAGGCTGGCCTGGCTGATATATGCCTGGAAGGATTCTGCCGGCGCAGTAAAAGTATCGGGGTTCCAGTAATTGATCCCATTTACCCCGCCGAAATAAACCGTTCCCTGCTTATCCCTGAACCAACTGTTTCCATTGAACCCATAACCTTGCACATTATCGGAATAATCAAAAAGATTGAGCTTGAACGTAGCAGGATCATAGCGGTAAATGCCATGTTGCGAACTGGCCCATATCACTTCATGCATATCCTGGTAGATCGTATAGAGATTAATATGATCGAATACATTGGTCAGTTTATCTACCACTATTCTTCCATCCTGGTATCTTGATGTATACAACCCCTGCTCACAGGAAAAAAGCAAGCGGCTGTTTTGCTGCATAAAGGAACTCGTGATGATCTGCGCAGGAGAATCAGGGAAAGACGCTTTTTGCAAATAGTTGTAATTGGAATCTATGCAATGCAATCCGCTATTGGTGGTGATCCAGATAATGCCATTGGCTCCCTGGTGGGCGAAATTGGGATTTTCGCGGGTGATCATGGGCAAAGGCAATTCCTTTAACAGGTAAGTTTTAGCATCGAGTACATAAATAGCTTCTCTCCCCATTACAAGATGATCGCCGTTATGCAGCGTAATAACATCATCAATAAAATCCTTTTCACTTTTTACCCTTATGCTATCCGATTCAAAAGCAGGCCGCCGGTATTTTTTGGTTAGAGGATCAAACAGCCACATACCTTTATCCGTTGGTCCGAGGATAATGTATTTGCCATCGTATACCAACCCACGAATAGAAGGATGGCTTAGTTTATCAGTACTTTCAGGGGAGGGAAGAAAAAATTCCCAGTCGCGGCGGTTTGCTTTCCAGTTAACGAAGCCATTGCCTGTGGCCAGCCACAGATTACCTTTTTCATCTTCCTGTATCTTCCGGATATTATCAATGCCGGCAGGAAGCACATCATTCAATTGCCTGATACGGGTGAGCCCGATCGGTGAATGCTTTACGGCAAACCTCACTACGCCGTCGATGGTGGCCATCCATGCATAACCATCTGTATCAAGGTAAATGAAATTGCCATAATCATTTGTTCCCACCTTCCGGCCACTCAGGAAAAACTGCGGACGGGTATATTGATTTGTTTCATTATTGTACTCAAATATTCCTTCTCTGGAAGCGATCAGGAAGCGATGCGGAGCAAATTCCACGATACTCCGTGTAGCAAAATAACTTGAATGTAAGGTCCTCAGGTGTGACGGCAATACCATTGGGCTTATGCTGCCGGTTTTAAAATTATGCCAGTAGCTTTTGCCATCCCAACTGCTGACAGCAATACTGTCGCGGTTGATAGGAAATATCTTGTAGATGTCTACATTGGGAAGGCTGTCTGCCTTGTTGTTATGCAGATCATATCTTACTATCTGTTGCCCGCTTTGATAAAACAGGAGGTCGTCGTACACAACAGCAAGCGGCATAGTACTAACAGAGGGAGATGGTATGGAAGAAAGCCAGGGTTGAAATGTTCTGCCTGCCGTTTCATATTTATACAGCCCTTTATTCGTCAGCAGGATGATGTTTTTATCTTTTAGCTGAAAAACAGGCCCTGAAGTAAATGATGAATCTTCAGCGGAAACATACACCTGCTTGAAATCGCCTTTCTCTTCTGAGAAAAGAAAAACCCTGTTGGTTCCTGTTACCCATACATGCCCGTTCTCATCACAAAGCAGGTTATCCCATACTACGCCTTGTTTGAAAGTGACGATCCTTTTGCCATCAAAGCGCTGCAACTGGCGGCGGTAGAGTACCCATAAACAGCCCTTCTGATCCCTCGCTACCGAGGAGATAGTGCCGGGTTGCAAGCCGGAAGTGTAATCAAATAATTGGAGGTGATAGTCGGGCAGTTGGGCATTGACGGTCAGGGTCAGCACGACCATTACCGCTGCTAAAAGCAGTTTCTGTATAATACGCGTTTTTTTCAAGAAGGGTTATTGATTCAAATTACTGAGAAACGCGGTAAGGTCAATGGTTAATGGTCTTCGGAGATGAAAATAGGATGAGGGAGAGGGTTAGAGAAGGGCGTTTGAGTATTTGGTGAATCTGTTTAGTGGATGGTATTCTTCTGTTGACGGAATGGATCATTGGCAATCATCCTTTTCCCTGTCACCCCGGCCCTGGTTCAGGAGAATAACAGGTATAGTACAATAAGAGCCGGGGTCTCCCCAACGTTGAGGAGACCCCGGCTCTTATATACTTTAAACCAGAATGAGGTCTGAACCAGGGCCGGGGTGACAGGGAAAGGGTTCACGGTCACTCGGCCATCGATCATCAGCCATTCTTAAATTGCTTGCGCACTCATCTTCTTGCTTTGTTTCAAACGCTCATTTTCATCCAGTATCACTTTGCGCATACGGATAAAGTTGGGCGTTACCTCGATGCACTCATCCTGTTGGATATATTCCATACACTCTTCAAGTGTCATCAGGGTTTTTGGAGCAATGCGGGTAGCATCATCACTGCCGCTCGCGCGGTGGTTGGTGAGCTTTTTACCTTCAGTGGCGTTTACGATCAGGTCGCCGGGTTTGATATTCTCTGCAATGATCTGTCCGGCATAAACATCTTCACCTGGGTCAACGAAGAAAGTACCGCGATCCTGCAATTTATCGATAGAGTAACCGGTTGTCTTTTCCGTGTTCTTCGACAGCAACACACCGTTATTGCGACCGGGGATAGGTCCTTTCCAGGCCTTGTATTCGCTGAAGCGGTGAGCCATTACGGCCTCACCTGTGGTGGCAGTGAGCATTTGTGTACGCAGGCCGATCAATCCGCGGGAAGGGATCTCGAATTCCAGGTGCTGCATTTCGCCTTTAGTTTCCATGATCAGCATCTCACCTTTGCGGCGGCTAACCAGGTCGATCACTTTGCTGGCGAATTCCTGCGGCACATCCACTACCAGGATCTCATAAGGCTCACATTTCTTTCCGTCAATTTCTTTAATGATCACCTGGGGCTGACCTACGGTCAGTTCATACCCTTCACGGCGCATTGTTTCTATTAAGATACCAAGGTGGAGGATACCACGACCATACACTACGAGACTATCACCCTCTTCACTATCTACCACGCGGAGTGCGAGATTTTTTTCTGTTTCTTTCATCAGCCTGTCGCGCAGGTGACGGCTGGTCACAAATTTTCCGTCTTTACCAAAGAAAGGGGAGTTATTAACGGAAAACAGCATGTTCATGGTTGGTTCATCCACGCTGATCACCGGCAGTGCTTCAGGATTTTCTGCGTCGGCAATGGTGTCGCCAATATTGAAATCTTCGATCCCTACCACAGCGCAAAGGTCACCTGCTACTACTTCAGTCACTTTCTTTTTGCTCATTCCTTCAAACACATAAAGTTCCCTCACACGCATTTTTTTCACAGAACCATCGGCCTGCATCAAAACAACCGGTTGGTTTTCTTTGATAGATCCGCGGCTCACTTTTCCTACAGCGATACGGCCGAGGAAGGATGAGTAATCCAGGGAAGTGATCTGCATTTGCAGGGGGCCCTCATTCACTTTTGGAGCAGGTACATATTTCAGGATACCGTCCAATAAGGGGTTGATATTATCGATCTGCGTGAGTGTATCATTGAACCAACCATTTTTTCCGCTACCATAATAGGTAGGGAAGTTCAGTTGTTCTTCAGTAGCGTCGAGGTTAAAGAAAAGTTCGAATACCGCATCATGCACTTCATCGGGGCGGCAGTTAGGCTTGTCTACCTTATTGATCACGACGATCGGCTTAAGGTTGAGTTGAAGGGCTTTCTGCAGCACGAAGCGGGTTTGGGGCATGGGGCCTTCAAATGCATCGACCAGGAGGATCACCCCGTCGGCCATTTTCAGCACCCTTTCCACTTCACCACCAAAGTCGGCGTGACCTGGTGTATCTATCACATTGATTTTAACATCTTTATAAGTTACCGCCGCATTCTTGCTGAAGATGGTGATACCCCGTTCCCTTTCCAGGTCGTTGTTATCCATGATCAGCTCACCGGTTTCCTGGTTGTCACGGAACACTTTGGTAGCGTGTAAAATTTTGTCTACCAGGGTGGTTTTGCCGTGGTCAACGTGCGCGATAATGGCGATATTTCTGATTTCCATTTGTTTTTTATGTTCGAAACAGGTCTACTGTTTCTTTTTTTGAGGCTGCAAAGTTACATCAATTAAGCGGGGAGAGCAAACAGGAGAGATAATTAATACATCCTTAAACTCGATTCACGGCAGATTTACAGTAGTTTTATGAAAATAGCCTCGTATGAAATTCATCAAGTGGTTAGGACTCATAGTCTTAGTCTTGATCATTGCTTATTTTCTCGGCCCCAGGCCTGCCCCACCAACTTATACACACGAACTTCCGGCTGTGCCGGGGGTGGGTGGATTAGACCAATTTGTCGCATCAACCGAAGCCACACATAAGCTAAAGCCGGACAACCAGGCCCGGATCGTCTGGGCCAATGATTCCCTGAAACAGCAGACGGAATATGCCGTTGTCTATCTTCATGGATTCTCCGCCAGCCAGGAAGAAGGTAATCCGGTACACATAGACTTCGCTCGGCGTTTTGGATGTAATCTCTATCTCTCCCGCCTGGCTGAACATGGAATCGATACCACAGAACCATTAGTGGCTTTCACGGCCGACAAGCTCTGGAACTCTGCGAAAGAAGCCTATGCAATTGGGAAGCAACTGGGAAAAAAAGTAATTCTTATCGGCACTTCCACCGGCGGCACACTGGCATTGAAACTGGCAGCAGAATACCCCGACATTGCAGGATTGATCCTGCTCTCTCCCAATATCGCCATCAATGATCCCCTTGCCTGGGTGGCCAATAACCACTGGGGATTGCAGGTGGCCCACCTCGCAAAAGGTAAATACAATGAAACAGGGGATACTGTAGCAGCCGTCAAACAATACTGGAACACCAAATACCGGATGGAAGCGGTTACCGAACTGCAGGAACTGCTGGAAACGACCATGAAATCGTCCTTATTTGAAAAAGTGACACAACCGGTCTTATTGCTGTATTACTATAAAGATGAAGAACACCAGGACCCAACAGTGAAAGTATCTGCTATGAAAAGAATGTTCAGGCAACTGGGCACGCCGGATAGTTTGAAAAGAGCTGTAGCCATGCCGAATGCAGATGCACACGTGATCGGATCATTCTTGAAATCGAAAGACGTAGTTGGTGTAGAGAAGGAATGTATAAAATTCGGCGAGGAGGTATTAAAGTTGAAATAGCGTTTGCTTCGAAAAATATTGCTGTTGCCGAGCTTTATAAATGATGCATAACCTTATGATTATCAAAGTGAAAACCGGCCAAATCAATACTACAAAATAATCGGATCATATCTCACTATCCTGATTGTAATAAACACAATCAGGCATTTGAACAATATAAATCCTTCTCAAGAGTTATATAACCTGAAACGTTAACACTTATAAAAAAAATCCACCCCTGTGAATTACCCCGCTTTGTGGTACGGTCTTTTTACTATTAATAGCTAATTTTATAAAAGCTTCATCCAACCATCAGAGGGTCCGTTCACTAAAAACTCTTTTTTCTCATGGCTTCGTCGCGATGGTCACGCCGTAACATATTAAAAGCATTTGGAATTACTGTTGGTGGCACATTCTTCCCTTTCTCTTTGTGGGGTAAAAATGAAACAGGTGAGCACCTGATATTGCCCGATAATCCATTACACCGTCCATTAGCAAAACCAGTCACCGCTATCACGCTTGGTGCCGGTGCAAGAGGAAATGTGTATGGCGATTATGCAGTTGAATATCCCGATCAACTCGATATCGTGGGCGTAGCAGAACCCATTGCCATCCGTAATGAGCGCTATGCCAAAAAACATGCGATCCCGGATGCCAACCGCTTTCAAACCTGGGAAGATGTTTTCAAAAAACCAAAGTTTGCCGATGCAGTGATCATTTCCACTCCCGATCAATTGCACTATGGCCCCTGTATGGCTGCACTGAAAATGGGTTATAATGTGCTGCTCGAAAAACCGATCTCCCCTTCCGAAAAAGAATGCCGCGATATATTAGAGCTTACCAAGAAAACAGGAAAGGTGGTGGCAGTATGCCATGTACTTCGCTATGCTCCTTATTTTATAAAACTGCGTGAACTTATGCAGAGCGGTGCGATCGGCGAGATCATCAGCCTGCAGCATATGGAACCTATTGAGCATACCCACATGGCACATTCTTATGTAAGAGGCAACTGGCATAACAGCGCCACTACTACACCGATATTGCTGGCCAAATCATGCCACGACCTCGACATTATTAAATGGATGCTGGGCAAAGAATCCCAAAGCATACAGGCTTTTGGCGATCTGAGGTGGTTCCATAAAGAAAATGCACCAGCAGGCAGCACAGCCCGCTGCACAGATGGTTGCGCTGTTGAAAGCACCTGCCCTTATTCAGCATTAAAGATCTATTACCGCAAACGGCAAAGGACTTATGTGTTTGATCTTCCGGAGGACAAGGATAAACAGGGCGATGCTATCCTCGATTTTCTGAAAACCACTGATTACGGGCGTTGTGTGTACAGAATGGATAATGATCAATGCGACCACTACACTACGAATATTCTTTTCAAAGACAATATTACTGCCAGCTTCAATATGGAAGCCTTCACTCCCTGGGGTGGCAGAAGAACACGCGTAATGGGCAGCATGGGTTTTATTGAAGGAGACATGAGCAAGTTCACCATCTACGATTTCCGTACCGATCAATCCAAAACTTATGAAAGTAAAGTGCTGGATGTAGCCAATTACAAGAATGAAGGTCATGGTGGTGGTGATTGGAGGCTGGTAGCTGATTGGATTCAAGCCGTGGCACAACAAAATCCCAACTTACTTACTTCAACGATCGACGCTTCCATTGAAAGTCATATCATGTGTTTTATGGCAGAAGAAAGCAGGGCGAACAAAAAAGTGATGGATATCAGGATGTAGATAACATTCTTAGAACGGATATCCTATCCCCAGGTTAAATATCAGGTTATCCTTTCTCCACCTCGAGCTTCCAAAATCAATCTGATCGACCACCCAACGCTCGCCCGAAGGCAGATAAGGTTTGCGCAAAGGAAAAGCCACGTCCAACCGCAATACAAGAAACGATACATCAAAGCGAATACCAACACCGGCATCTACAGCCAGTTCCTTCAGGAAACTGCTGCTGAACTGAGCTCCCTGCAAAGTATCACCATGATACAACCACACATTACCAGCATCCACAAAAACAGCTCCATGCACAATGCTGAATAATTTGGCTCTTAATTCAGTATTCAGCTCCAATTTGATATCACCTGACTGATCAGGAAGAAAGCTTCCGCTTGGATTGAACCGGTAAGTTCCCGGGCCAACAGACCGGCTCCTGAACCCGCGCAAACTATTATTACCACCAGAGAAGAATTGTTTTACAAAAGGCAGGGAGCGGGAATTGCCATAAGGAACAGAACCGCCCAAAAGGATCCGGTTGGCCAGCACTTTCCATTTACCAAGCTTTATATAATACCTGAAATCCGTTTCCAGCCGTATATATTGTGAGAACCTGGCGCCGAAAATCTCTTTCGGGTTATTCGCACTTGCGCCAGTGATCAGACCGGCTATATTACCAGACAGGTCAGCATTCCCGTTAAAATAAATACCTGTTTTAAAAATATTATCCTGCAGCTCGCTGTAGTTATAATTGTAGTTGGCCCCAATGATAAATTGGCGTTCGATTGCTTTTGCCAGGTAAGGATTTTGTTCAATACTGTCTGTATACTGCTGGGAAACACTCGCTGGCTGCACATACGTGATCACAAGGGGATTGAATTGCTGTTCATTCTTTGTATCTGTTTTCCACGCATAGCCAAATGAACCATTAAAAGAGTTCAAAGTGTACAGCTTGCTTTTGATCAGCCTTTCAAACCCGATCGAGACATTTGTTTTGGGAACAAAGCCACCAGCATTTTTCCAATTGAAAGGAGAAACAAATCTTGGAAAGGAGATCGCTGACTTCAATCCCCACCGGTAAGTATTATAACCGCTCAGCTGCCCGCCTAATTGCACTTCAAAACCACCTGTTGCATCAATTGACAACATTTCCCCTCCATGAAATGTATTCCGTTTTCTCCATCCCACCGTAATGGATGAGCCGGTAAGGTTATTTGATTTCGTGCTGGCATTTATTTCACCCCGCAGGGATTGCCTTTGCATAGGAGTAAGATAATAGTATGTGTTCAGCTTTGCTGAATCGCCGGGCACAGGTTCCAGCCGGTTTTTTACAAACCGGAAAAGATTAAGATTGACCAGGCGGCTGAGTGTTGCATTATGGTCCGTACGGTTATATAATTCACCCTTATGAAACTGGATAGCATCTTCGAACAACCTGGGCTTGTATTGCTTTTGCCGGTCCAGCACATAATAACCATCATAAAACACCATATCCTTTTTTGATGTATCCACTTCAACATTTGCACCCAGGCGGAAAGTAGGGAAGATGAAAATATCATTGATAGTGTATGCACGTAACAGTTCTTCTTTAATACCAGGCTTGAGTTTTACATAGAGGTTTACTTCGTTATTGCCTACCGTTGAGTCTGTTTGAATAATAAGGAATTCCGGGTCAAAAAAATAGTATCCTTTTTCTTTCAACCGTGTATCTATACGTACACGCTCATCTTTGATCACGGCAAGATCGAATGGGTTCCCTTCTTTTAACAAGGACTCTTTCGCATCTTCCAGTATTGTTTTCTGAACAGGGTTACGGGTTGTATCAAAATGTACTTCCCTTATAAAATATCTTACTCCGGTTTGAACATGATATTTTGCTGAAGCCTTTCTTCCATTGACAGTTGTATCGCCTTCTACAGCTGCCTGGAAAAAACCGGTATTCTCCAGCGTATTCTGCAGCACTTTAATATTCCTTTCCAGGTCAACTTCGCTCAACAACACAGGAGGTTCTCCTACTTTATTCTTTAACCAACCTCTTAATGAGCTTTCTTTTTTAGGGTTACCAGCCAGATTGTACATAGATAATTTAAACCGCATGCCCAGGAATTTCTTATTGGGCTTTGGTCTTAGCAATGCATGAAGGTTCTCTTCCAGGCTTTTCTTTTCTTTCTTTTTTAATGATGTGCTGTCGATCTTAACCGACCCGCCAGTATACAGCGCATCTCCTGCCGGGATCTTCTTAAGATTATTGCAGGATGATCCCAGTATGGCAAGAACAACGATCCAGTAACTATATTTTGTAAAATAAAACTTCATGTTTTTTTATTATTACTCCGATCCTGGTTCCGGTTTACGGCCAGGTGAAGGCGGTTGGGTTTGTTGCTTTTGCTCTCTTTCCTGTCTCCTTTTCTCCCTTTCCGCTTCCATTTTCTTTTTGCTCTGGAAGATCTGTTTAAATTTATTATAATCGATCGTGATGATAAACCCAACACCGGTTTCTGTTACATATCCATCAATCACTCCCTGGTAATCGTTGGTTACATAGGCACGCAGCTTGTACCGGCCATCAGCGCTTAATGCATAATCTACGGCCACATTGCCGCCGATCATTGAGCTGTTGTTGGATGCCTGTGGGCCTTCAAGGGTGATATCGCTTCCAACAGTAACGGTGAGGCGGTCATCCAGCAGGCGTTTGGAGATCCCTACATTCAGATCAGTACGGTTTTGCCGCTCACCTGTAGTGTAATCATCCGATGATTCAATACCAAAATTGATATCAACCCCTTCTATCAATCCTTCTGCCAACCTGTTTAACTGATCGGCCATCAGTGCGCTTACACTTTGCCTTACCAGTGAATTGGAGCCGCCGCCTGTAGAAAGGGCAAAGGGATTATCAGGAACGAACCGGTTCAGCAATAAAAGTGAGAACACCTGTTTATTCATATCACCTGTTTGCTGACGGAGAGTTTCCAGTTGTGCGCGCGCACTGCTCAACACCATCCCCCCCACACCATAATTCCTGTTCTCAGGTAGTACTATATCAAAGCTTATCTGTGGCTTCATCAATGCCCCTTCCATTTTAAGGATCACATCAAAGGGGATTTTCTGGAGATAATAATTCTTTGTTCCGTCATCCAGCTCCTGGTTTTTTACGAGATCATACGGCGCTGCTTTAACAGTATACACGGCCGTAATATCGACATTGGCACTGGTGGGTTCTCCTTCCCAGGTGATCCTGCTGCCTTTCTGGATATCGAATTTCCGTTTCAGCATATTAAATGACAGCTGGTAGCTGCCCTGGTCCACTTCATACACACCCGTCATATTGATCTTACCGCTGGGGTCTATCCCGACATTCAATTCAGCTTCTCCTTTAATATTGAGCAGATCACCATTTGCCTCATCGATCACCAGTGAAAAATCAGCCGCTTTATTCACCTGTACATTCAATGAGATATCCATTCCGGTAAAAGACGAAGTGTTCAACGAATCATAGGCCAGCATAAAAAGTGAATCATCAACGGGTGCATCCATATCAACAAATTCAACAACTCCTTCGCGGTTTACCACACCCGGGTCAGGCTGTGGCATCACAACAGTCATTTTTGTTTTTTCATTCACAGCCAACCGGCCATCCACTTTTGGAGCCTTATCCGTTCCGGTAATCTTCAAATTGGTATTGAAATAAAGCTGACCATAAAATAGTTTGTTATCTTTCTTGGTACTGTTGAGAGCACGGAAGTTGTTGGCCCTTACATCCAGGTTAAATTTATAGTTGGTGTAATCGGTAGTGGCCATTGTGCCATTTAGAGTAAGCGCATTGCCTGCGGAGTCTTTTACAGCAAATTGATTGAGCCGGAAGCCTTCATTGGTAAGCTCCAGTTTTTCGTTATCGATGGTAAAATAATTGTTCAGCATGGCTACGTTCAGGCCTGCCTGGTTGAAATTGAGTGCGCCTGTAACGGAAGGTTTTTCAGTAGTGCCTGTTACTTTAAAGCGACCGTCTACGTAACCTTTTGTATCACGTATCATACCGTCGGAAAATATTTCCGCAGTTTTAAGCGGCAATTGTTTCAGGTTGATATCAGCATCAAAGCTGGCGCTTTTTGCGTTGTAAGCGCCCTGCACTTCCACATCATTGCCTCTGCCACCTAATGTAAGGTTGGCTTGATAAAAGTCAGGAGTTTGGTTATTGACTTTGATATCTATATTCCCCAACGTGTCGCGGTGATAGCTGAAATCACGGATACTCAGGTTTCCGGTAAATACAGGTTGCGTAGTAAGGTTTTGAAGATCTATTTCACCATTCAGCAATCCATCCACCAGAGATGAATCAGACATGACCATTGCAGTAAAGGTAGATAGCTTGAGATTACTGAAGTTCGCCTTCATGGGTGCAGTAGCCGATGGTGAAGCGCTGTTTAGGCTTAGCTGCTGTCCTGACCGGCTCAGGGAAAAGCCGGTGGTATAGAATCCACCGTCATTTGTTATCACGATCTTGTTATTGTCAGCCACCTGCCATTTATCATAGTTCAGTAAAAGATTATCTGGTTTCAGCGAAAAGAGCAGGTCACCATTGGACGATTGCTGCAATTGTCCGCCCACCGTGTACTTATCTTTTACTGCTTTATCTTTTATAGCAAGATCAAAATCAATCAGGTTGTTGGCAACTGTTGCAGTAAGCAATGTGCTGTCGAGTAAAATGCTGCTGCCGCTTTTGATCTGATGTGCGGCTGCCTTTACCACCAATCCGGAATCTTTTTCGTTTGCGATCACCTGAAGCCCGTTAATCTGATTGGCATCGTATATTATTTCATCAGCTTTTACATTAGCTTTTATTCCCTGTTGTGAAGAGAGCCGTGATTGCAAGCCGGCGCCACGTATCCTTTTCAATCCCGGTGCCAGGGAGTGCAATAAAGGCCGGTCCGTTACAAATGCATTTATCGTAAAATCATAGGGATCTGTTTGTATTTTCTTTTCCTGTGGTCCACCAATGGTATAATAGCGAGCGATCGCCTGCATCAATACATCCGGCAATTGGGTTAACTTATATTTTCCTTCAAGTCTTGCAGTAGCTACTTCACTATTGAATTGCAGGTAATTCCCATTTTCTGATCTGCCGGCCTGGAGTTGTACGGTATCCACTTGCACACGGCGATCACTTTGCACTAATACAGATTCAGTAATAAATAATTTTCCGTCAAGCTCATCAGGATCTGTATTGGCAAAACCAGCGCTGATCTTTCCATGATAGGTAAGCAGGTCAGGGCTTAGGTTCAACTCTTTTGCTTTAATGCTATCTACCATCAGTTCCAGTTTCACATCAGTAGGATAATCCCGGGAAACATTGGCCGATGCATCCATTGCAAAATGAATATTCGGATCAATCATTTCTGCTTTAGCTATCAACACCTGGTTGGCAATAGCTGCATCAAGCGTAAGATCTTTATAGGCATATTTTTTATAGGTAGCAGAATGAACAAGGCCTTTCACGGAAGCATCCGCTGTTTTCATATCATACCCTGTTCCCCTGGCAGTTACAGAAAGATTGACAGGGCCATACGAAGTGTCTTTCAAAAAAGCATTCAGGTCCATCCCTGAAGCATGCAATACCAGGTCATACTTCGCATGTTGTGCATTGCTGTAATCCTGCAAAGTTCCTTTTACTGAAACATTGCCCATATCAGTCTTAAGTAACAGGTCGGCATTCATTTGTGAACCAGTGCCTTTGATGGTACCAGCCAGGTTCATGCTTCCCGGCAAGTTGATCGTTGAAGGCAATGCATCTTCCGGCAAAAAAGAAAGTATATCCCGCCGGCTGCTGCTAAGTTGTCGTATCACCAGGTTTGCCTGCAGTTTATCCGCATCAGGCAGGCCGGTAATCCTTCCTTTCATATCCACCCTGGTATCAGCTAGTCCTGCCAGCTGAAGCTTTTCAATTTGCAGATCAGCTATTCTTCCATTTATTTTTCCATCGATGTACCATGTGGCATTAGGTGATGCAAAAGCTGGTTGCGCACGTAAGGTTGGAACGAATGTGAGTACATCTTTTACCTGTATCCTGCTTTTATCGAGATCAGCATTTATCTGGAGGTTGCCCAGGTCATTCACCATCGATTCCAGTGAAGCATAGCGGATGGCAATATTCCTTTTGATCTCTGTACCCGGTGTTTTCAGGTACAGATCTTTCAGGTATGCCTGGTTGCTGGCATACAGGAAATCTGTTTTAAGCTGATCGAGCTGAAAACCGCTTTGCTCTTTCAGGGATGCTTTGGCAATAACGCCAGCAATGGTATCCGTGTTGAATAAAAACCGGTTGATGGTCAATTGCGGTATGGCGGCGTTAAGGTGCATATAATCCATGCCATAAGCTTGCTTTGGACTGTTATCATCATCAAATTTCAGCGCCACTTCATCCAGTTGGAGGGAATTCAATGCAAACCGGATATTCTGTTGTGTCTGAGCCGTGTCCGGCGCTGTATTTTTTCCTTTTGATTCCGACTTCGCAATGGATCGTTTTCCCATTCTGAAGCTGGCTTTTGTTTGTTGCAGGGAAATATCACCTAAATCAAAATGAAAGCTGTCGAGGTCCATTTTCTTTGGGCGAACATTTATCCGGCCAGCATCCACGGCAGCAAACATAGCGTTCATACTGTCCCGGTAATCGATCATTGATTTTTGCAGGTTGATCTCTGTAAATTCCAGTTGAAGCATCGGTGAGGCGGGTGCCGGGTTTTCTTTTTTCACTTCTTCGACCTCACGTTGGGGTATGATCACCAAGGGGGTCGTTTGTATCACACGCGCTGTTATCCCTTCCACGCTGGTGCGTGGAATGATAAAATGCATTTTATCCAGGTCAAACTTTTCGATGCGGGTAAAAAAATGATCGAGCCCGGACTCCACATCATTGCCGCTGACGATGTCTTTATATACAAACCGGATCTTGCTGAGCTCCACTGATCCTATATCGATCGGCATGCCGGCTGAAGTGTCCGATACCTGCACAGTATCGGGTGAACCTCCGCCAAATGCATCGGCAATGAATTGAAAATTGAAAGTGGTATCGGGCAGCACCCGTTTTATTTTAGCCGTAGCATTTTCGAGTAGAATGCTATTGATCTGAAGTTTTTTCTTCCCAAAAAGCAATTTGCGGAAGCTCATGTTTACCCGGAGCTTGCCGGCAGATAAAAGCGTGTCTTTGCTTTGATCTTCCACATAAATATCGTCCACCGCGATCTTGCCTGAAAGCGTGATAAAAAGGCGGCCGATCTCTACCCGGGTATGCAGCTTATTTTCAAGGTAATTGGTCGCTTTATTGGTAATAAAGCGCTGAACGGGTGGGGTAAGGATCAGGAGAAAAAGAACGACTATGAGCAAAAAAATCCACAGGACAGTTTTCATTACTATCCGAAATATGCGTTTTCCGATACTCCTTTTCTGTGGTTCCTGCTGCATTCAGTCTACTTATAAGTAAATGAAACTGTTCTGTATGCAACTTAGAAAATATCATGCTATAATTTAGAATACAATGGAATAAAACCAGAATAGGTAAAGTTTAGAGTTCAAAAGTTGAAGGGGGTAAAGTTGAATATGACCACGTCCTCATCCAGCGACTTCATCCAAGGGTTTTAAACCCCTAAACCCTGAAACTTAAAAAACTCCGATACGATAAGGTCAATCTTTAACAATTAGTTCGTATTGAAACAGTTGCATTTTCTTCATAAATTGCCCGCAAAATGCTTGTCATGCCCCGCACAAAGATTGCCGGAATCGGGATGTATGTTCCCCGGAACGTTGTAAAGAATGATGATCTCCGCCAGGTAATGGACACCAATGATGCCTGGATACAGGAGCGGACCGGCATCCAGGAAAGACGGTTTGCCACTCGTTTCGAAGATACTACCGCCACTATGGGCGCAGAAGCTGCGAAAATCGCAATAGAGCGGGCTGATATAACCGCTGCAGATATTGATTTTATCATTTTTGCCACACTAAGTCCTGATTATTATTTCCCCGGCTGCGGTGTGCTGGCACAACGCATGCTGGGAATGCGCGAGATCGGTGCGCTTGATATCCGTAACCAGTGCAGTGGCTTTATATATGGTATCAGCATTGCTGATCAATTCATCAAAACGGGGATGTATAAAAACATCCTGCTTATCGGTTCCGAAACGCATTCCTATGCGCTCGATTTTTCTACCCGTGGCCGGAATGTATCAGTGATCTTCGGGGATGGCGCTGGCGCCGTAGTGCTTCAGCCTACTGAAAAAGAGAACCAGGGTATTTTAAGCACGCATCTTCATAGCGACGGGAATGACGCGGAGCTATTGAGCATGCCTAACCCGGGTTTTCATGCAGGCAGGTTCTGGAAAGAGAAAAAGCCTGCACAACCACAGCAACCTTTTGGCGGCATGTTCATTACGCAAGACCTGCTTCACAAAGACGATCTGTACCCGAATATGGACGGACCTGCCGTGTTCAAGAAAGCCGTGGTCAAATTTCCCGAAGTTGTAATGGAAGCCCTGCACGAGAATGGCCTGAAACCGGCCGATATCGACATGCTGATCCCCCACCAGGCTAACCTGCGCATTGCGCAGTTTGTGCAGCAGCAACTGAAGTTAAAGGACCACCAGATCCACAATAATATCCAGAAATTCGGCAACACCACCGCGGCTTCAGTTCCCATTGCCCTCTGCGAAGCCTGGGAGCTGGGGAAAATACAGGAAGGTAATCTCGTTTGCCTGGCAGCTTTTGGCAGCGGCTTTACCTGGGGCAGCGCTTTGTTGAGATGGTAGCATTAGCTTTGCAGTTCTATGGAGCGACATATAGTGTACATTATAAACCCTATCTCCGGCACAAGGACCAAAAAAGATCTCCGGGAGCTGATAGAGAAAAAGACGCGGGAACAACATATTCCTTTCGAGATATTTCCATCTGTCGCCAGTGGCGACTACTCCTTTCTGCATGGCTATATTGAAGAAAACCGCGTAACCGATGTAGTGGTTGCCGGTGGCGACGGCACCGTGAGCCAGGTAGTAAGCAGCCTGATGGATTACAAGTTAAACTTCGGCATCATACCCTGCGGCTCCGGAAACGGACTGGCCTATGCAGCAGGCATTCCCAAACAACCACAAAAAGCACTCGATATTATTTTCCACGGCAAGCCGGTGGCAACAGATGGCTTTTACATCAATAAACAGTTTGCCTGTATGCTTTGCGGACTGGGCTTTGACGCAAAAGTGGCACATGATTTTGCACAGCAGCCAAAACGTGGGCTCGCTACATATATAAAGGAAGTGGTTAAAAACTTCTTTTCCGCTTCCAGCTACACGTTTGAACTGTCATTGAAAAACCGGAAGTTCAAAACGGATGCATTCTTTATCAGCGTAGCCAATAGCAACCAGTTTGGCAATAATTTCACGATTGCACCAAAAGCCAGTTTAAGCGATGGCTTGTTGGATATTGTGATCGTGACAGATCAAAGCAAGTTGAGTTTATTATTGCAAACTTTTCGGCAGGTGATGGGTGGAGTGAAATTGCAATCCAGTTCAGAGATCAATACAAAAAAAGGAGTGATCTATTTTCAGACGGATAAACTGGCTATTCATAATCTTTCTGAAGCGCCTTTGCATGTGGATGGTGATCCGGCGGAAACTCCGGGGGAATTGGAGATATCGGTGAAGAAGAAATGTTTTAAGTTGTTGCATGCGGTAGGGGTGGAATGAGGAAAATACATTTATAATCGGTGAAAAACCCATGGTTGTTCTTTTGTATGTGAGCAAATTGCAATTGCCGGGATGAACGGTGATTAAAGCTCACAAGAAATGAACAATAATGGCAAGATCTACAAAACAAGAAGGGAAAGAGAAGGACGTTCAATCGAATATCTTTTCGTTAGTCATGGGGAAACGGATATTGACAAAATCATCCAATATCAATATGTTGGCAAAATAAATAACAAGCCGATATTTAATCTGGGGTTTGGCGATTATTATGAGAATACTACACAGATTATAGATAATATCGTTTCAAACAATGGTGATGTTTATACTGTGTTTAATACTGTATTAAGCACAATCCCTGAGCTATTTAATATGCATCCAAATGCTATAATAATGGTTAGGGGTAGCGATAGCGGCTCAAAGTTTATTCAAAGTTGCCGGCAAACATGTAAGAAAAATTGTCAACCTCATTGCAAAAAAGAGAACAGAAGAATAACCATTTACAGAGAATACATTAATAAAAACTACGATTCTCTTAATAAAGAATATACTTTTTTTGGAAATTCCGGCCTCGCTGAAAATCAAGTAGGCATAGAAAATTATAGAGCAGGCGAAAAATACACTTCAATATTTGTAATAAAAAATAAACGTAAATTAGTATTATGAAAACTAAGCAATCTAATATAGCAGTATCTGCAAAAAAGCTTTCTGATGATGAACGATTAGCAATAATAGCTTCGAAAATTAAAGGACGAGATTTATTTCCCGAAAGGACTAAAAGCGCAAAAAAGTTACTTCAGAATGTAAAAATTCTGGCCAAGGGGCTTTGAGTTCTGTTAAATTTCTTCCTCCTGTATATATTCCTTTGCGGGAACCTTAACATCATCATCAAAAACAGCCTCTATAATTGGCTATATCTTTTCGCAACATATTTATTAAACTGTCTTTCTTAAGGAAAAAGTCTTTCAGATTTTACCGATCATCAGTAAAATCTGAAAGACTTTTTTATTTTGATATTCTACCGCTTTATCAACTTAAATGTTTCCCTTTGTCCATCTCCTTCCAGGATCACCAGGTATATCCCTGCTTTCCACCTGCTCACATCTTTTATAATCCTCGAATCCTTCCTGCTTATCACCCATTGCTCAATCTCTTGTCCGCTCGCATTCACCACCCTTATGGTACGATAGCCGATATTACCCGGCACAATCGTTAACTGCCCCGAAGTCGGATTTGGATAAAGCACCTTGCTTCTTATATCCGTAGATGTTTCGCCCTCTGAAGAAATTCTTGCAGCCAGTAATCCACTTGAACGGTTCAGCCCCATCTCGGGCGGCGAGCAATTATCAATTACAAAATAATTGAACTTAAAACTGCCCGATACCACATGAATACCCGTATAGCTGAGTGCAGGCAATGTCAATGTATCGGTGATCGTCATCCACTGGCCATTCGTAGAAGGAAGCTGGATAATGGCAAATGTAAAACTGCTATGTCCGATCCGCACCTGCGACGGGGCTGTTGACAATACACGAAAACTGATCCTGTATAAACCTGCTGTTGGAACATTCAACGTATTATACGCAAAGTAATGACCTGGTGCCAGCCCGGTGAAGTCTTGTCCGCCACCAATATCCGTACACGCTTCCAGTACCGGACCAGAATGACGGCCAGAAAAACTTTCTGCTTCATACTTATTGTTCACCGAGCATTCCACTAATTGTACAAGAGCCGTTCCCGAAATAGTATCTGTTGATGCATTAACAAGGTAACTACCCGGAGTTGGACCCGCTGTGAGCAATCCCATTGAATCAATCATGTTGCCTGTACCATTCACAGACCATTGAACAGATGGCAAACTCACATTGTTCCCGGTACTATCATGGCCTGTTGCTTTAAATAAATACTGGCTTCCTGTTGCAAGCAGAATGGTATCAGGAAATACTTTGATGCTGGCTAAGGGTGTCGGCGCTGTCGCACAATTATCAATCGCAAACCAGTTGAATTTAAATGAACCTGATATACCATGAATACCGGTATAGCTCAACGCAGGCAAAGTGAGCGTATCGGAAATGGTTTGCCATTGTCCGCCTGTCGATGGTATATCGATCAGCTTATAAGTAATGCTGCCATGACCTACCCTCAGTTTCGCTGGCGCTGTTGCAGACACGCGTAGCCGGATATTGTACCGGCCTGCAGAAGGTACTTTGAGTGTACTGTATGCAAACCATTTACCTGTTGTAACATTTTCAAAATGCTGACCGCCATCCACATCATCAGTTGCTACCATGGTGATACCAGCAGCTTTTGATGAAGCAGATTCAGCTTCATAACGGTTATTGACTGTACATGTATACCCCAGTTGCAATGCAAGGGTACCGGTTACGCCCGCTGATGTTGCCGTAACAGTATACGCGCCCGGTATGCTTCCTGCAACAAACAGCCCGTTATTATCGATTGTATTACCGGAACCGCTCACCGTCCAGTATACAGAATCCACTAATGGCACCTGTGCATCATACTGATCATATCCTTTTGCAGTGAATTGTTGAGAAGCACCGACAGGGATCACCAGCGTGTCGGGCTTAATGCGGATAGTTGTTAATATCGGTGCACCGAGTACCCGCACCAAAGAACTATCACTAAATAATCCTGAGGTTGCTTTCACCCAATATGATCCTGCTGTATCCGAAGTGAACAAACCACCCGGGCTCACTTTCCCCGCACTGTTAGACGTTGTCCAGACCGGCTCGGGTGATAGCATGATGAAATTGCTATCCTGATCACGCCCGATTGCGCTCAGTTGTATCGACTCACCCTGCAATATCCGTGCGCTGTCCGGTTGAACATTCAGGCTTTGCACCGAATGATCTCCCGCTGCTACAAACTGCAGCCAGTTAAAGTTCCAGCCAGATGAAGAAGAAGTGATCCGTAATGTTTTATGTCCAGGTCCAAAAACAATTGGTGCTGATATAACCGTCTTCCATGTTTGCCATCCTCCGGTTGCAGGCAATTGCACAGTTGAAAGCAGCATCGTATCAAGTCGTATATCCAATGCTGATGCACTGCTTGCCGCCACCCTGAAACGTATACGATATGCAGCAGAATCCGGCACATCGATATCGTATTCAAACCAGGTACCATTGCCAATATAACTTACATTCAGCACGCCACTTGTATCCGCTGTATTTTCTGTGCAGCAAACATTGGAGTTATCATATGCTTCAGCTTCTATTCTTGACGGGATAGGTTTATAGTTCGTTGGTCTTACTGTAATATTCGTTGACCCGGTTTTACTCGTTGTATCATGTGTTGCTGAAGCAGTAACAACACCGGAGCTTTGAATCACTGCCAGCCCACTGCTATTGATCGTATTTCCCGCACCGGTTATACTCCACAACGGAGTAATTCCATTCATCACATGTCCGTTCTGATCAAGCATCTTCGCCAGGAACTGTTGCGTTTTGCCAGGCAACACAGATACGTTCGCCGGCGTAATATCAATTGAATCCAGCACAGGCGTGCCCAATCCCTTTTGATAAATACGGACATAATCCACCTGCATACTATCCGGCCAGTCTGCATCCGTGATCGCGCCTCCCATACCACCACCAATCGCGATATTCAGTATCACATAGAAAGGTTTATCAAAAGGCCAGTCTTTCCAATCTGTTTTTGGATTCACATAAGTATAAAATCCAACGCCATCATGTGTAAATCGCAAAGAATCAGGCGACCATTCCACACCATACGTGTGATACACTGTATCCACGTCTGGCATGATCTGGTTGCCGCCAAGATTGCCGCCATTTGTCCAGTTCTTATTTTCCGTATGAACAGCACACATGGCTTTGCCAAAAGTATTGCCCACGTGCTCCAGTATATCTACCTCTCCGCTCTTTGGCCAACTGCCATAAGCACTCGACACAGGCATTAGCCAGAAGGCAGGCCACGACCCTCTCGCCCTTGGCAATTTTGCCCGCATCTCTGCCTTACCATACAGGAATTCCATTTTCCCCAATGATACCACACGGGCAGACGACCATGGCGCATTCGGATCGCCTGTGGGAAAATCTTTTTTACCAGTGATCACCAGGTTGCCGTTCCTCACCCTTGCATTATCCCTTGCTGCATCCGTGTATACCTGCTGTTCATTATTGATCCATCCTTTCGGACGTGCGTCAATAGACCATTTGGATGGATCAGGCAAACCGTCCACTTCAAACTCATCATTGTAGATCATTGTCCAGTTGGGATTTCCGTCAAACACAACGTTTCCCTTCACCATATAAGAAACGTTATTCGGGTTTTGTAGTTCGCTCCCATTCACGGTAAGAGTAAACAGGGTACGGGAATAATTGGCGGGTGAATTCCCGGATAAGACCAGGTGTACAGTTGTATCATTAACCCTGGAGATACTATCTATCAAAACGCCCTGTGGCAAAGTGGAATTGATCCAACCAGCCGGAGTTAATGTTGTTTTAAATAGATCTCCATGTAATTTCACCTCGATTACTTTCCCGTTCTCGTTCCCCATAGGGATATTTTGTGGGGTGAACTGAAGGCTTGTAGGGTTTGGCGCTTGTATCTGGTCAAAATACAGAATTCCGTTCGCCTTCTTTCCATCGATGAACTGTATGGCTATGCGATTAAGATCAGTGCGGTTGCTGATGTTAGGAAAAGTAAATATCGCTTCCTCCCATTGGTTTATATTTTGGATGCGATAAGTCTGAAAAACCGCCTGTGTATAATCCGTACCCGGTTGAAGTTTGAACATCACGTCCTCTTTCACGTTGCTATATACCAGCATCCTGAAAGTGGCTCCGCCTGTAAGATCAAGAGGTGAAGAAAGCGTTACCGCCGCTGCCATATAAGGTGAGCAGGACGTGTCTTTCGTGAATTTTGCCACATGCGAGCTTGTATTCAGACCAGTGGCAGAGGGATTTGCTGCGTTGAATATCACTGTACCAGTTGCTCCCGCTCCTGCATTATAGATCCAGTTGCCGGAGGCCGGTCCATGGCCTTCCATATCATCAATCAATAATAATTGTGCGTTTATCGTGCCTATGCATGCCAGTATGCAAAGACAAACGAGGAATGTGATCTTTTTCATTTTGGCAGAAAGTTTAGGTTTTGATAAAGTAAAGCAGGAAGATTTCCTGCTTTACTGTGGTATAAAAAGTATTGCATCAGCAGGCAGGTAGCCATCGGCTCCGGCATTACTGATCTCTACAAAGCTCTTTTTGTCTTTTGTGAAAGAGTGTGTTCCAAGGCTCACCCATTCACCTGAGGTTTGCCCCTCCACAATGATCTCCGCCGGCTTGATCAGTATATTCTTCATACCTAATGCCGTGGAAATATTGATCGTCATCTGCGAAGTCATTTCTTTTACTTTCGGGATATAGATGTAAACCTGGTAAGCACCTGCCTTTGTCAATGCAGGAATGTATTGAATTGATTTCGGGCTCTTACCTTTGCTGCTGTCAATCAGCATTGAATGTCCGTAAGCTCCTTTTTTCAGCACCTGCCAGCTGCCTTTAATGCTCACATGCTGCCTGTCTTCGTTATCTACCAGCACTTCAGGTGTTTTGCCATTCATCAGCGGGTCTTTCTTCAGGATCTCCTGTACTTTCTTCACATCTACTTTATGTACATCGTTGTCGTTATTCATTGCAAGCGATGCGGCAATGGCTGCCGACTGCCCAAGCACCATAAACACCGGTTCCATCCTTATGGAACCATACGCAATATGACTGGCTGATAAACACACCGGTACTAACAGGTTATCACACTCTCCTTTTTTGGGGATCAATGAACGGTAAGAAATAGGATAAGGACCAAAGCCGCCGATCTCCACATTCCCTTCATTCTTTACCATTCCATTAACCACAATACGTTGGCAGTTGTGGGAGTCCATGGTATAAGCAGCAACACCAACCCCATCATCCACCACTTCGCGTCCTTCACAATTATGCTGCGTCATTACATAAGCGCCAACCATACGGCGTGCTTCACGCACGTACATCTGCGGCGTCCAGTTGCCGTTGTCCGTGTATTCATCTTTTGGATAACCCCATTGCAGCATCTGATTTCTTAAATGTTCCGGCATCCGTTGATCATGACCAATAAAGAATAGCAACCCTTTTGTATAATCTTCATGCTCCTTCTGGATTTTTTTTCTTGTTTCATAATCAGCATCAGGGTAATTATAGTTGTACCCGATCATATCTGTGGATATAGGGCCGTTATTATTGATATCCGTTTTGTTGTTCGGCATCAGGTCAAACTTCAGGAAGCCCCATAGATCACCAGGGATTTTCTTTTGCAGATAGCGCAGAAGCAATTCATAACGGGTAGAATCATAATTATCCGGGCGGGTGATCGGCACACGGTTCTCCGGCTTATTGGTGAGGCAGATCCTGAAATTATATGCCTGCACTTTTTTATCGCCAGCGCCTGTTTCCGCCAGCTTTCCATTGCTGACGCCCCAAATAAGACCACTGTTTGGGTCGCCAGGAATTTTGTACGGGTCAATACCATCAGGAAACTGATGTCCTTCAAGTACCTGAATGCCATTATATGTTTCTTTATACAGGCTGTTCGCTTCACGACCTACCATATAAGACACACCAGCACGTGCCATTACATCTCCTTCATATGAGCAATCGATGAACATACGGGCATTCACTTTTTGCGCAGAACCGTCTTCTTTCTGAACAGTGATGCTGCTGAGCTTACTGCCATTCTTTTCTACTTTCTCCACGCGGTAGCCATATATGACCTGTATGCCCGCTTCCTGTATATATTGTTTCATTACATTTTCCGCTACACCTGGTTCAAAGATCCATTGCTCAAATTTTCCATAATGCTTACCGATTCTCCGGTAAACATCCAGCGACAAACCTGTGATCGCATATTTGTTACCAATATCAGTATATCCCAATCCACCAGTCGTCAATCCACCCAAATGAAACCCCGGCTCGATCAGGATCACTTTTTTATTCATCCTGGCTGCGGTATATGCCGCAATAACCCCCGAAGCATTTCCGCCATAAATACATATATCAGCCTTTATTGTGTCGACCTTAATCTTTTGCAGTGGCACAAAAAATAGATTACAAAGTGCAAACAGCACTAAACCTAAATACTTCATGATCGTAGATTTTTTTAATATCAGATTAGAAGGATAAAGCAACGCTTACCTCCGGCTAAAAAGGTAGCTGCCAAATCTTTCCGCCTTACCGGTACAAAACAAACCGGTAAGGCGGGAAGGAAAATCAGTAACCCGGATTCTGATCCGTCGTTGGATTCAGCGCCGTATTGCCATTGAACTCCCGTGGAGGGATCGGCCACAACATATGTTTCACTGCCAGATCTAACCCTTCAATCTCTTTGATCGTTTCTTTCCATATTCCCAATCTTTTCAGATCAAACCAGTGTTTTCCTTCGCCTACTGTTTCATATCCGCGTTCCAGCACCACACGCCTTACAAATGCGTCAAGCGTTGCATAATCCGCAATCTTCAGATCGATTGCCGCATCTGGTGTAGTCGCCGGTTTACCATAAGCCCTGCGGCGGACCATGTTCAGTTTCTCCATCGCATCAGCTGTTGGTGCTCCATTCAGGCTGGCATCAGCTTCCGCATAAAATAACAGCAGGTCTGCATACCGGTATAAAGGATAATCATTGTTTCCCTGTTGTATCGTTGCCTGGCGATCGCTGAATTTCTTACATAAAACAGTTGTTGGTGAAATACCGATGTTCGCCGGATACCAGGTGAACCGGTAGCGCAGGTCGGCCCGGTCCCAGTTCTTCATAAACAAATTCAGTGAATCACTATAGATCGTTGCAAAACCGCCAGGAGGGAAATTACTGGTGCTTGTTGCATGCAGATAAGCGAGGTATTGATAGCCCTGCCCGGATACCTTTGAGGAATATTTGAAATAGAAGATCTCTTCAGTTGTATTATTCGCATCGCGTCCGAAGATCTTTTCAAAATCATCAGCCACAGACACTGGTACCAATGAATATTTTTTTGACTCGATCACTTCCCATGCGGCTTTTCTTGCCAGCTCATACTTCTTCAGTGTAAGGTATACTTCTGCCAGCGCCGTCTTTGCCACCCATTTTGAAGGTGTACCCACCAGTCTTGGATTATCAGGTAAATTATTCTCTGCAAAAACAAGGTCTTCCTGGATCAGGTTATAGATCACATCTGCACTGCTCTTTGGAACATTGATCGAATCGAGATTATTCTCCGTATGCAGCGGCACGCCAGACCAGTTCCTTACCAAATGGAAATAGTACAGCCCTCTCAGGAAACGTGCTTCCGCAATATACCTGGTCTTTTCTGCCTCAGTGATCTGGCTAGCCAACGGTGCTTTCTGGATAATAATATTTGCGTTGCGGATGCCTTTGTAAAAATTATTCCAGGTATCTGTGACCCGGCCTACATTGGTATTATCCAGGCCCTGATACTGGTTCATTGGAGAAAAACTTCCGCGACCATACATATATTCCGTATTGATCTCATGTTGCAGTGTATAAAAACCGCCAAATGTAGAGAGATAACGGACTGTTTCATAGATCGCATTCAAGCCGGCTTCCATTTCAACCGGTGTGTTGTAAAAATTCTCCACCGCTATCTGCTGTGGACGTTCATCTAAAAACTTGGAGCAGGATGTCAGTGCCATCATCACACAAACAACTGCCAATCCAAAAATATTTTTCATATCAGATTGTTTAAAAATTCTTGATTAAAAACCGCAACGGATCCCGAATGTCACAGACTTACTGTTTGGGTAAATAGTATAGTCAATACCTTGCCGGAGCTCATTAGCAGAGCCATAAGCATTCACTTCCGGATCATATCCTGAATAGCCAGTAATCCTGATCAGGTTTTGGCCGCTCACATAAATCTGCGCTGATTTGAGGTAACTGATCTTCCAGTTGGCTACAGGAAGTGAATAAGCCAGCATAATATTGCGCAGCTTCAGGTAAGAACCGTCTTCTACGAATCTTGTAGAGAAATTGCCGTTGATCTTATTGGATGGTTTTGGATATTTCGCATCTGTTTTACCAGGTGTCCAGTGGTCGGTATACACTTCTTCCGGTTGGTTCAACCCCCAGCCCATATCCAATGTGCTTGCTTTATTCAGGTTAAAGATGTCATTTCCTTGTGAGCCCTGGAAGAACAGGGTCAGCTCGAAATTTTTAAATTTCGTTGCGGAGTTCAATCCATAAATGAAATCAGGGTTTGGATCTCCAATAATGCTTCTGTCAAGTGCGTTGATGGATCCATCATTGTTTTTGTCTTCGTATTTGATCAAACCATTATCGGTATAGCCGATTTCTTTATATCCATAAAAAACAAATACAGGTTCACCTTCACGAAGCAAGTTGACATAATCATTTATATTACCGGTGTAGATATTTATACCCACAATATCCTGACCTTTATACAACTTCTCCACTTTGTTGCGGTTAAATGCGATGTTGCCGCCAAGTGTCCATTTCCAATCGCTGTTTTGGATTACGGTCGCATCGATACCAATCTCCACTCCACGGTTGCTGATCTCTCCAACATTCTGTAAAGCGGTCTCATAACCGAAAGAAGTCGGCAATTGAACCTTATTAAGCAATGCTTTTGTTCTTTTGTAATAATAATCCGCAGAAATGCGAACCTTATTATTGAACAAGCCCGCATCAACACCGACGTCCATCTGATCGGTTTTTTCCCATTGCAGATTACCTGGATATTCAGGGCGTGGGGCATAACCAATGGAAAGGGCATCGCCGAAAATCGTATTATATGGCTGAAGAATATTTAATGATTGATATGCACCGATGGATGTATTGCCAGTCCGTCCATAAGAGGCGCGAACTTTCAAATCGGATACAATTTTTGAATTCTGCAGGAAAGATTCATTAGATAGTCTCCATGCAATGGCAGCGGAAGGAAAGTTTTCCCAGCGGAATTCCTTTGAATAGGCAGAGTACCCATCACGACGGAAACTAAGCGTAAGCAGGTAACGGTTATCAAAACCATAATTAACCCTGCCGACAAAGGATGACAAGGCAGTTTTTGAATAAGTTGAGCTGGGTAAGCCAGGCACACCTGCCGACTGAAGGTTTCCTGTATATACAGAATTGCTGAGGAAGTCCTGCGCAATGCCAGATCCCATGTAAGTATTTTTATCCAATTGATTGGCGATACCGGCAACAAGATCAATCGCATGTTTTCCCGCTATTGTCTTTTTGTAGTTCAGGATATTTTCATTCACCAGGCTGGTTGATTGATAGGTGTTTACGTTCGCATTGCCTGTTGAATTCAATGCATACGGCTCGCGGTTCCGGAAGTTGTCATTACGGCTATTGCTGGTAAATATATTACCGGAAACCCTGAATTCAAGGTCTCTCGATATCTTAACACGAAGGTTCAGGTTAGCAACGATATCATCCGCTTTGGTATTGTTGGATACTTCGTTCTGTATGGCAATTGGATTCACGATCGCATTTGAGATGAACGGATACACGGTATTCATCCTAATATAACGGCCATTCGCATCATAAGGGCCAACAGTTGGAGGGGCAAACAACATACCACCAAACATATCACTGCCCCGGTTACCGGTTGCAGAGTTTTGATGAGACCTGTCGCTGCGGGTGTAAACGCTGGTGAACCCAACACTGAATACCTTGCTGATATCATGGGTAACATTTACACGCAATGAATAACGGTTATAGTCAGAATTAGGAATTATTCCTTGTTGGGAAAACACACCACCGGAGAGAAAGAAAGAAGTTTTTTCATTTCCTCCTGCAACACTTACACTACCATTATAGATAGGCGCGTTACGCAACATAAGGTCCTGCCAGTCTGTGCCTTTCATTGTACTGAAGGAATCAAGTTGTTGCTGGGTAAAATAAGGTGCAAGGTTATCGTTTTTCGCCTGCTCATTATACAATGATGCATATTGGAATGGGTTCAGCAGTTTCATCTTTTTAGTGATCGTTTGAACGCTGTATCCCATGTCAACATTTACGGTTGTAGGCTGTCCTTTCCTGGCCGAACGGGTCGTGATCAGCACAACGCCATTGCCGCCTCTTGAACCATACATGGCTGTGGAAGAAGCGTCTTTCAGGATCTCGATCGATTCAATATCTGCATTCTGCAAATAAGTGGGGCTGCTGGGAAAGCCATCAATAATATATAATGGTTCATTTCCACCAAGGATTGAGTTTGCTCCGCGAATCCGCACGCTGACAGGAGCGCCGGGCAAACCACTGTTCTGCATTACCCGTACACCAGCTGCCCGGCCATTCATTGCCTGCAATACATTGGTAGTAGGAAACGAACTGAGATCAGAACCTTTTACCTGGGAAACAGACCCGGTGAGATCACCTTTTTTCACTTTACCGTAAGCGACAACAACAATCTCTTCTCCGCTTTTCTGTTCGGGTGTTAACGCAACATCGATGCTTGTTCGATTGCCGACAGCGATCTCTTTTTCCTCAAAACCAACATAAGAGATCACGAGTATATCATTAGGCTGCGCTTCTACAGAAAATCTTCCGTTGGCGTCTGTGCTTGTTCCGGTATTTTTATTTTTTACGATAACAGAAGCGCCTGAAAGGGGCTGCCCCTGGTCGTTCCGCACATAACCGGTGATCGTCAGGGGAGCAGGCGGTTCAGCATCTGCAATCTTTTCTTCTTCCTTTTTTCTTTTGATAACGATCGTATATCCAACAATGGCATATTCAAGTGGCTGATCCTTGAAACAGGCTCTTAGTACATCATCAATTGTAGCATTAGAAAACTTTACATTTACTTTTTTTGCTTTTGACAGCTGATCGGCATCAAAGAAGAAAACGTAGTTTGTTTGCTTTTCGATCAGCTCAAACACTTTTGGCAAGGATGCATTTTTCTCCGATACGGAGATCGTCTGACTATTGCCCGTAGCGCTCACCTGCAAGCAGGTCACCAACAAGAAAAAGGCAATTAATTTCATAATAAGCATCATTTTGGGTACCGGATGCCGCTGCAGCTGCCAGCGGTCCGACAAAAAATTAATTTGCATACATTTGATGTGTTTAGTGAATAAAATGTCTACCCGGATAGGTGGCATCAAAGCATTAAACTTTAGCTGGAAGTGTTCGCTGCACTTCTGGCTTTTTTAGTGCTCCGTTGTTTACTCGTTGTTTATGTTTAATTATTGATGACGGTTATTGTTTTTCCCTTTACACGGAATTTTACATCGCTTAATTCCAGCACCTTCAACACATCAGACAATGGACTTGCACGTGGGATCTTTCCACCAAACTTTCTTTCCGGTATTGTTCCTTCATACTCTACGGATACATCGTACCAGCGTTCGATCTGCCGCATCAACCGGTCAAGTTTGTCATCGTTGAACTGGAAGTAACCATTTTTCCAGGCCAGCACTTGCTGAATGTTGACATCATCGTGAACCTTCAGTTGGCCCCGGCTGTCCTGTAATGCCTGTTGGCCAGGCTTTAGCTGTATCTCCTGTGAGGGAGAGCTGATATGTACAGCACCTTCCACGAGCGTAGTGGCAATGGCAGGCTCATTGTCATAAGCCATGATATCGAAATGTGTACCAAGCACTGCTACCTTCATATCTTTTACTAATACATTGAAGGGCTGGGAAGGATTGTGGGCGATCTCGAAATATGCTTCACCGGTAAGACTTACTTCCCGGGTATCGCCGTTGAAAGATGTGGGATACCGGAGGGAGCTTCCGGCATTCATCCATACTTTGCTCCCATCCGGAAGTGTGACTGTATATTTTCCACCGCGTGGCGTAACGATAGTATTATATAGTACGGGGCCTTCGGTATTATTGCCGGATTCATACGCGATTTCACCACTGGCCAATTTTACAATGTTTGTTCCACCCTGATCAGCCAGCACGCCGTTGTCGGCATCCGTAAGGGCAAGGATAGAGCCATTTGCCAACATGAGCGTTGCTTTATTATCACCGGGTTGAATGGTTGCAGTATCTATATACTGTTGCTGCCCGGCAAGTTGGGATGATGGAGAAGAGCGATTGATGAATTGATACACCCAGATGCCCATTGCCAGAACAATAACCGCCGCGGCTGCATATTTCCACCATTGTCTGCGCGGTGATAATGGGATTACAGGAGAAGCTTCAGCGTTTTCCGCCTCAAGCTTTTCCCAAACTTCGCGGAAAGCGGCCTGAGATGAATAATCTACAGAAGCTGTTTCGTGATTTTGATCGTACAGGGATTGAAGCAGCTCCGCCACCTGTTCACGGTTGGCGTCATCCCTGAGCAGTTCTTTTAACTGCGAAAGTTCTGTCGCACTAAGCGTTCGGTCATTGATATACTTTTCCCAAAGCAGTTGTAAGGTTTCGCGTTTTGACATATGGCATGCTATGCATTCGATCCGGGAAGTTCCCGGTGCATATGATCAAATGACGGAGGAGAGAGATGGAGGAATGCGTGCCACGGAAAAAAAAGTTATGCTATCGAAAAAATGAACAACCAGAACAATAGCGGCTCATACTGGTAACGGGACAGATGTTTACGGATGGCGGCCAGGGCTCTCACCATATAAGACTTTGAGGTAACAAGGGTTATGTTCATCCGGGCTGCGATCTCAGCATGGCTCAATCCTTCAAAACGGCTCAGCCGAAACACTTGCTGCATTTGTGGCGGCAGTTGGTTCACGGCTTCGGAGAGAATTTGTTCCAGCTCTTTATATTCGGCATCGCCAGTGAGCATTGCAGCGCCTTCGTGGAAATAATTAAGCAGGTAATCTTCATTATCCGCCGTAAACACTTTTTTGCGGAGATGATCTATTGCCAGGTTGCGGGAGAGTACATTCAGGTAAGCGCGGAAATTTGTAACGGCATTCAACTGTGCACGCTGATGCCACAGTTTCATAAACGTCTCTTGCGCAAGGTCCTTCGCCAGTTCCGGCGACTTGGATATTTTCAGCCCCACGGCATACACCTGATCCCAATACTGTTCAAACACCTGCCTGAAAGCATCCTGCTCGCCTGCAGCCAGGCGCTGAAGCAGATGAGCTTCGTTATATGTGGGAATGGAAGGCAACGCAGCAGATCGTTATAGCGCTAAAGTAGTAAATTTCGGATGGATTAGCGGAAAGGAGTATGAGGAGTGGAGCCCTGCTATCACATTAGAACATTATTTTATTCCTTATAATCCTCTTTTTTCAGCAACTTCATCAACTTCTTAAAACTCTCCTGGTTTCCCGGCGAATTCACTGAAGCTATAATATCCAGCTTCTCCCTTTTTCCTAAATGAAAATTCAACGCCGCCTTATTCTCTTCACTTGAGGCAGCATATTGAAACAGGATCTTATGCACTCTCCTCCCCGTATCCTCACTATAATAGCTCAACATATCATCCTGGAAATATTCCATCATCTTAAACCAGTTGTGCTGCAATAACAGGAAAGGTTTAGTAACATGGTCCGTAATATCATCTGATAAATAAGGATAGTCCCATCCTCCCGGACTGCGATCGCGTATTTGGATGATCAGCACACCGCTGGTATTAGCCTCGATCCAGCTATCGAATGCTTCGAGAAAACGTAAGGTAGTTTCCTGTCCATAATTATCCCGTAATCCTGCATCCATTACATCAATGACGGGTTCTGATGGCAACCACACATTTGGCAGCACTACAGGAAACGTTGCATTCATTCTTAAAGCTGTCAGCAACCGCAATTCATACGGGTCCTGTTTGGCAAAGAATGCTCCGAAATCAATCACGTCAGGGTCCATTTCAGGAATACGCAGAGTATCCTGCCAACCTTGCATCATAAAGCTAACCGGCTGTGTGCTGATCAGCATTTTCCGGCTGTCTCTCGTCACTACTGAATTGAAGAACATCAAAGGGATCTTCGCAGCCTTTTCATCGGCTGCATAATCTTTTATCTGCTTGTTCAGGAACCCATGCGTGTTCATATTCAGCTTTTCTTCAAAAGCATATCCACGGTCCTTCACATAAGTAAATCCATTCACTTTAAACTTTTGCGCAGGGGCTAAAAGGTCCCTTGCCACAAATGAAGAAAACACGGGGTTGAGCACATCACTTGCAATATCATCCACATATTTCCTGTCTTGCAAACGGATATTTTTCCCTTGCTCCCGTTGGCGGTACAACTCCCGGAAATAAGTAGCTCCGATCATTCCACCCGATGCACCACTCACCAGGAAAACATTTTTCATAATAGCTCCCTTTGTGAGGCTATCCAGTTGCTGCAGCACACTCATGGTAAAAGTTGCACTGCGATGGCCTCCTCCACTCGTGTTCAACACCACCAGCAATGGTTTTTCACTACCCTGGCGGGCTTTCCATTTTTCCAGTATGCTGATCATATTCCTTCGGTCGGCGTCCACTTTTTCAGGCCGGCATAATTGCATCAGTCCTTCACGGGTATATGCAGGCCTCTCGGTTTTGTTCTCATAGTTAAGGCCATATCCTTTATTGCGCGGGTCAATCCAATCTATTTTATAAAAAAAGTTTATCAGCAACAGCAAAGCTATAAGATAAGGAATGCTCCAGCTCTGCAGGAAATAAGAAAAAGCACCGGCTACACCGATCAGGATAGTAAAGAAAATTGTGATACTTGCTGCCGCTGGTATCTGGAAAAAGGGTGATTCAAGAAAGAAACCGATCCCGACAAGAAAGATGAAAGCGACAAACACACAAAGTATCGCTGCAAAGTGGTGGCGTTTGAAAAGCGAATCAATAAACTCCACGGTGTAGTGGCGCACATCCCGGGTAGGGCGAAGACGTATGGGCGACTCAAAATACCATTCCACTTTTATCAGGCTTTCTGTATGATAAGTCTCTTTTACCGGCCGCAAATGGGTGAGATAGTCATCAGGATTGGTCATTTGTGGCAACAGTCGCCGTAAAATGGAGCGGTCTGCCCGGAAAAAATAAATAAACGAAACTGCCAGGATCAATATCAATCCACTCAGAAAACCTCCTGCCAGGAAAAGGATCTCTGTTGGGCTTACCAGCTCCTTATAACGGGTAAACTCATATGCCCGGAAAAAATAAAAACCCAGGAAAATGATCGGGATAACAGAATTATTAATGCAATATTTTAAGAAAGGATTGGTAGTAGCCGCCAGGAACCGGAAGTTTTTACTGAAAAGAATAAACGTGCTGATATTCCAGCTCATGATAAACATACCTATCGACATTCCTACCAGGGCCGTGCTCACAGCATTCACATTACCCAAATACTCCGGAGCCAGGTAAAGGGAATCCGCTCCAAAGCCTTTCATAAAATTACCGTTGATAGTACTGAACAGGATAAACCAGAAAAGAAGTATCACCTGGTATTTCCTGAAGTGAAGGAAAAGCAGTTGAATAGGAAAAGAAAAATAAAAGCCTCTAAGCCATGCTTTCATGAGTCGGTAACTTGGTAATGGCTAAAATTACTCATTTACCATGTATAGTCATAATGCCGCCTTATTTTAAGCGTAACCTTAACGTAAATACGGCCAGGATCAGTATGCATGCCAATAACAAGTGCGTTGGCTGTGCCCATGCGGGTATATTGCCCCACATCATGATCAGGCCAAATATTAATGTGAGTCCTACCATTGAAAGAATCAACCAGGTTATCTTTTTGAATGCTGTATATGGTCTTGCCTTCCATACAATAGCCAGGCATGCGGCAAGCACCAACCAGGAAAAACTGCGGTGTACCAGGAAAAGATTGTCCAGTTGGCTGATCCAAACTTCTCTTTGCTGGTAATCCAGGGATTTGGATATTTCATCGATCTGTTCCCTTACCTGTGTGCCCAGCACGATCTGCGCAAGAATGATCACCAATGCTGCAACGGAAATATTTTTCAGCCATGTATCTGCTTTTCTTTCCCACTTCTCCAAACGATATATGATAATGATCGGTATGGCTGCAATCACCAGCGCAACCAGCATATGCGTGGTCACTTTTACGACAGCAAGATTATGGTCAACCACTTTTTTACCTAACCAGCCCTGGAAGCCAACAGTAACCAACAAAAGGAAAGACAGCCACACAATGGCTTTATTGGTTTTGCGGAAACGGACAAAACTCCAGATGAAATGAATGAAGATAAACACACCCAGTAAAGCTCCCAGCAATCTATTGATGTATTCAATCCATGTATGATACGCGTTAAAGCTATGATCAATATCCTGCTTGCCCAGGTATTTTTCAAAATCGGGAGGAAGCTGGCTGGCATCAGTAGGAGGGATCCAGCGGCCGAAGCAGCGGGGCCAATCGGGGCAACCCATTCCGCTTTGT
The DNA here is from genome assembly GCA_001898405.1 of Sphingobacteriales bacterium 44-61. Classification (GTDB taxonomy): domain Bacteria; phylum Bacteroidota; class Bacteroidia; order Chitinophagales; family Chitinophagaceae; genus Terrimonas_A. The sequence continues at coordinate 369,199 of MKTW01000004.1, forward strand.
GTCATCCTCACCACCCCACCGGCTATAATAACCAGGAAAACCATTACCAGCAGGAACCAGGTATAACGGAGATATTTCTGATGGCTATTCATCCGGACGCAAAGTTACTAGCTGAAGCATCCCAAAAAATAATTTTTATGTAAGAATATTTACATACCCCGGTTATTGATCTGGCGCCACAGCTATATTCTTGATAACTTGGAAAAATTCTTTTACAAGTTCTCTTTACTTTCGCCCTGAGGATGCTTAAGCGATTTCACCAGGACGTTTTGACCGAAGCCGGCTGTGATGAAGCCGGGCGGGGCTGCTTTGCCGGGCCGGTATTTGCAGCAGCCGTCATCCTGCCACGCAATTTCAGGCATAAGCTGCTCAATGACTCCAAGCAACTGACAGCAGACGTACGCAATCAGCTGCGGCTGGTTATTGAAGAAAAAGCCATCTCTTATGCTGTTGCCAGCATTGATAATGAAGAAATAGATTCCATCAATATTCTGAAAGCCTCTTTCAAAGCCATGCACTTGGCCATTGACCAGCTATCCGAAACACCTGGCTTATTGCTCATAGATGGAAACCGCTTTTATAAATACAGGGATATCCCACACGAATGCATTATTAAAGGGGATGGCATTTATGCCTCGATTGCAGCTGCCAGTATTCTGGCTAAAACCTACCGTGATGAATACATGATGAAGCTTCACCAGGAATACCCCTTCTACGGCTGGAATACCAATAAAGGTTATGGCACGGAAGAACATCGCAAGGCCTTAGAGCAATACGGTATTTGCAAATATCACCGGAAAAGTTTCCGTTTGTTTGCTGAACAACTGGATTTGTTTGGCAATGAAACAGCAGATTAATTGTTAAGCTGTTTAACATTCCTGCAACCTCCTACACAGGTTAAATAAGGTTAATACCCATCTTCCCTTTAAACTCCGCTCTTCTCTTTCCGTCCTATTACCAAACAATTTTTATTCAATAAAATCTTGCAGCCATGAAAAAATTAGTATTACTGGGAACCATTTTTACCCTTTTTACAATCGCCGCCTCTGCACAAAAAGGAAAAGATATCCGTCCTGAAAAGCATCGCTTTGAAACCGGCCAGGTAACTCCTGGAGAACGTACCAGGATCCATAAAAACCGGATGCAGTATAAGAGAACTGAACACCGTTTCAAACGGGATGGAAAATTGTCTTATTCCGAAAGAAGGAAATTACATAAGATGAAACGTCATAACCGCCATATGAACTATCGTTTCCATCACAACAACCGGAAACGTTCTTAACCATTATTTAATAATCCAGGCACCACTCTTAAAGTGGTGCTTTTTTATTCTTCCCATTTTCCCAATCCCTGCCTCACCAGCACAGGCTCTTCTCTGGTGCAATCAATAATAGTAGATGGCACAGTGCCGCCGATACCACCATCAACGATAATGTCCACTTCCTTCCGGAAATTTTCATGCATCACTTCCGGATCAGTATAATCTTCTACCATATCCCCCGGCAATGAAGCGCTGAGAATGGGCCGGCCCAGTTCCCTGATAATATCCAATGCGATCTGGTTATCCGGGATCCGAAGCCCGATCGTGTCTTTTTTACTTTGCAGGATCTTTGGTACCATCTTGCTTGCCGGCAGAATGAAAGTGTAAGGGCCGGGCAGGTATTCCTTTAGTATACGGTAAGTAGCTGTAGGAAGCTGCTTGGCATACTCACTGAGATGGCTGAGATCTGAACAAATAAAAGATAATTGCGCTTTCTTGGGGTCAACATTTTTGATGCGGCAAACTTTTTCAATGGCTTTATGCTGCAGAATATCACATCCCAGACCATAAATGGTATCAGTGGGATAAATGATAATGCCGCCATCGTGGAGCGTTTCCACAACTGTTTTAATTTGTCGTGGCTGTGGATTTTGCGGGTGAATATGCAATAACATGTCTGTTCCTCCGGTCTTTGATAGGGTTTGAACGGATGTTAGCCCTAAAACTACAAGTGTTTTGCCAAATTTGGGAGGGGTTGATTGCTAATTGGCAGACAATTTTTATTTTGCTACTTGAATTCGGAGACAAACTACGTGTATGCAGCTAAAATCGGTTATTACCCTGGATACGATTGAACCAGAAGTCTTCAAAAAAGAGTTTTATGAACCCGCAATCCCTGTGGTCATAAAAAAACTTTCTCATGACTGGCCGGCTTATACAAAATGGAACTGGGATTATTTTAAACAATTGGTAGGAGACAAAAAAGTTCCGCTTTATAATAACGTAAAAAGTGATGCTTATACACCTATCAATAAAGCCGATGACTATAAAACCTTTGGTGAATATATTGATATGATCAGTGAAGGCCCGGCAGGATGGCGGATATTCCTGTTCAATATCTTCGACCATGCGCCACAACTGATTGAAGATTTTACCTGGCCTGAACACTTAATGAAAGGTTTTGTAAAAAAATACCCGATGCTGTTTACCGGGGGTGCCACCAGCATCACACACATGCATTTCGATATTGACCTTTCACATATTTTACATACACAATTTGTAGGGCGGAAAAGAGTACTCATGTTTCCGCATTATGAACAATACAAACTCTACCGCAAACCTTTTGAAGTATTAAGCCTTGCTGATTTTTCGCATTATTATGAAGGTAACGGCACTCCTGATTATAATTCCTTTCCGGCGCTGAAACTGGCGCAGGGTTATGATTTCATCCTGGAACATGGCGACACCTTATTCATGCCATCCGGTTACTGGCATCATATGGAATACCTCGATAGCGGTTTTGCCATGAGCCTTCGCGCCATGCAACCTTCTATTGCCGGCAAACTCAAAGGCGCCTGGAACCTGTTGGGCATGCGCAGCATTGATACATTCATGAAAAGGACTGCACCCAAGTGGTGGTATGAGAATAAGAAGAAAAAGATATTCGCTGCCGCGGAAAAGGAAATGAGCCAGGTTTCTTAAGAAGCGATCGTCCACACTTCTTTACCACGGAGCAATGCATCCAGGTCTGCTGCCTTTCTCACTTTCGCATCTTCGATCTGCAATGCCATAATATCTTCATAACAGGGCCGGTCTGTTTCATAGAACACACCGAATGGCCTTGGAAGATGTCCATCTTTTCTGGGATCATCAAAAATGCGGGACAGTATCTGGGCTTTGTAAATATCCTGTTCATCGTGGATCCAGCAATCATCAGCGCTGTAGCCATCAGCCAGGTTTACCAGTTTTGGTGTAAACCCATCCAGACGGATTCCTTTATCGTTGCCGGCACCAAACAATAATGGCTTGCCTTGCTCAAGGAATAAAGTTTCCTGTGCTTTGCTACCCTTCTCTGTAAATATTTCAAAAGCACCGTCATTAAAGATGTTGCAATTCTGGTATATCTCCAGGAAAGATGCCCCTTTATGCTGATTTGCTCTCAGCAACATGGCTTGCAGATGTTTGGGATCACGGTCCATGGTGCGGGCCACGAAACTTGCATCGGCTCCCATGGCAAGTGCCAGTGGATTGAAGGGGTGGTCAATACTTCCGAATGGGGTTGATTTGGTCACTTTATTTTCTTCAGAAGTAGGTGAGTACTGCCCTTTGGTCAATCCATATATCTGGTTGTTGAACACCAGCAGGTTCACATCAAAGTTGCGGCGCAGGAGGTGGATCGTATGGTTGCCGCCGATGCTGAGACTGTCTCCATCACCACTCACGATCCAAACACTGAGTTCCGGGCGACTGGCTTTCAACCCTGAAGCAATGGCCGTTGCACGTCCATGGATGGAATGCATACCATAGGTATTCATATAATAAGGGAAGCGGCTGCTGCAGCCGATACCCGATATGATCACGATATTTTCCCTTGGAATGCCGAGGGTAGGCATCACTTTTTGCACCTGTGCAAGGATGGAATAATCCCCGCAGCCGGGGCACCAGCGCACTTCCTGGTCTGTTGCGAAGTCTTTGGCCGTTAATACAGGCCCTGTTACAGTCTCACTCATACTATTCGATTCCGGCAAATTTACGATTAAAAGTTTAAGATACTTATCTGATCAGGTTTTCCCACAAAGACGACAAAGGCCACAAAGAAATATTATTGCTCCGGGGCTCCTTTATTCCAGCTTTATGGCATAGTAAAAAAATAAATCAAAATATTTCTTTGTGGCCTTTGTCGTCTTTGTGGGAAAACCATTCAAACCAGGTCAATAGTAATATAATGTACCTCTGTTTATTTTATACAATTTGTTCCTTATTTTCTATCAGACATTTATCTCTCCCATTTTCAGGAAAATAATGATGAAGTCGTACTTTCACCAACCCAAAATTCCTTCTATGATAAGAATTCTTCTTGTTGGCGCTTTTACCGCCTTCACAACCATCCTGCATGCCCAGTATGGTACTGAGCCAGTGAAACTGACTGATATGCTGAAGATAAAAACAGTTAATGCAGTGTCGCTCAGCCAGGACGGAAGCAAAGCCCTGATCGGCCTCACTACCATAGAACCCGATGGAGATAAAGGAGAATATAAATACACCAGCCAGCTTTGGCTGGCCCCATCAGATGGAAGCGCGGCCCCGAGAATGCTTACCGGGAAGGAAAATGCTTCCCAGGCAGCCTGGAGCCCCGATGGAAAACAGCTTGTTTTTGTGCGGGCAACCGAAGGGAAACCTCAATTATTCCTGTTGTCTTTCGATGGCGGTGAAGCCCGCCAACTGACCCGTTCAAAATATGGCGCAAGTGCCCCCCGCTGGAGCCCGGACGGAAAACAAATCCTTTTCTCCGGCAGCATTTCTTTCCGCGACCTGCTGAAAGATTCCGTGCTCAACCCCGGCAAAGGCATTCCCAAATGGGCTTTTGAAAAACCCGGCCTCACCAACAGCCAGGCATTCAACTCTTCCGCCGCCAAAGCAGACCCAGATGGCAATCTCGAGGAAGTCAGGGCCTGGCTCGATAATAATGTTGTTGACCGCAAAGCCAAAGTGGCTACCAAGCTCAATTTCCAGGACGAAATGGATGTGAATACCGATATGAGCTTCAGTCATTTCTTCATCACCGGCATTCTCCCTGAATCCAAACCTGTAGCGCTTACCAAAGGATTTTTCCGGATCGGTGGTGCTGATTTCACACCCGATGGCAAACAGATCATTTTCACCGGCAGCCTCGATTCAGCGCAGCATCCTGACAGAGTGCTGGAAAGTTCTATTTATTTAATGAACACGGATGGTAGCCAGCTGACTACTTTATTAAGTGAAAAAGGGAAAAGCTTTTCCGCTCCTAAAATTTCCAATTCCGGTCAATGGCTTGCTTATAATTACAGCCCTGTATCATTTGTAACAATACCGGTTCTGGCCATTATGCCATTGAAAGGAACAGGCAGTACCACTGACATTCCATTCGATCGGAATAAAGGAAACTATACATGGAGCGATGATGATAAATTCCTTTACTTCTCTTCACAAAGCAATGGCGGCGCTCCTATTTACCGCCTTGATATGAAAACAAAAAAGATAGATCAGTTAACGGATTATAATAGCGGCACCACTGACTTTGACGTGCGGGGCAATAAACTGGTTTTTGCCAGAACCGAAGTACAGAACCCTTCTGAATTGTATACTGCAGATGCCAGTGCAAAGAATATCAAACGGATCAGTGATTTCAATACAGGCTGGCTGAAAAGCAAAAAACTTTCTTTCCCTGAAAAACAAAGTTTTGTAAACGACAAAGGATTGACCGTTGAATACTGGGTGATGAAACCGGCCAGTTATGAAGCCGGTAAAAAATACCCTTTGTTATTGGAGATACATGGCGGTCCTTCTGCCATGTGGGGACCCGGAGAAGCAAGCATGTGGCATGAATACCAGTATTTCTGCAGCAAAGGTTATGGTGTGGTATACAGCAATCCACGCGGAAGCGGTGGCTATGGATTGAATTTCCTGCAGGCAAATATTAAAGACTGGGGCAAAGGCCCTACCAGCGACGTGCTCACTGCGCTGGATAAAACAGTGGCACAAGGCTGGGCCGACACTTCACGCCTGATGGTAACAGGCGGCTCTTATGCCGGATACCTCGTGGCCTGGATCATTTCACATGATAACCGTTTCAAAGCAGCTTGTGCACAAAGAGGCGTGTATGACCTCGCCACATTCTTTGGCGAAGGCAATGCCTGGAGGCTGGTGCCAAATTATTTCGGAGGCTATCCATGGGAAGATTCCGCAAAGGTCATACTCGAAAGGGAATCGCCTATTAATTATGTGCAAAATATTCATACACCTTTTATCATCTTTCATGGAGAAAATGACCGGCGCACAGGATTTGTACAAAGCGAAATGCTTTATCGCAGCCTGAAAGTGCTGAACCGCCCGGTGGAATATGTACGTCATCCCGGCGGCACACATGAATTAACAAGAAGTGGTAATAACCGTCAGCGGATGGACCAGATGCTGCGCACCTGGGAATTCTTTGAACGGTGGATCAAGGATGGCGGCCGGTAATAAACCCTGGCAGCTATTTGTTTGTTATTGCTTTGGCCCGATTATAATAACTTGCGCTTAACGATGCTTCCTGCTGTTTTGAATTTCGCATTTTTAATTTTGAATTATGGAAAATAAATCATTCGATTTCGGCATGGTTGGCCTCGGTGTAATGGGGCGCAATCTTTTGCTGAACATAGCAGATCATGGCTTTGCAGCCATCGGCTTTGATAAAGACAGTACAAAAGGCGGCTTACTCGAATCTTCCGCTACGCCCGGCACGAAAGTAAAAGGAGTTTCCACCCTGGAGGATATGGTATCCCAGTTAAAAACACCCCGCAAGATCATGATGCTGGTGCCGGCAGGCCCCGCTGTGGATGCAGTGATCAATGATCTGTTGCCCCTGGTAGAACCCGGTGACATCATTATTGACGGAGGCAACTCCCATTTCTCTGATACATTGAGAAGGATCAAATCATTGGAAGGAAAGAATATTCATTTCATGGGAATGGGTGTAAGCGGTGGAGAACATGGAGCCCGCACAGGTCCCAGCATTATGCCTGGTGGCGATGTGGAAGCATGGAAGGAAGTGAAGCCAATTCTCGAAGCTGTATCAGCTAAAGTAAATAATGAGCCCTGTGTGGCTTATATGGGCAAAGATGCTGCCGGCCACTATGTGAAGATGGTGCATAACGGTATTGAATATGCCATTATGCAGCTGATCAGTGAAGTGTATGATTTTATGAAACGCGGATTGGAAATGGACAATGCAGCTATTCATACAGTGTTCAAAGAATGGAATGAAGGTGAGCTTCAATCCTTCCTGATGGAGATCACTGCCAGCATCTTCACCAAGAAAGATGATAACGGCACCGGCTATCTTGTAGATGTCATTCTTGACAAAGCAGGGTCAAAAGGTACCGGCAAATGGACATCGCAGGAAGCCATGAACCTGCCTGTATCATTACCCACGATCGATATGGCTGTAGCCATGAGGGATATTTCCGGCTACAAAGATGAACGCGTGGAAGCAGCAGAGATCTATAAACCAAAGATCAAATCTTTTGCTGCCAGTAAAGAAAAGATACTGCCGCAATTAAAGGATGCACTTTATGCAGCTACATTGATCTGCTATGCCCAGGGGCTTGCCATGCTGCAAAAAGCGTCTACAGAACATAAGATGGACATTCCGCTGAGAGATGTAGTGAAGATCTGGAGAGGTGGCTGTATCATCCGTTCTTCCATGCTCGAAATATTTACTGCCGCTTATAAAAAGAATGCAACACTACCGAATATCCTGCTCGACAAAAAAATCGCTTCACTCGTTAAGAAGAAACAAACAGGATTAAGGAAATCAGTGCAGCAATACAGCGCTGCAAAAATTCCCGCTGCTGCATTGATGAGCTCCCTTGCTTACCTGGATGCTTACACCAGCGCACGCCTGGCCACCAATCTGATACAGGCACAACGCGATTTCTTTGGCGCCCACACTTATCAACGGATCGATAAGGAAGGAAGCTTTCACACAGAATGGGAATAAACTATCAGTTAAAAATTATTTATGGATACCAGAAAGAATCTACCCCCCACCATCATTTTTATCTTTGGTGGCAGCGGCGACCTTACCAAGCGCAAGCTTATCCCTGCGTTATATAATCTCTATCTCGACAATTTTTTACCGGAAAAACATATCGTGGTCGGCATCGGCCGTTCCCCCTCTTCCGATGACGATTACAGGGCAAAACTGCTGGAAGGTGTACAGGAATTTTCCCGCCGGAAAGAGCAGACAGAAAAATGGTCTGAATTTTCAAAGAATGTTTTTTATCAGTCGCGCGACCTGGAGGATGATGGATCTTATAAAGGCATTTATGACTATATCAATGAAAAGGGAACAGAATGGGGAGCACAACCCAATGTGATGTTCTATCTTTCAGTAGCCCCGCAACTCGCTCCCGTGATCGCTACCAAGCTGGCGCAACATAAGATCTGCGATGATACACAACATACGCGTATCGTTTTTGAAAAGCCTTTCGGTCATGACCTTGAAAGCGCCAGGGAATTGAACAAGCTGCTCGATAGCTTATTTAAGGAAGAGCAGATATACCGCATCGATCACTATCTCGGTAAAGAAACCGTTCAGAATATCCTGGCTTTCCGTTTCGCCAATGCTCTATTTGAACCGATCTGGAACAATCATTATATCGATCATATCCAGATCACGGCTTCTGAAACGATCGGTGTGGAAGACCGCGGAGGATATTATGATCAATCCGGTGCGCTGAGGGATATGGTACAAAACCACGTGCTGCAATTGCTTTGCATGATTGCCATGGAGCCACCCACCTCTTTCGATTCAAATGAGATCCGCAATAAAAAAGTGGATGTGCTTTCTGCCATCCGCAGGATCAGCGTGGAAGACGTGCATGAGAACGCTGTACGCGGTCAGTATGCTTCAGGCTGGCAAAAAGCAAACGAGGTACCGGGTTACCGCCAGGAAAAAGGGGTCAACGCTGAATCACCTGTTGAAACATTTGTTGCAGCTAAGTTCTTTATTGATAACTGGCGCTGGAAAAATGTTCCTTTCTATATCCGGACAGGCAAACGCCTGCATGAAAAGATCACGCTTATCACTATTCAATTTAAGGAAGCACCTCATTATTCATTTCCTACAGAAGCTGCAGATACCTGGAGGCCCAATCGCCTTACATTCAGTATTCAGCCTCAGATGGATATCCGCATTCGCTTCCAGGCAAAACGCCCCGGAACAGAAATGGTGCTGACACCAGTGGATATGATATTCAATTATGCCGAAGCGTATGAGGAACAGGAGCCCGAAGCATACGAAACCCTGCTCGAAGATGTGATTGAAGGCAATCAAACCCTCTTCATGCGTGCAGACCAGGTGGAAGCAGCCTGGGAAGTGATCACGCCCATACTTGAAGCATGGCATAAAAGAGCACCGGTCGATTTTCCCAATTACTCACCTGATAGCTGGGGCCCTGAGGATGCAGAAGCGCTTATTGCAAAAGATGGTCATTTCTGGGCCAACCTGCCATCATCAGGCAAAAACGGCAATCATAAATAAAAGAACATGCAAACCTTTGTTGCAAAAAATACAGATGAATTAAGCAGGCTGTTTGCTGACTGGCTTGTGACGTATATACAGGATACCCTGAAAAAGCAGGACCGCTTTACCATCTCTTTATCGGGTGGCAGCACTCCTAAAAAGCTTTACCAGTTGCTGGCAACAGATGAATATGCTCATAAGATCGATTGGCCCAAACTGCATTTCTTCTGGGGCGATGAACGGTTTGTTCCTTTCACGGATGAACGCAACAACGCGAGAATGAGTTTTGATGAATTGCTGGACCATGTTCCGGTTAATAAAGCTCATATCCATGTGATGCGCACTGATCTTCCTCCTGATGAAGCAGTGAACGATTATGATGAAAAATTGCATCAGTATTTTGATGGGAGGCAATCCAGTTTTGATCTTGTTATGCTTGGCCTGGGTGATGACGCACATACTCTTTCTCTTTTTCCCGGTTATCCTGTAATAAAGGAGAATGAGAAATGGATGAGCGCGTTTTATCTTACTGAGCAGAATATGTACCGCATTACTATCACCAAGCCAATTGTCAACAAATCATCACGGGTGGCATTTTTAGTAAGCGGCTCAGCAAAAGTACCTGCGTTGAAGGCAGTGCTGTATGGCGAAAAGGATCCGGAGAAATATCCTGCCCAGGTGATACAGCCTGCAAATGGAGAATTGTACTGGTTCCTGGATGAAGCGGCTGCCGCTGCTTTACAATAATTAACAGATTTCCCTATGATGTTCCCGTACTTACCAGGTAAGTTTGTAAGTACGGGAATTTTTATGCCTTTCGTTGTAGGATCAATACAGAAGATGTAAAAATTGATGCCGGTTGGAAAAAGATCAGGAAATTTGTTTCAAACCTAAAGTTGTCAATATGATCTCCAGGAAAATAGTGACCCTGTTTGTACTCAGTGCATTGGTAATTGCTGGGGTAGCTGCTGTAAAAGCTCCATCAGGCCCCTACAGGAACCTGCAAGTGCTTCCCAAAGATATCAGCGAGCAAAAGCTCGACAGTATTATGGATGCATACTCCAGCGCCCTTGGTATAGGTTGCAGCTTCTGCCATGCAGAAGTAAAGAATTTTCCCGACAGCCTGAACTTTGCTTCTGATGAAAAACCAATGAAAGAAGAAGCCAGGAAAATGATGCGTATGACCATTGAGATCAATAAGCAAAATTTTTATTACGATAAAACCGAACGACCTGAATATTTAAAGGTTGTTACCTGCAAAACCTGTCATAGGGGAGAAGCTTATCCTGCTGATTAGTTTAATTCTCTTCCTATTAATTTGAACCTTCCAGATAGTCTTCCGCTACTGATACAAAATTCTTTTTCATCTTCCAATAGTTCTTTTACGAATTAGTAAGATTTCATTTTTTATCTAAAAATCCCGCAGAGCAGTCTTACGTATAATTACGGAACAATCACTCGGTTTTACTAAATTTTAGCATAAACACTTAGTCACAAGCACTATCTACGCTTAACTCACGTTACATTTATGGCGAAAATTCAACATACTTATTGTAGATCTTATCCTAAAGAAATTATCAAAAGAAATGAGTTTAAGTTTACTCGAACGAATTGCAACCTTTACTTTATCCTTGCCGATTTTCCTGTTATTATTAACCAGGCTGGCATGGTACAGAAGTTTTATTGCTTTATTCATTTATTATCTTGTCAACTTCAGCTACTCCTTTCTGTCTATCGGTTATATTCGTTTAGACGATGACTTTATCACTAATTATGCGGTCGTCAACAATATGGTTGATGCGCCTCTTATGCTTTCGTTCCTGAGCTATTTCAGCCGGACTTCTTCTTTTAAAAGAAAAATATTCTGGGTAGTCGGAGGCTTTCTTATATATGAAGCGGTCATCCTGACCATTTTTGGGTTTAATATAAAAGCTTCCACGATCATTGCCACACCAGGGCTGGCATTAACCTTTACACTTTCCCTGCTATTCGCTATCCACCAGGTAAAGATCACAGCCATTTACAATAAAGCTGCAGGCAAGGCTATTATCGCCGCTTCGCTCTTTTTTGGATATATTGGTTTTACTTATGTGTATTCTGTCTTTTATTTCATGGATGAGCGGTATGAGAAAGATGCACAACAGGTGTTTTTCATTCTTACCACATTATGTTCGCTGGCTATTTCCTGGGGCATTATCCTGGAAAGAAGAAGAGTGAAGAAACTGCTTGAAATAAAAACAGCCAGGGAGGAATTAAAAGCTCTTTATTCCGGGGAAGAAAGAAAAACGATTGCCCCATTAGAGACAATCGTTTTCAATATTGACAATACCTGGAGAAGGTCGTCTTAAAAATTATACTTTCCGTCTGCGATCATCTTATCTGCAATTCTCCTGCGCGCGTCTTTGGTGTTGAATGGTTCTGCTTTGGTAAAGCGTTTCAGTCCCATCAGGATCATTCGCTGTTCATCTCCTTCTGCAAAGGAATTGATCGCATCTTTACCAGCTTTGTTTACGAGGTCAGCTGCATCATACAGGTAGGTACGCATAATATCCTGGTGAATGGAGGTTGCTGCATCACCCTGATGATCGGTCATTTTCATCACACGCAGCAATACGCTTTCTGCACTGAAAGTAGCGATAGCCATATCGGCCAGGTTCATTAATATTTCCTGTTCGTTCTCAATTTTCATCATCAGCTTTTGCACGGCAGCACCGGCCGTCATCAGGATAGCTTTTTTAAGATTAGCTACCAGTTTCTTTTCTTTTGCAAAAGGCAGTTCTTCTTCTGATCCAAAATCGGGAATGCTCATCAATTCTTTTTGCACGGCAAAAGCGGGGTTCATCAGATCGAGCCGTCCACCCATTGCTCTTTTCAACGTCATATCGAGGGTGAGCAAGCGGTTGATCTCATTTGTGCCTTCATAGATCCGGTTGATACGGCTATCCCGATATGCACGGGAAATATTGTATTCTGCACTGAAGCCATTGCCACCATGCACCTGCACGCCTTCATCCACTACAAAATCCAGGGCTTCACTACCTGCTACTTTCAATATCGCGCATTCAATAGCATACTCTTCCGCTGCACCTAATAAAGATTCATTAAAAGGTTTGCCGGAAGCCAGCAGCTCTTTTTCCTTTTTATCGATCCAATCAGCAGTGCGGTATAAAGCTGACTCAGTAACAAAGATCCTGATCGCCATTTCTGCCAGCTTATGCTTGATAGCGCCGAAATTGGAGATAGGCTGCTTGAACTGTTCTCTTGTTTTTGCATATTCCACAGTACCGCTCAATGATCTCCTGGCTCCGCCGGTAGCTGCTGCACAAAGTTTGAGGCGGCCGATGTTCAGGATATTGAACGCAATCTTATGGCCTTTACCGATCTCACCCAGCACATTCTCAACCGGCACTTTAGCATCCTGGAAATATAACTGTACAGTGGAAGATCCTTTGATGCCCATTTTATGTTCTTCAGGCCCCTGAGTAAATCCTTCTGTACCTCTTTCAACAATAAAAGCAGTGAACTTATCACCATCCACCTTTGCAAACACAGTGTATACCTGAGCAAAACCGCCATTGGTGATCCAGCATTTCTGGCCATTCAGTAAATAGTACTTGCCATCAGCACTTAGCGTAGCCGTAGTTTTTGCGCCCAGTGCATCACTGCCGCTATTGGGCTCTGTAAGGCCATAAGCGCCGGCCCATTCGCCAGTGATCAGTTTGGGAATATATTTCTGCTTTTGTTCCGGCGTACCGAAATATAAGATCGGCAAAGTGCCAATCCCTGTATGTGCTGCAACAGCTACAGAAAAGGAATGACCAGCGCCCAGGTATTCATTAATTATGGTAGAAGTAACAAAATCCTTTCCCAACCCACCGTACTCCTCAGGAAAAGAAGTTGCAAGCAGGCCCTGCTCACCGGCTTTTCCTACTAATGATTTCATGAGGCCGGGCTCAAGATTGTCAATACGGTCGAGGATAGGATATATTTCTGCGTCCAGGAACTGGTTACACATATCCCGGATCATCAGCTCCTCTTCAGTAAAATCTTCCGGGGTGAATGTTTCAAACGGGGAGGATTCTTTAATTAGCCATTCACCTCCCTTCAGCACATTTTTGGCATCAGTGGCAGTACTCATGGTTTTTTATTTTAAGTTATCATATACGATCTGCAGAACTTCTTTACAGATCTCAATCCTGTCGGCAGGCACAGTTTTCAATGCTTCGTTCAGGGTTTCATCTGCTATCTGCATAGTTTCTTCTTCCAGTTTCTGGGCCTGCTTTGTCAGGTAGATCAGGTTGATGCGGCGATCATTTTCTGAAGGGACCCTTTTTACCAGGTTCAGTTTTTCCAAATTATCTACCAGCCGTGTAATGCTTGGCTTATCCCTGAACGTGGCATTGCAAAGCTGTTGCTGACTGCGGCCATCTTCTTTCCATAAATGATAAAGTACACTCCATTGTTCAATCGTTATGTTCAATCCCGCCGTGTTGAACCTTTTTTGCAGGCGGCGGGCAATAGCCGTGGAAGCTTTACCGGTAATAAAGCTGTACAGCTCTCCTTTTTTAAAATGGTTGTTTGACATATAGTTGTTTGTGCAACTATCCAAAAATAATATTAAATTTGAATTACCGCAAGTAAATTTTTTACTTCAACCGTTTTTAACAATATGCAACAGCAGTTGCTCACTTACCGGGATTCAACTGTCAATTATTACCGTTTTGGCCATGGTCCAAAGCAGGTGCTTTGTTTTCATGGGTATGGTGAGGATGCACAATCCTTTGCTTTCCTTGAAGGGCCAATGGGTAATGAATACAGTTTCCACGCCATAGATCTTCCCTTCCACGGGCAAACAATATGGAAACAGGGGCTTGATTTTACGGTAAATGACCTGCAGCAGGTCCTTTCCCCTGTCTCCGGCCAATTGAAAGCCGCAAATAGCAAACCAGTTCTTCTTGGTTTCAGCTTGGGTGGCCGCGTTGCTCTCAGTCTTTATCAATCGGAGCCGGAAAGTGCCGGCAAACTGGTGTTGCTGGCCCCGGACGGGCTGCTGATGAATCCCTGGTACTGGCTGTCTACTCAAACAATGATGGGTAACCGTCTTTTCAGTTTTACAATGAAACACCCTGGCTGGTTTTTCGGAACATTGAGAGGTCTGAACAAAATGGGGCAGGTGAATGCCAGTGTATCCAGGTTTGTGAATTCCTATATTGGAAATCCTGAATTGCGCACCTTATTGTATCAGCGCTGGACGGTTTTGCGTAAGCTAAGACCCGATCTTTCCCTGATCAGATCATTTATCAGGAAATATGAAACGCCAGTACATCTTCTCTATGGAAAGCACGATCGTATCATATTACCGGAACGCGGTGAGAAATTCAGAAAGGGAATAGAAGAATATTGCACCATCGATATAGTGCCTGCAGGTCACCAGGTGTTGCAGGAAAAGTATATCAGGCAGATAAAGGAGGCGCTGAAATAAATACAGGTGTTTACATTTGTAATAATCTTGTTCAAATGATCATTCCAGCTATTCTCATATGTTTACTTGCCTTGTACGCAGCATTGATCATTTTTTATTGGCAAAGCTGGAAATCGGTCCCTGTTTTTGTGCCAGGTCAGCAAGTTCCTTCCATTTTCATATCTGTTATTATTCCTGCAAGAAATGAAGAAGACAATATTGGGGCATTGTTGCAGGCGCTGGAACAGCAAACCTATCCCAAAGAGCTTTTCGAGATAATTGTTATTGATGATCACTCCACTGATCAAACGGCAGCTATCGTAACGCAATTCCCCCGTGTTACGCTTTTACAATTAAAAGAAGATGCGATCAATTCTTATAAGAAGAAAGCGATAGAGACAGGTATTGCCGCAGCTAAAGGTGAATTGATCGTTACCACTGATGCAGATTGTGTTCCCCCGCCTGAGTGGCTCGCAATAATCGCTTCATTTAAAAAAGAAACGGATGCGGTGTTCATTGCTGCACCGGTGGCTTTTCAATGCAACCGCTCTTTATTACAAAAATTCCAGGCTATGGATTTTATGGTATTGCAGGGCATTACAGGCGCTGCTGTATACCGCAAACACCTTTCCATGAGCAATGGCGCCAACCTGGCTTATGATCGTAAGGTGTTTTATGAGGTTGGCAGCTTTACCGGCATCGATCATATTGCTTCCGGCGACGACATGCTGCTGATGCATAAGATAGCCAGTGCATATCCTGACAGGGTGCAATATCTCAAATCGCCGAAGGCTATTGTTTCCACAACTCCCATGAAAACATGGAAAGCATTTTTTAATCAACGCATCCGGTGGGCAAGTAAAGCCAGGAAGTACAACGATCCGCGTATCCTGCCGGTACTTGCTTTGGTATATTTATTCAACCTTTGCTTTCTTCTGTTATTCATTGCAGGGTTCTGGAACCAGGTTTACTTTTTATACGCAGCCGGATTACTGCTTCTGAAAACCATTATTGAATTCCCTTTGTTTATCAGCCTTGCCGTTTTTTTCCGGAAGCGCTTTGCTATAAAATTGTTCCTGTTTTTTCAACCCCTGCATATTTTATATACGATCATCTCCGGCTTGTTTGGTCAGTTTGGTAAATATGAATGGAAGGGCCGGAAAATAAAATGAACCATACGCATTTATTAATATCTTTCCGCTATGAGCAATGATCAATCATTTCAACGTGCTGCATGGCGAAGGCTTCGCCGCAATAAGGGTGCGTTGTTTGGTTTGCTCGTTATTATCGCTGCTATTTTTATTGCTGTCTTTGCTTATTTCCTGGCTCCGGACCCATCACCATTTGCCAATCGTATTATCCTGGAGATCGGAGGCAACAAGCCCGGCTTCCGGCAGGATTTTCTCCTGGTTAAAAAAGAGAAAACAGTGATAAGGCCTTCATTTTTCGGAAGGCTTATGAATGGAAAAGAAGATCCTTACTATTATGTTCCGATTGTAGGCTACGAACAAAAAGCCGACAGCATTATCGTGCAAAAATTCATTGATGAAGGGTTGAGTGAACGTCAGGCATATTCAACCAGCCAGCTATCTCCTTCTCCTATTGTTTCCCAGAAATTCATCCTCGGCACCGATAAGTTTGGCCGTGATATTCTCAGCCGCCTGCTGGTAGGCACGCGGGTAAGCCTGAGTGTGGGATTGATCACCGTTATCATTTCACTTTCTATTGGTTTGGTGCTTGGTTCAATGGCTGGTTATTTCCGTGGCAGGACCGATGATATCATTATGTGGTTCATCAACGTGATCTGGAGCATTCCCACTTTATTGTTGGTATTTGCGATTACTCTGGCATTGGGAAAAGGCTTCTGGCAGGTGTTTATCGCCATAGGACTGACGATGTGGGTGAACGTGGCGAGGTTAGTAAGAGGACAGGTACTGGCTGTTCGTGAACTTGAATACATCGAAGCCACCAAAGCACTGGGCTTTTCAGATGTCCGCACTATTGTCCGCCATGTATGGCCGAATATCATGGGGCCTGTAATGGTAATCGCTGCTTCCAATTTTGCTTCTGCTATTGTCATTGAAGCCGGCTTAAGCTTTCTCGGCATCGGCGTGCAGGCTCCGCAACCAAGCTGGGGCTTGATGATAAAAGAGAATTACAATTTTATTATCACACAAAATCCCATGCTGGCGCTGGCACCGGGCTTTGCAATCATGCTGCTGGTCCTTGCATTTAACCTACTCGGGAATGGATTGAGGGATGCTTTGAATGTGAGAGGAAAGCTTTGAGTCGGGAGCCAGGGAAATCTTCTTGTTTATAATTACCAATATCGCGATACATAAAAAGAACAGGCCTCCTATCTTATCTGTTTCTATCAGATCGCTAAGAAAATTAAGTGCCAGGATCATGGTGAAAATACTGGCAGTTGCAAGACTTGCCGTTTTGTAGAAGCTGTCGTTTGTATGGTGATATAAATATTGAGCATAGTATAATACAAGGCTGATCAGCAATAGCAACAACAGCAGTCCTGGTATTCCCTGTTCAATGGTTGTAAGCAGGAAATAATTATGCACGGTGGAATGTTCTTCATTATTGCTGACCCAGGTTTCATAGGCAGGAACAGCATAGGGTTTGTAATTATGATAAAAAGTGCCGGGGCCAAAGCCGGCTATCCAGTGATCGGGTATCATCCGGAAGCCGGCTATCCAACGATAAAAGCGTTCAGCGGCTGACAGATCTTTCATCTCATATGTAGCAACCAGGTGCTCCCTGAAATTTTCATGAAAAATGGTTGTATTGTAGTCTGGGGCAAATTCAAGGTAGCGGTTGTTATGTGCCAGCCAGCTAAAGCACAGGGAAACAAGAATGAACAGGATAAGTGCGGCCTTCATGAGCCATTTCCTTTTCAGCAACCAGCCACTCACAACTCCAACCAGCAGGGCAAGCCAGGCGCCACGTGCATAAGTAAGGAATAGGGCTCCGAGTAAAATAAAAATGATAATGGTGATAATTATCCGTTGGCCCCGTTTGTTTGTGTTTTGCCTGAAAGCATACCAGACAGGCAATGTACAAACCAGCATGGCGGAGTAATTCACATGGTTCCTGAAAAAAGGCTTTACGGCATCGTTTATTCCGGTGAATGTAAACCCGGTAATGGCATGTTGAAAAAGGATCACTATCGTAACAATCAGCATCGATACAGAAAGAAAGAGTGCCAGCAGGCGGATATTATTTTTATCCCTGCATACGAGCAAAGTAGCGCCGATAAAAGCTCCGATATACCAGCATTTAGCCAGCAGGAACTTAAAAGACAGTAATGGATACGTGGAAAACAGGAAGGAAATAAAGGCCCAACACATCATTGCAAAAAGGCATAGCAGCAGCGGATGCCTGGCTGTTTTTAAAAAACTAGTTGCAACGCCATTTGCCAGGTATAAAAAGAACAAAGCTGTTGTAACCAGCATCAGCAATTCATCAGGCAGATCAGTTCCCA
Source organism: Sphingobacteriales bacterium 44-61 (assembly GCA_001898405.1). Classification (GTDB taxonomy): domain Bacteria; phylum Bacteroidota; class Bacteroidia; order Chitinophagales; family Chitinophagaceae; genus Terrimonas_A. The sequence continues at coordinate 387,680 of MKTW01000004.1, forward strand.
GGTTTCCGGGAAACTGGTATTCGGTTGAAAATGGCAGGGAAGCAATAAGCAAGAAAAATATAAAGGATAAGGATTGCCATCCGCTATAGAATAATAATATTCCAAAAGGAATGGCGACAAGATAATACCTGTCTGTTAGAATAGCCAGTGCGAGCGACAGAAAGAACAGGCCCGAAAGAGCAATAAGAAGGTAATGGTCATTTCGTGCAACAGGCTTCACAATACCTGTGCTTTTCTTCTTTCCAATATGAGGGCCAGCCAGGCTGCAAAAAGAAAGCTTAATACAGCGGTTGCCAACAGGATCAAAAGCTTCTTTGGTTTATCGGGTTGGTCACTTGCCCTTGCTTTATCAACCACCAGCAGGGCAGCAGGTTTTGTATCGATCATTAATTGGTACTCGGTTTTCAATTTTTCGTATTGAGACAGCTGTTGCTGTAAAACAGTCAGCTTATCGTTATACTGTTGTGCTTGTGATGGTGTGATGTTGGCATGATGTAAAAAAATACGTATGCTATCCATACTGGCCTGCAGTTTCTGCTGCCCTTCATCAAGGCTTTTAATGATAGTTTGGTTGCTTTGGTTCAGTAAGTCCTGGTGGATCGCTGCCAGCTTTTCCATTAATGCGTTGGCCAACTGAGGAGCAAGATTCTTATCCGTATCCCAAACCTGCACCAACAGCTCGTTATATTCGCTTTTAGTAACCCGGCTGTTTTTCTTCAAAGCAGCCGCTGCTTTACGACGGGATACAGCAGCGTTATTTCCCTGTATTTTATAATGGGTAGCCAATTCAAATTGGTCTGATGCGGACAGGTAGATCGTGTCCAGCTGACCGGTTCCAACAATTTTATCCAGGTCGCCCGATTCACCAAGACTGCTATACAGATCACGGATATTATTATTAAATACGGAAGCTTTATCAGTTGCCACAGGGTTTGCAGGTAAGGCAGTAGTGGAAGCAAGATATTGAGAAGGCATCATCAACACAATGCCTGTTGCTATAGCAAGGGAAATCAATACAATCAACAACACTTGCTTTCGTCTTATATAAATTAGCGTAAATAGATCAGGCATTGGTTTTTATTAAAGGTTTTTCTCTGGTTTCAGCCATACACCTGGTTTCAGCATGCCGGTAAGCAACATTACCAGGATAGTTAATATAGCTGCCATCGTTAACAGTATTTCTTTACTTATTGGCCAGTTACCACCTGCATATAAAAAAACACTCAACAGGATTGCTGTAAAAATATAAACTAAAAGAGAACGGGGGTGAAGATAAAGTCCAATTTTTTGGCTCGCATAAAGCATAACTGTGATGCCAGCTCCTAATTGGCTGAAAAGTGCAGCAATGCAACATCCTTTAGCACCCAGGGAAGGTATCAGCAAGAGATTAAGTACAATATTCATCAATGCAGCCAGGCCTATGATCACACAAAAAGAACGGATATGACCGGTAGCCGTAAGCACAGTGCCGTATATCTGCGTAAGGGAATAACCAATAAGGGCAGGCAAACACCACTGCAATACGGTCACAGCTTTGACATCAGTATGATGATACAATACCTGTTGTACCCAATTGCCCATGAATATCATTACGCAGCTTATACCAACTGAAAGCATCAGGAGAAAATTCCGTCCCGTCAACACCACTTCATTGATGTCCTTATTACCGCTCCATCTTCTGACGATGTAAGGCAGCAGAAAGGAAACCGTAAGTGTTCCAACCATATTGGTAGCGTCCAGCAGGCGGTAAGCCGCTGCATATATGCCGCTTTCATATGCACCAGCGGCATTCATCCGTTCCAGTAAGAAAGCATCCAGCCTGGCATGTACCGACATCAGCAGAACGATCAGTGCAAACGGCAAAGCCTGTTTGAAAATTTTTTTACCCGGAAAACCGGAGAAGCGCAGGTAATGCAATAGCCCTTTTTTCCAAAGGCAGATCAGGGCTACCAGCATGGCTGCACACAAACAAGCCGCCTGCAGCCATGCAAACCGTTCGATGGTCATGGAGCCATGAAAAGCCGGATAATAAAGAAGGGTGCCACCGATCAGCAGCATCAGTGATTTGTCGATAATGGAAAGCCAGGCATCCGTCAAAAAAAACTGGCGGGCAGTGAGAGTAGCACGGAAGAACATGAACAGGGAATAAAAAACCTGGATCAGTATTACGTACACAACAATATCCCAGCGGTGCACACCCGTGATCCAGGCTGCACTGCAAACAACAATGGCATAGAGCAGGCTGAATAATAATTTAAGTTGAAGAAAGGAGCGGGGTTGGGCAACGTCAGAAGGATCTGTCATAGCCAACTGGCGGTTGAAAAAAGTAGTAAGCCCCCAATCGAGCAGGAAAATAAAAACAACAGAAAGGTTGAACAGGGAAAAGTAAGTACCGTAATCAGTGGGGCCGACCTGGTTTTGCACCTGCCTGTCGATACCAAATACCCAGGCAGGTTTTATAACCACGTTGAGCATGATCATTAATAGCAGGCCGGTATAAAACCGGGTAGAGCTTTTCATCAGCTCACCACTTTTACATTACGGCTGAAACTTTCTTCAAGGGAAATAAAGGTTTCTGTTCTTTCAATGCCTTTTATTTTTTGTAACTGGTCGTGCAACACAAAACGCAGTTGTGAAATATCCTTACAAACGATCTCTGCAAACATGCTGTAGTTGCCGGTGGTATAATTGAGGCGGACGATCTCCGGGATCTTTTGTAATTCTTTTGCTACTGTGTCGTAGAGGGAACTTTCTTTCAGGTAAATGCCGATGAAGGCAATTACATCATAACCGAGCAGTTTCAGATCTGCAGAAAGTTTTGTACCTTTTACTACTTTCGCTTCTTGCAGTTTTTTGATACGGACATGGATCGTTCCTCCTGAAACAAAAAGCTTTTTGCCTAAGTCGGCATAAGAGATTTCAGCATTCTCCATCATGTGATGAATGATGTCCAGATCGAGTTTGTCAAGATTTAATTTGGCACTCATTTTTGAATACTAATTTTGACGTTTTAAGGTTATATCTTCAAATATTTGAAAAAAATCTATATTTTCAAAATATTTCTTGAAAATCTTTGAACCAAACTGCTGTTTCCTTAATTTTGTTCTATCAAGTTCTTTACAAAGCAGTAGAATGGCCGGAGCCCTGAAGTTCCTGCTTTCTGACCGCTATTTATACTGTGGGGTGATGAAATTTTTGGCAGACATGCCCTCTCGTCTCGGGGGTGGGGATAACAGGACAAACATAGCATAGAGCCGACCGTCAGGCCGACCAGGATTGACCACTAAACTCTTTGTGCTACAGCTAACTGCCTCGTGGAGGTTCGACTCCTCCCCCTACAGCGATTTTTCTCATGTGATTGTGATTGTTTGCCTGTAAGTTCCCTTACAGGCTTTTTTTTAGTTGTTAGAATAGTCTATGTAAAATGAGCGTCCTGGAGGATGCTCATTTGCGCTTTTAGGAGTATTGTACCAGTCGATCCTTTGCAATAGTTGTGTCTCCAGGAGAATTGAAGCGCATTTTTATAAAATCCACGTGGTTTTATTGCCTGACACGGGATGAATAAATATCGACCCCGTTTGATATTTTCCCACCAAGACAACGAAGGCCACAAAGAGAATTGCTGTCAGGATGTCTTGTTTACACGTGGCTTTATATATAGAAACTAAAACATTCTTTGTGGCCTTCGTTGTCTTGGTGGGAAAATTTGATTGCGGGAACTGAATCATTACTTATAACTGTAATTGCGGGAGGTGCTTTATTTTTGCCCAAAACCTATTTATGAGAAAAATACTTACCCTCTTGATGATTTGTTATGTGTCGTCGTATGCTATTGCGCAGGATCAGACAGTTAAAGGCTTGAAATCGGATTCGGAAAGGTCTATCGCCAAAGACCCGGCGGACACGACACAGAAAGTTTGGAAAAAAGGTGGTCAGTACGGCCTGAACATTGGACAGGGCTCGCTGAGCAATTGGGCTGCCGGTGGTGACGACTTCTCTTTATCCGTTAATTCTGTTCTTAACTTATTTGCATTTTATAAAAAGGGGAAGCACAGTTGGGATAATACGCTCGATTTCAACCTTGCTTATGTAAATACCACCACCCTTGGTTCCCGCAAGAATGACGACCGTATCGATATCCTTTCCAAATACGGTTATGCCCTGGGGCCAAAATGGAATGCCTCCATGCTTTTCAATTTCCGTTCCCAGTTGTTTGATGGCTACACTTATACGGAAACGACCAGGACATTCGCTTCTACCCTCCTTTCACCCGCTTATGTACTGTTTAGCCCTGGTTTTGATTATAAACCCAATGAGAACCTGTCGATATTCATTTCTCCTATTACTGTACGCTGGACGATTGTAATGGACGACACGCTTGCCAACCGTGGTGAATATGGCGTGGAGCCTGGCAAGCATTCCCGCAATGAGATCGGTGCTTTTGCTTCTGTCAATTACTTTAAAGATTTCAATAAGATCCTGACATATAAAGGCCGTCTTGATCTTTTTTCCAATTACAAAGGCAAAGCCAAGAACGTGGATCTTTATTTCACCAACGCACTGAATGTAAAACTGAACAAAATATTATCCCTCACTTACAGCCTCGACATGATCTATGATGATGACGTACGTTTATTCGGCCCCACCAAAACCGGTGCCCGGATGCAGCTCAAATCCATGCTTGGAGCAGGATTATTAGTGAAGTTTTAAGGATACGCAAGCTGTCGTAACTTTGACGGCTCATGGGACAAAAAAAACTCGTTCGTTTTGAAGAATTGAAAAGCTTCTCCAATGTGCTGCAATTCCCTGAGGGAATAAACGGCAAATGGGATACTGTTTTCAATAACACGCATGGCATTACGCTGGAGCTGGCCTGCGGCAAAGGGGAATATGCTGTTGGCCTCGGCCTTCTATATCCTCAAAGGAATTTTATCGGTGTTGACCTGAAAGGCAACCGCATTTGGGTAGGGGCCAAAAAAGCCCTGCAAAATAATCTCACCAATGTGGCTTTCCTGCGTACGCAGATCGACCAGGTAAATGAATATTTCGCACCGGGTGAAGTGCAGGAGATCTGGATCACTTTTCCTGATCCGCAACTGCGCTGGTCGAAAGTGAAAAAGCGCCTGACTCATCCTAAATTTTTGCGGTTGTATCAGCAAATACTGGCACCAGGGGGGCGTATTCATTTAAAAACAGACAGTCCTGAATTATACCAGTTTACCAAGCTGGTGATCGACATGTATGGCTGCACCACGCATACGGATTACAGCAATCTGTATCAGCAACCTTCATTGACTGAGGATTTGAAGATCCAAACACATTATGAGTCGCTTGATATTGCAGGCAGTAACCGTATTCATTATCTCAGTTTTTCTTTACCTGCTATTTTGCCCGGTAAGGAAAAGGATGAGGAGTTAAAGCAAATCCTGAAAGATGCAACAGTGGGTTGAAGGGGTGCATTATTATATCAACGAGCAGGGATTAGTAGTGCTCACTGCTAAATATCACCTTGACCGTGGATATTGTTGTGGAAATGGCTGCAAGCATTGTCCGTATGAGTATGAGAATGTGCCAGAGCCGAGAAAGTCGGAGTTGTTGAAGGAGAGGGAGGGAGAGCGTCGGAAGTCTTGAGTCAGGAATATTTAGATAGAACAAGCCGTCTTAAGCATCATTGCAGAAAATGGAACTATCATTATAAACCAAGCAAAAAACTTTATCATGGCCACTAAGAAGAAGGCGGGCACCAGGCTCAAAACAGTAAAACCCTCCGGTAAGCGGGAGGAGAGTTTTTTTGAATTGGTGTTTGAAGTGGCGAGGCAGATACCGAAAGGGAGGGTAACTTCTTATGGCGCGATTGCGAATTGCCTGGGAACAAAGCTATCAGCAAGAATGGTGGGCTGGGCAATGAACAGTGCGGGAAAAGTGAAACCAAAAGTGCCGGCTCACCGCGTGGTGAACAGGCTGGGAATATTAAGTGGCAAGCATCATTTTGGGGGAGATAAAATGGAGCAGTTGCTGAAGAAGGAAGGGGTGAAAGTGAAGAATGATAAGGTAGTGGATTTTGAGAAATTGTTTTGGGACCCGGCGGAGGAGTTGGGGTTTTAACTATCTTGATGTCCTTTTCATGTCTATCTACAACGATTTAGTAAGTTTTCTTAGTCCCATGGTTGGTGGAGGGGTTGCATTAGCAATTGGCTTAAGCATTTCTAAAAAAACCAGGAAATTAAAAGAAACCGGCCTTGCTGCAGAGGGTATCGTGTTTAATCTGGAAAATGGTGATGATAGAATTACAGTTACGAAAAGCGATGACTTTTGGTCGTTTTTTAATGCGAGGTACCCAGTTATCCGGTTCCTGACAGCAGATCAGGTATGGATCACTGGAAAACCTTCTTCCTTTGCCCATAATCTTTATAAAGCGGGCCAAACAGTCAAAGTGATCTATAATAAAGAAGATCCTGCTGAATTTATCATTGACTCAAAACTTAACACTGTCCTTGCCCCGCTTCTTCAGGGTGCTGGAGTTATTCTTCTTATTATTGGTTTAGTGGTATTCGCTGGTAAAATATAATACTCAGCCGGGATTATTTCTTTTCGCAGTTGAACATCCACACTTTTCCAAACTTATCCTGCGTTACTCCGAAGATCGCGCCCCAGGGGGCGTTTTTAAGCTCATCAATCACTTTACCATCTTCACTTAATTTCTTAAAGCATTCTCGTATTTCGTTTTCCTTATCGAAATTCAGGGCCAGGGACATATCCGTGCCCTGGTGAAAACCGGCGGGGCTTACCATGTCGGACGCCATTAAAATAAAAGCCGGTGCCGTAAGTGCCGAGTGCATGATATGGTGTTGCATACCGGCAGGACATTGGGCAGCCATGGGAGTTTCGGCTACAGTCTGAAGATTTAGTTCACCACCGAAACATTCTTTGTAAAAATTCATTGCTTCGCGGTAATTGCCGTTGAAGGTGAGATAGGGATTTAATTGTATCATGATTGGAGTTTGAGGAACAAAAATATTCCGGGGAGGTGGTTTTGAAAGGAACTGCAAGCGACAATATGAGGGGGTGAATGCGACGCACGCCGCATTTCTTCCAACAGATTAACGTTGTGAGCCTAAATAAATTGCCAATCCCAAAAATGCTATTATGGTCAAACTCACATAGATGTACTGAAGAAAGATGCTTTGTTTTCTATACGACTCTGTCTTATTTAACCATTTTCTTTCAAGTATTTGAACAGAATTTGACTCTTTATAAATATACCGGATGTAAGTATAGACTTGAAAAAAAGTCAATAATGCGATTACAAACGAAATTCTCATCTTACCGTTATTTGCTTGAATTAGCAAAATCAGTTCATATAATATAAGCAAATTTACTGTTTGCAGCCCGCCGATAATACCAGCTGAAGAAGATTCAGCTCCTTTTTCTTTATGTCTAGAATAGAATCTGTAAATATTATAGAATAAGAAATCAAAAAAAATCATTTGAATTAATATTTATCGACGTACCCATGTTGTATGCAAATCTCACACTGAAGTGAGCATTAGCTCTATTGACAAAAGTCGTATATTATCGGATTCGGATGCGCCGATATTCATCGATAGGCTTGCAAATTCTGATAGATAAAACAGTGATTCGTTGTTTCTAATATCATAGTTGTAAGGTTTGGGGCATAAGAGAACTACTCTGTGAAGAGTGGGCATCTTGATTTCGCGTAAATACTTTTCATCGGTTAATATTGAAATGAATAAAGTCAGGCGTTGCCGGGCTTTATAAGATTTATTTACACTCACCAAAAGAAAGTTGTTTAAAAATAGCTGTGGAGGTGGTAACTACTGAAGAATATAATTAAAGTATGATATTTTTAATTGAAGGTTTTAACAAATGAAGGTTGATTATACTGCATGACTTTTTTTATTGTTATTTCTCCTTATACATGATTGGCTTTCTTTTTACAACAAGGCTATCCAATAAAACCTCCTTTAGATATTTATAATAGGGCTTATATTTCACAGTGTTGCCAACATTGCTTTTGGAGCCATAACGCAAACCATACACCTCACAATCCCTGCAGGCATTGCTAATATTAAAAGCGGCGCTATCTTTTAGTAACCTTTCAGCCTGTTTTTTTATTTCTTCCCATTTTGACGATTCGAGTATAAAACTATATCCCTCAAAAAACAAAATCTTGTTTGCTTTAACAGCAAAATTGTCTATATCATTATGGTAAGTAGGTATAACTTCATAATAAACCCCTGCAATCTCTTGCGACTCATTCTTTAAATGAATAAGAAAAGATGTATCGAATGGTCTTGAACCGTAAAAGATTAATGCGTTACTATCTAACACAAAATCATCAGGATATGGTAAGGAGAATTTTTTTATTACAGAATAAAATAAAGAATCCCCCCTTTCTTCATTGTAAATAATTGACACTTGAGGGTTATTTGACCTTTCGGCACATCCTGTACAGAGTAAAATCAAAACATACATTAAAATAAAAACGTTCTTCATCAAATTCTATTTTAAACTTTTATACGCGATGTAACTGACGTTTTGAGGCTGACCCGGCTTAGCTGTTCCATATACACTCACACCATGAGGCGTTAATAATAGCGATGGCGCTGGTCCTGGTGCGCCGCCTCTATTTAAAGACGGGTTATAATCAGCATTACCACTTGAAGTGGGCTGACCAAATGTTTTTTGAAAACTAAGAGGACTTCCATCGCCAGAAGACCATCCATCGAGGTAAGCAGCTACATGGACATGCCCTTCTAAAAATAAATTTTGCTGTTCAGTCGGAGAATAGTGATCATTAATCTGCCGAAGTAGAGGAACACTCCTGAGTTGATTGCCCTGATCTTGTTCTCCGTTATAAGTTCCTCCCTTATCAATTGGGAGTGCTGTTAATCTTATTTCTTTATCTTTTCCAATTGCCCCAACAAACCCTACTTCTACTTTTCCGTCAATAGCTTTATTCGATATGGAACGCATATCGGCGAGAGTCTTACTGCCGATAAATGCTATAGATTCTTTCCTGAAAGCCTTCCCTAATGCTTTAGCCTCTTTAGCACTTAACCCACTTGCATCAAAAGGCTTTCCCGGGTCTTGATCAGTTTTTATATAGTGTACTTGGTTTTTCAGCTTATCATTAACAACACCAGAAAAAACACCATTTTGATTATACACCCACGTAGTATCGCCCAAAGGATCACTAAACCTAATTGGATTATTCATCATTGCAGCATAAGGGCTGATTGTTTCAGTTGGCTTTGGATCTATCTGCCAGAACCTGCCTATTTGAGGATCAAGATTGCGATAAAATGCATCATACATGTTCAGATCAAAATCATTATTCTGTTCGATGCCGTTGAACTTATATTTATTTTCAGGCTCTCCGAACGATAATGCTTTCGACGATATCCCCGCCATGGTGAGGCCAAACGGATAATAATGGGTTTCCTCTAACAATGGTCCCCTTGTATGCGTCACTCCCAGGTTATCAAAGAACACCGGCAAATTACTCTCATTACTTACATAAATATACAAATATCCGTTTTAGATATGTATTTCCTGTTTACATGACAGATTCAGCCCGTCTTTCATTATGAAAATTAGCAGGTGGAAGACAATTAGGAGTTTCAAATACAGCAGCTATTACTTTCTCATTCATACTGTCAAGGATGGAATTTTCATAATGATTTAAGTATATCCCGGTTATTTTGTTCCCATACTCATGACCTAAAGCCTCGGAAATCAGGTCTTTTGAATAACCTAATGTTCTGGCAATATTTGACCATGAATACCGGGCATAGTAAGAAGTAACAGGTTTGTCAATCTGGCATAGCTTAGCCAATTTTTCTAAATGATCATTGCAAGTTTTGATAGTCTGTTGAATGTCCTTCTTTAACTGAATCAGATCATTCTTTTGCTTTACAAATGGCAGTATAAACTCTTTACTATCTTCAGGAAGTGAGGTAAAATAATAGCTGAAAATCTCCTTTGCTTTCTCCTGTACCAGCATACTGTATACTTTGTGGGTTTTCTTTCTCCTGAAGATTATCCTGCCATCTACCATGTTTTCCCTTGTCAGGGTGAGCAGATCAGCAAGATTAATTCCAATGAAACAATAAGACAACAAAAACAGGTTCCTTTGATGCCAGATAGGAGTATTTTCAGGAAGTTCCAGAGAGGCAATTTTAGCCATTTCTGGCTTTGTCAATGCTCTGCTGATAGTCTTCTCACTCCTGATTCTAAAGTCTGTAAAAGGGTAAATGCTGGCCTCTAAAGTACCATCTTTTATAGCCTGATTGAACAAAGCCCTGATTGTCCGGAAATAGTTGGAAATACTGTTGATCTTGATGCCATCTACCAGCATAGAGGTATTAAAATCCCCCAAAAATCCGTAGGTAATGGCTTCAAATTCCAGCTTATCCCTGCCAACATAGGATTTGAGCTTGTTGATAGCGCAGGAATAAACAATAGCATTGCCAATGTTTCCTGATGTTTGCAGCTTTTCAATATGCCGCCTTCCATAATTTATTATATCAGGCTTGTCTTTGGTAACTGATTTTCCTTTCTTCTGGTCAATATAACTGATTATTTCTTCAGCAGTGATAGGGTTTTCCCTGTCCTCATTCAGGAGCAGGAATTTTTGAACCTTTGATCGGGTGGAAGAAATTTTGGTGTTGTAGGCCAGATAATTTTCATTAGCAGGCAACACCTGTTGTAGTTTTTCATCCCATTCTTTTTGCAGCACAGCAAAGCCTAATGAATGCTCTTTGTAAATTCTGTCAAAGTAAATCCTTAGCCTTACTGGAAGGGTGCAATTTTTCTTTGGGTGAACCTTGTCAACGATAAACTTAAAAGTAAATCCCATGTTCTTTAAAAATTGTGCATGAGGTCAGCTTTTGTAAACTGCCAGCGCAGATGATCGTAAAATATAAAGCCTCCCTGAATATCCTTTAACAATATCCGGGGAGGCTTCACTTTTACAGGAATAGCCTGTACTTCTGCTATGAAAGCAGAGGCAAAAGGGCTATACCTTTATCACTTATAATAGCTTATGATCCTGCTATTATCCATTTACAAGCAGCTTACAAGTCTGCCCATGCTGGGTTATTAAATATGATTGGTTAATCCGTAAGCTATATTAATCTTTCATGAAGAAGAAAAGGCAAGAGGAAGGAAATACCCTCCCAAACCTGCTTTTCTGGTACATCCTTTCTTTTTTATTTATCGTGCAGTTTTTCATTTTACCGTAAGGGAGTTTTTGCATGCTTAGAACTGCAAAGTGTAGCATACCCTGGCTCCCCAAGTTGTTATGTAAGTGCCCCTTTTTTCAAACAGCTTCTTTTAGAGTAATTTCATTTTTCAATTGATCCATTTTC
>MKTW01000005.1 GCA_001898405.1 Sphingobacteriales bacterium 44-61
TCCAGCAGCAGATCGCTGCCGGAGGACCGAATGCGCAGGCACAGTTCAGCCAGAACATGCAGCAGGCGCAAAACCAGTTAAATGAACTGAAAAGCAAGCTCAGCAAATTAGGCAACAGCGGAGGAGAGGACCTGGACATGCCGGATGGTTTTAAACCCAATGGGCAAAAGACAAAGAGTTTTTTTCAACGCATTGAACTGGGCGCAAACATTCAATCACAGAAATCCAATGGCTATTTCCCGGTAACGAGTGATATCGCTCTGACAGCAGGGTATAAGTTGAATGATAACAGCATGATCGGTGTGGGAGCCAGTTATAAAATGGGTTGGGGAGAGAATATCCGGAATATAAAGATCACTCATCAGGGAATCGGACTGCGATCTTTCATCGAATGGAAGTTGAAGGGGTCATTCTGGTTGGCGGGCGGCTATGAGATGAACTACCGGAGCGGGTTTCAGCGGATCGCAGAGTTAAGGGACAGGAGTGCGTGGCAGGAGAGTGGTTTGATCGGGTTGAGTAAGGTAGTGGATATTCGATCCAAAATATTAAAGAAAACGAAAGTGCAGTTGCTCTGGGATTTTCTGAGTTACCGGCAAGTGCCAAAGACGACTCCCCTTATATTTAGAATAGGATATACTTTGAAATAATACATAGGATTTTAAAATCACGTTATGCGACTGATTTCTTTTCTTCTAGTGTTTGGAACCGCATTTGGCATCGATGCTTTCGGTCAGAGCAGGCCAAGTTATACTCCACCTTCACCGGAAGCAGCCAGTTTAGGCGTTTATTCTGCCATACCTATAAACTATTACTCCGGGATTCCTAATATTTCAATCCCGTTATCAGAAGTAAAAATCAAAAATGTTGATCTGTCTGTAAACGTATCTTATTACTCTGGCGGTATACGTGCCAGTCAGGAAGCCAGTAGCGTAGGTTTAGGTTGGGCGTTGAATGCAGGAGGGGTGATTACAAGAACTAAACGGCATAGAGATGACCTTACAGGATTTGGCTACGCACTGACTGATCCTTCAGGTATACCCTGGTTTTCCTGCTCTAATGATTTCGATATGGAGCCCGATCTTTTTTTCTTCAATTTTTTGGGCAGAACAGGAAGATTTGTTTTCAACCGGCCCGCCCCAGTTCCCAAAACAGTGCGATTATTAAGCAGCGAAGAGCTATCAGTTACTTATACTATTGACGGTAACTTTCTGGTTATTGATGAAAAAGGCAACAGGTACGATTTTGAAAAGAAAGAAACTACCCATGAAGAAAATACTAATAACGGCAATGTTACGACAGAAGATTATGTGTCGAGTTGGTATCTGACAAAAATTACAAATGTATTTGGAGAAATTGTCAATTTTAATTATCAAACATTCACTTATCGAACTCAAATTACTTCATATAGCGGATTTCGACACACTTTAACGAGTTATGGGAGCCTTTTTCAAGGGCACTTTTGCATTAACGGCCAAAGCGACACATACGCATACGCAAATTATATGAGCACAGTCAATACCACAACTGTTGTAACGAAAACAGAAATGACCAACTTGTCTTCGATTCAATATGGATTGGGAACAATAGAATTTCAATATGGAAATAGGAATGACCTGACAATGGAAAATGGATTTCCTTACGCTCCAATGTTGATCAACCTTAAAGTAATTAATAGCAAGAATCTGGCGGTTAAAAATTTTGAGTTCATATATGATTATTTTTATCCGGTTTCGGGTTCTTCCAGTAATTCTCAAAAGCGGCTAAAACTTACGACTGTACGACAATATGCTGGCTCTAATACTCTTAATCCCTATCTAATCGAATACAACTCGTCAACTGTACAAGATAAAGGATCGAGCAACAAAACGGCAGGCTTTCTAGATAATGTAACTCAAGGATTGATTTCTAAACTAACTTATCCCACGGGTGGGTATACGACTTTTGAATTTGAACCACACTTTAATAATGCAGGAGCAAGAATTAAAACAATATCCCAGTTCGACGGCAATCAGGTAACTAACAAAAAGTCATACCAGTATTTAGGAGCAAAGTATTTTGCTAATGATTTAAATGCTCTTTATAGTAGGATATATGCCATCGCTGTAGATGGAACTGATTGTATCGGACCGGCAGTGTATACCATTGGATTTGTATGGTATCGGGATGATCTGTATGTGGATCAGGATATGATGGGCGAGAATAGTTCGGATTATTTAGTTGGCTATGATCAGGTGGTGGAGGACTTTGGTGTAAATGGCGAGAAAGGCCGGAATATTTATACATACTATAATGATGATGGTGTAGTTTCCGTGCCTACCTCAGTTGATGGTTTGGACGACTGGCACCCTGTGCCTTCCAGCGTGCCAGCCAGAAATGGTGTATTAAAAACCTCTGAAGTATTGTATTATAGCGGGGGTACGTACATTCCGGTGAGTAAAAATAGTTTCGATTACTCTAATATAACAGTGACCAATGTAGAGGTTTCAAGATATAATGGATACAATTGCGACGGCACTTATACGATGAATTCTGAATGGGTCAGGCTTAATAGTGAAACAGAATATGTTTACGATCAGGGAGGTACAAATGCAGTAACAACCACGAAAACTTATGCTTATAGCCATACCAATGAATTGAAACCGTCATCTGTACAGGTTCAGGATAGTAAAGGTATATCTCGTGTTACGGAATACATCTATACCCGGCAGAAATCCCAATTGTCAGGAGGTGTTTATAGTACCATGCTAAACAAAAACATGGTCAGTGACATCATCGAGGAAACCAATAAGGTGAACGGCAGTATCGTGAGCAAAGCTACCAGTGTTTACAAAGACTGGTTTAGTAATGGGTCCATTATCGCCCTGGAGACCCAAAGTCGTCAGAAAGGCTCCGGTTCGCCAGTTATTAAAGTCCGGTTCGACGCTTATGACAGTAAAGGCAACCCCGTGCAGTTTAAAAAGGAGAATGATTATCCAACTACGATAATTAGGGGTTATGATGGAAATTATGTAATTGCAGAAGCTCAAAATGCTTTTTCATCTGACGTTGCCTTTGCAAATTTTGAAAATTCTACAGACCCCTTTTTTAAACTTGGTGGATATGATCAAAATAATGTAGTGATTTTCGATTCTCATACTGGTGATAATGCTTATCGGGTAAAGCCTGGCAATCCTTTATATGGACCAACTACCGACTTAACAATGACATACACGGGAAAATATATGCTTTCCTGTTGGATTAAGACTGAAGCTGGATATGGAACAGGCTACTTGGTAGCCCATACTTCCGCTATTGGCTCTCCTGGCGTGGTATATCCTGTCAATGCGGAGAGTTATAAAACTACACCAGTGACCAATACAAACGGTAAATGGCAATATTTTGAGGCGATTATAGATGTAGCAAAAGCCAGGCAATTATCAGGAGTATCTGGGGCGTTGAACATTAGGGCATATGTATATAATACTGATGCTTCTCATGGTTTTCTGGTGGATGATATGAAGCTACATCCTTTAAATGCCCGAATGTCTAACTATACGCATAGTCCACTTGTTGGTATGACAAGCCAAACTGATGCAAATAATAATGAGATTTCTACTTATCAGTATGATAGCTTTAGTAGGTTGCTTTTTGAGCAGGATAAGGATGGCAATGTCGTAAAAAAATATTGCTATAATTATGTGGGCCAGAGTACCGATTGCCAGCCTCCGATATTTTCCAGTATCACCACGTTCAAGCCTTTTGTAAAATCAGATTGTCCCGGCGGTGCTCAAGGGTCAACGGTTTTGTTTACTATCCCAAGTGGGATGTTCACTTCTTATATCAGTTATATTGACGCAGACCTTAAAGCACAATCATACTTGAATACTTATGGCCAGGAATACGCAAATGCTACAGGTACTTGTCCTAACTCTTGCCCCAATTGCACCGGTAATGATAAAAAATGTATCAATGGGGTTTGTGAAACAGGTCTGAGAGTAGAGACCTTTTGTGAACAGGTAACGAAGTCGCAAAGAAGGGTAACTTATCACTACGAATTCAGCGACGGGTCATGGTCAACGAGTTATACAGAACTCGGCAGTGGAGTATGCGAAGAACCATAAAAATATAAACATGAAATATATATTTCTGTCAGTGATACTACTGACGATAACCGGAAGTGCTTTTACCCAGCAATCCCCTGCTGAGGAGATCGCTGCAAAAATTGCCAACAGGATGAAGGATAGCCTGCAGTTGACGACAACAATACGGGAGCAGGTGTACAATGCGAATCTGCAATTGCACGATCGCAAAATGAGTATGTGGCAGCAATTTAGAAATTCACCGGATACATTAACCAGGATGATACAGCATATAGAGAATTCCAGGGATTCGATCTATAAACAAATTATAGGCGAGGAAAAATTTAGTGCTTATTTCTTAAGAAAGAAAGCGATTATTAATAACAATTAAAGATTGTTTTATGCGGATCAGCCGTCTTACCAGGTTTCTCGGATTAGTTTTTTTGACGAATAGTTTGTTTTCTGCCAGCATCGTAGGCCAACAGAATTTTGTCAGGACATGGAGATCCCAGGCCCCTGGTAATAATCAAAATGATATTGGCAGTAAAAATTTGCGGCAGGTTCGTGAAGAAACAACTTATTTTGATGGTTTGGGCAGGACCAGCCAATCCGTCCAGCGAAGAGGCAGCCTGGTTACTAATCCTGCGGATATTCAGAATTCGTCGTCTGCTGTGGATCTGGTGAAGACAACGGCCTATAATGAAGTAGGGTTGGAAGAATACTTATACCCGCTTTTTGCTGCTAACAATTATGGAGGTAATACACATATTAATGATGGGCAATACAAGGCAAATCCAATTGATCAGCTCTATACTTTTTATGCCAACCCGTCAGGGCCATTGGCCAATCAAGGAGAAGCAAATTTTTATGGTGTAGTTAAGTATGAGCCTTCTTCTGCAAACAGGGAGCTGGAAACATTTATGCCAGGTATAAACTGGGCTGGAACTGCTGGCGCCGGCAATCCTGCTGACAGGCGATCTACCAAAACAATGACGATTGGTAATACTGCAGCCGATAAAGTAAGGATTTGGAATGTTGTAACCGCTTCAGGAACTTTCGCGGGTTATCAAAGCCCAGGCATATATGGCGCATCCGAACTGATAAAGGCAATAAAAACCGATCCCAACGGCAAGCAGGTAATAGCCTTCACTAATAAACAGGGCCAGCTAATTCTTAAAAAAATCCAACTTACTGCAGGCGGTATTGATAATGGCACAGGCTTAGGACATAATGATTTTTTATGCATCTATTATATATATGATGATTTTGACCAGTTGCGGGCGGTAGTGCAACCTGAAGGTGTAGCGCTCTTAGATCCTGATTCGGGTTCTGCATTGGGATGGAATTTAATGGGCTCGGCTTCCATCCTCAACGGTCAGGTTTTCAGGTATGAGTATGATGACCAAAACCGGATGATCGCCAAAAAGGTTCCCGGCGCTGAAGAAGAATATTTTGTGTACGATGCAAGAGACAGGCTTGTGATGACACAAGATGGAAATCTACGGGAAGCAGGTAAATGGGCTGTATCGTTTTTTGATGAAATGAACCGCCCGGTTGAAACAGGTGTTTGGAATGACAACTCTTCCCATTCGTATCATTTAGGACAGGCGTCTTCTTCTACCGCCTATCCTTTTATTCCCACGGGTGCTTCTTTTCCTGGTTACGAAATGTTGAGCAGAACAGGTTATGATAATTATACAAGCCTACCAGTGGGAAGTGGACTTTCCGGCACGTTTGACAATAATTATAGCTCCTACTTTATTGGGACTTATAATGTCTCTCCTGAATATGCTGAACAAGTGATCCAGACCGACAGGAACATGGATAGATCAACCTGGACACAGGTTAAAATACTGGAAAGCAATAATTCCTATTTGTATGCAGTGACTATCTATGATGAAAAGGGCCGGGTAATCCAGACAAAAACCTCCAATATCTCTGGCGGTCAGGACATAGTGACCACACAATATAACTGGACTGGACAACCACTGATCGTGGTGTCAAAAACAGAAAAAGCTGGGACGAATCCACAAACAAGTGTGGTCGTATTTCAATATACCTATGACGACCTGGGCCGGGTTGTCAAGGTCGAGAACAGACTGCGCAATACGCTGGTTAATAGTAATGCGTTAAGTGCTTATACTACTATTGCAACCATAGAATATGATGAATTGGGCAGGATCAAGCGAAAAACGATCGGAAGCAAAAAGAACCCGACTAACAATACTTATATCGCACCGCGGCAACACCTGGAGGAATTGAAATATGATTACAATATTCAAGGGTGGTTATTGGGAGTGAACAGGGATTTTGCAAAGAATACCAATCAAACACAAAACTACTTTGGTTACGAGTTGGGCTATGATAAAGCAACCAGTATTGGCGGATTTGAAACACCACAGTACGATGGCAATATAGCCGGAACAATTTGGAAAAGCCAGGGCAACAATATCAGACGAAAATATGATTTCGGCTATGACAATCCAGGCCGGTTATTGAAAGCTGACTTTATCCAGAATAAAGGTGGGGTCTGGTCATACGCAGATGCCGATTTCAAGATGAAGATCGGCAATGGCGTGGATGTTACTTCTGCCTATGACCGTAATGGTAATATAAAGAAATTACAGCAATGGGGTCTGAAGATGACCGGCAATGCACAGATTGATGAGATGGAATATGTCTATTTTGCAGGTTCCAATCAACTTCATTCGATCAACGAACTGGGCTCGGGCGCCGTGGATCATAAACTCTCAGATTTTACGGACAGGAATGCTGGCAGCATTGACTATGGATACGACAAGAATGGTAACCAGATCACAGATTTGAATAAGGGAATTGCCGGATCTACGGGAGAGAATCTACTACGTTCCCAGGGAGCTATCAAGTACAATTACCTTGATCAGCCCTATGAGATCCAAATTAAGGATGGAAGCAACGTAAAAGGGAAAATTACCTATACCTATGATGCAGCAGGGAACAAGTTAAAAAAGGTGATTGAAGAGTATGCACTGCCTTATAATAACAACAAATGGACGACAACGACTTTCTTGTATATCGGAGGAGCCTTGTATGAAAGCAAAGCTGACAACAGGCCAGAGACCAACGATTATACCGAGGTCTTACGCTTCATAGGTCATGAGGATGGCAGGATCAGGTTTAAAGATATAGTCGGCAATCCCCGGTTTGAGTACGATTATATGCTCAAAGACCAGGTGAATAATGTTCGGATGGTGATTACGGAGGAAGCTATCGACGATATTTATCCAATTGCTACGCTGGAATCAGGAATGCAGCAAGCGGAACAGAAGTTTTATTTTTTCAATCCTTCCAATGTGGTGGCCGCTTCTTCGGTGTCCGGCCTTCCCAGTTATATCAATGATAATGGTATTGGTAACAATCCGGTTGACCTTGTTTTTCAATCTGCGAACAGCAGTTATTTATATTCTTTAAATTCCAACACAGGCAAGGTTGGACTGGGCATTACCTTAAAAGTAATGGCTGGTGATCTGGTGAACGTTTTTGGAAAGAGCTTTTACAATACCAATAACGTAGGGGGTAGTGGGGCTAACAGTGCAGTAACAGTGCTTTCAGTACTGGAGGGGATTTTGGGTTCTTCTGCCGGAGCGATCCTGAATACGCATGGTAGTGCCACTGATTTGGCGGGTGTTACTTCAATCAATACCCCCATATCTGACTTTATCGCATTGACAGACCGGAATGATCCGGTAAATACTCTAAAGCCGAAGGCTGCCATTAATTGGATTCTCTTCGATGATCAGTTGAAATATGTAGCAGGTGATTTTAGCCCGGTAGGACAGAACAGCACCTTAAAGGATCACTATACGGCTGATACCAAATTGCATGATATCCCCATTACTGAAAACGGGTATATTTACATCTACGTCAGCAACGAAAGCCCGGTAAATGTCTATTTTGACAACCTGCAAGTTGCTCATCGCCGGGGCGGTATACTGGAAGAAACCCATTATTACCCGATGGGATTGGTGCAGCAGGGCATCAGCACAGCGGCATTAAATAGTCTTATTCCGCAGAACCGGTTCAAGTACGGTGGGAAAGAAGAACAAAAGGGCGAGTTCAGTGATCTGTCTGGCCTGGATTGGCTGGATTTTGGGGCTAGAGCATATGATCCGCAGGTAGGCCGCTGGGTTTCTGTTGATCCGATGGCGGAAAATAGTAGAAGGTGGTCACCCTATAACAACGCGTTCAATAACCCCATCCGGTTTGTTGATCCCGATGGCATGTGGCCGGGTGATAATAACCCAGTATGGCGGATGTCGGGCAATTATTTTAATTCCCGGTTTTCCTCTCCCAGTGGGCCTATTCGTCAAAGGCAGCTGACGGAAGAAGAGAAGGCCTTGAATTATATCTGGGGTATGTATGAAAGGAGTATGGCTCCTGTCTCCGAAAAGCTGAAAGCGGTTGGAGATATTTTAAGTGGATTTGTACCGTTCAAGGATGCGGTGGATGAGGCGAAGAATGGCAATTATGTGATGGCGGCTGTGTTTGGAGCGGTTGATGCTTTTGGGGGCTCCATTGAAAAAGGTGTTGGGAAACTAGTTGGAAAGGGGTTAGCAAAAGTCGCGCTCAAAGAGACTGCAGAAATAGGAACGAAAGTAGCGGTTAAGGAGTTCGATCATGTGACGGTGAAATTGGCGGAACAAGGAGTTGCTAAAGCTGTACCTGATGGAAAATTCTATTCTGTAGCATTTGAGATGAAATTATCGTCAACATCATATCCTGGTATTTCAAGATATAAACATTTTCAAGAAGCTAATGCTGCTTTAGATGCTGCTATGAAAACAAACCCACTGTTAGGCAAGTTGGGGATTACTGTACCGAGATCAGCTACAGGCTCAATTATAGGAAAATCACCAACTAACTGGGTATGGCATCATGATATAAACAGCGGAGTAATGCAATTAGTACCGAAGAGTCAACATCCCAATATTCCAGGTGGAATTTTCTGGGAAACAATGCATCCAGGCAGTGTTGGAGGCTATTCGATTTGGGGAAAATAAAAATTTAGAAAATCATGAAACTTGTAGAATTAGTTAATTACTTCAGGAGCGGTGGGGCTTATGAAGACTTTTGTCAATCTCAATCATTAAATACAGAATCTGAGGTTATTGAAATATATATGGAGAAACCATTTAATTTAGATAATAGCCTGGCATTTTTTGAGATAGAAAAAACAGAAGGTAAGAACGAATATATCCTTAATGGAGTGAAATATTTTAATTTAATTGATTTTTATTACTTTCTTGATTCTATTGAAGAATCTAATATTGATGAAAACGCATCTTTAACGGACAATGAAATAGCAAAAAAAATATACGATTATGCAATAAATGACGCTTAGTTGTAAGACAATTTCATCTAAGGAGAAAGAATAATTGGGATGGATAAACATGAACCTACTTGAATTAATAAAATATTTACTCGATCCTAAACTTTTGCGGACTCTCTATCAAGAGAGGGGAATAAATCGGGATTCTGAAGCATTACTAATCTATTTAAGTGAAAGTTTAAGTCTTAATTCCGAAGTCGAAATCTTTGCAATAGAGGAAACAGAAGACAATCTTGTTTTTGAAAAAGACGGAGTTCGATATATTCAATTATTCCCTTTGGATTATACATTAGATTTAATAAATTTTGATCTTGATTTAATAGGAAAAGGGTATTCTGATCTCGAAATAGCTAAACGACTTTTAAATTATAGAGAAAGAGATACTTAGAAAGTATAGGAATGAAATTACGTGGAATGGTAATATAAACAAAACAAGTTATTGAACTTGTTATATCAATACAGTTTTGAAAACAGCCGAAGAAGACCTGATGTACCCCAGTGCGTTTATAAAATAGCAGATATGAGTAATTCGGAAATAATAAAAGCATTTTGATAGATAATAATTGTTATTGGGATATCCTGGAAAAAGATTCTCCTGATCCAATTAATTCTTGTTATGAGTTTAGTAGAAACGGGGACTGTTTTTTTACTATTATAATTTCTACGCAAAAAAAAGGGCTGATTTCGTTTATAGATACAATGACGGCGACAATAAAATTTCAAATAAATGGAGTATTGTAGGCGACTCAATTCAAATAAGAGAAATTAAATATAAGGTTGACAGATTTAACTCCGATTCTGTGTTCTTGACGTCCAGAGTATATAAAACCACTTTAATTAAAAACTGTTCGACTCGCCATCCTTAAAAGAGTAACTGATTTAGCTACTTGGCTCGCAAATATTCCAGCATACAAATCCGAGAAGAAATAGTAACCAATGCATAGAAATATATATCCAGTAAGGCGTTTTTTAATTACCCTTTTCATCTTTTGTGGATGCGTCGGAAGGCATAATAATCTGTATTTGCTTTTAGATAATGCAGATGGGCTTTATACGGGTTCTTCTGTGATATCAAGAGGGGTGATTATTGGGAAAGTAGAAGAATTAAGTTTGAGTGATAAATGGGTCGTAGTTAAATTGACTATAAAGGATAAGTACAAACTATCTAAAGAGTCCGACTTCAAGGTTATACTTGACAATGTATTACAAAGAAAAAGCAGTATTGATGTAACATTTTCTAGTTCGAAAGATACATACGCGAATAATGATACTGTGATGGTGCATAATAAAAAAGGAATAGAACGTAATGTAATTCCCGTGGAGCTAGATTCTTCTTCAAGAGCAGAAATGTTAAAGGTCTTTAAGCAGTTAGACACATTGTTGAACTCCAAAAGCAAGGCGAAGGGCTGAGAAGTGTTAGGGTCGATCCCGTCTTTCAAACTCGTAAAAAAAATGACCGCTTTTCGAACAGATGAATAAGATTCTTGGAACTAGTAAAACAGGGAGATCAAGATTAATATTATTTGCAATTACCTTGCTCTTAACATCTTGCAACAGTTCAAAAGACTTAGAAAGGATTTTGACAGATAACAATTGTTACTGGGATATTTACAGGCCAAACTTACCGCGCCCAATTAATTCTTGTTATATGTTTGCTAGCAACGGAGATTGCTTTTATTATTATTACTATTTCTATGACAAGAAACGGACTGATTCAGTATACAGGTACGAAGATGACGATAATATAATTCCTTACACATGGAGCATTGTAGGGGATTCAATTAATATAAGGGGTATTAACCATAAGATTGACAAATTTAGCTCGGATTCTGTATTCTTAACTTCAAGCGTATATAAGACGATTTTAATTAAGAACTGTTCGACTCGCCATCACAAAAAGACCGGACAATAAGCCTCCAGCATAAAGGAACCAGGTATTGTTGAATAAAAAGGTTATCCTTATAGTCAAACCGTTTACGCCTGTGGTTCGATGTTACGAAACAAGCCTTTCTTATTGAAGAAGGGATATTTTATTTACAAGGCTTAGATGATATTAGTTGAATGATTTAGGTGCATTTTGTACCTTTATAATTCTTAAAAGTGTCTTTTGTGCCTATTGTAACTGGTGACAATGATCAACAATTATTAGTATTGATTGCGGACTCAGATATGCCCGCCTTTCATGTATTATACCAACGACATTTTGGGGCATTACGGCCTTATGTTTATCTGTTCACCCGTTCAGAGGAAGACACAGAAGATATCCTGCAGGAATTATTCATCAAATTGTGGGAAAAGCGAAGGCCAGGCCTACGCCAATGCCAATGCGGGATGTACCTGGACTAACCAGGCACAATCAGGGAATTTCACCCGTAATAACTGCCCGCCAAATTATACCGGCAGTTCAGTGACCTACAATGTGGCAGCGAATACTTACAATTCAACGATCAGTCTGGCTGACGCCAATCAGAAAGCCATTGATGATGTAAATGCAAATGGACAGAGCTACGCGAACACCAATGGCACCTGCACTTCCAACTGTAATGTAGGCAACTGTACGGGTGATAATAAAAAATGTATTAACGGCGTCTGTGAAACGGGGATAAAAGTGAATACAGACAGTTATTACAATGGAACCAAATGGGTCTGTGTTTACCATTATGAATGGAGTGATGGTAGCTGGTCAACCAATTATACCTCACTTGGCAACATGGCATGTCCTTATTAATATATAACTATTTACTATGAAAAAGATCTGTTTATTACTATTGGTATCATCGTTTTTAGGAATAGAGCATGTATCGGCGCAGTCATCCATACAAACAGCATTGGCCGAGCGCATCGCCGTAAGGCTCAGAGATTCTCTATCCTTATCCAGTGCTCAAAAGGACAGTATCTATGCAATCAACATGCTTATCAGCAACCAGAAAAATGCTTTACGAAGCACCTACCAGGATGCAGAGACGCTACAATTTCATACACAACGAGTAGAACACACCCGCGATAGCCTGTACCGGCCCATACTGGGTGAAGAGAAATACCTTCTCTACCGGCAGAAAAAAAATAACCTGGTCAATAATAATTAACCACTGCTTATCTAATTAATTATGCGAACTCTTCATCTTATATTGTTCTGTCTGGCAATTACATCAGCGGCCCAACTACAATCGCAGACACCCTACCTGCCTGCTACCTATTCTTCGGGCGTGAAGGTGAGCTATGTGCGCACCTGGGATGCGTTAAGGCCGGAGAGTAATACAAATAACATTACTGCTGCTGCAGCGGTAAAAGATTTCCGGATGACGACGCAGTACCTGGATGGGCTGGGCAGGCCTTTGCAGACAGTCACTAAGCAAGGTGCACTGGCGACAGGTGGTACGGCTGCTGATCTTGTAATCGCCCAGGTATACGATGAATTTGGCCGGGAGGTTTATAAGTTTCTGCCTTCACCGGCTAACAGCACTGGTAGCAATACATCTGTGAATGACGGGTTGTTCAAATTAAATCCCTTTGCACAACAGGCTGCTTTCTATGGGAACAGTTTTAGCAATTCACCGGTAGCTGGCCAGGATCAAACCTACTATTACAGTAAGACTCAATTTGAAGCCTCCCCCTTGAACCGGGTAACAGAAACCTTTGCACCTGGCAATAGCTGGGTGGGAGCAGCCGTTGAGCTACTGGAAGCTGACCACCGTTCGGTCAAGATCAAATACTATACGAATACGGCAAAAGACAGTGTACGGATCTGGACAGTAACAGACCCTGTCAGTCTGGGCAACTGGGGCACTTATGCCACCGGTGCCAAGTATGCGGCTGGAGACCTTTATAAAACGATCACTATTGATGAACAGAATAAGCAGGTGATCGAGTTCAAGGACAAGCAAGGCCAGGTGATCTTAAAGAAAGTACAGATCGGCGGTACGGGCGACGATGGCACTGGTGCGGATCATGGCAATAACTGGCTCTGTACCTATTATATCTATGATGACCTGGGCCGTCTTCGTTGTGTGGTCCAGCCACAAGGGGTGCGGCAGATCAACAGTAGCTGGCTTCCCAATGCCGCCACCCTGAACGAGCATTGCTTCCGGTATGAATACGATGAGCGGAGCCGGATGATCATGAAGCGCCTGCCGGGTGTTGCGCTGGGGGAAGTATACATGGTCTATGATGCCCGGGACCGGCTGGTGATGATGCAGGACGGCAATATGCGGGTGAACAATAAATGGATGATCACCAAATATGATTCACTGAATCGTCCTTTTGAAACAGGACTTTTGACCAGCTACGCTGTTTTTTCCCTTCATCGAACAAATGCTAATGCGTCCGTCAGTTATCCTACCACTACATCAGGCTATAGCCAACTATCTATCACTCACTATGATGATTATACGAGTCTTCCCGGTGGGTTGACCACTACACTGGATAATACAGGCGCTTCGGAGCTTTATACAAGCTATAATACTTCGCCGCTATATGCGCAAGAGCTTACCACTACTGCACAAACAAGAGGATTGGTCACCTGGACACTGACAAGGGTACCGGATTTCCCGAATGATTCTATTTGTTCGGTAAACCTCTATGATGTGAAGGGACGATTGATCCAGACCAAAACAAAAAATATTACTGGAGGAGTGGACGTATCCACGACCCAATATAACTGGGCCGGCCAGCCGATCGCCACTGTGAATAAAACAAACAAAGCTGGCACCAATGCCCAGACGATCACGGTAGTGAACCGGATGAGCTATGATGATCTGGCAAGACTTGTCAAAGTAGACAAGAAAATAGCGCATAGCGGTATCAATAGTGGTGCTTTGTCAGCCAACTGGGTCACCATACTGGAACAGGAATATGACGCCATCGGACAGGTGAACAAAAAAACGATCGGCAATAAAAAAACGGAGATGGGGGTTTATTATTCTCCCCGTCAACCCTTGCAGGAACTGGTCTATGATTATAATATCCGCGGCTGGCTGCTGGGCACCAACCGCGATTACCTTACTTCCAATGATCAAACGACCGATGGCAAGTTGTTCGGTTTTGAACTGGGATATGACAAGCTGACCAGCAAAGCCGGCAATAATTTTTCTGCTGCGCAGTATAATGGGAATATTGGCGGCATGACCTGGAAAAGCGATGGC
>MKTW01000006.1 GCA_001898405.1 Sphingobacteriales bacterium 44-61
CTACAATGGAAACAGCGCAGGCTGCTACAGAAAATATTTATTACAGCAATCTGGATGCGACCAGGGTGAACCGGCCATCAGGGTTTACCGACACCTTTACTGATCCCAATGACAAGGTAGCCCTGGTAAGAGGGGACGGCAATAAGATCGGCCCAGCGATCCTGTTGAAAGTAACAGCAGGCGACAGGTTCAATATTCAGGGAAGTGCCTGGTGGACAGGGAGTGGTAGCGGCAGTAATACCAGTCCATTAACCTCGATTGTGTCGGCTCTCATCAGCAGCGCACCGGGTGTGAGTGGCGGCAAGATCGGCGTTACTGATCTAAGTAGTACGATACTCGATCCGCAGGTCAGTGCATTCTTGTCGGATCAACCGGCTGTGAGCGGAAAGCCGAAGGCTTATTTGAATTGGGTACTATTCGATGAGCAGTTTAAATATGTAGGCAATGGCAACAGCGGAGCAGACGTTGTGGAGGCCAGCGGTATCGTTAAACACTTCAGCAGGCCGGACATGCCGGTGAATCAGAACGGATATCTGTATATTTATACCAGCAACGAAACGAGTTACGATGTGTTCTTTGATAACCTGCAGGTGACGCATGTTCGTGGCCGACTGTTGGAGGAGACGCATTACTATCCTTTCGGGTTGACGATGGCAGGGATATCGAGTAAGGCGTTGGAGTTCGGAAATCCGGAGAATAAGAAGAAGTTTAATGGAATAGAACAAACAACAGAATTTGATCTCAATCAGTATGATGCGTTTTACCGGAATTATAATCCACAAATAGGAAGGTGGTTCCAGATAGACCCTAAGCCCACTGATTGGGAAAGCCCTTATGCAGCAATGGGCAATAATCCGATCAAAAATTCAGATTTCTTGGGGGATACTTTAACACCCCAACAAAGGAAAATTTTATTAGTTGAACCAGGAAGTAAGGATGGAGATCAACATGGGCTAATTAAAAATGCTACGCAAGCCGAATATGATTACAGTCCAGTCTTGGCTACGATTAAAGATTTTAGCCATACAGTATTTGACTTAATAGGCGTAAATGCAATAGATGACTTTGTTCAAGATAGAAGGGATGGTAAAAATTCTCCGGGAGAGTTACTAGAAAGTGCTGCTATTTTGGGAATATCGACATCGAGAGGAGAAAAGGTAAAAGCCGGTGGTTATGGGGACTTAAAGGAGTTAGGCTTAAGTGATGGACATCATATCATTCAGGATGCAGCTGTAAAAGATCTGCCCGGATATTCTAGAGATGCAGCTCCTTCTGTTCAATTAGAGGGGCCACCCACAAAGAAGGGGTCACCTCATTATAAGGCAACTCAAGTTCAGAGAGAGGCTGGGGGCGGCACTTATGGTTCAGAAAGAAGAATTGCATATAAGGCGTTGAGAAATGCCGGAATATCCGCAAATGTTTCTAAGGCATTAGTAAGATATGCAGATGTTTATTTCTCGTCAATAGGAGTTACGCCCTCTACTCCTACACGAATCCCAGGAAATAGAAAATGATTGATATGAATAAGCAAGTATATTTAGACATAGTTAAGACAATCATAGGGTTCCTATATATCAAAGATTATGAGGGTGTATTGAATGACGACTATGCTGAAAATTTAACTTCTCAGGAAATTGAAACAGCTCTAACGGAATATGGGGGGGAGGTAACTATTCCTCCAGAAGATAGCTACAATAAAATGAGTATTTATAAAGTGAGAGATCGAGATGAGGTTAGCATTGATTTTAATTTATGGATTGATAATGTGGAAAGTGATCTCACTTTGACCGTACGAATTATAAATGTAAATGGGGTGCCCAAATATACTATTGAAGGTATTCATGTACTCTAGAATGGAGTGATATCCAGAATTTCCTTTTTTTAATGAATCTCTCGTCTAAAATAGTTCTCAAAACCGCTCAATACGAGTGGTTTTTTGTGCCTTGCTGATCAAGCTGGGGCAAATTTCAGGGCAAGAAGGGATGCGGGTATGTTCACGCCGGGAGGAATTCTGCAAACCGTTTATAATACTTTCGGCCCATTTTCTGGTAATATTGGTATAGCGCCTGGAGGTGGAGGTTTGGGAGGAGCTTCTGGAACTTTGATGACAGCAGAGGAATATGGTGTTCCGGTCGCAAGAACTTACAATCTTTCAATGGCACTTCAACCTGCCCTTGCTTTGAGTAATGCGACCTCTGCAGAACCCAAAAAGGGAGGTAGTAAACCAGTTGAAATGGGCAACAAGCAGAAAATGCATCTGGAGCAGATGACCCGAAACTTAAAGAACATTATGAAGGTCCTGTTACAGGAAGAGATCGGATAGCTGATATGTCAACTAAGAAAGAATTAGGAGAAGTAAAAAATACAACATATCAGTATCTTAGCTCACAAATAAAAGACGCAATTCAACATGCTAAAAATACTGGCCGCCAATTTCTCTTATACCTAAGAAAATCAACAACGGTTTCCAAGCCATTACAGGAACAAATTAATAATGGAAATGTAAAACGTAAGAGAATCCCAGGAAGCAAATAATATATATGGCAAACTCTAAGGCAGAAAACGGGCTAATTAGTGAATTAAAGAAGAATGGTCACAAATATAAAGATGTCGATGATATTTTTAGAAGTAAGAGTCTTGAGCCTGTAGAAGTGAATTTAATTCTTAAGTGGTTGCCCAAAATCTATGAAGAAGAATTGGGGGCCGGAGTTATTCTGGCGCAATCTTTAAGATTAGCTAAAGAACCATTTGATCCCAACATATTAATAGAATTGTTTGAAGAAAGCAGCTTAAATGCAACCGTTAAATCTGGTATCGGATATGCAATTGTTTTATCTAAAACCGGGGACATTTCTGCATGGATAAAAAAACGTTTATTGAGCAAGAAGGTCGCTTTTGAAAATGGAGCTTTAGTGAGAGGATTGCCCGGAAGAGGCGAGTTTAAAAATAGAGATGACTTAAAACAGTTTCTAGAATTGATTTTCCCCAAATATCCAATTGCAGTTCTTGAAACATATGATAAAATTGGAAGTAATGATGATGTTGATTTCTTGTTGGAACAAATAAAAATTGCGGATAAAAAATTAAGTAAGGAAATAGAGAAAACCTTAAAAAAAATATTAAAAAGAGAAGGAATTAATAAACAATAGGTGATCCGCCAATATCGAATTGGAGTCGGATATCATTCAAAAAGGCAAAATGAAAAATAGTTTCATTTTATTTCCTGCAGGCATGATATTCTTGATCTCATGTAATAATTCAAAAGATTTAGAAAGGATTTTGACAGATAATAATTGTTACTGGGATATTTACAGGCCAAACTTACCGCACCCAATTTAATTCTTGTTATAAGTTTACTAGCAATGGAGATTGCTTTTATTATTATTACAATTTTTATGACAAGAAACGGACTGATTCTGTATACAGGTACGAAGATGACGATAATAAAAATCCTCAACTGTCGGATCAACTAATAACTATTACATATGATAGCTGGGACTTAGCTCAAGATCCTGAAATAATTGAAATTTTCCCATTGTAATATGAGTTTTATGTACTGAATAATCCTCGAAAAAGACTCTCCCGGCCCAATTAATTCTTGATATAAGTTTAGTAGAAACGGGGACTGTTTTTTTACTATTATAATTTCCACGCAAAAAGAAGGACTGACTCCGTTTATAGATACAATGACGGTGACAATAGAATTTCTAATAAATGGAGTATTGTAGGCGACTCAATTCAAATAAGAGAAATTAAATATAAGGTTGACAGATTTAGCTCCGATTCTGTATTCTTGACGTCCAGGATATATAAAACCACTTTAGTTAAAAACTGTTCAACTCGCCATCACAAAACCGGACAATGAGCCCGTAGCATAAAGGAGCCAGTTATGTTGAGGGTTAGTGTAGATTCAGACAAACAGTTATGGTTAAAGACCATTACTAGGAAGAAAATCCCATGGACGCATCACATTGACTTCGGCGGGATGGTTACCAACGATCTCGCCATTTTTTCTTTCCCGACTAATTTTCTACTAGACAGCAAGGGAAACATTGTAAAAAAGGATATTAGTATCGATGCTTTAAAGGAGATATTAAAATAGAATTCTATAGTCGTCGAGAACGGTTATTGAACACCTTGACATTGAAATAATTCTCATCGGCAACGTTTCCGGTGTTATATCAACAGTTTTCTTCCCCGTTTACCATAAACTTAAGACAAACCCGATATTTTTATCATGTAATCATTCAGCTCCTGCTCACATGATATCATTATCACTGAAGCCGGACTAGTTTTACCCATAATATTAAATAGATGATCACTAGAAAGGCACTCCTGGTCGTTTTCGTTCTGCTATCGCTGAAAACGATCTCCCAACAGGTTGGAGTAGTTAAAAAGAAGATCCATATCGGTGTGGTGAATAGCCATGTAGATAAAAAAGAATTCACAGCTATGCTGAAGCTGCTGGAAAAAAACAAAAACTGGGACTATGAAATACTGGACCTGAAAAAAGGAATTACTGCAACAGCACTAAAACGATTCACCCATATCTGGTATCACCGTACTGATACTACAGATTTTGATCAACAAGAATTAAATGCCGGTAGCCCGATAAAGAAATTCGTTGAAGAAGGAGGCAATCTCTTTTTATCAATGGAATCCGTCGCCTTACTGAACCCCTGGGGCATCGAGACCGCAAAGTTCGGGTTAAGAAGAAATCTCCTCACAGATGATGGTTTCGGCAGGCCTGCCGGTTTTCACGCATTCAAATCACACCCGGTTTTTCAAGGAATGAATGGCGGAGCTTATACTACTAAACGAAAATTTGATCATGAAGTGAGAATGACCGGCTTCTTTGATGAAGCTGTTCCGGCAACAGGAAAAGTGCTCGGCATTGACTGGACTTATATCACTTATTCTGAAAAGAACAAAATCCTGCTGGAGTACAATATCGGAAAAGGGACCATCATCGCTGCCGGTGCTTACCTCTATTACAATTCCGACAATTATAATGAAGAGCATTTACGCCGGTTTACTGAGAATGTCTTTTTGTATTCGGCCGGACTGCTGACCAGCGATAAGAAACATTATTGGAATTATGAGCCAAGGGAATTCAGGCAGGCAAATTTTAATCTGCCAAAGCTGAAACCGGCAATCGCCACCAGGTGGAATCTGAAACCGCCAAGCCTTACTCTTACCAAAGAGAATGCAGGCCATGATTTTTATAACCTGGTTGGAAGGCACATCCTGTGGATGGGAACAATGAAAGGAGGAGTGGAGGAAATCTGGATGCATCCGTTTATGGCGTTGCGCGATCTGCAATTGGGAATTAAAGAGAAGGAGACTGTCTACTGGCTCAAAGATCTTCCAGCCTCTGTTGAAGTAACACCGGAGTATTTCCGCCGCGCGTATAAGTTTAAGAATACGACCATCAGGGAGGTTTACACCGTTGCTGTAAATGAGGCCAACGGAGTTGCACATCTTGAAATCGAAGGCGACGATTGCGATGAACTGGTGATCACCTATGGCTCCAACCTTCGTTACATGTGGCCTTATTCTTCAGAATCTACCGGATCTATAGAATACGGTTACAATGCAAATATCAATGCACACCTGATAAGTGGTCAAAAGGGGGCATTGAATACAGTGGTGGCTTACAGTTCATCTCCTTTGTTCCAGCAGATCAAGGCAGATGAAAAAGCCGGCCTGGTGAATGTTCGTGCAAACTTTTCCCTGAAAGGAGAAAAGGCGTTTAATATTTATATCATGGGCAGCAGCTCCAACCTGGGTGAGGCAGTACAGTTATATTCTAAGAATACTGCTGCGATGAATAACCTTCATGAAAAGACAAGTGACTATTACAGAGGGTTATTAAAGGGGTATCTGAATATTCATACTCCTGATTCTTTATTCAATACAGGTTACAACTGGGCACTTGCCCGTATAAATCAATACCAGCAAACAACTCCGGGTATTGGCAACAGCCTGATGGCGGGGTATGGAACCACAAGGAGCGGATGGGGAGGCAATCAGAAAATAAGCGGCAGGCCGGGGTATGCCTGGTATTTTGGACGTGATGCAGTATTTACATCGATGGCCGTAAATGCTTTTGGTGATTTCCCCGTAACAAAAGATGTACTTGAAACTTTTATCCGTTTCCAGGATGTGAACGGAAAGATTTATCATGAACTGACTTCCAGTGGTGCCGTTCACTATGACGCATCGGATGCAACCCCGATGTTTGTTATCCTGGCGGCTCATTATCTCAAATACAGCGGCGACCTGGAATATATAAGGAAACGCTGGCCTGCATTCAAAAAGGCGCTTGACTTCTGTTACAGTACCGATACTGACAATGATGGTCTGATTGAAAATACCAATGTTGGACATGGTTGGATTGAAGGCGGGATAATGCTGGGCGCTCATTCCGAGATCTATCTTACCGGAATGTGGGCCGCAGCACTCGATGCCGGTGCCTATATGGCCGGATACCTGGGCTTGCCTGGGAAAGAGAAATATGCAGCAGATGCCAAGAAAGTAAAGGCGATCATCGACCGTGACTTCTGGAATCCTAAGGAAAACTTCTTTTATAATGGGAAAATGATCGATGGGTCATATATGCCTTATGTAACAGTGTTGGCTGGCGTCCCTGTGTATATGGGAGCAGTGACGGATGCGAAAAAAGCTGAAAAGGTAAGTGCCCGTTTCAATAACAGCCAGTTCTCGGCTTCCTGGGGTATACGGATGGTGGAAGACAGCTGCTTTTTTTATGACCCTGGCAATTACCAGGATGGAACGGTCCGTTCGCTGGATGGAGGACTTGCATCACTGGCAGAATATACTACCGGGCATTACCGGTCTGGCTATCAGCATATCTTCAACAGCCTGGTGCAATATCGTTTCTGGGCATTGGGCAGCATCCAGGAAGCACTCAATGGTGCGGTATTCAGGCCCAACGGCGTTTGCAGCAATCAGGCATGGAGTGAAGGAATGGTGATACAACCTGCTATCGAAGGAATGCTTGGATTAAAACCGGACGCCATGAAAAACCGGCTGAGACTGGCCCCTTACTTTCCCTGGGATTGGGAGTTTTGTAATGTTTCCAATATCCGTATGAAAAATGCTTCGTTGAATATGGATATGAAACGAAATGGAGATATCACTACCTATACATTTAACTCCGGAAAGAATTTTATACTTGATTTTAACCCTGTGCTTCCGTTAAATACGGCGATCGATGCTGTATTGGTGAATGGGAAGAAAGTTAAATACGCAAAGATTGTAAAACCGGAAGGAATGAGTTTGTCATTTTCTTTCCCAGTACATAATGGACAGAATGTGGTAGAAATAAAAGCCCGGGGAGGTATTGGTGTGCTGCCCGTGTTTACAGATTTTAAACCCGGCGACTCTTCTTCCAATTTGCAGGTAACTGCTGAAAAGATTGAAGACAATATTTACACAATACAAACTTCTGGAACACCGGAGAAGTCATATGATTTGAAGATCTTCACCCGTCAGCATATTGATAAGGTAGACGGTGCTGAAATTACAAAACAGGAAAATAATCTGCTCTTTCTGAAGCTCAGGATGAGTGAAGCTTCTGGTAAAAACAAGTATGGTTCAAGAGAGATACGAATTCATTTCAATTAGGAGATATGAAGGGGTGGGTTGACTAATCTAATGCATATATTTTTCTCATTACAGCATCAATCATTTTGTCGCAGCGGACCAAATGGAAATGGAGTATATCTTCTTTTTTATAATACCCTGCAAGTTCCTCCCGAAGCATGGCCTTGGCCCGGTTTAGCCGTACTTTTACATTAACCTCGCTGATATCGAGCAGGGCCTGCGTTTCTGCCACATTCATATTCTCAATTTCGCGCATTACAAATACTGCCCGGTATTTCTCAGGCAGTTTGCGTACGGCTTCCTCCAGGATGGCGTTTAGCTCTGTATTGAGGACCTTCGCAATAGGTGTCTGAGGCTCCCCGGACCGCTGATACATCATGTTTTCCATATTGTCGTCATTCAGAAGAATAGCTTTCCCTCTTTTTTTCAGCCGCAACAGGCATTCATTGATCAGTATTCTTGTAAGCCAGGTTGGGAAGCTTGATTTAAAAGCGAATTTTCCCAGGTTTTCATAAGCGTTGATATAGGCCACCTGCATGGCATCCTCCACTTCGGGGTCATCATTAAGAATAGACATACCAATTCTGTACAGGCGCTGATTATACCTGCGCACTACGATAGCATAGAGTTCTTTTTCCCCTTTCAGGATCCGGCCAATCACTTCCTGGTCGGAAATGACCCCTTCCGGAGATATTTCCTGTTTGTTCATTTTGCTGTTAATACCGGGTTAGAGTATTTTTTACGCCAGAAGTTACAAAACTACCTGCTTATTTTTTGTAACTTTTAGAAGCGGTTCATCTCAAATAGGGGCAGGTAAAGAGCAGGCGATCGCCTGTTCTGCTTTAAACCTGTTAAACATAAACCTAAGCGTAATATATATATGTATAAAAATGGACATGCTAAATTAGCTTCTGAAGACCTTTATTCGATCGGTGAACCAGTGCCATTACCTGAAGACCAGTACATTCCAGCTTATTATGATACGCCTTTGAGGCCTGATGCATTTGATCTCAACGACAATGATAAGATCAGGATCATTGAAACCCATTTTAAAGAGATTATGCTGACACTCGGGTTGGACCTGGCTGATGACAGCCTGAAAAATACTCCACAGAGGTTTGCACATATGTATGTGAAGGAACTGTTCAGCGGCCTTGATCCCCGCAATAAACCTGATATCACCTTGTTTGATAATAAATATACCTATGATCAAATGCTGGTTGAAAAAAATATTTGCTTTCATTCTTATTGTGAACACCACTTTGTTCCGATCATAGGTAAGGCGCATGTCGCTTATATCTCTTCCGGAAAAGTGATCGGATTATCAAAGATCAACCGGGTTGTTCATTACCTGGCCAGCCGGCCACAGGTGCAGGAAAGACTGACGGTACAGATCGCACACGAACTGTCTGCAGCGCTCAACACGAAGGATATTGCCGTGGTACTGGACGCATCTCATTTGTGTGTTTCCTCGAGAGGTGTGAAAGACAGGGAGAGCGGTACTGTTACTGCATGGTATGGCGGACGTTTCAAAAAAGAGGAAATTAAAAACGAATTTCTTTCCTTTATACGATAAGATTCTTTAACCACTGTAATAAAACAATTACATGGAACCATATAATGTAAGTATACTCGCTATTAAACTGATCACACATGATGTGTTGAGGATCACCCTCGCGAAACCTGCAGGTTATACCTTTACCCCTGGACAGGCCACTGAAATTTCCATCAACAAACCCGGTTGGGACACCGAAAAAAGGCCTTTTACCTTTACCTGTCTGCCGACGGACGATCATCTTGAATTTACAATCAAAACATATCCTGACCGGAAAGGTGTAACGAATGAGTTGCTGAAGCTGAAACCTGGAGATGAACTGATCATCGGAGATGCCTGGGGAGCTATCTCATATAAAGGAGAAGGTGTTTTTATTGCGGGTGGGGCAGGCATCACGCCTTTTATCGCTATTTTCAGACACCTGGAAAAAGAAAATAAACTCCAGGGCAATCAGCTTCTTTTTGCCAACAAAATGAAAGATGATATTATCATTGAGGATGAGTTAAAAAGAATGTTAGGGAAAAATATGGTGAGCATCCTCTCCGGTGAAACGAGGGATGGATATTTATCCGGATATATCACCAAAGATCTTTTAAGCAAATACGTTCAGCAGGATAACAGGAAGTTCTATGTATGTGGCCCTCCACCGATGATGGACATGGTTTTGAAACAACTTTCCGATCTGGGTATTACAGATCAGGCAGTGGTTATGGAAATCTGATATAAATGTTGTAACCTTTTTGTTGCCTTTTTACTCCAATTATTGTTCTACAGATTTTCTAATTAAAAAGATAGAAATGAAAAAATGGAGTATCCTGGCAACAGGAAATAAAGCATTATTGGCAGGCCTGGTATTGTTTTCAATTTCAGCGACTGCCCAGCAAACAACAAGCTTATCTGATCCGGAAGTTGCTTCTGTCGCCGTTACAGCTGATGAAATAAAAGATCCGCAAAACCTGGACCTCAGTTGCCGCCTGAATGGAGAAATACGCCAGTCTTCCAATACTGCAGACATGATCTTTTCTGTTGCAGAGATCGTGAGCTACCTATCGAAATTTATGACACTGCTGCCTGGCGACCTGATATTGACCGGTACTCCTGAAGGAGTGATCATGGGTATGAAGCCGCAGCATTGGTTGCACGGTGGCGATATGGCTGTGGTGGAGATCGAAGGTCTTGGCAGTTCAGAGAATAAGTTTGTTTGAGAGCAGCTTTCTTTTATATGGTTTTACAAGGCGGTAGATATTCAACCATACGCTTTTTTCAGTATTGCTATTTTCGGCCATAGCATCTTGCGTTTTGGTCTGTTAAATATACCAAATAGAGAACGATGCATTCAGTATTCAAATCTCTCTATATTGTCATCCTGTTCCAGGGTAGCAATGATCAGTTTGTGTCTTTCTGCATGGCCCTGCACCTGCCAGTTGGTAACTAAAATTTGTCCCTCTTTAACTTCCTTTGTCAGTTTGTATCTAAGCTTGTTTTCGATAAACAATTTCTCGATAGTTTGTTTGGCAGAGGGGTCAAACCTACACTGTATGCTGTATGCATATTCCGCACCATACTACACCACCATTCCGCTCCAAAGTACACCAGTGATTCCGCTGCAAAATAC
>MKTW01000007.1:0-82970 GCA_001898405.1 Sphingobacteriales bacterium 44-61
GTTAAGTACAGAAGGGTATGATGGCACCAATTATTTCAGCTATGATTACCCGGCAACCGTGAGCAGCGGATCTTCCTATATGGTGCAGGCGAGTGCCGAGTTGAGCTATGATGATGGATGGACCACCCGTTACAGAGAATATTATTTATCAGCCGGCACCGGGTATACCGTTGTCTTTTAAAAAATAGAAGTTATGAATCTAAGAAATATGTTGTGCAGCCTGGCCTTCCTGCTATGTGGAATGTGTACGCGGGCACAGAGTTTATCATCGCTCAATCTGGATACATTGGTGCAGCGGGAAGCGGATAGCATGCTATTGCGGCTGAAGCTGACCGAGAAGCAGCGCGAGACCGTGAAAAGCCTTCAGCAGGCTTACTATGCCAGTGTGCTGGCTTTGCCGGCCACCCTTACGGTGGATGAGCGAACAACCCGGTTTACTGCGTTGACCGCCCAAAGGGATGCATCATTGCGACAGGCACTGACTGAAGCGCAGTGGGCAGTTCACCAGGCTTACCTGGAGCAGCGAAGACAAGCCACGCAGCAGGCGATCAGCGAACGCCGCAATCGCCATAAACAACAATTACAAAACCAGTAGACCTTATCATCAACCATCCTATTGCCAGTTATGATTTTATCTATAAGAACCAGATGCGGAATTATCAGGAACCAGGTATTGTTACCGGCCATGCTGTTATTAACTACTGCAGTTGTGCATGCTCAATCTCCCCGTCCGCTTCCAACAGCCTATACCGGCACAGAGCCGATCAATTATGTGCGAACCTGGGAAGCGTTGAAGCCGGAGAGTAATTCCGGTAATATCACGACAGCATCTGTCATCAAAGATTTCCGGATGACGACGCAGTACCTGGATGGGCTGGGTCGTCCATTGCAAGCAGTCACAAAACAGGGCTCGCTGATGACAGGAGGCACGGCTACAGACCTGCTGGTGGCACAGGTATATGATGAATTCGGCCGGGAGGTTTATAAATACCTGCCTTCACCAGCGAACAGCACAGGTAGCAATACTTCAGTCAGCGACGGACTGTTTAAATTAAATCCCTTTGCCCAACAAGCTGCCTTTTATGGGAACAACTTCAGTAGTTCACCCATAGCTGACCAGGACCAAACTTTCTATTACGGTCAGAGTAAATTTGAGGCATCACCACTCAACCGTGTAACAGAAACTTTTGCACCGGGTAATAGCTGGGTGGGAACAGCGGATGAGCCAGTGGAAGCTGACCGCCGCTCTGTCAAGATCAAATACTATACGAACACGGTAAAAGACAGCGTGCGGGTCTGGAGGGTAACAGACCCTGTCAGCCTGGGCAACTGGGGCACTTATGCCACCAGTGCCAAGTACGCTGCAGGTGAGCTTTACAAAACGATCACTATCGATGAGCATAATAAGCAGGTGATCGAGTTCAAGGATAATCAAGGCCAGGTCATTTTAAAGAAAGTACAGATCGGTGGTACAGGGGACGACGGCAGCGGTGCGGATCATGGTAATAACTGGCTCTGCACCTATTATATCTATGATGACCTGGGCCGTCTCCGTTGTGTGATCCAGCCGCAGGGCGTGCGGCAGATCAATGTCAGCTGGCTTCCCAACGCCGCCACCCTGAACGAACATTGTTTCCGGTATGAATACGATGAGCGGAGCCGGATGATCATGAAGCGCCTGCCGGGCGTTGCGCTGGGAGAAGTGTACATGGTCTATGATGCCCGTGACCGGCTGGTGATGATGCAGGATGGCAATATGCGGGTAGCCAATAAATGGATGGTCAATAAATATGATTCATTGAACCGCCCAATAGAAACCGGTCTTTTGTTAAGCTTCACTGTTTTTTCCATTCATCGCACCAACGCCGGTCCATCCATCAGTTATCCAACTACTACCAGTAACTATGAGCAACTGACCGTTACCCACTATGATAATTATACCAGCCTTCCCGGTGGGTTGACCACTACGTTTGACAATGCAGGCTCTTCCCAGTTTTATACCAGCTATAATGCTTCACCGGTCTATGCCCAACAACTTGCTGTAAGCACCCAAACAAGAGGGTTGGTGACCTGGACACAGACCAAAGTACTGGGCACAACGAGCGATTTTATTTACTCTGTCAACCTGTATGATGAAAAGGGCAGGCTGATCCAGACCAAGACCAAGAACAACACGGGTGGCACAGACATATTCACCACACAGTATAACTGGGCAGGCCAGCCGCTCATTACAGTGAATAAAACAGACAAGGCTGGTATCCATGCACAGACCATTACGGCAGTAAACAGGATGAACTATGATGACCTGGCCAGGCTGATCAAAGTGAACAAGAAGATAGGACATAGTGATATTAATAGCGGTGCGCTGTCTGCCAACTGGGTCACCATACTGGAACAGGAGTATGATGCGATCGGGCAGCTGAGCAAAAAAACAATCGGTAATAAAAAAACGGAGATGGGGGGATATTCTTCTCCCCGTCAGCCCTTGCAGGAACTGGTCTATGACTACAATATCCGGGGCTGGTTATTGGGCATGAACCGGGATTACCTGGTAGATACTGGCCAAACAGATGATGGCAAACTGTTCGGGTTCGAACTGGGTTATGACGGGTTGACCAGTAAAGCAGGTAGTAATTTTACAGCAGCCCAGTACAACGGTAACATTAATGGCATGACCTGGAAAAGCGATGGTGATGACCGGCGTCGGAGATACGATTTTAGCTATGACGCAGCCAACCGTTTACTGAAAGCCGAGTTTAAACAGAATAATACAGGCAGTACCTGGAACAAGACCCTGGTGGACTTTACTGTGCAGATGGGTAACAGCGGTGCTGATGACGGCTCGGCCTATGATGCCAACGGCAATATCCAGAAAATGAAACAATGGGGCTTAAAAGTGACCGGCCCTACGCAGATCGACAACCTGACCTATACCTATCATGCAGGTGGCAACCGGCTGAAAGCGGTAACAGAAAGCGGTACCGGTACCACCGATCATGGGCTTGGTGATTTTACCGATAAGAACACAACTGCTACTGATTATGGTTATGACCGCAATGGCAACCTGGTCATTGACCTGAACAAGCGGTTGACGGGAACCGTAGCGCCGAACACCGATATGCTCAGTGGCGGGGCCATCCGTTACAATCACCTGAACCTGGATACCCTGGTCACTGTGCGCAATGATGCGGGCACGGCTGATAAAGGAACGATCCGCAAAGTATATGACGCAGTAGGGGTGAAACTAAAAAATATCACTACTGAGAACAATGTCAGCGTGACCTATAACAGTACGGCTTATACCACCAATATTACGACCACGACTACTTACCTGAACGGAGTGGTGTTCGAGAGCAAGCAATACTCGGATGCAACGGTGAACACAGGCCTGGGTTATACAGATCGTTTACAGTTCTTTGGCCAGGAAGAAGGAAGAATCCGTTCGATAAACGCCCCAGGCAATCCGGATAGTCTGACAGGTCTGGAATATGATTATATGATCAAAGACTATTTGGGTAATGTGCGGATGGTGTTGACCGAGCAGGTCAAGCAGGACGAATATCCTGCTGCCACGATGGAAACAGCGCTGGCAGATAGAGAAAGCCTTTATTATAGCAACCTCGATTTAACAAGAGTAAATCGGCCATCCGGCTATACCGATACCTATACCGACCCCAATGATAAGGTAGCCCTGGTAAGAGGGGATGGCAATAAAATCGGGCCTGCGATCCTGCTAAAAGTAATGGCAGGTGACCGGTTCAATATCCATGCGAGTGCCTGGTGGACCGGCAGCAGCAGTGGCACGAATACCAGTCCGCTGACCTCGATCGTGTCAGCGCTCATCAGCGGTGCGCCGGGCGTGAGTGGCGGTAAGATCGGCGCCACAGAGCTGACCAGTACGATCCTTGATCCGCAGGTGAATTTGTTTCTGGCCAATGACCAGCCGGGAGTGAGTGGGAAGCCTAAGGCTTATCTGAACTGGATCTTGTTTGATGAGCAGTTCAAGTATATAGGAAACGGTAATAGTGGCGCTGAACCTGTGGGGAACAGTGGAGTAGTCCAGCCATTCAATAAGTCAGATATGCCAGTGAATCAGAATGGATATCTGTATATTTATACCAGTAATGAGACCAATTACGATGTGTTCTTTGATAACCTGCAGGTGACGCATATAAGAGGGCCGCTGCTGGAAGAATCCCATTACTATCCGTTCGGGTTGACGATGGCGGGGATCAATTCAAAGGCGTTGGAGCTTGGAAGTCCTCAGAATAAGAAGAAATATCAGAATTACGAGCTCAACAGCGATTTTGATATTAATCTTTATGAATCATTCTACCGAACTCATGACCCGCAGATAGGCAGATTCTTACAGATAGATCCAAAAGCTATAGATGAATTGTCTCCTTTTGCTTCAATGGCAAACAATCCTATAAGAAATACTGATATTTTAGGCGACACCACTACTTATTATGATAACAAAGGAAATGTTTTGTACACGACTTTTGCTGAAGGGTATAATAATGCTTTCATTGTTGGTGATAAATATTTAGATGCTGTCAAAAGCGCTTTTGCAGAACTGGGTAGCCTCGATTTGGATCAGCAAAAAGCATTAGACGGAGCAATGAATACATTGAATGGCATGTTCGATATTGGAGATGCTTATGATTTGAAGTCTATTGCTGACTTCTATCAGGATAACGTTTCAAAGAACAGTGTCGAAAAGATAGACGGTATCAGCGTTGATAAGATGGACAATGTTAAGTTGGATGGAAAAACTGTTTCTAAAGAGTTTATAAAAGGGTTAAAGGGGGCTGAGACCACATTTGACATGAAAAAAGTAGGTGGCGTGTGGACAGTAGATAAGAATTCTATAAAAACGGACAATAGTTTTAACGACGCAAACACTGGCGGCTCAAATCCTAATGGACATTTGCATCCTAATATACCTCAGTTGAATGGGCGCACGTTAACATATACGCTTAATGGTAGACAAGTATACGTTGGAAGAGTTAGTTCAACTGCTATGGTCTCTGATCCCGATATGAATAGGGCTAAAGCGCAGGGTAAAATAAACGGAACAAAACGAAACGTAGTCATAACTGAAAACGCTGTTTACCTTTATAATGCAAATAAAAACTTAATTATTAATCGATAGTATTTTATGAGATATTTTATAGTACCCATTTTATTTTTAGTTGGTTGTGTAAATCCGGCTAAGCAAGAAAGTAATAGCGATCACAAGGTTTCTAACATCGCGAATAGTGATAGTATTCGGGCTTTGCATAGAGCAATTGAATCTTTTGGAGAATCTGTCACCTCGAGCAAAGACTCTATTACTAAATATAGCATAGGGGACATAAACGATACCTGCATTAATTTTTTGTACGTTGTATACGGCAAGAAGCAGCTAAAAGCAAAGGATTCTTTGACTGTGTCTCAATGCGATATTAAGCTGACGAGCTTTAATAATAAGGATAGTATATTTATTCTTGGATATTCTTTGTTTATTCAGGATTCTCTTCCTGTAATACCTGATTTGATCGAAGGTGTAATGATACATACATTCGAGTACAACAAAAAGTTAGAAAAACTGACTAAGGCCTATTTAGGACAGCATGATAGTTATATGCTTGGAGGCGATTTAGAAAAGATGTATTTAGAGTCTACTAAGCAGGTAAAGCATTTGTAATGGTCAGCATACGCCCTTTTCGCAGATAGTTCCACCACTTAGTAATGTATTAAATTATCAGGATTTACCTAAGTTGCTCATAAATGGTCGAATACGAATTTGCCTTGCCGCGTATTGGGGGAGGTGCAAGTTGACGGTCGCATTTTTAAATATTGGTTGAATGCGGGGTCTACTCTGACATTGTCCGATAGTAGTCATTCTTATTATTATGCCTGCTCTCAGGTCGATTGTTCTAGATTTTTTATTACAGGAGAGGATATCAAGGAGTAAATAATAACAAAAAGGGGGGAGCATACTAATATGAAATACCCCCTTAGTTTATCTGGATGGTGTTTGCCAATACTTGTACATGCTTGTAATCTATCCCCGAGTAAGAAGGAAAAACTTACAAGTTTATCAGGAAAGGGCTGGATAATCCTGTAAATAACTTAAGTCCATTTGCCCTTGATTTAAACTCTATTTTATTTCAAATTAATCTTGCAAATCCATCTACGAATAATTCCCCCTCTCGTGAACCTTTAAAAGCTCCTGTCTTTTTTAAGTTCAAATAAATACAAGAAAATGAAATCAAGAATCTCAACAGTAAGGGTATTCCAATGCCTGTTAATAAACATCACGTTGCTCGCGTTTGTCTGTTGCAGATCACAAGATTCTAATTTCAAACCCAAAGCAATCTCACCACCCCCCGATTCAGTAATTCGGGAAATCCCCAAGTTCTTTCAGCGGAAACAATGGACTGAATATTTTTCTGCCTTACAATCTTCATTGAATATGCGTCCTTTACACGATGGATTCAAAGATTGGCAACTTAGGATTTGGGTAGCACATGCGGTATATGATTATATGGACAGTGCCCAACTGATTATACTTACTAAAGAGGATGACAGAATCTCCGGAACTTTATATACTTATGTTGCTCGTGAAAGTAAGCGATTGGGAAAAACTCACGTTGAGACTAATGGGAGATTCGTTTCGTTGGTTCCGAAATCGGGATGGACGAGCTTTATGGATAGTTTAAATAAGTTGTCCATTTTTACCTTGCCTGATCATACAAAAATTGAG
This sequence comes from Sphingobacteriales bacterium 44-61, assembly GCA_001898405.1. Classification (GTDB taxonomy): domain Bacteria; phylum Bacteroidota; class Bacteroidia; order Chitinophagales; family Chitinophagaceae; genus Terrimonas_A. Next base: position 6,752 of record MKTW01000007.1, read on the forward strand.
GGATATTTTTTAGCGACCGACTCTTATGGGGTTATGTTAGAAGCGGCAACAAAAAATAGCTATCGACTATATGACTACCCCGATTATAGCCAACACGTAGGTAAAATCCCTGAGGCTGAAAAGCTATACCAGGCATTGAAATTAATGGAAGACGAATTTATAATCAAAATTGTGTATTAGTCTGCATAGAGCCATAACTGCTAATAGAAGAAACATATTATTATCCGTTCGGGTTGACGATGATATTAAATAATTTAGGCTAGATCTGCTTCTATTCAGTTTCGTATTTAATTCAGTTGGGCCTATCATTGCCTAAGGGCTTTGCAACTATAATAACCACTACTTTTATTGTTTTTACTTAAAGTGAGCTCAAAATCAGAACTTTTGGATAATATATTGGCATTATATAAGATAAGAAATGTCCATTTTATTGATAATGATGACGTGGACCGCAATTATGCTTTCAACGATAAAATGTTATCAAATGAAATTTTCATTGAATATTATACTCGGGATAATGGCGATGATAATGAAATCACTGAACACAAAACTGAATTATCTGTTCTGATGAAACATAAGAACAGATACTATCAGTTTCTTATGTTTACCAACACTATTGAAGTAGGAACGCCGGTAATGCTTTTACAGACTATTATCTTTCTTGTGAATCTAATTGAAGCCAATCACTCCGATAAACTAGTTCAGTATTTAACCCAGCTTTCCATTGCACCCCTAATTCCTCATGAAATAGCAGATTGTGAGTACAGGGATCTCGCCAATGAACTACTTAGGTTAGAAATAGAGGCTATTCACACATCTATTCAGCAAAGTGGGGCAGCCTTAAATTGACAGGATCAGGAAGCTTTAAAACATTGTCATGGTGTATTCCCATTAATACATTGTTTAAAGAAGGTATTTACTTTATATGGACTTCACAGAAAGTGTATTCTCAATGGATAGTTTTTATCTATCTGTAAGTGTAATTTGTTTTGTCATAATGCTGGGAAAACCCGTCATTCTGTGATTGAATGATATTTGTTGATAGTTGTTGATGCTTCATTTATATTTGTCCCCTATTTGTCCCTCGAATATTATAATAAGCTGAATATTAAATATGTAAAAGTTTTGTATCGGTAAGTAGATAAGCCTCAATTAATGCTGCGGTTTATTTTTTTTAAATGCCTAATATTATTAAATGATAAGAAACTTTCTATTCCACCGGGTTAATCCTGAAAGAGATAGATTATGGGATCCCATGGATGTATCACTTTTTGATAAGTGCATTAAATATATTTCCCAAAACTATAAAGTGGTATTACTGGAGGATCTTGCCTTCTCTGATAAGCTGCATACCAGGCATCAGTATGCTACTATAATGTTTGACGATGGTTACAAAGATAATATTGAATATGCCGCGCCTATTTTAGACAAATACAAATGCAAGGCTTCGTTTTATGTTGTTACAGAAAGCATAGATAATAATGTTCCAACCTGGACGCATATCCTGGAACATCTGTTCAAGTTTACCGGCAAATCCGAAATTATTATGGATTTTGATTTCCTGCCAGCCGAATTACAAATTAAACACCTGTTAAATGTGGAAGATAGGATAAGGTATGTAAATAAGCTAAAGCCCTATCTTAAAAAGATTTCCCATGAACGGAGGAATGAAATATTAAAGAGGATAGCAGAAACTTACAATGATGTAACTCTTCCGGAATTGATGATGAACTGGAAAGATTTAAAAGAATTAAGAAATGCAGGGCACTATATCGGTTCTCATACGGTTACGCATAGCATGCTGGGAACGATGAGCGATGAGAAGGAAATAATGGAGGAACTTGTACGGTCTGGTTCCAGGATTAAAGAAGAGCTCGACTACTTTCCCGTGTCAATTTCATACCCCGTCGGCAGTTTTAATGAAACTACCAAAAGACTGGCGAAAGAAGCTGGATATAAGTTGGGACTGGCAGTAAAGCAGAATATTTATAATCCTAAGAGAGACGATTTTTATGAGATATCGAGGATAGAATTGTATAATGAGTCGTGGTGGAAGACCAAATTAAGAATATTGAACACTTTGGAAAATATTAAATCACTTATTCGATACAAATGAGAATTGTACTTTGGATAGGGAATGAGCCTAATCAAAAGGCTTTAGCCAATAAGATTAATAATTTGTTTCCAATAAGCGGGATTATTACCGAAAGTAGGATCAGTAAGAAAAGGATTACAGCAAAGAAGGTTGTGGAGAAAGTAATCCAAAAGATCTTCCTCAGCTCAATTGGCAAAGCCTGGAAAGGTATGCAAAAGCATAACTACCAATCTTATCCTGAATACCCTCCGGTAGAACGCTTAAATGTAGAAGATATAAATTCCGAAGAAGCCTATGCTTTTACCAAAAAAATAAACCCGGATCTGATACTTGTATCTGGAACCAGGCTTGTAAAGGATAAAATGTTGTCCATTAATCCTAAAATCGGGATATTAAATCTTCATACAGGGTTGTCGCCTTATATCAAAGGAGGGCCCAACTGTACCAATTGGTGTATCGCAACAGAACAATTTCATCTGATCGGGAATACAATAATGTGGATTGACCGTGGAATAGATTCCGGGAATATCCTGACAACAGAATTTACAGAGTTAAATGGTAATGAAAGCTTATTGACATTGCATATCAAGGTAATGGATCATGCTCATTCACTTTACTTAAAAGCGCTTGATTACCTTTCAAAGGGATACTATAAAAGCGTTCCTCAATCAGATATTGATAAAGGTAAAACTTACTATACGAAAGAATGGACTTTTAAGCGAACCCTGGATCTGTTATTCAATCACAAAAAAATGGACAAATATTTCAAATCCGGAAAGATCGTTGAAGATCGCAAAAATATACGCGTTGTAGAAATATGAAAGCATTAGAACTGAATACGTATAAATTCCTCCCCTTTTTTTAACCTTATCCTCGTTAAAGCTGAAAGATCGGCAACATCCTGTTTCGTCCGGGGTATATCCGATAGCACTCAGATCCGCAAATTGAAATCCTTTTGGCAATATTTTTTGCGATGTATCCTTGTCTTTTCAGGCATGGATAAAAATAACAACCGGATACTGCCCTTTATCAGCGACCAGCTATACCTCGTAGTATACGAAAAGCAACTCGTATCAACCATGCATGATGCATATGAAAAGATAAAAAAGAATGACGACGGTTTCGGGGTGTTTATTGCCAGCCCTTCGAAGACTGCAGATATTGAACAGTCGCTTGTGATTGGCGCACATGGTGCACGAAAACTGGTGGTGCTGGTAATAGCAATGAAGTAGCCTGACTTTATTTGAAGCTCTGACCTGGCGGAAATCCGGTTTGCGAACTGCATACCTTACTGGGACACAATTCTCTCCCGGTAGCTTTTTATTAATTCTTTCCACAAAACACAGTTTGGTCTGCTTTTCGCTGCTTAAAATCCGCCGCCTTCAATTCCTCCCGGGAGTCCCATCAGTACATTTCGTTAATCATCCTTAAATCACTGAACAATGAAAACCCTACCGTCAACCCGGGTCACTGCGATGATCGGCCTGGCAATGTTGTTATTGGCCATACTGTTCAACCTTTTTGCCTGTCAAAAAGAAAGAGTTTCCGTTCCTGATGGACAACAGCGGGTACGGATCATGCTAACCGACAATCCTGTGAACTTCGATGAAGTAAATGTAGATATTCAAAAGGTGGAGGTGCTGGTGCTTCCCGATAGCTGCCGTAGTGGCCGGGGGGACGATGGCGACGATGATGGCGACAACCGGGGTTGCCATTACGACCGTGACGGCGACCGCAAGGATGATTACAAATGCGCCGTATGGGATACGCTGGATATTCGCCCCGGTGTTTATAACCTGCTTGACCTTTCAAATGGTGTGGATACCGTGCTGGCAACTGGTTTTACAACTGCCGGAAAAATCAAAAAAATACGGCTTACGCTCGGGACGAATAATTCAGTTGTGATCGACAGCGTTTCATACCCGCTTACTTTATGGAATAAATACAACCGCGTTACCATTAGCGTAAGGGGAGAAGACATCAATGCGATCACCACCGGCGATCTTCAGCTCTGGCTTGATTTTGACGCAGGAAGATCAATCGTAAAAATAAATGACAATCGCTTTGTACTAAAACCCTACCTGCGCATCTGGCTGCCTGAACAAACCGGCAGCATCAAAGGAAAAGTGCTTCCCGGCGCAGCCAAGGCAGTGGTATCAGCTATAGCCGATGGTGATACCCTTGTTGCAATACCTGACGATGACGATGGCCGGTTCAAGATCAGAGGATTGAGGGGTAATACGGCAACCGTGTTTGTCAATGCCACAGCAAACGGCTACCAGGATACTACGATAGCGCCTGTTGCTATTACGAGAGGAACTGAAACGGATATTGGTACTATACAGTTACATCAATAAAGACGGGAAACAGGGCTGACCAAAAAGGTCAGCCCTTATTTTTGGGGATAGGAGTTGCCCGGGTTTGCAGGAATTGAATTGTTCCAATTTGGATGTATTTGCGAAAGTGCTTATTTTAAGGGTTATAAGTGCACCAAACAACTCAACATGCAACATCTTCAGTCGTCCTCCAAACGCATTGAATCCATCGATCTGTTGCGAGGCCTGGTTATGATCATTATGGCACTGGATCATACAAGGGATTTTTTTCACAAAGAAGCTTTCACCGGCGATCCACTGAATCCTGCAACAACAACAGCAGCCCTTTACTTTACACGTTGGATTACGCATTTCTGTGCGCCGACTTTTGTTTTTCTTTCCGGTGTTTCTGCCTGGTTGCAAAGTAAGAGGAAAACAAAAAAAGAACTGAGTTGGTTTTTGATAACACGGGGTTTATGGCTGGTACTACTGGAAATTACAGTAATGAATTTTGGGGTATCAGGCGATATTTATTTTAGTATTGTTATTCTTGCAACAATATGGTCTATCGGTATCAGCATGGTTATATTAGGGCTTCTTATCTGGCTGCCATTCCGTGCCTTGCTTGTAATTGGATTGTTGATCGTTTTTGGTCATAACCTGCTGGATTTTGCAGAGACAGCACGAAACGGTGTTGTTCCTGTATGGTGGAGCTTTTTGCACCGCCAGGCTTTCCTTCCCATAGGAGATAATTTTACATTAGGAATTCTTTACCCATTCCTCCCATGGACAGGGTTAATGATTCTTGGTTATTGTTGTGGCAAACTTTTCACTAATATCGAAGCAGAACGCAGAAACAGCCTGTTGCGATGGATAGGAGTCGGGGCATGGGTCTTGTTTATTGTACTACGGTTTATTGATGTATACGGCGATCCTATTCATTGGAACAGCCAAAAAAGCGGGCTTCAAACATTCTTCTCCTTTATGAATGTACAAAAATACCCGCCCTCGCTACTGTTTATGTGTGCAACAATTGGTGGCGCCCTTATTTTTTTATCGCTTATAAAAAATACAAACAGCCGGCTTGCAAAATTCATGATCGTGTATGGCAGAGTTCCGCTTTTTTATTACATCCTGCATTTCTATCTCCTGCATATCATCTCTATCATACTTTTTTTATCAAGAGGGCATACTGTAACCGAGGGAATGAAAGGGCAACTTCCGTTTAAGTTTATTATTGCCGGTGAAGGCTATAGCTTGTGGATAGTGTATTTTGTCTGGATTGCTGTTGTGCTGGCATTATACCCGGTATGCAAATGGTACGACCGGTATAAAACAAGCCATAAAGAAAAAAAATGGCTTAGTTATTTATAACATTGCCCACTTTGGCTTTTTAGCCCGCCGTCAGTGTTTTCTTTTTTTAATAATCCCTCCGGATGCCTCCTTGATCTCATTACTGAATATAAACGCCTTCGGATCGATCTCATAAACAAGATTCTTCAACTTCCGGAACTCAAGCCGTGTAATAATGGTAAAAATGATATCACAATCATCACTGATATCGTATTTGCCCGGAAGGAATCCTCGTTCTCCTTTGTACACAGTAATGCCCCGGCCCAGTTTGTTCACCATCTGATATTTGATCACTTCACTTTCCCGCGAAACGATTGTTACGCCAGTATACGCCTGCAAACCTTCTACCACATAATCAATACACCTTGTAGCAGTAAAATAAGTGAGAATGGAATACAGGGCCGTTTCAATGCCGAAATTGAAAGCGGCAATAGCAAAGATCAGTATGTTGATTGCCAGGATGATCTCCGTGATGGTAAATGATGTTTTTTTGAGGGCGTACAACGCCAGCACTTCAATGCCATCTACTGCTGCGCCAATGCGCATAATAAATCCGATACCTATGCCGAGAAATGCGCCTCCAAAAATGGAGATCAACAATTTATCGGCTGTAACGGGATAGTTGGGAATGATCAGCAGCGATATGCCAAGGAGCAGAACACAACATAGCGTGCGAAGGGCAAATTTTTTACCGACAATATAATAACCGAGTATAATAAGCGGAAGGTTGAATAACAGAAGTAGTAACCCGAGGTTGTAGTGGTAGATCTCATGTGTAAGCAGCGAGATACCCGTTATGCCTCCATCAAAAAAATGGTTCGGTACAAGAAAGAGTTTCAGCGCAATACCGGCGATAGTAACACCCAGGATCGCCTGAAAAAGATCCTGCAAATATTGAAGGGGAGATTCTTTGTGTACTTTCTTTTCCTGAAGCTTTGATTGCAGCGTATTTAAAATGACCTGCTTTTGCGCGTCCAGTTTTTGACGGGCACTCGCCGTAAAATATCGATGTGATGCCAGGAATTCTATTTGTTTCAACAACCAGGAGGCCTTATTGCTTACTACCCCTTCCTTTTTTAACTCAAGATAAAGATTCTCTGCATTGACTGTGTATGCATCGGTACCAAGATAATACAGATCGGCATCACATAAAAGCCCGGCTAACCGGTCGGTTGGCTGTTGAGGCAGGCGGGTCGCCATGATCATGCCACAGATTTGTTCCACCTGTTCGGGTGCGTAATCAAAATCCGGAAGATGCTCCCGCGCAATTACGCAGGACAGTTCTTCATGTTCGCGATGGCCCTGAAGAAACCCTGTATCGTGAAACAGTGCGGCTGTTTTTAGCAAAACCAGTTCCTCGCCGTAGATATTCTCTCCTGCTGCCAGCTCTTCCACTGCCTGAATTACACTTTTAGTATGTTCTGCTGTATGATAGGTAATATGAGAGGGAAGTTCCTTGTCCAGTTTGTTAATGATAAAAAGATATAACTGTTGAAATTGCATGATGTTGTATTGTTGTTAGTCCACTACTTCATACAGCATCATCTCTGCTGTTTTATTTTTTAAAGCCTGTTTGCCGATGGCTATACAATGAAAGGACTGTTTAATTTTCTCGTAGCATGCTTCGTTGATCACTACCTGGCCGCTGGCTGCAACGCCTTGCAGCCGCTGCGCCGTATTGACAATATCGCCGATCACCGTATAGTCGAGACGCTTAAGAGTAGCTGATCCAATATTGCCTGAAACCATTTCGCCGCTATTTATACCAATGGAGACCTTCGGGAAAAAATCATGTTCTGCAGGCAGGTTATTGATCCGGTCCCTGATGGCCAGGCAGGCATCTACGGCCCGGTCCAGGTGATAATCTCCCTTGAATACGGCCATCACGCAATCACCAATGAATTTATCAATAATACCACCCTGTGCAATGATCTCCCGGGTGATGAGGTCAAAGTAGCTGTTGAGCATTTTAACAACCGTATCAGGCGATTCCTTTTCACTGATGGAAGTAAAACTGCAGATGTCTATAAAAGCTACTGAAGCATCCACTGTTTCATTAGCGGTGAGAGAGGTTTCATATTCACGGGTGCCCATAAAATTCAATACACTGGCATCCACATACATTTTAAGGATATTGTTTTCCTTAATGGCCTGCAGGGTTTCTTTCAATTGGGCTACGTATTTGATGGTCTTTTCCATCGTTAGCTCCAGGTCATCGAAGTTTACGGGCTTGGTGATGAAGTCAAAAGCACCCCGGTTCATGGCGGTCCGGATATTATCCATATCTCCATAGGCTGAAACAATGACGGTTTTGGTCAGGGGATTACTTTCATTGAGCTTGCTCAGCAAAGTGAGGCCATCCATTTCCGGCATATTTATATCGCTAAGCACGATGGAAGTGTCCGGATGCTCCTGTAGCCTGGCCAGTGCTTCATTGCCATTAGCGGCAAAAACAAAATCGTATCGCTGTTCCCGGATATGCCGCCGGAATTTTTGGCGAATCAGGGCTTCGAGGTCGGTTTCATCATCAGCGACCAAAATTTTTATCATGATAAGCTTGTTTTTAGTTTGTCTTTTAAAGCAGTAAAATCAACGGGTTTTGTTAAGAAATCATCTGCACCCAGACGTATGGCGCGGTTATAATTTTCAGTATCACCATAGGCGGTGATCATCATTACTACAGGCGGAGGTTCATGATATTTCTGTTTTACCTGTTCTAATAACTGCAACCCGCTCATGCCGGGCATGTTGATGTCGGACAGGATGAGGATAGCTTCCTGCTTCTGGTTATTGAGGTAGCGTAAGGCCTCCTCACCGGAATGGGCGAACGCAAACTGGAATTCTCCATTGCGTATTTCTTTCCGGAAACGTTGCTCAAACAATGTTCTTACATCCAATTCGTCGTCTACTACTAAAACCTTCATGTCAATTATTCTTTAGGGATAAAACAATATAGAACCGGGTTCCTTCGCCTTCCTTGCTCTCCACTTTCAATTCACCTCCATGTGCTTTGGTAATTATTTCATAACTCATGCTTAATCCAAGCCCTGTCCCATGGCCGGTAGGTTTGGTGGTAAAGAAGGGTTGAAATATTTTGTCGATTATACTTTGTGGAATACCATTGCCATTATCGCTTATGATGATTTCCACTTTATCATTTACTTTTTTTGTGCTGATGGAAACGAGTGCCTTATAATTCCCTCCTTCCGATTTCGCTCTTTCATTCACCGCATAAAAAGCGTTGGTGAGAAGGTTGAGGATCACCCGGCCTATATCCTGCGGTACAATACTGAGGAGTGGAATGCTATTATCAAAATCCGTGTTCATGCCGGAATTAAACGACTTGTCTTTTGCCCGAAGACCGTGGTAGGCCAGACGCAGGTATTCATCGCAGAGTGTATTAATATTGGTTGGTTCTTTTAACCCGCTACTGTTCCGGGAGTGTTGCAGCATGCCTTTTACAATGCCGTCGGCCCGTTTGCCGTGATGGCTTATTTTTTCTGAATTTTCTTTTATATCAGTAGCGATCACTTTTACTTCCTCATAATTTCCCTGATCAACTTTTTCAGCCAGCTCAGTCGCTAGTTCTGCATTTATTTCGGAGAAATTATTTACAAAATTTAACGGGTTTTGTATTTCGTGCGCTATACCTGCAGCGAGTTCCCCAAGCGAAGCCATTTTTTCGGATTGGATAAGCTGGGTTTGTGTAGATCTTAAATTTTCAAGCGACTCCTGGAGCTGCTTTGTGCGGTGTCTTACTTTTTCTTCGAGCACCTTATTTTCCCGTACCAATTTTCTTGACCTGAAAATAATGTACAGCCTCAACAGCGATACAGCTACGATGAAATATATCAGGTATGCCCACCATGTGGCATACCAGGGTGGGCGAATGGTGAAGTTGAAGGTTGCAGGCGTATTCCATTTACCATTTTGCCAGCGGCTGGCTACTTTAAAAATGTAATTGCCGGGAGAAAGGTTCAGGTATGTTTCGGTTTGGAGATCTTTTGTAACGGTCCATTTTTTATCAATGCCTTCCAGTATGTAGGCAAATTGCAGGCTATCCTGCCGTACTGTGCCCAATTCAGTAAAGCTGAACTGGATGATCTTCTGATCATTCGGCAGTGAAAGGTTTACAGGCAGGTGGTAGGGGCCAGAGAGGCTGTCCCATTTGAAATCCCCTTTTTCTGCATATCCGATGGATGAGCGGGAAACCTTGCTTTTCTGTTGTCCTGTATCTGCCTGCACCTTTTGGGGATCGGCGAAGGCAATATCTTTTCCCATAATTCTTATGCCTGTAATGTAATTAGTGCCCATGGAAGTATCGGGTTCTATACCATAGATAATGCCCAGGCCATAATCCCCCCACAGGTAATCACCTCTTTTTGACATGGCATCGCTGACAAAACTGCTGGTTGATTTTTTTAACCCTTCAGAATGCTTTAGCAGATCTACCTCCCAACGGGTATGGGAGGATAATTCCGGAGGAGTGATGATGTTTACTTTCTGATTGGTACACACCAGCATCCTGCCGTTATATTCCAGTATGGAATAGGTTGTATTATCAGCCAATCCTTCCTGGGTGGTGAAATGAGCGATCTTTTTGCCGGTGAGGTCTATCATATACAGGCCATAGGTGGGAGTGCCGGTGATCCAGATACGGCCGTGGCTGTCGATAACAATTCCCTTAGAGCTGATGTTATCGATTCCCGGTACATTTTTTATAAATCGGATGGAATTGTTTATGGGATCTATAATATTAGGTCCGCTTTCATTGGTCACCATCCAGATATCATTATTGCCGGGGATTACAGATGCCTGTACCACAAAGTTGCCGTTCAGCCCGCCACTGGAGGTCAGGTTTAAAATATTGCCGGATGAACGGTCATATTGGAATATACCGGCTGAAGTGCCGGTGATCCATAGATTCTTTTTATGGTCTTCTGTCAGGGAATATACGGAATCTGTTTGCAGGCCTTCCTTTCTGGTAACCCGTTCCCATTCGCTTTTTGAAGGATTAAAAATATTATATCCGCCATTGGTGGTAATCACTACTTTACCATCCTGCTCGGTGACTGATTGTATAAACGGATTAGCGAGGCCATTGTCTGTATCGAGCCGCCAATAAGTTTTGCGGGCTGAGTCTACTACGAGAAGCCCATTTTCCGTTCCTACCCATAAATTACCTTTTGAATCTTCTGTAGAAGAAAGGATAGCTGTGTTCCTGAATGGGAAAACGGTTTTACCGGATTGTTCTATGGAATAAATGCCGCCCCTACTCGCAGTACTTGAAAGGCCGGTTACCAGAATTTGTCCTGGTTGGTATTCAAGTAAATCAACGACATTATCATTATACGACAGGCCTCCGGTGCTGCCGATATGGCGAAGTGTATTGTTATTGAAGTTGATAATAGAAAGATCCAATCTTCTTCCGACCCATAATTGCCCGCTTTTATCAAATTTTAAGCAGTATATCCTTTGATTGTTATTATCACCATCAAGTCTGTAATGGGTGATCTTTCCTGACTTGATATCAATAGCATCCAAAACATTATATCCTGCAGCCCATATCCGTCCATCGGGACCAGCGGCACAAACGTCAATAGAATCCGTGTTTAAACCATTTTCTCTTCCGATATGAATGACCTTATTGGCTTTGCGGTCAATGATATCGACACCATGGCGGGAGCCGATCCATGCCCTGGCTTCAGTGTCAACCGCTATTTTATAATACCTGCCGCTATTAAATCCGGATTTACTGTCAAAAGTGTAGTACAGCATTTCTTCAGGATTGATCAGTGCTGGTGGAGAAGCAATGGATCCCGATTGCCAGATATCGCCGTTATCTCCTGCAACTATATTAGTGATGGAAGTAATGGAAAGATCTGTGAAATATTTTACCAACGTTTTATTCTTGAAATCAGCTTTTACGATGGCAGCATCTTTTTGATCGGAAGCATCTAAATACCACAGGGTGCCATTTTTATCAAAGAAAAAGCTGTAACAGTATACACCAGGGATCATATTGGTCAGCTTTGTGCCGTCAAACCGGTAAATGCCATTGTCTGTCGTGAACCATATAGCCCCTGACTGATCTTTAATCATTTGATAAACGATTATATTTAACTGGGCTATCTGTTGCCATATCTTTACGTCAATGGTCAACGCAGGTGCCCGTTCCGGCTTCTGTAGTTTAACGGAAGATGCAGGCAGGGGCAGCGGTTCTGTCTTTTTTCTTAACGGATGTTTTGTCATCCCTTCAAGGTTAAGCGCCCTTGAAGGCAATGCCGAAAAACTAAAAGACGATTCTGTAACGGCAAAGGGCAACGGTTTAAACCCGGAAGAGTCATAGGTCATTCCTTTCAGCCTTTTAAAGTCAAGGGGAAAAACAGTAGGGGTAATAGTTCCTTTGCCTGTCGTATCCCAATGAAGCGGTTGGGGGGCCGTAAATTCCAGCGGAAGCATTTGCGGCTGGGGGTATTCAGCTAATTCTTCCGGAAAAGGGATATCTTCTACCTGGTGGCAGGATGCAAACAAACAGGCAGAAAGGAAAATGATAGCGACTCCATGACAGAGAAATGATTTCGTCATATTATTTCTTTAAAGCAGTGAATGCCTGAATTGCTTTTGAATAATGAGATTGTATCAAAAGCGATGGCGTTGACACGGGAGGATAGCAATATTTTCTAAAGAGTAATGTTTAAGCAGGGAGGTTGAGATAACCGACGCAGAAACAGCGGATTGTTGTAAAGTAGTTCATTATGGGGAGAACTCCTATCCAGTTTCTGATTTTCTTTATAAACTGAACATTTTGTGGATAGCCGAGCCTTGTAAGCAGGTCTTGCATTCAACTATTATTCAATTAGTTGAAATTGTATACGATTTATTTCACCACAGTTTCTGCTGACACATTCAATCCTGGTATTTGTAATAAGATCTTCCTTATATCGGTATTCTGAGCAACTATTTTAGATTGCTGATCCACTAAAAAATTCATTGGTATACCCTCAAAATTTAATGCTTTAACAAGAGGATTATCCATGCTATTGCTTAACCGGTATGCATCCCAGGTGAACGCTTCTTTTGCCAGGTATTTTTTCCATTTCTCTTCATTTTTATCAATGGACAAGAGCCTGATGTCAAATAGCGATGTATCAAGACCGGTCGACCAGTATTTAAGAACTCTCTCTTCTGTAATACATGGTCCACACCATGATGCACCGAATATCAGGATAAGGTACGGTTTGCCGGTAGCAAGCACATCAGCAAAAAGCGTTGTTGTATTATTGTTTTTTTGAACGGCTAGATTTTTGAATGTTGACAGATCCTTTTGATGATTATCTGTAAAAAGATAAGAAGTAAGAATCGATAATGTCTTTTTACCGATACTGCTATTTTTTATTCCGCCGGGAAATGTATTATAGAATTTTATTCTTTCTTGTAGAGGTACTATTCTTGAAAAGGGCGAACAGATTGATAGCATAGCTATATTCTGGATATTTTTTTCACTCTTCAGGCCCATGTTGAACCGGATCACTTCTTCTCTTTCCTGGAAAAAGATTTGGGCAGTACGTTGCTTCACGATCGAATAAGCGGTGTCTATTTGCGTTTTTTGTTGTGCCTGTTGGAATGAATAAAACTTACCAAAAAGGGATAGCAAATAATCTCTCGCCGCTTTTTGATCAGCAAACTTAATACTGGTGTCCGGCATATACGGCAGATAAGAACTGTCTATAGGATAGAGGGCGATTGTTTTTTGGGCAGTGGGTAAGAGGGGAGTATTACCCGGTCTGATTTTAATAGCCGGCTCGGTAGAGTTTTGACAACCGGCAATGAATCCGGGAAGTATAAGAAAGAAGATACAGGAAAAAGGAATCCGTAGACTAAGTACTGAATAGTTCATTGGAGCGGTTTTATTTTTCTTAAATAGAAAAATTCCAGGCTGAGTAGTTCAGCTTATCCTAATACTGTGAGGGACGGGTTGACTGGGATGAAGTTCAAATTACTTGATTTTCATGATTCCTGTATCTTTTTTGGGGCTATATTTTATAACCTGGTTTATGTTAGCCTCTGAATTCCAACAAACCGTTCTTAATACAGAAATGAAAGTATTAGATTTGAATGCCCATAAATATACCCGATGATTGATGACACTTCCATCTACAGGTCATTCACTGTCACGTCAATTATTGACGAAACAAACAATGCCAAATCGTTTGAAATAAAACCAACCGATAATATCCCGATCACCTACCAGGCCGGCCAGTTCATCACCCTCGTATTCCCCAAAACAAACAAAGAAGACAGGCGTTCTTATTCTTTTTCGTCAGCCCCTGTTCTGAACGAGCCTATGCGTATCACCATAAAAAGAATTGCGAATGGTGAATATTCAAGACAGCTCTTTAATCATATCAAACCGGGTGATACGCTCATCAGTTCAGGCATCTCCGGTTTCTTCCGTTTGCCTGACCAACTTGATCATGTCCGCCAGTTTGTTTTCCTTGCAGCAGGCAGCGGCATTACGCCAATCTATTCTTTACTCAAAACAGTCCTGCATACTACCAGGCTGCCAGTTGTTTTGATTTATAGCAACTATTCTGAGGAAGAAACTATTTTCCATTCAGAACTGTTAGGATTGCGCTCACAATTCCCCGAACGGTTTAAAATTGAATTCCTGTTCAGTCAATCCGAAATCCAGCCAAGGAGATTGAGTAAATTTCTGTTGCATGCATTGCTGGAAGAACATGCAATTCCTTTGCAGGAGACCTTATTTTATGTATGTGGCCCGGTAAATTATATGCTGGTCGTCAGTATCAGCCTGATCACGGTCGGTGTACCGAGGGAACATATCCGTAAAGAGAATTTCAACACCCGGCAGCATCTTATAAAGCCATTGCCTCCTGATACTGATGCGCACAGGGTAAAAGTCTTCATTAATAATGCACAGTATGAATTTACTGTTCAGTACCCCGATACTATTTTAGCTGCTGCAAAAAAGCTGCAAATACAATTGCCTTATAGCTGCGAAGCAGGTAACTGCGGAAGCTGCACTGCTACCTGCGTCCAGGGCACCACCTGGATGGCTTACAATGAAGTGCTGATGGATGATGAGATCAAAAAAGGAAAAGTATTGACCTGCCAGGGGTATCCGGTAGGGGGAGATGTAGTGTTACAATATTGATTACGAAACAATTATACTACCAATACAGGAATACACCTAGCCTGTTTGGTACACAAATTGAGGCAAGCAGACAAACGATGCCGGCCAACTGACCAACATCATTTATAGGATTGAGGATTGTCAATTGTTGAATAATCGTTGCAAAATACTTTTGATTAATAAAAGATATGCGTATCTTTTATTAATTAACCTTCAACTCAATATAATGAAACCTAAATCACTGCTCGCCACTTCCTTTCTCCTTACAGGTTTATCCATTTTAGTCGCCTGTAACAACGAACAGAAACCTGCTGCTGAAAACACCAGCACTCCTGCGCAGGAAACTGCTACAGAACAGGCTGAAGTGCACGGCACAGAAATAAAGCCCGGTGAAATTGAATTGACAACTCCTGTAAATAAGGAATGGGTCACATATGGTAAAAGCATTTATGAGATGAAATGCCAAAGCTGCCATAAACTGACAGACGAAAGGCTGGTCGGCCCCGGCTGGAAAGATGTAACAAAAAGAAGAGAACCCCACTGGATCATGAATATGATCACCAATGTAGACATGATGCTGGAAAAAGATCCTGAAGCACAAAAATTGCTGGAGCAGTGTCTGGTGCGTATGCCCAATCAGAATCTGACTAAAGATGAATCGCGCCGGGTGCTTGAATTTATGCGGTCTAATGATGGTGTTAAGTAATCAAAACAACCTTCTTTTCAATTAAATAAACAGAAATATGAAACCCAGTTACTTCAAAACCTCTATGGTTTTGATAATGGCCTCTGCTTGCCTTTTATATATGCAGAGCTGCAAACCCAAAACCGCTGAATCTGCTGCAACCGGTGATGCTTCCAAATCTTATGTGGCTCCCGGTAAATATGATGAGTTCTATAATATTGTTTCGGGTGGCTTCAATGGCCAGGTATCCGTTTATGGAATACCTTCCGGCCGCCTGTTTCGCATCATACCTGTATTTTCCCAGTCTCCCGAAAGCGGGTATGGCTTCAGCGAGGAAACCAAACCCATGCTGAACACTTCCCACGGATTTGTGCCCTGGGACGATCAGCACCATATCGCCCTTTCCGAAACCAAAGGCGAGCATGATGGCCGCTGGGCCTTCGCCAATGCGAATAATACTCCCCGCCTGGCACGTATCGACCTTACCAATTTCCGGACCGCAGAGATCCTGGAAATACCCAATAGCGCCGGTAACCACGCTTCACCTTTTATCACAGAAAATTCTGAATACGTTGTTGCGGCTACCCGCTTCAGCGTGCCATTAGATGATCAGAATGGCGATGTACCTATCAATTCTTATAAAGAGAATTTTAAAGGCTCGATAAGTTTTGTATCCGTTGATCCGAAATCCGGAGAAATGAATATCGCCTTTCAGATCCGCACTCCGGGAGTCAATTTTGACCTGTCCCGCGCCGGTAAAGGAAAATCGCATGGCTGGTTCTTCTTCAGTTGCTATAATTCAGAAAAAGCCAATACACTTTTAGAAGTAAATGCTTCTCAAAGGGATAAGGACTTTGTAATGGCGGTGAACTGGAAAAAAGCAGAGGAATATTTGAAAGCAGGCAAGGCCAAAAAGCAATCTGTTAAATATGCGCATAACGTGTATGACGAAAAAACACATACTGCCACTTCTACCATGAGGAATGAAGTGCTTGTGCTGGACCCTGCTGATTGCCCTGATATGCTGTACCTGATCCCCTGTCCTAAATCACCGCATGGTACCGACGTAGATCCTACTGGTGAATACATCGTGGCATCAGGTAAGCTGGCTGCAAGCATTCCGGTATTCTCTTACGCCAAGATCCAAAAAGCAATTGCAGATAAAGCATTTGATGGAGAATATGACGGCATCCCCGTAATTAAATACGAAGCCGCCTTGCATGGAGAAGTAGCTAAACCAGGTCTCGGCCCTCTTCACACAGAGTTTGATGGGAAAGGAAATGGCTATACTTCCATGTTCGTTTCTTCTGAAATAGTAAAATGGCGCATTAGCGATCTGCAAGTGCTGGACCGTGTGCCTACTTATTATTCAATCGGTCACTTGTCCATACCGGGAGGACCAACAGCCAAACCTCATGGCAAGTATATGATCGCTTATAATAAAATCACCAAGGACCGTTATTTGCCTACCGGCCCTGAGCTCACCCAAAGCGCTCAATTATATGATATCAGTGGTGAGAAAATGAAACTGTTGCTTGATTTTCCCACTACCGGAGAGCCGCATTATGCTGAAGCAATACCTGCCAGCATGCTGATGGACAAGCAAAGAAAGATCTATAAAATTGAAGAGAACGCTCACCCTTATGCTTCAAAAGGTGAAGGCATGACCAAAGTAGAGCGTAAAGGGAACCAGGTGCATGTTTGGATGACTGCTATCCGTTCCCACCTTACACCGGATAATATTGAAGGAGTGAAACTGGGCGATGAAGTATATTTCCACGTCACCAATCTTGAGCAGGACTGGGATGTGCCGCATGGGTTTGCAATAAAAGGAGCAAACAATGCTGAGATACTGATCATGCCTGGTGAAACTCAAACCCTTAAATGGGTGGCAGACAGGGTTGGTATCTTCCCCTTCTACTGTACCGATTTCTGTTCCGCCTTGCACCAGGAAATGTCTGGTTATTTAAGAGTATCACCCGTGAACTCCAATGTGGCACTGCTTTTCAGTACAGGTACCAATAAGCCGGCAGTAAGCGGCACTGATGCAGCAGGGGCAACTGAAAAAGCTCCGGGTACCAAATAAAAAGAAGTTCAGGTTTAGTCGGTGTTTTTGTTTGCATTCACACTTCCGGGGCCTGAAAACCCCGGAAGTTATTTAAAACCGAAGGTTATGAACAAGATGAGTCTCAGTTCAAGGATCATTATAGCGATCGGCTCTTTAGCGATGTGTATTCTTTTTTTTGTACCGGCATGGTCTATCTACCTGATCGCTCCGCAATATCCTGAAGGGTTATCGATGCAGATATGGCTGTATAAGATCACCGGACAGGTAGAAATAATCAATGGTCTGAATCACTATATCGGCATGAAGCATATTAAAGCAGAAATGTTCCCGGAATTCAGCTTTCTCGTTTATATTCTGGGTTTCTTTGTTCTGTTCGGATTGATGATAGCACTTTCGGGTAACCGCAAATGGCTGTTTATTTATCTTGTGCTTTCGGTGATCGGTGGCATGGCGGCGATGGCGGATTTTTATATGTGGGGCTATGATTATGGTCATGATCTTGACCCAAGCGCTGCCATCCAGGTTCCGGGATTGTCTTATCAACCACCTCTTATCGGACACAAAAAGCTATTGAACTTTGATTCATATTCATATCCCGATGCTGGTGGATGGGTAGTAGTTGTTGTAACCGGTATCTTCTTTCTTATCTGGTTTATCGAGTGGCGCAAACATAAAAAGCAAAAGCCCATGATATCAAAACAAAAAATAACTTCTGTTTCTGCAGCCCTCGTCGTTGCTATCTTACTAGCCGGATGTAATCCTAAATCCGAAAAGATCAATTTCGGGAAGGATAATTGTGCCGAATGTAAAATGACCATTATGGATCCCAAATTCGGCGGTGAGATCGTAACCAGGAAAGGAAAAGTGTATAAGTTTGATGACGTGCATTGTATCGCCACTTTCCTGGAACGCCGTGGTGTTGAAATGAACGATATTCATCAAACACTGTTTACAGATTATAATAATAATGGAGAGTTTATAAAAGTGAACGACGCAGAATTTGTAGTAAGCAGCCAGTTGAAAAGCCCGATGGGCGGCAATGCTGCTGCATTTAAGAATAAGGAAGAGGCAGAAAAGAAATCAGCAGAGATAGAAGGAAGTAAGCGCACCAATTGGGCTACTCTTTATAATATCCTGGTGAAGTGAACAACGTATTGACTATATTATTCTTGCTGATAGCGGGCAATGCCTTTGGTAAAACAATTATTGTTGAGAAAAATACAATGATCAGTTCATTGAGCCAGGGAATACAACTTGCAAAAGAGGGAGATACTGTTTTACTGCGTAAAGGAGTTTATAAGGAATGCAATATCGTTATCGATAAGCCACTGTATCTTCAAGGTGAAGGCTGGCCGGTACTGGATGCAGAATTCAAAAATGAGATACTCAAGTTGACCGGGAAAGATATAGTTGTCCGGAGTATTCATTTTGCCAACGCCGGCTATTCATCCATGAATGATTATGCTGCTATCAAGGTAATTGATGCTACCAATATCCTGATCGAAAACAATGCGATCAGCAATGCTTCCTTTGCTATTCATTTTGCCAATTCCACTTATTCCACTATCCGGAATAATATAATCGCCGGGACCAACAAATCGGAACATTCTTCCGGCAATGGCATACACCTGTGGAAATGCGATGGAATGACAGTGGAGAACAATTTCATCCGCGGGCACCGCGATGGGATCTACTTTGAGTTTGTTACAGGGTCCACTATCCGTGGTAACACAAGTGAGATGAACGTCAGGTATGGCTTACATTTTATGTTCTCCCACAGCGACACCTATCAAAACAATATATTCCGTAACAACGGAGCAGGTGTGGCGGTTATGTACAGCAAGAACGTAAGAATGGAAAACAATGAGTTTGATAAGAACGCCGGTGCCAGCGCTTACGGGATTTTGTTGAAAGATATTACTGACAGCCATATTGAACACAACAAGTTTCTTCAGAACACTGTGGCAATACACATGGAAGGCAGCAGCCGGATCGAAATAGGAAAGAACATTTTTAAAAGCAACGGATGGGCCGTAAAAGTGCAGGCAAGCTGCGATGATAATACCTTCCACCATAACAATTTCTATGGTAACACATTTGATATAGCTACCAATGGTTCTAAAACACTTAACAAGTTTTACAATAACTACTGGGACAAATATGATGGCTATGATATGAACAGGGACGGAGCCGGAGATATCCCCTATCACCCTGTCAGCATGTACTCAATGATAGTGGAGCAGAATCCCAACTCCTTAATGCTCTTGCGAAGTTTTATGGTATCGCTGCTGGATAAGGCGGAGAAAGCCATTCCCAGCCTGACCCCGGAAAACCTTGTGGATAATTCACCTATGATCAAACCGAACAAACTATGATCAGGATCGACCATATAAGCAAAAGATTTAAAAGGCTGCAGGTACTGGATAATGTATCCGCTTCTTTTACAAAAGGCCAGGTTATATCCCTGATCGGTCCAAACGGTTCAGGAAAGACCACGCTGATCAAAACCATTCTCGGGATGGTGAAAGCAGATAGTGGTGAGATATACGTTAATGATACTGCCGTTAACAGCGATTTTGAATACAGGAAAAATATTGGCTACATGCCGCAGATCGGACGCTATCCCGATAACCTGAAGATCGGCCAGTTGTTTAAAATGCTGAAGCATATCCGGGGTAAGGAAGACGGGGAACTGGACCATAACCTGGTGGAGAAGTTCAATCTGCCTGCCATTTATGATAAACCCATGCGGACACTCTCCGGCGGTACAAGACAAAAAGTAAGTGCCTGCCTGGCCTTCCTTTTTAACCCGGATGTGTTGATCCTTGATGAACCAACAGCCGGACTGGATCCTTTATCTTCTGAGATCCTGAAAGAGAAGATCATTGAAGAAAAAAACAAGAACAAACTCATATTGATCACTTCCCATGTGTTAAGTGACCTGGATGAGCTTACCACTCATATTATGTACCTGCAGGAAGGCAAGCTCCGGTTCTTAAAAGATATGCAGACCCTGCAGGATGAAACAGGCGAAGCCAGGTTGGGCAAAGCGATTGCAAGGATCATGAAGAGCGAGAAGCTTAACCTGTTAAGCGAGGATGAGAAGCTAATGGTAAAAAAATGATTATCGATCAAATTACTTTATGATAAAGCTGGCACGATACGTTCTGTATGATATCTTCCGTAGCAAGGTGATAATCGGCTATACCTTATTCTTGTTCCTTATCTCGGTAAGCCTGTTCAATATGGAAGAGAACAGCAGCAAAGCGATGTTGAGCCTGCTGAGCATTGTACTGATCGTAGTGCCTTTGATCAGTCTGATCTTTGCCACTATTCATTATTACAATTCTTACGAATTTATTGAGTTGATGCTATCCCAGCCGATGAGCCGGACAAAAATATTGCTAAGTGAATACAGCGGGGTAAGCTTATCCCTGCTAGCTTCTTTCCTTATAGGTGTAGGCATCCCTGTATTGATCTATTCGTTTGATGGAACAGGTATGGCCATGTTGTTTACCGGGAGCGCATTAACCATGATATTCACTTCCATAGCCTTTTTCGCTTCTGTAAAATCAAGGGATAAAGCCCGCGGTATTGGTGCTGCATTGCTGCTCTGGTTTTATTTTGCCCTGATCTTTGACGGGCTGATACTGCTGATATTGTTTGCTTTCAGCGATTACCCTCTTGAAAAACTGACCTTATTGCTTTCTTCCCTGAACCCGATCGATCTGGGACGTATTTTCATTATGCTTAAGATGGACGTCAGTGCACTGATGGGTTACACAGGAGCTTTATACAAAGACTTCTTTGGAAGCTTATCCGGCATGCTGTATACTATGGGGATCATGTTTGTTTGGATGGCTGTGCCTTTGTGGTTGGCAGTAAGGGCATTTAAAAGAAAAGACTTATAGACACTTTCGGGGTTATTATATAATATCCAATGGGAAACCCGGTTAATGGTAAACATTAAAAAGCCCTTTCTGAAGAGAGGGCTTTTTAATCAGGCGTATCAGGAGCCAGGCAAACTTATTTCCTGCTCCAGAAAGGATGAGCCCATTCTTTATCTGAATGAGAGGTTGCTGAAAGTTTATCAGCTATTGTATTAAGCTGATCATCTGATAAAATATTTTCCAGGTAGCCAAATAGCCAACGCTCTTCGAACCGGATATGATTAGTAACAAATAATGCCAGTATGGAGAATAGGTTGTTATCCGGATCATTGTCCAATGCCAGGATAAGTTCTTTTATATCTGCATGCTCCTGCTGAAGTTGGGAAGCAAGTGCCGGGTCAGCTATATAGGGCAACAGTATCTTTTCTTCCTGGATAAAGTGACTTCGCATATAATGGCGCCAGTACCAAAGTATATAGTCTCGGAGAGTAACCGCATCTGTACCATTCCCAAGCCCCTGCTTTATTTTCCAGCAAAACAATAAGCTGTTGTGATGCTCCCGGCTGAGGGCAGCCAGTTGGGCGCTTCTTTTTATTGGAGTCGGCTCTTTAACCATACTACAAAAATATACGTGGTCATGAGCCGTGAAATGACCCTGAACAGAAGCCTTCCTGATTTTAATCAACTGTTAAAAACGGGAATCCGAGGGGTCACAGGCTTAAGTGTGTAGTGCTGTAACACATTGAATTAAGTGCTGATTACTGGTGAGCAGGGAGAAATAAACAACGGGTATAACTCAATCTTAAAATTATGTAAACACGTCCGCACTATTTCCTCATATATTTGCCCCGGATGAAGAAAATTGTTGTCACCATACTTGCCCTTCTTTACCTCTCTGCTTCGGTAGGTGCCACTGTTCATTTCCATTATTGCATGGATAAATTGGTGGACTGGGGGCTTGAGCACAGCAATGATAAAACCTGCGACCAATGCGGCATGGAAAAAAGCCATGAAAAAGACAATGGCTGCTGCAAGGACGAACATAAACAGGTCAAACTTGAAAATGATCACAAAGGGGCTATTGCTTTTCAACTGGCCGGATTGATGTCTATTGACCTTCCTGCTTATGAATTTGAATTACCACAGATCAACTTTCCGACTGTTACCGGGCAACATCCTTTAAGCCATGCTCCTCCCGGAGCAGGTGACATAGCTGTTTACATCCGCAACTGCGTTTTCCGTATTTAAATCCTGCTTCTTTACATGAGCCGGGCAAATGATAGCCGGGCTATAGGCATTTCATGCCGTTCTATCTGGTGATCTACTGAGTTTCAATATTAATAACCCAACTAAAAATTTTTATGAAAAAAGTATTTTTTGCAGTGACTGCTGCTGCCCTCGTATTTATTGCCTGTAATAACGACAAACAAACTGAAAGCCATGACATGGCAGGGATAAGTAAAGATACTGCGGCAGCAAGTGCTTCAGCAGATGATAAAGACATCAAGACTGTATCGGTTACTTACACAAACCTTGATCCCAGGCTGACTTCTTCCATAAAGGAAATAGTTGATCATTATCTCCATGTTAAAAATGCATTGGCCAGTGATAATGAGCAGGAAGCTGCAAGCGGAGGCACTGCCATGTTTACTGCAATAAATAAGCTCGATAAATCCTTATTCACTGCTGACCAGAAAAAGCTGTATGAAGAAAATGAAGCGGATGTGAAAGAACATGCAGAACATATCGGCAAAAGCAAAATTGATCATCAACGGGAGCATTTTGCGATGATGAGTGAAGATGTTTATGCATTGACTAAAGCATTCGGAGCAGGAAAAACGCTTTACCACGACTATTGCCCGATGTACAACAATGACAAGGGAGCTCTCTGGCTGAGTGAAACAGTAGAGATCAAAAACCCATACATGGGCGGTAAAATGCTTAAATGCGGTACAGTAGAAGAAAAGATCCAATAAACCTCCTGGATGATCATGCGTATCATTAAAAAAATAGCATGGTGCTTATTGGCCACTCTGGTGTTGTTGCAATTCATTCCGGCAAGTGTAAATAAGACAGGGGTTGTTTCTGAGATGGATATAATGGCTCAGTACCCTGTTCCTTCAGCGGTTCAATCGGTATTGGAAAAAGCCTGTTATGATTGCCACAGCAATAACACCAGCTATCCCTGGTATGCCCGTGTGCAGCCTTTCAGGTTGTGGATTGACGGGCATGTGAAAGATGGCAAAAAGGAGCTGAACTTCAGCGAATACGGATCTTATTCAAAGAAAAGGCAGTTCAATAAGCTCCGTTCAATTGGAGAATCACTTGAAGAAGGTACCATGCCTCTTAAGTCCTATCGCTTTCTGCATGCCGGAGCAAAACTTACGGGTGCACAAAAAGCCGCTGTGCTGAAATGGGTAAATGATATGCGTCATCTAATGGAAGCAGAAAAAGAATAAGCAGTTTCTTAAAATCAGTTTATGGTCCATAGAATTATAGAATGGTCGCTCCGCAACCGGTTCATCGTACTGGTGCTATCCGCTGGTTTGTTTGTATGGGGTGTCTTTTCAGTAAAGAAAAACCCGATCGATGCAATTCCTGACCTGTCGGAAAACCAGGTGATCGTATTTACCGAGTGGATGGGAAGAGGGCCCCAATTGATCGAAGATCAGATCACATATCCATTGGTGACCAACCTGCAAGGGTTGCCACGGATAAAATATGTACGCGGCACATCCATGTTTGGGATGAGTTTCATTTATATCATTTTCGATGATGCAGTAGATATTTATTGGGCAAGAGAACGGGTACTGGAAAGATTGAGTACCGTGACAGCTTCACTGCCAACAGGTGTTGCTCCACAGTTGGGGCCTGATGGAACCGGTGTGGGGCATATCCTATGGTACACACTTGATGCCCCTGCAATGGATTTAGGCGAGCAAAGGGCGTTGCAGGACTGGTATATAAAATTTGCTCTGCAAAATGTGGAAGGTGTGAGCGAGATCGCTTCATTCGGTGGCTTTCAGAAGCAATACCAGGTAACTGTCAACCCCAATAAGCTATTGTATTACCGGCTCTCTGTTCCGGATGTTATTAATGCTGTCCGCAGCAACAATAATGAATCTGGTGGAAGAAAATTTGAGTTGAGTGATATAGGCTATATCATTAAAACCTCCGGTTACCTGAAATCAATAGAAGAGATTGAAAATATTCCTGTCAAAAACCAGAACAGTATCCCCATCCGGGTTGCTGATGTTGCCACAGTGCAAATGACCGGTGAAGCCCGTTTGGGGATTTTTGACCAGGACGGTGAAGGTGAACGCGTAGGCGGAATTGTAGTGATGCGTTACGGGGAAAATGCAGCGACAGTTATTGATAATGTGAAAGAGAAAATGAAGGAAGTAACTAAAGGACTTCCCGAAAAAGTAAAATTTGATATCGTGTATGACCGCGGAGAATTGATAAAAGAATCAGTCAGTTCCATTAAAGCTACGCTTATTGAAGAAATGATCGTCGTCTCTATTGTTGTGATCATTTTCCTTTTTCACTGGCGAAGTGCTTTAAGCATTATCATTCAGATCCCCATTACGCTGGCTGCCAGCTTTATCCTGCTGAATGCATTCGGGATCTCATCCAATATTATGTCGCTTACGGGTATTGCACTGGCAATAGGTGTTATTGTAGACAATGGCATCATCATGAGTGAGAATGCCTATAAGCATTTATCGGAGCGGTATGAAATATGGCAAAAACAAAACAAACAAGGAGTGTAGTATGAAGCGGATAAAAAAGATATTTCAAAAACCGGCGCCCTGGATCTCTGAAGAAGAGCGGCTAAAAGTGATAGAGAGCTCGAGCAAGCAGGTTTCACGGGGAGTGTTTTTTGCCACTGTGATCATTATCACTTCTTTCCTGCCGGTGTTTATGCTTACCGGACAGGAAGGAAAGTTGTTCCATCCATTGGCCTATACGAAAACATTTATCATGATCGTGGATGCACTGTTGGTGATCACACTGGCGCCTGTGCTTATTTCCTTTTTTATGAAAGGGAAATTCAGGCCTGACAATACTAACCCGGTAAACAGGGTACTGGAAAAAATATATACACCGGTGATCAAAGTAGTGTTGAAATGGCGTAAGACTGTATTGGCGATAAATATCCTGGCTTTGGTGGCCACCATTCCTTTATTACGAAGCCTTGGAACGGAATTTATGCCACCGCTTGATGAGCAAAGCATTTTGTTTATGCCCGTTACTCTTCCGGATGTTTCTAATGGAGAGGCCAAGCGGATATTGCAAGTGCAGGATAGGATCATTAAATCGGTGCCGGAGGTTGATAAAGTATTGGGCAAAGCCGGCCGTGCCAGCACGGCAACCGATAATTCACCGATCAGCATGATTGAAACGATCATTATGTTGAAGCCAAGGTCTGAATGGCGAAAGGGTATTACTAAAAAAGAAATAATTGATGAACTGGATGCAAAGCTACAGATACCCGGTGTGGTGAACGGCTGGACACAGCCTATTATCAACCGCATCAACATGCTGTCGACCGGAATCCGTACAGATGTAGGCGTAAAAGTATATGGACAGGATCTTGATACGCTCGCCGTTGTTTCCGAAAAGGTAAAAAAGATATTGGAAGGAACACCGGGGATCAAGGACCTGTATGTTGAACCGATCACTGGTGGAAAATACCTGAGTATTGATCCAAGAAGAGAAGATTTAAGCCGGTATGGATTAAGTATAGACGATGTGAACCAGACGATCGAATCGGCTATAGGCGGAGCGTCTATTGGGAACACAGTGGAAGGCCGTCAACGCTTCTCTATTAATGTGAGGCTGGCACAGGATTACCGGAACAGTGTGGAACGGATCAAACGTATCCCACTTATGTCGCCTGCTTTTGGCGAAGTGCCTTTATCGGCGGTAGCCGATATTTCCTTTCAGGATGGGCCTCCTATGATCACTTCTGAGAATGCAATGCTGAGAGGAGCTGTTTTATTCAATGTAAGAGACAGGGACCTGGGTAGTACGGTTAAAGAAGCGATACAAAAAATGAATGAAGAAAAAGGCGTTCTGCCCCAGGGATATCATGTGGAATGGAGCGGACAGTATGAAAACCTTATCCGTGGCCAGCAAACACTTTTATGGATCGCACCGGTTGTACTGGTCATTATCTTTTTCTCACTCTACTTTGCTTTTCATTCAATCCGCGAAGCATTCTTCAGCCTTATCACTGTTCCCTTTGCACTCATCGGGGGAGCTTATATGATCTGGTTCTGGGGAGTGAATTTATCTGTTGCAGTAGCTGTAGGGTTTATCGCTCTGTTTGGTATTGCTGTGGAAACAGGCATTGTGATGGTAATATATCTGAATGATGCCATGCAGCAGCTTGTAAAAGTAAAAGGCAATTCGGGTAAAACGATCACCAAGGAGGATCTGCGGCAATATGTGATCATGGGAGCTGCCAAGCGGCTGCGCCCCAAACTAATGACGGTTTGTGTATCACTGTTTGGTTTAGTGCCGGTGCTTTGGGCCAGCGGGGTAGGCACAGATGTGATGAAACCAATCGTGTTGCCAATGATCGGAGGAGTACTTACTTCTTCAACACATATCCTGCTGGTGACGCCACTTATTTTCTTAATGACCAAAGAGTATGAATTGCGCAAATACGGAAAACTGGAAATACATGAAACAGCTCATTAAATATAGTATAGCCTTGCTGGTATGCCTGCCTGCTGGTGTGGCAGCACAGCAAGCGCCTGTGCTGTCATTAGACACCATTCTGCAACGCATTGACAGGAATAACATATTACTTCAATCGTATGGCCTCAAAGCAGAAAGTTATAAATACAGCGCGGATGCATCTACAGCCTGGATGGCACCAATGGTAGGAGTGGGAACTTTTATGACGCCCTATCCCGGACAGATGATCATGGACCCGCGGGATAAAGGAAACATCATGCTGCAGATTGAGCAGGATATTCCCAACAGGGCAAAGCTCAATGCCCGCAAAAGATATATTGAATCGCAGGGGAATCTTGAAAGAGCTACCAGGGATATCACGCTGAACGATTTTAAAGCGCAGGCAAAGCGCTTATATTTTAACTGGCTTATCGCCTTGCAACGGATAAATGTGTTGCAGGAGAACGAGAAGATCATGATAACGATGAAGAAGATAGAAGAAGTAAGGTATCCCTATAATCAATCTCAGCTTGGCAGTTCATTTAAGGCAGAAGCCAGGATCGAAGAGAACCGAAATATGGTCCGCATGCAGGAAGGGACGATTGGTAAAGCAAGAGCCTGGCTGAATAGTTTGATGAACGTACAGGGTAATGAACTTTTCGGGATAGACACTGCCCATTCGCCGGTCTTTGCCCGTGCCAACAATTACGATACAGCTTCGCTTTCCCTGATCCGTAAAGATGTTTTAAAGATGAATGAAAACATCGGGGCGATGCAGCTTAATATCGAAAGCATGAAAATGCAGAAAAAACCTGAATTCCGGATCCGGTTTGATCAGATGTTCCCATTGGGATCTTCCATGCCAAATGCTTACAGTATTATGGGTATGATCAGCATCCCCATCGTGCCATGGTCATCTAAAATGTATAAATCTGAGATCAAAGCTATGCAGTTCAATATCCAGGGAATGGAAAAAGAGAAAGCTGCCATGCTCCAGGAAACACAGGGTATGCTTTATGGAATGGAATATGAGATAAGAACAATGCAGAAAAGAATTCAAAGTATGGAGGAAAAAATAGTGCCTGCATTGCAAAAAACACTGGATGCAAATTTTATTTCTTACCAGGAAAATAAAATGCAATTGACACAGGTAATTGACGCCTGGGAAGCGCTTACGATGATGCAGATGGATGTACTGGATGAAAAATTAAAATTGTACGAAATGATAGTGGATTATGAAAAACAATTGTATCGCTAATATTACAGTAGCAGGATTTCTGGTATTGATGTTTATTTCCTGCAATAATAAACCTGGAAAGGACATGCATGCTGAACATAAAGCTTCCGGTAAGGAACTGGTGATCGACAGCAGCCTTCAGACTCTGGCAAAACCGGTGAATGCACAGGTGGTTTCAACCCTTCCTGCTATTGCACCTGAATCAGGCGGGCGGACCTTTTCAACAATAGTAAAAGGACAGGTTACTTATGATACCCGTGATCAAACCAGTTTGTCGAGCAGGGTCAGCGGGCGGATAGAGAAGTTGTATATTAAATACAATTATCAGCCGGTGAAGAAGGGTCAATTGATCATGGAGATCTATTCTCCTGACCTGGTGACGGCTCAAAGGGAACTGCTTTTTATTGCACAAACTGGTAATGATGATGATATGTTGTCAAGAGCAAAACAGCGGTTGACATTGCTGGGAATGCAACCTGCCCAGATCAGCCAGGTATTAAAAACGGGCAAAGCACTTTACAGGGTACCGGTTTATAGTACGGCAGGTGGTTATATACTGGAGAAGCAAACAGCTATAACCCCTGCTGCCCCGGCAGCTCCTGCATCGCAGGCGGACGGTGGTGGAATGGATAATATGGGTTCGGGCGGGGCAATCGCTAATGCTCAAGGTGATGTTGCATCTTCTGCACCATCCATTCCTCTTCTGATCAGGGAAGGGCAATACGTTAACGCAGGCCAATCTTTATTTACCATTTACCATTCGGACAAGCTGGTGGCAGAGTTCGCTTTAAAACCCGAAACAGCAGCACAGGTTGGAAAAGGGCAGGAACTAATTTTTCACACTGTTGTTGGTGGAGGAAAAGAGTATGCCGGTAAGATCGGCCTGGTACAGCCAGTAGTAAGAAGCGGAGAAAATTTCACTTTGGTCAGGGTTTATATCAATTCCAAAGATTTATTGCCGGGTCAGCTCGTTACTGCCGATATTCCCGTCAGCTACAAATCAGGATGGTGGTTACCCAAAAAAGCAGTCTGGCAATCCGGTAACATAGCTATTGTTTTTAAAAAGCAAGACAATGTTTTTGTACCCATGCCGGTTGAAACAGGTGCAGAAGCAGAAGGTATGGTAATGATCACTACTGCAATCGGAGATTGGAAAGTGGCAGAGAATGCTTGGTACCTTGTAGACAGCGAAAGTTTTATTAAAACAACCGGTCAATCAAAATAATATGGAAAGGAAAAAATTTTTGAAAGTTGCGGCCTTGACAGTGCTGACGCCCAGTCTGATACTGGCGGCGTGTAAAGAAACGAAGAAACAGTCCGCTGAAGCAAAAAAGACCTATACCTGTCCCATGCATCCACAGATCATACAGGAAAGCCCTGGCACCTGTCCTATTTGCGGAATGGACCTGGTTCCCTTCGATAAAAACAATACGGATGCCAGCTTATTATTAAACGAAAGCCAGGTGGCGCTTGCGAATATTACAACTGTAATAATTGGCAATGGCTCATTAAACAATAATACTGTATTGAATGGACGCTTAACAGTGAATCCGGAACAAACAGCTTTTATTTCCAGCCGTGTTGCCGGCCGTATAGAAGTTTTGTTTGTGAAGGAAACCGGTGTGAAAGTAAATAAGGGACAACCTCTTTATAAGATTTACTCTGAGCAACTGGCCTCGCTTCAACAGGAATACCTGTTGGCCATTGCACAGGCGAAGCAATTTCCCAATGATGAACGGTTTCAACAAATAGAAAAATCAGCCCGGCAGAAATTGTTATTGTATGATCAAACAGAAGCACAGTTGCAGCAGCTCATTCAATTGCAGAAAACAGATCCTTATGTTACCTATCCGGCACCTGCAAGCGGTATTGTAGCTGAATTGCAGGTGACCGAAGGGCAGTATATAAGTGAAGGTGGCACACTTATGCGTATTGAAGGGTATAACAGTTTGTGGGTAGAAGCAGATGTTTATCCTAATGAAACAGCTAACATAAGAAAAGGACAGGTTGTAAAAGTGATCGTCCCGGGTTGGGACGATCAGCCGCAGGATATGACCATTCAATTTATTAATCCGTCATTGCAAAGCGGCAGCCAGTTAATGCAGGTAAGGGGTACCATTCCTAACCCGGATAACCAATGGCAGCCAGGCCTTCAGGCAAATATCCTGGTGCCGGTCAAAAGTGCCGGCAGTGCGCTTACCATACCGGCCGGGGCAGTGATAAGAGATGGAAAAGGGATGCATGTGTGGGTAGAAAAGGGCAGAGGGAAATTTATTCCCCGTCCGGTGAAAACAGGTCTTGAAAATGCAGACGTTGTGGAAATAACAGAAGGATTAAAAGAAGGCGAGAAAGTTGTTGTTACAGGAGCGTATTTATTATACAGCGAGTATATACTGAAGAAAGGCGCCGATCCCATAGCCGGTCATACACATGGGTAATTCTTAAAAATAAACACATGGAACATCATCACCAACATCAGCAAACAAAACACCAGCATGATGGGGAAAATCCGCCAATGGGCCATGAGGGGCATGATCATCATGCAATGATGATCAGTGATTTCAGGAAGCGGTTTTATGTTGTGTTGATACTGACAATTCCTATCATGCTGCTCTCGGAAATGATACAGCACTGGTTGAATATCCGGATCAGTTTTACAGGATCGGAATATGTGCTGCTGATCCTTTCATCCATTGTATTTTTTTACGGCGGCTGGCCTTTCCTAAAGGGTTGGTTCAGCGAAATGAAGACCTGGAAGCCTGGTATGATGACGCTGATAGGTTTTGCTATCACGGTTGCATATGTGTATAGCGTAGCAACAGTTCTTGGTTTAAAAGGGATGGATTTTTTCTGGGAACTGGCAACCCTGATCCTGATCATGCTGCTGGGGCATTGGATTGAAATGAAGTCTGTAGCTGGTGCGTCCAAAGAGCTGGAGCTATTGGTGCAATTAATGCCTTCAGACGCACATTTGGTACATGGCGATCACCTGATGGATGTTAAGACCGATTCATTGAAAGAAAATGATGTGATCCTTATTAAACCTGGCGAGAAAGTAGCGGCTGATGGAGCGATCATTGAGGGGGAAAGCTACCTGAACGAAAGTATGCTGACAGGAGAATCAAAGCCTGTGCGAAAGATCAAAGGAGACAAAGTGATCGCAGGTGCATTGAATGGCAATGGCTCTTTAAAGATCAAGGTATCGCATGGAGCCAGGGATTCTTACCTGTCGCAGGTGATCAAGCTGGTGCAGGATGCTCAGCGATCAAAATCAAAAACACAATTACTGGCTGATAAGGCTGCGCAATGGCTTACGCTGGTCGCAATTGTAGCCGGTATCGTTACTTTCTTGTATTGGTATTTCAATGGAAAAGAATTAGCATTTGCAATTGAGCGCATGGTTACGGTAATTGTTATCTGCTGCCCGCATGCACTGGGTCTGGCTGTTCCATTGGTTGTAGCCAAGTCAACGGCATTGTCTGCGAAGAACGGATTACTGATCAAAAACAGAACAGATTTTGAAAACTCCCGGAAAGTGACCACACTTGTTTTTGATAAAACGGGTACGCTGACTGTCGGAAAATTTGAAGTATCCAAGGTTGTTGTTATAACAAAAGAGCTGGATGAGAAAGAACTCGTCCGCCTGGCTGCTGCTTTGGAACAAAATTCAGAACATCCGATTGCCACAGGCATTATACAGAAAGCAAAAGACCTATCAGTTTCTATTCCTTCACCACAAAATTTCAATGCTATCACAGGCAAAGGTGTTGAAGCAACAGTGGAAGGCAAACAGGTCAAAGTGGTGAGCCCTGGCTATCTGAAGGAAAAAAACATTGCCCTGCCTGCGGATTTTAAAGCCGAAGGTGATGAAACAGTTGTATTTGTTTTGTTAAATGATGCACTGGCCGGCTATATCGCTTTATCGGATGAGATCAGATCTGAATCAATAGCTGCGATCAGGACGCTGCACGACAATAATATAAAATCTGTTCTTCTCACCGGCGACAATTCCAAAGTAGCAGAAAGCGTAAGCAGGAAACTGGGAATTGATACTTACTATGCAGAAGTGTTGCCTCATCAGAAGCTGGAAAAGATCAAAGAACTGCAGGAAAAAGGCGAGTTTGTAGCAATGACTGGTGATGGAGTTAATGATGCACCGGCACTTGCCCAGGCAGATGTTGGGATTGCAGTGGGAAGTGGTAGCGATATTGCAGCAGAAACAGCAGGAATTGTGTTGGTAAACAGTAATCCAAAGGATATCGTGAACCTTGTCTTATTCGGAAAAGCGACCTACCGGAAAATGATCCAGAATCTTGCCTGGGCAACCGGTTATAATGTGGTAGCACTTCCCCTGGCTGCAGGTGTTTTGTATAAGGCAGGCATATTGCTTAGCCCTGCCGCTGGAGCAGTGTTGATGAGTGCAAGCACTGTGATAGTTGCCATCAATGCCGGAATGCTGAAAGTAAAAAATAAATCGACGGCTTAGGAGAGGGGTTAATCACAAATCCAGCCCGATCTCTTTCAGGAATTCCTCTTTATAATTATTCCCGATAGGTATTTCTTTTTGCCCGATAAAAACCCTGTTCCCCTCTATATGACTGATCTTGGATTTATTGATGATAAATGACCGGTGCACCCGCAAAAAAACCGGCCTGGGTAGTAACTCTTCTGCACTGGTAAAGGTCATTCCGGGCGAAAAGGTTTGCGTGGTGGTGACGATCCTGGTGAAGTTGCCATTGGCTTCTGCATAAAGCAGCTCATCATATTTTATTTTGAAGATCTTCCTGTCTGTTTTAATGAAAATAAAGTCTTCAGAGGGTTTTTCTTCTACTGTTCTGACTGTTGGTGTGATATTGGTCGCGGCTTGCAACCGCTCTACCGCTTTATCTACCGCCATCATAAAACGATCTAGGGAGAATGGCTTAAGCAGGTAATCAACTGCTGATAGTTCAAATGCATCCACCGCATACTCTTTATAGGCTGTGGTGAAAATAACCTGGGGCTGGGTTTTCAGGCTTTTCAGGAAGGAGACGCCGTCCATCACCGGCATATTGATATCGAGGAAAAGAATGTCTACATTCTGCTGTTGCAGCACCATCTTGGCTTCAAGTGCATTGCCACAGGAAGCCACTACTTCAAGATATGGAAGATGGCTGCAATAGGTTTGAATGATCTCACGTGCGATAGGCTCATCTTCAGCAATTACACATTTATAGGTCATTTCCTGGATTTTAATTGAAGGGTGATCGTGTATTTTTCTTCCTCTTCCTGTATTTCCAATATGTGCTCAGCAGGATATAATAATTCCAGCCGCTTATATACATTGGTAAGCCCCATGCCGCTGTTTTTCCCCGGCAGTTTGCGTCCTGCTTTCTCCTTGCTGTAAGAATTACTGACCCTGAAAATAATCAGATTGCTTTCAGTTGCCAGCTTTATATCAATAAATGACTGTTTTGCAGCAGTGTTCCCGGCATATTTGAATGCATTTTCAACAAATACGATCAGCAGCATTGGTGCGATCTTTATATCATTTGTTGAGGGTACCTGTATTTCTGTCGTCAACATCAGCCGGCTGCCCATCCTTATTTTTTCAAACTCGATATAATTATTGATATAATCCAGCTCCATTTTCAGGGGCACATAAGTTTCACCTGCTTCATATACGGAATAACGCAGCAAATCGGACAGGCGAAGCAACAGGGGTGGTATCTTTTCATGTTGTGTGATAGACAAACCATAAAGATTGTTCAATGTATTGAACAGGAAATGCGGGCTTAGCTGCGATTGGAGCAATTGAAGTTCGCCTTTACTTTGGGCTGCGGCTGTTCTGGCTTCCATCAATTGTTTCTGGGTAATGGAACGGATCAGCTTTATGGTCATGCCGGTGGCCAGGCTAATGATAATAAATGGCAGTGCGTATAAAAATAGGTTGGCTGCGTCCTGGTCTCTCCGGGGAGAACGTACATGAAAGATCATCCAGGAAATGCAGGCTACTATTAATAAAGACAGGCCAATGATCAAATTCCGGGGTGATCTGTTAAAATGGGTAACCCAGGCATGGGCAAGATACCGGCCTGCAAATACACCAATGAAAAAGCATATGGTTAACCCGGTGGCTACAGTCTCCGATTCAGATACATCCAGTGAGTTTACATAAGTGAGGTTGGCAATCCAGACGGGGATGCCCAGTACAAAAGAAAACAGGAAATAATACCTGTTGCCAAAAAAGTCTTTAAAGTTGCTTGCACTCATGGATAATCTTTTGCTTACCGGTAAATATCTGTTGTATCTGTATCCCTGGTAAGTTTTGCTGATGGAAATGCTACTTTGCCTGTCAGAAAAGCTTTATGACATGACCAATTTGTTCGTCCTGCTTTTAATGGTTTCCGTCAGCTGAAAGGAAAGGTACGACACTATTATTTCCAGAGCGGATGAGCCCTGGCAATATTTGCGGAACAAACCGTTAATCATGAAAAGTTTTGTCCTTTGTTTCGCAGTTTTACTGATCCATGCCCTTTCTTTTTCCCAGGCTATTACCGGCAAGGTGAAAGACGGCAACCTGCAACCCATAGCCGGCGCTACCATCCGCTTATTGAATCAATCAGATTCACTGCCGGTGCAAACAACCAGCAGCGAAGCGAATGGCAGTTTTAGCTTCCGGCAACTTCATTCCGGCAGGTTCATTCTTTCTATTGACGTGATCGGGCTGCAACCTTATCAAAGACCGGTCAGCATAGACAGCATGCAAAACGATTTGCAATTGCCGGAAATAATCCTGCAACCCGGAGATGCAAAGGAATTGACGGCAGTGGTAGTGAAATCAAAAAAACCTTTGCTTGAGCATTCTCTTGATAAGACAGTCGTGAATGCAGATGCGATGATCGGCACTGCAGCCAGTAATGTGCTGGAAGTGTTGGCGCGTACACCGGGTGTAAGCGTAGATAACCAGGGAAATATCAGCCTGAAGGGTAGAACCGGGATCCTGGTGCTGATCAATGGCAGGCAAACTTATATGTCTGCGCAAGACCTGGCTGCTTATCTCAAATCTTTACCCGGAGCTATACTGGATAAGATTGAACTGATCGATAACCCTTCTGCGCGCTATGATGCGGCCGGGAATGCCATCATCAACCTGCAATTAAAAAAGAACAGGGTGGGAGGATTAACGGGCAATGTGGCTGCGGGATATGCGCAGGGAAAATATGGCCGGCAGAACTATTCAATGAACCTGAATTATAATTATAAAAAGATCAACCTGTTTACCAATGTAGGCTACAATGTTGACAAGAATTATACAACAGATTTATATACCCGCCGGTATTATCATGAAGACGGAAGTCTTTCTTCTTCTGTATTACTGGACAATAATCAGGTGGGAACCGGTAAGGCGCTCAATTTTATGGGTGGGCTGGATTATGAAGTGACCGCCAAAACAAGTTTTGGGTTTGTAGCTAATATCAACCGCGGCAACAGGAACGGCCGTTTCGATTATTACAGCGAAACATTCGATTCACTTCAACAATTAACAGGAAAAGGATATGGCAATACTGTCAGTGAGGATAAAAGAAATAATTACGGGCTTAATCTTAATCTGTTGCATAAATTCTCTCGCGAAGGTCAGGAGCTAAGTGCTGATGTCAATTACCTGCGATACCGCTTCAATGGCCAGCAGGAATTGATAAACTTCCTGGATGAACAGCCAGTATCCCGTTTTTCTTATCAATTGCCTTCTTCTATCCGCATTTATACGGCCAAGACAGATTATGTGCAGCCATTGAATAACGGCGGGAAACTGGAAACCGGTATCAAATCCAGTTTTGTGAAGAATGACAATACAACGGATTATTATGATAAGGATGGAATAGCTCCTGTGTATGATCCAGCTTTGTCAAACAGGTTTATCTATAAAGAGAATATCAATGCAGCGTATATTAATGGCCGGCAAGACTGGGGCCGCTTTTCTGCACAGGCCGGTTTGCGTATGGAGCATACCTATATTAGTGGAAAGCAACCTGCCAATGCAGTATCAAAAGATACAGGTTTTAGCAGGAATTACGTGAACTGGTTTCCTTCTGTTGCAGTAAGCTATAAACTTGATAGTACAGGTAAAAATATTCTTGGTTTGATGGTAAGCCGCAGGGTGAACCGCCCCAATTATCAATTGCTGAACCCTTTTCTTTTTTACAAAGACAATTATTCTTACAGTGGAGGCAATCCCCTGCTGAGTCCCCAGTTCATGAGCCGTTATGAACTGAAGTACCGGCATGGTCAATTTTTATGGGCGGAATTAAGCTATAACGATTTCCGCAAGGTTATTTTGCAAACGACCAGGGCAGAAGACAGTCTTTTTATTACCCGCCCGGATAATTATGCAAAAGGGATCATGTTCTTATTGAG
The DNA here is from genome assembly GCA_001898405.1 of Sphingobacteriales bacterium 44-61. Classification (GTDB taxonomy): domain Bacteria; phylum Bacteroidota; class Bacteroidia; order Chitinophagales; family Chitinophagaceae; genus Terrimonas_A. The sequence continues at coordinate 43,637 of MKTW01000007.1, forward strand.
TGTTGGAGTAAATGTATCTCCAACAAAATGGTGGTCGATAAATTCAACGGTAAGACTATCCCGTATTGGTTTAAGGGGGACGATCTACACAGAACAGCTGAGTCCGAATACAAATGTGCTGAGATGGGAACTGAATAACTATTTCACTATCAATCCCCGTCTTAGTGCAGAACTCAGCAGTTATTATGCGAGTGCGGATATGAATGGCCAAACTTCAACCAGTGGCATGTACAGGTTGAATGCGGCTATTCAGCAGAAGATCGGCGAAAAAGGCAGCATCCGGTTGGTGATGGATGATATTTTTCATACCTGGATTTATCATAACCGGTCTATGGGGTTGAAGCAGGCGGATTTTATACAGACGAGTGAATCAGGGACGCAGCGTTTTGGATTGGCGTTTACGTACCAGTTTGGGAAGAAATCGGTGAAGGGAAGAAAGAGTGATGCGGTGGAGGAAGAGAGGGGGAGGGTTGAGTAGGGAAACGAATAAAAAGTGCCAGATTTTGGCACTTTTTAAGAAGAAAGGTGAAATTCAATGTTTTGAATTTTTCAATTGCTGTAGATGTCTTTTTGCATCTTCCACTTTTTCGGTAAAAAGAATTCTGTCTTTTACTTGAGCGGCGACAGCGTTTAAAACTTTTATTTCTGCGCGGGTCATCTTGCCGCGTATTTTTGTCTTAGTTTTCATAATATAAATTTACTTTTTCATTATAAATATTGTGACATATTCTTTACCAGGAATATATTTCTCTTTTGAAAACTTGCCTATTGAATGCGGAAGGCATCCAAATAGCTAATAGTCATTATCTAAAAGACTGAAATTGGCATCAATATAATTCCTGTAAATCCTGATTCGCTGGTTAAGTTTCCGACAATTTTCGCCGCAGCTTCTAGGGCATTTTCTATTACAATCTTCTCGAAATGTTATCCTACTGTCACTACCCTGGATCATCAGCATTTTACCTGGATGATACTTAAAGAAGGCAGGTATGGTACTTAAGACAGTATTTAAAACAACTCTTGCGTCACCATTGTTTGAAATAGTAAGGTCATTAATTGCTCCGGTTTCCATATCGTAATCCCCAAAACCTAAGTTGAAAACATCTATATTATCATCTTGACCAACATGGGTATACTCGACGATTTTCTTTGTAAATCTCTTTCCAAGACTAGAAAAGAATATTTTTATGACATTGGGTTTAACCCATTCTTTTGTTGAATACGTTTTAATGTGACCAGATTTCATAGACACGGTTGAGAAGCCAAACCTATCATAATCCCTCAACTTCCGATTGGGAAAAACAACACCTCATCCCGCTTTTTTAACTTCTGTGACCTTGTCTTTTTTTGCTTTTTATCGGCTCCCAAAATCCATTCCCACTGCAAAAACAACCATCTACTAACTAACCCTTCTTTCCTATCCAGTTTTTCTGTTCTTTTAAAAATATCATAGCCTGAAGGCAATCAATATTTAGCCGGTACAAACACCTGGCTGCTATCCAACAGGCTGGGAACGAATAAATACCACTTATAGGGTATTAATGGTATTCCCTCTAAATCATATTTTTGACCGCCGTTGTTAACCTTTGTATAATTTATATACGCATATTGCAACCAATCCTGGTCGTTGCCGCCGGCTTACCTGTAAAGATTCACTTTTTACAATTTTCAATTGCAGGCTTCAAAACAGGTATGAGGATCTTTGGAGCCATCACAACTATATCGTGTATGTGGTGGAAGGCCGGAAAGTATGGCATACTTCCAACGGAGCATATGACCTGCATAATGGTACCTGCGTATTTGTAAGAAAAGGAGCTGCTATTGTTGAGCAGTTTTTCGATACAGAATTCTGCTTCTTCCTGTTTTTTATACCAGATGAATTTATTTGTGAAGTTTTAAAAAGCAGGGCAAAGCCTTTGATGCGGACAGTGAAGCAGCCTGATCAGATTATTGCTATTCATAACAGCGCTACCATCCAGGCTTATTTTCAATCCATGCTTCCTTATTTTGACGACGAGCGTGAGCCTGATCAATCCTTGCTGGAATTAAAATTCCGGGAGCTGGTGCTTGCTCTTATCGATAACCCCAGGAACCAGGAGCTCTTATCCTATTTCTGTTCTTTATTGCAGGAGCCGCAGGTCGTATCTCTTCAACGTGTAATGGAAGAAAACTTCTGTTTCAATCTCAAGCTCGAAGAATTTGCCCGGCTTTGCTCACGAAGCCTGTCAGCTTTTAAACGGGATTTTGAAAAGTTGTATGCTATGCCTCCCGGCAAATGGCTGATGGAAAGGCGCCTGAACCATTCACTTCATCTTCTTACCAAAATGGGAAGAACAGTTTCCGAAGCTGCATTTGAAAGCGGTTTTGAAAGCCCTTCTCATTTCAGCAGATCATTCCGCCAACGTTTTGGAAACCCTCCCGGGGCAATGAAGCAACAGGTTGCCCAAATGAATTAATAATATCCGGCAATTTCCTGTAATCTCTTCAGAAATGAACTTCACAGTCAGATCTCCGGGCTTTTAAGAAAGGCATTTTTTTTCCTGCCCGTTTAGTTTTGCTTTTTTAATAACCATTAAAACCTATTCAATGAGCACAAAAACAATCCAGGGAAAACTGTGGAGTATTGCACCGCAATATTGGTCAAAGCATTTTGAGCCCTGGTTTCTGCCGATGTACAGGAAAGTGCTGGAGCAGTTGGAATTATCGAACGACAAATTATTATTGGATGCCGGATGCGGTTCCGGTCTCTTCAGCTACATGGCCATACAAGCCGGTGCACAGGTAGTAGGCGTTGATGCAGCACCGGGTTTGCTGGAAGTGGCCAAGCAACGCAATCCGCAAAACAATTTCCTCGAAGAAGATCTTGAAGCATTACCATTTGTAGAAGATACTTTTCATGTGGTGACAGGTTTCAACTCACTTCAGTATGCCGGTGATTTTGAAAAAGCACTGCTGGAAGCAAAACGCGTTTTAAAACCAGGTGGAAAACTGGTGATCGCAATCTGGGATAAGCCCGGATTCAGTGATGCTACCACTGTATTAAAAGCGATCGGGACCTTATTGCCGCCACCACCGCCCGGCACTCCCGGCCCCTTTGCCCTTTCTGAAGATGGAAAGATTGAAAATACATTGAAAAGGAACGGGTTGAATCTTGAATTTAAAACGACAGTAAACTGTCCATTCCTTTATGCAAACCTTTCAGATGGTATTAAAAGCTTTATGGGTACTGGCCCTGCTGCTGCTGCCATGGACAACAACAGCAAAAAAACAGTGGAAGACATCATTGCCAAAGCATTGCAACCCTATCAATTGCCAGATGATCTCTACTTCCTGCAAAATCAATTCCTGGTATTTATTGCAGGCAAATGATCAATAAGCGGGGGAAATAAACAAGGTGCATGAATAAGACTCATGCACCTTCTTCATGAATAATACTATCCTTGTTTTTGTTGTAAAACCGGAAGAAGCTGTCACTCCTTTTCAGCACCCGTGAAGCCAGGATCATGAAAACAGTGAGCAGTAACAATGTGTATTCCTGTTTTATATTCCGCAGCAGGAACACTTCTATCAGCACCAGTGCATGAATAAAACAGATCACCCGCACGGAGAATACATGACTGAACCCATTATTGGTAAGCAGGTGATGAATATGTGTGCGGTCTGCCTGGAAGGGTGAGCCGCCTCTCCAGGTGCGTAAAGTGAATACGCGTAATGTATCAAACACCGGCACCAGCACAATGCCTAATACAAATACCGGTGCATTGGGCAATACAGGATGACTGGCAAATGTATTTACCTGCAGCAAACGGACACATAAAACGGAGATGATAAAACCTATGACCAGCGAACCGGTATCACCCATGAAGATCCGGGCAGGATTGAAATTAAAGTACAAAAATGCTAATACTCCTCCTGCGAGCGCAAAAGCGATCAAAGCTGTACTTATATCTCCGCTGAGGTTGAGGAAAAGTCCCAGGGTGATCAGGCTCATAAAAGCCAATCCGCCTGCCAGTCCATCAATTCCGTCCACCAGGTTAAAGGCATTGGTTATACCCGCAATGGCCAGAATGGTAAAAAAGTACTGGCTATACAGGGGCAATGTTTCAATACCAAACAATCCATTGAAAGAAGTGATCCTCACACCCGAGAGTGCAATCAATGCTGCGATGGCGAACTGAACAGCGAATTTATATTTAGCAGACAGGTCCTTCAGGTCATCCATCACACCAATGACCAACAGTGCCAGCACAGCAAGAAAGAAAGCGAGCTGGGCCGGTTCGGCATGAAGCGGCAACCATAATAAAATGGACAGGCCCATGCCTGCCGCAATAGCAATGCCTCCCATGGTAGGCACAGGCGATTTATGCAGCTTGCGTGCATTAGGAATATCGTAAAGCTTATAGCGGTTAATGAGAAAAATAAGTGGGGGGATACTGAGCAACGTAACAATAAAAGCCGTAACAAAACTCAGCAAAGGGAATTTATAATCCAGCAATGGCAGGTGGACCTGCAGCAGGTAGAGTTGGTTATTCATTCAGACCGGGTTTCTGATAGGTTATTGGTTCTAAAGCTGCAAAATAGTAGGAAATAAATTAAAGCACAATAGGATTTTTATTGGGTAGTGCTACAGTTTGAATTTTTAAAATAGTGAGACCAGGTAGTCTAAACTTTTTCTCAGATTTCCAGCTATCCGCTGTTCCTCTGACAGAATCAGGCGCTTTCTACGCTCCCCCGATTCTCTTGTTTAGGCTCCTGGCCTCCTCCTTTTGCTAAGATATCGCTTTAATTATACTCTTCCACCAGGTTAGCTATATCCTCAAATTTCCAGGGTTTTTTCGTTAATCCGGCCTCCATTGCTGGCGTAACCCGCAAAGTCCTATGGATCCGGGCAAAATTGTAATAAACGAAGTTTAAAGCGACTGCATAGCAATGATTATCATATTTCTTTGAAAAAGCATTGACCTGTCGCGTAAACCTTCTGTTAGTCATCCTTGTGGTAAGATTTTGTCTTTCTATATGTGCTGTGGTGATATAACGAGGATCCGGGTTGCCAGAAATGACCTTTTTTATTGCACCTATATAACGTTCTCTTTTATCCAGTTTTCCCTCTTTATTTGTTGACTCTTTGCTGTATTGTTTCACTAATTGTGCAAAATCTATTTTTCCTCCAAAAGTCTCTGCCACTGCTTCTACATAGGTATTTAAACCATCAGTGGATAACTGAACCCGATTCCTTACTCTACGCCAAAGATCATTCATGAAGAAATTAGCTGATTGCCAATTTCGCGGCCCTACGAACCAGGAAATGATGAGCTTAGTATCTGCATCTACGGCGACCCACGTCCATATATCTCCAGCTTCGGGTTTGTGGGCAGGTTTGTTCTTTTCCTTTGCATAAATAAAGCTCCATTGCTCATCACATTCTATTCTTTTACTCTGAATCTTAACTACCGTTCGACTATGAAATTTTACGCACGCCTGACCCACATCTACAAGTAATTTAATGACTGTCGTTAACGAAACATCTGCTATTCGGGAGCAGGAACGGAGGCTATTACCTTCTACAAGAAGTTGAATGATCTGGCTCCGTTTAGCCAGAGATAAGCGATTCATAAGCAGAATTTTTTTCTTTCATAAATATGAAACAATGCCTACCTTTGGGATAGGCAAAAAAGATGGAGCTGCCGGGAATCGAACCCGGATTTGCGACTTGATAAGGGTAGCCACATTAGCCATTATGCTACAGCCCCATTCTTAAATTGTTTTAGCCAGTTGCAAAAGTTTCCACGCCGATGCACCTGGCTTTTTTATTTCGTAGCATAGATTACGTTTAAAAACAAATCTTTTGCATGCCGTAAAGGTATTTAAACCATATTTTTGACAAAATGTTAATTTATTACCAGAAAATTTTTATTTCGTACTAGATTATTACCGAAATATTTTTAATTGCTGAGTTAATAACAAAACATAATAATAATTGGCGTTAGCTGATTTTTTGGGTAAGAAAAACTGGTAATCTTTCATACACTCCAAAAAGAATCAAGCTGAACGCTCACGCTATGGCGTGGGCTTTAGTTTGCTATGGAGTGTGGGTTCTTACCAGTACCTTCTTGCCAAGCAGCTATTTGTCCCACGCTATTTTTATATCCGCAAGAGGGGCAATTGCGAACAAGCCATTTTTATGAAAGTCCTTTTCTTTCTTCTCATTTCTTGCATGCTATTCAGTTGCAGTTCACAAAAAAAATTAACGGAGAATGTATTGAACTCCTGGATAGGTGATTCAAAACAAAACCTGATCTTGAAGTGGGGACCACCAGTTCAGACTACTTCAGATGGAAACAATGGGGAAATACTGGTTTATGCTAATCGTATTTATTACGTGCTTGCTACCGGGCCAGTAGATTATTGGGAATATCGAATGATGTATGTAAATGCTGCAGGAAAGATTTATCACTGGCTATTTAAAAGAAACCCCAACCCGCCAAATCGAATAGATATGCGCGTCCTTCTTTAGCTTACTTTTTCTTGGCTTTAGAGATAGCCTTTTTTGCACCCTTTTTGGGCTGATTTTCAGTTTTGCGAATTACAGCGTCAAGGACTGATTTAGCGGCCTGAACAGGATCTTTTTTTGGTGTTTTACCCATTTTTCAAAATTATTCATTTTAAGAGTAAAAGTTTTTATTATTTCAAACTGGTGCAATACCTTTTATTGTGTCCGGATGATTTTTTTCTGAAAAAATACGGGAAAAAAAACGGCGTCTTTAGTTTTTTGTTAAGATACTGTAACCAAGCAGCTTAACCTGATTCCGTTATTTTTGCCAAAACTGTTTTTTATCTCTTCTTCACCGGCCATATTAGCCAGCCCGATCGAATATCTGAAAGGTGTGGGACCTCAACGGGCAGAATTGCTGAAAAAGGAATTGAATATTTTCACTTTCCGTGATCTGCTTGAGCACTTTCCCTACCGGCATATCGATAAAACAAAGGTGAATCTCATACAGGAGATCACACCTGCCATGGAATTTGTGCAGGTGGCCGTTAAGTTGATACGCCTCGATGTGGTAGGTGAAGGCAGGGGCAAAAGACTGGTAGCCCAGGTAAAAGATGCTACAGGAAGCATGGAACTGGTTTGGTTCCAGGGAATCAACTGGATACAGAAAACATTATTGCCAGACCAGTCGTACCTCGTGTATGGCCGCCTTAGCTTTTTTCAGCAAACCCCGCAGATCGTTCACCCGGAAACAGAACCCTGGGCTCCGGAAAAAAAAGAAGGCAGGGAATTCCTGGAACCGGTATATCCCACCACCGAAAAATTAAAGGCCCGCAGTTTGGGTGGCCGGCAGATCGCGAAGCTCACACAGGTGCTTCTCGGTCAATTGCATGAAAAAGATATACCGGAAAACCTGCCCGATACCGTTATCAGCAAACTGAAGCTGATGGGCCGCTACCAGGCTTTCCGCCAGGTCCATTTTCCCACCACAGCCGCCCAGTATAAAGAAGCAGTGAAACGGCTCAAGCTGGAAGAACTCTTCCTGGCACAATTGAGAATGAACCTGCTCCGTTCCCGCCGCCACCGGTTTTCCAAAGGAGTGGTATTTGATAAGGTAGGTGATCAGTTCAATACATTTTATAAGGAATACCTTCCCTTTGAATTGACCGGCGCACAAAAGAGAGTGCTGCGGGAGATCAGGACTGATACCGGTTCCGGCAAGCAAATGAACCGTTTGTTGCAGGGAGACGTAGGCAGCGGCAAAACCATTGTAGCACTGCTCACCATGCTGCTCGCGATCGACAATGGATACCAGGCCTGCCTGATGGCGCCAACAGAGATCCTGGCCAAACAACATTTTGCCACCATCAGTTCGTTATTAAAGGAAATGCCGGTGGAAGTGGAATTACTGACCGGCTCTACCAAAACTGCCGCCCGCAAAAAAATAGCTAAAAAGCTGTCAGAAGGAACATTGGAGATCCTGATCGGAACGCATGCCGTAATTGAAGAAGTGGTACAGTTTCAGCGGCTGGGAATGGTGATCATCGATGAGCAGCATCGATTTGGAGTGGCCCAACGCGCCAGGCTCTGGGAAAAAGCAGAAATACCACCACACGTGCTGGTGATGACGGCAACACCGATCCCCCGCACCCTCGCCATGACGGCTTATGGAGACCTTGACTACAGCGTAATCGATGAATTGCCGCCCGGCAGGCAACCAATTACCACCGTACACCGCTATGAAACACAAAGAAGCCAGGTGATGAGCTTCCTGCGCGCCGAAATTGACAAAGGGCGGCAGGTATATATCATTTTCCCCCTGATCGAGGAAAGTGATAAACTGGACTATGAAAACCTGATGCGGGGATATGAAACGGTGAAGGGATATTTTCCTGAGCCGAAATACTGGATCAGCATGGTGCATGGCAAGCAACCTGCTGAACAAAAAGAACAAAACATGCAACGATTTGTTGTGGGAGATACTCAGATCATGGTATCTACCACGGTGATAGAAGTGGGAGTAAATGTGCCGAATGCTTCCGTGATGGTGATCGAAAGCAGCGAAAAATTCGGATTGTCACAATTGCATCAGTTGAGGGGAAGGGTTGGCCGCGGGGCCGAAAAAAGCTATTGCATACTTTTATCGGGCTCAAAATTGGGTAATGATGCCCGTGAGCGCATCAAGATCCTGACGTCCACGAATAATGGCTTTGAAATAGCGGAGAAAGATCTCGAGCTGAGAGGGCCTGGCGATATAGAAGGCACCCGGCAAAGCGGTATGCTGAATTTCAAACTGGCCAATATCGTGGAAGACCGCCCTTTGGTGGAAGCAGCCCGGCTGCTGGTAGCAGAATTACTCGAAGAGGATCCGGAACTTGTTTCGGCAGACAATTTGCGGCTGAAAAGTTTCCTGTTTCAGCAGAAAGGAAAGATGGCGTGGAGTAAGATATCTTAACATAAGTTTCCAGTTTTTAACCAGAATTATTGTGTATTTTAATAGAACGATGTTGATGCAGAAACCTTTTATAGTCGTTGTACTAATGCTGGCCATCAGTTTTGACATTGTAGCGCAGAACTATGATAATATTGAATTTGTAGAGAACAAAGGACAGTGGGACAGCCGCGTTAAGTTTAAGGGAGACGTGAATGCAGGTGCCGTGTTTATCCGATCTACAGGCTTCACCATTTTGCAACATAATCAGCAAGACCTTGCAGCTGTTCAATCCATGCTGCATGGTTCGCATGGAGAGACCCAGCGTTCAGCCACTGCTAATAATAAAATAATACTACGCTCCCATGCATGGGATGTTGATTTTATCGGTGCATCTCCCAAAATGCAGGTGATACCGGATAAAATGAAAACGGCATCCGTCAATAATTACTTCATTGGTGATGATCCTTCCAAATGGGGACGTGATTGCCGCTTGTACCAGGCCGTCACGCTGCAGGACGTGTACCCGAATGTAGATGTACGCTATTATACCTATAATGGCTCTTTGAAGTATGATATCATTGCAAAGCCAGGTGCCGATATCAGCAAGATCGCCCTTCGTTATAATGGAGTAGATAAGATACAGGTAAAAAATAAAGAGCTTTTGCTCACCACTTCCGTTGGTGAAAAGAAAGAATCTTATCCTTATACCTATCAGTCGAGCGCTAAAGGGCGCTCCGATGTCAGCTGTAAATACGTCGTAAAAGATAATGTGGTGCGCTTTGATGTAAAGGGATATGATCCGTCTTCCACACTGATCATTGACCCCACCCTGATCTTTTGCTCGCTTTCCGGCAGCTCTGCTACCAATTGGGGCTTTACTGCTACGTATGGACCTGACGGAAGCTTTTTTGGCGGCGGTATTGTATTCAATGGAGGTTCTTTTCCTGTATCGCCTGGTGCTTTTCAGACCGTTTTTCAGGGAGGGGATGGTGCTGGCGGCAGCGATCTGCCGATCGATATCGGTATTATTAAATTATCGGCAGATGGTACCAACCGCCTTTATGCAACCTATATTGGTGGCAGCGGTAATGAGCAACCCCACAGTCTTTTCTGTGATCCCCAGGGCAACCTGGTACTGGCAGGCAGGTCAAGCTCGAGCAACTATCCCAAAAGCCGGCAAATCGGCAGCGGAGGTGGATATGATATCGTCGTTACAAAATTGAATGCGACTGGTTCCGATATAATCGGCTCTGTAAAAATAGGTGGCCGTGGCAATGACGGGGTAAATATTGTCGTTTCCCGGGCCGGTACCCAATCGCTCCAGCGCAATTATGGTGATGATGGCCGCAGTGAAGTAATACTGGATGGTGCAGGCAATGTTTATGTGGCTTCCTGCACTCAGTCCAACAGTTCCGATCCCCAGTCTAAATTTCCTACTACACCCGGCGTGTTTCAGCCCAACTCTGGTAATCCCGGTTCAACCAACCCAAGTGGCGATGGACAGGACGGAGTGGTCCTGAAGCTTAATCCTGATCTGAGCACGCTGTTATTTTCAAGCTACCTGGGCGGTAGCAAGAATGATGCTGCTTATGTATTGGACCTTTCTCCTACGGGTGATATATACGTAGCAGGCGGTACTCAAAGCAGCGATTTCCCCGGCAACAAAGCAGCAACACTGGGACCGACCTTCAATACGGGTAGTTCTGCTGATAACAGTATTGATGGGTTCATTGCACAAATAAGTAATAATGGCAGCACCATCATCCGCTCCACTTATGCCGGAACGGTGAATGCTGATCAGATATATGGAATAAAATTTGACCGGTTAGGGTTCCCTTATATTACTGGTCAAACAGAAGGAGCATGGCCTGTGCTGAATGCTCCTTATTCGGAGCCAAATGGCAAGCAGTTTATTGCCAAACTGCAACCTGATCTTTCAGCTTATGTGTACAGCACCGTATTTGGAAAGGGAGGAACTACTCCGGATATATCTCCGACCGCATTCCTTGTTGACCGTTGTGAGAACGTATATGTTTCAGGCTGGGGTGGTGCAAATGGTCAGGCCAATGTTTATCATAGCGCAGGTACAAACGGTTTGGGTGTTACTCCGGATGCATACAAGCCAACAACAGACGGCCATGATTTTTATTTCTTCGTTTTGCAACGCAATGCAACCGGCCGTTTATATGCGAGCTTCTTTGGCCAGAATGGAGGGCAGTATGGAGACCACGTAGACGGAGGCACCAGCCGTTTTGATCCAAATGGTGTGATATACCAGGGAGTTTGTGCTAATTGCATGGGTGGGGCAGTGTTTCCTGTAACACCCGGTGTATGGGGCCCTGTGAATGGAGCTCTGCCGGATGGCTGTAACCTGGGTATGATAAAAATGGCGTTCAACCTTGCTGGTGTGGGCTCTCTTGTTGGAGCCGCAATTGATGGCGTACCAAATGATACAGCAGGCTGTTTCCCGCTTAAAGTAGATTTTACTGACCGTGTCAGAAATGCCCAGCAATATATCTGGAATTTCGGCGATGGTTCTGGTGATGTAGGGCCTTTGCCCGCTGCTACAGGCTACACTCAAAGTCACACTTTCATGACAGTAGGCACTTATCGGGTAATGCTGATCGCTATCGATCCTAATAGCTGTAATGAAAGAGACACTTCTTATATACATATCCGTGTCGGCGACCTGCGGGCTAATATGGCAATGAGCTTTGATAAGGTCGGTGCATGTACGGCGCTGGATTATCAATTCAATAATACCTCAACTACCGACCCCAGCAAACCTTTTTCAGATACCTCGTTTATATGGGATTTTGGTGATGGCAGCCCAAGAGTGGTGGCTGGGTTGAACAGTATTCCACATACTTTCCCTGCACCGGGTTCTTATACGGTGCAATTGATATTGAACGATACCAACTATTGTAATAACCCGGAGATACTGGACACAGTGGTACGCGTAGCGGCCAATGTAGATGCATTATTTGAGACGCCTCCAACCGGTTGCGCACCTTACCAGGCTGTATTTACCAATACATCAGTAGGCGGTATAAATTTTGAGTGGGATTTTGGTGATCCTGGTTCGGGTTCCAATAATACTTCCACAGCGGCCAATCCTACCCACGAATATGCTGTGCCCGGCACGTATCAGGTAATGCTGGTGGCGAATGATCCGAACACCTGTAATAAAACAGATACGTTCAGGTACACTATCATAGTGTATGATAAACCTACCGCCAATTTCAGTTACACACCGGTAGCGCCTGTAGTGAATACGCCGAATGTATTTACCAATCTTTCTTCGGCCAATGCAGTCAGTTTCAAATGGATATTTGGTGATGGCGATTCGCTGGTTACCACATCGCGGGCAAATGTGACGCACCAGTATAATTCTACCGGCACATTCAATGCCTGCCTGGTTGCATTTAATCAACTTGGTTGCACTGATACATTATGCATGGATGTCAGCACACTGATAGTGCCTGCACTGGATGTGCCCAATGCCTTTACACCCAATAGTGGTGATGTGAACAGCATAGTAATGGTGAAAGGGTTCGGCATTTCAAAAATGAAATTCATCATCTGGAACCGCTGGGGGCAGAAAGTGTTTGAAACAGCCAATCGACTGCAGGGATGGGATGGCCGCGTGAAAGGAGTGGTGCAGCCGATGGATGTATATGCTTATACACTGGAAGTGGAATTTTTCGATGGCACAAAAGCCAGCCGCAAAGGTGATATCACGTTGATCAGATAGGGAAGATTAAAACTCATGGGTAAAACCATTACAAATAAACGGTCCGGCCAGTTCAGATAACAGCAACCGGGAAAAGGAGGAACAGACATGAAGGAAATCAAGAGAATAGCGATGTTTGCAGTCATAGGGTGCTGTCTGGCTCCGTCTGTCTGGGGGCAGGACCTGCATTTTTCCCAATTCATGAATTCGCCGCTTGTAACCAACCCTGCCAATACTGGTTTTATACCGGAAGGGGATTACAGGATAGGCGCCAATTTCAGGAATCAATGGTCGTCGATCATGTCTGTTCCCTATAAAACCTTTAGTGCTTTTGGAGATGTGCAGGTGATGCGGAATGAAGACAATGGCTGGATGGGCATAGGTGGGGTGATACTGCGTGATGTGGCCGGCAGTGGAAACCTTACTTCCACGAAAGTGTATGGATCTGTAGCATACCACCAGATGCTTAACCTTGGAAGTTTGCTAAGCCTCGGCTTTAATGTAGGCTGGTCCAATAAGCAGATCAATGTCACTAATCTTAAATTCCCCGATCAGTTTGATGGCCATTTTTTTGATAGCCATCTTCCCACAAGCGTAGCACTTACCTCCAATAATATCAGCTACCTGGATATACAGGCGGGGTTGAATTATGCTTATTTCCCTGACGACCGGACTTATGTGAACGTAGGTTTCTCCACGATGCATATTAACCGGCCCCGCGAATCTTTTTTTGATGAACAACCGGGGATCAGCAACCGCATTCCCATGCGGCACACAGCGTTTATCAATGGCAGCTTTAAATTGAATGATCAATGGATCATCAATCCCAATAGTTATTTTTCTTTACAGGCAAAATCCTATGAATGGTTGATAGGCGCCAATGCCCGTTACAATCTTTCCGGTGATGGCGAAAACATCCTGATCGGCGGCCTTTACTACAGGAGCAGCGATGCGATCATTCCTATGGTGGGCCTTGGCTATAAGGATTTCGTGTTCACTTTTACCTACGATGCTACTATTTCAACCCTCAAAAATTATAACAACAGCCGTGGTGCTTTTGAGCTTTCTCTTGTAAAAGAGGGACTGTTTGACCAATACAAGGGCAACCGCCATGAATCGATGTGTCCTTCGTTTAAAGCATATTGATCTAAGTTTTTTTCCCGATTTTTACAGCGCAGGAAAATATTTGTGCATGAACATAACAGAGTTATCAGCAAAAGAACAACAGGAGCTGAAAGCAATGCAGATCGTTTTTGTCAGCATAGCAATGGCTGCTTTATTGTTCTTGCTGGGGGCTATTATATTCAGCCAGTCCCAAGGACCTTTGGCACCAGGTATGAAAGCCTATTACAACTGGCTGCTGGGCGGCGCAGCGATCTTTTCGTTTGCCTGCTCTATATGGGGCCGGCAACAGTTTGCCAGGGGAGTGGAAACTGCTAAAACTTCCCTAAATCCGCTGGAAAGGAAATTAACAATGTACCGCACATCGTTAATCATTTATCTTGCCATCACTGAATTACCTATTATATTTTGCATCATTCTTTCTTTGCTGACCGGTAATTTTGTGTTCCAGGTGTATGCGGCTGTATTGCTCGGGTTTATGTTACCGGCCATGCCACGGAAAGAAAAAGTGATCGGTCAACTGCAATGATCTCAGGAATAATTTTGATAAACTGATAAAACCACAAAGATGAAAAGAATCGCTTACCTCGTAATAGCATTATCGCTTGTTGCGGTATCAGCCAGCGCGCAGGATGAAAGCCAGGAAGAGAAAGGCTTTAAAAAGGAAAATCTTTTTACAGGGGGTAGTGTAACGGTGTCATTCTTTAACGGACAAACCATATTAGGCGCCAATCCCATGTTTGGGTACAAACTGGCTGATTGGGTGGATGCAGGTATTGTTTTCAACTACGTGTACAGCAGCACCAAGGACTATATCCAGTATGATGACAAATTGAGGCAATCGGTTTATGGCCCGGGTGTGTTTACCCGCCTGTATCCTATCAGCTTTTTATTTGTGCAGGCGCAATATGAGCAAAACTTCAGTACGGTGAAATATATACCTGCTCCCGGCAGCACCAGCTACACTGCGTCTAAGAATAATGAGAATGCGGGATCCTTGCTTCTCGGTGGTGGCTTTGCCTCTGGTAGACAACCGGGTTCCACTTCGTTCTTTTATATTTCCTTATTGTTTGATGTACTGAAAAATGAAAATTCTCCCTACGTGGATGTATCGTATAATCCCTCTAACCCATCGGCAAAACCTCGTGTGGATATGGTCCCGATCGTAAGGGCTGGTGTGAATATCGGTTTGTTCCAGGGCAGGTACCGTTAATGCGTGATCTTTTCGATGAGCTCTGAGGGCTCATTCAGCACTATCAAACGTTTTTGGGCTTCTTCATAAAGAAAGCCTTCATCCTGCATTTGTTTGATATGCGCGATGAGGTGTTTGTAAAAGCCTCCTGAGTTGAGGATAAAGATCAGTTTATCGTGAATGGAGAGCTGGTTCCAGGTCACCATCTCGAACAATTCATCCAGGGTCCCGAACCCGCCGGGAAGCACAACAGCCGCATCACAGAGATCATACATCTTCTTTTTGCGCGTATGCATATTATCTACCACCAGCAATTGGGAAAGATGGTTATGCTGCCGCTCCCAATCGACCAGTACCTGGGGAATAACACCGGTAACAGCTCCCCCATGACGCATGGTTTCATCGGCAACAGCGCCCATGATGCCGACACTTCCGCCACCATAGATCACCCGGATACCATGACTGGCACAAAGCAGACCCAATTCTGAAGCATGTTGAAGGAACAACGGGTTCTTCCCCGTTTTGGAGCCGCAAAAAACAGCAAGAGACTTGATAGGCATAACAAATAAATTTCTGGCGCAAAGGGAATACAAATTTGTTTACCTTCAAAAAATCTTTAACCCGCAACAAGGGTTCACTAAAAATTGAAATATGTCCGCCGGATTGTTATTTTCTTTTGTTATAGGATATTTTGTTCTCTTGCTGATAGTAGCCTGGTACACTTCCCGAAACTCCAACAATGATTCTTTTTTTATCGGCAACCGCAATAGTAACTGGATGCTGGTGGCTTTCGGGATGATCGGTACTTCACTCTCCGGTGTCACTTTTGTAAGCGTACCTGGCGGTGTAGGCAAGGAATCCTTTGCATATTTCCAGATAATGATCGGTTACCTGATCGGGTATGTAACGATCGCTTATGTATTGCTGCCCCTGTATTATAAACTTAATCTTACGTCCATCTATAATTACCTGCAAACGAGGCTGGGCTTTAAATCATATAAAACAGGTGCTTCCTTTTTTATTTTATCGAGGACCCTGGGAGCCACTGCCCGGCTTTATCTCGTAGTAAAGATTTTGCAGGATGCGATCCTTTCCAGTTTTGGCGTTCCTTTCTGGGTTACTACTTTGATCATCCTGGTCATGATCCTGGTGTATACTTACGAAGGAGGTGTGAAAACAATTGTGTTCACAGACACCCTCCAAACCACTTTCATGCTCACCGGCCTCGTGGTTTGCGTGGTTTATATATTAAATGCCATGGATACCAGCCTTGGATCTGCATTAACGGAGATGGGTGAAAAAGGCTATTCCAAAATATTCTTTACTGACCCTAACAGCAAGCTGTTTTTCCTGAAGCAGATACTGGCGGGTGCATTCATCACTATTACCATGACGGGTATGGACCAGGAAATGATGCAGAAAAATATTTCGGTTAAAACACTAAAAGACTCGCAAAAGAACGTGATCACACTTTCTGTAATCATGTTATTTGTGATCCTGCTGTTCCTGGTGCTGGGCGGTTTATTATTTACCTATGCTGAAAGCCTTGGCGCACACTATGTAACCACTATTGAAGGTGGCAAGGAAGTGACCCGCTTTATGCTGGAAGGAAAGGATGCATCAGCTGATAAGCTGTTCCCGATAATAGCATTGGAACACATGCCGCCGGTAGTGTCTATCATTTTCATTATCGCCCTGATCTCTGCCTTATTCCCCAGCGCTGACGGAGCTATCACGGCGCTTACTTCTTCTTTCTGCATTGATATCATTGGTATGCAGAGAAAGCAGGAATGGACAGACCAGCAGAAGAAAAAAGTGCGTCAGCGTGTGCATCTTGTTTTTGCAGGGATCTTCCTCATTTTCGTAATGGTATTTAATGAGGTGAATAACCCGAGCATGATCAATGTGATACTTAAAATAGCTGCATATACTTATGGGCCTTTGCTTGGATTATTCACTTTTGGTATCATTACTAAAAGGCAGGTGATTGATAAATGGGTGCCGCTGGTTTGCATCGCTGCGCCTTTGCTGTGCTTCCTGCTTGAGAAATACCAGCAAAAGATTGTAGGCTCATTTGAAATAGGCCTTGAACTACTGATCATTAATGGCTTATTAACATTCCTTGGTTTGATGCTTGTTTCCAAAAAACAGGAAGCCTCCGCATAAAGAACCGCTTAACGGGGCTACCTTTGCAAAAAGCAAGAACGTGGACCTCATTAACCCCGATGTACAGGCATATGCAGAAAAATTCTCCTCCCCTGAGGATGAGCTTTTGCATGAGATAGCAGAGTACACCCTTCATCATCATGCAGATCCCCAGATGCTGAGTGGCCACCTACAGGGGAAATTCCTGGAAATGATGAGCTGTATGGTACGTCCGCGCCGCATCCTGGAGATCGGTACTTTCACCGGTTACAGCGCTTTGTGCCTTGCAAAAGGGCTGGAGCCGGATGGCCAATTACACACCATCGAATTAAGGGAAAACGATGCAGCCCTTGCTCAGGGATATTTCAACCGCTCTGCACTGCGCCATAAGATCATTCAGCATACCGGCTCTGCCAAAGAAGTGATCCCCACACTAAATGAAACCTGGGACCTTGTGTTTATTGATGCAGACAAGGTTTCTTATATAGAATATTTTGAATTGGTTTTCCCCAAATTGCGCCAAAACGGGTTTATCTTAGCAGATAATATTTTCTTTCATGGTGAAGTGCTGGCCAATCCGGCAAAAGGAAAGAACGCTAAAGCCATCCAGGCTTTTAATGAAATGATCCTGGAAAGAAAAGATATTGATAAAATGATGGTCACCCTCCGGGATGGCCTGTACCTGATAAGGAAATTGTGATAAAAAGATGTTCATGAACAAAATGCGCATTGTTTTAATTGCAGTATCGTTTACGCTCACCTTCGTTGCAAAAGCGCAGGATGCTGCAATTGTCAAACAATACATTGACACCTACAAAGAGCTGGCTATCGAAGAAATGCAGAGGACCGGTGTTCCGGCTTCCATCAAGCTTGCGCAAGGCATACATGAAACCATGGCCGGGACCAGTGTGCTGGTACAGAAGTCCAATAATCATTTTGGCATTAAGTGCAAATCCAACTGGGCCGGCGAATCCGTTTCGCACGATGATGATGCGCGTGGTGAATGCTTCCGCAAATACACAAAGGCAGAAGATTCTTACCGCGATCATTCCAATTTTCTAAAGAACAGCCCACGCTATGCTTCTTTGTTCAACCTCGATCCATTGGATTATTCAGCCTGGGCTTATGGGCTTAAGAAAGCCGGCTATGCCACCAATCCCAAATACCCGGTGATCATTATCCGGCTTATCGAAAATTATCACCTGCAGGATTACAGCCTGATCGCGATGGGGAAAATGCAAAGGGAAGATATAGCTACTGTAGCCAGGCAACCCGGTGATCAAACAGCAGATACAGTTGCTGAAGGCGATACAGATACAGGGATCGCTGCTGAAGAGGCTCCCGCTATTGTTTATCCTTCCGGCGAATTCAAGATAAATGAGACCCGCGTGATATTTGGAAGCAAAGGCACTCCGGTATTGGTGATTGCGCAACAATATAATGTACCGCTTAACCGTTTGTTTGAATTCAATGAAATGAAGCAGGTAGAAGCTTTGCCAGACGATCAGTTGATATACCTGCAACGGAAAAGAAGAACAGGCAATAATGAATTCCATATTGTGCGTGCAGGAGAAACGCTGCGGGATATTGCCCAATTGGAAGCGATACGACTGGAATCTTTACTGGAATACAACCAGCTCAAGGAATATATGAAGCCGGCGATCGGGGAAAAACTGTATCTCCGTGGTGCTGCTCCTTCTGTGCCCAGGCTGGCAAAAAGGGATAACCAGGGAACTAATTAAAACGAAACTGCATCCTGATGGCTTTGATCAAAGTACATGATAAGACTTTTGAAACCTATCTTCCGGAAGAACTTATCCAGCAGCGTGTAAAGGAACTGGCGGAGAAGATCAATGCTGATTACAAAGGAAGACGGCCCTATTTCGTAGCTATCCTCAATGGCTCGTTCATGTTTGCTTCCGATCTTTTTAAACATCTTACCGTGGATGCTGATATCTGTTTTATCAAGCTGGCCTCCTACAAAGGCACACAGTCAACGGGAAATGTGCTCACCACGATCGGGCTTGATGAAGACCTCTTCGGCAAGGACGTGATCATTGTAGAAGACATCGTGGACACAGGAAAGACCCTGCATCATTTTTTGCCCCGGCTCATGCACCAGCAACCTAAATCGCTTCAGATCGCCACCCTGCTCCATAAACCCGAAGCCACCGAATACCCGCTGACCCTTGGATACACCGGATTTGAAATACCCAACAAGTTTGTAGTCGGCTATGGGCTCGACTATGACGGGCTGGGCCGTAACCTGAAGGAAATCTATCAATTGGTATAGCCGACGTGAATATTTGAGGAAGGATATAATTTGCGTCATTCGTTTGAATTTGTATTTTTAAAGGTTAATATATCCGATTGAAAGCCACAACTTCCATATTATTCTACCTGATCTGGAGTGTTGGTTCATCTGTTTCCGGCCAGCAATACTATCTCCGTGGCGAAGTAAAAGATGAATCAGGCAATGCTTTGCAAAATGTGGTGATCCTGCAACCCCGCACCGGTTATATTTATAAAAGCGGCACTACCGGCACTTTCGGTATCACTACCAATGCACTTATAGATACTTTCCAGTTTTCATTCACCGGCTATAAGCCCGAAAGGGTAGTAGCCAATGCAGGAGATTTTCTTTCAGTGCGGCTAAAATTAATGCCGGCAGCAGCCAATTCTGCCCGGCCCTACAAATTGCTTTCGCTTACCAAAGGGATGTTTAAAGAAGATCACCGTAAATGGTTTGCGGGTGATGAAACCTATGTAAGCATTGTAGAGAATCATTTTGTAAATGCACAAAAGTATCCTGCCACCGGTGTGTCACTGAATGTGGACCGGGCTTCTTACAGCAATATCCGCCGCTTCATCACCCAAAGCTCTATTGTGCCGCCGGATGCAGTGAGGGTAGAAGAGATGCTGAATTATTTTAACCTTAATTACACCCAGCCGAGGGAGAAAGATCTGTTTGCTATTCAAACCAAACTAACCAATTGCCCCTGGAACCCCGATAATCAATTATTCTATATCAATCTTTCTGCCCGCAAGCTCAACCTTGATACACTGCCACCCAGCAACCTGGTGTTCCTGATCGATGTGTCAGGCTCGATGGATATGACCAACCGGCTGCCATTGCTTAAATCAGCTTTCCGTATGCTGGTCAATAACCTGCGGGAAAAAGATTCAGTAGCTATTGTGGTATATGGAGGTGTAACAGGCATTATGCTCAACAGTACCAGCGGAGCAGAAAAAGAAAAGATCTATAAAGCGATCGATGAGCTTACGCCCGGCGGCACCACTCCCGGCGAATCGGGTGTGAAACTGGCTTACAGTGTGGCCAAAAAACATTTTATTCCAGGTGGGAACAATCGCGTGATACTGGCTACCGATGGTGATTTTAATGTAGGACTGCGTACAGAAGCAGAACTGGACGAATTGATCTCCCAGCATCGCCAGTCAGGAATTTATCTTACCTGCCTGGGAGTAGGGATGGGTAACTATAAAGATTCCAAGATCCAAACACTGGCGCGGAAAGGAAATGGCAATTTTGCTTATCTCGATAATTACAGTGAAGCAGAGAAAGTGTTGCTGAAAGAATTTACACAAACGTTGTATGCTGTAGCAGATGATGCTTATCTCAATGTAGAGTTCAACCCGCATTATGTAAAGCAATACAAGCTGATCGGTTTTGATAATAAGGCAGGTGCTTTAAGCGATACCCTGGCAGTGATCGAAGGTGGTGAAATAGGATCAGGCTATTCCATGATGGGGATCTTTGAACTGGAGCCAATGCCCCGCACAGATACGACAGTGATCGAAAAACTGGCCCAATTAAAATTACGGTACAATCTGCCGCATGATACCGTGACCAGGGAATTCGTTCATAACAGCTATTATGATTTCGAACCTTTTGAAAAGCTGGAACAATGCTACCGGTTTTCAGCTGCAGTAGCCATGTTTGGCTCCCTGCTCAGAGCTGCTTCTCTTGCCAAAGTTCTTAACTGGAATGAACTTGTTTTGCTCGCGAATACGACTGCCAACCTGAATGATATTAATCAATCGGAATTTGTGACCCTCGTGCAGCAGGCAAAATTGTTGTATTCCAAGAAGAGGAAAAAATAATGAGAAGATAGGCTGCGTGAAACAAAAAAGGGTCAGCGATTTTGTATGCAATCCTACCTTTTTTATAGTTAATTTCGGTTCTCTGAAACAATTTGTACACTTCAATCTAATAGATATTGGGCCTTACGAAGTATATCAAAAGACCGAAGGTTGAGTTTGGAAAACTCTGGCATAAGATCAAAGGATATAACCGGAATAAATTCCTGGCTTTTGCATCCAGCTTTAGGGATAAAAAAGGCCTCGAGATCGGAGGCCCCAGCCCGATCTTCAGGAAAAAAGGATTTCTGCCGGTCTACACACTTGCTGCCCAGATCGATGGTGTCAACTTTAGCAACTCAACGGTTTGGGAAGGAGAGATCTCAGAAGGTAATACCTATCAGTATGCTCCGAATCATTCCGGATGGCAATATATCTGCGAAGGGAATGATCTTAAGAAGATCAGTGATAACAGTTATGATTTTGTGCTTAGCAGTCATAATCTTGAGCACTATGCCAATCCGCTGAAAGCTGTGGCTGAATGGCACAGAGTATTAAAACCAGGAGGTGTTTTGCTGATGATCTTACCTGATAAAAGATTCACTTTTGATCACCAGCGTTCTTATTCTGCTTTTGATCATCTTCTTGAAGATTACCGGAATAATACAGGTGAAGATGATCTCACTCACCTGGAAGAGATACTGGAAAAGCACGATGTGTATATGGACCCTCCCTCAGCCAACCGGGAGTTCTTTAAAGAAAGGTCGCTTAAGAATATCGAGAACAGGTGTTTGCACCATCATGTTTTCAATATGGAATTGCTGAATCAGATTCTTGTACATTTTGATTTCAAACCTTTATATACTGATCATGCACCGCCATATCATATGATCGTGATGGGACGTAAATCTGATAAGTAACTTTGATGATAAAAAAGAAAATGGGCAAAATTCAAACTTTGCCCATTTTCTTTTTTAAGTATCTTAATTATTATCAATGATGATGATGGTGCTGATGATCTTCTACCATTTTGGTGAAATCTTCTGCACTTATTGGCTTATCTGTCGGGTTGATCTTTGTTTCAGCCCATTCAAATACTTTCTGTGTCTGGATGCGGTTGTATGCATCTTCCACATACTTGCGGTCTTTCATCATCTTTTCAATATAATCGCTTACCCAGGGTTGATCTTCCACGCCTGCACCCATACCGCCCATATAGCCGAGTAATTGCTGTTTCGCAAATTCACGGATCTCGTCAGGGTTTACCTGAACGCCATTTTCCTGCACGATCTTATCAGTGATCAGTGTCCATTTCAACTGGTTCAGGAAAGTGGGGAATTCTTTTTCTACCTGTTCGTCTGTTTTTTCAGCATCCTCTCCTTCTGATCCCTGTGTTTTGATCCATTTCTTCAAAAAGCTTTCAGGGAATTTGATGGAAGTGTGATCAGTCAGCTGGTGAAACAACTGGTCGTGGATCTGATTCCTTGCCTGGCTGTTCCAGTAAGCCTGGATCTCTTCTTTGATCTTATTGCGGAAATCGGCTTCTGATTTTACATCGCCATTGGGATAAAGCTGGTTGAAGAATTCTTCATTCAGTTCTCTTTTTTCCAGCAAGCCGATCTTGGTGATCTGTATCCTGAAATGTTTCTCTGCAGAAGCAGGATCATTTTTGTCAAGGCCAAGATCACTCAGGATGAAGTCGAGCTCTTTTTCGTCAAATGCTTTTTTCAGTTCCACCACCACAAAATCGTTCACATTTTTCCCGATCAGGTTGGGGCGGAAGTCTTCTTTGAAATATTTTACCAGCAATGAATTGTCTTTGTGAATTCCGCCTTCTACCTCATTGGCGTTCTCATCTACTTCAGAAAATACTACGTTCAGCACATTTTCCTCAGTAGCTACAGAATCCTGGTCCTGCATGTTGCCATAGCGGTTTTGCAAGCGGGCGATCTCGTTATTGATCATTTCGTCTGTTACATCCACCACGAAGCGGTCAATTTTTGCACTGCCAAGGTCGGTCAGCGCAAATTCAGGCTTCATGCCCACTTCAAAATGAAAGGTATAATCAGCGGGATTGTTTACGTCCAACTGGCGGATATCGGCATCCAGCGGCAGGGGCTGGGCAAAAATGTCCAGCTTGTCATTTTGCAGGTAGCCGATCAGTTCGCGGTCAACGGAGCGGAGCACTTCATCTGTAAACAGGGAAGGGCCATACATTTTTTTGATCAACCCGGCAGGGACCATGCCTTTACGGAAGCCGGGAATATTGGCTTTTTTGCTATAATCTTTAAGGGCTTTTTCGAAAGAAGGAAGGTAATCCTGTTTTTCCAGCTTCACGGTCAGCTTCTCGTGGAGTAAGCCGATATTTTCTTTGGTAACTGTAGCCATAATCGCGGTTTAAAAAAGTTTAAAAGTTCAAAAGTTTAAGAGTCTAAAAGTTTGAAACATTAAACCCTTAAACTTTTAAACCTTTGAACTTCTGTTGGTCCGGATGGAGGGACTCGAACCCCCACACCTTGCGGCATCAGATCCTAAGTCTGACGTGTCTACCAATTTCACCACATCCGGGATTGTCATCCCGGGCTTTGACCCGGGAGCTGCTTCGAAACGGGTTGCAAATGTAGGCCTTTTCAATGAAAGAAAGCGGCCGCTTTTTCGTAAATTCGTTGTTATAACTACACGGATGGAGACAATCGCGCAGACGCCCAAGTATAATCTGAATGAGGAGCAGGAGAGGAAGTTGATTCTCAGGGAGTATCGTTCACTTTTGCGGTCATTGAAAGCTAAGATCAAGCCTGGAGATAAGGACTTGCTGAGGAATGCTTTTGAAATGGCCGCCGAGGCGCATAAGACCATGCGCCGGAAAAGCGGCGAGCCTTATATCCTTCATCCCCTGGCCGTGGCCAAGATCTGCGTGGAAGAGATTGGGCTGGGTGTGCGCTCCACGATCTGCGCCCTGCTGCACGATACGGTGGAAGACACGGATATTTCCCTGGAAGATATCGAACGGGAATTTGGGGCCGAGATCGCCCGCATTGTGGACGGCCTTACCAAAATATCCAATGTCATAGATGTGAATGCTTCTGCCCAGGCAGAGAATTTCAAAAAAATACTGCTGACACTGACGGATGACCCCCGCGTGATCCTGATCAAGCTGGCCGACCGGCTGCACAATATGCGTACCCTCGAAAGCATGAAAAGGGAAAAGCAGTTGAAGATCGCTTCCGAAACTGTGTACGTATATGCTCCCCTGGCCCACCGGATGGGACTTTACAATATCAAAACCGAAATGGAAGACCTCGCCATGAAATACATGGAGCCCGAGGCCTACAGGGATATTGCCCAGAAACTGGCGGAAACAAAACGTGAGCGTTCCAAATACATCAATGAATTTATCCGGCCAATCAAGGAAAAACTGGAAAGAAACCATTTCAGGTTTGAGATCTATGGCCGCCCGAAAAGCATCCATTCCATTTCCAATAAAATGAAGAAAAAGGGAGTGGATTTTGAAGAGGTATATGATCTGTTCGCTATCCGCGTTATCCTCGATTCTCCGCCCGAAAGGGAAAAAGAAGATTGCTGGAAAGTGTATTCGATGATCACGGATGAATATACACCCTCGCCGGAGCGGTTGCGCGACTGGCTGAGCAATCCCAAATCGAACGGCTATGAAGCCCTGCACACAACGGTAATGGGCCCTCAGGGAAAATGGGTGGAAGTGCAGATCCGCACCAAGCGGATGAATGAGATCGCAGAAAAAGGCCTCGCCGCACACTGGAAATACAAGGAAGGAACACCGGATGAAAGCCGCTTTGATAAATGGTTTCAGCAGATCCGCGAAGTGATCAGCAACCAGGAAGCTGACAGCATTGATTTTTTGCAGGAATTCAAAACGAGCTTCCTCGCAGAAGAGATCTATGTGTATACGCCCAAGGGAGATGTGAAAATGCTGCCGGTGGAATCAACTGCGCTCGACTTCGCCTTCTCTATCCATAGTGCCATTGGTGTAAAAACAATCGGCGCCAAAGTGAACCATAAACTGGTACCTATCAGCCATAAGCTGCGTAGCGGCGACCAGGTAGAGATCATTACCAGCAATAAGCAAAAACCTTCGGAAGACTGGCTGGGTTTTGTGGTTACGGCCAAAGCCCGCGGCCGTATCAAAGACGCACTGAAAGAGGAAAAAAGAGCCATTGCAGATGAAGGTAAATACACTGTGCAGCGCAAGCTCGAAGGATTGGGAGCTGCACTTAACCAGCACAATATTGAAGAGCTGGTGCATTGGTATAAACTGCCTTCCCAACTGGACCTTTTTTACCAGGTAGCGGTCAAAAATATTGATCTGAAAGATCTGAAGGAATTTACTGTTACAGGTGATAAACTGGAACCGCCAAGACCTGTAAAAACAGTACACGAATTCAAACAGGAATTCGCTCCCCAGCATACTTCTGCCAAAAAAGATGCAGAGCTGATCATCTTTGGCGAAAGCAGTGATAAGATCGTTTATGCCCTCGCCAATTGCTGTAAGCCTATTCCCGGTGACGACGTATTTGGATTTGTAACAACAGGAAAAGGGCTAACGATCCACCGTACCAATTGCCCTAATGCAGCGAAACTGCTGGCCAATTATGGTCACAGGGTGGTTAAAACCAAATGGGCGAAAAATAAAGAGATATCCTTTCTTACCGGTCTTAAGATCGTGGGTATGGATGATGTGGGAGTTATCCATAAGATCACCAACCTCATCTCTGGTGAAATGAAGATCAATATCAGCGCGCTGAGCGTGGAAGCCAAGGAAGGTTTATTCGAAGGCAATATCAAAGTATTCGTTCATGACCGGGAAGAACTGGACAACCTGGTGCAGCGCCTGAAAGCCCTGCCAGGTATTGAATCGGTGGAACGATATGATACTGAAGATGTTTAAGTGTGATTTCCTGTTTTCCCCAATAAAAGAACAATAAGCGTGTACCTATTGCAGGGAAGATATTTTATTTTATCTTGTTGATCTGATTCCCGTATCAATATCAAACTACACACCATCATGAAACACACCACACGAAAGCTCTTATTGCTATGGAGTTTTTGTATGTGTATGGGCGTGTTGGTATCTGCGCAGGAAAACTTTACAGGCATCAATGATTCTGTTATCAACCTCAATTGCGGCCAGGCCTGTGCTTCATTAAAGTTTAAAGTGCCACACCTGAAAACGAGTGAAGACTACCAGGTGGTGCCCATTCCCTTCAAACCTTTTGCTTTTGTAACAGCCGGCGGCAATGAACTGACAGGGCTTTATGAAGATGATATATACAGTGATGCGATCAACCTGCCTTTCCCGATCTGCTTTTACGGACAAACTTTTAACCAGGTAGTAGTAGGGTCAAATGGATTGATAACATTTGATGCAAGCAATGCCAATTGTTTTAATGGATATGCCATTGTTCCTCCCATACCTGGTGCTGGTACAGGTATCCCCTGTGCCATAGCCGCCGGAGACAAGCAGTTGCCTTATTATCCCCGTTCGGCCATCATGGCTGCTTTTTCAGACCTGAAACCCAAAGACAGCCCGGCCGATATGAAAATTGAATGGCGCTTTGAAGGTGTTGCCCCATTCCGCCGGTTTATTGCAAGCTGGAATAAAGTGGGCGTGTATAACAATCTTACCTGTAGCATGACCACACCAGCCATTTTCCAGATCGTGGTTAATGAAGCCACTTCCGTGATTGATATATATATAGATCAAAAAATGTGCTTTGATGGCAGCAAGGGAAATGCTATCCTCGGCATACAAAACTGGAACAGGGATAAAGGAGTAGCTGCTCCTGGTAAGAACAGTACAATGTGGACCGCACAAAAAGAAGCATACCGTTTCATTCCTTCCGGCAACACTTCGAGATTTGTTAAAGCAGAGCTGGTAAATTATACTTCAGGACAGGTGATTGAAACAGCCACTGCTACAGAAACTGCACCGGGGTTTAAAGACATCAGTTTTTCGGATAAATGCCCTTCGGGGAATTCAGAAAAGTATATCATCCGCACCACTTATTCTTCTATCTGTGATCCCGCTACTCCGATCATTGTTAATGATACGATCACTGTCAATAAAGGAGTGCTGCCGCTTTCTGTTACAACAGTGAAGAGCAGTTGTGCAGTGATTTCAGGAAGTATCACGGCGAATATTGCAGCAGGAGCAGCAGGGCCTTATACCTATCAGTTAAACCCGGGAGCCATTACGATCAACAGCCCTGATCCATCAGCTACATTTAATGATCTTGCTCCGGGTATTTACAGTCTCACTGCTACCGGGGCAGGATCATGCAGCCGGACGATCGATAATATTGAAGTGCTTTCTACAGGCACTTTTGATGTGTCTTATATCGTTAATCCTCCCAGTTGTGCGGGAGCGCAGAATGCCAGCATCCTGCTTACTCCTCCTGCAGGAGGAGGGCCATATAATTATACGATCGACGGAAACCCGGCTACCAATGTGATCACTGGCTTACCCGCCAGCGGCCCTCATCAGATCAGGATCTCGACCAGCCCCACTTGCGAAGCTCTTGTAACCATCCCGGTAATCCCTGCCGGAACCGGTGTGCTTACCGGTACGCTGGCTGTAACAGGCACTACCTGCCCGGGTGTTAACAATGGATCAATTACTGCCACGCCCACCAGTGGAAGCGGGCCTTACCAGTATTCCATTGATAACGGACAAAACTGGCAGGCTGGAAATACATTCAATAATCTTGGTTCCGGAAATTATTCTGTGCTGATAAAAGAAGGCTCCTGCGTTTCGCCGCCGCTTACAACTACGATAGCAGCAGGAACAGGATTAACTGTTAATTCCAGGTCAAACCCTGCTTCCTGTTTGGGCGCAAGGGATGGTGTACTGATAATAAGCATAGCAAACGGTACGGCACCGTATACAATATCTACAACCGGGCCTCTCACCTCTACGCTGACCATTACCACTGATGTACTGATTATGGGAGGACTTGATGCAGGTGAATATTTTGTTACCGTAAAAGATGATGTTGGATGTGCCACTGACCTGACTATCTCTGTAACACAGCCTGAGGCATTGGCTATCCCGCCCCCCACTGTGCAGGCTCCGCTTTGCAATGGTGATAATAATGGAATGATCACGGTGAATCCGACTGGTGGGAACCCACCATACACTTACAGTCTTGATGGAGGAGCTTTTCAATCATCCAATACATTTAAAGTAGGCGCAGGCGCTTATTCCGTTCGGGTGCAGGATGCAAAGAACTGCGACGCTTTGTACAACAATATAACAGTGACAGCGCCCGCTGCTTTATCTGCAGTAATAGGCGGCACTACCAATGCTACCTGTGATGGTGGTGCCGATGGTATCATTACGGTAACAGCTACAGGCGGTTCAGGAAATTATCAATACAGCAGCGGCGGAGCTTTTCAATCATCCAACGTATTGAAGGTGCTGCCGGGTACATACACTGTTACGGTGAAAGATGTAAATGGTTGTCTCTTTGCTGTTCCCAATGTGATCGTAGGATTAACAAATAACCTAAGCTTTACACCAGTTGCTGACCCTGCTCCTATCTGTGAAGGCAGCAGCACCCGTTTGCAGATAACTACCAATGCAACCAGTTTTAGCTGGACGTCCAATCTGCCCGGCGTGATCAATGACCCTGCTATAGCAGACCCTGTAGTGCGCCCTGCAGTTACCACGCTATTCCGTGTTACCATGGGATTGGGTGTTTGCACAGCACAGGATGAAGTAAATGTGCAGGTATTACCTGCCCCTGTTCCCAACGCAGGGCCTGATGGAGAAATATGTTTTGGTCAAAATTATCAGTTGGAAGGCAGCGGGGGCATAAGATATGAATGGACACCGCAACGGTTCCTTTCTGACCCGTTCAGCAGCAGTCCCCAGGTATTACAACCAGAGAGAACAATCTCCTATTCGCTTACTGTGACAGACATCAATAATTGTCCTTCTTTAAAACCGGATGAAGTTACGGTCACGGTAATACCTCCTATCAAAATAAAAATATCGCCAGCAGATACGGTGGTGTATGCGGGCGACAGGTTCCAGTTGGTTGCCTCTTCCATTGCCAGCAATTATACCTGGACGCCGGCTACTGGCCTCAGCAACCCATTTATTGCTGATCCTGTAGTAACAGCCCCTTCGGTTGACGGCGCCATTGCCCGGTATGAAGTGGAAGCAAGCACGACAACAGGCTGTAAAGGGGAAGGAGAGGCCATTGTAAGAGTGTATAAAGGGCCGGATATTTATATGGCAAATGCCTTTACACCCAATAATGACGGAAAAAATGATGTGTTTATTCCCTTCCCGGTGGGGATTAAGGAATTGAAATATTTCCGGGTGTTTAACCGGTGGGGGCAGATGATGTATTTTACTACTACTTTGCAGCAGGGTTGGGATGGCAAACTGGCGGGCCAGGACCAACCCAGCGGTGTATATACCTGGATGGCGGAAGCCATTACGCACGATGGCCGGAAAATCACGAAAAAAGGCACCGTTACCCTTATACGTTAATAAATTAGGGCCCTTTGGGCATAAAAAAAATAATTAGCCACCGGATTTATTCGGTGGCTCTTTGCTGAGGGCTTATTTTTGCGCCGGCTAACCAGGTTGCAGGTGGGAACCGCGACTTATATAAAAAAGCAGCTAAAAGATTTTAATATAACCATCCAATTTTATGGTAGACGTTTTACTTGGCCTCCAATGGGGCGATGAAGGAAAAGGAAAGATCGTGGATTATTTCGCAAAGGACTATGATGTAGTAGCCAGGTTCCAGGGCGGGCCCAATGCCGGCCATACCCTTTATATCGGCGACAAAAAAGTGGTGTTGCACCAGATACCTTCCGGTGTATTCCATCCGAATAAGCTCAACCTGATCGGTAATGGCGTGGTGCTTGACCCGGTGACCTTAAAAAGAGAATGTGATACAGTAGCCTCTTTCGGGGTTGATCTTCGTAAAAACCTTTTTATATCAGAACGTACCCACCTCATTCTGCCAACGCACCGTGCATTGGATAAAGCAGCAGAGATCTCTAAAGGTTCTCAGAAAATAGGCTCTACCCTGAAAGGTATCAGCCCGGCTTATATGGATAAAACCGGACGGAATGGCTTGCGCGTAGGCGATCTATTGGATAAAAATTTCACAACTTCTTATATCCGTCTTCGGTTAAAACATCAGAAATTGCTCGATAACTATAATTTCACGGAAGATATTTCCGGATGGGAAGAAGAGTTTTTTGAAGCAGTGGAATTCCTGAAGCAATTGAATATTGTGAATGGAGAATACTTTATCAATGAGCAATTGCGTGCAGGTAAGAAAGTACTGGCTGAAGGTGCGCAGGGGAGCATGCTGGACATTGATTTCGGCACTTTCCCATTCGTAACCTCATCCAACACCATTTCCGCAGGCGTATGCAGCGGTTTGGGTGTGGCTCCGCAAACGATCAGGGACGTGATCGGCGTTACCAAGGCTTATTGCACCAGGGTGGGCAGCGGTCCTTTCCCTACTGAGCTGGAAGATGCAACAGGAGAAGAACTGAGAAAGATCGGAAATGAATTTGGTGCCACTACAGGCCGTCCCCGCCGTTGCGGTTGGATTGACCTGGTAGCACTCCGGTTTGCCTGCATGGTGAATGGTGTTACAAAAATCGTAATGACCAAGGCTGATGTGCTCGATGCTTTTAAAGAGTTACAGGTTTGCACCAGTTATAATATTGATGGAAAAGAAAGCCAGGAAATTCCGTTCCGGATAGACAGACTGGCAGTGACGCCAATATATAAAAAATTCCAGGGTTGGGACATTCCCAGCAGTGCAGCGAAATCAGCGGCAGAATTGCCTGAAACCATGAAGAGTTATGTATCTTTTATTAACGAATATCTGGGCGTAAAAGTCCGTTACATTTCAAATGGGCCGGGCCGCGACCAGATCATTTCGGTAGACTAAAAAAAGCAGGAAAAAAGTATTTTAAAAATTTGGCGAATTAAAAACTTCGCTGAAATTTTACACCCATAACCCTAGTTTGATATGGCATCAAAATCCGACAAGGAAAAGAAAGTTCCGGGAAAAGCGAACAGCGATTCCGAAAAAGCATCCGCTAAAAAACCATCTCCCAAACCTAAGAAACAGGAAGAGGAAGATGACGATGATGATGAGCTGGATGAAGAATTTGATGAAGCCCCTGCAAAGAAAGGAGCTAAAACTGCTGCGTCTTCCAAGAAGAAAAAAGACGAGGATGAAGATGACGACGACGATGATGATATGGAAGATGAAGTGGATGATTGGGATAAAGTTGAAGAAGAGGATAACTGGGATCCTGACTTCGATGAATTCGATGTGCCCAAATCCAAAGGCAAGAAGGCCAGTCCAGGCAGCAAAAAAGCAGCCGATGACGACGACGATTTCAAAATGGACGACGAATTCAAGGATATGTTCAATGATAATGACGATTTCGGCGACGAAGAAGACGACTATTGATTCATCAACAACCTTTCATTTGTAATTATTATTTCAACTAGCACTATATTTCCGGTAAATGATTTCCGGCAGATAAAAGAAAAGGTGTTGAACTGGGTACAACAGTTCGACACTTTTTGTTTTTTGGATAATCACCAGTACCAGATCGGGCCGCATACAGAAGAATGCCTGCTGGCCGCGGGTGTAAAAGAAAGACTCGATATTTCCGGCAATGATTTTTTGGAACAGCTAAGCCGGCTTACCAATAACAAACCCCGCTGGCTGTTTGGCCACCTGGGATATGACCTGAAAAACGGCCTGGAAAATCTTTCTTCCTCCCTTCCTGACCACGTAGGATTTCCTGATCTCTCTTTTTTTGAACCGGCCATCGTAATTCGGTTGAATGAAACAGCGCTGGTGATTGAAGCAGGCGATCCTCTAACCATATACAATAACATACAGGCGCAGCCTGCAACACCAGTTGCAACTCCTGCCAGGTCTGTCGTAATAAAACAGCGGGTGACCCGGGAAGAATATCTTTCCATTATCCGGAAACTGCAGCAGCATATCCTGCGCGGAGATTGTTATGAGATCAATTTTTGCCAGGAGTTTTATTCAACCGAAGCAGTGATTGATCCCTTGCAGGTGTACAGGCATCTTAGCGAAGTATCACCCAATCCCTTTTCTGCATTTTACCGGCAGCAGGATAAATGGCTGATCTGTGCAAGCCCGGAACGGTTCATAAAAAAGGCAGGAAGAAGAATATTATCACAACCGATAAAAGGAACAGCCAAGCGGATGCTTGACGATGAAGCAGGTGATAAAAAGATCAGGCAGGATCTGTTCAACAATCCCAAGGACAGATCCGAAAATGTAATGGTGGTTGATCTTGTCAGGAATGACCTGGCAAAGATCTGTGAAGAAGGAAGCGTGAAGGTGGATGAATTATATGGTATCTACTCCTTCCCTCAGGTGCACCAGATGATCTCTACAGTGAGCGGGGAACTTAAAGAAGATGTATCATTTGCAGATATCATCAAAGCCTCTTTTCCTATGGGCTCTATGACGGGTGCGCCCAAGAAAAGAGTAATGGAGCTGATAGAGCAATATGAAAAAACAAAGCGCGGTGTATACTCCGGCGCTATCGGTTATATATCGCCTGAAGGCGATTTTGATTTCAACGTAGTTATACGCAGTATACTCTACAATGCAACAGCAAAGTATCTTTCATTTCAGGCAGGTTCTGCTATTACATTTTACAGCGACCCGGAAAACGAATGGGAAGAATGCCTGTTAAAGGCCGCGGCGATCCGGCAGGCGCTTGGTATTTTTTGACCTTTAACGGGAATCCTTTCCTCATCCACCTTGATTCGTGACATTAAGTTCTGCCATTTTGCCTTTATCACATTAATTTTTAGGAGTTTACCAGCAACAAAAACTTATGGTATGAAGTTTGAAATTAACACGCAGTAAACTAAAAACTAAAATATGATATACGCTAAAAAGTTGACTGCAGGTATACTGGCCTTTGCAATAGTCATGAGTAGTTGCAAGAATATGAACAAGACTCAAAAAGGAGCGGCAATTGGTGCAGGTGGTGGCGCGGCGATCGGAGCAGTGATCGGTAAAGCTACTGGCAACACTGCCCTCGGTGCAATCCTGGGTGCTACAGTGGGTGGCGTAACCGGCGCTGTGATCGGTAGAAAAATGGATAAGCAGGCTGAGGAGATCAAGAACGAGGTTCCCGGTGCTAAAGTAGAAAGGGTGGAAGAAGGTATCGTTGTTGAATTCAACAACCAGATCCTTTTCGGTTTTGATAAATCAGACCTGGGTGCCAGTGCTAAAGGCAGCCTCGATGAATTAGTAACTATCCTCAATAAATATCCTGATACTAACATAGAGATCCAGGGTCATACAGATGATACCGGAACAGATAGCTATAACATGGGCCTTTCTGAGCGGAGAGCTGTTTCTGTAGCAAACTACCTGCGCTCGCATAATATCGGTTCGGCAAGGATCACTACCAAAGGATTTGGAGAGTCTGCTCCGAAATATGATAACTCAACAGAAAATGGCCGTTCACAGAATCGCCGCGTTGAATTCCTGATCACAGCTAATGAAAAGATGAAGGCTGATGCGAAGAAGGAAGCCGGTAATTAACACGAATAGTGAGAATGGGTATGAGTGATGAGAATTAATATGAATTGGCGCGAATGATGCCAATGATGACACGAATAATGCTAACCTAAAATAGGACTTATGAAAACAAAACAACTACTGGCATTGGCAGCAGGATCACTATTATGCCTTGCCGTATCGGCACAATCAAAAACAACATTTGGAGTAAGAGCAGGAGTAAATTTCCAGAATATCACTGGAGATGATGCTGCGGGAAACAGTATGGATGGTAAATTAAAAGTTGGTTTTCTTGGAGGAGTGAATGCTGAAATTCCTGTGGGTATTGATTTCTATCTGCAACCTGGTGTTGTATATGCCATGAAAGGGGCAAAATGGGAAGGGGGAACATCAGATGTTAAGGTGAACCTGTCTTATATTGAAGTGCCGGTCAACTTTCTTTACAAACCTGAGGTAGGTACAGGCCGTGTAATATTAGGTTTCGGGCC
The DNA here is from genome assembly GCA_001898405.1 of Sphingobacteriales bacterium 44-61. Classification (GTDB taxonomy): domain Bacteria; phylum Bacteroidota; class Bacteroidia; order Chitinophagales; family Chitinophagaceae; genus Terrimonas_A. The sequence goes on from MKTW01000007.1 coordinate 77,950, forward strand.
ATACATCGCTTTTGGTGTTAGTGGCAAAATAAAACCTGATAATGGCAATGATGTGGATATAACTTTCAAAAATTCCATCTCGCAGGCAGAAGCTACTACAGGTTATGGCACTTATTTCAAGAAGATCGATGCCGGTGGCAACCTTTTATTCGGCTATGAAATGAGCAATAACCTCTCTGTGCAATTGAACGCGCAGTTGGGTTTGGTAAAGATCAATCCTAAAATTGATGGAGTATCTAATGATGAAACTTCATGGAAGAATACGGGCTTTGGTGTCTCCCTCGGATATCGCTTTTGACATTTCATGATAAATAGGAAAGAGGCCGTGCAGTATCTGCGCGGCCTCTTCATTTATTAAATAACAGTATTGATTATTGTTTGCTGAACGAATAATTGATGTACAAAGGTTTTCCGTTAAAGCTCACCTCTGACTGCAAATTCATCGTAGCGTCGTCTGCAGAAAGTATTTTGAAACGGTAACCCTCCGTAATATTCTTGGCTTTTACACCGCCTTCAAGTCTTTTGAACTGGAAGATAGGTTGATCGCCATTTTTTTGATATGACCAAACGATATTGCGCTGGCCTGGTGTGCAACCTGCACTGGAAGAGTTGAGCGTATAAGAGCCGTATCCATTAAAGGGAAGCACCCAGGTGCTGCCGGTGAGGCATGCTTCATCGCCTTCATCCAGCAAAGTTGTTTTGATCTTTTCGCCGGAAGACAATCCTTCATAAGTGATCGAATTCAATACCCAATTGCCTTTTACTTTCTCGCGGCTGGGAACGGAGACTGCGTTCTTGCTGGAAGAACAGGATGCTGCCAATAGGGCGGCTGCCAGGAATGGGACAATTTGCTTCAGTGTAATTTGTGCCATAAAATCAGATGTTTAATTTGAATGATGTTCGTATACATATATAGGAAATATTGTGCCTGATTTTCCGGCGGCATAGTTGATCTCACAAGGCACACAGAAATATACGCTTATCTTTTCTTATTTAAGTGTTTATTGGGCTTATGGGCGTACTCTTTTGCGGAGAAGTACGATGGGTATCCCACAAAGACACGAAGACCACAAAGAAATATGTATGCAAGTGATAAAGCATTAAATTTTCTTTGTGGTCTTCGTGTCTTTGTGGGATACTAATAAATATGCTTAGCGGGGCAATGCTGAAGCCTGTACGTTGATGCCGTCGGGGTTAAGCAGCAATTCCATGCACTCGTTCAGGATCGTTAATTTCTTTGCCATGAACAGGTCCATTTTTTCTGCAGGCAAATGCAATTCGTATTTACCATTCACAGCGATAAGCTTATCAAAATCGGGGTTGATCTTACTGAATGCTTTTGCATCCATGGAAAGATGCTTAACGATCACTGCAGCATTATAGCGGCCGGTGATAGTATGGGCTTTGGCATCTGCCAGTAAAGCAGCATTAACAGGGCTTGCTGCCAGTTGACTGGCTTCCTCTTTCGTTAAAGTGGTGATGCCTCCTTCTCCTTCCATGATATAGTGAGTGGCAATAAATTTCTTTACATGATTGCGGGACTCGGCCGGCAAATATTTCTGAAGGGTCCAGAAATCCTGGCTGCCGCTTTTTTTAATGGCAGCATTCACTTTACCAGGTCCGCCATTATAGGCAGCAATCACCAGCAGCCAATCGCCGTATAGTTCATAAAGGCTGGTGAGATAACGGGAAGCTGCATGGGTACTCTTGTTGAAATTGCGGCGCTCATCCACTTTGCGGTTCACTCTTAATCCCATGTTGCGTGCAGTGGTTGGCATAAACTGCCAGGGACCTACAGCGCCTGCCCATGAGCGGGCATTGGTCTTAAGATTGGATTCGATAACGGCCAGGTATTTCAGCTCCTTTGGCAATCCATGCTCTTCAAGAATATCATCCATCATGTCGAAGTATGGCTTGCCCGTGGTGCGAAGCTCTTCCATGCTTTTGCCGTACCGTTCCATATAATCTTCCACAAAGTCGATCGCCTGTGGATTGAGTTGCTCTGTATTGATACCGCTGGAAAGGGTAGTGGAAACAAACAGGTCTTTAAAGCCCTCTTTGGGGTCAGCAGGAACGCTAGTGGTTACCGGTTTTTCCAGTGAATCTTTTTTGTTTAGATCGGTGGTATCTGAGAAGGATGGCTTTATATGGGTACCGTTATCCGCCCCTGCATGAGCAAAGCCGAAAGATGCAATAGAAAGCATGCAGGTGATCCCGAATTGTTTTAACATCACAGCGAATTGTTTTAATGCCAGGCAGCGTTGAACCGCCTTTTTTTAATCCGGGGTTAACAGGTTAACACACAGATCAGGTTAATTAATGTACTCCGCAGGAGTGTATGGTTGCTCGTTTATCTCCTCATCACTTGCTCCGAAAAGCGCAGCAAAGATAATTCATCGAAGCGGTTTGTCATCGCCTGCAGGCCAAAAGGCATGCCAGTACTGTGGGTAAAAAGAGGGAGGGAAATGGCCGGGATGCCAACTAAATTGGCCATAACGGTGTAAATATCAGCGAGATACATGGCTATTGGATCATCCATTTTCTCACCGATCCTGAAAGCCACCGAAGGGGTGGTAGGGAGAAGGATTATATCAAAGTCCTTGAAAATCAGTTGAGTTTGATCTGATAATAATTTCCTAACTTTTTGGGCACGGGTGAAATAAGCATCATAATACCCGGCGCTCAGCACGAAAGTGCCAAGCATGATCCGGCGTTTTACTTCCCGGCCAAAACCGGTTGACCGGCTTTGCTTATAGAGCTCAGTCAGGTCGATCCCTTTTTCCGTGCTCCGGTAGCCATACTTTATACCATCAAAGCGGGAGAGGTTGGAAGATGCTTCAGCCGTGGTGAGCACATAATAGGCAGGTACGATATGATCGATCAGGTCAAAAGCCACAGGCTCCACCTGGTGGCCTTTTTGCCGGAGCTGTTCCAGCAGGTCTTTTATAGAAGAAGCGATCTCGGGGTCAAGACTCGGGTGGTCAAGTGCTTCAGCTAAATAAGCGATCCTGTATTTCTGATCGGTCTGCAATAAAGCGGGGTAGTTCTCCACCGGTTTACGGGATACGGTGCTGTCATATTCATCCGGCCCGGCCATTACCTGGAGCAGGTGTGCGATGTCCGGAATATTATTGGCAAATATGCCTATCTGATCGAAGGAAGATGCATAAGCGATCAGCCCGTACCGGGAAATGCGGCCATAGCCAGGCTTCATGCCTACAATACCGCAGAGGTCGGCAGGCTGACGGACTGAGCCGCCAGTATCGCTTCCCAGGGAAACCATACAGAGGCCGGCCTGTACAGCTACGGCTGAGCCGCCCGAAGAGCCGCCCGGTATGCGGGTTTCATCTTTTGCATTCAGTACTTTGCCGTAAGCAGAATTTTCATTAGTGGAACCCATTGCGAATTCATCGCAGTTAAGGTTGCCAATGATGATGGCTTCTTCGGCCAGTAAACGGGCTACGGCAGTAGCTGAATAAATAGAAGTGAAATCGCGGAGGATATTTGAAGAAGCGGATACCTTGTGATCCTTGTAACAGATCACGTCTTTCAATCCGATAACAATGCCATGGAGCTTGCCGGTAGCCTGACCGGTCTTTCTTTTTTCATCAAGCTCCTTTGCTTTTTGCAATGCCTCATCTGCATACACTTCAATGAATGCATTCAGGTGACGGGTTGCGGCAATTCTCTGGAGATAATGCTCAACTGCCTGCAAACAGGTCGTCTTTCCTTCCTGCAGCGAAGCATGATATTGCCTGATAGAAGAAAACTCAAACAAAAGCAATAATTCTTTTCGATGAAAAAAGAGGTAGAAACAATGAGATGAGGGTACTCGTATTCTGTTTCAAAAACAGAAACTCAAAAAGCATAGCATGAAGCCAGGCTTTTTTGAGTTTTTATTTTCGCCTAGAAAATAGTTCCGCTACTAAACAGCGTATGATCAGGAATTCTTGATATCGCTGGTGCTTTCTTCAATTTCCTTTTTCACATTGCTTTTTGCGTCATTGAACTCACGAACACCTTTACCCAGGCCACGCATCAGTTCAGGAATTTTGCGGCCACCAAAAAGCAACAGTACGATGATCAGGATGATGATGATTTCATTCGTTCCCAACACGCCCAGTAAATTAGCTTGTATCATAGTCATTATGAGATTAGAGGTCAAAGATAATAAATAAGTGCTGCTAAAATAAGTACGTTAACAGAAGAACAACCAATCCCTCAAAATAAAAAAGCCCGCCTTCGCTAAGCTTCGGCGGACTTTTTTCAAATATGCTGAAATTCTTTTATTTGGCTTCAGTAACAACGGCCATACGCTTTTCACGGATACGGGCGCTTTTACCGCTACGGCTACGCTGATAGAACAGTTTAGCACGGCGTACATTACCGGTTTTGTTCAACACGATAGAGTCAATATTGGGAGAAGCGAAAGGGAAAACCCTTTCAACGCCAACGCCGTCAGAGATCTTACGCACAGTGAAGCTGGCAGTAAAACCTGTTCCCTGTTTTTTGATCACGTCGCCTTTGAAAGACTGGATCCTTTCCTTGTTACCTTCGATAATTTTATAGTTAACAGTGATATTATCACCGGCTTTGAAAGCGGGGAACTCTTTTTTGTTGCTCAACTGCTCATGTACAAATGCAATAGCGTTCATGACTCTGATTTTTAAGGATGGCAAAGGTAGGGAAAAAGTTTAAGCTTTAAGGGTTTAAATGGAAAGTTTTTTGTGAGTAAAGATTTAAGGACTGATAGTTAATTGTTTAAGGGGGTAAAAGGTGGAGTCGTTGACCGTTAACCTAATGACCGTTAATACACAAGCCTGAACCAGTAATTCCTTCTCCATTGTCACCCCGGACCAGGTTTAGTACACTCGCTACTATAGTTCGCTAAGATCCGGGGTCTCCCCCATCTGCAGTATTTTCCAGGCAATAATATCTTACAGGTTTGAAGCAAGTGCAGCGCGGGGAGACCCCGGCTCTTATATTCTTTAAACCTGAATGCTTACTGAACCAGGGCCGGG
>MKTW01000007.1:82999-180755 GCA_001898405.1 Sphingobacteriales bacterium 44-61
CTGGCTCCGACTGGCGTAGAAATTCGGCCAATCGGCCATCAATCAACCCTACCGTGCTACATTAACTGTTCTTTTCTCGCGTATCACCGTCACTTTTATCTGGCCAGGGAAGGTCATTTCAGTCTGGATTTTCTGAGCGATCTCGAAAGACAGCTTTTCTGAATCCCCGTCGGTCACTTTATCTGCTTCAACGATCACCCGCAGCTCGCGGCCGGCCTGGATGGCATAGGCTTTTTCCACGCCATTATAGGTCATAGCCAGGTTTTCCAGGTCTTTGATCCGCTGGAGATACTGTTGCATGATCTCTCTCCGGGCGCCGGGTCTTGCGCCGCTGATGGCGTCGCAGGCCTGAACAATGGGAGATATCACATATTGCATTTCCATTTCATCGTGGTGGGCGCCGATAGCGTTTACTACAGCGGGGTTCTCACCATATTTTTCAGCCAGTTTTGCTCCCAGCAAGGCATGGCTCAGTTCACTTTCTTCATCAGGCACTTTGCCGATATCGTGGAGCAGGCCGGCGCGTTTGGCCAGTTTGGGGTTCAATCCCAGTTCTGCGGCCATAGTCGCACAAAGATTAGCTGTTTCCCGGCTGTGCATCAGCAGGTTCTGCCCATAAGAAGAGCGGAAGCGCATACGGCCTACCATTCTCACGAGCTCTTTATGTAGTCCATGGATGCCCAGTTCAATTACGGTCCTTTCGCCGATCTCCATCACCTGGTCTTCGATCTGTTTACGAGTTTTTTCTACCACTTCCTCGATACGGGCAGGGTGGATACGGCCATCGGTCACAAGGCGCTGAAGGCTCAGACGGGCGATCTCACGACGAAGTGGGTCGAAGCTCGATAAAAGAATCGCTTCAGGGGTATCATCTACGATCAGGTCAACGCCTGTTGCAGCTTCAATAGCACGGATATTCCGTCCTTCACGGCCAATGATCTGGCCTTTTATTTCATCGCTTTCCAGGTTGAAAACGGTAATAGAGTTTTCGATGGCCTGTTCTGCTGCAGTACGTTGTATGGTTTGGATAATGATCTTGCGGGCTTCTTTATTAGCCTTTTGTTTAGCCTCATCAATGATCTCCTGCTGGAGGGCGAGGGCCTGTGTATGAGCCTCATTTTTCAGGCTTTCCACCAATTGATTTTTAGCTTCATCGGCAGAGAGGCCGGCTATTTTCTCCAGGCGGCGGATATGCTCTTCCTGGTGTTTTTCCAGTTCGGTACGTTTGATGTTCACCAGATCGATCTGGCGGTTAAGATTATCTTTAATCGCCTCGTTCTCTTTGATCTGCTTATCAAGATTGGTTTCTTTCTGGTTAATGCTCTGCTCTTTCTGGCGGATGCGGTTCTCACTGTCGTTGATCTTGCGGTTGCGCTCATTTACTTCCTTATCATGTGCTGCTTTCAGCTGCACAAGTTTCTCCTTCGCTTCCAGCTCCTTCTCTTTCTTGATAGTCTCGCTTCTCAGTTCTGCTTCTTTCAGCAGGGCTTGTGATTGTAATTCAGCCTCTTGTACTTTTTTCGATGTATCCTTGGCAAAAATGAACTTACCCGCTACGATGCCCACTATCAGAGCCCCCGCACCTATGAGAATGAATATAATATTTGAGTCCATGAATTTGTAGTTTAAAATAATCCGGTTTGATATGGTTTATGCTGCGGTCCATTAAGTTAGCAGCCACCTGTTTATGACAGGTAACGGGCGAAGATACAAAAGTGAACGCGAATTCGTGCGAATGCGGTTTAAAGTCGAAAGCTCTGTTTATAGGCGCGGATTACGCGAATAACTTCCCGCCAGCAGGAAGCGGATAATTGATTTGTCAGGTTTTGATTTTCAGAACGAAGGCCTGGCCCCTTTAATTGCTTTCCGGGAATTACTGAAATGAGGCGTAATTCGACGTATGTTTTCTGCGATCAGAGACTATTCGCATAATTCGCGGCACTAACCAGAGACTTCCCGCTGTCAGAAATCATTCGCAATATTCGCGTCCAGAAGTTTTTCGAGGGAGGAAAGCCTTTCCGTTAACGCTTCCTGTTTCAGATCGGCCGCAGCCGCCCCGCTCTGTTCCGTAGCCAGCCATACCAGCACCATGGCGATATAGTCCTGCATGTCCTTGCCGGCAAAATGGGTCTTATATTCCAGGATCTTGTCGTTGATGGTTTTGACGGTCCGGCGCACAACTTCCTCATCCTTAGGGTCCAGTTTGATGCGGTAGTTCCGGTCGCCGATCACTACGGTTGCTGCAATTAATTGATCCATGCTATTGCATTTTTAAAAAACAGTGTCTATATTAGTTTCCTTGTTTGTTTTACAGGCAAGAACCTGTTCCCGAAATTCAATCCAATTCGTCCCTAGTGATGTAAAAACCAAACTAGAATCACATGTTCGCCAAAATTAAATCATCGACCTTTATCGATGCCCTCCAGTTCGAACTCACAGCCCTCAAAGGAAACCTTTTAAGAGGCGTTCTCAAAGATGATAGCGGTAGTGTTTGCAGCGTAATGGAAAAAAACGTTGACGCTGAAAAAGAATTTACCTGGCAAGGACTTAATGACCTGCCTTACGGTCGCTATACCTTAGAGCTTTTTCAAGGTGGGGATGAGATGCGGCTCAATTTGGTGAAGAGAGTCTGAGAGTACTTATTCAGATAGCATCGCTATACAACGGTCTATCTCCTTTATATAAGTAGTCAGTTTCTTCTCAAATTCCTTTTTATCCTCTTCGTTCATTTGCCCATTGCCCAGTTGAAGGATCGACACCTGCTGTTTTAATGCTTCTGCCGTTCCCTGGTACTGGGTCACCTGCTTCTGCGCCGTTTCCAGCTCTTCCCGCAGCAACTGATTTTCCTTTTGCAGGGAAGCATGTTGCTTCAGCAGTTGCTGCAGCTTATCATAAATGCGTTTTATTTGCTCTTCACCGGAAGACATCTCAGCCATCAACTTTTTATTTCAATAAAATCTAATCCAGGCTGTCAAAAACCAGGCCCTTATTTTCTGATCTCGGCCTGCAATTCTTTCTCGAGGGTGGTCATGATCTTATTCATCCAACCATCGATCTCTTTATCTGTCAGCGTTTTTTCTTCATCCAGGAAAGTGAAACTGATCGCCATGGATTTTTTGTCCTTACCCAGCTTCTCACTTTCGAATATATCAAACAGCTTCAGTTGTTGCAATTTGCCCAGCTTTATTTTCTGAACAGCTTTTTCCACTTCACTATAACTAAGCTGCCGGCCTACTACAATAGCCAGGTCGCGCTGCACGGAAGGGAATTTGGGAATAGCCTGGAAACCCGGTTTATAAGCGGCTGCTGAACGGGAAAGCAATTCCCAGTTGAGGTCGGCAAAGAAAACCGGTTGCCTGATATCAAACCGGGCCAGTGATTTTTTATGTACTGCACCCACTTGCACAATCACCTGTCCATTGACGCTCGCCTGCAGCCCGCTTTCAAATTTCGGATGCTCCAACGGCTGCCAGCTGGCATCTTTCACACCCAGCAATTGCAGCAGGTTGCCCACCACTCCTTTCAATACATAAAAATCGGCAGGCGTTGCTTTACTGCGCCAGCCATCTTCAAGATTCTTGCCGGTGATATATAAACAAAGATGTTCCGGTTCGGTGTATTTGCCACTGCCGGTAGTATGATATGTTTTCCCGTATTCAAAGAAACGCAGATCATAGTTGCGGCGGTTCAGGTTATGCGCAATAGCTTCCAATCCTGTTTCCAGCATAAACGGACGGAGGATATTCAATTCAGCACTGAGATTGTTCAGCATTTTCACCGATCCTTCCAACTCTGCCTCACTGAAATAAGCTGAATTGGTAATGGAATTGGTCATGATCTCATAAAACCCAAGACCGGTGAGATAATTAGCCAGCTTTTCACGGTACACTTCCGTAGCATAATTCTCTTCGGTAGATGGCGTAATAGTGATGGCGTCAGGGATCGTTACATTATCGAGACCATCTATGCGCAACACTTCTTCCACCAGGTCGGCCGGCAGGCTGATATCCGGTTTATGATAAGGCACTGCCACACGCAATTCATCAATCCCTTCCTTTACGATCTCAAAACCCAGGCTGATCAGGATATTTTTTACCGCGTCAGGGTGATAATTTTTCCCGCTCAGCTTTTTCAGGTAATGATATTTAATGGCCACCTGTGCCTTTTCATTTTTCTCCGGGTAAATATCCACGATCTCAGAAGCGATCTCTCCGCCGCATATTTCTTTGATAAGATTGGCGGCTCTCCTCAACACATTTACTGTTGCAGAAATATCCGTTCCTTTTTCAAAACGGGTTGCTGCATCCGTACGCAATCCATGCCGGAAAGACGTTTTACGGATCGTAACCGGATCGAAGCAGGCGCTTTCCAAAAAGATATTTTTTGTTTCATCCGTAACACCACTGTGCAAGCCGCCAAAAACACCGGCGATACACATTCCTTCTTTCGCATCGCAGATCATCAGGTCTTCGCTGCTCAGTTTCCTTTCTTTTTCATCAAGAGTGATAAAACGGGTACCCTCTTCCAGGTTTTTAACGATCACCATACGTCCGGCGATCTTATCTGCATCAAAAGCATGCAGGGGCTGGCCGGTTTCATGCTGAATGAAATTGGTGATATCCACCAGGTTGTTGATAGGCCGCAGGCCGATCGCTTTCAGTCTTTGCTGCAGCCATTGCGGTGATGGTGCAATACGCACATTGGCAATGCTGACGCCTGAATAGCGGGGGCATGCTTTTTCATTTTCCACTTTTACCTGGATAGGAAGAGAGGTGTTATCTGTTTTGAAACCATTGCCATTAGGCAGTTTTGGTTTCAGGTCTTTTTTATCATGATGGGAAAGATAAGCACATACATCCCTCGCTACGCCCCAATGGCTCATAGCGTCCATACGGTTAGGTGTAAGGCCTATTTCATAAATATAATCGTCATAAGGTTTGAAATAATCTGCTGCCGGTGTGCCGGGTTTCAGATCGGCCGGCAATACCATAATGCCTGCATGTGAAGTACCCAACCCGATCTCATCCTCTGCACAGATCATACCATGGCTTTCCACACTGCGGATCTTTGCGATCTTCATGGTGAGGGGTTCGCCGGTAGTAGGATAAATAGTAGTGCCAACCGGCGCCACTACCACCTTCTGGCCGGTAGCTACATTGGGTGCCCCGCAAACGATCTGTAAGGGTTCGGCTGCACCTGTATTTACGCGGGTCAGGGTAAGTTTATCAGCATTGGGATGCTTTTCTGTATGAATCACTTCTCCAATGACCAATCCTTTCAGGCCACCTTTTGCTTCTTCATATTTTTCCAGGCTTTCCACTTCCAGTCCAATGGAGGTTAGGATACGGCTTAGTCTTTCAGGCTCAACTGCTACAGGCAGGTATTCACTCAGCCATTTGTAAGAGATCGTCATGTATAGTCAGAGTTCTTTTAAATTACGGCCAAAGATAAGCAAAGCGGGAAAGAGATAGTGCCAGGCGTCAAAACAAGTAAGGATTGAGCTCCCTCAAGCTGGTTTTCCCACGAAGACAACCAAGGCCACAAAGAAATATTTTGTCTTCCCTCACTACTATGTTTATAACGTAGTAGCAGGAGCCATTCAGGCCCTAATTCTTTGTGGCCTTGGTTGTCTTCGTGGGAAAATATTCAACCCAGGTCAGTAATTCAAAACGCATAAAAGAACAAGCGGATTTGAGTCTTGACTTTCCTCTGAGGGAATCAGTAATTTGCATAAAACTAACCCCATGGCAAAATCTGCAAAAAGCATCGCCAAAACCATTGATGCTGATTTTGAAGAGAAAACAACGCTCGACACCGTTTACCTCATCGATGGCAGTAACCGGGAAGTTACATTGGAGATCATCATCGGGGCGCCGGGACAAACAGCCGTTACCGACATCATTTTGCAGGACAATAATATTGTAAAAGGAAAGAAAGGGTCCATCAAAGAATTCCCACTCGGTACCAATAAAGCCCTGAACGGAAAAAAAATATTTATTACAACGGTAGTGACCGACACTGCCAGGGATACCAACAATACAGAAGAGATCATCCGGTTGCGCGGAGGATTAATGTTCATTGAGTACAAGTTGTTCAAGATCGTAAAGGAAGAAGGTGACAGCGCTATTTTTACTTCAGTAATTGAATTCTTCAAAATTTAATCCAACCCAATGAAGTCTATCTGCTTTTTGATTGCAGCAGTGATTATATCGTTCCCTGCATTTTCACAGGAAGACGACACCACCAAAATAAAACTTGACCTGCTCCGGGCGCCCAGTTCTCCTGCAGCCAACCTCCTGGACTTTGCTGTAAGCGATATTGAAAAACCCAGTGATGTCTCCGCATTCATGGCTTCATTGCAAAGCGCCACGAACAGTAATTCACTTTTGCCTTCTCATTATGCGGTTGACCTGGCCCCTTTCTGGCTGTTCAGGGGAAAAGGGTTGACAACAGATAAAATGGATTCCAGGAAATTCAGCGATGTATTCAGGCAAACATTTGTGTTTTCCACTGCTGTACGCGGCTCAGACTCCTCATCAAAAGAATATGATCCCGCTAACTTTTACAGCTCTTTTGGAATAAAGTTTTCGATCAAACGCGGATCATTCAGCAAGCGGACCAGTGAAACACTCGATACCATCACCTTGCTTGCCGGCCAGATTGCAAGCGATGTGAACGCAACACTGAAAGCAACGCTTGATTCCAGCAGCGAATACCAGGCGCTTGCAGAAGCCCGGCGAAACAAGCTGATAGCAAACGGAGGAAATATAGACGACCCGGAAGTGGTTGCTATCAGTAAGAAGATGACGAACCTGCAGGAGTCTTTCAGAACAAAGATCATAGGAGAGAAAGAGCTATTGAGAAGCAGGTTGGCTTTGCTAAAACAAAAAGCGCAAAGCTTCAAAATAGAACGTTTCGGGTTCTTTATTGATTTTGCAGGAGGTGTCACCCTTGAATTTGTGGATAAACTATTCAGCCGTTCGAATGTCCACAATGGCGGGGCCTGGCTTACTTTCGGCGGCAACTATGAGTCCGGTTTTTCCATATTGGGCCTGGCAAGATACCTGTACAATCCAGATAAGATATTTGCCGATAATGCAGGAGTTATCAAAACCTCCAATATCTCAACACTCGATGCCGGTGCACGTATCATCTATAACAGCCCGATGAGCCGTTTTGCATTGAGTGGTGAAGGGATATACCGGAGTGTGCTCAATAAGCAAACCATCGATCCTTCCTGGAGACTTGTCGTGAATGCCGAATATGACCTGGGAAATAACCAGCGGCTCACTTTTTCTTTTGGACGGCATTTCAGCGGAACGATCACCAAAGGTGGAAATGTGATCGCCGCATTGAATTTCCTGAAAGGCTTTGGCAACAGGAGATAGCTTCCGGTTATTATTTCAACAGGTACGGCTCAATCAAAGGTTTCCAGATCGCATACCCTTTAGCATTCATATGCAGGTTGTCTGATTTGAAAATATCGGTCATAATGCTACCGTCTTTATTGAGCATGTGATGGAACACATCAATAAAAGCAGTCTTCTTTTTTTTGCGGATAAACTTTTTGATCAGGTTATTGCCTTCCTCCATTGTTTTCAGGTATTTTTCCCGGGAGGGGCTTGGTTTCATGGAAATATAGACGATAGGGATTTTAGGATAATGACTTCTGATAAGGCTGTGCAATTCCTTAAAACGGCTCAGGATAGTTTGCGCAGTCACTTTGGGATCACCAAGATCGTTTTCGCCACAATAGATCACGATCTGTTTGGGATTGTAGCGGAAGATAACATCATCAGCATACATGATCAGGTGGGGAAGTGAAGAACCTCCAAACCCACGATTAAGGATAGGATAGCCGGGAAAATAATCTTTCACATCTTTCCATAAGGTAAAAGAAGAGCTGCCTATAAAAAGAATGGGCTGTTCAGGAGGGGCATTCAGCGAGTCCAGCTTTTTGAAATACCGGATCTCATTGATAAAAGGCTGATCGTTGTTTTGTGAAAAGGAAAGAAAACTGTTGATCAAAAGCAGGGCTGCTATCAGGAAACGTAATTTCATTAGTATATTGTTTCAATGATTAAAATGGATGTCAGATAAATACGCGGCTGTCGTAAGTATAGTTTTCACGAAACTCTTTGGGTGTACAGCCTTTTTTCTTTTTAAAAATACGGTTGAAGTTAGAAATATTATTGAAGCCGCAATTATATGCTACTTCTGATACGGATTGCGTGGTATCGATCAGCATGCGGGAAGCATGCCCAAGCCGGATTTCTATAAGGCTGTCGATAAAGCTGATGCCGGTATGTGTTTTGAAAAAACGGCTGAAAGATACTTCGGTCATATTGGTAAGCCGGGCTGCATCGGCCAGCAACACTGTTTTATCAAAATTGAGATTGATATATTCCATCACTTTCTCTATACGACGGCTGTTGTAAGAAGGTTGCAGGTTGCTGAAAGAAGCGTCCGAAAGTATGCGCATATTGCGGGAGATGGAGAGGTCGTGGAAAATGGACATCAGTTCCAGTACTGAATCAAACCCCTGTTTGGATTTGAGCTGCTTTAACCGCGGGGCCAACTGCTCTGCTGTGGCTTCGGAAAACAAAATACCCCTTTTGGCCTTTTCAAACATTTCCCGCATAAAATGAAGCTGGTTGCGGCGAAGGAATTTTTCATCAAAAAGGTCCTTGTGAAACTGGATGGTGACTTCGTGGATCTGTTTGTTCTTGTATTTATGGGTTTGCCATACATGGGGCAGGTTAGGACCGATCAGCACCAGCTCCAGGTTGCCGATCTCTTCAATATGATCGCCGACCATCCGCCGGGCACCTGCCGCCCCTTCAATAAAATTGAGCTCAAACTCCTCATGGTAATGAAGCGGGAAATCAAACTCTGATTTTGTCCGCGAAAAGAGCGTAAAGCAATCGCTGCTGGTCAGTGGGGTGATTTCCTTAAGGATGTTTTGCATAAAAGGGATAAAATAGTATTGATTTTTTCCAAAAAAAAGCCCCTGACCGTTTTCTATTCATACCTCAGAAATATTTGATTTTCTAGGGTGTCGGGTGGATTAAAACTAATAATATTTGCTACTCGGGTCAAATTTGTACAAATAAAGTATTGACAATAGATATAATAGTATTATATCTTGCTTGAATCAGGTACCTATTTTTGGCCAAATAATAATTGTTGCTATATGAGAAAAGAATTGCTGCTTGTTTTTCTTCTGTCGTTTTTGACTGCAACGGCAGTGCTGGCACAAACCCGATCCATTTCGGGTACGGTGCTCTCCGAACAGGGGTCGCCGCTTGCGGGTGCCACTGTAGCGGTGAAAGGCTCCAAACTATCTGCGCTTACAGATACGGATGGCAAATTTTCACTGTCAGTACCCGATGATGCAAAACTGCTGGTGGTAAGCTATGTAGGTATGGAAACACTGGAAGTTTCGCTTAACCGCCAAACCGCTTATGAAGTGCAACTGATGCCTTCTGCATCCAGTATTTTATCAGATGTGGTGGTGGTTGGTTATGGCACTGCCCGTAAAACAGATCTTACCGGCGCCATACAGCGTATCAACCGTGCCGACCTGGTAAAAGATGTTCCTACCAATATTCTGCAAGCCATGCAGGGCAAACTCGCAGGGGTCAACGTAACGCAGAATGACGGCGCTCCCGGTGCCGGACTCAGCATCCGCATCCGTGGTTCTAATTCAGTACTCGGCGGCACAGAGCCATTGTATGTAATAGATGGTGTGCCTTTCAATAATAATAGCAGCGGTACGACACCGCAAGCAATCGGTGGCGATGAAAAACAAACCCTCAATGCACTGGCATTTATTGATCCGAACGATATAGAATCAATCGACATTCTTAAAGACGCATCAGCTACGGCTATTTATGGATCACGCGGCGCTAATGGAGTGGTGCTGATCACTACCCGTAAAGGCCGCTCCGGTCGCGACAGGGTAGAACTCAATGCCAGCGTGGGTTTGGCAGAAGTATCCAAAAGGCTCGACATGCTCTCTGCCTACGATTACGTGAAATACCAGAACCTGGCTTATGAAAATTCTAACCTGTATGAAGGTACCAACTATGTGATCCCTTTCCCTACCCCTGAAGATTACCTGGGCAAGAATGTGAACTGGCAGGATGCCATTTTCAGAAAAGGAATGTATCAGAATTATACTGCTAATTTCTCCGGTGGTAATGAACAGGGTAATCACCGCATTGGCTTCAGCTACATGGACCAGGAAGGAACAGTGATCAATTCCAATTATAAAAAATTCGGTATCAGCCTTAACCTGAATCGTAACCTGGGCAAACGGATCAAACTGGGTACCAGCACATCCGTTTCCAAAACCATTACCAATGGAGTGAAAACAGGCACTGATAAATCTGACGCTGCCAGTGCAGGTGTGATCCGCTCTGCCACAACTTATCCCACCAGCATCTCTGATGTGGAAGGATATGATGAAGCAGGACAGGGATATTTTATTACCAACCCCGTCATCTATTCCCGCGATGTGCTCAACCAGGTAAATGGTGTCAATATTTTTTCATCCAACTACCTGGAAGTAGCATTGATGAAGGGCTTGAAGTTTCGTCAGAACGTAGGTATCAACTATGGTACCACTACACGTGATCAGTATTATCCCCGTACGGTTTATGAAGGATACAGTGTAAGAGGCTGGGGACTAAAGGCCGACAACCTCTGGAACAGCCTGATCTCAGAAAGCATCCTGAATTATAATACTACCATTCATGATGATCACAGCATTGGAGGCATGGTTGCTGCTACGTATGAGCGCACAGATGGTCAATGGAAAAGAGCGGAAGCCAAAACATTTCCCAATGATCTGCTGAAAAATGAAAACCTGGCTGCGGGCGAAATGATCATGCCGGTTATTAACAGCCGCTATCAGTCTACATTGATCTCTTTTCTTGGCCGGGTGAATTATGCATATAAAGACAAATACCTGCTGAATGCTTCTTACCGTCGCGACGGATCAAGCAAGTTTGGCCGCGAAAATAAATGGGCAGGGTTCTCTTCCTTTGGTGTGGCCTGGAAACTGTCGAAAGAAAACTTTATGTCCCGTGTGCGTGGTATCAGCGATCTGAAACTCCGTTTCAGCTATGGTCAATCCGGCAACCAGGGTATTGGTTCTTATGCTTCTTTATCCAAGCTGGCTGTATACAATTATGTGTTTGATGGTGCTTTGCAAACCGGTCTCGCTGATGATGTGTTTGCAGGTGCTGCCAATGAAAACCTGAAATGGGAAACCACATCGGCTTACAATGCCGGTCTGGACCTGGCCCTTTTCAAGAACCGGCTTACATTGAGTGTTGACGTGTATCAGAAGAAAACAGAGGACCTGCTGCAGTTTATCACCACGCCTGCTTCTACGGGATTTGAGCGTCAGTTGCGCAACTCCGGATCTGTACAGAACCGGGGTATAGAAGTGCAGCTTGGTGGTGATGTTATCAAAGGCAAGAATTTTGAGTGGTCTGCCAATTTCAATATTGCATTCAACCGTAACAAGATCCTTAGCCTTGGAAGCGATGTGCTGGAGCAGTATGCCGGTAATATCTCAACCGGTGATGCGCCATTCATCCAGGTGGCAGGCATGCCCATTGGAGCGCTGTATGGTTATGCGGAAGATGGTTATTATGACAATGAAGCTGAAGTGCGCAGCGATCCCATGTATGCCAATCAATCAGACGCCATTATCAAACGTATGATCGGTGAGGTGAAATACCGTAACCTGGATAATGATCCTACTTCTATTTCTGTAACTGACCGCACGTTTATCGGCAATGTAAACCCTGACTATACATTTGGTTTTACCAACAATTTCAAATACGGCCGTTTTGATCTCAGCGTTTTCGTGAATGGCGTGCAGGGAAATGATATTGTGAACATGAACACCCGCTTCAATGGTAACCTGGGTTCATTCAAAAATATTTCCTACGATATGTATGAAACAGCCTGGGAAGCTGGTAAGGATAATAGTGAGGCCACCGGACCCAAGATCATGCGTCAGTTCTGGCGGAATATGCTCTTTTCCCGCCGGTTCATTGAAGACGGCAGCTTCGTCCGGATCAAGAATATAACACTGGGTTATAATGTACCGGGTTCATTCCTCAAAGGAGTTACATCCATCCGTGTTGCATTTGGTGTAAATAACCTCTACACATTTACCGACTATTCAGGCTTTGATCCGGAGATGAACAGTTATGGCGACAATCCTGCTTTGTTTGGTGTGGACCTGGGTGGTTATCCCAATGCACGTACCTATAACCTAAGCATTCGCTGCAATTTTTAATGCCAAACCGAAAAAGAAGAATGATCATGAAATATATTGTCAAATACCTGATTGCCTCTACCCTGCTTTTTACGATGCTTCTGGGAGTATCGTGTAAAAAAGCACTGGAAGAGAAGCCTTTTTCTTTCCTTTCTCCCGAAAATTTTTATAAATCGGAGAGTGATGCCAAAACTGCTATCAATGGTGTGTACAATGTCCTGTATTCATGGGATATGTATATGCAGCCTTTCTGGAACCTGACGGTGCTGGATGATGACCATGTATCTGGTGCCGACTGGTACCTTGGCACATCAGGCGCCGGTAACCCCCAGGGATACTGGGGTGTGGATGGTCCCTGGGTAGGTTGTTACTCTATGATCGCACGTGCTAATACCGTACTGGAAAATGTAAGTAAAATGGAAGGGAATATTGATCCTGATATGAAGAACCGTATTATGGGTGAAGCACATTTTCTGCGTGGCTGGGCTTACTTTCAACTTGTACAGCTATATGGCGGTGTGCCCATCAGGTTGAAATCACTGGAGATCGACCAGGAATCAAGCAAGCCCCGCGCTTCAGTAGTGGAAACCTATGAAGTGGTTTTTGAAGAATTTAAACAGGCAGAGACGCTCTTGTTTCCCCGTGGACATGAAAAAGCGGGCGAACTGGGGCGTGCTACCCAGGGATTGGCCAAAGCATTTCTGGCCAAAGCCTATCTTACGATGGCTTCAGGTGCTGTAACTGGTGGTACCATTACTGTACGTGGCGGCCAGAACAACAATCTTTATGACTATCCTAAAAATGTAGTGGCTGGGTTGGAAGGCGTGGATGCGCAGGCTTATTTCGCTCTTGCCCGCGACAAGGCAATGGAAGTGGTCCAAAGCCATGAATACAGCCTGTTTACCAGTTGGAAAGACCTGTGGGATAAAGCCAACCGCAACAAACAGGAACATATGTGGGAAGTGCAATCACTGGCAGGTACTGCATTTATCAATAACCTTCATAACTATTTCTCTGCTTATTCCAGCTTCGGCCGTGGTGCAGTGTGGATGACCAACAACCATTACATGGATTATGAAGACCAGGACAAGCGTGTACTGGATGGAGTGGCTCATAATTACCGGACCAACACCAACTATCCTTACTACTATCCATCCTGGCAGGCCAGTCTTTACCAGTCAGTAAATGGTGTAACGTACAATAACAATGGCAATACAGATAACCGGGCCTATATCATCAAGTATGCATCTGTAGCAGACAGCACTGTTGCAAACAGCGATGCGTTTTATCCGCTCATGCGTTATTCAGAAGTGCTGCTGATGTATGCAGAGGCAGCAAATGAAGCATCCGATGGCCCAACACCTGAAGCATATGATCATCTGAATGAAGTACGTGACCGTGCCAATGCAACTGACGCCCCAACCGGTATGACACGTGATCAGTTCCGCAGTTTTGTGATTGCAGAAAGAGCTCGTGAATTTGCACTGGAAGGCGTACGCCGCTTTGACCTCATTCGCTGGGGCATTTACCTGGATGTGATGAATAAGATTCAGATAGGTCAGAATAATATTTCCAAAGTGAGGGCAACGCGTAACCTGCTATTGCCCATTCCACAGGGAGAGCTTAATAGTAACCGGGCTATTACTGCCAATAATCCCGGCTGGTAAACCAAAACTTTCAAACAATAACCACTTGTTATATGAAACGTACACTTCAAACCTCTTTTTCTTCTGCAGCACTGGCAGTTCTACTGCTGACGCTGCTGACAGTTGCCTGTAAAAAGGAGAAGCAGGAAGATACCAATCCACCCATGATCACGGGAGTGACCAACTTGCTTGACAGGGGCGATCTGCTGGAGTCTGCCGATTTTGATGAATGGATCATTATCAAAGGGCAGCACCTGGCAACCACTTTTAAAGTGGATTTTAATGGAGAGATCGCATCCGATTCTCTGGTATATGCCAATGACAGCATCATTACTGTAAAGATCCCCAAAACACTTCCTGACCCGATCAATAATCCCATTACCGTATCTACCAAATATGGAACGGCTACATATAATTTCCGCATTCTGCAACCACCACCGGTTATCACAGGGTTTGACCCTGTAGCTGGCCCGGAAGGCACACAGGTAAACATTCTTGGTGATTTCTTTAATGGTGTTACCAGTGTTAAGTTCAACGATGTGGAAGTGCCTGTCATTTCAAAAGCCAAGTCAACCATCACTGTACAGGTGCCACAAGGGCAGACATATGGTTATGTATATGTAACTACACCGGTAGGCACGGCTAAATCAGAAAAAGTATTCGGTTTCAAATTAGTTGTGTATGATGATGCACTGGCCAGTGGTTGGTCCAATACATCATGGAGCACTGCAACAGACTATGCACATGCTGATACAGTAAAAAGAGGTACCTATGCACTGAAATCGCCATTTACAGGAGCCTGGGGTGCCGTGCGTGTCACCAAAGCTGCACCTGCACTTGATCTGACAGGGTATAGCGGTGTGAAATTTTCTATCTATGGTGGTGCTGGTTCGGAAGCCAAGAAAGTAAAGCTGCTGATCAATGGCGTAACCGCTACCGGTTATACGGTTACACTCAAAGCCGGCCAGTGGACCGATTTCCAGATACCGCTTTCATCATTGGGAAATCCTACTTCACTGAGCACACTCACCTTTCAGGAGTTCAGTGGTATAAAACAGCTGATTTACTTTGACGATATTGGGCTTTATTAAAAATATCTATCAATAAGCATGGCGCAAACAGGTAATAAGCAATCGAACAGCATTAAGCTCCTGCTCACAGGAGCAATGCTGTTATGTATCGTTTTGCTGCAAGCGCAAAAGCCTTCTGATCCATTAGCCACACCGGAAGCGCGCCATTTGTATGCGGGCCTTGACCGGTTAAGTAAAGCGCATACTCTTTTTGGTCACCAGGATGCGCTGGCTTATGGCGTTGGGTGGAAAAGGATCGGTGGTAATAGCGATGTAAAGAATGTAACAGGCGATTATCCTGCTGTGTATGGCTGGGATCTCGGGCTGCTGGAATTGGATTCTTCCCGTAATCTCGATGGCATTCCGTTTAGCCTGATGCGTGATTATATCAGGCAGGGTTATGATCGGGAGGCAGTCATCACGATCAGTTGGCACTTGCGTAACCCGTTCAATCTTGAATCAGCCTGGGATACTGCTGCAGGGAGTGTGCGTGCCATACTTCCGGGAGGAGCAAAGCATGAAGTGTATAGGAACTGGTTGGATAAACTGGCGAATTACCTGCAAAGCTTAAAAGGAAGTAATGGAAGATCCATTCCCATCCTGTTTCGTCCTTTCCATGAATTGACAGGCAACTGGTTCTGGTGGTGCCGTAATGTTTGCACACCCGAAGAGTTTATTGCCCTGTGGCGTTTTACTGTACAATACCTGCGCGATGCAAAAGGATTGCACCAGCTTTTGTTTGTATATAATACCGCTGAGTTTAAAGACGACGCCGATTTCCTGCTTCGTTATCCCGGAGATGATGTAGTGGATGTGCTCAGTTTTGATATGTATCAGCATGGTGATAACCGTGCAGCTTTCAGCAATGAAGCCCGCCGTCGCTTAGCCATCATCTGTAAACTGGCAGCAGACAAAAAGAAGATAGCTGCTTTTGCAGAAACAGGGTATGAAGCCATTCCCGATGCCACCTGGTGGACGGAGGCTTTATTGCCTGCCTTGCGCGGATTACCGGTAGCATGGGTACTTGTTTGGCGTAACCATGGGTATATGCCAAAAGAAAAAAAGATGCACCATTATGCGCCGTACAAAGGCCATCCCTCTTCCACCGATTTTATAAAATTTTATAACGATCCCCAGATGATGTTTGAACGTAAGCTGCGGGCTCAGCACATTTACCGGTAATGATATGAAGCTACAGTTGATTGACATGCTGATCATGCTCGCCTACCTGGTCACGATGGTAGTAGTGGGCTTCTGGATGAGAAAAAGAGCCAGGCTTAATAAGGAAAGCTACCTGATGGGTGGTAAGTCGCTTCCCTGGTATATGCTGGGATTGAGTGATGCCAGTGATATGTTTGATATCAGCGGCACCATGTGGATGGTAGCCCTCTGTTTTGTATATGGTATGAAGAGTATCTGGATCCCCTGGCTATGGCCGGTATTCAACCAGGTATTCATGATGATGTTTTTGTCAAAATGGCTAAGACGTTCCAATGCCAATACCGGTGCAGAATGGTTGAACACACGTTTTGGTACAACCGGCAAAGGTGTGAAAGGCGCTCATAGTGTGGTGGTGATATTCGCACTCATTGGTTGCTTTGGCTTTCTGGCTTATGGGTTTGTCGGGCTCGGAAAGTTCATTGAGATCTTTGTTCCCTGGGAAGCCGTAAGCGGTTATATCCCTTTTGATATTGCTCCTGCCTATGTTCCGCATTTTTATGGCATCGTGTTCACGCTGTTTGCCATGTTCTATTCCATTATCGGCGGTATGCACAGTATAGTGCTGGGCGATTTTATCAAGTACATGATCATGATCGTCGCCTGTGTATCAGTAGCCGTGATCGCGATGACGCACCTGCATGAGCATGGCGGGCAACTGCAGGTCCCTGATGGCTGGCTCAACCCGTTTTTTGGCTGGGAACTGGGGCTCGACTGGAGCGCAACCATACCCGAAGCCAATCAAAAAATTGCAGCTGATGGTTTCGGCCTGTTTGGCATTTTCTTTATGATGATGCTGTTCAAAGGCATTTTTGCCAGTCTTGCAGGCCCTGCTCCCAACTATGATATGCAAAAAATATTATCTACCCGCTCGCCCAAGGAAGCCAGTAAGATGACGGGTTTTGTATCGATCATTTTGTTGCCGGTCCGCTATTCCATGATCATCGGGTTAACGGTACTGGCTTTGTTGTACTACAAACAAATGAAGCTGACCGGTGCTGATGGTACCGACTTTGAACGGATATTGCCAGCTACGATCAATGAATTTTTACCGGCAGGTATTATGGGGCTTGTGCTTACCGGTTTGCTGGGTGCATTTATGGGCACTTTTTCCGGAACACTCAATGCTGCACAGGCATATATTATCAACGACGTTTATCTGCGTTATATCAACCCTTCGGCCAGCAATAAAAAAGTGATCAGGGCCAATTACCTGGTCGGTGTTATCGTAGTGGCGATCGGTATTGTACTTGGCTTTTTTGCACATGATGTAAATAGTGTGCTGCAATGGATCGTTGGAGGATTATACGGTGGTTATATAGCTGCCAATCTTTTCAAATGGTACTGGTGGCGTTTTAATGCGCATGGCTTTTTCTGGGGCATGGCAAGTGGTATTGCTGGAGCGCTGGTATTTCTTAAAGTATTTGATGGGCTCTTCCTTTATATCTGGCCCGTACTGTTTTTGATATCTGTTGCCGGATGCCTGATCGGTACTTACACAGCGCCGCCTACAGATGTGGAAACACTGAAATCTTTTTATAAAACAGTAAAACCATGGGGCTTCTGGAAACCGGTGCTTGAACAGGTGGTCGCTGAAGACCCTTCATTTGAACCCAACCGGCGATTCAAACTCGATATGTTTAATGTAGTGCTCGGCATTATTGCGCAATGCTGCCTCACTCTTTTACCAATGTATATCGTATTGTGGATGAAACTTCCCTTGCTGATCACCATTGCGATACTCACAGTGATCGTTATTATCCTTAAAAAAACCTGGTGGAATAAACTTGAAAACTAAATAACCTTATTACATGAATAAGCAGTTTAAAGAAAGAATGCAGATGCTGGTGGAAGATTATGAACAGCTTCTGAAACGGGAGAATAAAAAACTTGAATCGGTACATGGACTTTATCACCGGTATCATCATCCGGTATTGACTACCTCGCATGTACCACTGACCTGGCAATATGATTTTAATCCGGACACCAATCCACGCCTGTTGCTTCGCAATGGAATTAACTCCGTACTCAATGCCGGAGCTATCAAATGGAATGGAAAATATCTGCTGATGGCACGTGTGGAAGGGTATGACCGTAAATCATTTTTTGGCATTGCAGAAAGCCCTAATGGTGTTGACAATTTTGTGTTTTGGGATTCGCCTGCTGTTATTCCTGAAACAGATGAACCGGATACCAATATATATGATATCAGGTTAGTAGAGCATGAAGATGGTTGGATATATGGAGTATTCTGCACAGAGCGTCGGGCCAAAGATGTTCCTGAAACAGATCAGTCATCTGCTGTAGCGCAGTGTGGTATTGTGCGCACCCGAGATCTTATTAATTGGGAACGCCTGCCCGACCTGGTAACCCCATCCCCTCAGCAACGGAACGTGGTACTGCATCCTGAGTTAGTAAATGGCAAATATGCTTTTTATACCCGTCCGCAGGATGGTTTTATCGAAGCCGGTAAAGGAGGTGGTATCGGTTTTGGGCTGGCGGATGATATCACCCATGCAGTGATCAATGAGGAGTTTATTGTTGACCCCAAAGTATACCATACTGTATATGAATTAAAAAACGGTTCAGGTCCTGCTCCATTACGTACCCCGCATGGATGGTTGCACCTGGCGCATGGTGTGCGCAATACAGCCGCAGGCCTCCGTTATGTGTTGTACATATTCATGACTGATCTGCATGACCTGTCAAAAGTGATCTACAAACCCGCCGGTTATTTCCTGGCACCTGAAGGCATGGAGCGGATAGGAGATGTGTCAAATGTTGTTTTCAGCAATGGTTGGATACTGGATGATGACGGCAGTATATTTATTTATTATGCTTCTTCCGATACACGCATGCATGTGGCTACTACCACACTGGATACACTGATCGATTATGTGATCAATACTCCGGCCGATGAATACACTTCTGCCGCCTCAGTAAAACGTATTCAGTCGCTGGTGGCTGCAAATAATAATTTTAAAGAACGGCTGATACCCGCTGCAACACCAGGAATGAAAGCGTACAAATTATCAGAATGACCATGTTCCGTCTTTTCAAGAACCTTACATTCTGGGTTTTGCTGGCTATTGTCTCTGGCGTTTTGGTGGGCCATTATTTCCCACAGGTAGCCGCTTACCAGGTATTGCCCCGGTCATACCAGTTTCATTTGCTGGGGCAGGAGATGAATTTCAAATCCAGTTTCAGTGAACTGTTGGGATCAGGCTTTATCAGCATTGTAAAACTGTTTATTAATCCCATTATCTTTCTGACGATCACGCTGGGCATTCTCAGCATGGGTAACCTGAGGAAAGTTGGCCGGGTAGGAGCAAAAGCATTAATATATTTTGAAGTGGTCACCACTTTTGCACTGATCATTGGAGTGGTGGTGGCTTTATTGATACAGCCCGGTAGCGGTGTGGATACTTCTGCAATAAAAGGCGCTGATATTTCTGCTTATACCAAAAAGGGAGATGGCTTTAGCTGGTGGCAATTCCTGAAAGAGAATTCTACTTTGCAGGTATTGCTGGCTGCATTAGTGCTGGGTGTAGTACTCAGCCAGATGAAGAAAACAGAACGCCTGGTAAAGATCATGCATACAGCGTCCCGTTATATATTCAGGGGATTGCACCGCGTGATGCTGCTGGCTCCTGTTGGCGCATTTGGCGGGATGGCATATACCATCAGCAAATTCGGGATTGATACCCTGCTGCCATTAGGCAAGCTTATGGTTACAGTATATATCACGATGGCCGTATTCATCTTCGTGGTGCTGTATCTTATTTTACGGATGTATAAAGTGAACCTGCTCCGTTTTCTGAAATATATCAGGGAGGAATTACTGATCGTATTAGGCACTTCTTCATCAGAAGCTGCACTGCCTTCGCTGATGGAGAAGCTGGAGCGGATGGGATGTTCCAAATCCATAGTCGGCCTGGTAGTTCCTACAGGTTATTCTTTTAACCTGGATGGTACCACCATCTATTTATCCATGAGTATGATCTTCATGGCGCAGGTATTTCATGTGCAGATGAGCTTTGAGCAGATAGCGGCTGTGATCGGCATACTTATGCTCACTTCAAAAGGCGCAGCGGGCGTAACGGGCAGTGGTTTTGTAGTGCTGGCATCTACACTTACAGCGATTAAAGTAATACCGATTGAAGGGCTTGCATTATTGCTGGGTGTTGACCGGTTTATGTCTGAAGCCCGTGCCATTACCAACTTTATCGGGAATGGTGTTGCTACCATCTGGCTGGCGAACAATGAAAAAGAATTTGACCGCGATAAAATGGAGAAAGCATTTTCCCGTGTGCACGAAACAGAAGATATTGTCAAAGACAATATAGAAGCAGATACGGTGGCTTGATTGCTGCCGTTCAAATTTCATCCGTTCTGCTTCTATCTCTTTGCAGTTAAATGATCATGCCCGCAATTCCACTTTGAAAGCAAGGCTGAAATAAGAAAGGTAATGTCCGCGCTGGTTAATCGAATCTGCGTTCCATTCATGTCCGAAAGTGAAAGGATGCTGATTGTCGCAGGCGGCTTCTCCAAGTCCTACCAGTGCATTGTTAGTCTTAACACGGAATCCATAAGTAGATTGTTTCTTCAGTTCCAGGGTCGGAAGTGAAAAGCGGATCCATTTATGATGGTCTTCTTTTTCTACTGCCAATGTGCATTGGCCGAGTGAGGGGCCCCAGGTTTTGTTGATGGGGTCAAATTCATGTAAGCTGAGCTGGATATCCCCGGGGTATTGCACAGCGGAAGCAAACAGTTGGATATTGTCCAATTGGCCCTCGGCAGGGCAGGTAAAAGTTTGTCCTCCGAAATGATCGGTTGGGTCGGTATGAAGATGGCCGATCCATAGGGTCGTGTTGTTTTCCACCTGTGTGAGCACCGGGCGGGGATGGCTGCCAGGTTTAAATGTATCCATATCTATTGTTTTTTAAGTAGTTAAATAAAACACCTTGGGGGCAGCTTGGTCGATAGGAAAGAACTGAAAATAGAACTGATTAAGCACGGCATTTATTGTGCCGATCTGAGGAAAATAAGCAGTTGGCGATCAACTATAAAGATGTTAACTGATGTGCTGTACTTTTAACAGCATAACCCACTTAATTTCCTTAAATTGAAATAGGCTTATGGGGTGTGTCAGGGCCATTATGTGGATAACCCCCGGTTGGCAGGTGAAAAGATGGTGTAGAAAGAAAAATCTAAATAAAACGGCCGGGTATTCATGTTTGAGGTCTATTTTCGCCTTCTGACTACGGGAACATTCCGATAACACAGAGATAACATTTTCTTAAAGCAAGGCTGGAATACCGCCCCCAAAGTCATTGGTGCACAACTAATGGTTTAAACCTTTTATCGCTATAACTGAACGATGGACCTGACCAACCTGAATAAAGACCGCAAGCAAAAAAGAAGATCTTCGTTAGACCTCGGCACAATGGTATACGGTAAAGTACCCCCACAGGCAAAAGACCTGGAGGAAGCCGTGCTTGGCGCTATTATGCTCGAAAAAAATGCATTTGATGTAGTGATCGAGATCCTGAAAGCTGAATGCTTTTATGTGGAAGCCCACCAGCGTATTTTCAGTGCTATTCAAAGCCTGGCCAATAAAAGTCAGCCCATCGATATCCTGACCGTAGCAGAAGAACTCCGCAGCAAGGATGAACTGGAAATGGTAGGCGGTGCTTATTACGTCACCAAGCTCACCAATTCCGTGGTTTCTGCTGCGCATATTGAAGCGCATTCCAGGATCATTCTTCAGAAATTCATTCAACGCGAACTGATCCGCATCAGCGGCGAGATCATCGGCGATGCATATGAAGATTCTACAGACGTATTCGATCTGCTGGATGATGCAGAAAGCAAATTGTTTGAGATCACCAACAACCACCTCCGTAAAGATTATAATTCCATCGATACCGTACTGGTGAATACCATCAAACGGATCGAAGACCTGCGTCAGCGTAATGAAGATGTGACAGGTGTGCCGAGTGGTTTTGCAGGACTTGACCGCGTTACCTACGGATGGCAGAACACAGACCTTATCATCCTGGCTGCCCGCCCTGCGGTGGGTAAAACAGCTTTCGCTCTTAACCTTGCCCGCAATGCAGCAATGCACCCTACCAAGCCAACACCAGTTGCTTTGTTCTCCCTGGAGATGAGCGCCGGCCAGTTGGTGCAAAGGATACTTTCTGCAGAAAGCGAAATATGGCTTGAAAAGATTGCACGTGGTAAAATGGAAGAGCATGAGATGAAACAATTGTATGCCCGCGGCATTCAACGGCTGGCCCAGGCGCCTCTGTTCATTGATGATACCCCTGCGCTCAACATCTTTGAATTGCGTGCCAAATGCCGCCGTTTGAAGAACAAGCATAATATTGGCATGATCATCATCGACTACCTGCAATTGATGAGCGGAACCGGTGAAGGAAAGGGTACCAACCGTGAGCAGGAGATCAGTAATATTTCCCGTAACCTCAAAGGCCTTGCAAAAGAGCTGAATGTTCCCATCATCGCCCTTTCACAGTTAAGCCGGGCAGTGGAACAAAGAGGAGCGAAAGAAGGAAGCCGTGTTCCCCAGTTGAGTGACCTTCGTGAATCAGGTGCCATCGAACAGGATGCGGACATGGTAATGTTCCTTTACCGTCCCGAATATTATGATGTGACGCAAAGTGCAGAAGGTGAGAATATCAAAGGCCTTACAGAAGTAAAGATCGCTAAACACCGTAACGGTTCACTGGAAACAGTAAAACTGAAAGCGCTGTTGCATATCCAAAAATTCGTTGGCTGGGATGAAGACCCTTACAGTGGAGTTGGTTTGCCATCCGGCGGCTGGCGCCCTGTAGAAGACAGCGGTGGCGGCGGTGAAAAATTATACATCCAAACCGGCAGCCGCATGAATGACCTGAAGGATGATGAAGACGCACCTTTTTAATCAATACAAAAGATAACTGATAGCAGTCCAATGATTCATTGGACTTTTTTATTTTTACAGTAATGGCTTTACCATTTTTTTATATATCCCAGTATGATACAGCACAAAAAGAGATTGTGTTGGATGAAGACACATCAAGACATGTGGCGCAGGTGCTGCGGATGAATGCAGGAGAGAAACTCAATCTCACAGACGGCAAGGGACATTTGCTTACAGCAGTAATCAAAGACAATCATAAAAAACATTGCGTGGTGGAAGTGGAACAAACCGACCTGGCAAATATGCCGGCCAGGAAAGTGACCATTGCCATATCCTTATTAAAGAATACTAACCGCTTTGAATGGTTTCTGGAAAAAGCAACAGAACTGGGCGTAGCGGAAATCATTCCATTGCTATGTGCAAGAACTGAAAAAGAAAAGTTCAGACAAGACAGGCTGCAGCAGATACTTGTAAGCGCCATGTTGCAATCACAGCAGGTTTGGTTGCCGGTATTGCATGAACCGGTAGCCTATGAATTATTATTTCGCCAGGAAGAACTGCAGGGTGTTCAACATAAATATATTGCCCATTGCGAAGAAGAGCAAAAACAGGAACTGACAGATGTATTGGCGGATACAACAGGCAGCCGCTTCATCCTGATAGGGCCTGAAGGAGATTTTACTTCCGAAGAGATCAGCCTGGCATTAGCTGCTCATTTCAAACCCGTGAGCCTGGGAGAAACCCGGCTGCGTGCTGAAACAGCAGGCGTAGTGGCAGCAACCTTACTTTGCCTGGTCTGAATCGATATCCTCCGGTTTTTCTTCCAACCTTGGTTCGTTGAGCTTCACCACTTTTCTCGCAGCTTTTTTCATCATCACCATATTCAACACTTCTACGATAAAGGAGAAAGCCATACCAAAATAGATATAGTTTTTCAGGTGCAGTTCATGCGCGCTCTCGCTGTCCCAACCTTCGATCACCAGGCTAAGGCCGATCATTACAAGAAATGACAGGGCCAGCATTTTCAGCGTTGGGTGTTTCTGTATAAAAGAAGAAATAGCAGGACTGAAAAGAAACATAATGGCCATGGCGATCACTACTGCTGCGATCATGATAGGAACATGCTGTGCAGTACCGCCGGCAGTAATGATGCTGTCGAATGAGAACACCGCATCGATCACCATGATCTGTACAATCGCCTGGCTAAAGCTCAATGGTTTTTTCTTTATAGCTGAATCATGCATATCATCGCCACCTTCGAGCTTATGGTGTATTTCCCGGACTGATTTATAGATAAGGAACAGGCCACCGATCAGCATCACCAGGCTGGCGAGATCAAAACCTTTATCAAATATGGTGAATACAGCTTTGCCTTTTTGTTTCAATAACCATCCCAGTGCCAGCAATAAAAGACTGCGGGAAATGATGCCTGTGATCATCCACAGGCGGCGGGCCGATTTTTGATCTTTAACAGGAAGACGGTTGAGAATGATGCTGACAAAAATGACATTATCAATGCCCAGTACTACTTCCAGGATAACCAGGATAAAAAAACTGATAATGCTTTCGCTTGTAAATAAATATTCCATTGTGGTGATGTGCTGGTATTGGTTAATGCTTAAGCCGGTTGAATTACTTTAATGTGTTGCAGATTCTTTTTACGATGGCAGGGCCTTCATAAATAAACCCTGTCCATACCTGTACGAGAGCCGCACCGGCATTCAATTTCTCTTTTGCATCGTCGCCGGTAAAAATACCTCCGGAAGCGATGATCGGGATCTGGCCGCCTGCTTTCTGGGAAATATAAGCCACGAGGTCGGTAGCTCTTTGCCTGACCGGTTTGCCGCTGAGGCCGCCAGGGCCAATAGCTTCCAGTTGGTCAGCAGGAGTTTTCAATCCCGCCCGGTTGATGGTGGTATTGGAACAAACCAATCCATCCAGTTTTATTTCCAGTGCAAGATCGATCACATCATCTACCTGGTCTATAGTAAGGTCAGGTGCTATTTTCAACAGAATGGGTTTGGCAACTGCTTTGCCATTATTGATCATCTGCAGGTGACGCAATATTTTGCCCAGTGATTCTTTTTCCTGCAATTCACGCAGGCCGGGAGTATTGGGACTGCTTACGTTCACCACAAAATAATCAACATAAGGATGCAGCTCACGAAAGCAGCTATCATAATCCTTCCAGGCTTCTTCGTTCGGTGTTACCTTATTCTTACCGATATTACCACCGATGATGAGTTTGGGTTTATCAGCAGAGCGGTTTTCAACATGCTGCTTCCATTTCTTCAATCGCTCAGCCACCCGTTTCACTCCATCATTATTAAATCCCATGCGGTTGATCAATGCCTGATCCTCGGGCAGCCGGAACAGGCGGGGTTTATCATTACCAGCCTGCGGCAAAGGAGTTACGGTTCCGATCTCTACAAAACCGAATCCCAGCGCTTCCAGCTCGCGGAGGTAACGCGCATTTTTGTCAAAACCAGCACCCAGCCCAACGGGATTTTTTGGATGAAGGCCTGCAACAGACCATTTGCTTTTGCCCATTGGCTTCGGGCTGAAGGCAGCAGCAAGGAGCGAGCGCCCGATGCCAAGACTGCATAGCAGCTTTAAGGAGTTCATGGTAAAATAATGCACCCCTTCCGTAGGAAATAAAAACAGGAAACGCCTGATCAGATTGTACATAATGCTGCGAAGATAATTCAAGTTAAGGGCTGGGTTTGGTTAGTATAGAAACTGTGAGTAAATTTGGGATAGAAAGTTGCATAAACAACCATTGAAATATTTAAAATAACAGATATGCAAGAAGCATATATAATCGCCGGATACCGCACTGCTGTTGGTAAAGCCAAAAGAGGCGGGTTCCGTTTTTACCGTCCGGATGACCTGGCTGTGGAAGTGATCAAAGGCCTGATGGCTTCTGTGCCGCAATTGGAAGCCAGCCGTGTGGATGATGTGATCGTAGGCAATGCCGTGCCGGAAGCCGAACAGGGTTTGCAATTCGGACGCATCATTTCTGCAAGGGCATTAGGGTTTTCTGTGCCGGGTGTTACGGTGAACCGTTATTGTGCGTCAGGACTGGAAACTATTGCCATGGCTACTGCCAAGATCCGCACAGGACTGGCCGACTGCATTATTGCGGGCGGCACAGAAAGCATGAGCCTGGTGCCTACAGCAGGATGGAAAACCGTACCTGCCTATTCTATTGCAAAAGATGATCCCGACTATTACCTGAGCATGGGACTCACAGCTGAAGCGGTGGCTAAGGAGTACAACGTGAACCGTAAGGACCAGGATGAATTTTCTTATCAATCGCACCGCAAAGCCATTCACGCCATTGAGAACGGCTATTTCAAATCAGGTATTCTTCCTATCAATGTGGAAGAAGTATACCTTGATGAAAAAGGCAAAAAGCAAAAAAGGAATTATGTAGTGGATACGGATGAAGGTCCGCGAGCCGACACATCCGTGGAAGTGCTTGCCAAACTGAAGCCTGCATTTGCAGCAGGTGGAATGGTAACGGCTGGTAATTCATCACAAACATCCGATGGTGCTGCTTTTGTGATCGTGATGGGTGAAAAGATGATGAATGAACTGGGTTTGAAACCTATCGCAAGATTGGTGGCTTGTGCTTCAGCCGGTGTGCATCCCCGCATCATGGGCATTGGCCCGGTGGCTGCAATTCCCAAGGCATTGAAGCAGGTGAACATGAGCCTCAATGATATTGACCTCATTGAATTGAACGAAGCATTTGCTTCGCAATCGCTGGCCGTGATCCGTGAAGTAGGGCTTGATCCGGCAAAAGTGAATATCAACGGCGGCGCTATCGCACTTGGTCATCCTCTTGGCTGCACAGGTTGCAAACTGACCATTCAGATCGTGAATGATATGAAAAGGCTGAACAAGAAATACGGAATGGTAACAGCCTGCGTAGGTGGCGGGCAGGGAATTGCCGGGGTGATTGAAAATTTATAATGATAAAAAACATTACGTCTTCTTTCCTTTTGTGATAATACGCTTATTGCAAAGGCAGCTATTACATACTACTCAAATAAAGTCACGCATTTCTACTATTTGTCCATTGTATTTTCCCGATTTACGGGATTGGGGCGCAATATTTGTTACAAAGCGAGCGAATCTTTGTTCAATATCCATAAGAGCCAAAACCAACTAAAATGGACAGAAGAGCCTTTCTCACTGCCAGGCGTGTAAAAAAGATAGCCCTTCCACCTGCTGTAAGTTTCCGTACAGAATCCGGATTGAACCCTTATCAGGGCCCATGGACCCGCAATGAGGCGCAGCATTTACTAAAGCGGATGATGTTTGGTTCTGTAAAAGCAGATATTGATCATTTCGCTTCGCTTAGCATGGAACAGGCAGTGGATGAACTGCTTAATCCTATAGCCGCTTTACCCGCACCTCCTGTAAATGATTATTCGCAGGATACCCCTGATCCTGCCATAGCTGCCGGCGCTACCTGGATCAATGATCTCAGCAAAGACGAAGAGCTGAATATAGCCCGCCAGTTCTCTTTCAAAAAATGGTGGGCAGGCGTAATGCTTAACCAGGACCGCAGCATCAGGGAAAAACTGACTTTGTTCTGGGCCGATCATTTTGGTACAGAAACCAACACTATCAGGGCCGCTTATTTTATTTACAGGCATAATGATCTTCTCCGCAAAAACTGTCTCGGCAATTTCAGGCAACTGGTAAAAAATGTGACCATCGATCCGGGTATGCTGATCTACCTGAATGGCTATTTGAATGCTGCTTCAGCGCCGGACGAAAACTATGCGCGTGAATTGATGGAATTGTTTACGTTGGGGAAGGGCCCAACGGTTGCTTATACAGAACCCGATGT
The DNA here is from genome assembly GCA_001898405.1 of Sphingobacteriales bacterium 44-61. Classification (GTDB taxonomy): domain Bacteria; phylum Bacteroidota; class Bacteroidia; order Chitinophagales; family Chitinophagaceae; genus Terrimonas_A. The sequence goes on from MKTW01000007.1 coordinate 111,018, forward strand.
AAGAGAAGCTGCTAAAGTACTTACAGGTTGGAGGATAAATCCCGATACGTTTGAGGTATATTTTGACAACACGGAGCACGATGCTACCAATAAGACCTTCTCTTCCTACTATAACAGTGCAACGATCACCGGTCGCACTGGTGCTGACGGAGCACTGGAAACAGACGACCTGATCACCATGCTTTTTACCAAGCAGGAAGTATCGAAATATATCTGCCGTTGCCTGTACCGCTGGTTTGTGTATTATAAAATAGATGCAGCTACAGAAGCAAATGTGATCACCCCGCTGGCAGCTATTTTCCGCACCAGCAATTATGAGATTACACCCGTGCTGTCGGCACTTTTTAAAAGTGAACACTTCTATGATGTGTTGAACCAGGGATGTTTGATCAAAAGCCCGGTTGACCAGGTGATCGGATGCATGCGGGAGTTCAACGTAGTATTTCCTCCGGCGGCGACTGAGTATAATGATACGTATGCGATGTGGAACTATCTGTGCAACTGGATGATATTAATGGGGCAGAATATCGGTGATCCGCCTGATGTATCGGGTTGGCCGGCTTATTACCAGGAACCGGCTTTTCATGAAATGTGGATCAATCATGATACACTTCCCAAACGCAACCAGTTTACCGATGTAATGACATGGAATGGCTATACAAAAAATGAAAAGACGATCATCATCGATGTGATCGCTTTCACCAAAACCCTTCCCAACCCTGGTGATCCCAATGCGTTGGTTAGTGATGCACTGGACGTGCTGTATCGCGTACCCATTTCAGATGCATCCAAACAAACCATTAAGCAATCTATTTTGCTGAGCGGACAAACGCAGGATTATTACTGGACGAATGCATGGAATGGTTACCTGGCTGATCCTGCCAATATGCAGGCGATGACGATCATCGGCAACCGGCTGAAAAGCTTTTATCAATACCTGATGAACCTGTCTGAATACCAATTATCCTAAAACCATCTTATGAGAAGAAGAGATTTCCTGAGAAATACCTTACCGGCCGCAGCCGTATTACCTGCAGTGGTGGATGGTTATTCCATCAAAGCATTTACTGCAGATTCTCCTTTGTTGCAGGCTTTGATGAACCCTACTACAGATACCGACCATGTGCTGGTGATAGTACAACTGAGTGGTGGGAACGATGGACTGAACATGGTGATCCCTGTTGCCAACTACAGTAATTATTATAATGCCAGAAGCAATGTGGCTATTGCAGAAAATAAAATATTGAAACTGGATGGCTATGCCAATACAGGTTTGCATCCGGCCATGACGGGAATGCAGGCGCTTTATAATACCGGCAAATTGAATATTGTGCAGGCAGTAGGTTATCCATCTCCCAATTTCTCTCATTTCCGTGCCACGGATATATGGATGAGTGGTTCTGCCAGTGATGAAGTAGTGAGTACAGGCTGGGCAGGGCGCTATCTTAATACAGAATATCCCAATTTTCCTGAAGGATATCCCAACAGTACCATGCCTGATCCACTGGCCATCCAGATCGGCTCTATCACTTCACTGACCCTGCAGGGGCCGGCGATGAATATGGGGATGAGCATTACCAATCCAACCAGTTTTTATAACCTGATCAATAATGTGATCGATCCTGCCCCGGATAATCCCATGGGTTATGAGCTTACATACATCCGGACCATCGCCAATCAGACCAATAAGTTTGCACAACGGATCATTGCAGCAGCGGGTCAGGTAACGCAGCAAGCGGCTTACCCGCAAAACAATTCACTGGCCGATCAATTGAAGATCGTGGCAAGGCTGGTGAAAGGTGGTTTGAAAACGCGGATCTATATGGTGGGTATGGGTGGATTTGATACGCATTCTTCGCAAGTGGAAGCTGCTGATACATCCATTGGTACACATGCCAATTTATTAAAGACTTTATCGGATGCGGTGAAAGCCTTTGTAGATGATTGCCAGTTTCTTGGTGTGCAGGACCGTGTGATGGGTTTGACTTTTTCAGAATTCGGACGCCGCATTAAATCCAATTCCAGTATGGGCACTGACCATGGTGCTGCAGCACCGATGTTTATTTTTGGCAAACAGGCGATACCGGGCGTAACAGGGAATAATCCTTCCATCCCGGGTGGCGCTTCTGTACAGGATAATATTCCTTTTCAATATGATTTCAGAAGCGTGTACGCATCTATCCTGGAAAAATGGTTTTGTGTGCCGCCATCAATACTGGAAACCATCCTGTTCAGGAATTTTCAAAGCCTGAATATTGTAAGTGATGCAAGCTGTAAGGGAACAGGCATTGATGATCCTAATCAAACAGCCGGTGACGAACTGATCACGAATTATCCTAATCCATTTACCAATTCTACAACAATTAAATACAAAACAAAAGGCGGCCATACCCTGATACAGGTTATCGATATGCTGGGGCGAGTGGTACGTACGCTGGTAGATAGTGATCTGCGGACAACAGGAAGCTTCACCACCACTTTTGATAGCGGTGGATTGCCGGCAGGTGTATATTATGCGAGGTTGCAGAATGAGGCAATCCAGCAAGTGAGACCGATGCTAAAAGTGAGATAAGCACGAGGCCGTTCATAATAAAGAGAAGATAAGGCTGCTGAAAATTGTGTAATATAGCAGTCATGGAACCCATCATAAGCATCCGCCATCTCTCCAAAAATTATGGTACTAAATCAGTATTGCAGGATATCAATCTTGATGTTTACCCCGGCCAGGTGATCGGTTATATCGGCCCGAATGGAGCGGGTAAAAGCACTACCGTAAAAATCTTATGCGGACTTCTTACCGATTACCAGGGAACGGTAACGGTGAAAGGCCTGGATGTAAAACAAAATACACTGGAAGTAAAGAAGCAGATCGGTTATATACCTGAACTCGCGGAGTTGTATGATGTGTTAACCCCCAATGAATATTTGCGGTTTACCGGTACCCTCTATGGGTTGGATGAACAAACCTGTACAGAGCGGATGCAAAAGATCATGTCGGCCTTCGGGATGGAAGGAAATATCAATCAGCGGATGGATACTTTCAGTAAAGGCATGCGTCAAAAAGTATTGATCGCTTCCGGGCTATTGCATAATCCTGGTATCATTATCCTCGATGAGCCGTTGAGCGGGTTGGATGCGAACAGTGTGATCATTATGAAAGAACTGATCAGCCGCCTTGCCAAGGACGGAAAAACGATCTTTTATTGCAGCCACATGATGGATGTAGTGGAAAAAGTGAGCGACCGGATCGTGCTGATCAATGGAGGAAAGATCGTTGCCGATGGAAGTTTTGACCAGTTGAAACAACAGGAAGGTAATAAAAGCCTTGAACAGATATTTGCTTCTCTAACCGCCACCGATTCATTATCTGCGACTGCAGAAGAACTGGCCAAAGCAATGGAGAGCCGGTTATGAATATCATCAACAAAGGATTCCTGAAACTAGCCTTGCTTCCTTCCCCGGTTTATAAAAAGCTGGGAGTGGACCAACGTGCCCTATCGGCCATTCTTCGTATTAAATTAACGATGGACGACCGCAGGCCAAATACTTTACAGCAGGCAAGACATCATGGATCTGATAAGCAGGTTTCTTCTGCTACTATTTTTACCATGCTGATCAGCGCCGTATTCGGTGCGTTGTACCTGATTTCATTTTATATCGGCAGCAATATTGTTACGGGCATGAGCTTTTACTTTTTCATGTTCTTCTTTATGCTGTCGGCCACATTGATCTCCGATTTTACTTCAGTGCTGATCGATGTGAGGGACACATTTATCATTTTGCCCAAACCTGTAAATGACCGGACCGTGCTGATGGCGCGGCTGCTGCATATTTTTATTCATATCAGCAAGCTGGTATTACCGATGGCATTGCCTGGTGTAATTTTTATAGGTGTTAAATATGGATTACCCTCGTCTCTATGGATGCTGGTAATGATCTTCCTGCTCACTTTGCTGGCTATATTTTTTATTAATGCCGTTTACATTCTCATTCTCCGGGTAACTACGCCGCAGAAATTCCAGAATGTGATCAGTTATTTCCAGATCATATTTGCCATTGCGATCTATGCCAGCTATCAGATACTGCCGAGGATGATGGACACAAGCGGGCTGGCTACATTTGACATTGCCCAATATTCATGGGCCGCATTTTTACCTATGTACTGGATGGCCGTGGGCTGGGAAAGCCTGAGTAGTTTTCAGTTTACAGGTAATACGGTCATTTTTACAATCGCTGGCATACTACTGCCATTGGTGTCTATCTGGATAGTGATCCGTTTTCTCGCGCCTTCGTTCAACAATAAATTGGCGCTTATCAATAATGCGGCGGACAGCAACCAGGGTGCAGTGAAAAAGACAACTGTTGTCCGGAAACACAGCCTGTCTGACAAGCTGGGAAAGGCCGTGACAAGTACGGGAGCAGAAGCAGCAGGATTTTCTTTTGCCTGGAAAATGTCTGGCCGCAGCCGCAATTTCAGGTTGAAAGTATACCCATCCATTGGTTACCTGGTAGTGCTGGTGGTGATCTTTTTTATGCGGGCCAAAGGTTTTTCTTTGGCGGATATGCAGGATGGGGATGGACAAAAATTCCGTATCATGATCATCTCAGCGGTTTATTTTATGTCGTTGCTGCTGATCACAGCTTTGGGACAAATGATCTATTCAGAAAAATATAAAGCATCCTGGGTTTTTTATGCGGCACCGGTAGCTTATCCGGGTGAAGTGATCATGGGTGCAGTAAAAGCAACCGTCCTCAAATTTTATATACCGATCGTATTGCTGATCACTATTGCAGGCGTATGGCTGGGAGGGATCTCTATTTTGCCCAATATCCTGCTGGGGCTTTTCAATGAATTGCTGATCGCCACTTTAATGGTGTATATCAATTACCGCCATCTTCCTTTCTCACGGAAGCAAAACACGAACAATAATGCCGGCTCCTTTATCCGGACACTTGGTGTGATGATGGTTTCCGGGTTTATCGCCATTGCACATTATATGATCTTTAAAATGCCGGTTGTGATATGGATCTGCGCCGCACTTTCCCTTGTAGCTACCTGGCTGATGATAGGTAGCATCAAAAAAACGGGGTGGAGCAAGATCCAGGCAGAAAAGGAAGAGTAGGTTCCCGTTCATACAAAAAATGAACTGGTGTTGCAAATTTCCGTACCTTGCAATTTCAATGAAGGCTCGTCGGTTTATACTGCGCTGTGCAACTTTTGCATTACTGCTGGTTTTTTCACAGAAAGTGGGGGTGGATCTTTTCCTCCATAATCTGTTTCATGGCCAGGATCTAAGCCGTCCTTTATTGCCTTCTCAGAAAGAAGGCGCCAAGGAAATAAGTTTTGCCTGTAATTGTATTGATGATTTCCTGATGCCTTTCACAGAGACAGAGGAAATTGTACTGCCAACCCCGGTAACGGAATATCAAACTCCAACTTCTTTTTTCCGTGCCAGCATTTCTTTCCGTCCTGTAATTTCTTCTGCACTCCGCGGCCCCCCTTCACTGGTACTGTAATGTTTCTTTTTTGATTGCTGTATTGGCCAGGCTGCCTATGCCTGCCGATGCTTATTATTCATTTTATCGTACCAGCGTAATTAATTTATTTATGAAAGTTGTATTATTTTCTTTTATCAGCCTGTGCCTGGGAATGGGTGCATGGGGCCAAACCAAATCAACACTTACAGGAAAAATTACACAGGAGAGCGATGGCGCTCCCCTGGCCGGAGCCACCATCCGTGTACATGATGTGAACAGGGATGTCGTTTCAGATGCCAATGGCTCGTATAGAATCACTTCATTGCCTGCCGGGAAATACCTGGTGGAAGTATCTTATATCGGACATGAAAGCATCGTAGAAACTGTTGAGATCGATGGGAATACCGAAAAGAATTTCACATTGAAAGATGCTGTGGTGGAGCAGGAAGGCGTGACCGTGACCGGCGTATCTACAGCAACAAGGTTGAAACAATCCCCTCAACCTGTCGCTATTCTGAAAAAAGCAGAGCTGATGAAGATCAGCTCATCCAATATCATTAATACGCTTACACATATTCCTGGTGTGAACGCATTGACTACCGGCCCCGCCATTTCCAAACCCTTTATCCGTGGCCTGGGATACAATCGTGTGGTAGTGGTGAATGACGGCATCCGCCAGGAAGGCCAGCAATGGGGAGATGAGCATGGAATTGAAATAGATGATTACAGCGCACAAAGAATAGAAGTGCTGAAAGGACCTTCCTCACTGATGTATGGGTCAGATGCACTGGCGGGTGTGATCAATATTCAAACCCTGTTGCCTGCACCGGAAGGAACGATCAGGGCCAATGTGCTGGGCGAATATCAGACCAACAGCATGCTTCGCGGCACTTATGCTGATATCAGCGGCACCAGGAACGGATTCAGCTTTAATGCATATGGTTCATATAAAGGAGCAGCCGATTATAAGAACAAGTATGACGGCAATGTTTTCAACTCCAAATTTTATAATAAGAACTTTGGTGGAATGCTGGGCTATGGCGGTTCCTGGGGACATACCTATTTAAGGGCCAGCAATTTTAACCAGCATATAGGTATGGTGGAAGGAGAACGTGATCCTGTAACAGGGCAATTCCTAAAACCCGTAGCAGGCGGTGATGAAGAGATCGCTACCAGTGAAGACTTTGATAAAGTGACGCCATTTGTTCCATTCCAGCATATCCAGCATTTCAAGATCAATTCGGATAACAGTTTCAATATCGGCAGAAGCAAACTGGACGTGCTGGTAGGATACCAGCGCAATCAGCGCAAGGAATTTGGTGATCCGGATAATATCAATGAGCCGGAAGCTTATTTTGATCTGAAAACGGTTAATTACTCTGCAAAACTGACCCTGCCATATACTGGCTCCTGGAGAACCAGTGTAGGTATAACAGGCATGTCGCAAAAAAATGAGAACCGCGCCGAAGAAGCACTGATACCGGATTATGATCTGTTCGATATCGGCGGATTTGTATTTACCCAGTATCATAAAGATAAATTATCACTGAGCGGCGGACTTCGTTTTGATAACCGCCATGTGAACGGAAAAGAAATGATGGAAGGAGCGGATATAAAGTTCGATCAGTTCTCTAAAAACTTTTCCAATGTATCCGGAAGCGCCGGGCTTAGTTATGAAGCAACCAAACAACTGAGCCTGAAATTGAATATAGCAAGAGGTTTCAGGTCGCCCACACTGGCAGAGTTGTCGAGCAATGGAGCACATGAGGGAACTAACCGTTATGAAGTAGGTAATCTTAACCTGAAATCAGAGACCAGCTTGCAGGTAGATGGTGGAGTGGAATTAAATACGGAGCATATTACACTCGGAGCCGGTTTGTTTTACAACCGCGTCAGCAACTTTATTTACTACGAAAAAGTGTTGAATGGTGCAGGCGCTGATTCCATTATTGTAGACCCTGATAATGGAAATGAGCTGAACGTGTTCAGGTTTGATCAGCAAAGCGCCAACCTGTACGGAGTGGAGTTCAATATGGATATTCATCCTCACCCGCTGGATTGGCTTCATTTTGAAAATACGTTTTCCTATACCCGTGCTCAATTCACTGATGCGGTGGATGGATCGAAGAATGTACCGAATATGCCGGCAGCCCGTTTGCTGTCGCAATTGAAAGGCAATTTTCTGCCGAAAGGAAAATCATTCCGCAACCTGTATATAAGCCTTGAAAGTGATTACACCTTCAAGCAGGATAAAGCCTTTACTGGTTTTAATACAGAAACTGCTACCGGCAGCTACTGGCTGGTGGGCGTATCTGTGGGCACGGATATCGTGAGCAGGGGAAAAACCTTGTTCAGCATCAACCTGAGTGGAATGAACCTTGGTGATATAGCTTACCAAAATCACCTGAGCCGGTTGAAATATACAGCAGTGAATAATGCTACAGGGCGTCAGGGTGTATATAATGTGGGAAGGAATTTTGGTGTGAAATTGAGCGTGCCGTTGGAGTTTAAGTGGTGATCTATACAAGAAGAATGAACAAGTGGCAGTATAATGATAAAGCCGGATCAACCCTGATCCGGCTTTATCATTTATTACATAATGAGGTAAATAAGATTTTAAATAGAACGGGTCAGGTTCAGCATCTTCGTCCAACTGCCGCCATTGTATACTTCTTTAATGCCATGGTTGAGCAGGTGATTACGGGCATTACCCATGGAACCTGAATGGCCACAGAGTATAATCGGGCGGTCCATCGCTTTGATCCTGGCAGCATTGATAGGGATCCTGTCTGCCGGAATATTGATAGAGTCAGGTATATGACCTTCATCAAATTCACGGGGTGAGCGGAGATCAATGACGATAGCGCCTTTTCGCAGGGCATTTTTTAGCTTAATGTTACTAAAAAGGAGGTTGAACATGAGTGGCTTTTTTCTGAAGGAGTCAAATCTACAAAGTTTTATTCTTCGAGGTAACCGTTTATTTTCCGGAAAATCCCGTCTTTAATAAGTGGAACGTTAAAGTTTATAAGAAGGCCGAGTCTTATATGGGAAAGCTTTAAATAGGTAAGTATGATTTTGTGGTGAACTTTCTCCAGATGCTCGACTGATTTGAATTCGATGATGAGTTTATCATCCATAAGAATATCAACTCTAAATCCTATATCAATGATAACATCTTCATAAAATACTTCAAGGCCATGCTGCCTTTTATAGGGAATATCAAGCTGGTCAAGTTCATAAGCAAATGCAGCTTCATATACACTTTCCAGCAGACCCGGCCCAAGCGCACAGTGTATTTTATAACAGAGGTCTACTGCAATTGTTGCTAATTCATTTTCGGTCATGAAGCAAACTAGCAACTCTCAAGCTGACGAAAAGGTGATTCCCCTCAGTTTTTTCTGCTTTTTTCACCGAATAAGTATGTTATCCCACTAAGACAACAAAGACCACAAAGAAATTAAAACAGAAATTCTATTATCTCTTTGTGGTCTTTGTCGTCTTAGTGGGACATAAATCCCTCAATAGGTGATATATAAAACCTGGCGAGAAAAAATCAACCCAGCTGGAGTTTTGCCTTTCTCTCCCCGATCTGTTGCCTCCACATGGCGTAATACAATCCTTTCTCTTCAAGCAGGCTGTTATGATTGCCTGTTTCCACCACATCTCCTTTTTCCAGCACATAAATGCGATCTGCATGCATGATGGTAGACAAGCGGTGGGCAATCAGGATCGTGATCTGGTTGCCTTCAGCAGAAATGAAACGGATGGTATCCGTGATCTCTTCTTCTGTCAGGGAATCCAATGCAGAAGTGGCTTCATCAAACAACAATAATTTGGGCCTGCGCAGCAATGCTCTCGCAATGGAGATCCGCTGTTTTTCACCGCCTGATAATTTCAACCCACCTTCACCGATCGTTGTGTCCAATCCTTTTTCTGCACGGGCGAGAAGATTCTGGCAGGATGCTTTTTGCAATACGTCCTGGACGTCTTCCTCTGTAGCTTCCGGATTTACGAATAAAAGGTTTTCACGGATGGTACCGGAGAAGAGCTGCGTGTCTTGCGTTACGAAACCGATCTGTCGGCGCAGATCATCAAAATTGATCTCTTCCTCATTCAGGCTATTGTACAGGATCTTTCCCTGCTGCGGCCGATAAAGGCCGACCAGCAATTTCATAAGGGTGGATTTACCTGCACCGGAAGGGCCGACAAAAGCAATGGTCTCTCCCTGCTTTGCTTTAAAGCTGATATTGCTGATAGCACTTTGCTGTGCTGATTGGTGTTTGAAACCAACATGGCGGAATTCAAGCGTCTCGATATCACCCAGATGCCTGGGATGCAAAGCCTGTGGCTCTGGTTCTTTCTTCATCAGGGTTTCAAAATTATTTAGGGAAGCTTCTGCTTCGCGGTAAGACATGATGATATTGCCTATTTCCTGTAGTGGTCCGAAGACGAAGAAGGAAAATATCTGCATGGTGGCCAGTTGACCTGCATCCAGTTGCCCGTGATACACCACCCACAGCAACATAAATAAGATGACCTGGCGGAGGGTATTAACGAATGTGCCTTGAATAAAGCTGATACTGCGAATGCGTTTTACTTTGGTGAGCTCGAGTCCTAATATTTTGAAGGTGTTCTTGTTCAACCGTTCTATTTCCTGGTGAGTGAGGCCCAGGCTTTTCACCAGTTCAATGTTCCGGAGTGATTCCGTTGTGGCTCCTGCCAGTGCGGTAGTTTGCGAAACGATGGTTTTCTGAACGGATTTAATTTTTTTGCTCAGCAGGTTGGAGATCAGGATCAGTAAAACGATGCCGCCAAAATAAATGATCGGTAAGCTCCAGTGAATGGTGACAGCGTAGATGGCCACGAAGACGATGCCTACGATCACCGGGAAGAGAATATTGATAAAGGCAGTGATGAATTTTTCTGTATCTGTTCTTACTTTTTGCAGGATGCCCAGGGTTTCTCCGCTGCGCTGATCTTCAAACTCATGATAAGGCAAGCGCATAGCATGGCGCAGGCCATCGGTAAATACACTGGCGCCGAATTTCTGGGTAATGAGATTGAGAAAATAATCCTGGAACGCTTTCGCGATCCGGCTTACCATGGCAACGCCCATGGAAAGGCCGAGAAGGCCGAATACCGGACCCGCGAAATTCCACCAGAAAGGCTGGTAGGGGGTATGGTCTTTCCAGTAATTGGCTGCCAGGTTGATCAGGCGGCCGAAGATGATCGGGTCAATTAGAGAAAAGCCTATGTTAATGCCTGCCAGTACTAACGTAAGAATAGCCAGCCATCGGTATGGTTTCAGGTAATGGAAAAGTATCTTCATAAATGTGGGGAAATCAGTAAAAGAATAAGAACAAGCAAACAACGTACAAGTTCGGAAAAAATGACAACTTAGCAGGTTCCGGTAGTGATCCGGTTTAAAAGTTTAAATGCTAAAGGTTTAGAAAATGGACACAGTTGCCGGGTTTTAAACTTAAACAACAAATTGGAGAGGTGTCAAAATGAGCCGTAGTTCAGATTTTACGTCCGATGCAGGCGCAGGTATCCAGGGAAAAACGCTGGCGTATGCTTACTGCAAGCCAGATGGGCTGCAGATTTAATATTTTGATAATTAATATTTTACCCGGCCCACCCTTCCCTGTCCAGGCTCCGGTACTGTATCGCTTCTGCTAAATACTCCGGTTTTATCTCTTCACTTCCCGACAAGTCAGCAATTGTTCTCGACACTTTCAATATCCTGTCATAAGCACGGGCAGATAAGTTCAGCTTAGTGATGGCTGCTTTCAGGAGATTATGCCCTACCTGGTTAATTGCACAAACTTCTTTCAGCATCTTGCTGCTGATTTGTGCATTCGAATAAATACCTGTATGATTTTTATACCGCTCAGCCTGTCTTTCCCTTGCAAGTATCACACGCTCGCGGATCTGTGAGGAATTTTCCTGTGGTCTTGCTGAGGAGAGCTCACTGAAAGCAACCGGGGTGACTTCCACATGCAGGTCTATCCTGTCGAGCAGCGGTCCAGAGACTTTATTCAAATATTTCTGAACAGTTCCCGGCGGACAGGTACATTCTTTCTCAGGGTGATTATAGTAGCCGCAGGGGCAGGGGTTCATGGAAGCGATCAGCATAAAAGAAGCTGGGAAGTCGAGGGCTATCTTAGCGCGGGAAATACTCACTTTTCTTTCTTCCATCGGTTGACGCATTACTTCCAGGACAGTACGTTTAAATTCCGGCAATTCATCCAGGAATAATACACCGTTGTGGGCAAGAGAAATTTCTCCTGGTTGAGGATTACCGCCGCCACCCACCAGTGCTACATCGCTGATAGTATGATGGGGTGAACGGAATGGCCGCCTGGAGATCAGCGAGGAATTTTCAGGAAGCCTGCCTGCCACAGAATGGATCTTGGTTGTTTCCAATGCTTCCTGTAATGACAAAGGCGGTAATATAGTGGGTAATCTTTTTGCCAGCATTGTTTTGCCGGCTCCGGGCGGACCGATCAATACCGCATTATGGCCTCCTGCTGCAGCAATCTCCAGCGCCCGTTTGATATTCTCCTGGCCTTTTACATCAACAAAATCAATTTCAAAATCATATTGTGAGTGAAAAAATTCGTCACGCGTATTTATGAAAACAGGTTCCAATCCCTTTTCATCATTCTCAAAAAAGCGGATCACCTCATTGATATGGCTGACGCCATAGACAGCAAGATTATTGACCATGCCGGCTTCCCGTGCATTGACTTTTGGTACGATCAATCCTTTGAAGCCCTCCTTGCGCGCCTGTATGGCAATCGGCAATGCGCCCTTGATCGATCTTACCTGCCCATCCAGACTCAATTCTCCCATGATCAGGTAGGAGGCCAAAGCTTCAGGATTGCGCATTTGCTCTGAAGCACTTAATATACCCAGTGCTATTGGCAGGTCAAACGCGGTCCCGCTTTTCCGGATATCCGCAGGCGCCATATTAATTACTACTTTAGTACGTGGCACCATATATCCGTTAGTCTTAAAAGCACTTTCCATTCTTTGCAGGCTTTCCTTAACGGCGCTGTCAGGCAACCCCACAATAGTAGAATCCTTTCCGGAAGAAGATATCCAGTTGGCCTCAATGGTAATAGTAATGGCTTCTACTCCATACACAGCGCTGCCATAAGTTTTGACTAACATGGAGGAAAGGTAGAGAAAAGGGTTGGAGTGATAAGGGGTTTAAAACATCGTGATTAAGTATTGTCCCGTTGTTCGGGCTGTGAATTGGGCATAAAAAAAGATGTTTTAACGGCAACGATAATAAGATATATTCTAATAAGGTATTGAGGAGCCGTTCGGCTCGTTCCTGACGAAGAAACCTTGTGTTAATTCTTTCGATTATTGTAATGAATACGAGTCAACAATAAAATAGGAAGGAATTGTTTCTATACCCATTTGTCGATGAATCCATAGTAAAATGATTAAGAGGTATAGCTTTTACTTATTTTTAGCAATGGCTTAAAATCTTAATAAGCATTCAAATGATTCTAGAGATAATATTTGCTCAATTAGAGTGGTATCACTGGCTAGCTTTTATAATTGCCTGCGCAGTTGCGGGTATCCAATTCTTATGCGATAAACCTTCTAGGAGATTAAAGGCGTTGATGATAGTTCTTTTGGCAGTTTCTTCTATCCTGACAGTCATTCAGACCAGCGAGGATAAAAAAGATGAGGAGGATAAATTCGCTGAGGAACTTGCAAATAGTCAAAGAAAATTTGATAGCACAATGAAAAGTGCTACTACGATTTTAGATTCAGTTAATACGACTCTTCAGAATTCGAGAATTATCATTACGAGTACTGATACAGCTCTTACCCGAGCTGACTCTGCATTAGGGGAGCTGAATAGGTTAAATGATGAAACAAAAAATATAAATAGAAAGTCAACTAGACAATTGGATATTCAGCAAGATATTAGCTTAGTATCGCTACAAACTTTGAAGCAGATTAAAAAAGAAGATAGTGTTCAGAAAATTAACGCTGCTATTCGATTGGAAAGTACAATAAATGTGTTAAAGTTATATGGAAATCAAGTTTTGTATAGCCTTTCAAAGCGTATGGATTCTAAAGAGCTTGTCGCTCAATTGAATATCGTTGTAGTTAATATGCTGACATTGCTTGCATCGCAGAAAGATAATAGTAACTTATTTCTGAATCCATTTCTTTACAAACATTGGACATTGTTTGAGGATCGATTATCAGAGATTCAGTCTCCAATTAGCGGATATTCTCCAAGAGATGCCCTTATAATGCAACAAGAAGTTTCACACTATTGGCTAGCTTTTTATAAGGCGATTATAGAGTACTCCATTCAAACTACTAATTATTATTTGGAAAAACCGTTTTATTTTCCCCCTAAAGACACGTCTTATCTAAGGTATCTATATGGAACCTCTTTTGATTGAGAAAACAAATTAACTCAAAAGATAACTTCCATAGTTCTATTTGATCAATGACTATACATCGTCTATTGATAAGAAGATGTAATTGCCTCATGAAATGATCATTTAGTCAATTGACGTGCCACATCAGCACTAAACAATAATGACATTTCCGGATCGAGCTCGAGCCCATCTATATTAGAACCAAGATCAAATTCAAACTCTGTATAACGATTGATAATATCCACTTTTTTAATAACTGATTTCCCTGACCGCTCCATAAACTTCAATGTCAACGGAAACACAAACCCCTTTTCCTGTGTCTGCCTGATTGCTACCACTGTTTTCCCGGTCTTCATGGCTTTAAACCACCTGACTTCTATTTTAGGAGCTCCCGGCGAATACAACCACTGATCAAAAAACACGGCCAGGTTCTTGCCTGATACTTTCTCAAAAACTTTCTGCAGGTCCCTTGTATCGGCATTACTGTTGGCGTACTGGCTATAATAAGCACGAACAGCTTTATGAAAAACAGCATCCCCTAATTCCCTGCGCAGCATATGTAAGATCCAACCGCCCTTTTGATAACTGTTCGAATTCAGCAACGACATGTAATTATCCGTTTCATCCACTACCGAACGCTTATAAGTGACCGGTGATTTCATCACCTGCTGCCGGTCTTCCTTCAACATATGCGTCGCTGTATCTATCCCGTATTTATTTTCCATATACAGGATCGTCATGTAAGTGGCAAACCCTTCACTAAGCCATAAATGCGCAAAGCTTTTTTCTGTAGCCATATTACCAAACCACTGATGCGCGATCTCATGAGCCAGCAGGCTTTCCGATCTTCTCGTGCCTGTTACCGAAGTCTCCGAATAAAAAATGGTATTGGCATTCTCCAATCCGCCGAAAATGGTTTTGGATTGAACATTTGCCAGTTTTTTATAACCATAAGGCCCTACGTAATCAATAAAAAACGGAAGTACATCTTTCGCCTGGCCATAATCATAAAATCCCTTCTCCTTGTTTTCGGGATATACCCAACTATACACCGGTATGCTATCCTTCACCATGCCTGCGAGCTCAACGGCAAAATCGGCCACTCCGATCACCATTACTTTTGTAGCTATCGGCACCTCTTCTTTCCAATGAGTTGTTTTTCTATTCCCTTCCAGGCCCGTTTCATTGACCAGTATGCCGTTTGATACAACGCGGTAATGCTCCGGTGCCGTAACAATAAACTCAACGGAAGCTTTATCTGCCGGGTCATCAATGCAGGGTATCCATTTATGTCCGCGGTTAGGCCAGTTGTCGGCGAAAAAACTGCGATGGCCATACATGTTCCGGGAAATGATCAAACCATCTTCAGGTATGCCCTGGTAGTTTATCGTGAATGTATGCGTGCTTCCGGCGGGTGAAGCATCTTTCCATGCAAGGTCCAGTTTCTCATTTCCCTCTTTCACAGTGGCGCTGACCACCTGGCCATCCATTTCGCATGATTGTACATGCATGCCTTTGCCGGTACCGGTAGTGCTGAAATCGAACAGGACATTTGATGCAGGTTGCAGCAATTTCAGGGTGATAACGGCTTTTCCTTTAATGGTATCAGACATATCCGACAGTTCAATATTGAACCGGTAATGCTGCACGTCATATAAAGATGATAGAGAAGGCGATTGGGAAAAGCAATAATGCGAAAAGCAACAAATGGCCACCAACAGGGTGCCGGCAAATGATCTCATCTGAACGGTTTTGCATGAAGATAGGCATTATAAATTTTCCAGCATCTCCACCACTTTTTCCCTTTTGAGGATCACATAGCCCAGCCGGTCGTTGCTGATGCCTTCCTTCAACTGGTAGGAAAACTGCAACTGATCATCCTGCACATTTGTTTCAAAATAACGGAAAGAGATGTTGGGGAAACCCTGCAACTCATCGCCTATTTCATAAAGATGGGTGGAAAGGATAAAAAGGGAATTCTTGATTTTTATCAGCCCTTTGATCACGGTGAGCGAACACTTCATCGCATCCTGCACGTTGGTGCCTTTAAACAGTTCATCGATCAGCACCAGCCATTTTTTCCCGTTATTGATCTTGCTGATCGTGTTCTTTATCCGCTGCACTTCATTAAAGAAAAAGCTTTCGCCTTTGGCGATGTTGTCCACCACATTGATATTGCTGAGCAAGCCGTCAAACAAGGTAAGCCGCATGTTGGTCGCGGGCACACCCATACCTATATGTGCGAGGAATACCGAAGACCCGACTGATTTGATCAGTGTGCTCTTACCTGCCATGTTCGCACCGGTAAGGAAAAGGAAATTATGTTCCGGGTTCATCTGCAGGTCATAGGGCACAGGGTTGGGGATGAGGATATGATAAAGCCCTTTTGCTTCTACCAGCGGGGATTCCTGCTCTATGAATTCAGGGAATGATAACTTATATGTTTTCACCGCCACTGCCATCGAGTACCAGGCATCCAGCCGGCTGTAGATATCCATGAGCTCCAGGGTTTTCAGGCGGAGGGGATTGCGGAGATGATAACCGAAATAAAGATTCTGCCGCCTGGTAAAAGGAGTGCCGGGAGTGGTGGTTGAAAGTTGCTGTAATGCGGGCTCTTTCAGCACCTGTGTAATACGTTCGATGTAGATCCTGATATGTGGTGGAAAGTCGAGCCCTTCCAGCAGCATGGCGATCTTTTTTAACCCCCGGTAAAAATCTGCAAAATGCGTCATGGAATATTTCAGCATGGAATAATCTTCGCTATGCAGCCAGCGATAGAAGAAATTATTGATGCTGCTGGTATTCTCGCTGATGGGATCAAGTGCATAATCCATGAATTTGTCCATCACCAGCATGGTGCCATTGGTGATATCGGCGGGCCAGTCCTTCACATGCTCCATCAGGGTGCGGATCACATTTTGTGTGCCGATGATCTTCTTAATATCATTATGTGGTTCGGTAAAAAAACGGCGCAGCCATTCTTTTCCGCCAGTGGTGCGGGTAAAATTGAGCTTATGAAAAATAGAGAATTCTTCCTCGGTATGGAAAATCGAAATGTCGTTGAAAGAAATACTATCTATCTGCATGTGGGGTGTTGTTTTACCTTTCAAACCTTAACCGTTCGCCCTGCTTAGATTCATTCCACTCCGGATTCCATACATTTTTATCTGTTGCTTTATACACCAAATGCCCATTCACAAATGTATGGGTGATGGCTGCAGGAAAACGGGTGCCTTCCAGCGGGCTCCAGCCACATTTATACAGTATATTCTCCTTGCCCACTGTGGTGCTGCTGTCAAGGTCAACGATCACCAGGTCTGCATGATAGCCTTCCCGGATATATCCCCTGTCTTTTATCTGGAAACAATCGGCTACCGCATGGCTCATCTTCTGCACGATCTTTTCCAGCGATATCTTTCCCTGCTGAAAATAATACAGCATCATCAATAAGGGGTGCTGCACCAGGGGAAGCCCGGCATGTGCTTTTTCATAGGGCCCATTTTTTTCTTCTATCGTATGTGGTGCATGGTCTGTGGCGATCACATCGAGCCGGTCGTCGAGCAAAGCTTCCCATAAAGCAGATTTATTATGCGGCGCTTTAATGGCCGGGTTGCATTTGATCTTATTGCCCAGCCTTGCATAATCATCACTGGTGAAGTGCAGGTGATGAACGCATACCTCTGTAGTGATCCTTTTTTCTTTCAGCGGTAACATGTTGCTGAAAAGCTGTAACTCTTTTTCCGTGCTGATATGAAGGATGTGAAGCCGGGTACCATATTTTTTGGCCAGCTGAACGGCATAAAAAGAAGATTCGAAACAGGCTTCTTCATTGCGGATCACCGGGTGGTCGGCAGCAGTGAGCTCCCGCCCTGTTGCTTTCAATGCCGCAAGGTTAGCCTTGATGATCTTTTCATCTTCACAATGCGTAGCGATCAGCAGTTCGCTTTCGCTGAACACTTTTTCAAGCGTAAGCGGATTATCGACCAGCAGATTGCCGGTAGAAGAGCCCATGAAGATCTTGATCCCGCAGATATCATTCTTACGGGCATTTACCTTCAATGCTTCGGCTGCATTTTCATTGGAAGTGCCGATATAAAAGGAGTAGTTGGCCAGTGAACTGCGGGCCGCAATACTATATTTCTGTTCCAGCAGCTCTTCTGTGAAAGAAGGTGGCACGGTATTGGGCATTTCCATAAAGCTCGTAACGCCGCCGGCTACTGCAGCTTTGGCTTCTGTGTAAATAGTGGCTTTATGGGTAAGACCCGGTTCCCGGAAATGTACCTGGTCATCAATAGCGCCGGGCAACAAAAATTTACCTTCCCCGTTTATTTCAATAGTTGCCGCATCGGTGGAAGATATAAGGGGAGCTATTTTTTCGATCCGCCCGTTTTTGATCAGTATATCGGCGGTTTGGATCAGACCTTCGTTGACGATACGGATATTTTTTATCAGATATATTTGCATACTTTGTTGAATATTATCCAAAATAACTGGCAATGCAATTTATAAAAACCCTTGTAAGACTGCTTGTTTTTCTTTTTCCGTTCATTGCTTCTGCTCAATCTACCTACCTGCCACAAGGGGATAAACAATCTGTACTGCTGGAAAGGCTGGAAATAAAAGCCCAAACAGACTCAGTACTCAATTTTTCAAAGATCAGGCCCTTTAACCGGAGCAAGTATGTGATCAATGGAGTGAAGAATTACCTGCAAAACAATGGAGAAGGGAAGCTGTCGCGCGTTGACCTGCATAATCTGCGAAGTATCTACTACAACAATACGGAATGGCTGACTGAAGAAGAAAGACAACAGTACACAAGCAAAAAGCCAATCTGGAAAAGACTGTATACCACACCTGCTAATTTCTATGAAGCACATGTAAAGGATTTTGACCTGGTGGTCAATCCGGTGGTGCAATACGTGGTTTCCAAAGAAAAGGATAATGATCAAACGCTTTTCCTGAACACACGGGGTATAAGCCTGCGGGGAAGGATCGCCAACAAGATCGGGTTCTCTGCTTATCTTACCGATAACCAGGAACGGGATCCCTTATATGTGCAACAATGGATCAGTGACAGGCTGGCGGTGCCGGGCCAGGGTTATTATAAACCTTTTAAAGCGGCCGGAGGAGTAGATTATTTTGATGCCCGTGGTTATATCACGTTCAATGTTACCAAATACATTGATGTGGCTTTCGGTTACGATAAGAATTTTATCGGCAACGGGTACCGCAGTTTATTCCTGAGCGATTTTGGCAACAGCAGTCTTTTTCTCAAGCTCAACACAAGGATATGGAAATTCAATTACCAGAACCTTTTTATGGAGCTGGCTAATGCCGATAACCAGGGTGTAACAGATAAATTACTGGGAAAGAAATATGCGGCCATGCATCATTTGGATATCAACATAACAAAATGGTTAAACGTCGGCCTGTTTGAAGGGGTGGTATTCGGAAGGGTGAACCGGTTTGATTTTAGCTACCTGAATCCCGTGATCTTTTACCGCTCCATTGAGCAGCAAAACGGAAGTAATGACAACTCTGTAGCAGGGCTCGATTTCAAAGCCAATGTTGCCAAACGCTTCCAGGTGTATGGGCAATTCCTGCTCGATGAATTCAATTTATCTGAAGTAAAAGCCAATGACGGATGGTGGGGTAATAAATGGGGATACCAGCTCGGCGGAAAATACATTGATGCATTCGGGATCAAAAACCTTGACCTGCAGGTGGAGACCAACCGCGTGCGCCCGTTCACTTATTCCCATCGTGATTCTGTAGCAAATTACACACACTATAATCAGCCTTTGGCCCATCCGCTGATGGCCAATTTCCAGGAATACATTGGTATTGCCAGGTATCAGCCTGCTCCTAAATGGATGATACAGGCCAAGGCGATCTACTATCAGCAAGGAAGGGATTCAAGCAGTGCCAGTTTTGGCAGTAATATCTTCTTGCCCAATGTTCCTCCTTACCGCACCATGGATCGCGGATACAATATTGGATCCGGTTGGAAAACGAATGTGCTTTATACATCCCTGTTGGTGTCTTATGAGTGGAGGGAAAACCTGCTGATTGAATTGTTTGGTGTGTATCGCAAGCAGGAAACAAAAACACCGCCTGTTACTTCAGGCAACACAACAGTTGTTTCTTTAGGGATAAGATGGAATATGCACAGAAGGGAATTTGATTTTTAACTTACCCCTCAAAATGGAAACTCAGCATTATCATCCTCGATTGTATCTTATCAAACACGCTTGAGTATTTAACACTTGCATCGCGGCTATGAATATTGGGAATGCCATTACTGATCTTCAGCTCTGGTGAGAAGATAAAGCTTTTAAGAAAGAAGTTGAAGCCAATGCCCAGTTCAGGACCAAAATCTGATCCTTTGATCTGAATGGTACCATCTGTTTTTTTATTCCCGGAAAGCGTAAGATCGGCTTTGAAACCCGCCAGCATGTACACTCTGAAATTGCCGATCCGGTCTGACTGCAGTTTTACCTGGATGGGAAAAGAAACAATAATGGGGTTCATACTTTGTACAACCTCTGTTTTATTGTCGTCAGGATATTTTAAACGGTAAGCGATCTTTCTTTCTGTAAAGATCAATTGCGGGTTGAAGCGCAACTGGAAGCGGTCAGACAGGCGGGCGGTCGCCAACAGGCCAAGGTTCAACCCTGTAGAGTTCATCGGTTCTGCAGTAAGCACTGTATCGCTCTGGAGAAAGTAAGGGTGCATTTGCGGATGGAACCGGCTTGAGTTAACGCCAAGTGTAAGGCCGAAATAATAGGGCTTGAAATCGTGGTCGTATAGATTGAGCTCGCGCTCCTGCGCCACCGAAGTTTGCGCCAAGCTAACCAGGCCAATCAACAAACACAATCCAATCTTTAGCGTACAGGCTTTCTGCCGGTGTAAATACAACATATTCCTAAGCTTAGCGATTTATAACGGGTATCGGAAAAACCAACTTTGGTCAGGATATCCCTCAGGTGCGCCCGGGCAGGAAATGCATTGGCAGACTCATTCAGATATTGATAGGCTTCTTTGTTCTGTTTGAACCACCGGGCCAGTTGCGGAGCCACAATTCCCATATACAGATTATATAAACCGCGTACGGGCTGCGGCGGTTTGGTAAATTCCAGTATTACCAATTGACCACCGGGTTTCAATACCCTCAATATCTCAGAAAGTCCTTTTTCCAGATTTTCAAAATTCCTTACACCGAAAGCCACCATCCCGGCATCAAACGTATTTTCCGCAAAGTTTATTGTTTCGGAATCTCCGTGCTGTAACTGGATTTTATCCACAAGTCCTTCTTTCTCAATTTTCTTTCTTCCTACTTCCAGCATTTGAGTAGAAATATCTATACCTGTTATCCGGTCAGGGTCAAGCATTTTACAGGCCATTATAGCCATATCCCCGGTGCCGGTAGCTATGTCCAGGATGGTTTTGGGCTGATCTTTTTTCAGAAAAGAAATGGCTTTTTTCCGCCAGCGCACATCGGTGCGGGCAGAAAGAAAACGGTTCATAAAATCGTACCGGCAGGCAATGCGGTCAAACATTTCGGCTACCTGCTCTTTTTTTCCTTTTTCAGAATCCTTGAAAGGAATAACATGATCGTGGGGTAAGGGTTTTGCCATGGTGCGCAAAGTTAAGGAGGCTTGGGGAGTTATTGATTGTTCGATGGCCGTTATACTCAGGTAATACAAAAGCCGGAACCAGTAGTTCTTTTCCATTGTCACCCCGGCCCTGATTCAGTAAACGTGCTGGTTTAAAGAATATAAGAGCCGGGGTCTCCCAGCGCTACAACTACTTCAAATCAGTAAGCCCTATTGTTTAGAAAATATTGCAGATGGGAGAGACCCCGGCTCTTAGTGTACTATACCAGTTATTCCTCTAAACCAGGGCCGGGGTGACAATGGAAAAGAACTACTGGTTCCGGCTTTTGTATTAACGGCCATTGGTCAACAGGCACCGGTCACCACAATCATTTGTACCGAAAAAGGGGTATATAATATGAATTTGTTGCTGAATATCTTGCCGCCCGAACCAGTCCTTTATTATGCCAATATCCAGGTCAATGAAAGACCGGCAACTATACCGTTGCCGCTACATATCACTGCATATTCTCCTGCCAATATTTACCGGCCTTGCGTTTTACCTGTTCATTCGCAAAGAGGATTCCCTTTTTGAAGAGTGGGTAAGCTGGTCAACAACAACTAATCTTGAACTTCCTTCGATCCTGACCGGTGTTCTACCGGATTTTTTGTGGTGCTATTCGCTTCTTTCATTTCAGCAACTTGTTTGGGGAGGCTGGAAACGGGTACCGGCTTTATTAAAGTGGCTGATCTATACACTGGTTCCATTCACGGAACTGCTGCAATACTGGCATGTGTTGCAGGGCACAGGAGATATGCTCGATGTGCTGGCCTACCTGTTTGCATTCATTATTCATTATAAAACCAATAAACCACTAGAGTATGAGAACAATTAAATGGCTGCTAAGCAGCCTGGGTATCCTGGCTTTTGCGTTTCTGCTTTGGGCCAGTACGAACACTAAAAGAGTAGTTGCTCCTGTTCCGTTAACCAAGATCGACCTTACGCCCGGCGTAACAGCCGATGCAAAGGAGCTTACGAGGATCACTGATGATAAGTTGAGAGAACAACAACCACAGATCAGCCCGGATGGTAAGAAAATGCTGTATACCATCTATGACCCGTCCAAAACCGATATCAATGCGAGGCATAGCATTGCAATGAAAACATTGGGCACAGCCGGCGTGTCGCCACTGTTGTCTGAAGGTTGTACCACTCCTTCCTGGTTTCCGGATGGTAAAGGTTTTCTTTTCGCTTACACAAAACCAGGTAAGCCTGTTATCGCCAAGTCCAGGATAGAGCAGATGGGCATCAATTATGTATCTGCAAATGCGAACGGCACCAATGATAGCGAACCCTTTTTCTTTGCAGCACAGAACAAAGTATTGTTCTTTACCAATATCGGCGGCACCAATCATGTGGCCACGGTTGAGAACAATGGCCTGAATTTTACGATACTGACCGAAGGCTTTTCTCCTTCTCCCCACCCTAAGAAAAACCTGTTTGTGTTTACTAAAAAAGTCGGTGATACCCATCAGCTTTTCCAGTATGATCTTTCCAACAGCCAGCAAACGCAGTTGACAAGTGGTGATTTTAACGGCGATTCAGGCGCCATATCGCCTGATGGCAAATGGATCGTTTTCCAGCGATATAAAACGAATGGTACGGAAAGCCACATTTTTGTGATGAATGCAGAAGGAGGGAATGTGAAGCAACTTACCACCGGCAGCACCTGGAACTGGTGCCCCACATTCGGGCCTGACGGATATATTTATTTCAGTTCCAATGCGGGCAATGCGCCGGATAAAAGATATGATAACTATGATATCTGGAGGGTAAAGCCCAATTTAGCAGAATAAAAATCAATTAGAATTCTTTAAGCCGCCCCGGAAAGGGCGGCTTTTGTATTTGCAACCAGCTGGATCAATAGCCTTCATCCCGTAAATTTGCAGGTTTACAGGATGGAAATAATAGACGCCAAATACCTGATCAGCAATGCCAACTATGAGCAATGCCCCCCGGCCGATAAGCCAGAATACGCTTTTATTGGCCGGAGCAATGTGGGCAAATCCTCACTGATCAATATGCTTTGCAACAAAAAAGCCCTGGCCAAGACCTCTTCTGCGCCGGGGAAAACCCAGTTAATCAATCATTTCGAGGTGATATCGGGTGCCAGGCAGAAATGGTACCTGGTTGACCTTCCAGGTTATGGCTATGCCAAAGTATCCCAAAGCAGCCGCCGGCGCTGGGAACAGATGATCGAAAATTATATCCGGAAAAGAGAAAATCTTACCTGTTTGTTTGTGCTGGTAGACAGCCGGCATGAGCCTCAAAAAATAGATCTTGCTTTTATTAACCAACTGGGCAACTGGGAAGTTCCTTTTGCCGTCATTTTTACTAAAGCGGATAAGAACAAGCCTGGGGCCACACGGAGGAATGTAACAGCATTCGTGAACCAGTTGAAAGAGACCTGGGAAGAAGTTCCACCATTTTTTGTTACTTCTTCTGAAACCGGAGAAGGGCGGGAGCTGGTGCTTGACTATATAGATGACCTGAATAAGGCATTTATAAACAGAGGTATACGCATTTAGTTATTCAATATTAATTCCTTTACTTTGCAGGTAATCTGACCTTGAATCATGCGAAAATTGCTATCCTACCGAAACATTGCTGCTGTGCTTTTTGTGTTCACATTCTTCATTTTCGTGCTTGCCCAGCAGTATACAAGGCAGAATGGGGTAGAACAGCGTAATCAACTTGTTTCTGGTGCATTACAAACTGACTCTACACAAGCAGTTGATCAACCAATTCCCGCAGCTATTATTGTCCGTTAGGTATATCTTCCCACCAAGACAACAAAGAACACAAAGAAATTCTTCAGAATGCATTTCTTACGCTCATCTTTCAATAAGATGATAAGATATGTTCACAAAATCTCTTTGTGTTCTTTGTTGTCTTAGTGGGAAACAGAATAAATTCCGGGAGAAATCTGAAAATCTGGAGGAGACAATGCCCTGTACAGAGAAACTCCCTGTATCAACGGGCGGATCAGCCATAAGCAGTGTTCAGTTCACTACTTTATTAGCACAACTGCTGCTGGCGAATGCTTCTGGTTTGGCTTTGAATGCAAAGCCCATTCCAAGGATATAGCCCATGGCTTCTTTGAGCGCATCATTGCTTTTGAAATGCGGATTGGTGTTGATGTCCGCATGCACTTCCATGTCCACATTGTAAACAGTGAACAGGTTGCACAATTCATATGCAATTTCGATGCTCTTGGCTACTTCCATCAGCATACGCTCTTTGATGGTGAATTGCTGACGGGTCTTTTCATTGTGAATGAACATAAAGCCTCCATGCCCTTCACGGAGGAATACAATTACCGTCGCAAATTCTGTTTCTTTCCCTTTTACCTGAGAGTCGGTGCCAATACAGACTTTCAGCCTGAAGCCGGCTGCAGTCTCGCGTTTGATGGCATTTTCAACAGCATGGATAATCGGGAGATCAATCGGGTCGCCATTAAATTTTCTCCAACGCATATAAAAAAAGGTTTTCCTAAGTTATAGAAAAACCTCCGATAATCAAGCAGGGTACGGATTAATGTTCTGTTATGAACACGTAGAATAGCTTATTGACGAATGAGTTTTTCCGTGTACTGACCATCCTGGCCGGTATAACGGATAAGATACATGCCTGGTGAAAGATTAGGAGCATTTACTGTATTCAGTCCACTGCTCAGCTTGCCACTACTGATATGGCTTCCATTTGCATCAAGCAGGATATAACCATAATTACCAGGGCTGCTGATATGGATCGTATTGCTTTGAACAGGATTGCCTGTAAGTTTTGGCCAGTTCAGCTTTTCATCGCTTTGCAGGGTGATTACATTGGAGTAATAACGATGACCGTCTTCCAGGCTTATATTCACACGGTACCTGGCTGTGGGTGAACCTACCGGTTGATAAACATAAGAACGCACTTCTGTACCGGGATCAGCCAGTGTATGGAAGCTTTGACCATCCACTGATATCTCCACTGTTTGCTGCACGATGGTTTCATCTACATCAACCTGCCAGTTCAGCTGGTGTTTGCCGCCATTAGCAGTGCCACGCAAATCAAGTTTGCGTAAAGGAAGAACGCCTGCCCCGGTTGTTTGAATAGTGGCATGCATGGAATAAGAACCAAGACTGGCATAAGCCGGTGCATACTGGTTGCCTTTTCCTTCCACTTTAAGATAATAAGTGCCGGCAGTCAGCAATGTATCAGCAACAGAGCTTAGCAAATTGCCGGGATTGTAAACACTTAAAAGAGCTTCCTGTTCGCTATAAAGGCTTACCTGCATGTCCAGGTCTGAACCTGCATTGCCGGTACCTACATTATAAGGCACGGCATCGATCTGAAAACGGCCATTGGCAGGCATGGTAAAACGGAAAACGTCCTGATCGGTATTGCGATCTATTACACCGGTAACATCAAACTGATTGGCAGTAAATGCAGGCACAGTGGCAGTGGCAAAAGTTTTACCATGATCGTCCGGCCTGTAGCCAAAACCATTGGCCGTTGAAGTGATCACATCCAGATCATTTTGAAACGAATTGCAACCATAGATAGTAGTACCATTATGCCAAAGCGTGAAGTTCTGATAATAACCAACCCCCATGATCGGAGCCCAGCCAATTTCACCGGTGCCTTTGCCTGGATCATAATCAGAGACTTTCGTACAGCTCTCATCATATTTTGTCTGGTGCTGCAATCCAAGTGTATGGCCTGCTTCATGCGAACCAGCTTCGGCTACGCGTTTGGGCATATAGTTTAATAAAGCAGTGAATACAAAGCAAGGGACATTAGTACCCATGGTGAATGAATTGACCAATGATACACCACCAGCACCGTTACCATACCAGCTTGAAGTGACAGTGAATACAACACGCATGCGTTTTTTAATAGGAGCTGCCAGGAATTTGGTAGAATCAGTAGTGATATTAATATTGAATGGACGGTAATCTTCAGCAATGCGGTTAAATATTTCAACGATTTGTGTATTATTCATTCCTGAAGGGCCGCAAACAAGAGGACCAAAAGCTTTAGGGAGCCAGTTTGTTGAAAAATCGGTGTGCCCGTCAAAATCAAGGAAGATGACGGCTGAAGCAGCAGGGTAACTGCTCAGCGCAGGTATGGCCTGTGCACCAGCTTTTACCTGGAAGGCCAGCAGAATCAGTGCGAACAGGTAGCGGTAAAGTGGTTTCATAGCAGCATGGGTTTTTCAGGGACGGATAAAAACGGGCGGATACTATTCGGTGATCATTTCATGAAGATTTTTCTTGACCCAGAAATACTGGTTGTTTTTTTCCTGCAATTCAAAAGCATCGCCATGCTGATAACTGAAGATGCGGCCAACAAAGCTGACTGTACCATCAGTATCGGTAACTGAAGAAAGGATAAGCATGGCTCCTTTGAAATTGGTGGATTGGACGTTTACTGTACGCACCTGTCCATTGTTTTCGCTATAGACGTCCTCCATTTTGCCGGTAAAAGGAAGGGCTTTACCAGTGGCAAGAGTCAGTTTTACTTCCTGGTTTTTTTGTGTGCTGGTAGCAGAAAAGATGTTCAGTAAGTCCTGCTTGTCCACCTGCATAGAAGCTGGCAGGCTGTTAAAAAGTTTGGGCTTATTGTAATTAGGCTCCCTGAGTGGGGCTTTTTCCTGTGCTTGCTGCGCTTGCAGAGAAAAACTGCAAAACAGGCATAAAATATATAACAGGCGAATGCCTGGCATTTGACGGTTGTTCATGGGATATATATTTATGACAAGGTGATACAGGGCAGTTGGATTTGACTGCACCTGGTTTTCAGGGGGGACGGTAATGCAAGATTGAGTAAAGTTTTTTATTCAGCCAACGCTGCAGGGCGCATAAATGGATAAATAGAGTGGTAGTACGGGTAGATGATCGTAATTCTTCTATCGGGTGGGATAGGAAATAACCGGAACTGTTTAATTAATATTGTCCTGTGCTTAACAATACCAATGTGCATGCTTCCATCGGTTCTATATTTTTTTCTTTGGCGAGCTCTGCCAACTCTGCATTTTCTGCACCGGGATTAAAGATGATACGCTTTGGGTTCAGTGAAAAAATATAATCATAATATTCACGCTGATGTGCAGGGTTCAGATAAAGCGTTACTGTGTCAATATCTTTAAAGGGTGTTTTTTCTTTAGTGATACTGACATCATCCACCTGCGTATCGGATTTGCCAACGGCTACAACAGGATGTTCCTTACTGCGGAGTTTACGGATAGCCAGGTAGCTGTAGCGGGAAGGATTGTCTGAAGCCCCAAGTACCAGTGTTTTCTTTTTATCGCTCATCATACAAATTTATATCATATACAACATCAAAACAGGTGATATTGTTTGCGGGGTATGTTCCGGACCAGGTCTTCCAGTGCTTCTTCCAGGAAAGGATGGCGAAAGTTGAAACCGGTTTCTTTTATCCGGGTCGGTACAACCCAACGGCTCTTCAATACAAGTTCGGTTTCTGTGCCGATAAGAACAGCACCTGCTTTCAGCATCCATTCATAGGCGGGCAAACCAAAACGGTAGCCGGTCAGTTTCCGCAATGTTTGCATAAATATTTTATTCGTAACGGGAAAAGGAGAGGAACAATTAAAAGTGCCTTCCAGTTCCGGATGTACATATAGCCATTCAATCATCCGGCAGGTGTCTTCTACATGTACCCAGCTATACATTTGCTTACCGCTTCCCTGGTGGCCGCCGAGGCCAAACTTCAGCAGGTTGAAATAAGGGATCAGTACACCGCCGCTGCCTAATGTAATTGCCATACGGAGTGCGATCTTCCGGGTATGGGGAGTCGGTTGATCATAAAGGGCCTTTTCCCATTGCCGGCAAACATCAACAGAAAACCCGTCATGAAATTCGCCGTTGTATTCGTCCTGGGCATGATCAGTGGCATGGCGGTAAATGGTTGCAGAAGATGCATTGATCCAGCAGGCAGGAGGGCGTTTGCAAAGGGCGATCGCTTTGCCAAGTGTATTTACAGGGTTGATACGGCTTGAAAGGATCTCCTGTTTATTTTTTTCGGTGTAACGGCAGTTGACAGATTTACCACTCAGGTTGATCAGCAGGTCGGCACCATCCAGTTCTTTTACCCATTCGCTGGTGGTAATGCCATCCCATTGTACCCAGCTTACCCTGTTCAGTTCTTCCGGGCGGAGGGATTGATAATGATTGCGGTTATTGATGCCGTTATCGACCTGCCGGGTAAGGATGCAGATATCGTTGTCTTTTCCAAAATAGCGGATCATTTCTTCACCGATAAAACCGGAGCCTCCGGCGATGATGATCTTTTTATTTTTCATAAACAATCATTTTAAGTGTATAAGGGATTTATGTTCCATCACCCTGTTTTCAGCATAGCAGATATAAGTATACCAAATGGCAAGCAATGGTGAGATGATCAATAACAAAAAGGCATAGATCAATATCAATTGGGTAAACAGGGATAAAATACCAGCAGCGAGCAACCCCAAAAGAGTGCGCAAGTAATAGAGCCTTCCCGGAACAGGGAAATATGATTTTGGCAAAACCCAATGTATACCCGCGCTGAGCAATTGCCAGCCACCTACAATTAAATAGGAGTAAAGCAGAAAATAACTATCGATCAGTAATGGATAGAAGGTGCAGCTAAGGATCAGTACTACCTGTATCCAGAAATCCAGTTCTTTATACAGTTTCATACAGTTTATTTTAAATTTTCAGAAATAAATGAAAATAATAGGTCAAAATAAAACCGGGTTAACCGGTTTTAAGAGATCTTGCGCTCTTGGTTTATTTAAAGAACCTGACCAGGTTGTTCACAAACCAGTTCTCTTCTGCCTTGATCATCACATCAAGCGTTTTATCAGCCTGTCTGCCTAATTTTTTGATATTGCTCACTGTGTCGATGAACGCTTTTACGTTCTTATCCCGTTTATCACCTTCCACATCTTCCAGCTTATCGAGCAGGCCAAGCATGGGTTCGAGTTCGCGCTTCTTTCTTTCTTTCACGATCTGCTTCACCACTTTCCATATATCTTTTTCTGCAGAGAAATATTCTTTCCGCTCACCGGGCAGCAATACCCTTTCTACCAGGCCCCAGTTGATCAGCTCGCGGATATTCATGTTCACATTGCCCCTGCTGATATTCAGTTCTTCCATTATATCATCCTGGGTGAGGGGATCCGGGCTTACAAGCAGCAGTGCATGTATTTGTGCCATGGTGCGGTTAATTCCCCAATGAGTACCGAATGCCCCCCAGTTGCTGATAAATTGTTGCCTTGCCTCTGTCAGTTTCATGGGATAAAGATAGCAACTCATTTTTGTATTTTCAAAATATTTTGAAAGTTAATGTTTGGTGTTCCGGTGCTTCCACTTTCTTTATTTATTAACTTGCGGGCATGAAAAAAGGATTTTATTTAGTGGCTATGGCATCGCTGTTCAATGCCTGCTCTGCCAGCCGGAAAGTAAGCAGTCATCAACCGGTTTTTGCTGATAATCCTGTAGTGGCCCACCGGGGTGCCTGGAAAGCAAAACAGTTGCCCGAAAATTCCATTGCTTCGCTGCGTGAAGCCATCGCTCTTCGCTACACCGGTTCTGAGTTTGATATACACCGCACAGCCGATGATTCGCTGGTGATCAATCATGATCCTCATTTTTTCAAACTTCCTATTGAGCAAACAGATTATGCCACGCTAATAAAAAACAGGCTGTCCAATGGAGAAAAGCTGCCGACGCTCCGGGAATACCTGCTGGCAGGCTTGCAAAACAATACATCCACCCGTTTGATACTGGAAATAAAACCATCAGCCATCAGTAAGGAGCGGGGACAGGAAACAGCAGTAAGGGTTGTTAAGCTTGTGCAGGAATTGCATGCTGAATCCATGTCGGCCTATATCAGTTTTGATTATGATATTCTGAAAAAAGTACTTCAATTGGACCCTAAAGCGCATACGCAATATCTTGAAGCTAATCAAACACCTGACCAGGTGAAAGCAGATGGTATGGGTGGTATCGATTACCATTATTCTGCGTTTACCAAGCATCCGGAATGGATTGAAAGTGCTAAGAAGAACGGGCTTGTGTTGAATGCCTGGACAGTGAATGATACGACTACGATGGATTGGTTGCTGAAGAATAAGTTTGACCTGATTACGACAAATGAGCCGGGGTTGTTGATGGAGAGGGTGAAGATGATAAAGAAATGATTAGATAAAGCAAACGCCTTCCGACTGGAAGGCGTTTGCTTTTCGAACTTATTTTTTCTTTGAGGATTCCGGAAGAGGGTGTTTCTTTAAAAACTCCTTCGCAGATTCTGCTTTCTTCTTAAAAAACGGATCTTCACTATAATCCCTCATATCTTTAACAATAGTGACCTTGATCTCGCCCTTTTTTTTTCTTGCTACTGACATAGATATTTTTTACTTAATAAAGATACAAAACTTGATTTACTATTATTGGAGGATTTCAAGAGTAAATGCGTCATAGTTTTTTGCTGGAATAAAATCCTCCCACTTACCCAAATAAAACCCCTTGATCTTATATAATTTACTAATTGTCTTCCATTCCCGGGCAATTACCATTTGATATAGCCTGGTTTTCGAAGGCGTTTCTCCCCGGGAGAATACGATAGCACGAGGATGCAATTGCATAAAATGCATGACTGAGTCAGCCACCGTCACTAAAATCTTTTCACGATCTCCATTGTTGCTACGGGATTTGTCGTTTATTTTCTGATTAACTTCATCCCAATCACCAAAGCCAAGGTTGTAAATGCTGTTACCTATTGGAAGATAATGAATTACTTTCCTGATTACACCTTTGGGACCCTCGCTAAGGAACTCGTACTGTCCCTGTTCTTGGGAGACAATTAATTTATATCGTTCTAGATTCATTTAAGGCGAATCTCCTTCAACCGGAAATCCTAACCTTGGGAAAAACCTCAGTTTTTAACCGAAAAAAACATTATAAACAGGTGAAATTAACTGGAAGAAATATTTGTGAGAATAATTACCAATAGCAGTTTAGTCTTCTGTCTCCTTTCTTCCCCGTTATCTCCGAAGCTTTCAATATAAAAGCCAGATAACCCACACCCCGCTGCATTTTCTTTTTGGAAAAGAGATTAGCCCAGTTATGCACTCCAAACAAAACAGGACCTAATCTCACTGCACCTCCAACCCATAACTGATTGGCACTGCTGTATTGCACCGGCAAATAAAACCCTTTCTTTCTCGTCTCCCAACGTGGTGTCACCGTCAGTAAACTAAGATCTTTCAGATAGCGGCTTTTGACAGGAAATAAAGAAGCAACACCAATGGAAAGATCTGCATTCACGAAAAATGCTTCATTGATGAACTTGTCTACATTTATTACCAGCCGGGCTGGATGAACAACTTTGAAATCACCGGTATACTGTGCTGCATTTTGATATAAAGTGATCAGGCTATCACGGAACTGTCCAAATGAAGTAATAGAACTGTCAAACTTCTGATCCAGTAATTCATCCGTAACACCCGGCCTCACGTTGCTTACACGGGTGCTGTATTTCCCATGCCGGTAGGCAGCATAGCCAAAATCGAGCAGTGATACACCGATCTTCCAGTCGTAGTCAAAATAATTTTCCTCTCTTTCTGCATTCGTCCAGTAATTGCGCTTGATCAGCAATTCCAACCCCATATCGAGAGAGAAACCGGTTTTCGTACCGGAAGAAAAATTCTTGAAATTGGTGTTGAAGTTTTTGGATTTATCCCATTGATCATAATTGGCGGAATAAGAAAAATCCATATTGGCGCCGTTTATCTCGTAGGTATTGGGGGAGCTGCCTGTTTTGGAAAATGAACCACTGTTAACTGTTGCAAAGGCGCCAGACATTCCTTTATTTATTTTCAACGTAGCACCACCATTGACCCTGAACCTGTCGTTGTCAATCAGGGTTTGCCCGTATGCAACATAAAATTCCGTCCAGCTGCTGCTTACCATATCGAGGCTCATCTCCCGATTGTTTTCATTCAACACAAAAAAATCGCTGAAAGATCCCAGTGTGTCATAAAAATTGTACTGGCTGCTTCTTACGCGCGTATATGATTTAAAATTAATGCCAAGCGCAACAGCACTTCTTTGATTAAGCGCCAGGCGGAAATTGAGCAGGTTGAGATTGATATTTACATCTCCTTTTCTTTTATACTCGCCTGCTGAAATAGCGTATTGGGAATTAGCGGGATTGGTAAGCAAAGAGTAATTACGGATATCAACGATGTTGGTTGTATGCTTGTCCTGCACACCGAATATCGTTAGGTCCCATTTAGAGGGTACATTCACGATAGCAGCAGGATTATTATGCATGTTCAGCGAGCCGATATAATAAGTGCCGTTTACTGCATTATAATATTGAGTCCACCCCAGCAAAGGGAAGCTTAACAGGCATAATATGACGATCAGGGTTTTCATAAAAAAGACCTTGAATGCAAGGTCTTTGTAAGTACTTCTAAAATTAAGTTTTTATTCAACGCAGAAATTCACGTTTGTATCATTTAACATCTGGTTGCATGTTTCCTTCCTGTTCTTGTTGTTTACCAAGATAAGTGGGAAGGTCCATTCCAGCCATATTGAAAATATCTTTCAGCGGTGGTACAGATCTGTAAAGCCCGCTCACAAAATTGGCGGTTGAATTTTTACCTTCTCCCTGTTGCCCGCTATCCCATACTGTTACTTTATCGATCTTGATATTTTTAATGGCTTCTGTCTGCATCTTCACCAGTTCTGGTAATTTATCTGCGATCAGCAGCAACACAGCATCTTTAGGATTGTCGCCGGCTGCTCTTACGATGCGGTCAAGGCCTTCTGCCTGCTTGGTCAGAATTTCATACATACCCCTTGCTTCGGCTTCCAGTTTGGCAAAAATGGCATCTGCTTCACCTTTTGCTTTTTCCCTTACCTGCTCTGCTGCTGCTTGTGCTTCCAGTATCAGTTTTTGTTTTTGAATTTCTGCACCTACCACAATGGTTGCGTTCTGTGCTGCACGGTCCCTTTCTGCACGGGCTTCTTCTGCTTTTTGTTCTGCCAGGTATGCTTCTTCCAGTGCTTTGGCCGACTGCACTTTTTCTGCAGCGATCGCTTTTTTCAATGCTTCTGCTTCCCTTTCACGCCTTTGCGAATCGGAATTAGCGACCTGTATCTTGGACTGGTTCTCGCCCTGTACTGCAATGGCATTGGCTTCTGCAATTTTTACCCTTGTGTCCCTTTCAGCTTCGGCTTTACCGATATTTTCATCCCGGTTGGCATTAGCGATCTGGATCTCTTTTTCTTTCATGGCAAACGATACCTGTGTATCACGGTCACGCTGCGTTTCTGCCACTTTGATATCCCTTTCCTTTTCTGCAGTGGTTTTACCAATATCACCGGTACGTTCCTGCTCTGCCACGCGGATCTTTGCTTCATTGATGGCTTTGGCGGCTGCTTCTTTACCCAATGCATCAATATAGCCACTTTCATCTTTGATATCTGTTACGTTCACGTTGATCATCTTCAGCCCGATCTTGTTCAATTCTGCTTCCACATTACCAGCTATATTGGCAAGAAATTTATCACGGTTGCTATTGATCTCTTCAATATCCATCATGGCTACTACGAGGCGCATTTGTCCAAGAATAATATCTTTTGCGAGGTCATGTATCTGCGGGCGCTGCATGCCCAGCAGGCGCTCTGCTGCATTCTGCATCACGGCGGGTTCTGTAGAAATACCAACAGTAAAACGGGAGGGCACATCCACACGGATATTTTGCTTACTGAGCGCACTGGTAAGATTTACTTCCAGTGATATTGGTGTAAGATCAAGAAATGAATAATCCTGGATAATAGGCCAGATAAAAGCCGCACCACCATGGATACATTTTGCGGTAAGTGTGCCATCCACTCCTTTACCCACTTTTCCGTACACTACAAGTATCCTGTCTGAAGGGCAGCGTTTGTAGCGCCGGAACATCGAGAATACGAGGATAAAGAAAAATACAATCGCAATAGCGACGACCAGTAAGAGATTTTCAGCCATGTTCAAATGAATTATTGATTAAGAAAGTTGGGAAGTAACGAGAAGAATGTTTTCATCAATCACACCGGTCACTTTTACCAGTTTGCCGGTTGGTATATTTTCCTGATCATCGGTGATCGCTTTCAACTCGCGAAGGGAGCCCTGCACGCGGATATGTACTTTGCCAAATCCGTTGCGGGAGGCAGGGATGACCAGGTATGTTTCAGCAGTTTTATGCAGTGTTTGCCTTATCTGGAAAGTGCCGCTTTGCTTCAGTTTGCTCATGGAGCGCATGATAAAGATCATAATGGCTACAATGGCAACACCAGCCAGTAAGGCCACAAGAATAATGACCGGCTTGCTTACGTTTCCTTTGGAAAGGGCAATGCCTGTCCATCCGAAAATAGTAAAGAAGGCAATAAAGTTTTTTATTGTAAAAAAACCATAAGCGATCCCACCGTCATGATCTACTGCCAGGTCTGCATCGCCTGTTGCAACGTCGCCGTCGCCGGCTGCAAAAGAAAGGATGGTTTGGATCAGGAAAAGCAGGGAAAACAATAAGGCAATTGCCCAGAAAATCCTGTCAAAAGACGATAGGGCCTGCCACCAGCTAGAAAGGTCAAGCAGCTTCATATTTGATTGGTTCGGTTAGAAGCTCAAGATAAGCAATTCAGCGGGTTGAGGGTAAAAGAAAAGCCTGTAACAACTGTAACAGGCTTTATAAAATTGTTATTACTGATCTGTTCTTATACCAGCATCCTCAATGGCTCTTCCAGCAGGCTCTTTAATGTTTGCAGGAAGGCAGCTCCTGTTGCTCCGTCCACTACGCGGTGGTCGCAGCTAAGCGTTACTTTCATCACATTGCCGGGAACGATAGCGCCATTTTTTACAACGGGCACCTGGCTGATACCGCCAATGGCCAGTATACAGGAATCAGGCGGGTTGATGATGGCAGTGAATTCATCCACTCCAAACATACCCAGGTTGGAAATAGTGAAAGTATTACCTTCCCAATCTGACGGCTGTAGTTTCTTGTCTTTTGCTTTCTGTGCAAATTCTTTTACCTCAGCCGCTATCTGCGACAAAGACTTGGTATCTGCAAAGCGCACTACCGGTACCAGTAACCCGTCTTCCACTGCTACTGCCACACCAATGTTCACATGGTGGTTCACGCGGATCTTATCGCCCAACCAACTGCTGTTTACTGCCGGATGTTGCTTCAGGGCAACTGCACAGGCCTTCAATACCAGGTCGTTGAAAGATATTTTTACTTTACTTACCTCATTCAGCTTGGCACGGCTTGCAACGGCCGCATCCATGTCAATTGCAACTGTGACATAGAAATGGGGGGCAGTGAATTTGCTCTCTGCCAGGCGTTTGGCGATGACCTTACGCATTTGTGAAACCGGCACTTCATCAAAGCTCACCACTCCGGCCGGAACCTGGCTTGCGGCAGTAGCGGCCTTGGCCGCAGGCGCTTGCGTCGCGGCAGGTTTATAATTATCTACGTCTGATTTTACAATTCTTCCGCCATCGCCGCTGCCATTTACTTTGCTGATATCAATGCCTTTTTCAGCAGCCAGTTTTTTAGCAAGGGGGGAGGCTTTCACGCGGCCATTGGTGGTGGAAGCTTCAGGTTGTGCAACTGTTTCAGCAGCCTCGGCCGCAGGCGCCTGCGCGGCGGCAGGTGTCTGAGAAGCGGCAGGAGCTGCTCCGCCACCACCTTTTGCAGCAGCAACAATAGCGTTGACGTCCACTTTTCCTTCTTCGCCGATTATGCAAAGCAGGTCATTTACTGCGATCTTTTCACCTTTTTTAGCGCCCTGATACAGGAGTTTACCATTTTTATAGCTCTCCAGTTCCATTGTGGCTTTATCGGTTTCGATCTCTGCCAGCACATCACCTTTTTTTACCGTGTCGCCAACATTTTTATTCCATCCGGCGATCACGCCTTCTGTCATGGTATCGCTCAGGCGGGGCATCAGCACCACTTCTTCCATTTTGGAAATATCTATAGCACTGCCAGATTGGCTTTTGGTTTCTTCCTTGGCTGCAGGCGCTTGCGGAGCAGCTTCCTTAGCGGGGGCAGGAGCTTCCTGTTTGGCAGCCCCAGAGCTGCCACCTTTCAGCAGTCCGGAAATATCTTCACCGGGGTTGCCGATGATTGCCAACAGGTCGTTTACCTGCAATTTGCCGCCTTTATCGGTGCCGATATGCAGCAGGGTGCCGTCTTTATAGCTCTCTAGCTCCATGGTAGCCTTGTCGGTTTCCACTTCAGCCAGTAAATCTCCTTTTTTTACTGTGTCACCCACTTTTTTATGCCAGGCGGCAATCACACCTTCTGTCATCGTGTCGCTCAGGCGGGGCATCAATATCTCTTCAGCCATGTAGGATTAAATTTTGGCCGAAATTAAGATAAAATGCTGAATAGAAATGAGCTCAAATATTTGAATGCTGGCTTTTCATTTATGCAGGAATAGCTGGGCCGCTATTCATAACTGGATGTTTGGCAAATTCAAGAACCTGCTGGAAGTTCAGTTGAAAACAACCCCATCAGTAATCAAGGTCCAGTCTCAACCGGTCTCTTAATTCTTTTACCAGTGGATATTGCTCTGCCATTTTAAGGAACTGGTCTTTGGATGAAAGAGGCGCATCTGTTACAGGTTGTTGCTCTGCATTTTCGACCACCACTACATAAAACTGCAGCAATCGGTTCTTTAACCGTTGTTGCAGAAAGGCGAAGAGCTGATTGCGTTCCTGCTCTATAAATTTTTGTTCGATATTATTGGCTGTGATCACTTCAAACGTGTTGCCATCCTTGATCAATAGTTTAGCCAGTGCAAAAGGTTGAGCTGCGGGATTCTTTTCCTCTTTCAGCTTTTGGATATATGCTTCCCATGATTGTTGCAATGGTTCTTCCTTCAATGGCTGGTTGGTGGCATCGGAAGGCATGCTATTGCCCTGGTATTGCTGCCTGATCTTGTTAAGTGCGGAGATCTTGCCGGTACCGGTAGTTGTGGTGGTTGCGGATTTTACCGGTGCTGTTGCTGCAGGTTGCTGATAAGATGCTTCTTTTGGCTTGCTTCTGACAGGAGCGTTATCTGTTGTTTGAATCAGCAGTTTAGCTGACTCGGTTGCTGCAGTATTGCTTTCGCGCAATTCCAGCGGTGCTATCTGGCGGAAAGCAACGGGTTTTGCAGAATCAATCAGTTTTTTTTTACTCAGGCCGTTTCCTTCGGCGCTCAGGTTAATGGCTTGTTGCAGGTAACATAGCTTTATGAGTACCAGTTCAACATGAAGGCGTTTATTACGGGCCGATTTATAATTGATCTCTGCTTCATTCAGAATGTTGAGAGCGCTGATCAGTATGGCAGGTGAAACTTTCTTGGCTGTTTCAACGTATTTGTCCTTGAAACTTTCTACCACTTCGAGCAGAACAGCCGCTTTTTCGTCTTTACAAACGAGCAGGTTGCGGATAAACTCTGCAAAACCATTCAGCACGAGGTCGCCTTCAAATCCTTTCCGGTTGATGCCATCATATAGTAAAAGCGCACCGGCAAGGTCTTGCTGCAGCATAGCATCCAGCAACTTGAAATAATAATCGGCATCCAGTATGTTGAGATGCTCAAGTGTATTCGTATAATTCAGTTCACCACCAGTAAAGCTCACGATCTTATCCATGATACTTAGCGCATCACGCATACAGCCTTCACTTTTTTGTGCAATCACCTGTAGGGCGGCTTTTTCTGCACTCACTTCTTCTTTATCGCAGATCTCCTGTAAATGCTCTACCGTGTCATTGGTAGTGATGCGTTTGAAATCGAATATCTGGCAGCGGCTTAATATCGTTGGGAGGATCTTATGTTTTTCTGTGGTGGCCAGGATAAAAATGGCATAAGGAGGCGGTTCCTCCAGTGTTTTCAGGAATGCGTTGAACGCAGATGAGCTGAGCATGTGCACCTCATCGATGATATACACTTTGTATTTGCCGGCCTGTGGTGCAAACCTTACCTGCTCCACCAGCGTGCGGATATCGTCTACAGAGTTGTTGCTTGCAGCATCCAGCTCATGTATGTTCAGCGAAGTGCCTTCATTAAAGGAAACGCAGGAATTGCAGGTGTTGCAGGCTTCGCCGTCTTTGGTCTTGTTTTCACAGTTGATTGTTTTGGCGAGGATCCGTGCACAGGTGGTTTTGCCTACACCGCGGGGACCGCAAAACAGGAAGGCATGGGCCAACTGGTTGTTTTTGATCGCATTTTTAAGAGTCGTGGTTATATGCGATTGACCCACAACAGTATCAAACGTTTGTGGCCTGTACTTTCTGGCTGAAACAATGAATTTATCCATAATGCGGAACGGCTAAATTAGGAAAAATGTTGGAGTTGGCCGGCTGGTCAATGATCACTACACCAGCGGATGCGGCTTAAACTCCTTCGTCCTGTCAAACTGGTAACGGTATGTGGTCAGAATGCGGCTGCGGTAGGTTCCCAGCGCTTCCGCCACATTGATCATTTTAGGGTTGAATTCGCCGATCCATTGCATTTCATATTTTTTGTAGAAGGGATCTCCTATAACATATTTACCATTTTCAAAGCGGCCACGCTGTATCACACTGGCACCTTCCACGATCATAAAACTATCCACGCCTTTACCCTGCCATTCGGGCACCACACCAAAAATGAGCCCTACGAATTTGTCGATCTTCTTTGTTTTTTTCAGCCATAAGAATTTCAGCTTGTGCAGCAGGCCAAACTTTCCGTGCAGGTGTTTGAACCATTGGTTCAGATCGGGGAGATTGATCCATACGGCAATAGGGTCTTCTTTATGATAAACAAACCAGCAGAGGGTTTCGTCCATTACAGGTTTCATGGAGCGGAACATGGCACGTACTACTTTTTCTTCGAGCTGCTTCATACCGCCATGGCCAGCCCAGGCTTTATTATAAACGATGGTAAAGTCTTTGGCAAATTTGTCCAGTTCGGTTTTACGGATATGCCTGGCTTGCAGATCAGGATTGGCAGCGCATTCAGCATGACGCAGGTAAAATTTTTCCTGGAGGTAATTGTTTACGTCCAACGCAAAGCATACCTGGTTAAAATAATTTTTAAACCCGTAATGCTCAAACAATTCTTTATAATAAGGAGGATTATAGTTAAGACAGTACACCGGGGGATCATATCCCTGCACCAGTAATCCCCACCAGCGGTCGCGTTCTCCAAAGTTGATCGGCCCGTCCATTGATTCCATGCCATGTTGCAGCAGCCAGTGTTTGGCTACATCAAACAGCATATCTGCTGCAGGCTGATTGTTGATGCAATCAAAAAAGCCGACACCGCCTACAGGCCCGTCATCTCCTTTATTCTTATATTTTTTGTTGACGAATGCTGCGATCCGCCCGATAAGCTGCCCGTCTTTATCCCGCAGTATCCAACGTATCGCTTCTCCCTGCCGGAAAGCCTTGTTCTTATTCTTATCAAATACATCGTTAATATCTTTATCCAGCGGCTGGATATAATCCGGATTTCCTTTATTAATGATCACATTCACTTTCAGGAAATCCCGGGCTGTTGATTCATCGGTAACCTCTACCAGTTGCATAGGAAAATTTGAGAAGCAAATGTAGCTAATTCAGGCATCGGCCCATCTTCTCTTCCAGCAACTGCTTTTCGGGAAGGGAAGAAGTGAGTGCTATAGCTTTCCTGAAATTCTCTTTTGCTTTTTCCAGGTCTTTCATATCGAAGTATATCTCGCCCAGGCTACAATTAGTTTTAGATGAAGAATAGATTTCTTACCTGACGAATGGGTGTTTCGGTTCCGGACAAATGATTCAAATTATTTTTTGAAATAGCTTATTTGGCAAAAAGCCTTTCCGCCATTTCCTTATCATGCCCATACACATCATCCCTGAAATTCAACTGGCCCTGCCGGTCAACCCAGGCTGTGAAATAGCCGATGAATACGGGAATGGTTTTTTTGAGGGTAACATATTTTTCTTTGCCTGCATTCATGGCTTTGGTAATGCTGAGCGAGTCCCAGGCAGGATCATTTCGTAAAAGGTATAGTGC
Source organism: Sphingobacteriales bacterium 44-61 (assembly GCA_001898405.1). Taxonomy (GTDB): domain Bacteria; phylum Bacteroidota; class Bacteroidia; order Chitinophagales; family Chitinophagaceae; genus Terrimonas_A. The sequence goes on from MKTW01000007.1 coordinate 151,648, forward strand.
CAGTTTTTTAGCCTCTGCGAGGCGGATACAACCATGACTGAAAGCCCTGCTGTTTTCGTTGAAAAGGCTTTTCGCCGGCGTATCGTGCAGGTAAATATTATAGCTGTTGGGGAAAAGGAATTTCACCAGTCCCAATGAATTGCGTGGGCCCGGCTTTTGCCTTACGTTGCCGCCATTCCATTCCATATTATGGCTGGCGAGATAATTCTTATTGCGTTTTATTCCCGGAAGCACTTCTGCCTTCAGAATGCCGGGCGGAACATTCCAGTAAGGACTGAACACGACATATTTCATATCGCCATTAAAGATGACCGTGTTGTGTGCTGCGGAACCGACCACCACGTCCATATTCCAGGCATACTTTCCGTTTTCATATACATGCAGGCGATATTCGGGTATATTGACCAGTAAATAATCACCGGTTGGCTCGGCAGGCACCCAGCGGATCCTTTCCATATTGATCAGGATCTGTTTGATCCGTTCGCTTACCGGTTTATTCATTTGAGTGAGCAGGGCAGGCCCGGCAATGCCATCTTCTTTTAAGCCAAAACGGCGCTGATAATTTTTCAGGGCTGCGGTAAGGCTGGTATTGAACAATTGACTGCTGTCTGCTTCTTTCAGATCGCCATAAAGGAATAATCTTTTTTTGAGCAGGGCGATGGTTTCGGATGAATCTCCTTCGCGCAGGGATTTTTTTGTGGTGGGAACCGGGATAGGCGTCCATCCATTTCCCTTTTCAATAGCATAATATTTCAGCAGGTAATCTTTTAATAAGTTGTATTGGCGGTTCACCGGTTCATAGGCTGAGAGGTTCTGTCCCTTATTTTTCAGCAATGAATCCAGGAATATTACGGCGTCCATTTTCTTGCGGGGAATGAACCAGCCCAGGTCTTTGGTATTGATATCTCTTCTGCCGGCATAGGCGCGGGAAGCATAGCGGAAAAACTGGCGGGTGAGCAAGAGCTCAGTTTTTAGTTTCAGCGAATCAGGTGAATGACGATAAGTAGTGGAATCACTGAGCGAATCTATTAATGGCTGCAGGGCTGGTGTGTATATGGAACTGTCGCCGGAGTAATGAAAGTAATCGCTTTGCAGGTTAAGAAAGGTATTGGCATAATCTGCTATTCCTTCGGGGAAGAACCAGGCATACTGATAGTTGCGTTGGTTATAGAAATTGCGGAGTGAAATGGCCAGACTGTCGTGCAGGTCTTCCCGGGCAATAAAACTTTCCAGTTGTGTGCTGTCGAAAAACAGTTCGCTGTATGAGTTGGTGACGGAGATGGAAGTGTCTCTTTTTACAGGTTCCGGTAATTTGGCAGAGGGCGAATTACAGGAAAGGATGAGAAAAACAGAAAGTGCAAGGGATAAGTATAGGTATAAAGTTTTCATGAAGGAAAGATAGTTTTTTTCATGATGCAGAGAACTGGCTCTGGTACTGTTTGGGGGATTGCCAGGGGTGGTTCCTTTGCGCCATTGGCAATACTTTTTACCCTCAAAAAAACTCTGAATTTTCGAATTGGCAGATACACTTGCCACCCTTACCTTTGCGGCCAAAATAAACACTCTCCATTATATATGGCAAACGTAGGTAAAGTAAAGCAGGTCATCGGCGCGGTAATTGACGTGCAGTTTGATGGCAAACTCCCTGAGATCTATAACGCATTGGAAATCAAAAAGGAAAATGGTGATATCCTTGTCCTTGAAGTGCAGCAGCACCTGGGTGAAGACAGTGTTCGCACCATTGCGATGGACGGAACTGAAGGTCTTGTCCGTGGTACCAAAGTAGTGGATACAGGAAAGGCTATTGCGATGCCTACCGGTGAAGCCATTAAAGGCCGCCTGTTCAATGTAACCGGAGACCCTATTGATGGATTGCCCGTCGTTTCCAAGGAAGGCGGCCGCCCCATTCACGCTAAACCTCCGGCTTTCGAAAACCTGAGCACGGCTTCTGAAGTGCTTTACACAGGTATCAAAGTAATCGACCTGATCGAGCCTTATGCAAAAGGTGGTAAGATCGGTCTGTTTGGTGGTGCGGGTGTAGGTAAAACCGTATTGATCCAGGAACTGATCAACAATATCGCAAAAGCATATTCCGGTTTATCCGTGTTTGCAGGTGTAGGTGAAAGGACGCGTGAAGGAAATGACCTGATGCGCGAAATGATCGAAGCCGGCATTATGAAATATGGTGATGCTTTCAAACATAGCATGGAAGAAGGTGGCTGGGACCTGAGCAAAGTGGACATGAAAGAACTGGCTGACTCCAAAGCGACTTTCGTGTTCGGTCAGATGAACGAACCTCCCGGAGCCCGTGCACGTGTAGCCCTTTCCGGTCTTACTATCGCTGAATACTACCGTGATGGTGACGGACAAGGCAAAGGACGTGATATCCTTTTCTTCGTTGACAATATCTTCCGTTTCACCCAGGCTGGTTCCGAAGTATCGGCCCTGCTGGGACGGATGCCTTCTGCGGTGGGTTACCAACCTACACTGGCTACAGAAATGGGTCTGATGCAGGAGAGGATCACTTCTACTAAAAATGGTTCAATCACTTCTGTACAGGCGGTATACGTACCTGCGGATGACTTGACTGACCCTGCTCCGGCAACAACCTTTGCCCACTTGGATGCAACAACCGTATTAAGCCGTAAGATCGCTGACCTGGGTATCTACCCTGCGGTGGATCCGCTGGATTCCACTTCAAGGATCCTGAGCCCGCAAGTAGTAGGTGACGCCCATTATAATTGCGCTAACCGTGTGAAGCTGATGCTGCAGCGCTATAAAGAATTGCAGGACATCATCGCGATCCTCGGTCTGGACGAATTGAGCGATGATGATAAAATGACCGTTGCCCGTGCACGTAAAGTGCAGCGCTTCCTGTCACAGCCTTTCCACGTGGCAGAAGCCTTTACCGGTCTGAAAGGTGTGTTGGTGCCGATTGAAGAAACAATCCGCGGCTTCAACATGATCATGGACGGTGAAGTGGATGAATATCCTGAAGCAGCTTTCAACCTTGTAGGTTCAATTGATGATGCAATCGAAAAAGGAAAGAAACTGCTGGCTCAGGCTCAGGGATAATTTTTTAACGGCTAAACACGCACAATGAATTTAGAGATATTAACTCCTGAAAAGAGACTTTACAGTGGCGAGGTATTCGGAGTGCAGATGCCTGGCATCAGTGGTTCTTTCGAAGTGCTCGATAAGCACGCTCCACTGGTCAGCGCTTTGAAAGCCGGCCGTGTAAAGGTCTTAAAGGATAAACAAAATCATTTTGCTTTCTTCGATATACAGGGCGGATTTGTTGAAGTCCTCCATGACAAGGTTACTGTATTGGTAGAAGGAGCAACACCGGTGGACGCTGCCTGACCACAGCAGCCCCTCTCTTACAACGATTAGAGTTTAGTGAGAAAGAATCGAGGGGATAAATAGACTGGGGAAAAACCAGCCTATCCGGATTGTGAAAACTGTTATCCAGCCCTCCTGGCTTTAGTCGGGAGGGTTTTTTAATAGGGAAGTACTGAGTTTTTGTTCATTGCCTGATGATCGGATGGCCGATTTTAAGTTGCAAAAGCACCAATAAAAAAGAGACTCCCTGAATCCGGAAATCTCTTTTTATTTATAGTTCAGTATCAAGCTGAAGTCGGCCATCGGCCAACGTTCCCTCAGGCTTTCCTGCGTTTCATTTCCTGCTCTGCATAGCCAAATACTTTTTTCATTACATCTGTTTTGCGGAATTCATATTTACTGCGGATATTTTCTTCTTCATTGGCAACTGAGCTGAACATGGCATCAATAGCACGATCTGCAATAAAATCAGTGAGATTGGTTTCGAGCTTATTCGTCACCAGCGGGATCTTATTGTATACATTGGTCAGGTTGCTCCAGGCTTTATTAGCGCCATTGAGGTTGGCCGTGCTGTCAACTATAGGCCTGAAGGCTGTCATCAGTTGCGGCGACATTGAACTCTTGAAATAATCTGTTGCTGCATGCATATTGTCTGTAAGCAATATACTGGCTGCATCGCTCAGGCTCATTTGCTTTACTGAATTGAGGAAAATGGGTTTGGCAGCTACCACTGCAGAAGACATCGCATTGGTGAACTTGCCGGTCACTTCATTTACCAGGCTGGTCATGCCTATATCTTTCAATGTTTTTTCGATCTTGGCAGCATCGCCGGGGAATGCGAAGCGCAACAGGGGATTACCGCTGTTGGGGTTGGCAAAAGCATCAAAGCCGCTGAACAATCCCTGTGTCAACGCGTCTTTAAGGCCGGTAGCCATTTCCGCCTGGGAAGGGATCAGTACGGAGCCGATTTGTTTTAATGTGTCGCAGGAAGAAAGAAAGATAGTGGTGCCGAGGCAAAGGCTGAATAAAAGCCGTTTCATAGTGTTAGTGTTTTGATTGGAAAGAAAAAACAAATTTCGCAAAATTACAAAGCATCCCGCCAGGAATCTTTGTGTTCTTCGTGTCTTTGTGGGAGTGATCTCCGCAAAGACACGAAGAACACAAAGAAAATATTTGGATGGGCATATAAACTAAATAGTGGGGATTAATTCAGTTGTGGGTCGATCGGAAAGTGGATCATCATTTCATAATCCCCGCCCAGGTGTTTAAGCGCATTTTTCCAGATATCTTCGATCTTATCAGGGAAAATAAGCTTGGGAGTGGCATTGACAGTAAGCCATGATTTTTCTTTGAGCTCTTCCTGCAATTGATTTTCTCCCCAGCCGGAATAACCGATAAAGAAACGGATCTTCGAGCTTTGGGCATTACCGGATCTGACCAGTTCCATTGCTTTTTCAAAATCACCGCCCCAATACAGGCCTTTCGTCACTTCCACACCCCCGGGAATCTCTTCAGGGTATTGATGTAAGAAATGAATGGTATTCATTTGCACCGGGCCGCCATAGTAAACCGGCAGGGAATATCCTTCCATATCGGGGATCAGTTCATCCAGCGTACTCTCGTAAGGCCGGTTGATCACAAATCCAAAGCTGCCCTCTTCGTTGTGCTCACAGAGGAACACCACCGTACGGAGAAAATTAGGGTCCTTTAAAAAGGGGTCTGCTATCAGTAATATGCCGGGGCCGGGTTCAATCATACTTCAATTTAGGGATATAAAATCTTTTTTTAAAATCCTGGTTAGCGGACAGATATTTTGCCAAAAGCCGCCCGGCCTATCCTGCAAAGTAAAAGCCAAGTTAAAATCTGCCGTTAGAGGACAAGCGGCTTAGCCAGGCACCGCATGTACAGTATTTTTGCAGGATTGTATAAGTAAAACCTTTTATCTTTCCGCTAAATAAACAGTCGTTTGAGAAAAATATTTACCATTATCATTATACTTATCAGTATCTCGCTGATCGGGATCATTGTTATACAACTGTCCTGGCTCAAGAATATGATACTGCTGAAAGAAGAGCAGGTAAAGGAAAAGATAGAAAAAGCTGTCAGCATTGTAGGGGAAGAACTGAATCAATATAAAGGCAGTTACTGGAACAACCGGATCTCTTCCCAGTCGAACAACCTTTTCCCGGAAGAGTTTACTATGGAAATGCTCCGGCCGATAACGATTGGCAAGCGGTTCACAGCTGTGGAGCTGGAAGGTAAAATAACTGCGGCATTTCATGCAGTGCAACTGAGCGGAATGAAGTTTGAGTTCCTGCTTTCTGCAAGAAGCATGCGCAATAACTCCGTTATTGAAACTGTGGAGCGCATCTCCAAAAAATTCTCTGCGGAATATGAAGATACTGTCAACAACTGGTCGAGGGGCGTACTGCTGCTTGCACCAAGCGGTTCTGCTGCTGAAAACCTGGCTGCGGATGAAACACTGACCGTGCTGGCAATCGATTGGAAAGATTTTGCCTTAAAAGAATTGCGCATGCCTATTGTGATGGCAATTCTTTTTACCATTATCATCATCGCGGCATTCTACCTCACTGTGCATACCATGCTCCGTCAGAAAAAGCTGGGTGAGATCAAGAACGATTTCATCAATAACATGACGCATGAGTTTAAAACGCCGATCGCTACCATATCGCTGGCAGTAGATGCCATGAAGAACGAAAAAGTGCTGCAGAACAGGGAAAAGATCGGTTATTTCAGCTCTATCATCAAAGAAGAGAACCAACGGATGAACCGGCAGGTGGAAACCATTCTTAAAGCATCGCAACTGGAAAAGCAGGAAGTGAACCTGAACCTGCAACCACTGCATGTGCATGATGTGATCAAGGATGTGGTAGATAATTTCGCTTTGCAATTGCAGGAAAAACAAGGTAAGGCTGAGGTTTTGCTGAGTGCAGAGAATGACCAGATCAATGCGGACGAAGTGCATTTCTCCAACCTGATCAATAACCTGGTGGATAATGCAGTAAAATATTCAAAAGAAAATATACCGGTGCAGTTAAAGATCAGCACACAATCAAATGATAAATTCCTGTTTGTACGGGTAGAGGATAATGGTATTGGTATGAGCAAGGAAACAGTGAAAAGAGTGTTTGAACGGTTTTATCGTGCACATACAGGGAACCTGCACAATGTAAAAGGTTTTGGATTGGGATTAAGCTATGTGAAAACAATGGTGCAGGCGCATGGAGGCGAGATAAAGGTGGATAGCACTTTGGGTAAGGGCAGTATATTTATATTACAGTTCCCGTTGAAAAAGCATTGATATCCTAAGGCAGAATCAAGCATCCATCCCCATAACTTAAAAACCTGAAATCGTTCTCCAGGGCATACTGGTACATCATTTTCCAATCATTACCCATTAATGCAGCAATCAATAACAACAAAGTAGATTGCGGCTGATGAAAATTCGTTATTAACCCTTTTGCAATTCTGAACTTGTATCCCGGCGCGATAATGATCTGTGTCTTTGTGATCAACCGCTCCATTTTATTTTTTTCCATCCATTGCAATAACCCGGTCAGTGCTTCTTTTGCAGGCAGGTCCTGTATGGGATGATCATACGCCTCCCATTGCGCAAGGCCATTTACTTCTTCCTCATTAGCCAGTTTCACTCCCAGCCAGTATAAACTTTCAATAGTGCGCATGGATGTAGTACCAACAGGAATAACAGGCCCATCAATGTTATCAATCAATTCACGGATCAATGTTGCAGGTACATCCATAAACTCTGCATGCATTTCATGATCTTCCAGCATATCTGCTTTCACGGGTTTGAATGTGCCTGCACCCACATGCAGGGTAACATAAGCCGTGCTGATATTTTTTTGCCGGAGTTGCTGAAAAATATTCTCCGTGAAATGAAGCCCTGCAGTAGGCGCGGCAACAGAGCCATCCATCTTTGCATAGATCGTTTGATAGGTTTCACTATCCGTTGCCGTTGCTTTTCGTTTGATATAGGGTGGCAGAGGGATTGCTCCCGCATGATGCAATAGTTCAGCAAAACTCATTGCAGCCGGCTGCCAGGAAAGTTCAATGATAAAGCTTCCCGCTTTTTTCTCAATATATCTTGCTTCCAGGTCAATTTCTTCTCCGTTGCTGCTTATCCTTTTTTGCAGCACCTGTCCTGGTTTCCATTTGGAAGCGCCGCCTACCAGGCAATGCCACCACACTTTTCCGTGTTGTTGAAAAGCAGTGCTGATATCGCTGTACTGCTCATGCGGTTCCAGGCAAAAGATCTCAATAGTGCCGCCGGTAGGTTTTTGAAACAATAAGCGTGCTTCCACCACTTTGGTATTGTTGAAAACAAGCAATGAGTTTCCGGGGAGATGAGAACTGATATCCGAATACCTGCTTTCGCTGATAGTCCCTTTTTTATAGATAAGAAGTTTGGAAAGGTCCCTGGGATTAAGTGGATATTCAGCGATCCGGTCAGCAGGAAGTTCATAGCTGAATCCGGCAATGGATAGATTTTTTGGATGCATTGTTTGAGTGCAACTAACTGTTGCTTTGGTGAGTTGCAAAGGTAGTAAGCTTATGCAGACCGGTGTATAAACAGTCCATCGTAGGGCGGAAAATCTCTTCTAGTTTTGTAATTCACCGGTTATCCACCGTAATCCACAGGTAATCCACGGTATTTCAATCAATTTTTTGCCAAAAACCGCTGAAAGCCTCTACTGGTAACGTCTATAAGAAAAAATTTTCTGTGGAAAAAATAAAAGAGCGAAAATTTGGTTCCGAAGTGGGAAAAAGTGTTATTTTGTGTGAATTAGCAGAAAAATTGATTCAATTCCCTGATACTGATGGACTTTCTCGGAGAATTCGAGGCTACTTTGGACGCAAAGGGGCGTTTTCTTCTACCGGTCGGCTTCAAAAAGCAGCTCCCGGAAGAAGAGCAACACCGCTTTGTTATCAACAGGGGGTTTGAAAAATGTTTGAGTCTGTACCCTGTGAAAAATTGGGAACCTCTGTTCGCCAGGATCAAAGGGCTGAACGATTTTGATCCCCAGGCGAGAGAATTCCGGCGGTATTTCCTGAATGGCGCCACCTACGTGGAGCCGGACAGTGCAGGCAGGTTACTGGTACCGCCCAACCTGAAAGCCCATGCCGATCTGCAGAAAGACATTGTGTTGGTAGCGGCAGGCGATAAAATTGAAATCTGGGATAGTAATAAGTACAAACAGTTCTTTGATTCATTCTCACCGGAAGCATTCAGCAAGCTGGCCAAGCAGGTAATGGTTGATAACGCTTACAACACGAATAGCGCGAATAATGCGAATAGTTAGCGTATGGAAGAGCAGTACCACATACCTGTTTTGCTGGAAGAAACGATTGAAGCCCTGCATATACAGCCGCAAGGCATTTATGTAGACTGCACATTCGGCGGCGGTGGCCATTCACGGGCAATACTGGAAAAGCTGGGACCTGAAGGCAAGCTCATCGTGTTTGACCAGGATGAAGATGCCAAAAGAAACCTGCCCGATGACGCGCGTGTGATCTTCGTGCCGCATAATTTCCGCCACCTTCAACGTTTTCTCCGCCTCCACCAGGTAAGTGCTGTTGATGGCATCATGGCAGATCTTGGCGTAAGCAGTCACCAGTTTGATGAAGCGGCACGTGGATTTTCCACCCGTTTCGATGGCGATCTGGATATGCGTATGGACCAGCGGCAACCGCTTACTGCTTTTGAAGTGGTGAATACCTACACCGAAGCTCAACTACACAAAATATTTGAGCAGTATGGTGAAGTCACCAATTCAAAAACACTGGCCCGCAAGATCGTGGCTGTCAGAAACCAGGTATCGCTCAAAACGATCGATGCCTTCAAGAATGCCCTCCGTGAAGTGGTAAAAGGAAACCCTCATAAGTATTTTGCCCAGGTTTTCCAGGCTTTGCGCATTGAAGTGAATGACGAGTTAGGTGCGTTAAAAGAAATGTTGCAACAGCTTCCCAAACTACTGAAACCAGGTGGCCGTGTAGCCATCATCACTTTCCATTCTTTAGAAGACAGGCTGGTCAAGAATTTTTTCCGCCGTGGCAGTTTCGATGAGCCGGAAACGAACCCCTTTATCAATGATGAACCGGTGAATGAACTGAAAGTGATCACCAAAAAGCCAGTGGTGCCAACGGACAAAGAGCTAAAACGGAATTCACGCTCGAGGAGCTCCAAGCTCAGGGTAGCAGAAAAAGTGATGATGGTGTGAATGAAACAATCAAGCAGACAATAACTGGACGAGTTATTTATAAACGGAACGAAATGGAAGAAAAAACAACGCCTTCAACTGAAAAACATCCCGGTTCGCCGGGATGGAAGCGTTGGCTGAATTACCAGTCGGTAGTGAGGCAAATGCCCTTTTTCCTTTTCCTGACGTTTCTCGCAGTGATCTACATATATAATGGTCACTATGCAGATAAAACCATCCGACAGATTGGACGGACATCACGCGAGGTGAAAGAGCTCCAGTATGAATACAAAACTGTGAAGAGTGAAGTGATGTTCCGCAGCAAGCAAAGCGAGATGGCAAAAGCAGTGGAACCGCTGGGGTTGAAAGAACTCTTGCAACCACCAGTGGTACTGGAAGACGATAAACGCTAATGACGCGAATAAGAGCGCGGATAGCACGAATAAGTAAGCAACATAAGCGGGCGGAATTTGGAAACACGGCGCGACATATTGTGGAGGGTATATCTCAGTTTTCTTGGCATCGTAGTGCTAAGCCTGCTGATATTGGGAAAGGCATTTTATATCCAGCGCATTGAAGGAGATCATTGGAGAAGCATGAGCGACAGTATGCACCAGCGTATTGTGGAACTGGATGCAGACCGCGGAACAATTTACAGTGAAGACGGACAAATGCTGAGCACTTCCCTTCCGCAGTTTGATATCTATCTCGATTTCCAGGCAGATGGATTGCGTGACAAGAACGGAAAAGTGTTCAGGGAAAATGTGGATTCATTTTCCATAGCTCTTTCAAAATTTTTCGGGGATAAAAGCGTGAACCAATACAAAGCGGAGCTGAAAGAAGGATACCGGAAAAAAAGCCGCTATTATCCATTAAAGAAAAAAATATCATTCGAAGAATATAAAGCTTTCCGGCAATTCCCGCTGGTAAAGCTCGGGAGGAACAAGAGCGGTGTGATAGTGGAAGAAAACAGCAAACGCTTGTTGCCATTCGGTTTGCTGGCCAACAGAACGATCGGCCTTTCACGCGAACATATTGCCAGCAATGGCAAAGCGAAAAAGCAGAACGTAGGACTGGAAAAAAGCTATGATAGTTTATTGACAGGACAAAAGGGGCAAAGGCTGGTAAGATATGCTTCAGGCGGCGCCATACCGGTGGAAGGATTCCAGGTGGAACCGGAAAACGGTAAAGATATTTTCACCACGCTGGATGTGAACATACAGGATATATCTGAAAACGCTTTGCTGCGGATGATGGAAACCAGCGAGGCCCTGTATGGCAGTTGCATCGTGATGGAAACGAAGACCGGCAAGATCAAAGCCATGGCAAACCTTGGCCGCCGGCCCGACGGAAGTTATTGGGAAGATGATAACTACGCTTTGCGTGTAACAGAACCGGGATCAACCATCAAACTCGTAACGCTGATGGCCATCCTGGAAAAAGGAACATCCAAACTGGATGATCTCGTGGAAGTAGGAAGTGCAGGGCATATGATCGTTGGCCCGAGAAATGTGAATGATGCTGAACGCTCTCCCAAACCTGTGCTGACAGTAAAAGAATGTTTTGCGCATAGTTCAAATGTGGGAATGAGCAAACTGGCTTTAAAGGCTTTCTCGCAAAATCCAAAAGAATTCCGTGAATACCTCCATAAATATCACATGGATGTGACCGTACCGGTCGACTTATCCAATATCCCCAAACCAAGACTGGCACCCCTTGAAAAGAACAGTGGCGGATTGATGAACATGATCACGATGAGCTTTGGTTACGCTCTTCAGGTGAGCCCATTACATACATTGGCATTATACAATGCAATTGCAAATAATGGTGTGATGGTGAAGCCTTACCTGGTCAGCAGTATCCGCCAGGACGGTATCATTGTTAAGCAATTTGAACCCACCGTGCTGGATGAGCGTATCACCAAGCCTGAAGTAGTTAAAGCGGCGAGGCAAAGTATGGAAGCGGTGATCTCAGAAGGAACAGGCAGGAAAGTTTTTCAGGATATGCCGTTTCCCATAGCCGGTAAAACCGGTACTGCACACGTAGCAGACGGAAACATAAAATATTATGATGGCGTGTACCAGGCATCTTTTGTAGGATATTTTCCTGCCAACGACCCGCAATACACCTGCATCGTGGTAATAAGAAGTAAACCTCATGCAGCAATCCATTACGGGGGAACATTGAGCGGACCTGTTTTCAAAGAGATCGCTACCAAGCTCTACTCAATGTATGTGAACAAAAAAGAGCCGGCTCAATACATACCTAAAAAAGACAGTGCTGCCTTCTTTTATGCAGGTAACACAGAAGATATAAGAACAGTGTATAAAACATTAAATGTTGGTTATATGGACTCTGCTGCGCAGGGAAGCTGGAGCAGTGTATATGCAGCCAACTATAAACCGGTGATCAGGAATGCAACCGTAAGGCAGCAGGTGATGCCGAATGTAAGGGGAATGGGATTGAAAGATGCATTGTTCCTGCTGGAAAATATGGGAGTCAGGGTTTCCGTGAAGGGAAAAGGTAAAGTAACCAGTCAATCTGTTTCTGCCGGTGAAGCGATTGCAAAAGGAGCATCTGTTGTACTTGAATTGAGCTAACGATAAGAACCAATAACTGATTTTGTTATTACGCGATATACTATATAAGGTAAGTATCCGGTCTGTAAGCGGAAGCACAGACATTGAGGTAAAGGATATCCAGATCGATTCGCGTAAGGTGCAGCCCGGCACTGTGTTCATCGCCATCAAGGGCGCAGCGGCAGACGGGCACCAGTTCATTGAAAAAGCAATTGAAAGCGGCGCAACAGCTATCGTGAGTGAGACGGCGCTTTCACCAAGGGAAGGGGTAACCCTCCTGCAGGTAGAAAACAGTGCAGCAGCAGCGGGTTATATCGCGAATAATTTTTTTGGCCAGCCATCTTCAAAAATGAAAGTGGTAGGCGTAACGGGTACGAATGGAAAAACAACCATCGCTACCTTATTATATAAGCTCTTTTCAGCACTGGGATATAAATGTGGCTTGCTGAGTACGGTTGATAACCATATTGGTGAAAAAGTAATGCCTGCTACGCATACCACGCCCGATGCCATCAGCCTGAATAGGCTGATGAAGCAAATGGCCGATGAGCAATGCACACATGTGTTCATGGAAGTGAGTTCGCATGCCATCAGCCAGCACCGGATAACAGGATTGGAATTTGATGGTGGCATTTTCAGCAATATCACGCATGATCACCTGGACTATCACAAAACCTTTGACGAATATATCCGGGTGAAGAAAGCATTTTTTGATGGATTGCCTTCTTCCGCATTTGCGATCAGCAATGCAGATGATAAACGCGGAGCGGTGATGTTGCAGAATACCAGTGCAAGGAAGTATTTATACAGCCTGAAAACACTGGCGGATTTTAAAGGAAAGATCATTGAAAACAGCCTGGCAGGATTAGTGATGAGTGTGAACGACCAGGAGGTACACTTCCGGTTGATCGGTGAGTTCAATGCCTACAACCTGCTGGCTGTATATGGGGCCGCGATCTGCATGGGTGAAGACAAGCATGAAGTGCTGAGATGCCTGAGTGTTCTCACCGGTGCAGAAGGGCGATTTGATTATATGGTATCGGCAAAGGACCGGTTGATAGCGATCGTTGATTATGCACATACGCCCGATGCATTGCTCAACGTGCTGGCCACGATCAAAAAGCTGAAGCGAGGATTTGAGCAGGTGATCACGGTAGTCGGTTGTGGTGGCGACCGTGATAAAACAAAGCGGCCGGTGATGGGTGAAGTAGCCTGCGAGCATAGTGATAAAGTGATCTTCACCAGCGATAACCCCAGAAGTGAGGATCCCGTGCAGATCATCAGGGATATGGAAGAAGGATTGCCGGCAGCGGCAAAGCGGAAATATCTTTCGATCACAGACAGGAAAGAAGCGATCAAGACAGCGATCAGCCTGGCAGGTCCAGAAGACATTATCCTGGTAGCGGGAAAAGGACATGAAAAGTATCAGGAAATAAAGGGAGTAAAGAATCATTTCGACGATAAAGAAGTAGTGCGGGAGATGTTTGAATTGTTAGGAAAATGATCAGGTACTGGTAATAAACAAAGCCAACATGTTATATCATTTATTTGAATGGTTTAAAGAACAGGGAATCAAGTTTCCGGGAAGCGAACTTTTCAGGTTCATTTCCTTCCGGGTACTGCTGGCTGTGCTGTTGTCTTTATTTATTACTGCGTTTTATGGTAAAAAGCTGATCAGGTTTCTGCAAAAAAAGCAATTGGGTGAAACCGTGAGGGACCTAGGACTGGCCGGAGAGCAAACCAAGAAAGGAACGCCAACCATGGGAGGTATTGTGATCATCCTGGCGATCATTATACCTACTTTATTATTCGCAAGGCTGAACTCCGTGTATATCATATTGATGTTGATCGCTACTGTGTGGCTGGGTATCATCGGTTTTATTGATGATTACCTGAAGCTCCGGGCAAAAAAAATCGCGCAGCAGCAGGGGGTCAAATACAAGAAAGGTGATAAGGATGGGTTGGCAGGTTGGTTCAAGATCCTGGGGCAAGTAGGATTGGGTATTACAGTTGGAGCAGTATTATACTTCAATGACGATGTAAAGATATGGAGGGAATACCAAGGAGTGCCTACTAAAGAGGTGATCAGCCGCGAAGTGAATGGTAGGACAAAACATTTTGTAGAAACAAAAGACCCTATTACTACCATTCCATTTGTAAAAGGCCATGAGTTTAATTATACAAAGCTGTTGCCTGCAGCAGTCAGGGAGTATTCCTGGTTATTGTATATCCTGGTGGTGATTTTTATTATCACTGCAGTATCAAATGGAGCAAATATAACGGATGGGCTGGATGGATTGGCGACGGGAACTTCCGCATTAATTGGTGTGTGTTTGGGCATATTCGCATACGCGAGCGGGAACTTCTTTTTCGCGGATTATCTCAACATCATGTATATACCCGGATTAGGAGAGCTGTCGATTTTTATTGCAGCTATGATCGGGGCCTGTATCGGGTTTTTATGGTACAATTCTTACCCGGCGCAGGTGTTCATGGGAGATACAGGAAGCTTAACGCTGGGCGGTATCATCGCTTCCATTGCCATCATTGTGCATAAGGAATTGCTGATCCCTATTTTCTGCGGTGTATTCCTGGTTGAATTGCTGAGCGTAATGATACAGGTAAGTTATTTCAAATATACCAAACGCAAATTCGGTGAAGGCAAAAGGATCTTCTTAATGAGCCCGCTGCATCACCACTACCAGAAGAAAGGATATCATGAAGCGAAGATTGTAACGAGGTTTTGGATCATCACCGTATTGTGCGTGGTGTTGAGCATAGTAACATTGAAATTAAGATAGGACCTATCTGCTGAACGGACTTATTGAAAAACCAGACACTGCGTAACCCTTTGAGAAGAAACCACCGGCCCAAACCCGAAAAGATTGTGGTGCATTACCAAGACTAATGCTTGTGAAGAACCATTTCTGTACCGCGCACGCCGAAGATTTATCGTAGGCGTACAGTGTGCCGAAGATTTATCATAGGTAAATCAATTGAAAAAGAACCGTGCCTCCTTTAAATACAAGAGCGGGCGGATGTTTATGGCGAAACGTTTAGTCATATTAGGAGGTGGAGAAAGCGGCGTCGGAGCTGCTCTCCTGGCAAAGCAGAAGGGATATGAAGTATTCGTTTCCGACGGAAGTTCTTTGAAGACTAATTATCGTAATGAACTGCAACAGGCAGGGATTGATTTTGAAGAAGGCAGGAATAGCGAAGACAAAATACTGTCGGCCGATGAAGTGATGAAAAGCCCGGGCATTCCTGAAAAGAATGATATGGTAAAACGTATCAGGGCAAAAGGAATACCTGTGATCAGTGAAATAGAACTGGCTTACCGCTTTAAAGGAGACAGCAAGATCATCGCCATCACCGGCAGCAACGGAAAAACGACGACCACGGCGCTGACATTCCATATCTGTAAAAAGGCAGGATTGGATGCAGCCCTGGTCGGGAACATCGGCTACTCCTTTGCAAGGCAGGTGGCAGAAAATCCCAAACCGTTGTATGTAGCAGAGATCAGCAGCTTTCAGTTGGATGATATCCATGAGTTCAGGCCGGATATAGCTATCCTGACCAATATCACGGAAGACCATCTGGACCGTTACGATTATAAGTTCGAGAACTATATACGCAGCAAGTTTCGTATAGCGATGAACCAGCAGGCAAATGATCATTTCATTTACTGTGCTGACGACGAGATTACGATGAGATATATTAACCAGTTCGATATTCACTCAAACCAACTGCCAATCAGTATGAAAACAGAAGTAAACAAAGGAGCATTTATCAAGGACGGCGATATGTACGTAAGAACAGGCGAAGAATTTACCAGTATGAGTGTATACGATTTTGCCTTGAAAGGAAAACATAATCAATATAATACCATGGCAGCTTGTGTAGCCGGCGCCACCATGGACATCCGTAAGGAAAAGATCCGTGAGGCAGTGCAGGATTTTCAAAGCCTGGAACACCGGATGGAACCGGTGGCAACGATCCGGGGAGTAGAGTTTATCAACGACAGTAAAGCAACCAATGTAAACTCTACCTGGTATGCTTTGGAAAGCATGACCAAACCGACCATACTGATACTGGGCGGAGTGGATAAAGGGAACGATTATTCCCTGATCGAAGACCTGGTAAAAGAAAAAGTAAAAGCGATCATTTGTCTTGGTGTCGACAACCGCAAGATCCATGAAGCTTTTGGAAATATTGTTAGCCCTATCGTAAACACCAGCAGCGCCCTTGAATCCGTACATGCTGCTTTTCATTTTGCTGCTAAAGGAGATGTTGTATTGCTGAGCCCTGCCTGCGCCAGCTTCGACCTCTTCAAGAATTATGAAGATAGAGGAAACCAGTTTAAGCAGGCCGTGAGAGATCTGTAGACTTAATATAATTAATGGACGTAACAAAGGACATACGATTCAACGAACTTGGAGGAAGCTTCAACACCCGTAACCTGTTGAACAAAACAAAAGGCGACAAGGTGATCTGGGCACTGGTAGTATTACTGGCCCTGGTCTCTTTGTTGGCTGTATATAGTGCCACAGGTTCTCTTGCTTATAAAAATTACAAAGGCAACACCGAAGTTTATCTTTTTAAACAGGTTGCTTTTATCATGGTGGGCATACTGGTGATCTATTTTGCCCACCTGGTCAACTATACTTTATATTCCCGCATTGCCACGATATTATTTCTATTGGTAATTCCTTTATTGATCTATACCCTTTTCTTCGGAGTCAGGATGAATGAAGGCAGCCGCTGGATAAGGCTGCCGCTCATCAACATGACCATGCAAACATCCGACCTGGCCAAGCTCGCACTTTTCATGTATATCGCGCGGATGCTTAGCCGGAAGCAGGATGTTATCAAATCTTTCAAAAAGGGTTATCTGCCCGTGATCACCCCTGTGTTTATTATCTGTGCCCTTATTGCCCCGGCCAATCTTTCTACAGCATTGCTGCTGGGAGCAAGCTGCCTGCTGCTGCTCTTTATAGGACGGGCCAGTTCCAAACACATTCTGCTCACCATGGGGTTGGCCCTTATCCCTATCGCTTTTCTCATCATTGCAGCCATGGTAAGGCATAAGCAGGGAGATGATGAAGCTACTGCAGAAAAGAAAACTGCTTCTTCCGGTTTGTTTGCCCGCGTAGACACCTGGATAGGCCGCGTGGAGAATTTTATTTACAGCAGCAAGGAAGCCGATAATGATGAAATGTACCAGGTGAACCAGGCCAAGATCGCCATCGCCAAAGGTGGTGTCCTGGGTGTGGGACCCGGCAACAGCACTACACGTGATTATCTGCCGCAGGCCTATAACGATTTTATTTTCGCGATCATCATAGAGGAATATGGTTTTGTAGGAGGCATATTCATTGTGTTTATCTATCTCGTATTCTTATACCGTTGTATCAGGATTTTCAAACGATGTCCTTATGCTTTTGGTGCCTTTCTGGCATTGGGGCTGAGTTTTACGCTGGCTATACAGGCTATCGCGAATATGGCAGTAACAGTGAACCTGTTTCCTGTAACCGGCGTCACATTGCCATTGGTGAGCATGGGTGGATCAAGTTTCATCTTTACCTGTTTGGCAATTGGTATTATTCTCAGTGTGGCAAGGAATGTGGAACAACTGGAAGGGCGTGTAGCAATGGCAAAAGATGAAGAACAGTAATTAAAAAAATGAACAATTGGGTAAAAGGATCATTATAGCAGGCGGTGGCACAGGTGGACATATTTTTCCTGCAATCGCTATTGCAAACGCTTTGAAAAAAGCAGACAGCAGTATCGAGATCTTGTTTGTGGGCGCGAAAGGAAAAATGGAAATGGAGAAAGTGCCGCAGGCAGGCTATAAGATCGAAGGATTGGATATAGCCGGGTTCAACAGAAGTTCTTTGATAAAAAATACCAGCTTGCCATTTAAGCTGATTAAAAGCTTTTTCCAGGTGCGCTCCATTTTCAAGGCATTCAAACCCGATGCAGTAATAGGAGTGGGAGGCTATTCCAGCTTCCCGGTTTTGCGCCTTGCGCAATCAAAAGGAATACCCAGCTTCATCCATGAATCGAATTCGTTTGCAGGAAAATCGAATATCCTGTTGGGGAAAAAAGCAACAGCTGTGTTTACCGGGACAGATGGGATGGAAAAATTCTTTCCTCCCGAAAAGATCCTTGTTACGGGCAATCCTGTGAGAGCAAGCATTGCGCAATCAATGGTCAGCAAAGCAGAAGGCTGTGAGCATTTTTCGCTGGATGAAAAAAAGAAAACGCTGCTGGTGATCGGTGGAAGCCTTGGAGCCAAATCGATCAATGAAGCAATTGATAAGCATTTGGATGAATTACTGGGTGCAGGGTTGCAACTGATCTGGCAAACGGGTAAACCTTATGCTGCAAAAGCAGAAGTAAGCGTGGCGGGTAAATCTGCTGTATGGGTGAATGATTTTATTACGAAGATGGAGTATGCTTATGCTGCTGCTGATATCGTAGTGGCTCGTGCAGGTGCGATGACGGTAGCAGAATTATGTGTGGTTAAAAAGCCCGTTTTGTTTGTGCCTTATCCTTATGCTGCAGAAGATCATCAAACCGTGAATGCGACCCAACTGGTCAACAAGCAGGCTGCATTGATGATAAAAGACAGTGAGGCGATAGACAAAGTGGTACCGATGGCCATCGCGCTGGCTGCTGATGAGAACAAACAGGCAGAACTGAAAAAAAATATTGCTGCATTAGCTATAACTGATGCAGATAAAATAATTGCAGAGGCGATTTTAAAAAAGCTGAATGCGAAATGAAGACCATAGCCAATACTGTCCTTATGAATTCCCCCTTCAGGGGGCTTGACTCAATCCGTGAAGTATATTTTATTGGTATTGGAGGGATCGGGATGAGTGCTGTAGCAAGGTTCTTTTACTCAAATGGTGTGAAAGTAAGCGGGTACGACAGAACATCCACCCCGCTTACCAAAGAACTGGAAGCAAGCGGCATTCCCATTCACTACGAAGAAAATATCTCGTTGGTGAATCAAAATGCTGATCTGGTGGTGTACACCCCGGCCATACCCGCAGCTAATAAAGAGCTGCAGTATTACCGGGAAAAGGGAACGAAGATCGTGAAGCGCAGCGATGTGCTTCAGCTGATCTCGGAAAGTTCTTTTAATATCTGTATTGCCGGCACGCATGGCAAAACGACCATCACCACCATGGTGGCGCATTTGCTGAGGGATAGCGGCTTTGGGTGTAATGCCTTCCTGGGAGGCATTGCGGTGAATTATGGGACCAATTTCTGGAGCAATCCGAAAAACGTATGTGTGATAGAAGCAGATGAATACGATAGAAGTTTTTTGAAATTAAGCCCTGATATAGCCATTATCACTGCCATGGATGCTGACCACCTGGATATATATGGTACAGCAGACGCAGTGGAACAGGCATTCATTGATTTCAGTGAGAGAATAAAGCCAGGTGGGTCACTGTTCCGTCAGTTTGGACTGAAAAGAGGAAAGGAACTGGCGAAAGGGTTGGCAGATACAAAATATACCTACAGCCTGCAAAATGAAAATGCAGATGTGTATGGCGAAAATATCAGGTTGGACAATGGTGGTTATGATTTTGATATAGTAATGAAAGATGACCGGATCGACAATGTGCGGTTGAATATGGGAGGGATGCACAACGTGGAGAATGCCATTGCTGCCATAGCTGTTGCAAGTTCTTTGGGAATAGAGCACGATAAGATCCGCTCAGCGGTTGAATCATTCCGTGGAGTGAAACGGAGGTTTGAGTACCTCATCCGGAACAGGAAACTGGTATTTGTGGATGATTATGCCCATCACCCCGAAGAGTTGCGGGCCCTGATCAATGGAGCAAGAACATTGTTCAGGCAAAGAAAATGCACGATCATTTTTCAACCGCATCTCTATACACGCACAAGGGATTTTGCAGATGGCTTTGCGGAAGTGCTTGATCTGGCGGATGAAGTGATACTGTTGCCAATTTATCCTGCAAGGGAGTTGCCGATAGAGGGCGTGACCAGTGAGATGATACTGGATAAGATGAAGAACGAGAACAAGAAGGTAATGGACAAACAGCAGCTGATAGATTGGATAAAGAATGATTATAAAAAAGGGATCAACGATGAGTTCGGCAGTCTCTTGATCACAGCTGGTGCAGGTGATATTGATACCTTGTTGATGCCAATTAAAGATCTGTTGACAGATATATAAATTGAATACGAAAAGAACGATACGGAAAATTTTATTCATTACCACATGGGTGGTGATCGGGGCAGGCATGCTTACCCTGCTGATCGCTGCCATGGGCAAGCAGAAAAAGGATAATTGCAAGGATTATGCAATTACGGTAAAAGGCATTAGAGGAGATGATTTTTTCCTTGATGAAGCTGATATACTCCGTTTGTTGAAAGTAGCTACAAAGGGAAAGATCAAGGGGCAGCCCAAGTCTTCCTTCAACCTGCAACAGATGGAAGAACTGCTGGAAGGTAACCAATGGGTAAAAGATGCGCAATTGTATTTCGACAGTCGGGATGTGTTGCATGTGTCCGTTACAGAGCGTGAACCTGTAGCCAGGATATTTACCGCAGCCGGAAAATCTTTCTACCTGGATGAGCATGCGCAGATGATGGGTTTATCGGACCGGTTGAGTGTGCGCCTTCCGGTATTCACCGGTTTTCCGGATAAGAAAATGCTGACTGTCAAGGACAGCCTGCTGATGAAAGATATCGTAGCAACTGCTCAATATATTAACGGTAATCCTTTCTGGTCGTCACAAGTGTCGCAGATCAACCTGGACCTTAGCTGTGGGGCTGATTGCCGGGAAATGGAAATGGTGCCACTTATTGGCAACCATGTGGTGAAACTGGGTAATGGAGAGAACATTGATAAAAAATTCAACCGCTTGTTTGTTTTTTATAAACAGGTATTGAGCAAAACAGGTTTTGATAAATACAAAACGATTGATGTGCGCTTTGATGGCCAGGTAGTGGGAGCGAAGAGCGAAAATCCAAGAGTAGATTCTGTACAGCTTCGGAAAAATGTGGAGAAACTGCTGAAACAGATCAAGGAAATGGAAGAGCTGAATGATAAGCAGGCTCTATTGCCAACGCCTGTTCCGGTGCAACCCGTAATGCCGCCAGCAGACAGTTCAAAGTATAATGAATTGAATGCCCTGGAAGATCAGGAGCCAGATAATAGTAGAACTGAAAATAAAGCTGCGGATAAAAAGGAAATAAAAACAGAGCGTAAGGTTACAGATAAGAAAGATGTAAAAACATCGGGCGGAAAAAAACAACCTAAAGCAGTAATGCGTAGAAATTAAGGAACAACTAAAACAACATAAAATGAATAACGAACAACCCATTATCGTTGGTCTTGACATTGGGACAACCAAGATTGCAGTGATAGCCGGACGCAAGAACGAGTTTGGCAAACTGGAGATTCTGGGCTTTGGTAAAGCCAACTCCAATGGCGTGAAGCATGGACAGGTATTGAACATTGATGAAACCATTAAAGCGATCCGTACTGCACTGGAAAATTGCTTTGCCTCCAATCCTAATCTCGATATTAAAGAAGTATATGTAGGTATTGCAGGGCATCATATCAAAAGCCTTCAAACCCGTGGAGATATCGTTCGCCAGGCAACTGATGAAGAGATCTCTCAGCGCGAGATCGATCAACTGATCAGTGACCAGTACAAAACCTATATTCCAGCCGGTGATCAGATCATTGATGTGATACCACAGGAATTTACGGTAGATAATTTCCAGAACATTCCAAACCCGATAGGGTATGGCGGTGTGAAGATTGGCGCGAACTTCCATATCATTACCGGTGATAAGAATGCGATCAGGAATATCAACCGCAGCGTGGAAAAATCAGGACTGTATACCAAAGACCTGGTATTGCAGCCGCTTGCTTCCTCTTCTGCTGTAATGGGTCAGGAAGATCTGGAAGCCGGTGTGGCTATCGTGGATATCGGCGGTGGAACTACTGACCTCGCAGTATTCTATGAAGGCATTCTGAAACACACTGCTGTAATTCCTTTTGCCGGTGAAAATATCACAAACGATATCAAGACTGGTTTGGGAGTGTTAAAAACTCAGGCAGAACAAATGAAAGTGCAGTTTGGCAGTGCGCTTGCTAATGAAGCAAAAGCCAATGCCTATATCACTATCCCGGGATTGCGTGGCATGCCGGCCAAAGAGATCAGTGTAAAGAACCTGGCGAATATCATCCAGGCACGCATGAGCGAGATCATGGATTTTGTGACCTATCATTTGAAACAGGTTGGCCTTGATAATAAAGCGCTCAATGGTGGTGTGGTGTTAACGGGTGGCGGATCTCAATTGCGCCATCTTATCCAGTTGACTGAATATGTAACAGGATTGCCTGCAAGGATCGGTTTCCCGAATGAACACCTGGCAGCCGGTCATATTGAAGAACTGGCTAAACCAACGTACTCTACCTGTATCGGTCTTATCCTGAAAGGTTATGATGATTATGAGCATAACCGCAAGCAGTTTGAAAGGGAATATAAAAAGGTAGAAGTTCCTCAAGGGCTGAAGAAAAATGAGGTTCCTGAAGAAGAAATGGAAACAGATGATGAAGTGATTATTCAGGATTCGGTAAAACAGCGCAAAGGCCTCAGCAATTTCTGGGGGAAATTCAAAGACGGAATAATAGATCTTTTCAAAGAAGAGGAGGATAAACACCTGTAGAATAAGATAACTAACCATTAAATTGAAGCGAATGATACATTTTGATTTGCCAAAAGAAAAGTCATCTATCATCAAAGTAATTGGTGTAGGTGGTGGTGGTGGTAACGCAGTTAACCACATGTTCAGCCAGGAGATTGATGGCGTCAACTTTATAATATGTAATACCGATGCACAGGCATTGTCCAACAGCGGTATTCCTAACCGTGTTCAACTGGGACCGCACCTCACACAAGGGCTCGGTGCCGGCGCCAATCCTGAGATCGGCCGTCAGGCAACAGAAGAATCGCTGGAGGAGTTGAAAGGCATCCTGGAAGTGAATACCAAGATGGCTTTTATCACTGCCGGCATGGGTGGTGGAACAGGTACCGGAGGTGCCCCGATCATTGCCAAGATCTGTAAAGACCTTGGTATACTCACAGTTGGCATTGTGACCACTCCGTTTGCCTATGAAGGGAAAAAACGCCAACTGCAATCGGAAGAAGGCATCAAGAACCTGAAACAGTATGTAGACACATTGCTGGTGATCAGCAATGATAAATTGCGTCACCAGTTTGGCAATCTGAAAATGCGTGAAGCATTTGAGAAAGCTGATAATGTGCTGGCAACGGCGGCAAAATGTATCACCGACGTGATCAGCAGCACTGGTCAGATCAATGTTGACTTCGCGGATGTATGCACTGTAATGCGTAATGGCGGTGTGGCGATATTAGGAAATGCAGCAGTATCTGGCGAGAACCGTGCGCATAAAGCAATAGAAGAAGCTTTGAATTCTCCATTGCTGAATGATAATGATATCAGCGGCGCTAAATGGATCCTTATCAATATCAATTCTTCTGAAGGTGAACATGAGTTCACCATGGATGAAGTAGAGATCATTCAAACCCACCTCGTAGGGCAGGCTGGTGAAGGCACTGACGTGATCATGGGATTGGGTTATGATCCATCACTGGGAGATAAACTGGGCATTACGCTTATTGCAACAGGCTTCCAGTACAAAGATCCTTTCACCAAACCGGTTGCCAAAAAACCTGAACCGAAGAAGGAAGAGAAGATCGTGATGACGCTGGGATTAGCCCCTGAAGCCGAAAAAGAAGTACAGCCTGCAAAAGAAGAAGAAAAGAAAGCAGATCCATTAGCTCCGAAACTGATGGATGAGCATACGATAGCAGACGCTCCTATGCCAGCCCTGGAGGAAATGATGGAGCGGGATTATGTTGAAGAAGAAGGACCGGCTGTTCATTTTGATTTGTCGACGGGCGAGCCGGCTGACAAGAAAAGCGTGGAATTACTTAGTGAAAATACGATTCAGGCATCCGGTAAAAATACTTCCGACAAAAAAATAAGCATAGAGCAACAGGAAGTTCTATATTCGACCTCTCAACCGAAACCTCAATCCTCTGCCGATTCTACTTCAGAATCCCTATCCCCATTTATTAAAAAACAGGAATCAACGAAAGATAGTACCACCCCGCTGTCTGCAGCATCGGGAGGTTATCTGGCCAGACCGTCCAATATCTACGCAGAGTCCAAGCCCGAGGTTTCATCCTCAAAGCCTTCTGCCGAAGAGCCGGTCCCTCCACCGATCGTTGCCACCAAAGAGGAAGAAGAACTTCTTGATTTGCAAATGCAACTGGTAGAAAGGGATGACATTCCGGCGGCGGATAAGCCGTTGGCCCATCATACTCAACTACCTTCATCTTCTCAAGCTGAGGAGCCGGCAATGCTGGACGAAGCAGAGGAGCAGAAACGTAAGGCGGCCGAGAGACTGCACAAGTTGAGAAACTTGTCGTTTAATGTCAACGCGGCAGACCCGAATAATGAGTTTGAAACAGTGCCGGCCTATATCCGCCGCAATATGGAATTGTATAACAGCAGCTCCCATATAGAGAACTTCTACAGCAATTACGAGGTCAAAACCGACCAGAATAATCAAACACAGATCAGCACGATCAATACTTTCTTAGACGGCAAAAAGCCCGACTAGCTATTTTCGTTCCAATGAAGCCAACGTAAGGAACGTGTTTTTAGTTGTTCCCCTGATGTTTTCATCAGGGGTTTTTCTTTTTAGGGTATTTGCCCACGGTATAAAACTCTTTGTGGTCTTTGTTGTCTTTGTGGGAGTAATTTATCCCACCAAGACAACAAAGACCACAAAGAAAAATTTATTCCGGAATATTTGTGAGGTTATCCTTTATAGATCATCCACCAGGAATTTCTTCCGGGCAAAGAAGATATAAGCAGATATATAAACCAGTACAGCAATAATTAAAGCAATGGTTGAAGGCGAATCGGGATAAAACACTTTTGTACCGAATGGCATCGGTATCAAAACGTCTGAAGCCTGCAGCGGCAGAAAATACCCGATCGGTGTAAGCTTGAACTGGAAATTAGTCAACGCTGTGATCAACCATTCAAAAATGAGGCCATACAGGAAGAAGATGATTATGGCCAGACCACTCCGGCGAAACAATACAGCCAGCATCAACGCAAAGAATAAATAAGCAAGTGATTGAATAAAAACATACCCGAGATATTCAATACCTTCAAACGTAAAGCTCCCCGAAGACAGAGACCCAAAGAATAAAGACGTAATGGCATTGATCACTGTTATAAGCAGAGAAAACAAAATGATCGTTGCGAACTTAACCCCAATGAATTGCCTCCTGCTCCATCCATCAATAATATTTTGCCTATGGGTTTTGAAATTGAATTCATTTACCATCAGCATAATAACGATCATGCCCGGAAAATAAAGCAACCAACTGCTCAGCCAGCCCACTGTCTGCCACACCTTGGGAAAAGCAAAAGAATCGCCAATCACCATCGCACTTTGCGGCACTTCCGACTTAGTGCGTTGCTCAATATACCACGCGATATAATTGATAAGGAATATGCTTAACAGGTAGAAAACAGAGAAGATCCAGAACGCCCGGTAATTCTTTACTTTCAACCATTCAATACGTAAGAAGTGCAGCATATAATAAGTTTATAAATTTAATGTTAGTAGCCTCTATTAGCTTTATTCGTGCCTCTCAACATTCTTTGCGCTTATCGTATCATTCGCACCATTCGTGCTGTCAGCGTTCGCTTTTGGTGCCCGTAATTTCCAGGAAAGTCGATTCCAACGATTTACGTTTCATGTTGAGACGGCTTAATACAATCCCATTATCAAAACAGTAACGGTTCAATTGAGTAGCCGTGATGCCATCGCCACTGATCACCTGCACATAATCATCCATGATCTCTACCTGCACCACGCCAGGCATCCGCTCAACTGTTTTTTCCAGTGCAGCAAGATCATCCGCTGCTATTTCAAGCACTGTTTGCTCGGAGGTTTTGGTATCCAGTATATCCTTTACACTCCCTACTGCTTTCAAATGTCCTTTCTGGATAATGGCGACATGGGTACAAACCTTTTCCACTTCATCCAGGATATGGCTTGCCATGATAATGGTTTTGCCTTGCCTGTTCAGGTCCTTGATAAGCGTACGGATCTCTGCAATGCCTGCGGGGTCCAGGCCATTGGTCGGCTCATCAAATACCAGTATGTCAGGGTTGCCAAGCAGGGTAGAAGCTATGGCCAACCGCTGCTTCATACCAAGCGAGTAAGTACTGAATTTGGAATCTTTTCTTTGGGTGAGGTTTACGATGTCCAGGACCCTGGCAATATCTTCCCTTCCTCTTTGTTTTATTTCCGCGGCGATCACCAGGTTCTTTTCTCCACTGAGATAATGATAAAAATTCGGGGTCTCCAGCAAAGTACCGATCCCCTGCCGGATCTTTTCCGATCCGGGTTGTCCATCCCACAGGTAAGTGCCGGAACTGGCTTTCAGGATGTCCATAATAATACCTAGCAAAGTGGTCTTGCCACTTCCGTTAGGCCCCAGTATGCCAAACACACTGCCTTTCGGCACTTCAAAGGAAACATTGTCCAGGGCTTTGATGGGACCATAGGACTTGGAGATCTTATCAATATTGAGGATAGCGCTCATAAGCGGAAATTATCACCTCAAGATAAGCGTTTATGGGACTTTTCAAAACAAAACTTGACCAGGGGTAAAGTAAGGGGATGTACCGTGCCAAAATTGATCGTGTGGCCCGGCCAGGAATAAAAACTAGAGAAGGAAGAGTGCCATAAAAATTAATCCAACCGGTTTGGCGGAACCCCCTCTTTGGTAATGATCACCGGCTGTATCAATCCCTTTTCATCAAAATACATGCGGTCTATACAGGTGACCCTTGAGTTGCCATCGGTTTCACCGATCGGGCGGCGATGATACACAATATACCAGGCATCCTTCTCTTTTTCATGGATCACAGAATGATGACCGGCGCCTGTAGCGATGGCGGGATTTTGCTGCAATATCTTGCCTATCCTTTTAAAAGGGCCGAACGGAGAATCTGATATGGCATAAGCCACACTGTAATCAGGACCCGTCCATCCTCCTTCAGACCACATGAAATAATACTTGCCATTCCGGATAAACATAAAAGGGCCTTCCACATAACCTTGTGGTGTTATTTCCTTGAAAGTTGTTCCGTCTTCGAAAGGCACAAACCCGGTAAAATCCTTATTGAGCTTGACAATATTGCAATGCCTCCATCCTCCATAGATGAGATAGTATTCCCCGTTTGCGTCTTTGAAAGCAAACTGATCGATCGGTTGGGCGCCATTATAGAATTTATCGATCAGCGGTTTTCCTAAATAATCCCTGAAAGGCCCTTCAGGTTTATCGGCAACAGCAATGCCGATACCGCCTTTTTCCGCATCGTTTTGTATATCGTTCGCACCAAAGAAAAGAAAATACTGTTTGTCCTTTTTAATAATGGAAGGTGCCCACATCGCCCGCCTGGCCCATTTGACAGAAGCAGTGTCGAGTATATGCGGATGTTTGGTCCATTGAATAAGGTCGGACGAAGAAAATGCATCCAGGAATACCTGTTTGTTATACGGCGCTGAATAAGTAGGGTAGATCCAGTATTTGCTGTCAAAAATAATTCCTTCAGGATCGGCATACCAACCGGGGAATACAGGATTGCCTGCTCTAATAGTATCGGCTGACTGTGCCGATACCGAAATAGTAGCAAGGAACAGGCAAAGAATCAAAAATGCTTGATTAGCTTTGAGCACAATAAACCCCTTCATGTGATAATTCGATTGGTATGAAGAACTAAAATACGGAGATTATGGCAACAATTCTTATAACCGGTGGCACGGGGCTTATTGGTACAGCACTCAGCAAATCTTTGCTGGATAAGGGATATCATGTGATCATCCTTACCCGGCAACAAAATCTGCCTGCAAAAGGAAATCTCCGTTATGCGCACTGGGATACCGGGCAACAACATATTGATCACGACGCTATTGCCGGCAGCGATCATATCATCCATCTTGCCGGTGCGGGTGTAGCAGATAAACGTTGGACGGATAAACGGAAAAAGGAAATTGTCGATAGCCGTGTGAAGAGCAGCGAACTGCTGGTGAAAGCATTGAAGGAAATACCTAACCAGGTCCGTTCTGTTGTCAGTGCTTCTGCTATCGGCTGGTATGGACCTGATCCTGTTATTCCTAACCCCGATCCGTTTGTGGAAGAAGACGAAGCAGATGATGGCTTTCTTGGCCGCACCTGCCTGCAATGGGAGCAAAGCATCGATCCAGTAAGGCAACCAGGCAGGCGATTGGTAAAACTCCGAACCGGCATTGTACTCAGCAGTGAAGGTGGTGCTTTAGAGGAATTTAAAAAGCCTTTAAAATTTGGTATGGCAACAATCCTTGGCAGCGGTAGCCAGATGGTCAGTTGGATACATATCGATGACCTGGTAAGACTTTATATCAGAAGTATAGAAGATGAAAAAATGGACGGTGCATTCAATGCAGTAGCGCCAAAGCCGGTATCTAACCGGGAATTGGTGCTGCAGCTGGCAAAAGAAGTAAAGGGGAAATTTTATATCCCGATGTATGTCCCTTCTTTTGTTCTGAAGCTGGTATTGGGAGAAATGAGTATAGAAGTATTAAAAAGCGCAACAGTCAGTTGCAGTAAAGTGCGCATTATCGATTTTACTTTTGTGTATCCTACTATTGAAGCAGCAATAGCTTCGATTGTCCCCGCAATAAAGAAATAAAAAGGGATGTGATCATCACATCCCTTTTTTATTTAAAACAGTGAAGCGTCCTAAAATAAGTTGACACAAAAACAGTGTCACCATGATAAATACAGGA
>MKTW01000008.1 GCA_001898405.1 Sphingobacteriales bacterium 44-61
CCCGGCTGCCTAAGGCAAACCGGGATATTAATT
This sequence comes from Sphingobacteriales bacterium 44-61, assembly GCA_001898405.1. Classification (GTDB taxonomy): domain Bacteria; phylum Bacteroidota; class Bacteroidia; order Chitinophagales; family Chitinophagaceae; genus Terrimonas_A. Next base: position 34 of record MKTW01000008.1, read on the forward strand.
AAATTTGTCAACCTATTTTAGGACGATACACAGATACATTAAAATGCTTTCTTCTCTGCCGGCATTTTAGGCGTTTCCTTCTGTGTATACATTGTAGGTGTCACTTTCTTAGGATCACCCTGATACACCCAGGTAATATTATTGATATACTTGTTGAATACAGAATTCAGTTGCTGCAGTGTCACTTTATCTACGTCTTCTTTGATCTGGATCGATCTTTTCCAGTTGCCGTGCAACACTTCATTGGAAGCAAGTGAAGCTGCCTGTGCTTCATTCGTTTCATTACGATAATATATACCGGTAAGGAAGCCGGTCTTTTCATTTTTCAACTCGTCGGCAGTAAAGCCTTCTTTCTTCACCTTGTCAATTAATCCACGGGCTACTGCAATGTATTTATCAGGCTCGGTGGTGGTTACAGAAAGATTGGCATAAGGTGTAGTGCCACCGCTGAACCAGGCCTGCGGCGCATACGAAAGACCATGCTTGCTTCTTACTTCCAGGAAATGCCGGCTGGCAAAAATGCTCATGGCCAGTGAAAACGCATTGTAATCAGGCGAGCCGGGTAATGGGCCGCTGGCAATACCTCTTACATAGTTAGTAGCATTGGCGCGTTCTTCTTCTTTGAATGAATTGGTTGCCGGTGTATAACTTTTCTTTTGCTCAACAAAGGGAGCGCCTGCGGGCACTTTACTCAGCAGGGCTTTTACTTTTTGTTCAATAGTAGCTTTATCGAGATCGGCCACCACTACGATCACCATGCGGGAACGGGTGAAGATGGATTGCCAGTATTTCTTTGTTTCGGCAGATGTCAGCGCTGTAATGGAAGCTACAGTGCCTTGCGGCTCTTTGGCATAATTGGTACCTGCAAAAGCGGTCTGCTTTGCCAGTTTATTGATCGCATTATCAGGGCTTGATTCGCTGGCCCGCAGGTTATTGATCGCATCCTGTTTGATACGGTCAAATTCTTTCGGATCAAAGCGGGGTGAAGTGAGTGCATCGGTATACAGCGGCCATACTTCATCAAAATCGCTTTTGATACAGTTAAGGCTAAAGGAAGCAAAGTCCATTCCGGAGCCACCGCCAACCTGTGCGCTTACTTTATCCAGTTTGTCTTTAAAACTGTTTTTATCATCTTTCATCGTACCGCATTCGGTAAGGGCATTCATAGCCAGGTTTTCGATACCGGCTTTGGAAGCGGGATAATTTTGCACGCCGCCTTTGATAATGGTTTGTATCACCACTATGTCATTACCACTGGGTTGAACGATCACTTTTACCCCATTAATGGTCATATCATAAGGGGAAGCCTGTTTCTGAGCTGAACCGGCAAATGGCAGGGCCAGCGCAACCAGGCATATTGTATATTGAAATATCTTTTTCATCCGTAATAGTTTTAGTTTAACCAATAGAGGCTCAGTTCTTGAAGAATTCGTTCACCTTCAGTTGCTTGCTCATATCTTCATTGATGATCATGCCAGCAATGTATGGCTTATCAATAATGTATTTTTTGAGATAGTTCTGAATATCTGCACGGGTCACATTCATCAGGTTCTTCATATAATCAGTGTAATAATCCAGTGAAGCGCTGCACCACCAGAATGTAAGCGTGCTGCTGAGGGCAGAAGGCTTTTCATTGGCGCGGATGAAATTGCGGCGCAGGATATCCTTTGCAGTTTGAAATTGCTCATCAGTAAAATAATCAGCATCTGCAAAATGGTTCACCTGGTTAAGCACTTCTGCAGTGAATTCTTTCAATTTGCCCGGATTGGGTACCGCAAGGATCTGGACAGGCCCTACATGCGCTGCTGACTGGTAAGAAACGCCTGCATAGCTGGCCAGTCCTTTATCAACCAGCGCCTGCTGCCATTTGGAAGAGTTCAATCCAAGAATAGTAGAGAATACATCAGCAGCCAGCGTGCCAACAGAATCCCTTCTTGTATCGGGCCCTTGCCATACATACATCACATAAGGTGTTTGTGCAATGGATGATTCTTTAACGAAGTATTCTGTTTTTTCAATGGGTTTAAATTCAGGGATAGGGTATTTCTCATGGGGATTAAAACCGCTGCTGGCCCAATCGCCAAAAATTGCTTTGACTTTGGCAAATGCTTCAGCAGGTTTAACATCACCCGTGATCACCAGCAGTGAATTGTTGGGGAAATAGTATTTGTCTTTGATCACCATCATTTTTTCCGGTGTGGCTGAATTGATGATATCGTGATCGCCGATCGGATTTTTGCGGGTAAACAGATCGCCCCACACTTTTTTACCTACTGTGATCCACAACTGGAAATAAGGATCGCTCTCTGCACGCTGAAACTCTCCATCCACTACCGGCCTTTCTTTTTGCATGTCTTCTGTGCGGTAGATGGGAAAGCGGATCGCTGCATTCATGAATTTCAATCCTGCATTAAGGCTGTCCTTATCAAAAGTGAAGAAGTAGTTCACTCTTTCATCGCCTGTTGTGCCGTTCCAGATCATGCCCAGCTCTTCCGTGCGTTTGATGAATTTTTCCTGGTCAGGATAATCCTTGTTCGCTTTGAAAAACATATGCTCAAACAAGTGGGAGAGGCCACTGTATTCAGGCCCTTCTGTATAAGCACCGTTCTTAACGGCGATCTCAATAGTGGCAAGCGGCACTTTATGGTTTTCGATCACGACCACCTCAAGGCCGTTGTCCAGCTTTTGCCAATAATAATTATCGGGTAGCCGCGGCTGTGAAAATGCAGTTACACTGGTGGCCAGCATTGCTGCTACAAGTAATTTTTTATTCATAGAAAAAATTTGAACCTGCAATGCAGGTTGGTTAAAGGGATTATTCGGAAGGTACAGAAGTTGGGGAAGCCCCGGAAATAATTCGCCCTTGTTTTTGCCTTGGAATTTCAGAAAATTTAATAGCGGCGAATAAGCCGGATGCCCGGCTTTTAGCCATGATATTTCAGGTAAGACCTGCATGGTCCGGATGCCAGATACTGCTGAATTCTCCAATAATAGCCTGATTGTTTTTCCAGTCCTGCCGCTGCAGTTTCAATAGAACAATATCCTCTTCTCTTACACGCCGGAATCTCGGGCTCATGGTGCCTCCATTGGTGTTATCACCAGCCCTGGCGGCAGGGTTATATTGATAGGGAGAATCAACAATGGTACCGCGGGGATACATAATGCCCGGCACACCAGTTCCCCTTATATCCAGGTTGCCGGGATGATCCAATCCGATCGTATGGCCGTATTCGTGCGCTGCTGTAGTAGAGCCTTCGTATAAATTATCGCGTTTGAAATAACCGGTATTGCATCCCAATCCATCTACAAACGAAATATTACCCATGGCAAATTCCTCGATGCGGAAATAATTATTCTTCGGATCAGTGTTCTCAAATATTTCTTCAGGTGTAATAGCAGGATGGAAATAACCGGTGATCTGAAAAATAAGCCGCAACTCCCTGCCTTTAATACGAACAAGGGCCTGTGGTTCATTCCACATCATTTCAATCTCTTTCCTGATATACTCCGTAATATCCGCATCGGCGGCATTGCCGTAAGTGATGATATGGGAATGAAGAATGAGCTGGTCGTTAATGATCTCAGCATGGCCCATGATTATCCTTTTAGTTCCTTACCGGTTTACCACTTTTCAATACGCTCTGTATCCGCTCCAGGGTTTTCTTTTCTCCGCAAAGAGAAAGGAATGCTTCCCTTTCCAGGTCGAGCAGGTACTGCTCTGTTACCAATGTAGGTTCGCTCAGATCACCGCCACACATTACATAGGCCAGTTTCTTTGCTACCACCACATCATGATCTGTTGCATAGTTAGCTCTCCACATGCCGTTGATACCGGCATATAGCGCACCCAATGCGGAGCGCCCCAGCACTTTCACATCTTTACGTTGCACCGGTGTGGTATAGCCGCTGTCGAATATTTCGATCACCGATTTTTTTGCTTCGGCAATACGTCTTCCCTGGTTCATCACGATCTCATCGTGCCCCTTGCGGTACACACCAATATTAAACCCTTCTGCTGCAGAAGTGCCTACTTTGGCGGTAGCAATAGTAAGAAAACGATTCTTCAGGGTAATGGTTTCTGGCTCGTCTTCATGCATTTCATCAGAAGCGCGCAATACAAACTCCTTGGTACCGCCACCTCCGGGTATCAATCCCACACCAAGCTCTACCAGCCCTGTATACGTTTCTGCTGCCGGGCAAACTTTATCGGCATGCAGGCTTAATTCGCAAGCTCCTCCCAGTGCCAGCCCATGTGGCGCCACTACTACTGGTACTGCTGAATAGCGTGCACGCATCATCGTATTCTGAAACAGGCGGATGGCCATATCCAACTCATCATATTCCTGTTCAATTGCCAACATAAAGATCATTCCCACATTGGCACCAGCGGAGAAATTGGCGCCTTCATTGGCGATCACCAAACCCTTGGCTCCTTTTTCTGCTTTGTCGATCGCTGTTTGAATACCGGATAACACATCACCACCTATACTGCCCATTTTGGTGGACCATTGCAAACCCAACACATCATCTCCCAGGTCGTACAACTTGCAACTGCCGTTTTTCCAAACCAGTTTATCCTGGTAATTGCTCATGATGATGAACGACTCACCACCAGGAACCGGTTTATAGGTTTTGGAGGAAGGATCATAACTGAGCTTTCTTCCACTTTCAATTTTATAGAATGTTTTATTACCAGCAGCCAGCATCTCTTCCACCCATGAAGCAGGCTGATAACCGGCTTCTTTCATGGCTTTCACCGTTTTTTCCAATCCCAGCACATCCCAGCTTTCAAAAGCGCCGATCTCCCAGCCAAAACCAGCCATCATTGCATCATCCACGCGGTATACTTCATCGCTGATCTCAGGAATGCGGTGGGAAATATAGGCAAACAGGCCATAATGGAAATGGCGGTAGAATTCACCTGCCTTGTCGGGACTACCTACCAGCATTTTCAGGCGTTGGTAAAGATCATCAACAGGTTTGGCAGCTTCAAGCGAAGCAAATTTTGCTTTAGCCCGTGGTTTATATTCAAAGGTTTTGAGATCGAGTGTATAAATCTCTGATTCCCCTTTTTCATTTTTGCGTTTGGAGAAGAATCCCTGTCCTGTTTTATCGCCCAGCCAGTTATTCTCTACCATTTTATTCAGCCAGCCAGGAATGATGAATGAATCACGCGCTTCATCGGATGGGCAATTATCATACACACCTTTAGCAACTTTCACCAATGTATCAATGCCCACTACATCTGCTGTGCGGAAAGTAGCGGATTTAGGGCGGCCAATCATAGGCCCGGTCAATGCGTCCACTTCATCAATGTTCAACCCAAGTTTATCCACCAATCCAAATATGGCCATGATGCCATAGACCCCAATGCGGTTGGCAATAAAAGCAGGCGTGTCTTTACAAAGCACGGTTGTTTTACCCAGGATCAGATCGCCGTAATGCATCAGGAAGCTGATCACTTCAGGATCTGTATGTGGTGTGGGTATGATCTCCAGCAAACGCAGGTAGCGTGGAGGGTTGAAAAAGTGAGTGCCGCAGAAGTGTTTTTTGAAATCATCAGTTCTTCCTTCTGCCATCAGGTGAATGGGAATACCGGATGTGTTGGAAGTAACAAGTGTTCCAGGTTTCCGGAACTGTTCCACTTTATCGTAGATCAGTTTTTTTATATCGAGTCTTTCCACCACCACTTCAATGATCCAGTCGCAGGAAGCGATGTCCTTCATATTATCATCGAAGTTGCCGGTAGTAATTTTTTTGATCACGTCTTTATCGTAAACCGGCGATGGATTGCTTTTCACCGCTGCTGTCAATGCATCATTCACGAGTTTATTCCTTTCTGCAGGTTTGGTGCTTTCTGTCGCTTCTTTAGGCACCATGTCCAACAACAAAACCTGCACGCCCACACCTGCAAAATGACAGGCGATCCTTGATCCCATTACCCCGCTACCAAGTACAGCCACTTTTTTAATGATCCGGTTCATATAGCATTTTTAAAATTAGTTAGCTAAACAACTATTTTCGATACCGAAGTTAGGTCTTTTTAAACTATGTAGAAAATGAATAGTGGGTTATTTATGCCGCCGCATATACCGGTTTAGCTGACGTCTGTTCTTTCCCAGTCCCACACTGCTTCCCACCCCGCTAAGGGTGATTTTTACGAGATAATTCAATGCAGAGCGGTCGTGTAAACGGATAAAGAAAACCGTTCCTTTTCTATCTGTATTCTTATTCCTCAAAATGGTATTCACCAGTGAATTGACGGCACCTCTGAAAAAGGATTTTTTTTCCTGGTTGGGCTTTCCGTTCAATAATACTTTCAGATCGCGGTAAGCCATGACCATTTCTCCATACGCCACCTGGTCATTTCCCGTAACATGCATGGTCATTGTGTCAAGATAGCCTGATTTTAACGTTGAGCCGGCCAAAGGCCCCAATGCATGATTCAATACTTTGAGATCGGCTTTTCCCATTTGTAGCTGCATCACGAAGCCTCCTGCTGTGTCGGTGTATGATCCTTTTGTTTGCAAAGCCGTGAACACTGAATCTTCCAGGTAAGCAGTGGCCCTTATGGAAAGGCTGTCGGAAGCAGTGGCCCCATAATTACGTATCGAAGTGATCAGTCCATTCAAACGGTTCACATGTATCCAGCCCGATGCTTCTGTTTTTTCATTATACTCACCGTATTTAACCCAGGCATTCCGAAGCTGCAATGAATCAATGGATATTTTTGCCGGAAACATTTTCAGATGGTCAACAGGAAGCGGACGCACAATGCCCGGCTCTCTTGGTAGGCGTTTATCGCGGAAATCATCGAGCCTTGCATCGTTAACTGAAATACTGCGCATGTCAAGGACAGTATCTTTTAAGAACCGCTCCAGGTTCACTCCATTAATATTGACTCTGCCGGTTTTTACAATGGCATAATCGATCTGGTAGGGATGTGTTTTTACAAAATCTTCCTGGCTTTGCATCGGCCGGTAAGAAAACGAATCTAAAGAAAGGCCCTGTGTATTCTTATCAAAATTGATATTGTGCCATTCAAACCGGTTATGATTGTTCTGGTAATTACCCGTGACCTCTCTCAACGTGAAATTTGTATTGTGTTTTACAAGTTCATACAGGTTCAGCAGAAGTGAAGAGCTGACAGCAAGGTCATTCAGCTTTGCTGTAACAATAACCAGTTTTCCCGCATTCTTATCGATGCTGTCGAGCACAAAATCCCTGGCAGACAGTTGCGCCAGCTTCCCTTTCCAGTCCCAGGCTCCTGCTTCATTTTTATGAAATGCGAGTTTTTCTGCTTCTGCTGATAGCTGGCCTTCACGTGTATTGAAAGTTTTTCCTTTTTTATTCCTGAATGAAAAACGGTTTAGTAAAAAAGATAGCCTGCCGGCCTTAAGACCAGCGCCTTCATTATTCGTCGTTAATTGTTCCAGCTCCAGGAAATTATTATCAGCGCCTTTCCATACCAGCCAGCCTGTTTCATTTTCTTCCTGCTTCCGTATGTAAATATCGGGTTGCTGTATGCGCAGTTTGTCAATACTGATCATTGGCCATTTACCCGGTTCCTTATCCGTTTCCTCTTCTGCCTCACCCGCCAGGTACATATTTGCCAAAGGCTTGTTGATGGTAAGAGACTGGATCCGGAAATCTTTATTGATCAGGGAATTGATATCTGCCACCATATTAGCAGAAGTGATTTGTATACTGACGGAATCACGGTTGCCCTGCTGTGTATACCGGATATTTTCCAGTGAAGAAGGTTGTTTATCTGTAATATTGAACCGGTCAACCTGTAAAAGAGACCGTTTGTTTTTCAAAGTAAGATCATTACCTGTTGCTGCAAAGCCATCCAGTTGCCATTTCTTTCCTGCTGTTGAAAAAGCATTGGCTGAAACCGACTGCAGGTAAAGCGAAATATCATTAGGAGGCGAATGAATATTGAGCGTCGTTTTTGATCCATTGATATTTTGGATAATAATATCTCCTGGTTGTTGACGGGAAGAGGATGGCGACTGTGTTGTAATATCCATCGAGGCTTGATCCCATTTTACTCCTCCAAGCAATAATTTCTTTTGTTTTTCATCTATCAGCATGGAAAGAATGGAAATATTCTTTGCCTGTATCGCCAGCTGGCCTTTCTTCCTGATATTGATCGATGCGGCTTTCAGTTGATTACCTGAGCTGGTCAATGCCATATCTTCCAGTTCAGCATCCAGCCCATCCATTGTAAAAGACCCCTTCTGGAATGTCAGCATATTCACAGCTTGCTGTATGCCTGTAAGATTTCGGGATTTCATCAGCTGCTGAGCTGTAACAAAACTTGTTACATTATCCAGTTGCAGTTTTGCATTATTCCTGAAATCCAGGTTCAACTGCCCGTTGATGATATTCAGGTTATGTAATTGCAATAACTTATTAACTTCCTGTAAGGCTTTAAAAATATCTCCCGGCTTATCATTCCCGCTGCGGCTGAGATCGTAATTGATGACGGGTTTATACAGTACGATCTGTTCTGCTTTCAACCGCCTGTCAAACACAAGGTGGTCCCACGACAGTCCATACAATTCAAACTGCGGCATGGCGACCCGGTTTACCGATTTTCCATTTTTATATTCTTTATAGGCAAAATTGCTCAGGCTGATACGGTTGTTTATTAAAAGAATACTGTCAAACTGTACAGAAAAAGCACTGTCGCGGACAAAATTCTCAGAATTGCGGATGGCCATGGCAAAGCGCTCTACCGTCAATGGCCTGGGTGCATCTTTTTTGATGCGTAATCCCTGCATCTCAAAATTGTTGTGAGTGGAAACAAAGGAACTGGGATGTCCCAGGCGAACGGTATTGATATCAAAAGAGCCGTTCTCCACTATCACAAACTTTAATTGCAGATCACCTGTTAATTGTTGCACCAACTCATCCAGCCTGGGTGTATTTACCGTTGGCTCATCATCTTTCAGATTTACATTCAATGCAAATCGTGGATTGATGCAATACACGGAATCGGCTTTGATCAGTTCACTCCGATACAAAGTGTCAAAGTCGATATTGGTCATTTTCAACTTGTCGAAAAATACTGTGAAGGAGTTATTGCTGCTGTCGCCCTTGTTCGCCGTGATAGTACAACTGTCAAACTCTGCCAGTTTGTGTTGAAGGTTGATACGAAAATTGCTGAAGCTAAGCCGGTGCCTTCCGTCCGGGAAAAAGATATCCTGGTGAGTGGTTTGCAGGGCAAGATTATCACTGAAGAGTATTTTATCCCGGCTTTGCCCCTGTGCACTGTCTACCCGGAGATTGTCCAGGCGGAAATAAATATTGGAGATGGCGACCGGTTTTTCATTAGCGGCAGGATCAGCTTTGTTGACCATGGAAAACTTCCCGTTATCAATCTGGAACCTGTCTACTTCCAGTACTTTCAATGCATCACGGATAGAATTGTACACTCTTCCCATTTCCTGGGGAATGGAAAGAGCTTCTCCATCCTTTTTATTGTCGGGAACACGTAAACTGGTTACTGTGATCACGGGGTTTACCAGTTTCAGCGAATCGATCAGAAATGTTTTTTCAGCAATGAGCGGGTAAAACTTTTTCAACCGTAATTGTAAACGCTCCACTTCAATGCGGTAATTGTTGGGAGATGTGGAGTCGTCCGTGGTATAGAAAACAGCTTTCCGGAGCTCCATTCTTTTTTTGAACCAGTTGTAGCTGAATTTTTCCACCTGAAGCTTCAGCTTCCCGTTGGATTGCCGGTTTACCAGCTCAGCAAGAATATCTTCAGCATGATTTACAAACCAGAAATGAAACCCCAGCAGTATGCCTACCACAGAGCCTGTAACAATGGCGATTATTTTGAGTAGTTTTCGGGATATACCTATTGCCGTCAAGAGGCGGACATTTTACATGAATTTACTCAAATCCCGCGCATTAAACAACAGTGAAGTGACAAGAGAATGTTAATGGTTGATAGAGTGTGGTTTTGAAGGTTTAAGAGGCAAGCATCTCTTTTTTCAGGAACAGATCTAGCTTACCAGCCCAGAACCCCAGGTCCCTGATAAGATTGATCATTTCGGTATAATCCATTCCTTCAATATTCCTCTCGGTTACGGCACATAATATCCCTCTCGATTCATCGGCAGTGAGCTTATAACCGAGATAAGTGGCATTGATGGCCAATGCGGTTTTATACAGCATGAACTGTTTGGGAATATCCCTTGGTATTGCACAAAGTGGTGACATGCACCGGATAAAGATCTGTTGTTCCTGTTCCGGGTTCTTTTGTGCAGTCAGGAATACTTCGATGGTAGAACTGCCCTGCACGAAATACCAGGCACCTGTTTGTTCATTGTAAATATCATCAGCATTTACACCGATATCAGCGCACAAATGCCGGATGTATTGTTTTACTGTTTCGATAGAGGTCATAAATGCCTGGTTAAGGTTTTATGCAAGGCAAACTCGTATCGCTGCAAATTATTGTCCGGCCTCCCGGCTTTTACAACGGAATTAACTTACCGACGATCCGTTTGCAGTTGCCTCGTCCGGATTCACAAACTTCAGCTTGCCATTGTCTTCAGCCATCAGTATCATTCCATTGCTTTCAATGCCTCTCATTTTCCGGGGAGCAAGATTGGCAACTACTACCACCTGTTTCCCGATAATAGCGGAAGGCTCAAAATGCAAAGCTATGCCGGATACAATGGTCCTTTTTTCAAAACCGAGGTCCACTTCCAACTTGAGCAGCTTATCTGCTTTTGCCACTTTTTCTGCTGCAGTGATAGTGCCAACTTTAAGATCGAGTTTGGCAAAATCATCATATTGTATTTCCGCTTTGGCTACGGGTGTTTCTTTAGGTTGTTCGTTCACTGTTGTTTCAACGGGTTTAACTAATCCTGCTTTTAATTTTTCCACCTGTGCAATGATCTCGCTATCCTCGATCTTCCTGAATAATAGTTGGGGCTCTCTCAGGCTATACCCCACACTCAGCAATTTCATGCTGCCGGCATTTTTCCATTCCAGCATTCTGTCTACCACTTTCATCTTATGCAGCATTGATTTGGCTGTGTTGGGCAGGAACGGATTGATCAGGATTGCGAGATTGGCTGTTAACTGCAAACAAATATGCAAACAGTTATCGATCTGTTTTTGCAATTCAGGTTTGGCTGCCAGTTCTTTTGCCAGTATCCAGGGTTCCTTTTTCTGCATATACTGGTTGCCTTTGCGGGCCAGATCGATCACTTCATACAGTGCTTCGCGGAATCGATACTCCTCCAACAGGGAAGTTACCGTGTCTTTAGTGTTGCTGATGGCCGTGATGAGTTGTTTATCTTCATCATCGATCAACTCATTATGGAAAGGAGGCACTTTGCCATTGCATAGTTTATGCATCAGTACAAAAGTGCGGTTCTCGAAATTGCCGAATATATCGGTGAGCTCGCTTTTGTAAGCCTGCTGAAAACCTTTCCAGGTAAATTCGCTGTCTTTGGTCTCCGGTGCTATCTGTGTTAAATAATAACGCAATGCGTCAACCATCTGTCCGCCGCCATTTTCCTTTTTCACAAAATCATTGATATAATCACGCATTTCCAGTTTCCAGTTCCGGCTGGTGCTCATTTTATCACCTTCCAGGTTCAGGAATTCATTGGCCGGCACATTGGCGGGTAATATATCGCCATGCAATTTCAGCATCACGGGAAAGATGATACAATGGAACACGATATTGTCTTTACCGATAAAATGGACAAGTTTCGTGTCCTTATCCTGCCAGTAAGGTTTCCAGTCTTTATCATGGTCAAGCGCCCATTGCTTGGTGGCGCTGATATAACCGATCGGTGCATCAAACCATACGTACAGCACTTTTCCTGCTGCATCGGGCAATGGCACTTTCACGCCCCAGTCAAGATCACGGGTAACGGCCCTTGGCTGCAGCCCGCCTTCGATCCAGCTTTTGCACTGGCCTACTACGGATGGCCTCCAGTCATCCTTATGATCTTCCAGGATCCATTTCCGTAAGAAATCTTCATGCTTGCCTAATGGAAGATACCAGTGGGTAGTTTTTTTCTTTATGGGCTTGCTTCCGGTTAATGTGCTTACAGGATTGATCAGTTCATCAGGGCTGAGGGAAGTGCCACAGCGTTCGCACTGATCGCCATAAGCATTTTCATACCCGCAGTTGGGGCAGGTGCCTTTTATATAACGGTCAGCCAAAAAAGTTTTGGCTTCCTCATCATAATATTGTTCAGTCTCTTTTGTTTCCAGTTCACCACGGTCATTCAGATAAGTAAAGAATTCCCGGGCTGTTTCATGATGCAAAGGAGAACTGGTGCGATGATAGATATCAAAGGAAATGGACAGGTCTTCAAAATCCTGTTTCATCGCTTCATGATATTTATCGATGATCGCCTGCGGCGTGGTGCCTTCTTTCATTGCCTGGATAGGAATAGCAGTGCCATGCTCATCACTGCCGCACACAAATACTACGTCCCTTTCCTGTGCGCGCAGGTAACGGACATAAATATCTGCAGGTATATAAGCGCCGGCGAGGTGCCCTACGTGTTTCAATCCATTGGCATAGGGCAGGGCAGACGTGATCAGGTATCGTTTCGGGGTCGTCATAGTCTGCAAAAATACCGGAATTATGGGTGAAAGAGAAACGTTGCCTGTTGCAGTTGTTCGTCGACCACTTGGCCATCGGTCAACGAACAACAACCCTTCCTTTGAGATAGCCAATAACTTGAACTACCTTAGATCAATGATGAACCGCAAAAACTTCCTTTCTTCTGCCGGCGCCCTTATCGCCTCGTCCGCTATCCCGTCTTTTGCAACAACGGATGAAAGTACACCGGCAATCATCCCGGCCTACCTGCGGAAAGGGGACCTGATCGGCATTACTTCACCGGCTGGTTATATCACACATGAAGAGATCCTGCCGGCAGCAAGACTGATGGAAAGCTGGGGCTATCGCATCCGTCTTGGCAAGACCATTGGCATGCGCGATGGTACTTTCGGAGGCACAGATACAGAGAGGCTGGCAGATATGCAGCAGATGCTGAACGATAAGGAGATCAAAGCCATCATGTGTGCCCGTGGCGGTTACGGCTCCATCAGGATCATTGATAATTTGCAGTGGAACCGGTTCCGCGAACATCCGAAATGGATCATTGGCTTCAGTGATATCACTGTTTTGCATTCCCATATCCTGCGCAATTTTGGGATCGCTTCCATTCATTCCAAAATGTGTAACAGCTTTCCGGAAGTTTGGGAAAAGGCCGATCCGGTACAGAAAGAAACGATTGAATCTATCCGCCGGGCACTGGCAGGTGAGAAGGTCCAATATACGGCGGCAGCAAATCCACAAAACAGGAACGGAACAGCTACCGGGATACTGACCGGCGGAAATTTAAAGACACTGGAAACCCTGGCCGGTTCAGCTTCAGATATACATACGCAAAACCGGATTCTGTTTGTGGAAGATACCGGTGAATATCTTTACAGTATCGACCGCATGTTCTGGAATCTTGCCCGTACGGGTAAACTCGGGCATCTTGCCGGCCTGATCATTGGCGGATTTAAGATCAAACAGGATGATCCCGGCGAGGAATTTGGGAAGAACTTACAGGAAATCGTATTGGAAAAAGTAAAAAAATATAAGTATCCGGTATGTTTTGATTTCCCGGTAGGCCATCAGCGCGATAATTTTGCATTGAAATGCGGCGTACAGCATAAACTGATTGTGCAAACCGGCGCCAGCACCTTAACAGATAGATTATGATCAAAACTCCTCCTTACCTGCAACCCGGCGATACCATCGGCATCGTTTGCCCGGCAGGATATATGAGCCTTGAAAAAGCAGCCGAATGTATCCGTGTGCTCCGGGAAGAATGGGGCTACAATGTAAAAATCGGGAAAACCCTGGGTGGAGCTTCCACTACTTATTTCTCCGGCACAGATGAAGAAAGGTTGACCGATCTGCAGCAAATGCTGGATGATGACGAAGTGAAAGCGATATTGTGCGGACGTGGTGGTTATGGCACTGGCCGTATCATTGAGCAGCTGGATTTTAAAAAATTCAAAAAGAATCCGAAGTGGATCATTGGCTTCAGTGATATCACAGTGCTTCACTCGCATCTTTACAGCAACTATTATATCGCCAGCCTGCATGCGCCTATGGCGGCAGCTTTCAATGAGGCAGGATACATCAACCGCTATGTACAATCATTGCGGTCAGCCTTGCAGGGTACCTGGGCCAGGTATACCTGCGAACCGCATCCGTTCAACAGGACGGGTGAAGCTATTGGCGAATTGGTCGGCGGCAACCTGTCACTGATCGCCCATCTTGTCGGCTCAGATTCCGATATCAAAACAAAAGGCCGTATTCTTTTCCTGGAAGATATCGGCGAATACAGCTACAATATTGACCGGATGATGTATCAGTTGAAACGGAGCGGCAAGCTGAAAAATCTTGCAGGGCTTATTATTGGCGGTTTTACGGATATGAAGGATACAGAAAGGCCTTTTGGTAAAGATGTATACGAGATCATCCGTGATATTATAGAAGAATATAACTATCCCGTCTGCTTTGGATTCCCCGTCAGCCATGAAAAAGAAAATTATGCATTGAAAATAGGAGCAGGGTATAAACTGAAGATCACTAAAAGCCGGGTACTGCTGGAGGAGTGATCTCGCCTGTAAGCTCCTTCCCATTGTCACCCCGGACCTTAGCGAACTATAGCTGCAACTGTACTAAACCTGGTCCGGGGTGACAGCAGAAAGGAACTACAGATTATCAATTAAACCAAGACAGAGATAGTAATAATTGATTAGTTTTGCATTCCTATAAGTTAAATCTATATAATGACCCTGGTTCAGTTAGAATACATTATCGCCGTGGACACCTGGAGGCATTTTGCCACTGCTGCTGAGCATTGCTTTGTGACCCAGCCCACGCTAAGCATGCAGATACAGAAACTGGAAGAAGAACTGGACGTAAAAATATTTGACCGCAGCAAGCAACCCGTTGTGCCAACGGAAACAGGAGCCGAGATCATTGAGCAGGCCCGGGTGATACTGGCAGAAAGAAACGTGTTGCTGGAAAAACTGCAAAACAAAAAAGGAGTGCTGACGGGTGAGCTCCGGATCGGGATCATCCCCACCCTGGCTCCTTACCTGCTGCCGCTTTTCATTCAGCCATTTGCTAAAAAATTTCCCTCTGTAAAACTGGTCGTGCATGAAATGATGACCGAGTTGATCATTGCCCGTCTGCGGGAAGGGAAAATTGATGCAGGTATTCTTGTTACACCTTTGCAGGAAGCTGGCATCAAAGAGTTTGTATTGTTCTACGAAGAATTGATGGCTTATGTTTCGAGAAAGAATGCCATATATGAAAAGTCCTATATCCTGCCGCAGGATATAGATCCGAATAAATTATGGTTGCTTGAAGAAGGCCATTGTTTCCGCTCGCAGATCGCGAACCTTTGCGAACTGCGCAAAATGAGCAAGGAAGGAAGTTCATTCGATTATGAAGCCGGCAGTATAGAAACCCTGCGCCGCATGGTGGAAATGAACGACGGCATTACCATCATCCCGGAACTTGCCACACTTGATATGCCTGCCCGTCAAACCCAATTGATACGCTATTTCAAAAAACCTTCACCCATGCGTGAAGTGAGCCTGGTAGTGCACAGGAATTTTGTAAAAAAGGCATTGATCGATGCACTCAAAGAAGAGATATTAAGGACCATTCCTGAAAAGATCCGCAAGAACAGGGCAGCGAATGTGGTACCGGTTTAAGGCACTCAAAGCTTCAACACTGAATCTATTTTTTCCTGGAACATTTTATGCTCGGCCAGATCATTGTGTTTCCCTTTGTCAATAGCGATCAGTTCAGATCCCTGCGGAGCTATTTTCAGCAGCCGTTCGGATTGACTAAAAGGGACCACTTCATCGTCTGTGCCATGAAAAAGTGTGACCGGTGTTTTTATCTGGCTGAAATATTCATTGGTAGGAAAATGATAATGAAGCATCAGGCTTACGGGATACATAAAAGCATAGTGTGAAGCCAGCGCATCTATACTGTAATAAGGTGTTTCCAGCATCAGCCGTTTGCATTCTCTTACAGAAGCCAGTTGTGCGGCTACTCCCGATCCCAATGATTTCCCATAAAGGATAATACTATCACCCGAAAAACGCGCCCTTGCCATTTTATATAGTGTAAGCGCATCCTTGTATAAGATCTGTTCAGTTCTTTCACCAGTGCTTTTACCAAAACCCGGATAATCCATCATCCACACTTCATAATTATTACGGGTGAAAGAACTTGCATAAGGGGCATAACGCTCTATGTTTTTCCGGTTCCCATGAAAATATAATACGACACCCTTGCAAACGGTATCAGGAACGGTGAAGCGAACAATGCTCAGGTTCTTTTCGCCGTCAACCGGAAGATATATTTCTTCAAATGGCTGACTGAAATTGAATGCATGTTCTGCAGGCAGAGCGCCGGGGTGGAACAGGAATTTATCCTGGAGAAAATATAAGGCAATGCCACAGATTATATAAACAGCCGCAATGATCTGCAGCCATTTCCAAAGCTTACGGGTTATTGTTTTTTGCATGATGCTATTACACTGTTTAGATCACCAACATATCATACACTACTACTTTTTCCCACAGATGGCTGTACTTTTTCACGAAAGCTTTATGGATGGGATGCACCTGGTAGGCATCCTGCTCTTTTGCAGAATCGAAATACATCAGTTCTGAAACATCGTAGCTATTGTCTACCACTTCCCGTTTCTCCGTGGAAGCCGGTGTGCCGATCAGCAGGTCTTTTACTTCTTTGATGGCCGACAGGGTTTTCAGTCCTTCGATCAATTGCTTGCGGTCTGCTTCCAGGCCGGGGTTTTTCAGCCAGAAAAAAACATGGTGCACTACCCGGGAAGATGTCTGTTGCATAGATGATGAAATATGAAAGCGTAAATTAGGTAAAAACCGGGCTTAATACCGCATGTTATAATAATCACTTATTCCGCATTGCGCTTTATTCAGGATATCGTTCATGATAACGCGGATGATCTCATCATTGGATGGAGGGAACTGCTCCCGCTGATTGATGATTTTTTTATCTTCATCGCTCAAAGCCCTTTCATCGCCGGTATAAATGGC
This sequence comes from Sphingobacteriales bacterium 44-61, assembly GCA_001898405.1. Classification (GTDB taxonomy): domain Bacteria; phylum Bacteroidota; class Bacteroidia; order Chitinophagales; family Chitinophagaceae; genus Terrimonas_A. The sequence continues at coordinate 17,194 of MKTW01000008.1, forward strand.
AAAACTGTATACCCATCTGTAATCGGAGCGGTAAGTGTCGCTCCATAAATAACGGTTATCTATATCACGGATAGTCGCCTGCAAGAGGCCATCAGCCTGCAGCTCACGCCTGATAGTAGTGATCTTGGCTTTCACGGTAATGTATTCTTTAACCACAGAATCGGCTTTGATTACCCTTTCCTTTCCAACAATCTGCTTGCTTACTTCCCTGGTGCTCCGCTGATCGCGGTAGCGGCCGATATTGATATCGCTGAAGCGCATTTCAGCGACATTATCTGCCCGCATATTAACGGCTTCATTGGGTGAGTAAAACCGGAGAAACTGGCTGCGGTTGTTATTGTTCAGGTAGCGCAGCATATCATAATTGAAGCTATTGAAGTCGTAGAAATAAGAACTGTACTGGAACCCAAAACGGCTGGGTGGCAATATCACCACGTTGGTAACCGCATTGGCGAATGCTTCATCCAGCTTTTGTTTGATAGACAGATCGCCGGGTTTTAATGACAACGCTTTTTGAAATTCATTGTATGCATCGCGATAGCCTTTCTTTGTATTCTGATCCATCAGTTCAAGCCCTCTTTCATAACGGACATTGCCCGCTTCTTCCTTATAGGTTGTTACAAAAGATGAATAATCTGTTGGTTGCACCACTTCATATACGGAAGGAGAGCGACGGATAGCTTCATACAGGTTTTGGAGGCTGATATATTCCCTGTAAATATTTTCCCAGCGCAGGTCTGAATTGCTGTTGGTATAGTTCTCTATCTTTTTTTCATGATCGCTTACTGCATAGCGATAAGCATTCTGCAGAATATCCAGTGTGGCAGCATCGCCTGGTTTTTTTGACAGTTTCTTGGCAGCCTGTTCCACTGCCTCATCATAGCGGCCCTGCCGGTAAAGTTTTTCTGCATTCTTGCAGGAAACAAAAGTAATGGCAAGAAGAAAAAAGAAGGAGTAGAGTTTCATTTGCATACACATGGTTTTTTATTGGACGGCCGGGCCGAAAGATAGTTAACAGGATGATGGTCAATTAGAAAAATCTTAACAGCATCGCCGTTTCATTCTTTCAGGATATCCCGCACGAAATTATGATACTCATCAAACTTCGGAAGATTATTGTGTCCTCCGCCCTGTATCCTGATCAAAGTTATTTTCTGCGGATTAAGTTTTTGTAACCGTTCACTGTGCCGGATAGGGATCAGCCAGTCGCGTGTGCCATGGATAATATAGGTATGGCAATTCACTTTCCTGATCCATTTATCGGTGCGCAGATGATAACGCAACACATATTTTACCGGCAAAATGGGAAGAAAGCGTTCCACCACTTTCCGGAAACTGTAATACGGTGCATCCAGGATCAGGTACCTGGGTTTGTTGTCTGAAGCCAGTTTGCTGGCAAAACCGCTGCCAATGCTGCGGCCGTAAACGATTATATGATGCTCGTCGTATTGCTTCAGCAGTGTTTCATATACAAACTGCATATCGTCCAGCATTTCCTTTTCGCTGCGCTTGCCGGTGCTTTTGCCAAAGCCGCGGTAATCAACCAACACCACATCATAATTATAGCGGTAAAAATCCCTGGCGTATTTTGCCCATCCTTTAATACTGCGGCTATTGCCATGGAAATACAGGATCAGTCCTGCCGGAGCTTCACGGTAAAAATGAAGACCGTTGATCCGTACTCCCGGTTCCACATCAAAGAAATATTCACGGAAGGGGATATCATATTTGAATTGAAAGTCCTGCGCCAGTTTCTCCGGCTTGAAAATGAATTTCTCCTGCAGCAAATAAGCCAGGATGGAAAGCAGGGCGATACTACCCAGAATATACCAGATAAAGGAAGGCAAATTGATATAGCAGTTTAAAGTTTGCGGTTAATCTTCCACCCGTTTCAATCGCAAATTCGTTACCGGTGCTACTATCAGCGGGAATTTCTCCACAGTTACATTCGCTGCATCCAGGCCGAAACCTCTTTCTTCGGAAAGGCTATGCTCTTTCAGCCAGAAATGCAGTTTCATGATCACCCGCTCGGTAAAAGGTAATTCATTGTCCTGGCTCAGGTATTTTTCCATCACCATGAATTGAAAATCACCGACCGTATTGCTGCTGGCCAGGCTTTCATACCGGCTGATGATATTTACTTCCTTATTGGCCACCAGGTCTTCCACCACTTTGCGGAACATCAGGTTGATCCGTGGTTCCATCCGGAATCCCAAACGGAAATCGATCCGGATAATATCATTGGGAATGATGTGCTCCACTTTGTATTCGCAGGTGTAGGGGTCATCCAGTGTATCTACATGCACAAACCAGTAAATATCCGCCCGCTTGGGTTTTTTATTCAGTATGGAATAGATGATCTTATGCTCGATCTCTTTGGGATTATTGGCACTCGTAAGATATATGAGGTGGGTGGCATATTTTGGCACGCCCCGGTCATTACTCAATTCCTGTATCTTGGGGATATAGTGTTCCATCCGCACAAATTCCACATAGCGGTTCTTGATACGCCGTGCGCGGAACCAGACATACATCACGAGGAACATCAGGCCTCCAACAAGTAAGGTGATATAACCGCCATGAACGAATTTATCCATCAGGGCTACGAAGTAGCCGGTTTCCACTGTCAGATAACCAATCAGGAACAGCCATATCCATAGCGAACCTTTCCGTTGCAATACCAGGTAATTGGCAAAAAGAATGGTCGTGGTCAGCATGGTCACAATAATGGCGAGGCCATAAGCCGCTTCCATATTGGATGATTTTTTAAAATAGAGCACCACACCCACGCAACCTATAAACAGCAGCAGGTTCACGGCCGGGATAAAGAGCTGTCCTTTTTCTTCCGATGGGTAACGGATCTTCACTTTAGGCCAAAGATTCAGTCGCATGGCTTCCCCGATCAGCGTAAATGCACCCGAGATCATGGCCTGGCTGGCAATAACAGCAGCCGTGGTAGCGATCACCACACCCGGGATAATGAACCATTCCGGCATCAGATCATAAAATGCATTAACGCCCAATGTTCTTTTGGTGACTTCCGTGATCTCAAGTCCATTCCTGTTGGCCAGCAGGTAAGCACCCTGACCAAAGTAGTTGAGCAGCAAGCAACATTTTACATACACCCAGGTGGTCCTGATATTGCCGCGGCCACAATGGCCCAGATCGCCATAAAGCGCTTCAGCCCCGGTGGTACAAAGGAATACAGCACCCAATAGCCAGAACCCGTGCGGATAGGTGCGGAGGAATTCTATGGCATAATGCGGACTTAATGCTTTGAAGATCGCCAGGTCGTCCGATACGTGAACAGCACCCAGCACTGCCAGCATGGTAAACCAGACAAACATGACCGGCCCGAAGATCTTACCAATGGAAGCCGTTCCAAATTGCTGAAGGAAAAAGAATACACAGAGGATGATCAGTACAATGATCATGATCGTGTCTGTAGGCATGCCTCTCAATTTGGGCAGTTCTTCCAGACCTTCTATCGCAGAGGTAATAGAGATAGGCGGAGTGATGATACCATCGGCCAGCAAGGCGGCACCGCCGATCATGGCCGGAATGACCAGCCATTTCTTTCTTCGCCGCACCAGCGCATAGAGTGCAAAAGTGCCACCCTCCCCCCGGTTGTCGGCCCGGAGGATCAGGATCACATATTTGATAGTGGTTTGAAGGGTAAGTGTCCAGATAATACAGGACAGGGCCCCGATGATCAGCTCTTCACTGACTGTTCTTCCTCCAATAATGGCATTGAAAACGTACAGGGGGGAAGTGCCTATATCGCCGTAAATAATTCCAAGAGCAATGATAAGTCCTGCGGCGGTGACTCTGTTAGTGGGTATTTTCACTATCTATTTTGTTATTGTGCTGGTACAGACCTTGCATTCGGGGCTATAACGCTTGCAAAGGTATATGCAAAAATCAATTACAGGTATAAGGTGTTAAAAGATTGGGGATACGCAACCTTTTCAGCAATTTTCGCGCCTAACAGCCGTTCATGTAATCTGGGGGTTTCCCGCATCTTTGACAAATAAAAAGTCACCTTTTTGGTAGTCAAACTGTAACTTTAACGAGCAAAAAATCAGAATATTATGACCGTTGGAAGATGGATTTTATGTTTAATGGTACTGCTTTCGGGGTTATCGGCCAGTTCCCAGCGGATCGTTTATTCCGAGCCGGAACGGGATGATACCCGCCGTCTGAATTTTGAGATCATCGGCAAGATCAATGGCAATTTTCTTGTTTATAAAAGTATACGCAATAATAACTGGATCGCTATCCTTGACAACGATATGAAACAGATCGCCAAGGTGGACCAGAATTACCTGCCTGATAACGACCGCGTGATCAATGTTGATTTTTTCCCTTACAGCGATTTCTGTTATATGATCTACCAGTACCGGAAAAAGAATATCATCCATTGCGTAGCTGCCAAGATCGATGGAAAAGGACAGAAAATGGGAGAATTGATTGAACTGGACACCACACAGGTAGGAGGGGGTAGCGACAGCAAAATATACACCGTCCTTTCCAGCGAAGACAAAAGCAAGATCATCATTTTCAAGATCAATAAAAAGAACAAACGTCTTTTCATGATCACCACCCTGCTGATGGATGATAAGCTGAACCAGTTAAAGAAAAGCAGGCTGTCTATGCCAATGGAAGACCGCGATGATGATTATCTCAGCGAATTCCAGTTGGACAATGACGGCGATCTTATCTTTTCCAAATTCAACCGGGTGAACAACGAAAATATCGGCAATGCCGCTTTTGTGGTGAAGTATGCCCAAGCGGATTCCTTTATGGTCAAGGAATTGAAGGTAGACAAGTTCTTTCTCGACGAAATACGCATTAAGCCGGATAATTTCAATAAAAGATATTTCCTCACTTCTTTCTTTTTTAAACAGAAAAGAGGCAACACGGAAGGCTATTATTTTTATGTATGGGATAAAGCGACCCAGCAACCTGTTATAGAAGATACCGTTTCTTTCAGTGAACAGCTACGCCGCGAAGCCCGTGGCAATGCCAGCGTGAAAGCTGCTTTCAATGATTATTTCATCCGCCAGATCGTGACCCGGAAAGACGGGGGATTTGTGATCGCCAGCGAAGCATTTTACACCACGTCGAGGGGAAACAATATGTGGAACCGCTGGAATTATATGTATTCACCCTATTTCCGTTCTTACGATTATTATTATTACTCTCCTTATTATAACAACAGTTTCTGGGGCAACCGCTATTATGATTACCAGAACGTGCGCTACCAGGCCGATAATATCGCCATACAATCCTTTGATAAAAATGGTAAACGTGAATGGAGCAGCGTGATCGCCAAGGAGCAGTTTGATGATCAGTCGGACGACTTGCTTTCTTACCAGATCATGAACACCGGCGGCCAGGTGCATTTCCTGTTCAATAACCTGGAAAGAAGAGTGCAGTTGCTCAGTGATTTCTCATTGACGCCGGATGGGCAACTGACCCGCAACCCAACTTTGAAAGATCTTGACCGTGGCTATGAATTCATGCCGAAATATGGTAAGCAGGTGAGTGCGCGGCAGATGATCATTCCATGCATATACAGGAACTATGTGTGCTTTGCGAAAGTGGAATATTAAGATCGCCGGTTATTTGATCGATGGCGCCAAAACCTAATCATTTACTAACTGTAATATCCTATCCGTGACGGGTCTATTTAAACAGAAAAGCCCAGCCAATCTTTTGCTGCTTTTGATCACCGGTGTGCTGATCAAGTTGCCTATGTTCATGAACCCCCATCAACCGCTTTCAAAACCGGCAGATGGCGTGCTTTTCAATATCATTCTCCATTTTTTTGAACCTGCAGCTCGTTCTTTCAACCTGTTCTATCCGTTACTGGCATTTGCCCTGTTATTTATACAGGCTGTGATACTCACCCGCTTTATCAATAACCAGCGGATGATGAACAAAGCCACTTACCTGCCAGGCATGTCATATATGCTGATCACTTCATTGATGCCGGAGTGGAATTATTTTTCTGCGCCTTTGCTGGTCAATAGCATATTACTTTATATCCTTTCGGGGTTATTCAATATTTATAATAAGCAAAATGCCAAAGCTGCCATTTTCAATATCGGGCTGGCATTGGGTATTGCCGGTTATCTCTTTATTTCTTCCCTGATATTCATTGTATGGATATTGCTGGCATTGGCTGTAATGCGCCCCTTCCGGTTGAATGAATGGATGATCTGCCTGCTGGGCATCACCACACCATTCTATTTCTATGCTATCTACACCGTCATTGACGGAAAATGGGACTGGCAGGAATTTGTACCACATATCACACTGGGTCTTCCTTCACTGAAGCAATCAGCCTGGCTGGCAGGTAGTGTTTTCCTGATCATGATACCATTTCTTACAGGAGGATATTTTGTACAGGAAAACCTTCGCCGCATGCTGATCAATGTACGCAAAGGCTGGAGCCTGTTATTATTATTCCTCCTGGCTGCCCTGCTGCTGCCATTCGTGAATACCAGTGCCACGTTCGAGAACTGGATCATGGCCATGGTGCCAATGGCGGCATTCCATGCATGTACTTACCTGTATTCGACCTGGCGTATTTTCCCCCTGGCACTTTTCTGGATTACAGTAGGGTTTGTTATTGCATACCAGTATTATGGTCCGGGTTGGTAGTTGGGGACGTTATTGTATCTTTGCTCCTTACCATCAATTCTACATAATGAAATTCGGCGTTGTTGTTTTCCCGGGGTCCAATTGCGACAGGGACATGTTCGATGCATTGAAATATGACCTGGGTCAGGATGTGACTATGCTTTGGCATAAAGACAAGGATCTCAGTAAGTTCAATACGGAAGACTGCATTATTCTCCCTGGCGGTTTTTCCTACGGCGACTACCTTCGCTGCGGTGCTATTGCCAGGTTCAGCCCAATGATGCAAAGCGTGATAGAATTTGCCAATAATGGCGGAAAAGTGTTCGGGGTCTGCAATGGTTTCCAGATACTCTGCGAGTCAGGCTTGTTGCCCGGCGCCCTGCTGCGCAATGCCAATCAGCAGTTTGTATGTAAAAATGTATATATAAAGAGTTCGGCTGAAGATATTTATAAGATCCCGGTAGCGCATGGTGAAGGTCGTTACTATGCTGATGAAAAAGTGCTGGATCAACTGGAAGCCAATGGTCAGATAATTTTCAGGTATTGCGATGAGAACGGGCATATTACCCCGGATGCCAACCCTAATGGCGCCCTCCGGAATATTGCCGGGATCTGCAATGAACAACGCAATGTTTTTGGCATGATGCCTCACCCCGAAAGAGCCTGCTCTGAGATTTTGAGCAATACAGACGGCCGCCAGATCATTGAAAACCTGTTGATGGCCAAACAACTTGTTTACTAAACAGATCGTCTGTTTTATTGTTATCTGTTCAGAATCCTCATTTTAACAATCCTGAATAGCGCAAAACGTACAACTTTGCGTATATAGATAGAAAAACAGCACTATGAAGAAATTTTTCCTGTTCGCATCCATTGTATTTGGCGCGTTAAGCCTTCAGGCTCAGCAAAATCCTGTGTCCTGGACTTTTTCTTCCAAGAAAGTTGGCGACAAGCAATATGAGCTGCACATGACAGCCACTATCCAGAAAGGATGGCACCTGTATTCTCAAGTCCAGCCGGAAGATGCGATCGCGATCCCTACTGGGTTCAAGATCAACAATAACCCTTTGCTGACACTTGAAGGGAAGATCAAAGAGGAAGGCAAAATGGAAAAATTCCATGATGCAAAGCTGGAGCTATCTGCCCACCAGTATTCCAATAAAGTAGATTTTGTGCAAGTGGTAAAGCTGAAAGCAAATGCAAAAACGAATGTGACCGGTATGGTTGAGTTCCAGACATGTAATGATGAAAAATGTCTGCCGCCCAAGAAAGTCAACTTTACGATTGACCTTAACTAAACCAGGTCTGCCCGTTTAAATCACCATGCAAAAGTTAGCAGCACTTCTTTTCGTATTCATTTTTTCCGGCATCAGTTCATTCGCCCAGGATTCCACCAATTCCATCCCCGGTTGGAAAGTGGAAAGCCGTAAAACAGGCGAAGGGAGCTATGAATTGCTTTTCAATTTACCCACAGTTGCAAAATGGCAGGTGTATGCACCTAACCAGGTATTGCTGGATATCAAAACCACTGAATTGCAGTTCAGCGATTCTTCAGTGCAGCAGCAGGGAGAATTTATATTGAATGAAGCACCCCTGGAAATAAGCAGCCCTATTTTCGAAGGCACTAAGATAAAAGTGTACGAAGGCAAGGCAGGATGGAAAGCACTGATCAGGATTGAGGGCACCGTTCCTGCCAAATTGCAGGGTACACTTTTATATACTTACGGACGCGATAATGAATTCTATCCATCCACACCACTTCCATTTGTTGTAGAACTGGAAGGAGGAGTGCAGGCATCTACATCAATAAAAATCGCTTCACTGGATATTAATAAGCCGGTAAACGATTGCGGTGATGAAGGCACGGAAAATAAAAGCATGCTCAGCATCTTCCTGCTGGGCTTCCTGGGTGGATTGGTAGCGTTGCTTACTCCCTGCGTATTTCCCATGGTACCGGTTACCGTTACATTTTTTACAAAAAAATCGCAGGACCGGCGCAAGGGTATTTCCAATGCGGTGTTGTATGGCTTCTTTATTTTCCTGATCTATATTCTTATTACGATACCATTCCACCTTGCAAACATCAGCCCGGAGATATTGAATAATATTTCCACCAATGTCTGGCTCAATCTCCTGTTCTTCGCTGTGTTTGTGACTTTTGCTTTATCCTTTTTTGGTTTGTTTGAGATCGGCTTGCCGGCAGGACTGGCGAATAAAGCAGATTCAAAATCAGGAATGGGCAATATCGGCGGTATATTTTTTATGGCCGCTACGCTGGCAATTGTTTCTTTTTCCTGCACAGGTCCTATCCTGGGCACATTGCTGGTAGGCGTGGTGGACCAGGGTGCATGGCCGCTGACAGCGGGCGCCGCAGGTTTTGGTTTGGCACTGGGCCTGCCCTTCGCATTGTTTGCCATGTTCCCCAATTGGCTACAGTCATTACCGAAATCAGGCGGATGGATGACCGATGTGAAAGTAGTATTGGGTTTTGTGGAGCTTGCTCTTGCAGTGAAGTTCTTATCCAATGCAGATCTTGTAAAACAATGGGGACTGCTGAAAAGAGAGGTATTCATCGGTTTATGGGTGATCATTGGTATACTGATCGTATTGTATCTCTCAGGCAAACTCAGATTTGCACATAGCTCACCGGTAAAGAAATTTTCTTTCACCCGGATAGCATTCATCGTTCTATTTGCTTCCATCACGCTTTATCTTATACCCGGTCTTACCAACACAAGCTGGGCAAGATTAAAACTGATCAGTGGATTTCCGCCACCTCGTGGTACTTACAGTCTTTACAACCAGGACAAAAACCTGTTTGAGCCCATGCATAATAATTATGCAGAAGCGCTTGCACTGGCAAAAAAGGAAAATAAGCCTGTATTGATCGATTTCACTGGTTGGGCCTGTGTGAATTGCCGCCGTATGGAGGAAAATGTATGGCCCGATCCTTTGGTTGACAGCCTGATGAGAAAAGAATTTATCGTGGTTTCTTTATATGTGGATGAAAGAAGTAAGTTGCCGCTGGCTGAGCAATCGACCGTAACACTCGACAATGGTACAGAGAAACCGATCATTACTGTAGGGGATAAATGGGCTACATTCCAGACAGAAAATTTCAATGCTACTTCCCAGCCTCAATATGCCATCATTACTCCAGACCAGGTGGCACTGACCCGCACTAAATTTTATACGCCGAATGCAGAGGAATTTGCAGCATGGCTGGAATGCGGATTGGAAGCGTTCCGTAAGGGAAATAATAGGTAATCATTGACCGATATCATGCAGGTTCGGGCGGGACAAAGGAGAAGGAACTACTCGTTCCGACGACTTGAAATAAAAAAGCTATTCAATTGATGAACAGCTTTTTCAATTTGGTGTCATTCTGTAACAACCTGTTGCCAGGCAAGCTGGAAGAATCTCGAAGAGATATTTCCGGGGTGCAACGGGAGAGACAGAATGACAATTACGTTCTGTCAGTTATGGTTGCGGACGCAAAGATAGTAATACAACAGATTAAAGGGCAATTTGTTTTTGAACCATTAATTTTCTCAGGTTAATTAAACCATAACGCATGCGGCCGAGTGCGGTATTGATGCTGCAGTCTGTAGCAGCGGCTATTTCTTTAAAGCTCATGTCGGCATAATGACGCAGGATGATCACCTCGCGCTGGTCTTCAGGAAGCCTTTCCAGCATTTCGCGTACGCGGTGATGGCTTTGCCTTTTCATCATAACAGTTTCAGCACTGTCATCAGTGAAGTTCAGCACTTCAAAAATATCTTTGTCTTCGCTATTGCGGATAGTAGGAGTTCTTTTCACTTTGCGGAAATGATCTACGCAAAGATTATGGGCGATACGCATGGCCCAGGGCAGGAATTTTCCCTCTTCCGTGTAGCGGCCGCTGCGCATGGTATCAATAATGCGGATAAATACATCCTGGAAGATGTCTTCTGCCAGGTACTTATCCTTTACAAGAAATAAAATGGAGGTATACAATTTGTCTTTGTGACGGATCACAAGGGTTTCCAACGCTTCAAGGTGGCCATCCGTGAACAGTTGGATGAGTTCATGGTCGGTTTTTTTGACTAAAGCTTTCATACTCCTACAGGTTTAGGTGGTAGTTAATGGATATTGGTTAAACAAAAAATTAATGGAACAAATCAGCAAAAAAAGCTGTTAAGCTATAAAGTGTAGAAGTATTGTACGATAGGCGAGGTGGTTTTTAGGTTTTTCATTTTTTGGATATTGGATTTTAAAAATAGAACTTTTTTATAATCCGGCCAACAATTCCTTTCACAAAGAATTAAATCTGCTGCAAAAGAAATGTTAAGGATATTGCATGAAGTTTGCGACTGTTAAGGCTTTACATTTGCCAGGCGAATAATGGAAAAGACAATAAAAGGGAAAAATCCCGTAATTCAGAAGACCGTAAATTCCGCAGAAAACATCCTCATCAAGGGAGCCAGGGTGCATAATCTCAGGAATATTACCGTAGAAATTCCCCGGAACAGCCTGGTAGTTGTAACCGGCGTATCAGGCTCCGGAAAGTCCTCTCTTACTATCGATACCTTATATGCAGAAGGGCAGCGACGCTATGCAGAGAGCCTTAGCGCTTATGCCCGCCAGTTCCTGAACCGGATGAATAAACCGGATGTGGATTATATTAAAGGACTATGCCCGGCCATTGCTATTGAACAAAAAGTGATTACCCGCACTCCCAGGAGTACTGTGGGCAGTATGACCGAACTCTATGATTATCTCCGTCTTTTGTATGCGCGTACCGGCAAAACCATTTCTCCCATTTCCGGTAAACAGGTTAAGAAAGATGATGTAACAGATGTGGTCCGTGTCATTACCCAACTTGAACAGGGCAATAAAGTTTTTATCCTCGCCCTTTTTAAACAGCATAAGAACCGCGATCTGAAAGAAGAACTGAATATCCTGGTGCAAAAGGGATTTTCACGGGTCTATCTCCGGGAAACAACCGGTGGTACCGGAGAAACACTTCGTATAGAAGACCTGGCGGAAATGAACGATAAAGAACTGAAAACAACACTGACCGCTAAAAGTAAACAACTGTATATCCTGGTAGACAGGATCGTGGTAAAGGAATTTGAAGAAGATGATATTCACCGTATTTCGGATTCAGTAGGTACCGCTTTTTATGAAGGCGAAGGGGATGTATATATAGAGGTACAGGGTGAAAAGCCTTCCGGCAATAAGTTTCTGCATTATAATAACCGCTTTGAGCTGGATGGAATGCAGTTTGAAGAGCCGGTCCCCAATCTTTTCTCCTTTAATAATCCTTTCGGTGCATGCCCCACATGTGAAGGCTTTAGCCAGGTATTGGGTATTGACAGCGATCTCGTGATCCCGGATAAAAGATTAAGTGTATATGACGGAGCAATAGCTCCCTGGAAAGGAGAGAAACTGGGGTGGTGGCGTGAACAGTTTATCAAAGGGGCAAAGAAATTCAATTTCCCGGTACATAAACCCATCGCAGATCTGACAGATAAGCAATATCAGCTATTATGGGAAGGAAATGAACATGCATTGGGTATCAATGCTTTCTTTAAAGAAGTGGAGCAAAACCTGTATAAAGTGCAATACCGCGTATTACTCAGCCGCTACAGGGGGCGCACCAGTTGCCCGGATTGCAAAGGCTATCGCCTCCGCAAAGAAGCATTGTATGTGAAAGTGGGTGATAAACATATCGGAGAACTCAGTGAGCTTCCGGTAAAAGACCTGAAAGTATGGTTTGATAACCTGGAGAAAAAGCTGAGCGATCATGATAAGCAGATCGCAAAAAGAGTGTTGTTGGAAATCCATCACCGTTTGAAAACCTTGCTGGATGTAGGCCTTGGTTATCTTACAGTGAACCGCCTCGCTAATTCACTCAGTGGCGGGGAAAGCCAGCGTATCCAACTGACGCGCAGTCTTGGAAGTAACCTCACCGATTCTTTGTATATACTGGATGAACCATCCATCGGTCTTCATTCCCGCGACACTACTAATCTTATCGCCGTACTGAAAGAACTGCGTGACCTGGGAAACACTGTGGTGGTTGTGGAGCATGATGAACTGATGATGCGTGAAGCAGATCATATTATCGACATGGGGCCGCTGGCCTCCCATCTCGGTGGGCAGGTAATAGCTGAAGGTGATTATGATTCGATCATCAGCAATCCCAAAAGCCTGACAGGAAAATATCTTAGCGGCGAGTTGAAGATAGAACCGCCTAAGACCGTGCGTAAATGGAACAGGTCCATTACAGTTGAAGGAGCAAGACAGAACAATCTGAAAGATATCACTGTTGAGTTTCCACTGAATGTGCTTTGCGTAGTAAGCGGAGTAAGCGGCAGCGGGAAAACCACCCTGGTAAAACAGATCTTATACCCGGCACTCCGTAAACTAAAAGGTGAGTTTGGAGATAAAGTAGGTTTTCATAAAGCCATCACTGGCGATATAGATAGTATAGGCCAGATAGAAATGGTGGACCAGAACCCTATTGGTAAATCATCACGCAGCAATCCTGTAACCTATATCAAGGCATATGATGAGATACGCGATCTTTTTGCAAGACAGCCATTGAGCAAGATGCGAGGATTTCAACCCAAACATTTTTCCTTTAACGTTGATGGCGGCCGTTGTGATACCTGCAAGGGTGAAGGTGAACAGGTAGTGGAGATGCAGTTCCTTGCCGATGTGCACCTGACCTGCGAAGCCTGTGGCGGCAAACGGTTTAAAGAAGAGGTGCTGGAAGTGAAATATAAAGACGCCAGCATTTATGATGTGCTGGAAATGGGGGTGGACGAAGCCATTCAATTCTTCAGTGAAGAAAAAGCGCTGGCCAAAGCATTGCAACCATTGAGTGATGTGGGTCTTGGCTATGTAAAACTGGGACAATCATCCGACACACTTTCCGGTGGTGAAGCGCAGCGTGTAAAACTGGCTTCTTTTCTTGGTAAAGGCAGAGCGAGCTCAAAGATCCTGTTCATTTTTGATGAACCTACAACCGGTCTTCATTTTCATGATATTCAAAAACTGCTGGCTTCTTTCAATGCATTGATTGAGCAGGGGCATTCCATTCTTGTTATCGAACATAACACGGATGTGATCAAAAGTGCCGACTGGCTGATCGATCTTGGACCTGAAGCAGGTGATGGCGGAGGAACACTTGTGTATGCCGGTAAACCGGATGGTGCGAAGAAAGTGAAGAACAGTCATACCGGTAGTTTTTTATAGGCTTAACACGCACTACAAAGAAACACTTAGCCTCTATTGAAACTCAGCCTGTAATCATTATTCCTTTGATCGTAAAACTTCGATTGCAGTAAAGAAACGCCTGAAATGCTTGCAGGTTCAGGGTTTGCTGTATATGTTTGTGCCCGTTGTTTTGTTGTCACTTGGTTCAATCTTATCCAATTCTTCTGAAATCCGTACCGTCAAATCCCTCGAGGAAACTAAATTCTGTTCATTGCAGACAAAGCAAGGTAATGCCGGTGTTTTTAAATCCAATCCTGGTCAGGGCCATGTCCTGGTTTTCATGAGTTGTTTTGTTATTTAAAACATACACCGATAAATACCTTGTGATGAAAAGATCTTGCTTGATTTTAGTTATGCTGGCTTCGCTGTCTTCAGTGTATGCGCAAAATCAAACAAATAATTCCCAGGGAGAAAAAGGGACCTTGCCTGTGATGTTTGACAGTGTAAGGGCTAATGTGAAGAATGACCTGGTGCAGATAGGCTGGTGCAATCTTACTGAAAGGGAAGTGAAGTATTATATGATCGAGCGTTCTGCAAATGGAACAGACTTCACACCTATTTACCAGCAACCGCCTTCCCGTAATCTTGACGATAAAGCTTCATATACTTATATTGATTCTAGGCCTGCTACCGGCCCTAATTTTTACCGCATAAAAGTTGCCATTACCAATGGCAGGATGATCACCAGCCGCATCTTAAGGGCAGAAATGGATTTTTCAAATACTGGATTTACTCTATATCCCAATCCTGTAACAGGAGATGAATGTATAATCAGCCTGGCTTCAGAATGGAAAGGAAAGTATACGCTGGAGGTGGTAAACAGCTCAGGATTGCGTATCCAACAGGTTATGCTGAGCAATCAGGGTAATGGCATTTCACAAGCGATAAGCCTTCCTGCTGGTACAAGACCCGGCATTTATGTAGTAAGGATAAAAGGAGGAGAATATACAGCCAGCCAGTTGCTGGTTAAAAAATAAATAAAAAGCCCTCAGGTTGAATGTGCATCCATGTCTGAGGGCCTTTTTATTTTTCTTTACCTACCTGAGTTTATTGAGGCTCTTCACCAGTTTTTCATCTTTCAGTATTCCGCGTGTGGCCATGATAAAACCGATCAGCATACCCGCTACATAAATGGATGTCAGTGCAAAGCGGCCCGACTGGAATTTCCTTACTTCAGTGAAGTACAGTATAACCAGTATAACAGCAAGGACTACCCCGGCAATGCTGAGCTTCACTTGTGTTTTCCTGTCTTTAAAAAGAAAGACCGCAATGGCCCCGGCCAGGGTAGCGGCACCCGTCAGCACCAGCAGGAAAAAATTACTGCCGGCCATGAGTTCATCTATGGTAAGGATATTATTATCTCCCAGGCGCTGGCCTGTATAAAAAGGATACAGGAAGGTCAGTACCGAACAGACGGTGGCTAATAATAACCAGAGTGTTTGCTGGCGTTGTATCATAATGGATCGGTTTAGGTTTGAACAACCGGTTAACAGTATAAACTTATTAAAATATTTACAATTCAGGATACAGCGGGAACTGTTGCATGAATTGTTTTACTTCCGCTTTTACAGAACCGATAGTTTTTTCGTCGTCTGCATTCATCAGCACTTTATCTATCATGGCTACCACGGTTTCCATATCTTTTTCTTTCATGCCGCGGGTAGTGATGGCAGGAACCCCTACGCGGATACCGGAAGTAACAAAAGGTGATTTATCATCAAATGGTACGGCGTTCTTATTAAGGGTGATATGTGCTTTGTCGAGCGTTTCCTGTGCTTTTTTTCCTGTCAGGTTTTTATTGCGGAGATCGATCAGCATAAGGTGATTGTCTGTGCCATTGCTGATAAGATCATACCCACGGCTTACCAAAGCTTTTGCCATTGCCTGGGCATTGGTAATGATCTGTTTGGCATAAGTGGTATAGCTGTCTGAAAGGATCTCTCCGAATGATACTGCTTTGGCAGCGATCACATGCTCGAGTGGCCCGCCCTGAGTGCCGGGAAATACAGCCAGATCAAGCAGTTGGCTCATAGTGCGGGTATTGCCTTTGGGATCTTTGATGCCCCATGGGTTTTCAAAATCATGACGGAGCATGATAATACCACCTCTTGGGCCACGCAGGGTCTTATGGGTAGTGGAGC
Source organism: Sphingobacteriales bacterium 44-61 (assembly GCA_001898405.1). Taxonomy (GTDB): domain Bacteria; phylum Bacteroidota; class Bacteroidia; order Chitinophagales; family Chitinophagaceae; genus Terrimonas_A. Next base: position 33,249 of record MKTW01000008.1, read on the forward strand.
TGACGATATGACAATGGTCAAACGGATCATTCAGCAATCCTTTGGCAATAAGGCCGGCAGGGTGGGCGATATCGGCAAACAGGATGGCGCCTATTTTATCGGCCACCTCCCTGATGCGTTTATAATCCCAGTCGCGGCTATAAGCAGAAGCGCCGCAGATGATCATTTTCGGTTTTTCTTTCAGGGCTGTAGCTTCGAGTTGATCATAATCTACCAGGCCAGTGTCTTTTTTCACTCCATAGAAGATAGCCTGATAGTTTTTACCACTGAAATTGGCAGGGCTGCCATGCGTAAGGTGGCCGCCCATGCTGAGATCGAGACCTAATACTTTATCGCCTGGTTTTACGCAGGCCAGGAATACGGCAGCATTGGCTGTGGCACCGCTATGAGGCTGCACGTTGGCCCAGGAAGCATTAAACACTTTCTTCAATCTTTCAATGGCAAGGGTCTCTATTTCATCCACTACTTCACAACCACCATAATAACGCTTGCCGGGATAGCCTTCGGCGTATTTATTGGTGGGTACGGTTCCCATCGCCTGCATTACCTGCAGGGAGGTAAAATTCTCAGAGGCGATTAATTCAATACCGTTGCGCTGGCGTTCCAGTTCCTGGTTGATAAGATCGAAGATTTGAGTGTCTTTTTGCATGAAGAATGTTTAAGAAGTTGGAGTAGGAAGTATAAAGAGTTTAAAGTTTAAAAGTTTAAGGCTGAAGAGTTAATAGTTTAAGGTTTAAAAGGTTGGAATTAATAGTTTAAAGTCGATGGCTTATGCCTGTTTATCAAATTCGCTGATCTTCTGAATACGCAGGTCTTTAAACCTTAAGCTATTAAACCTTTAAACACTTAAACCTTAATCTCTTAACCTTGAGATGGCTACGGCTGCCAGCCGCCGCAAAATTACGTCTGCCGGGAATTGAAAGCGCGGTTGGGCGGATAAGTTTTTGTTTGCGGTAAAAATCACTACTTTCGTTGGCTTTTAAATTTTTTATTAAAAGTCCCAAACGGGGAAATGAAGGCAATAATACCAGTAGCAGGCGCAGGCACCAAATTGCGCCCTCATAGTTATACACAACCGAAGGCACTGATCCCACTGGCTGGCAAGACTGTGTTGAGTATCATTATTGACCAGATGCAGGAAGCAGGGATAGATGAATTCGTTTTTATAGTAGGATACCTGGGCGATAAGATCCGCGATTATGTGAGGGCGAAACACCCTGACCTGAAAGCGCATTATGTGCAGCAGATAGACCGGCAGGGGATTGGTCATGCTATCAAGATCACCCGTGAAGTGGTCAATGATGATGAAGTGATCGTAGTGCTGGGTGATACTATTTGCGAATACGATGTAAAAGCAGTTGTAGAGAGTGATTGTTCAATGCTTGGTGTGAGAAAAGTGGATGACCCCCGTGAGTTCGGTGTGGCAGAGATCAATGAAAAAGGATTTATCGAACACGTAGTAGAGAAGCCACACATTCCTAAGTCTAATATGGCCCTGGTCGGGATTTATAAGATCAAGGAAAGCGGCCAGCTTTTTAAATGCCTGGAAGATAACTTTCTCCAGGGATTGCGTACGCACGGCGAGTACAGTCTCACTGATGCGCTGGATTGCATGCTGAAACAAGGCATTCAATTCAAGCCTTTCAAAGTAGATAGCTGGTTTGATTGCGGCCGTAAAGACACCCTGCTCGATTCCAATGCCACATTATTGAAAAAATTCGAAGGAAATGGTGAAACGAATTATCAATTCGAGAACACCGTCATCATTCCTCCTGTCAGCATCGGCGAAGGCTGTGATATAAAAAACTCTATCATCGGCCCCGATGTTACTATCGGCGAAAACACTCGCATCAATTATTCTATTGTAAGAAATTCTATTATCGGTTCCTACTCTAATCTTTTTGATATCGTTCTTGAAGCTTCGATCATCGGTAGCGATACAGGACTTAAAGGTGAAACAAGAACATTGAGTATCGGGGATAATACGAGTATTGATTTAGGATAGGTCTGGAGTCGGTAGTCCCCTTCCCGTCTGTCACCCCGGCCCTGGTTCAGTTAGCTTTCAGGTTTAAAGAATATAAGAGCCGGGGTCTCCTCAACGTTGGGGAGACCCCGGCTCTTAGTGTATTATTCTTGTTAGTTTTCTTAAACCAGGGCCGGGGTGACAGACAGCGGGAAGTGGACTACCGACTCCGATCACCCCCTATCTTTGCTTCATGGCAACCAACCGAATCACCTCCCTCTTCAACATCGATTATCCCATTGTCCAGGCTGGCATGATCTGGGCCAGCGGCTGGCGCCTGGCCAGTGCTGTAAGCAATGCCGGCGCACTGGGCCTTATCGGAAGCGGAAGTATGTATCCCGATGTGTTGAGGGAGCATATCCGTAAATGCAAAGCAGCTACGGATAAACCCTTTGGAGTGAACGTGCCCCTGCTTTATCCCGATATTGATAAGCATATAGAGATAATACTCGAAGAAAAGGTGCCTATTGTGTTCACTTCGGCCGGCAATCCTAAAACATGGACAGGCATCCTGAAAGAAAAAGGTGTGAAAGTGGTGCATGTAGTAAGCAGCAGCAAGTTTGCCCGCAAGGCAGAGGATGCCGGTTGCGATGCAGTGGTGGCCGAAGGGTTTGAAGCCGGCGGACATAATGGGCGGGAAGAAACCGGCTCCATGGTATTGATACCTGCCGTGGCAGCGGCTGTAAAGATCCCTGTGCTGGCAGCAGGCGGCATTGCTACAGGGCGGCAAATGCTGGCCGCCATGGTAATGGGCGCAGAAGGCGTGCAAATGGGCAGTCGGTTTGTGGCCTGTGAAGAAGCTTCTTCCCATGAGGCATTTAAAAAACTGGTGGTGGATGCCCAGGAAGGCGATACGGTGCTGACGATGAAACAGCTCACCCCTGTTAGACTGATCCGCAATACATTTTACCACCAGGTGCAGGAAGCGGAGCAAAGGGGAGCATCGCCCGAAGAGCTGAAAAACCTGCTGGGAAGGGGAAGGGCCAAAAAAGGGATGTTCGAAGGGAACCTGGAAGAAGGAGAGCTGGAAATAGGGCAGGTGAGCGCTTTGGTAGATCGTATTTTACCGGCTGCAGATATCGTAAAAAAAGTATGGGAGGAGTTTACAGAGGGTCTCGCAAATCCCATAAGAATGACCTAACTTTATATTATGGCCCAGTGTGCTTGTTGTAGTGCGATTAACCATTAATCACCAAATAGGGTCTCATGAAACCGAAATCAATCCTCATGGCCATAAGTCTCCTTAGTGCCGGAGTAACTTATGCCTCACCCACCGATCCTTTATGCTGCGATGTAAAAGGCAAAAAGAATGATATTGAAGGGCTGGTAATACATGCGGAAAATAAAAAGCCGCTGAAAGATGTAAACATCACTGCCTATCTTATTTCAAAAAAAGAAAAAGCAGTACATACGGATGAACTGGGCAGCTATTCATTTGAAGCATTAAAACCCGGCACCTATAAGTTCGTATTTGAAAAAGCCGGCTTCAGAAAAGTGACCAAAGAAAAGATCGTGATCAAAACAGATGAAGCATTTCAATTGAACATTGAAATGATCGAGAATAAAGATTTTGACCTCGTGCCTTCTCCGCTGCATTTTGCCGATTTCTAATTAATAGCCACAACAATAAATTAAAAATGGCCTTCTGTAAAGAAGGCCATTTGTTTTCACGGCTGTACTGGTAAGCAAAGGATCAATACAATTCACGATCATGATCAATATTGAAATTGTCCGCGTTTTTCTTAATGTTGATCTCTTTATGTTTTTCCAGGAAGTTCTTGTATTTGCTGTATATCTGTGGTGAAACCTCTTTCCCGTTAACTGTCAGTTTACCGTCTTTATGGCGGATGGTGTAGTCATCTTTTTTATTGAGCAGGCCATCGTTTTCCAGCCCATCCACAAATGTTTTGTATTCACGCAATTCTTCCTTGGCCTTTTCTATTTCCACTTTCGCTTTCGCCAGGTCTTCTTTCAGTCTGGGCTCGATGTTTTTCATTTCTTCTTTCACCCTTTTCATTTCATCCTGAAGCTTAACCATGTCGATTTGTTTTACTTTCTCCATTTCTGCTTTTATTTCATCCCAATTCACTTTATCAAGTGATTCCTTTACTTCTGCCTGTATCTTTTTAAAATCGATTTCCTTCATGGCTCTTTCCATTTCTTCTTTCACTTTTTCCATATTCACTTCCTGCAGGGCCTTCTGTACTTCAAGCTGGATTTTTTGCTCATCCAGTTGCTTCATGGCTTGTGCCACACTGGCCATTGCTTTATCAAGATGTGCTTTCATATCTATTTCATCCAATTCAGCTATCGCTTCATCAAGATCACGCACTTTTCTTTCTCTTTGCTGAGGTATAGTATCCTTGTCAGATGTTTGTTGCTGATAACGGGGCGCCTGGTGGCGGTCCCAGGAAAGAAGAGCCACCGTTGAAAGGAGGATAAGGGTTGCCAGCGCAATACGGCTGACAAAAAATGAGCTGGGTTTCATAACTGTTGATTTAAGGTTAAATAGTATTACACGAAATTCTTCGTACCAAATATACGACTGATTTCGTATGATGCTAAATAAAAATCAGCTTAAGGGAATTTTTAACACATAAGGGATGTTCTGAGCCTTAGTCGGGAGTCCGCTTCCCGCTGTCTGTCACCCCGGCCCTGGTTTAGTAAGTGTACTGATTTAAAGAATATAAGAGCCGGGGTCTCCTCAACGTTGAGGAGACCCCGGCTCTTAATGTACTATTCCTGTTGATTTTCTTAAACCAGGGCCGGGGTGACAGACAGCGGGAAGTGGACTCCCGACTAAGGGCCAGCTATCGCTTGATCGCCCATTTTATCATCTCCTTCCACGTCGGCTTTTTACCATACATCAGGATACCGGTGCGGTAGATCTTGCCGGCAAACCAGGTAGTAAAGATAAAACCGATGATAAGAGATACCATGGAAAGGCCTAACTGCCACCAGGGAACAGTGCCGGGTACTCCGAAAGGTATTCTTGCCATCATAAAGATCGGAGAACTGAACGGTATGATGCTTCCCCATACTGCCAGTGGGCTGGAAGGATCTTTGATGACTCCGGGCAGAAGAACGATGGAAAGAATAACGATCATCGTAATAGGGAAGCTTAATGATTGCGCTTCCCGCATGTCTTCGTTTACTGCACTTCCGATCGCAGCATATAAGGATGAATAAAAGAAAAATCCACCCAGCAGATAGAATGCAAAACAGCCAAGGATCAATGGCACATCAATGCTCGTGAAAATGGCTTGTACTCCTCCAATAACATTGTTGGCGGTAACACCATTGCCAAGGGAAGAGGTGAAATTGTAAATAAGGAACATGCAAAGCACCCAGATGAAAAATTGTGTCAATGCTACCAAACCGATCCCGATGATCTTGCCAAGCATCAGCTGGAATGGTTTTACAGATGATACGATCACTTCGGCAATGCGATTGGTCTTTTCTTCCATCACACCCATCATTACCTGGCTGCCATACAACAGGAGAATGATATAAATAAGAAAGCCTGCAGCATAGCCAATACCGGTTGCAACACCGGAGTTGGCAGTGGTATCATTGAAGTTTTGCTGCCTTAGCGTCACTGTGCTTTCTTCCAGCTTTGTTTTAATGCTGTCGGTAATCCCCAGCTTTTCATTTTTAATGCCATCCCAGATATTGTTGAGCTTGCGCTGCACGCCGGAAGAGCTCTCTATGCCCAGGGTCCTGCCTGTTTGGAGGGAAAGCTTTAAGCCTGCTTCCCAGTTGCTTTCGGGCGACACAACAATGAACCCGTCGTAGCCCAATGCTTTGTAATTGGCTTTGACACTGTCTGCACTGTAATTGACAAGGGAAAGAATATTGGAACTGTCTTTCAGATTTTCCCTTTCAATTTTCCCTTTATCAAAATAGCCGGAAGAATCGATCACGGCTACGCGGAGCACGGAAGATGTTGAAGAGGCGATATACGTGGAACCGAATATCAGTCCAAGATATAGCAAGGGGAAAAGGATCGTACTGATGATAAATGTTTTTTTCCTGACCCTTGTAAGGTATTCCCTTTGTATGATGAGTAATATCTTATTCATAATTGCGAATTAGTGTTAGGTGTTAATGGCATTAAGCAGTTACTTGCTGGAATTGGCGGGCAGCGGGAGTGTCCTCCACCAGCCTGATGAAAATATCATTCAGCGAAGGCAGTATTTCATTGAATGATTCAATATGCAATCCTTTATGGATGAAATATTCCAGTACATCATTATTAGTGTAGCCAGGATCGAGCTTGATCACTACTTCATGTTCATTCTTTTCTTTTACCTGGAATAAGTGGATGGCGAGATGCTCAGCCATCAGCTTATTGGAAAAGCTTACGCGGAAAAGATTTTCCTTGTAATTATGTTTGATATCTTTCACTGTGCCATCCAGCATTTTCTGCCCTTTATTCACCAGGGCAATATGATCGCAGATCTCTTCCACCTGTTCCATCCGGTGTGTACTGAATATAATAGTAGCACCTCCTTTGGCCAGGTTATAGATCTCATCCTTGATAAGATTGGCATTCACGGGATCGAGGCCGCTGAAAGGCTCATCGAGAATGATCAGTTTGGGATTATGCAAAACGGTGGTCACAAATTGCAGTTTCTGGCTCATCCCTTTTGAAAGGTCTTCCACTTTTTTATTCCACCAGCTATCCATGTCGAGGCGGGTAAACCATTCTTTGATCTTTGTAGTGGCATCATGTTTACTCAACCCTTTCAATTGGGCAAGATAGAGGGCCTGTTCACCGATCTTCATTTTTTTATACAAGCCTCTTTCTTCGGGCATGTAGCCGATATGGACAATATCGTTCAGCGGATCGAATTTTTTACCATCGAAGATGATCTCACCCTGGTCAGGATAGAATATGCCCGTGATCATGCGGATCAGGGTTGTTTTACCTGCACCATTCGGACCGAGCAGGCCGAATATTTGTCCTTTTTCAATAGTGAGGCTGATATCATCCACAGCTTTCTGCGTGGCAAAATACTTTCTGAGGTTTTGGAGCTCAAGAATTGGCATTGTGTGTAGTTTGTGAAGCAAAAATAACCGTCCTGTGCTCTCCTGGCTAATATTTCATCGAAGTAATATACCGCCAAAGGAGTTATTGACCCGTTAATAACCATTGGCCCGGCTCAGGCCATTTCTTTTATCCTTTGCGCTACCCTTTCTCCGTCCATGGCTGCGCTTACGATGCCGCCGGCATATCCGGCTCCTTCTGCGCAGGGATAAAGGTTTTTCACCTGGGGGTGTTGCAGGGTCTGCGGGTTGCGCGGTATGCGTATGGGAGACGAAGTGCGGGATTCTGCGGCTACAACCACGGCTTCATTGGTAAAATAACCTCTCATCTTTTTCCCAAATTCCCTGAATGCCTGCCGGAGGCTGTTATCAACAAAGGGAGGCAGTACTGTTTCCAGTGCTGCTGATTGAAGTCCGGGGAGATAAGAGCAGTGGGGCAGGGTAGCGGAAAGCTTTTTTTCGCTGAAATCGACCAGTCTTTGAGCGGGTGCCACAAACTTGCCGCCGCCTGCCTGGAAAGCCTTTTGTTCCACCAGTTGCTGGAACTTCATTAATAATAACGGGTCTTTTATGGAAGCGGGCAGTTTTTGTTTCTTCATATAGGATAGTGCATCTTCCGGCGAAATAGTGACTACAATGCCGCTGTTGGCATAAGGATTATTTCTTTTGGAAGGGCTCCAGCCATTTACCACCAGTTCACCTGGGGAAGTGGCAGCAGGAGCAATGATTCCACCCGGGCACATGCAAAAGGAGAAAACGCCCTGTCCGTCTACCTGCTGGACCAGGCTGTAGGAAGCAGGCGGCAGCAACTCATCTTTGGAAGTGGTGTGGTACTGGATATTATTGATCAGTGATTGGGGATGTTCCACGCGAACACCGAGGGCAAATGGTTTTGCTTCGATCAGTATGTTTCGGTGGTGGAGCATTTCAAAAATATCGCGGGCTGAATGACCCGTAGCAAGCACTACCGCTCCGGCTTTGAATACTGAACTATCGGCTGTTCGTACTCCTTTTGCTTCACCATTTTCTATAATGATGTCCACTACTTTTTTTTCAAACAGGAATTCACCGCCATAGCCGGTGATTGTTTCACGCATGGCTGTGATGATCTGCGGCAGTTTATTGGTACCGATATGCGGATGTGCTTCGTACAGGATCTTTTCTTCAGCGCCGAAGTGTACAAAGAGGTTAAGGATCCTGGCTATATCGCCGCGTTTGGAACTGCGGGTATATAATTTACCATCACTGTAAGTGCCGGCTCCGCCTTCACCGAAGCAATAGTTGCTTTCAGGGTTTACTTCGCCTTCTTTGTTCAATGCGGCAAGATCGCGGCGGCGTGCGCGTACGTCCTTACCTCTTTCGAGAATAATGGGTTTGATGCCGGAAAGGATCAGGTTAAGTGCAGCAAATAAACCGGCAGGTCCTGCGCCAACGATCAATGCCGTATTGGCAGCTTTGCTTACATCTTTGAAGTGGAATGGCATCAACTCCCTTTGCTGATAAGGCTCATTGATAAAAGCCTGTACGCTGAGATTGATCCAGGCCTGGCGTCCGCGGGCATCGATGGATCGCTTGAGAATAGTGAAACCAGAAACATTATCAGGTTTCACAGCAGCAGCGCTGGCGATATATCTTTTTACAGCGGTTTCGCTGGCTGCTTCGGAAGGAAGCAGTTTGAGGGAAATAAGCTTTTGCATGAGGTCAGGTTTTTATCCTGAAACAATGATTTTGCATCGCAAAAATACGATATGGATACATATCACTCAAGTTGGGGATGAAGATAAGTTGAAGTAAAAGTATTGCTAAATACACACCTTGAGAGGGTGTTTTCACCTATAAAAAAAAGTAGGAGCAGATTATGGGTTTTTGTTTGTAACAATAAGGAAATCTTTATACCTTCAAAATATCCGGTTGAATGATGCTAAAGAAATTTTAGCATAGTGAATTTAAAGGACATTAAGAATTTTTTTTGACCGGTTATTGTAAAAAATCCGATCCGGGGAAACCGCCACTATTTTCATTTTACGCCTAATTTTTGGGGAACTAAGAGTACAAAAATATGCCGTCAAAAACGGCTTAATGAGAAACTATTTTTATAGGCTCAAAGCTTTGAAATATCTAAATTTTCCGAATAAAACTGATGAAATGCAATACAATTATCATTATCGAAAAAAGGGGTGAATAAAAATTTTTTTTTCTCCAAGAAATATAGATATTCGCCGTCCTGTCCAACTTTTTTTATTGACATCGTGTGGGGATTTTTCTTGGACATTTTTCAAAGGACTATACTTAACTCGATATAAACTGCTATCATACTGATGGACAAGAATGCTGAAAAAGTCTGGACCAATTGTTTGAAGATCATCAAGGATATTGTTGAATGGCAGCATTACAAAACCTGGTTTGAGCCGATTACTCCCGTTTCCATAAAGAATAATGTTTTAGTGATACAGGTTCCGAGTCAATTCTTTTTTGAATACCTCGAAGAACATTATGTAAATTTATTGGCAAAGACTTTGAAGAGAGAGTTAGGAAAAGAAGCCCGCCTGGAGTACCGGATCATGGTAGATAGTGGAAACAGCAAAAACAAGCCGCTTACGATGGATGTGACGGGACAGGGGTATAAAACTTTTTCAAATAATGAAATGGATTTTCCTCTTGTAATAAATAATCCTGTTAAAAATCCTTTTGTGATTCCGGGTCTGAAGAAGATGCAGATAGACCCGCAGTTGAATCACATCTATACATTCGATGCTTTTGTAGAGGGAGACAGTAACCGGGTTGCCCGCAGAGCTGGTAAAACAGTGGCGGAAAAGCCTGGAGCCAATTCCTTCAATCCCCTGGTTATATATGGAGGTGTAGGGCTCGGAAAAACGCATTTGGCACAAGCAATTGGTAATGAAGTAAAAAGATTGCATCCTAATAAAGTGGTGCTGTATGTGAGTTCAGAAAAGTTCATTAACCAGTTTATGGACCATAGCCGCAACAATGCGATCAACGACTTTATTCATTTCTATCAGCTCATAGATGTTCTTATTATAGATGATGTGCAGTTTTTTGCCAAAGCAGAAAAATCGCAGGATGCATTCTTTGCCATCTTCAATCATTTGCATCAATCGCATAAGCAGTTAATCCTTACATCTGATAAATCGCCCAAGGATCTTGATGGTGTCCAGGAAAGATTATTGAGCCGGTTCCGCTGGGGCCTGAGTGCCGACCTGCAGATCCCCGATTATGATACCCGTATTGAGATACTGGAGAAGAAAATGAAGAATGACGGGTTGGAAATGCCTAAGGAAGTGATAAAGTATATTGCCTACAATATCAATAGCAATGTGAGGGAACTGGAGGGTGCGCTTATCTCACTGTTGGCACAATCTTCGCTTAACAGAAGGGAGATAGATTTAGATCTTGCTAAAAAGGTGCTACGTAATTTTATCAAATCATCCAGTAAAGAGATAACTATCGATACTATTCAAAGAATGGTATGCGAATATTTCGACGTCTCTTATGACAAACTGCTGCAAAAAACCCGCAAGCGGGAGATTGTGCAGGCAAGGCAGATCACGATGTATTTGGCTAAAGCATTCACAAAAAATTCTCTTAAAACGATCGGCGAGCATTTCGGTGGCCGTGATCATACCACGGTGATCCACTCCTGCCAAACGGTGAAAGACCTGATGGATACGGATACGGTGTTCAGGGAAAATGTGCTGGAACTTCAACAAAAAGTGCAGTTGGCAGCGATGTAAGAAAGCAGAAAATATTATAAAAGTCCCGGGCCTGAGTCCGGGATTTTTTATTATATAACTATTAGCAGGTTTTTTGGGTTATGTTGCCGGTAATCTTTATTTTTGCCACCCCTTTAAAACGGGGTAATTCAGCCTGGTGAGGTGGATGAGTGGCTGAAATCAGTAGTTTGCTAAACTGCCGTACGGGTAACTCTGTACCGCGGGTTCGAATCCCGCCCTCACCGCCCTCGACCGCCGAAGCTGCAGAGCGAAAGTGGTTTTTAACTGGCAAGAAGCTTTCCTGGTTTGTAACTTTGGGAAGCTGATAAATGAATAAGCCGCCTACGCCTTTGGCTTCGGCGGCCGATACGGGAAGTAGCGCAGGCCGGTAGCGCACCTGGTTTGGGACCAGGGGGTCGCAGGTTCGAATCCTGTCTTCCCGACTTTTAGACATATCAATTGATGTCAGATCCTTGTAAACGTAATGATTTACAAGGATTTTTTTTTATCTCCCTGTCAAATCAAATCAAAGAAAAGCAATCTACTCGTGAGTAATTCCGTGAGTAAAAATCGGTATGCCATTTGTACTCACGGAACCGCCCTTAATCAATTGTATATCAGATAAGTAAGTTATTTTTTTTGACATGATCTGATGTGTTTTGACAAAGCGCAAAATCGGATTTTGGAATGAATTCAGACCCCAGGATCAGGAGGATTTGAACCTGCGTCCTATGAGGATTTGAACCATTTCAATACTCAATGCCGTGAATGAAGTGTGAGAATGAAATCAAATTTTTTCAAGCTAAAAGAATTTGTATGTGTGAAAGGCAAACATTCAGCATTGACTTCATCGTACGTAAATGTAAAGCAGATAAAAGGAGGGCTGATATTTTCGCCCGGGTTACGGTCGATGGAGAAATTGCAGAAATCTCAACCAAAAACCAGATTGACTACAACAATTGGGACAACAAAAAAGAAATTGTTAAGGGTAAAAGCATTGAAATAGCGACAATCAACGAACACATCCGGGATGTTCGTTACCGCTTAACTGAAAAACATCGTGAGTTAGAACGGCAGGCAGAATTGATCACTGCAATGTCTGTGAAGCAAGCGTATTTAGGTGTCCAGAAAAAAATAAAAGGGCGCAAGCTGCTTGAGCTGACCGAATACTATGAAAAGATTTGGAAAGACAAAATTGAGTTCAAGAACTACGATACAACGATAGACTATATCAAACGTTTTGTGAAAAGCCATTTTGAGGTGGAAGATATTTATCTCTCACAGGTAGACCTCCAATTTGCTACTGACCTGGAACATTACATCAGGAACAACCCGCTAAAAGCGCACGACCCCTGTAAAGGAAATGGCTTGGGCAAGCACCTGCAGCGATTCAAGCGAATACTTAACTGGGCAACGGAAGAAATCAAGTGGATTGCGATTAACCCATGTGCTAAGTACAAGTGTGCCATTAAAAAGGCTAAGAGAAAAAAGTTGAAGATAGAAGAACTGATTGCAATAGAGCGGCATGTATTCGTAAATCCAAAACTGGCTTATGTTCGGGATCTTTTTATATTCTCTTGCTACACGGGACTTGCTTTTGCTGATGTGATGGCGTTGTGTCCTGCCGATTTTGAGAGACTAAAGAACGGTGTTATTTTATGTACGATATACCGGACCAAATCTGATGAACTATGTGCCATTCCTTTCTTGAAAAGGGCTATTGAAATAATGCTTAAGTACAATGATTTTAAAACACCTAATCATGATAAGATATTCCCCCATATAACAAACCAGGAGGTTAATAGGTGCCTGAAGATAATAGCCGATATGTGTGAGGTATATACTCCTTTAACTTTCCATGTGGCTCGTCATACTTTCGCAAAAGTCATAGCACTTAAAAATGGCATTCCATTAGAGACTGTTCAGATTATGTTAGGACATACAAAGATTACTACCACACAGATATATGCAGATGTAGATGAAGAAAAGGTATTGAATGACATGGAAGGCATGGACGAAAAGATTGAAAAAAGGAAAGAACTTGCTATGGCAAGGGCCTAATGATTAAAAGCGGTATCGACCAGCGATACCGCTTTTAAAAGTATCTTGATAGAGTATTTAGATTTCTTATAGGCTTTATACCATTTCGACACAATGGTCAATGAAGTGAACTGGGACGGTGAGAAGGACTGGTCTCGATTAAACCTGTGAAAGAAGAGTTTTAAGTATGCCAATAATATTGTAAATTAATCAATAAGCCCATCTGCTATTGGAATATAGATAAGATAAAGAAAAGCGAAAATGAAAGAACCTCACTTAATGCGTACAATAACTTACGATTCGGTTGAATTAACCACCGATCAAACTGTATACGATTTCTTTAAGGATTGGGACGACGTTCGGGGAGATAGATACAATGCTGAAATTGAAGCAAACCTGGTTCGTAGAATACTGAATAACCCGTATGATGCAAGTCAAAGTTTGCTCTACGATGAATTGCTGATCCCCAGGTCATATAATTTCTTTACGGAGGTTAAAGGTCCTATCATAACCGATTCGGCGTCTCCGGGGGATATTGATATATTGGGAGTTGACAAAAATAATCCTCATTTGGCGATCGGTATTCAGGTTAAAAGGATCAAAGCCTGGATAACGGAAGAGGACAAGGCTATCGTGAAAGCCAACCAGATAGGTAAAGGTGTAGAGCAGACAAGGTATATGTTCAAAAAATATCGGTTCCACAAAAATTACCTGATGCTGGTCATAGTTGCGGATACGATGTACCGAAGAAATGATTGCCAAATATTCAGGAATCTGTCTCTTGATGAAAAGCAAGATGTTTATCGTCACCCTGCGTTAAAAGAACTGCCTGAGCAGGCGGGTGTTTTTACTTATGAGATAAGCCAGCCTTCCAGTAATGCGGTTCATTTGACGGGGACCTTAGCAGCAAAGGTATTGAAAGCAGCAGTGCCAGTGGAGCAAGAGAGTAGTACAACTGAATCAGTAATACAATTTTTAAGAATGCAGGGATAAGTAGTGAAGATCAATAATGAACAATGGCTACAGTTTTTTCAGCATTTTCTTGATCTCCCGTTTGGTCATTCCTTCTGAAGCATTATAGGCAACATACTTTTTGTCGTGCTCCTGGTGGAATTGCAGCAGCGCCTTTCCAAAACCTCTGTCAATGGCCAGCAAATCAGCATTTCGTTCCTCTGCTGTTTCATCACTGCTTTTTCCAGTTGCAATAGCCCAAAGGCGACCCCAAAGAGATTCCCGGCTATCTAATACCAAATGCGCCAGTTCGTGCGCGAGACAACCGGTAAAGGCTTCAGGAGAGAATTTAAGTATTCTTTTTTCGATATAAATGCGATACCCAATGATCAGCCATTGGACGGCCATATAGTAGTCATGCTCTTTCCCTGCGACAAAAACATACTTTATCCGCTTTGATGCAAGTTCAGGAAAGTTATTGGCAATAACTGTCTTTGCTATTTGGATTGCCTCATTTTGGGTGAGCAATTTGAAGAGTTTAGTGTATAAAATTACAGGAATTTACTTCTTCCTGAATACAGACGATTCCTGCAGAAAATTGAAGGATCCGTTAATTATCTTCGTTTACCCGTGGATAATCCTATCTTATAGGCCCAGTTGCATATACGAATTGTTTGATTATTGCTAAGGCCAGATTTGCTATATATCCAAAGTGCAGACAATACACCGGCGCCTATGCTCCAATAGAAATAGCCGGTTATTCTTGCATCCGGATTTGTTGAAGAAGGACCGATTAAATTCTCCACAAAAAAATAGACCAGCAAAGCGGGGATAAGGCAGACAAAGCAATAGTTGATCAGCCAAAATAATACCCAAACTTTCCGGTTGGCGATACGCTGTGCGGTCATTATTCCTTTAAAGAAAAAGACTACGCAGTTTAGCAGGTAGGCCACCCCTACTAACAGGATTATTTTTTCCCAAACTGCTGAGGAAATAAATAATGCCGTATCCTTTAAGATTAGATAAGCGGTCAATAAAACACCTGACCATAAGAAGCAGGCTTGCGCTATCTTGAAAAAGGCCGACAGCCAAATAGCTGTATTCCTGGCAGCAACCTTAGCGGCCTTATCCATCGACTTGCGTTCTGCTTGCTCTTCATCCAGATAATATTGGTTTTCCCAATAATAATCGGGGCGTGTCGGATTAGGTATCATAGGTGAAAGTTTGAAGTAATTATATTAGATATATCCTCAAAAATTGTACCTGCTTTTGGTTGTATACTGGGAACAGGTTAGGTGCAAAGCAACAGGCGGATGCCCTTCCGTCCGCCCGTTGTTTGGGAGTGATTACCTGACGATACAGCTCTTACGGTTGTCTGATCCTTTTTACCTGACAACTAACTATTCGACGACTAACCATTTTATCCGGAATCCTTCAGTCGCAAAGGGCGGAATGCTCCATATAAAGCAGGTATTAAGGATGATCTGTCTGCTCTTGTATACAAGGTTGGTAAATGGCGGAATAGCTGCGTCCACATAGGTGCAACCCAGCGTCCAAACGTCGCTGTAATTGCTTTGCAAATTGCCATAATAAGTATGCAGCACCTGTAATTGTGATCGGAATAGTGAATATTCTTCAACCCTGTTCTCCGCACGATAGGTAACTGAAACCAGGTTTCCTCCTACTGTAATTTCCTGCCCATTTTCAAGGATAATCTTATTGACTGGAAAAGAAGGGTTGCCCGTTAATTGGATAAGGTGATCGAAGGAAAGGACGCAAGTATTGAACAGGTCCCATTTAGGTTTGATAATCCTGGGGGGCATAACAGGAATGTCTGCTAATAACGATTTTTTTTGCATGGCAGTGTCCTGTTCCTTGCTGCAGCTGATAAGCAGCATGAAGAGCCCTGCGATATAGATGCTTGTTCTCATATTTGATGATTTAACTGTTTTAAAAAAAGGAATGCTGTCAGGTGATCAGGGAACCTTGCCCCGAAGAGCTACTGTTGTCGTTTTACGATCTGGTGTTCCAATGTTGGATCGTTGAACACCTGCTCCAATATGCTGTTAACAATATCCTGCACGTCTTGCTTGATCATTTGGGATCTGTTTTTAATCGTCTGTGGGGTAACTTTATGAACGACTTGTAAAGACTCGTAGTTTTCTTTCTCCCGTTTAATACTGGCATGATCGTTTACCACGAATGAATGGAATGCCTTTTGCTCAATTGGTTGATCAGGATTATCAGCAACAATGCCTACAAACTCCCCGGAAGAGAGACTGGAAATAGTGCTGGCTGGTACAGACTGTTCTAATTGTTTGGATCGGGAAACGGATGTATCACCGCTGTTGATGGAAATACTTTGCCTGTCCTGGAAGGTCTTGGCAAAGCGTTCACTCAGTAACCGGGCGGTTTCTCCGCTGACCTGTCCGCTAATAATATTGCCCGTGATATTGAAGATCGTCTCTGCCTCTTCTCTGGAATAAACTGTTTTTAAAAGGCTATAATCCTGCACGGCAATAATGGTGGTTATATTATTGCTTCTACCAGTAATAATTGTCTGCATTACTGTAGCTGCCCTGACCGAAGCGAACTCATCCAGCACCTGGGCGCAGTCATATTTTCCCTGTTGGTTAATGAGGCGGTTAAGCCGATCAATATATAGGGACATGATCGGTGCCAGGGCCTCCTGATATTGCGGGTTATTGCCGAGACAAAAGATTTTCGGGTGCTGCGGGTCATTAATGTCTAAAGTGAAATCGTTACCTGAAAGCACGTAATAAAACTCCGGGGTGGAGATCCTGCCCAATGGAATTTTAACAGAAGCCATTTGGCTGTTAAGGGTTTCCATTTCGTTATCTAAATAGGCCTGGATAAACGGATTAATCAAGGTACAAATTTCAGGCTCTGTTTTTAAAATAGTGAACAGCTTATCGTATTCGACATGGATCAGTTCAATCGCATGTGGCAGGGTACAATATTCTCCATCTTCATATTTTCTCAGGAACCAAATGACTGCGGATAAAAGATTAATTGGTGAATCGACGAAGAATTCACCTTGTTTGTTTGCCCACGTCTTATTCATACTTAAAAGCAACGATTTACTGGATTCAATTGCGCTGATCATGGAAGGAAGGGTGGCCGGATTAATAGGATTGCATTGATGTGAAAGAGATGGATCGGTAAAGTTGACGCTCACAAATGATGTATTAGGAGGATAGCCATCTTTATGTTTCAAAAAATGATTATAGGCCAGCGTGGTCAGTTCCGGGAACTTTTGATCGAATACAAATACGGCCTGTTTTTTGGCGATCAGTTGACGCAGCAGGTTCTCAATAATGAAGTAAGATTTTCCACTTCCGGCCGAGCCCATAACCAAAATTGACCTTCTGGCATTGAGAAAATTAATTTTCGATGATCGCCATTTCCCTTTGTACTTATACCGGGCCGGTAAGTTCAGGGAGTAGGCGTCAGTCAGCAGTCTTTCTTCTTGTGGAAACCCCTCATTGTCGTGGTTAAAAACCTGATTACTGATATTGCTTTTGATGATCCGGGCAAGTACCGCTCCGCCGGTGATCACCAGTATAACACCCCCTCCGGTCAGCAGCATATAGCAGGAGGCGATCGTGGTAAGTTCCAGTGTTGCCGCTAACAAGAGGAGGCCGCTGGTAAAGTAAAGAAGCAGGCCTGTTATCAGGTAAGCCAGTCCAATACGGTAGTTGAGTTTTTCGCTCTTTTTGCCCTTTACCCCAATCAAGGAGACCAGCAGCATTCCGAGCGCAATGAGTTTTGATTTTAGAAAACTATCCAGCAAACCGGTCTTAGTAATATTGGTCAACAATTGATCGCTAAGGGAAGCGGTCAGTCCCCATATCCGGAATGCTTCATAACAGAAATAATAAAAGTGAAGAAGCAAAATAAAGATGGCGATCATGCGGGTCATGTCAATAATCTTTTTGAGCCCCATTTCATTTTCACCTGTTCGCATAGCCATAAAACCTCCTTGTTTTTTAATGTTTTTGTTTTTTTCTTCGTTTCTTTTTAAGGTCCATCATCAGTTCAACAGGGAGCGTTGTGGGAGTTGAAGCCGTGTCGGGTGTGGTGAGCTGTGGCAGCGCTTGCAACGGAAATAACTTTGTCTGTCCATCGGTAACAGTGGCGATTGAGGGTTGCTTTGTTTGCTTTTGAGCGGAACCAGCGACCCCCGTTTGGGATGTTTGAACGGATCTTTGTTGTTTGCTGGTAAGTTTTCTTTGCTGTTGCTGTACAGTCTGCGGCACCAGGTTCTCTGTACAACGTTTTCTGATTTCGTTGGCACTATAGGATTTACCTAATTCACTGCCGTTGAACACACATTTCTTTTCCATATCCACATAGGTAATCCCGTACAGCAAGCCGCTCTCATTTTTGCGGGGAACAAGACTTATTTTTTCTCTTCGCAAGGCAGCCATCAGTTCATCGAGCGAGGGGTTCGGATGCCTAAAGAAAGCCATATCAATCGCATTCTTTACGCGCAGTTTATGACGCTGTTTAAGTGGCTCGTTGGCTGTAAATTTTGTTTCCAAGAAAGTCAGTGTGGGTTTGCTATAGATATGACTGGCGGGAATGGGTACGCCGATCTTCTGTCCCTTCTCATTCAGTACACGATAGACAAGCCCATTATTCTTGTAAATACGGGAATCCTTGCTGCCTCTGTCCGCTACAATATTGTATTGCTGAAGGACAGCATTCAGTTCGGGCAACGAACTATACAGGTAATTGGGTAGCACATGATCAAGCACATTGGTAATAGCTCTTTTTATGCCTGTTTTGGGATTCTTGCCAGCCAGAACTTTTGAGGCATTCACCGCCTTTAATTCATAGGCCTGTTTTAATCCGGCAGATTCTGCCCGGACCAGGTTGAAGTCTTTTTCGATCTGTTTTCTGGCAGGTTCAGATTTATCTCTGCCAATGTAGTGCAGGTTAATAGCCTTGCCATTGCTGCGGATATTAGTAGTGACGATGTGTATATGTGGATGGTCTGCATCATGGTGCTGATAGACCAGGTAAGGCTGCTTGGCGAACCCGATCTTTTGCATATAGCTATCTGCAATCCGCTTGAGCGTTTCAATGGTAAGGCGCTCAGACGGGTCGAAGTTCAAGGAGATATGTATGCTGTTAACGGTAGTGCTTTCGCAAAGTGTTGTCAGCTTCTGAAGCGTCTTTAGTTTATCCTTAAATGTCAGCTCTGCGGTATCCTTTCCAAAGCCTGCTGAATGGATCAGTACAGCATCTTTTTCAGCCAGCTTATTTTCGTTGTAATGAAGGATATTCCGCAGCGATTTGCCGGGGGTTATCCTTGCAACCATTGGTCATTGATTTGATTGATTTTTGATTTGATTTCGGACACCTTATTAAGCATGATTTTTTGGGCTGATTCATTCAATGCCATCCAGCCAAGTATCTCCGGCACGTCACGTAACAAGTGCAGGCGTTTGACTACCTGATTGTAGTTATTACCGATGGCGTTGAGTTCCTCACGAAGCACAATTAGCTCTGCCATTAAGTCATCGAGTGACTGGTTTCGATACTTGACCTGGACAGGTTTATTGAGCAATACTTTGCGCAGGTATTCGCTTAAATGCTGGTGGGTGGTCTTAGCAAATTGCTTGTTGATATGGTCAAATTCTTTGTCGGTAAGCCGGACATAGAGGCGCCGGCTTCGATTGTTTTTTGATTCACTCATCACATGGTACTTTTCACGTTATCAAAAAATGATTCATCAGTCCCTGAAATGACTGCCCCCGACTTTGGAGGATAGGGTAGCCAGATTCAGTTGGAGGGACTTTGTCCGACAACTGTACATCTGGCCGATTGCGGTGGAGCAGTCAATCCTGGCCAGCCATGCCGTGGCATAAAGGCTGGCACCAGTCGCAAAGCGATCTTTTTTATCTCTATTTGTTCACAGATGACACTTCAATTGTTCTTCTTACTGTGGAAGAAAAAACATTCAGGGAGATTGTCTTTGCTGTTGCTTTATCCCTGAACCGAAGGCAGTCAACCACTTGTTCAAGTCACCATGATGGCGGTACAATCCCCTTTCATCGGAGAATTTTTTCGGGTCAAGATCAAGTGCTTTTTTCGTGCATTTTTGTCCCGTATTATCGTTGTCGAGATAGAGAAAAGTTCGTTCATGTTGCTGCATTTTTGGCAGCTCTTTTTCAAAAAATGAAGTAGAATTGAGGATCAGGAAATTCCGGTTTGGCTGTGGTTGCTGGTGCAGCATAGCCTTGTAAGAAAGGAAATTAAAGAAGCCTTCAAATACTGCCAGTTCCTTTGAACCGTTGTCAAAAAAGGTAGGAGCTTTGGGCTTACTGGCGGCTTTGATATACTGATTACGCAGTTCATAGCCGCCTTCATTGTTGGGGAATCCGAGGGCATAATATTGCTTGCTATTAAGCTCGTAGTGAACTTCTTTTAAATAAGCATGTGCGATGTCATCAGGTATGCGGCGGCTGCGGAAATATTTGATCAGGGGAAGGGAGGCAATAGGCTTTACACGGAGTATCTTAATAGTGCCTGCCTCTTCATCCAGACCGTGATATTTTTTTTGTACATCTTTATGAAGAACGGGCTTTACTCCTGGGCCTTGCAATAGATTCAGAAAATTACTTTCATTGCATTTGTGGTATTTCACACCGAAGTCAACAATATTCCCAGATTCACCAGTTCCCCAATCTTTCCAGCGGTTCAGTTTCCTGTTGATCTTAAAGGAAGGCGTTCTTTCTTCATGAAGCGGAGAATAATACCAGTAATTGGGTTCGGTTATTCGATGTGGAGTAAATCCCAACTTAGACAGGTAATCCACCATGTCTATTTCTTTTGCTTGTTTAATGTTCATACGCACTTTTTTCTTGCTCACAAAATCATTGACAGGTGAAAGTAAGATGAGCGGGCAAAAAAGAAATGGCTTGTGCAATATCGCTACAGGTTAAAGCGGTGTATGCTCAGTTGCATACGATAATTTTGGCTTTTAAAAATCATTGTTCAATAAAAGCGAAGCGTATGCTAAGTGCGAAAGATGTAACTATTGTGTATGAAACCATGCTCTCCTTTCCGGGGATGACAGATGCAATTAAAATCAGCCTGCAGATTCCTCGCAAGCAAGCATTGTTACTGGCAAAGGTGATTGAACTGGGCGTTGCCATGAGAGGAAATGATCCGAATGGTCTGTTGGCCGTAGTGGACAATGAGACGCTAAATGATCTGAAAGCAGTCTCCGCTGACCTGCTGAAAAAAGCAGGTCTTACCGAAATGAACGAGAAACTAAATGCGCTTCAGTCTAAATAGCAGTTATGGCAGTGAATGTGCTATCCTGGAATGAAGCGTTGAAACGTGGGCATGAACCCCGGTTGTATAGTTATGCAGCCGGGGACATTCCGTTAGGAAATGTGGAGGCGACGTTGGACTTTAAAATCTGGGCACAAAAGGTAATGGGAATTGGCTGTTATTTTACGAAAATGGAGACTGGAAAGAAATTTTTGCTGACAGTTTACTGCCATCGTTCAGGTGCGTACAAGATCAATGGTAGCGCCATAGATTTTTCATCCTGCCCCACTAATGAGCTGTACCAACTGATCATCAGAAGCGATTTCAAAAGTGGAAGAATTTATTTTACAGTGGTATAGGAATCAGGGCATCTTTTTCAGTATATCAGGTAGTTCTTTCAGTGATGCTTCATAGCGTTCTTTAATAATCCCTGCATTATGAACCATATATCCCTTTTCTGCTTTTATAGCATGGATGGTATTGAGACAAGCCGTGGCATGATCTTGTATATCTAATGTCCGGTCATCATGTCGTAAGTGACCTAATGCTTCGATCAACGGGATAAAAAAACGATCTTTTAGCTCGTAAATATCATAGTCGCCCGTATCCTGTTTTGGATAAATGTGGGCATCAAAGAGATCATGTAATGATCTATACCCATCGTCGCTTAATGGGTTAGCCCCACCATGTTGCTTTTCCACCGCCGTACCATATTGGGAAAAGGATCGAAGTAGGTGCTGTAAGTGTTCAGTAAGTTCTTGGTTGCACTGGGAAGTTTTTGCAAGAAACTCGTTGAATTTCTCTTTAAGAACATCATAGTGATTGGTTA
The DNA here is from genome assembly GCA_001898405.1 of Sphingobacteriales bacterium 44-61. Classification (GTDB taxonomy): domain Bacteria; phylum Bacteroidota; class Bacteroidia; order Chitinophagales; family Chitinophagaceae; genus Terrimonas_A. The sequence goes on from MKTW01000008.1 coordinate 55,180, forward strand.
ATATATCAACTGTTCCCACCACCTTATTTGCCTTTTTTACCGCTTCTGTGTAATTACGGCTCTTGCGTTGAATGTAGCTGAGCAATTCACTTTTATCCAGACTTCTGAACACGTCTCCTTTTAAGGATGGGAATATAGAAAGTTTTGGAATATCATACACGTCTTTGTTCAGTTCTTTGACAAAAGTATCCAGGCTGTCTATCTGCTGTTGTATCGGGGATTCCATAAGCGTTAGTTCTGCTTTCCATCGTCTACCAGTACGGGAAACCCTTTTGTGCTGTGAAAAATAATCAATCACCCTGTTTACGAGGATACCCAATAGCAATGTAAGGATTGGAAAAACGTATTTCATGTTATCCTTACCGGGTGTTTCCTTTAGAAGTAATACTGTGGTATTTTGTGCAGGATGAGTAGCGATTTGTACACTATCCATTGCCCGGATCGGCAGTGTATCTGCGCTGGATATTACCGTGTCCGGGGTAAGTTCAGGAGCAGGTTTGGGGCGAGTATTTTTTTGAGCATGGGTAACAGAAAAGTGTGCAAGGAGCAGGATGCAGAGTACGGCTTGCGGTAATCGTTGAACAGACATGGTGGTCAGGTTTAGAAGAGAAAAATAATATGGATAGATTGATTTAGCAATACTTCTCAAAAAGGTAAGGCAAAAAAAGGGGTTATAAAACCCCTTCTTCTGCAAACGAAACATATTCATCTGCCGTAATGATCAAATGATCCAATATTTCAATATCGAACAATTTGGCCGCCTCCTTCAGCTTTTGAGTAGCATCCAAATCTCCCTTGCTGGGCTGCAAACTACCTGAAGGGTGGTTATGGGCGAGAACTAAAGCAGTGGCTGTGGCTTTGATGGCGCAAGCAAGAATCAGACGGTTATCTATTGAGACATGGTCAATAGCGCCTGATGCGACGTGGTAAACCCCTAATAGCCGGTTGCCATTGTTAAGCAATAATACTTTACATTCCTCTTGGATCTCGATCAGGTCATGATTCCAGACAGCGCGTAACAGCACAAAAGCCTCTTCGGCACGCTTAATTATAGGCCGATGAGAAACAGGAATGGGTGATTTGTATACCAATTCTACTTCGGTGATTTGTGCGAAATCTGTTTGATTGCATGTACTTTCCATGATTAAGTGTTTAAAGGTGATTGAAAATTTTTGGAAAGCACTTGCGGCCCGCGCCGAATATGCGCAAGGAGGAACGCAATAAATGAGAGGGCTGTGGGATGGGGCTTGTGTTTATGGCGTAGTTCCTTGCCAGCTTATTATAGGCAAGGGCCGATCTTTGTGAACAAACAAGACTATTACCTTTTTATTGTAACAGTCTACTAATGGCAGTATACATGAAACTCAAAAAATGACCAAGCTGCCGCCCTGCCTGCCTTCTGTTTACCTATACACGCGGGCAGGGCGGCAGCTTTTTGGCCGCCGTCCCTGCGCTGATCAAGGCTCTTTAAACCTCTTTTTAACGGATATATGTCCCGCTTGCATGAAAGGGGTAATATCCCTCGGTCAGTCTGATCTCTGTTTTAAAGAGCTGTGCAGCTCTCCGGGCCAGCTTCAGGGCCTCGGTTCTTTGCTGGAAATACCGGGTCTGGCAGGGTACTTCATCCCACGGCTGGCGGATGCCGGTCGGCTTCAGTTGGAAGTTATAGCGAACGGCCCCCGGTAGGGGCTGGCGGCTGGAAAACTGGCTAAGTCCATAGCCTTGCAACAAAAGGACGGGGCTAAAATCCTTTATTTTAAAAGGGCTGAACGGGAGTTGATCTACTTGCCGGATGGTCAGTTCAAGGGAGCTGCCGGCCATGATCAGCAGGATTTTGCCGCTACGGGCCTGTTGGATGGCGAAGTGTCCGCTGAGTATTTTATTATGGGCTATTTCAAAGCAAAAAGTATTCAGTGTGTTCATAAGAAAGTGCGCCCCTTGTTGCCCGGCTGCGCCCCCGGTTTTCATTTACAGGAATGTCAATAATTGTTCATCATAGTCAAACCGGTGTCTGTCGTCCTCGTGGGTGTAGCGAAAAACAACGGTGGGCGTTCCTTGGCGGATGCCCCTGATCTCAAAGCCATCGGGTAAGGGGTGGCGGGTAAACAGGGAGCGGCCTTTGGGAGTGGTATAGCCCAGCAGGTCGGCGGCTATTTGTTCCGCCGTCTTTTTGTTGGCATGTAGTACGGTTGATCTCATTTTGAAAGGTTTTAGGTGGTTGGAGGGTTTAGGGTTTTGCTTCGGGTTGATATTGGGCAGCAAACTCTTTAGCAAGGCTGACAGCTACGGGGCTGTAATGGCGTTGCCAGGCGCCTTCCCTTTTGCTCCAGTGGAAACCTCTTTTTCCCATTGCTTTCCGCAGTTCTTTAAGTGGTTTTGCGGGAAAGATCAATTGTACCCTGTCCGCTTCCATATTTTCCAGTATACGGACGGTGTTAATGGTCGTTTCTTGGGAAGTACGTACGGCCAGTTTTTCCAGCCACGCGATACGCTGTTTGACGCTGGCGATATTGCTATTGTTATTGCGCAAGCTATAGGAAGCAAAGCCGATCTGACCCATAACGTCAGGGGTGTTCAGTTGTTCCCATAGCTCGGGTGTAGCAAAAGGCAATTGCAAAAAGGCCTCTTTATTTTTTTGCCGGATACATTTATTCGCGGCTTTCATAAATTCCTGATTTCTTTGCAGCCCTGCTAATTTGTCTTTCAACTTGGCAAGGGCTTGCGGGTCATCGGAAAATATGGCATCGCTGTTCTCGATGGTGTCGGCTTTATTTTCATAATATTCTGCCTTGTCCCATGTCTTAAATGCCTTATCAAATTTTTGGTGTATTTTCTTTCGGAAATTCCTGTCCCTTTGTTCGGAATGGTGGCCTACGTGGATCGGCTGCCCGAATGGAATATGGGAAGCCATTTCTTTTGCTTCGCGGTGCAAGTCAATGGCTTTTTCTTTATTCTTTTCCGCCTGTTTTTTGGCGTTGTCAATTCTATTTTGTCTGCGTTCTTCAAAATCATGTTTCATAAGAAAGTGCGCCCCTTGTTATCCGGCTGCGCCCCCGGGTTTGATTGATTATTTTAAGAATCCTTGTTGTTGAAGGTTTTTGAACCATATAGCGGCTACGCTGCATTGGCCTTGCTGCCAAACTTTGATATAGGAGGTTACCCGGTTGTTTTCAATGCGGATACATTCATCAAACTGGTCTGAACTATCCTGCCGGAACAGTTGGGGGTAGATTTCAATGGCTTCGTATTCCTGCGGGTGACTGCGGTTATCTACGACGATAAAGCACATTTCCGGGTCGCGCATCAGGTCGCCATTTTGTTCATAGTAGTGGCAAAGGCTGTACAGGGTTCCTTTACCTGTGCCTGTTTCTATATTGGCGGTTAACCGTTCAATGGTCAATGGCATATACCCTTCGGAGGTTAATTGAATGGATTCCTGCTCCTTCATTTTTTTGAGTAGGCGGCAGAATATCCGGGTAGCGGTTGTATTTAATTTTCGCATGGTTGAAAAAATGAATTGGTGAATAAGGGGGTTAGAATTGCAGTTGCTGCAGGGCTTCGCGTATTTCCAGCCCGTTATCGGTGTCGCTATCGTAAAGCTGGTACAGGTCGTTATGAATAGCGTCTGGCGATTGGGGTATTCCCACTATGGGTTCATCATTTTCAGGGCAGTCATGATCTACGATGATGTACTGAAGGGGAACGTTACTATAAACAGCCTGAATAGCGGCATCCTGTATGTCAATTATAATCTTGATAGGTTGCATCGTTTTGCTTTTAGGATTGATCAATTATTTTATTGAAGTGGGCGTTTATCTGCTGGCTGCCGTATTTGCGGCGTATGGTTTCCAGCGGTGCGCCGTTGCCTCTTGTTTTGAAAATTTCACTGCGGTAGTACCAAGCAACTTTTTTTGATGCGAAGTGCAAACCGGCTTTGTGCAGGGTTTCTTTTACTGGTTTAGTGTTACCGGTGACCCATATCCAGTTGCCGACCAGTTCAATGAGGATGCCGGGCAGGTGGATGATCTGCTCTATTACTTTGCGGTATTCTTCGGAAAGTCTGATCTCCCGGTCTGCTTCTTCATCTGACAAGCCAGCCCCTTTGGCGAGTCTGGCACAGGCGTAGGCATATTCGGTGTTGATAGCCTGCATGGTGGCGGTGTCTCCGCCCGTGTCCGGGTGATTTTCTTTTGCCAGTTTTCTGTACAGGTTTTTTACTTCCTCGATGCTGGTACACGTAGTAAAGAATTTCATAAAAAGCCACTCCTTTGTTTTGGCTCCGGGAGTGGGCGGAGGTTAGGAAGGTTAGAAAGGGAGGTCGTCAGTGGTTTCGGCAGGTGTTGCTCCGGTAGCTGCTTTAGTTTTCTTTTTGCCGTTCCTTTTGTTGGTTTGTTTAGGGGGTGGCGGCGTGTCTTTCGGTTTGGGGGAATACAGGTCAATGTTTTGTACCTGCTGGATAATAGAGGCCCGGGCTTCTCCATCGGGTGAAGTCCATGTGTCGAGTCCGATGTGTCCGGTAGTGGCTACGAGATTTCCTTTTTTCAGGTAGGCGGCAATGCCGGTAGAAAGCCAATAACTGCAATTGACGTAGGTGGTGGATTCTTTTACCTCGTCGCTTCCCTTCGCTTTGTATTTTCTGTTCAGGGCAAGGGAGAAATTAACGACTTTGCGGCCGTCCTTTGTTTGGTTGATCTTTGCATCTGCGGTGAGTCGTCCGATAAGAGTTTGCATAACGAAAATTTTGAGGTTGAATAATGTGGGCTTGCTGTTCGCTGCGCCCGTTCTTTCTTTTTCGCCAGCAACGCTTTGGATTGCAGCCCGGAGGATCTTTGCCAGTTTTTGCGATAAAAAATACTACCCCCGCGAACTGAAGTCCGGCGATAGCCGGACACCGCTATTGGGGTGGAGATTTTTTTCGCAAACCCGCCAGGGCCAGCGTAGCCGCAGGCGAAGCGCAGAACTTGCAAAGTCACGGAGGGATGCAATACAAGAGTCCGGATAGCAATGAAAAGCAGTGTGGGGAGCGTGCAGCGGGCCAATGCGTGAGGGATTGCAGTGGAAAGCCCGCAGCCGTTAAGGAACGAAAGCGGCGAGGACTTGCAACGAAAAGCCCGACCCGTAGGGGCACGCCCTGTCTTCTATATTTTATTGCGTAGGAAGAAAAAAAACAGGTATCTTATAGGTATGACACTTCATGCGGCTATTGTTCAGCTCTTGCAGGTTACCCAACAACCAATGACTATCCGGGAGATCGCGGATCACCTGAATTTCCATCACTGGTATGTAAAAGCAGACGGGTCGAAGATCACTGCCTTTCAGATCGGCAGAAGGATAAAAGGGCATCCGGAGTTATTTAGCCTGGATCATTCGGTCGTTCATTTGTTAAAGGAAAATGGCGTTATTCAGGTTGGTGGTAGCCATTACCAAAAGAAAGTAAGGGAGCGAAATAAAAAAGCGGTAAGGGATGAGCAGTATGTGCTGGATATATGCGACCAGGTGTTGGGTGTGATTTCAAAACGGGGACACCGGTTTGATTTCCTGTTGGGAGATAAGAACAAGCAGGGAAAAGCAGCGAAGTTGCCGGTAGATGCGTATTATGAAAGGCTGGGACTGGTGATCGAGTACAGGGAGCGGCAGCATACGGAGGCCGTGTTTCATTTTGACAAGCCGGACCGTGTGACGGTAAGCGGCATGGGCCGGGCTGCCCAAAGAAAAAGATACGATCAGTTTAGAAGGGAGGTATTGCCAGCCCAAGGCCTTAGCCTAATAGAAATAGACTATTCCCATTTCCTGCATAATAGCAGCAAAAGAATTAAACGAGATAAAAGCAGGGATACGGAGATCATCCGGCAACGCTTATGGTCATTTATACCGAAGTGAGTAACGGTAAATTCTACAGACGATATTGGGCCATGAGTTGCTTGCAAAAGGCTACTTCTTCCGTTGAAAATAAAGGCGTGTAGGTGGGGCGGGTGACCAGGTATTCGAGGGAGAGCTCGACCTTATGGGGAATTTGTTCTGCCAGTTTCTTGAAGCCGGATTTCATGTCGCCGGAGGTCATTTCATCGTGTAAGATCCTTTTGACGAACTCCACGCCTCCGCCGTCCTTTTCCATTCGTTCCAACAGATTGGGGCTGATCGAGAGCTTTAAGGATTGGGTGATCGCAAAGGAACGCTTGATGGCTTCCTGAAAATCCCGGCGCAGGGCGATCTCCTGTTCATCCAGGGTGGAAAGCTGCAGGGAGGTATCCACGGCAGAAAGCCGGAAGCCCTCAAGCGTAGCGGCATCCTGTACAGCAATGGCACATTTATCACAGAAAAAAATATGCTTGGCCCGGAAACCTTCAAATACCAGGTTTTCTTCCCTACTGTCATTATCCCTTGTCAGGATAAGAATATTCTCTTCATTGGTCCGGGCCGCATACGACCAGTTATAAGAACCATTGATGATAATACGTTGGTCGATCACGCAGAACTTATGATGCAGGAAGGTCCGGGTGACGACAAACAATTGTCCTTTGGCGGCTATAAAATCCTTCAGGTGGCTGGTATTGCTGAAGTTCTCTTTGGAGTTGCTGATGGCGATCCTGATAGGGATTCCTTTGTGCTGCAGGTGGGTCAGCTCTCTAATAATATCTTCATCGGTGAGCCAGGCTACGGCCAGTATGATCTCTTTTTCGGCACTCCTTAATTGGTCAAGGATATGAAACCTGATCCTGGAGAAATGAACTGCGATCTGCATGGGTGGCGTTATTGTTTACTGCCGGCTTCTTCCAATAGGGATTTGATCAATAACAGATCATCATAGCGTGGCCGGGCAACGGCGTCTGCCATGACACCAGATTTGATCCTTTCCATATTAGAAGAAACGAATTTGGGCAGGTCGGTAATCGTCACTGCGGGATTCAGGGCAAATGAACGTGGCAGTTCAACAGATGCAAAAAATGATTCCAGTGCTGCAAGTTCGGATGGTGTGGCGATCATACAATAGAATTATGTCCAAAAGTAATTCAATTATCTCAGTGAAAGCAATCCAACCTTAACAGCATGTGGCAAGTGTTCTCTCTACGGAAATAACCTATCTGGCAAAATCATCTTCTCTTAATACCGTACAGCGTATCATTAATCCTTATGGTGTCCAGCAGTGGATTTTCCTTAAAGGAATTGTTGTGATCTTGGTGTGCATGAATGAACAGCAAGGATAACAGGTTTATCACTGCTGCGGCTATAATAATTGGTTTCTTCATTGTTTTGCTCCTCCGAACAATGACTATTTGCTGTTAAGCAAGGTTGTTTTGGAGGGGTAGAGCGCAACCGATGTAAAGTAGTAGATTTTATGTTTTTGTTGACCGATGCTTTCTTTTTGATTTATCCATGCGCAGATATACCGGTAACTGCGTTTCCCAGTATTGTTTGATTCTATTTATATCTTCTGGTTTGGGTGCGCATGTTTTCTGTTGGAGATCATAACGCCAGGACAGGCCATTGCATTGGTAAATGATAGCAACAACACTATCTCCTTGCTGAATGGATTCTGCTTTATAACTATACTTTTCAGGTTCAAATTTTTTAGTCAGGATGGCATGGATCACTGCCGTTTTATGTTCGTTGCTTAATTCTTTCACCAATTTCCTGGTTATTTTATGATCGAGACAGGCGACGATCGCCTCAGCATCCCGGGTAAGTCTCAACTCCGTTCCGTAATTAATTTTCAGGAATATGGATTCGCAATTGAGCTGGTCGATATAATGGGCTATTGAATCCTGTCCCCAGGTACTGGATAGGTTACTCAATAATATAAGACTGATCAGTATATGTTTCATTTTATAGTTTTCTGAATTTGGGAGGAAATAGGGTGGCAGGTGAAAATGCCGGTGGTTTGGTGTTGCCGGTGACATTGGTGACCTGGTTATTGTTGATGGTTGCGGCTACAGAAACCGGAATGGTAACATTGGGAATAGCTGATGGAATATTCAAATTCAGTGTGAGGGTATTGTTGGCAAAATCACCGGCAGGATTAATCACCCTTTCGTATCCGCCAATGGAATTCTCCGTTGCAATAGCTGTATTGTGGGCGGCTCCCATTTGTGCGGCTGTGGTTAATCCTTTTGTTTGTATCTCAAAACCTTCTTTTGTTTCGTGGCCGATAATGGACTGGGCAGATACATAGCCGGTGGCTGAAAAATTGCTTATGTCGCCTACATCAATGAAGTGTGTGCCTGGCTGAGCGCTATAATTAGTGCCCTGTGCATCCACGGCATGGCCATTGTCGGCTATCGGTACATTCTGCGCCATTGCATCATTGGCATCTATAGCGGTAAAGGTAACATCTGTTCCGTGCGAAATAGTTTCCTGCATGGTATTGTAAAACGCTTGCTGTTCTGCATTCATTTCACCTTCCTGACTGGTTGCATTCAAGACATATCTTCCGGTGCTGCTCTTGCCCAGTGTATAAAATCCACCTAAGCCATCGTTTACCTGCTTTTCGTAAGTCGTCACTGCAGTGGTGTTACCAGGCAACGAGTTCACGATCAAAGAATCGCCATTGACATCCGTAAATAGGATCGGGTTGTTTGCGGTATAATGATAGGGTGTTAATGAGGAATATTTATGAGCGAACCTATCTTGATTAAAGAATCGTCCCACCTGGTTGTCATACATCCTTGAGCCATAATCCAGCCATTCCAGCCCTGTGCCGTCAGCAAATTCCCCCTGCTGTTCTTCCTTCCCGTTGAACTTATATTTATTGGCAGGGTCGCCAAAATTCAGGGACTTTCCGCTGATGCCCGCCATTTGCAGACCGAAAGGATAATAATGTGATTCTTCCAGCAAGGCCCCTCTTGTATGTGTAACAGATAAGTCGTCAAAATAAACATTGCCCTGGCTTTCATTGGATACATACACATATAGGTAGCCATTCCTCAAGATCTCTATATCATTACCTCCATTGGCAGCAAGGGCCTTTCTTTCTTCAGTACCGGAGATCTGTGGCATAGGAATCGCACCGAAATTGCCTTCTACCAGTTGGAATTGTTCATCGTCCAGTAAGACCCAGTTCAGATAGGCTTTTGGTATTCCGGAACCTGCGCTGTTATTATTGCCTGTTACAAAAGCCTGCAATGGGCCTGTCAATTCTGTGGAGCCCGGCGTTGAGCCGCCGGTGCCGTGTCCAGCAATACCGCTCAGTCCACCGGTGAAGGCGGTGACCAATGAGGACACGATATTGGACGCCCCAGGCAAAGGATCTGCGTTGGTACTGCCGGGCAGATACCATCCCTTCACGCCCGCCTTGAATTTATCTCCTGCCATGACTTTCAATAGCAGCCCCGGTCCCACCCGTTTATCGTTGCCGGAAGCATTGAACAATTTACTGACTTTCTGATTGCCGCCGTCACTGTCAAACCCGGCTGGTTTGTCTGCAACGGTTTCACCTATTTGAGAAAAGAGGGCATCCTCCGTGCCAAAACTGGCAGTTTCCATCGTGGCCTGATAGCCAGTAGGCGGCAGTGTCTGATCGGTCAGCACGGTCCTTACGTTGCCCTGATGGTCTTTGAGGAAATAATCATAGGCAAATCCCGTTGTGCCTACCGTTCTGATCCGGCCTTCCTCATGGGGGATCAACTGCAACTCATCGTTTTCAAAGACCAGTCCATTTATATAGAGTGTTACCTTGTCCGGCTGACCGGTTTCTTTCACGGTTTTCTGTAGTTTGTTGCCCAGGGCATCATAAAGAAATTCAATGGTTCCTTTATTCTTTACCCTGACTTTGACGGGAAGATTCAGGAAGTTGTATTCGATGGGTTGATAACTGGGGTCATCTATGTCTTTGTTGAGGTCTTTGGTAAGGTTGCCGTTATCATCATAGGCATAATCGGTGGCTGCCGTTGTCTTCGTTCCTCCTAAAGCAGTCATATAGGTTTGCGAAGTTCTGTAGTCTCCCAGTTTGGTCTGTGGGTCGTTGTGGTCATCTATCACATTTTTTAGCCGGTTGCTGAGTGATTCGTAGGTGTAGTTCAAATCATCAATTTGTGAGCTGGAAAATCCTTTAAGCCCCCATTGCTGCATACGCAGGATGTTGCCATTGGCATCATAGGCCAGCAAGTGGTTGGTTCCGTCTCCCATTTTCATACTAAAATCAATGCCCGCTGTTTTATTGAAGCTGCCGGAAGTGTATTGGTTAAAGTCTGCTTTCAATAACCGGTTGGTTGCATCATAAGAGAAATCATACTTACGCCGCTGCCCATCCCCTTTGCTTTTCCAGATCATGCCATTGATATTGCCATTGTATTGTGCAGCGGCAAAGCTCGTACCGGCAATGATCGTCCCTGTATTATCGTAGCCCAATTCAAAGCCGAAATAACGGTCGCTGTTGTTGTTGACAAAAGACCTGTTGATCCCTGTCAACCAGCCCCTGATATTGTATTCATGGTCGAGTGTTTCCAGGTCATTACCCAGTGTCTTTGTGGTTAACTGTCCCAGCGCATTGTAGGTACATTCAGAAAGGGTTGTCCACGCGCTCATGGCGTTGCTGTTGACAAGGCTGTTGCTCAGGCGTTTTTCGGTTTTGATCAATCTTTCCAGGTCATCATAGGTAAATCGAGTCAGTACGACGGTCGTTTGGCTGTTAACCCCACCCTTGTCGGTACGCATGGCGGTCATCAATGGTTTACCGGCCCAGTTATATTGAGTGGCCAGTATGTCACTACCTCCCGAAATGTTATTGGAAAGTATTTGTATCACTCTTCCTTTATCGTCGTAAAATATGACAGAGAATAACCAGGTACTTGTCCCCGGCACTTTAGTCCGGGTTCCCGTCACTAAGCCTGTCAGCATATTGTCTTGCGTCATGGCCTGCGGGTAAGGCCAGTTATTATTGTCGGGGGTAAAGAAATAACTATCATAGGAAGAACTGCGCACATCATTCAGCGGGTTGCCATAACTGCTGCGCCAGGCGTAGTTATCATAGAAGGTATTGGTCAGTTCATCATGCGTATAAGAAGCAAGGTTGGGATAGTCGGCGCTGGCCGCTGCTTGTTGCTGATGCCAGGCATGATCATTATAATGCGTGGGATCGGTGATAGTGCCAGTGGCTACGGTTCTATTGAGTTCGTCAAACCGGGTGTATATCCATTCGTGTGCGTTGCGGCGGTTCCCGTCCTGCACCAGCACCATCCGGTCGCGTACGTCATACACGATCCTTGTTTCTGCTGCGCCGGGTGATTTTTTAATAATGGGACGATTGCGTGCATCATATTCATATCGAAAGCATAGCTCATCCCTGATGGTTTGGGTCAGGTTCCAGGAAGATCCTGTCAATTCTTTGGTCGCTTTGGGTGGAATGATCAGCCGGAGATTGTTCAAATCGTCATACACATAGTAGGTGCATAGCCAGCCGGTATGGTCCAGACCGGGATTGGCATCAATCTGCACTTTGCGCAGCACGGTATTTCCCTGTTTATCCTTATACTCCACTACCTTTCTTTTATGTGCATCAGTGGTGACCGTTTTATAGAGCGTTCCGGGATCATAACTGTCTACTGTGCTGATCCCCCCCGTCGAAGGGTTTACATACCAGATACGTACGCCATCATCCCCGGTATTGGTCATGTATTCTATGCCTATACCGTGGCGGTCATTGGCATTTGGCGCTTGTTCTGATCCGGCCCAACTATCACCGGGAGCATACTTGCCGGTCACCCTGTTCAAAGGGGATGCTTCATAATTGATTTTTGCATAAAAAAATGATTCGCTGGGAAACTGGGTGGTATTGAACGCGGCCTGTTGTTGAAACGGATTGAGCTTAAAAAGCCCGTCATTAATGGAAGTATTGCCTCCCGTATTGTTCGCCGTAAATGGCAGGTAATTATATAACTCCCTGCCCAGTTCATCATATACAATAGCTTTGACCAGATCCGTAGCGGACAGGCCGGTCACCAGGGAGCCTTGCTTGACAGTGGACTGGATCTGCCTGCCGAGCCCATCGAAATAGTTAGTGGTCATGGTAGCTGATTGCAAAGTGGAAGCTACTGTTACGTTGTTCCCATTGGTTTCTGGCTTCTTCATATCCCATACGCGGATATAATTGACAGGCATGGAACCGTTGTAAGCGGGTGGAGGGTTGACTTGTGCAACGGTAAGGGTGTAGGTACAGGATAATGCCAGAATGGAAAATGGCAATAGCGGTTTATAGAACAACATCAGAAGAAGGTTTACTGTGGTGAATGACTTGTGCTACTTAAATGTAAATATTTCTAATAAGGAAAGGCGGTGAAGATGATTGCTAATTCTTAATTTTTATGCTGCTATGAACGTATTGGGATATGCGATAAGAATAAACCATTAAAAAAAACAGTAGTGATGAGTATAAGTCCTCAACAAAAAGAGTATCCATATACCAATAGAGGACCAGCAAAATTATCCGGTGAGCTGTGGAAAGATATTCCGGGATTTGAGGGGTCTTTTCAGGTGTCCAATATGGGACGTGTCAGATCGCTGGACAGGACGGTATTGCACAGTCGTTGCGGGATACAGTTTGTGGCTGGCAGAATTCTCTCGCAAAAGGTCAAGCGGCATTACAATCGGTTCACCAACGATTTTGTCATTATTCTGCAGGTTACATTGATGTTGGACAATCACCGCTATGAGTACGGAGTGCGGCGACTGGTATATGCTGCCTTTAAAGAATCAGGTTTGTTAAAGCAAAGCACGCGAATGGCGATTGCAAAGGATGGCGATGGGTATAACAACCGGTTAAGCAATATCGAGGTAATGACCAACAGTGGGAAGCAGCGGCTGATCATGGAAAGGGGAAGGACAGCGCTGGTATTTGCTGAACGGGACCATACACAATTCAAACCAACCTATGCACTATGGAAACCGGTGCATCGGTGTACCAGCAGGGGAAAGATACTGGCTACTTATCCAAGCATTATGGAGGCGGTACGCAAAGAAGGTTTTGGGGAAAAGGGAATCATTGCCGCCGCCAAAGGAAGGGTAAAATATTATAAAGGGTTCAAATGGCGATATGCCAGCAGGAAGGTGCTGGAACCATTCAAGAAGGCTTATCCGCTCACGATCAGAAAGCGGCAAAGAAGACCAGAATAAGGAACAATACGGTAATAATTGCCGGGCTTATTTCGTCTTGCTTAACACCTGGCTTTGCCTATATAAATTGCCCGTATAAGGGGTATTTTGTACCTTTAGAACGTAAAAAACTGTCTTTCGTGCCTATAGCTCCCGGTGAAAATGAACAGCAGCTTCTGCGACTGATTGCGCGGTCGGATATGCCCGCGTTTCATGCGTTATACCAGCTTCATGCCGGCGTTCTGCAGTCTTATATTTATCTTTTTACCCGTTCCAAGGAGGATGCGGAGGATATTTTGCAGGAGGTGTTTCTCAGATTATGGGAAAAGCGGCAAAACCTGCCGGACGTAGCTAATTTTCGCAGTTATGTGTTCCGGATGGCCCGCAATGGGGTCCTTAATTACCTGGAACGGGTAAAGCCCCGCTTACCGCAGGTGGCGTTGGATGAGGATATGGCCATTTCGGCAGCGGAAGATGTGGCCGATCAGTTATTGTTCAAACAACACTATACAATGGCTATGGAGGCCATTGAGCTATTGCCGGCGAGAAGAAAAGAAGTATTCAACCTGGCTATGCAGGAAGACCTTTCCTTTACGGAGATCGCCCAAAAACTGGGTATTACTGTTTCTGCGGTCAAGCAGCAGTATTATGCGGCGGTATCCTTCATCCGGGAGTATTTGCGGCAAAACAAGGCCATTACCTCTGTCAGCCTGCTCTTTTTTACCCTTTTTCAAAAATAATTTTCCAGTCGATCTGTACGATTTGAAAAATCCTGTGTCTTCCTTTCAGCACATTGCAAAACCTTAAAACCTTGCTATGAATAAGGAGGAGGCCTGGCTGTTCGTCAGGCAATATACCAGCGGCCAATATACAGACGACCAACATGCAGCATTTCTGCACTGGCTGCATGATCAGCCAGAGTTTGAAAAGGAAGAGTTGGTGGATGACTTTACCAGCTTCCTGGAAGAGCGGTTGATGGAAGTGCCGCTGACCCATAAAAGCGCGAGCGAAAGCCTGTTTACACGTATTCAGCAGCGCATTGAGAAGCAAGATGATACTGTCACAGGGCCAACAGGGAGGGCATTTTCATTATTTTCTATAAAATGGATTGGTAGGGTGGCGGCGATCCTGCTACTGGTGAGCGGTCTTGCGGTCATTTTTTACCTGTTGTCCCCTTCAACACCCTCCTCCCAAGCGGACAAAGCTGATGGTTCAGCGGAAGATGTTTTACCCGGTGGAGACCGGGCGATCCTCACCCTCGGAGATGGCAGTCGTGTTTTGCTGGATAGTATGGGCAATGGAGAGTTGACCAGGCAGGGGCAAACCCGTGTCTTTAAAACAGCCAATGGCCAGCTGGCATACAACGCCAGCCCTGAGGCCTCCGGGGAGATCTTATATAATTCGGTAGCTACTCCAAGGGGCGGCCAGTATCATATTGTCTTGCCGGATGGCAGCCATGTATGGCTAAATGCCGCCTCTTCCCTTCGGTTTCCTACCGTTTTCAAGGGCGCTGAACGGCAGGTGGAATTACAGGGAGAAGCCTATTTCGACATACATCCGCAAAAGGGCCAGCCTTTTCAGGTGCTGGTCAAAAGATCCGCTGGCAGGGACAGTGCGGCGATAAGTGTGCCGGCCAATAGACAGGAAAGCGGCAATAAAGCGTATTTCAATATCAATAGCTATACAGATGAACCGGACATTGCCGCCACTTTACTGAAGGGAAGGTTGATGATCGGTCAGGGCGATCAACAAAAGCTCCTACTGGTCGGTCAACAGGCCCGGATAAACCCGGCAGGACAGATAGGTGTATTGAATGGAGTGGATACCAGTAGCATCACGGCCTGGAAGTGGGGAAAGTTTGAGTTCAATAGCACGCCCATAGAACCGCTTATGCGGCAGCTGGCGCGGTGGTACGATGTGGAGGTAAGGTACGAAGGCCAAGTCAACCAGCGGTTCAATGCCAAAATATCGAGGGCGGTGTCCTTATCAGAGATCCTGACCTTGCTGGAACTGACCAATGAGGTGCATTTCACGATCAGGGACAGGCAGGTGACGGTAAAGCCATGAACAGGTGATTGAACTGTCAATATCTACAATCATTATCCCCTTAACCAATGTGTACCAATTGTGGTGTACTGTTCTTTTGTCGTATTGCAAAGAAAGGGTTGTTTTCACTTACCCTTTCTTTCCTTCAACGATTGAACATACCCTAAACACACTAAACCTATATGGCGTAAGCCATATCAGTATATTTTTTGCATAAACAGCGGGTACGTACCCGGTCCTCTGACAGTAAATCGGTAGGGGACATAAAAAGCCGGGAATGTTAGCAGCATCCCCGGCGATACCGGTCATGCCGGTAATTCGGGCTGCCCATGTTGATGCAATCGGCGAAGACTGCTTTATTGTTCAACCCAAACTGTTCAAATGTATGAAAATTGAGGCTTACTATGCCCGGGTCTTTTTGCGGGCGCCTATCACCAAAACGCTGATGATTATGAAACTGACGGCCATTCTTGTATTTGCGGCCTGTTTACAGGTCAGTGCAGCCGGCTTCAGCCAGACGATCACGCTCTCTTTGAAAAAAGCTCCGTTGAAACAGGTGTTTGCCGAGATCACCAAACAGACCGGCTATCATTTTGTGTACACAGATAGTGTGCTGAGTGTAGCCCCCGCCATTGATATTGCCGTCAAGGATGCGGATATTAAGCAGGCCCTGGCCGCCTGCTTCAAAGACCTGCCCCTTACTTACCAACTCAATGACACTTATATCGTCGTTGCCATCAAGCAGCAAAAGCTCTCACTCGATCATCCGCCGGGAGACCTGCGTGGCCGGGTAGTCAATGAAAAGGGAGAGCCTGTTATCAGTGCAACCGTCAATGTCAAAGGGACTATGAAGGGGACTACGACTAACGAGGATGGCGTTTTTGTCTTAAGAGGCATTAAAGAAAACGACCTCCTTATAATCAGTAGTGTTGGTTTTGAACGGCAGGAGCTGAGACTGCGCGGACAGACTGAAATTATCATTCGTTTGAAAGTTTCGAGTTCCAGATTGGATTCGGTTAACATTTTTTATAACACTGGTTACCAGTTTATCCCAAAAGAAAGGGCAACCGGATCATTCGTACAAATCGACAGGGAGTTACTTAATCGGTCTGTATCAACCAATTTATTAGAGCGATTACAGGACGTGACCAGTGGCATGCTTTCTCAAGGAAGGAACACCAATAGTCCGATCAATGATATATCAATTAGGGGAGTAAGCACCTTCCCTTCTTATTCAGACAGCAAACCTTTGATTGTGCTGGACAATTTTGAATATGAAGGAGACATTCGAAATATTAACCCCAATGATATAGAGTCCATCACAGTTTTAAAGGATGCTGCAGCTGCTTCAATTTGGGGGGCAAAATCGGCCAATGGCGTTATTGTGATCACCTCTAAATCCGGGCGGGTGAATGAACGAACAAAGGTCTCTTTTAATTCAAATGTCACTATCGGAGAAAAACCAGATCTGTATTATCAACCCCTGATGTCAATCGGGGATTATGTTGATGTTGAAAAATTTCTATTTCAGAATGGTTATTACAACAGCAGGATCACATCCAATCAACGCCCTGTATTATCTCCTGTGGTGGAAGTGCTGGCTAAAAACAGGGCAGGCGAATTGACAGACGAACAAGCTGAAGAACTCATTAACGGGTTGAAAGGTCTTGACGTAAGGGGCGACTACCTGAATGATTTTTACCGGAAATCAGTTAAGCAGCAATATGCGGTTAACCTGAGTGGTGGTAATATAAATAATAAGTATTACCTGTCTATTGGCTATGACAAGAATTTGAATAGTGTAGTGAAGGATCAGTTCGACCGGATTACCTTGAATGCCAGAAATAGTTATTCATTGCTGAAGTCAAAACTGGAAATCTCGACAGGCATATTCTTTGCGCAGGTCACTGAAAAGCCAGGTTTTTCCCCCTCTGATATTACATCTGTTTATCCCTATACCCGTTTGGTCGATGATGTAGGGAGCCATTTGGAAGTCCCGCAATACCGTCGTGAATACATTGATACGGCTGGGGCTGGCCATTTACTTGACTGGAAATTACGCCCATTGGATGAAGTGCAATTCAGGAACAATACTTCCAAAACACAAGACTACCGGGTGGACCTGGGAATCCGGTATAAATTCCTAAATAGTTTTGATATAGATCTGAAATACCGTTATGGGAAGGGCCTGACAGAGACCCGGAATCTGTATAGCCAGGAAACTTACTTCACCAGAAATCTGATCAATCAATTCAGCAGTATAAATTGGGTTAACGGTGCCGTCACCAGGCCGGTGCCATTGGGGAGCATTTTGGATGCTTCGACAAGCACCTACGTCTCCCACAATGCAAGACTTCAATTAAATTTCAACAAGACCTGGAACGGAGATCATATCGTTAATGCAATTGCGGGTGCAGCTATACAGGATGTAACCACCAATAGTCTTGGAACAAGGTATTATGGGTATGACGATGAAACGGCTATCAGCGTGGCTGTTGATAATGTGTCTGCTTTCAGGCATTATATTGTTGGCAATACCATCCGTATTTCTAATAATCAGTCTGTGAATGGCCTTTCCAGCCGGTTTGTCTATTACTTTGGCAATGCGTCTTACACTTTCAAAGACAGGTATACGATTAATGCCAGTGCAAGGAAGGATGCAGCAAATCTGTTTGGTATAAAGAGCAATCAAAAATGGGTCCCCCTGTGGTCTGTCGGAGCCAGTTGGGATATTAGCCGGGAATCATTTTATCAATTAAAGTGGCTGCACTACTTGAAGCTCCGGGCCAATTACGGTTACAATGGAAATTCCAACAGTCGTATAACAGCGTTTTTAGTGGCAAGACAGGGTGGAACCAATCGGTATGGGGCTCCGAGTGCTTTCATTCTTACTCCGCCCAATGAAGAATTAAGGTGGGAAAAGGTTGGGGTATTAAATATTGGTTTGGATTATGGGCTTTTCAAAAACCGTGTATCTGGTAGTGTGGAGTTTTATCGGAAAAACGGCAAGGATTTGATTTCGGATATTCTTCTTCCTCCTTCTGCTGGTTTGACTTCCTATTCCGGCAATACGGGTAATCTACAGGTCAACGGAATTGATCTCACTATTAACGGAAAGATAGTTGATCGGTCTATTAAATGGATGACTTCAGTTCTTTTCAGCCTGGCCAAAGATAAGGTTACCAAATTCAACCTGGAACCCAAGCAAAATTCCGATAATGTTGGATCTCTATACTCAATCGTGGGCAAACCGCTTTCTGGAATGTATAGTTATAAATGGGGTGGCTTAAATGAGAATGGCGATCCTGTCGGATTTTATCAAGGTAACAAATCCAATAGTTATACATCCATCTTTGCGTCTACGGACCCGAACGATATTGTCTATTCAGGTCCTCGTACACCGCCTTATTTTGGAAGCATCAGGAATACTTTGATGTGGAAACAGTTTTCATTGTCTTTCAACATTGCTTACAGGCTTGGATATTATTTCAGGAGAGCTTCCATTAATTATGCGCAATTTTTTGGAAGCACACAGCTGGGGCATGTAGATTATCAGGACAGGTGGCAAAAGGCGGGCGACGAGGCATTTACCAATGTGCCTGCCATGATCTATCCTATAAATACAGGGCGAGAGACTTTTTATACAAACTCTGAGGTTTTAGTGGAGCGTGGGGATCACGTCAGGTTAAGAGATATAAGGATAGATTATACGTTGACCAGGCAAGATATTAGGAATCTCCCATTCCGTAGCATCGTACTTTATGTTTATCACTATAACGGGGGCATATTGTGGAGCGCCACTGACAGGGATATAGATCCTGATTGGGATACAACCATTCCCCCATCTAAGAGTATTTCCCTGGGGTTAAATATTGAGTTTTAACTGTTAAATAAAAATCATGCGAACTATAATTCCTGCATTGATAATGGTGCTCTGTTTGGGTACGCAGAGTTGCACAAAAGAATTTCTTGATAAGAAGCCGGACAAGAAAATGACAGTTCCGACAAAACTTTGGGAGTTCCAGGCGTTGTTGGACAACGACGATCTGACCTCTGCCCAACCCTTTTGGGGAGAATGGGGTGCTGATAACTTTTACCTTGAATATGCCAACTGGCAATCACTGGTAGCAAATACCATGAATGCCTATATCTGGTCGGCGGATATACTTCAAGAAAGAGAAGATACAGATTGGACAAACCCTTATGGCCAGGTGTATATTGCGAACGTAGTGCTTGAGGGAATTAATAACCTGGATGCCGATGATGCTAATAAAGAACAGTATAATCAAATAAAAGGTGGGGCGCTCTATTTTAGGGCCAACGCCTTTTTTAATCTTGTACAGATATATTCAAAAACTTATGTAAAGAATAGTGCTGATACAGAACTGGGAATTATTTTAAGATTGAACGCCAATCTTAGTGAAAGCAAAGGAAGGTCCAGTTTGCTTGCGTCCTACGATCAAATCCTAAAGGATTTCCAGGAAGCTCTAAGGATTCTGCCCTTAAATAACATTGACCCGGTGAACCGTAACAGACCATCCAAAGCAAGCGCCTATGCTATGCTTGCTCGCGTTTACTTGAACATGGGTATGTATGAGGATGCCGAAGCCAATGCAGATAGCAGTCTTAGACTCAATTCTGAATTACTTGACTACAACACCTTAAATCCTACCACTCCAACAAGACCCTTTCCAAGGAATAATCCGGAAATATTAGCTGATTGTTTCGTAAGAACGGCTATTACCTTTAACACCAACATACTTGTAGACACAATGTTGTATAATTCATATCTAAGTGACGATCTGAGAAAGACTTTATACTTTAAAAACAACACTGCGAGTAAGAAATATTTTGTTGGCCAGTATACAGGTTTGACCACTCTTTTTGGTGGCGTTGCTACAGATGAGATGTATCTGATACGCGCAGAATGTCGGGCAAGGCTAAACCGGGTTTCCGATGCAATGGGGGACCTAAATACGCTCCTGGAAAAAAGATGGCGAACTGGCACATTTGTAGACTTTGCAGCTACCGATGCTGAAGATGCCCTTATTAAAATTCTGGAAGAAAGGCGAAAAGAATTACCCTTCAGAGGTCTCCGTTGGACTGACCTAAAACGGCTAAATAAAGAGCCCCAATTTTCCAAAACGTTGAGTCGGATCTTAAACAACACGGTTTATGAACTTCCCCCTAATGATCCCCGGTATGTTTATCAAATTCCAAATAGTGAAGTCCTACTGAATGGGACAGAACAAAATAAGAGGGACTAATTATTCAAACTAATTTTTTTAAAATATTTAGGCTAAAAAAGCATAACATGAAGACCTTTTTTCTTATTGTTCCAAAATTCTCACAAATCACCTTTTTCGCACTTTGTTTAAGTGCTTTTGTAGAAAATACAAACACTTCAGACACCAGTAAGGCAGATATTACTGTTAAGGTTGGAAACGCAAAAGAGGATGATACTTTTATGCTTAAGGTTTGGAGGAGGTATATTTCAGAAACGGAAGACAGGTTTATGCCAATAGTTAAATTAATTAAGGTATATCCTGGAGGTGGAGATATTGTATTCTCAGTGGATTCGGTAAATGACTTCTGTTATTTCACATTAAGCAAAAATGGTGATAAAAGGGATGGTAAGTATATTGATATTTTAAAATATTACTTGCTTGAAAAGGGCGATCGAATTTTGTATAATATAGATTGGATGACGGCGCATTTGACTCCAACAAAGTATGATCCCAAAAACCAAACTGGGTGGGATCTGGGAAATGCAAAATTTTCCGGAGTGGGGTCTGCCAAATATATCTGTAAGGAGGAATATGATAAGGAAATCGTGAAATCTGATGGTCCTTCAATTCCTTCAAGATTAGATTCTCTTTGCGCGAGGCAGAGTAGAATTGTTGAAGAAAGAAAAGATTCCCTTACTCCATTGGCTTACCAATTATTGAAGGCAGATATTGTGGGTGATATTTCAATTAGAAAATTGAAAGGTTTGGTATTGGCCAATATTCAAAGTGTTTCTTTTCAGAAAGATTCTGCAAGGAGGCGCAGAGTTGAGGAAAACTACGATAAATTTATTGATCCGAAGATTTTTAGTTTGTTTCCAGATAGCATTATGGTTAAATCCAGGAGATTCTTTGAATTTCTCGTGACGAATAATTTGCTTCGTGTAAAGATGTTTAAAGATTATGAGAGGATAAAAGCAAGTGAGGGTGTATATGATTTTATTGCAGGCAATTATTCTGGACAAATCAGGGAATATCTGTTGGCTGAACATTTGTTTCATGCTTATCGGTCTTTTACTAATGGAAAGGAAATGCTTGAAAAATCCAAAACTTATATTAAAGACCCTTTTCTGATTGATTTCTTAGCATCATTAAGTAATCATCTCTTGTCGGGTATGCCTGCGTTTAATTTTTCCTTGACCGATGTAAATGGTAATATTGTTGGTCTGAAGGATTTTAGAGGTAAGGTCGTTGTGATGGACTTTTGGTTTACAGGATGTGGCCCTTGTACAAATTATTTTAGATTTTGTCTGTCACCTGTAAAGGAAAAGTTTAAACAAAATTCAAATGTTGTATTTGTTACAGTTAGTGTAGACGAAGATTTCCATACATGGTTGAAAGGTGTTAAATCGGGGTTGTATACGTCGGAAACTTCTGTGAATCTATATACCAATGGAGAGGGGCGTGATCACCCAATTATTCTTCATTATGGAATTACTGGATATCCTCGCCCTATGGTATTTGATAAAGCCGGAAGAATTTATAAAGCTACAGGTAAAGATTTTTTCTGGAAAGACCGACTTACAAATATGATAGAGGATGCGTTAAAAGTTAACTAATTTTGTTTAAGGAAAAGAGGGAGATATGTATCTCCTTCTTTTCCTTCGTTTATTTTAGATTTGTTCCTGGAAGGTCCCAGAGTGATCTTCAATAATCTCAGTAGATTCGTAATAATACAAACCTAAGGCAGAGTCGAATATCAACACGGCTGTTTCTTCTACTATAACATAGCAAAGATCTAATGGTTCCTCGCACGTGAATTCATCTCCTTCTGTCCATTCTGGTGGAATTACTTGTGGGTTGCCACTTCCGTCTGTTGCGACATAATACCTGGAACCGGAAACAAAAAGACCTACTACTCTTACATCATCTTTTGAAATTGTCCTTGGTATCGTAGTAAAGGCACTGGCGATGGCTATTAAAGCTGCCAGTAAGAATGTCCATTTAATTTTGAGCATCTTATTTGGTTTTTGTGGTTATTGCCTACTTCTTTTGGACAGGTTTCGGCTTGCCCTGTATATGCGCATAATTTCTTTATTGAGATATGTCTTTTTTGAGGTAATAGCAGATTTAGATAATTAAGACTTTTCAGTGTTTCCGTGGCTGGCCTTATGCAATTGACGCTTTCTTATCCTGATACAAGGTTACAAAGAATAGTGTTTTCAGTTTACAATTGCAAAGGTGCCCAATGAATATTCTATAACATCATTGTTTTCAAAATAGTAAGCCCCTTGAAATGAATCATAGAAGAAGATTGCATTTTCATTTACAGTTATAGTGCAAAGGTCAATCGGTTCATTACATACATATTCTTCTCCTTCTGTCCATCCCTGGGGAAGTTGAATTGGATTTCCGGTTAAGTCAGTTAATATGTAATGTCTCGTTCCCCATATAAAAGTCCCCACATATTTTTCTCCGACTTGAAAAGGTTTTGGATTTATTGTTGCGAAGGCGCATGTTATTGATATTATCGCAATTAGAATAACTGACCATTTGATTTGGCGTTTCATTTTAAAAACTTTTTAGGATGTTTTAATTTGTCTTTATTGAGTATGGTATGATTTTATGTGACAGGTGTGTAAGTTATATTTTTAAGTTTGGCGTTGTTTTGCTTCGTGAGCATAATGCCTGCTAAGCTAATTCCGGTAAAGAACAGATTGAAGACTAAATGTTGTGGCCAAGTTAATGAGCTTATAACTCCACCACAGGAGCAAGGAACTCTCTCGAATGTTCTTAGCAATACGAGTCCAGTATAGATTGTAAATAAACTCATCAAGATAAATGATCCCCAAAGTCCTATGCGTTGTGTTTTATTGCTCATTAGAAGCAGGGAAAGGATTATTTCTGTTATCGGTAATGCCCAAACTATGATTGGTGTAAGTACATTTGGTAAGGGTTGATTATTTAGTTCGTCATAGAATCTATTAAAAGCAAGAAATTTGCTTGCGCTGGTATATAGAAAGAGTCCAAATAATAGAAGGCAAATAATGGTTACAATTAATTTACGTTTCATTGTTTAAAATTGTCGAGATTGGACGGAAATCAAGATTGGGGCCAGCCTGTGAGGCGCTTGTGTCATATTTCTTTGCATTAGATCTAAAAGAATGTAACTGTATTTCTTTTGGGGATCATTCTGCTGGTTCGTCTTTTAACTGCTGGCTTAACCTTTATGTAAAGTTGCCGAGAATAAAACGATGAAAAAATGTATTAATCCGACAATTTTGTAAGCTAATTGAGGTATTTTGTCGCAATATTCAACATTCATGAATCAATATGATTATTTCATCTAAAAGAGAATTCGGTTTATATTTTTGGGAGAATACCCATATTGGTCAGTAAATATTTTGGAGAAAGAGTAGACATCATAATAACCTAATCTGCTGGCTACTTCTGAGACTGAGTTGTTTTCGATAGATAAAATAAGCAAGGCACGCTCAAGGCGCTTGTTTCTGATATAGTTTCTTAAAGATTGGTCGAACTTCTTTTGAAACTGGCGTTCCAAAGTCCTTTCCGAAATATGGAATCTTTCTTTTAAGGATTGAATGGAGATTTTTTCATAATCCTCAATGTTGTCAAGTATATAATTTCTTATGTCGTCGGTAAGATCTGCATAAAACTGTAGGAGATCGTTTTTGTTCCGTAGCTGAGCGTCCAATAGTTTAAGCAAGGAGATCGTTATGGTTTGTAGTTCGAGGTATAAATCGGATTCTGCAGGGTTTAATTCTTCCAACTGGTTGATGAGGTGTATGCTCTCTTGGGGTATTCTTAACCTGAGTGCGCTGCTGTTTAGATTATTTGGACGAATAGTTTGTACAGAAATTTTAGCCAAGGATGGGTGGTTGCCAGTCATTTCATGCAAGTGGTCTTCTGGTAGTAAAAAGTAAAGATAATCATACCGGCCTGGGACGAGCCAAAGCAAGTGTTTTCCCGCAGGAACCTTTACAGGCATATAAGTGCCTGGCAAGAGCATTATAAATCTGCCGTCTTTCATATAGCTTGTGGCCTCTCCGGAAAGTGTATATTGTAAGACTGCGTGGGGCTGGGATGCTTCAACAGTAAAGGCCGTTATCTCCTTTATAGTGAAGGATACTGCATAAAATCCAGCATTCTTTTTTACAATGTATTGCTCAACCATTTCTCCATATTCCCAAATGGTAGTTTGGGTATGGGCATGTGGTATCTTTAAGAAGAGCTGATCTGGAACTTCAGGGGTGCGGACAATGGTAGTACCTTCCCGCGTGATTATCGTCAACGGGGCGTTCATAAGTGATAAAGGTTGTAATGGTAATGGTCTACCTAATGGTTAGCCAACGAAAAAGTAAAGGGTTCTATTTCGAGTGGCTAAACCAAAGAGCAAAAATATATTGAAATTTCATTAGAAAGAAAAAGCTATCCGAGCAAAAGAAATTAGATTTCAATTAGCAGCTATGGCTGTTTAAGGTATTTTACCTAATTCTGATTCGGGGTAAACGATTAAGGGAAAAATCTTATTATTGCAGATAAGCATTTGAGTTTATTCGGGTATCCGTATAAGGTAGATGTAACTTATATGGGCGATTTCAAGAATAGTCCCATCCTTTTTTGCATTGGGAGATAAGCTCAGGCACTTTCCAATAACTGGCATTTAAAGACAGACTTTGACTGGCGTAAATCATACAGACAATGAGTTGCTGCAACTGCTGTCGCAAGGCGATAAAGAGGCGTTTGATACCCTTTATACTCGCTATTGGAAAGAAATGTTTATGTCTGCTTACCAGCGACTCAAGGATGTTGATCAGTGTAAGGATATAATACAGGATATATGGGCGGATATTTGGGTCAGGCGCGGCAGCGTGGAGATTCAAAATTTGAGATCCTACCTGCTTTCTGCAGTCCGGTTCCAGGTCTTTAAAATGATCGAAAGAGGACAGGATTCCCCAACCTTTTTTGCTCCCTTTCAACAAATGGCCTTTACTGGAACAGGTGCAGATGGATCTGTAATGGAGAAGGAATTGGCGGCTTTGTTTCGATCCTGGTTAAACACCTTGCCCGAAAAGCGGCGGGAAATATTTATACTTCACTTTGCCAATAAGTTATCTGTAAAGGAAATCGCAGAAAGACTGAATATCTCAACAAAAACAGTTCAAAACCAACTTGGTACGGCGGTATCTGACCTGCGTAGCCGTCTTGCAGGCATTCTCCTTCAGTTTGTATAAAGCTGATTCCTAAAAAAAGTTTCACCCTCTTTTGGGAAAATAGATCATTTCCGGTACTTACTTAAAAGAGGTTATCTCAATGTTAAGTGTGATGGATAATAACGAATTGATAAAGCTAATCAGTAAGTATTTATCAGGGAAAGCTACAATTCAGGAAGCTGAATTTGTAGAACGGTACTACGGCCATTTTGACCTGCAGAATGCAGCTCCGGCATTTTCAGAGGAAGAATGGCAGATACTGTCATTGGGAATGCGAAAGGCTATAGAAGAGAAAATTGAAAAGGTGGATGAGACTCGTTTGGTTCCTCTTTATAGGAAAAAGTGGTTCAGGTATGCAGCCGCAGCATCCATTATTTTTTTGGTTACCATCGGGTCTATTGTTTATATGAGAAATAAATCATCCTCTCTGCAAAGTGACCCGGCAAAAGGCGGAGAACTTGCTGTCAATGATATTCTTCCCGGAGGCAATAAGGCAACGCTTACCCTGGCAAATGGATCCATTATCTCTTTGGACAGCGCTAAGAATGGGCGGTTAGCCGAACAAGATCAAGCCACCATATTAAAAGTCGGGAATGGTTTAATTACCTATGATGCAATCCCCCCAAATGGGCATAAGGTAGAATACAATTCGATCAATATCCCTAAGGGAGGCCAATATGGTGTCACTTTGCCTGATGGCAGTAAAGTGTTACTAAATTCCATTTCCTCAATGCGGTTTCCAACAGCTTTTAACGAGAAGAACCGGGTGGTTGAGTTGACCAGTGGAGAAGCATATTTTGAGGTCGCAAAGGATATAGACAAGCCATTTATTGTAAAAGTTGGTGATGTGCAGATAAAAGTATTGGGTACTCATTTCAATATTATGTCCTACGATAATGAATCAGTTATCAAAACTACTTTACTTGAAGGATCGATTGAACTTGATAAGAATGGAGGGGTGTATTTGTTAAGGCCAGGACAGCAGGCGCAAATTGACAAAGCCGGAAATATTAAGGTATTGGATGATGTAGACCTGGAACGAGTTTCGGCTTGGAGAAATGGGCTCTTTTACTTTGAAGATGACGACATTAAGGCTGTTATGCGGCAATTGGAGAGGTGGTATGACATTACTGTTGATTATCAAGGAGCCGTTCCTAAAAATACATTTACTGGTCAAATCCAACGGGATATTACGTTATCCAGACTTTTGGAAAACTTGGCCAACTCAAATGTCCATCTTTCCATTGAGGGGAGGAAGGTAGTTGTGAAGCCTTAGGGCGCATTTGCTAATTCTAATAATAAAGTAAGGTTTAGTTTTCTCATGTGAAGCCCCCTCTTTCCCCCTCGATCCATTCTTGGATTGAGGGCAAGAGGGATAGAAAAAGGAATATTATGCTCAGTTATTTTCGTATCTATCTTTTAATTGGTTGTGCTTATTTTATTATAAGTCCTGCGTTGGCGCAGCAAAGTCGATTTGCAAAGCAACCAGCAAGTTCAATAAAACTCTATGCCCTAAATATTGGGGAAAAACTACCAAAAGGGATTCAGCTGAACAACGTCAATAACTATTCTGAAGGGGTCATAAAACTGGATAGCTTAACGGGGAAAGTCATTATATTGGATTTTTGGGCAACCTGGTGCGGCAGCTGTATAGAAGGGTTTCCAAAGATGGATGCTCTTCAAAGAGAATTTGGAGATCAACTGCAGGTGATTTTAGTTAATGCGAATCAAACAGGTGATACCAAACAAAAGGTTGATAAACTATTTCAAAGCAGAAAACAACGGGTTGGCTACGAGGTAACATTACCCTATCTTCTCGGTGATACGATATTGCAGGAATTATTTCCTCATAAATACATACCTCACTATGTCTGGATCAATGGTGATGGTGTTGTTGTAGCCACTACATTCGCGAAAGAAGTAACAAGGGGAAACGTAAGCACTCTTATAAATAGGGGATCTATTTCGCTTCATAATAAGAAGGACCTGCTATCCCACGACCCGTCTCTGCCTCTGTTTAACGATGCTTTTGAAAACCTTGGTGCTTCTATTAAACTTAGTGCTGTTTTTACTGGATATATTGAAGGCGCAGGTTTTAAAATGGGTATCCAAGATCCTGGAAAGGACTCGGCAAGGTTGTATTTGCTAAATCATCCGTTGGATTTATTATATCGAAGGGCATTTAGCCTCAAGCAACCTAACAATCAACTGATTTTCGATTCTGTAGACGTTGAATTTAAACAGGCCTTTTTGGACCAGAAGAACTATGAGAATAAGTATTGTTATGAGTTAATTGCTCCGGGAAGGTCTACTGGTGAAATGCTACAATTTTTTCAAGAGGATTTGGTAAGGCAATTTAGGATAAAGGCACAGCCCCTTTTAAAAAGGGTGGATGTTCTCGTATTAAAGCCTTCGACTGCTTTGGTCGGCCTCATTACAAAGGGTGAACAGCCGGCTTTAGGTACTGAGGTTGATGAAGTTCCTGGCTTGGTTAGGAATTATCCGATTTCAAGTTTGGTTAGTGTGTTAAATGCTAAGAGTTCGATTCCAATAATAAATGAAACTGGCTTTAAAGATAGAATAGATTTACAGCTACCGGGTGGATATGAGTTATTTTCTGAGATTCAAATGGAAAACTTTCTAAGAAGTAAAGGGTTTGGAGTCGTAAAAGAAAAAAGGGATATAGAGTTTGTTCTATTTAAAAAGCGATAAAATATAAAAGAAAGGTCAAAAAAATCAGGAGTGCTTGGAACACTCCTGATGAATGTTGGACCAAAACGAATAAATAGACTTTCGACAGATCATTTATTGTTCAACCCAAACACTGCAAATCTATGTTTTTTTTTGTTCGGGGAGACTTTCCGGAGAGGAAGGTTAATCCCCTGTGCTATGTTCTGAAAATTATGAGATTGACCATTTTTTTCCTGCTTTTGACAATCTTTCAGGCGAGGGCCACTGGCTATGGCCAGGGGGCCATTACCTTGGACTTGCATGAAGTGTCATTAAAGACAGTTTTTTCGGAAATCAGGAAGCAAAGTGATTATGTTTTCTTTTTTAACAATGATCTTCTTATAAAGTCGAGCACTGTTTCAATTAAGGTCAAAATGGCGCCCATTAGAGAAGTATTGGATATGTGTTTTAAGAACCAGTCCTTCACTTATAGTATCGAAGATCGGACCGTCTTTGTTACGGTTCGCAAAGAGAACCTTCACTTGGTCGTTATTCAAAATGTTGATACTTTCTCCATACGAGGAAGAGTACTGAATGACAAAGGAGAACCCGCGGCCGCAACGGTAAGTGTGAAGGGTACTTCTATTTCTACTACAACCAATGAGAATGGCGAGTATCAGCTATATGGCGTTAACACAGATGCGATCATAATCGTTAAGGGTGTAAATATAGAGGCTATGGAAAAAAGCGTGGAAGGAAAGGCCATACTGAATATTCAAGTGAAATTAAAGGTCGTTGAAGAAGAAGAGGTTATTCTAAACACCGGCTACCAGGACGTTCCCAAAGAACGTGTTACCGGATCTTTTACCAAAATAGATAATGCTACACTAAATGATCAGGTTGGCACAAGCATTATAGATAGGCTGAATGGTGTTGCAAGTGGAGTAATGTTCAATAGACTAACTGGGGGACCAAATGGTTTTACGGTAAGGGGATTAAGTACCATTAATGCGAACACGGAGGTTTTAATAGTTGTTGATAACTTTCCCTACGCAGGTGATATCGCCAATATTAATCCAAATGATGTGGAAAGTGTAACTGTATTGAAGGATGCTGCTGCTGCTTCAATATGGGGAGCTCGTGCAGGGAATGGTGTAGTTGTCATTACTACTAAAAAGGGGCGGCTTAATCAGAAGATGCGGACTGAGTTCAATCAGAATGTAATAATACGACAGAAGCCAGATTTGTACCATGTACCGCAGATTTCGTCGAAAGACTATATTGATGTAGAATCTTTCCTTTTTGGTAAAGGTTATTTTAACTCACAGATCAACAGTCTTTCAAGACCAGGTTTGACACCTGCAGTTGAAGTTCTGCTGAAAAGAAGGAATGGGCAGATTTCAGCCGAAGATTCTGCTGCTCAAATTGATGCGCTAAAACAAATTGATAGCAGAGATGAATATGAACGGTTGTTCTACCAAGAATCAGTGACGCAGCAATATTCTTTAAATGTGCGGGGAGGAACTGGCAATATTGCCTACCTTATTGCCGGTGCGTATGACAAAAGTATCAGTTCATTGGGTTCCCCAAGTGAAAAGATAAATGTTCACTTGGAGAACATTTACAAACCAATGAAAAATCTTCAGCTAAGTTTTGGTATCTATTACACAAATAGTAAAGCCAAGAATGGGAGAGCCTCTTATGAGAGTATTACTGTGGGTAACAGAGTGGTGCCTTACCTTAGGTTTGCTGACTCAGAGGGCAATCCATTACCAGTAACCAGAGGGTTGAGGGATGGCTATATTGATACTGCCGGTGCTGGAAAGCTGTTGGATTGGAGATATTATCCTCTGGATAATCATAAGCATGTTAGCAACATTTCCAGAGTGAATGATTTGCTGGCTAATATTGGAATACAGTATAGATTGCACAAATGGGTAAATGTCGATTTTAAATATCAATATCAATTACAGCAAGGAGATGATGAAACGAATAACCGGCTGGAAAGTTATTCAACAAGAAATACCATCAATTTATTTAGCCAACTGGATAGAAATACAGGCATTGTTAAATATATAGTTCCTTTGGGCGACATAGTAGACAAGTCCATGCGAAGAGTTACTGCTCAAAGTGCCAGGGGACAAATTAATTTCAACCC
This sequence comes from Sphingobacteriales bacterium 44-61, assembly GCA_001898405.1. Lineage (GTDB taxonomy): Bacteria > Bacteroidota > Bacteroidia > Chitinophagales > Chitinophagaceae > Terrimonas_A. Next base: position 85,596 of record MKTW01000008.1, read on the forward strand.
CTCTTGGGGTAAGCATGGGGTTTCAGGGATTATTGGTGGTGAGATCCGGGAAACGGAGACGACCAGTAATTCCTATACAATTTATGGCTTCAAGGAGGACCCGGTTTCCACGGGTAACGTAGATTATGTCAATACCTATCCCAGTTTTGTAAACGGAAATCAGATGACGATTGGTGGAAAGCCTGCTTATGGGCATGCAGTAAACAGATTTGTTAGTTATTATTCAAATTTAGCATATAGTTATTTAGGTAGGTATGCGTTCTCATTGAGTGGAAGAAAGGACGCTTCTAACTTTTTTGGGTTACGGACAAATGATAAATGGAATCCATTATGGTCTACGGGATTTTCCTGGGATCTATCTAAAGAGTCTTTCTATAGGTCTGAACTTATTCCCTATTTAAAGGTGAGAATGTCTTATGGATACAGTGGGAACCTTGATATCTCGCGTTCTGCAGTAACAGTGCTGACCTATTTCAGTCCGAGCAGTAGTACCAATAATTTGCCCTGGGCCAGAGTTACACAGTTGGGAGATCCCGAACTCCGTTGGGAAAAGGTGGGCATGTTGAACTGGGGAGTTGACTTTGCTTTAAAAGGTAACAAATTATCTGGTACTTTGGAGTATTACAGGAAAAAAGGAAAGGATTTATACGGCCCAACCTTTTATGATTACACCACATGGGGGGCCAATTCTACCATTACCAAGAATGTGGCAAGTATGAAAGGACAAGGTGTTGACCTCACTTTAAGAGGAAATTTTGGTAACAATGCGTTTAAGTGGACGCCCACCTTGCTCATGAACTATAACGATAGTAGGACTGACGAATATATTAGTTATACAGGAAACGATGTAGCTCTTCTTATTTCTACTGGAAATTCGATAACTCCAATGTCAGGAAAGCCTCTTTACTCTTTAGCGAGTTACCGGTGGGGAGGTTTAAACGATAAGGGCGATCCAATGGGCTATTATAATGGTCAATTAAGTACTGCTTACACTTCCATTTTTGCTGAAATTGATCAGGGGAAAGATAGTAATGTAGTATATCATGGTTCGGCTTTGCCGAAGTTTCAAGGGAATTTTGTTAATACGGTTTCCTATAAGGGATTTGCGCTTTCCTTCAATATTGCCTTTAAATTGGACTATTATTTCAGAAGATCCTCTCTTTCCTATGACCAGTTATATACAAGGGGTAATGGACATTCAGAGTTTGCGAATCGTTGGCAAAATCCAGGGGACGAGCTGATAACGAACGTGCCTTCAATGATATACCCTAATAACACAAATAGAGATAGATTTTATTCTTTGTCTGAAATAAATGTTGGTAGAGCCGATCATATAAGATTTCAATATCTAAATCTCAGCTATGACTTTACTGAATCTGTCATTAAAAAGAGCTATTTAAGTAAACTTCAACTGTATTTCAATGCTAATAATTTAGGTCTATTGTGGAAAGCAAATGATTTTGGTGTAGATCCTGAATATGATAACACAATTCCACCTCCGAAATCTTTTGCTTTAGGGGTTCGTGCAAGTTTTTACTATGACCCTTTGTTTTGGGACTCGGATTGTAATTGGATAGAGGTGAACGAAGAGTTTTTTTATTAACCAATTCTGTTTAAGATATTAAAAATGAATTTCTGCTTATGAAAAGGAATATCATTATATGGGGATTAATACTGATGAATCTATTCATTAATATTTCCTGCGAGAAATGGCTTGAAAAGAAGCCCAATGATAACTTGACTGTCCCGAATAATCTTACCGATCTTCAGGGGATATTGGACAATGCAAGCGTAATGAATAATGCTTCTCCTGCCTTCGATGAAGCGTCCGCTGACAACTATTTTGTTCCGCCTATACAATATAATACTTTGGGGGTACGAACGCAGGAAGCATACACTTGGCAACTGGAATATTACAATTGGCCAGCAGAATGGGGAGACTTATACTTGGTTGTAAACAATTGTAATATTGTGTTGGAAGGAATTGAAACTATGGAACGGACAGTTTCAAACGCTCAGATTTGGGATAATGTAAAAGGATCGGCTTTATTTTATCGTTCCTTTTCTTTCTTGAAAGCTGCATTTATATATGCCAAGGCATTTGATGAGTCGACGGCCTCTGATGATTATGGCATAGTTATCAGACTTACCTCTGATCCTAATGCCAAGTCTGTTAGGTCTACTGTTAAACAGACGTATGAAAAAATAATTGAAGATTTAAAGGCGGCGTTAACTTTACTACCAGTAACGCCGATACATACAATGCGACCTTCGAGGCTGGCAGTTTATGGCACTTTGGCTCGTGCTTATTTGTCAATGCGTATGTATGATAGTGCCTATAAATATGCTGATCTATGTTTAAGTGCAAAGAGTGATTTACTGGACTACAAGACTACAGAGGTAAATCCATCCTCCAATACCCCAATCCCGCGGTTTAACAAAGAAACGATCTTTTACTCGGAGGTAGGGACTCACGCTTGGGGTGGACTTGTTCCAACCGTAGGGAAAGTGGATACGACACTCGTTGCGAGTTATGATATTAAAGATATGCGGAAAAAGGTTTTTCTAAGAGATTTCGAGGGTTATCAAAGATTTAAGGGAAGTTATTCTTCAAATACTTTAACATTCTTTACAGGTATTGCGGTTGATGAAGTTCTTTTAATGCGGGCTGAATGTTTGGCGAGGGTTGGTAATACAGACCGAGCTATGTCTGACCTCAATCAGCTGTTGGAAAAAAGATGGGTCAATGGATTTACTCCTTTAACTGCCGGATCTGCAGAAGAAGCATTAGAACTGGTACTTACAGAGAGGAGGAAGGAGCTTATTTTTAGAGGACTAAGGTGGATGGATATAAAGCGATTAAATAAGGAGGGAAGGAATATAGTGATTCGAAGGAAAATAGGATCAGCAATAGTAGAACTGCCTCCTAACGATAATAGATATGCTTTACCATTGCCATCAGATATTATAAATCAAACACAAATGCCACAGAATCCAAGGTGATTAAAAAAATAGCCGCATGAATAGTCGATGCGGCTATTTTGTTTACAGATTATTTTTCGGTTCTTGATCTGTAATAAGAGGGCTGCTTACATCCGGTACTTGGTGTCCCGGTGCAGTAGGTGCTACAGGAACGCCATTTGGTCTTGGAAAATCGTCTTCGCTTAAGATCGTGTTGCCGTTCAAATCCTCTTCGGTAAATTCTTCAGGGACCGTCATGGCGCATCCATCAATTTGCCCAGGGCATTCGGTTTCGTCCAAATCCTCGATCCACAGATCGGGATTGTCTTCGTCACCTGGTGAGCCTATGTAGACGAACCTGATATCGTCAAACCGGCTGCTGGTTTTGTTAAATGCTGTCAATCCTACGGCTAACATGATGGCAAGGATACCAAAAAGATACTTTCGCATAAGATTAAATTTAATGTTAGTGATATCTGCCTACTCTATTAAGGTTTTTCGGCTTACACCTTCTGCGAATTTTTGGTTACGCAGTTACCATACCCTATCCATTTGCAACTGAACGGGGCAACTGATATGCACACATCTATGTGGAAACTACAGAAGTGATCTGGTTGTCAGGCAAGGGTGGCTTTTCTTTCCTATGCAATTTAATGGCTGTAATAGCAAGGATTATAAGAAGCGTATTAAGTAACAGGTGCTGTGGCCAGCTTAACTGGTTTAATAGGCCACCGCAAGTACATACCTCTTTGTCGGTGAACAATAGTATATAGCCTAAGTAAATACTGAACAATGTTAAAAGAATAATGGAACCGGCAAAGCCTACTTTTCTGCTTTTAGGGAAAAATAGGAGAACAGCTATTGTAAATTCTGAAATAGGAAGTATCCATGCAATAAGGCTGGCCATTCCTCCGATCAGAGGATAGCCTTTAAATATTGCAGTAACTGTTTGAATGGATAGGAATTTGTTGATCGAAGTGTATACAAACAAAAGTATAAATAGCGACGCTATTATTTCCGAAATAAAAATTCGTTTCATATACTAAAGGATAATAAGGTTTAATCAAGGGAAAGACCCCTGGAAAAAATGTATTCAATTGTATTATGGTGCGGATTCTGTATTCGGGAAAGTGAATACAACTACAGTTAAAGGCATACTCTGTGCGACCGGTGGAATCCTGGATGCAATCTTAATCGGCTAAACAACTACTATGTTGGGGTTATTTACTGTGCAAATTATTCCATAATCATGTGCCGATTGGTTCCATGTATGTGCAGACTGGTTCAAAATTTTAATGTCCCTGCCCCCTTAACAAAATGTCTCTTTCCATTTTTGGGGGATCATGCCTGTCGTTTTTTTGAAGGCGCGGCTGAAGCTGCCGGCATTTCTATAGCCCAGGAGAATGGCAATTTCTTTAGATGATGCACCATTGGTGAGCAATTCTTTAGCCTTATCAACTTTCAGTGTTTGCAAGTATTCAAAGATGCCTTTGTCAAAGTTGCATTTAAAAGCGATCTTCAGCCGCTTTTCCCCTATATTCAAACGATGGGCCAGGTCGCTAATGGTGTAATGGTAGCGTATATCTGATTCGATAAGGTTTTTGGCTTCCACAGCACAGTTCAGGTCATAGTCAGAAGGTCTCATGTTGTATTCATTGATTAACCGGCCATGCCGGGTTAATAGTTGACTTCGTACATATAATCCCTCATTCATCTTCAACGTGACTTCATCGGTAGACTTCCTGAGTATGGGCAGGAACGACACTAAGCACAGGGGACGTGTTGACCACTGAGCAATCAGTAAATGATTATTGATGGAATCAATGGTTATATCAATTTATGATTTTTTTTCGGTTATCAATTAAGGTAGATATACCGAAAAGGAATTTCTTTTGTCGCAGCTGGTTGATTTTAATCTCTATGTTTCCATAAGTAATAAATGATTTCTATTAAAATTTGTACATAGAAGTATATAGATGCTCGATCCGCGTTCAGCTGTGGTCAAAATAATTGTGCTGTTATTCCTGCCCGCAATGTTGGAGTTGGTTGATTCAATGTGCATCGCTTATGTGATGAAAAGACAAGCATATTGTGCTTTAGGTAACGGCTTCATCGGTATCATTTCATGACCAAGCTGCCGCGTGCCACCGGAGTAAGGGAAGGGGTGGCACGCGGCAGCTTTTTAGCCATTGGTCATAGACCCATAAAAAAAACGCCCCGTATAACGGGGCGCTGTTCAGGTCAGGCGGCTTGGGTGGTTTTTTCCAGTTTACTGATCTTCTTTTCCAGTATGGCAATGCGTTCCTGTTGCCGCTCCTGTCGGATGGCTGCTTTGTCGTATTGAGCTTGTTGAATATCATTGACGGGAACACCGGCATGGGTGGCCACGTCCAACAAAGCGTTGCCCAGTGTGGAGGTCGGGCTTTTGCTTTCAGGTTGACAAAGCAGGGCAAGGCGTACCAGATAGGCAAAGCTGTACTGATCGAGTTGGCGCAGCCGTTCATACAATTCGGCGGGTTCACCATAGCCTTCATCGGAGCCAAACAGGAACTGGTGAAATTGCGAATGGGCAGAATAATCAAGGGAGCGGTAGATCAGGTATCTGGCTGCTGTCTGATCTGCCGGGGTGCAATCATTGAAGAACTGTTCATCTAATCCTTTTTCAAACTGCTGGTGAAGTTCCAGCTGTATTTTTTCCCGGTCGATCTCCTGGGCTCTTTGTTCTCGCTGGTTGATGCGGTTGATCTCAGCCCTCAGCATTTCGGGTGTGGCGTTACCGGCTTTCAGGGCCTCCTGTACCGCTTTGGCTGTGACGGTTGGTTGGCTGACTGACAGGGTAGCCGTTGTTTCTTCGGATTCTTCCGGGCAAAGGGTAAAGTATACGCTGGTGGCTCCTGTAGTTTCCAGCAATAGGCCTTTGCGGAGGGTTCCCTCGGCCAACCGGGTGTTGATCGCGTCCAATTCGGTAAGGTATTCCTGTTCCGCCTGTTCGTAGCCTGATTCATCAAAGATTTCTTCATCTTCTTCAGTGAATGTATAGTCGGCCCGGTCGGGTTGGGCAGGTGCTTCCACTACATCGTATTCATAATGATCATAGCGCGGCAGGTCTTGTGCGGGTTGAAGTGCTTCCAATTTATCTTTCATGGGCTTTGACACATAAAGATCAAAGAGAATGGCCTCCGGCATGTGTTCAGTAAGGGCGTTGATCAGGTGAAAGGTCATGAATGCTTCGCATTTGCGGTTATAACAGCTGCGGTTTCTGCAAATGGATTCTTCGGCCATTTCCGGGAACAGGCTGGTCAGGTTGGCCGTGTTGTCTGCGCAGTGGGTACAGGCTCCTGCCGCTGGCAAAAGTCCGGCATCCTGCGGGTCAAAGGGAGCTTGTTCCAGATTGCGTGTATAACGGCTAAGGTTATAACTCAGGTTGTAAAGGGAGAATGATTCATATTCCTGCCAGTTACTACATTCTTTATCGAAGAACTCTTGCTGGCTTTCGGCATCGAGGGCAGCAATACTAATAGCTTCGGTCAAATTAATGGCATCAGCCAGAAACATATCCTGAAAGGCGGGGATCAGTCCGGAAAGTTTCATGCGCTGATAAATGAAGCTGGTGGATTTGCCCAACCGTGCGCCGATTTCCTCGATAGAATACCTGCGGTCCAGCAGTCGGCTGATGGCTTGCGCCTCATGGAAGGGGTGCGGGTCTTCGCGCTGCATGTTTTCTTCAAGCTGTATTTCCATGACCTGTTCGTCGGTAAGTTCGGCAATGATCACCGGCACAGTCGGAAGACCGGCGATCCGGGCAGCCCTTAATCTTCTTTCACCGGCCACCAGTTCATAGCGGTCACCACTTGGGCGAACCAGCAATGGGGAGATTATATCATAATACCGCAGCGTATCGGCAAAGTTCTGCAAGGCTTCTGCTGAATAATACTTGCGGTAATTCAGCGGGCTGAAATCAATCAGGTGTTCGGCTATTCTATCCGGCCTGCCATTGGCAAGGGCGGCTTGTTCAGCGGGGTTTACGGTTGGGGTATCACGTTTTTTCCGGTTGGTGGCTGTAGCGGTGCGTTTGCGGGTTGTTTTATTTTTTACTGACATAGAATTTGTGTTTGATAATGAAAAAAAAGAGTGGGTACGGGAGCCTGTTCAGGCGGTGAGCAGCGAATAAGCGGCAATGAGCTGGCGGCTCATGGCTTCGGCTTCTGCTTTACGGTCGGGGTTACGGTCTGGATGCCATTGCATGATCTTTTGGCGGAATGCTTTTTTAATCGCTTCGGGAGTAGCATCCGGTGTAAGGCCCAATACTTCATAGGGAGTTTGCGGCGTTTCTTGCAGGATGGCTTTTGCTTCATCTTTGTTCATGCGTTGGCGAAAGGCTTGTTTCCATTTACGCGCATTGCCGAACCCTCCCGATGTGTCATAGGTGTTATAACCCTCTAAAAATCTTTTGGCCATTGGTCAGCATTTTATCAGGTTAACGTCATAGGGTTTTTCGTGGCCGGGTATGCCGAGGGCGGCAAGGTGTTTACATTGCCGGTAACGTTTCCATCCGGGGCAGGAACAGCCCCAGTGCTTTTTCTTTTTGTGTTGGGAAATAGTGTATAGCCGGTTGGAGCTTTCACTTTCGACCTGAAAGCGAAACTGCCATTGGTCATTATCCGGCAGGGTAAGCTCTGCTGGTATATATAGATCAGGTAGCATAGCAATAATTGTAGGGGTGAATAAATTGGTTAGGTTGCGGGAAATGCGGGTAAGAAGCGGCCTTTACCGGGCCGCTTTGATGATTTGCTGAAGGTGTTTCTTTACCGCTCTTGCGGTATCTCCGCGCCATGCTTTGGCGTTGGCAAGAAAATAGAGGACGATGCTCTTAGCGGAATCAGCTCCATAATTGTCCTGTACGCTGTTCAGGGAATACATGGCTTGCAGGTAAGGCACTGCGCCGAAATAGATGTTTTTCCAGTCCTGCCTGATGATTTGTGCAATGGCAGATAATTGGTCGGGTAATTGAATGGGCAATGTTTGCATAACGAAAAAGTTTTAGGTTAAAAAATGTGGGGTTGTTGTGCGCCCCGTTCTTTCTTTTTCGCCAGCAAAGCGTTGGATTGCATCCTGGAGGATCTTTGCCAGTTTTTCGTGCAAAAAATACTACCCGCAGAACATGCGCTCCGGCCAAAGCCGGAGGCCATTCCGGGTGGAGATTTTTTGCAGAAACCCTTTAGGGCCAGCGTAGCCACCGGCGAAGCGCAGAACTTGCAAAGTCTCGGAAGGATGCAATACAGTGTCCGAAGCAATGAAGCAGGGAGGGATCATTGCGGTGGAAGAAAAGAGAAAAGGCTGGTGAGTTGGGAACTGCGTAAGGGATTGAAGAGGAAAGCCCGCAACCGCTAAGGAACGAAGGCGGTGAGGACTTGGAACGTAAAGCCCGACCCGCAGGGATACGCCCGTACGCTATTGGAAGTATTTAAGTTGATCATAAAAATGGCAGCTCAGTTGAAAGCTGCTTTCAACCTGCATGCAAGAGGTTGTCTATAAAGAGAAGTCTAAGGAAGGAATAACCGATGCGATCAATCATCGTTGGGTTTGCACAAAGTGACCATATCTACAGCTTATGAATTATTACAGTTCAAGGGTCCTGTTTTTAATGGCACTTGCATACTCCTGAAATAAAGAATCCTGTTCTTTTGAGGAGAAGCGTTGTAAGTTCATATTGGGTTCTGTGCATTCCAATTCGCAGAGTACAAAATGATCGCCCTGCTGGAATAGATCGACCCTTACCCTGGTCAGGGAGCCTTTCCTATATTTTTGGGACATTACCTTGAGCAGCAGGTGGCAAAAATCAATCATTCCTGTTGGCAAGGATGCAAGGGAAACAGGAACCCGTTTAGTGGAGTCGTCCTGCCGGAAGCCATTCGGCTTTTGGATCGCATGGCTAAACTTACCAGCCAGGAAGATCAGGGAATATTCTCCTTGTTCAACACCGGAGAGATAAGGCTGTAAGATAACTCCCCGCAGGTCGGCCCGATCGAGAAGGCGGTCAAAATGCTGTTGTGCTTCGGGGCCTTGCAGTAGATGTTGTTGGTCCTTCATCAACTGAATAGGTATGTTATTGCGGTTGTAGATACAAGTGTCTATTCCATCGGCGGAGATGACTGGTTTGATGACCACTGGTTTTCCCTGCCAAAGCGGGCTATTGTCCCGTTCGCCCAATAAATCATCCAAAGAGCTGCCCCCAGTGGCTTTTATATTATCAACAGGATTACCCTTACGGCTATAGAAGAGAGAAGGCGTAATGGCATTTCCCTTGAGGTAGTCTTCCCCTATGATTTGTATAAGGTGGCTGAGGTATCTGGATTTGATGACATTATCAATCAGGACAGCTTTATCATTTATGAGCCTTTCACGTTTGTCTAACCAGTCAAGGAATTTTTGGGGGTCTTTAGGAATGTCCCAGGTGCTGCAAACAAAAATGGAATCGTACTGGTCCCATTGATTGGTGCCATTCCAATTGACGATCTCCGCTGAGCAATCCATTTGGTCCAGGGTTTGCTTCAGTCGTAGATCATCGGGCAGATAATTTGTTCCTTTACTGTATTCGCATTCTGTGGCAATGGCAATGCGTGGCTTGTGTTCCGGTGATGGTCTCATGCTACAATATACAAATGGGATGGGGAAAATGAGCCACGGAAAGCATAGAAGGATGTTGCCAATCAGGTCATGTTTGAGGAAATTATATTATGGAGTAAGTGGATACTTGTAGGAATTGGCAGAAAAATGTTTGGCAAGGTCTTGAACCTTCAGTACCTTAATAATCTATCCTCTGCTGTATTCACCATTACAGAACATCGTTCGTTATGGAGTTTATCTTTAATTTCCATCTTAAAACGCAGAAAGATGATCTGCTGCTGGAACTGGTGCAAAAATGTTCAGGCATTAATCAAGCCAGTCGGGTTAAGTATGTAGATGACCTGCAGGACAATATATTGACCGACAGGGAAGCCTATCCGGATTATCTGTCTTTTAGCCGCAATTGCACAGAATGGTTTACTGTAGAATGCAATTCTTTTAAGAAGCTGCATGATTGGGGGGCATTATTGTCCAAAGAGCTTGAAACCCTGTTCCTGCAAACGGTTTACAGTTCGGTAAATGAGTATTCGTATTTATTGGCCTATGAGAATGGGGAAATGATCCGTGAGATCGAGGCAACGAATCATTCAGAAACACCGGTGATTGACAAAGGGAGACCGTTTGAATTTGAGAAAGAAAGTGTAAGGATGTTTGATCTGGATTCATTGATGGATTTTTGCACCTACCTGGGTATTGATACCATCAATGGTTCATCGGCTGCCTATTTTGTTGTTATGAAGGATACGGCCGGAAGGTCCTGCCCTGTCATGTACAATATTCAGCGGGAACTGGTCAAGGCAATGAATGAAATCGAGAAAAGGACGAGGCTAACGGCGTTGAAGAAAGATCAATGAGCTGGCGGTCCGCTAAAGCAGTTATTACAGCATCAATGTTGTGCCGTGAATGATTCTACAGAGAAACCTTCCAATTGGATCTTTTGGCGGGTTGAGGCCAGGGTGATGTGTTCAAGGATAACCTTTGGATCATTAAAGGATACAAATAAGGTGCTGGACGCCTCTTGTAATAGTTTGGTCCTTCCGTATACCAGCTGATCATAAGTGATCTTTCCATTGGCGTAGGCTTCTTTAATGCGCTCCATTTTTGAAGTAATGGCTTCAACAAATGAGCGGATCTGTTGGGATGCCTGCTCTTTATACGGTGGTAAACATAAAAGATCATCTTTCATAGCCGTAAGGTATTTGAATGAGAAGGTATATACTAAAAATAAGAGTTATTCCCTAAATAGGGGTCGGTTTGATGGTATATTTTTATAGAAGATCAGCGCTACCTGATCAATGTCATTTCTTTTTCTGCACAGTAAGGCCTCGATAGCTTATCACCTCTTTAGCTCACTTTTATTTGATTTAAAGCAAATCCTAAATAAAGATCGCCATTATGGTGTTGATATATTGTTTAGATGTAATGAGTTTGTTATCTTAGGTAAAGAACAACGAAGCACAATGTATTGGGATAAATATCTAATACCTCTGAAAGCATCCTATTGTTAATGCCTGCTGGCAGTTGCGACAAAGTAGAACGCGGCAGGGAAACCTTGTGATGCTATGAGATTAACGGCCTTAAACTATGGAGATATTTCCTTTTCTCATTCTTATTCAAGCGTCCTGCCTGTAACAAGAATTCCCAATAGTACACCTTTTATTGCACGGATGCCATTTGGGAATTTCTTCTCTCAACAAGTGGAGACCAAACCTTATTCCTTCTGGCAACATTATTACCTGCCCAGGGAGGATCTGGTCATACACGCGAGCGGAGATGGCTATTGGTGTGGTTTCCGTTGGATGTTGAAAAGCCATATTCATCACTATCTGGTCAATGGCTACCATGTTTATCTTAAACAGGGACAGTTCAATTTTCTGTATTCGCCAGCTGCAGAGGGGTCATTCAACTTGCATGCAGGTCAGGAATACAGGGTGTTCGATATGTGGGTATCGTTGCAACTGCTGACCAGCCTTGGCGTGGAGGCAAAAGTGCTGGAGCGATTTTTACAGCTGGCAGAGCGCAGCCAGTTGAAATTAATGGTGGAGGATCATGCCTGGGTCAATGCGGAATTACTTGACGCGCTGGGATATTTGCTAAGGTATCCCCATGATGGGGAAGCCGCCAGAAATCTGGTGCGCATGATTGTGTTAGCGGCAGAGCATAATCAGGAGATCATTGAATTATCAGAACAACAGATTGAGAATTTATACAGAGCCAGGGAGATCCTACTATCTGATCTATCTACATGGCCAGGGATCGCCTCACTTGCCAGAGCTGTGCATGTCAATGAATTTACCTTTAAACACGGCTTTAAGCAGGTGTTCGGAATAAGCCCCTACCAGTATGCCAAGTATGAACGGCTGAATACCGCCCGGCGTTTACTGCGGGAATCCCGGATTCCCCTTGCGGAGATAGCCACTCAGGTGGGATTTGATTCCGTGCAAACATTCGGTACGGCATTTAAAAAAATGTTCCAGATAACTGCCTTACAGTTCAGAAAGACCAGTGAACGGAATACGGGGGAGGGATGGAAAAGGTAATGGAAGCCGGGGGAATGCTGCTGGCAAACGCGTCTCCACACAAATCATGTCAAGACTAACCGCAAGGCGATAAGTGACAATGCTGACGGCGAGTAAGTGTATTTCTGTAGTCGCTTTTGTGCACTTTACTGATTGCAAACAATTTATTCCTGATTGCAAACTTTTCCCTCAAAAATTGCACGTCTATTGTAGGAAATTGCGGGTGTAAAAACCATTAGCCTAATCAATCCACGTAGAGGAGACACCTGTGAAGAATTCATTTTATGAAGTGCTACAAAACAATATCGAATTGGCGATTGACAGGATCAGAAAGGAAGAATCCAGTACAGTACGCATGGCGGATCGCAGTATAGCGGCGATCCGGGGTTCGATGGAGCAGTTAAGAACATTTATTCAACAAAACCCTTTTGTGAATGATGATGAAGAGATTTATTTCTTTAAACAAATTAAGCCTCCCATTTATGCCAGGATGATCTATTACCGGAAGGTATTCAATTTTGAGGCCCGTAAACCGGCTGGTAACAGAAAAGCATTGCGTCGTTATCTGGAAAGCGAGTTGAAGCTCTTGGGAACGATTTATCAGGAGCACAGTTCGGCGCATCAGTATTTCCGTAGTGGGGCTACCCACATGGACCGGCAGTATTTTGTCCGTAATAAGCAGGGACTTCATTTGCATGGAGAAAGCCCCTGCCTGTGTTTCGATCCCGGATTCCATACCAGCCATGACCACATTATTGCAGCCCTGTTAGCCAACGAAATGTTAGCGGCCCATCTTTCAGCAGAAGTCCTGGATTTAAAGAACAAGGGGCAGGGCTCTCCTGCAGAAAACCCCACCAAAAAGAAATTGCGATGGACAGCTACTAAAGCGGATATGGTAGAATTTATCTATGGTTTGGCCGCCAGTGGAGCTATTGAGAATGGAAAGATTGATATCAAAGAACTGGTGGAAAGCATCAGCGAAATCTTTGAGGTTGATCTTCAGAACTATTATCATGTCTACCATGAATTGAGAATGCGAAAGAAAGTCCGGAATCCTTTCCTTGCGCACCTGTTGAAGTCTGGTGACAGGAGAATGGAGGATGCGGACGAAAGAGAAGATAACCGGTAGGACAACCTGAATATGGTGATGTTGAAAACGTTGTTTAATGGTAAATTCTGTCAATTCGCTTTTAGATTGTAATAGGCAGCATGTTTGGAAAAAGGTCCATTCCAGCGTTTAATTTGCCTCAACGTGAAATCATAATTTACTCCGCTATTCTCAAATGTATAGGTCTCATTCGGTCTCAGCACAAATACATCTATTTCATAGGGAATGCTTTCCTTAACCTCATAGATCTTAAACACGACAAATTGTTGTGAGGCATTTATGTCCACAGGCATGATCCTGATATTGTTATATGGTTGATACCGGTTCGTGATGAAAAAATTCTTATCCATGAGATTGGTGGTAAAGTCCTTCTGGTCAACGCTGTCATTGGGCGGAGAACCAAAACTGATGACGGACGAACCGGAAACAGTTACTACATCTGGACCAGGATTTACAACATAGCCCTCCTGCACTTTACTATCCAATAGGTTATAGGCGATATATCCCATGCCTTTATTGGCCCAGCCCGTTCCCCAAGAGTTGTAAATCTGTATGGCGCCAATGGTATCATTGAATCCCACGCAAACCACTGCATGGCTGCCTACGTAATTGTTGTCCGAACGTCGCCATACATAAGTGCCATTCTCCAATTGTCCTCCTGTCTTATAAAAGCTGGAATCCAGATCAATCCCAAGAACAATAGGATAGTTTTTCAATAAAAAGTTTTTAAGAGCAGCAAGTTTGTATCCTGACCCATAGAACGTACCATACCTGATAACCCATCCAAAGTCTTTAATCCTGTAGCCGGTGGCTTCTGTAACTGCCATGTTATTGTCCAGGGGCGATACTTCGCAGCAAGGATACTTGTAGGGAACCGGGTTGAATGTTCCCATTTTACAGACCCCCATTTCTTTCATTTTATCAAGATTCTTACCGATCTGAGATCCTACGGAATCACAGCGTAACCCACCTTCTTTTACCTGATTGAAAATAAATAAAGGGCTGAAAACCGTATTCTGGTCCAACATGCCATCAAATGAAAGATAAGGATACCCCAATTGTTTCTTTTCAATATAACTGCGCATGGCATAGACAGTGGCCCAGCTTGCACACGAACCAATATCCCCTTGTGAGAGAATAGGCGGGAAGTTTTCAGACAAGTCAACTTTTTTTCTTACAACAGGTCCTTGGAAACTCCTGGGAGGAACCAGGAAATTTTGCTTGGCCAATGTTTTTGAATCGGCATATTGCAACCCTAAACCTTTAATCAGGTCTTGAGAAAATGCTTTAGTAGAAAAAAGCAACAGTGATAAAATGATTACCTGTTTCATATTGATAAAGAAGAGCTGTTATAAAATTGAATAACCTACGCTGATGAAAATATTAGGCTTCAGGACATTGGTGGTTAGGTCTGTCGGAGGGAATTTGACAGTAGGGTTGGATTGGTAATATTTTCGTAGTCGCTGTACTTCCCCGATAATTATCCCTGTGCTTAGGAGTATTTTGTTTTTTCGGCCAAAGCCCAATCCCAGGCCTGCCAATAATCGCGGTTGCGGATTTTTCTTTATGGATAATCCTGGTCCGAATGTAAGATGAAAGCTATAGTTGCTTCCATTACTGAAATACCATCCATAGTGCAAGAGCGCGGTTATACCAACTTCAACTTTTCCCGTACTTTCTTGGTTGATTGAATAAGTCGTATCGCCGGGGGCATTGATATGCTGTTCTGCAAAATAGTTTTCATCGTGTAACCCGGAAAAATAAAAATCGGTGCTGAAATTGAAGTATGATTTTTGTGTTGCTGGGAATTGCCAGGTAGCCTTATAGGACGAAAGATTGCTGCTGTTGTTCCAGGGGGTGATGGATAGATCCACCTTCGTAATATCGGACTTGATTTGCGTTGGTAGAGAAGTATATTTAAAGTTCTCTTTATTGAGGTTAATGAGTTGTGCAAGGATGGTTTCAAATTTGGCGTAAGTAAAGGTCGTATCAAATGATCCTATAGATTGCATCAGCTCTTTATTGGATATCCTTGTTAAGCTGTCGGCAACCCGCAACGTCGCATCCTCTTTGATTAGTTTCCCATAGTTAAGCGCATTGCTTTCATAGGTGGTAATATCAGTTAAGATATTACTCTGTATTGTATTTCGATCAGTAAAGAAGCCTTTCACAGTCGTAACATAGGTTGTTTGATTATCGTTGGTGAAATCTGTAATGTCACACGCCTTCAGGTTCCACTTTCTAACGATAAGCAATTTGATGTCCTGATCAAAAGTGAATGTCTGTATTTTTTGAATTAACGAACCTACCTCTGTTTGTCTGGATTGTATAACGTTGACTTTATGACTTTGTATTATATGCGCCATCGCTTTGATGGAATCTGCTCGGGTTCGTGGAGTGGGTCCTGCGGCGACTGGTGGAGGAGCGCCTGGAAATATTTTCAGGGCAGTCGAACCGAGATTGGCTACTAAAGTGGTTAGATCTGCAGTGTTAAAAAAAGAGCTGAATAAGGTCGGAGTGGTATTCACTGGAATAGTGGAGTCCGTAAAGGCTATTTGTGCTTGATAGAGGTATGGGTTGAAATTGCTTATTTCTATTGAGATGTAATCTCCGTTTTTGATTCCCGATAAATCTGACGGGTTGGTAATCGTTTTAGTGGCGAAGTCAAATTTAATTGTGGTAGTTTGGGAATAGCAAAAAACAGGTATTAACATCAGGCAAAGCAATGATAGCGATTTAAGAATTGACATAAGAGGTGGTTTGGGTTAATTAAGGCAGGAGCGTTCAGTTCTGGTAAGATAAGAATATCTGCGCCAAAAGGAAAACGGGAAAAACACCTTTTCGGAAAAATCCCCAAGTTGGACCCAATTTGGGGATTTTGCTTTTCTGAAAGCCTTCAATTCCTCTCCCATCGAAATAGGGCCCGCAATAGGCAGAATGAAAGCATATTTCCTCGTTGAAGCCCATAAAATTCTATGAGAGAAATTGAAAAAAAATTTCACCCAACTTAGGTTTTAGTATTGTAAAGCACTTGCCAGAACCTATCATTTTTGTGTTGTCAAAAAACAATACAGTTATGTTAGTGATTTCGTGGAACCAGTATTTAGGAACAGCAGCGGTCTTGTTGGTATTATATTATGCTTTTGTTCTTTTGGTCTTTAACAGGCGCAAGGCGGGTTCGTCGTCCCGACCCAACCGGTCAGTGGGGTCCGCTAAGAAGCCTGCCGCCACTCCTGCGGACAGGGCCTTGTTTCAGGAAGATGATAAACAAGAAGCCCAACTGGATGCCGCAAGTGCAGCGCCGATGCACTCCCTTGTGGACGAATTGCAGGCCTATGTGGCCCAAGCAGGGAAGCAACAAATCCCGATTGAGGAAGTAAAATCTGGTGTTCGCTCCATCTTGCAGAAATATCCTGCAATCCCTGGCTCCATCTTCCAGCCAGGCATCTCCAACCTGTTAGAAGTAATTATTGAAAATAATTGTGGTGTCCGGCTTAGTGGGACAGAGATACGTGAGTTATGGGTTGCCGGATAGCCCCGGAGGCCTCATCTGCCAGGCGTGTGAGCAGGAAAACCAAGTGCGTTGGATAACGCCGGGATGAGGCCTTTTTAAATGAGGTGGTGTTTGTGGGTTTTGCAGTAAAAGGCTGCCGCTGGATCGGGGAGATTGTTACAGTGGAAGAGCGCGGCAGTCCTTTAGTCCCGTCCGTTCAGCAGTGTGAAAGAAATATGAGGCGTCGGAAATGTCTGATACGGACGGGACTTTTTATGCCGACTGGAAAGTAACAATATACCCTAATTAAAATGAAGAGTATGTGAAAAGGTAACCAGTATAGTTAATTAAAGCAGTGTGAGTATGAAAGTGAGGGTGTTGAATTGCTTTAAAAGCAAAAGGGGGATGCTATGTGCATCCATGAGTGCAGTTCTTTTAGTAAGTAGTCTTTACAGCCAGGCGCAGGATGGTATTGCTGGTATTCAGGAAGCCAATACCAAGGTTCGCGGTTATTTTGATGTTGGCTGCAATCTGATGTATGCGGTCGGCGCTATCCTGGGCTTGATCGGTGCGGTGCGTGTGTACCAGAAATGGAGCAATGGCCAGCCGGATACAGGGCAGGTGGCCGCAGCATGGTTTGGAAGTTGCGTGTTCCTGGTCGTAGTGGCGACTGTGTTAAAATCTTTTTTCGGCATTTAAAAAAGTGGGTATGGCAAATAGTGTCTACAGTATCAATAAAGGTATCAATAAGAGTATTGAGTTCAAAGGTCTCAAGGCTCAATATATATGGTACATGGGCGGTTGCCTCGTAGGGCTGTTGGTCCTGTTTGCCATACTCTACATTGCCGGAGTGAATGCTTTTGTGTGTCTGGGCGTGATCGGGATAGCGGCAGCTTTTTCGATCAGTTATGTTTTCAAGCTAAGTAAGAAATATGGTGAGCATGGTTTGATGAAGCAGTTTGCACGACGCAATATCCCTGCCCTCATAAAGTGCAAAGATCGTTCTGTATTTATTAAAAGCTAATCATGGAGCAGGTTTTTAAAGATGGCAATGGAAGAGAGCTGCCAATGATCTCATTGGCGGGTGATAAATACGTGATAGACCTGGAACATGAGCAACTTTTTTCAGTGGCGAACCCCAGGAAATACATTGGGTTGAATAACCTGGACCTTGCCAGTGATTCGGACAGCTTTGAATGTTTTTTCGATTTGAAATCCCGGGCGATTACTGCCATCAGTCCTTATATCATGCACGTGCCGGATGATGTGGTTATGTTGAGAATTCCAATGGATTATAAGCTCGATCCTGTTTGGTACAGGCGGCAGTTCCATTGGGATGACAAGATTCCACAACAGGATCAGCCAATAACCAAAGAATTACAGGCTGAAGTGATTCCGTTGCGTAAAACCTATGTAGCCCGGCTGGCTTTGGAAAACATCATGAAAGCATTTGACAAAAGGCATCGGGTAACCATTTCCATGCGACACCCGAGAAGACATGGGAGATAGATTTTTCAATTATTAATTAAAGAAGTGTGTGATGGAAAAGTGGTTGAAGGATATGCTTCCAATATTGGATGTAGAGCATGATTTGATCGTATCTAAACAGGGAGACGTAACGATAGTATTTGAATGTACGCTCCCGGAGATTTTCACTTTATCGGCGGCGGATTACGAGTCCCTGCATCAGTCCTTGGTCAAGGCGATCAGGATATTACCCAAATCTTCGGTGCTGCATAAACAGGATTGGTTTACCAATGCCGCTTATCAACCGGATTTTGAAAAGGCCGATCAAAGTTTTCTTTCTCGCAGCAGTGACCGGCATTTCAATGAGCGGCCCTTCCTGGACCACCGCTGTTATATTATGCTGACTCAGAAGCCTGCTAACCGCCGGTCTTCCAGTTCCGTTTTTTCCAGCTTGCTGCGGCCATCCATTGTTCCGGAATTGCCCGTAAGTGCAACGCTTTTGCAAGAGTTCCTCGACGGTGCTGGTCAGTTCAAGCGGATATTGGAGGATAGTGGATTTATCCAGTTGCGGCAACTGAAGGAACATGAGCTGTTGAGCCAACCACTGCACGTAGGCCTGGTGGAGAGATATATGTTTTTATCTAATGGGGATTCAACTCCTGTCATCCGGGACATTGAACTGAAAGACGGTTTAAAGATCGGTGACAAACAGCTACAGCTTTATGCACTGGCCTCGCCGGAGGATTTGCCTTCGCTGTGCGGGTCCAGGATCAATTATGACAAATATTCCACCGACAGGTCCAAGTTCAGTGTCGGGTTTTCAGCTACCCTGGGCCAACTACTTCCTTGCAATCATATTTACAATCAGTACATCTTTATTGAGGACAGTAGCAGGGTGATCAAGAAACTGGAAAGTAAGCGGCTGCGCCTGCAATCCCTCTCCGCTTATTCCAGGGAGAATGCCATTACCAGGGATGCTGTCAATGACTTTCTGAATGAAGCGATCAGCGAACAGCGTATGCCGGTCAAGGCGCATTTCAATGTACTGGCATGGACTGACAATCCGGAGGAAGCAAAAGATCTAAGAAATATGGTCTCCTCGGCGCTGGCGCAGATGGATGCGGTAGCCAGGCAGGAAACAGCAGGAGCTGCGCAGATCTATTGGGCAGGCATACCCGGCAATGCGGCAGATTTCCCTTTGAACGATACGTTTGACACGTTCGCAGAGCAGGCGTCCTGCTTTTTCAACGTGGAAACAAATTACCGTTCCTCTTTAAGCCCGGTTGGCATCCGCCTGGGAGATCGCCTTACAGGCCGTCCGGTCCATGTGGATATTTCGGATGAGCCGCTTAAGAAAGGTTACTGTACAAACAGGAACAAATTCGTGTTGGGGCCCTCCCCGTGCCGGGCCATTCTTCATTGAGTGGCCCGGCATTATGAATCCGGTTCTGGAAAGTCATTCTTCACTAACCACATGGTGAGGAGTTACTATGAGCAGGGTACGCATGTCGTACTCGTGGATGTGGGCCATTCTTATAAGGGTTTGTGTGATATGGTAGGGGGATATTATTTCACCTACTCGGAAACCGACCCGATCCGCTTCAATCCCTTTTTTATTGGTAAAGGGGATAGCCTTGACATCGAAAAGAAAGAGAGCATTAAAACGCTCTTGTTAGCTCTTTGGAAAAAGGATGACGAATCCTTCATGCGGAGCGAATACGTAGCGCTATCGAATGCGTTGCAGGGCTACTTTGACCAGTTAGAAAAGGATAGAAGCATTTTTCCTTGTTTCAACACATTCTATGAATACCTGCAAACGGATTTTCTGGAAGTGTTGAAAAAGGATAAGGTCAAAGAAAAGGATTTTGACGTAGATAATTTCTTGTTTGTGCTACGGCCCTTCTACAAGGGCGGAGAATATGATTTTCTCCTGAATGCTACCCAAAATTTAGACCTGTTACAGCAGCGATTTATTGTCTTCGAGCTGGACAATATCAAGGATAGCATATTATTTCCCGTCGTTACGCTGATCATTATGGAGATTTTTATCTCCAAGATGCGAAAGCTGAAAGGCATTCGCAAAATGATCCTCATTGAAGAAGCGTGGAAAGCGATTGCGCGGGAAGGGATGGCAGAGTATATCAAGTACTTGTTCAAAACCGTCCGAAAGTTTTTCGGTGAAGCGATTGTCGTAACGCAGGAAGTGGAGGATATTATTTCCTCTCCTATTGTCAAGCAAGCGATCATTAATAATAGCGATTGTAAGATCCTGCTGGATCAATCCAAGTACCAAAACAAATTTGACCAGATACAGGAATTGCTCGGTTTGAGTGATAAGGAAAAATCGCTTGTTCTATCCGTTAATAAGGCCAACGATCCAAAGAGAAAGTACAAGGAGGTGTTCATTTCGCTGGGCGGAGTGTATTCAAAGGTCTACCGAACGGAAGTGTCAATGGAAGAATACCTGGCCTATACCACGGAAGAGACGGAGAAGATAAAGGTGATGCAGTATGCAAAGCGATACGGCAGTATTCAGAAAGGTATTGCAGTACTGGCCAGCGAACTAAGGGGGACTATGTAATGGTTTTGAGACTAATTAAAACTTTTAGAATGAGAAAGAGAATATATGCTTTGATGGCCATGCTGTTATTGCTGGTGGCCTGCGCTTCAAGAACAGGGCAGCGGCTACGAGTTTTTATTCCCGGGGTTTATGCTCGTGCGATTGACCAGGAATTTGCTGTCGGTCATGATACCCTCATAATCCGCCATGTTCAGGATAACAACTATGAGATCATCCGGCGGTCAACTTTTCGTCCTATCAGGAATGGTCGCAAACTGGCTCCCGTATATAGCAGGGAAGCTATGATCGGTCTTTTTGATGAATGCAATCAGGTCATCCGTGAACAGCGTAAAGGTAAACTGCTGCGGTTTTTCCCAATGGGAAATAAGCTGTTATTAGGTTCCAGTGAATACAGGAAAGTTAAACTTTAAACGAGGATGTATGAAACGGATCGGATTAGTGCTGTTGATAACAGCAATGGGGGTCTTACTGCCAGTTTCTAAAACAGAAGCCCAGGCTTTGGAGATCATTGAGGTTATTAAGGCTGGTGTAAAAAAAGTAATCAAGGCTGTTGACCTTAAAATACAGCGATTGCAGAATGAGACCATTTGGTTGCAGAATGCACAGAAAGCAATTGAAAACACCATGAGCAAACTGCGGCTGGATGAAATTTCAGATTGGGTCGAAAAGCACCGGGAACAATATGCTGTGTACTTTGATGAGTTGCGCAAAGTAAAGCTGGCGATCAGCGGGTATCAGAAAGTCCGGGAAGTGATGGACAAGCAGGTCCGCATAGTGGAAGAATATAAGCGGGCGTTTGCCCTGTTCAAACAGGATCAACATTTCACGTCCGGGGAGGTTGACTACATGCTGAAAGTTTATTCCGGTATTATAGAAGAGAGCCTGAAGAACCTCGACCAATTATTTCTGGTCATTGATGCCTTTAAGACTGAAATGACCGATGGGCGCCGGTTAGAGATTATCAGTGAAGCGGCGGTTGCTATGGATGAGAATTTGAATGACCTGCACGCTTTCAATACGGAAAACATCCTCCTTAGTGTTCAACGATCGCGTGACGAAGTGGAGGTGGCCCGGGTGAAGGCTTTGTATGGGATTGAATAATTGGTAAACTAATGTCGTATGAAATGTTTAGCGCTGTTTCTTTTCTTGTTGTTCTCCGCCATTGGTTCGCAGGCACAGACCTTCAGTGAATGGTTTAAACAGAAAAAAACACAGATCAAATACCTGGTCCAACAGATTGCAGCCAATCAGGCTTATATCGAGCAACTGCAAAAGGGCTATCGCATTGCCAGGCAGGGATTGAATTTCATTGGTGATATAAAGGATGGGCATTTCAGGTTGGACGAACGTTTTTTTGCTTCTTTATCTGCTGTCAGCTCCGAAATAAGAAATTACAAAAAAGTTGGGGAGATCATTGCCATGAATGCAAGGATCATAAGGCTGTCCCAGTCAACACTTAAAGATGTTAAGGAAAGCAGTTTATTCAGCGAATCGGAACAGCAATATGTCAGCCAGGTTGTAAATGGTCTGTTGGATGGGTGTATTGATCTGACGGAAGGGTTGATGTTGGTAATTACGCCTTCCCAATTGAAACTTTCGGATGATGAACGACTCAGAAGGATTGATGGGTTACATGAAGAAGTCAAGCAACAGGATGCTTTTATGCAATCCTTTTCTTCAGAATGTCAGGTGCTGGCTTTGCAGAAACAACGGGAACAACGGGAGGCTTCTTTGATCAGGAAAATTTATGGCATTCAACCATGAAGGGAATGTTCACTGTAAATGAAAGAACATGAAAAAAGGGATGATGTGTTTCGTAGGTGTGGTGTTGTGGGTGCTGTCCTTTCAACGGGGTATGGCGCAGTCTCAGGAAGCCCAGCAGTTATTGTTGAATGTGGAGAAATTGGCCCAGTTCAAGCAAATACTGGAAAATCTAAAAAAGGGTTATCAGATACTGGAAGGTGGTTATAATACGATCAGGAATTTATCGCAAGGAAACTTTCAGCTGCATAAGGTATTTCTGGATGGTTTAATGGAAGTCAGCCCTACGGTGAGGAATTACAGGAAAGTCGCAGGCATTGTCGATTGCCAGGTCCGGCTGGTGAATGAGTATAAACAAGCTTTCAACCGGTTCAAGCAATCAGGGTGGTTCAATGAAGCTGAAATAAGTTACCTGGGCCGGGTGTATGGGAACCTATTTGATCTGTCGCTAAAGAACCTGGATGACCTGTTAACGGTGATCACTGCCAGTAAGCTGCGCATGAGTGACGATGAAAGGCTGGAAGCGATTGATAAGATCTATACGGACATGCAGGACAAGTTATTATTTCTGCGATCCTTTAATAATTCCAATACTATTCTCTCCTTGCAGCGGGCGAAAGAGAACAGCGAGGTGAATCATTTGCAACGAATTCATGGATTAAAATAAAACATATTCTGAAAGGGATAAACAGCGATCGTTTAGGGTTAGGAAGAGTAAAAATCAATTCAAATCATTAAAGCAGCAGTATGGCAAAGTGTGGTGTGCGGATCACCCTGTTGGGGGTGGTGGGACTGTTGTTGCCTTTCCTGTCGCAAGCACAGGAAGGCGGCAGTTGGGCAGATAGTGTAAAGAGCCTGCATAGTGTATTGGAACAGTTGTATGATGAAATGATTCCCATGTGTGGACAACTGATCGGCGTGGGGCGGGCCATTGCAGGGTTTGCGGCGTTGTGGTATATCGCCTATCGGGTATGGGGACATTTGGCCAGAGCGGAGCCGATAGACTTCTATCCGCTTTTCCGGCCATTCACGCTTGGTTTTATTATTATGATCTTTCCGCAATTCATTGCCATGATCAATGGCGTAATGAAGCCGACGGTAACCGGAACGGCGCAAATGGTGGAGCAGACAGATGTGGCAGTAGCGGCACTGTTGAAACAAAAGGAGGAGGCAATCAAAGAGACTGACCCCTGGAAGATGTATGTTGGCCCCACAGGAGATGGTAACAGGGAAAAATGGTATAAGTATACCCACCCCAATGAAGATCCGGCTGATGAAGGGTGGTTGGAGTCGGTTGGTAATGACATTCGATTTGCCTTTGCCAAGGCAGGATATAATCTACGCAATGCCATTAAGGAGGTCATTGCAGAGGTATTGCAACTGCTTTTTGCCGCGGTTTCTCTTTGCATCAATACCATGCGGACCTTTAATCTGATCATCCTGGCGATACTGGGGCCGCTGGTGGTGGCCATCGCCACCTTTGACGGCTTCCAGTTCACCCTGAAGTATTGGATGGCCCGTTACCTTAACGTGTTCTTGTGGCTGCCTGTGTGTAACATATTCGGGGCAGTCATCGGAAAAATCCAGGAAAATATGCTGAAACTGGACCTAAGCCAGATCCAGCAAACCGGTGACACCTTTTTTAGCCGGACGGACATGGGGTATTTCATTTTCCTGCTGATCGGCATATTCGGGTATACTACCGTGCCGAGCATTGCAGATCATATTGTCAAGGTTGGCGGTGGGGATGCACTTACCGGAAAGATGACCCGGCAGGCGGGTGGAATGGCTGGCGGTATAGCGGGTGGAATGGCCGGAGCCGCCGTTGCCGCAGGAACGGCTGGCATCAGGGCTGGTAATGGGTTGTTAAACAATCTTGCCGATGCTCCCAATGATTTCATGGC
This sequence comes from Sphingobacteriales bacterium 44-61, assembly GCA_001898405.1. Classification (GTDB taxonomy): domain Bacteria; phylum Bacteroidota; class Bacteroidia; order Chitinophagales; family Chitinophagaceae; genus Terrimonas_A. Next base: position 110,017 of record MKTW01000008.1, read on the forward strand.
AGGGTATAATTCTGGCAGTTCAGGACAGGGCATGGCGGCCTCTGCCGGCAAGGCCTATGGTCGGTTCAGCAATTATTTACATGACAAACTATCTGGTAAAGGATAGAGGAAAAGAAAAAGTGAAAGGATATGTTTACAAAGACTAAAAACATTGACACGGCTTTCCGGTATTCGCGAATGTTATCCATCATAACGGTGATTGCTTCTTTTTTGTTTTGCGGGTTTGTTCAATTAAGAAGTTCTAAGCTGATGGAGCATAATCAATCCAGGATCTATGTATTGGCCAATGGAAAGGCATTGGAAGCATTTGCAGCCGACCGAAAGGAAAACATTCCGGTGGAGGCAAAAGACCATGTAAAAACTTTCCACGTGTATTTCTTTACGCTTGATCCTGATGAAAAGTTTATTCAGTCGAATATCACCAAAGCCCTGTATATGGCTGATGGTTCTGCCAAACAGCAGTATGCTAATTTAAAGGAAAACGGTTATTATGCTAATATCATCAGCGGCAATATCAGCCAGTCCATTTCCATTGATAGTGTATCAATAAGTATGGATCAGTACCCCTATTATTTTCGTTGTTATGCTACTCAAGAGATCACTCGTACTTCCAGTACGGTTTTCCGCAGTTTGGTAACTGAAGGCTACTTACGTAATGTCAATCGGACGGACAATATCCCGCACGGATTTTTGATCGAGCGCTGGGCTACCTTGGAGAACAAGGATATTAAAACTCAATACAGGTAAATTATGTTTGGTTTATTTAAAAGAAGAAGTGACCAACCTTCCTTTATGGGAGGGGTATGGCTAAGATGGGCAAACGCTTTCGGCAGGGTTCAGCGTCGATTGGCGGATCGGTTGACGAAATGGACAAGCCGGTATTCTACCCGCACGCTGAAAGTGGCCTTAATAGCGATTTGTGTACTGGCGGGAGCCGTATACCTGAATATTGCCCTCAATGCTTTTACTGGAAAAATAGGGGGACGGCAAACAATTGATAACGTTTCTATACCTGCCCATGTGATTATCCGCGATAGTCTTCCTGCTGCCTCTTTTCTACCGAAAAGCCAGCAACAGGTCAGCAGTATACGGCGATTCAATCATTATATGGATAGTCTGCAAAGCTCTCCAAATGGGAAACTGTTATACGATAGCATTATGCGGGCGCGTCCCGGCCTGCATGATAGTGCCAGGATGATTGAATCTCTCATTGAAGGGCCAGAATAATCATAAACAGTTAGGGAAACGCAACTATTCCGAGCAGGTTGCTGCTAATAAAAACCATTTATCCGGGGAAGGGAAAGTGGGCATCAGTTAATGTAAAATGGATTAAAATGGACATTAAAAATCAATCTAAACAGCTTTCGCCACAGCAAATCAAGCAGCGAAATTTTCTCATGGTATTTCCGGCGTTGGTATTGCCCTTTGTCACTTTCCTGTTATGGTCAGTGGGCGCAATCGGCCAGGAAGAAAAAAAGCAGGTCACAAAGCAACCGACGGGATTCAAGATGGATCTGCCCAGTGCTGTCACTTCAAAGGACAGTAATTGGAATAAACTTAAATTCTACGAACAGGCCGACAAGGATTCTGCCGAATACAGAAAACTACAAAAAAGTGATCCCTACTATAAGGTTCCGGAAATGGCCAACAATAGCCCGTTACCTGCAACCTCCGTTGCGGAAATAGGAGAAACCAGCAGCAAATTTACTTATGACCCCTATCCAGGTCCATTGGCTCCGCATGGTGATCCCAACGAAGAGAAGGTGTACAAGAAGCTGGCTAAGCTCAACGAAGAGTTAAAGGCTCAACAAGAAAAGGAATCTTCAATAATGGCCCCCTCCAAACAATCGCCTCCTTCTGCAAGTGTTAGCAGCCAGGACATTGACCGGCTGGAAAACATGATGCAAATGATGCAGTCTGATGATGGTGGTGAAGATAAAGAAATGCAACAGATCAGCGGTGTGTTGGATAAGATTCTTGATATTCAGTACCCCGATCGAGTGAAAGAGAGAGTCAGTGTTCAATCCCAGGAAAATAAGAGACAGGTATTTGCTGTGCAGCCGGTAGTTGATCGCGCCCCTATTACGCGATTGGATCACTTGAAAAAAAGTAGTGTCTATAAACAGGACACTTTACCAGCTGTTCCGGCAGCTTCCGGTATTGGCTTTCATTCATTCCAGGATAAGCCGGCATCCTTCGCCCAGGGAAATGCCATCGGAGCCATCATTCCTAAGACCCAAAGCCTTGTTACCGGCTCCATCGTCCAGTTGCAGTTTACATCAGACATTGTCATCGCGGGTATATGGATTCCGAAGGACCATTTTATACATGGGATGGCTGCTTTGAATGGTGAACGTCTTTATATAACCATTTCCTCGATTCTTTATGGCAATAGCATTTTACCAGTCGAACTATCGGTGTATGACCTCGATGGACTGGAAGGGATATATATCCCTGGTTCAATCAGCAGGGATGTTACCAAGCAGTCAGGAGATCAGGCCCTACAATCCATGAGCCTGACAACACTTGACCCTTCCCTTGGCGCACAGGCGGCTAACGCGGGAATACAGGCAGCAAAATCGCTGATCGGGAAAAAAGCAAAGTTGATCCGGGTAACTGTCAAGGACGGGTATTCAGTTTTTCTTAAAGACAAAAATCTTGACAAATAGGTAATCATTCTTAAAAAGCAAATGAAGTATGAAAAAAGTGTGTGTAAGATTAGTGATGCTGGCTTTATTAGTACTGACTGTGCATGCGGGTTTTTCCCAGGCAGCCGAATTCCCGTCCAGGTTCAAGGTTTTGAAATCACAGGACCTGCGGATCAGTCATTCAAAGACCACTAACCTTCTTTTTGGATTTGCCATAAAAAGTGTTGATCTGGGAAGTGGGGAAGTGCTGGCACAAATAGCCAAAGGAGCGGAGAATATTTTGCAGGTTAAAGCTGCCAGGCAGAATTTCAGTCCCACCAATCTGTCGGTTATTACTGCGGATGGACGTTTCTTTTCTTTTATGCTGGATTATGTTGAAGACCCGGTTGTTCTTAACCTCTCCTTTGCAGATGAGGAAGCTAAATCAGACAGGGCAGTCTTGCAGCAGGTATTACTTGATGAAGCTGCACTTGATCAGATAGGAAAGAAGGTGGCTGCAGAAGCCAACTTCCTGCACCGATCTGTGGGTAAGCAGGGCATTCGTCTTTCGTTAAAAGGGTTGTATATCTGCAAGAAGACCATGTGGTTCGCCATGAGAATAGGAAACAATTCCCTTATAGACTATGCCCCTGAAAATATCCGGTTCTTTATCCGGGACAAAAAGCGATCTAAAAGGACGGCTGTACAGGAAAGGGAGATCACGCCCATTTTTATGGCAGATCGGTCCGATGTTCTTGGTGGAGAAAGTAATCAATTAATTATGGGGTTTCCGGCATTCACCATACCGTCCGATCAGCAATTAGTTATCCGAATGGCGGAGAAAGGTGGAGGGAGAAACCTTGATTTGGTGCTACCTCCCAGGACTATTCTCAAAGCCAGGCTGCTACCCGAATAGGAATGCCAAGAACTGGCATTCCTTCTTTATCCTTTCATAAGGAATAATTCAATTTTCAGACGATGGATGCTCCACAATCAATTTACCTGGATCATGAAGGTAACTTAATGGGTATTACCCAAAAGGATCTGGCGGCAAGTCTGGTTACCCGTATGCAGAATGCCGATTGGTATTCGGACTATTCCGACGATGCAGAGGTAAGGATGCGTGGCAATAAGCAGATTAATGCCATCAATGCTGACATGAGATTATTGGCTCACAGCAATGGCGGAGCTATGCAGGCCATCCAACTATGGCATAGGCATGCTCCCAACGATATTCCTGCAAGTCCCCGGTTGTTCCGAGCTGCATCATTGGAACTTCAGCAGATGGCCAGGGGAGACCAGAATCCGGTTATAACGCTGGTCTCTTCCCTGCAGGACCGGTTAAACAGTAAGGAGGGAAACTCCTTAATAGAGCGGCATGCAAAATATAGAGAGCTGCAAGATGATCTCCACCGGTTAACGGAATACTGGGGACAGGAAATAAAGGCAGTCCGTCTTTTCCTTTCTTCCACCTATGGGATTGATAACCCCATTCCACCTTTTTTAAAAAAACATTTACAATTATTACCTATGAATGAAAAGACATTAGATCATGCTGAAGGGCAAGTGAAGCGTGTGGGAATGCTTGAAAGTTTTACCCCTGAACTCAAGGAGGCAATGCTGCGTGGGGATGCGCAGATCCGGCATCCTTTCAGGAAAGAGTATGAAAGGGAGTTGGTGAATAAAGAAGGGAAAAAGGAAACTGTAAAGGATGCGGTGAATATTGAACAGTACTGGAAAAAGTCGTCCACTACGGATAATTACTTTTTAAACAAGTTTGATGCGGAACTACAGAAGGCCGGTAAAGACCAAACAGTAAAGCAAACTTTTTACCTGTCTGGCAAAAAAGGTGTTAAGAATGCTGGTGACGAGTCTGAAAACAGGCAGGACAACAAACAGGAGAACAAGCCTCAGACCAGGTACACGCTCAAAGAATCTTACAACCTTTTATCAGGCCGGCCAGTGTACAAGGAATTAACGAACTCTAAGGGGGAAGAATTCAAGGCCTGGGTACAGCTGGACTTACGAGATAAGTTACCGAATGGCAATCATAAGATGAAAATGTACAATGAGAATTACGGATTCAAACTGGACGATGTGGTTCGCCTTTATCCCATAAAGGATCTCCTTAATCCAGATTTTAAGAAGCGCTTAATGGAGTCACTGGAAAGAGGGAATCTGCAAAAAGTGACATTCGTCGGAAAAGACAAAAAGCAGGAAACGGTGTATATCTCACCCAGTATCACCAATGGCTCTCTGAATCTTTATGGGGAAGACGGGAAGCGGATTCCGTTGGAGACCCAGGCGCAGAAAGAGTGGATAACAAAGGATTTTGCCAAGGAACAGAAAGTTCGTTTTGAACAAAAGAACAAACAAGCTAATGCGCAGGACGGTTCAAAACTGAAGCAAAACTTTGGACAACGGGTAACAAAACTTTTTAAGAGGGGAGCCTAATGGTGAGCTCCCCTTATCAAGTATTTATTGCTTACAATAAACGAATGAACAGTGACGATTGATTTTTTTGTGCGGTTTATGCAGCAAACAGCGGACGATCCACTATTGGGGCCAGCTCATATCAGTCTATATGCGGCAATTCTATTGCAATTCCGGCAACAGGGCGAACAAAACCCCATATCTGCATACAGAAGGGAACTGGTACGCATCTCCAAAATATCCAACCGGTCTTACCATAAGTGTATGAACGACCTGGTTGCCGGAGGGTATATAGACTACCTGCCATCCTTCAATCCCTTTTTGGGCAGTTTAATAACGCTTAAAATAATACTATGAACTATTACATCATTGAACAGGACGATAAACTTATCCTGATGAAAGTGGCTGACGACTTAAATGAAGCCTTTTTGAAAGAAAACAAGGCTCCGATCATCGCGCAGGCCAGATCCATTGCGGAGGCGCTGATGGAGTTTTCTAAAGTCAAAGAAAATAACCAACTGGAATTGCTTGAACCTTGTCCTGTCCGGTTTAAACAGGAGTAGATTTTTATTAATAGCAAATACTTTCAAGATGGCTGTAGAGTTAGCGACACGTGAGGACCTTGAAAATTTACGGAAACAGATAATAGAGGGTGTTAAGGCGATTATCCTTGAACTATTAAAGACTGATAAAGATCAGCCATTGGAGGGATTAAAAACCCGTCAGGTCAGGAAAATTCTTGGCTGCAGTACCAATACCCTGAAAGCCCATCGAATTTCCAGAAAGATCCGTGTAAAGAAAGTGGGTGGTACACTTTATTACAATCGGGAAGATGTGCGGAAGCTGGTTGAAGAGGGATTTTGAGTAGAAAAGTAGACCGTTCTGGACATATTAATTAATGAGGGGGCAGATTTTCGCATTGCGTCCAACGCCTTCTTTTTGGTTCATGCAAAAGAGCCATAACAGAATTGTATGGCGTTGCTTAAATCCCCCCTTTTTTATTTGTTCTTTTGGGAAGTTATGGATGAGGGATCGGACTGTGAATGGAACTGTCAGGTGATTGTTTGGTGTTTGGTTCATTGGTAGGTAAATGACCATTCAATAGAATAGAATCAATTGTTTTCAGATGGCTTTTTACAGAAGGAACAAAAGTGCTGTCTGGAAAACTTATAAGCACACTGTTTTGGCTTTCTTTTTTCTTATTATCACCTGTGGCTAAGTAAAGACAACAGGATAGTAAGGTCAAAATAATGCCAAGAGAAAGCATGAGACGTGTGGCTTTAATTAAGTCAGCTGTACTGTCTGCAACATTTTGGTTGAAAACGCCACAATTGATTAGTGCCGCAGTAATATCTTTTTTGCTCTTATTTTTGGGCGTGCTATCTTCGGTTTCCTTGAATTCAAATAGCGAATCTATATAAAGGGCCTTTTGTGACTTCACGCCAATACACCTTAGAGAAATTAGAAGGGCTAATGTCAGTGGAATAAGCGAAATAATAATTGACCACTTATATAATCCTCCAGGATCAGTACTCAGTAAGTAAATCGGAAGTGCGGAGACGGCAGATATGTACGTCATCAATTTGAACCCTTTTTCCTCTAAAAATTCAATTCGTTCACTTGTCTCCTTGTAAAAATCATTCGCAGTCAAAAAAAGAAAGTCATCCTCATCCTTTAAATTATCACTATTAAAGGTTTTAGAAGGTCCCTTTGCCCTTGCATGAGGTAAAACTCCATGAAGTAGTATTTCCCAGGCGCTAATTAAGAACTTCTTCTTCCCAAACTTTAATGCGGATTCTACAATTGGGGGCATATAATCTTGCTGCTTACTCATAGAAGTTCTTTTAAAATTTGTTCTGAAATACAAATGCCAAGTTCGAGTTCAAGCCAAACCCATTCGCCGACGGGATTTACTTCCAGAAAAACATAATCTCCGGATGGAGTTAGGATTAAGTCAATAGCAGAATACACAAGCCCTAAGTGCTTATTGAGATTGAATAGTCGCTTCATTAAATTTTCGGGCAGTGTCGTCAGTTCATACTTTTTTACAATTTCTGGCTTTCTCCAGTCTGTTTCGTCCCCTTCCTTTAAAATCTTTACAGCATATCCCACTTCTCCTATAATAGTCACTCTTATATCTGCTGCATTAGATACGCGTTCCTGAAGAAAAGCAGGGGTATCAAATATGGGAGACAAATTCAAATTTGAGAATAGAGTATAATCGACTTTTGTAGTGTATATAGAAAAGACTTTTTCGTCGATTACCTGTAGGCCGTTTGAAATAGGTTTTATAATAGATTCCTTATACTTTGTCAAGAAATCAAGAGCAATGGATAGTTTATTGGTGATAATAGTTTTTGGAGTAAGCAGCCCAAGTTGGTGAGCTGTTTGAAGTTGAAAAATCTTTCGTTCTGCTATCTGAGTGGCGAACATTGGATTGATCCATTTGGCGTGCTGTAGTGTCAGGTAAAGCCCTTCAAAGAAATGTTTTCTTTCATGGTTTAAGTACTTGTGATTTTCGCCGTCCGTACCAGTATTATATTTCACTGGTATTCGACGAAAAATTACAGATTTTGTAAATCTTAAATCAAAAATTGAGCCCTGGTTTGTGCATAGGATTTCTCCCACAGGATTAACACTAAATTCAAGTGAACCTATGTCTTCTGAATTGACCCGCAAATGAGATATTCCTCGTTGTTCTATTTTTGAGATTAGGTATTCTATACTTACATCATCCTGGTTAGAAATAATAAGCGTATGAGGCATCATTTAGATAGGAATTACCAGTTTGAATTAACAGTCGCTGTGCTCGGATGAATCTACGGCCTCTCTTGTCTTGGTGATCAGTGTATGAGAAATTTTCTTATAAAAAGAAGAATCATTATTTGAAGCCACTTCATTTTTTTTCATTTCAGTGTGCTCATCATTAAGAGAACTTTTTAGCTCACTTTGTTCTCTAAAATAAAGAATTGGGTTGGTTTGTTTCATAACTAAGAAGAATGCTCTGAAGCATCAGCAGCCTCCCTTGTTCTTGTTATTAAGGTCGGCGTATTGATTACTACTTGAGCGTTTGTTTTTGTAGAATTGTTTTTCGATGGTAGAGCATTGTTGGGATCTTCGTTTTTCAAAGTATATACATCGGAATCGGATGTTCGCCTAAAATTTAAAATTGGATTTTTGGTTTCCATATTTATGAATGTTCAGAGGTATCGACAGCTTCGCGAGTTTCTGTAATTAACGTTTGGAATTTGTGGCGCAGTTTGAAGTCCTCATCTTTATTCGCCAAAGTAAGGGCATCTCCGTCTTTCCTATCAGGCTTTTGGATTTTCTGTATTGACCGGAAATGAAGTATAGGATTAAGTTTTTTATGTAGTTCCATGAAGAAAAATTATCACTAATATTACAATTATTTTTTGTAAGATCAAATGGTTAAAATCAGGTAACCACTACTTTTTAGGTTGCCATTGGCAGAAGTATATTCTTTTGCAGTTAAGTATGCCAGAATTTGATTAGATTTGACATGAGTTCTTACACCAGTTTGCAGCAGTGAGTAAATCCGTGAGTATTGCTAATTTAGGTTTACAATTATCTGATTATCAATCTATAAATGGGGAATTCTCATCCTGTCTTCCCGACTTGACGGGACAAAGTAGAAAAATCTACTTTTGTCCCGTTTTTATTTTGTCGTAACTTCTTGTTAATCA
>MKTW01000009.1 GCA_001898405.1 Sphingobacteriales bacterium 44-61
CTTTTTCATATCTCAGTTTAAATTTAAGCTTTTCGCTCTAACTTTAAACTGTCTGTTATATAGGGGCACTTACAGTACAGATCAAGATTATGCCTGATGGATAATCCTGCCAGTTTTGGATTATTCAGGTATTCAGCCTGTTTTTTATTGATCACAGTTACTTTGATTGTTACCCGCATCCTGTCCAGTGTGTCAATCCTAATACCTCCTAACAGTTCTATCAGGAGTTCATCTGTTTTGTAAGTAAAGCAGTGAGAGTTTGTTGTTTCTAATATCATAGTATAAAATTTTGGGCATAAAAAAACCATTCGCAAGGAATGGCTGCTCTTTAGAAATGTGTCCACACGGTAGCTCCGAAGAGTGGCAGTGTTTTTTTAGAGCGTTATTTGTCAAACCGGGTATTACAAGGCTTTACTTAATTTTGATTTGATATTGCAATATTTGTTAGTCTAATCGCAATTATTAAGGGCACTACTATCAATAAAATTACGAAGATTATATTCTTAGGTTCAGAAAATTTATTTTCTTTTCGACTCTCTAAAATTTTATCAGCTCTTTTCCTATAAAAGAAATGATATAAAAAATAAAACCAAAGAATCACCACCGGCAACAAGATTAATCTATTGTATCCATAACTATTACTAAAAACCCCAATTGTAAATCCTGTGAAGTACCTGACAATTGAATGAATTAAACCAATATGTATCAAAATTACTAATCCAACCATTGCAGATGCTATCAATGGCGATTTAAACCCTTTACGCCATTCAAAAAATTTATAAAAAAACCAGAAAAGATAGTCATACATATTTAATTCGTTTATTTATCAAATGAATTTTCAGTAATACTTTTCCCCGTAGCTGCTTGCTATTTCTCTGACATCCGTCTGCCGGCATTTCGCTTCACAAAATTCGCAACTCATAACACCAGATAATTTGAGACATTAGGGTGAAAAATCGCCTTATTGGCACGGTTAAAAATATTTGACAGATAAAAATCAGGAGAACAAGTAAACGAAAAGAGCCTCAAGGGCCCTTTAATTCAACATGTTGCTTTGTTCCGAGCAAAAACAGATAATTTGAAACATTACCTGTTTGGTATCTCTATGACACGAAACACAATAGTTCCATATGCATTCATTTCCCATAAGAATACTGCCTAATTTTCTTTATATTCTTTAACGAACTTAATCATACACTACGAGCAAGGAATATAATTCGCCTTAACTTTAAATTTCTCCAGTTGTTTCCTTAACTCAGACGATATAAATATATAACGCCTCGCATTTGCTCCAGTCCCGAAGTATTCGTTGCTTTTAAAGAGATGACGACTTTCATCTGAATGTTCTTCAAATGGAGGGAAAAATCCATGATTAATTAGTGCATATCTTTTCCTCCCGCATGATTTACATACCTCAAAAGCATAACTGTCAAGTTGGAGTGAGGCTGATGTTATTGGGATAACTAATTGCAATACACTGTCAATAATTGTATCCTTTTTATATAGAAGAACAGGTTTCGCTTCAATCTCATACCCTTTTAGCAAAGTTTCATAAAAGCTCCTTTCAACAAATAGCTCATCATATATCCAATTCAAAGAAAATATTTTTTTGTTCCCCCAATTAGGCTCCTTCTTTAACCTAAAAGGCTCTTTCTGAAGCAGCCCAACCCCACATTCAGTACAATAATCAGTATCCTCATAGGTTAGTTTCTTATACCCTCCATCCCCATCAGGCATTGGATAACTATTTGCCCATACATCTCTTAATACTAATCGGTCTGCATTATTTAAGTCTTGATCAGAAAATTGAGAGATGGTATCATTCCTTACATGCCATTTATCGAGATATGGCTTTAAGCTGTTGTATACTTCACCCTCTTCTAAAATAAAACTGTCATATCCCTCTTCAACTTTAACTCCAAACTTTTCAAGAATAATAATCTGAGTAATATTCCAATCAGAAAAAATCTTATGTATGTTTTTCATTATACTTGTGTGTTTTCTTTATAATCCCAATGCTTTTAAAATATCTGGGTATTCTTTATATATTTTCCTTGCAGCATCTTCTACTTGTTGAGCAGTGGCTGTTGCCGTTGTCACAGCAGCCTTTGAACCATTATATCCAATTTCAGCTCTCCATGCATTTGTAAACACCTGATGCTCGGTTTCTGTTACAACTATCGAAAGCATATTATCAGCGTTTTGCCCTAGCAAACCAGCAAATCGTTTTTCGATCAAATGATGTACTTGGGTCTTTGCAACATCATTAAGAGCTCTTAATGCTTTGTATGATTTAATTCCAAAACGCCCCGCATGAGTTAACCTGATTATGCCAATCACTTGTTTTACCTTTCTTAAAGTAAAAAGCCACTTAGCAGCCGTGCCTAACTTGGATATGGGAACAACCCATGAAGCAAACTCTCCCCATTCTTTCAACATTTCAGTTGTGGTTCCGATCTTATTAAATGAATGATCCCACGCCCGATAATTCACATATGCTTGCCTTTTATAAGGGTCTTCACTCCACGGATTAACATTGTAATTTTTGCGAACCGTCATTCCCGGCCCATTAATAATCACCGTTGCTTTGGGTTTCGGATCAGAAGTCACAATTGCATTTTGTCCTACCACTGGATTCAAACTATCCGAAAGAAGACCTGTAGGGTCATTTAAAAGAATGGGATTATTGTTGGCATAATTATATGGTGTCCAGTCTTCAAATTCTTCAGCTAATGCATCTATCTGAACAAACCTGCCAATCTGTGAGTCAAACAGCCTAAAATCAGTTTCGTAAAGATTAACATCCAAAGATGTATTTAATTCGGTTCCATCGTTAAACTTCTTCTTATTCTTAGGATTCCCAAACTCCAACGCCTTAGAACTGATCCCCGCCATCGTCAACCCGAACGGATAATAATGCGTTTCCTCTAAAAGAGATCCCCTGATGTGCGTCACCTGCAAATTATCAAAGAACACATCTATATTCTCCGTCACATTGCTCGTGTAAATGTACAAATATCCACTCTTCGTCAACTCCCAATCCGTTATATGATGATCTCCCCATGCCCCACTTCCTGCCACTTGCTCCGTCCAGCTATTCTTTCCATCATTGGTGATCACCGCTTTGAACTGCTCATCCAGCAATAGGCAGTTGATATAAGCTTTAGGCTTGCCGCTTGTATAGCCCTGATTATTCATGAATGCATCCGCTGCACTCAGTGGAAGCCCGCTGCTGGCTAATTGAGTACTGGTATATTTACCGCCAGCCAGGTCACCAATACTGCCGGCCAGGGCTGATGCTACTTCTGCCAGCGGGTTCGGGCTGTTGACCGGGCTGCTGCCACTGCTCCACCAGCTGTTCACCTTCAGATTGATCTTGTCTCCTGCCATTACTTTCAGCAGGATCGCCGGGCCGATCTTATTGCCATCACCCCGCAGTTTCGCTGCTTTATCGTTAGGATCAGTAGTCGGGTCACTTGGATATCCTGAAGGCTTGTCAGAGCGGGTAGCGTCCAGGTTGCTGTAAAAAGTATTTTCTGTGGCTGCCTGGGCTGTTTCCATGGTAGCGGCTGGGTAAGCATCCTCTTTCCACTGATCTGTCAGGACTATCCGCACATTTCCTAAATGGTCTTTCACCATGAAATCATATACAAACCCCGTGATCTCTGTCAGATCGTTGCTATTATCATACAAAGGCCGTACACGCCCCTCCTCATGGCCCATGAACTGCAACTTACGGGCATATCCCATTGCAGCATTCACTGTCGCATCATCATAAACCTTACTCTCATATACGGCACCCCCGAGGTAATAAGTAGTCGTTGTAATATTGGTATTTACCGGACTGCCATTATATTGTACATCTACATTATTTTCAATCGTCTTTTTTTGCAGTTTGTTTCCAGCAGCGTCATAGATATAGCTTATCGTCCCCTTATCTGTGGTATTATCATCTTTTTTTACGGCTATCTGCCAGGGCAGGTTCAGATGGTTATACTGAATAGCTCCACCACTGGTTACATCCAAACCTGTAGCTCCACCGCCTTTGATACGCTTGTTGAGATCAGTTACCAGGTTACCGTTCTTATCATAACCATAATCATCGCCACTTGTATTCAGATCGGTGAAATCGCCTAACTTATGATCAACCGCATTGGTTTCACTTACGCCGCTCAATTTATTGGAATTGGAAAAATAAGTGTACGCCAGATCATCAATCATTTCGCTGCTGCCTATTTTCAAACCCCATTGCTGCATGCGCTTGATATTACCATTTTCATCATAAGCAGAACCGGCTGTGCCATCGCCCATGCGCACGTCAAACTTTACAGTATTATCGTCTGCATAAGCAGAGCCATTATACTGGCTGAAATCCGCTTCCATAAAACGATTTACCTGGTCATAGCTAAACCCAAATGCACGCTTCTGGTCATCGCCGCGGCTGCGCCACTTCACTCCTGCAATATTGCCATTGTACTGGTTGCTGGCAAAGCCCCAGTCATAGTTCAACTCCATACCAAACCAACGGGTGTTGTCAAACTGCGTGGCTGAATTGGTATAGGTCTTATTGATGCCTTTCAGCCAGCCGCGGATATTATAGACATGATCAAGCGTTTCAATTGGATCGTTAGTGTATACACCTGTATTATCCCGCTTGCGGCCCAGTTTTTTGGTGATTAATTGTCCAAGTTCATCGTATTCGTTTTTGGCAATAAGGGTAGAGGTTGATGATTCATCATTTATGGTTTTCCAGGTCTCTAGTAAACGGCCAGCATAATCATACTTCATGTTGGTCTTTATACGCAACTCTTCTGCTCCTGGCAAATTGCGTACCTGGTAAATGGTGAGCACCTTACCGCTAAAGTCGTAGCGGCTGGTAATAATATCCTTGCCTCCTTCATAAATGTCTGACTGTGTCTGCACCAATCTTGCTTTGTCGTCGTAAAAATTGACAGTGCTGAGCCAGGGACCTGTTGATAATGTAGCCGGATTTTCGATTACCCGGACCTGAATGCCGGTAGTAAGACCTTTTACTTGTGAGGACGCTTGAGAAGGAAGTGTTTCTGCATGCAGGTTACCAAAATCGTCAAGATCACTATTATGTGCCGTCGTATAGGTGTTAGAAGTCCACTCGTAATCGTCATAATACGTTTTAGTAAGCGCAACAAAGCTGGCGCCAGTTGGTATAGGGTTTTTGTTCACCGCTATTCCATCTATTACAGTTGTTTCACCATCAGCGCCACTGGTACCGGAAATGATCTCAGCAGTGAATTCTCCACCGGTTGTTGTTTCAAAATCCGGTTGCAGTGTAATAGATTGCAGCGCCTGATATACACCTGTAGTTCCCGATGCATTGAGATAAAGGTTGACAGGAGTAGAAGTATTGGGGCTGGAGGGTGTCTGCGTTTGCGTATTCACAGATGTTTGCAGTGCAGCAGGGCTTCCCCCGGAATATACCATCATTCCGGTCAGTACCTGCCGGTTCAATCCATCATATAAAGTGGCCAGCCACTGGTTATTGGGACGCATATTAGCATCTTGCGTAAATACCAACCGGTCCCGTACATCATACACCATGTATACCCAGCCCGAGCCAGGTACTTTTTTGGCGATCATACGACCACGCTCATCATACTCATAGCGGAAACAAAGTTCTTTCACAATATCCGAGGCAAACGACCAACCAGGCTGAATTGCTGTCACAGCTTTGGGAGGTATTACAAACCGCAGCTGATTGAGATCATCATATATATAGTATGTGCATAAGAAACCTGTATAACCACTATAATCACTGGCAACAGTTCCCGATTGTACCTTTTTCAGAATTAGCTGGCCTTGTTTATCCTTATACTCAACAGTCGCATTGCCTTGTTCATCCAGTATCACGGTTTTGTATAATTCCCCTGCCGGATATGGATTAGTTTCGGCAGCAGGTATATTCGTTGATGCATCTTCCGTTATATCGTAGCTAAGTGCATTGCTGCTGATGGTCCAGATCTTCACAGCATCATCCAGGGTATTGATCCTGTACTCTGTTTTAATTGCTTTTTCACTGCTGGGGCTGGATGGATTGTAGGAGCCTGCCCAGCTATTGCCTGCAGCAAATACTTTCAATGGGCGATTAAGAGGAGAAGCTTCAAATTCAGTCCGGTTGTAAAAGGCCTGCTCTCCGGCATACTGACTATTTCCCGTATAAAAACTATTCTGCTCCTCGAATGCATTCGTTTTAAATGTACCTGTATTGTTATTGGTTGAAGATTGTACATACGGCAGATATTTAAATGTTTCCCTGCCAAACTCATCATATACCACTGGTGTTACCAGGTCATGCACACCAGGGCTTATCTGTCTTACTATTGTTTGTAGTGGACGGCCAAGACCATCCAGGTATTGCGTGGTTTGTTTCGCATGCTGATAGCCTGCATTTACAAGATCCGTAGAGTTCTGGTAAGGACCTGCAGCGTCCCAGATACGTACATAATTTAGTGGGATCGTACCCGAATAATCACCAGGTCGTGTAGCTATCTGACCTGTGGGTGCTGGGGTCTGAACAACGGAAATAGATGGCTTATTGGATAGCTGGCCCAGGGCAATACCGGTATAATTTATCAGTATCCCTAATACTATACTTTTAATAAAAAGCTTCCTGGTCTTTGACATATAATAATAAGTTGCTCTTAAAAATCAGTTTGAACAGTCCTCCTGCTGGCCTTGAAAATTGTAACAGAACTTTTTCAGAACATTCTTATCCTGATCCCTGATAAGGCTAAGTCTGCCTAATGCATCATATTCATAATAACTGATCCGGTTTGCAGCATCGCAACTACTGCTTACGCCTATCAATGGATTATAGGTATTAGTCAGCATATTTGCCGAAGCAGGATAAAGCCTCAATTCATCAATGTATCCTGAACCATTTATCGTTATGGATGTAATACCTGCTAACTGGTGCTTAAAAAGAGTCCAGCCATTTTTTGTAACAATAGCCGTACCTGTAGCACCATTTACTGAAGGGGTGCCTGAACCGTTTTTACGCCAATAAGTGACAATATAATCGTTACCGGTAAGAAGACCGGACTTTGTAACAGGGCCTGAACCCAGGCTATAATATTTGGTTCCCGTAGGAGATGTCGGGTCATCAGCAGGAACACCTGTATAGGACCAGTTGCCTTTCCCATCTGCTTCAAAGGAAGAATAAGCAACCGATGCACTATCTGCACTTGTTACAGATGCGACAGCCAATTCTCCATTATAATCCCATAAGTACACCATCTTATGATCATCGTTCTTTCTTAATTCAGAAAATTTTCCTTTTGATGTATATCTATTCTGAACGATATAGGGTTTATACGTGTTGAAGAATATAAAATTATTACTTCCGTCAACCGAAGAGTATTGATAACTGCTGAGTGAAGTGGTCCCTTTCTCTTCCAGCGAATAAACAGTATCGATCAGAGGCAAATCGTTCCGGTAACTATTAATGTTACCATATAAAACATATTCCGAACCTCCTTTGATCTTTGTGACAAGGCTTTCTATCGGGGCAGAAATAATGTTTTTGCTTTGCAAATTCCAGAGAGATCTACCCCTGTTGTTATTAGCAGCTGTTGCCCCATAATCAAGTGAATATTTAAAGTTTTGTGCAAGTTGCTCTCCCTTGCTGTCAATGCTTTGTTTCCGCTTTAACTGAAAATTCTTAGAGCTAAAATTATATGTATTAACTACCTGAAGGATGGGTGTTCCGGCAATAGCGTCATAAGCAATGGCCGTATCACGAGATAGGTTAAATGCCTCGGCCAGTACGTCGTAAGAGGCAACTTGCAATTGGTATAGAATAGATAAGCTATCACCCATGTTATTATCGTATAACTTACCCAGTACGACACCGCGTGATATTCTTTTTGTAGTATCAGATGAATGAAAATCATATTCATTAATAACCCGCTTAACTGGCAGATAGCTGGTGCCTTCATACTTATAATCTGTTGATTTCAACAGCAACCCTTTTTTCCAATCATATTCACTCGCAAAAAAGAATGGAGCACTATAGCTTGCCTGATCGGGGTAATCAGAATAAGATGTATAGGTATATTCCTGCTTCCCACCTGATCCATCAGGGCCAAAAAACACTGTAACATTTTTATAACCGACCGGGCTTCCGTTGGAATAAAGTAATGGATAATTGGATACTGAATTGTATATCTTATAGGAGCAGCAACTGCCCGGATTTCCAGGAGGCGGGCAATTCATTTTTGTATAAGAGTAATAAAGATTATCCGGGTTCCCGGCATATTCCCCTGATGAAATTGTAGTAGGTATTCCGGCTATATCGAACGAATTATATTTATACGTTTTTACATCAGCCAGGTGATTGCCAAAGTCATAATCTTTAATTTGCCCTATCCTGATCCCTCCGTAAGCTTTATTGTAGTAAGTAAGAGGATTGTAGGGAATCTTGCTTAAATAAAGCGCAAACTCACAATATGGGTTGCCGGCATATTCTGTCTCAATCGTTCCTGTTACTGTATAATTACCGGCATCAAGATGTAAAGAATCTCCATCCTGTATTACTTTATTATATCCGTTGCTGCCTGTAACTGTAATGGTGATAATGCTGAGAACATTAGGGTCTGCAATATATTTGGACAAACTGGCAGTAGCCCATACGTACCCGGACGGTGAGAGGTCTCCGGAAGCGACTGAAAAAGTGGATTGAAAAGTCAGTAAATAATTCCCTCCATGATTACTATTGTTACCCGTCAACCCTGCTATCGTTACTGGATGACCAGGATCAAAACCAGCAGGAACAGAATAGCTGGTCGTGTTTCCTTCGTAAGTAAATTCAGTCCGACCTCCAGTTGGATACGTCATAACGGTTAACAGGCCTGTCTTTGCAGCTGCTGAATCAATCTCTTTGTCAGCTCCATACCACGGACCATTATCGCCATACTGATAGCGAACGAATTGAATATTATTCTTCGCGTTATAATATCCCCAGTGATCTTGGGCATTGGAAAGGCGGCAGGGTAGAACGTCAGCATTGTATGTAAACTTATATGGGTTGGCGCTTTTGCCGTTTTTACCAAATTCTTTCAGGCTATCGAGGCGTAGCCGGTATCCATAACCGTCTTCACATCCTCCAACCTCGTTCGTTGTATAGTACCCTGTATAAAGTCTGAAATATTTTACAGTATCGTTATTTAAGTTTAGCAGGGTTATCTGCCTCATTGCAGTGTCTGGTGCATCTAACCGTTTTACAGCTTCATAATCAAACCTGATTTTACCGGTTGAGAAACTTATTTCTTTAATGGTCGGGCGCTCCACACTCACGAGGTTATAAGAATCACTAAAACTATCCTGGCAACCGAATTCGGCTCCGGTTAAAGCACGGCTGAATGTAGTGATGGCCTTTGTACGGAAGTATGTATATACATTATTGTAAGTGAGATCAATTTGATTCCCGAGAGGATCTTCAATCTGGGTAAGATACCAGGATGTGTTCGATTGAAATTGATCATTATTTCCTCCACCGATATACGGTTCGGTAGTAGTCAATTCACGGGTTGAAAATTTGTACGTAATGCCTTTACCGTCAACAATAGTAAAATTGGAGCTATTATAAGTGATCTTAAGGTCCGTTCTTGGGCTGGTGTACAATTTTCCATCATCTGCACAAAAGAACTTTCCCGAAACACCACCAAAGTTGTAGTAAAAAATATCCGGTTCTGAGTCCGCATATTGATTGTATACATTTACTTTAAAAGAGTTTTGTTCCGACTGAGTAAGCCCTCCCAAAATAAATTGTTTAACCTGGTTGTAGTTATTGAAATAGCCTGTTTCATCATCTTGCCCTTTCTGTGTTCTGGTAATAACACCACCGGCACTTAAGGCCCATGAAAGACCTACCGTGGAAGCCATTTCCTCAACTTTAATGCCTCCTGCGTGATAACTAAGCTGAACAGGCAAATCTATCTGCCCCTCTTTCACTTGAAATAAAGGGACCGATATATTGGGCACACCACGATAATAGCTGACAGGTATCTGGCCGAACTTACCAAGCGAGGCAGCTTCCGGTGACACAGGCATGATCTTAGGTAGATTAATTGTCCTGTCAATGTCTGTTTGCCCCATAACATTACTTGAAATCAAGCCAATAAGAAATGAAAGGCTCAATACATAAATACGTTTTGGCAAAAACATGTCTCTTATTTAAGTATTTAAAAACTATACCCGATCCTGAACACCACTGCATTCGCCTTCGGCACCTGCCGGTAACTCAACATATCCCACATCAACTGCACTTTCGTCTTCTTCAGGATCTTTGACCGAAGGTCCAATACCTTGCTCACACCAATCAAACCACTCTCCTGCCAACCACTCCTGTCCCTCAACTCCGCAAACCGCCTGAACCCGCTCCGGTAGTTCATCTCATAACCTCCCGCCAACCAGAATGAACCCTTCAGCTTCCATTCGATGAACGACCGCAGGCCGATCCCCTGATGCGTGATCCGGATGTTCCGGATATTCTCCCCCCAACCCATCTTATAGCTGGCCCCGATACCCAGCACACTTTGGTCATTCAGCCTATAGCCTGCCGATAAACCGATATCACTCGTTACCGGGAAAATACCATTGGATTGCTGCGACTGGATATTTGCACCCAGTTCTATGCGTTGCAAAAAACTTTTCGTTCGCTGTTCATTGGGTTTAAAACCTTCCGGCATCTCCATATCCTCACCGCCGCTGTTGCCCAGTTTGCCGAGCTTGTCTTTCAGCTGGTTCAGTTGCGCCTGCGCCTGTTGCATGTGCTGGCTGAACTGTGCCTGCGCATTCGGGCCGCCGGCCGTAAGCTGTTGCTGGACCAGGTTGTTTACCTGTGCCCGGGTTTGCAGACCTGCCAGGCTGGTTGCACCGGCGTTGCCGGCACTACTGCCCGGAAGGCGGAACAGGGAAGCCAGCTGGCTGTTGTTGCGCATAAAATCTTTGAACAGCTGGGTCCGGCTCAGCAGTTCGATCGCTTTTTGTTCGGCTTTCTTATGGTCTTTCAGCAGTTGCTTGTATTCGTTTACCTGCGCACTGTAGTAATAAGCCTGTTTGTTCAGCTGCTTTAATTGTTTGCCCAGTCCCAGATTGTTCAGTTGGCCTTTCAGGTATTCTTTTCTTTCCCGCAGGAACTTTTTGATCTCTTCCGCTTTTTGGAATTGCGTTTGCAGGCCGTTCACTTTGGCCATCGCTTCTTTCAGTTTGGCAGGGCCCTCTCTGGTGATGGCCATCAGTTGGGGATTGGCCTGTAAAAATTTAAGCGAGCTGCTGAGGGTGTCAAGGGAAGGAATATACTGCCTAAGCTTATCGGCCCTGGCCAGCTTGTCCTGTAATTGTGCATACTGTTGCCCCGCACTGCCAAATACCTGCTGAGCTTTAGCAGAATCTTTGCGCCCCAGTTTGCGTTGCAGCTTTTGCTCTGCTTTTAAAAACTTCGACAGAATCTTTGCTGATTGCCTGTCCAGCTTTTGTTCCAGTTCACCAGCTTTGCTACTTACCTGGTCGAGGTATTTAGCAGAAATCGGTTGTGATAGTGTATCGCTTTGTGCCCACGCTCCTACAGATGCACATAATATCCCAATAAGCAGTATTGACTTTAGGAAAGGCATGAAGAGTGGTGATGGTTACGCATACGAATTTGACGGAATTAGCAATAAGAACCAATAAGGCTTAACACTTAAAAGGATATATCAACAGTTATCTTACTGTTACATAGTAATTTTTTAAGCTCTAACAGGGTGTTAGAGGCTCTTCTTCTGGCTATTCAGTAATTCCTGAATCTGCTTCTTAATGACCTCTACCTCTTGTTGTTGTTGATCCAGCTTTTGCTGCTGTAGGGCCAATTGTTGTTGTAACTTCTTTTCATTCACCGTGAATTCCTCGAGGCGTTTATCTTGATCAATAGCGTATAAGGTCAGCTCTTCGATCTTTTTTAAAAGATTGGCCTGACCATCTCCCAGGTCAAGGCCCTCTTTTTCTATTTCCCTGGCAGAGGGAATACCCGGTAGGTGCTTATTTATCTTAATAAAGTATGCTACTTCTTTCAGCGTTGGCAATGAGTAGTCAGGTTCAAATACAAAGTCCGGCCAGGGTTGTTGCTGTACTTTTATTTTTTGAGCAATTACATTACCCGCAACAGCAAGTTGATATCCCGACGGAATATTTGTGCTGCCAATAGCTACGCGACCGCCATTGCGGTTGATATAAGTATCCGTGTTGTCAAAATTCAGGGAAAATGGAAGTGGGGTGTTTGTATTGTAATCATACGCAGAAGAGCCGTAGTAACCAGCATCAGCATATAAATAGACGACTCTATTGGAGGTCGCTTCTATTGCTCCAACCCCTTGCTGTCCAAGTATCTTAAATTGGCCATTAGTAGAATTAGGCATAGTTCCGGCTCTCAAATATGTATTCACCATTAAATCTCCATTCACATGCAGTTTAGCTTCTGGAGAAATAGTCCCTATACCAACCCGGCCGCCACGTTCAAAAGCCATTACAGCCTGCCAGTTGACTGGTTGATTAATTCCTGTAGAAATTCCACCATCATAAAATGCAAATGTGCCTCCATTGCCAATGAGCCCAAAAGAAAAAGCGCCAAATCCATATGCCCCTGCATTCTGGGAATAAACAGCATTTGAATTTTCCCACAGATTTCCCGATCCGCTATAATTGATCTTTGAACCAAAGAAAAGGCCATGAGAAGCACCCCATGCAGTCGTCACCATTTCTGCATGGGTGTTTCCATCATCAACAATAACTTTCTCGGAAGCCTGAACTGTAGCTGGCACCTGCCCATAAGAACGGCTTATTACCAGAAGCGAAATAAGAAGAAGAGAGTTTTGAAGGCGCATAGATTTACTTTTATTGATGAAATATATCCACCAATCTGTTTTGTACGATCTATTGATCCCGCCTAAAACAACTACAAAAAAGTCCGGTTAATCAGAGAGCGTAAAATGGTGGTCTTACAAATTTGCATTAATTACTAACACAAGACAATAAGACCAAACTCTTAGAAATGCCTGTTCGCTTAAGCAGCAATAAGAAATTTTTTCTTATTGCGCAGCAGGTTTAATGCGGTCTGCCGCTGATGCTGTACTGTATCACAATTCTTTTGCAATAATCTTCCTATCTCAACCGCACTCTTTTCTTCCAGGTAATACAATTGCACCACCTCCCGCATTTTTTCCGGTAATCGCCCAATATGTGCATATAACTCATAGGCAGTTTCTGCACATATCATTTCCTGCTCAATCGATGGTGCCAGTTTGGCTGCAGCTTTTTCCAGATAAACCTCCCGTTTCTTATTTCTAATTGATTGCTTCCTGAGATAACTGATGCAATCGTTTTTCACCGCAGCATATAAATAAGATTTCAATCCACCCGGATCAGTCAGTTGCTTATACCGCTTCCACACCTTAATAAAACATTCCTGCACTATATCCTGTGCAAACAACTCCTGTCCGGTGATCGAACGTGCAAAAAAAGAAAGTGCACTGAAGTGTTCATTGAATAATTTATTAAACGTTGATTCTTTATCTTCCTGTATTGATTGAACGATCATCGATCCAATATCTTTATAGTTGTTTTCCATTAATAGAATTATGACTAATGAAACAATAATACATTCATTGGTTGCTGAGAGTAGCCTCTAGGTCCCTATGAACCCTTGCACTAACCATCATTTAAAACTACTGAATTTTTATTGATAGTATCCGAACGAATACCAAAAAAGATTTTGAATCATTGGACTTTGAGCCATATGAACGATAATCAGAAACTGATCATCCGGCATCGCCTGGGGTTGGCCATCCAAAAGCTATTGGAGCAAAATAAACAAGCTCCAGCTAAAAATGCTGTCAATAGCCTGCATCAGCTGGCTACTGCTGCTGATATCGAATACTATATTGTACAAAATGTGTCGGCCGGAAAAAAAGATCCTCAATTCACTACACTTGTTTCCATCGCTTCAGGATTCAATATCCCATTATCAGAACTGATCACACATTTTGAAACAATAACAGATGAAGCCGCACTAAAACAAATAGAACAGCAAAAAAAGAACGCAAAGAAAAAAGCGAAGAGAAAGTGACCAGGCTTCATTGACCAGAAGCAAATGCAGTGCGGAGAAACCCCGGCTCTTATATTCTTTAAATCTGAATGCTTACTGAACCAGGGCCGGGGTGACAATGGAAAAGGAACTACTGGCTTCAGGCTTGCGTAAAAATTCGGCTATCGACCAACGGACAACGCTCAACCACCAACGCTTAACAATAAAAAAGCCCAACTTTTACGTCGGGCTGTTGTTTGTCCATCCTTGTTGTCTGGGTCCAATCAGTCGTTGAGTATCTTTGATCCCTGCAGGTATTTTTTTGAAGGATGATAAATGAACAGGCAATGCCCGTTCTTGATAGTATTGATGATGCGGGAACTTTCTTCTTTGGGTACAGCCGGGCAACCAAAACTTCTGCCCTTCTGCCGGTTGCCGATATAATCAGCTCCATGGATTACAATAGCACGGCGGTACGCTTTATCATTGATCCCTCTCTCCAATCCTGCCACACGAAGAGATAAGCCATGCTCTCCATAATATGTTTGTTTGGTTACATAAAAACCAAGACTGCTTTGCAATGAACCGGCACGGTTGGAAAAATAACGGGCAAACTCTCCACCGGAATTTTTACCATGTGCTACATAAGTATTCATCACCACGCTTTGATTCACCATATCGATAACATATAAACGCTTTTTGGTTGATGACTGACTGAAGTCACAAATAGTAAGGTATCCTTCCTTTGCAACCAGCTTTTTCTGCAGCAATACCTCGTATCCTTTATATGCATAGCTGAATGCAGCTTCAGAAAGACCCATTTCTTTAAGCTCAAGTGAGAGATACAGGGAATGTGCTTTGGTATTTACCGCAGAAGAAGGCTTGCCAATGGTGGCAGGGGCGGTTTTTCCAGTGGTCCTGTCTGCTTTGGCAACAGGCTTCCATGATAAGGAGAGTGTTGCCATGCACAGACAATAGAAGGTAATTGTCAGTGTGTGTTTCAATTCGATACGGATTTCAGGTTATTAACGCGGACTTATGCTAAAATAGTATGGGCAGGCCCTCAATGCAAGAAAGAAAGTTTTGTTTTTCAAATAACTACGCAGATATACGCATATAGAAAAGAAAAAATACAATATGGGCATAACGTAATAAAAACAGAAGCAAAGGATTTTAAGAATTATGGAAAATGATCATAATAATCCAACGCCATCCTGCGTTGCGCTTCCGAATTCCTTAAAATCCTTTGCCCTGTTCAGCTTCTTTTATACTACCACTCTTTTCCATCGTCCCTTTTTAAACAATATGAACGATACGATCGTGATCAGCGTTTCTGCCACCGGCACAGCAATAAACACTCCGGTAGGTCCCCAGTTGAGATACTTCGCCAGCACATAAGCCAATGGTATCTGGAATAACCAAAACCCGAATACATTCACCCAGGTTGGCGTCCATGTATCTCCGGCACCATTAAATGTATTGATCAGTACCATACCTATACCATAAAAGATATATCCTGCACTGATAATGCGTACGGCCAGCACCGCTTCTTTCCTCACTTCGGGATCCGGCGTGAAGAATGAAACAAACCATTCTCCCAACACCAGGAACAATACCGTAACAAATGCCATAAAAATAACATTGTACTTCATCGTTTTCATTACTGATGCTTCAGCACGGTCCAGCTGCTTTGCTCCCAGGTTTTGCCCTACCAGTGTTGCTGCTGCATTGCTCATACCCCATGCCGGCAGAATAAAGAACATCATTAAGCGCAGTGCTGTTTGATATCCTGCTGATGCATTTTCTCCACCCGTAGTTGCTACAAGGTTGGCTAAAAAGATCCAGCTACAGGAAGCGATCAGGAACTGGAAAATAGCCGGTGTTGCAATTTTTACCAGCGAGCGGATCACGGTCCAGTCTGTTTTCCAGTAACTGGCCTGTATTTTCAAACTGTGCTTCTTTCCAAATAAATGATAAAGCTGGTAACAAACGCCTATGCCGCGGCCAATAGTTGTTGCAATAGCTGCTCCATTCAATCCCAGTGCAGGGATTGGTCCAAAGCCTCTTATCAGCAAAGGACAAAGAATGATATTGCAGATATTGGCAACCATCAGGCTTTTCATGGCAATGGCCGCGTTCCCTGCTCCGCGGAATATACCATTGATCAGGAAAAGCAATACGATCACAAGACTGCCGCCCATCATGATGCGGACGAAAGTGGTACCCTTTACAGCAGTCTCCTCCGAAGCACCCATCCATCGCAAAATATTAGTGGCATTGATAAACCCGAAAATACTGATCACAATGGCGACCGCCAGTGATATCAGCATTGACTGGATGGCTGCATGACCTGCTTCCTTAAAATTCTTTTCTCCCACCCGGCGGGCAACCGTTGCGGTAGCAGCCATACTCATGCCCATAGCCAGTGAATAGATAATTGTCAGCACCGATTCCGTTAAACCTACGGTTTGGATGGCATGACTACTATCTTCCAGGTGGCCGACAAAATAAAGGTCAACCAGTGCAAACACTGATTCCATGATCATTTCGATCATCATAGGAATTGCCAGCATAAATACTGCTTTGCGCAGGCTTCCTGTTGTATAATCCATTTCTTCGCCGCTAATAGCACGACGGATAAAAGCAAAAGCATTCGATGCCCTTGTTGTATAGGTCTGTTCAGACATGTAAAAATTTTGAATAGTAAAAAACTCCAGCAGCTACCAGGCTGGTAAAATTTGAATCATTAAAATGTCAGGTTCTATTTACAATGGGGGCGAACCTTAGCAGATTTTCATATTCTTTTGCTTGAAGAAGCACAAATATACAGGCTTTGTTTTATTTGAATTACTTCATTCCCGACGAAGCTGGATTTTTTGCCGATGAAAAAGGGAGTCATGCTTACTGGTAGTTATTATTTAAAACAATTAAGAGTATCTTCTTAAAAAGAGAAATTCATACTTATTTTTTTGATGAAAATCAACAGATACGTTGCAAGAAGTGTTTTTTTTACCTTTCTTTAGGTATTAAATCTTATCCACTGTAAAAAAGGGATGAATTCCCCATCGCTTGGCCTACAATATCCTATCCAGCAAAGGAGCATATGCATCGTGCGCGAACCCCGGAGCTGACCACAGAAGGATGTACTACTGTAAGCAAGCAACAAAAACACCAATCAGTAAAGGAAATTTAAACCGGTAATCAGTTAATAGCTGCCTGCCTGAAAATGTTTTACAACCACCTTCCAATATCTGTATGCAGCACATTTTCTGTCTGGCCTGGGTAATAGATGAGGATACAAAACTCGTATTCGCCAGCGATTCTTTCTACAAACATTTTAATCTATCCGCAGATCAATGCGTTGGGAAACGTGTCACCACATTTATTCCTTCCGCTTTCACCAGGGCTGTTTATGACAAGCATATCCAGGCGCTGGAAACAAACAAACCGATCAGCACTACCCAGCAGATACAATGGGTGAATGGAAATACCTTCAATTTTTATATCAATATTTTTCCTACAAACTGTCCTCATTCCGGAAAAAAATTGCTTTCCGGCCAAGCCGTTAATATTCCCGACATAGGCCATATCGAAAAAGAGTTACGGCAGGCAAAGGAACGCATCCTTCATCTTACCCGTGCCACTTCAGATGCCATCTGGGAATGGGATATGCAAACCGGCCAGATATTCAGGAACGAAGCACTGATGCAAATGATCGGCTATCAATGGGACAATTCAAAAGGGCTTTCCTGGTGGCTGCGCCGCATTCACCCTGAAGACCGCGACCGCCTTGCCGATAAAGTAAGGGACGCCACGGACCGCCATAAAAAATCATGGGAAGATGAATACAGGTTCAAGTGTGCAGATGGCAGCTATAAACATGTACAGGACAAAGGATTTGTGGTGTATGAAAATGACCTGCCGGTGAAAATGATCGGATCATTGCAGGACGTGTCTCCATTGATACAATTGCGCAATGAACTGGCTGATGAGCGGCTGCAACGCCAGAAAGAAATTGCAGAAACCGTGATCCGCGCCCAGGAAAAAGAAAAAACACGGATCGGCCACGAGCTGCATGATAATGTGAACCAGATATTACTGACTGTAAAATTGTTCATTGATAAAATAGAGGCCTGTAAAGAAGAGCAGCAGGAGATAAAACAAAAAAGCAGCGAGTATATCAGCCTTGCTATTGAAGAGATCCGCAAGCTGTCCAAAGAACTTGTAGCTCCCCAACTGAAAGAGGAAAGCCTTATTGGCAATGTGCAAACACTGGTGAAAGACATTGAACTGGCCGGGGCCATGAATGTCCGTTTCACTCACGAGCAGGACGGAGGCATTGAACAATTATCATCCGGAAAAAAGATCACCCTTTTCAGGATAGTGCAGGAACAATTAAAAAACATCCTCAGACATAGCCAGGCATCGCTTACTCAAATTGCATTAACCAGCAAAGAAGGGAAGATCGAATTGCTTATTAAAGACAATGGCAATGGCTTTGACCCGCGCCACACTTATCAGGGTATCGGCTTTTCCAATATCCGTGAGCGCACCGAATTTTACAATGGTGCCGTTCAGGTAGACTCTGCTCCCGGCAAAGGATGCACATTGAAAGTGCTGTTGCCAGCCTTTGAGTAACACTTAAACAATGGCTTTTTAAGAGTATATTCTTACATATTGATCATTTCATAATATCTCTCCGCTAAAACTTTTGCAACAAGCGTGTTTTTTGTTTTATTTTTATTTACCTCAGCGTCTTATGTAGTAAACACGGATGTATGCAATTACCATCGGATATCTTTTTGCAACAACGGCTGCGCCGCTGGTCCAGGTATCTTATATATATTATCCTGACGATCGCGCTGCTCGTGCTCGCCGGGTGGGAGTTTAATATTACCTTACTCAAAAGTATCTCCAGCCAAACGGCAGCAATGAATCCGGCATCAGCCGTATGTTATATACTCCTTGGTCTTTCATTTCTTTGGAGCAACCGCACAAAGAAAACAAAACAGACAGTTATTGCAGGGTATGCATTCGCTATTCTTGTAATGTTCACCGGCCTGTATATCCTTGCTGGCCTTTCATTTGATATGGGTTTCCACCCCGATTCAATTCTGTTTATTAATAAGCTTGGAGAAAACACCAAAGGCGGTCAACCCAATCAAATGGCGCCTAACACGGCAGCTTGTTTTTTATTGGCAGGGATTTCTTTACTGCTTCTGCAATATGAAAATAAAAAAGGGCTTATAGTTACTCATTTCATCGCGCTCGTTATTGCCTTGCTGAGTTTACTTTCCCTGTTAGGTTATCTGTACCAGGTACAGGAGTTTTACGGCGTGTTCAATTATGTAGCCATGGCATTGAACTCGGCGATCTGTTTTTTTCTTTTTGCCATCGCTCTTCTTTTCGCCAATCCCGGGATCGGGTTCATGAGGGAGTTCACTTCTTCATTAAATGGCAGCCTTACAGCAAGATTATTAATACCTGTCGCCATCATCGTGCCTGCAGCTTTAGGCCTGCTGCGCTTGTGGGGCAATTGGGCCGGAATATACAGCTATGAGTTTGGTGTGGTAGTGTATGCTTCCATCACCATACTTATTTTTATAGGCATTGCCTGGTACAATACGCATTCACTTAACCGACGGGACCTGCTGGAAAAGCAGATGGAAAACAGACTCAAATCTTTTAATGAAGAACTGGCGCTTAAGGTAGAAGATAAAACCACCGAGTTGCGGGAAGCAAAAGAGCTGGCCGATAAACTCATCTTCAGCCTTCCCGGTGTATTTTATTTCTTTGACCACACCGGTAAATTCATCCGTTGGAATAAACAACTTGAAGCGGTCACCGGCTATTCAGCCGAAGAGATCGCGGATATGCATCCCTCCGACTTTTTTGTTGAAGAAGATAAAGCCTATATCATTGAGCGCATTCAGGGTGTGTTTGAGATGGGAATGAACGACGCCGAAGGGCGGTTCCTGACCAAAAGCGGCAATATATTGCCTTACTTCTTTAAGGCCGTTAAGATAAATTACGAAAGCGGCCCCTGCCTGCTTGGAACTGGCATTGACATCACTGAACTGAAAAAGATAGAGGAAGATCTTCGAAACTCAGAGCAGAAATACAAATTGCTGTTTGAAAGCAACCCACTGCCCATGTGGATGCTCAGCCTTCCCGACTATACGATCATTGAAGTGAACACTGCTGCATTAAAACAATACGGCTATACGCAGGAAGAGTTTTTACATCTTGACATATTCATGCTCAGGCCTGATGAGGATATTGAGCGGCTGAAAGCAGCTACCAACCGGCAGTTCAGAGGCATCTATTACGCCGGTATCTGGCGCCATAAAAGGAAAAGCGGTGAGATCATTTATGTGGATGTGGTAACCCATGATATCTATTATGAAGGAAAGCCGACGCGTTTGGTACTTGCCAATGAAGTGACGGAGCAATATCTCGCCGAAGAAAAATTGAAAGAATCATATGACGCAACAAGAAAATTGACAGAGCATCTGCAAAACGTAAGGGAAGAAGAACGTCTTCATATTGCCAGGGAAATACATGATGAACTGGGGCAGTTGCTCACTGTTTTAAAAATGGATGTATCATGGCTCAACAGAAAACTTCAACCTGCCAGTGAGCCGGTAAAAGAAAAAATAACCGAGCTTCTTTCGTTGATCGATGTGACAGTAAAAAAAGTACGGCATATTTCTTCTGAACTAAGGCCCAGCCTGCTGGATGATCTCGGCCTGATAGCCGCGATAGAATGGCATACCGAAGAATTTCAGAATCGATCGGGTATCGGTATCGAAGTGACCCTGCCTCCGGCAGAATTATTATTGCCCGAACCGGTCAAGATCGGTTTGTTCAGAATACTGCAGGAAGCGTTGACGAATGTGGCGCGGCATTCGGGAGCAGATAAAGTAGTAGTGACCTTGTTACAAAAAGAGAATAGCTTAATTTTAACCATCAAGGATAATGGTAAGGGTTTTGATGCAGAAAACGCAAAGAAAAAAACCTTAGGCTTACTGGGAATGAAAGAAAGGACCCTGATGATCGGAGGAGAATATAAAATAACAGGCGTGCAGGGCGAGGGTACCATCGTGGAAGTGATAGTTCCATTACCTGCTTTTGCCAAAGAAAACCGTTGAACATGTTGAACATTCTTATTGCAGATGATCACGCTGTTGTCAGAAGAGGTTTAAAACAAATTTTACTGGAAGAATATCCATCCGCCAGGATAGGAGAAGCCGCCGATGCAGAAACATTGGTTGCGCAGGTCATAAACGATAAGTGGGATATTGTGATCTGCGATATGAATATGCCGGGACGGAGCGGACTGGATGCATTGAGCCAGTTGAAACAGGTAGCTCCTCATGTTCCCGTGCTGATCATGAGCATGTATCCGGAAGATCAATATGCCTTGCGCGTACTGAAAGCCGGAGCTGCAGGCTACCTTGGAAAAGACAGTATCCATGATGAGATCATTCGGGCAGTGCAAACAGTATTGTTAGGCAAAAAATTCATTACTCCTTCAGTAGCAGAAAAGCTGGCCAATGCCTACCGTGATGATACAGGTCAGCAACCCCATGAATTGCTTTCAGACCGGGAATTTGATGTGTTCAAATTACTGGCAGCCGGCAAATCTGTATCTGAAATTGCCAGCCAGCTTTCCCTGAGCAGCACTACGGTAAGCACCTACCGTGCCCGGATCATTGAAAAGATGAACCTTCGCTCCAATGCGGCACTTACACGGTATGCTATTGAGAAGAAGATAATTTAGACCGTTGAGCCCGTCAATTTGTAGTATAAAATCTACACCATTTGAAAATCCTGTGCTACAAGCCGTTCGGTCGGAAACAGGTATTTTGCATAAGGCGTTGTGTTGGGCGTGTGTTAAAAAAGATCGGCGCCTCCACGGCTATGCTACGTATCATTATTGCAGATGACCATATTCATATACGCAAAGGGATCGTTCAATTGCTTGAGGATGAATTCGGTGCATTACATACCGAAGAGGCAGAGAACGGTATCGAGCTATTTGATAAGGTAATGACAGGCCCCTGGGACCTGGTTATTTCCGATATGGTAATGCCTGGTGGCAATGGCCTGGAAGCGTTAAAGAAGATCAAAAAGGAAAAAAAGGAATTGCCGGTCATTATTGTCAGCACTTATCCCGCAGAGCAATATAAATCAAGGGTTATGGAAGCTGGCGCTGACGACTTTATCAGCAAGGACGCATTTTCCACTCACCTTATCCCATCGATAAGGCGGATATTGAAAAATTAACACTCCGTATTCAACCAACTATACCCCATTCCTGTTCCTAATTGAAACAATAAGATGTAGTGAAATCACTACAGCCTTGCCTATGTAAGCTGTACGCCATTATTATGGTTGACTCTATTTTTTAAAGGCTCTGTTGATCATTACTTTGTTGTTATGATGTACTATCGAAAAACCAGTAAGATGCTCTCCGTTCTTATTGTTGATGATAATGAGGAGTTTGTTGAACGCATGATCGATCTTCTCGTTGATGTGGAAAGCATCAGCAGTATTCAAACTGCCAGTGACTATAATGAAGCATTCCGTATGCTCGATAATAAAGCACATGATGTTGTGCTGTTAGATATAAATCTTTCTGGAAAAAGCGGCATCGATCTGCTGCAAAAGATCCAGGAACTGGGCTGGAACTGCAACGTGATTATGATCACGAACTCATCCGGCAGATATTATAAGAGAGAATGCAAAAAGCTTGGAGTTACTCACTTCCTGGACAAAACGAATGAGTTTGAAAAAGTGCCGATGATCATTACGTCCATTAGCCCAAATTAACTAATTGTACTGTTTGCCGTTCTTGTTTGCGGTTTACAGTTCTTATCAAGCAATGTCCTAACAAAATTATTGCAGGTTTAAGTGTGTATGAGATTACTACTTAAGGATAAGATAAACTGTAAACCGCAAATAATCAACGGCAAACTTTTTTACCGGTCGAACCATTTCTTGAATGCCGGCGCTTTCTCCCGGCTGATATCCATTTCAATTTTCAATGGCGCTTTCAGCGTGATGGTCAGCTTCTGATTTTCATGCGGCTTTACGCTTTGTATGGCATCTGCATGAATGATGCTTTGCCGGTTGGCCCTGTAAAATACTCTTGGGTCAAGCAGCTCTTCCACTTCTTCCAGTGTGGCATAATCCAGGATATATTTTTCTCCATTAAACGTATAGATATAATTGAGGTTATCACGCATAAAACATGCAATATCCCTGGTATTGACCGGGATCCAGTTGTTCCGGATACTGACAATGAATTTCTCTTTATATAATGGACTGGATGATTGAGGATGTTGCAGCACATGCATTAACTCCCTGATATGTACCGGTGGTGCTGCTTTATTTTCCAACAACTTACGGCATTTGTCAACGGCAGATCTTAATTCATCAGTATCCACTGGTTTCAGCAGGTAATCAACACCGTTTACTTTAAACGCCCGTATCGCATATTCATCATATGCTGTTGTAAAAATGACCGGACAATTCAACTGAAAATGATCAAACAGTTCAAAGCTGACACCGTCACTGAGCTGTATATCCATAAACAAAAGATCCGGCTCTGCATTTTGCATAAACCATTTTTTGGCCGTCTTGAGGCTGGGCAATACCTCTGTTACCTGCACATCCGGGGCCACAGCAGCGATTTTATTTTGCAACTCCCGTGCAATCAGGTTTTCATCTTCTACTATAACTGCTTTGATCATAACAAAGGAATTTTAACCATGAAAGAATTGGCATCTTCGATTATCTCCACATGTCTGTCAGACAGGTAATGATATAATGATTGCAGATTGATAAGACCTTGCCGGTTGCTCGTTTCCACAAAATTCTTTTTCTGCATATTGTTCTTCACCACGATATAGTCATCCTCTGTATAAATATCAATCACGAGGGGACTCTCTTCATCAATAATATTATGCTTGATTGCATTCTCGATCATGTTCTGTAAAGTAACCGGTGCAATTTTCCTGTGGTTATATTCCTCTTGCACTGAAAAATTCACCTGTAAGCCTCTTTCAAATCTTGTTTGCTGAAGAAGTACATAGGTTTCAGCAAATTTTATTTCACTGATCAAAGAAACGGTTTCACTATCCCTGCTCTTCAATATATACCGGTAGGTCTTGCTCAAGCTTTCCAGGAATTCGCCTGCCAACCGGGGGTTCACTCTTATCAGGCTACTGAGAGAGGTAAGAGAATTAAAAAGAAAATGCGGGTTCAGCTGTTGTTTCAGGTTTTCATACATCACCTGTGCCTTTTCCTTTTCCAGCAACTGCGATTTGTTTTCCAGCCGCAATAGCTTTTCTCTTTGTTTAATACGGTAACGGTAAATAAAAAAGATGAGCCCAATAAGGAGTGCAACCGAAGTAATACGGAAGATCCAGGTTTTATAAAAAACAGTGTCGATCTTGATAAGGATCGCTTTTTCTTCGGTATTCCAGTTGGTAGGGTCAGAAGAAGATTTATAGCGGAAAGTGTATGCCCCTCCCGGCACATTCGTATAATTAGCCTGCCGGTTCTTCGTGTGTATCCAATCCTTATCAAAACCTTCCAGTTTGTACGCATACCAGGTTTCGCGGGGGTTGGAATAATTGAACGCTGTCAATTCAATGGTAAAAAATCCTTGCGAAGCTGAAAGGTGTATTTCTTTTTTATCAGTAGCGTCCAATACTCTTGGTGCGGGATTATCCGGGATAGTGAAGGAGGAAATAATCGTGTTACTGGCAATATTCTTTTCGCTGTATTTTAATGGATCAAAGGAAACAAAGCCATCGTAAGTAGGATAAACAAACATGCCATTCTTCAATGTGTATGAACCCTGGTCATTGAACTGTATATCAGGAAGCCCGTCTTCCATATTAAAGCGCTTAAAGGTCTTCCTGTCTTTATCCAGCATCAGTATCCCTCTTGTAGTAGCCAGCCATAAACGGTCCTCTCCATCTACATTAAGGCCAGAGATCTGCAGCGACTCCATGGCATGTATATCCGAATAGGTGGTAAACTTTCCTGTTGTATAATCATAAGAAGCCAGGCCATAATAACTGCTGAACCAGATAATTCCTTTTTTATCTTCAGCAATCGAAGTAATGATATTACCAATAGGGTTGTCTTTTGTTCCTAATGCTTCCCAGTGTTTAACCTCTTGTTGCCTGGTATCATAAAGAAGCAATCCGCGTCCATTCAATCCCAGCCACAGGTTGCCCCGGCTGTCTTCCAGCATGTAACGGGCTCCATAACCTGCATACGATTTTAATACCGGATGCTGATGAAGGCTATGAAAAGTGTAGCTGCCCGGCGATTTATAATAGATGCCGCCATTGCTTGCAAACCACATGTTTTTGTTCCGGTCCTGCATTATCTGCCAGTAAAAGGAATTGGGTAAGGAATCTTCTTTATTAAAGAATCTCATCTTACCCGAAGATCTGTCATACAGATTAATACCTGTAGCGGTACCTATCCACATATTACCATCATCATCACAAAAAAGCGCGCGGATAGAATTATTATGGATCATTTTATTTCCCGTCACTTCATTCCTGTTGAACAGGACGTTCTTTTTGGAATCAGCAGATTGTTTCACCAGGCCCGTCCCCGTACCCATCCATAAATTGCCATCTTTATCTTCTGCAATGGTCCGGCACCATACATGCGGCCTGATATGTTTCAGTGGTTCCGGGAAAAAAATATTGAAGAGATTATAATCCGGTTGGAAATAAGCCGCACCAGAACCCTCTGTACCCAGCCACATAAAACCCTGCCTGTCCATAAATATCTTGTTGATATGATTCTCCGGTATGCTTGTGGCTATCCGGTGATCATTTACAACAGCGGTGAACGAATTGTCTGTAGTGTTCACTCCAACCAACCCATTCCATATAGTACCGAGCCAAAGCCGGTTGTTGCGGTCAACATATATATCAATGATCCGGTCGAATGCACCGGCATCTCCATAACGGTGGCTGGTGATTTCCTGGAACGACGTGTTATTATTAATTCCTTTATACAACAGCGCTCCTTTATCATACCGGGTGGCCCATACAACTCCGTTGCTATCGATCACTACCTTATGCACTCCCAGCTCTTTTCCAGGACGCACTTGCAGCATATGGCTGGTCCTATCCACAACATTATATACCAGTATGCCGGTATTGGTTGCGATGTATGCTTCATGCCGGTAAACATATCCCTCATACATCGGCACCCTTACCATCGGGTCGTTATTGGAAGAGCTGCCAAACGAAAATCTTTTATGTACGGTGTTATAAAAAGCGATTCCTTTTTCAGTCAGCAGGCAAAGGCTGTCACCCGATGGCCGGATTTCATTTACACCAATGCCCCTGGTAGCGGCTATCAGTTCAAAATGCCTGGTAGGATAGTCAAAACGGTAAAGGCCATTGCCATAACCAAACCAGATATCGCCATATACGTCGCAAAAAATGGTGCGGACAAAATCGGTGGGAATGGAAAAGCTGTCTTTATTATTGACGAAAAAATTGGTGACGCGGTAGCCATCATAGCGGTTAAGGCCACTCAATGAACCAAACCAGATATACCCGTACTTATCCCTGGCAATCGGGCTCACAACACCATCGCCCAGTCCGTCTTTAGCACTAACCCGGCGGAAGTTATAAGATGGTGTTTGCGCCAGGCCGCTGAAGCAGGTCAGAAAAAGCAACACTGACAGGTATACTAATCGCATAACCCTGAAAGTAAACCACCTGTCACTATCTTCAAAATTTAGCCGGCGAAGTGTAGTAAATGTCAATTGGAACGTATGAGGTACGGAAGGATTTGCGCCTGCCAGTGTTGCTGAGAAAAGGGTACGGTACGGTTAGGGTATTGTTATGTAAAGCATCATTTGTGTTGCGTCTTGGAATACGAAGCGTTGATCATCGTATCAGACAGAATGGTATAGCAAGCAGTCCACGCCTGTTTCACTTCAGGCACCCAATCCCTGCCCATGCCCTGCTCAAGCGTCCAGAACAATGCATTGCCTACTGCTGTATAGTGTTCTGCCTTCACACCATAACGGACATGGCGGCGTGCCATTTCAGAAATGTCATCTGTCAGTTTATCTATCTGGTGCAACCGGCCTACGATCAGGTTGACCATAGCCAGTAATTTCTGATATTGCTCTCCCATGTCTTTAGGGAAGAGACGGCGCAGGCCGGGATGCTCCATGAACAGCTTACTGTAAAACACATCACCTACTAATTTCGGGTCAATTCGTCTGAAAGGCCCCCAGGTATTTTTTACCAACTGTATTTGTTCTACTGTTAAACCCATACATCGTCTTTACACATATCAAAAATCATACATCGCGGCTGGCCCGACAATATTGTTTATACCAGGCGTAGCAAAAGCTGGTTAAAGCGTAATAAAAAGCCTGCATTCAAGAAGTGCAGGCTTATTTATATTAGTCACCGTCCTGTTATGAAACGTCCAGGCTGCCAATGTCAGCACAGCAGCACATATCATCAATAATTGCTGAGAAAGAACCCGGATCGCTGGCTTCTGTTTGTTGCAGGTGCGATAAACCGGCAGTTAGCAGAAGCCGAAGGTTCATAGTAAAGGTTTAAGGTTAATGGTCATTATTGATTGACAACACAAAGATGAGGTGGTACAGTCTTTTCAAAAAATAGAAACCGGTGAGGTGTAGGAAATAGCTGATGAAATGTAGATACTTTGTAGTAGATGACAAATCAGCGATAACAAATAACAAGTGTTAGTCAACAATATAACAGCCAAAACGGTTTACTTGACTTTTGATACGTTTCACTCAGTTTGGCTTTTTATCAGGGGACTCCGTTTGTAGCTTAGCTATTTTTTAATTATGAAGCATCGCATTTATCTTTTTCTTTTATTAAACCTTAATACCTATATGATGCAGGCACAAATCTCTTCCACGCTCACAGGTGAATATCAGCTGCGTGGAGTAATGGAAATGGCTTCAGGCCTTTTATTGAAACCCGACAGCAGTTTTGAATTCTTCTTTTCTTATGGAGCTATGGACCGCAGCGGTAGTGGCAAATGGCAATGGATCGAAAAAGACAGCCTCCTTGTTTTAAATACTCCTGATCGCCATGCCGCAGATTATACCTTGTTGCAAAGCCGGAAAGACACCGGTGATCTTACAGCTATTCACATCAATGATAAGAATGTATATTTTCTCAGCTACACACAGGTGCGCGTGCACACGGATTCCGGAATAATAGAAGGAGTAACAGATAATAAAGGCTTTTTTACGATCCCCCGGCAGCCTGTCAAAAAAATTGAATTATTGTTTGAGCTTTGTCCGGAGCGTTTTTCTTCTTTTACCATTACCAACAGTAATCATACCTATTTTGAGTTCCGCTTTGAGCCATGGATCACTGAAGTGTATTTCAATAACGTGATTCTGAAACCTACAAAGGGTGGGCTTGAAGGTGGACATCCGCTGCTGCAGGGCCAGCAATACAAATATCAAAAACTGGAGTAAAAGAGAAAGCCTTGCAAATGCAAGGCTTTCTCTTTACAATATCAGTCCTGTTTTATTTCAGTTTGAAGAGCACACCAACTTCCCATTGCTGGCCATAGCCATCTTTATTGTTGCTGCCATACCCTACATTCACCTCACCCATGTCTTTTACTGTAACACCAAGCATGCCCTGCAAGCTTCCGGTGTTTTGGTACAGCAAGCTTGCATGGAATATTTTTTCATATTCCAGTTGCAGGCCACCTGCAAACAGGTCCTTCTGGTTGATGAAATGCTTGAATGATGCCAGCGGTTTAAGGTTGATATCTTCTTCCACTGCGAAAGAATAGGAACTCATCAATTGAAAGATCGGAAGATCACTTGGCCGGATGCTTTCTTTTTGTACCGCCCTGCGGATATTCAGCAATGAACCGGCAAAAGTGAATTGCTTGCTTTCATATACGGCACCGAATTCTCCATCGAGATAAACGCCCTTTTCATTGAATGCCCTTACAGCGGGATCGATCGCACCATCATTACCCAACACTTCATTATTAAGGCGTTCACGGTAGGTATTCAGGCCTACGCCCAAACGGAGCTTTTGAGTTTCATTAAAATCGATCCGGTAAGAATAATTAAATCTTGCACTCACCCGTTGCAAAGCCCCGGCTTTATTGCTCGATACAACCAACCCGGCACCAGAGCGGGTGCTGAAACCAAAATCACCTGCAAAAGTGATAAGGGTGGGCGCTCCGTCAAACCCGATCCAACTCCTGTTGGCCAGGCCATATAAGACCGGTTTCTTGCTTGCCCCTGCATAAGCCCCGTTCCAAAGATACCCATGCCTGTAATACTGGCTGATCGGGTTATTAGTATAAGTCTGTGCTGAAGCTGAATACCCGGTAAACAGGCAGCTCAGCATAACGATACAGATATAAAAGTTTTTCATTTTATTGATTTTAATAGAATATGAATTATTTAATGATCGTAACCGACCCTTTTTTGATCACCTTGCCATTAACGGTCAGCACATAGAAATAGGTGTCGTTTACTAAAGCCCTGTTCTGGATCTTACCATCCCAGTTATTGGCATAGTTCTGTTTCTCATATACCAGTTTTCCTGAGCGGTCAAATACCTGCAACCTGTTGTTCGGGTATGCATCGATATTTTCGATCACAAAACGGTCGTTGACTCCATCACCATTGGGAGTAATGATAGCTTTGGGCGCGATCACCGAAAGATCATCCTCAACAGTAATGGAAATGCTACCGGTAGCTGTACAACCTGCATCGCTGGTTGCAGTTACTGAATAGTCTGTATTTGAGAGTGGACGTGCTACGGGGTTCAGGTTTTGTGGGTCGTTCAGACCGGCAGACGGGCTCCATTGTATAGAAGCTATATCTGATCCGGTAATAGTCAACTGGCTGCTATTGCCTTTTGAAAGTTTGTTGCCCTTTTCACTATTGATGGTGAATACCGGGTTGGGGTTCACGGTAATGCGAAGGGTTTTCACTACTTCATCTGTACCGTCATGTTCAGTGCCCGCATTATCCTTCACTTTCACAGATACCAGGGCTGTTCCTGCTACATTGGCTTTTATCGTAAACCGGATCTCTCCTGTTGCACCTGTACCACTTACGGTCAGTGATTCAAACAGGGAGTTGTTATCGGATTTTACGGAAAGGGTAGTAGTCTGGTTGGTTTCCGGTCCGGCAGAAATGCCTGCGAGGGCAATAGTCTGCTGCGTATTCACAAAGCAGAGTGTTTTATCTTCCGGCTGATCAAGGGTCGGTATTTCATTCACATCGGTGATCACTACTGTAACAGATTTTTCCAGCCACAGGCCATACTGTGTAGTGGAGCGCACCCTCACTGTATAGGTTGATCTTTCTTCATAATTGAAAGAGGCGTTCGACATCAACTTGTCTCCATTAATGGTGAACAGTTGGTTATCTGCATCACCGTCACCACTTACAAGAGTGAAAGTGAAAGTCGCAGACGGATCATCTGACAATGAGCTTAACATTCCTGCGAGTGTTTCTGCAGGCTTGTTCTCTGGCAACACAGCCTGACTGAAATTAATGGCAGTAGGTGCGCCGGGTTTAACGGTAAGTGTTCCGGCAGTATAACTGATCTCGTAGTTAGCAGCATCGGCCCCCGACACTTCAATGGGATATTCTCCCATAAGGCTGGCCTGCGTGGCGGTGGTGCTGAGAACAGGACCAGTGATCAGCACTTCCGGTCCTTCATTACTTACGAAACCGGAATAGCTCTCCGTAAATGCAGGGTTTGGAGTTCCTGCAAATCTCTCTTTATCGTCAGCAGTTATCATCAGCGCCTTGCGGCTGATGCTGCCTGTTGTGTTTGCACTTTGCGTAGTGAGTGAATAATTTGCCTTATCTGCACCTGATAAAGTAAAGCTGCCGGCAGTAACAGTTTTATTGCTACCTGCATTCTTATTGTCAAAATCGGCTGTACCTGAAACCAGTACATCATCGTTCCCGACAACGCCGCTAAGCTGATAGTTCCCGGCGGCAAGGCTGATGCCTGTGGCACCATCGTACTCTTTACTGATAACAGGAGTGCTATTCAAAGTAAGGGTGAGTTCGCGGGCGGTAATATTACCAGTGGTTGTGGCAGTTGCTGTGCTAAGTGTATAGTTTCCTGCGCCTGCTCCTGCCAGGATGAAATCCTCCACATTGATCGTTTTGTTATTTCCGGCCTGCGCATCTTCATACTTTGCATTACCGCTTACAGAAACAAGGTCGCCACCGACAATGCCGGTCAGTGAATAATTAGCTGCTGCAAGGGCCGCATTGTTAGTGCCATCATAGACCCTCGTGATTTCCGGACTGCTGTTGAGCGACAGGGTTATGGGTTTTGCCGTGATATCGCCACTGGTGGCGGTTGTTGTGGTAGTCAGATCATAGTTCAGCTTATCTGCACCATCGAGAGCAAGACTGGTTACAGTAATAGTTTTACTGTTTCCGGTGTTCTTGTTATCATAACTGGCAGTTCCCGATACTTTCACCTCATCGTTATTCAGTATACCTGACAGCGTATAATTAGCTTCTGTGAGAACTGCAGAAGTATTGCCATCATATTCTTTGGTAATAAGCGGGCTTGTGGTGAGAGATGCGGTAATGGGTTTTGTGGTGATGGAGCCGCTTACAGCAGCCGATGTTGTAGTAAGTGAATAGTTGCTTTGGTCGGTTCCCTGCAATGAAAGGTTGGTAACGGTAATGGTTTTACCGGTTCCTACCTGTTTTGTATCATAGCTGGCCGTGCCACTGGCAGAAACATCATCGCCACTCACCACTCCGCTCAACTGGAAATTACCGGTTGCCAGCGAGGCAGTCGCAGTTCCGTCATATACCTTCGTAATGACAGGGCTTGCATTTAAGGTAATAGTAACTGGTTTTGTAGTGATCTCACCAGTTGTAGAAGCAGTATTGGTAGAGACAGTATAATTGTTCTTGTCTGCACCTGAGAGAATAAAATTGTTGACGGTTACAGTTTTACCGGTTCCTGCCGTTTCATTGTCGAAAGTGGCTGACCCTATTACGGCAACGGTTTCCCCGCCGATCACTCCTGTCAGTATATAATTTCCTGCGGCCAGTGATGCAGATGCAACTCCGTTGTATACTTTACTGATGGCCGGCGTTGACTGAACGGCTACTGTCAAGCTCCTGGTTGTAATAGCTCCCGTTGTGCCCGCACTGGTGGTGCCAAGCGTATAATTATCTTTGCCTGTTCCTGAAAGGGTAGGATCGGTAACTGTGATCGTTTTACCGGTACCGGCATTTTTATTATCGTACGAGGCTGTACCGGTAATGGTTACCTGGTCGCCGCCAACCAGCCCGGTAATACCGAAGTTACCTGCGGCCAGTGATGCTGCAGTTGTGCCATCATATTCTTTAGTGATCGCAGGTGTTGCAATCAGAACAAAACTCAGCGGCTTTGCGGTGATATTGCCCGTAGTAGTTGCACTGGTGGTTGCGAGGTTATAGTTATCTTTCTGAGCACCGGAAAGCGTGATGCCCGAAACAGTAATATTTTTTGCTGTGCCAGCATTCTTATCTGCATAGCTGGCCGTGCCACTGGCAGACACTTCATCACTTCCTACTATACCACTTAGTATGTAGTTGTCCACTGCCAGTGTAGCGTTCATATTGC
Organism: Sphingobacteriales bacterium 44-61; assembly: GCA_001898405.1. Lineage (GTDB taxonomy): Bacteria > Bacteroidota > Bacteroidia > Chitinophagales > Chitinophagaceae > Terrimonas_A. The sequence continues at coordinate 32,779 of MKTW01000009.1, forward strand.
CATCGTACACTTTTGTGATAAGAGGTGTGGCATTAAGAGTAAGAGCAAGGCTTTTGGGCTGTATGGTAAGTGTTTGAGTTTGATCTGCTGCCGGGTTATGCGTAGCATCACCCGCCTGTGTGGCCGTAATAGTGGTGGTGCCTGCTTTCAGAATATGGACCTTTCCATCCACGATCGTTGCAACAGCCGTGTTGCTGCTGGTATAGGTAACCTGAATAGAAGAATTATCACTTGTAGCGCCGGGGTCAAAATCAGCATCACCATAAGTAACGTTGTTCGTAGCGGCAAAACTGATCTGTTGATCAATCTTAGTAATGGATGTTTCGAACATCCAGGTATGCATGCCGCTGATGCCTGCAAAAGAGATATCCCCGAGGTCAAGGAAAGCGCCTGCATCAACGAGAACGTATACCTCCGTTTGAGAGGGGAGGTCGGCAGCAGGATCGATTGTGACAGTAGAACCGCTGATCGTGACATTACTGCTGTTCACACTGATCTGTTCAATAATGCTGTTATCGTCTGCTTTGTAAATAGTGATATTGCCTGTCCCTTTTTTGATATCCGTAATGAACTCCATAGTCAGGTTGGCACTTTTGGAGATATCCGATGTATGTGTGGCTGGGTTAAGACTGGAAACCACAGGACCAGTCAGCCTTTCGATAATATTGGCCGGAGATAATTTCCTGACGCGGAAATTGTCAAAATAAATTACGGCTACGCTGGTGGCGTATCCCCATACACCTGCACCTGTATTATATACTTTGGGCAGGTCAGCGATCTTGTGATTGTCGAAATAGATTGCAGACCCTGAGCCTGTATGTTCAATACTCCATTTATACCATATATTGTTGTTATGCGCATAAGACCAGGCTTTCGAATAATTCGCGCCACCTTTCGTGATCAGCGAATGCATGATCTGATTGGCGGGAGCAGTCATTGAATGGATGGCATAGTAATTGTCATTATCGGTGTATTCAAAAAGAGGGCCGCCCATCGCAGTTGAATTATCATTCAGGTAATCCATCTCCACTGCATAATCAGTTAACGAGCCTGTGTATTTTACAGCAGCGGTGCCTGAGCCCGCTACCAACGCAGAGCCTTTCAGCCTTTTGCTGCCGCCATAATCAGCAATTGTCCATGAACTGGTCCCGATAGTAGTCCAACCGCTGAGCGCTCCGCTTTCAAAATCATCAAAAGATTCGAAAGTAGCTGCGCCATTGCTGGCTGCAGTAGCTGAAGGATTACCATAATACATGGTCAGAATGGTAATGGCATTGGCCGGCAGGGAATTTACTTTTACCCAGATAATGGTATTCGCGGTGTTGATCCCCGATTCGATCCAGTAGCTAAGGTTATTACAGGATGCATCGGTAAACCGTATATCGTTTCCGCTTGCCAGCATCTGCCCTGCACTGATCAGTTCCTGGGTGTTCACTTCCACTTTCACCTGGAAGTCTGTCAGCGCAGACCCTGTGTTCCTGAAACTGACTTTCTTTGAATAACTGTAAGCAGGATAGCATTGGGCATATAAATGCTCCTGTGATGCCAACACGAACAGTAAAATGAAAAAGAGTAGAGTTCTTCTAAACATATTGGTTTTTTTAATAGAAAGAAATGCCATATCACCCCTGTGGGGTGAAACGATAAGAGTATTCACGTAATTAAAATGAGGCGATCGCTGTTAGCTAAATCTTGTAAGACTGTCGAGATGATGCATACAGCCTGAAGTAATGGATCGGTAAATGAAAGAAGTGTAAAATTGGTTCGTCATACAATGGTGGTTTTTACAAAGATGGTGGTGAAACTATTTGTTTGTATCGAGGCGAAAACGGTGCTCATCGGATTATATTGTCAATGCAAGAAAAAAATGTAAAAGACTTGAGAATTGTCAAACTCGCATAAAGCAGATTTAAGTGTAAATACTGTTGAAGCAAAAGTTATCATATCAAAAGCTGAAATAATTCTTATATGTGTACGCTTCATTTCTTTTAGCCGCCGCTTTATTGGTAAAACACCACACTTAAGCCTTATTCCTTTTTTCCTGATAAAATGCAGTCGCAATTTTGCGCCCTCATTAAACCTTATTAATATTTTTTATCATGGAAATTCTTCTTTCTGCACGTGTGAGGAAGTTTTTAAAAGAAACTTTTTTCCTGGGGCTTTTTATCGCAGTAATTGTATTCGCCTGGGTCCGGGTCTTATTTTTTGAAGTACCTTTTTCTTTACGGGAAGACAGTCTTACCTTATTTAAAACCATTCTTACAGCCTGGATCATTATGGCTGTTTTCAGAATGAGTTGGCATCTTTTGCTGCACTTTATAACCGCCCTCCGGCCATCGCTGCTCTACAAGCCTGCAGCCCTAAGGTGGATGATCATTCTTGTATTATCGGTCAGCCTTTATGCCTGCCAGGCACAAACTACTGCAAAAGGTTTTACTGTTAATGGAAGCACAGGCCTCAACACCCGCTATACTGGCATGGTGCCCGGGGAAACAAAAATGGTGATGAATGGTGAAGTACTGAACCATACTGATATCCCGCTTGGTGAAAAATTTACCATCATCAATGAAGGGATCAAAGGATTAACAGCAAAAGGGAAAAAAGTAGCTGTCGGCTGTTCATTGCTGATCACAGATACAACCGGTAAGACCATACTATCCGAACCTGATCTTTTTGCCAGGAACCCTGAATTTGATAAGGACAGTGTTCAATACCTTCAATGCAAAGTGAATACCGGTGCCCCGATGGAATGGGATGAGCTTTATATCGTAAAAGTGATTTTCTGGGACAAATACGGACAGGGCAAAATAGAAAATACTGTGCGTATCAGGATGATTGATGAGCCTTAATTTACGATTGTAGCAGGATATGATCGGGAGAAACGGATTCATCACCATCTCCTGGTCAAATTCCTTTGTGCCTCCGTGGGGAAAACCTACACCGCGGGGCTTTTTTGTTGCAAAACTGTTAACGGTTTCGTTTCCTACCTGATCCTGCGTAATTTAGGGCCTATGAAAAAGATCCTTTTTTTGCAGCAGGCGGCCCTTATCCTGCTGGGTTTGATCAGTTTTACCCCGGTCTATTCACAGAAAACACAGCAGCAGGTAGATGCTGCTATCAATGATTTTGCTGACCGGTTCAGTCCCGAACGCGCTTACCTTCATTATGATAAACAGGCCTATTCCACCGGTGAAACGATCTGGTTCAAAGCTTATGTAATGAGCGAAATATTGCCGGCCACTGACTCAAAAAACTTTTATACCGATTTTCTCGATGATAAAGGCAATCTTCTTCAACATACGGTAAGCCCCCTGGTTGATGCTGTAACCAATGGACAATTTGATATTCCTGCCGATTACAAAGGCAAATTTATTTTTGTAAGGGCCTATACCCGCTGGATGCTCAATTTTGATTCCGCATTCTTATATACGCGCCAAATACGCATTCTCGGTAATGAAACCAGTACAAGCAGCCCAAAACAGCCCGTTGTTCCCTCTATCCAGTTTTTTCCTGAAGGTGGGGATCTCGTCGCAGGTTTGTCTAATAAAATTGCTTTCAAGGCCAATGATCAATGGGGCAAACCTGTGAAAGTAAAAGGGACCATCACCGATACACAGGGTAAAGTGATTGATAGCCTTCGCACCATGCATAACGGGATGGGATATTTTATGATAATCCCGAAAGAAGGAATGGTCTATACAGCCAACTGGAAAGATGAAAAAGAGGTAGGGCATACCACCAAACTTCCCGCTGTCAAAACTTCCGGTGTCAGTTTGCAGGTGTACGTGACCAGTGGCAACCGCCGTTTCCAGTTAAACTATACACCCGGCCTGGCAGCAGCTAACGACAGCCTGCATATCATCGGCACCATGTTCCAGCATGAAGTGTTCAGGGTCACGAAATCAACATCCACCACAGAAATCAAAGGAACAGTACCAATACAAAATCTGCCAAGCGGGATACTCACCTTTACAGTATTTGATAAAAGCTGGAACCCTTTGGCAGAGCGCATCACTTACTTAAACAATGAAGAATATCAGTTCAAGCCACAAATGGAGGTGCAGCATTGGGGGCTGAATAAACGGGCACGCAATGAAATAAAGATCACCCTGCCAGATAGCCTGGAAGGCAACCTTTCTGTAGCCATAACAGATGAAACGATCGGTCGTGATACCACTCAGAATATTATCTCCCATCTGCTGCTGAGCAGCGAGTTGAAGGGTGATGTGTATAATCCTGCCTATTATTTTTCCGCCAACACAGATGAGATCAGTCAGAAACTTGACCTGGTAATGCTCACACATGGCTGGCGCCGGTTTAAATGGGAAGAGGTATTATCCGGAAAAACACCGAAGCCTATTTATGGAAGAGACACAGCTTACATGACACTTTCCGGAACAGTGTATGGAGCAGTGCCGGGTATGATACCTCCCGGAGCTGCTGTAGTACTGTTATTGAAGCAAAAAAAATCAGAAGGTCAGGTATTGCTCGTGCCTATTGAAAGCAATGGCACATTCAATGACCGCTCTACGTTCATTTTTGATACAGCACAGATCTATTATCAGTTCCAGAACAAAGACCTTAAAAATGCTTCACTCCAGTTTATGACTGATCGCCTGCAAGTGCCTTCAGTAAGAAAAACTGTGAGCAAATATGGTTTTGTATCCCTTTCAGACACTGTAGGCAACTATCGCCAATGGCTGCTTGCCAATGAAGCAAATGATATTGCTGAAAGGAACCGGGTAAAGGTCCTGGAAAATGTGATCGTGAAAAGCAAGGCCAAATCTCCTGTGCAACTATTGGATGAAAAATATGCTTCCGGTCTATTTTCAGGAGGAGACGGTTATCAGTTCGATCTTGTGAATGATCCTTTTGCTAAAAGCGCCATAGATATCTTTACTTATCTCCAGGGTAAAGTAGCCGGTCTGCAGATCACCGGCAATGGAGCTAATACCACACTCTCCTGGCGGCAAGGTACGCCCGCACTCTACCTGGATGAAATGTCGAGTGATGTGTCGATGGTTTCTTCTGTGAATGTGCAGGACGTGGCTTATATCAAAGTGTTCAGACCGCCATTCATGGGAGGATTCAATGGGGGCAGCGGAGCAATCGCCATTTATACCCGCCGTGGCAATGATGTGAAAAATGACCCGGGTAAAGGATTGGCCAATAACAAAGTGGAAGGTTATTCCGCTATCAGGGAATTCTATTCTCCCAACTATAGCAGTTTTGCCCCGGAAAATGAACAGCGCGATGTACGCAGCACGCTTTACTGGAACCCATCGGTTATTGCTTCTTCAAGCAAGCCGGTGGTGCTCACTTTCTACAATAATGATGTTACCAAAGCTTTCCGTGTGATCATTGAAGGAATGACAAAAGATGGAAGGCTGGCACATATTGAAGAGTTGATGGAATAATCACGGCATCTCTGCGTTTTCGTCTATCCATACAGAGACGGATCGTCCGTTGACAAAGAAGACACTTGTTCCATTTTCATCCAGGGTCACTTTTTCGGTCCGGTAGCCGCATACGTCCATATAGGTTTTATAGGCATTGCGGCTACCCAACGACATTTCCTCCTGTCCCTCTTCTCCATTGCTGAGCAATACTGCACAACCGCTGAATGGCTTTTCATCGAGCCCTTCGCGTGTCCATCCTACTATATTGGCGTGATTGAAATAATCCCGTTGCAAACCATACGCTAAATATTTCCTGATCTTCATCATCACTCCTACCGCAGGGATGCTATTCAACTCCACATAAACTTCCTCTCCATCCTGTATATCGAAATACTTTGCTTCATACATCGTTGGGTAGAACACGCAGGGAATGCCTTTATCCCGCAAAAGGATCATTGCATTGGCCAATGGCTTGAACCAGTATTCAACAGTTGATTGCAGTGCCTGCAATGGTTGCGTATCATGATTATCTACAAAAGTGATTGCCGCCTCGGGCTTTTCGCTCACTAAAGAATTATCGAATATTTGCCGCAGATCATAATCATCACTCCGCTGGGAAGCATCATAAAAATTATAGTGAAGCGGCACATCAAACAGGCGGACCCGTTCGCCGGTGGTCTCAAAATAATTCAATAGGGTATATACATTGTTCTGCCAGTATTCACCTACACAAAAGAAGTCCTTTCTGAAATGATGTTTCATGAAGTCGAGCCATTCAGGAAAAAAATCCGGGCTGATATGTTTGAGGGCATCAAGCCGGTATCCGTCAATACCTGTCAGCTTAGTGTACCAGCTGCCCCATTTCTTTAATTCTTTCCGGACATAAGGATTTCTGAACTCGACATCATTACCCATCAGGTAATCATAATTTCCGTTCTCTGTTTCCAGCATCTCTTCCCATTTGCCTTTGCTGTATTCATTCAGGATAACATAAATATCATTATTGCTGCAAACACCGGTAAACGTATGCCAGTCCCAGGTAAAATTTGAATATTTCCCTCTTCTCGCCGGGAAAGTAAACTTGGTATATGCCTCTATTTTTACCGGATCACTTACGTATTCGCTCCTGTTATCATTGTTTACTTTACGGGCAGGCACACGTTCTATTTTATCTCCACCCAAACGGTGGTTCAGCACAATATCAGCAAGCACTTTTACACCCTTGCTGTGGAGCATCTGGATGCATTCAAGGTATTCTTCCTTTGTACCATAGCGTGTGCGTATACTTCCATGTTGTTTGAATTCGCCCAGATCATACAGATCATATACTGCATACCCCGGTTCTTCTGTTCCTCCAAATGATTTATATGCCGGAGGAAGCCATACATAAGTAATGCCCCATTCTGCTAATTGGTTTGCTTCATCCCTTGCATGCTGCCAGAGATTGCCTTCGGCGCTATAATACCAGTGAAAAAATTGAAAAAGGGTTATGTTTTCCATATCAGACACCCGATTACAACAAATAATCGTACCGGAAAACCATATCATTGATTTTCAGAGAAAAGCTATCTATACATGACGCTTATAATTTGCTGATCGTTTCCTGCACGGCCACACCGCCCATCCATCCCATTACAACCACCACTGTCCAACCTGCAAGCTGCATCCACCAGGGATGTTTATAGCCATTCATGATCCGTTTTCTGGTAGCAGCGATCAGCATAATGGAAAGTGCTACAGGCAATATCAGTCCATTCACAGCACCGGCCATTACCAGCAATTCCCTGGGTTTTCCCACAGCTACAAATACGATTGTTGTAAGTACAATGAATAAAGAAATGCAAAGCCGTTCATATTTCTGAAGAGAAGAATGAAATGTTTTAAAGAAAGACACCGATGTATAAGAAGCGCCTATCACGGATGAAATAGCTGCGCTCCACAACACAATCCCGAATATCCGCAAACCCGTTTCTCCTGCAGCTACACCAAAAACAGTAGACGCAGGATTGTCTTTATCCAGTATAGCACCTTGCGCCAATACACCAACAGTTGCCAGGAATAATACAAACCGCATGATCGTGGAAATAATAATACCTTGCATCGCGCTTTTATTTACCTGCGCCAGATTAGCTGTTCCTTTAATACCTGCGTCCAGCAAACGGTGTGCACCGGAGAAAGTAAGATATCCACCCACCGTTCCTCCAACAATTGTAACGATAGCTGCCGTACTGATTTTTTCCGGCAAAATAGTATGATGAACAGCTTCCAGTAAAGGTGGATGTGCACTGAAAGCAATAAACAGCGTAAGCAATATTTTAATTGTGCCAACGATCTTGGTAAATCCGTCCAGCATTTTCCCGATCTCTCTTATCCAGAACAGCAGCAGTGCGAATGCACCGCTGATGATCGCTCCTTTTTCAAAAGAAACACCTGTCAGCACATTTAATCCCAAACCGCAGCCTGCTATATTTCCGATATTGAAAGCAAAACCACCCAGCACTACCAGGAATGACAAAAAGTATCCGAGGCCTGGTAATAATTTATTGGAAATATCCTGCGCCCGCAATTCACTTGCTGCAAGAATGCGCCAGGTATTCAGTTGAGCACCGATATCTATCAGCACCGACACAAGGATGACAAAGCCAAAGCTTGTCATCAATTGCTGTGTAAAAACCGTGGTCTGCGTAAGAAAGCCTGGCCCGATAGAAGAGTTGGCCATCAGAAAAGCGGCACCCAAACCTGCTCCGCCAAAAATCCGGAACTTAGAAAGGCTTGATTTCAATAGAATGATTTTTCAGGTTTTGGTAAATGGTTTGAGCAAACTCCACGGCATGTTTCCCATCACCGTGTATACATATCGTTTCTGCTGTTACAGGTATCTCTTTTCCTGTAATGGCTATAACTGTTTTATTACTCACCATCTTCAATACCTGTTCCGCCACTTCATCGGCATCTTCCAGTAAGGCTCCCGGTAGTGAGCGTGAGCGGAGGCTTCCATTCTCTTCATACCGGCGATCCGCAAACACTTCGCTGGCTGTTTGCAGTCCCAGGGTTTTTGCTTCATTAATGGAATGACTGTTGCTTAAGCCGACAAGTATCAGGGACGGATCAAAATCATGCACAACCCTGGCAATTGTATCAGCCAGTTGTTTATCGCGGGCCGACATATTATATAATGCACCATGTGGCTTCACATGCTTTATTGAAACGGCCTGCGTTTTTACTATTTTCTGTAATATTATTAACTGCTGCAGCACCAGCTCATACACCGCATCCGGAGGAAGTTCCATCTCCTTTCGTCCAAAATTCTCCTTATCCAGGAAAGACACATGTGCACCAATTGCGACACCATACCTGCTCGCAAGAGCTACTGTTTGCTGCATGGTTTCTTCATTGCCTGCATGATAGCCACAGGCAATATTGACAGAGCTGATATAAGGCATCAATGCTGCATCATTGTCCATGCCTTCTCCCATATCGCAATTGATATCAATGTAACGCATGAATAAAGTGTTCCAGTTTTAATTGACAGGCATTTCTTATCTGCTGCAAATGTTTTTGCTGCTGAATAAAAAGTTCTTCGGCTTGCTGATGATCCATTAAACTAAATCGTACGGGTTCACCAGGCCGCACCTGCGCAAGTTTTGAATGATGTGCAGATATCACATGTCCTACACGCGGATAACCTCCTGTGGTTTGGTGATCGGCCATCAGGATCGTGAGTTGACCATTGGGCAGCAACTGCAAAGTGCCGAAGTTCACGGCTGTTGAGATCATTTCTTCTTTGCTTTCAAGCTGTAGCGGCTCTCCCTGCAGGCGATAACCCATCCGGTCTGACTGCGGCGTAAGGGTAAATGTTTGCTGCAGTAATTGCTTTTGTGAGGCTTCTGTGAGGCGTGCCCATTCTTTACCCAGCAATATGTTTATTTCAACTCCCGGTTGCTTTTCCCAATCAGTGGATGCCTGCCAGGGCAACAGGCAAAATTCTTTTCCATGCAGATAGGGCCCCCAGTTTAGGGAAGAGCTTAACCTGATCTCATCATCTGTTTGCAAAGACCGTCCCGAGTAGCCGCCTGCCGCGGCTTTGAGGTGGGTGCTGTAGCTATTCAGCCATTGGTTCATTTCCAGGCCACCTTCAATAGCGAGGTAAGCCCTTGCACCTTTATTCAACCGTTGAAACTGTAGAACGCTGTATTTATTCACCAGCACAGGTTGGTTCACCGGAATATCTTCTCCATTCAATGCCGCGCAAAAATCAGCTCCGGTGATAGCGATCAATGCCGGTCTTTCAAAGAAAAAAGAAGCAGCAGGGAAATGCAGCTCTATTACCGGCTGCCCGGGATCATTTCCTACCAGTATGTTGGCCAGTTGTGCTGAAAACCGGTCCATCGCCCCTGCAGGATTGATGCCGAGATGCTGCCAGCCATAACGGCCCAGGTCCTGGATGGTGTCCAGTACGCCTGATTTAATAATCCTTAAATTCATCTTTGCTGATTGATACGAATTTTACACTGTCTCCCGGCTTTAATAAAGTAAGCGGGTCCCGGGTTGCATCAAATATTTTCAATGGCGTACGGCCAATAATATGCCACCCGCCGGGTGAGGACAAAGAGTAAATACCTGTTTGTCTTCCTGCAATGCCGATGCTGCCGGCACTTACTGACGAGGGTTGCATTTTGCGTGACATAGCTAGCTTTTCATCTGTTTCTCCCAGGTAAGTGAAGCCGGGTAAAAAGCCCAGCAGGTACACACGGTAGGGAACAGATGTGTGTAAATGCACAACCTCTTCCATAGACATATTTTTTTCTTTTGCCAGCAAAGGAAGATCAGGGCCAAAGAAAGGGTCATAACAAACAGGAACGATCATTTCTGTTGCAGATACCATTTCTTCCTGGTCCAGTGCTTTCAAGCGCAGATGCAATAATCCTCCCATCCAGTCATATACCGTTTTGCCAACCGGCCTGTGATGGCTGCAATACAGCAGATCATAATGAACAGTAAGGGAGCTATATGCAGGTATGGCTTCCTTCATCCCCGGAAGAGGAGATGCTTTCAGCTCCTGGTAAAGCTTCATTACAATATTATTCAGGTCAGGACTGATCCGGTTGCCAAAATCAACCGTCATGGCGGAATCTCCCAGGGGAAAAATATGATATGGAATAGTACAACTCATGAAATACGTTTGAAGATACCAACTTAACTTTACTCCTGAATGGCCCGGGTGAACAGAAACGATAGTATTAATCTTTTATCCAAGCTTACGCTCGGGAGGGCGTGGAATGGCTTAAAAGTACTGAGCAGTTATTATCTCAGCAAATGGACAAAGAAACCTGTTCAATGGGGCTATCCTGTGTCCATCTCCTTCGAACCTACTACATCCTGCAATCTCCGTTGCCCCGAATGCCCCAGTGGATTAAGAGCGTTTACACGGCCTACCGGTATGCTGCAGAAAGATTTTTTCAGGGAAACAATTGATCAATTACATAAGGAGCTGCTGTATCTCGTGTTTTATTTCCAGGGCGAGCCCTATCTCAATCCTTCTTTCCTGGATATGGTGAAATACGCTTCGGAGAAAAAGATCTATACGGCTACTTCCACCAATGCACACTACCTCACCGACGAAAATGCACGCCGTACTATTGAAAGCGGTCTCGACCGGCTGATCATTTCCATTGATGGCACTACGCAGGAAGTGTATCAGCAATACCGTGTGGGAGGGCAATTGAAAAAAGTGCTGGAGGGAGCAGGCAATATTGTGAAATGGAAAAAAGAACTGAAAAGCAAAACGCCTTTTGTAGTATTTCAGTTCCTCGTTGTGCGGCATAATGAACACCAGATAGAAGAAGTGAAGCAACTGGCAAAGGAAATAGGGGTGGATGATGTGTGGTTCAAAACAGCCCAGGTATATGATTATGAAAATGACCCCAACCGGCTTATACCAACCATCGATAAATACAGCCGGTACCGCAAAACCGGTAATGGCACTGAATTCAAAGGAAAATTATCCAATCAGTGCTGGAGACTGTGGCATGATCCGGTGATCACCTGGGACGGGCTGGTAGCTCCCTGCTGCTTTGATAAAGATGCGCAACACCGGCTCGGCGATCTTCGAAAAAATTCGTTCAAAGAGATTTGGAAGAACGGGGAATACACTAAATTCAGGACACAAATTCTGAAAGGACGGAAAAACATTGACATCTGCGCCAACTGCTCGGAAGGGACCAAAGTTTGGGGCGATGATTGATCCAAAACAGCCAGCATGCTAATACCTTCTTCTATATCCACCCGTTTACAATACCAGCACAAATCCCTTATTGACATAATTGATGGTCTTTCAGACGAAGAGATCAGGCGTTCAGTCTATCCCGGCAAATGGTCTATTTTCGAGAATATAGTTCATCTCGAAACCTACCAGCATACTTTTATCCGGAGAGTGAGGGAAATGCTGGAAAGTGATAATCCTACCTTTGGACGATACACCGCAGAAGCAGATCCTTTGTTCCTTGACCATTGTTCCAAATCATCGAGGGAGATTATGCAGGATCTCTTAGGTACCCGGAAAGAACTGGCAGCAGGAATGCTGACCTTTACAGAAAATGATCTGGCCAAAACCGGAAGCCATCCGGTGTATGGGCCAATGAACATGCTTCAGTGGCTGAATTTTTTCCTCTTACATGAAGCACATCATTTATTTACTATTTTCAAAATGGCTGCTGAACTTAAAAGAATGCAGCAGAATATTATCTAATAAGATGAATATCAGTTTTTTATGTAAAATGGTATGAGATGCCCGGATAAATTTTTAAGAAATTTCAATGTTATAACATTAAATTTGCAGTAAGGTTATTTGAATCAGTTTCGGCACTACTCTATCATTTTCATTCATTAAACCTTGCGACTATGGGAATCGATCAGGACATACAGACCAAATTCCGCAATGAATACCAGAAAGCGGCAGTCAATATTATTTATACTTACAACTGGATGACGGAGCGTACCAAAGAGATCTTTGCTGCTGCCGACATCACTCCACAACAGTTCAACATACTCCGCATTCTCCGTGGCAGCCTCCCCAACCCTCTTTCCACCCTGCAGATCCGCGAGCGTATGCTCGACAAAATGAGCGATACCAGTCGCATAGTAGACCGGCTTATCGCCAAAGGATTGGTGAAAAAAGGCATTTGTAAAACCGACCGCCGCCTCGTTGATGTGATCATTACTGAAAAAGGCAAAAAGGTCCTGGAAAAACTTGACCTCCAGCAGGACGAAATGGACAACGTAATTGGTAACCTCAGCAAAAAGGAAGCACTCGTCTTAAGCGAGCTATTAGACAAACTTCGAGGAAGTAAATAGTGATCAATGGCCGGGTGATCCCAGCTATGAGAATAAAACATAGCAGTTATCCTACCGCAGATAATCATTTATCCTTTTCTTAACCCCAGATAAGGTATTTTTGCGCTCATTTATTATTGATTTACAACAATGAAGCTGTTTTTTTCCTGTCTGGTTTGCCTGTTTAGCATTAGCTTATTTGCCCAACCCGAATATGAATTCAGGGGTGTTTGGATTGCTACGGTAGATAATATCGACTGGCCCCCTAAAGGTGTGACCAACCCAGCACAGCAAAAAGCAGATTTTATCCGGCAGCTCGATCTTCATAAGCGTAATGGCATCAATGCCGTGATCGTACAGATCAGGCCTGCAGCCGATGCTTTCTATGCTTCCCCTTATGAGCCCTGGAGCCAATGGCTGACAGGTATCCAGGGGAAACCTACTTTCCCGTTCTATGATCCGCTCGTTTTCATGATCGAAGAAGCACATAAAAGAGGAATGGAGTTTCATGCCTGGCTCAATCCTTACCGCGCCAATTTTAATATCCGTACAGCATCCATCTCTCCGGACCATATCACCCGCAAACATCCTGAATGGTTCCTGACCTATGGTGATAAGAAATATTTTGACCCGGCTAATAAACTGGGGCAGGAGTTTGTAGTAAATGTGGTCAGGGATATTGTAAAACGCTACGATATCGACGCCATTCACATGGATGATTATTTCTACCCTTATCGTATCCCGGGAAAAGAATTCCCCGATGCGGCATCTTACCGCAAATCGGGTAGCCCGCTTTCAAAGGATGACTGGAGAAGAGCGAATGTTGATTCCATCATTGAAAAAATAAGTGTGGCCATTAAAATGGAGAAGCCTTTTTGCAAATTCGGGATCTCTCCTTTCAGCGTATGGCGCAACCTTTCACAAGATCCGGACGGAAGTAATACCAAAGCCGGCGTCACTAATTATGACGATCTCTATGCCGATATCTTATTATGGTTAAGAAATGGCTGGATCGATTATGTAGCGCCACAGCTCTATCTCGAAATTGGTCATGACAAAATCCCATTTGAAACAATGGTGGATTGGTGGAGCAAGCACAGCTATGGAAGGCATGTCTATATCGGTCACGGTATTTACCGTGTGAATGAAAGAAATGCAGCATGGAAAAAACCTGCAGAATTACCCAACCAGATCAAACTGGTAAGAGAATATCCTGAAATACAGGGAAGCATTTTCTATAATAGTTCTGCTTTTGAACGAAATCCCAATGGCTGGAATGACAGCCTGCGCAATAATTATTATAAAGAGCCTGCCAAAATACCTGTAATGGAATGGCTGCCGGAGCGGGAAAAGAAATAAGGGTCACCCTTCTCGTTGTGTAACAGTAATACCAGGTTGTGTTCTTTATCAATACTGATATTTTCCCACGAAGACAACGAAGACCACAAAGAATTAATGCTTTAAGGTTTACTCACTCTATGGATTTCGGGTATCTCAATAAAGTAAGATACTTCTTTGTGGTCTTCGTTGTCTTCGTGGGAAAATACCTTACCTGAGGCTGAGTTATTACCCCATCTTCGCGATACTTCCTTATCTTCTCAAAACAGCATTCGGTTTCTGCTCCAGGTAATCCGTATACTCCAATGATCCCAACCGGAATCGCAACGGTATAGAAGTAGCTTTTTCAAACTCCCATTCTTTCTTACAAAAAAACGTCTGAGGAATATTCGGCCCCAATAAAAACGAGGGCCTGGCGGTAGTAAAGGCCGAGCCGGAAAGCATTCGTTCACCCTGTTTCAATAAAGCCACTACTCTTAGCTTTTTTTCTTGACTAAAAGAGCTTTTAAACGGGAGATTTGTCTTAAATTCAGGAAAGTTTTCCACATTTTTTTCCTGTGAAAAAATTTCCCCGTTAAAGAGGAAAATCAATACAACAACAAAGTAAAACCGTCGTTCTGACATGCCGTATCCTATTGTTTTGTAAATTTACGGCCTGATTTTTGATAAACGGCCGGATTTTTGTCTAAGTGATAAGCTTTTACATAACCAGCCACTAAATCTCTGAATTTATGGCCCTTAGCCAAACATTACAGCAGAAGCTTTTACAAAAATTATCCCCGCAGCAGATTCAGTTGATGAAGCTGTTGCAAGTGCCTACAGCAAACCTGGAAGAACGTATCAAGGAAGAACTGGAAGAAAACCCTGCCCTGGAACTGGACGACGAGAAACATGATGATGCTGCAGATGAACTTAAAGATGAGTTTACTGAAACCGAGGATAATGAATACGAAGAGAAAAGTGGAAGCGAAGACGAATACGATAATATAGATGTCAGCGAATACGTGCATGATGGAGATGACGATGTTGCTGACTACAAACTGCGCGATGATAATTACCCCGACGAAGAGCAAAAACAGATTCCCTTTAAAACAGAAGCCAGTTTTTACGAAACCCTGCTCATGCAACTGGGCTTGCTGAAATTGAGTGAAAAAGAACAGCGCATCGCCGAGCAGATAGTGGGCAGTATTGACGAGGATGGTTATCTCCGCCGGGAAACTTCGGCGATCGTGGATGACCTGGCTTTCCGCCAGAATATTTCTGCCACGGAAGAAGAAGTAGAAGCCATTATTCAACGCATACAGCGTTTTGACCCACCCGGTGTAGCGGCCCGTGACCTGCAGGAGTGCCTGCTGCTACAGCTACAGCGCCAGAAAGATGAAGGCAAGGATGTAGATACTGCCATGCTTGCGATCCGCCGCTACTTCGATGAGTTTACCAAAAAGCATTATGAAAAGATCCAGCGTGGCCTTAATATAGATGAAGAACAGCTGAAGGAAGTGATGCAGCAGATCATCCGCCTCAACCCTAAACCGGGCGGCAATGTAGGCAGCATCAATAAAGCCGAAAGCTATGTGGTGCCTGATTTTTTTATCCTCAATAATAACGGCAAACTGGAACTCACGCTCAACTCCCGCAATGCACCCGAGCTCCGCATCAGCGAAGGCTACCGTGATATGATGAAGGAATATGACCGCGGCGCTAAAAAAGACAAGCGTCAGAAAGAAGCTGTACTATTCATCAAACAAAAAATTGATGCCGCCAAATGGTTTATCGATGCCATCAAGCAACGCCAGCACACTTTACTGAGCACCATGACGGCTATCATGAACCACCAGCATGATTTCTTTCTTACCGGTGATGAAACAACCCTGCGCCCAATGATCCTGAAAGATATTGCAGAGAAAACAGGATTGGATATTTCCACTGTAAGCCGTGTAGCCAACAGCAAGTTTGTACAAACTGAATTTGGCACTTATCGCCTCAAATTCTTCTTCAGTGAATCATTGAGTACGGATAGTGGTGAAGAAGTGTCTACCCGTGAAGTAAAAAAGATCCTCAGCGATCTTATTGAAGGGGAAAATAAAAAACGTCCGCTCAGTGATGAGCGGCTCACAGAGCTGCTGCAGGAAAAGGGCTACAATATTGCACGCCGCACTGTAGCCAAATACCGCGAACAATTGAATATACCTGTTGCTCGTTTGAGAAAAGAATTGTAGGTTTCATTTTCTGATGATCCGCCGATTTTTTTATACCGTATCCTTTGTTTGCCTCCTGTTATTTACCGGTATGGCCCAGCCCATCCCCGTGAATGATAATGCGCTTGCAAAACGGTATCCTTTTGTAAGTGCTGTCTTCAACCGCATTTTCAACAACACAGGGCTCGATTCATTTTATCAGAAATTATATAACCTGAAAAAAGACAGTGCCGGCACAGTCTCCATCGTGCATATCGGGGATTCCCATATTCAGGCAGATTTTCTTTCCGGCGTAGTAAGAAATGGATTGCAGGAATTTTTTGGCAATGCCGGCAGGGGGTTGGTATTTCCCTATCAACTGGCACTCTCCAATGCCCCGGATGATATCAGCAGCTCTTCCAGCATCCGCTGGCAATTCAACCGGGTAGCGCATCCGGAGATACAGATCAATGCGGGTATTTCAGGATATGCACTTACAACTACTTCTGCTGCCGCCAATATCCGCCTTTCGCTGCGGACCAGCATTGGTGAAGGCTTGCAGTCTTTCAACCGGCTGAAGTTTTTTTTAGATACCAGTTACAATACCAGTTGGGTATTCCAACCGGATAACCTTGATTTGCCTTACACGTTAAAAAGACAGGAGAATGACTCTTCCATATACCGCGAAGTGGAATTGAAGCAACCTATCACCGGCTTCACACTTTCCTGTCTGCCGACAGATGATGCAAAAGCTTTTTATGGTGTATCCCTGGAAAACTCGAGGCCCGGTGTGCTTTATCATACTATTGGGGTGAATGGCGCGCGTTACGACCAATACAATATTGCTCCGTTATTCTGGAAACAATTACCTGCCCTGAAAGCCGATCTCTATATTATTTCCCTGGGCACCAATGAAGCGCAACGCGCCAGTTTTTTTGAAGCAATGTTTGTAAAAGACCTTTCCGGCTTTCTCGAAAAACTGAAAGAAATATCACCCGGCGCTTCCATACTCATCACCACAGCACCTGATTCATATAAGCTAAGACGCAGCTCTAATAAGGTACTTCGTCAGCTCAACCAAACTCTGACCGATTATTGCAATAAGAATTATATTCCTTTATGGGACCTGTACCGCATCACGAACGGGTACGGATCGGCTTACAGCTGGTCGAAACGGGGCCTGATGAGCCGCGACAGGATCCATTTCACCGCAGAAGGATACCGCTTACAGGGCTCTCTTTTGTTCAATGCGCTGGCAAAAGGATATAACAGTTATATCAGCCTCTCCGAAACCGGCCGTTAAGAAGCCCGCCCTTTAGTATGGGAAATACTTTCGATCCAACCCTTCACTTCCTCAGCTGTCTTATTCATTTTTGCTGCCAGCCTGTTGATCAATTCATCTTCTTTACCCGGCACATATAAGAGATCTGCGTCTGTAAGATCATAATTCACTTCCCTGATCTTTTCCTTCACTTCTGACCAGGGAGTTTCAAGTTTTAATGTAGTGCTCATAGGTCAAAATTTATAGGTAAAGATCAATATTCACGCCACTCTCCCCAAGACTCGATTCCTACTCCTGGCTAAAGACTCCAACCAGCACAAGCGTCCCCAATCGGGGGTATTGCACCCCCATCCGCAATTGCCTACTTTTCGTCCTATTTACCAACCACCGTCTATGAAATCGTTATTCTTATCCGTCGCCTGCTTTTTAGCAGCAGTATGTGCCCAGGCTCAACAGTGGTCTGCTGTTATGACCGAAAATTCAGAAGGTCAGGCCTACGATTCATTTAATTCAATAAGCGACCTGGAAAAGTTTGTCCTGGAGCAGGCCAAAAAGAATCGCGTTATCACCGAAGTGGTGTATGGCGATGGAAAATGGTATGCGGTGGCCACCCATACCTCCAGTGCAACAAAGATCGAGTGTAAATGGGGCGCCTCATTTCCTTCAGATTGGGTGGAAGAGCGCTGGAAAGAAGACATGTATATCAACAAGATAACTTATGGTGATGGATATTGGTTTGTGGCAATGATCGATAAGGTCCCGTATGTGGACCAGAGCTGGGGCCGGAGGCTCTCCTGGACTGAGGCAGAAAAATTCATCAAGGAGAAATGGGATGTAAACAACAAATACAATATTACCGATCTCGCTTATGGCAATGGCTATTGGTATATCGTCATGTCTGTATTAAAAGAATATGAAGGACAATCATTCAAAGACAGCGAAACATTTCCTAACGATTGGATCAATACAAAATATAAAGACGGCTACAATGTTAGCTGCATAGAACATGATGGCAAGAAGTGGTACGTGGTGATGACCAAACACACAAAAAATCCTGGCGAGATCATTTTTAATCCCCAGAAAGGTTTTCCTGAAGCAAAGATCAAGACACAGTGGGACAATTCAAGAAGGATCAGTTCGCTTGTGTATGCAAGGAGCGAAGAAGACGATGATGATTATAGCTGGATGGAGGCGCTTTTCAGTGAAAAATCCAATAAGGAAAAAGCTGCTGAAAAACTGGCTGCCAAGGACTATCCGGGTGCCATCCAATATTATAAGGCGGCTATCACTGAAAATGGCAAAGACGAAGTGCTTTGGAATAATCTCGCCTGGGCAAAATACCTGAATGGCAATTGCTCAGACGCATTAAGTGATGTAGACAAGGCCATCACGCTGAAAAGTACTTCTTATAATAACCATACCAAAGCATCCATTCTTAAATGCCAGAATAAATGTGCAGAAGCCATCAAATACTTCGACGAGGCCATCCGGCTTTACCGGAAAGAACAGGAAAAATTCACTTCAGGTGAATATTATGCCGACCGGGCTGATGTAAAAAGATGCATCGGCAACTATTCCGGTGCCATTGAAGACATAGAACTGGCTATAGCTATTGAGCCCTACAACAGCAAACTGAAAGACACCTTAAAAGAATTGAATAAACTGGCCGGGAACAAATAGTTAGAACGGCAGATCATCATCGCTTGTAAAAGAAGTATTGTGCACATCGTCTTCTGAAACAGGCGCACCCGCTCCGGCCGTTTCGATCTTCCAGGCTTTTACATCTGTATACCAGCGGCCGTTATATTCGCGGCTTTCAACATCAAAAGAAATGTTGAGGGATTGACCGATCTGCAGTTGACCGGTATTGATCTTATCTCCCCAAACGGAAATACATACTTTTTTAGGGTACTGGGCATTGGTTTCCACGATAATGTCCTGCTTTTTCCATTCCCCGTTTTTGCCGGTGCCTGTTTGCAAAGGCAGTAATTGTATCAGTTTAGCGGTAAGTTCCACGTGCTTATTTTTTATGATGTAAGCACAAAATTACGGAAGAGGAGGTTTGATGCGCTGCACTTGATCTTAAAATTGTAAATAAATCGGCATCACAGGTTCTGCCGATTTGAAATAACCATACAACACTACAAATACGAAGAACACAGCGATATAAGCCGGTAGTGGTATTCTCCTGAAGCGATTGATCACCCGGTCGGCATAATCATCAGGGATCGCATGCAGCATATAGGCCAGCCCCATCATCACCAGCACCGGCCAGTAGTTATTGGCAAAAGCAGGCCATACGGAAAGGGTAAAATCATACCCGATCTGGTGAAGCATGGCCAGGGCCGTATCAAAATCGGCCGCTTTAAAAAATACCCAGCAAAAGCATACAAAATGAAAAGTGAGCAATATCGCCAGGGCATTATACCACCAGCTATTCTTTACATTTTTAAATGCCCGGCCCGTCAGCAACATCCATATTTTATGAATGGCCAGCGATATTCCATGTAAAGACCCCCAGATAATGAAATTCCAGCTCGCCCCGTGCCAGAACCCACCCAGCAACATCGTGGTAAGAAGGTTCATGTTCGCGGCCACGCCTTTCTTTTCCTTGGCAATAATGGCCGGAAGCAGGAATATCAACAGGATGCCCGCACTAAGCAAAACAGCCTGCCACCATTCCATCCCAAACAAATGCTGCCCCGCCAGGAAAACACCTGCAAAGAACAGGAGGGAGAATATCCAGGTTCCTACCGAGCTTTTGCGGTTGCCGCCCAGCGGGATATAGAGATAATCTTTCAACCAGGAAGAAAGCGAAATATGCCAGCGCCGCCAGAATTCAGTAATGTTCTTGCTTTGGTAGGGCGACAAAAAGTTGGTGGGGATCGTAAAGCCCAGCCACTTGGCAATGCCGATAGCCACATCACTATAGCCACTGAAATCGCAATAGATCACTACAGCATAGCCGTACACGGCAAAAAGATTTTCAAGACCGGTATACCGCGAAGGATCATCAAAAATATAGTTGACAAAATTGAGTGTAATAAAATCGGAGATCACCAGCTTTTTGAAGAGCCCTGAAATGATCAGGTAAAAGCCTTTGGCAAAATCATTATCCGTGATCACATACGGCTTATTGATCTGCGGCACAAAATCGTGCGCCCTTACAATAGGCCCCATTACCAGCTTTGGGAAAAAGGAAAGGAATAAAAGATAATCGCTGAATTTCTTTGCCGGTTCAAACTGGCCGCGATACACATCAATGGTGTAGCTGAGGTTTTCAAACGTGTAAAAAGAAATACCCACCGGAAGCAGGATGTTCAATGGGTTGAAGCCCGCATGGAACAGGTCATTGCTGACAGATATAAAGAAATTGGTGTACTTGAAATAAAACAGCAAGCCCAGGTTGAAAATAATGCTGCAGATCAGCAGCGCTTTCTTTTTTACTTTATTTGTTTGCCGGAAAATGGCATTGGACAAAACAAAATCGACAATGGCCGAAAGAATGACCAGCCCTACAAAATAACCACTGGCCTTATAAAAAAAATAAAGGGAGAAAAAGCAAAAGATATAACGGCGCACTTTAAAGTTGTTCCGGAAACTGTAATACAGTGCGATGAAAATGGCAAAAAAGAAAACAAAGAACCCGTTATTAAATAACAATGGGTTGTCCTTGTCATATAAAAACTGTTTCCAAAAAGCATCTAATTCAAACAAAGGCATACAGGCGACCCATTATTCTGCGAATAAACGTCAATTCTCGATAATTATTAAACCGTATAAACAAAAGTATACTTAAATTCTTTTTGACACCTATGCTTCCAAATAAGTATGACACCATCTATCCCAAACCACCCTTCCCGTCCTTCCCGCCTTACCGGTAAGTTTTACCGGTAAGGCGGGAAGGACGGGAAGGGTGGTCTTTTATAGAAAGAGCAAAAATTAATTGTGAAAAGTACATCAACATTACTTTGTGTACTTCTGTAAATCCCGCATGATCGCATCAAAAAGGTGGTGTGCCAGCACTTCCGCTCCCCGGTGGTTCGGGTGAACATAGTCCTGGTTGGCAAGGGAAGGTTTCATCCTGGCCCATTCCACGATGGAATTAGGGCCGCCCATGGCTGCATACTGGTTGTAAAAGCTGCTGTTCGTTTCGTAGGCCAGCAGGGCCTGCACCTTCACCAGTGAATCGATACCGACCGCAGATTTATATTCGTCGCCATAACGGAAAGCCCGGTCGGCCGTGCTGACCAGCAGGAAATCGCTGCTGGGAAAACAATTCCTCAGCTTCTTCACCACCGGCAACATTACCCGTGCATACCAACTGAAATTTTTATCATTCGGGCGGAACAGCAGGTTCACGCCATATTGAAAAATGATCAGGTCGTAAGGGTTGTCTTGTGCAACAGCACTCAGGAAAGCAGAATCGATACGGGCAAACTCGATACCGGTAATACCTCTGAAAGAAAAATTGTCGACGATAACACCCGATTCGGATTCAAAGGAAATACCGTATACAGGCAGCTGCGGGTCGCTTAAACCCAGTTTTACAAAGCGGCTCGCATCATTTCCCAGCGATACACTGTTAAACGGTTTGTTTGGATGAATAGTAGTGGAGCTGTTGTTAACAGTTATATTCACCGGTGCGGATACAGGTCCGCAAAGCAATGACTTTTCCAGGATGGCTGTGCTGTCCTTCACCGTTTGATCAGTCATTTGCACAGAACCGCCACTGGTACGGAAAAGATGGCCGGATAAATAGAGATGGTTGGATTTTCCTTCTTTAAAATTCTCTTCTTCCCAGTTGCCGGTACTGCTGGTAGAAACAGTTTGCCTGAATTTGGCGACCGGCGATTTAATAGGAACGAAACCCACTCCACTGCCTCCGAATGTTTGCTGCAGCAACTGCCGGAAGGTTTGAGTGAGCAGATCGCCTTCAATCATACTGTCGCCGAAATAAGCGATCCTTACTTTTCTTTTTTGCCCGCTGCGTAATGCCTGCAATTTTTCCAGGAATTCTTGCATGGACGCGATAGTGGTATCGGCATTAAAATCGGTAATAAGTCTTGGTTGCCGGTAAAGCATGAATTCTTTGCTGGGGATCTTTTCCACCACTACAGGAATAGCATTGCTGTCGGGAGTGGCAATGGTTTGCGTGGTATCTTTTGCCGGCTTTACCAGGTCGCCCACGAGATTGATTCTATTGAAGGGCATCCATTCGAATCCTAAAAAAATACCAGCTACGGAAATAAGCAGGAATAATCCGACACTATACACCACAAACAGGAAAACACGGCGGCTGCTGTTCATAAATCAACTAATGATGGGTAGTAGAAAGTTTATTTTTTCGTATGGCGCCGTTAATTCTTTTTTTCCATTCTTCGGGCATTTCAGAATAACCGGTTTTGCTGATAGCATCAACCCAAACACGGTAATCCTTATTTCCTTTAAGTGATGAATAAAATTTGCGCCGGGAAAGCAGCTGGCAGAAATTTACATAAGAGTCTGCGATCTTGCTGTACTGCTTATAACGGCTTTTTATCCCCTTTGTTTTGAGCAGGTTGTTTTTTCCCACGATCCCGAAATGATTGTTGAGCAACCTGGCATTGCGGCTGGTGCCAGAGCCTGATTCAACAATGGCTACGCCGAGTATAACGGCAGCGGGCACTTCATAAACCGCTGCCAGGGAATCGGCAAGGGGTCTGTATTTTTTTACATATTTCGATTGGGCCTGCAGGCCCTGGACAGCGAAAATGCAAAGAAGGACCAGGAGCCCGGTCCACCACCTGGTAAGGCCGCTATTCGCATAATTAGCGTTAGGAGGGGTCATTTGGGGGTAAATATAATATTCAGGGGCCTATTTTGCAATCAGGAGCCTTTATACAAAAAACCTTGCCACGGGCAGCCTGCAATCGTTTATTTTGCAAAAAATTACGTCAGATGGAAACAAGAATGATGGTAAGTAGAGACAGTGAATTGCAGGAATTTGCCATACCTGATCATCAGCCGCAGAATAAAGTGGTCCGTTTTGTGGCCAAATTGCTTTCTTATATTTTCCATCCCCTTTTTGTGCCGGTGTATATGATATGGTTCCTGCTCAGCACACAACCGTATATGTTTGCGCAGTTTTCCCCGGCCGATAAAGCCATTGCTTTACTGCGTTTTTTTATCATTTATAGTTTTTTTCCATTGGTAACGGTGTTGCTGGCAAAGGGACTGGGGTTTTTGAATTCCGTTTTTTTAAAGACACAAAAAGAGCGGATCATTCCTTACGTGGCTTCCAATGTGTATTATTTCTGGATGTGTTATGTGTTGCGGAATCAGCCTGAGTTTCCTAAAGAAGCGATCATCCTTTCAATGGCCATTTTTATTGCATCCAGCGGCGGGCTTATTGCCAATATATATATGAAGGTGAGCATGCACGCTATGGGAATGGGCATACTGGTAGCTTTTGTGGGCATGCTGGCTTTGAGCCAGGCTACCAATTACACGCTTTTTCTTTCTATAGCACTTCTTATTGCAGGACTGGTTTGCACAGCCAGGCTGATCGTGTCTGACCATACGCAATCGGAGATCTATACGGGCTTGCTGATCGGAGTTCTCTCACTGGTAGCCGCCATAGGAGCCGATAGAATTCTACCCTAAACTAAAAATAGGGCCGGAAATAATCCAAAAAAAATTAGCAACGTATTACTAAATCATTTAGTTTTGCTTTGTTCATAACATTTTTAGCCCGGCACTACGTAAATCCTAATTTTGGACATGGCAAAAACAGAAAAAACTACCGATATGTCAAGCAATAATGAGAAACTAAAAGCTTTAAAGCTTACCATGGATAAAATCGAAAAAGATTTTGGTAAGGGAAGCGTAATGATGATGAATGAGCGGGGTGAAGTGCAGCAGGAAGTAGTGTCTACCGGTTCTATAGGCCTGGATGTTGCCCTGGGTATTGGCGGTTTACCAAGAGGTCGTGTGATCGAGATCTACGGTCCTGAATCTTCCGGTAAAACCACTATCGCTACACACGTTATTGCTGAGGCGCAGAAAAAAGGTGGTATGTGCGCGATCATTGATGCTGAGCATGCTTTTGACAGTTCCTATGCCCAGAAGCTGGGTGTGGATGTGGACAATTTACTGATCTCCCAGCCCGATTATGGCGAGCAGGCATTGGAAATTGCCGACCGCCTGATCCTTTCCGGGGCACTGGATGTAGTGGTAATTGACTCCGTAGCGGCCCTGGTACCAAAAGGTGAGCTGGAAGGGGAAATGGGAGACAGCAAAATGGGCCTGCAGGCCAGGCTGATGAGCCAGGCTTTGCGTAAACTGACTGCAACCATTTCCAAAACAAATACCATCTGTATTTTCATCAACCAGCTCCGTGAAAAGATCGGGGTAATGTTTGGTAACCCTGAAACAACTACCGGTGGTAACGCCCTGAAGTTTTATGCTTCTGTAAGGCTTGATATCCGCCGTAGTTCTCAGATCAAAGACGGCGACGAAGCAATAGGCAACCGTGTAAAGGTAAAAGTCGTTAAGAATAAAGTAGCTCCTCCATTCAGAGCTGCAGAATTCGATATTATTTTCGGTGAAGGAATTTCCAAAACCGGGGAGATCATTGACATGGGCGTGGAATTAGGCATCGTACAAAAAAGCGGGTCCTGGTTTAGCTATAACAGTGATAAACTCGGGCAGGGCCGGGATGCGGTTAAACAACTTTTAACCGATAATCCCGAACTGGCCAAAGAAATTGAAGCCAAGATCCGGGAGAAAATTAAAGAAGTACAAGCGGCTTAAAGTTTTCATTTGTAGGCTTTTGGCCTATGGATGGGTTAGTAAAATAAAGCTGTCTGCCTTAAAGCAGGCAGTTTTTTTTATATATTTTATGAATCGGTTAATATATTTCAATGTTTAAACATTATATATTTGTCTACCAAACCGGTGAACCAAGTCACCGGCTAAACGTTTAAACAAACCTCATGACACCTGACAAAAAGAAAACCCCCTGGATGAAAAGGGTTTTATGGTCCGTTTTTGTGTTGGTAGTGATCGCTGCCGGCATTTATTGGTATGTGGCTTCTGAAAAATTTGCCGATACCAATGATCGCGAAGCAGTATACACCGTAAATGCACTGGATTTTATTCGTGAATTCCACGAAAGCGACAGTGCCGCCAATGCGAAATACCGTGACAAAATCATTACAGTAAATGGCACAGTTTCTGCCGTAGAGCCCGCCGACTCGGCTACCATGAACATAAAATTTGTTGATACCACTACCGGCTCTTATGTCATTTTTGCTTTTCAGGAACAACACGTAG
Source organism: Sphingobacteriales bacterium 44-61 (assembly GCA_001898405.1). Classification (GTDB taxonomy): domain Bacteria; phylum Bacteroidota; class Bacteroidia; order Chitinophagales; family Chitinophagaceae; genus Terrimonas_A. The sequence continues at coordinate 58,623 of MKTW01000009.1, forward strand.
CAGAGGCAAAAACCATAAAGGAAGGAGACCTCGTTTCCATTAAAGGATCTTGCAGCGGAGGCACCTATAGCGAAATCCTCGGTGTAGAAAAAATAGATTTCAAACGAAGCGCACTCAATAAAACCAAATAACCAAACACCTTTCTAAAAATAAACAAAACATGAAAAAAACGATCCTCGCATTAGCTTTAGTAGCAGTAACCGGCAGCCTGTTTGCCCAAAAGAAAACAACCACTTCTGCTACTGTAGCATTTGATGCAAGCACCGCAATTGATAACCTGCCTAAAGCAGAGAACAAAACAGTAGTAGCCGCTCTTGATCCTAAAACAGGTTCTGTAGCATTCGAAGCAACTGTTAAGAATTTCGCTTTCGCCAACCCCACCATCCAACAACACTTTAATGGTGAAAAATGGCTGGACTCCGATAAATTCCCTTCTTTCATTTTCAAAGGAAATATCATAGATCCTGCTAAAGTTGACTTCACCAAAGATGGTTCTTACAATACAAACGTTGAAGGCTCTCTTTCTATAAAAGGCGTTGAACAAAAAGTCAAGGCCCCTGCAACGATCGTTGTAAAAGCCGGAGCCATCTCTGCTACTTCCAATTTCTCCATCAAACTGACCGATTTTGGTATTTCTGGCGCCCCAATCGATGCTGGTAAAGTATCCAAAGAGCCTAAAGTAACAGTAAGCGCAGATTTTAAATAAGTAGCCCCTTACGATAAATAAAAAAGGCTGTTTCATAACTTGAGACAGCCTCTCTTTTATTTTAAACCCTGTATAACCCCCCGGCCATTTACACGATTCAGATGGTCTCCCTTTCTTCTTGAAACAACTTCTTCCTTTTATTATGCTTCGGTTTTCTTTTAACTCTTGGCTAAAGATTCTAACTTGCTCCATCTTTAATCTTTAGCTATGAGCAGAATATTTAATGCTGTTAAAAGAATTGCCCTGGTAGCCCACGATAATATGAAAGATGAGCTGATCGACTGGGCCTATTTCAATAGGGAAGCCTTATCCAAACATACTCTTTTTGCTACCGGCACCACCGGCACTTTACTCGAAACCTCCCTGAAACAACCTATTTCAAAATTCCTGAGCGGGCCGCTCGGTGGTGATCAGCAAATAGGTGCCAGCATCGCCGAAGGAAAACTCGATGTATTGATCTTTTTCTGGGACCCGATGGAAGCACAGCCGCATGATCCCGATATTAAAGCATTGCTGCGCGTGGCCGCCACCTGGAATATCCCCACAGCCTGCAATCGCTCAACAGCTGATTTTATGCTTACTTCTCCGTTAATGTATACAGAATATCAACCCGCGCTGCCAGATTATTCTGCCTATATTAATAGAAAGACCCTACGCTGATATAATATTCCATTATTAATTTGCCGGGTATCATTCATGCATGTTGGTGCACAAGAACCTCCCTTTTTGCACTGCAGCTTTCAACGCTTCACATCTTTTGGAAGTATCCTTTTCGCAGCCCAGGGTCAGAAATACCAGTGGTAACATCAGCAAAAGTTTTCTCATTTGTTTAGGTTTACCAGCATTGGCCCGACAACCGAACCATCCACGGCGTTGCATATTTTTTGCTGCTTACCCATTATCCAAATATGGTAACTTTGATCAACGATTATGGCATTCAAACTACACTCTCCTTTTCCTCCTGCCGGCGATCAGCCTGAAGCGATACGTCAACTCACAGAAGGTATTCTCTCCGGTGAAAAATACCAGACACTCCTCGGTGTTACCGGTAGCGGAAAAACCTACACTATTGCCAACATGATCCAGAACGTGCAAAGGCCAACCCTGGTCATCACGCACAATAAAACCCTGGTAGCACAACTATACGGAGAGTTCCGCCAGTTCTTCCCCGAGAATGCCGTTGAGTATTTCGTTTCCTATTACGATTACTATCAGCCGGAGGCCTATATGCCGGTAAGCGATGTGTACATTGAAAAAGATCTCAGCATTAATGATGAGCTGGATAAGCTTCGCCTTCGGGCCACTTCCAGCCTGCTCAGCGGAAGAAGGGATATTATCGTTGTTGCTTCAGTAAGCTGTATCTATGGTATGGGTAACCCTACCGATTATGAAAATGGTATTATCCGGATCAATAAAGGCCAGACCATTTCAAGGCAGGGCTTTCTCCATTCACTTGTTAATTCATTATACAACCGCACCACACTGGAATTTAACCGCGGCACTTTCCGCGTTAAAGGGGATACTGTAGACATCAACCTTCCGTATGTGGATTATGGCTACCGCATCACTTTCTTCGGTGATGAAATTGAAGAGATAGAAAGCCTGGATGTAGTAACCGGAAAACGGATTGCCAAATTGGAGAATGCTGCCATATTTCCTGCCAACCTGTATGTAGCACCTAAAGACATTATGCAACAGGTGATCTACGAAGTTCAGGATGAAATGCAGGCACAGGTTGAATATTTCAAAGCCAATGGAAAACTGATCGAGGCACAACGCCTGAAAGAACGGGTGGAATATGATGTTGAAATGATCAAAGAACTGGGCTATTGCAACGGCATCGAAAACTATTCACGCTTCTTCGACCGGCGCAATCCCGGTACAAGACCCTTCTGCCTGTTGGATTATTTCCCCAAAGATTTTGTGTGTGTAATTGACGAGAGCCACCAAACCGTGCCACAGGTAAGCGGTATGTATGGTGGCGACCGAAGCAGGAAACTGATACTGGTGGATTACGGCTTCCGTCTCCCCAGTGCATTGGACAACCGCCCGCTCAACTTCCATGAATTTGAATCCCTGCTCAATCAAACCGTATACGTTTCTGCCACACCGGATGACTATGAACTGGAAAAGACCGGAGGCGTGGTGGTAGAGCAGGTGGTGCGCCCTACAGGGCTGCTTGATCCCCCCATTGATATTCGCCCCAGCGTGAACCAGATCGATGACCTGCTGGATGAAATTGACAAGCGGGTAAAAAAAGGCGACCGGGTGCTGGTAACAACACTCACCAAGCGGATGGCAGAAGAAATGGATAAATACCTTCACCGTATTAATATCAAATCGAAATATATCCATAGTGAAGTGGATACGCTGGAGCGCGTGGAGATACTGCGTCAACTGCGTTTGGGAGAAATTGATGTGCTGGTAGGAGTTAACCTGTTGAGAGAAGGTCTCGACCTGCCGGAAGTATCGCTCGTAGCCATCCTGGATGCGGATAAAGAAGGGTTTCTGCGCAATGAAAAATCATTGACACAAACTGCTGGCCGTGCTGCCCGTAATGTCGATGGCCTGGTCATTTTTTATGCTGATAAAATGACCGAGAGTATGCAGAAGACCATTGATGAAACCAACCGCCGCCGCGAAAAACAAATCGCCTATAATATCGAACACGGTATCACTCCAAAGACCGTAGTGAAATCGAAGCAACAGGTATTTGCTCAAACATCGGTACTCGATATCAAGGGATATGACCCTGCCAATCCTTATGCCGTAGCTCCGGATGAAGACCTGGTGCCGGTGGCCGCTGAAGAACAGGCTGAGTATAAAACCATTCCCCAAACCGAGAAAGCCATTGGCAGAATCCGGAAGGATATGGAAAAAGCAGCCCGCGACCTTGACTTTATGGAAGCAGCCCGGTTAAGAGACGAGATGTTTGTGCTCCAGAAAAAGCTGGAAGAAATGAAAAAGTAGGCTATCGTAGTTTTACTTTTTCTAACTGAGTGATTCTCCGCGATTTTCCAATTCTTAGACCCTGATTATTGGTAAGGAATCTGGTCCTGTTTACTTTTGGTAAGTACCAATATCCATTTTAAAACCGGTAATCCAATTTTTTATGAGAAAGCGTATCCATAGGGTTGCGAATTTCCTTGCATTCAATCTTCTTTTTTTCGCCATTTACCTGAACTTTATTTACAAAGACCCATCTGTTCCTACCGTTACTGATAAAAACCAGGAAGACGCTGCTGCTTTCAGTGAAACCTTAACAGCTGAAAAAAGCTTGGAGAAAAAAGAGACACCTGCCATCAGGGTCAACGAAGCAGTGGCAGCAAAAAAAATAAACTAAACCTGCAATCACTTTCCTTCCGGCTTCTGCTAAGTCTTCCTCATGGCCCTGTCTGTACCCGCCTGAAATAACTACCTTAGCGGCATGGCAAAAAAAGTCTTTTTACTGGATGCAATGGCACTGGTATTCCGTGCCTATTATGCATTGATCCGCAGCCCACGGCTGACGTCCAAAGGGAAAAATACCAACGCACAGTTCGGTTTCACCAATACACTTGTAGAGCTTATCAATAAGCAAAAGCCATCACACATGGCTGTTTGTTTTGATACATCTGCCCCCACCGAAAGGCATACCGATTTCGAACATTATAAAGCCAACCGCCAGGAAGCACCAGAAGATATTATCAGCGCTATACCTGATATTAAAGCGATCATTACCGCTTTCAATATCCCCTGCATCGAGCTTGATGGATATGAAGCGGATGACATCATCGGCACATTGAGCAAACAAGCCGAAGCTGCCGGATATGAAGTGTATATGGTAACCCCCGATAAAGATTACGGTCAACTGGTAAGCAATAACATCAAAATATATAAACCCGGCTACCAGGGTGGGGATGTGGAAATAATGGGGCCCGAAGAAGTTTGTGCCAAATGGAATATCAAAGATGTGGCGCAGGTAATTGATATCCTGGGGCTGATGGGTGATGCCGTAGATAATATACCAGGCATTGCCGGCGTAGGGGAAAAAACCGCTGCAAAACTATTGGCAGAATACGGAACATTGGAAAATGTTGTAGAAAAAGCTGACCAGATAAAAGGCGCACTTGGTGAAAAAGTGAGAAAAGGAAAAGAAGACGCTTTGCTTTCCAAAAAACTGGCTACCATTATTACCAATGTACCAGTAGCTTTTCATGAAGAGGATTTTCGTATAAAAGACCTGGACAAAGAAAAACTCAAAACAGTTTTCGCAGACCTTGAATTTAAAACATTAGGCAAACGCCTGCTTGGCGAAGAAGTAAGCGAAGTAAAAACGGCTCCCGAAGGAGTGCAAACAGATCTTTTTGGAAACATTATTGAACCGCCTACTGCTAAAGCTGCCGCCAAAACAACAACAGCAAGCGTCTCTTCCGATACAGAAGAGGGAACAGAAGGCACGGTTGATAAAAACATTCATAACACACCGCACACTTACACGGCGGTAGAAGGAGACAAAGCTATCAAAGAATTGGTAGCCGCTTTATCCAAACACACAGAGATCTGTTTTGATACAGAAACTACCGGTATTGATGCTAATCTTGCTGAGCTTGTAGGGTTGAGTTTTTCTGTAACCCCGGGAGAAGCATTTTATGTTCCCTGCCCTGCAGATCAACAACAAACAAAACACATCCTTTCTTTTTTCCAGCCATTATTTGAAGACAGCAAAAAAGTATGGATCGGGCAAAATACCAAATACGACCTGCTGGTGTTGAAATGGTATGATATGGAAATAACCGGAAAGCTGTTTGATACCATGCTTGCCCATTACGTAATAGAACCTGATGGCAAAAGAAGCATGGACCTGCTGAGCAATAAATTCCTTGGATACGAACCCGTTCATATTGAAGAGCTGATCGGTAAAAAAGGAAAGACACAGGGCACTATGCGGGATGTGGAACTGGAAAAAATAACAGCTTATGCTGCAGAAGATGCTGATATCACCCTTCAACTGAAGAATGTGTTTACCCCCATGCTGAAATCAAAAGAAGTGGAAAAGGTATTTGAGGAAGTGGAAAGCCCATTGGTGAAAGTGCTGGTAGATATGGAATTCGAAGGCGTAAAAATAGACGAGGGCTTCCTGAAAGATTATTCCCGGGAGTTGGAAAAAGAAGCAAAAACCGCAGAAGAAAATGTGTATCAAAAAGCTGGTGTCCGCTTTAATCTTGCATCGCCCAAGCAATTGGGTGAAGTGCTTTTTGATAAACTGAAACTGGACCCATCTGCTAAAAAAACAAAGACCGGTCAATATCAGACCGGTGAAGATGTGTTGTTGAAACTTGCAGCAAGAGGCAACCAGATCGTGGAAGATATCCTGGCATTCCGCGAGCTTACCAAACTCAAATCAACTTATGTGGATACACTCCCTGAACTGGTAAACCCTAAAACAGGACGTGTACACACCACTTATGGCCAGGCAGTGGCTGTAACCGGAAGATTGGCCAGCAATAACCCCAATCTCCAGAATATTCCTGTAAGAACAGACCGCGGAAAGGAAATACGCAAGGCATTTATTCCAAGAGATGAAAAACATATCATACTGTCTGCGGATTATTCACAAATAGAACTAAGGATCGTTGCATCCATCAGTGGTGATGTAAACATGTGTGATGCATTCCGGAAAGGAACGGATATCCATACTGCAACAGCTTCACGGGTGTACAATGTGCCCGAAACTGAAGTAACCAAGGAAATGCGCTACAAAGCCAAGAGCGTGAATTTCGGGATCATTTATGGCCAGGGTGCATTTGGGCTGGCCGACAACCTGGGTATTTCCCGGACGGAGGCAAAAGAGATCATTGACAACTACAAAAAGCAATTTCCTGGAATACAGCAATATATGGACAATACCATCAACTTCGCACGCGAACATGGCTATGTGCAAACGCTGATGGGAAGAAAAAGATGGCTAAAAGATATTAATTCTGCTAATTTCACTGTCCGGGGTTTTGCTGAGCGGAATGCTATCAACTCCCCTATACAGGGCACGGCTGCAGATATGATCAAACTGGCGATGCAAAAAGTGCATGCAGCCATGAAAAAAGCAAAGATGAAAAGCAAGATGATATTGCAGGTGCATGATGAATTGCTGTTTGATGCTGTAAAAGAAGAAATGGCGGAATTGAAACCCCTGATCCTGGAAAACATGCAATCAGCTTTACCGCTTCCCAATGAAGTTCCTGTGATTGCAGAATGTGGTGAAGGTAATAACTGGTTAGCAGCGCATTAAAACGACACATTTATCCGTTATAGCAGTAAGCAACGCAATCATATACTGCCCTTTTTATGCAAATTGATAACAAAAAGCTTTTTGTAACAAACTTACTGGCTGAAGCCCGCCAGGAGGATGTTCTTTCCATTCAATTATCAGATCAACTCAATGATGGATTCAACAAGGCCGTTTTCGATGCACTTGCTGAAGGATTGGTGGTGCAGGATGCAAAAGGAGAAGTCATTGTGTATAACAGGGCAGCACAATTGATTCTCGGGCTTACCAAAGAACAACTGATAGACAGGAATTTCCTGGAAAATAAAGTAAAATGCTTTCATGAAGATGGCTCTTCGTTTTCCTGGGATCTTTTTCCTGCAGTGATCGTTGCACGAACAGGAACTTCACAAACAAATATCGTACTCGGCTGGCACCACACAGACGGGAATACCCGTTGGATCAATATCAACTCCCATCCAATAATAGAAGAAACAGGAAAGCTGACGGGAACGGTTACCTCTTTTACTGATATTACTGCTATAAAAGCTGCACAGGAAGAAATGAAGCGCTCAGAAGAAAAACTTCATTCCGTTGTCAATAGCAGCAAGAATGGGGTTTTTCTTATTGACAGAAACTACAAAATACTCCTCGTAAATGAAGACGCCGTTAACCGGCAAATGATCATGTCTGGCGTGCCCAGGATACACGAGGGTATGTGTTTTCTCGATATTTTGCCCGAACATCGCAGAAAGCCTGTTAAGGATGCCCTGGATAGTGTGCTTCGTGGTCAGTCTGTTGAATATGAGATAGTATACACAAAAGCAGATAACCAGGACCTGTGGTTGCTGGCTAATTATACCCCGGTAAGAGATAAAAATGGGGAGATCACAGCTATCTGTTTTACCACAAATGATATTACCGCACTTAAGACAAACGAATCGGCCTTAAATAAAAGCGAACAGCGCTGGAAATTTGCGCTCGATGGGGCCGGCGATGGTGTGTGGGAATATAATTTTCAAACCAAGGAATCTTATTATTCCCCGCTTTATAAAAACATGCTTGGTTTTACTGATGAGGAATTTCAGAACGAAGCATATGAATGGCATTCACGCATTCACCCCGATGATCTGAAGAAGATAACCGGTATTGACAAACTGTATGAAGATCATGCCATCAGGAATCACTCAGTGGAGTATCGCTTAAGAAGCAAGTCTGGCGAATACGTGTGGGTACTTGACAGGGGAATGCTGCTTGAATGGACCCCGGATGGCAGACCGCTTACGCTGATCGGTACGCATAAAAATATTACTGAAGAAAAAATGCGGGAGGAGAGCTTATTACAATCCCGTCAGCGCTTCAGCTCTTTCATGGCCAATACGCCTACTTTATCATGGATCATTGATGAAAACGCCATTTTCCGTTTTCTCAATGTACCCTATCTAAAAGCATTTAATCTTACAGAATCAGACATTGGAAAATCCGTTTACGATATTTTTCCCAGGCATGTATGTGATCACTTTATAGAAAATAACTGGAAAGTCTGGAATTCCGGAGCCTCTATTGAAACTATTGAAGAAGGCGTTGATCCGGATGGGAAGGCCCAACTATTTCACATTTTCAAATTCCCCCTGGAATCTGAAAACGGACTTCGCATGCTGGGTGGTGTTGCCTTGGATATTACCCAGAAAGTGTTGCTGGAAAAACGGCTTGCAGAAGAACAGGAAAAGAAAAAGCGCGAGATCATCCAGGCTATTATGAATGCCCAGGAAAATGAACGGAAAGAGTTGGCGTATGAATTGCATGATAATGTAAACCAGATATTGTCTTCTTCACGCCTGATGCTGGAAGTAGCTATTGAAAAGCCGAATATCAGCCATGAGTTCATGCGCCGCAGCCTGAACTATCTGCAGGATGCTGTAACGGAATTGCGAAAGATCAGTCACAGCCTCATACCCGGCACCCTGCGGGATATAAGCCTTGAAGCAGCGATCGAAGAAGTGGTACAAAATATTAATGCAACGAAGAAAATCAAGATCACTTATCAGAAAGAGATCGCTCACTCCGGAAAAGCCATTTTACCGGAAATACAACTGGCGATACTTCGTATTGTGCAGGAACAATGCAATAATATCCTGAAACATGCCAACGCAACAGAAGCATCCATCTCACTGAATATAGATTCCCGGGAAATTTTATTGCTGATCAACGATAATGGCAATGGATTTGATACAGTAAATACTAAAAAAGGCCTGGGGCTCAACAATATCTTTAACCGTACGGCCTATTATCATGGCACCATACAGCTGGATTCGTCAGTTGGCAATGGCTGTAGCTTGCAGATCCGCATACCCTTACCTGCCTGATCTTTCGTCGGCTTTATTTCCAGGTTCATCGGGCAGGCTGTTTCAATTCAGGGTATGTTTTTTACTTTTTCAATAAATCTTGCAAACATGAAACGCTTAACTCTAACTTTTTGCTTTGCGGCAATAATATTTGCTGCCTGCAATAATGAATCTAAAACGCCGGAGGAAACAACTAAAGCGGATACTCCTGCTGCTGCCACCGCCGAGAAGGCGGCCGAGCCTTACACCATGCCCGACTCAGCAACAATGATGAAAAACTGGACAGCTTATATGACCCCTGGTGACATGCATAAAATGATGGCCTCCTGGAATGGCAACTGGACAGGAGAAATAACCATGTGGGAAAGCCCCGATGCACCGCCTCAAAAAAGTGTTGGAAAGGCTGTCAATAAAATGATCATGGGAGGACGTTACCAGTCGGCTACTTATACCGGCAATATGATGGGCATGCCCTTCGAAGGTCAGTCCACATTGGCGTATGATAACAACTCCAAACAATTTATTTCAACCTGGATTGATAATATGGGCACAGGTATGATGGTGCTCAAAGGTAGTTGGGACCCCGGCAGCAAATCCATGACCCTAACCGGTAAGATGGTAGACCCGATCTCTGGTACCAACCGGGAAACAGACATTCGTGAAGTATTCAAAATAATCGACGACAAGACACAAACAATGGAAATGTATTGCCCGGGAATGGATGGAAAAGAATTTAAGACAATGGAGATAAAATATACAAGGAGTAAGTAGTAGGCTATTAATTGGCCGAAAGACATTTGCTGTTGTCACCCCGGCCCTGGTTTAGTTCACTTACTAGTTTGAAAAATATAAGAGCCGGGATCTCCTCAACGTTGGGCAGACCCCGGCCCTTAGCGTACTATACCAGTTAAATTTCCTAAACCAGGGCCGGGGTGACAACAGCAAATGTCTTTCGGCATCAATCCCCTCTACGACGAAATCACCTCTCCGATCTTTTCATTCCTGTTCCTCAAATCTATTCCTCCCTCCAGCATCGATTTAAGGTTGGCCATATAAAACGTCCAGCCTGTTTTGCATCCGATATGGTAGTTCTGAAATCCTTTATCGTCTGTAGGAATATTTTCCTGCAAAAGCTCCACGATCGTTTCTCCCTCTAATTGAAAAATTGAAACAGTGCAGATTCCTGCTTTTCCAAAACGAAAGCGGAACCGGTCTTTTTCATTTTGCTCAAGCACTTCTCCGTCTTCAAATGTGGAATCAGGATATCCATGCCAACGCCATAGGTATGTATCACCTGCCTGCACTTTATCTTTTGCTTTTCTTTCTGCTTCATCCCTGCTGCGAAAAGAGGCCTGCCTCAGGAAAAAATGTTCAAGACCCGCAGGTGTTGTCCAGCTTTCAAAAATTTTTTCTGCCGGAGCTTTCACTGGGATACGTACTACGAAACGGCTTTTATCAAAATCATTTCCCATATTATTATAGAGATTTTAAATTATGATGAATCATCTCCACACCCCAATGATCGCTCCCATCAGTGTAAGTGAAACAAGGCTGTAAAATCCATTGATCAGTATCACCCTCCAGGGCTTTTGTTCAAACAGGCTGTGGATAGCAATAGCGCAAAAGGTCCAGATACCGGCAAGAAACCCTGCTGTAGCACCCCACGACATATCAACTACCGGAGCACACTCTCCTGTGCATCCTTCCGGTGAAGGTGCAAGGAACATGCCCAGGTTGGCCGCCATCAGCAATGAAAAGATCAGCGTCCATCCGAACACTTTAGCCTTGCTGCCTTTTTTTACATCTTCCTCCGTTAGTTGATTATCTTTCATCCATGCTCTACCAAATAAACCCGGTGAATACCATATTCCTCCAACAACAAAAGAAGACAGGCCGGCTACCAGCACGGCAAGCCAATTGATGGTTCCTAACTGCATAGTAACAAGTTTTTAGTGGCTGATTAAATGATATATCTAAACTATTACCTAATTTTTACCTCCTAATTACAAAGAGAACGAACGTGGAAAAGGAGAGGATGAACATACCAAAACCAAAGACCAGCCCAAAAAACGAATACAAAGTCAACGACTTGGGGTTCCGGCTCATACTGATCCCATTCTTTGGCATCGTTATTCCGCTTATGACCGGCCTGGTCAATAACCACAATTTTTCCAACTGGCAGGTCAAATGGAGCTTTCTGTATACGATCATGATCGCACTGATCGTATGGCAGGGTAACCGCTATCTTCATTCCTCTCTCAGAAGCTATTTTGACTGGATCAATAAGCCATTGCAAAAAGTGATGGTGCTGATATTATCGGTCGTATTCTATACAGTGCCGGTAAGTGTGTTGCTGCTGGTAGGTTGGTATCAATTATTTACACAAGAGCCGGTCAACTGGGAGATCGTATCCGAGGCTACCATGATCATCCTGATCGCAGTTGTTTTTATTACACATGTATATGAAACCGTGATCCTGGTGAAGCAATCCGAAAATGAAATGATCCGGAATGAGCAACTCGAAAGAGCCAAAGTAGAAGCTGAACTGGAAGCATTAAAAAACCAGATAGATCCTCATTTTATTTTCAATTCATTGAATACACTCAGCCACCTGATAGAAGAACAACCTGCTAGGGCCAAGCAATTCAATGATACGCTTGCAGATGTATACCGCTACATCCTGCAAAACAAAGCGCGCGACCTGGTTTTGCTGCGCGATGAGATGGGCTTCCTCGAAAGTTATTTTTTATTGTTAAAAATCCGCTTTGAGAACGCCGTGCAACTGGAAAAAAATGTAGAGGATGCAGCGTTGGAATATTTTTTGGTGCCTCCTATATCTCTTCAGCTGCTGGCCGAAAACGCCATCAAGCATAATGAATTCTCTGAAGAGTCGCCACTTGTGTTTTCCATTACCCTGGAAAATGAAGAGCTTCTTGTAAAAAACCGGTTATATAAAAAGGAGCTCCGCAAGCCTTCTTCCAGGATAGGGTTGCACAATCTTAATGAGCGTTATAAACTCGTTACAAGTAAAGAGATCAGCAGCTTTGAAGAGAACGGGGCCTTTACGGTTAAGCTTCCTGTTTTGAGGCTGGCCTAGAAACCGTGAACAAACAGACAACATCTTAAACCAGAACCATGCGTGCCATTATTATAGAAGACGAAAAACCTGCAGCAGAAAAACTATTAAAAGCGATCCGCCAGGCTGACACAGAGGTAGAAGTGGTAGCTGTATTGAACAGCGTAAGATCGGCGGTGGAATGGCTGGAGCAAAATCCTATGCCCGGCTTATTGTTCATGGACATTGAACTAAGCGATGGCTTATCCTTCAAAATTTTTGATTTCATCAATATCAGCAGCCCCGTGATCTTTTGTACTGCCTTTGATGAATACTGGCAGGAAGCTTTTGAGCACAACAGTATTGATTACCTGCAAAAGCCGATCAAACAGGAAAAACTTGAGGCAGCGCTGAAAAAATATGATAAGCTAAAACAGCATTTCTCGGCCGACTTCCAGCAATTGCTACAGACCAAACAACAAATTGCCAGTGATTACAAAAAGCGCTTCCTGGTAAAAAGAGGTACTGATTATATCTGCATAAAAACAGAAGACATCGCCTATTTCTATGCCACCCATAAGCTGGTGTGTATGATCGATAATAAAAACCAGAAATTTATTCTTGATCAATCCCTGTCTGATATCGAAAAACAATTGAACCCATCACAATTTTACCGGATAAACAGAAAATATTTGGTAAATCTCAATGCGATCAAAAAAATAAAAAGCTATCCAAAAAGCAAACTCCAGTTAGAACTGGAGCCACCCATTACAGACGATGTGATCATTAGTCAAGACAACGTTTCAGCATTTAAAGAATGGATGGGCGGTGAGTGATTCTTATGATCAGATACTATTTAGACTCCAGTTGCTTCAAAAGATTCTCTATTTCTGCTAATGATTTGTTCTGCTGCTGCAGTATTTTATTTTGCTTTTCAAGATGGCCAAAAAAAATCCCGGCGTCCTAAACAGAACAGCCGGGATGGGTGTAACTACCATTAACCCTAAACTATCATTGACGGTTTCCGCCACCACCACGCCGTGGCATCATAGCCGGCTCAATTTCGTCTTTGAATTTTTTGAATTGCTCCTCAGTCAGGATACCTTTCAGTTCTTTATCTCTTGCTTCGGTAATAGGAGCAAGTTTGGCCATCATCGTTTCCCTGTCAGGACGTTCGCCGCCGCTCATCAGTTCAGCGCGTACTTTATCCTGGCTTTGGTAGTATGTGGTGAACGCTTTGTCCACCTGCGTGAGTTTGGCAGCATCCAATTTGAATGCGCTGTCGATTTTTTCATGAACGGCTTTAACTCTTTCTTCTACGGTGCGTTGACGGAAACCGCCACCTCCACCTTGTGCATTTACCATGATAGCACCAGCTACCATAAATGCGAGAAACAATCCGATCTTTTTCATACTTTGCTTTTTAAAGTTGATTTTTTACTAAGGTGTTTTTGCTTAGTTCTTTTTATCTGTTTTAGTACTATCGCTATCAGAACGGCGTTGCGGCCTGTTCATTCTGCTGAACATACCCTGGATAAGCGAATCATATTTCGGTAATTGTTCCGGCGTGCAAATGGTCCTTACTTTCCTGAAATAAGTGAAGGTCTGCATGTCAAGCATTTTCTGGCGTTCAGCAATCTGGTCGGCAGCTTTGCTGGTAACAGAGTCGTAAATAATGGAATCTTTCAGCAACCTGAATAAGCTGTCTTTTGCCTTACGCATTTCATCATACATAGGGCGGATTGTTTCCCTTTGCTTCTCCTTCATTTGCTTGTATTGCGCTATCTGCTCCGGAGTGAAGCCAACTTCTTTCTGCAGTTGGTCGGCTATGCCATTACTGCTCCTGTTATCATGTTGCTCCTGCTTATCAGAGGGGTTTTTATACCAGAGAAAATAAGCCAGTACGCCTATGTTTGTAAGCAACAGAACGGCAATGATGATCAAAAGATTTTTGTTTCCCGGTCTGCTCATGGTTGTACATTTTCATAATCAAAACTACTGTTGCTGGCAAGGATAGATTCACTGTCCGATAACTGCACAGGTTGATTGGCCACATTGGTAGCCTCGTGCAAATTGTCCTGTTTAAAGAGGACGAAAAGGTTTAGAATAAGAATCAGTCCAAGACCGGCCATTGCAACAGCAGGCTTTGACAGAAAAGATCCGATCGACTCCCATACACTCCTTTCTTCACGCTGCAACCGGGCTTTCACCCTGGTAAAAAACCAGGGCTGAGGGGTAGCCCTCTGCATGCCATCCAGGCTTTCCAGGGTTCTTTCAATTTTGCCTTCTATAGTCTTTTTTGACATCATGACCTAAGATTTGACGTTGATTGGTAAAAAAACTTTTGCTAGTCCTTTTCTTTATAATACACTTCTAATATCTTTTTAAGGTTGATACGTGCACGGTGCATCAGTGATTCCACGGAAGAGACCGTAGTGCGCATAACCTCACTAACTTCTTGGTAACTAAGCCCTTCCACTTTGTGTAAGGTAAAGGCAAGACGCTGATTTTCCGGCAATTGACCGATAGCGTTAAAAAGTGCGGCAGCATCTTCTTTCTTGTCCATAACCACCCCGGGATGATTAAAGTCCGGCGGGTGGACCACGACCTCACTTTCGTCCCCAAACAGGCTTTTAACAAAAGCAAAGCGCTTTTTCCGCTTTTTCCGGCGCTCATGGTCAAGCGATTTGGTGATAGTGATGCGATACAGCCAGGTAGAAAACTTGGAATCGCCCTTGAACGAATTCACCGACTGGTATACCTGCACAAAGACCTCTTGTGCAATATCTTCGGCATCTTCGGCATTTTGCACAATACCCAGCGCCGTGTTATAAACCATGTCCTGCCAGGTATCTACAATGGTTTTAAACGCGGTCTCATCGCCCTGCTTTAGCTGGTTTACCAGTAATCTCTCGTCCAAGCCCGAAATTTTTTGCTAAAAACGATATTACGCAAATTTTCTTTCGAACCTGCCTTTTATGAAACGAAAGGACTGAATATTTATTTAGCCGGTAACTGATATTCATTTAACGGATGATCGCTGTTAAATAGTCGCTAAATTATAGCTCCTGCCACCACAGCCAACGATATCATCACCCCTCTGCCTCCCAGGCTATTTAAAAGTTCATCATTGGCCTTCTTTGCGGGCCGGAAGAACGTGCTGTTCCAAAATTCTTAAGGCTATATGTAAATGTCAGCATGAAGTATTGCTGTAAAACAGTATTCTGCTCATCCACAATTTCCAGGCCAGTCACAGTCCTTGTCACACTCTGGTTTTGCTTTAATAAATCGAACACAGACAATTTCAACTCACCGGCTTTATTCTTCAGGAATTTCTTGCCAAAGCCCGCATTCCATAAAAGGAAATTGGTATTAAGCCCTGCCGCCAAACCCGAGTTGGATTGATAGCTCAGATCATTCTGCAGGAACCAGCCATTTTTGGTAAGCAGGTTCATCTGGCCACCAATCGCCTGGTTCACATAATTATTGTCTGTCGCACTCTGCGTAGTTGTTTTTGCATTATTGATATTAGCATTGTACGATAGATTGAAATCAACGTACTCGCTGATATTGCTGGCTATAACAAGTCCGCCAGAATATACATAGTTATTCGTCACTGTCAGCTCCTGGTTAAACTGGCCAGGCAGTCTCGAATAAGTAAAGCCAGCATTCAGATTAATAGTCGACTTGATAAATTTCACCGGCATGCTGTAGGTGAAGAATGTACGCAGGCTTTTGTATCCGTCGAGGTTCACCGGCTTTGTCAGTTGAGATCCTTTTTTCAGCACAATGTTTTGCTGAATGGTAGAGTCGCCGATCTGCGGAGAGAACAGGGCACTGGTAATATAATCCTGGGCTGTTTGCAGGAAGATATTTGCAAAGAAGCTTTGCCCTTTCTGCGTATTGGTAAATGTGTATCTGCCCGAAACAAAATGCGTATACGATTGCTTCAGATCAGGATTACCCATTGAAACACGGAGCGGATTACTGATATCCACCACATCCTGCAACTGTGTTACTGATGGGAAATTCACATTCGCACGGTAGAAAATGCGGAAACTGCTCTTTGGTGAAACACGTTTGCTCCACATCAGGTTGGGCAGTACATTATTGAACGACTGGTCCACTTTTGTTATACTCGGATAGATCCTGTCGCTTTGCAGCCTGGAATTCTGAAGATTCACTCCCAGGGAGAATTGGTTGTCGCGGCTGGAACCCAGGCGGTAGCTAACTCCTCCATTCTGCGTGGTAACCGTATTATCAAAACGATTGGAAAGGGTCGGATCAAAAACGGAATATTTATCAGAAAGAGGGTCGTAAGTAAATGTTTGCTGGTCTGCCTTATTCTTTTGATAAGAAGGCGCATAGCTGAATTGCAACTGGCCGTGCTTACCTATCGGCTCTGTATAGGAAACATTGGCAGAAAGATTATAACCGTTGGTTGGGTTATCGCGGAACTGGTTCTGCAAAGAATCTGTTGGAGGATTGGTATCAAAATACCTGTACATCGCTTTGCTGTAGCTTTCCCCGTCATTCTGGTTAAACGTAGTATTGAGGTTGACAGAGAAGGTACGGCCACGCTTAGCAAAACTGTGACGGTAAAGAATATTGTTCCGGAGATTATATCCATGCCGGAGTGAATTACTGATATTATCAGATGTATTCAATGAATCATTTGCCCCATAGAAGGTTCTGCCGATAGACTCAGATTCGGATTCGTTTTTCTGGAAATTAAGGCTGGGATTAATGATCAGCGAATTGCTGGAATCAATCCTGTATTCCAGGCGCAGATTAAGACGGTGGTTGAAGTTTTTGCTGGTAGAATAACTGTTTTGATTAGTGTACTGTGTTTTTATATCCACAGGTAACTGACTTCTTACAATACGGTCGTTTTCGGTAGTGCTGTTGTTAAAGAAATAACTTGCCTGCACATCCACTTTTTTACCCCATTTATCCGAAAAGTTGATACCGATTGAATTGGTTTTGCTGATCCCGCTTTGCTGGCCAACGGAGAAGTTATTGCCACCACCAAAGCCACCACCTTGAGGACCGCCGCCGCGGCCACCACCGCCACCAAAATTGCCTCCCCCACGGCTGTTGCCGCTGCTGGTAAGACCCAGCAGGTCCTGTGAAGCAAAATTCTGCTGGTTGACATTGTTAAAATTACCGACAAAAGAAAGTCTTCTGTCCCCTTTAAAGAAGCTCACATTACCTCCGGCAGAATAACGGTCATCTGTACCGTAGCCGGCGAATATGCGGCCAAACTGACCATTCTTGATGCCTGCTTTGGTAACAATGTTCAGTGCTTTTTGTGAATTGCCATCATCAAAACCAGTAAAAGCTGCCTGGTCGCTAAGGCGGTCAAAGATCTGTATCTTATCCACTACATCAGAAGGAAGGTTGCGTAAAGCGGCTGTTGCGTCATCACCAAAGAACTCACGCCCGTCAATAGTCACTTTTTTCACCTGTTCTCCCTGCGCTGTTACAGTACCATCACGGTCAACTGTAATACCCGGCATTTTTTTGATCAGGTCTTCTGTGGTAGCGTCGGGATTTACTTTGAACTGGCTTGCATTTAATTGCAGCGTATCTCCTTTTTGCTGTGCCGGAGGCACTTTTGACACAACAGTTACCCCTGATAACTCAGTAGCAGATTTGGGAATGAATAATGTTCCCAGGTCAACAACAGGCGTGGAATCGCTGGTGGCAACAATTTGTCTGTACTGAGCATAGCCACTATAGCTCACTTTTATAAAGAAAGAATCTATTGGCAGGTTTTGAAAACGGAATACACCGGTACTGTCAGATATAGCATTATATATGCGGGATGAATCTTTGAAAGATGAAAGGGTAAGTGTGGCACTTTGAAGGGGTTTGCTGTCTACAAGGTCCACCAATTTTCCCTTAATGCTTTGAGAATGAGCAGATAGAGCGGAAATCAATAACACCAAAAAGAGTAATCTGAAATGCTTCATAATTTATTGTTACGAGTATAGGACGATGAAATTGCTGACAACTTTCGCCGCCTGGTTTTTATTCTCCTGGCCGGCATTTCAGCCAGTGATCAGTAATAAAATGGCCCGATATTTTCGGCAATTGAGGCCGGGAACCATGTTTATCGGAAAATTTCGCCAGTCTTTACCCATTTCGCAGAACTCAAGTATCTTGCAGCCTCGTTAAAATCTTAAGAAGAATTATGGAGTATAGTAAACTTGTTGCCGTAACCGGATTGCCCGGCCTGTATGAATTGATCAATAGTAAGAATGATGGAGCTATCGTCCGCTCTCTGGATGATAACAGCACCAAATTCGCCTCTTCCCGCATTCATAACTTTTCGCATCTCGAAAGCATTGAAGTATACACTGTAGGTGATAATGTAAACCTCGTTGAGATCTTTCATGCAATGGACAAAGCAGGAGGCACGCTGCCTGATGGAAAAGATAATGGGGCATTAAAAAAATATTTTGAAAAAGCATATCCTGAACTGGATTTTGAAAGAGTATATGCCAGCGATCTGAAAAAGATGGTAAAATGGTTCGAGATACTCAAGAAAAAGAATATCGAGATCAAACTGTCTGAGCCACCTGCAGAAGAAGAAACACCTGTAGTGGAAGAAGTAAAAAAAGTAGCTGAGGAAAAAGCACCGAAGAAAAAAGCGGCTGCTAAAAAAGAAGAGAAAGAAGAAGCACCCAAAAAGAAAGAAGCTAAAAAAGAAACTGCTGCCGAAGAGCCTGTAAAGGAAAAAGCCGCAGCTAAGAAAAAAGCGGCTCCGAAGAAAGAGGACAAAGCAGAAAAAGAAGAAGCACCTAAAAAGAAAGCTGCAGCCAAGAAAAAGTAATCGGCTTTCTCTCGAGTGAATTAATTATATCTAATCATCTATAAAAGCTATAAACTCCGCCTTATGGAAGTTTGTAGCTTTTTATATTCAAAGAGAATTGATCATGACTTACAGTGCAGAGATAAAAAAACTTCCCCGTCATTTCCTCCCCAAAGATTTTGAAGTGAAAGACTGGCCATCGCTGGAACCTTATTTTAAAGAATTACTGGACCGCCCCATTGATTCTGCTGCGGCTCTTGAGCAATGGCTCAAAGATATCAGCGAGCTGGAATCGGTTGTAAGTGAAGATGCCTGCTGGCGCCAGATAAAGATGACCTGCGATACGGAAAACAAATCGCTGGAAGATGCTTTCAATTTCTTTATGATGGAAATACAGCCGAAGATCCAGCCTTATTCCGATCTGCTGAACAGGAAACTGGTAAAAAATCCTTTTGCCGCGCAACTCGATCATCAGAAATTCTTTACTTACCTGCGCAACGTTAAAAAGAATATCGACCTGTTCCGTGAAGAGAACATTCCCCTGCAGGCTTCCCTGAATGTGGAAGCGCAGCGCTTTGGTATGATCTCCGGTAAAATGACCATTACCATGAATGGACAGGAATACACGTTGCAGCAGGCCTCCAAATTCCTGGAAGACCCTGCCCGCAGCATCCGTGAAGAAGCTTACCGGAAAATAAATGAACGCCGGCTGCAGGATAAAGCAGAGTTGAATGCCTTATACACTTCACTGCTGCAAAAGCGTCACCAGGTAGCACTGAACACCGGTTTTGCCAATTACCGCGATTTCCGTTTTGCAGAGCTTGGCCGCTTCGATTACACCAAAGAAGATTGCTATCAATTCCATGAAGCAGTAAAGCTGCATGTAATGCCGTTGGTAGACCAGCTTTATGAAGCAAAAAAGAAAAAACTGGGTGTTGATACTTTGCGTCCCTGGGATGTTGAGGCCGAACCTGTAGGCGTGGAACCATTGAGACCTTTTGCTACCGGTGAAGAGCTGGTAGAGAAAACCATTGAATGCTTCCGGAAAATGCGCCCCTTCTTTGGCGATTGCCTGGAAAAAATGAGAATGATGGGTCACCTTGACCTTGAAAGCCGGAAAGGCAAAGCTCCTGGCGGTTATAACTGCCCGCTGGCTGAAAGTGGAGCTCCCTTTATTTTTATGAATGCAGCAGGACAGTTGGATGATGTTACTACCATGGTACACGAAGGCGGACATGCGATCCACTCATTCCTGGCACATCCATTGGAACTGAACGGTTTCAAGGAATACCCCACCGAGATTGCCGAAGTAGCCAGCATGAGTATGGAGCTGTTCAGCATGGACTACTGGAAAGTGTTTTTCAGTAAACCGGAAGAACTGATCCGGGCTAAAGAGCAGCAACTGGAACGGGTGATCACTATTTTCCCATGGATAGCAACGATAGACAAATTCCAGCATTGGATCTATGAAAACCCCAATCATTCCGAAGAAGAAAGAGTGGCCAGCTGGCTGCGGATCTCTGATGAGTTCACTTCTTCTGTCATTGATTTTTCAGGGTTATCAGCCTACCGGCAATATTCCTGGCAGCGTCAATTGCACCTTTTTGAAGTGCCATTTTACTATATAGAGTATGGAATTGCCCAATTAGGAGCTATTGGCCTTTGGCAGCAATTCAAGGAAAACCCCGGTAAAGCGATTAATAATTATATAACAGCACTGCAATTGGGAGGAACCCGAACTTTACCGGAGCTGTTCAAAGCAGCTGGGCTGAATTTCAATTTTTCACCCGACCATATCAGTGGGCTAATGAAATTTGTAAAAACGGAATTGGATAATTTGCAAAAAAGGGCATAAAAATACCCCTAAAGTGGTATCAGACAAATTCGGAAATCTCGTTTTTGCTCGTTATTTTTGGATTCGAATTGAGTTTATCAAATTGTACATGTCCGGGTTTAACCGGGCTGTATTTTAAAATAGCTACTAATCAGAGCCTTAACCTAAGTCCCCGTATGTCTATACGGGGGCTTTTTATTTTGCCCTCTCATCTACAATTTTTACAAACCCCTTCCACTACCACTTCAATATGTTGTTGTGAGTAACCTGCCGGAAGTTTTATATTAGGAGTAACCACATCATCCAGGCAAAAAGTGTTTTTGCAGGAGCTACATACAAAATGTACGTGATGATCGTGATGATGGCCGGAAGCACAATCGTCTTTGCACAATGCATAACGGATAGAATTATCCGCTGTCGGAATGGTATGAATGATCCCTTTTTCTACAAAGGTTTGCAATGTGCGGTAAACGGTAACGCGATCAAATTTTTCACCTGCCTTTTTCTCAATATCACCATGCGCCAGCGCACCGGGTTGCTCCAGGAATAAATGAAGTATCTTTTCCCTGCTGGCCGTTACGCTTAACTGGTTTTTCTTCAATATTTCTTTGATATCGTTAGTCATAATCATTTATTCACTCAACATTTTCTCAATGTCTTTTTCCAGGTTACGGACCTCGCTTTCCTTTAATCCATCGTATATTCTTTTCACTTCACCTTTACGGTTAACGAGGGCCCAGAACTGGGTATGCAGGAAATCATCATCGATATTTTTCAGGTTATTGGCAGGATCATCAATGGTATAGCTGATCCTTGCCATCGTATACAAGCTATCCTTCCTGCCGGTTAAAAAGATCCACTGTTTTGTATCCACACCCATTGAATCAGCATAGTGTTTCAGCTGACGGGCAGAATCTGTTTCAGGGTCGCAGGTATGAGAAAGGATCAGGAAGTCTTCCCGGCCTTTGAACTTTTCATATACTTTCCGCATGTTATTGTTCATCGTAGGGCAGATGCCGGGACAGGTAGTAAAAAAGTATTCTGCTACATACACTTTGCCTGCCACGTCTTTGTCTGTCACCTGTTGGCCGTCCTGATTAGTAAAAGCAAAGGGCTGCACCATCGAGATGGTGTCATTGCGGACAAGCCATTTCTTTACTACCAGATAGAAACCCACTACTAATACCACAAAAAAACCCGTGTAGATGATCCATTTTTTTGACATACTGCCTGTTTTGTGCCGCAAAGTTACCCCAAGACGGCGATTTTGCCAGAAATGAACTAAATTTTGCAACATTGTTGCTTTTTCTGCTTATATTTGCGGTCCATTACTTATGCAAGGAAAACTCCGAAAAATCAATTGGGACGCCCTGGGGATCACCGCTTCTGTAGCTTGTGCCATTCATTGTGCCGTGTTGCCGCTATTCCTTTCTTCGTTACCACTGTTTGGGATCAACATCATCCACAATTTGGTATTTGAGGCCGGAATGGTACTGTTGGCCTTCTGCATCGGCGTTTATTCCCTTTATCATGGCTACCGCAGACACCATCATAACAAATGGCCGATAGCCTTGTTCACCATTGGCATCCTGCTACTGGTTTTCAAACTCTTCTTTGTGCATTACGATACCTGGTTACTGATCCCTGCCGTAATACTGATCGTCAGCGCACATTTTATGAACTACAAACAATGCCGTGTACACAACCACGCACACGTGGATGACTGTAATCATTAAATAACTACGAAAAGCAGCAATCCTTCCCGTCTTCCCGCCTTACCGGTAAAAATTTACCGGTAAGGCGGGAAGACGGGAAGGGGTCGTTCAAGACAGATTTTGCTTAACTTCAGTGATCTTAGTTTTACAAGTATGAAATGTCTTTTACTTACCGGTTTCTTATTTGTTTCGTTTATTGGGATGTCCCAGGACAAGGATAGAACTACCATACTCAGGATTCTCGATGAACAAACCCAAGCCTGGAACCGTGGTGATCTTGAAAACTTCATGAAAGGCTACTGGAAAAATGATTCGCTTTGTTTTATCGGTAAAAGCGGGGTCACTTATGGATGGAACAATACACTCGATAATTATAAGCGCGGCTATCCCGATACGGCTGCAATGGGAAAACTGCATTTTGATATTCTTTCTGTGAAACGCCTTTCTCCGGAATATTATCATGTCATTGGCAAATGGTATCTGCAGAGAAGCGCCGGGGACCTTTCTGGTCATTACACGCTCGTGTTCCGTAAAATAAAAGAAGAATGGGTGATCATTTCAGATCATAGCAGTTAGCCATTTTAACTGAAATACAAAGTTGTTATGGCACCAGCAAGCTTTTAAATGTTGTTGAATCCCCGCTAAAAACGTTGAAATCAACTTTAGATGTGATGCCATTCACATTTCCCTGGTCATTATGTTGCCAGAAAGACCAGCTTCGCCCAATCCTTGGTTGTTCCTGCTGGTAATAATGCGCTACCCAAAGTGGGTAATCATCAAAATCGCTGCCCAGGTTCTGTTTGTAAAAATCAACATTGGTATAGATCACCGGTGTAACCCCATAGTAAGTTTCCACGGTTTGCAACCATTTCTTCACTTCCCTTTGCAGTTGTGCCCTGGAAACGCCAAACCGCTGCTCCACATCAAGCACAGGAGGGAGGTCGCCGCTTTTTAATTCCACCCTTTTGATAAAATTTTCTGCCTGCATTTTTCCATCCTTGCTGGCTATAAAAAAGTGATAGGCCCCTCGTATCACTTCATTGCTTTTTGCCTTTCTCCAGTTGCGTTGGAATTGCGGGTCCATATTGCCGATGCCTTCTGTGGCTTTGATAAATGCAAAACCGAGCTGTACTTCGCCCACTTTCATCTTCTTTACTTCTTCCCAGGCAATAATATTCTGATAGCGCGATACATCAATACCATGAATGCCGTAGTTGTTGGGGATCGTGATGCCGAATTCAGGATAGCGGGTAAATTTTACCTGGCGATACATCAGCCATTTGTACATGAGCCATACTGCCACTGACAGAAACACAAGAACTGAACCCAGGAAAATAATACGGAGAAGCTGTTTTTTTCGGCGGGGGGGCATTCGGGAGACTTCGCTTTGTTCTAAGCAACAAATATAAGCAGTATCCGGGAGCTGCTGGCACCTCCCATCAATTACGTATATGTCTTACTAAAAAACTTCCGTTAAAACTTTCTGAAGCACCAAGCAATTGCTCAATTGCCGGCAGCTTGCTAATGTTTACCAATCCGTGGTACCCTGCATAATCGCGGGCAGAGCTGTAAGGGAAGTCAGGAGCCAGGTCAACAAATCTTTCACGCACGGGATTTTCATGGATGTATTCATAATATTCCACCAGGCGGGCGGGCTGGTCCATTTCAATTATGCTGCGGCTACTGCGGTTTTGCCAGATATTGTATTGCCGAAGTGAATTGGGAGACACTTCAATGCTTTGAAAACGCTTCAACAACCATTCACGCCTTGTTTCCGGCTCAGTTTCGATTGCTGCAAGGATCTTTTGCGTAGTAAATATCTTGTATTGCTGCTCTATTTCGTCCATTGAATATCCTGCTTGCGGCTGCACCAACAGGTGAAGATGATTGGTCATAAGGCACCAGGAATAAACGATCAACCCTTTGCTTTCTATGAAATGGTTCAGGGTATGAACGATTACCTGCTTATATACGGGGCGGATGAAGATATCCACGCCGTCAACCGTTTCCAGCGTAATAAAATAGCTGGGTTGCTTTGCCGGTTGATATCTTTCATCGTTCCACATAAGATTGTTTTATAAAAGGCTCATGCAACAAACCTTGCCCTGCTATGGGCAAATGCTGTTCCAAACAATTAAAATGTGCATAATAATCCCATTTAACACTTGATTTTCCCTCATATGTGGGAGATAAATACCCCTTTACAGGTCAGGCTTCAAACAACCTGGAAGGCTTAGCAGATCATTTTGGCGACAAAAAGCATTTTTCCATTGACGAAAGGCATTCCCCGCTTACGATCTCTCCTGGTCGCCCTCTTATGGCTGTATAGAGAAGCTAAGCCCTGTTTCATCTAAAAGCTGTTTTGCCTTGTGAAAGGCAAAGTAGTTTCGGGATGAAAAACAGCCATTAAACGTTATGCCATGAAAAAGATGATCAAAACAGGCTTATTCACAGCCGCACTCCTACTGGCTTTCTTTATTGCCCCGGCACAGGAAAACTCCATTCCCAAATGGGTTTCCGAAAAAGGATACTGGGTGGTGGAAGGAAATGTGCATACCCCGCTCAATAACATTATCCGTTTTTATAACAATGATGATGCGCTGGTGTATACAGAAAGCCTGAAAGGAGTGAAGCTGAATATCAACAAGCGTAAAGTGAAAATGAAACTTAAGCAAGCATTGGAAGCTGCTATCATTGCCTGGGAAAGCAAAAAAGGAAAGATGGAAGAATTGGCATTGGTAAAAAACAGCTTATAAAATACCTCGTGATTGTGGTTCCTTTCCTGGCTATTTTATCAGAAAGGAGGAGCTCTCGTTAACTTCTGCAGTTCTCGATGGGCAAAGCTATGGCTCCTGTTGAGGCGCTTCAGCGGTCAGGGCCCTGTTCTGCGAAAAAACGGAACGGGGCCTTTCTATTAAAGCCGTTTGTCGCCGGAAAAGCTCCATACAGCGATAATAGTCCTAATCTCCATGCCGGAACCGGATAGGGTCGTAAATTTAATCCAGGTATGGACCGTTATCCTTTCATATTTTCTGACAAACCGAAATACCGGATACGTCGCCACCTGATCTTCTGGGCTTCATGGTGGCTGTTCATGGGATTTTTGTATTCATTTCTTGCAATTAATCAGAAAAATTATGGTCAGCAACTGTCAGTAGCCCTGGTAGATTCGTTGATATTCATGAGTGCTCACATTCTTTTGTCTTATACCCTCATGTACTTTGTGATTCCAAAGTATGTGTTGAAAGAAAAATACATAGTTGCATTCGCCTGGGTGATCAGTCTTTTTCTTATTACTGCCGCTTATTCCTCCTTTCTCACCCTCGTAGTCATCCCTCCCGTACATAAGCTTTTATACTTTGCCGGATGCAAATATTTAGCAGGGGTTCCTCTTACTACAGCTTCCATCAATTACTCTTTTATGGCTGGCTTGCGGGGAGGCATTACCATCGGTGGCCTGGCCGCTGCCATCAAGCTGATAAAATCCCTTTACCTGAAAGAACAGCGCAATCTGCAATTAAAAAAAGAAAACGCTGAAAGCCAGTTGCAGTTATTGAAAGCACAGGTCCATCCGCATTTCCTTTTCAATACGCTGAATAATATTTATTCTTTTACGCAGAATACTTCGCCCCAGGCATCCAAGCTGGTGACCGGTTTATCGGACCTTCTCCGATTTATCCTGTACGAATGCAATCAGCCCCTGGTTCCACTGTCCAAGGAATTAAAAATGATCGGTGATTATATAGAGCTGGAAAAGGTACGCTATGGCAATGAGCTGGAGCTGCATCTTGACCTGCCAACAGAAACCGATGACCTTTATATCGCACCGCTTCTTTTATTGCCACTGATAGAAAACTGCTTTAAGCATGGCACCAGCCAGATACTGGAGCAGCCCTGGGTAAGCCTGCACATCGATCTGAAAGACCGGCAAATGCAGATGAAGCTGCTGAATGGGAAATCAGTTAAATCAACAACGCCCAAAAGCGGGTCAGGCATTGGCATTAATAATGTGAAGAAACGGCTGGAACTTCTGTATCCCGGAAAACATGAGCTGACCATTACTGATGAAGAAGATGTATTTATCGTAAACCTTAAAATAGAACTGGAGCAGGTAAGCCAGCCTGTTTTAAGAACAAATCTTTTATCACTGGAACATGCCTGAACCGACCACCATACGTTGCCTGGTTGTGGATGATGAACCTCCTGCAAGAGAAATCCTCCGTCGCTATATTGAGCAGGTACCAGGCCTGCAGTTAACAGCCGAATGCGGTAATGCCCTTCAGGCATTTGCTCTATTGCAACAGCAACCAGTTGATCTCATTTTCCTGGATATACGGATGCCCCAGCTAAATGGAAATGATTTTCTGAAAACGCTGAAGCATCCTCCCAAAGTGATCTTTACTACTGCTTTTGCCGAATATGCATTGGAAGGATATGAACTGGATATAGTGGATTACATGCTTAAACCAGTACAATTTGACCGGTTCCTGAAAGCCGTGAACAAAGCTTATCAACTTACGCAGGTAAAGATTGAACAGCCCATACCCGAAGAAAAGAAAAACGAATCCTTTGTTTATTTCCGTGCCGAGAGGAAAATGATCAAAGTAATGCTACGCGATATACTTTTCATTGAAAGCATGAAGGATTATATAAAAGTGATCACCACCAGTGGCACTATTATTACCAAACAATCCATCAGTTCAGTAGAAGCTATGTTGCCTGAGCGGGAATTTATACGGGTGCACCGTTCCTATATTGCATCCATTGCCCACATCAAATCCTTTACCTCCGAGATCATCGAAATTGAAAAAAAGGAAATCCCGATCGGCAAACTATTCCGGAACGAAGTAATGAAAATGCTGAGTTAATTAATCCGCAAATTGCTGAAGAATACGTTGAAGATCATCTTTATTACCCAATACTTTTCTGAAAGGGTCATAAAAAGCATCAGTGATAGCGATATAGCGGGTTGCTTGCTTGGCTTCCGACCATCCTGCTTTAATGGAAGCAAGAACAGTAGGGCTTTGCACATGAAGCGTTATAAAAGCATCTTGTATCTGGCGTAGTTTTTTCCCACTCAGTTTTTTATTGAATAATACTGGACCAAGCGGTATTTCAGGAGATCTCCAAACCAATCGCAATTTCGCGGCATTGGAAGAGTCTTTTGCGAGGCTGCGATCATATTCCGTCAACCCCATAGTAGCGAGGTCAGCCTTACCAGCCAGGATAGCCTCTACAGCTGTGGCATGGGTGCCAGCATAGCTCACTGAGGCAAACGAGGTTTCGGCATCCGGAATTCCGGCATAGCTTAGCGCAAGGCGGGGCACCAGGTTGCCCGAAGTGGAGCCTTTTGCCACCAGGGCCAGTCTTGTTTTACCGGCCGCTGCTTTAATATCTTCCAAAGCATGAATAGAAGAAGATGCCGATGCCAGGAAGGCGGTTTTATAGTTGTCTTTGGCAGTTTCACTTACTTCCAGGGCCAATAGTGGCCGCATTGGATAAGATTTCCCGGAAGCTTGCAGCAGGAAATAACCAAAAGTGTTGATCAGTGCAATATCCACCTCATCTTTCCGTATGGCTTCAATAAACGCATGAACAGTGGGATAGCTTTTTACTACAGCATCAAAGCCATATTCTGATTTTAGCTCATCTGCAAATGGCTGGATATTGGCAATCCGGTTATTATCTGCATACTGATAAGTGGCGATACGGAGAGGCTGGGCTGCAGCAGATATAAAGAAAAATATAAAGGCAAGAGATAGCAGTTTATTCATACAGGCAAATTAAAGAAGAAGACAGGTATAAAAAGAAGAATTGTAGTGAATTGGGTTAAACGGTAGTTCAATTGTTGACTTCTTTGTTATTTTATGGTATGTCATTGTTTTCCCCAGGCCGCAAAACCGGCGCACTTCTCAGCATTATACTCATTGTAACCATCTGGGGTAGCGCTTCAGCAGTTACCAAGCTGGCCGTGGAAAGCATCCCGCCTTATGTATTTGCATTATTGCGCAATGTTGTAGCTGCTGCATGCCTGTTGCTTTATTATTTTATCAGGAAAAAAAATAGGCCTCCGTCTCCGCCACTACCCTGGAAAAAAGTGATCTGGATGGGGCTAACGGGCATTACATTCTTTTATTTGTTTTTTAACCTGTCTCTTTATTACACCACTGCTGCTGCAGGCGCCCTGATCCAGGGGTTTATTCCGGTAGCGATCATCCTGCTGTCGATCCTTTTTTTAAAAGAACGATTACGGCAAATACAAATAGCAGGCATTCTTCTTTCTGTATCCGGCGTGATCATGATCGGGTTTGTTGGTTCATTCACAGGGGCAAGGAATGCCATTCTGGGAAATACGCTGATGATCTTTGCCGTTCTCTGCTGGGGATTTTATACCATCATTTCAAAAAGCCTGCAGCAATATGACGCGGTACAATTAACAGCCATGAGCACAAGCATTGGAACAGTTGGCTTAATTCCAGCAGCAGCTTTCCAGCTGTGGCAGCACCCTCAATGGCCTGCCATATCGCTGAATGGGTGGCTTTCCATCCTTTATCTCGGCATTTTCTCCTCAGCGATCTGTTATATTCTGTACAATAAAGTGCTGAAAGTTTTATCTGGTGTTCAAGCAGGCAACTTTATGAACTTCGATCCGGTTGTGGGTGCGCTGATCGCCATTATTTTTCTTGGAGAGAACATTACAGTGTGGCAGATAGCTGGAGGAGTGTTGGTGCTCACAGGAGTGATCCTGACAAGCCGGCGTATATAAAAGGCAGAATAACTACTTCATCAAAAAATCAAACTATTTTGTGGAGTACATAGCTTGCCTGAACCGGTTTGAGAGTTTGACTTGAAATAAAAACTGAAACCATCATGCGTATTGCAAGAATTGCACTCCTGATCCTGATAGATAAAACAAAAACGCCATGAACTAATGCTCATGGCGTTTTATTTTACTTATCAATATTCTCAGACCTATGCTAAAACTGCAATCAGTCCTTTAATAATAGCACCCGTCTTCACTGCCTCAAATACTTTTGACTCGCTGCTTCCATGTTGCAATACAGATTGCTCATGGGAAGACACGCACATTTCACAGCCATTCACTGCAGAAACCACCAGGCTCACCAGTTCAAAGAATTCTTTACCGGTTACCGGGTTCATCATAATCGTCATTTTGATGCCCGCAGGTTGGTTGTTATAAAAATCCTTCTGCATGAAATGACGGAAACGGTAGAAAACATTGTTGGTGTTCATCAATGCCGTGCAGGCAATAACCTCTGCGATCTCTGCATCTGTTGCTCCGGCTTCTTTCGCCAGGTTCGTGAAGCTGTCTTGCAACAGGGTGGATTTTTCATTTACTGCCACAGCCAGTGCAATCAACAAGGCTTCCTTACGGTTGAGATATTGCGTATTGTTCAATGCATTACCTACATTGATCTTCAGGTCCTTTATAAAGCGGGATTCCGCCTGTATCAAAGCCTGTACATTGGCAGAAGGGATATAATCGCCGATCTGCAGATCATTCAGCAGGTTGTTGAACGTTTCGTTTTGTATTGCTAATAGTTCGCTCATGGTAGAAATTTAAACAGGTAGGTTCATTAGTTCAGGTTCAACTGGGCAGTCAGTGTTTCTTCACCTTTTTTCCAGTTGCAGGGGCAAAGCTCATCAGTTTGCAGCGCATCCAGTACGCGGATCACTTCCTGTACATTACGGCCTACACTCAGGTCGTTGATATTAACCCAACGAACGATGCCCTGAGGGTCGATGATATAAGTAGCGCGGTAAGCGATCTTTTCTTCGTTGTCGAGGATACCAAGCTCTTCAGCAAGTGATTTGGAAGTATCAGCCAGCATGGGGAATTTCAGGTCGCGCAGATCAGCATGATCTCTTCTCCAGGCAGCATGTACAAATTCTGAATCGGTAGAAGCGCCGATCAATACAGCATCACGGTCAGAAAATTCACCAGCTTTTTTGTTGAATTCAGCAATTTCGGTGGGGCAAACAAAAGTGAAATCTTTGGGCCACCAGAACATTACTGTCCATTTACCGTCTTTAGAAGCAAATTCATTGGTCAGTTCAATAAACTCTTTGCCTTTTTCGATAGAAACTACTGCTTTCTTTTTGAATGAAGGAAACTGACTTCCTACAGATAATACTCTGTTGCTCATAATTAATGATGATTGTTATAATAAATAGAATATGTTAGAGGCGAAGCAGTAACTGAAGTGTTACCTCGTTAGATGCTGCAAATGTAAGTTACCAAGCTATAGAGTTTGATAATGATATTCTATATAAGATAGAGAATGTCTATTTATTCCAGGATTCTCAACTTCGCATAGTTCAGCATGATCTTCTTTTCTCCGTTATGCTCAAACTTCACTGTTGCAATAGGGTTATGCGCTGCTCCTTCCATTTTGATCACTTCGCCAAATCCAAATTTCTGATGCTCCACTTTCTGCCCCACCTGCAAGCCTGAAGTATCACTCGCCACAAAATCACCTGAAGGTTTATGTTCTACCACTTTGGAATATGGGCTCTGAGGTTTTAAATAAGAAGGTGTCTCCTCTTTTTTCCCGGGAGGCGGTCCATATCTTTTCTCGGCCTGGCCGGCTGCTCCCCAGTTATTGCCGCTCATGCGCTGATAAGCCGTGAGCCCGGAAGACGTTGAACCAAATCCTGATTGATTACGGCTGCCGCCACCGGCAAAGCTCCGGTCGAGATACTGCTCCGGCAATTCATCAATAAAACGGCTGGGCTCATTCTGTACCAGGGAGCCAAATTTATAGCGTGTATTGGCATAAGAGATCCAAAGGCGTTGTTTGGCCCTTGTGATCACTACATAAAACAATCTTCTTTCTTCTTCCAGTTCTTCACGCGTGTTAATGCTCATCGCATTGGGAAAAAGCATTTCTTCCAGGCCTGCTGCAAATACGCAGCTGAATTCAAGACCTTTAGCCGCGTGAATGGTCATTAACTTTACCGTATCTGAATCCGGGTCCTTATTATCTGAATCGGTAAGCAATGTGATCTGTTGCAGGTAAGAACCCAACGATTTATCTACCACTTCGCCCTCTTCATTATCCGGGCTTTCTGTCCATTCCTTGATACTGTTAAGCAATTCCTGTATGTTTTCATACCGCTGCACACCTTCTGTGCTCTTATCATTGAACAGTTCCTTTACGATATTCGTTTGCTTGCCTACATGAAAAGCCACTTCATAAGCATTCTGCTTTTGCAGCATGCTGGCAAAGCTTTTGATCATGGTCACAAATTCTTCGATCGCCTGCAAAGTGCCGGCGCGGAAACCGAAAGAAGTGGCGTTTTCCAATACTTCCCACATGGAGATATTGTTCTCATTGGCCAGCAAAATGGCTTTATCAACCGTTGTTTTACCGATACCGCGGGCAGGATAGTTAATGATCCGCTTCAGCGATTCTTCATCACGGGCATTCACCAACAGGCGGAGATAGGCTACGAGGTCTTTGATCTCCTTACGCTGATAAAAGCTCATGCCGCCATAAATCGTATAGGGAATGCCCATCCGGCGAAGGCTTTCTTCAAAAGCACGGCTTTGCGCATTGGTACGATAGAGAATAGCAAACTCTTTATTGCTGTAATGATTCCGGAGTTTTTGCTCCTGGATGGTATCGGCAACAAATTTTCCTTCATCATTATCGCTTGCTGTGCGCACCAGCCTGATCTTTTCGCCCGTAGCATTTTCTGTGAACAGCGTTTTCTCGATCTGGCCTTTATTGTTGCTGATCACTTCATTCGCTACTTTCAGAATATTTTGCGTGCTCCGGTAGTTCTGTTCCAGTTTTACCACTTTCACATCATCATAGTCTTTCTGGAATTGCAGGATATTCTGAATGGTAGCACCGCGGAATGAATAAATGCTTTGTGCGTCATCACCTACCACACACACGTTTTCGTGCATGGCACCAAGCAATTTAATCACCTCGTATTGTGCAGGGTTTGTATCCTGGTACTCATCGATCAGGATGTATTTGAACTTGTGCTGGTATTTGCTGAGGCTTTCGGGGAAATTTTTCAGCAGTTCATAAAACTTCAGCAGCAGATCGTCAAAATCCATTGCGCCGTTCTTGAAGCAGCGTTTTACATACGCATCATAGATCTGGCCGATGGCGGGGCGGTTGCTACGCATGTCTTCCTGTTGTAAATAGTAATCATTTGCGTATTCAACAGGGCCGACCAGCGCATTTTTTGCAGACGAGATGCGGTTATAGACCGTGTTGGGCTTATAATGCTTATCGTCGAGGTTCAATTCATTGATCACCGTTTTCACTACGTTCTTTGCATCATCCGTATCGTAAATGGTAAAATTGCTGGGGTAGCCGAGGCGTTGCGCTTCGGAACGGAGTATGCGTGCAAAAACACTGTGGAAGGTGCCGATGTATAAATTACGGGCTTCGTTGTTGCCTAATATTTTTTCCACCCGCTCTTTCATTTCTTTTGCCGCTTTGTTGGTAAAAGTAAGAGCCAGTATATTGAATGCATCCACGCCACTTGCCATGAGGTGGGCGATGCGGGTCGTTAATACTTTGGTTTTACCGCTGCCTGCACCGGCAACGATCATAATGGGGCCGTTGATATGGAGCACTGCTTCCTTCTGCCGCTCGTTCAATCCTTTGAGATAGTCCTGCATGGGTGCAATTTACACCATTAGTTTCTCCTTTTGCTGGCCAAATATTTTTCATGTATAACCTGGCTCATCGGCTTATCATATACTTTACTTTCCACCCATGAAATAATGTCTAAGTAAGCAAAGGCTCTGGTCTCAAAGCGATTTTTTTCGAGGTGTTTGATCTTTTGCAGGAAGGTTTCCAGTTCCGGTTTTAATTTTTTGGCAGGAATATGATGAAAGGAGTGGCGAAGGAATTTGAACATTTCTTCTTCCACCACGGTCAGGTTTTCCATTTTGGCCATGAAGCGGTATACCGACTTGGTAAGCGATTCCATTATCTCATAGTTACCCAGTTCATAATGCGCCAGCAGGTGCTGCAACCGTGCATAGCATTGCAGGTCGGTACGCAATTCACTGCTGTTGTGCATGATCTTTTGCAGGTAATCGATGCAGGTGCTATAGTCTCCGCTGCCAAAATAGAGCGTAGCGATCTTGTAATTCACGACCATTATGCGATGTTGGTCGAGGAACAATGCGTATTCCTCCAGCTTTGCTTCGATTTCGGGTACAATTTTCAATCCTTCTTTGAATGTACCGTGCATAAAATGCTGATTGATCTTTGCTGTGCTGATGTACACAAAAGCCTGGATCCGGAAATTGTCGTGTTCCTGCACGCGTGATGTTTGCGCGAAGTGTTCGAACTTCTTCAGCACCACGGTAAACTCTTTATAATTACGCAGATCAAAATGCGAATTCAATAAGTAATGCAGGCCTTTGATGTAATGGCTTGTTTCAACCCTTATCATCAATGGGTTGGATTCAAAAAGATCTACCCATTTCTGCGCATAACGGTAATACTGTAAAAAATCCTGGCGTATAAACGCATACCAGCAATAGCTCTGATACAGGTAAAGCCTTTCATAAAAACCGGTAAGTTCATGCGTATGGGGTGGAAGGTTTTGCTGCATGAATTTCTTGACACCAGCCTCATCTTTTTCATTCCGTGCATGACCATGCAGGGTAAACCAACTGAATAATTGAAGGGAGAGATTGCTTACCCTTGAAACGATATCAATATGACGGCTGATCGCATTCGCTTCTTCAGCCAGATTATTTGCGCGGTTTTGCACCGTGTGGGTTATATGAAGATTTTCTATTCTTTTTTCCAGGGCAATGACCTGGGCCAAAAAATAGAATTTCTGATGGGTCTTCGCTGTCTCTTTCGCACGATCGAGAATTTTCAAGCTCTGCAGGAAAAGCCCTTTTTTATAGAGGATATGAGCATAGTCAAATTGCTCATTTAGTTGAAGATCAATGCTGTCAGCGCTTTTTAAAAGGCGGAGGCTGGCCAGGATCTGTTTGTAAAGATGGGTTTTGAGATTATAGAGCTGTCTTTTTTCAGTGCCGGGGAGCTTTTTCAACAACGATTTTTCGTCATATATGTCCTGTTTGTCCAATACATCAAACAATCGCACGATCTTAAGCTCTTCTTTACCTGAACTACGGGTGATATAGAGCTTAAAATGTCGTTTTTCTGCCTTTTCCAGCGATTTTATTAATTGAAATAATATGTCATGTGTACGGTTGGACATCGTGCAGAAATTTTCATGGAATCGGCCACCAGTAAGGGTTTTGCTGTTTTTGGAACGGGTTTGACATGCTCAAAACAGGCTTAACTTGTTTTGAATGCCAGCGCAGGCAAAGCTACATTTGTGTTGTGATAGTTCATACGGCAGGCAATCGTTAAAATAGGCAAGTCGTCAGAGGTCAAAGTGAAGCAAACCTGCAAAAGCTATCCCCCGGTAAAACGGGATCAAAGTTTACTTCGAAGATTTTTCATATGGCAAGCAATCGTTAGAGGTCAGTCCGTTTCTACGGAAGGGCCTTTTTTATTTGGAAGGCGTGCTAAATTAGGTCGCACAATTGTAATCTGCAAAAAAATGTGAAAATTCTTTTACAGCCTTAATTCAGAAATTTTTTCTTCTCCCTCCCCTGATCCGCTTTTTTAGCGGTGATCCAAATGCAAAAAAGCTTCCAAAACGCTGAAAATCATCTAAGATTAACCGCTTTTTCCTTTTCAATTTTGAATTCTGACTGAAAACCTTCTGCTATCAATTGACGGGAAAAAGGAGATGATTAATTTCACCCTTCAAACCCTTTCTACCATGGCAATCCGCATTTTTATTACAGGCGGCACTTTTGATAAAGAGTATAACGAACTGAATGGCCAGCTTTTTTTTAAAGACACGCATATGTCTGACCTGCTGGAAATGGGGCGTAACCAGGTGGAAGTGGAGATCCGTACACTGATGATGATCGATAGTCTGGAAATGACCGACGAAGACCGTGAACTGATCGCTCATCAGTGCAATCAATGTGAAGAATCACAGATCGTGATCACACATGGTACAGATACCATGAGCCTTACTGCTAAATGGCTGGCCGAAAACGTAAAAAATAAGACCATTGTACTGACCGGCGCTATGATCCCCATTAAATTCGGTAGCTCCGACGGATTGTTCAATCTCGGCAGCGCTTTGGCTTTTGTGCAAACCCTGCCTCCGGGAGTATACGTGGCTATGAATGGGCGGTATTTCAACTGGGATAACGTAAAAAAGAACAGGCAAACAGGCGTTTTCGAAGAAGTAAAATAAGGGTTAACGGAATTACATGCACGGTTTTAACCGGCTGCCAATTTTGAATACCTTTCCCTCATCTTCCCGGCCTGTGTATGCAGCATATTGAGTTTTTTCATACCGATCATTTTGAAAACAATTATCACCGGATCCCTCCGCCGGCCAGCCTGTCTCAATACATAGATTTTTTCTGGGAAACACGCTTTGAGCATTTATGGGAACACTTTCCAAAAGGCTTTTCCGACGCACAGTTCCCCAATATCGGCTACACCTACATCATCAACCTGGGCACTCCTTTCACCATGCAGGTGAATGATAAGAAGTTTGAGATGAAAACCGATGGTTTTCTCCCGAGATACAATGCCATTGAATGTTTTCACAAAAAAGATAACCACCTGTTTGGTATCAAATTCCGCATTTCTCCGGTCGTTTTTCAGAAAGACGTTGATTTCTCGGAGTACAGGGGTTATATATTTCCCCTGAGCTATTTAATGGACCAGCAAGTGATCAGCCGTATCAAAGAAGCTTCTACATTCGACGAACGTATACATGCGGCTTCTTCACATTTCATTTCCGTGCTCGCCGATTACGACGGGCCATTGCATCCGGTTAATATCGTAAGCAGGATACTGGAAGAGTGTTTCCAGCAAAACCTGTTTTCTGTTTCAATTGAAAAACTTGCAGCTGAAAATGGCATCTCCAGCCGCACCCTGCAGCGGTATTTTGAAACCTGCACAGGCATCAGCAGCAAACAGGCTTTGCAGATCATGCGGATAAGAAAAGCTACTGCACATCTTACACATTCACCGGACGACTTCGATCATACGCTGTATGGCTATTATGACCATAGTCATTTTTATAAACACCTGAAAAAGTTCTTGCAGAAGAATACACTGCAAAACCTGCAGCCTCATTTACAATTACTGGAAAAGCTGCATAAATAAAAGGGCCGGTAAGAATACCAGCCCGGGACACATGAGAAAACTAAAAAAAGTTATCCGCCTAATTCCCTGCTCTTTGCCTTTCTTCTTCTGATGCCGTGGTGCGGCGGCGTGCAGCCTGTATTTTATTATTGCCGAATCGATAAGAGAATGTAAGGTTAGCTACTCTTGTTTCCCTGTAGGCATGCCATTTTTCAATATAATTATCATAGGTGATCACCGCTTTGGGCAGGTTGGTCCAGAAAATATCCGTGATATTCGCCCGAATGGTCCCTTTTCCTTTCAATACCGTCTTTTGTACGCCGGCAGAAAGGCTCCAGCGTGGATCAAATACCATAAATCCTGATTGCCCGCCGGAATTGTAGGTCCCGTTCAGTTCGGCTACCCATCCTTTTTTAAATGTAAATGTGTTATTGCTTCGCAGGTCCACGGCAGGTTTACCACGATTAAGGCTTGTTACACCCAACTGGCCATTAAAATGGTTGTAATAAACATTTCCGTCATTGACCATATTCCACCAGGAATTGATGCGGACTGGCGCTGAAATATTCAGCCCGAAATAATCTGA
Source organism: Sphingobacteriales bacterium 44-61 (assembly GCA_001898405.1). Taxonomy (GTDB): domain Bacteria; phylum Bacteroidota; class Bacteroidia; order Chitinophagales; family Chitinophagaceae; genus Terrimonas_A. The sequence goes on from MKTW01000009.1 coordinate 96,129, forward strand.
AGACCGCAGGTTGATCGGCACTTGCACAGTAACATTATCATCCGAAGGAATATTAGGGAATACATCTTTGAAACGTGCTATGGCAATATCCTGGTTGTTTTTTGTATGGCTATATCCCAGTGTGAAATTGAGGCTCTTCAATGTATAGCTCAATTCATACGACCAGGTAAGTTGTGGAAGCAGGCCCGGTCTTCCTGTGGCATAGGTAGTCACATCAATAAGAAAAAGGAATGGATTGAGCTGTGAATAGCCTGGCCTGTCTATCCGGCGGCTTACAGACACGCCCAATACCTGGTCTTCCCGGAGCTTATAGTTAAAGAATGCACTGGGAAACAGCTGGAAATAACTGGAATCAAATTTTATGTTCCCCTTGAGTTGTTCTGTTTTGATATGGGTATGCTCCCCGCGCAACCCCACCTGCAGGTCGAACCGTTTGAAGGCTTTACTGAAGTTGACATATCCTGCATTATTATTTTCCTTGTACAGGAAATGATTGGTCTTGTTCACATCATCCACTGGTGTGCCACTGCTTACATCAAAGAATTTTGCGTCATTGTCTGATGAAACAAAACTTGTTTTAGCGCCGGTTTCCAGTCTTGTTGTTTTATTGAAAGGATGTGTATAATCGATTTTGCCGATCTTAAAATCCAGTTTGCCGTCCTGGTCGCCATTAAGGGTATAGTTTGGCTGAAGTTGCGAGCCGTCCAGTTTATAATAACTGGTAGAATTGACGGAGAGCGAACCTGACCGGTACGAGCCATAATCCATATCAGCAGAAACTTCACGTCCTGTTGTATCGAATGTGTGTTTGAAGTTAATATTGGCTACAGCATTATTTCCGCGGTCATTATTGGAAGCATTGGCATTGAAAGTGCTTTCTTTTTCCCTCTGTGAATTCAATACAACGGAACTGTTGCGGTTATCTCTGGTATAATGATTGAAATTAGCATTGACCACAAAGCCCAATATTGTTTTTTTGGAAAGAAAGAAATCGGCACCCGCCCGGGCCGTGTGTGATGTAATAGGAGATTTTCCGTAATTATCTTTCAGATCACCGCCGTTATAAACACCATTGGTAAAAAAATTACGGTCAAGCAGCAGGTGGTTAAAACCGATGCGATAGGCATAGTTATAGTTGCCAAACACATTTACTGATTTATTACGGTAGTTGAATACCACGCCACCATTGGCTTTGGGATAAACACCCTGGCCATACCCCGCTGTCAGCGTACCATTCATTCCTTTCCGCTGATCTTTCTTAAGCCTGATATCAATAATACCTGAATTCCCTGCTGCATCATACCTGGCAGAAGGGTTGGTGATAATATCGATCCGTTCTATTGCTGCAGAAGGAAGGCCTCTTAAATAATTTGCCAGATCAGCACCCGACATAGCACTTGGCTTTCCATCCACCATAATGATCAAACCTGAGCGGCCACGCAGGCTGATCACATCATTCTGGTCCACGTTCACACCCGGCGAACGTTCCAGCACATCCATAGCAGAACTGCCTGCACCGATAATACTGTTCTCCACATTCACTACAATCCTGTCACTAAGCTTTTGGATAAATGGTTTGCGGGCAGTAACAGTTACACCGGTCATTTCATTGGCACGCGGCACTAAGGCGATAGCCGGTAATTGCACAGCCGGTTTATCTGCACTGAGAATAAAAGTGGAAGAATAGCCCGTTGCAAAGCCTACACTACTGAGTTTGATCAGGTATTCACCCAAAGCAATACTTTCAAAATCAGCCACGCCGTTCTTACCGGTAATCGCGACTTTAACAAGTGCTGAATCTTTTGCTTTAAGCAATTCCGCAGTTGCATTTTCAACCGGGGAGCCTTGTTCATTTATTACAGTAAAAGAAATTTTTCCTTTTACAGGCGATTGAGCTTCGAGGCCAAGTTGCCACAGGAAGGCAAACAATATCAAAACAATTTTCTTCATAACTGCAAAATGCAACATAGACGAATTTCTTCGTAGGCATTCTATGCAGGAAGTAAATTGAACAAGTTGAAAGGAGAAGGGACAAAAAACAATTGTCTGATTTTTACATGGGCGACCCCTTCCCGTCTTCCCGCCTTACCGGTAAAAATTTACCGGTAAGGCGGGAAGACGGGAAGGGGTCGCTTAAAATAGGTCTTGTTTTACTTAGTGGACGACTTGCTTTGTTCTCTCAAAGCCTTGAATTCTGAGCCCTGTTTCCATTCAGGCCATTTTTCTGTAAACGCCAGTCTTTTGCCTACCTGGAAAAATAATTTGAGATCATCGATTGCACCATCCAGTACCCATTTGTCCGGGGTGTATTCATCTGAAGGGCGGTGATAATTCTTTTCTGTATACTCGTCTTTCTTTGCTTCGCCAAAAGCTTTGCCCTTACCAATTACATCAATACCGCTTTCTGTGTACAAAGCAGGGATGCCCACTTTGGCAAAATTGAAGTGATCGGAACGGTAATAATAGCCCGCTTCGGGATGGGTTTCGTAAGAAATGACCCTTCCTACTTTAGCGGCTTCTTCACTCAGGTAATCTTCCAGTTCATTCTGATCGCGGCCAATAACAATAATATCGTTTGTTTTTCCATACCAGTTCAACCCGTCCATATTGATATTGGCAAGGGTTTGTGCGGCAGGATATATAGGGTTTTGCGCGTAATAAGCAGATCCCCATAAGCCCTGTTCTTCTGCTGTTACGGCCAGGAACACGATCGTTCTTTCCGGTTTTGTCTTCAGGCTTTTGAATGCTTGTGCCAGCTCCAGCAGGCCAGCTGTAGCCGAAGCATTATCTAAAGCACCATTATAAATTGAATCGCCTCTTTCATCAGGTTTAGCGATGCCCAGGTGGTCCCAATGTGCACTGTAGATAATCGTTTCGTCAGGATGTTTGGAACCAGTGATCTTACCGACCACGTTATGTGATTTGTTGTAGGTGGTTTCTACTTTTATGGAGGTTGAAAGTTTCAACCCAAGTGTTTCTCCTTTGAATCCTCTTTTATCAGCGGTGGTTAAAAGGGAGGAGTCCCTGCCTGCTGCAGTCAGTAATTTTTTTGCAGCTGGTGCAGATACCCAACCTATCACATCACAAAGTGTTTCCTGTTTGCCACGGTTATCGAGGCGGAGGCGTGAAGCGTTCCAGTTGTTTTGCACCACAGTGAATGGATAGCTTGCTGCTTCTGTATTATGAATGATCAGGCAGCCCCTGGCTCCCTGGCGGGCAGCTTCTTCGAATTTATACGTCCAGCGGCCGTAGTAGGTCATGGTACTGCCTTTGAAAAGCGAGGAATCATGCGAATTATATCCCGGATCATTTACCAGCACCAGTACCACTTTTCCTTTCACATCCAATCCGGCATAATCATTCCAGTTATACTCTGGCGCCACTACGCCATAGCCGGCAAATACGAGTTCGCTTTTATCCAGCGACACAGCAGAATCTGTTTTATCTGTCCAGATCACATAATCATCAAAGCCTTTGAGGTTGAATTTTCCTTTAGGCCCTTCCACTTCCATGCCGGGAGCGGCCTTGGTAGCGATCCTTACCATAGGCACTTCCTGTAAATAGCTGGTTCCATTACCGGGCTCAAGGCCAGCGGCTGCAAATTGTGCCTGAAGAAAATTGATCGTTTTTGTTTCTCCTTCGGTAAAAGGTTTTCTACCCTGGAAATCATCAGCGGCAAGAATGGAAATATTTTTTTTGAGAGAATCAACATTAAACGTTGAAAGTCCATCCTGCTCATCTACGGTAGTTTTGTTTTCTCCGCAGGACGACAGGATTGTTGCTGCAATGCAAGCAGGTAAAATGAAGCGACGCATAGGTGATTGTTTTGTAAAAAAAGAAGAAAAGATAAGAGAAAATCGGGAAAGGGTGTTGGGGTCGTTTGAGTTGCTGGTTGCTTATAGTTGCGCGACGACCGTTGACAGGTGGCCAAATTACTGCCTCTGATTTGCTTGTCGGGCAATGAGCATCGCGCAACGGACAACGTTTTTCCCCGGCCATCGAACAAGCAAAAGCCCCATCCAGATTGCTGGACGGGGCTTATATATTTTATTTCAATGGAATTATTTTCCTCCGTTCGGCTCCAGCAGTTTGAAGAACTGATCGAGCTGAGGAAGGATCACAATACGTGTGCGGCGGTTGGCAGCTTTACCTTCAGCAGTGCTGTTGTCTGTTACAGGTCTGTATTCACCACGGCCTGCAGCAGCCATTTTAGCCGGATCAAGGCCATACTGGTTTTGCAGGATGCGTACAACAGCGGTAGCGCGTTTAACGCTCAGGTCCCAGTTGTCGATCAGCACACCGTTTCCTTTGTAAGGAACATTATCTGTATGTCCTTCGACCATGAACTCGATATCGGGCTGGTTTTTCAACACAGTAGCCACTTTGCCCAATACTACTTTTGCCTGGTCTGTTACTTCATACTTACCGCTTTTGAAAAGCAGTTTATCAGAAATATCAACATACACCACGCCTTTATCTACTTTAATGTTGATGTCCTGGTCGTCGAGGTTGCCAATAGCACCTTTCAGGTTCATCACCAGGGCCATGTTCAGTGAGTCTTTCCGTGCCATCTGCTGTTGCAGGGTTTGGATATACGCATCTTTTGCGCCAATGTTTTCCATTGATCTTTTGATGCTTTCTGCTTGTGAGGAAGAGATCACGGACATATCTTCCAGTTGTTTCAGGGCCTGCGTATTGTTTTGTTTCAGCAGGTCAATCTGTTTGTTCAGGTTGGCAATATCGTTTTCCAAGCCAGCTTTCTGGCTGGTCAACTGATTTTTTGCAGTATTGCAATCATCCAGGTTTCCTTGCAGTTGGGTGTATTGACCCTGCAAAGTGGCATAATCGGCCTGGGCTTGTTTAAATTTTTTAGTGCTTACGCAGGAAAATAAAAAAACCGTTGATACGGCCGGGATAATAATTTGTTTGATGTGCATCTGAGCCAGTTTTTAGTAAAAAAATATTGTTTGGTTCGCTGCTATAAAGATAGCAACATGGTTGGCGTCGCAAAGATAGCTCCTTCGTTTGGGAGATTTCTTGCGGGTTTGTTAATTCAATTTAAAGCCTCCAACAAACTTGTTTATCAACAAAGATATTCTTATTGAGAAAAATCTACACCTTTGATCATATATCTACCTATTTATGGCCATTTCGCGCAAAGCCGCAGTCGGCTTTATTTTTGTCACACTTGTTATTGATGTAACAGGCTGGGGGCTTATCATCCCGGTACTCCCCAAATTGCTTGAGGGCATGGTGCATGGAGGCGTAGGCAAAGCCTCTGAAGTCAGTGGCTGGCTAACGCTGGCTTATGCAGTACCGCAACTTGCTTTTGCCCCTTTGATCGGAAACCTGAGCGACCGTTTCGGAAGAAGGCCGATCATACTGGCTTCCTTATTCGGCTTTGCGGTTGATTATGTTTTTCTTTCCTGGGCGCCGTCTTTGATCTTTCTTTTCATTGGTCGTATCATAGCCGGCATAACGGGTGCAAGCTTTACTACTGCCGCCGCATATATAGCAGATATCAGCACAGCAGAAACAAGAGCGAAAAATTTTGGTATGATCGGTGCCGCTTTCGGTCTTGGGTTTATTATCGGACCAGCTCTGGGTGGTTTGCTTGGTGAGCTCGGCCCGAGGGTGCCTTTTATCGCAGCTGCCGTTCTTACAGGTCTCAACTGGCTCTATGGTTATTTCGTTTTGCCCGAGTCGCTGCCGCTTGAAAGAAGAAGAAAATTTGAATGGATAAGAGCCAGCCCCCTGGGGCCATTTATGCTTTTAAAAAGATATCCAACTATTTTAGGGTTAACGGGTGCATTGATCCTTGTCTATATCGCAGGATATTCTGTGCAGGCAACATGGAGCTTTTTCAATATTGAAAAATTCGGCTGGACTGAAGGGTTGATCGGCGCCTCACTTGCTGTTGTGGGTGTACTGGTTGCCGCAGTGCAGGGGGGCTTAACGAGAGTGCTGACACCAAAGATCGGCAATGAAAAAAGCGTATACCTGGGCTTGTTTCTTTACTCCATCGGTCTGTTCCTTTTTGCATTTGCCACACAGGGGTGGATGATGTTTGCATTTCTTATTCCCTATTGCCTCGGCGGCATTGCAGGTCCGGCATTGCAAGCTATCATTGCCGGGCATGTGCAGCCAAATGAACAAGGGGAGTTGCAGGGAACACTGACCAGTTTGATGAGCGCGACAATGATCGTTGCCCCTTTACTTATGACCTATGTGTTTTCTTATTTCACTAAAAAAGATGGGCCCGCTATTTATTTTCCTGGCGCAGCCTTTTTCCTGGGCGGCATATTAATGCTGACGAGTGCCGTAATTGCTTACTGGGTATTAAAGGATGATAAGAAAAAACACCCGGAAATGCTGGAAGTAATTGAAGGTAAAAGTCATGAATCTGCTGGAATCGATGGTCATTAGCCTGGATTCTCTCCCGATTAAAGACTTTTTATCGCAGTTTTCAGGGCTTCGACAGGCTTTTTTTCACTTCCAATAAATATCTGCTTGCCGAGAATGGTCACCGGGCGTTTTAAAAATGTATACTCTTCAAGAATATAATTCCGGTAGTCTTTCTCTGTGAGGGCTTTGTCTTTTAAGCCCAGTTCCTTGTATTTCATGGCCCGGCGGCTGAAAAGGGCTTCATAGCTGCCTGCCATTTCCTTCATTTGGTCCAGTTGAGCCGGTGTGATCTTTTCGGTCTTAATGTCCTGCATTTCAATTTTTCCCGCTTCCGCGAGCTTTCCGATACCGGTTTCTTTGATAATGGCCTGGCAGGTAGTGCAGGTTGCCAGATGATACATTTTCTTCATTTGATCTTTAGTTTTCTTGTCAGCCGGGGCAAAAGTAGGCTCCTGCTTTCATTCATGGTGCAGGGTTTTACCGGATTTTATTCCGAACATCCGTGCTGATTTATTGTTATTTTTGCTGCGGCAGCCGTGCGTCTACGCTAAAGCTTCGGCGGTCACAGTAAAACAACGTGAGTTATGATAAAAACAGGTAATCCAATTATCAGTATCTATACAGAAATGACGCCCAACCCGGAAACCATGAAGTTTGTGGCGAATAAACTTCTTTATCCCGGTAAAAGCATTGATTTCCCTGATGCGGAAAGTGCCAAGCCTTCACCGCTGGCTACTGAGCTGTTTGGCTTTCCCTTCATCAAAGCGGTGTTCATCGCCAGCAATTTTGTGACGCTTACCAAAACAGCGGATACAGACTGGACTGATGTCATCCCTTCCATCCGCCAGTTCTTAAAAGACTACCTGGAAGAAGGTAAAGCTGTAGTGAATGAAGAAGAGCTGGCTACTGTTAAGCCAGCCAGCAGCAATGAAGTAGCTGCAGATGATGATGACGTGGTAAAAAGGATCAAGGAATTGCTCGATAACTATGTTCGCCCCGCTGTGGAAATGGATGGCGGCGCTATACAGTTCAAAAGCTACGAAGCTGGTACAGTAAACCTGGCCATGCAGGGAAGCTGCAGTGGCTGCCCTTCATCTATGATCACGCTGAAGGCCGGTATTGAAGGAATGATGAAGAGAATGATCCCTGAAGTGAAAGAAGTGGTAGCTGAAGCAGAATAACAGCTACTGTAAATAATATTGAAAGCAGGTAAGAGTTTTTACCTGCTTTTTATTTTTCCGACTTCACCCATTTCACACCACGTGCGCCGAGATAGCTCAACACAAAATCAAAACAGGCTTTATCTGATCCTATCAGTTCCGGAGGAAAAACTCCGGGCTTATTGAACAATCCTTTTATCAAAAGATTCACTGCAGCCGTGCAGGTGTAACCTGTTGTTCTTGCCATAGAAGAAGTATTACTTGCAGCATCATAGTAATCAAGCAGGTTGTACTCAACCGTTTTCCCTTCTCCTTTTAGCAACACTTTCATAACCGTAAATTCTTCTTCTCCAGGTGCCAGTTTCCATTGATCAACGAGCAGGTGGGAAGTGAACTCCAGCGGAACCACCTGCTGGCCTTGTACTGTAACCGGATCAGTATCGAAAAATCCTGCCTGCTGCAAAGCAATGATCAGTGATGCATGACCGGGATAGCGAAGTGTTTTTTCTTTCATGCTGGCAATATGCGGCATGGTATAAATAAGACTACGCAGGCCATCTGTATTGAAAGCCTCCAACTCACCTATACCAGTAAAGAAAAGCATTTCTCTTCCGCTCATCGCCGGTTTAACCACCACCTGGCCGTTTTCAACAAGCCGGGCCGGGCGGATATATTCCTGGATCACATCCACGGGAGAGAAAGGAGCTTTATATTCAAATGGCGGAATTCTTTTTTTGGGCAACCCTCCCACATAGCATTCCACTTCATCGATCTTCATTACAGCGTTATAACGACCGATAATAAAATTGCTCATGCCGGGTGCAACACCACAATCTGTTATTACGGTAATATTCTTTTCTTTTGCTAATGAATCTAATTGCAACACATCTTCCGGGAAGAAAGAAATGTCTACTACATTTTTACCAGCTTTGATCACGGCCTCAAGTGTAGCAAAGCCCATAAAACCAGGCACAGCTGTAACAATCATATCAAACGGCTGCAACCAGCGACCATACTGTTGATATTCTGAAAGGTCCGCTTTGATTGTTTGCACAGCACTATTAGTTGATTTCAGCAGTTCCAGATTGGAAGAATGAATATCAAAAGAAGTGACCTGGTAGTTATTGGCAAGATCAAGTGCAATGGCCCGGCCAACCATGCCAGCACCCAGTACAGCAATTTTCATATAGTAAGCTTTATCACTGCAAAAGTAGGGGAGATGACGGGTTCCCCTTCTATCGTCTAAATTTATTACCTTGACAGTCCAAAACCACCAACATGATTTTTGTTTACATTTTTGCCGGCCTCATTCTTCTTTTACTATTACTTGCGGCATTTATGCCCAGGGGTTTTAATATTGAGAAAACGATTGTGATCGCAGCTCCTGTTGAAAAAGTGATGGACCATGTTGGTGATCTTAATTTCTACAGCCAATGGAATCCCTGGCAACAATCAGATCCATCTGTCAAAAACACGATCACAGGCACCCCTAAAACACCTGGACACCGTTATGGCTGGGAAGGAAAAAAAGTGGGGGTAGGCAGTCTTACTCTTCTTTCAGCAGACAGCAAGCATATTCATTTCCAGCTTGAATTTCTGAAACCCTGGAAAAGCAACGCCAAGGACAATTGGCTCTTCGAGCCCTGGGGAACCAATGAAACAAAAGTGACATGGCAAAACAGTGGAGAATTGCCCTGGCCGATCGCCCGGTTAATGGGGCCTCTGCTGAATAAAAATCTGAATATTCAATTTGAAAGAGGTTTGAACAATTTAAAAAAGATGTGTGAAGATGCCAGTACATAAAGGCACTTACACAATAAAGGAAGTAGTTTACGCCGTGCGATGAAAATATTTTTTTCTCTCTTTATACTAATACTCACCAGTTGCTCTGTCAGCAAAAACCCCTTGAGGGAGGAAATAAAGCTATTGCAAAGCGGGGTTATTAAAGATGATACCAGTTATGTGTATGCACTGCCTTATGAAACAGGCAAAGCTTACTGGATGGTTCAGGGCTATTTCAGTCACTTCTCTCATAAGGAGCGGGTCGCATTGGACTTTAAAATGAAACGCGGCACCAAGATCTGCGCTGCCCGCGAAGGTGTAGTGGTCCGGGTAAAAGAAGATGGCGAAAGAGGTGGATTGAAGAAGAAATACCGCGCCGACGGAAATAATATTGTCATACAACACCCTGATGGTTCAAGAGCGGGCTACTGGCATTTACAAAAAGATGGTGCACTTGTAAATGTTGGTGACACGGTCCAAAAAGGACAGGTAATCGGATTGAGCGGAAAAACAGGCTATGCCGCCTTCCCACATCTCCACTTTCTTGTTTGGGTTTACGATAAAGACGGTAAGTGGCAACAGGTGCCTACACGCTTTCAAACATCCAGGGGAATACGGTACTTACAAAGCATTAAACGCTATAAAAACAAATAAACGACCCCTTCCCGTCCTTCCCGCCTTACCGGTAAAATTTTACCGGTAAGGCGGGAAGGACGGGAAGGAAGCCATTAAAACAATAGCTGTTTTATTTGTTAGTAAAAGTATCGGTTGTTATTACCTACTTACTGTAAAAAACTTGTAGCATAACAAGAAAAGGTCTTGCTAAGTTTTTATCTTTCCTGTTCAAATGTTGCCCGTGCGCTTCCAGGAAATTTATTACCAGTTTATTGAAGGCTTTAAAAACTCTACGTGGCTGGAGTATCTCGCCATTTTTTCCGGTATTGTCAGCGTATGGTTTAGCCGGCTGGAAAATATCTGGGTATATCCTGTAGGGTTAATCAGCACGGTGAGTTATGTATATATCAGTTTCAAATATCATTTGCTGGGAGAAGCAAGTGTGAACCTGTATTATACGGCCATGAGCATCTATGGTTGGATACTTTGGGCCAAGCGGGATCAGCGACATGAGCATGTGGTGAAAATTACATTCTCTTCTGCCCGTGACTGGCGGGACCAGTTGCTGTTTTTTGTAGCCTTTTACGTCAGCATTTTTGTTGCGCTTACCTTTCTGAAACAAAATTTCTTCCCCGGCACTATTCCTGCGGGAGATGCTTTTGCTTCTGCTACTGCATTTACGGGTATGTGGTTAATGGCAAGGAAAAAAGTAGAAAGCTGGTATTGGTGGCTTGCTACTAATTGCGCATCAGTACCGCTGTATTTTATCAAAGGACTTACATTTACCAGTGTGTTTTATATTGTGTTGTTCGTTATGGCCGTGTTTGGTTTAATTGAATGGAAGAAAAGAGCGAAAGAAAGTCATGCTTAAAAAGATCGTAATTATTGGCCCGGAAAGCACCGGCAAAAGTACCCTGGCAGAGCAGCTGGCTCTGCATTATGAAACTGTCTGGTGCCCTGAATTTGCAAGAGAGTTCCTGTTGACCAACGGGACCGATTACACCTTCGAAGACCTGCTTACCATTGCAGAAGGGCAATTGGCACTCGAAGATGAATACACCACCAAGCTGGAAGAACATTCCCTGCCTTTACTGGAAGATGGTGGGCATATACCCCTTTTCATCGACACAGATATGTATGTGATGAAAGTATGGTGTGAGTTTGTGTTTGGTAATTGCCACCGGTTTGTACTGGATAATATCGTTTCCAGAAAATACGACCTCTATCTTTTATGCAATGTAGATCTTCCCTGGATAAAAGATGAATTGCGTGAATATCCTGACCTGGAAACAAGAAAGAAACTATACTTTATTTATAAAGACATCATGGTTAATCAATCCACACCATGGATTGATATAAGCGGCAGTTACGAAGAGCGGCTGGCAAAAGCCGTAAAAGCTGTTGATAAGCTACTGGACGCTTCGTGATCATTTATTTCTTTGTTTTATCCGTTTTTACTTTCGGGAATATGACCGCCTGTATATCCGGGTCGGGTCGCAGGAAATTCATTTGTTGCATGATCTTTCTCGACCGGCCCATTATATAGGAAGAAGCGGGTTTCACTTTATACCGTTTCGGATTGGGAAGACAGGCTGCAATAAGCGCAGCTTCCTGCTGACTGAGATTAGAAGCCGTTTTGTTGAAATAAATATTTGCAGCCCTTTCTATTCCAAATACGCCCTCTCCCATTTCAATTACGTTCAGGTACACTTCCAGTATCCTTTCCTTTCCCCAGATCTTTTCTATCATAAATGTGAAATAAACTTCCAGCCCTTTCCGGATAAAATCCCTTCCCTGCCAGAGAAAGACATTTTTTGCAACCTGCTGGCTGATGGTACTGCCTCCACGAATACGACCCGGTTTCTTTTCATTATACTTCATGGCTTTCTGGATGCTTTTCCAATCGAACCCACTATGATCTACAAACAACTGGTCTTCGGAAGCAATAACGGCCAGTTTGGCATTGGGAGAGATCTCATCGCGGTCTACATAATCCCGCTTCAATCCGTGACCTGTGATCCAACTGCTCAATTGAGTAAGCGTAATGGGAGGGTCAATCCATTTCAATAGAATGATGTAAACAAACTGCGCAATGAATAATATGAGGAAAATCCTTTTTGTCCATCGCCAGAGCTTTTGAAGAAAACCTGCGTCTTTCATTGACCACAATAATACACAATAGTGTTTATAGTCACTACTTAAAATGCTCGTTGGTGAGGGACGTAGAAATCCAGCATCTGCAAACGGAACTTTCCGCCGATCTTATAGCTTTTTCGGCTGAGGGATATTTTTTTACTTAAACAGTCAATCAATAGCGGCCCATAACCAACCACCAACCCTGCTGTCAGCGCTTCTTTGAAGCTGGCCTGTTTGCTGATAGATAAGCCTGCAGTAACAAGCGCTACACCACCAGTGATCAATAGCAGCTTTTTAGCATCGACCCGGCAGGCCCTTTTTCCTTTTCTCCGGATGATCACTTCTGTCACGTTTGTGCGGGGAACAGGGACACCAGCCACCCATATAGTATCATTCATTAGCCGGGTGATCATTCCATACTGGTAAGTGCCATTATTCAGGTGGAGAAAGATATAATCATATTCTGTGTAGGTCTTTTTCTTTTTGAGCCCTTTCTTCACAAAAAGATAGCCCGACTGTGAAGATGCTGATAAGCAGGAAAAAATAAACAGGAGGGATATAAACAGCCGGTTCATATGCCAAACATACGATCTAATATTTTTCCTATTTGTTAAAACCGTTTAACCCTTATTTACATAAAATACCAGCCCCCATATCAGTGCTATTCCAAAACCGATCAGGATAATGCCATTGATGCGGTTAATGATATGGATATTGTGTGGTGTAAGGCGGTTGCGTATTTTACCGGCCAGCATCACTTTGGCAATGTCACCAGCCAGTACCATGAGCAGGCAGGTGACGTAGATGATCAGTTTTTGTTCCACTGTATGGCTGATCAGAGAAGTGGAAGTGGTGATCCAGAAAAGGAAGATGCCCGGGTTAAGCAGGTTCATAAAAAACCCGGAGAGGAATATTTTGGCATAGTCGCTTTTGCGGAAGCTCAATGTAGCTTGCTGCCCTTTTTCATTCACTTTTACTTTTTTGAAAAAAACAAAGTAAACGCCCAATGCAATCAGGAAAATGCTGCCGGCAATGCCGATCACTGTACTGTGGCTGCTGATACTGCTAAACAATCCTGTAAACACATTGCTCACCAATACCAATAAGATATCACTGAATGAAACCCCCAACACAAATGCCATCCCTCCCCTGTGTCCGTTATTCAGGCTTTGCTTGATGATTGAAAAAATAACCGGTCCTACAGATATGTTCAGCAATAATCCCAGCGTGATCCCTTTGAACAAGGCTTCCCACATAAAAAATATATATCTGAAAAACTAAAACCTCTTTCAAAATTATTGAAATGGAGCATAAGAAAATATTCATTTTCATATCCGGGATAATGAACGTATTCTTATGCGAATTCTATGTGGCGCCTAAACAATAAAGAAAGGACACATAAAAGAGGCTTATTAATCGTTTGTAATTATATCGAACCTGTTTCCAGGAACCTGTTCCATTCTTCCAGCATTTTCCCTTTCATTACCCGGGGAAACTTATGCTGGCTGCCCAATTTGCCTTTCAATTCCATAAATCTCAGGAACTGCTCCTGCGGCAGCACTTCCAAAAAGACAGCTTTCAATGCACTGTCTCTTTCCGTAGCATAGTCATCATTCAACATGCGGAGGTTCTCGTCTATCCTGCGGCGCAGGCTTTCCGCATCTATCTTATCGTTAGTGGCAATATACCATTTGTGTGCAAAAAAGCCTTCATGAGGAAAACCCACCACTGTATATTCAGGAATGCTCATGTTAAACTCTTCACTCACCAACTGGATCGCTTTATTCATGTTTTCCACGCTCAGGTGCTCGCCTACCAGGCTGAGGAAGTGTTTGGTGCGGCCTGTGATAGCCACTTCATTTTTCTCCAGGTCAACAAATTTGATGGTATCACCGATCAGGTAACGCCAGGCACCGGCATTGGTGCTCATCAGCAATGCATACTCTTTACCGGCCTCCACTTCATGGATCATCCTTGCTTCAGGGTTGGCCACCACCTTTCCATCACTGTCAAAGTTCTTTTCATCAAAAGGCACGAACTCAAAAAAGATATTGTTGTTCAGGATCAGTTGCATTCCTTTAGCATGCTCCCGTGTTTTATAACCGATAAAACCTTCGCTGGAAAGATAATTCTCAATGTATACGATAGGGTGCCCCAGTAATTTTTCAAACCCTTTTTTATAGGGTTCAAATGACACACCTCCATGCACGAACACACCGAAATTGGGCCATATCTCGTGAATGTTCTTCACTTTGTAATGTTCAATGATCATCTCCATACACATCTGGCACCAGGCCGGCACACCTACAATATAGCCGATATCCCAGTCCCTGGCATGCTCCACGATCTCATTCAGTTTCTGATTCCAGTCTTTTATAGCAGCAATGCGACCTCCGGGTTTATAAAACGTCTGAAACCAAAATGGTCTTTTTTTGGCCAATATGCCACTCAGGTCGCCAGCATACCAGCCAGCTTCGCCTTTCTGCAGGTCAGTAGCACCCCCAAGCATCAGAAAGCCCCGGGTCAATGCTTTGCGGTTGGCATCTTCATATCCGAAAACGCTTATCAGCTGCCGTATATAATTGATCGTATTGCTGCGGAGCAGATCTTTGGTAACAGGAATGTATTTACTGGCCGATTCGGAAGTGCCTGAGCTAAGCGCGTAGTATTTTATTTTTCCTGGCCAGGTCACGTCAGGCACGCCTTCAAGCGTTTTTTCCCACCACTCTTCGTAAATCTTATTGTAATCATGTACCGGCACTAACTCCTGGAAACTTTTGGCCGGATTCCGGTTCAATAATGCTTCATCAAAGCGATAATGTTGCCCGAACTCTGTAAACCTCGCCTTCTTCAGCAATTTCTTCAACACTTTCACCTGTTGCCTCCTCGGATCATTGGGAGGGATCCGGAGGGCGGCAGCAATCGCCTTGGGTAGTTTAATATCTATAATAGAAGCCATATTAAGCACGAATGTCGCGAATAAGGCGTGAATGATATAAGTTAAACGCTATTAGCCGCGAATAATGCGAATATAGGCAGAAAGAGAGCAATAGAAGCTGAAAACAATACTAGCCGTTCTTCTATATTTATAGCTGTTCCTTGTTCATAAACATTGATCGGGCCAAGTATATCATTCGCGACACTCGTGGCTAATAACGTTCGGTTCGTGCTATTCACGCATTACTCGCGCCATTCGTGTCCATGCCGAGTTGGCGGTAGCCTCTTCTTATCAGTTTTATATCCCTACCCACTTCATAATCTCTCGCATACCAGTAATCCATCATTTGTAAGCTTTGTACAGGAAGAGCTTGCTTTTCACCTGCCGGTAAACCATTGCTGGTGAGAATACCATGCCGCAATTGGGGTAGATCGCTGGTAGCGGTATTGTATCCTATCCATGTTTTGCGGCCAAATAATACAGAAAGGCAATTGGACAGGAAGCCAAGTGGTTTTTTTACGATAAATAAATTGACCGGAAAACCGATCACTCCAATAAGAGCGACTGATATATCAAGCAGTCGTTTCAATCGCCTGTTGTAAGGGTCGGCTAAGTGAAATCCGTTTTCCCTGGATAAGGATTCCCCGGAGCTTTTTCCCGATTTGCTGCCTACAATGCTTTGGCTGTCCTCGGCATGGATCATCAACTTGGTTTTATTTTTCAACTGCGGCAAAAAATCCACGATATCTTTAAAAGAAAGAAAGCCCTGGCAAAAAATAATTTCTTTCAGCGGCACTGAGCTTACTACATTTTCCAGGGCGGGCCAGTTTCCATGTGCTGTTTCATCACCCGGCTCCATTGCCACACAGCCCAGTATTTTTTGTTGCGCTCCCGCTTCATTCATCAGTTGCAGGCAGTTTTCGTATTCGGCTTTAGTTCCTACAATCAATGTGCTGCCATGATCTTCCTTTTCATTACTGCCGGATAATACACCCGTTTGGACCAGTACCCACCGCAATACTGCGATCAATATAAATGCCAGCAATGCGCCAAAAAAGATAATGCCACGGGAAAACCGGTATTGTTCGGGCATAAGAGCATATCCTGCCAGTAAAACAATGGTGGCGATAAGCGTGGATTTTACCAGTTCTGATTTTTTATACCAGCGGTCATACAATCCTGCATAATATGCTGTAACCAGGTAAACAAGTGTAAATGCCGGAAAGGCGATCCAAAGGATCTTTGTTTCGTATTGCGTATCCGTTTTCACATAAGCATTCCAGATATTCTTCATTATCCAGAATGATAAAAGGATAATGCCTGCATCTATCAACGGCAAACCGATGCGGCGGATGAAGCCGGCTATAGCCGACATCGCAGCCCTTGCCCAAATAGCAATATGAATAAGGATATTAAAAATGCTGGCTTTGCTGCCACCATAGTGTTTCCTTACAAAAATGCTCATGGCATTGTAAAACATGCGGACATAATTCATACTGCTCCGCTTTGTGCTTTCTCCTTTAAAATGAATAATGCTGCTACCGGAAAAATAATAATTGATATACCCCGCCTGTTGTATACGATAGCTCAGATCAATGTCTTCACCATACATAAAGAAAGTTTCATCAAAAGCACCCGTTTTGTCCAGCACTTCTTTTTTCACCATCATATATGCACCAGCCAGCACATCCACGGGGTGATCTTTATTCTCATCCAGGTTGCCAAGATGATATCGCGCAAAAACCGCTGAGCGGGGAAACAATCGCGCTAAACCCGACAACTTATAGAAAGAAGTAAGCGGGGATGGGAATGACCGCTTGGATTCCCGGAGAAAATGTCCGCTTCCATCTATCATTTTTATTCCAAGCGCCCCCGCTTCGGGCCTTGCTTCAAGAAATGCAATTGATTTTTGCAAACAGTCTTCCGGTAAAATAGTATCAGGGTTCAGGAAAAGAATATATTTCCCTTGTGCCCGTTTTAATCCCTGGTTGCAGGCCTGTGCAAAGCCGGTATTGGTTTGATTGGCAATAAAGATAATTCCCGGGAAACGCGGCCGAACATATTCCAGGCTGTTATCTGTTGATTTATTATCTATTACAATAATTTCTGCCTGCAAACCCTGCACTGCTTTACGCACAGAGCAAAGGCATTGCTCCAGGAAATGCTTGACATTATAATTCACTATGATAATCGACAGATCCACTCAAACAGTTTAATTTTGTGAGGTAATGCAAAGAAAGAAAAACCGGGCGAACATTCATATAAGGCATCTGTTATCTTAAAAGCTCGGACTCTCTGCATTCCGGGCAATCTCCCCGTCTGTCCGAAACCACTGCTGCATTAAGTCATTCAAAAATAGTAGTATGAAAAAGAGAAAATTAGGTTCACAGGGTTTGGAAGCATCTGCTTTGGGCCTCGGCTGTATGGGCATGAGTGATTTTTATGGCTCAAGGAATGATGAAGAATCGCTGAAAGTGTTGGACCGTGCAATTGAACTGGGCATCACTTTCTGGGACACAGCTGATATGTATGGCCCTTACACCAATGAAGAACTTGTAGGAAAAGCTTTGAAGAAACACCGCCAGAAAGTGACACTGGCCACTAAGTTCGGCATTGTACGCGACCCCAATGATCCCTCAAAAAGAGGTATAAACGGAAGACCGGAATATGTGCGCTCTTCTGTTGAAGGAAGTTTGAAACGGCTGGGCACCGATACGATCGACCTCTATTATCTCCACCGCAAAGACCCTGAAGTACCGATTGAAGAAACAGTCGGCGCTATGGGGCAATTGGTAAAAGAAGGAAAAGTAAAGGGAATCGGTCTTTCAGAAGTGTCGCCGCAAACCCTGCGCAAAGCGCATGCTGAATTTCCTGTTTCTGCCGTACAAACAGAATATTCTCTCTGGAGTCGCGAACCGGAAGACGGCATGTTGCAAACCTGCCAGGAACTGGGGATTGCCTTTGTAGCTTACAGCCCTTTGGGCCGGGGATTCCTCACCGGGCAATTCCGGAAATTTGAAGACCTTGCCCCGGACGATTACCGGCGCTTCTCACCCCGCTTCCAAGGTGAAAACTTCCAGAAAAACCTCGATCTCGTAAAAAAACTGGAAGAGCTGGCTGAAGAAAAAGGATGTAAAGCCTCACAGCTGGCCCTTGCCTGGGTAATGGCCCAGGGAGACTATATTTTTCCGATCCCCGGCACTAAAAGGGTCTCTTACCTCGAAGAAAATGCCGGAGCACAGAATGTGATTCTTACAAAAGCCGACCTTGCCGTTATTGACGCCATTGCGCCGAAAGGGGTGGCTTCGGGCCTGAGATACTCCGAAGAGTCGATGAAGGCAGTAAATGCTTAATGCGGAGGTTGACGGCTGAAGGTTATCTTTGCGCATGCTTAAAATAACACTAATCGAAGCGGCCAGGGCCGGTGCTGCGGAAATACAGCGCTTTTTTCAGAAAGAATTCAAGATCAGCAATAAAACTGGTGTGAATAACCCTGTAACAGAAGCTGATCATGCATCCGAAAAAGCCATACTGGGAGTGATCAAATCCCGGTTTCCCGAGCATTATGTGTTGAGTGAAGAAGCTGGCGAAATTATCCAGGACTCCAATTACAAATGGATCATCGACCCGATTGATGGCACCATCAATTTTGCTCATGGCATTCCCATCAATTGCGTATCCATCGGCATTGAGAAAGACGGACAGGCAATAATGGGTGCAGTCTATAACCCACACATGAATGAATTTTTCTTTGCAGAAAAAGGGGCTGGCGCCACTTTAAATGATCAGCCAATAAAGGTGAGCCGGGAATCTTCTGTTGTAAATTCCTGCCTGGTTACCGGTTTTCCCTATACATATATCAATATGCCCAATGGCCCGCTGGAAGTTTTTGACCGGTTTATCCGCAAAGGAGTGCCCGTTCGCCGGTTGGGCGCTGCTGCTATCGATCTTTGCTGGGTAGCTTGCGGACGGTTTGACGGATTTTATGAACACAAGCTGGAAGCATGGGACAGCGCTGCAGGATATCTTATCGTGGAAGAAGCGGGTGGAAGGGTAACTGATTTTGATGGCAATAAATATTCACCCTATCAACATCGCATTCTTGCAACCAATGGCAGGATCCACGATGAAATGCTGGATGTCATCAACAAACGGAAAGAACTCTGATCATCAGGTAAAAATTAAACTGTAAACCTCCAAAGACCTTAGTTAGACGAGGCGAATTTGACGGGTTTTTGAATTAATGATAATCGTATGGAACGGACAGAAATATCCTCACTGGGTGAGTTTGGCCTGATTGACCATCTTACCAAAAACATAGAGCTTCAAAATGTTTCTTCCCTGGTAGGAGTAGGTGACGATGCTGCTGTGATAGACCATTTCGGCAAGCAAACCGTTATCACCACAGATCTGCTGGTAGAAGGTGTGCATTTTGACCTGATGTATACGCCATTGAAACATCTTGGCTATAAAAGCGTGATCGTAAACCTGAGTGATATTTATGCAATGAATGCCACGCCCACGCAGATCGTGATCGGACTGGGCATCAGCAACCGCTTCAGCCTGGAAGCACTGGATGAATTTTATGAAGGCGTGTATGCAGCCTGCACGGCTTATGGGGTAGACCTGGTTGGGGGTGATACCACTTCTTCCCAAAAAGGGTTTATCATTTCTGTTACAGCTATTGGTGAGGTGTCGCCGGATAAATACGTGAAGAGAAGCACAGCAAAAAAAGGAGATCTTATTTGCGTAAGCGGCGATTTGGGTGCCGCCTATGTTGGGTTGCTTTTCCTGGAGCGGGAAAAAAAGATTTTCCGCGAAAGTCCGAATGTGCAACCCGATCTCGAAGGAGAGTCCTATGTAATCGGGCGGCTGCTGAAGCCTGAAGCCAGAAAGGATATTATCGAATTCCTGGCAAAAGAGTCCATTGTTCCCACTTCTATGATGGACATCAGCGACGGGCTCAGTTCAGAGATCCTGCATATCTGCAAAGACAGCAACCTGGGTTGTGTGTTGTACGAAGACAAGCTGCCTGTTGCTGAAGAAATGAAGAAAGCAGCGTTCAAATTTGAGATCGATCCTACAGCCTGCGCATTGAGCGGAGGGGAAGATTATGAATTATTATTTACCATTCCTCAATCTGAGTATGATAAATTGGTTTTAAATGAAGAAATTAGTGTGGTGGGATATATGACAGAGCCAGAGCAGGGCGCTCACATCATTACAAAAGGTGGGGGCAAACATGCAATAACGGCGCAGGGATGGAATCATTTAGCAAAATAATTATAACCATTTAATCCTAACCCGGCCACCGGATCCTCCATATCTAAATTTATGCGGCAACTGCTGATCTTATATCTATTGGTTGTGATAACGGGATGCGGCGTTGCCAAATCGTCCTTTTCTCCTTATAAAAAATATCCGCCGGAGGTATTGCAAAAGGATTATGCCATTTACCGGCAAACCCTGGAAGAAGCTCATCCCGGTCTTTATTGGTATACCAGCAAAGACAGTATGAACTATTACTTTGATAAAGGGTTTCAGCAATTGAATGATTCGTTGACAGAACCTGAATTCAGGAAAATACTTTCTTATGTTACGGCGAAAATAAATTGCGGCCACACTTCTATTCGCCCATCTAAAACTTTTGCCAAATACCAGGACACGGTCCGCCTGGGCCGTGTATTTCCTTTAAGTCTTAAGCTTTGGCAGGATACCGCCGTAGTTGCGGCAAATCTCAACCGCCGTGATTCCATTCTGAAAAGAGGCACTATTATCACATCCATCAATGGTTTGCCAATGGATAAGATCGTGGATACTCTTTTCAGTTATATCGGAACAGATGGCTACAACAGAACAAATAAATACCAGGTGTTGAGCAACCGTGGCTATTTCGGTTCTCTTTACAGCACTTTGTTTGGTTATCCACCGGCATACAGCATCAATTTTATTGATAGCATGGGACGTGCAGGTACCACGCTTCTCAGGCCTTTCTTCCCTGGATCGGATACAATGGCAAGGGCACGGGCCGTTCCGGTAAGGCGATTGCCGCAGCCATCAAGAAAAGAACGGAAACAAATGAGGCGGAATTCGGTACGCTTGCTGAAGCTTGATACAACCAGTCATGTTGCCATGATGGATCTGAATTCTTTCGGCCGCGGTTATGGTTTGAAAGGTTTTTTCCGCCGTTCATTCAGGGCTCTAAAGAAAAATAAAATTGAACATCTCATTATTGATGTAAGAGGAAATGGAGGTGGTAGTGTAACCAATTCTACCCTGATCACCCGGTTTTTAAGCGATCATCCATTCAAGGTAGCCGATTCATTGTATGCTATCCGTAAAAGAAAAACTTACAGCCGTTATATACAGAACGATTTTTTTAACCGGCTTTTTCTCACTTTGTTTGCGCCAAAGCGTAAAGACGGGAAATATCATTTCAAATATTACGAGCGTCATTTATTCAAGCCAAGGAAGAAAAACCATTTTGATGGTAAAACCTATATCCTGACAGGCGGTAATTCTTTTTCAGCTACAACATTGTTTGCGAGTGCTATCATGAAGCAGGATAATGTAACATTGATAGGAGAGGAAACAGGAGGCGGTGCTTATGGAAATTCTGCCTGGCTGATACCTGATATGACATTGCCGGGAACAAAAGTGCGTTTCCGCTTACCTCTTTTCCGGTTGGTGATCGATAAAAACGTACCAAAGGACGGCAGAGGTGTGCAGCCCGAAATTCCTTCTTTTCCAACAGTTGACGCTGTAAGAAAAGGGATCGATTACAAACTGGTAAAAACAGTGGAGTTAATAAAGCAGAATAAAGATTCCAATCAATAATTATTCCTCCAGTATCATAAAACCGTCGGCATCTTTCAAGAAGGGTAGTTTTTCCCTCACCGTTTCCAATGGTTCTTTCTGGAGGGTGATGGTATAAACAGTTTCTTCATCTTTCTTTTGATAAAGCACTTCACCCATTGCATCCACCACCATGCTTTCTCCTGTATGAGGAATGCCATTGCCATCTTCTCCAACCCGGTTTACACCAATAACAAAAGATTGATTTTCGATCGCCCGGGCCTGTAACAGTGTTTTCCAGGCATTAACGCGGCGTTCAGGCCAGTTGGCGACATACACAAGCAGATCATATTCAGTTGCATCTGATTGGGGTTGTTGGCGGGCCCAAACAGGAAAGCGAAGATCATAACAGATCAGGAGGTTGATCTTCCATCCTTTAACGGAAGCGATCAGCCGTTTTGAGCCGGCAGTGTAATGTTCATCTTCACCAGCGTAAGCAAAGCGGTGACGCTTGTCATAGATGCCGTATTGTCCATTGGGCAGCATCCATACAAGCCGGTTATAATAATTTCCTTCTTCTTCGATAATAACACTTCCTGTAAGAATGATCTTTTTAGCCGCGGCTATTCTTTTCATCCATTGAATAGTTTCTCCTTCCATTGTTTCGGCCAGCACCTCCGGGCGCATGCTGAAGCCGGTGCTGAACATTTCAGGCAGGATTACCAACTCTGTCTTTTCTTTTATCCCCATTATCTTTTCTTCCAGCATGGCCAGGTTGGCTGCTTTATTTTCCCAATGGAGGTTTGTTTGAACAAGGCTGACAGTAAGTGAAGACATAATCTTGTTTTGAACTGTAAAAATAATAAAGCCGCGGGAGTTGACCTGCGGCTTTATTATAGGTTCTATTAAATTATTTATCTGATTTCTTTATTTCTTCCTTCAGTATCTTGTTTTCACTTTCCAGTTGTTGAACACGTTTATCCATTTCAATAACGCGTTGGTTCATTTCTATTAAGTGCAGTGTCAGCTCTTCGATCTTTTTAAGCAGGATGGCCTGATTATCTCCAAGATTTACTCCTTCCCTTTCTACTTCCTGTGCGGAGGGAACTTCGGGAAGATGTTTGTTCTTCCGGACATACATTTCCAGTTCGGCAAGGTCCTGTAATTTGTACTGTTCATCAAAAACATAGTCTGGCCAGCTGCTTATATCTACTTTGACTTTTCTTGTACGGATCCCTTTTTCAACAAATAATTTATAGGCCGTATCTGCCACTTTAATGGTACCTATTCCAACATTACCTGTTGATCCTTTCAGGATCATTGCTGTTGCAATACTTTGCAGGGTATCTCCGCTGCTTCTGGGCACACTGGTCATAAAGTGGATATCGCCGGAAGTGCCGGTGCCCGTTCCTTTACCGGTCGCTATGCGGATGGTTTGACCGGTTTGATTGGTACCGGTCTGGCCGGTTGGTTGAATGGTAAGTGGGCCGTATGTTGAAGCCAACTGTTGAGTAACCCCACCTCCAATATAAACATCGCGGATACCGGCGCCGGCAAGTCGATTACCGATTAATAATTGGTAGCTGCCTGTTGTCTGTAATCCGTGGCCGATTACTATTCCTCCTGAATGAGTAGCTTTTGCCTCAATGCCGATTGCTGTTGTACCCACGAATCCACTCGCTTCACTATATCTCCCAATGGCAATAGATGATTGAACACTTGCAGTGGAAGGAGATCCTATGGCTATGGAAAAAAGGCCCGCCCATGCTCCTGATCCGATTGCTACGCCATATACTCCACTTACCCTTGACAGGTTTCCTATGCCGACACTACCCGAAATAGCTGAATCAGCAGCATTGCCTCCCATTGCCTCTGCTCCGATAGCTGTATTATTAAACCCGGTTTGATTGTATCTAAGTGCGTTAACACCCATAGCTACATTTCTTGTACCCGTTGTATTATTCACAAGAACCCCATTCCCTATAGCTACTGTATTTGTAGCAGTACCTGGTCCCTTTCCAACGAGGATACCGTTAAATTGTGCATCCATCGATGACCTTAGATTGCCAACAATATCGAGTTTATAGCCACTGTTCATTGTCGTTCCAAGTAATAAGTTTCCTCCATTCGATGTAACTCTTGCTCGCTCCAGGTTGTTCGTTCGGAAGATCAGAGCTACGCTATCAGTGTTCCCAACAAAATTAGAACTGGTTGTACCGCTGTTACCAGTAACATTCCAGGATTGCGCAGTGGCTGCACAGCTAAGCGCTAAGAATAAGCTTAACGCAGAAAAGTGTTTCATTTTTATCATTGTTTGGTGGATTGGTTAGGCTATTAAAACAAGTTAGTTCTATTTTCTTATGCTCTATGAATGCTCTCATTATTTATTGCTGCATAAGAGTTAACCATTATTTCCTTCCTGTTATCTCATTCAACACTGATGTTATCAGCTCCGGTTCAAAACCCTTTTGCATTAAATAGTCCATTGCTTTTTTCTTGCGAACCAGGTATTGTTCGCTCTTGAGAGTTGTATATTTTTCTTGTGCGAGCTTGCGCAAAACATTCTGGTAATCTTCTTCCTTTATTTCTTTCAGCGCCTTTCGGATGCTGTAGTCGCTAACCTGCTTTTGTTTTAATTCATATTTGATCTTTACCCTTCCCCATTCCTTCATTCTGAATTTGCCACCGGCAAAAGCAATAGCAAACCGTTCTTCATTCAGGTAATTATCTTCGATAAGTGACGCTATTATTTCATCATGATCCTTTTTCCAGACTCCCAATTGATACAGCTTCTCCCTTACTTCGCCATGACTGCGTTCCTGGTAAGCGCAATAATGGCGAAGCTTTTGAAGAGCTTGCTCTTTCGTGAGTTGCTTTTTGTACATGCTTATTCCTCCAGCCTGTCGAGGCATCCATATTCCTTCTTCAGAAAATCATCATAGTAATCGGCCTGGCGGAAAAGATTGCGGAATGATTCTGCACCATTTTCTTTGGTCATGTCCATATCGTACATGATGCAGCTAAGTACAATGTTCTGTTTCATGCAGCTAAGCACCATTCCATTGATCTGGTAGTTTTCCTGCAACAGGAACTGGTACAGCGGTTTTATTTTGACAGGATCAGCCGGCATCTGGCATAGATAAGCATCGCCGGCTACAAAAAAGTTCTCGGGATTATAGGTGATCTTTATTTTAGCAGATCCTTCTTTCACACTCCAGTTATTCGCTCCTTCTCTTGCCAGCCGCACATTCTTGCCAAGCTCCTTTAATATTTCTTCAATTGTTTTCGCTGCGCCAACGGGTTCAATTTCTTTTTCCGGTATTTCCGGCAATTTTACTTCCGTGCCGCAGCTGGGGCAGTATTTGGCAGTGTCAATATTGGCGGATGTAACCAGGTAGCCGCAGCTGTAACAGCGTGTAGACGCCTGTCCACGGTTGGGTATATACAACTGTAATGCTTCGCGCAAATAGCTTACGGGCAATGCAAAACCCAGGTTATCCCCGCCGCGGATGATAAACGAATTCACGCCGATCACTTCTCCGTCATAATTCACCAGGGGCCCGCCGCTATTGCCGGGGTTTATAGCTGCATCAATTTGTATAAACTTCAATCCATCGCGGATACGGTCCACTTTGGAGATCACGCCTTGCGTGGCCGTGTAGTTCAATCCGTAAGGGTGGCCAATTGCCACTACCTGGTCGCCGTCCTTCATTTTTTCATATTGCCCCAATCTCACTTCAGGCAGATCAACCTGCCGCGGCGCTTCCAGGAAGGCGAGGTCATGCTTGCGGTCGGTATACCATACACGCGACATGGTCTTTTCAAAAGCTTTACCGGCTACAGTCACTTCTGCATTCTCTGCTACAACATGGTCGTTGGTTACGATCAGGTCGTATTCTTTTATATAAAAACCCGTACCGGTGCCGGTAGCAGTAGCTATCTGGATAACGGCATTCTGGTATTGTTCTATGATTTGTTGTGCGTCCATAGGTTTGCCTTCTTTCTTATTTGCTTTCCATATTCAAAAACTCCATCTCTGTGGTGAATGTCTGATCAAAATTGACCAGGTTATCAAAGCGAAGGTTCTGCGTTTTAAAGTCCATGTTCGGGTATTTGTCCTTCCATTTTTCCTGGATGTCCTTGATCCGGTCAATGATCGCTTCGCTGTCGAATTGATTGATGGCTGCCTTATAATAAACCTGTTTATTGCCAAGCGCAGCAAAATAATCACTGTAATTAATGTGCATGTATAAGTTGAACAGCTCGGTAATCACTCTTGGCAGACTGTAAGAATACTGGCAGTAGGAGATTCCATATTCTGTTACCTGCGTGCCAATAAAAGGATAATTATTATCGCGATACCATACCATGCTTTGATTGGCGCCATGTATGGAATCCGATACTGCTTTATAGCTTTGCGGCGCCACAATAGCAAACGTGTATTTCGATCGGAACAGGTAAGCAAAAATATCTTCCTTCGTTCTCGCCTGCAGCTTTTTGAACTCTTCCACCATATCACGGTTTTTTTCTACCGCAGGCCGTTCATCTTTTTTAAAATAAATACCGGCGATCCTTTCCAGGTCGTTCAGCAGTTTCCCTTCGGGTGTAACGAGGTAATCAATACGATAAACCAGTGAGAGCAGCATATAGGCAATACCACCGGAAAATTTATCAGCATCCAGGCCTGCAATGGTGTCAAGCGTTTGCTTCACCCATTTTTGCAGGTATTCATATTTGATCTCTTTTTCGGCAAGCGGGATTTCTATTACGTGTTCGCTATCTGCCATTTGCAGGGTGGCAAAATCCTGTACCAGCAGGTCGTCCTGTTTATCTGCTTTGGTCGACAATTCTTTTAAACCATAATAGAGTTTGCTGGGATTGGCAGATTCTATATGGCTGTCGAAGCGCATGCAAAGCCTGTCGTTGTCGAGTGCAAAGCGGCTGTAGTAAAGGCTGAAATTCATTTCCAGCAAGCGGCGCATAACAGGCACGGAAGGTTGCGGCATCCTGGCAAGAGTTACTTCGGCCCTCAACTGATGACCGTCAAATGCGCCACGGATAATTTTGGAGCCCTGGTAAAATTCAAACCGGCCTTCGGCTCCATTTCTTTCATACACTACGTTTTTGGAAATATCGTCACGCAGGTAATCAAAAAAAGCATCCAGGCCTTCAGGATATTTTTTTTCCTTAAACAGATTGTCAGCGTCCGTCCAGCGGTTCACTTTTGCCACTGGTTTATTATTATCCGAATAACGGCCGAAAGGGATCACGGATTCCGGCGCAGAGGCCGGTTTCTTTTTTCCCCAACCAAAGAGTTTCTCAAACATATTCAGCGAAAGATTTGGGTGCCTGAAAGATACAAAACATGCGGAAAGGGAAGGATTTATATCTGAATTTTGGAAATTTTTCAAGGATGGTGGTGGTTGGTTGAACGAAGGGTGCTGGCCGTTGTTCGGAAGAGGAGCATTGATCCTTGTCCGATGACCGACGCCCGATAGTACGCAAGTCGGAGCCAGTGGTACCTTTTCCATTGACAATGGAAAAGGTACCACTGGCCACAGCCGGGTGCCATCGGACAACGAATAAAGAGTGGACAACTTTTTAAATACACCCAGCCGGCTCAGCTTATATTGCGATATATTAAAAATCAGTAGTTTCGCCCAAACGATTTGTACGATGAAGTTTATTGTATCCTCCTCCTCTCTTTTGAAACAATTGCAGCATATTTCCGGTGTGATCAACGCCAATACCGTTTTGCCGATCCTGGAAGATTTCTTATTCGAAGTAGAAAAGAATAAGCTCACAGTGGTGGCTACCGACCTGGAAACTGTAATGCGGATACAATTGGATATAGAGGCCAAAGACAGCGGAAAAGTTTGTATCCCGGCCAAGATCCTGCTCGACTCACTGAAAAATATTCCTGATCAGCCGCTGACCTTCAATATTGATAAAAGTTTTGCGATCGAGATCACCAGCGACAATGGTAAATACAAGGTAATGGGCGAAAATCCTGATAATTTCCCCAAAGAACCGGCCGCAGATGATACCACATCCTTTACTGTAACTGCATCTGCGCTGATCACAGCGATCAACAAAACATTATTCGCTACCAGTAACGACGATCTCCGCCCAGCTATGACAGGCGTTTTCTTTGAACTGGATAAAAAAGGCATGCAATGCGTGGCTACAGATGCCCATCGCCTGGTACGCTATAAAAGAAAAGATGTAAGCTGCCCCAAAGCAGATAATTTCATCGTTCCGCGCAAACCGCTGAACCTGTTGAAATCTGCAATCCCGGTCAATGAGGATGAACTGACCATCAGCTACAACAGCAATCATTTATTTGTAAAACATGGCACTACGCAAATGAGCTGCCGTCTTATCGACGCCCGCTTCCCGGATTATAAAGTCGTGATCCCAGCTGACAACCCTTACCGTCTCACCGTTAATAAAGCCGATTTCCAAAGCGCCCTGCGCCGTGTCAGCATTTTCAGTAATAAAAGCACAAACCAGGTAGCACTGAGCATCAGTGGCAGTGAACTGCAACTCGCCGCACAGGATGTGGATTTCAGCTTCGAGGGTAATGAAAGAATGAAATGCCAGTACAATGGTGAAGACCTGATGATCGCCTTCAATGCAAAATTCCTGATAGAAATGCTTTCCGCAGCAGAAGGAGATGAGGTGAACGTAGAATTATCTACTCCTACCAAGGCTGGTTTGATCAAACCAACCGAGCAGGGAGAAGATGAAGAACTGCTGATGCTGGTGATGCCGCTGATGCTGAACCAGTAAACAACTTACCTGCCGGGGCTGGTTGATGTTTTCCCATATGGGAAGACATTGACCAGCCCCGTCTTTTTTACGTAACTTACTTCTATGAAGTTCGTCCCTGTCTGGTCATATGATAATTATGTGCCTGCCCACCTGGATATGAACCTTCTGAAGCAGGAAGGCATTGAAAGCTGGTTGAAAGATGAACACTCCGTAACCATCAACCCGGCTCTCGCCAATTCCGTTGGCGGCATCAAACTGATGGTAGCAGAATCGAATGCCCAACAGGCCTGGGATATACTGATCCGCGAAAAAGCAGCTTATATCGGTTCCTTAACCTGTCCCAAATGCGGCTCCAATAATCTGCTGGCCGATGAAACGCCCCGCAAACCTTCTTACTGGCTTGAGTCTGTCCTGGTCTTTTTTCTTGGTGATACCGCATTAGGATTTGATAAAATATATCGCTGTTTAAACTGCCAGAATGAGTTTACAGAACCGGTTTCGGGGGGCGCTGCAGCACCAAAACATTCCGGATTAAGTTCGTAACTTACTCATACAATTTTTGCCTGCCATGGGAGACAGCATTATCCAGTATTTCTCAACCCTTGATCAACGTCCGCTTGAAAGAATGGCCATCCTGGTTGGAGGCCTGCTGATCTTCTGGATCATTGAAGGTGCAATCCCACTGCTGCCGATGCAGTATAAAAAAAATAAAGTGCGGCACGCGTCGGTCAATTTCGGGTTCACCGTTATTCACCTCATCATCCACACTCTTCTGGCTATCCTGATCATAAAACTTTCCGATTGGTGCCATGATGCCGGTTTTGGACTGGTTTACTGGTTCAATGCGAATATTCTCTTCACCATCCTCATCGGTGTGCTGGCACTGGATTTCAGCAGCTGGCTCGTTCATTTTGTGATGCATAAAAACAAAGTGCTCTGGCGTTTCCACCTGGTTCACCATAGCGATAATAATGTGGACGTAACAACTGGCTTACGCCATCATCCCGGCGACAGTCTGCTACGAGGGATTTTTTTCCTCCTGTTGATCTTTGTATCAGGAGCCCCGATGTACAGCGTAATGATCTACCAGACCCTGGTGGTGCTGGCCACTGCTTTTACACATGCCAATATCAGTCTCCCGAAAAAGCTGGACCATGCATTAAGTTATATTCTTATTTCCCCGAATATGCATAAAGTGCATCATCACTGGAAGCAGCCTTATACCGACAGTAATTACGGAGCGGTATTTTCTATCTGGGACAGGTTGCTGGGCACTTTCCGCAAGCTGGATATTTCACAGATCCGGTATGGGCTCGACCGGTATTATCCCAATGAAAAGGATGAAGATTTTATCGGGCTGCTGAAAAAGCCTTTTCAAAAACTGGAGCCCTGATTCCCCTGGTTAATTACTTTTGCAGCTATGAAAATCGTTGCAATGATCCCGGCAAGATATGCCGCCACGCGTTTTCCAGCCAAGCTAATGCAGCAGCTGGGGGATAAAACCGTTATCCGCTACACTTACGATGCTACTGTGGCCACTGGTTTATTTGATGACGTGGTGGTGGTTACAGACAGTGATATTATTTTCAACGAAATAACCGGTCATGGCGGAAAAGCTGTGATGAGTAAGCGCCCACACGAGAGTGGCAGCGACCGCATTGCAGAAGCCATTGCTGATATGGATGTGGATGTGGTGGTAAACGTACAGGGCGATGAACCCTTTGTCCGCAAAGGGCCCCTGGAAAAACTCGTCCGTTTGTTTGACGACCCTTCAGTACAGGTCGGTTCTTTAATGCGTACAATGACCGAAATAAATGACGCACAAAACATCAGTGAAGTAAAAGTAGTGGTGAATAAAAAAATGGATGCATTGTACTTCAGCAGAAGTCCGATCCCATTTATGGCCAATACAAGCATCGAAGCTCCTTATTTTCTTCATATTGGTGTATACGGCTTCAGGAAAAATACCCTGCTCGATTTCACCAATTGGCCGGCAGGTATACTGGAGCGGGTGGAAAAACTGGAACAATTGAGGTACCTGGAAAATGGTATAAGCATTCGTATGGCCGAAGTTGAATTTGAAAGTGTGGCGATTGACACTCCGGAAGATCTGGAGATCGCAAAGAGATTGCTTTGATTTTTTATTTAAACAGTTCTTTGCATGCGACCTATAAAGCAAGTGTATCAATATATCATTTATTCTCTCCGAACAAGATTAAGTCGTGTTCAGTACATCATGCTGGTAGCAACACTGACCGGATTATTTTCTGGTTTAGCTGCCGTATTCCTGAAAACGATCGTGCATTATTTGCAGCACTGGATCACTGAAATCGATATCAGCAGGTTTGCTTTTCTCCTGTTTCCCATTATTGGCTTGGTGCTTACAGTGCTTTCTATCCGTTTATTTTTTAATTCTCATATAGAAAAGGGGATTGCGATGGTGTTGAAGGCCATTGCAAGAAAATCATCTTTCATTCCTTTAAAACATACTTACCTGCACATGGTCACCAGCTCACTAACCGTGGGCCTGGGTGGATCAGCGGGTTTGGAAGCACCGATCGTTGCAACAGGTTCTGCGATTGGCTCCAACACGGCCCGTATCAGTGATCTTAATTACAGGGAAAGGACTTTACTGATCGGTTGTGGAGCCGCAGCAGGGATTGCAGCAGTATTCAATGCTCCGATTGCCGGTGTAATTTTCGCTATCGAAGTATTGCTTACAGAAGCCGTTGTGGTCAGCTATTTTATTCCGCTGATCATTTCTTCCGTGGTTGGTGCTTTATGCTCCCGGATCATCTTACAGGAATCTTCTCTATTCCATTTTGCTCTGCAGGAGACTTTTGATTACAGGAATGTTCCCTATTATGTTTTATTAGGCATTCTGGCAGGTTTTGTTTCCCTTTATTATGCTCGTGTATTTAAACGTACTGAAACCAAACTCCATCACTGGAAGGTTAATGTGTATGGCAAAGCTGTATTCGGCGGTTTTTTATTGATGGCACTTTATTTTCTGCTGCCTCCATTATTTGGTGAAGGTTATGAAAGTGTCGCTTTACTGGCCAATGGAACACCTGCTGAGATAAAAGACAATACTGCACTGTTTTCACTGCTGTCTGAAGATTGGTCGCTGGTCATATTTACCGGCCTGATCGTCTTCCTGAAACCTTTGGCTGCTGCAATCACCATCGGCAGTGGCGGTAATGGAGGTAATTTTGCCCCCTCTCTCTTCACTGGTTCTTATCTGGGTTTCTTTTTTTCCAAGCTTTTTAATAACAGCGGTTGGGTGAAAGTTCCGGAAGGAAATTTCAGCCTGGTAGGCATGGCTGGTGTTTTAAGCGGGGTAATGTACTGCCCGCTGTCTGCCATCTTTCTTATTGCAGAGATCACGAATGGTTATGAACTGTTCATCCCTTTGATGCTGGTTTCATCCATTTCATTTTTTATTGTAAAAAGCTATGAGCCCTATTCAATGGATATAAGAAAACTGGCAAAAGAAGGGCAGATCTTTACGCATAAAAAAGAAAAGAACATCCTTACGTCCATCCATCTTCCTGAAATGTTGCAGGATAAGTATGACAGTGTCAGCATTGATAAAACGCTTCGCGACCTGGTAGAGATCATTAAAAAAAGCGAACGGAATATTTTTGCTGTGCATGACAACAAGGGTCGTTTCGCCGGCATTATTGAATTGAATGATATCAAGCAGCTTTTGTTTCAACCAGAGATCTTTGATAAAACGCTTGTCCGGAAACTGGTTAAAAAACCACCCGCAGTTTTAAGCGAAGAACAGGATATGCACACGGTGATGGAAAAATTTGATATTACCCAAAGCTGGTATTTACCTGTGTTGGATAAAGAGAAAAAATTTGTTGGGTTTATTTCAAAAACAAAACTGTTCAATAAATACAGGGAGATCCTGGCTTCGCAGGTTGATTTATATGAAGAAGGCGAATAGTTGTTCTGTATAAACAAAGAGGCCCGCCAGGAATGGCAGGCCTTTCTATATACAAACACAATGAAAATGACTTATCTCCAATAACCGGGCACCCACACATAACCCCTGCGGGAATGCCGCCAGTAACCATCAACCCAAATAGCTCTGTGGCGATGGGGGCGGCGTGGGGCATTTGCTGGTTTGACTACGGGTTCACTTCCTGGTTTAGTTGATCCTGCCCTTTAAGAAAATTTTTTGATTTGCCCTCTCTCACCCTATTTGCACATCTTTTGCTAACTTTCTTTTATGAATGTTAAGCTGAACCCCGAAAAATATCTTCGCTACCTCTATCTGCCGTCTTTGTTCGGGACCCAGCGGACTAAGGAGATCCTCTCTGTGAACCCAACGGTGCTCCCTCACCGTGAAGAAGCCCAGGAGGTCCGGGTATTCATTTATAATTATGATGCCCAAAACCTGGAAGAAAAGCAGCTTTCCTGTGTAGAGGATTCTTTTGCTTATAAAGATCGCCCGGGCATTACCTGGATCAATATTGATGGCTTACGCAAAGCTGATATAGAAGCCATGTCGAATCAATTCGGCATACACCCGCTTTTGATCGAAGATATCCTTAGCATCAATCAAAGGCCCAAGATGGATGAAGTGGAAGGCGTTTTGTTTTGCCTGCTGAATATGCTGTATTACAATGATGAAAAGAAAACCGTGGAGCAGGAACAGATCAGTATCGTTTTAGGTAAAAATTTTGTGATCAGTTTCCAGGAAGATGCCAGCCGCGATGTATTCAACCCCCTTCGCGAGCGGTTGAAACTTCCTACAAGCAAAGCAAGACAGCGAAGTGCCGACTATTTGTGTTACACCATGCTCGATCTGATCGTGGATAATTATTATCTCGTAATGGAAAAGCTTGGTGACAGCATCGAATCGCTGGAAGAAGAGGTGATCCGCAAAAGTGATAAAAGATCACTGGCTAAGATCAACCAGTTGAGAAAAGAGCTGATCGTTCTGAAAAGAAATACGGTGCCTGTACGGGACCTGATCGGAAGCATCATCCGCAGTGAAAGCGATTTGCTTGACGACCGGAACACCAAATATTACAAAGACATTTATGATCATATTGTGCAGGCGATCGACCTCGCAGAAAACTATCGCGATATCATGATGAGCATGCAGGATCTGTATGTGAACAATGTCAATCTCCGCCTGAATGAAGTAATGAAAGTGATGGCGATCGTTACCTGCCTGCTGGCACCCGCTACGGTGATCGGCGGAATCTTTGGAATGAACTTCAATCTCCCTGAAATACTTAACCCGCACGGATTCTGGATTGCTGTTTGCCTGATGTTGTTGATTCCTGTTTGGATGATATGGATGTTCAAGAAAAGAGGTTGGTTCTAACGGGCCGGGCTTTTCTTGTACACCGGTACCGTACTGCAGGGTTCCCCATACATAATACTTTTCACTACCGGCCGAAGAAGTTTAGTGATCTCCATATATGCATATTCTCCGATTGGTATATCTCCGCAACCTTTTATCACCACTCTTTTATCAGTAAACTCTTCTGATTTGATAGCATTTATATTTTTGAGAAAAAGCTGTTTTTGCAGCTCTTTTTCATCACCCATCACGATCTCCTTTGCTACTGGCTGCAGGTAAGCTGCTACCAGCATATAAGCCCATGCTGGGACGATCGCATCTACAGAGCAGGTAAGCGCAATGCTCTTATTCCTGTATTGTTCCCAATCCAGGTTTTTCAGTGCTTCCCTGAAATCCTTTTCTTTCAGGATCAATCCCATGAATAAATAATCCTTCAGGTCGAACACCGCTGTTTCTTCCTGTGGCAAAAAATTGGCCGGATCAATGGTTATCAAACCGCTTTCAGCTACTTTATTGATGATAGGATTTTCCATGAGCTTATTTCTTATGCAAAGATAACATCCCCGGCCAGTGATTGTTTAAAAACAAAAGGCCACGGATTGCGTGGCCTTTGCTATAATTTATAATTGACTTGCTATCAATAGAACTTGCTGCGATTGTCTTTAATATCCGCTGCTTCTATCAGGGCCTGTGCAAATCCTACACCCCTCATTTTCATTTGCTCATAACGTTGTTTGCGCTGTTCTGCCACATTAGCGTCTGCCACTGCTGTAGCAGATACATTGTTTACCCTCAGCACATATACTCCGCTGTTTCCTTCAATTGCCTGGGTTACCACTTTTCCTCTGTTAGCCGGGTTGAAAGCTGCACCCACCACTTTAGGTTCAGAACCTACCAGCGGGGAAGGAGGCATACCGGAGAAATGTACACTATCTGCCGTTTCGATCTGTTTGCCACCAAGCACAGAAGCAACGGCTTCCAAAGTGGTGATAGTACCGATCTTTTTGCTGATCTGTTCTGCTTTTTTATGATTGCGGAGCAAAGGCTCAACCATCATACGGGCTTTTGCAACGCTTTGTGTACCCTTTGGATTTATTTCCGTTACAACAGCCACTACATAGTTGTCTTCAACCTTTATCGGCTCTGTTACATCTCCGAGATCTGCAGCATAGATCGCTTTTACAAATTCTCTCGAAGCCCCTACGCCCATCACCTGCGCTGCTGTTGGAGTAATATCCTGCGCAAATGATTTATTGATCCCTTTTGATTTCAATTTTTCTGCATTGGCATCAAATGATTTTCTGTCGCGGCTATTACCTGCAAAATGTGTTGCTTCATTGCTGGCATTGGCATCTGTTTCATTGCTGGCTTCGATGGGTACAGTCAGGTAAGCAATTTTATAAGCAATAGATGATCCTTTTTGAGAGAGGATCTCTATATAGTGATACCCAAATTCAGTTTTTACCACTCCTTTTGATCCAACCGGTTTGCCGAATATATAATCGTTGAATTCAGCAACCATTGATCCGGATGTTACTTTTTCATACACACCACCTTTGTCTTTGCTTCCGGGATCATCTGAAAGTTTTGCGCAAACAGTGTCGAAGTTAGAACCGCTGGCAATAGCTCTTTGAATACTGTCGATCAGGTTTCTGGCAGAGACTGTATCCCTTACCATCATCATACCACCAGTTTGAGGGTCGCGCTGAGAAGTGGCAACCAGGATATGGCGTACTGTTACTGAATCCGGTTGAGTTCTTACTCCTACCAGTTTAGCTAATGAATAGTTTGTCCCGTCCAGGTAAGGTCCATAAGTAGAACCTACAGGAATGCGGAAAATAGAATCTTTTGAAGCAATCTGTATTCTTTCGCCATTGATATAGCTATTATAATAAGTAGATACTCCCTGGCTCTCGAGGTATTGTTGCACATCTTTTGTACTGTCGAGCCCTGGCTTCAGTTCCATCAGTCTTTCGCGGGTAGCTGCACTGTCTGCTGCAGTAGGTAATGCACTGAATGATACATATGAAATCCCACGGTTTTCATCCTGTTTGAACTGGTCTTTATGTTTGTTGATATACTCTTCGATTTCCTTATCTGTCACTTTCACGCTGCTATCGGCAATACTGCTGTAAAACTCACGCACCAGCGAAATATTTGCCATTTGGCTATTGTCTGCATTTTGCTTTTCAATAAACCATTTTGGGAAATTGGTAGTGTTAACCAACAGCGCATTGTATTTATCGTTCATCCTTCCCAGTTCCAGGAAATTCAGGAATGCGTTGAACTGAGCTTTTTGCTCAGGAGGTGTTTGTTTATTCTTCAGCATCTGGTCAATCTGCTGTTTGGCCTGTTGTGCATTATAAAGACCTGTAGCAGGATCAGTAAACATTCTTTTCAGATCAGCAGGTGGATTTGCTCCATATAATATATCACCCATTTCTTTCTTGCCGATCAGCATGCCCAGCTTATTTATTTCAGTTTCCAGTACAACTTTGGCTACTTCCTGGCTCCAAACCTGCTCAACGGCCTGCTGACGCACTGCTGCACCACTTCCATAACCCTGGCGTTTATATTCGTCTTCCTGTTGTTTGATACGCGGCTCAAGTGTATTATAGTCTATAGATACACCATTGATCTTACCGACAGTAGTACCATTGCCTCCACGGAATAAACTTCCTCCATTCTCAAAGGCAAGCATCACAACGAAAATGATAAGCGCGACGGCAATAATAACCGCCATTAGTTTTGCATACTTCTCCTGTATGTTCTGGATAACTGACATAATAATATGTAAGGGTTTAAAAAACGGATGGCAAAAATAGGGGAATTATAGATATGAACAAATTGTGGAAAACCGCCAAAATACAGGCTTTTCAAGGGTTTACGGGGATTACAGGAAGTAAATTTTGATATTCTTTATTCATCTTCATTCAAGAAAGCGGATTTCATTCATTTAGCCTCCCTTCCCGTCTTCCCGCCTTACCGGTAAAAATTTACCGGTAAGGCGGGAAGACGGGAAGGGAGGATCGATATTAACCCCGAAGTTTCTGTGCAAAAAGCTTCAAATCATTATGTTATTAGTAAATTTCCTTATCCGTTTTCCGGGTTTTTCCCCACATTGGGTTGTGAATATCATCATTTGACTGTGAATAATCCCGTGTGAAACGTTGATATGAAATGGAATTGTTAGGACACAATTTGTGGAGTAGCCCCTGGTTGGTCACTGGTCCGTATGTAATTCATGGTTTGTTCTACTTCAATTCACATAAAATGATCCTATCGGGGAAGTACTATTTTTCCAGACCTGTTTTTAACATTGCTGTGGATAGGATAGCTTAAACGCAATAGAATCGCTGAAACAATATGTGGATTACTCTG
Source organism: Sphingobacteriales bacterium 44-61 (assembly GCA_001898405.1). Classification (GTDB taxonomy): domain Bacteria; phylum Bacteroidota; class Bacteroidia; order Chitinophagales; family Chitinophagaceae; genus Terrimonas_A. Next base: position 133,441 of record MKTW01000009.1, read on the forward strand.
TTTTAAATGTGGATTACCTTGAAGTATTAATTTTGTAAAAATTGGTTATCCACTAATTCACAGCCGTAATAATAATAAACTCTTTTTTATAAAATATTATATTATTAATATTAGAACTAAAGAAAGACAAAAGAAAAATTGATTTGAAAAATCGGTGAAGCTGTTGGAATATTGCTCCCCCGATCAATCAGTCAAACAAAAAATTGGGTTATGGACACTGCAACACTTACCGCCGCGAAAGAAAAAGTTGAGCAAAGAGGTTTTCTCGACATAGATCTCGACCCAACGCTTGACCTGTTTGCCGAAATAGAGCGTTTGAAGAAGGAGAAGAATGCTGTGGTGCTGGCGCATTACTACCAGGAACCCGATATCCAGGATGTTGCGGATTATATCGGCGACAGCCTCGGTCTCGCACAGCAGGCTGAGAAAACTAAGGCCGACATGATCGTGTTTGCAGGTGTGCATTTCATGGCCGAAACTGCCAAGATCCTCAACCCAACAAAAAAAGTGGTCATCCCTGATCTGAAAGCAGGTTGCTCACTGAGCGATAGCTGCCCCCCGCCTTTGTTCAAGCGCTTCAAGGAACAGCATCCTGATCATGTGGTGGTGAGCTATATCAACTGCAGTGCCGGCATCAAGGCCTTAAGCGATGTGATCGTTACGAGCAGCAATGCCAGGGTGATAGTGGATAGCTTTCCAAAAGATCAGCCCATCATTTTTGCACCAGATAAAAATCTTGGGGCCTATATCAACAAAGTAACCGGAAGGAATATGTTGCTTTGGAATGGAGCCTGTATGGTGCATGAGATCTTCAGCCTGGAAAAAATAACCAAGTTGAAAATGCGTCATCCCAATGCAAAATTCATTGCTCACCCTGAATGTGAAGAACCGGTTTTACGCCTGGCAGATTATATTGGATCCACCACTGGATTACTGAAGTTTACTCAAACTGATCCCTCCAAAGAGTTTATCGTGGCTACAGAAACTGGCATCCTTCACCAGATGATGAAGTCTTCGCCTGATAAAACCTTTATTCCCGCCCCGCCAAATAATAGCTGCGCATGCAATGATTGCCCGCATATGAAGCTTAACTCCCTGGAAAAGCTTTATCTCTGCATGGAATATGGGACACCTGAAATAACCATGGATGAAGAGTTGAGATTAGCTGCCAGGAAACCGATCGACCGCATGCTGGAGATCAGTGCAAAAGCAGGGCTGTAAGTAAAAGTATTACTACCCGATTTTGCGAAGTTTCTCTACAGCTTTTTCCAAAGTGTCTTCTTTTTTGGCAAAGCAAAAACGGATCACTTTATTATCTGTTCCAGCCTGGTAAAATGCAGATACAGGAATGGTTGCCACTCCAAATTCTTTAGTGATGCGGATAGCAAAATCACTGTCCTTTTCATCACTTATCCTATTGTAAGTAGCACAGATAAAGTAACTTCCTTTACTATCCAGCAAATCAAATTTTGTATCCTTCATCAGGGAAATAAAATAATCCCTTTTTTGCTGCATAAAGCTTCCTAATCCAAGATAAGCTTCTTTATTTTCAAGGAAGCTGGAAAGAGCGACCTGCGAAGGCGTATGACAGGCAAAACAGTTGAATTGATGGAGTTTTCTGAATTCTTTCATCAATGATGGAGAAGAAACAACATAGCCGAGTTTCCATCCTGTGCAGTGATAAATTTTACCGAAGGAAAAACATACAAAGCTCCTTTCGAAAAGATCAGGGTAACGAAGCATGCTGCAATGAGGAGCATTATCATAAATGAGATGTTCATACACTTCATCACTTAAAATATAGATACCTGTTCCGGCAACAAGGGAACGAAGTTGATTAATATCTTCTTCTTTCAGGATGGAACCGGTAGGATTATGCGGACTATTGAGCATGATCAGTTTTGTACGTGGTGTTATTTTCCGCTTCACTTCCTCCCAGTCAATTTTATATTCCGGAAATTGGAGATTGATCAAAACAGGTGTAGCACCATTTACTACTACATTTGGAATATAGCTGTCATATGCGGGTTCAAAAATGATTACTTCATCCCCGGGGCGTAATAAAGCAGTGAGTGATGTATAAATTCCATATGTGCCACCCGGTGTAACAGTGATCTGTGAATCAGGACTTACTGAAGTACCATACAGGGAATGTATTTTTTTGGAAAGAACCTCTCTCAATGGAAGATAACCCTGCATTGGTGAGTATTGGTTATACCCGGAGCGCATGGATTTTTCTACTAATCCAATTAAATCCTGGTTCATTGGAAAATCGGGAAACCCCTGCCCCAGGTTTACAGCTTTATGCTCTGTTGCGAGAGCACTCATTACAGTGAAAATATTGGTACTGATGTCGGGTAATTTGGATACGATCGTCAATTTGTTCGGTTTAAGAAATGATGGACTTATTTTTTCTTGCTCTTGGGTTTGCCTTTTACCAGCTCGTATGACCAATCGATCCATTCCCTGAGTTGAGCATTGGAAACAGAACCGTCTATCACAATTGTATTCCAGTGTTTCTTATTCATGTGATAGCCTGGTAAAACACAGGGAAATTCTTCTCTCAGCTCCTGCACCTTGTCAGGGTCGCATTTCACATTAAATTGAAGCGGATCGCCTTCAAGACCTACTAATAAAAAGATCTTCCCGTTCACTTTGTATACCAGTGTATCCGGACCAAAGGGCAAAGCCTCTTCCGCACCAGGTTTGGAGAGACAGTATTCCTGTAGTGTTTCAATGTTCATATCAATCAGTTAATATAGCTGTTGCTTCAATTTCTATAAGATATTCCGGTGCAATCAATCCTTTCACTTCTATCATGGATGTACAAGGTTTGATATGCTCAAAAAATTCACCATGAGCTTTTCCATATTCTTCCCAAAGACTTATATCTGTTACAAACATGCGCGTGCGTACCACATCTTTCAGGGAAGCACCTGCCTGCGCCAGTACTTTTTCTATCTTCTGAAGAATAAAACGGGTTTGTTTATAGGCGCTGTTGCCGCCGACTAATTCATTGTTTTCATTTACTGCAACAGTGCCGGTTACCTCTATTGTATTACCCACTTTTACTGCCCGGCTGTAGCCAACGATATCTTCCCATTTAGCTCCTGAAGAATAATTTGTTCTTTGCATGATAAGAGGGGATTTGATTGAGATAGCGAAGGTAAAAAATCCGGGCTGAGCCGCCTCTTCGAGATTTCAAAAGCAGACACGGATGGATCTACGGCATATTATCAGGCTTTGATTTCCAGGTTTTCAGTTTTAATTAATGGTTCACCCATTATCCGTAGAAAAACCTGGGCAACAGTGACCACATCTTTTTGGCAGTAAGTAGTGATTCTCTGCAGGTTTCTTTCCTTCCAGTATACTTCCCAAACCATGCTGCCATCTATATCATCTTTGGGTGTAGGAACAGAAAGGGCATTTGCCAGGAGATTGAGGGAAGTATAGCTTTTGAAATCGCCGAACTTCCAGAGCTCCATGGTGTCAAGATGGTTTACTTCCCAGGGTTTCTTGCCGCTCGAATTGAGGACAGCAGGTATGCTTAGCCCATTGATGATCATCCGTCTGCAGAGAAATGGAAAATCAAACTCCTTTCCATTATGCGCACAAAGGAATTTTGGTTCATTGCCGGACCACTTGCGGAGCATTTCAGAGAATTCGTATAACAACAGCTTTTCATTATCACCGGCGAATGATTTCAGTAATAACTTTTTATCTTCCCCGGATGATTGAATCACGCCACAGCTGATGCATACGATTTTTCCAAACTCAGCATAAATACCGGCCCGGTTATAAATTGACTCAACCGTTTCATCTTCCCGGTTGCGGAGCAACACCTCTGCTTTTTTTGCCCAAAGCTCTTTCCATTCGGTAGAAACAAGTTCATAATCGGCATGCTGGGGCACCGTTTCAATGTCCAGGAATAATATATTATGAAGAGGATAGGGAGACATATTTGTATTTTATAATTAAAAATAAAAAAACCTTGTATTCACAAGGTTGTATAAAAACAGAATATTGATGTTTTATGTTCAGGATATTTTCTCCGGCCTTAGAGAAATCTCTCCCCTTTATTCCGCTTGATCTCAGCAACATATTCTTTTATCTCCTGTTCTTTTTCCTTTTTGCAGATAAGGAGTACGTCCTTCGTGTCTACCACGATATAATCTTCCAGGCCTTGCAGCAGCACCAGTTTATTGTCTGGCACATGCACCATAGTGTTTTTGGCGTCTACCACCATTACATAATTGCCGGCCACAGCATTATGAAAATAGTCTTTTTCCATATTTTCCCAGGCACTGTTCCAGGTGCCAAGATCACTCCAGGCAAATGAAGCAGGGATCACATACACATCCTCTGCTTTTTCCATAATGCCAAAGTCGATGGAAATATTGGTACACTGCGGATATATTCTCTCTATCGCATTCTTTTCTTCCGGAGTATTCAGGTTGTTTCTTTCAGTGTGAAAGACCTCGAACATTTCCGGCAGGTGTTTTTCAAATGCATTCACGATCGTTCTCACTTTCCAGGTAAAGATGCCGGCATTCCATAGAAAATCACCACTGGCCAGGAAAGTTCTTGCCAATTCGAGATTAGGTTTCTCTGTGAATGTTTTTACTTTATGTACTCCCGGAGCTGCTTCAGGCCCGTCGTGCTGGATATAACCATACCCGGTATTGGGATGAGTGGGTTTAATGCCAATGGTTACCAATGCGTTGATATGACTTACAAAATCGAGGGCTTTTTGTGCAGTTTTGACAAAAGCCGAAGTATCAAGGATCAGGTTATCTGCAGGAGCTGCCATCATCAGCGCTTCAGGGTCTTTTTGATAAAGCTTGAAAGCGATATAGGCAATGCAGGGAGCTGTATTTTTCCGTGAGGGCTCTGCGAGAATATTTTCAATTGGAAGATCGGGCAACTGTTGTTTTACTAGGTGAACATATTCCTGGGAAGTAACAATAAAAAGGTTTTCTACAGGCACCAACTGGCTATACCGGTCGAAACTTTCCTGTATCAGTGTTTTGCCTGTGCCAAGAATATCCAGGAATTGTTTCGGATAATTGGCGCGGCTCATTGGCCAAAACCTGCTGCCAATCCCACCGGCCATGATCGCAACGTAATGATGTTTGTTCATAGTAATAAGTGAATATAAACAGTTTCGTTTGCTGATTAGATTAAACCTTCCTTAATTAAATCGTGTAAATGAATAATGCCAAGATAACCCCCTTTTTCTGTAACAGCTAACTGGGTGATCTCGTTTTTGCGGAGAACATCCAGCGCCTGCACGGCCAACTCATCAGGAGCAATGGTTTTCGGGTTTTTGGTCATGATATCTGAGGCTTTAAGCTCATCATCTAATTTGATATTATTCCGGAGCATTCTTCTTAGGTCACCATCGGTGATGATACCAAGCAAAAGGCCTTGTTCATCAACAACTGCTGTTACCCCTAACCGTTTCTGTGTCATTTCCATGATCACTTCAGTCAGTGTTTGTGAAGGGCCAACCTGTGGTTTTTCGTTGTAAGGATAAAGATCCGATACTCTCAGGTAAAGCTTTTTACCTAATGTGCCGCCTGGATGGAACTTTGCAAAATCCTCCCCTCTGAAGCCTTTCAATTCCATGAGGCAAACAGCCAGTGCATCACCGATTACAAGCTGGGCGGTGGTACTGGATGTGGGCGCGAGATTATTCGGGCATGCCTCCTGGTCTACCGTTGTGTTGAGAATGATCTGTGAGTGTTTAGCCAGGAATGATTGTAGGTTACCTACCATTGCAATGATCGTATTTCCAAAGTTCTTTATCAGTGGAACCAGCATTTTAATTTCCGGGCTTTCTCCGCTTTTACTTATAATAATCACGATATCATCCTGTTGTATTATGCCAAGATCACCATGGATGGCATCAGCAGCATGCATAAATATGGAAGGAGTGCCTGTAGAGTTGAATGTGGCTACAATTTTTTGTGCAATTACTGCGCTCTTACCAATCCCGCTGATCACAATGCGGCCATTACAACCGGCGATGGCTGATACAGCATTTTCAAAATCATCATTGATATAAGATCGAAGGCCTGCAATTGCCTGGGCTTCCAGTGCAATGGTTTGCAAGGCGATCTCTTTAATGGAAACAGTCATAAGAAATTGTTCGCCAATGGCGAATGCTGCGCAAAATTAGAGCTTTTAACTTCAAAACCCTGTCGGCCATTCATTTCCCGGAATTTTAACGATTTGGGCTATGAGAAACCACTGTTGAGTTGTAAATTCGCAGTCCTCTTGAGCAGGGTTAAGGATCTGTGCTGAAATTTCTCCTCGGCCCAATTGCCGGATTAGTTTTATTCCAACCGCCGATCATCTCCCGGCTTTTTCCAAGAGAAACCTTATCATTTAGAGTAGCCGATTGTTTGTATAAAACAAGCCCGATGTGTTATGGGTTTGGGTTAAAATAGGTATCTTATATAATGAGTGATGGCCCGGGCTTTGTCCGGGATTAATAATTGAGAGCAAATGGGAACAACAACTGCAAAAAAAGGCGCTGCAAAAAAACAAGCTAAGGAAACCAATCAACCAAAACAACGGTTTGATCTTCACAAAGCGTTGCAGGAACATTTTGGATTTAATAAATTCAAAGGCACACAGGAAAAAGTTATTGAATCTTTACTGGCCGGTCATGATACTTTCGTGATCATGCCTACGGGTGGTGGTAAAAGCCTTTGCTATCAACTGCCTGCAATGGTCAGCGACGGCGTTGCTATTATCGTTTCGCCACTTATTGCCCTGATGAAAAACCAGGTTGACCTGGTTAGAGGGTATAGCAGCAATGACGAAGTAGCCCACTTTCTTAATTCAACACTTAGCAAAAAAGAAATAAAAGAAGTTCACGATGATCTGTTGACAGGCAAAACGAAAATGCTATACGTTGCCCCGGAAACACTCACCAAACAGGAGAACCTCGAATTTTTCTCTGATCTTAAATTGTCTTTTTTTGCGGTAGACGAAGCACACTGTATCTCTGAATGGGGGCACGATTTCCGTCCTGAATATCGCCGCTTGCGTGAGATGATGACGCAGATCAATCCCGATATACCCGTGATTGCCCTGACGGCTACGGCCACACCGAAAGTACAAAGCGATATCATTAAGAATCTTGACTTGAGGAACCCCAACATTTTTATTTCCTCATTCAACCGGTCCAATCTCTATTATGAGATCCAACCCAAGATCAAGAAATCACAAACAGATGAAAGTATCGTTCGCTTCATCAAAGGAATGAAGTTGAAGAGCGGTATAATTTATACGTTGAATAGAAAGACGACGGAAGAAATGGCCGCATTGCTGGTTGCTAATGGTATTAAAGCAGTCGCCTATCATGCTGGTCTCGATAGCAAGTTGCGGGCTGAGCGGCAGGACCAATTCCTGAATGAAGATGTGCAGGTGATCTGTGCTACTATCGCTTTCGGTATGGGTATCGATAAACCAGATATCCGTTTTGTTATCCACTACAATATTCCAAAGTCTATTGAGAACTATTACCAGGAAACTGGTCGTGCCGGCCGCGATGGCATGGAAGGTAAATGTATTCTCTACTACTCGCATAAAGATGTAAGCAAGCTGGAACACCTGATGCGCGACAAACCGCTAAGCGAACGGGAAGTCGGAGCTCAATTGATCAATGAAACGGTTGCTTATGCGGAGAGCGGAGTTTGCCGCCGCAAAGTGCTGATGAGCTATTTTGGTGAAGAATATGCAACGGAGAATTGCGGGCAATGTGATAACTGTAAGCATCCTAAAGAAAAAGTGGAAGCAAAAGAAGAAGCGATTATTGTGCTGAAAGCGATCAAAGCGCTGGACGAACGGTTTGCTACAGATTATGTGGTGCAGATCATCAGTGGCAAGTTGACACCCCAGATCAAAATGTTCCGGCATGATGGTATACCGGCTTTTGCAAGTGGAAATGATAAGGAATCACATTTCTGGAATTCATTGATCAGGCAGATGCTGCTGGAAGGGTTGCTGTCAAAAGATATAGAAGAATACGGTGTCCTCAAGTTCACCAAAAAAGGAGAAGGCTTTCTCAAAAAGCCGAAATCTTTCAAGATCGTTCTGAATAATCTCTATGAAGAAGCAAATGCAGATGATGAAGAGGCAACAGAAACATCTACCGGTGCTGCAACTGATGAGCGGCTATTCGAAATGTTGAAGGAACTGCGTCAGAAAGAAGCCAAGAAAAAGAACCTGCCGCCTTTTGTTATTTTCCTCGAAACTTCTTTGCAAGACATGGCTACTTTATACCCAACTACAATTGCCGACCTGGAAAAATGCCAGGGCGTGAGCAAGGGAAAAGCGCTCAGGTATGGTAAGCCCTTTGTGGAAATGGTTGCTAAATATGTAGAAGAGAACAATATCGTAAAGCCCGATGATTTTGTGATGAAAAGCGTAGTGAACAAGAGCGGCAATAAAGTATATATTATCCAAAATACCGATAAGAAAGTATCCCTGGAGACCATCGCTAAAAACAAGGGTTGGAGGATTGATGAAATGCTGGAAGAAATGGAAACCATTGCAGCCAGTGGCACCAAACTTAACCTGGACTATGCGATTGATGAAATGCTGGACGAAACCGAACAGGATGAAATCATAGACTATTTTAAAAGCTGTGACACATCGTCCTTGCAGGTAGCCCAGGAAGAACTTTCCGAACACAATTTCAATTGGGAACAGTTAAAGATCATGCGGATCAAGTTCCTGAGTGAATATGGTATGTAAAGCTATTTTGACCCAGAAATAATTCACACAAAAGTTTATCAATTGTGCAAAAACCTCTATTTTTGCAGCCCTTACCGGGAAATGGTAAATTTCTGGGTAAAAAGGTGCGGTAGCTCAGTCGGTAGAGCAAAGGACTGAAAATCCTTGTGTCGGCGGTTCGATCCCGCCCCACACCACAAAAATGAAACGATTATAACGAAAGTTGTAATCGTTTTTTTATGCTCTGATAGCACATCTTCGGCAGCTGTATATTAGGCTGTGGGAGTGAAATAATAAATTGTGGCTTTCCGAAAGGCAAAATAAAAACTGCCTGAGACCAGGCAGTTAGTATATGGACGGTAAGCAAAAAATAACTTAGTAACTAATCCGGGAATTATTGGTTGTGGGATCAAAGACCCATAATAATAACGGCTTTTTGCTTTTCAGTATTACGGGACTGATATCATCCAGGAATTCCGGCGAAAGGGAAGGACATCCCTCGCTTTGACAAATAGGATAGTCTATTTCTTCATTGGGAATGCAACTCATCGCATGCAATACAATAGCCCGGCTAAGCGCATTATTATTCGATTTCTCCAAACCAATCAGCCGGAATGATTTCCCGAATCCCCCACTGTAAACCGAACCGATCTTATATAATCCGAGAGAACTGCAGGCGCTGCCTGGCAGGTTCGAATACTTTTTTTGCAGAGTGAACTTTTCTTTACCACGGCCATGTGCCACCAAACCACTTTTGAGAACTTCCCCATGGAGAAGGTCGACCAGGAAAAAACGCTTTTTACCTGATTTTAGTCCAAGGTTGATTATAAAAGCATATTCAGTGGAATAGTTGTTTTCATTTGCATACTCGGCCAATTTCTCTATACGGGCCTGCATCAGATAATCTGGATAACTGTCAAGCCCTGATTCAGGCTCTACTGTAATAATAGGAACAGGTGCTGAAATCAACACTTTTACCACTTCTTGTTTTTGCGGAGCAGCTATCTCATCCACATAGTCTGTAGGTGGGAATATTTTCTCTTCTTCAATCTCTGGCTCTTCTGGTAGATACGGTGATGGAACATGAGAATTGCCGGAAAAAATGTACTCCTGGGGATCTTCCGGGTTGGGACTTTGCAGTGTTGCCGTTGTTGGAGAAACCTCCGGGTCCTCTCCATTGGGCTTTGCGTTAGCAGTCGCTGAGATAATTTCCTGTGGATCTGTAAAAACGGGTTTATTTTCCTTTACCTGTGGCGTTACTGCGTGATTGTCAGTTGTTGATGAGAGTGTACGGTTTGTGGGCTTATAAAAGGGTAATGATGAACTGATCGTGTCCCGTGAAGGACCTTCATTATAAGTTGTAGAAAGAAAGCCTGGCCTTGAGAGTGCAATGGAAGGGACCTCTGCAACTTTTTCTGATAGCGAGTCGCTTTCCTGTTGCATCGGTGTAAGGGATAAGAAAACAGCGCAAAAAAAACCAAAGCCGGCCAAAGGCAGCAGGTTTGAGTTTTTCATAAAGGTTGTTTTTCGTAATAGGATATTGCAAGAATTATTAAACCTACTGAAAGGGGCTTATTTCCGCCAGAGTGCTTAAATGGGATAAATGTTAATTATTTAACAGGCAGGGATTTAGTTTTTAGCTGACCGTAAGAATACTTAAAAATTGGGTGATTATGCCCGGGCATAAGTCAAAAACACGGGAGAGCACATTGCCTGTTTTATGACCATTTAAGTCTGTGATTAAAAACGGATTTCTGACGTGTTTAACCCCATGGAGTTTTGGACGCTTGTTATACCTTGCTATGAGTAATACTAAGACAGATGTATGCAATTAAGAATAATGTTCAACTTATCGGAAGCCTGATGGGTAACCCTGTCATTAAGGATGGGGGGGATGGAAGGAAAATAGCAAGGTTCTCTATTCTTATTGAGGACTCATATTGTAATGCTAAAGGACTTCATATTAAGGAAGTTCAGTCCCATGCCTTGGTTGTACAGGGAAGAATAGCCACACTTGCAGAAAAGTATCTGGAGAAGGGAATGACGGTTGCTATCGTTGGCCGCCTCATTAACCGGAACTTTAAGGACAGTAATGGTTCCTGCAAAACGATCACTGAGGTCCTGGTAAGTGAACTGCTGATCCTGGATATGCCAATGCAAGATGAAATGAGTATTATAATTAATAAAGGATTGGCGGAAATAAAAATGACTGGCTGAACGCAGCGATCATTTACTTTATTTTGCTTAAATTATTAGAAAGAGCAGTGACAGAGACAACACATATCGATCAATCGAATACCATGTTCCAATTAGCGCTGGGATTGGTGAACCAGAGCACGCGGAACATTTTCCTTACAGGGAAAGCCGGTACCGGGAAAACAACATTCCTGCGTTATATAAGAGAGCACAGTCGCAAGCAAATGGCTGTTGTTGCACCCACCGGAGTGGCAGCCATTAATGCAGGAGGTGTTACCATCCACTCCTTTTTTCAACTTCCCTTTTCACCCTTTATTCCGGAAGACAATGAGGCATTTGCTTCGGATAGCGAGGAGGTAACACATACGGCCGGGCTGATCAACCGGCTGAGAATGAATAAGGAAAAGTTAAGAGTATTGGAAGAGTTGGAATTGCTGGTGATCGATGAGATCAGTATGGTGCGGTGCGATACACTTGACGCTATTGACACGGTTCTTCGCTTTGTGAGAAAACGGCCACTTCAACGCTTTGGTGGGGTCCAGGTCCTTTTTATCGGAGATATGTTCCAGCTTCCCCCTGTAACCAGGGATGAGATCTGGCAGTGGCTTTCTGCTTACTATAGAAGCCCTTATTTTTTTGATAGCCGTGTGTTACAGGATGAGCAGCCTGTATACATTGAATTTAACAAGGTTTACAGGCAAAGCGAAGAAGACTTTATCAACCTGCTTAACCAGGTCAGGAATAACGAAGTGGATGAAACCGGCGCCAGCTTGCTGGAAGACCGTTATTTACCGGATTTTGCGAGGGCCCCGCAGGATGGTTATATTTTATTGACGACACACAATGAAATTGTAAAGCAGATCAATACCGCAGAACTGCAAAAGCTTCCGGCAGTGCACTCTTCCTTTACCGCAGAAATAAATGGAGATTTCCCTGTCAATAGTTTTCCGGCCGATGAAACCCTGGTATTATGCCCCGGCGCCCAGGTCATGTTCATTAAGAATGATACAGACAGGGGAAAACGGTTTTACAATGGAAAAATCGGGATTGTAAACCGTGTAGAAGAAGAAAAAATATGGGTGATATGTGATGACGAAACAGAAATAGAAGTAAAGCGTGAGCAATGGGAGAATATTCGATATACCCTTAACCCGGCAAACCGCTCAATGGAAGAAGAAACGCTTGGTTCTTTTTCTCAGTTTCCTTTAAGACTTGCCTGGGCGATCACTATTCATAAAAGCCAGGGGCTGACTTTTGAAAAGGCGATCATTGATGCAGGCAAAGCATTTGCTCCAGGCCAGGTATATGTGGCTTTAAGCCGCTGCACCAACCTGGATGGACTGGTATTAAAAAGCAGGATCAATGCTTCGAGCCTGAGAACTGATCCCCGCATTGTTGAGTTTGCGCGCAACAGTGTCTCAGCGGAAATGCTCCGGCAGGAACTATTGGAAGCCACGCAGCAAACACGGGTTGAACTTTTATTTCAGGCTTTTGATTTCACAAAAGAATCTGAGCTGGTCGTAGAGTCGGGAGACTATATCCGGAAACAGGGAACGTCCTTTCAAAAGGAATCCATGGAATGGATGGAGATGCTGGAACAAAAAATAGAATCGATCAAAGAAACGGGTTCTCGTTTTCATGAATGGATCAGGCAGCAATTGCTGTTACCACTTACGATAGATGAGAATACGCAGTTAGTTGAAAGGGTTAAACGGGCATCTGTCCATTTCTCTAGCGAACTGCAGCAGGTCCTTAGCCAGCTGCAAACCTGTACGATTAGTACCGATAACAGGAACCTCGCCCGGCAGGTAAATGAAGACCTGAGGGAATTGTTCGGTTCGGTCTCGCTTCATCAATTCATACTTCAGGGTTTTACAGTGAATACGGACCTGGACCTGTGGCAACAGCGGAAAAGATCTTTTCAACAACCATCCTTCAGCATTAACGTGTACGGGGGGTCTGTAGAGGCAAGAAAAGGGCTTGCCCACCCGGCTTTATACTGGCAGTTGAAACAATTGCGGGATAGTATCAGTGCCAGGAAAGAACAGCCCCTATATCTGATCGCGAGCAGTAAAACACTGGAGGAGCTGGTCAGCTTTCTTCCCCAAACAGAAGATGAACTGGAGCAGATCTCCGGCTTTGGGCCGGTTAAGATCAAAAGTTATGGAAATGATTTCCTTGAGCTGATCCGGGCGTATTCGCTGGAAAATGGTTTGTCTTCACAAATGCCAGAGAAAAAAACTACTGGCAAAAGGAAGAAAAAGGAAAAAGAACCACTAACAAAAGAGCCGGCCGTGCAGCGGCCGGATACAAAAGCAGAGTCATACAAATTATTCAGAGATGGTAAAAGCGTTGGAGAGATTGCCAGCCTTCGTGGGTTTACCCAGCAAACGATAGAGGGTCATTTGGCTCATTATATACGGTTGGGAGAGATCGCTATTGAGGAACTAGTCGATCCTTCAGTTGTTACGATCGTTAATGAGGCTATTGCCCAACTTGAGATAGCTTCTATTGGCACAATCAAAAGTAGCGTGAAGGAGGCTGCCAGCTTTGGAGAAATAAGATTGGTAATGGCCTGGAACGTTTATAATAACGAAAAGGGGCAAACCAATGAAAGCCTTACCGGATAGGCATTTCAAGGGTTCCGAAGTAGTATGGCAACCGGCCGGGTTTAATTAAGGGATGGGGTGTTTGTCACTCTTAAATGGGATGTTAAAGGGAAGATAGCTGTTTAACGTTATTAAGTTTATAGGCTTAATTATTCACATTTAAGACTATGTGAATTTTGCATAATGGTTTATCTCTATCTTTTCATATCAATTCATTTATGGTAACAGCTACCCACTCCGGTTATCGCCTTATAAGCGATCATGTATTTGCCGCTGTCAGGCAAAACCTAGTAAGTAACCAAAAAGCTTTTTTCGCCCAACGAACGTATAAACCGGGGGAGGTTGTTGCTTACTTTTCAGCAGGAGCTATCCTTAATGAACCAACTTATTTAACCGTACAGGTAGGCATTGATAAGCATATTATGTTGCAACCGGAACACCTTCAGTATATCAACCATAGCTGCGACCCGAATGTGTTCTTTGACACGTTTGCTATGCAGATAGTTGCCCTGAAGGAGATCGCAGAAGGGGATGAGATGACTTTCTTTTATCCCTCTACCGAGTGGGATATGGCGCAACCATTTACCTGCTTTTGCGGATGCAGTAATTGCCTGGGAGAGATCAGGGGTGCTGCACATATAAACCCCGAGATCCTTAGTACTTACACCCTTACCCGATTTATACAACAGCAACTGCATGATCGCTCAAACAAGGAAAAAAGAGCTTAAGAAAAAGGTCGCAAGGAAAGTAGCAGACAATCCTCTTCGAAAACTAAAGATCTGGGTCCTCTACCCCTATCTCCAAACAGAGGATCCCAACCTCCAGTATTATTACGATTTCACTCAAAGCCTGCAGGAATATACAAAGGTATTTACTGAGCTGAATGCTGATTGGATCTGGCAGCCGGTTACCATGCAAAACTACCGGGAGATCATTGAGGGTATCAAGAAAAGATCTGCCAGAAAAATTCCTCTTGTCCTGAACCTCTGTGATGGTGATGAAGTGAATGGCACCCCAGGCGTTTCTGTCATTGCGGAACTCGAAAAGAATCGTCTCATTTATACTGGTTCCGATACACACTACTATAATATCACCACTTCTAAGATCCCCATGAAAGAGGCTTTTGATAAAGCCGGCGTTTCTACAGCTAAATGGGCGATGATCGATGGAACAGAAAAGCCCCTTGATGGTATGTGTCAGCGACTGGGTGCCCCCCTGATTATTAAACCTGCTGTTTCGGGTGGAAGTATGGGTGTATCTGTTAAAAATGTAGTGTATACAGATAAGGAGTTGAAGGAACGGGTAGCAGAATTAAAGAACGGATATCGTGGGTGGAACCTGCTGGCAGACGGATTGATCGTGGAGCAGTTTATTACCGGACCCGAATTTACATCCTTTATTATTGGCTCTTCTACCGCTCCTGAGCGTTGTGAGGTTTTCCCTCCTGTGGAAAGGATCTTTCATGAGTCATTGCCGGATGAGGAGAAATTTCTCTCTTTCGACCGTCTTTGGGAGATTTATGAGGATGAGCGCCCGATGCCCGGGAATGAGAACTTTTATAATTATCACCAGCCTGCAGCTCACCTGGTAAAGGCATTGGAAGAAATCAGCCTTCAAGCCTACCTGGCTGTGGGAGGCATGGGATACGGAAGACTGGATATCCGTATGGATAAGAATACTGGCAAATTATACATGCTGGAAGTAAATGCACAGTGTGGCTTGAGCGAGGACGAGGATTATACTTCCATAGGAGCGATACTTCGCTATGCCAACAGAACGTTTTCTGACAGTATCCTGAGTATTATTAAAGACGCCTTCGAAAGAAGGCATTTATCATTGTAGGACCCTTTTCATTATAGGTAACGACTTTACTGCAAAATTCTATTCACATGAAAGTTTGTGTGCTTCAACCAGACTACTCAACTACGGGAGTGGATTATAAAAACTATGATCCTCCCCGATACCTGAATTCTTTTCTTCCCAACGACGAGGTGGATCATGTGTTCCTGAACAAACTGACCACTTATCGTCAGCTGAAGGAATTAAAGAAAAAGGGCTATGATATATTCGTCAACCTTTGTGAAGGCTACCTCGAATGGGAAGTTCCTTCCATTGATGTGATCCATAGTTTCGATCTGCTTGATCTTCCACATACCGGCCCTACGGCTAAGCTTTATGACCCCACCAAGGAGCTGATGAAATACGTGGCCCACAGTGAAGGAGTAAAAACTCCCGGGTATTTTATGATCGATAAACCGGAAGATATTGATAAGGTAGAAAAATATCTTAGTTATCCAATGTTCATCAAACCTTCAAAAGCTGGTGACAGCCTTGGAATTGATGAGAATTCGGTTTTGTACAATAAACAGGACCTGCTTAAAAAGGTGGTTGAGATTTACAACGAATACGGCCCCTTGCTGGTAGAAGAGTATATAGACGGACGGGAGTTTACTGTTCTGGTTGCTGCCAATGCCGATGGAAAAACCTGTAAAGTGTTTAAACCTGTTGAGTATGTTTTCCCGGAGGGCAAAACGTTTAAGACCTATTCTTTAAAAACCTCTGAGCTCCATCCCGATTGCAATTTCCCTTGTACAGACCCGGTGTTGGACAAAGCTCTTCGTGCTGCTACCGAGAGAATTTTTAAAGGGTTCAATGGTGTGGGCTATGCACGCCTTGATTTCAGGGTGAACGATAAGAATGAGATTTTTTTCCTGGAGATTAATTTTACCTGTTCTGTTTTTTATACGGATGGTTATGAGGGTTCGGCGGACTTTATCCTGAAATTTGATGAAGCCGGGCAAAAGGGATTTTTGGAACAGATCATTGAAGAAGGCATTGCCCGCCATGCAAGAAAGAAAAAGCCCTATGCAATGAAAGGAAATTCCATTGCCGGTTTTGGAATTTATGCAACCCGACCCATCCATAAGGGAGATGTGGTTTTTTGCGGTGAGGAGAAAGCTCAAAGGGTCGTAACCAAAAGGTTTGTGGATAGGCAGTGGAATGAAGAGCAGAAATTAAATTTCCGTCGTTACGCATATGCTGTAAGCGACGAAGTTTTTGTGCTTTGGGATGAAGATCCTTCGGAATGGGCCCCACAGAATCATAGCTGTGATGCGAATACCGGCCTGGATGGTTTGAATGTAATTGCTCTGAGAAATATTTCCCGGAATGAAGAATTAACGCTTGATTATTCTCAATTTCTTGATCAGAATATGGAACCATTCGAATGCCGTTGCGGTTCTCCAAAATGCCGGGGTTTGATTACAGGTGTATATAATAACTCCGTAAATACCCGTGAGCAGATGGTACAGTCAGCGCGATTATTGTAAAAAGCTGAATAACCGCTGCTAATAATTAAATAATCCCGGAAAGGGTGCTGCGGTCATTCAGCAAAATTTTCAAAAGGGTGGGGGCGGTGGAATCGGGGGTTTTGCTGTGATTGTTTAAGCAAACGACTTTCGCAACAGCCAGTAAAGTGTTTATAGCTGTTGCGAAAGTGGTGTTCGTGGGTAGAGTTTATTTACTCTTCATTTACCAGGAACGTAACCGGTTGTCTGCGATAGGCTTTTACTTGTCGCCCATTCTGAAAAGCAGGTTCCCACTTGGTGGCTTTTTTCAAAACACGTATTGCCTCATTTTCCATTCCATAGCCAAGGGAAGTTAATGGACGGATATCACTTACAGAGCCATCGACGTCTACTACAAATTGGATCATTACTGTGTACCTTCCCGGAGATGCACCATTTTCTACAGGAACATCCCCATTCAAATATCTGAGGAGAAATTTTTCCCAGTTGCCAAGAAATTTTGCTTCTACTTCTACCCGCTCAAATGGCCCTTCCGGTTCTTTGGTTTCCTTTTGCTGGATGATGCCCGTTCCTGCGCCTACCGGCTGTGTTTCGGTTGGTATCCCGGTATCATCCACGCCATCTGATTGCGTAGTGGATATCTTTGCGGTACTTAGTGTTTCCTGGTCTGGCGGAGGCGATTGAACATCCTTGTCATCCGCAATTACCATTTGGGTAAAAATTTCTGAACGTACTGGTTGTGGTGCAGGTTGCGGTTTTTGCTCAGGGGGGATGATAGGCTCTGGTTTTTTATCTTCATCGAGCGGGTTGATAACTACAGCGGTGATTTTTTCAGGAATTCTTTCTTTTCCCGGGTGAAGTTTGTTGCCCAATGCAATGCTGGTAAATGTTATACTAGCTAATGCCCCGGTTATCAGCAATGCTTTTCTTATCCGCTGATTATAGAATCTGCGTAATTCATAAGCTCCATAATCTTTGTTCCGATTATCAAAAACAAGATCGAGCAGGTCGGCGGTTAAAATGTTTTTGCTATCCATGGTAGAGGTTTTAGTTAACCATGAGATAGCGGCCAATTAAGAATTCCACACGGTTTTGACGCTTGAAAAAATATAGTTCAAAACTGTATGGAATGAAGCATTGAAGGCATCCTTCAAACTACCGGCCCATATACACCATTAGTATTTGTACATCACTGGGGTTGATGCCGGAGATACGGCTTGCCTGGCCAAGTGTTCTTGGCTTCACTCGGTTTAATTTTTCGCGGGCCTCATTTCCCAAAGCCTGGATCTTTTTGTAGTCAAATGTTTCGGGAATTTCCAGATCTTCCAATTGGCTCATTCGACTTACCAGCTCTTTTTCTTTATTGATGTATACATCATATTTTACCTGGATGGAAGCTTGTTCCAATTGTTCTTTGGTAAAGCCTTTTAATGATTCAGTCAGTTTGGGTAATGCATTTATCAACTGATCAAGTTCAACATCCGGGCGGAGAAGAATTTTTTCCGCTTTTTGTTTTTCTATAATGGGGGAGGATTTGAGTTCTTGAAGAAACCCATTTATCTCTCCGGGTTCTACGCTGGTATCTTTCAGAATTTGTTTGATGGTAACTACTGCATCTTTTTTTGCAATCACTGTGTCCATTCTTTCTTGAGAAGCGAGACCGAGACGATAGCTTAACTCTGTGAGACGGAGATCTGCATTGTCCTGGCGAAGCAAAGTACGGAACTCCGCCCTGGAAGTAAACATCCGGTAAGGTTCCTCAGTTCCTTTACTGATCAGGTCGTCGATCAACACACCAATATATGCTTCACTTCTTTTCAGGATCACGGGTTCAAGATCACGCACTTTCTGATGGGCGTTCATTCCTGCCATCAATCCCTGGCAGGCAGCTTCTTCATACCCGGTGGTCCCATTGATCTGGCCGGCAAAGAAAAGATTTGATATAAGTTTTGTTTCTAATGTATGCTTGAGTTGAGTGGGTGGGAAATAATCATATTCAATCGCATAGCCAGGGCGGAAAATGCGGACATTCTCAAAACCGGGAATTATACGAAGTGCTTCGTATTGTACGTCTTCGGGTAAAGAGGTAGAAAAGCCATTTACATAGATCTCAACTGTATTCCATCCTTCTGGCTCAATGAAAAGCTGATGACGTTCACGTTCTGCAAAGCGATTGATTTTGTCTTCAATACTTGGGCAATAGCGGGGACCTACACCATCGATCCTTCCCGCGAACATTGGACTGCGATCAAACCCGGTTTTCAGAATATCATGAACCGCCTGATTGGTATAAGTGATCCAGCAACTTCTTTGTTGGGTTGGTTTTGGAACATTGGTATAAGAGAACCCACCTATTTCTTCATCACCCGGTTGCTCTTCCATTTTTGAATAATCCAGGCTTCTCCCGTCTACTCGCGGGGGCGTACCGGTTTTTAAACGATCGCTTTCAAAACCCAGGCTGACCAGTTGTTCTGTGATCCCGGTTGCAGCTTTTTCGGCAGCCCGTCCTCCCCCAAAGTTCTTTTCTCCAATATGTATGATCCCATTGAGAAAAGTGCCATTGGTCAGCACCACCGCCTTTGCCTTTATCTCATGACCGAGCCCTGTTATTACGCCGCAGGCCCTTCCATCTTTTACAATCAATCCCTTCACCATATCCTGGTAAAAATCCACGTTCGGAGTTTTCTCCAGCATTTCCCTCCAGGTGGCAGCAAATAGCATGCGATCGCTTTGTGCCCTGGGGCTCCACATAGCGGGTCCTTTAGAGCGGTTAAGCATCCGGAACTGGATCATGGACAAATCAGTAACTATTCCTGAATACCCGCCAAGGGCGTCCACTTCCCGCACGATCTGCCCCTTGGCAATTCCTCCCATTGCAGGATTGCAGCTCATTTGAGCAATGGTCTGCATATTCATTGTTACCAGCAGCACCTTAGAACCCAAGTTGGCTGCTGAGGCAGCAGCCTCGCATCCCGCATGGCCAGCTCCTACTACTATTATATCATAATCTGGAAACATCGGCGCAAAGTTACTGCAAACTTGAGGATAGCAAGGACCGGCCTTCAGAAGTGTTTCCCAATTCTTATGTTCCACGGGGAACATTTCAAATCCCTATGATGAAATATTACCTGCAGGCCTATTTGCGAGCAATAGCGCTTAAACTGAAGTGAAGCGGAGGCTGTTTCTCTCATGAAAGACCTGGAACAAGATGTTCTCCCCTGTGCAATAGATTTAAACGAAACTAAATCTGATAACTAATATTAAGGTTGTGCCTCGCTTCATAAGAGAAAGCCTGAATTGCCCTTTCATAGAATCTACTTGAGAGCGTATTCAAAGGAAATCCAGAGGCCTTTTGCCAAATGGCTAGATCATAGCTCAGGAAGCAAGAGTTTGCTCAATAAATAAAGCCAGGCGCTTATGTTTTATAAGAAGCTACCTGCAAACTCGGTGGAAGATTTGGTGTAAGTACGAGAGCAACCCCTTTAAAATAGCGGTTATCCTGGTGATAGCACAAGAAGTCCAGGGCAAAGTAGAAGCAATCAGTTGGGGGAGGACATTAAATGATACTCTTTTGATCAGAATAGGGCTGAAGCATCCCAATAATGTTCCACGGGAAACATTCCAATGTGTTCAGGTTTCAGTACCGGGCAGAAAATAGGTGAAGACGGCTTAATTAAAATACAGGTTGAGGTAATAGTCTTCTCTTCTTCTCATTTCCTGTTCCTGGGCTGCTGTTTTATCCTTATACCCGCAAAGATGAAGCACTCCATGGAAAATTATCCGGTGAAGCTCTTTATAATAGGGGGCGCCTACCTGCCGGGCATTATCCTTTACCCGATCCACACTGATATATACTTCCGCTTCAACCGGGGTGCCTGGTACTGATAATTCGAAGGTGATAATATCCGTGTAGTAGTCATGCTGAAGAAACTGGCGGTTAATCTCCAGTACCCGCTTATCCGTACAGAAAATATAATTGATACCCGATACCTTTTTTTTCTCCTTCTTAAAAATGGTTAGGATAAAAGATTTCAATTGCTCCCTTTGCCGGAGGCTTACAGGAGTTTCGTAAAAAAAATTAACCATGGACTTAGTAGATGACTGCATATTTTCAAAATTCGTAAACAAAGCAGACAATACAATGTTAGTTTTGCCGGATTGAGGTACGAACATGAATAAAAAATTATCAGAACTGAAGCCCGGCCAAAAAGCCATCATCCGCGAGTTTGGATCCCAGGAAATACATCTTAAGCTAATGGAAATGGGCTGCCTTCCCGGAGAAGAAATATCACTTGAGCAAGTTGCCCCAATGGGTGATCCGGTGTCTGTACAAGTGGCTGGTTATACCCTCAGCCTCCGCCTGGATGAAGCCGAACATATCCTTGTAGATATAATTAATTGAAAATCAATATATTATGAGGATAGGTCTATACTTTGGCTCCTTTAATCCCATTCATATCGGCCACCTTATCATTGCCAACCACCTTCTCAATGAAACTCCCCTTGAAAAAATCTGGTTTATCCTTTCCCCGCAGAACCCGTTTAAAATAAACCATTCCCTCTTGAACGAATATGACCGGCTTCATCTCCTGCAAACAGCAACAGCCGATGACCCCCGTATCAAAGTTTCCGATATCGAATTCTCTCTACCCAAACCATCTTATACCAGCGTCACTCTTGCCCATCTGAGCGAACGGTACCCCGAACACGAGTTTTCGATCGTCATGGGAAGCGATAGTTTTCAGAACCTGCATAAATGGAAAAATTATGAAGCGATCATTGACAACTATTCCATGTATGTTTACAAACGCCCGGAGTTTCCGGTGGAGAATACCATCGGAGCAAAACTGGTAGAGCTGGATGCGCCATTGCTCCAGATATCTGCTACCAGCATCAGGGAAATGATTCGCGATGGAAAATCCATCCGCTATATGGTTCCGGAAAATGTGATTGCTGAAATTGAAAAGGGAGGGTATTATAAATCCAGGAAAATATAAGGAGCCTAAAAAAATAAATCCTTTGTGGTCTTTGTGTCTTCGTGAGAGTTTATATCGCACGAAGACACAAAGAAAAGCTGTGAGGAAATAACAGGAATTAAAAGAAATACCCCAGCAACAAACAAGCTGCCACTATCACCGGTGCAGGAAGCCGGGTATAACAAAGCAAAAGCGTTGTCCCCACTATCACCCCTACATTTATTACACTTACAGTTTTTGCTTCTATCAGTGAAATATCCTTCATGATAAAAAATGTAGAACCGATCATAATCCCTATCACGGACGCATTGATCCCTTCGAGGGAGCGGTGAATAACAGCATATTTTTTCAGGTTATGCCAGATGGGAAAAAAGAATAGCACCAGCAAAGCACTGGGTAAAAAAATGGCAATTGATCCGATCAGGCACCCCAATACCTGCATCTCTGTACCCATATCTTTTAGCGCCATACCCCCTGTAAACGAAGCAATGGAAAAAACCGGTCCGGGTACGGCCCGCACGATCCCCATTCCGGTATACATTTCTCCTTTATCAATTTGTACCACATTGGGGTTTTTTTGTTTGATCGCTTCCGGCCTTACGCTGAACTGTTCATACATCATCGGCATCAGCACCTGTCCTCCTCCGAAAACGATACTTCCCATACGATAGGTATTCTCAAAAAGATTGATAGGCTTCCGGTGAGGCCAATCTTCCTTCCTCGCTTTTTCACTAAGAAAGCCTGCTGCAATGAAAATGATACCAAACAACCAGAAATTCCACCACTTGATCTTGCGCGGCACCCGCTCCACCTGCGGGATCCGCTTTTTGCTTAGATTGGTAGCAACACCTCCTGCAACGATCAGTACAGGAAATATGACCGGAAGCTTGAAGAAAAAATAAGTGGCCGCTGTTCCTACAAACATGATCACCCAGGTGATCGTATTCTTAATGGCATGCGGAAAAGCTTTTATACAGGCAAACACCAGGAAGCCTGCAGCCATAGGCGGAATGAATTTGAAAATATCTGTGTGCAGCGCTTTGCTGTCTATATAAGGAAGAAGAAAAGATAATGCCCCCATAAAAAGGCATGCAGGAAAGATCCAAACCAGCAGGGAAACGACAGCCAGCGGAATGCCTCCAACCTTGTACCCGATCAGTGTAACTGTTTGTGTGGAAGATGCCCCTGGCAGCAGATTGCAGAAGGCATTATACTCTATCAACTCCTCTTCGGTAACATACTTTGTTTGCCTGACGAATGTTTTCAACATCATGGCAATATGTGCCTGCGGTCCGCCAAATGCAGTAACACTCTGCAACAACACTGCCTTTAGAAAAGATAAATGGCGAAGCGGCATCGTTTAAAAATAAAATTGAAAGATGGGGAGTTGCCTTAATACCTGCGGTTGAAGATAGCGATAAAATGCTTTTTATGTTATATTCATAAAAATTTTCGGATGAAATATACTCTGCTGACGACGACCCTGCTTTCCTTCTCGGCCATCCTGAATGCCCAGCTCAAACAAAAGATCGAAACGGCCATCAACCGTATAGAACCGCAATGTATTGCCTGGAGACAGGAAATACATAAGCACCCGGAATTGGGCAATCGTGAAGTGAACACCGCAAAACTTGTGGCAGATCATTTGAGAAAACTCGGGATTGAAGTAAAGGAAGGCGTAGCCAAAACAGGAGTGGTAGGAATTTTACGTGGTGGCAAGCCTGGCCCTTGCGTGGCATTGCGTGCAGATATGGACGCATTGCCGGTAACCGAAAGAGTGAATATTCCCTATGCGTCTAAAGAGAAGGCAATGTATAACGGCCAGGAAGTGGGAGTGATGCATGCTTGCGGACATGATACACATGTGGCCATGCTGATGAGCACAGCAGAAGTGCTGGCCGGTATAAAAAATGAACTGAAAGGAACAGTAAAATTCATCTTCCAGCCCGCAGAGGAAGGCGCACCTGAAGGGGAAGAAGGCGGAGCCGCGCTGATGGTGAAAGAAGGCGTAATGGAAAACCCCAAAGTGGATGCTGTGTTTGGGATGCATATTGAATCAGCAATTGAAGAAGGTACAATTGAATATAAGTCCGGTTCATTCATGGCCGCTGCGGATTTTTTTACTATTAAGGTAAAAGGCAAACCAAGTCATGGTTCACAACCCTGGCTCGGCATCGATCCCATTGCTGCTTCCGCACAGATCATCCAGGGATTGCAGAATATTGTAAGCCGGCAATCGGAACTTACCAAAGCACCGGTAGTGATTACCGTGGGCAAGATCCAAAGCGGGGTCAGAAATAATATTATTCCTGAAGAGGCGATCATGCTGGGAACCATCCGCACACTCGACAGCGATATGCAGAAAAAAGTGCACGAGCAATTCCGGCACACCATTAAAACAATTGGCGATGCTTCAGGTGTAAGTACCGAAGTGATCATTGATACCAAAACCCTGGTTACTTATAATGAACCGGCATTGGTGAAGAAAATGCTTCCTTCTCTCGAAACAGCCATCGGCGCAAAAAATGTAAAAGAACGGGAATGGGTAACAGGCGCTGAAGACTTTTCTTATTATGGTACCAAAGCCCCGGCATTTTTCCTTTATCTCGGAGGAATGCCAAAAGGGAATGATCCTAAAACAGCACCACCGCATCATACCGCCGATTTCTTTGTAACAGACAGTGCAATGAAAACTGGTATACAGGCATTTTGCCAGCTGGTAACCGATTATATGGGCATGAAATAATTGATATGAAAAAAACATCCTTGCTTTTATTGCTTTGTTCTTGCTTTCTGGCATCTTTTGCACAGAAAACCGACAAAAAGCTTGAAGCAGAATTAAGAAAAGCAATCACCGGTTTCAATGGCGCGATTGGCATTTATGTAAAAAATATAAAAACAGGAGAAACCGTCGCCATCAACGCGGACACTGTTTTTCCAACAGCCAGCATTGTAAAAGTTCCCATTATGATGGGTGTTATGGATAAAATGCAGAAAGGCGAACTGCATTATGATTCAACACATATTTATAAAGACTCCCTGCTGTATGAAGGGGAAGATATCCTGGGATCTTTTAAAGACGGGGAAAAAATAGCCCTGAAAAAGATCATCATGCTGATGCTTACCACCAGTGATAACACGGCCAGCCTGTGGCTGCAAAAACTGGCAGGCACCGGCACCCGCATCAACGCGTTGATGGATAGTCTCGGCTACATAAATACGAGGGTCAACTCCCGCACACCAGGTCGTGAAGAGATCCGGAAAATTTATGGCTGGGGGCAAACTTCTCCAGCTGAAATGGGCCGGCTGTTTGAACAGATCTATCAAAACAAATTATTTACTCCTGCAGCCTGTGAAAGAATAATGCGTTGTCTCGGCCGTAATTTCTGGGATGAAGATGAAGCCATCTCTATGACCCCACCTTATATTGAAGTGTTCAGCAAAAATGGTTGTGTAGATGCTTCGCGTAATGAAGCCCTGCTTGTAAATGCTCCCAACAGACCCTATATCTTTTGCATCTTCACTAAAAATAATAAAGACACCAGTTGGACCCATGCAAATGAGGCATGGACGCTGACCAGGAAAATTTCTTCTTTGTTGTGGGATTATTTTGAACCGAAGGATAAATGGGTGAAGCCTTAAGACAATAACTGATAAGCTATGAAACTGGCGATATAAGCCAACCCAGTCATATAGACCAACTGTATCAAAGGCCATTTCCAGCTACGGGTTTCTCTTTTCACTATAGCCAGTGTGCTCATACATTGCATGGCAAATACATAAAACAACATGAGCGATACGCCGGTAGCGAGCGTATAAACGGGTGTTCCGTCAGGTCTTGTGGCTACCCGCATTTTTTCTTTTAACGGGCCTTCGCTCTCTTCATCACCTACACTGTACAAAGTGGCCATGGTGCCGACAAAAACTTCGCGGGCCGCAAAAGAAGTGATCAGGGCAATCCCGATTTTCCAGTCATAACCCAACGGCTTCACAACCGGTTCAATGGCTTTGCCTGCAATGCCAACATAAGAGTTTTCCAGTTTGGCATGCGCATAATCAATTTCTACCTGTGTGCTATCTGCTCCGGGTTTTGCAAGAGCTTCTTCATAAGCAACTGTTGCCTTATGCATTCTCTCCTTTGGACCGAAAGAGCTAAAACCCCATAATATCAGGCTGATGATCATGATCACTTTACCTGCGTCCACCACGAATATTTTTGCTTTGCTCCACATGGTCTGAAAAACGTTTTTCCACCGTGGAGAGCGGTAAGTTGGCAGCTCCAGGATAAAAAAACTTTTTTCACTGATATGGATAAACCATTTGGCCACATAAGAAACGATCAAAGCCATAACGAACCCAAGGAGATAAAGTCCGAGCATTACCAGGCCCTGCACACCAATAAAACCAAACAGGTATTTATTGGGAATGACCAATCCGATCAAAATGGTATACACCGGCAAACGGGCAGAACAGCTCATCAGTGGGGTGATCAGTATCGTAAGCAGGCGTTCTTTCCGGTTTTCAATACTGCGGGCACTCATCACAGCAGGAATTGCACAGGCAAATCCGCTGATCATGGGCATCACGCTTTTCCCGTTGAGTCCCACACTGCGCATGAGCCGGTCAGTAAGAAAACTGATCCTGGCCATATAGCCGGTATCTTCCAGTATTGTGATCAGGGCAAAAAGAATGGCGATCTGCGGCACAAAAATGACGATGCCGCCAAGCCCTGCAATAATTCCATTGATAAGAAGATCTGTCCAGTTATTTTCCGGTAACACAGATGAAAGCCAGCTGCTGAAAGAAGCTGTGCCGGCATCGATCCAATCCATCGGATAGCTGGCCAGCCAGAATACACTTTGGAATAACAGGAACAACACTCCCAGCAGGATCAGGTAACCCCAGCGGCGATGCAGCAATACATTATCTAATTTTTCCGTGAACAGCGATTTCTGCAAAGGGTCCGGTTCAGACACGGAAACCTGCATGATATGCTTGATCCGGGTGTAACGCTGCAATATTTCTTCCGCCTGTGTTTTGGTGGGGTTGAACTGATTGCGCTTTTCAATATTTTCTATCTGGCTTTGCGTGCTGTGGTCCAGATCAAAAGATTCATGATTGATCAGGTAATGAATGGCGGAATAATCGCTTATTTCAGAACGGATCTTTCTTAATTCTTCAATCGAAGCGGGCGCCAGGGCTTTATTATCGATAAAATCTTTGACGGGTGGTTTATACAGGCCTTGCCCTGTTTGTTCCATGGCTTTTTTCAGTTGGGGAATGCCCTTTTGCCTGCGGGGATTGATCGCCACTACAGGCACGCCCAATTCACGCTCAAGTGCCGGGAGGTCAATTTTGATCCCTTTTTTATTGGCCAGGTCCATCATGGTAAGCGCAACTACCACAGGAATTTTCAGATCGATCAGCTGAGTACAAAAAAGCAGGTTCCGTTTCAGGTTGCTGGCATCTGCCACAGCCACCACTACGTCGGGCTTTACCCCGGCATCCTGGCCAAGCAGCACGCGATAACTTACCCATTCGTCGAGACGGCGGGGATAAAGGCTGTAAGTACCAGGCAGGTCAATAATTTCGGCGTCACTGGAAGGCAAATTGGTAGTACCGGTCTTCTTATCAACGGTGACCCCAGGAAAATTGCCCACTTTTTGGTTCAAACCGGTCAGGCAATTGAAAAGGGAACTTTTTCCGCTGTTGGGGTTGCCCACCAATGCAATATGTAAACGCTTCTTCAAGGGTTGCAAAAATAGAGCGTAAAGGTTAATACGATTTACGAATTACGATTTTATGACGGTGTGGGTTGTTAAAAAACAGAAATTCGAATTAAAATCAACACCAGCCCGGTGAAAAAGATCGGAGCTTAATACCTTTGCCAAAATAATTATAATAATATGGTGCCCTTCCGTATAAAGCTAGCCTTGTCTTTGGTTTTTCTTAGTTCTGTTGTTACTGCCCAGAAATTAAAAAAAGCAGATAAAGCCACAATTGCCAATCTTCAGGCGCATATTGGCTACCTGGCAGATGATAAACTGGAAGGCCGGCGGGCGGGCGGGGCCGGAGAAAAACTGGCGATGGAATATATCGCCGGTCAATTTAAATCCCTGGGTCTGCAACCAAAAGGAACAGATGGTTTTTACCAGCCATTCGAGATACAGGAAGGAAAAGAGGTAAAAGAAGGGACTTTTTTCAGTATAAATGAGGTAAAACTGGAAAAAATGAAGGATTTTTTCCCTTTTCCGTTCAGCGCATTGAAAAGTGTTAATGCGTCACCGGCAGTAGCACTACAGGAGGCGGATATGCCCTGGTTTGTTGATTTGAAAGAAATACTGTCCGAAAACCAGCAGAATCCCCATTTTGATCTGATCGAATATATCCGCAACAATTCCAAAAAAGCGTACGATAAAGGCGCTACTGCTATCATTATTTATAACAGCTCTGCAATAGATGATAAGCTCGAGTTTAATGGGAAAGATAAGTCTGCCCTATTGCCCGTTCCTGTTATTTATGTGAAGAAAGATGCAGCAAAAAAATATTTCAGTGATGCCACGGCCACGCTCAATCTGAAACTGAAAGTGGATATAGGTGAAAAAAGCAGAACCGGACATAATGTGGCGGCTTATCTCGATAATGGGGCTGCAACAACTGTTGTGCTCGGTGCCCACTTTGACCATTTGGGCTATGGAGAAGACGGCAACTCTATGCTGCGCACCGGTGAAAAGCTGATACACAATGGAGCCGATGATAATGCAAGTGGCACTGCCGCCTTGCTTGAACTGGCAAAAAGACTAAAAGGCCGCAAAGACAAGAGCAGCAATTATCTTTTCCTGGCGTTTTCCGGGGAAGAGCTTGGCCTGTTTGGTTCAAAATATTTTACAGAGCACCCGACAGTAGACCTGTCAACCGTAAACTATATGATCAATATGGACATGGTTGGCCGTTTGAACGACAGTACACATATATTGACCATTGGAGGATATGGTACCTCTCCGCAATGGGCTACGGTGATCAATATGCAGGATAAGAAACTGCCATTTGGAATAAAGATTGATTCAAGCGGATCAGGCCCAAGCGATCATACATCCTTTTACCGGAAAGATATTCCCGTGCTTTTTTTCTTTACCGGGCAGCATAAAGATTATCACCGGCCAAGTGATGATGCAGACCGCATCAATTACGTAGGAGAATTGCAGGTGATCAATTATATCGAATCCATTATTGACAAACTGAATAAGCAAAATCAGAAACTGGCGTTCCTGAAAACAAGGGAAATACAGGTATCCACTTCTTCTTTTAAAGTAACCATGGGTATTATGCCGGATTATACTTATCCGGGAGAGGGTGTTCGGGCTGATGGTGTAACGGAAGGACGACCGGCATCTAAAGCAGGATTGAAAGCTGGCGATGTGATCATTCAACTGGGGCCACACAAAGTAAGTTCTGTGGAGAGTTACATGCAAGCACTGAACCAGTTCAACAAAGGGGACAAAACAAAAATTAAATTCAAGCGGGGTAACCAGGTTGTGGAAGCAGAAGTGCAGTTTTAGTTCTTACAATTAAACTGGTGTAGAAGAATAACAAATTATAACCTTCCCGTTCTTCCCGCCTTACCGGTAAAAACTTACCGGTAAGGCGGGAAGAACGGGAAGAAAGTTTTATGGTTTGGGGGGTTGCCGCGTCTTTGAGGATATAATTGTTAACTTTAGTAAAACGGATGTAGTGTCTGAACGAAGCCTCAAATTATCCATCAATAATCATGATCTGGCAGAAGCATTTTTTGAAGACACCCGTCTTCTTGGTATCATGGCGCCAGTGAAGGATTACCAGTTTTGCTGGCAGTTGAATAATATGCTGGGAATGGATTTCCGTATCAACCATGAAATAGAGATAAGGTTGAATAAAAAGAAACGCGATTATTTTTTTTCTGTTTTTGAATACCGTGAACCAACGGGCTCGCTTGCTCATTACCTGTACAATAACCAGTTTGACGGAGAGTATCTTTTACCAGAATTCAAGCACCTGGATTTTCTTTGGTTAATGAAAGATGATTGGGTAAATGATGGTGACCTTCAACAAATCATTCAACCGGTTCGTGCGATCGCTGGTGTGCAACTGGTGGCTGAGCTCACCAATGAGCGGATCAAAAATAAAGAGCACCTGGTATTTTAATCAAAGCTAGCCCAATAATTGTAGTCTTTATTGCCAAATAGTAGTGCTATGTGGAAAGAAGAAAACAACAAACTCTACCGCAAATTCCAGTTCAAAGATTTCAGTGAAGCATTTGCTTTTATGACAAGAGTGGCGCTTGCTGCTGAAAAAATGGACCACCATCCCGAGTGGAAAAATGTATACAATACTGTAGAAGTGTGGCTATCTACTCATGACGCGGGTGATATAGTGACCGAAAAAGATAAAAAGCTTGCCGGTAAGATCGACAAGCTTTTCAACTGATGTTTTTATTGATCAATTCTTTTTCCGCCGGAATATGACTGCTGCGTTTTGTTTCAGGTCTGCACTAAACCGGAGCTGGTAAGTTTCCTCCCCATCATGTATCACCAGCAAGCCTGTATTGGGCGGGTATTTACCCAGGTTCTCTGCGTATAGCACCAGGGTTGTTTCTTCTGAGCCGGCAGGAATATAGATGGTCTTCTTTAAGGCGGTCGCTTTGAGCATTTGCTTAGCGAGGATGACCTCGCCATTCAGTAAAAGGCTTACTGTGTCGCCATCAATTTCACCATTATCATAAAGTGCCAGTACAAGGCTATCTGATTTAAACTCGACGATCTGCGGAGTGCTGTTGATCCGTTCAGCAACCAGTGCTGCAGGAGCGGTGGAAACAATTGCAGGCACAGTAACAGGCTTTGCAGGAGTGGTTGGTGTTGTAACAACCGCGGTGGCTTTCTTTTCTTCTTCAGGTGCTGTTGCAACAGGAGAGTCTTTTTTAACAACTGCCACAGGTTGCTGAACGGGTTTTGTAGCCGGAGCTTTTTCTTCTGTCCTCGGTTTTGTAACTACTACAGGAGGGGGTGTTTTATATTCTTTGTAGAACGCTACATCATCAGCCTGGCCCAATTCTTCCAGGTGTGGAAATATCTTGGAGTTGTTCAGGTTTTTTTCTGAACGCAAGGCGATGCCTCCTGAAATGGAGTAGTACTTTTTTGTTTGATTTGTTTTCCAGTTGCCATCGATATGCCAGGTGGTATCTTCCTGGCGCTGACGGAAAGTGATGGTCATTTTCACTCCTTTATCTGTGCGGCCGGGAAAATTGGAAGAAATGATCTCATCATCTTTTATTTCACATACATCTCCATCAATTTTTCCTTTGATCCGCTTCATGGTGTAGAACAGCGTATCATGTACAATAAAACTGCTTCTTGAATAGCCGTATACTTTGCCTTTGTATTCTGTAAGTGCCAGTTCAAAGGTTTGTTCCCTGCGTATGGTGGTGCTGTCGTTGGTAAGAGTGCCTGCCCAAAGGCCGGTAAGGCTATGTTGCGCCTGGGATATGGCCGGAATGATAAAAAGCAGAAAGAGTAGGTGAAGGGTTCTCATATAGGTCAACTAGTGTTGGTCTTTACCAACATAGAACGAATGAATAAGCTTTTTCGTGTGGAGGATGATGGGGATTAATGCGCTTCATTTTCCGTGCTTTTACGGTCAATAAAAAAGCCTCCCGGAAAGGAGGCTTGACTTATTTTATGAATGAAAATTATCTGTTCATGCTTGCCAGGAACTCTTCATTATTCTTCGTGCCTTTCATCCTGTTTTGCAGTTCACGCATTGCTTCTTCTGTATTCATGTCTGTGAGGAATACACGCAGCAGGTTCATGCGTTGCAGCACATCTCTTTCCAGCAACAGGTCATCGCGGCGGGTAGAAGATGCGGTGAGGTCAATAGCAGGGTAGATACGTTTATTGGCAAGGCGGCGGTCGAGCTGAAGCTCCATGTTGCCGGTACCTTTAAATTCTTCAAAGATCACTTCATCCATTTTACTGCCGGTATCAACCAGGGCAGTAGCAATGATCGTGAGCGAGCCTCCGTTTTCAATTTTACGTGCAGCACCAAAGAATTGTTTTGGTTTCTGCATGGCGTTTGCTTCCACACCACCGGAGAGAACTTTACCGGAAGCGGGGGCTACTGTATTATGAGCACGGGCGAGACGTGTAATAGAATCTAACAATATCACTACATCGTGTCCGCATTCTACCAGTCTCTTAGCTTTTTGCAAAGCGATAGTAGAAACCTTTACGTGCTTTTCTGCTGGTTCATCAAAGGTAGAAGCGATCACTTCTGCGCGTACGCTTCTTTCCATATCGGTAACTTCCTCGGGGCGTTCATCCACCAGCACTACCATAAGATAGCATTCCGGGTGGTTGGCAGCGATGGCGTTGGCCACAGCTTTCAGCAACATGGTCTTACCTGTTTTGGGTTGCGCCACGATCAATCCACGCTGACCTTTACCGATCGGGGTAAACAGGTCCATGATGCGGGTGGAATAATCTCCGGGAGTAGTAAAGAGATTGAGCTTTTCGTAAGGGAATAAGGGAGTAAGATAATCGAATGGAACACGGTCCCTTACTTCTTCGGGGCTCTTATTATTGATAGTATCAACTTTCAGTAATGCGAAATATTTTTCACCTTCTTTGGGTGGGCGAACAGAACCGTAAACGGTATCGCCGGTTTTAAGTCCAAACAGTTTTATTTGAGAAGGAGAAACGTATACATCATCGGGTGATGAGAGGTAATTGTAATCAGAAGAGCGGAGAAAGCCATAGCCGTCGGGCATCATTTCGAGCACGCCTTCAGAAAGAATAACGCCATCGAATTCTATATTAAAATGCTGTTCGCGTCTTTGAGGATATACTTTATTGGGGGCGGCTGGTTCTGCGGCGGGAGTTTCTTCGGTGGTAGGCTGGGTTACTGCTTCTTCAGCAACGGGTTCGGATTCTTCGGATATTAGTTCTGGTTGTTCGGATGTTTCTTTTTCTTCGGGTTTTTTGCGCCCCCTTTTTGCAGGAGCTTTATCTTCTTTTTTAGGCATAGGTGCCGGTTTTTTATTGGCCGGTTTTTTCTCTTCGCCGCTGTTCTCCACTACGGCTTCTTCGGTGGTAATGCCTGTAGAAGCTTTGATGATGCGTTTGCGCTTGCCCTTGTCTTCGGCAGGTGTTCCGCCTTTGGAATTGGCAATGGCCTGGCTGTCGAGGATCTTGTAAACCAGCTCTTGTTTATCTAATTTTTTTGCGTTGGGGATACGCAACTGCTCAGCAATATCAAGCAGTTCAGGAACGAGCATATCGTTCAATTGCAGGATGTCGTACATACAAAATGTTGAAGGTTAACACAGTATACCTTGGTCACAAATCTGAAAAGTAAAAAAAGTATGAATTTTTGTTGAATGGAATCGGTAAAAACCTGATGAGCTAACTATAGGGAGTAATGAACTAACCAGTCGCCTTTCCGCTGCAAGTATACGTCCTTTTTCGTAAAAAACCAAAAAATGGTTGGGATAAGAGTAAAACGGCCCTTATCCTGTCGGATTGTGTACAAGCCCCATATGCCCTGCGGGTTAACACCTTATCTTTGCCGTCCGAAAATTTCTATATGTTCAACAAACGCACAAAGATCAAGGAGCTGCTGGCCCAGGAGCCGGCAGGGCAGGAAGTAACCGTTATGGGATGGGTAAGAACCTTCCGCAATAACCAGTTTATGGCTATCAATGACGGCTCTACTAATAATAATCTGCAGGTTGTGCTTGAACTGGGAAAGTTTGACGACGATACGCTGAAACGTATTACCACTTCCGCTTCTGTAAAAGTGAAAGGAAAAGCGGTGCCTTCATTGGGCAAAGGGCAGAAAATGGACCTGACTGCTGAAACACTGGAGATATTAGGTGATAGCGATGCAGAGAAATACCCGTTGCAACCCAAGAAGCACAGTCTTGAATTTTTGAGGGAAATCGCCCACCTGCGTTTCCGCACCAATACATTCGGCGCCGTATTCCGCGTACGTCATGCACTGGCTTTTGCGATCCACAAATTCTTTAATGATAAAGGGTTTGTGTACATGCATACTCCTATCATCACAGCCAGTGATGCAGAAGGTGCTGGTGAAATGTTCAGGGTCTCCACCCTGCCGTTCGATAATCCACCAAGGAATGAAGACGGCAGCATTAATTTCAAGGAGGATTTCTTTGGCCGCAGTACTAACCTTACTGTGAGTGGACAACTGGAAGGAGAACTGGGTGCAACGGCTTTTGGTGAGATCTATACATTCGGCCCTACTTTCCGTGCAGAAAATTCCAATACAGCCCGCCACCTGGCTGAATTCTGGATGATAGAACCCGAAGTTGCATTCAATGACCTGGAAGATAATGCAGATCTCGCCGAAGAATTCATTAAATACCTGATCAGGTATGCAATGGAGCATAACAGGGAAGATCTTGATTTTCTTGCGCAACGCCTTGCAGAAGAAGAAAAGCAGTTGCCGCAAGACAAACGCAGTGAAATGGGCCTGATCGAGAAGCTGGAATTTGTATTGAATAATGATTTCGAACGGATCACTTATACAGAAGCAATTGATATCTTATTGCAATCACCTGCATATAAGAAAAAGAAGTTTGCCTATGATGTGAAATGGGGTATTGATATGCAAAGTGAGCATGAAAGATACCTGGTGGAAAAACATTTTAAGAAACCAGTGATCGTTACTAATTATCCTGCAGCCATCAAAGCATTTTACATGCGTATGAATGATGATGCAAACCCGGAACTGGGCCATGGCCCCACTGTTGCGGCGATGGATATTCTTGCACCAGGCATCGGGGAAATCGTTGGCGGATCACAGAGGGAAGAGCGCCTCGACAGACTGGAAGAGAGAATGAAAGAAATGCATGTGCCGGTAGAAGAGCTGTGGTGGTACCTTGATACCCGCCGCTTCGGTACAGTGCCGCATTCCGGTTTTGGTTTGGGTTTTGAAAGAATGGTGCAGTTTGTGACTGGCATGGGAAATATCAGGGATGTGATTGCATTTCCCAGAACGCCCGGCTCTGCGGAGTTCTAATAAGATTGAGAAAGATAAAGCAAAGAGAGTGGTTATTAGAACCACTCTCTTTTTTTGATTATGCCTTAACCAGAAACGAATAAGTTTTAATTGTGAAGGCTCATCACCGGTATATGCGAATGATAGATGAGTTGCTTGGTAGAGCTTTTTTTGAAAATGCCATCCAGCAGTTTATGTTTTTTAGGAATAGTAATGATAAGGTCGAGATTATTTTTTTCTGCAAATTCATGGATGCCGTCTTCGATGTCTTTGTGTTGGATAAAATGATAATGAGGATTCAGACCAGCTAAAGCAGTTTGCAAAATGGCTGATTGCTCAGAAAGTCCGGCAGAAGGTTCCTGGTAATGAACATTGAGCACATGGAATTCTGCTTTGAACTGAGCCGCGAAAGATTTGATGGCATCAGACGGAACAGTTTCTGCGACTTCACGAAAATCGCAGGCAAGACCGATCTTTTTTATACCAGTGCCATATTCTTTTCCAACAGGAACACAGATAACAGGCCAGGCAATATGCTTGATGACACTAAGCGTATTGCTGCCAAAAATTACTCTCTCCACTGCAGAGTGACCAGTGGTGCCCATTACAATGGCAAAAGGCTGAATCTTTTTACAGATCTCTTCCAATTCGTCCGTTACATTTCCGAGGTGGGCTTCTGCATATATTTTAATTTTTCCGGAGGTGACATGTTCAATTTCCTGCCGTGCTTTGTTCAGTTTTCTTTCTGCATCAGCTTTGAGATCTTCGACGGAGATCAGGATCAGCGGCGTATCGGTGACGGTAACCGGGATCTGGTAAATATGCAGCAGCATCAGACTTGCATTAACAGCCAGCGCCATATCGGCTGCATAATTGAGGGCATTAACGGCCACGGGAGAAAAATCGGTGGGGACGATGATTGTTTTCATTATGTGTAAGCTGTTTATTATTAGGTAGCAAGAAGAGTGCCGGGGACTGTATTGACATTCTGACTGAAAACCGGGCAGTTTTCCCGGGGAGGCGCTTCTTCTTGTGGATTATTCTGAACAGGGTATCTTATCTGAAAACCCACGCTTATGGCAACGATATCAGCACCTCAACTCCTCTCTTCCAGATCCCGAAGCGCAGCCCGTGTAAAGAGACACTCTGTCAAAACGGACATGACACCAATGGTAGACCTGGGCTTTCTTCTTATTGCATTTTTTGTAATGACAACAGAAATGAGCCGGCCTTATGTTGCAAAATTAAATATGCCGAAAGAGGGAGGCACTCCACCTACTTTGGGAGAATCAAGTGCCGTTACCTTACTGATAAGTGCAGATCATTTATACTATTACCTGGGCGATTGGGAAAAAGCGAAAGCAGCGGGACAAATAAAAGAAACCAGTTTTTCTGTAAAGAATGGAATTGGAAGTGTCATCCGTGAGCGGCAAGCCTGGCTTGATCAGGCGAAGATCAGCGAGGAAGGAAAGAAAGGATTGATGTTTATTATTAAACCAGGTGAGAATGCTCATTATGGTCAGTTGATTGATGCGATGGATGAAGTTCAGATCAATGGAGTAAAGAAATATATTATTCTAAAGCCGGATGAGGGAGAGGTGGCGTTTCTGGGTACCAGATCAAATTTTGATTAATATGAATTGCTCTGGTTTGGATGGTCCTTTTCCGTAGAAAGTGTGTCACCCGGCCCAGGTTAAATCGGCTTACTGGCTTAAAGAATATAAGAGCCGGGGTCTTTCAGCGCTGCAGTTGGTTCAAATCAGTAGCCTTATTGCGTAGAAAATATTGCAGATGGGGGAGACCGCGGCTCTTAGAGTACTTTACCAGCACGTTTACTAAACCAGGGCCGGGGTGACAACAGAAAATACCTTTCTAACCTTCTACCACATATCCCGGAAAATTTCCATTTGTCCACAATCCTTTTTCCCTAAGCCGAACGCTCCATTTCGCCCTTTTCCTTATCCAGCCTGCATTTCAGGGCATTTTTATCCCCTGTTTATAAAACATTACCTTAAAATATTTGGTACTTTGTGTTGCATAGTACCAAATATCACCCTATCTTTGATCTATAAACGGAGAAAATGGGGCTTTAAACCTTATCCTGCCCCCTCCATAAAATCGAGTTTATGAATATAGAGAACACACAGAGCCAGATGAGGAAAGGGATTTTGGAGTTTTGTATTCTCTCCATTATCCGCCGGGGCGAGGCCTACCCCAGCGATATAGTGGAAGAAATGCGGGCGGCAAATCTTCAGATCCTGGAAGGAACGCTCTATCCACTGCTCACCCGCCTCAAAAATGCTGATATGCTTACTTACCGTTGGGTAGAAAGCAATTCAGGACCGCCCCGCAAATATTTTTCGCTTACGGAAAAGGGCGAGAATTTTTACAAGGAGCTTGAACAAACCTGGAACGAATTGTCGAATGGTGTCAATGCCCTCGCCAAAAAAAATGATCAACCCCTTAACCAATAAACACATCGCTTCAACCCAAAAATATTGACATGAAAAAGATCATTAACATAAACCTTAGCGGAAGGGTGATACCTATCGAAGATTCTGCTTACGAAAAGTTGCAGGGTTATATTGAAAGCCTGCGTCGCTATTTTGCTCATGAAGAAGGCCGCGACGAGATCATCAATGATATCGAAAGCCGTATTGCTGAGCTGATGAACGACAAGATCCGCAAAGGTGCCAATTGTGTTACCGATGCTGACATAGAAGAAATCATCGCTTCTATGGGAAGGCCTGAGGATTTTGATGCTGAAACAGCAGAAGCCGCTGATGCAAACCAGGCTGGTAAATCACAACAACAATATTCTTATTCAGGTAGTGAAAGAAAAACCAGAACACGTCTTTACCGCGATACAAGCGACAAGATGATCGGTGGTGTTTGTAGCGGTCTTGCCGCATACATGAACGTTGACCCGGCAATCGTGAGAATTCTTTTCGCCATCGTTACTTTCGGCGGCTTTGGTATGGGCTTTTTGCTCTACATTATTCTCTGGGCAGTGCTTCCTCCCCAGGACCTGGAAGGATATTCAGGAAAAAGGTTATACCGCAATCCTGACGACAAAGTGATCGGTGGTGTGGCAGGTGGTCTTGCAGCTTATTTTAATAAAGAGACCTGGCTGATCCGTTTGATCTTTGTTGCTCCGATCGCCCTGAATGTTTTGATAGGCTTGTTGAATGGTTTATCATGGAATCACGATTTCGACCTGTTTCCCAATATCGTTTTCGGCTCACTGAGCGGAACACTGTCATTGATCTATATCGTGCTGTGGATGGTATTGCCTGAAGCCAGGAGCAATTATGAGAAAATGGAAATGCGCGGTGAAAAGGTGGACGTGAACAGGATACGTGAAAACGTGCGCCAGGAAATGGATGGAGTGAAGGAGCGTGTGAAAACCTGGACTGAGGAAGTAAAAGAATCTGCTCAGAATTTTGGTAGCAAAGCGAAGGAATTCGCTAATACAAGAGGAAGAACCTTCAGCACAGAAATAAATGAAACAGCCCGCCATAGCGGCCGTGGTATCGGCCACATGATCGGAGTATTGTTCAAGGCATTCTTCCTGTTCATCGCTGGTTCCATTGCATTTGGTCTCTTCGTTGGATTGCTGGCACTTTTATTTGGCGGAATTGCCTGGTGGCCGGTGAATAACTTCCTGTGGACCAGCAAAGCGCAGCAAATGTATGCCTGGGGCACCCTGATCTTCTTTTTACTGGTGCCATTGATAGGCATCATCACCTGGGTGATCCGCCGCGTCATCGGCGTACGCTCCAGGAATAGCTACCTGGGTTGGACATTTGGTTTTCTCTGGACACTTGGCTGGGTTTGTGTTATTCTGCTGGTATCCGGCGTTACCCGCGATTTTCGTGACTATGAGCATGTAGACGCAGTAGTGCCAATGAGCACACAACCTGCAAAAGGTAAAATGATCGTGGCTGTTACAGAACCTGAGCTGGAATATACCGGAAGCTTTGGCTGGATAAATGATAATGGCGATGGATGGGACCTGTCTGAAGATACTGTAAAGCTTTCCACTGTCCGTTTCAATGTGATCAAAAGCCCCGACAGTTCATTCCATGTATATGAGAAGAAATACAGTTATGGCCGTGACAGGCAGGATGCGCTTGACAGGGCCCGTAACATTCAGTACAGGATCACTTCACGCGACAGCTTGTTGGACCTCGCCAGTGGTTATGCGATTGATAAAAACAGCAAATTCAGGGGTCAGCAGGTGGAGATCGAAATACAGGTGCCCCTTGGTAAAAAGATCCGGTTTGATGGAACTATAAGAGAAAAGCTTAACCCGGCCCGCTTCACCGTAAAAAAGACTTACCGCCGCTCCAGGTTCAGGGGTTTTGAGATCGATGATGATTACGGGTTTAATTATGTGACTAATGTGGATTATACCATGACCGAAGATGGGCTGAAAGATGCGTCTGGAAGGAATATCAATGACCCGGATAATAATCGCTACGATAGCCGGGATGGTAACAATAACCGCAACAAGCCAAGCCGCGATTACCGTTATGATCAACAGACAGAAGATTCCATCGAGCTGCAAAAACGCCTTCGCGAGGAAAAACGCAAACGCGAAGAGAGCGACAGCATCATTAAAGAGCTGGAGCGGAAGCAAAAAAACCAACAATCAACCGTTTCCTCCGCAGCAGAAAAGCTGGATGGGGGTGATGATGCCGGTATCGGCTCCCCTTCCGGAGTGTTTTCGCTAGTGAAATGGATGTAAAATAAATTACCCTAAACTGTAACCGAAACCACGGAATTGCGTCAGAATAGATTAGAACTTGGTTGAAGTTGAACGTCGCGCAGGCGACATACAAAGGCCCCGATCCCGGGGCTTTTCTATTTAATGCCTCCAAAAATCAAATCCCATACTTCTATTGCCATTCACCCAGATATCTCACTCATTCGCGTATTACCTCAAAGTAGTATTCTCTTGTTGATGCTTACAGATAGCACAAGAAATTCATCTATAAGAGGGATTTACAAGGCTTACAAGCTGTTTTAATTTCACTTATTAAAACATATGTTATGAAACTGCATGCTTCTGTCTTCATCATTGCTTTTATTACTGCTGGCGTATTTGTTTCCTGCAAAAAAGGCGATGTAGGTCCGCAAGGCCCACAAGGCCCTCAGGGTGAACAAGGCGTACCTGGTACTCCCAATGTGATCTATTCCGAATGGTTTACTCCTTCAGCCTGGAAAAAGGATACTGTTTTTGGAGTCTGGGGATTTAATTATTCAAAACCGGCGCCAGGAATTACACAGCAAGTGCTTGACAGCGGTAGTGTATTGACGTTTGGTAAGCTCCTGGGGTATACTTCATCTGTATGGCCAACTACACAGGTGTCACAACTGCCTATCCTTCTTACTTACTATCAGGGGTCCATTATGACAGATACCTGGTCTGCTTATGCTACTGTCGGCAATCTCCGGATAAAATTTGTGAATGATAAGAATGATTATACTGCCATTGCGACCACGCACAGATTCCGGTACATTATAATACCAGGGGGTAGGCCAGGAGGCAGAAGCAGACCGTTAAGCTATGAAGAGATTTGTAAGAAATACCAGATCCCGGAATAGGGATTTGTAAAGACGCGGGCATTGTTTCCTCAAGTTGATTCGAATGTTTATTGGTCCCGGCAGAAATATTTCTGCCGGGATTTTTAGTTTTTATTCTTAATTATTTTCCCGATTAATTTTGAGCTTTATCCCTGATCAAAGTATATGAGCAAAATCATGCTGGACGATAATAAAACGGATATTATAGAGAAAGGATTCTCCGTCATTCCTGGAGTTTTTGAGAGAGAAGAGCTAAATGCAATCCCTCAACTTATTGATCAGGCCGATTCATCCCGGTCTTCGTTTAGAAAAACAGATGATCTGTTTGCCATCAGGCAATTTTTAAAAGAAGTGCCATCAGTAAAAGATGTTCTGCTGGTTAAGAAATTAGCTTCAATTATTGAACAGATTTTTGGAACAGACTACTTCCTGGTTAAATCCATTTACTTCGACAAACCCGGCACTTCCAACTGGTTTGTCTCTTATCATCAGGATTTGACTATTTCTGTGGACAGAAAAATTGAGGCTGAAGGGTTTGGCCCATGGACTCTCAAACAGGACCTGTTTGGAGTTCAACCGCCACTGGAAATACTGGAAAACATTTTTACTATGCGGGTTCATCTTGATGATACTGATGGGAACAATGGAGCCTTGCGGGTTGTTCCGGGGTCACACAGGAAAGGAATTTACAGGTCCGGAGCGATTAATTGGGAAAACGAAACTGAAGTTACCTGCTCCGTTCCGGCAGGGGGAATCATGATCATGAGACCATTGCTGTTGCATGCATCTAGCCGCACAACGAATCAAGGCCGCCGGAGAGTGATACATCTCGAGTTTTGTAATCGCGAGCTACCGGGTCCTTTGGAATGGGCGGAACGAATAGGGCTTTAGCGGTGTACTGTGCGTAAAATGCAGCCTTCCCCTTCTTTGTATTTTGTTTCTTTGGACCAGATCTAATCTTCCTTCTATGTTCGAACTAAAACGTACTAACAACAAGGATCCCGATTTTCTCTACCTCATTCCTTTGCTTGACAAAGACCTTCGCAGCCGCTATCAGGCCTTGCAGGACG
Organism: Sphingobacteriales bacterium 44-61; assembly: GCA_001898405.1. Lineage (GTDB taxonomy): Bacteria > Bacteroidota > Bacteroidia > Chitinophagales > Chitinophagaceae > Terrimonas_A. Next base: position 174,987 of record MKTW01000009.1, read on the forward strand.
TGTATGATCAGCATAATATTGTTGTGAATGTTGATACTGTCGTTATCGCCTATGGAGGCGGGCAGGCTGTGGGCTGTGGTTGTTTCAAAAAGTTGAATGACTCAACTGTGGAAATAAAAAGAATGTATGTAAAGCCGGAGTACCGTCGCCAGGGAATTTCCTCTGCTGTACTAAATGAACTGGAAACCTGGGCGCTTGAATCAGGTTATTCTGAAGCAGTACTGGAAACCGGCAATCAACAGGATGAAGCTATTGCATTATATAAAAAGCAAGGATATGAGGTCATACCTAATTATCCCCCTTATGAGGCGATGGAAACCAGCATATGCATGAAAAAAAGATTAATAGCCAATACACCCATCTAATTAAATGACTAGCGTAATACAAAGCAAGTTCCGGGTTTTCCACGCCCATCGGCCCTGCTAAATTTGTGTTCTAAATCGAAAGATCATGACAACACAAGAAAATATTCACTACAACAGGATAGCAGAGGCCATCGAATATATCCGCGAGCATTTTAAAACACAGCCTTCGTTGGAAGAGATCGCAGAGCAGATACATCTCAGCCCGTTTCATTTCCAACGCCTCTTTACGGAATGGGCCGGTGTGAGCCCGAAAAAATTCCTGCAATTCATCAGTGTACAACATGCCAAACAAATTCTGTCAGACAAACAGGCGACACTTTTTGATGCTGCGTTCGAAACAGGCTTGTCAGGTACGGGCCGGCTGCATGATCTGTTTGTTAAAATCGAGGGGATGACGCCGGGTGAATTCAAGAATGGAGGTGAGAACCTTTCTATCAATTACAGTTATGCCGAAAGCCCTTTTGGAAATATCCTGGTGGCTTCCACCGCCAAAGGAATTTGCTATATGGCGTTTGCTGATAATGAAGCCGATGCTTTTCAACAATTGAAACAACAATTTCCCAATGCACGCTACCAGCAAATGGTGGATATGGTGCAGCAAAATGCGCTGTATATTTTTACCCACGACTGGAAACAGCTTTCGCAGATAAAGCTGCACCTGAAGGGTACTGAATTTCAGCTTAAAGTATGGGAGACGTTGTTGAAAATTCCGATGGGTCAATTATCTACCTATGGCGAAATAGCGGCAAAGATCCAGACACCCAAAGCTTCCCGCGCAGTGGGCACTGCCGTTGGAGATAATCCCGTTGCTTTTCTTATCCCCTGCCATCGTGTGATCCAGTCATCCGGTTCTTTCGGCCAGTATCATTGGGGCAGCACCCGCAAAACTGCGATGATAGGGTGGGAAGCAGCAAAAGTAGAAGCTCAACCATAAAATCCATCCGATGAAAAGTTTGCAACACAGGATCAACAGCGCCGGCTGGCCTGAGATAGCTGATCATTTGAATGAAAAAGGTTTTGCGGTGATGCCTGGTATTCTAAGCAATGAAGACTGTGCAAATCTGATTCAACAATACAGCCAGCCGGAGATTTACCGCAAAACCATTTCCATGGAACGTTATCGCTTTGGCAAAGGAGAATATAAATATTTTAAATATCCACTTCCGGAGATTATTCAAACCATCCGTCAATCAGTTTATCCGTATCTGGCACCTGTTGCCAATGGATGGATGAAGATGTTGAATATAGATAAAACCTTCCCGGCTTCTTTTGATGAACTTCAAGCTCTTTGCCGGCAGCACAAGCAGGTGTATCCTACGGCACTAATATTACGGTATGACCCCGGAGGTTTTAATACTTTGCACCAGGACCTGTATGGAGAGATCTTTTTTCCGATGCAGGTAGTAATGATACTGGATGAACCGGGCAAGGATTATACCGGAGGTGAGTTTGTGTTGACAGAACAGATACCAAGAGCTCAATCCAAAGCCATTGTACTAAACCCGCAAAAAGGAGATCTGTTGATCTTTACAACACAATTCCGCCCGGCTAAAGGCAGTAAAGGATATTACCGGGTGAATATGAAACACGGTGTAAGTGAGGTGCGCAGCGGTCGGAGGCATAGTCTTGGTATTATTTTTCATGATGCATTGAGTTAAGATGATATATCATGCAGCATTGGGAAAGGGCTTTGCCGCCAGTCGCCGGTTAAAGCAACTGATTGATCAAGACAAAATTCAATTAGCAGGAAATAGAAAACTGCGTATCTATGGCACATTTGATTGCTTTTCGGGTAAGCGGATGAAAAAAGAAAACAGGGTATTCTTTGTTTCAGAAAAAGAAGCAATAGAAAGCGGGTACCGTTGTTGTAAACATTGCTGGTGTAAAACGCAAAGAGCCCGGTAACTTTATACTTACATGATGATGGACCTTTTTAACAGTGATCCGCTTGCAAACCTGCTTCCTTTTGATGGTATTAGTCAATACTACGGGCCTGTAATGAAGCACGGGGAAGCTGACGCCTATCTTGAACGATTGCTGAATACGCTGGAATGGAAACCTGATACGGCAGTAGTGTTTGGCAAACTGATCACAACTTCTCGGAAAGTGGCGTGGTATGGCGACAAGCTGTTTGCCTACACTTATTCTGGCACTACTAAAGAAGCATTACCCTGGACAAAAGAATTACTGTCATTAAAGCAAATTGCTGAAAAGCGTTCTGGTGAAATATTCAATTCATGCCTGGCTAATCTTTATCATTCCGGCGAAGAAGGAATGGCCTGGCATAGTGATGCGGAAAAAATGCTGCGAAGAAATGGTGCTATAGCTTCGATGAGCTTTGGTGCTGAAAGAAAATTCGCATTCAAGCATAAGCAAACACAGCAGACAGTTTCCCTGATATTACAACATGGCAGTTTGCTGATCATGAAAGGGACTACTCAAACGCATTGGTTGCACAGGCTTCCTCCAACAACAAAAGTGAAATGTGCCCGGGTGAACTTAACGTTCCGGACTATTGCAGAAAGCATCTAAGAGAGCGTTAAACAGCATTCAGTATACTACTATCGCAAGGAAATCGATCCAGAAAAAAACGTTTTTATTCGTTGTTTTTCCCCTTGTCCTGCTTCGGTCCTCCATTAGTTTTAAATAAAAAATTATAATCTATGAGATCACCAGTATTTGATTCTTCTTAGCAATTATCCATGTTTATTTGGAGATGGGCGTGTAAGACGTTCATGGATTACCCAAAGAAGCCGGGTGCTGCTGGTTAAATGTGGTACCCGGGCTTCTTTACATTTACGATCACAATAAAAGTGATGTAAGAGGCTTGTGCTGGCAATATGAATGGCTTGCTATTTTACCGAAACAGTCCTAATCTTCGCAATACCTCCATCACTTCTTCCGGGCGTTTGGTAGAAATGATCAGCCGTGTATTGTCTTTAAAAACAAGTTGAATACCCGTATCTCCAGGAACCGTGTAGGCTCTTCCTTTAGAGCCAATACGGACTCCATATCCGTATTCCTTCAAAGGATCAAACTTGCGGATATGAATTTCCCGGATGCTGTCCCAGCTATACCTGGTGAATGAAAACTGATAAGGAGGAAAGCGGACATAAATACCGTCTTCCCTGATCTGTGTTACTAATTGTGAGCCGAGCGAAGTAAAAAGTTGAAGTATGATAAAGATGAGAAAACCTGCCCATAACAGGCCAGTGAATACAATGGTTTCTTTTCTGGAGAAAAAATTCCACAGTAACATCAAACCAAACAGCACCGCCGAAGCACCATAGAACCAATTATTTTTCACACGCTGCGGACGCTGTACTTCCTCAAAAAGGATAACTGATGTTTTCACTTCAGAAAGTTACGCATATTCCGACGGCCCCCAAAGAATAAAAATTGGCTTAGTGGGAAAATCCAATCTTATCTGTGAGGAATCGGTTGATAGCTCAGCATCATTCTGTTTTCAGGCTTTTTACTGGTTTCAGCAACGCTGCTTTTACTGCTTCAAAGCTTACTGTTGCTGCTCCTACCAACAATGCGAATATGCCTGAGGCCAGGAATATCAGCCAATCGATCGATATACGGTAAGCAAAGCCATTCAACCATTTATTGGATGCCCACCAGGCAACAGGCCAGGCAATCACCATAGCAATTACTACCAGCTTAATAAAATCAAGAGAAAGCAATAACGCAACATTTGACACAGAAGCTCCCAGTGTTTTGCGGATGCCGATTTCCTTTGTGCGAAGACGAATACTGTAGGCGGATAAACCGAACAGACCCAGTGCTGAAATAAACAAGGCAAACAATGCAAAAAGCTGGATGATATTGCTCATCCGGTTTTCGGAAGCATAAAGCTGATCCAGTTTGTCATCAATAAATGTATAAGTGAATACACTGGCCGGGTACAGATTCTTCATGCCGGATCCCATATAGGTAATGGTTTGCCTGATCTGCCCGGGTTTTATTCTCAGCAAAAGATAATTTGCCCGGAAAGGGTTGTATTGTATTACCAATGGCTCTACAGAAGAGTGAAGAGAGGCAAAATTAAAATTCCTGGCAACACCTACTACTTCCCCTGTATCTCTGTCCAGCACAAAGCGCTGCCCGATGGGATTGTTTAGCTTATACAGGCTAACAGCGGCTTCATTCAAAATGAATTCCTTCTTTTTTATTACAGGAAACTGGCTGGTAAAGTTCCGACCCTGTTTCAAAGGCACATTTAATGTAGTAAGCAACTGATCATCTGACCATAAAACCCTGGCACTTGGCTGATCTTCACTCTTGCCCGAAGCAGCTAAGGGTGAAAACGGCTGCATACCGAAACGTTCGCCCGGCAATGTGGACGTGATAGCATAACTTAAGATGGCCGGGTTTTTCTCCATTTCACCGATAAGCCCACCAAACTTCTCCCACATCTCATCATACATTGTAATTGCAACCAGTTGCTCTTTATCAAAACCAAGGTCCTTATTATGAAAAAGGCGGGTTTGACGATATACAACAATTGTAGAGAAGATCATGAACACAGAAACGGCAAATTGAAAAATGATCAACCCTTTCCTTACCAGGTGAACAGAAGATTGTGAATCCTTTTTTCCCTTCAATGAAGTGACCGGGTTGAAACTGGATACAAACCAGGCAGGGTAAATACCTGCCAGGAACCCAATAACTAACACCAAACCGCCCAGTAACCAAAGACTACTGCGTGTAAATAATTGCCCGAAATGGAAATTTTTATCAGTTAGTTCGTTGTAAAACGGAATAGCTTCCCGGAACAGGAGGAGGGCTAACAGGGTAGCCAATAAAGTGGTCAGAAATGATTCGCCCAGGAATTGCTTCAGCAATTGTGGTTTGGTTGCTCCTATCACTTTCCGGAGACCTATTTCCTTCATCCGGTTAAACGCCTGAGCGGTTGACACATTGATGAAGTTAACTGCCGCCAGCAGCAATATCAGTAAAGCTGCGATCGAGAAAATATAAACGTAGGTTATATCACTATTGGGATATAATTCTTTTTCCAACTTGGAATGAAGATGGATAGCTGTGATAGGTTGAAGGTTTAGTCGCAGGGATGCGAGTGTTTGCTGGTCTGTTTGCCCCGGTTGCTCATAGAATTTAGCCGTAAAAGCAGGCAACTTAGATTCAACCTGTTTGTGCGACTGAGGGTTGCGCAGTAAAACATAAGTATAAAACCCGCTCCAGGTACGGATTTCCATTTGTCCCATGTCGGTGTATTTATAAACAGTGCTCATGGAAAGCAGGTAGTCAAACTGTAAATGTGTATTAAAGGAAAATGCTTTGATAACGCCGGTTACTTTCAGCGGCAGTTTAGTTCTTTCATCCTGGATGGTTTTGCCGAGAGGATTTTCATCGCCAAAATATTTATGGGCCATTTTCTCTGTCAGCACAATCGCGTCTGTTTGCGAAAGGGCTGTTGCAGGATCGCCTTTGGCAAATTGAAAATCAAACATCCGGATCGCACTGGAATCGGCAAACAGGCCGCCTTTTTCCTGAAATCTTTTAGCATTGCCGTCTGGTGTGGTATAACTGAGCAATTGATAGGGGTAAGGGCGATGGAAGCGGGCAATGCTTTCCACTTCAGGTAAGCTTTGTTGCAAAGCGGTGCCCAAGGGAAAACCAGCTGCCGCCCAATGACGGGGATCATTGCCGAGGCCCTCTTCTGTTACACGGTAGATACGGTCGGCTTTTGAAAACCCTTTATCATAGCCCAGCTCCTCCTTCACATGGAAAATGATCAGCAGCGCACAGGCAATACTCAGTGAAAGACCGAGGATATTGATCAGGGAAAAAGTTTTATTCTTCCAGAGGTTTCGCCAGGCGATCTTGAAATAATTTCTAAGCATGATGATAAGCTTCAGGTGTGAAAAAAGCTAACGAAGAAAGTGCCAGAGTGGGAATATTTTGGGTGTCAATTTATTAAAGAAAGAAATCCCGGGAAAAGTGTGCGGTTTTGATACAGGATTGTTCAGTTTTGAAAGATAAAAAGACGCTGTTAAGCACTTTATTCGCCTGAGAGCGAAAGTTCAATGCTTAGCAGCGCCTTTTTATTTTCTTCCGGCGTATTTATTTAACCAATTGCAGTTTACTCAGCTCTTCTGTAATAACAGCCACTTCATTTGCAGATAAAGCAGCCTGAGTGGCTTTTGCATTCTGTTCTGCCTGCTCTTTATTCCTGGCACCTGCCAAAGCGATAGTAATACCCGGCTGCGCTAATGTCCACAACAGCACAAGCTGGCCGACTGTAAGCCCTTTTGAATCAGCGATCGGTTTGATGCGATCGAGAAAGGCATTGGTGCGCTGAAGGTTTTCATCTTTGAAATAATGTAAGCCGGCACGGTGATCTCCTTCGCTGAAAGCATGACCGGGTTTTAGTTTACCTGTGAGGAGGCCACGCTCCATCGGACTGTAAGCGAGGATGGATAAATTATGTTCAATGCAGTAAGGAACAACGGTTTTTTCAATATCGCGTTTTACCATACTGTAGGGCACCTGATCGGAAGCAAGTGAAATGTACTTACCAGCCTCTGCCAATTGTTCTGCTTTGTAATTGCAAACGCCGGCATATCTCACTTTCCCTTGTTTGATCAATTGCGCTACAGCCTCCATTGTTTCCTGAATAGGGGTCGTACTGTCTGGCCAATGGATCTGGTAGAGATCGACGTAGTCAGTTTGCAAACGGCGCAGGCTGTTTTCACATTCAAGGATAATACTTTCTTTCCCGGCGTATTTATAAATGTCAATAGGTTTTCCATTGTTATCATTGCTGTGAAAGCCAAATTCTCCTTTGTTGAGATCCCAGCGCATACCGAATTTGGTAAGAATATATACTTTGTCTCTTGGCAGTGCCTTGACGGCTTCACCAACGATTTCTTCACTGGTGCCCTGCCCGTAAATTGGTGCTGTGTCGATAGCATTCACGCCAAGATCGTAAGAGGCCCTGATAGCGTCGATAGCATCTTTCCTTTCTGCTCCGCCCCACATCCATCCGCCGGCAGCCCAGGCGCCGAAAGTGATCACAGAAGGTGTAAGCGATGTGTTTCCCAGTTTCCTGTATTCCATATTCTGATTTATTTAAAATGTAAATATTAACTTAGCGTTCTACCAGATAGCCTTCATCCGCCGGCAAAGCCGCTACCTAATTGCCGGAACAAATTTGCCATAGTTTCTCAAAATTTCTTTACTACGTATAAAATATTAAGGCCATGAGGAAAACAAGTTCGACCAATTTTCTAAACCAGGCATACCTGGAAGAGAAATGCGCGCTGAATGAACTCATTTACCTGCTCAGCAAACGATGGATCACTGAAGTGCTATTCAGTATTGAAGAAGGCAACAACCGTTTTTCCAGTTTGAAAGAAGACCTCCGGTATATCAGTGATAATATACTGGCTGACCGGCTTAAGCTGCTGGAGCAACATAAGCTTATCAACCGTAATGGACACACGCCTGAAGTACCATCACGCGTGGAATATACCCTCACATCTACAGGCCACAGTCTGAGTGAGCTGCTTGATGGAATGTGCCAGTTTGCAGAAAAGAATATTCATTTTCCGGACAAGTCATCCTGATGGAAGCCCCTTCGTTTATTTTTTAGCATAAGTGATGCGGAAAATAGTTCCATGTGCATCATCCGAAACATATAAAGATCCGTCTGGTCCCTGAGCCAATCCGCAAGGCCGGTGTTTTGCGTTGCCTGGTGATTTCGGGTCGTCTGTTCCTGCAAATCCATTGGCAAATATTTCCCAATCGCCACTGGGCATTCCATTTTTAAAGGGAACAAATGCTACATAGAAGCCAGCCTGGTGTGGCGCTCTGTTCCATGATCCATGGAATGCAACAAATGCCCCATTCTTATATTTTTCCGGGAATTGGTTGCCGGTATAAAACAATAATGCGTTTGGCGCCAGGTGTCCGGGAAATGCAACTACAGGTGTTTCTGCTTTTTCTCCACCTTCTTTTTTGCCATCACCACCATATTCTGGTGAAACGATTTTCTTCTTTTGGATCTGGTCATAATAAATATAAGGCCAGCCACAGTCTGCCCCTTCATGCAGTTTATACATCGCTTCTGCAGGTAATTCCACGCCTGTTTTCTGATCATACAGGTCCGGGAAAAAATCATGGAGGTTATCACGGCCATGCTGCATTACAAAAAGAGCATTACCTTCTTTATTCCAGTCGAGCCCCACCACATTGCGTAATCCAGTGGCATAGCGGATACCATTGCCATATGTTTGATGGAGGGAATCGGCACTAAACCGCCAGATACCACCCGCAGAATCCAGTACAGGGCAGGGCATCATGCCGGGAGAGCCTTTAATGCGGTCTTTTACCTGGCATATATTGGAATAGGCACCGATATTAACATAGATATGGCCGGCATCATCGAAGGCGATGGATTTGGAATTGTGCTGGTTGCGGTCAATTAATCCGTAGATAAGTGTATCGGGATGCTGAGGATCTATTACCTGCTGGTCCTGGTTCAGCTTATACCGGAAAACAGAGGTATTGGAAGAAGCATAAAGGTAGCCATTCTTGATAGTAATGCCGGTACCTCCATAATCACCAAAACCGGAGGCGATTTGAGCTTTGCCATCGCCGTTTTTATCAGGAGATAACATAAGAATGCCTTTACCGTCTTTTACATCATTCAGTTTTACGAATATATCACCATGATCGTTCACGACAAGATGCCTGGCAGTGCCCACACTATCGGCAACGACCTGGGCGCCGAAGCCATCAGGCAGGGTCAATCCGGCGTCATTGACGGGAGCTGGTTTTGTGGAATCATTGTTGGCGCAAGCACTAAGCAGTAAAAGGAAAATGGAGCATGCGGCAAGGTGTTTAAGATTGTATTGCATAGAAGGATTTTTCTGTAAATGATCAAAGAATGTTCCTAAATATACACACAAAAAAACGCCATTCTGTTTAATGAGCGAATAGCTTCGTAAATAGTGAGTTTTTGCAGGGTGACGGACCCGGTTCCAGGGAACTTAATTTTCAATATTGCTCCTGTCTGCGTCCATGACTGAGATATGCCGCTAATCCATTACTGGGATGGATTTTGATTAAAATAATTTACTTTACCGCAAGATCAAGTCATATAAAAAATCAACCATGAAGTTTTCACTCACTCTTTCTTTGATTGGCCTGACAGTCATTAACAGTTTTGCCCAAAACACAACGGAGAATTATTTCAAATTGACCCGCACGGGTTTCAATGAAAAAAATGCATTGAACACGACCGGTTATGTGGAGCAGCGCTGGCGATTACCGGGAAATAAAGGTTTTGACGAAAGCATTTATTATGTTGAAAAGATATTGCAAGGTGCGGGATTCGTTTTGCAGAAAGAAAATGAGCAGGAAGCGCCGATGACTTACCGGCTGGAAAAAAGGCCATTGAAGCAAAATGCCTGGGAGCCGGTGAATGCTTCTGTGTTTATTGAGGGCGAAAATGCTCCGGTGATCGAGTTCAAAACAAACCGGAATATGATCCCTATCAATTGCCCTTCCACAACAGCGGGAGGCGTAACAGCAGAACTGGTGTATGTGAGCAAGATGGTGCCGGCTGAAATTGCAGCGATGGACCTGAAAGGAAAAATCCTTTTCAGCGAAGCGCCTGTTAATAGTATGTTGAGCCAGGCGGTGAAAGCCGGTGCAATTGGCGTGATGGGTTATTCCATGCCAAAGTATACGCAGCCGGAGAAATATCAAACATCTATCCAGTTTGGCCAGATGCGGCCTGCAGGCGATGCCTGGGCTCTTCTTTTATCCTATGCGGCTAAAGAAAAATTGAAAGCTGCCTGTCTTAAAGGAAAAACGGTGGTGAAAGTGAATATTGAAACCAAATCTTATCCTTCCGAAGAGCTTACTGTTGTAGCGAATGTAAAAGGAACCGTAAAGCCGGATGAGCGATTTGTGTACAGTGCGCATGTGCAGGAGCCGGGAGCAAATGATAATGCAAGCGGAGTAGGGACACTGGCTGAAATGGCGAGGTTGTTTGCGGGTCTGGTTAAATCAAAAAAATTTGTTCCGCAGCGGACCGTTACTTTTTTGTGGGGCACAGAGATCAGTGCCACGCAGCGCTATATTGCGGACGATAGTATCAGAGCGAAGGGTATTTTATGGGGAATGAGTTTGGATATGGTGGGTGAAGACACTAAAAAAACCGGTGGCAGCTTCCTGATCGAAAAAATGCCGGATCCTTCTGCTATCTGGACACGCGGTGAAGACAAGCACACAGAATGGGGAGCCGGAGATGTGAAGGAAAAGGATCTTTTCCCGCATTATTACAATGATTTTATTCTAAGTATTTGCCGGCAGCAGGGAAAATTTGCTAATTGGATAGTAAATGCCAATCCTTTTGAAGGTGGTAGTGATCACACACCTTTTCTCCGCAATAAGATACCGGGATTGTTGATGTGGCATTTTACGGATGTGTTTTATCATACGGATAATGACAGGTTGGATAAAGTATCTGCTCAAACCATGAAGAATGTGGGTGTGAGTGCGCTTACAGCCGGGATGACGTTGGTGAATGCTGATGAGAATACGGCGTTGGCGATCGTAAAAACCGTGAAAGCGGAAGCGGATAAGAGAATGCAGGCAGAGTTTGCACTTAGCCAGCAAGCGGTGAAAGAGGGAAAGGACCTGGCGAAGGAAAAGCATATCCTGGAAACCTGGAGTAAGTGGTATACGGATGCGCTGACCACAATTGGTGATTTGCCGGTGAAGAAGCAAACAACAAGAGTGGGGTCTAATTTGAAAGTGGTGATATTGGATTTGGAGAAAGAGACGGCGAGGATGCTGGAGCAGTTGGGGCAATGATCAAAAGCAATTCATTCGGGTGAAAAAGCAGATATTCTGTTTAAATAACAAACCGAAGCCGCTAAAATCCATAATAGAAAAGGGGAAAAACACCAGGCGGGTTTAAATGATTAATGCAGTTTTGCCGTAGAATAATTCATTGAAGCAATCCTGTTTGTCATTTTGAATTAGTTTACTAATCGATATCCTCATTCAGTTATCCTTTTTTCGGGAAGTACTGCAAGTCGAAATCGGCTTTATCAAATGGCTTTAGGAATCAATTTAAAAGAGCTTGAAAATAACTTTGTGATCTATGGCCTTACGCTGATAGGCGGATTATTTTCCCATGAATTATTTGTCAAAGGAAAAAATTATGATGGGTTCCTTATCAAACAGAAAACGAATCTTTAATTTTTATAATTATGAAAAAAATAAAAAAAGTAAAGGTAAAATGGAAAGGTGTTCCTGAATTTACTATAAGATACATAGTAGACAAATCTCTGAACAAGTATTCCGGAAAAGTTCTATTTCCCGAAAAATTGGAAAGAGCTAATTACATTCTTTCCCGGATGAAATGGTGATTAACCATTCCCAATGGAAAAGGCCCCAAAAGGGGCCCTTTGTTTGAACTATTCACATGAGAAATTGCCTTATTCATTTCGTAAGCTGTTCACCGGATTAGCCCTTGCGGCTTTTACCGTTTGCAAACTCACTGTAATCACTGCAATTACCAGCACCAGTAAAGCCGATAACGCAAACAACTGCCAGCCCAACGAGATCCTGTATGCAAAAGTCTGCAACCATTGCTTGGTGGCCCAATAACCTAATGGCACAGCGATCACTACAGCAATCAACACCAGTTTCACAAAATCCCTGCTCAATAAAGAAGCAATATCTGCTACACTGGCTCCAAGTACTTTACGAACCCCGATCTCTTTTCTTCGCTGACCTGTGAGATATGCCGTCATAGCAAACAATCCCATCACAGATATGATAATGGCTGTGATCGCGAATACACTGATGATCTGCTGCAGGCGGATATGTGCGGCAAATAGCCGCTGGAAATTATCGTCCAGGAATGTATAACGGATCGGCAGATCGGACTCTACTTTTTTCCAGGCTTCCGTGATCGCTGCTACAGTACCGGCAGTTTTATTACTGTTGATCTTTACCAGTAAAGCTCCGCCAGACTGATACATACAGGCTTTATTTTCGATAGTATAAGCCACTGGCTGCACAGCGCTTTCAAAGCCCTGCACATTGAAATCACGTACCACCCCGATTACCTGCACTGGAACAGTATCACAACCGTCGAAATAAATGGTCTTACCGATAATATCAGTTCCCATTTTTCGGGCGGCTGTTTCATTCAGGATCGCGCTGCGGGTGTTCTGGTCAGCCTGACGCTCATCAAACAGCCGGCCTCTTACCAATTTAATACCCATTGTAGTAAAATACTCCGTACTCACTTTCACAGAAGCCATACGATGTTCGGCGCTTGCATATTTGAATGTGTAGGTAGAAGTATCAATATATTCGTCTCCGGGAACAGTTGTTGTTTTAGCTACCTGCAGCACTCCCGGCGCTTTCAACAACAGTTCTCTTGTTGTATTGAAATTTTTTTCCCTGGTATTCTGCGTAGCTTCTATACGCATCACCTGCTCGCCGGAGAAACCTTTATCACGTGTTTCCATAAAATGGATCTGGCGGGTGATCACCAAAGTGCCAAATACAAAAAAGGCAGCCACTACAAACTGTGCAACGATCAATGCATTACGGAACCCCCTTCCTTTAGTACCGCCGGAATATGCTCCTTTCAACACTTTATTGGTATTAATGAGTGAAAGTATCACGGCCGGATAAAGGCCGGATAAAAGCACTACCACTACCAGGCAGATCAATAATTGGAGAAAAATATAGCCAATATTGCTGGCGCCCCAAAACGAGAGCTGTATACCGAAACTACGGGCAAAATAAGGCAGGGTCAACTGCACCAGCAGTAATGCCAGCGCAAAACTGATCAAACACTGCAAAGCTGTTTCACCTAAAAACTGCCTGATCAATTGCCAGCGGCTTGAGCCTAAGGTTTTCCGTATGCCTACTTCTTTTGACCGGCGGATGGAAGCAGCGATAGACAGGTTGCTGAAATTGATCGCGCCTGCGATCAACAGCAAGAATGCTAACACCACCAGTGTGGCTACTGTAGTAAAATTGCTGGCTCCATGACGTGGAAAATTATGTATCTGTCCTACAGCATCCGTAAACAATCCCGCCTGGTGACCGGCTGCACGGAAAGCAGCGTATGATTGATTATCCTTTTTGATCTGCTCTTCATAGAAAAGCGGATTGATCAGTTCATCAAGTTTGGCTACAGGCAGCACATTGGCTGTTTTCACATATGTTTGATACGACCGGTTTCCCCAGAAATTATTTTTCCTCTCATACGAACTGCGCCATGCAAATTGAAAACTGAAATGAGTAGGAGTGGAAGGTTCTTCTATCACTGCTGTTACTTCATTGTCCACAGCATTGAATAAGCGGATGGTTTTGCCAATGGGATCAGCTTTTCCAAAAAGACGCTGGCTCAATGAAGATGTAATAATGATGGCGTTGGGCTTATCCAGTGGATTCAGCCTGTCGCCTGCTATTATTTTATAAGGAAATACATCCAGGAAAAGGGAGTCTGCTTCCACGCCGCCTTTGGAGTAGATCTTTGTATCACCGGCGCTAAGAGAAGTTTCAAAATTATCATAAGGTTGTATACGCGTGGCTGCGATCACTTCAGAAGATTTTGCCGCTAAAAAACCGGCTAGCGGAGAAGCCGTCTGCTCCATTATCTCGTCATCCGTGCGCTGGCTTACCCGGTATACTTTTTCTAATTCCGGGCTCCATTTATCATAACTGAGTTCATTATTGAGATAGAGAAGAACGAGAACAAACCCTGCCAGCCCCGCTGTAAGCCCAGCAATATTGATGACACTGTACACGCGGTTCTTTGCGAGATTGCGGAAACTGATACGGAAGAAGTGTTTAAGCATAACAAAGTGGTATGGTGATCGATCTATGGTCTGGCAAAAGCATGCCACAATATAAGTGTGTGTTTATCACTTAATTGTAAGTGGTTTTGCCTCCCAGTCGTTCGCTTTTGATACAGTGTACCGGCCGGAACCGATACACTAAGTCTTTGAAGGCGGATAAAGAAAAAATAGTATTTTTCTTTATAAAGAATATTTCATGCAAGAAGAAGTTACCAAACACACCAAAAAGATCTTTAAAGCCGCCAAAAGCAAACATTCTTTAGGCGAAAAGATCAGGGAAATTCTGCTGGAGATCGCGATCATTGTTTTTGCTGTTACGCTTTCTATCTGGCTGCATGGCTGGTCTGAACACCGGCACGAACAAAAAGAAGCAAAAGCATTTCTGAAGGGATTGAAAGAGGATCTGAGCAAGGATATCCAACTCATGGAAGCCAACAGAAATGTGATCGTAGGGCTTGATTCAAATTTCAGGTTCCTGCAATCCATACCTGAAAGCTCTTCTTCCCCCCGAACAGATCCTGCTAAGGATAAAGAAATAGGTGAACATCTCTACTTCGACCTGCGTGTAACCCAACCGAATATCGGGCGGTATGAAGGATTTAAATCAAGCGGAAAAATAGAGACTATTGAAAACAGTGTTCTAAAAGAAAAAATACTGATATTCTATCAGCAAACCCTTCCCAATATTGCTTATGGGGAAAATTATGTGAATTCAATTCAACAAAAAATGCTGGACCTGCTGGTAGAAAAAGATGAAAAACAGCCCCTGGTCAATTTTATTTCATCCTTAAAACTAAAGTCGCTTCTGAACCTGGGCGTCCATAATTTTGGAGTGAACCTGGATAGCTATGATAAAGCGATTGCAGAAGCCAGGGCAATTATCGAAGAAATAGAAAAATGATCTGCCCGCGTATATTCTATTAACCTTCATTAACATTAATCCAAGGCTGTTTAACTCCCTTTACCTTTCCCTAAGAATATTTTCGTAGCCGAAATCAAAACCACCGGCTATGCGAAAGCTTTGCTTCATCCTGTTTCTTAGTTTACCCCACCTTACTCTTCTGGCTCAAAAAAATGGTACTGTTAAAGGGATTGCGTATGATACATTGGGAAAACGCCCTGTTCCTGATGCTACCATAACCGTATTACAGAAGAAAGATTCTTCTCTTGTTTCTTTCGGCATGTCTGACAATGCCGGACGTTTCTCCTTTTCAGACCTGGCTCCCGGCGAATACCGGTTGCTGATCACCCATGTAGCCTATCATAATACCAATAGGTCCTTTACTATTTCCGAAACCGACAAAAGTCCTGACCTTGGCCAGATCATCATGAATGATAAAACCAAGGTGCTCGATGAAGTGATAGTAACCAGCGAAGCTCCGCCAGTAACCCTGATCGGAGACACGGTGCAATACAATGCCGGATCTTTTAAGACACAACCCAATGCCAGTGTGGAGCAATTGCTGAAAAAACTACCCGGGGTAACGGTTGATAAAAGCGGTACTGTTACTGCACAAGGGCAAAAAGTGAATCGCGTGCTGGTAGATGGCAAAGAGTTTTTTGGCAATGACCCGAAAATGGCTACCAAAAACCTTCCTGCTGATGCCATTGATAAAGTGCAGGTATATGACCGCCAAAGCGACCAGGCGCAGCTTACGGGTTTTGATGACGGCAATAGTGAGAAAACAATCAATCTTAAACTGAAAAAGGATAAAAAGAAAGGAGCATTTGGAAAGATCATGGGTGCCGGTGGCACAGACGACAGGTTTGAAGGCCGGTTCAATGTCAACTCTTTTAAAGGAGCACGCCAGATGTCGGTCATTGGCATGGCTAATAATACCAATGCCGAAGGTTTTTCTTTTATGGACATGATGAATTTTTCAGGCGAGCTTAGCCGGATGATGCGGAATGGCGGAGGAGCGATATCAATCGGCGCCGATGACCCTGCTGCATCCATGCTTGGTGGCAATAACAGTGGCATCCGCACTATCTGGGGGGGAGGATTGAATTATAATAATATCATTGGCACCAAAGCGGAATTGACCAGCAATTATTTCTACAATCATTATAATCCTAAAACCATTTCCGATATACAAAGGCAATATATTTTACGCGACTCATCTTATTTCTATAATCAGAACAGCCTTACAGATAACATTAACAATAGCCATCGCCTTAACCTGAGTTTGGATTATGTGATCGACTCCTTTCATTCCCTCAAAATTTCTCCTTCGATCGGTTACCAGAAAGCAAATAATTGGGCTTCAAAAGTATACCGGCAATATGGCAGCGATGGACGGACGAGCAATGAGGGAAACTCGCTATCAGGCACCAATAGCTCGGCGTATAATCTAAGAAACGACCTGCTGTTCCGGAAGAAATTCCGCCGCGCCGGCCGTACTTTCTCTTTCAGCCTGCAGAATACCCTTAACAATAGTGACGGTGATGGCAGCCTGGAATCGATCAATAACTTTTACAATGAAACCGGGTTTTTGTACCGGAGGGATTCTGTTAATCAACACATTCAGACTAATAGTGACCTGAATGGTTACACCGCCAGGGCTGTGTATACAGAGCCCCTTTTCCGCCGCTCGCTGCTGGAGTTCAGCGTTGGTAAAAGCAATACCAAGAGCAGCTCTGATAAAGTGACGTATGATTACAACAAAAATAGCGGCAAGTATGATGAATTGAATGATTCATTGACCAATAATTTCAGGAATACATATGGGTATGTCAATGGTGGTATCCGCCTGCGCACACAAAAAAAGAAGTACAATTATGCCATAGGTGCGTCATTACAAAGATCGGAGCTGGAAGGAAAGATCATCAGCGGCATCAAAGATTCTGTGATCAACAAAAGTTTTACCAACGTATTGCCAACAGCCCGTTTCCAATACAACTTCACCCGGTTCAAAAGCCTTACACTTAATTACCGTTCGTATACCAATCAGCCCACTGTTTCTCAATTACAGCCAGTGCCTGATATCACCGATCGGTTGAATATCAAAAATGGTAATCCTGACCTGAAACAGGAATTTACCCATAACCTTCAGATCAATTATAATGGTTTGAATCCTTTTAGAAATAAAACGCTGTTTGCTTTCTTTAACCTCAGCCGTACGGAGAATAAAATTGTGAACAGCGATTCTTTGTTTAGTAATGGTGTTAAATCAACCCGCCCGGTTAATGTAGACGGGGTGTATAACCTGACAGGAAATATCAGTGTCGGCTTCCCCGTTCGCTTTCTGAAAGGTTCTTTACGTGCTGGTTCCACTTTATTCTATAATAGTGGCGCACAATTTACCCAGGGTTTGCGAAATGATATCAAGACCTTTATTGCTGGCCCCCGTATTAGCCTGGATATGGATTGGACCGATCAGATAAATGTGTCGGTCAGTGGTTCTTTGACCTACAATAAATCAACATTCTCTTTGCAAAAAGCGTTCAACACCAACTATCTTTCTCATCTGTATGAAGCAGAATTCAACTGGCAATTGCCGAAGGGAATTAATTTCAGTACAGACTTCAGTTACACGATCAACAACCAGCTGAACAGTGGTTTCAATGCAAAAGTGCCTTTATGGGGTGCATCATTGAGCAAACAATTTTTGCGATTCAACAGAGGCGAATTGAAGTTGAGTGTAAATGATATCCTGAACCGGAACGTAGGTGTTAGCAGAACAAGTAACCAGAATTATATCGAAGATTCAAGGGTGAACACTTTACGGCGGTTTGCTTTGCTGAGCTTTACCTATAGCTTGAGTAAAGTAGGTCTGAATAATGCGGGCCCTGGCGGTGGAGTAAGAATAATGGGGAGATAAAAGAGGTTATGTATTTACTTTATTCAATAATACCCTGAACACGCTCCCGGCTCCAAGGCTGCTCATCACGGATATTTGCCCGCCTTGGGCTTCAATAAACTCTTTGCTGATTGCCAATCCCAGGCCTGTTCCACCTTTCTGTGAACCGGGCACCCGGAAATAGCGGTCAAATATTTTATCCTTGTATTGCGGATCAATACCCTGGCCCTGATCCTTTACAATAAAAGCCAGGCCGCTATTATTTTCTTCTATCGTTAAAGAAATAGTGGAACTGTCGGGTGAATAACGAATGGCATTCGATATAAGATTAGCTAATACCCAGGACGTTTTTTCATTGTCTGCCAACACAAAAGGGAGCGGATCGGGAAAATGTGTTTCCACTTTTATTTTTTTCTGATCAGCCTGTGTTTTATTGATGGCTACGGCATAATCCAGTATCTCTTTTGGAGAAGTTGGTTTGATATTAAGTTGGATATTGCCGGTTTCCACCTGCGTCATGTTCAGCAGCTCGCTGGTGATCTTCAGCAAACGGTTAGCATCCTCTTCAATGCTTTCCAACAGGTTTTTCTGATCGGTATTAATGAGGCCGGTGTGCTCGTTTTCCAGTAATAGTACACTCATTTTGATCGAGGAGATCGGTGTTTTCAATTCGTGCGAAACGGTAGCAATAAAATTGGTTTTGGCAAAATCCAGTTCTTTAAAGGGAGTGATATTTTTCAGGAGGATAACATGGCCGATATATTCTTTTTCTTTTTCGCCGGTTGGTGTGATCTCTATCGGGTGCACTTCCTTCTCAAAATAGCTTTCTTTATTATCAGCAAAGATCTTGAGGGGCTGGTTTTTTGCAGTAAGCGTTTGTGCAGGTTTGTCAATGTCCTTGATAAGATACCTGATCAGATCATTCTTCATAGCTACTTCTGCCGCAGCTTTTCCTACCAGGTCACCGGTTTTCAAACCGGTGATCTTAACCGCTTCTTCATTGGCAAAAATGATCTTACTGTTTTGATCAAGCCCGATCACGGGGTCGTGCATGTTATTAATGATCGTTTCGATCCGCCTTTTCTCAAACAATAATTCAGATAAATTGCTGCCTTCATATTCTTCCAGTTTGGAAGCCATGGAATTGAATGCTTCACCCAGTTCTACAAATTCACTGCTCCCCTGCAGGTAAATACGTTTATTATATTTTTTTTCTTCTATTTCCCTGATCTTAACAGTAAGCTCATTGATAGGGTGGGCAATGCTTCCCGGGAGATTGACCAGTAAAGTGAGGGCGATCAGAAAACAAAGCGTACCGGCAACGGCTATCCAGAATGTGGCCTGGTCGGCCGTATTTTCTGCCACGCCGCTTTTGCGTTGAATAGCCTGCATATTCAGCAGCATAATGCCTGAAAGGTCCCGGCGCAAACCAAGTTCGGCCATGCTATCGTCCGGATTGTTTTTTAGCTTTTCAAAATCAGCAGACAGTTTATCTGTCAGTTCTTTTTCACCAGGTTCCGTTACGTTTTGTTGCTGCTTTTTAAGGTTGATGGAAAAATTCTGAATATTGGCGGGGTTGCTGATGTTTTCATCCAATGCGATCAGCATTTGCCGGGAATAATCCAACGTATTGTAGTTAGCGATCAGGATATTCTTGGTATCATGTGATAGCTTATTGATATGAGTAGCGCCGATCACTGCAAGCACGATCACCAGTAAAAAAAGCAGGCCGACGCCCAGCGATAATTTTGTTTTGATACGCATTATGAAAGAATTACCAGGTCAATATCAGCTACGGATAATTTTTTTAATAATTGGTTAAACACATTCGTGGCAGCGATTATCCTCAACAGGCTTACATGCGGCTTGCCGATACAAATGGTGGTGATCTGCCGTTTCTCTGCTTCTTCTACGATGGCTTTGGCTACACGGCTGTCTGTGACGCGGATAATTTCAGCACCCAGCTGCGTTGCCAGCTTGAAATTATTGATAAGATGCCTTTGTGCGGCCAACCCGATCTTATCCCCGCTTTCGCGCGGGGTTTGCACATACAGCAAATACCATTTGCTGTGGTAGTAATTTGCCAGCCTTGCCGTTTTCCGGATCACCGTTTTAGCTGTTACATCATTGCTGCTTATGCAAGCCAGGAAGCGTTCATGCCTGGGTGCCGACCTGGCCGGCAATTCGGTTTCCACTTTTCTTTCCACCTGGCTGGCCACTTCTTTCAGTGCAAGTTCGCGCAACTGCAGGATCTTTTCACTCTGAAAAAAATTATTCAATGCAATCGGCACTTTTTCCCTTGCATAGATTTTTCCTTCTTTCAACCGGGCGATCAGTTCATCAGCAGTGAGGTCAATATTTACGACCTCATCTGCCATTTGCAATATACTGTCCGGAACACGTTCGCTTACTTCCACTCCGGTAATATCTCTTATTTCTTCATTCAGGCTTTCGATATGCTGAATGTTGACAGCGCTGATCACATTGATGCCCGTTTCCAGTATTTCTACTACATCCTGCCAGCGTTTTTCATTTTTGCTGCCTTCGATATTTGTGTGTGCCAGTTCATCGATGATCACTACTTCCGGCCTTAAGGCAATTACCGCCTGCACATCCAGCTCTTCCAGCTCTTTTCCCCGGTAAAACAGTCTACGCCGGGGAATGACAGGTAAACCTTCCAGTTGATCATGTGTCTCCTTCCGGTTATGTGTTTCGATATAACCGATCTTAACATCGACGCCATTACGAAGCAAAGCGTGTGCTTCTTGCAGCATACGGTAGGTTTTTCCCACACCGGCACTCATGCCGATATAGATCTTGAATTTCCCTGTTCTCGATTTTTTTATGAGATCGAGAAAGTGTTGAACACTATTTTCTTTTTCCTCGCTCATGCAATGGCCTCCATGGTTTTTGAGGTCTCGTGATCTGCTGGGTTGAACGGTATGATAGTATACAGCATAATTTACATTGCTTCGGCATTTCTGCCAGAAATTTTTAATAATAAACGCACTGTTTATCCCATGCCAAAACCTGTTCCGGATTTATCCTTTTTGAACACTTTCTCTGAAACCCCTTACCAGCAACGATTTCATAGGATCATAAAGAAGAACGGCGTATTCCTTACGCGCCATACCCTTCCATTTTGAAAAAGCCGCTTTTCAAAATGGAAGGGTATGGAAAGGCTGGCATTGACTGGCCGGCAACCGTAAATCCCCGCAAACCCTTTAGCAGCAAAGAGTTTGGCGGAACGAACACTTTATGTAAATGGAGGTGGCACCCGTTTTGGCACAACCGCTGTAGCAAATCGATCATTCACCATAAAATAAGATGTATGCTAACAATCCTCCTTTTACTGGCCGCAGCACTCTGCTTCTATTTATTCTTTAAGTCGATCGGGTTCTTTGAAAAGATCTGATCAATAAACCATTTAATAATAACAATATGATGAACCTGCTATTCGGTATTTCAGTCCTGGTATTTATCTACCTCATCTATGTATTGATCAAGCCGGAAAAATTTTAAAACGATAAATCATTCTTACCATGAACACAGAAATAACAGGCACAATACTGATCGTCTTACTCACACTTCTGCTGGCATATCCTCTTGGCAGGTATATGGCAAAGGTTTTTGCCGGTCAGAAAAACTGGCTTGATTTTATGAAGCCGGTGGAAAAACTGATCTTTAAAATAGGGGGTGTGAATCCGGATGAGGGAATGAACTGGAAGCAATTCCTGAAAGCAATGCTGACCATTAACCTGCTTTGGTTTGTGTATGCATTCTTTGTATTGATGTTCCAGGACAAGCTGCCGCTTAATCCTGATGGCAATCCTGGTCAAACCCCGGATCTTGCTTTCAATACTGCAATCAGCTTTTTGGTCAACTGCAACCTGCAGCATTACTCCGGTGAAACCGGGGTAACTTATTTCTCGCAGCTTTTTGTGATCACCTTTTTACAGTTTGTGAGTGCTGCTACCGGCCTTGCCGCTCTTATCGCCTTATTTAACGGACTGAAAGAAAAAACGACCCAGAACCTGGGTAATTTCTGGAACTATTTTGTTAAGTCCATTACGCGTGTTTTGTTGCCTTTATGTATTGTAGTAGCAGTGTTGCTCGTTTTCAGCGGCACACCAGCCAGCTTTGATGGCAAGGATAGCATTACTACACTTCAGGGAGATAGTGTGCAGGTGTCAAGAGGCCCTGCTGCGGGCATGATCGCTATAAAACAATTAGGTACCAATGGCGGTGGTTGGTTTGGAGCTAATTCTTCGCATCCATTGGAGAACCCTACTTATTTCAGCAATATTGTTGAAACAATTTCCATATTGGTGATCCCGATGGCATTGGTGTTTTCACTGGGCTTTTATATCAATCGGAGAAAACTTTCAACGGTCATATTCGCAGTAATGAGTGTGCTGTTTGTCCTGTTTTGCTGCATCAATATTTATTATGAAACAAGGGGAAACCCCGCCATTGATAAAATGGGTATCACCCAATCAATCGGCAGCATGGAAGGAAAGGAGATCAGGACCGGCTCTGCCGCTACAGCATTATGGAGTGTAATTACAACTTCCACTTCCAATGGTTCTGTAAATGGCATGCACGATAGTCTTACGCCTTTGTCTGGGGGCGTAGTAATCCTGGATATGATGATCAATGCCCTGTATGGAGGCATTGGAGTGGGTTTGCTCAACTATTTCATCTTTATCATTATTGCCGTCTTCATTTCAGGCTTGATGGTTGGGCGAACACCGGAATTCATGGGTCATAAAGTGGAAGCGCGCGAAGTAAAGATCGCTGCACTGGTAACCCTGCTTTCTGCGTTCCTGATCAAAGGATTTACGGCTTTTGCAGCGTATATGGTAGCGCATCACCCGGAAATTGCCTGGTCGGTGAAGCCTTCTGCGTGGCTGAACAACCCCGGCTACCATGGATTTTCAGAAATGCTATATGAGTTCACTTCTTCCAATGCCAATAATGGT
Source organism: Sphingobacteriales bacterium 44-61 (assembly GCA_001898405.1). GTDB lineage: Bacteria > Bacteroidota > Bacteroidia > Chitinophagales > Chitinophagaceae > Terrimonas_A. The sequence goes on from MKTW01000009.1 coordinate 198,005, forward strand.
AGCGGGTTTGAAGGATTGAGCGATAACAATATTTTCTGGAACGTGACCACAGGTTTTGTGCTCATACTTGGGCGCTACCTGCCGATAATCGGCCCTGTTGCGATAATCGGGTTACTGGCGAAAAAGAAATATATCCCTGAATCATCCGGCACTTTGCGTACTGACTCCTACACGTTTGGTGCGATGACACTGGCCGTGATCATTATCATTAATGCGCTTTCTTATTTCCCTGCACTGGCCCTGGGCCCTATTGCGGAATACCTGAGCCTTTATTAAAAGATTTAAAAGAAAGAATTATGTCAAAGCATAAAAGAAAAAACAAATTGTTTGAAGGGGCGCTGGTAAAGCAAGCGTTGAAGCAGTCTTTTATCAAGTTGAGTCCACGCTCCATGTTCCGCAACCCGGTAATGTTTACAGTTTACCTGGGCACAATTATCATGCTGGCAGTTTGTATCTGGATCGCCGCAGGAGAAACATCACAGGGCTCGCTTGTTTATAATTCAATCGTTTTTGCCGTGCTGCTGCTGACCGTACTGTTTGCCAATTTTGCCGAAGCCATTGCTGAAGCAAGAGGTAAAGCACAGGCAGAAAGCCTTCGCAAGACGAGAGAGGACACACCAGCTAAAAAAGTGCTGATAGTAGGGGAAATGTATGTGAACGAGATCAAGATTGTTCCTTCTTCCCAATTGCGTAAAGGAGATCTGTTCATTTGCGAAGCAGGCGATATCATTCCGATGGATGGAGAGATCGTGGAGGGGTTGGCCACTATTGATGAATCGGCTATTACGGGAGAGTCTGCTCCTGTGATCCGTGAAGCGGGTGGCGATAAATCATCCGTAACAGGCGGTACTAAAGTGTTGAGTGATCATATCAAAGTGAAAGTAACTACAGAGCCGGGTGAAAGTTTCCTCGATAAAATGATTGCCCTGGTAGAAGGAGCTAGCCGCCAGAAAACGCCGAATGAAATAGCGCTGACCATTTTGCTGGCAGCGTTCACGCTGATATTTGTTATCGTTTGCGTTACACTCAAACCTTTTGCGGATTATGCGCAAACGCCGATCACTATTGCAGCTTTTGTATCGCTGTTTGTTTGTCTTATTCCTACCACCATTGGCGGCTTGCTCAGTGCTATTGGTATTGCAGGCATGGACCGCGCACTTCGGGCAAATGTGATAACCAAGAGCGGTAAAGCTGTGGAAACTGCCGGCGACCTGGATACGCTTTTGCTGGATAAGACCGGCACTATTACGATCGGTAACAGGAAAGCTACACAATTCTGGCCGGTAGACGGACAGGATAAAACGGAATTCATAACCAGCTGCGTGTTGGCTTCTATTGCTGATCAAACCCCCGAAGGAAAATCTATTATAGAACTTGCTTCAATTAATAAGATCGGGCAACAGCTACTTCCCACCAATAGCCGACTTGTTGATTTTACTGCTGAAACACGTAGCAGCGGTATTGACCTCCCGGATGGAATATCCATTCGCAAAGGAGCATTTGATGCAATTAAAAAAATTGTTGATAAGGCAGGAAATCATATTCCATCAGAAGCTGCCAGCAGGGTAAAAGAGATCGCTTCCAACGGAGGCACACCACTGGTGGTAAGTAAGAATGCCAAAGTGGTTGGCGTGATAGAACTGCAGGATATTATTAAACCAGGTATACAGGAACGGTTTGACCGCCTGCGTAAAATGGGGGTTAAGACTGTAATGGTGACAGGTGATAATCCGCTTACCGCAAAATATATCGCGACTAAAGCCGGTGTGGATGATTTTATCGCTGAAGCCAAGCCAGAGGATAAAATGAATTATATCAAAAAAGAGCAACAGGGTGGTAAGCTGGTTGCCATGATGGGTGATGGTACCAATGATGCTCCGGCACTCGCACAGGCAGACGTTGGTGTGGCAATGAACAGCGGAACGCAAGCTGCCAAAGAAGCCGGTAATATGGTTGACCTGGATAATGATCCCACCAAACTGATCGAGATCGTAGAGATCGGTAAGCAATTGCTGATGACACGCGGTACGCTTACGACTTTCTCTATTGCCAATGATGTGGCTAAATATTTCGCGATCGTACCGGCACTGTTCATCACCTCTATTCCCGCATTGCAGGGGCTTAACCTGATGCATCTGGCCAGCCCTGAAAGTGCGATCCTTTCAGCGGTTATTTTCAATGCCATCATTATACCCATTTTAATTCCATTGGCGCTAAAAGGTGTAGCATATAAGCCAATAGGCGCATCGGCTTTACTGAGAAGGAATCTGCTGATCTATGGGCTGGGTGGAATTATCGTTCCTTTTATAGGGATAAAACTGATTGATCTTATTGTGGGAGTTTTTTTATAAGCAAAGATTTGTTCTATCATAATTAATAAAAAGTAAAATGAAAAAATATATAAGTCCTTCACTCAGGCTTACGCTGGTTATGATTGTACTGTGCGCTGTTGTATTTCCTCTACTGATAGCAGGTATAGGTAAGCTGGCCCCGGGTGGCGGCAAAGGGGAAACTATAGCCGTAAATGGGAAGGTGGTAGGGTATGAAAAAATCGGCCAGCGGTTTACAGAAGACAAATATTTCTGGGGCCGCCCTTCTGCTGTGGATTATAATGCTGCAGGATCTGCAGGTTCCAACAAAGGGCCTTCCAACCCTGATTACCTCAAATTGGTACAGGAAAGGATCGACAGCTTCCTGGTGCATAACCCGGCAGTGAAGAAGAAAGAAATTCCATCTGAACTGGTGACAGCATCGGGCAGCGGCCTTGATCCGGATATTTCACCTGCAGCAGCTAAAATTCAGATCGCGCGTATTGCTTCAGTCAGGAATATAGATCAAAGGAAACTGCACACACTTGTAGAAACACATACAGACGGCCCGATGCTTGGCCTGTTTGGTCCTTCAAAAGTGAATGTGCTCAAATTGAACATAGCGCTGGACACACTTAAATAACAATCACTCACTATTAAATATATCATCTGTTATGAGAACCATTTTAATGGCAACCGCCATGCTGATCAGTGCCCAAATTTTTATTACAGGCCCTGTTAATTCACAGGATAATCCTGCTTTTACTGTTTCCGGTTATGTAGAAGCCTATTACAGTTATGATTTCAATAAGCCGATGGATAATAACCGGCCAGGATTTATATACAGTCACAACCGTCATAATGAATTTAACCTGAACCTTGGATTTATAAAAGGAACGTATAATGCAGACCGGGTAAGAGCTAATCTGGCACTGGCTGCAGGCACATATATGAATGCGAACTATGCTGCAGAGCCGGGTGTACTGAAGAATATTTATGAAGCAAATGCCGGTGTTAAGTTAAGCAAGACCAAAAATCTATGGCTCGACGCTGGTATATTCGGTTCACATATTGGCTTTGAAAGTGCTGTCAGTAAAGATTGCTGGGCACTTACGAGAAGCATGCTGGCAGACAATTCTCCGTATTATGAAAGCGGGGCCAAGCTTAGTTATACAAGCAATAATGAAAAATGGTTTTTCAGTTTGCTGGCATTAAATGGCTGGCAAAGGATAAAAAGAGTGGATGGCAATTCATTGATGAGCTGGGGCTCGCAGATACAGTTTAAACCATCATCAAACGTAACATTGAACTACAGCACATTTATCGGTACTGATAAGCCAGATAGTGCCCGGCTGATGCGCATTTTCCATAATATTTATGGCATATTCAATGTTACAGACAAATTGGGGATTACCGCAGGATTTGATATTGGTACAGAAGAAAAGAGTGCAACCGGCAATGGCACTAACACCTGGTATTCCCCGGTTGGTATTCTGCGGTATGCTTTCAATGATCAGTGGGCGCTGGCAGGCAGGGTGGAATATTATAAAGATGAAAATGGTGTGATCGTTGCAACGGGTACGCCCAAAGGGTTTCAAACTATGGGTTATTCATTGAATGTGGATTATTCACCAGCTAAGAATGTATTGGTGAGAATTGAAGGAAGGACTCTTAACAGCAAAGACGCTGTTTTTATAAAGGGAAATGAGCAGGTGAAAACGAATACGCTTATAACGGGGTCTGTTGCCGTCAGCTTTTAGTTTCCCGCTATCCAATCTTATATTCTTCAATCTTTCTATACAGCGTTGTTAACCCAATATTCAGCAATCGGGCTGTTTCTGTTTTATTGCCATTCGTATAATTCAATACTTTCTGTATATGCAACTTCTCTGCGCTGGCCAGTGAAAAAGCTGAAAGCGCTGAAGACGGCTCTGAAGAAAAAGCCCGTAGCTCAAGCGGAAGCTCGGCTGTAGTAAGTTCATTACCATTACTAAGAATAACTGCTCTTTCTATTACATTCTTTAATTCGCGGATATTGCCGGGCCAGGTATAGTGCTGCAATGCCGACACAAAATCGGGCGACAGGGCGATACTTTTCTTATTAATCGCTTTAACGGCATACAGCGAGGCAAAGTATTTTGCCAATGCTTCTATATCGCCACTCCGTTCTTTCAGGGAGGGAAGCTTTATCTGGAAAACGGAGAGCCGGTAATACAGATCTTCCCTGAAATGACCGTTTTTTATTTCTGTGGTAAGTTCACGGTTGGTTGCTGCAATAATACGCACATCCACTATGTTAGGCTTGCTTTCGCCTACTTTAATGAACTCGCCGGATTCCAGTACACGCAATAGTTTTGCCTGGAGATCGATTGCCATTTCGCCAATTTCATCGAGGAAGATCGTGCCTTTATGAGCTTCTTCAAATAAGCCTTTCTTATCCTTGATAGCACCGGTGAAAGCACCTGCAACATGGCCAAACAATTCACTTTCCAGTAAATCTTTGCTGAAAGCAGAGCAGTTGATGGCTACAAAGGATTGTTTATGACGGCTGCTTGCCTGGTGAATGGCCTGGGCAAAAACTTCTTTGCCAGTGCCCGTTTCACCCAGCAATAAGACGGGTGTTTGGGTAACCGCTACTTTTTGCGCCAGTTCAACAGCCGCCTGAATTGGTTTGGAACGGCCGGTGATGCTTTCGAATGAATATTTTTTACCGGTCCGGTTTTCGAGTTGTTGTACCCGTTTTACGAGAGCGACTTTTTCTACTGCCCGGTGCAGCAGTGGAATAATGCGGTCGTTATCATCGCCTTTTACGATATAGTCAAACGCGCCATTTTTCATTGCCTGCACACCGTCGGCAATATCTCCATAGGCTGTCAGCAAAATGATCTCAACCAGTGGATAATTCTCTTTGATCGTTTTTACCAGCTCTATACCATTGCTGTCGGGGAGTTTTACATCGCAAAGGATCACATCAATATCCTTTTGCTGTAGTTTTTTTAAAGCGGCTTTGCCGGAATCGGCTTCCAGTATCTCAAAACCTTCGAGGCGGATGATCCGGGAGAGTAAGCTGCGGAGCTTTTCTTCATCGTCGATGATCAGGACATTGTTCATCAGAATAAAATATCCTGCAAAGCTATAGAAATAAATATCAGTTAAATGGCTGATGGCCGGGAAGTCACCATCTTGTGACTTCCCGGCCATCGGCCATCATTATTTTTAGTTCATCCTAAACCGCATTCCCCCATTTTGCTGCATTTGATCCATCAGCTTTTTTGTTTCATCGGTGAATTCAGCGCGGGTTACTTTTTTTCCTTTTGTTGGTTCTTTAATGGCAGCCATATCTGGTTTGGCTTGTATGTCCAACGCTTTATAAATGGTTCTTCCGCCATTGGTTTCGAGTTCCAGGATAAGACCGGGTAATTGTCCCTGCACTTCGGGGCCGGCAGGCACAGGGATATCTGTAGTGAACCATGCAATCGTAGTGGTGGTATCGTCTACTTCCTTGCGCTCCATTTTTCCATTTTGCATACCCATGCTCATTCTTTTCCCAATGCGTTGGGTGGTGGCTTTACGGCAAAGGTGGTTGAGGATGGTTTTTGTTTCATCGGCAAGTTTCCAGTTGCCTTTTTGAATGCTGTCGGAGATCAGGAAACGTTTATCCATAAAGTCACGTTGCTCCACTTTTTTTGACTGGGAGAAATCACAGAAAGTGATATCGTCCTGGCCGCTTCCCAAATTGCGGATCATTATACCTCCTGTTTGGCTTTCGTCTGCCTGGATATCATCTTCCAGTTGTTTCCAACTCATTTGATTGTTGGCAAAATTCAGTTCAAACTTGTTGGTCCGTGTTTGCGAAATGGTTTGTGGCTCGCCACCGCGGGCAGCCATGGTGATCTGCATCTGAACGGAACGTTCATAAGTTACTTTGCCTTCTTTTTGCTGGGCGAAAAGACCGCCTGTCAATAAAAGGCTCAGGCAGGGAAGTACAATTCTCTTCATTATGATAGTTTTTTAATAGGTTTCAAATCTACTGCGAGGCCTTCCGGGAGGAGGTTAACCCACCTTGCAATAAGGTTAATAAAGGTTAATACAGCCTTTTCGGGCTGGAAGTATTGGTTACATTTGGTATCGAATCGAAAAAAAATGAAACACTCATCAGTCAGTCAGGCAAAACCAAAGAGCTCAGGGCAACTAAAGCTTCTGCTCTTTTTTATGCTATTGACCATTGTAGGGATTGCAGGTTTCCAGGCATACTGGCTGCGGGATAATTATAACCGGGAAAAACAGAACCTGGAGATCAAGACCAATGCTGCTTTCAGGCAAACGATCCTGCGCCTGCAGGCGTCCAAACTGAAACTGGAAGCGACAAACGTACGGTTCGACTCTACCATGCTCATGCCTCCTCCTATGAGTATGCATTTTAAAAGAAAGGATAGAAATGACAGGAGCGACCAACCTGTACAGGCACAGGGAGCTATTGCTGCCCGCAAAGAACCGGTGATCACCATGGTAAACCTGCTGCAGGAAAGGATCAGGGGAATCGATTTGCCGGATAGTATCAATCATGAGTATGGAAAAGTTGTGTTGGCGGGACTGAAGGACTCTCTTTATAAAGTAGCCGATTCATTGCAGGCGATGTTTAAAAGGATCCCTGTAAAAGGAATGGTAAGGATGGCGCTTAACGAAGTAGATTCTCTTGACCCTGAAGAGATCAGGGAAATGGAAATCGAAAGAGCTGCGATTTCAAAGATTCCTAAGGTGACCATACGTTATGGACAAAAAAAGACCGATTCACTTGTCCGCGCAGAGAGCGTTGCTGCAGATGACAGGTTGGATCATGTTACGGTCAGGTCAGCTCCATTCTTTCGTGTTACCCCCAGAGATACAACCCGCGATGCGGTGATCCGGTTTTTGTATAATGTAGATTCTTTATCATTGAAAGATTCTGTAACGGTAAAAGAAGTTACGGATGCTTATACTACCAGGTTGAAGAATGAAAAGATCAACCTTGGTTTTGCTGTAAGCAAAGTAGATAAAGCAGCACAAGACTCTGCAGCAGTGAATGAGGTAACGGTCGGTTTTTCCAACCCTATGACTTACCGGCTTTCACTGGGTAATGAAGTAGGATTTATTTTGGGTAAGCTGAAAATGCCGATCCTGTTTTCCTTATTGCTGGTTGGTATTACTATTGCTTCCTTCGTAGCGCTTTACCGTAACCTGCTCCGGCAGCACCGTCTGGCTCAGATGAAGAATGATCTGATCAGCAATATCACTCATGAACTGAAAACGCCTATTGCAACAGTTGGCGTAGCCATTGAGGCCTTAAAGAATTTCAATGCAATTCAAAATCCCGAGCGTACAAGAGAATACCTTGATATTTCGCAAAATGAATTACAGCGGCTGGGCTTGCTGGTCGATAAGGTGCTGAAACTGTCCATGTTTGAGAAAAAGGAAATGGAGATCAAATATGAACTGTTCAATTTAAAGGATGTGGTGGATGAAGTGGTGGCTTCCCTGCGCCTGCAACTGGAGAAGTATCATGCCCGGATATCGATCAGCCTCGAGGGGGATACCACGATTAAAGGTGACCGCCTGCACCTGCTGAGTGTGGTGTTCAACTTATTGGATAATGCATTGAAATACAGTAAAGATAATCCTGTTATCCAGGTGAGCCTGAAACAGTTGGGAGAGCAGGTGGAGTTACAGGTGGCCGACAATGGTATCGGCATTCCTACGCAATACAAGGACAAGGTGTTTGAAAAATTCTTCCGGGTGCCGGCAGGCGATACCCACAATGCAAAAGGCCATGGCCTGGGGCTGAGTTATGTGGCCCAGGTGGTGCGCCGGCACAATGGCACAATTAAAGTAGAGAGTCGTGAGGGTTTGGGCAGTACCTTTACCATTATACTGCCAAAACAAAGTACATGAGTGCAACAAAAGTTTTTTACGTAGAAGACGAAGTATTCCTTGGAAAAATAGTAAAAGAAAGTCTCGAGAGCCGCGGTTTTGAAGTGATCATGGAAAGCGATGGGGCAAAAGCCACCGCAGCTTTTCAGAAAGCCAACCCGGATATCTGTGTGCTCGACGTGATGCTCCCCAATAAAGACGGATTTACCATCGCAGATGAAATAAGGGAGATCAATGAAGATATACCCATTATCTTTTTAACCGCCAAAACCCAAACCGAAGATGTGGTAAAGGGTTTTTCCCTGGGCGGTAATGATTATATCCGCAAGCCATTCAGTATGGAAGAGCTGATTGTGCGGATACAGAATGCACTACGCAATAAAAATGCTGAGCCCGAAAAGATCACCGGGGATACGATCACATTGGGCAAATACAGTTTCCAGCTGAACCGTCAGTTACTGCAAAACGGCAGCGAGGAGAAAAAACTTTCTTACCGCGAAGCGGAATTGCTGAAACTACTGTATCAGAGCCGAGACAAGATCATCGACCGCCGTGATATACTGAACCTGCTTTGGGGAAATGATTCTTTTTTCAACAGCCGCAACCTGGATGTGTATATTACCAAACTGCGCGGGTATTTGAAGGAAGACCCTTCATTGGAAATATTGACGATAAAAGGGATCGGGTACAGGTTTGTAACGGGATAGAGTGAGGCTTTGAATGAAAGCGGTCAATCAGTCAACGCTCATCGATTCTGATTATCTTTAACCCAAAAACCGGTATGAAGTTCCGCACTCTTGTCTTTCTCTTTATTATAGCCATTGTATTGATCGGTGCGCTCACCAAACCAGGGCCAGACGCCTTTAAAGAATTTTATACAAAGGAGCACACAAGGGAAAACCCTCCTGTGATAGAGTATACCAATGGCGTAGCCTATTCTATATTTTCAGTTACTTCTTTTACCGCCGTTACCACAACTGGTAATAATAAAATGGCCGTGCCAGTCATAAAGGAAAAATACCTGGGCCTTTTTGGACGGTTCTGGAAATTATAAGAATAGCCTCAATTCAATCAATCTACAAACAGAAGAATGCTTCAACAGAAAGTATATATCGCTGATGAAATTTTTACCGGCGAAGAATGGCTGAAAGGATACGGCGTGATAACCGTGGATGGAAAGATCACAGAACTGGTTAAAGCGAATGAGATCCCAGGTTCATTGCCGGTAGAAAGGTTTGAAAATGCAGTGCTGGTCCCTGCTTTTATTGACCTGCAGATCTATGGAGCTTATGGAAAGCTGCTGTCTGTTTATCCTGAAGTGGATTCACTGTCTAAACTGAATGAATATTGCCGCAGCGGCGGCGCTGCCTGGTGCATGCCGACTGTAGCAACCAATACATACGAAGTATTTCATCGATGCATAGATGCGGTGAGGGAATACTGGAAAATGGGAGGTCAGGGCGTTTTGGGCCTGCATCTTGAGGGCCCCTGGATCAACCCGGTAAGAAGGGGGGCACATATAGAATCGTTGATCCATACACCATCAGCAGAAGAAGTGAAGGCGTTGCTGGAATATGGAAAAGGTGTGATCAGGATCATCACACTTGCACCGGAAGTATGTGGACCATCGCTGATGAGCTATATCGCCAACCAGGGAATTATCATTTCCGCAGGGCATAGCAATGCTACTTATACGGAAGCGAAACAGGGATTTTCCAATGGAGCCACCACTGTTACACACTTATACAATGCCATGAGTCCGTTGCAGCATCGCGCACCGGGATTAGTTGGCGCTGCAATGGATGATGATGCTGTAATGGCAAGTATCATTCCCGATGGCCATCATGTGGACTATGCAGCTGTACGGATAGCCAAGCAGGTAATGAAAGACCGCCTGTTTGTAATTACCGATGCTGTAACGGAAACGGATAAAGGAGCTTATCCTCATCAATTTGCCGGTGATAAATATGAAGCGAGTGGTATACTGAGCGGTTCTGCACTGACAATGAGTAAGGCGGTGCAGCGGTTAACCTCCTTTGCTGGTGTGGAGTTGGGCGAAGCATTGCGTATGTGTTCGCTTTATCCCGCAAAAGTGATGAAGATGGAAAGCCAGCTTGGGAAGATACAGAAGGGGTATGATGCAAAAATGACTGTGCTGAATAAAGACCTGGAAGTGCAAAAGGTGTTGGGTTAACCTAAACCTGTTCATCATGGTATGAAAAAAAATGAATTGCCTGAACGGCTTGCCTGGGCTGTTAAAACAATGGACATACAGCCTTCGGATCATCTGCTGGAAATAGGCGGAGGGGTGGGGCTGCTTGCTGAACAGGTAGCTGGCTTATTGAAAGATGGAAAACTGGTGATGGTTGACAAATCGGAAGCAATGATCAGCAAAGCGGTTGAAAGGAATAAAATACATATAGAAAACTGCAAAACAACATTCATAAAAAAAGACCTGGAAGTAACTATTTTACCAGAACGGTTTGATAAAATAGTTGCATTTAATGTAAGTGCATTCTGGAAAAATCCCAGGTTCTCTTTGCCGGTTATCCGGAGACATCTGAAACCGGCCGGCCAATTTTATTTATTTTACCAACCGCCTGTGGAAGTTACCAGGCAAATCGCCAAAGAGGCGGCAGAGGTATTGAAGAAAAATGGACTGAAAGTAGAAAAAACCCTGTTCAAATCATTGCAGCCGGCTTCGGCATTTTGTATTATTGGGAGCCTGGTTACAAAATAAAGAAATAAATGCGCCACCCTGTTTCCCGGTTCAACAAAACCTATTTCCTTCTTGCTGTTCTCCTTTTTGTTATTGAAGTTTTGATAGCGTTGTATATGCACGACAGGATTATCCGGCCATATATCGGTGACTTGCTTGTAGTGATTTTGCTGTACTGTTTTGTCAGGGCGTTTGTAAGTATAAGCCCGGTTAAGATAGTGATAGGCGTGCTTTTGTTTTCCTACCTCATTGAGGTGCTGCAATACTTAAAACTTGTAAAGCTTTTGGGGCTGCAGCATTCACGGATTGCAAATGTCGTTATTGGTAATTTGTTTGAGTGGATGGACCTGGTAGCGTATACAGTAGGTATTATTATTGTGCTGGCGGTTGAAAAATACCGCAAACAACTATAAAAGCTTTATTGTTGGGACGCTATGCCGAATAAATAGCGCTTCGCTTTTTAAGCATGGCAAGGACTTTATTTTGCAAGCGGCGGGATGCGCCAAGATCAACCATTCTTAAAGAGCATTAATTCCCCGTGTCAATCACAGTATACTTTGTCCAAAACGATTGCTCCTTCATCATACTCTCCCTATCCATTCTGTTACCCATACCTGATCTCATTCCTCCACGCCCTCCCATGTCGCGGCCACCACTACGCATACCGCGATCACCCATTCCACTGCCACCCTGAAAATCACTGGATCGCATTTCCATAGCATGAATCTTACAGCCGATACTGATAAGTTTTTCGTGAAGACCGGCTGCATCACCTAATAAAGAAAGAGGAATACAGTATTCGATTTCCATGGCTTCCGTTGTATCGCATTTATAAGCGACCCGTATGCTGCCAGGTACATCAAGTACCTGCTGAACAGGCTCATTTTCTCCAAATCCGAAAATTTTTATGGTGTTCAATTGTTTTATGGCCATTGAGTTGCGCATCATCAGAAGATTGGCCTCCCGCCGGGAAGAGCTTTGCTCTTCGCCATCATTTCTGACAGGCCTGGGTGCTTCAGTAGAGGAGAAACCCTGTCCTTTGTCCGGTTTTACAGGAAACTCGATGCCGCGGCCTTCTTTTTTCTTAGCCTTTAAGTCTATATAAAGTGTCATGCCGGTACGCATCATTTTCATTTGTGTGGCAAAGCTGGGGATAAGCATGGCTATATACAGATTGCGGTTATCATTATCAATTGCGTATTTGATTTTTGTTTCATTATCCGCAGTAAATTTTTCAGTGGGCCATTCCAACAGCTTGCCATCCTGTACATGATTAATGATGGATGTGTCGGAGGTAATGGGTGACGCGAAAGCTTGCATTGAAAGAAATGAAAATCCAATACAGGCAATAGCTAATATGATTGATGCCGGTTTCATGCGAAAATATTTAGGGGACTAAAAATAGGGAAAGGCAGCATGCTGAACGGGCGCGTTATCTTTATATTAACCTAATATCTATGAGCTGGCAAAAGGCGTCGATCAACGATGAGGCAAAAAAGCTGAAGGTGTAATCTTCTTTTTGGGGAAAATAAAAACAGGCTTCCGCAAACCGGTTTGCGAAAGCCTGTTCCGTCCTTTATATACTATTCTTAATTAAAAAGCCCTTTCAGCTTATCCATTATACCACCGCCACCGCCTTTGCCGGAAAAAGCTGCGGTAAGGTCCTGGAGGTCTACATCTCCATCCCCGTCCTGATCGAGGCCGCCTTTGAATTTATTCAGCAGGCCCTGCACGTTCATGCCAGAAGTGCCGCCGCCGCTAAGGGAGTTAAAAATGCCCTGGATATCGAAACTGCTGTCATTAGGGTCATTTGTTTTGTTAACCAGATTTTTCAGCACATCTGGAACAAGCCCACCCGCTACTGAGCCGGCCTGCTGCTGATCGAGCCCCAGTTTGTCCATCAGGTTTTGAGCCAGATTGCCGGAAACTTGCTGCACAGCGGGATTGGATGAATTGACTTCCTGGTTGCCACTGAACATGGACAATACATCTTTAATGCCACCCTGTGAAAGCAGTTGTTGCAGGCTACCGGTAATGGATTGGCCTGCCAGCGCTACCGCTTCGTCATTTTTTTCATTGGGGATTGCCGGATTGTTGACAATGGAAGAACCGGCTTGCTGTTTTACTAGGTTAAGAAGATTTTCAAGCATAGCGATAATTTTAAGGTAACTAAAGTTAAGGGATTTGCGGGTGGAGTGTATGTCTTTAGTATTATCATCTTTTTTTATTTTCTTTTGATAGCTGTGCTCCTGCTGTCAAAAGCTTTTCCATTCCCTGTACAAAAGGCAATAAATCTTCCGGCTCTACCAGTTCTGCAACGCTTCGGGCTGATAAAGCGCTTATAGTCCAACGGTGCAACCATTGCTTCCAGCCGGGAAGATTACGGGTTTTGAAAAATTGACGGACTGCCTGGACCTCATTCTTTTTGGCACCCGGATTTTCAGGGCTCATCCAGGATAATAAAAGAAAGCAAGCCTCGATCAGTTGTTCTAATTGGTCTACAAATTGCAGCAGTGTACCGGGGGTATCCAATTGCCAGTTGTACGTTGGGGCTATGGCAGCTTCGCAGAATTCTGTAAACATTTCCTGCATTTCTTCAGCGGGGGTGCAGTGATATAATTGTTGCAATGCCCAATGAGGATCAAGCGAAAGCGGATCGCAACTATGTTGAAGGGCAAGGCTGTTCAGGAAGTAACGCTTATCGGGGGTAGAAGGTGTAGTCATAAAATTGTTTACAGGTACACGCAGAAAAGGATAAAAAACGGTAGTAGAAGAATTTAGTAGAATGAATCCTTTTCGGTGCGTATTAGTAACTGGTCGCAACCACCCCTGTTTTTGGCGTATTCACACATCTGATTACAAGTAAGTGCCTGTTAATTTTGATTTAGGATACTCTTTTAACCATAAACCATTATGCACTCATCTTAAAAACATTAGCAACATGGAAAAATTACATTTTAACGTCAACATCAAAGCGACGGCAGCCAAAGTATTTCATACCGTTACAGATGATAAACTGTATCGTGAATGGACCGCTGAGTTTAATCCGACTTCTTCTTTTGAAGGCAGTTGGGATAAAGGAGCGAAAATACGGTTTGTAGGTATCAGCAAAGAAGGCAAACGCGAAGGCATGGTAGCGAGTATTGTAGAGAATATCCCTAATAAACAAATTTCTATTAAGCATCTTGGGCTTGTTGCTGACGATAAAGAAATTACCGATGGGCCGCTTGTGGATGGTTGGGCCAACGCAATGGAGGAATATTTCCTGGAAGAAAAGAATGGCATGACCACCTTTAAAGTATCGGTTGACTGCAACGAAGATTTTAAAGATTATTTTGAAAAAACCTGGCCAAAAGCATTGAACAAGTTGAAGGAAGTGGCTGAAAGATAGCGCTCGCCTGTAAATTACTAAACAAATGGAGCTGAGTTTTTGATCAGCTCCATTTGTGTATTATCAGGTAAGATCACTGCTTCGTGATTTTCTTGGTCTTCTTTCTGTGCGAATCCACAACGTAGAACGTTTTGTTATCACCTGCATCTTCCTTCACGACATCAGAACGATTGAACTCCATTTTCAAAAAAGGCAACCCTTATAAAATACCAGGTCAAAATCACCGTTTCAGATCTATAACCGTTATTTCATGATACAATATCTTTTTGCCGGCTTTGCTATAGGCAGCGTCATTGCCTGGTTTATAGCTAAACTCAGCGTTAAAAATAAAAGTGTTCCTAAAGCCGAATTTGAAGCGCAGGTAACAAAGCTTAACCAACTGGCAACAGAACTCGGAATTGAAAAAGAAAGGTCCCGCGGCTTATCAATCAATCTTTCCGGTAAGGAGCAGGATTTAAAATCAGTGGCTGCAAAAAATACGGAGCTTACCGGTTTGCTGGCAAAAGCCAATGCCAACCTGGAAGCAATTAATCATTCCGGAAAAATGCAGGAAGAAGATAAAAAGCAGTTACAGGCTGACCTGAAAATAAAAACTGGTGAAGTAAACCTTGCTATTGGACAGGTAGCGGATCTAAAAGCAAAGAATGAAGCGTTCCAGGAAAAACTACAAACGCAGAAAGCAGAAATTGAAGAGTTGAAAAAGCAGTTCAATACTGAATTTGAGAATATTGCCAATAAGATCCTGGATGAAAAAACGGCGAAGTTTACAAAAGTGAATGAGGAATCGCTGACCACGATCTTGAAACCATTAGGCGAGAATCTCGACAACTTTAAAAAGAAAGTAGAAGAAGTGTATGAAAGGGAATCCAAAGAGCGTTTTTCACTTGGAAAAGAAGTTGAGAAACTCGTTTTGCTGAATCAAAAGATAAGTGAAGAGGCAACTAACCTTACGAATGCATTGAAAGGAAGCTCGAAAGTGCAGGGCGACTGGGGCCAAATGATCCTGGAGAATATCCTGGAAAAATCAGGCCTGGTAAAAGACCGTGAATATTTTGTTCAGGAGTTCCTGAAAGATGAAGACGGTCATTACTGGAAGAACGAGGATGGAAGCCGTATGCAACCGGACGTGATCATTGCTTATCCCGACAACCGGAAAGTGATCGTAGACTCAAAAGTATCGTTAACAGCGTATACCCGGTATGCATCAACAGATCAGGCAGATGAGCAGAAGAGATCCATTGAAGAGCATCTGAGATCCATCCGTAAACATATTGATGACCTGAGCCGGAAAAACTACCAGGACTTTGCACCGACTCTTGATTTTGTAATGATGTTTGTGCCGAATGAACCGGCCTACCTGCTTGCGTTGCAGCACGACCCGGAGATATGGCATTTTGCCTATAACAAAAGAATATTGCTGATAAGCCCGACCAACCTGATCGCTGCGTTGAAATTGCTGGTAGATCTTTGGAAGCGCGAATACCAGAACAGAAATGCACAGGAAATAGCCAA
Organism: Sphingobacteriales bacterium 44-61; assembly: GCA_001898405.1. Lineage (GTDB taxonomy): Bacteria > Bacteroidota > Bacteroidia > Chitinophagales > Chitinophagaceae > Terrimonas_A. The sequence goes on from MKTW01000009.1 coordinate 213,843, forward strand.
ACGGGGTTCAATATTGTACGACAAGTTTGTTGGTTTTGTAGAAAATCTTACTGATATAGGCGTTAACCTGGGCAGGGCCCAGAAAAGTTATGATACTGCTCTGGGGCAATTGAAGGAAGGACAGGGCAATCTTATATGGCAGGCTGAAAAAATGAAAGAGTTGGGGGTAAAAGCGAAGAAAAGTTTGCCGGCATCTTTTTTAACAGGATCGCCGGGTGAGGAAATTGATGACTGAAATGGTTACCCTTTAGATTGCACCGGATCATTACCATAACTGCTGCGCTCTCTGATTCTGCCGTTCCTTCCATGAACGATAAGTTCGCTTTTTTTGCTTTTGGCAATATTCTTTGCATAGGAGATTGCTTCTGACTGTTTGGTCGTTATAACAGTAATTCGCTTGGCACCTTCGGCTTTTACTGCCCAGCCTCCTCCGAGAGGAACTACATGTTGGTTGTTGTTTGCCATATTTTCTATTTAAAAATAATTATAGTATCCCAGTGATTATAGCGCTTGCACTATTCAAGAAATCATTTGCCGTATGTCTTCTGATCGTATTATTGATATATCTCATTTCTGGATTCCAGCCTTTTACTATTCCCCATTCTGCATTAAGGCATGTTTTAACGTTTACCTGCTTTCCTGAATAGCGCAATAAAATGGGCAAATTATGATGCCGGATATCCCATAAGGACCGCATTGTTTGCCGAAGTATGGTTTTTCGTGTATCCTGATAGTATTTATTAAACTCCGACTTACTTTCGGGAAAACCCTTTGTAAATTCCATTATTTTACAAATACGGTACTTCAACGCCAACTCAACTCCGTACCCCGCCAAATAAATTGCTGCCGGATATCGCCGATTCTTCAGTAAAACTCTCGCATCTCCCAGCCGCCGGATAATTAAAGACTTTAAAGATGGTTTTGAAATCATACTCCCCCTCCCAATAGCAATCACCAAATGTAAAAGCAGTTTATAACCGGGGAAAGGGAAAAGAACGTCCGGTAAATGTTTTTTTCACAGCGAGCTATTGTTTTTTAATCAAGCACAAAGCCTCCTAAACAATTCCGGGAAACCCTACCTTTGCGCTTCAAATTACCATAATGAAAAAAACCCCCTTTACCGAGAAACACATCGCACTCGGAGCCAAAATGGCGGAATTTGCCGGCTACAATATGCCTATCTCTTATTCCGGTATCAATGATGAACATGCTGCGGTCCGTAAAAATGCTGGTGTGTTCGATGTAAGTCACATGGGAGAATTTATTCTGAAAGGGGAGCACGCACTTGATCTGATTCAACGCGTGACCACTAACGATGCATCTAAACTTAAAGTTGGACAAGCCCAGTACAGCTCCCTGCCCAACGATAATGGTGGACTGGTAGATGATCTGCTCGTGTATTGTCTCGAAGAGAACAAGGTCTATATGCTGGTAGTAAACGCCTCCAATATCCAGAAAGATTGGAACTGGATCAGCCGCCACAATAACCGGAACGTGGAAATGCACAACATCTCAGATAAAACCGGTCTGCTGGCCATTCAGGGACCTAATGCCACTACCATCCTGCAGCCGCTTACAGAGATTGACCTGATGAACATGAAATATTACACGTTTGCCAAGGGGAAATTTGCAGGGGTAGATAATGTACTAATCAGCGCAACTGGTTACACCGGTGCCGGAGGCGTGGAAATTTATTTTGAAGACAAAGACGATAATGCCAATAAGATCTGGAATGCCATTTTTGAAGCAGGCGCTGCAAGCGGCATCAAACCCGTTGGCCTTGGAGCCCGCGATACCCTGCGACTGGAAATGGGCTATTGCTTATATGGAAATGATATAGACGATACTACTTCCCCCCTCGAGGCAGGATTGAGCTGGATTACTAAATTCACCAAGGATTTTACCTCTAAGGAAGTATTCGCACAGCAAAAAGCTGAAGGCGTGGAGAGAAAACTCGTTGGGTTTGAAATGATCGATAAAGGCATACCCCGCCATGGATATGAGATCAAAGACTTCCGGGGTGATAGCATCGGCGTGGTAACATCCGGCACGCAATCGCCCAGCCTCGGCAAAGCCATCGGTATGGGATATGTCCGTACGGCTTCTGCGGCTATCGACACGGAGATTTACATTAAAGTACGGGATAAACTGCTGCTGGCAAAAGTCTCCAAAATACCTTTTGTATAATCTGCGTTAATCTGGTGGGATTTTTGCTCTGGTAGCCTTGCGCCTACGCTGAAACTTCGGCGCAAGCGTAGGCTACCAGGCCATTTTAGTTTAGACTGTCAAGAAACTTTAAAGGCTATCAAGAAATTTTAGTCTGAAGACTATCAAAAAGCTTTAGCTAGGTGACCAATTAGAGTTCAACGAAACCAATCTTGAACTAAATTCACATCCTGTAAAACGATTATGCCCACCATTCATCTCACCACTTTTATCGCTGCTCCCGCAGACCGGGTGTTCGACCTTGCTCGCAGTATTGACCTGCACAAGCAATCCATGACCAAACACAAGGAAGAAGCTGTAGCCGGTGTTCGCTTTGGACTGATCGAAAAAGACGAGACCGTAACCTGGAAAGCCCGCCACTTATTCAAAAACAGGATCCTCAAAACCCGTATCACCGCCATGAAAAAGCCGGAAATGTTCACCGACGAACAGGCTGAAGGCGATTTCAAACTCCTCAAACACGAGCACCACTTCAAACCTTGCGACAATGGTACTATCATGATCGATATCATCGATTTTGAAGCACCTTATGGCACGATAGGTAAGACCTTCAATAAACTATACCTTACCAAATATCTCCGCCGGCTGATCGAACACCGTAACGGGGTGATCAAAGAATTTGCCGAAGGGAGTAAGTGGAAAGGGCTACTTAAAGTAAGTACCGACTGAATGCTCGATGGCTGATGATCGAATGGCCGATGGCCGGAGCATTGCTGTTGTTGCATTCTTCTGCTATCAGAATGAATAACTACTGGCTTCTACTTGCGTGTCACTTGGCCAACGAACATCAGCCAACGATCATTCGGTCAAGGAGCACTCGGTCAACGTCCAACGAACCCTTACCAACTCTCTCACCGATTTCCCGTACCTTCGCCGCCTGAATTATGAGCAGCAAGCCTACTTTAAACACCTCCATTTCACCCGCCCTGTTACATTTATACGATCTGAGTAATAGCGTGGTGGTGATAATCGATGTTTTCCGCGCCACTTCCACCATTGCTTCAGCCCTTTATAACGGTGCCAAATGTGTAATCCCTGTTGATTCAGTGCCTAAAGCCATTGAGATCAGCCGGAATATTGATGGTATTGCTGCTGGTGAAAGGGACGGACAGATCGCCGAAGGCCTTTCGCATGGCAACTCCCCACTGGAATATGGCCGCGACTTCATTGGCGGTAAAACCCTGGTGCTTACCACCACCAATGGCACCCGCTTGCTGCAAATGGCCCTGGAAAGAGGGGCAGATACTATCATTTCAGGTTCTTTCCCTAATCTCTCTTCCGTATGCGAATTTCTTCTGAGAGAAAATAAAAATGTAGTACTGGGCTGCGCTGGTTGGAAAGACCGCTTCAACCTGGAAGATACCTTGTTCGCGGGTGCCGTGATCAGCCGGATCAAAAAGCATTTTGAAATTAATTGTGACAGCTCACTCATGGCTGAAACAATGTATACCAAGCACAAAAATAACCTCCTGGGCTTTGCTCCAAAACTCACCCATTACCATCGCCTGGTGGAAAGATTTGGATTGATTGAGGATATTAAATTCTGCCTCACAGAAGATGTGGCCAACGTATTACCGGTTTACAGAGAAGGAAGATTGGTTATTGGATAATTTTCTTAATGTGAAGAGCAAAACCGTGTAAGGTACTGAATTTTTCCCTCACTTTCCGGGCTAAAAATTTATTTATTATTTATACCATTTTACAAGGAAATCCGCTTCACATTCCTTTAGATTTGCCGATTGCCCTCACCTGAAAAACTGGGCAATAGCAATACAGTCGTCACTTTGAACGATGTCTTGCTTATTGTTAACCGGAAATTGAACTATGGCGTTACCACATTTGCTGAAATACGTTTACACCCATGGAACAGATGAAGTGATCCGTCGCGGAAAAAAAATACATGCAATCGGATTTGTAGAACTGATAGAATATGATGATCTGTTTGGCTCGGCGGTGTTTCGTGTGAAAGATGATAGCTACTCTACTTTCTATAAAGTATACATTCAAAAATTCAAAGACCCTAAAGGCCTTTCACTCCGTTGCAGTTGCCCTTACAATATCGGAGATATCTGCCGGCATGAAACGGCCGCTCTCTTCCAATTGCAGGAGATGATCGATAAAGGACATCTGCAAACCGAAGAAGTGGAATATGATCAACGCCATACAGTGGCCAAGATGAAAACGATCGATCTTAAGACCATCCGTTTATTATCATCCCCCACCACTTTTGCCGACGCAGAAAAATACCTGCGCACACAAAAAGCTTCCATCGAACAAGCCGAAAATGAAACCGTAAAAGCTTCCGTACCTCTTGATGGACAGGTATACAAAGTGCTGATCCGAAAAAACGAAGAAAGAAATTTTGATACCAGTTGCGATTACCAGGACACAGAGCATCCGCTCTGTTTACCTAAAGTGATCGTGTTCCTGCAATTGCTGAATGCTTATGGTGCCAACTATTTCGATAGCATCCGCAACTGGGATAAAGAAAAAAACAAATTGCTGGAAGTATATGGCTACTCTTTGGCAGACGATCTGAAAGGCAAATTCGAATTCGTATATAAAGATGGAAAGCCTTTTCTCCGCGTCCTTGATACCAGCATTAAAAGAGTTGCTCCTGTGGCTATTCCTGCCAAGCCGGTATTGCTGCCACAAAAGGAAAAAGAAATACTACAGCCGGAAGTAATAGAGGAAGAAGAAGCACCCAGGCCCACACAACGCCTTGGTGCTGTTTTCAACTTCAACAAAAAAACCTATCCCTACTTTACTATTGATGCAGTGATCGGCGAATCGAATGAAGCCGGTGACGGCTTTGCAGGGAAAGTAGAAAAACCGGATATCAGCCGCTATATTGATACGGATAAATTATCGGATGATGATAAACAGGTATTGACCCTGCTTCGCAAGCTACAAGAGGCCGAGATCAATAAATATATCAGCCGTAATTCACCTTTCTCAGGTATCTGGGAAAATATTATTCACCAGGAAGATGATGACCTGCCAGGTGAAACCAAAGAATTGATGGCAGAGTATCTTTTTCCTCGTTTGAAAAAACTTTGCTCTGAACAGGGAGAGAACACCCTGTTCTTCCTGCTCGCAGAGGGGAAGCCGTTCAAAACAGCTAACCTTGAACCCCTGCAGGTGTCAACAGAAGATGCAAAGCCCCGTTTCATCGTAAAGAAAAATTCGCATTATTCCATTCAATGCCGTGTACAGGCCGGCAGCATGGAATACGACCTGGGTGAAAATGAAAGCAACAGCCCTTTGTTCTTTTTATACAACCACCAGTTATTCCTCTGGAAAAACAATGAAGTGGTGCACCTGGCTGAAAAATTTTTGCCTTCCGGCAAAATGAGTGTTTCTGAAGATGAATGGAGCAAAACCCTTCAGCAGTTCTTATTGCCATTGGCAAAAGAACATAAAGTTGATTTTGATAAAGCGCTGGTGAAAGAAGTAAAAGATGGAGATCCGGAAGTAAAGCTCTTCCTGGTCGAAAAAGGCGAATACCTCGTATTCCAACCTTCTTTCGCCTATAAAGGATATGAAACAAAGGCAAAGGACCGCGATGAGATCGTGGTGCCACAAGGTGATAAGTTACTGATCGTTCACCGCAACCGCGAAGCAGAAGGCGCTTTCATAGCCAAACTGCAAAACCTGCATTCCAATTTCATCGTGAATGAAGAAAATGGGTCACTTGCATTGAAAGGAACAGATGTGTTAAAGAATAACTGGTTTTTCCTGTTCGTGGATGCGATGAAGGAAATGAAAACACCGGTATTCGGCTTTGAAGCGTTAAAGAATTTCCGGTTCAACACAGCAAAGCCGCAGACCAAGATCTTTATCAGCAGCAACACGGATTGGTTTGATGCGAAAGTGGACATCGTGTTTGGCGATCAGAAAGTGACCGTAGCAGAAGTAAAACGGGCGTTGGCGAATAAACAGCAATTTGTTCAGCTTAATGACGGCACGCTTGGTATCCTCCCTGAAGAATGGTTGAAAAAATATTCACTGCTCTTCCGTGTTGGCGAAGGAAGCTCCAACAACCTGAAACTTTCCCGCTATCACCTCAGCGTGGTAGATGAATTATATGAAACACGCGATGAAGAGGAACTGGTGGTGCAACTGGAAGAGAAATATGAAAACCTCCGCCAGTTTAACCAGATCCAGGAAGTGGCGCCTCCATTTCATCTGAAAATGATCCTGCGTCCTTACCAGGTAGCAGGTTTTCAATGGCTGAATTACCTGCGTGAAATTAAATGGGGAGGCATTCTTGCAGATGATATGGGTTTGGGTAAAACTGTACAGGCCCTTTCCTTTCTGGAACATTGCCGCAGTGAACAGGGGAAGATCAAAGCGCTGGTGGTTTGCCCCACCACATTGATCTATAACTGGGAAAGTGAGATCAGGAAATTCACACCCAAGCTTACTTACCGTATTCACCATGGCGCTACACGCACGCGCACACGTGAAGAGATCCTCGATCACGATGTGACCATTACTACCTATGGCACGCTGCGCAGTGATATCAAACTACTGATGAGCGTGGCATTTGACTATGTGATACTGGATGAAAGCCAGGCCATCAAAAACCCGTCCAGCAAAGTGACCAAAGCGGCTTGCCTGCTGAATGCAAAGCACCGACTTTGCATGAGCGGTACGCCTTTGCAGAATAATACCTTCGATATTTTTGCTCAAATGCATTTCCTGAATCCCGGCATGTTGGGCACAATGGAGTTTTTCCGCCAGGAATTTGCCATACCGATTGACAAGTTTGGCGAACAGGACCGCAAAGAGCACCTGAAAAAGATCCTGTATCCTTTTATATTGAGAAGAACAAAGGAACAGGTGGCCAAAGACCTTCCTGAGAAACAGGAAATGATCCTCTGGTGCGAAATGGAAGATGAACAACGCAAGATCTATGATGCCTACCGCAACGATTTTCGTGATCGCATCCTCGGTACTATACAGGAGCAGGGTATACAGCGTTCACAACTAACCATCCTGCAAGGCCTGATGAAGCTTCGTCAGATTTGTGACTCACCTGCTATCTTAAATGAAGAAGAGAAGTTTGATAACCACTCTATCAAACTCGAAGAGCTGGGCCGCGAGATCACGGAAAACATCAGTAACCACAAAGCATTGGTATTTTCCCAGTTCCTGGGTATGCTGGCGCTGATCAAAGCCAAGCTGGATGAATTGGGCGTGAAGTATGAATATTTCGACGGAAGCACTTCTGCACCGGACAGGGAAAAAGCTATCCAAAGCTTCCAGAATGACGAAAGCGTGAGGGTGTTCCTGATCTCCCTGAAAGCGGGTGGTGTGGGTTTGAACCTGACCGCCGCGGATTATGTATACATCGTAGACCCCTGGTGGAACCCTGCCGTGGAGCAACAAGCAATTGACCGGACCCACCGGATCGGGCAAACGAAAAACATCTTTGCTTACCGCATGATCTGCCGCGATACAATTGAAGATAAGATTTTGCAACTGCAGGATAAGAAACGCGCACTGGCAAAAGACCTGATCGCAGATGACGCCTCATTTGTGAAGAGCCTGAGCAAGGAAGATGTAGAGTACTTGTTCAGTTAATAATATAAGAGTGATCGATGGCCGATGATTTTCAACCTCCAGTCATCGGCCATCGGTCATCCGCCGATACATTCCCGCCATTCATCCGGTTTTGTCCCCCTTCCTCTATTTACCGCGCAGGGAAATCCCGGCCCTTACGTCTAACTTCGTACACCACCGTTTAATCAATTTATGAGAAAAATTTTAGCGCTTTTAGCCTTATCCTTTGTGTTTTACAGTAGTTATGCTCAAAAAGCAGATGGTAGTATTACCGGCAAATTGGTAGATACGGCCAGTAAGCAACCCATCAGCGACGCCACCGTTTCGCTGGTACAGGCAAAAGACTCTTCCCTGGTCACTTTTACACTAACAAACAAGCAGGGGCTTTTTGAAATAAAGGGCCTGGCCATCGGTAATTACTGGCTAATTATCACCCACCAGGTGTATATGGAAATAAAGAAGAACGTTTCCATTACAGACGACAAAAAGCAGGTGAATGTAGGAGAGATCAATCCCCCCAAGGACTTTAAAACCCTGGAAGGGGTGGTGGTCACCAATGAAGCACCTATTGTAGTAAAAAATGATACTGTTCAGTTCAATGCCAGTGGCTTCAAAACACAACCTAATGCCACGGCAGAAGACCTGATCAAAAAACTGCCGGGTATGGAAGTGGATAAAGAAGGAAACGTGAAATCGCAAGGGGAACAGGTGCAGAAAGTGTATGTGGACGGTAAAGAGTTTTTTGGCAATGATCCTAAACTGGCTACGAAAAATATTACGGCTGATATGATCGAAAGCGTGCAGGTGTTTGATGATATGAGCGATCAGGCAAAGTTTACCAAGATCGATGATGGAAGCCGTACAAAGACCTTAAACATCAAACTCAAAAAAGACCGTAATAAAGGTTATTTCGGCCGCGCTACTGCTGCCTATGGTAGCAATGACCGGTATGAGGGCAATCTCAGTATCAATAAATTCAATGGCAACCAACGCCTTTCCCTTTTATTCAATACCAATAATATCAATAAACAGGGCTTTTCTTTTTCTGATATCATCAGCTCCATGGGAGGTTTTGGTGGATTTGGCGGCGGCGGTGGGGGAGGAATGATGATGATGGGTGGCGGCATGGGCGGCATGCAGATCCGCGGTGGAGGTTTTGGTGGCGGCGGTAGCACGGGTATTATCAAATCCCTTTCCGCCGGCCTGAACTATTCCGATCAGTGGGGCAGCAAGATCAAAGTGACCGGTAGTTATTTCTATTCCAATTCCGACAACAATCAACAACAAAGCAGCCTGCGCAGAACAACCTATGAAGATTCCATCGCTATCCGCGCTAAGGAATCCAGCTCATTAAGCAAAAACAGAAATCATCGCTTCAATCTCCGGTTTGAATACCAGATAGATTCCATGAACTCTATCCTGTATACGCCATCGATCACCCAACAACACTCGGAAAGCTATTCTTTTGATACCACCTCTTCCATTACGCAGGAAGGAGGACAGGAATATCTTGCCGTTGCCGGGAAAACTGATAACAGCAATAAGCGGGATGGCTTAAACTGGAACAATAATCTTTTATACCGCCATAAATTCGGTAAAACAGGAAGAACAGTCACCCTGGGCTGGAACAATACATTCGGCAATAGCGAAAGCAATGGATATACCATTTCCAATAATGATTTCTTTTTGGAAAATGGCGTTGCTTACAAGTCCGTTAATCAAAACCAGCGGACGATGCAGAAAACGAATACCAATAATAATATATTCAGCACCTCTTACACAGAGCCATTTGGGCTGAATAAGTTGCTGGAAGTAAATTACCGGTATTCCCATAACGTCAACACATCAGACCGCCAGGGATATAACTATGATCCTGTATCTGGTAAATATGAAGTACCCAACCTCTTGCTCACCAACAATTTTAAGAATACTTTCTTAGCACATCGGGTAGGGCTCAACTTCCGTGTACAGAATAAAAAGTACAATTATCAGTTAGGTCTGGGTGTAGAACGCTCATCGCTGGAAAGCAAAAGCTACCAGGCAATGACAGGCAAGGATTCAATGAACAAAGCGAACTATACCAATCTGTTCCCAATGGCTAGTTTCAATTTCACGCCAACAAGGAGCAAAAACCTCCGGTTCAATTATAGTGGCCGCACCAACCAGCCTTCGCTTTCCCAATTGCAGAATGTGCCGGATGCTACAGACACATTGAATATCAAGATCGGTAACCCTTTCCTGAAGCAGGAGTTCAATCATAATTTTACCATTGGTTATAACAGTTTCAATATCCTGACCTTTAAATTGCTGGCAGCCAACCTGAGTTTTTCCACCACGCAGAACAAGATCGTGAACAGCATTACGGTAAACGGTCCGCAGCAGATCACGGAATATCTTAATCTGAATGGTTATTACCGGGGAAGTTCATTCATTACGTTAGGGCTGCCGTTCAAAAATCCGAAATGGAAAGGTTCAAGCCTCAACTTCACCAACAACATGTCTTATACGCAGGACGTGAGCATGCTAAGAAAGCTAAAGAACTATACCCGCACTTTCATGATCACGCAGGGCGTAGGGGTTAACCTTAACAAGGAAAAATATGATCTTGGCTTAAGGGCTAATCTTACCTACAACGATGTAAAATATACCGTGGATAAAACACTGAATGAAGGCTATCTGACACAGAACTACTCACTGGATGCGTCTTACAATCTTCCGTTCAGCTTTATTCTCGCCAGCGATTTCTCTTACATGATCAACACTGGCCGTGCAGATGGTTATAATCAAAGTATCCCTTTATGGAATGCCAGCCTGCGCAAACAAATATTCAAAAAGAAGAACGGTGAGCTCCGGTTTTCTGTGAATGATATCCTTAATCAGAACCAGAGCGTTCTCCGCAATGCAGCCGACAACTATGTGGAAGATACCCGCAGTATGGTGTTGCGCCGCTATTTCATGGTCAGCTTTTTGTTCAACCTCAACAAGATGGGAGGGCAGAGCACACAAGCAATGCCGATGCCACCAGGTATGAACAACAGGATGATGAACAGAAGTATGGAAAGGGTCCGGATGAATTGATCTTATTATCAGCAATTAGCCCATCAATCATAATTGGCTCAAAGGAAAAAGTCCTTCCGAAACCGGAAGGACTTGACTATTTAAGGGGGTTAGTAAGTAACGGGATTTATCTTCTTCTGATACTGCTTGCTGCAGGAGATGCTCCGGAAATAAAGACAGCTAAAACAGATTTGAGGAGAAGAAGAACATTGAAGGAAGGCTTATAGTATCGTTTATAAATTTTTGCCTCTTCATGAGAGTGGATGATACTCTTGTTTTTCATATAGGACTTGTTTTATAACTCGGTTAACGAAAAAACTTTGCTGAAAGTATATAATCAAACTGATATTTTATAATATTTGCGCACTTATTAACCTTAATAATCCATTACTTGTGAAAAGAATCGTAAAATCCCTATTTTTTACAGGGCTTTCTATTGCCCTTGTCTTTCCCGCCAGTTCCCAAGTTCGTTTTCCAGGAGCTAATCCATTAAGCTCAGACATGAAGAAGGTGATCCGCGATTATCCGCATCACTTTGCCGGTCTGCAGGGTGTAGTGGTTGAAGAAAATCCGCAGAGCATTAACTATGCATGCAAGTTTGAAGTAAGCGGCGCTGAATCATCCAGCATCACGCGTTATTCTTCCAAAGACAATAACGTGTTCAGCTGGCAGGCGCTGATGCTGACTACTGAGGATTTTGAAATTGCAAAGAAAAAATTCAAGGCTATTTATAATGCCCTGAATAATCTTTCTGTGAAAATGGATTATGGCGACACTTTTTATCTCACCGGTAAATATGAAAGCCCGGTGGAGGAAAAGAAATTTACAAGCGTTGTGCTGGCCTTTGAAAAAGCAGACCGCATTATCCAGAGAATGAAGCTGGAAATTTCCTTACAGTATGAAATGCTGGAATGGAAAGTGAGGGTGCTGATTTATGAAAAGGACAGGGAAGATGATGAGCAGGGCGAAACAATAGAGTGATCTTTATGCAAAGAGAACGCAACGTTGCGCGCCTGGCGTATACGTTGCGTTCTTGTTTTATCCGGGTAGGCCGGAGTGAATGATCAAACTGCCACGCTTGCTAATCCTTTTTCCAATGCTGTTTCCTGAACTCCGGGTATATTCACTCCTTCTACCCTGAATACTGTGATATCAGAAAGCCCGATAAAACCTAATACAGCTTTCAGATATGGCTCTGCAAAATCAAGCGACTTCATAGGGCCATCAGAATAAACCCCTCCTGAAGCAATTGCGAGATATACCTTTTTCCCTTTCAGTAAACCTTCCGGCGAGCCGCTTGCATAAGAGAACGTTTTCCTTGCACGCACAATATGATCAATCCATGCTTTCAGTGCAGAAGGAATATTAAAATTATAGATCGGGACACCAATAACGATGCTGTCTGCCTTTTCCAGTTCCGTGATAGCTTCATCTGAATGGCTGGCAGCCGTCCTGGTTTGTGGTGTATCATTTTCCGGGGGTGCAAAAAATGCTGCCAGGTGAGACTCCTCGAGATGAGGATATTTTTGTGATACAAGGTTCCGCTCTATGACTGTTGCTCCGGGGTTGTTTTGCTGAAGCCTGGCAACAATTTCATTTGCCAGTTGATTGCTGTTGGAATAAGCACCTCTTGCACTGGAGGTTACTTTTAAAATAGTTTTCATGATTGATTATAGTCTTTAACAAAGCGATATGTGATAAAATCTGTTTTGTAAAAGCAAAATTATCTACCTTTACTATACTTTTGTAAGTACTATACTATTGTATAGGACTATACAACAGTATAGTACTCTACTTTAATAATGACTTATGATAAAGCGAAAAGACCTGGACGCGGAAAAATGTAATGGAATGATAAGGCCGGTCCGTGATGCGCTGGAAGTAATAAACGGAAAATGGAAGTTGCCGATCATTATTGCGCTCACTCTTGGTGATAAACGTTTTGGCCAAATGGCCAAAGAGATCCCGGAAATAACAGATCGCATGCTTTCCAAAGAACTCCGCGATCTTGAAGCAAATCAGCTCGTAAAGCGGACGGTTTATGATACCATGCCGGTTATTGTTGAATATTCTTTAACAGATTATGGAGAGTCCCTGCAGCCTGTGATCAAAGCTCTGCATACCTGGGGCACGCAACACAGAAAACGTATCATGGGGCGGTAACGCAAATGAGTCACTTACCTTATTTTTAGGCATTAATTATTGTTCATGCACAGAAAAGCATTGCTGCTCATATTTGTTTTTATATGCCTGGGAGAATTATATGCCCAACAACCTACTACCCGGAAATGCAATGAACTTATTAATCGTGGTTATGACCAACTCTACCGGTTCCGGCCTGCTGAAGCTCAGAAGGAATTTCTGGAAGCAATTGATATGGCCAGGCAATTGGAGAATGAACAGCTTGTTGCCCACGGTCTGTACGGCGCTGGCCAGGCTACCTGGTATGCCGGCAATTTTCACCAGGCGGCTGACACAGTAAAGCTCGCCATCCAACAGTTTATTAAGGATGATGATGATAATATTATTGGCGCATTAAGAATACTTAGTAATATCTATGACGATATCGGGGATTATGAAAATGCCTTTAAAGCCATACAGGAATCCCTGACCAGGAATAAGAATAATGATCAACAGAACAGGATCCTGTCGTATGTGCAGATTGGTAAGCTATATAAGAATATTGGGGATTACGAAACGGCACAATTTTATTATGCCAAAGCCCAGGGTGAAAAACCGTCTGTCGGCAATTATCCGTTCAGGGAGCTGAATCACTGCATTGGCGAATTATATGTCGCCAAAGGGCAACTCGATTCTGCCGATTATTTTTACCGTCAGTCATTTATTGGAAATCCGACAAGCAGGATCGTCCGTTTGCGGATCGGTGAAGCTTTCCTGCTGAAGCATCAGCCAGACAGCGCTTTCTTTTACCTGGATTCGCTTCAACGAGAATCAGAAAGATCGGGTGATTTCAATATAAATGTTGGTGCAATGATCGGGTTGGGAGAGGTGGCAGAGGCAAAAGGCAATATAAAAACTGCATTGGATTGGGCAATGAGGGCTTTTAAAGTTGCAGAGGAGAAAGGTGTGTTCAAATATCGCCAAAGTGCGTCAGGGCTTTTAGCATCGCTGTATGAATCAACGGGTGATATCAGCAAAGCATTGTATTATCATAAAATGAATGCGGCCTTAAATGATGCTGCTTCATCGGATGTGTATAAAGGCCAGCTTTTTGCTTTCCGGCAAAAAACACAACTCGCGGAGCAAGCAGCAGCCCTGCAATCTTTGGAAGCAGATAAGAAACTGGCACAGCGCACGATGGCGATCGTAGGGCTGATCGCCGTATTCATCATTGTATTATTGGTGTTCCGTCATAATAATGAAAAGCTGAGGTTGAAACAAAGGGCGTCTGAACTGGAAATGCAGGCACTGCGGGCACAGATGAACCCTCATTTCATTTTCAACTGCCTGAGTGCTATCAATCATTTCATATTGGACAATGAAACAGACAAGGCATCAGACTACCTTACCCGCTTTTCCCGGCTGATGCGTATGGTGCTGGTGAATGCCGGTAAAGAATCCATTACACTGGAAGAGGAACTGGATATGATCCGCCTTTACCTGGATATGGAACAATTGCGGTTCAAAGATGCTTTTGAGTACACGATCAATATCAACCCGGGTCTTCAGCCTTCCATGGTCAGTGTTCCCTGTTTTATTCTGCAACCATTTTGTGAAAATGCAATATGGCATGGGCTGCTGCACAAAGAAGGAAAAGGCAGGCTTGAGCTTCAATTGACCAGGAAAGAAACCCAATTGGTCATTTCTATAAAGGATAATGGAATCGGAATGGAAAAAGCCGCAAAGCTTAAAACAAAGACGGTGGAATCCATGGGGCAGAAACTGTCTGCTTCACGGTTAGCTTTATTCAATAAAGGGAAATTTTCCAGTTCATATTTTACTATCCATGATATAAAAGATAAGAATGGGATAACAGCGGGAACAGAAGTAGTTTTGAAAATAAATCTCTAACAGCAAATGATCAGAACGATTGTAGTGGATGATGAACCCTATGCCTGCAAGGCCTTACTGACCTTGCTGAAAAAGCATTGCCCCGAAGTGGATGTAGAAGCAACCTGTCATTCTGCAAAAGAGGCTGAGGAGATGATCGGTTCCCTTAAGCCGCAGCTTGTTTTCCTCGATGTTGAAATGCCATATAAGAACGGGTTCGAACTGCTGGAAAGCCTGGCACCTGTGCCATTCCAGGTCATTTTCACAACAAGCTATGATCAATATGCTATTAAAGCGATACGTTTCAGCGCGCTCGATTACCTGTTGAAGCCTATTGATCCGCAGGAGCTGAAAGCGGCGGTGAAAAAAGCATCAGAGTTATTGTCCTCATCATCACTGCCAGGCCAACTGGACATATTACTCGAAAAATTGCGGCAGCCTGCAGCACTTACCAATCGCATTGCTTTACCGACTATGGAAGGCCTGCAGGTGATAGCTGTTGATTCCATCCTCTATTGCATGGCAAGCAGCAATTACACCACGCTTGTTTTGAAAGACAAGCAAAAGCTGATCGTTTCCCGGACCCTTAAAGAAATTGAAGAGATGCTGGAGGAATACCCTTTTCTCCGGATCCACCACTCATGTCTTGTAAACCTCAATGAGATAAAAAAATACACCCGTGGTGAAGGCGGCACTTTACTGATGAGCGATGGGATGGAAGTAGACGTATCCCGCTCCAAAAAAGAAATGCTCTTAAAAAGACTGCAATCCGGCAAATGATTTTAGCAATAAACATCTTTATGCTCTTTGCCGTCTTTGTAGGCCGCAACTGGCTCATCCATTCCCGCAAACTGCTCGTTCCCGCCCACCAATAAATATGGCAGGGATATTTTTATGCTGTATATGAAAACAGCCACCCTGCTCCTTCTATTTTTTATTACGTCTGCGCACTATGCGTGCAGCCAGGTCATATCCGGCCATGTGGCAACGGCAAACGAAAAGCCATTGAGTCTTGTTTCCGTAGCACTGTTGAAAGACAGCAGCTTTATTGCCGGTGCTGTTACCAACGAATCAGGCGATTTCCAATTGAAAGCCAATTTTTCAGAAGGTACTACTTATACGATCCAGTTATCGCTGATCGGTTATCAACCATTCAGTAAAAAATTTACCTGGCCTGATGCAACGTCTTTAACGAAACTGATACTTTTAGATAGAGAGAATACCTTGGGCGAGGTAGTGGTATCATCCAAAAAGCCATTGGTAACACGCCGCTCCGACCGGTATATTGTGAATGTGGAGAACAGTTATCTCGCTAATGGTAATTCCGGTTTGGATGTGCTTCAACGTTCTCCAGGTTTATGGGTAAGTCCTGACGGAAGTATCCGTATCACTGGCGGGCAAACTGTTACCGTTATGATCAATGATGTGGTGCAAAGAATGGGCTCTGCCGAGCTGGCTGATTTTCTCCGCTCACTCCGTTCAGAAGATATCAGTAAAATAGAGGTGATCCCCAACCCGCCGGCTGAATTTGAAGCTGCATCGTCGGGAGGGATTGTACATATCATTCTTAAAAAATCAAGGCGGGATGGATTGACGGGTACTCTATCAGCTCAATACAAGCAACAAAACAGTGATCCTTATTCGGCTCTCGGGGCCTCGCTTGATTATAAACTAAAGCAATTGTATTTGTTTGGCGGATATAATTTCAATAATGATCAAAATGCTTATAAGGGGTGGACTAATGTACTTTATCCCGATAAAAGCAATATCTATAACGATACCCGGCGTTATAACAACAACACCCGCCACCAGTTCCGTGCAGGCCTGGTGTATGATTTTTCGGCCAATCATTCCATCAATTTTCAAATGATAGGTGTGACAAATAAACTGATTCAAAGCTTTCATTCAGGATTGGAATACACAATGCCTGCTGAAAAAGTCACCGGCAATGCCATCTCCGATTGGAGAAGAAAACCCTGGCAGGCGAGCTATACATTGAACTATGGATGGAAGATGGATACAATGGGGTCGCAGCTGCGCATTATTGCAGATTATACTACAAGTACCAAGAAAGAGGTCAATGAACTGAATTCAACGTATAGCGATCCGCTCCGCGATCAGTATTACCGGACGAATACACCCAGCAACACCGGGCTGTCGAGCATACAGGCAGACTATACAAAGGCATTGAGAAACCAATCTGCTATTAAATCAGGAATTAAGTATGTATATACTGACCGGGGCAATACGGTGTTGACCGAACGGTTTAGAGATAATGATTGGACGAAAGACCCGGCCGCCAGCAATGAGTTCCAGTATACTGAAGCCCTGCTGATGTTTTATGGCTCTTTTGAAAAAGTGTTTAATAAAACCAGTATCAAGGCAGGTTTGCGCGGAGAGAAAACCTGGGCTGAAGGATATTCGATTACACTGGACCAGACGATCAACCGGGAATATTTTGGCTGGTTCCCTTCTTTATTTATTACGCATAGTTTTAATGAGGAAAAAGGAAATAGTCTTAGCCTGAATTACTCAAGAAGGGTGAGAAGGCCGGGATACAATGATCTGAATCCTTACCGGCTGCAGGTACATGATTTTACTGTGCTTACCGGCAATCCCAACCTGATGCCGCAATACACGCATAGTGTTCGTGGAGGATATACTTACCGGCAGAACTATACGGCATCGGTATATTTTCAATCCACCAGCAACTATATCGCGCAAACAGCCAGTACGATTGATAACAATATCATTGAATACAAATCAAAAAACTATCCTAACAGCACAGAATACGGGATTGCGCTGGAAGCTTCAGTCGGCATTACTAAAAACTGGAACAGCCGCAATAGCTTCATGGCTTATCGTTTTTCGAACGACCTGGATACGGTTCGTGTATCTCAGCAATCTTTTTCCTTTCAGACGGTTCAGATGATTACCTGGAAGAAAGTGGCGGACTTTGATGTGTTTTTGGAGTATACTTCTCCTTATATCCGTGCCAACAACCGGCAGTATGAGATCTTTTATATAGATATCGGCATTACACGTAAGCTTTGGAAGGATCGGGGCCGGCTGCGCTTTTATGTCAGCGATATTTTCAACACATTCCGTGAAAAAGAATTGACACAGTTCAATAATACAAGAATCGATTTTTACCAGAAACGGCCAACGCGCACTTTTGGCTTATCACTTGCATACACTTTCCGGGCAGGAAAAGCATTTACGAAAAAAAGGATTGACCAGAATAACAGTGATGAGAAAAACAGATTGTGAGTCCGGCCTCCAATGAATATTGAAGGCTGAGATGGGCACTGGCTACGGAGCAGGTAGCGCAATAGTGCCTCATTGTTGGGGGCCGGCGAAAGCCGGCCCTTTTATATTATAAAGCAACATCATCATTGCGCTCTTTGCATAAACTTTGCGCACATAGAGATACTACATTATCCAACAAGTGCGGCCTCTTCCTTTTTCCATTGCCGGTCCATCACAAAAGTTCCGAACGGAAGAATGGATGCCAGGAATGCTTTACCTATCCATGCCCAATCTTTGCCAGTTTCTCTTTTTACTTCAAACGCCATCACCATAAACCCGATAAACAACAATCCATGCAAACCGCCAACGATACGGACAGCCGTTGGCATATCTGCCATATATTTTAATGGCATGGCAATAAACAACAGGACCAGGAATGAAACCCCTTCTGCCAGGGCGATCTTACGGAACCAGTTAAATGTATTTTTGGCTTTCATGTGGAAGTTCTTGTTTTTTCTTTTCGTCTAGTAATTGATCACCTGCTCTTCAATTGCCACCGGTATTTCTCTCCATTCATACTGTTGATTTCTCAACTGCGGTTCAAAGCCGGCTTCGCGGATCGCTTCCTGTATAGTGCGGTAAGTGAACCGGTGAGGGGCACCGGCTGCGCTCACTACATTTTCTTCGATCATGATGGAGCCAAAATCATTGGCGCCGGCATGCAGGCAGATAGAAGCTGTTTGTTTACCCACGGTAAGCCAGGAAGCCTGTATGTTTTTTACATTGGGCAGCATGATCCTGCTCAGCGCGATCATCCGGATATATTCTTCCGGAGTGGTAAGGTTGTGTACACCGCGGATACGGGTGAGCAGTGTATCCACATCCTGGAAAGTCCAGGGAATGAATGCCAGGAATCCCTTTGCTTCAGCAGGCTTGCGGCTTTGCACTTCACGGATGCTTACCAGGTGTTCAAAGCGTTCTTCAATGGTTTCAACATGGCCAAACATCATGGTGGCCGATGTAGTGATATTCAGCTTATGTGCTTCATGCATGATATCCAGCCATTCCTGGGCTCCGCATTTTCCTTTGGAGATGAGGCGGCGAACCCGGTCGATCAGTATTTCAGCGCCGGCACCAGGCAATGAATCCATGCCCGCATCTTTTAATGCCTGCAACACTTCCCGGTGGGTACTCTTTTCCAGTTTGGTGATATGAGCGACCTCAGGTGGCCCGAGCGCGTGCAACTTAATGGTTGGGAATTCCTGTTTGATCTGGCGGAAGGTGTCTACATAAAACTGCAATCCTAATTCGGGGTGGTGGCCGCCCTGCAGTAAAAGCTGGTCGCCACCATATTTCAGGGTCTCCTCAATTTTTTTGCGGTACACCGGCATATCCGTGATATAGGCTTCGGGGTGGCCGGGAATACGGAAGAAGTTGCAGAATTTACAATTGGCAATGCAAACATTGGTGGTATTCACATTGCGGTCTATCTGCCAGGTCACTTTTCCATGGGGCACCTGTTTTTTGCGCAGCTCATCGGCTACGAACATCAGGTCGGTGAGGGGGGCATGATGATAAAGGTGAACGCCTTCTTCTACAGTCAGGAACTCAAAATTGAGCGCTCTTGCTAACAAATCAGTTAATTCCATGATTAGGTTTTTTCTGCGGCGGCCGTGCGCCTACGCTGAAGCTTCGGCGCAAGCGTAAGCCCTGGCGTAGGAGGACAGGCCGCCTACGCCAGGGCTTCGGCCGCCGCCGCAAAAATACAATCAATAACAAGAAAAAGGCTGAACGGTTTTTTTTATGGCAATGAAAGAAGTAATTTAACTGTGGTTATGTAAAACAAAGGACTGCTGCATCGAGCTTAGGTAAACCAAAACTGCTGAGGACGACTAACCTAGTCATATGAAAAAAGTGACCCAACTAACCATGGTGGCAACTTTGTTGTTGTTGCTGACCACCTATCGCTCCCAGGCCCAGGAAGAATTTGTGGAACCTCCTTCCAGGCTATTGAGCAGGTTCCCTTTTATGCAGGTAACTGGCGGTGTAGTGATTCTCAAAGCCCAGCTCGATAATTTCCCCGATACATTGCAATTTATTCTTGACAGCGGCAGCAGCGGTATCTCTCTTGATTCAGCAACAGTCGCTTATTTCAACCTGAAGCCTGAACCTTCTGATAAAACCATCCGTGGAATTGCAGGTATTAAGAAAGTAGGGTTTTTGTATAACCGCAAGCTGCGGTTTCCGGGGCTGGTGGTCGACAGTCTTAATTTCCATGTAAATGATTATTCCGTGCTCAGCAGTGTGTATGGAGAGCGGGTGGATGGCATTATCGGGTATTCATTGCTTAGCCGGTATATCATTAAGCTGGATTATGACAGCCTGAAGATGGAAATCTGCACTAAGGGATCTATCCGTTACCCCAAAGGAGGGTTCCTGATCAAACCTATTCTGAATTCATTGCCGGTGCAAACAGCACGGGTAAGAGATGAGTACACTTACAATGCCCGGTTTTTGCACGATATTGGCGCGGGTGTTTGCCTGATGCTTTCGCAGGATTTTATAGATGATAGTGTGTTGCTCCGTAAAAAGAGAAAGCTTTACCCCAAAGAAGGGGAGGGCATAGGCGGAAAAGTGAGTATGCACATGACGGTGGTAAAAGAATTGAAGTTTGGTCCTTACCGGTTCCGGAATATTCCTACTTATATTTTTGAAGACACATATAATGTTACGTCCTATCCTTATTTGGGAGGCCTTATCGGCAACGATATTTTCCGGCGTTTCAATGTGATTTTTAATTATCCTAAAAGGGACATACACCTGGTACCCAATTCGCATTTCCGCGAACCTTTTGATTATTCTTATTCGGGCATAGAGCTTTATCTCACAGATGGAAAAATTCTAATAGGTGATGTAGCCGTTGGCTCACCCGGTGAGCTGGCCGGCCTGAAAGAAGGCGACCAGGTTGTAGGCATCAACAATAATCTCACTCAAAACTTTGCCCAGTACAAGATAGCGTTACAGGCAGCAGGAGAAAAGGTGAAAATGCTGATAAAGAGGGATAATGAACTGATCCAGTTGGAGATGAAAATTAGAAGTATTCTTTAAGTGCACGATGGTCAATGGCCATTCAGTTGCCGCCAACATACCTCGACCGTCGAAACAAACATTCCTCTACTTTTGCTGTTCTAATACTCTATCATGATTCACTTCGAAAAATTTACCCTGTCTAACGGTCTAAGGGTTATTGTGCACCAGGATCAATCCACTCCCCTGGCCGTGATGAATATAATGTATGATGTAGGCGCGCGGGATGAAGATCCCGGCAGAACCGGCTTTGCCCACCTGTTTGAACACCTTATGTTTGGCGGTTCCATCAATGTTCCCAGTTACGATGAGCCCTTACAGATGGCCGGTGGCGAGAATAATGCCTACACCACCAATGATCTTACCAATTATTATATCCAGTTGCCAGCCGAAAACCTGGAAACAGCTTTCTGGCTGGAAAGTGATCGCATGCTTTCCCTGGCTTTTGGCGAAAAAAGCCTGGACGTGCAACGCAAAGTGGTGTCGGAAGAATTTAAAGAACATTATCTCACCAAGCCTTATGGTGATGTATGGCATAAAATGCGTGAACTGGCTTATACCACGCATCCTTATCGCTGGATGACCATCGGCAAAGAGCTTTCGCATATCGAAAATGCAAATCTGGAAGATGTAAAAGCATTTTTCTTTAAATATTACCGCCCTGTAAATGCCATCCTGGTTGTTGCCGGCAATGTAACCACTGAAAAAGTAAAGGAACTGGCCCAGAAATGGTTTGGTGATATTCCTGCCGGTGATAAATATGAACGTAATCTCCCTGCAGAACCTGTGCAAACTGCTCCCCGCAGGCTGGAAATAAAAGCCAAAGTGCCGGTAGATGCGTTTTATAAATGCTGGCATATACCTGCCCGCCTGGATAAACGCTATCATGCCATTGACCTGCTGAGCGATATACTGGGCGGTGGCGCTTCTTCCCGCCTTCACCAGATACTGGTAAAAGAAAAAAAGCTGTTCAGCAATATCGACTGCCATCATTTCGGCAGCACCGATGCCGGCTTGCTTACTATTGAAGGCAAACTGGTAAAGGGTGTGAAAATTGAAGATGCTGAAAAAGCCGTGGATGATATTCTTCATCAGCTGCAGCAAGAGCCGGTGATGGAAATAGAGCTGGAAAAAGTGAAAAACAAAACAGAAAGCATGATGGCTTTTGAAGATATGAGTGTGATGAACCGTGCAAACAGCCTGGCCTACTATGAACTGTTGGGTGATGCCAATATGATGAATACAGAACTGGGTCTTTATGCAGCCGTTACCACAGCAGATATAAAAGCAGAAAGCAAGGCTATTTTTAAAGCAGAAAACAGTAATACGATCTATTATTTATCCGAAAACTGATTTCTGAAAAGACTGCTCAAAACAACTCTCCTTAAAAGGTTTATTTGATTAAAAATGCTGAATAGAAATATCGCTCCCCCCATTGTTGACGCCGTAGATTTCAACCTTCAACTCAAGCCTTATCAAAAATTTACCCTTAAAAACGGGGTGGAAGTATATACAGTGCATGCCGGTGCTGAAGAAGTGATGGCAATTGAATGGGTGTTCCGTGCTGGAAATACTTACGAAGAACAAAATCTTATAGCGGCTTCAACCAATTTTCTTTTGAAAAATGGCACCTCTTCCAAAACGGCTTTCCAGATCAATGAGCATTTCGATTATTATGGCTCTTATCTCAACAGGGCCTGTTATAATGAAACTGCAACACTTTCCCTGCATACACTGACCCGGCATATCAATGAGTTATTACCTGTAGTGCGGGAATTGCTGACTGACGCCACCATGCCGCAGGAAGAGCTGGACATTTACCGCCAGAACATGAAACAACGGCTGAAAGTGAATCTCAAAAAAAGTGATTTCGTGGCAGGCCGACTTATTGATGTTTATCTCTATGGCGACAAACACCCTTATGGCAAATATTCCACTGCTGAAGATTTTGATGCTTTGCAGCAGGAACAGATAAAATCTTTTTATAAAAAATATTACCAGCAGGGTAAGCTGGTGATCTTTGCTTCAGGAAGGCTGCCGGCCAACCTGGAAGAACTGCTGAACCGGTATTTTGGAGATCTGCCCAATGGCCAGGTGCCTCAGGTAGATGTTCCTGCCCACCCCGCCGCAGAAAAGAAATACCGCATTATTAATGATGAGCAGGGAGTGCAGGGCTCAATCCGCCTGGCAAGGCCTTTTCCAAACCGCCATCACCCGGATTTTCTGAAAGCCCAGGTATTAAATGCGTTGTTTGGCGGATTCTTTGGTTCCCGGTTAATGGTCAATATCAGGGAGGATAAAGGATATACTTATGGTATCCACAGTTATCTGCAGAATCATATCAGTCAATCAGCCTGGATGGTGAGCACAGAAGCAGGACGTGAAGTAAGCGAAGCAGCGATTAAAGAAGTGTATAAGGAAATGAAAGATCTTCGGGAGGAATTGGTAGATGATGAAGAGCTGCTGCTGGTCCGTAACTATATGATGGGAAGTATTCTTGGCGACCTGGATGGCCCTTTCCAGATAATGGCCCGTTGGAAGAACATTATTCTGAATGAGCTGGATGAAAACTATTTCTATAATTCAATCAATGCCATTAAAACGGTGACGGCGGAGGAATTGCAGGCGCTTGCGCAGAAATATTTGAACCCTGAAGAGTTTTATGAACTGATTGTGGTTTAAATCTTATAACTGCGGCATTTGAAAATCATCAATCTTTTTCAACTGCTTTTTCAATTTTTTTCCCGGAGTGATACGCCTGGCCAGTGCGATCCGGAAGCTGCCGATCTTAATAAGGTATTGGTCATTGGATGATTTTCCTGCCAGGTTGGTGCTGCTGTTGAGCCAGGCAAGGTTCAGCATCCAGTCGTCGCTATTGTAACCCGCCACAATTCTTACCATTACATTGGGGCTTACGGTAGTCCGCCTTGCGCTGCCGTATTCGCTGGTTTCTTTTACAAAGCTGACATCGCCCATAGCGGTAAGGCTACCGGTGATAAAATAATTTTCTTCATATACATAAGTGTAGGCATAACCGATTCCCGGACCGAATTCGGTAAACCGCATTTTGGTTATATCCTTTTGCCGGAAAGTGGAACTAAGCGAACCGGGCACGAGAGCGCTGTCTCCTTTTGCCCTTCCTGTATATGCTTCAAAACCCAATAAAAGTGAACCGGCTGATTTTTTTTGCCATTCATTTTGAAGAATAGAGGCACGGTAAGAAAACTGTTCCCCGTTAAGCAAACGGTAAACAGATGCACCCAGCAGGTTTACCCGCATATCAGGCCGTATATAGTAAGCAGAAGGATTGATGGAACCATACCCTTTTGGTGTGGCATGATAACCTTTATAGAACTGACCATACAGGTCGATCACCCAATCGCGTGCATAAATATGCGTTTGAAGGTCGAGGACCTTGCTTTTGCCTGTTTCTGCAATATTGGGTTGAAAAAATGGTGCGGTAAATCCGACATTTAAGGTCAGGACCCCATAAGAGGCGCTCAGGCCCATTGTCATAGGGGTATTTGGCTTGTAGCGCAGGGCTTTTATGCCTTCCGGCCCTTCCATTACGAAGCTGGTGTATTTCTTGGAAAGGTATATCCCGGCGGTGATCAGGTCAGGATACGTTTTATAGTAAGTGCTGTCATGTGGGATATCGTTTCGGGATGGTTGAGCATAAGCGTTCAGGGCGCCGGATAAAATTGACAGGACTGTGATCAGGTAATAATATGTTCTGCCAACGCGGAGTGGTATAAGTAACATGCCCAAAGTAAAATAAAATTAACACCAAATCGGCAAGAAGTTTCGGGAATAACCGGTTTATCGTTGATGATTGGTCATGTTTCGTCAGGAAATTATCAATAGTTTTGGTACAGGTTAACGATTCAGCCGCAATAACGCTGTTATAAGGGAAATAACCGCCGATTACAAACGGTAAACCGCAAACAGATTATAACAATGACCTTCGACAGGAAATATCTCTCGAACGAGCAGCTTATACATTTTTACCGCAGCATTCTCTATCCGCGTATGATAGAAGAAAAGATGTTGATATTGCTGCGGCAGGGCAAGATCTCCAAATGGTTTAGTGGCATCGGGCAGGAAGCAATTGCCGTAGGTGCAACACTGGCTTTGCGGCCGGATGAATGGATCATGCCATTGCACCGCAATCTGGGCGTGTTCACCACCCGGCAGATGCCTTTGTATAAATTGTTTCAGCAATGGCAGGGCGCGCAGGAAGGCTACAGCAAAGGGCGTGAAAGAAGTTTTCATTTCGGAAGCCGTGAGCATCATATCTGTGGTATGATCTCCCATCTTGGCCCTCAACTGGCGATTGCTGATGGCGTATCGCTGGCCAGTAAATTGAGGCGCGAAGAAAAAGTTTCCCTTGCCTTTTCCGGCGATGGAGGTACCAGTGAAGGCGATTTTCATGAAGCATTGAACGTAGCGGCTGTATGGGACCTTCCGGTTATTTTTTTAATTGAAAACAATGGTTATGGCCTTAGTACGCCAACTTCAGAACAATACCGCTGCATCAGCCTGGTGGATAAAGCGAAAGGCTATGGAATGGAAGGCGTGCAGATAGACGGTAATAACCTGCTTACGGTATATGATACCATCGCCGGTGTGCGCGATTACTGCATTAAACACCAGAAACCTTTTTTGATTGAAGCAGTCACCTTCCGCATGCGCGGGCATGAAGAAGCCAGCGGCACCAAATATGTTCCCCAGCGTTTATTTGAGCTATGGGAGCAAAAGGACCCTGTAAAAAACTATGAATCCTATTTAACAGAGCAAGGTATTTTATCTGTTGATGATATTGAGAATATTAAAACGGAATTCAAGCAACAGATAGAATCGGAACTGGAGAAAGGGTTTGATACATTGCCTGTAATTGCTGACACGGACACCGAACTCGATGATGTGTATGCAAAGAAAACAGTAACAGGCTTATTTGTCAGCGAGTCGGATGTGATCGACAATACAGTACTTTCTTACCAGATCCCTTCACAGCGGGAGCTCCGCTTTATTGATGCAGTAAAAGAAGGGTTGCATCAAAGTATGCAGCAACATTCCAACCTCGTATTAATGGGGCAGGATATTGCTGAATATGGCGGTGCATTTAAAATAACCGAAGGTTTTGTAACAGAGTTCGGCAAAGAAAGGGTGCGCAATACACCGCTTTGTGAAAGCGCTATCGTGGGCTCGTCGCTGGGCCTTAGCCTCGAAGGCTACAAGAGCATGATGGAAATGCAGTTTGCTGATTTTGTAACGGTCGGCTTCAACCAGATCATTAATAACCTTGCGAAAATCCATTATCGCTGGGGGCAAAATGCCGATGTGGTGATCCGCATGCCAACTGGTGGTGGCGTGGGCGCTGGTCCATTCCATTCGCAAAGCAATGAAGCCTGGTTTGCACATACTCCCGGACTGAAAGTGGTGTATCCTTCCACACCAATGGATGCAAAGGGTTTGCTGATAGCGGCCATCAACGACCCCAATCCTGTAATATATTTTGAGCATAAGGCACTTTACCGTAGCATAACAGGCCTGGTACCCGAAGAGTATTATGAAATAGAGATCGGCAAAGCCCGCCATGTTCGTGGAGGGGAGGAAATAGCCATCATCACGTATGGCAGCGGCGTGCATTGGGCTGAGGATTATGCGGCGGAGCATCCGGAAATTTCAATCGATATCCTCGACCTGCGCAGCTTACTGCCATTGGATCGTGAAGCCATACGTGCGGCCGTTCAACGCACTGGCCGGGTACTCATTTTGCATGAGGACACGTTGACGGGCGGCATCGGGGGTGAAGTGGCTGCCTGGATAGGGGAGCATTGCTTTGAATGGCTCGACGCACCGGTAATGCGCTGTGCATCATTAGACACACCTATCCCATTCAGCATTGAACTGGAAAAAAACTTTATGGCAAAAGCCAGATTGGATAAAGCGATCCAGCAATTGCTTGACTACTGAGCGGGTCATAAATAGGTGAATTAACCCGGGCGATCTTCCTAAAGAGTTTCTATATTGCAGCTACCACACCGCCACCTTATATGAAAGAAATTTTTTGGGCTCTAAGCCTGCTTCTGGCAGGAATGACTGCACATACTCAATCTTCCCGTACAGACAGTTTGAGCAAACTGATCGGTGCGGCTGCAGATGAAAATGAAAAAGCTCGCTTGCTGGTGCTACGCAGCCGATCTTATGCTGCTGCGCAAATGCCCCAGGCTTTAGTCGATGCCCAGCAATCATTGGCTATCTATCAGCAAAATGATAACGAAAAGGGGCAGGTGGACGCTTACCTGCAGCTATCCGGCTTATACAGCCGCCAGAATAAATACCTGCTGGCGCTTTCTGTTGATTCCACTTCTTTTGCATTGGCTGAAAAAATCAATTACAAACAGGGAATTGCCCTTGCCTGCAGCAATATGGGCCGCAACCTGCAACAGATGGGCCGCTTTGAAGAAGCCAGAACATTGTTTACCCGTAGCTTGCAATTGCTGAAAGATGGTGGACTGGAAAGGGAAACATCAGAAGTGTTGAACAGGCTCGGCGTCATTAACCGTCGCCTCTCCGATTTTAAAGCATCCCTGCAGGATTTTGATGCCGGCATTGCTGTAGCAAAAAAATATAACCAGGAACCTTCGCTGGCCAATCTGTATATGAACAAGGCCAATACGCTGAATGAATCAGCCAGCTATGATGAAGCGATCAGGCTTCACCTGGAAAGCATCCGGATCAAGGAAAAACTGAAAGACGAGAGAGGCCTGGTGCAATCATACAACAACCTTGCTAATGTATACACGACCACTTCACAGTTAGATCAGGCGCTGCAATACTATCGCCTGGCGGCTTCATTGAGTGAAAAAATAAACAATAAAACTTCTATAGCCCTTGCTTACAGCAACCTTGCCATTGCTTCAGCCCGCCTGCACCGTTATGATTCCATAGAATATTTTTATAAGCGCTCGCTTTCATTTTTTGAAGAAACCAATGATAAACCCGGGATTGCCATGGTGTATACTAACCTGGGTAATTATTACCTGGACCGGGAAGAATATCAGAAGTCCCTGGATTACCTGGAGAAATCGCTGGTGATGCGTAAAGAATCCAGGTCTGTAAATGACATCGCATCCACTACTAACAGCATCGGTGTGGTGCTTCGAAAATTAAAACGGTATGATGAAGCAGAAGAATATCTTATCCGTTCGTTGAACATGGCGCGGAATGATGCTTCTGGATTGCAGCAAACCATTTACCGCACGTTGGGAGAACATTACCAGGAGACAGGCGATTTTGAAAAAGCTGCGACCTACCAGGCAAAGTATATCAGTATAAAAGATACGTTGCTCACTGAAGGCGAGGCCATCAATATGGTAAAAGCCCAGTCGCAATACGAGATCGAGAAAAGAGAAAATCAATTGCTGCTGGAGAAAAAAGAGAAAGAGTTGAATGCGGTAAGACTTGCAGAGCGGAATAAAACCATCTGGCTGATGGCTGGTGGGCTTCTCCTGTTGTTGCTGGCATTAGGATTATATATCCGCAGTTACAATCAGAAGAAAAAAGCAGCAAAGCTGCTGGATGAAAAGAACCAGCGCATTGAAACCCTGGTGAGGGAGTTGCACCACCGGGTGAAAAATAATTTGCAGGTGGTGTCTGGACTTCTGTCTCTGCAATCAAACCGCACGGAAGATGAAAAAGCCAAACTTGCGATGGAAGAAGGCCGGAGCCGCATCAATGCAATGGCTATGATCCATCAGCGGCTTTATATGGATAAGGACCTTGCAGCTATTGACGTAAAAGACTATCTCGAGAACCTTTCACAATCGCTGGCTGGTAGCTTTGGTTATGGCAAACAAAATATTCAAACAGATGTGCGCTTGCCTGAGGCCAGCCTGGATATTGACCTGGTGATGCCGATAGGCCTTATCGTAAATGAACTCGTAACGAATGCCTTTAAGCATGCTTTCAGCGGCATCAACGAACCATCGGTTACGATCAGCCTTCAGCAAAAGCAGGCAAAGTTGCTGGAATTGCAGGTGGCTGATAACGGAAAAGGCCTGGTTGAAGAAAAAACAGGCTCTTTTGGAATGAAACTGGTGCAAACTTTGGTAAAACAATTGAACGGGAAGATGACGGTGCAGCAAAACCCCGGCACCGCCTATACGATTGAAATAAGCGTATAATGAACCGGAAAGAAAATACAAGCATACTGGTAGTGGAAGATGAACTGATCACTGCCGAAAGCATTGTTGAATTGCTGGAAGAAGAGGATTATCATCTGGCCGGCACTGCCAGGGATGCAGCATCCGCATTATTGCTCTGCAGTCAGGCAGCAGTAGTGCCACAGGTAGTGATCTGTGATATTCATATAAAAGGGGAGGTCAATGGCATTGAACTTGCCAGGCAATTGAAAAAAATGCATGGATGCGAAGTTGTATTTCTTACCGCTTATGCTGACAGTAAAACACTGGAAGCCGCATTTGCAGCAGAGCCTGTGATGTATGTGGTGAAGCCATATACAGATATGCAATTGCTGGTAGCAGTGCAAATGGCTTTTCATAAACTTCTCCGTAAAGAAGAACAGTTTATACCCAGGTTGGAATTAACAGAAAGGGAAAGAGAGATCGCTTTGCTTGTGGCAAAGGGCTTTTCTTCCAAGCAGATCGCCAATAAACTGGGTATTACGGTTGAGACGGTTAAAACGCACCGCCGCCGCATGCTGCAGAAAAATGGTATCAGCAGTTTTCCCCACCTGGTTTATTTATTGAATAGTAGTGAAGGGTGATGTCCCCCTTTGGGAGTATTGGCATAAGTGAATGGGCTGGTTAATTTCGCGGCCAGCTTACTTATCCTGTACCTATATATTAAGAAGTTACCCATCATCCTAACCGTTTATTAAAGCAGGCCCGGCCTGCTTTTTTTATTGCTTCTTTCCGGCTCCGTATAAACTTTTTCCGGCTCTGGCTCCTGTATGCTTTTCTTCATCTACGGTTACAACTCCATTTACGATCACATACCGGAATCCTTTTGAATAAGCATGTGGCTTTTCAAAAGTGGACATATCCTGAACATCCTGATCATTGAATACGACGATGTCTGCAGCAAAACCTTCTCTTAAAAGCCCCCGGTCCTTCAACTGGAATTTCTGGGCCGGCAGGGAGGTCATACGGCGTATAGCTTCTTCCAGCGACAGCACTTTTTCTTCTCTTACATATTTAGCGAGCACGCGTGCATTGGTGCCATAACCACGTGGGTGTGGCATGCCTGCATTCAGTACACGGATAGTGGCATCACTGGCAAACATGTTGAAAGGATATTGCATGATGCGTTTTACATCTTCCTCACCCATGCCATGAAATACAGCACTGGCGCCGCCATTCATCATGATGTCCATTACGGTTTCGGTTTCAACTTTTGCTTTGTGTTTACGGCCTTTCATAAGATTGATCTGTTCAATGCTTTTACCGTTATAAGAGGTGTCTGGTTGATAATAGGCTACCACTGCATAGCTGAAATGCTTCAGCTTTCTTTTTTTCAACCGTTCAAGCATTGACTTTGTTACATATTTACGTATTTCAGGGCGTTGAAGCCGGGCTTTGATGGAGTCCTGCCCATCAGCCAGCACATCATCAGGTATAAGGGTGCTGATAGAAGTGCTGCTGGCAGTATAGGGATATTGATCAATTGTTACTTCAATGCCGGCTTTACGGGCGGCTTCTATCATGCCCACAGTCTCCTTGCTTCGCCCCCAATTTTGCTGTCCGCTGAGTTTGAAATGGGAAATTTCTACAGGGATCTTTGCTTCGCGGCCAATGGTAAGTGCTTCTTCGATAGCCTGGGTTACGCTATCGCCTTCATCCCGCATATGGCTTGCATACACGCCATCATATTTGGCAGCGATCTTCGCCAGGCTTACGATCTCCGGGGTTTTGGTGTAAGTGCCGGGGATATAGATCAATCCTGTGGAGAGGCCTACAGCTCCGTCGCGCATGGCCTTATCCATTAACTGTTCCATTTGCAGCATTTCGGAAACGCTGGCATCGCGGTTGGCGCGACCCATTACTTTTTTGCGGATATCGTTATGGCCAGCGAGGCTGGCAACATTGATAGACAGTTTCAGGGAATCGATCCAGTGCAGGTATTTAGCGATATCGATATTGGAGCTGCCGCAATTGCCGGTGATGCAGGTGGTTACTCCATCGAGGATAAAGCTGGTAGCGCGGGGATCTTTGTCCTCATCTCCTTCCAGATGGGTATGCACATCAATAAAACCGGGAGCTATGATCAGGCCTTTGGCATCAATGGTCTTCTTTCCTTTGTAATCCAGCTCGCGGCCTATACCCACGATTTTGCCATTGCTGATGGCCACGCTTCCATAATACCAGTTATTGCCGGAACCATCGATGATCTTTCCGTTCTCAATAAGGATATCGCAGGTGTTTTGTGCAGATGCCTGGATGGAGAGCAGGCAGAAAAAGAATAGCCATTTCATGAGGTTAAGATAAGAAATTGCACGCAATGATGATTGGCGCAGGAGTATCGCAAAGAACGTCACGAAACCGCCAGGAGCGCAACGTTGCGAACTTCGCGTAACCTTTGCGCTCTTGGCGATACTTATATCAAGTTTATGGAAATTTACTCATCTTTGGAAGAACCCTTCTCCCCAACAAACCAATCTTCTTTATTCCTGAACAACACATTGAATGTGGTAAGGGAGCCATAACAGCGGGTAATGTATTGCTGAATGTTCACTTTTTCCTCATCGCTCAGTTTTTTATTGCTGTTGATGTTTTGTTCCAACACCCGCAGCCTGTCTCGCAGCATAACGATCTTATGGAAAAAATCTTCTACCGGGATCTCTTTTGGCTTCAAACTTTTATCAGAAGGTTGCAGCAACATTATGCCTCCGGTCCATTTATCTCCCAGCGGCACGTTTTCAGTAACGCCGCCCCAAAGCCTTAATATCTTCAATAAGGAGCGTTCTGCTTCCGAATGTGTTTCTATTTCAAGAGTGATATTTTCAGGAATGATCTCATCCAGTTTGGGATCTGTTTTATCAATCTCCCTGACGCCATGATTGATAAAGGAAATGATGTAAGTGGCATATTTAATACCCACTATCACACCGGGACCGAAATGTGTATGTTGCAACCGGGTGCCGATGCCTAAGTTCAGTTGATTGGTCTCTTCCATAAACGATCTTTTATGATTTACTCCTCTTCTTTAAAGAAAGGTAACGGTGGTAATCCTTTTTTATACCGTTCAAAAGAATCTTTAATGTATTTCTGGAAATCATAATCTCCCAGTAATGCAGTGAATTCATAGGGCGGGCGATAGATCATCATAAACTTATCCAGTTCGGTAGAGTCCAGGCCTGTCAGTCTTCTCACCAGTGCTTTACTAAACCGGTGATCAACATATTTATCCTGTTCCTGCTGTATAAGCCTCCGCTGGAAGGACGCCATGCTCCTTCTTTTCTTGAAATTGAAAATATCGATCAATGCATCCAGGTCGAAGCCTGCGGCCACGGGCGTACCCGTAAACTGTCCTGGCGAATTTACTTTAATACCCGGCTTCTCATAATTGAAAATCTTCGCGTAGTCTTCCCGGTTCTGTATAGAATCCTGCCTGTAATTGCGTTGCCGAATCCTTACTTCTTTCAACACCGGCACATTTATTTGAAGGGAAATATCAAAACTATGCGGAGACGTAATCTTCAAAACGGGAAACTTGACAGTAGGCTTATTCAGATAACTAAACCAAATAGAGTCACTCTCTGCTACTTCAATCTCATAATCGCCCATATTATTAGTAACTGTACCCCTACCTGAAGAAGTAAGCACCGAAACAGAGGGTATAGCATAAGTACGCGTACTATCGTACACTGTGCCTTTGATCTTATACTGTGCAGCCGCCGGTGCGGCATAAAACAGGAAAGAGGCAATAAAAAAGCTTAGTAATGGTAAAATTCTCCTCAAGTAAAGCGATTAAGTGGCACAAGTAACGAAACAAACTGCAAAATAAACGCTAATAACACTAATAGCGCTAATAAACCCTTAAGTGAAAATAACCTGGATAAGCCACGAATGGCGCGAATAATATAATATCCTCCTGGTCAGTAAAGTTTATTCAGGCAGTCGGGTCTATTCGTGCCATTCGCGACTATTAAATATGTGTTCACTGTATTCAAATCCATTCGCACTATTAGCGCTCCAAGGTTTGGTAGACGGCCACTTTAAATTTATCATGTATTTCTCCATGCGAATTAGGGTATTGATTCAGAAAAAGTTGGGCTACCAGTTTTTCTTTGGGGTCTATCCAGTAAGTGGAGCTAAACATGCCTCCCCATTCGAATGAGCCTGGGGATAGGGGTGAGCGGGCAACGCTTTTATCAGTGTAGAGGCTAAAGCCGAGCCCCATTTTTGTGTCGGGCCAGTTTAGTTTGTCGAATTGGCTGGTGGTCATCATTCGGATGGCAAAGGGGCTGAGGATGCGTTTGCCATTGTATTCGCCATTATTTACCAGCATTTGCATGAAAATAGCATAGTCGAGGGCTGTAGAAGAAAGACCGCCGCCACCGGAATAATAAGTACCGGGAGCAGCAGGATAATTTATGTTGATTTTACCGCTAATGTTCAGCGACTCTTTCATAGTCACCACTTCGCGGTTTTTATCTTCAGTATTTAGTGTTACCAGCCGGCTGTATTTTTCTTTGGGTAAATAGAAATAAGTATCCTTCATGCCAAGCGGCTCAAAAATCCGGGTCTTGAAAAATACGTCGAGGCTCATGCCGCTGAGCACTTCTATTACATAGCCTAATACATCGCTGTTCAAGCCATAGGTCCATTGTTCACCAGGTTGGTGCAGCAGGGGAAGGGTACCCAGCACTTTTATTTTATCGCCCAGGATCATACCATTTTCTACGCCGATACCACCCCAAATGCCATTTTTTGCATAGATGGCGGTCGCTTCTTTGCTGCCAATCTGGGCATAGCCGATACCGGAAGTGTGGGTAAGCAGGTCGCGGATGGTAACGGGTCTTTTCGCTGGTACTGTTGTATAGCTGGAGTCCGCTTCGTTGAATTTGTCGAGCACTTTCTGGTTGGCAAAGCTGGGAATATAGCGGGAAACAGGATCATCGAGCAGGAGCTTGCCTTCTTCATAAAGCATCATAATGGCTACGCTGGTGATCGCTTTTGTTTGGGAGGCGATGCGGAAGATGGCGTCTTTTTTCATCGCTGTTTTGTTGTCGAGATCAGACAGGCCGAGCGCTTTATAATAAATGATCTTTCCGTCTTTTACTACAATGGCAGTGGCGCCACCGACCCATTTCTTGTCGATATACTCCTGTAGAAGATTGTCGATGCGCTTCAGTCGTTCAGACGAAGCGCCTACTGTTTCAGGAGCAGCTTCTTTTAACTGGGCAAAACTGGAAAGGGTAAGTGATACGAAGAGGGTGAGGCAAAGCAGGTATCTCATATAAGAAAATTATCAGGATTGAATTTAAGGGGAAAAAGCAAAACGGCCAATTCATACCCCGCGCAGTAACAGCTCTTCCACCACCACCGGGAAATGCTTGTGCTCCAATTCATGGATCCTTTTTGCCAGTAACTCTGGCGTATCCCCGGAAAATACCGGGCAAATGGCCTGGAAAATAATATCCCCATGATCATAATGCTCATCCACATAATGGATGGTAATCCCGCTTTCCTTCTCGCCAGCCGCAATCACTGCTGCATGCACAAACTGTCCATACATGCCTTTTCCACCATATTTTGGCAGCAAAGCAGGGTGGATATTTACAATTTTGCCCGGATAAGCCTGGATCAAAGCCACAGGGATTTTCCATAAAAAACCAGCCAATACTATAAGGTTTATGTTTTTCTCTTTTAGGGCCGGAACATAGGCATTTCCCCTAAAAAACTGCTCTTTTTCTATTAATAATGCCGGAATTCCCTCATTTTCGGCGATTTTCAATACCCCGGCTTCTGGCTTATTGCAAACGATCAGCGCAATTTTTACCCGCTCATTTTCCCTGAAATGATCAATTATTTTCTGCGCATTAGACCCTGCCCCTGATGCAAAAATCGCGATCTGCTTAACAGGCCCCTGACTTCCGGCTCCCGGCTCCTCCCGGCTGATTATTCCCATTCTCTTTCCCATTTTTTTCAAATAACTGACAAAAAACCTGAACTGTCCAAAAGGAATGCTTACAAGCAGTACCGCCAGCGGCCAGAGTAAAGTGACTAATAGAATATACACCACTATCCAGAGCCACTCCGGTCCTATATCAAACAAATTCATCAATTTCCTGCCTACATAGCCCGTAAGGCTGCCCCCGATAGCAAAAGTGCAGAGGATAAGGGCTACCTGCAGGCCATTGACCTTCCATTTTTGTTGTAAGCGGTTGAACATAATAAAACTGGCGCGAAAGTATAGTAAGCTATACAATATAATAGTATCTTTTTGATCGGAATGTGGGTAACCCAACGGAAGTGGGGTTTGCTTATCTTCGGAATGAACACAGTCCTTCCCGGGCCAGGCAGCTGACGACGCAATTGACCCCACAAAGAGTAGAAATTTGGGTATAATTTTCTAAATTGACAGCTCATAGTGGACAGTGACCAAATCATGACAAACATTTTTAACCCAATAAAGAAA
Organism: Sphingobacteriales bacterium 44-61; assembly: GCA_001898405.1. Lineage (GTDB taxonomy): Bacteria > Bacteroidota > Bacteroidia > Chitinophagales > Chitinophagaceae > Terrimonas_A. The sequence goes on from MKTW01000009.1 coordinate 249,708, forward strand.
ATCCTTATAAATCCGCTGAAATGCAGGCTGGTAGCGGGTTAAAATTTTTTTAAAACGGATTGTCTTTTATAACGTTCGTAGCTTATTTTTGCAGCCGGTTAGAGCTATTTATCCACATTTTTCAGATTAATTGCGTCTATGATTCCTTGTAAACCAACGGCCACAAAACTGACACTCTTTATACTCTCGCTCGTCGTTTTTACTGCGTTTAATAAAGTTTCGGCCCAGGATGGAAAGGCATTGTTCCAGGCAAAATGCCAAAGCTGCCATAATATATTTAAGGACCTGACTGGTCCTGCCCTGATGGGTCTTGAAGAAAGACATACCTGGTCCGACCATAAGGAGCTGCTGGCCTGGATTAACAATCCCGGCGGTTACATGGCTAAAGACGCATATACTACAGGTCTGAAAGCGAAGTTCGGTTCTGTAATGACCGGATTCCCGGACGTTACGCTTAAAGATGTAGATGCGATCGTTTCCTATATTAACAGTGAAGTAGCTAACAGGAATAAACAACCGCAAGGAGAGCAAACCGGTGAAGCAGTAAGCAAAAGCAGCAGCCAGAATGCCGTGATCTTCGGTGTTATCTCTCTCATTCTCGCTATCATCGCTATGGTGCTGATGCAGGTAAACAGCAACCTGAAAAAAATGTCTGACGATGCAGAAGGCATTGAAAGACCAGAGCCTGTTCCTTTCTACCGCAATAAGGTCTATATCGCTATGATCGCGATCTTCTTCTTTATTGTCGGTGGTTATTTTGTTACCAAAGGCGCGATCGGATTGCAACGCCAGGTCAACTACGAACCTAAACAACCTATCTACTACTCACATAAAGTTCACGCCGGCATCAACCAGATCAACTGTCTGTATTGCCACGGCAATGCCTGGGAAAGCAAATCCGCTGCTATTCCTTCAGTGAACGTATGTATGAATTGCCATAAAGCTATCCAGTCGTACGAAAAAGGTCCAAAACTGTATGATGAAGACGGCAACGAGATCAATGGTACTGCTGAAATTCAAAAACTGTACAAATACGCTGGTTTCGATCCTAAAAATGCAGCTGCATGGGATCCTTCCAAAGCAAAACCGATTGAGTGGGTTAAGATCCACAATCTCCCCGACCACGTATTCTTCAGCCACGCACAGCACGTAAGGGCTGGTAATGTTCAATGCCAGACCTGCCACGGCGAGATCACTGCAATGGATGAAGTGAAACAAGTATCAGAACTGAGCATGGGCTGGTGCGTTAACTGTCACCGCCAAACAAAAGTTCAGTTCAATTACGACAGCACTAAGGGGAATCAATTCTATAGCATTTACGAGAAATTCCACAACGATATCAAAAATGGTAAAATGGACAGTGTGACTGTGAAAGATATCGGCGGCCTCGAATGTCAGAAATGTCACTATTAATTTAAGTAGCTGCTAAAGCGAAGCAGATCCACCTTCGCCAAGCCTACGACAGATTAAAACAATTTCAACAAAACAGTCGGCGCTACCATAAATAAACGCTGGCTGCTAACTCAGATAAATATGAGCCAAAATAAGTACTGGCAAGGTTTCGGACAGGTCAATGACCCGGAAAATTTTCAGAAGAAAGTGCAGGATGAATTTCAGGAAGAGCTTCCTTTTGAAGGTTTTGATGACAAGGGATTGGCAGATGCCAAAGCTCCCCGCAGGGATTTTCTGAAATACCTGGGTTTCAGCACGGCTGCCGCCACACTGGCCGCCAGCTGTAAAGTGCCCGTAAGAAAAGCAATTCCCTTCGCCAACAAACCCGAAAACATCATTCCCGGTGACGCCAAGTACTACGCCACCACTTATGTGCAGGATGGAGATGTGATCCCTGTTGTGGCTAAAGTAAGAGACGGCCGTCCTATCAAGATCGAAGGAAATACACTCGCTTCATTCACCCGCGGTGGCACTTCAGCCCGCGCGCAGGCTTCCGTACTGGACCTGTACGATATGTACCGCACTACCCACCCCAAAAGAAAAGTAGGCGAGAAATTTGAAGAAACCACGTACGAATTTGTTGATAAAGCAATCGCTGAAGGATTGACCGGCGCTTCCGGCATCGTGCTCCTTACCAGCACTGTTGTATCTCCTACTACTAAACAGATCATCACTGAATTCTTAGCAAAATATCCCGGCAGCCGTCACATACAGGCTGATGCTGTTTCTTACAGCGGCATGCTGCTCGCCAATGAAGCGAGTGGTTTCGGAAGAAAAATTCCTTCCTACGATTTTGGCGCAGCCAAAGTGATCGTAAGCCTTGACGCCGATTTCCTCGGCAGCTGGCTCAACCCTGTTGAAAATGCAGTTGGTTATGGTAAAGGAAGAAAGATCGATGAGAAGAAACCTGAAATGAGCAAACACTTCCAGTTTGAAGGCTACCTGAGCACTACCGGTGCCAGCGCGGATGAGCGTTTCACTCACCGCCCTTCTGAAACGGGATTGGTTGCACAGGCTATCCTTGCAGGACTGGACGGTTCCGTTGCCGCTCCTGCCATTGCAGACGCCAAACTGAAAGCAGGTATTGCCAAAGTGGTTACTGCCCTTAAATCCAATACCGGCGCTTCACTGGTTGTTTCCGGAAGCAACGATGTAAATGTTCAGATCCTCGTTAATGCGATCAATAATGCTGTTGGTGCTTACGGTACTACCATTTCATGGGCTTCTACTTCCAACTACCGGGCAGGTATCGATAAAGACCTGGTTGACCTGGTAGCTCAAATGGAAGCCGGCCAGGTAGGTGCTTTGCTCGTGTATGGCGCTAACCCTGCTTATCATTTCCCTGATGCAGAGAAATTCAAAGCAGCACTGAAAAAAGTTAAACTGAGCGTTTCTTTCGGTGAAAAACTGGATGAAACAACTGAACTCTGCGGATATATCGTTCCCAACCACAATTACCTCGAAAGCTGGGGCGATGCAGAACCCAAGAGCGGCGTGGTAAGCTTTCTGCAACCCACTATCTATCCTTTATTCAAAACCCGCCCATACCAAACATCTTTGTTGAAATGGGCTGGCAACAATACAGATTACGAAACTTATTTCCGCAACTACTGGACCGGCAAACTGGGTTCTGATGAAGCGTTCGAAAAAGCATTGCAGGACGGTATCATTGAGCAGGCTTCTTCAACCGGTGCTGGCGCTTACAATGGCGGAGCAGTTTCCACGGCTGTTTCCGGTATTGCTTCTGCTAAAAAAGGCAGCGGTAAATACGAAGTAGTGCTTTACCAGAAAGTTTCTATCGGTACAGGTACCGGCGCTTACAACCCCTGGTTGCAGGAGCTGCCTGATCCTATTTCCAAAGCTACATGGGACAACTACGCGCTGATCTCCATGAGCATGGCGAAAGAAATGCTGGGTCTCGATCTGGCAAACAAGAACAACGAAAGAGAGAATAACAATTACGAATACCATCCTTCCAAACCCGTTATCAAAATTGCAGTAGCCGGCCAGAAAGAACTGGAATTGCCTATCCTGGTTATTCCCGGTATGAATGCCAACACTATTGCTATTGCAGTTGGTTATGGAAGAAATGAAGGTTTGGGTAAAACAGCAGCAGGTGTTGGTAAAAACGTTTACAACCTTGCCAGCTTCAACGGTTCCACTATCACTTATTCAACTTCTGCTGACATCACAAGCGCCGGCAGAAAAGAAAAGATCGCCCAAACACAAATTCACAACTCTTACGAAGGCCGCGTTGAAGTGGTAAGGGAAACAACCCTCGCTTCTTTCATCGCAAATCCTAACGAGATCACTGATTTCCGCCAGGACCTGCTGGATAAATACGCCAAAGCAAACAATGACTTCCGTAAAGACGCAACGCTTTATGGAGTGCATGATATGCCCGGTCTCAAGTGGGGAATGAACATCGACATGAATGCCTGCTATGGTTGTGGTGCCTGCGTGGTAGCCTGCCATACAGAGAATAACGTGCCGGTAGTAGGAAAAAGCGAAGTGCTGCGTTTCCATGATATGCACTGGTTGCGTATCGACCGCTACTTTGTAAGCGACGAAAACAATCCTGATGATCTGAAAGGTGTGGTATTCCAGCCAATGATGTGTCAGCATTGCGATAACGCACCTTGCGAGAACGTTTGCCCTGTAGCCGCTACCAACCACAGCAGCGAAGGCATCAACCAAATGGCTTATAACCGTTGTATCGGTACAAGATATTGCGCTAATAACTGTCCTTTCAAAGTACGCCGCTTCAACTGGGCTGACTACACCGGAGCAGACAGCTTCCCCAACAACCAGGACCAAAAACTGGTGGGTAAACTGGATCCTGTAGTTCACCAGATGAATGATGAACTGACAAGAATGGTACTGAATCCTGATGTAACAGTTCGTTCAAGAGGTGTGATGGAAAAATGTAGCTTCTGTATTCAACGTACACAGGCTGCTAAACTGCAAGCGAAGAAAGAAGGACGTCCGCTGCTGGATGGCGAAGCAAAAACAGCTTGCCAGCAAGCTTGCGCTGGAGATGCGATCGTATTCGGTAACGTACATGATAAAGACAGCCAGATAAACAAGGTTCGCAATGACAATCCGAAGAGGATGTTCCAGGTGCTGGAGCAATTGCACGTGCTGCCTAATGTAACTTACCTTTCTAAGGTGAGAAACACTGAAGAGATCGTAACACATGGCGAAGCAGAGCATGGTGGTGCTGAACATGATGCAACAAGGCCGGCAGCGGCAGGAGAACATGCTGCTGAACCAGCTCATCATTAATCAGAAGCAAAGAAGTTAAAGACATAAACAGGATACGGCCTGTGAAAGCAGGCCGGAAAATCCGGACTTCTTTTCAACATGCAGATCTTGACTTATTGGAATAGTGAATTTGCAGGCGATTGCCTGCAGAAAGAAGGGAAAGCAGTTGCTGAAACAGGGTGACTGAGATTAGAACAACAGGATAGAAGAAAAGTTTGACAACATACAAATAAAAAGCTCACCTCCGCGAAGGGTAAAGCTAAAAGCGATTTAATATGTCATTACTCAGATACGAATCACAGGTCAGACCGCCGATTGTAGATGGAACAAAAGATTATCATCAGGTAACAGAGGATATCTGCCGCCCGGTGGAAGCCAAGCCTTCCAGATTATGGTGGATAGGATTTCTTATCTCCGTGGGCTTGCTGATCTTCGGTATAGTGTCCGTTACCATGGAGGTGATGTACGGTACAGGGCAGTGGAACCTGAACAAGACAATCGGTTGGGGTTGGGATATCACCAACTTCGTATGGTGGGTAGGTATCGGTCACGCAGGAACCCTGATCTCTGCGATCCTGTTGCTGTTCCGCCAGGGTTGGAGAACCGGTGTGAACCGTGCTGCAGAAGCGATGACCATCTTCGCGGTAATGTGTGCGGGTCAGTTCCCGATCTGGCACATGGGCCGTGTATGGGATGCCTTCTTCGTACTGCCTTATCCAAACACCCGCGGTCCTTTGTGGGTTAACTTCAACTCTCCTCTTCTTTGGGACGTATTTGCGATCTCTACATACTTCACCGTTTCATTATTGTTCTGGTATTCCGGTCTGTTGCCCGACCTGGCTACACTCCGCGACCGTGCTAAACTGAAATGGAGAAAAATGTTTTACGGTGTGGCTGCTTTCGGCTGGACTGGTTCTACCAAACACTGGCAAAGACACGAAGCGCTGTCACTCGTACTGGCAGGTTTGAGTACGCCGCTGGTACTTTCAGTACACACGATCGTATCCTTTGACTTCGCCACTTCAGTAGTTCCGGGATGGCACACTACCATCTTCCCTCCTTACTTCGTGGCTGGTGCGGTATTCTCTGGTTTTGCAATGGTGCAAACCCTGCTGCTCGTTACCCGTAAAGTGCTGGGGCTGCAAGATTATATTACTATCGAGCACATCGAAGTGATGAATAAAGTAATTGTGTTGACGGGTTCTATCGTGGGTATCGCTTATCTAACAGAATTGTTCATGGCCTGGTACAGCCACGTGGATTATGAATGGTTTGCTTTTAAAGAGAACCGTGTTAATCTCAACAGCCCTTACGGATGGAGCTACTGGCTGATGATGGGTTGTAACGTATTATCACCACAGGTGTTCTGGTCAAAGAAACTGCGCCGTAACCTGCTGCTGACCTTCTTTATGAGTATCCTGGTGAATATTGGTATGTGGTTCGAACGTTTTGTGATCATCGTAACTTCTGTTTACCGCGACTACCTGCCAAGTGCCTGGAGTACTTACTACGCTCCCACCATTTGGGAAGTAGGTTTCTATATGGGTACTTTTGGATTGTTCTTTACCTGTTACTTCCTGTTCTCCAAATTCTTCCCGGTTATTGCAGTGGCGGAAATCAAGCATATCCTGAAGAAAAATGGTGAGAGCTATAAAGAGAAAATGAATGTGGAAGAAGAAGAAACAGTGGAAGAGTTTGCACATAAGAATTTGCACGACGACCATCATTAAAAACAACAGTCAAGGTTTTAACTTTTGAATTAAATAATTATGTCGGTTAAAAAATTTGTAGTAGGCAACTTTGATGACGAAGCAGTACTTTTTCCTGCAGTGAAAAAAGTTCGCCGTGCCGGTTATAAAATCCATGATGTTTTCACTCCATTCCCTATCCATGGTTTGGATAAAGCGATGGGATTAAAAGATACCAGCCTTCACGTAGCAGGATTTATCTATGGCATCGCTGGTACTACTACCGCTTTGAGTTTTATTACATGGGCATTGACGATCGACTGGCAGGTAAACTTCGGCGGTAAGCCTTATTTCTCCCTGCCTGCGTGGATTCCCATCACGTTTGAGCTTACAGTACTGTTTGCCTCTGTGGGCATGGTGCTTACCTTCTGCTGGCTTTGTCAATTAGCGCCTTTTATCAAGAAGGACCACTTCAACCCCCGCTCCACGGATGATCTGTTTGTAATGGCGGTGGAATGCACAGATAAAACCAACGAACAGGAAGCGCTTGCATTCCTGAACAGTGTAGGAGCAAAAGATGTGTCTGTACAATACCGTGAAACCGGCTGGTGGCTTGGCCGCTACGACCAGGAAACGGTTAGATATGGTAAAAAAGTAGAAGCAGTTTAATAAATCAAGTAGAACATTAACAATATACGGATGAAAAAATTTTTGATCATAACAGGATGTGTAACAGTTACAGCGCTGGCTGTAAGCTGCAGCAGTCGTAATCCTGGTCGTGCCTATATGCCAGACATGGCTGATAGCAGGGCTTATGAAACATATGCTCCTGTGCAGGAAAGACTGGATGCATCTGCAACGCCTGGTGCACAATTCCATGGAGGGCCGGTTGAAGGCACTATTGCCCGTGGCGATATGCTCGGTTCAAAACTGCTGAAAGATACTATAGGCTCTTATGCCTCTTCAGCAGGTATAAAAAACCCTCTGGCAGCCGGCTCAGTTGATCTGAAAGAAGCAGAAAGGCTTTATCTCGTTAACTGCGGTATCTGTCATGGTCCCAAACTGGATGGTAATGGCCCCCTCTGGAAAGATGGTAACGGTCCTTATCCGGCAGCGCCTAAAAACCTGATGGGTGATGATATGAAAGCAACATCTGAAGGAACAATTTTCCATGTTGCCACTTATGGTAAAGGCCAGATGGGTAGCTATGCTTCTCAACTGAGCACTAAACAACGTTGGGAAGTGGTTGCTTATATCAAATCAAAACAATTCCCGGCTGGCAGCACTGCAAAAGCAGATTCAACAGCACCAAAAGCGGCGGCAGATAGCACAAAAGCAGCCGTTAAATAAGAATTATTGAAGAAATTATAAAAGAATACTGATGTCAAACAGGGACCAATTTGTAGCGCCGAAAAGATACAATACCATAGCGATCGCTTTAATGGCTATTGGGATCTTATCTCTAGTTACATTATATATCACGCATGGCTCTAAAGATAATCCGCATGACCAGGCAAGGTTCTGGGGCAGTTTGCTGCAGAACAGTGTTTACTTCCTGCTGATTGTGAATGCAGCAATGTTCTTTATTTGCGCACTCACATTGGCCTGGGGTGGTTGGCAGATGGCTTTCCGCCGTGTTACTGAAGCAATTTCAGCCTGTGTGCCGGTACTGGGTGTTATCTGCGGAGCGATACTGTTGTCCATTGCTTTCGGTAGCAATCATGAGATCTACCACTGGACAGATGCTGAGCATGTAAAACATGATCCTACACTGCTGCATAAAGCTGGTTTTCTGAATAAAGGATTTTTCGCCATCGTTACTGTTCTCACTATTGTTCTCTGGTCTGTGTTGGGATGGAAAATGAGAAGCCTTTCCCGCAGCCTCGACAACAATCCTATCCCTACAGTAGAAGGCAGAAAGAAATACATGTTCAATAACACAGTTTGGGCAGCGATATACATTGTTGTGTTTGCACTTACAGTAATGTCTTCTATTCCCTGGCTTTGGCTGATGAGCATCGACGCACACTGGTACAGCACCATGTATAGCTGGTACACATTTGCAAGCACATTCGTAGCAGGCATCGCTTTAATTACCCTGTTTGTTGTTTTCCTTAAAAATAACGGCTACCTGCAGTATACGAATAAAGAACACCTGCATGATCTTGGTAAGTTCATGTTTGCGTTCTCCATCTTCTGGACTTACCTGTGGTTCTCCCAGTTCATGTTGATCTGGTATGCCAACATTCCTGAAGAAACAGTTTATTTCAAAACCAGGGCACAGGGTGAATACAGCGGAGTATACTGGTTAATGTTCATCATCAACTTTGTAGCGCCGATCCTGATCCTGATGAGCCGTGATTCAAAACGGAATTATACAACCATTACATTCATGTCATTGCTGATCGTGTTTGGCCACTGGCTGGATTTCTTCCAGATGGTGTTCCCAAGCCCGCTGACTGATGCTGAAACTGGCAAAACATATGTACCCATGATATTGTATGATTTCGGTATCGGTTTAGGTTTTGTTGGCCTGATCATGTTTGTAACAGGTAAAGCACTGGCGAAAGCGCCACTGCTGGCAAGAAACCACCCGTTAGTGAAAGAGAGCTTGATACATCATACTTAAATTGTTTAAGCCTTTTAGCTCTTAAACGTTTAAACTCGAATTAGAACAATAACTTTTGAACGATAGAATATGCAAACTTTTTTCATTGTAGCGATTTTGGCATTGGGCTTCCTGGTTACTTTTCAGATAGCCAAAGCCAGTGAATATGTAGCAGTGCTGCGTGGGGAAGAAAAGACCAGGAAACAGACCAATAAGATCAACGCCTTTCTGTTGCTGATTTTCCTGATCGTCGGCCTGATCGGTGTGTTTTATTGCAATGAAAGATTGAAAGGAAAGATCCTGGGTGCGCCAGCATCTGATCACGGTGTGCATATTGATACCATGTTGTACATCACCATTGCCCTCACCGGTATTGTTTTCTTTGCAACACAGATCGCGTTATTCTGGTTTTCTTATAAATACCAGGAGTCTGATAACCGTAAAGCGTTTTACTATCCGCACAACAACAAACTGGAGTTGATCTGGACCGTAATCCCTGCGATTACCCTGACAGTGCTGGTAGGTTTCGGGATCTTCTACTGGTTCAAGATCACAGGTGAAGCACCTAAAAATGCAATGGTGGTGGAAGTAACCGGTAGTCAGTTCAAATGGGAGTTCCGCTACCCCGGTAAAGACAATATTCTCGGCAAGAAATATTATAAAGAGATCAACGACGCTAAGAACAATCCGCTGGGTCAGCTTTGGGACGATCCTGCAAACCATGATGATATTTATATTGCTGGTGAGCCAATGCACCTTGTCGTGAATAAACCAATAAAAATGGTGATCGGTGCAAAAGATGTGATCCATGACGTAGGTCTGGCGCATTTCCGGATGAAAATGGACGCTGTTCCCGGTACGCCTACCACCATGTGGTTCACACCTACCAAGACCAGCAAGCAGATGAAAGAAGAAACAGGCAATCCTAATTTTGTATACGAAATTTCCTGCGATCAGATGTGCGGTAAAGGCCACTGGAGCATGCGCGGTGAAATTGTAGTGGAAACACAGGAAGAGTTTGATCAGTGGATGGCGACAAAGAAACCAAAATACTTTGCTGCTTTCCCTGAAAAAGACCCGGCCGTGCAAAAAGCAGCAGCAGCGGCAGATACAACAGCAGCTAAAGCAGCCACGCAGCCAGTAGCTATGGCTGGCCATTAATTCGATCCTATAATAGCCCGCAGGGCGGGATAAAATAAAAGATTATGAGCGAAGCATTGCATATACATCACGACACAGCTGTGTCTCACGATGTTCATCACAGCGGTGACCACGGACATCACCACCAGTCCTTTATCTCAAAGTATGTTTTCAGCATGGACCACAAGACCATCGCGAAACAGTTTTTGATAACGGGTATCATATGGGCGATCATTGGTGGTCTGTTCTCGGTATTGTTCCGTTTGCAATTGGGTTTCCCCGGCCAGTCTTTCCCGATCCTCGAAACTTTCTTCGGACATTGGGCAAAAGGCGGTACCATCCAGCCTGAGTTTTATTATGCGCTGGTGACCATGCACGGTACTGTACTCGTGTTCTTCGTATTGACAGCAGGTCTTTCAGGAACTTTCTCCAACTTCCTCATCCCGCTGCAAGTGGGTGCAAGGGATATGGCTTCTCCGTTCCTGAACATGCTTTCTTACTGGTTCTTCTTCCTGGCCAGTGTGATAATGATCGCTTCAATGTTCCTGCAAACCGGCCCTGCAAGTGGTGGTTGGACGATGTATCCTCCGCTTAGTGCTTTGGGTCAGGCAAATGATGGATCAAAACTTGGTGCAGATTTCTGGTTGATCGGTATGGCACTGTTTATCGTGTCTCAGCTGATGGCCGGTCTGAACTATATCTCTACTATCCTGAACATGCGTACCAAAGGCATGAGCATGACGCGTATGCCACTGACGATCTGGGCGCTGTTCTTCACAGCTGTACTGGGTGTATTGTCTTTCCCTGTATTGCTTTCAGGTGCTATCCTTCTGTTGTTTGACCGCAACATTGGAACCAGCTTCTTCCTGAGTGATATCGTGGTGAATGGAGAAGTGTTACCGAACGAAGGTGGTAGTGCAATTTTGTACCAGCACTTGTTCTGGTTCCTTGGTCACCCTGAAGTATATATCATCCTGTTGCCTGCAATGGGTATGGTGTCGGAAATATTATCTATTAACAGCCGCAAGCCGATCTTCGGTTATATGGCGATGCTCGGTTCCCTGTTCGCCATTTGTATACTGGCCTTCCTGGTTTGGGCGCACCATATGTTCGTTACCGGTTTGAATCCGTTCCTCGGTTCGGTGTTCGTACTGTTAACGCTGCTGATCGCGGTGCCGTCGGCCATCAAGGTGTTCAACTGGCTCACGACACTCTGGCGGGGTAATATCCGCTTCACACCTGCGATGCTGTTTGCGATCGGTTTTGTGAGCCTGTTCATCTCTGGTGGTTTAACAGGTATCTTCCTCGGAAACTCAACGATTGATATACACCTGCACGATACAATGTTCGTGGTAGCCCACTTCCACATTGTAATGGGTGTGGCATCCATGTTCGGCATGTTTGCCGGTATCTATCACTGGTTCCCCAAAATGTTTGGCCGGTACCTGAACAACACCCTTGCTTACTTCCACTTCTGGGTAACACTGGTTGGCGCTTACCTGATCTTCTGGCCAATGCACTACGAAGGTCTGGCTGGTATGCCCCGCCGTTATCTGGATAAGAGCATCTGGGTTTCCTTTAACCAGTTTGGCAGCCTCGATCAGATGATCACTATTGTTACAGTTATTGTTTTCGCTGTTCAATTGATGTTCGTGTTCAACTTCTTCTATTCTATTTTCAAAGGAAGAAAAGTTACCACTGCCAATCCATGGGGCGCTACCACGCTGGAATGGACAACTCCTATCAGGCCTGGTCACGGTAACTGGACCGGAGAAATTCCTGAAGTACACCGTTGGCCTTATGATTACGGTAAAGACGGAAGGGATTTCATTCCGCAGACAGAGCCGATCGGAGCAAATGAAAGCAAGCATTAGAAATAAAGATGTGAGAGGGATCAGGAGGGGTTTTTATTAGGGTTTAAATCGCGAAAGCTGTGATGAATAAGATAAAAGACTACTTACAGTTAGTTAAGCTTTCGCTCAGTATAATGGTAGTGTTCAGCAGTGTGATCAGTTACCTGCTGGCACCGAAAGTGGTGGAGTATGAATGGGTGATGATAGGATTGCTCTTTGCAGGTGGGATGTTGGTTACAGGAAGTGCCAATGCCATCAACCAGGTAGTGGAGAAAGACACAGATGCCATGATGAAGCGAACAGGTAAACGCCCTGTTGCTGCAGGCAGGATGAGCGTGCAGGAAGGATGGGCTTTTGCCATCATTACAGGTGCGCTGGGTGTTTTTATTCTTGGCTACTATTTCAATTGGTTGTCGGCTGGCCTTGCAGCATTCAGTTTGTTCCTTTATGCTTTTATTTACACGCCAATGAAAAAAGTAAGTTCGATGGCTGTGTTGATGGGAGCAGTTCCGGGAGCGTTGCCCTGCCTGATAGGCTGGGCGGCTGGAGATGACCGTTTATCGCTGGGCGGCTGGGTATTGTTTGGGATACAATTTCTCTGGCAGTTCCCGCATTTCTGGGCCATTGCCTGGATTGCGCACTCAGACTACAGCACAGCAGGCTTTAAATTATTGCCGGCAGAAAAAGGGCCGACGAAATTTACAGCATTGCAAACGGTGATTTATTCTTTGCTGTTATTTCCTGTAACTGTGATGCCTTACTTCGTCGGGATTTGTAATTATAACGATGTGGTAGGGATGGTAAGCATAGGGTTGATAGTGTTGGCAAATATCTTTATGCTAACACGTTCCACTACGTTGTATGCAAAGATGGACGTAAGCTCAGCAAGAAAAGTGATGTTTGGAAGTTATTTATACCTGCCAGTGGTATTGCTGGCCTTATTAATGAGTAAAGCATAATATTATAATTAAAGTGAGATGGAAACAGTGATGAATCAACCAAAAAAGAAATTACATCCTCACAAGTTTACCTTGTGGGTGGCGATTGCCAGCATATTGATGATGTTTGCAGGCCTTACCAGTGCCTTTATTGTTAAAAGCAACCTGGTAGGCTGGAGCAATATCGCGATACCGAAGATATTCTGGGTATCGACGGCCGTGATACTGGTGAGCAGCCTTACATTGCAAATGGCCCTCAGGGCTTTTCGCCAGCGGGAAATGAACCAGTACCGCATGCTGATGGGGCTGACTTTTGTGTTGGGATGTGTTTTCGTGGTGTTGCAATGGATCGGTTTCAAAGGCCTGTGGAATCAGGGGGTACATTTTACCGGAGCAGCAGGAGCAGGACAGTTCTTATACATCATTTTCGGATTGCATGCTTTGCACGTATTAGGTGGCATCATAGCGTTGCTGGTAATGTTTATCAAAGCGTTTTTCGGAAAGGTCAAATTGTATAGTGCAGTGCCGGTGGAAGTAGTGGCAACATACTGGCATTTTGTAGATATTTTATGGATCTATTTGCTGGTGTTCTTTCTGATCATTGGCTAGAAGATTTAAAAGTTTAAGAAGCTTAAAGGCTTAAAAAGGCCTTTATCATTGGAATTTATAAATAGAAATAACTGACATGGCGACAACAGCTACAGCGCAGCAGACAAAATGGTGGAGCGGTGGAAAGAGCCCCTTCAACATAGAGTACGGGAAGTTGATGATGTGGTATTTCCTGATGAGTGATGCTTTCACTTTCGGGGCTTTTCTGATCTCTTATGGCACTATCCGTTTCAGCCAAAACTTCTGGCCTGATCCAAACGCGGTGTTCAATGCATTCCCCGGAGCAGGACATGCCAATCTGCCTCTTGCTTTTGTAAGCGTAATGACCTTTATCCTGATCATCAGCTCCGTAACAATGGTGCTGGCGGTGCATGCAGGACATAACGGCGATAAAAAGGGAGTAATAAAATGGCTGGCCTGGACCATCGTTGGCGGTATCGCCTTCCTTAGCTGTCAGGCATGGGAATGGCATCACCTGATCACCGGTGCTCACGCTACCCTGATCGATGGAAAGATTGAATGGGTAGGACAAACCACCAGAGTAAACCCATGGGGCCAACTCGTACATGGCGAAGCGCTGACAACAGCCCTGAATAATTCAACTGTCGAATCACTGGCAAGGATCGTGCACGAGCAACATGGCAATACCATGACCGAAGCGCAACTGCTGGGCCTACCAAAAGATCAACTGACGGGCATGATCAATACAGCTGAACTGCATGTGCGCCAAAACGGACCTGTTGCTTTCGGTGGATATTTCTACGGCATCACTGGTTTCCACGGTTTCCACGTATTCTCTGGTGTAGTGATCAATATTATCATGCTGATCATGACGCAAAAAGGCGTATTTGAACGCAGAGGCCATTACCTGATGATTGAAAAAGCTGGTTTGTACTGGCACTTTGTAGACCTGGTATGGGTATTCGTATTCCTTTGCTTCTACCTGATCTAAACAGCTTTAAACTTATTTTACAATAAACGAATTGAACGAGATGGAACATCAATCAGCATCTTCAGAGATAACCTTCCAGCACCATGTGTCTGATGCAGAGTTCAGCAAAAAGGTGAAGAGAACAACGATCCTGCTTTCTGTGATTACTGTCATCGAACTGGCAATCGGTCTTATTATCTATACTATTCATAAAGGCCCCGATCCCAATGCTTACCTGGTACTGGCTTTCAAAGGAGTGGTATGTATTCTTACCCTTGCGAAAGCATATTACATTGTATCAGTGTTCATGCACCTGGGCGATGAGATCCGTAATATGATCATGACCATTGTGGTTCCTCTGATGTTGTTTATCTGGTTTATTTTAGCTTTTATCATTGACGGTAATTCTTACAAGAACCTCAGGAATACCTATGATAAGCACTTCCAGGAAACAACTACTCCTGTACATCATGTTGAGGAAAAGAAAGCAGAAGAACCCAAGCCGGGAAAACAATAACGTATAGGTTTATTTATCATATTGAATCACCGGCTATGTTGACAAGGCCGGTGATTTTTTTATGCCTGCATGTTGCAAATCACCCTTGAGCTCTTTGTGTTTCTGGCGATACTTCTACGCCGGCCAACTATGTCAGGCTTGTTTTACAGAAATATTACCGTATCATTCGTGCCTGCGAGGCTTAAAATGGAATAATTTTGCGCGCAGGCCGGTTCAGCTTCCGCATAGCCGGCAATTAAAATGAAGTGATTTGAATAAGACTGCTCTATATGCCATCCTGCTGGCGGCGCTTCTACCGCTGGTTTGTTATTTCGTGGTCAAAGGCTTTAGTGAATCTGCCATCGCTATGCCCAGGCATTACTACGCCGATTCTGTTATTAACCGCACAGAAAGGGGAAAGGAAATGACTGATACGGTTTGGCACCGGCTCGCCGATTTTGCACTTGTAAACCAGGAAGGTGATTCAATCAGCTGGGAAAAACTCAAAGGGAAAATAGTAGTGGCCGATTTCTTTTTTACGCATTGCCCTACCATTTGCCCGCCCATGACCCGCAATATGAAATGGGTGCAGCAATCCATTACCAATGCTCAAAGGGTAGGAGATAAAACACCTGACTTTCTTCATTTTCTTTCTTTCAGCATAGATCCTGAAAGGGATTCAGTAGAAAGGCTGAAACAATGGGCCGACAGGTTCCAGATCAACCCTGAACAATGGTGGTTGTTGTCGGGCGACCGGAACACGATCTATAACATGGCGATCCAGGAAATGAAGTTGGGCACTATTGACGGGCATGGTATAGATACAGACTTTGTACATTCCGATTATTTTGTGTTGATAGATACCAACCGCCAGGTGCGTGGTTATTATCATGGGCTTGACAGTGCTGATCTTGCACGGCTATCAAGTGATATTATTTTTCTCAGTATGGAAAAAGATCCCAGGCGTAAGAGCTTTTTGGCTGGGAAGCTGGAGATTATGGGAGTGGCTTTTATAGCAGCGATTATCGGCGTGGGATTATTGATATTCTTCATTCAAAAAAGAAAAAAAGATGTTAGCTCCGGCCTGGAAAAGGAATGACAAAAAAGCATCTATATTGATCATCGCTTTTTCGTTTATTGTTTTTGCTGCGGTAGTATTGTTGAGCCGTGTTCAACTAAAAGTTGACCTGGGCTTTGATGTACATCTTTTTGCCAAAGCCAATGCCGTGATCAATTCGCTTGTAGCAATATTGCTGATAGCGGCATTAGCGGCTGTTAAAAGAAAGAAATACCTGGCACATAAGAGTATAATGATGACAGCGATGATATTGTCGATGCTTTTCCTGGTAAGCTATATCTGTCATCATCTGTTTGCAGGTGAAACGAAGTTTGGGGATATCGATCATAACGGTGTGTTGAGCGATGAAGAAGCAGCCGGTGTCGGTTCATTGAGATGGATTTATTATATCATCCTGGCTACACATATCCCGCTGGCGGGTATTATCCTTCCTTTTATTCTGTTTACAGCTTACAGGGCGCTGATCGGTGAATGGCCCAGGCACCGCAAACTGGCAAAGATCACCTGGCCCGTTTGGTTGTATGTGGCTATAACTGGCGTGGTCGTTTATCTTATGATCAGTCCATATTATTGATAATGGATTTGTTCCCAACTGAATAACAATTGCCTGGCCAGCCCCAGCCTTGTTTGAATTTTGTAACTTTCCCTTTGATTCCTGCAAGTTTTCCCCTGAAACCCGGATTAGCTTTGTGTGAAATTATTAACAATGGAAGACAATACCTCTTTTATTGGAATGTGGGTGACTCGCGATGGATATATACGCCAGGAATTATTGCCGAATGGCCGGTATGATGAAGCCCGGGGCCACCGGAAGAGCGCTTATACAGGCAGTTATATAATTAAGGGAACTCATATCGAATACATCGATGATACAGGCTTTACAGCTGACGGCAATTTCCGGAATGGAGTGCTGTATCATGGCGGTTTTATCTTTTACAAACAGGAAAATGATAATTGATTAAATTTATCATGATGACAAAAGCGGAAACATTAGAAGATTTCTACAAACAGAAATGTGAATGGCTGCCAGATAACCTGCAGAGGGATATGGGGCATTTTAATGTTTTCCGGACAGAGGAAGTGATAAAGCATCACGCACCGCCGAAGTATGCACGGCGTGATTTTTATAAAATAAGCCTGTCAAGAGGCCGGACCATTTTTCATTATGCAGATAAAAGCATCGAGATCTCTGGGTCGACTCTGATATTCTTTAACCCGGTAGTGCCTTATACATTGGAGCGGCTTTCGGATGATTATACCGGTTACTTCTGTATTTTCAGAGAAGCTTTTTTTGATATGGGAATGCGGCGCAATCTGTCTGAGCTGCCGATGTTCTCACCCGGCGGCAAGCCAGCTTATTCACTTACTAAAGCGCAGGATAAAGCCATTAGTTTGATTTATGAAAAAATGCTGGATGAGATCAATTCCGATTATACATTCAAGTTTGACCTGTTGAGGAATTATCTTACAGAGTTGATTCATCAGGCGCTGAAAATGCAGCCTTCTCAAACACTATATCAGCATCCTAACGCAAATACACGGATCACAGCGGTATTTACAGAGTTGCTGGAAAGGCAGTTTCCGATAGAATCACCATCTCAACAGTTTACATTACGATCAGCCAGTGATTTTGCAAAGCAACTGTCTGTACATGTTAACCACCTTAACCGTGCCATCAGGGAAACAACGGGAAAAACAACTACAGAGCATATTGCGGAACGGTTGATAGGAGAAGCGAAAGCTTTGCTTCGTCACACCAACTGGAATATTTCTGAAATTGCATATTGCCTGGGATTTGAAGAGCCGGCACACTTCAATAATTTTTTCAAGAAGCAAACCAGCATGGCGCCTTCTGTCTTCAGATCTGTTTAAATCTATTCTGATTCACTATTGAAACGAAGACTGTAATTTTCTTCTTCGAGATCAAGCAGTCCATTGTATTTCCGGATAAGTGCTTCATCCACTTCCTGTTTCCTGTTGAGTTGTTGAAGAATGGCCCTTTGCTCGCTGATCAATTCTGTCATCACGTTCCGGAATTCATCGCCATCTAAAAATGTATCAGGTACTCCGGCCAGTTTGCTTTCAGAGAGCCTCAGGTGGCTGACATGTTTTGCTTTCAGGTTTTGCAGTATCTCATGCTTGTTCGCGATATCGGGATACTTATCATTCAATACTTTTAACGCGGCCATGGACAGCTTTTTCTGGATAATGGTTTCCTGGCTGTTTTTGGATGTTTTATCGTCAGGATCTTCAATGTTCAACCATTTTACGACCCAGGGTAATGTAAGTCCCTGGAATACGAGTGTAACAAGAATGACGATGAAAGTAATGAACAGGATAAGATTCCGTTGTGGGAATTCAGCCCCATTGGTCATATAAATGGGGATGGATAATGCTGCCGCCAATGATACCAC
Source organism: Sphingobacteriales bacterium 44-61 (assembly GCA_001898405.1). GTDB lineage: Bacteria > Bacteroidota > Bacteroidia > Chitinophagales > Chitinophagaceae > Terrimonas_A. The sequence continues at coordinate 268,179 of MKTW01000009.1, forward strand.
CCCGCGCATACCTGCCCAACCAAAGACCAGTGGTCCGCGCCAGCCGGGATTTCTTTCCGCAGTAGTGATCACATTGCTGATAAGACGGGTGAAGAGTGAAGCTCCGAGCGTTGAGAGAAGCCGTACTACGATCAACACTGCAGTAATGATAAGGCCATAACGGACGGCATCATATAAGCTGGTATCACCCAATTGGCCGACGATGACGGGAAGTTCCAGCCCGATCAGCATGAATACGATCCCATTCAAAGCAAAGCCGATGGTGGACCAAACATTTTCTCCCCGCATACGGCTGCGATGATCAAATATCAGGTGGCTGCGATGAGAAAGAAAGAGACCACCGCTTACTACAGCCAGTACGCCGGAGAAATGCAATTGCTCAGCAACAATGTACATAACATAAGGTGCGATGAACGTAAGCAGGATATTGATATTAACGGTAGTAGGCAGCCATCGGTGAATTGCATAAAATATAAGCGCAATAGCAATACCGATAAGAATACCCATAATGATCACCACAAAAAAACTGATAGCTGCATCCCGGAAAACGAATTTGCCCGAATCCACTGCCTGGATGGCGAAGCGGAATACGATCAAACTGGAAGCATCGTTCAGCAGGCTCTCTCCTTCAACGATGGAGATAAGCCGTTTAGGAACTTTTATACCTTTTAAAATCGAAGTGGCCGACACGGCATCGGGAGGGGAAATGATACCACCGAGAAGAAAACCAAGTGCCAGGGTGAAGCCGGGAATAAGATTACTTGATACAATAGCGATCACGCCGGAAGTAAGGATCACGATCAGAAAAGCAAAACTGGAAACAACGCGCCGCCATTTCCAGAGTTCTTTCCAGGAAGTTTGCCAGGCAGCTTCATATAACAGAGGAGGCAGAAAAATGACAAAGATCATTTCAGGATCGATCTTGATCTCCGGCAGCCAGGGAGAAAAACTCAATGCCAATCCACCCAGCACTAATATAATAGGGTAAGAAATTTTCAAACGCTGGGCCAGCATTACCAGGAACAGGATAATGAGCAGCATGAGGATGTAAACACTGAAAGAATCGTGCATAAGGGTGATTAGTTTAGGTCAACAAACTAAAAATACAGCAATTCTGCTGAATGTCCCGCGCTGGCCTTTATGCCTTTCTTAAGGATTTTCTGTTTGAATTATGTAATCATTCGTTTGATGTATATAAGGGAAACGGCTGTTACAGGGAGTAGCTTTGTTTGACGAAAAAATTATGGACTATGGAAAAGATCTGGTTTATTACAGAGGCTTCAAAAGGTTTAGGACTTACGCTGGCGAAGCGGTTGATACAGGAAGGCTATAAAGTTGCTGGCACTTCCAGCAGCCTGGATGAGTTGAAGAGATCGGTAGGAACAGTGTCACCGGGCTTTCTTCCATTAGTGGTTGACTTACTGGATGAGGATAGTGTGGCAAGAGCGCTGTATGATACGGTCTGTCATTTTGGGAGGATTGATGTGGTTGTTAATACTGCCAAATACGGCCTTGCCGGAAGCATCGAGGAATTATCGGATGAAGAGACCCGGCGGAATTTTGATGTAAATGTGTTTGGAACCTTGAATGTGATCCGTGGGGCATTGCCTTTTTTGCGTGAGCAGGGGAGTGGCCATATTTTCAATGTGTCGTCTATTGGAGGATTTACCGGGGCGAAAGAAGGGTTTGGTATTTACCGTGCTACTGAATTAGCAGTGTTGGGTTTTTCAGAATCACTGGCGGCAGAGGTACGTCCTTTTGGCATAGATGTAACAGTGGTGGTACCAGCGTATTTCCGGTCAGGTTTTACAGCTTCGGGTTTGCTGGCTGTTCCAAAAAGAAAAATTGCAGACTACAGGTCCATTAAGGAAATACAAGACCAGCCGCTACAGCAAGATGGTGGTACGGTAGAGTTGGAAAAAGCAGCCATGGCTTTGTTGTTGGTAGGAGAGCAGGAAGATCCACCTCTGTTTTTATTCCTGGGGCAGAATATGAGTGACCTGGCTGCAGTGAAAACGCGACCAGTAGAGAGAAGAATGGAAGGGGTGAAGGAATTGGTTTCGGCGGCAGGGCTTGCAGTATAATCGGCTCTTCTGCGGAGTATACAAAACTTCAGCGTAAAATTCATTCGTAAGAAAGAAAAATAAGTTCGCGGATGGTCCACTTAAAGGAAAGTGGCCTGTTCGCGAACTTATTTTTTTTATGGTCGAACTTTTTTCTTGAATGGCAGGTGAACCTTTATCCCATGAAGCGAAAATACTCTATCCATCTCCTTGTTTCCATTATTGCTGCTGTACTTATTGCGTTGTTTGTATATACGGCATTGAGTAAGGCAATGCAATTGCACCGGTTCCAAATATCATTAAGGTCTTCGCCCTGGTTGAGGCCGTTTAGCAGGCAACTGGCCTGGGGAGTACCGGCGGTTGAGTTGTTGCTGGCTGCTGGTTTATTGATTCTCCGGTTTCGTGAGAAGGCATTATTTCTTTCGGGTATCCTGCTTTTTTGTTTTACAGGCTATATCGGTGGCATGTTGCTATTTGCGCGAAAACTGCCTTGTGGCTGTGGTGGCATAATAGAAGCGCTTAGCTGGCAGCAGCATCTTGTGCTGAATATGGTATTGACCTTTCTTGCATTCTTCGGTTGGTATGCAGAAAGAAAATATAAAGGAACTGTTGCAATAGAACCTGGTCAGGCCAGCGCAAACCTGACCGGCAGGAATAGCCGAATACCTGTATAAAAAAGTAGGCAAATGTTTTTTCATTTTAAAATCAAAAGTTATGAGAAAGTATTTATTGGGATTATTCGCTGTAATAGCAGCGGTGTCTTTGAGTGCGTTTACAAGTGCAAAGACTTCTGAAAAGGCTGTAAAATCTGCATCGCTGTATTGGTTTGAGTATGATATGGCATCAGGAACAGGTGCTTATGTGGATTATGGGGAGCGAATCGAATTTGTAATCTCCCCTTGCAATGATGTGAGTGGAATAGATTGCCGTAGAGGGTATACTCTCACAGACCTGGTAAATCAAAATGATCCTGAACAGGGCGTGATCGATGATGATTCCCATGATGACCAAATCAGAAAGGAATAAATGACCGGGAGTTTGAAAAAGGACGGCCATCACTACAGTGATGGCCGTTTTAAATTAATCAGTAATTACAAGCACTGGCATTTTAGCTTTAGTTTTTCTGATAGATATACCATTTTTTTTCAGTGCTTCTTTCAGTAATTCCATGTTACCGGACCGTAACACATTCTGATGGATTTCAAAATTCATTGGTCCGGTATAAGATAGCCGATCAACCAAAGGCAGCGTGGAAAAGAGCAGAAAGTACTGTTTTAAGGTAAGCCAGAGCCGGTCTGAAGGCCAGTGAATGAACCGGTTTGTAGAGTCACTTCTAGGTTTGCCGGTACTGGAATAAGCTTTTCCGCTCGTGGAAATAAATAACCGGCGATCTAAAGGCTCTAATACCCAACAGTCTTTTTCAAGCATCTTCACTTCAGCTTTGAGGCCAAAATGCAGTGCTAGATCCCGTTGCATGATTACATAAATATCCTCTGCCCTTGACATCGGTACTTTAACATCGTAAGTATATTGATGATTTATTCGCCAGTTTTCATCAAATTTTTCACCAGTAGGTGGAAAAAAAAGGCTTGAATCCTTTGTACGAATATCCATAGGTATTGAAGCATATGTTTCAATTGAACCATTATTAAAGGCGGCACGATACAAACCTGATATACTCATATTCGGAAGGCAAAGCCTGTTAGGTGGACCATTCTTTCCGGGGATGGAATTGCGAAGTGTGGCCATGTGAAATTCATGATGAAACAGGTACGAATAAAAATTTACACTATCCAGCCAACGACCCTCACCTTCCGCAATTAAAGGGACATCTATGTTTAGATCTTCTACTACGCGATTCTGCCTAAACGTTAAGGGTATCTTGGACAGAAATTTTTGAATATTAGCTGCTGTAGTATGATTAGCATTGCCCGAATACAGGAGGGTCCTTGAAGAATCCATCCAGAGATGACCTAGCAATTTTAACTTCTCAACCAACTTCTTTTCCCCGGTAACCATAGGAATATTTTTCGGCACGTAGATTTTACTCTTTCGTTTAAAAAACCTGATCGTAGAATCCTTTCCTTCAGGATTGATCATAATAATCTGCAGCCGGTCTTTGAATTGCGCTTGCAGACTATCCAGATGTGAAAAATTCTCAATGCAAGACTTGCAGAAATGTGCCCAAAAATCGAGAATAAAAACCTTTCCTGGGAAGTCTGAAAACTCCAATGTTGGTTTATGGTGATTTAATACTTCTTTGAACCGGAGATTCGGCCAGGTTTCACCAACATGCATACTTTGAGGTTTTGCAATTGTCAACCAGCCCGAAGCAATCAACATTAACGCTATCCGCTTAAAAACTAAATACATATTTGTGATTTTTGAAAATGATTTAATAACCAGGATTCTGCTGCAGGTATACATTTCGTTGCAACTCTTCCAGTGGCACAGGATATAATACATCAGATGATTGCCAGCTCGCACCTTTCAATGGGCCAAGCACAGCATCTGAGCGCCCTGTCCGTTTGAGATCGAACCAACGATGCCCCCATTCAGTAAACAATTCCACAAAACGCTCTTTTTCTATGGCATTTAATAAGGTTTCACCGGTGAGAGAAGCTAAAGGCGCTAACCCGGCTCGGGTATGCACCTTGTTCAGATCCTCCAGTGCCGGTTCGGGTTGTTGCTGCATGGCTAATGCTTCCGCACGGATGAGATACAACTCTGCAAGGCGGAATACAATATTATATTCCGTAGTAGTGGTTCCGGTTCTTTGCTTGTATTTAAAAGGATAATGGTAGGTCTCCCCACCTATAATCGCTGTTTTTAACCAGGCACTGGCCCGGTTGTCTCCGGTTTCAAATGATTGCCACAAACTTGCTGTTGTGCTGAAAGTGGGACGGGTGCTTGCACTGGATGGAATGAACTGGACCGCTTGTGAAGTGGAGTTGGAAGAACCTGCAAGAGCCAATTGCCAGACAGTTTCCTTACTTCCTATTAAGAATACTGATTCAAGGTTTGTTCCTAAAATGAAGTCATTGTTATCAATAATACCGGAAGTTGCTGTAACTGCATCTTCCCAACGGCCAAGATATAAATAGACCCGCGCTAACAATGCCTGTGCAGCCCATTTATTGGGCCGTGTCCTCGTTGAGTTGATCTGTTGAGCAGGTAGATCTTCTATGGCAGCTTCCAAATCAGTTACTATCTGCTCATATATATTGGCAACAGGTATCCTGGGCAACACAGCATTCACGCGGTAATCCGTTGATATAGGTAAAGGAAGATCGCCAAAAAGATTGACCAGGTAGAAATAAGAAAATGCTCTTACGAATAAGGCCTCACCACGTAATTGCTGTTGAATAGAAGGCGTAAGTCGATTCTGCTTGCTGAACCCTTCCAGTAAAGCATTGCATTGGTAAATAGTCTGGAACGCAGAATTCCAAAACCATGACAATACTCCAATCTGACTGGATGGAATATCGTTTGACCTGACAGGGTCAAAGTTTTCATTTGGGGCTGTATTATATAATTCATCAGCACTTAATGCAGGAAAAATGGACAGGCCGCTATTGGCAAAGTAAAGATGAGGGCGCATGAGCTGGCTGTATAATCCAGCTACTGCAGAATTGGCCGTTGCATCACTGGTAAAAACGTCATCACTCAAAATCAGGTTTTGAGGCGCGGACACTTCAGTAAACTTCTGGCAGGAAGAAAGCAATAATAGAGTGCATAATACTAATGCAGCGCATAATCTGTATAAAAAGGTAAACATGGTAGTAAATTTTAAAAGGTTAAGTCCACGCCAATCACCAGTGTTTTTAATGGCGGAAGTTGATAAAGACGCTGTGTTTCGGGGTCTGCACCACGATAGCCGGTAATAGTTAGTACATTCTGAGCAAGGGCGTAAATACGCGCATTACTGCAGCCTATCTTTTTTTGCCAGCTGGCAGGCAGCCTGTATGAAACGGCGATGTTTTTCAGGCGAAGGAAGGAGGCATCACTATATACGGCATTCGAAGAAATCATCTGACTGGCAGGGATTATTACAGATGCACTATTCAGTGCAGTAAATCTTTGTATAGGAGCAATATCGCCTGGCTGCTGCCACCGTTCCAGTACAATTACCGGTTGATTGAAATTGCGGCCCGGAGATCTTGATGTGGTCATATCTGATAAATAATTAAGCCCGGTTTGATGACGAAACTCGAAGAAAACCGTACAGGAAAACCCCTTATACTGAAAATCATTTCCCAAACCGCCATAAAAATCAGGATCACGCTTGCCTAATACCTGGAAATCGCCCTTTGCCGTCAATGCCCCGTCTTTATTTACATCCTCAAATTGATAAATGCCTGTTGCAGGGTCAACACCAAGATATCTGTACTTGTTGATCAGGTTCAGCGGTTCGCCAATCACATAACTGGTTGCATAACTTGAATAGGCGAGTCCTGGAAAGGAAACCAGCTTATTACGGGGAATAGTGATATTGCCATAGGTCTGCCAGCTAAAATCCCTGGTGTTTATATTAGTAGAACGCAATTCAATTTCAACGCCTGTGTTTTGTACCAGCGCCTGGAGGTTTTCTGTAATACTGGTAAACCCTGTCTGGCTGGGTAAAGGATATTCTACCAGTTGATTGCCGCTCCGATTACGGAAATAAGCAGCCGTTATAAATAACCGGTCTTTAAACAGGCCAAGCTCAATGGCGGCTTCCAGTTTCCGGTTGATCTCCCAACGATGGTTAGGATTAAATAAACGGGTAGGCATTAGCCCTCCAACACCCTGGTAAGGATTGGAAGTACCTCTCCAGGTTGGCAGGTATTGATAATCGGTTATCTGGTCGTTGCCGGTACTGCCATAGCTGGCGCGGAGTTTACCGAAACTAAGAAAGGGAAGCTTGTCTTTAAAAGTGTTAGAAAAAATCCAGGCAGCACCAACCGAACCGAATTGCGCAAAACGGTTATCCGGTCCAAAGCGGGAAGAACCATCCCGCCTGCCGCTAAGGCTTAGCAGGTATTCATCCTGCCAGTTATATTGAATACGGCCGAATATCGCAGAGTAACGATACTGTGTATAGCTATTGGTTGCGTTAAGTATGGTAGCCTGATCAATTGACCGGAGCAGAACATCGTTGGTAAACCCTCCGGCCAGTTGTAAAGCCTGATCATTGCTGCTTGATTGTAAAGTGCCTCCAACAAGAGCAGTAATCCTTCCCCAGTCAAATTGATTACTGTATTCCATTTGTGGTTCTACAATCCAGCTTCTGAGCAGACGGCTGCCAAAACTTGATGCACCCATCGGATTAAAGGCAGGATTTTGAGCTGTGATCGGTGTTATACTTTCTTCTTTGGCCATAGTAAGATTATAACCGGCATTTACCCTGAGAGAAAAGCCAGGTAAAACTTTATATCCCAATTGAAGATGGCTGATCAGGTTATCAGTATTTGCATTATAGTCAGCTTCAGTATACGAAAGAGGGTTGATGAACCTGGCGCCGCCTTCCTCCCAGTTGAGTTTGCCATCTGCCTTGCGAAGCGGGGGTGTATTGGGAGGCAGGTTAATACTTGAAGTGAGGTCCTGAATTGCATTATTGCTTTTAACGAATGCATAGTTGACAGACATATTAGCCGTGAACCGGCTGTCGGCCGAGCGATGCTGCAGGTTCAGATTGGCAGATGCCCGTTGCAGGGACATATCTCCGGGGAATACGGTGGTTTCCTTGTGATAAGCCATTCCAAAAAGGAATTGTGTTAAGCTGTTGCCGCCAGATAGTGAAGCCTGTACATCATTGAAATGAGCCGTACCGCCGATCAGTACTTCTTTAAAGTCAGTATACCGTGTGGTATCCCATAACAAGAGATCCGGTGCATTCGCGATGGTAGGAGTGGCATTATCCTGTGCAAATCCCTCATGCCGCATGGCAAGGTACTGGGGAGTGGTCAGAAAATCCATACTGCGTGTAATACGGCTCCAGCCACTTTTCACAGAGAAGTTGGTCTGGAGCTTTCCGCTCTGCCCTTTACGGGTAGTAATGAGAATTACCCCATTGGCGCCGCGGCTTCCATAGATAGCGGTAGCATCAGCGTCTTTCAGCACTTCGATACTTTCAATGTCTACGGGATTCAGGCTTATAAGAGGACTGATACCACTTGCAAGTGCTGGCGAAGCGTCTGGATTACCCAGCGCAGAGGTCAGTTGATTCAGTATACCATTACCTGCAGCAAGTGGAACCCCGTCAATAATAAACAGGGGTTGAGAACCCTGTGCAATGGAATTTCTGCCACGCACCTGCACTTTCACCGAAGAACCCGGAAGACCGTTGGTTTGCGTTATTTCAAGGCCGGCTACACGACCCTGCAATGCATTCAAGGCATTGTCGACCGGTTGTTGCGCAATAGTAGCCTGGTTGATTTTGCCAACGCTTCCGGTATTCATCCGGCGGGTGGTTTTACCATAGCCAATAACAACAGTTTCATCAAGGCTTCCGATCTTGTGTGTTACGCTTATCGCGATATATCGTTGGCCCTGCAAGGGGATTTCCTGTGGCTGTATTTCAGCCCCGCTGACATACAGTATGTCCCCTGAGGGTTCAACCGGCAAGCTGAATTCCCCGTTTTTATTGGAGGAAGAGGATTGGCCGCTTAATTTCGATCTTACTGTTACACCCTGAGCAGGTTGAGCATTCTCATCGGTGATCCTGCCTGTTAATAAAATGGCAGGTACTTGTTTTTCAGCGGAAGGTGGTATCCTTTTCAGTATAATAAAACGCTGGTCTTTCGAATAAACCAAAGGTTGATTGCCGAAGCATTTTTGCAGGGCGGAGTCTAATGTTACTTTGTTTAAATGAACAGAGACAGGCTTTGATTCGTCCATCATTGCCCGCGTATAAACAAAACGCTGAGGCACCTGTTTTTCCAGTTCTTTCAATACTTTTTCCAGCGTAACATTTTCGAAAGAAAGAGAGACTGTTTGAGCAAAACCCCGAAAACTAAACGGGATGGACAAAATGATCAGGAAGCCGCAGCGGAGAATAAGGCTGCGGCCATACTTAAGCAGTTGCATAGTTTGGAACAGTTTGAGTTACACAATACGATTTGGTCCGAAAAAGGGTAAAGGCTGACCAGGCAGGGCAGATACTGCCTGCAATGAATGGCCGTTCCTGACCTCGATTTGTTTCGTTCCTACTTAGTAATGGTAACTCGACGTCCGTCGATGTGGTAAGTGAATTCTTCTGTGTCGGAAAGGATTTTCAACCAGTATTCCAGGGGTTGATTTCGTGAAAATGGGCCGGCTTTGAAAGACTGGTCGGGCACGTTTTGGATAATAATTTCTACATTATACCAGCGGGCAAGTTGCCGCAGCACCTCGCTTAAAGGTGTAAAATCAAAATTGAATTCGTTCTTTGTCCAGGCAGTGATCACATCTACTTTTCCCGGCGCCACTTTAAGCCCTTTGCTGGTTACAAGTGCCTGCTGGTTGGGAATAAGCTGCACCATTTCCTTTTCAGACAGTGATACATTTACTTTTCCTTCTACCAGTGTGGCTGAAGGGAAGGGCTCATCTGTGTAAGTATTAACATTAAAAGCAGTGCCAACGGCTTCTACTACCAGGGGCGCCCTGTCTTTAATGGCAGCTTCCACGCGGAATGGCTGAGTCGGATTCGGCGCTACTTCAAAATACGCTTCGCCGGTTATATATACCCGCCTTTCCTTTTCAGGAAAATGGGTTGGGAAACGGATTGAAGAGGATGCATTAACATACACTTTTGTTCCATCGGGCAAGCGTAAATGATAAAAACTTTTATGAGGAACAGTCAGTGTATGAAACTCGTTTTCGCCGTATTCGGTTTGATAAACCAGCTCTTTTCCTTCTTTAACAAGCAATCCTTTGTCAATAATGGAATCAGTTTGAGATTCGCCGAGTACGATTTTCTTTCCCTTTCCCATATCCAGCACCACCTGTTCTTTTTCCCTTTGCCCGCTTTGATGGATGAGCGTATCTATTTCCTCACGGACGATAGGGCCTTGCCTTTCATTGAATGGCTTTGCTACCCAGATTATGATTACAAATGCAATAATGGAAGCCGCTACACCGTACGCCCATATTCTCCTTACTTTCCTGCGATTATTGAAATTCAATCCCTGCTTGCTTTCCTGCAAGTATTGCTCTGTATCAGCCTGATTATAATCTTTTAACTTTTCCCGCAGTTTTTCAGGGTTGGTCAGTTCAGCAAAATGCTTTTTGTTATGTTCACTTTCATTGACCCAGGCATCCAATTCCTGCTTCTCAGCTTCTGTCAGTGATTCCTTAAGAAACCCAGCAATCAAATAGGCCGTCCGGTAAGCCTTCTTAATATTATCTGGTTCGTTTCCTTTTTCCATACTGGTAAGGTAGCTATTTGCCTTGTATTAAATACGGGAAGAATGTAAATATTGACTAGCGGGAGGGTTCATTTTTTTGGAATTTGTAATTTTTCTTTTAGCAAAGCTATTGCACGCTGCCGTTGATTGCGCACAGTGTGGTAGGAAGTATTCAACTCATCACTGATTTCCCGCTCAGTCTTTCCTTCTACAAAATAGAGCTGGAATACTTTTTTTATCTGCCTGGGCAGGTGCTCGGCAGCAGAAAATATCTCACGAAATACTTCGGCTTCAACCAGGAACGTAACGAAATCAGCTTCTCCATCAGATAAATATCCTTCCTGGGTTTCAACAGGAATAAGGGAAATATTCTTTTTCCGCAGCAGGTCTATACAGGCATTGCGTACTGTTGTATAAAGGAAGGTCTTAACAGTTTCCGCAGGTTGCAATGAAACACGCTTTTCCCAAAGCTTGGCAAAACAATCCATGACCAGGTCTTCCGGATCATGCATTTGCTTTAAAAACCGGCGTGCGAAATAGCAAAGCGCAGGAAAATATTCCCGGAATAAATGATCATAAGCCGCCTCTTCTCCAGGCTCAAAATCCCGGGCCAGATTGATATGAAGTTTTTTTGCTGACACTTCAGATGATTGTCGATAGAGATGATCAATTAGCGGTTTGGATGAATGCGGCCGGAGAGTAAAACTAATAAAAAACATACACTCCGTATCTTTTTAAGTATTTATCATATCTATTAGGATACTCGTTTTACCCTTTTTCAGATAATTAAAAGTTGGTGTTTACCTTCCTTTCCATTGAAACTTTATGTCTCGGAAAGAAAATAAGAACTCCAAGCGTATAGCGTTGAAATCGGTTTTTTTAACGGGCTCCATCAAGCGGATGGAAGACCTTAGGCATCATCATCCCACCTATGTTGTACAGTCGCTCGGGTTTAACCATAGCAGGTATAAGGAGAAATTAGGTAAGCCTGAGACTTTTACCATTGAGGAAATTGTTTCAATCGCCAAACTGATAGAGATAGACCCGCAAATAATCACAAATATCATCTTAAGCCAGTTAGCTACGAATAGGAGAAAACGACCATCTTCTAAATAAAGCAGATAATTTAGTACTGCGACTTATTGCCGGCGCTTCAAGACCTATTTTAAAGGGAAAGCTACTTATGCCGCCATTTCCGGGGAGTTGTATTGAAATGTTGCCGGAAGGCCGTGATAAAACTATTCCGGGTAGAGTAACCCACTTCAAACGCAATTTCTTCTATTGAATGATCACTTGATCTCAACAGCCATTGTGCATATTGCATACGGTGCCAGGTAAGCCTCTCAAAAACAGCCATGTCAAACAGCTGTTTAAAGCCCATTTTCAGTTTCCGCTCACTTATACCGGCTTGCTTCGCCAGAGTGTATTGATCGCCCGGCCAGAGCAGATCCCGCTGCAGCAGGTGATCTGCCGAATAGATCGCGATGATATCTTCGTCGGTAAGCCGTTCAGGTAAAGGCTTCTCCTGGTGCGTAAGATGCAGGAGCAATAACTCCTGGACACAGTTATCATAATGCAATTGCCGTATAGGGTCCTTATAAGGATGCCTGAGAATTTTATGTATCAGGCTTTTCATTTCTTCAGTGAGTGGTTTGGGGCCGGCAGTAGCCTGCACAAGATGAGGTATGCCGAGCTTGTCAAGCAATTCCCTGGAATAGTGTGCCATAAAATAGCTGCAGGCACTGTCTTTTTTAAACAAAGCAATAAGATCAGGTTGATCATTTATTTTGTATTCGCCGGCACGTAATGTCCATTGCTCACCTTCAGGAACCTGTTGGGTTATTTGTCCTGATAGCATAGCTTCTAGTCTAATACTACCCGGATGATTTTTTTCTTTGATAGTGAATTTTCCTGTACGAATGAACCGGAATATCCTGTAACTGAAATCGATGAATTTTTGCTGGTAGTTTTTATGTTCAGCTGTAAAGGTCTTGTGTTGGGATTTATGGGAGGTGCTGCCAGGAAGAATGGGATCTTCCGATCGGGTAGGTTGCTGCTCCCAATTGACAGGCTTATTGTTGTTGAGTAAGATGTCTGGTATCATAGTTGGATAAGGTTGAGATAAAGGATGCTGTTTAAATTTAATGCATTTTTTTAGTAAACAGTTGCCGGCAGTTTTGATAATTTTCCTGGCCTTTCAGGATTCTTTCGACTAATAACAGCTGGCTTTGTACAATGAATGTAAATGGATCTGAAACGCGGGCCATGGTGTTTATACAGGTGAAAAATGTTTTTTAGCCACAACGGACCGTTATAAAAACGGTACAGATCAATCGTCAGGGGCATCCTATTAAATTACTGGACATCAGTATGCTAAACATGATAATCCTTGACGCGATAGGTTGCCCTGTTTTTTTATCCTGATGAATTTTTGCAGTCGACTGGTATCCAGCGCACTGTTGCCAGCGTCAGACCCTCTCCCTGATTTTGGTCCCGATCAGTTTTCTAATAGCTTGCTTTACCCCAAACTCTTCTCTATCTTAACCCTCCAAAACCAACTTCTATCATGAGAAAAATTTCTTTTCTTTTCACAGGCCTTTTTATGGCCACGGCCATTTTCGCTAAAGACAACGATGACTCTACCAAACTGGTAATGGACATGTTGAAGAGAATGGATTCTATTGAAAGTGCCCTGCATTATAAGACTGGTAAGCTCTCCCTTGCCGGCGGGGCTGTGTCCATCAATATTCCGGAGCAGTTTAAATTCCTTGAGTCCGCTGATGCAAAGTATGTAGTAGAAGATCTTTGGGGTAATCCTCCTTCCACTGATCCTCCTTTAGGTCTTCTTATGCCTGTCTCCAGCAATGTAACTATGGCTGGAGGCTATACTTTTATCGTTTCTTTCCAGGACATGGGTTATGTAAAGGACGACGATGCCGCAAAGATCAATTATGATGATCTGCTAAAGGAGATGAAAAAATCTAATGTTGAAGAAAATGAAGAGAGAAAAAAGCTTAACCTTACTCAATTGAACCTTGTAGGCTGGGCGGCGAAACCGTATTATGATAAAGACAGAAAGATATTGCACTGGGCCAAAGAATACGGGATAGCCGGAGAAGAGGTAAATACCCTGAATTATGATGTAAGGGTTTTAGGTAGGAAAGGCGTATTGGTTTTACAAGCTGTTTCGACTATGGATGAATTGGATAGCGTAAATGCACATATCAATGATGTACTCGCTATGGTCAATTTTACAGAAGGGAACCGTTACAGCGATTTTGATTCAAGTACGGATAATGTTGCAGCCTGGACTATCGGGGGGCTGGTAGCCGGTAAGGTGCTGGCCAAAGCCGGTCTTTTTGCTGTGATCCTGAAATTTCTCAAGTTCATTATCGCGGGAGTAGTGCTGGCCGGTGGCGCCATCTGGCGTTTTATAAGCGGTCGTCGTAAGAAAAAGGAAGAAGAAATGCAATATCAGCCTGAGCCGGTTCAGACAAATACGGATACAGATCTGCCGGTGCAGTAGTAGATTGAACAGGCCGGCGATAATAGTAAAGTAGTTTATAACAGCAGCTTCCTAATTCAGGAGGCTGCTGTTACCAATATGAACTGTTGATCAGAGGGCTGCAAAAATTATTTCTTTCTTGCCTGTAAATGAATGCTTGCTGCCCGGGCTGCCATGCCTTTTTGCTTTAACTGTTCCTCCACTTCTATCACTGCCTGCATCAGGTTATTCCTGGTATTTGTTAGGTCGGTAATGGCTTTGCCGATCAGCTCCCATATGGGTTTCATTTGTTCAACCAGGGACTGCCCTTTTTCCGTCAATTGTATCAGCCGCTTTCTTTCATCCGTCTTATCTTTCTTTGAGCGGACGAGTTTTTCCTTTTCCAGCTCTTTTAATAAACTAATGGTTGACGGATGTGTATAACCAATCTCTGTTGCTATTTCCACTACACCCAGCAAAGGTTTATGATGAAGCGTATAAATAACCGGGAACCATTTAGGCTCAAACGCTATTCCATGGTCTTTATATATCTGTAACCCGTCCTTGCGCATCATATCGCTCAGACGCTGCAACCTTGTTGCGAGGGCGAGAATGCCGGCTTCGTCAATTATACCCATACTATGGTTTTGATAAAATTAATTATCTGGTGTTAATGTTAAACGATGGATTTCATCTTTGAATCAGTCTCTTCGGAATGATGAAGATGTAAATGGTAAAACATATTGTCCGCCTTCATTCTTGGGAAATAGGAAGGAAGATCTTCCTGGGCAATACGATCAAAACCTTTCTTTTCATAAAACCGGTGTGCGGCGTTTAAGAGATCCACTGTGCCAAGAAAAAGGTCTGTTATATCATTGGCTTTGCAATAGCCGATAAGTATTTCCAGCAAATGGCCGGCAATACCATGCTCTTTGCCCCGCCATTCCTTTCGTACAAACATTTTGCGGATAGCACCGCCCTTATGGCCGATGCCAATTAAAGCGATGGTGCCCACCAGTTTTTCACCATAGAATGCGCCCCAGAATTTGCCGCCGGTAGCATCGTAGTTTGTTTCAATATCGAGCAGGTCCGGTTGGCTTTCCAGGTTTACGGGCACATTGAACTCGATTTGCTGGATGGGCAGAATGAGATCGATGATCTCCTGGCAATGGGTATTGTTAAGAGGTTCGATAATGATCGGAAGATTCATAGAAACTATTTGCCTCAAATATATGTAGTTAACTACGTATACAAAAACATTTTTCTTGTTCATAGTCCTTTCTTTCAACTTAACTTATTGTAATTAAGCTATTTATGATTAAATAGTTGCTGAAATAAGGCCAGTATAAAAAAGATAGGCAGCATTTAATCAAATAAAATTAAAACGTATGAGAAAGTATTTTTTGGGAGTAGTGGCTAACCATTGGAACGATTTTAGGCCGAGGAAATTTATTTTTCCGCTTGAAAAATTTCCGTGTTGAATCCGCTGTTTCAGGGTTAATCAAAATTACCTGCAACCGGTCTTTGAACCTTTCCTGCATACTGTCCAGTAAAGGAAAAGCCTCAATGCAAGGAAGGCAGAAATGCGCCCAAAGACTGACGAGTAAAGCTTTTCCTTTGAAATCGGAAAGCCGTAAAGTAGGGCGGTCATAATTCATCACTTCCTTAAATTCAAGATCCGGCCATTTATCACCAGGATATACGCTTTGCGATTTCGCACAGTGAACAGACATTGAAGCAACAACCAATAAATAGAATAGACGTAAATGCATACAGTAAGTTTGGAGAATAAAATTGCTTTGCATACCATTCTATCAAATGGCATCCAGCAAAAGATTAACTATTAGTATGAACGTAACGAGGGGAGATATTGACTAGTGGCAATATGAATGTATTGCTAATAGAATTTGGTCTATAGCTTTATTGGATTGAACCGGAGATATATAAAGGGGGGACCTGCTTACCTCGCCTCCACTTCCATCGGCGGAGCCTTCTGTTCCAGGATATAATTCAATACCTTCACTGCTTCATTTTCTGTATTCACCAGCTCATGAAGCGTTATCCTGTCCAGCAACTGATCAACTGTATATTGTATCATCTGCCACAGAGAGCGGGCAGAACAATCAACTGAATTAGTACACAACCGCATGGTGCCGCTGTGCGATTGACAAAACCTTTTATCAAACAATACACCTCCCAGCGCTTCCAGTACGCCACGTATCCCGATCTCCCTCGCCGGACGGGCCAATACATAACCACCTTTATGACCCGGTGTACTGTTAATAAAACCTCCCATGCGCAGGATGCGGGTGAGCTTCGCTACATAATGGCTGCTCAATCCCTCTGCTTCCGCCAATTGGGGAATACTCAGGCCCGCCTTGTCTTTACAACCGGCGATCCGTATAAGGATCCTCAATCCGTATTCTTCCTGTGCTGTGATTTTCATTTGTAAAATATCTTTTTTGAAGAAAAGTATCGCTACGGTTGCAACGAAACAGTTCTCACATAAAACCTAATTCTAATTGTGCAGCTTCAGACATCATACTTTTATTCCAGGCCGGCGTCCAGGTCACTGCTACATGCACATCATTCACGCCTTCTATCTGGTGCACTTTCTGGTCCACTTCCACTGGCAGGCTCTGCGCTGCCGGGCAACTGGGAGCGGTCAGTGTCATTACGATCTGCACATTATTGAGCGGCAGCACAGACACTTCGTAGATCAGCCCCAGCTCATAGATGTTGACCGGCAATTCCGGGTCATAAATAGTTTGCAAAACATCAATTACCTTCTGTTTCAGTTCTTCTGAGTTCATCATCGCTTATGTAGTTGAGTGTTTTAATTTAAAACCTACAGCATAATGTTTGATCTGCTTCACCATCGACAACAGACCATTCGAACGCGTCTGCGCCAGGAATGATGTCAGTCCAACCTCCCGGATAAAATCCAGCGGCGCTGCAATGATCTCATCCGGCGTTCTGCCAGACAATACGCGGACCAGCATGCTGATCAGGCCCTTCACCAACACCGAATCACTGTCTGCACTGAAAAAGATCTTCCCCTCTTTATAGTCTGCCTGCAGCCAAACCGAAGATTGACAACCGCGGACCTTATTTTCATCTGTCTTATATTTCTCATCGAGCGGCGGCAGCTTCTTCCCCAGGTCGATAATGTATTCGTATTTATCGTCATTGTTATCGAAGAGCGCAAACTCTTCGACGATCTCTTTTTCTGTATCTCGTATAGTGTTCATCCTTATGCTAGTAATTTGATCGCTCTGTGCAAGCCCTTCACCAGTTCATCGATTTCTTCTTTTGTATTGTATGCTGCGAACGATGCACGCGTTGTTCCAGGAATGCAGAACCGGTCGATCAAGGGCTGTGCGCAATGATGGCCTGTTCTTACGGCAATGCCACGGTTGTCCAGTAGTATCGCAATATCCTGCGGGTGTATCTTGTCAATGATAAAGGATACCAGGCTCACTTTTTCCTTTGCCTGGCCAATGATGCTCAAACTGGGGATCTGCTGCAGTTGCTCTGTTGCATACTCCAGCAGTTCATCTTCATGCGCCCGCATTGCGGCTTTGCCATTTTCATTGATAAAGTCGATCGCCGCTTTCAGCGCAATAGTATCAGCAATATTCGGCGTACCGGCTTCATATTTATAAGGCAGCTCATTGAATGTCGTTTTCGCAAACGTCACTTCCCTGATCATTTCACCGCCGCCCTGGTATACCGGCATTTCCTGCAGCAGGGCTTTCTTGCCATACAACACACCAATGCCGGTGGGGCCATACATTTTATGGGAAGAGAAAGCAAAGAAATCGCAATCCATGTCCTGTACATCGATATCGAGGTGAACGGTTGATTGAGCACCATCCACCATCACCACTGCGCCAACTTTACGCGCTTCCGCAATGATCGCTTTTACCGGGTTCACTGTTCCCAGCGCATTTGAAACATGCACTATGGAGATCAGTTTTGTTTTTGGTGAAACAAGTTTCAGGAATTCTTCCCATATGATCTCGCCTTTATCATTTACGGGGATTACTTTGAGCACCGCTCCTTTTTCTTCACACAATACCTGCCAGGGAACGATGTTGGAGTGATGTTCCATTGTTGAAATGATGATCTCATCACCGGCTTTTACATTTGCTCTTCCCCAGGTGGCTGCTACAAGGTTGATACCTTCCGTTGTGCCTCTTGTAAATATGATCTCTTCCCTGCTGGAGGCATTGATAAAGCTTTTCACTGCATCGCGGGTGGCTTCAAATGCTGCGGTAGCTTCTTCGGCCAGTGAGTGAATGCCGCGATGGATATTTGCATTGAAGCCAGTGTAATAGTTCACCAGCGCATCGATCACCACTTGCGGCTTTTGCGAAGTGGCTGCATTATCCAAATAGATCAACGGATACCCCTTCACCTGTCGCTTCAGGATAGGAAACTGTTCACGCAAAGCGTGCACATCGAATGTCTTTTTCAGTATGGTATCTGTTGTCGTAATCATGCTATTTCAAATTCAAGCCTGTCGGCGATTAACTGATCCACATAAGCGCGGATGGGCGCCAGTTTGATCTTTTCAAGGATGTCGCCGGCAAAACCGTGCAATAACATCGCTTTCGCTGTTTTTTCCGGCACACCCCTGGACTGGAGATAGAAAAGTCCTTCTTCATCCAGCTTTCCTACAGTACAACCGTGGGAACATTTCACATCATCTGCAAAGATCTCCAATTGAGGTTTTGTATTCACGCTTGCGGCATCTGATAACAAAACGTTCTTATTGGATTGGAATGCGTTTGTTTTTTGTGCCGGTTGTCTTACAAAAATCTTACCATTGAATACACCTGTTCCGTTCTCATCCAGCATTCCTTTATATAATTCATTGCTGAAGCAATGAGGTTCTACGTTGTCTACCACCGTGTGGTTATCGATCAGGGTATTTCCTTTTGGAAAATATAAACCGTACAAATGGGCTTCGCAATAGGATGCTTCCATCACCACATTGGTATTGTTGCGCACAATACCACCGTTGAGAGAAATGGTAACAGCATTCACCAGGCTTTTACCTGTTTGACGGATATGGGTAGTGCTTACCTGGTTGGCGTGCTCGTTTTCATTCTGGATCTTGCAATATTCAAGGATCGCATCTTTCTCTACCACGATCTCCATCACCTGGTTGGTCAAGCTTTCGCTTTTGCTTACGCTGGCGAATGTTTCTACGATCTGTATTTGTGCGTTTTCACCCAGATGAACCAGTGTGCGGGGCAAAGCCAGCACCTGTCCGTCAGTGATATTATAGATATAAACAGGGTGGGAGACGATCTTTCCTTTTTTCACCGCAGCGAACACAGCGCCTTTGGTTACAAAAGCTGTGTTCAGGGCATTGATGCCATCTTTCAGGTAGCTCGCACTGTGGTTGAAATGTTTGTTGGCGATGTCGGCATATTCATTCTGCAATGCTTCTTCCAGGGAGATCACTGTCAATTCTTTCGAACGGATCGAGGAAAGCTCTGCTGAATACTGACCATTGATAAATACCAGTTCGTTTGCTGTTTCGTGTCCGGGCAAACGGTATGCATCGATGGAGATAGATTTTGAGGCACCGATTTCGAATGATTTATTGAAAAACGAACCGATCCTTGTGTATTTCCATTCTTCGTGACGGGTAGTGGGGATGCCCCAGTTGCTGAATGCAGTGAAGGCGTCCTGCCTTTTTGCACTCAACTGGCTACCGCTGTCAGCAGACTGAAGCTGGTCAAATTGTTCTTTTATATAAGTCGTTGTGTCCATTACTTGTTTATTTCTGCCACCTGGTCGGCTAACTCGGCAGCATCAATTTCGTTTTTAATAAAATCATATCCTTTCTCTTCGAGCTCCAGCGCCAGTTCTTTGGGGCCTGATTTCACGATACGTCCTTTATATAATACGTGAACGAAATCAGGAACGATATAATCCAGCAGGCGCTGATAGTGCGTGATCAGCAGCACAGCGTTGTCTTTGCTGCGAAGTTTGTTCACGCCATTGGATACGATACGGATGGCATCGATATCGAGACCGGAATCCGTTTCATCCAGGATGGCCAGTTTAGGTTCCAGCATGGCCATCTGGAAGATCTCGTTGCGTTTCTTTTCACCGCCGGAGAAGCCTTCATTGAGAGAGCGGCTCAGCAGTGACTGATCGATGTTCATCAGGGCCATTTTCTCTTTCATCAGCTTCAGGAACTTCACAGCATCCAGTGGTTCTTCACCACGGTATTTGCGGACTTCGTTCACGGCTGTTTTAATAAAGTTGGTCGTGCTCAGGCCTGGTATTTCAACGGGATATTGAAACCCGAGGAAGAGACCTTCGCCGGCGCGTTCTTCCGGTTCCAGATCAAGCAGATCTTTTCCGAGAAACTCAACAGAGCCGCCCAATACCTCGTAATCTTTACGGCCAGCGAGAACAGAGGCCAGGGTGCTTTTGCCGGAACCGTTGGGTCCCATGATGGCGTGTACTTCACCGGGCTTGATGTCAAGGCTGATGCCTTTTAAAATTTTTCTTCCTTCAATACCTGCTTGCAGGTTGTGAATCGTCAACATGTATATGCTTTTACTTTGTTATTGTACTATTGTTGAAATTCAAAATTCAAAAGTAAAAATTAAAAAGGGCGTAATCGTTAGGTGCTCTCTGCCCGCCAGGGCTTTTTACTTTTTAATTTTGACTTTTTACTTAACCGACGCTTCCCTCCAGTGAAATTGCCAGTAGCTTTTGTGCTTCCACTGCAAATTCCATCGGCAACTGATTCATTACTTCTTTCGCAAACCCATTAATGATCAGCGCTACTGCCGTTTCCGTATCCATCCCTCTCTGGTTGCAATAAAACAACTGGTCTTCCCCGATCTTGGAAGTGGTCGCCTCATGCTCCACAACAGAGCTGTTGTTTTTTACTTCTATATAAGGGAACGTATGCGCGCCGCATTTATCACCCAGGAGCAATGAATCGCACTGAGAGAAGTTGCGGGCATTGGTTGCATTTTTATTTACCTGTACCAGTCCGCGGTAGCTGTTGTTGCTGAAGCCGGCGGAGATACCTTTCGACACGATGCGGCTCTTCGTATTCTTCCCGAGGTGCATCATTTTGGTACCGGTATCGGCTTGCTGGTAGTTATTGGTCACGGCCACGGAATAGAATTCCCCGACCGAGTTATCGCCTTTCAGGATCACGCTCGGGTATTTCCAGGTGATGGCAGAGCCGGTTTCCACCTGAGTCCAGGAGATCTTGGAGTTATCGCCTTTGCAGATCCCGCGTTTGGTCACGAAGTTGTAGATCCCACCGTTTCCGTTCTTATCACCGGGATACCAGTTTTGTACGGTCGAGTATTTGATCTCTGCGTCTTTCATCGCGATCAGTTCTACCACCGCGGCATGGAGCTGGTTCTCATCGCGCATCGGCGCGGTACAGCCTTCGAGGTAGCTGACATAGCTGCCTTCATCTGCTATAATGAGTGTGCGCTCGAACTGACCGGTATTTTCGGCATTGATCCGGAAATAGGTGGACAGTTCCATGGGGCAGCGGACGCCTTTTGGTATATATACAAAGGAGCCGTCGGTGAATACGGCTGCGTTGAGGGCGGAGAAATAGTTGTCGGTGATGGGAACGACTGAGCTGAGGTATTCTTTGATCAGTTCAGGGTGTTCCTGGATAGCTTCGCTGATGGAGCAGAAGATGATACCAAGTTCGGCCAGTTGTGCCTTGAAGGTGGTGCCGATGGATACGGAGTCTACGACGGCGTCCACAGCGACTCCGCTCAGGCGTTTTTGTTCGTCGAGGGAGATGCCGAGTTTTTCGAAGGTTCTTCTGAGCTCGGGGTCGATTTCGTCGAGGCTTTTGGGCTTTACTTTCTGTTTGGGGGCAGAATAGTATTTAATATCCTGATAATCAATCGGGTCGTATTGGATATTAGCCCAGGCGGGTTCCTTCATCTTTTGCCAGTGGGTAAAAGCTTTCAGGCGCCAATCGAGCATCCAGGCGGGTTCGTTCTTTTTCTCGGAAATAAAACGTATGATGTTCTCATTCAACCCCTTGGGAGCTTCATCCGCCTCAATATTTGTGACAAAACCGTACTTGTATTCGGCCTGTATCGCTTGTTCCAGGTAATCTTCGGAATCGTGGATTGGCCTGGCAGGTTTTTCTATTTCTGTTTTCATCATTTACAAAGGTACGGACAAGTGTGTACAAAAAAGTATAAATTGATTTTTGATTTTGGGGGAGGGGGCCTTCTGAACTTATAAATGCTTTTTCGGAATACCAACAGATTTACCTAATAGCATTTTTAGTCGCTTAATGAACCAATTGTCTCATTTGTTGATAGATTTGCGTATTACGCTATTTTCATGATGAAAAACGAAATAAATAGAATTCGTATTATTCTCGCAGAAAAAGGGTTAACCAATAAATGGTTGGCTGAGAAAATGAAAAAAAGCCCTACCACTGTCTCTCGATGGTGTACAAACGAAATGCAGCCCTCTTTAGAAACACTTCTCGATATCGCCAACGTATTAGAAACAGACATTAAAGATCTTTTACGGTCTTCAAAATAATGTTATGGAAGATCAATTAAAAAACATATCGAACGCATTTAGTCTTGTGCTGGACAGCCTTATAGATGGTGAGCAATACGAACTGTTACCACCTAAAGGGCCTGTCGATTTACCCCTTCCGTCCGTTTCAGACCAAGAATTAGATGCAATTGACCAAGACATATATGGTCAAGATGAAAGGGAGGAAATCGGCGGCATTAGTGATGTAAATGGGATAAAACTTGTCGAATCACACGAAATTAAAAAAATTGTCCTCCCCTCTGAAGAGCAACTGAATGGACTCAACATCATAGGAATAAGCGGAACAAATAACAGAATTCTTACAACTTCTTTTCATTTAATTCTGGCCCAGTCTTCTATAGTTAATTTTAAATATACAAAGGGCTTTGAGAAACCTTACTTCTATACAAAAAGTCGAAGTGCTTCCGCGATATTAGTTCTTGACAATAATATTTTCGAAAATACGTATAGTGTACATACCTATAATGATTTAGTAGGTGAGTCAAATAAGTTCCCAATCTTAGATCATTTAACTAAAAATCAAGCCAAGCCATTTAGATTCAAATATGATCATGAGAAGTCAAAAAAAGCCCCCAACTCACAGTCACTTGGATTGGCTGTTAAATTTCAGCATGCTCTAGAACTAGCATCAATTATTGACACCGAGATAGATAGCGATGGTACTATTATTTGCATTAAAGATGGCGCACTTTTTTCAAACAGTAGTGAGCAATCTGATGTAAAAAATGGCCTAAGGAAGCTTCTTGCGTGGTCAGGGAAAAAAAAGATGTTTATATCTATTTCGTCAAAAGTCTCAGAGTCTAGGGTAATTATTAAGACACTAAGCAGTCAGCCGCATCTGATACAAGATTATTTCCCAAATCAAGGTATCAATGAAGGTACAATCGCCGCATTTGGTACCGATGTGTTATTGTTGAAAAAAATCTTAAAGCCAGGATATCGTACGCCTTTAATCGAATATATCGAAAAGACAAGAGAGGGGATAATAAAAGAACCCGGGCTTGAGGGACTTAAACCCCTGACTTGTTATTATCATAAACGTAGTAAACCATACAACTTCGTCAGGCTTGAAATTCCCAAATTTATGTGGGAGGAAAACCAAGCTTTAGCAGAATTTGCTATCCTTATAGCCATATGGCAGTATGAACTTGGCGGAGATAAGCCACTTGTAATTAAAGCAGCCTCGGAAAGATGTGCCTTAGATCATGACAAATGGGTAATTGAGCAACAAATGAAAGCAGCTTTCGATAAAAAGAACCTAGAATTGGTTGAATTTTAAAAATATTAGCAATGGATCAAAGCAAACAAAAAAGTGTTGCTGTAGCAAAGCCTTATCACGATATTAATACACCGTTTTCTATAGATGAAAATGGAGCATTAGCTGAATATGTAATAAATGATCCAGAAACGATGCCACAATTGGCATTAGGAGCTTCTATTCTTATCCGAGATAGAAAAACAGAAGGGATAGTCGAAGATGACTATAAACAATTTTGGTATGCTGGAAGAATAATTGGACTAAAAGCCGTTTCTCCATTCAATCCTGAAAGGACAAGCATGTTATACCAAGAAGATAGTATAATGGACCCAACAGTGCCTCTCGAAAACATTAACGGTCCTCACACTCACCAACCAATGGTAATTCAGGTGGCGTTGACCAGAGAACTTTCTGCAGTTGGTGGTGAAAAGAAAGGATTCATTGATTCTGCGGTCCAGCGTCCACCCTCTGGGCATAGCCGCCTTTTTTTTCCTAAACTTGATGCGGAAGATGATGATCCGTCCCCTACCCTTAAGGATATTTTGAGAGTAAAAGAGAATGGCTTGTCATTGGGAATGATTGGCTTCGGAAATAAACCATATGGATGGAACGACAAAAAATTTATTGTCTACAAATGGGATATTGATAAGCTGGACAACAAGCATATATTTATAGTGGGAGAAAGCGGATCCGGTAAAACAGTATTTCTTAAAAATTTAGCTTATGAAATACGAAAGCACAACCCTGAAAATAAAATTATTTTAACAGATGTTCAGGGGGATATTTCTCAACTCCTTTTTTGGGATTTCGTAAAACATACTGCTCCTGTTGGTTGGCAGCCAGAAATCAAGGATGAGCAATATCAGGAGGCTAAAAAAGTATTTGGCAATTTTAGACTTATTGTTCCATTAACAAAAGACCCATATGCAGAAAGTGAAGTTAATTCGATTATTAAGCTAGCGCAGAAAAGGGGCGTAGATGTTAGGAGAATCAGCTTAAGATTTCAGGACTTAGATTCACCAAAAGACGCGGAATACCTTTTTAGGACGAGCTCTGCCCAAGCTGCGCTACTGATAGATGATTTGTCAGAAGGGTTGAAAGCCAATAATGAACCAGCTTCATTATCAAGGCTACAAACAGCAATCTCTAGACTTCTCACAAGAAATACCAGTCCTCAAATTGTAATTCCTACGAACGGCGTATCGTATTACAGAAGCACATTTGAAGCATGCAGACGAGCACTTAGAAGTCTGGAGGATTATTTCGATATGGACCCTATCGGCTTACAGGAAAGTAAAAATCCATTAGATGACTTCGAATTTAACGGGACAACGATTTTATTCCTAGATCATTTAAATCAGGACGAGAGGCTTATGTGGGAAATGCAGTTGGTAAGCTGGTTATATCGGAAGAAAAAGCAAATGACAAATACTTATGTCTTTTTTGATGAGGCTCACCAGATAATTCCAGCAACGAAGTCAAGTGGTTCAAATAGCATGGCGGAAGTATTTAGTAGACTTCGATCAAATTTCGAAAAACTAGCGCGGGAAGGCAGAAAATTTAGACTTAATCTGGTTTTAAGTACACAGAACCCGCAAGACTTGCATCCGATAGTGCCAGAGCAATGTCCTACTAGAGTTGTAATGAAGATAAATCCCAAAAATGCACAATACGCTTTTTTGGATAAAGAACTTGCATATGTCGCCAACAGCTTTAGTCAAGGTCAATTTTGGATACAGAGTCCTTTCAACGGAACACCAGATTGGGTAAGAGTTCATAGCGTTGCCCCTCCTGTTCCTCATGAGTCAATGGATAGCTTTAGAACTGAAATGCTAAAAAGAGCCGAAACTGAAAAATAATTGAAATGGCCCTCAAAAGAAGAAAGGCGAACACAATTCCAATTACATGGACTGAAACTGAAGAAAAAGCGCTTTTGGGTTATCTCAAAAAGAGAAAATTTGACGCGAAATTACTCAAGCAGTTATTTCCAACTAGAACCCTTCCTAGTATTCGAAGTAAAGTTAGGAAGCTACGCATAAAACATGATCTCTTCGGAACTTCCTACCGGCAAAAAAAGGAGGACTTTACGGTCACGATAGCAAAAAAAGTTAAGCCTAAATATGTGTTTGATGCTTATGCAGGGGCCGGCCATCAAACATTTAAATGGATTAAAACAGCTGATAAAGTATATGCCTCAGAAATTAAAAAATCCAAACTCAAGCAATTTGAAAAAATTGCAAAGCAAAATCTTTTCACGAAAGTAAATACAGGAACCGCTTCATGGGTAGTATATAAAAAAGGAAAAAAAGAAATACATTATTTTGTTGGTGATGCCGTATCTGCAGCTGCGGAGTTGAAGGTTAATTGTACAAAGATTGACCTTATAGATTTAGATACTTGCGGATCTACATTACCAATACTTCCAACAATCTTGACTTTGCTGAAACCAAAACATCTCGTAATAACGCACGGAGAGTTTCATTCTATGCGCTTCAAACGAGAAGATGTGCTACGGCGGTTGTTTATGCATCGTGATATAAGTTCTAACCCATTCCCTCTAAATGTGGAAGCAATGAGTGCAGAACTGGATAAGGCTGTTAAAACAGCAGCGCTCAGAGCTCACAACGAAACCTCAGATTCTTTTTGGCTACAACTAAAGAAAGAAACTTGGCTTGGAAGTCGATTCCATGGAATGCTTCGACGATACTATAAAGTAGGTAAACCTCCCGCAACATCCGATTGCATCAATATACTTTCCAAATAAAAAACGTTGAACAGGTCAAACATTGAGTGGACAGAAGCTACTTGGAATCCCGTAACGGGCTGTAGCAAGATTTCTTCTGGATGCAAGTATTGTTATGCAGAGCGATGGGCTCTTATGCAAGAGAAGCGAGGCATTTCTCAGTATAGAAACGGCTTTAGTCTAACGCTTGCGCCGGAAAGATTGAATGATCCAAAAAAATGGCAAACGCCTAAACTTATTTTTGTAAATTCAATGAGTGATCTTTTTCACGAAGAAATTCCAGAAGATTACATTCGCAAGGTGTTTCAAGTGATGAATGACACACCAAGGCATACATATCAAATTCTTACGAAAAGAATTGAACGGGTCAAAAAAATCTGTTCAGAATTAACTTGGTCAAACAATATCTGGTTAGGCGTTTCTGTTGAGAAAAACGATAACCACTATAGAGTGGATATTTTAAAGCGAATACCTTCGCAAATTAAGTTCATTTCATATGAGCCCTTGTTAGAGCTAATCAATCAATATAACTATGAAAACATTGATTGGGTACTTGTAGGAGGAGAGTCCGGTGGCAAAGCAAGGAAGATGGAAGAGGGGTGGGCGTTATCCTTAAAAAATACCTGCTTAGCTCAGAAAGTTCCCTTTTTCTTCAAGCAATGGGGTAAAAAGGAAAACAATCCGAATCATGACGACCCTACTATAAACAAATCTAGCCCCATGCATGCAAAAGGTGGTTGCATGCTAAATGGCGAATTTTTTAGAAACTACCCTAAAATAAAACAAAATGGCACTGCCTTTAAATATAGATGATCTAATTAATGCTAAAACAGTTGAGTCTGTTAGAATCGAATTTAAACAAGGATGGAACCCTTATAGTATATTGAAAACTGTATGCGCCTTTGCGAATGATATAGACGAATATGGTGGAGGTTATGTAATAGTCGGCATTGGGGAACAAGATGGCTCGCCAGTTTTACCACCCTCTGGTATTGAGCAGAAAGATCTCGATAACATTCAGCGTGATTTTTTCAAACTTTGTCAGGATAATCTGAAAGAGAATATATTTCCGATTATAGAACCTGTATTGTTTCAAGGTAAATGGATTCTTGTAATTTGGGTAACTACTGGGGAACAAAGGCCGTACAAGGCTTCTGATTCTCCTGGCAAGAATGCACAAATGAAAATATTCGTTAGGCATGGCGCAATAACAAAAGAGGCAACGAGAGAGCAAGAAATTAGGCTAGGCGAATTATCCATCTATAAACATTATGATGACAGAATAAACCCAAGGGCAACAATAGATGATCTAGATCTTGGACTAATGTTGACTTATCTTCAAGAAGTGAAAAGTCAATTGTATAAAGAAGCTCAAGGCATGAGCTTAGTTGATCTCTGCTTAAAAATGCAAATAGCAAGAGGTGCCGCCGAAAACATTCGACCCTTAAATGTGGGGCTCCTATTATTCTGCAAAAACCCGGAAAATTTTTTCCCTGGTTGTGTAACAAATTTAGTCGAATTTGAAGACGACGCAGGAACCAAATATGCAGAAAAGCAATTTAGTGGCCCGGTTCATTTCCAGATTCGCCAAATCATGGATTACTTCAATTCAACTATTCTAAAACAATATGTAAGAAAAGAACAAAAGGTCGCAGAAACAACAAAGTTTTTTAATTACCCCTATCAAGCAATTGAAGAAACAGTTGTTAATTCCCTATATCATCGAAGCTATGAAAACCCCACTCCAAACGAGATAAGGGTATATCGAAATGGGGCAAACAGGCGGATTGAAGTACTTAGCTATCCTGGCCCCTTGCCTCCGATTGACGAAAACGCATTGCTACAGCTTAAGGTTACTGCCAGAAATTATAGAAATTTGAAATTAGGAGATTGGCTCAAAAACCTAAGGCTCGCAGAAAAGTATGCCACAGGAATTCCGACAATCGTTGATTCTTTAAATAGAAATGGATCCCCTAAGCCTATTTTATCGACGGATGAAGCTAAAACCCATTTTCTTGTTGTAGTTAACACACATCCCGACACTCCAATTGAATCGGAGAACACGGCTACGGAGTTGGAAATAATATCATTGTCTGACCTTCAGCAAAAAATACTAGAACAATTAGTAAAAGAGCCGTCTACGCAAAATGAAATAAAAGGACATCTACATATAAATACAAAAGCAGAACTCGATTATCTCCTTGGAAAAGGCCTAGTAAAGGCCAAGAAAAGCGGAAAGTCTACTATGTATTTTATTACTCCGGAAGGAAGAGAGTCTTTAAACAACAATTTTTGACCACCACAATAATTTTTCAGGGTAGTAAATCTTTTGCCGAAACCTCTAATTTCTCTGAAACTAAAAGGAAATAGGAAATGGAAAAATTTACTACCCCTCTTTCCATCCTGGATATTTGCGACCAGTCCTTATCTCCGCACATAAATGCTAACTCGCTCTGAGTATACCCTCTTAGTTCTCGGAACTTTTTGATATTTTGACCGATTTCTTTTAATTCAGCATCCTTACGGAAATGTTTTATCGTTTTCTTTTTAGTCACACTCAAAGAGAAACAACTATTTTAAAATTTAATTGGGATTAAACTCCCAATTTCAAAATAAGTTATTTATCTTAGTAAAAGAAAGAACAGCACCTCGCAGCCGCTACGCCCCCGCTGACCATCATTACCAAACGATCGATTGAATACCCCGGATCAACTCCGTTACCGGATCACCTCCCATGATACCCGTAACACCGTTGCCCGCGCTTCTTCAATCATCATCCTAAACCGAATTAAAAACTTTAAAACTTAATTTTATGAATATCCGTCTCAAACCCCATCAAAAAATCCACATTCAATCCTCCGCCGATATCTACCAGATCCTCCAACCCATTTTTCGTCGTTACAGCAAGCTGGATCGTGACCGTGAACACCTCTGGATGATGACACTTGACTGCTCTCAAACCGTTCGCAAGCTGGAGCTGCTGGGTTTAGGCACTCAACGTACCGTTCTTATTGATCCGATGGAAGTGTATCATCGTGCCTTGCTGAGACGTGCCGCGTCGATTGTGGTGATTCTGTAAGGTTCCCCGAATGTTGCCCACCCAGTGTTAGAGAAAATCTCTAACTTAAATGGGTCAATTATGAA
>MKTW01000010.1:0-108394 GCA_001898405.1 Sphingobacteriales bacterium 44-61
GACAGGATAAACGCTGAAAGCATCTAAGCGTGAAACCTTCCTCAAGATGAGTTTACTTTTAAGGGCCGTCAGAGACTATGACGTTGATAGGCTATAGGTGTAAAGCTGGTAACAGCAAAGCCGAGTAGTACTAATTGCCCGTACGCTTTAATTTTTTTATTCATTTTCTAAAAATGAATAGTATTAGAGATTCCTTCTAACTTTCCCAATATGATCTTATTTACGCCAGAAGCGTAACATTCAATGATCAACACGCTGTTGTGCTGCTCTCATTTAATGTTCAATTTCTTATGGTGGTTTTGCCGAGGGTGTTCACCTTTTCCCATACCGAACAGAGTAGTTAAGCCCCTCATGGCCGATGGTACTGCACCACAATGCGGGAGAGTAGGTAGCTGCCATATTTATTAAAAAAGCCTTTCAGTTTACTGAGAGGCTTTTTTTTGTACTTTAGTCACTCCTCAACCAAAACCATCCCTTCAATTCTATTAACATGACGCCCCGCAGCCTGTTCATTACTCTATCTCTTTAGAAGTTCTGACCTCAGCCCCATCGCTCAATTGCCGGCTGGAGTCATTTCCCTCGTTCCCATCATACGTATTTAGTTGTTTTGAGGAATAGCACTTAATACAATACGTTTGTGTTATGAATCGCCTGCTGCCTGTTTTAATCTCCTGTATCCTCACTTTTTCTTTCGGCAGGAGAGAAATGAAGAAAATACAGATCAATGGCTCTGCCCAGGGCACCACTTATCACATCACTTATTACGCAAAGGATTGCGTAATTGTTAAATCACAAATAGACAGCCTGCTGAACGCGATCGATCAATCCCTTTCCCTATACAACCCCAACTCCCTGATCAATCAATTCAATCAATCAAATGAAGGCCTCACGGTAGACAACCATTTTGTCGCCGTAACAAAAGCTGCCCAATCTATCTTCCAAAAAACAAATGGCCTGTTCGATATCACTATCGGCCCGCTTACCAAAGCATGGGGATTCGGGCCGGTAAAGCCGGATAGCCTGCCAAACGAAAAAGCTATTCAATCCTTATTACCCTGCGTTGATTCCAGGCTCCTGTATTGGGAAGGAAAGAAATTGAAAAAGAAAGACCCTTGCGTTCAGCTTGATGCCAACGGCATAGCACAGGGATACAGCGTAGACCAACTTGGCCTTTTGCTGGAACAAAATGGTATAAGCGATTACCTGGTCGAACTCGGCGGAGAGATCCGTGTAAAAGGAAAAAAATGGCCGGAACAAACAAAAATGTCCGTCGGCATTGAAACACCGGGCGAAGATTTCGCACCCACGGTCATGAAAAAAATAGTGTGGCTGGATAAAGGAGCACTGACTACCTCCGGAAATTATCGGCGGTACAGGGAAAGTGGCGGCAAACATTTATCTCATCTCATTAACCCGCGAACCGGCTATCCATTCGAGAATGAACTGATCAGCGTTACCGTGTACGCTCCTGATGCCATCACGGCCGACGCTTACGACAATGCGTTGATGGGCATGGGACTCCGGCAGGCATTGGATTTTGTAGAAAAGCAGCCCGGTCTGGGCGCTTATTTTATTTACCGCCAAAAGAATGGAAATATAGCCGATAGCACCAGCAGGATATTCCGTTCGTTATTACAGCCCTGAAACTGTAAATTTGAATCACTTATTGCTTACTCATGAAAAGAAGGGATTTTATCGAAAAGACCGGCTTGCTTACCGGGGGCTTATTATTAGGAAGCAGCTGGCATACTATGGCAGCCACTACAGGCCCTGTTAAAATGGCGATCATCGGTTGCGGCGACCGTGGATTGGGTATTCTCTCTGTGCTGGCCGAGCAAAAGGAACGGTTCACGCTGACTGCTATATGTGACCTGCTCGATTTCCGCCTCGAAGCAGCCCGCAAGGACCCGTTTGCATCTTCTGCAAAAGTGTATAAAGATTATCGCCAGGTACTTGACGATAAAAATGTGCAGGGCGTGATCATCGCTACTTCCCTCGACATGCATTTTTCCATAGCTGCAGATGCACTGAAAGCAGGAAAGCATGTTTATCTTGAAAAAACGATGACTTATTCCATACCCGAAGCAGTGGAATTGGTGAAACTGTGTGCCAATTATCCTGCTCAAACCCTTGTTGTGGGGCACCAATACCGTTACACACCACTTTATTTCAAGGTGAAAGATATGATCACGAAAGGATATCTGGGCACTGTAACGCAGATCGATTGCCGCTGGGACAGGAACTGGAACTGGCGGCGCCCGGTGCCTGCAGGATATACTGATGAGCAGATCAACTGGAGAATGTATAAACGCCATTCAGGCGGGCTTCCTGCAGAATTATTGTCTCACCAGATGGATTTTATCAACTGGGCTTTTGATACACACCCTGATGAGATCATGGGCTCCGGTGGAATTGATTACTATAAAGACGGCCGGGAAACCTATGATAATGTGCAGGCCATTCTCCGTTACAATACGAAAGGAATGATCGGCAATTTTGGCGCTACCTGCGGCAACGCCAGGGAAGGATATATTTTTAAGATCAAGGGCACGCGTGGCATGGTTTCTCTTTTACCGCATGAAGGTGTTTTTTATCCAGAAAAGGATGCTAAGAAAGAGCTGGAGACCGTGGATGGTGTAACAGGGGCTACACGCATTGAATGGAACAAGGATGGCGGCATTCCGCTTATGACAGAAAAAATGAAAGACGGCACATGGTATGCCATGCAGGAATTTTATAACTGCGTTACACAAAAAAAGATGCCTGTATCGAATGTAAGAACGGGGGCTACAACAGCAGTATGCGTTCACCTGGCAAATCAAGCCATCTATTCCCATACTATTCAAACCTGGAAACCCGAATTTAATTTTATATAAAATGAAATGAGCCAATAAAATTGTCGGGGTATCCTATAAACCAGCTATGAAAATTTTATAGAGGGTTTCATACGGCTAAATGAAAAAACTAAAATATATACATGAAAAAAAGATTTTTAGTCGCTGCATTTGTTATAGCAGCGATAAAGCTTTCTGCCCAAACAGATAAAAAAGGATGGACAGCATTGTTTGACGGCAAAACACTTACCGGCTGGACAAAAGTGGCCGGCAATGCCGAATACCGGATTGAAGATGGTGCTATTGCAGGCATCACTGTTCCCAACACACCCAACACATTTTTAATTACAGATAAGGAATACAGTGATTTTGTGCTGGAACTGGAAGTAAAGATCATGGACACCACTTCCAACTCAGGTATACAATTTCGCAGCCAGTATGATCCTGCAGGAAATAAAGGCAAGGGAAAAGTGTTTGGCTACCAGTATGAATTGGACCCTTCTTCCCGTAAATGGACGGCAGGAGTATATGACGAAGGCAGAAGGGATTGGTTATATCCTTTGATGCTTAATTCTTCAGCCCAGGCAATGTTAAAAACAGGCGTATACAATAAGGTAAGAGTAGAATGTATCGGGAATGATATCAAAACCTGGATCAATGATAAGCCTGCAGCACATGTAGTAGACAATGTAGACAGCAAAGGAATTATTGCCCTGCAGGTACACAGCATTGGCAAACCTGAAATGGCTGGCAAAAAGATCTACTGGAAAAATATCAGGATCAAAACCACAGATCTCAAGCCATCTCCATTTTCATCATCAATATATGTTATGAATACGATCCCCAACACATTGACCGAGTCAGAAAAAAAATCTGGTTGGCAATTATTGTTCGATGGCGTAAGTACCAAAGGATGGAGAGGGGCTTACAAAAAAACATTCCCCGAAAAAGGATGGATAGTAAAAGATGGCGAATTGAGTGTGCTGCCCTCTGATGGTGCCGAATCTACCAATGGTGGTGATATTGTAACCGATGAACAGTTCAGCGCATTTGACCTTTCATTTGATTTCAAACTCACGGCGGGCGCCAACAGCGGTGTAAAATATTTCGTAACTCTTTCAGAGAACAACCAGGGTTCAGCAATAGGACTCGAATATCAATTGCTGGATGATTCCCTTCATCCCGATGCAAAACTGGGCCGTGATGGCAACCGCACCCTCGCATCCCTCTATGATCTCATCAAAGCAGAAAAGCAAACCCGCTTTATCAAACAACCCGGCAACTGGAACACCGGCAGGGTGATCGTTTATCCCAACAATCATGTGGAGCATTACCTCAACGGTATCAAAGTGCTGGAATATGACAGGGGATCAAAAGCCTACCGCGACCTGGTAGCCCTCAGCAAATACAAAGTATGGCCCTCTTTCGGTGAAGCCAAAGAAGGACATATCCTTTTGCAGGACCATGGTAATGCTGTGAGCTTCCGGAGCATCAAAATAAAAAAGCTGAACTAGAGTCTGTCCGGAGTTGTTCCAGAGTCGGTAATTGATAGTCAAACCCTTCCCGCTGTCACCCCGACCCTGGTCCAGGACACATACAAGTTTAAAGAATATAAGAGCCGGGGTCTCCTCAACGTTGAGGAGACCCCGGCTCTTATTGTACTATTCTTGTTAGTTATCTTAAATCAGGGCTGGGGTGACATACAGCGGGAAGTGGACTACCGACTACCGACTCCCGACTACACTTTAGGCTCCCATCCTTTTTCATAATCCCTTCCCCACAGCTTCATCGCTTCTTTATCATTCAATATATGACCATTTTGAGGATCGCAATGAAGTGTACGGCCAGTGCGTTGTGAAATATTCGCGAGATGACAGAGCAGGTTGCTCTTATGTCCTTCATTGATAGGAGAGGTCAGGGTTGTTTCACCCCTGATGCTATTGATAAAATTGTTGAAGTGATAAAAGTCGAGATTGCCGCTGGCGCTTACAGCATTATTGGCATCGTTCTTCGTATTGTTCTTTACTTCTTTTATCAGCTTGTTGTTATAGTCAAGGATCTTGTAATCATCATTTCCTCCGTTCACCAGTGTTCCCTTATCTCCATAAATGATGAAACCGCGGCCTGCACCTTCTACCGGGAAAATATTGCAGCTCCGGCCTTCCCAGGTAATGGATTTGTTGTCGCCAAATTCAAAAGTGGCTACCTGGGTATCGGGTGTTTGCCAATCGTCTTTGAATGCATAGCGGCCTCCGGCTGAAGCAACCTTGGTGGGGTAGTCAACTCCAAGGAACCAACGGCAGCAATCTATTTCATGTGTTCCATTGTTGCAGGTTTCAGATGTGCCCCAATGCCAGAACCAGTGCCAGTTGTAGTGAACAAGATTATCCTGGTAGGCGCGGCGTGGAGCAGGGCCTTGCCAGAGATCAAAATCAAGCGTGGATGGTACGGGTATTTTTTTACCAATACCGATCGACTTACGGTTGTTTGCGTACCAGCTCTTGCCAAAATATGCATTGCCGATAATGCCTTCTTCTTTTACCAGCCTTACTGCTTCTGTAAGATTGGGGAAGGAGCGGCGCTGGTTGCCCATTTCTATCAATTGCTTCGGGTATTTTTTCATAGCCTGCACCAGCAGTTCTCCTTCATGCGGATTGTGGCCGCAGGGCTTTTCTACATATACGTGTTTGCCATTGGCAACTCCCAGCAAAGCTGCCGGTGCATGCCAGTGGTCTGGCGCAGCGATCACCAATGCATCGAAATCTTTTTGTGCAACAAGCTTGCGGATATCCTTTACAACTGCCGGCTGGCGCGGCTTTCCGGCGAATGGCTTTAAGCCGTTCGCGATTGCTTTCTCTTCCACATCACAGAGATAAGCGATCTCTACATTTGGAAGACTGGAAAAGCATTCAGCAAGATAAGCGCCCCGGCTGTTGACGCCCATTACAGCAAGCACTACTTTATTGGATGGAGCATTTTTCCCAAAAACAGGAAAATTGAGGATAGTAACTCCAGCTGTTGCAGCAGACGTATTCTTAATGAAATCCCGGCGGTTCATAATCGTTAGATTTAGTTAAAGATAATTATATTGTACATTCGGGCAGCAACAAGGGAGACCTTACTGAAGAAATTGTTGATAGCAGGTTTCTCATTTTGTCCGTTAATATAATACATGACCCGGAAAGAAAGAATTATACTGTTTTTACTTGCCTGCCTCAATTTCACCCATTTCCTGGATTTCATGGTCATGATGCCGCTCAATAACTATCTGACACCGTACTTTAATATTTCACCCCGGCAATTCAGTTTTTTAGTAAGCGCCTACTCCATCAGTGCGGCCGCATCAGGATTTGTTACAGCCTTTATCGTTGATAATTACGACCGCAAAAAGACATTGCTGTTTTCTTACCTGGGATTTTTAGCAGGAACAATTGCGTGTGGCTTTGCATCCACCTATACACTGTTGCTGGCAGCAAGGATAGCAGCTGGTGTTTTTGGCGGCATTATCGGTGCGCAGGTGTTGGCCATCATTGCTGATATTTTTTCTTATGAAAGAAGGGGCAAAGCCATGGCTTCCGTTTCTGCTTCTTTTGCTATTGCTTCCATATTGGGGGTTCCTTTGTCGTTATACCTGGCCAATATTTTTAAAGAAGACTGGCATGTGCCTTTTCTGTTTGTAGGGGGACTTGGTATTGTGTTAATACCGCTGGTGATCAAATATATTCCTGCTATTACCGGTCATCTCTGTGATACCGAAGCCCGTATTGCTCCATTGGCCTTGCTGGCAAAGATCATCCGGACACCGGCACAGGCCTCTGCACTTTTCTTTTCCTGCCTTCTGATGATAGGGCATTTCCTGATCATTCCTTTTATTACACCTTATCTGGAATTTAATAAAGGCTATTCCAAAAACCTGATACCGGCCATCTTCCTGGTAGGAGGCCTTGCATCGCTGGTTTCAGCTATTTTATTGGGTCGTGTGGCAGATAAGAAAGGAAAGCTGCCGATCTATTGCTGGTCGGTATTCTTTTCTTTATTCATGGTATTGCTTATCACGCAAATGCCTGCCATGCCCTTTTCCGTGGTGCTGACGATTTTTGCAGCCTGGTTTGTTTTTGCTACCGGCAGGGCTTTAACTGCCCAGGCAATGATCAGTGAAGTGGTGAAGCCGGAACAACGAGGGAGCTTTATGAGTTTTAATGGATGTGTGCAGCAGATAGGAACAGGCCTTGCATCATTGATCGCCGGGTTTGTTGTGTATGATGACCATAAGGGGAAAATATACCACTATGAATGGCTGGGCTATCTCAGTATTGTAGTATTGATTGCAACGATCATTCTTGCACAAATGATATTCCGGAAAGTAGACCGCAGAAGTGGACCGGAAATAAATGAACAGGTTCAACCCACAGAGATAAATTGAACTTATGAAAAGCCGGTTGCTTACTATGTAATAAATTCTTTGTGTTCTTTGTTGTCTTGGTGAGATACTTTCCCACCAAGACAACAAAGAACACAAAGAAAAATGGGAGATAAACTTATTGCGGCTTTACCCGGTACACAGGGTAACGTAAAAAAGCCGGTTCAAACCAGGGAGAACGCTGGAACACAAAATCCAACTGCGCGCGTGCACTTTTAGCAAAACTTGTATCTGTAGCCCTTTGTTGTTCCAGTTGATTGCGCAATGCTGTATTGTTCTTTAAATAATCGGAAGCAATATCCTCAAATGCATACGCTGAGTATCCTTCTTTCTGTCCGAGTATGCCATCAAAGAAATTCCAGGTGAAATAAGAGTCCTCAGCCTGTGGTTCCAACACTTCCATGATAAAACGGTTGCCTTCCTGGCTGAGAGGTACATACCAATCTCCTTTGCGGAAGGAGACCTTTTCCATGAAAGAAGTTGTTTTCACTTCTGTATTGGTGTGGTGCATTTCATAAGGGCGTGGGGATGCTTTATAGGAAGCGATCTTATATACTTCCACTTCAATCGTTGTGTCCCGTTTCAACTGCTGCATTTCCACTTTATTCAATTGCAGAAGATCGATCACTTTCCACCATCCCTGCGGAATGATATAGGCAGCAGGTTTGGTAACCGACTCTTTCGGTACATAGTGATTCATGATCTTGATAGTTTTTTCATAAGGCTTGCTACGGTCATAATATAACCTGGGCAGGCCGGAAACCTCGCTGGGCTTGCGTCCTGCGGCAAAGCCCTTGTAGAGATAATCCTGTGTCACATTGCGATCGAGCGTCCAGCTTATCGGTAATGCGCTCATGCTCTTTGTATTTTGCTTGGCTTCGGTGCGTAGTTTCTTGATCGTTTCGCTGTGTTCGGCGATAAAACCGATGAATGACTGCATCAATGTGTAACAGGCTTTCACGCGCTGATCATAAGGCTTTAACATATGGCTTTCAGGCATAAAAGAAAAAGTGTTCCAGAGGGCAGCATAGCCGGTGCCGTAACGGGGGCTGTCCCAGTACTCCGGCCAGCCATTATCTGGTGTATCACCAAATGAGTTTACGTAAGGAATGAGGTCATAACCTTTTTTCTTCATGGCTGCATACAGCCCGGGTTCAAATTCTTTGTTCATAAACTCTCCCATTGCGCCGCCCAGCTTATCGTGCTGGGAAGTAAGCAGCGTCATCGCATGCTGATAATCGGCACCATTGCTTACGTGGTTATCTACAAACACATCCGGATCGAGCATGCGGAATATAGAGGCGAAAGCCCTGGCATCCCTTGAATCACATTTAATAAAATCCCTGTTGAGATCAAGATTCTGAGAATTGCCACGGAATCCGAATTCTTCAGGCCCATTCTGGTCCACCCTGAAATTGGCGCTGCGGTTAAGGCATCCGCCAATATTATAAACCGGGATAATAGCCAGCACAATATTATCAGGAAGCTTATATGCATTAGTTACGATATCGCGGGCGAGCAACATCGAAGCATCGATACCATCAGGCTCGCCGGGATGGATGCCATTGTTGATGAAAAAGATCCGCTTATTGCTTTTGCGGATGCTGGCAAGATTAAAATCGCCACTGTTGGAAATAAAAACGAGATGCAGGGGCAGGCCGGCATCGGTAAGGCCCATGGTCTGCATTTTCACTTTTGGTGAACGGGCATCCAGCTTTTGCCACCATTCAATAGCTTCATAATAAGTAGGCGTTTGGGTGCCATTGGACAGTTCAAAGCGGGTAGTGATGGGCTGAGCAAATGCTGCTGAAAAGCCAAGCATGCATAAAGCCAGGAAGATTGGTCTCATAAACAGGAAGTTGTAATTGTGCTTAAAAGTAAGCAAATAAAAAAGCATTCCCCATTGGAGAATGCTTTTTAAAATATGTAAAAGTCCTGCAGCTTATTTAGCAGCAGTTACTTTCTTAGCCAGTTTGCTCTTCAGGTTGGCAGCTTTATTCTTATGGATAATACCACGCTTAGCCAGTTTATCGATCATGCTGGCAACATTAGGCAATTCATCAGTTGCTTCTTTGCCTTTTGCCGCTTTCAGGTCACGGATGGCATTACGGGTAGTTTTGCCATAGTATTTATTTCTTTCACGGCGTTTTGCAGCCTGGCGCACATCTTTTTTCGTTGCCTTATGATTAGCCATTTCGTATCAATTTTAAGGACGGCAAAGGTAGGGCTGGATAGGCTAACCACCAAATTTTAAAGTGCCTAAGTTCATAAAACTGCCGAAAACATTGAGATTCAGTTAGCCGGTAAAGGCGTTTATCCTGCCCAAACTCTGTAAACCCGGAAAAAGCGGTGTCCAGGAGGTTAATTTCTGATTTTTAACTGGTTGTTTGCCGAAAATCAAGCCTTTTTTTCGGAGTTTTTAGGCGATATTTGTGTCCCAAAATTGCCGTCTAAAACATCCTCATTCATGAAAGATTTTTCATATATCACAAATTCTCACCCTGAGTTCATCGAAAATCTGTACCGTGACTTTTCCAAAGACCCTAATAGTGTAGACCCTGAGCTGAAGAAATTCTTTGAGGGATTTGATTTCGCTATAAGTACTAATGGAGCGAATGGAAGCGTGAATTACGCAAATAGTGCTAATGGAAACACGAATTATGCAAATGGAGCAGCCGCTACGGGAAGTGATTGGAGGAAAGAACTGGGGGCTTACAGGATGATATTGGGTTATCGCAATAAAGGACACCTGATCGCAAAGACCAATCCTATCCGTGAGCGGAAGGACCGGAATGCTAACCTGACACTCGCGTTTTTCGGATTGAGTGAGGAGGATATGGATAAAACTTTCCAGGTAGGGGAAAGAGTAGGGCTGGGCGCTACAACACTGCGTAATATTCTGGCCCACCTGCAAAAGACCTATGCAGCGCATTTAGGGATCGAGTTCAAATATATCAGCAACCAGGAAAAAGTGAACTGGCTGGCCAATGAAATGGAAAAGGATTTTGCCAATCCGCTTTCACTCGAAAAGAAGAAAAGGATCCTGGAAAAGCTGAACCAGGGTGTGATGTTTGAAAAATTCCTTCACACGAAATATGTAGGACAAAAAAGATTTTCACTCGAAGGTGGTGAAACAACTATCGCCGCACTCGATGCTATTATTAATACAGCCGCTGATCATGATGTGCAGGAAGTAGTGATAGGTATGGCTCACCGCGGACGCCTGAATATTCTGGCCAATATCATGGGTAAAACCTATGAGCAGATCTTCAGCGAATTTGAAGGCACTGCTAAAGTGGACCAGACCATGGGAAGCGGTGACGTTAAATACCACATGGGATATGGCAGTGAACTGACAACACCCAACAACAAAGGCATTTACCTCAAACTGATGCCTAATCCTTCCCACCTCGAAGCCGTGGACCCTGTAGTGGTAGGGTTTGCACGCGCCAAAGCTGATGTATTGTACGGCTCCGATTTTGATAAGATCTTACCGATACTTATCCATGGCGATGCCTCACTGGCCGGCCAGGGAATTGTGTATGAGGTGATGCAGATGAGCAACCTGGAAGGATACTATACCGGTGGCACCATCCATTTCGTGATCAACAACCAGATCGGTTTTACAACTGATTTTGATGATGCACGCAGTTCTGATTACTGTACCTCGCTGGCAGCAGCCATCCAGGCTCCTGTATTCCATGTGAATGGAGACGATCCTGAAACGGTGATCAAATGCGTGGAGATAGCAACCCGTTACCGTCAGAAATTCAATTCGGATGTGTTCATCGATATGGTATGCTATCGCCGTCATGGTCACAATGAAGGTGATGATCCCAAGTTTACACAACCTCACTTATATGCTTTGATCGATAAGCATCCCAACCCAAGGGAAGTGTATGTAAAATATTTGCTGGAAAACGGAGAGGCTGATGCGCAGGAGCTGGCAAAGGAAATGGAAAAGAAATTCTGGTCTGACCTGCAGGAGCGCCTGGATGAAGTGAAACAGAATCCATTGCCTTATCATCTGCAGCCGCCTGATAAATGGTGGAACAGCCTGCGTCAATCCACAGAAGCGGATTTTGAACAATCACCTATTACCGCCATCAGCCCGGATGATTTCAAAAAAGTGTTTGATGCATTGATGCAATGGCCGGCTGACTTCAAACCGCTGCGTAAAGTGGAAAAGATCTTGCAGGATAAAATAAAGCTGTTTGACACCGAAAAGAAAACAGACTGGGCTACGGCAGAATTGCTGGCTTATGGCAGTTTGCTGCTGGAAGGCAAGGATGTTCGCATGAGCGGTCAGGACGTGAAGAGAGGAACTTTCTCCCATCGCCATGCCGTGTTGATGGATGAAGTGACTGATAAACCATATAACAGGCTGAACAATTTTGGTGCTCAGGGCAAATTCAGGATATACAACTCTTTATTGAGTGAATATGGCGTGCTTGGTTTTGAATACGGGTATGCGCTGGCCAACCCAAGTGCTCTCGTACTCTGGGAAGCACAGTTTGGCGATTTCGTGAATGGCGCACAAACCATGATCGATCAGTTTATATCTTCCGGAGAGCAGAAATGGAACCGTATGAGCGGCATCACCATGCTGTTGCCTCACGGTTATGAAGGACAGGGGCCTGAGCATAGCAGTGCCCGCCTGGAAAGGTTCCTTCAATCCTGCGCAGAGCAGAATATGGTGATCACGAATATCACCAGCTCAGCTAACTTCTTCCATGCATTGAGACGTCAGCTTGCATGGCCGTTCAGGAAGCCGCTGATCAATTTCTCACCCAAAGCCAATCTCCGTAATCCTGGTACTTATTCTTCGGTGGATGAATTCACCAATGGCGGGTTCCGCGAAGTGATCGATGATACATTTGCTGATGCATCCAGGGTGAAAAAGGTATTGTTCTGTAGCGGTAAGGTTTATTTTGACCTGGCCGACCGCCAGCAGAAAGACGATCGTAAAGATGTTGCGATCATCCGCATGGAGCAATTATATCCATTACCGCTGAAGCAACTCGAAGAGTTGTATGCACGCTACAGCAAAGCCACCTGGTTCTGGGTACAGGAAGAGCCGCTTAATATGGGCGCAGCTTCCTTCCTCCAAATGAACCTGAAGAGCATCAACTATGGCGTGATCAGCAGGCAGCCATCTGCATCTACTGCTACAGGTTATGCCAAAGTGCACAAGCAGGAGCAGGAAGAGATAGTGGAAACAGCATTCAGTATATAATTACCTTTACGATTAAATAGATTTATCAGCGATATAATAAGCGATTTATGATTGAAATAAAAGTACCGACAGTAGGAGAGTCAGTAAACGAAGTAACCTTACTGAAATGGAATAAGAAAGATGGGGAATATGTAGAGAGGGATGAAGTGATCGCTGAACTGGAAAGCGAAAAAGCCACATTTGAAGTGAATGCCGAACAAGCTGGCGTATTAAAGACCGCTGCCCAGGAAGGTGATACGCTGAAGATCGGCGATATCATGGCGAGCATTGATGAAACAGCGCCCAAGCCGGAAGGGAAACCAACTCCTGCTGCCAAGCCTGCGGAAGAAAAGAAAACAGAAGCTGCTCCCGCGAAGACTTCTGCAACCACTACAGCGCCTGTTACTTCTGTTCCGAATGATATTAAGGCAACACCTGTGGCATCAGCCATTATCGCTGATAAAAAGGTAGATCCTAAAACAGTTACTCCCAGTGGCTATCAGGGTAAAATAATGAAGGATGATGTGCTTGCAGCATTGTCTAATCCCGGCAAAAAAGCATTTGCCGGTGCTGAACTGTTCAGCCGTAATGTACGTGCTGAAAAAATGAGCAATCTCCGCAAAACTATCAGCCGCCGCCTGGTGGAATCGAAGAATACCACTGCCATGCTTACCACTTTCAATGAAGTGGACATGACGGCGATCATGGCGATCCGCAACAAATACAAAGACAAGTTTAAAGAAATACATGGTGTGGGTCTGGGCTTTATGAGCTTCTTCGCCAAAGCATGTGCTGTAGCGCTGGCTGAATGGCCTTCTGTGAATGCGTATATCGATGGGGATCAGATCCTGTATCATGACTATGCAGATATCAGTATCGCTGTAAGCACTCCAAGAGGTTTGACCGTGCCTGTGATCCGCAATGTGGAAAGCCTGGGCATGGCAGATATCGAAAAGAAAGTGATTGAGCTCGCAGGCAAGGCGCGCGACAGCAAGCTGACCACAGAAGAATTGACCGGCGGCACATTCACCATCACCAATGGTGGCGTATTTGGTTCTTTAATGAGCACGCCTATTATCAATATCCCTCAAAGCGCTATTCTTGGCATGCACAAGATACAGGAGCGTCCAATGGCGATCAATGGCCAGGTAGTGATCAGACCAATGATGTATGTGGCCCTCAGCTATGATCACCGTATCATTGATGGCCGGGAATCTGTGAGCTTCCTGGTAAGGGTGAAAGAATTGCTGGAAAACCCTGAGCAACTGCTGATCGGTAAAGACCCGGTGAAAACGCTTCTGGAATTGTAGGATAATTTAGTACAGTAATCATAATAAAGCGGCCATGAATCTCTTCATGGCCGCTTTATTATCAGGATCATCCTTTTACAGGCAGGCTTGCGATGATCATGGATCCCATTCCCTCGCCAGACCTGATCTGTATATTCCCATTCCAGTGGTTGATACGCTTGTGGAGGTTCTTAAGGCCATTGCGATGGGTTTCGGCAAAGCAATCAAATCCTTTACCATCGTCTTTTACAGATAAAATGAGATGAGCTTTTTCAATATGAATGCTGATCCGGACATTTTTGGCCTCTGCATGTTTGGAAATATTATTCAGCAGTTCTTTGTACACAAGATAAAAATCACGCCGT
This sequence comes from Sphingobacteriales bacterium 44-61, assembly GCA_001898405.1. Taxonomy (GTDB): domain Bacteria; phylum Bacteroidota; class Bacteroidia; order Chitinophagales; family Chitinophagaceae; genus Terrimonas_A. The sequence continues at coordinate 14,124 of MKTW01000010.1, forward strand.
TGTTCCATGCTTAGTTTTTTCTGTTCCAGTGATGGGTCTATCTGAAATTCATAGTGAACATTACCTGCATCAAACAACTCTGCAGCATAACGCCTCATCCGCGCTACTGTTTCTTCCAGTCCGTCGTTGTTGGTGTTGACGCTCCAGATAATATCATCCAGCGCCTGTGATGAACTGTTCACCTCTTCCGTGATGCGATCGAGGAATTTACGTGCCTGCACCGGCTCATGCAGGTTCTTTTGCCCCAGGGAAGAAAGGATATTGATATTGGTGAGAGTTGAACCGATATCATCATGCAGATCGCTGGCTATGCGGTTGCGCACCTGTTGCAGCCGTATCAATTGTTGCAGGCGATAGCGGTACAGTGCGTATAATAATGCGGCCAGCATTAAAATGCATAAGGAAATAAACCACCAGCTTTTATACCACGGAGATAAGATGTGGAAAGAAACAGCCGCAATATTTTCAGCATTCGACCCATCAGGGAATAAAGCCTTTACCTGGAAGGTGAATGAACCGGCAGGCAGGTCTTTCAACGCCAGGGATGTATTGGTAAAGGGAGAACTCCAGGTAGTATCTCCTTCGCGAAGCAAACGATAAACATACTTTACCATTGATTCGCTTTTCAGGTAGGGACTGGCAAATTCAAAAGTGATATCATTCTGGTTATGTGATAAGGTAAGCGGATGATTGGCGGCCAGATCAGGAGCATTGATAATGCTATCGTTCAATTCTATCCTGGTGATGAAAGTGCCGGTCTTATTTACTGAAAGAAGATTAGCATCTGCAGGGATCATTAAAAGACCGTTTAAACCACCTGCCCAGGTATTGCCCATGTTGTCGTTTGACAGTGTATACATCTCATTGTAATATCCCAATTGGGATGCCAGGTGATTGATAACATAACTGCCGTTGATCTTTTGAATAATATCAAGGCTGGCCGTATTTCCTGCAAACAGTTTGCCTTGTGCATTCTGCAGAATAGTGGTGCAGAGATCGGATGACAATCCTTCGCTGGTGCCAATATGCTGCAGTATTTTTAGCCGGCTATTTTCTTTGATCACCTGGAAAACGCCTTTATCTCTTGTCGCCAGCCAAAAGCCACCACGGCCGTCACTGGTGATAGCCGATATGTTTTTAGATACAGTACTATCCATGCAAACCAGTTCCAGGGTTTTCCCTGTATGGTAAATGCGCATGCCTCCATTCAGTTCAGACACCCATAACAATTGATTGGGTTTATCATAATACATTGTATTCACGATGTAGTCGATGCCGGGTAAGCGGCTGCCGGTTTTCCCCTCTACTGCATACAACCCTCCTGTAGCAAGAGGGATCAGGAAATAATCGTCCCGCAAAGCCAAAGCCCCGCCTTTAAAAGAAAGACTGCCGGGTGCAGAAAGCAATGTCTTCTGCAGCACATATCTTCCTTTCACTTTATCCGCCTGCAGCAGCCTGTACCTGGAATAAACATATAAGGAAGCATCTGTTGAAAAAATACCGGTAGCGTAAGGCAGCGTATCTATCAATAGTATTTTCTTATGATCCTGCCCATCTACCTGGAACATATTGTCTGTGCTTATGCCAAGCAGATCACCCTGAAACAAATGCAGGCCGGCAATAGTGCTGTATTGAAGCCCATCATCAGAAATATATTTTACGATCCGCGGGTCAGGTATCTTAACAAGACCGTTTTCTGTACCCAGCCATAAGTTATGCTCTGCATCTTCCAGGAAACAATTGACCCTGTCGAAATTGAAACCATTGCGGAAATGGAACTGTGTTACATTAAAAAGCGAATCGATCCGGAACAATCCGCCAAATGCAGTGCCTACCCAGATATTGGAATAAGGATCTGCATAAAGGCTGACCACTATCTTTCCGTCAATACCAGCCCTGGCAATAGCAGAAGGCATTGATTCGAATTTTAACTGGCCTGCCAGCAAATCCCCAATAAGAGCACGCTTGAGCCCTGTAGGTGTGGCCATCCAGAGATTCCCTTTTTTATCTCCTTGCACATCATATACCACATCGGCAAGCGGATATTTTTTTATAATCCTGAATGATGAATCGAATATGGTTAGCGGAGTATTATCTGAATTGGATGCAATGAGTAAATTGTCATTGATGTTCTCAATATCATAAAAGAAATTATCGGCGTTAGCTGTGTTTACCGGCGTTTTCACAAAATGGTCATTATGAAAACGGTAAATGCCATTGGTGCTTGAAACAAGCAGTTTATTACCGGGAGTGCGATGAAAACTGATGAAACGGGTGGACGGAGTTTTGGGTAATACCGGTATTGCTGTCAGCGTATTTTTGTCCAGTATCAGGATACCATGACTGTTGGAAAGCACTGCTACACGGCCATCATCCAACTCTGCAAAATCATTAACAGCTCCAATATATTTTCCGCCAAAGCGTGTATAATTCCTGAACTTGTTTCCATCATAAATGCAAAAGCCGAATTTGGTACCAATAAAGAGCAGCTTATTCCTGGTTTGAGAGATCACTTTCACATAACCCGATACGATCTCACTATTGGCTTCATACAAGTTCTCATTAAGCCGGTAGGTTGTAAAAAGAAGACGTTGCGTATACGATAATAATGGCAGGCAATGAAGAACGGCCAGCAACAGCACCATCACCCATATTTTCCGCTTTTCCGGTGAAACAGTCAGGAACATAGCTTGATACGCGATTTTGGTTTACAAGGGGTAGCTGACTAATTTAAGAAAATGTCGGGAAATGGAAAAGTCGGTTACTTAAACTATCCTTTCACTCAATGCTTTGGCTATCGCTTCCTTGCCGCAGTTAACATGTAGCTTTTGATAAATATTCTTCAGATGGGAGCGGATGGTATCGAAGGCGAGCTGCATTTCGGCAGCAATGAGTTTGATACTGTATCCTTTTATCAGCCATTGCAACACTTCTATCTCGCGGGGAGAAAGCTTGTATTTGCCGGGGTCCTGTTTTACCTGGAATGTGCTCAATACTTTTTTGGCGATGGTGGGCGACATGGGTGCACCGCCTTCCACAACATCGTGTATGGCTTCAAATAATTTGGCGGGTGGTGTTTTCTTTAATAAGTATCCATTGGCCCCTGCGCAAAGGCATTTGAATAATTTATCCTCTTCTTCAAAGACGGTATACATGATCACGGCAGTTTCGGGTCTTGCTTCTTTGATCATGGACACGCCTTCAATTCCTGTTTTACCCGGCATATCAATATCCATCAGCACTACATCCGGCTGATATACGCGTGCAATGTTGGCCGCTTCATCACAGTTGCTGAAATCACCGGCAACATCATAGCCGTTCATTTTAAGCAGGTAGGACAGTGACTCCCGCAGCCTGTCATTATCTTCAAAGAGGATTATTTTAGGAGACATATTCTTTTATTAAACTGGTTTGTATTTTGAAGGACACATGTTTCTGGTGAACCGGAGGCCCAGCGCCAAACCACAAACCTGAATTTAAAATTACTGTTTTATCAATCGGTAATCCTCACTCATTTGTGTGGTTTACACAACCGGTATGGATATGCTTGTTTCCGTGCCTTTACCTGGTTCTGAGTGAATAAGAAAGCGGCCGTTCCATCTTTCGGCCCGGGCCTGCATATTCTTGATCCCATTCCTTTCAGTTGACCTGCTTTTGTCAAAGCCAACGCCATTATCTTTCACCTGCAAATGAAGGTCATTCTTTTCGAACCAGATCCTGATCCCTACCTGTGTGGCTTTTGAATGTTTATAAATATTATTGATCACTTCTTTGAACAGTAGGAAAAAATCGCGCCGTTGTTCCATGCTCAGTCTGCGGTGGGCAAAGCGGTCGTCAAAATCGATCATGTATTTTTCTACCCGGTTTTCCAGTATCTCGGCTGCATAGCGGCGCATACGTGCCACCATCTGGTCCATTGTGTCGTTGTTTGAATTAATGCTCCATACAATATCATCCAGTGCCTGACCTGAACTTGCCACTTCTTCTGAAATACGATTAAGAAAAGCGGCTGTTTCTGCTGTTGGCGGAACGCCGGCTTTGCTTAGCTCGGATAATATGCTTATATGTGTGAGCGCTGAGCCAATATCATCATGCAGGTCAGATGCGATACGGTTACGGACCCTCTGCAAACGGATCAGCTGGCTGATGCGATAACGGTAAATGCCGTATAAGGCCGCTGCTAATAACAACACGCATAAAGCAATGAACCAGGGCGTTCTCCAGAATGGGGGACTGATAATGATCATCAGGGAAGCAACGGGGGCACTCTCCGCGGAAAGATTATGGGAAGCTTTTACATGGAAAAGATATTTGCCCGAAGGAAGATGAGTGTAAGCTGCATAATTCCTGTTGCCTGCTTCCATCCAGTCTTTATCATAACCGGTCAACTGATAAGAATAGCTCAGCCTGCCGGCAGATAAAACATCCAGTGCCGCAAAATTGAAAGAGAGTGAATTTTGGCGGAAAGGCAAAAGCAAAACTTTTTTATAAGTGATCAATGTATCTGTATCCAATGGCTGGTTATCGGTCAGCACCTGTGTGATCACTACTGATAAGGGTTGCTCTGTGTGTGAAAGCTTTGCAGGATCAAATATGGTCACCCCTTTAATGCCGCCAAAAAATAAGCGCCCTTGCGGGGAACGGTAATGTGCGCCGGTATTGAATTCATTGCTTTGCAGCCCATCTTCAACGGTAAATGCGTCCATATCGGCCCGACTTATCTTCTCAGGGCGGGATGGGATGCGCAGGCGGCAAAGGCCTTTATTGGTGCTTAACCATATCGAACCAGACCCATCCGGTTGTATACCATATACGGTATTGTTGCGAAGCCCCTGTTTTTCCGTGATCACTGTCGATTTACCACTGCCTGTTTCAAGTGCGATGAGGCCGTTGCCAAATGTGCCTATCCATAAGATGGAAGGAGTGTAATACATGCTGCGGACGGATACAGATCCGTTGAAAATAGCTGAAGAATGCCCGGAGGCAGGAGGCGGTTGTTTATCTTTTATATTAAGCAACTGTATCCCTGCTTTTTCAAAACCGATATACAGGAGACTGTCTTTCGTGAAAACCATTGTGCGCACATTGTTTTCCAAAAGGGAAGGAGTGCTGCGCTCATCAAAATGATTAAGCTCGCCCTGTGCTTTATCCATCTGGTATAAGCCCTGCTCTCTTGTAGCAACCCACACTTTTCCTTTTGCATCTTCCAGCAAATGCCAGATGGTTTGACCCGGAAGGAATTTTTTGATAAGCTTTCGTGTTCGCCCGTCCAGGATATCCAAACCGTTTTCCTGTGTGCCCACCCATATATCTCCATCCCTGTCGGTAAGCAAAGCACCTATCTTTTTGTAATTGCCGATGGTGGCAGGTTGCTTACCCAGCAGTGTAAGGCCATTGATGGAAGTGCCTATCCAGGTATTGCTTTCCTTATCGGTAGTAATGGCCCGCACCTGTCCGATCGAAATATTCTCCGGAAGATTATTCCCTGTGATCGTTTCAAAATTGCTCAACCGTTTATCGTAATAACTTATGCCCCCGCCATCTGTGCCAATCCAGATCCCACCGCGGCTGTCCTGCCGGATACACAACACGTCATTATAAGCAATGGAGGACGGGTCCTTTTTATCCGACACAAAATGATGGATAATGGATTGGCTGTTGTCGATAACATACAAGCCATCACTGAATGTGCCCATCCATATTCGCCCATAATTGTCGGCCAGTAAAGTTTCGATCACGAGACCAGCAGGCAAACCTGCATGTTCAAACCCGGTAAAGGGTTGAAAGGAATCAGCGTTTTTGCTCTTTACAAACAACCCATTGCCGAATGTCCCCAACCAGATATTCTGCTGGTTGTCTTCAGTAATGGCGCTGCTGCGGACAGGTTGTTCCTGGTTGTGAAGAAAAAATGTGGGATTGGAAATAGCAGCAGATAAGCGTGTTACTCCATTGGAAGTGAGTATCCAGAACTGATGGCGACTGTCTTTGAAGATATCTTTTATTTCATTGTTGCTGATTGGCATTGTCCCATTCTTTTTCAATTGCAACAGTTGATTTGCCTGTTGATTGAATATCCACAGACCCTCATTTCTAGTGCCAATAAAAAGATGGGCGCTATCCTGGTAAACACAACTTACTGCCGGCAACGGTTGGTCTTTAATACTTTTAAAAGGACTGGCCTGTTGGGTAAGCAAATCCATCTGTTCGAGCTTACCACTGCGGGTGATCAGCCATAATTTATTTTGCTCACCGGGAACAAGTTTTCCAAGCTGGTTGCCTGTAGGCGTGGTAATATCATCAAAATTGCCGGGGAACGTGATAAAATCTTTTCCGTCAAAACGGTTCAGGCCATCCTGTGTAGCCATCCATACAAAACCGGTTTTATCAATAGCGATATCCACCACACTGCTTTGCGAAAGCCCCTGGTTGATACTGATGTTGTGGAAAGAAAACGGCTTAACCTGGGCCCGTGAAATAAGAGGCAGAAGACTAACAAGAAGTATGGTCAACCGTCCGGGCATGTATGGAAAGTATGAAACGGTAAGATAGTTAATTTGGGTGAGAGATGATTGTTGATCATTGACCGGATGGCAGGTAAGCAGGGACAAGCAGTTCATTGTATGTATCTTGCACTTGCATGAAACACTATTCCCATCTGCATACTGCTGCAACTGTGTTGGACCAATACAAAGGCCAGCAACCTTTCGGGATATTTCTGAAAGATTTTTTCAGGGCAGATAAGAAATATGGATCGAAAGACAGGAAAAGGATTGCCAGTTTGTGCTATAGTTATTTCCGGTTGGGAAAACTTGCTGCCGGTGCAGATACGGAAGAGAGGATCTTGCTGGGACTTTTTGTTTGTACCACAGAGCCGGACGATTTGTTGCAGGCCATCAAACCCGAATGGAATGAACAGGTGACATTGAAACCGGAAGATAAATTACTGCTGGCAGCTTATCCATTTTCTCCCGCGGCTGTATTTCCTGCATTGGACCACCTGGAAAAAGAGATGGATACAAACGCATTTGTACTTTCACACTTTCAGCAACCAGATCTTTTCTTACGATTGAGACCGGGATGGGAAGAAAAGGTGAAGGCAGAACTTACTAAAGCAGCAATTCCTTTCAATACCATTTCTTCAGCTTGCCTTGCTTTACCGAATGCTTCAAAGCTGGATGATGTAATTGAGGTCAACAAAGAAGCGGTGATACAGGATTACAGCTCGCAGCGTGTGGGTGAGCTCCTGCATTTTCCTGAAGGGTTTCTGCCAGGGCGTGTATGGGATTGCTGTGCAGCAAGCGGAGGCAAATCCCTTTTGATATATGATCAATACCCACAAATAAAACTGATGGTATCGGATGTGCGGGAGAACATACTGGCTAACCTGTCGAAGCGATTTAAGGAAGCTGGGATCAAACACTATGAAAGTTTTGTGGCCGATCTGAGTCGTCCTGTAAACCCCGGCCGCTCCTTTGATCTGATCATTGCTGATGTTCCCTGCACTGGCAGTGGCACCTGGGGGCGTACACCGGAGCAATTATTTTTTTTTAAGGAAGAAAAGGTAAAGGAATATGCTGACCGGCAAAAAAAGATCGTTCTGCATACGTTGCCGCATCTTAGGGCTGGCGGTTATTTTCTTTATATCACCTGTTCAGTATATCAGCAGGAAAATACAGAAGTGATAGAGTTCATACAACAGGAAACCAACCTGAAACTAATAAGATCTGCTTTGTTAAAAGGATATGCAACCAAAGCGGATACTTTGTTTGCGGCCTTGCTGCAAAAACCTGGCGGTATTGAAAAAGATCAGTTATGATCGATCATCCACATCGTGATGCCAAAACCCGTATAGGACGGATTGATAGCGGTAGTGGTTTCATATTCCCATAATATCAACTGGCGGTAAACAAGGCCGATATTCTTTGAATATTTTTCAACTGACCTGAGCCTGTTTGCATATTCATGCGGGTAAAGCACAGGATCGTTTTTATCTTCGTTTATTTGCTCTACTGTCCATACATCATTATAAGTCTCACCATTGATTGCAGTGCTGGGCTCAAACAGATCATACGTATAATCCCAGCTTCCTATTGAATTATCTACACTGAAATTATAGGGAAAGGGATCGGGGGGGAGATAAGAATTGCCTCTCCAACTAAAACCCTCTCTCATAGGATTGCGCAGTTTAATGATGCGAAGGTTGTTCTCCACCACTTCCACTTCATTGGTCAGCGGAGTGATAAAATAAGTGCCTTCAGGTACCCATGAGCCTGAAGCAGTAATATCATTATGGTAACGGAAGACCCGGTAAGAAGGCCTTCCCAGGTTATCGGTGATCTCTGCATCCACAACATGTTTTACCTGGTAGCTATGTGTTTCAAGCGATGTATTAAAAGCATTGGGAACAAGAGAATCTACCCGGTAGGTAATATACTTTCCAACCTGCAACGGCAGATAATCCGATACTGGCTCTGCCGCCACATAATCCTCTTTCTTTTCGGAGCAGGAAAAAACAGCCATAGCCAGCACAACAAGAAGTGTAAATCGGCAGATAGTTAAGATTCTCATAAGAGACCAGTTATTACAGGATATGGTTAAATCCTCAGACACAGTTAGTTAGACCTGAAAAATATAAACGAAACAGGAACAATTTTATTGCCATGCCTGTTTCTTAACCTTTCTCAACACTAAGGAGCCCCCGGCTCTATATTCTTTAAACCAGAACGTTGTCCTGGACCAGGGACCGGGGTGACAGCGGAAAGGGGGTGACTCCCGACTAAAGACTTCCGACTATAATCCCCCCTCCAATCACATCTTCCCCCTCATAAAACACCGCACTTTGCCCCGGGGCGATCCCCTTGGCATTTTCATAAAACCTGACCTTCATCTGGCCATTTTCGGGGTAGATATTGGAAAGGCTGCCTTTGTCCTTGTAACGGATCTTGGTAATGGCTTCCATTCCGGGTGTAACAGTATCGTACTTGATCATGTTCAGCTTGCCTACCGTCATTTCATTCTGTTCCAGGTCAGCTTCATCACCGAGCATTACGGTATTGTTTTCGGGGTCGATCTTCGTAACGAATACAGGCTTTCCAAAAGCAATGTCCAGGCCTTTGCGCTGGCCAATCGTATAAAAGGGATAGCCTTTATGTTGACCGAGTACCTTTCCATTTTTATCAATGAAATTCCCACCAGCCACTTTTTCTTCGAGGCCTTCCACTCTTCTTTTCAGGAAACCACGGTAATCATTATCCGGCACAAAGCAGATCTCATAACTTTCGCTTTTTTTAGCCAGTTCAGGATAGCCATAGCGCAGGGCCATATCGCGGATCTCTGTTTTGCGATAGGGGGCCAGGGGTAATAAGGTACGGCTGAGCAGGTCCTGCTGCAGTCCCCACAGTACATAGCTCTGATCTTTTGTGTCATCAATGGCTTTGCTTACTACATAGCGGCCATTATCATGTTGCCTGATCTTTGCATAGTGGCCGGTAGCGATAAAATCGCAGCCCAGAGCATCAGCTCTTTTCAGCAGGGCCCTCCATTTGATATGTGTATTGCAAAGCACGCAGGGGTTGGGTGTGCGGCCGGCAAGGTATTCTTCCACGAAATTCTCGATCACAAAACCGCCAAACTCTTCCCTTATATCAAGAATATAATGTGCAAAGCCATGCTCAACGGCTGCCTGTCGGGCATCATTGAAGCTGTCTACATTACAACAACCTGTTTCCTTTTTGCTTCCGCCACTGGCAGCATAATCCCAGGTTTTCATGGTGATCCCCACCACTTCATACCCTTCGTCATTGAGCATGAGGGCAGCCACGGTGCTATCAATGCCACCGCTCATGGCAACCAGCACTTTTCCTTTACGACTCATAATTTTTAAAAAATTGCAAGCAGCAAAGATACAATTTAGCCGGCAGATAAGGCGGATAATACAGGCCCCTGCGGCTTCCTGCAGCACTTTGCTGTTCTTATTGATTGTCAATTGCCTGGGTCTTTTTCCCATCAGGGAATAACCCGGACATGAATTACAAAATCATCGAAGATAAGTTTGTGAATAACGGAAATATTATGTGCCCGGAAATCCCTCTTTTTGTATCTTCCTCGCTCATACACTTAACAAACAATTGCTTATGAAGAAACTTGCTCTGATTACCTGCTTACTGGCCTTGTCTTGCGCAGGCATGGCCCAGGACCTGAAGTACTATTTGCCGGACAGCGTCAGCTACAACCCGGCTATTCCCAAACCTAAAGACATTATTTACCATGAAGTGGGTGAATATCATGTTACCCACGACCGGCTGGTGAATTACATGAAAGCGGTGGCTGCGGCTGCGCCGGACAGGGTGAAACTGGAGATCATGGGATTTACCTATGAAAAAAGGCCACAGGTATTATTGATCATAACCTCTCCTAAAAACCAACAACGGTTGGAAGAGATCCGCCAGCAGCATGTGCAGCTGACAGATCCCGAACGCTCCGGCTCACTCAATATCGACAATATGCCTATCGTAGTCTGGATCGGGCATTCGATACATGGAAATGAACAAAGCGGCACCAATGCTTCCCTGGTAAGTGCATATTACCTGGCAGCAGCGCAGGGAAAACAAATTGATGAACTGCTGGAAAATACAGTCATTCTTTTTGATCCTTCCTTTAACCCCGATGGTATGCAGCGCTTTTCTGGCTGGGTGAACCAACATCGCAGCAAGAACCTGGTAAGCGACCCCAACGACCGCGAGTTTAATGAAGTATGGCCTGGCGGAAGGTTCAATCATTACTGGTTCGATCTCAACCGTGATTGGTTGCCTGCAATACATGTGGAAAGCCAGAACCGCCTCGAATGGTTTCATAAATGGAAACCCAATATCCTTACCGATCATCATGAGCAGGGAAGCAATGCTACTTTCTTTTTTCAACCAGGTGTACCTTCCAGGGTCAATCCATTGACGCCTGATAAAAACCAGGAACTGACCGGTAAGCTGGCTAAGTTCCATGCAGCATTCCTTGACCGTATCGGTTCGCTTTATTTTACCAAAGAGAATTATGACGATTTCTATTATGGAAAAGGTTCAACCTATCCTGATGCGAATGGAGCTATCGGTATCTTATTCGAACAGGCATCTTCGAGAGGACATGCGCAGCAAACAGCTAATGGATTGCTGACTTTTCCCTTTACGATCCGCAACCAGTTTGTAACAGCCCTGTCTACACTGGAAGGAGCAAAAGCTTTGCGGAAAGAGTTCCTGCAATGGCAAAGGGATTTTTATAAAACAGCCATGACGGAATCGGCAGCTTCGCCTGTGAAAGGATATGTGTTCGGTGATGAACAGGACAAAGCCAAAACCTATCATTTTGCAGAAATGTTGCGCCGCCACCAGATACAGGTACTGACGGTAAAGAATAAGTTCAGTGCAGATGGAAATGAATTCAAACCCGGCACTGCGTATGTGGTACCGACCAATCAACCACAATACAGGCTGATCAGGACCATATTTGAAAAAACATTCCAGTATAAAGACAGTTTGTTCTATGATATTACTTCCTGGACAATGCCATTGGCGTTTGGCTTACCTGCAGCAGAGTTGAATGCAGCGCAGTATGCAGGTGCTGCCGGTGATAAACTGACAGATCTCCCCAAACCTACAGGTGAGGTAACAGGTAAAAGTGAATATGCATACCTGTTTGCATGGGATGATCTGTATGCACCACGTGCATTGTATGAATTACAGGAAGCAGGCGTTATGGCAAAAGTGGCCACTAACAAATTTGACATGCCGATAGGCAATACAACATTAGCATTCGATTATGGAACGATCATGGTGCCGGTAAAAGCACAGAAAATGAGCAGCAGTCAGCTCGCTGAGCTGATGAAAGGAGTGGCTGAACGCAGTTATATAAAAGTGTGGGCTGTAAATGGAGGAAATGTAAGCAGCGGCAGTGATCTGGGCAGCAGCAAATTTGCGCCTATAGCAGAACCCAGGATCGCCATGATCACAGGTTCGGGAGTGAATGCAACAGACGCAGGCGAGGTTTGGCATCTGCTTGATCAACGGATGAATATTCCGGCTACCCACCTGGAGCCATCGGCATTCAATCGTACACAAGCTGACCGGTATAATACATTGATCATGGTAGGCGGAAACTATGGGGATCTGAATAAAGAGAAACTGAAGAGCTGGGTGCAGGGAGGCGGTACTTTGATCCTTACAGAAGAAGCAGTGACCTGGGCTGCGCAGAATGGTATCAGCAATGTATCATTCAAAAGAACAAAAGCGCCGGTTGACAGTACGCAAAAAGCAACGTATGTAGACAGGGAGCAGGTAGATGGAGCACAGCGGGTGAGTGGCGCCATTTTCGGGGCTGAAGCAGATCTTACCCATCCGTTGGCTTATGGATATAATCAAAAAACGGTCAGCCTGTTCAAAGCCAACAGGGTGTTTATGGAAAAAAGCAAAAACCCTTATGCCACACCGTTCTTTTATGGAAGTAAGCCGATGCAGAGTGGTTGGGTAAGCCGGGAAAACCTGGATGCTATCAAAAACTCAGCAGCGGTAGTGGTGAACACAGTGGGAGGCGGAAGGGTGATCAACATAGCAGACAATCCCAATTTCAGGGCTTTCTGGCTGGGTGGCAGCAAGCTGTTTATGAATGCGATCTTCTTTGGAAAAAATATTGATGCGGCAAGCGGAAGAGGTGAATAGGAAAACACATAAAAAAAACGTTTTTTTCTCAAGGAATCCTTTCCATCTGAATGCATCTTGCACTCATAGCGGCAGGGAAGTTAAAAGTTATTCACAAGTCTGCTTTGCAACGGGTAAATCAAGTTAGTGCGGCATCCCAGGCGGGGGAATAATGCTAACTTGCCGCTTAATAATTATTACGAATATTAAAACAGAGCACTATGATTAAAATGCAAGTTATCGGTAACCTCGGCAAGGATTGCGTGGTTAACACAGTCAATGGAAAGAATGTGATCAATTTTACAATAGCCCATACGGAGAAATACAAAGACAGTCAGGGAATGAGCCAGGAGAAAACGACCTGGGTAGATTGTGCATACTGGACAGACAGGACAGCTCTTTCTCCTTATCTGACCAAAGGCAAACAGGTCTTTGTGGAAGGAACACCGGAAGTAAGATCATTTACCCGCCAGGATGGAACAAGCGGAGCTTCCCTTTCCCTCCGTGTGCGTGAAGTGCAATTATTGGGCGGCCGCAGTGAAGGTGGATTCGGTGGAGGCACTCCTTCTTATAACAGCGGAGTTTCCAACACTGCTCCAAGCAGTGTTCCTTCAGCAAATGACATTACGGAGCCTATCGATGATCTGCCGTTTTAAGAACACATTGACATAACAGGTAATGCCTCCCTCTAAGGGAGGCATTTTTATCTGCATCCATTTTCTTTGTTTCTTTGCGCTATGTCAACACAGCTATTCTCTTACCAGCAACTTACGGCTTTCACTCAAAAGGTATTTCTGGCAATCGGGTGTCCGGAAGAACAGGCAGCAACGGCTACCAAAGCATTGCTTTCCGCAGATATCAGGGGTATTGATTCGCATGGAGTGGCCAGGCTCAGTGGCTATGTAAGGCTTTGGGAAGCGAAACGGGTGAATGCAAAACCCGATATCAGGATCATTCATGAAACACCATCCACAGCAGTGATAGACGGAGACAGTGGACTTGGCCTCGTAGTGGCACCCTATGCCATGCAGGTGGCGATTGAAAAGGCTAAGCAGGTGGGTACGGGTTGGGTGAGTGTGCAAAACAGTAATCACTTTGGTATAGCTGGTTATCATGCCATGATGGCCTTGCAATATGATATGATCGGTATGGCGATGACCAATGCCAGCCCCCTGGTAGCACCTACTTTTTCCATTGATAAAATGCTTGGTACAAACCCTATCTGTGTGGCAGCGCCTGCAGGTAAGCAGCCGGCTTTTGTAGCTGATCTGGCCACCACTACAGCTGCAAATGGCAAGCTGGAAATTCTGCAACGGAAAAATCAATCGACGCCTTCGGGTTGGGTGCAGGATGCAGAAGGTAATCCTTCGCATGATCCGCATGAACTGAAGAAAGGAGGAGCTTTGTTGCCGCTTGGAGGAGATAAGGAGCATGGCAGTCATAAGGGATATGCTCTTGGGGCAGTAGTGGATATTTTCTCCGCACTGCTGAGTGGCGCAAATTATGCACCCTGGGTGCCCCCATTTCCTGCCTATGTGCCCATGCCGGCACAGCAGCCAGGTAAAGGGATCGGTCATTTCTTCGGAGCTATGCGTGTGGATGCTTTTAGGCCGGCGGAAGAGTTTAAGAAAAGCATGGACCACTGGATCGAAGGGTTCAGAGCCGCGAAGCCAATGCCTGGCCAGGAAAAAGTACTGGTGCCCGGAGATCCTGAAAGAGAAATGGAAGCAGAAAGAATGAAAGAAGGAATTCCTTTACTTGAATCTGTAATAAAGGATTTACGATCAATAGGAGAGAAATTCGGGGTAGAATTGAAGTGATTTCAAAGAAAACCATATTTTCTTCGAATTTTTTTATCATTCCGACGTCATCTGTTTATTTTATATCTTTTTATTATCTATCTGCCTTTATCTTTGCAGCCACCATTTTTAATCGTTTAAAAGCCCGGAAAGGGAATCATCATGAAAGTAATGAAGTTTGGCGGCACCAGTGTGGGTAAGCCGGAACGTATGCACCATATTGCTTCACTGGTTACCAAGGAAGAAGAGCCAACTATTGTAGTGCTGTCTGCCTTGTCTGGCACCACCAATGCCCTGGTTGAAATAGGCGAGCATATAGCCAGGGGTGATCGCAGCGCTGCCAAGCAATCCATCGACAAGCTGGAAACTCATTACCATCAATTCATTACCGAACTGGTGAAAAAACCTGCTTCTGTTGAAAAAACACGCCAGATCGTAGCCGAGCATTTTGAATTCCTTAATATCATTCTCAAGATCTCTTTCAGCGAAGCGCTGAATAAAGATATCCTGGCGCAGGGTGAATTGCTGTCAACCAAATTGTTTTCGGCCTATCTCGAAGAGCAAGGCATCGATCATGCCCTGTTGCCTGCCCTGGAGTTCATGACCATCGATGCATATGATGAGCCGCAGATCGGCAGCATTAAAGTAAAACTCACCCAACTGCTGCAACAGCATAAGGAAAGAAAATTATTCGTGACCCAGGGTTATATCTGCCGCAATGCCCGTGGCGAGGTAGACAACCTGAAAAGAGGCGGTAGTGATTATTCAGCTTCATTGATCGCAGCCGCTATCGGTGCTTCCGCCTGTGAGATATGGACCGATATTGACGGTATGCACAATAACGATCCGCGCGTAGTGAAGAAAACAGTGCCTATTGAACAGCTGAGCTTTGAAGAAGCAGCAGAGCTGGCTTATTTCGGTGCTAAGATACTTCACCCTGCTTCTATCTGGCCGGCACAAACATATAAGACCCCTGTAAAACTGCTGAACACGATGCAGCCGGAAGCAAAAGGCACACTGATCACGGAGCTGGCCCAGGGGGTAGGTGTAAAAGCAGTGGCAGCAAAGGATAATATCATTGCTATCCGTATCAAGAGCAGCCGCATGCTGCTGGCCTATGGCTTTCTCAGAAAGATATTCGAGGTATTTGAAAAATACCGTACGCCGATCGATATGATCACCACTTCAGAAGTAGCCGTATCACTTACTATCGATAACCCTGCTTTCCTGAAAGAGATTTTGAAGGAACTGGAACCGTTCGGTACAACAGAAGTGGACCATAATCAAACGATCATTTCTGTGGTAGGCAATGAAATTGCGCAAACAACAGATATTGTAAAAAAACTGTTTGGTTCTATCATGAACATTCCTGTCCGCATGGTATCTTATGGCGGCAGCCCGCATAATATTTCATTGCTGATCGATGCAAAACATAAAATGCAAATACTGCAACAATTGAATAAGGGGATGTTTGGATTGGAATAAGCCGGTGATCGTTGTGCGTTAACGATGACCGTTGGCCGAATGGCCGTTAACACATGTGCCGGACCAGTAGTTCCTTTCCCCTGGTCTGGGGTGACAATGGAGAAGGAACTATTGGTTCCGATTTGCGTCTCGATCAACGGGCAACCTTTTTCTTCAGCCATCAGCCATTCGAACATAGTCCCGGATTTATTAACTAAAGAATTAGTTTTAATGCAGTATATTGCCGGTATGTTCAAAATACCGGCATTTTTTTGCCTGCTGCTTTTTATTCCTCTTACCATGCTTTCCCAGCGTACCATACAGGGAAAGATAGTGGCTGCTTCCAATAAAGAGCCTATTGCGGGAAGCAGTGTTTTTATCACCAATACTTCCTATGGCACAGTGACCAGTAAGGACGGCAGTTTTGAAATAACAGATATTCCTCCCGGCAAATACGATCTGATCATTTCATCTGTTGGATATGAAACGAATGTATATAGTTTCAACACTGATCAGCTGCCACTCAGGATCCGCGTGGAGATGGAAGTGAAAGTTAGAGAGCTACAGAATGTGGTTGTAGAACCTTCTGTAGAAGAAGGCTGGGATAAATGGGGCAAAGTGTTCCTGGATAATTTCGTTGGCCAAACACCTAATGCCAAAGATTGCAAAATTAAAAATGAATCGTCTATCCGTTTCCGGTATTACCGTAAGAGCAACCGGCTTGTGGCCTACTCAGATGATCCGATCATCCTGGAAAATAAAGCACTGGGCTATATCATCAAATATCAACTGGAAGATTTTGAGATCAATTATAAAGTAAATTCCACTTCTTTTGTAGGCTATTTGCTTTTCGAGGAGATAGATAAAAAAAGGAAAGGCCTGCAACGCCGATGGCAGAAGAATCGTGATAAAGCTTATTATGGCTCCAAGATGCACTTTATGCAAGCCCTCTACAACAATAAGCTGACGGAAGAAGGATATGAAGTAAGACGCATGGTGCGCAGACCTAACCTGGAGAAACAAAGGGTCAGAAAAATATACCGCCCTGGAAGCTTCATAAGGATCAGCAGTAATGGCAGCAGCCCTTCTCAGGTGGTACCGGCCGGGGATTCATTATCGAAAGATTCTGCTGATTATTACCGGCGTGTGTTGTCGCAAAAAGATGATATTGACACTTATGGCCGTGAGATACTTACCGCCGACAGCCTGATTGTGGGGCAGGAAGGCGGATTCAAACTACTTTACTTTGATGACTATCTCTATATTACTTATAAAAAGGAACTGGAAGATGAAGGATACCTGCTTTATTACAACGAACGGAGGGCTCCGACCTTTCAACGTTCCTATATCTTCCTGCAAAACCACCAGGTTGTTGCTATAGATGCCAATGGAAGTTATTTTCCACCACAGGAGCTGTTTTCCATGTCTTATTGGGCATGGGATGAAAAAGTGTCCAGTTTATTGCCGCTCGATTATAAACCTTATGCAGAAGCGCCTGATATCAGGAAGAAACTATAAAAGCCGTTGGCCATTCAACTATTGGTACACTCTTACATAATCAATCTCCATCTTCTGCGGCCAGATCTTTTCATCCACTCCTTTTTGACCGCCCCAGTTACCACCTACAGCAATATTGAGCAGCAGGAACATTTTATTATCAAAGGGCCAGGCATCATAGCCGGTATGTTCATTGGTGAAAGTGAAAAACACATTTCCATCCACTGCGATCTTCACTGATTCTTTATTCCATTCAACACTGTACACATGAAAGTTTTCTGAACAATCCTTTACTTCGATGGTGTCGGTTTTTTGTGTGTTGATGACGTGATAATATTTTTTGCAGTGTATGGAGCCATGGATAAAGCCCTGGTTAAATCCTACGTGTTCCATGATGTCGATCTCCCCATCATCAGGCCAGCGGAGATCGGGTACTGAAGCCAGCATCCAGATCGCAGGCCAGGTGCCCCGGCCTTTGGGTAGTTTGGCTTTTACTTCTATTTTACCATATTGCCAGTCGCCTTTGTTTTTGGTGATCAGCCTTGCTGACGTATAAGATTTTCCTTTCCAGTTTTCTTTACGCGCTTCAATCGTGAGCAGGCCATTCTCAACCCGCGCATTCTCTTTGCGGCCGGCAGTGTAATACTGCAATTCATTATTCCCCCAGCCATTGCCACCGGTCTCGGCTGTCCATTTGGTGGAATCTGGCAAACCGGAATAATCAAATTCATCACTCCATACCAGTTCCCAGTTTTTTTGTTGCGCAGAAGCAGAAACGCTAATGAGCAACAAAAGGCAAAGCAACGATTTCATATATACGATTGAATTGGTAAACTAATTAAAGATGAATAAAGATGCTTTCAGCATTCCCGGTATCAGGGGAGGAATGCTTTACGGAATGCCGGCACTTTCCTGTTCTTTGTTGCCTGCTCATAGGCATATCCCATTTCAATCAAAGCCGGCTCACTGTAGGCTTGTGCAAAAAATGAAAATCCTACCGGCAGGTCATACACCATTCCGCAGGGAACGGTGATATGTGGATAGCCGGATGCGGCGGCAGGTTGGGTTAAGAATACACTACCCCATCTATCGCCATAGATCATATCGATGCTGCAGGCTGGTCCCATGGTGAGCCCTGCCAATGCGTCTAACTGGTGTTGTTTAAACAGGTCATCAATTATCTTTCGTGTGCCTGCATGGCTTTTCTGTACGGCCTGTTTATACGCAGGGTTGTCCAACCCTTCTTTCTTTTGCGAACTTTCCAGCAGTTCCTGCTTAAAATAAGGCATGGCCTTGCTTTCATTGGCTTTGTTGAAAGCGATCACTTCCTCCAGTGATTTAACCCGTGCATTGGCGCCGGCAAGATAGCGGTTCAATCCATCTTTGAATTCGTATTGCATCACCTCGAATTCTGCATCACCAAGCTTGCTTATGGCATCAAGATATTCCACTTCAATAATGGTGGCGCCTTGCTGCTTCAGCACTTCCAGTGCTTTTTGCTGTAATGCATGAAGCAGGGGATTATCTCCCTGCGGTTTCTTTTCCACCCCGATCTTTTTTCCTTTTAATCCTTCGGGATGCAGAAAGCTGGTATAGTCGGTGACCTTGGTTTTCAGTTTCTCCTGTTCCAGCGTTGCTTTATCGGCTGTATCGATACCTGCCAGCACGCCAAGCATGATCGCTGCATCTTTTACCGTACGGGCCATCGGGCCTGCAGTGTCCTGTGTGGATGAAATAGGAATAATACCAGAGCGGCTCACCAAACCTACTGTCGGTTTGATACCCACAATTCCATTTACTGCGGAAGGGCAGGTGATGGAACCGTCTGTTTCTGTGCCTACTGCCGCTACACAAAGATTTGCCGCAACAGCAACGCCGGAGCCTGAGCTGGACCCACAGGGATTATGATCAAGTATGTAAGGATTCTTTGTTTGCCCGCCGCGGCTGCTCCAGCCTGAACAGGATTTGTTTGATCTGAAATTGGCCCATTCACTGAGATTGGTCTTGCCCAGGATAACAGCACCTGCATCTCTTAATTTTTTAACCAGGAAAGCGTCCGTTGCAGCAATATGACCCTCGAGTGCTAAGGAGCCTGCTGTGGTTTGCATCTTTCCGGCTGTATCAATATTGTCTTTCAGCAACACAGGTATGCCGTGTAATGGCCCTCTTGTTTTCCCGCTTTTTCTTTCTTCATCCAATATACGTGCATCTGCAATGGCATCAGGGTTTATTTCAATCACTGAGTGAAGTGAAGGGCCGGCATGATCTATATCGCGGATACGGGCGAGATACAGGTCTGTAAGTTTTTCAGCTGTATAGGTCCCTGCTGCCATCTTTTCCTGCAGGGAAGAGATATCGGCTTCATCCAGTTCAAAAGCCGGTAGCTGATCATTTTCTTTTTCTTTTGCTTTTGTATCTGCCGGAGTGCCTGGTTTGCATGAAGTGAGTAGAGAACTGATGCCGGCAGTGGTGATAGCAGAAGCGGTTAAAAAATCCCGTCTTTTCATGGGTTTCAATATTGACTAATAGAATAGGTTATTCCAACGGTTGCCAGAGTTCGATCTTATTGCCTTCGGGATCATATACCCAGGCAAATCTGCCATAAGGTTCGTCCTGTCTTTTTTCATCGATGCGGACGCCTGCTGCAGAAAGTTCTTTTAAAAGTACATCGAGATCATTCACCCGGAAATTGATCATGAATTGCTGGTCTTTATGACCAAAATACGTTGTATCCTGTTTAAAAGGAGCAAATACGGTTGGGCCTTCCTGCTGTATCCAGAGTTCATTGCCGCCTACGGTATTGATACCAAAATGTTGCTGATACCAGGCTGCCATTGCATCGGGATCTTTGGAGCGGAAGAAAAAACCTCCGAATCCGGTTACATTTTTCATATTAAAAGTTTAGCGGGTTAAAGAAAAGGGAGCGGATGGGAAGAATAGGTTTTGCTACTCAAGTTAAAAAGATAGGAGGGATAAAAAAAATCCCGGCAGGAATGCTGCCGGGACTCAGAAAAGTTTATACCTGTTATGGGAAAATACCCAGTTCTGCATAGCTGGTAGCCACTTTGTTGATGGCAACCACATAAGCTGCTGTACGCATATTGGGGATATCAGGATTGTTTTTCCATTCGTTCATGATCTCGTGGGTGGCAGTGATCATGGTCTCTTCCAGACCGCTGTATACCAGGTCCACTTCATCCGCACCATGAACAATGTATTCCCTTTCCTTCTCGGTCATTTTTTTACCGGAAAGGTTTTCCATTTGTCCAACGATATGTGCGTTCATGTTTTCGTTGAAGCGTTTTTCCATCCGTCCGTAACGAACGTGGCTGAGGTTTTTCAACCATTCGAAATAGGAAACCGTTACACCACCGGCATTCAGGTACATGTCGGGAACAACGATGATTCCTTTTTTAGAAAACACTTCGTCTGCTTCAGGAGTAAGAGGGCCATTTGCTGCTTCACCGATCAGTTTTGCTTTTACCCTTGGTGCATTCTCTCCATTGATCACATTCTCCAATGCTGCAGGGATCAGGATATCACATTCCACTTCCAGCGCATCGGTATTTTTTGCCAGGTTGGTAGCACCGGGGAAATTGAGGATGGAACCGGTCTTTTTGCGGTGGTTGAATACTTCATCCACGTCAAGACCTTTATCGTTGACGATAGCGCCTTCGTATTCTGCCAGGCCGATGATCAGGGCACCAGCATTCTGGAAGAATTTAGCGGTATGATAACCCACATTGCCTAATCCCTGGACCACGATCCTTTTTCCTTCCACGCCAACGCTCATTCCGAGTTTAGCCATGATATCAGGCATATTGCATACTTCGCGCAAGCCGAAGAATACGCCCAGGCCTGTAGCTTCGCGACGGCCGCGAACACCACCTTGTGATACAGGCTTTCCGGTTACGCAACCCGCCGCATCGATCTCACCGGGGTGCATGGTAGTATAGGTATCCAGTATCCAGGCCATTTCACGTTCGCCGGTACCATAATCAGGAGCAGGTACGTCAGTGCCTGGTCCGATGAATTTTTTCTTGATTAGTTCAGATGTATAACGGCGGGTGATCTTTTCCAGCTCAAACGGAGTGTATTCGCGGGGATTGATCTTGATACCGCCTTTGCCTCCACCAAAAGGAACGTTTACAATAGCACATTTGTAGGTCATCAGTGCGGCGAGTGCCATCACTTCATCCTGGTTCACTTCTGCAGCGAAGCGGATACCACCTTTACAGGGAGTTTTATGGTGTGAGTGCTGCACACGGTATGCTTCTATTACTTCGATAGCACCTGAATCCCTTTTAACGGGAAATTTCATACTGTAAATGGCGTTGCAGGCTTTGATCTGCTCCAGGATACCCGGATCCCATTTGGTAAACTTTGCAGCTTTGTCGAAACTCTTTTCAACAGAGTTAAAGAAACTGTAATGCTTTTCTGACATGATTCTGATTTTTGTTTTCGAATAGCAATCGTAATTGTTGTGCGGGTTATTAATTTATGGAAACAACAGCGTCACCCGTAAACTTGTTGTTGGTGTTAAGTTATTTGTTTATTAAGCGTGATCCTGGTTACTGATCAGTATCGGCTATGCTTCTTTTTCCAGCTTGCTGACCTTTTTATCGAGCCTGATCAGGTAAAGGAACAGGCCAACAAGAATGGTCGTCATTACAGCGATCACCACATAAATGCGGCCATTGCTGCGCATAGTTTGTCCGAAAGAGGATTCGCCTGCTACATTCTGAGCCTGTGCAACTGCCGCAAAAAGGAGTACTACTAACAGAGAAAGGGATGATTTTATTATTTTCATGCGGTCAATCTTTTTTCTTTCCATAAACTCATGCGTATTTTAAGCGTAGTGATCCAGACGCCAAGCAGTGTCCAGCCAATAAAGGCAGGTAATTCCACCAATCGCATTTCGGGGCTCACATCATTAAAATTCATTGCCGGGTTTCCTTCCTGGCCCGGGTGCAAACTGGGCAATAGGCGCGGCACGATCCAGATGGAAGGGAACAACATGGCATAAGCAAATATGTTATACACTGCACTGATCCTTGCACGTTTGTCCATATCATGAATGGAATCACGCAACACGAGATACGCAAAATAGATCAGCAATGCAATAGCTGCCCCGATCAGTTTGGGTTCCCTGGCCAATGCACCAAACGACTGGAAAAGAGGATTATTGGGATCAGCCCAGGTATAACTCATCCAAATGGCGCCTGTGGCATAGCCCAGCATACCAAAAACGATCCCTACCACAGCATATTGCCGGGCATAGATATCATATTTGAGATTGAAAGTGCGGAGATAACGGATAGCATTCACCAAAGAAACGGTAAACAGCGACATCATTGCCATCCACATAGCCACGTGAAAGAACAGGTTGCGGCTGGTTTCTTCCAGTGCAGGAAGGTTAGGGATCTTTACCAGCAAGCCTTTAATAAAAGTGAACAGGAGCAACACGATACAGAGTATCTTCCACCACCACCGGGAAATCATATTTTTTTTACGGGTCATTGGTTTGTCTTTCAATTAGAAAGGAGGCCGAAAAGTGCACAAAATTAAGACTGCGGCGTTAATCCGGCACAAAATTTCCTTCTTGCGGAATTTAGCAGGGATCAAATTCAAAAGTAAAAAGTAAAAATTCAAAATAAAGCCCCTTTTTTTGATTTTTTGCCTTTGAACTTTGAATTATCATCAGTCCTTCCAAAGAAAGGGGAAAAGAATTACAGAAAGGATGATTACCATGATATCCAGCGCTATCAATAACAGCACATTGCTGGCATGTATGGTCAAAATGGGGTTGAAAGCTGCATTGGATATCTTCATCAGCAATAATAGCTGGGGGATGATCAGTGGAAATCCCAATACGGCCATAATCGCCGCATTCTGTTGCGCCCGGGCCGCTATAGCCGCCAAAAAAGTAAAGATCAGGCTCAAACTCCAGCCTCCCAGCAGCACTAACCCTATAAAAGCCCCTGCTTTTACCATCGGATTACCAAAAAACATAGTGAAAAGCAACAAACTGAGCAGGCTCATCAGCAACATCAGCCCTGAATTGAACAAAAGCTTGGCCAGCACAAAACTCCCCGGCGATGAAATCGAATAGAAATACAGCATCCGCCCCTTACTTTCCTGCAAAAAACTTTTTGCCACCGCATTGATACAAATAAACAACTGTATCACCCAAAACAATCCATTCCATACCCGGCTCTCCGGCTCATCAACAGCCATAAAAAGCACAAACACCGTAGCACCTATATATAATAGTATCCCATAAAAACTGTACTGCTGCCTTATCTCCAGCAATAAGTCTTTCTTAAACAACGTATATATCTGTCTTATAGAATCCATTTACATTTCAATCTACTGTACGCCAGGTCCCCAACGTTATTATCCTCAATCAGTGAGACTTTATTCGCGCCATTCGTGGCTCTTACAACTCCACCTCCTCCGCAGTTCTTATTCGTGTTTATTCGCGTTATAACATATTCTGCACCTCGGCTCGTATACATCCGTCGCTCCCAGCATCACCTGGTCCTCATTCGGGATCTTTCTGTATGAATAATTGGCGATATGTCCGCAAACCACGCAGATCGCATGAAGTTTGGTCACATAATCGGCTTTAGCCAGTAGAAAAGGCATCTGGCCAAAGGGTTTGCCTGTATAATCCATGTCTAGCCCTGCCACAATCACCCTGATGCCCCGGTAAGCCAGCTCATCGCATACATTGGGAAGTTCATTATCAAAAAACTGTGCTTCATCGATCCCGATCACATCCACACCCTGGGCCAGCAACAACAGCTTTTGGGAATTATCGATCGGCGTGGAATGAATGGCATTGGTATCGTGTGAAACAATATTGATCTCATCATAGCGTGTGTCAATAGCCGGTTTGAATATTTCCACTTTCAGGTTGGCGATCTTCACCCTTTTCAGACGCCTGATCAGTTCTTCTGTTTTCCCGCTGAACATTGATCCGCAAATCACTTCAATCCATCCACGGCGTTCGCCCCTTAGGTTGGGTTCAATAAACATTGTTAAGATTTTAAATTCCGGAACGCGTAATCAATTAATTGGCAAAGTGTTTGTAATTTTAGGGACGTCCGTCCGTCAAAAGTAGCACAATGGAACGAATACAAGCTTTGATATCCAAATTAAACCAACAGGTTGCGCAGGAGGCAGACGCAACTCAACTACTTGCCACTGTTCAGCTTTTACATAATGAATTACTCGGTCAGCAGCAAGGCGCCAGGCGCCTGGGCACTTCCAAAGTGGCCGTTGTTCTTCCCCCATCCATGAGCGTGGATGCACTGCAATATGAAAGATATGCGCCGCAACCCCAGGAAAGAACAATCCCTGCACCAGTGAAAGAAGTGGTGGAAACCGTTGTGATAGAAGAAAGACAAACTATTTCTTTTAGCCAGGAAAGCCTGCAAAAAGAGATTGTAAGCGATCCGCTGAGTGAAATACCTACCCTGTCTCACCAGGTCAATGGCAAACAGGACCAGGAATCATTGAATGACAGACTCAAACAGGCAAAAACAGAACTGGCGGAGGTATTAAAAGAAACCCCTGTAAAAGACCTGCGCAAAGCGATCGGCATCAATGACCGGTTCGTGTTCATCAACGACCTTTTCCGTGGCGATGAAGCCATGTATGAACGCAGCATTAAAACGATCAATGGCTTTAATATTTTCCCTGAAGCAGAATACTGGATCAGCAGGGAATTAAAAATAAAACTGGGCTGGAACAATGATCATCCGCTTGTGTTGCAGTTTGATCAGTTGGTCAAAAGACGTTTCTCCTGAATAAAACCCATTATTTTTTCCGTCGCTCCTTTGTGCCTGTAGCAAAATGAAAGTGCAGCCTGGCAGGTACTGTCGTAAAGGGCTTTGTCGCCTGTCAGCTGTTTCACCGTTGCGATACACTCTGCCTCATTGCTGACACTGAAGCCTGCCCCTGCTTCAATCAATCCCACTGCTTCCATGTATTTGGAATATTCAGGGCCAAATAAAACAGGTTTGCCATATACGGCTGCTTCCAGTGTATTATGCAACCCTGCGCCAAATGCTCCTCCGATATAAGTAGTATGTGCATAGCGGTAAATGCGGGAGAGCAAACCGATATTATCAATGATCAGCACATTGCTTTCACCGGCAGCCCTGCTGCCGGCTGATAGTTGGGAGTAAAGCAAACAGCCAGGGAATAATTGCTGCAATTGAGTGATATGATCTCCATGAATTTCATGCGGTGCAATGATCAGTTTCAGATCGTTTAAAGCATTCAGTGTTTTTTGCAGAATGGATTCATCCGGTGGCCAGGTACTTCCTGCAATGATTGTTGGGGTGGTGCCGGTAAATTGTTCGATCAATGGGATCGGTCCGCCTTTTTCTGCGATATCAATCACCCGGTCAAACCGGGTATCGCCTGCTATGCTGTAGCGGTCGGCAGGAAGAATGCGGGAAAGGAGATCTACCGATCCCTGGTTTTGCACAAACAGGTGAGTAAAGCAAGACAGCATTTTCCGGTAAAGGCCTCCATACCATTTAAAGAAAGGAGAGTTTGGCCGGAATATAGCCGAAACCATCAGCAGGGGGATCTGGCGGGCTTTGGTTGCCTTAAGGTAATAATACCAGTATTCGTATTTCACGAAGACTACCAGGGAAGGGTTCACGATATCGAGAAAACGGCGGGCGCTGTGGGGGCCGTCAACAGGCATATAAAAAATCCAGTCGGCACCCGTATAATTTTTCATGATCTCATATCCTGATGGCGAGAAGAATGTAACAAGCAGGTGATGGTCAGGATAGTCCTGCTTTAATTTTTCCAGTACCGGTCTTCCTTGTTCAAACTCGCCCAGCGATGCGCAGTGCATCCAGATGATCTTTTTTTTACCGGCCACGGCTGCCTGCAATCTGCTGAAAAGCTGCCGGCGGCCTTCTATCCATTGCCGGGCTTTTTTATTGAAAGGGGCGGCCACCCGCACGCCGGCGCGGAGGAGAAGCAGGAAAATATTGTAGAAAATTACTCCCAAAGCATTGATTTTAGCCCGGATACGTCCGGGAGCGACAAATGTAAAGTCAATCCGGGAAACTACCCGTATTTTACTATTTTTGCGACACTTTATCAGAAAGGGGCCTACTGATTGGTTGCAAAGGCATTGTGAGACACTGTTTTCTTATCCCCTTCAAAGCTATTTCTATGCGACCTATTCAAATGGTTGATACCAAGACCCAGTATCAAAAAATAAAGACAGAAGTTGACAACGCGGTTTTACAAGTGATTGAAAGCTCGGCTTTCATCAACGGGAAACCGGTACAGGATTTTTGCAATAGCCTTTCGGCTTATCTCAGCGTTAAGCATACGATCCCCTGTGCCAATGGCACGGATGCATTGCAGATAGCCATGATGGCGCTGGGCTTGCAACCAGGCGATGAAGTGCTCACTCCTTCCTTTACATTCATCGCTACTACCGAGGTGATCGCCCTGCTCAATCTTACACCTGTATTTGTGGATGTGGACCCCAAAACATTCTGTATAGACCCTGCTTTGCTGGAAAAAGCGATCACACCAAAGACCAAAGCGATCGTGCCCGTGCATTTGTATGGACAAATGGCACCCATGGAAGAGATCATGAAGATCGCGGAAAAGCATAAGCTATGGGTGATCGAAGATAATGCCCAGGCGATCGGCAGTGATTATACATTCTCAGATGGCAGAAAGCAAAAAGCCGGAACGATCGGTCATATCGGGGCCACTTCCTTCTATCCGTCAAAAAATTTAGGCGCTTTTGGAGACGCTGGTGCAATATTTACCAATGATGATGCGTTGGCTGATCGGATGAAAATGGTTGCCAATCATGGGCAAAGCCGTAGGTATTATCATGATATAGTGGGTTGCAACAGCCGTTTGGATACCATACAGGCAGCCATCCTGGATATCAAGCTGAAACACCTGGATGAATATATTGCAGCCAGGGAAGCGGCAGCTGATTTCTACGACAACGCATTGTCGGGTCATGCAATGATAACGACCCCGTTCAGGGCATCTTACTCCCGGCATGTGTTTCACCAGTATACCATATTGCTTGACGATGGAAAAGATCCTGTGATGCTGAGGAATGGATTGAATAGTTTCCTGGCAGAGCATAAGATCCCTTCCATGATCTATTACCCTGTGCCTGGTCATCGCCAGAAAATGTTTGAACAATTCAATGTGGCGTCACAGTCATTGCCTGTAACGGACTGGCTGACAGAACGGGTGATCTCCTTGCCAATGCATACAGAACTGGATAAGGAACAATTGTCCTTTATCACTGGCAAGATCCTCGAATATTTAAAACATTAACCTTAACCATAATCAACAACCATTCATGAAAATCGCTGTAGTAGGCACCGGCTATGTAGGATTAGTGACCGGTACCTGTTTTGCCGAAACCGGCAATACCGTAACCTGTATTGACATTGACAGCTCAAAGGTGACCAAACTTACCAATGGTGAGATCACTATTTACGAACCAGGCCTTGAAAAATTATTCCTTAGGAACCTAAAAGAAGAACGTCTCCGGTTTACTACCAACCTGGAAGATGGCATTAAAGATGCTGCTATTATCTTCCTGGCATTACCCACTCCTCCGGGTGAAGATGGTTCCGCAGATCTGAAATATATTCTTGGTGTTTCCACACAGTTGGGAAATATCCTGAACCCGAATGATTACAAAGTGATCGTTGATAAAAGCACTGTACCCGTTGGTACTGCTGAAAAAGTAAGAGCAGCGATCCTTGAGAGTGGGACCAAGGCTGGAAAAAAACTGGAAGAAGCATTTGATGTAGTATCCAATCCTGAGTTTTTACGGGAAGGTGTGGCTGTGGATGATTTTATGAAACCCGACAGGGTGGTGATCGGTGCCGGATCGGAAAAAGCGAAAAAACTGATGGGTGATCTGTATGCACCATTTGTACGCCAGGGCAACCCGGTGATCTATATGGACGAACGTTCTGCAGAGCTTACCAAATACGCAGCCAACTCATTCCTTGCAACCAAGATCTCTTTTATGAATGAAGTTGCCCGCCTTTGTGAATTGCTGGGTGCTGATGTAGACATGGTGCGCCGTGGTGTGGGAAGCGACGACCGTATTGGTAAACGGTTTCTTTTCCCGGGCATTGGCTATGGCGGAAGCTGCTTCCCCAAAGATGTGCAGGCGCTGGTGAAATCATCTACTGAAGTGAAATATGATTTCAAGATATTGAATGCAGTGATGGAAGTGAATGAAACGCAGAAACTGCACCTGTTTCCCAAGATCAAAAACTATTTCAAAGGCAATCTGAAAGGTAAACACTTTGCATTATGGGGACTGGCATTCAAGCCCAATACGGATGATATCCGTGAAGCCCCGGCCCTTTATATGATCGAAGCGCTGACAAAGGAAGGCGCTACTGTTACCGCATTCGACCCTGAGGCTATGAACAATGTGAAAAGAACGATCGGTGATAAGATCAGCTATGCCGACAACCAGTATGTAGCATTAAAAGATGCTGATGCGTTGATCATCGCAACAGAGTGGAACGAATTCAGGACACCTGATTTCCTCAAGATCGTTTCCAGCCTGAAAAACAAAACCATTTTCGACGGACGCAATCTTTTTGATGTAGCTGCGATCCGTGAACTTGGATTCCATTATGAAAGTGTAGGAAGAGCTGCTTCTTCCCCAGCTAAATAAAATAACTGCTTTATGCAATCGAAAAGAGTGTTAATTACCGGCGCGGCCGGGTTTCTCGGATCACACCTGTGCGACCGTTTTATTAAAGAGGGTCACAGGGTTATTGCCATGGACAACCTGATCACCGGCGACCTGCGCAATATAGAGCACCTGTTCAAACTGGAGCAGTTTGAGTTTTATCATCACGATATCACTAAGTTCATTCATATTCCCGGGCCGCTGGATTATATCATGCATTTTGCATCACCAGCCAGCCCGATCGATTACCTGAAAATCCCCATCCAGACATTGAAAGTGGGTGCCATGGGTACACACAACTGCCTGGGGCTTGCAAAAGCAAAAGGGGCACGCATATTGGTAGCATCTACCAGCGAAGTGTATGGTGACCCGCTGGTGCATCCCCAAACAGAAGAATACTGGGGTAATGTGAACCCGGTTGGTCCACGTGGTGTGTATGACGAAGCAAAAAGATATATGGAATCCATCACCATGGCATACCACAGTTTTCATGGCGTGCAAACCAGGATTGTAAGGATATTCAATACTTATGGACCAAGAATGCGCCTGAACGACGGCCGCGCTCTTCCTGCATTTATCGGGCAGGCATTGAGAGGAGAAGATCTGACTGTATTTGGCGATGGATCACAAACCCGCAGCTTCTGCTATGTAGATGATCTTGTTGAAGGCATTTATCGTTTATTGCTGAGCGATTATCATATGCCGGTGAATATTGGAAATCCCAATGAGATTTCCCTGAAAGATTTTGCCGAAGAGATATTGGCACTCACCGGAGGCAAAGTAAAGATCGTTTATAAACCTTTACCTGTTGATGATCCCAAGCAACGCCGCCCGGATATCACTAAAGCAAAAAGCTTACTCGGTTGGGAACCCAAGGTCAACCGCAGCGAAGGACTTAAAATAACCTATGATTATTTCAAGTCGCTGCCGGAAGAAGAATGGAAAAAGCAACCAAAAGAATTTGTAAGTATTAAATAAACCACAAGCTGCCTGTTTCACCTGAGTTGTAGAAATTGAAAGTAAAACAAAGATGCTGTGTTTTACCCTTGCATTTGTGTAACTAAATAAATTGCGTCCATGTACCAGGAGCTGATCGAAAAAAAACAAAAGCTTGCAGTTATCGGTTTGGGATATGTAGGTTTGCCTATTGCGTTAGAGTTTGCCCGTAAATTATCCGTTATCGGTTTTGATATCAATGCTAAAAGAATAGCCCTGATGAAACAGGGCATTGATCCAAGCAATGAACTGGAGAAAGAAGCTTTTGAAGGCTGTGATATCACTTTCACCGACTCGCTTGATGTGCTGAAGGAAGCTACTTTTTACATTGTAGCTGTACCTACACCGGTTGATGAACATAAAGTGCCAGACCTGATTCCGGTGCTGCGTGCTTCCGAAACGATCGGTAAAGTGATCAAGAAGGGGGATTATGTGGTCTTTGAATCTACAGTATATCCGGGCTGTACGGAAGAAGACTGCCTGCCGGTAATGGAGAAATTGTCAGGCCTGAAAAATGTGAAGGATTTTAAACTGGGTTATTCCCCGGAACGGATCAATCCCGGCGATAAAAATCATACTCTTGCTTCCATAGTGAAAGTGGTTTCTGGTTGTGATGAAGAATCACTGAACACTATTGCAAAAGTATATGAACTGGTGGTGAAGGCAGGCGTTCATAAAGCATCCTCCATTAAAGTAGCAGAAGCCGCCAAGATCATTGAGAACACGCAGCGTGACCTCAACATCGCTTTAATGAATGAGCTGTCTATTATTTTCAATAAAATGAACATCAACACATTTGAAGTACTGGAAGCTGCCGGCACCAAATGGAATTTCCTGAAATTTCAACCAGGTTTGGTTGGCGGGCATTGCATCGGTGTTGATCCGTATTATCTCACGCATAAGGCCAATGAACTGGGGTATAAATCCCAGGTGATCCTTGCAGGCCGCACCATTAATGATGATATGGCTAATTATGTGGCCAGGAATATTGTGCAGCATATTATCAAAACAGTGGGCAATGTAAAAGACGCTAAGGTGCTGGTGAAAGGTGCAACATTCAAGGAAAACGTGAGTGATATCCGGAATTCAAAAGTGGCGGATGTAGTTAAAGCATTGCAGGCTTTTTATGTAAATGTTGATGTGGAAGATCCATATGCAGATTCTGAGGAGCTGCATCACGAATACGGATTTCATCTTGCATCATCTATTGGCAGCAGCTATGATGCTGTTATTGTAACCGTTCCGCACGCAGAGTATAATGAACTGAATGATGATTATTTTACCAGCATCACCCAGCCCCATGGGTTGATCGCTGACCTGAAAGGTATCTATAGAAATAAGATCACTAACAGAACATACTGGAGTTTATAATTATGCCACTTATTGCCACCGGAATAGACGGCTTATGGGTTTTCGAACCTAAAGTGTTTGAAGACAGCCGTGGATATTTTTTTGAAGCATATAATGCCCAGGTATTTCAGCAGGAAGGGATTAACTATCAATTTGTGCAAGACAATCAATCCTTGTCCTGCTATGGAGTGATAAGAGGATTGCATTACCAGTCCGAGCCACATTCGCAAACAAAGCTCGTAAGGGTTTTGGCAGGGAAAATACTTGATGTGGCAGTAGATATCCGGAAAGGATCCCCTACTTATGGAAAAGTTTTTTCAATAGAGCTATCTGGCGAGAATAAAAAACAATTGCTGATACCGAAAGGCTTTGCTCATGGATTTTCCGTATTGAGTGAAAAGGCTGAAGTGTTTTACAAATGCGATTCGTTTTATAATAAAGCCAGCGATGGAGGTATATATTATGCCGATCCTGTATTGGCGATCGACTGGCAGGTGCCGCCCGACAAAGCGATCGTTTCAGACAAGGACCAGCAATTACCCTTTTTAGCCGATAGTCAGCATAATTTTCATTTTAAAGGATAATGGTTGTAAAGCAAAAAATACTGGTTACCGGTGCCAATGGTCAATTGGGAAAAGAATTGCAGGAACTCTCCGATGAATTCCTGGTGTTTGATTTTATTTTCCTTTCAAGAGAAGAACTGTCTATTCATGATGCAGAATCCGTGAAGCAGGCGTTTAAAAAATATGCACCTCAGTATTGCATTAACTGTGCTGCTTACACAGCCGTAGACAAAGCAGAAACGGACCAGGAAAATGCTTTTCTTATAAATGGTGAAGCAACCGGAGTGCTGGCATCAGCCTGCAAAGAATATAATACGCGCTTTATTCATATCTCTACTGATTATGTTTTTGACGGGAAAGCAACTGCTCCCTACAAAACGGATGCAGCAACAAATCCTCAAAGCATATATGGTGAATCAAAGTTGCTGGGAGAACAAAAAGCCATTGCCTGTAATGATCAAACGGTGATCATACGCACTTCCTGGGTATATTCAGCATTTGGAAAGAATTTTGTAAAGACCATGCTTCGCCTGATGAGTGAGAAAACGGAGATCAATGTAGTGAATGACCAGGTAGGTTCGCCTACTTATGCCGCAGATCTGGCAAAAGCAATACTGAGTATTGTTTCTTCGGGTAACTGGTACCCCGGTATTTATCATTTCAGCAATAAAGGCGTGATCAGTTGGTATGATTTCGCTGTTGCGATAAAGGAATTGTCCGGTAGCCATTGCACCGTCAATCCTATCCCCAGTTCGGCTTATCCCACACCGGCCAGGCGGCCTTTCTATTCGGTGATGGATACTTCCCGCATTGTTGAAGTGTATGGTATTGAACCGGAAGACTGGAAGAGTAGTCTGGTTAAATGTCTGAAAAGATTATAGTCTTTTTATTGCTCTCCGTTTATACTCTCCCGGGCTCATGCCTTTGAATTTCCTGAACACTGTTGCAAAATATTGCTGATTCTGAAATCCTGTTTCAAATGCTACGTCGGCAATGGAATGCTTTGATCTTTCAAGCAGCAGACAGGCGTTTTTAATTTTATATTTTAACACATAATCCAGCGGAGTAGTGCCTGTATCTTCTTTGAACCATGCTTTGAAACGGGACAGGGATAGGCCGACGAGGTTAGCCAACTCCTGCAACACCACCGGTTCATCAAGATGATCTTTAATGAACAGATCTATTTTTTCCATTCTCCCGGTTTGACGCAATAAGGCAGGTGTTTGCGATGCCCGGATCACTTCCAGCAAAAAATCAGCGATCGAATGTTGGAGCCGGATATGCCGCAACAGGTTTTTGGATTGGGTATATGCACGGAATATATTTTCCAGTTTTATTTTCATGGATGTGTTTCCCCTGAAATGACGGGGTAATTGTAACAGTTGCCTATACCACTCCCTGGCCAGTTCATTTTCAAATTGCAGGAAGGGTATTGGCTTTTTTGTTTTGGGTATGTGGATAATGATCCAGTAGAGCTCACCTTTTTCTTCCGGATACTTGCCTGTACCATGCAACTCTCCGGGATAAGTTACAAATAACTCACTGCCTTTGATCCGGTATAATGTATCGTTTACTTCGTACACCTGTTCTCCTTTACTGCAAAAACATATTTCCAGCATTTGCCCGTGGGAATGTGGGGCCAGCCTGGCATGGGCCTTTTTGTAATTATACTTGCCCAAAACCATAATATCTTTCCAGCCTGATTTTCTGAAATCAAGAATATTCCTTTCCCGGGTAGCACCAGTTTTAATTGCTGTTCTTTTTTTCATGTATAAAATAGTACTGGGGTATAATATTGAAATATTTCCTGAAGATACAATCTTAGCTTTGAAGAGGTCAAAAACAAATACACATGAATATTAGCCAGCAACAAGTAGAATTTTTCAACCGCAACGGATATGTGGTAGTGGAAAACATTCTTTTGCCTGAAGAGATTAATTACTACCGCAACGTGTATGAAGATTTCCTTGAAAATAAAATTGATGCTTCGAGGTTCCGCTCCGACCTGGGTGGATTTGCTGAAGGCGATAAACCCCCTGCAGCCAAAGAACGTATTACACAGATCATGCTCCCTTCCCGCCTGATGCCGGAACTGCTGGAAAAATCATTGCATAAAAAAACAAGGATGGTGGCCCGGCAATTATTGGGTGATGATATGGCCCTTGATTTTGATATGCTGATCGATAAAGCACCTTATTCCAATACTCCCACGCCATGGCATCAGGACTGTGCTTATTGGATCAGCATGCCGGATATAAGAGCAGCCAGTTGCTGGGTAGCCCTGGATGATGCAGTGAAAGACAATGGGTGTATGTGGTATGTGCCAGGTTCGCATCTGCTGCCAGTGCGCACGCACAGGCCTGCCGGTAAAGGAGGTGGAGCACTGGAATGCGATGCTGAAGAAGCAGAAGGAACAGCAGTGGAAATAAAAGCAGGTTCCTGTGTATGGCACCATGGCGGCACATTGCATTATAGCCGGGGTAACAGCACCGATAAAAGAAGAAGGGCTTTCATCAATAATTTCCGGCCAGAAGAAATGATCCGTTTCGAACGTGAACAGGGATTTGACCATACAGGAGAACGGAATGTCAGGAACGATAATGCTAAAAACTAATGGTAAATTATTATTTATAGTATTGTGACTGAGACATGCTTGCTAAGGTTTATAAGCTCAATCTATAAAAGTGCATGATTATTTTTATAGATTTGTTTAAATAGCAGTAAGCCTTTATGAAGAAAAGTACAGATAAATCGGCCAGTGGTGTAAAGGAAATAGCCAGGTTGGCCAAAGTATCCATTGCGACAGTTGACAGGGTAATCCATAACAGGGAAGGAGTTTCAGAGAAGACGAAGAGTAAGATACAAGCTATCATTCAGAAATTGAATTATCAGCCGAATGTATTGGCAAGAAGGCTGGCGCTGGCTTCGCGTGGCACTATCCGGCTGGCAGTATTGCTGCCGAATATTTCCGGCGAAACAGAATTCTGGCAGGCTCCGCTGGATGGTGTGAACCAGGCAGAAAATGAGATAAAGCAATATGGCATCGAGATAGAACGGTTTTTCTTTGATCAGAATGATGAAGCTTCTTTCGATAAGCAGGTTAAAAAGATCATCCGGTTAAAACCAGACGGGATATTGTTTACACCAACATTCCCGGAAGAATCCATCCGGCTGACGGAAGACTGCCAGAAAGCTGGCATACCTTATGTAATGATCAACTCCGATATACCAGGGCATGATTCCATGTGCTATATCGGTGCTGAAATATTTCGTAGCGGTTATCTTGCCGGGCAATTGGTCAATTACTGCATTGAAAAGGATCAACAAGTGCTGGTGGTAAAGATCGCCCGTGAGATCGATAACAACTATGCCATCCTGCGGAAAGAAGACGGGTTCAGGGCTTACTTTTCAGATAATAATATCCAGAATAAGATCCTGACCCTTGATTCGAAACAAACAGACTATGCAGCTGTTTCACGCAAGCTGGACCAGTTGATCAGAAAAGAAAAAGCTATCGGCGCTGTGTTTGTGACCAATTCACGCGTGTCGGTAGTAGCGAAATACCTGCAGAAAGCAGGACTGGAAGATATTCTTTTGCTGGGGTATGATTTTACGAAAGACAATGTGGATTATCTGAAAGCCGGCTCAATTGATTTTCTTATTTGTGAAAAACCACAGGAACAGGGATACCGGGGAGTAATGACACTCTTCCAACATCTTGTTTATTCCAATATTATAGAGAAAAACTACCTTATGCCTATTGATATTATTACAAAAGAGAACTATCAGTTTTATAGAAACTGATCAACAAATGCTATGTCATGGGCGATCTACAAAGGTTAAAGAGAATAATTTCAATTCATACAATCTGTCTCTTTCTGGGCATTTCATTAGCGGCTTTTTCTCAACCGCTTATTGCTCAAACAATCCAGTTAAAAAAGGAATACGGAGCCACTGTTGTATCACTCTCCGGAGCTTTGATGAAAAGGCAGATGGCGAATACCACTGATCCTGATTTTGGAGGGATCTGGTGTGAGCATTGCCACGTGTGGCATACCCGCGCTGCCGAAGCTGTTTATCCCTTTACCATTTCTTATTTTATTACTAAAGATGAACGCTATCTCGCTGCTGCTAAGAATACAGCTGCCTGGTTGATCAGGCAACAGCAATCCAACGGAAGTTGGAAAGAAACACCTGAAGAATGGACAGGCACTACAACAGACCAGTTGCTGATGCTATTGCTATCATACGAAAAACTGGAAGGGAAACTGACTGATGCAGAGAAA
Organism: Sphingobacteriales bacterium 44-61; assembly: GCA_001898405.1. GTDB lineage: Bacteria > Bacteroidota > Bacteroidia > Chitinophagales > Chitinophagaceae > Terrimonas_A. The sequence goes on from MKTW01000010.1 coordinate 50,505, forward strand.
AGGAACTGGCAACAGGCAATGCGAAATGCGGCCAACTACCTGAATGCTGTGATGAAACCGGAATTTGCCAGCATCAATTATGTAGCCACAACCACAGCCACCCTGGCGAAAGCAGGCATTGTATTGCAGGATGCATCCTATACCAGCAAAGCAAGGATACTGGCGAGAAGGACGATCAGTAAAATAGATGAAGACGGATTCCTGAATGGGGAAGGAGGTAAAAGCCATGGAAATAAAATGGGGATCGATCTTGGTTATAACATGGAAATGTCTTTATGGGGATTGGGTTTGTATGCAAAACTCACTGCCGATACGCTTGTATATGCACAGGTGAAAAAGGCATTGCAAAGCCATTTATATTTTATTTATCCCGATGGCTCACTGGATGCTTCCTGGGGTATACGTTCCAATAAATGGACCGCTTACGGAAGCGCCACTTCCGATGGTTGCCAGGTATTGTTCAGCCTGCTGGCAGATGAAGATCCCCGTTATGCAACGGCTTCTTATCGCAACCTGCAATATCTGCGAAGCAATCTTACCGGAGACCTGTTGGGCTATGGTCCCCAGTATGCAGAACTGTTTAACAGACCTCCCTGCATCTATCCCAGTTTTGCCAAAGCCAAGAACCTCGCCATGGCTTATGAGTTTGAAACAAAGAATGAGCGGGAGATGAAACCCATGCCTGCGGATAAGGAAGGATGGATGAAATTGTTCCCCACGCTGGATCTGGTGCAGGTGCGGACAAAAAACTTTATGGCAACCATTACCGGTTACCGTTACAAAGACCAGGCTGCGGGTTCAAAAGGGAAATACATGTTCCGGCCCGATGGCGGTGCCATCAGCCATTTATGGGCAAAGGGCCACGGGTTTTTACAGGCATCCAGTCCCACCATATACACAAGACCTGAACCAATGAGCTTTCCTGAAGCTCCGGGTGTGGTGCCATTAACTCCAAGGATCGAGTACACAGACACAGCAGGATACTTTACCAATCTTTTTGAATTCGACAGCCGTTTGCAAGTGGAAACACCAAAGAAAAACCAATACCTGGTTAAAGTAGCGGGTGAGTTGAAAGATAAGAACTGGCTTACAGGTGGAGTGGGATACAGGATGGAATATCTTTTTACGGATAGTTTCCTGCAAAAGACCGTTGAGCTGATCTATCATGATGCATGGCCTGCAGTGCAGATCATTGAACCTTTTGTGTTGGACAAAGGAATGGTAGTGGAAAAAAGAGATGAGCGCTCTGCCATACTGAAAGCAGGAGGAAAGAAATGGTTGTTCACCCTTGTTTCAGGCAATGCGAAACTGCTGGCAGGTGAAAATGCTGCCAATTACTGGGCACCTTATCCGGCTTTCAAAGCGTATCCGCTGGTATGGGAAATAGCACCGGGAAAAGTGGACCAGCCGGGTAAAATCACCTACCGGTTAACGCGTCTGAACTGAGAAAGAAATGTGAAATATTTTTTTTAACCCATAAATCGTGTACGTACCCGGAAAAATCCCTATTTTCGGTTTTGTCAATTGCTCAATTAAAGCTGTATGAATATGGGACCATATACCCGGCAGATCACTTGTGCTTATTTATACCCGATCACATTATATGGCTATCCTCCGGATATACAGGATACGGTAAAGCATATTGAAGAAATGGCTGCTATGGGTTTCCGCTCTATAGAGCTGGAAGGGATCGGACCTTCCAATATTCAGTATCTTTATCAGCATCAGGAAATAATTGGTGAAGCACTGGCCAGATATGATTGTTCCTTACCTGTTCTTTGTCTGGTGTTGCCGCAATTAGGAGCTGCTGACAGTGCCCGGCGGAATGAAAGCCTGGAGTGTTTCGAAATGGGATGTGAAGTAGCAAAGAAACTTGGTGCAGCAGGTGTGCTCGACAATGGACCGCTGCTTCCTTTGGAATATCCGGGCAACGCTCCCATACTCCGGCATTACTCAGAAGACCTGTTGAACAATCTCGGACTGCCTGCCGGTTTTATATGGAACGATTACCAGGCCAGCCTGGTTAACACCTTCCGCAAAGCATGCAATATCGCAGCAAAATATCAACTCATTTATCATTTACATCCCTGTGAGGGAAGCCTTATCACCAGCGCAGATTCATTCCTGAATTTTGCTGATGCCGTGAACAGTTCCAACCTGTTTTTTAACATGGACACTGCCAACCAGTTTTATTTCAGGGATAATCTTCCTTTAAGCGTATTACGTGTTGCAGAAAAGATCAGTTATATCCATATATCCGATAATAGTGGGAGCAGGGTGGAGCACCTGGTGCCGGGCGATGGAAATATTTACTGGAATAGTTTTTTTGAAGCACTGCGGGCAATTAACTTCAAAGGGAATTTCGGCATTGATGTAGGCGGTGCTGAAACAGGGATCAGGGATATGGAAACAGCCTATCTGCGCACGGCAAAATGGTTGCAGGAAAATATTAACAAATACTCACTAAATCAGTAACATGAAGATCACTAACCGGTGGCTTTGCTGCATATGGGCAGTTTGCATAACGATGGGTACGGCTATTCATACAAAAGCTCAATTGTATGATGTGACCAACTATGGTGCTATAGGTAATGGAATAACAGACAATACCGTTGCTATCCAGAAAGCGATTGATGAGTGTGCAAAAACTGGCGGGAAGGTTTATTTCCCCGGAGGCTCTTTTTTAACTGCTACACTGGTGCTTAAAAGCAATGTGACTTTGCATATATCATCTCATGCAACCATACTCGGACATACTGATCCCAAACAATATCCTTACCAGGATGCTGGTATACGTTTTTATGGAGAAGAATGGGCCAGGCAGGCATTGATCTTCTGCAAAAACCAGGAGAATGTAGGCATCGAAGGCAGCGGCACTATTGACGGGCAGGGTGCAAGCTTTGTGGTGAACACGATCAAAAAACCTGACCGCTACCGCGACCGGCCTTATTTGTTATGGTTTGCCGGATGTAAAGATGTAACGGTAAAAGGTATCAGCCTACGCAATTCTGCTTTCTGGATGCAGCATTACCTGGGCTGTGAGTTTGTATGGATCGACGGCATAAGGGTATGGAACCATTCCAATAAGAACAATGACCTGATGGACATTGATGGCTGCAAAAATGTAACCATCTCCAATGTGATCGGCGATTCAGATGATGACGGCATTACCATTAAAAGCACTTCATCTCTTATTTCAGAAAATATAACGATCACTAATTGCGTAGTGAGCAGTCATTGCAACGCAATAAAATTCGGTACTGAGTCCACCGGCGGATTCAGGAATGTGGTAATCAGCAATTGTGTGATCAAGCCTTCAGGCCAGTTGAGCACTATCTACGGAAAGCCGGCAGGAATGGGAGGGCTTGCCCTGGAGGTTGTGGATGGCGGCATCATGGAAAATATTACGATTGATAATATCGTGATCGATGGACCGCTGGTGCCGATCTTCATGCGATTGGGCAACAGGGCCAGAAAACATACTGCTGATGCGGTTGCACCGCCTTTGGGCAGGATCAGGAATATCAGCCTGTCGAATATCATTGCTACCGGTGCCGATGAAACGGGCTGCTCTATTACCGGCATAGCAAAGGCGCCGATTGAAAATATCTCCCTGCATAATATCCGCATTGAAACGAAAGGAGGAGACAGCCTGGTTGATCTGTTTAAACCCGTGGTAGAAAAGGAAGAAGAATATCCTGAGGGAATTATGTTTGGGAAACTGCCATCTTATGGTTTCTTTATCCGCCATGCAAAAGAAGTGAAGATGTCGGGTATTACATTGCGTTCAACAGGTCGCGAGAACCGTCCTGGCATCGTGGTGAATAATGCCAGTAAATTTTACCTGAATGGCCTGGACATTCAATCAACAGACTCCACCAAAGCCGTCGTGTATGTCAGCGAAAGTAAGGATGGTACGATAACCAATAATCTTCAATACTATCCGGCTCAACAATTTTTATTGAAGGATAAAACATCCACCAATATCATTTTTGACAAACCAAGAAAATAGCTTGTGATATGAGATCATACCGGAACAGATGGAACATATTGACCGCTCTGCTGCTGATTAGCCTTCCTTCTTTTAGTCAGCAGGCCGATGCATTGAGCTTATCCCGGAAAGTGGCAGATAAGATCATTGCTGACACAAGGTTTGAATGGAAATGGGTGCTGCAAAAAGAGGAGCTGGGTATGCAGGTGATAGATTTCCGGTTCTTATCCCTAAAGGAAAAGGAAAATGCTTATGCGTTGAGGAAAATGGAAGTGAAAAAGGATACAATCATAAGGTTTGGCATTACCGCTGCAGGAAATATAAAGGTCTGGATAAATAAAAAGCTTGCCTGGCAGCAACAGGAAGGGGCGTCACTTAATCCTGTTGAGGAGGCTTACAATAGGTTCCGGTTTGATCATTATTTTACTGTGCCATTAAAGAAAGGCATCAGTGAATTATTGATTGCTTATGAAAACAGTGCCGCCAATCCTGTAATTTTCTTAAGGCCTGTAACAATGGCCGGCGACCTTGAGCCATCTGTTGCTCCTCTGGTACAATGGACATACGCTGGCCCCTTCGGGCAGCAGGGCAATACGCCTCTGCAATCCATTCAGCCCTACTATAAAAACGATGGAAAGATCCTTAACTGGCAAACAGCCCCACAACGGTTTCTGCCGGAATTGGTCATAGACAGCCAGGCAGCTTACCAGCGTGATCCATATGCTGACTGGCAATATTCACATGGTACTATGGTTTGGAGCATACTGGCACTGGAAAAGGAAACCAAAAACAACCGTTACCTCCCTTTTGTAAAAAAATATGCCGGCTTTATACTGGATAATTATGACTATATAAAATGGCAATATGATTCTTTATATGCATGGCGTGGCAGTTATCACCGCATCTTCCGCCGCACTATGCTGGATGATGCAGGGGCGCCGGCACTTTCTTTTGCAGGGTTGTATGTAGATGAAAAGGATGAAGCGATCGGTAAATTCCTGGAGCCTTTGCTTGACTATGTTTCTACTAAGCAAGTACGATTGCAAGACAGTACCTTCTGCCGCCCTGAACCTGAAGAGTTCACCGTATGGGCCGATGACCTGTTTATGAGCGTACCCTTTTTAATACGGATGGCGAAAGCAACCGGAGAAAAAAAATATATGGAAGATGCCGTGCGCCAGGTGATACAATTCCGGAAATATTTATTGAACCCTCAAACAGGTTTATATAAACATGGCTGGTTCAGCAGGACCGGCCAGCAATCCGTAGCCTATTGGGGCCGGGCTAATGGCTGGGTAGTTTGGGCTACAGCAGAATTGCTGGACTGGCTACCCACCAATCATCCTGCGTATAAAAAAATACTGGAAGCGTTCCGCCAGCATATCACCAGCCTGGTGAAATACCAGGACAGTGATGGTTTCTGGCACCAGGTGTTGACACGCCCTGAGTCATATAAAGAAACATCCTGCACTGCCATGTTTGCATTGGCAATGGCCAGGGGTGTGAGGAAAGGCTGGCTCAATAAATCATTCAAACAACCTGCCCTGAAAGCGTGGAGTGCTGTAGCAGGAAAGATTGATGCAAATGGTGTAGTGCATGGCATCTGCCGTGGTACCGAGATCGGCTTCGATGAGCAATTTTATTTTGACCGTAAAACGATCGATAACGATCCGCGTGGATTAGGTGCTGTGATCACTGCAGGTTTAGAAATAGCAAAACTTCCTTAATCTGATCAAACGATTTATTTGAAGTATTCTTTCATATGTATGCTGGCTGGGTTATTCTTCCTGGGTTCCTGCAATAAAAGCGGACAGGGAAAGAATTTCCTTTTTGATATGGGAGCCGATGGATCACCTGTTGCAAACGGATATACACGCATCACGAATGCAATGCCGTATGATGCTTCGAAGGGCTATGGCTGGCTGCATGCCCCCTCCGGTGCTTTTGAAGTATTGAATGAAAAACTGCATGACCCTTCTTTACGCTCAGGTGTTTTGGGCAAAGACAGCCTGGTTTACAGGGTTGATCTGCCTGATGATGATTATTACCTTACACTTAGCGTGGGTAATAAGGATAGCATACCCATGAGTATGCTTGTTACGGTCAATGGTGAACAATTTCCTGATACCATCAATGCTCCCTGGTACCGGCTTGCTTATAAAACAGTCAGGCATAAGGTTTCTGTAAAAGATGGAAATGTAGTGATCAATATACGGGGTATAGGAACAGAAGTGGGGTTGTATGCTGTTGAATTGAGACCCGTATTTTCCAGCCCATCTATCCGTTTTAATAACGAATTGGAAGAAGATACTTCTGCAGTGAGTGCATTCCGCTCAACACTATTGGAGAAATTGAAGAAGGATACTGCCGATATTACTTTGCTGAACCGCCTGAACATTATTGATAAGTATCTGCTTGCCTGTTACTATTTTGATGGCGGCGGCTGGTTATGGGCAACAAGGCAAACAGGTCTGAGCCTGATCTACCGCATGTATGCAGCAGCAGATCTGCTGGAGCAAGTGATCGCAGACCCAACAGATCCATTGTATAACCGGGCAAGTTATCTTCTTGCCAGGATCTACTACTGGCTTGACCAGGAAGATAATAATCCGGCACATGAAAAAATGGCGCGTGCATATTTCACCACCCTGCAAAAAGCATATCCCGGAAATGAGATCATCAGCATGTACCTGGGAAAGAAAATAAAGAATGAAGAGTTGCCGGTTGCTACGCAGCAAGGTGCTCCTTTGTGGGCCGTCTATCAGCAGGAAGCCATGCATCGCATGCTGAAGGTGATCCATTGGTGGGTAACGCAAAAACAAACTGCCAATGGTGAATTAGGCGGCAAGTATGGCGATGATGTGGAGATACTTCGCTGGTGGTTGCCTGCTGTTCTCGGGGCAGATGATAGCCTGGCGAAACTGGGTTATATGCGACTGGCTGATGGTGTATGGAACAGCGGACTGCTCGAGCGCGGCTTTGCAAAAAAAGTGGATGATGTGGAGCATTCAGCAGAATTATTCCGTGACACACATCCGGGTATGTTCCTTGTCAATTACGGGGACCCTGAATATGTGGAAAGATGCATGATCAGTATGCAGAATTTTGCTGATGTATGGACGGGCATTACTTCTCTTGGTCATCGTCATTTCAGATCGTATTATCTTTCTGCAACGGAAGTGGTGCCGCAATTCCCATATGGTGTGGATGTGGCCCTGAATGCAAGAGCTTTATTACCTGGATTGTGGGCAGCATGGTATAATGAAAATCCTTCCATTGTTCAGCAGTTCGGCGAATGGTGCAAAGCATGGATAGCTGATGCGGCAAGAACGGACAATGGCAAACCTGTCGGCGTATTGCCTTCTGCTATTGGATATGCGGGCGACAGGGTGGGAGGCGACAGCAAAAAATGGTATAGCCCCGATCTCACTTATGACTATTATGACTGGGACCATCTCGGCCACGTGAATGAACTGCAATATCATTTGATGGGTATGTATGCCATTACACAAAATGCCTTCTACCTGCGTACGGTTAATTTCTATAATGAGCTTATCAATAAAGCAAGGCGGGAGAAAGAATATCAGGAGGCTGCACAGCCTGGCAGTTTTGCCTGGGTGAAACAGCAATTGCTTTCCGGTGGATCAGACCATGATCCCGGCACTAATCCTATGGGTAAAGTATTTGCCATGGCCAAGCAACTTACCCGGAACAACCAGTATGATTCATTGGTGCAATGGTATGGTCAGCCTTATAACCAGTACTCCATAAGCTATAACGATACGATCCTGGAAAACGGGTTGCAAAAAATATTGGAAACCCTTCGATATAATTTTCCCCTGCTTACCAGCGAAGTAAAATTCACCGACAGGGTGTATATACCCGGCAGTAATATACTGATGGGCATGTATACCGGGCATTTCGGGGCAGGCTATGAATACCCATCTTTGATCACTTCATGGAAAAATACCGGTAAGGATGTTGCTATTCTTGTGAAGGGAGGAAATGAACAGACAATACTTGCGTCGCTCTATAATTTTGGTAATGAAAAAACAATAGGACTGCGCACCTGGCAATTGCAACCCGGTTTGTATAAGCTGCGCTCAGGTATTGACCGCAATAATGATGGAATTGCAGATGAAAGCCTGGCCGATACTACTATTGAGCTGAAGGAAAGAGTGAATGACATATCACTGAATCTGCCAGCCGGTAAGCTTTTGATCGTATCGGTGGAGCAATTGAAAACTTATTCCACCGGTAAATCAGCAAAGCCTGATCTTGCACTTGCAGCAAGGGATATCACTTTTGTGAAAAATGCCGGAGAAGAAGTGGATGTTCAGGCCGTTATACACAATATCGGAAACCTGGCTGTCCGCAATTGCAAGGTCATGTTAGCAATTGACGGGCAGGTAAAAGATAGTCTGAGTATACCTCTGCTGGAAGCGCCGAATGACCTGAAACCGCGTTCGAAGCAAGTGATTTTCAGGTTGAAACCATCAGCAGGCTTACATATGTTAACAATCAGTGCATCGTGCGGCCAGGCAGAGATCACCACCTTAAACAATTCGGTGTCGGTTAAAATGCAGTAGCAGTGAGGAAAGTGTCGATTTCTTTATAAAAAATTTAGAGATTTCCGGGTACGTTACCGGAAATTAATCCTATATTAGTGTTGTATAACGATTGGATCCTGGAAAATGCCCTGATTCGTTTTGTTGCAGATGTTCGTGGTATTTTCCAGATTTGGATTCTTCTATTAGTTTAAAAGGCTTTGAAATAAATGAGGACTATTAGTAGGAACTTCTTGCTGTTGATCATTGTGCTTTTTGCTGGCGCAAACTGCTGGTCGAACGACCTGCCGGTACTGCCTTATCCCCAACAGGTATCTTTATCTCCCCAAACCATTTCTTTTCCTGCCAGCTTGCGTTTCCAAAACCAGGGGCTTGATCAGGCTGCTGCAGAGCGGCTTAAAGAGAACTGGAACAAATTTGTTGCGGAAGAGAAAAGCAACAAATTGCCGCAAGCAGATATCACACTTGCACTTATTGGAAAAAACAAAAGAACCGATTCCCTTTTACAGGCCGAAGCTGGTGATCAGCTTGATAAGATCGGGAAGGAAGGATATGTGCTGCTGGTGAATAAAAAGCAACGGTTGATCGCTGCTAATACGGAAACCGGCCTTTTTTATGGTTTGCAAACATTGAAACAACTCACCAGGAGCAAATGGAATACAGCTTTATCTATTACTGACTGGCCTTCTTTTGAACACCGCGTGATATATGATGATATCAGCCGTGGCCCTATCCCCACTGTTGATTATATAAAGAAACAGATTGAAAGAATGGCTGAGCTGAAGATCAACTACCTTTCTTTCTATATCGAACATGTGGTCCAGCCTCTGTCTCATCCTGATTTTGCTCCAGCTAATGGCAAACTCACCATTCCACAGATAAAAGAATTATCTGCATATGCTGCCAGGTACCAGATGCAGTTGATCGGCAGTTTCCAATCATTCGGACATTTTGAAAAGATCCTCGCACTGCCTCAATACAAATCAATGGGTGAGACCTCTACATTGATCTCACCGCTTGATCCAAAAGCAAGAAAATTCCTGGCAGATGTGATCGGTGAATTGTGTGATGCATTCAGCGCACCTTATTTTAATGTAAACTGTGATGAAACTTTTGACCTGGGAAAAGGCAGGTCAAAGCCTTATATTGACAGTATCGGTCAGGCCCGGTTTTATGCTGACCACCTGAAATTCCTTTATGATGTGGTTAAAAGCCATGGGAAGCGGATGATGATGTGGGGCGATATCGCTTTGCAGCATGAAGAAGTGCTGGACATGCTGCCCAAAGACGTGATCTATCTCACCTGGGAATATGGCGACAAAAAAAGTTTTGATCCATGGATCAAGCCTTTCACAGAGCGTGGACTGGAATTCATGGTTTGCCCCGGCATACTCAATTCTTACCGTATGTTTCCGGATATGGCAATGGCTAAAGCAAATATCAAAGGGTTTCTGGAACAGGGTAAGCTGAATGGCTCTACAGGCGCATTTACTACTATCTGGGACGACGGCGGCACTTATCTTTTTGCAGGCGACTGGTATGGTGTGTATGTAGCAGCAGAAAAAAGCTGGAATGTAAGCACATCTTACGAAAATAGTTTTGATCAACGCTTCTCCCTTGCTGCCTATAACAGCAAAGACGATAATTATGTAAAGGCCCTGTTCAAGCTGATGGAGTTAAGAGGACTGGAACTTACCTATAACCTGAATGATCAGCTCTGGTATCAGAAAATACTGCCCGATAGTGGCAAGCAACTTATCCTCAACAATTCATCTACTGCAAAAGCGACTGAAATATTAAATGCAGCTACTGCTTACGTTAATGCAGCTAAAGGCAGCAGAAACCTGTCTGATATTGATGCATTGAAATATGCAATAGGTCAATATAAACTGATCATTGATACAAGAGTGGCCATCGCTGATATAGTAAAAAAATATGCAGAAGCTGCTCTATCGGCTAATGCTGCTAAAATTAAAGGACTGTTGCAGGAAAGCATCGACGCGGCAAATGCCCTGCAAAAGCGATATGCGACGCATGCCGAATGGTTCCGTAAGTCCTGGTTGAGCGAAAACCAGTTGTACTGGCTCGATAAGACCATGGAGCCATATAATAAAAAGAGAAATGACCTGTTGCAACTGCAGCAGCAACTTACAGCAGCCCGCGCTGAAATTGCAAGTCACCATGCTATTCCGCCGGCATCTGCGCTCCGGTTGAACATTACCGTGAGCGACCGTTTTTATTTTAAGAACTGGATGGTCGGAGGCCCCTTTCCTTTAGCTGACAAAAGTGAATTGCCAGGATTCCTGTATTCTTCCAATAAAGAATATGATAAGCCACCATCCCCTGGCGATTTTACTCATTACCTGGGAAAAACTTACCGCTGGCAGAAATATTCTTCAACTGAAGGAGGGATCATTGATCTGGATGCTAATTATAAAAACCCTGTTTCTGTATCAGGATATGCATACTGCCTGATCAATGCGGAGAAAGCTGTTAACGCCAATGCTTTTATTACGGTGAATGATGAAACTGAAGTGTATTGCAATGGTGTAAAAGTATTTTCAGGCACCGGACGCAGCTCCGGAGAAGAACAGCTCAACCTGCCTCTTAAAGGAGGTGTGAATCATGTACTGGTGAAAATAAGAAAGCAAAATGATCGGCCCTGGACTTTTACATTCAGACTGCAGGACGATCTTGCCATTACCAATCATAAACACAAGTATACACTGAATGCAAAAGATCAAACATTTGAGGCCGATTAAGAAAGCTGTTTGTGCTTTTTCCTTTTTGGCTCTTTCCCTGGGTGGAATGCAGGCGAATGCCCAACCCCAAAAGGAGGAAATAACCAAAGCCATTAATGAAACAGCCCGCTATGTGTCCGAAGTGATCCTCGACAAACAGGGCAAGTCGCGCTGCGACTATAACGTGACCGAAGGGAAATGGTATGAATATGAAGTACCCTGGCATACTGGCCAGGCTGTAAATGCATTGCTGGCTGCTTACAAAGCAACAGGCAATAAATCATACCTGGATGCTGCCAAACGTGGCGGTAATTTCTGGATCAGCATGGAAATAAAAGACCATCCCAAACTGAAGGGAATGGTGGATGCAAGGCATGGAGATGTGCTGGGTGAAGACTTTATCGTATTTGCCACTGTTTCTGATGGAACACCGGGCATATATGAACTGTCCCGTGTAACCAAAGATCCGAAGTATGCGAAAGTAGCTACTAATGCCGCTTCCTGGATGCTGGCCAACATGTATTATCCTGAACAGGGAGTATGTTATGATAATATTGATGCAAAAACAGGCGAAGTGTTGAAAGAGTTCAGCCCTTTCTGGAAACAAAAAGCACAGAAAGACCAGGAGCTGTTTGATGTGTCACGCCCCAACACGGAAGGCTCTTTGTTCAAAGATGCGTATGAGTTTTCAGGCGATAAAAAATTTAAAGATGCTTTCATCCTTTTATGTAATAGCCTGATCGAAAAGCAGGGTGAAGAAGGCGTATGGATGCGCTTCATGCCCAATTCAGCCGAAGCACATTCATTCCATCCCCGCTTTTCATTGTGGTATGCCGAATCGTTGATTGAAGCATTCAAACTTACCGGCGACAGGAAATACCTGGAGTCTGCAGCTAAAACAGCACGTGCATTTGCCAAAGCACAGCAAAAAGACGGGACCATCTTTTATGATAACTATACAAATGGGCAGAAGCCGGATAAAGGTTCTTCAACAGGATCTGCAGTGGCATTGGCCGGTATCGTATGGATCGAATTGTCTAAAGAAGGATTCAAGGAGTTTGACCCCAATATCGAAAAATCTGCTACATGGATAATAAAGAACCGCTATGCCGAAGATCATCCTGATCCGAACCTGCGCGGCGCAGTACTGGAAACACGTACCCGTTCTAAGAAAGGAAAAATATGGCTGACCAACCGCGACATCGGAACCAGCTTTGCCTTGCGTTTCCTGGTGGATTACCGAAATTTTAAATTCAAATAAACACATAAACGATTGCTTAAAATGAGAACTATTTTTTTATTAAAAAATATCTGCAAAATGAAACAAAAGATCCACCAACTGCTGATGCCGGTGATTACACTGGCATTCCTGTTCTTCTTTTCAGGTATTTCAGCTCAGTCAACGAGCGGAGATATTAAAGGACAGGTAACGGATTTAGATGGGGGCGCATTGCCCGGCGCTTCTGTTATGATAAAAGGAAGCACAAGAGGAACTACCACCAATCTCGCAGGGGTTTACGAATTCCTGGGAGTAAAACAGGGAAGGTATACGCTTGTGATCAATTACATGGGCTTTAAATCTTTTGAACAGGATATTGAGGTCAGAGCCGGTCAGACTGTCAACAGTGAAATTAAACTTACACCCAACACTGTCAGCCTTTCAGGTGTAACCGTGTCAAGCGTGCGGGAAGGCCAGCAAAAAGCTTTGAACCAGCAACGCAATGCCGACAACATCAAACAAGTGATCTCTGCTGATCTGATGGGCCGCTATCCAGATCTCAACGTTGCAGAATCCATGCAACGCCTGCCAGGTGTGACCATTGGCCGCAACAGCAGTGGTGAAGGTGCTACTATTCAACTGCGTGGTACGCCAGGTAATTTTACCAATATCAATGTGAATGGTGAGCAGATCATGGGCTCATCAGAAGAAGGTAACCGCAATGCTCAATTGGATGTGATCCCGACCAGCGTACTTGCTTCAATGGAAGTGATCAAAACGCTGACGCCTGATCTGGATGGCGATGCGATCGCAGGGCAGATCAATATGAAATCGCCTACTGCCACTTCACTGAAAACAAGACTGACGCTGGACGCCGGCCTTGGTTACAATGATCTCCGCAGTAAAGCAAATGGCATCGGTAACCTTTCTGTCGGCAAACGTTTTTTTGCAACTGCCAAAAACCCGAATGGTGTGTTAGGTCTGATGGCTAATGCGAGTTACTACCGTACCACCAATGGATATGATGAAGTTCGTGCCCAGGTATGGGAACAAAAAGATTATGGGAAAGGACCAATCTACTTCCCAACTGATGTACGTTATTTATATGTAGAGAATCAACGTACGCGTAAAGGTCTTTCAGGTACGATGGATATTAGTTTAAGTCCTGTGACCAGCTTCGTGGCCAACGTCATGTATAGCGATCATGATAATGAGCTCACCCGGTATCGTAAACGCACAAGAATGCAGTCATCCCGGACCACACAGAATGCAGAAGGCGTTTATACAACAACCAGGGGACGTTCTTACAATGAGATCCGTTCTGCTAACGAAGACAACAAAAATGTAAATCTGAACCTGCAATTTGAAACCCGGATCAAGCGTGTAAAACTGGATATGGGAGCATTTTTCAGCAACTCACAGTATGAAACCATTGCAGGAACATACAATTATATCACCGGCGACATTCCATTGCAGATCACTGATATTTCTACAGACTATCTGATGGCCACTGGAACCGACTGGAAAAACAATGCTTCTCTTTTTAAATATAATACGGTAGAAAGGGACAACTGGAATACAGAGGGTAGAAATTTCGTGGGTAAGATCAATGCTACTTACGACTATAAGTTGGGTAATAACTCTGCCACTTTTAAAATGGGTGGTAAATTAAAGAGAATGCACAACTCAAGATGGCGTCCGGAAACTGCGCTTGTAAGTACATATACCGGTGTAAGTGCGACAGGAAACCTGACCAACTTTATGGGAAACCCGGAAGTGTCGGCTGACCTGCTTGATGGAGCTACTAATTTCGGTCTTGGTGCAGATAAAGATAAAACCATCAATTTCTTTAATCAATATCAAAATGATCCCGCTTATTTTACAAAGCAGGAAGAAACAACACGCGGTACCATCGACGCTTATTACTACGATGCGGTCGAAACTGTTGCGTCCGGTTATATCATGAACCGTATCCAGTTCAATCGCTGGATGCTGATTGCCGGCTTAAGAGTGGAGCACACAGATGTTGATTACAAGGGTAATATCATCACGATTGGTGCCGACGAACTATGGGAGTCAACTACACCTACTCAAAAGAAGACAAGTTATGTCAAATTCCTTCCCAACCTGCAGGCGAAATATGATATCAACAAATCAACATTGATCCGTGGTGCCGTTACTTTCGGTTATTCAAGGCCAAACTTTGTTGATCTCGTGCCAGGACGCACCATCACCATATTAAATGAGATCATCTCAGAGGGTAATCCTGAGTTGAAGCCTGCGTTTGCTACGAATTTTGACCTGATGGCAGAAAAATATCTTTCTAATCTCGGTATCTTATCTGCTGGCGTTTTCTACAAGAAGATCGACAAATTCCAGTATGCCAGTGAAACACGTTTAACAGGCAACGAATTTCCAGGAGCAGATCAATACACAGACTGGAGATATCGCCAGATCCTGAATGGTGATGCTGCTAACGTATTCGGCGTAGAACTGAATGCACAAGCGAACCTGACCTTCCTTCCTGGTTTCCTGAAAGGATTCTCTGTGCTGGCTAACTATACGTATTCTCATTCCAGTGCAGACGCGCAACTGCGTAAAGATCTTCGTCTGCCAGGTCAGGCTACACATACAGCAAACGCTTCTTTGTCTTATGGCTGGAAAGGCTTGACTGTACAGGGTAACCTGAACTATAATGGTTCTTATATTGCTACACTTGGTGCGGATGAAGAGCAGGATATCATTCAGGCAGGACGTGTGCAGATCGATGCAAACGCATCTTACCGGATCAATAAAAGATTTACTGTTTATGCTGAAGCCCAAAACCTGACTAATGCTCCGCAGAGAGTTTATTTCGGTCAGGAAGACCGGATGTATCAAAAACAATTCTATTCCTTCTGGGGACGTGCTGGTGTGAAATTCAGACTCTAAAAACCTTAACAGGCGGAAGAGTGATCAATCAGCTTTTCCGCCTGTTCCTACACTTATTCATGAAAATATTCAGTATAAAATATAAACCCAATGACAGATTTTGTAGCCGACCAGCTGAGAGTACGTATTTATGAAAACAGGGCCGCCATGGGGGAAGATGCAGCAAAGATGGCAGCAGACAGCATCAACCTCCTGCTAAAACGAAAAGAGACGGTAAACATCATTTTTGCTGCTGCCGCCTCACAGAACGAGTTCCTTGAATCATTTATCAAACAGGATATTGACTGGCAACGTGTACAGGCTTTTCATATGGATGAATACACCGGCCTGCCGGAAAATGATCCACAGCTCTTTGGTATCTTCCTGAAAAAAAGATTATTCGATAAAGTGCCTTTCCGCCAGGTGTTTTACCTGAATGGCCAGGCCACTGACCACCAGGCTGAATGTGAAAGATATGCAGCACTGCTGCGTGAGCACCCGGTAGATATTACCTGCATGGGCATCGGTGAGAACACGCATCTTGCATTCAATGACCCGCACGTTGCTGAGTTTAATGACCCCAGGCTGGTTAAGGTAGTGGACCTCGATGAAGCCTGCAAGCAACAGCAGGTAAATGAAGGATGTTTTGATCATATAAGCCAGGTGCCTGTATATGCATTCACCCTTACGATCCCGGCGCTTTTAGAAGCCGATCAGATCTTTTGCATGGTGCCCGGTGCCGCTAAAGCACAGGCTGTTTATCACACGTTGAAAAGCGAAGTGACCGAGCAATATCCTTCCACCATACTAAGAAAACATGCAGGCGCATATCTTTTTCTGGAAAAAGAAAGCGCTGCTAAAATAATAGAAGAAGCAAAGCAATTGTCGACCCTCAATTATTAATCTGAAAAATTATAATTATGCCGGTAGCAACAGTGAGTGATTTATCAAAATTCCATGAACTGGTGTCAGATCTATTCCGCTGGCCTGGTTCTGCAGCAGAATGGGAGCAGTACCGTCTTTCCAAAGAGCAGGTGGATTTTTATAATGAATATGGTTATGTCAGCAATATCAAGTTGCTCGATGAGTGGCAGATTGATAAGCTGAATACGGAGCTGGCACAGATCGTTGACCCTGATCACCCGGGCAATTCACTTTTTTACCAGTTTGCTTCCAATGAATCAGCTGATGTGAACACGGTACTTTTCCATGCACTGGGAGCCTGGCGTATCACGAATGGTTTTCATGATATATTATGGAACCCCGCTTTTGTAATGGCTGCAAGCCAGTTGCTGGGCAATAAAGCCGTTCGCTTCTGGCATGATCAGCTTTTCTGTAAGCCTGCACTGCATGGAGGCGTAGTGGCCTGGCATCAGGACTATTCGTACTGGACACGTACTGCCCCGCTACAGCATCTTACCTGCTGGGTTGGGCTGGATGATGCTACTACCGAAAACGGATGCCTGTATTATGTACCGTACAGTCAGCATTGGGGTTTGCTGGATAAACCTGAACTGGCAGGGGATATGGAGGGATTGAAAGATTACTTAACAGAAGAACAAAAAGCATCTTTTAAGCCAATCCCGATTGAATTGAAAAAAGGGCATGCCAGTTTTCATCATCCACTGATGGTGCATGGGTCTTACGCCAATAAATCAGAAAGGTCCCGTCGCGCTTTTGTACTGAATGTATTTGCAGATGGAACATTGTCCAATTCAGACGATGAATTATTGCCTACTACGCCGGGCATTCCTAAAGGGCAGAAGATGGAAGGACAATTCTATCCCTTATTGTTTGATCCTGCTGCCGAGAAAGTGTCTTTCAAATAGATTTTGTATTTTGACTCTCTTTCAACATTGATCAGATAAAAGACTATTTGAATGTATTTAGAAATTTTTTCCTTTTGCCCGCGCTGGGGACAAACTCATCTTTCCTGGGATGAATTTGCCAAACGGGTAAAAGAAAGCGGGTATGATGGAGTGGAAACAGATGTGCCCGCAGTCAAAAAAGAAAAAGACATTGTATTAAATACGTTGGCCAAATATGGATTAAAGCTTGTTGCCCAGCATTGGGAAACAGTGGAACCGGATTTTGAACAACACCTGGAAGCGTATAAAAAGCGATTGGAAATTATGGCGGCAGCAAAACCGCTGCTGATCAATTCTCAAACCGGTAAAGATTATTATACGCTGGAACAGAATGCGGCACTGATCGCTGAAGCGGCAAAAACATCCGTTTCAACAGGCATACCGGTGTATCATGAAACACACCGCGGCAAATTCAGTTTTGCTGCACACATAACAGCAGAATATTTAAGGCAATTGCCGGAACTGCTGTTGACACTCGATATTTCACATTGGGTAGCTGTGGCAGAAACCCTCCTGCATGATCAGCAGGATGCAGTAGATCTGGCCATTTCCCGTACGCGCCATTTTCATGCACGCGTGGGGCATACGCAGGGTGCGCAGGTAAATGATCCACGTGCACCCGAATGGCAGGAAGCCCTGGACATGCACCTCCGGTGCTGGGACAAAGTGTACAGCGCCAATAAGCAGGCAGGCCAACCCTTCCTGACATTCACAGCAGAATTCGGCCCTTATCCTTATATGCCGCAACTGCCTTATACCAGGCAACCGGTAGTTGACCAATGGGAAGTGAATGCATATATGAACGATTTACTGAAAAGCAGGTATAGAAAAGCTTAAAAAATTATGGAAGAGCAGAACCCGGGACGCAAGATCACAGAATCACCTTCGACCTACAGGCATATTGAAAAAATGTCTACAGCTGAAGTATTGCAACATATCAATGAAGAAGACCAGAAAGTGGCTTTAGCCGTACAAAAGGTATTGCCACGCATTGAAGCATTGATAAACGCAGCCGCACCCCTGCTGGCTTCAGGCGGCCGCCTGTTTTATATGGGGGCAGGCACCAGTGGAAGATTAGGCGTGCTGGATGCAAGTGAATGCCCGCCCACTTATGGAGTGGATGCAGGCATGGTGAATGGCCTGATGGCAGGAGGAGATGCTGCTCTCCGTTTCGGAATTGAAGACGCAGAAGACAGTTATGAAACCGGCTGGAAGGATCTGCAGGATTATAAAGTGACTGATAAAGATTTTGTGATCGGTATTGCTGCCAGCGGCACCACTCCTTATGTGGTAGGTGCCTTACGGGAATGCAGGAAGAACGGCATTGCCACGGGATGTATCGTTTGCAATCCAGGTTCGCCTGTTGCGGAACATGCCGATTACCCGGTGGAAGTGGTCGTAGGCCCTGAATTCATTACCGGCAGCACGCGGATGAAAAGCGGTACTGCCCAAAAAATGGTACTGAACATGATCTCTACTACCGTCATGATCCGCCTTGGCAAGGTGCATGACAACCGCATGGTGCATATGCAGATCAGCAATGAAAAACTGATCGACCGTGGAACACGCATGCTGATGGAGAAAACGGGTATCAGCGATTATGAAGAGGCTAAAACACGGTTGTTGAAATATGGAAGTGTTCACGCTGCAATGGAAAATAAATAAACTGTATTATGCCTGTATCCGCTAGCGCAAACCTGGAGCCGTCCGTATCCAATCAATACACGAAGAATATCCTGATCATCGGGTCGTTCTTTTTCATCTTCGGCTTTGTAAGTTGGATCAATGCCACATTGATCCCCTACCTGCGGATCGCCTGTGAACTGGAAGAATGGCAGGCTTATCTTGTAACATTCGCGTTCTATATTTCTTATACAGTAATGGCTTTACCTGCCGGTCAGTTATTGCAACGCACCGGCATGGTGAAAGGAATGAGTGTTGGCCTTTGTGTGATGGCTGCAGGCTGTCTCATGTTTGTGCCGGCTGCATTGACCAGGTCATATCTTCTCTTCCTGGTTGGTTTATTTATAACAGGGGGAGGACTTACACTTTTGCAAACTGCTGTTAATCCTTATATCACCTTATTGGGCCCGCAGGAAACTGCTGCCCGCCGCATCAGCATCATGGGGATCTGCAATAAGACAGCAGGGATACTGGCACCGCTGATCATGGGAAGCATTATCCTGAAAAACTCGGACGCATTAACTGCTGAGCTTGCACAGATGAGCGGTGCGCAAAAGCTGGCAAGACTGGATGAACTGGCGCAGGATGTGATCGTTCCCTATTGTGTGCTGGCTGCTATATGGCTGATCATTGCAGTTCTTATCCGTTATGCCCATTTACCGGAAATAAAACCGGAAATACCTGTGGGGGAAACCGGCAGTAAACCAACTGCCACCAGAAGCAATAATTTTTTATTGGGGTTCACTGCTATATTTTTTGCAGTGGGTGTGGAAGTATTGGCAGGTGATACCATTGGTAATTATGGATCTTATCATGGTATGGGACTGGATACGGCAAAAACACTTGCGTCCTATACACTCACCTGTATGATGATCGGTTATCTTACCGGTATTACACTTATACCCAGGATCATTTCACAGCAACAGGCATTTTATATTTCCTCCTGCCTTGGTTTGGTTGTTTCTGTACTGATCCTCTTGTTGCCAGGCATGGCTTCTGTTGTTTGTGTGGCATTGCTTGGATTAGCGAATGCCATGTTATGGGCTGCAATATGGCCACAGGCTTTGAAAGGTTTGCAGGGCGAAAAACTGGCAAAGGGTTCGGCTGTACTGATCATGGGTATTGCAGGCGGAGCATTGCTGCCCCTGGTGTATGGCTGGCTTGCAAAAGCATCCAATAACCAGTATGCTTACTGGATACTGATCCCCTCTTACCTGTTTCTTATTTATTATAGCATATTGGGAAAAAAAGATAAATAGCCATCATGTCAACTAATAACAATACAACAGGGCAGGGCAAACGAGGTAATTACCGTTGGGTAGTTTGCGGCCTTTTGTTCTTTGCCACTACCATCAATTACCTCGACCGGCAGGTAATGGGATACCTGAAGCCTGTGCTGGAGGAGAAATTCCACTGGACTGAATCTGATTACAGTTATATCGTTGCAGCATTTACAGCCGCATATGCATTTGGGCTTTTAGTGTTCGGACGCATTATCGATAAGATCGGCAGTAAACTTGGCTACACCATTTCAATCACTATCTGGAGTATTGCAGCCATGCTGCATGCATTGGTGAAAACAACTTTTGGTTTTGGTGCCGTGAGGGCCTTACTGGGATTAGGTGAATCAGGTAATTTCCCTTCGGCTGTAAAAACAGTTGTGTCGTGGTTTCCCAAGAAAGAAAGAGCATTGGCTACAGGTTTTTTTGATTCCGGCTCCAATATCGGTGCCGTACTGGCTCCTGTGATCATTCCCTGGATACTTGGGTTCTATGGATGGCAGGCTGCTTTTCTTATCACCGGTGCCATTGGTTTTTTATGGTTGATCGCCTGGCGCATTTTTTATGAAGTGCCTGAAAAGCAAAGACGGCTGTCTGAAGCAGAACTGGATTATATTAAAAGTGATAACGAAGAGCAGACTGAAAAAGGAGAGAACATCAAATGGGTTAAACTATTTGGCTTAAAGCAAACCTGGGCTTTTATCATTGGTAAATTCTTTACTGATCCTATCTGGTATTTTTTTATGTACTGGTTGCCTTCTTATTTTTCCAGCACTTTTCACCTCGACTTAAAGAAACCTTCACCACCGCTTATTATTATTTACACTGCGGCAACGGTTGGTGCTATCGGTGGAGGATATCTTTCCTCAAAGCTGATCAAGAAAGGATGGCTGGTATATAAAGCGAGAAAGATGGCTTTGCTGGTATCAGCATTAATGGTATTGCCGATCATCGCAACAAGATATACGGATAATATGTGGGTAGTAGTGGGATTGCTTTGCCTGGCTATTGCAGGCAATGCAGCCTGGAGCGCCAATATTTTTACGATCGTATCGGATATGCTGCCGTCCAAAGCAGTGAGCTCTGTAATTGGTATTGGTGGCATGGCCGGTGCAGTAGGGGGTGTGTTGTTCCCCCTGGGCGTAGGAGCAATACTGGATTACTATAAAGGAATAAATAATCTTACAGCTGGCTATAATATCCTTTTCATATTCTGCGGGCTTTCTTTTTTGATTGCCTGGCTACTGATACACCGGCTTACGCCAAAAATGGAACGGGCGGATTTTTAACCCACCTGATAAAATGAAAGATATACGGATGAAACAACTACTTACAGCAGTTGCCTGCGTCAGTGCAATGACTGCCTTTGCACAGCCTTCCACTATTTACAAAAAAGGCTGGATTGATTTTAATAAGAACGGGCGTAAAGATATTTTTGAGGATCCCGCTCAGCCTGTTGATAAACGTGTTGAAGACCTGCTGTCGCAGATGAACCTGGAAGAAAAGACCTGCCAGATGGCTACCCTGTATGGTTATGGCCGTGTGCTGAAAGATGAATTACCTACTGCGCAATGGAAAAACAGTATCTGGAAAGATGGTATCGCTAATATTGACGAACATCTCAATAGCCTTCCTTTCAAACCTGAAGCACAATCGCAGTATTCCTATCCTTTCAGCAAGCATGCTGATGCGATCAATACTGTACAGAAATGGTTTGTTGAGCAAACACGATTGGGCATTCCTGTCGATTTTACCAATGAGGGGATACATGGTCTTACGCATGACAGGGCAACTTCACTTCCTGCTCCCATATCCATTGGGGCAACCTGGAATAAGCAATTGGTGAGACAGGCAGGTGAGATCGTCGGCCGCGAAGCAAAAGCACTGGGCTATACCAATATTTATGCGCCTATCCTTGACCCGGCCCGTGACCAACGCTGGGGAAGAACAGTGGAATGCTATGGAGAAGATCCTTTCCTGATCGCTGAGCTTGGTAAGCAGATGACACTTGGGATTCAAAGCCAGGGCGTGGCTGCCACTATCAAACACTTTGCCGTGTATAGCGTACCCAAAGGCGGGCGTGATGGTGAAGCCAGAACAGACCCGCATGTTGCACCGAGGGAAATGCATCAATTATATCTCTACCCATTCAAGCGTGTGATAAAAGAGGCTCATCCGCTTGGTGTGATGAGCAGCTATAACGACTGGGACGGCGTACCTGTTACGGGCAGTCATTATTTTCTTACCGAATTATTGCGTGAGCAATATGGATTTAATGGATATGTAGTATCTGACAGCCGGGCAGTGGAGTATATTTTTGAAAAGCATCACGTAGCTGCAGATTTTAAAGAAGCTACCCGGCAGGCTGTTGAAGCGGGGTTGAATGTATGGACAAACTTTGATCCACCAGATGCCTATATCAATAATATCCGTGAACTGGTAAAAGAAGGAAAACTTTCCATTAATACAGTTGACGCACGGGTAAGGGATGTGCTGCGGGTGAAATTCCTGGTTGGCTTATTTGATCAGCCTTATGTAGCTGATCCAAAACAATCGGATAAACTCGTACACACAGCTACAGATGAAGCGTTCTCGCAGGAGATAAACCGGCAATCGATGGTATTGCTTAAGAATAAAGATAATATTTTGCCACTCAGCAAAACGGGGTATAAGAATGTCCTGGTAACAGGCCCACTGGCTGATGCAACGAAATACACGATCAGCCGTTATGGTCCTTCCAATAATCCTGTAACAACTGTTTACAAAGGTATTAAAGACCTGCTCGGTAATCGGGCCAATGTAGTGTATGAAAAAGGATGTGAAATAACCAATGAAGGATGGCCGGAAACGGAGATCATTTATGCGCCGCTTACTAAAGAAGAACAAAGCAGTATTGACAAAGCGGTAGCGAAAGCAAAAAGATCTGATATTATCATCGCTGTGCTTGGTGAAGATGAAAAAACTGTAGGAGAGGGGCTTTCACGCACTTCACTCGATCTGCCTGGCAGGCAGGAACAATTGCTGCAGGCATTGTATGCGACCGGCAAACCGGTAGTGCTGGTATTGGTTACCGGGCAGCCGCTGACCATTAACTGGGCGAATAAATATGTACCAGGTATTTTGCTGGCAGGTTTTCCCGGTCCTTCTGCAGGATCAGCAGTGGCAGAAACATTATTCGGGGATTATAATCCCGGAGGCAAACTTTCGATGACCTATCCAAAATCAATCGGCCAGATAGAATTCAATTTTCCTTTCAAACCTGGTTCCCAGGCTGATCAGCCTGCTAAAGGAAGGAATGGTGCAGGCTATACAAGTGCAAACGGCTCTTTGTATCCTTTTGGGTATGGGCTTAGTTATACCAGCTTTGCTTATAGCAACCTGGTTGTAACGCCCAACAGGCAAAACTCACAGGGTAATATTGAAGTGACTGTGGATGTGACCAATAATGGCAGCCGCAAAGGAGATGAAGTGGTGCAATTGTATGTAAAAGACAGGATCAGCAGTGTGATCACGTATGAAACGCAACTGAGAGGATTCGAAAGGATCAGTTTACAGCCGGGTGAAAAGAAGACGGTTAAATTCCTTTTGCAGCCGGATGATCTGGCAATACTGGATAAGGATATGAACTGGACAGTGGAGCCGGGAGAGTTTGAAGTGAGGGTTGGCAGCTCATCGGAGGATATACGGTTGAAGCAAAGCTTTTTTATTAACTAGAGGTCGGGGGGCGAGCTCCGTCCGGTCTGCAACTAATTAGAGGCACTGAATTTCAGTGCCTCTAATTTTATACTGAGATTTGTTATCCAATTTATTTTCTTAGCAACCGACTGTATTTCTATTTAAATTATTTGATTCCGCAAATACTTCACAACTACTTTCGATTCTGCTCAGGATGCTTGGAAACTTCTGCTTTCAATCATAGCTACTATCTCTTTGTTTACCCAACCTCGTTCGGGAAAATCTGCAGCCCATTCCAGCGGTGTAATGTGGTGCTTTATATGCCAGCCTGGCTCGTCGCGCCAATCCAGGAATTTTCGCAGATTGACCTGCACGTTAATGTCTGCTCCCAATTCTAACAGCCTACGACCCATATAAGCATCACGTTGCAAGCCGTTCACATACGCATCGCTGACGATCGCATTGAAAAGCGGCGTATGTCCGCCAAAGCCTTCTTTGTCGATTACAGCAGAAGCGTTTACATCTGCACCTTGTTGAATCAGCCAATCAAAAATTTCACGTTCGTCAAAATCAATTGCAAGGTGCAGCAGGGTAGTGCCATCGATGGGCGTACCATGAAGGCCTGATCGGCCATCGTCTGCACAACCTAATGCGGGCGGATAAATTTCCCGGTAACTAAATCGCTTATGCAGCAGATCTGAATCTGTTTGAAAATGCCTTTTGAGCAATTCGAGATCGCCGCAATGAAAAGCCATCATTGCTGTATCAGGCCATTCATATCCTCTTGCTCTGAACCGCTTTAGGATCTCGTGTTTGCCTTTCGGGTGCCTGCTATAAGTCTCTAATATCATCGCAAATGGCGCCTGGCTGTTACCCTCTCCATCAGTAAAGGGAGCACCTTCGTCATCCAGGAATGCAAAGCCGTTCAAATTCAGTGTTTCGCAGGAGCCCATAATAATTCCTGGCTGAAACGAAGCTCCTTGTTCTAGCAGCCATTTGGCAATTTCGATATCGCCATGTAATAGTGCTCGGCCAAATGCATGTTGAAAATCTTTGGCGCCGAGTGCCGCGATGATCTTCACCATCTCCAATCGGTTGAGATTAGCAGCATGACTCATTGGTGGGCCCCAGTTTCCACTAATAACAGGGACGTGCAGTAAATTAGGGTAAGCCACGAGCAATTGTGTTACTGCTGTCGCATCGTTCGCACGGATTGCCTTGTCAATTAGCTGCGCAGCGGTGTTGCCGGTGATTCGTTCCTTCAATTGCGTCCAGGAAGAAAATCCATACTCACGCGCAATGACAAGTTGTGTGTCACTAAGCTTTACAATTTTCACAAGTGGCCCATTTTCTGTGTGACGAAATTTTGGGTGCCGTTGGCGGATACGATTCAGCGCATCAATTGAAGATTCCTTGCATAGTTTTAGCAATTCACGGGATTGCTTTTTCGGAACGTCAAGATGGGGATTGGCGGGCAGGCCGCGTGAGACTGTTGACATAACTTTTCTTCTTTAAGATATGCCGCGTCCACATTAAGGCAAGAAGTTAAGTTAATTAGTATGTGTTTCAAAACCACACCGGTAGGCTGAGCCTATTTCCGTGGACGGGATGCTTCCGGAAAGCTACCTGAAGGTACAGCTTTCTGGTTTGAAAAGGAAATAAAATAAAGGGGTACTTAAGAACGTCATTGTGTTGCAGGGGTTCGGGTGAGGCCTTACGGAAACGTTTCCGTAAGAGTTTTACCTTTTTGGATGTTTAATTTTTACTTTTGAATTTTAGCCGGTACGCAATTAATAAACAAAGACGATGACTTATAGAATGACGCAAACCATGCGTTGGTTTGGCCCGAAAGACCCTGTTAGCTTAGCTGATATCCGCCAGGCTGGTTGCAGCGGTGTGGTAACAGCCCTTCATCATATTCCCAATGGCACTGTATGGGAAGTTGCAGAAATTCAAAAAAGGGTAAATGAAATAAACAAGGCAGGGCTTGAGTGGAAAGTGATTGAAAGCATACCCGTTCATGAAAATATCAAAACACAATCAGGCGATTATCTTCAATACATTGAAAATTACAAGCAAAGTATCCGCAATGTTGCCGCTTGCGGTATTGAAGTGATCACCTATAATTTTATGCCGGTACTGGATTGGACCAGGACCGATCTTGCTTACACCGTAGAAGATGGAAGCAAAGCGCTTCGTTTTGAAAAAGCAGCTTTCGTGGCGTTTGATGCATACCTGTTAAAAAGGAAAGGAGCTTTAACGGAACACAGCGCTGAACAACTTGCTATAGCCATGCAACGCCTGGACAGCATGAGCGAAGAAGAGAAGCAAACGCTGGTAAGAAATATTATTGCTGGTTTACCTGGCAGTGAAGAAAGCTTCACTATTGAACAGTTTGCCGGCGTACTGGATACTTATAAAGGGATTGATGCTGCCAGGCTGCGCAGCAACCTGATCTATTTCCTTCAGCAGATCGTTCCTGTGGCTGAGGAATGCGGCGTTGTACTGGCTATTCATCCTGACGATCCTCCTTATCCCATACTGGGACTTCCACGCGTGGTAAGTACAGCCAATGATATAACCGCACTGATCGAAGCTGTTCCTTCAACAGCCAATGGCCTTTGCTTTTGCACCGGAAGCTTCGGTGTAAGGGCTGATAACGATCTGCCTGCGATGGTAAAACAATTTGCAGGCCGCATCCATTTTGTACATCTCCGCAGTACGCGTCGTAATGCTGCCGGTGATTTTTATGAAGACAATCACCTGGAAGGCGATGCAGGCATGTATGATGTAGTGAAATCGCTGGTGGAAATAATGCAGGTAAGAAAAATATCTCTTCCCATGAGGCCTGATCATGGCCACCAGATGCTGGATGATCTTAAGAAGAAAACCAACCCCGGTTATTCTGCGATCGGAAGGCTGAGAGGGTTGGCTGAACTAAGAGGGTTGGAAATGGGTATCGTTTACTCACTGCTACGCTAGGCTGAACCTCCTTATAACTCCAATTGTCTTAATCCGCAGTTTCTGCACTTCAACTGCCAAAAAATGCAATTCATATACTTTCCCTGAAAAGGGAGCGTATAAGGAGGTACTATTGTGTTATAAAATCATTAAGTAATAACTCTGACATATCCACCAGGATATCTGATAGAAGAGTAATTCTCTTAAGCGTTTAGTTTTTGGTGAAAGGAGGAAGTCTCTACTTCCTCCACTTTTTGATAAAAGCAAATCAATATAAAGAATCTCATACAGTGTGTGTGGTAATACTGTATATCGGGGGGAATTTCTATTCCCCCCTCCCTTTTTACACGAATGATTCGAATGGTGCTAATTATATGAATAAGGGAAATGGCTGGCACGAATGGTGCGAATGCGAATAATGTGATGCGAATGAGAATGGCATGAATAAAAAGACCCGCCCGGAGGCAGGTCTTTTGCAACAAAAAATAATCACCCGATCTATTTCCATCCACCGCCTAATGCCCGGTATAGCTCTACCATGGCATTTAAACGGCTTCGCTGTATCTGTGCGAGATTCAATTCTGCTTGCAATGCATT
This sequence comes from Sphingobacteriales bacterium 44-61, assembly GCA_001898405.1. Classification (GTDB taxonomy): domain Bacteria; phylum Bacteroidota; class Bacteroidia; order Chitinophagales; family Chitinophagaceae; genus Terrimonas_A. The sequence goes on from MKTW01000010.1 coordinate 77,998, forward strand.
TCCCTGTGCTGTTATTACTTCGAGATAATTGGCCAGGTCGCTTCTGAAAAGCAGTTGCGCATTTGCCACAGCTTTTTTCAGTGTGTCTGTTTGTGAAGCCGCAATTATCTGTTGTTCTTTCAGTTTATTTGTTTGCACCAACGCATTAGCTACTTCTGTGCTTGCCTGTAAAACGGTTTGCCTGAATTTAATAACGGCCTGCTCCCTTTCCAATTTTGATACTTCAAACTGCGTTTTTAATGCGCCTTTGCGGAATACAGGTTGCAAAATGGAACCGGCAGCCAGCCCGAAAAGTGAGCCTGGTATATTGAACCAGTTGCTGGCTTTGAAAGATTCCAGGCCTCCGCTGGCTGTAATGTTCAGTGAAGGGTACATTTCTGCCTGTGCAATACCTACTCTTGTATTGGCAATAACCAATGCCAGTTCATCGGAACGCACATCAGGCCGGCGGCTTACCATGCTCACCGGCAATCCTGTGTTAAGATTGTCGCGCAGGGTAAGTGCTGTAAGTGATGTTTGGCGGGCTAGTTTACCAGGTAATTGACCTGTCAGCATTTGCAGTGCATTTTCCTGTAGGGCAATGTCCTGTTCAAGCGAGGGGATCAGCAGGGCGGTCGCCTGCTTTTGCGATTCTGCCTGTTGCACGGCCAATCCTGTAACATTGCCGGCATCCTTCAACAGTTTTGTTGCGGTCAGGAAGCTGTCGTTCAGCGCAAGGTTTTGTTTGGCAATTTCCAATTGCTTGTCGAGCATCAGCAGGTTGAAAAAGCCTTGTGCGATTTCTGATACAAGCTGTGTCTGTACTGCTTTCAATGCTTCGGTGGTTTGCAAATATTGTGTCAGGGCAATTTCCTTGCGGCCTTTTATCTTTCCCCAGATATCTGCTTCCCATGAAAGGCTTACAGCAGCATTGTAATTTTCCACATGGCTCTTTTTCAGGAAGCTTTGTGTACTCAAGCCATTAAGGCTGTTATCTGAGGGCCTGCTGTATTGACCGGTCACTTGCAGGTTCACGTCAGGCAGTTGCAAAAGTTTTGCCTGCCTCGCCTGCCTTTGTGCGATCTCCAGTCTTTTTACAGCTATAAGAAGGTCCTGGTTGTATTGAATGCCTTTACTGATCAAACCTTTGAGGGTTGTATCAGAAAAGAACTCGGTCCAGGGTATATCCGCAATGCTGCTCGTGTCTGCAAAACTGGTAGTGGTGTCTGCAAATTGGGCAGGCATTACCAGTTCCGGCCGCTGGTAGTTTTTTCCTACCCTGCAACTCAGCAACAGGATGGATATTGCTGCTATGGTAAATGAATGCTTTATTAATGTTTTCATCTCTTATATTTTATCATTGTGCTTAATCTGCCAGGGCAATTCCCTTTTGAGTATCATTCGTTCTTCTACCGGATGATTTCCGGAAAAATGAAAGAATGTAATTAAGAAAAGTCATCATCGTTTTCATCTCTACGTCTATTTAATATTCTTTTATTATGTCAATGCCGGATTAACGACAGTAACTGGTTTCGTTTTATTAACTTTTTCATGAAGTGCCTGGAAGATGATGAATAGTACCGGGATAATAAACAATCCCAATATCACACCTGTCAGCATTCCCCCCAAAGCACCTGTACCAATGGAGCGGTTGCCTAATGCGGAACCACCACTTGCCCAGGTCAGGGGCAACAGACCTACGATGAATGCAAAGGATGTCATCAGGATAGGACGGAGCCTGAGTTTGGCTGCTTCAATAGCTGAAGCTGTCAGCGATTTACCTGCTCTTCGCCGCTGCACTGCGTATTCAATGATCAGGATCGCGTTCTTCGCCAATAAACCTACCAGCATAATCAGGCCTACCTGCACATAAATATTGTTATCAATACCTGTGAGGTTGATAAAGGCAAATACTCCGAATATGCCTGTAGGTACAGAAAGGATCACTGCCAGAGGAAGGATATAACTTTCATATTGCGCTGCCAGCAGGAAGTATACAAACACCAGGCTGAGCAGGAATATAACGCTGGTTTCTGTGCTGGCCCCTGTTTCTTCACGGGTCATACCAGACCATTCATACGAGAATCCCCTTGGAAGATAGCTGGCTGCCACTTCCTGGATCGCTTTGATAGCATCGCCGGAACTGAAACCAGGCTTGGGCATACCATTGATGGTTACAGCATTGAAGAGGTTATTCCGGGTCACTGTTTCAGGACCGTATACACGCTTCAATGAAACCACCGCATTGGCCGGCACCATTTCACCCTTATCATTCTTCACAAACACACTGTTCAGCGAAGATTCTTCTGCACGGTAAGGAACATCTGCCTGTACGATCACACGGTAGAACTTACCAAAGCGGTTGAAGTCGGAAGCGAAGCTGCTGCCATAATACACCTGCAATGTTTGCATGAGCTCATTTACAGAAACACCCAGTTGCTTGGCTTTTTCTTCATTGATATCAAGCATGTATTGCGGGTTACCTGTATTGAATGTAGTGAAGGCATACGCGATCTCTTTTCTTTTCATCAGTTCTCCAATAAAGCCATAGGCAGTATTAGCCATCCTGTCGAGCGGCCCACCGGTACGGTCCTGCATAATGAACTCAAAACCGCTGGTGTTACCAAAGCCCTGCACCGTAGGGAATACAAAAAGGAACACGCTTGCATCTTTTATTGCTGCAAATTTTTCATTGAGCTGCGCCATCACCCCATCGATACTTTTTACCGGCCCCCTCTTCTCCTGTGGTTTCATCCTGATGAAGCCTACGCCATAAGCGGAGCTGTTGGCATTTGCTACGATGTTGAGACCAGCAACAGCACCGCGTCTTTCCACAGCTTCAACAGTTGTGAGAATGCTGTCGAGCTTGTGCATCACTTTCTCTGTTCTGTCGAGTGAAGAGCCGGGAGGCAGGTTCAATGAATAGATAATAAAGCCCTGGTCTTCTGTTGGGATAAATCCTGTCGGTGTCTTCTTCATCAACAAAACGGTCGCTGCAGAAACCACTACCAGCCCGCCAATGGCGATCCATTTGCGGCGGAACAGGAATTGAAGGGCCTGCCGGTATTTATTGGTGGTTGCATTAAATCCTGCATTGAATGCTTTGAAGAAACGTTTTCCGAACCCTGCTTTTTTAGCAGGAGTGCCATCATGCCCTTCTTCTTCATGTGCGCTCTTTAAAAACAATGCAGAGAGCGCAGGGCTTAAAGTAAGCGCGTTCAATGCAGAGATCAGGATCGCGATAGCAAGGGTGAAGGCGAACTGTTTATAAAATACACCTGCAGGGCCCTGCATAAATCCAACCGGTACGAATACAGCAGTCATCACCAGCGTGATTGAAATGATGGCACCGGAGATCTCACTCATGGATTGTATGGTCGCCTGCCTGGCCGAAAGTTTGGTACGCTCCATTTTGGAGTGCACAGCTTCCACCACCACGATCGCATCATCCACCACAATACCGATAGCCAGCACAAGAGCGAACAGCGTAAGCAGGTTGATCGTAAAGCCAAACAATTGCATGAAAAAGAAAGTTCCCAGGATCGCTACCGGCACTGCAATAGCAGGTATCAGGGTGGAACGGAAATCCTGCAGGAAAATGAATACCACGATAAATACAAGGATGAACGCTTCGATCAGGGTATGCAATACCTGGCTGACGGAAGAATCAAGGAATTCCTTGGCATTATACATATTGAAGTATTCAACGCCTTTAGGGAATGAGAGCGATGATTTCTTCAATACTTCGTCAACAGAAGTAAGGATATCATTTGCATTGGAACCTGCTGTCTGGAAGATGGCGATGCCAATACCGGGATGACCTGAGATCTGCGTGTTGGCACTATAGGAAAAAGAACCAAATTCAACACGGGCTACGTCTTTCAAACGTATCACAGCACCATCAGGAGCTGTATGAAGAATGATGTTTTCATATTCTTCATTTCGGGTAAGCTTTCCTTTGTATTTCAATACATATTCAAATGAAGCTGTGCTGCTTTGACCAAAGCGGCCTGGTGCTGCTTCGATATTTTGTTCCTGGATGGATTTCAATACATCCTGAACAGAAAGATTGTAAGCAGTAAGGCGATCAGGCTTTAACCATACGCGCATGGAATAATCCTTCGCACCAAACACCTGAGCCTGACCTACGCCGGATACACGTTGTATTTCCGGGATGATATTGATCTTGGCATAGTTCTGCAGAAAAGTTTCATCATAAGTGCTGTCGGTACTATAGATCAACGGCACCATGATCATACTGTTCTGTTGCTTCTGTGTTGAAATACCTGCCTGCACAACCTCTGCAGGCACCTGGCTGGTGGCTTTCGACACCCTGTTCTGCACGTTCACGGCAGCCAGGTCGGGATTGGTTCCCAGTTTAAAGAAAACATTGATCGCAAGAGTGCCATCATTGCTGGCAGTGGAAGTCATGTAGGTCATGTTTTCCACACCGTTGATGGCCTCTTCTAATGGAGTGGCTACAGCTCTTGCTACCACTTCTGCGTTTGCACCGGGATAGGTGGCTGTTACCTGCACTGTGGGCGGGGCGATGTCGGGGAACAGGGTCACCGGCAGCGTGAACAGTGATAAAATGCCCAACAGTGCGAGCAGTATCGAGACGACGGTAGATAGAACCGGCCGTTCTATAAATCTTTTAAACATCAGTGAAAATTGACTATTGAGTTAATTGGATAAGCAGGGTCGGATTTTAAGTTGGAGTTTACAAAGGCCTTACTTTGATAATGCTGTCGAGTGATATGGCTTGCGGTTGAATGACTGCGCCATCCTGCAAGCGATCAAAGCCGGCATACACTACTTTCTGACCAGGCTTCAAACCATTTTCCACGAGGTAATAATTGCCTGATTTACCAGTTATCTGCAGTGGCACGCTCGCTACTTTATTGCTGTCGGCCACGGTAAACACAAACACTTTATCCTGTAATTCAAAGGTGGATTCCTGTGGTATGGGCAGGGCTGCATTCATGGCATGTGGTATCCTGATCCTTCCGGTGTTGCCGGAGCGGAGAAGACCATTGGTGTTTTGAAATACAGCGCGGAAACTGATTGTGCCACTGTTGTTGTTGAACTGGCCTGATACGGTTTCCACTTTTCCTTTCAGCGGGTAAATGCTTTCATCAGCCATCACGAGTTCTACAGCAGGAAGTTGTTTGATCTTTTCTTCCACGGTTTTACCGCTGAACTGCTGGGTGAAAGAGAGAAAGTCTTTTTCACTGAAAGAGAAATACGCATAGATATCACGTACTGCAGATACAACAGTAAGAGCAGTGGGAGTGGAAACACCTACAAGGCTACCGGTGCGGAAGGGAATTCTTCCTACATATCCTTCAACAGGGGCATGTATCGTGGTGTAACCAAGATTGATATTGGCGGTTTGCACCATTGCTTCTGCCTGTGCTACCTGTGCAGCGGCTGCGTCATAAGCAGCTTTGGCCGTTTTCAGTTGCACGTCTGATACCACATTGTTTTGCACAAGCGGCGTCAGTTTGGATACATTGATCTCTGCATTGGCCAGATTAGCTTTTGCGTTGGCGAGGCTGGCACGTGCTGTGTTCAGTTGTTCCTGGTAAGGGCGTGCATTGATCTGGAATAGCGCCTGTCCTTTCTTCACATACGCACCTTCATCAACAAGTATCTTATCCAGGTAACCGTCTACCTGAGGGCGGATCTCTATATCCTGGCTTCCTTCAAGGGAAGCGGTGAATTCCTGGTAAGTGGTTGCAGGTGCCTGCTGCAAGGTTACTACCGGCAGGGCAGGCGGTGCTTGCTGCATGCTTCCCGGGGCTCCGGCTGAAGAATTGCAAGCGTATAAAACGGTTGCTACAATTGAGCCCCAGATAAAGAGAAATAGGTTCCGTGTCAATAATGACGCGGGTTTGCGGGTTTGGTTGTTGTCTGTTTGTTGCATAACACTGTTATTAAGGGAAGCGGGCTCACTTCCCAGTTACTAAATGATGAAATAAAAAGGTATGGATCTGCGATCGCGGTGAACGATTACAGGCTGGCGGGCAATTAGTTATAACACTACTATCTTTCCTAACATCGTTAACTTTTCAGGCAAAAAAATATAGTTATCCTTTGAGGTTCTTGATAAAGCCATCGATAGCATCATCAAGCACCAGTTTGTTCAGCTCATCAGCTACTTCTGTGTTGTTGTTGATCATTTTTATAGAGATCAGCCCGTGCATTACTGACCAGAACGTGTGGTACTTTAAGCAGGAATTGATCTGTTTGTTTTTATTACTTGTGATCAGTTTATTGATCGGCTCCATTACCAGGTTCCTGAAGGGAGTAAGTTCAGGAAGGCATTTCTCCTGTTCACAACAGGCAATACCCAATCCGAACATCAACTGGTAATACTCTTTATTCCTGAAAGCAAAATTCCAGTAGGCATCTGCTATGGCTTTTAACTGGCCACCGGGATCATCAGTGGAATCCTTTGCCTGCTGAAGTTTTTTGGCGAGCAGGTTAAAACCCTGCTTACCGAATTCCAGCAATATTGCTTCTTTATTCGCAAAGTGATCATAGATCACAGGTACACTATATTCAATTGCGTCGGCAATTTTGCGTATTGACAGGGATTGCCAACCTTCCTCTTTTACGATTTGCCAGGCTGTTTCCAGTATGCTGGACCTGACCTCATCTTTCTGACGTAAACGTCTTTCTACTATTCCCATATCTTCTGTGTTTTACCTAACACCGTTAGCAAAGTTAATGGTGTTTCAAAATTCTGAACAAATCTTTTTTTGTGACAGGAAGTTAAAGAAAACTTATTACAATTTAAACAATTGATTATGAATAGAAAAGAATATTGTGGCTAAAACGACTCCTTCCCGTCTTCCCGCCTTACCGGTAAGTTTTTTACCGGTAAGGCGGGAAGACGGGAAGGATGGTTTTAGGGCGGCGGTCGCCTCAATACATGATCTTTTTGATGTTTTCTGTATAGCTCTTGCTTACTTTCAGGGGTACTTCATTTTTAAGTACGAGATAAGTATCGCCGTTCTCTTTATACACTTCGTGAATATGGTTGATGTTGACGATGTGTGAGCGGTGTATGCGTATAAAGAGGGAAGGGTTGAGTTTTTGTTCCAGCATGCCGATTCCAAAATTGCTGAGATAGGTTTTTCCGCTGGTGAATACACGTGTATAATCTTTCTCTGCTTCAAGGTAGGCGATATCATTGATATGAATGCTGATCATCTTACTGCCGTTTTCCAGCAATATCTTTTCATAATAGTTGCTGCCTGCTCCTTGTGTGAGATTTTGTATGCTTTCAGGGGAATTACCTTTTATCAATAGTTTTGATAAAGCCTGGTTGAACCTTTCTTTGGTATAAGGTTTCAGCAGGTAATCGATCGCATTGGAATCAAATGCCTTTAGCGCGTAGCGGTCAAACGCAGTAGAGAAAATGATCTGTGGCACGTGTACGATATTCCGTAATACCTGGAAGCCGCTAAATCCGGGCATTTGGATATCCAGGAAAATAAGATCGGGTTCCGCCCGGTTTATGGCGCTTACTGCTTCGATACCATTATTGCATTCTCCCACCACTTCCAGGTCTGCATGGTCCTCGAGATATTGACGGATGATAAGTCTGGATGCTTCTTCATCATCTATGATCAGTACTCTTTTGGGCATGATTGTTATTTGATGCTAAAATAGGGATTTGCGTATCCTGAAAGAAGATAAACCGACGAAAGCCTGTATAAGGCGGCAAAATGACCGATAGAATGAATGCAACGTTATGACTGCCTATGTTGTCAACGGCAATTTTTTTTGTTAAGACCGGGAAAAGCCTGTTTGTTTTTTCGTCGAAGAATAAGGCATTCCGGCGGAAACCGGCGGGATAGGTGAATGCAGAGAATTAAGTTTGATAAAGCGAATTACACGAATAAACCGATTCTCATGAAAGTACTGGTGATAGAAGATGAACCTGTTGCTGTCCGCCGCCTCACGGATATGCTTGTTGAAATGGAAGAAGAAGTGCATATTGTCAATGTAATTGATAATGTGGAAACGGGTTCAGATTATCTGCGGAGTGCCGGCGATATCGATCTGGTATTTATGGATATTGAAATGGGTAATAACCGTCATCTTGAAACATTCCGGAATGCCTGTACAGAAACGCCGGTGATCTTTATCACGTCCTACCAGAAATATGCTTTAAAGGCTTTTCAATTCAACAGTGTCGATTACCTGCTCAAGCCACTTCAGAGAGACGCACTGGAAGCCGCGATCCGGAAATATAAAAAATGGCATGGCCAGTTGAAATCTTCCCTACAGCGGCAACTGGCCGGTATACTGGACAATATCTCAACAAAAAATGTTTCAAGAGAACGTTTTCTGGCCAAGGCCGGCACAAGATATATTTCTGTATCCGCCAATGATATCGCCTATTTCTACACCAAAGGGAAATTGCAATACATAAAAACCTGCCGCAATGAAGACCTGCTGATAGATAAACGGCTGGATGAAATTGAAGCCGATATCAACAACACGGATTTCTTCCGGGTAAACCGCCAGTTTATTCTTAACTATTCCCATATTGAAAAAGTGCATGCATGGTTCAGCGGAAAATTGAAAGTGCAGGTCAATCCCATGCCTTACGAAGAGATCGTCATCAGCCGTTTGAAGGCAGCGAAGTTCAAGAAATGGTTGGGAGAGTAGATGATTGATTTATGCTGCGGGTATTTTGAAAGAAAACCGTAATCCCTGCGGGTTGCGGCTTACCTGGAGCTTCTCGTTATATAATCTTTCAATTCTTTGTGCCGTGCTTTTCAGGCCGATCCCTTTTACAAACAGGTCGTCAAGATTACCTTCATAACCGATGCCACTGTCGCTAACGATGATATGAACAAAACCATCACGCAACTGGCAGGCAATGCTGACCGAGCCCCCTTTTACCAGCGGACTGATGCCGTGGTTCAGGGCGTTTTCCACCAGTGGTTGTAGTATCATAGGCGGCACTTCGGTTTGCAGCACAGAGGGTTCGATCACGTATTCTACCTGCAGACGGTTACCAAAACGGTGGAGTTCCAGTGTAAGCCAGGTCTTAATGAATTCCAGTTCCTGCTCCAACGGCACCAATTGCCGCTCACTTACTTTTAAAGCATAGCGGAATGTATCTGCCAGTTGCGCGATCAGGATCCTTGTTTTCTCCAGAGAAGGAGGAACAGAAGCGCTGATGGAATTAAGCGTATTGAATAAAAAATGCGGTTCTATCTGCGCCTTCAGGGCTTTGATCTCACTCTGGTAAGCCAGTTCCTTCAATTCCTGCTCGCGGATCAGCTGCCGCCTGGTATGCAGCCAGAAATTATAACCATGAAAAATCGAAAATTCCAGGCAGTAAAAGAAAGCAGTGACATAAATATCCCACATCATAGTGCCATAGTCAAAAACTATATGGGGCAGGCAGTTGATCAGTTTGGCATAAGTATATACCCAAATCGTACAAAATATTGCAAGGCAAATAAGATGGACCAATAACCTGAGTGCAATTGACTGGTGCTTCAACTTACGGAAAAGCAACCACCAAATGGGGATGGTAAGAATGATCTTGAGAGCTGCATCTATTATGTTGGAGACAGCATGCGGCCACTTGTTTTGCGGATGGTAAGAAAAAATGAGCACTATGTAAAAGAATGCACTCCAGAAAAGGGTGAAAGACAGCCAGGCCAGCAACTCCCCACGGGTTATATTCCATTTTACTTTTTTCTGAAGGCGCTCTTTGAATGTCATAATGCCGTGCCGGGTGTTAAATGTCCGGGCAAAACTAAGCCGCTAGCTATAAAAACAGGAGAAAAGCTGACGAATGGCCGGATAAGCCGACGAATGGCCCTAAGCCGTTATTCTACCCATTCCCATTTCGGTGCTTCCGTTACATCGTTCCAGGTAAGCCTTAATATTTTTCTTTCTGCCGTTCTCAGATAAATATTATTATTGACGGTCCCATTTAAAAATTTATCAAAGTTCCCGATTGCAATATAGCAGGAGGTATCGGCAACATTGATCGGGAAATCTTCTTTTTTGATCACTGACCCGTTTGGCAACAATTCTAGCAGCAGCACATAATGGTTCACTGAATCAGCTGAAACGATATTTCTCCTGGAGAGCAATAAGAGATGATATTTTTCCAGGCTGCCTTCACCCTCTACATTCACAAAATCAACTTTCCTGGGCATGCTCAACACGGCATGGTTCATCTGCCGTTTGGATAATGGTTGTAAAGGAATATACCAATCCTTTACAGAAGAGTGCAGGCTATTGTCAATAAAGTCATACACACAAAAAGCAGCTTTACTGTTGACGGTTTCCAGGAATTTATTGTAGTGGTAATTTTTAAACAGCGAATCATATTTCATAAACAGATCTTCTGTTACAAAATATTTCGCCGGGCCATATAGTACAGCATTCCGGTGGCTGAACTTTAGCCACCCGTTCACGGTGTCATGAAGATTAGTGACTGTGTCGCCATATTGAAAGAATTTTCTGTAACTGCGGACCATAGCCGGTGTGTCATGTGCGTTGAACCCTGAAGTGGTGATAACGTATAAGGTGTCCCTGCTTACCTCCTTCATTGGTTTGGGCCTGCCCGCCATATATTGCCATATGAAATAACCGGCAACGGCAAGTGCTATCAACAGGAAGGGAATTGTCAGTTTTCGGATAAGCGATTTCCTGGCTTCCCGTTTTGCGTAGCCCTTTTTCCATTCAGCAATCCGTTTCTCGATCGATTCAGTATCCTCATTCTTTCTTTGTAGGAACTGCTGAAGAAATCCGATCGAATTCTTATTGCTTTGTTTCAATTCAGAAAGTGTCAGACGCAGATCAATATGATTGTACTTATAGTAGCGGGTCAAACAATAAACAGCAAATTCTTTAGCCAGGTATTTTTCTTCGCGTATCATTATCTGAACAAATAGACAAGAAGATTATTGGGGGTAAGATACGTAGAATCTTCTGTCTGCAACATCAATGAAAGCTGCCAGCGTCGGTTGCCTTCGTGTGTAGGTAGCTCTTCCCAACGGAACCCGCCATTTTTTGACAGTTCATCCACAGCGGATGCTGAATATGGAGGCTTCCACAGCCGGTTCAGTTCATCTTCAAAGAAGAGCAATTTTAATGTATCACCTTCTGCCAGTATTCTCCCGGCAGGCATCCTGGCCTTGCACCAAAGCTTCAAACTATCACTAACTACATAGCTGAGCTGTGCTGGCGGGGTCTCTTTTTCTGTTTTTTCCTTGCAGGAAATAATGAAAAGAGCCAGCAGCAGGAAACCAGCATAAATACTTTTTTGTATGATCGACATCCCGGTAGGTTTAGTTGAAATAATTATTGAACGAAGCAGAACGTGCAATGGTGAAAATTGATTTCCTGATCATGGCCTTGTCTTCTTCTGACCATACATGTTTATGATGGTTCCGCAATTGAATATATACAGCCATGCATTGCGTCGGCTTTTGTTGTTTCAATTCGCCCTGGTGCAATTCCCTGTTGGCAATAATGATCAGCAAATTTTTCCTTCTTGCAGATGTATCCATATCTGATTCATCGGCTGTACCGGTTTTAGAGTACAGGTAAAAGGTCTTCCCATCTATATTCAATGTTCCTTTTCCCAAATTAACACCATCCTGCGATGCTGAATTAAGGAGGGCATAAGCCGTGCCTCCGGGTTCTGCATTAGATAAACGCATACTTTCAAAAATGGTGTTGCGGCGGACCCTGAAAAGTGCTTCAGCATTATTATAACCGTCCTGGTCGTATATCCAGTTGATGGTGTCTTTACCGGGGGAATCTTTCTGGATGAATTTTAGTTTCAGGTCCCTGTCGAACCGTGTCATTTTAATGGCCATCTGGCATAAGGTAGCAGGCGACACTTTATAAATTTCAGCACCTACCTGGGAGGCTCTGAATGTGAGATAGGAGCCACCGGGCAGATTGTTACGCGCTACAGAACGCCTGTTTTCTTCGTAGGTGGCAAACTGTGGCAACAAGCCATCGGTAAACAGGTTGTTTTTGACAATAGCACTGTCTTCCAGGTTATCAAGATACCAGTTCATCCGGCTTTGCCTGGCACCGGTTGAATCACTGTTGGTGATGCAATGGAAATTCTGTGCAAATTCTTTGGCCAGCAAACTGCGTGGATTGCCAAACAACAGGTTTTTATCAAGCGTATTCTGCGGCCATTTATACAGGTTGCTATTGAAATGGTAGGTTTCCTTCCCGATACGTACTACAGGATATACGTTTTTATTGGAAGAACCATTGTAGCGGACGAATATTCCGGGTTGTTGTGCATCGTAGCGATAACCGGCCACCAGCGGGGTCGATTTCAATTGATCTTTTTCAAAAGAACCTAAATAATTTATGAGCAGGTGATAACTGTTCCTGGAAAAGGCCAGAAAATTTTTGGCCGAGAACTCTTTTTCTTCATCCAGTGAAACCGGAAATACTTCACGACCTGCGAAATATTTGGTGGTCTTATTATCGTCGGAGCTTTTGATTATGTCAGTTTCATCAAGCCCGGCAGGCATCAGGTCAAGTTCATTCCATCTGCCGGCAAATCCATCGATGACTGCAGCCCAGGTAAATGGTTTTATCGTACTGCCCGGCTTTCCATCACTTATCAGGCTTCTGCGCTGTATGAGCCGGTTGGCGTTGGCATCAGATAGTTTATAGGTGAGGGTGAACAATTCTGATAGTGAAGTGAAATAATTGGGATCAACAGAAATATGATTGGTACGGTCATCAGTATACAGTTCGTTTTGCGCCATGGCTCTGAGATTCACATCGCCATCCGTTACAGTGATGCTGGCCTTAACTTCAGAACTGTCATATATCCTGCCTAAAAGGCTGTCCAGGCTTTTTTGAAGGCTAACATCCAGTGTAAGTTGCAGTGGCTTGCCTGAAGGACTGCTCTTCAGGTTATGGCTGAGCATATAAGTATACAGCTTGTGATCGCTTTCAGGATATAAGTACTGGTACTTCCCATTTACCCAGAATGGCCTTGCCAGCAACTCATTGGCAAGTATGCCTCCATGGAAGAAAGTGATATCGCCTTTCCTGGAACTGGATTCAACAGTAAATCCATCTGTTTCGTTTACCCTGATCGCAAACGCCTGCTCATTGGTAGCGGCCCCGTTATTTGCATCGAGGATGATATCCGGTGCGCTGGCCTGTACAAGATATTGATAAGGACTGCCGGCTTCCTTACCGGATAGCCTGCGGAAAGCAGCCGAAGGTAATGCCACTGTGTTGATCCCTTCCACCTGTTTGGTGGAATATAATATCCAGCCTGCCGGTAATGATTCTCCATTATAGTTAAAGCCGGAAACGGGCGAAATGTTTTTACCGGCATAGCCGAGCACAGGTTGAAGCGGACTGGTTTCCCGGTTGTTCAGGGAAGCTTTAATGAAGAACCATTCATTCACTTTTATTTTCCATCCTGTTTCGCGGTCGCTTTCTACAAATAAAAGATTGGTCGGATTATTTTTATCGGTATTGGTGAGCAGGAATTTTTCCAGTATACCACTCGCTGCAGGATTCTGGCTTTGCATTGCCGGAAGCAAAGCTGCAATATCCGGGCTGTTGATCAATTCACGGTAAAATGCCGGTGCTTCCATTTTCCGCAATTGCTTCTGTTGTTGCTCAGGCAGTGTATTAAAATGATCTTCGATGCTGTTATTCAGTTTTTGTGCGCAATAAAGCAGGTCGCTTTTCAGGGTAGCCAGTTCATAATTGCCGGTTGCTTTCCGGGCAAATGAAAACCCAAGGGCTATCAGCGCAAATATGGCTACAGGCAGCATAAAATAGAAGGTGTGCCTGATATGTAATCTCGTAAGATTGAATTTTTCCTGTCTTCTGTACAGGAGGCACGCAATGATCACTGTTCCGAAAAAAGCAAGTGTATAGGACAGGTCATTGACGGCAAAAATAAAATAGCTGATGCCGGTGAAGGGAAAAGCATTGCTGTTGATGAGTATATCAATCCCCCCAAAGCAGACAAGCTGCATCAGGAAATAGATACTGAATAAATTGCCTGCGCTATAGCCTGTTGATTCATTGTGCGCTTCTGCTACTGACCGGATAGGGAAAATGAGCAGGAGAAGCAACAAAAGAATAGGCAGGGCTGTTGCTACAAAGCCATGCTCGGCTATCAGGTATCTTACCGGAAGTGTATCGCTCAACTGTGTGGCGTAGTTGCTTCCGACAGAGAAATGGGGTTTAATAGAACTTGTCCATCCGCGCTCGCTGGCATAGTTATCAATAAACCACTTGTTTTGTTCTGCGCGTTCCATTTCTGCAATGCTGGGCATTTTGTCGTTGTTCAGGGCAGACACTTTAGCAATGGCCGTTTCTGTTTTTCCCAGTATGCTCAAAAACCTGGAATGAAAAGTATTGGTGTTGATCGGCAGGTCAATTTTTTTATCACTGCTGCCAAATTCAAAGAATAAAAAAGCATTGATGAATATAAAGCCTGCAATAAGAAGCGCTGTGCTTCCCAACGGAATGAAACCAAAAAGCCGGAAGCGGTGCTTCAATCCTGCAAGGATCACTACAAAAAACCAGGCTAAAGCACTGCTAAGAAAGAAGACATAAGCCATGCCCATATCCATCAGGGCAAATAAGACTGTAAACCAGATAAGAATAACTAAATGGGTATAGCGGGATTTCAATCCGATGGAAAAAAAGTAATTCCGGTAATCCAGTTTATCTGTTTCCCGCGAATCCTTTTTGATCAGGGGTTGCAGCAATAATATGACCAGTGGATAGGCGATAAGGGAAAAACTGACCAGCCACCTGGCAATATTATTATCATTAATGGCCAGGCCTGCTACAGGCAACAGCAATAATAGTATGGCCAATATGAGATTTGCTTTTCGCATGGCTCAGTTTTTAGAAGGTTTGGCAAATTGGAAAAACAGGAACACCAGCAACGCAGCAAAGATCAATAAGCTGATGAGGAGATTGGTGGGCATGGACATGCCAAGAAAAGAGGTTTTCAGATAGCTCTTGGTAATGAAATCATTGAACTCATTTTTACTGATCGCTTCGGTGTAAGGATAGCTTCTTACGCGCCAGCTCAGGAATAGGCGGAGCAGGAAGAAATAAAGAACAATATTTAACAATAACCAGAAGAAAACCGGTGTGCCGCTATGCTTTTCATCAGAATATCTTTTGGTGTAAAAGAAAAGAAAAAGAAAGGAACCGGCCACCACGATCAGGAAAGGTATTATTGTATTGATGAAATCGCCTGTTATGTTTACCCAGGAATTGTGCAATTGAAGCAGCCAGCCTGCACTTGCCGAAGTGGGTGTTACCGTCCAGGAACTGTCTGATTGCACGGGTTGAATCTCACCCGAACGGAATCTTGCATTGCTGATATCGTCTCCGGCCCGGCCGCTGGAGTATTGCAGCGTTCCCCAGAAGTGATTATAGTTGCTGTCTGTATTTTCAAAATTCAATGCAGGCAATATATAACCCGCATAGCCGGCACGTTCGAGTGCAAATCTGTTGTGGGTAGTGATGAATACTTCGTGATTCCGCCCCTTATCATCCGGGAGGGAAAAGATCTGGGGTTGCAGGTACTTCAAAGCAAAACGGTCAGGCTGCATGAGCTCAACACTGAAAGCAGGCTGCTGAAGGAACTGTTTACCCGCTGCTGCTTCATAACCAAAATAAAACCGGTCATGATCGCCTAACGAAACTGTTTTATTCTGGTATTGCAATGCGATAAGATCATAATTGCCTGCCGGGCTGGTCAATTGCAGGGAAACCGGTTGTGGTAAAACCAACTTAGTTTGCCAATACTGGTAAGTGGGGTCTTTACCATAATACCAGTTCACAGGGCTTTCGTAGTTGTTTTTTGTAACAAACTGTATAGCTGTCTTCAATAAGTAAAGCCGCTGGAACGACTGGATGACGTCATAAGAAATGGGTAGGGTCGTGTTTTCCAGCAGATCGGAAAAACGCGTGCCATAAGCAATGACCCTTTCTTTGATTGTATCGGTTATCCCTTTATAAGTGATATTGAAATCAAACTTGTTTTTTCCTGATGGGGTTGATTGCACCCGCATCGTTTCTTCAGGGCTTGTATCAGTCATTTTGATGCGCAATTGCTGATCAGCCTGTAAAGAAGGAAGACCGGATTGCTGCAAATGCCAGGTAGCCTTATCACTTTGCCTTGAAACATACAACGGATAAGGGATGGCTGTGCAGTTAAGGGAAAACTGTCCATTAGCTTGTGTAAGGATGATCCTGCCTTCGAGCCCCGCCTGCACATCAGCATACATATTACCTGCGATGTACAAAGGCTGCTGACCGGACGATACAAATCCTTCATGTACCAGGAAATGATGACGGGAGTTATTGCCGAGGTCTTTCCAGAAAAAACGGCTGCCGGTAAACCCCAGGCTGAAGAGTAAAGTCGTTAAAGCAAAACTGATCAGCAAGGATGCCATCAGCCGGACTATGTTCTTGGTAGAATGCCATTGATTCACATCTATGGAGGGGAAGGCAAAAAGCAGGTAAATCAATCCCCAGAGTGAAAATACCAGCCAGCTACCGGTAAACAAACCCGGCAAAAGGAAAAGCAAACTACCTGCAAGTACCGTCGAGACAAGGAGTGCAAACAGAGAAATATTTTTTTTCCAGTTCATGCGTTCTGCTTTAATCAACTGCTTTCAGCGAATCGAATATTTGTTGTGTTATTTTCTGGTTCACCAATACCAGGTAACTATTGTCAGGAGCCACTTTGGTGAACTTTCTTTTCTTAAGGTCGATCAGGAAATTGATGATGGGGGCATTACCAGCAAGATTAGTGATGTCCAGTTCCGGGTAAGTATAATCTTCCTGCAAAGCCCATTTGGAGAAGTTAGGAGTACTGAGTACGCTGAACTCTTTATTCTTATATCCTTTTATAAATTCCTGCAGCAGGAACCAGGAGTGGAGCGGGCTGTTATTATCCGGATACAATACAGGAGGCATCACGGTTTCCAGCTTGCTTACCATTTCCAGCATTTTTTTGGATTGTTCATCGCTTTCTTTCTGTACCAGTGTCAGTTTATCATAAGCCTCCTGGAGTTTTGCAGTCTCTTCTTCCTGCGCCTTCTTTTCTGTTTGTGTTTTTTCAAGCTCCCCGGTTAATATTACCTGTTGGGCATTCAATTCTGATAAAGAGGTTTCCAGGCCGGTGGTTTTCGTGGTTAGGTCTTCCATATCTTTGCCAAGTGATTTGTTCTCTTCCTGGAGTTTATTCCTTTCTGTTTCGATCGTCTTTTTTTCTTCTTTAAGTTTTTTAAGGTCTTCAGAAAGTTTTTTTATTTTCTTATCCTGATCCGCTTTCCTGGATTTTGGTTCTTCATTAGTAACCTGAACCGTCTCAGATACCTTCATCTCCGTGATGGTTTCAGCATCCGCAGATGCTTTTGTTTTCCGGATCTTATTTACCAAAAGGAAGAATGCCAGGCAAGCCAGTGCAACTGCGCCAGCAAGGATATAGATCAATAATTGCCGGGTATTTTTCAGATCATCATTCTCCTTTTTCATTCCGGCATACAATGAGATGGTTTGTTTAGATACAAGAGTGTCTCCTTCATTGATCAGCTCATCCAATGCAAAATGGAAAGGCAACTGGCTGCTCAATCCTGCTTTGGCGATCTGGTCTGCAAATTTCTTTCGGCTTTCAGCTTTCATTGTTGTGTCGCCTGCTACCACTCCCAGCAAACTATCCCTGTAATGGTAATAGAATTTTTTTTGATCAGGAACTGTATAGCCGGAGAAGTACAGGAACAATTGCCGTTGGCCGTCCTTTATTTTGTTTTCCGGCCGGTCATTTTTTACAAATGAAAGCGTCACTTTCTCAAAAAGGCTGTCAGGCAGGTTTTGGCTGAGGGCCGGTTTGTATTGCAACAACAGGGTCATTGCAAGGCACAGGCCGATAAGGCGGAAATTCTGTGGATTGGATAAAAACTTCATATAGTTTTTTATTTGTCAATTTCATCTAAGTAGTGCACGATACGGGAAATGTCGTTGTCGGTCACATTTGGAAACTGTGATATAAGCGTAAAAGATTTGGTATGGTCGTTTTTCATTTCATGCTCAGGCTCATACTTGAAATTTTCTTTCGGCGTGTCATTGCCATTTTGTTTCAGGCTGTAGCGATATTGCAAGCCATCAAACCAAAGGCGGTATTCCTTTTTTGTATGGTTATTGGCTTCATATTGGGGCTTTTTCAATTGATGGCTTCCGCAGATGATGAGATGATCAAAGCGGAATGTCCATTTGTCGGAACGTTGTATATAATCAAAATTGCCTGCATCAAAACCATTGTTGAATGATTTAAAGGCCCCGGTAAAATTGATCAATGCTGTATCCAGTATGCCATTATTGCTTTTCAGGCTTTTGATATTGCCCACACCATCAATAGAAGCTGATTTCCAGGAGATCGGAAAATTGATCCTTGGCTCGCTGAAACTGTTTTGCGTGGCTACGGAACGCCTCACCAGTTCTGCTTTCAGGAAAGAACGGAAAGGATTGAACAGCATGCCGCGGCCTGAAAGTTTGATCTGGCTGATATTGAAATTGGCCAGCCCATATTCCCGGTGATGTGTTTTCAGCCGCTCCAGCGGAGTGTAAAGGCATTCGAAGAATGCCTGCAACAAGCTGGTAGTATAAAAAGGAATAAACGGGATAGGGGTTTCAGAAGAAGAGGCCTCCGAATTATAGAACGTATCTGCACTGATAGCTGCAATAAGGTTTTGTGCAAACGACGATTCATCGCGCGTATTGAGCGCCGTAGCAAATTCCGGTAATGAGAAATGCTGCAATTCTTCGAAGCTGAACTTCGACATCCTGATCTTGGCCCTTTCGATATAGTTCCAGAAATTTTCACTTTGAATATAACCGGTCCTTATTTCTTTCAGGAACCTATCCAGCAGCGAAGCTTTTATTTTTCCTTTCTCAAGAAAATTGGGCGCATACCTGGCGGTATAGCTATGCAATATTCCAAGGCCGGCAGCAAAGGTCAGGAAATTGCCTGCTACCGGAAGTCCCGTCCGCATCAGGCGGAAGGCTTTCGGTTTATTATAATAATATACGCCTACATCCGTAGTGCCTTTCCCGCAATCAATACAAAGCACAATGCTTTTTTCTTTCAGTTTGTCTTCTTCACTGAGGTCAGACAGATAAGTGGCATCGCTTTCAGGCAATGCATTTAATTCAAAACCTTTGAAATTGGCTGGCTTTTCAGATGGCGAAAGGCTGATAAACTTATGATGCAGTTCATTCAATATATACGTGATGGTAAACTGGCTGAGTGTATTGGGAAACAGGATATGGATCGATGTCAATATTTTTTTGCGTGGATTATCCCTGCAAATTTCACCGATCAGTACCCGGCAATAGGAACAAAGGATGGAAGCGGTGAGTTTCAGTAAGGTTTTCCGCAAGCCCAGGTTATAACGCCCGGTATCAGGACTGTTGATGGAAACATGTGCACTTTCAGACTGGCTCAGCAAAAGCTTCAGGTAGGGAAGCAGGTGCTGATAATCACCGGGCGAGCCGGGGGCGGCAGTAATCCTTTTCAGGTACAGCAACACATCATTGTCCGTAAAAGTGGATTGATGAAGAACATTGTCATTTTTCCCAACATTATTCTCCGAATAATATATTCTTGTTTTAATGAGGTTGCCGCCACCAGGGTCTTTCTGGAAAAAGTCATTATCGTTCACAGCATCATGGCCGTACATTCTTTTGAAGCTTTGGAAAATATCGCCATGTACCACCTGGGTAACGTGGGAACTTGTGTCGAGAATACCATACTGGGATGCTTCCGATCCGAAATCGAGCCAGGATTCGAAGAACAGGGAGTCTTCCGTGTGAAAGAAGAACCGCAGATTGCAACTGTAGGTTTGCCCATTAGCTGAATAAGTAAGTTTTATGTCCAGGAAATCTTCCTTGGGAGCTGAACTGACGGACAGTTTTTTACCGGCGGCATCCAGGCTCAGTTGGGAAGGATCGATATTCAGTGGGTTAACGGTGATCAGCTGGCTGGGCCGGGCACTGGTTTTGGCAGCGCTGCCGGCTATTTGCAGGGAAGGATTATCTACCGTTTCATGTGAGCCGACCGGGAAAAGGAAATTGCTTTTTTTAGCATTGTCAAAATCTGAAATATCCAGTAGTTCCATCGGGCTGCTGGTGTCGGACGACTGGTGAACAAAACTGTACCAGGGAAGATCATGACTGTCCTTACTTATTTCTTTATCATTGATCAGGAAAAGAAAAAACGGCCTTTGCCCACAGATCCTGCCCAGGCAAAGCCAATAGTCAAATTTACCGTTGAGGTTATTGTCAACGTTATCCTTGAGAATGGAAAGCATTAAGAGATAGTTTAAGGCTCAGTGAACGATATGGGCTCTAAAAATATTGCTTTTTTTATATTATTACCATATGATTAAGAAACGGGTGTTTCCCTCTGTTTTAATATTTTCCCACCAAGACGACGAAGACCACAAAGAATATTTCACTTTATAAGCTATTATACCCTATCGCCGAGGCATAAGAAAGATACGCTGACAGCAATTCTTTGTGGCCTTCGTCGTCTTGGTGGGAAAAGAAACTGAGTCACTACCAGGGATCATCGTTTTGGGCCGGGAGAGGAGGGCGGGGCCGGGACAGCAAATATATTGTTAAAACCCAGGGCAGGTGGCTTGATGATCTTAGAAAGGTTTTCCCAGCACAGATAGCACCAATTCTTTATAGCTGCGTCCTATCGGGATCACTTCGCCATTGATCTCTACTTCCGCTGCACTGAAAGCATTGAGCTTTTCGCGGGCAACAACGAATGAGCGATGTATGCGGATGAATTTTCTTTTATCAAGCATCGCTTCAATTTCGCTGATCTGGTATTTGGTAAGATATGAGCTGGTGGCGGTAACGATATTGATGTATTCCTTCCGGCTTTCGATATAAAGGATTTCATCAAAATAAATCCTGATCCTTTTTTTGTTGACATTGATCAGCAGGTGGGGGCGCTCCGTTGTCACGGTTGCCACATTCTGGACTGGTGGTTCGGGAATGGTATGTTCTTTCACCTTATTCACAGCCATAAGGAACCGGTTGAAATGGATGGGCTTTAGCAGGTAATCCACTACGTTCAGTTCATACCCGTCCAGTGCGTATTCCCGGTAAGCCGTGGTGAGAATAATGCGTGGCGGGGATTTGAGCGTGCGGATAAAATCCAGCCCCTTGAGTTTGGGTAAATGAATATCCAGGAACAAAAGATCTATACGTTGGGCCTGCAGCACTTCAAGTGCATACAGTGCATCGCTGCAGGTACTTTTTAATTCAAGAAAAGGGGTCTGGTTGATATAATCGGTGAGGATCTCTGCAGCCAGCGGCTCATCTTCTATGATCATGCAGCTAATTCTTTCCATAACTGTGCAGGTTTAAATAGAGGTTCACACCGAATGTATTATCGTTGCAATTTACGTCGAGGCTATAATCGTTATAAAGAAGTTCCAGTTGGCGCCGGATATTGTTAAGGCCGATCTGCTGGTTATCATTCATAGATTTTGCTGTTTCAAAAGAATTTTCAATAGAGAATTGAAAAACTTCCCTGTCCTGTTTCAACCGGATATTGATAAATGAATCAAACCGTGTTTCACTGGCTCCATGCTTAAAGGCATTTTCAACCAGGGGTAGAAGCAGCAATGAGGCGATTGGTTTCGTGGGGTCTTTCACATCTTTTTCAAAAGAGATCTTCAGCCGTTCATCATAGCGTATCCGCTCCAGTGAAATATAGTCTTCCAGGAAAGCCATTTCCTGGCTTACAGGAATGGTGTCTTTACGTGATTCATAAAGCATAAAGCTGAGCAACTCTGATAATTTTAAAACAGCTTCAGGTGCCAGGTCCGATTTCTTTCTTGTCAATGCATAGATATTGTTCAGCGTATTAAAAAGGAAATGCGGGTGAAGCTGGTTACGCAGGAGTTGGATCTCAGTGCTCAGTTTTTCGCGGATAAGGTTTTTCTCCCGTTCTTTAGCGGTAAGCTGATTCCGCAGCAGCCGGATGGATACAGATATGCCGGCTGCAAATCCCATAAAAATAATGCTCCGCGAAATGATTAGAGGGTCGAAGACAGCTGGCTGCGCCATTCTTCCGTCGTACACAACATGCCCCAATATATAATGAGTGATCACCCTTACCAGTACGATACAGGCAGAAAAAACTACCAGGATGCTGATGATATTGAATGCAAGCGATCCTTTTTTCCGGAGCACACGTTCAAATCCGGAATACATCATGTAGTAGGAAAACCCGATCTCGGGGATGGAAGTGCTTACTGCTACTATGATCATTCCTTTCAACAGTTCAAAGGTGCTTAAGTCGGGCATGGCTCCCTTTGCCCACATATATTCTGTTGCCATGCAGAATACAATATAGAAGCTCCAGAACCCGATATGCAGCAGCACTCTTTTCATCCGTCTAAAATCGGCCAAAAAAGCATAGGAGACAAAAAAGCTGTCAGGGAGAGTGAACTACATACGAACAACAGGAATCTACCTACGAATGAAATTTACTGTTGCTGTAAACCAGTTAACCGGGGCCATACAGGGAAATTCACCCCACGGATATGATTGAGATCAACAAGCCTGTTGGTTATTTTAGAAAAATAAAAATAACCACCATGCAACGCGTATTCCCTTTTTTATCCCTTCCCCAATCGATAATCGTTTTGCGGTTATCGATGGCCCTTATTTTCCTGCTTCATTCAGTGGTGAGATTGTGCAATGGCACCATTCCCCGGTTTGCTAACTATCTTACTGAAAAAGGCATGCCTCTTGGAAAAGCCTGGGTGATAGCGATCACTGTTTTTGAAATTGCCGGGTCAGTATTGTTGATACTAAATTATTTTACGAGAGCGACAGCCATAGGTTTTATTATCCTGCTGCTGGCAGGTATAGTATTGATCCATGCTGAAAGAGGATGGTTTGTAGGAGAACACGGAAGTGGTGGTTGTGAATACAGTTTCATCCTGATAATAGCTTTGCTGGTGATCGCAGCGGCAGATACAGATAAAAAAAGGCCGGTATAGAGATACCAGCCGGGGAAGTACCCACATAAGAAGGTTTGATGGAGCTTTTCTTAATATTAGTTACTGCATACAGCTATGCTGGGAGAGTTTTCTTATGAATGACCGAAATTAACTATGAAATACAATGGGATAAGAGGGCGTCAACAGAAGGAGCGAAAGGCCGCACAAAAAGGGGATTATGCTGCAAATAATCCCCTTGTGTATATTTCTTGCCTGTTTGGTTAAAATTAATCGTTGTTGGTGGTAAGAAGTTTGGTTATTGTTTTTAATAAATCTTCTTTTTCTGACGGTCTTGGTGCAGTTGAGGTTCTGAGTTTTCCCTTTTTATCGAATAACATATAAGTGGGGAAGCCCCCGATCTTATATAAACCCATAAATAATTTAGAAGCATCGTCGTTTAAAAAATAATTCTCTCCCGACAGGTTTCTTTTCTTTATCAATCCAAGCCAGCCTGCTTCTTCTGATTGCAGGCAAAGGTTGATGAAAACGACCTTACTGCTATCCACCTGTTTCTTTAGAGCAGGCAAATAAGCCATTTCCTCCAGGCAGGGAACACACCAGGTAGCATAAATATCTACATAAAGTATTTTACCCGGATGCCGTTTGCTTAAATAATCGAATATTTCAATTGCAGGCAGGCTTGACAGGCTTTTGCTTTTTGTTAAATATGTTATTCCTGAAATCGCCTGCTCCTTTAAATCGGGATTGGCTGTTTCGTTTGCATAGCGTAGCAGATAGCGGTACGTAACCGGATCAGTAAAATAGTTTTCAAGTCCTGGCAGGGAATCCAGTAACAAAGGAGATTTGTTGATATAGGTCGAAAGGGCATGAAACAACATATAATCCCTGGAAAGGCTTGCCGGTTCATGAATCAACAGCTTGATCGCTTTGGAAGCTGCTTTTTGATAAAATCCCTGCTGTGCTAATTGGGCAATGGCGCTGTCAGTTTTCAATAACGTGTAAGCATAATTCCACAGATGATAAGGGAACATCATGGATTGGAAACCTGCAGGGTTATACTGATCAAACAGCGGATCTGAAAATAATGCATGATGATATAGTGGTTTTCCTGTGGTGCTGTCTTTGGTAGTCAAATAATCTGAAGCCCAGTATGATACTGTGTACCTGATATCATTTACTGCCCATTCTTTTACAACAGGATCGAGATGATGCTGCTTGGTATATTCTTCCAGTATAGAAATACATTGAGCATAACTATGCTTTACAGAATCCAGCATAGCTGGTAATGAAACGGAGAGGTTAAATTTTTTATAGACATTGGTTGAGAAATAGCGGTGCCATTTATTGAGTTGCGTGCTGATGCGTGCATGATCGCCACTGATCGAAAGCCATTTGAAATCCGGTTCATTTATCAAAGCGCCGTTTATTTGCAAATGCACGGAGTCGCCGGGTTGTACATAAAGGTTGATAAAAACATTATTGTATTGAATGGTCATGTTGTGTGTAAACAGCATCTCCTCAGAAGAAGAAAGCCATCCGTCCTGGTTAAAGGCTGCGCTTTTCCTGCCTTTTATAAAGGGATTCAGGAAATTGAGCGCCATGGCTTTTGGCGTCGTACTGTCTGCATTTATCAACGAAGCGGTGATAATAACCGGTTTGGTTTGCAAGGGCTGCGCAAAACTAATAGCAAAGCAATGCCCTGCCACCAGCAGGGCTGATAGTTTCTTTATCATAGTTGTTTTATTTAGGGGTTGAGCGTGTTGCTTAAAGCCATTTTTACAGCTTCCAGGTGCTGGCGGGAGATGGGGATTTTTGTATTGTCCTGCAATAACAATGTGCCGCCATCTTCTTTCAAAAAGCTTTTTACATAGTGCATATTCACCAGGTGGGATTGATGCGTTCGCTGGAAACTATAAGGCTTCAGTAGTTCAGCATATTCTTTCAGTGTCCGGCTTACCAGTATCTTTTCTCCATTCTCCAGGAAGAAATGGGTATAATTATCAGATGCTTCGCAACGAACGATCTCATTTACTTTTACATAACGCGTCTGCAATAAATTGGGAAGCGCTATTCTGGGTGATTCCTGCTGCGGCTTTTGTAAATAGGCGATAAGATTGCTGATATTGCTGTTCTGTTGTTTTAGCGTGATCCTTTGTTTTGCTTTATCAATTGCCTGTTTTAAATCGTCTGTGTCAACCGGTTTCAGCAAATAATCCAGGGCGGAAAACTTGATGGCCTGTATACCATATTGATCATAGGCTGTTACAAATATTACTTCAAACGATACCGTGTCAAATGACTTGAGCAGATCAAAACCTGACTTTACCGGCATTTGTATATCGAGCAATACCAGGTCAGGGTCTACTTCTTTGATCAGTTGTATTCCTTCGTCTGCAGAACTGGCCCGGCCGGCAATTTCCACACCAGGGCAATGTTGCTGCAGAAGATATTGCAGGTTCTCAAGATTATTGACTTCATCATCTATCAGCACACATCGGATATTCATGTCAGATCCATTTATTTACTGTAATGGTAATGATTGTTCCAGTTCCGGACGATTGAATATTGAGATGAAATGGTTTTCCCGGGTAAAGTTCGTTCAGTAATTCAATCCGTTCCTGGCTTAGTTTTAATCCAAAGCCGGTATTGTTTTTTGTAATATCAAATCCTTCTCCATCGTCCTCAACAATGAGTTGGAGATCATGACCGGCTTGTTTTGCCTGCACTGTAATATGCCTGTCTTTCTTCCCGGCAACTCCATGCTTTACTGCATTTTCAATAAGTGGTTGCAATAGCATCGGAGGAACTTCAATATCGGCGGGGTGCAAAGCAGGGTCTAAATATAAGCTATAAGAAAAACCGAAGCGGAGTTGTTCCATTTGCAAATAATTATCCACGATATGCCACTCGTCTTCCAGGCTGATCATGTCCTTTTCGCTGTTGTCAAGTGCTGCACGGGTGAGAACGGCAAAACGGTTGAGGTAGCGGTTAGCTTCATCGGTGGCTTGCTTGTTCATCAGGTTTTGTATGGAACCAAGCGCATTGAACATGAAATGCGGATTTAATTGCGACCTCACGCTTTTAAGTTTGAGTTGTGCTGATTCTTTTTGTTGGGCCATCCTTCTTACTCTTCGTTTATTCACCCGCTGAAAAAACAGCATCAGCAGGAATAAAATAACCAGTACAATTGCGGCAAGTAGCAATACATATTTCATCGAAATATCTTTGGCAGATGCAGGCAACACTTCAAATGGTATTCTCAGCAACTGTGACTCTTCCCAGGAAGGATATTTTTGCTGCCGTTGAAATACCAGTTCATATCGCCCGGGCTGCCGGTAATATTCCGGGTCCAACTGAAAATAACCATGCTGATCGATATTTCCGAGCCTCACAGTGTCAGGCCCTTTTTTTGTTTGGGAGACCAGGTGCACTGAGTGAAGCAATGTTTCCTCTTTCCTGAACTGGAAAGTGATATTGTGCACACTATCTGCAGGAAAACGGAAATCTTCAGGCACCCCATTGATCCTGTTAAAGCGGCTGGCATAACCATGATTAATGGCAGGGTAAGCCAGATTGAAATAAGCGCCTTTTATTTCCACAATGATCTGGTTCAGTGCAGGTCTTAAATCGCTTCTCCAATCGAAGATCACACCTTCGCGGATACTGTAATTTTTTGTGTTGTACACTTCCACCATGATCTGTTTGCCCGGTGCATTAAATTTTCCGAGAAATGCATATGGCTTGCTTGCTCCATAAGATTGTTCCAGTTTGGGGATGGGAGACCAGGGAACTAATTCAGTGCTGTCATTCTCTACCACATGATAAAGAAAATCACGGTAGTTGGTAGAATTGATACCCATTGCAACAAGAACGGCATCCGAGCTGTCCTGTATCAGGAAAGTGTAATACGGTTGGGAAATGGACTGTGCAATGGTGGAAAAAAAATGCCTGAGGCTGGGATTTAATTTAACACCCAGCATGACCGGGCTTACAGGGCGGGTGTTTATAAGCGTGCTGTTGTTTGCCGGGTTTAGTTTATCAAATACCTCGTCGAGGGCTGTATCACTGACGGAGAAATACACAGGTTCGCGGACCATATACCGCTTATCAGTGGTAAGCATGTTAAAAAGAAAATAGTGGCCGAAGCTGTCGCTGACAGCCGGCTGTGCTTTCAAAGAGCTGGTGAGGCTCATGAAAGCGATTATGCAGACAATGAGGTATTTCCGGTAAAAGATCATGCTGCAAACTTATCCAGAAATCCGGAGCAGCAATAGCAAAATGAGTAGTTAGAAGGTTCTGTCGAGAATCGGGGGAACGTGAATTATTTTTTTAAAAAGTCTTCGATCATTTCTACCACCATATCAGGCATTTTGCTGGTTTTATCTGGTGCACAAATTTCGCCGATATAATCACCGTGCGCACTGGGCATGATCGCCAGTTGGGCATGAGGCAATGTTCTGAACAATTCCAGGGCATGTTCGGCCTGTATCACTTCTGCGTCACCGTTGATCACAAAGGCGGGCGATTGTATAGCATGTATCAATGAGTCAGGGATATCTTTAAAGTTGATCATCCTGTCGGCATCTCGGCGGAACATGGCCTGCAAACCTTTTGGATCCGGATTAATTTTTCGGTATGCGTCCTGCAAAGGTTGGGGCATATCATTGAGCGTAGCTTTCTTCATGCCTTCGAAGAAACCCGGAGGCATGCCGCTGCGTTTGTATAGGGTAGAGGTCAATACGAGTTTGTTAACCAGTTTCGGATACCGGATCGCGATCTGTAAGGCGGTAGTGCTGCCATTGCTGAAGCCCATAAAATCGGCTTTTTCTATATGCAGTTGAGCCAGCAGTGCTGCTACATCATCAGCATCCTGTTCAAATGAAGTAGGCCGGTCAATATCCGCCGTGTGGCCATGTGATTGGGATTCGATAGCGATCACCTTGTGCGTTTTGGCAAGTGAAGGCAATATGCGGCCGAAATTGGATTCGATGGTGGAACCGCCGCCATGAAGCAGTACGAGCGGACTGCCGCTGCCATGAATTTCATAGTAAAGGTTTAAGTCATTAACAGCAGCATAATGACCGGGTTGTTGTGCATTCATAAACGAGTAGGTTATTGTGATCAGCAATAAAGTTAGCATGGATCTGTATTGCATGAGAGGGATTTATAAGTCAAAGATCTGCAATCCCGGGAAATAACAGAGGAGGCCCTGCGTCAATTTTGGGGTGAATTGCGCAACATCTGCCATCCGGCCAGTACAATCCATATTACGATACCTGTAATAAAAATGCGGAGGCCGGTGAGATCATTTGCAGAGATCCCTGAAAGAAACACGATAATAGCGCCAACGGCTATCAGAAGGCCCAGCCAACCCAGCCACGCACTGAATTTTTTTGTTTTTAATATGGCTATCGACCAGCATAAAATAGCCAGGCTGAAAGCAAATGTGTATATATAATCAAAAGCATGGTTGATGGCAAAGCCATAACGTAGTATGGGTTTGATAGAGGCAATTGTTTCCGGCGAAGCATCTTTATAAGGTTGCAGAAAAATGGGCAGGATCAAACCATTGGTCGCCGCGGCTATCATCACGGATATCAGTGCAAGCGATATCATGGCAAAAGCAAGCAAAACTTCAAACCGCTCTGTTCCGAGCATTCGTGAAAGGCCAAGACAACCTACCCATCCAAACGGTAGTGATAAAAGGGCGATCGAGTGTGTTGCAATAATGGTGTTGCTGATATGTATCAGATGTTCAACACTACCGCCTGCCGGATGCAATACCATGGTAAACACCAGCAATGCAGTAAAGACGAGTAGGGAAATGGCCGCTTGTTTTTTCATGCAGCAAACCTAATAGCGCTGGTGGACTTGTGACTTGACGAAAATCAAGAAATGATTTTTTTCCGTACCCTGCTCAGGGTTTCTGGTGTCATGCCCAGGTAAGAAGCGATATGCTTCAGTGGAAAGAGCTGGATGATCCTGGGTTTATTGCGCAGCAGCAATTCATACTTCTCTTCGGGCGATAAACGGTTTTGTTGATATTCATTGGGCTGGATGGCCTGTTCAAATATCTTCCCTAACCGGAAAAACAGGTCCGACGCTTTCACCAATTCATGGAAGTCCCATACGCTGAGGGAAAAGACCTCACTGTCTGAACAGGCTTCTATATTCGAGATGGAAGCCTGTTGTGAAATAAAACTTTTATGTTCAAACATCCATTCATTTTCAGCCCATAGATTAAGGGTTATTTCATCCCCTGAATCGGTAATCGTATGTTGACGGAAAGAGCCGCTGTTGATGAAATAAAAATGCTGGCAAACCTGCCCTTCCCTGATCAGGAATTGCCCCCTGGCAAACCGAAGGTGGCCCAGCCGGTTGGTTATTTCAGCCGCCTGGGTTTCAGACAAAGCGCCAAATTTGACAAGGGAGTTTTTTATGCCGTCATACATACTGTGAATGTACATCCTGTTTCTGTGAATTGTCAATGCGTTTTACCGGCGGTTGATCAAGGCGCTTTTCTTATTGACAGGTAATGATGCCATAAGATCATAGTAGCTACTGTGCGGTAGGGTTGCCATCCCCCGGTGATATCAAGCAATCCTTCTTTGGCGGTGTCTTTGGATAATTTCTTTACCTGCTTCAATGCGTTTACTGCGGCCAGATCGCCAATAGGAAAGATATCTGCCCGGCGCAGCACGAACATCAGGTACACATCTACCGTCCAATTGCCGATTCCTTTTAATGCTACCAACCTGGCCCGCACATCTTCATCCGGTAATTTTTCCAGCGATTTAAGATTTAGCTGTTTGCTTTGGATGGCAGCAGCCAGTGATCTTGCATAGATGGTTTTCTGACGGCTGAAGTAACAGGCTTTCAGTTCTTCGTCAGTGAGTGCCAATAAACCTCCCGGTGTTATTTTGGTCAGTTTTTCGCGCAACTTATTCAAAGCTGCCAATGCAGAGGCCAATGATACTTGTTGCTCGAGTATGATATGTACGAGGGTTTCGAAAGTATTGGGTCTTGTCCACATGGGTGGATAGCCGAAGCTTTTTATAATGGATTTCAGTTCGCGGTCTTTGGAGGAAAGCTTATCGCAGATAGAGTGGAAATTGCCGGTTGAGAATACAGGAAACACTTTTTAGAGAAAGGTATTTAAATTTCTTTGGAAAATGTTTGCATGCATGGCAAAGCTGGGCGATGAAGAAAGCATACTGCCTTTTTATCTTTTAAACACAAAAACCCGCTACTGTAGCGGGTTTTTGTGTTTTCCTGTTGACCCATAAGGATTCGAACCTTAAATGACTGAACCAAAATCAGTAGTGTTACCATTACACCATGGG
>MKTW01000010.1:108404-575215 GCA_001898405.1 Sphingobacteriales bacterium 44-61
GGTCAATCCATGATCCCTCCTCTTTTCAGATTTGGGAGTGCAAAAATAGGGTTTCACTCCATTTCTCCCAAAGGTTTTTGAAAAAATAGTTGAGCTTTAATCCTGGCGGCTGAAACTTCCGGCAGAAGCATTCTCCCGCTCTTTTAATTCCTTTATTTTATCCAGCGCACCAGCCACCACATCACACATAATAGTGTAAAGGGCACCGGAACGGGGATGATTATAAATATATTCCAGGGCCTCATTCTCATTGGCAATGATCATGGTCGGTATAGCAGGATTTACCCGGTCTATGCCCTCCTTCAACAAGCTAATGATCTCTTCGGCTGTCCGCCCACGCAGATTTTTGTCACAGCGGATGATTATTTCGTCGAAATATTGGGCCGAAATCTCCCCTAACTCGCGAATATCTTCGTCCCGCCGGTCGCCAGTACCCGAAATAACGCCTATCCTGGTCTCATAATCCAGCTTGCTGACAAAATCACATAACAATTTTAAACCATGTGGGTTATGGGCAAAATCTGCCAGCATGCTGTAATTCCGGAAATGGAAAAAATTCAGCCGTCCGGGCGTTTGGGTAGAAGAGGGGATGAACGTACTCAATGCAGCACGGATATCCTCGATCGAAATATCACGGAACAGGTAAGTAGCCAGCACAGAAGGCAGGCAGTTCTGTACATTATGAATGGCTTTTCCTTCAAAAGTGAGCGGTATGTCTTTGACCGGCATCACCCTTATTTTCCAGGTGCCTTTCATGATGCTCACATAACCGTTTTCAAACACAGCGGCCAGCCCTCCATTCGCACAATGTTTTTTAATGCGGGGATTATGCTCATCCATGCTGAACAGGGCAACATTGCAATCCAATCCTTCTTTCATTTTATACACCAGGTCGTCATCTGCATTCAAAATAGCATAGCCATGGGGAAATACCGTTTCAGGTAATACGCCTTTCACTTTGGCCATCTGCTCAATCGTATTGATGCCACCCAACCCGATATGATCGGCGGCCACATTCGTTACGATCGCTACATCACAATACTGGAAAGCCAATCCTGATTTC
The DNA here is from genome assembly GCA_001898405.1 of Sphingobacteriales bacterium 44-61. Classification (GTDB taxonomy): domain Bacteria; phylum Bacteroidota; class Bacteroidia; order Chitinophagales; family Chitinophagaceae; genus Terrimonas_A. The sequence goes on from MKTW01000010.1 coordinate 109,468, forward strand.
AGGATGCCGCCCCGTGCACATTCCAGTACGGCAAAATCAACAGTAGGATCTTTTAATACAAAGGAAGAGCTCACCGGCCCCGTGCAATCGCCTTTCATCATCAACTGGTTCTGGATATACACCCCATCACTGGTAGTGTATCCTACCTTTTTACCGGCGTTCTTGGCAATATGTGCGGTAAGGCGTGTGGTGGTTGTTTTGCCATTGGTACCGGTAATGGCAATGATCGGTATCCGGCCGGCGCTTCCTTTGGGGAATAGCATATCCACTACAGGTTCTGCCACATTTCTTGCCAACCCTTCCGACGGTTCGATATGCATGCGGAAGCCTGGTGCTGCATTCACTTCCAGTATAGCTCCGCCATTTTCATTTACCGGTGTGCGCAGATCGGCTGCCATAATATCGATACCACATATATCCAGCCCGATGATACGTGCAATTCTTTCACACATAAAAATATTGGCCGGATGCACTTCATCCGTTACATCGGTGGATGTGCCACCGGTTGAAAGATTGGCGGTTGGTTTTAATAATACCAACTCGCCTTTGGGTGGTACGGTATCCAACGTATAACCTCGTTCGTCCAGCATTTTCTGCGTAAAACTGTCAACGGTGATCTGGGTCAGCACTTTCTCATGGCCATAGCCACGGCGGGGGTCCTTATTCGTTATATCGATAAGCGATTGAATATTGCTCACTCCATCGCCTACTACTGAAGCAGGCGTGCGCAATGCCGCGCATATAAATTTATAGTTGATCACGAGGCAGCGGAAATCAAATCCCGTAATAAACTTTTCTACGATCACACTCCGGCCGTATTGGTGGGCAGCTTCCAATGCTTTTACTGCCTGTTCCCAGGTGGTGATATTGGTGGTATTGCCTTTACCATGGTTGCCATCGATGGGCTTTATTACCAAAGGATAGCCAAACCGGGCAACAGCATCTTTTAATCCTTCTTCTGTTCTGATCACCGTTCCTTTTGGTACCGGGATCTCCGCTGCTTCGAGCAGGCTTTTGGTTTCTTCCTTATCGCAGGCAATGTCAACCGCAATATTGGAAGTAGTGGAAGCGATAGTAGCCCTGATCCTTTTCTGGTTCACTCCATAACCCAGTTGCACCAGGCTGTGTTTATTGAGCCGTATATAAGGAATGCCGCGTTTCGCCGCTTCTTCCACGATGCAGCCGGTGGAAGGCCCTAGCCTTGTATCTTCCCTGATCTCGCGCATGGCCTGGATATCAGCATCGAGATCATAAGGTTCATCGTTGATCAATGATTGGGCAATCCTGGCTGCAGCCCTGGCAGCGTACACGCCCGCATCTTCTTCGAGATAATCAAACACTACAAAATAAACACCTTCCCGCTCACCGGTACTTCTTGTCCGGCCAAAACCGCAATCCATTCCTGCCAGTGTTTGTATCTCCAGTGCTATATGTTCGATCACATGGCCCATCCAGGTGCCCTCATCCACACGACTGAAAAAACCACCCGGCCTATCTTCACTGCAGCGATGTTCATAGAGGGTAGGGATCAGCTTTTCCAGTCTTTCCCTGAAGCCGGGAATGGTATTGGTAGGGCTTTGTTCCAGCTCTTCCAGGTCCAGCTTCATTTGTATCAGTTTGGGGCGGCGGATACTCCAGTAGTTCGGACCACGGAGCACTTTTACTTCGAGTACTTTCATGCGCGGTGTTTGTTTGCAGTAAGTTAGCTTTTTTTAGACTAAATCGTACATTAGCAAAAACCCATCACTATGACCGATCGTCGCAAATTTCTTCAAAAGGCCTCCGCCCTGTCTTCTGCCGCTTTGATCAGCTCCATTCCTTCCTGGGCAAGGGAATTGGACCAGGCCATCCGGGCCACCCAGGGAATTTCTGCTGATGCAATGGCTACGGAGGAAGACTTCTGGTATTATATCCAGCAGGCATTTACTGTTTCCCCGGGTATCATCAATCTTAATAATGGTGGCGTATCGCCTGCTCCCCGGACTGTGCAGGAAGCTATGAAGCGATATTATGACCTCAGCAATGAGGCACCCAGTTATTATATGTGGCGCATCCTTGACCAGGGCCGCGAACCACTGCGGGCCAACCTGGCAAAAATGGCCGGCTGCAGCCCTGAAGAAATTGCGATGAACAGGAATTCATCTGAAGGATTGGAAACCGTCATATTCGGCCTGCAACTGAAAGCTGGTGATGAAGTAGTGCTTTCCAAACAGGACTACCCCAATGTGATCAATGCTTATAAGCAAAGAGAAAAACGTGATGGGATCAAACTGGTATGGGTGAACCTGGAACTGCCAAGTGAAAATGAGGATTATCTCGCGAGCCAGTATGCAAAAGCATTTACAGCGCGCACCAAAGCGGTAAACATTACGCATGTGATCAACTGGAATGGGCAGATCCTACCTGTAAAGAAGATTGCAGCCGAAGCGCATAAAAAAGGAATAGAAGTGGTGGTGGATGGCGCACATAGTTTCGCTCATCTCGATTTCAAAATACCGGACCTCGATGCTGATTATTTTGCCAGCAGCCTGCATAAATGGTTGTATGCTCCTATCGGCAGCGGCTTATTGTATGTAAAAAAAGAAAAGATCAAAACGATCTATCCCTTGTTTGCTACGGCTGATGATCCATTGCGGGATGATATCCGGAAATTTGAATCATTGGGAACACGCCCTTTCTATATAGAACAGGCCATCGGCAAAGCAGTGGAGTTTCATGATATGATCGGCAGCGAACGGAAACAAAAGCGCCTGCACTACCTGAAAAATTACTGGATGGAAAAAGTGAAAGGTCTTCCGAAAGTAAAATTAAATACCTCGATGGATCCCCAATGGGGAGGTGCTATCGGCAATATTGGTATCGAGGGAAGAAAACCGGGAGAACTGGACAGTTTCCTGATGGATAAATATAAAATACATACGACCACCGTGGTATGGGAAAATATCAGTGGAGTAAGAATTACACCCAACGTGTACACAACAATTAAGAACCTTGATGTGTTAGTAGAAGGAATTACTGCTTTCGCAAGGTCGTAATTGCTCAACAACCAACAGTTTTATATTGCCTACACAACTCAACCGCAAGATCACTCTGTTACAGGCCACTTCTATTAATATGATAGATATGGTCGGCATCGGGCCATTTGTTGTGATGCCTTTTGTTGTAAGCAAATTCCAGGATGGCCTGTTTCTCTGGGCCTGGATATTCGGTGCATTCACGGCCTTTATGGATGCAATGATCTGGAGTGAACTGGGAGCGAAATATCCGCTGGCAGGCGGCACCTATAATTTCCATCGTATTGCTTTTGGTGAAAAGAATGGCCGGTTGATGAGTTTTCTTTTTGTTTGGCAAACAGCTATACAGGCGCCACTGGTCGTGGCTTCCGGCGCTATAGGCTTTGCCCAATATCTCTCTTACCTGGTTGACCTTGGCTTTTGGGGACAGAAAATGGTTTCCGGCGGACTGGTTATTTTTATCTTCTTCCTCTTATACCGGAAGATAGAAACGGTGGGCAAAATATCAGTAGCCCTGTGGTCGGTCGTAATACTGACGGTATGCTGGATCATTTTCAGCGGGCTCACGCATGGTCAACACGAAGTGAAGTTATTACCCGAAGGCACTTCTTCTTTTTTCAGTTGCGCATTCTGGGCTGCGATAGGGCAGGGTTCTGTAAAAACGGTGTACAGCTATTTAGGGTATTACAATGTATGCCATCTTGGAGGTGAGATAAAAAATCCCGGTAAGAATATTCCCCGCAGCATTTTTATTTCTATTGCAGGAATAGCCTTGTTGTATTTATTGATGAACGTAAGTGTGATGCGGGTAGTTGACTGGCATCATGTACGGGAAGATGATAAATATCTTGTTAGCTATTTTATGCAATTGATCTATGGAAAACAGGCGGCTATTATTGTTACCGTGCTGATCCTTTGCATTGCCCTGGCTTCCCTGTTTGCAGTAGTGCTGGGCTATTCAAGAGTACCCTATGCAGCAGCTGCAGATGGAAATTTTTTCAAGGCATTTGCCAGGTTGCATCCGACCAAGAATTTTCCTTATGTTTCATTGATCGTTTTATGTGTCGCGGGCTTTGTGTTCAGTTTGCTGATGAAGCTGGGTGATGTGATCACAGCTATACTGGCCATGCGTATTCTGGTGCAATTTATTGGCCAGGCCATTGGCGTTGTATTGCTCCGCCGGAGATTTGGCACAAAGGACCTGCCATTTAAAATGTGGCTGTTCCCTGTGCCGGTGGTTTTATCCATACTGATATGGTTGTTCCTTTTTTATTCCACCGGTTGGTTTGCATTATGGGGAATACTGATCGCGATCATTGGCATACTGGTATATTTTGTGGTGAACAAAAAACAGCTGCCGGGCACTATTCAATAAACAACTTCAATGAAATTGGTTACTTTTGTCGTTAATCAAACCCTCAATGAATGAGCCTTCCTAAGGGAAAACTGATCGCAGTAGGCGGTGCTGAAGACAAGGGCACCGACCTGGAAAAAGGAGAGATCCACCGTAGTAACCTCAATTTTTTTGAGCTGGGCATTCTTCGCCGCATTGTAGAAGAAATTGGCGGGCCCTCATCCCGCATCGAGATCATTACCACCGCTTCCATGATCCCCTATGAAGTGGGGAATAATTATATAGACGCCTTTGGAAAAATGGGCTGTACCAATGTGGAGCTGATGCATATCCGCAACCGGCAGGATGCTGCCCGCCCTGATTACCTGGAGCGTATCCGCCGTTGTGAAGGCATTATGTTTTCCGGGGGGAATCAATTGCGCCTGAGCGCTATTTTCGGTGGCACCGAGATACTGCGCATCATGCTCAACCGCTATGCGGAAGAGAATTTCACCATAGCAGGCACCAGTGCTGGCGCCATGGCCATGAGCAATACCATGATCTACGAAGGCAATGCCATGCGGGCGCATCTGAAAGGGGAAGTGAAAATGACCACCGGCCTCGGTTTTATTGATGATGTGATCATTGATTCTCATTTTGAAAAAAGGGGACGTTTCGGCCGGCTTGCACAGGCAGTGGCCACCAATCCGCAAGCTATTGGCATTGGACTTGGGGAAGATACCGGCATGCTTATCACTGAGGGTGGCAATAAGATGGAAGCTATCGGCAGCGGGTTGGTCGTGATCGTAGACGGGTTTGATATCCGCCATTGCAATATTGCCGATATCCCTGACGGCAATCCTATCAGTATCGAAAACCTTAAGGTCCATTTCTGCGAAAAAGGGAATGGCTATCTGCTGAATGAACGCAAGTTCTTACCTGAAGCAAGGGAAGGAGCAGTGATCAGGAAGCAGGTATCTGTTGAATAAAATACAGATCATCTGTCTGCTGTTAACTTTCTGAGCAGTGCTGATACTTCCTCATGCTTATCGAATGTCAGTGTATGGCTGCCGCCATGAATGGTATAATCCGGTTTTACATAGCGGAGGCGTAATACTCTGTCGCTGGTGCCGTGTATCTGCACAATGTTTGGCGTTGAAATGGTGCTGTTCCAATGCATCATCGCGCCGATAGCCCAGCGTACAAAAGGAATATCAGCATCGGCAATGATCTGGTACAGTACTTTCTTTTGCTGAGGGTCCTTTACACCGAATGAATAAGTATACACACTTTGTATGCTCTTCAGTACTTTGCCAGGGATCCATTTGTGGGCAGGAATATATTTGAACAGCCGCAGATAAGAAGGGAATTCCGTGCTGGTCTTATTGCTGGAGATCAGTATGGCTTTTACTTTGTTGTCTGCTTTGGCCATCTCTGCCGCCATCATCCCACCCAGAGATAATCCCACTACCACAGGTGCTTTTTCGGGAATAAGTGCCCGCAGTCTTAATGCATAAGCAGGAAGGGTTTCTCCCCGTTCAGGATTTATCCAATCAATAAAAACAGGTTCGCAGAAGGAAAGGTCCAGGAATGAAAAAACGCGCCTGTCTGCGCCCAGTCCACTAATGAAATATATTTTCATAGTTAGTGTTTAATTCTCGCCTGTTATAAATTCTTTGTGCTCTTTGCGTCTTTGTGGGCGGTTATCTCACAAAGACGCAAAGAGCACAAAGAATTTTTTGGTAAGAATCAGTTTATCAAACGGCTTTTACGAGAAAGTAGTTCTTTTTTCCTTTTTGAACAAGTATATAGGTATCGTGAAGCAATAAAGAAGGATCAATTACGGATTGTATCCCCTCCACTTTTTTCCGGTTAATGCTTACTCCGCCGCCCTGCACTGTTTTCCTCGCTTCTCCTTTGCTGGGGAAGATGCCGGTCTCGGCGAGGAAGGAAACCACATCAATGCCGGCTGCTATTTTTTCTTTGGGAAAATCGGTTTTCACTACGCCTTCCATTCCTTCCAGGTCTTCCACGCTCAGGCTTTCTGCGGGTGCCTGTGTATTGGCAAATAGTTTGGCTGTTGTATCAAGTGCTTTCTGGTATTCTTCTTCTCCATGAACGAAGCTGGTCACTTCTTCTGCCAGTTTTTTTTGCAGTAACCGCTGACCCGGATCGTTAGTATGTGCTGCAAGGAGTTGGTCAATTTCTTCTTTTCCCAGGAAAGTGAATATTCTGATCCAATCAGCAGCATCTGTATCAGAAGCATTCAGCCAGAACTGGTAGAATTGATAAGAAGAAGTGCGGTTAAGATCAAGCCATACGTTCCCGCTTTCTGTTTTCCCAAACTTGGTGCCATCAGCTTTTTTGATCAGCGGACAGGTGAATGCAAATGCTTCGCCGCCGGCTTTCCGGCGGATGAGCTCTGTGCCTGTGGTAATATTCCCCCACTGGTCGCTGCCTCCCATTTGGAGCTTACATTTTTTATTTTCGTAAAGCCAGTAAAAATCATAGCCCTGCATCAGTTGATAAGCAAACTCCGTGTAGCTGATACCGGAACCCTCATCAAAACGCTTCTTCACGCTGTCCTTTGCCATCATGTAGTTGACAGTGATATGCTTGCCTGTATCACGAAGGAATTCGATAAAGGAAATGGTCTTGAACCAATCGTAGTTATTGGCCATTTCGGCGGCATTGGGTTTGGCCGGATCAAAATCGAGGTATCGTTCCAGCTGGCCTTTCACCCCGGCGATGTTGCGGCTAAGGGTCGCCTCATCCAGCAGGTTTCTTTCCTGGCTTTTGCCGCTGGGATCGCCTACCATACCTGTGGCGCCACCCACCAGGGCGATGGGTTTGTGCCCGGCTTTTTGCAGGTGCACCAGCAGCAGGATGGGTACCAGGCTGCCGATATGCAGACTCTCGGCTGTGGGGTCAAAACCGATATAGGCCGTGGTCATTTCTTTCTTTAACTGCTCTTCTGTACCGGGCATGATATCCTGTATCATACCTCTCCAACGTAATTCCTCGATGAGATTCATCCGGTGTTAATTTTTTGCGTCCAAAGTTTGGGCCGAAGCGGGCATTATGTAATACGGGCTTCGGGTTCATTGCTTTATAATTCGATCGGGAGTGCAAAATTAAGCCAGAACGGGGAAGCTTGGATTGAAAAGCAATATTTTTCTAATTCCCTCGTTTTCAGCATCTGGGATTTCCTCTTTCCGACTATGATTTTCGCAGGCGAAGTCCTATTTTTACAGGCGGTATACCTGTAAAAACGCAGCTTATTAATTGCTTATTTGAAAACTATCCTGATGAAATCGTGTCGTCTATACGTCGTGACCCTGCTTGGGCTATTCCTTTCTTTTGCTGCAACCGCTCAGTTCCGTAAATATTCTAATGAATTCCTGAATATCGGCGCCGGCGCCCGTGGCCTGGCGATGGGCAGCGCCCAGATCGCTTCTGTGACGGATGGAACAGCCGGCTACTGGAATCCCGCCGGATTGGTAGGGGTAAAGGACCAGCCACAGATCAACCTGATGCATGCAGAATATTTTGCCGGTATCGGTAAATACGATTTTGCCAGCGTAGCTTTTCCATCAGCCAATAATAAAAGAACTTTTGCCGTTACCGGGCTTCGTTTCGCTGTGGATGATATCATGAACACCCTGTTCCTGGTAGAGCCGGATGGTTCTATCAACTACAACAATATTCAATCATTCTCTTCTGCTGATTATGCTTTCCTGCTTTCTTTTGCCCAACGCCTGAAGGATACGGAAAAAAAGAAAGTGCAATTCGGTATCAATGCGAAAGTGATCCACCGGAATGTGGGAAAATTTGCCAAAGCCTGGGGGTTTGGTATTGACGCAGGCCTGCAGATACACCAGGGCAAATGGCGGTTTGGCATCACCGGCAGGGATATCACCACCACGTTCAATGCCTGGACGTTCAATTTTACAGAGAGGGAAAAAGAAGCACTATACCTTACCAACAACGAAATACCTGTTAAATCAACGGAAATGACTTCACCCAGGCTGGTGCTGGGCATTGGCCGTGAATTCAAGCTCGGACGCAAATCAAGCCTGCTGGCAGAAACCAATATCGACCTCACTTTTGATGGTAAACGCAACACGCTGATCAGTGCCGACCCTGTAAGTGCTGATCCGAAACTGGGACTGGAATACAATATGAACAATGTGTTCTTTCTGCGTGCCGGCATCAATAATTTCCAACGTGCACTCGCCGATGATGATACGCTGAACCAAAAGAAAGTATGGATCTATCAGCCCAGTGCCGGAGCCGGGTTTAAAATACAAAGCGTAACGATCGATTATGCTTTTACCAACCTGGCCAATCAATCAAGCCCGCTTTTTACCCATGTATTTTCCCTGCGGCTCGATCTCGTGAATAATGATAAGAAAAAGAAAAAATAACCGTACCACTACAAACCATCTTCAATGAAGAGAACTCTACTTGTTTGGTTAACAATTTTATCACTGGCAGCAGGCGCTCAAACTTATAATAATGAGTGGATAGATTATTCTAAAACATATTATAAGTTCAAAGTAGGCGCTACCGGCCTTTACAGGATCCCGCAACCTGTGCTGGCTTCCCTTAACCTGCAAAATACCAATGCCGACCATTTCCAGTTATGGAGGAATGGCAAGCAGATCCCTATCTATACTTCTGTTGGGAACAGCGTTCTCGGAGCCTCCGATTATATTGAGTTCTGGGGCGAAATGAATGATGGTAAACCCGATAATGCCTTATACCGCGAACCCGATTATCAGTTGAATGATAAATGGAGCCTGCAAACAGATACAGCTGCTTTTTTCCTTACGGTGAATACAGGCGGCGGCAACCTGCGGTTGATCAATACAGCTAATAATGTAGCGGGCAACACACTGCCTGCTGAGCCTTTTTTTATACATACGGAAGGCAGTTACAAAAAGAATATGATCAATACAGGCCGGGCTGAAGTGGTGATCACTACCAATGTATATTCTTCTTCGTATGATTATGGCGAAGGATATACAGGAAACAATATCGGCCCTGGTGCAACGGAAACAACGAGTTTCACTAATCTTAACGTGTATACCGGCGCAGGCGCTCCATCTCCGGAAGTAAGGATCAATTTGTCGGGCAATGCAATGAATCAACGGGCATTCCGGTTGAGAGTGAACGGGGATTCCATCCTCGGTCAGTCTATGGACTACTATGAATACCTAAAAACGGGCCAGGCATTTCCTGTATCAAAGATCAGCACTAACAGCGCTTCGGTGCAGGTAACGAATCTGGGAGTGGCCACGGGCGACAGGATGGTAACAGCTAAAATAGAACTGGTATACCCCAGGAAATTCAATTTTGGCAATGCAGTGAATTTTCCATTTGAACTACCGGCCAATACTGCAGGTAATTACCTGGAAATAGCAGGCTTCAATTTCAGTGGCACAGCTCCTGTATTATATGATCTTACCAATGGCCGCAGATATACAGTCGATATTTCCACTCCTTCGCTTATCAAAGTAGTGCTGCAGCCTTCTTCCGTCAACCGTCAACTGATATTGGTAAGCGAAGCTGCTTCCAATATCAAAGCGGTAACAGCTTTGGAGCAGCGCGACTTTATTGATTATGCTTCGACGCAAAATCAGGGTGATTTCATGATCATTACCAATGCTGTTCTCACGGGAGCATCGGGCCCTGGCGATCCGGTGGAAGATTATCGGCAATACCGGAGCTCTGCTGCCGGCGGTAGTTTTTCAGCCAAAACATATCTTATAGATCAATTGGTTGACCAGTATGCTTACGGAATAAAAATGCATCCGCTGGCGATCCGGAATTTTGTAAAGGCTGCAAGAGATAAGAATGCATTAAAGCCAAGATTTGTGTTACTGATCGGTAAAGGGATGGTGTATACATCTTTCAAGTCTAATGAAAGCAGTGTAAACATATCCAGGCTGCAACTGGTGCCAACATTCGGTTATCCGGCTTCTGATAATTTGCTGACTGCGCAGGGAAACAGTTCAATTCCATTGACGCCGATAGGCCGGCTTTCCGTTATTGCCAAAGATGAAATAACAGCTTACCTGGAAAAACTGAAAGCCTATGAGTTGGAATTGAAAACTTCTTCTTCTGTAATTGCTGATGCAAGTTGGAAAAAGAATGTAATTCATGTAACGGGAGCAAGTGACGAAGGAACTACCGTGTTGCTGGTGAATGCGCTGAATGGACACAGAAAGATCATAGAAGATACAGCTTATGCAGGGAATGTACACACTTTTACCAAAACCTCTGCTGATGCAGTGGAGCAGGTGAATGCTACACAGATCGGCAATCTTTTCGGGCAGGGTGTAGGCCTCCTTACTTATTTCGGGCACTCCTCTGCAACCACTCTTGAGTTCAACCTGGACAATCCGCAAGCCTACGATAATGCAGGTAAGTACCCTATTTTTATCGTGATGGGATGTAATGCCGGCAATTTCTTCCTGTATAATGAAGCCCGGCTTGTTATCAAAGAAACAATTTCTGAAAGTTATATACTGGCCCCGCACCGGGGCGCTGTGGCTTTTCTTGCCAGTACCCACCTGGGTGTTGTTCACTACCTTGATCTGTATAACACACATTTTTACCAGGCATTATCGACGCTCAAATATGGCAGTGCGCTGGGAGAAGTTATGGATGAAGCGATCAAGAACATGATCGCCTTCCTTTCCTATGATGATTTCTTTGCGAGATTCCAGTGTGAACAGTTTACGCTACATGGTGATCCTGCGGTGAAGGCCTACAGCTTTGAAAAGCCGGACTATGCCATTGAGCCGTCAATGCTGAAAGTGACACCAGCCTTTATACCAATTTCTGAAACTCAGTTTAAAGTGGTTGCCCAGTATGTGAACATGGGCAAATCCGTTAATAAAAAAATGGTTATCTCCCTGAAGAGAACTTATCCAGATCAAACTACAGAGCTGATAAGGAAGGATACAGTAACGCTCAGAAAATATACGGATTCCCTTACCTATATCTTACCCATCGTTGCAACGAGGGATAAGGGATTGAACAAGATCACTATTACCCTGGATGACGGGAATGCCATAGATGAGTTGTATGAAACCAATAATACCGTTACAAAAGATGTATACATTATCGAAGATGATGTGAGGCCGGTTTCGCCATACAACTATTCTATCGTTAATGAACAGAACATAAAGCTGGTGGCGTCCTCTGCAAATCCTTTTGCTCCCGTAAGGACCTACCAGGTAGAAGTAGATACAACGGAATTGTTCAATTCGCCCTTTAAAGTTTCCAGCACAGCAAGTTCTTCAGGTGGGGTTTTTGATTTTGCACCCAATCTCAATCTTACAGACAGCACTGTTTATTATTGGAGGGTTTCTCCTCAGAATCTGTCTGGCGAGCCTGTTTGGAATGCATCTTCTTTCCAATACATTGCCAATGGGCAACCAGGATTTTCACAGGCACATTATTTCCAGTTCCTGAGAAATAGTTATGACCGGATTGAGTACAAGGAAGATCGTAAGTTCCATTTTAAGGAATCTGCTTCGGATGTGGATGTTACCACCGGCATTTACCCGAATGCAGGGGAGACCGGTAATTTTGCCCTTACGATAAATGGTGAGCGTGTTCAGGCTGGCTTATATAGTCCTATCAGCACCAGTATAAGATCTCTCAGGTTCTATATTATTGATGGTAAAACAAACAAGCCATGGGTTAATCAAACCGTTGGCACTACAGGCATGTATGGAAGTTATGCTCCAACGCCGATCAATAACACTGTAAAACCCGGCTTTTTCCTTTTTGATATTTCCACAACTGCAGCAAGAAAAACGGTTATGGATTTTATCGACCTGATTCCGCAGGGTAATTATATCATAATCGCTAATAGCGGCTATTCTGCAACGGTATTGCCTGATGTGTGGATGAGTGATACAACAACGCTTGGTTCTGGTGTTTCCCTTTACCATAAAATAACCTCACTTGGTATCACGAACCTATCGAGTATGACATCGTTCGTCCCTTTTATTTTCGCAGTAAAAAAGGGAGATCCAACGCCGCTAAAGCAATACATTGCACAATACGCAACGGAAGTACCCAAAGCGATTATTGAATTAAAAGGAACTTTTTCTACAGGATATTTCGAATCAGAACTTATCGGCCCCTCCAAAAGATGGGAAACATTGAAGTGGGATGGTTATTCTGAGGAGCCGGCGGATTCTGATCATCCGGTCATCAAGGTATTGGGTGTAAAAGCAGATGGCAGTGTTGATACGCTTATCACTGTTCCGGAAGATCAGCATACTGTGCCGCTCGATGGTATTGATGCATCCGTTTACCCTAACCTGAAGTTCCGGATGAGAACAACGGATTCAATTCATTTTACTCCTTACCAATTGCGTTACTGGATGGCTACTTACGATCCTGTGCCCGAAGGAGCGATCGCTTCCAATCTATTCCTGTCTTTAAAAGATACAGTAGATGTAGGAGAACCGCTGAACCTGGGTATTGGGTTTAAGAATGTGAGTAAAGCATCTTTCGACAGCCTGCGGGTAAAAGTGACGGTTACCGACAAGAATAATGTGGAGAATATCATCCCGGTACCCAGACAGAAACCTCTTTCAACAGGAGAAGTTCTTCAGCTAAATGTGCCCATTGATACCAAAACATTTGCAGGGGAAAACGTCCTTTATATCAATTTTAACCCAGACAAGGACCAGCCTGAGCAGTATGTTTTCAACAATTACGCATTCCGGAATATATATGTAAGGCCGGATAGTCTTCAGCCGGTAATGGACATTACTTTCGACGGGGTACATATTCTTAACAATGATATAGTATCAGCCAAACCGACGATACTTATCAAGCTCAAGGACGAAGCCAAATGGATGCCTCTGGATGATCCTAACCTGGTATCCATACAGGTGAAGTTTCCCAACGGTACAACGCGTAGTTATACTGCCAACAGCGATACGCTCCAGTTCCATGCTGCAGGCCAGGCGCCAAATGCCCAGAACACAGCAAGTATCGATTTTAAGCCTTATCTCTCTGAAGATGGCGAATATGAGCTGATCATTAAAGGAAAAGACAGAAGCGATAACAATGCAGGGGATATAGCATACCGCGTGGTATTCCAGGTGATCAACAAACCGATGATCTCCAATATGCTCAACTATCCCAATCCCTTTACAACATCCACAGCATTTGTATTTACGCTCACAGGCTCTGAAGTACCTCAGAACCTGCGTATACAGATACTGACCATTACAGGTAAAATTGTCCGTGATGTTACTAAAGAGGAATTAGGTCCGCTGCATATTGGCCGTAATATAACAGAATTCAAATGGGATGGCACTGACCAGTATGGACAGAAACTTGCCAATGGCGTTTACCTGTACCGCGTTATTACTAACCTGAATGGTAAATCATTGGATAAGTACAGGGCTAAGGATGATAACACAGATAAATTTTTCAACAATGGTTATGGTAAAATGTACCTGATGCGATAAAAACCGTTACCATTGTTCTTTTAACTAATGGCTAAAACCAATTATTATCCTCAACTTGATTCTGTAAGAGGGATATCTTTTTTATCCATATTTGTTTATCATGCGGTGCATCCGGCTTTTGGCAGCAGCTGGCTGGGGAAGCTGATGCTTTATGTATATGGGCAACTCCCATTGGCGATTGATGTTTTCTTTATTCTTTCCTCTTTTCTGCTTACCTGGCTCGGTATTAAAGAACACGAGAAAAGAAAGCAAATATCACTTGCCAACTTTTTTAAGCGGAGGGTACTACGGATCTGGCCGCTTTATTTCCTGTTCCTGCTTTTCAGTTTCCTGCTGCTGCCACGATTGGCAGAGCATGCAGGGTTTACAATGACACTGCCTGATCCGGTATATTATTCGCTTTTTATTGCTAATTATTATTTACCAGCACATGTATTTTTCCTGCAGATACTCTGGACAATCTCGGTAGAGGAGCAGTTCTATCTTGTATTAGGATTGGTATTGCGTTTTCTGTACCGGCACCTGGTTAAAATTTTCATCCTGCTTATTATTATCAGCCTGTTATTCTCCATCTATGTTTGGGTAAAAGGCATAAACGGATATTTCTACACACCCACCTATTTTATCGATTTTGCAATGGGCGGGTTGGGTGCTTTTTTATTGGCAAAGAATTCGCCTCTGCTGCGGTGGATGCAATCTTTGAAAGGTATTGGTCAACTGACCTTTTATTGCTGGCCATTTATCCAGATCCTGTTCTTCTTCCTCCTGCAATCAATATATCAGCATGATTTGCTGGACCTGCTGAACCGTTATCTTTTCATCGCCTATATCACTTTGCTGTTAATAGAGCAGCTACATAATCCCGGCCGCTCAAGAATGCTTGAAAAGAACCGGTTTCTTATACTAACGGGCCGTATTTCTTTTGGCCTTTATTGCTTTCATGGATTATCCATAACGGCTTTCCAGATAGGAGTAAAACATTTTAATATAGTAATACCTTCCTGGAGCCTTGCCCTCCTGGTCCTTCTATTCAACTATGGAATTGCAATGCTTAGTTACAGGTTCCTGGAAACACCCTTCCTGCGATTAAAGGACCGCCTTAGAATGATTTAATGGTTGGTTGAAAAGCCGCCTGCCGCTGGATGTACTTACCCAGCAGGTCAAATTCAAGATTGAGCGTGCTGCCCGGTTCAACCCTTTGTATAGAGGTATGGGCAAAAGTGTAGGGGATGATCGCTACAGTGAACTTTTCTTTTCCTACAGCAAAAGCGGTGAGGCTGATACCGTCAACGCATATGGAGCCTTTTTCAATGATCAATGGAGCAAAACCTGACGGAAAACTGATCTCAAATTCCCAGCTTCCGTTCTTGTCGGTTTTACGAAGGCAGGTGCCGGTGGTGTCTACATGCCCCTGTACAAAATGACCATCCAGGCGGCCATTGAGAGGCAGGCAACGCTCGATATTGATGATATGGCCGGGCGCCCAATTGTCGAGATTGGTTTTTTTGAGTGTTTCGGCAATAGCGCTGACGCGATGGATATTTCCTTTTATTTCTTCCACGGTCAGGCATACGCCGCTATGACTTACACTTTGGTCTATCTTAAACTGATCAGAAAGGGGGGATTCGATCCAGAATGTTTTATTGGTGCCATTGACGATAACTTCTTTAACCGTTCCGGATGATTCAATAATGCCTGTAAACATGCTGCAAAGCTCAAATTCTGGGAGGCAATTTCCAAATCTGCCCCTGGCAGATCGTTTGAAGAAACTTTATACTATCAATTTTTTCCCCTATCTTTGCCCCTCTAAAAAACATACCAAGGAGGTATTATAACCATGCTTATTATTGATTCAAAAGATTGCGAAAACATCGACAAGGCGCTGAAGAAGTACAAAAAGAAATTCGAGAAATCGAAAACTCTGCTGCAACTTCGTGAGCGTCAGAGCTTTACAAAGCCTTCCGTGAAGCGTCGTGGAGCAGTGCTGAAAGCAATCTACAAGCAAAGCATAGCAAGCGGAAAGATCGAGGCATAAGCCTTTGATTCCATTCATATCGAATTATAGCTGCAGGACCTGCCGGTTTTGCAGCTATTTTTTTGCCCGGAAGAATCTTGGGATAAACATTTTCTTAGCTTTGAAATGAACATGTCTGCACCTGATCTATTACGGATACAGTCTTTCCTGGACTACCTGAAATTCGAAAAAAGGTATTCCCCACATACTATTATCTCTTATCAGACCGACCTGCTGGACTTTTTTGAATTCATGGACAGGACTTATGGGGCTTTGAAACTGGGAGAGATCACTCATGGATTTATCCGGAGCTGGCTGGCCGGGCTGAAGGAGCAGCAGCTTAGTTCCAGAACGATCAACCGGAAGATCTCCGGTCTCCGGTCTTTTTTCAAATACCATCTTAAAAGAGGGGAGATCGAGGCTGTGCCCACGGCAAATATCGTTTCGCCCAAGATCAGCAAAAGACTGCCGGTTTTTGTGAAGGAGTCAGAGACCAGGGATTTAATTACCAGCCTGAGCCAGGCAACTGAAGACTGGAAAAGCCTGAATGCGAAAATGCTGATCATCCTGTTTTATGCAACCGGCATGCGGTTAAGCGAACTGATCGGGCTGAAGGAAAAGCAACTGGACCTGGGCCGGTCCGGGATCAAAGTGCTGGGAAAAGGCAATAAGGAAAGGGTGATCCCTGTGAGTGCGGAGGTAGCGGATTGTATCCGGGACTACCAGCAATGGAAGAAAAAGGAGTTTGAAACCACGACGGACCTGTTGCTGGTAACGGAAAAAGGAAAGAAGCTATACCCGAAATATGCTTACCTGTTAGTGAACAAGTATCTGTCGCAAGCAAGTACGCTTGACAAAAAAAGTCCACACGTGTTGCGGCATACGTTTGCGACACATTTAATGAATAATGGAGCGGACCTGAATGCGGTAAAAGAACTGCTGGGGCATGCAAGCCTGGCGGCCACGCAGGTGTATACACATACCACTATTGAGAAGCTCAAAGACGTGTATAAAAAGGCCCATCCCAAAGCCTGAAAAAAAGCTTCTTTATACAATAATATTTAGCAAAATTTTGTTGCAAAAACCTCCCTTTTACAGTAACTTCATATCGATCACTGCAGCGTTGACTTACGGTGATTTTCTACTGATTAGTTCTTTAATTTATTGTTTCACTGTTTTAAAAAAAGACGACTATGAACGTAAACATTCAGACAGTTCGATTTGATGCGGATGAGAGGTTAATCGAGTACATTAACCGGAAGCTTCAAAAGCTCAATACATTTCATGACCGCATCATTCAGGTTCAGGTGTTTCTGAAATTAGATAACGTGGTTCATACGATAAAGGATAAGATCGCGGAGATCAGGATTCACGTACCACGTCACGAATTTTTTGTAAAGTCAACCAGCAAATCATTTGAAGGCTCATTTGATAATGCACTGGATTCAATTGTTACACAGATAAAGAGAAAAAAAGAAAAACAAGCGGCCTAACAAAAACAAAGACCCGGGTAACCCCGGGTTTTTGTTTTTGTAGCCGGGGACCTACAAAGATTAAAGACAAACATTCCGATATCGTAAATCTTGCTCTGTCTTAATGAAAGATCAGGCTTCAGGATGCCGGTTAAAGACACCCTACTCTGGATAGACTCCGGGCCAATCCGACTGGAAAGTTCTACTCCGGTTCGCCATCAGTCTAAAAAATGCTCTCAACTAATTTTATTTCCTGATTTTCAGCAGAAATTTCTTTTCTAAAATTTTTACAATATCCAAATTCCCTTACCTTTGCCTTCCCAAAAAAGGGGGTAGCTCTTTAGTGTATTTCCGTCTTGTATCCAGCAGGGGCGGAATTTTTGGAAAATAAGCCACCTTAGCTCAGCTGGTAGAGCAACTGATTTGTAATCAGTAGGTCGCCAGTTCGATTCTGGCAGGTGGCTCTCATGGGCAGATGGCCGAGTGGCTAAAGGCGACAGACTGTAAATCTGTTCTCTCACGAGTACGGAGGTTCGAATCCTTCTCTGCCCACACGCCCCGCGAAAGCGGGGCAATCGAATTATGTTTAAAAGGTTTAATAAGTTTAAATTGCTCAACTTAAACTTGTCAAACCTCTTAAGCTTTTTAAATGCTAAACCAGTAAGGTTTAAAAGTTCTTTAAGTTCAGATAAGCGGGAGTAGCTCATTTGGTAGAGCGATAGCCTTCCAAGCTATAGGTGGCGAGTTCGAGCCTCGTCTCCCGCTCCACAGAGATGACAGACAAGAAACGGCTGGATTGAACCGGCAACAACGGCTTGCCTGCTTGTCCGCCGAAGCTTTAGCCTAGGCGGACCCCATGAAGAGATGGGGTATATCTCAGGATTGAAAGAGGCCGTTGTAGCTCAGTGGTAGAGCACTTCCTTGGTAGGGAAGAGGTCGTGAGTTCGATTCTCACTAACGGCTCAATAAGCCAAGCCAGTGTGGGGAGAAAGAAGAAGAATGATAAATGGCAACATAAGCTGCTGATAAAAATCGACAGCTTTATTATAAGAAACAATAATTGGGTAAACACAACTAAAAACAGATAACAATGTCAAAAGAGACCTTTAAGAGGGACAAACCCCACGTAAACATTGGTACGATTGGTCACGTTGACCATGGCAAGACCACTTTGACTGCTGCGATTACCGAGATCCTTGCTAAAAAAGGTCTGGCGCAAGCAAAAAAATATGACGAAATCGACGGTGCTCCTGAAGAAAAAGAAAGGGGTATCACGATCAATACTGCACACGTAGAATATCAGACTGACACTCGTCACTACGCTCACGTAGATTGCCCTGGTCACGCTGACTACGTTAAGAACATGATCACTGGTGCTGCTCAGATGGACGGTGCGATCCTCGTAGTAGCTGCTACCGACGGTCCTATGCCACAAACAAAAGAGCACATCCTCCTGGCTCGCCAGGTAGGTGTTCCCCGTATCGTGGTATTCATGAACAAGGTTGACCTTGTTGATGATCCTGAACTGCTCGACCTCGTTGAAATGGAAATCCGTGATGAGCTGACAAAACGTGGTTTTGACGGCGACAACACTCCAATCATCAAAGGTTCTGCTACCGGCGCCCTTGCTGGTGAAGAAAAATGGGTTGGTGCCATCACTGAACTGATGGATGCAGTTGATGCTTACATTCCGCTGCCTCCCCGTCCGGTTGATCTTCCGTTCCTGATGTCAGTTGAAGACGTATTCTCTATCACTGGTCGTGGTACTGTTGCTACAGGCCGTATCGAAAGAGGTCGCGTTAAAACTGGTGAAGGTGTTGAGATCGTTGGTCTGATCGACGCTCCTCTTACTTCTACAGTAACAGGTGTGGAAATGTTCCGCAAAATCCTTGACGAAGGTGAAGCTGGTGACAACGCCGGTCTGCTCCTCCGCGGTATTGAGAAAACTCAGATCCGTCGCGGTATGGTTATCTGCAAACCAGGTTCTATCACTCCACACACTGAGTTCAAATGCGAAGTTTACGTACTGAGCAAAGACGAAGGTGGCCGTCACACTCCATTCTTCAACAAATACCGTCCTCAGTTCTACTTCCGTACAACTGACGTAACTGGTGAAGTTGAACTGAACGCTGGTACTGAAATGGTTATGCCTGGCGATAATACCTCACTGACTGTGAAGCTGATCCAACCGATCGCGATGGAAAAAGGTCTGAAATTCGCGATCCGCGAAGGTGGCCGTACAGTAGGTGCCGGTCAGGTAACTGAGATCATTAAATAAAAAAAGCCCTCGTTTGTCTGCTTCAGGCGGACTTACGAAAAGCTTTATATACTTTTACAAAGTACTTGGGTTTACCCGGGTACTTTGTAATTATACGGGCATAGTTCAATGGCAGAATAGCGGTCTCCAAAACCGTTGATGGGAGTTCGAATCTCTCTGCCCGTGCGATAAAAGTTTAAAATTCAAAGCTTAAGAATTTACTTCCTTAAACCTTTAGACATTTAAACTTTTAAACTCTTAAATTGCAAGAGCATGAACAAGATAACAACTTACCTCAGAGAGTCATACAAAGAGCTGGCGGAAAAAGTGACCTGGCCCGACTGGACACAGCTTCAGCAATCAACCATGATCGTGCTGGTAGCTACCCTGGTTATCACAGCCCTGATATCACTGATGGATTTTGCAGCAGGTGGCGTTCTGAAATTTGTTTATAACCAATTATTTAGTTAATGGAAGCGACTACGACTAATACAGATAATGCGCAGCAGGAGACGAAGTGGTTTGTGCTTCGAGTCGTGAGCGGAAAAGAAAGAAAGGTAAAAGAATACCTTGATAAGGAGATTTCACGTGGTGGCTGGAGCGAAGTGGTGAAGCAGGTATTCCTGCCGGTTGAAAAAGTGTACAAAGTAGCCAATGGGAAAAAAGTAATGCGCGAGCGTAACTATTATCCTGGCTATGTAATGATAGAAGTGATCGACGGAAAATTGAATGATGATCTCCGCGATACCATCAAAAACACCAACAGCGTTATTCATTTCCTTGGAAAAGACAATCCTATTGCCCTTCGTAAAGCAGAAGTGAACAAGATGCTGGGTAAAATGGATGAAATGGCTGAAGCCGGCGGCGTAAGCATGAGCGAGCCGTTCATCGTTGGTGAAACGATCAAGATCATTGAAGGACCTTTCAACGATTTCAATGGCGTGATCGAAGAAGTAAATGATGAAAAGAAAAAACTGAAAGTTACAGTGAAAATATTCGGTCGTTCTACACCTGTTGAACTTAATTACATGCAGGTTGAAAAGATCAGTTGAGAAAAAACACGGTAACTGCTCAATTTTAACGAACCAAAGCCATTCCTTAATCGGGATGGCTTTTATATTTACCACCTGAAGGACAAAGGTTGCGGGAACAACCTTGTGCATTCAACTGCGCAAAAAAAATGACTGCAAAATTCAAATTCATCCTGCTTTATTTTTTAAGCTGGGTCATCTTTTTTGACCTGATGCGGCTGGTGTTTTTTCTTTACCATTTTGGCAAAACCAAACACCTGCCTTTCCGTACCATACTCGGAAGCTTTTGCTATGGCACAAAGATGGACCTGGCTGTAGCCGCTTATATCACAGCACCCATTTGCCTGTTCGTATTATTAAGCCTTGGGATACGCTTTTTCAAACGGCTGCCAGTGTATAAAATATATACCATCGTTGTGCTGTTGCTCGTATCAGTCATATGCCTTGCAGACCTTGAAATATATTCTTCCTGGGGAGTAAGACTCGATACCACGCCGCTTCGTTTTGTAGTAACACCTAAGGAAGCATATGCTTCTATCAGTCATATACCCCTGTTCTTTGTAGGGCTGATATTTCTTGCAGCCTATATACTTTTTTATTTCTGTTTTATATTTATACTAAAGCGGATATTCTTCCAGGAACAGCATCATTTTAAAATACAAACAGCAGCGCTGCTATTGCTTGTTACCGGTGCACTGATCATTCCCATGAGAGGAGGCTTGCAGCAGACCCCGCTGAATCAAAGCAGTGTATATTTCTCTACGTACAATTATGCCAACCAGTCGGCGGTAAACCCGGTATGGAACCTTCTGCATAGCGCCATGAGCAAAGGGAATTCCGGTCATAATCCCTATGATTATTTGCCGGAAGAAAGAGCAAAGATTATAACAGACAGCCTTTACCACTCGGGCTCCATACTCGATTCTGTAATAAGAAAAACGGATGTTCCCGTAAACGTACTGGTTGTTGTATGGGAAAGTTTTACAGAAAAAGCCCTGCATGTTTCTATAAAAGACAAAGAAGTGACGCCGCGTTTCAACCAACTGAAGAAGGAAGGGATATTCTTTGCCAATAACTATGCAAGTGGCGACCGCACATATAAAGGGTTGCCGGCTATTTTCAGCGGCTATCCTGCGATGCCGAATACGACGATCATTCATTCACCGGGAAAATCCATCAAACTGGAAGTGTTGTCCAACCTGTTCAGGCAAAAAGGATATGCGACGCCTTTCTTTTATGGAGGTGAGCCGGAATTTGCCAATATCAAAGCCTATCTCTTGCAGGGAGGATTTGACCCCATTATCGGGAAAAACGATTTTGATAAAAAGGATATGAATTCCAAATGGGGTGCTCATGATGGTGTGGTGATGAAACGGGTGTTGCAGGACCTTGACAGGGAAACCAGGCCTTTTTTTGCAGCATGGCTTACGCTTACCAGTCATGAACCATTTGAAACACCAGTGCCAACCGTATTCAATGGTATGGACACCAAGACCAAGTTCCTGAACTCATTGAATTATACTGACCAGGTGATAGGGGAATTCATCGACTCCTGCCGTCAGCAACCCTGGTGGAATAACACGGTAGTGATCATTACCGGTGATCACGGGCATATCCTGCCCGACACTGACCACCGGGCGGATGATTTCCGGACACCCCAGTTATGGTTGGGCGGGGCGTTGAACAGGACAGGGATTACGATAGACAAGCCGGTCTCCCAGTTGGATATCGCAGCGACTTTATCCGCACAGTTTGGGCTTGACAGGACGAAATTCCCTTTCAGCAAAAATGTGTTTGACCCTGAGACAAAGCCCTGGGCCTTTTTCACTTATAATGATGCTTTTGGCTTTATAGATACCACAGGACGGCTTGTGTTTGACAATATCGGCCGGAGACCGATAGAGCGGGAGGGGACTTCCGGTGCCCGGCAGGTAGAAGCAGGCAAGGCCTTGATGCAGACGGTGTATGAGGACTTCATCAAAAAATAGGGTAGTTTTCTTCAAAAAATCCCTTTAAACTCCTACCTTTGCAGCCCCAAAGAGTTCTTTATAGTTCTGCCGAAGCTTACCGCTTTCATTAAAAGTACAGCGGTTGAAAAGTGAAGGTGGACAAGGATATTGGGAGACCAAGTATCTGCCAGACAGAGAAAGGTCGTTAACACCAAAAAGTATAAAAATGGCAAAAGAAATCTCAGGCTTTGTAAAGCTGCAGTGCAAGGGTGGCCAGGCCAACCCGGCACCTCCGATCGGTCCGGCATTGGGTTCCAAAGGTGTGAACATCATGGAATTCTGCAAACAATTCAATGCCCGTACCCAAGACAAAATGGGAAAAGTTCTTCCCGTATTAATTACCGTTTATTCTGACAAGAGTTTTGAGTTTATCATTAAAACTCCTCCGGCAGCTATTCAGTTGATGGAAGCCGCTAAAATTCAGAAAGGTTCCAAAGAAAGTAACCGTGCAAAAGTAGGCAAGGTAACCTGGGCTCAGGTTGAGGCTATTGCGAAAGACAAAATGCCTGATCTGAACTGCTTTACCGTAGAAAGCGCCATGAAAATGGTTGCTGGTACTGCCCGCAGCATGGGGTTAAACGTGGATGGTAAAGCTCCGTGGGAAAACTAAATCTTCTTTGAAAAAAACGAATTACAATGGCATTCATCAGTAAAAAAAGAAAAGTTGCCAATACCAAGGTAGACGGCAATAAACAATATTCCTTAAAAGAAGCATCTGCACTGGTAAAACAAATTACTACCTGCAAATTCGATGCTTCAGTTGACCTGCACGTTCGCCTGGGTGTTGATCCCAAGAAAGCGGACCAGGCTATCCGTGGCACAGTTACTTTACCTCATGGTACAGGTAAAACCAAAAGAGTGTTGGTGCTTTGCACACCTGATAAAGAAGCGGAAGCAAAATCAGCCGGCGCTGACTATGTTGGCCTGGATGAGTTTGTAACCAAGATCGAAGGCGGATGGGTAGATATCGATGTGATCATCGCTACTCCTTCTGTAATGCCTAAGATCGGTAAGCTGGGTAAAGTGTTAGGTCCACGCAACCTGATGCCCAACCCTAAAACAGGTACTGTTACCAATGATGTGGCAAATGCGATCAACGATGTAAAAGGTGGTAAGATCGCTTTCAAGGTTGATAAAGTGGGTATCATCCACGCTTCTATCGGCCGTGTAAGCTTCGCTCCTGAAAAAATTGCAGAGAACAGCCAGGAATTGCTCAACGCGATCATCAAAGCAAAACCTGCTA
This sequence comes from Sphingobacteriales bacterium 44-61, assembly GCA_001898405.1. Classification (GTDB taxonomy): domain Bacteria; phylum Bacteroidota; class Bacteroidia; order Chitinophagales; family Chitinophagaceae; genus Terrimonas_A. Next base: position 133,350 of record MKTW01000010.1, read on the forward strand.
CTGCAAAAGGAACTTACCTGAAAGGTATCAGCATGGCCAGCTCAATGAGCCCCGGCGTTGCAATTGACACAAAAGCATTTGTTCATTAATCTTAAGTGGTTTAAAAACTTATTATCATGACTAAAGATCAAAAAAATGAAGTGATTGAACTGCTGAAAGGTAAGTTCTCCCAATATAACAACTTCTATATTGCCGATACAGAATCACTGTCTGTTGAGCAAGTGGGCAAATTGCGCCGCGCCTGCTTCAGCAAACAAGTGGAAATGAAAGTAGCCAAGAACACGCTGATCAAAAAAGCGCTGGAATCTCTTGACGCTGAAAAATATTCAGGTGTTTATGAATCCCTGAATAAAGTAACAGCGCTGATGTTTTCTGAGAACCCTAAAGAGCCTGCACTGATCATCAGTTCTTTCCGTAAAGACAGCAATGGTGAAAAGCCTGTACTGAAAGCAGCGTTCATCAATGGTGATGTGTACACTGGCGACAATCAACTGAAAACACTGACCCAGATCAAGACGAAGAACGAACTGATCGGCGAAGTGATCGGCTTGCTGCAATCTCCTGCAAAACGCGTGTTGGCTGCCTTATTGCACCACCACGAGCAAAAAGCAGGCGGCGCAGAAGCAACTGCAGCAGCAGAATAATCTTCAAATTAAAAGTCAGTATTCAGGCTAAGACTTTTGCTGACTTTTTAATTTATAAAAAACACTGGCCAGGATGTGTATAAACTAAAGGCAATTTTTTTAATCATCCGTCGGACTCCGCGAATGGGGAATGAAGACGGGAAAAATTCAAAACAATGGCAGACGTAAAAGCATTGGCAGAAAGCCTGGTTGGCTTAACTGTAAAAGAAGTTCAAGAATTAGCTGATTTCCTGAAATCAGAATATGGTATCGAGCCTGCAGCAGCAGCGGTAGTAGTAGCTGGCGGCGGCGACGGTGGCGGTGCGAAAGCAGAAGAAAAAACTGCATTCGACGTTATCCTGAAAAGCGGTGGTGCTTCTAAACTGAACGTGGTTAAGATCGTTAAAGACCTGACTGGTCTTGGTCTGAAAGAAGCGAAAGACCTGGTTGACGGTGCTCCGAAACCAGTGAAAGAAGGTGTTTCTAAAGCAGAAGCTGATGAAATCGCAGCTAAACTGAAAGAAGCAGGTGCTGAAGTAGAAGTAGCTTAATTGTCGGCTTCATAAAATTTAAAGCCCTCTGTTTTTAACAGGGGGCTTTTTCGTTCCTTTTAGGATAAAGCTGCTTATCATCCCATTCAAATACATACACGGCACCAAAAAAGATCTTTGATAATGAGGAAATCCACCGTAATGTTAGCTGTATTATTAACTTCTTTTTGCAAAGCTGACCAATAGCAGCGTTCCCCATAAACATCTAACTTATGGGGAACTTCACTTTTGAGGCAACCTCTTTTTGTGTTGTTATGGTAACTGATAATAATTTCTCACAGCTTCATAGTTGGTAAAATCAAGATCCTGCGGCAATGCTGGACCGGGTGCTGAGCGCCCGCCGGTTTGCTGGCTGCTGGTATAGATACGGATCACTTTTGCCTGAGCATAATTTTCTCCGGCCCCGATTTTATCAATGTAGATGGTTACTTTATTGGTCACATAGCTCATGCTGACGCGGTATTGAGTGGAACCTCCAACGCCAGGGCCGGGCAGAAAATACCACCGGTCGAGTGTTCCGTAATAGAGGTAAACAAACCAGGCAGATTTATCCATAGTGTCTTTGGTAGTGGTAATGGATAATGTAGCAAACGAAACGGAGGCGAAGTTTTGAGCGCCGTATGTGTATTGTGTTACATTGGCGTTACCGGCAATTCCCTGAGGCCCCTGTGGTCCTTGAGGTCCTTGTGGTCCTTGTGGCCCCTCGGGTCCCTGAGGCCCGATATCTCCTTTCTTACAGGAGAATAGCAGGGTAGAGGCAATCAAGGCGATCAGAATGGGTATTGGTTTCATGATAAATATTTTACTGGAAATTTAGAAATGATAATCCGGTCTTGTTATAGCTCAAATGAGGGAGTTTTGGGAGTATAGATAAGCTATAACAGTGCTTTTCTCTCTTATGGAATGTTCAACATACCAGGACTACAATTGCCTGATGCTTTGAATAAAATTTAGTTTCCTTAACTAATAGTCAGATAAGCTTTCATTTTTTCAAATTGAACTACTTCAATTGCAACTATTCTTTTTAAATCTTCCACTGACGAAAAAGGTCCGTGTTGCTGCCGAAAGTTGATAATAGCTTTAGCGAGATTATATCGTATATAGGGATGGGATTTCAATTCATCTAAGTCCGCAGTATTGATATTGATCTTATGAATGACCGTAACATCACTCAATCGTAAGTACACTTTAATCTTTTGAAAAACCGAATCCGCCAATCCAAACGTTTCTCCTACCTGTTCCACTGAATAAAACCCACCTAATTTTTCCCTGAAATGAATGATCCTTATCGCCAACTTTGCACCAATTCCCGGTAATGCTTCAAATGCTGCACTGTCTGCTGCATTTATATCAATTGCACTTATTTCTTTTCTGGAAGGATATACTGGTTTTATAACAGCGGCTTCATTTGGCTGCACCAGGGCAGGAGTGGAACTCTCAATTTGTACATACCCCTTTAGCCGTTCATATTCTTCCTCTCTCAGGCCATACACTTTCTGCAGGTCTTCCGGCTTTCTGAACCGGCCGCCTTTTTCAATATAGTTCCTGATCGTTTTGACCGTCTTCTCCCGTAGCCCCAGCTTTTTCCAACCTTCGGCAGAGAGGGTATTCGGGTCAAAACTGAACAATTCACCTTTTAGCCCGTTATTATATCCGCTTTCAGCCCTGTCGTATATATATTCATCATAGCTATTTTTTGCACCCCTTTCCCTGGAGAATTGCTCAGAGGTGGTGGATTTTGGCTTTTCCAGTTGCTGTAGTGCAGCAATCCAGCCTGTATCCGTAACAGGCTTTTCTGCCAGAAGCTGGTTTTCCAGTATAGAAGGAAGCAGGAAAGAAACCAGCAGGACTGTAGCTATGATCAGTACCGCGATCCGGTCTTTACGGGTAAACTGAAAGTATTCACCAATTAATTGCTTCCTTTTCATGGCAGTATTTACCCCTAAATTATTTCGCCCGGGAAGTGAACCCCGGTGTTTTTCACAGGATTTTGGCGGGGTTTTTGTCGGGTCATTTTTTTTGGCGAAACGCTTTTTATCCTTACCTTTGCAGTCCTTTATTTTGGCCAAATATATTTTGACATCCCAGATCATGTTTAACTAGTTGACAATCACTGTCTTTCGTTTTTTCTAAAATGAGAGCTGAATGTGATTTGTGTGTCATTACTCTTTTAAACCGGTTATTACGTATATGTCTTCAACAAAATTGAATCCGAGGGTGAATTTTGGTAAGATCAAGCATCTGGCTGAAACACCCGATCTTCTTGAAGTCCAGATCCAGTCTTTCAAAGAGTTTTTCCAATTAGAAACAACTCCTGACAAACGGAATATTGAAGGTTTGTTCAGGGTGTTCAAAGACAATTTCCCTATCACTGATACGCGGAACATCTTTGTGCTGGAGTTCCTGGATTATTTCATTGACCCACCCCGTTACACCATCGAAGAGTGTATGGAGCGCGGCCTTACTTACGCCGTTCCCCTGAAAGCGAAACTGCGTCTGAGCTGTAACGACGAGGAACACGTGGATTTCCAGACCATCGTTCAGGACGTATTCCTTGGAAATATCCCCTACATGACCCCCCGTGGCACATTCGTGATCAACGGTGCTGAACGTGTAGTGGTATCCCAGTTGCACCGTTCCCCCGGTGTATTCTTCGGCCAATCAGTTCACCCCAACGGAACCAAGATCTACTCTGCACGGGTTATCCCTTTCAAAGGGGCCTGGATGGAGTTTGCGACCGATATCAACAACGTGATGTATGCTTACATCGACCGTAAGAAAAAATTCCCGGTAACCACCCTGTTGCGTTCCATCGGATACGAAACAGACAAGGATATCCTGGAATTGTTCGGTATGGCCGATGAAGTGGCTACTGATAAAAAGACACTGGAAAAATACCTGGGCAAACGCCTGGCTGCCCGCGTTCTCAGAACATGGGTAGAAGACTTTGTGGATGAAGATACCGGTGAGGTAGTGTCTATCGAGCGTAACGAGATCGTGATGGAACGTGATACTGTACTGGATGAAGAAGCGGTTGAGACCATTTCCGAAATGGATGTGAAGAGTGTGTTCATCCAACGTGAAGACGTGGGTGGTGATTACGCGATCATCTACAATACACTGAATAAAGATACTTCCAACAGCGAGCTGGAAGCGGTTCAGTTCATCTACCGCCAACTGCGCGGTGCCGATGCTCCTGATAACGAAACAGCACGCGGTATCATTGATAAATTATTCTTCAGCGACAAGCGTTATGATCTTGGTGAAGTAGGCCGTTATAAGATCAACCGCAAGCTGAACAGGGATGCTCCGCTGGATCAGAAAACACTGACCCGTGAAGACATCATCCTGATCATTAAATACCTGGTGAAACTGACCAACGGTAAAGCGGAGATCGATGATATCGATCACCTGAGCAACCGCCGTGTACGCACTGTAGGTGAGCAATTATATGCTCAGTTTGGTGTAGGTCTTGCCCGTATGGCCCGTACCATCCGTGAGCGGATGAACGTACGCGACAACGAGGTGTTCACCCCGGTTGACCTGATCAATGCAAGAACACTGTCTTCTGTGATCAACTCCTTCTTTGGAACATCACAGTTGTCCCAGTTCCTTGATCAGACCAACCCTCTTTCCGAGATCACCCACAAACGCCGTATCTCCGCACTCGGGCCAGGTGGTTTGAGCCGTGAGCGTGCAGGCTTTGAGGTTCGTGACGTACACTATTCCCACTACGGCCGTCTGTGTACGATCGAAACGCCGGAAGGACCAAACATCGGTCTGATCTCCACACTTTGCGTTCACGCGAAGATCAACGATATGGGCTTTATCGAAACCCCATACCGTAAAGTGGAAGGTGGTAAAGTGAATATGAAAGAACTGGAATTCCTGAGTGCAGAGGAAGAAGACCTGGCAAAAATCGCCCAGGCCAATACTCCGCTGGATGAAAAAGGGAATTTCATTGAAGAAAAGGTTGTAAGCCGCGAAACAGGCGACTTCCCGATCCTTGATAAAAATGAAGTGGAATTCATGGATGTTGCTCCTAACCAGATCGTAGGTTTGAGCGCCTCCCTGATCCCCTTCCTGGAGCATGATGATGCCAACCGTGCGCTGATGGGATCAAACATGCAACGCCAGGCTGTTCCGCTGATCCGTCCTGACGTACCTGTAGTAGGTACCGGTCTCGAAGGAAAAGCTGCCCGCGATGCACGTATCCAGATCCACTCTGAAGGAACTGGTGTGGTTGAGTTTGTTGATGCAAACGAGATACATGTCCGTTACGAGCGCGATGAAGCAGAAAAACTGGTAAGCTTTGAAGAAGACCTCCGTGTTTACAGGCTCACCAAATTCATCAAGACCAACCAGGAAACCTGTATCAACCTGAAACCTGCTGTGAAGAAAGGCCAGAAAGTGAAGAAAGGTGATTTCTTAACGGAAGGTTACGCTACACAGAACGGTGAGCTGGCTCTTGGTAAAAACCTGAAAGTGGCGTTCATGCCATGGAAAGGTTACAACTTCGAGGATGCTATCGTGATCAGCGAAAGGGTGGTAAAAGAAGATATGTTTACTTCTGTTCACATTTCTGAATATGAACTGGAAGTACGCGATACAAAACTGGGTGAAGAAGAACTGACCCCGGATATCCCTAACGTTTCTGAAGAAGCGACCAAAGATCTGGACGAGAACGGTATCATCCGTATTGGTGCCAATATCAAGGAAGGTGATATCCTGATCGGTAAGATCACACCTAAAGGCGAAAGCGATCCTACTCCGGAAGAGAAACTGCTCCGCGCCATCTTCGGTGATAAAGCCGGTGATGCAAAAGACGCTTCTCTGAAAGCACCGAACGGTGTGGAAGGTATCGTGATCGGCAAGAAACTGTTCCAACGCGCGAAGAAAGATAAGAATGCGAAAGTGCGTGAGAAAGCCGCTATCGAGAAACTGGAAAAAGTGCACGAAAAGAATGAAGCGGACCTCATGGAAGTGTTGCTGGAAAAACTGACCACATTGCTGAGAGAACATGTATCAGCAGGTGTAAGCAACAACTTTGGTGAAGTGCAGATCGGTAAAGGCGCGAAGTTCACTGCGAAAAACCTGACTGGCCTGGATTATGCCAACATCAATCCGCTGGGCTGGACCGGTGATAAGAAAGTGGATGATCAGATCAACATCCTGCTGCACAACTACAACATCAAGTACAACGAAGAACTCGGACGTTACAAACGCGAGAAGTTCAATATCTCTATCGGTGATGAACTGCCTGCCGGTGTATTGAAACTGGCGAAAGTTTACCTGGCTGTTAAGCGTAAGCTGAAAGTGGGTGATAAAATGGCGGGCCGTCACGGTAATAAAGGTATCGTTGCCAAGATCGTTCGCCAGGAAGACATGCCATTCCTTGAGGATGGAACCCCGGTGGATGTGGTGTTGAACCCGCTGGGTGTACCTTCCCGTATGAACCTCGGACAGATCTATGAAACCGTACTGGGTTGGGCAGGTCAGAAGCTGGGACTGAAGTTCGCCACTCCGATCTTCGATGGTGCTACCACTGAAGAGATTGAGAACTATTGCGCAGATGCAGGTATCCCGAAATTCGGTCACACTTACCTGTATGATGGTGAAACAGGAGAACGTTTCCACCAGAAAGCAACCGTGGGTATCATCTATATCATTAAGCTGCACCACATGGTGGATGATAAGATGCACGCACGTTCTATCGGACCATACAGCCTGATCACACAGCAGCCGCTGGGTGGTAAAGCTCAGTTCGGTGGCCAGCGTTTCGGTGAGATGGAAGTTTGGGCACTGGAAGCTTATGGTGCATCCAACATCCTGCAGGAATTGCTCACCATCAAATCTGATGATATCATCGGCCGTGCTAAAACATACGAATCGATCGTGAAAGGTGATAACGTTCCAAGAGCGGGTATCCCTGAATCGTTCAACGTATTGGTGCATGAGCTGCGTGGTCTCGGTCTTGATCTGAAGTTTGAATAAGATTGAAGCATTAAAAATTCGATCTGCAGCAAACAAGTAAAACAACTTTAAAATTTAGAAACTCAAATATGGCTATCAAAAAAGACAATCGTCCCCGGCCAGCTTTCTCCAAGATCACTATCGGTCTGGCTTCTCCGGATACCATCCTGGAAAGAAGTTATGGTGAAGTGCTGAAGCCTGAAACGATTAACTACCGGACTTACAAACCGGAGCGTGATGGTTTATTCTGTGAAAGGATCTTTGGACCAGTAAAAGATTATGAGTGTGCTTGCGGCAAGTACAAGCGTATCCGTTATAAAGGCATTGTGTGCGACCGTTGTGGTGTGGAAGTAACGGAAAAGAAAGTTCGCCGTGAAAGAATGGGGCACATCAAACTGGTGGTGCCTGTTGTTCACATCTGGTATTTCAAATCATTGCCTAATAAGATCGGTTACCTGCTGGGAGTTAGCTCCAAGAAGCTGGAAACGATCGTATATTATGAAAGGTTCGTGGTGATCCAGTCTGGTATCCGTGCGGATAAAGGCCAGAATGTAGGTGACCTCCTCACTGAAGAAGAATACCTCGATATCCTGGATGCATTGCCTAAAGACAACCAGTATCTTCCTGATGATGATCCTAACAAGTTCATCGCGAAGATGGGTGCTGAAGCGGTACATGATATGCTGCAACGCATTGACCTGGACCAGCTTTCTTTCGACCTGCGCAATGCTGCTGCTACAGAAACATCACAGCAACGTAAAGCTGATGCCCTGAAACGCCTGAGCGTGGTGGAAGCTTTCCGTGATGCCAATACAAGGATCACCAACCGTCCTGAATGGATGGTGATGCAATACATCCCCGTTATCCCACCGGAACTGCGTCCGCTTGTTCCCCTGGACGGTGGCCGTTTTGCTTCTTCTGATCTGAATGACCTCTATCGCCGTGTGATCATCCGCAACAACCGTTTGAAACGTTTGCTGGAGATCAAAGCACCTGAGGTGATCCTGCGTAACGAAAAACGTATGCTGCAGGAAGCGATCGACAGCTTGTTTGACAACAGCCGTAAATCAAATGCCGTTAAAGCAGAAGGTGGACGTGCGTTGAAATCACTGTCAGATGTATTGAAAGGTAAACAGGGCCGTTTCCGTCAGAACCTCCTGGGTAAACGTGTTGACTACTCCGGCCGTTCTGTAATTGTGGTAGGTCCTGAGATGAAACTGCACGAGTGCGGTCTGCCAAAAGATATGGCTGCCGAACTGTTCAAGCCGTTTATCATCCGCAAACTGATTGAAAGGGGTATCGTTAAAACTGTGAAGTCTGCAAGGAAACTGGTAGACAAAAAAGAATCGGTGGTTTGGGATATCCTTGAAAATATATTGAAGGGTCACCCGATCCTTCTCAACCGTGCCCCGACGCTGCACCGTCTTTCTATTCAGGCTTTCCAGCCTAAGCTGATCGAAGGTAAAGCGATCCAACTGCACCCGCTGGTTACTACCGCATTCAATGCCGACTTTGACGGTGACCAGATGGCTGTGCACGTGCCATTGAGCAATGCTGCTGTGCTTGAAGCGCAGTTGCTGATGCTGGCATCACACAACATTCTTAACCCGCAGAACGGTACGCCGATCACCCTGCCTTCACAGGACATGGTACTTGGTCTGTACTATATCACCAAGGGTAAGAAAACAAATGCGAATGAGACTATCAGGGGAGAAGGGAAAGCCTTCTATTCTTCTGAAGAAGTGATCATTGCATACAATGAAGGAAAAGTGGACCTCCATGCATGGATAAAGGTGAAAGCCAATATCCGCAATGCTGATGGCCTGCTGGAACATAAGCTGATCGAAACAACTGTAGGCCGTGTGATCTTCAACCAGCACGTGCCCGCTGAAGTTGGATTCGTGAATGCATTGCTGACCAAAAAGAACCTGCGTGATATCATCGGTGACATCATCGAAATCACCAACGTTCCTAAAACAGCGAAGTTCCTGGATGATATCAAACAACTTGGTTTCCGTACAGCCTTCCAGGGTGGTCTGTCATTTAACATTAATGACCTGATCATCCCTGATGTTAAAGAGCAATTGCTGGAGAATGCAAAAGGCGAAGTAGATGAAGTATGGGATAACTATAATATGGGTTTGATCACGAACAACGAGCGTTATAACCAGATCGTTGACATCTGGAGCCGCGTGGATACCCGTATCACAGAAACATTGATCCGTGAGTTGAGCAGCGATAAGCAAGGCTTCAACTCCGTGTACATGATGCTTGATTCCGGTGCCCGTGGTTCTAAACAGCAGATCAAACAGCTGGCTGGTATCAGGGGTCTGATGGCGAAACCAAGAAAATCAGGTTCTACAGGATCTGAGATCATCGAGAACCCGATCCTCTCCAACTTTAAAGGTGGTCTGAACGTATTGGACTACTTCATTTCTACACACGGTGCGCGTAAAGGTCTTGCGGATACCGCTCTTAAAACAGCGGATGCCGGTTACCTTACCCGCCGTCTGGTTGACGTAGCACAGGATGTGGTGATCACTGAAGAGGATTGCGGTACACTGCGTGGTATTGCAACGTCTGCATTGAAAGATAATGAAGACATTATCGAGCCATTGTCAGACCGTATCATGGGACGTACTTCTTTGCATGATATCTATAATCCTACCACAGAAGAGCTGATCATCGCTGCAGGTGAAGAAATATCTGAAACCCTTGCCAAGAGGATTGAAGAAGCAGGTATTGAGACTGTAGAGATCCGTTCCGTGCTGACCTGCGAAAGCAAACGCGGATGCTGCGTGAAGTGTTATGGTAAAAACCTGGCTTCCGGTATACTTGCACAAAGAGGTGATGCAGTAGGTATCATCGCTGCACAGTCGATCGGTGAGCCTGGTACACAGCTTACACTTCGTACCTTCCACGTGGGTGGTGTGGCTGGTTCTGCTTCTGTTGATTCTACATTGACAGCTAAGTTTGACGGTACTATCCAATTCGATGGTCTGCGTACTGTTACAACAGAAAATAACGAAGGTGATAAGGTACAGATCGTAATCGGCCGTACTGGTGAGGTTCGTATCATCGATACGAAGAATGACCGTCTGCTGATCACGAATAACATTCCTTATGGTTCTACATTGATGGTGAAAGATGGCCAGAAAGTGAGCAAAGGAGATGTGATCTGTACATGGGATCCGTTCAACAACGTAATCGTTGCGGAGATCAATGGTGTGCTGAAATTTGAAAACGTGATCGAGGGTGTTACCTACCGTGAAGAAGCGGATGAGCAAACCGGTCACCGTGAGAAAGTGGTTATTGAAACCCGTGATAAAACAAAGATCCCTTCTATCGTGGTAGAAGGCAAAGAACTCAAATCATACAACCTGCCTACAGGTAGCCATATCATGCTTGATGAAGGAGATGATGTGAAAGCCGGACAGGTGTTGGTGAAGATCCCACGTGTGCTTGGTAAACTGCGCGATATCACCGGTGGTCTGCCCCGTGTAACAGAGTTGTTCGAAGCAAGGAACCCAAGCAATCCTGCTGTGGTTTCTGAGATTGACGGTGTGGTATCAATGGGTGCTATCAAGCGTGGTAACCGTGAGATCGTGATTGAAGCGAAAGATGGTGTGACCAAGAAATACCTGGTGCCGCTGACACGTCAGATCCTGGCTCAGGATGGTGACTTCGTGAAAGCAGGCTCTCCATTGTCTGATGGTCAGATCTCTCCGCAGGATATCCTTTCTATTCAGGGGCCGTTCGCTGTACAACAGTATGTAGTGAATGAGATCCAGGAAGTGTATCGTTTGCAAGGTGTGAAGATCAATGATAAGCACATTGAAGTGATCGTACGCCAGATGATGCGCAAGGTGAACATTGTTGATCCGGGCGATACCAAGTTCCTCGAAGATGATTCAGTGGATAAATTTGAATTCGTTGAAGAGAATGATTATGTATTCGATAAGAAAGTGGTTACAGAAGCCGGAGAATCTTCCAAGCTGCGTGCAGGACAGATCGTAAGCCTGCGTGATGTGCGCGAAGAGAACTCTATTCTGCGTCGCTCAGATAAGCAACTGGTTGAATACCGTGATGCGAAACCCGCTACATCAGCGCCTACGCTGCTTGGTATCACCAAGGCTTCGCTGGGTGTGCAAAGCTGGATCTCTGCAGCTTCCTTCCAGGAAACAACGAAAGTATTGTCTTCTGCAGCAATCCACGGTAAAACAGACGATATGCTCGGCCTGAAAGAAAACGTGATCACTGGTCACCCGATCCCTGCAGGTACAGGTTTGCGTGAGTTTGAGAATATGATCGTGGGCAGCAAAGAAGAGTATGAGCTGTTGCAAACGACCCGTGAGGCGATGACCTTCGACGAAGAAGAATAAGAGTGATTTATCAAATGATAAAAGGAGTAAGTAACCCTTACTCCTTTTTTTATCCTCAAATTTGAGGTTTTCATTTGCGTTAAGGGTTTCATAAAGTGACCTGAATCCTTATATTTGCCCGGTAAGGAATTTAACTTGCAAGCCATAGCCCCCTGTTTTGTGTAACAGGCGGTGATTTTTAAAATAAAAGAAAAACACAGATGAAAAATGGTATCGTGATATGGAATGTATTATTGACGCTTCTTGGCGGATATCTTCTTTTTAGCCAATTAGGTAAGAAAGGAGGGGACTCTACTTCAAGGAAAACGATCAATGATACAGTATCACTGAACAAGCCTTTCCGCATTGCGTATTTTGAGATGGACTCTATTGAAGCCCATTTTGATATGGTGAAGGATGTGAAATCGGAGATTGAAGGAAAGGAAAAGGAATACAGTAATGGGCTTTCCCAGCTTGATATGACATACCGGAAGAAGATCCAGGAATACCAGCAGAAGCAGTCGACGATGACGCAGGCGGATTATGAAAGAGCACAGATGGAGTTGAAGCAATTGGAAGATGTGCTGAAGGGGAGAAAGCAGGATATGGATCAGCAATACCAGGAGTTTGTAACCCGCCGGAATTTGTCGTTAAAGAAGAAGATCGAGGAGTTTATTGCGGAGTATAATAAGGGAAGGGAATATGCGTATATAGTAGCGAATGATCCGGGGGTGTTTTATTATAAGGATACGTTGTATGATATTACGCCGGATGTGATCAAGGGGCTGAATGAGAAATATAAAAAGGAGAAGCAGTAGGAGAGTAAATATATTAAAATTCGATCTGATTCCACCCCTTGCGGGGCCCTCCCTCCCCCGCCTTCCAGCCTACCAATTTACAGTTGCTGCCCACTGGCAATAACATACCCGGGCCTATTCAGGCCCTATACCCATATCTCCATACCAAGTCTACCCATCCCTTCACCTCACCCCCTCAACCGATTAATCAAAGCAAATATCCCTTTCCAGAAATTCCTGGCCTTGGGAAAAAACCAGATTTTTCTCCGGAAAAAAACGTAGAAAAAATGATGAAAAACTTTTTCGTTTTTCACTTAGCTTTATCCAAATCACAAACTGCATGAGTCAACAGCAAACCTCTTTTAAACCTACCCTGGGTTTATTCGACGGCACTATGATCGTAGCCGGCTCCATGATCGGGTCCGGTATTTTTATTGTTAGCGCTGATATCACCCGCAACACCGGCAGCGCCGGCTGGCTGGTCGCCGTATGGCTCCTCACCGGCTTTATGACGCTTACAGCCGCTCTCAGCTATGGAGAACTCAGCGGCATGTTCCCCAAAGCCGGTGGTCAATACGTTTATCTCAAAGAAGCTTACAACCCCCTGATGGCATTTCTCTATGGCTGGAGCTTCTTTGCCGTGATCCAAACCGCAACAATTGCCGCTGTAGGCGTGGCCTTCTCAAAGTTCCTCGCTTATATGGTGCCGGAACTGGGAAATGAATACCTGCTATTTGATGCAGGAATAACAAAAGTGTATTCCGGTCAACTGGTCGCTATTGCCATTATTGTGATACTGACCTATATCAATTCAAAAGGAGTTAAGGAAGGAAAGTTTATCCAAACATTATTTACCTCTGCCAAACTATTGGCATTATTCGGATTGATCGTTTTTGGCTTTTTACTGGTAAAGCAAAGCTTCTGGGCTGAAAACTGGGAAACAGGTTTTACCGCCCGGCAAGCCGTAAAAGATGTAGATGGAAAATTTATTCCCGGAGCCTGGGAAGGTATCGGTGGTGCTGCACTGATGGGCGCGATTGCAGCTTCTATGGTAGGTTCTATCTTCAGCAGTGATGCCTGGAACAACGTAACGTTTATCGCAGGCGAAATGAAAAACCCTAAACGGAATATCGGCTTAAGCCTTTTCCTTGGAACGTTGACAGTAACGGTCATTTATGTATCTGCAAACCTCATGTACTTAAATGCACTGCCATTGAATGAACTGGCCCTGCCTCAGGATGATCGTGTGGCTGTGGCTGCTGCAAATAAGATATTCCCCTCTTTCGGCACAATGCTTATTGCCGTACTGATCATGGTATCTACATTCGGATGTAATAATGGACTGATCCTTGCCGGAGCCAGGGTATACTATACTATGGCGAAGGATGGATTGTTCTTTAAGAAAGTAGGAACGCTTAACCAGAATTCAGTACCACAGACGGCTTTGTGGATCCAATGCCTGGTAGCATCTGTCTGGTGCCTGAGTGGTAAATATGGCCAATTGCTTGACATGATCTCTTTTGTGGTAGTATTATTTTATATGCTTACCATCATCGGCATATTTATCCTGCGCAAAAAAAGACCAGAGGCAGAAAGACCTTACAGGGCATTCGGCTACCCTGTTCTTCCCCTCTTGTATATCCTGATGGGAACGGCATTTTGTTTGTTATTGATTATCTATAAGCCTGAATTTACCTGGCCGGGATTTATTATCGTTTTGCTGGGTGTGCCCCTGTATTATATCGCGATCTCATCAAAACGGAAAAATCAGGAGGGATAATCATATCTGCTTCCATCAACGGTAAGCGATTTAAATGATCTCATTATGACCAAGCACACACTTGTAATACATGGCGGAGCCGGCACCATTCTCCGGGAAAATATGACCCCGGAAATGGAAAAAGCTTACCTGCAGGGACTGGAAGATGCATTGAATGCTGGCTATGCTTTATTGCATAAAGGAGGTGCTGCCCTGGATGCCGTTAAAGCCGCTGTTGTATCATTGGAAGATAATATGCTATTCAACGCAGGCAGGGGATCTGTATTTGCAAAAGACGGCAGCCAGGAAATGGATGCTTCTATCATGGATGGAAAAACCCTACAGGCCGGAGCGATCGGCGGAGTGCACAATATCCGTAATCCGGTTGAATTGGCTTATGCAGTGATGACCCAAAGCCCCCATGTAATGCTGAATGGAGAAGGCGCTAATGCCTTTGCTGCCTCAGCCGGTATAAGAACGGAACCGGATGATTATTTCTTTTCGGAATTCCGCTATGATCAATGGTTGAAAATAAGGGAAACGGAAAACGCAGCACTGGACCATAATGTACAGGTAAGCGAGAAAAAATTCGGGACAGTTGGTGCCGCAGCCTGCGATCAGTTTGGCAATATAGCCGCCGCTACCAGCACAGGCGGCATGACCAACAAACAATGGGGAAGGGTGGGAGATAGCCCGATTATCGGAGCCGGAACATATGCCAATAATAAAACCTGCGCCATCAGCTGCACCGGCCATGGTGAAATATTTATCCGCGCCGTGGCAGCCTATGATGTTAGCTGCCTGATGGAATATAAAGGACTGTCCTTGCAGGAAGCAATGGACATCGTTGTGCAGGATAAACTGGTGAAAATGGAGGGCGAAGGAGGAATGGTCGGTGTGGATGCTAAAGGAAACGCAGCCCTTGTCTTTAACAGCGCAGGAATGTATCGTGGCATTCAGAACAGTGAGGGATTAAAAGAAGTAAATATTTACAGGTAAATGAAATACTCTTTAGTACGCAGATCCTTTTTATTCCTGGCATTTGCCCTTTATATACAAACTGCCTTTGCACAGTCGGACGACGATTCATGTAAAGTGCTTCCCCACTACACAGCCTCTTTTGAAGGAGTGCAGGCAAAAGGCATGCTTTCCGTGGAAGACCTAACTAAGATCAAAAAAATAAAACCGGAAGAAACGGGTGTATCGATTATCCGCTTTACTTATATAATCGATTGTGGTGAGGATTGTGAACCCCATCAAAGGACTGTATATGGCGATATGTTTTCGGAAGAAGATATTAAAGCCATCCAGGCTATGAAAAGCAGGAATGTTCTGTCTCTTGAATGTATACTTGGAAAAGATAAAGACGGTAACCTGGTTTCCTTCAAGCCATTTCTTTATTATATCCGGTAAATTCCGATTTTTGTATTCATGAAAAAATACGCTGTAATAGTGGCTGGTGGTTCCGGCACAAGAATGGGCGCAAGCATTCCCAAACAATTCATGCTGCTGAAAGATAAACCCGTTCTTTATTATTCTATTAAAGCTTTTGTTGACGCTTACCCTGACCTGCAGGTGATCCTGGTTTTACCGGTTGAATACATGGACATGGGGCAGGAGATCATCGATGCTTACTTTGATAAAGACCGGATCCGCATCACTGCCGGTGGCGATAGCCGTTTTCAATCCGTAAAGAATGGCCTGGAACTGGTAGAAGAAGAAGCCGTGGTGTTTGTACATGATGGAGTACGTTGCCTGTTGTCAGGTGATCTGATCCGCCGTTGTTATACAATGGCAATGGAAACCGGCAGCGCCATTCCTGTAATACCCAGTAAAGACAGCATCCGCATGCTCACAGAAGAAGGTAATGAAGCTGTAGATCGCAACCTGGTGATGCTGGTACAAACCCCGCAGGTATTTCACAGTAAGATCTTATTACCCGCATTCCAGATAGATTATAAAGACAAATTCACTGATGAAGCTACAGTAGTAGAAGCTTATGGACTTAAAGTATCTCTGGTGAACGGTGAAGAGAACAATATCAAGATAACAAGACCGGTGGATATGCTGCTGGCAGAAAAATTGTTGGAAGAGGCAGGCGTCGCAAACCCCAAACCCTGATTATTTCTTTAGCCATTTCAGATAAAACGGCAACCTGTTCAATTTTACTGCTGAATAGTTTTCTTCTGTAGCACCGAAACTGCTATAGAAGAAAGCGAGGTTACGTATATCCGAACCTTCAAAATCGAGCAGCAAAGCCTGGCCTGCATGATCTTTAATGAACGCATCGATCAGCGCATGCGAGGCACCCAGTGTACGGCCATCAGGATGATTGCCTACAAGAATATAATAAGCCCGGTTATGGGAAAAGAAGAATACACAGGAAGCAATCAACTCATCCTTGGAAGAAAGAATGCCATAGCAGGTCGCCTGTTTTCTTTCATATAAAAAATCATACAATTTTTTGAAACGTTCAATATTATCCGTGGACTCTTTTGTATAACCACGCATCTGTAACACAGCCAGCTCTACTACTTTTTCAACAGGAATATCTTTTGCCGGCTTGCAGCCTAATTGTAATGCTTTCTTTATATTCCTTTTTGTATTCTCCCTGTATTGTTCATACAATTCAGTGTAGGATTTATGCAGAGGCAGGACAAAATTTTTCCGCTGATATAAATAAAACCGCTCAAGCGGGAAGAGGTTTTTATGATTGAGATAAATATCCCAGTATAAGTACCTCGAAGGAACAGCATCCAGGAATGATTGCAGAAGATCTGTTGTAATATTATTCCCAAACACACCCAACTGGGCTGCCAAAAATGGCTGATAAAGATAGGCTACTCCATATTTTTTATGCCAGGTCAATGGCATTACAGCTTCGTAATCGCCATACACCAGCGCATTCCATTGCCTCGACATATTATCCAGGTAATAAGAATATCCATAGATCAAACCATTGGAAGCATTGGCAATGCAATGGTCCCATTTCCGGAAATCGATCTCCTTATGTGCCAGGTATCGTATGTGAAAAGACTGACTCATTCAAATGGTATATCCCTGATAAATTTTCGCATCCTGAAATGAGAAATATCAATGGAGAAAGAAATCTTTTTCAGAAACTTATTTTCAGGTATGGTTGACCGTATGTAATCTTTATACACTTTGCTATACAGCAATGGGATATAAATATTCACCGTCTCTTTCAGCAAGGGTATATGCAAGCCTGCATCAAAAAGAAAACGGTCCTGGCCCGAAATTCTTTTCCAGCTTTCTGCGCTTGTGCCGATATCCAGGAATACTTTCAATGGGATCTTTACAGGCAACAGGTTAAGCGGGTTGAGATGGGAGGGAATAGTGGAGCTCAGGTTAATAGCCGCCAGCCAATCATCTGTTTTACCTACTTTGTTTGAAAGCAGGTCTGTCCTCACTTTAAATCCTCCGTCCCTTATCATGATCTGCTGGCTTGCAGCTCCTTCAAATTCATTTCGGCCAGCAAAATAATCACTGTAGGTATAGTCCTCGTAGCCATTAGGGCCTGTCATGTTAAGATGGTATCGGTCTGTTTCAGATTGCCTGGTAAACGTTTTGGAAACGGTGTAAAAGAATTTTCCTGCAAACAACCGGAGGTCTAATCCGCCGCCTTTTGGATAATTGAAAAAATAATTGCCGGTAAAGCCTGCCCGGATAAAATTTTTTCCCTGCTCCAGCTTAAGTTCTCCGCGATAAGGATAAAGTACCCGGTTATTTTCCCAAACCAGCATCAGTTGGTTTAATGTACGGTTATTGGATATAACCCTGTATTTATTTTCTATAGTGGTGTCAGTTCCGGTTATTGTTGTGTCGCGGTAAAAGCGTAAGGCATCCTCAGTAATAAAAAATGTTTTGAATTGCAGGAAGCGGTTAAGCGTGCTTCGGGGATTACGTTCTTTTAATGTCAGCCGAAGAGAAGGCACTATTTTATGAAAAGACATGTAAGTGGTCTTATCATTGCTCTTAAACCGGTTGATGCCGAATGCAGATGCACTAAGCCCAAGGTTTATTCTTCGAAATGCTCCATCAGGAAAGAAGGAATAATTGATCAAACCGGTGCCTGTCAGTTTTTTTGTAACAACACCATACATCGGCGCTACAAAAAACTGCAGCCGTGATGCAGGAAGTTTATAGTTCGTTACGAAAAGGCCTGCCATAAACTTATCATACCTGTTAACACCTATTGCAGGCCCAATGCTGATAAGGTTGGCCACTGGTGACTGAATATATGATGCATAGGATTTCAGGTCAAGGATAAAAGCTGCTTTTGTACCTGTTCTATGCTGATTGGGCAAAACTCCTCTTGTGTTCAGGTAAGAAAACAAGCTGTCTTGCTCAATGCCCAGACTTTCACTGATGCTTGCTTTAAAATCATCCGGCCCGGGATGTTTGAATTTCCATTGCTGGTAATAATGCTGAAGGGCTTTATCCAATTGAGACCTTCCAACTTTCTGTTCCAGGTAATCGAGCCAGGCGGCTGTTTTAATATAAGCTACGAGGGGATAATTGTAAAAAGAAAGACTGTCGCTGGGTGTATTGATTGGCTGGTCGCGGCGGACCGCTGCTACTGATTCAAACAACAATTTTTCTGCATCTTCTATAAAGAAACTGGTTTTGCCAAGCCGGGTATCTCCTTTGGGACCGTATTTCGAACGGACATAGCGATTACCATAATAAGTATTAATCCCCTCATCCATCCAGGGATGGAGGCGCTCATTACTGGCAAGTATGCCATAAAACCAGTTATGTCCTATCTCATGTTCGATCGTTCGGTCAAGCTGGCCTATATCTGCTGTAGGGACGATCACCGTGATCGTAGGATATTCCATTCCTCCACCAGCACCAAGCGGGCCTTCCACCACGCTTATGACAGAATAAGGATATTCTCCAATCCATTCACTCCGGCTTCTTATGGCATCTTTTGCAAACGACAGGCTTTTCCGCCAGCTTGTTTTTTCTGCAGGCAGATAATAGCTGCCTGCTTCAATGACCTTTCCCGAAGGAAGACGGCAGGTGTCCAGGTCAACAATAAAACGCTTATCAGCAAACCAGGCAAAATCATGTATACGGTCCTGGCGGAATTGAAGTGTTTTAGTTCGTTGAGATGAAGCAGGAAATTGCTGCTGAACCGTTTTATATCCTCCACCTTTTGTTTTGATCTTTTTCTTCAGCGGCTCCCAGTTAAAATCCTTTCTGGTACGAAGCCATTCTTTTTCCCTGGGGTCCTGCAGTTCCCCTGTAGCAGCCACCACATAATTATCCGGCACAGTAATATTGACGTCGAAGCTGCCAAACTCACTATAAAATTCGCCCTGGTCGAGATAAGGCATCGGGTGCCAGCCATCCTTGTCATACACTGCCGGTTTGGGATACCATTGTGTTACCTGGTAGCTTTCACCATCGTGACCGCCCCTGGAAAAACTATAAGGTAGTTGCACATGAAAAGGCGTTGTGATCAGAACTTTCTGCCCAGGCAATAATGGTGAAGGAAGGATCAACTGTATAATATCGATATGCTGCGGATGGTCCTGGGTTTCTGCGATGATATCATTTACTTTAAAATTCAGCTTATTGATATAACCTTTTTGTTCCTTACCGGAAAAATAGAAATCTGTATTGCCATTTTCCAACTGCTGATCGGTAAATGCAGTCTTGTCGTTTTTATAGGCATTCGGCCAAAGATGTATCCAGATAAAACGAAGCGTATCGGGTGAGTGGTTGATATATTCCATCCGCTCAAATCCATCAAGGCTATGCTGCCTGTCGTTCAGCGACACATCAATGGAATAATTCACTTCCTGCTGCCAGTATGCACGCTGGGCCTGGGCATTAAAAAAGAAACTACAGCTTATGAGGAAGAAAAAGAATTTTATTGGTTGCATTGGCTGGTTTAATGTAAGGATAACTTCACCTTGCCCGCCGAAGCCTTGGCGAAGGTGAGCCGCCCCGGACCTGATCCGGGTCTTTCAAAAATAGTTATTTCCCCTTGCCTTTAAAAATGATCCGGAGGGTATGTATCATGATCTTGAAATCGAGAAGCAGCGATATATTTTCAATATAAACCAGGTCGAATTTGCTGCGCTCGATCATCTGTTCGATGTTTTCTGCATATCCAAACTGGATCATCCCCCAACTGCTGAGCCCAGGCTTTACTTTCAACAGGTATTTGTAATAGGGGAACCGGGCCACTATCTGGTCGATGAAAAAACGGCGCTCAGGCCGGGGCCCAACAAAGCTCATGTCTCCTTTCAGGATATTCCATAGCTGTGGAAGCTCATCCAGCCTCCATTTCCGCATCACTTTACCCCAGCGGGTGATACGGGCATCATGGTCAGAAGAAAGGACAGGGCCATTTTCTTCTGCATTTACGATCATGGACCTGAACTTGTACATCATAAAAGGCTTTCCCTTATAACCGATCCTTTCCTGTACATAAAATATGGGGCCTTTGGATGATAATACCAGGCGGATCACCGTATAAAGCATCAGCGGAAAAAGAAAGATCAATGCTGCAGTTGCAGTTGCCACATCAATCAACCGCTTGATATGCTGCTGCCATTCAGGCATCAGCCCTGTATTCACATCAATCAGTGCAGGGCCCATTACGTTATTGGTTTTAACAGACCCCGAGAGTATGTCCATCGTATCGGGCTGGATCTTTATAGCCACATCTTTTTCGCTTAGCTGGGCAACCAGGTTTTCCAACAGGCCATTTTCTGATTTTTCCAGGGCAAGCACTACCAATTGTACATTGTTCTTATCAATCAGTCTTTCCAGTTCCGGTAAAGTTCCCAGCAATGGCAAAGGTGAGGAATCGGTACCAGGGCCTGCCGGACTGACGAATCCAATATAGCGGTAACCTCCATCATGGAGGTTCTTTTTAGTTCTGTGAAATATACTGGCAGCATTTTCCTGGTTGCCGATGATCAGGGCATTGAAATAAACATCTCCATTGAGCAATTGCTGTTTTACTTTTCTTAACACCAGCCACCGGCCAAAAAAGATAAGGAGAAAATTAAGCAGGAACAGCAATAGAAAAGCTTTATTATAATAAGCAGCTGCAGATATAGTACCATTCTTCACATCATCCATTACGAAAAAGAAAAACAATACAGATGTTCCGATCAGTGTGCAGATCAGGGTGGAGCTGAATTCATATAACCTGGATTTTGCATACAGGGAATGATAGGAGCCGGCAATGGTAAATAAAGCCAGCCAACCCATTGGAATAAAAAAAACGCCTATCCAGAAATGGTAGTCCATTTGCCAAAGGCTGCTTGCCGGAATGTCTTTTTCCAGCAAAGCCTTTCTTATAAAATAGTAAACCGCCCAGGCGAGGGCAGACATGAGATAATCAACTGCAACATACCAGGCGATGGATATTTGTTTGCCTGTCCTCATATCAGTGGGTGATCACATTATTCCCGATCTTCTGCAGGATCTTATGTGCCACATCCATGGCCATAAAGCCATCTATCTCTGAAACGATCGGTTTTGTGTTGTTAAGAATGGCGGCCTTGAATTCTTCCAGTTCTTTTTTGATAGCGTTTACTTCAGGTACAGCAGGATTAGCCACAGCGATTGTTTTAACACCGGAAGGCGTTTCTATATCAAATGCAAATACATTGGAATCCTGTGCTTCCTTCAGCTTGATGATCTCTGTTTTCTTGTTGAGGAAATCGATGCCTATATAAGCATCTTTCTGGAACAACCGCATTTTCCGCATCTTCTTCATGGAAATACGGCTGCTGGTAAGATTGGCCACACATCCATTGTGGAACTCGATGCGGACGTTGGCGATATCAGGTGTTTCCGTCATCACACCCACACCACTGGCGGAGATCGATTTTACATCACTCTTCACGATGCTGAGCACGATATCAATATCATGGATCATGAGATCGAGGATCACGCTCACTTCAGTACCACGCGGATTGAACTGCGCCAGGCGGTGCACTTCAATAAACATGGGGTTAAGGGCTACGCCCTTCAGAGCCAGAAAAGCAGGGTTGAACCTCTCCACATGACCTACCTGCACTTTACTGCCTGATTCTTCTGCCAGCTTTACCAGTTGGCGGGCTTCTTCCATGGTATGGGCCAGCGGCTTTTCCACGAAGACATGCTTTCCTTTTTTGATCGCTTTTTCACACCACTGGAAATGGTGGTTGGTAGGAGTAACCACATCGATGGCATCGCAGGCGTCCATCAGTGCGTCGGGGTCAAGAAAACGGGGGAGCTGGTATTTTTCAGAAACTTCCCTGGCAGTATCATCATGCGGATCATAAAAACCCACGAGGTCCACACCGGGTATCTCTTTCCAGTTGTTCAAATGAAATTTGCCCAGGTGGCCAACGCCATACAATCCGATCTTTAGCATAAGAATGAATTAATGCCCAAAGATAAAGATTGGCGCCAGCAGATAAAATATTAGTTCAGCATAGTGGAACGGACAGAATAAGAAACGCCCGGTTCATAAATAAAGAAACAGGTGTTATCCCTTATCGTATTAATAATGGGCTGTGCTTCTTTTTCAGGAACAGCAGGGCATCCCAGGCTACGGCCAATATAGCCCTGGCTTGATGCATAGGATTCATCTACATAATCCGCACCGTGCACCACGATAGCCCGGTTGTAAGCATTATCATTGATGCCCTTTTCCACCCCATTTAATTTAAGCGAATAGCCATGTTTGCCATTATATGTTTCACCGGTGATATAAAAACCGGGGCTGCTTTTATAAGAGGAAGGCAGATTGGAAAATGACGTGGCCAGTTCCTTGCCGGAGTTGCGCCCATGCGCTACCAGGGTTTGAAAAAGGACCTTATATTGTTTCAGGTCCAGGATATATAAGCGCTTGTGACTGCTGGGCTGACTGAAATCGACGATAGCCAGCACAGCAGGATTGCTGAGGCGGCCTTCCTGCAATAATTTGTTCCAGCCTTTTTGGGCATACTCAAAAGCCTGGCGGCTGAGACCAATGCTGTCGAGGTGAAGGCTGTCATAAATAGACTTGCCACCAGCGAAAGGCGAAAGGCTGTCCGTTTTTGTTTTGTCAGGCGCAAATGCAGCAAAAGTGTGTGAACCGAAAACATTTTTGCCAAACGCAAATGACAGGTGCAGCAAAGCAATTAACAAGGCTGAAACAAGTAAATAAGCTCCCTTTAATTTTTTCTTCATGTTTACAGATTAACCATCCACCCGGGGGAGGATACTCAATTTTTTAGGTAAAAAAATGACAATGCAATACAATTTCTCAGAGTTGATTGCTGATAATTAAATCCTCCCCGGGCAGTGATGGTTATTGGTAGTACGCCTGAAATCGGCATCGAAAGATTTGCAAAGTTAGGTATTTTAACCGGTGAGACAGACTTTTTTTTCTAAACACAATGATACTTGCTTTTATTCGTATACCGGTAAAATTATATATATTATTATACTATATCACAATTTTTTACCTTCATATTAATAGCGTAAAATCTTTCTAAAACGACCCCTTCCCGTCCTTCCCGCCTTACCGGTAAGGCGGGAAGGACGGGAAGGATGGACTTATGAGGAGCGTTTGATATTATAATAGCTGATCCTTTGCATTAATTAGCCGGGTATTTTGGCCGGGATGAAAATGTGCTAATTTTCATTGTCTTAGAATTTAAAACCTGCCTGTTTATGAAACGGATGGCATTTTTCCTTTTCTGTTGTTTTCTTTCTTCTTTCTGTTTTTCCATGCCGCCTGATACGCGGTATAAAATTGTAGAAGATGGGATATTGGTCTACCCGGATCAACGGTTTTCGGCTGGGGTAAAACTGGTGAAGCTACAGGTTGTTACAGATAAGATTATTCGGGTGATTGCTTCTCCTACGATTGAAATATCGTCTTCAAAAAGCCTGGTGATCGTTCATACTCCGCAGCAGGTAAAATGGAATACAAGCACAACAGATAGCAGCCTTACCCTTTCTACTGCTGTTCTTAATGCAACTATCGATCTCTTCTCTGGCGCTGTTTCTTTTAAAGATGAAAATGGGAATTTTTTATTGTCCGAAAAAAAGGTAAACGGTAGAGAGATCGTACCGGTTGTTTGGGAAGGTGAACCCATGTACAGGTTGCAGCAGGTGTTTGATATCGCTCCTAATGATGCGCTGTATGGGTTGGGACAGCACCAGGAAGGAGTATTTAATTACAAGGATCAGCAGGTAACCCTTTTCCAGAACAATACGGAAGTGGCTGTACCATTCATGGTGTCTGTAAAGAACTATGGTGTTTTGTGGGATAATTATTCCCTCTCAAAAGCAGGTGATACCCGGTCTTTCCTTCCGCTTTCTGCCCTGCGCCTGTTTGATAAAAAAGGTATGCAGGGATGGCTGACGGCCAGCTATTGTAATGATCGTAACAAGCCGCAGGATATTGCTTTTGAAAAAGCAGAGTCATCCATCAATTATCCGTATGTAACGGACACCAAACTGAAGCTTCCACCTGAGTTTGCCATACAAAAAGGGAGCATTACCTGGGAAGGAGCTATCGCGAGTGGAAACAGCGGTCATCATAAACTCCGTTTCACTTATGCTGGTTATATAAAAGTGTGGGTGAATGGCAAACTGTGGCTGGATAAATGGAGGCAACCCTGGAACCCCGGCTCCGGTGTCATCAACCTGCAACTGGAAAGGGATAAAAAATATCCCATCAAAATAGAATGGATACCGGATGGGGGAGAATCATATATCACTGCCAACTGGCTGCCGCCATTACCGGATGGATGGGACAATACCTTCGGCTTTGACTCCGAAGCCGGCCGGCAGATCGATTACTATTTTATCTATGGGCAAAATATGGACGAGGTGATCAGCGGTTATCGTCAGTTGAGCGGTAAAGCACCGATCGTTCCCAAATGGGCGATGGGTTTCTGGCAAAGCCGTGAAAGATATAAAACGCAGGAAGAGATCATCAACACAGTTGCAGAGTTCAGAAAAAGAAAA
This sequence comes from Sphingobacteriales bacterium 44-61, assembly GCA_001898405.1. Classification (GTDB taxonomy): domain Bacteria; phylum Bacteroidota; class Bacteroidia; order Chitinophagales; family Chitinophagaceae; genus Terrimonas_A. The sequence goes on from MKTW01000010.1 coordinate 158,415, forward strand.
ATCCCTTTGGATAATATCGTGCTTGACTGGAGTTATTGGAAAGAAAACGATTGGGGCAGCCAGGAATTTGATAATACAAGGTTTCCTGATCCATCCGGTATGATTGATCTTTTGCATAAAAAATATAAGGCGAAGCTGATGATATCAGTGTGGCCGAAATTTTATGAGGGTATAGCAGCCTATCAACAATTCAATGCAAAAGGATGGCTCTACAAAAGAAATATTGCCGACCGTCAACGTGATTGGATCGGGCAGGGATATACTTCCACTTTTTATGATGCTTTTAATGATGAAGCCAGGAAAGGCTTCTGGCAACTGATACATGATAAACTTTACAGCAAAGGAATAGATGCCTGGTGGATGGATGCGAGTGAGCCGGATATTTTGTCCAATGTTTCTCCGCAGAAAAGAAAAGAGCAGATGAGCCCGACAGCTTTAGGCACTGCTGCTGAATACCTGAATGCTTATCCTCTTCAGAACGCAAAAGGGATCTATGAAGGACAGCGCGGCGTTGATCCGGATAAAAGAGTGTTCCTGCTTACCCGTTCAGGATTTGCGGGTTCGCAACGCTATGCAGCTTCTATATGGAGCGGCGATATTGCCTCGCGATGGGAAGATATGAAAGCACAGATCAGTGCAGGCCTTAACTTCTCTCTTTCAGGCCTCCCTTACTGGACCATGGATATTGGTGGTTTCTCTGTTGAACCCCGGTATGAAAAGCCCAATGAAGCAGATTTGGCTGAATGGAGGGAATTACAAACCCGCTGGTACCAGTTCGGCGCTTTTGTACCTCTTTTCCGGGTGCATGGACAGTTCCCTTTCCGCGAAATTTATAATACCGCCCCAGAGGGACATCCTGCCTACAGCAGCATGTTGTATTACGACAAACTCCGTTACAGGCTGATGCCCTATATCTATACATTGGCCGGTGATGCTTATCATAATAACTCGACTATTATGCGGGCGCTGGTGATGGATTTTGGAAAAGATGCAGCAGTGAAGAATACAGGTGATCAGTTTATGTTTGGCCCATCCTTATTGATCAATCCTGTGTATACATACAGGGCCATAAACAGGGATGTTTATTTACCGGCCGGCCAGGGATGGTACGATCTGTATACCGGCAAGCATTATGAAGGCGGACAATCCATTAATGCGGATGCTCCCTACCAGCGGATACCGGTTTTTGTAAAAGAAGGTGCGATCATCCCTACAGGCCCTGAACTGGAATATACCGATCAGCATGCGGCTGATCCTTTGACCGTATATGTGTATGCAGGCAAGGACGGCCGGTTCGATTTATATGAAGATGAAGGACTGAATTATAATTATGAGAAAGGAAATTTTAGCCGGGTATCATTTAATTATAATGAAGAAGGACACACCCTGACGATCGGAGACAGGATAGGTAGTTTTAATGGAATGCTGCAAAAAAGGGTGATCTATATAAAGCTTATCAGCCAGGCCAAACAACAGGGAATGGATTTTATTCCTTCCGGAAAGAAAATAAATTATAACGGCAAAAAGATAGAAGTAAAATTGTAGCTGAGTTTTATCGCTTCAGCCTGGCAACACTTCAGCGCTAAATCCATATTTCTTCAGTAGCAGAATAAGCGGGTCAGCCTGCACAATCCCTGAAATGGATTTAACGCGGAGAATGTTGTCACAATCATCCAGGTCAAAATTGGCTGAGTAGCCGGTATACGTTTTATGTATCTGCTCAACAAGAATACTGGCAAATACCTTGTCTTTAACATCTGTTTTAAAAACTTCTATCATAATGATATAATTACCTTCATAAAGGTATTATGCAGTGCGTGGTTTAATGAGGTCTGAAAGCGACAATCTGGAGGGTGATCGCGACGGGAAGAGCATATTTTTAATTAAGGGATGATAAAATATGCGAATGAGCCTGCTTGTTAAACACTTGGTTGACAAGGGTTCACTCCAGTGTAGTAATTAATTCCCGGGAGCCCCGATTAATAGCGTATCTTCACCACAAGTGATTTAAAACTACCTCAGCGATCAGTTCAGATCAGCATCAATTTTTTACTCACCAGTAATAGTTCGTCTTCTCTTCGCTTTTGTTGTCGTTCTTTATCACCAAATATTTTTTCTTTAAACTATTTTTTATGAACATGTACGTATCAAACCTGGGTTTTCATATCGTGGAAGAAGACCTCAGAAAATTATTCGAACAATTTGGACAGGTAAGCTCTGCTAAAGTGATTACAGACAGGGAAACCGGTCGTAGCAGGGGATTTGGATTTGTGGAAATGGACTCCGATGCTGAAGCCAAAACAGCAATAGATAACCTGAACAATAAAGAAATTGAAGGCCGGCAGATATCAGTAACGCAGGCAAGAGAGAAAACAGACCGCCCGAGCTCTAAGCGTTGGTAGATCGCCGATTTTGCAGGTTGCCCTGCGAAAGAATATAAACTGGTTGTTGTTTCAGCTCCTTAATCTAAAGTAATCAGTATGATCTATCAGAGAAATGATATGGAAGGCCGGTTTTACAACTGGGTTACAGATTCTTCGAGAGCTATATTTGCAGGAAGGCCAAGCCGGCGATTATTCGACAGGTTTAATGGAGATCAGGTATTATTTATCATTAATTTTTATGCATCTTTCTTTGAAAGGTTTACGCTGGAAGAAGCCCGTGAACTGGAGCGGCAGATAGCCAATAATTTGCCAATGGGCGCAAAAAGCGAAATATCCGTGTTTAACTGGATAAAAGATACGTCAAAGCAAGTGTTTCTGTAATACCTGAATTTATAATACTAAAGTTTTTATATGACGTACGAAGAAATAGAAAGGTTTATGAAGAATAAGAGTAAAGGCGATTATCCGGTCCGTATTAATTTCAAGACCCGGAAGCCCATTAAGGGCTTGTTTATCAAAACAGATGATTACTCTGAACTGAGCCGTAAAAATCTTTGGCGGATCGTCAGCGAAACATATCTGGAATCTTATAATACTTCAAAAGATATCAACCTGGCGCGTATTTTTAATGGTGCTGAAATGACGAGGCTGGAGAATATTTGATGTAATAATTACCCTGATTTGCAATCCAGTCAGCCTTATTAGTTACTTTCTGGATAATCTATTGATCATTAATTCACGAGTATGTGCCACAGTTGGCTGTATAATGTAGATATTTTTAAATAGCCGTTACGTGAATGCGGCTGAAAAATTAAATATGGCAAAACCCAAAGAAACATTTAACAAAAAGGAAAAAGAAAAGAAACGCTTAAAGCAAAGGCAGGAAAAGCAGGAGAAAATGGAGGAAAGAAAAGCGAATGGCAAGAAAGGTAAAAGCCTGGAAGAAATGATGGCTTACATAGACGAGAATGGGAATATTTCTTCAACACCTCCAGATCCAAGAAACAGAAAGATGTTCAATCAGGAAGATATCCAGATTGGCGTTCCAAAACGGGAAGAGGTGATCGAGCCTGTGAGGACGGGATCTGTCAGCTTCTTTAATGATGCGAAAGGGTTTGGTTTCATCAGTGATAAGGAAACCGGAGAGCGGGTTTTTATACATATTAATAATTTAACCGAACCTATAAAAGAAGGTGATAAAGTTAATTTTGAAGTAGAAATGGGAGATCGCGGGCCCAGCGCAATAAATGTTAAAAAGATCTGACCGGCTCTACAGTCAGGTAATTTAACTATTCACCAGATGCATTTTAATTGAATGGCATTAATAGATTACATCCTTCAGAAACCATCCTACGGCTGGACAAACGAAAACGGTGAATTGGCCGTTCCCTCTACCCGCCAATTGTGGAATGAAGCATTTTCAAGGATAAATATTTTTAAAACCAGGAAAAACTGGATATCCATGATCAGTTGGCTGATGGTCTGCTGCATGGTGCCTTTTTTTGTTATTTTTTTTGTTTATCATTTTTCATGGCTACTGGCAGGTATTATTGCTATTTATAGCCTGGTAGTAATGGGCACGCATGGCACCATTTGGTTTCACCGCTTCTGTACACATAAATCATATAAGTTCAGCCATCCTGTATGGCGGTTTGTTACGCAGAACCTTGTTATCAAAACCTTTCCTGAAGAAATTTATGTAGTATCGCATCACGTGCATCATGCCAAGTCAGACCAACCCGGCGACCCGTATAATTCACAGGGAGGGTTTATGTATTGTATGCTGTCTGATGTAAATCACCAGAGCATTGCCAAAGATCTTAATGAAGCAGATTATAAAAAAGCATCCTATTTTCTTCAACACACAGGTGTGAAGCTTAATAGTTTTGAACAGTATAATAAATGGGGCTCTATCGCCACACCTTTTTATACTGTTACCCTTTGGCTGTTCAACTGGGCTTTTTGGTACGCTGTTTTTTATTTGATTGGAGGGCATGCATTAGCTTGTGCTTTATTCTCAGGGGCCATGCTATGGTTTGTACTTGTAAGGGCTTTTAACTACACCGGCCATGGAAAAGGGCAGGAAAAGCATATTGATGGAATTGATTTTGACCGTAGCAATCTCTCTATCAACCAAACAAGGCCTGGACTTTTTGCAGGTGAATGGCATAACAATCATCATCTTTATCCCGGAAGCGCCCGGGCAGGATTTCTTCCCTACCAGCTTGATTTGGCCTGGGTATATATCTTTTGCCTGTATAAAGTAGGGGCAGTTTCATCTTATCATGATTCTAAAAAGGATTTCCTGCGGAAATACGCGACCAACCGCCGGCAGTGAAAATACAGCGATAGCTCAACTTTCTTATCCTTGCGTACCAGAGCGCCTTTTTCTCCCGGCTTTTATGTAGCTTACAACCCAGAGCTGGTAAGGCTTTTGCAGTTTCTGCAATAAAAAAGATTAAAATTGGACTCGCTTACACATATTGTTCTGGGCGCCTGTATTGGTGAAGCAGTGGCCGGCAAAAAACTGGGCAAGAAGGCCATGCTTCTTGGAGCAATCGCTCAAAGCCTTCCCGATATTGATTTTGTTACGGCTTTCTTTTTAAGCGATACACAGGATATCGTAGCACACAGAGGGATAACCCACTCCCTTTTGTTTATTGTGGTGGGTACGCTTGTCCTGAGTTTCTTGTCAGACAAGATCTTCCACAAAACACCTTTGAGTTATAAATCCTGGTTCCTCTTATTCGGAATCAACCTGTTCGTGCACGTGTTTATTGACAGTTTTAATGCTTATGGAACAGGATGGTTTGAACCCTTTTCGCATCGGAGATTTTCTTTTAATGTACTTTTTGTAATTGATCCTTTCTTTTCCATATGGCCATTCCTGGGTGTGCTTGGATTATTGATACTGCGGCGGCATGACAGGCGAAGAAAGCGCTGCTGGGAAATCGGTATTGGCATGAGTGTGCTTTACCTGGGTTATGCTATCACCAATAAACTGCAGGCAGATAAAGTGGTGCGTGAAAACCTTGCAGCACAACATATACCTGCTGATCATTATTTTACCATACCTACCATAATGAATACCTGGCTTTGGGAGGCGGTGGTGCGAAAGGATAATGGATACTATATCGCGTACCACTCTGTGTTCGACAGGAATGAGCAAATGAATTTTACCTGGTTCCCCCGGCAGGATTCTTTACTTGAGCTCGTGGAGAACAAAGAAGAAGTAAAGGACCTCCAGGTATTTGCCAACGGCTATTATACGTTGGAGAGAAGAAATGACACGCTTATTTTTAATGTGCTTCGCTTTGGGCAAATAGCTGGTTGGGAAAACCCTGCCGCGCCATTTGCGTTTTATTATTACTGCGACAGGCCCGAAGCAAATAATCTGGTGGTGCAGCGGGGACGTTTTAAAGGATGGGACTTGAAGAGGACCAGATCTTTTATCAGAAGAATAAAAGGGAATTGATTATTCGTTGATACAGTATTGCGGTTATATTTTTTAGACATACAAGCATTAGCTATTGATCCTTGTCTTTGTCCTTATCGTCCGTCATTGCTTCAATATCTGAAGCAAGATGGCTGATGATTGAAGCAATCCCTTCCTTTCTTATACTGATCTTGTTATCGATCAGCTTCAGGCCCTTGACGGTAAACACGACCAGGACACTTTGCTCCAATGCTTTTGAATCGGCCACAGAACCTGTCAGCAAAACTGTCCTGTGTTTGACCTTAACCTTAATACCAGTGGCATCCCAGGTGGTAATAGCATTGAGTTTCCGTTTGATCTCCTCTTCAATCCGTCTGTCTTCCTGCTCTCCTGGTGGCAGTGAATTTTTGGAATGGTCTACCATGGCAGTTATTTAAGTTCCTGTATGATCTTCGTCAGCAGGATCAAAAACTGAACCTTATTCCAGAATCAACGAACGATATTCCAAAAAGAGCAATGGCAGGTTGACTGTGTAATATCATCCCCGCAGCAGGGAATGATATTACACAGTTCATTCCTTACTCAAATCCGTGAAGAAATTTCATTGACTCCTTCTGTTTTTTTTAATTCATCAAGAACAGCCAGTACAGATTCCCTGGATGCTTTTTCGGTAAAACTGATTTTCAGATTCCCTGTTTTATCGTCTTTACCGGTCTGCAATAGCATTTCTGCAGGCGTGAGTTCATTTTTCTTCAGCAATTTCTCCAGGTCAATGAGTCCGAATTGTTTGGTATTGAATGAAAGATTGATCGTATGATCACGGCTATTTTTAAACATTCTTTGCTCCAATGGCTTTATCAGGGCAAGGATCACCAGCACCACTACTGTAGTAATAATAGCCGCGGAATACAAACCGCCGCCAACAGCCAGCCCGATACCTGCCACACTCCATAACCCTGCAGCTGTAGTCAGTCCTCTTATGATCTGTGGTTTCAGGAACAGAATAGTACCGGCCCCAAGAAAACCAACACCACTGATCACCTGCGCTGCAATCCGTGAAGGATCGAGAGAGATGCCCGGGTAGCCAACCACATCTTTAAATCCAAAAGTGGAAACGATCATGATCAATGAGGATGCAATGCAGACCAGCATGTGTGTTCTCAAGCCTGCAGCTCCGTCTTTGCGTTCCCTCTCCCAACCAATAAGACCCCCTAAAACAACAGCAACAAGAAGCCGGATAGTAATTTCTTTTATATCGAGTACATAGTTGTTCATAAAAGATAGTTTTCAAAATTTAAGCCAGGGGAAAATGAAGTGCTAATATTTCATTCATCGTGAATCAGTAAAGGTACTATATTTAAGTACGCTAATGGCTATGCAGCCGGATGGTTGAAGTATGTAAGTGAACTCAATGGACCTACAGTTTAAGCGAACAAGAATTGCACCTACTCCCAGTGGCTTTCTTCATTTGGGAAATGTATTGTCGTTTGCACTAACAGCAGTGCTGGCCCGGCAAACGGGCGCGCAGATATTGTTGCGGATCGATGATATGGACAGGGAGCGTGCCAGCAGGGAATATGTGGAAGATATTTTTGATACGCTTCATTTCATGGAGATACCCTGGGATGAAGGCCCGCGCAATTACGCTGAATTTGAAAAAGAGTTTTCCCAGCTTCATCGTTTACCCTTGTACGAAAAAGCATTGCTGCAATTGAGAGAACAAGGGTCAGTATTTGCCTGCACCTGCTCAAGAACGCAAATCCTGGCTTTAAGCCCTGACGGAGTTTATCCCGGCACCTGCCGCAATAAAGGCATTCCCCTGGATACAAAAGATGCCTGCTGGCGTTTACGAACGGATAACAGGGAATTGCGTGTAAAAACAGTTGATCAGGCAATCATCAGCGATATATTACCAGATAGCCTGAAAGATTTCATTGTAAGAAAAAAGGATGGTTTCCCTGCGTACCAGTTAACCTCCCTTGCCGATGATCTGTACTGGAATGTGGACCTGGTAGTGAGGGGAGAAGACCTCTGGCCTTCCACGCTCGCGCAGCAATATCTCGCAACAGTGCTGAACAGACCTGTTTTCAGCGGGATCCGTTTTTTTCATCATCCCCTGCTGACCGGAAAGGATGGATTGAAGTTTTCAAAATCGGCAGGCGCCACTTCGATACAATTCCTTCGGAAAGAAGGGAAAAAACCAGCAGATATTTATGCAATGATTGCCGGGATGATGAGCCTGGCTGAACCGGTAAGGGACCGGCAATCCCTGGCCCGTGCTTTGCGCATGATATAACCGCTGCGCTGCAAGCGTCCTGTTTTTAATAAGACATTCCCTGTAAGAAAACCGGAAAAATTGAGTTTTGTTAAATACATTTGAAGCATGAGACTGATCCTGCATCTGCTGGTCATTGCGGCAATTGCCTATATCCTTTCACAGGTGTTGCCGGGCGTGCATATCAAAAGCTATGGCACAGCGATCTGGTTTGCTATTGTACTTGGTTTGTTGAATGTTTTCCTGCGCCCATTACTTATCTTGATCACTCTGCCCCTGACGATCTTTACATTCGGCCTGTTTATTTTTGTGATCAATACGGTCATCGTATTAATAGCAGGTCAATGGATAAAGGATTTTAAGATAGATAGTTTCTGGTCAGGCCTTTTATTCAGTTTGTTATTGTCTCTTACCACCTCTGCATTGTTCAGGGAGGAAAGACGGCAACGCCGCATGAATGACCAACGGTAACACCAGTCGCAATAAACCCTCAGATTGTCGTATTTGCACGCCGCCTCCCCCACAACTTCGTAATATTTTTGTTTTACACAATTAAAAAAGGAGGCTATCATGGCTACATTCCAAAGACTTACATCCTGCTTGTGGTTCGATAACCAGGCAGAAGAAGCAGCAAAGTTTTATACATCTGTTTTTAAGAATTCCAAAATCGGGAAGATCGCTTATTATGGAAAAGAAGGACAGGAAGAGCATCGCCAGAAACCCGGCTCAGTGATGACGGTGGAGTTTGAACTGGAAGGGCATAAATTTCTTGGACTGAATGGCGGCCCTGTTTTTAAATTCAGTGAAGCCATTTCTTTTGTTATTAATTGTAAAGACCAGGCAGAAATAGATTATTACTGGGAAAAATTGACTGCCGGTGGCGACCCTAAAGCGCAGCAATGTGGCTGGCTGAAAGATAAATATGGTCTTTCCTGGCAAGTGACACCGGTAATTCTGGAAAAAATGGTAACCAGTGAAGATAAGACAAAGTCAGGCCGGATGATGAAGGCTTTGATGCAAATGAAAAAACTTGATATTGCCCAATTGGAAAAAGCGTTTAATGGAGAGTGATTATCTGAGAGGATTGCTAACCTGGTTCTGAAATAAGTTAACGGCTACTGAAAGATCAGTGGCCGTTTCGTTTTATTATTTTTCGCCTCATTTTCCTTTTAGTCTGCTTTTGACGGTTAACTGCGTTCATCCTGGATGATCTCTTCATGTCTCTTTTATTCCCCTTATCTTTAGCAGATCCAGGGCCTGAAAAAACAAACTATGCCTGCTGAAAAAATCTCCCCCCCCCGTTTAAAAGCAATTATCGGCGGTTCTATTGGTAATTTGGTAGAATGGTACGATTGGTATGCTTATTCAGCATTCGCCTTGTATTTTTCCTCTTCCTTTTTCCCGGAGGGCAATACAACGGCCCAGTTGCTTAATACAGCAGGAGTATTTGCATTAGGCTTTTTAATGCGCCCGATCGGCGGGTGGTTGTTTGGCCGCATTGCGGATCAACAAGGCCGCAAAAAAGCAATGACCTGGTCGGTATTGCTGATGTCATTCGGCTCATTGCTGATAGCGCTTACTCCTACGTATAAAACGATCGGTATTGCAGCTCCTGTGATCCTGCTGCTGGCAAGGCTGCTGCAGGGATTGAGCGTAGGCGGAGAATACGGAGTTTCTGCTACCTATCTTAGTGAAATGGCTACCCGCAATCGCAGAGGCTTCTACTCCAGCTTTCAGTATGTTACGCTGATCGGCGGGCAGTTGATCGCTTTAGGCATCCAGCTGATATTGCAAAAATTATTATTGACGGAAGACCAGTTGCATAGCTGGGGTTGGAGAATTCCTTTTGCGATCGGCGCTGTGTTGTCCGTGATCGCGCTTTACCTGCGCAGCAATTTGCACGAAACGCCTTCTTTTGAATTGCACGCTTCAGAACATACACGCCGGAAAGGGACCATCCGGGAGTTGCTTAAACATCCGAAAGCAGTTCTTACTGTAGCAGGGCTGACACTGGGAGGTACACTGGCATTTTATACCTATACAACGTATATGCAAAAGTTCCTGGTAAATACAGTGCATCTTACCAAACAACAATCCACCACGCTTTCATTTATATCCCTGTTATTGTTTGCTTTGTTGCAGCCCTTGTTTGGCGCTTTGTCAGACAGGATAGGAAGAAAACCTCTGCTGATCAGTTTTGGCGTGTTGGGCGTTTTATGTACAGTGCCATTGCTTACAGCCTTAAGTCAGACCAGTTCCTTAACTGCCGCCTTCCTGTTGCTGATGGCTGCCCTTGTTATTGTAAGCGGCTATACCAGCATCAATGCGGTAGTGAAAGCAGAATTATTTCCTGCTGAAGTAAGAGCGCTTGGAGTGGGACTGCCTTATGGTCTTACGGTGGCCATTTTTGGTGGAAGCGCAGAGTACATTGCTTTCTGGCTGAAAGATATTGGATATGAATCTTATTTTTACTGGTATATCACTGCCTGTATTGGAGTATCCCTGTGTGTGTACCTTTTTATGAAGGACACTAAATATTCTTCCCGATTGAACGAAGAGCTCTGAAGCTATCCACCCGGTTCAGGCATAGTTTTTATTTTAAAACAATAAAACATGGGAAAGGAAATCTCACCTGATTTATTGCATAAAATAGATGCTTACTGGCGTGCGGCCAATTATTTATCAGTCGGACAGATCTATTTGAGGGATAATCCCCTGATGAAAGAGCCTTTAAAGATCGAGCATGTAAAGAACATGCTGCTGGGGCATTGGGGCACAACGCCGGGACAGAACTTTATTTATGCGCATCTCAACAGGATCATCAATCAATACGACCTGGATATGTTTTATGTATCCGGACCAGGGCATGGCGGGCCGGCATTGGTTGCCAATACTTATCTTGAAGGGACCTATTCGGAGATCTATCCTGATATTACACAGGACGCAAGCGGGTTGAAAAAATTATTCAAGCAATTTTCTTTTCCTGGGGGAATTCCGAGCCATGTTTCGCCTGAATGCCCCGGTTCCATGCATGAAGGTGGTGAATTGGGGTATTCATTAAGTCATGCTTTCGGCGCTGTTTTCGATAACCCCGGTCTTATTGTCGCTTGCGTGGTGGGAGATGGAGAAGCAGAAACCGGTCCGTTGGCAACGGCCTGGCATTCCAATAAATTCCTTCATCCCGTTAATGATGGTGTTGTGTTGCCCATCCTTCATTTGAATGGATACAAAATAGCCAACCCTGCCCTGCTGGCAAGAATCAGCCATGAAGAACTGGACCAGCTTTTTAAAGGTTATGGATGGAGGCCATATTGGGTGGAAGGAGATGATCCCTTGCCAATGCATGCGGCAATGGCTAACACACTTGATACGGTGATTGAAGAAATAATGCTGATCAAAAAAAATGCGGCGCAAGAAAAGATCAAAGAAAGGCCCATCTGGCCAATGATCATTTTGAAATCACCCAAAGGGTGGACCGGCCCTAAGATGGTGGACGGTTTGCCGGTTGAAGGAACATTCCGTTCCCACCAGGTGCCTTTATCAGAGCCACGTAAAAAGAAAGAACATCTCCAACAACTGGAGGAGTGGTTGAGAAGCTACAAGCCACAGGAGTTGTTTGATGAAAATGGAGTACTGCTGCCAGCCCTGGCTGCTTTAGCACCGAAAGGAGAAAGGAGGATGGGGGCCAACCCGCATGCGAATGGGGGCTTCCGGTTGCAGGACCTTCGCATGCCCGATTTCAGGGAGTATGCCATTGACATAAAACAGCGAAGCGATATGGGACCCGGTGATACGAAAGTGCTGGGAACATTTATCCGCGACGTGATCAAACTGAATGCAGATCAAAGGAATTTCCGTTTATTCGGTCCTGATGAAACGCTCTCTAATCGATTGAATGCCGTATTTGAGGTGACCAACCGTCAATGGCTCGCAGAGACGGTCAATACAGATGAATTCCTGAAACAGGATGGCCGCGTAATGGAGATGTTGAGTGAACATCAGTGTGAAGGCTGGTTGGAAGGATACATACTTACGGGAAGGCATGGCCTTTTCAATTGCTATGAAGCGTTCATCCATATTGTAGACTCTATGTTTAACCAGCACGCAAAATGGTTAAAGATGACAGCCCATCTCAACTGGCGGAAAAAATTACCTTCTTTAAATATCCTGCTTGCATCTCATGTATGGCGGCAAGATCATAATGGCTTCACTCACCAGGACCCAGGATTCCTGGATGTGGTGTTGAATAAAAAAGCATCCGTAGTAAGGATATATTTGCCACCTGATGCCAATTGCCTTTTATCAGTGATGGATCATTGCCTGCAAAGCCGGCATTATGTAAACGTGGTAGTGGCAGGTAAGCATCCTTCTCCTCAATGGCTGTCTATGGATGAGACGGTAGTACATTGCACCAAAGGTATCGGCATCTGGACCTGGGCCAGCAATGATGCTGGCGCGGAACCCGATGTGGTGATGGCTTGTGCGGGTGATGTGCCTACATTGGAAACACTGGCTGCAGTTTCCATTTTGCGTGATAACCTGCCGGAATTGAAAATACGTGTGGTGAATGTAGTAGACCTTATGAAACTGCAGCCCAACACCGAACATCCGCATGGCTTAAATGATAAAGACTTTGATACACTGTTTACAAAAGATAAGCCAGTGATCTTTGCCTTTCATGGTTACCCCTGGCTTATTCACCGGCTTACTTACAAACGCACCAATCATGATAACATTCATGTAAGAGGATACAAAGAGGAAGGTACCATCACTACTCCTTTTGATATGACCGTATTGAATGATATGGACCGTTTTCACCTGGTAGAAGATGTAATAGATCGTTTGCCTGCCCTTGGGAGCAATGCTTCCTATCTGAAGCAGGAAATGCAGGACAAACTGATCAAACATCGTAATTATATCAATGAAAACGGAATGGATATGCCCGAGATCAGGGAATGGAAATGGAAATACTGAATAATAAGAATAGTATGAAAATTCTGGTGATCAATGCGGGTAGCAGCTCCGTAAAATTCAGGCTTTACAAAATGCCTGAAGAAACCCAGCTTTGCTCAGGAGTGGCAGAAAGGATCGGCGATGAAAAATCGTATATCCATTTTACTATCGGAGATAAGCCTGAAGTGAATGAGTTGAATGTGCCGGTGGCTGATCATGCAGAGGCGGTGAGGCAGGTGGTATTGTTGCTTAGCAACCCCGACCATGAGATCATTAAAGATCCTTTGGAAGTAAAAATAATAGGTCACCGGGTAGTGCATGGAGGGGAATATTTTTCAACAGCAGTTGAAATTACTAAAGAGGTAAAGGAAAAGATCAGGCAGTTATTTTCATTTGCTCCGCTTCATAATCCTGTCAACTTACGCTGTATAGAAGTAACAGAAGCTTTTTTTCCTTCGGCAAAGCAGGTAGCTGTTTTTGACACGGCTTTTCACCATCAACTTCCACAGGTTGCTGCGCAATATGCCCTTCCTCTTACTTATTACAGAAATGATAAGATACGGGTTTATGGGTTTCATGGCATCAGCCATAAGTATGTGACCCGGAAAGCCAGTGAATATCTTAATAAACCGGATGCAAAACTGGTCAGTATACATTTGGGAAACGGCTGCAGCATTGTGGCCGTGCAGGGAGGTAGGTCAATGGACACAAGCATGGGGTTCAGCCCCCTGAGCGGATTGATAATGGGCTCCAGGGTTGGAGATATCGATGCCTCAGTGGTACTGCACTTGCAAACGCAATGCGGACTGAATGCAGATTATGTAGACACTTTGCTCAATAAGCAATCGGGACTCTTGGGGCTTACAGGGCATAGCGATATGCGTGAAGTACGTAAAGCTATTGCAAATGGAGATAAGGAAGCCCGCTTTGCATGTGAACTGTACACTTACCGGATAAAAAAATATATCGGCGCCTATGCTGCTGTATTAAATGGCCTTGATGCATTGATCTTTACTGCGGGCGTAGGGGAGAATGATGCGCAGATCAGGGAAATGGTTTGCAGTGGTATGAAGTTCTTAGCTATTGGTCTTGATAAGGAAAAAAATAAAATGAATGCCACGGAGATCAATACTGAAAATTCGAAAGTTAAGATACTGGTTATTCCTACAAACGAAGAACTGGAAATTGCAAGGCAGGCATTTTTTGAGTGACCGATAACATAAGTGCAGTCAAAATCCTCAGCTTTTCTTTTTTATCACCAGTACTTCCACTTCTCTTTCAGCTTTCTCGTAATATAATCCCAGGGAGGCAAATGCTTCTTTTAAAGAATCTTTTTTCTCCGGTTGCCATTGGAAAAAGATATCATAACGGCCATCCAGCCCGGTTTCGTTGATCACTTTTCCGGGAAACAATCCAAATCCTTCCATGTATTCTGCCAAGGCATCCAGTTTTACTCCGTTCCCTTCGAAATGACCACCGCCCGCATTGAAATTGTCATTCTTTTCAGATGATGGCTTCAGGCGGCTGATCGCATCCTTATTTGCTTTGATAAGCAGAACGGGTTGTTTCCGTTTTTCGAGTACCGCTTCTACGTCTACAAAATGCTTCTTGAGCTGTTGTTGGATGAATAGCATCAGTTTTGCTTTATCAGGTTGTTCGATCCATGCATCAAGGGAGAATTTCTCCATATCGGCATAGCTGCGCTTCACTGTATCATATTCGTTGATCACAAGGTGGAATGTTTTTTCATACGCAAGGCGGAAAAGACCATCGAGCGTCATGTTAATGATGCTTAATCTCCTGTCTTTAAAAATGCCGGTATTGTACCTTTTTGACATGGAGCCCGCTCCTTCAACCGATGGCAGCAGGCTGAAGTATTCAGGTTTGGTGGAGTCTGCTTTCAAATATTCATCAATGTCAAAATCGACCCGGTCTTTTTTGAATGGAAGATTGACAGCTACGCCCTGCAAAGCCAGTTTTAAGATATCAAGGGAAATATTATCTGCACTGGTAATAGCATACACTTTTCCTTCCGGCCCTATTAACACGGTGTGTGGAATGGTCCTGTGGGGAAAATAGGATTTAAGCATACCAGATGTATCGCTTGTCAGTGTGAGTGTACTGGGCCTGGCTTTATTGAACCTGACCAATCGCTCTGCCGGTTCTTCGGAGATAGCAACTACCTCCAACTTGTCACCAAGAGCGGATTTATATCCCTCCAACTCTTTCATTGAACTGATGCAGGGGCTGCACCAGGTAGCCCAGAAATCAATGATCAATAATTTCCCCCGGAATTTTTTTACCGGCCTGGAAGGTTCTCCGGCCAGGGTTGCCGGTAGAGAGATATCCGGCATTTGATCACCGGGAGAGAGTGCCTGTGAAAAACAATCTCCGCTAAAAAGAATAACTAACAGGCAGATGATTATTTTTTTCATGCGCATATTTTTAATTAAGGGAATGGCAGTATGATTAACCAGGCAAACATAAAGCTGCCTTTTCCCAAACCCGGTTAACCGCTTACGAATCATTGTTAATGTTTGTTAATTGATTTTCCCCGTCCCGTACAAACCCGATACATTTGCCTGGCATGAAGCACCGATTAAAGCAATTATTTATCCTTTCTGTTATGGCGTCTGTCGGACTGCTGTGTTTACAGATCTATTGGATAAATGAAGGGTGGAACAGCGGGAAAGATATTTTAAAAAGACAGGTGGATTATTCATTTCAGCAGGCTATTGAAAAAGAATGGAACAAGCGGAAGGATACATTGTCTGCCTACCTGGAAGAATTCCTTTCAGATACGAGTTTTATCGGTATCGGTACAAAATATAATGAGAAAGAGAAGGTATGGATGATCACCATGTATGACCCCGAAAATCCTTCTGATTATTCTTCCTGGTCAAGCAAAACAATACAAGTTGGAGAAAAGCTTCTTCCCGGCCAGAAAGAACAGATCATTGAGAAATATATATCGGATAATATCCGGAGGAATGTGCTGAATGATGTGATCTTTTTTTATACTCAGCGGTTCGGAAAGGTCTGGACAAAAAAGCATGCAGAGATGAATATAGATACAGTGCTGGTGAGTAAACTGTTTTCAGATGAACTGAGTAAGAACAACATTACTACTGGTTTCAGGATTCGTTACCGGGATACTACGGTGCAAAAGGAACCGGCAAAAGAACAATTCAGCGCCGTGCGTAGCACCGAATTGCCGGTCAATTACCTTACATTGAATGATTATGACAGGAAATATAAAGCCGTCGCCCTGGTTGAGTCCCCCGGCTTTGTATTGCTGAAGCGGATGTGGCTGGCCATTCTTTCATCCATGGTCTTACTGGGGCTTACCCTGTTTTGCCTTTTCCGCATGTACAGAACGATCATCAGGCAAAAGCAACTGGATGAATTGAAGAACGACTTTATCAGCAGTATGACACATGAATTGAAAACGCCGATCGCAACTGTAGCAGCAGCTGTTGACGGGCTTCAGTATTACGATGCTTTGGAAGATAGGCAAAGGACCCAACGCTATCTAAATACTTCCCGGAAGGAATTAAAGAAGCTCGATGAAATGGTGTCTAAAGTGCTATCGCTTTCAGTGGCAGAGAACCTCAATGAAAATTTGAAAAAGGAAAGCTTCTATTTGAAAGAATTCCTGGAAGAATTGCTCTCATCTTTTACAGTCCAGGCTTCCTTTTCCTGGCAACTTGAAATAGAATCATTGCTGAAAATATACGGCGACAGGGAAAAACTGGCCAGCGTGTTTCAGAATATTATTGAAAATTCGATCAAGTACGGCAGGGATAATATTGTAGTGTATGTCAAAGCCAGCTCAACAGGAGATAGGCTGTTGATGGAGATAAGTGACAACGGCCCTGGAATAGACAATGACCATTTACCATATATTTTTAATAAATTTTATCGAACTTCTTTCGAAAATGCCGGGATCAAAGGGTTTGGGCTTGGGTTGTATTATGTAGCCCGGATCATCTCGGCCCATGGCGGACGCATTGAAGCAATCAATAAAAACGGTTTGAGTTTCCTGATCCAATTACCCATAAAAGATTGAAAAACGGTTATTCCATATTGCTATCCGAAGATGAGCAGTCGCTGGGTTCTATTATTGCAGAGAACCTTGAATCGGCTGGCTTTTCCGTAATGCATGTGCTTTCAGGCTATGATGCACTGGCCGCATTAAAGACGCAGGCTTTTTCCATCATTGTCCTGGATGTGATGATGCCCGGCCTCAATGGATTTGAACTGGCCCGTGAGATCAGGAAGTCTGATTCACTGGTCCCCATCCTTTTCCTGACCAGCAAAACCATGCCCCAGGATGTGGTGGATGGTTTTGAAAGCGGCGGTAATGATTACCTCCGGAAACCGTTTGCAATGCAGGAACTGGTGATACGGATCAAGGTATTGCTGAGCGACGGGCGCTTATTGAAAAAGCAAGAACAAAGAGGACCGGTCAATATCGGGCTTTACCAATTTGACCCCGTAAAGCAAGAACTTGTATTTAATCTTCGCCGGCAAACACTCACAGCCCGTGAAGCTGAATTACTGTGGTTATTGTATGAAAACCGGCAGGAGCTCAACAGTAAGAAGAAAATACTGGAAGCGATCTGGGGTGATGATAATTTTTTTAATTCAAGAACACTTGATGTGTTTATTACCAAATTGAGGAAACATTTGCGGGAAGATGCAGGTGTGCAGATCATTAATATAAGAGGGGTGGGGTATAAGTTGGTTTGGTAATTTCTTTTTAATGCGCTTATTTTTCAATAAAACTTCTTTACAAAATCTGTAAACTTTTTAGTAACTTTATAGATGAAATTGCTAAAGGTTGGATCAAAGATCGAGAAGCGAGTTGTAATTGGACTGGCAGAGCCGGATGATTTCAAAATGCTCACTAAAAAGCGTTTTTCTTTTGTTTGGAAAACAGTTAAGAAGGTCGCAACAGTTTATAAACTACAAATTGAAGGAGAAAAAGACATTCTGGGAGTGATGGGGCTGGTTGATTGGCAGGAGGAGAAAAGAATAGAGATAAAATTGCTGGCAAGTTCAGTGGAAAATATTGGAAAGAATAAAATCTATAAAAATATTGCTGGTTGCCTGATAGCTTTTGCCTGCCGTTTAGCTGTTATCCGGTATGGAATTGAGGCTTGTGTATCATTGGTGCCTAAGACTGAATTGATCGAACATTATATGCAAAAATATTATATGCAATATGCTGGGAGGCAGCTTTATCTTGATGGGAATAATTTGATTAAACTGATGGAGGAATATTTATGAAAAATAAAGGGATATCTTCAAAGTATACGGATAAAGAGTTGGCTGAGGCGCTTATTTTTCCGGTTAAGCTTACTGCAGCTCAAAAAAAGGAAGCTGCCAGGCAACTGGCTATTGCAAGGAAAACGACACAAAGGACCCTCTCTGAAAAAGACAGGCTGATTTTGGGCCTTTCGCAACTAAAGTTCAAAATGGAAGATTATATCCGGAATAAAGAATTCGATCCGAATTTTACCTTCAGTTATTTTCTTAAACAGTACGTGGAATTGTTGCGGGTAAAAAGAAAAGAATTTGCCAGTGAGATCGGCATCGACGAAACCCTATTGAGCCAGTTTATTAACCAGCACCGCATGCTTCCCGAATACATGGCAATAAGATTAGAGATTCATTCAAGCAACTCAATCCCTGCCGCATATTGGTTTAAAATTGTTGAGAAGCAAAAGGAGCACCAGCTTAGCACCAACACTGCAATAAGAAAGAAAGAGCGCAAGCATGTACGCCGGAGACTCGCTATCGGAGATGATCAGCAATAGCTAATCGGAGGCAGGGACACGCATCAATTTTATAAACACCTCACTCCTCATCCTTTTTTCAATAGAATTATAACAAGGCTCCATTTCAATCAAAAACTTTTCCTGGAAAAGCTCCTTGTATTCTTCAACTGTTCCGCCGAATGGTGGGCCGGCTTCTTCAAACAACCGGTTGAACAGCACTCCCACCAGTTTACCGCCCGGCTTTAGCAGCTTATACATTTGCTGCACATAGGCAGGCCTGCTTGAAGGAGGTAAGGCACAGAAAAATGTTTGCTCCAGTATGAGATCGTATTGTCCCTTCTGTTCAAAAAAATCGCCGGTAATGATCTGTAATTGTTTGCCGAGGTAGTGTTTGAATTTCTCTTGGAGTGAGGATGTCAGCGACGGCGAGATATCAATAAGTGTAAGATCAGTGAAACCCTTAGCCAGTATATACCCCGCTTCATAGCTGTTGCCGCAGCCGGGTATAAGAATGGATTGTTGTTTATCTTTAAGCTGATCAATATATTCCTTTAGCGGGGGAGAAGGATAACCAATATCCCAACGCGTTTCCCTGCTTTGGTATAACTGATCCCAGTATTGTTGTCCGGCTTTATTTTCCATGATCATTCAACCGGCATTCCGGCTTCTTTCCAGGCTTTGATACCACCGTCCATATGGGCAACGTTTTCATAACCCATTTCCTTCAGCGTTTTAGCAGCCAATGCTGATCTGCCTCCGGAGGCGCAATGCAGGATGATCCTTTTGTTTTTATCGAATTCTGGTTTATGATAAGGGAGTGATGCATCAGCGTAAAATTCCAGCATGCCGCGCGGTGCATGAGTGGAGCCGGGGATTTTACCTGTGACAGTTAGCTCTTCTGCTTCGCGGATATCAATAAGCTGTGCTTTCCCATTGTTTATCTCTTCCTTTACCTGGGCGGGAGTGAGGTTTTCAATTTGTTGCTTGGCCTCCTTTACAAGGTCCATTGCAGATTTTGCTGACATATAATAAGGTTTAGGCTGAATGAATACCAGCAGTATGCTGACTGCCAGGTTACTAAAAATACAAAACAAAAGCTAAGCTCTTTGAGAAATGACCCGGGTTTATTTTCCCACAAAAGCGCTGAATTACAGCCTCAGGTGAGAAGGTTGTTTGCCTTTCAATAAGAAGATATCAGGATTGATCATTTCCCTCTTTATAGAAGTTGCTGTGTAAGTGGAGCTTCCCGATTTATAGTTGTAGGTATATTCGAGTGCAAGGCCAGGCAGGCTGGCAAAAGCAGGTTCACAAATGGCCCGGAGCGGTTTGATCGCTTCAGTGTAATAAACGGTGATGGTGCGCCCGTCTTTCAGATAAATAATGGCTTTTTTGCAATTGTAGCCGAGTATCTTTTTGCTTTCACCGGCAACGGGTTTATAGTAAGCGCTATCATATTTAAGATTCAGCTTCTGCCAGTTGGATAAGGATACCTTCCTGGGATTGGCTTTGGCTGCTGATTCCTTTTCCTGGTAAATATGAATGGTTGAATCAGCGCCGGGAAGAAAGAACAGGCTTTCAATACGCATCAAGCTTAATAAACGTATCCGCGTTTTGTTTTTTGAAATAAAAACCGTTTTGTTGCCGCCATTATATGTTTCAGCGATACTTGTCCGGTTTAAGCCTGTTTTTATTTCAATGTTATAGGATATAACCATGTCTTCCGCGGAAGTATCGCCTGCTGCAAGACTTTGCGCATTGCTGCGCGTGGGTAATTGTAAAAGGAGAATGAGCAATAATATTTTGAAAAACTTTTGCAGCATGACTATATGCGGGAAAATTACTTTTTATTGTTATTGATCAGGAATTCGGTAAGGTCCAGGGGATCTAATGCCGTTCTGGATGATTCATTATCAAAATAGGCGGCATCCGCTTTTTGCCATCTTACCAGTATCCTTTTTGTTTTTCTCGACTTATGCGTTGATTTGCCTCTCCGGTTAGTTGTATATAATGCTTTCATGAATAAACGCATCTTGTCGCTGACGGTTACGGCAGAGTACTGATCAATATCCAGGATGATCCTTTTCTTTTCCATAAAGTAAGCTGCAAAATTGCAGTTGGTACATTCCATCAGTGAAGAGAGCAGATCATTGTTTACAAAAGGGATTTCCTGGGTACCCGAGCTCTGCAAGGCAGGGGTGCTTCTTTTTTTGGTATTGACTTGCTTTGCTGTGCTATCGGTATTAGCGTTGAATGTTGCTGAATCAGGCTTCTGGACGCTGTTAATCGATTGACCGGCAGGGACTGGTTTTTTTTCCGCCAGCGGCTCAGCTGTTCTTTTTGCAGGGAACAACAGGTAAATAGCTACAGATAGCATACCTGCCAGGAGGATGGCAGCGATTGCCCGGTATTTCCGGATAAAAAAGACAGGGGACCTTTTTTGTGATCTTTCCTGCATCCATTTTTGCCTGATATGTTTGTATAACTCAGGAGGTGGGATGAGGGAATGTTCTTTCAAGTCATGCCATCCGTTTTCCTTAGGTCCATGACGGACTTCCCCGAGTATCTTCTCAAACAGAAACTCGGGTGGCTTCTCCTCGTGTTGGGACAGGCGCTTGAATATATCGTTCTGACTATCGGGCATTTTGCTTTAAAATGATCTCCTGTAATTTTGCTCTTGCTTTTGAAAGCTGCGATTTACTGGTGCCTTCATTGATCTTAAGCATTTCTGAGATTTCTTTATGGCTGTATCCTTCGATGAGGTAAAGATTCACAATCGTTCTGTAGCCATCCGGCATACCCTGGATTATTTTTAATAAATCATCACTCGACAGGGTAATAGAATTTTCAGCTTCAACAGAAGGATGAATCGCTTCTTCTTCTTCCATATTTTCCAGGAAAACCATTTTGTTTTCCTTTTTAAGAAAATCCAGGCAGGTATTTACAAAGATCTTTCTTATCCATCCTTCAAATGACCCCAGTCCTTTATAATTGGCAAGGCTCCGGAAAACTTTGATAGACGCTTCCTGGAACAGGTCATCAGCATCCACTACGCCGGCATACCGCCTGCATAGACTGTACATTTTCCCGGAATAAAAATTATAGATATATCGGAAAGCGTTATCATCTCCTTCCAGGGTCTTTTTAATAAAGACTCCAATATCGCTATCTCCGTTGCCCTCTGCAGAAGTTCCGCTATTTAGCCCGATGGGATTCATTTAATGTTTCTAGTAATTTTTGGGAATGCAAAAGTAAAATTACTAGATATAATAAAAAATTTACATGTAGGGCAACCTTTTTGGTTTTTATTCGTCAGGCCGATAAAATGATAATCCTCTGCTCTTTTTTATTTCCTCAGGCAACCCCGGTACTGTCCGGTCGTCTACATAGTATAAATCGCAGCCAGCAGCCGTTCCGTTTGGGATTGAATGGTGGCGGAAGACGATACAATTTTTCCCTTATGAAAATTCAGGAAAATTGGAAACCTGCAAGAGATAAAATAGCAGCGTGTTTTTCATAAAAGCCGGTACTGCAGATTTTAAAAACGGATCTCAAGTAGGGTTTACTCTATGAAAGCTTTGAGACCATTCCTAATACAGACACAGGATTCCCTGTTGCTAACCTGTGAAGGAATGGTCTCTGCTTTTATGCCACCTGAAGTTTGTAACCGATTTAAAAAAACTTCTTTGGAGAATATCTTGGTTAATAATGAACTGATCGAGCTTTTAAAAAAGATCCCTGATACCACTATCTGGGGAATCGGGATCCAGATTGCTTTTTGCACTAACTATGATCCTTCACTGTTGGTAAATGATTTAAGAAGCCAGGCTAAAGACAGCCCCGAAGTTTTGCAAAGTATAATCGGGCAAAAAGCATTTGATCTGCTAATGGCAAATGCATGATAGCTGTAGCGGATCCACGCAACCTTTTACTTCTGGAGAGTATTTGTTTCCTCAACAAGCGACTGCATCAGTTCTGACACTTTTGTATGATGAAGTACCGGTGCTATCTGGCCGCTCCAGAATAACAGCAAATCCCATTTCTGTTGTTCGATCGCAGCTTTTCTTAAAGAAGACATGAAGGAGCCCTGTAAAGGGAACGGCAAAAAATGATCTTCTTTTCCTGCCAGGTCTTTTGCCAGTTGAGTAGCAATTCCGCGGCCCAATCGCCCTGTAAACGCTCTTGTCAGGCTTGTATTTTTTGCTGCGCCGGATAATAGCATTTGCCTGTGGGCAGGTAATGCCCCTGATTCTTCCGTAGCGAGAAAAGCAGTACCTATTTGCACACCATCTGCCCCCAAAGTGAGTGCTGCTGCAATACCACGGCCATCAGCAATTCCACCTGCAGCTACAACAGGTGCTTTTATTTTTTCCCTGATCAATTGCAATAACACAAAGGTCCCGATAGTCGAATGTTCTGCTGGTGCCAAAAATGATGGGCGATGCCCACCTGCTTCAAAACCGGCAGCAATGACCAGGTCCACGCCAGCATTTTCCAACGCAATGGCTTCATCCAATGTTGTAGCTGCTCCCGCTGTTTTAATACCGAGTTTACGGCATTGTTCCAGAACATCGGCAGAAGGCATACCGAACACAAAACTGAA
The DNA here is from genome assembly GCA_001898405.1 of Sphingobacteriales bacterium 44-61. Lineage (GTDB taxonomy): Bacteria > Bacteroidota > Bacteroidia > Chitinophagales > Chitinophagaceae > Terrimonas_A. The sequence continues at coordinate 181,846 of MKTW01000010.1, forward strand.
CAGCTTTGGACGGATATCGAATATCACCTGCAATTGATTCTCAAATCTTGATTTGAAGGGAGCAGGTTTTTCAGGCACGGGTATACCGGCCTGATCAAAATAAGGCTTGAATACTTTTTTAGCCGCTTCGTATTGTTCATCAGTGGCAGTTCCGCCCGGCACATCATTATCTGATACCCATAGATTGATATTGTATGGTCTGCTGGTCGCGGCTTTGATCTTGCTATTTACATCAATGATCTCCTGCGGGCTTAAAGTGTAAGCACCATAACCACCGATTCCCCCGCTGTTGGATACAGCAGCTGTCAACTCAACTGTTGAAAAATTTCCGCCAAAAGGGCCTTGCATGATAGGGTATTCGATGCCTAATAATTCAGTGACTTTGGTGTTGTACCACATAATTAATGATTTTAGTCGGGGATGATAAATCGCGGCAGGCAATAGTGATTGGCTCACAAGTTAATGCATGCCTGGCAATACATGATGTACTATAATGGATGCACCCTCGAACCGCTTAACTACGATTTATAATAATAAATCGGCTAATTCTTCAGAACTTCGCAACCTGGATATTCTTGCATCGCCTATAGACCTGAAACATTGGCCTAAAGGCAGCACATTGACAAATAATGGGAAAAAAACAATTAACTGGCGGGTGTCTTTTCATGGGCGCCTGTCTTTTATCCAGGTAGATGGTAAAAAGATAAGAGCTATCCCCCAAACAGGCACGATGGGCAATACGTGTTCTTATGTGGATGTGAAGGTCTTGCCCGGCAAAACAATAATGACTATTTTGCCCTGATGGGAACCATGGCTGCTGAAGCTATACTCAAAAAGGAAAAAATACAAATAACCATACCTACTACGCTGGCAAGAAGAAGCATGCTTTAATCAGGTAGAACAAAACAAACGAAGAACAGGATGAAAAAAATAATTCTGCCGGTGTTATTACTGGTTGGGATTTCTTTATTTGCCCAACAGAAATACTGGCATCTTAAAAATGATGGAAGCATCCAATGGACCGTACAGCCGGGGCAAATACATACTGATCATATAGAAATGAGCGGCAAGCAGATCTCTGCGATCGTCCGGTATGGACTCAGTTCACCAGGAACGATGCATATCAGCAGGAAACTTGTTTTCCCTATGCTGCGTACAATCCCAAATGATACCAGGGGGAATCTTATCCGGGAATTTGACGGCAACCTGGTGGATGCAATTATGATCGGGGATGAAAAAGCAAGTGAAGTTCCCCAGTCATTTTCTATCAGGGGTGCATTGCAATCCAGGAGTCTCCTGAAACAGGGATTCAGTTTAGAAAGGAAGATATTTCCCTCTACCGATAAGCCGGCCTACCTGGAGTCCTATATTATCCGGAACAACACCACTGCTCCTGTATCAGTTTACATTCCATCGATCGACAGCAATATCATCACCGACGAAAACAAAGGAGTGTATGGTTCGTATGTTATCAATTACAAGGTATATAATGGAGGGCGCCAGCTTATCCCGGCAAGGGGTGCTTATCATTTCTGGTTGGTGATCTCTGCCAGGAAAAAATCAGATGAGCCTTTTTATTGCGCTGACGGATATGAATGGGAAAAAAGACAGGAACTGGTGAATGAACTCCAGGAAAAATTGTTGCTTCAAACTCCTAATGATACAATTAACCGCATGTTTGCTTTTGCCAAGATCAGGGCAGCAGAAAGCATCTATGAAACAAAGCAAGGCTTAATGCACGGCCCGGGGGGCGGTGAATATTACGCCGCTATATGGGCTAATGACCAGGCTGAATATATCAATCCTTTTTTTGCCTATCTCGGAAATGCCGCAGGGCTTGAATCGGCCCGTAATAGCTTCCGTCATTTTGCGAAATATATCAATGATTCCCTCAGGCCAATTCCCAGTTCGATCATTGCTGAAGGAACTGGCTATTGGAATGGTGCCGGCGACAGGGGTGACCAGGCCATGATAGCTTATGGGGCATCGGTATTCGCGCTAACCTGTGCCGATACACTCGAAGCTTATTCGCTTTGGCCACTGATAGAATGGTGTAATCGGTTTTTACTGCATAAGAAATCTCCGGAAGGTGTTATCTTTTCCGACTCTGATGAGTTGGAGGGACGGTTCCCTGCCGGGAAATACAATTTATCTACAAATGTGTTGGCTTATGCATCCTTCCTGTATGGCTCAAAATTAGCAGCAGCACTGAGCAAAACAGACCTGGCAAAGGAATGGAAAAAGGAAGCACAGAAATTGAAGAATAATATTGAACGCTATTTCGGAGCATCGGTGGAAGGGTATAATACGTATCGTTACTACGATGGCAATAATAAACTTCGTTCCTGGATCTGTTTGCCACTGGTGATGGGTATCAATGACCGTAAAGAACAAACACAGGCGGCATTGCTATCGCCTAAATTATGGACCCCGAATGGCCTGTTGACCGAATCAGGTTCCACTACATTCTGGGACAGGTCTACGCTGTATGCCTTCCGGGGATTGTTAAAAGCTGGTGCCACTGATACAGCGCTTTCTTATCTATCTTATTATTCTGCTCAGCGCCTTTTAGGCGAGCATGTACCGTATGCAATTGAGGCATGGCCCGAAGGCAATCAGCGGCATCTTTCAGCAGAAAGCGGGCTTTACTGCCGTGCCCTTGTGGAAGGCGCTTTTGGATTTGAGCCGGTAGGGTTTAAAGAATTTATGATCTGCCCTAAACTGCCCAGGGGATGGGATCATATGTCGTTGAAAAATATTTATGCTTTCAATACAAGGTTTGATATTAACGTTCGGCGGGCTGGAGGCAAATACCAGGTTACTGTAAAAGAAGAAAATAAACCTGCGAAAGTGGTTAACTGGAATGGGGAAAAAGCATTTGCCGTTCAGCTGTGATTGTAACATACAGTCTTACTCAACTCTTGCTTTTTTAACTTAACTTGTGTCACATGACTGCTTGCCCGGATCGATAACCTGACACAACTTAAAATGCCACCTCTCAAAATACGCCCCCTTGTTTTTTTATTGCTTTTCATCTCTCATTATTCAAAGGGACAGGCCAATGTTGATTCTCTTTTAAATGTGCTGGATTATACCCTGAAAAATAAGGGGCACTACCAAAAAAAGAAAGATCAGAAGATCGATTTATTAAAGGAGCAGCTTCCCGGCAAATCCGCCAAAGAGCAATTTGATCTGAATAAATCGATTATCGATGAATACCAGTATTACATTAGCGATTCGGCCTTTGAATATCTTGATCGTAACAAGATCATTGCGATTGACAACAGGAATAGCAAATGGAAATTTGAAACTCAAATTCAACAAGCCCGGTTACTTTCATCCGTAGGTATATTTAGTGAATCCCAGAAATTATTGGATTCGATTCCTTCAGGCGCATTAGACGACAGCTTAAAACTACTTTATTACACTGCACAGGAAGAGCTTTATGTTCATTTACTGGATTTTATAAACGACAGCCGGTTTAAAACTATTTACAATTCACAATTAATAAAATACAGGGATTCAGCGCTGGCATACCTGCAACCCAACTCAGCAGAGTTTTATTTCTGGAAGTTTAAAGATTATTATGTCAAACATGATAATAGCAATGCGGAAAAAGCACTCAGGGCCTGCCTGGCAAAAGTGGACACTTCAATGCATATGTATGCCGGGGCACAGCTTTGCATGTCATTATTCTACAACGAATTTAATGGAGGGCGCGAAAGGGATGAGAAACTCAAATACATGATCATCGCGGCCATTTCGGATATACAGAGTGCCACTATGGAAAACCTTGCTTTAACTTCTTTGTCGAATACGCTGTTTATTACCGGTGACATTAAGAGAGCCTATAAATACACCCATTACGCGCTGGATGATGCAAATTTTTACAATGCCCGGTACAGGAATTTCCAGATCGGGAAAATGCTACCCATTATTGAAAAGGCTTACGAAGAAGAAAGTGTTAAGCAACGCAACAGGATGAGAGCAGCCCTGGTGATCATCAGCTGTCTTGTTGTGGGCCTGTTAATTACCGTGTTCCTGATCAGGAAACAGATGATCTCACTGGCACAAGCCAGGAAGAAACTGGACATGATGAATGAAGACCTGAAAAATGCCAACCAGCAACTGAATAATATTAATACCGAACTTTCGGATGCTAACCGGATTAAGGAGTTCTATGTTGGTCATTTCTTCGATCTCTGTTCCACTTATATTGGGAAAATCGAGGATTATCAAAAATCATTGAAAAAAAGGACTATCCTGAAAAAAGGACTTCAGGAGAGTTCTCCAGACATAATCCAGGAAGCTGTTGTTGAAACAGAGCTGAAAGACTTCTACCATAGCTTTGATAAGGCGTTTTTGACCATATTCCCTGATTTTGTTGAAAAATTCAATGAGCTGATGCCGGAGAAAGAAAAAATTCTGCCCAAACCCAATGAAGGACTGTCAACGGAACTAAGAATATTTGCCCTTATCCGGTTGGGAATATCGGATAGTAACAGGATTGCTTCACTGCTCCGCTATTCGTTGACCACTATTTATACCTACAGATCAAGGATCAAAAACAAATCGGGTTATCCCAACGATTTCGAAAAAAGAATTATGCAAATCGGCACTTTCTGAAAAGACCTGGTACTGCTTCTGAACTCTTCCTCCCCGGAAAAATGCGAAACCACGACTTTATATAGCTGGTCAACCTGTCCGGAACTCCCCTTTAACCATATTCACGGTTTAGATTTTAAGGCATTAGCTGCAAATGTAATAAGTTGATTATCAGTTTATAGCTTGGATGTGCCGTTTAGTTTTTTCCTTGATGTTGAATCCAGCTTGCCCTGTCGCGAGTAATTTGGCTGGTATTGATTTGCTATTGCGAACATTTTTAATTCAAACTAAAACTGGCTATATGAAAGAAAGAATCAACCATTGCTTTCGCCTTGTCTTGCTTTTTACCCTCGGCAATTTCTTTAGCGTGGCGGCCATTTCACAAAATCTCGATTTGAAGGGCAACGTAAAAGATGACAAAGGAACTCCCCTTAACAGCGTGAATGTAACCATCGAGGGAAGCAATCTCGGAACAACTACAGATAACGAAGGAAATTTCTCACTGGGTAACTTAAAGCCGGGCTCCCTTTTGGTATTCACCCATGCCGGGTATCAGCGCCAGGAGATAAAAGTTGTAAAAGATACCTACCTGAGTATAATTCTGCTGACTGACAATCAGTCGCTTGGTGACGTAGTAGTGATCGGATACGGAACCGTTGCCAAAAAAGAGGTTACCAATGCTGTCGCTCATTTAACGCCGGGCGACCTCAACAAGGGTGCTATCAACAATCCGGCTCAACTGCTTCAAGGCAAGGTAGCAGGATTAAGCATTGTGGCGCCGCAGGGAAATCCCAATGGCAACTATAATATCAGGTTGAGGGGGTTATCGACGCTTGGAGCCAGTTCGCAGCCCCTGATCATTGTTGACGGGATCATTGGTGTTGATTTGAACAGTATCGACCCGAATGATATCGCTTCTATCGATGTTTTGAAGGATGGAGGCGCCGCGGCAATTTATGGCACGAGAGGCTCTTCAGGAGTGATCCTGATTACGACCAAGTCTGGTGCAAAAGGTAAAACCCGGGTAGAATACAATGGATATGTATCGTCAGAAATGAAAAACAGGTATCTGCCTGTAATGAATAGCCAAACCTACCTGGCAAACGGAGGAACGGACTATGGAAGTAATATTGACTGGCTCAATGAAATAACCCGGAATGCTATTTCCCATACCCATAACCTGGCTTTGTCAGGGGGCACCGACAAAACGAAATACATGGCTTCCGTTAATTACAGGAATGTTGAAGGCATATTGAAGAATACGGGATTCCAGCAGCTTGGTGCAAGACTCAATCTAAGCCAGAAAGCCCTGAACGACCGGCTGACACTTTTATTTAACCTGTCGCTGCAATCAAGGGATGCTGCATTAGGATTTGAAGACGCATTCAGGGCTGCTGTAGCGATGCCTCCAACGGCGCCCATCCATTCGTCTGACCCGGCCTATTCAAAATATGGAGGTTACTTTCAATCTGAAGTACACGAGCTATACAACCCGGTTGGCATTATACAGCAGAACATCAACAACCAGGTTACCAGCCGCCTTATGTATAATTTAAAGGCAGACTATGAAGTAATTAAAAACCTTGTCGGATCTGTTCGCTTCGCAAGGAATAATGATAACATTACTAACGGTCAATACATAAGCAAATACAGCTATTATGCCAGCGGTGTGGATAGAAACGGGCTGGCCAGCCGTGGTAATAACAACTCCAAAAGTAACCTGTTTGAAGTGACAGGCAACTACAGCAAATCACTTAGAGGCCTAACGATGAACTTTCTTGCAGGTTATTCTTACCAGGATTTTACTTCGGAGAATTTCTTTACCCAGGCAGGTAATTTCCTGACTGATGCTTTCGGGTATAACAATTTTGCCGCGGCCAAGGATTTCGCAGATGGAAAAGCGATCGCTACCAGCGTTAAAGAGAACAATAAACTGGCAGCGTTTTTTGGAAGGGCAAGTTTTGCTTACAACAACACTTATTTCCTGTCAGCTTCATTAAGGAAGGAAGGTTCATCACGGTTTGGCGCCGGCAATAAGTGGGGATTGTTTCCCGGCGTTAGCCTGGCTGCAGACCTTAGCCGGATACTCGATCTTTCCAATATCGATCTGCTTAAACTGCGTGGCAGTTATGGTGTGACCGGGGCTTTGCCAGGACAAAGTTATTTGTCGCAACAACTTTATGGCCCAGGATCGTCTCCAACCTATTTCTTATATAATGGAGTGTTCACACCCGTTTATTCACCTCAAAGTAATCCTAATCCAGATCTGAAATGGGAGACAAAATCAGAAATTGATTTTGGGGTAGACTTCAGCGCATTCGATTCAAGACTTAATGGAACGGTAGATTTTTATAGCCGCAACACAAAGGATGCGCTTATTACACTCAATGTTCCCGTTCCTCCCAATTTGTTCCCAACAACTGTGCTCAATGCAGGGAAGTTAAAGAATACAGGTATTGAGGTTTCGCTGGACTATCATGTAATTAAAACCAACCACTTTAATTGGAATACAAAAGCGACTTTTTCTACCTACAACACGAAAGTCGTTTCCCTTTCCATGGGAGATATTAAATATGGTGTAAGAGAAGTGGGTGGTTTGCCAGCTCCACTTACTGGTAATACGGTGAGGGTGGAAGAAGGAAAGCCCATAGGGCAAATGTTTGGCTGGATCTATGAAGGCGTAGGCGCAGATGGAAAATATATCATCAGGGATATCGATAAAAACAATACGATAGATGAAAAGGATATGACGATCATCGGACGGGGTTTGCCAAAAGGTGAATGGGGCTGGTCAAATACGCTTAACTACAAAAGGTTTGACCTGAACATATTCTTCAGGGGCGTGTATGGCCACGATCTTGTGAATTTGAACCGGACGATGTTTGAACAGGTTTCCAGGATAAGCTCATACAATCTTGTGAACACAAAGTATTTCGATCCAAATTATACAGGACCCGCCGCTTACAATAGTTATTACCTGGAACATGCTTCGTTTGCAAAACTGGAATACTTGTCGCTTGGCTACAATTTCAAAACTCCGGCGAATGGGGCTATTTCAAATCTGCGGTTATTTATTTCGGGGCAAAACCTGTTTTACATCACAAAATACACCGGTGTTGACCCTGAACCACGCTACACCGATAACGACGGAAATGTACTGGCCCCTGGCGTTGAGCCGCGCAATAGCTGGCTTACCACAAAGACATTCACACTTGGCTTTAATGTTTCATTCTAAAATTTCGATCATGAAAATCATTAATATAAAAAACATAGCATTATTTGTTGGGCTGCTTTGCACTATTCCCCTCTTTAACAGCTGCACAAAACTGAAAGAGCCTTTATACAGTCAGCTCGGAAATGATAATTTTCTGAAAACGGAAGGAGAGATTGTGTCTGCTTTGGGAGCTGCATATAGCGGATTGAGAGAGTTTCAGGGTTTTGGGAACTTATGGACAATTTATTGTACCACCGATGAAGTAGCCATCGTTGGAAGAACAGGGGGAGATTGGGCAGGTGATGGACAGGACCAGCAAATGACCGATCACAAATGGATCTCCAACAATCGTTTTTTCGCCGGCACCTGGCAATCCTTCTACGGACAAATTAATATCTGCAACCGGTTAATTTATCAGCTCGAACAAATAGATGCAGAGAAATACAAAACTTATATTTCAGAAATAAAAACGGTACGGGCTTTATGGTACTTATGGCTGATCGATGAATGGGGGAACGTTCCGATCGTAGACAAATTTGATGTGCCTAAAGATTATCTGCCGAAAACGAGCACAAGGCTCGAAGTTTACAATTTCATTGAAAAGGAGGTCAAAGACAATCTTGCCAACCTGTCAAAAGATATCAACACTAATACCTATGGACGGGCTACCTATTGGATGGCTCAATCAATCCTGGCCAAGCTCTATTTGAATGCCGGCGTATATAGTGGTACGCCCCAGTGGCAAAAAGCAATAGATGCAACAAATGAGATCATCGGCTCAAATGAGTTCAGTCTTACGGCTAATTACAAGGATAACTTCATTGCGCAGAATCAGAATTCAACAGAAGCGATATTCGCCATTCCATTCGATGAAACCTATACGCAATGGACCTGGTTTCTGCCATTGATCAGCCTGCATCCTTCCCATGTGCAGACTTTTTCGCTGACCCAGCAACCATGGAACGGATTATCGGCACAAACAGAGTTCTTTAATTTATATGAAGACAACGATATCCGGAAAACAGATAATCTTCTTTGGGGGCCGCAATACACTGCAAATGGAGACAAACTGCTGGATCCCGGTTATGAAAAGGATCCGGCAATTGATGGCGACCCATGGGTAAATCTCACACCTACTTTCATTTCTCTTTATAATACGGCAAGGCAGTCAGGCGCGAGAATAATAAAATGGGAGGTTGAAAAAGGCAGCAACGGATTTCTCAATAGTGATTTCTTTGTTTTCCGCTATTCAGATATTCTGCTGATGAAAGCTGAAGCAATGTGGAGATTAGACCCGACAAATACGACGTCGCTGCAAATTGTAAACCAGTTCAGACAAAGGGCCGGCGTTGCTCCATTTAACAGTCTCGATGCAGAAAAGATAATGAATGAAAGAGGCCGGGAGCTTTTTATGGAAGGATGGCGCAGGTCTGATAAAATAAGATTCGGAAGGTATAACGATCCCACTATTTTCAAGCCTTATACCGACGAAGCTTTCCGTCAGCTTTATCCCATTCCAAAAGAACAACTGGACGCCAATCCAAACCTGATTCAAAATCCCGGCTATTAGAAAACCTTATCATTAATAACAAGAATTAATATTACCAGATGAGACGTAACTCACTTCCCATTCTGCTATTTATAATGCTATTCGCCGATGCATTATTGTTGAATGCCCAGCCTTATGATCAACGCGCTTCCAAAAAAACATACCAGGATATTCCTCTTTCCAGGAAAAAGGGTAGCGGTCCCCGCTATTGGATAGCTTATGAATATTGCTGGGTTAACAACAAACCTATACCCGAAGAACTCTGGAAAAAAAATATCGACTGGGTCAATGATAATTTTAAAGCGTTCGGTTATGATATGGTGAGTAATGACGGCTGGATTGAAGGCGCCCAGACTTTAAATGAAAACGGGTTCATAACAAAGTATAATAGCAACTGGCAATTCGGTTTTGATTATTGGGCTAAATACATCGCCGATAAAGGAATGAAAATGGGTGTTTATTACAATCCTTTATGGTTAACTAAAACCGCTTATCACGACAATCTGCCTGTTAAGGGAACCAACTATACAAGCAGAGATATTACAGGCCCTGTTTCTTTTAATAGCGAATTATACTGGGTTGATGTTGATAAGCCTGGTGCAAAAGAATGGATCCAGGGGTATATCCGATATTTTAAGGAAATGGGAGTGAATTTCCTTAGGATCGATTTCCTGGAGAATTACGAGAACAATTATGGCCTGGAGAAATACAATAAGGCCCTTCGCTGGATGAGAGAAGCTGCTGACAGCACCATGATGCTCAGTTTAGTTATGCCAAATTGTTTTAATCATGGAACAACTGAATTGAAATATGGCGACATGATCCGCATAAGCGACGACTGTTTCAACGGCGGCTGGGAATTTACGAGTAGCAGACGCAGAGGCCAGTCCAAACATAACTGGCCCCAATTTGCCAATGCCTTCGATGGGTTTGTAAGTTTTGCAGACATTGGTGGCAGGGACCAGATGGTGCTGGACGGAGATTTCACAAGGATCAATACTTTACCAACTGAAAACGAAAAGAAATTCCAGATCTCATTGCTGGCGATGACGGGTTCTCCCATTGCTATCGCAGATCAGTTCAATACTATTGGCAATGATGCCTGGCTTTATCAAAATGAAGAACTTCTTTCCCTGAATGACGAGGGGTTTGCCGGGAAGCCCATTAGTTATGATATGAATGATGCGGCAAATAGTTCGAGATGGATAGGGCAGATGCCGAATGGGGATTGGATCGTAGGATTGTTTAACCGGGAGGAAACTGAGCAGGAGCGTGGGATAGATTTTGTAAAAGAGCTGGGGCTGAAAAAGGATGGGAAGTACCAGGTGCGCGATCTTTGGCTGCATAAGGAACTGGGCGGGTATGCAAACGCTTTCCCTGTTAAGTTGCTTCCGCATGAATGCAGAGTGATAAGGATAACTAATAATTCATCTAAATATGAGGCGGAGGTTGCATCATTGATAAACGGTTCGAAAAAGCAGTCGGATGAAGAAAAAGCGAGTGGTATCGGTTACGTGAATATGAGTAAGGATAGTTCTACTGTTCTTATTGCTGTTGATGTTGCAAAACCGAAGGTATACCGGTTAAGGGTGAACTATAAAAACGAAGATAATTCTGGAAGTACTTCCAGGATTGAGATAAAGAGCAATGATAGGAGTATTTCGCTGATACCCGGCTCGCATCCGGATTGGAAATTGATGAATTGCGATGTGTATCTGGAAGCAGGGACTAACTACATTTATATTACGCGATATGGTAAAAACGGTATAGATTTTAAGCTGGATTATGTTGAAATACGATAAGCGATAAATTTTTCGATAAGGGGCCCTCGATTTACCGGGGGCCTTTTTTATGCTGGTTATGCTCCAGGATGGCAAGAAAAGAGGCTATTTGCCAGATGACCTCTTTTGCAAATCTTCAGGCTGCTTATTTTACTCCAATGGGGTATTGAATAGGATTTAGGGAGAGCCAATCTTTATCCGAACAAAAATCATGATATCATGAAAAAGTTCTGCCGGCTTTTTATATATAAGTATGTATTATATTATCTTCAATCAAATTTGAAAACGCTATTAGACGGGGAGATGACAACGTTAAAAAAAATATATCCCGGAAAAATCGTTTTTCCCCTCCAGTATTGGCGTCAGAGCCTGGCTTTTTTAATTTCTATAATAACATTTTCACTGAATTGCGTTGCGCAGAGATCTCCTATGGATTCACTGATGAATATCATTATTCAGAATCGGGGAGATAGTACTACAGTTAATGCTTTGCTTGGGATTGCCGGCACTCCTTCCGGGCAAAAAGATTCGATGGCGATCCATTATGCTGAAAAAGCATATATGCTTGCAGAGAGAATTCAATATAAAAGAGGGATTGCAGCAGCATTGATAGCAATTGGAAAGATCGAAGATGATTTCAAAAATTCTTTTGCTGCACTTGCAAAAGCAGTGGATATCTTAGGAAAGATAGGCGATCCTAAAGGTATTGCCGATTGTTATGCTTTGATAGCCAATAAATATTTTTACCAGGAGTTTAATGCTGCTGAGGCTATTAATTATGCTTTAAAAGCAATTGCTGTTTTAGAAAAGAATAATGATATCAAAGGACAGGCTCCCATGTTAATGCTTATTGGGAATGCTTACATTGAACTGGGAAATGAAGAAAAGGCGTTGGAAAGCTTAATAAAATCAAAAGAAGCTTACCTGTTGCTCAATGACCGGGCGGGGCTTGCTTATAGTTATAACAATATCGGGCTTGTATATGCCGGGAAAAGACAATACGGATATGCATATGAACAACATTGTCAGGCCCTGACTATCTACAAGAAGCTTGACACCCTGGCCCCGGCATTTGGGATAGCATATACCTTAGGGTTGATTGGATCAGTGCAACAGAATATGGGGGATTCTGCGCTTGATGCAGCCAATCCGCAAGAGGCATTAAAAAGATTTGACAGTGCTTTGTATTATTTCAGGGAACAATATAAAATGGAGACCCAGCGAAATGCATCGCACAGGATTTCCAGTATCTCCCTTGCCCGATCATTTTTATCTCTTGCCAGGCTTAAATCACCAGCTGAAAGAAAGGAATTATTGAATAAATCCTACCGGTATATTAACGAAGCCTTGACAATTGCAGAGTCCGAAGGTTTCACACCCGGGCGAACGAATGCTTATTCAGTCCTTCACGAAGTTGATGAGCTGTCAGGTAATTATAAGGCTGCGTATGATCATTACCGACTTTATGTCTCCTATAAAGACAGCCTCGTTACTCAGGAAAATATTGATAATGCAAATTCATATAAAACGCAATATGAGTATGGAAAAAAGGAAGATCAGATTAAACTACTGGCTACCGAGAATGAATTGAAAACAGCACTGGCGCAAAAAGAAAATCAGCGTAAAAATTTTGCACTGGCAGGCATTGGGATCATCATACTAATTGGAGGCTACGGTTTTTACTGGTTCAGAAAAAAGAAACGGCTCCAGAATGAACAAACCCTGATGACTGAGCGTCTCCGCATCAGCCGGGAGCTGCATGACGAAGTAGGTGCAACGCTTAGTGGGGTTGCCATGTACAGCCATCTTACTAAAACACAACTTCAGTCGCAAGATCTCGCAGGTGTTGAAAACTCCCTCAATATCATGCAGGATTCATCTGCGCAAATGGTGAACAAGCTCAACGATATTGTATGGTTGATCAATCCTGTCAAAAGCAGCCTGGCTGATCTTATGCAACGGCTGGAAGAATACACCAGGAATATGGCAGCCGCTAAAAATATGGAAGTAGAAGTGAATATTACAGGTGTAGTACAACAACTACAACTCAATATGGAGCAGCGCCGCAATATTTACCTGTTTTGCAAAGAAGCCATCAATAATGCGGCGAAATATAGTGGAGGAACAATGCTGGGGTTGAGTGTAAGAGAAGAAGAAAAAATACTTAAATTTTCCATAAAAGACAATGGGAATGGTTTTGATCCGGAAGCGGTGAGGCGGGGTAATGGCTCTGACAACCTGCAGCAGAGAGCGGATGCAATAGGCGCTGAATATATACTACATACTTCTGAAGGCAAAGGCTGTGAGGTCTCCCTTCAATTGAAAATCACCTGATGAGGTATGCAGTACTACTTATTTAAATTATATCATTGCATTTAAACTTATGGTTATGGAAATTCGGGTTATAATCTTTGAAGATAACAAGTTGGTCCGTGATGCTATGCAGGCTATTTTAAACGGCACACCGGGATACCATTGCCCTGGAGCTTATCCCGACGGTAACCGATGGGAACTTGCCATACAAAGAAGCAATCCGGATGTGGTATTGATGGATATTGAAATGCCGGGGCTGAATGGTATCGAAATTACAGGATTGATCGCCGAAAAATTTCCTGACGTAAAAGTGCTGATACAAACGGTATTCAACGATAGTGAACGTATATTCCAGGCATTGTGTGCCGGTGCTTCCGGTTATATCCTTAAAAACGATCCACCAGGTAAATATCTTGAAGCTATTAAAGAAGTCTGGGATGGGGGAGCTCCCATGAATACTACTGTTGCTAAAAAAATACTTGGCTTTTTCTCCAATAAGAATGTAATACTGGTAACCCCTTCCAGCCATGATTACCAGTTGAGCGACCGCGAAAAGGAATTGCTTAAATGCATGATCGATGGTGATGATTTTAAAAGAATTGCGGATAAGTTGTTCATTAGCTATGAAACTGTACGGACGCATGTAAAGCATATCTATAAAAAATTACACGTAGCCAGCCGCAGCGAGGCCGTGATGAAGGCGGTGCAGCAGGGGCTGATATAAACTGTTGCAAAATCCCCCATTGTGGTATTGATCCAAAGTTTTCTGTTACTGAGATTTGGAAAAAATATTACAATGAAAAAACAAGCACTCTCTTTCCAACTGGCATCAATTCCCATGATGCTGCTATTGTTGACTTCGTTTTTGATGCTATTTATTTTTGCAACTGAGTCAATTAACCTGGTAAAAATAAAATTGAACAACTTACCGGCAGGTATTACTGCAGGCAGGTAATGCTTTAACCAATCATTTCCTCAAAACAGGTATCATGAAAATTAATTTCAACTTAACTTCATCACAGGAGGCGTTCCCCGTTGCCGCCAACAATAGGATCCGCTCGCTTGATGTGCTAAGAGGTGTAGCTGTACTGGGTATATTGCTAATGAATATCCCTGAGTTCTCCATGCCAGGCCGCTATTCGGAGCCGTTTCGCACCGATATGCATACGGTTGATTTTTGGATACGTGCAGTAATAATGATCTTTTGGGAAGGTAAAATGCGGGCATTGTTTTCATTATTGTTTGGCGCAGGCATTCTTCTATTTATATTGAACAAAAAAACTGCTGCCGGAACCAGCACCCGTTTATTTTACCAACGAATGTTCTGGCTCGTATTATTGGGGCTTGCCGATGCACATCTTTTATTATGGGATGGCGATATATTATATTATTATGGTATAATTGGAATGATCGCCTTTTTGTTTCGCAAACTAAAACCCCAATACCTGGTATTAGGTATTCCGCTGGTAGCTGCTGTGGAGTTTATTATTCAAACCTCCTATTACCAGGGCATGCGAGAAAAACGCATAGCTTATGTGAAGGTAACAAAAGCATTATCCCCGGGGCAAAAACCTGATGCGAAACAACAGGAGGTATTGACCCAGTGGCGGGAACTGGAGCAAACATTTATACCCAATGATCAGGATATAGCGGATAACACCCGCATTATGAAAAGCGACTATTCAACCATTGCTGCCCACAAAAGAAAGCAGACATGGATACTTCAAACCTCCTATCTTATTTATGGCTTGTGGGACCCTTTGGCTTTGATGTTGTTGGGTATGGCATTATTCAAATGGGGATTTTTAACCGGTGAGTGGACACGAAGAAAATACTTGTGGACTGCCATAGTGGGATATGGCCTTGGGCTGCCTTTGGTGATCTGGGATTTTTGCTACTCCTTTATTTACTATCCTGACCTTTCAGTCTACTTTTTACAAATGGAGCAGCACCCGATCGTATGGATGAATCTTATTTACCCCGTTCAGCGCATTTTACTGGTGATGGCAGATGCTGCGATAATCATGCTTATTCTACGATCAGAAAAATGCAAACAGGTTATTGACCGGCTGTCTGCTGTTGGTCAAATGGCGCTTACCAATTATGTGATGCAGAGCGTTATTTGCACACTGCTGTTTTTTGGATACGGTCTTAATCTATATGCAACATTGCAATACAGCCAGATTTTTTATGTAGTGGCTGGTATCTGGCTAATACAATTATTCATCAGCCGGCTATGGTTAAAATATTTCCATTTTGGACCGTTGGAATGGCTGTGGCGAACACTTACATACTGGAAAATACAACCTATGCGAAAACGGGGATGATCCTGTCGTGTCTCTTTGGGAGGCCCGGCAATGAAATATCGACTTTATAAATTGATGATAACTTATTTATTAATGCGATATTGTCAATACAATATCGCATTTGTTATATTATGTATGGATTCTACTACTAAAATATTTGATTCAAGTCAAAAATCTGCTATAAAATGTAAAACGAGTGACCGACGAATCTACTCCTTCTTGCCGTAAAGCAACAGGCGTTTGAACGCATATATAGCAGGAAACTTTTTAAATGCTTTTTCAATGCGACCTTTATACTCAGCAACAAATATTTCCTGCTCATTTTCTGACATTCTTTCCATGTAAGGAATTAATGATGAGCCTGAAATAAAATCAAATAGCTTTTGCGGGCTATCTGCAATGATCGGATACACTTTTTGAATAATCTGCAATTCACCCAAACCACCGTCAAACATAATCTGCGCGTATTTATCAATGCTTAATACCGGCGACACCCTTTTCCAGCCTTGCAAAAAATCAACAAAGGGTTTTTCCTGCACAAGTTGCATCAATAATTGATTCAGCAGGTTCTCATTTTGTACCGGCATCTGTATTGCCAATTGACCATCTGGATTGAGCTTTGTGATGAGCGCCGAAAAAAGCCCGTAATGATTATCTGTCCACTGCAAAGCTGCATTGCTGAAAACCAGATCCCATTTTGAGCCATCGGCTATAAACTTTTCAATAGTTGAATTTTTAAATTGTAGTTTCTCACTTATATATTTTCCTGAACCCAGGAGCATTTCATCAGAAGAATCAATACCTAAGAAAGAAGCAGCTTCAAATTTTTCTGACAGGATAGAGGTTTGCTCACCTGTGCCGCATCCTATATCTACAGCATGCTTTATTCCTTCGCCGGAAATCATTTCCATCAGGTCAAAGAAAGGCTGATATCTTATGTTTTTAAACTGGTTATATTTTTCGGGGTTCCACGGCATACACTGTATTTATGAATGGTAAAGTTACTTTTATACAGAAAAAATCTCCCAACCATACAATTTTATCTGCCAGGTCATTCAACCGGTCTTCATCGGTACGGACAACAATACGCCATCTATCCGCATTCTTTTCCTGTCGTTGCGGATTTCTCTGGAGCATATATTTCAGTACGTCCCTGAAACTGAGCATCGTTGGGCTTTCCTCGTAAATGAGCAGCCCGTTTTGATCCAGCGGGGAACCTGCCCAGCCCGGTTTAATGGTGACCAATCCGGGATTTGAAGTATAGCTTTTAACTACAGGCTTTGTATTCTTTTTAAAAACCATTTTAGTATCAATAATATGGTGAGCATTTTATCCAGGTTGTAAACGTTCTATCAATAAATCAGCCATTCCCGACCAACTGGCTGGGGGCTAATCCAAACTGCTTTTTAAAAGCAAACGAAAAATGTGATAGGTTTTCAAAGCCTACTTCATAGCATACATCCAGTGGTTTTTTCTTCTTTTCCGTAAGCTGGTAGTACGCCAGTTCCAACCGCTTTTGGGTAAGCCATCTCTGTGGAGTAGTACAGAAGGCCTTTTTAAAATCTCGCTTAAAAGTGGTAAGGCTTCTGCCAGTGAGATAACCGAATTTTTCCATCGGCAGGTTGAACATGAAGTTCTTTTCCATATAATCAACCAGGTTGATCTTGCCCGGCTCCTCAAAATTGGCAAGCACATTATCAATGTCTCTATTCAGCGTTCGGAGAATGCTAATGGCTTCTGTGATCTTGATCGCAGCAATATCTTCCGGTATATCCTTCATGTCAAAATAGGGGATCAGCGAAGCGAGGCAGCTTTCCAGCAAGGGGTGACTGCTGAAACTGAAAATTTTCGCCGACTTCAAAGGTTGAGACTTTATATGCTTGCCGGCATAAAAACCCCGGAGCCTTTCCACCGATAAATGCATCACTACTGTTTTATGCGGCTGGCCATCTTTGGGATAGTTAATGATGGTTGCCAGTTGATTTCTTGGAATCAGGAAAATATCCCCCTGTTTGAAAAAGTAAGTCGCATCCGCCAGTACGATCTTGGTTTCGCCGGAAAGAAACCATACCAGCATGTGATGGTCAAACATGATGTCTGACTTAAAAAATTTATCCTCATAGCTGGAGAGCTTAATATCTTCTGTAATATACCGGGCTTGATAGTCCATGATTTTGCTTTTTAAAGAAGTCAATAATGCAAAGATAAAAACTTGCATATAGTTTAGTTTGTTTAAAAGGCCAGGTCTTCGGTCATACTGGCTATTTCATCGGCTTTGCCCATCCTGCTTATGTTAATAGGAAGAAAAGCTATACGCTTATGAGCTGAAGCGAGGGTTACAGATTGAATTTCAAACCCGTCATTTCTTCAGTAAGTGTCCAGAGTTTTTTTGCGCTGGCTTTATCAAGCGAATAAGGGTTTACTCCTTTGCTTTTAGAAATATCTGCACATAACGGGGCAATATCTGCGTCTTCACAATACACGCCGCCAATATTGCTTAATAAGGGAGATGTTGCACACCACACGGTTGTCGCAGCACCCTGCGGAACTGTTTTTAAGGATGCAGCTACTTCCGGAAGCATGTTACCATTGGCATCTACAAACCCCATTTTCTGAAATAGTTCCAGCGGGGCTTCCCTTCCGAGTTCTGTTCCGCCAATCGAACCGGGATGCACTGCATATACCCTTACATTAGAATCACGGGCACGGCTGTCCAGTTCCATTGAAAAAAGGTTGACCGCCGTTTTGGATTGCCCGTATCCCTGTAAAGTTTCATATTCCCTGTGCAGAAAATTGGGGTCTTCGAAATTGAAAGGGGCAAAATGGTGACCCTGAGAGGAAACATTGATAACCCTTGCACCATTTGCTTTTTTAAGTGCAGGCCATAACCTTGTTATCAATTGAAACTGCGCGAGGTAATTGGTAGCTAATTGCGATTCAATGCCACGTTCGTCCCTGCGGAGCGGTACCCACATAATACCGGCGTTGTTGATGAGCAAATGAAGCGGCCTGCCGGTAGCAAGAAACTTTTCCGCAAACGCATCAATAGATGCCGGAAACATTAAGTCCATTGCCGCTATCTCTACGTGGGTAATTCCGGCCAAATTTTTCTTTGCCTTTTCGATGTCCCGTGCAGGCACAATTACAGTCGCACCGGCAGCCGCAAGCGTGCGGGTAGTTTCCAATCCGATACCCGTGTTACCTCCTGTTACGATGGCAATTTTGCCTGTGAGGTCAATGTCTTTGATAACATCTGTTGTCGTTGAATTTGCGTTGAAGCCGGAACCGGTTGGTTGTTGTAAGGCTCCCTGGTAATTGTTCTGTTCCATTTTTAATTTGTTTTGTTGGAACGAAAGTAGAAAGCATTGCACCCGTTGACTTTGTTTAAAAGACCTAATTTGTTTTGTTTAAAAGACCAGCGATTTGGCAGCATTAACGTGAGTTTGGTGTTTTTCAACTGTCCCATCACATTGGGTCATACGAAGAGTAAACTGTTTATTAAAATGTAATTGAATCCAGAGAATTTATCCGTTTATCCTTATTGGAAGGTATGGTCAGGTTAAGGTGAAAGAAAGTATGCGAAGTGACTCCGAAGTCCCCGATAGGAAAAGCATTGTTGTATTACATGAATCGGTGGGAAGAACTAACCCTTTTTCTCAGACAAGTATCAACAAGTTCGAGCCATCATCTCACTATAACGACAAAGACGCTGATAAACAGCGTCTTTGAAACTTGCGGACCGGACGGGGGGCTGACCTATTTTACATCTTTCCATCATTTTACACATCCTTACATGACAATTTAATTTTTAAGTAATTGGATGATTTATCCACTTACACGACATTTTATCTTCACATGACTTGATAGGCCCGACATAGAGGGATTGATAGAGTAAAACGTCAAGTTATGATATATGCACTCAAACCGGTCTGCAAGAAAGACTGGAAAAGAAAAGATGGTACCAGTAAAATTTTTATCCAATACTGCCGGGGCACCAATCAGCGGGTACTGATCGACACCGGAATGGCGATCCCGCCGGAGTATTGGAACAGAAAGACAGGAAAAGTCCATAATAATCTTCCTTCGCCGTTTGGCGATGCCGATGATCTAAATGAACGCCTGCACAAAATGCTGCGGATAGCAGAGGACATTATTTCCTTTTGTTTGAAGCATACGAGAGATAATCCGTTAACTTATCTGAAGAAAACCTTTATACCGGACCTTGATGTATCAATACTGGAACAGCGCAAGGAGGTTAGTGGTAACCTTGATGTTTATTTCCAGTTTGACAACTACATCGAATCAAAGAAAAGAAGGATTGCAGCTTCTACCGTTCATATCTATATGGAAGTAAAGCGTTATCTGCAGGCTTTTGAAAAATTCAGGGGAAGAAAGATAACGTTCAAATCATTTGATGTCGACTTCTATCATGACTTTGTAGACTTCATGACCTTCGATTACCAATCTTACCGGTACACCAAAACCGGGTCAAAAGGTTTGAAGAGAAATACAATGGGCAAGGCCATTAAGCATCTGCGGTTATTTCTTAAAGACAGGATCCGCCGCAAGATCATTTCGCCTATTGATCTCACCGAGTATAAAGTATTCGAAGAAATAGCGGATGCTACCTATCTCACCAATTACGAGATCGAAGAAATCTATAAGCTCGATCTATCGCTAACCCCCAAACTGCAAACAGCAAGAGATTTATTGGTGTTAGGTTGTTTTACCGGATTACGATTTTCCGATTTCAGCAGCATCAAACCGGAAGACATCCGGAATGGCAAGTTGCATATCAAACAACAAAAATCGGATCACTGGGTGGTGATACCCCTTCGTCCTGTTGCACATGAGATCCTTATTACAAAGTTTAAAGGACAAATACCCCGTACATCCAATGCCGATTTTAATGGAGATATCAAAAAGGTCTACCAGGTCGCAGGGATCGATGAATCCATTAAGTTCTCATACAAGAAAGGCAATCGCGATATCGAGGAAGTAAAGCCAAAGTATAAATGGGTCACTTCTCATTCCTGCCGGAGATCATTTTGCACCAATGAGTTTTTAGCCGGTACCCCTGTTGAGTTGATCATGAAGATCAGTGGGCATAGAAGCCTGAAGGACTTCTATCGGTATATCAAGGTGACGCCTAACCAGGCCGCTTACCAGATTGAGAAGATCTGGAAGGCGAGGGAAGTAATGGCACCAGCGCATCTTGTTGAATAAATCCCGTAACGTTCGCTATAGTGGACATTTATGGCGGAGATTGCTTGTTATAGCGAATATTAAGCTGAATTGGAGGAATTAGCTTTGGGTAGACTCTCATTTGCGAAGTCCAGCGTAATCGGATAATAATCAGCCCAAATCAGATAAAATCGGATAAAATAATCGGATAAAAATCGACTACAATCGGATAAAACCGGATATTTTACTTATCTTCGCCTCATGGCCGACATGGTACACACATTTAAGCTTTCACCAGACTGGAAACTGATCCAGGCAATCAGCAGTCTTGACCGTTTTGACGGCTCCTGGGCTGCCATAGAGAAGAGAGAAGGGAAAGCCCTTAAACAACTTAAATCAATAGCTACTGTCCGTAGTGTAGGAGCCTCCACAAGGATTGAAGGTTCCGCTATGTCAGATGAAGAAGTTAAAGCCTTAATCGAGAAATTGGCAATTTCTAAACTAGAGGATAGAGATTCCCAGGAAGTAGCTGGGTATTTTGAAGCGTTGGATCTGATCTCGGAAGTATTCCCCGACATGGAAATTTCCGAAGGAGCTATTAAAAATCTGCACAATCTGATGCTAAAGCATAGCCAGAAGGATGAATGGCATAGAGGAAATTATAAGCAGCATAGCAATGCAGTAGAAGCAACCCGGCCAGATGGAAGCAAGCAGGTAATCTTTGAGACTACACCTCCAGGTATTGCAACAGAAGAAGCGATGATGGCGCTTATTGATTGGTGGCATACAGAAAGCGAAACACATCCTATAGTAAAGTGCGCATTATTTTGCTATGATTTTGTAAGTATTCATCCTTTCCAGGATGGAAACGGACGATTGAGCAGGTTAATAGCGACACTGGTTTTATTAAAGAATGGCTACAATTGGATTCAATATGTAAGCTTCGAACATGAAATAGAAAACAGGAAGAGTGAATACTACCAGCAACTAATGGAAAGCCAGAGGCAAAGACCGGGAGAGGATGTATATAATTGGGTGCTGTTTTTCGTCGATTGTCTGAATAACATCGGCGGCCAACTAATGGCAAAATTAACAACGCAAGGAACCGTTGCAAGTCTGGGACCCAAGGAAAAAAGCATTTATCTGTTTATAGAAAATCATCCCGGTAGCCGGTCAGGTGATATTTCTGAAAAGCTGAGTATAGGATTACCGACAGTCAAAAAAATACTAACGGCACTTGTGCAACAAAAGCTAATAATCAAACATGGCGCAGGGGCTGGTACAAATTATTCTTTATAGAATCATAAATAAGCCGCTCTTCTGAGCGGTTTTTTATGATGTGATCTAAATATTGAAAAGTTATATTTCGTAGTAAGATAAACAGGTTAAACCTGATTTAAATGATACAAAACATAAATCCCCTGCCTTTTTTGATTTCAGTAAGGTGTGTTAGCTGTTAGAGATATTTTTCAATAGACTCAGTTGATTTTGATAAAAGTTTCTGAAACCAATTGTCGATCAATAAATCTGTTCGCAGAGGGTTGGTCAGGTCGTAAAAAACTGAATTGTTTTTATCTCGAAATAAAATTGGAATTTCTTTGTTAGTGGGGTGTTCACAAACATTGGGTTGAGCCCAGCCCTGCATCTCTGGTGTATAGTAAAATACTCGCTCTTCAGAATCAATGGATTTTTCTTCTTCCCCATTTTTAGACAACTTAATAAGTTCCAAACTAATAGCAAGATCTTGGGTTGTTACTATTTGCATGTAAAATTCATCCTGAAAAAGAAACCCACACTTTAGAAGATAATCGCCATACCCAAAGTAAGAGCGATTTCGAAAAGGGCCAAACTCATTTAAGAAAACCTTGTCAACTATGTTTCGCTGTAAGACTTTACATTTATTGTTGAAGCAATCTTTAAATATTCCCATCTCCTCTTTTGCCCGCTGAACGGCAACTTGCTCGTGCTGTAAATTGATAATAGATCGCTTTTGTTCCACCCTGTCGATGAAATTTTGATATCTTTCTTTGACCGTTAGCGGCTTAACGATACCACCTTCCTCTGTTACTTTAAATTCTATAAAATGAGCAATTTCCTCAATGGAGAATCTAAACGGACTTGCATAAATTTGAGTAGAGGGGTACCAAGGTGGAATTTCGCTTTGTACCATCGGAATTACCATTAAGAAATGATATCCTTCGTTTTTTACCGCTGTCCTGTCAATGATAGCGTTTCGTTCAATTTCGGTATAATATGAATTGCTCCATTCGTCCCTGGAGAGAATTACGACTACCCTGCTCTCTTCTTTAAATATTTTGGAAAATTCTTCGGGCCCTGATTTACTGATAAGATCCTCTTGCCTGTTCTCATAAAAGAACACATTGAGATTCGGATTGAGAGCTTTTACAAGCTTTCTTGCAAAGTCGACATCCTGCTTGCAGAGCGAGATTGCGACGTCCCATTTGTAGGGTTTTAAAGATGAAAAATTTGCCATTTTCTATTTCCTTCAATGTTGCTATTATTTCGCTTCTAGCTTTCAAACCACTTTTGTTAACATTAAAGTTATTACCAATTATTAGTTTTCCCACTCTGCGAAATGGATTAAATTTTAAATGATCAATCTTTCTCCTTTCAAACCATTCGTCTAAAGTTTCAAAATACTTCTGAACACCCGGATATTCATAGAGAATTTGGAATTCATATTTAATGAAATCCAGATCTTCTTTCTTAATTATTTTCATTTCAAAAAGCTGACTAATATTCGAAAATAGGCCAAGGAGTTTATCTAATTTCCTTTCATCTTCAGACTGCGGCAGCATTAACTGTCGTGTACTCATTAAAATAATGGGTGTTGTTATGATAACTATTGAATTCATTTTGGGTTTGTAAAATAACAGCCGATTGTTTAACATGTAAAAGTGCATTCGCGGATTTCTTGCCAAATTCCGGTGACATGATCTGTCCTACAGCCTGGGATAATGCTTCTTCAAAATTATTATCTGCTTCGGTTAGGAATGCCTGCAAAATGCTCGCATATTCATTAACCAGTAGCTTATTGATCCCTTCCATTTGCAAAGGGTAGTAAGGTTTGCCAAACGAGCCCAGGTAATACACAATGCCGGTAACCCGGGAAAGCAAGTATTTAAACCCGTGGGAGGCCCGGTAATTTAAAATGTAGGCCATTGGCTGAGCCAACCCGGTCCCTGTCTTACGTTCCTTCTTAAATAGCTGGTAAAGCCTGTAATGACCCAATAGTCGCTGGTAAATATCCTGATTATACCAACCTGTCCATTCGAGGAACCGGCAATCCAGGTGACCGGTTAAACAATTCAATTTGTCTTTCCAGAAATAATCCCTGTCCGGCAGTGGATGCCGGTGCAATACACTCAAATCCATACTCACAATTTTCTACTTAAATTTACGGTAAGTCATGTGAAGACGAGTAAGGAAATGCCAATAAAACGATGGCAGATAGAGTAAAAAATAGAGTAAAAACAAGAAACCCGCGACTAGCGCGGGTTTGAGGTCGATTTCTGCGGACCGGACGGGACTCGAACCCGCGACCTCCGCCGTGACAGGGCGGCATTCTAACCAACTGAACTACCGATCCGTACCCGTTGTTTTCGGGACGGCAAAGATAGGAGTGCACACCCTTCTTTCCAAAACTTTTTGACCAGTTTTTATTTTTTATCCTGCCAATTTATTGACGCAAAACAAATTTCCTGCTGAACGCCTCCTCTTCCGTTTGAACCACTACCACATAAGTTCCTGCAGGCTTCCCCTGAAGCCCGGGTACTTTAAGCTGGTTGCTTCCTTTTTGCAGACTGGCCCGAGTGCTGTACACCAACCTTCCCTCTGCATTATAAATACTGATCTTTGCAGCCGAAGCCCGGTTTACTGTCAATTGCATTTGCAGCCATTCAGTCGTCGGGTTAGGATATATTTTCAACTGTTCACTGGAAGAAGCTGATAATTGAATAGCCGGACTTACCTGCCGGGATCCATCTTTATTTATCAGCACGACCCGGTAATAAACAACAGAAGGATCATTGGCCAGGGTTTCGTTAAAAGAGTATGAACCTGCAAGTGAAGAAGACGATACCATGTCCATCCGGCCAGCCAGCGTAAAGAACTTGCCATCAGAGCTCCGCTCTATTTCAAAATGCCCGACAAAAGAATTATTCCGGACCTTCCAGTGCAACAAAGTGGTTGGTCCTGCAAGCGATCCTTTGAGATCATAAAGTTCATTTGCTGCCAGCACTGTACAGCCTGTCATTGGCACTATATCGATCGTATCGCTTGCATAAGGTGTGCAACCGGCATGCAGCATTTGCTTTACAATGTAAGTGCCCGGCTGGTCCACATACACTGAACTGGCATCAGGCGGGGTTACAATGTTACCATTTGCTGTGGACCATTCATAGAGGGAACCATCAACAGGATTGATGACCGATAGCTCTGCTACCGAACCATCACATAAGAGGGGTGTTTGTGTAGCTACCTCGGCACGGGAAGCCAGGAAAAAATCGAACGGCCCTATAAAATCTTTTAATTCTGCCGTAAAAGAACTGGAAGACCTGGTTTTAGTCAGGATCCGGCGAAAAGGCATGTTGCAGTTATTACTGCCAAGAATGCCTGAACCATCGAGGCCGAGTTTGCTCAGGTTCACGGAAAATTCAACATATTGATTGACGGCGTAGTCAGTTACAAACGATTGGTCCCTCAATATAATACCAAATGGGCCACCCCATGTGCCGGCGCTGCTCGCCAGTCCTGTAAAATAAGTACCTGCCTGTTTGGGAACAATGCCGGCATATCCGAAAGTTGCTCCCATAGAAGCACCATCAAATGAACCGCTCCAGTCAAACGAAGCCGGGATAGTTAAGAGCGAAGCTCTGTTGATCCATATGCGGGCATCAATGGCTGTGAGCGCAGAGTTTTGATATTCTGCACTGAAAATGATATCCCCTGCTTTTAGCACATTGCCGGCTGCATCGAATTCCCAGCTGGTATGCCCGGCGTCAGGGCCGTAGCCGGAAAACTTACGGGTGCTGCGGTCAAAGAAGATATCTGTCTGGTACATTTCAAAATCGAAATAGCGGTTACCATTGTTATTGTCCATTGAAAGGCCTCCGAACATCCAGAGAGAATCGGTGGGCAGGGTGCCGTCCCGGCGGATATGCATCATCATGTCCAGGATATCGTTTTTATCGGGGATGGATTGCGCCTGAGGGCTGTTCCAGTTGGCCGGGCTATCACCGTTTTTATTTGACCCCGAAGCATATACAGTAGAGTCACTATCATGATAATCACGAATGAACACAGCGTCGATCCAGACCTTGTTATCTACAACTGTAAAGGGATTCACGCTCATAGGCCTGAAGAAGGGCAGGCGGCGGAAAGCCATGTCTGAAGCGTAACGGGCCATAATGCCAGCTGCGCCTGTGGTATCGATCACCGACTTGCCATTACCCATACTTCCGGGATGGGTGAACCAATCATCATTATCCAGCAGGGGAGCTCCTTCCTTGAAATTGGAACGGAGGTCGGCATCCACACCGAAATTGGCGCGAAGTACCGGCGTAGTGATCTGAGTATGAGCATCAATGGAGAAAAGCACCATTAATAGAAGAGCTGGTAGAAGTGTCTTCATGGGTATCAGTTTTTGAAAAACGGCAATGCCGGTCTTTCGAAGGACTGGATTTGCCACAAGATAAAAAAGGGTTCAGGGTTGCTATAGTATTGGTGGATAAAAGGGATAAAAAAATACTCCTGTTCAAAAACTTACTGGTAATCTTCCCCAAACTCCGGGTAGTATGTTTCCCATCCATACCCGTTTGAGTTCTAGCCGGGTGCATGCTTTTTATTCCCTATACCCGGTTTAATTCAAACCCGTTCATAACCCATTCGCGCTCATTCGCATTTAATCCCTTAATTTTAGCCCCACATTTTTAGACTATGCCATCAAACGCCAATAGACAATTTTTGGATTTTGAAAAACCGGTTAAGGACCTGATCGACGAAATTGAGAATACGAAGAACCGCCAGGAGAAGACGCATATTGATATGAGCGATATGATCCAGCGGTTAGAGCAAAACATCATTGAGAAACGGAAGGAGATCACTAAAAACCTCAGTAGCTGGCAACGTGTGCAGCTTAGCCGTCATCCGGACAGGCCTTATACCACGAAATACATTACCAAAATGACCGAAAACTTCGTGGAGCTTTTCGGTGACCGGAATGTAAAGGATGATAAAGCCATGGTAGGTGGCTTTGCTTCACTGAACGGGGAAACGGTAATGATCATCGGCCAGCAGAAAGGAAGCAATACCAAAATGCGTCAGCTGCGCAATTTTGGTATGGCCAACCCGGAAGGTTACCGCAAGGCGCTTCGCCTGATGAAACTGGCAGAAAAGTTCAACAAACCGATCATTACACTGATCGATACTCCCGGAGCTTATCCCGGTCTGGAAGCAGAAGAAAGAGGACAGGGGGAAGCTATCGCCCGCAATATTTATGAAATGATCCGCCTCAAAGTTCCGGTCATTTGCGTGATCATTGGGGAAGGCGCCAGTGGCGGCGCACTCGGCATCGGTGTAGGTGATAAAGTGTTCATGATGGAAAATACCTGGTACACCGTGATCAGCCCTGAAAGCTGCTCCTCCATTCTCTGGCGAAGCTGGGATAAAAAGGAAGTGGCTGCCGAACAACTTCGACTCACTGCCGACAAAATGCTCGGCTTCGGACTTATAGACGGCATCATCCCTGAACCAATCGGCGGCGCCCACTGGGACTATGACCAGGCTGCTCAATTGCTCAAAGATTACCTGCTGCCCATTCTCCAGGAACTAAAGCAAAAAACACCCGAGCAACGGATCAATGACCGCATCGAGAAATTCGGCAAAATGGGATTCTGGGAAGAAGATTGAGCCGGGAGTCGATAGTAAGAACTCAATCAGGCAGAACCTCTAAATCAAGGACTCGATTATCAATTTTTAAAATAGAAATTCTAAAATCAGACTAGTTCAATTCGCGTAATTCGCGGCAATCTCATATCCTTCGCGCAATTCGTGTTTATTAGTGTAATTCGTATTTAAGTTATGGTACTTCAGCAAAAATTCACCGGCACCGGCATCGCCATCGTAACACCTTTTCATGCAGACGGATCCATTGATTGGGACAGCTATAAAAAGCTGATCGAATTCTGGATCGCTGGTAAGGTGGACTACCTCGTGGTATTGGGTACTACTGGTGAAAGTGCTACCGTACATGGTGAAGAAAAGCAACAGGTATTCTCTTTCGTTGCCAAAACAGTGAATGGCCGTTTGCCCCTTGTGGCCGGTATTGGCGGTTATGATACGAAAGAAGTGCTCGATGGTTTTGCTAAATTCGATTTACAGGGTTATGATGCGATATTGTCTGTATCGCCTTATTATAACAAACCTAACCAGGAAGGTTTATTCCAGCACTATAAAGCGCTGAATGACAAAGCGCCATTGCCGATCATGATGTATAATGTGCCTTCCCGTACAGGGCAGAACATGACTGCAGCAACACAGCTTCGCATTGCACATGAATGCAAAAAGATCTTTGCTACCAAGGAAGCCAGCGGCAATATGGAGCAGATCATGCAGATCATTAAATACAAACCAGCCGATTTTATGGTGATCAGCGGTGATGATGCATTGACCCTGCCCATGATCGCATTAGGTGCTGCCGGTGTTACTTCGGTTGTAGCCAATGCTTATCCCAAAGAGTTCGCTGATATGGTAAGGCTTTGCCTGGCGGATAATTTTGCTGAGGCTCGCGAACTGCATTATAAATACACAGATATTATCAACTCCATGTTTGCAGAGGGCAGCCCCAGCGGCGTCAAAGCTTATCTTTCTGAAATGGGATTATGTCAGAATACTTTCCGTCAACCTGTTTGGCCGGTAAGCGCTTCTTTACATGCAAGTATCAAGGAGCTAATGAAGAAATAATTTTATGGTACGGATATACTTTTGCTTGCTGCTACTCTCAGCTCATTTAACAACAATGGCTCAGAACACTGTTCGTATTGAAATAAGTAAACTCCCGGAATATCATCCGTCGGGCAGTGATATTTTTGCCGCCGGTTCTTTCAATGGCTGGAACCCTGCCGACACGAATTACCGGTTTAAGAAAACCGGTAAAGGCGCTTACTATCTTGACCTGTCATTGCCCGATACTTCTTACGAATTCAAACTTACCCGCGGTGCATGGGACAAGGCTGAATGCCAGAAAAACGGAACACATTCACCCAACCGGACCCTTAAAACAACCGGCAGCAAGACCATAGAGCTGGAAGTACAGGAATGGGCTGACCGTTTTCCTGCCCAATCTAAAAAAAGCTCGGCAACAGCGCAGGTACATATTATTGATACGGCATTCCTGATACCTCAATTAAAACGTACCCGTCGTGTATGGATCTATCTTCCCAAAAACTACTCAACGGATGTAGCAAAGCGTTACCCCGTGCTGTACATGCACGATGGTCAAAACGTTTTTGATAATGCCACTTCTTACTCCGGCGAATGGGGTGTAGACGAATTCCTGGACTCAACCAAACTTGCTCAAAGCATTGTAGTGGCAACAGACCATGGCGGCAGTAAACGGCTGAACGAGTATAACCCTTACGACAATGAACGTTTCGGGGAAGGAGAGGGCGGCGCTTATGCCGACTTCCTGGTAAAAACCCTGAAGCCCTATATCGATAAGCATTACCGCACACTAAAAGATAAAAGGAATACGGCTGTAGCCGGCAGCTCAATGGGGGGATTGATCTCCCTTTATGCAGTATTGAAATACCCTGCAGTATTTGGCGGAGCCGGTGTATTCTCTCCTGCATTCTGGATCAGCGGAACACAGATCTTTGATGATATAAAGAAATATGGCGGGAAAATGAATTCCCGGATCTATTTCTACGGTGGCAAACTGGAAGGTGAAACAATGGTACCCGATATGCAAAGGGCTTACAATGATCTCAAATCCGTTTCCCGATCTGAAATGACCATTCATATTCTCGATGACGGAAAACACAATGAACCAACATGGAGAAAAGAATTCCCCCTGTTTTATGAGTGGCTACATCAATAACCTTCACTGGCAAGCAAAACAAGAATATATTTAAAATGATTCCTTCCCGTTCTTCCCGCCTTACCGGTAAGGCGGGAAGAACGGGAAGGAATACCTTAAACCCGGTAAGTAACTCCTTCCTGTGCTATATCTGTATTGGGGAACACATCCCTTGCTTCGCGCTCAAACTCCTCCAGTGTATCGTACTTACTACTGAAATGCCCGATCAATAATTTTTTGACGTTGGCTTTCTGTGCTATCAACGCGGCTTGTTTGGTAGTGGAATGAAACCGTTCGTAGGCGCGGTCGCGCAGGTTATCGAGATAAGTGGTTTCATGATAGATCATGTCCATATCCCTGATATGATCAATAATAGGTTCAAAATAACGGGTGTCTGCACAAAAAGCATAGCTTTTCCCTTTTGGTGCAGCGATGGTCAGCCATTCGTTACGGATCACTTCACCGGCCGTGGTCACAAAATCTTCCCCGTTTTTCAGGTTCTCATAAAAATGCAGCGGGATATTGTTTTCTTTCACGCTCTCCAGGATCAGTCTTCTCGGTTTCCTTTTTTCCCGGAAAGAAAAACCATAGCACTCAATGCGGTGCTGAGTAGGAAAACAGCGGATCTCGATCTTATCATTGTCTACCAGCACTGCTTCACCACTGATGACATGAAAATGTAAAGGATAACAAAGCCTGGTATCTGCCACCCGCAATTGCATTTCGATGATCTCCTGCAAAGGGGCCGGAGCATACACATGCAATTCCTGTTGATGACTAAGCAGGCCAAAGGAATTGAGCAGACCGACCAAACCAAAATAATGGTCGCCATGCAGGTGTGAAATAAAAATATGGGAAATCTTACTCCGGCGGATCTTATAGTTGATCATCTGGATCTGTGTACCTTCTCCACAGTCCACCAAATAATTAGTACCATCCTGGGTAACTACCTGGCTGGTGGGATGGCGGTCGAAGGCCGGTACGGCAGAGTTATTTCCAAGAATCGTTACAGCGAGCATGAGCTAAAATACAAAGGAAATATTACATCAAAATTTTTCATACTACGGCCACCCGGCCACCCGGCTACCGGCTATGGATTCACTCTCCATCCAGCAACTCCCGCTCAATCTCCTCCATCTGCACAATATCCCAGGCTTCACTTTCGGTGGGGGTAACATTCATCAACTCCAAAAGTTCATTTTTATCGAGAAATTCCTCCACTTGTTTCTGTAACGAACAAACCACAAAAGAGGCGTTATTTTCATAAAACCTTTGCTGGATATCTACCAGTTTGCCAGCCGCAGCATAATCCATATTTTGAATGTCTTGGAGTATCAGTACCACATTTTTGACCTGCCCATCGGGTTGCCGCGCGTCATTTTGGAGGTAAGGGAGTAGGATATTTTCCAGTTCTTCTGTCATTGTAGCAGAAAGTATTGGGCCCGGCACCGTGATGGCATGAAATTTCTCTTTGGTATCTATTTTGACCTGCATACAGTAAATTTAGATTCTTGTCCAGGCAAATAGCAAAAATTTAGCATCCCCTGACAACTTAAATTATCAACATTCCGTTTATAAATAGGGGGGATCAGGAATCCGAATTAATTTGTTAATATTGTATAACAACCAATTACCTAAAAATGGATAATAATTTTTCAGCCCAGGTAAAGGAGATCATTTCGTTCAGCAGGGAGGAAGCACTGAGATTGGGAAATGATTTTATTGGTACCGAACATCTCCTGCTCGGTTTGATCCGGGAGGGAGATAACACAGCCGTCCGTATTCTTAAAAGTTTTAATGTTGACCTATACGAGCTACGAAAAGAAATTGAGTTGGCCGTCAAGGATAAAACAGGAAAGAATATCGCGAACATCAACAGCCTGCCTTTAACCAAACAGGCCGAGAAAGTGATCAGGGTGACTGTTCTGGAAGCAAAAGCCCTTAAAAGCACTACTGTTGAAACAGAGCACCTGATGCTTTCCATCTTGAAGAACAAGGAAAATATTGCAACACAAATCTTAAATCAGTTTGACGTGGACTACGATCTGTTCAGGCAGGAACTGGGCATTGTAAAATCCAATGACCCCCGTGCCGAATTTACCGATGAGAACGAAGACGATTTTGAAGATGAGAAAAAGTATTCCCAACAGAAAGGTTCCAAGCAAAGTGGTAATGCCAAAAGTAAAACACCTGTACTGGACAATTTCGGCCGCGATATCACCAAACTTGCGGAAATGGGGACCCTTGATCCCATTGTAGGAAGAGAATCAGAAATTGAAAGGGTATCGCAAATACTTTCCCGCCGGAAAAAGAATAACCCGATCCTGATCGGTGAACCCGGCGTGGGTAAAACAGCGATCGTGGAAGGACTGGCCTTGCGCATCGTGCAACGCAAAGTTTCCCGTGTACTGTTTGATAAAAGAGTGATCTCGCTCGACCTGGCTGCTTTAGTGGCCGGCACCAAATACCGCGGACAGTTTGAAGAACGCATGAAAGCGATCATGAACGAACTGGAAAAGAACCGCGACGTGATCCTGTTCATCGATGAGCTGCACACCATTGTTGGTGCAGGCGGAGCCAGTGGCTCACTCGATGCCAGCAATATCTTCAAACCTGCACTTGCCCGTGGTGAACTGCAATGCATCGGCGCTTCCACCCTGGATGAGTACCGTATGTACATTGAAAAGGATGGAGCACTGGACCGCCGCTTCCAGAAAGTGATGGTCGATCCCCCAAGCGTGGATGAAACCATACAGATCCTGAACAATATCAAATCCAAATACGAGGATTATCATAACGTAACGTATAACGACGAAGCAATTGAAGCCTGTGTTAAACTGAGCGACCGTTATATCACAGATCGTTTGCTGCCTGATAAAGCCATCGATGTGATGGATGAAGTAGGTGCAAGGGTACACCTGAAAAATATCAACGTTCCCCAAAACATCGTTGATCTCGAAAAGAAGATCGAAGATGTGAAGAACGAAAAGAATAAAGTGGTAAAAAGCCAGAAGTTTGAAGAAGCCGCTTCATTGCGCGACACGGAGAAACGACTGGCTGAAGACCTCGAAAAAGCAAAAGCCGATTGGGAAGAAGAAAGCAAACATAAACGCTACCCTATCGATGAAGAAGCGATTGCTGAAGTGGTAAGTATGATGACCGGTATTCCTGTTAAACGCATGGTTCAGGCAGAAACAGAGAAGCTGCGTAAGATGACAGACGATATGCGCGGTATGGTGATCGGTCAGGACGAGGCAATTACCAAAGTGGTTAAAGCCATCCAGCGTAACCGTGTCGGTTTGAAAGACCCTAAGAAACCGATCGGCACCTTTATCTTCCTCGGCCCCACTGGTGTGGGTAAAACCGAGCTGGCACGTGCACTCGCCCGTTATATGTTCGATTCAGAAGATGCGCTGGTGCGTATCGATATGAGTGAATACATGGAGAAATTCACCGTGAGCCGGTTGATCGGCGCACCTCCCGGATATGTAGGATATGAAGAAGGTGGACAACTCACCGAAAGGGTACGCCGTAAACCTTATAGCGTGATCCTCCTGGATGAAATTGAAAAAGCTCACCCGGATATCTACAATATCCTGTTGCAGGTGCTGGACGATGGACAGCTTACCGATGGCCTGGGACGTAAAGTGGATTTTAAGAATACGCTGATCATCATGACATCCAATATCGGTGTAAGGCAATTGAAAGACTTTGGGGCAGGAGTTGGTTTCACTACCAGTTCCAAAATGGAGCAGGAAGATGAAGCGAACAAAGCAGTGATTGAAAAAGCACTGAAACGTACATTTTCCCCAGAGTTCCTCAACCGTATCGATGATGTGGTGATCTTCAACAGCCTCAGCAAGGAAAATATCTTCAGCATCATCGATATCCTGATGAAAGGTGTGATGAAGCGCCTTACCAGCCTTGGATTCAGCCTGTCGCTGACAGAAGATGCAAAATCTTTCCTGGCAGACAAAGGCTACGATGTTCAGTTTGGCGCCCGTCCGTTGCACAGGGCTATCCAGAAATACCTGGAAGACCCGCTGGCAGAAGAAATCCTGAACATGAATGTAAAAGCAGGAGATGTGCTGGAAGCAGACCTGGATAAAGAGAATAACAAATTGAAATTCTCTTTCAAAAAGGTGGAGACTAAATCGAAAGCATAAGAATTCATATATCAAAAGATATAAGGAGCGTTCATCACAACGCTCCTTTTTATTTCAATCATCATTCTTATTTTTGTCCTGTGGCAAAAAAGATCATCATAACTATAGATGGCTGGTCCAGTTGCGGAAAAAGCACTCTGGCCCGGCAACTTGCAAAGAAACTGGGTTACGTATATGTTGACAGTGGTGCCATGTATCGCGCCATTACACTTTATTTTTTACGTAATCATGTTGACTGGACAAATACCAAAGAAGTCAATAAAGCACTCCAGGAGATCCACCTCGATTTTCATTTCAACGAAAAAACACAGACCAGTGAAATATTCCTGAATGATGAAAATGTGGAATACGTGATCCGCGACCTGGTAGTGGCAGAAAAAGTAAGTGATGTGGCTGCTATCCGGGAAGTACGCTCTTTTGCTGTGGCTCAACAGCAAAAAATGGGGAATAAAAAAGGCATTGTGATGGACGGCCGTGATATCGGCACTGTCGTATTCCCCAAAGCAGAACTGAAGATCTTCATGACGGCTGATAATGCCGTAAGAGTGGAGAGAAGGTTCAGGGAATTATATGAAAAGAACCCCAATATCACCATCGAGGAAGTGAAATCCAATCTTGAGATGCGTGATTATATAGATTCACACAGGGAAGTAAGCCCGCTGCGCAAAGCGGATGATGCGATTGTGTTGGATAATACTAATCTTACAGAAGAGCAGCAGTTTCATAAGGCGCTGGCCTGGGTCAATGAACTTAAGTGATCAATAGCTGAAATTCGAATGGCCGGTGACCGGCCTGTTTGTTTGAATCAGGCATTCGGTGACCGGCCATTCGAATTTCAGCCAATCGGTCTTAATGGGCTTTCTTCACATCAATCAACTCCACATCAAAGATCAAAGCTGATCCACCCGGGATAGGGCCATTGTCTGATGGGCCATAAGCCAGTGTGTAAGGAACATAAAGCTTGTATTTGGAACCAACAGTCATCAGTTGCAAACCTTCTGTCCAGCCGGGTATCACCCTGTTCAGCGGGAAAGTAATAGGCTCACCGCGTGAGTAAGAGTTATCGAATTCAAAACCATCCACCAATGTTCCCTTGTAGTGACAGGTAACACTGTCGGTAGCTTCAGGTTTGATGCCGGTACCTTCTGTGATCACTTCGTATTGCAGGCCGCTGGCAGTTGTTTTTACACCGGGCCTGGCTTTATTCTGACGGAGAAAAGCTTCTCCCTTTTCAATATTGGGTTTTGATTTGGACTGCTGCAGGTCAGTCATCATCTTGTTCATCACATTATTGCAGGTCATTTCATCCAGCGAAGTAGGTTTGCTGCCCATTATATCTGCAATAGCTTTGGACACGAGTGCTGTATTGATGCTGGTAACACCTTGTTGTTTATAAAAACTTGCCAGGCTCACTCCCATGGCATAGCTGGCGGAATCATTCAGTGTTTTCAAAACAGGCTTGGCAGCAGCTACCGGCTGCACTTTTTTAGGGACGGTTTTTACAGGCGTCTTGGGTTTGGCTGTTGTTTGCGCCGACAGGCTTGTGGCGGCGGCCAGTGCCAGGACGGACAAGGCGATTTGCTTCATAAGTGTTTTAAATTAAAGAGCAAAAATAAAGGCTGCCATCCGTATTTCGGCAGCCCATTCGTTAATTTCGCAACGGTCTAATAATTAATCAGCAATGGAAAATTTTACCCAGGAAGTGCAGGTCCGCTGGTCCGATCTCGACCCTAATTTCCATCTCCGTCATTCTGTGTATTACGATTGGGGGGCTTTCTGCCGGATCAGTCTGTTGGAGCAACATAACCTCTCAGCAGCCGTAATGCAGCGCCTGCAGATCGGGCCTATCCTGTTTCGTGAAGAGTGTGTTTTCAAAAAAGAGATCCGCCTTGGTGATAAGGTCACTATTAACCTCGAACTGATCAGGGCCAAACGCGATTTCTCCCGTTGGTCTATCCGCCACACTGTTGTTAAGAACGGTGATACCGTTTCTGCTCTTATCACTGTTGATGGGGCCTGGCTCGATCTTGCCCGGCGCAAACTGGCCACACCTCCGCAGGAAGTGCACGCTGTGTTTTCGCAAATGCCAACGAGCGCAGATTTTGAGTGGCTCGATTGACAGGGGAAAACATTATTGGATTGAAGCAGAGATCAATCAGGCAGGAATTTCACTTTTTCAGGAAACCTTTCTGCATAAGAAGACACCAGGTTCCGTATAAATAAATTC
The DNA here is from genome assembly GCA_001898405.1 of Sphingobacteriales bacterium 44-61. Lineage (GTDB taxonomy): Bacteria > Bacteroidota > Bacteroidia > Chitinophagales > Chitinophagaceae > Terrimonas_A. The sequence continues at coordinate 218,288 of MKTW01000010.1, forward strand.
TCTTTATACGGCGTGATCATCTCTTTCAATTCTTCTGCCTGTGTAAAAGGCATATCAGTTGGCAAATATCCCATGCCATAGAACTTCCCGTTCCATACCAGTACACAGGACTTTTCAGAAGGCCCAAGCCCATGATCAATGATCATATAAGAAGCCTGGGCCTCGGTGAGCGAATGGATGGCTGCCAGCACCCGCTCATTATAAACGGAGGATGGTTCTTCCTGCTCGCAGGCGCCATGGCAATAGTGCTCGCGTTTGCCTTCACATTCTCCCAGGGTTTGCAGAAAGCATAGCTTGGGACAAAGATTATATTCTTTGATCAGTTTGCGGAGGATAGCATGCCCGTCTGTAAGATAATGGAAGGTATGAACGGGCCTTAATTGTTTTTTATTTCTTTCAATGGCCAGCCGGTGATATCCATTCTGATCTTCATACAGGAAAATGCCATACACGTTCTCTGCATTCTTCTGGGAATAATTAAAAACAGGCCATAGTTTTTTGATCTCGGTCGATTCCAGGATCTGTGCCATCAATTCTGTTGCGCACGACTGATAACTGATAGCATATGTATGACGCAGGAAATTCTGGCGCTGGCGGGAAGCGGAGTTATTGCTGAAATGACTGTTTACCCGGTAACGGATATTCTTTGCTTTACCCACATAAATGATCTTGCCCTTCTCATTGTGGAAATAATATACCCCGGGTGTATAAGGCAATTGCTCAAAATGTTCCCTGGGCACATTGGGTGGCAATACCTGCTCTTTGGAACTGCGGCCCAGGCTTTTTACAATGAACTTATCCTTATCATTTTTCAGCAATAAATGGAACAGCATTACCGTGGCGGCAGCATCTCCGCTTGCACGGTGCCGGTCATTGATCGTTATGCCCAATGAATGACAGAGATTACCCAGGCTGTAAGATGAATGCCCGGGGATGATCTTCCGGCTTAAGCGGACAGTACAAAGTTTTTTTGTTTGCAATGAATAACCAGCTGCTTCAAGATGGGCTTTGATAAAAGAATAGTCAAAATTTACATTATGCGCTACGAAGATTTTATCCTGTAACAGCTCATGCACTTTTTCAGCAACCGTTTCAAATACCGGTGCATCTTCCACCATTTCGTCCGTGATGCCGGTCATGGCCTGGATATAGCGGGGAATGGGCTGAAGGGGGTTGATCAGTGAATGAAAAGTGTTCACGATCGTTTCACCATCAAAAATATGAATACATATTTCAGTGATACCGTTCGCAGAAGCGTATCCACCCGTCGTTTCTATGTCTACAATGGCGTACATGGTTGTATGGTCGTGGACCACTAATTTCGTAAAAAATTAGCAGGGTGGAAGAAGAAAAAATGAGCATGTTCAGGAACAGACTGATTAAGGTTTTCCGTCATTTAAGCAAGCAGGCCAGGCGCCTGCAATTGAGCTGTTACAGGCTGTATGATCATGACCTGCCTGAATTTCCTTTTTGCATAGAGTTCTATGGTGAAAAATTATATGTAGCGGAATATAAAAGAAGGCATGGCATGTCGGAAGAAGAACATGACCACTGGATGGAAAAAAGCCTTGAAATCATATCGGAAGTATTATCCATCAACAAAGACAATATTTTCCTGAAGCTTCGTCAACGCAAGCCGGGAAGGCTCGGACAGTATCAACGCATTAATGAGGAGCAACATGAATTTGCAGTTACTGAAAACGGTTTGCAGTTTATCATCAATCTCAGTGATTATCTCGATACGGGTTTGTTTCTTGACCATCGCATTACCAGGCAAATGGTAAAAGAGAAAAGTGCTGGCAAAAAAGTATTGAACCTGTTTGCCTACACAGGCTCTTTTTCTGTGTACGCTGCTGCGGGAAATGCTGATGAGGTGGTGACAGCTGATCTGTCCAAAACCTATTTGCAATGGGCAGAGAAGAATATGCGACTGAACGGATTCAATGATCCGGCTAAATATTCATTCGTTCAAACGGATGTGATGCAATATCTCAAGCAATTGCCTGCGGACCATTACGATATTATCGTGATGGACCCGCCTACTTTCAGCAACAGTAAGCGGATGGATGATTTCCTGGATATACAAAGGGACCATGCAGGCATGGTCAATGATTGCATGAGATCGCTCAGGCCCGGAGGGATACTTTATTTCAGCACCAATTCCAGGAAATTCGTGCTGGATGAAAAATCGATCCAGGCTTCCACGATAAAAGATATTACCAAAGCCACTACGCCCTTTGATTTTGAAGGCAGGCTTTTCCGCTGGTGTTATTATTTGGTCAAATAGATCTTGTTCAGCAAATAATAATAGGGCTGGAAATGATGATGCATGAAAGTTTTTTCCTTATCGTAAGGATACAGACGGTTGTATTCATCATCCGGCATCAGCACAATAGGAACACCTGCCCGCATGTAATTGCTGTTGTGTACATATTTCGGTTCTTTCAATTGCGGCAGCACTTTTCTTATAGCCAGCCTGTACATTTTGCAGCCTAAATATTTTTCCAGCTTACGTTGTGCTTTGCGGGGTTTCTTTTCCAGTTTATTATACACCATATTCCCTGCCAGCCGGATAAAGAATTTCTGTTTTTTCAGGTAATCTTTGGCATTGACCAATGGGTTGGGTAAATGGAGGTCTGCCAGGGTCTGAACAGAGAAAGGCGTTTCAGGCACCCAGTCGGCCGCATTCACCACGGTAAAGGCCCAGCCATTCCGGGTGATATAATCAAAATCATAAGCGTAGCGCATATCGCCTACCTTGGGTGCAGCGCTGCAATAGGTTTTCAGTACGATATCGTTGGGGATATGCCCTTTTTTCTTTTCATATTCCAGGTATGAGCGAAGCAGGGTGGCCAGTGCGCCTCCCTGGCTATGGCCGAAAATGAGGAACTCTTTTATTTTTTTATCGCGGTAAAGGGTATTGATGTTCTTTACGATCTCGGGTGCGAGAAAGCCCAGCGCAATGGTCCAACCCACATGCACGGCGGCCTGAGGGTCTGCAGCCAACTGATAATCGAACACGGTGCTGTCGTTAAGTTGCAGGCTGCCTGTGGCCGGGATCATAGCTGCATAAAAATTAGCAAGCCAGCTTGCAGTTTGATTTACCGTTCCCCGCATATCGATAACAGCTACATTATCCTTCCGAAGGTAAAGGGTCCACCGGTTAAGGAGGCCTACTTCCGCCGACTGGAAATCCATTTTGTAAGGGTCTTCTTTGGTCAGCCGCTCCACCGAATCGGCTATGCTGCTGCGGTAGAAGGCAATGGATAGCAATTCCCCGTATTCTTTCGGGTCAAATCCGGGTTTCAATTTCTGGGCGCTGGCTTGGATCAACAGGCCTGCCAGGAGCAGGCTCAGGAGATATTTCATAAGCAGGTAAATTATACGTTACAATTTAAGCCATGCTGCCATATTCTTCAAAATGTATCGTATCAGGTAATAAAAAAATGGAAAAAATTCCAACCTTTTCCCATCTTCATTCTCCTAATTAAGAATACCGTTTTGGAGCCTGTAACCAACATACTAATTGCAGTGGTAAAACAAGCTGGCGAGGGCGACGAAAAGGCCCAAAACCTGCTTTACCGGCAATATGCCAAAGCGATGTTCAATATCTGCATGCGGATGGCAGCCAACCGGCAGGATGCAGAAGATCTTTTACAGGAATCGTTTGTGCTGGCTTTTAAAAACCTGAAGCAATTAAAACAGGAAGTCAATTTCGGGGGCTGGTTAAAGCGGATCGTAATAAATGAATGTGTCCGCTACAGTAAGAAGAAAGTGCACTGGAAAGAACTGGAAGAACATCATTATGAATTACCCGAAAATGACCAGGCAGAATGGATCATGGAAATATCTTTTGAACGGGTGAATGAGGAAATAAAAAAACTGCCCCAGGCCTGCCGCACTGTTTTTAACCTGTACGCCCTGGAAGATTATTCACATAAAGAAATAGCCGGAACACTGGGGATTTCTGAATCAACATCAAAGAGCCAGTATCACCGTGCCAGGCAATTATTAAAAGAACGTATTCTGAAACCTCAGATCAATGGATGAACTGAAAAAATATTTACAGAACAATCGCGGTCATATTGATACCGATATGCCTGATGAGGAACTCTGGAAAGGAGTGAAGGACAGCCTTCATCCCCCCGCCACCATTCCCCTGTTCGTGAAATGGATGACAGCTGCCTGCCTGGTGCTCGCGGTGGGAACAGGCATTTATTTCTTTACACATCCCGCTAAGAAAATACTGGTGACGGACATATCATCCAGCGATACATCTTCTGCAACTGCTCCTGCCGATACAATTGCAGTTGAAGGGAAAAATGCTGAAAAACAATCACTACTTCCGGTTGCTGTAGAGAAAGAGCCCGTAATAGTTCATAAGAAAAAACCAGCTCTGAAGAATACTGTTATAGCTTCCCGAAAGGAGAGGCAAACCAAACCAGTGCCTCTGCCAGCGCCCCTGTATGGGTTTGAGGGAATTGAAGCAAGCTATGCTACCATGCTCGATATTCAACTGGAACGTTTACGAACGCAGCCTATTTATGCCGAGGACCCTGCGTATTTCCACCTGTTTAAAAAACAGTTTGCTGACCTGGCCAGGGATGAAGAACAGGTGAAACGGCAGCTTAAGCTAAACCCATATGATGAAACCCTGCTGGAGGAACTGATCACTATTTACCAGCGGAAAATAGCCGTATTAAAGCAATTGCAATTTGAAATAAATAAAATGAATAACAAGGTGAAGCAGAGCAATGCCGGCTTGCTGCTGCAGAAGCCTTCTTATATCACCCTTTAAAGTATAGCCATGAATAAAAAAATCGTATCATTCCTGGTAACAGCAATAATCATGGTATTGGCCCAGCCAATACTGGCACAGCAACAGAGGAACCGGACCAATAAAAATACGGTCGTTACAAAGCCATCGTCAGATACTGTCATAGTTGCCAACACCGTGTTGAAGGAGTTGGCGCAGGAATTACCTGCAGACAAGAGCGCTGTCATAAAAATCGTGAACACTACCTGCAACCTGGATATCCGCCCATGGGCCGAAGCCAAAGTGCGAATGGTGACCTCGGTTTACGTAGCAGAAGAAAAAGCCGATAAGATCACCCCGGAGGAAATGATGGAAAATGCGGGTATTATTTTTAAATCTTTTGGCAATCGCGTGGACATCCAAACACGCGCTTCTTTTGAAAACGAACGCCCCAGCCTCTATCAGCGGATACGCAACTCGAGCAGTAATGTATCGCAGGACATGGCGGAGAATCATTCTCTAACGTCATCTCTTTTTAATACCACTCAGGAACCAGTCAGGTGGAATATAACAGGCCCCAGCACACGGCAGAAAATGACATTATATATTCCTAAAGGATGTAAGCTGGATATTGACAATAGGAACACCAGTGTTATCATCAATGATGATATCAATGACGCACGTTTCAAACTCAATCATTCCAACCTTGATGCCAGGAATTTCGGAAAAGTGTATATCACAGCAGAATATTTCGCGATCAATATTTCGGATGTACAGGAGGCAGAACTTGAACTGGAGAATGGCAATTTTACCGGTGGTATCCTTCAAACGCTTGACCTTGATTCAAAATCTTCCGAGATAGATTATGAAAGCGGTATGTCGTTGTACCTGCGCAGCCAGAATGATCGCATAGCTGTGGACCAGATCTTTAAAGTATCCGGGCGGAAATTGTATGGCGATCTTCGTATCGGAAAACTTCTCAACGAACTGGATGTTGAAGGCCTGAATGCTGATATCAGGATCCGGAGTATTTCTCCGCTTACAGAGAAGATCAAAATTGTTGACCAGTATGCTGACCTACGGTTGCCTGTAAAAAATATCACGAACTATGCCGTTCTTTTCAAAGGAGAAAAATCTACTGTGTTCACTCCTTTTGAAAAGGTGGCGGTCCTCGATCCTATTGCGACAAAAGAGGAACAGAAAACTGCAGGAAAACCAGCGACTACCCGGAAATCGCAAATGGAAATCCATCCACTGCCAAAGGAAGTTGATGGTATGACGCCGGCTGAAAGGCAACGATACCTGTTTGAACTGATAAAAAAAGATTCTCCGAATTCCAATGCATCTTTTTTGGGAGAAAGGGCTCCGTCCCAGTTCAAAGCATCCAACGGCGATACCACCGGGAAGCATACCAGGTTTGACATCACCTGCAATCAATGCTCTGTTGATTTCAAATAGAGCTTAATCCCTTTTTTAAGGCTGCAATAACAGACCCTTTCAGGGAAGGGGGCTTTATTGCCCTGCCTGATCACTCCACAACCACACAGCATGGGCAACCTTTATCAATATATTCTGAAGCTGGTAACTGTTATCGGGTTACTGGCAGGTGCTTACGACACTAAAGCACAACAAAAAACAAAGATCACCGGATTGCTGCAAGACAGTGCCAATGGCAAGCCCGTAGCCTGGGCAACAGTTGGCCTGTATAAAGCTATCAATACACAAAAGCCTTTGCAAAATATATTTTCCAACGGCAAAGGGAAATTTGAGTTCACAGAAGTTGATACCGGGCATTATGTTGTGATAATTACTTACACTGGTTTTCATGAAAAAGAATACCCGGTAAAGATCGATACCGGAAAGTTACTGGTTGAACTTGAACCGATCGTCCTTTCCCCTGATGCCCGTCAACTGGGTGCAGTAGTGGTAACGGCTGCTGTGCGCAAGCCATTACTGGAGCAGGAAGATGAGAAGATGATCTTCAACGCAGAGGCAGATCCTTCTGTGGAAGGGTTAACAGCTGCTGATGTACTAAGAAAAACGCCATTTGTTTCAGTGGATGGAGAAGGCAATGTTCAACTGAATGGCCAAACAAATTTTAAGGTATTGTTGAATGGGAAAGAAACAGCCATGTTTACAAAGAACCTGAAGGATGCTATCCGTTCTTTTCCTGCGAGCCTGATCAAAAAAATAGAAGTGAGCACCACTCCTTCTTCCAAATATGATGGTGAAGGAGTAGGCGGGATTATCAATATCATTACTCAGAAAAAAATAGTGGGTTATAATGGCAATGCCGGTATCAGCTATAATACCCTTCGTACCTACAGTGGAAGCGCCAGCCTGAACTTCAAGTATGGAAAGTTTGGTTTGTCTGCTTATTATGGGGCTTACAACGGGCGGCCTCCGGTCAGTAACCTGTCAAGCGAAACAGAATCATTGAACCCCGTTGCTTTCCACAAGCGTATTTCCAATGGCGTCAATAAGGGAAAGTATTTTTATAACTACGGTAATATGGAACTAGCCTGGGATATGGACAGTCTTAATGTATTAAGTCTGTATGCAGGGCTGAGTGGCGGTAATGGAAATTCCACTACAGATACCCGTTATGATATGGTACTTCCAGGCAATGCAGGCACGGAAACAAGTTACCTGTCAAGTAGTACCCGGTACGATTACCCGGCTTATTATCTCGGTCTGGACTATGTCAGAAAATTTAAAAAACGGGAAGGAAAGGAATTTTCTTTGAAAGCTTATTACGATGATGCGAGGGACAACAATTATTTCTTCAGCGAGCAGAATACACGAAATGGCGACCGCTTTACTGTTAATGACAACCAGGCTCCCAATAAGCAAATCACTTTGAATGCTGATTTCACACAGCCGTTCAAGAACGGCAGTAAAATGGAAGCCGGGCTTAAATCGATCTTCCGCCAGGCTTCTTCAGATTATCTCAGCCAGATCAAGTATGATAAAGACCAGGAGTATGCTGAAGACATTGGCAATACCAACAACTTTAAGTATCGCCAAAATGTATACAGCGTTTTCGCTACCTATTCCTTCAAATGGAAGAACATCAGTTTTAAGCTGGGCAGCCGTTTTGAGCAAACACATATTGTGGGAGATTTCAGCAAAACAACTACAAGGGTATTGCAGGATTATGGCACATTCATGCCTAATATCTATCTCTCACGCAAGTTCAGCAAAATACATACTGTATCGTTATCCTATACCAAACGGCTGCGGCGCCCGTATATCTGGGACCTGAATCCCTTTGTGTCTAATGTAGATTCATTCAATATCAGTTATGGCAACCCCAAACTCGGTCCTGATATCATTCACATTGTTGAAGCAGGATATTCGGTGTTTAAAGGCAATACGAATATCAATATCCGGTTTTCCCAGAGCTTTAGTAACCGCCAAATTGTGACATATACAGAGTTTAATGAGGCCACAGGCGTAGCAGCATCTGTAGTCGACAATGCAGGCATTTCCCGTGTAACGGGATTGAACCTGAACGTATCCACTAAATTCAGTAAAAAACTGAGTTTTAGTGTGAATTCAGGACTGCGTTATACTTTTTTGAAAAACCGTTTCCGGCCTGATCAGCGGAATGATGGAATAGGTGGGTTTAATAGTACTAATCTTACCTACCAGGTTACAAAGAAATGGACCGGTTATGTTTCTGCATATTACTGGATCTCCGATCCTCAATTGCAGGGACAGGCCGGGAGGAATTTTACTCACTCCATCGGCACTAATTACAAGCTTTTCAAGGAAAAAGTTACGGCAGGGATCGTAGCCAATAACCTGTTCAGTAAATATTATAACTGGAGGAGCAATTACCGGGATGAAAATTTTATCCGTAGTAATTTAAGATGGAATATACAGCGTGCTATTACATTCAGCCTGCGCTGGAATTTTGGAAAACTGACAGAGAATGTATCGAGAAGGAGAGGGGTTTCGAATGATGATATAACGAAATAAAAATCATCTTCTACCTGTGTTGTCACCCCGGCCCTGGTTCCGGAGAATAGCAGGTATAGTACATTAAGAGCCGGTGTCTCCTCAACGTTGAGGAGACACCGGCTCTTATATTCTTTAAACTTGTATGTGTCCTGAACCAGGGCCGGGGTGACAGCGGGAAGCAGCACCCGGCCAACGACACTTACAGCGTTTTCAGTACATCGTTCATGCTTCTTACTGCTGCAGCGCTCTTATCAAATTCAGCTTGCTCTGCTGCATTCAGCTTGAAGTCGATGATCTTTTCCCAGCCGTTTTTACCAATAGTAACCGGTACGCCCAGGCAGATATCTTTTTGTCCGTATTCGCCATCGAGGGCAACGCAGCAGGTAAACAGTTTTTTCTCATCGCGTACAATAGCTTCAACCAGGGCTGCTCCGGCTGCGCCAGGTGCATACCAGGCAGAAGTGCCGATCAGTTTGGTCAGTGTGGCACCGCCAACCATTGTATCGGCAACGATTTGTTTTTGCTGTTCTTCACTCAGGAACTGTGTAACCGGAACTGAATTCCAGGTTGCCAGGCGGATCAGCGGGATCATGGTGGTATCGCCATGACCACCCACTACTACAGCATTAAGATCAGCAGGGCTGCATCCCAGGTGCTGGCTCAGCTGATATTTAAAGCGGCTGCTGTCGAGCGTGCCACCCATACCAATGATGCGGTTTTTGGGAAGGCCGGTAGATTGCAGTGCCAGGTAGGTCATGGTATCCATCGGATTGCTGATCACAATAATGATGGCATTGGGAGAATGTTTCAGAATGTTTTCTGTTACGCCTTTTACGATACCGGCATTCACACCGATCAGTTCTTCACGCGTCATACCGGGTTTACGGGGCAAACCGGAAGTGATCACTACCACATCGCTACCGGCTGTTTTGCTATAATCGTTGGTAGATCCGGTGATCTTTGTATCAAATCCCAGCAGGGCCGCAGTCTGCATCATATCCTGTGCTTTTCCTTCGGCAATCCCTTCTTTGATGTCGAGCAAAACAAGTTCAGTCGCTAATTCTTTCCGGGCGATATTATCGGCACAAGTGGCTCCTACTGCTCCTGCACCTACAACAGTTACTTTCATGAATGAAGTTTTTAGAGAATGAGGAAATTAGTTCTGCCACCCGCGGGGAAGCGGGACTTGGCGGGGGCAAAGGTAAAAGAAAGTTTCCCGTTTGGGAGGTCAAAACAAAGTTATTTCTTTAGCTCTTCCAGTACTTTGTCCATTGGCATCGACCCTTCAAAAACCGAGATAAGCTCCTGTTTTTTATTATAAAATGCCAGGAAAGGGAAGGAGCGGATATTGAAAAAAACAGGCAGCATGAAGTTGGAATCCTTGCCCATCTTAATATTCTTGTATTTGCTCAGGCCGTAATGATTATAATACTCCTTCATCTTGTCGAAGGCCATAGGAGTGGCCATGATGATCTGTACATTATTGAAGTCATTAATACGCTTGATCAGTTCTTCTGTTTCATGCTTGCAATGATCACAATCGGGGCTGAACAGCATGATCATCGTTGGCTTTTTCTTGCTCAGGTTTTCTTTGGTGAGAGTTGTGACACTATCTGTCAGTAATAGCTTAAAAGGCGGCACGTTCGGGAATTTCTTATAGGAAGGAATTGCTGAAGCGTCCTGCTGGGCCATTCCGTTAAAACTTACCAAGAGACCGAGGATTATTACGAGTGTGCTGATGCGGATACGTTTTACTGTTTTCATCTCCCGTGATTTTATTCAAAGAAACGAATTTTATGCCCACCGGGATAACAATATCCCCACTATTCCCTTTGTGCTCTTTGTTGTCTTGGTGGGAAGTTGCCTCCCACCAAGACAACAAAGAGCACAAAGAATAATGAGTAAAATAAGAGCAGATTTTAGAGGGGTGCAGGCAATTTTAACATTTTCAGGGAAAGAAAATTTGGTTATCTACGAATAATTCGTAAAATTTACGAAAATTTCGTAGACATGGAGAAGTTAACTTACCAGGAAGAAGAGGCCATGCTGGCTATCTGGAAAGCCGGCGAAGGGAATATCAAATCCTTCATGGAGCAAATGGATACCTCATTGCCTTATACAACCGTGGCTTCCACGATAAAGAACCTGGAAAAGAAAGGTTATCTCGGCAGCCGCCTTTTGGGCAACACTTATTTGTATAAGGCCATTATTTCAGAAGAGGAATACAAAAAGAAATTTATGGGAAACGTGGTGAAAGAATACTTTGATAACTCTTATAAAGAGCTGGTGAATTTTTTTGTGGAGCAGAAAAAATTATCAGCCCGTGAACTGAAAGAGATCATCGAGATGATTGAAAAAGGAAACAAATAAATTCTTCCCATGCCTGTTATGTTTCAATACCTGCTGAAGTTTTCCCTTAGTTTGGGGATCGTCTATCTTTTTTACCAATTCCTGCTCCGCAGGCTGACCTTTTATAATTGCAACAGGGTTTATCTGCTTGTATACACTGCTTTATGTTTCTTTCTTCCATTGATCAATATCACTCCTGCGCTTGAAAATAATAACTGGCAAACAGGCAGGATAGCCAATATTATTCCTGCCTGGCAGATATCAACAGCATCCGTACATAAAATAGGAGAACCGGCCACTGATACGCTCTGGAACTATTGGACCGTGCTGGCTTTATTGTTATTAACCGGAACCATCGTATTTCTTTCTGTTTTTATTATCCGTTATATTTCGTTTCTGCGCATCCGCCGGCAGGCAACCCTTTTGTCCGGGGGATCATTGAGCGTTTACCAGGTGGATAAAAACATTATCCCTTTTTCTTTTGGCAATGCCATTTTTATCAATCATACCCTGCATAATGAGGAAGAACTGCGTGAGATCATCCGGCATGAATTTGTGCATGTACGGCAAAAGCACAGCATTGATATTATTTGGGCCGAACTGTTATGCATGATCAACTGGTACAATCCATTTGTTTGGCTGCTGCGCAAAAGCATACGGCAGAACCTGGAATTCATTGCCGACCACCAGGTGATCAAGAGCGGCCTGGATAAAAAGCAATACCAGTATATGCTGTTAAAAGTTATCGGTAACAATCATTTTAGTATAGCCAATCAGTTTAATTTTTCTTCATTAAAAAAACGTATAGCCATGATGAACAAAATTCAAACCTCGAAGCGGCAGTTATTTCGCCTGCTGTTGTTATTACCTGCAGTTGCTGCGCTGCTGCTTGCTTTCCGTCAAAAGAACATTACACAGGATGCCCGTTTGCCAGAAGCCAGCCGGGCACAAGCTTCTGCCTTACCTGCACCCTCAACGGTTTCTGCCCCGGAGAATGCTGAAGCCATTTCTATTATGCAGATTAGCGATCCCCTTGATACGATACCTGTAAATGAAAAAGGTTATCAGGTAAATGTGCATGATAATAACGGGAATTGCACGATCATAATAAAAGATAAAGACAATAAAGTAGTAAAGAAGATATTAATGACAGATTGGAATAAGGACCCGGAGCATTATGAAGAACTTTATGGTGAATTGCCTCCTCCACCTCCGCCTGTTCCACCGGTTCCTGTCATTGCTCCTGCCGGGGCCCCGGCTGCGCCTCCTGTTGCTCCTTCAGCGGAAATACCTGTGCCCCCGGCACCTGCCATGACGGAAGCTGCACCTGCAACTCCTCCTGTGCCGCCAACACCACCTGTTATTCAGATGCCGGCTGGTGTAAAGAGCATGACCATTAGCAATAACCAGGTTATCCTGATCGATAAGAAAGATAAAAAGGAGACCTATGATCTGAACGATCCTGCACAGAAAGCAGCATTTGAAAAGAAGTATGGAAAATTTCTCGAACAGGAGCCAGCGCCAAAAGCAAAACCTGCTGCCGTACGTAATTTCACTTATCAGTTTATGCCATTCATGTCTTTATCTTCTGATACGGGTTGCTGAAATACTCAACTCGATTAATACTTTCTTTTACAGCCACTGTCCTGGCCAAAATTGAATATATCTTTCCAGCCGGCTCCCTCTTTGGTTTACGGAGGCCAACCCCTATCTTTGCCGCCTCAAAAAAGATTTTTTATGGCAAATACTTCAGATATCAGCCGTGGTATGATCATCAAGTTGGATGGCAGTCTTTACTCCGTTGTTGAATTTGGTGAAAACAAAACGGCCCGTGCGGCGGCTAAAGTGTGGGCAAAACTGAAAGGGGTGGATAATAACCGCTCTATTGAAAAAACCTGGAACTCAGGCGATAACATCTATCCTGTGCGCGTAGAGAAAAGGGCTTACCAGTTTCTTTACAAAGATGATACAGGGTATAATTTCATGGACAACGAAACTTTCGAACAGATCGCTCTCCAGGAAAACCTTGTTGATGCCCCTCAGTTCTTAAAGGATGGCCAGGAAGTTTCTGTATTGATCAATACAGAAACAGAACAGCCGATGAGCGTGGAGCTGCCCGATAAGATCGTAATGCTGGTAACTTACACAGAACCAGGCCTTAGAGGCGACACAGCCACCCGTACGCTGAAGCCTGCCACTGTTGAGACCGGCGCTACAGTAAGTGTGCCTCTCTTTGTAAATGAAGGCGAACTGATCCGCGTCAACACCAAGACCGGTGAGTACGTGGAAAGGGTGAAAGAATAAAAGGAACTTTATAAAAAAAGGCCTGGAATTACTCGATTTCAGGCCTTTTTTCATAGATTTTACCTGATTTTGGGCTGAAAACGGGAAAAAATACTTGATTTGCTGAAATTGATTTCCCTATCTTAGCCGTCCTTTTGATTAAGTAAATATTAACAAAGTCGTGGATCATAACATTTTCACTATTAAAGGGTAAATGCTATGATCTGTTTAGAAAAATAAAATACCTGTTAAATTGAAAAACATGGACTTTAAACAGATCCAGGAGTTGGTCAAGATGATCAACAAATCAAATATCGGAGAGCTGACGATCGAGCAAAAGGACTTCCGGATTACCATCAAGCAAAAAGAAGAGCAGGTGACACAGGTTGTCCAGGCTGTTTCCGCTGCCCCGGTTTATTCCGCTCCTCCACCGCCTGTTGCCGGCCAGCCGGTAGCCCAGGCTGCTGAAAAAGCAAAAGCTCCTGAAGCGGCCACTCCTTCCAACCTTATTACTATCAAGAGCCCGATGATCGGTACTTTCTATCGCAAGTCGTCGCCCGACAAACCCAACTTCGTTGAAGTGGGCGATGAAGTAGCTCCGGGTAAAGTGGTTTGCATCATCGAAGCCATGAAGCTTTTCAATGAGATCGAAAGCGAGATCAGTGGTAAGATCGTAAAAGTATTGGTAGAAGATGCTTCACCGGTGGAATACGATCAACCTTTGTTCCTTGTAGAACCATAATGACCAAGGTTTAAAGTGTTTAATAGTTTAAAAGTTTAAGGCTGGTCCATTAAACTTTTAAGCCTTCAAACCTTAAATGATGTGGGGCTGTGATTTTTTAATCTTAATTGACTATTCGTGTTTAAAAAAATACTGATCGCAAACCGTGGTGAGATTGCACTCCGTGTAATCAGGACCTGCCGGGAAATGGGCATTAAAACGGTAGCTGTTTATTCTACAGCCGATCGTGATAGCCTGCATGTAAAATTTGCAGACGAAGCCGTTTGTATCGGCAAACCTCAAAGCAGCGATTCCTATCTCAATATTGCACATATTATGGCAGCAGTGGAGATCACTAATGCCGACGCTGTGCATCCCGGTTACGGCTTCCTGGCTGAGAATGCCAAGTTTGCCCGGATCTGTAACGACCATGGTATCAAATTCATCGGCCCAACAGCTGAGATGATCAATGGAATGGGGGATAAGATCACTGCAAAAGAAACCATGATCAAAGCCGGTGTGCCTGTGGTGCCCGGTGGTGAAGGTTTATTGCAGAGCCTTGATGAGGCCAAAGGTCTTGCCCGTAATATGGGCTATCCTGTTATTCTCAAAGCTACTGCAGGTGGTGGTGGTAAAGGCATGCGCATTGTATGGCAGGAGAGTGATATGGAAAAAGCATACGATACAGCCAAAGCTGAAGCAGCAGCTGCTTTCAAGAATGACGGTATCTACATGGAAAAATTTGTGGAGGAACCCCGCCACATTGAAATACAGGTAGCCGGAGACCAATACGGCAATGTATGCCATCTCAGTGAAAGGGACTGTTCTATCCAGCGCAGGCACCAGAAACTGGTAGAAGAATCGCCTTCTCCATTTATGACAGATGAACTTCGCGCCAGGATGGGAGAAGCAGCCAAGAAAGCTGCTGGCGCTATCAATTATGAAAGCGTGGGCACGATAGAGTTCCTGGTTGATAAACACCGGAATTTCTATTTCATGGAAATGAATACCCGTATCCAGGTAGAGCATTGCGTAACAGAAGAAGTGATCAACTTCGACCTGATCAAGGAACAGATCAAAATTGCCATGGGCGAACGCATTTCCGGAGAAGACTATATTCCCCAGATGTATTCCATCGAATGCCGTATCAATGCAGAAGATCCCTATAATGATTTTCGCCCTTCACCCGGCCGTATCACCACGCTGCATCAACCAGGTGGCCATGGAGTGAGGGTTGACAGCCATGTGTATGCAGGCTATGTGATCCCGCCGTACTATGATTCCATGATCGGCAAACTGATCACGGTGGCACGCACCCGCAATGAAGCAATCGATACCATGTACCGCGCACTCAGCGAATACGTGATCGAAGGAGTGAAAACAACCATTCCTTTCCATCTTCAACTGATGCAGGATGAAAGGTTCAGAAGCGGTGATTTTAATACCAAATTCCTGGAGTCATTTCACCTCAAATAAAATTCAGTCCCGGCAAAAGCCGGGATTTTTTTTGCCCACAGCTTTTGGTTTAATGTCTCTTTGTGGGAATAATATCCCACAAAGACGACAAAGAACACAAAGAAAAAAACTCTTATAGGCATTTTTCATTTTCTTCCCGATCTTTAGGAGAGTAAACTAAACTGCCAATGAAAAAAGCGTTGGTCCCACTACTCCTGTTTG
This sequence comes from Sphingobacteriales bacterium 44-61, assembly GCA_001898405.1. Taxonomy (GTDB): domain Bacteria; phylum Bacteroidota; class Bacteroidia; order Chitinophagales; family Chitinophagaceae; genus Terrimonas_A. Next base: position 234,040 of record MKTW01000010.1, read on the forward strand.
TATCTTTTATTTCCGCAGCTCAATCAGCGAAAACCATTCATCGGAAAGCTATTGTTGTTGATACCCACAACGACGTGCTCAGTTCCCTTACACTCAAAGGCATTGATATTTCACATCGGCAAACGCAAGGTCAAAGCGATCTCGACCGCTGGAAAGAAGGTGGATTGGATGTTCAGTTCTTCTCCATCTGGACCGGTGAAAAGCCCCGTGGCAAATCTTTCTACCTTGATGCCAATGAAGAAATAGATTCCCTGAAGCGGCTGATACTTCGTAATTACAATCGCATGGCGGAGATCACTTCCTACAGAAGCGTAAAGAGAGCGGTAAAGAAAAACAAACTTGCCTGTCTTATGGGTGTGGAAGGTGGGCACATGATCGAAAATGATCTGGCTAACCTGAACGCACTATATCTCCGTGGCATGCGGTATCTCACACTAACCTGGAACAACAGCACTTCCTGGGCCAGCAGCGCCATGGATGAAACAGAACATCCGGGTGATCTCAAGCAAAAAGGATTGACCGAATTTGGTAAACAGGTAGTAAGAAAGCTGAATGAACTTGGAGTAATGGTCGATGTTTCTCATGTAGGCGAACAAACATTTTATGACGCTATCGCCACTACTACCAAACCTGTACTGGCTTCACACAGTTCAGTCTGGGCGCTTTGCCCCGTATTCCGCAATCTGAAAGACGACCAGATAAAAGCCGTGGCAAGGAATAAGGGAGTGATCTGCATTAATTTCTATTCAGGTTTTATCAGTAAAGCCTATGCTCAACGCCAGGAACAAATTGATGGAAATGAACGCAAGCGCATCCAGGACTCACTGTTTGCAATAACAAAAGATTCAGCACAGATGCGCAGGCAATGGCGGGAATATTATCGAACTGAAATGGAAAAACTGCGCCCTTCCATAGCTGACGTTGTAGATCATATCGACTATATCGTAAAGCTGGTTGGCGATAGCTATGTAGGCCTCGGCTCCGACTTTGATGGAGTAAGCTCATTACCGGTAGGCCTGGATGATGTGACCACCTATCCCAAGATCACTGCTGAACTGGTCCGCCGCGGTTATTCCAAAAAATCAATAAAAAGAATATTAGGAGGGAACGTATTACGGGTAATGAAGGCAAATTTCAATTAACCAGAATCCCTTCCCGTCTTGCCGCCTTACCGGTAAGGCGGCAAGAATTCCCCACTAAAGAAAAAGCCTCCCGGAAAAAATCCAGGAGGCTCGTGTTCTCTCGTGTGTGCTAAAACTTATCTCAGGAACAGCATTTCTCTGTACTTCGGCAAATACCATTCCTTATCATCTACCAGCAGTTCGAGTTTGTCTACATGATAGCGTATCTGATCAAAGAAAGTATCTTTTACCTGGCTTTGGTAAGCGATAGCTTTCGTGCGGGTGTCTTGTATTGCATTGCAGATCTTTCTTGCTTCAATCATTTTTTCGACCAGGTCGCTGGCTTTGTTGATATGCTCGGAGATCTTGTCCAGTATTTGTTTCTGGTTGCTGTAAGCTGATTCAGGCAAACCTACTGCTTTCAGGCCATTGATATTTTTAGCCAGCAGGTTCTGATAGCGGATAGCAGGGGGAAGAACATGGCTGGTGGCCAGTTCGCCCATAATGCGTCCTTCGATCTGTACTTTCTTGATATATTTTTCCAGTTCGATCTCGTGGCGTGCTTCCAGTTCTGAATGCGAATAGATATTATTGCTTTCAAACAGGTGCTTGGCTTTTTCTGTAACCATTGCATCCAATGCAAGCGGAGTGGTTTTAACATTGGGCAGACCTCTTTTCTCTGCTTCTTTTTCCCATGATTCGCTATAGCCATCGCCTTCAAACAATACTTTTTCGCTGGCAACGATATATTCGCGGATCACATGCATGATAGCGATCTCTTTCTTTTCTCCTTTTTCAATAAGGGCATCTACGTCTTTCTTGAATTTCTTCAGTGTTTCAGCCATTACGGTATTGAGAACAGTCATGGGGTTGGCACAGTTGGCAGAAGAACCTACAGCGCGGAACTCGAATTTATTACCGGTAAATGCAAATGGAGAAGTCCTGTTGCGGTCGGTATTATCCATCAGCAGTTCAGGAATGCTTTTGTGAATATCGATCTTCAGCATGCTTTCGTCCTGCTCGTCAAATTTATCTCCTACTCTTTCCTTAACGTCCTGCAACACTTTAGTGAGGTATTGACCGATGAATACGGAAATGATAGCAGGTGGAGCTTCGTTGGCACCCAGGCGGTGATCGTTGGGAGCTGAAGCTATAGACGCTCTCATGAGGTCTGCATAATCGTGCACCGCTTTGATGGTGTTTACGAAAAATGTCAGGAACATCAGGTTGGTCTTGGGCGTTTTACCGGGAGCCAGCAGGTTTACACCGGTATCGGTGGCCATGCTCCAGTTGTTGTGTTTACCGCTTCCATTGATACCGGCAAATGGTTTTTCATGAAACAGCACGCGGAGTTTATGACGGAGGGCTACTCTCGACATAATATCCATCAGCAATGTATTGTGGTCAACAGCAAGGTTGATCTCTTCAAATATGGGAGCGCATTCAAATTGAGCGGGAGCCACTTCATTATGGCGGGTGCGCAGAGGAATACCGAGTTTATAACATTCGTTTTCGTAATCCCTCATGAACGCATACACTCTTTCAGGAATGGAACCAAAGTAATGGTCTTCCAGTTGCTGGTTCTTGGCAGAGTTGTGTCCGAAAACAGTGCGTCCGCACATTACCAGGTCAGGGCGTGCATTGAACATTGCTTCATCGATAATGAAATATTCCTGCTCCCATCCGAGTGTGGCAGATACTTTGGAAACATTTTTATCGAAATAATTACAAACGTCAACAGCCGCTTTGTTCAGCGACTCAACAGCTTTCAGCAAGGGGGCTTTATAGTCAAGCGATTCGCCGGTGTAAGAAACGAATGCAGTAGGAATGCAAAGAGTTTTGCCTTCCCCGATCTCCATAATGAATGCAGGAGAAGAAGGGTCCCAGGCTGTGTAACCGCGTGCTTCGAAAGTAGCGCGCAAGCCACCACTGGGGAAAGAAGAAGCATCAGGTTCCTGTTGTATTAAAGAATCTCCTTCAAATTGCTCGATGGGAGTGCCGTCGCTCTTAAGTGTAAAGAAAGAATCATGTTTTTCAGCAGTAGTACCGGTAAGCGGCTGAAACCAGTGTGTAAAATGAGTAACACCTTTACTTTCAGCCCAGGCACGGATACCGGTGGCGATTTGATTGGCTACAGCCCGGTCAATTTTCTGGCTGGCTTTAATAGAGCCGATCAGGCTTTTATAAGCTTCATCACTTAAAAATTCACGGGCAGTTTTCAGGGTAAATACGTTACTGCCAAAAATGGCAGTGATTTTTTTAGAGCCCTCTACCTCAGTTGCCGGGGAAGCGTTCAGCTTGGAGATTGCATTAAAACGAAGGGACATAAATTTTCTAGTTTTAAGCAAAGCAAAGAAATTAGAAGATTTATACCAATTTTTTTTGGCTAATCTGAGTTTTTGGGCTGAAAATGTGGAAAAATCTAAAAAATCATGGTGTATATGCCATCAATTTTACGTTTTAATCAATATTTATTTTGATTATTTATTTTTGTAATATTATAAAATGAGGGTATGGGTAGCCTTTTCCAGTCAATTCCGGCTGCTATGATCGGTACCACTAATGGCAAAGCAATGCTTCTGTATCGAACAATAGCTCCCAGGTTGTTCACACTGAATCCAATAGTTAATAAAAGAGACAAGGCAAAGAAAATGCAGAAATAGACCAGCTTCGGGTCTTTTATGACACCCTTTTTGTGCCAAATAAGAAAGCCAAGGAACAGCAATATCAGTAATAATACCTCTACTGCTGCTGCCATAGAAAATAAATGATGAATATCGCTCGGGTAGGGGCGGAAAGTAGAGAGTGTAATGGCTTGCGGCGCATTGATCAGGAAGCTGAATACATCGGGCTTTAGTTCACTGATAGGGATGCTGCTATTGCCGGCAAGTGTCAGGAAAGCCTGTTGCTTATCAACTACTGCTTGCGGAAAATCCAATTTTGGGAAAATATATCGCAGGCAAAAAAACAAAATGCCTGCTATGCTGTATACTACACCGAAGCAAGCCAGTTGATGACGGGGCCAGCGGCTGGCCAACAACCAGGCAATGATTGCAGGGGCGATCAGCACGAGCAGGAAATTCCGCAACAGCAGGAATAAGAATATTCCCAGTAAAATGCCCAGCCATCTTTTCAATGGCCATTTTTTTTCCTGCAAAGCAAAGTATACATGATACATAATGAGGCAAAGGCCAAGAAAGAGTAGTCCTTCTTTATGAACGCCGGATGCCCAGTATAAGAAAGAAGGCACAAAAAATATAGCGATCAGGACGATGATCTTTTCCTGCGGGAACACTTCTTTCATTACCCTGTACAATGCAATGGGGCCAAATAAAGTGATGTAAGAGTAAAAGATCACATTCACGTAATAGTTCCCCATGCTGAAAATATCGAAGATGGACAATACCTTGATGAAGATCATTGATTTCAGATCATTCCAGTAGGAGTTGGAGGAACCAAAGAATTCGCCCAAACCTTCACCCGACCTGGCTGCAGGAAGAAGGCTGCTGAAATATTCGTGAGGATTGGTGGTCAGCAATTTCAGCTCTTCAATGGATTGATAATGATACGACCAGGTATCTACCATTTTTGCATAACTGCCATAATAAATACCGATCCAGCCGTAAAAGATGCCTGCAATCACTTTCACCAGGAAAAGAATGATCAATTGGTCCTTATTCAGGCCGGCACGATCAAAAAAACGGGTCCGGGTAACCAGCCAGGCAAATATGACGAGATAGACAACAAAGAGAAGGTACTCCAACAGCAGTTGTTTTGTTGCACAAAATAGACATTTACTACCACTCTTTCCTTAATTTTGCGGCTTCTCCAATCAACCCCTTTACATGGAAATAACAGCAAAGACGGCACAGCAACTCAGGCTTACAGAAGAAGAGTTTGAACTGATCAAAAAAAAATTGGGTCGCACCCCTAACTTCAATGAGCTCTGCGCTTTCAGTGGCATGTGGAGCGAACACTGCAGTTATAAGAATTCCATTAAATGGCTTAAAACCCTTCCCCGTGAAGGCGGAAGAATGCTGGTAAAGGCAGGGGAGGAAAATGCCGGGCTCATGGATATCGGCGATGGTCTTGGCGTGGTGTTCAAGATCGAATCGCATAACCACCCTTCTGCGATTGAACCATTCCAGGGCGCAGCTACCGGGGTGGGAGGAATTCATCGGGATATTTTTACCATGGGCGCCCGTCCTATCGCTTCGCTTAATTCATTACGTTTTGGCAATCTTGAAGAAGATAAAACACAACACCTTTTATCCGGCGTGGTACATGGCATTGGCCATTATGGCAACTGCTTTGGCGTGCCTACTGTTGGCGGTGAAATATATTTTGATGAATGCTACCATACCAATCCTCTTGTAAATGCCATGAGCGTTGGCATCGTAAAAGCAGGAGAAACAGTTTCTGCTACCGCTCTTGGTAAAGGGAACCCGGTGATGTTTGTTGGCAGCGCAACCGGTAAAGATGGGATCGGCGGAGCATCTTTTGCTTCAGCAGATATTACTGCGGAAAGCGCACAGGACCTGCCTGCCGTGCAGGTAGGTGATCCATTCCAGGAAAAGAAATTGCTGGAAGCCTGCCTGGAAGTGATCCAGACTGGTGCTGTTGTAGGCATGCAGGACATGGGAGCTGCAGGTATCATCTGCTCCACTGCTGAAATGAGTGCCAAAGGCGGAGTGGGAATGAGGATTGACCTGGATAAAGTGCCGACACGCCAGAGCCAGATGAAAACATGGGAACTGCTGCTGAGCGAAAGCCAGGAGAGAATGCTGCTGGTGGCGCAGAAAGGAAAGGAACAGGAAGTACAAAAAGTGTTTGAAAAATGGGACCTGCCCTGCTCAGTGATCGGTGAAGTAACAGAAGATGGCATCCTGGAGTTTTATATGAATGGAGAACTGGAAGCATCCCTGCCTGCTGAGGAACTCGTGCTCGGTGGTGGTGCTCCGCAATATGACAGGGAATACCGTGAACCAAAATATTTGAATGAAATAAAAAAGTTCAGGGCAGACAGTGTTCGGGTGCCGGAAGATCTGAGAGCAGTAGCGGAAAAGATCATCACTCTGCCTTCCATCGCTTCCAAACGCTGGATATACACGCAATACGATAGCATGGTGGGCACTGTTAATACTTCTACCAACACGCCTACCGACGCAGCAGTAGTAGCAGTGAAAGGAACAACAAAAGGGCTTGCTGTTACAACCGACTGCAATAGCCGTTATGTATTTGCTGACCCTTATAAAGGCGCGATGATTGCAGTGAGCGAAGCAGCCCGCAATATTGTTTGCAGCGGAGGACAGCCATTAGGCGTTACCAATTGCCTGAACTTTGGTAATCCTTATGATCCGGAAGTGTATTATCAATTTGTGCACGCTATTAAAGGAATGGGCGACGCCTGCCGCCGTTTCGATACCCCGGTTACAGGAGGTAACGTGAGTTTCTATAACCAGAACCCTGATGGTCCTGTTAATCCAACCCCCACAATCGGTATGGTGGGGTTGCTGGAAGATATCCGTGAAAAAATGACGCTCGACTTCAAGGAAGAAGGCGATATCATTTACCTGATCGGCAATATCACCAACGATATCAATTCATCTGAATACCTGCATCGCATACAGGAAGTAAAATATTCACCTGCCCCGCATTTTGAACTGGAAGAGGAATATGCATTACAGCAGCAACTGGCTTCTTTGATTGCAAAAAAACTGGTGCGTTCCGTTCATGATATCAGTGAAGGCGGATTGTTTGTAACACTCAGTGAGAGCGGCTTCAACCGCGGGCTTGGATTCTCCGTGTTAAGCAAAGGTGGCATAAGAAAAGATGCATTCCTTTTTGGTGAAGGGCAAAGCCGTGTAGCGGTAAGCGTGGCACTGGAAAATGTGAAACAGTTTGAAGCATCGCTGAAAGTTCCTTTTGAAAAGATCGGTGTGGTAAGCAGCGGGGAAGTAGCAGTGGATGGTGAGTTCTGGGGAACGATCGATTGGTGGAAAGAACAATATGACACAGCGATTGAAAACTACCTGGCAAAAGAAGATGCGGGCTCTGCACTTAGTTCTATTTAGGCGTTGACCGAATTTCTACGGGACAGTAGTTCCTTTGTCATTGTCACCCCGTCCCTGGTTCAGAACAGGTTCTGGTTGAAAGAATATAAGAGCCGGGGTCTCTCCTCAACGTTGGGGAGCCCCCGGCTCTTAGTGTACTATACCTCTTATCTCACTAAACCAGGGCCGGGGTGACAATGGCAAAGGCTTTCGGCCAACGCAAATCAATCCTTCGCAATCTTCTTATAACTCGCCACAACCCCTCTTATCAGTGAAGAACTGAATCCCTGATGTTCCATTTCATTCAGGCCGGCGATAGTGCATCCCTTGGGAGTGGTTACCTTATCAATTTCCTGTTCGGGGTGAGAACCTTTTTGCAATAATAATTCGGCAGCGCCTTTAACGGTTTGGGCAGCAATAAGCGAAGCTGTTGTTGCATCGAAACCTATTTCAATACCGCCCTGGATATTGGCCCGGATATAACGCATGGCATAAGCCGTGCCGCAGGCGCCAAGAATAGTTGCCGCTTCCATCAGCTTTTCATCAATGGTGACCACTTTGCCAAGCGTACTGAACAGTTCATTTACATATTTAATGGTAGCAGTGTCGGCATCCTTGCTGCAGATGCAGGTCATACTTTCCTGGATGGCGATGGCGGTATTGGGCATGGCTCTGAAATAAGCCATTTTTTTCTTGATCAATCCTTCCATATCGCTGATCAATACGCCGGTTACAACGGAGATCAGTATTTTATTTCCGTTCAGTTCTTTTTTTACTGAGTTCAATACTTCTGATACCTGGAAGGGTTTAACTGCAAGGATAATGATCTCACTTTTGCTGACGGCAGCAGGATTATCATCCATTACCTGGACGCCTTTTTCTTTTAGTGATTTTAATGTGGAGATATTGCGTTTGGTAACGATCAGTTCGCTGGCTTTACTGAAACTGCTGTTCAGCAACCCTTCAGCAATGGCTACACCCAGATTCCCTCCGCCAATGATGGCGATACGCTTGCCCATAATTTATTTTTGATAAAGATAATGGATAGGGCGTTTGCAATGATAGCGGTATATGCTGATGGTCAGGTTTAAAGGTCTAAACGTTGCTGGGTTTAATCAGGAAGCTGTACTGACTTTAAATTATTGAATTTAAATAGCAGGGCATCTTCCGGATTGAACTTTTTAACCGCCTGGTCAACTCCTAAAGCTTCAGTTTTTCCACAAAAAAAAGTAAGATTTTCAGACCCCAAAAAATTGGCTTAGCTTTGCATGACCTCCCGGAAATTTTCTTGCATTATCTCTTTCCGATGGTCAAATGGGGCGGGACAAATTTCAATAAGTTTTATTTAAATCGGTTCTCATAGTAAAATAAACAGTAATGTTTAGGCAAGCTGTTATTGGCCTCTTTTTTTGTAAAAAAAGTAGAAAAAAATGACCATTTATGGCTAAATATATTTTTGTTACAGGAGGTGTTACATCGTCATTAGGTAAGGGTATTATAGCGGCTTCATTGGCTAAGCTTTTACAGGCCAGGGGCTTGCGGGTCACTATTCAAAAATTCGACCCTTATATCAATGTGGACCCGGGCACACTCAATCCCTATGAACATGGAGAATGCTATGTGACCGAAGACGGTGCTGAAACTGACCTCGACCTGGGTCACTATGAGCGCTTTCTGAACATTTTTACTTCTCAGGCCAATAACGTAACCACCGGTCGCATTTACCAGACCGTAATCAATAAAGAAAGGGAAGGAGCCTACCTGGGAAAAACGGTACAGGTAGTACCGCATATTACTGATGAGATCAAACGCCGCATGATGGTGCTTGGCCAGGGTGATAAATATGATGTGGTGATCACTGAAATAGGCGGCACAGTGGGCGATATCGAAAGCCTTCCGTTTGTAGAAGCTGTGCGCCAGTTGCAATGGGAACTGCCGGAAGAAGATACGGTAGTGATCCATCTCACACTGATCCCTTACCTGAAAGCTGCAAAAGAATTAAAGACCAAGCCGACCCAGCACAGTGTGCGTATGCTGAGCCAGGAAGGCGTACATCCCGATATTATCGTATGCAGAACAGAAAGGTCGCTTACTCCTGAGCTTCGCCGGAAGATCGCCCTTTTCTGTAATGTGAAGCCGGAAGCTGTGATAGAAGCGGCAGATGCCGCAACTATTTATGAGGTTCCCCTGATCATGATGCGGGAAAAGCTGGATGTGATCTGTTTGAAAAAATTCAATATCACACCTGCTCATGAACCTGAACTGGTGAAATGGAAAGAATTCCTCGATAAACTGAAATATCCCAAGAGCAAAGTAACTATCGGGCTGATCGGTAAATACCTCGAATTGCAGGATGCTTATAAATCAATCCTGGAAGCGTTTGTACATGCCGGCGCCATTAATGAAAGCGAAGTGCAGATCGTGAACGTGCATAGTGAATACATCACTGAAACCAACGTGAAAGAGAAACTGGGCGGATTGGACGGCTTGCTTGTAGCTCCGGGTTTTGGAATGCGCGGTGTGGAAGGAAAGATCATTGCCGTTAAATATGCAAGAGAGAAAAATCTGCCTTTCTTCGGAATTTGTCTTGGTATGCAAATGGCTGTGATCGAATACGCCAGGAATGTACTGGGGCTGAAAGATGCCCATTCAACAGAAATGGACCCACAAACCAAAGAGCCTGTAATAGATCTGATGGAAGAGCAAAAAGAGATCACGGCCAAAGGAGGCACAATGCGATTGGGCGCTTACCCCTGCGATGTCAAAGAAGGCACACTGGCCTATACCATCTATGGTAAGACCAGCGTAAGCGAGCGTCACCGCCACCGTTGGGAATTCAACAATTCTTATCTCGAGCGTTTTGAAAAAGCGGGTATGGTTGCGAGCGGCAAAAACCCTGGTACAGGGCTGGTGGAGATCGTGGAATTGCCCAGCCATCCTTTCTTTATTGGTGTACAATATCACCCTGAATTGAAGAGTACAGTAGAAAATCCTCAGCCTATTTTTGTTCATTTTATCAAGGCTGCGAAAGAATATGCTGAGAAGCAGGCAAATGTCAAGAATCCACTGCTGCAAAGTGAAGTGATCTGATCGATTGATCGTTGGCCATTGACCGAATTTCTACGGAACAGTAGTTCCTTTTCCATTGTCACCCCGGCCCTGATTCAGGACTCATTCTAATTTAATGTATATAAGAGCCGGGTTCTCTTCAACGTTGAGGAGAACCCGGCTCTTAGTGTATTATATTTGTTATCTCACGAAACCAGGGCCGGGGTGACAACAGAAAAGTATTATTGATCATTGCGGAGAAATACTACAGAAATATGTGTTATGGATTTTCGGTAGATAACCTTAAAAGCGATCATGTGATCCTCTCGATTTTTTCTCTGATTTTCTGACTCTCAGCGTATTTTACCGCCATTTCCCTGCTATTGACCGGTTCCTGGATCCCGGCTAACGACTCCAGTGCCAAACTGGCTCCATACTCGGGCAGAACTCCTATCTTTGCCGTCTTTAAATTTTACCCCCTGATGAAGTTTGATCGTAATACCGTCATTGGCTTTGTAGTATTGGCGGTGCTTTTTTTCGGTTACTTTTTTTATACCAATAAAGAACAGTCCGCTTACCGGCAGGAAAAAGCCAGATTGGATTCCATTGCCAACGCCAATAAGCCCAAACCTGATCCGCTGATCCAAAAAATGGACTCAGTAAGAGCCGATTCTATGAGAAGGATTACGGCCAGCGGTATTTTCAATGATACGGCCAATTCAAAAGAAGAGGTGATTTACGCAGAGAATAATCTCTTTAAAATAGCTTTTACTACCAAGGGTGGCCAGCCTAAATGGGTTGAACTGAAAAAGTTCAAGAATATGGACAGTGGCCATGTAAAACTGGCCAATACTGCATTTGACCAGATCAGTTACCGGGTGAATACCGGCAGCAGCAGCACAGAGACTTCAGATCTGTACTTCTCCAAAATAGATTCAGCGAAGAATGCGGATGGCAGCACCACCTATTCCTTTACCCGGGGATCAGCCGACAGTGCGAATGCAGCATCCATCACCCACCAGTTTACTATCAGGCCTGATCAGTATATGATCGATTTTGATGTGGACCTGAAAGGCGCCAATCACCTGCTTTCTCAGAACACCATGAACCTTACCTGGAGCTATGCCGCAGACCAGCAGGAATCGGATATCAGTTTTGAAAAGCAGAACACGCAGGTAGGTTATATGGAAGACGGGGAATTTGACTACCATACCATCGGCCGCACCAGCAATGTGAACTTTGATAAAAAAGTAAAATGGATCGGTGTACGCCAGCGTTTCTTCAATACTTTCCTGATCGCCAAATCAGATTTTACCGGCGGTAAAATGAACTGGAATATTCCTCCTGATGATAAAAGAATGGTAGTGGAAGCAGTGTCCAACATGCAACTGGCTGTGCCTGCAGGAGACAATGCTAAAGTAGGGTTCAGTATTTTCTATGGCCCTTCTGATTTCAAGATCCTGAAAAAAGCAGATCTGAAACTGGAGAAATTGGTAAACCTGGGTCAGGGCCCTTATGCATTTGTTCGCCCGCTGAACCGCTACGTGATCATACCGGTTTGGGACTTCCTGAAAAGCTTTGTGAGCAGCTATGGGTTAGTGATCGCCTTGCTGACGCTGATCATCCGTTTGCTGATCTCACCACTTTCCTATAAGAGCTATTTGAGCGGTGCGAAAATGAAAGCACTCCGCCCTGAAATTGCAGCGTTGAAAGAGAAGCATGGTGCAGACCAGCAAGCTATGAGCATGGAGCAAATGAAACTCTTCCGTGAAGCCGGCGTAAATCCTCTCGGAGGATGTATCCCTGCTTTGCTGCAGATCCCGATCTTCTTCTCCCTGTATAGTTTCTTTAGCTCAAGCGTAGACCTTAGAGGAGCTGATTTTCTCTGGGCGAAAGATCTCTCCGCTTTTGATGACTTTATCAAGTTTGGCGTGAACATCCCTTTACTGGGCAACCACCTGAGTTTGTTTACGATCACAGCCGTGATCACCAGCTTGCTTATTTCGCTTTACAGCATGAGCATGTCGCCTGACCAAAGCAATCCCGTGTTGAAGTATATGCCTTATATCTTCCCTGTATTCCTGCTGTTCATCTTCAACAGGCTGCCTTCAGCGTTGACATGGTACTATACTGTATCCAACGTTATTACCCTGATATTGCAGTTTGTGATACAGAACTATATCATCGATCACAATAAGATCCTTGCTCAAATAGCAGAAAACCGCAAAAAGCCTAAATCAAAATCGAAATGGCAGGAGCGGATGGAGCAAATGCAGGAACAGCAGAAGAAGATGAAAGAAATGCAGCAGAAGGGCAGGAATAAATAAGTTATTAGTTGCTTAATTCATCATTGGCCGTTGACCAATGACCGTTAACCGATCAGGAAGCAGGCGTTACAAAATCCTCCGGCTAACAGTCATCGTTCAGCGGCCAGTGTTTTTTAGGCTGAAGCCAAAATCTCCGTAATGGCTCAGTTGAACGTTGGAGCGTTTAAAAGCTAAGGATATTTACGCATTGATTTTAAACGATTGAGAAAATCTCCAAACTAAATCAAACAAAGTCCTGGTGGCTTTGACTTTCGGCTTTTTAATTTTAACTTTTATCCGTCGCAACTTATTAGCTATTTTGGAGCGTCTATCTACCAACTAACACGGTATCAATATGAAAAGAATTTACTTTATCGCTGTAGTGCTTTTTTCCCTGCTTTCAGCCGGAACTGTTCAGGCTCAACGGAAGCTGACAGAAGCGACTATCACCTATGATATCGTCATTAACACCAACAATACTACTCCTAAAGCAGCCGATCTGCTGGATGGGGCTGTCAGCGTTATATATCTTAAAGGCAATTCCAGCCGTTCTGAGATGATCAGTTCCCTGGGCACTCAGTCGACCATTATTGATGGAAAAACCGGTAATGTGACCATTTTAAAGGAATATGGTGAGCAGAAATATATGATCAACCTGAGCCCGGCCGACTGGAAAGAGTCGAACAAGAAATATGAAGGGGTGGATTTTGCCTACGAGAACGAGTTTAAGACCATTGCGGGTTATAACTGTCAGAAAGCGACCGGTAAACTGGCCGATGGCAGCAGTTTTACGGTTTATTTTACCAAGGACCTGATGCCGGTAAATAAAGACTTCCAATACCTGAACCGTGCGCTTCCGGGCCTGGCAATGCAATACGAAGCTAATTTAGGTAAGCAGAAAGTGACTTATACGGTTTCCAGCATCAATTTTAACCTGGTGCCTGCGGCTAAGTTTGATACACCGAAATCGGGGTATAGGGTGATGACGTATGAGGAGAGTAAGGCCGGCTTATAGTACGAATTATGCGAATGAGGGCGAATTACGCGAATGGAGTCTGATTGGAGGAAGTGGGAAATAGAGTTGAATTGAGATAGAAGGAAACTCCGGCAAGAGGGCGCGGTTAGTAGGAATGAAAGGGAATTAGAAATTGATGTTAACTGTAGCGCTCGGAACCTGGTTCTTTTGTGAGTTCAGGTTGAGGGTTACTTTCTTCCGGACCGGAAGAGTGTAAACGGTGTGGCCTTGCTGGTAAGTTACCACAGTAGAGTTCAGGTTGATATATTTGGTTTCTTCTTCGTTGATCACCTGGCTTCCACGGAAAGTGTAACCGGTTTGTAAGGAGAAGGAACCCGGCTTGATAGAAGAAGCCTTGTTGTTAAGCAACAATTTGCGGGGTTTGTCTTTATTGATCTTACCATCTCCCAGTGTTGCAAATGCAACAGCAGCAGTGGCAGCCAGTAATAACGACAGGCCCAATTTTCTGCTCGCAGCTTTTAATATGGAAGAGTTAGTTTTCAATTCACCGCAAATTTAACACTAAAAAAGGACTTTTTGCAAACCGTTCGTCAAGAATTTTAGTACTTATTTAACGGCTAAAACACGAAATTGTTACAGCTCTGCGAAAAAAATATTTTGTCATTTATGCACATCTGGGGAAACAAAATGGTGCGGGGATTGTTTTTTTTAAGATAACTTGTTGATAATAATAGCCAATAGGCTTGCCACGCTCTACTTGCCTCGTTTTTATACATCCCTAAAACCCCACCTGAAATATGAAAGAGAACCCTTATCAGGAAGACCGGGAGCAGATGCGGGAATTGCTCCGTCAGTATGAAAACCTAAGGAATGGCCGCTCTTCTTCCTTTATTGAGGAAGAATCGTTTGAGAAAATAATCTCTTATTTCGAGGAAAGAGAAGAATTGCCTAAAGCCCAGGAGGCCGCTGATATGGCCATTGAGCAATATCCCTATTCGGCTGCCCTCCTGATCCGGAAAGCGGACATATTGCTTACTGTCCGCCATTACCGCGAAGCGTTGGACATACTTGACCATGCCACCCTTTTGGACAGTAATGATATCAATCTCTATATTTTAAAAACAGATGCTTTCCTGGCGCTTGATGAGCAAGCCAAAGCCGTAGCCCTGCTCGAAGAAGCCCTGCATATTTTTGAAGGTGAAGAAAAGATCGAATTGCTGTTTGAACTCGGCGATGTGTACGACGATTATGAAGAATTTGACAAGGTATTCGATTGCCTGAAAATGATACTGGAGCAGGAACCTACCAATGAAGAAGCCCTTTATAAAATATGTTTCTGGACAGATTTTACCGGGAGAAATGAAGAAAGCATCCGCCTTCATCAGCAGATCATTGATGAACATCCTTACAATGAACTGGCCTGGTTCAATCTCGCTGCAGCTTACCAGGGATTGAAACTCTACGAAAAAGCGATCGATGCATATCAGTATGCTATCACTATCGAAGAAAAATTCGATTACGCTTACCGTAATATGGGCGACGCCTATATCCGCCTTCGCAAATACAAGGAAGCGATTGAAGCACTGGAAAAAGTAACGGAATTGTCCAAACCCGAAGTGGTGATCTATGAAGCCATCGGTCATTGTTATGACCGTTTGCGGAATTATGCACAGGCCAGGTTTTATTATCGCAAAGCTTCCCACCTGAACCAGGAAGACAGCAAACTCTTTTATAAAATAGCCTGCACGTATTTCAACGAGGGACAGTGGGAGAGTTGTATGAAACAGCTGGATACAGCCATGAAACTGCAGCGCCTCCAGCCTGAATACTTTCTGCTGATGGGCGAATGCAAGATGGAAATGGGACTGGTCCGGGATGCCATTCAGCACTTTTCCAATGCTGTTCGTATCAGGCCCAAAAATGTGGCAGGCTGGGAAGCATTGATCCGTTGCCTGTATAAGGCAGAACTGATGGATGAGGCGCTTGACCAGGTGAATGCCGCATTAAAATCGACGAATGACAAACCTGTTTTCTTTTTTTACAAATCAGCGGTCTTGCTTGCATCAGGCAAAAACAAGGAAGCAGTGCTTTTGCTGGAAAAAGCATTAACCCTTGCGCCGAAAATGCTGAAAAAGTTTTTTGAGCTGAACCCTGCAAGTCTGCAAAGCCAGCAGATTGTGGATATTGTCGCAAAGTTCAAACGGAATAAAACAATATGAGGTTTACTATTTAAAAGTTTAAAGGTTTAAGATTAGGTCTTAAACCTTTAAACTTTTAAATAGTAAACTTCTTTATTTTATCTTCCCTTATTTTTGCGCCGATTTTTTCCCCGGGCCATGCCGCCCGCATTCTATGAATCAAATCTGAATAACAATGAATTTTAACCTGTCTCAGATGCCCGATCGCAACCAACGCCCACGTACTGCAGGGATAACAATGGTGATGGATAAGGGGCTTAGCTTAACGGAGGCAAAGAATTTTTTAAGTGTTTCTTATCCGCATATCGATATCATTAAACTGGGCTTTGGAACATCTTATGTAACACCCAACCTGAGGGAAAAGCTTGAACTCTACCGCTCTTACGATCTTCCTGTTTATTTTGGCGGCACGCTCTTTGAGGCATTTCTGATCCGCAACCAGTTTGATGATTATATAGCAGTTTGTAAAGATTTTGGTATTGAATACATGGAAGTGAGTGATGGTTCCATCACCATTCCACATGCTGAGAAATGCGGATATATCGAAAAGCTTACAAAGCATGGCGTGGTGCTGAGCGAAGTGGGAAGTAAAGATGCAGCGCATATTATTCCTCCCTATAAATGGATCGAATTGATGCGTGCGGAACTGGATGCAGGCGCTACTTATGTGATCGCTGAAGCGCGTGAAGCAGGTAATGTGGGTATCTACCGCGGCAGTGGTGAAGTAAGGGAAGGCCTCGTACAGGAAATACTTACCCAAATTCCCGGTGATAAGATTATCTGGGAAGCTCCGCAAAAAGCACAACAACTATATTTTATCGAACTGCTGGGTTGCAATGTGAACCTGGGAAATATTGCACCTTCTGAAGTGATTGCCATGGAAGCGATGCGAATAGGCCTCAGGGGCGATACATTCAATTTGTTTCTCGATAAAAAAGGCTCCTGATGCGTTTATATGGTCTTATTGGTTATCCGTTGTCACATTCCTTTTCCAAAAGATATTTTACGGAAAAATTTGAACGGGAAGGACTGAAAGATTACCAATATGAATTATTCCCTGTTTCCTCTATAGAAGAGCTGCCTCAGTTGCTGGAGAAGCATCCCGAGCTCTGCGGGTTGAACGTGACCATTCCTTACAAAGAACAGGTATTGTCTTATTTGCACTCGAAAAATGAACTGGTTAAAGCTATCAGGGCCTGCAATTGCATTGATATCCGGGATGGGAAGCTGAAAGGATATAACACAGATGTGATCGGGTTTGAACGCTCACTCCTGGAACAATGGCAACCTCATCATAAAAAAGCATTGATACTGGGCACTGGTGGCGTGTCTAAAGCAGTGCAATACATTATGCAGAAAATGGGATTGGCTTACCGCTATGTATCCCGCAAACCGGGCGTGCATAATTATTCTTATGAACAGCTTACGCCTGCTATTATGCAGGAATATACATTGATCGTTAATACCACACCGTTGGGAATGTATCCCAATGTCACCGAAGCTCCCCCTATCCCTTACGAAGCATTAACACCAAGGCATTACCTGTTCGATATGGTGTATAATCCCGAAAAAACGCTTTTCCTGAAGATGGGAGAGGAGAAAGGGGCTGCGATCAAAAATGGAGCTGATATGCTGAAGATCCAGGCAGACGAGAGCTGGGAGATATGGAATAAGTAAACATTGTTTTTATAATGTCATTGCTGCTTTCGCTTCTTCCGGAACTGCGACCACTTTTTTCCTGTTGTAATCATAGCAGATCATCCCTGTTTTAGCAAGCGCCACGATCTGTGCCTGCCCATCCATATCTTTTTCCAGTTGATAAAAAAGATCAAAGCCTACTTTACTGAAACCACCCGCAGTTACTGAAACGTTCACTGTATCGCCATAAAACAACTCCTTTTTGAATTCAATAGCAGCATCGGCCATGATCAGTGAGGTGCCGGCAAAACCCAACTCACTATAGCCAAAACTTTTGAGGAACTGCATTCTTGCTTCATGTACCAGGGATAATACAGCATCGTTGCCTACATGCCCGCCATAGTTGATATCGCTGATGCGCACGGGTATCAATGTAGAAAAAGAGAATGATCCCGGCATGTCTATTTTGATCCTTGCCATTCTCAAAAATAAATTCTTTGTGGCTCTTTGCGACTTTGTGGGAGATAAAAATCAAGAGTATTACAGATCTGTCTCTTTATCCAGCGAGCTTACAAGGTTGAGGATATCCATGAAATTGCCCGCCGAAGTAGTTAATGAGGAAGTGGCCATCTTTTCCTGCCATTTCTTTAACTGGTCTTTACAGCCGGCATCAGGGTCTTCGCCCGATACACAGCAAACCAGGTTCCCTAATTTCTTCGACATGCGGATAATATTGCCATCAGGCGTCATTAGCATGATGTAGCGGTCTGCTATGGAAGGAACATGATCATTGTAGGTATAGATAGCTGAAGTTGCTTTACTGGCAGCAGGATAAGTTGCAGGGCTCGACTTACGTGGCTTCGAAGAGCGGTCAAGTTTGGCTATCAGCTTTTTGCTTTGTTCCAACACAACGGCATCTTCTTCATCCGGCTCAGGGCTGATCGTTTTTTGGGTATCTGCAGGTGTTGTCCTGGCAAGAGCATTGTTAGTTTGCCCGGAATCGGGTTGTATTGCAGCAGCAGTGCCGGAAGTGTTCCGGTCTGCATTTCCTGTCCACCGAAGAATTGCAAAAGCCACAGCACCGATCACAACTGCAGCAGCGGCATAACGCAGAAAAGCAGGGATGCGGAAAGGCTGAGAAACAGGTTTTGTTTCTTCATCCAGCGAAGCAGCGATCTTTTCCCAGGTCATGGCAGGAGGGGCAACTTCCATAGAGTGAAGGCGGGTCGGGAATTGGTCGCCTTGCTGGGCTTCATCAAGGGCAGCAGCGATCCTGTCCCAGACTCCTTGCGGTGGGGCAGTTTCATAATTCAACATTTTATCCCTTAAGCTGCTCATGATTTATTTAATACTGCTTTGACTTTCTTTTTCAACAAATTTTCTGACCATGTCCTGCAAAATCACTTTTGCCCTTGATAATTGTGATTTGCTGGTGCCTTCGCTGATGCCCAGCATATCGCCAATCTCTTTGTGGGTATAGCCTTCTACCACATACATATTGAATACCGTGCGGTAACCTGGTGATAGTTGCTGCACCAGTTCCATAATATCACGTTCTGCGAGATTATCCAGTACAGACAGGTAATTTCCTTCCAGGGTGTTTTCTTCTTTTTCCGTTACCGGCTGCAGATAGCGTTTACGGCGGAAATGTTCGATGGCTGTATTCACGAATATCCGGCGTATCCAGCCTTCGAAGGAGCCTTCATTCCGGAAGCTATCCAGTTTTTTAAAAATCTTGATAAAGCCTTCCTGTAAAATATCCTCAGCTTCTTCTGTGCTGCCAGCATAACGGAGGCAAACAGCATACATGCGGGGAGAAAAGCGGCGATACAATTCTTCCTGCATTCGCCGGTTACCTTCTATGCATCCATTGATTAAGTCGCTTTCGGGAATATTATGGTTGCTTTGAGGAGTCAAATTCTGTTTTTATTTCTGCTTCTTTGACCGGGATTGGGTTCCAAAGATAAATTACTGGTGCTCAGTAATATTAAAATATGTTTCTCGAAAAACAAAATAAAGGGTGCTACTGTTCTGGTAAACAACCGCTTGATCATATTTTCCTGTCTAAAATATTCAAAAACGTTACCAGTTTTTGGGTGGCTTTTGCCCGGTGGCTGAACCGGTCCTTTTCCTCCATCTCCATTTCACCAAAGGTCTTATCCGAGCCATCGGGGATAAATACAGGATCGTAACCAAATCCTTTGGAGCCTCTTCTTTCCCGTATGATCCGGCCATTGCAGATACCTTCGAACAGGGTCTCTTTTCCGTCGATGATCAGCGAGATCACTGTTTTGAAGCGTGCGCGGGTATCATCCCTGCCTTCCAGCTTATGCAGCAGCTTATCGATGTTCTTGTCAAATGCTTTGTCTTCTCCGGCATAGCGGGCGCTCTTTACGCCGGGTTCGCCATTCAGGGCTGCCACTTCCAGCCCGGTGTCTTCACTGAAGCAATTGGTATCGGTCATCCTGTAAATGGTCCTTGATTTTTCAGAAGCGTTGGCTTCAATGGTATCATGCGGCTCTGGTATGTCCACATCAATACCGGCTTCTTTCAGGGTCAGCAATTCAAATTGCTGGCCGATGCTGTGACGGATCTCTTCTACTTTGTGCTGGTTATTGGTAGCGAAGATGAGTTTCATGGCGCAAATATAGGTAGAGGGACGTTGATCATCGGTCCACGGACAACGTCTTTTACCCCTATGACAGGAACATTTTCTGCAAACAAACCCACAACTTACTCTTCAATAATTTATCGGCCGACAGTTTGGTAAGGGCAGGTGCAAATAAATACTGCACATTGGTAACGCTTTGTACCTGGAAAGCAGGGAAGCTTACAGGCAAACCGAAACTGATGGGTTCCAGGCCAAAAAGCAGGACAGTGCGGCTTTTAAAATGTTTGAGGATTGCCTGGCCGCCGGTTTCCCTGTAATGGTCGAAATTAAGAAGGGCGATATCACCCAGCCCGAGTTTGCAGGCGGTGAGCATATTGGTGAGAAATGTAAGGTCTTCATCGGGCAGGTGCAGGAGATTGCTATGGTCCACAACAATCAATATGTTGCGCTGATTATTGCCCAGGAATTTCCATTGGGGTCCTGTTCCATTTGTTGTGGGAGCGGCTTTTGAGACCGTTGGAGCAGGAACGGGCGCAGGGGAGGGGGAACCAATATTGTCTCCTGACACCAGTACAGAAGGATAAAGCGAAGCCAGTACACTGGCCGGTAATTCAATATCATTCAAACCCATAATCTCCTTTTTTACGAATGAGTGTTAGTCGTAACTGATTTTTTTCGTTTCTTTGCGGTGCAAAAATAAAAATTATGACCGAGGCTTTAGCTATTTCCATCACGAAGGCAGAAAGAAGCAAATTACAGGATATTAACCTGGAGAATATTCCTTTCGGTAAATATTTTACCGATCATATGCTTGAAGCGGATTATGAGAATGGCGAGTGGAAGAACGTAGAAATAAAACCTTACCAGCCTTTATTGCTGGAACCTTCACTGGCGGCCCTGCATTACGGGCAGGCAATTTTTGAAGGGATCAAGGCGTATAAAAATGAAGAAGGCCAGGCTGCTATTTTCCGCCCGGTAGATAATTTCAAACGCTTTAATAAATCGGCTGCGCGTATGAATATGCCGGCTGTGCCAGAGGAAATTTTCCTGGAAGGCATGCGTCAACTGATTGATCTGGATAAGAACTGGATCCCTGCAAAAAAAGAGCATTCGCTTTATATCCGCCCCTTTATGTTTTCTTCTGATGCCATGTTGGGGGTAAGGCCTTCGGAGACATATAAATTCATTATCATTTTAAGTCCTACAGGTCCTTATTATGCCACACCAATGAAGATCATGGTGGAAGAGCAATATACCCGTGCTGCTCCGGGCGGTGTGGGTTTTTCCAAGAATGCAGGTAACTATGGCGGCAGTATGCTGGCTGCCAGTTATGCAAAAAAACAGGGGTACGACCAGGTATTGTGGACAGATGCATTTGAGCATAAATGGCTGCAGGAAGTGGGTATGATGAACGTGTTTTTTGTGATTGATAATGTGGCTGTGACCCCTTCCCTGGAAGAAGGTACTATTCTCGAAGGGGTGACCAGGGCCAGTGTGATCCAGGGCCTGGGGGATATGGGTGTAAAAGTGGAGGAAAGAAAGATCAGCATTGAGGAAGTGGTGGAAGCCTATAAGGCCGGAAAAGTGAAAGAAGTGTTCGGAACAGGTACGGCTGCGGTGATTGCACCGATCAGGGAGCTGAATTACAAAGGATTCTCCATGGAATTTGATACAGATAAATACACTATTTCCACTGCAGTGAAAAAATGGCTTTCCGATATCCGCGAAGGAAGGATTGCCGATAAGTATGGATGGATGTGGAAAGTGTAGTGACTTTCAATCGTTTAAGAATTAACCGGTGGAAGGCAAAAAGAAACCGCGAAAGAATTATCTAATATTTTGGTATTTCCCAGTCGGTGCCCTACCTTTGCCGTCCCAAAAATAAAGCATTCAGAATGCCTACTATTCAACAATTAGTAAGAAAAGGAAGAGAAATTATCAGGGCCAAGAGTAAATCCAGGGCTTTGGATCAGTGTCCCCAGCGTCGTGGCGTTTGTACCCGTGTGTACACTACCACTCCTAAGAAGCCTAACTCTGCGCTCCGTAAAGTGGCAAAGGTTCGTTTGACCAATAAAGTAGAAGTGATCGCCTATATTCCGGGTGAAGGCCATAACCTGCAGGAGCACTCTATCGTGCTGATCCGTGGCGGCAGGGTAAAAGACCTTCCGGGTGTACGTTACCATATCGTGCGTGGTTCTTTAGATACTGCCGGTGTAAAAGACCGCAAACAAAGCCGCTCTAAATACGGTACCAAGAAAGAAAAAGCTAAAAAGTAATTTTAAATAAGTAACTCAAGAATAAGTCATGCGGAAAGCACAAGCAAAGAAACTGCCCTTAGCACCAGATCCTAAGTTTAATGACAAACTGGTTACCCGTTTTGTCAATAACCTGATGTGGGAAGGAAAGAAAAGCGGAGCTTTTAATATTTTCTATGATGCACTGGATAAAGTGGCCAAACAAACCAGTGAAGACGGATATGAAGTATGGAAAAGGGCTTTATCCAATGTAACTCCTGCTGTTGAAGTGCGCAGCCGCCGTATCGGTGGTGCTACTTTCCAGATCCCTGCCGAGGTTCGTCCCGACAGAAAAGTGTCTTTGAGCATCAAATGGCTGATCCGCTACAGCCGCGAAAGAAACGGTCGCAGCATGGCTGATAAATTAGCCGGTGAGATCGTAGCAGCAAGCAAAGGTGAAGGTGCTGCTTTCAAGAAGAAAGAAGATACACACCGTATGGCAGAAGCCAACAAGGCATTTGCTCACTTCAGGGTGTAAAAGATATAATCGCGAATTACGCGAATAGAGCTAAAGATTTTTTGAACCATTCGTCGAAAGGCGAATGGTTTTTTTTTGCGAATTGTACGAATGAGATTTTAGGGTAGAAAGTTTCGGGGGATAGGCACGGATGGTCGCGAATGGGTTGTTTATGAAGGAGGGGCTTTCTGATGAAGGCGTGTGAGTGATGGGGTGCTTACGGGAGTGTGGGATCAATTGAAGGCAAGAGGGTTGTCCTTCGTGATGATATTCAGGAAGAGTTCTTTGCTGTTGGCATCTTCGGTGCGGAGCCAGTGGTGCTCGGTGGTGATCTCGATCGTTCTTATGAAATCGGGTTGGAGAAGGAGGAAGGCAGGTTGGCGGACAAGGGTTTTGTTGATACAGACCCTTAGTTGGCGGTCGACAGGCGGCACACCCAGGCGATCCAGTAATGCAGACCATCTGATCAGTTCCACACCAGGCTTAGGCACAATAACCATCGAGCCCCTTGTTATCGTTTGTCCATAGCGAATATCAGCTGAATCTTTCATCAAACTTATTGAGTCAATATCAGCTTTGTCCATCACCAGGTGATTCATATCGGTCCGCATACTATCTATCCACACAATCGGCGACCTCGGATCATCCCAAAAAATGGATTCAATGACCTTCGGCTTCTGTTGAGCACTGACCATGCCACTAAAAAAGCAGACTACCAATATCAGTATCCCATATTTCATTTAATAAAATCAGGTAAAAATTAAAACGACCCATTCGCACCATCCGCGCCTATCCCCCGAAACTTCCTACTCTAAAACCTCATTCGCGCAATTCGCGCTAATAAGGCCGCCTGCAATAATAACTTAACTATAGCTACTACGCAGGCGGTCAAAATATAATTCCAGATAATTTCAAATACTTCCGGCTTTCAGATTTTATTCTGATCAGCTTCTGTCATCATCATTATCGTTATTGTCGTCATCATCATCGGAAGAGAAATCGTCGTTATCATTGTCGTCATCCTCTTCTTCAATGAAGGTTATTTCTTGCTGAACCACTTCAATGTCCGGAACAATTATTTCTTCTGTTTCAATAATAGTTTCCTCAACTATTACCGGAGCAGCTTCGGGTTGTTTAGCAGGTTTGGGTTTAGCAGGAGATGCTTTTTTCACTGCTTTTTTGGGAGCGGCTTTCTTAGCTACTTTCCTGGCCACTTTTTTTGCAGCTTTTTTAGGGGCTGCTTTCTTAGCGGCTTTCTTTGTAGCTTTTTTTGCGGCTTTTTTAGGAGCTACTTTTTTTGCAGCCTTTTTCTTAGCAGCTTTTTTAGGCGCGGCTTTTTTAGTTGCCTTCTTTGCAACTTTTTTCTTCGCTGCCTTTTTGGGTGCTGCTTTTTTGAAAGCTTTTTTAGCAGCTTTCTTGGCTACCTTTTTCTTAGCCGCAGCTTTTTTCACTGCTTTTTTAGCAGCTTTTTTCGCCGCCTTTTTAGGTTTAGCTTTCTTTTTAGAAGGCATACATCAGGATTTAGGAGTTATAGTGAATAGGTATTTATGTGAGACTGAAGTTACTAAGGATTCTAATTAACCACCTATAGATGAGGAAAATTTTTTTGAATTGACAATTTTTCCCTATTTGGGCAAGCCTGATCCTGCAATAAAGGAGGAATATCCCTTAGCAATTACCATCCACTGTGCAGGTTTCTCCGTTATTACCTGAAAGATCGGTCAATGGCGGATTTTGCTGCTCCCATTCCTTCCAGGCAGCACGCAATGCGCCGGCAAAGGTTTCCACAGGCTGGGCGCCTGACACGGCATACCGGTCGTTCAACACGAAATAAGGCACACCTCTGACGCTGATCTGTCTTGCCTCGTAAATATCCTGCTCCACTTCCGCCGCAAAATCACGGCCAGCCAGTGTTCTCTCTACGGCTTCTTTTTCCAGGCCGGCTTCTTCAGCAAGCCGGGCCAGGGTAGCATGATCGGCAATATTTTTTCCTTCTGTGAAATAGGCCCTGAACAAGCGCTCTTCCATTGCATCACCCTTACCGGCTTTTTTAGCCAGCTGCACCAGCCGGTGGGCATCAAACGAATTGGCCACCACTGCCCGGTCCATATTATATTCCAACCCTGCCTCCTTTGCCATACGGGTTACATGCTCATTGGCCTGGCGGGCCTGCTCCAATGTCCACCCCTTATTTTCCGCCAGGTACTGATTGATACTTTTCCCTGGCTCAGTTTTCATATCGGGGTTCAACTGGAAACTTTTCCATTCCACTTCTATTTTATCATGCTCAGAAAAACCTTCGAGCGCTTTCTCAAAATGCCTCTTACCTATATAACAGAAAGGACACATTACATCGGACCAGATTTCTACCTTCATACATTTATTTTTTTAAAACAATTCTATCTAACAAACCTATAAGACCATAATTTTCTAAAACGACCCCTTCCCGTCTTCCCGCCTTACCGGTAAATTTTTACCGGTAAGGCGGGAAGACGGGAAGGGGGGTCTTTGCCAGCGAGATAAAAACTGATAAAATAACATCCAGCACCCGGAATAGTTTAAGTTTGCGCCCCGAACTTCCTGTAAGAAAAAGGTGACCAATGAAAACCAATGATACTGCAAAAACAGCTCTCTTACTTTCGCCTCATCGCCTCACGGATTCCTATATTCTTTTACAGACCCTCCTGATCATTAAAAACAATACCTCTCTTCATTATGAAATAGGGGATATGAATACAGGCGAATTTAAAACCCTGTTTCCCGATTGGCCCAGGGAGGTGCAATCGGCTTTCAGGGAATTTGGCAGGGAAGCTATCGATGAAACCCGTAGGGAGATCAAACAACGCCATACCAGGCAAAAAGCAGGAATGCCGTATGAGGCCTATTCACGGCAGGCTATGCTGCGCCATTATCACCAGTTGTTCGAACGGGTGAAACCGTATGCCCCACTGACAAAATGGTATCATACCAAGCAGCTCAATGGCAATAAACATTATTCCACTGCACCCTGCACGTTCAGCGTTTTCCGCCCGCGGTTGCAGTTTGCTGTGATAAAAACGACCAGCGGTCTGCAGGTGCAGGCATCCATAGAATTGAACGGGCAGCTTTACGGGATTGAAACATTCTCCCGCCAGTTCTTTTTCCTGGAAAGCCGCAATGAATACTTCCTGCTTTCTTTCCGGGATTACCAGACACTGGAATGGCTGGCAGAGCAAAAGCCTGAGCAATACGCTTCACAACCGGCTGCACTGGCTGAACATATTCTTTCCTACCTCGAAAAGGATTATCCTGTAAACAGAAACAATTTGTTTGATCAGCAGGAGATCGATTCTGTGCCGGTCAACCGGGTATTGCTAAGTGAGCTTAACAATACTTTCCTGATGCTGACGCCACAATGGTTATACGAGGGTTTTATTGTGGAAGGCCCTTACCAGGAAAGCCTGGAGATGCTGCACAACGGAGAAGGATATGTGATCAGGCGGAATAAAGAAGAGGAACAGGCATTTCTTCAGTTGCTGGAATCATTGCATCCCAATTTTCCCAAGCAGGTAAACGGGTACTATTATCTTTCTTTTGCCGATGCACAAAAAAAGCAATGGTTCCTCAAGGCTTATCATAAACTATTAGTATCGGATATAGAATTGGTGGGCATGGATATGCTGAAACATTTCCGGTTCTCCACTCAGCAAGCTCATACAGAGATCAGCATTATAAGAGAAGAAGACAGCAAGATCACACTTGGCGTGTCTATTAAGTTTGGTAAGGAAGAAGTGGCACTGGCTGAACTGCAGAAAATGTTATGGGCAGGGCAGCGGGCTGTGTTGCTGAAAGACGGAAGCCTGGGAGTATTGGGTGAAGATTGGTTGAAACAATATGCAGCTATCATCAAGCATGGTAAGGTCAATAAAAAAGAGATTACGATTGCCCGCTGGATGGCTATTACGGAGCAACCGGCAGAAGGAGATGAAAAGATATTGACCTCTTCTTTCAAGAAAGACTGGTGGCAGCGCTGGCAATCATGGCAATCAACAGCAGTGCAACTATACCCCGTTCCTTCACTGGTTAAAGCCAGTCTGCGGCCCTATCAGCAAAAAGGATATGAATGGATGTGCTTGCTGGCAGAAGCTGGCGCAGGTGGTTGCCTGGCAGATGATATGGGTTTGGGGAAAACCCTGCAGGCGATCTGCTTCCTGGCCACTGCCGTGGAAAAAGATCCTTCGGCCAAGCATATTATTATCTGTCCTTCTTCCCTGATCTATAACTGGCAACAGGAGCTGGAGAAATTCACGCCGCAGATAAGAACAGTAGTGTATCATGGCGGCCAGCGCAAATCAGAACAATTGCAGGATGAAAGCATACAGGTAGTAATTACCAGTTATGGCACTTTGCGTGCTGATGCAGGCAATCTGCTGGCAGTTACTTACGGAGCAGCCATTATCGATGAGAGCCATAATATCAAAAATCCTTCAGCTCAGATCACGCGTACGGTAAGTACTTTGCAGGCAACGGTTTGCTTTGCACTTAGCGGCACACCTGTGGTGAATAATACATTTGATCTTTACTCACAGCTCAATGTTGTATTGCCTGGTATGTTTGGGAGCCGTGAATTCTTTAAAAGAGAATATGCAGATGCAATCGATCGCTTTGGTGATGAAGAAAAGATACAGGCTTTGCAAAAACTGACAGCACCCTTCATTCTCCGGCGTACAAAGGAACAGGTAGCAGTGGACCTTCCCGAAAAAACAGAGACCATACTTTGGTGCCATATGCCTGCAGGCCAGCGGGAATTGTATGAACATATCAAAAACCAGGTGAGGGGAAGCCTTTTCCTCGATATCAAAAAACAGGGTTTTGCAAAAAGCAAACTGGCTGTGATACAGGGGATATTGAAACTGCGGCAGGTATGCAATTCTCCATTGTTGCTGCCGGAAGAAGAACGCCAGCCGGCGGAATCCGTTAAAACAAAACTGCTGATGGAAGAACTTGGTAATATATTGCCAGGTCATAAAGCACTGGTGTTTTCCCAATTCAGTACCATGCTTGATCTGTTGGCGGAAGAATGTAATAAAGCAGGTATCCGGTATTATCATTTTGATGGTCAAACCCCACCGGCAAAACGGACAGAAATGGTGAATGCTTTTCAGCAGGAAGGGAATAGTGTCAATCTTTTCCTGATCAGTCTTAAAGCAGGGAATGCGGGCCTCACACTTACTGCGGCCGATTATGTATTTCTTTTTGATCCATGGTGGAATACGGCAGTGCAGCAACAGGCAATTGACCGCACGCATCGTATCGGGCAAACGAAAAATGTGTTCGCCTATAAAATGATCTGTAAAGACACCATTGAGGAAAAGATCATACGGCTCCAGGAAAGGAAAAAGCAATTGGCGGAAGACCTGGTGTCGGCCGATGAAGGGTTTGTGAAAGCGCTGAATGAAGAGGATATCGCTTATCTTTTTGAATAAGAAGAGGTATCGCAAAGTGCGCCAGGGTTACGCCAGGAATGCCGCGTTGCGCACTGGCATAACCCTGGCGCCCTTGGTGACATTTTTTCAAAAAAATCTTTCTTCAAATTTGGAAAATTAACAGTGTTAAGTATATTTGCCCTGTAAACTTAGATATGGGCATCAAAGAACGAAAACTCAAACACAAAGAGGATCTCAAGCAGAGCATCCTGGACGCAGCCAAAAAACTCTTTATTAAGGAAGGGTATGAAGCTACGTCGATCAGGAAGATCGCGGCTGAGATCGAGTTCAGCCCCACCACTATCTATCTCTATTATAAGGACAAAGCAGCTATCTCACATGCCCTTCACCAGGAAGGTTTCAAGCTATTGGCCTCCCAGTTCACCATACTCAATTATATCGAGAACCCTTTTGAAAGATTAAAGGCCATGGGGCGGGTATATATGCAATTCGCCCTGGAAAACAATGATTTCTATGAGCTGATGTTCAACAGGGAAGAGCCGCTTGTGTGCGTGGAAGACCACTGGGAAGAAGGTGAACAGGCATTCAGTTTGCTGGTGATGAGCGTGCGGGCCTGCCAGCAAGCCGGGTATTTCACCCAATTCGATGCAGAAGCTTTTTCCATGTTCATCTGGAGCACGATGCATGGATTATGTACCCTGAAAATAAAAGGACATCTGGAACATGTAACCAGGAATAAGATGATTTTACAGAACGTTCCCGATGTATTCACACACACATTTGAGACATTTATTGCCACACTGGAAAAACTAAGGTAATTTTTTTGTTCATAGATTAACAGTGTTAAGAATGAATACGCTATTAAGTTCAACAAGGCTGAAGGCCCTGGCCGCAATGTTATGCCTGGCCGGCAGCGCCTCTGCACAGCAACCGCAGCTCGACAGGTATATTGACAGCGCCTTTGCCAACAACATCGTTTTGCAGCAAAAGAATATTTCGCTGGAAAGGGCGGGGGCAGCCCTTGATATTGCCAAAGGCTGGTTTTTACCAACTGTTTCTTTTCAATTGGGATACCAGACAGCGAAAGGAGGCCGCGATATCAACCTGCCTTTGGGCGATCTGCTGAACGGTGTTTACAGCACGCTTAACCAGCTTACTGGAAGTAATAACTTCCCGCAGCTGAAAAACGAAAGCGTCAACTTCCTTCCGAATAATTTTTATGACGCTAAAGTGCGTACCTCCATGCCGGTGTATAACCCGGATCTCCGGTTCAACAAAAAAATAGCTGAACAGCAGATCGTATTGAACGAATACGAAGTGGACATCTATAAGCGCCAATTGGTGCAGAGTATTAAAACGGCTTATTTCAATTACCTGACTGCATTGAGATCAGTAGCCATTTATCGCAATGCACTGGAACTGGCAAATGAAGGTAAGCGGGTGAACCAGAAATTGCTTGATAATGGTAAGGGCCTGCCTGCTTATGTATTACGTTCCAATAGTGAAATAGAACAGGTGAATGCGCAGATCAACACAGCAGCGCAACAGGCAGAGAATGCCAAATTGTATTTCAACTTCCTGCTCAACCGGGATCAGGTAACTGATATCGACACTTCCTACAATCCTGGTGAAGCGATCTCAACCATTGGGGGCATGCTTGCCACACAACCCTTATCCGCTAACCGGGAAGAGTTAAAAGCATTACAGCAGGCAGTGAACATCAATGAAACCGTTTGGCAAATGAATAAACAGGTGTATATGCCACGCCTGAACGCATTTCTTGACCTGGGCTCACAGGCAGAAGACTGGAAGATCAATTCACAATCACGTTACTACTTACTCGGGCTGCAACTGGAAGTGCCCATTTTTGCCGGTAACCGGAATAAGAATAAAATAAAACAATCTCAATTGGATGTGCAGGCTGCCAGGTTGAACCTGGAGCAGGTACGCCAGCAATTGACACTTGGCAGCAGCGCTGCAAAAAATAATTTAAAAGCATCCTGGCAAACGTATACAGCTACCGAAAAGCAACTCGAAGCTGCTTCCAGCTACCAGCGTTTGATTGAACGCGGCTACCGCGAAGGCACCAACACGTTTATAGAAACAGTGGATGCTCGCAATCAGTTTACACAGGCCCAATTGCTGCAGGTCATTAACCAGTATAAAGTACTGATCGCAGCTGCAGACCTTGAAAGAGAAACCGCTTCTTACCTGATCAAAAAATAAAGGACCATGAACAAAATATTACTGACAGCTATTACAGCTTCGTTCGTTGTGCTGATCTCCTGCAAGCAGGCGAAAAAAATAGAAACCAATTCCGAAGAGATCATACCGGTGGAGACCATTACTCTTCAGCAGGACTCTATTCATCAATCGATATATGCTGCGGGGCAGTTCACTACCGATGATGAAACCAACCTTGCTTTTAAAAACGGCGGTGTAGTTAACCGTATCTATGTAAAAGAAGGGGATGCCATCCGGAAAGGCCAGTTGCTGGCTACATTGAATCTTACGGAGATCAATGCTATGGCAGAACAGGCTTCGCTGGCCCTGCAAAAGGCACAGCGGGATTTTGAACGTGCCAGCAATTTGTATAAAGACAGTGTGGCTACGCTTGAACAGATGCAGAATGCTAAAACGGCGTTGGATGTGGCCAGGCAACAGTATAACAGTGCTGGTTTCAATCAAACCTTTTCCGAAATAAGAGCAACGCGTAATGGTTTTGTATTGCACAAGTTTGCGAATGAAGGGCAGATAGTTGGCCCCGGCACTCCCATTCTGCAAGTGAACGGAGCAGGTCAGGCTAATTGGATATTGAAAGCAGGCGTAAGCGATTATCAATGGGCAGCGATCAAGACGGGTGATAAGGCAGTGATCACCACTGATGCATTACCGGGACAATCTATGATTGCATTTGTAAATAAAAAATCAGAAGGCATTGACCCGGTCAGCGGCACTTTCATCATACAACTGCAACTCAATAACCCTCCTGCAGGAAAGATCGCTTCAGGCCTTTTTGGAAAAGCAACGATCAATCCTTCACAAACCACTAAAGCATGGGCTATTCCTTATGATGCTTTGCTGGATGGCGATGCTGGTAACGGGTATGTTTTTATTACCAACGACAATACAACAGCGCATAAAGTAAAAGTGCAGGTAGATAAAATTGAGAACGGTCAGGTGGTCGTGAGCGGTGGCCTTGAAAATGCAAAAGCGCTGATCGTTTCAGGAAGCGCTTATCTCAACGAAGGTTCAAAGGTAAAAGTCAAAGGAAGAGAATAGGTATGAAGCTTCCATGATAAAGTTTCAGTCAATCAAATAGCTGAAGATCTTATCGTGATAAGCTCCGTCTGGCCCAAACCAATAAAAACGAACAGATGAAAATATCAGAATACTCTATAAAGAATTATCAGTTCACTCTTATCATGGTGCTTATGGTGGTAGCGATCGGCATTGCTACTGTGCTGAATATGCCCCGCTCTGAAGATCCTGAATTGAATGCACCTATTTTTCCTGTGGTAGTGGTTTATCCCGGCACCAGTCCGAAAGACATGGAAGAGCTGGTCGTAAAACCCATGGAAAAGGAAATATATGGGTTGGATGATATCAAACGTATCAGAACGTCTATCCGGGATGGATTGGCTGTATTATCAGTGGAATACCGCTACCGTGTGAATGTGGATGATAAATACCAGGAACTGGTGAGGGAGGTGAACGGGCTTCGAGGCTCGCTTCCGCAGGATATTTATATGATAGATGTGCAGAAGATAGATCCTTCAAATGTGAATATCCTGCAGATGTCGCTTATATCCGAAAATGCTTCCCGTGATAAACTGAGGAAGGCAGCAGAAGACCTGCAGGACGAACTGGAGAAAATACCTGCATTGAAAAATGTAGAGATCCAGGGCCTGCCCGATCCTGTTATCAGGGTGGACGCCCAACTGGATAAATTATCACAATTACACCTGCCTGTTACCCTGCTTGCCAGTGCCCTGCAAAGTGAGATCGCCAATATCCCTGGTGGCAGCATCAATGAAGGAAGCAAATCATTCAATATAAAAACCAATGGTGATTATCAGAACATCGAAGAGATCAGGAATACAGTCGTTGCAAGCATAAATGGCAACAATATTTTCCTGAAAGATGTAGCCAATGTGTATTTTGATTATTCGCCGCAGTCGCATATTGCCCGGCTCAATGGCCATCGTGCTGTGTTTGTGGTTGCTGCATTGAAAAAGGGGGAGAATATCTCCACTGTTCAGAAACAATACCTGCCTGTTATTGATAAATTCAAAGCAGGCCTGCCTTCCAATATCGATCTCCAGCTGCAGTTTGACCAGTCTGATAATGTGAATCAGCGCCTGGGTTCGCTGGGAATGGATTTCCTGATAGCGATCGGGCTTGTATTAATTACCTTATTGCCGTTAGGATTGAGAGCTTCATTGGTGGTGATGATCGCCATTCCGCTTTCGTTGGGCATTGGTATCATACTCACCAATTTGATGGGTTATAACCTTAACCAGTTGAGCATTGTAGGATTGGTAGTGGCCCTGGGATTATTGGTGGATGACAGTATCGTGGTTGTCGAAAACATAGAACGCTGGATGAGGGAAGGTCATTCAAGGTTGGAAGCTACCATCAAAGCAACTAACCAGATAGGGAAAGCTGTACTGGGTTGTACTGCCACATTGGTCATTGCATTTATGCCACTGGCATTTATGCCGGAGGCTTCGGGCGAATTCATCCGCAGCCTTCCTGTATCCGTGATCAGTACAATACTGGGATCACTGATCGTTGCTTTGACAGTGGTGCCCTTCCTGTCGAGCCGGATACTGAAACCACATGCAGATGAGCATGGGAATATTTTCCTTCGCGGTTTGCAGAAACTGATCCATGGCACTTATGCCGTGTTGCTCGACAAAGCACTGAAACGTCCCTGGCTTACCATCGCCATTGCAGCAGCAATATTTGCCGGTTCGCTGGCATTGATACCTGTTATCGGTTCCAGCCTGTTCCCTTCTTCCGAGAAGCCGCAGTTTATGATCGATATTACTGCACCATTACAATCCAATATTTATTACACCGATACAATCACCAGGCGGGTGGAAAGGGAACTGGCAACACTACCGGAAGTGAAATATTATTCTTCTAATGTAGGTAAGGGCAATCCGCGGGTTTATTATAACGTGAACCAGCAAAATGAGCGGACTGATTTTGCAGAAATATTTGTGCAGCTGCAACCAGACACCAAGCCCGACCGCAAACTGGAGATCATTGAAAAGCTACGAAGTCAATGGACACCCTTTCCCGGTGCACAAGTGGAAGTAAAGAACTTTGAACAGGGGCAACCGATGTTGTCTCCTGTGGAAGTGCGCATCCTGGGCGATAATCTCGATACCTTAAGATCACTTGCTTCGCGCGTAGAAGATATGCTGAAGAAAACGGAAGGAGCAATTTATGTAAACAACCCGATCCGAAATCTCAAATCAGATATAAGGATCAATATCAATAAGGATAAGGCCCAGCAATTGGGAGTGCCGACAGTTAATATTGGACGGACCGTGAGAATGGCCGTGGCCGGCCTCCCGGTAGGCACATTCACAGATCCCAATACAGAGGGGGATGATTATACGATCATGCTGAGCGTGCCGCGGCCTTCTTATCCTGACCTCACTATTTTCAATAACCTGTATGTAAACAATAATCAAGGGAAGGCAATCCCCCTGTCCCAACTGGCTGATATCCGGTTTGAGACGTCGCCACTGAGTATTAATCACTATAATAAAACAAGAACTGTTACAGTCAATGCTTTTGTGAAGAAGGGTTATCTGAATGATAAAGTGATCAATGATGTGATAGCGCAGATGGACAGGATGAAGCTGCCAGCAGGCTATAGTTATCAGATGGGTGGTGAAGTGGAAGGCCGTAATGAATCGTTTGGCGGATTTGGCAGCATCATCCTGTTCACTGTCTTTATGTTCATTGCAGTGCTGGTATTGCAGTTCAAAACCTTTAAGAGCACCCTGATCGTTTTGTCAGTAATTCCATTGGGAATTGTAGGTGCTGTGCTGGCTTTGCTGGTAACAGGCAATTCGCTTTCGTTCGTGGCTACCATTGGTATAGTGGCGCTGGCGGGTATTGAAGTAAAGAATACGATATTGCTGGTTGATTTTACCAATCATTTGCGGGAAGAAGGCATGGATTTATTAAGGGCTATTGAAGAAGCAGGGGAGAAGCGTTTCCTGCCGATCATTCTTACAACGTTTACGGCAATAGGGGGCTTGTTGCCGATAGCGCTGTCGAGCAACCCGCTGATCTCCCCATTGGCAATTGTGATGATCGGGGGATTGATCAGCTCTACTTTACTGTCGAGGGTTGTGACACCGGTTATTTATAAGTTGATGCCGCCGAAAGTGGAAGTGAGAAAGAAAGCATAAGTTTTAATTTAGTAAAATTGGGGTATGGAATCCTTTCAACAGGAATTTCTGTATCCCGATTTTATTAGTGCTTTTTAATAATGGATACTGAGCCTGGCAGTTGAGCCCTGATCTTCTGATTTTCTGAATGCAATATTTTATTATCAGCCTCTAACTTTTCGATTCTTTTATTTTGGTCTATGAGGTAAAGGGTTAATTCTTCCACCTTCTTAAGTAGCAGGGCTTGTGTATTTCCAACGTCAATCCCTTCTTTTTCTACTGTTGTGGCAGAAGGAATTTCAGGTAAATGTTTATTTGCCTGAATAAATGCTTCTATTTGGGCTAGTGGTAACAGTGAATACGAAGAATCAAATACATAATCAGGCCAACCTGTTTGAAGCTTTACCTTTACTTTTTCTGCAATCATATTGCCAGCGACCGCAAGTTTATAACCTTTGGGATCAGTTGTTCCGATACACAGGCCTTCTGTTATGTAACTGGGATGATTACCAGATAATTTAATTTTTGGAGTAATTCCGTCAGTTGCAAAAATCGTAACAAAGTTTTCGTTGCCTTCAATACCTCCCAGGTGTAATATATCTCTTGTGCCGGTAGGGCTTCCTCTTCTGAATTTTGTTATATGCGAATAACGTGGGCTTGACCAATAGGCCGTGTTTAAGCCCAGTGCGTCTTCGGTAGACAGAGTCACGTTGGGCAAACCGCCGCTTCCATTGGTTTGTCCGAGCTTGAGGGCAACAGTCAAGGCTCCATTACCGGATCTTGAAAGCCATGCAGCAGTATAAAATTGAGCCTCCCCATTCTCAATAAGATTAAGCCACGGAACAGAAGCTGATGCATCTGTAAATCTGTAACCTCTGCCTGTAACATTTCTGAAAACGAGTTGGCCTGTGGCATTCTCTACATATAGGTCAGCCCTTCTCTCTCCTCCAACGCTACTGGAGGCAGAACCATTATACAATCTGAGATTAGGCAAATCAGTTGTAGCACCCGTTTGCTCTGCGAGTAAAGTTCCACTGACATGTAATGTTTGACTTGGACTGGCGGTGCCAATGCCTACATTTCCGGTAGCAGGAAATGTGTTTTGAGCATTTGCATTTAAACCTGCAAACAAACTTAGGATTGCGAATAAGGTGGATGTGCGCATACTTTTTCCATTTTAAGGTTCGTGAGATAAACTAATTTTAGTTGCTTACGAATATGGGGCTTTTGGGTCATGTCTGACCGTAATTCATTGTTGAATTATTCACAGAATTTTACACTAAGTGTTACTTCTTAAGTTTTTTGACATGAGGTAATTACCAAGGCAGCTATAAGGTCTTCCGTTCCCGCGGAAGGCTTTAATCATTTTCTTCCAGTGTGAAAATATCATCCACTTTTTTTTGGAATACCCGTGCGATCTTTAGGGCGAGAACAGTGGAAGGAACGTATTTCTGTGATTCAATGGCATTGATCGTTTGCCTTGAAACACTGACTTTTCCGGCCAGCTCGGCCTGAGTAATATTAAGAATGGCCCTTTCTATGCGGATGGTATTTTTCATAGTGTATTACTTTTTAGCGTTTTTCTATCGGAGTACAGTTTCAGGTTGAACCTGGCTGTGAAGAAGAATAGCCAGGATAAGCAGGATCGAATTAATGAGTACGGCCCATAACAGTGACTCCAACCTGATGGCCACTATTCTTTCATCTTCATCTTTCTCTTTCGAGAAGGCGATGATCCATCCGATGCGCTTATAGCGATGAGGTAATAATAGTTGAAGAGTCATGGAGGAAATTTTAGGAAAAGTAAAGAGTAGTTTATAAAAAGTAAAATTTATTTTACTTTTTGAATGACTAATTTGACTTTAAAAGGGAGAAATTTCTTTAATAGACTTATCTCTCACCTGTTTTTTTCATTGATTTTTCCTACCTTTGCGCCGCCATAAAGAAAAACTACAAGTGGCAGGGAAGTGTGAGTATCAGTTTTTCTTCATGTGGCAGTCTATGAGAGTCTAATCTTACATACCGGCAATCTATTCCACCTTACGCTTTCGCCAAGGCTTCAGCGTACGGGTACAGAGAATGCACCCACCTTTTTACAGCCGGTAATTTCCGAAATCAAACAGCACCCGGGCAAAATGAATCCCGGAACAAAGCCGGGATAAACCCCGCAACTAAATAAGTTATATAACCGAAAAATAAACTCAAATCAAATAGTCATGGCCGACTTAAAATTTCAGAGAAACTTTGGTATCGCCGCGCATATTGACGCAGGTAAAACCACCACAACGGAGCGTATCCTGCGCTACACCGGAATGATCCACCGCACTGGTGAGGTGCATGATGGTGCTGCTACTACCGACTGGATGGAGCAGGAAAAAGAAAGAGGTATTACCATTACTTCTGCAGCGGTAAGCTGCCAGTGGAACTTCCCTACCATATTGGGTAAACCCACTGCTGACACAAAGAAATATTCTTTCAACATTATCGATACTCCGGGTCACGTGGACTTCACTGTGGAAGTGGAACGTTCCATGCGTGTACTGGACGGTCTGATCGCCCTGTTCTCAGCGGTTGATGGTGTGGAGCCTCAATCTGAAACAGTATGGCGCCAGGCTAACCGTTACGGTGTTCCCCGTATCGGCTTCGTAAATAAAATGGATCGCTCAGGTGCCGACTTCCTGAATGTGGTTAAACAGGTTAAAGAAATGCTGGGTTCTAAAGCAGTTCCCCTGCAGCTTCCTATCGGCGCTGAAGATAACTTCAAAGGTGTGGTTGACCTGATTAAGATGAAAGGTATCATCTGGCACAATGAAACAGAAGGGATGACTTTCGATGAGATCGAAATTCCTGCTGACATGAAAGATGAAGCCGAAGAATGGAGAGCAAATCTCGTTGAAGCAGTAGCTGAATACGATGACAAGCTGATGGAGAAATTCTTTGAAGATCCTAATTCAATCTCTGAAGATGAGATCCATGAAGCGATCCGCAAGGCAACAGTTGACCTGAGCATCGTTCCGATGATGTGCGGTTCTTCTTTCAAAAACAAAGGTGTGCAAACCGCTCTTGATGGAGTTTGCCGTTACCTGCCTTCACCAATGGATATTCCTGATACCAAAGGTATCAACCCGGATTCCGGCGAAGAAGAGATCCGTAAAGCTGATCCTAAAGCTCCTTTCTCTGCACTGGCCTTTAAGATCATGACCGATCCTTTCGTAGGTCGCCTTGCGTTCTTCCGCTGCTATTCCGGTCACCTCGATGCCGGTTCTTATGTATTGAACGTAAGAAGCGGTAAGAAAGAGCGTATCAGCCGGATCATGAAGATGTTTGCCAACAAGCAAAATCCGATCGACTTCATCGAAGCTGGTGATATCGGCGCGGCTGTAGGTTTTAAAGAGATCAAAACCGGTGACACACTGTGTGATGAAAATCACCCGATCACTTTGGAAAATATGTTCATTCCTGAGCCGGTTATCGCTATCGCGGTTGAACCTAAAACTCAGGCTGACGTAGATAAAATGGGTATGGCTATTTCGAAGCTGGTGGAAGAAGATCCTACCCTGCGTGTAAATACAGATGAAGATACCGGCCAAACCATCCTTCGTGGTATGGGTGAGTTGCACCTGGAGATCATCATCGACCGTATGAGACGCGAATTCAAAGTAGAAGTAAACCAGGGAGCTCCCCAGGTTGCTTATAAAGAAGCGTTCAATACAACTGTTTCTCACCGTGAGACATTGAAAAAACAAACCGGTGGTCGTGGTAAATTCGCCGACATCCAGTTTGAACTCGGACCTGTTGATGCAGAATGGAGAGCAGAAAATCCTGATAAGAACTATCAGTTTGTGAACGACCTGTTCGGTGGATCTATCCCCCGCGAGTTTGTTCCTGCTATCCAGAAAGGTTTTGAAATGTCAATGACCACAGGTGTGTTGGCTAACTACCCTGTCGACAACATGAAGATCCGTGTATTTGACGGAAGCTTCCACGCAGTTGACTCCGACTCTATGTCGTTCGAACTTTGTGCCAAACAAGGTTTCCGTGAGGCTGCAAGAAAAGCAAAACCCGTATTGCTGGAGCCTATCATGAAAGTGGAAGTGATCACCCCTGCCCAGTACATGGGTGATGTAACAGGTGACCTTAACCGCCGCCGTGGTATGATGGAAGGTATGGACAGCCGTGCTGGCGCTGAAGTGATCAAAGCAAAGGTTCCGCTGAGCGAAATGTTCGGTTATGTGACCCAGTTGCGTTCACTGTCTTCCGGCCGTGCGTCTTCTACCATGGAGTTCTCACACTATTCTCCTGCACCTAACAATATCGCTGAAGAGGTGATTGCAAAGGTGAAGGGAAAAGTGAATGCCTGATCTTAAATAATAACCTGAAAAGGTTATCCAGACATAAAAGAAGCCGCCTTTTCGGGCGGCTTCTTCTTTTTATATAGTCATCGTGACAAATTCTACTGCCTTTTTCCACTACACATGCCTTCCGAGTTGAAAATTACTTAACTTAGATCAAGCCAAACCAGTGATGATGGCATTGGTTTTGCTGTTTTCCGCGGGAACTCACTCCGTTTTTAAAATCTCTTGTAAAAGGCCGACAGCCGTTTTATGAAAAACACAATGTCAAAAGGTTAAGGACTCAATTTTTGAGTCCTTTTCTAGTCTTATAGCCTTTGGGTGAATGAATTATACTCTTTGTTACCAGCTTCCTTTATAATCAGCATTTTTCTTGTACTTTGTTGACCGGAAATCCGAGCCAATGATAAAATTTGCGACCACCTGCCTGTTCCTACTCTTATTCCACAACGGTATTTATGCGCAAAACCTTGTTTTAAAACCAGGTATAAACATCAATAAAAGTGTAAGGATCAAAAAAGCCGTATATGATTTTAGTAAAAACAGCTCAGCGGCCAAACCGGCAGTGATCATTGAGGGAAATGATATTACAATCGACTTCAGCCAGGCGACCCTGATCGGGAATACCGATATTACTCATCCTGACATTTATCAGGGAATTGCCGTGCAGGTGCAAAACAGCCGTAAAGTCACTATTAAAAATCTTACTGCAAAAGGATATAAATTGGCTTTACTGGCCAGGAATGTGGAAGAACTGGTGATCGAGAACTGCGATTTCAGCTATAATTACCGGCCAAGGCTGCAAAGCTCCCAGCAAAAAGAAGATGTTTCAGACTGGCTTAGTTATCATCAGAATGAGAAAGACGAATGGCTGCGGTATGGCGCTGGTGTTTATCTCAGTCAATGCAGCAAAGCGGTGGTAAGAAACTGCAGGATCACCGGCAATCAGAATGCCCTGCTGATGACGGGCTGCTCAAACGGGCTGATCTATAATAATGATTTCTCTTTCAACTCCGGCCTTGGGATAGGAATGTACCGCTGCTCAGGCAACCGAATCGCCTACAACCGTTTAATATTTAATATCCGCGGCTATAGTCATGGGGTATACCAGCGTGGGCAGGACAGTGCCGGCATTCTCGCATTTGAGCAATGCAACGGGAACCTGTTCTACAAGAACAACGTGACCCATAGCGGCGATGGGTTTTTTCTATGGGCAGGTCAGTCAACCATGGAATCCGGCAGTGGCGGCTGCAATGATAACCTGCTGCTGGAAAACGATTTTTCCTATGCAGCCACAAACGGGATAGAACTTACTTTCAGCCGGAATACAGTCTCTGGCAACAGGATCTTCGAATGCGAAAACGGTATATGGGGCGGATACAGTTTTAATACCATCATCCGAAATAACCGTTTCAGGAACAACAAAACGGCCATTGCCATAGAACATGGGCAGGAAAACAGTATCTCCTACAATTTATTCGACCAGGATAAACAGGCCATCCGTTTATGGGCCAATGAGAAACAACCTGCAGATTGGGGATATGTTCAGCACCGCGACACGAGGAGCAGGGGATACAATATCGTATCCAACAGTTTTAACAGGAACTCAACTGTATTCAACTTTTCTCGCACAAGCGGTCTGCATGTTTTCAGCAATACTTTTTCCGGTTATGACCAGCTTTTCAGAACGGATAACACCGTTACAGACCTGGACACGACGATGTATTACGAGATATTGGAACAGGTGGAAAAAGACACTTCGATATCATTGCCCGAGATAATTTCCCCGGCTGATCCTTTTAAAGGGACCGGGAACTGGGCCGGCCGGAAAAATATCCGCATGACCGAATGGGGACCTTATGATTTCCGCTATCCGCTTATCTGGAACAGCAATCCGGCAGACACCAGCGCCTGGATGGAGTTCGAACTGCTAGGTCCAAAGGGAAAATGGACCGTGAAAAATAAAAAGGGTCTTGATAGTCTCTCTGCAACAAAAGGAGGCTTCCCTGCCAAACTCAGGGCTAAAAGAACAGCCAATGGGAGAGGGGCCAGGGACATTCAGCTTGAATTGGAATATACCGGCGAAGCCATAATCAGCCCTTTCGGCGAAAAAATACCCAAAGGAAGAAGATACCCTTTCCGGTTTACCCAGTTCTTTCAGCCGCTCGACTGGGAAGTGCTCTGGTTCAAAATGGACACAGCCTATTACAATCCATTACATGAAACCGGCCTGTTTGCTCCTACCGTCAGAATGGCGCCTGTGAAACGGGACACGGCAGACCAATTGGATTATGCCTGGTGGAACGGGCTGAAAGCCGGTGAAAATGTCTATGATCAGTTTATTACGACGGCTGGTTCCCGGACCCCATTACCTGCCGGCGACTATGAATTATCGGTAACCTGGCAGGATGCTGTCAGGGTATACGTAGGCGACCAAATTGTGCTGAATGAATG
The DNA here is from genome assembly GCA_001898405.1 of Sphingobacteriales bacterium 44-61. Classification (GTDB taxonomy): domain Bacteria; phylum Bacteroidota; class Bacteroidia; order Chitinophagales; family Chitinophagaceae; genus Terrimonas_A. Next base: position 275,390 of record MKTW01000010.1, read on the forward strand.
GAAGGTACTGCCAAAAGGAGCTGATTCCGCACCCAATCGAAGAATAAAGCTACATCTGACTAGCAATCAGTACATTAGAGTCGATCATCTGGGTTTCAGCGGATTCTCGGCTCTCGGAATTAAGCTATTGCCTGTCAGGTAAAATGGAAAAACTGCCAATAATATTGTGTTTACTCCAAAATTCTTACCCAACTATTTGGAGGATATAGGCGGCAAGCATACCTTTGCACTCCCAAAAGAAAATTGGGTTTTACAAAATGTCTCAGCGAATCAGAATCAAATTACAGTCTTACGATCACAACCTGGTGGATAAATCTGCCGAAAAGATCGTAAAAACAGTTCGCAGCACAGGTGCTGTAGTAACAGGTCCTATTCCTCTGCCTACACGTACCAAAATTTTTACTGTACTGCGTTCTCCGCACGTGAACAAGAAGAGCCGTGAGCAGTTCCAACTGGCAACACACAAGCGCCTGCTGGACATCTACACTTCTTCAAGCCGTACAGTAGACGCACTGAGCAAGTTGGATTTGCCCAGTGGTGTAGAAGTAGAGATCAAAGCGTAGTACGCGGATTTTGCGAATGTGTCTTTGAGACTGACGAAGTAAGTAAACGGGCACAGATGACGCGAATGGGCGTAATGATTGCCCGACCAGTTCTTATAAATTGAATTAATTTTTGGCTACCCTCTCAACAGGACACTATTAGCGTAATTAGCGATTTTATTTGCGCAATTCGTGTTTTAAAAAAGAGCTCTGGCACATTACATAAAACAAGCCATTCAGGGTTTGTTTACTGCCGGTACTTCCCCATAAAGGAAAAGGTCGGTAGCAAACGGGGATTGAAGAGTTATAATTTGTCTCAGGCAAATTATATCCTGTCCCAATAATCCTGCAGGCATAAAAAGCAAACAATGAAAGGAATTATTGGCAAAAAGATTGGGATGACCAGCATCTTCGATCCCTCAGGCAAACAGACCGCCTGTACGATCATTGAGGCAGGTCCCTGTGTAGTTACCCAGGTCAAAACAGAAGCGACTGATGGGTACAATGCTCTCCAGCTTTCTTTTGGCGACAAAAAAGAAAAGCACTCCACTAAAGCCGAAGTAAATCACTTCGCAAAATCTCAAACAGCTCCTAAAAAGTTCTCTAAGGAATTCCGCAATTTCTCAATCGAAAAAAATATTGGTGAAACCGTTACTGTCGACATTTTCGCTGAAGGCGATAAAGTTGAAGTAGTAGGTACCACTAAAGGTAAAGGTTTCCAGGGTGTTGTAAAACGCCATGGATTTAGTGGTGTTGGTCAGCAGTCTCACGGTCAGCACGACCGTCAGCGTGCTCCGGGTTCACTGGGTAACTCCTCTGATGCGAGCCGTGTAATGAAAGGTGTGCGTATGGCCGGCCGCATGGGTAATGACCGCGTAAAACTCAAAGGATTGAAAGTGGTGAAGATCTTCGCCGATAAAAATTATATCCTGGTCAGCGGTTCTGTACCGGGCCACAATGGTTCCATTGTTTTGATCCAAAAATAAAAGACAAGAAAATGCAAGTTGAAGTTTTAAATACACAAGGAAAGAAAACAGGCAGAACAGTGGAACTGCCCGAAGATATCTTCGGGATCGAGCCTAATAACCACGTGATCTACCTGGCAGTGAAACAATACCTCGCTGCTCAGCGTCAGGGTACACACAAAGTGAAAACCCGTGCTGAAGTGAAAGGTGCCAGCCGTAAACTGCACCGCCAGAAAGGTACAGGCGGAAGCCGTAAAGGTAATATCCGTAACCCCCTCTATAAAGGTGGTGGTACTATCTTCGGACCTAAGCCTCATGCTTACGACATTAAACTGAACCGTAAGGTGAAAGACCTGGCAAAGATCTCTGCCCTGGCTCATAAAGCGAAAGAAAACGCTATCGTAGTAGTAGAAGATATCAAACTGGATGCTCCTAAAACAAAAACATTTGTGGATATCCTGGGTAAGCTGAACGTAGCTGATAAAAAATCTATGTTCATCACTCCGGAATACAATGACAATCTCCAATTGTCTATCCGCAATGTGCCTTCTGTACTGGGTGTATTGCTGAGCGATATCAACACGTATGACATTGTTAACTCTGAAGTACTGGTACTGACAGAAAGCGCTGCCAAGATCTTCGGAGAAGAAGAAAAAGCAGAAGCGTAATAAAAAACACTCGTCTGCCGCAGCCCTGGCGAAAGCAGATAAAAAATAAAAAAAATTGCGATGAACCTTTCTGAAGTACTGATAAAACCCATTTTGACTGAAAAGGCAAACAGCCAGCAGGAAAAACTGCACCGCTATGCCTTCAAAGTGGCGAAGAAAGCAAACAAACTGGAAATCAAAAAAGCGATCGAAAGCTTTTATGGTGTAACTGTTGTTGGTGTTAACACCAGCGTGGTTCCAGGTAAAAACAAAAGCCGCTTTACAAAAGCAGGTGTAATCTCTGGCCGCAAGCCAGCTTACAAGAAAGCTTATGTAACTGTAGCTGAAGGTGAGAACATTGATCTGTATTCAAATATCTGATCATAACTCACAGAATGGCAATCAACCGCCGCGAAGTGTTGGATTAAGAAATTATTTTTTGAATTAAGAAATGGCATTAAGAAAATTTAAACCCGTAACAGCCGGTACACGATGGAGAATCGGTAATGCTTATGCAGAAGTAACTACCAACGTTCCTGAAAAGAGCCTGGTAGAAGCTAAACCGAGAACCGGTGGCCGTAACTCTTCTGGTCATTTGTCCATGCGCTACAGAGGCGGTGGTCACAAGAAGAAATACCGTATCGTTGATTTCAAACGTAACAAAACAGGTGTTGCAACTGTAGCATCTATTGAATATGATCCGAACCGTACAGCTTTCATCGCACTGCTGAACTATGCAGATGGTGAAAAACGCTATATCCTCGCTCCGCAAGGCTTGCAGGTTGGCGCAACTGTAGAAAGCGGTGATGCTGTAGCTCCTGAGATCGGGAATGCTTTACAGATGAAAAATATGCCGCTCGGTACTAACGTACACAATATCGAGATGCAACCTGGTCAGGGTGGTAAACTGGCGCGCAGCGCAGGTTCTTCTGCTCAACTGACCAACAAAGAAGAAAAATATGCTGTTCTGAAGATGCCTTCCGGAGAGCTGAGAAAAATATTGATCAATTGTTATGCTACAGTAGGTGTAGTAAGTAATAGCGACCACAGCCTGCAAAGCATGGGTAAAGCCGGCCGTAACAGGTGGAAAGGTATCAGACCAAGAAACCGTGGTGTAGCGATGAACCCTGTAGATCACCCGATGGGTGGTGGTGAAGGTAAGGCTTCAGGTGGCCAGCCTCGCAGCAGGAACGGTCAGTACTCAAGAGGTCTGAAAACCCGTACGAAAGGAAAAGGCAGCGACAAGCTGATCATCCAACGCAAGAACGGAAGCAAACTCGCGAAATAATTGAGTACGTTCCGAGATCAATAAACAGAACAACTAATAGAAAATTTAAAATAGTCACATGGCTCGTTCGATTAAAAAAGGTCCTTATATAGCAACTCACCTCGAGAAAAAGGTGTTGTCTATGAACGAAGGAAAGAACAAAAAAGGCGTGATCAAAACTTGGAGCCGCCGCTCTACGATCTCCCCTGATTTTGTTGGTCATACGTTCGCTGTGCATAACGGCAACAAGTTCATCCCTGTGTATGTAACAGAATTTATGGTGGGTCACAAGCTGGGAGAATTTGCACCAACCCGTTCATTCAAAGGACACTCTAAAAAAGAAGGATAACTAAAATAGTCGGGAGTCAGGAGTCAGGAGTCGGAAGACTTATGACAGAAGATTCCGGTCATAAAACTTAAGAAATGGAAGCAGTAGCTAAACTGAGAAATTATCCGACATCACCCCGCAAGATGCGTTTGCTGGCTGACCTGATCCGCGGTCAGAAAGTAGAGAAGGTGTTGGCAGAACTGGAGCACAACCCCAAGCATCCTGCAGTGCCTTTGCGTAAACTGGTGTTGAGCGCTATCAGCAACTGGAAACAAAAGAACGAAGGTGGTGATGAAAGCCAGCTGGTTGTGAAAACAATCTTCGTGGACGGAGCCCGTACCCTGAAACGTATGCGCCCTGCACCACAAGGCCGTGGATACCGCGTTCGCAAACGCAGCAACCATGTAACAGTGATTGTTGACACAAAGGAATCTAAAAATTAAACGTAATAACGAATAACCTAAATAAACATGGGTCAAAAAGCAAATCCGATTGGTAACAGGTTAGGCATCATCCGTGGATGGGAATCTAACTGGTATGGCAGCAAAAAAGATTATGCTTCCAAACTGATCGAGGATAACAAGATCAGGACTTACCTGAATGCCCGTATCAACAAAGGCGGTATCTCTAAAATTGTTATTGAGAGAACATTAGGTAAACTGATCATTACGATCCACACGTCCAAACCTGGTATCATTATCGGTAAAGGCGGTGGTGAAGTTGATCGCATCAAAGAAGAGTTGAAGAAACTGACTGGTAAAGATGATGTGCAGATCAACATCCTGGAGATCCGCCGTCCTGAACTGGATGCAATGATCGTAGGTGATACCATTGCCCGCCAGATCGAGAACAGGATCAACTTCAAACGCGCTACAAAGATGGCGATCGCTTCTGCTCTCCGCATGGGTGCTGAAGGTATCAAGATCAAATTGAGCGGACGTTTGGCCGGTGCGGAAATCGCACGTAGCGAAGAATTCAAACAAGGCCGTGTGCCTCTGCATACATTCCGTATGGATATCGATTATGCAAACGTATTTGCACAAACCGTATACGGAAAGATCGGTATCAAAGTATGGATCTGTAAAGGTGAAGTACTGCAGAAAAGAGATCTGAACCCCAACTTCGTTGGTGGCAAGAGCGATGTAAGCGACAGAAGGGAAAGGGGTGGTGATGATCGCCGTGATGACAGAAGGGGTGGAGATCGCCGCGGTGGTGACCGTCGTGGTGGCGGCAACCGTGGTGGTGGTCATCGTCAGCAATCAAACTAATTCCGGATTAGCGTCACTAGCGTTTTTTCGCAGAATTAGCGTCAATAAAATTAACAGTAACTAGAAACTATATACAATGTTACAACCGAAAAGAACGAAGCACAGGAAAATGCAGAAGGGTCGCATGAAAGGCGACGCGAAAAGAGGAACAACCATTTCCTTTGGTTCTTATGCCCTGAAGGCGTTGGATCAACACTGGATCACTGACCGTCAGATCGAAGCTGCCCGTCAGGCACTGACCCGTGAAATGAAAAGGGAAGGTAATGTGTGGATCCGCATTTTCCCTGACAAACCAATTACCCGCAAGCCTTTGGAAGTGAGGATGGGTAAAGGTAAAGGTAACCTGGAATTCTGGGCTGCCGTGGTAAAACCAGGTCGTATCATCTTCGAGATCGATGGTGTTAGCGAGCAGGTGGCACGTGCTTCACTGGCACTGGCTGCAGGTAAATTGCCGATCAAAACCAAGTTTATCACACGCCGTGACCTGGTAACAGCGTAATAACTCATAAATCGTCAAAACGATGTCAAAGAAATCTGATTTTGTAAAGAGCATTCATGGCATGAATGAGAATGATCTGAAAGCCCGTCTGGAGGAAGATAAACAAAGGTTGAAGAAACTGGAGTTTGCACATGCAATCTCTCCACTGGAGAATCCCATGACGATCCGTGGACTGCGCAGGGATATCGCCCGTCTGAAAACGGAATTGAAGTCAAAGCAACAAGGAGCATAATATAAAAAGCTAAATAAAATGGCTGAAAGAAATTTAAGAAAAACAAGGATAGGTGTTGTAACCAGCAACAAAATGGCAAAGACCATTACTGTAGCGGTGGAAAGAAAAGTAAAACACCCTATCTATGGTAAGTTCGTAAAAAAGACTACCAAATTCCATGCTCATGATGACAAGAATGAATGCAGCATTGGTGATGTAGTGAAGATCATGGAAACCCGTCCTCTCAGCAAAACAAAACGCTGGAGACTGGTGGAAGTGGTAGAGAAAGTGAAATAATACCTCCTGTCATCCCGGACTCGATCCGGGACAGGAACCCCTCCCGCTGTAGGGATATAGCCTGAGGGACTAATAATAATTTAAGGTTGGGATTAACCTGGCCGTTAAAAGCTAAAAGCTAAGTAAGATGATTCAGCAAGAAAGCCGATTGAACGTAGCGGACAACAGTGGCGCCAAAGAGGTGCTGTGCATCCGTGTATTAGGCAACAGCGGCCAGCGTTATGCCGGTATCGGCGATAAAATCGTAGTTACAGTAAAAGATGCACTTCCTGCAGGTGGCATCAAAAAAGGAACTGTAGCCAAAGCGGTGATCGTTCGCACTACCAATAAACTGCGCCGTAAAGACGGATCTTATATCCGCTTCGACGACAATGCGGTAGTGATCCTGAACCAGGCAGATGAGCCTCGCGGCACCCGTATCTTCGGACCAGTTGCCCGTGAGCTTCGTGATAAAGGATATATGAAGATCGTATCTCTCGCACCAGAGGTTCTTTAAGACTCTCCGGTACGTATCATCAGCCATAGCTTCAGCGACGGCTGGTTAACATAAACAAACAATTCCGCAAAAACGGAGTAAAGATTAGATAAAATGAAAACAAGATTCAAACCCAAGTACAATATCCGCAAAGGCGATAGTGTTGTGGTAATCGCCGGTGATGATAAGGCGCTGGATAAACCCCGCACCGTAAAGGAAGTATTGGTGGAAGATGGTAAAGTGATCGTTGAAGGTGTTAATATCATTACCAAGCACACCAAGCCTTCTGCACAAAACACCAAAGGTGGTATTGTGAAAAAAGAAGCTCCGATCCATATCAGCAATGTAATGCTTTGGGATGCTGCACAGAAAAAAGGTGCAAAAGTGTCAAGGGTTAGAACAGAGGGAAAGACTGAAAGAGTTTTTAAAACTAAAAAAGCTCAGGGAGGTAAAAAATAATGGCTACTAAAACATATACTCCGAGACTGGCAGACAAGTACAAAAAAGAAGTTGTACCTGCCCTGGTAAAAAAATTCAGCTATGCCACCGTAATGCAGGCTCCCAAACTGGAGAAGATCTGCCTGAACCGTGGTGTGAACGGAGCTGTATCTGATAAAAAACTGGTTGATATCGCCCTGGAAGAGCTGAGCACTATCAGCGGCCAGAAAGCGGTAGCTACCATGTCCAAAAAAGATATCTCCAACTTTAAGCTGCGTAAGAACATGCCGATCGGTGCAAGGGTAACCCTGCGCGGAGAAAAAATGTACGAGTTCCTCGACAGGCTGATCGCTGTAGCATTGCCCCGCGTGCGCGACTTCAAAGGTGTAAATGAGAAAGCATTCGATGGCCGTGGCAACTATACACTGGGTGTAACCGAGCAGATCATCTTCCCTGAGATCGATATCGATAAAGTGAATAAGATCACAGGTCTGGATATCACTTTCGTTACAACAGCGAATACAGACGAAGAAGCATACGAGCTCCTGAAAGAGCTGGGCATGCCCTTCAAAAATGCAGCTAAGTCAGACAATAACTAATTACGCGAACAGAGCGAATTAACGCGAACAAAAAAATATAAATAATAACTATGGCTAAAACATCAGTAAAAGCCAGGCAACGTAAAAGAGAGAAAATGGTTGCCCAGTATGAAGCAAAACGTGCCGAGCTGAAAAAAGCAGGTGACTACGCTGCTTTGGACGAACTGCCGAAGAACTCTTCTAAAGTTCGTTTGAAGAACCGTTGCCAGTTGACCGGCCGCCCTAAAGGGTACGTACGTTACTTCGGTATCTCCAGGGTTGCCCTGCGTGATATGGCGCTGAATGGTAAAATACCAGGATTGAAAAAAGCAAGCTGGTAAGAGCAAAAGTTCAAAGGGTTAAGTAGTAAACTTAAAACCTGGAACAAGAAATTATTACATTAAACTAAATTCCAATTATCCGCCATTGGCGGACGTAGGAGGGCAAAAAATATGGTAACAGATCCTATAGCAGATTTCCTGACAAGAATCCGTAACGCACAGATGGCTGGCCACCGTGTGGTAGACATCCCTGCTTCTAACCTGAAGAAGCGTTTAACTGAGATCTTGTACAACCAGGGCTATATTCTGAAGTACAAATTCGAGGATGACAATAAGCAAGGTGTGATCAAGATCGCTTTGAAATATGATCCATCTACCAAGCAACCCGCTATCCAGAGCATGGAAAGGATCAGCCGTCCGGGTTTGCGTCAATACGCAAAACCTGCTGAATTCCGCCGGGTAAAAAATGGTCTGGGCGTTGCAATCATCTCTACCTCTAAAGGTGTGATGACTGACAAAGATGCGAAAGCACAGAACGTAGGTGGTGAAGTACTCTGCTACGTGTACTAATTGAGCAAATGGGATTTGAAAGTTGAAAAACCTTTGGCTCCCGCGAATAAATAAAGTGATACATTAAGCTGATACCTAACAAGCTGACCGGTCACTGAAGAAACAATAATAATAACTTTCCGTCTTCGCCAAGGCTTCGGCGGATAAAACAAATTGAATCATGTCTCGTATAGGTAAACAACCGGTTGTGATCCCCAGTGGTGTAACCATTACTGTAAGCAAGGACAACTCCATTACAGTAAAAGGTCCTAAAGGTGAACTGAAAGAAGCGATCGACCGTGATATTACTGTGGAAGTAAAAGACAACCAGGTAAATTTCACACGCCCTACTGACCAGATCCGCCACCGCGCCCTGCATGGCTTATACCGTGCACTGGTAGCTAACCTGGTTAAAGGTGTAACAGAAGGATATACCCGCAAACTGGAACTGATCGGTGTAGGTTTTAAAGCAGCTAACCAGGGTAATGTACTGGACCTGGCGCTGGGTTATTCTCACAACATCATCTTTGAAGTACCGAAAGAACTGAAAGTGGCCACTGCCCAGGAAAAAGGTCAGAACCCCATTATCACGCTGGAAGGTATCGATAAGCAACTGATCGGACAGGTAGCTGCTAAATTGCGCAGCCTGCGTAAGCCCGAGCCTTACAAAGGAAAAGGTGTACGCTATGTTGGTGAAGTGGTTCGTAAGAAAGCAGGTAAAGCAGCCGGTAAATAATCGGTAAGGCTTAACCAGGTATTCAAATCTTAATAACAAGCATTTCCTGGCAGCATCAGGAATAAATAAAATAAAGATGAACGGAAAAGTTAAATCAGCAAGAAGACAGAGGATCCGCTTCAACATCCGGAAGAATGTTAGTGGCACAACTGCCAAGCCCCGCCTGTCTGTGTTCCGTAGCAATACGGACATCTATGCCCAGCTTATTGATGACACTAAAGGAGTTACTATTGCAGCAGCTTCTACAAAAGATAAAGACATCAAAGCTCAGGCTGGTACAAAAACCGAAAAAAGCAAACTGGTTGGCGCGGCTGTTGCCCGCAAAGCAGTGGAGCTGGGAGTGAAAGAAGTGATATTTGACCGTGGCGGTTACCTGTACCATGGCCGTGTGAAATCTGTAGCTGACGGAGCAAGGGAAGGCGGTCTTCAATTTTAAGCAAACACAACATTCAAACTTTTAATTACAAGTATAAATGTCAAAGTTTAACGTAAACAGGGTTAAAGCCGGTGACCTGGAACTGAAAGATAAAGTTGTTGCGATCAACCGTGTGGTGAAAACCACAAAAGGTGGACGTGCTTTCAGCTTCTCTGCGCTGGTGGTAGTAGGCAATGAGAATGGAGTGGTAGGTCATGGCCTGGGTAAAGCCAAAGAAGTTCAGGAAGCCATTACCAAGGGTATCGAGGATGCCAAGAAAAACCTGATCAAGGTTCCGGTAATGAAGGGTACGATCCCTCATGACCAATGGGCCAAAGAGGGCGCTGCTAAAGTGCTGATCAAACCAGCTGCTCACGGTACTGGTGTGATCGCCGGAGGTTCTATGCGTGCCGTACTGGAAAGTGCCGGTATCACAGACGTTCTTGCAAAATCACTTGGCTCTGCCAACCCGCACAACGTGGTGAAAGCAACATTCAAAGCCCTGGCTTTGCTGCGCGAACCAGTTCAGGTTGCTAAAACACGTACACTCGGTTTAAAGAAAGTATTCAACGGATAAACAGTTTAACGTTTAAAGGTTTAAAGTTTAAGGTTCCTGAGAACTGTTAAACACTAAACCTTAAACAGTAAGCCTTAAACGAATCAGGTTATGAAAAAGATCAAAATAACTTTAGTAAAGAGTCCTATTGACAGGCCCGAGCGTCAGAAACTGACTCTCCAGGCTTTAGGTCTGAATAAGACAAATGCTACAAAAGAAGTAGAAGCTACTCCTCAGATCCTGGGTATGGTCCGCAAAGTGGAGCACCTGGTGAAAGTGGAAGATGCTCAATAAGTTTATCATTCATTAACAAGCGAGGGGAAAAAACCCCGTAAGTAAAAATTAAAATCATGAAACTACACGAATTAAAACCTGCAAAAGGCGCAACGCATAAGGAAAAAAGAATTGGACGTGGTGATGGTTCCGGACATGGTGGAACATCTACAAAAGGTACAAAAGGTGGTCAGAGCCGTGCCGGTTATAAAAGGAAAATGGCTCACGAAGGTGGCCAGATGCCAATCCAGCGCCGTATCCCCAAACGTGGGTTCAACAATATTCACCGTGTAGAATTCAAGGTGTTCAACCTCGGCCAGGTAGCACAACTGGCAGAAAAATATAATATCACTGAGTTTTCACTGGAGAATCTCTATATCAACGGGTTGATCAGCCAAACCGATCGCGTAAAGATCTTGGGTAATGGTGAGCTGACCGGCAAATTCACTTTCAAAGTGAATGCAGTGAGTGAGAAAGCCAAATCCGCAATTGAAGCTGCTGGCGGATCAGTTGAAATTGTTAAGTAAATTTCACTAAATTGCCAAGCCTTCGCTAAAGCTTCGGCTTGCAAGGCAGGCTCGGAAACAGAGGCATCCCCTGGGTGCCGAAGCTTTAGCGAAGGCACCATAAATTTTTTTAACTCCCGTGAAGAAATTAATTCAAACTCTCAAGAATATCTGGAGTATCGAGGAATTGAGAAGTAAAATACTTTTCACCCTCGTATTGATCCTTATTTATCGCATAGGTAACCACATCGTATTGCCAGGTATTGACCCTATTATTCTGGAGCAGAACAAAACTGCGGAAGGAAATGGGATCCTTGACCTGATCAATACTTTTGCTGGCGGTGGTTTCTCCACCGCTTCGATCTTTGCATTAGGTATCATGCCTTATATCTCCGCTTCCATCTTTATGCAACTGATGACCGTGCTGGTCCCCAAATTCCAGAAGATGCAGAAAGAAGGAGATAGCGGCCGCAAAAAGATCAACCAGTATACACGCTATCTTACTGTTGCAGTTACCCTGCTGCAGGCAACAGCTTATGTTACTTACCTGAAACAAACATCAGGTCCTGCGATCATCCAGGAATTTCTTCCTTATTTCCTGCTGACTACTGTAGTTATTCTTACAGCAGGTACCCTCTTCGTAATGTGGATGGGTGAGAAGATAACAGATAAAGGTTTGGGCAATGGTACTTCCCTGATCATCATGATCGGTATCCTGGCCCGTTTACCCCAGTCTTTCACACAGGAACTGGTAGCAAAATCAACCCGTACAGGTTTGATCCTGGTCTTTATCGTGGAAATCGCTATCCTGATCGCGATCATTCTCGGATGTATCATGCTGATCCAGGGTGTAAGAAAAGTGCCGGTCAATTATGCCAAACAAATTGTCGGTAACAGGCAGTTTGGTGGCGCAAGGCAGTTCCTGCCCCTGAAAGTAAACAGCTCCGGTGTAATGCCAATCATCTTTGCACAGGCGATCATGTTCCTGCCTACCCTGGTAACCCTGGGTGGTAAAGGCGGACAAAATGAACTGGCCAAGATGTTTACCGATCACACCAACGTATGGTACATGCTGATCTATTCAATAGTAGTGATCGGGTTCACCTTCCTTTACACAGCTTTGATCTTTAATCCCAAGCAGATTGCCGATAACCTGAAGCAGAACAATGGGTTCATCCCCGGTGTAAAACCAGGACAGCCAACCGCTGACTATATCGGTAACATCATGGATAAGATCACTTTCCCGGGTGCGATCCTGCTGGCAGTAGTAGGTATCCTGCCTGGTATTGCTCAAACACTGGGTGTAACACAAGGATTCTCTACCTTCTTTGGCGGCACATCCCTGCTGATCATGGTAGGTGTGATCCTGGATACATTACAACAGATCGAAACACAGTTGCTGATGCGTCAATATGATGGCCTGATGAAAAGCGGCCGCATTCAGGGACGCCAAACAACTTCTGCAGTACAATATTGAGAAGAAAAGAAAGAACGAATACAAACCAAGACCTGGCCATAACAAAAGGCCGGGTCTTGTGTTTATACGACGACCCCTGCTAACGGAATTACGCAGAATATTTAATAATTTTGCAGTATGATAATTTATAAAACGGATGAACAGATTGAGCTGATGCGGAAAAGCGCCCTGCTGGTAAGCAAAACGCTTACGGAAGTGGCCAAAATACTCAGGCCAGGGATCACTTCCCTGGAGCTTGATAAGATGATCGGGCAGTACATTGCAGACCATAAAGCAATCCCTTCTTTCCTGAATTATAATGGCTTTCCGTTCAATTCCTGTATTTCAGTGAATGATGTGGTAGTACATGGCTTTCCTAATAAAAAGGAACTGAAGGAAGGTGATATCGTTTCTGTTGACGTCGGCGTGATACTGAATGGCTGGCATGGAGATCATGCCTACACGTTTGCAATAGGCGATCCCGGCCCTGAAGTGATGAAACTGATCCAGGTAACCAAAGCTTCTTTATACAAAGGAATTGAAAAAGCAGTTGCAGGTAACCGTATTGGTGATATCGCACACGCCATCCAGGATTATACAGAAAAAAAACATGGTTATGGCGTAGTGAGGGAACTCGTGGGGCATGGATTGGGAAGAAGCATGCATGAAGATCCCCAGGTGCCGAACTATGGTAAAAAAGGCAATGGCGGCAAGCTGAAAGAAGGAATGGTGCTGGCGATAGAGCCGATGATCAACCTCGGCACCAAAGATGTGTTCACAGAAAGCGATGGCTGGACGATCAGGACCCGCGATGGAAAGCCAGCTGTGCATTTTGAGCATGATGTGGCGGTACGTAAGAATAAACCGGATATCCTTTCCGATTACAGTACCATCGAGAAGGAAGAAGCAAAAAACCCGAATCTGTTCACACTGGAACATCAAATAGTTGAACCCCTCGCCTGAGGGGTTTATTTTTGCACCATGCCCGGAAAAAAGTTAATCGTGATCGGCGGCGGCGCTGCCGGTTTTTTTTGTGCAGTGAATGCAGCACGCCTGAACCCTTCTCTGCAGGTCGTGATCGTGGAGAAGAGCAGCAAGCTATTGTCGAAGGTAAAAGTGAGCGGCGGTGGAAGATGCAATGTCACACATGCCTGTTTTGAAATTGCAGAGATGATGAAGAGGTATCCGCGGGGTGGCAATTTTGTGAAGAAAACATTCCACCATTTTTTTACCACCGATACTATTCAATGGTTCAAAGAAAGAGGTGTTTCATTAAAAGCCGAACCAGATGGCCGGATGTTCCCGGTAACAGATTCTTCCCAAACAATTATTGATTGCTTATTGAAAGAGGCGAATAAGCATGGGGTGGAAATTTTAATGAATAAGGAAATAAGATCGCTTGAGCATAAGGAAGGGGAATGGGTATTGAAAACTTCCAATGAACAGGAATTGAAAGCAGACCATGTTTGTATTGCCTGCGGAGGTTATCCAAAAGCAGTGATGTTTGACTGGCTAAAAGCTTTGGGGCATACGATCAGCGATCCTGTCCCTTCTTTGTTTACGTTTAATATGCCTGGTCATCCTATCACCCAACTGATGGGAGTAAGTGTGGAGAGAGTAAGGATCAAAATAAACGGTAGCAGGCTGGAACAGGAAGGGCCTTTGCTGATCACACATTGGGGATTGAGCGGACCGGCTGTTCTGAAATTAAGCGCATGGGGTGCCAGGGAACTGGCTTCGGCCAACTGGCAGTTTTCCATCAGCATCAACTGGCTTCCGGAATACAATGAGCATACATTGCGTGAAAGGTTGCAGGAGATACGCTTTGAAGCAGGCCCTCAAAAAATAAGCGGCAGAAACCCATTCGGGTTTCCGAACCGGCTCTGGGAATTTATGCTGGAACAGGCCGGAATAAAACCCGAAATGCGGTGGGCCGACCTGCCAGCAAAGATGCAGACACAACTGGTACGCCTGCTTGTTGCAGGCGAATTTGTCATAAAAGGAAAAACGACATTCAAAGAAGAATTTGTAACCTCCGGAGGAATTACGCTTTCAGAAATCGATCCCAATACAATGATGAGCAGGAAGGCAGCAGGGCTCTTCTTTGCAGGAGAGATAATGGATGTGGATGGAGTGACAGGTGGTTTTAATTTTCAGCATGCATGGACGAGTGGCTTTATTGCAGCGAGAGCTATTGCACAGATGGATTAAGCTTATTGTATTTTGATAAGCCTTCCCGAACTGAAATAGTCCGAACGGGTAATAACAGGATTGCCTTTATAATAAACGTTTCCCTTATACCTGATCGTCGCATCCAATGTATCTGTGACCTGGATGTAGGTATCCGCCAAACCACTATATATGATCGACATTTTTTTTACAGAGAGGTCAGCTATCGTCAACTGCCCCCTTGGATTTGAAAAGAGACTGCAAAAGTTGGCTGAACCTCGTAGTATGAATCCGGCATTCTCTTTAAAATTGCTCATTCCAAGCCGGTCTACCTGTAATACAAGATTGACATTTCCCGCTCCTTTTTCCGACATTATCCCTAAGAATCCCAGTTTTAATGTATCGAGATTGGTGACATTTCCGCTGCCATTATAGTTTATTTGCACCAAGTTCTTGAAAAACACGCGGGCTGTTATCTTCTCGCTGGCATCCCGCAACCAACGGCAATCCGTTTTGTTACTGATAGTAAGAGTTTGCCCGTTTATTTCAGTTTGTATGTTTGGAAGAATGTTTTCCGGTCCTTCAATTTCTATTTTTTCAGTATCGCTTTGAACAAGCTCAAAATTAATATTGTCTTCAAGAGTCAACATGGTAAAAGCAGGGAGCGGCCTTTCCTGGGAAATGATCGTACCAATATGGCCGATGCAGCCGGGCTTTTGACATCCGCTATAAAACAGTGAGATGGTAATTCCAATAATAAAAACTGCAACAAATCTTTTCATGAATATTAAAAATTATAGCCAATCCCTGTATGAATAAAATCTGCCTGACCGGAATGTGATTTTAGCAGTATTTGGGTTGAAATACGTTTTGAAGCACGGAACCTCACACCATATTGCTGGAAGATACCTGAACTGGGACCATTATAAATATAAGCGCCTATATTTATCGGTATGGATAACCGCCCTAGAAAATGCTCATACGATAAATAAACACCAGCCTGGAATTTATTATAAGTTGGATTCTCCGGCCTGTCTTCCATGATATATCTTCTCAATGTCCTGTTATAAAGCAATAACACACCTGCTCCCAGTGAGTAATTCCTCTTTATTCGTTTCGATGCTTCCAGTTGCATGGCATTGATCAGGTAATAACTGCCACCCACCCAGGGGTATTGTTTTACTGATACAGAGGTATAAGCTGCAAGATCAATCTTTGAAGAGCTGCTGTCGGCCAGCTTTCTTCTGCTAATGATGGGCTCAGACAATGCGAACCGTAAACCGGCATTGAGATTGGGAATATTCAAACCAAGGTTGGGAAGGGTAGTGCTGCCATTGGATATATGCATAATGCCTATCCCTGCATCAAGATATAAACGGTCAAATAGTTTTATTTCATGCTGGAAAGCCAGGCTCAGGAACACATTGAAGCGAGTGCCAATTAATGTGTTCTTGGGATTGGTATATACATCGTATGGTTTGCTGATCATGGCAACGCCACCTCCCATTTTAAGACTGCCCCTGTAAGTGCCTGACGACAGTAGAGGGAAACGGATATAGGGATACAGGGCATACAGGTTGCCTATGTATTTCTTGCTCCCGGGATTTCCAAACAGGAAGCCGACGCCGGCAGTGGGATAGCGATGTGAAACCTGCCAGTCTTCTTTACCGGTAGTTGTTTTTTCAAGGTATACCTCGCCAAAAGAGGAATAAGAATCCCGGATATATTCTGCTTTAGGCTGGGAAGTAAAATAAGAGCCATAATAAAACCTTGAACCGATGGAAAGATTATGATCTTTTGGAGAAGGAGGGAGGCTGTCCTGGCCGGTGGTCATCAGCGGACAAAGCAATGGAAGAAAAAGCCATACGGAAACGAAGAAACAGGTACAGCCGTGTTTGAACATAGGCAGGTGTTTAAGGCTTTGCAAATATAGGGATTAGAATGAGAGGGGAATGGTCATCAGGAATCAATTTGAGGCTTTAACTGCACATAACTCCAGGCACTGAAAGGCAGGAGCAGCAGGCAGAAAAATGAAGAAAGGGAATGAGTGAAATAGTAGAGCAACAGGGAAAGCAATAGCAGGTAAGGAAGATAGAATATGAACAAAAGAGCGGTAAGGATCGAATCATAATGATCAGTATGTGCTGCTTTCTTATGCGTGTACCGTTTGATAGGTTGATACAACGGAGCATGTAGTATACAACCGGCAAATGCAGGAATAAGCAGCAGCGTCTGTTTCAACCGCGACGGTTTTCTTTCCAGCAACTTCTTTTGCAGGGTCAGATCATCTTTTGGTATCTCATACACTCCTTTTTCAAGTTGTTGCCGCAGTTCATTATTGAAAGCCTGTATTCTCGCACCTTCTGAAATAGTGGCCGGCAGATCTTTTTCGGTTATGCTATCACCAAAAGAGATAAAGAGGTTTTTCCTAAAGCCGCGGAAAGAACTGTAATTGATACATACCGGCAATACTTTTACCGGGATATCTCCTTCCCAACTGCTGATGACCAGCCTGGCAGTACCTTTTTTTAAGGGTCGCAGATGCCATTCGTTCACACAGATGCCTTCACTGAAGATGAGCACAACACCATTGTTGCGGAATATTTTTTTACATGCATCGAAGGTTTCATAGTTGCTGCTCAGGTTTTCCACGCCTTCGCTGACACGGTAAACCGGCAGTATTTTGATGGCTTTGAGGATGCGGCCAATGATCTTGTTTTTGAATACATCCCCACGGGCAAGTGACCATATAGGCTGTTCAAAAAGTGAATCGAGGATAACAGCGTCCAGGAAAGAATTGGGATGATTGGCTGCCAGCAGCAGGGGTCCTTTTTGCTTCAGCAGTTCTGGTTTGTCAATGATGATGATACGGCAAAAAACAGGACGGAGCAGCCGAACATATATCTTCAGGCAGGGGTACAGCAAATTGGTTTTTGCGGTGAATATAGCCTAAATAAGATGATCCTGGAATAGGCGCTCCGAAGAAGCATTCCAAACAGGTATAAATCAATGGGTTACTAAAGGGCTACTACTTGAAAAAACCAGCCCGGAACCCGTATTTTTCCCGTATCTTTGCTGCCCCGATTTAAAACCTTCGGGATAATATCATGTTTGAAAATTTAATTCAAAAACACTTAAACGCTGATGCACAGGAGTCTGGATCTGCCGAGGCAGAAACAACTACAGCGACAATAACTGCACCTGTAGCTACCGCTCATGACGATTTCGACTGGAGCGTAGACAAACGTAATGTTACTTCTTACACCAAAGAAGAAAAAGAAAAGTACGACAAAGTGTATGACAACACTTTCGTGCAACTGAATGACGGTGAACTGATCCAGGGCACTGTTGTAGGTCTTACTAAAACAGATGTTGTATTGAACATCGGTTTCAAAAGTGACGGCCTGATCTCCCTCAACGAATTCCGCGACCTGCAGAACCTGAAAGTAGGTGATGAAGTGGAAGTGATGATCGTAGAGAAAGAAGACCGTGATGGTCACCTGAACCTGAGCCGCAAACAAGCGCGTATCACCCGTGCATGGGAGCGCATTGTGGAAGTACACAAAACAGGAGAGGTTATCACCGGTACTGTTACTTCTAAAACAAAAGGTGGTCTGATCGTGGACGTGTTTGGAATGGAAACATTCTTGCCAGGTTCTCAGATCGACGTTAAACCTGTTACAGACTATGACCAGTTTGTAGGAAAAACTATGGAATTCAAAGTGGTGAAGATCAACGAAACCATTAAGAATGCTGTAGTATCTCACAAAGCTCTTATCGAAAGCGATATCGAAGCACAACGTGCAGAGATCATGAGCAAACTCGAGAAAGGCCAGGTACTGGAAGGTACTGTGAAGAACATCACCGATTTCGGTGCATTCATGGACCTCGGTGGTCTGGATGGTCTGCTCTATATCACAGATATTTCATGGGGCCGTATCTCTCACCCAAGCGAGGTGCTGAAGATGGACCAGAAGATCAATGTGGTGGTACTGGATTTCGACGACGAGAAGAAACGTATCAGCCTTGGTCTGAAACAACTGACTCCACATCCATGGGATGTGTTGGCAGAAAATATTGCTGAAGGCAATATCGTGAAAGGTAAAGTGGTGAACATTGAAGATTACGGTGCGTTCCTGGAAATCCAGCCTGGTGTTGAAGGCCTGGTTCACGTAAGTGAGATTACTTGGGCTAACACACCGATCAACGCCAAGGAATTCTTCAAACTCGGCGACGAGCATGAAGCGAAGATCGTTACGCTTGATAAAGCAAGCCGCAAGATGAGCTTGTCTATCAAACAACTTTCTCCTGATCCCTGGAACGATATCGAAACCAAGTTTGCAGAAGGAAGCCGTCATACCGGCCTGGTGAAAAACATTACCAATTACGGTGTGTTTGTAGAACTGGCTCCTGGTATCGGTGGTATGATCCATATCAGCGACCTGAGCTGGCTGAAACGCTTTAACCACCCAAGTGAATACACTAAAGTTGGTGCTAACATCGACGTAGTGATCATGGGTATCGATAAAGAAAACCGCAAACTCCAACTCGGACACAAACAACTGGAAGAAGATCCCTGGAATACCCTTCAGGATACATTCGCTATCGGATCTATCCATGAAGGTACAGTGATCCGCAGGGATGATAAAGGTGCTGTTGTTCAGTTGCCTTATGGCCTGGAAGGCTTTGCTCCTAACCGTCACCTTACAAAAGAAGATGGCAAGAGCATCGGTGCTGATGAAACTGCACAGTTTGTAGTGATCGAGTTTGACCGCAACGAAAAGCGCATTGTACTTTCTCACAGCCGTATCTGGGAACAAGGCCAGATAGAAGAAAAAGAAGCTGCGAAGAAAGAAGCAAAAGTTGAAGCGGAAAAAACCAAGAAAGCTGTAAAGAACATTCAGGGCAAAGTAGAAAAAGCTACTCTGGGTGATCTTGGCGTGCTGGCCGACCTGAAAAAGAAAATGGAAGGTGGCGAAGCAGCAGCAGCAGATGACGCTAAGGCTGAATAATAATCATCGTATAAGTTTCATAAGGCTGTCCTTTCCAGGACGGCCTTTTTTCTTTTATGGGAACCATATCCCCGACATTGTCTTAATTTTGAAGATCAATGAAAAGCACACATGAGTTTAAGAGAAAGGCTGAAGAGTTTTAAGTTGGTAAGAAAATTAGTGTATGCGATAGTAGGGTTGGCTTCTTACCCTGGTCTGATGATCGTGAACAAACTGAAGATAACAGGTGGAGAACATTTGAAAGATCTGCCAAAGCAGAATGTTTTGTTTGTAAGCAATCACCAAACCTATTTTGCTGATGTGATCACTTTCCTGCATATTTTTTGTGCAGTGAAATGGGGAAAGATCAACCGGCTGGGCATACCGTATTATCTGCTGAACCCTTTCACCCGTGTAAACTATGTGGCAGCCGAGCAAACCATGAATGGCAGTTGGCTCAGCAAGCTGTTTACCCTGGCAGGAGCACTCACCGTGAAGCGGACCTGGAATGCCGAAGCAAAAGAAAGCCGCAAGGGGCTTGATCCTTCAGACACCCGTAAGATCACGAGGGCGCTCGACAAAAACTGGGTGATCACCTTTCCGCAGGGCACCACCAAGCCATTTGCACCGGGCCGCAAGGGCACAGCCCTGATCATCAAACAAAACAAACCTATTGTAATACCTGTGGTGATAAATGGATTCTGGCGTGCTTTCAACAAAAAGGGGCTGAAGTTCAAGAAGAAGGGCGTATTGCTGAGTGTTCGCTTCAAAGCTCCGCTGGTCATTGATTATGAAGCCCGTTCAGAAGATATACTGGCACAGTTGATGGATGCAATTGAACAGAGTAAAACATATATGCTGAAGGGGAGACATCATCAACTCAGTGCGGGTGTGTCGTAATATTACGAAAGGAACGCTGGCCTGTTTTTGTCATTCATGTATTCCGGAGCATTCCGGATTTTAGCGACCTCTCATTCGCGCAATTAACGTTTTTTATTTTATCTTTCTTTTTTCGCTTATGAGTCAGAAGCCTGCTACAATCAAAGAAATTGCAAAACGGTTGAACGTTTCTGTATCAACCGTATCAAGGGCTTTGCATAATCATCCGAGCATAGGCTTGCGGACCAAGATGCAGGTGCAGAAACTGGCTGAAGAGTTGAATTACGAACCCAATCAGGCAGCTATTTCTTTCAAGCAGGGTAAAACAATGACGATAGGAGTGATACTGCCCAATCTCCGCGAAGAGTTTTTTTCCACCGCCATCAATGGCATCGAAGATATGGCCATTCAAAATCAGTATACCGTATTGATCGGCCAGTCGAGGGATGATGCAGAACGCGAAAAGAAACTGGTAGATACTATGCGCAAGCACCGGGTAGATGGTTTGCTGGTTTCCTTATCAAAAAGCACACAGACCTACGAACATTTTGAGGCATTGAAGAAATATGGAATACCCGTTGTTTTTTTCGACCGTGTTCCCAATCTGCCTGAAGCATATACGGTATCCTGCGATCTGAAAGACAGTTCAGTTAAGCTGGTTGACTGGCTCGTAGGCCAGGGGCATACACGGATCGGTTTTATCAAGGGGCCTGAAACAATGCTGGCATCGCAGGAGCGGCTGAATGGCTACCTGGAGGCACTGAAAAAAAACAAGCTTCCTGAAATACCCGGCTATATTGTACAAACCAATCTTGAAAAAGAGGAGACGCAGGCAGCGATACGGCGGCTGCTTTCACTTAAAGAAAGGCCAACTGCCATTATTGCTTTTAATGATTATATCACTCTCGATGCGATCAAGTTCTCCCGTGAACTGGGATTAAAGATCAACAAGGACATTTTCTTTGTAAGCTATGCCAACCTGCCGGTGACCAGCTATCTAGACGATCCACCTCTGGCTTCCGTAGAGCAATTTCCGTATGAGCAGGCAGAAACGGCGACGGGCATGCTGCTGCAACTGATCAATCAACGGGAAGATGAAATCACTCAGAAAAAGGTGGTGATGAGCGGAAAAGTAGTGTCGAATACAACGCATGGCCGGGCCAGCCGGTAAGATTCTTTATGCGGGACCTATCTTCCTGAAATACATGTAAATAAATTCCTGAAAAAGAGTAAAATCTATTTTTTTGTTTTATTCCGCCGACCTATTTTTGCGCCGGAGAGATGGCAGAGTGGTCGATTGCGGCGGTCTTGAAAACCGTTGACTGTCAAAGGTCCGGGGGTTCGAATCCCTCTCTCTCCGCTGGATAGCTTATCAAATCGTATTAAAGGGCTCATAAAACGCTGGTTTTGTGAGCCCTTTAAAATTTTCTACCTCAATTCGCATCAAACGAAATCAACCTGAAAGGTGTCCAATTCGGTGTCCCAAACCCCTGCTTAGATTTGGGACACCGAATTTTCCGGGAACGCTCTACAGGTAAGGGTTTGAGGCGACGGAACTTTTAGTGACGGATTTAATAATTCGTAAAACACAAAAAGGAGGTGGAAAATGGAACACCGGATTAGTAGTCTTTTTTACATCAGAAAGACTAAAATGACAAGGGACAAATTGGCTCCCATTTATATCCGTATTACGGTAAATGGTCAAAGAATTGATCAAAGCATTCAACGCTATGTGGAGGTTACCCGGTGGTGGGCGGCGGCGGGTCGGGTGCGGGGTAACAGCGTTGAGGCACGTCAGATGAATGTTTACCTTGACACACTTTCCTCAAAAGTGCTGAAGCTGGAACGCGAAATGGTACAGGACGGCCAGGTGATTACTGTTGAAAGTTTCCGGGAAAAATGGATGGGCATCCAGCACCGTCCCCGGATGCTAATGGAAATTTTTCAACAACACAATGACCAGTTAGCTGCATTGATTGGCAAAGAATTTTCCCCTGCGACGCTGGAACGGTACAATACGTCAAGAGATCATACAAAAGCGTTTCTTCAATGGAAATATCGAATTGATGATATAGATATCAAACGGTTGAATTATGAGTTTGTATGCGATTATGAGTTTTGGTTGAAAACGCAGCGTAACTGCAATCATAATACAGCCATTAAGTATATCAGCAATTTTCGCAAGATCATTAATATCTGTATCCGACGTGGCTGGTTACAGAAAGATCCTTTCCTGGGATTCAAGATGACCAAGCATGAGGTAGAAAGGGATTTTCTTACCGAAGATGAATTACAGACCATTGCTTCAAAAGACTTCGGAACTGAACGGCTTCATCACGTAAGGGACATTTTTGTGTTTAGCTGTTTTACGGGCCTGGCTTATGCCGATGTACAAAAACTGAAAAGATCGGAGGTCGCACGCGGCATTGATGGGGATTATTGGATTTTCACCAGCCGGCAGAAAACAGAGACCGCCTCACGTATTCCTCTTTTGCCTACGGCAGTTGACATTTTAGAAAAATACAAGGATTATCCGGTTTGTGTAAATTCAGGGAAAGCTTTACCGGTTTTAAGCAATCAGAAAATGAATGCCTATCTGAAGGAAATTGCTGATGTATGCAAAATACATAAAAGCCTTACTTTTCATATTGCCCGGCACACTTTTGCCACCACCGTTACGCTCAGCAATGGTGTGCCGATGGAATCGGTCAGTAAAATGCTGGGGCATAAAAATCTTAAAACAACACAGCACTATGCAAAGATCCTGGATAGGAAGGTGAGTGATGATATGAAGGTTTTGAAAGAAAAATTTTGGGGTTAAATCAAAAAGTAATTTACCGGCTAAGACTGCTGGGTGATCAGTGGTAACCATTGTGCCAGAGATTTGTTATTATTGTATTGATATGAATAGTAAAACAAAAAAGCCGGGACAGTCAGAACATAATCTCCACAAAAGAGTGGAAGAAAATTGTCCGTTTTTACGGAAAGGATAAAATTCTGACGGTATATTCTGAACAAAGTATGCAGCTATTTTTCGATTACGATATCTTGTGTAGATGAAGATCCAAACTAAGTAATATGGTAAACGATCTTATAATTGTTAAGGCCAGCATTTCAATGAAGAAAACAGAAGATGGTGGACGGAAAACTGGATTCTTATCCGGTTATCGTCCGAATCATGTTTTTGAAATGCCTGTAAATTCAAGCCCATTAAAAACCTATATAGGAGATATTCAATTTGAGGGGCAGGAGCTTTTTTATCCTGGAGAAACAAAAATTGTTACTGTTCGATTTCTTAGACAGTCTGCTGTTGAAAAGTATATCTGTGTTGGACAGAAGTGGTTTATTAACGAAGGTGCCAGAACGATTGGGTTTGGCGAAGTATTAGAAATTTTATCTTCGGAGGATGAGCCTGATTAAAGTGCAGGATCAATGGCGTTTAAGTGTACCATAGGCCTTGAAATCTTGTAAAGGAAGTCCTAGTAATGTGTGTGCCAAAAACAACCCTGGGCGGCTGAGGTACTTGCTGTTTTGTAAAACCTGGCATGTTTCATTTTTCCCATAAAAAGCGATTACAGAGAGTACGTCTTCAAACTTACCCCTTTCGGACATGCGAGAGATGATAAATCCTTTATCCCGTGATGAGTCAAGATTTTCACGTTTTACATCCCAAAATGCGTATCCGGGCAGCGGTAATATATCGTCTGTTTCAGCATTCATGCTTTTAAATTACAATATTTTAGCGAGTTACTCCGGGTTCGGAAGATATGGTTTATTGATTGTTGTTGTCAGCATCCTTTCGACCGCACCTTTCAGATTCATTGAGTAAATGGATTTTCCTGCCGAGCCTCGTATTCCTGCTCTGATATTTCTTTTTCTGAGAACCTCACATTTATCCTAATAAAAATTTTGGCAATGGGAAAAGTAAGAGAACTGCCTGCATTGGGCAAAAAACAAGTTGCATCTAACCAGCTCGTCACCGTGGGCGACCTGGAAGATTTTAAAACTGAATTGCTTTTATCTATCAAACATCTACTGAGCGAACAACGGCAACCAACCGGGAAAAAGTGGTTAAAGACATATGAAGTGAAACAATTACTGGGTATATCACCTGGTACTCTACAAACCCTTAGAAATAATGGAACATTGCCTTTTAGCAAAATTGGTGGAATTATATATTACAATCAGGAAGACATAGATCGTTTGCTTATGGATCGTCAAAGGAAATTCTTGTATAATGAGCGGAACAAGAGAAGAGCTTAAAATGAGGGCATCAACGAGGCCAACACATCCTGTTGTAAATCACTCGCCTTCTATTCAAGAGGTAAAAATCTATTTCGATCAAAAAGGCATGCCCGAATGTGAAGCCAATGAGTTTTACCAGTTCTATGAGAAAAAGCACTGGACAAGTAAAAAGGGGTATTTCTTCAAAGACTGGAAGCAAATTGCATACCGCTGGATTGCAAAAGTCGTAAAATCCCATCCTTCCCTGTTTGACAGACAGATACACTGACTAACAGAGTTACCAATTTTTCAAGGATTAAAAGCTCATGCCGAAGCAAGGGGTGACCATGCCTTGCGTGCATGGAGCAAGATGTATAATTGTATACAAAAATTGAATTGGTAACTCAAACCGAAAGACAAAATAAAAGAAAATATTAATTTTGATCAACCTTCCAAGGATAATGATAAGGATATGATAGTGAGTTAGATATAATCCGGGGCGCAATGCGCCCCGGATTATCAATAATTAGGCTACACAAGGAAAGACTCTTAGAGCATTTCATATAAGTCCCTTAAGGACAGGGATGGGCGCTACTTATCCGAATTGGAAAAAATTAAAGCTGTAGTATTAAATATGATAAAGGATAATTTATTTAAGAAACTTGCTCATTCTCATAAAGGATATACAAAATATCTTAATGGTCAAACTCTTGAAGCTGGATACAAACCTGATTATGTTCTCAAGAATAATAATAAGTATATTATTCTTGAATCAGAAAATACTTCCAGTAGAAAGACTTATGTCGGCGGCATGATGAAAGCTGCACATTTTTTGCAAAACAAAAAGAAAGGAAAACTGATTTTTGTAATAGTGCCTAAGAAAAATACAACAGCAGAGTCAATTGCAAAACATCTGAAGCCTTATCTGAATTGGGTATGTGGTAACACTAATCTGAAAGAGGTGTACATCATTGAAGCAGCAGCTTATTATCAAAACAATTTATTAATAACGCTAGATTGCAAAAAATTTGAAATGTGTGCCTTAAAAGTATAGCCCATTTGAATATAGAAATTAACCAATGAAATTTAGAATAAAGAAAATTAATAGTGCAAAGCCAGTGCCGTACTGGTACCGAATAATTTGTCATTTTGAAAAAAAAGGATATATAGCTAATGGATTGACTATTCCTTTCCTTATCGGAGCAAGGCCAACTATTGAACCTGGACAATCGCTGTTGTCGGTTGAGGAATTAGTGCATGAGGTTTCGCAATATGGAGCAACCATAATGAGGTGTGGCTATTTGGATGAATACGTTTTGGGCAGCCTTGATCAGGAAACAGAAGCAATTAGTGAATATTATAAAAAGTTTGACAAGTTGGTTGTTACCGACGATTCTTTCAGTGATAAAAAAAGCATTGATGAAGTCGAAATATTTCTTGAGGCAATATATAGACCAGTTATAAGTGCCAACTATTACTCGAAGGAGAATGGAGAATGGCGGGACTTTTCAGAAAGAGAGTTTAATTGCCTAAAGGAATTGCAATAAATAAACAGAGTAGCTGCCAATTAAGCGCTATAGTCTGATGAAATCTGGAACCTAAAGAACATTGGTATTTTTTATATCCATTTCTGATTTCATTAATTCAATCAATTGCCAGCTGATCGTTAATCCTAAGCTTAAGTTGCCATTTCGATTAGCTTTCTTAAGCAAAGTTACTTAGATGTGTTGGAGACGTGAGATGCCAAGTTCCTCTCGAAGTATCTGCTTTGGCTGTTACAGCTTATTTTAACCCAAGGTATCCCTAAGCACCCAAGTTTGTGTTTCACTTAAAACTCTGCATATTGCCAGCATTTTAGCATAAATTCTTTTCCATTTGCCGGTGGTCGTTTTGCATCAGAGCCAAATAACCATTTATAACCACTGACCTCTACATATTTATTCGCTACTTCCAAATCTCCCATATCGTTGTAAACCTTAGTTATAACATTTTTTAGTATTTGGGTGTAGTTACCAAAAACAAATTGGTCATTCGGAACATTGTAAACCAAGCATTCGATGAAAAAGGAAGATGCTAGGTCTTCCGTAATCTTACCCGAATCAATTAGGCTGTTTTTGATAACTTTTAAAATCCGGACAATTCTTTTATACATCCGGCCTGTTGATTCTGTTTTTATAACGCCATTCTGGTAGTGTTGTTTTGGGAAGCTGATAATTTTAGTTCCAGTATCGCTATAGAACTGAATCCCTTCTACCTCTGTAGTTGTTAAAGTAGCAAAACGTTTATGTACAAAACAAGGTACAACATCGCCTGTAATACGATATGAATTGCCTAAAACTTCTATGCATTTGTTTTTTCGCTTTGCATCACTTCCAAATGCCGAAATTAGTGCTTTATGAACGTCATCTTTTAGTTGATCAAATTGATAATCGCCGGGTCTTCTATTGGCCTCATATATTTTTTTATCATTGTCATTCAACCGTTGTAAATCATCATAGAAATAACCATCGTGTCTAACAACGATATCAACATCACTATCTTTTCTGACATTAGTGTTGTTCTCATATGACCCTTGAAGAAATATGCTAACGTTGCCTCCAAATTTATTTCTTATTGCCTCAGTAATTTGGCTAATAGCTCTTTTGCATTTTTCATCTTCTGTAGTACTAACTGGTTTCGACCATGAAATTAATTGTTGTTCTGTAGTTGCCATATTCTTTGTCGGTTTATTGAATCACTAATTTAGGACGCATTTGGTTTAACCTATTGAGCGATGACTTCGTTTAATTATAGATTTCCTTTCTTATAGCGTTAATATCTTTGATAATTTGGCTAGCGGGAATATTCATCAAGTGGTCTTTGGGGTTCAATAAGTAGCATCGTTTATATTTTTTTCCGCTTCCGCAAAAACACTGTCGATTTAATGGTAAGCTTTTTACGCCTATCATCTGTTGGAGATATGCAAGTATTTGGTTATTATCTTCAAGTGGAATGATTTTTTTCCATCCTTCGAGAATTCCTTTATTCCCATGTGAGAATTCTTCATTTGCGTAATGGCCAGTCTTTACCTTATAAACATGGTTGGCCAGAAAAGGATGGGCAAACTCATCAAGCCATTTTACCAGAGTAATATTCCCTCCCAAATCATAAAACATTTTCGCTTGTGTTGACAGGCAACACACTCCACCTGGAATCATGTGCCAATCTATATGCCTTTCTATCTTATTGCTTGTTTCAATTAAAATTGGGAGACTATCAGGATAATCATCAGGCATTACTATAGAAACCTCATAGCTATCCCAATATCCGCCTTCATCATCAATCACATCAATGACACCATTAATTTTCCAAGTATTATTTTCTTGAATTAAATGCTGTAGCTTCGGGTACCTCTCTCGGGCATCCAAAAAGTGCTTTTGAATTATTTCAATCCCCATGGTTGTGACACTATTGCTGTTCTTTTTAATGCAGCTATACTTGGTGCTGAGTTACTTGTTGTCTCATCTTTATCTTCCCCATCTGGGAACCTACTCCCCAGGTGCTTTTGCCAAAGTTTACTGGCCTTTAGTTCATTTTTTTCATTAATAGCAGTATCTGCATCATCTATGAAATTCTGCAAGGCTGCCATAAAATTATCCTTGCGGTTTTTGTCATAATCTTTAAATAAATCGTCACCAGGAACAACGGGTACAATACAGTCGAATTTAAGATCAAGTACTTTCTTTATTTCTTTCAGCGTGTCACGAAGAGTAATATCGTCTCTATCAACGGTGTAATTAATCTTTGCTTTTGCATTGCAGGCCAGAATCGTCATGGCTAATCCACTTGGCATTTTATTCCTAATATTATCACACCAACCCTTTTCATACTTTACGATTTTTACTAATTGCCCATTTTTATCTTTCTGTTTGTGGAACCAATCAGCCAACGCTTTAGGATCACTGTCTTCCCAGCCTGTATTTTTTACTGCCAACTGGTAGTTCTTACCATCCACCTTGTAGTAAACGGGCTGATCTATTTCATAATCTTTCTCAAAAATGTTACGGATGCATTTTTTCCGATGTTCAGGATCGGTATCAGTATATCCAGCCACTGCATCCTTGATCCAAGTTTGAAGCGTGGTGGCACTGACATCGGGCTCCCGAAAGAAATACACCCCGTCATCTAAATCGCATATGTCATCCTTGGTACGAATCCCAGTTCTCATCTTTGGACCACCTGAACCTTGTATGTGGAACCTAGGCTCATAACCAGGATGATTCTTTTTGAAGTCTTCCCGTATTCTCTTTCTCAATCCCTCTTTTGACCCAGACATTTTATCTTTTTTGGATTTGGGAATTGATATTTCACTATTGTAGTCCTGAAATAATTTGTGACAATTAGCCATAACAAAGATTTAATGGGTTATAAATTCAATAATTGATTGCATCTTCTTTTTGGAAAGTTCTCCCCCGATAGCTTCCAACCGATCAAGGTCACCTTTTCGTGATGCATTCAAATCAATAGTATCACCTCCAAACTCATGCTGTATGCGTAGGTATTGAAAACTTTTTTCAGATTGCGCTAACACCCGCTGGAGGAAATTGATATACTGTTCAGTTATTTGTGCCTGACTATCAAGGATGATGTCAAGCAGTCTTGGCTTGGGTATGAACCAATAGAAAAAATTGTGAGGCATCCATCGCTTTTTTATAATATGTTTGCCTCGCCCTGTGCCAATAGATAATAGTTTAATTGATGCAATAGGATTATGTAATTTATCAGTTGCTTCAAGTATCCCGATCAAAGCTGGATTGTTGGCAAATATTCCTCCATCGATCATATTAATTAAGTGTCCTTTCCCAAACTCATTATTGTAGGAAAAACTGTGTGGGGGGAAATAAACCGGAGCAGAAGCACTTGCCAGTGCAACATCGTGCGCAGGCAGTTTAAAATCCCTATTATATTCGCTATTGTGCTTAGTTTTTAAGACATTAATTTCGCCTTCGTTTCCATTAAAGGATGGAATACATACGTTGGCCTTTAAATCGTTAATCAACGGTAGTATGCCATCATTTGCAGTTATAAATACTTCTTCCAACTTTCTTCTTAATTGTTTGCTACTATAGATTGAACTTACAAGCACCCTGCTTTTACTTGGCAGGATTTTTAAATACCACTTAGGAAAAATTATTCTGGCGTAATTCTTATAAAAATCCATCAATTCACTAACAGGAACACCAAGGCTGATTCCAATTGCCAAAATTGCTCCAGTGGAAGTACCACAAATCAGGTCAAAATGTTCGTAGAGATGTTTTTTACCGGTCTTTTCCAGAAGCGTTTGTTCTAATTCAGAAAGCAATTTGGCAGGAATAATACCACGAATTCCTCCTCCATCAATTGATAATATGTTAAACTGTTTTTCCAAAGTCAGTTATGTTTTAGTTAGGACTTATACTTTAATTTTAGGTATATTTTTAATATTTGTTACACTTTCGGGGCATTTCCAGTCTGCAGAAGTAATTTTAGCATAAAAACGATTCCTCAGACCCTATTTTGATCGTAAAATTAGATTAAAAATGACTTTGACGGCATTTTTTTTTATGGTAGAGGGTGAAATAATCGATAACTTCGTCTAAATTAGCAATTTACCATGCTGATAAATTTCACATTATCCAATTTTCTGTCCTTTGGATCTAGTACTACCATATCATTTTTGGCTACACCAATCAAAATAGGTAAAGAGAATACATTTATGCCACCGAGCTTAGATTGGGATTACAGGCTACTTAGAAGCGTAGGTATTTTAGGATTTAATGCCGCAGGTAAGACAAACCTACTTAGATCGCTTGCTGCCATGAAATATACAGTTCTTTACTCTGCCAGTTCATCTTCCAACCTTTTTCTAACATCTATAGTCCCTTATTTGCTGAAAGAAGAAAACAATGAACCGACACATTTGGAAGTCAGTTTTTTTCTTAACAATAAAAAATATCGGTATGGTTTTAAAGTACTGAATGGAATTGTAGTACAAGAGTGGCTATTCTATGCTGAACCTAAAGTGAGGGAGAATAATTTATTTAACCGGGAAAGAAGAGCAATAACATTTAATAAAAATTGGAATAAAGAGTCCGATAATTCATTAGAAGCACTTTTTAAAAGAGTTCAGGATCATACGCTTTTTTTATCAGTTTTGGGTGTGCTTAACGTTCAGCCAGCGGTTGAGATACTTAAATGGTTTGAACGAATAGTTGTGATCGAATCATTTGATGCCGATCGGTTTATTGATTTTACAATTGAAAAATTAAATGATGCTATTTTCAGGCATGTTTTCACCAGGCTTTTAGAAGAAGCTGAACTGGGGTTCAGTACAGTACTTGATCAGAAAGTTTCACCTGCGGAAAAAAAGGGATCTGTAGGAGGCGATTTTATAGATTTCATGTTAAATAATGAGTTGCTCCCTAAAAATCGATATGATGTACGTACCGTTCACCCAACATATTCAAAAGAAGGAGAACTGAGAGGTACAATCCAATTTGATTTACGGAAACAGGAATCTGCTGGTACAAAAAAATTTTTTGGGCTTATCGGTTTATTTCTAGAAGCTATTGCCAATAAACGAATATTACTATTCGACGAGTTGGATAGTCAATTTCATTTTGCTCTGTACGAGACTCTAGTCAGGTTTTTTAACGATCCTACCATTAATCCAAAGGGAGCACAATTATTATTTACTAGTCACAATACAACTCTTTTGAAAGGTGGAAAAATAAGGCGTGATCAGCTTTACAGTATTTCGAAGGATAAGACTGGCTCTTCCATATTGAATCGATTTCACGATAAAGGAAGCGCATTAAGAACAGATGCATCTATTGAAAAAGAATATGAGGAACGCACTATAAAGAAAAATTTTAATCAAATGCCGAACCTTTTTTCCGGATTATTGGATTTCCCAGAATAGCTATTTATTTTTCGGCAGAAGCACATTGACCCGCAATTTGCAAAAGCATTTAATATATTTTATGATGGAAGAAAACCCAATTGATTTTGTTAAAAGTATTCTTATACAAGTCTATAACCCTGGTAATTCATCTTTTACGGGCGTCGGTTTAATTTTGTACAAAGAGATTAACGGGCTACCAGTCAGCGGCCTTCGGCAAAATGCTCCTGAAGGACTTGATCTTCCTTATTATGGCGAGGACAACATTGCCAGAATAATAAAAAAGCTTAATAATGCCCAGTCTAATTATCATGATGGGTTTCATTTGATGTCGAAAGGAGGCACATTGACACATTTGTGCCAGTATTTTTCACCACCTATCACTGACAGCGTAATTATCGATTATACAAAAGGGGGTAGATTTAGAGCGGCTCAATATGGGTCCTGCATTGAAAATGTATTAGCTGTTGGAGTAATTGGTCAAGATTACGGACCACATATTTTTATTAAAGGACTAACCTATCAATTGTGAATCATAGCAAACATTTTAATAAGGTTATCAAAATATCTGGCTATGCCATTGCGATAATTTTTATATTGTGGTTTGCCGTGTTGCCAATAGACAGCAAGGTTTCTTCCAAAGCGATATGGAAAGGCCTGTATAGTCGCTTTGCCTTAATAATTGTTGGTATTAGTTTCTTTTGGGTTCTTTACTACAATATTTTCTGGAAGTGGAAATCGACTTTTCTTCGAAAATTTTTTTTTGATCAGCCTGATTTATCGGGTACTTGGATGGGGTATTTGAAGTCTGATTTTTTAGCTGATGGGGTTCCTATGGTGCCAATTAAAATTGTGTTCTTTATTAGACAGACAAATTTTTTTGATATACGAATAACGTCCCAATCATCTCAAAATGCTTTTTTTTCTTATGGAGAAGTTTTGCAATTCGATCATTCCAACAATATGATCCGTTTAATTTATCAATATTCCCAAAAGAAAACTATACCTGATTCTAAAGATGATCAGCAAGGAGCCGCCGATCTTTTTTTGTATGAAGATTATTTGGCGGGCCACTATTGGACAATTGTAAAGACCAGTGGGTTTATCAGGGTTCATAAATTATCTGATAAAAGCTATCGCTCTTTTGAGGAAGCAGAAAGAGAACTCGGTAATTCAGCAATCCTACTTAAATGTTATGACTTGGTGAGAGGAATTGACGTTATAGGCGCTTAGATCTATTTGTTTAATTTTGTATCGAAAAATGTTGCTGAAAATGAGGTGGAAAATCCGGTGCACCGGCCAGTAGCAGTGAGCTTAATACCTTGATAATAAATCTATTTGGAGAGCGGGTTCTACTCCCTCTCTCTCCGCCAGGCTTATAAATTACTGATATTCAGATTATTAGAAGAGAAAATAATCTCCGGTAAAATAAAGCTAAAAAATGTAAAGGTCTATAAATGCATAATTTATAGACCTTATTTTTTTATTCGATGTATAAAAAAGTGAGTGATTCGGTGAGTGAATAATCATTTTTGAATATAGATGACTTGTATACAGCAGCTTATATTTTCTATTTTTAATCCTCTTGTCAGATCAAAAACTGTCTATTACATGATTAATTAGATAGCTTGGACGTCATATCAATTGTCTGTAACCACCGTTCAACTAACTTCTCCCAATCTGCAATTGGTAACTTTTCCCAATTCGGAATTTTTTGTGCTGATTTATTTAACCCAAAAGCATGTCCACCTTCTGCATAAATATGATATTCGGCTTTAACACCAGCTTTTTTCAATGCAATATAATACACTAAAGAATGTTGAATAGTGTCAACAGGGTCATTACCTGCTTGTAATATAAACATTGGTGGAGTTACACTGTCAACTGGAAGCGTATTGTTAAGTTCGTAAGGTTTTCTTGTATGAAAAGTCATGTGTCCAGGAAACATTACTATTCCAAAATCTGGTCGGCAACTAACTTCGTCAATATCATCAATTGCTTTATACATTCTCTTTCTATAATTGGTGCTAACATCGGCAACTAAATGTCCACCTGCAGAAAATCCCATTACCCCAATTTTATTTGGGTCAATATTCAATTCTTTAGCTTGTGAGCGTACAAAGCCTAAAGCTCTTTGTGCGTCTTGTAAAGCTAAAGGTTTGATTGGGTCTCTTTCACAGTGGCAATCCTTGTCATAATGAGGACCCGAAGCCGGAACTCTGTATTTTAAAAGAATTCCTGTTACTCCGATAGAAGCCAACCACTCACAAATCTCAGAACCTTCCAATTCAACGGCAAGTTTCATATACCCACCACCTGGGAAAACAAGAACAGCAACACCACTATTTTCTTTTGATGGTGAAAAGATTTTTATTGTTGGATTAGAAACATTTCTAACCATTCCATCATTATATGTTTCTGCGCCTGTTATCAGTCCTGAGTCAGGAATAGAGCTTGTCCATATAGGTATTTCTTTGCTTACAGTAAAAGTCGTTTGGCTTGCTGTTCGTACAGTTGCTTCTTGTTGAGATTGCTTGTTTTGATTACAGGAAATCATACTGATTGCAAGAACGAGAAAAGTCAACTTGAATAAATTATGATTTTCTGATTGTTTCATTTTTTGTAAAGGTTTGCTTTAATTTGACCACTAACGTTAAGGACTTGCCGCCGGGATGGTATTTTATAATTGTCTGCCCGGCAACTGAAGTCGATTAGAATTACTGATGTTGAAGTTAACAACTAAAAGCTAAATAGAATTCGGTCAAGCCCGATATTAGCTGATAGTAGTACAACTGCTGATTGAACTTGATTTCGCCGGATATTCAGCTTTAAGATCTTATATACCCGGTACAACCGCTTATGATTATACTGGCGCCCGCTTCTGCGAAGCCGGTAGAACTACTCATGGGCAAGTTTCGGAGGATCCGACACTTTCATATGTTTGTCAATTGATGTAAATTTTTTCTACTCCAGCATTTTTCGCAATGCGTTCATATCAAAATTTTTCAGGAAGTTGCTGAATAACCTTTCTGAAAACCCACTTTCTTTACTCAATTCATAGCGAAACTGTACCTCCATTAAAGAAGGTTTTACAGATGAACCGGGTGCATTATTAAAATAGGCCGGGTTTAATACATAGAGGGCAAAAATGTTTTTATCCCAATTTTCCATCTCGTAAAAAACACCAGTTTGTGAAAGGCGTTCTGTTGCATCATCTGTAGCGGTATTGCCCGCTACCACAGCTGGCAATTTTAACCATTCTTCATTTTTGTTTCCCAACAACTCTTTTACTTTGGCCTTTTTTGCCTCATATAGCTGGCTGTAAGCAGCTTTGTGGGCTTGCCAGGTTTGTTTTTTCTGAATACCGAAATCGCTATTATCCGTAGCAGATTTTTTGAGCAAGTCTTCTACGGTAGAATAGAAATTTGCTTTTTCAATTTCAAAATACTCAAGCATATCCTGCAAATACTGTTTACGGGAAACGGGTATCAATAATGGAATACCTGGCTTTGTAATGAGGTAATGCCTGTCTATCCATCTATAGCTTTCCTCTGTAAACTTGTCATATTGGCTTCCATGCATATAATTTTCTGTATAGCCACTACCGTTATTCAATTTTATAAAATCTTCATGATAGCTTTTGTACGCAGTAGAACGACCAGCCAGTAAGCCGCTTTCAGAAATATACTTTGAAACCTTGCTGGGGTTACTTATACGGTTTTTTTCATAGCCGGGGCCAAGCATTGCATCTGCCGGAAAATCATAAGTCCACATAAGTGATGTGGCTGTTTTCTTAAAAAAGATATTTCCAGTACCAGGGCGAAGTTGGGAGCCCGCATTAATTAAGATCGGGTTTATATCTACCCGGAATACTGTCCTGTATTCGCCTATTATTTTGGTCACATGTTCGGTAACATGGCAAGCGTATTGGTAAACGCCGAGTTGGTATCCATACCTGGCATAAACATTTTTTCCGTAGTCACTGTTACCCCATCTTTGAAAACTTACACGGGCGGCACACCCGGTAAGTTTAAAATCTCTGCGACTTGCTTCTTCGAATTTTTCAATGGCAACCAGATTTTTCATCATTGCAGCTTTTTCGGCTGCTGTGCCTTTTAAACTGATTGGCCCATATTTGGGGTTGGTATGGTCGGTATAAATTCCGGCAACAGCATCGGCAGTACCATTACAGGGCGTCAGCGGGTCAGTTATTTTTTTGTATTGCGCAAAACCAGTAGCTGCAGGCAGCAAAAAAGAGATCAGGATCATTTTGCTTTTCACGGTATGTATAATTTTAAGTGAATAGTCAGTTGTTTTTTTAGTGCAATCAAAAATTGGACGCCGGACTTGTAGCGGCATTTCCTATATCATCACTATCGGCCCCTTTTTGCTTTAATGCCTGGTAAATTTCATTTGCTTTGTTTTTTCCTCTGCACCGAAAGCACCTTCTGAACATAGCCGATATTGGTATCTGCTTTTACAATCTGTATTTGTTTTAGCTCAGGGGCGGCTGCCGGTTTTACTTATGCCTTTAAAAAATCCAAGAACAAAAACTAATAGTTAAGAGAAATATCGCTTTCATAATGAAAATTTTATGTGATAAAAATAGAATGGAGGGCCGAGACAATTAATCATTAAAAAAGATGATTTTGACGCTGCTTAAAATCAGTAAAGGGGATGATAAAACGATGGTTTTCAGTAGTTTTTTGGAAGGTATGATTTCAGAAAGTGTGCCGAAGTTCTGAATGATTTTGTACTAGATGCAACAAAATCAATGCTTAAAGCAAATCGTCTGTATTATCCATACGTTTTATAAGCCTGTTCAAAAAATGGTGAACTTTTGGGAAATTGCTGTTTTTTGTAATGTTTTTAGTTTTAAATTTCTTCAACCTATCTATAACAGAAGGCAGAACTTTTATGTAAAGTTCTGCCTTTCTGATTGGTTCTTCAGCTTCCAAACGAATAAATTGTAACTGGCTATTAAGCTCTGATTAGCTATTTAGGTTGTAAAAATAATTATAAAATTAGACTATAATATCTTGTATTATTATCAACGTGTTATTTGCTTTTCGTATCTTCTGTCAGATATAATTAGTGTAATGAGCACAACAATTAGAATGAAGCTAAACTCCATACCATTTCTACCAGCCCCTACGACATACCAGCCTTCCGAAAAATGAACTGTTTTTATACCAAAAATCAAGATAATGATGTTTATGATACAGGAAATTTTCACGCCTTTATTTGCAATTAATAATAGCGAAGTTATTATCTGGCTAATAACGACACCCCATGCTATGAAAACCCCAAATGGATAAAATCCGATTTTATTTAGAAAAAAATTGCCAAAATCATTTACATCGTTGCCTGTGAAAATCCCGTGCAGGCTGTGCGAAAGAAAGATAACGGATACACCTAATCTTAATAAGAAAGTGCTATTAAATATGTTTTGCTTATTCATTGATCGGCAATTTTATTTTATACCTGTACATGTTTCTGTTAGCCTGTTGTGCCTTTAATACTTCATTATCTTTCTTAACCAGGCAGAATGTTCCTCCATGCTCTTCTTCTTTATATTTCAAAAACCTGAACCCGGAATTTGAATATTTTGATTAAAGCGTCTTCTTCAATTTTACTGTTACTTTGTCTCCCTCCTTTTTAATTGTAACAATCTTCTTAACTGCCGCTTTGACATTTGTATTATATTTATAAACCTCGGTATTTGCAGTGCTTCCCTGGAAAAAACCATTAATGTAAATATCAGTATAGCCTACTACTTCTGTTCGTGAAGCTGTATGGGTATATCCAAACTCTGTAAATAAGTAATACTCTCCGGGCATAAGATTTGTGAATTCAAAGTTTCCGTCATTATCATATACCGAAGTTATTTTTATGCATTCGGCAGCTTCTTTTGAAATCGGCACTGCACGTCCCTTTTTCCTGAGTTTTTCATTCAATGACACCCATTCTTTAAAATAGTCTGTATAAGGGATAAGAATTACAGTTGTTCCCTGTTGTGCATATTGCTTTTTATTAATATTGAGAATAGCTATTCCCTTAAGTGAATTCTGATTATCTCTGGCATAGATTTGACCACTAATTGTACCGGAACCTGCGCTAACCATTTTATAGGTTTGATCTTTATCAAATATCGCAGTGAAAGGGTTGTAATCAAGTTCTTTGTCAACCAGTAGATATTGTTTGCCGTTAGATGCAAGTATTTCCACTTTCCAGAGCTTTCTGCTTTCTTTATCGATATAATACTCATATTTAACATTGGTTCCTTCTTCAAATACGCTTACCTGCCATACAGCATGTTCACCTGTTATCTCACTTCTGTACATACTGCTTTTTACTTCAGTAATACGTGTGTTTGAAATCATACTCTTAGCTTCGGGTTTGTATTCATATACGGGTAAAATTACTTTATAACCGGAAGTAAGAGGAAGAGCACCGAGCAGGTAAGGATAAATAAAGCTGTCGAAAAAGTCACCTTTGTTTTTGTCCCTAATCTGGCTGTTTTTATTAGATCGTTTATCGTGATAATCACCTTCTATTGCAGTACCATACTTAATATGATATTGTTTATCAGAGTTGTTAGAAGAGCGGTAAATCGGTTTTAATGTAAGTATATCGGCAATGCTGGTATCACTCCAAATTGAATTTCCAGCAGGAGAATTTATCCTGGTATATACGGATATAGTTTTCCCGTTAACCTTAACCTCAACATCAAAAGAGCTTATTTCTACGGTTTGTCGCCCTGAAACAGCAAAGTATGCCATTTCATAATGAGTACTCTTTATAAAATTTTTGTCGAAAGAATTATCTCCCGGCTTAATCAGAGATTGGGCGTTTGTATTTAGATTTAGAAATACAAAAAATATGACACTAATAGTTCGCATATGTAATATTTATGACTATTTTTTTTGCCTCAAAACTTTCACTTTTTAAATAATATTATAAGGCTTGATCTTCTCGTTTCAAAATCTAAAATTTGCTCCAACTTGACCATAAAAAGGAAGCAATGGTTGTGATTTAAAATCCTGCTGTAGAACTTTTCCGGCTTTGAGAGTAATATCAATTTTTTTCATGGAAAAGCCGCCTTGCAATCCATAATAGAAATTACCTCCGGTTGCAGGCTCATACCAGCCGTCCTGGACGTTGTCATAAATATTTTTTTTGTACCATTCGCTATGCTTAAAGTTTGTAACGATGGCTTTATCAAAACCCGACTCAACACTGATAGACCATTTTTTTCGATAATAGCCGATTGTTCCGGCTAAATCACTTCCAAAATTGAAAAGTCTAACCGATTGATTGTGATATCGCCTTGCTATACCTTGAACTCTTGCTGAAAATTGAAAATGATTTAATGCAACAATCCTAATTTGTGTACCTAACCTCATCTTAAAATCATCTGCTAACTGGTTTCCAAATGGCACAGAGAATTCGCCCCCAATCCATAAAGGAAATCTTTTAACAGGTATTAAGTGATGATAACCCACTCCAGCTATTGCGCCATATTCTGCTCCCACATCAATGTGTAATAGATGCATATTTTGTTTTGAAATATTTTCCCAGTTTATAACCTGTGCATATACTTCATTTTTAAAAAATGAAAAAGCAACAATTATAATAATTGATTTAATAGCAATCTTCTTCATTTGTGTTGTTATAGTGATTGTATATAGGAAATAATTTTAGGCTCCATAGTCGTTGTCCAGAAATCTACCTGGTCTAACATTCCAGAATGACCTACTCCCTGTGCTTTAAAAATTTCTTTGTTGGGATAAGCGGATGAAATTTTTTCTGCCCAACTTTCAGGATAAGCTTTATTGTTAGAGCTATATATAAAAAGTGTTTTGGTAAAAAAATTGTCGATACCAGCTGAAAAATCGGGCTTGATATCTTGCCCCAATTCGTATGATGCAGCATTAACAACGGCACCACTTCTCGACGCAACATATGATGGTGCATTATTGCCTAAATCAGCACCAACGTCGCCAACTATTGCATTTACAGAACCAATCAGGCCAGCTTTATAATCTAAAATTTCGTGCTGGTCTTCTTTGCCAGTCATAAACTGGTCTATATAAGTGGCATCATTTAAGGTTTCTCCCCACAATTTGAACGACCTTGATTCGGAAATATAATCAATTACATCATCCCATTTTAAGCCGCCAGGCTCGGCTACAATAAGTCCGTCTATTTCATTAGGATATTTGCCTGTGTAAGCTGTTGCTAACATGGCTCCCCAGGACTGTCCTAACAATATAATTTTTTGTGTGGCAGATGTTTTGTAGTGCGCAATAATGCCTTTTAATTCATCATAAAATATTTTATTCATTGCATCATTTCCTTGCGAGAGGTACCAATTTTTTGGAAACCTCTGAGAGAGTCCGGCTCCCCTTTGGTCGTAAAGCACAACTCTATAACCTTTTGTTGCGAGGGTTTTACAATTAAGCATGTAACGGTAGTCGCCGCCAGGCCCACCATGAATACATATAATTAATGTGCTGTCTTCCGGGCCAAAAGCTTCGGAATGCAGCAACGCACCGTTAATTGAAATAGAAGATAGCGTAGAATCCTGATCAACTGTTTTTGGTACTAAGTTTCCGGGTGCATCAATATACCTTTCTCTACTACAGGAAAAGGAGAATACTGAAAAGACTATGAAGGATAGATAAATGATGAAAGATTTTTCCATACTATGGGCCTTTCTTTTGAATGTTACACCAAATTTTATTTGTTATTGAAAAGTATATGACATGGATGAGTTCGGAGATGTATATACCTGGGACTTTACAACCTGGTTATTAACTAATATTTCCAGTTTTACGGTTTGAGCAGGATTAACAAAATAGCCAAGGGTGATAATATTGTATTTGTTCACGGTTTTTATGATGGTTTTTGTAAATGGTAATGCAGGGTTATTAGCAGTAGTCTGCCCTCCGGTTTCGTTATCATACGTTATTGATACCAGGTTATTAGTTGTTGTGCTGCTAACTCTGTAGGTGATACTAACTTGTTTAGGGTAAGTATTATCAGTGCCGGAATCTGGTTTTTTGCAGGAGGCTGCGAGTAAAATGATTAATCCAATAAAAAGAGATGCCTTAAGCAGTTTCATTTTTTAAAGTTTTAGATATGTTATATAAAAGAATAATTGTTTTGAATTCATTAGTTGCTTCAGTGTATTTAGTTGTATTCTTTATCAATCTGAATAATTACTCTTCGGCCAGTGCCAAGCCTTCCATACTATAATTGATGTAATGACGCTTTCCAGAAAAGACAGCATCACATAAAATATCCTCCATTCAGTAAAAGATGAAACCCCTACAAGCAAAGTGAACAGAGTTAGGAATATGCCAATTGATATATTTAAAACTCTATTCCATTTTGACTTCAATGTCAACGAAAGAAAAATCATCAGTGAAGGAAGTGTCAAAACAACTGTTGCCAAAAGCAATTTGTAAGGAGTATTCAATATGTTTTGTCCATTCAGGAGACCTGTAACTTTTTCAGGAACGTATAATTCAAAATAGTCACCATAGATGTAAAGAAACATTACGGAAGCCCAAAATGACGATAGCATCAGTTTGACATTGATTTTGAAATCTTCGTATTGACATTTTTTATTTTCCATTTCGCTTTATTTGTACCCCAAAAAATAGCAGCCAGAAACATGTTCCGATTTCTGCAACTGCTGGCAGCATACCCATATATTTTCCTATACCGATTTGAGCGTAGTTTTCAAATAGAGTATTGCCCGTATAATTTATTAAATGACCAACGCAACCCAACATCAATAAAATGCCTAAAAATTTTGGTATAAATCCTGACCTGTAAACCAGCAACCCAAGCGGGAAAAGCCAAAGACCCCAGAATACAGTTGCAAGCAAAAGCCCATCATTATACTGATAAAGTGAAAACATTAGTTTACTTTGTAAGTCTTCTAGGGAAATATTTTGTAGTAAGGATTCTTTTCCAGTAATCGTTACTGCTGCATATTTATGTTGCAAATTGTTAAACGATAAAGGAACACTTAATAAAGCTAATATCACCATTGCTCTTGCGTGTGACTCATTAACCGTTCTTAAAAGCTTATATAAGAAAAGTGGCAAAAAAGTAAAAGCCACATAACAAAGTACGCTGCTGTAAATACCAAATCTGAATAAAGAATGTGAAGTAGTGATGTTATTGAATGTTACCCTACTATTATTCCAGTCAATAAGTTTTTGAGGAATATAGGCCAGGCTGAACATTCCTGTAATTACTACAATCAGGTAAATTGAACCCGCAGCTCTTGCCGTATTTTTATTTGTATTCATATCTCTTTTCTTGAAAACTTTGTGATGGATCACTTTAGAATTGTTTTGAAAGTAACAGAATGTAAAAAGGAAAATGTTATCCAAATTCCGGCAGTAGCCCGTATTTTCTGATTTTTTAAAACAAGAATCGAATGGATTTCAGCTATTTCACCAAAATATTTGTATTGATTCATTTCTCTTAATTATTAGCTTCTTCACATAAAATATTCCAAAGACTATCCTTGAATTTTTCTGTAAACAATGAAAAGTGACCAATTTTTAAGGTCTTAAAATTTTCAGGAAATAAGTGTAGACTTTTTATACTTGCATTTGAGAATTTTGCAGTTAGCCATTCAACAGATTTTTTTGGAGCAAAAAAGTCATCGTCAATACTTATAGAAATGAGTTTACATTTTATTCCGTCAAAATGTAAATTGTTGTATGAACTGCTGGCAAATAAATAATCACTACTCCTGCACCACTTAGCCCATTCTTCAGCAACATTTTTGGGTAAATTCTCCATCCTGCTCATTTTTTTAGAAGGCAGATACCCGAATACTTTTGTTAGTGCCGGAACCAGCAAATACCAGTTTACCCACATCTTTATTTTATCAACTCCTTTCCAGAATCTCCAATAGCCAGATTGTGCCGCAACAAGAATTATTTTATCTGCCATGTAAGATGACGGGGTCAAACCGATTAATTGGCCGCCAATACTATGGCCCAAAAGAATGATTTTATGATTAGGGAAAGTTTCAATCGTATATTTAATTACAGCTTCTAAATCCCTGTTTCCCCAATTTACCAGGCTGCTATTTTCATTTTTGATATTTCCATGCAAAGATTTACCAATACCTGCGTAGTCAAATGTGATTGCTGAAATACTATTATTCTGAAAGAACTCAGCAATTTTCTTGTAAAATGATTGCAATACCCCAGCGGCGGATACGATAATCATTATTTTATCAGAGATCACTGCCTCATACAAACTGCAGTTAATAGCTTGATGTTTGCTTATATTGATTTGAAAAAATTGCATGAGAGAATGGTAATTCAGATGCAAATTTGAATAAATAGTTATCCCAAAAAGGATTGTGTCAATGAAAAGCTGCTTCTCGTAAACAGAAGGTTAAATTTGCTCAATGAGGTGATAAACTAAGGAGAATGTTCCTGTTTCTGAGGAGTTTGCTTTACGCAATCAAGTAGTTTGTTGATGATAATGTTCCTTTCATAGTCATTATAAACAAATAGGCGAGTTTTGGGTATTTTTACAGTGCAAATCCAGAAATGAAAAAGGAAATAAATAACAGGCTAATTAATTTTTACCTATACATGGGGTTAGGTTTTTTGTTGTTGTATTCTTTCGGTGAATTTTTTGGATACCGGGAAACCTTTATTCGCAGAATTATCAATAGTGTTTTTCTGGTGAGCTATCTTACAGTACTTAACTACATTTTATTTGAGAAAATTTTACGTTTATTTCGGTGGCCATGCAAAAATAATCAACGCTCATTTTTCTTCCTGTTTATGGCTATCCTGTTTTATACATTCGGGTTGTATGGTTGGCGTCAGCTATGGATACAAGTAGGTATTTATGTA
This sequence comes from Sphingobacteriales bacterium 44-61, assembly GCA_001898405.1. GTDB lineage: Bacteria > Bacteroidota > Bacteroidia > Chitinophagales > Chitinophagaceae > Terrimonas_A. The sequence goes on from MKTW01000010.1 coordinate 318,765, forward strand.
GATTATACACCCGAACTTCCATTTTTGAAAGGTGTGGCTACTCATTCTCAATTTAGCTTTATATGTGTCATTTTTTTTGCAATAGTGCGAAATGTATACAACAACATTAGGCTTAGAGAGAAAAACAGTCAATTAAGAATAGAAAAAAAGGAAGCAGAGCTTAACTATTTGAAAGCCCAAACAAATCCGCATTTCCTGTTTAATACGCTAAACAATATTTATTCATTAGCAAGAGATAAAAACGACCTGGCTCCTGAATCAATTTTGCGATTATCTAAAATTTTGCGTTTTATGCTGTATGAAACCGGTGATGATTTTATAGCAGTAGATGATGAATTGAAAATAGTAACTGATTATATTTCCCTTGAAAAACTTCGTTATGATGATTCTTTGCTTGTTACGCTGAATGTCAATATTGAAAATTCAAAACAATCTTTACCGCCTTTGCTACTTATTCCATTAGTAGAAAATGCCTTTAAGCATGGCGTTTCAGAAACAAGAAATAAGCCTTTTGTTGATATTAATCTTACTATAAAGCAGCAACAATTATTGTTTACTGTAAAAAATTCAACAGAAGAAACCACTACCGCACAACAGGTGAAAGAAAATATCGGACTTTCTAATCTGCGTAGGCAGTTAGTACTACTCTATAAAGATTATGATTTGTCTGCAGGGCAAGAGAACGCTGTTTTTACATCAACATTAAGAATAAATTTAACAAGCAATGTCTAAAATAAAATGCATTATAATAGAGGATGAACCGCTTGCCGTTAAAGTATTATTGGACTATGTTGCACAAGTCCCTTTTTTGCAATTAGAGGGCACCTTTAAGGATGCCATACTTGCAACAGAATGGTTACGCACAAATGAAGTGCAATTAATGTTTTTAGACATTCATCTGCCAAAACTAAAAGGGATGACCTTTTTAAAGACACTCGCCCAAAAACCTGCAGTTATCATTACTACTGCTTATCACCAATATGCCGTAGAGGGATTTGACCTGGATGTAACTGATTATCTCCTGAAGCCTATTGAGTTTGAGCGCTTCTTAATTGCTATAAATAAAGTAAAACCCACTAATAGCAATATTCAGGCTATATCTGAAATGAGTGACGCAAAAGATTACTTGTTTCTTACAGTACAAAAGAGGAAAGTGAAAATTTTATTTTCTGAAATTTTGTATGTAGAAAGTCAACGAGAGTATATAAAAGTGGTCACTAAAAAAAATGAATTTATATCTCGAATGAGTACGCATGAAATAGAAGACATTTTGCCTGGCATTTTTTTTAAACGCATTCATCGATCATTTATCATTTCAATTAATAAGCTGGAATCCTATACAGCGGAATCGGTTGAGGTGAATGGAGTATCTATCCCTATTGGAAGGGGTTATAGGAATGTTATTGAGAATCTCTAATCTTAATCATACCGATATAAAACCATTTTAATCAAAAACTGTTCAATTCAATACACCTCTTTCATTTTGCATCTTTTGCCATTTTGCAGGGACTGAATAAGTTATAATGTAAAAGATTTGTTTTTTGCGGAAAAATGTTCATTTAAAACAGGTAAAGAATGTTGTGATAAAATATTTCAGACTTATGTGTTTTCACTGAAATCATCAGAACTTGAAACCTGGCGGATTATCAATAAGGGATTCTTTTCGCTGAACATAAACAAACCTATACGGCGAATTATTAAGCTGGCCACCATCTCTTTCAGTAGCCTTGCTGCAATTAAGAATAATAGAGCTGTTATAATTGGATTCTGCTTTTATTTCAAAGGTATAATCAGCCGATTGGATTTTGTAAGCTGCCGTTTTTTGATAATTACCCCATTTATTTACGTCGTTAGTTATTTTGTCTTTATGCCACCACCCGGCTTTACCTTTTTTAGGGGTAATGGTTAACTTGTTTCCATCCATTGTCCATGTTCCTGATTCGTAAACGAAATAGATGATCTCATTATTAGCCAGCCAGTTTTTTTCACGAAAAATATATGTTCCATCTTCTTTTATCTGATACTCCTTCCGCATATAACCACCAGAGTACATAAGATGCCCGTTCGAAAACCCTCTTGTTTCAGCCTGGTTAACGATCCATATACCCACAACGGGATTTTTATTGGTAACCGCAAACGAGCCACCATTTTGGGGAGGTATTGTATCCAAATTCAGTTGCGCATTTCCTGGATTTATAAATACGGACGCAAGTACTGTTTGATAATCTTTTAAATAAAGATTTGTGGTAAAGTTGCACAGTATTGATATACAGACCTTGCTATTGGAGTAAACTGTTAGCTGGGAAGTCACATTAACCCCGTTATATTGCCAGGTTCCGCTTCCGCTCATTGCCGCCCAGTCATCTTTTGGTTGTGGTTTTGTTTTTTGAGGAGAAGAAATATTTTTGTTTACCACTACAAGTTCATTCCAGTCTTTATTAAAATCAGCGTCAATATTACCGGTGCTTGCGGTGCTTTTGTAAATTGTTATTTGTGCCCAGTTCCCATTTTCAATACGGGAATAGGAAACGTTACCATTGCCCAGAGTTTCAGTCCAGCTATTTGGTGCTGTATAGGAAACAATGTCGTAAGATCTTTGCTGTGAATAGGAAAATATAGACAACATATGTAAAATGGATGTCGTAACGATTTTATTAAAAGTTATCATACTTTTTTTGTTTAAAATTATTCCACCATTTTTAAGCGCCTTAAAGTCAAAGTTTCTCTTTCATAATGCTCCAACAGATTTTCCTGGTATTCTTTTCGGCTATCTGTTATCAATACCTGAGCATGTGCTTTTAGCACAAGCTAATATCTTGTGATATAGGTGTTATAATTATTGGGCTCCACATCATTTTCTGCAACATCCTAAAAATAGTGATTGCCCGATTGAATGATATGTGTCAGCGCATTGTTATTACAGGAAAACTTAATTGTGTCAACAGGTATTTTTCATGTTGTTGAATTTATGAGATAAATGTCGTGAAGAGAGAAGGGGCAACCAATCATTAAAAATGATGATTTTTTACTGCCGGTAGATAAAATCATTACAAAAGGACGATTTATGGAAAAAGTTCTTTTAATACTCTAAGCAATAATCGCCAATACCATTTTGCTATGTTAAAGTCGGCCTGCGTTTGCTTAACCAGCCTTTTCCTGACACATTCAACTACTGCCCAAAAGCGGCCATTGCCAGTGATTGATATGCACTTACATGCAATGCCCGTTAAGAAAGGTTCTACTCCTGCGATTATTTGTGCCCCTTTTCGCGATATCGGACCTCATGATCCTGCTCAGCCATATTCTGAAACCTATCAGAATGTGCTTAAATCCAGTGCATGGGCCGACAGACAACTAATAGCACCAACAAATAATGATTCTTTAAAAATGTTGACACTCCTTGCGTTGGATAAGTATAATGTATATGCTGTTACAAGCGGCGACATGGAAACAGTTAGAAACTGGGAAAAATCAAGCCCTGATCGTATTATTAATGCCTTAGACTGGGGATTTGGACTAGCAAAAAATCAGGGACTTACCCCTGACTCACTGGAAAAGATTTTTAAAACAGGTGAGTTTAAAGTGTTTGGCGAGGTAGCTATTCAATACGAAGGTTATAGTCCGAGTGACAGTGCTTTTGAACCTTATCTTGCTATGGCAGAAAAACTGGATATACCAGTGGGCATTCATCTTGGCCCCGGCCCTCCCGGGGCACCTTACCTTAATTATGAAAACTATCGGGCAAAACTTCACAGCCCGTTTGGACTGGAAGAAGCATTAATCCGGCATCCCAAACTTCGTATATATGCCATGCATGCCGGGTGGCCCATGTTAGACGAAATGCTGACTACCATGTATACACACCCTCAGCTATATGTTGATGTTGCCGCTATCTGCTATATGATTCCTCAGAAAGAATTTTATTTTTATTTAGAACGCCTGGTAAATGCAGGCTTTGGCAAACGCATTATGTTTGGTTCAGATAATATGGTCTGGCCACAGACAATAGAAATAGGTATTGAAGCTATCAATAATGCAGCCTTTCTTTCCACTGCTCAAAAACGGGATATTTTGTTTAACAATGCAGCAAGATTTCTTCGATTGACAGAAGCTGAAATAAAGGCGATGCAATAAGATTACAAAAAATGATCAACTGCTGAATTCTATTTCATCGGCAATCCGGATATGTTAAACCTGAGAAGTTAATCAAGGCATCATCCCCCACACTCATCTTCAGTGAATTGACGCGGGTACTTTCAAAATCCAGCTTTGACGCACCACGCAGACGAATATCTGCAGAAGCTATGCGTGTAGTATTTAGCTATTGTAACACACTTTCTCCGCTTGCTCTCTACTTCTATTGCCTTTGTCAAAAAGAAGTATCATGTTTGTTGCAAAGGGAGGATGCATAATATCAGCGTCCCAATTTTCAGATACAGCCGGTATTGCCTGGCTAAGTCGTTTATTAAACTGATACCAGCCTGGTGTTGATTCCGTCAAACGAATACTGGTTTTGCAGCTAAAAAATATGTCTATGCAAATTTCATCTGTTGTAAAGCGATCTTCTTTAAAACCGAAAATCGTTTCAATGTCTAACCAGTCGTAATGGGTTACTCCTTTATGCTCTGTTAAATTGAATCCCCTGTCACTATAAGTAAAGAGCCCCATGTCTTCCTGAGCTTTTTGAAATTGATCGGCAAAAATTTGTTTGCCCAATTCTCTGTCATGCGGCATAAAAAAGATTATTCGGGTTGATGGTTCGGTAAATCTAAAGTTAACCGTTTCGATCCATTCTACCGAATTTACGGGGTCGTAAAGAAGAATTGAACGTATTGAATAACCTTTTTGTAAATTAGCTCTTGCAGCCTCTTATTGCAACATATTCAAAACAGCCGAACTATAAAGCTTTATATGAGCATTAATTCCCAAAACGTACTGGACTACCCAAACAAAAATACCATTTTCATGGTATGGAATTTTAAAGAAGGAATAGACATTAAAGAAGCCTTCAAAAACCTGTGCGCATTGATCTCCAACCTGAACAACTCCGCGCTTACACGTTTCCCCGATGCCAAAGCCAGCGTAGTTTTGGGAATTGGTTTTGAAGCCTGGCATTTGTTGGAACTACCCACACCTGTTCCGAAAGAATTTGAAACATTTACACCTATTGCAGGCTCTAAACATACTGCCGTAGCGACCAGAGGCGATTTGCATCTGCATATCCGTTCCGATGCATATAGCTTTTGTATAGATACTGCTGCTGCAATATCAGATACCTTAAAGGATGCGGCCATCGCCATACAGGAAGTGCACGGCTTCAGGTACTGGGACAGCCGAAGTATTTTGGGTTTTGTAGATGGTACAGAAAACCCGCATGGGGAAGACAGGACATATTTTGGTATTATCGGTGATGAAGATCTTAACTATAAAGGTGGCAGCTATCTTTTCGTACAGAAATACCTCCATGATCTGCAGGCATGGAAAGCCCTGCCGGTAAGTGAGCAGGAAAAAGTGATCGGCAGGTCGAAAACCGGGGATATTGAAATGCCTGATGCTGTGAAGCCTTCCAATGCACACTCGGCACTGGCCAATGTAGGCGATGATTTTAAAATTGTAAGGGATAATATGCCTTTTGGCAATGTAGCCAGCAATGAAATGGGGACCTATTTTATTGCCTATGCCAGTTCATTTAATACCGTAAAAAAGATGCTGACCAATATGTTCGTGGGTGTGCCTGAAGGGAATTATGACCGGATACTGGATTTTAGCACTCCGCAAACAGGCACTTTGTTTTTCGTGCCTACCTTTGAAATGCTGGACAGCTTTGCCGGTTAAAAAGCAATCGTTGCTTTTTAAGATTCTTACCATCCGTTACAATCAATCAGTCATGAACATAGAAGCCATTATAGAAGAGCATGCCCACCATTTCCTGCAAGGTTTAAAAGCAGAACCTGGTAAACAGGGCACACAATAATAGTGCTCTTACATATGAAATACATTGAACCTGTGGCCATCAGGATCAGCAAAGACGAAACCGTAATATCCCTTTCCAAACTCTTCCGGCTTTGAAACTATTGTTCCCCCTGCTTGTTGCACCTCTTTCTCCCAGTTATTCACTTCTTCCTTACTGTCAGCAGAAAGAGTAAATATGATTTCATTTCCTGCTTTTGTATCTATTATTTGCCCCTTCATACCGGGTTCAAGTATATTCTTCAAAAAAAAGTGAATGATAAACTTCTCCTCGCCAAAGAAGAAACTGGTAAGTTGATCGGAAGCTCCATTTTGTTCAAATCCAAGTTGCTGATAGAATTTAGTGGTTCGTTCTAAATCCTGAACACCAAAATTGGCCCAGATTTTTTTTGTTTTCATAAATCACAAAGTTTTGCGGTAGAATTTTACTTTGATCTCAAAGTTCGTTCATAACCTTATCAAACAGGAGGGGCATTTGCGAAATTCTTCGGGGTAGGGAAGGCATAGGTTGAAAAGAAGGCATAAACCAAATATGACATTAAGGAGCTTTGACTCCCGTTTACCTCAATCCGGCATATAGCAGAACTTTATAAAACGTTCTTCCAATTTTACTGATAACGTTACCGGTAACGTTTGCTGCCGGTTTTTGCCTTTTCTCCCCGAATAGTTGCCGGTTACTTATAATTTTAAGGCAATTATTTACAAACCCTGAAATTGAAAAAATTGAACCAGATTAAAAGAAAACTCTGCTTCTCACTACTGACGATTTGCCTATCCATTACCTTACTGGCACAAACCAGGCTCACAGGGATTGAACTCTCCAAAGATTCCCTGCAGGTAAACCGTTTATTGGCTTCCGGCGCCACTATGGGAGAGCGCTCCTTATCTGTGCCCGTAGTCAGTTTTGTATTGAATGGAAAGCTGTTCGCTTCCAATAGCCCAGAACTGGGGCAACAAAAATTAGTGGTGAAGCCCGGCAACTGGCAATCCGGAACAGAAGGCTTGCAGGCTGTTATCCGTTTTGTCAACACGGGCAATGATACACTGAAACTTGAAAACATAGTGCCTTTCGGCGAAGCACCAGGCAATGTGTACATCACCGGGCTCGGGAAGCATGGGCTTTCACGCACTCATCTTTTCCGCCCTGGCAGCCAACCGGTGAACGTGATCGTTCCGGATAATGCCTGGGAACTGGGTTTTAACAGCATAGCGCTCGGCAATGGTTTACAATTAGCCGCACTTACCCGTCGTAAAGCCATCGATAAAGGCAAGCGCTCACGGTTTGAGACATGGTTGTATCCCGGTGGCTCTGTTCAATTTGCCTTGTATGCAGAGCTGGTGCCCGGTGACTGGCATGCTGCGCTCAACCGCATTTTTCAGCAACGCTGGTTATATGACCTTTCGAAATTCGACAATACATTATTTGAAAGAAAAGACCTGCAGTGGATAAGGCATTCGTATGTGAGCCATCTCATCATGAACTGGGATAAGTTCTATTATGATTATACTGACGGAAAATTTCACCTCACTGAGTTCCTGCAACGTGGGCAACGCTTATATGGTGGTGATGAATTTGTAGGGCTGTGGCCCACCTGGCCAACCCTGGGATTGGACCAGCGCAACCAATTCGATATGTTCGAAGATCTGCCTGGGGGCATGGCAGGCGTAAAGAAAATGGCAGCCGACAGCCGCAAACTGGGAACAAAAATGTTCCTGTGTTATAATCCCTGGGACGAAAGCACGCGCAGTGAAAATCATTTCGAAGGTATCTCCAGATTGGTTGCCGCTACCACGGCTGATGGTATGGTGCTGGATACCAAGGGCGAGTCAAGCAATGAGCTGCAGAATGCAGCAGATAAAGTAAGGCCGGGTGTGATCATGTATAGTGAAGGTATGGCCGTTCCCAAAGATATGCCGGGCATACCCTCTGGTCGCGTTCATAATGCATTGTACTATGCGCCAATGCTGAACCTGAACAAACTGATTAAACCCGAGTTTGCCATATTCCGGGTAGCAGAACTGTATAAAGAACCCATACAACGCGAGTTCGCAACATCGTTCTTTAATGGATATGGTGTGGAGCTGAACATTTTTGCACCTGGTCAGCCTGACTATGCAGAAGAGCAATATAAATACCTGGGGCGTACGGCGCGCATTCAAAGAGAGAACACTTACAATTTTACTTCGAGGGGCTTTACCCCTTTGATCGCTACTTCTGCAGATAGTATTTGGGTAAATGAATGGGCTTTACCTGAAAAAACGATATACACGATCTATAGCGTTATTCCCGGGGGGTACAAAGGAGAATTATTTAGAGTGAAACCCGAACAGGGATATCATTTCGTAGATCTGTGGCATCACAACTTGCTTACGCCAGTGCAACGAAATAATGAATGGTGGGTGACTGCTGAAACAAATGCATTTCACAAAAAATATCTTGGCACCAACAATGAAGGCGAAGTGGATTGCGTAGCCAAATTGCCGCTTCTGATCAATGCTTTACGGGATGGTGATATGCTGAAAATTACGACACCAGGCAAAGGTGATGAGATCCGCGTTTGGGCTGGTAATCCCGATTATGCAAAAAAGCCACTGGTATTGAAACCCGGTAATCACCAGTTGCAATTGTCGCAATATTTCGGCAGGTTCGAAGGCAACTTCGTGATACAACTCATGGATAAAGGAATACTGCTGGATGAAACAGTAGTGAACCTGTTACCGGGAGAAGCACGCCGCATATCCAACGTTCAATATACGACCAGGGCCAACAAAGCGCCTGAAGGCATGGTGAATATTCCGGCGGGTACGTTCCGGTTTCATACCACGTATGGTGATGCATTCATACCTTATCCTGTACAGGACCAGGACAGCATGTTCTCCCTTCCTTCATTTTATATGGACCGCTTCCCGGTCACAAACAGGCAATACCAGGCATTTGTAAAAGCTACAAAATACAAACCAAGCGATACAGCCAACTATCTCAAGCACTGGAAAAACGGCAGGATCCCTGCCGGACAGGAAAATTTCCCCGTGGTATATGTAAGTTATGAAGATGCCAGAGCTTATGCAAAATGGGCGGGCAAACGGTTACCTACGGAGATAGAATGGCAATATGCTGCGCAAACGCCGAAAGGGAACGAATGGCCCTGGAATCAAACCACACCCGTTACGCGCAAAGAACAGGTGATCACCGGCACATTGACTGTTTCCGCTCTCGAAGGCATTGATTCAGCACACTGCAACCTGGGGAATGGAAAACTGTATGCGGTAGGTTCCTATCCTAAAGGCGAAAATCCCTATGGACTGCAGGACCTGGTTGGTTGCGTATGGCAACTCACCAATGATCTGTACATGAACGGCAGCTATCGTTATATCATGATGAAAGGAGGTTCTTATTTCAAACCTTCCAGCAGTTGGTGGTATGTGCAGGGCGGGCCCCGCGAACTGCATTACCGGCAGGCGCTGTTGCGCGTGAGCCAGGGTTTTGAAAGGAATGCCACTGTTGGGTTCCGTTGTGTAAAAGACCAGGTGAAATAAAAATGCTTGATTAAAACTATGAAATTAAAAATATGGATAGCATGCTGCCTGCTGTTGATCAGCGCAGCAGCCGGTGCACAACAACGACCGTTGCGGGTAGCTCTTATCAATGCACATATCAGTGCAGAGGAAATAAACGCTATTAAAAAGGGATGGGGGAGCGGGAAAGACTTAACGTTGGAATTAGTATCGCTTCCGGACCTGGCTGCATCGTTGCGCGGTTTTACGCATGTCTGGTATCATCGAACAGACACTACCGCATTTGATGCTGCGGAAAAGAAAGCAGGTGATGCGATCAAGCGATTCGTAAGCAATGGCGGTAATCTCTTTTTATCCATGGAGGCCGTTCCCTTATTGAATGAATGGAATATTGAACCGGCCACCCTGCAACTTAGCCGGGACACCCTGGTAGATGAAGGATTTGGCAGGCCGGCAGGATTTCATGCTTTCAAATCACATCCGTTATATCATGGAATGAACGGAGGCGTTTACACTTCCAAGCAAAAGCAGGATCATGCCGTTCGCAAACATGGCTTTTTCGGTGATGCTGTTCCGCAAAAAGGAATGGTGGCTGGTATAGAGTGGAGGTATATCAAATTCGCAGAAGAGAATAAACTGTTGTTCGAATATCAATATGGAAAAGGCCGTATCATCGCAGCCGGCGCTTACCTGTATTATGCTGCTGATAATTATAATCAGCCGCATCTCTGGCAGTTCACCAAAAATGTTTTTCGTTACACCGCAAAGCAGTGGAAAACGGAGCCGGTGAACTACTGGCAGTTTGCTCCGAGAAAATTTACACAACAAAATTTCAAGCTCGCTGCCGTATCTCCGCAAAGTGCAGGCAAGTGGTCATTGCCCAAGCCCACCCTGCAAATGCACCAGGAAGCCGCCACAAAAGATTTTTATGATCTGGTTGGCAGGCGCATGTTATGGATGGGTAAAATGAATGGCGGCGCTGACGAAATATGGATCCATCCTTATATGGCACTCCGTGATTTTCGTCTCGGTGTTACATTGAGCAATTCAGATAGTATTTCCTGGCTTGACAATGCAAAAGCTTCTGTTGAAATAACACCTGAATATATTGCAAGGACTTATACCTTCCGCAGCACAACACTGCGTGAGATCTATACCGTTTCCTTCGATGAACCCAATGGTGTTGCACACGTTGAAGTGAATGGGAATGATATACGATCACTCACTGTCTCTTACGCAAGCAACCTGCGTTATATGTGGCCTTATTCTGAAAAAGCCACAGGCAGTATTGTTTATGGTTACAACCCTTCCATCAATGCGCATGTGATCAGCGGGCAGGAGGGAAGCCTCAATACGGTAGTGGCGTATTCTGAAAAACCTTTGCAGCAAACAGCATTGGCTGATGAGAAACGGCAACAGGTGAATGTGCAATCGAGTTTTAGCATTAAAAATGACCAGGCTCTTAATATCTATATTATGGGCAGCAGCAGTGCGCTGAATGAAGCCGTTTCACTCTACAGGAACAAACGGTCGGAGATGAACCGGCTGGCAGAGCGCTCGCAACAGTATTATAAAAACCTGCTGCAGGACCATCTCTATTTCACCACACCTGACTCTCTCTTCAATACTGGTTACCGCTGGGCATTGGCCCGCACCGACCAGTTCCTGCAAACCACACCAGGGCTGGGCACTTCGTTGATGGCCGGCTTTGGCACTACGGCCCGTGGCTGGAATGGCAACCAAACCATCAGCGGAAGGCCGGGCTATGCCTGGTATTTCGGTCGCGATGCACAATGGAGCGCCATGGCCATTAATGATTATGGCGGTCATGCCATGGTGAAGAAAGTTCTGGAAACATTCATCCAGTTCCAGGATGTGAACGGGAAGATCTACCATGAACTTTCCTCCAGTGGTGCGGCACATTATGATGCAGCAGATGCGACGCCTCTGTTCGTTATACTGGCCGGGCAATACCTGCGCTATAGTGGTGATACTGCTTTTATCCGTAAGAACTGGGCCTCCATACAGAATACATTGACCTATTGCTATACTACCGATACCGACCACGATGGCTTTATCGAAAATACCAATGTAGGCCATGGATGGATCGAGGGAGGATCGCTGTACAGGACGCATACCGAGTTTTACCTGGCAGGATGCTGGGCCGCTGCGCTGGATGCTGCGGCTTATATTTCGCAACAATTGAAATTGCCGGGTGCATCGAAATATGCACAGGATGCTATGCTGGTGAAAAATAAAATTGATACAGATTTCTGGAACGCACAACAGCAATATTTTCACAATGGAAAAATGCGTGATGGTTCCTATATGCCCGATGCTACTGTGCTGGCTGCGGTGCCCATTTACCTGAATGCTGTTACTGATCATGAAAAAATGAAAAAGGTAGCAGGCCGGCTGGGTAATAATTATTTTTCTACCGACTGGGGGATCCGTATCATCGAAGACAGCAGTAAAAAATATCGTGCCGGCAGTTATCACGCAGGGATGGTTTGGCCATTGTACGGCGGTTGGGCTTCACTGGCCGAGTACAAAGCAGGTTATTATAACAACGGTTATCGCCATATCATGAACAACCTGCTGCAATACCGTCACTGGGCGCCAGGCAGTATCGAGGAAACGCTGAACGGGGATATCTTTAAACCCAATGGTGTTTGCAGTCACCAATGCTGGAGCGAGACGATGATACTTCAGCCGGCCATCGAGGGTATGCTGGGATTTGACGCGGATGTATTGAATAACCAGCTCCGGTTATCGCCTGCGTTTCCCTGGGATTGGAAATTCTGCACCGTACATAATATCCGGATGGGCAACATGAAGTACAGTCTCGATATGAAGCGTTCCGCAAACAGTACCACTTATACTATCGAAGCCGGAAAGGCGACCAATCTTTCTTTTGCACCCGTCTTCCCTTTGCACACCGGCATTGAAGCAATAACCTGTAATGGCAAGCCGGTCGCTTTTACCCGTGATAAGGAGGCTGTGCAGATGCAATTGCAATTGACGGCTGGGAAGAATGAAATCAGGATCTCAACAAAGGGTGGTATCAACCTGTTACCGGTTGTAGCTGACCCGCTTCCTGGTGATAGCTCAACCGGTATCAATATTATCCGCGAGATCATTACCGGCAATAAGTACATTGCCACGGTTTCCGGCAGGCCGGGGAAACAATATGTACTAAAACTGTTTCACCAGGAACACCCCGGCGACATAAAAGGGGCTACCTTGCTGGGCAGGGAAGAGAACCTCCTTACCCTGCGTGTGCAGATGCCATCATCGGCAGAGCATTACGTGGAGCAAAACATTGAAATAACTTTACAATAATTAAAGATGTATAAAAAAAGCCTTGCTGCCTTCCTTGCCTTGTTTGCCATGCTATCGGCAATTTCCCAGCCGTCGTTGCAACAATTCTACCCGGTTAATTTTTCCCGTGTCAACATTACCGATCCATTCTGGAAACCAAAAATGGAAACCGTAGCTGATGCCACACTATATGCCTGCGTCAACTATACGCAGGACAAAACAGGCCGCATCCGCAATTTTGAAAAAGCCGCCAAAGGCTCCGGTAAGCATGAAGGCATTTACTATGATGATTCAGACGTGTACAAGGCGCTTGAAGCAATTGCCTATTCACTCAAGAATCATCCTGATGCGAAGCTGCAAGCCACTGCCGATGAGTGGATAGAAAAAATAGCTGCCGCGCAGATGCCCGATGGATATCTGAACACCTATTACCAGCTTACAGGGCTGGATAAGAGATGGTCCGATATGGAAAAACATGAGGACTATTGTGCAGGCCACCTCATCGAGGCAGGCATCGCTTATTTTAATACCACAGGAAAAGATAAATTGCTCCGGACGGCTATCCGTTTTGCTGACCATATCGATTCTACCTTTCGCCTGCAAAATAAGCCCTGGGTTTCCGGTCACCAGGAAATAGAGCTGGCTTTGATGAAATTGTATCATCATACTGGTAACAAGCGCTACATGGAGCTGGCCAACTGGTTTCTTGATCAACGTGGTAAAGGCAATGGCAAAGGAGTGATCTGGGACCAATGGAAAGACCCCGACTATTGCCAGGATGCGATTCCCGTCCGTGATCAGCGTAAAATAACAGGGCATGCTGTTCGTGCAATGTACCTCTACACAGGTGCCGCCGATGTGGCTGCCGTGAATGGTGATAAAGGATATGTGACTGCGATGGATTCTGTTTGGCATGATGTGATCAACCACCATATGTATATTACCGGCGGTATCGGAGCACAGGGTACCAATGAAGGTTTTGGCAAGCCGTATGACCTGCCCAATGCCAGTGCCTATTGTGAAACATGTGCATCAGTAGGGATGGTGTTCTGGAACCAGCGTATGAATATGCTGTCTGGTGATGCACGCTATGTGGATGTGCTGGAAAGATCATTGTACAACGGTGCACTGGATGGACTATCGCTTTCAGGTGATCGGTTCTTTTATGGCAACCCGCTGGCATCTTCCGGCAGGGATAACCGCAGGGAATGGTTTGGTACGGCTTGCTGTCCCTCGAATATTGCGCGGTTGGTGAGTTCGCTTGGTAACTACATTTATAATACTTCTGCCAACGGGATATGGGTAAACTTATTCATTGGCAGCAACACCAGCGTTCATCTCGGTAAAAATGAAGTGGCGCTGAATATGGAGAGTGGGCTGCCATGGAAAGGAGAGGTTACCCTACAGGTAAATCCAAGCAAAAAACAAGCATTTGCATTGCATGTCCGCCTGCCAGGCTGGTTGAAAGAACCTGTTCCCGGCAATCTTTACCGGTATGCTGACGATCAACAATTACAGGCAACGATCCGTGTCAACGGAATGCCGGTGGAATACCAGGTACAAAACGGGTATGCGGTCATTCAGCGTACCTGGAAGAAAGGTGATGCAGTTTCTGTCTCATTGCCTATGGAAGTCCGTCGTGTAGTAACGATCGATTCTGTAGTGCAAAACCGGGACCGCGTAGCATTGCAATATGGTCCAATGGTATACTGTGTGGAAGGTGCCGATAATAAGAACAATGTATTTGGATTGATCGTTCCATCTACCACAAAATTTACCACTGAATACCGTGCAGACCTTTTGGGCGGAGTGAACACGATCAAATTTACCACGCCGGTAATAACTACAGGCAGCGATGGCGCTTCTGTATCCACACAGCAAAAAGAGATCATTGCTATACCGTATTTCTCCTGGAACAACCGTGGTGCAAATGATATGCAGGTATGGTTGCCTTCAGCGATCAGGAAATTGCAGATAAATTAAAAAAAAGAAGCCCCAAAACTATTCAGTTTTGGGGCTTTCTCTTTTTACTTGGTTAGTATATCTTTTGCAACTTACAATTCAGCATTCCGTATCCGCCGTATTGCACTTTTAAGATCCGGATATGATGTTTTCCTTTCAAATCCAGTGTAGCTTCCTGATGCCAGTCTGCATCATTTTGTATAGTCCCACGCTTCCAGGAATCGATCACCAGTTTGTTGTCAACATAAACGCGGATCAGATCGCCTGCTGAAATATCCAACCGGTACTTCCCTTTAGAAACTTTAATATTGGAATTGACTTCTGTGATAAAATGCGTGCGGGGCAGTTCACGCATTGAACCCTGTACCCGGTCAAATTCATCTGCATTTACAGTTGCTGTCTTTACTGGCGTACTGTCTTTCAACAATGCTTCAAAGGCTGCGGGTTGCTGAATGGGGTCATTTTCTTTGGTGAAGTTGAACCATTTTACCTGCCATTCCATTGGCAAACTGGGATCAGTATAAGAGAATGTATAAGGGCTGCTTTCTGTAATGGTTTCTCCAAAAGGTGTAACAAAAGACTTCCCTTTGTATTCTAATTCGATATGTACAGGCGTTTTGCTGTTCTGCTTCTGAACGATAAGCTGATCGCCGGTCCTGGACTTCAAATTGGCTCCTTCCAGTTTTTTGATCGACCATTCACCGGCAGGTCCCTTAATGTCGAAATACATTTGCCCCTGATTGTCCGTCTTTGTCCACCAGAGAAGGGGATAGGCAAAATTATAAGGTCCCCATTCAGTCATCAGGATACTCTGCTTTCCTTGTGGATGATCATTTGGTAAAAAAACATTTCGCTTGGGCACTCCCGGAAGTAATGAAGCGACATATATGCTGTCAGGCAGGTAGTCGTATACCGGTTTTGCATCAGTGCGTTCCATTCCTTTAACCAGTGTGTCCAGTCTTTCCAATGTACGATAGCCCGTGGCTTCGTTATTTGAAAGTGTAATATCCTGCGTGTTCTTGAGGGCATATACCACCGGCACTTTTGTAAATACATTACCCGTAATATGATAATTGCGGCTCCTGGTATCTTTTCGTTCCATCAACCCAAAATCTGCGCGGCGGTTGGGGATTGCCCAGAGTTCAATTCCCATACTGTCGGCAGTAAAAGTATTTTGTTCGATGATATTATTTTGTCCATGCTCGATCGAAATGCCCGCCAGGTTGCCGCCGAAATCATTTTTTACAATAACCGAGTTATAACTGAAACCTCCCCAGATGCCATGCCAGCAGCCATGCAGTTTGTTTTTGATCACTTTATTTCTGCTGAAGGTGATCTCCACCGCATTGGTGGGAGCATAGGAAAAATCATTATCATAGATCAGGTTATCATTGCAGCCGCCCAGCCCTGTGTCCTGGGTTTCCTGTCCTGCCCAAAGAAAGAAGCCATCACCGGAATGCGTTACTGAATTATGGGCAAATACATTATTGCTGCATTGAGCAAACACCAGCATGCCTCCTGAATCCTGTCCCCGGTAATAATACCCATAGCTGTAACCGCGTACGTTCCAGTCCGCCTTATTGTACAGGAGCTGGTTATAATTACTGCGGTACATGCCGATGCCTATGGCGGAGTTGAACGAAAAATTGTTGTTATAGATGCGGCCATTATTGCTGCATGTCATCATCAGCCCACATTGCCCATTCGTGATCACGTTATCACGGACAAGTGCATTGTTACAGCTATCGAGGTAAATACCTGCGCCGAACCGGAGCCATTCATCATTTTCATTATGATGATAGCTCATCCAGTCGCTCAGGTCTTCTTTCAGCCGGCCACTCTGTAAACGCCGACGATAGTTGTAGGAAAGATCGCAGCCGGTAATTTCCAATGCGTTTACTTCTTTTGCCATAATACCTACCTTATATCCTTTGATGATGGCATTTTTAATAGTCACTTTACTGCCTTTCTTCACTAATATACCTGTGCCGGTAAATTGATCGGGTACTTTATAGTCTTTATTACCGCACAGGACTGAGCCATTAAAATCGACAGTAATGTTATTACCCTCGATAGTAATTGCGGGTAGCAGCGGGTCTTTACCATCTAAATAGTAAGTGCCTTTCTTTATCACAACAGACCGGGTGATCACATCACCGGTATTCAGCGTTACCTCGCTCTCCGTTTGCTGAGCCTGCGCAAATAATGGCGCAAACAACAGGCTTAACCGGAATAATTTTTTGGTTGAAATACAATTCATGGTGTGAGATTAGTTTATTGCAAAATAAGTGAATGTTGAATCCCGGCATACCCTCATTCCGGCAACGTTAACGAAGCTAAACTCATTTAAACCGCTTTCGGAAAACGGTATTGTTATCGCCAAAAAAGATTTCCGAGAACGATACCGGAAACGTTCTCTTGTAGTTTTAGGCAGAAAGTGATGTACTACTGTTTCATGACTGTAAATTCGGGCTGCCTATTTAGGATGACGACCAAACTATTTAAGAAAATGAACTAAAGTATTCGCTTATGAAAAAATTATGCTTGCCTTATTTTCTTGTTGCATGTATGCTGCTATGGATATCTGCTGCATATGCACAGGAAATTACCGTCACAGGGAAAGTGACTGACAAAGAGACCAGCCTCCCGCTGGAAGGCACCAGTGTTACGGTTAAGAACACGAACATTGGTGGTACAGTAGATGCCCAGGGCAACTACAGCATTAAGGTACCGCCTACGGGGACACTTATCTTTTCATTTCTTGGTTATGGCACACAGGAAATAGCAGTCAAGAACCGCTCGACTATCAACCTGCAGCTATCGAAAACCGATAAGGATATGGATGGGGTAGTGATAGTAGGTTACAAAGCTGTTCAACGTAAGGACGTGAACGGCGCTGTTTCTTCCATTGATGTAAAGGATCTGCAGGATGTGCCCGCTCCTTCGATCATTAACCTGCTCGCAGGCAAAGCGCCGGGCGTGCAGGCTGTTGTACGTACAGGTTTGCCTGGTGGCTCTGGCGGCGGACTTGTAGTGCGTGGTAATACCAGTCTTTCTGATGCCAGCGATGTGAACGGCCTCAGTAACCCGCTTTATATTGTGGACGGTGTTCCCATTTCACTCTCAGACCTGGCAGGGTTCGATGTAAGCCAGAACGATTTCTTCGCCACACTCAATCCTGATGATATTGCATCGATCGATATCCTGAAAGATGCTGCCGCTACAGCCATCTATGGTTCCCGCGGAGCCAACGGTGTGGTGATCATTAAAACCCGCCGCGGCCGTAACATGAAAACGCGGTTCAATTTCAGCTCTGTACTGGGTGTAAACTTCGAACCGGAAAAACTGAAAGTGTTCACCGGTGAAGCAGAGCGCCAGGAGAAACTCCGCTTATATAAGGAGAGCCTCAAAACATTGTTTGGTGATCAGGCCTGGGTTGATGTGCGCAACGGTATGGAAGTGGAAGGTTATATGCTGCCTGCCGTGCTGACTGATAAATTCAATCCCGCATTTAACAATGCTTATGATTATCAAAACCTGTTTTATCAAAAAGGCATCACCCGCCAGGTTGACCTTAATATGGAAGGTGGCAATGAGAAGAATGCTTTCCGCGTAGGCCTTGGCTATTATGATGAGAAAGGCGTGCTGGTTGGTTTCGGTTTCAAACGTTTCACCGCCAATGCCAGCCTTACTTCAGATATTTCTTCCAAGATACATAACGATATTTCTGTACGGTTGACCTACCTGGACAGGAAAGGCGGACAAACGGACAATCTCCGTTCATTCCCTACAAGCCCTACACAGCTGCCGTCGTCGCTGTATTATAAAACACCGGAAGAACTTGATCTCCTTTCGGGAAAATTGGGCGATACCTACAACGCCAACAAGACCTATATGGCTACGTTGAACGAGAGCATGCGTATCAAGTTCACGAAAGAATTGACCCTGGATAACCAGGCAGCCATATCCACGATTTTTGGAAAGAAAGACTATTTCGTTCCTTCCACCGCTTCTGCTAATTTCCTTTCTTATGCAGAATCATCTTCCAGCACTAATGTTACATTCAATGCACACTCAATACTTAGTTATTTCAAAACTTTTGGTGAGCATGAAATTACAGCACTGGCAGGAACTGAGGTGAACATAGAACAGAATTCCATGAACAGGTTATATGGTGAAGGCGGCTCCAGCGATTACATTCGCGTGGTGCAGGGTTTCCCCAAAGAAAACGTATTTGGTGTGAGTGATATCGTGAAGTCGCACCTGCTTTCCTACCTGGCCAATGTCAGCTATGGATACAAGGACCGGTATAAAGTGGAAGGTGTTATACGCCGTGATGGTTCATCCCGTTTCGGTGAAAATAATAAATGGACCACGTTCCCTTCTGTGAAAGGTAGCTGGACCTTCTCCCGCGAACCGTTCATGAGCAATTTGCAGAACGTGATCAACTATGGTAAGATCCGTGTTTCTTATGGTTCTTCCGGTACTATCGATTCAGATCCGCTGCTGCAATACAACTCACTCATCAACATCACCAATATCGGTGCCGGTATCTATGATATTTATGGCAACCGTATCGTGGTGAACACGTATGGTGGCGGTGGTGTTGTTATACCTGACTTCAACAAGATCGCGAACCGTTCATTGTCATGGAGCAAATCGACAGAGGTCAACTACGGCCTTGATCTCGAACTGTTCAAAAGCCGCATTTATATCAATGCCGATCTGTATAGCCGCTACTCATCAGGATTGGTATATGTATCAATGCTTTCTCCTGAGGTTGGTTACACTTCTATCCGCTCTAACCTGGTGGACATGACCAGCAATGGTTTTGAAGTGGGTATTACAGGTTATCTCTTCCCCCGCGACAAGGATTTTCAATGGGACATGACGCTGAACCTGGCGCGTAACCAAACGTCCATCGCTAAATTGGGCAATGGCGGACGCGACTACATCAATGGCAACTATGCCTTCGTGATGAATCAGCCTGCCTTCCAGTATTACACATATGAATACCTCGGGCCTTTGCAAAACGTGGATGATCTACCCGTCAATCCTGCTACAGGCGAACCTATGAAATACCTTTGGGCAGATGCCGGTCTGGCGCTGAACCAACAGGGAAAAGTTTTCCCGGGTATGCCAGTATTCACTGATGTGAATGGCGACTACCTGATAGATGGCGCCGACTATGGATATGATAAGAAGATCATCCAGGGTAAATCACCGGAACCCAAGATACAGGGCGGCTTCCATACACACATCAAGTTCAAGAATTTCAACTTGCGCATACAAAGTTCATTTGCGTTCGGACATTATATTTTCAATACGTCCCTTCAGCAGATGTTGTCTCAGTACGACGATAATACACGCTTCTTCACCGATGCGTTGTATGATCTCTCCTCTTCTGTATCGTTTTGGGAAAAACCAGGCGATGCTGCTTATTATCCCATGCGCTATATCAGCTACAGCGATGGAGGTAGTGCTCGTTCATTCCGCGAATCATCCATGTTCATTGAGAAAGGCGATTACTGGAGTTTGGACAACATAACGCTGTCCTACAACATTCCGGCAAAATTTGCTAAGAGGCTCGGCCTCCGTGGCATGAACGTCTACAGCACTATGCGCAACGTAGCAATGTGGAAGGCTTCGAATGTGCCTGACCCGAGGCTGATCACGAAAACCGGGTATTATAACGGGCAGGGATACCCGATCAACCGCAGCCTGGCGCTGGGACTAAACATTCAATTCTAAAACTGCAACCAAATGAAAAAAATACTTTATGTACTGGCCGTTGTAACGTTGCTCGGCACAGGTTGTAAAAAAGATTTCCTGTCGCCGGATCAGATCGATCTGGTGTACAACGAGGTTTTCTGGAAAACGGAAAAAGATGCTGAAAAAGCGGTACTGGGAACCTATGCGCTTTATCGTGGCTTAATGGTGAACGCACAATTATATAACCGTGGTGATGTTACCACCGGTTTACTGAACCGTGGTTGGAATGGCGGTTCAAGTGATGCGTTTTACAAACCCGGTGATTTTGCCAATGTGAGCTCGACCAACAAATCATGGGGCTCGATCGAAAGTTATGCCGACTGGAATGCATTTTATAAAGTGGTAGCGCAAACCAACCTGGTAATTGACAAGGTGGAGGCGATGCCGGAGAATGTGTTTAAAAACGGAAGCAAGAACAAACTGTTGGGTGAAGCTTATTTCCTGCGGGCACTCACTTACTATAATATCGCCAATTTCTGGGGCAATGCACCGCTGATAACTGAGAGTATCGAAAGCAGCAGCCAGGTGATCTCTCCCGATAATATGCTGATCAATGTAGGACGCAGTAGTGACAAAGAAATTACTGCACAGGTACTGGCAGATGCCGGTAAAGCTGCAGAACTGCTTTCTTATGGCATACCCGGTAATGCCGAGTGGGGCATACGGGCCAACAAAGGAAGCGCACAGGCTTTACAGGGCTATGCCAACCTTTGGATGGCCTTCCTGAAGAAACGTGATGGCGAAGCACCTGCTGAAAATATTGCTGCAGCCGTTACTGCACTGGAAGGTGCAGTAACCAAAGGTAATTACTCACTGGCGCCATATACTAATGAAACAGCGATCCTGAATATGTATCGTGGGCAATCAAGCGAAGCAGTTTTTGAGCTGAACATCTCCCTTGATCAGAAAGAATCCTATCGTGCAGACCAGGGCGGTATCGAACAGATCACTGCCAAATTACCTCCGTTGGATGGCGACGTTACAAAAGACCGCGCCAATTTTATCAACTGGGTGCCGTACAACAGGAAGGAATTTGTATACCCTGAATATCCCGAAGATAGAAGAGCTGACCTGTTCTGGGATGCCTGGAGCTCTATCTATAACGAACCTTTTTCAGATGTGAGCGCGGTGGCCACTGATCGCAATAAGGTGACCTGGATGAAAAAATTTGCTTCATTCACTGTTGATCCTGCACGCCAATGGAATGAATACAATGCCTATTTCGCAGAAGCTAATATCCCCATCTTCCGGTTTACTGACATCAAGCTGTTGCTGGCAGAAGCTTATGTGAAAAATAACAATGCCCCCGCAGCGCTGCCTATCATTAACGAGATACGTGGCCGGGCTGGATTGCTTCCTTTCAGTGGCGCTGATGTGCTGGAAGAAGTATTGCGGCAACGGACTGCCGAACTGATCGGTGAAGGAAAGATCTTCTTCGATTATGTACGCAATAATTACTGGCCTTTCAGTTCTGCGATGACACCTGACCGCTATGCACAGAAAGGATACTACTGGCCTGTAAGCGGCAACATCATTACCACCAATAAACTCGTTGGTCAAACACCTTACTGGAACGGGAAAACCATCTGGTAAACAAAAAACTGTATAGTATGACAAAAAAATCATTATCAATATATGGGCTTCTGCTGGTACTTGTTCTGAGCTCCTGCTCCAAGAACGGACATATTATAGGAGGCGACAGGAACGAGACCAATGAAGTGAACATGAGCACGTTTGATTTTCTGAAATCATTCGATGTAACCACGTCAACCGCACGCCTCATCGAAAAGGCCGGTTTAAAGGACGAAGTGAATGGCAATGTAACACTGATCGCGCCCAGCAACTTTGCCGTGAACCGTTATTTGCGCCGTAAAAACAATCGCCTGTTGCGATTGGACCCTAATGCGAAAGAAATGACGCTTGAGGATATTCCCGTAGCTGACCTGGAACAATTGAAGATGTATATAGTAGATGGCAGCTTTCTCAGTACAGATCTGACTCCGGAAGGAATTTTGCTTCCTACTCATCATGCAGGAGATTCCCTTCGCCTGAGCCTTGTTGAAGCTACTGCCGAACCAGGTGCTGCCTGGGACGGTGGGGGACAGCCGGGAGAGGGATATCAATATTCCAACTTCATGCAAAGCCGCCCCCAAAAAGTAACCGTGCATTTCAAGCGCGGTGCCAATTGGGAAATGAGCGGCGCTACACGTACGGCCATGGGAATGGACAATCCCGAGTGCGACCAGGTATATAAAATGTATATCTCCGATGTGAAGACCACTAATGGCGTTGTACATGTGATCTACAGCGGTGATTACAGCTATACCGATCACTACTACTATCACTCACTGTTCTTTTTCGGCACACGTGCAGACGATCTGCTGTAAACGATGTCATTCAAACTAAAAAAAGTCAAGATGAAAAATATTCTGATAATTATCCTGGCACTTTCCGTTTTTACCAGTTGTTACAAGGTGTCGGATGAAAAGGGGTTTATAAGTGATAATATTTATCTCAAAGGTGCTGATACGATCATGGTCCCACTTGGTGGAAAAGGAAATACTGATGTAGCCTGGCTCGACGGCAGTTCCATGCCCGCCACTTTCTCTATCGAGAATGTGCGTGATGCAAGTGGCAATCGTTCCGAGCAGTTCTTTACGCAATACCCTTACAAAACCTGGAATAAACCCTATAACAATAAAACAGATACCACACTTGCACTGATCAATGCCAAACTGACCGAACAACAGTTGCCGGCAGTAAGCATCAACCCTGTGAATGGTATGCTGCAATATTTAGAAACAACCAGTAACCTGAAGAATGCCGGCGATGTATATCACGTAGATGTAAAAGTGTCTAATTCCAAAGGTGAAAAGCTCGTGAAAGACTATGCTGTACTGAAACTGACATCCGAAAAGAAGCCTTACACTTTTTACCAGGCTGCTACTGCTATCTTGTTAGTGAACAACGGCGGCCAAACCACTTTCACGCTGTATGATAATATACCTGAGGATGCATTGGACAGGCACCAGAACATCTACAGCCGCAATGGTAAGGAATTGGTGGATATATATAAGCAAAGCAATGAACCGGCTACAGGTATAAAAGTGATCATCAAATACCTGGATGCGGAAGGCAATGTATTCGAGTCGAAAGATTATGCTACATATGCTACCGGCACAGAAAGCTATTTTGACTATTCGGTGAACAGGCAAAATACGGCCGAAGGTGCTGTAGTAGAATTTCCTGTTACACCTTTTCCTGCACGGCAAGACCTGCTGAGCTATCTGAAGGGCGGTACCAAGGATTTTGCAACACTGGACACGGCCAGTTTACATACCGAAGTGTACGGACAAAATAAATGGCCATTCCTGAACCCATGGCCTGAGGATTCATGGGGCGCCAGCAGATGGTATATC
The DNA here is from genome assembly GCA_001898405.1 of Sphingobacteriales bacterium 44-61. GTDB lineage: Bacteria > Bacteroidota > Bacteroidia > Chitinophagales > Chitinophagaceae > Terrimonas_A. The sequence continues at coordinate 342,725 of MKTW01000010.1, forward strand.
CGTTTGCGCTCAAAAGTAGTATTTAATGAAAGCGGTACCTGGGTGATCGCTGCAAGATTCCCATACACGCATCTTGATGGAACTTTCTAAAATCATATTTATTCAATCATGAACAGACTGTTTTTTCGTTCCCTTGCTTCTCTTGCATTATTGATATTGATGACCGGCACAGCCTGTGCTCAAAAGGTATTGCCTACCGCAGACCCTATAACTGTGAAAGTGGCGGTGGTGATACAAGACCCGCGTATACTCTCAAAAGGTAATAAGCGCATGCACGAGGTTTTCAAAACGCCCGGTTATACTTTTCAATGGCATGACCCGTACAAGCTGATGAACGATTATCGAGATACGCTGAACGCTGTAAGTGGCGGCGCCATTCGCTACGAGATCGTAAAAGTATATGACGATTCTTTATTCTTTACGCATCTGAAAGATGAAAAGGAATTGCTGGGATTGAGCCGCATTGTTGAACTGCTGGACGAGCCCAAATGGGAAACCCTTCGTGCTAAAGGCACATCCTTCGATTATAACCGTTTCATCGATCACTATGGTTTTTGCCAGATGCGCGATAAGGGTGAGATAAACGAGGTATGGCTCTGGACATTCCCTTATGGTGGAACCTGGGAAAGCACTTTTGCAGGAGAGGGGGCATTCTGGCTCAACTCCAATCCTGTAGAAGGCACGTCCTGCAAAGACCTGCTTACGGTGATGGGATTGAACTACGAACGCGAAATGTCGCTGGCACTGGAAAGCTATGGCCACCGAATGGAATCGATCATGCGGAAAGTATATGGTCGATGGGATAATACAGCCAAAGACCGGAACAACTGGGAGAAATTCACCACCATCGATATGAAAATACCGGGGAAAGGACAGGTCGGTAATATCCATTTTCCACCCAATGGGATAAAGGATTATGACTGGATCAATAAAACGGTCGTGAATACTTATGCCGATACATGGAAGTTCTATCCCAATATTAAGGAGTCAAATGGTCGTATGGTGGATTGCCAGGAATGGAAATGCACACATTTGGGATACATGACCTGGTGGATGCGGCATATTCCACATTTCAAAGGCCTTAATAAAGCAGATGGCCATCTCAACAACTGGTGGCACTATGTGGTAGACTATAACCAGGCGATGAAGCTGGAACAGCAATTGAGAAAGAAGAAGTGAAAAAGTATTAATAAAACCGAGATGACAAAAATTTCATTCGGCCAATATCAATAAAGATATACGAATGAAAACAAAATGATCCGGGTTTCCCGCAGGTTAAAACGTTTATTAACGCCCCTTGCTGGATTCCCGGATTATTAACTGAGTTCTTAGAGTTACGGTCTGGTAATCGCTACGCGGGATTTTGATTTCATCCACTACCATGCGCATGGCCAGTTTGCCTACTTCATAACCCGGTTGCATAACCGTAGTGAGAGAAGGTTCGATCATATCGCTGACAGGATCATCGTTGAAACCGGCGATCCGGATATCCTCCGGTATGTTGATGCCTTTCTTTTTCATGTGTTTGATAGCGGCAATGGCAGAAAGGTCGTTGATGAAAAAAATACCGTCGGGCAGGAGCTTTTGACGAAGGATCTTTTTGATGGCGTCGAGCGCATTTTCTTCAAAGGCTTCGCAATGGTAAATGAGGTTACTGTCGCGTTTCAACCCGTATTTGTCGAGCGCATCAAGATAACCGTTCATGCGGTTCACGGAAACAGAAGTGTTTACCGGTCCGGCAACATGAGCAATACGTTTGCAGCCTTTTTTGATCAGGTGTTCAACAGCCCGGAAAGCGCCTTCGTATTCGTCTACCACTACCTTGTTGCACGGAAAGTCCAACAAAGTGCGGTCGAACATCACGATGGGGATGTCCATCCGTTTTGCCTTTTCGAGCTCGGCGGAATTGCTGGTGTCTTTAGAAACCGATATCAGTAATCCGTCCACATGGCAGGCCAGCAGTTTTTTGATACACTTGATCTCTTCCTCAGCACTTTCATTGCTCTGGCAAAACATCAGGTGATAGTCAAATTCACTGGCTACTTCGGTCATACCGCTGAGCGCCTGGGAGAAATAGTTGGAGTTTATGACAGGAACGACGACCCCAATGATCTTTGTTTTCCGTTTCACGAGGCCCTGCGCCATCACATTGGGCTCATAGCCGAGTTCTTTGGCCAGTTCCAGGACAGCGCGTTTGGTTTCCGCGTTAATGTCGGTTGTGTTGCGAAGTGCACGGGATACCGTGGAAACAGAGATGTTGAGTTTTTTGGCAAGATCCTTTATCGTGATGGCATGATACGGCATCCTGCAATTTATCAAATGTTTTTAAATCAGGCTTTACCCTTAGAATCTTAACAAAAAATCTGTGATAAGTGGTAAAAGGCCTTCAACCCAATGAAATGAAGAGAGTATTTATTTATTTACTGACGCTGAATCTTATGACTATGACTGTTAATGCCTTACCCATTGTGGAGTCCGACACTGCGAAACCGGTGCAGAACCGATACCCACTTAAAGCAAAACCGTATGTGCAGTTGCCGATCGGCAGCATAAAACCTACCGGCTGGTTGCGGGAGCAACTGGTGACTATGAAGAATGGTATGGGTGGTAAATTAGATGAGCTCTATCCCCATGTGCTTGGCAAGCGTAATGGCTGGCTGGGTGGTGATGGTGATGTATGGGAACGCGGGCCTTACTGGCTCGATGGATTGGTGCCGCTGGCTTATATCCTCGATGATGCTGAACTGAAAGCCAAGGCGCAGACCTGGATAGAATGGGCTCTCAACAATCAAATGGAAGACGGTTATTTCGGACCTGTTCCTCCTGAAAAAGAGCCTGCACCCGAGCAGGGTTTACAGCGAGACCGCGCCCGTGACTGGTGGCCAAAGATGGTTATGCTGAAAGTGCTGCAGCAATACTATGATGCCACCGGAGATAAAAGAGTGATCGACCTGATGCTGAAATACAGCCGCTACCAGTTGAAAACCCTGCCAACAACACCTCTCGGGCATTATAGCTGGTGGGGATCGCAGCGCGGTGGTGATAACCTGCTGGTGGTCTATTGGCTTTATAATATTACAGGTGAAAAATTTTTGCTGGAGCTGGCTGATATTATTCATAAGCAATCTCACGACTGGACCGGTACTTTCCTTTACACCAAGGCAGTGTCCACACCTTACAGTTTCCATTGTGTGAACCTGGCACAGGGTATCAAGGAACCGGTGATCTATTACCAGCAACATCCGGAGGAAAAATACCTGGAGTCGGTAGACCGTGCTTTCAGCGATATCAAACTGTACCTCGGACAGGCACAGGGCATGTATGGTGCCGATGAGCTGACCCGTGGTGCTGACCCTGTTCTTGGTTCAGAACTCTGTTCAACCGTAGAAATGATGTACTCGCTGGAGAATATGATCGCCATCACCGGCAACCTGAGTATGATGGACCACCTGGAAAAACTGGCATACAATACGCTGCCCGCACAGATTGAAAGAGATTATATGGGCAGGCAGTATTATCAGCAGGCCAACCAGGTGATGGTGAGCCGGCATAACCGCAACTTCGTTACGCCTTATGATGGCACTGACCAGTGTTTTGGCGTGCTGACTGGTTTCCCTTGCTGCACCTGCAATATGCACCAGGGCTGGCCCAAGTTTGTACAAAATCTCTGGCTGGCTACTGACGACCAGGGATTGGCAGCGCTGCAATACAGCAGCAGCGAAGTGACAGCAGAAGTAGCTGGTGGAACAAAAGTTAAATTCATAGAAGAAACGAATTATCCCTTTGAAAACAAGATACGTTTCACCCTTCGTTCGTCAGGGAAAGTAAGGTTCCCATTGCACCTGCGTATTCCCGGCTGGTGCAAAAAAGCCGTGATAAAAGTGAATGGTGAAATATGGGACGAACCTGCAGGCAACCAGGTGATGCGCGTAAACCGTACATGGTCTGGCGGCGATGTGGTGGAACTTGAGTTGCCGATGGAAATTTCCACCAGCCGCTGGTTCAACAATTCCATTGCTGTTGAAAGAGGCCCGTTGTTGTATGCGCTGCGGATCGAAGAAGACTGGAAGAATGTAAAGGGCACCGACCGGTATGGCGATTACCGCGAAGTGCGCCCATTATCTCCCTGGAACTTCGGGCTTTTGGAAGAAGCCATCAAATCTCCACAGACCGGCTTTGAAGTGAAGATCAATCGTAACAAAAAGAGTTATCCATGGACATTGAACAATGCACCGATCGAATTGGTGACAAAAGGCAAGCGGATACCTGAATGGCAGTTGTATAATGAAACAGCCGGACCTCTGCCTTATAGTCCCATTTCATACCTGAAAGAACAACAGCCCGAGACCATCCGGCTGGTGCCTTATGGATTTACGGTGTTGCGTGTAAGCCAGTTCCCGGTAGTGCGATAAATGACTTAGGTGGTAGAATAAAAATAAACCTCTCTTTTGGAGAGGTTTTATTTTTTAGGAAAGGTTAATGGAAAATTTTTCCAGATGGGGCCTCCAACGCTCATCCTATCTCATCACGCGCACAATCTTTTGTATTCTCTTATCCGCAGTTTCAATAAGAATAACATAAGCGCCTGCTGGAAGCTGTTCTGTTTCTATTATACAGGTGTTTTTATTTTCAACGCTTTCTTTTTTTAATACAACACCACTTACAGACAAAAGAGTGATGGAATATTTTTTTGAAGCTTCCAGGTTAAATAACTGTATGAACTTATCAGCAGGATTTGGGCCTGCTTTTACTTCGCTAAGCGCACGATCAAAAGCCACCAACTGCACCCTGGTGTAGGAAGCAGATCCGTTAATATCCACCTCCTTTATCCTGTAAAAATTAGTCCCGGAAAAAGGTTGTATATCGGTATAAGTGTAGTTTACTTCCTGCAGGCCACAGTTGTTGCAGGCAACCGGTACAAATGCAATGGTTTCGTATAGTTGCCCTTCAGCGCTTCTTTGTACTTCATAGCCTTTTACATTTTCTTCTTCCGAAACCTTCCAGTCTAATTGCACCGTATGATCTACCTTTTTGGCAGTAAACGAAAGCCATCTCAATGGCAGTACAGATGAAAAACTTACTGCTGTCAGTTGTTTTATAGTGGTAACGCTGTAATTATTACTTACAGAATTGTCAGCCATGTTTACATTGCTGGTAGTTGAGGTCATAAATCCATCATTGCCGGTAAGGGGGCTATGAGCCAGTTGAAGGCTGGCCAGGATGTTTCCATTCAGTTCAGGATTGGCAACATACATTTGCAGATTGCCGGTAATTAAAATCGGCACATCCCATTCATATACCCGTTTCACGCTGGCATTAGGTGAGCCGGGCACAGGTACATACCTGTGTGTAAGATGATTGTTTTCTATGGTGATATCGGCCGTTGGCTGCAAAATAAGGCTGTCTATTGTTAAAGTAGCACCATTGCGTACAGTAATGCCGGTGGCACCAACCACAAACTGGGCAAACAATGATACCGGCAATAAAAGTAGAAGAGCAACAAATATGCGGTACATAACTTTATTTTGTTTGTTTAATCAGATATTTTCACACCGGTTACTGTAAGATGCCCCCCCTTGTTTTTTGTACCGTGTGAAACCTGCAGTATCCCTCCGGGTTCCTTGATGTAAATATCCATTGACTTGTCTACGGAGGCCCATTTATAATTGAGACCGTTTTGTGCCGTTACGATTTTAAAATTGGAAGGGTATGATATAGATAAAATTTTTTGATTAAAAAAACCAGGATCAGAAGGGTCATCATTTTCCAGCAGGTAGATCCCTATATATAGTGGATCACCATTGTCATCACTTAACATAAAACCTCCATCATCTGTACTGAGTGTTGCATTGACATCCAAATGGTACAATCCCGGCGTATTGAAGTATATAAAAAAACCACTTGCCCTGTAGGAACCTCCAGTGTGATTAAATTGGTCTATGTCTGCATCTGTGTTGCCTTCATTGTAAAGGGCCGTCCAACTTGCTGTTGATTGTAAAGGTTGGTCCCGTCTGAAGCAAAACCGGACCCTATCTCCGTATGCAGAGGTTTTCCAACTTGCTTTACCGTTTGCATCACTGGTCAGCACTTTACCATCCCCCTGCGAGCCATCCGTAATTTTTACAGTGCCATTTACTTCTAGCTTTTCAGAAGGGGCATCGGTACCTATTCCCACTCTGCCATTTCCTTTTATCCGCATATTTTCGGTGAAAGCATTGCTGCTGCCTGTTCCCAACACAATATCCTGGGCCACTGAAGGAGTATAAAGCTGGAGCTTTGAAGATTGCAGGCCTATGCCATACTGCGTTCCGTCGCCATTGTCATAAATGGAAATTTTATTACCGGTAGCATTAGAGAAAGATAAAGGAGAACGGGGATTACTGTTTCCCTGAAGGCCGATATTACCATTTTTATTATTGTGCAAAAAGCTCCACCCGGAGCCGGCAAATCCATAAAAACCCATGGTGGAATCATTGTAAGTTCCAACAAAGCCATTCAGGACTGCACCTGTCTGATTGGTAAACTCAATGCCCTGGGCTACGCTGCCAGGGGAAGGATCGCCGGTAAAGCGTAATCGCCCCTGCTTGATATCTAACTTTTGAGCCGGGGTAGTAGTACCGATGCCTACTTGTGCATTGGCAGTGTCAATAATGCTTAATAATAAAGCAAATAAGCATATCTTTTTCATGAGGTAGAGTATTTGGCGTAAATGATTTTACTTTCAAAAATCTCTACATTGATACAGATAGAGAAACGGAATCGACGAGCGGAGCCAGGTAATCGATAAAGGGATGACAAACGCTAATGTATTGAAAGTGAATAAGGAAAAAAGCTGGCCAGTTTTGCAACATTTAAGGAGCTGGTGTGTCAAATCTGATAATAAACAATACCCGCGCGATGATTAGGATATATATTACCTGTATTGCATTATTCATGTTATTTATTCATTATCCACTTTCTGCTCAACAGAAGTTAAGCGAATTGGAGCCGGTATCACTACAACAGGATTTTGCATTTTTCCGCGATGCACTCCAGCAGGAACATGCAGGGTTGTACAGGTATAAAAGCAAAACGGTTTTGGATAACCTGTTTGACAGTTGCTTCTCCGAATTAAACCACCCCATGTCTCAATTCGAATTTGCTAAATCAATCATGTTTGTGGTAAGCGCTATTGAAGATGGGCACACGGGGACGAACATTCCGAGGCTTTTAATGGGCCATTACAGTGAAAAGGAAAAAATGTTTCCGGCTTATATCTATTTTATTGATAAGAATGCGTACGTGCTTTGCAGCAGAATTAACGAACTTTCTGCCGGGATGGAGATTTTATCAATCGACAATAACCCGGCAGGTGAAATCAGGGAAAAACTATTTCAGTACCTGCCTTCTGATGGAAGGATTGAAACGAAGAAACAACAGACACTGAATAACGGCGCATTTCCTTTCCTTTACAATTGGATCTTTGGTAATAGAGATTCCTTCATGGTAAAGTACAGGACGATAGACGGGGAAATTGGAACAACCGTTATAGGCGCTGAATTTGTAAAAGATTTTGAATGCGATAAGAAATGCGAACCGAATGCAACTAGGGATTTGCAGTTGGATCTTCTACCGGGGAATATTGCTTTGCTTACTATCAGAACATTTGACGACAACCGGCTTTCAGGAAAATACAACTTCCATGACTTTCTCAACGCATCGTTTAACGAGATTGGTCTCAGAAAAATTCATAAGCTGATCATTGACTTAAGAGGGAATGCCGGCGGTACTGATGCATATGGACCTTTACTTTATTCTTATTTGGCAAAAAAGCCTTTTAAATATTTCTCTTCAATTGAATCTACAAAAAATAAGGTTTCATTGAAGGAAAATGCTCTTCTTGGCATGCAACAGCCGCAAAAGAACTCTTTTAACGGAAAGGTTTTTTTCTTGATTAATGGGTTAAGTTTTTCCACTACCGCAGATTTTTCCTCAATCGCAAAAAGTGATAACAGGGGAACGTTCATTGGTGAAGAAACGGGTGGAGGGTATTATGGAAATACGTCCGGGGAAACGATAAAGGTAGAACTACCCAACAGCAAAATAAATATAATCATACCTAAATTCAAGTATATAAACGATGTTAAAGCATCGGCTTATAAAGACCGGGGAGTTATTCCGGATCATATAATTAGTCCAACGATCGGGCAGATCCTTTTGTGTAAAGATGTTCAGTTGGTCAAAGCGATTGATATGGCTTCAGGTAAAGTAAGGTGATCAGGCTGCTGTCATTGAAACGCTTTTGATGTTTTCGATATCGGGAAGAGATCTCTCTTAATAAAGTATGCCGGCACATGGCCGGCATACTTTATTTAAATCTCAGATTCAGGGATATAATATTTGATTGCAGGTCAATACTCTTCTTGTAATGCCCATACCTCAATTCTATCATATTAAAATGCTGCCATCCTAATATTCCTTGTGGCGGCAGCCATCGAATGCCTGCCCCAAAAAATGAACTGTTGAATTTTGAAAGGTCATAGTTACTCGTATAATACGCTTGCTGATCTGTATGTTGACCATAAGGTGCAAAATATTTCACGGCCGTTTGCGTATAATACCGGTAGAATGGACTTACCGACAGGAAAGCATTGAGCTTGACCGGTACCTCCAGCTCTGCAGTATGTGAACGTATCCCCCAGTTATCTGTATAGTACCGGTAATAACTTCGCAGAATAAAATTATCGCCCAGAAAATAGTTAGCACGGAAGCCGATAGGGATCTTGAACCGGCTATCAGGCAGCTTCTCCTGGTGTACAGACCCATCATTGAAATAAACGCGATAGAAGGGCAGACTTAAAAAGCCGTTTTGTTGTACCAGGTCCCCCAGTATCGCTATCTGTAAACGTTGATTGATGATCTGCGACCAGGAAAATGAACCTGCGATCGTGTTGCGATTTTTACCGGGATAATGTTCTTCATCGGGGCCACCCGGTCTTAACTCAGTTGGCAGCACCTGTTTTACCTGGTCGAGATAGGCCTGCAATTTGCCAGTGAACTCCCCGTTTCTGTTCTTTGTTTTCCTGGAATAACTGATGTTGCCACCGAAAGACTGATAATCGAATTCTGTGGAAGAAGAAAGACCGATAGCAATGGAATGCCCCTTTTGTTCGTTCTCGACTGTCCAGGTCAGAGAAGGGTAGAAGCGGGTATCGGCATGTGAAGCCGAGGAATTGCTTTTCAGGTCAATTTTGTCAGAGGAGGCAGATGTGTAATGATCAATACCAAGTTCTGCATCCAGTGAATGCTTTCTTGCTTTTTTGTCATATCCAACCAGTTTCACGTCAAACACATTCGCGATATCAGAGAGTTTTTGGGACCCGATGCCACCGGTTACGGCTGCATTATTCCCATTCTGATGATAATAACTGGATACAAGATTGATTTCATCCAGTTTTAGTTTTCTTGCCTGAAAGCCGGTTGTGTCTTTTTGCTGTCCAAAGAGTTGGACCAATGCAAAGAGGCCGGCGGCAGTGAGAAATATTCTTTTCATAAATTGCTTGCTTGTATGAATTAATTACAGCCGCAGCCGCCGCCGGATTTTCCTGCGTTAGCACCGGATGCTCCTTCACGGTAAGATTGAAAACTGAGTTCCGTTTTTTCTACTTTCCGGTTGCCTAAGGTCATTTCACCGTCATTTAATTTATTCTTCTGGTATTCCTTCACTGTAGTGCAGGAAGACAGGAATAGGAGTCCTGCGCAAGCTATCACTGGCAGGGCCCGGAAAATGGTTGTATGTTTCATTGTAAATGGATATTTGAAGATGAATAAATCTTATTATGATCGTCAATAAGAATACAGGCTACGCCTTTTATCTGGTTGATCATATTGAGACCTGCTTTCACGCCCATGATCATGACCGGTGTTGTCATGGCATCCGCAAGTTCAGCATTAGGTGCGATGATGGTTACACTTTTGATACCGGTAACCGGTAATCCCGTTTTGGGATTAATAGTGTGTGAGTATTTCTGTCCGTTGATAATAACATACTTCTCATAATTGCCGGAAGTGGCAATAGCCATCTCTTTCAAAGGCAGCCAGGAAAAGACTTCTGCAGGGTTATCAGGATTACTGATCCCTACTGTCCAGTTCCTGCCTTCTCCATCTGTACCCCAGGTTGCAAGATCACCGGAAGCATTGATGATGCCGCCGCAGATCCCTGTAGACTGTAACAGGCTTTTCGCTTTTTCTGCCGCATAACCTTTGCCGATGCCGCCAAAGCCTATCCGCATCCCTTTTTCCTTTAGCATTATAGTGCTATCCTGGTCATTTACGGCGACATTGCGGTAATTGATCAGCCGTACCATTTTCCGGGCTAGGTCCGGGTCAGGAAGTTCAGTCATCGAGCGGTCAAAGTTCCAAAGGCTTTTATCAATTGATCCATATGTGATATCAAAAGCTCCATCGGTAATACCGGAAAGCCGTATCGAGCGCTTTACGAGTTCCAGTACTTCGCGGTCAACCTTTACTGCATCTATTCCCGCCCGGGCATTTACCTGGTTCACCTGACTGTTATCATCAAAAGTGGTGAGCAGTTTTTCAATACGTCTTATTTCATTAAAACCTGTATTAATCGCATCTGTAGCTGTTTGTTCATCACTTGCTACCACGGTGATCTCAAAATGATTTCCCATCAAACGGGCCGCCTGTTTATACTCTTTCATATTGAGGAGTTAAGAGCTTTTGTGTATAGAAAGCTTTTTTAGCTTTTCCAGGAAAGCAGCCTTCCCGCCAGAAGGAAATCCGTCCCATGCATATAGGACTTTGCCTTCAGCTGTAAGAAGTAAAGTGTAGGGAAATTTACCGGCTGGATTGTACCGTTCAGCAAGTTCATCATTCAATTGCTGTTGTTCTTTTCCCAGTTGGTTTTTTTTGCTTCTTGGAAAATCAGCATTTACCAATACAAGAGATCCCGCAGCTACTTCATTAAACTCTGCTGTTTGAAATATTTCTTTTTTCAGCCGGATACATGGGGCACACCAGTCAGATCCCGAGAAGTTCAGCAATACGAGTTTTTGCTGATTCCTGGCAATGTCACTGGCCTTCTGCAGGTCAGTCAGCCAGTCCTGGGAAGAAGGGACTGTCAGGCATAACCATGCCATTAAAATATATTTCATATTCTAAAAAGTGAATTGATTGAATAAAATAATTAACTGCTTTATATGCAGAGATAATGGAGGATGGTATGATCAATCAATACGGGGAGGCTGAAAAACATTTCCGGTAAAAGAATTGAACAGCCGGCTGTCGTCCGGCGGAATTGTATAAGTGAGTAAATTATCTGTAGTGATTTTAACCTCTTCTGCTGCAGGTTTTGGAGCAGCGGCTGTCATCAGCATAAAGAAGTGATGGGGACACGTTTTAAATGGTAATTCCCTGTCACGGGCATAGTCATAATCCGGATCAGAAGGATTGTCCTGAACATAATGCTCTTTCAGGAAGGCTGCAAAGGAAATATTTCCTTCCATTCTGATATGTTCCTTATAATGCTGCAAAAGGACGGGAAATTTTGCAAGCTGTTCCAGTTGAAAAACAGCTACCGTATATATCAGGAGAAATACTATCGCAACCAGTTTCTTCATTCACAAATAAGATACATAAAGTCTGCAATATAGCCAAGATTGCCTATTACCCTTCTGTTAATTTGCAATTTGTTAACTGCTGGTTCAACCCATGCTGGGGTCATTTACATCCATTTAGACAGGAATATATTGAAGTCTTTTCTTAGCTGGCGGATATTTTTTTCAAAATCTGCCATCTCTCTTTCAAGAACCTTCACTTCAGCGGCCACGGCTTCATCTACTTTTCCAGCATGATGCCTTATTTCAACAGAGGAAGTATGCATATTGGATCTTATGCGATGTTCCAGATTACTGATATTTTGTTGTTGTATCTCAAACTGATTTTCAAAATGTTCTACATCTTTCAGGGCATCGTCGCCTGTATTTTTCCCCGCCACTTCGTTGAGGCGTGTGGTAAGTATCCCCAGGTCTTCTTTATAGAAGCCAAGGGAATTGAGCCATTCATTATAGTGGGCTCCGGCATGTTGCAGATCAGTATAGCGCATAATAAATTTTTTTATTGAGCATAAATCTCGGCTGTTCACGGAGAAATTGAGCTGATCCCTGTCACAACTTATGCTGATCGTTGTCAGTATCGATAGTCATTTGTCTACGGCATACCAGTAATTGATAATAATCCTTGCTGGTGATGATACGTGTCATTCCTGGTTAACGATTCTGCAGATAGCTTGCAGTGAACCATTAAAACAGAATGATATGAAAAGAGTATTATGGATACCGTTGCTGATGTTATTGCTGGCTGGCTGCGCCAGTTCTAAGATCACTTCTACATGGAAAGCCTCAGATGCCAGCGGAAGAAAATATAATAAGATACTTGTGGTTGGCCTCATTAAAGAGAATGACCGGTCTCTGCGGGAACACATGGAGGATCACCTTGTCGGTGATTTAAAGGAACTTGGTTATAACGCTATATCGGCTTATAGTGAATACGGACCAAAAGAGTTTGATGGAATGGACGAACAGACTGCTATCGCCAGGTTAAAGAGCAATGGGGTGGATGCAGTGATCACTATTGTATTGTTAGATAAAGAGAAGGAACGTAGGTATGTACCCGGTCGTATGATGTATTCGCCGTATGGTTATTATTACGGGCGCTTTTGGGGATACTATGGTGCTCTTCAGCGTCGTATTTACGAACCGGGATATTATGTTACAGATACCAGGTATTTCTGGGAAAGCAATTTATATGATCTGGGCGATCAGCATTTAGTGTATTCTGTGCAAACGCAATCATTCGATCCGTCGAGCTCAGAAGCATTAGGACATGAATATGGCCAATTGATCGTAAAAAGTATGGTTAAAAATGGAGTACTCGACAAAAACGCTTTGCCGCCTAAAGCCTTTTAAAGGCAATAGAAGTGGCTATCCTTATTAATAAATACCAGCATTCCCTTTAATGTGGAAGGTGCTCTTAATATTGTTGAAATGTAAATAAAAAGAGGGATGCTTTATGTACTTTTACTGTATGTATAGATGCATACTGAAAAAGGCCCTCCTGGCAATAAACCTGATAATTACCGGATTTGTTGCAACCGCTCAGAAAGTAATGGAACCTGCAAATGTGCCAGCTGAATGGTCAAAGCCTTATCCGGCTTTTCAGATAGCAGGCAATCTTTATTACGTGGGCACGTATGACCTTGCTTCCTATCTTATCACCACGCCACAAGGCCATATCCTTATAAATACAGGGCTTGCCGCTTCGGCATCCCAGATCAGGGCTGGTGTGGAATCTCTCGGCTTTAAATTTAAGGATATCAGGATACTGTTGACAACCCAGGCGCATTATGACCACATGGGGGCAATGGCGGAGATTAAAAGAATTACCGGTGCACAAATGATGGTAGACAGTGGAGATTCAAGCGTGGTAGCGGATGGCGGCCGATCAGACTATGCACTCGGCGGTAATGAAAGCGTTTATGAGCCTGTTAAGATTGATCGTGTGTTGCATGATAAAGACACGGTATCATTGGGTGGCATGCATCTTACAATGCTTCACCATCCTGGGCATACAAAAGGCTCCTGTAGTTATCTGTTTGATGTTAAGGACAAATGGAAATCTTACCGGGTACTGATCGCCAATATGCCCACGATAGTTACAGAAAAAAGCTTTTCAGATATACCGGCCTATCCCAGTATCGCTAAAGATTATGAATACACGCTGAATGCATTAAAAAAGCAATCATTCGATATCTGGCTTTCTTCACATGCCAGCCAGTTTGGACTTCATACTAAGCACAAGCCAGGTAATAAGTACGATCCTGCTGCTTTCATAGACAAAAAGGGATATGATAGCATGATCAACGATTTGCAAACTGAGTTTCTCAAGAAAGTAAAAAACTCATCTTTATGATTTATTTCCCTGCTTTCTCATACTTCAATTCACGGTTAGCCCATGGAATGAAAAACTGGAAATTCGGCGCATCGGTATGTCCGCCGTTGTGTTGACGCCAGGCGAGTTCCCCATCAAGTAAGCCCGTGAGCACAGCCGGCATTTTTTCAGTATGATAGTCATTACTTACACCCAGATCCTTTGCTCCCAGTAATTTGAATACGGTGCCTGCAGCTACTGTTGCTTTATAGCTTCCCATCTGGTCGAGCCATTTGGCATCTCCTTTTTCAGGTATGCCATAGCTGATGAAGGTAGGTCTTGGAGCACAAAGGGCGATAAGTTCGTGTGAATCTACGGGCAGATCACAGCCGGTCTTTTTTCCAAATGACGACTCTTCAGTTGCATACTTCAAATAATTACCGGCCATCCAGTGATAACCTCCGCCACCTGCAAGGCTTTCGACCGCTTCACCAAATACACGTCTTTGCAAAGTGGCACCGCCTTTACCGGACGAACCGACCAGCACAACAGCAAAGCGCTGATCAAAAGCCATTGTTACAAGCGCAGCTTTGCCATAACGTGATACGCCTTCAATACCTACTTTCTTTGCATCCACGAGTGTATCTGTTTCCAGGTAGTCCAGTGCTCTTGAGGCGCCCCATCCCCAGGCTCTTAATGCTCCCCAGTCGTCTGGCTTGCGGGGTTGTCCTTTATTCACCAAACCAATGATGCCCCGGGTGAGCCCTGCTCCATTATCGGCCTGTACACTGCCTGGCTCCAATGTGCAATAACCCCAGCCAGCAGCCAGCAGTTGCTCTGTTGGTGGAGAATCTCCAGTAGGAGGTGGTGCAAAAAAATTAGGACCGGCAGCTCTTGTAATGGGGTTATAAGCAGGATAACGTTCAAAAATGGCTTTCATGTCAGGATTGTTTTTGATCATCATTTCCTTGAAAGCCATATTGATCTTTTCCAGGTCGGCAGGTGAAGGTTGTGCTGGCGCAGGCAGGGCAGGGAAGCCAAACATCATCAATACAGGAACAGGGCCTTTTACATTCAATGGTAATACCAGCACCATATTGATATTTACATTGATCAAAGGATATTCGCTGTTATCGACACGGCCAACAAGCTGTTTCGCAATAACCGGTATGCGGCCCACAAATTCATAGTCGGTGACCTTTGTTGTCCAGGTTACTTTAGGTGTATTTTCCGGAACACGTCCATACATTTCTTTTTCAAAATCCTCTGCAATTTCAGGTCGGCGCAGTTTCCACCATTGCTCCGGTGTGGTGATCTTCTTCCCGCTCCTGGTCGTTAATGCATCTGGCAACTGGGGGCAGGGATTGGCCAGTTGCTCATCTTCATTGGCATGATTGGGATCCGATTGATTACTGCTGGGGCCAGGCCTTAATTTTTTGATGCCTAACTGTTGCATTATATTAGCCCTGTCTTCCTGTGCAGAAAAATTGGAGAGCCGTGGATATCGGCTGCTGTCTATAACAGCCTGTTGCGCATTTCCGGCAAAAGCAATACCTAATGCCAAAAGCAGTGCCCATTTATTTTTCATATAGCGGTTGTTGAATAGTCGCTTTAATTGTCTGTTCTGAAAGGAGAGGCCGGCAGTCCTTCTTTATTAAATAAATTAGGATCTAAAGGATTATCGGCCCATGCATAACGTACATACTTTGGATTGGCAACTGCATCATTCCATACCACTACCTTATTTCCTTCGATCTTTGCAGAAGCCCATACAAATTTTTTGTCTTCACCTGCAATGGCAAAGGATGATGGAGCTTCACTATCATTGGTCATTAACCCACTGCCTGTATTCGTGAAGCTGATAACGATCTTTTTCCCTTCGATAGCGGATGATTCATACAGCGGGCCTGAATAAACGAGATCTTCTTTATACGCCAGTTTTAATGCAGCGAGTGCAAGCCGTTCTCCCACATCTTTTTTATTGTCCGGGTGAATATCATTCCATTCGCCAAGATCAATAGCGACAGCCATACCGGTGTTGGGAACAGCCAGTGATTTTAATTGGGATTCCCTTAATCCTGCCCAATTGCTTTCTGAAGGCAGGTAATTGTATTCCATAAAGCCGGGAAGCTGTACAAACAGGAAAGGGAGTGTGCCCTGTTGCCATTTGTTGCGCCAATCATTGATCAGTGCAGCCATAAGTTTTTCATATTGCCTGGGCTGCCAGGTATCGGCTTCACCCTGGTACCAGCAAAATCCTTTTATTGTATAGTTGATCTCAGGCGCTACCATTGCGTTGTATAAAGCAGCCGGCTGATTTTGTGCACTGATGC
Organism: Sphingobacteriales bacterium 44-61; assembly: GCA_001898405.1. Lineage (GTDB taxonomy): Bacteria > Bacteroidota > Bacteroidia > Chitinophagales > Chitinophagaceae > Terrimonas_A. The sequence continues at coordinate 358,987 of MKTW01000010.1, forward strand.
CGCCAGGCCCACCACCACTTACCGGAGGAAAAACGACACCTACTTTATATTCCCAGTAACCTTTCAGGTCAATGGTATCAGCTCCTGAGAAAATGCAATAAGGTTTATCGGGTACAAAGCCTCCTTTACCATTCGTGTTGGTAACGCGAACAACAAAAATGTTTTTACCGGCTTTCAGCAGGTCTGAGGGGACATTGTACCTGCGCTGTGGATATTGATAGGTGGTATTACCGACCTGTTTTCCATTAATATATAACTCGTCGGCATCTACAATCCTTCCCAGGAAAACTTTAGCCGGCTTGCCGGCCATAGAGGCAGGGATGGTTATTTCTCTTCTGTACCAAACCACACCGTTCAGATCTCTGATGCCCTGATCTTCCCAATAGCCGGGAACATTGATCATGCGCCAGCCTTTGGGTGTATAAGCAGGGTCATACCATTTAGGAGAGGCCGCCATACCTGCATCAACAGGGGTTGGCGGCCTGTTGCCTGTTGGTCTCCGGTTAAAACTATTGATATAAGCCGTGTCTTTATTTTTTCCGATCGTTGTTAATAGTGCCGGAAAATCTTTCAACCCCTGCTCACTCGTCCATGCCTGGATAGGTGTGCCACCAACACTGGCATTGATAATACCAACAGGCACTTTATATTTTTCATAGATCTTTTTTGCAAAAAAATAAGCGACTGCAGAAAATGGCCTTACCTCTTCACCCACTGCCGGTTTCCAGTTGCCGGTTGGCAGGTCAGATTGAGGCCCCTGAAGACTGGTCAGGGTCGGTATCCAGAATTGCCTGATCTGCGGATAGTTTGCTTCTGCAATTTCCCTGGCATAGGTGACATCATGAATATTCATCTGATGGACCATGTTTGACTGGCCACTGCAAAACCATACATCCCCAAAAAGAATTTCACGTAAAGTGACCTTATTGCTTGCGATGATATCCATTGTGTAAGGGCCGCCAGCTTTAGTGGGAGGTAATTGCAACTTCCAGTTGCCGCCTTTATCTGCTGTAGTTTTATATGCTTTGCCATTGAAGCGGACACTCACTTTTTCATTGGGAGATGCCCATCCCCAAAGATTTATTTTTTCATCCCTTTGCAGGATCATGCTGTCGCGTATCAGCTGCGGAAGTTTTACCTGGGCAGAAGAATTCAGTGTAATGAACAGGGTCAGTGATATGGTGATCAGCTTTTTCATACCGGGATTATTGAATAGAGATGAGTTGTGTGATCACATTGCTCGTTGTTTTATTGCTTACACCTGGTTGTCCGCCCCCCAGGCTGATACTAACCTTGCCTTTTGGCTGGTATAGCTGACCATTGGTTTCATCAATAAGAGATAAGTCTTCCACACTAAGTGTAAAATGAACAAGTTTGGTTTCACCAGCTTTCAATGAAATGCGTTGAAAACCTTTAAGCGCACGCAGTGGGGCTTTCCCATTCGCCCCGGGATGTGATACATAGAGCTGTGTCACTTCTTCGCCATCACGTTTACCCGTATTGGTCAGCTTAACAGTCAGCTTTATTGGCTGACCGGCTTTTGCAGAAGCAGGTGCAGTAAGCTGGTCATAGCGAAAACTGGTGTAGCTTAAACCATAACCAAAAGGGAAGAGGGGCTGACCATTAAAATAACGGTAAGTTCTTCCGTTCATGGAATAATCACTGAAACCCGGAAGATCTTCATCCCCTTTATAGAACGTTACAGGCAGTCGGCCTGCAGGATTGTAATCGCCAAAGAGAACATCAGCTACTGCTGTGCCGGCACTTTGTCCGCCATACCAGGCATTCACAATAGCAGGAATATTCTCTGCTTCCCAGGGAATGGCAATGGCGCTACCGGTCATCATTACAAATACAACAGGCTTGCCGGTTGTTTTCAATGCCTTCAGTAATTTGGTTTGAACAGCCGGGAGCATGATAGATGTTCTGTCGCCTCCGCTGAATCCAGGCACGGCCACTGGCATTTCTTCACCTTCCAGTTGAGGGGAAATACCACCTGCAAAAACGATCGCATCAACCTGCCTGAGACGATTGCCCAAAGCTTCAAAATCTGTTTGTATAAAATGACCTGTCCGTAATGCCACGTTTGCATTGTCATCGCCCTGCCAGTATTCCAATACGATATTATAGACAGCATCTTTTTTTGTCTCAAGCTTATAGGTTTTAGCCCCCCAGCGATTCCTAAGCCAGGCATTGACTACCTCCTTATCATTTACAAATAATCTGTAACCATCATCAGCTTCCACTTCAAGATCGATACTGCCTGTTTCTTTTGCAGCGAAGCGGGTAGTGTAACGGGCAGAAAAATTCGTAGCTGTTACATTATTACCGATGATATCGCCGCGCTGCCATGAATGATCAATATTTTTTTCTGTTCTGACGAGGAAGGGTTGATCTTTTAATTCACGGTTGTTGTAATACTCCGCCTTAACACCTTGCTGACCATCCCAACTGAACTGATTTTGCAGGTCAACGTATTGAAGTAAAGTGTCGTTGGCAAAATTGACAGTCTTTTCATAGATCACTTCCACATTGTTGCCCAGTTTCTTCTTTATTCCTTCAAGTATAGTGGTAATATGCGAAGGAGTGCCATTATAATTGCCTAATACCGAGATGCGGTTATCTGCATTTGGGCCAAGCACTGCGATCTTCCGGATAGTTTTATTTAATGGAAGGGTGTTGTTTTCGTTTCTTAAAAGCACGATGGATTGTTGCGCCATTTTTAATGCATGCTGCTGGTGTGGCACACTTTCCAGCACACTAGCCGGCGTCTGTGCATATTTTACCATTGAAACGGGATCGAACATACCTAACCGGTAACGGATCGTGAATAACCGTTTTAATGAGGTGTTAAGATATTCTTCTTTGATCAATCCTTTTTTTACTGACTCTACCAGCGTTTGGTATACAGCTTGCCCGCATTCCACATCTGTTCCATGCACTACTGCATCTATAGCAGAACTTGTAGCATCAGGATGGGTTTTATGATAACGGAAAAAATCGTCGATTGCCCAACAATCTGAAGTAACATAGCCTGTGAATTTCCATTGTTCCCGCAGGATATCGTTCATCAGCAGATCATTGCCGCAGCAGGGTTGTGTGTTCACTGCATTATAGGCACACATTACGCCGGCAACATGGGCATCAACCACCAGTTCTTTAAAAGCAGGCAGATATGTATCCCAGAGGTCATAGGTGGTAGGATTGAAATTATCGGAATGGCGGCTTGGCTCTGGCCCGCTATGTACGGCGAAATGCTTGGCGCAGGCTGCTGCTTTCAGGTATTTAGGATCTTCGCCCTGCAAGCCACGCACAAATGAACGACCGAGCATGGCTGTCAAAAATGGATCTTCTCCATACGTTTCCTGACCCCGGCCCCAACGGGGATCGCGGAAGATATTGATATTAGGCGTCCAGTAAGTAAGCCCTACATAGCGTTCACTGGTACGTCCGAGTTCGATAGCTTTATTATGGATGGCCCTTCCTTCCAGCGCAGAATAGTCGGCCATGCGATACAATGAATTGGTGTCCCAGGTGGCGGCCATGGCAATAGCCTGGGGGAAGACGGTAGTGCGGAAAGGCGTTCTTGCCACACCATGCAGCACTTCATTCCACCAATCATAAGCAGGAATGCCCAGCCGCGGAATAGCAGGAGTGGCATTCAGCATCTGTGCTACTTTTTCTTCCAGCGTTAACCGGCTTACAACATCATTAACGCGTTGTTCAACAGGCAGGCTGGTATTCCACATGGGGTACGACTTATATTCCTGTGCCCATGTATTGGCAGTAGTAAGCAATAAGGCAAAGCCGATAAGTTTGCGCATACACTTTTTTTTAGCGGATTTATTGATAGATGGTATCATTATTCTTTATCTCAAACCAATCATACGAAGCTGTGTTAACAGCCGGTTTTCCTTCCGAAGTGGCATACATGGCATACACACAACCAACAAACCCTCCAGCTGTTTTAGTACTTAAGTATCTTGCATCCGCATCACCCTGCAAAAGCTTCCACTTGTTTTTTTGAGTGCCGTAATAAAAGGAGTATTTATCACCGTTCGCTTCTATCTTAAAAAAGATATCCTTCCCGGGTTGATCAAGTGTTTCACTGATTATCAGTTCAGCTCCTTTGTATAAAGCTACGATCTGCTTATTATCCTGCATGGTTTTGCACAGGAAATAATAAGTCTTTTCATTCTGGAAAAGCAATAAACCTGCTTTTTCATTTTCAGCTTTGGGGTTAAAGTGCAGGCTGCTGGCTGCATAGCCTTTGAGATGGGGCTGGCTGAAACCTACAAATGAAGGGTTGTTTTTATCCGCAACAGTTTCCGGCCGCAATTTCAATGTTAATGATCCTGGCTTTGCCAGCAGGTCATACCACTGATCATGTACCGTTCTGAGAAAGCGATAGCGGATATTCAGTTTTTTATTATTGAACTCATCACGGAATACATAGTTGCCGTTAAATGGTTCTCTTTGTTTATCTGCAATGGCATTGATAGGGTAGGTGTATTTTACTTCTTCGCCACCGAGATCAAATTCCGGCCAGCCGTCATTCCATACAACGGGAGCCATAAAAGTTTCTCTTCCTGTATTGTAGTAATCACCTTCATAAGGCCTGCAGGCAAGGAATATGCCCCACCATTTTCCGTCTTTCGCCTGCACGAGATCTGCGTGGCCTGCAGTGGTGACCGGGTCTTTCCGGTTGGGATCAAGCTGCCTTTGCGTGAGGATGGGATTCTTTTCGTACGAAACAAAAGGGCCTTCAGGCGACTTGCTTCTGAACACAACTTCTGAATGATTATAGCCTGTTCCTCCTTCTGCACAGATCAGGTAGTACCATCCGTCTTTTTTGATCAAATGCGGCCCTTCGATCCATACGGGTTTTTTAGCCATATCTGTGCCCCCGTTCACCAGCAATTTTTCTTCGCCAATCACTTTCAGGTTTTCTGCATCAAACTCAAACATGCGGATGGTACGATGCCCATCATGCAGGGAGATATTACCGGGAGGAATGCTGTTGAAAACAATATATGCTTTCCCATTATCATCGAAAAAAAGGGAAGGGTCTATGCCATTCACTTGTGGTAATCGCACTGGTTTGCTCCAGGGGCCTTTGGGATCTTTGGCCGTGATAACAAAATTGCCCAGCTTGCTTACCTCGGTGCATACAATATAAAAAACACCATTGTGATAGCTGATAGCTGGAGCAAATAATCCTCTTGAAACGCCTGCTCCTTCTAACTCCAACTGGTCAGGACGGTCCATTGCATAGCCGATCTGTTTCCAGTTCAGAAGATCTTTACTATGAAAAAGCGGTAATCCCGGATAATACGCAAACGAAGAATTGACGATATAATAATCATCACCGGCGCGGCAGATACTCGGATCAGGATAAAAGCCGGCCAGTATCGGGTTTTTGAATGACTGGGTGATGCCGGTCAACAGGGAAAAACTAAAGAAGCCAAGAGCAAGAATTCTTTTGAACATTATTGATCAGCTTTATTTGAGATAAGGATCTATTGTTTGAATATGCCCGTGTTCATCATGGACCAGTTCAGTTACTTTGACAGATCTCAGATGGGTCACTCCTTTTGATAAACTTGAATCGTGGTAAAACAAATACCATTTACCCCAGAACTGGCAAATGGAGTGATGGGAGGTCCAGCCAACAACTGGATTGAGTATTCTTCCGCCATATTTGAAAGGTCCGTAAGGAGTATCACCGATGCCATAGCAAAGAAAATGTGTGTCGCCTGTGGAATAGGAGAAATAGTATTTGCCATTATGCTTATGCATCCAACTGGCTTCAAAAAACCTTCTGTCATTGTCGCCGGCAAGTAAAGGGTTGCCGCTCTCGTCTGTGATCACCACATCTTTTGGCGCTTCAGCAAATTCAAGCAGGTCGTCGGTCAGCCGCGCTATTTTGCCACACAGAGCCGGTTCATCATTTTCCGGCAGATACATCAGCGGCCCTTCCCCGTCTTTATATTCGCCGGTCCTCCAGCGTTGAAGCTGACCACCCCAGATACCGCCAAAATACATGTAGTAATGCCCATCATCATCTTTGAAAACAGCAGGGTCGATGGAGAAACTTTCTTTAATAGGTTCGGGTTGTGGTATAAAAGGCCCTGTGGGAGATGAACTGGTGGCTACACCAATCCGGAAGATGCCATCATGCGCTTTTGCAGGGAAGAAAAGATAATAAGTCCCGTCTTTTTCTGCAGCATCGGGTGCCCACATTTGTTTATCAGCCCAGGGTACCTCTTTTACATGAAGGGCCACACCATTATCAACAGCGTTACTGCTGGGAGAGTCCATCGATATTACATGATAATCTTCCATGGCGAAATGGCTTCCCAGGTCATCAAAAGGAATATTTGATTCAACGTCGTGCGATGGATAAATATAGATCCTTCCATTAAATACATGGGCGGATGGATCGGCTGTATAAATATGCGATACGATCGGTTGAGAAACAGCTCTTCTATTCAAATCATCAAAATCAATATGATCAATGCTTTCTTCTGGCATAAAATAGTTGTATGTGTTTTTTTTGAATTATGCGTTGCGTCGGTTTTTCAGATCTGTTTCTATCTGCAGCTCCATCTTTTTATTTATTTGATAAAAGAACAATAAGGCTGCACCAATTAAAAAAGGAATGGCCGGGAAAATGCTCACCAGTAATTTGGTACCCTGTATGGCTGATGCTGTCTGGTGGTCTGTATTGGGCAGGTACTTATATTTATCCAGTATCCAGGCAAGCAAAGCACTGCCAATGCTCAACCCTCCTTTTAAACCCACCATCATGGCAGAGAAAATGATGGCAGTTGCACGTCGATTGTTTCTCCATTCGCTGTAATCAGCCACATCGGCGATCATAGCCCATAACAATGGTATCGTAATACCATAAAAAAAGCCATGCAATATCTGCGAAGCAAACATGAGACGGACTGATTGCGGAGGAAAGAAGATAAAAAATATGATGAACAGGGTTGAAATGAACAGGGCAATTCCAAAGACATCCCTTTTGCCATATTTATCGGCCAGCCGTTTAGATAAAGTGATACCCACGATCATGAATATGATGCCGCCAGCATTAAACAGACCAAAGCCGGCAGATACAGGATCTTCACCAAAGAAGTTGATGCCGATATCCGAAAGGCCGTTTAATATAGGCGTAATAAAATTGGTGAGGCTTTCCTTATCTACATAGTTTTTGAAGTAATATACGTACGAGCCGCCTTTCATGGCCAGTGTGATGAATACAAGGGTAGTGAGCAGCAGCATGATCACCCAGGGCCTGTTTTTAAACAGATCACCCAGGTCTTCAGCAAGACTTGATTTTTGTTCCGGCTTGGGAACAATTCGTTCCTTAGTGGTTAAAAAAGTGATCAGGAGCATTACTGTTCCTATAACTGCCAGCCAGGTCATTACTTTTTCTATGCCAGCAGCTTTATCGCCACCACCAACGGATTCAATAATAGGTAACATGAATACCTGCACAAAGAACTGAGCAAACATTACGGCTACAAACCGGTAGGCCGACATACTGTTGCGTTCCTTCATATCACCGGTGATCACACCGCTTAATGCTGAATACGGAAGATTATTGGCCGCATAAAGCAGCAGCAGCAACGTATACGTGATCACCGCATAGATCAACTTCCCCTTATAAGAAAAATCAGGCGTGCTGAAAGCCAGTAAAGCAGCAACTCCAAGAGGTATTGCTGTGAACAAGATCCAGGGCCTGAACTTTCCCCATCTTGATACTGTTCTGTCTGCAATAGCACCGATAAGAGGATTGAACCCAAAAGCCGCCACCAATCCAACAGTCAGTATAATGGCAGAAGCATGATTAGCTTTCAATCCATATATATCTGTATAGAAATAGGCCAGGTAGGTCATAAGGGTCTGAAACACCAGGTTAGCAGCCAGGTCACCCAGGCTATAACCTACTTTTTCAACAACAGACAGTTTTTGTGAAGCGGTTCTATTCATATGTTGGTCCTTTTAGGGATTGATATAGCTTGTTATGATTTGGTCTTTGTTCCTATCACTTTGAAAAATGCAGGTTTGGGTTTGAATTGCCTGTCGAACAATAAAGGATAGTTTGTTCTGCCCCGGATCGGCCAGCCGTTCAACCAACTTTGCCCATCATCTACGCCCCAGAAAGTGACCCGGGTGATCTTGTCTTTATGTTTTAAGAACAGTTTGAACAATGCTTCATAATCATCGGCCAGTTGTTGCTGCACACTATCAGGCAAGCCATTGGTGTAAGGGTTCATGGCAGGTGTGTTTTGCATGCGTTGACTTACTTCTGCACCCTGGAAATTGCGGGGCAGCACTTCAATATCCAGTTCAGTGAACATCACTTTCACGCCCAGTGCAGCATATTGCAAAATGCTTTCTTCGATATCTTTCAACGGCACTTTGCCTACATGCCAGTGGCCCTGGATGCCTACACCATCAATACGGACGCCGGCAGCCTGAACTTTTTTAATCAGGGCAATACAACCGGCACGTTTAGCAGGTTGCTCATTGTTATAATCATTGTAATAAAGTTCTGTATTGGGCGATGCAGTCTGTGCCAGCCGGAACGCTTCTGTTACAAAACCATCACCCAGCTTCGAAAGGAAGATGGATTTGCGCATGCTGCCATCTTCATTCAGTGCTTCATTTACTACATCCCAGGAGAAAACTTTTCCGCTATAGCGGCCTGCAACTGTATTGATGTGATTGGTGAAGAAAAGCCTGAATGAATCAACGCTCTGGATCTGGCGGGCGAAGGCCGGCAATTGGCTATGCCAGATAAGGGTATGACCATTGATCTTAATATCGTGCTTTTTCCCGTATTCGATCAGTTTATCAGCCAGCGTAAAATTGTATTCATTCCAGCGGGGATGGATAACCTCTGCCTTCATGATATTTTCTGGCGTGGCCATATTGAATTGCTGTGGCACCAGTTTCGCCGCACCGGGATCTTTCTCTTCTATCTGTGCTGCATTTAAAGCAGTCCCGATAGCAAAATCCTTGCTGAACACTTCCTTCAGCGATGGTAGCTGTTCTGAACCTGTATTTTTCTGGCTGGCTGCACAACCTGCGAGCAGCAAGCTACCATAGAGCATGGCTGCTCCCGGTATGATTCTCTTCATCATGTAATTATTTTTTATTGATATAAAGTGTCTCAGCAGGACCGAGATATGTTTTTTCCGTATCGCCAAAGTCAAGCACCAGCTTTTGCAGCACCACACCGGGGTCCACCATCCAGTATTTCACCGTATGCCTGCCTGGTTTAACTATTTTATGCTTGCTCGATTTGATAATGATATTCTCCGCCACCCATTTATTCCAGACACCACTGATCGAATTCTTATCTTCTTTATTTATACTGATGACCTGGGGTGTTTCATCATCAATGGAAATAGCATATTGCAGGCCTTCTTCTGTACTTTGGAAATTTAGCGTAGGGGAGAAGTAGGCCTGAATGGATAGATCACCTTCACTATAGGTATAAACTTCGTATTCCAGGTGTGGTGCGCTGCCTCCGGGCTTTTGCTCTGGCGCAGTAACGGGGAATGGAGTGATAGCTGAGCCGGTTCGGCCATGATCGGGCAATATCTGCCATTTTATTTTGTTGCTATTGACGGCCCTGGTGTAATGATCAGCTGCAATGGAAACACCCAGTAACTCTTCCTGGTAAAATACATTCCCCGTAATGTTTGCCGGAATACCGGCTCTTGTTACATCTTTTATGACTATTGACTCTTTCCGGGCAGAATCAGCAGGCAGGTATTTTACTTCCGGCATCTTTTGATGAATGGGCTGCTGCCAGTAGGTGTAACCAATATGAGTCTGGCTCATCATCTGGTTCCATTTACCATTATTGAGCTGATGGTATTCCAGAGTGATAAGCGAATCATTGACATAAAGCTGTTTTACTTTATCAGCATAATTATTCGTTTCGATCCATTTGTTGGCATAAGCATTTTTATTCAATGCTACATTATAGTATAGCTCATTCAGATTGGCACAGGCTTTTACAGGATGCAATACAAGCTGGAAATAGGCATCCCTGTACTCTGCAGGTAATGCAATATTGATCTCTTCAGCTTTTTTAAGCAACGTGTTATATTCATCCACTACTTCTTTCCATTCGCCGGAGGCGAGGCTGTAAGTATTGGCATCCAGTAATTCAGGTTTTCTTCTGCCATTGTATTTGGCGTACAGCGACAGAATATCGGCAATAGCTTTTGCATGCGGCTGCCCAAACTGGCTGGCTGCCCATTTCTCGCTATAGGCTTGCAGATCGGCCGGTCCTGTTCTTTCCGGGTCCCATGCATAATCGAGAAAAAAGGAAATAGGGAATTCCATTGGCTTAATGTCACCCACATTGACGATCCATATCTGCCGGGCATTGTATTCCCAGGCCAGGTGCATTTGTTCCCAGATGCGTGGAAGCGGATTGGTGTTAAGCCATTTATAGTTTCTTGGACCACCTACATAATCAAAATGATAATAGATGCCATATCCGCCTTTTCTTGGTTTTTCATGGAGCTTTGGAAGCTTCCGGATATTACCCCAGTTATCATCGCAAAGCAATAATGTTACATCGTCCGGCACTCTCATGCCTTTATCATAATAATCCTGCACCTCTTTGTAGAGTGCCCAGAGTTGTGGTGTTTCATTGGCAGGCTTACCTGTTACATCTGAAATGATCCGGCGCTGGTCTGCTACAATTCTTTCCAGTAATGCAGTGGCTGTTTCCCGCGACATGGGTTCATCGCCATCACCCCGCATACCTACAGTTACGATCTTTTCATTGGTAGCCCTTTGCATGCCACCGCGCCAGAATTCTTTTAGTTTTACTTCGTTACTGTCGTAGTTCCATTTACCAGTTCCGTATCTTCTCCATTCATCGTGTGCTCTCATGAGCGGCTCATGGTGTGAAGTGCCGATCACTATGCCATACCTCTCTGCTGCTTTGATGTTTAGGGAGTCATCATCATAAAATGCATTTCCCCACATTGCCGGCCAGATATAATTGCCTTTCAACCGGAGAATGAGTTCAAAAACCTTTTCATAAAAACGATGGTTGAAACCGCCGAATTTTTCCTTGCTCCAACCGGATAGGGCAGGCGCTTCATCATTGATAAAAATGCCGCGGTATTTTACTTTGGGGGCATCGCTGAAGGAAAGATCCTTTTTTATAAATATATTTTCTTTCTTTTTTACTGGTACATCTGCCCACCAGTACCAGGGCGATACACCAATCTGTTTGGAGAGTTCAAACACGCCATAAGCCGTTCCTCTGCGATCACTTCCGGTAATGATAAGATGGTTGGCCACACTGCGCAGGAGAAAAGCTTCCCACTTGTTTTTTAAACTGGTGGTATTGATCTGCTTTGCTTTTTCTGCCGATCGGATCAGTGCTGATTTTTCCAATGAACCAATAATAATAGCGGCTTTATTGGGAACAGTCGCCTGAATGGCAGGTTTGATGCCAGTAACCATTTCCAGGTCTTGCTGCAACAGCAAAGCAGCTTGCTGCACCAAAGGAAAATCGTTGGGATCAACGCAGATCACTGCTTCTTTAAGAGAAAATGTTTCGTCAGAAGACTTGTCTGCTACAATGCTTTGAGCAGAACCGTAAATAGTATGCAGGCTTATGGCAAGAACCGTTAATAGTTTTTTCATCACATTCGCGTTATAGTTGGTCTAAAATCCAATACTGTTCCCTCCGTCCACAGGTAATACAATACCGGTGATGAATTTGGCAGCATCACTGGCAAGGAAATAAGCGGCTTCTGCGATATCCATAGGTTGCCCCATGGTACCCATTGGCGTACGGCCGAATACTTTTGCTTTTCTTTCCGGATCGCTATCCAGCGCTTTGGCAGTCATTTCTGAATAGATGAACCCTGGTGCAATGGAATTTACGCGGATGCCTTTACCGGATAATTCAACAGCCATAGCTCTTGTCATTCCATCAATAGCTGTTTTGCTGGCAGAATAGGCGATCACTCTGGGTATACCATACAGGGCAGCCATGGAACTGATATTGATGATAGAGCCAGACTGGTTGAGCAACATTTGTTTTACCACTTCACGGCTCATCGTAAAGACTGCTGTGAGATTGGTGAGAATGATCTGTTGAAAATCTTCATCTGTTACTTCGGTGAACTCTTTTTTCATATTGGCGCCCGCATTATTCACAAGTATATCGATCTGGCCAAACTGTTCTGTTATCTTCTTTACAAAACCAGGTATGGAAGACAGGTCCGTTACATCACAGGGTATAGCATGACATAATTCTCCCAGCTTTTGCTTTGCTGCATCCAGTTTTTCTTTATTTCTTCCAGCAATAATGGTTTGAATCCCGTTTTGCACAAACTTTTCGGCGATAGCCAGGCCAAGACCTGAACCGCCTCCTGTTACTATAGCTAATTTTCTTCTCGTTGCTGTCATCTTATTATGGTTGATTTTATCCTTTATTTAATTGCCCGGAGCAAAGGGGAACCGCAGGCTTTTATAGTATTCAAGTGTTTTATCGGGCTTTTCATATTGTGCAGGTATCGGCATCTTGCTGAAAGTCTGGAAATAAAGTAAACAGGCATTTCTCCACCAGATGGCTTCCTGGTGCTGTATGTCCAGAAGTTGACGCACCTGTTCAAATCGTTGTTTATCTACTAATGGCTTCAATGCATTCCAGTCAGTTTGCATTTGCTTTACTCTTTCAGCACCGGTGTAATACTGGTAACATAGTTCATCCCATAAATTTCGCCCGCTTTTCATGCTGAAATTCCAGGGAACATGGTGAAACCAAAGCAGGTTTTTTTCTTCGCAGGTGTTCATGTTTTCCCATTGTTTTCTGGCTTCGGGTTTATATTGTGCGAGAGCGTTGCTGCCTGTTCCTGTTCTGTTAAAACCAATACCGATGCTGTCTGCTTTGTGATAATAAACAGGATTCCATTCCGACCGGTTCAGGTTGCTTACCCAGGGAGCAGGACCATAGTGATGACCTGTGCTCATGATATGATGCAGGCCAATAGGGTTGGAGTATTGCACCACGATGTCGCGGCTTTCCAACATTATTTTGGCAGCGGATTGCAGAAATGCAGGATTGTTGGTAAAGCTCATACGCAACCATTCATCCGCGATCTGCCTGCTTGATAAATCATGGTCCCAGGCCAGCCGGCCAAGGGCATACCAGTTTGCCTGTGCAAAAGGATGGCCGCACCAGTTGATATCATTACCGATATTGGCAACGCCGGCCATGCCTGTCAGTTGATGATCATCCAGGCTCCCGTCGATCACTTTGGCAACTGTGCTGCCTTTTCCTTTGTAATAGGTATCGCTTTCCAGGGTTTCTTTAAATAAAGGTGCCAGGAAAACAAGATTTGTGCCCTGACCCAGGTATTCCTGTGTTACCTGGAACTCCATCATCAACGGCGTTTTTGGCATGGCGCCAAATAAGGGATGGAAAGGTTCGCGGGGCATAAAATCAATAGCGCCGTTTTTTACCTGCACCATCACATTGGTCCTGAATTTTCCATCGAGCGGAACAAAATCATCATAGGCCTGCTTATGGCGGTCAACAGGATTTTCATTGCTGTAAACGAAAGCCCGCCAGATCACAATTCCTTTAAAAGGGGCTACTGCATCTGCCAGCATATTGGCGCCGTCGGCATGTGTGCGATGATAGTCCTGGGGGCCAGGCTGGCCTTCACTGTTGGCCTTTACAAGAAAGCCGCCGAAGTCAGGAATATAGCTGTAGATCTCTTTTACTTTTTCTTTCCACCAATTCTGTACTTCTGCATTCAAGGGATCTGCTGTTTTCAACCGGCCCAATTCCATAGGGGCGCTGAATCTTGCAGTGAGATATACTTTGATGCCATAAGGCCGGAACACGTCAGCCAGTGCCTTCACTTTTTCAAGATATGGTTTGGTAAGAACAGTAGCGTCAGCATTTACGTTGGTCAATACAGTGCCATTGATGCCAATGGATGCATTAGCCCTTGCATAATCGATATACCGCTGATCAATATAACCTGGCAGTGTATGCCAGTTCCAGATAGAAAAACCGGCATAGCCTCTTTCCACTGTCCTGTTAAGATTGTCCCAGTGATTCAACATGCGATGCTGGATCCTGGGAACTGAAAGAATATTGAGGTGCTGAACGGATTGCTCTGTTTGCAGCAAGCGGAGAAAATGAAAGCTGCCGTATAAAACTGCTTTATCAGAATTACCGCTGATAAGGATGCATTTCTTGCCATTAATTATTTTGGTAACGATAATATACCCTTCTTCACCGGTCTTTTGCAGCAAGCCATCGATGCCTGCCTGGCTGATCAATGTAGAGCTGCCAGGCGTTCCGGCAATCACTGATCCATCACGATTCACAGCGGTGCTGTTATTTATTTTTATTTGTAGTAAACCGGATAAGCCATTCATCAGTTCATCATTTGCAATTTTCATTGTCTCAGATGATCCCTTTGTGATGATGGTGGTGATACTTTTACGGTATGATTGCAATAATATCTTATTCTCAACCGGTTTATATCTCAGCCAGAGGTCATATCCTGTCTCTGCTTTTGCTGCAAAGACGTAAAGGGAATATATAAGTAATAAAGTAATTTTTTTCATTATCACAATAGGCTATTTGTTTTGGATTCCGTTTCTCAACGATGACTTCCGGACAATGAGATCGGAGCGGATCACTACCGTATTGGTATGTTTTATATTGGCAATGCCTTTAAGATGATTGATCAGGTTTCTTGCAGCGATCTCTCCCATATCTGCTCCGGGATAATCAATGGTGGTCAACTGCGGTTCGATGATCTTTCCGATAGCGTCATTATTAAATCCGACTACAGCAATATCTTCAGGAACGCGAATGCCATGGTCTTTCAGCACCTGCATAAAAACAGCTGCGGAAAAATCATTGGTGATAAAAGCACCATCGGGCAGTGGGTTCATGTTCAGTACCTGTTGCGCAGCCTGCACTCCTCCTTCCTCACTAAGGTCTTTGATCAGCACATAGTCTTCATTAAAAGGGATATCATTATCAAACAATGCATCTTTATAACCTTTATGCCTTTGTGCGTATACATTTCGTTTCAGGTTGGCTGTAACCAGTACGATGCGTCTGCAACCCTGATCAATAAGATGTTTGGTTGCCTGGTAGCCGCATTTATAATTATCGATGATCACATTGGTTCCTTCTGATCCTTCTTCTACGCGGTCGAAAAATACTACAGGTATACCTCTTTCCTGGAAAGGTTTGAAATGGTCCAGTCCGTTTGTATCAAATGCCAGTGAAGCAATAAGGCCATCCACTCTTTTATGAAAAAGGTTCAGAGTATTGGCTTCTTCCTTCTTGAAACTTTCAGAGGAGTGGGCGATGATAAGATCATAACCGGCTTCTGAAGTTACTTTTTCGATGCCATAGAGAACAGATGTGATGAAGTTGCTGTTCAATTCGTGAACGATGATGCCGATCGTATTGGTCTTCTGTTTGCGCAGGCTGCTGGCAAAGGTATTATGCCGGTAGCCCAGTTTGCGGGCTGCCTGCTGCACCCTTGTTCTTGTCTTTTTATTGATGAGGGGATTGTCCTGCAGCGCCCGGCTGACGGTAGCGGAAGAAAGCGCCAAATTCTGCGCGATATCGTAAATAGTGACCTCTTTTTTCGGTTTCATTTGCAATCGGTTACTTGAAGATCGCAAAAAAAAACAAATATCAGGACTTGTTTTTGAGTGAGGAGGCGCGGACAATCAGATCTGACCTTAATATAATATTATTTGTCATGTATAAATTATTGACTCCCTGTAAGTGATTGGCTAAATTGGTAATAGCTGTTTCTCCTATATTATTACCTGAATAGTCAACAGTAGTGAGATTTGGTTCTATTACTTTACTGATCGGGTCATTATTGAAGCCTGCAAAAGCCACATCCTCAGGGATCCGCAATCCTGCAGTCTTTAAACCGATCATACAATAGATAGCGGCCGTGTCGTTGGCGGAGAATACTCCATTAGGGCGCTCTTTTTGGGGCAGTTCTAATATATACCTGGCAGCTTCTGTTCCCGCATCCTCAGACAGGGTGCTGGTGAGGTAAAGCTTATCGGAATAGGGCAGGCCATGGTCTTTTAATGCCTGACGGTAACCCTCCAGCCTGTCTTTATACACATTTCTCAACACGTTTCCACCCAGGTGCATGATCCGCCTGCAGCCCTGCTCTATCAGGTGGGTGGTCACCTTATAGGCAGCCCCGTAATTATCAATAACAATAGAGGTACTGTTGCTGTGTGCATACACACGGTCGAAGAAGACCACCGGTATTTTCCGGTTAAAAAAAGGTTCTAAGTGATTTATATCCTGTGTGTTATAGGCCAGGGAAATGAGCAATCCATCCACTCTTTTATTGAACATGGTGGCGGCATTGGCCTTCTCTTTCTCCACGTCTTCCAGGGATTGGGCGATGATGAGGTTATAGCCGTTGCGGTTGGCTGCTTTTTCCATTCCGGCCAGGACGGACGACATAAAATGGCTGTTCAGCCGGGGTACCAGCACTCCCAGGGTATGGGTCTGCCGGCTTCTCAAACTGCTGGCGAAGGTATTCGACTGGTAGCCGAGCTCTTTAGCGGCTTCTACGATCTTTTTACGGGTGTTCTTGCTGATCATGGGGTTGTTTTTCAACCCCCGGCTAACGGTTGCTGCCGAGATATTCAGGTGTTTGGCTATATCATATATGGTTATTTCCCGGTCTTCAGGCATGTTGATTATCGCTTGCAACCCAAAGAAAAAAAGCTTTTCCGAAATAAAAAAATGCAATCGGTTGCTATTTTATGAAATTTTCCTATATTCGTTTTGCCAGGCGCTCCCAGGCCTGGAAAAACGATTGAATCAACCAACAAAATTGCTAGTATGGAACCTTGCTTGCCGAACCTCGCACTATCCCCGCATTACATGGCTTTTGCCTGTATTGGTAACCCTGGCCATCGCACCCGGCCCACCAGCGTGCATTTAACTGTTCTGTCCCGGATGAACAGTTTTGATCCCCCTACTATATTAAGAGATGCCTGAGTCGTTTGGTATCTGCATTCAGATCAACAGCATTTAAAATTGTTTACAACCAAAACGATTATTATGAATACATCGAAAAACAGAAAAAGAAATTTTCTGCTTGATTTATGCAGGGGAAAAAAGCACCCCTTTATTCTCTTACTCTTATTAACCTGCCTTGCAGGAATGAATGCTTTCGCCCAGAACACTGTTCATGGTAAAGTAACCAGCAACACTGGCGATCCTGTTGCCGGCGCTTCCGTTGTTGTTAAAGGAACAGCTGTAGGAACAACTACGGATGAAGGTGGAAATTATTCGATCTCGGCCAGTAAAGGCGCCACACTGGTCATCACCAGCATTAACTATGATGCCAAAGAAGTAACTGTAGGGAACAGTAATACGATCGACTTGCAACTTTCTCCCTCCGGCGGCAGCCTCGGAGAAGTTGTCGTGATCGGCTACGGTACTCAACGCAAAGAATCGGTTACCGGTTCAGTAGCTTCTATCAATGGTAATGTAATGCGTGAAATACCTGCTCCCAACATTGCCCAGGCATTACAGGGACGGATGCCAGGTGTGGAAATGTCTCAGACTTCAACCAGGCCGGGAGCTACCATGCAGATACGTGTCCGTGGTACGCGTTCACTGAATGCCAGCAATGACCCATTGGTGGTGCTTGACGGAATTCCTTTCCCCGGCTCCATCGGTGATATCAATCCTAATGATATTAAAAGTGTCGACATCCTCAAAGATGCGTCAGCTACCGCTATTTATGGGTCACGTGGTGCCAACGGTGTTATCCTGATCACCACCAATAAAGGTCAGAGAGGACAGAAGGCAAAGGTTTCCTATAATGCATACTATGGTACTCAAACCCTGTTTGCAAGATATCCTATGATGGATGGCCCTGAGCTGCTTGCTTTGAGGAAAGCTGCTAACATGTACACCAACGGTGTGGATGAAGCGGATGATATCAACACTGACTGGCAGGACCTGTTTTACAGAACGGGCGCGGTGAACAGTCATGACGTAGGTGTTTCCGGCGGTACCCAACAGGGTAGCTATAGCATGGGCGCCGGTATTTACCAGAACCAGGGCGTGATACCCACACAAAACTATACCCGTTATTCATTAAGGGCATCGCTTGATCAGCAGATCGGCAAATATTTACGCGTTGGTTTTACGACCAACAATAATTACAATATCAGCAAAGGTAACCAGGTTGGAATCTATGGCATCCTGAGTTCATCACCACTTGCCAATCCTTATAATGCAGACGGCAGTTTAAAGAGAACTGTAAAAATGCCACTGGATGAGCAGTGGGTATACACGAAAGATATTGTAGAAGGATTGAAAGATGAATGGTTAAGTGAAAGCAGGGGATATGCTACTTATAACGCTCTCTATGGTGAAGTAAAAATACCAGGGATCGAAGGTTTAAAATACCGTGTGAACCTTGGCCTGGATTTTATGCAAAGTAATGGAGGCAGCTATACAGGAGAAGGTATCAATAGTGTCAATCCTACCACGGTATCAACTGCCAGTATCAGTAATTCGCATACTTATCACTGGACAGTGGAGAACCTGCTGACCTATGACCGCACATTCGCCGGAAAGCATACACTGAATGTGTTGGCCCTCTATTCTGCCGAACGGAGTAAATACAACAGATCTTCTATGTCTGCAAAAGATATTCCTTCTGATGCCTTCCAGTTTTATAATCTTGGCCGGGCTGCAGGAGAAATTACGGTGGACCCCAATGGACAGGATTATCAATTATGGGGATTGCAGTCAGCAATGGGACGGGTCATGTATTCTTATGATAACCGTTATATGATCTCCGGTACATTACGTACCGACGGATCTTCACGACTGGCTCCCGGGCATAAATGGCATACCTACCCTGCTGTATCTGCTGGCTGGAACATCAGCAATGAATCATTTATGAAAGGTGTTAGTTTCGTGGATAATCTGAAGCTGCGTGTGGGTTATGGACAAACATCCAACCAGTCTGTCGCTCCTTATGCTACATTGGGCCTTTTGGATACCAGGCCCTACAATTTCGGCTCGGTCAATACAGTTGGATATTATGTATCAATTTTGCCAAACCCGAACCTGGGCTGGGAATACTCCGATACCTGGAACTATGGCCTGGACTTTTCTATCCTGAAGCATCGCCTGTCTGGTACTATTGAATATTATGTAACGAATACTAAAGATCTCCTGCTTGGC
Source organism: Sphingobacteriales bacterium 44-61 (assembly GCA_001898405.1). GTDB lineage: Bacteria > Bacteroidota > Bacteroidia > Chitinophagales > Chitinophagaceae > Terrimonas_A. The sequence continues at coordinate 378,284 of MKTW01000010.1, forward strand.
GTAAGTCTTCCCAATACATCAGGCGTAACCAGTTACACAGCGAATGTCGGCCAAACGCAAAACAAAGGTTTCGAACTCACGCTGAATGGAACCATCCTGGATAATGTAAATGGATGGACCTGGGAAGCCGGCGTTAACTTTTACACCAACCGTAACAAACTTGTTGCACTGGCATCCGGCCAAACAAGGGATGAAGCCAATGCGTGGTTCGTTGGCCATAATATCAACTCCATCTTTGATTATGAGAAAGTGGGTCTGTGGCAGGATAAAGATCAATACCTGAGTATCCTGGAACCAGGCGGCAATGTGGGTATGATCAAGGTTAAATATGCAGGTGAGTATAATGCTGATGGATCTCCCAAACGTGCGATAGGGCCGGCTGACCGCCAGATCATCGATACCGATCCTGACTTCCAGGGAGGTTTCAACACCCGCGTGTCTTACAAAGGATTTGACTTAAGTATGGTAGGCGTCTTTAAAAGCGGAGGTATACTTGTGAGCACGCTGTACGGCTCATCAGGATATCTCAACCTGATGACCGGCCGGAGAGGAAATGTTAAGGTCGATTACTGGACACCGGATAATACAGATGCTGAATATCCAAAACCAGGAGGCATTATGAGCAGCGACAATCCGAAATATGGAAGTACGCTGGGTTATTTTGATGCATCGTTTTTAAAGATCCGCACTATTTCATTAGGTTACGATTTCAGCCGTAACCTTATCAAAAACAAGGATCTGAGAATGCGCATGTACTTCACGGTGCAAAATCCATTCGTATTGTTCTCGCCTTATCATAAAGAATCCGGAATGGATCCTGAAACCAATTCTTACGGCAACGAAAATGCTGCTGTAACAACAAGTTATCAGCGCCGCATACTGACAATTGGTACAAACTCGCCATCAACCCGCAATTATGTTCTTGGTGTTAACCTGACATTTTAAATCATACTATTATGAAACGAATACAAATAAATTTCTTTACAGGGTCAGCAATGGCAATGCTGATGCTGTTCTCGTCCGGCTGCTCCAAGATCCTGGAAGAGCAACCACGAAGTATTTATGAACCTGGTTTCTTCAAAACAGAAAAAGGTGTTCTTGGTGGTCTGACCTCCCAGTATGCCCACCTTCGCTATATCTACGGCCAGGCATACTATTATAATACCGGCGAAACTGGTACCGATGAGGTGACATGGGCACAGAGTGCTGATGAGAACTTTAAAGTAATGGACGTTTCGAATCAGGGTGTTATCACTCCTGCAAACAGTCGCGCTGATGTATTATGGGGAGCCGCTTTCTCCAATATCAATACAGCAAGCGGCATTATTGAAAATGCTGCTGTTGTGGGGATCTCCAACGCACTGATCGCAGAAGCAAAATTCTTCCGTGCGTTTGATTATTTCATGCTGGTGCAAACCTTTGGTGGTGTGCCCCTTGATCTGGGAGCAGGTGAACTTAAATTCAACACTACACCATCAAGGACTTCCGTTCGCAATACAGTACCCGAGGTTTATACCAAAGCTGTATTTCCTGATCTGCTCGCAGCAGTAAATGATCTGCCGGATAATCCCCGCGTGAATGGTGGCGTAACTAAAACTGCCGCACGCCTTTACCTGGCAAAAGCTTATCTCACCTATGGCTGGTGGCTGGAAAACCCCAATAATATCCCTACTTATCCGCAGGCAGACAGAACAGATCCGGACGGGCATAATGCACAATGGTATTATCAGCAGGCTTATGATGTAGCAGTAGCAGGCATCAGCAATCCCGGATCGTTCACACTGCAGCAAACATACTATGATGTAAACCTTGGCTCAAATGACCGCAACAAGGAAATTCTCCTGTTTGCCGATCATACCGAAACGAGTGAGTTTTATAACGCAGCAAGCCTTACTTATTCCAATGGTGGCGCTCCTGATAATTTTGCCGGCTGGATGATGACCTGGAACTATACCAATATCAGAAGCAGTTCTTCCAGTTCTTCCTGGGCTGCTGTAAGCTCTGTTCAACGTGCAGCTACACAACCATTGGGCCGCCCCTGGACCCGTATGTGCCCGACAATTGGTGCCATCAAAAACACCTTTGCTGATAAGACAAATGATTCCCGTTACGACGGAACTTTCACCACTGTTTATCGCGGCAACTGGGATAAAGCCGGTATGAGCGGCTCACTGTACAATGCCAACTATATGCAGGTTAACCCCAATGGCGCAATACTTACTTTTCTGGATGATGAGCCCGGAACATCTATCGACTACTCCAATTCAACTTATAAAAGCAATGTTGGGGCAGGCGTATTACCCGGACGGGCGGATTTCGTTGTGTCACCAAATGGAATAAGCCGGATCGTATATCCTGGTTTATGGAAACTCGGTGTGTACCGCACAGATAATGGTACAGGGTTGGGCCAGCCCAATGCTGCCAGCACACGTCCGTTCAACATTGCTAAATTCTCCGAACTTTATTTTATTGCTGCTGAAGCTGCAGTAAAAGGAGCCACTCCCCAAGCTGGGAAATCAGCCAGGGAATTGATCAATGTTATCCGTGCAAGGGCTGGGAAATGGCGTTGGAATAACAATGGAAATGTTGCATTATCTGCTGATAACAGCGCTGCAATGATAGCTGCCACACCTGCAACTATTGATATTGATTATATCCTGGCAGAACGTTCACGTGAGTATTATGGAGAAGGTTATCGCTGGTATGACCTGGTGCGTACACAGAAATGGGCAAGCCTTGCAGGAACTTACCAGATCGGTGGAATCAACTATGGTGATCATACGCCTCAAACAGTAACACGCGATATTCAACCATATCTGTACCTGCGTCCAATTCCGCAAGGCCAGATCGATGGAATGGATATGACAGCAGAAGAAAAAGCTAACTATCAAAACCCAGGATACCAATAATCGATGATAGAGGATCCTGATAAAAAAATATTGGTTGCCTTCCCGGCATCCAATATTTTTTGTTTATAGATATTGATTTATTCAATCAACAATTAATATGACCATTACTTTAGGACAAAAAGAATTTTACAAAGGAATACCTGCAATCAGGTACGAAGGAAAAGAGTCAACCAATCCTTTAGCATTCCGCTGGTATGATGAAAATAAAGTGATAGCTGGGAAAACGATGAAAGAGCATCTGCGGTTTGCCTGTGCGTACTGGCATAGCTTCTGTGGCAATGGTTCCGATCCTTTTGGTGAGCCTACACATATATTTCCCTGGAACGAAATCCCGGATGCAGTGGAGCGTGCAAAAATAAAAGCAGATGCAGCGTTTGAATTTATTACCAAACTCGGGCTTCCTTATTATTGCTTTCATGATATCGATGTGGTTGATTATACCAACGATATCAATGAAAACGACAGAAGATTAAAGCTGGTAACAGATTACCTGCAACAAAAGCAGGCAGCAAGCGGTGTAAAACTGCTTTGGGGCACCGCCAATCTTTTTACACATAAAAGATATATGAACGGAGCCGCAACCAACCCTGATTTCCACGTCCTGGCCCATGGAGCAGCACAGGTAAAAGCTGCACTGGATGCAACAATTGCGTTGGGCGGGGAGAATTATGTGTTCTGGGGCGGCAGGGAAGGCTATATGAGCTTGCTGAACACAGATATGAAAAGAGAAAAAGACCACCTGGCGCGGTTCCTTCATGCTGCAAAGGACTATGCAAGGAAGAATGGCTTTAAAGGAAAATTCTTTATCGAACCCAAACCTTGTGAACCATCCAAACATCAATATGATTATGACAGCGAAACAGTGGCCGGGTTCCTGCGCAAGTATGATCTGCTGAATGATTTCAGCTTGAACATAGAAGTAAATCATGCAACTCTTGCAGGGCACACTTTTGCACATGAATTACAGGCGGCAGCAGACAACGGCTTATTGGGAAGCATCGATGCAAACCGTGGCGATTACCAGAATGGCTGGGACACAGACCAGTTTCCCAATGATATTAATGAACTCACTGAAGCAATGCTCATTATCCTGGAAGCCGGTGGCTTTAAAGGCGGAGGTATCAATTTTGACGCAAAGATCCGCCGCAATTCTGTTGACCCTGAAGATCTGTTCCATGCACATATCGGAGGCATAGATAATTTCGCAAGAGCCTTGATAACGGCTGATAACATACTCGAAAACTCTGATTATAAAAAGATCAGAAAGCAGCGTTATGAAAGCTTCGACACAGGAAAAGGAAAAGCATTTGAAGAAGGAAAATTAACTTTGGAAGAGCTGCGTTCATTTGCCATTGAAAATGGTGAACCCACATTGAGAAGTGGCAAGCAGGAATACCTGGAGAACATTATTAACCGGTTTATATAAGTCCTGATTATGTTAATGCATGAAACCATGCGGTGGTTTGGACCACATGATGCGGTCAGTTTAAGGGATATACGACAGGCTGGTTGTGCAGGTGTGGTAACAGCACTGCATCATATATCAGTCGGTGATGTGTGGACGGTGGATGAGATTCAACAGCGGAAAGCCCTGATCGAAGAAGAAGGGATGAGTTGGACCGTAGTGGAAAGCCTGCCTGTAAGTGATGATATCAAAAGGCAAAAAGGCAATTACCTGGCGCATATAGAGAATTATAAGATAAGCCTGCATAACCTGGCCGGATGCGGTATCAGGGTGATCACCTATAATTTCATGCCGGTGCTTGACTGGCTGCGCACGGATATAAGTTATACAATGCCCACAGGAAGCAAAGCCCTCTATTTTGAGCGGCTTGCTTTCGTGGCTTTTGATCTCTTTATGCTGAAAAGGCCGGATGCAGAAAAAGACTATACGGCAACGGAGATTGAAAAATCGAAGCAGTGGATGTCAGCTCACACGGAAGAACAAAAAGCAAAAGTATTTCAGAATGCTTTGTTGGGCCTGCCGGGAAGTTCAGATCGTTTTACACCTGAAGAAGTATTGGCGGCCTTAAAAACGTATGAGGATATCGATACACTTAAATTAAAAGAACACCTGTTCCGGTTTTTGAAAGAAGTGGTGCCGGTAGCTGAAAAGCTGGACCTGAAAATGGCCATCCATCCGGATGATCCGCCATATCCTGTACTGGGCCTGCCCCGTGTGGTCAGTTCTGAAAAGGACCTGCAGGAAATTGTAGATGCAGTTCCTTCTCCTGCAAATGGATTATGTTATTGCACCGGCTCGCTGGGAGCACGGCCGGATAATGATCTTACAGGCATTATTGAACGCCTGGGCAAGCATATTCATTTTCTTCACCTGCGCAATACAAAGAGGGATGCCCAGGGAAATTTCTTTGAAGCAGATCATTTAGGTGGAGATGCGGATATGTTTGAGATCGTGCGTGAACTGCTGCTATTGATGAAGCAAAGGAATGTTTCTTTGCCGGTAAGGCCGGATCATGGCCACCAGATGCTTGACGATCTGGATAAGACCACGTATCCGGGCTATTCCTGTATCGGCCGGCTCAAAGGCCTGGCTGAGTTGCGCGGATTACAGTACGGGCTTTCACGATCAATGTGATGGCACCGGCTGCGTTTTCCGTCCTGTCTTCTTCAGCCATTTCTTTATAAAATGCCCTTTCCAGAGCCAGAGGCCTGAAAGCGTAACGATGGGTATAAAGATGAACCGCATGCCGGCTATGGCTTTCTGCGTCATTTCAGGAGGGCCATAGATGAACCATAAAAGAGGTATGCTCAAAAGAATATGCACCCAGCGTATTATTTTCCTTTCTGTTGCTGCTTTCATATCACTGGTTTTAACGGGTTAATGAGCCTGTGCTGAATCTTTGCGATCCCAGTAACATTCAGCATGCGGTTTACCGGCATATCTCCAACTCCTGGCACGGAACATGAACACATTGCCAATAATAAAAAGAACAATGGCCAGTATCGCTGCCACTTTAGTGATCCTTGTCAGGGTCTGGCTATGGGAGAAATTCCCGAAAATATAACCCAGGATAAATACCATACAGGCTATAAAAAGTATTCTTGATAAAATGATTCCTGTAAACATAACTGTAGTTTTTAGTTAATGATTTCAGTGTAAAACTACAGGCGTAAAAAAGCCGTTTGGCTGTAGAGTAGATGACATGGGGAATTGAGTAGACGAAATCTTAAAGTGAGAGCACTGCTTCCACGGCAGGGCGATAGGTTTCGCTAAGCGGAAGCTCGATGTTGCCGATGCAGATAAGATCGCGTTTAACGGCTGTAACCTTATCCGCTGAAACAATATAGGATTTATGCGCCCTTACAAAGCGATAGGGGCCCAGCTTTTCCTCCAGCGCTTTCAGGCTGTTTTTAGTGATAACAGGCTTTGAAGAAGAAGAGAGGAATATTTTTACATAATCCTTCATTGCTTCCACATACAGTATATCTGCAATGGTGATTTTTACCTGGTTGTATTCCACGAACACAAAAAAATAGGCTGGCAGTTCTTCTTTTCTGCCAGGACCTTGTTTAAGATTGAACAATTCATATGCTTTATTGCAGGCTTTTAAAAAACGTTCAAAAGAGACAGGTTTGAGGAGGTAATCCACTGCATCCATGGCAAAGCCTTCCACCGCATATTCCTTATAGGCTGTTACAAAAATGATCATGGGCGGATTAGCAAGGGTTTTTACAAATTGCAGGCCATTAAGGCCGGGCATTTGTATATCGAGGAAAATGAGATCGATTTTCTCTTTATGCAAAACAGCAGCGGCTTCCATTGCATTTTTGCAACGGCCGGCCAATTGGAGAAAAGGCACTTTCCGGATATTATCAACCAGCAGGTCCAATACCAGTTTCTCATCATCTACTGCTAAGCACTTCATCATGAGAGGTCCAGTTTTAAGTGAACAGAAAATATCCCTTTTTGATCTTTTATTTCCAGCCAGTGTTTTCCGGGATACAAAAGCTGAAGCCTGTTCTGTACGTTCACCAATCCAATGCCGGAAGCTTTATCTTTTGAGTGGTTAGTGCTATTGTAATTATTGATAACACTGAAATCCAGCTTGTTTTCCCTCACAGTGAGTTGTATATGGATATAAGGTTTATCAAGAAGGCCAATACCATGTTTAAAGGCATTTTCAATAAAAGGTATCAGCAGCATTGGCTCAATAAAGCAGCCAGGTGAAGAGTTATCGATTTGGATTTTCAACTCCGTGTCTTCTCCAAACCGCAATTGCTGCAAAGCAATATACCCCTGCAATGTTTCAATTTCACTGTTAATGCTGATGCGGTCTTTATCTGAATCGTACAACATATACCGCAATAGTTCAGAAAGCCTGATGAGGGAAGGTTCCAGCAGGTCTGACCGTTGCCTGGCCAGCGACACCATATTGGTGAGCATATTAAAAAGGAAATGCGGGCTTACCTGCGAGCGGAGAAATTTCAATTCGGTGGCCAATTGCTCGGTACGTGCTTCTTTTTCCAGCCGTTCAAACCTCAGCCTGTCGCTGATCAGCCTGAAGAGGATACTGGCAAATAAGAAAGGCGCTATGGAAAAGATCACGATCCTTTTTTCTTCCCATGTTAACTGAAAACCCGGATTGAGCTCAAGAAGGAAAATCTTGACATGATAGGAGAATACCAGGATCGAAGCTATTGAAAGAATATAAAGCGGCCATCTTTTTTTTGTGAGCAGCCGGGGGTATAAAAAATAGGCGTTGAAATAAAAAAATGCAATATGATAAAGCGATGACAAAAAGAAGAAACTGAGTGAAAGCCTTCCCGGTGGCTGATTCCAGAAAACAATAGTTGGGATCGCCAGCACCAGCACCCATATGGCTATATGCAGTATTTTATTGAAGCGCTGCCGGTTCATGCTTACCATGTTTCAAAAATAATAATATAGCCGGATACCGGATGCCGCTAACTTTGTGCCAGGCATCTTAAGCTGACCTGTTCATGAAAAATACCGCACTCCTGGTCCACACCTGCGACCGGTATGGACTTTTATACAAAGGGTTTTCTTATTTCTTCTCCAAATACTGGGACTTCAATGCTGCATGCAACTATTATTTTGCTACTGAAGAAAAAAAAGTATCGGTTGACGGGTTTGTAAATATCCAGACAGGAAAAAGAGAGTGGGCCGACCGGCTCCTTTTTTTGTTGCGGGAAAAGATAAAAGAAAAATATGTGATCTATTTCCAGGAAGATATGTGGCTGACGAGGAAAACAGATGCCAGGTTTTTCAACCGGTTGTTTGAACTGACGGAAAAGAAAAACTGGCAGCAGGTGAAACTGCATAGTGCCGGTATTTATAAAACCCATCCAACGGATATTTATATTGATGGTTTTAATGTGGCAAGGCTAGATAATAAGGAATCTGATTTTTTAATGTCGCACCAGGTTACATTATGGAACAAAGAATTCCTGCAGCAACAGTTGCATAAAGGAGAACATCCGTGGCGGAATGAAAGAAAAGCCACCAAAAGATTGAAGCAGTTGTCGCCGGAAATATTCCATATTGATTATTTTGAAGAAAACGGGAACAGGGAGATCAATCTTAATGAGCAACCAGTTGAAAGAAGCAGTTATTATACTGTTTCCGCGAATGGTTCCTTTAATGACAATATCCGGCGGTATATTCCTGAGCTACTGGCCAGTGATGAGCTGTACGCAAAGAAACTGGAATATAATTATACGCATCAATTAGTGCATGACGGGCAGCAACGGCCCAGGAAAACAGATATATTCAAAAGGATCAAGAACTGGATCCTGAAAAAGTGAACGGTTTAAAATAAAAAAAGGGTCAGCATGGAAATGCAACCCCGTTTTAAAATCCAATATCCTATGAAAAACCAAGACAAAAATAATATCTGTTTTGAATTTTGCAATACCACGAAGTGGTAAATATTTTATTGTATTGGAGCGAAAATTATTTTATTCCAGGGCATGCGTATAACCAGAACCGGGTAGTTGGTAAGCCCGGATATCGTAATTTCGGTACTTAAACTATCATAATGGAAGATGTACAGCTTGTTCTTAATTCAAAAGGCCATGGTGCTTTTTTAATAAAGGAAGACAACGAACGCATCGCTGAGATGGTGATTGCCGTTGACGATAAAAACCTTACCGTTTATCACACTGAGGTATCTCCCAAAGCTGAAGGAAAAGGGCTGGCAAAAAAACTGCTTGAAACAATGGTTGCTTATGCCCGTGAGAAGAAACTAATGGTGATCCCTCTTTGCCCCTTTGTACATGCGCAATTCAAGCGTCATCCCGAGCTTTATTTGGATATTTGGAATAAGGTAGCTGAAACAGAATAACAGCCATCTTCCCGGGAAAATATTCGAACTAAACCATTACCGGAATAAGCGGTTTAGCACAAGTTAAGTACCTTGCGTTCTTCATGAAGCACCTGAAAGCCATTCGAAAATATTTTTGGAAGTACCGCGTGAGATTGGGAGTGGGGATTATCTTCATTTTTCTTTCTAATTATTTTAACGTACTCACTCCCCAGGTAACGGGATTTGTGATCGATTTTGTGCAAAGCCGTCTTCCTGGCTATCAACCGCCGAAGCGTGAGCCTTCTTATGATTATCTCATGCTGCAGTTTATTGAGTGGATGAAAGGCATGCCTGGCCTCACGCGTGTGGTAGCCTGGTGCGGCATTACCATCCTTTTACTGGCGCTGCTTCGCGGGTTATTTCTTTTCCTGATGCGGCAAACGATCATTGTAATGAGCCGCCATATAGAATATGATCAGAAGAATGAAGTATACCGCCACTACCAGCAACTGGATTCGGCTTTTTATAAGAGGAACAGCACCGGCGACCTGATGAACCGTATTGCAGAAGATGTAAGCCGTGTACGGATGTTTTCCGGCCCGGCGATCATGTACCTGGTTAACCTGATCTCGCTGATCTCCCTGGCCGTGTTCTTTATGTATAAGCGCGATCCGCTATTGACCTTGTATGTGCTGGCTCCGCTGCCGATACTGGCCATCACTATTTATTTTGTAAACAATACGATCCATAAGAAAAGCGAACGCATCCAGGCATCGCTTTCCGATCTTACTACCAATGCGCAGGAATCTTATTCAGGTATCCGCGTGATCAAATCCTTTGTACAGGAAAAAGCGATGCTGGGCTTCTTTACACGAAATAGCGAAGAGTACCGGAAAAATGCTATCGGACTGGCAAGAGTGGAAGCTGTTTATTTCCCTTCCATCACTTTGCTGATCGGTATCAGCACACTGCTCACCATCATGATCGGTGGCCTGTATTACATCAATGGAACGCATAATATAGGGATTGGCACTATCGTGGAGTTTGTGATGTATATCAATATGCTGATGTTCCCTGTCAGTGCTATCGGCTTAACGGCCAGTATGATCCAACGTGCGGCTGCTTCGCAGAAAAGGATCAATGAATTCCTGCAAACACAGCCGGCTATCAGGGAGCCGCTGAAAGTGGTAAAAAAGGAGCTGGAAGGGAATATTGTATTCGATAAAGTGGATTTTGTTTACAACGACACTGGCATCCGTGCCCTGCATGATTTCAACCTCACTGTGAAGAAAGGACAGAAAGTAGCGATCGTGGGGCGGACCGGCAGTGGCAAAACCACCGTGGCCCAGTTGCTGCTGCGCATGTATGATGTGACCAGCGGCAGCATTCAACTGGATGGGGTGGATATACGTGACCTCAGTCTCCGGTCGCTGCGGGAGCAGGTGAGCTATGTGCCGCAGGACGTATTTCTTTTCAGCGAAACAGTAGAGAACAATATCCGGTTTGGCCTTCAGCATGCGGATGCAGCCGATGTGGAGAAAGCTGCATTGCAGGCCAGCGTGCACAAAGAGATACTCGGCTTTTCTGAGGGGTATAAGACCATGATAGGAGAGAGGGGCGTTACACTGAGCGGTGGCCAGAAACAGCGGATCTCCATTGCCAGGGCACTGATCAAAGACCCTGCTATGGTGATCTTCGACGACTGCTTGAGCGCGGTGGATGCCAAGACAGAAAAGGAGATCATTGGCAACCTGAATGATTACCTGCAGGGCAAAACAGCGATCATTATCACCCATCGTATATTTACTCTTTTCGCCTTCGACAAGATCGTGGTGCTGGAAGAGGGTGAGATCGTGGAAGAAGGCACCCATCAGGAATTACTGGCGATCCCGGGGGGATATTATGCCGGTCTTTATGCCCGCCAGCAGGAAACAGACAGGGAAAAATAAGGGAACCTACTTAGACGGCAGGCATGCCGGATGCTTGCAGGAAGGGGGTTTCAGGCCCGGGAACTAAAATATACTCTCTTTTGGCTGTTTCAAAAACATCTCTATATTTGTGACTTCATAAACCAAAGCAATTTTTTTAATCTGCAAAAACATTTACTGTGGCGTACGAGAACAACGACAAGAAATTGGAAAGCATTTACAGCAAGAGAATCCGCGCAGGAAAGAGAAGAACATATTTTTTTGATGTAAGAGCAACTCGTGGTAATGATTATTACCTGACCATTACTGAGAGCCGCAAGCGGTTTGATGATAACGGTTATGACAGGCATAAAGTCTTTTTGTACAAAGAGGATTTTAATAAATTTATCAAAGCATTGAATGAGGCGGTTGATTATGTGAAAACAGAATTGATGCCTGATTTCGATTTCGACGCATTCAATCATGATGAATTACCTGAAGAAGGTGGTGAAGTGCTTACAGGCAGCACAACTGCTGAAGCAGTAGAAGCTGAAACACAGGAAAACATCGCCCCTGCTGCATCCAGTGCCAGCTCTTCCAATGAAGAAGTAGACAAATGGTAATCATTCAAACGAATAACAAAGCCCCGGTATCACCGGGGCTTTTCTTTTATCAGGGTTCTGTTGATAACATTATTTCTCACGAGGGTCAACTGACTTTACACCCGGTTTGTTACCCGGATTCGGAATGGCCCCAGGTCCATATTTTTTGAGCAGCATTCCTGCACCGGCATTGGGCATATTGAACTGCTTCAGATCAGGTTCAATGCAGGCCATACCATCTTGCGGAAGCCGGTAAACCTTTTCACCATTTAATGTAGTTCCCCATTGGTTTGGTACAATGTCGGTGAAAGCCGGCCTCGGTTTGGAAAAGCAATCACGGGACAATTTCTCAAAAGCGTCCTTTTTTAACCTGGATTGATAATTAAAATAATTCCCCACCAGATCGGTGTTCTGGGCAGTAGTGCCTAATGAAATGATTATTCCTGTAAATAGCAATAGTCTTTTCATAAACGAAGGTTTTCGTGAAAGTACAATTTTTTTCCTTTTCTGCCTAAGGACATCCTTCCCGTCTTCCCGCCTTACCGGTAAGTATTTTACCGGTAAGGCGGGAAGACGGGAAGGGGTCGTTTATTTTCGCATCGTCTTAAAGGCATTGATCAGTCCATTTGTGGAGCTGTCGTGACTTGTGATCTTGTCGTCATTTTCCAGTTCAGGCAGGATCTTATTTGCCAGTTGTTTGCCCAGTTCCACACCCCATTGATCGAAACTGAAGATATTCCAGATTACGCCTTGTACAAATATCTTATGTTCATACAGTGCAATGAGTTGTCCCAGTGTATGAGGAGTGATTTCTTTTACCAGGAAAGAATTGGTAGGCCGGTTGCCGGTAAACACTTTGAAAGGGAGTAGTTTGGCGATCTGCTCTGTGTTCAGTCCCTGTTTTTCCAGTTCCTTGCGGGCTTCTTCCGGGGTTTTGCCATTCATCAGGGCTTCTGTTTGTGCGAAGAAGTTGGACAGCAGTTTTACATGATGGTCCCCGATCGGGTTATGTGACCGGGCGGGTGCAATAAAGTCGCAGGGGATCATAATGCTGCCCTGGTGTATTAACTGGTAAAAGGCATGCTGACCATTAGTGCCGGGTTCGCCCCAGATCACCGGGCCGGTGGCATGATCAACCGGTTTGCCGCTGCGCTCGGTGCTCTTGCCATTGCTTTCCATATTGCCCTGCTGAAAGTAAGCGGCAAAGCGGTGCATATACTGATCGTAGGGGAGAATGGCTTCTGTTTGCGTGCCAAAGAAGTTGGTATACCAAAGCCCGATCAGCGCCATGAGCACCGGTATGTTCTTATCAAAAGAGGTTTTACGGAAATGGTTGTCGGTGTTGTAGGCGCCTTTCAGCAGCAGTTCAAAATTTTTAAAGCCGATACTGAGTGCAATAGATAAACCGATCGCGCTCCAGAGTGAATAACGTCCGCCTACCCAATCCCAGAACTCAAACATGTTCCTTTTATCGATACCAAACTTCACAACTTCTTTTTCATTGGTGGAAAGGGCCACGAAGTGTTTGGCAATATGTGCTTCATCCTTCGCCTTTTTCAGGAACCATTGTCTTGCCGTATGCGCATTGGTCATGGTTTCCTGTGTGGTAAAGGTTTTGGAAGCGATAAGGAACAAGGTACGTTCGGGACTTACCTTTTTCAATGTTTCGGCGATATGCGTACCATCTACGTTCGATACAAAAAAGGTTTCAATGTCTTCCACAAAATAGGGCTTCAGTGCTTCAGTCACCATCTGTGGGCCGAGATCACTGCCGCCGATACCAATGTTCACAATGTATTTGATGCGTTTGCCGGTATAGCCTCTGTGTTCGCCGCTATGTACTTTCTCACAAAATGTTTTCATTTTGCGCAGCACTTTTTTTACCTGCGGCATCACGTCTTCTCCTTCTGAATAAACAGGCTCTTTGGAAAAATTGCGGAGGGCGGTATGCAATACGGAGCGCTGTTCTGTTTCGTTGATCGTATCACCGCTGAACATTGCCTCGATGGATTCCTTCAGTTTGCATTCTTCTGCCAGTTGAAGCAGCAGCGACAAGGTTTTTTCAGTAATGATATTCTTGGAATAATCGAACAGGATGTCTTCCAACCGGAGATGGAATTTATTGAACCGCTCTTTATCGGCCGCAAAAAGGTCTTTCATTTTTAACGACTGCATCACGGTGTGTTCTTCTTTCAGCAATTGCCAGCTTGCGGTTGTTGTAGGATTGATTTTTGGAAGCATTATGATGTTTTTATAGTGTTGATATAATATTGATCGTGCGTTCCACCATTGCAGGGCTGATGTCGAGATGCACTACCAGTCTTACCCGGCTGGGAGCAATGGCATAAGCCAGTATGCCTTTTTCTTTCAGATTGGCGACCAGCTGAGGTGCAGAACCGGCTTCTTTCAGTTCAAAGATGATGATATTGGTTTCTACCGGCAGCAGCTCTTTCAGCCATTGTCTTGTGCTTATTGCATCAGCGATCTGTTTTGCATGAAGATGATCTTCTTTCAGCCGGTTGATATGGTGTTCCAGCGCATAAATGCCTGCTGCAGCGATAAAGCCGGCCTGGCGCATGCCTCCACCAAATACCTTGCGGTATCTCCGCGCTTTTCTCACCAGTTCCTTGGTGCCCAGGAGAATACTGCCCACAGGGCAACCCAGGCTCTTGCTGAGGCAAATGGAGATGCTGTCGAATGTTTCACCATATTGTTTGGCGGTCTCATTTTTGGCCACCAGTGCGTTCCATAATCTTGCGCCATCGAGATGGAAAGCCAGTTTATGTTCCCTGCAAACCTCGCGGATCTTCAGGATCTCTTCCCAGTTATAGCAACTGCCGCCGCCACGGTTGGAGGTATTTTCCAGGGATACCAGCTTGCTGGCAGCGCGGTGCACATCATCGGGGTTGATAGCTGCTTTTATCTGCTCAGCTGTGACCCGGCCTCTGTCGCCATGCAGCAGCTTCACAGAGGCACCGGAATTAAAGGCGATGCCGCCACCTTCATATTGGTAAATATGGGAGCTTTCATCGCAGATCACCTCATCGCCGGGCTGCGTATGGCATTTAATGGCAACCTGGTTGGTCATAGTACCAGAAGGGCAGAAAATCCCTGCTTCCATTCCGAACATGGAGGCAGCAAGGGATTCCAGTTGGTTAATGGATGGGTCTTCGCCAAACACATCATCGCCTACAGGAGCCTTCATCATGGCTTCAAGCATGGCCGGCGTGGGCCTGGTAACGGTATCGGATCTGTAATCGATCAGCATTGTAATTAATTTACTTGCAATATAATCAGTTCGCCCCTCAAAATAAACAGTTGGCGAAGCCGACACCTTCCGGTAATATTGATTTCATAATTTGGCAATACACTTATGAACCCCACTATAATTGAATATGCTATCCTGATCGGGTTTTGTATACTTTTTGGACTGCTGGGCCTGTACCTGCTGGCCAATTTCAAAAACACCTTCCGGAATATTATCGGAAATGAATGGGTCAGGCGTAATGTGCTGGTATGGCTGATCACATTCAGTCTTGTAGTGGCAACTACCCCCATGAGCGGGGAATATTTTTATGCAGTAAGAAAATATGGCTGGGTCACTGCCATATTGGGGCAAATGATCGTAGCCACCTTCAATACCTTAATCGTTTTTAACCTGGCCTGGTTGGTAGCGGCCCATCCCTTCTTCGACCGCTTTTCATTTGCAAAACGGAAGGTACTGGTATTACTTACACTGATCGTCTCATGTGTGGGGGTGAGCCTGATGGTGAAAAACGTATTTAACACCGATAATAAAGAATACGCAGGTTTTTCTATTTTATCAAGCATCTACATGGCCACTGCTATCGGGTTGGTATATATCCTGATGAGCTACCTTGACCTGGAACGGAAGAGGAAATTTGACGAAAAGGAACTGGAATTAAGCCGGCTGCGTGAATTAAAAACAAAAGCGGAACTGGATGCCCTTCATTCAAAAGTAAACCCGCATTTTCTTTACAATGCGCTCAACTCCATTGCTGATCTTTCCATCACCGATGGAAAAAAGGCGAGGAGAATGACCGTCGCACTTGCAGATCTTTTCCGTTACAGTATTAATTACAGCAATAATAATTTCTCTACAGTACGCGAAGAAGTGGAAATGGCAGAAGTGTATCTGCAGATAGAAAAGATCCGTTTCGAAGATCAGTTGACCTACACCATACAAGTGGAGGACGAGGTAACACATTATCTGCTGCCCCGGTTCGTGTTGCAGCCACTTATGGAGAACGCTGTAAAACACGGATTGAAAGCGACCGGCAGGTTAACAGAGATAAGTCTTGATATCCGGATGGAGCAAAACGTGCTGGTGATCCATATTTCAGATAATGGTCCTTTGTTTCCTGACGAATTAAAGCCGGGATATGGCGTAAAAAGTGTGTATGACAAGCTTGATCTTCTTTTCCCGGATAATTATGAGATCCATTTCAGCAACCAGCCCCGGAAAGAAGTGTCTGTCTATATTAAAAAACTAATGAAAAATGAGCCAGGTATTCAGAGCCATACTGATTGATGATGAACCAGCTGCCCGCAGACTGATGAGGAACCTGCTGCTGGAGCATGCCGGACTGGTGCAGGTAGTGGCCGAAGCCGGCACAGGCGAAGAAGCGATCACCCAGATAGAAGCTTTGCAACCTGATCTGATCTTCCTCGATATCCAGATGCCCGACCTCACTGGTTTTGAAGTGATCGAAAGATTGAACCATAAACCCAATATCATTTTTACTACTGCCTATGAGCAGTATGCGATCAAGGCATTTGAAACTTTCTCTATCGATTACCTGCTAAAACCGATCAAAGAAGAAAGACTGGAGCAAAGCATGGAGAAACTAAAGCGCTTTGGCCGGCTCAATACAGTGATCGATGTGCCGGGTTTGCAGGAGATCATCCGGCAGATACAGGCGCCAAAGCAATCCACCGCATTATCTATCCGCACCGGTGATCGCATTATCCTGCTGCGTTACGAGCAGATCGTGTACCTGGAAGCACAGGACAAATATGTATATATCTACACCATAGACGGACAAAAACACCTGACCGATCTAACCCTCACCGCTCTTGCAGAGAAACTGCCTTCCCGTTTCTTCCGCATCCAGAAATCCTATCTTATCAATAAAGAAAGGATCAAAGAAATGCACCGGCATTTCAACGGCCGCTATCTTTTTATTATGGATGATAAAACCAGCAGCAGGCTTACTTCGGGCAGAACATATTATGAAGATATAAGGGCAGAGTTTGGATTGTAACGGAGTCGTGAGTCTTTAGCAGGAAGCGACTTTTAATTCACCACCTGTCCTTTCCAATTTCCCCTCATCCCAAAAACTCCCTGACCTGTAACCAGGTCCATCTCTCTGCGTCCCATTTGAAACAGTTTTTAAGGCGGCCGCTTATCACTGATTAGTGCCGTTCGATTTAAAACAATGTTCTTGGTATTGCAAAGTACCTACCTTTGAACTGTAATAATTAACAACAAGTACTAATTATATAAAACCATTGTGATGAGAAAACTTTTATCCTTACTGATTCTGGCTTTAACAACCTTATCCTTAGCCAGTTATGCCCAGGTAAAGACCGGGAAGATCAGCGGTACTGTAATTGACGGCAGTACCAAAATCATTGAATCTGCAACTATTACCTTGCTGAGAGCCAGCGATTCAGCCGTTGTTAAAATGAGCGTGGCCGACAAAACAGGCAAATACGAGTTTGAGAATGTACCGGAAGGGCGCTATATCGTAGCCATTTCTGCGGTAGGTCACGACAAAGGTTTTTCGGAAGTGGTAGCAGTTTCCGGCTCTTCCAGTACGGTGGTAAAGACCATTGAACTGGTGCCGCAAGCCCAGGCAATGAGCGGGGTGACCGTTACTGCCAAAAAGCCTGCTATTGAGCAAAAACCCGGCAAAATGGTGGTGAACGTGGACGCTTCTCCTACCAATGTTGGCCTGAATGCACTGGAACTGCTGGAAAAATCACCCGGCGTTACCGTTGACAACGATGGCAACATCAGCGTGAAAGGAAAGCAGGGTGTACTGATCCTGATCGATGGTAAACCCACTTATATGAGTGGTGCCGACCTTACTGCCTTGCTGAAAAACATGCAAAGCACCAGTCTTGACCAGATCGAGATCATGACCAATCCGCCTGCTAAGTATGATGCGGCCGGCAATTCAGGCATTATCAATATCAAAACCAAAAAAGGTATTGTGAAAGGCATGAACGGGAATGCCAACCTGGGTTACACACAAGGGCTGTATGGCCGCGTTAATGGTGGTGTAAATCTTAACTACCGCAATAACAAACTCAACATATTCGGTGGTTACAATGGTGGAACATACGAAGGGTATAACAGGCTGCTGATCGATCGCAGAATGTATGATGAAGATAAAGTGACCATACTGCGCACGATCGACCAGAATTCAAGGCCGCATTTTAAGGGTGCCTACCATAATGTGAAAGCCGGGGTGGATTATTATTTCTCCAAAAAAGATGTGGCAGGTATAGTGGTGAACGGAAGCTTTAATGGCAATGATGAAGATCCTTACAGCCTGACCAATATCCGCAACAATACCGGGTTGATCACTAATAAACTGGAATCAATCGCGAACAATAACCGCAAATCATCCAATCTTACGACCAACTTCAACTATAAACATACATTCGATTCAACCGGCCGTGAGATCAGTGCTGACCTTGACTATGCTTACTATAACAACAAGAACAGAACAAGCCTTACCACCAAAAGCTTCGACGCTAATAACAACCAGGACGCTCCTGATGTGCTCCTGACCGGTAAGATCCCTTCCGATATCAGGATATACAGCGCCAAAGTGGATTATGTACATCCTTTCAAGAATGGTCTCAGGCTGGAAGCAGGTGCAAAAACAAGTGTGGTGAAAACAGACAATAAAGTGAATTACCTGCGTGATGGTTTGGAAGCAGCTGACCGTAATAACCACTTTATTTATGATGAGAACATCAATGCTGCTTATGCCATTCTTTCCCGTTCCATCAAGAAATGGGAACTGACCGCAGGACTGCGCATGGAGAATACGATAGCCAAAGGTCATCAGATCAGCAACGACTCTTCTTTCAAACGGAATTATACCAACCTGTTCCCCAATGTTGGTGCAGGCTATAATATGAATGAAAAGAACCAGTTCAACCTGAGCTATAGCCGCCGGATCTCCCGTCCCGATTATGATGATCTGAACCCTTTCATTTTCTTCCTGGATTCATTGACATACGGACAGGGTAACCCTTACCTGCAGCCACAGTTTACCAACAACTTTGAGTTCAGCCATACTTATAACAGGTTCCTTACAACAACTATCAACTATACCAACACTACTGATATCATTACTGATCTGCTGAAACAGAACACCGAGAAGAATATCACTTACCAGACCAAGGACAACTTCAGCAGCATGAAGCAGTGGGGTATCTCTTTAATGGCGAATGTGCCGATCACAAAATGGTGGAGCGCAAATATCTACACCAATGTATTCCATAACGACTACTCAGGCCTTTATAACAATGACCCTGTGAAAGTGAAGTTTACCAGTTTCCTGGGTAATATGACCAATACTTTCATCCTTGGCAAAGGCTGGAATGCAGAGTTGAGCGGCTGGTATCGCAGCAAAGCCGCTGAAGGTATACTGGTAGCAAATGATATGGGTGCAATGAACGCTGCCATTACCAAACAGTTGTTCGATAAAAAAGGAACGCTGAAACTGGGTGTACGCGATATTCTGTGGACACAGCAATTCAGCGGTTATGCCAAATACAGCGACATCAATGTTGATATCAGCAGCCGCCGCGACAGCCGCCAGTTCAACCTCAGCTTCAGCTACCGTTTTGGTAAAAAGAATATTGCGCCTGCCCGCAGAAAAACTGGCGGTGCGGATGATGAGCAGAACAGGGTAAAAACGGGTGGAGGAAATTAGTCATGAGTCATTAGCCGGGAGTACGGATTTTCAGAATACGTTAACAAATTTTTCGATACTGAAGTACCATATAGATTTTAATAAACTCCATACTCCCGGCTTCGCTTATACCGTATAATCGCCCTTTAACCTTTTATCTTCCGAGCTTGTCATTTTCAGGTGGTTTTTTTGTGGTGTATTGGTGAAATTTGTGCAACAATTGATCAATATCTAAGACATTATTAATAATAAGTTTTCTCATGTGTACTTACCGTCCTCCTTTTCTTGGGAGGACTTTTTATTTTTGCCTGCTCGGGTCTTGCGTAGTATCTTGTACGATACAATTGAGCCAATTTAATTATTCATTTTAAAAAACTGTTTGCTATGCCTTCATTTGATATTGTAAGCAAAGTAGACGCACAGGCATTGGATAATGCCGTGAATGTTGTTACGAAAGAAATAACCAACCGTTTCGATTTTAAAGGAAGCCATGTGGTGATCAATCTCAATAAAAAAGAGTATAAGCTCAATATCGAAACTGATGACGATATGAAAATGCGCCAGTTGGTGGATGTGCTGATCAGCCGGGCACATAAGCAGGGGATAGCGCCAGAGGCGTTTGATCTTTCAAAGGAAGGTGCACAAAGCGGCAAGGTCTGGAAAAAAGAGGTGCAGGTGCGGAATGGCCTGAGACAGGAGGATGCCAAAAAGATCGTGAAACTGATCAAGGATGCCGGCCTCAAGGTGCAGGCGTCCATTAATGATGACCTGGTAAGGGTAACCGGCAAAAAGATCGACGATCTGCAAACGGTGATCCAGGCTTCCAAGACCTGGGACCTGGGAGTACCCCTGCAATACGAGAATATGCGTTCATAAACTGTGCATAACCCTTGCTGGAAGCCGGTTTCCGGTGGATAACCAGGTGCAGAACAGGTGCATATTCAAAGGCTAAAAAATTTGGAAGAGGGGATATTGATAAGCTATCTTTAATGAACAATCGTTGCAGGAAATCTGGAAACAGAAAGAATGCAACTGGAATTGCGGAAATCTGTAAAAGGATGGAAGCAGTTTCGAAAAGCATCGGGTAAGTTAATAAGCGGGCGAAAGCTTGATTATCAACAAACTTGGTGCTTTTTTCATTAGGTGATGTTTGATGGCCGGGCGACCGCCTTCCATCATTGCTGCGTCATCGGCTATTCGACCAACCAACACCGGTCAATTTTCAACAGGTTTACCAATTTTAGATTTGGCAATCCCACACCGCCTGCCTACCTTTGCCCACTTAAATTTTTTACTTCATCAGTACGGCAAAATCCGTGCGGCCTTAAAAATCATTTAGTTATGAAAAAAGGTATCCATCCTTCCAGCTACCGGTTGGTTGTTTTCAAAGACATGAGCAATGGTCATACATTCCTTAGCCGTTCTACTGCAGGGTCAAAAGAAACTGTGAAATGGGAAGACGGGAACGAATATCCCCTGATCAAACTGGAGATCTCCAGCACATCCCACCCCTTCTTTACCGGTAAGAACGTACTGGTAGACACAGCAGGACGTATAGATAAATTCAAGAAGAAATACGAAAAGAAAAAATAATTCTTTAGCTTTAGTTCAGACAACCCTGAACTCAGCATAAAAGTTTTGTTTTTCATGGCTATACTTTAGGCCTCCTGATTCCTCAGGGGGCCTTTCTGTTGGCGGAGGCGTTGCGTGTTAACGGCCATTCGATCAACGCTCCCCACCACCATCTGTCATCAATTTAGTATCTTGGCAGGGTGAACAAAATCATCTTTACAGAAGAGTTCTGCCAGCCGGAGAATCTCTATCCCTTCACATTGACCCGTAAATGCCAGGATATCCGCCTGGGCATTCTCACCATCCGCGAGAAATGGGAGAAAATGACCGGTTTTTCCTCTTTTGATAAGAATGAAGATGATTACAAAGACCTTGACAGGGCGATCAATGTAGATACGATCAGTAAACAGGATACCTGCTACATGATACATGGTAATGTGTTGCCGACCCCTGCATTGGTCAGAAAAATGAAAAAACTTCGCAACGGCGAGTTCATTGTAGCCAATGGCAGTTCCGGTATCGTATTTTGTTTCACTCAAAAAGAAATTAAAGAGAAGCACCGCATACAGGTGACGCAAGCGGTAGAATTGCAGGAAGAAATAAAAGAGATCAAATATCCCTGGCATATTTTCCAGATGAATGACTGGGCTATCCGCCAGGATTTTGCTTTGCTTACCAATAAGCGCCGCTCGCAACCCATTCACCAGTCAAACCAGGTGGTGAACCGCAAAGACATTTTCCTGGAAAAAGGAGCAAGGTTGAGGCATTGCATACTGAATGCTTCCACTGGTCCTATCTATATCGGCAAGAACGCGGAGATCATGGAAGGTTCTATTATCCGCGGGCCTTTTGCGATGGGTGAAGGTTCTTTGCTCAAACTTGGAACAAAAGTATACGGCGCCACTACGCTGGGGCCTTATTGTGTGGGCGGAGGAGAGATCAAGAATTCAGTCCTGTTTGGTTATTCCAACAAAGCACATGATGGTTATCTGGGAGATTCCGTGATAGGAGAGTGGTGCAATATGGGCGCAGGCACTACCAATTCCAATTTAAAGAATAATGCTGGCGACGTGCGGGTATGGACACCTAAAGGCCAGCTGAACGCAGGAATGAAATGCGGCGTGCTGATGGGCGATTATTCACGCACAGCTATCAATACTTCCATCAACACCGGCACGGTGATCAGCGTTTGCTGCCATGTGTTCGGGGCAGGATTAACACCCAAATATATTCCTGCTTTCTCCTGGGGCAGTGAAGGTGTGGACCGCTATGCTTTTGATAAAGCACTGGTGGATGTGGAAGGCTGGAAAAAACTGAAAGGACATACTATTTCCGATAATGAGAAAAGTATCCTGAAATATATCTTTGAACATTTTTAACCAATAACCTTTTAATTAATTCAATGCGTATGAGAAAGCAGATCGCTGCAGCTAACTGGAAGATGAACCTGAGTTTTCAGCAAGGAGAAAAATTACTGGATGATATTCTTACGGCCAAGATCGCGTTGGCAGATCACCAGGAAGTGATTTTTGCAGTGCCTTATCCTTATCTTCTGATGACAAGAAGTGAAGTGGCGGAAGAGAAGAACTATTATACAGCTGCTCAAAACTGTTATCATAAAAAATCAGGTGCTTATACCGGTGAAGTGTCTGCCGAAATGCTTCATTCTATTGGTGTGCCTTATTGCGTCATCGGTCATAGCGAGCGTCGTGAATATTTCAATGAATCCAACGCAGTGCTGGCGGATAAACTGAACCTCTGCCTGGAAAATTTTATCACTCCGATCTTTTGCTGCGGAGAGCCATTGTCCATTCGCGAGAAGGGAACGCAAAATGAATTTGTGGCAATACAATTGAAAGAATCATTGTACCATCTTCCTGCTGAAAAAATAAAAGATATCGTGATCGCGTATGAACCAATCTGGGCGATCGGTACAGGCAAGACTGCTACCACAGAGCAGGCCCAGGAAATGCACGCTTATCTGCGTTCTGCACTGGCTGCGCAGTATGGAAAGGATATAGCAGCACAAATTTCCATTCTTTATGGCGGAAGCGTTAAAGCCAATAATGCAAAGGAATTGTTCAGTTGCCCTGACGTAGACGGAGGGCTTGTTGGAGGAGCATCATTGGTGGCAGCAGACTTTATCGAAATCATCAAGGCATTGAAATAAGCTGTTGTTGATACAGCCAACTGCATAACAATGATCGCATGGCGATGAAAACAAAAGGATTGGGTGATCTGCTCGCCGGAAACATCATTTTCCGATCGTTGAACATCGCATGCACTGTACTGATCACTTTTTTACTTACCCGTCTCATGGGGACCGGGGGGTATGGGGTCCTTTCCCTGCTTGTTGCAAATGCAGCCATATTCAATTTGCTGACCTGCCTTGGTGCTGAATCAGGCATCACGTATCATTACGCTTCAGGCATTCAACGGAAATCGTCGCTTTTCAGTATCGCTTACCTGGTGATACTGTTTCAAATAGCGATGATCGTGCTGGCTGAAGGTATCTATCATGCATTCAGCGGCCAGTATTTTTTAGGCGAATGGAATGAAGATAATTCATTGCTGTGGGGATTGTTGTATTTCGTCAGCATTGTGATCATTGACAAATACCAGGCTTTTTTTAATGCAGCGCATTTGTATACTATGGTTAACAGGATCATCTTCCTGGCAAGCCTGCTGTCCTTACTGGTATTTTTTTACTGTTACTTTTTTTATCCGTCCGGGAACGATGCTTTGTATCTGAAGATTTTCATCCTGGCTTCGGTGTTGCAGGCTGCTTACATGGTACTGGCATTTCATCAAAAAACGAAACAGCCGCTGAGTTTTGGAAGAATTGAGAAGAGTAACTGGAAGGTCTTTTTCTCTTACTCGATCATTGTGCTGATCACCAACATAATCCAGTTCCTTGCTTACAGGGTAGACTACTGGTTTGTTGATTATTTTCATGGAAAGGAACAATTGGGGATTTATTCCTTAGCAGTAAAATTGGGACAGGTGTTGTGGATATTGCCACTGTTAATGGCAGGGATACTCTTTCCCCGGATCGCTGCTGATAAAACTGAGGAAGAGGAAACCATTTGGCTGAAACTTATCCGCGTGGCCAATGTCTTTTTTTTAATCGCTGCAGCACTGGCCGCCCTGCTGGCCGGCTGGATCATTCCGATGATGGCAGGTAAAGCGTTCAGTGAAAGTGTCATTCCATTTATTTACCTGCTTCCCGGTCTGCTGTTTTTCTGTTTCAATATCATTTTTGCAGCTTATTTTGCCGGCAAGGGGCTGCTGAAAATCAATCTCGCTGGTTCTGTACTCTGTTTATCACTGGTACTTATTGGTGATTTCCTGCTGATCCCGCACTTTGGTATAAAAGGAGCAGCGATCGCCAGCAGCCTTGCTTATACCGCGGCGGGCATCCATCATCTTTACCGGTTTGCCTCTTATAAAAAATTGCCGGTTTTATCAGTGGTCATAATAAACAGGGATGACTGGAACGCCGTAACACATTATTTAAGGAAATATACCGGACGTACATGAATGTATTATGGATAGCGGGATGGTATCCCAATCAAACTGAACCGTACTCCGGTGATTTTGTGCAACGGCATGCACAGGCGGCCAGCCTTTATCATACCATAACTGTATTATTCGTTACAAGAGATGCAGGTGGGATTGCCACCAGGGATATAAGAATAGAGAATGCCAAACAGGGAGCATTAAGCGAAAGAAAAGTATATTATTACTCACGGTTAGCGTCAGTTCCGCTTGTGGGCAAAATATTTTCTTACCTGAAATATGAATCCCTGCTGAAAAAAGAACTGAAGAAGTATTTCGCAGAAAATGGCAAGCCTGACCTTATACACTTTTATATCGGCATGCGGGCGGGAGCTATCGGCACCTGGGTCAGAAAGTTAAGCGTGCCCTATGTTGTTTCTGAACAATGGACTGGTTTTTTGCCGGAGGGCCAACCTCATTTCAATACATTGCCTTCATTGTTCAAAACCGGCTGGCGGTCGCTTATCCGTGGTGCTTCAGGCATACATGCTGTGTCTACCTCTCTTGGAAAAGCAATACAGCAATTAACTAATAGTGATTTGAGAATAACGCTGATACCGAATGTTGTTAATACCGCTATTTTTTTCCCGGTAAATAAATCGCCTGATAGCGTGCTGAAACTTGTGCATATTACAAGCCTGCTCGATTATCAGAAGAATACAAAAGATATTTTACTGGCATTGGCCCTGCTGAAGCAAAGAAGCATTTTATTTCATTTGGATGTTTTTGGCCTCGTAAAACCTGAATACAGGGACCTGATTGCAACGCTTGGCATCAGCAACGAAGTTGTTTTTCATAATGAAAAAAGCCAAGAGGAACTGGCTTCTTATTTCTCCCAGGCCGATGGCCTGATCATCTATTCCCGTTTTGAAACATTTGGATGCGTGATCATTGAAGCGCTTGCCTGCGGCACACCGGTAATAGCCAGCGATATAGCTGTATTGCATGAAAACATTGAAAATGGCCGGGATGGTTTATTTGCTAAAGCTGAAGATCCCCAGGCACTGGCTGGGCGCCTCGAATGGCTGGCAACAAACAGATCGGTATTCAAACGGGATGAAATAGCCAAAGGGTGTGCGGCAAAATATAATTATCAAACAGTAGGGAAGATGTTTGCCGATTGGTACAAAGAAGTGCTTGCAAAATAAAGCCCTTCATGCTACCATGAAGGGCTTTATTTTAAATAGATAGAAGATCAGAATTTCAGTTTCTTCATATACTCTGCATCATCCTTTGTGGCTTCGAGTGGAGTAGTGCCGGCATATTTCTCCTGCTCTACAATATAATATTGCATACCTGTTTTCTTTGCCGTCTTCAATATTTTAGCAAAGTCGATGCTGCCCATACCCAGCGTGCAGGTATCTGCCGCTTCAGTAGCATTCTTTGTGCGGTCTTTTACATGGCAGGCGCGGAAACGGTCCTTATATTTCTTTAACCATTCTTCCGGGTCCTGGCCGGCTGCGACCACCCAGTAAATATCCATTTCAAAATCGACCAGGGCTGGGTCGGTGCCTTTCATCAATACGTCTTGCGGAAACTGACCTTCCTGCTGTTTGAAGGTATAGTCATGATTATGGTAGGCAAAGCGGATACCGTTCTTTTTGCAGATCTCTCCTTTTGCATTGAACTCATCGGCGATCTTCTTGTAATCGTCCAGTGATTTTTGCGCTCCTTTGTAAGGGCAGATCAGGTATTTCATACCGATAGCGGCTGCTTCTGCTGCCTTTTTTTCAAAGTCTTTATTGATATCGCAATGGCTGGAGATGAATTCCATACCCAGATCGTCCATGTACTTTTTGAAATCCGTGTTGGTCATGCTCCAGAACAGGCCCTGCGGCCCTTCGTACCCTTCTATTTGCTTATAGCCAAAAGAAGCTACCTGTTTCAGGATGCCTTGTGGGTCTTTAGGCAGATCATCCCGCAACGTATATAATTGCAGACCGAATTTGCTTAATGCTTTTGCCGTTTCTTCCTCTTCTTTCGACATGAGTTTGCAGGCCGTAGGAGCGATAGCCAGGCCCAAAGCTAAATTGCCACTTAATCGTAAGAAATCTCTGCGTTTATGATTCATTGGTAAAGATTTTTGAATATTGAGTTTTATCAGCTTGCCCAGGCTTTATCTCCTTTTTTATAAGGGAAATTACCGTCATACTTTCCGGGAACCGGCATATAACGCAATGCTTTTGTAGCGCCGGGTTTGGAAGTGAAATAGCCTGTGATAGTAAGCTGTTTCATCATAGTAAAATAATGGGGCTCCATTCTTTCCTTTTTGAAAGCTGTATTGCCCTTGGTTTTTTCTTCTTTTTCCTTTTCGTTCTGGGCTTTGTCAAACTCTCCTTTCTTCTTCTGGTACTCTTTAGCTTCCGTATCGAGGCTTTGCAACAACTGAAGGCGTTGCTCAGGTGTGGCTTTCATAAAGCTGGTTTTATGCATTGCTTCGCAGGCTTCATCCAGTTTGGCGATGCCTTCATGGAATGTTTTCTGATCATCTTCGTCATAGCAATCGTCTACCATCACTTTCATGAACTTTCCTATCTCTGTTTCCCTGGCGCCTGGTGTCTGGGTTTTGGGTAAAATCGTTTCACCCACTTCATCGAGGAAGGCGATATCGCTTTCGGTAAAAGCGGCCCCTCCCAGTTTGGGTCCATTCTTACAACCAGTAAGGAACATTTCTCCGCCGATCAGTGCGGAGCCGGTGGCAAGAGCAATCAGTTTTAAAAGTTCTCTGCGTTCCATATAAGAAGTTTGTCGTTTTTGTGGTTAAATGTTTCCTTTCTTCAGTTCGCTTACAGCATAATCTGCTGCCCTTGCTGTGAGCGCCATATAGGTCAGTGAAGGGTTTACACAGGAAGCGGATGTCATACAAGCTCCGTCAGTCACAAACACATTCGGCGCATCCCATACCTGGTTATGACTATTAAGCACAGAAGTTTTTGGATCGCGGCCCATGCGTGCAGTGCCCATTTCATGGATGCCCATGCCTACCTGGTATTCTGAATCGTAGGTGTATACATCTTTTACACCGGCTGCTTCCAGCATTTCCTTGGCATCAGCGATCATGTCTTTCCGCATTTTCAATTCATTCTCTTTGATCTCCACATCCATGTTCAATACAGGAAGACCCCATTTGTCTTTTACATTTTTATCCAGCGAAATTTTGTTATCATGATAAGGAAGCATTTCCCCAAAAGCGGTCATACCCATGCTCCAGTTACCGGGTTCGCCGAGAGCGTCTTTGAAATCGCCACCGATTGTAAGTTCGGCTACTTTACTGCCCCAGCCGCTGCGGCCGGCACCGCCCTGGTAACCAAATCCACGTACATAATCGCGCTTGTCGCTATAGACGTTCCGGAAGCGGGGGATATAAATGCCTGTGGGCCGGTAACCGAAAATATATTTGTCGTCGTAGCCATCCACTCTTCCACTGGCGCCGCAACGGAAATGATGGTCCATTACATTATGCCCCAGTTCGCCGCTGCTGCTGCCTAACCCTTCAGGCCAGATATCTGTAGCGGAGTTCATCAGCACCCAGGCGGAATTGAAAGCGGATGCATTCAGGAAGATTATTTTGGCTTTGTATTCGTAAGTCTTGTTGGTTTCTGCATCCAGCACTTCAACGCCTGTCGCCTTTTTAGTGTTCTTATCATAGATCACTTTGGTTACGATAGAGAAGGGGCGCAGTGTAAGATTACCGGTTGCCATGGCTGCAGGCAGGGTAGCAGATTGCGTACTGAAGTAAGCACCATAGGGGCAGCCTCTCCAGCACCTGTTGCGGTACTGGCAATTAGTACGGTTTTGTTCAGGCTTTGGCTCAGTGATATTGGCAGAGCGGCCGATGAACATATGCCGTTGACCTTTATAATGTTCTTTGATACGGGCAGCCACGTCTTTTTCCACGATATTCATTTCCATGGCAGGAAGAAATTCTCCATCAGGCAACACATCCAATCCTTCTTTACTGCCCTGTATGCCGGCAAATTTTTCGGCATAGCTGTACCAGGGAGCGAGATCTTCATAACGGATGGGCCAGTCAACGCCGATACCTTCTTTTCCATTCGCTTCAAAATCCCATTTATTCCAGCGATAGCTTTGTCTTCCCCAGGTAAGTGAACGTCCGCCAACATGATAGCCGCGGAACCAGGCAAAGGGTTTGGTTTCCACATAAGGGCATTCCTTATCTTTTACCCAATAGTCCAGTACAGTTTCATTGAGCGGGTAGTCCCTTTTTAATACGGGATAATCCTTCAGCATCTGCTGTGTAGGCTTGCTGCCACGATGGGGAAATTCCCAGGTGTCTTTATTGGCGTTCACATAGCCTTTTACATGTTCAATGTTACGGCCACGCTCCAGCATCAGCACTTTCAATCCTTTTTCCGTCAGTTCTTTTGCAGCCCAGCCTCCGCTGATCCCTGAGCCGACTACGATTGCATCATAAGTATTATCTGCCATAGAGAAAGTTTATTGTTTGCTGTTTATAATTTGAAAAGATTAAACGTCACAGATTTTAATGGCTTTTTTCAAAGCCGCCAGTTTGTCTTTATCCGTTTTGGCTGTGGTAATAAATTCCTGTGCCACAAAACCGGTGTACCCTGTAGCGAGGATGGCTTTCATGATCGCAGGGTAATAGAGTTCCTGTGTTTCATCAATTTCATGACGGCCAGGCACGCCTGCTGTATGATAATGGCCAAAATAAATATGGTTATCAGTAATGGTGCGGATCACATCCCCTTCGTTGATCTGCATATGGTAAATATCATACAGCAATTTGAAATTAGGGGAGCCGAGACGTTTGCACAGCTCCACACCCCAGGCGCTTTTATCGGCCATATAATCTTTGTGGTCCACTTTGCTGTTGAAGAGTTCCATCTGGATGATCACGCCATGCTTTTCGGCCAGCCCCATGATCTGTTTTAACCCGGTTACACAATTCTTCATTCCTGTTTCATCATCCATGCCTTTGCGGTTGCCGCTGAAGCAGATCAGGTTTTTGTAACCGGCCTGAGCTACCAGGGGAATGGCTTCTGTAAAGTCTTTGATCAGTTGAGGATGGAATTCTGTATGGTTCCAACCTTCTGTAAGACTGATCTTTCCCGCAGTATAGCACATGGAGCAGTAGATGCCGTGCTTTTGCAGGGTAGGCCAGTCTTTCGGCGCACAGAGATCGATGGCTTTCAGACCAAGGTTTTTTACCGCTATGCAAAGATCTTCCAGGGGAAGATAACTGTAAGTCCACTGGCAAACGGAGTGATTGATATTGCCTTTGAGTTTGGTGTTTCCTTCCATATCAGGTAAAGCTAATGCATCTAGCGGAGACAGGGCTGTAACTGCCAGTGAGGCTGCGGCCATCTGTTTCAGCATTTTCCTTCGGGATGAATTGTTTTCCATGTTTAATTACTGGATGATGGAAAGGGTTAAACTGTTGCTTTGGTTTCTTTTTCTTGTTTAAAAAATGTTGCAAACAAGAGGAATACAATAGCAGCAATTGCAGAAGGTATCAGCCAGATCATTTTATAATTATATGCGTTTTCTGCAAGTTTGTATTTATCGGTGATCATGCCTGCGATCTCGAACCCGATGAGCATGCCCACGCCATAAGTGGCAAGGGTAATAAGCCCCTGGGCAGCACTTTTATATTTTTCTCCGGCTTTTGAGTCGGTATAAATATAACCGGACACAAAAAAGAAATCATAACAAATGCCGTGAAGAGCTATTCCGATGAGAAGCATAAAACTGAGCTCACCGGCATTGCCATACGCAAACAATGCATAACGAACTGCCCAGGCCAGCATGCCAACAAGGATAGTTTTTTTGAACCCGAATTTTTTAAAGAACACCGGCAGCAATAACAGGAATAACACTTCAGATGCCTGACCGATCGTCATTTTGCCTGTTGGATTATCCATACCCACATTAGTTAGGAAAGCATGTGCATTTTGATAATAGAATGCCAGCGGTATGCATATCAAAATGGATGAAACGAAGAAGATCGCAAAATTTTTGTCGTTTAATAATTTCAATGCATCCAGGCCAATGATCTTGCTGAAGGACACTTTTTCATCTGCGCCTTTGGGTGGTGTCTTGGGAAGGGTAAAGCTGAACAGACCCAGCACGAGAGAAGCAATGGAAGACATTAAGAAAGTATTTTTCAATAATCCATTGGCTGTGTTTTCAGCAGAATCCCAATGGAATAAGAAACTGATAAGTAAGCCGGCCACGATCCAGCCGATTGTTCCGAATACCCTGATAAGCGAGAATTCTTTTTCAGGGTCTTTCATCTGGTTGAATGATACTGAATTGACCAAAGCGATCGTGGGCATGTACAATATCATATAGGTTAATACAAAAGGATAAAACACGGATACAGAATCTGCCTTATACATCTGGTACATCAATATAGCACCGATGATATGCAATGCTCCTAATATCTTTTCTGCATTGATATAGCGATCTGCAATAAGACCAATAATGAACGGGGCGATAATCGCTCCCCATGATTGTGTGGAAAATACGCTGGCGCTTTGACCCCCGGTGGCATGAAGATTCGCATTCAAAAAAGTGCCAAGTGTAACAAACCATCCTCCCCAGATAAAGAATTCAAGAAACATCATCAGGGAAAGCTGAACACGTGTGGTTGGTTTCATATAGAGCCTTTCGGTTTTAGCAATTTAATATTCCTACAAAAGCTAAATGTACTATTTTTAAACACACTTTACATTTGAGTGACATAATTTTAATTCACAGAGCTATTAACAAATTTTGACATGCTGAATCGAAAATTAAGAATGGGTATGATCGGTGGCGGACCCGGTGCATTCATTGGCGCCGTTCACCGTATTGCAGCTAATATGGATGGACAGATTGAACTGGTTTGCGGCGCTTTCAGCAGCGATCCGGAAAAATCAAAACAGGCCGGCGAGCTCTTAAACCTGCCACCACAGCGGGTTTATGGATCATATAAAGAAATGATAAGGGCTGAAAAAGCCTTGCCGCCCGACCAGCAGATGGATTTCGTAAGCATCGTTACACCCAATCATGTTCATTTTGAACCAGCCAAACTGGCCCTTGAAAATGGCTTTCATGTGGTGCTCGACAAGCCCCTGACCTTTGATCTGAAAGAAGGAAAACAACTACAGGAAATTGCCAGGAAGAGCGGTCTGTTTCTCTGCCTCACACATACCTACACCGGCTATCCGATGGTAAAAGAAGCAAGGCAGCAGGTGCTGAGCGGCAAGTTCGGAAAGATCCGGAAAGTGTATGTGGAATATCCGCAGGGCTGGCTTAGTACTTTCCTGGAAGGAGCCAATAATAAACAGGCATCATGGCGTACAGATCCCAGCCAGAGCGGTATTGCAGGATCAATGGGAGATATCGGCACGCATGCATTCAATCTTGCTGAATATATAAGTGGCCTGGAAGTAACCAAACTTTGTGCAGATATCAATATCGTGGTAGAAGGAAGAAAGCTCGATGATGACGGCGCTGTGCTGCTCAAATTCAATAACGGCGCAAGCGGTGTATTGATGGCTACACAGATCGCTGCCGGTGAAGAGAATAATGTAAAAATAAGAGTGTATGGTGAAAAGGGCGGCCTGGAATGGAAGCAGGAAGATAACAATAGCCTGATCGTAAGACAACCGGATAAACCCATTGAAATATACAGGACAGGAGCAGCTTATACCAGCAGTTATTCACGCCACAATACCCGTGTGCCGCCAGGTCACCCGGAAGGATACCTCGAAGCATTTGCCAATTTATACCGCAATTTTGCACTTTGCGTGAAAGCAAAACTGGCAGGGGAAACACCTGAACCGGAATGGCTTGATTTTCCGGGAGCGGATGATGGTGTAAGAGGGATGAACTTCGTGGAAAAAGTAATTGCCAGTGGAAAGAGCACGGAGAAGTGGATTGATTTCGGAATGTGAGGCATCGTTGGCCGGGCTCAGATACGAAAGAAGTTCCCTTTAAAGATCTTTTCACAATAAGATGCCTTACATAGGGTAATCAAAATGAGAAGCCGGTTAACGGTCAATGAACAAATAACAACCTATTTTATATTATATGACAACCATACAGGGCCCAGGCATATTCCTGGCACAATTTCTCGGCGATGCGCCGCCTTTTAATGATCTCCGGTCTATTTGCACCTGGGCAGAAAGTCTTGGCTTTAAAGGAGCACAGATACCGACCTGGGATGCGCGCTGTATTGATCTGAAGAAAGCAGCAGAAAGCAAAACGTACGCAGAGGAAATAAAAGGTATCGTGAATGAATGCGGGCTGGAAGTGACCGAACTTTCCACTCATCTGCAGGGACAACTGGTGGCCGTGCATCCGGCTTACGATGATCTGTTTGATGCATTTGCACCTGATGCGGTGAAGAAGAACCCTAAAGCGCGGCAGGAATGGGCGGTACAGCAATTGAAATACGGCGCCAAAGCTTCGCAGAATATGGGATTGAATGCACATCCTACTTTCAGTGGCTCCCTGCTTTGGCACACTTTCCATCCCTGGCCACAAAGACCTGCGGGACTGGTGGAAGAAGGATTTAAGGAACTGGGCCGCCGCTGGACGCCGATCCTGAATTATTTTGATGAATGCGGAGTGGATGTGTGTTATGAAATACATCCTGGCGAAGATCTGTTTGACGGGGTCACCTATGAGATGTTCCTGGAAGAAGTGAATAATCATCCCCGGGCCTGCTTATTGTATGATCCGTCTCATTTTGTGCTGCAGCAACTGGATTATATCGAGTATATAGATTTCTATCACGAGCGGATCAAGGCTTTTCATGTGAAGGATGCCGAATTCCATTCTACCGGCAAGCAGGGCACATTTGGTGGTTATCAAAGCTGGCTGAAAAGGGCCGGCCGTTACCGTTCACCAGGTGATGGGCAGGTGGATTTCAAACGGGTGTTCAGCAAACTTACAGAGTACGACTTCAAAGGCTGGGCGGTGATGGAGTGGGAGTGTTGCCTCAAACATCCGGAAGATGGAGCCCGCGAAGGTGCTATCTTTATCCAGAAAAATATCATCCGGGTAACGGAAAAAGCATTTGATGATTTTGCAGGAGTGAAAACAGATGAGGCTTTTAACAGGAAAGTACTTGGATTGAGTTAATTTTATCGCGTATCCACATAATGATATAAAAATAAAACAAACAGAAATGAGAAAAATTATCATGGCGGCCGCTGTTCTGGCAATGCTGACGGCTTGCGGGGGTAGTGGTGATCAGGGTAGTAAAGAAAGTACCGGTACTGAGGCAAAACCGGAAGCGACAAAAGAGCCTGCGGAATCAACCGATATCACGGCCAATCCTGATTATAAGAAAGGGTTGGAACTGGTTGCACAAAGCGATTGCTTTACCTGCCATAAAGTAGATGAAGCCTACACAGGTCCCACTTACCGCCAGGTAGCGGAGAAATATGCATCCCAGGCTCCCGGTGTTATTCCCGAGCTGGCAGGCAAGATCATTAAGGGTGGCAGTGGTGTTTGGGGACAGGTGCCGATGATACCACATCCGGCCATTTCCCAGGACGATGCAGAGGCGATGGTAAAATATATTCTTTTATTAAAAAAATAGTTATTCCATGTTGAAAACAACACTGATTGCTTCGTCAATGGTTTTATTATTTGCCTGTAATAACGCGAATGATTCGAATGGTGCGAATGGCACGAATACACCAGCAGATAGTGCAAATACTGCAAATCTGAATGCTGCGAACACATTGACAGAAGAAGAAAAAAAAGATGGCTGGGAATTATTGTTTGATGGTTCTACAACCAAAGGATGGCACAAGTATGGGGAGGCTCCAAGGATCGGGTCTGCCTGGAAAGTAGATGATGGTTCACTTCATCTTGATGCATCAAAGAAAAAGGATTGGCAGATTGAGGATGGGGGAGATATTGTTAGTGATTCAGCATATGACAATTTCGATCTGAAGATGGATTGGAAGATCGATACAGCGGGCAATAGTGGTATCATCATCTATATCGTGGAAGACACGTCAAAGTATGAGTATTGCTGGCATACCGGTCCTGAAATGCAGGTGCTGGACAATGCAAAGCATCCGGATGCCAAGATCGCGAAGCACCGTGCGGGTGACTTATATGACCTCATCTCTTCGTCTTCCGAGCCTGTGAAACCGGCGCTGGAATGGAATCATGTTGAGATCAAAAGCCTGAATGGTAAACTTGATCTGTATCTGAATGGTGTGAATGTGGTATCTACTACCATGTGGGATGATAACTGGAGAAAATTGATTGCGGGTAGTAAGTTTAAGAACATGCCTGATTTTGGTAAGTTTAAGAAGGGAAAGATCGGTTTACAGGACCATGGAAATAATGTGTGGTTCAGGAATATAAAGATTAAGAGATTGTAAACTGCGACTATCGTCGTTAGTTTTAGAGAAAAGTCTAAGAGGTTTTGTGAACTATCTGATAGTTCACAAAACCTCTTAGACTTTTCTCTAGGATCTATTGAAAGAATCCTTATGGAAGAAAAATCAGTGTTTCCTTTTACCGGACTGGATCATTTCCCGGATCATATCCTCGGGGATAGGCCATTTTCTCAGGGATTCTTTTGCTCTTTCAGTTTTTTCTTTGAAATAGACGGATTCAGCCATTTTCTTCCCCAGTTCACTTTCGCTGTCAACTTCCCTGAACGAATATCGGTACCCGCCTAAAAAGCCTTTTTTGTTGTTTCTTTTGTTCATAACAAACTGTATGATTAAATGTACAAAATTATTTTTTCCATGCCAGAAATGCGTCATAGTTAACTCCTTTGCTGAAAGGAAACCATCGCCCTTTGTTTCTTCCTATTATGACAAACAATTTGCTAATGTCAGCATAAGAAGAAGAAATAGCCATTTGGTACAGGCGGGTCCTGGGAGGAGTATTGCCTTCTGCATAAATGAAAGCATCAGGGTGTGCTTGTATGAACTCTAATATTGCGACTGCTACGGTTGAAAGGACTTCCTGTTTATCAGCATTATTAGTTATAACGGAATCATTCAGGTCATTACATTCAGTATCCCAGTCTCCAAAGCCAACGTTATAGACCTTGAAAGGCAGCCCCGCCATCAGATTAAATCGGATGCCTTTTCTTACAAGTCCTTTTGGCCCCTCACTTTCAAATTCATAATTAAATACGTCCTTACCTCTTCTATATTCATATCTCTTCTCTTCCATTCAGCAAAAGAACAATACCTCTTTTGCTAATCATGGGGAATAAAACATTTAATAAATGTTTTTTCCTCTTTGATCATAAAAAAAAAGAGAGCATTGATTCAGCGCTCTCTTTTTTTATTTTCTTCTTAACTACTTAATCAATCTTTGTAATCTTCAACACATTCGTCGGTAAGTGCTGCGCCACCGGCGTACTGCCTGTACTCACGATCGTATCTCCCGATTTCACAAATCCCCTTTCCTTCAAAATCGTTATCTGGTCAAAGATGATATCATCCAGGCTTTCTTCTTCATCATAATAAAACGCTCTTACCCCCCAACTCAAACTCAATTGATTCACCAGCGATTTTTTCTTGGTAAATATATAAAGCGGGGACTTCGGACGGTAACTGCTCAGCATAAAACCGGTATAACCGCTCTGTGTCATTCCCACCAAAGCATTGGCAGCAATATCGCTGGCGATCTTACAGGCATTATAGCAGATGGCATCGCTCAGGAAAGAAGGGGAGTGGGCAAGCGCCCGCAGGTCTTCTTCACGGTCATAACGATATTCTGTATGTTCTACTTCCAGGATGATCTTGCGCATGGTTTGCACCACCAATGGCGGGTGATTGCCAGTCGCGGTTTCTCCGCTCAGCATCACGGCATCTGCTCCTTCCAGCACTGCATTGGCCACATCCGTGATCTCGCTACGGTTGGGTTTTACGCGGTCGATCATGCTTTCCATCATCTGCGTAGCCACCACCACCGGTTTGCCACGGTGGATACATTTGCGGATGATGTCGCGCTGCGCCATGGGTACTTTTTCCACCGGCAATTCCACTCCCAGGTCACCACGGGCTACCATCACGGCATCCGATTCGATAATGATATTGCGGAGATCGGCCAGGGCTGATGGCATTTCGATCTTTGCCATCACTTTGATAGGGCTGTTAAATTCTTTCACCCTTCTTTTAAGATCGACAATATCTTCTGCTTTGCGCACAAATGAAAGGGCCACCCAATCCAGTTCGTGCTTTATGATAAACGCAAAGTCTTCAATATCTTTTTCCGTCATTGCCGGCAGGGAAATAGCGGTATCTGGCAGGTTCACTCCTTTTTTCGGGAGCAGCATGCCTCCATAAGTCACCCGCACTTTTACATCCCCATCCGCAGTGATGTCTGTTACCACCACTTCCAGTTTGCCATCATCGATCATGATCTTTTCGCCCACTTTCACATCATTGTGCAGGTTGGGGTAGGAGATATAGATCTTTTCTTTGGTGCCTACCACTTTTTCCTTGGAAGTAAACGTGAGTATATCACCTGGTTCAATTTTCAACGAGCCGTTCTCAATTTCGCCAACTCTCAATTTCGGTCCTTGCAGATCGCCTAAGATGGAAATATTATAAGGCTCTGTTTTATTGATCTTACGGATATGCGAAATGATCTCTGCTTTGTTTTCATGCGTGCCATGGGAAAAATTCAACCGGAACACATTCACCCCGGCTTTTACCAATTCCAGTAATTTATCGTAAGTGTCACAGGCTGGCCCTACAGTGGCTACGATCTTCGTGCGATGAAAGGTGTGCGCCAGTCCTGCGTCTTTGTCCATTTGCGAATGAAAATACTTTTCTGCGTTTTTAGCCATTGTATGCTGCTTTGTTCTTGGTTATGAGTAGTGGTTTGCGGTGTAGGATCAGGAAGCCAGTATTTTCTGGATCTTCATCCATTCACTGCCGATCTTGTGTTTTTCCTTAACGGCTTTATCAAGCGGTGTATAATGTATTTTGTTGTTGATAACGCCTACCATCACGTTCTTTCTTCCCAGTAAAAGGCTTTCCACAGCGTAGTAACCCATATGGCTTGCTACTACACGGTCTTCGCAGGTGGGTGAACCGCCGCGCTGGATATGGCCCAACACGGTAACGCGGATATCGGCTGCAGGCATGCGCTGGCGTATCACTTTAGCCAGTTCATTACCGCCACCAAATTCTTCTCCTTCTGCTACTACGATCAGGTTGACCAGTTTTTTTCTTTTCTCCTTTTCTGTAAGGCCTTCAATGATGGCTTCAATATCTGTTTTGGTTTCCGGGATCAATATATTTTCCGCACCGGTAGCGATACCGCTGTGCAGGGCAATATAACCTGCATCACGGCCCATCACTTCCACGATGAATACACGGTCATGCGCATCCATGGTGTCGCGGATCTTGTCAATTGCCTGAACGGCTGTGTTCACAGCGGTATCAAAACCAATGGTCACATCCGTACCAGCCATGTCTTTATCAATCGTGCCAGGCAATCCCACACAGGGGATCTCGAACTCATTGCTGAATTTCTGGGCGCCGCGGAAACTTCCGTCGCCACCGATAATGACCAGCCCGTCAATTCCTCTTTTCTGAAGATTGGCATAGGCTTTTTTGCGGCCTTCATATTCAAAAAATTCTTTGGAACGGGCGGTTTTTAAGATCGTTCCTCCCCGCTGTATGATATTAGCCACTGAACGTGACTCCATTTTCATGATATCATCTTCATACATACCCTGGTATCCGCGCATAATGCCGAATACCTCCAATCCGTGGTAAAGACCAGTCCGTACTACTGCCCTGATTGCTGCGTTCATACCTGGTGAATCTCCTCCCGATGTCAATACCCCAATCTTGGTAACTTTTTGTGTCATTGAGTCTTAAATAGCTTTTTTTAAAGTAATGCCTGCTGATTGTTCAATTCCGGAACAATTCCCAGCGCATCAAAAATAAGGTTTTGTTCCCATTGTGTGTATGCCTGACATGATAGCTTAATACGAATAAGCGTTAGTGTATGAAGGAGTTGCTCATGTTTTCTTTTATCTTTAAGCAGTTAAGCGAGCTGGATGAAAAAAATCTTTCTGATACTAACTATAACTGGTCCTTTACTGGCAATGGCACAATTGAAATACCCTGAAACAAAGAAAATCCCTGTAGTGGATGATTATCATGGAACAAAAGTGGAAGATCCTTACCGCTGGCTGGAAGATGATAATGCTGAAACAACCAAAAACTGGGTGAAAGAAGAAAATAAAGTTACGTTTGACTATCTCGCTACCATTCCTATCCGCGACCGGGTGAAAAAAAGACTGGAGAAACTATGGGATTACCCCAAATACTCATCGCCCTTTAAAAAAGCCGGTTACTTCTATTTTTTTAAGAATGATGGATTGCAAAACCAGGCCATTCTTTATCGCCAGTTGGGTATAAAAGGCAAGGAAGAAGAATTCCTGAACCCCAATACGCTCAACAAAGAAGGTATTGCTGCACTTGGCGGATTCAGCTTCAGCAAATCAGGCAACTATTTTGCCTATTCGATTGCAGTAGCCGGCAGCGACTGGCAGGAAGTGTACGTGATGGAAACATCTACCAGGAAGTTGTTGAAAGACACTATCCAATGGGTAAAATTCAGCGGGTTTAGCTGGAACGGTGAAGATGGATTTTATTACAGCGGTTATGATAAGCCCAACCAGGAAACCAGGCTGAGCAAACAAAACCAGTTCCATAAAGTGTTTTATCACAAACTGGGTACCAGCCAGGCGCAGGATGAATTAATATTTGAAGACAAAGAACATCCTTTGCGTTATCACAGCGCTGCGCTTACGGAAGACGAACGCTTCCTGCTGGTGTATGTAGCAGAAGGGACCAGCGGGTCCGAAATATGGTACCGTGATCTGAAAGACCCTGCACAAAAAAACTTCAAGCTGTTAATACAGGGATTCAGTACCGATGCGGAAGTAATAGACAACGATGGAGACAAATTATTGGTGAGAACGAATGACGGTGCGCCGAATTTTCAAGTAGTATTGATCGACCCCAAAAAACCGGCAAAAGCGAACTGGCAAACCATCATTCCTGAAAAACCGGAAGCACTGCAGTCTGTTGGCACAGGTGGCGGCTTTTTATTTACCCAGTATTTAAAAGATGCTTCCACGCGGGTGTATCAGCATTCATACGATGGGAAGAAGGTAAGAGAAATTGCTTTGCCTGGTATCGGCACTGCCGGTGGATTTGGTGGTGAAAAGCAGGACAAGGATTTCTTTTACAGCTACAGTTCCTTTGCAACACCTCCGGCAATTTACCAGTATGACATTAACTTAGGAAAGTCTGCCCTGTTTCGCGATACAAAAGTGAATATGAACACCAATGATTTTGTAACAGAGCAGGTCTTTTTTAAAACGGATGAAAAAACAAAAGTGCCCATCTTCCTTACTTATAAAAAAGGGTTGAAGAAAGATGGAAAGAACCCTGTGCTGCTCTATGGTTATGGTGGTTTTAACGTGCCTGTTACACCTGGCTTCAGTATCAGCAATGCTTTCTTCATTGAGCAGGGTGGCATTTATGCTGTCGTGAACCTGCGTGGCGGTAGCGAGTATGGTGAGGAATGGCATAAAGCAGGGATGCTGGATAAAAAACAAAATGTATTTGATGATTTTATTGGTGCTGCAGAGCACCTGATCAATGCGGGTTATACCAACCCTTCAAAGATCGCCATGCGTGGAGGCAGCAATGGTGGGTTGCTGGTAGGAGCAGTAATGACACAGCGGCCTGAATTGATGAAAGTGGCACTGCCTGCTGTAGGGGTACTGGACATGCTGCGTTTTCATAAGTTTACTGTAGGCTGGGGCTGGGTAGTGGAGTATGGCAGCGCTGATTCAGCCAGCCAGTTCCCATACCTGTATAAATATTCTCCCTATCATAACCTTAAGCCGGGAGTGAAATATCCGGCTACGTTGGTTACTACGGCTGATCATGACGATCGTGTAGTACCGGCTCATTCATTCAAGTTTGCAGCGCGCCTGCAGGAGTACAATAAAGGAGATAATCCTGTTCTTATCCGTATCGATACAGATGCGGGTCATGGTGCAGGTAAGCCAACAGGTAAAGCAATAGATGAAGCGGCAGACACTTGGAGCTTTGTGATGCATAACCTCGGAATGCCATTTATAGAACCCAACGTTTCTTCTGATCCGGGCAAATCAGCCAGGAGATCATCCAATACTGTTGGTTCTAAGGCAAACCCTTTGCCTGTCAGCGACCGCGAGCAGGAAGCAAGGAAACAAAAGCAGGAGTACCTGAACAAAAAGCGCCATCAACAGTAACAAGCCATTGCAGATTAAAGCAAGAATTTCATCATGAATGTATTGATAACAGGAGCTAATGGTTTTCTGGGGCATTACCTGGTAAAAAAACTATTGCAGGAAAACTATTCAGTGATCGCTACCGGTAAAGGGGAGAGCCGTTTACCTTTTGAGGATAACGGCCAATTTGTGTATGCCCCTCTCGATTTTACAGATCCTTATGCCGTGCACGATGTATTTGATCGATATAAACCGGCTGTTGTAATACATGCCGGGGCAATGGGCAAACCGGATGAATGTGAAGCGCAGCAATGGCAGGCCTACCTGGTGAATGTGGAAGGCACTGTAACGCTTTTGATGAATGCAGCAGACCAGCGCAGTTTTTTTGTATATGTGTCAACGGATTTTGTGTTTGATGGCTCAAAAGGCTCTTACCGGGAAGAAGATAAGACCGGCCCGGTGAATTACTACGGCAAAACCAAACAGGAAGCCGAAGAAGCCGTAATGGAATATGAAGGCGACTGGGCTATTGTAAGGACCGTGCTCGTGTATGGTCAACCGCTTTCAGGACGTTCAAACATCCTGACAATAGTTAGAGACAAACTGGAGCAGGGGCAATCTTACAATGTAGTGGATGATCAATTCCGGACGCCTACTTATGTAGAAGATCTTGCAGATGGAATAGTACGGATAATAAACCGGCAAGCAAAAGGGATTTATCATTTGTCAGGAGAAGATCTGCTGACGCCTTACCAGATGGCCTTGCTGACAGCTGATCATCTCGGGCTTGACAAAAACCTGATCCATCGCGCAATGGCAGCTGATTTCTCCCAGCCAGCCAGGCGGCCGGTGAATACAAGCCTGATCATAGAAAAAGCAAAACGGGTATTGGGATATGCACCTGTCTCGTTTGAGGAAGGATTAAAAAAAATGTTTGAGGATTAATTCCCTTTCACAAAAACTTTCTCTCCTGCCGGTATCGACACCTGTAGCTGGTTTTCTTTAGGAGGCACCGGGCAATTGTATTTTCCTGCCACGTATGCACAATAGGGATTATAGGCTTTATTGAAATCAATGATGATAGAATCATTATGTATATCAGTGATCCAAAGATCGATATATCTTCCGGCCGCATAGGTCTCTTCTCCGGAAGTGAGATCGGTAAAGGGCAGGAATAAAAGCGACTTGTATTGCTCCATTGCCATTAATCCCTGCGATTGATAAACGGGAAGTTTTACCAGCGTATCATGTATGGTGAATTCAAGAATGGCATAAGTACGGAATGTTTTCTTCATCGTGCCGGAAGTTTCCATCATAAACCAGTTGCTGTTAGGCGTTCTGATCAGTTTTGCATTCACCTTGTATGCCTCATTGATAGGATAAAAACGGAAGTATTGCTTTTCATCTCCTTTTATCACTTCATGATTGCGCACATACTCGTCGATATAATGCTGCATAGTGTCTTTGTAAATATCCTGGGCTCCTGCATGGATAAACAATAGCAGCAACAGGCAGGTAAAAGATGTTTTCATGCCTCAAAAATACTGTTTAGTCCGCTCTTACCGACTTTACAATAATATGTTTAGGTGAATTAGTGTAAGAAAGGCAGGAAACCTCTTCACGGGAAAATACAAAACGGATCTTTTTTCCGGGTGTTCCCAATTCCAGCGGCAAATGAATAAAAACCGCGTTGGTGCAGTTATAATCAGTTGCTACCGGAGTGGTCTGCGGGCAAACAAAGGAGTTTTCTGTAATACCGGGATTTGTTAGCTTAACAAGATAAGAATCTGTGTAGCAACCTTTTTTTTCTATTACTTCACCAGTGGATTCCTTTTCCTTTTCTTTTTTACAAGCTGCCAGTGCCAGCAGAGTGCCCGCCATGAGTATAATTTTTCTCATACTTTTTCTCAGGCTGACAACCGGCCGGGGCGTTCCGTTGCACGGTCTCTTATCCCACAAAGCCGCAAAGAGCACAAAGAAAAAATATTCTTTGTGCTCTTTGCGGCTTTGTGGGATACTAAAATTATTTGGTGAGAACAGGCAGGTGCACTTCTGCCATCATACAGCGGGCACTTCCTCCACCATTGGACTCTATCGTGGTAAGTGAAGAATGCAGGATGCGGTTAAAAGATGAAAGGGTATTCACCTGGTCTTCCGTCAACGATTCAAAAGCCTGTGTTGACATTACCAGCAGTTTTTCCCCCTTATTATTTTCTACCTGAAGCATATTGCCTGCAAAATGGTTCATCTGTTTCAGCGTAATGGGGATAATGGTTTTCCCGGTGCGGGCAATAGCATCTGTTACCCGTTGCTGTTCTTCAGGTGAAGCGATGCTTTCCAGGCAGATCACTATATAACGGTCGGCGACACACATCATCACATTGGTGTGATAAATGGCCTGGCCATTACCATCCGTTGCTTCAAAAAGCACGGCTGAGTATTGCATCCGCCTGCAAAATTCGTTCAGCACTTTTTCATCTGTACGCGGGGATAAACAGGCATAGGCGATCCGGTTGTCGCGGTCAAGCACCATGCTGCCTGTGCCTTCCAGGAAGATATTCTCGCTTTCAAATCCGCTCAGGTCAATCATTTCCGTGATGGCGAATTGTTGCTTTATCTTATCCAGTACATGCGGCTTGCGTTCTGCCCTCCGGTTCACGGCAAACATC
Organism: Sphingobacteriales bacterium 44-61; assembly: GCA_001898405.1. Lineage (GTDB taxonomy): Bacteria > Bacteroidota > Bacteroidia > Chitinophagales > Chitinophagaceae > Terrimonas_A. The sequence continues at coordinate 422,019 of MKTW01000010.1, forward strand.
GGGTATAATAATACCGTTCCGTTTGAATGAAAAGACACCCAGTTGTTGGGAAAGATGGAATCGGGCGTATGCGGCACCGGTGTATCTTCCACCACGGTTACATCCACTCCATTGCTGCGCAGCAGCGCCACAAAATCATCAAACTCCTGCAAGGCTTTTTGCTGCACATTGGCCGTTGTTTCCTCTGAAGCAGATTGAAAAGCATTATTGACAGCGGTCTCTTCATTGTATACAAAGCTGACCGGCCTGATCATTAATATGTGTGAAGTTGTTTGCATTGATTCAACGGTTATGAATGATATCAGATATCTTCTCTCATCAGCGGCATACTCATGCAATGGAACCCACCGCGCGCTCTCGACAACTCCGCAGAAGGCATCGTGATGAGGGTGTTTTCCATATCGCCGGCTTTTATTTTACCGCTTTCCAGTTTTTGCACCAGTTCATGGGCATGGATGATATTGAAGCCGGCTTCACGGAATGCTTCCAGTGTTTTATCATTCCTGTCATAACCCAGCACCACTCCCTCCTTAAGGGCAAGCAGGTTGCAGGAGTCTGTCCATTGCTCCCGTGCATCATAGGGGAATTCATTATTGCCGGAATAAATGAATTTTACTTTTTCTTCCGATTTCAGATCGTTCTTGCTGATGTCTGCCAGCAGATCTTCCAGGTTGTCGAAGTATTCAGGCTGTGAAGGATCTTTTTTGCGGAACTGTGTGATGCGGATCTTATCATCCTTTTTATTACCCTCCAACACGCGTTGTACTTCATCCGCATCTTCCATTTTGATCGCCTTCTTGGAAAAAGCGCCCAGCAATACCCACACATTCCGTTTCACCTGGGTAAAGATGGTATCGATATGCATATAATCCCTTTTCTTGGGGATCTTGATAACAGTGATCTTCTTCACCACGTTTTTCTCAAACAGCAGGTTGATACATTGATGCGCAGCTTCCATAGAGGTCCTTTCGCTGATGCCGATTAGCAGGTGGTCTTTTGTTACTACCATGATATCACCGCCTTCCAGCGTCACCTTCTTATCATCACCATCTTTAGGTAAAAGGAAATGATGTGAGGTGTTGGGCAGTTCGATAATATTATCACGGTAGCCGGCAAACATCGGGTGGTTATAGAAAATGTATTTTACCAGTAAAGCTTCCCTTGTCCTGGCTTTCTTCGCTGGTTTGTTCAATAAAATATAATCATTGATGACAATGCCGATATCCCTTGTGAAAATGAAATTGGGAATAGGGGGAAACAGCATTTCTTTTTCGTTGGATGTGCCGCTGATGAATATCTTGGCGAGTTGACGGCCATTTAAAGCATTCAGCTTGTCCTGCAGTTCATAAGAACAGTTTTCAATAGCGCAAACGGAAGCGACCAGTTTCAGCTTTATTTCATGGTCTTCCAGTATATCACCAAGCAGCCATTGCAATTCCACTACTTTATCGGACCTGTAAAACTCATCATGATCGGGTTTATAAAAACTAAACCCGTTTTCTGCATTATCTATTTCTGCCAGGCGCCCTTTTATTTTTCCGGGATCGAGAAAATAGAGAAGCAGTTTGGTATAAAAATCATATTCCTTGCGGCGGATGGTTTCAAGATGCACAATATCTTCAAACAACCAGTCCTGTGCTTTGGAAGGAACTACTTTCCCTAACCCACTGTCAGGACTATGTACCAGTAATCGTTTTAAAGTACCTACTTCGGAGGTCACACGTATCTGCTCATTCTTGCTCATATCATCTTTTTTATAACTGTTTTCAGGAATATTACTCTGTTGTATGGTTGCGGGCGGGCTAATTAATCAGGGACAAAAAAGTTTGCCGGAAGCGTGTCGGCAAAATTTTCTCATGGGATGGTATAAGTAAAAAAATACATAAAGCCTGCAATCGTAAGGCAAAGGTACGACAATGCCCGCATGCCAGCAAGCCGAGTGATAAAACGGAAAGAGTGGAAGAAAATGACAATAAAAAAGAGAAAAAGCAGGAACTTTTTCTCTTTAATGATTTTACAGTACAGTTTAATTACTGATGGGCTGCCAGAATCGGAACAGAGCTGTTAAAAGCCAGTTTCTTTGTATGGCTTGTATTAAAGCTGAATAAGCTATTAATGAAAGAATGGTTTTTAGGAATAATAATGATCAGGTCAATATTCCGGTCTCTTGAAAACTGTTCAATAGCCTCATAAAAATCATTCATGCCAATGAAATAAAATTCAGGATTGAATTCGGCAAACATTTTCAGCATTTTTCCTCTTTCGGCCAGGTATTTTTCAGTAAGGGAAACATAGTGTTCATTGTCTACGTTCACAATATGCAGGTTGGCATTGAAGATCTCAAGCACGTTCTTGATGGCCAGTACAGGCGTAGTGGCATCCACATCCTGGAAATCGGAAGTAAGGGCAATATTGGTGATGCCATTATATTTTGCATCGGGAGGCACGATCATCACGGGGCAGATGTTCTGGTCAGCCATTTTCAGGGTATTGCTGCCGATAAACAACTGGCGCCATTCATCTTTTTCAGAAATGCCCATAATGATCAGTTCTGCTGTTTTCTGGTGAGCCAGCCTGCCGAGGCAGTCGATCAGATCCTCACCCAGTTCTTTTTCCAGTTCAATGTTCATTACACCTTTCTGCTCCATTTCTGCTTTCAGGCTTTCGAGGTACTGGCCAGCTGTAGCAGCTTCTTCAGCTTCTTTGAACATATGGTAAAGGACGATCCGGGCATCGGTTTTACCCGTTAACATATCAGCCGCATAGCGGGCTGCATTGAGGGAGGTTTCAGAAAAATCAACAGGAATAATTACGTCTTTCATGCATTATATAGTTTGGCTCTGATCAAAGAAACAGAAAAAAGGAGTGATTACAAAAGAATAAGCTTGCTTTTGTTGGATGTTTGTTTATGCGTCGTTGTTGGGCTACAGCAGGAAGGGCATCTGGTCGTCGGCCATCGATTATGTTAGAGTAATTAATAATTTAGCTGAAATAATTTGCCCCATGCGAAAAATTGGAATGATGATAGGAGCCTGCCTTTTGACCGGCCTGCTTCATGCCCAGGAAGTAATGCCCTTATATGATAAAGTGCCGGGGAGCAAGCCCGGTAACATAAAGGAGACCATAGATACCACCGGGGGCATTATCCGTATCAGCGATGTATCGGAACCGACGCTGACAATATACCGGCCGGAAACCTCTCAGGCCAATGGTACAGCCATTATCATTTGCCCGGGAGGAGGATATGCTTTGCTCGCTGCAAGCCATGAAGGCAGCGATGTGGCAAAAACGTTTGCCGGCTGGGGAATCACTGCTTTTGTATTGAAATACCGCCTGCCCAATACTGCGATCATGGAGGATATAACGATCGGCCCATTGCAGGATGCACAGCGGGCGCTGCAAATAGTACGGCAAAAGGCTGCAGGTTGGGGTATTAATGCCTCGAGGATAGGCATCATGGGCTTTTCCGCCGGAGGGCACCTGGCGGCTACCGCCTCCACCCATTTTTCCACACCTGTTATTGCCAATGGGAACATTTCAGTGAGGCCGGATTTCTCGATCCTAATCTACCCGGTTATCAGTTTTACAGACAGCCTTATGCACAAAGGCAGCCGCGACAACCTGCTGGGTGCCGATCTTTCACTGGCGCGTGTGCTTGCTTATTCCAATGAAAAGCAGGTAAGGGCAGATACGCCACCCGCTTTCCTGGTGCATGCAGGAGATGATAAAGTTGTGCCGGCAGGCAACAGCCTTGCTTATTATGAAGCCTTGCTCCGGAATCAGGTGCCGGCTGAATTGCATGTTTACCAGCGTGGAGGACATGGTTTTGGTATGAACAATAAAACCACCACTGATCAATGGACAGAGCGTTTGAAAAACTGGTTAAAGGCAAACGGGCTGCTGGATAAGGCAAAGTAGAGCAAGAAAAATAGCATACTTTCCTCTGGGAAAACTGCATTATTGATCAAGGAAATTACGATGCTTGAATAGGTTGACCACTATTGCAGGGAAGGATGCGGGGTATTATTTTAGCGCCTGAATCCAAACCCCTGAAAGATGAAACTTATTTTTCTCAGCACACTGCTTTCTGTTTTTGTTTTTAACGGAGCCAGCATTTATGATTTCAAAGTAAATGCCCTGCAACGTGACGATGCACAAATCAACTTTGCAGACTTCAAAGGCAAAAAGATCCTGATCGTAAACACTGCTTCCAAATCGCCGTATACCTTCCAGATGGAAGAGTTGGAAAAGCTATACCGGGCTTATAAGGATAAGCTGGTGGTAGTAGGCTTTCCGGCAGGCAGCGATTTTGGCGACCAGGAACTGAAATCAAACCGCGAGATCCATGATTTCTGCACTTACACGTATGATATCACTTTTCCGATGGCGGAAAAAATAACAACGATCGGGGAGATGCGCCATCCCATTTTTTCTTACCTGATAACGGAAGCAAAAAAACTGGCGATGGATGATCCTATCATCAAATGGAACTTTACCAAATTCCTGTTGGATGAGAACGGGCAACTGATAAAAGTATTTCCTGCTGATGTTACACCACTTAGCACAGAGGTAACAAGTTATCTTAACAATACACGGAACTGGTAATACTGATTTTTTTGTATCTTCAGTTCTCACCAAATAAAAAGGAGGTATTCATGCAATCAGATAAATCATGGACGCCTTCGGTTATTATCGTGTAGCCGGGCTTCTCCAAAAAATAATCTGCTGGCAAAAGCCAGAGGCCACTAATTTCACTTAGTGGCTTTTTTATGCTCTTCACCGGCAAGTAGAAAATATAAATCTTAAACGATCCCTTCCCGTTCTTCCCGCCTTACCGGTAAATTTTTACCGGTAAGGCGGGAAGAACGGGAAGGATGCGTTTATTTTTTGTAAATGTTTGATAGGTAAAGATGTGATCTAACTTGTATAGATTACCAGCTTATAATAAAATCATATAAACGGTTTGCCAAATAAAAAAGTAAAATTGTAAGTAAAGGTGGGATAAATGGGCAAAACCTTGTCCCTATGAAGCGGCTGACTATGGAATCGCAAGCCGGTTTCACCCATTCTCTCCCATGTGTTTTTTTAAGTGTATCTCCCTACTTGTTTGATCTACGGATTCAAAACTAAGCGGCTGCTTAAAAATGAGAATGAGAAAAACAACGTATTAGAATGTTTTTTTCCCATTTAAGTGCGGAAGATTTCATGTATAAAAAACTCAGTAAACTGAATTCCCCTTATTTTTATCCCACCCATTAAATCCGTAATCATGTTGACTCCTGAAGAAATAAAAAAGAACGCAGGCCTCTATGCTGCCGATCTCGTTAAACAAGGAATGAGCTTCGGGCTCGGCACAGGATCGACTGTGTACTGGTTGATACAGGAACTCGGTAAAAGGGTAGCAGAAGGCCTTGAGATCCGGGCCATTCCCACTTCTTTGCAAACTGTTCAACTGGCCCGTGAAGCCGGTATCCCGCTGGCCGACCTGAATGATATTGATTCCTTTCCCCTTGCTATAGATGGTGCAGATGAAATAGATCCGAATGGACAACTTATCAAAGGTGGTGGCGGTGCACTGTTGCAGGAAAAGATCGTTGCTGCTGCTGCCGACAAGCTTGTGATTATCGCTGATGAATCCAAACTTGTTTCAAAACTCGGTGCTTTCCCCCTTCCCGTGGAAGTGATCCCATTCGGATACAGGCAGGTGACCCGCCGGATCCTCGATTCCGGCTTGTGCCGGGAAGTAAAACTTCGGGAAAAAAATGGTCAGCCTTTTATCACCGATCATCATCACTATATCCTCGATTGTAAATTTGAAGCGATCGAGCATCCTTTATTTATCAATGCTGCCTTTGAAAATATCACCGGGGTGGTAGAAACCGGTTTGTTTCTTGGTATGGCTTCCCAGGCCATTGTAGGATATGCGGATGGAAGAGTTGAAGTGATCCAGTTCATCTAATTAAAAAAACCGGCATTGCCGGTTTTTTTAATTAGATCCATGCAAGCTGTATTAATCAAAATAGACTGCAAATAAGGTGATCAAACCAGTGATAAGAAATACAGTAGCAATAACGATCGTTGCCTGTACATTCTCATTCTTCAATAATGTGTTGATTTTTTTCATACACAAAAGTTTTTAGTTTCGATAAAAGGGGTTCAGAAGTTTCCCAAAGGATAACCGGAGTTTCCGAAACAGTAGTCTTTTGTGATTTTTACAAGGGATAGAGTGATGCAAACGTACACAATAAAGCCGCTGCTGTCAAGTATTTACAGGGATTTTATAAAGAAGGTCACATCGTGTTTTTACGATAAGTTCTAAGCTATTTGCTTACAGTTGATTATTGATTAAAATAAAATAGCTGGTTTCCCGGACTGACCGGAATACCAGCTATTCATTTATTCATTCTCTTCTTCTACTTCACCTTAAGCACCGGTTTCAGTTTGAAATCATCCTTACCGGTTTGGAAGATAGACATTGCCGCGTCAAAATCAATTACCAGTGAATCGAGTGAAGCCCGAAGGGGTTTGTCTACTTTTATTTTAAGACCTGATTCACTTCCGCTGGGAATAGTAAGCGGATAATTCACGCTGTCAATCGTGATGGAATTGTCTGACCCCAGCACAAAACGGATCTCCTTCAGGTTTCCTGTAGGAACAATCCCCTGTGCGAGCAACGTATCCAGACCATTCTGGAAATCGAGCAGGTTATAAACACCTGCCTGGGTGTTAAGACTGACCCAGTTTGCAGAATCAACACCATCCAGTTTTACATTCACCTCCTTTATGTCCACATTCACCTCCGTGGCATTATAAGGATTGTCTGTAAGATGAACTTTTAAGTGGGTAGTGTTTTGACTGTTATCTTTCTGGCAAGCGGAAAGAAAAATCAACAGGCTGCCTGATAAAACGATCAGGCCGGCGAAAATGCGTGGGTACATAGGTAGTATTTTGATCGGTTTAGAGTAAAAATCATGCCGTTTTAGGGGCATAATCCGCCCCTCCCGGTTGTTAACTTCGAAAAAAATAGCCTGCCTTTTTGTTCGTACGAGAACAGATGGCTTAGGAGAGGGGCGATTGCGAGAAAGGGCTTTACTCACGGATAGTTATTTTCTGTAATCGAAGACTATTCGCATCATCTGCGGGATCCTGTGCCTCCTCCTTCTATCTGATTTTATTCGCACTTATTCGTGTTATCAACAATCTTCCCACATTTTTAACCCCCCTTTGTGTATAAATGGTGCATGCCCGGACCGCCTTTTGTCCGGGTTTCGCTTATATTCGCCGCCTGACTTAAAACCTGGAAATACAGTGAGACTAAAGAGCTTAGAAATCAAGGGATTCAAGAGTTTTGCGGACAAGACCGTAGTGAATTTTGACGATAATATTACGGGCATTGTGGGACCGAATGGTTGCGGTAAATCCAATATCGTGGACAGCATCCGTTGGGTGATCGGTGAGCAAAAGATCAGTCACCTGCGGAGTGAGAACCTGGACAGCCTGGTTTTCAACGGCTCCAAAACCCGTAGCGCCAGCGGCCTGGCCGAAGTAAGCCTGACTTTTGAAAACACCAAAAACCTCCTTCCTACAGAATTCAGTACCGTTACCATCACCCGCAAATTCTACAAAAGCGGGGAGAGTGAATACCGCCTGAATGATGTGCAATGCCGCCTGAAAGACATCCAGAACCTGTTTATGGACACAGGCGTGAGCACCGACAGCTATGCGATCATTGAGCTGGGCATGGTCGACGACCTGATCAAAGACAAAGACAATAGCCGCCGCCGCATGCTGGAGCAGGCTGCCGGTATCAGCATCTATAAAACACGGAAAAAAGAAGCCAAGCAAAAACTGGATGCTACCGAGCAGGATCTTGCCCGTATCGAAGACCTTTTATTCGAGATCAACAACCAGTTGAAAGCCCTGGAAAGCCAGGCGCGCAAGGCAGAGAAATACCACGAGATCAAGAAAGATTACCGTGAAGTGAGTATAGAACTGGCTAAAGCTGCCCTGGAAGGATTCAATCTTACGTATAAAGAACTGAACGAGCAGCAGGAAATAGAAACTGATAAGCGCGTGCGCATGGAAGCGGAGATCGCTACAGAAGAAGCAGCGCTGGAACAGGAAAAAGTAGGGTTTATCGAAAAAGAAAGAGCCCTTCAAAGCATGCAATATGCCTACAATGAATTGGTGCAACAGGTAAGGACCCGTGAAAACGAAAAAAACCTGGCTGCCCAGCGCCTCGAATATCTGCGCGAGCGGGAAGGAAGCCTGAAACAGTTTTTGCAAAAAGCCGAAGGGCAACTGAAAGGCATTGATGAAAGCATTGGCTTCACTAAACTGCAACTGGAAGAAGAAGTGAAAGGATTGAGCGGCCTGACCGAACAATTGCAGCAATTGCAAAACGAAGCGGCATTGAAACGTGATGTGCTGGATGAGAACCGCCGCATGGTAGACAGTCTGCGCAATGAATACCAGCAGGTACAACGCAGCCAGTTTGACGCAGAAAAGAAAGTGGCCGTAGCAGATACTTCTGTTCAGAACCTGCAGCGCGCCATCAACCAGATAGAAGAAGAACGCGTGCAGCGCGAAGCGCAGCGCCAGCAACTGGACAGTGAACGCTTATTGAAAGAAAAAGAACTGGAGATCAAAAAAGTGGACCTGGAGCAATTGCAACGCCACCAGGAAAACACTAAAGAACAGATCCTGCAAACACAGGGAATACTGGACAGTCTCCGCAACGAACTGGCTGAAGAAAACCGTAAGCTGGATGCGAAGAAGAACGAACACGATCTGCTGAAAAGTATGATCGATAGTATGGAAGGCTATCCTGACAGTGTGAAATTCCTGCACAACAACAGCAACTGGAATCACACTTCGCCTATCCTGTCTGATATTTTATATGTAAAAGAAGAATACCGCACAGCGCTGGAAAATGTGCTGGAACCTTACCTCAGCTATTATGTGGTGAACAATCTGCAGGAAGGCCTGCAGGCCGTTCACCTGCTGGATGAGAATAAAAAAGGGAAAGCGAATTTCTTTTTACTCGATAAAGTAAATGGTAATGATACTCCCGGCACTTCCCATCAACTGGAAGGCGGTATACCTGCTTTGAGCGTGGTGGAAGTCGACGATAAATACCGTAAGCTCGCAGAGCATCTGCTGGGCAATGTGTATATCGCCGACAATGATGGCGTGCTGGCCAACAGCAATGGCTTTGTGGTGATCGAGAAAACAGGCAAGTATGTAAAAGGAAGGTATTCACTTACCGGTGGAAGCGTTGGCCTGATCGAAGGGAAGAAGATCGGCCGTGCAAAGAACCTGGAGAAATTGCAGGATGATATTGCTGCACAGGACTCCGTGGTAGAAAGATTGCGCAGTGATATACAATCCCGCCACAATGAAGTGATCGCATTCAATGAAGACCTGCGCGAAACAGCTTTACGCGAAACAGAACGCGAGATACAACAACTGACCAACCAGGTATTCGCCCTGCACAATAAACTGGAAAACCTGCACTCCATGCAGGCCAGCAGCCAGCACCGCCTGGAAGAACTGAATGGTCAGATGCAGCAAACGTATCAGTCAGTAGAAGGCGTACGCAAACAACTGGCTGAATACAATGAAGAACTGCAGGCCTACACTTCCCGCCTGGAAGAGGCTAACGAAAGCTTCCGTGCGGCTGAATCAGGTTATAACGAAGCAACCCAGCAATACAACGAATTCAACCTGAACGTGACCAAACAGCAAAGCAAGATCAATGCTTTGAAGCAGGAGTTGGATTTCAAGAGCAATCAATTGCAGGACCTGCATCAGCAAGTGGAAAATAATACCACCAGCCTTACAGATACCACGTCCAGCATTGAACAGTCCGCCACTTCCCTGAAAGAGATCGAAGAAGGATTGATCGAGCTGATCCGCAAAAGGGAGGAAGATCAGCAGGTATTGAATGAAGCTGATCAGGCTTATTATAATGTACGCAATCAACTCAGTGAAAAAGAAAGTGAGCTGCGCCACAAAGTGAAAGAGAAAGAACAGGTAGAACATTTATTGGCTGCCATCAAGGATAAACTGAATGAACTGAAACTGCAACTGGCTGGCACAAAGGAGAGATTGAATGTGGAGTTCCGCATACAACTGGAAGATATTCTTGACCAGGCACGCACTTCAGAAACCAGCCTTGAAGATCTCCAGGAGAAAGCCGACAGGATGAAGAAACGCCTGGAAAACCTGGGCGAAGTAAACCCTACAGCTATCGAAGCATTCACGGAAATGAAGAAACGTTATGAGTTCATTGTAGAGCAGAAGAATGACCTCGTGAATGCAAAAGACAGTCTATTGAAAACAATTGAAGAAGTAGAAGCTACTGCCAACCAGAAATTCCTGGAAACATTCAATTCCGTAAAAGAGAACTTCATCAAGGTATTCAAAACCCTGTTTACTGAGGACGATCATTGCGATCTCGTACTGGAAAATCCTGAGAACCTGGCAGAGACCGGTATTGAAGTAATTGCCCGTCCTAAAGGCAAGCGCCCCACTTCACTGACACAGTTGAGCGGTGGTGAAAGAACATTAACCGCTACAGCATTGCTGTTTGCGATCTACCTGATCAAACCGGCTCCGTTCTGTATCCTCGATGAGGTGGATGCCCCGCTGGATGATGCGAACGTGGGCAAGTTTACGAATATGATCAGGCAGTTTAGCGACAACTCACAGTTCATCATTGTTACGCATAATAAAACAACCATGAGCACCGTGGATGTGATTTATGGTGTGACGATGCAGGAGCCGGGAGTGAGTAAGCTGGTGAGTGTGGATTTCAGAAATCTAAATAGCAATGCTAATTAAAGCTAAAAGCACGAATGACGCGAATTGGTACGAATGTCGCGAATGTGCAGACTGTATAAAGAAAAAGCCCCGCAAGATAATTGCGGGGCTTTTTCTTTATAATGAAGCGAGGCTTTCTTCAATCACTTTTATCTTGTCTTCTGCATCTGCTTTTTTCTTCCGTTCTATTTCTACTACTTCGGGCTTGGCATTGCTGACAAACTTTTCATTGCTGAGTTTCTTTTCTACGGAAACAAGGAATCCTTTGAGGTAGTCCAGGTCTTTTTGCAGTTGCGCGCGTTGTGCAGCTGTGTCGAGTACCGTAGTGGTTTCGATAAAGAATTTATCTTTTTGCACTACTATCGTGATCGTGTTGCTGACAGGAGCTGTGGTATAAGTAATGGCTTCTGCATTTACCTGTTTAGCTAAAATGGATTCGATAGAAGAATACAGAGCCGGTTCTGCGGTGAGTATATGCAGGCGGATGGTTTCTTTGGGTTTTAACTGGGCCTTATTGCGTGCATCGCGGATGGAAGAGATCACTTCTTTCAGCAGGGTTGCTGTTTGAAGGATGCTTGCATCCGGTGTAGCGGCAGGCGGATAAAGCTTCACTGTAAGATCATCTTTCTGCTCTTTCAATTGGTGATAGATCTCTTCTGTGATAAAAGGCATGAAGGGGTGCAGCAATTGCATCAGGTCTTCAAAGAAGCGAACAGTTTTGCTGTACACTTCTGCATCAATTGGTTGTTCAAAACCGGGTTTTACCCATTCGAGATACCAGGAACAGAAATCGTCCCAGATCAGGGAATAGATGGTTTTTAATGATTCGCTCAGGCGGAAATCCCTGAATTGCTCATCCAGTTGCAGGCGGGCTTCGTTCAGGCGGTTCTCCATCCAGGTTACGGCAAAATTTGTTTTGCCTTTGTCCTGGTCTTTCGCCTGGCGGCCTTCCCACATTTTTACGAGCTTGAGGGCGTTCCAGATCTTATTGATGAAGAAAGAACCTTGTTCATTGCTGCTTTCATCCCACAGCAGATCATTTCCGGCAGGGGAGGAGATCATGATGCCAAAGCGGGTGGCATCAGCACCATACTGATCGATCAAGGCAAGAAGATCGGGTGAATTGCCGAGGCTCTTGCTCATCTTCCTTCCCTGCTTATCTCTTACGATACCTGTGAAATATACTTCGTTGAATGGCTTTTCATGTTTGTATTCAAATCCCGCCATGATCATCCGCGCTACCCAGAAGAAAATGATCTCAGGGGCAGTCACGAGCGTATTGGTAGGATAGTAGTATTTGATATCAGCGTTGCCGGGATCGCTGTAACCTTTGAACACTTCAAAAGGCCAGAGCCAACTGCTGAACCATGTATCGAGGCAATCTTCATCCTGTTTTACTTCTTCCAGTTTTAAAGAAGGAAGTTTTGTTTTCAATTCCTGCCAGGCTTTTTCCTGCATGTCGGCCACTGCAAAAGAACCATCCGGTGCATACCAGGCTGGTATCTGTTGCCCCCACCAGAGCTGGCGGCTGATGCACCAGTCTTTGATATTCTCCATCCAGTGGCGGTAAAGATTTTTGAATTTGGGAGGAAAGAATTTGATCTCTTCGTCCATCACTGCTTTTAATGCAGGACTGTAGATCTTTTTCATATCGATCCACCATTGCAGGGAAAGGCGGGGCTCAACTACTACATCAGTCCGTTCGCTATAACCAACCTCGCTTGTATAGTCTTCAATCTTTTCAAGACTTCCGGCTGCTTCCAACAGGGGAATGATCTTTTTCCTTGCATCAAAGCGGTCTTCACCGACCAGTATCTGTGCATCGGCGTTCAGTGTGCCGTCATCATTTAAAATATCGATCACTTCCAGGTTGTGCTTTTGGCCAAGCTGGTTATCGTTCATATCGTGGGCCGGCGTCACTTTCAATGCACCGGTACCGAAGTCCATGGTAACATATTCGTCCGTGATAATGGGAATACGGCGATTGATCAGGGGAACGATCGCGAATTTGCCATGCAGGTCTTTATAGCGTTCATCATTGGGATGAACACAGATAGCTGTATCGCCCATGATGGTTTCGGGGCGAACGGTGGCGATCACTACAGAACGGCCAGTGCCTTCAATGGCATAACGGATATGGTAAAGTTTCTGAACAGTCTCCTTACGGATCACTTCTTCATCACTCAATGCTGTTTTGGCCTTTACATCCCAGTTGATCATCCGTTTGCCACGATAAATAAACCCTTTATTGTAAAGATCAATGAACACGCTGATCACGGACTGATAATAGTGCGGGTCCATAGTGAACGTGGTGCGGTCCCAATCAAGGCTGCAGCCCATTTTTTTCAGTTGCTGCAGGATGATGCCGCCATATTTATCTTTCCATTCCCAGGCATATTTCAGAAATTCTTCCCGGCTAAGGGATGATTTGGCAATGCCGCGTTCCCGCAGCATTTGCACCACTTTGGCTTCAGTAGCAATGGAAGCGTGGTCGGTGCCAGGGACCCAGCAGGCGTTTTTACCCTGCATGCGGGCGCGGCGCACCAGGATGTCCTGGATAGTATTATTGAGACAGTGCCCCATGTGAAGCACACCGGTAACGTTGGGAGGGGGGATCACCACGGTATAAGGTTCGCGGGAATCGGGTTTGCTATTGAAATATCGCTTATCCAGCCAATGCTGGTACCACTTGAGTTCGGCGGATTGGTGGTCGAAATTCTTGGTCAGTTCCATACGGCGGCAAAGGTAAGAAATAGAGTCGGGAGTCCGTAGCCGGGAGTCAGGAGCCGGGACAGAAAGATGATTGAAATTGTATGCCGGTTTAGCTGTTTCAGGCAGGTGAGCGGAGAAATTCGGTTTGCTGAAGCGAGCTAAAAAATAGAGCGGGCTGTTGTGGAAGTATAAGGCCGATTCAATATCTTCAAGTAGATGAAAAGTGCTGCCAAATGCTGAGTAGAATTACCGGACGATGAAGTGAGTGCCCCCGTTTTGCAACGGGACAGGCTACACAGGTGATGATAGTAGCAATGCAGCCGGGTTAATAAGAAAAAACATAATGCCGTTTTTGCGGCATTGAAAATTAATTGATATGAAAAGATCCCTGACTTCCTGGTACAGCCCTTCCCTGCAGAAGGAAATGCCTATTGCTACGTATGGTGATTTCGGTTTTGCTTTATTGCTGGTCCCTACCGCGGCGGCCGATTACCTGGAGTATGAGCGTTTTCAGTTGCTGGATTCGCTGGCGCCTTTTATTGACAGTGGTAAAGTGAAAGTGTACTCGATCGACAGTATTAACAGGGAGAGTTGGATGAATGACCAGGCGGACCCCTGGCATAAATCGGCGAGGCATCAGCAGTGGAATGATTATGTGTATAATGAAGTGGTGCCGTTTATCCGTAATAGCAGCAGTTGGCAAACGCCGATCATTACCTGTGGCGCGTCATTCGGGGCATTGCATAGCATGAATTTGTTTTTGAAACGACCTGATCTGATCAATGGGGTAATTGCAATGAGCGGGGTATACAATCTGATGGAGTATACCAAGGGGCATTATGATGATAATGTGTATTTCAACAGTCCCGCGCATTATATATCCAATTTAACAGACCATCAGGTATTGGAGCAGATAAGAAGCAGCAAGCATATACATATTTTAAGCGGGCGCGGTTCGCATGAGGACCCGGATGCTGCCGGGCATTTTGCGAAGCAGTTGTATGATAAGAATATCTGGTATGAACTGGATATCTGGGGTACGGAGTGGCCGCATGACTGGCCGACCTGGCGGGCGATGTTGCCACATTATTTGGGAACGCGATTTTAAAAGATAGATGTATCGTCGGGGGGCACAAAGCTTACACAACGGCCATAACATGGCGTTTTTTGCCTAAACTTTGCGTCCCTGGTGATACTAACTTCATGGAATAAGTTCTCTCAATAACCTGCTGAAATCCCTTCCTTCGATCATTGTCGCGCCCATACTTTCCAGGTATTCAGTATGCACCTGGCAATCGATCAGTTCCACTCCTTCAGATCGAAGTTGTTGCACATAACAGACAAAAGCATAACGGGAGGCATTACTCGTTTTACTGAACATACTCTCACCAAAAAAAACCTTTCCGAGGCGGATGCCATATAAACCTCCGAGAAGTTCCCCGTTTTTCCAGACCTCGGCACTATGAGCATAGCCTAACTCGTGCATTTTGGTATAAGCTTTTTCAACATCCTGCGTGATCCAGGTACCATCCTGGCCGGCACGTTCGACCTGCTGGCAGGAGCGGATGACATCTGCAAAGGCTTTATTGACCGTAAACTCGAATTCGTTTCTTTTAAGCAGGGTTTTTACGGTCTTGCTGACCTTCATGTTTTCAGGAAACAATACAAAACGGGGATCAGGGAACCACCAAAGAATATCTTCTCCCTCATACCAGGGAAAAATGCCCTGCCGGTAAGCAGAGAGTAATCTCTCGGGCGATAGATCGCCGCCTATGGCCAGTAGTCCATCAGGCTCGGCCAAATGAGGAGGGGGAAAATCAATTATTTCCGTATCAAGGGCGAAAAGGGACATATATCAATGAAGGAAGAAAAATATTGAATGAGGCCTTTGCCGGATATGATCAGGTAAACTACGCGACCACTTCTACAGTCGCACCAATACCGCGTTCTGTTATCGCATCACACATAGGCTTCAGTTCTTCATAAGAACCTTGCTTTACAGCATATTTTCCTTTATAGTGGATGAAGTAGGAGCATTGTTCAGCTTGTTCGTGTGTATGGCCGCAGACCTGTACCAGGGTTTCGATGACCCATTCGAAGGTATTCACTTCATCATTCCATACGATGAGACTGCAGCCCTGGTCTTCAAGGGTCAATGTATCAGTATCGTGTACGGTACCGGTCTCAAATTCATGTTTAGCCATCGGTCAAACCTTTGATTACAAAAATAGACCATTTGCTTTTTTTTCGGAAATGCTGGGAGGGATTTGTTTGGGAGTGTGAAGAAAAAGGGTAGGGGATTGATTGAGAATGGTTTGTGTTAGAAGGTTTATGAGCTGGCAGTCTTTAGTCGGGAGTCAATAGTCTGAACTCTGTTCAAAACAATAATAGATCTATGACTATCGAAAATGCTTACATAAATTCTTTTAAGCACCTGAACTTCTGACTCCTGAACCTGAGCCGGCTTAGCAACAAATCTCAAAAAAAATTTGGTTGAAAAGTATACAGACTTATCTTTGCACTCCCAATCAAAAAAGGGATAAGGGAGTTTAGCTCAGTTGGTTCAGAGCATCTGCCTTACAAGCAGAGGGTCGGCGGTTCGAACCCGTCAACTCCCACAAAGCCTCGCATCTTGCGGGGCTTTTGTTTTGTACGTTATCAGGAGGAAGTTGGCACTCTCGAAGCCTTTGATTCTCAGATCAATAAAGCATCTGCGTCAATTAGCTTTTAAAACGATAATCAGCCTTATATTTTCATTTTTTACACACTGGATATAGTGTGAGATTTCCCCTTTTTTGTTGAAATTTTCAAATTTGCAAACAATTTGCAAACAGGGTTTCAATCCTCACATTTCATTCAAAAAAAATGCAGCATTTGGGCTTATGATGTGAAAGAACTTCTGTCTGTAAATGTACAAAATTCATAGCTTTTTTGGTCGAAGCATTCGGTAAAATTATATACCGTTATCTGCCTATTTGAACTCCTTTTTTAGATGATGTAAACGGGAAGTAAAATTGACATTCTTCAGCTTTTCTTCCTTGATGTAGGCCAATACTTCATTCTTATCAAAATAAATACGACCTCTGTGTTTGTGGCTCGGCAAACCAATCTTTACCCAATCAGTAAGTGTAACGAGGGAGATACGAAGCAATTTCGCAACCTCCTTTCGATTGAGCAAAACTTCATCTTCTGTTGGCGCAGGGTTATTGTTTTTTAAATCCTGTAACGCTTCAGTTATCGCTTCCTTTATCCATCGTCTAAAATCTTGTTCGTTGGGTATATAGATAGGCTCCATAGTTTTCGTTACGTTTAACGTCATTGTCAACTACAATCGTTTTAAACTCACCTTGCTTCCAATCAAGGGGTTTAAGGAAGGACTGTATTTAATATAGCCCAGTTCCTTTAATTCTTTCATACACTTGCTATAGGTTCTCCTGCTCACCCTGGCATTTTTCATTATGGCATTTCGATCTATTTCCATTTCACCAGCCGGGTCAAGGAAGTTAGCTGCATTCAATAACGCCATATACACGCAGATATGACTGATCCCAATTCTTGCATCACCGGCAATCGCTTCATAAAAAGCAGTAAACTGCTCCACTACCTGGCTATTTTATTGGTTCGTCTTTTCCGTTTCTTTTGCAGCAGGCTTTTATCCGTTCCCCCATTAGCCGTCTCATCTGTTGCAGCAGCGTCAGGATCTGCGGCTTGTTTCTTCTTCCCATGCAGTTTCTTTTCCAGCCAACGGTTCAGTAAAAAGCGGTACGCTTCGTCCACCGCAATGCCCTGGCCATCGAAAAAATAAAAACGCTGGCTTACTTCAAACTTTGACCGGGTTGCGGTAAGGTTGGCATAGATAACAGGAACATCAAGCCAGTGTTTTACTTTTAAACTATCCGCATAATACCTACCATCCTCAAACGCAGACAATCGGGAAAGATCGGTAACGATTTGTTCAATCTGTTTCTCCCGCTGCCAGCCGGATGCATCTTGTAGATTAAAACTGGTTGCCGTTACCTCCTTCATACTCCAGTCAATTTCATTCATCCGTTTATCTAATTCCCGGATATTGATACCCTGAATAGTGAGTTCAGGTAGTTCAATAGCTTTCAGAAAAGCCGCATCGTAATAATGACAGGTATAGAAATCGTCCTTTCGTTCAAAATGTATGGAGCAGGTAAGTACATCTTTCCCCTTAACCAATTTCTCAGTCAAATAAAAGTCGGAAGGTTTAAAACATATATGCTGCAATAACCGTTGCCCGATACTTCCGTCAAACCCTGTGGCTGCAAGCATCTCCGTTAAGGAGATGATATTTTGAATATTCATACATCCCTTTTAAAACAGTAAATCAATTAAGACCCATTCCTTTTTTCTTCCTGCTCCTTTTTTTAGGAAGCAGGCTTCCCTCGCCATCTTCGTCCTTGTTTTTCTTTCCCATCTTTTCGGTATGCTTCAAGTCTTCCTTTTGTTCCTGACCGGCAGATTGCTTTACTTCTTTCCCGTTCATGTGCTGAATGTTTTGATACTTCACCAGGTCTTCCTTTTGCACCCGCTTTAATTGCTCATCGTAGAGATTAACAGTTTTGTATTGGGGATTTGCTTCGATGAACATTTTAGCCGGTGTACCTTCTTTGTCAATCGTTACTGATTGGAGATTGCCTTTCTGCAATGATTGGAGCAATGATTTTTCCTTTTCGCCGCCATCGAGTTCCGCCACTGCATACTTCCCAACAGCTTCCTTCAGGTCATACTTAAATTTTTCGTGGAATTGCTTTACCTCGAAGTTGTTATGCTTGTCCTTGTTTTCAAAATCAAGTTGAATCCAGGCTTTGTAAGTGGGTGCTTTCTCCCAGTTTTCCGCCAGGCCCTGCTGTTCACGGGGTAATTTTAGTTCAGCTTTGAATTGTACTTTTTCATCATCATTGAGTTTGCGGACCAGTTCCTTTTCTACACTACGCCCACTCAGGAGGTTGAACGCTTCTTTGGCAGTAACGCCCTTTCCATAGTTTAAATAAAAGGTCTGCTCTTTTTTTTCACCATTGCCCCATTCCAATGATGCTTTATAGCTGTTCAGGAAATACATATCAGAAGTATCTGACCTGCGAAAATTCAGGATAGCTTCAAATGGTTTTTTGTTTACGTCCGCATTGAACGTAAGCTGGAAGGATTCTTTTCCTTCTCTCAGATTCTTTTCCAGTGCTTCATGTTGCTTTTCACCGAAGCCCAGGTATTTGAGATTATCTTTCAGGTAATCGAAATTCTTCTCGTTCATGACTGATACGTTTTTATTGTTTAAAATTTGCTGTTGCTCTATATGCTCAATCAGTGCGTCGGTAAAAGCATTACCATCTCTATTATACAAACCGTTTGCATCAGGATCTCTTAATTGTTTTTCGAGTTGGTGCCCATAAGGAATTTGCCGGAGTAAATCGTCTATGGAATAGGCATGAATCACCCTGTAATTATCATAGTCGCTGATATTATCGGTAGAAAACTGGTGAGCCTCATCAGCAGTTTTAAAGAAATACATATCGCCGCTGTCAAGAAAATAGGACAATGTGTTGAGGGCAATCCAAGATTCCTTCTTTGAAAAAGCCAAATTTGCTTCTTCAAGCAACTTATCTGATATGACATGCTCACGACTGATCATAAGTACGGTGAGGTGCTTTACATCCGCAACCCTTTCTTTGGAGAAACCCTTTTCTTTTCCAATAGCTCCGGCTTTTGAACCTTTTGCTTATAAACCTGTTCCGGGCGAAGTGTATTATCTTTTGCTTCATGCTGCTGAACTTTTCGTGCACTGCTATGATTGACTTTCATCATCCAACTGGTTTGTTCAACAACAAGCATCTTTGGACGGGGAAACAGCAGATCGTTAACCAGCCGGGCAATGTTGCGGATCAGCCTTTCAAGCGGATGACGGTATAACCACCTCTCCATGTTTTTCATTTCGCCTCGCAGGATGCGAAGTGTCATGCGTTCTTCCCTGGAAGCATCTTTACGCAACGTGCGGTTGAGCTCCCGCAAGTAATCCAGCTTCAATTTCTGGAAATGCCTTGTCCGGAGTGTATGGGGAGAAAATAATTGAGCCATATTATTCTCCCGTTTCAGCCAGTCCTCCATACCTTTCACAACCCTGTTTCGTACTACTTGCATAGCTGTATCGTTTATCGAAGATCTGGCAGGGGAATAGCCCGGATGATCTTGTTATTATTAACCTTTAAAAGCAAATGCCTGCCGCCGTTCTTTTCCATCACTTGCACTGCAAGATATTTGGCATCAGGAACGGTGAACTTGTCCAGTGCCACCACGATCATGGAAAAATCGCAGGCTTTCACTTGGCGGGCATTACCGGAGATATGCAGCGGGGCCAGTTCATTTTCCTGTGCAGCCGTCCGCTTGCTTTTCTTTTTGTCCCGGATATAAAACTTGAGCAGGTCAATGTCATAATCAATCGTACTGTGATTGCAAAGAAGCAATTGATAATAGATAACATTATCCTTGATGTAAATGCCGTTGATGGAAGCTTCCATATCCCATTTATGATCTTTAATGCCCCGCATTGTTCGGTGGTTGTCTAAAATACCATTGGCATAAGTAGCAACTGTTGATTTTTTCATTTCCGGTAAGTGATACACCCAATTGTCCAGTTGACCGGAATAAGTAACAGTAAAAGAATAAACGCTGCCGTCACCTGTGACAACGCTGAGGTTCGTTTCAGGAAATTTCACCGAAGCCGCCTTTACCAGCAGGATGTTGTCGGCTTCCTTCACCTGTTGCACCAATACGTCTTTAGTTCCCCTGTCCACATGGCGAATAGGAAAAGGAAAGATCAGACTCGTTGTTTTGTCGGTAGTTATGAGTAATGAAGAAGTTTGCGCCATTGCGGAAACGAGTAATCCGAACACACAAATCATACATACGAATCGTTTCATTGATTGTAGTTTTAAAAATGAATAATAATTATTGAATTGATTTATCCTTTAGCAGCACTTTATAGCCCGCTTTTACCATCACTTTCACCAGCTTTACTTTCCGGCTGAGTAATGACTTGGCGGTACTGATACCGGCGGCCGTAGCCTGCGCTTTCAGGGAAGGGTCAAGTGTGGTGAGTTCCATCATCTGCAAACTGTTGTCGGCTGATTGTTTTGCCACATCTCTTGTAATAGCGCCGGGAATGTGAATACCTGCCAGTCCATCCATATCATGGACTTCCATTTTTACATTGTAAAGAGAGCTGCCGCTGCGGATAGAATTAATTTCAATTTCCAGCCGTTCACCATTCAGCCCCACTATACCAAATACAAAAGTCCCCGCAGGGATTTTCTGATTGCTGACAAACACATCCTGCAGCAAACGCAGTTTGATCACTGCACCGTTCACCAATACCTGGTTCTCATTCACGACAGCTTCAATAGCATTGGACTGTTTCGCATCAATCCTATTATCGAGGCTGTAAAATCCTTTTGCCGTTGTATCATCGCTGGAGATGGCAGAAACGGCCAGTGCATTGGACGATTGCTGCATTGATTTTTCCTTCATCCGTTCTTTTACTCGTGAAGGATGCTGCACATCCAGTATCTTATCCATCACTGTGGAGAGTTGTTTTATTTCAGGGTCTTCGCCATCACCTGTACTCATCATGTTCATCATTGCCTCCAATCTATCTACATCACCCGACAGTTCAGGGCTTGTACGATTGTAGCCATACTCATTTGACTGGCTATAGGTTGGAGTAGTATTCTTGTTCAACTCCTTTTGCAGCAGCGATAACTTTTGCATCACCTGGTCTTCCGGTTTATTGATGGTCGTTTCATACGGAGAAACATTCAGCCGCTGGTTATGTTTTGAGGCGGTGTTTTCCGTTAACTGCTCCAGTTCCTGGGTTGAAGGTTCCGGCATTTGCATTTGCTCCTTATAGTAAGGGTCGCTCCGCATCCATTCGGCCAGTTTTGCCGAATCCTTATCTGCCTTGTCATAAAAGCCGAGTTTATCCATCAGCTTTTCTTCTTTCAGGTTCGCATCGGGCAGTTGCAGGTTTAGGCCACTCTCAGCAACGACCTTTTCTGTTTTTCCTTTCCCACCACCCAATGCATAAAAGGCCAGGGTTAAAAAGGGTATCACCAGTAATGGCATTACCAGCAGCATCTTTCTCCTTTTCGCACTCGTTTTACTCACTTTCATATTACTTGATTTTAGTATTCGTGATTGCTGCGCAATTCATACGCTTCATTTTATTTGTTGTGAATGATAAATGTTTTCCAATATGCGGATACTATCTAGCAGGCCCGGTCTTATCGGTTGCTTCAGACTATCCATATACTTTTTATATTCCTGTATCTCCCGGTACATTTCATGGCTGATACTATTTTCCGGCTCATTGATCTCACTGCCTGTCTTATTGAAATGCTTGGGAACATCCATTTTCTTTACTTCAAAGGATGGTTGTTTATTCTCAGTACCGAATATGGCATTGGCAGCGAGGTAAATGCTGAATCCTCCACTCAGCAGGCAGAAGGCAACCAAAACTGTTTTCAGTTTTTGTTGCGGTATTTTAGAAACCCGTTTATTCATAACATGGGCAAATTTTGTTTGCAACTTTATACCGGCACCGGCAATCTTACCGGCTGCTTTATCCGTCCAGTTGCCGCCAGGTTGTTTAGCCTCTTTATGTTTTTTCTTTCCAAACATTTTAATTCCGGCTTTGAATAGTTATATCCGCATTCTCCAATGT
This sequence comes from Sphingobacteriales bacterium 44-61, assembly GCA_001898405.1. Lineage (GTDB taxonomy): Bacteria > Bacteroidota > Bacteroidia > Chitinophagales > Chitinophagaceae > Terrimonas_A. Next base: position 444,292 of record MKTW01000010.1, read on the forward strand.
TTTCCACCGTTCTATTAAAAAGCCGTGTGCATTATTATCGCTGCGGGAAACATTTCTTAAATAACCTTCTGTAACTAAGCTGCGGGTAACAATAGTCGTAGGCCGCACAATACGTTGTTGTCCCTTGTACCGGAAGTAATACGGATAGCTGTCCGTATTGATAACAATACTGTCCGGCTGTATTTCCTGGCTGATATTCCCGGAAATGATATTGGAGAAATAACCGTTCTCTTTCAGGTTATCATACTGTTGTTTGGCGGAACCGTCTGCGAGATAGAGTGCTTTGGTTATATTGGACTGTATCACTTTTTCATCCGGGTCAAGGGTGAAAAAATAGTGATGGAACATTTTCACATGATCCCTTGCCTCTACAGGAATATTATCTTTTCTGTCTGCCGAATACGCTTCCAGCGCCTTGCCGTTGGCAAGGATATAAATGCGTTGCTGTGCCGTAGATGCCAGCTCATAACTCTTATAAGCTACGATCACCGTGATAACAATGCAGCCTGCCATAAAAGCAATGGAGAACAACCGTACATGCCTGAAAGCCGTGTCTATATTTTTCGTCTTTTTAAACATTTTATTTACCGGAGATTTTATCTTTAAAATAGCCACCCGATGCGTGAGCATCCGCCATGCCGCTGGTCATTGTATTATATGCACCACCCAAAGCATCTTTGGTCATTGCGACACCCCCGGCAGCCATGGATGTGGCGGCACGGGTGGACGACATAGTTGTTGTGTTCATCATATTGGTCACTTTCTGCAGCAGCGCATTACCGCCACCGGCATGAATGATATAATTCGCCACCGATGGCACAGTGAAATAGCCAATAATACCAATGATCATAAAAATCAGATAAGCTGTATCAGTAGTAGAAAAGAAAGTATCGCCATTGGTGGCGATCTGGTGCAGATCTTCTTTGAGCATGTTCTCCTGTATCTTTCCCATGATGCCACCAAAGATGTTCGCTACCGGCAACCAGAGGAAGATATTCAGATAACGGGCAATCCAGACAGTAAGGGTATGTTGAAAGCCGTCGAATACTGCAATACCAAATACCAACGGGCCCAATATACCCAGAACGATCATGTAAAATGTCCGGATAGTATTAATGCAAAGCGCTGCGGCCTCGAATAATACTTTCAGTACTTCCGACATCCATTGTTTAATAGAGTTACGAAAATTGTAGGAGAATTTCGCAAAAGCGAATTTGATATCGTTACCAATACTTTTAAAAAAGCCTTCGCTCTTATCGCCATAATGATATTTATACCATTTGTCCCTATCACCACTGCCGGAGGGCCCGACATACATCTGCCAGTAAGCCGTTGTTTTAATGGCCTCTTCTTTCATTCGGAGTAATTCCATGATAGCCTTGTCAGAATCTTCAACCATTTGCGCCGTTGCAGTAACGGTTGGTTTCATTACACCGTTTATCATGGCCAGTACCGAAGGAAAGATCAGTATGGCGAAGCCCAGGACAAAAGGGCGGAACAACGGATAGAAGTCCACTGGTTCAGCTCTTGCAATATGTCCCCATACACGGGCAGCGATATACCAGGTGGCTGCAAAACCGGCAATGCCCCGGCCAACACTAATCAGTCGGCTGCACATCGGCATCATGTCATCATATAAAACATCCAGCACCTCATTTAAGGAGCGGATGCGTTGCACCATTTGCGCTTCGGCAAAATGAGGCAGCAATAAAACAACGAGCAACAGGCTCACAATCCTTACACACAATTTCATTCTTCACGTTTTAAGCGGTTTAGTAGCCCAAAATCTTCCTTGACATATTGATCTCTGTCTGTTCACGCTGCCGTTGCAGCGACAAATAAGCCGTGCTACTGTTAAAGTCCTGGAGAAAGGAAAACTGGTCTTCAATCCTTGCATAGATACGGTCAATAGCCTGCATCCGTTCATCATCACTCATCCGTAACTGACCGGCAGTGATGACCATAAAGAGCTCATCGAGGTTCTTCAAACTTTCGTTGAACAGGTTCGTATAAACCTTTTCCATATACAGGATTTCCTGCACCGTAAATGTGCCGTCATCCTTGAATTGCTGGAAAGCCCTTTTATATTGCTTCACGATCAGCAGTTGGTAATTGACAATATCGGTGATGCGTTTATACTTCTTTACCACCGGGCTGACTTCCATCAGGGCATCCAGGAAACCTTTGTGCAGGGAGAAATTCCCCGAAGAAATATCCTTGATCGTATTGTAACCCTTGTTAATGACCTTCCAGCCATTGTACATATCCCGCAATATCTTTTTGAACTGTGTCAGTTTCTCCCAGTTCAGTAGTAATTGCTGTGCTTCCTGCGATTGTGCCTTTGTATAATGACTGCTGATAACAAGGCACAGTATTATTATAAGCTTTTTCATTGTCCGATTCTTTTAGAGTAATCAATTTCTGTTTGTTCCGTAAGCCGTTGCATGGCCAGTACACTCATTTCATTACTGAACGAAGCGGTGAATGATGATTTCTCCTGCATGTCGAGGTACAACTTTTCGATCCGCTTTATCCGTTCATCATCGTTCATGGACAGTTGCCCGTTGGTGATAACCAGCAATAACTCGTCAATGTTTTTTATACATTCTTCCAGCAGGTTATCAAATACTTTTTTGCAGTAGTCCAGTTCATCACTTGTAAACTGGTCGGATTCACGAATAAAATCGAGTGCCTGCTTACCGGCCTTAATAATACGAAGCTGCTGGGCAATGATCTCAGCCACCTTTGTCCAACTTTTTATTTTGGGATTGACAATTTTGAGAGTATCTATAAATCCGAGATGCAAACGAAAGTCGCCGTTCTTGATGTCCCGGATCGTATGCAGGCCCCCGGAAACGATCTTGTAGCCTTGCTTTGCATACTCAATATAAATTTGATTGGCGGCAATCTGTTCCATCAGCCGCTTGATCTTTGTTTTTTTCTGTTGCGTCCATTCTTCCCACGTCTGGGCATTAGCAGAAGCACCAACGAAATATAAGCTAATCAATAAAACAATCTTCCTCATATCATTCACACATTTTCAGGTTCTGCAATATCCTGCATTACTGCAAGCCATATAGTCTTTTCACATACTCGATCTCGTTCTTCTCTGTAGCTCTTTGCAGCGAGATGATTTTATTTTCTTCGTTGAACCCCTTTAAATCCATCAGCGTTTGCTCGATGTTCACGGCAACGGCATTGATGACTTCCAGCCGCTTGGCATCACTCATTTGTGTGACAAAGGCATTGATGACCAGGAATAGCTGATCAATGTTTTTTACACTCTCATCCATCATGCCGGTATAGACACCGAACATATAATCCAGTTCATCGGCTGTAAAATTTTTATCCTGTTTGAATAAGGCCCAGGTTACCTTGTACTCATTCACCATCTGTACCTGTTGCTGGATAATATCCCGCACCCGCTGGTAATAGGTTAGTGCGGTCTTTACTTTACGGAGTTCATCGAAATAATCTGCATAGAGCTTCCGCTGCCGTTCCACCCAACCCGAAATATCATCCAAATGCAATTTGGACATCGTATTCTCCAGTGTCTTTTGGGCGTTTTGCAGCCAGATGGTTTTATTCTGCAGCCGCTGGATTTTCAGATCAACGGCAACAATTACTTTTTTGATGCCCTGTTTGATGATTTCGATAATGGGGATCTGCGCTTCTGTTTTTTGTATTGGCATGAGCATACAACACAGAGAGAGTCCCACAATTGCCAATAGTCTTTTGATCCGGTTATTTTTTATTTTGTTTTTTGTCGGATCGAGTGCTTCGCATTTCATAGCTTCTTATATTTTACAGGCCCGTTAAATAAAATGTTTTCATTTACATCAAATGTGTAAACACTTCCCGTTTCATTTTCACGCAGCAGCTTGTGTTTTGACTGATAAAACCCGGTTGTAACTGTTAGCTTGTATTCCGGCTCAGCGATTTCACCGTCAATCACCCGTTCGTATTTCCAGCGGCGTATAATTTTATATTCACCTGCATTTTTATTCTGAACGGATATGGTCAGCGTATCATGCTCCGTTCCGAACTCATGACGGGAAAAACGGATATAGGTGCCGGGAATAAATCCTCGAACCGGGTCAGGTTTCAATTCCCGGCAACCGTATAGAGCCGCAACCAATAGCAAGTGTATCAGTAAAAGGGCTTTCATAGTTAATCTACTGTCAGTTCGCAGCCGTTGCAGCCGCCGTCACAGAAATAAATATCAATAACTCTTTCGTCTGCCTGGGTCGCCCGGAGCGATACGGTTCTCAGTTTGCAGACCTTGGTTCCTTCACATTCACACAAAGCCCTGGATGAAATGAGTTCATTACTCCTCATAGAAGCAGGTATCGAAGTCTTGTCCAGCAGCAGGTAATAATTCAATCCCATCATTTCCTGTTTTACATACACCATGTCTTCAGGATTTGCATTCCTGCGGGTAGGCGTTTCAACAATTCCGCAGGTCTTTCTGATTCTCCGCTGAACCAAAGGGTCACCAAAAAATTCAGCTTTGTCTGTTGTGGACATCAGTTTTTCGACCGTGTAGCCCATATAGGTAAACTTCCCGGTGCAGCTTCCGGAGCAACTGCTTTGCAGGCATCCGAATCCGAGTCCTTCCGCATAAAATACCTGACAGGGACTGCCTGCCTTACTGCAAATGCAGGTATAAGTGGAAAAAATCACGGGCAGCGTCTTACCGTTTTCCTGGTCTGTCAGAAAAGCATAACCCGCAGGCAATTCTACTCTCACTTCCATTTCATCCTTTGTAATACAAATTTTAGTTCCTACCGGCAGCATGATTCCCGTTTCACCGACCTTCACAGGTGTGCTGGCAATGATTTCCTTCCCACAATCGGTTGGATTTTCAACCGGCATTCCGCCTCCTGACCCGGACAAAGGTTCCGGCTCCTTTTTGTCACAGGCCACTAATACAAATAGCATCATCAGTGCACTCACAATACTTGTCTTCATCATTTGTTTTTTGTTTTATGATTAAGAAATAAATGACGTTACCCTCTCATTTCAGCAGCCATTGCAGCAATCGCTTTGTGCATATCGCCGTCAAAGCGGTCCGCATACTGCATGAGCTTTACCTTTTCTGTTTCCTCTGTGGTGTACGCCAGGTATTCTTCCAGTGAAACTTCGGTGCGATACACTTTTGATAATACACCACCGAGTGAAATAAAAACCTCTTTATACTTTTTGGATGGATCATTGGCCTTATTGATCGAAAGCACCAATGCTTTTTCCTTTTCCGTTAACCCCAGCAGTTCCTGTATCTGGTCAAACTTGTTTTGATACTTGGATTGATCGAGCAGTATTTTACAATCACTGTTATTAATGATAGCCTGCTTCACAACAGGAGAAGAAATAATATCTTCCACTTCTTGCGTAACAACAATGGCTTCACCAAAAAACTTCCGCACTGTTTTAAACAGGTACTTAATGTATTCCGCCATGCCTTCCTTCGCAATCGCTTTCCAGGCTTCTTCAATCAGGATCATTTTTCGGATACCTTTCAGTTTCCGCATCTTTGAAATGAATACTTCCATAATTATGATGGTCACAACAGGAAAAAGGATCGGGTGGTCTTTGATATTGTCCAGTTCAAATACAATGAACCGCTCTTTTAGCATTTCCAGGTCTTTCGTCGCATTGAGCAGGTAATCAAATTCACCGCCTTTATAGTACGGCCGCAGCACATACACAAAATTGGACACATCAAAATCCTTTTCTTTGACCTTATCTGTTTGAAGCACTTTTACAAAATCGTCCTGCAGAAACTCGTAGAAAGTATTGAAGCAGGGAAATAAGGAAGGGTCTTTATCCAGTTTCTCGTAATATAATTGCAACGCATTAGAAAGGGCGACATACTCGGAGCGATTGAAAGTTTCATTGTCCTTTTTCCAAAGGGCTAGCAACAGTGTTTTGATGCTTTCTTTCTTTTCGGTATCGAGTACATCGCCCTGTCCAATATAGAACGGATTAAAACGGATCGGATTCGATTCATCATAGGTGAAATAATATCCCTTTACCATCTGGCAAAGTCCTTTATAGCTGTGCCCCACATCCACTAAAACAATATGTGTTCCCTGTTCGTAGTAAGAACGTACCATGTGATTGGTAAAAAAGCTTTTGCCACTACCAGATGGCCCTAAGATGAATTTGTTTCTATTCGTACAAATTCCTTTTTTCATCGGTTCATCCGATATGTCCGTATGCACCGGCTTGCCGGTCAAACGATCACCTAAACGTATTCCTACCGGAGAAACCGAACTTCTGTAATTCGTTTCAAGATTTAAGAAACAACAAGCCTGTTCTGCAAATGTGTCGAAACAGTCATTCATCGGGAAGTCCGCTTCGTTACCCGGTATGCCCGCCCAGAAGAGCTGGGGCGCACCATCCAGTTCCTGTTTGGGCACAGCGTCCATCTGGGCTAAGGCAGAAGATACCAGGTTGCGTACATCCTTTAATTCATCTTTGTTATCCGTCCACACCAGTACATTGAAATGAGCTTTAACAGGTAGCCGTTGCTGTGAGATCGCTTCATTCAGAAAATCATTCGTAGCATCACGGCTGATCGCATTTTCCCTGGAATAAGCGGAGAGCGATTGTAAACGCAATCTTTTGCTCTCCAGCTTTTGCAGGGTCTTTTGCTGATCTTCAATAAATATGTACTGGTTGAAAATATGATTACAGGGAAGTAGTTGTCCGAGCGGTGAAGCGAATCCTACAGAAAATTTTGTCTTATCAGTGGAATATTTATCATAGTTGATCCGTGAACCGCAATAGGCTGGCAGGTCAGCAGCATCGGCCAGCGTAAATAACTGGCAATGGTTATTACCCACTCGTATGCCTTCCTTGAATGTAATATCATGCAGTAAAAAAGAACTTTCATTGGGCTGCAGGTTCATATACCTTTCCACCAGGCCGCAATACGACCCGTTACCGGATAATTCATCATCTGTTAATCGCCTGAGTTGTATAAATCCGCTGTCTTTTAATATCCGTTCAAACTGTCCGGCGCTGTCTAAAAAATCCTGTAACAGTTGTGGCTTCAATGTTTCTTCAGGGACGATGGATCTTCGCAGCAGATTAGAGAAAAGTGAACTACCTAATTTCCGGTTTGCAGGTTTTTTCGTCAGCAGGATATAGCACTGGTGATCTAAGTAGGGCCGCTCATTAAAAAATCGTTCGCTGCTTCTTGTCAGAAAGCTTTTATCATCCTTTGAAAAGTCAGCTGCATATTTTGTTTCAGTAAACCAATCCTGCTTATGAAAAACAGTATGCCGGGGCAGTATCTTGATCGCCTTTATTAGTGCTTGGTGCAATGCCTCATATTCCTGGTCGCTCATCGTGAACAGTTCCGGCAAGGTCACTTCATAGGCAATCGTTACATCACCCAGTTTGGACAGAATACTGTTGTGCTCAACACCCATGATTGGTAATATTTCCGCAATTCGTTTCTCCATCTTCCATTTATAATTTTAAGGCCGAAGCCCTTTACGATTTTTATTTTCCTTTCGTTGGATCAGTTTGCTTTTTTCAGCTTGTTTATTCTCTCTTTTCTGAAACTCATCCAACCGCTCCACCCTGGCCGCCAGCTTCTCCTGGATGGGAAATTTTTTCAGAAGTTCCGTATCACCAAGTCCGTACTGTCTTGCCACTGCTACCGGGTCAAGTTTCAGTTCATGGGGAATCCGCAATACATGCATCCCCTTGTTTACAGCCATTTCTTCCGTTACTTCGTAATGCACTTGTTTTTTATCCCTGTCATATAGTACCACATATTCTGTTCCTGCTCTGTTCATATCCATCTTGGATAAATGAATGATCCGGGATAGATCATCTACTGATCTTAATTCTTTTAGCCGCCAGTCTACAATAAATGTATCCCCGTCTATACCAATACGGGGTAACTCTCCCCGGAGTCTTTTTGTTACCGCTTCATCCTGCACAGCCGGGTAAATGTTTTTCGTGAATAGCTCTTTACAACAGTAGGGATACTTCTTTTTGCAAGCGCCTTCATCATTCCATGCTCACCATATTTATGGCTGAGTTTGTATATATGCAGGAACAAGCCTGTCCCTGAAATGATGATGATGCCAAGGCAAATAAATGTATTGACCCCACAGATATACAACACCGCAAACAGGATCAGCAACGCCAGTAGTCCGCCTCCGAGATACCAGATATATTGTGCCTTTAATCCACGAAACTCAATCGGCTTATTAATTCCCTTGTTGATTTGATAGACAGATACAGCCATTAGCGGGTAATGATTATTTTTTGAGATAAAGTAATGTCCGGTGACCGCAGGATAAATTGATACATCCCGGCAGCAAGTGATGAAAGATGCTGTGATTGTGAAAAGGAGCCGCCGGGATGATCAATCCGGTAAATAAGTTTTTCCTGTCCGGTCATGTTAACCAGGACAGCTTTATATTTTCCCGCAGGTAAATTAGTCACCTGGAAATTCAGTTGCCCGTTAGTGATGGGATTGGGATATACAGTGAGTAGGGCTTTCGCTGCAATGCTGTTAGAAATCCGCAATACATGGCTGTACAGAATAGTTCTGCTGTTCTCCAATGCTTTAATCCGGTAATAATAATTTCCACTTCCTATAGCATTATCGACGAATGTATAATCAGCTTTGCCGCCATTGTTGTGCAACGGAAAGACCAGACCAATGGTTTGAAAATTTTGTCCATCCGTAGCTCGCTGCGCTTCATAATAATTAATATCCGATTCCGTCAGGTTCGACCATTCCAGTTTCACCCGGCTATCATTCATCAATGAAGCCCTGACATGATCAAAACGTACCGGCAGCGTTATAAGAGAAGTATCATGTGGCAATACGCCGCGGATCACTAACTGTTGGGTGCTTTGGTAGCAGGCAAACGAATACCAGTTATAAGGTGCAGTCGGTGGTACTGGCCAGGTGAAATTGACATTGCCGGGAGCAAGGCCGTAAGGAAATTCCCAGGGATGATAATAGCGCAAACAAACATTAGGAGCGGGAAAGCATTCAATGGCGGCACCGGTTCCGTAATCAATATCCCAATAAGAAACAGTGATAAATCCGCAGTCCAGTTCGTGACCATTCACTACATAATGGGTAGCAGCATTTGGGTCGCAATCAATCCAGTTGTGGTAATACGAATTATAATAGGCAACTGCCTTCGGGGCAGTATAACTATAACCCGGATAATTATTGCTGCAGGAATCCAGCACACCGCCACAATAGCTTCCATACTGTAATCCCTGCTTGTACACCCACAGGTCATAATTGGTAAGCACTGTCGGCGTATAAATGCCGAGGTCACTGACCGTATAAAAAGAAAGTATTAACCGGTTTTCCCGCTTTGGCGGATTGGGTGCATCATCCACCAGTCTTGTTTCGGTATATCTTGCTTTCACACCGATATACTGCGAATAACCAATACTGTTATAAAACAGTAATAACACAGCGAGGATAAAATTCAATTTCATATTGATTGATTTTAAAAGTTGAAGCAAGTCCCTCTCCTTCAGGAGAGGGATTTAGACTGAGGTCTTACACCCCAAAGAATGACCGGATAACCGTAGCCACCACTACGAGAAACACGCAACTGCCAAACCATGCTGCAGCCACCTTACCAGTATCGGGGTCGCCACTGTTCCACTTGTTGTAAACCTTAACGGCGCCAATGAGTCCGACAATCGCACCTACGGCATACATCAGGTTTGTTCCGGCAGCGAAATAACTCCGCACCCTGGTGTTTGCTTCGTTGATGCCCGCATTTCCATCTTGTGAAAAAGCGATAAGCCCTGTGACTAAAAAGAGAAGGAGATAAGCAATCCGGAGTTGCTGTTTTCTGTTCATTGTTACATTCCACTTCATGGTCATTCACACATTTAAACATTTATATAATAGCCCCCTTTAGGGGGTTGGGGGTTTTGGTGCTCCATCACGTCTATAACCAAACGGCACGCTGATCTTCCTCACCGAGACGGATGGAGCATATGGATTCGCTTTGGTCAGCGATAAAATCGTTAATGGTTTCCCGGAAACCGGGTTCATCCCATTGATTGTATTTTTTCAGATGCAACTGCAAAGCCAGGATCAGTTCATTTTTATTTTGCTTTCCTGCAAATACAGGCCGCAGTTCATCAATGACATGCTGGGCTGTGCTCAACACTTCATCGGGTTCATCCTCGCCAAGCTGGGAAAGACGGCTGAAATTGCCGGCAGTAGAAAAGGATGGAAACTTTGCTTTGAAATAAATCACCCAGATAAACAGGTAATAGATTGCTGCCGAAAGGAGAAGAAAAAGGATATACTGTTGCCAGGAAATAGATTGAAGCATAAATTAGGTTTTCGGATAAGCGATTGATCTGTTGACAGGACAAAACTCCGTGACTGTTATCCGAAAGGATAGGCTTCAAATAATAAAAAGTAGTCCAATTTCTATTCTGGCCGGAATGTGACGGCGATACCAAGCTATTACTTGGCAAAAAGCTCAGATGTTTGTAGGTTTGGGAAAGGATTTTTTCAGTCCGGTTATAAGGGGTCTTTGGGAAGTAAATCGTGGACGGAGCACTTAAAGACTCTGGCGATTTGATTCAGGCGGTCCAGGGTATAGCGGGCTTTGTGCTTGTCACTTTCCACCTGCCCGATAAAAGTGGCTGATACATCCAGTGCATAGGAAAGATCGGCCTGTGAATAGCCAAGTTCAAGGCGTTTTTCCTTCACTTTCTTAATTGCGTATCGATCAATTTTGGAGACGGGCTTCATTTGCAGGTTTACCAAGTAATAACTTGCTAAATTCTGCTAAGTATTTGCCTGCTCCAACAAGCTATAGCTTGGTATTTTGGGAATAGTTCATGAAGTTCAATTCAAATAAAGAAAGAAGCGCTTATTGGGTCTACCTGCAGGAGACTTATACTTCTGTAGAGTTGGAGGACGCATTACAATTGCTAAAACCGGTCATCCGTGAAATTCTGCTCCTGCACTACAGGGAAGGATTGACCTTTGTAGAAACTGCTGCTAAATTGAAACGGTCGGTATCGATAATCCGGAATCATCATAACAGAGGTATCTATCAGTTATACCGACATTTTAACCCCCGCTTTTTTGAAACTGCTTAGGAGTCCTGTGAAATCGTTGCCGGAATGCTTTGATAAAGGCTGTCGAAGATTCGTACTCTAATTCGTGTGCGACCGAATTAACTTTATTTCCTTCCCTCAATAACCCCTTTGCCATCAGGAAGCGTTGTTCCTGAAAATACTCATAAGGACTAACCCCAAAAAGTCTTTTAAACCCGTAGCTGAGTTTGAAAGCATTCAGGGTATTCCTTGCCTTTTTGATCAGGACATCATTTCCTGGGTAAACCGGGCAATGAGTTTCGATCAGTTCCTTAACATGATGGAGCGCATCAATATCCTGAATGGAAAGCGGTAGGTTATCAATTTCTTCCTTTCCCACTTCTTCCAATGCTGCAATCAAAATATTTGTCACATTGTTATGAAGCAGTCGGGCTTTGCCGGCAGCGGTATAAGAATTTTGCAAGAGAACATATATCGAATCCAGCATAAAATTGGTGCACTTAAACGGTCGCTTGGATAATTCAGCCGGTTGGTTATCATAAACAAGTTTCATGAAACGGTCAAGCGTCTTATAGTCTATTCCAATCTTTTCTAGAAATGAAAACTCGAAATGAATATCAAACGTTTCATATAACTGTGGCGCTTCAAAAATGGCCTTAGTAATAATATGCGGAACAAATCCCATCTGAAAATGGTTAACCGGTAGCTCAGCCTGGTTGATCTGATCCCATTTGCCTTTTATGATATTGCGAAGTGCGATGCGAAGTTCAAGAACCCGCACATCACCCCTTGCGTTCAGAATAGTCGGAGCGCTGATTAGGAATTTGTTATACCACGCCGAAAATCCATCGCCTTGAAATTGCTGGAACAACCCTATGCACTGATGTCCGGATAAGACAACAACTCTTCCACAATTGAGGACAGACTTTGTCACCGCATCAGGAATAGAGTCAGAAAATTCAATTTCACCATATCCTTCCTGCTTTATTTCGAGATTCATAGTAAATAGGTTTTGATTGATTTTTAGTTGCTTTTGGCATATCTCTTTGCTGCTGCCACCTATAGCTTGCGCTCCAATAACCAAAGCCTCAACACTTTTATGAAGCCAATCCTCTCCGGTCAAAAATCTGCTACCTTATTTTGCAAGCCTGTCAAAACAACTCATACCAATGAGCTCTTATACCTCGGCCAGGATGAATCCAGGCAAAGCAAAGTTTCCTTTCGCTCACTCGAATTGGAAACGGATATTGAAATGTTATACGATTGGGTCAATCAACCTTACTCCAAACGCTTCTGGCAACTGAATGGAAGCAAAGATTTATTGTATCGAACCTGCCAATCAGTATTAGATAACCCAAACGCTCATTCTTTCATTGGTTGCTGCAATGATCAGCCCGTTTGCCAGGTAGACCTGTACAATGTTGCTGCCGATGAATTGAAAGACCATACCAGTCATGAACCGGATGATTGCGGTTTGCATCTGCTAACGATACCCCCCAAACAATCTAGTAAAGGATTGTCATTACTCATGTTGCAACATTTCATTCGCTTCTATTTTTCCTTTCCGCAGGCAAACCGATTGTTCGCTGAGCCAGATAAAGAAAACACCGTTGCCAACCTGCTTGCAAAAAGAGCCGGTTTTCAGTTGCTGAAAACCATCCAGCTTTCCTACAAAACCGCCAACCTCTATTCCATCACTCGTGAACAATTTCAATCTCATTTCCATGAACGCTAAAAAACTTTTTCCAAGTCCCCCTCTGAAGGAGGGGGATTTAGGGGGAGGCCGTATCCAAAGCCTTGATCTTGCAAGAGGCTTCACTGTCCTCATCATGCCCACGATCCATGTGGTCATGCTATACAGTAATCCTGAAGTACAGCAGTCGCTGTTAGGCAATATCCTCGCCTTTATCGCCGAAGGTCCCGGTGCCCAACTGTTCATGTTAATGATGGGTATCGGCATTGTCTTTTCCAAGCGTAATAACAATCGCTATATCATTCAAAGAGCATTATATTTATTGATTACCGCTTATGCGCTGAATGCTTTTAAATTCAACATTCCGTTATGGTTGGGCTGGCTGCCCGAGAATCTGTTACAGGAACTCCAGGGAACCGGTATTCAACCGACAGCGACCTTCTTTTTATTTATTGGCGACATCCTTCATTTCGCCGCCATTGCCTTCCCGCTAACTTGCCTCGTCGCAAAGTCGACACATTACCCCTTCCTGGCGGTCATTTTGGTGATAGCGGTCACGCTACTTGCACCTTTTGTTTGGGATAAACAGACTGGTATTCCGGTAATCGATCACTTGATCATTCTTTTCAACGGCCATCCGCCACAAACTTTTTTCCCGGTCTTTCCATGGTTGGCTTATCCACTGATGGGTATAACCATTGGCTTTTTACTGAAACACTATCCGGTAAAGTCAATACTGAAAAAAGCCGGCTGGATCGGACTGGGTGTGATGATCATTACCTGTTTATTTCCTCCAACACCGATGCAACAGGATTGGCTTCCATTTTACCGGACAGCCCCCGCAGATACATTCTTCCATTTGGGCTTTGTTTGTACATGGATAGCAGTTGCTCATTGGATCAGCCGGAAAGTGAAGGGCAACATTTTTTTTGACCTGCTCACATTTTGCAGTAAACACATCACGGCGATTTATCTGATCCAGTGGATACTTATTTGCTGGGGAATGGCGATTGCCGGCTATGGTACGCTCGGTTTTACGACAACTTTCTTCAGCATGTTAATCATAACGGTTGTCACATTGTCCCTAACTAAACTCTTGCCTTATGTCAGTAGAAAAAAAAGTATTTGATATAGTAGGTATTGGCATCGGCCCCTTTAACCTCGGTTTGGCTGCACTTTGCCATAATATTCCTGACTTGAAATGCCTGTTCATAGATCAAGAACCGGAGTTTAACTGGCACCCCGGCATGATGATCGAAGGTACCCGGATGCAGGTACCTTTCTATGCTGATCTGGTTACCCTCTCAGACCCGCAAAGCCCGTTCAGTTATATGGCTTACTTAAAAGCAAAGGAGAAAATGTTCCGCTTTGCCATTCGGGAAAACTATTTTATCAAGCGGAGTGAGTACAATGATTACTGCCGTTGGGTGGCAGGTCAGTTATCTACTTTACAGTTCAGCACCACCTGTAAATCCATTCAGGAAGAAGGCGGCATCTATAAAGTAGAAACCAACAAGGAATCTTACCTCGCAAAACATATTGTTATCGGCATCGGCACTATTCCATCAATCCCGTCCTTTGTAAAGACCAGCGACCGTATCTTTCATTCCTCCGAGTACCTCCTCAAGAAATCGAACCTGCTGGATACCGATCATATTGCCATCATTGGCTCCGGCCAAAGTGCTGCCGAAATATTTAATGATTTACTGAACAGCTATCCTGGAAAATTGACCTGGTTCACCAGATCATCCCGATTTTTTCCGATGGATTTTTCTAAGTTATCCCTGGAGTTGAGTACCCCGGATTATATCCATCATTTTGTTTCTCTGTCGCCGGGAAAAAGAAAGCAAGTATTACAGCAGCAAGATGATCTTTACAAAGGCATTAACCGCGAACTGATCAGCGCCATTTATGACCGGTTGGATGACCTGGACGATCCCCGTATTCAGTTGTACCCGAATTGTGAACTGCGGGAATTAAGCAATACTGACGAACTGAAGCTTTATCACCTGGAACTCAAAGAATCCTTCACCGTACAGGCTAACTGTATCATTCTCGCCACCGGCTATCAACCGGCAAAACCTGCATTCTTACATCACACCCAACACTTAATCAGTGAGGCCAACCGAAATTACAGCATAGATGAAAATAACAGCATCTTTATCCAGAATGCCGAGCAATCCACACATGGCTTCAATGCATCCGATCTAAGCCTCGGCCCGTATCGAAATGCAGTGATCCTGAATTCGATCCTCGGTCATGAGCACTTCACCATAGAAAGCAATACCAGCTTTCAGCATTTCGGATTACCATAAATCAAAGAACTTTCACAGGTGGTTTATGTTGGCTTTCATTTTTTAAAAAAGAGCTGGCGTAGAAACACCTGCCCGTGCATGAGAAAACTTGCCCGCCGTGGCGGGAAACTACTGCTTAGCGATATCGCTACTAACAGACTTCATTTCAATATTTCCAGTTCCATCACACCCGGTAATTTTTCCAACAGATCCACCGTCCGGTGAATCCGGTCTTTCTCCAACTGACAGTGGATGATGAGCATGGCTTCACCGCTACGGTAACGATGAAGGTTCAGGTTATCTATCACGATATGCCGGTCCTGGAAAAAAAGCGCCAACTTCTTTAAGGTCTCTCCCGGCTCCTGAATCTGCAAAACAAAGGCACAAGCCTTCTTTACTACTTCAACTGTCAGGTGGCTCATCGTCATGATCGTTGATAAAATAACTTATCAGTTTAAATGAATGTATGCTTAATCGCAACTCAATCTTTAACCTTTTGCCTTAAAAACTCTTCATCATTCTTCACAGTATCCTGTAACTGCCTGATTTTTTCCAACACATATTCATGATACATCCGGTTGGCAAAAAGCCCACGGACAAGATGGTCATGTGAAGACCGGCAATCGGCATCTTCATAAATGCGTTCCTGCGGCATCGCCACATTCCGGTTATTGCGTTGCAGGAAATAATTGGCATCCTGATCCGTTTTACTGCTTTCATAGTAACGGATAAAATCAGCATGCCTGTCGCAGAACCGCTGATGACGTTTTGCTTCCTCCTGCCAGTACAATAATCTTTCTTCGCTGGTGCCCGGTATAAATAGCAATCCCTGGTTCAGCACTAAGTAATATTCGATATAGCAAGTAAATTGTGGTTTGACAGTTTTGAAAAACGTAATCTCTTCCATATCATCATAAATGACCCGGCTCATGAACAACTCCTTTTCCCGGAACCAGTAATTGACAGATACCCGGTAACAGGATTCCGTCCTTTCGGTTTCGGGCAATTCCATTTTCTTGCAGCGCTCAATATCTGCCAGCATTTCAGTATATAATATTTCCCATTTTGGATGCATATACATAAACGTGGTTTTCAAAAGGTGGATTTTATTACTCAGTACATGGATTGTAAAAAGGGGGAGGAACTACTAACCCTCCCCACAACCAAAACTAACTGCTCAGAATTTCTGCAGGATTACAGAGATTTCGTTGAGCTGGACTTATGAGAAATCTATACTGCCAAATTTGAAAAAAGAGGGAGGCAACTTTAGCCAACCTCCCGTCTCTTTTAAGTGTATGAGGATGGTTTGGAAAAACCTTCCGTGGGACACTGGATTTTAAGATCACATGAGAAAACTTTTTATAAAAGGGAGACCTTTCCAACACTGTAATGGCAGCCTTTTCCGGGCCATCCCTTTAGATCATGGTCAGACTATCGTTGAACTATCTTTTTACTATTCTTATATGCCTCCATCCCACACTCCAACCATTCCTGGTATTCAGACGTGGCAGTATATCCCACCGGGTGATTCAGTAACTCTTCATCCGGTGATAACAACACATACTGCGGCTGTGAAGCCGATCCGAAATTATTGGATTGAAATGACGCCCATCTTTCGCCCATTGTACTGCCGTCTTCTAATTTTTTCCGGTCATCCACATAGAGGGATACCAATACAAAGTGGGAATCAATCAATGTCTTTATTTCCGGTCTTGTCCAGACATTCTCTTCCATTTTCCGGCAGTTCACGCAGGCCCAGCCGGTGAAATCCACCAACAAAGGCTTTCCTTTTTCTTTGGCAATGGCGACCGCCTTCTCATAATCATTTACTACTTCCGGTTCCACGCCCTTACCATGAACATTGTTTTTCCCATATACGCTATATGAAAGAGGCGGCGGGAATCCACTGACCCATTTCAGGTTGGCATATTTGCTCTCAGTTAATCCGGGAACCAGGTAAGCGGCAAAAGTCAAACTCAATGCACCAAAGAGAAGCCTTCCCCTTGTGACATTGAACTTGCCGTATCGAAGCAGCCATTGTATGTTCAGCAGATAGGCTGCCAATGCCACGGTAATTAAAAGCCAGATGGCTATAAATACTTCCCGCTTCAGGATGCCCCAATGCTCCACCAGATCTGCATTGCTCAGAAATTTTAATGCTAAGGCCAGCTCTACAAATGCCAATGATTTCTTCAGCGTCACCATCCAGCCGCCGCTTTTCGGTAACTTCTTCATCCATTGCGGAAACATGGCGAACAGGCCAAAGGGCAGAGCCAGTGCCAACCCAAATCCTGCCATACCGGTTGTCAGCGCCCAGGCACCGTTTGTTTCGCTGATAGTATTCACCAACAGAAAGCCCAGGATCGGACCGGTACAGGAAAAGGAAACGATGGCCAATGTCAGCGCCATGAAAAATATCCCTGTTATACTTCCTGAACTACTCCTTTTATCCGTGCTGTTTGCTCCGGGTAGTTTCAACTCAAATATCCCAAACAGCGATAAGGCGAATAACAGGAACACTGCAAAGAATACTATGTTTACCCATTTATCGGTAGCGATGATGTTAAAGAGTTGCGGGTTTACGGTACCGGCAATATGAAAGGGGATGCTTGCCAGCACATAAATCCCAAAAATGAAAGCCCCGTATAAAAATCCGTTGCGTACTCCTTGCCGTTTACTAGCTGCCCTGTTCATAAAAAATGAAACGGTCACCGGCAGCATGGGGAAGATACAGGGCATCAGCAGGGCAATCAAGCCTCCCAGGAAACCTTTACCAAACACAGCCCATAAACTGTTATCAGATGTACTCACTTTCTCGCCGCAATCAGCTACCGGCTGGTCCAGGTTAATATTCATCCTCTTCTTCTGACTCTCAGCGATGCCTCCCTCAAGTAATACTTCAATCGTTTCCTGAATGGGTAGAAACTCATTGCCCCGGCTGGCAAAGCCTGTAATTTTAACAACAAACTTTTCCGGTATGGATCCTATTATCCGAATGTCTTGTTGCAGAATGATTGGATTGGCATATACTTTCAGCACCTTGTTATCAAACAAAGGATCAGTGTAGCCTGTTACGTCGGACAACCATTTTGTTTCCTCCGCCTTTACTCCTGTATGTTCCCATTGAAGCTTTAATTCTTCTAAACCAGTTGATTCACCACTCTCTGCATACATCTGCCAGCCTTCCTTCAATTTACCTTCCAGTAGAAGTGTATAGCTATCCGCACCAGTTTTGGTTGCTGTAAGCTTCCAACTCACAGGCTGCTGTTGGCAGAAACCCGCAAGTGAATATAAAAAAAACAGGTATGAAAGGATAATTTTCATTTACTCGTTCTGAATTTGTTACTTATTGAAGAGGAATATTAAAGGAGACCGTTTGCGGTGGCAAACACTCTTCATCATTACAAATCATAAATTCAATGCTGCCGCTTATATTGGTTTTGACGTTAGATCTTACTTTCACTGTTTGCACAAAATCAGCCTTGCCATCAAAATATTTTACTGTTACGCCAAATACATCCTCATACTTGCTTACAATTTTTCCAACTTCTTTTGGATTACCGTCAATAACTGCCAACGGATTTTTATTAAAACTGATGCTTGTGGGCAATGCACCACCTTCTGGGCTGGTTTGGCTGTAAATATGCCACGGACTTTGCACCACCGGTGTAAAATGCACCTCGTAAGTTTTATCACCGATTTTATTTGTACTGAAACCCCATATTACAACATCTGACATCTGTGTTTTTCCCAGATATGCTAAACTTATACACGCAATTGTACATACAATAGTTTTCATAATTATAATCCTTCTCGGGGCCCTAATCTTCCGAAATGCTTGTTGATTTATTTGCGAGCAAAAGATCAATAACCGCTTCCAATTCTTCTCTTGACTTGAAGTCGCTTATACTTCCAGGCTTATAAATTCTTCCGCCTCTATCTATCAATATGGGAAAGGGATATCCTGTAATATTATAGTGCTTAATAATAGGGTGGTCTTCACCCAGCCCGTCTGTGTATAGATTAATATCGTTTACCGAAGTGTAATGCCCTTTTTCAATAGTCTTCCTCCAAGCTGGGAAAGATTTGTCTATCGATACCGTAATAAAAACAATGTCCCTGTCTTTATATTTAGCTTTGATATCCTTCAAAACATCTCGATAATATACCTCGCACCATTTACATCCAGTAAACCAAAAGTCAATAAACACATACTTCCCCTTAAATTCTGAATATTTCACTTTCTGTCCATGATAATCGGTCAGGTTAAAATCAAATGCCATTGAACCACCCATTAAACTTGAGTAGCGAGAAATATATTTTTTAAAGTAAGAGTTTCCAACTATATTAAATCCAACATTTAATAGGCTGTCGAAATTTTTACTCTTTTGTATTACATTTTGATCACCAAAGTAAGCACACAAGATTTTCTGTTGAACTTCCGTAGGAAAACTACTAATGTCTGTAATGGCGCTAAATGCCTTCACATCTGAGTTGCCAATTTTGGTGAATGCATACGTAAGCCGTAATCTATCATCGATATAATCAGCATACGACTTAGAAATTACTTTAGCCGGGTTAGAAATTATGCTGTCAATTAAAACTATTTTTCCAAAGTTGTGTGCTAGAGATTTAAGAGAATCAACGTTATTTGTTTCAAACAATTTGTACAAAAAATGCTTATAAAGAGACTTGCCGGCATCTGCGTAAATATCAATCAAGTAAAGGTCAAACACCAGCGGACTGATCATCCCTTTATACTGATTTAATAACTCAGATTGTACTTTAATTCGTCGTTGGATATAATTATTCTCGATATAGAGCCCTCCGCTATCAAATATCAAGTTTCGACCATTATCTGATGCTCCCAGTAAATACTCTGCTCCTGATATTGCTTCCCAGCACTGAAATTTTGCAGCCCCCCTTCCTTCGTAAATAATTTTTGAGGCTTTGTGAAGCACAGCCCCTGCCCCAGATTGAGTAAATTTAGAAGAAGGAATTTTAAGACATAGGAGATCCCCCTTTTCAAGAAGTTGCATCCAAACAATAAATTCATCGACCACTCCACTTTTTTTAGTAAAGACAGAAAAGTATCCAACTTCATTAATTCCTTTTAAATTAAAAACAAATCCATCTTTAATACGTTTTGCTTGTAGAATTAGATCTGGAATGTTGTCATATCTGTCACCAAAAACCGGTTTCTCAAAGTAATACAGAAATAAAGAATCGGGTACATGCTCACTAGGAATTCGTATTTCGATTTTTGCCTGACCCTCTGCTTCTTGCTTTGATTTGGCCAAACTAGTAAGAGAGAAAAGAGTTACTACGCTCAGTAAAAGGAGTCTTAACATAATATAAACAAATTTGATAGAATAATAGTGTTCCCAATTTAAATGATCCAGACTACCGTGGATTTTGCTGAATTCCAGAAAGTCGGATTTCTGTTTCAGGAATTAGATAGACGTATCTCAAATCATTGGGAGGTAAAGTAAACGTCTGATTATTGATGGTTCTGGTAAGTGTAACAGCCCTAGTTGATTCCAAGTTCAATCTCCTCAGATCGCTCCAGCGACATAATCCAGTAAATATTAATTCCTTTCGGCGTTCGGCAAGAATTATATCCAATGCTTGCTCCGAGGTTGATGCCGTAAAAGGCACAAAAGATCCGTTATTCTTCCATCTCTTGATCATTAAGGTATTTAAATCAGCAAGTGCCTCAGAAGTTCTCCCTAACCTGGCAAGAGCCTCCGCTCTGATAAGATAAACCTCATTGACAGCCAGACCTGAAAAAACAAAAACATTCCCTAAATAGCTGCCTCTAAAAACATACTGCTTTAGTGGAATTGAAATGGTACGAAAAAAAATTGCCTTTCGAAGGTCATCATCACTATATGAATCATATAATGTTGTGTCAATATAACTAGTGCTAGCATAAGCTCTTAAGCTAGTATAAGTTGCTCCAAATGCATAGAATAGTACTTCGCTGTTCAACCCTGTCGAAGATTGAATGTTAGGAAAAGGAAGTGCATTGGCACTGTTGATAGTATTATAATCCAATACGGTATTATATAAACTTAGTGACTGGCTTGAATACCTTTCAGCATTGACATAATCTCCCATTTGTAAAAAAACTTTTGCTAATAAGGCCGTTGCACTACGCTTTGAAGGGCGAGTTGCGACAGTTGAAATCTCTGGTAATAAATCCAACGCATCGACTAGATCAGTAGTAATTCGATTATATGTTTCATTAATGGATGATCTGACTGATCTTACATTTGGATCAGATACTGTTCGAATAGGTATCCCCAAATCGTTTAGAGTGGTAGGTGCATATTGCTTAGCAAATATTTGGGCTAAATTAAAAAATGCAAATGAGCGGTAAAAAAGAGCCGACCCTCGAACCCGTTTGTGAAGTCCTGAATTGTCGGCAGTTACCTCTATTTTATCCAATCCTTCCAACACAATATTTGAAAGTCCGACGATGCTATAAGCGGAAGACCAATCAGAATATTCATAGCCTGTTTCAATAGAAGTATTCCATGTATACGCATTTCGTTCAATTTCACTTAATGTCAAATAATCTGTTGTTACCAAGAAAAAATTATCTGCGCTGATAGAACCAACTACAGGATAGTAGCTATTAAGCACGTCATCACGGTCAAGAAGTTTTTGATAATCTTCTAGCGTGCTTGGTGTCAACTTATTAAGATCATATTTCTTATCAAGCCAGTTATCTACCTTTTTGCAAGAAAAGGTTATCAGTGTTGATAAAATTAAAATAAGGTATTTCATGAGCTTAATTTTAAAAATTAGAAAATCATTTTTACCCCGAATGTGAACATCTTTGGAATTGGGTAAGTGTAACTATTACTAGAATAAGTATCCGGATCAATACCTCGGTTATTGGCTCTCCAAACTATTCCAAGATTGCTAATATTGCAATAAGCCAATATTCTTGAAATCGAAAGGTTCCGAAGTATCGATTTATCAAAATTGTACTGTATTTGAACGTCCTGAAGTCTAATGTGATCACCTTTTTCTACAAGAGCCGAAGAATATCTATAAAATCGGTCACGCTCTGTATTCGTAGCATAAACAATCGAAGGGATATCTGTGATTAGTTCATCTCCTGGATTTTGCCATCTCTTTTCATAATCTGAATGTAACGATCCAGCACTATAAAGCAATTGCTGATAATTCAGAGAGAGAGAGGGTCGCCGTATAAAATATTTCAGCTTAAATGCAATGTTTGCCGAAATACTAAGCTTACCCAAAGTAACAGTATTCATCAAATTTCCTGTCACTAGCGGACGCCCTGAGCCGTGATATATTAAGCTATCAACACTTGGCGGATTTATCAGTTTTACATAATCCTTTGAGATTGACTCACCCCTAAAACCCAACGGATCGCCATTAATTGGATCAAGACCGGCAAAACGATAACTGAATATGGAAAATCTACTGTATCCTAAAAAGGTGTTGTTTCCTGAACCAAAGAATTGTTGAACTACATTAGCAACAGGCATTTGCGCAGAATACCTAGTCACTTTATCCTTGGCAAAGCTGATATTAGCAAGTGTGCTCCATGAAAAGACGCTCCTTTTAATATTAACAGAATTCAATGAAATTTCATATCCGCTTCCTCTTGTTTCAGCATAGTTTCCCAAAAAAGAAGTAAACCCAGACGAACCAGCTAACTGAACCTGATCCAACAAATCAAATTCGTCTTTCTTGTACACATCAATTGATCCCGTAACTCTGTTACCTTTTAACGTGAAATCCACTCCAAAGTTTATTGTTCTAACCTTTTCCCACCTGAGTTCTGGATTAGGTGCTTGTGTGCCCTGAATATTTAAATACGGCAAGTTTGTCACCGAGCTAATATTAGTCGCAGCAATCAAAAAGGCAGAACCGTTATACACATTTCCAGCATACCCATAGGTAGCTCTAAATTTTAATTTTGGAATTAAATCGAGCCGATAGAATTGCTCTTTTGTTATATCCCATAATAATCCTGTAGACCAAAACGGTTTAATTTTATCCTTAGTTTTTACTCCCAGCAAATTTGCGCCGTCAGTTCTTGTACTGAAGGAGAAGGTATAGCGGTTGAGATAGGAATATGCAGCATTCGCAGAAAAAGATAAAAATCGACGTGTTAACTGTGACAAAGTCACAACAGGTGGAGCCGGTATTCGTCTCGGAGCGGTGCTACCATTTATTACAAAACTTGTCAAGTAATCTAAATTGGAAACGGATAGCCCTGTATTATCATCGTAACCGTATGCGAGATCAGTATTACCTTCAGATATAACCTCCTTGCCTTCACCGATAATTAATGCTGATATAGAATGGTCTCCTTTATTATAATTGTAACTCGACGAAATCCTCAAATTATTTGATTCTACAGACGAAGCATTTCTAGAGTATTGACCTCCTAGCGGAATTGGGTACGTTAATGCCCTTGTCGAGGAATTATATTGAGAATATTGGTTGATAAGATTTCGAGTCGCATATACTTGAAGGCTTTGAATATTTACTGACTCGAAATTCTGTATTTCTCTCTGGAACTGGATATCAAAACTAAGATCAGTAAGAATTCTGTATTTAATGCCAAGATTAACAATCAAGTTTTGCATTGCGGATGTGTTATTCGCAGATTGAATTTCATCCAATGGCCGGAATTGCCAGTCCAAAAAGCCCAATCTTTGCACTGAATCTTTAAATCTATTACTGTTACTTCGCGGTAAAGCTGCCGCATTTCCAAACTCATCAATCAACTTGGCATAGGGCATTTGCACTCCATCATACAAAAACATAGCCCCAGGTGCACTCCAAGCAAAATTATTTTTGATGTCAGTGGAAGCTTGTGTATAAGTTAAATTGGAATAAAATTCAATATTCTTGAAAGGATTATAAGTAGCAGACGATTTTAGTGATATTCTATTTGACGAATTCCCTATGCGATTTTCAGAATTATCGTCAAATCCAAGGCCAAAATAATAAGAAGATTTATCTCCGCCTCCTCTTACCGAGGCCGAATGTCGATTAGTTATTGCTGGTCTATAAATGTATCTTTCATAGTCGCTTCTCACATCATTTGATTTTAGTACATTTAATTGCTGATCTGCTTCACCACTTGTAATTTGGTTTTTCCTCAGCTTATCAAGTATTTCAACAACAGGGGAAATTGCAGGAAAATTTCTGTTGGTTGGCAATAAACTAGTGTTGTAGAATCCTTGCTCAAAAAGGTATCTTTCAATGTCAATAAAAGTAGAGGAGCCTACGTATTTATCATCTGAAAAAAGGCTTGGCCTTTCGGAAATACTTATATTAGTGTTGAGTTCGACTTGTGGTTTTTGATTTAATTTTCCTTTTTTTGTGGTAATGACAATGACCCCGTTGCCGGCCCTGGCACCCCAAATTGAAGCGGCCGCAGCGTCTTTAAGTATTGTTATGCTTTCTACATCATTTGGATTTAAATTGTTTATATCACCCTCAAATGGAAAATTGTCTAATATTATTAGGGGATCTCTAGACATCACACTATTGATGGAACTTATGCCCCTGATGCTGATACCGTTTTTGGATGGATTCCGTGAATCAAAGGAGAGTCCGGGGGTAACATTATAAAGTCGACTAAGCACGTCACTTCCTACACCTCTATTATAAAGAGCATTGTCAATCTGTGTGAATGCTCCTGTGGCCCTTTCTTTGGGTATTTGTTGGTAGCCAGTGCTTACAACCTGAACGTCTTCCCCTGCAACTACTCTTGTCTTTACGGTTAGGGTAGCAAGGTCAGCTTTGCCAGCCACTTTTACTTCGTATGCTTCAATATTCACCCCGCTAATGACAAGCGTTGCATTTTCATTTACATTTTTCAATTCAAAATATCCGTTGGCATCACTAGCCACTGCATTTTTAGTCCCTTTTTCTGTAATAGTAGCAATGACGGGTTCACCGTTTTCGTTTACAATCCTGCCTTTAACGTCAATGGGCGGGGGCGGAAGATTTTCGTCTGTTAAATTCGTTGGATCATCCTTGCTCTTAACGGCAATGATCCGCTGAAAAATTTTGTAAGTAAGCGGCTGGTCTTTGAAACACAAATCCAGCACTTGCTGGAGGCTGGCATTGCTTACCGTTATATCCACCTTATGGGTCTGTGTCAGCGCCTCCGTTTTGTAAACAAACGTATAGCCTGTTTGCTTTTTAATTTCGGTAAACACTTTTTCCAGCGGCGCATCCTTCAATGTAAGTGTTACATTCTGTGAATGGCCGTTGGCGCTTGCCGCCAGGCAAGCCGAGAGCAGGATGATTGCTGTAATTTTCATGATCAACAGCGTTTTGGTTGTAAAAAGCCTACCCAACGGGTAGCCCTTACAAAGAGCCTTTAATAGCATAACTTTGTGTTGTTTGGGTTAAACGATAAAGCAGTCTTACCGGACTTGTTTCAATTGGGTTAGCCCAGGCATCCGGCCAGGGGTGTTAGTAGCACTTCTGGCTTTTTGTTTAGGCTAATTACCGTGTCCGCCTTTCGGCGGATAAGAGCTTGTGTTTACAACAGGTACAACTTTATTCAACGACTTTAAACTTCTTTTATAAGCCGGGTCAGGTTTATTTCAATACCGTTACCTTCTTTCCCTCAATTTTAAAATGGGCGCCGGTATATTCCAGCACTTTCAGCACTTCCGATACATTCACATTTCTGGGCACATCACCATTATATAATTGCAGCGGCACATTCCCTTCATAATTCACTTCCACATCATACCATCGGGCAATCTCCCGCATGATAATTTTAAGATCAGTGCGGTTAAATTTGAAATACCCGTTTTTCCAGGCCATCACCAAGTCAACATCTACATTCGTATTCAGTGAAACAGTATTCGTGTTTACCACAGCTTGCTGGTTAGGTTTGATGTTCAATGAACTTTGGCCTTTTGAGACCTTCACCGAACCTTCGAGTAAGGTTACTTTGATATTGTCTTCATCGTCATAGGCGTTTACATTGAAATGCGTACCCAATACCTGCACTGTAACATCTCCTTTGCTTACCTTGAAAGGTTTTGATTTATCAGTAGTCACTTCAAAGTAGGCCTCGCCGGTAATTGTGACATTGCGTTCATTGCCGATGAAAGCAATGGGATAAGTAACGGATGATCCTGCATTCAGCCAGACATGCGATCCGTCAGCAAGAGCCATATCAATTACTTTGCTGCCTCTTGGGTTGCTGAGTGTATTGTACTTCATTTCTGTCAGCATGTCCCCGCCGGTGGTTTCATAGGCAATTTGCCCATTTGACAACTTTACCAATTTTACATTTCCCTGCATGGCGAGCTGGCCGTTATTCGCACTGTCCAGGTACACGGTGCTGCCATCTGCCAGGGTGATCATAGCCCGGTTGGTTTCAGGGGCTTTCACATCTTTAGCAGGTTCTTCAACCTTCACCACTTCCTTTGTTTCCTTCGATGGTTGGAAAAACACCAGGTAACTTCCAAGTGCAACTGCCAGCAGTATCGAAGCCGCTACTGCAATTCTTCTCCATCGCATTCGCTTTACGGGGGCTGCCTTTTTTAACGGCTCATGAAACATTTTTTCCAGCATTTTTTCAGCCTCCTCGTCAGGCATCAACACGCTATCCTTTGCCGCCACCACCTGGCTCCAGTAAGACCCCAGTAATGCCCGGACCTGTTCTTCATGTTGGGGGTTCAATACAAGAGCCGACAATTCCCTGTTTTCTTCAGGGCTGCACTGCTCCTGGAGAAAGCGGTCAAACAGGTATGCTAAACGTTCGTTGGTCATAATACATTGAATTACAGGATAGGTTGGTTGGGCAAGAATCGCAAAAAAGCCATCCTATTGAAATGAGAGTAATGGGGAAGTCCGTAGTACCAGAAAAAACCCAATTATTTTTATAAAGCCGCGTGGAATGCTGGAGTTTCAGCCAATGGATAAAGTAAAAGGAGAATAGTGGCCAGGTCGCCGTACTGGCCCCGCATTTCTTCCCGAAGGAATTTCATGGCCGATGTCATATGATTCTTGACTGTGCGTTCAGAAATTTGCAACCGCTCCGCGATTTCGGCCAGACGCATCCCCTGTTCCCGGCTGAGCAGGAAAACCTGTTTTTGCTGGTTCGTAAGTTTGTTGACAGCTTCCCGGATAAAAGCCAGTACTTCACGGTGTGTTACCCGGTCTTCGCCCTCAAAACCCGCCTGCATTCCTTTTTCTTTCTGGAGTTCCGCCAGGATCAGTGTTTCCTTGGCCCGCCTCCGGAAGATTTGATAGGCTTCATTGTGAGCCATCCGGAACAGATAACTGCCCAGGTTCCCAATCTGCTCAGCCTGTTCCCGCCGTTGCCAGATCCGGAGAAATATTTCATTGACGGTATCGGAGGCTGTCTCCGCCGAGCCCGATAGCTTGAGGATATAGGCATACAACTTATGCCGGTAGGCATGGAACAGCACCCGGAAAGCATCCTCGCTTCCCTCCGCCAGTTGCCGCAGCAACTCTTGCTCATTATATGGTGGCTGATCTTGCACCCGCTAAAAATAAGGAAATCCCTTTACTTGAACAGACAGGCTCCGTTACCAAATTGTTGCACAAGGCTGCTATAAAGCGTAGAAATACAAGAAACTATAGAGGCTTGTATAGATTTACAAAAAAGGGAGATTATTCCTGATACAAAGCCACAAGGAGCGGATTGACTGAGTGGGATCGTTGGTTGGGAGAATCTATAAAATGAATCTTTCCCTAGCAGTATAGTATTTTTGCTGTATGGAGATCAACTTTAGTTCAAAGGTAAACAACCTGACCGCAGATAACGGTGAGCATTATTTCAAAGAGGAGGAAGAACTGACCTGGCAGGTAAGTATACAGCCATCGGAAGGCCAATACAAATTACAAATGACGCATGGAGACGGCTCTACCGACCGTAATTTTTTGCTACAGGAATATGAACTCCGGGAAAAGGAGGCATCAGATAATACGATTCTGTTTGAAGTATATCATCAGGCAAAAAAACTGGGCAGCCTTCATTTTCGTTTGCCCCTGCAGTTAAGTTACCCGGTATCATCAGTCGTAATGCAGTTTGATAAACTTCCGGAAAATCCTGCTGCACTTTTGCTTGCTTTCAAACGGCTCTCGGATTTCGTAATCACCTTAGACACGGACGAAGATGTGGCCCTTTAGAAAACACCAATCTTTCCCAATGGAGGATTCACCGGACATGTCAAAACTGATTGACAATAGAAACCAGGAGGTTTGGAATGTAGTGAAAAGCAGGTATGACGTAAATGTTGTATTTCATGGCAGCCGGGAACACCATGTGTTTTACCAGAACGACATGGCCCGTATTTCGATACCGGCAGGGGATTACTCAGCAGACAGCTTTACCCACGAATTGTTACATCTATACCTGGAAGTAAAAGAGTTCAGGCTTTCCGGTTTTGTACTTCTCTTTCTAAAAGAAAACAAGCGGATCAGCAGCATTCTTACGATCGGCTTATTACATCATATCAGTAATGTAATTGACCATGCGAAAATGCTGCCTCTCTACCTGCAAATGGGATTTAAGCGGGAACTGTTTTTGATGGATTACTGTGAACGTAAGTGTGAAGAGTATCACCTTACTATCATAGAAGCAGGTTTTCAAAAAGATTCTTTGCTGCGGGTCACAGCAATTGACCTGTACATAGGAAAATTCTTCGCTATCAAATCTTGTCCTAATCCTTCATTCGATTACACCCCGTTTCTTTCTCGTATGCGAGAGGCAGAGCCTTCGCTTTATGAGATACTCGATAAATTCTGGAAGGCTGTTGTTACTTTGAATATAGAAACGACAGAACTGCACTATCACCTTGAGTTGGCGGGCGATTTTAAAGACGAATTGGAACAGTGGTTGGCACTCAATGTGTCAGAACAGCAATAGCTTGCTCTTTGCTGATGAACGCTGGATCTTGTTGCATTGCTTTCAAGACATAGGTCAATTTATTGAAACTATTAGAGAAAGCATATAGTGTAAAGCGTTTCGGCTTAGCTTGTAAAAGACCAGCAACATCTAAGTTATCTTAGAAATTTAGAACATGAAGGCTGTGTAAACAGTAGCCGATTAGCATCATACTCAAAAAAACGCCATAATGAAATGGATAATTTATTTCTCTTGTCTATTAACGACCATTCAAGGATTGGCACAGGATTCACAAGATTCCAAAAGAATGATCTTCCCCCAGGAAACACCCGTTTCGTTCGACCTGCTCCCGGACAGCAACTGGCAACGCTTTACGCCATCCCTGGCGGAGATCGACAGTGCCGACAGATACCTGATGACCTGGCTCAGCCGTGAAACCCCCGCAGACCGCAATCCACCCGCCCTGAACCTATATTACCGCCAATACGTCGGCATTCTCCGGAACGGGAAGAGGTACGTCTACATCAATGCCGCCTGCCGCAAGCCGGATTATTTTACCAAAAACACCCTCTATCCCAGGGGTGGCGGGAATTGCTATTTTCGGGCATTGATTGATCTGAAAACGAACGAGGTGATTACCCTGCTTTTCAACGCTCCCAGGTAGTGTCGGACTTTCTATTGAATAAATCCGGCAATAAGCGATCTTTAAGGAAAGCAAAAGGTGTTTATGAAACCAGCCAATCAGCAAGAGATAATGTTATATACACGCATGGGCGAAGCCATCTGCCAGATTCAGATCCTGGAGCAGGCATTAACCCATTGTCTGACGCTTAAATTGAATCCCGATGTGGCAGAAAGCGAAGCAAATAACTTTCTGCTGCAACAGCAACAAAAAACATTTGGTACCGCAGTCAGGCTGGCCGCAAAAAAAGGTGCTTACCCGGAGGAATTACAGAAATCATTGGAGGAGTTATTAGACCAGCGAAATTGGCTAGTCCATCACGCCATGCGCGATAGCCAGCAGGGAAATCGGATTGTCGTTATGGAATCCATACTGAAAAAAGTAAAATCCATTACCGACAAAGCAGAAAAACTCCAACAACTATTGGAGTGGGACTTGATAGACTTTTCTGCGTCTAAAGGGCGCAACGTGTCCAGGCTGATAGAAATGATGATACGGGAGAAGGGACCAAGACCTGTCGGAATATAGAGCAACCAAACTTTAAATGTAGCCAACCTGCGGAGTCGGACCGGCAACCCAAATTTAGCTTCAACTTCCTCTTTTGATAGGTCTGTAAATTCGATTAATTTTAAGGGATAACCCAAGCTGGTCGAGTGACCTTTCTGCCTAAAATCGAGCGTTAATGATACCCGAAAGAATACAAGCACTGTTTGAGTTTATTGACTTCCTGGATTTCAATAAAAAGGATTTAATTGAAATCTATTTACCATTATGTAATAAAATCAGCTTGTTGGCGGAGGAACGGTCTCAGCTAAAGCCAGATAATAATTACAAGGATAAGTTACGTTACGATATTGTGCAGGCCGAAATTTCGGAAAAATTCACACCGATAACCGAGAAAATTTACAAACCGGTTGTTGGCAAGCTATTGGATCTTGGAATATGGTCGGGAGATGCGGAGCATTCAAGTTTTTGGAACAACAATGTCCGAGCTATTTCAGATTTCAAAAGAGACTTCAACCCGGAAGACATACCAACGGTATTAAGCTATAAGAAAAAGTATCTTGATTTTCGAACTGAAACCAACTCCAATTTTCTATCCCTCCAGATGATATTCCAAGATTTGGACCAGGTGCTTAAAGAACTTTTCGACTTTTTCAAAGACACAGACGAAAATGAGTTTGATTATTTTGAGGCCAAAACCATTGCAGTGGGCAGTATGGAAGAAGCCGCAAAAGAAATCGTTGCTAATAAAGGCAAAAATGTGAAATTCTCTATCCCCCTGGATAGTATCTCTGCTGGAGTTAACAGTAAGCCTGGACTGCAAAAATTAACTACTATCAAAAACATATTCAACATGGGCGATAATATTCATGTAGGCGATATAACCGGCAATGCGGGTCAAATAATTATTGGAAAAGAGATCAGAATAGCTGAATCCTTCAATGATAGGAAACATACCGCAGATAAAATCACTGAATTGATTGATCTGGTCCGTAACGAGCAAGGCCTTTCTGATGAGCAAAAGCAGTCTTTAGTTGATGACTTCACAAAAGTGAAATCGGAAGTACTGTCAGACAAGCCTGATAAGTCGAAAATAGCCGGTTGGTTATCTAACGTTAGTAGGATGATGGACAAATTGGTTCATATGCATCATATCACCAAAGCTGTTCAATGGGTATTCGATTGTCTCAATTTTGTCGCCAAACAATTTTAAAAGTAATATGCAAGATTGATTGTCCGTGCCCCAATCAATGAACATCAATGCCTGTTCGAATCGGCTTAATCTACTATTCTTCAGGTTATTTTAAAAAAACGGCCAGTATGAACGCTAAGAATAGGCTGCTAAATGAAATCTGCAAAAATGGAAACCTGGAAAATCACCGGGAACCACTTGCTTCTTTGCTGGATTTGATCATTGAATCCGGGGTGAAAATATCTACCCGCTATGATACGCCGGCTTCCAACTATGAGGCATTTGTGGATACTGACAAGCGGATAAGGATAAGCTTGGTTAATGTGGATGATCCACTCGATATTGTTTGGAAGATCATGCACGAATTTGGTCATTATCATTCAGGAAAAAGAAAGCCAGAAGATCATACTATGGACAGGGAGGAACTTGCCTGGCGTCATGCTGATAATATCCTTCTGCAGTTTCCTTATTTTATTCCCTTTAAAGAGCAGTATGAGACGTGTAAGCAAAGCTGCCTTCATTCTTACTACGAGTATTACCGGTTGAAAAATCAATCCCCTGTATAAAGTATGTTTGTCCTCAACAGATTTTTTGTAGCACTGGATAATGCGATCAGGTTGTCCCAATCTGATCTGCCACAAGAAAAACAGATTGCTGTTATTCTCTTTGATCACATGATAGAAATTGTACTCTTCAATGCGGTCAGGGCATCGTTTGAATGGCCCGGAGTTTTATCAATACAGGAAGTGCTTGATGCCAAATCGAGAAAAAATATACTGCATAAGTATGACACGGTAATTGCATTTTTAAAGAAACACGGATATATCCAGGGCAATGACCAGGCATTGCTTTCGTTCACGCATGGCATACGGAATGAAATCTATCACAAAGGCAGTTCGGAGATTGAAAAGACAATACTGGCCCTGTCCATTTATTTTGACTTCATCAAAAAAAATAAAGCCGCACTTACCAGGCGCCACGGCCTAACTGGGATTAGCAGCGAGCCGGGCCATCATCCTATTGAGTTTGGACAGGGATTACCAAAAGATCCACTTGAACAGATAACCGGAACAGAAGAATACATAAGCAAGACTTTTGATTTTCTCATCAGCAAGCTACCGGAACTCGGCAGATTTCAGGACCTGGCGAATCAATATTGCGCAAAACTCGTGACCGATATTGAAAGAAATCTTGAATACATCAGGCAAACCAGCAAAACACTAAATTTTTATGATGCAATCGCATCATCTACATTGGGAAATACTGCACCCGTATTTCGTGAGTTTGCCAGGAAGGGAACGAAGCCGAAATCAATTGACAGTATACTGTTGACTTCGGAATATTTTAGAAACTATGAGGAAATACTGGATGACTATTCTTCTGCACAGGAACGGATGACCCGATCAAAATCATTGCTGAAGCAATCAAGGGCAGGGAAAAAAGGTAAATATCCATATTGGTTGAAGATGCCAAGAATAAAAGAGCGGATTGCCAAACTAAAAAAAGACAGCATAGAAGTGGCTATTCAAAATTTCGGCGGGATTACCAGCGAATTAAACGCTCTTCACCAGGATTCCTCCTTTGCTTCAGTCATTTTTGACGGTTATGAAATGGTGTTGTTTGATCGCTACCGGGGCAAATAATAAACTGCCGTTGTTGGGAACCCTGACGGCAATCGGCGAAATTGATTACCTTTGAACGATGATTTCGGTCTGGTCAAATACACTCCTTCCTCTGCACATCTCCAAACACGGGGAGCGACGAAGATTTTGCATGTTAAGCCACTTAGACATCTGACTATTTTCAGTATCACGTTTCAAACATTTTCAAAATGGCGATCTATTGCGATGAGTCCGGCTTTACCGGAAATGATCTTTTGCATGAAAAACAACCCTGGTTTGTTTATGCAGCATTAAACATTGAGGAGGACGAAGCTGTCCGGTTCCGGGATAAAATAAAGTCCAAATACCACCTGCAGGGCGAAATCAAAGGAAAAAATCTTGTGAAGTCCGGTGCCGGACAGAAGGCCCTGCGTTTGTTGTATGAGGAATATGCACCAAAAGTCAGGATCGTTTACCATCACAAGAAATATGCATTGTCCGCAAAATATTTCGAGTATGTTTTTGAGCCGGTTATTTCAAATCATAACAGTTTTTTTTACCGAATGGAATTTAACAAGTTTATAGCCCATCTTGTCTTTAGCTCTTTTGAACCTAAAAAGGATGATGCAGAGAATATTTATTTGAAATTCCAGGAACTCTTGCGGGGAAATGATTGGGAAGGTTTATTTGTGCTGCTCAAAAGTTCACAGATGCCTAACCCGCTTGTGGAATTGGTTGCGACATTTACCTTGATCCACAAAGACCGTATCCTGAATGAGATTACTACTAATGGCGAAATTGATTACTGGATACTTGATCTGGCACAGAATGGTCTATATGACCTGCTTAGGATCTGGAGTGTGGATGCAGGTCTGCTAAAGGTAATATGTGACGAGTCCAAACCTTTGAAAGATGCGGTGTCAAGAATACCAAACTTCAGTGTATTGAACCAGGAACTCAGGTTTTGGGATCCCTTTGGCAAAGGGGCCACACCGGTAAATTTTTCAATCAGTGAACCCATTCAATTCGCATCATCTAAAGACTACGCCGGGTTGCAACTGGCCGATCTTTTTGCTTCATCCGTCGCCTGGTCACTGAATAACCCTTCCGCATCTTTCACTAAATTTATTGATAGCTTCAATGATACTCTTTTCGGTAAGACCCGTGATTTTTGTGTCGCACCTGAGACTGGCAAATTTCTTATTCCGGGTACCAGACGTTTTGAATTTAATATAATGGCACTGAATAGGCTTACCCAATTTTCTAAAATCTCGCCTGCTAATGCAGGAACAATATTCATGGATTTTCTGAAAGAAGGGGTCAGATTAGTTACAAATAAGAAATAACCACCACAAAGAATTTAAGATGGGAAACTTCTATCATCTGGAAATGGAATTCATCCAACGCACACTGGCATTACTGGATCAGTATGATGAATTAAAAGAAGGCTTTCCTTTTGAACAGCAGTATAACCATACATTGCTCACGAATTGTCTGCTGGGTCTTGTTGTCCTTCCTAAAGAAAAAATATTTGACCATATTACGGATGACTCCCTGGAAACACTAAATGATTATGGCCTTGTTCATTCCTATATTAATCCCGGATTAGGAACCACGAGAGTATTTTTCCGGCGTCTGCGAAATGCGGTGGCACATTTTGGAATTGAATTTTTATCAGAAACACCTGACTTTTTGATCGATAAAATAAAATTTACGGATGTCCGTGGCGGCATCGTCATTGCGATCTTCACCGTTGAAGAGTTTCCGGTGTTTATCAGATTCTTCGCACAAACGTTGTTGACGAATATGGCACAAGTTGGCTAAGGTTAGACTCCTTTTACAATAACCTCCTCAGATAATTCTCAACAAACTTCCTCTTGATCGAATCAATCGAGTGGTACTGGTCAGTGCTGGCCCCCCCCGCCATGATCCACGTCCGTTTATACTAATTCCTTGGCAGAAAAGGCGTCTCAATAGAGGCTGAAATATGTCCGGCAGTTAGTATAGATGTTCCAGCACCTTTGGCTAGCCCCTTAGTTTTATTAAATGCCTTTATTAATCATTGATTTTCAAGTTATTTTGTAACTGATCTATATGATTTAATTGACAGCATAAATTATTTATATGCGTTAATTTTATTGATACTAACTGTAACAAGTCTGCTATGCATATTTCAAACCTCAAACTGTGGAATTTTAGAAGATTTGGTTCCGACGGCTCTATAGATCTTGACAAACCGGATCTTGATTTAAATTTTATCAAAGGACTCAATGTACTGATAGGAGAAAATGATTCCGGTAAAACTGCCATTATTGATGCGCTTAAATTTGTGCTTAAAACACACAGTTATGAATATTGGAGAGTCGAAGACAAAGACTTTTATAAATCCGCAAATCGTTTCAGAATTGAAATAATATTAACTGACTTCAATCCTGATGAAGCTAAACATTTTACCGAATGGCTGGGATGGAGTGGAAACGGAGAAACGGCCCAGCCTTACTTAAAACTGAATTACGATGTCAGAAGGCACGATAAGAAAATACTTCCGAGCGATGTAAAAGCAGGAGTCGATGAAGATGGCTATTTATTGACTGCTGAAGCAAAGGAATATTTAAAGGCCACATATCTGAAACCATTACGGGATGCCGAAAATGAATTAATTGCAAAACGCAATTCAAGATTGTCGCAGATACTTTTAGGAGATACTGCTTTTAAAGGAAAAGAAAAGGACCATGAATTGGTGAAGATATTTCACCAGTTGAGTGATCACCTGCAAAAGTATTTCCAGGGGGAGTTTGAAATCAGGAAACAGACAAAAACCGGAGAAGAGCAGATTTATAAACCGCAGGAAGGCAAAGAAATTAAAAATAAAATAGATGGGTATATTAAAAGCTTTTACGGAATTCAATATGAAACAGATTTAAGCGCCAGCTCTAATGATATTAAAAGTATTCTTGAAAAGTTGACGTTGTTTTTAAAGAATGAAACCAACCCAGGCTTAGGAACACTCAATAGGCTCTTCATGGCTGCAGAACTTCTACACCTTAACAAAACAAACTGGAGCGGTATGAGGTTAGGCCTAGTGGAAGAATTGGAAGCTCATCTTCACCCCCAAGCCCAAATGCAGGTCATCGAGGCGCTACAAAAGCAAACGGCAATACAATTAATCCTTACGACCCATAGCCCTAATCTTGCTTCAAAACTTAATCTGGGAAGCTTGATTATATGCAACAACGGACAGGCCTTTCCAATGGGTTCAGAGCACACGAAACTTGATTCATCTCAATATACATTTCTGGAAAAGTTCCTTGATACCACAAAAGCAAATCTCTTTTTTGCAAAAGGAGTCATTCTTGTGGAGGGATGGGCGGAAGAGCTATTGATCCCAAGCCTGGCAAAAAGTATTGGTATTGATCTAACTGAAAAGGGTGTATCAGTTGTAAATCTCGGGAGCACTGCATTTAATCATTATGTAAATATTTTTTTAAGGAAAGCTGGTCCGGACATGAAGATACCCGTATCACTGATTACAGATGCGGATATCAGAACTTACGAACGAACCAAAGACCCTGCGGGAGAATATATTTATTCCAAAAGAGATGAGGCAACAGTAGTTGCAGAAACCGGTCAGAAAATTAAAGAGCTGGAATCAAAGTCAGAGAAGAACGTAAGATACTTCGTTGCTCCAAAATGGACATTAGAGTATAGCCTTTTTCACTCTACAAGCCTTACGGGAGTATTTCAGGCAGCCGCTAAATCAATTCATACCGGAACTGACTGGGAAACTAATTTTGAAACTGCCTTAGCTGAGAAATTAATAAACAAGGGATTAAATAAAACAGAAATTGCTTACTACATGGCTAATGCAATTGACAAAGATATGTATGAATCATCAAGTGGGAAAAAACCGGCGAAGGAAATTGTTATTAACCCTGATGATGCAACAGATGGAATTAATTACCTCTTAAAAGCGATCAAGCATGCCTCAGGTAGTTGACATTTCAAATGAAGATATTCAATATGCCGAATCAATTCTATTACCGGCAGGTAAAGTTTTTGATGCGGAGAGAAGGGCTTATATCCGAAATATGGATACCATCGATTTGCAGGCTGTTCCTGGAAGCGGAAAGACAACAGTTTTGTTAGCCAAACTTCTCATTTTGGAAACGAAATTACCATTCGAAGATGGGTCAGGAATTTTGGTTATTTCACATACTAACTCGGCCATTGATGAAATTAAATCAAAGATTCAGCAACATTGCCCTAAATTATTTTCTTATCCAAATTTTATTGGAACAATACAGGGCTTCGTCGATGAATTTCTGGCCAAGCCTTGCTTTCAATTAATGTTTAATAAGAAGGTTGTAAGGATTGACAATGAAATCTATTATGAAATAGTTGAAAAATTTATTCCCAGAAACCTTGACGGGTTTACTATACAGGAACAAAAAAATGCAAGATATTTTTTGTTTGGAACAGACAATTTAAAATCGTTTCGTTTTCAAAACAGGAATGGCGTTACTACTCTGGTAAGTCCTCTAAATAGCAGGGAACTGGAAATTAGTAAACCCCGAAGAGTCAAAAATTATGTTGATTTTACAGCAGGAGAAAAAAGAAGAATAAAGGAATGGCTGATCAAGTTTAAGTTTACCATTATGCAAAAAGCAGGCATCTTACATTTCGATGATGCCTATTTCCTGGCAGAAAATTATATTCGTTCTAAACCGCTGGTAAAAACTTTATTGCAAAAACGGTTTGCCTACGTATTTGCTGATGAAATGCAGGATATGGATCTTCATCAGTACCAACTATTGGAAGATATTTTTTATGATGTAAGTAACAGTTTCTCAAAATATCAACGGATTGGGGATAAAAATCAGTCTATTTTCAATGGCGATGCAAAAATTGAAACCTATTGGCAGGACAGGCCAGTGGTTCTACTACTTACTGGTAGCCAGCGGATGTCCCCTGCTATTGCAAATGTCGTAAAGCAATTTGCATTGGTAAGACCCAATGGGTTTGACATTGTGGGCTTTGGTTCCGGTTCGATCAAACCTCATCTTATAAAATATTCCACAGCAACAATCAGCAATGTAATCCCACTCTTCCTGACTAAAATAAAAGAATTGGCTGCCGAGCCAGGCAATAAATCTTTATCAGATAGGATAAATAGTATTAATTGCGAGGGCAAAATGAAATATCCCATCAAGGTACTTGCATGGAACACAATTTGGAAATCCCCTGAAGAAAAGGTAGATGATTCCAAAGTACGCTTATCTGATTATTTCAATTCCTTTTCCAAAGAAGAACATAAACTGCTAATTGATTATAGTTGCCTTGATTCATACTTATCATTTTTTGACAAGCGAAAACAGACACTGAATTTTGTCAGAAAAAATATTCTAAATGCTTTATTAAAGGTGCTTCGCTTGGAGAATATCAGCGATGTTGATGGAAGAAGTTTTACTAGAAAAAGATTATTAGACTGCATTAATAAAATGGATGAAAATACCAATGTTGGCCTCTATGATGATTTTAAAGCTAAACTATATTGCTGGTCAATGGAGTTAGCTAAAGGACATAAAAAGCTTGTTCATGATTCCATTGTGGAATTCATCCCGAACTTCTTAAACCTGTTTAATAAAAACATTACAGCCTGTCAGGAATTTCTGACTCATATAGAAGGCGATAAAGAAAATGAGTATATACAATTAGAGGAGATTGCAAAAGAGAATAAATTTCGTCTTGACGGCCTTGAAGCTGAAATAACTACTGTCCATGCTGCAAAAGGGCAAACCCATTCTGCAACCCTGTATCTTGAATCCTGCTATTACGGCTTTCATGAATCTGAACGGTTAAGTGACCAGTTTCTTGGAACACCGTTCGCTGATAATAGAGTCCGACATAAGGAATCGGCAAAAATGATATACGTTGGATTGTCGCGACCTACCGATTTTTTGTGTTTAGCTATACATGATGCGAGATATACTGAGTTTCTAAGTAAAATAAACTTGGATGAATGGCAACTGTTAGATGCCTGAAGTGTTCTCGTGCCACAACCTACATATCTTTATCTTCTATATACTTTTCTATCCATCTACAACCTTCTCCTTCCATAGTCTCCTCAAAAAATATCGCTTCCGTCTTTACGTTCCTCTCATTATTATACATTGGCGAAAATGACAGATGTATCGGCATACTATCCTCATGCTTCGGATTCAATGCCTATAGGTTATTGGGTATTTCAATCCCGTCCCGGTTACCAACAGGATGCAGGATGATGTAACAGCGGGACGGAAATCAAATACCTGGACACTGCAAAGACAGACACTCCAAAGACCGAAGCAGGATCATTTGAAAACTTCTTTGCCGCTTCACTTAAAACTTTCTGAAATACACAACATTGATGATGATTGACTGTTGCCGCAATATTTTTAGGACTTCGATAATACTTACGTTGCAAATTTCTTGTTCTGTTTGATTCGCTATGCTTTTTAACAGTGCAAGCGTATTGATGAATAAAATAACCATGAGAGGTATATCTCATGTTATGGCTTTTTGATTTCTTTTACTGTGTAGTATCTGCGTTATTAATTTTTTATCCGCAAAATAATTAAGCAGCATAACTGGTAAACGTCTTTTCCCGCCTTTCACAAATGAGAGTGTTCTGGTTCTCTCATGGAGCATGATTGCTTCTTTTTCACCCGCCTTTATTATGATGTCAGTAATGGTTGTTGTATTTCCATCGTCCCGTTCATTGGGCATCGTTCCTTGCGACGCTCCATTCATCGTTTGGTTCATTGTGCAGCAATGCCTCTGCAAGGCAGATTTTTTTACGAAGTGTTTTGTAGGAAAATGGGGCAAAGGCGAAAGCGAAGTTAGGCGGCTGCATGACAGATGATGCAAAGCGCAAAAAGACTACGGCATAAAAAAGTATTTCCATTATAGTAACAGATACTATTTATTCCGTTTCCTTTTTGCTTCCAATGCAGCCGCCTTTTCACTCAGCTTTCTTTTTTTCCATTTTTTCTTTTACAAAACAATTTTTTTTCATCATTAAAACTTAAATGTTATGGAACTCACAGGAAGAATCACAGCGGATGCGAAACTAAGCACCATTAAAGACGGACGGCAGGTAGTCAATTTTTCGGTAGCCGTAAACGACAGTTACAAACCAAAAGGCAGCGAAGTGGCTGTGAAGGTGGCGACCTTCTTTAATTGCTCGTATTGGATTAATCCCGGCATTGCACAGTATCTCACCAAAGGCACATTGGTAGAATGTTTTGGCCGTATCAGCGTGAACGCATGGACAAACGCCGAAGGCGAAGCCAAAACCAGTTTGAACTTTCATGTAAACAGTATCAAACTGCATGGCAAAGGCAATACAGCCGGCAACGCAGCTACTAAAGAACCCACACCGGAAGCGGCAGCAATTACCGAACCCATTGACGATTTACCATTCTGATTTTATTATTAACCAATCCGCAGCAGTTACCGCCTGCGGGATAAAAATTAAAGCTGGGTAATAAATTATGGCACATAACATCAATTTCAACGAACAGAAAGGACAACACAGCTTTTTCTCCGTGAAGGAAAAAGCATGGCATGGCTTAGGCCAGGTCATACAGGATTATCCGACCAGCGCAGAAGCAATACAATTTGCCGGGCTGGATTACGAGGTTATTAAAACCGAATTGTTCACCCATAGCAGGGCAATGACAACAGGCGAAAGCGGAGAAATAGAAGAAGGTGCAATATTGTCCGTTCCGAATTATTATGCCACACAGCGCACCGATACCAAACAGGTATTGGGGGTAGTTGGAAAAGATTATGAGATAGTACAGAACCGGGATGCGTTCAGCTTCTTTGATTCGATTGTCGGGGGTGATGGCATCCAGTACGAAACCGCCGGGGCATTGGGTAAAGGCGAGAGAATTTTTATTACTGCCAAATTACCGGGCTATATCAAAGTAGGCCGGGAGGATTTAATAGAGCAGTATTTGTTTTTAACGACTTCACATGACGGGTACGGCAGCATTACCGCAGCGTTTACCCCCGTCAGGATTGTATGCCGGAACACCTTGAACGCTGCAATGAGAAAGCACAGCAACGCTGTTAAAATCCGCCATACGGCCAACGCCAAAGAAAGGTTGGAGCAAGCCCATAAGGTGATGGGTATTTCAAACCAGTTATCCGTTCAACTGGAAAGCATCTTTAACAACTGGACAAAGGCAAGAGTTACCGACCCGGAACTGCAAAGACTTATCCAGTTGGCAATGGTGCCGAACAAAGAAGTATTAGACAATATCCAAAAGGGTGAATGGGATGAATTAAGCACCTGCTTTAACAATATGTGCAATACGGTTTTTGAATACGCCATGACCAGCCCGACCCAACAAACAGAAACAACCAAAGGCACATTGTTCGGTGTTTATAATGCCGTTACCGGGTACTTTCAGAATGTACGCAATTACAAGGACGATGAAAGCAAACTGAAATCCCTGCTATACGGAGGCACTGCCCAAATGCGAACACAAAAAGCCTTTAACCTGTGTACTGATTTTTTTCAGGGTGAATTAACAGGCATTGTAAACTGATACAAACCGGCAGCCCGGAAGGGCTGCCCTTTATTTCATCTTTAAACAGCATACAATGAAAAATTACATAGATGTAAAAGTTACGGTTTGGAACAGGCTGCATTTTTCTGACCAATCGAATATGCGGGGCATTGCAGACCTCATAAAAGAAGATGGACTGGATGAAGTCATAGACGACAAAATCGGCTTTCTGGAATCGGAAATCCTATACGATACAGAAGAAAAGCTAATCCCTGCCGATAACGGCAATCAGGCCACGATCGAAGTATATGCAGATGGCACAGAAATCTGGACAAATGAAATAAGGTAATGGACAAAACCGGGGGCGAAGCCGGGTAACAAGGGGCGCAAATTTTTTATGACAACTAAACTAAAAAGCAGACATAAAAAACCCGATAACCGCAACACCCCACGAGAGGACAAAGCGGCATTGGCTAATATCGCCTTATTACGGGATGCAGATTTCGGGCAAATCAATACGGATGATATTGATTTTAGCCCACTGAATTACCGCAAATACTTTTCAGAAGAAGCCCTGCAAAGTTTTGCGGAAGAACTCAAACAGCATGGTATTATTTCACCGCTGACGGTGAGAGTAGGCAAGGGTAGCAAATACGAACTGGTAGCGGGTGAAAGAAGATTGAGAGCCGCAAGAATAGCCGGATTGTCAACAGTACCCGCAGCAATGGCAACGCTGACGGATGAACAGGTAATAGAAATACAACTATCCGAAAACCTGCAACGGGAAAATCCCCACCCAATGCACGAAGCGCAAGGGATAGGGCAAATGCAAAGCACCGGAAAGAACATTGAGGAAATCGCCGCACGGTTAGGCAAATCAAAACAGTTTGTGTACTCCCGTTTGAAATTGTTATCCCTTACTGATTCCTTTCAGGAAATGATAGTGGCAAACGTTATCAGCTTGCAGGAGGCTTTACAGATTGCAAGTCTTTCGGCTGAATCGCAAACAGAGTTTTTTAATGAGCATTGCAGCAAGTGGAAAAAGCAAAAGGACTTTGAACTGTATAACCTGGACTATTACCTGAACCGTTACCGTTATGACCTGAAAAATGCGCCGTTCAATACAAAGGATAAGAACTTAGCACCGGAAGCCGGGGCTTGCAATGTTTGCCCTTCCAATTCAGCTACATTGAAAAGTTTGTTTCCCAATATGGCGAAACAGTCCGTTTGCTCCAATAAGGAATGTTATAACAATAAATGCAGCG
The DNA here is from genome assembly GCA_001898405.1 of Sphingobacteriales bacterium 44-61. GTDB lineage: Bacteria > Bacteroidota > Bacteroidia > Chitinophagales > Chitinophagaceae > Terrimonas_A. The sequence continues at coordinate 487,072 of MKTW01000010.1, forward strand.
TTCATTTTATAGCGGCGTTAAGCAATGCTATCAATACCTATCAGCCCGTTGCGTTGCTTTATAATAACCAGCTTACGGATATGGCCGAAAAGATAATCGGCCTTGTACCCGGTGCAGCCGAATTGCCACGCCATAATGTGCAGGAGATAACCGTTATTCAAAAGCCAGCCCTGCCGGATAAAGAGGATTATACAGATTACGATACCGGAGAGTCGGACGAGGAAGAATTTAACGAAGCAATGGAGAGTTATTACAGCGAACTGGAACGGTATAATCTGCATATCAAAAGCGGCCACTATGCGGTAGGTATCTTTCTCGGAAATAAAGAGTTTACACCTGTTCATTTCAGCATGGAAAGACCGAAGCCATCCCGTAGCGGAGGACAGACCGTAACCGCTAAAGAAGTACAGGAAGCCATCAAAGCCGGGAACGCAACACCGGATTTATTACAAGCTGAAATAGATCGTATCAAACAACGGGAGAAAAGAGCCGAAGAACTGGACAGCGAAAAAGTGCAGTTGACCGTTCACGGCAGCTTTTCAGAGTTTGTAAAAAAAGCGGAGAACAATACCAAACTGACCAAAGCCGACCAGACAGGCGCAAGGCTGGTGATTTACCAGTCATTGGACTACCATAACAAACAGGAAGTAACCAAAATGCTAATGACTGGTAAAGGAAAGAAGGCAATTAAAACTGATAAGGATTTATATGAGAGGTTGGCTGGTCTTTCCAATAGTGAATTTGCCTACCTGATACGGATGGCCGTTTGCTGCAAATCGGACAGCAAATACCCTAATCAGGAAGCCGGGTATTTTTTATACCGGATGGCAACGGAGGCGGGTATTCCGGTCAACAACATAGAAGAAGCCCAAAAGCAGAAACGGGAAGAACGCAAAGAGAAGCAGAAAGTAAAAATTCAGGAACTTCAAAAGAAGCTGAACGGTCTAAAGAAAAACTAAGATGGACACTATCAAAGGCGGCTTCGGCTGCCTTTGATTTTTAAAGGCCGGAAAGCTGCCGCCCTATATTGCGGCAGATGTTGCAAAAGGGGGCGGCAGCTTGGGGTTTATGTAATGATTTGAGTTTATTCGCTAAATCCTTTTGAATTTAAGGAATGAAAAAATGCTTCCCTGTTTTTATTTATTAATAGGCAATAGTTGATGGCCTTGCGAACCAGATTTTGTAATTCTCCTGTAATAGCTACAATATTTTCGTCCAATTTTTGGCCATGAACGATCTTACTTCTAAATCCGTAAAGCTTTTTTATTCTGATATAATTTGCATGAAATGTTTCCCGGTTATCTGAAATCAAAATTGACAGATGCCTGGAAATCGTATGAGAGATTTGATCATTTCCCAAATTGAATAATGATTCCAGGCAAATCATCAGGGTTAGATATTTTGATTTCATATCCTGAATTTCATAGGATAAATTGAAACTGGACAACGCCAATTCTGTTAAACTATTCACTTCAAAACTTAATGAAAATCTTTCTTTGAATTGGGTCACATCACCATCCTCTACTTCATATTTTTGCTGTGTACCTGTAGTAAACCTGGGTTTAAACCGATGGATGATTTTCCTGCTTTCAATGGCAATTTGAAATATAGATGAACAACTAATGTCGCCATTTTTTAATAAACGTAAATGGTGTATAAGAGCCTTAACAAATCTATCCACTTCATTATGTACAGGGATTATTTCATTTACTGTTACTGTATTATTGGTAACCAATCTTTCAAAACTGCTGATTCGTTTTAATAAAACTATCTCTCTTTGCATCAAAATTCCAAAACCGTTGTACAGGGAATGTTGCAGCAATTCATGGAACTCTATCGAGATGGTTGTTTCAATTTCTTCAATGGGTATTCCTCTGCTTAATTTCTCTGCTTTGTCCAACTCTATTGTTTCCCTGAGAGAACGATTAGAAGGAATATTGGTATCACTATGGCTGATAGTACAGGTATTCCCACTTTTATGTTCAGGAGATAGCCCAAAAAAGTCTGAGAATTTTTGGTCTAATTCATCAAGCCTTACCCTGATAAACTCGAAACCATAAGGAGCAATAACAGGATTTACTTTAAGGACACTTTTATCAAGATTGTCTATCCACGCATAGGTGTCAACACTGTAGGTGTAGGTTGTATCAGTTTTTCCCATAAAATACTTGCATTACCTGATATTTTTAAAATGGAGATTTCCTTTTAAAAATCAGTGAGTTTCACTTTTACTTTCATTCATATTTCCACAAAGTTCGGTTTCAGGCGGCTGAAGCGGCAATGAAATTCCGGCATAAACAAAGGCTTTCCATTAGGGTAAAAGATACTATTTATTCCGTTGCTTCATTGCCTTGATTGCCTGAAACCGGGCAGGGTTCCATAATTCATTTAATAACTTTTAAAATCAATGATTATGGAACAGAAGATGATCGAAAACCAAGTGCTGAAAGTAGCTGAAATCGAACTTGTCTATAAGACAAAAGTAAAGGCTTCTGACCGGCCAAAAATTACCTGCTCAAATGATGCTTATAAACTGCTCATGGAAACATGGGATGAGAACAAAATTGAGTTCATTGAACAGTTTAAAATTTTACTGCTAAACAGGGGTAACAGAGTGTTGGGAATTTATGAAAATTCAACTGGCGGGATATGCGGCACAGTAGCAGACATCCGGCTGATATTTGCCGCAGCTTTTAAAAGTAATGCTGTAAATATCATGTTATGCCATAATCACCCTTCTTCAAATCTTAAACCCAGCCGGGCAGACGATGAACTAACTGCTAAGATCGCTGAAGCGGGGAGATTTTTAGATATTCGGGTTCTCGATCATTTGATAGTGTGCAAAGAAGGTTATTACAGCTATGCTGATGAAGGGGTATTATAGCCCCTTTTTTATTCATCCCACCCAAACGCCACCATCCTTTTTCATCTAAGAAAAAAATATCCCGTTTTGTATTCATTAAAACAGGTAATTGACATGGGCAGAATTTACCCATGTATTTGCTGCAAGTTTATACTGGTTTAATTTTATATCATCTTCTCTTTTGAAAGTGTAGTAGGATATGCAGAGTCTGGAACAAATGCTTTATCAAATACGGGGCAGTGTGCCAGGGTTTGCACACGGCAAGATGTACAAACGTGGCCACGTTTGAGCATCTTGCCCTTCGCTGCGGAACTTGCTTCGGGTGAGGAGTCGGTTAAGTTTAGTGTGAAAAAATTGAAACAGTGTGTATGAAGAAACAGGAAAGTGAAGTGAGGAATATTTTTTTCAAATTCCGAATCAACGATTCGGAATTAAAGCTGCTTAAAAAATTACAGCAGCAAAGCACCGAAAGAAGCGTCAGCAATTATGTCCGCAAAGTGGCTTTGCAAAAGCCGGTGATTGTAAAGTATCGCAACCAGACCGCCGATGATTTTTTAACCGAGATGGTACAGCTTAAAAAAGAACTCAATGCCATCGGCAACAATTTTAACCAAACCGTACACAAGCTGCACATACTGGATAAGATCCCGGAGTTCCGCACCTGGTTAAAGTTTTACCAGGGATTACACCAAACCGTAGTAGCGAAAGTGGACGAAATAAATGTGAAGGTGAATAAACTGTATGAGCAATGGTCGCAAAAATAACTTTCCCCAAAAGAATGGAAGCAGCATTGAACTATAACGAAAACAAAGTCAGCCAGGGCAAAGCCGAATGCCTTCATGCAGGTAATTTTTTGAAGGATGCAGGCGCCATGAACTTCTATGACAAGCTGGAAGGGTTTGCAAGAAGGAATGAACTGAACGAAAGGGCGCAGACCAAAACACTGCATGTATCACTCAACTTTGACCCTTCAGAAAAATTCTCCAATGACAAGCTGCTAAAGATCGGTGCAGACTACATGGATAAGATTGGTTTCGGGGATCAGCCTTACTTAGTTTACAAACATGAGGACGCCGGCCATCCGCATATCCATGTGGTGGCTACGACAATAAAAGCAGATGGGAGCCGCATCAATACACACAATATCGGGCGCAATCAATCCGAAAAAGCCCGTAAAGAAATCGAGCAGGTTTACAAGCTGGTCCGGGCAGAAGATCAGAAGCGGTCAAGTCAGCAAATAGTGAAGCCGGTCAATGCAGAGAAAGTAGTGTATGGAAAAACAGAAACCAAAAGAAGCATTACCAATGTGGTCAATGCAGTGCTGAATAAGTACAAGTTTTCATCACTGCCTGAGTTCAATGCCATCCTGAAACAATACAACGTAGTAGCTGACCGGGGAAAGGAAGAAGGACGGATTTACAAACACAAGGGATTAGTGTACCGGGTACTGGATGCAGACGGCAACAAGAAAGGCGTACCTATTAAAGCCAGTTCCATCAACAGCCAGCCGACACTCGCCAAACTGGAAAAACTGTTTGGGCAAAATGAAGCACAGAAACAACCGCTAAAAAAATCAGTGAAGGCAAAACTTGATGAAGTGCTGGCACAACAACCGGCCAGCGTGTTAGAATTTAAAAAGTTGCTTGAACAGAAAAACATTTACACTGTCCTGCGGCAAAATGAAGAAGGAAGGATATACGGGATCACTTTCGTGGACAATGCCAGTAAAGTAGTGTTCAATGGCAGCGACCTGGGCAAAGCCTATACAGCAGCCCACCTGCAGAGCAGTATGCTGGCTGTAAAAACAGCAACGAAGGAAGATCCGGAGCAACCCGAACGGCAAGCGACTTCATCCGCAGGTGTCAATACTGAAATCCAGGATAAGCAAATCCACCAGCAAAAAGAGCAAAGCGCATCCGTTATCACTACACCTGTATTGGATGATCTGCTGGCTGCAAAAAATCAATCGGACTTTATACCGTTCCAATTGATACGAAAGAAGCGCAAAAGAAAGAAGCGTTCATTAGGTTTATAAACTTTAAAACAACAGTGTATGTCAGGGACAGGAGAGAATGAAATGGGGTTGAGGAAGATATTGGACATGACCCGTTTTGCGAGCATCTTTATTTTGCTGCTGCATTTTTACTTTTATTGTTACGGTGCTTTTGACCAGTGGCAGTTGACAAGCACGATCACTGACAGGCTACTGAAGAATATTATCCGTACAGGACTGTTTGACGAGCTGGTTATTTCAAGATTGATCGCATTGGAATTACTGGCAATATCACTATTGGGTGCAAAGGGAAAGAAAAGCGATAAGCTGCATCCTAAAACTATATGGCTTCACCTGGTAACAGGATTGCTTATTTATTTTATCAGCCCCTTATTGCTCAAATGGAACGAATCAGTCCAAACCGTTACGGTGGTTTACATGGCGGTAACAGCGATTGGTTATTTGCTGATCCTGTCCGGTGGGAATTTATTAAGCCGTTTGATCAAAACAAGACTTAGGAAAGATGTGTTCAATCACCTGAATGAAACCTTCCCGCAGGAAGAACGGAAAATCAACAACGAGTATTCCATCAACCTGCCTGCCTGTTACAACCTGAAAGGAAAGATTCGCAATAGCTGGATAAATATCATTAACCCGTTCCGGGGATTTTTGGTAACAGGCAGCCCCGGCGCCGGTAAGTCATGGTTTGTAATTCAGCATGTGATTAAACAGCATATTGAAAAAGGGTTTTGCATGTTCATATATGATTTCAAGTACGATGACCTTAGCAAGATTGCTTATAATTGGTTATTGAAAAATCAGAACAAGTATAAAGTGAAGCCATCTTTTTACATTATCAACTTTGATGACCTTTCCACTTCGCACCGCTGCAATCCATTAGATCCCCATGCCATGCACGATATAACGGATGCTACAGAATCGGCACGGACAATTTTGTTAGGATTGAACCGGGAGTGGATCAAGAAGCAGGGTGATTTTTTTGTTGAATCGCCAATCAACTTTGTTACGGCAGTCATTTGGTATTTGAGAAAATATGACAACGGAAGGTATTGCACATTGCCGCACGTTATTGAAATGATACAGGCTGACTACGATGAATTATTCCCGGTATTAAATACTGAACCGGAGATACAGGTTTTGATGAACCCTTTTATTACGGCTTATCAAAACGATGCAATGGAGCAGTTAGAAGGACAGGTCGCATCTGCAAAGATTGTTTTGTCCAGGTTGGCTTCGCCGCAGCTCTATTGGGTGCTGTCCGGAAAGGATTTTAAGTTAGACATCAATAACCCGGAAGAACCGAAGATTGTCTGCATGGGTAACAACCCCGAAAAGCAGCAGATATACGGGGCAGTATTGTCGTTGTATATTTCAAGATTAGTCAGGATAGTAAACAAGAAAGGACAGCTTCCTTCAAGCCTTGTATTCGATGAATTCCCTACGATCTTTTTTAATCACATGGATTCACTGATCGCAACAGCACGAAGTAACCGGGTAGCAACTACCTTAGCCATGCAGGATTTTAGCCAGCTCAGAAAAGACTACGGTAAAGAACAGGCAGACGTAATTGTAAATATCACTGGCAATATTCTCAGCGGTCAGGTAATGGGTGATACAGCTAAATTCTTATCGGAACGCTTTGGCAAGATCATGCAGGACAGAGAAAGTTTATCCATCAATCGTACAGACACTTCCATCAGCAAATCTTCGCAGTTGGATTTTGCGATACCTGCTTCTAAGATTTCTTCGCTTTCTTCCGGTGAATTTGTCGGCATGGTTGCCGATGATCCGCACGAGAAAATAAAGCTGAAGATGTTTCATTGCGAGATACAGAATGACACTAAAAAACTGAACGAAGAAGCCAAAGGATTTAAACCCATTCCTAAAGTGTCAGATGTAACGCCGCAGCAGGTAACAGATAATTATTTCCAGGTGAAGCTGGACATACGGGCACTGATCGAGCAGGAAGTGTACCGGTTGAAGATGGCGAGGGAAGAGATTGATGAGTTGTAGCCCGGTGAGAAAATTAGCTATCCTTTTTCATTTGCCGAAATCGTTGTATGGCCTCGTTAACATGTTTGGGATACGCACCTTCAAAATACTCAAATACGAGTGGGTTGCCAGTCAGAAAATGACTGGTAAATTCAATCCAGGCATCAATACTAACAACTCCATTCATTTTAAAGAGTTTCTGAGATAATGTTTTAATATGTGAATTCCCCTTTGCATTATGGTTGAAATCATTATCTCGTCTAGCATAATATTCTGCTTCTGTATAGAAGTGTATGGCCCCATCAAAATGCCTGAAATACCCTTTTTCTATGTCGTATTCGGCATGAACATACCTGACCGGATAATACTTGTTGTCGTCCTTGATAATTGTTACTGTTTCGGCTTTAAATTCTTCAGCTTGAAAACTTTTGATGCTTTCTTTTGTCGTCCATTTGATATCCAGTGTGTAAGCATCGTGGAAAAAGAAAGATATGAGTGAATTTCTTAAATCCAATGGTGGCCTCACTTTTACGATACCGTCGGGAATTTGCTGTATATTACGGTTGAATTTTGCACCATACCACGTATCTAATTCCATATACGATTGGTTGTTTACATTGATTCTTACTCGATCTTTATCTAAAGCGATATATTTATCAATATTCGACTCATCGAGATTCCAAAAAAACTCCACAAATCTTGGTGCATAATTATTACTATCATGAAAACCTCTCCTGAAGTAAGGATGTGCCATCAGCATGAAATTGCTCCCATATAAATAGCCATTCATAAAACTTCGCTTTTCAAAATCACTGCATAAATCCCTAAATATAAATAGTCCTTCCTTGTCCGGTTGCAAATCTGGATGCAGATGACTTATGATATTGGGATAAGTAACAATTATTCCAATCGTTTGCAAGTATTTAAAGTTCTTCTCATCCAATGTAACTCCTTTGCCAGCCATAAATGTTTTGAATGACTTTATTTCAGTAGCATGATTGGCAAGTTCTTCTCTTTCTTCTTCCAGAAGGCTTTCCCGATAACGTTGTTGAAAATCGCTCAAATCATCCATAGCTTTCATTTTGAAAAAACTTTATTAATTAAATTCAAATTCAGAGCCATCCTTAAAATTAACGATGGTCTTAACTCCCGAACTGATTAATTCAGTAATGAGGTTTTTAGGTTCTTTACTATCCTCACCCTGAAAGGCAATAAATACATTGGCCCCTTCATAAAAAGTCAGCCGCATAGCAATCAAACCAAATTCATCCGGTTCTATAAATTCATAACTGAAGATTTCAGGATTGCTTCCTTCCGTCTTGGGTTTATTTGGTTCCATTTCGAACCGTTTCCGACAGAGCAATTTATATTTTTCTGCTTCAGGATTTTCATAGGTTATGAAGTCCATAATAATATGACATGTCCCAGTGAAAATCTTTCTGAACTTATGAAAAAACAGGCCACAGGAGATATGCTCAAAGCAAGAACGTAACCTCTCCAAATCAGGCCGTCCTACCAGCACCGGAAAGACATGGCCTTTTTCATTCTGCATGGTTTTGGTTTGAGGATCTTTCATTAAGGTGTGTATATAATCATTACCTTTTCGTTCCAATGCCCTTCTAACTTTAGTCATATTGTGAAAGAAGCCTATCACGTTGTTTCCAACAATTCCTGCAAGACATCCCATAAGGAATTCATCATCTTTCGATTTTTTGGAATTGTGTAAATCGCATGAAGGGACCGTGATCAGGTTATTTCTGAAAATGGAAGTCTTAATGTCTTTTTCTTCCGGAAACAAGCAGGCCGGTGGAACATGCTCTTTAGACGTTGCAGGGTTACTGCACATATAACAGGTTTGATTTTTCTTACTACTGCCCATAAATAACTATAAAATTACTCCTTGTGTAAACCTTACCTCGTCAAACATAAAGCATTATTTTGCAATTAGTTACCTGAGAAATCCACAGAATGTTGAATAATCCTGTAACTAAAATTATTAGCAACTTACGGCATTTCGGTAAATTTGATTATAAACTGACCGAAAATGTTTGAAAATGTATTGCAGGAATTACGACAGATGAATGGGCCTCAAAAAATTTCAATTCCGATTCATCCTGATAAAGACGGTTATATAGACAAGGAATGTCCTGATGAAAAATGTATGTTCCAGTTTAAAGTACACGAAGAGGATTGGAAGAATATTTTTCATGACGATAAAGTGTTTTGTCCGATGTGCCGGCATGAAGCGAATTCTCAGTCCTGGTTTACAACGGAACAGATTAACGAAGGGAAAAATAAAGTACGGGAATACCTTGTAGGTAAGATTAATAATGCTTTCCACGAAGACGCCCGCAATTTCAATGCAAGACAGTCTCGAAATTCTTTTCTAAAGTTGTCAATGAAATTTACCGGGAAGCGGGGTGTTGACTACATCCTTCCAATGACTTCAAAAGAGGAAATGGAATTAAAAATTCAATGCAAGGAGTGCAATGCCAGGTATGCTGTAATCGGGAGTGCGTTCTTTTGCCCTAACTGCGGACATAATTCTGCTGAAGAAACTTTTTCGAATACAGTAAAGAAAATTGAGATAAAACTAAATAACCTCGAAACAATTAAAGATTCGCTTCTTGCTTCTGTAGGAAAGGACGATGCCGAAATTACTTGCCGGTCATTAATAGAATCGGGCCTTAACGATTGTGTTGTTGCCTTGCAAAGATTTTGTGAGGTTTCATTTGTTAAGAAAGCACCTGCTATTAAAGTGCGATTTAATGCATTTCAGAATATAGACGCCGGCTCTGATTATTGGAAGCAGGCCACTGGTCAGGGCTATTCAGACTGGATTACACAGGATGAGATGAATATGCTAAAAATACTCTTTCAAAAGCGTCATTTGCTGGCGCACACAGAAGGTATAGTAGATCAAAAATATATTGATAACTCTGGAGATTCTTCATACAGGGTAGGGCAAAGGATTGTCGTAAGACCCGAAGACGTAAGAACGTGTTTGAATATCGTCACTGAAATTGTAAAGACATTAAAAACCAAACTCTGAAAGCATGAGTGCTTATAACGTTATAGAATTTGAAAAAGGAAAGCCTACCGATGGATTTGAAATGAAAATCAATTCTTCAATTGAGGACATATTATCCTATATCCACTCGCTTGAAGATGAAATAGGTTTGAAAAAGCCTGACTTTGTAAAATTGAAATCACTTTGCCATGAATTGATATGCCGCTTACCATTGCCTGTTCAACTTTTACAGAATTCTTTCATTCTTCGTGGCCGGGAAAACTTCAATGGGGATGTCTTTAGCAACATTCGGGATTTATCCTATAATCCATATTCAGAGAGTATTCGGCTTGGAAGATTTAATTTGGAGAAGGAACAGGTTTTTTATGGCGCACTACCCATAACATCGCATAGTGCAAGCGGTCAGCTAACTACTATTTGCGAATCATGTAAGGAATTGTTTGATTCTGTTTCCGATCAGGATAACAGGTATTTTACCGTTGGTAAGTGGAACATAACTAAGCCCATCAAAACGATTGTTTTGACCTTTTTTGATAATGCTGAAAATGCGAGTTGGCATATTGGAAATCTTAATCCAGGTTATCAGCAATTTCTTTCCTCCGTTTGCAATAGTGAGGATCTTGAAAAATGCAATAGGTTTTATGCATTCTTTTCAGGTTATGCGGCAAGAAAGTATGATTCAACGGATAAGTATTTATTGACAACCGCTTTTTTTCAAGCTTTGCGTCAATACTATGGCGAAGAGGTAGCTGTGCTTTACTCAAGTAGTATGACGGACAATACCGGGCTTAACATTGCTCTTTCAAAGCAAACAATTGACGCAGGATATTTAAGTCTTGAAGGTGCCGTCATGTTTAAAGTAACAAGAAACAGGAGCAATTTTAAAAGTTATTTGATTGTGCCTTGTACTGACTATGCCCTGCCGGAAAAGGATGGCAAATTCCGTTTTCGCTATATTTTGTAAGCTATAATCATATTGAGATGTACGTGTATCTTGACTGGAATGTTTTTAACCAAATTGAAAAAAGGAATTCCCTATTGGAAAGTGAAAGGAAGGTGTATGTGGATTTATATAGCAGTATAGTCAACAAGGAACTTGCTTGTCCATATTCTAATGCTCACCTGAATGATTTAATAAGGGGTTACAAGAAAAACCCTTCATATATTGAAGGCCACATAAACATTATTACAGAACTGACGAATGATCTTTGTATCTGCCAATACTGGAAGCAAACCAAACCGCTTTGGCATAGTCGTTCCGTAAAAGAGTTCTTTTATTCGGCTATCGAGGAAAAAGAATTAGAGTGGGAATCTTTTGATGATTTGCTGGACGAAAAGTATGAACTATCTGAAACAATCGTCATGAGTCCACTTGCTATTATGAAACCGTTACTAAAAATGAAACCGGTTCCAAATGATTTTAAGCAGATTTATCAGACTGATCCGATATTTAATATAATATATCCAAGAACCCGGATAGAGATGACGGAATACGCCTTGTGTTGTGATCTTTATAATTTTTCTATTCTTCTCAATAAAGATTTTTCATTATACAAATCACTTCGGAAGTTTCTGATACAAACCCTAAATAAATATCGCCAAAATGTTCAATTGGTGAAAACGATAAATAAGTTGAATCCTGATACTCCGAAGTATCTGAATATGGACCAACTGTTTGAGCAAGTGGCTATTAAAGATTCTACTGGCATTTCTTCGGCATATGATAAGTTTTTCGATACTTTTTTCAAGTTTGATCTGAAAGGCTATAAGTCTGACGGACAGTTTCCAAATATGATTGACGATTCATTACATTCATACTACGCAGCACAGTGTGAGTATTTCATTACAAACGATGATCGCTGTAAATACAAGGCTGAAAAGACTTTCGAAAGATTAAAAATTACGACCCAGGTATTTACTGCCGAGATGTTTGCAAAAAGTGTACTAGGCAAATAGTGTTTTTATTTCCCCTTCGCTTTATTTAAAAGAGGTATAGTATAGCGACAATTATTTGTGGCGGCTGATGCTGTCCGCCCATTCATGTAACATCCGTTGCAATAAACCCTTATCAATCATCTTAGTTTCATAATCAGCTACAAGTGCAGGGCTTATATTCCGGCTAAGCGCATATTCAACCACTTCATTTTCTTTTGATTTGCATAACAACACTCCGATAGAAGGATTCTCATGCGGTTTCTTTACATCCCTGTCCAATGCTTCCAAATAGAAATTCAATTTTCCCAAATGCTCTGGTTCAAATTCCTGTACTTTTAATTCAAATCCTACGAGGCATTGCATTTCCCGGTGAAAGAAAAGGAGATCAATATAGAAATCTCGTTTACCCACTTGCAAGTGGTATTCTTCGCCCATAAAAATAAAGTCCTTTCCAAGTTCCAGGATAAATTGTTTCAATCGGCCTATCAGTGCTTTTTGAAAATCCGATTCATTATGTTGCTGAGGTAGGTCAAGAAATTCAAAAATGTATTTATCCCGGAAGATGGTAGGGATTTTTTCTGCAGCAGGGTGCTGACTGGCAACGATCCTCTGGGAACTCATTTTTTGCCTTTCGTATAAGGAGGTTTTTATCTGTCTTCTTAAGTCCCTAACTGAATAGGCTTCCCTAATGGCCAGTAACAGATAAAAGACCTTTTCTTCCAAAACGGATGCTCCTTTCAGAATTTCAACATGGTGAGTCCAGCTTAGTTTGCCCAATATAACAGGTATTTCCCCTAATTGTGGGGTCAGTGACCCCACAATTTGAAAACGTTGATTATTAATGCTTTGCAATTGTGGCGACAGTGTCGCCACAATTGCAGTTCCGGTTTCTTTCAGTGCTGACCAATCCAAATTGTGCCAGGTTAGATAGAAATCCTGCATCCTATATAACTCTCGTCTATCAAACCCCTTTAAGCCGGGTTCATTTTCCTTTAACCAGCTCGCCAGCGTATCAACCACCTTGACACCCCAATTGGAGGCATCAAGCTTTTGGTGCACATAAGCGCCTATATTCCAGTAAACTTTTAATTGTTCAGTATAGGCAGCCTGCAGAGCTTTTGCCCGCCCTTGCCGGATGATCAGCCGGATGTTTTCAAAATGATTTTTTAATTCCATTTCCATACTAATTGGTTTTATATTATGATTTGTTCTTTGTAATTAATTGAATACTTCATCGGTGGATTTCTATGCCGGTTCATTTTGCTGTGTCTCCGCTTTGAAAGAAGTTAACCGTCCGGCGTATTGTTTAATAACATCGTTATCAAAGCTGCCCAGGTAATTCTCAGTGGTTTTTACGTCAGTATGCCCGAGTGCATTCTGTATAAATTCTGTACTGGCCCCGGAACGCTTTAACACTGTTGAGAAACTATGCCGGGCCACATAAGTGGTGGCTTTCCTGGTTATGCCAAGGTTCTTTACGATTCTGTCCATCCAGTCATTAATACTCCTTACAAAAAGCTGGATAAGTTCGTACTGACGTAAAGGAGTAACACCCAATTCCAATATTGGAAATATGTAATTGTTAGGTGATTTGTCTTTATTGGCCCAGCGTTCCATAATTTCCTTCATTTCGTCACTGATAAAGACAGAGATGGGTTTGGGGTCACTGCGAAAATGATGTTCGGTTTTGCTACGGTCGAAGACCAGAAAATCATCGTGTATATTTTTATATTTTATTAATGCAATATCTTTTGGGTTCATGCCATTGGCGAAGTAGCTGAATAACCAGAAATCTTTTGCCCGCTGTTCACTTTCATTTTTAGGATCGCATTGGTAATAATAAATTTTCTTGATCTCATCGAGGTCTAAAGCTTTCTTGACGTTTCGGGAAGTTGGTATCCTGTATTTCCGTTTCCCGAATGGATAGCATTTCTCTCTTTTGATAATGCCCTCTTCAATGGCTTCGTTGAATAGGGTGCGCAGCGGCCGGATATAAATTCCCATAGTAGTTTTGGAAATATTCCTATCCCTCAACCAGTTTTCATAGTCAGTGAGATAAGCCACTGTAATTTTAGTAAAGGGTACGTCGCCTCCGAATTTAGTTAGGGAGAGATAGCTGCCAACGTAGAGAATGGCGGTGCCAATGCTGTTTTGTCGGAGCAGTCGCTTAATATAAATAAGATAGGCCCGTGAAATCATTCCGGGCTTGCCCACTTCCTGGGTGAGGATAGGAAATTTCTTGTGAAATGGCGTGTAGTCGAAATCATCCAGATAATTCTGACGATTAGAACTTGCTTTGTTTTTCCGGATGCGGAATTCAGGAACGGTTTGAATAAATGTTTCTTCAAATTCAGCAAATTCAAAAGGGATTATTTCCCTGGCCGCAATAGAACTTTTTTGCTCGATCTCTTTTAGTTTATCCCGGACGATCTGCAGCTCACCGCTAACTCTCGGAGCAGATAACTTTGCCCATTCATCTTTGGACAGGTTAAAAATGGTTTGATAATACTTGGGTGCACGAAGCAGGGTTACCCTTAACTTTATGGGATATTTGTCTGATTTTTTAATCCTCCGTGTGTCGAGGATCATGGAGATACTTATTGACATAGCTTATGATTTACATTTTCACTATCCGTTCATCACTTCATAAACCGGGAAATTTGCAAACAATTTGCAAACAAAACACTGCTAAAACGCCCTAAATCGGCGTTCAGGGTAAAAAACAATTATCGTGCAAGAAGCTGAAATATATGGAGTTAGGCTAAAATCGGGTAAAGCGGGTTAAAGTAGAAAAGCTTAAAAAAAATTCTTACAAGCAGAGGGTCGGCGGTTCGAGCCCGTCAACTCCCACTAAAGCGGGGACATCACTATCTTAGTTGTGTCCCCGCTTTTTATTTGTTCTAAAACTTCTGCCAGTTTTAATCACCGGTGTTTCGATTTTTTCCATATCCGCCGGTTGCATTTATTCCCTACTTTGTTGCAATGCCATCTGTAACTGCCATCGGGGTCGCCTCTCCATTTTCATCATAAATGATCATTGTACCCTTTCCATTTTTTAAATCCCCTGCATCCCGTTTTTTGCCGGTCCGGGTATAACTTTCCAATACATCCCACCATAAGCCCATAGGCTTTTGTTTCTCGCTATATTTGAAATTGAAACTCTCGCTCAGCTGCCCATTGTCATAATACCATTCGGCTTTCCCGTCCCGGCAAGAATTCGTAAAATGTATCCTGTTCATTATTTTCCCATTTCTGTGATAGTTTAGTTCAACACCGGTACCATTACTTAATATTTGCTTACCGTTCTCATCAAAGAACTCAAGCAGCGTCTCAGGTTTATCTAAACTGTATTTTATGGAACCCAGTTTTTTCCCATTCGGATGATAATACACAACGACGCCGTTCAGTCTTTCGTTAGTATAGTTTCCCTTCGACATTAATGCTCCGTTTTCAAAGTATTCATTAAACTCTCCATCTAATTTCCCATTTGAATAAGCAAAAGAAGATTGCATTTTGCCGGTTTCGTAAAAAGCCTGGTACAAACCATTTACCTGGGCATTCAGCAAATTGACTTTACCAGAAATAGTGCCATTGGGGTGATAACTTATGATGTAACCATTACCTGATTTTAATATTGGCTTTCCGGTTTCATCAAAGAAGTCAGATAAGCTTTTCAAATTTCCATCTGCATATTCTTGTTTGCCCAATGGCTTCCCATTCGGATTGAAATACTCATTAGATCCTATTATTTTTCCATCTTCATAAGAAGCTCTTTGCATTATCTGACCGTTTTCAAAATAACTGATCCATTCCCCGGTTGCTCTTCCATCTTCATTATTTTTTCCCTCTCTTTTTATTTTCCCATTCGGAAAATAATATACTGCTTTTCCTGTAGGCAGGTTTGTTACACCATTATATTCAATTTTTGATTCCAATACATTATTGCTGTTCCAGTATTCCCAAATACCATGCATGGTAAATGATCCGGGATTTAACTCCAGTGTAGTGACTTTCTTTTCTGAACATTTTGGATCATGGAAATTGATTTCCTGCTCGTATTGATTGTAGGCGAAGGTTAGCCAGTATGAGTTCTTATATTCTTTAGTAATAAGTTCTCCCAATGCTTTCAGTCCACGGCTCCTGCCACCCTGGTCGTCTTTGTGTTCGGTCATCTCTGTATTCAATACTTTCGCATCATTCTTATCAAAATCATATGCAGTGGCAGGTTTCCCATTTTCCCAATAGGTTGTCCAAACTCCTTTTGGTTTGGCATATCCATAATAGCTAATGAAATAGCTGCTAATGCCAACTACAGGAGTGGTTTCATCAAACTGTCCTTCAATTCTTTTGTTCCCATTTTCATAATATTGAACATATTTTTTAAAAATCATGGTGTCGCCCGATGTGCCTTTACGATAAAAAGACAAATCTTCTTTTATTTTTCTTTTTTTGTAATAATGTCTCATGATGCCATTGTAATAGTCAATTTCTGACATTTTATTACCTTCTTCATCATAGATGATCCAACTGCCGGAACGCCTGTCTTTTTTATATTCACCTGTTTCAAAAACCTTCCCGTTCTCATAATATTTTTTCCATTCCCCGATCTGCGCCCCTCCATCGTAGTCTCCTTCCATGTTTAATTTTCCTTCTGTAGTATAGTATTGCCAATGGCCGGTCCTCTTTTTTCCGAAGGCTGCACTTAAAAAATCCTGCGGCTCATCAATGTAAGAACCCTTTGCCATTAACTTATTTTTACCATCGCTCCAATAATCGGTAACAGGTATGGTTTTTAGATTACCATTTGTCTGCCCAAAAACAGATAAGCAACAGGTACTGAAAAGGAACAGAATAAGCAGTTTCATCTTTTTGATGTTTAAATGAGATTTTATGCCCAAAAAGGTACATAAAGCGGGGGAAGCATTCATACGGGTAAAAATTTGGGATAAAAATATAAATTCCCGGCGTTTAGTAAAATACCCCTGATGGGGGATGGCGTTCAAGAGGAATCATCCCCTGGCTTTTTCATTTTATCTTCGTTTTTCAAAATACTTTTTTTATGAGGAAAGGCTTAATTGGTTGTCTGTCACTCCTTATATCCCTTGCCGGGTTTTCACAGGAAGACAGTTCTCTTGTAAAACTGGTCAATCCCCCGTCTGTACATACCCCGAAAGGATATTCGCATGTCGCTGAAATAAACCTGGGCACCTGTACCATGCTTATTATTTCAGGACAGGTGGCATTGGATGAACAGGGTAATCTTGTAGGCAAAGACGATCTCGGAAAACAAGCCGAGCAGGCTTTTAAGAATATCAGGAGCTGTGTAACAAATGCAGGAGGCGCTATGGATAATATTGTCAAACTAAGTTATTTCATCCTCGACGTATCCCAGGTTCAGAAAGTAAGAGACGCCAGGGACAAATTCATCAATACAGCAAAGCCGCCTGCAAGCACATTAGTGCAGGTTAGTAAACTGTTCAGGGAAGATATACTGATAGAAATAGAAGCAACAGCTATCATTCCGCATAAATAAGTTAATCATTAACCGGGTTACCAGATCATGAACCCTGGGCGTGGCGTTCGCCTTTGAACAGTTTTGTACTGAAAACGTACACTCTATTGCCTGTGTTTTACTGTAGTTTGTTGAAATTGAGCCTGATGCGAAACTGGTACTGTTTTAGGACTTTGCTATATGCTTTAAGCAACCGATGAATTTAAATCTGGCTTTATGATCCGCAACTATTTTATTACGGCCTGGCGCAACCTTCTTCGTAACAAAGTTTTTTCGCTTATCAATCTTTCCGGCCTGGCCCTCGGCCTGACCTGCAGTCTGCTTATCATGCTATGGATAAAAGATGAGCGGAGGGTGGATGGTTTTCATGCCAATGGTCAGCAACTCTTCAATGTGTATGAAAGAGAATACGCGGAAGGGGAAGTCGGCGCCACTTATGCCACCCCGGCCTTACTGGCTGAAGAAATGAAAAAGATATTGCCTGAAGTGGAATATGCGAGCAGCTATTTTTTAGATCAGAATATATTCCGGGTTGGTGACAAAATATTCAAACAACAAGGTGCATGGGTGAGCAATGATTTTTTGGAAATGTTCAGCTTCCCTTTGCTGCAAGGCAATATCAATAATGTGTTGCAGGACCCGGCGAATATTGCTATTTCCAGGAAAATGGCTGTTTTACTGTTTGGTTCGCCGGCAAAGGCGATTGGCAAAACAGTGCAATACAGCAACAAAGAAAACCTGGTCGTTACAGCGGTCTTCAATGATATACCGGCTAATTCTTCCCTGCAGTTTGATTATCTGCACAACTGGCAACAATTCCTCCATTTACATCCTGCAGAGGCTAAATGGAGCGGCCAGATAGCGCAAACATTTATTCAATTAAGAAAAAACGCCAATGCTGCATTATTCGGACCCTCTATTACAAAATTCCTGGATAAATATTATACCACACAAGGGCCAGGACTCCGGAAAGAACTCGGCATTCAGCGTTTTGATGAACGTTATCTCCGTTCAAAATTCAGCAATGGAGTGCCAACAGAAGGCCGCATCGAATATGTGAAACTCTTCAGCCTGGTAGCGATATTCATCTTGCTGATTGCGTGTATCAATTTTATGAACCTGTCAACTGTCCGCGCGGCTAAACGTACCAGGGAGATCGGTGTACGTAAAGTAGTAGGGGCTGAGCGGGGAACATTGATCCTGCAGTTCATCGGTGAGGCCATGTTGCTCGTATTCTTTTCGATTATACTGTCGCTGGTACTGGTACAAATGCTGTTGCCATTATTCAATCATATCACGGGTAAACAAATCGCATTGCCTGTTGCCCAGCCGGTATTTTGGTTGCAATTAATCGGGCTTGGATTGATCACCGGGTTTATCGCCGGCAGTTATCCTGCCCTTGTATTGTCCTCACTCCGCCCTGTAAAAGCATTGAAAGGTGTACTGCGTTTCAGTAATAGCTCGGTAAATTTCCGGAAAGGACTGGTCGTTTTCCAGTTTGTATTATCCATTTTACTGATCACCGGTACGATCGTTATTTCCAAACAAGTAAATTTTTTACAAACCCGCAACCTGGGTTATACAAAAGAGAACCTGGTTACCATTCCGATCGAGGGCGATCTTGACAGGCAATATGCAGTATTAAAACAAAAAGCCTTACAGCAGTCCGGGATTAAATCCATGTCGCTGATGACGGGATCGCCGACCGGCATCGGCAATTACCAGGACAGTATTATCTGGGAAGGAAAGGACCCCTTATACCGCCCCACGATGGCCGTTGTTTCGGTAGGATATGATTTTATTAAAACAATGGGCATACAATTGTTGCAGGGCCGTGATTTTTCCCCGGCTTATGGAGATAAGGAAAACAGCTTCCTGGTAAATGAAACAGCCGCACAACGTTTCGGTTTTAAAAGCCCGCTTGGACAAACCTTGCGGCTGGAAGGAGGGGAGCAGGGGCCGATCGTTGGAGTAGTAAAAGACTTTCACCTGTCTTCACTGCACGACCAGGTAGAACCTCTGATCATTAACCTGAGCGAAAAAGGATGGGGAACGATCGTTGTGAGAACAGAAGCGGGTAAAACACAGCAGGCTTTAACCTTATTGGGGAGTTTATGCAAAAAATTAAACCCTGCTTTTCCATTTACGTACCATTTTGCTGATAAAGAATATGAAGCTTTGTATAAAAGCGAACAGATGATCGGTACTTTAAGCAAAGCCTTTGCTTTTCTGGCGATCTTAATTTCGTGCCTGGGTTTGTTAGGGCTTGCTATGTTTACAGCTTCGCAAAGGACTAAAGAGATCGGTATCCGGAAAGTGTTGGGAGCAAGCGTTGCAAGAGTGTTTGTGTTGCTGTCTGGTGAATTCCTGAAACTGGTACTGGTGGCTTTTGTGATTGCTGTGCCTTTCTCGTGGTGGCTGGTGCATCAATGGCTGGATAATTATGCTTACCGCACTGAATTATCCTGGTGGATATTTGCAGCGGCAGGGATCGTGGCTTTGTTGATTGCTCTACTGACGGTGAGTGCACAGGCGATCAAAGCAGCAACGGCAAATCCAGTGAAGAGTTTGAAGACGGAGTAGGTTTATGATGGGCAAAGGGGTGAGGCTCATTTTTTGTATCCGATTCTTTCCCGGCTTTCCCATTCCTGTTGGCTAATTGTTTTGTTTAGCATATTTTCTAAGGTATCATATATCTGCTTGAGTTGAACATCATGTTCGCCAAGCCGTTCCCGTATTTCTTTAAGCTGTTCTTTCAGAGAGAGATTTTGCGCTACAAATCGCCTGATCTCAACGAATGCCCTCATAATAGAAATGTTCATTTTAATGGCCTTGGGAGAATGAAGCACGCCGCTTAGCATAGCTACACCCTGTTCGGTAAAAGCATAAGGCAATAATCCCTTGTTTCGGTGCTTTTGTGAACCGGTCACAATTTGTGACCGGTTCACAAAAGGCTGATCAGTGCGATCTATAAGTCTATTTTGTACAATCTGCCATTCCTGTTCTGAAAGCTGAAAAAGAAAGTCTTCCGGAAACCGGTCTTTATTTCTTCTTACTGCCTGGTTGAACGCCTTGGTAGTGGTATCATACAGCACTGCCAAATCAAAGTCAAGCATTACCCTTTCGCCTCTTATTTCGTGTATCTTGTCTTGTATCTTTTCTTCACTAGGCATCTTAATATGTTTCCGGCAAATCTATCAGAAGCTAAGGACGAGAGTAGGTGAAAAAAACAACAATCAGGTGTGAAAAAACAAAAAGATAAGGGAAAATATAACCCAATATTGGAGTGAGTAACTATCTGATAAAAAAGCAAGGTCAGTTCGGCTGAACTGCCGGCAATCTGTAATGCTGGCCATCCCAGACAAATAATTCATCGATCTCGTACTGCCAGAATTTATAAATGGGGGATTTCTTCAGCAACTTTTCAACTTCTTCACGGTTAGCTGCATTCAACGTGATCCACACGCGCTGGGTTTCCATACTCACTATGTACTGATCAATAATGTCCTTGTTGATAAGGAAATTAATGTAGGTACGGTGAGGCGGGATCAGGTCGGTGAAATCGTCCTTCATTTCAAATTGTATCGTTACCTGGTACTTCTTCATATCATTTACTCTATTACAAAGACAAACAGTAGGCCTGAAAGTTGCACGGCAAAAAAATAAAATACTACCGTACTATAAAGATAAAAAGCCCTTAATTTTACCGCTCTGCTCCGGTGGTTTTTCTTTTAAAAATTAACGGGACGTTAGCTCAGTTGGTTTAGAGCACTACTTTGACAGAGTAGGGGTCACTGGTTCGAGTCCAGTACGTCCCACCACTTTTATATGGCTGAAACCTCTTTCATGAACAGGCTTTGAGGGAGGGATGAACATCCCAAATCGGCTCTATCGTGGGCGATAGAGGTTAGTCTATCACACCCGGTCTTTTTTGTCCCTCGTTATTTTAGGGGAGCACCTGATAAAATGCCCAATCCACAATATCTGCCATCGGTTTTAGGGGGAATAGTTAATTAAAACATCCAATCCGCCATAGCTGCTTTTCTTTGCGTCCCTCGGCTTTAGTAAGGGGGCTTGAAAGCGTTCAATCCATCACGCTTGACCTTCTTGATGTTCCCCGGTTTTAGTGAGAATGCCTGGTTAAAGCGTCCAGTCCACTACATGGTTCACCCATTCTTCCCGGTAAGGAGTTGTCACCCGAACATAATTATCTGTGTAACCTTCGATCATTCCGGCTTTATCATGCTTTTCAAACAATACTTTGCGTGTTTGACCGGCATGCAGCCCGGTGAAGTACTGCATTTTCATGTAGGAAAGGTTGCGCAAAGTCTTATTGCGTTCGTGGCGTGTATGCATCGGCACCACCGGACCGAGCGTAAGCGCATGGGTATTATCCCTTTCGGAATAAGTGAATACGTGGAGATAAGAGATATCGAGGGAATGTAAAAAGTCGAATGTTTCTTTAAAAGCCTCATCGGTTTCGCCAGGAAAACCAACGATTACATCCACGCCGATAGCACAATGGGGCATCAGCGCCTTGATCAATTTTACCCTCTCGGCATATAATTCCCTTTTATACCGGCGGCGCATCATTCCCAGCACTTTATTGCTGCCGCTTTGCAGAGGGATATGAAAATGCGGCATGAACTTATCACTGTTGGCCACAAAATCAATGATCTCGTTAGTCAGCAGGTTGGGTTCAATAGAAGAAATGCGATAACGGCTGATACCTTCGACTTTGTCCAATTCCTTTATCAGTTCGAAAAAATTCTCTTCCCGTTGGCTAATGCCGATCACAGAGCCGGCTCCGTCCGGACCTTTTCCAAAATCGCCCAGGTTGATGCCGGTAAGCACGATTTCTTTAGCACCATTGGCTGCCAGTTCTTCGGCACTTTTGATCACATTGGCAATGGTATCACTGCGACTTTTGCCGCGAGCCATGGGAATAGTACAAAAAGAACAGTTATAATCGCAGCCGTCCTGCACTTTGAGGAAAGTGCGGGTGCGGTCGTTCAGGGAATAGGAAGAATGGAAACCGGTCACATCTTCAATGTCGCAAGAGCAGATCTTGGCGGAATCGCCCTTGGCCAGTTCGCGGATATGCTGTGCTATATTAAACTTTTCGGCAGCACCGAGTACAAGGTCTACACCGGGGATCTCAGCAATTTCTTTGGGCTTCAGTTGGGCATAACAGCCGGTGATCACTACCAGGCTTTCAGGCGCCTTCCGTTGAATGCGGCGGACCAATTGACGGCATTCTTTATCAGCATTTTCCGTTACAGAGCAGGTATTGATCACGTATACGTCGGCCTGTTCCTCAAATTCCTTTTTCTCAAATCCTTCCTGCTCAAGTAGTCGCGAGAGGGAAGAGGTTTCCGAAAAATTGAGTTTGCACCCAAGGGTGTGAAATGCTACTGATTTGGCGACGGTCATAAGGGGGCAAAGGTAAGTAATTGAGCTGGGAGTCGGCCCTGGGCCAGGAGTACTGAATGGCTGTTTATTTTATTCACAAATTTACTTTGTTCTGGCGCAAGAGCAGATTAAAGCATACGGATCATTAACCAATCGGTTGCCCCGGGTCTCTTACAACAAAATCCCTATTTTTAGCCAAATGTTTGAATGTGAATAAGAAGTGGCTACCATTTGTATTGATTATTGTCCTGGCAGTGGTATTGTTTTTTGTAAGGAGGGCGCAAAACAAGAATGTGCCAGAGCCGGAACGCAAAAAAGACCGGCAAACAACCACCGATCCTGCTTCTTCGCCCGACCGTAACCGCGGTTTTGACCGGCGCATTTCCTATATCGAATACACACAGCACGCGAAGTGCCGGATGGAATGCAGGAAAATCTCACAGGCTGAAGTGGAACAGATCATGAAAGAAGGGAAGATCAACTACAAAAAATCGGATATGCAGGACAGGCCATGTCCCACTTATGCACTGGAAGGTATCACCAGGGACAATCAGCGGGTAAGGATCGTATTTGCACAATGCGATCTGAAAACCAAAGTGGTTACCTGCATTGACCTGGACACAGACTGGGAATGCCACTGCCCCGGAGATGATGATAAATACAAAAACAAGCGTTGATGAAACCACTGGTTTGGGTTTATTCCCTGTATGCGATCGTGGTTTTCCTGGTGATCATGTTGTTGATTTTTCCGTTTGTAGTGATCGCAAGTTTTTTTGGCCGGATAAAAGGGGGGAATATGATCCTCCGGCTTTGCCGTTTATGGGCGGATAGCTGGTTTCCGCTGATCGGCATTTATCACAAGCGTATCTACGAATCACCACACGATAGAACCAGGCCTTATATTTTTGTAACCAATCATATCTCTTATCTTGACTCTGCCGTACTGGTGAAAGCTTATCGCCAGCCCCTGCGGCCATTAGGAAAAGTGGAAATGGCTAAAGTGCCGGTTTTCGGCTTTATTTATAAGAATGCGATCGTGACGGTCGACCGGAGCAATATCATTGACCGTGCTTCCAGTATCCGCGTACTGCGCTCTATTCTTTCCAGGGGAATATCCGTACTGGTATTCCCGGAAGGGACTTTTAACACCACTCATCAGCCGTTAAAAGATTTTTATGATGGTGCTTTCCGCCTGGCGATTGAAACGCAAACACCGGTCAAACCGGTCCTTTTCCTGGATACCTATAGCCGGATGCCCTATACAGGATTGCTGACCATGACGCCTGGCCAAAGCCGGATCGTTTATATGGAGGAAGTTCCGGTAAAAGGATTGGTCATGGCCGATCTGCCGGCGTTAAAAGAGCGGGTTTACACGTTGATGGAACAGAAACTTATCGGGTATAAAGCAGCCTGGATAACCCCAAAGAATAACTAAATTTGCTGTTTGCTTCAGCAAGCCTAATGGAAGAACAATTCAGCCTGGGACATATTAAAACGGAAACGATATCCTTCTACGCAGATATCATCATTCCCCTTGCCCTGCCACGGACTTTTACTTGGTCGGTACCCCTGCATCTGGAAGACAAAGTGAAACCTGGCTCCAGGGTGGAAGTGAACCTGGGTAAGAATAAAAAATATGCCGGCGTAGTGAAACGCCTCCACCAGGAAAAACCTGACTGGGGCGATCCCAAAGAAATATTGAACGTGCTGGATGCCGAACCGGTCGTGTATGAACAGCAATTGAAACTATGGGAATGGGTCGCTTCCTATTATATGTGCACCGAAGGTGAAGTGATGGCTGCAGCTTTACCGGCCCATTTCAAACTTTCCAGCGAAACCATTTTGGTATATAATGAAGAATATGGAGACGATTTTTCTGCATTGGACTCCGATGAATTCATGGTTGGCGAAGCACTGCTGCTAAAAAAAGAATTAAAGTTGCCGGAGGTACAACAGCTACTGGAATCATCGCATGTATACCCGGTGATCAACCGGCTGATCCAGAAAAAAGTCTGCTTTGTTTGGGAAGCATTGAAGCAGGCCTATACTGCCAGGAAAGAAACCTATGTAGTGCTCAACCCACAATATGATAATGAAGATGAACTGGCAAAATTGCTGAATGAAGACAAACGCCTTCAAAGAGCCGAAAAGCAAATGGAACTATTGCTCGGTTACCTGCACCTGATGAAAACCAGCGGTGAAGTTACCAAAGCTGAACTGCTGAAAAAATCCGGTGCTTCCGATGCACAACTGAAAGGGCTGGTAGATAAAAAGATACTGTGGCTGGAAAAAAGGGTGGTAGACAGGCTTCCCTTGCTTGCAAAAGATATCCGGATAGACTTTGAATTGACCCCGGCGCAGGAAACCGCCCTGTCGGTTATCAAAGAATCTTTCAACAACAAACCCGTTTGCCTTTTGCATGGGGTTACTTCCAGCGGTAAAACACAGATCTATATCAAACTGATTGAAGAGTATATCCGTAAAGGAAAGCAGGTATTATACATGCTGCCGGAGATAGCGCTTACCTCGCAGATCATCCGGCGTTTGCAAAAACATTTCGGCGGGTATATAGGTATTTACCATTCCAAATTTTCACAGAATGAAAGAGTGGAGATCTGGAATAAAATAAAAAGTGGAGAGATGAAAGTAGTGCTTGGCGCCCGCTCTGCTATCTTTCTTCCTTATGCTGAACTGGGATTGGTGATCTGTGATGAAGAGCATGATACATCCTATAAGCAGCAAGATCCTGCCCCCCGATATAATGGCCGTGACTCTGCCATATACCTCGCTTCTTTATTTCACCAGGGGCCGGGTAAAACTAGTGCAAGGGTGTTATTGGGCAGTGCTACTCCTTCTTTGGAAACATACCACAATGCCATCAGGGGTAAATATGGTTTGGCTGAATTAATGCAGCGTTTTGGCGAAGTGGAACTGCCGCCGATCCAGATCATCGACACCAAAACCATCCGTCAAAAAGATAATTCCAAGATCATGTTGTCGCCTCAACTTGTTGCAGCTATACAGGAGGTGCTCGACCGGCAACAGCAGGTGATCCTTTTTCAGAACCGCCGCGGCTATACGCCCTACCAGGTTTGCCAGGTTTGCGGATGGATACCACAGTGCAAATACTGTGACGTATCACTTACCTTTCACAAGCTTTCCAATAAATTGGTTTGCCATTATTGCGGCACTAATTATCCACCTTTACATACTTGCGCTGCTTGCGGCAATCATCAGTTTGTGCAACGGAATTTCGGGACAGAAAGAATTGAAGAGATGTTGCAGGAAACATTTCCTCAATACAAGGTCGCGCGCATGGATATTGACACAGTGCGTGGCAAGAATGCTCATGACGTGTTGATACAACAGTTTGAACAACGCCGTATCGATATACTGGTAGGCACACAAATGGTCGTGAAAGGGCTTGACTTTGAAAACGTGGACCTGGTGGGCATACTGGATGCAGACGGCTTATTACATTTTGCAGATTTCAGAGTGAACGAGCGGGCTTTTCAATTAATGGAACAGGTGAGTGGCCGGGCTGGAAGAAAGCAATCTACCAGCAGCGTGCTGATACAAACATCGCAACCGCAACATCCCGTTTTGTTGTATGTGAAGCAGCATGACTATAAAAAGATGTTTACCGACGAACTGGCCAAGCGCAAACATTTTTTTTACCCTCCATTCTCCCGCATCATTCAATTAACCTTCCGCCATAAAATGAAAGCTGTGCTGGAAGCGGCCGCACATCAATTTGCCAATTCATTAAAGAGCCGGTATGGCGATTACCTGGTTGGCCCTGCCGAACCTGTTGTTGCCCGGGTGCGCAATCAATACCTGATGGAATTATTGATCAAACTGCCAAAGGATAATCAAACAATTCTGAATTGCAAGAGGGACGTACAGGAGCAGGTGGCTTTGATGCACCAGGATAAACGGTTTAAGAGTGTGATTGTAGTACCGGATGTAGACAATTAAAGTATATTGCCGGATATATGCAAATACAGCAAAACTTTTCTTTAAAGAATTATAACACATTTGGCATAGATGCTAAAGCAGCACGGTTCGCGGCTTTTCATAATATGGACGAATTGGCAGAGCTCATCAGCCTGTCAACCGGTATACCTTTTTTGATATTAGGTGGTGGCAGTAATATGCTGCTTACACAAGATGTGACAGGGCTGGTGATGAAGAACGAATTAAAAGGAATAGAAAAGGTAAGTGAAGACGGGGAATATGTTTATATCAGAGCCGGGGCAGGAGAGAACTGGCATGCGTTTGTATTGCATTGCATAGCCAACAACTGGGCAGGGGTTGAGAATCTTTCGCTGATCCCCGGTTGTGTTGGTGCATCGCCTATGCAGAATATAGGAGCGTACGGTGTGGAAATAAAAGATGTATTTCATAGTCTTACAGCATATCATATTAATGAACACCGGCCATACAATTTCAACCTGGCTGATTGCGAATTTGGCTATCGTGAAAGCGTATTCAAGAGAAAATATAAGGGACAGTTCGTGATCACTGATGTTACCTATCGCTTGCGTAAACACCCTGCATTCAATACCAGCTATGGCGCCATCGAAGAGGAGCTGACGAAAATGGGTGTTAAGGAATTAAGCATCCGTGCTATTTCCGATGCAGTGATCCATATCCGTTCTTCCAAGCTGCCTGATCCCGCACAAATCGGTAACGCTGGCAGTTTCTTTAAGAATCCATCTATACCAGCATCAAAGTTTGCTGAATTGCAACAGCAATTTCCCGCTATTGTGGGTTATAAGAACAGTGATGGTTCAATGAAATTGGCTGCAGGTTGGCTGATTGAACAATGCGGATGGAAAGGTTTCCGGGAAGGTGATGCAGGCGTGCATGCAAAACAAGCGCTGGTACTGGTTAATTATGGCAATGCCAAAGGCGAAGAGATATATAACCTAAGCGAAAGAATTGTAATAAGTGTGAAAGAAAAATTCGGCGTTGAGCTGGAGAGGGAAGTTAATATAATCGGGAGCCTTTAGTCGGCTCCCGGCTCAGGACTGACTCAAACTAAGCTTCCTCATCAAACTCTTCATCATATTCCTTCCCACCCAGGTTCATCATACTGCCAATCAGGTCCTTGAATTCGATCTTACTTTCGAAGATTTTTTTACTGATAAGCGAATAAGAGGCAAGTCCGTGCAACACGAATTCCATTAGAAGGGCTGCCTGCGCTTCATTGGCCTGTGCGAAATATTTTTTCACCAGTGCATGCAGACCATCTACTTTATATAAAGCCAGTATTTTGTCTTTATCACTGGTATTGAAAGAAAGGTTCAGGTGATTGCCCTTGTCAAACCAACTGGTGATAGCACGGTAAGGGTTGTCATTTTCTTTCTCCTGCTGGGACGGTTTGCCGGTCGACCTTCTTTTTTTGAGTGAATCCGGATTGGGGAAATATTGCGTGAATTGTGTGCGGATAGCTTTATCCACCAAATTAGTCGCCACCTGGTAAGGGCCTTCCTGTTCACCTTCATACACCAGTTCCACTTTGCCGGTGATAGATGGTATGATCCCTGCCAGATCGGCGAGCCATACCTGGGTCTGCTGTTCCTGGTTGATCAATGCCCTTCTTTCTGCTGAACTGATCGCGTTTTCAAAGGCAGAGATAGTAAGGCGCGCGCTCACCCCGCTTTTCTTGTCTACAAATTCACTGGCCCTTGCTTCAAAAGCGATCTGTTCGATCAGCCGTTTGATCAGGTCACTTACCCTTACACGCCCTTTTTGCTCTTCTGCAATATCTGCTTCCTGCTCAGTGATCTCCAGTGCGTTTTCCAGCGATTTGGGATAGTGTGTCAGGATCTGGCTTTGGATCCTGTCTTTTAATGGCGTAACAATAGAACCACGGTTGGTATAATCTTCAGGGTTGGCCGTGAATACAAATAATATGTCAAGCGGCAGCCGGAGTTTGAAACCACGGATCTGCACATCTCCTTCTTCTAAAATATTGAACAATGCCACCTGTATCCTTGCCTGCAAATCGGGCAATTCATTGATCACAAAAATGCCACGATTGCTTCGGGGAATAATGCCATAGTGTATCACCCGGTCATCTGCAAAGCTCAGCTTCAGGTTGGCTGCTTTAATAGGATCGACATCACCAATAAGGTCGGCCACGCTAACATCGGGCGTTGCAAGTTTCTCTCCATATCGCTGGCTTCTGTGCAACCATTCAATAGGAGTGGCATCGCCTTTTTCTGCGACCAGGTCACGCGCGTATTGCGAAATGGGAAGAAGCGGATCATCATTGATATCGCTGCCGGGGATCACCGGAATATATTCATCTAGGAGATTGATCATCTGCCGGGCCATCCTTGTTTTGGCCTGCCCACGCAGACCGAGGAACAGGATATTGTGTTTACTCAGCAAGGCTCTCTCCACATCGGGGATCACCGTGTCTTCATAACCTACAATACCGGGAAAAGAGTTTTCATTCTTTTGCAGTTTGGTAATAAGATTTTGACGGATCTCTTCTTTGATCGATTTAGGTTGGTAACCACTTTTCTTTAGCTCACCCAGCGTTTTAATTGTACTCATATTTAAAAAGAAAGATTATTAAACTATTATGCACTTGAGAACCTTCGAATACCGTCCTTTATCAAGACAACATTGAAATTAACCAGGAAGCCTACATGCAAGCCAGCTAATTTCAAATGGCTAATCACTTGAGCTTCCCAGACGGGGTTAACAGTTGTTACAGCCTTTAGTTCAACTATTATAAGATCTTCCACTATAATATCGACTTGCATACCCTCATCAAACGATATACCATCATAGAGGAAAGGCAATTTTGCCTGACGACGGAAAGGAATATCCCTTTTTCTTAGCTCGTGACATAAACAGGCCTCATATATCTTTTCAAGAAGCCCGGGCCCGAGCTCTTTATGTACCTGATAGGCACAATCTGCAATTTCTCTACAGAGATAATTCTCATACTCGGTTAATACATAATTATTCTTCAGCATTGCCAATTAGTTTCTGGCAAATACACAAAGAATTTACAAGTCAACTATGGTTTTTTTCACAAAGCTTAAAGTATTAAAACAAGAAAATCTGTTGTTCTAAACAGAAATACATGTTGAAATTTTCAGACTCCCTTCCCGTCTTCCCGCCTTACCGGTAAGTTTTTTACCGGTAAGGCGGGAAGACGGGAAGGGAGTACTATTGTTGTTATAGGTTTACCTTTTTGTAAAGAGCTGTAAGAGAACTAATACACTGTTTTCCGTTTTCCATTTTCAAAGTCTCTGAATATAAAGGCGCCCAACCTGTCTAAAGAAGCAAAAAACGCCTTCCCGTTATTTGTTTCGGTAAACTCCTGTACAAACCGTTGCAGGTAAGGGTCAGTAGCGATCATAAATGTGGTGATCGGGATTTTCAGTTTTTTGCATTGGGCCGCCAGGTTCATACAACGGTTGACTACTTTCCGGTCGAGCCCGAAACTGTTTTTATAGTACCGTTTGCCGATCTTCAGGCAGGTGGGCTTACCATCTGTGATCATGAAGATCTGTTTGTTGGGATTCTTTCTCCGGCGTAAAATGTCCATAGCAAGTTCAAGACCGGCAACGGTGTTGGTATGATAAGGTCCTACCTGCAGATAGGGAAGGTCTTTCACTTCAATCGGCCAGGCATCATTGCCAAACACTACAATGTCCAGTGTGTCTTTGGGGTACTTGGTCTGGATCAATTCACTCAAAGCCATGGCCACTTTTTTAGCCGGTGTGATCCTGTCTTCTCCATACAAGATCATGGAATGGGAAATATCGATCATCAGCACGGTGGAAGTCTGTGCCTTGAAATCCGTTTCACGGATGGTAAGATCGTCTTCCTGCATACTGAAGCTTTCAATGCCATGATTGATCTGTGCATTGCGGATGGATTCAGTGAAGTCGATCTGCTCCAGCATATCACCAAAGCGGAACTGCCGGGTTTCAGGGTTAAGTTCATCTCCCTGTCCGGGTTTGAAACTGTGATGATCGCCCTTCTTTGTTTTCTTGAGTTTGCCGAATATTTCTTCAAGGCTTCTTTTGCGGATGCCTTGCTCTGTTTTAGGAGTGATTTTTATTTCGCCAGGCTGATTATCGCCGGTGATATAACCTTTGTCTTTCAACTCGTCTATAAAATCCCCCATGCCGTATTCATCATTGGTGAGCTCATACTGGTTATTCAGTTCATTGAGCCATTGAAGGGCTTCGTCAACATCTCCACTGGTGTAAGTAAGCAGTTGCATAAAAAGGTCAAGCAACTGGTCAAAACGGCTTTTGCCATTTTCATTGGGGTTAAAGCGGGTAAAATGAAATCCTCTCACAAAATCGGGTTTAGAGCAATTTACGGAAAAACAAATGCAAAATTCAGGAATAAAAATGCAACATGTCTGCGATCCTCGTTATTGATACGTTAAGTGCAGAAGTACAATCAGAAACAAATGGAACAGGGATTGGTTCAAATAAAAACCCCTGCTCAGGGCAGGGGTCTTATTATTATCAAAAGATATTATTTCTTCAGGGTATCCTGTGGTGGTGTGCTGATCACCTGGCCACCTCCTTCAGTGGGTGTATTGGCGGCTGGTTTGGTATTGGCATACCGTTGTTCTATTGTATCCAGTACTTTCAGCAATGCTTCGTTGATCGGCATTTCGGTTCCTGCGAGGTCAGCACCAAACAGATCAGGGCGTGTTTCGCGCAGGTTCTCATAATACCGTTTTTGCTGCTCCAGGTCTTTCCGCAGATCTTTTCTTATTTTCTCTGCCAGATCAGTTTTACCTGCTTTATAAGCGGCTTCAAGATAAAGCAGCCCTGTTTGGTTATGGCTGTTGAAACGGCCTGTCATTGCATAAGGCAGGTTATCGGGCAGGATGCCTGCTTCCACTTTGTCGAGCAGTTTCTGTGCTTCTTCTTTTCTACCAAGGTCAGCCATGTTACCTGCTGCTTCTGCATACACAGAACGGATGTTTAATAAATGGCGGCGGTTCTCTTCATCATAATAAACTCCTTTCTTACCCGCACCACCAAATTCAAATTTGGTCATGAGGTTCTGGAACATGAAATCGGTGTTGTTGTCACGAACCGGTGTACCACCCAGTCCGATCTTCCGCATAGTAGAATCTGTTACCCAATTGGCCTGTGGATATTTATTGACGATAGGTACAAGACGATAAGCCATGCCATCTTTACGCAAATAAGGATAGAAACCGAGTTCCCCATAAGGTGAAGTGAAATAGATCGGTCTTTTCCAGTTGTTCGCTGCAATGATGTTGAGGATCATCAGATCGCTCCGCAGGAATGCTTCATTCTGCTTGGCTTCCGGGATCTCAAACAGCATGGGTGAAACCACGCTATCGCCGGGATTGACTGTTCCGTTAGCCCTTACTGCTGCTTCATCAACCGGCACGCTCAGGCGGGCGACAGGGAATACATTGCTGCCAACATCCCTTCCTGTTTCAGGATCGATCATTGGTTTACCGAGTACATTCTTCATTACATCATACAGCGGATAGAATGCATTTTTATCTGCTCTTGGATCAAGACGGAAACGCATGTATTCGCGGTTATGTCCTTCTATCTGCTCCGGTGTCCAGATCACATCCACGGGATCGGCCTGGTTCACTTTTGTTCTCAGTTGATTGATGTACCAGTCAATACCCAGCAGGCTGTTATTGATGATACGGATATCTGGGCGAACACCTTCCACTTCCTGTGCATACCAGAGAGGATAAGTGTCATTATCTCCAAAAGTGAAAATGATGGCATTGGGTGCGCAGCTTTCCAGGTAATCTTTAGCCAGGTCAGGAGCAAGGGTTTTGCTGCTGCGGTCATGATCATCCCATTCCTGCTGTGCCATTAAAACAGGTACAGCCAGGCAGATGATCGCTGTGGCGATATTCAATGCTTTCCAGTTCTGGCCTGCCGAAGAAAGTGCACGCACCAGGAAAGTAATGATCGCTGTTATTGCTGCATAAAGTGCTGTTACGAAAATCGCTGTCATGAATACAGAACCGGGCGATCCACGCAATGAGCTCATGATCGTGATCAGGAAAGTGAGTACTGATCCGTACAGCAACAGGTTTTTAAAGGTAAGCTGGTCTTGTTTTTCACGGGCCATTCTTACAAAACCAACAACGGCCAATCCGATCCAGATCGCGAAGGCGTAGAAGGACCCTACATACGCATAATCACGTTCCCTTGGCTGGTTGCCTGGTTGGTTCAGGTAAAGCACGACCGCAATACCGGTAAAGAAGAACAGCAGGAAGCTAACGACCCAGTCGTTACGGTTTTTCAGGAACTGGTACACGCAACCTACGATGCCCAGGATAAAGGGCAGCATGTATAATTTGTTGTGTGCTTTATTTTCCTTGAGGCTGTCGGGCAATTTGCTTTGATCGCCCAGCCTGTTATTATCTATAAATGAAATACCCGTGATCCAGTTGCCATCCCGTACGGCTCCCATTCCCTGCACATCATTTTGCTTGCCGGCAAAATTCCACATGAAATAGCGCCAGTACATCAGGCTCATCTGGTAGGTGAGGAACCACTCCATGTTATCGCGATACGTAGGTGCCTGGTACTTTCCTGTTTGCGGATCGCGGCCCAATCCCAGCCATTGCGCATAGAATTGTGCGTGGTATTGGTCATCACTGGGGTCCCATACGCGGGGGAATAATTGCATATCGCTTTTCTCATAACGGTATTCTCTTGAAACGCCGATAGGAATATAGCTGTCTTTCCCTTTTACATATTTCATCTCCCCGTCAATGAAAGGATCTTCCCGGTTGATCTCTGCAGCAAAATGCGGCCCGTATAACAGCGGAGCACTTCCATATTGTTCACGGCTGAGATAGTAAACAAGGTTGATAGGGTTATCTACATTGTTCATATCGATAGCCGGATTGGCATTGGAGCGGATCAATGCAGTGAAATAAACAAAATATCCCAGCAGCATAAAGGCATAACACCATAAGCTCAGTTTCAGGATTTTCAACCCACCGGGTTTCAACACATATCCCGCCAGCACCGCTGCAGCACCCACCAGCAGTATCCTTACGATCCTGGTACTTCCTGCTGATGCCACAAAAGGCAGAGCAGAAACAAGCAGGAACAGTACAAACCAGATGATCAGTTTGGTTTTATTGATCTTCTTCTCACTAAAGCTCAATGCCCATGCAATCAGCGCAGCCAGGAGCAGGAAGTAAATAGCAAAGCCGGAGAAGAAAGGCAGTTTGAAAGAGTTCACAAAGAACACATCAAAAAGACCGGCCGCTTTCATGGAATATTGTATAACGACAACCTGCACAATACCTGTTATAGCACAACCAATAAGGAAAGCAATAATAGCCCCCCAGGTAGTAGGTTTGTAACGGCGGTAGTAATAGATCATCACGATGGCAGGAATGGTCAACAGGTTCAACAGGTGAACACCGATAGAAAGCCCCATCATGAAAAACAGGAAGATGATCCAGCGGTCTGCCCGGGTCCTTGCCTGCTGATCATTACCGGCATGCTCATCTGAATGCTCCCATTTCAGGATGGCCCAGAATACCAGTGCAGTGAAGAAAGAAGAAAGTGCGTATACCTCACCTTCCACAGCACTGTACCAGAATGAATCACTGAAGTTGTAGGCCAACGCACCCACTGCACCAGCAGCCATTACAGTAAATATCTGCTGACCGGTGAGTTGTTCACCTGCGCTTACAAACATTTTGCGGGCGAAGTGAGTGATACTCCAGAAAAGAAACAGGATCGTGGCGGCACTTGCCAGTGCACTCATGAAGTTGACCGCATTCGCAGCTGTTTGCCCATTATCACCAAAAAGGATAATAAAGAAACGGCCGAGCAATACAAATACCGGGGCTCCGGGAGGGTGGGGAAGCTGTACTTTGTAAGCGCTGGCGACAAACTCGCCGCAATCCCACAAGCTGCCCCTGGCTTCACGGGTTAACATATACGTAGCAAGCGAAACCAGAAATACGGCCCAACCGGTAAGATTATTGACTTTTCTGAAGTTCATACAAGGGTTTATTTTGAAAGAAAGCAAAAATAGGGTATACGGGGCTGAAAATTACAGGTTTTATGCGGGTAAAGGTAGTGGAGCGTTGTTCGTTGGCTGATGGCCGCTGGCAAATGGCCGAATGACCGGCAACACATAGGCAAACCCCTGATAGTTAAGCAGTAAATGATATAAACTCCAGGGGAAAGCCGGCTGAAAAAACGTACAAACAAAGTAAACCAATCGTTAATCTTCGATCAATGGTTATTACAGGCCATGAAAAAATGCTGTTGTAAAGCCTTTCAGTCATCGGCCAACGGCCAACACCTTCTATCCAAAATGCACTCTCACCGTCTGGTACGACAACTGTCCCTGCATCCGGCTGGAAGCCTGTGAATTTTTTTCAGAAAAGCCTTTGAGCCCAAAGAGTCCGGCGGCATTGCCTTTATTAATGGCAATTTCAAGATAGCCGGCGCTGTTGAAAAGAGCCAGTTTTTCACCTTCAGGTACATCGGCATAGGACTCGCTGATGCGGTCGATCATTTCATCGCGTTTGAAAACGATCCGGAAACTGCGGCCTTTGCGCTGCTCTTCAAACTGCTCACGGGTGATATTGACAATAACGTTCTCGAAATTATCAATGAAAATGATCTGCCCTTCTATAAAGCTTTCATCGAGTGCCGGGCGCAGATGCCTTTTTTCCAGGTAAACAGGATCAGGCTGCCCTATCTGCCTTATGCCTTCGCCCTGTACCAGTTGGTTGACGGCCCTTCCCATTACTTCGGTCAGCGAAATGGTATTGCGGGGTTTTGTTTTTTCAAGCGGGATACCGATCACCATTTCCGGGGTCTCTTCCAGGATCATGGTGAGCAGGCCATTATCTGCACAAAGCAGGTACTGGTTTTGATGAAAAGCCAGGAGCAATTGCTCCGGTTTTTTTTCAAACAGGTTCACCAGTATCAAATGATAGGTGTAATCAGGGAAATTCCTGATCGCGCTGCGGCATACATAGGCCGCCTGCGGATAATTGAACGGAGGGATATTATGGGAAATATCCACGATCTGGAACTCAGGATTGATCTGCAATAACTGCGCTTTTACCACCCCTACCAGGTAATCAGGACTTCCAATATCAGATGTAAGGGTAATAAGGGGCATGGATAGGGAATGCTATTTGATCAATTTTCCATTTTTAAAGAAAAACCGGTAGGTCAGCTTATCTGCCAGTTTAGGAAAAAATTTATTTAAAAAGACTGTCTGCTTACCGGTGAAAGTGAGCACCAGTGTTCTTTTCTTTTTCTGAATGGCGCGAAGGATATGGCTCGAACACTCTTCGGCACTCATCATTTTTGATTCATCCATGGACGTTTCGCCATGCGATTGCCCATCCTTATCCAAAGCAGCAACGCGTATATTGGAATTGGTAAAACCCGGGCAAACCCACATCACATGCACACCATCGTGCAGCAACTCGGTCTTGATCGCTTCCAGCCAGCCCTGCAAGGCAAATTTACTGGCAGAATAAGCATTCCTGCCAGGCAAACCGCGATAGCCTGCAATAGATGACACTCCCACGATGGTCCCCTTGCTCTCGATAATGGAGTTCAGCGCATATTTAGTGCAATAAACCGCCCCAAAAAAATTAATGTCCATTACTTTCCTGGTCACTTCCGTAGTGGAATCCTTCAACAGCGCCCTCATAGATACCCCGGCATTATTGATCAGTATATCAATGCCACCAAAAATCTTGAGGGTGGTTTCTATAAAGCGTCGGCAATCATTTTCACTGCTTACATCTGCCACCATGGTATGTAAAGGAGAAGAAGGATACGATGATTGAAGCCGGTATAATTTGTCGTGATCGCGGCCGCAGGTAGCCACTTTAGCACCCGACTGCAACAGCTCGTCCACCAATGCTTTTCCAATGCCATCGGTGCCGCCTGTCACTATCACCACTTTATCTTTGAAATAAGAATTCATGTAAGTGTTTTTCTTGCGCAAACCTACTCCAAAAATAACAAACGCGAATGGTGCAAATGAGCGTGATAAAAAGAAAAATGTTCCCAACAGGCGCGAATGTCGCAAATGGAGTACGATATTGGTGGCATTCGCGGTTAGTTTGAGAGAGCTGCTGAATATTTACGCTTATTAGCGACATTTGTGGGAATGAACCCACTCGAAATAAGGACCGTCAATGTTACCCGCTATGTAACGCCATTGCGTGAAGGGGGCTCATTGCCCGCGATAGCGGAAGCGGATGACGGCTTTTTATATGTATTGAAATTCCGGGGAGCCGGGCAGGGAGTGAAGGCATTGATCGCTGACCTGATCGGAGGTGAAGTGATGCGTGCAGCAGGATTGAAAGTGCCTGAGATCGTTTTTGCCAATCTCGATGAAGCTTTTGGCCGTACAGAGCCTGATGAGGAAATACAGGAATTGCTGCGCAAAAGTGAAGGGCTTAACCTGGGGCTCCATTATCTCTCAGGCGCTATCACCTTTGATCCGGCCGTGAATGCCCCTGATGCCTTGCTGGCATCGAAGATACTGTGGCTTGATTGCCTGCTGACCAATGTTGACCGCACAGCACGCAATACCAATATGCTGATCTGGAGAAAAGAACTCTGGCTGATCGATCATGGTGCGGCCTTATATTTTCATCATTCCTGGGATAACTGGAAGGAACAGGCATTGCGGCCGTTTGTGCAGGTAAAGGATCATGTACTGCTGTCACGGGCTACTGAACTGGAGAAAGCCGGGCAGGAACTCGAGGCCGTATTGACGCCAGAGCGTATTGAAGCTATCGTATCGATCGTGCCTGATGAATGGCTGGAGGCAGAGCATCCTGCCGCGACAGCTGCTGAGATCCGCAAAGTATATGAGCAGTTTTTGATAACCCGTATCGCATCATCCGAAATTTTTGTAAAAGAAGCCCAGTATGCAAGAGAAGCACTTGTTTGAATACGCTGTTATCCGCGTTGTGCCCCGGGTGGAAAGGGAAGAATTTATCAATGCAGGCATTGTGCTGTATTGCCGGGACCAGCGTTTCCTGGGTGTGATGTTTTCCGTGGATGAAGACCGGCTGAGATCGCTTTGTCCTTTACTGGATATAGAAGAATTGAAAGAACACCTGAAAGCATTTGAACAGATAGCGATTGGTAATAAGCATGCAGGCCCTATTGCAAAGCTGGACCTGGCCGGCCGTTTCCGCTGGCTTACCGCAACAAGAAGTACGATAGTGCAGGCGTCCAAAGTGCATCCGGGATTGTGTGATGATGCAGGGGAGATGCTGGAACGCCTGTATAATCAATTAGTGCTGTAACACTTTCAGTGTATAAACGATAAGAAATGTATAAGCAACTGCAGGACGATATAAACGGAATTGAAAGTTTATTCGGAAAAGTAAAGCAACAGGGCATACGGTTTTTACAGGATATCCAGCACCGCCCTACAACCGTAAAATACACTACAGGCCCATCCAGTAAGATCAGTGAAGAAGGCATAGGTGCCCTGGGCGCATTAGCCCGGTTCAATGAGCAATTTGAACAAGCCATTGTTGGGTCAACAGGCCCGAGATATTGGGGATTTGTTACCGGAGGGTCTACTCCTGCCGCCATCATGGGCGATTGGCTGGCTGCCGTATATGATCAGAACACTCAAACCATCAAAGGGCAGGGCGATATTTCTGCCGTGATCGAGAAAGATGCAATCGCATTGTTGTTGGAGCTGTTTGACCTGCCTGCTGATTTCACAGGCGGATTTGTTACAGGCGCTACCATGTCCAACTTCACCTGCCTGGGAGTAGCGCGCCAGTGGCTGGGGAAAAAGTATGGAAAGGATATAGCCCGGGAAGGTGTTTCAGGAAGATTACCCGTATTGACCACTACTCCTCATTCCTCCTCCCTGAAATCGCTGTCGATGCTTGGAATGGGAAGCAGCAATTTTATTACGGTGAAAACGATGGAGGGAAACAGGGAGGCAATGGATATGACTGACCTGGAAGTAAAGATAAATGAATTGCAAGGGCAGCCTTTTATATTAATATCCAGTGCAGCGACCGTTAATACTGCAGACTTTGACGATTTCAAAACTATTTCGAAGCTGAAAGAAAAATACGATTGCTGGTGGCATATAGATGCAGCATTCGGAGGCTTCGCCGCTCTCTCAAAAGAACATAAACATCTGCTGGATGGCTGGGCCGGTGCCGACAGCATTACAGTAGACAGTCATAAATGGCTGAATGTTCCTTATGAGAATGCTGTGTTTTTTGTAAAAGAAAAACATAGCCATTTGCAAATAGAAACATTCCAGAATTCCAACGCACCCTATCTCGGGAACCCGCTGGAGAATTTTAATTACCTGAACTTCCTGCCAGAAAATTCCCGGAGGCTCAAAGCACTTCCCGTATGGTTCACATTAATGGCTTACGGGAGGGAAGGATATAGAACGATCGTAGAGAACAGCATTGCCATGGCCAGGCAGTTTGGAAAATATATGGAGAACAATGAACGGTTTGAGCTTTTAGCCCCTGTGAGATTGAATACTGTTTGCTTTACATTGAAAGGGAAGGAGGATCTGGCCGGTCTGTTTCTGTCAAGACTCAATGATACACAAAAAGTGTTTATGACCCCTACCATATATAAAGGAAGAAAGGGGATAAGGGCCGCATTTGTGAACTGGCGGACAACAGAGAGCGATATAAAGATCGCCATCGATGAAATGGAAAAGATCTATAGATCGTTTTAAGCAGAATATTTTTAGCTTATTCAACCGGATTACCTAATTTCACATCGTTCTTTGCATACTTTCAATCAGGTATAGGTTTCTTTAACCGGAATTAATAAGGAACCGTGTGTAAATCACGGGCTGACGTGCAACTGTAAGTAACATTCCCAGTTTTTACCAGCAATCCATTGTCTGCAATAGCAGGCGAGAAGGAAGTAAAAACGTTACAAGCCAGGAGACTTGCCTATATCTCAATGACACAGCTTTCACGATATAGAGCAGGTCGGGCATTGATCTTTTTTACCGGGCAAAATCTGTCCAGGCCTTTCCTTTTATATAGTCAGCTGTGCTGTTTGCAATGCACATTTATTGTTTCACGATTAAACAACAAAAATGCAAACACACAACCTCGGTTATCCGCGTATCGGTAACCACCGCGAGCTTAAGAAAGCCAGCGAACAGTACTGGGCAGGTAAAATACTTCCCAATCAACTTGAACAAGCTGGCCGGCAGATCCGTCTGTTCAACTGGCAACTGCAAAAGGATGCAGGTATTGACTGGATACCCTGCAACGATTTTTCCTTTTACGATCAGGTGCTTGATACAAGCCTGATGGTGGGAGCTATTCCCGAACGGTATCACTCCCTTATCGAAAAGAAAGAGCTCAATCAATTAGACCTGCTTTTTGCAATGGCAAGAGGCTACCAGAAAGAGGGGCATGATATCACTGCCATGGAAATGACCAAATGGTTTGATACGAATTATCATTATATCGTTCCTGAATTCAAAGCCGGTCAGCAATTCTCTTTTTTTCATAACAAAGTGGTCAAAGAATTCGTGGAAGCAAAACGGGAAGGCTTCCAGGCTAAACCGGTTTTATTAGGGCCTGTATCTTTTTTATTGCTGGGAAAGGAAAAGGAAGAAGGATTTAACAGGCTGGAACTGATCGATAACCTGCTGCCGGTTTATTTTGAAGTGCTGAAGCAGTTGGATGAACAGGGAGCTTATTTTATTCAACTGGACGAGCCCTGTTTATCTCTTAACCTTTCCAAAATTGAACAGGACGCCTTCTTAAAAACCTATACTAAAATCCAGGCAAAGCTTCCGCAACTGCGGATCGTACTGGCGAGTTATTTTGAATGCTACGGCAACAACCTGCAAACGGTTTTAAAACTTCCTGTACACACTCTTCATCTTGATCTGGTACGCTGCCCTTCTCAACTGGAAGATATTTTATCTACAGGCATTGTTCACACCAGAACCCACCTTTCACTCGGTATCGTAGATGGGAGAAATATATGGAAGAATGATTTCACACAATCACTTTCACTGATCCGTAAGGCCGTTGAGGTAATTGGCAGAAGCAGGGTCTGGATCTCACCTTCCTGTTCTTTGCTGCATAGCCCATGCGATCTGGATATAGAAGCAAATGAAGAAGTGCTGACGCCTGAGATCAAACAATGGCTTGCATTTGCAAAACAAAAACTGATCGAGGTAGTGGCCCTGAAGCGGCTTGCTGAGGACCAAAGCGATCCTGGCCTGAAACATTTGCTGCAGGAGAATACAGATAGTATCGAGAACAGGAAAAGATCTCTGCTTATTCATAACCCGGCGGTTAAACAAAGAGCATCTGCTATTACAGCGGAAGATGCAAAAAGAAAAAATGAGTTTGCGGTCCGTAAGAAGAAACAACAGGAGGCATTAGGGCTTCCGGTTTTCCCTACCACTACTATCGGTTCTTTTCCACAAACTGCTGAAGTGCGCAAGTGGCGGTTGCAGTGGAAAAAGAAAGAGCTGAGCGACGCGCAGTATGAAGCATTACTGAAAGCTGAAACTGAAAAGGCTATCCGCTGGCAGGAAGAGATCGGTCTTGATGTGCTCGTGCATGGCGAATTTGAGCGGAATGATATGGTGGAATATTTTGGAGAGCAACTGGCCGGTTTTGTTTTTACAGATAACGGATGGG
The DNA here is from genome assembly GCA_001898405.1 of Sphingobacteriales bacterium 44-61. GTDB lineage: Bacteria > Bacteroidota > Bacteroidia > Chitinophagales > Chitinophagaceae > Terrimonas_A. The sequence continues at coordinate 528,531 of MKTW01000010.1, forward strand.
TGCAGAGTTATGGCTCCCGCTGCGTTAAGCCACCCATCATTTTTGGAGATGTATACCGTCCCCGCCCGATGACGGTAGAATGGAGCTGCTATGCACAATCGCTCACTTCCCGAAAAATGAAAGGAATGCTGACCGGCCCTGTAACGATATTGCAATGGAGCTTTGTCCGCAATGACCAACCCCGCAGTGCTACCTGCACGCAAATTGCCCTGGCTATCCGTGATGAAGTAACTGATCTGGAACAGGCTGGTATATCAGTGATCCAGATTGATGAACCTGCAATAAGAGAAGGATTGCCTTTGCGCAAAGAGAACTGGCAGGAATATCTGGACTGGGCTGTGAAAGCATTCCGCATTGCTGCCGGTGCAGTAAAAGATGAAACACAGGTTCACACGCATATGTGCTATTCAGAGTTCAATGATATCATTGAACATATAGCAGCGATGGACGCAGATGTGATCACTATTGAGACCAGCCGTTCGCAAATGGAATTGCTGGATGCTTTTGCTGAATTCAAATACCCGAATGACATAGGGCCGGGTGTTTATGATATCCATTCCCCACGCGTACCTGCCAGAAAGGAGATGGTAGCATTGATGCAAAAAGCCGGATCGGTATTGCCTGCAAGGCAGCTTTGGGTGAATCCCGATTGCGGATTAAAAACAAGAGGATGGGATGAAACAAAAGCGGCGTTGATAGAGATGGTAGCAGCAGCAAGGGAACTTAGAGAAGCAGTGAATGTGCCGGTATAAAAAGTAAAGGGCAGCATTAACTGTGCTGCCCTTTATTAATGATGAATTGACTGGAAAATTTGGTTCTTTATGCACAAATAGCAGCCCGTTCCGGTAAAAGATAAATTTATCTTTTACTTTGCAGTAGCTAAACTCAGATACATGAAAACAGTTGTAAAAACCAAAAGTGTATATGAAAAACCTTTGCAAAAGGATGGCTGCCGTGTATTGATAGACCGGCTTTGGCCAAGAGGATTAACAAAAGAGAGAGTAGCTTATAATAGCTGGGTAAAGGACCTGGCGCCAAGTACCAGCCTGCGGAAATGGTATGGACATGCCCCGGAATTGTGGGAAGATTTTCAAAAACGTTATAAGGCGGAATTAAAAGCGAACGATGCTGTTGAACCTTTTGTTGAAGAACATAAAGACGATAAGGTGATCACGTTGCTATATGCAGCTAAAGACCGGGAACATACGCATGCCCTGGTTTTGCAAACATATTTGCAGCATCAATTTGATAAAGATTGATTGCTGCATATTATATAATGGACCAGGTAACCAAATTTGCCTGGAAAATAATAAAAGATATTTTTATCTTTTATTCGGGACTCTGTCTTATTTTTGCACTGTAAAAGAAATAAATGTTTTCAAAGACTTGTGAATACGCCATCCGCGCCATGATATTCATTGCACAGAAATCCAAAAATGGCAATAAGGTAGGTATCAAGGAAATTGCAAAAGGAGTTGATTCTCCGGAGCATTATATAGCCAAGATCCTGCAGGAGTTGGGAAAGAAGGGGTTATTGTTATCCCTGAAAGGACCCAATGGAGGCTTTTACCTTGACAAAGAAACACTTGAATACTCACTGGCAGATATTGTGAAAGTGGTGGATGGCGACAAACTCTTTACCGGTTGTGGTCTTGGCCTGAAGCAATGCTCCGAAACACATCCCTGTCCCATACATCATGAATTTAAATCGCTGCGAAGAGGTATCCAGACAATGCTGGAGAAAGCAAAACTGGGCGAGTTTACGGAAGAACTGGGCAAGCGGTTGACCTTTCTGAAGAGATAAATTTTTTTGACTAAATAAAAGATAAAAAGGTATTAATATCCATAAAATGAAGTCGAACAAGTCATTAAAGCTGTTGCCACTGTTTCTTACCGGAATGCTGATGAATGCATTCCCCACCTTAGCCCAGGACGATGCGCCTTCTCATTTTTCTTTCAGTTATGCGGGGGCGCTTACCTGGGTACTGTTTTCCATACTGTTTGTTGTTTTTTTGGCAGCACTGGTGCTGAAGCAGAAAGTAAAAAACATAAGAAACAGCCGTAAAAGAAAGACAGAAGAGGAGCAGCAACGGCAATTGCAGCAGCATCTCCGCAACCTGAACAGTAAACAGATCGGAGAGATCATAAATTATAAAAAGCGCCGTAGCAGCAATGTGTTATTGCCCCTATTGCTGATCGCGGTCTCATCTCTTGTACCGGTTGGAAAATTATTAGCGCAGGAAACAGGTAAACCTGCGGGTTCCCTGCTGGGCGAAACAGGTATCCTTATTACCATTGTCCTCCTGCTGATCCCGATCCTTTTCGCGATTATTTTCCTGATCACAAAAGTGGTACATGCGCTGGACCAGACTAAGAAACGGCATAAACTGGAGGAAGCCGAAAAGCTGGCAGCCTATCTGCGTTCTTTGCCCGAAGAAGAAATAGACACTCAATTGAAAAAACGCAAAGCGGCATTGGATTATAGCCTTACCAACCGCGAACTGTCAGGCAACCAGGCTCCCGAAGATGAAAAAGGTTTATTACAGATCAACGACCAGGCAGGTCTTCCTATCGTAGCCCTTAAAAAGAAAGCGCTTCCGCGTCCTAATGTAGATCCTGCATTATCCCGCCTCATCCTTTGGTATTTGGGCTGTGCTACTTTCTGGCTTTTATTCGGTACCACCATTGGTGAGTATGTAGGGATAAAATTCGTAGCCCCTGATGCCGATCATGTGAGCTGGCTGAGTTTCGGGCGATTGCGCCCGGTGCATACCAATGCCGTATTCTGGGGATGGGCATCATTGGGTATGCTGGGGCTGGGTTATTATGTAGTGCCCCGTGTCAGCAACACCAAACTGGCTAATATAAAATATGGATGGTATGCATTATGGCTGATCAATGCAGCAGTTATCCTCGGCTCTATCTGCCTTATGGCAGGCATTAATAATGGTGGCGGGGAATACCGGGAATACATCTGGCCGGTAATGCTCCTGTTTGCTGCAGGAATTGTGATGACACTTGTCATTTTTCTACAGACCATTGCCCGCCGCACCACGAAAGAGATCTATATCTCGAACTGGTATATTGTTGCAGCGATCATTTTCGCCATCGTGATCACACTGGTGGCCTATATCCCTTACTGGCAGAATGGCCTGGGTGAAACTATTGTACAGGGTTATTATATGCACCAGGGCGTTGGCATGTGGTTCATGCTTTTTACATTAGGCATTGTTTATTACTTTCTGCCCCAGCAGCTCAACAAACCTATCTACTCTTACAGTCTTGGTATTCTTGCTTTCTGGACACAGATACTTTTCTATACCCTGATCGGTACCCACCACTTTGTATTCAGTTCAATTCCCTGGTGGCTGCAAACGGTGGCTATCGTGGGCAGTGCAGGCATGGCGATACCCGTTATTGCCGGTACCACTAATTTCATCATGACTTTTAAAGGAGCATGGTACAAGATCAAAGACAGTTATACGCTTCCTTTCTTCCTTGTGGGTGTTATCTTTTATTTCACCGGCTCCATGCAGGGAACAGCAGAAGCATTCCGCAGCACCAATCTTATCTGGCATTTTACCGATTTCACCGTAGCGCACTCACACCTGACCATGTATGGTATCATTTGCTTTTTCTTATGGGCAGGTATCTATGCAGTGATCCCGCGGCTCACAGGCAAGGAAGCACCGCAAATTACCATTGGTGCACATTTCTGGCTGGCTTTGGTCGGGTTGATGTTCTATACCGTTCCGCTGATGTATGGCAGCACGCTGAAAGGATTGTTATGGATGGAAGGCAAGCCCTTTATTGATGGCGTGATAAAGATGGCCCCTTACTGGTTGTGGCGGGCTATAGGAGGAAGTTTGATGTGGTTGTCGCACCTGTTCTTCGCTTACAATATGTACAAAATGATGGTGGCAAAACCTGTAGTCGATGTCCGGGAAACAGCCATTCAAAAACTCAACGGACCAACTGCTTCAACTCATTCAATTGTATAAATATCATTTGCTCAGAATATGGAACTATTCGATAATCATAAAAAACTTTTCGGCACTGCGGCGCTGTTCTTTGTAGGACTGACCGTGCTGGTAGCCGTTATGCCCGCTATCCGTAACCAAAACATGAACCAGCCATTACCCGGTGCTGAACCCTTGAGCCCTGATGCAATAAAAGGAAAAGCATTATTCGTTGCCAATGGCTGCGTGGCCTGCCATACACAACAGGTCAGGAATATAGATATGGATAAAACCTGGGGATCACGCCCAAGCCTTGCAGCCGATTATGCTGATATCCACCGGACTGACCTATGGCGCAATACTGCAACGCTGATGGGAACAGAACGTACCGGTCCTGATCTGACTGATATCGGCAACCGGCAACCCAGTAAAGACTGGAACCTGGTGCACCTCTATAACCCGCGCATTGTGGTAAAAGAATCCATTATGCCTGCTTATCCCTGGTTGTTCGCTGTCAAAAAGGAACCATCCAAGTCGGATGTGGTGGTCAATGTACCTTCAGAATATCTCGATGGGCAGGAAGGAAAAGTGGTGGCTACCAGGGATGCGATGTACCTGATCGCTTACCTGCAATCGCTCAAGCAAACAAAATTGCCGGATGGCACTGCTGCACCAGCTTTCCTGTATAAAAAGGAAGAAAAAAAGACAGCAGGTGCGGCTGCCGGTGCAGAGCCCGATGGCCAGGCAATATTTACAGCTAATTGCCAAAGCTGCCATCAGGCAAATGGTGAGGGCTTGCCCGGAGCTTTCCCGCCTTTAAAAGGAAGCTCTGTTGTGTTGGGTGATAACCTCGAAATGTACGTGGACATTATCATGAACGGATATGATGCAAAAGCTGAATTTGGTGTAATGCCGCCGGTTGGCACCAATATGCAGTTTACAGAACATGAGGTAGCGGCCCTGATCAACTATGAACGCACAAGCTGGGGCAACAACGGCAAAAAAGTAACGCCGGAAGAAGTAAAAAAGATCGTGGATTTTGTAAAACTAAAAGCAGCTGAATAATGAAAAAGTTATTTTTAATAGCATTTCTGCTGTTCAATGTATTATGGGTATTGGCCTGCCCGGTATGTGAACGTAACCAGCCAAAGGTATTGAGAGGCATCGCACATGGAGCAGGGCCCGACAGCAGATGGGATTATGTGATCGTATGGGCAACAGTCGCAATAGTGCTGTGTACTCTTTTTTTCTCCATAAAATGGTTGATACGTCCTGGTGAAAGATCAGACAGGCATATTAAACGATTCATTTTAAATAACGAATAAGATGAGCGATAAAAGCACCATATTCATTTTTATAGACGATGAAACCAGGCCTGTTGCCGAACTGAAATCGCCGGTGAGTTTTGACCTGGATACCCGTAAACTGACAGATGGCGAACATGTGCTGAAGATCGTCAGCAAAGACCCGACAGGTAAAGAAGGGATCCGGAAAATACCCTTCGTTGTGCGGAATGGCCCGGCTATTGCCATTGAAGGGATAAAGGAACATGCCGTGGTGGATGGCGTATTGCCCTTAATGATCAACGCATATGGCAAAGGTGATCAGAAATCTTTCCTGATCTCAGGCAGCGAAACGCCACAAAGCATTCCCTGGTGGGTGTGGACGCTTATCATTGGTTTTGCCGGATGGGCATTATATTACATGTTCCGCTATTTTTCAATAGCACAATAAAAACTATGAGCGAAAAAAAAGACATAACCACAATAGAGGATATCAAATTACTGGTAGATACTTTTTATGGAAAGATCAGGATCGATCTTTTACTGGGTGGAATATTTAATGGCGTCATCAAAGACCGCTGGCCTGAACACCTGGAAAAAATGTACCGCTTCTGGCAAACGGTATTGTTGGATGAGCATACCTATTTCGGAAGCCCTTTCCCTCCCCATGCCGAATTGCCTGTGGAACAAAAACATTTTGATGCCTGGTTAAAACTATGGCATGAAACCATTGATGAGCATTTTGCCGGTGCAAAAGCGGATGAAGCTAAATGGCGGGGTGATAAAATGGCTGTCATGTTCCTTTCCAAGATCGAGTATTACCGCAATAACTCAGCGAAACCCCTGTTATGAACACAACTATAAAGCAACCCGTAGCCATAGCCTGCCTGTTTACCTGGATCGGGTTTGTATGCGCGATCAGCTTTATGGAAGCGTGGCTGAAGTTCCGGGCGCCCGGTGTAACGCTCCCGGTCGGTTTAGGAATTGGCAGGCTGGTATTCGGCGCACTCAATAAAGTTGAATGGGTGTTTGCAATAGTTGTTTGTATAAGCGTTCTAATGTATCGTAAATCCATGTTTACAGTACCAGCTATTTCATTGCTCATCATTATAGTCGTTCTTCTATTGCAGACGGTATGGTTGCTGCCTGCACTGGACGCAAGGGCAGAGCAATATATCCAGGGGCAGCCAGTGGCGCCGTCCAAACTGCATGTCTGGTTTGTAGGAATGGAATTGCTCAAGGTAACCTGTCTTTTTATTACAGCAACATCTCTTTTTAAACAAACATAAAAACATACATAAAATGACAATCTCAAAAGAAAATATAGTCGGTCTTGTGGTAGCAGACGACTTCCGTACCGCCGGTATATTTGAACAGGCAGGTATCGACTTTTGCTGTAACGGCAACCGTACCATTGAAGCAGCTTGCAATGAGAAAAAGTTATCGGTAGATGAACTGATCGGCCAGCTACAGCAAACAATAAATACGCTTCCCCCTACAGAAGCAGCCATCAGCGATTATAAATCCTGGCCTTTAGATCTGCTGGCTGATTTCATCGAGAAAAAGCATCACCGGTATGTGACCACGCAGATACCCGTTATACAATCGTTTCTCGAAAAGATCGTAAAGGTGCATGGCGGCAGGCATCCTGAACTGGCAGAGATAAAAACACATTTCGATGCCTGTGCAGGTGAACTGGCCGTGCATATGAAAAAGGAAGAGCTAATGGTTTTCCCTTTCATCCGGAAAATGGTGCAGGCAAAACAGGCAGGAGCAACAGAAGTGGCAGCAACACCCTTTGGTACAGTGCAAAATCCTATACGTGTAATGATGCATGAGCACGATACTGAAGGTGAGCGTTTCAGAAAGATCAAAGAATTGAGTAATCAATACAATGCACCTGCAGATGGCTGCAATACCTATAAAGCAGCTTTCGCCACCCTGAAGGACTTTGAAGACGACCTCCATCTTCATATTCATCTGGAAAACAATATTCTTTTCCCTAAATCCATTGAACTGGAAAAATCCTTCGCTTAATCAACAATGAGAAGACATGAAAGCATAGTCGCTCTTTCAAGGGATCATCATTTTGGATTACTGTTTTGCTGGAAGATAAGGCAGGGAATAAAAAAGCAGGTGCCGGCAGAAAGGATAAAGCCTTATGTGCAATATTTCTGGAACAACCACCTGCAACAACATTTTAAAGAAGAAGAAACATTACTGTTTACAGCACTGCAGGATAATTTGGTGACACAGGCCATATCAGAGCACGAGCAGATAAAGAAGTTAGTCGAGGCTATTACGAGCACAGGATCCTTTCAGCCGGATCAATTCCGATCATTGGCTGATGCATTGGACAAACATATCCGTTTTGAAGAAAGGATCTTGTTCCCGTATATCGAAGAAACCCTTTCTGCAGAAAAACTTACCCAGTTGGGGGAAAGGTTACAGCAAATACATCAGACGGGCGAAATGGATAATTATCCTGATGAATTCTGGATTTGAGAATGCCTGATAACAACCCGGTTTTAACCAGGAGCCGGGTTTGTTAAAAAATATATTCACTGGGCTGTTTAAAAGTTAGGAATCCTAACTATATTTGTGTTGTCAATAGTTTTGTAAACCTAAAACAACCAAAAATGAAAAAATCAGTTTTTTATCATGCAGGCTGTCCTGTTTGTGTTAGTGCCGAACACGATATCATCGAATTGATCGGTAAGTCCAATGTAGAGGTCGTTCATCTTGGTGAAGATAAAGGCAGGATCAGCGAAGCTGAAAACGCAGGAATTAAATCTGTGCCCGCCTTAGTAACTCCCACGGGAAACGTATTACATATTAACTTTGGGGCATCCCTTGCCGACGTAAAAGGATAACTGGCATTATTGAAACACAAGGATGCATTAATTTTAAGCATATGGATATTCGAACTACTCTTTCGGTAAACGAAACATTCCTGGAGATCCTGCGGAATTGTAAAGAACAGAAAATAAAAGCAGCTATGCTTTTGGATTCAGAAGGGATAGTAAGGGTAGAGGGGTTGATCAAAGAGATCTGTTTAACTTCTCCAAACCCATACCTGGAATTGGAAAGCGGGACAAAAATCGTGTTAAAGACGATCATTGCGATAAACGGTATTTTCTCACCTTCCTATTCTGAGTGCTGAAGGATGAAACAAATGAAGTCTCCTTTTAACCTCGACCGTCAGAACAACGAGATCGACAGCAAAATTGTGGTAGCCCTGGAACGTCTTTCTGGGGCTTTTCGTGTATTGCTTTGGAATGAGAGTAAGCAAAATGCTTTAAGCCCGATACAAATCCAGATACTAATCTTCCTGCTTTTTCATCCGGGAGAAAAATGTAAGGTGAGTTACCTGGCGCAGGAATTTAACATGACCAAGCCTACTATCAGCGACAGTGTTAAATCCCTTTTAGAGAAAGACCTGGTAAAAAAATATGAAGACCCTTTGGATATCAGGAGTTATACGATCGGTTTAACCGGTGCAGGTAAGCAGGCTGCAATGAAATCAGCTGATTTCGCTTCGGCTATAGAAGAGCCTTTGAACCTCATTTCGGGTGAGCAGAAAGAGGCAATGCTGGCAGGCCTGCTCAAAATCATTCTTGAACTTAACAGGGCAGGGGTCATAACGATCCAAAGGATGTGTTTTACCTGTTCAAATTACAGCGTTGTCAACGGCAATCATTACTGTAAATTATTGCAGGCCCGGTTAGCCAATAATGAATTAAGAGTGGATTGTAAAGAACATGAACCAAAAGTTGAACTATAATGAACGTATTTGACCTTATCATCAATGATAAAGAAAAAGTATCCCTGGCCGATATTTTCCTGGATGAAGCTAACAGGCAGAAATTCGTACAGCTCATTAAGGAACATAATTATATTGACGAGCTATATAAATACGGATTGCCTGTAAATAATAAAATACTGCTGCAGGGAAGTTCCGGTTGCGGCAAAACGATGACAGCCAAAGCCATTGCAAATGCATTAGGCAAAAATATCCTCATACTCAATTTGAGCAATATTGTTTGTTCGAGGATTGGTGAAACATCACAGAATATAAAACAGGTATTTGAAAAAGCAGGCCGGGAAAAAGCTGTTTTGTTTTTAGACGAGTTTGATCAGATCGGAAAGGCAAGGGGAGAAGATGATAAGGATGTAGGCGAAATGAGAAGGTTGGTGAATACACTGATACAACTGATCGACTACTATCCTGAAAAATCATTATTGATTTGTGCAACCAACCATCCTGAAATTATCGATATGGCCTTGATAAGGCGTTTCCAGTTACGTATAAATTTTGAAATGCCGTCGCCGGAGATTTTAGATGAATATTACAATAAGTTATTGTCCGGATTTCCCAAAGAGATGCAACAGGTAAAGCGGAAGTACGGAATTTCCTTTGCTGAAGCCAAAGACCATGCGCTTACCCTTGTAAAGGCAACGTTGATCAGTGAACTGGAAGCAAAACAAAAAAGGGTGGAAGCATGAGTGAAGAGATCCTGAAGAATATTGCTGTCATAAAAGAACGGATAAATAAAGCCTGCACAGATGCCGGCAGAAATCCTGGTGAAGTAAAATTGCTCCTAGCCGTAAAACAAGTTGCACAGTTGAACACACTGAAAATAAAAGGATTGATGACAATAGGCTTATTCAGTGCAGAAGCTGAAAAAGTAAGAAAATGTTTCCGGTTGCTCAAGGACATTCAGCAACAGATCATTGCTTTGCAGGTCCCTAATGTAGAAATGAAGGAATTGTCAATGGGCATGAGTGGTGATTTGGAACCAGCTATTGAAGAAGGGGCAACGATTATTAGAGTTGGGACGGCAATCTTTGGGCAAAGGCCGACCCCTGATAGCTATTACTGGAATGAAAATAAGGCTTAGAATACTGAAAGCATATAATATATTGTGGTGCCAACCCGGTTTATGACTTAAAAGGTCGTAAATGGCCTTCAAAGTGTCGTTTTTAGCCTCCGTCTGAATTCAATCTTCTTACCATCTTTGTTGTATCGAAGCTGATCAATAAACGATCTGCACAAATGGTAAGTGGAGCAGTAACCACTTCAAAAACGGGCGGAACCGAAAAGCCAGATGAGTAGGGGTAAAAATATTATCTTATGTCTAATAATGTTGTTTCACTGCACAGGGTACTTAAAACGTCTCCTGAAAAAGTATACCGTGCTTTTACCGATGCCACTGCAATTGCATCATGGTTACCGCCATATGGATTTCTCTGCACTGTTCATGAAATGAAAGTAGAGGTAGGCGGCTCCCATAAGATGTCATTCCAGAATTTTTCAACAGGTAATGGCCATTCATTCGGCGGAAAATACCTGGAGCTCAAACCTAACGAGTTTTTGAAATACTCAGATAAATTTGATGACCCCAACCTGCCGGGAGAAATGACCACTTCTGTCTGGCTCCGGAAAACTATTGCCGGTACAGAAATAAAAATTACACAGGAAGGTATTCCTTCTGTTATACCAGTAGAAATGTGCTATCTGGGCTGGCAGGAATCACTGGAAAAACTGGCTAAGTTAGTAGAGCCTGAAATACCGGATGCATGATCCGGGAAATAAGAAATAAGCAAATGAGAGTTTGCTTATTTCTTATTTAAGTTTTTAAAATAGGGATGCTGACTGATAAAGATCATGCTGTTCTCCTGTTCAGCTGATTTTGATAGATATCCTGTGATCGAGGTTTTAAAAACTGCACCATCGCTGTAGGTTAAAAGCAATGTGAAATCTTTGATGGTATAAGTCCCATTGCCCTGGTCCCTGTAAGTAAGATGGCCATTTTCTTCTTTTGAGATATATAATCCGCCTTTGTTTTCAAAGCTGCCATCTTTGTGAAAAACAATCATTCCCTCCTCAAAATTGGGGTTCTTGTACCAGTAGGGGCCTCCCCATGCGCCGCCTGTGCTCCATTCACCTTCTAATTTTAGACCATCAACAGTTTTACATTTGTAATACCACATTGATTTCATGGAGGTGTTGGCGCTCATTACATCGGAGGATACTTTACCCACTTTTTCCACTGTTTTATAATAGTCATTGAGCAGTTGTATTTCCTTACCCGTATCTTTTATATAGCCCCAGCTATGGGTTTCATTGCTGTTGGCCTTGGTAGTGCCCCACATACCCTGTGATGGCATATAGCCTATATAATCGCCATTGGAGCAAATAATGATCCACTTGAACTTTGTTTTTACCACACCTGTAGGATCATTTACGTTCGGCATACTTATAGTCGCCCGCATCCAGACATTAAAGGACGGGCCTTTGGTATTTATGGCCGGAGTTTTTTCTGTTTTAGTATTTCCTGCTTTTGTTTGTGTGGGCCTATCTATTCCCGTTGAGGCATTACCTGGAACATTTATTTCCCTGGTCACATCTACCGAAGCGATAAAACCCTCTATGTCGGCTTTATACTTATCCGAATTGGCAAGTATACAGATACTCTGCATATTGCTTTCGCCGCTAAAAGTGATGAGCATGGCCAGTGTAGCCACTCCATTATCAGCATATTTTGTAGTACCCAATAAAAACTGCCATCCTTTTAAATTAGCTGCAGGTTGCATAGAGGCTGTGCCGGTAACTTTGAAGGGTTTCTGCACCTGATTGCTCCAGGCGAAATCAAAATCAGGCTGTACACCACCTTGCCCGGGGATCATTTTATAAATAAAGATATTGCAATAGGCACCCGTGCTCTTGTCTTCCGAAAAATAAGTAAGTACATTATCGTTCTTTACTAATTGATATCCTGCCGGGATGGTATAGTTAATAATGCCGAAATTATTTTTTTGTGCAGATGAGACCATAGCCAAAAGCAGTGAAAGGAGAGAAAGAAATTGTTTATTCATCAGGCTGCAGTTTTATGGAGTATTATAGTACTGACTTTTTATTTCCGGGATCAATGCCGATAGCTTTTTGATCCTTGTTTCATCCGAAGGGTGCGTGGATAGGAACTGGGGCACTTTGTTTTTGTTGGCAGCAGCCATACGTTGCCAGAAAGGAATTGCCTCATCAGGATCGTAACCTGCCATAGCAGCAAATATTAGTCCCAGCTTATCTGCTTCACTTTCCTGCATGCGGCTGTTGGGCAAGGCCAGTGCAAGGTTGCTGCCGATCATGTACAAACCAAGAAACAGTGCCTGGGTTTCTGCCTTTTTTTCTTTTAAGGCTTCCTGCAGCACCATGCCGCCCAGGCTCACCAATAAGCCCTGGCTCATGCGTTCATTGCCATGCCGGGCAATGGCATGGGCAATCTCATGTCCCATTACTACAGCCAGCGCGTTCTCATTTTGTGTAAAAGGCAGCAGCCCGGTATAAACGACCACCTTGCCGCCTGGCATGCACCAGGCATTTACGGTAGCATCATCAATGGTATTATAATCCCACTTGAAATTTTTGAGGTCTTTACTCATGTTGTGCTGTTGCATATAGGTTTCAACAGCATGTTGGATCTTGGAGCCAACCCTTGTTACCATTTGAGCCCGTTCGTCATACTGAGTAAGCGTGGCGCTGTACTTTACTACTGAATCGTATTCTGTCAGCGCCATGGCTGTTATCATTGCTTCAGGTACCAGGTTTATTTGCTTGCGACCGGTAACGGGGACCGTTTTACAACTGGCTATAGCAACAGCCAATAGTATGCAGGTAGAAATGGTTTGCTTTTGCATATTTCTTTTGGCCAATGGTTAAAATTTATGGGGTAAAAATAACCGGGCCGAAAAGCAGGAGCAATCCTTAAAAAGGGGGATTTTTTGAAATAACGGATGTCCCGGGATTAGGAGATTTTCGAAAAAGAACTGTAGTAAACGAATATAAGAGGCTGATTATCGATGTATTTGGAGTTGTTGATTGGAGCGGAAAATGGATGGGAAAAATGAGGCAAGTGATTCTCATACCGTTCTTATGAAATAGATAAAAAGCAAAGCAGAGATGATCAGGTCTGTCCACAACACCAGCTTTTCATTTATGCCTGAGTTCTTTTTAGTCCGTATTAAACACCCGCAAATAGTGTTATTTATGGCCATATTTAACTTTGTATGCTTCATCAGCTTTCTTTTCCCAATCCCGGGAAACTTTCATAGCTTCTTTTCTCTCTTTTTTCGAGGAAAAAATATCATTTGCATATGATTGGTAGACTCTTGATAGCAAATACATGCCGGATATATTGCCGGTTTCAGCTAATAGGAATCATAGAAATAATAAGTTTCGTTTAATTTGGCAATTTCTGACAGAGCTTTAATCTTCAGGTATAATATCCTTGGATTTGTTTTTCCGAGTATAGCTTCTGTTTTGCCTAATTCCTCAAAACAGTCCTCGAAATTTTGTATCCCACCTTTTGTATATTTATCTTCAGCGGTGGTATAGTGCATTTGGGCCTCTAAGTCTTTACTCTGCCCATTTACCCAAATAAAAACTAATAGGAAAAAGAGCAGAAGGGCAACTGCCTTTGTGCCGGATTTAATTGGTTTAATTATCCCGGTATTCATTTTGTTGATCCGTTTTTAGCTTGTACGCAGTTGATAATACAGGAAAATATATGCGCTGATAACATTAATTGTCTTTTGGAGAGTCAGTAAGATATATTGAATAAAGAATGGGAAGTGATCTCGATGTCTCTAAAGGAGCCTTTTTAGATGAAGTAAACCATATGTAATACTCGGTGTTGGGCTTAAGTGGAATTACTGAGTTTTGGATTACTATTTTCGTGTTTTTCTTATCATGCCTGAAGCTTTCGAAAAAACCGATTGCCTGATTTGAGATTGCCGATTTCTGCTCTTCTTTGTCTTTAAAAGCCATATACCACGAGCCAACCAAATTGTCATTGCTCTTAAAGGCCCAGTAAAGATAGCCGCCTTTATTGCTCACCTTTATAGGTATGGCATAATAGTTTACTTTGCCGTCGTCAAACAAACTATGAAGAGTGTCTGATATCATATGCTTTGTAACCTTTGTATCAGGAGTAGGTAAAAATAATATGGGTAATGCAGGCCTCATTTTTTCTCTATGGATATAAAATAATGCATACGTATCACTGTATATAGTATAATCTTGTGTGTATAGTATTGAATCTTCCTTGTTGAGGGTATTTTTATAGTCCTGGATATCGCTTTGCAATTTTAGCATTTGAATATATTTTTCTTCAGGATAGGATTGAGGGCTTGCTAATGAGAAGAATTTTTTAAGGCAGGTGTCTAAAATGTATGCACCGGTTAGCCAATTGGCTTGAAAAACCAATTGAGCATAGGCCCTTGTTTTGAGATCCATAATTTTTGCGTTTGTCTCTCCCAGACTTTGCTCTGCTTTCCCTAATTCTTTAATACATATGTTGTACCCTTCCAGGGTATTTTGATTAAAATTATCTTCGGCAGTACTATAATGCATTTGGGCTTTCAAATTTTTATCCTGCCCATTTGTCCAAATAAAGGCCAGTATAAGAAGTGTTGATAAAAAATACGCTTTCACAAAGAATTATTAATTTAATTGTTTCAGATTTATTTTGGAATTTGTATAGCTTAATAATGAAAAGAGATAGCTATTATTCATCCCTTCATTTTTTTATTGATTCCAGAAATTACTTTTCGGTTTCTTATTAGTTTCAGTTCTTTTTTCTCCTTTTGCCGGAGAGTTCCAGAAATCAGTCATTTCACTTTCAGTATTGTAATTAAAAGGGTATCCCGAAAAATCTGTCAGTTCAGCAGAAAGGTAGATAAGATGACCGCTGCCCATTTTCTTTATAAATTCTTCCTGGAACTTTTCGACGTTGGTGATGGGATAGAGTGTATAAATCTTCATGTCAGCTAAAAGATCTTTATCCAGCGTCAGAACTTTCAAAAGTTTTTTTTCAATTCCATCTTTTAAAGGGTAAGTGCTATCAGCATATTTAGGAATTAAGACAGGAATTGTGAAAAAGGCATTTTCCTGCCCTGGCGTAAGGGACTTTGGAACCAATAGGAGTGCAGCAAACCGAGGCCTGGAAACCAGATCGCCAATACAATATTTATTAATACTTATAGCATCTGCAATAAATTTGTTCTTGGTTTGAATAATAAGACTTTTCCGTTCTTCCTCTCTTCTGGCCGCAGCTTCTTTTTCCAGGCGTTCCTGTTTTTTTTCACCCAGGAATGCAACAAGCGAAACAGCGAGCCCGACACCTGTATAAACCAACTGTCCCGTAGGGTCGCTGATTTGCTGAGCACCGGAAAGGGTTGCATCCAGCATTGCCCCTGATTCTTTTTTGCCGCTTGCAATAGCAGCAGAATAAGCATTGTCTGCTGAAATTTGTGCATTGGATAAATCCACTTGTGTTTGTTGGTAACGCCTCTGTTGTTCTTCAAGTTGTTCTTGAATCTGTTTTATCCGTTCCTGTGAAGCGGCAATCTGTTTTTGCCTGTCTAATTCCCTTTGTTGTAACTGTTGCGACGTGGGCGGTGCTTTATATGTGTTGGGTATGCTGTTCAACTTTTTTAACTCATCATTATATTCCTTCCCGGCGTTTTGATAACTTTTCATAGCATTATCAGTGGCAGCAGCTTCCTGCCGTTGCCTTTGCTCGGGCGACACTTGATTTTTTGGATTAACAATGTTGTCGTTTTGATAAATTCCATAACCAGGTTGTTTTGATTGTACCGATGTTTTTGTAGTAGTACTGGTATTCGTATTGGCGTTTATTTTTGGTCCTGATCGTATGGCATTTACAATAATTTTATACCCCGGTATTGGGTTTGGGGAACTGAACCATGCGCCATCTTCCCCATAATAATTAGCCCCTGCTTTAACGGTTCCTTCTAACCCTGATGATGTTGCCTGATATTTAAAATGTGCCACATCATCATCTGCAGGGCAAAGATTTCCGTCGGCTATATAGTTCATTCCCCATGCAAGGTTTACAAACCAGTTTTTCGAAGAGTAATTTTCTAAGTGATATTTTGCTGTTATAAAATAGATTGTCCCATTTTTATTGGAACAGTAAACGGTTTTTAGCACCTGTGTTGTATATGTCAGCCGAATGTTCCCATCATCGTACAGCGGAGACTGCGACTTAATTGATAAGTTGAAAAGTAGAAATAGTGTAATTAGTTTCAGTGACACTTTGAATGTTCGATTAATAACGGTGCGCTATGCTGAAATAAAACTAGGCATACGCTCAATGTAAGACAATCACAGATTTCTGTGATTGTGAATGCCGGCTACCAGATTTATGGGATAGGACCTTCAGCGAAACCTCGCCGCAATCTCCGCCCGTGAGTGAATATTGAGCTTATTGTAGATATTCTTAGTGTGGGAAAACAGGGTCTGTATACTGATGGTACATTCTTCCGCTATCTGCTTATACGATTTTCCTGAAATTAGATGATTGAGGATCTCTGTTTCCCGCCGGGTAAGGTGAAACTGTTCCAGCTCTTTATTCCGGCTGTTTTCAGCCCTGTTAAAATAATCAAGCATCTTCCTGGCTATCTTGCCGTTCATGATGCTTTCGCCATTATATACGGTAGTAATTGCTTCCGTTATTTTTTCAGGGGCATCTTTTTTCAGCAAATAGCCATCTGCACCAGCTTTTATGGAACTGAATATTTTATCCTCATCCTCAAAGACAGTGAGCATAAAAACGCCGGTTTGAGGCATCTTTTCTTTGATCAGCTTTACGCCCTCTATGCCGTTTATTCCGGGTAGATCAATATCCAGCATCACCACATCTGGCCTGGCATGGAACAGGGCGCCTGGTTCCAGCAGATTTTCCGAAGTATATACCAGCAGCATGTCGGGCCTGGTGCCAACCAATGCCTGCATGGCTTTCATGTATGAAAGATTATCTTCTATAAGCGCCACCCTGATCATCCATGTAAAAATAACCGATATGCTGTTACAAAAAATACCAGTTTTCTGTCAGGCCAGGGGTATGCTGATCGTGGTTTGCGTACCAGCGCCGGTACCTGTTTTTGTAGCAATGATTCCCTGCATAGCCTTTATCCTGCGGGCAATGTTCTGAAGGCCGTTTCGCTGTGTATTGACGGCTGCTTCATCATAACCCTTTCCATCATCTTCTACCACTACCTTCAAACCAGTACCGGCTGAGGAAAAGGTAATATTTATTGTTTTACAGCCGGAATGTTTCAAGGCGTTATTCAGCAGCTCCTTTAATGCCAGGAACAACTGGTGCTTGGTTTCTGCATCTAATTTTTGCCGGCGCAATTCATCACTGGCTTTCAGGTTGATACTGATATTTTTTGCAAGAGCAAGTGGCTCTGCAAAAAACATGAGACGGTATATCACACTGTCCAGCGTATCATATTTCGGGTTGATCTTCCACACAAGGTCATCTAATTTGCTCACCACATCATTTACATTGGCACTGATGGATTCGAGATAGGGTTCTTTATTGCTTTCTGTTTTGGCAAGACTGCTGTAAATATTGATACTGCTGAGCGTAACCCCGATCTCATCATGCAGGTCGGAAGAAATACGCTGCCGCTCATATTGCACGGCCAGCTCTTTTTCTAAAGCCAGCTTTTGTTTATGCAACTGGTATTGATAAATGAATCTTCCGGTAAGGAATACAAGAAGCAGGGTAGTAAGGGCTGCCAATATCCTGAACCACCAGGTTTGCCACCAGGAAGGGCGAATGGTAAAGCTGTAAGTGTATTCTTTTCCCCAACCTGCATCGTAGTTCATGGCTTTTACTATAAAAGAGTAGTGACCGGGCTGCAGGTTGCTGTAAGATACGGTTGATTGATCGGTGGGGCCATTCATATTTTTATCTGAACCCATCAACTGGTATTGATATTTTACGGCATGCGGCTGGTCCATGGTACAGCCTGCAAAATCGAAGCTGATATCGTTATTATTATATGCCAGGCTCAAACCCTGGGGTAAATTGTACCATCGGCTTAATGAATCAAAATGGAAATCACTGAGCCAAACACCGTTTTTCATCAGGAGCGCCGTATCTGGTTTTTCCTGAAGTTGAGGCCAGTTGATATTTTGCCCGGCTATTTTAACCGCCGTAACCTGGGCGTCAGGTGGTATGGGGCCAGGATATTCTTTTGACGGTTCAAAAGAGGTAGCACCATTATTTGTTCCGATCCAAATACGGTGATCAGCTGTTTCGAGTATGGCGCTGAGATTGCAGCCGATACCAAGAAAATTATCTGCATACCCGTAATTTTTAAAATAAGCATCGCTTTCAAACGCATTTCCCGATGTCGCCCTCTGCTCAAATAGTTTTAATTTTTCAGCAGATAATTTGCTTAGTCCGAAACGGGTTGTAATCCAGAAACTCCCTCTCTCATCTTCAAGCATACTTACCGTTTCATTATTGATCAGGCCCTCTTTCTGAGTAAACCTTGTAAGGGAATCCCCATCGTACCGGAGGATGCCTTTTGCTGTAGCAAACCAGGTATTGCCCGCCCTGTCGGTATAAATATAGTTGCAGGCTTCCCTGAATATCCCGCTTTCATCCCCAAAGCGGGTAATGAGGTAGCCATCGTATTTAAAAATGCCTGTGGTTGCGCCAAACCATATATTACCCTTCTTATCTTGCATTATATGGTTGATATGATTCGCGGAATCATTATGCGTAAAGAAATTAATGAACTGCTGCCCATCAAATGCTGAAGCGCCGTTTTCCGTTCCGAACCAGAAATTCCCGTCCCTGTCCTGCATTACCGTGTTAACATCGTTATTAACCAGCCCAACTTCTTCATTATAATATATGAATGAATGACCATCATACTTTGCCACGCCTTTATAGGTCGCAAACCAGAGATTCCCCTTATTGTCTCCATAGATATTTCTTACATCATTGAAAGGTAAACCCTGCTTATCTGTAAAAGTTTTTAGTGTCTGCCCATCAAACGCTGATACGCCTCCCCGCCATGAACCCAACCAGAGTTTTTTTGATTTATCCTCATAAAAGCTGAAGATGTAATTCTTAGGCAGACCTTCACTTTCGGTAATGTGGGTGAATGAACCGGGGCTGTATTTTGAGAGTCCTCCGGGAGTTCCTATCCAGATATTGGCGGCATTATCCTGCAACAGGCTATAAATATTATCATTTACCAGGCCTTGCTGGCCTGTAAAGCTCGTAAACGAATAGCCATCAAATTTGGAGAGTCCATAATGAGTGCCTACCCATATATTTCCGTCCCGGTCCTGAAGCAGGCTGAAAACATCATTGTCGATCAAACCTTCTTTGGCACCAAGATGCATGAATGAAGTGCTGTTTAAAATATACAGGCCATTGCCATATGTACCAAACCAGATCCTGCCTGCTTTATCTTCTATCATGCACTGAATATGATTGGTATTTATTCCTTCTGGTGAAGTGTAGCTGGTAAAGGAATGACCATCGAATTTTGAGATCCCATTGTTGGTGCCGATCCAGATGCGCTGATATTTATCGATAAGAATATTGTTTACTGAGTCATTCACCAGGCCCTGCTTCCGGGTAAAATTGGTAAATGTTTTGCCATCATATTTTGCAAGGCCTTTAAGGGTGCCTAACCATATATTTCCCAGGTTGTCTTCTTTAATGCTGTATACAATATTACTGGGCAATCCATCCCTTACGGTAAAATTGGTAAATGAGTATCCATCATATTTTGAGATGCCTCCGCCCATTGTACCAAACCATATATTCCCGTTCCTGTCCTGGCACAAGGCCCTTACATCATTATAAACAAGCCCCTGGTCAGTAGTAAAGTTGGTAAAGCTATGTCCGTCATATCTGCTGACACCTCCTGCAGTGCATATCCAGGTATTGCCTGTATGATCCTGCAGCAGGGCAGTTACTATACTATGCTTTAATCCCTGCAGTTTTCCAAAAGAAGCGATAGACAAGGGGTTGGGCATTTTGTAAGTCACTTCTTTTATATCCGACTTTTCAGGCAGCGCTGCCTGAATTTTTTTCCCGGTAGCCGGAATGGTTTCAGGGAGGGTAAATGTATCTGTCCCCGGCGTTGTTATTTTCTGGTTTACGATAAGGTTTTGCGGAACACCGGCAGTAAGCAGGTTATTTTTAAAGGGTGTGACAGAAGGCTTGCCAGCAATGACCTTTTTCAATTTTTTTTCATCAAGGCGGATGGAATCGGGATGAGAGGTAGGGCTTTCCGGAAAAAACGAATAGAAGGTTGCTTTGGAGATTTGTGGTTTAAAGGCATCTGCGATGAAGTTTTTTTCAGTATTCTGCTTACAGGAAAAAATAACCTGCAGCAAAAGGCATGCGATAAACAATCGCCTGAATTCCGGCAGCATTGCTTTGGTGGTTACATATTTTACCGGCATCGTGTAGGGAAGCTTAACAGGAAATGAATATAAGAACTAACCGGCTGATTTTCTTATTTCTTTATAACTCCTGGTCATTTTCCAATTAGGCAACGTTCCGTCTGCGGGAAGGCGGAACGAATGCAGTGGGATGAGCTACGGTTCCTTAGGCTTCGACATTGCCTGTTATGACTTCTCCGGCCCGCTTGTAAATGGCTATAATAATCCCTTTTGATGTAACATAACTTTCTGTTAGGGTAAATGCTGCCGGGACCGCGCCGTTATCAAACAGCTTTTTTCCTTCACCAAGGATCAATGGATAAATCTTGATCCGGAGCTCGTCAACCAGGTCATGCTTAAGCAGCAATTGAACAAGCTTACTGCTACCCCAAACATGAATGTCATCACCCTCCGAATTCTTAAGCCTTTTGATATCTGCCAGATCGTTTAGGAAAACAGTATTTTTCCAATCCGATTTTTTCATGGTCTTCGACAGGACGTATTTGGTACCTTCATTGATGCCTGGCCAAAAGTCAGCATGCTGGGGCCAGTAAGATGCAAAAATCTCAAAAGTCTTTCTGCCCAGCATATAATCGGCCGGTTTCAATTCTTCTTCTAAAATCTTTCCAAAAAGCTCGTCACTATAAGGTGCAGTCCAGCCGCCATATTTGAAGCCGCCTGATGTATCTTCCTCAGGACCACCCGGTGCCTGCATAACACCATCGAGAGTGATCATTGATAAAACGGTTATCTTTCTCATGTTACTTTAATTATAGTTTGATTGAAATACGATTATATCTACTTCAAAAAGTCGTCCAAATAACTTGCGATTGTTTTTGTCTGCATCATCAGGCTGACATGCCCTTGCGAAGGAACAATGGCCAATTGCGATTTTGGCATTTGTCCTAAGTCTGCAGTTACTCCACCGCCCAGCAGCTGATACGTTTTTATCAACTCAATTTTATCCATGCCATCATTGTCGCCCGCTATGATTAATACAGGCGCAGAAATTTTCAAAATGTTGGAGTCACCCAGATCGTATGGTATTCCGGCAAAAGCAATCATCTGCTCTAAGAACTTTGTCCATTTTGTTTTATCAGGAGCTACTGCATCGTATGCGGCTTTCATTGGAGAGTTTGCGAAAAGATCAGGTTTCATTGTCTTAAATGCATTGTTTATCTCGGGCAGCCAACCGCTGCTTTTATAAGTAGCAGAAATGATCACTAGTTTTCTTAACCGTTTGGGGCTTTGTATAGCAAATTGGTAAGCTACAGCACCGCCAAAACTATATCCTGCTACATCAGCACTGTCAATTTTCAGGTAATCCATTACTCCTTCCACATCACTTGCTAAAGTAACATGCGATAATTTCCTATCTGAAAACTGTGTGTGTCCATGTCCCTGCAATTCAATGGCAATTACTTTCCTGGTTTTTGACAGTTCAGGGATTAATTGTCCCCAGTTCAAATTAATTGTCATAAAAGCACCATGTAGTAAAATGATAGGCTTACCCTCGCCATATACTTCGTAATAAACTTTAATGCCATCGACGGGTATGTAACCACTGTTGGAGGGTTTGATTTGTTGTCCGTTTGATTGGGATGCAGCAAACAGAATGATGGCAATTAGTAGTATTGACTTAAGAGGATTGCATGTTTTGAATAAATTGTTCATAACGCTGATTTCAATTTTGTTTGAATTGATGATGTAAAGATGGAATTCATTTCAGAATTTGGTGCGGTGTGAAAGCGACAACTTAAGGGGGTGGTTTCCGCCAAAACATGTTTCCTTTGATGAAAGGGTTGCGTAATGTTCCGGTATGGAATTAAAAGCACACTATAACACCAAACATTTTTTGGCTGATACAGTTACCCGTAAGTTGGCAGTTGTTTGAGGGATTATGAAGGTTGTGAAAACAAAAAGCCTCTAAACGAATTTGTTTAAAGGCTTTTGTTGTAGTTTGAAATCTTAGTTGTGATCCCGCTGGGATCGGGTTATGTTTGGGCAGGCTGCGCCGGTGTTGGGTTTCAAGACATCAGATCATCGGGGTAACCCCGTGGGTAACCGAATAAAATGGTTGATTTTGCAAGGATTTAAAGAGCTGGTTTTGGTGGCGAAGGTATGGAAAAGAGAGGCAGGTTTTAGGGCACTTTTGTAACTTCCGGATATGAAAAGAGACGTGGTAAAGATTAAACGAAAGGTGGTACAGGCCGCACCTGTTAAAAGGCGGCAGATCGCTATCGTCGGCAACAAGGTGAAAGCCCAGGAACATGATGAGGAGAAACAGAATAAGGATTTTTGGATGACCCGGTCGGTAGCCGAGCGGCTGGACGCCGTGTTCCGCCTCCGGGCTCAGGTAGTTAAGAACGAGCGGATGGACAAGAGTTTTGGAGTTAAACGCAGCCTGTAAAATGTGTGAACCTCGACTATGATTGACAGTCAAAAGTAATTTTTTTCTGTACTTTTTTGGTTGTAAGGGAACCGGAAAAAATTATTGAGGAGCCAGCTTTTCACGAAGAACTTCATAGGGTGTTTTGCCTTTCAGAGCAAAATTTGGGCGATGGAAGTTGTAAAAATCCTCCCACTCTTTCAGCTTTTTAGCAATATCGATATCATCAGTATATTCTAAAAGCTGGTAAAATTCTTGGTCGTCGGTTAAATGGGATCTTTCAACCTTGCCATTCAGATTAGGTTTTCCAGGCTTGATATAAACATGTCTGATGCCAAGATCCTCGCAATGCCAATGGAATTTTGCCTGAAATTCATGGCCGTTGTCTGTTTGAATAGTATGGACACGAAAAGGGAATTTGGATAAAAAATAATCTACAAAATCAATAGCACAAGATTGATGGTGTTTGTCGTAAATCCGCAGTGCCCTGGCCCTCGTAGCATCGTCAATTGCAGTATACTGATACCGTTTTGTTTCATTCCCAGTCTTATCTGTGAAGAAAAGGAACTTAACATCAACCTGAATACGATGACCTGGGACTTGCTTTTCATAGCGTTTGAATTGTTCCATAGATCTTTTCCGCTGATTTTTGGGCAACCGATTAAGGCCATTACGTTTCAATACCCACCAAACCCCGGCTGCCGAGACTTTAATGTCGTGATACCGTTTTAAATACCAGGATATCCGAAGTTGACCCAGGTGGTAGTTCTTTCTGAGGTATAGAATCTTTTCCTCGATGTATAAGGGAATTCTGAGCTTGGGATTTTGAGGACAAGGCTTGCTGTTTATTAAAGCAGATTCTCCTTTTAATTCATAGTCCCTCTTCCATTTGTAATAGGTTTCTCTGGATATTCCAAAATGCCTGCAGGTCTTGGAAATATTTCCAATCTCTTTTCCATAGTTAAGGACCTTTAACTTACGGCGAATATCAGCCTGCTCTTTTGTGGTCATGCTCATAAAATCAGGTTTTAATGACAAGTTAAAAATTGTCAATCAAAGTCCTGATTTCCGCACTTTATTTACATCGTGGAGTTGTGGTTTCAGGACTCTTTTCGGACCAAAACGTCTCAAATCGTCTCATTATTTTCGGGATGGAAGTAAGCGACTTGATTTTGATGTAAGTTCTTATCTGTGAACCGGGACACAATTCGTCCCCTTTCGCAGCCATAAACTTAGGGATCCATCCTACATGCGTTTTATCGTGGTGGCTTTAGCGCCGACAGCGCGGTGCTATTAATTGTATTGATACTTATGCTACAGATGTACCATCCGCAAGAAAACTGAGTGTTTCGATCGCATATAAAGGCACATTTACCATCCAACTCTCGGGCCGGTAATCAGAGAGCGATGTACGAACCGCAAGTACCGGCTGAAATTTATCACAGTATACCTTCAAACTTTTCGCATGTAGATTTTCAGCCGCCTTCACTTCTATAGGTATCACCTTCCCGCTATGCTGCACTACGAAGTCCAGTTCTGCCTTTGCATTTTCAGGCGACCAGTAATAAACAGGTAGGTCTGGCAGGGTCACGAGCTGCTGCAGTACATACTGTTCTGTCAGCGCACCTTTAAAAGTTTCGAAAATATCATTGTCTTCCAGTAAAGTTTTGACATCAAGACTGGTCATTGCAGACAACAGCCCCACGTCTCCTAAAAAGAGTTTAAAGGCATTGATCTCTTCATACGCTTTTAAGGGAATACCAGGATGTGAAAGGTTATGTACTTTATGGATCAGCCCGCAGTCGATCAACCAGGACATTGCCAGCTCATACTCTTTTGCCCGCGCGCCACTTCTTATTAGTCCGTAGATGAACTTCTTGTTTTCCTTTGCCAATTGAGCGGGAATTGAGTTCCATAACATACGGATCCGCGGAATGATTTCTGTGGGTGCATGTTTGGAAAAATCCTGTTCGTAGCCAGTCAGTATTTGTTGCTGGATCGTTCTGACCTGTTTGAAATCCCCGGTTGTGGCAAATGAACGGACTGCCTCTGGCATTCCACCAATAAAGTAGTACTGCCTTAAGCGTTCTATAAATTTAACCTTAAAGGCAGTGATCAACGGCCAGTCTGGTGTTTTCAGTAAGTCTGCCAGTGGTTTTTCGTCTACCGCTTCCAGGAATTCAGAAAAGCTCAACGGATAAAGGTCCATGAACTCCACCTTGCCGACGGGAAATGATTGGTGATTGTTTAACGCGACGCCAAGTAAAGATCCGGCAGAGAGAATATGATACTCTGGAGCATTTTCCTGAAAATACTTCAGCGAGTTAATGGCGCCTGGTGCTTCCTGGATTTCATCAAAGATCAACAGTGTCGTCTCGGGTATAATGGTGATTCCTGTCTCAATTTGGAGAGCAGTCAGGATACGCCGGATGTCAAAGTTATCGTTGAACAGGCTTTTGACATTGGCACTGCTTTCGAAGTTTACATATGCCACCTGTTCGTACTGTTGCCGGCCAAATTCTTTCATTAGCCATGTTTTCCCAACCTGCCGGGCGCCACGAATGATCATCGGTTTTCTGGTTGCAAATGCTTTCCAGTCTTTCAGCAAATTCATTGCCTTTCTCTTCATATCACATTATTTGGTACGAATTTATGTAATAAATCACATTTTTAAGTACCAGATTGTGATAGATATTACATTAATAAGTACGAGTTTTTGTCTAACAAATGCAAATTATTGATAAACAAACACTTGTATAAAATTGATATTTATAGCTTTCTGGCTTGGTAACTGGGTATTTGAGAGATCAATCAAACCGAACTGAAGTTATCTTTTTGCGAACGTTATCATCTTTCGATAACGTTCGCAAAAAGATCCTCTTGAAAGCTTTTTAATATCCTTGCAGGGCCCGGCTGAATTGAAATAAGATTTTCTAGACGACGCAGGTTTCTTCTAACACAATAAGAGTTCCTATTTTTTAAATGTTGACTTGGTAGCTTATACCAGGCCTCCTGCTTTTCCGGAAAGTATGAAGCCCCCATCTCCAGCAATTGCTGCATATCCCTTGTGGCAGTCGCTTTGGAGGTCTTGGTAATCCTATGTATTTCCGGGCATTCATGCCGCCTTTGAATCCTTTCGACCCTTCTTCCAGCATTCTCCTGAATACAGTCAACTGGTGGTCATTAAGAGATCTTTGTAGCGGTCAAAGAATCTTGTTGTTTCAGGGTAAAGTCAATCTGTGCTTCCGCTTCAATTTGTGTATAAAGAGTTGTCTTGACGAAATATTCTACCCAGGGCGTTATTTCATTCGAGCGCTGCGCTTTTTCAACGATTGCTCGACCAATCTTGCCGTTTCCGTCTTCTCCATATTTTTCGGAAAAAGTAAGCAACTCGCCCTCTACGCCTGTAAGGAAGAATTTGAAGTGAGGCCAATCCTGCCATGAGCCGATTATTACCGTTAATCGGCTCACAAATACTAAAAATAATGAGCCGAATAGGGAATTTATTCGGCTGATGTGCATTATTAAACAAAACCAGACGGGCAGGCCGGAAGAGAGATGAAACTCGATGCGCAGCTGTTAGTTTCGAAAGAAGAATATATGAAACTGACAATAGCACTCGGCACCATAATCCGAAGTCGGTAAGAGTATAAATGCCGTTGGTAGCTCCGGTCCCGTATAGTTACGGACGATTATAAAACCCTATTGTTGTCCATAACTGTATTAACGGGCATATTTGTGGACTATGATAATTAACTCCCTAAGCATATCATTAACAGGGTATTACCGCCGATATCCCGAATATAAAATGTCACAAATATTTAAAAATATGTGACATTTACTGGCCGAGATCACTTTGACTCGTCATACCTGTTAGGTTTCTCTGCAAATACCTAACAGAGTTCGGATAGATGGTTTTCAATCTGTTCATTATTTTAACCTGTTCACTGCCCGTGAACACAGAAAAATAGTGAACAGTAATCATTGCGCTGTAATAATCCAGAGACAGTTTAAAAAGCGCTCCGGCCTAACACCAGGACAAGTGGAGACGAAATTCTGGCTATCAATAGATTTTATTACTGGGCAGAACCGAATATTTCCTTTCCGTGCATTAAACAAAGCCAGTTGTGGAGGAGTATAATCTTTTATATTCCTCCTTAAGGTATAAGAATTTTATAGTTATGGAGCATTATCTTGCATACTCATATTGGTCAGTTTATCTCCAATACAAGTTTCCCATTAGCACCTCCTTTTGAAACCAGATCCTGTGCTTCAGATGCTTGTTCTAATCTCATCGTCTTTGATATTTGTGCTTCTATTTCCCCTTGCGCTATCAATTCCTTGAAAAAGTCCAGTTTTTTGTATGATGGGTTTGACATAATAAATTGTGCTGCCACTTGATATTTTTCAGCCAGCTCAGCTGAAGGAGGCATTACGGTACTATTAGTTTTCCGCCTTTTTTTAATACTTCAAAAGGGGTGGTTTGTGTTTTGCCTCCGCCAAGCGCTTTAACCCTGTCTAGTTCGGGGCCTGCGTTGTCCCTATTACATAAGCGCCAAGTGCTTTTGATATTTGTACCATTATGCTGCCAACGCCGCCCGAAGCACCGTGTATCAAAACTTTCTGATCCTCTTGTAATTGGCCTGCTTCTATTAAAAGTGTGTATGCCGTAGTCAGATCCTGGTTATAAACCAAATCAATTAAATTTTCATTATTATAAAAAAAGATGCTAATCAAATCATTCCGTTCTACGGAGGCATTACGCTTTATGGTAAAATCTTCTTTTAATTAATAACGGTGTATAATCAATCTAAAATCCGTTCCAAACACTATTCTTTTGATATAGCCTTTTCCCATTGAAGCAGGAATTGTCAGACAATTGTCGAAGACGGGAATGATAAATTGTGCCGAGAATTCAACTATAAAATCGAAATCTGGTTTTGATGTAAATTCAAAAATCATTTTTCCGAGATGCTCTGATGAGTTTTTTTCCGTAAAAGGATTAAATTTGAGTAACTCTATGTAATTCTCTAGCGGTATAAATATAAATCTATGTGCGTTCAAAATATCTTATTCATTCTGCTTAAATTATTCTCATGCCCAAACTAAGGTTTCTTTTTATTTTGGTCATATTTCACTCACTTGGCACTACAGCGCAAAAATCCGCTGATTATACGACCTATTATCAGCGTATCATCCAGGCTGAAGTATTGATTACATCCGGGAAATATACTGAAGCTCTTTTAACAATGGATTCTGTTTTCGAAGATTATAGCTATGTATTTCTGCGGGACTATAAAGTGGCAGCACAGCTTGCGCTCTATATCGGGAACTACCAGAAAGCTTTCCATTACATAACCAAGGGAATAGCAAATGGCTGGAGTTTAAAAGAGATAAAAAATAACCACTTGCTTCAATCGCTACAACACAAGCCGGGCTGGAATATGTTGCTGAAAACATATGATACTTTGCGACATACTTATCTCAGCAAATTGGATCATCAGCTAAAGAAGGAGGTTGACGAAATGTTCGTCCGGGACCAAAAGCTGGCAAAGATAAACCTTGGGATAAATGATGAGGACGCACAGAATAAGTTTTTGATTCAGAAATTTGCCCCTCAAAGCGAACGACATATGCACCGGTTACTTGTAATTTTGAATCAAAAAGGCTATCCAGGCGAGAAACTGATCGGCAACCGTCTCTGGGCATGGACAATACTTAGTCATCACAATTCCATTTCAGCTGCGTATAATAGAAATGATACCTTTTATCAAACTTTGAGGCCGCTTCTGTTAACAGCCGTACAATCAGGTGAGTTGTCACCATATGACTTTGCGATAATTGAAGAATGGAGAATATCTGTTATCTCTGAACATCGAGAGAAGTCTTATGGTTACCTTGATACGCTTACCCAAAAGGATGTTAATCGCTCAAATCAATTACGCCGGGACATAGGTATGCGTTCGATTGAGTTAACAAACAAACTAGTTGACATCCAAGAAAAGACAGGGATAGATTTCTTTCTTGAAGGTTTGATGTGGGTTAAGGGAAAAATTCCAATACTCAGCACTGAATAGCAATTATACTGACTGCTTGGTTTTGGTAGCCCAAGAGGAAATTAGGTAAAACCTCAAATAAAAAGCAAAACCTGCGACTGGCGCAGGTTTTGAAAGTTGCTCTGTGATCCCGCTGGGAGGACCAATTTTATATGCAATATTTTGACAATCAACAGTATGTGATTGGCTAAAATACACTTTCCGCTCTAATTACGCACTGTAAATTCTTTCAACGAACTGTCAATGATTGACCTTATAAAGGTAATAAAAAATCCCAACCATTGGTTGGGAAATCAACATAAACTGCCATTTATAGCATTTGAATCCACTATACTTTCAGTAGGAAAACCTGGCTATTAATGGCCGGGTTGTACGATGGCATATATTGGATATATCCGAAATCAGATAAATCTTTTATGCACTTGTGATAAGTAGCCAGTCCATCAATCTTTGCCACTTTCATAACGCCAGCTCGGGTAATGGAAATAGGGTTTTGAAGCCCGTTTAAATTGAAAAATTGGAACAACGCCATATACAGACTGATATGCGTCGTCCCAATTCGTGGATCTTCCCGGATTGCAACAAAAAAGCTGGTTAATTCTTTTACTTCGGCCATATTCCCGGTTATGCAGCATCGCTGTTTAACAGTTTTTCAATATCCTCATACCGGTAATAATGAACTCCGCCTACTTTGCTGGAACGGAGTTTGCCGGCGATCCTGAGCCGCTGGAGAGTATTGGAAGAAATACCCAACAGCTTCCTTACTTCCAGATTTTTTAGCCAGGGTTTCACCAGTTTTGCTTCCGGTGGTGAAAGCAGCCGCCGAATATCCTCCAAGAGCTGCACCCTAAACTCCTGCAGGTCCTCTTTTGTAATTACCTCAATAGCCATACATCACAATTTCTGATTACAAAATTTATTATTCTTTGGGTAGTCAAACAGACATTCCCTTTTTACGGGAACGCCCCTTTTTAGGCTTTCCCAGATCATCAAGAGGACTTTGCTTTACCGATTTTTTTTTATCCTGCTTCACCTCCTGTTTTTGATCTTCCTTAACTTCCTTTCCCTGTTTCAATTCCTCTCCGGATTGCTTTTGCGATACATGCTGCCTTTGTTCCTGGTTCAGTCTTTGCATTTTATCATCATACAGGTTAATTGTCTTGTATTGGGGATTGGCTTCGATGAACATTTTCTGTGCTTCGCCATCGACCTGTATATTGACAGCCTGTATATTACCTTTTTGTAATGATTGAAGCAATGCCTTTTCTTTTTCCCCGCCATCCATTTCCATCACAAAGTATTTACCTACGGCTGCTTTCAAATCATACCCGTAATTCTCATGGTACTGTTTCACTTCGTAGTTATTGTTCTTGTCTTTGTTCTCGAAGTCAAGCTGAATCCAGGCCTTATAGGTCGGGGACTTTTCCCAGTTTTCAGCCAGCCCCCTTTGCTCAGGAGGTAATTTCAGTTCGGCCTTGAATTGTGTGGTTTCTTCCGGGCTTAATTTCCGTAGCAGTTCTTTTTCAACACTACGTCCACTCAGCAGGTTGAAGGCTTCTTTGGCCGTCACACCCCGGCCATAGTTTAAATAAAATGTCTGTTCCTTTTTTTCGCCATTGCTCCAATCCAACGAAGCCTTATAGCTATTCAGGAAGTACATATCGGATTTCTCGGATTTACGAAATTGAAGTACTGCTTCAAATGCCTTCTTATTGATTTCGGTTGAATACGTCATTTGAAAGGCCTCTTTACCTTCTTTCAGGTGAGCTTCCAGTTCATCGTGTTGTTTTTCACCAAAGCCCATGTACTTGATATTGTCTTTCAGGTGATCAAAATTTTGTTCGTTCATAATTGATACGTTTTTATTGTTTAAAATCTGCTGTTGCTCTATATGGTCAATCAGTGCATCGGTAAACGCATTCCCTTCCGTATTATACAAACCGTTTGCGTCAGGATCTGCAAACAATCTTTCGAGATTTTCTCCATAAAAGAATCGTCTTAGCAACTCATCTGTTGAGTAAGCATGTAATACCCGGTAGTTATCGTACTCACTGATATTGTTATCAGAAAATCCATGCGCTTCGTCAGCGGTCTTGAAAAAATACATGTCGCCTGTGTCCAGGAAATAAGGGATCGTATTATAGGCGATCCAATTTTCTCCTTTTGCAAAAGAGATTTGCGCCACTTCAATCAGCTCATCGGATATGACATGCTCCCGGTTCATCTCAGGTCAGGTAACGGAATGGCTTGTACGATCTTTCGATTATTGACCCGCATCAATAGGTGTCTGCCGCCATTCTTTTCCATCACCTGAATAGCCAGGTATTTGGCATCGGGAACGGTGAATTTTTCGAGAGCTACTACAATCGTGTTCCGGCTTCTTGCTTTCACTATGGAAATATTACCGGAAACATGCAAAGGCTTCAATTCATATTCCTGCGCCGCTGTTCGTTTACTTTTCTTTTTATCCCGGATATAAAAACGGAGCAACTCTATATCGTAATCAATAGGGCTGTCATTGATTAGCTGCACCTGGTAATAGATAACATTCTCCTTAATGTAAATACCGCTGACATGAACTGTAATTCCCCGACTTCGGTCTTTGATGCCGTGCATGGTGGCCGGATTATCGAGTATGCCGTTGGCATAAGTGGCAACGGTTTGCTTTTTATTCGCTGGCAAATTATACACCCAGACAGACGGCTTATTCTCGAAGTTGACGACAAAAGAATATACACTGCCGTCATCCGTGACCACACTTAAATTGGTTTCGGTAAACCCTTCCGTAGCGGCTTTCACCAGTAAAATATTGTCAGCTTCCTGCACCTGCTGCACCAGCACATCTTTCGTTCCTCTGTCCACATGACGGATGGCAAAGGGGAAAATCAGGCTGGTTGTTTTGTCTTTGGAAATAGTCAAAGCAACGGGTTGGGCAAACCCTGCAACGAATAACCAGCAACCGCAAATCATACACACAATTCGTTTCATCGTTTCTATTTTGAGGTTAAAAAATCATCGTTCTGTATTCTTGTCTTTCAGGAGTACTTTATACCCCGCTTTCACCAATACTTTTACCTGCTTTACTTTCTTGCTCAATAACCCTTTGGCGGCGCTTATACCCGCTGCGGTAGCCTGGGCTTTCAACGAAGGATCTAAGGTTGTAAGCTCCATTAACTGCAAACCGTTGTCCGCAGATTGCTTTGCCACATCACGGGTAATAGCGCCAGGTATATAAATGCCGGGAAGACCGTCTATATCGTATACTTCAAGTTTTACCGGATAAAGTGATTGGTTGTAGCGAATGGAATGGATTTCAACTTCCAGCCGTTCCCCTGCGAGGGCTGCCATACCAAATGCAAACGTACCTTTGGGAATAAGAGCGCCATTGATATAAACATCATTCAGCAACCGCAGCTTTACCACGGCGCCGTTTACAAGCGTCTGCGTTTCATGCACGACAGCTTCAATGGAGTTACTTTCTTCTGATAGCACTTGCTGGTCCTCCAATCCAAAAAAACCTGATGCCGACTTCTTTTCCATACCGGTATCAAGCAGGCTGATACTTTCCTTCCGGGCAATGGTAGAAACAGGATATACGGCTTCTTTATGAAGAAGTGATTTTTCTTTGATGCGTTCCGTTACCCGTTCCGGGTGTTGAATGTCGAGTATCTTTTCCAGCGTATTTTCCAGTTGTATCATTTCAGGGTCGTTGTCAGCACCCTTATTATTCATCAGGTTCATCATATTTTCCAGCCGGTTAACATCACTGCCGAAACTATAATCACCATTTCCCTGCACATATTCCTCTGTATCCTTGCTTAGCTGTTCCGGGTCAGGCTGGTTGATCGCTTTATTTAGTTCAGCCAGCTTTTTCATGACCTTTTCTTCAGCCGGTATGCCAGATTTGTCATAAGGAGATGTTTTCAATCCACCGTTTTGTATAATACTGGACTGGTTAAATTTTTCGGCAGATTGCTGTGTGATCTGTTCCAGTTCATTGTTATATGCCTGCTGCATACTGTCCTGGTTGCGGTAATAGGGATCATTCCGCATTTCCTCAGCCAGCTTGATGGAATCCTTATCGGCCTGATCGTAAAAGCTCATCTTATCAGTCATGGCATCGTCTTTCAGGTTGGCGCTGGGTAGCTGCAGGTTCAAGCCCTTTTGCCGTGTTGTTATTACTTTGCCGCTTGAGCCTCTGCCTCCGCCCAAAGCCCAAAAAGCCATTGTCAGAAATGGTACAACCAGTAAGGGCAATACCATCATCATTTTTCGTTTGCGTCCCGCAATGAGGCGGGACGACCGTTGCAGTTTATTCATACGCTTCATTTTTATTGATAGTTATAAATTTCTTTCAGCATCCGGACGCTATCCATCAATCCCGGTCTTGCCTGCAAAATGCTGTCACGGGTTTGTACTCCGGTTGGTGTCCGTTGCAGGCTGTCCATGTACTGTTCAAATGCCTGAATCTGCTGGTAAGTTTCATTGTCTATATAGTGATCGCTTCGCAATTCCTCATCACCACTGCGATCGTAATGTTTGGGAACGCTCACCGGATCAATTTTGAAAGCAGGTTGCTCCCGGTCAGGTTTTAAGATCGCTTCAAGGGTCAGGTAAAGACTAAAACCTCCACCGATCAGGCAAAAGACAAGCAGCAGAATTTTCATCTTCTTTGAAGGAATATTTTTCGTTTGATTATTCATGACTGCAGCAAACTTCGATTGTGTTTTGAGTAAAAAGCTGGCAATGCCTTTCGCCGCTTTCTCCTTTACCGGATGACTGTTTTGTTTATCTTTTTTCTTCCTGAACAACATATTACCTGTTCTCCGTTTTTATATCCTTATTCTGTATTGTTTTCCATTTTTCAATCAGGAAGCCATGCGGGTTGTTATCCGATCTGGATACATTGCGTAAATAACCCTCTGTGATCAGGTTCCTTGTTACAATACTGGTAGGCCGGATGATCTTCTGCGCCCCTGTGTAGCGGAAATAATAGGGATAGCTGTCGGTATTGATACTGATACTATCCGCTTCAATGGTCTGGCTGATATTGCCTGAAATGATATTGGTATAGTAGCTGTTTTCTTTCAGGTTATCGTATTGCTGTTTTGCAGACACATCAGCCAGGTACAATGCTTTGCTGATATTGGATTGTATCACCTTATCATCCGGGTCAAGCGTAAAAAAATAGTGATGAAACATCTTTACATGATCCCTGGCCTCAACCGGTATGTTGTCCTTTCTCTCCGCAGCATAGGCTTCCAATACTTTGCCATTTGCCAGTATAAATATCTTCTGCTGTGAACCGGCAACTGTTTTATTCGTGCTGTAGAGTGCATAAACGGTAACAGAAATGCAGCCGATTATGAGGGCAATCGAGAACAGCTTAATATGCCGGAATGCTATATCTATATTTTTTGTCTTCCGAAACATGCTTTATGATTTATTCCCAGAAAGTTTATCCTTCATGTAGTTGCCGGAACCTTTGTTGCCTTCATTGAAGTACCCTCCCGATGCACCATAGTCTGCCATACTGCTGGCCACCCGGTTATAGCCATCTCCTAACACATCCTTTGTCATGGATGCGCCGCCCGTTGCCACTACCCGGCTGGAAGTACTCATCATATTGGTAACCTTGTACAGAAGCGTGTTCCCGCCACCTGCATGGACGATATAGTTGGCAACAGACGGAACCGTGAAATACCCGATAATCCCAATGATCATAAAAATGAGATATGCCGTGTCCGTAGTGCTGAAGAAGGTATCACCATTGCTGGCGATCTGCTGCAAATCCCCTTTGAGCATGTTCTCCTGGATTTTCCCCATGATGCCGCCAAAGATGTTGGCTACCGGCAGCCACAGGAAAATATTGATATAGCGGGCTAACCAAACCGTCAGGGTATGCTGGAATCCATCAAACACAGCGAGACCAAATACCAGCGGTCCTAATATGGCAAGAACAATCAAATAGAATGTCCGGATGGTATTGATGCAAAGCGCTGCCGCCTCAAAGAGCACCTTGAGTACTTCAGCCATCCACTCCTTGATGGAGTTACGAAAGTTATAAGAGAATTTGGCAAAGGCGAACCGGATATCGTTCCCAATGCTTTTTAACCAGCCTTCGTGTTTATCGCCGTAATGATATTTATACCACTTGTCGCGGTCGCCGCTGCCGGTAGGCCCGACATACATCTGCCAGTACGCCGTTTTTTTAATGGCTTCCTCTTTCATCTTCAGGAGCTGTGCAACAGCGGCGTCGGAATCTATTACCATGGCCTTGGTGCCGGTTACGGTGGGCTGCATTACCCCATTGATCATGGCAATCACCGTGGGAAAGATCAGCACGGCGAAGCCGATTACGAACGGGCGGAACAGGGGGTAAAAATCAATCGGCTCCGCGTTGGCAATATGCCGCCACACCCTCGAAGCAATGTACCAGGTGGCGGCAAAACCGGCAATGCCCCGGCCAACACCGATCAGCCGGCTGCAAAGCGGCATCATATCATTGTATAGCTGTTCCAGCACCGCATGAAGACTGCGGATTTGTCCCGCCATCCCGCCGCCATCCTGGGCGAAACTCCAGTGCGGAAGCAATAAAACCACCATTACTGCAATAGCAATCCTGACACACTTGTTCATACACACAGTTTTTATGCTATTCTAATCCTGTCTAATCCTTAATCGAATAGATCTTCCGGGAAAGCTCTATATCCATCATTTCTTTTTCACGCTGTACGGCCAGTATAGCTGTACTGTTATTAAATTCCTGTAAAAAGGAGAACTGGTCAACTACTTCATTGTAGATTCGGTCAATGGCCTGCAACCGTTCATCGTCGCTCATCCGCAATTTTCCGGCGGTAACCACCATGGCCAGTTCGTCCAGGCTTTTTAAACTGGTGTCAAACAGGTTCCCGTATACACTGCCGAGATAATCAATTTCATCAGCCGAAAAATGCTTATCCTGTTTGAACTGCTCGAAAGCCGCTTTATATTCTTTTACAATGCGCAGTTGGTAGCTAACTATATCAGCAATCCGCTGGTACTTCCTGACGGCAGGGCTAACCTGCAACAAACCATCTAGGAAATTGCGGTGCAGATCAAAATTTCCTTCGGAAATATCTTTGATCGTGGTATAGCCCTTATAAAGCACTTTATAGCCGGTGTACATATTGTTCAATATCTTTTTGAACTGTGCCAGCTTCTCCACGTCTAAAAGTAACTGCTGCACTTCCTGGCTTTGACTAAAACAATTGATATTGCAAGCAAATAAAACCGCTATAAGGAGTAGATTTTTCATTTCAGACCGTTTAATTTTTTACTCAAATCCACGTCGCCCGTTTCCATTAAGCGTTGCATGGCAAGCACGGAACATTCCTCGCTGAAGGATTTGCAAAAAGCATATTTGTCCTGCATATCAAGCCAAAGCCCGTCTATCCGCTGTATCCGTTCATCATCTTTCATTTGTAGTTCGCCGGAAGTAATGACCAGAAATAGTTCATCCATGCTTTTCAAACAATCCTCCAATAGTCTTTCAAATATAGCCTTGCTATAATCCAATTCATCAGGATTAAACTGGTTACTTTCTTTCAGGTTACTGATAACAGTCTTTATATCTTTTACAATGCGAACCTGGTAAGCGATAATATCGCCAACCCTTGTATAGTTTTTCACTTTGGGATTAACGGTACTCAGCGAGCTGATAAAATCCCGGTGCAGGTCAAAGTCACCCTGCTTGATCTTTTGGATGGTATTTAATCCTTTCCTGGCAATTCCATAGCCCTTTTCAATGTATTCAATATATACTTTATTGGCAGCTATCTGTTGCAGCAGGTATTTGATCTGTGTCTTCTTCTGGCTGGTCCATTCAGCAGCAGTTTGTGCCTGCGAGGTCAGGGAAAGAAAGAGCACAGCTATCGTTACAATTGTTTTCATAAGCCGTATAATCGTTTAACCATTTCAATGTCGCCTTTTTCACTGGCCCTTTGCAGGCTCAACATTTTATTCTGATTGTTGAACTCCCGCAGGTCGCCGAGGTTTTCATTCAGCTTATTATCTACTGCATTGATGATCTCCATTCGTTTGGCATCACTCATTTGCGTAGCAAAGGCATTGATGACCAGGTAAAACTGGTCAAGGTTTTTTACACTTTCTTCCAGAATGCCGTTATAGACTTCGCCGATATAGTCCAGCTCATCGGCGGTGAAATTTTTATCCTGCTTAAACAACGCCCAGGCGCCCTTGTATTCGCCGACCAATTGCACCTGCTTATCAATAATATCTTTTACCCGGTGGTAATAGGCCAGCGCTGCTTTAACCTTCCAGAGTTCATCAAAGTATTTGGCATATAAGGTTCGCTGCTTTTCCACCCAGTTGCTGATTTCTGTCAGCCGCAATTCAGACATTTTGTTTTCCAATGTCTTTTGGGCATTTTGCAGCCAGATGGTTTTGTTCTGCAAACGCTGGATCTTCAGGTCAACTGCTTTGACGACCTTCTTGACAGCAGCCTTGATAATTTCAACAATCGGTATCTGCGCCTGTGATTTTGCTACCGGCAACACCATACAGCACAGTGACAACAACACAATAGCCAGTATTTTTTTCATGATATACTCATTTTAGTTTCTTATACTTTGTTGGGCCGATAAACAAGAAACCTTCCCGTTGATCGAAGGAGATTGTATTACCCGTTTCAATTTCGTTTAACAGGTGATGTCTATCATCATATACCGCAGTGGTGTTTTCTTGTTTATACTCCGGTTCCTGCGCTACGTCGTCCAATACCCGCTCATATTTCCATTTCCGCTGAATCTCGAATTGACCGCCTATTTCGGATATAATAAGCGTATCATACTCTTTTCCAAATTCATGTTCGGAAATCCGGGTATAAGTGCCGGGTATAAAGGCTTTCACTTCGTCTTTTGTAAGGCCGTTACAGGCTACCAAAAAAAGGACGATAAAATAACGGAGAGGGATTTGTATTTTCATAATCTTACGTTTTAAGCAATGTTTCTTCCCGCAATTATTCGCAATCATGTTATTTAATTTGGTGCTCATGATTGCTTCGCAGTTCCTTTGCCATTGCTGCAATCCCTTTCTGCATATCTCCGTCACATTTGGCAGCATGTTGTTGCACTTTTACTTTTTCTGATTCCTCGGTGGTATAAGCCAGGTATTCTTCCAACGATACTTCCGTCCGGTAAACTCTTGACAGCATCCCGCCAAGAGAAATAAATACCTCCTTATACTTTTTGGAAGGATCATTGGCCTTGTTGATGGAAAGTATCAGGGCTTTTTCTTTCTCCGTTAAACCAAGTAGTTCCTGTACCTGGTCAAACTTGTTCTGGTATTTTGACTGGTCCAATAGTATTTTACAATCGCTGTTATTGATGATCGCCTGCTTCACCACCGGCGAGGAAATAATATCTTCCACTTCCTGCGTTACCACAATCGCTTCACCGAAGAACTTCCGAACTGTCTTAAACAGATATTTGATGTATTCGGCCATCCCTTCCTTGGCAATGGCTTTCCAGGCTTCCTCGATCAGTATCATTTTGCGGATGCCTTTCAGCTTCCGCATTTTGGAGATAAACACTTCCATAATAATGATGGTAACAACCGGGAATAAAATCGGGTGGTCTTTGATATTGTCCAGCTCGAAGACAATAAAGCGCTGGTTCAGTAAATCCAGATTTTCTTTAGCGTTCAACAGGTAATCAAATTCGCCGCCTTCGTAGTATGGCCGCAGGACATACAAAAAGTTTGCTACATCAAAATCCTTTTCCTTTACCTTGTCACGTTCCAGCACTTGGACAAAATCGCCCTGCAGGAATTCATAGAATGAATTAAAGCAGGGAAAGATGTTTGCATTGTTTTCCAGATGCTCATAATACAGTTGCAGGGCATTGGAGAGTGCCACATATTCGCTGCGGTTGAAACTTTCGTCATCCTTTTTCCATAGCGCCAGCAACAGTGTTTTGATGCTTTCCTTTTTTTCTGTATCGAGCAGATCACCTTCGCCGATAAAGAAAGGATTGAACCGGATTGGTTTTGTTTCGCTATAAGTGAAATAATATCCCTTCACCATATCACACAGTCCTTTATAGGAATGGCCCACATCCACAAGAACAACATGCGTACCCTGTTCATAGTATGAGCGGACCATGTGATTGGTGAAAAAGGATTTACCGCTACCCGAAGGGCCGAGTATAAACTTGTTGCGGTTGGTGCAGATGCCTTTCTGCATCGGTTCATCCGATATGTCTACATGCACCGGCCGGCCGGTAGAACGATCCCCCAGGCGGATACCTACCGGCGACAGCGAGGAGCGGTAATTGGTTTCCAGGTTGAAAAAACAGCAGGCTTGCTCCGCAAATGTGTCGAAGCTGTCATTCATAGGGAAATCAGCTGCATTGCCGGGTATCCCGGCCCAATAGATTTGCGGAGCGCCTGCCGTTTCCATTTTAGCCACAGCATCCATCTGCGCCAAACCGGAGGAGACCAGGTTTTTCAGGTCTTTTAACTCCTCCTTGTTTTCCGTCCAAACTAATGCGTTGAAATGAGCCTTCACCGGCAACCGTTGTTCACTGATTGCTTCATTTAAGAAATCGTTGGTGGCATCCCGGCCTATAGCGTTTTCTCTTGAATAGGCGGAAAGGCTTTGCAGGCGAAGCCGTTTACTTTCCAGTTTCTTTATCGTGATCTGTGCATCTTCAATAAACACAAACTGGTTGTAGATATGATTGCAGGGAAGCAATTGGCCTAGTGTCGAGGCAAAGCCAACAGAGAACTTTGTTTTATCCGTGGAATATTTATCGTAATTGATACGGGAGCCGCATAGCGCCGGCAAATCTTCGGCATTGGAGAGTGTAAATAACTGCACCTGCTTATCGCCAACCTGTATTCCATCTTTAAACTCAATATCACAGAGCAGATTCGTTTCCGACAGGCGAAGGTATTTTTCAATCACCCCTGCTTTTTCCGGATTACTTAACAACACTTCATTGTTCAACCGTTTCAGCTTTACAAAACCGCTGTCCTCCAGTATGCGTTTGAACTGACCGGCGCTGTCTATAAAGTCCTGCACCAATTGCGGCTTCAGTGTTTCTTCCGGGACAATCGTCCTTCTTAACAAGTTGGAGAAAAGGGAACTCGCTAATTTTCGGCCTGCCGGTTTTTTAGTGAGGAAAATATAGCAGCTATGATCGAGGTAAGGCCTTTCATTAAAAAACCGCTCACTGCTGCGGGATAAAAAACTATTGTCCTCATTCAGGAAATTGGCCTTATGCTTACTGTCAACAAACCAATCCTGCTTATGAAAAATGCTGTGCTTCGGTAATATCTTAATGGCTTTTATCCATGCCTGGTGAAAGGCTTCGTATTCTTCATTGGAGAGGGTAAAAATTTCCGGTAGTTCGCACTGGAAGGCAATGGTTACATCTCCCTGTTTGGAAAGGATCAGGTCGTGCTCCACATCCATAATCGGTAATATGTTTTCCAATACTCTTTCCATCAGATTGCTTTTTTGAAAAAGGCATTTCTCGAATAGGATTTAAGTACATGGGGCACACTTCGCCGGGCCACCTTTTTCATCATACCGTGTTCCCCGTATGTATTACTAAGTTTATACACCTGGATAAATAGTCCTGTTCCAAGTATTGCTATAAACCCAACACAGAAAAAAGTGTTTATTCCAATTACATAGAGAATAGCAAAGACTATAAGAAGGATCACAAGCCCACCCCCTAAGTACCAGATGTACTGTGCCTTCAAACCCCGAAACTCTACGGGCTTGTTGATCCCCTTATTGATTTTATAAACACTGTTTGCCATAATCGTCTGTGGATTTATACGCCAAAGAAGGACCGAATAACGGTGGTGACTACTACGAGAAAAACACAAGAGCCGAACCATGCAGCAGCGGTCTTGCCGGTATCATGATCACCGGCATTCCATTTTTGATATACCTTAATTGCCCCGATCAACCCGAGGATAGCGCCCACGGCATACATCAAATTCGTACCCGCAGTGAAATAGCTGCGAACTTTTGTATTCGCTTCGTTGATGCCTGCATTTCCATCCTGGGCCCATGCTGCTATAGTCAGCAGGAAGAGGAATCCTGTCAGTATAAATCTCTTTTGGGAAATTGTCTTCCCGGATGTCTCACATTTCATACGCACATTTATTTATTGAATGTTGAATGCTATTTAAAAATGCTCCGCCGCCTTACGGGGCCGCAGAGCATTTAAGCGCTATGCTTCGTTCCATATCCTCCTCACTTCGCCATCACTTAAAAACACAGCACAATTCATCTCTGCTTCGCTGATCAAAAACTGGTCAAGGGAATCCCGGTATTCTGATTGAGTCAACGAAGGATATTTACCGGCAATTACGGACAGGCATTGAAGCAGTATTTCTTTTTCCGTTTCCTTGTTACTTGCCTCTTCTATATAAGCTTTTACTTCATCGGTGAAGGATTGCAGCATTTGTGGCGGGCCTGCCTCTGCAGCCTTTGGCTGGTAATCTTCGTGGTTACTTACTGCTGTTTGCTGCGAATCTACAGCAGCCCGAAACTGTAAGGTATCGGTTGAAAGAGGCAGCTTTGCTTTTGCCGCAGGTAAAAGATCATGCCGGTAGTACACAAACAACACCCAGGCATAATAGATTGCGCCGGAGAGGGCGATAAAGGTCAGGTAATCCGACCAGGAAATGTGTTGAAGCATAATCGCTGTTTTTCTGGTTCACAAATCAATTACTCATGGCAGCCGTTTGCTTGCTTCTTTCGCTTTTTACAAAACGGTCTGCAATATAGGTTCTAAAAAACCGGTTTAGATGGAGGTGGATAGAATGGAGGTGGAAGTCTTAATCGTAACTGTCAATATTGCGAATCATCTTTTGCAGGAACCGCTTTACATTATCCTTCGCTTCGGGATCAACCTTATCGCTGTACTTGCAAAAGCTTTGGGCGCTGAACCCTTTTTGCGTCCGGTTGGCAAGGTTTCCAACTGTCTTTTCTAATAACGTCTTGTAGTTTTCATGGGGAGCGCCACCGGCATCAATAAATGCTTTATGGAATAAATAGATTTCCGATCCCCGGAACGGAACATGGACGTATTGCCCGCCTGCTATAATAGTTCCTGCCTGGCCAAGCAGGAGAGTCTGCTGCTGAATTTCCGACCGGATAGACTGAAGCACTTCCAGCATCAGTTCCCATTGCACATTTGTCGCTGTCATATACTAGATTTTAAGTACCAGCCTATCTCAAAATTCAATCCTTTAACGATACAAAAACCCGGTATTTTTCTACAGGTTCACGGTATTTTCTCTTGTTAATCAGGCATTCACACTACCAGTTTCTGTTATTAATACATAGAACTACTTAACGATCCGGGTCGGCAGGCAACTCATCCAGTTTCCGGCATAGTTCAATCCGGCTGGAAGCGCCTGCTTTTTCAAAAATGTTCTGGGCATGTTTGCCTACCGTTCCTTCCGCAATAAACAAAAGCTCACCAATGGCTTTATAGGCCAGCCCTTGACAGATCAGCCGGGCTATTTCCGTTTCCCGGCGGGTAAGCCGGTAGCGGTCGCAGTTCCGATTAAACCGTTCTTCTCCATCCATTTTTTCCCGCTCCTGGCTCAGCTTTTCGAGTTCCTCTTTCAATCGCTCATCATAGCCGGAAAGCTGTTCTTCCGATTCGAGCAGGCGTTTATGCTCATGCCGCAGGCGATAGACATTCCGTTGCAGGTGCAGGCCCATCATCAGTAAAAAGCCGGTATTGGTCGTGGTGACTTCTGCCGTCTGGTTCCAGTCGTAGTAGGCAATAATGGGAAGCCCCACCCAGGGCGCCAGGCTGACAAACAATACCAGCATTTCTATTTTTGATCGCCGGCTGCTGAAATCGTTTTTGTATTTTGCCCGGATCGCTTTCCATAGCGAATACAAAACCCATAAAGCATACAGCGTGGGAATGATAAGAATGTCTTTTGCATCCTCCAGGTTCCCGGTAATCGCATAAACGGCAACAAAGATGATATAAGGCAACACCAGGCAAAGGAAAACGCCCCGGTAAGCATGGAACCACATTCGATCCAACTGGAAGCCTTTGTAGACGTAATAAGGGAAGTAGCAGGGGGTAATAAACCCGGTGGCGTAGGCAATACAGTTCTGCAGGAAAAGAGAGCCGGGCAAATGGGGATCTGGCAACAGCCCGCCCGTTATATTGTACGTGATCAGCAGGAGCAGCAGGATGATATTCAGGAAAGCAGCTGTATCATCCGGCCGGGCAACCCGGTATAGGATGAGGTAAAAAAGGATGAACAAATCCAAACACACAAAGCCCAGCGTCGCCCAATGCATCTGTGTTCCGGGTACAAGCATATCGTTTTCATTTATTCTTTTTTCAAGAAAAATAACTCATAGCCCAAATCAAGTTTATTGTAAATGGAAAACCCGAACTTTTCATACCAGGGAAGATTGCGGGTGGTGGAGGTTTCCAGGCAAATGATCCGTTTGTTAAAACCACATTCGGCCAGTATTTCCTTCATCAGGACGCTGCCGGTGCCCTTTCCCTGTGAATGGGGGTTAACGCCGATAAACCAGAGGTAATAAAACGGCTCTTTAGGCTGTAGTGCTTTGACCTTTGTTTCCCGCTGCATGGCTTTTCGCACATTGCCAATCCCGGTGCAGGTCAGGATCAGTTGAATGTCCCACCATATTGAACGAAGGGTTGTTTTCTTCTTATCCGGCAACAATATCAGTGCACAGCCCTGCCTGTCATCTGACAAAAATACTTTCCCGAAGGAATGACAGACTTCAAAGGAATATTTCATCAGCCGACGGATGCGTCGCTTTCGGTGTCGGTCCTGCCGGACGATATAATTAACGCTCTTGTTATCGTCGAAGGCTTCTGTAAGTATGTTGACGATCTTTTCTTTATCGTCGTATGTTGCTTTGATCATACCAGGCATCCGGATTTAATGAATTAAAATAGGATGAGTTCAAAAACGGCTGGCGTAGAAACGCCTGCCTTACATGAGAAAATCTACTGCTTTGCGAAATAGATATAAGGGTCAATAGCTCATTTCAACATTTCCAGTTCTATAATCCCGCCCAGTTCTTCCAGTAGCTGCACTGTTCTTCCAACCCGGTCTTTCTCCACCTGGCAATGAATAATCAGCATGGCCTCACCACTGCGA
The DNA here is from genome assembly GCA_001898405.1 of Sphingobacteriales bacterium 44-61. Taxonomy (GTDB): domain Bacteria; phylum Bacteroidota; class Bacteroidia; order Chitinophagales; family Chitinophagaceae; genus Terrimonas_A. Next base: position 572,699 of record MKTW01000010.1, read on the forward strand.
AACCGGTGCATGCTCAGGTTGTCAATAATAATATGCCGGTCCTGGAAAAACATCGCCAGCCGGCGCAATGTATCGCCAGGATCGCTGATCTGCAATACAAAAGCGCAACTCTTTTTTATGACTTCCGCCGTGAGGTCTTTCATTCTTTTAATTGCTTTAACCTGTTTTCTACATATTCCTTGTACATCCTGTTTGCTATGAATCCTCTTACTAAGTGATCGTGTGAACTCCGGCAATCCAAATCTTCATAAATTCGCTCCTGTGGCAACAGCAGCAGCCGGTTGTTGCGCTGTAAAAAGTATTCCGCATCACTTTCCGTTTTCCCATTTTCATAATACTGGATAAAATCCCTGTTGCGTTCATAGAAACGCTGGTATCGCCTTTCTTCTTCCTCCCAATATGTCACTTCATCATCTTTTTGAGCAGGGATAAAAAGCAATCCCTGGTTTAATATCAAATAGTGCTCGATGTAGGCCGTAAACCGGGGTTTTACCGATTTAAAGAACTCAATTTCTTCAGCATCATCGTAAATGACACGCCTTTGAAAACATTGCTTTATTCTTACCCAGTAGTTCAGCGTTATCCGGTAGCAATATTCGGCAATCTCCGTTTCAGGCAGTTCCATACCACTGCACCTCGCCATATCCTTCAGCATATCGCTATGCAATAACTGGTACTTTTCATTCATTAGCGCATTTGTTTGTTTAAATTTTAAAAAAGGGGAAGCTGCTCACACTTCCCCTAACCAAACTAACTGCTTATGAGAAAACAATCAAAAGGCCATTGTGGAAACAAAGCCTTGTATGGTCAAACGGGGTGATGACCATTCATGAGAAAACTGTCACTAATCATTTATCGCAATGCTAAATGTTTCCTTCTTCGGCGGCATGCATTGCTGATTATTACATACCATATATTCAACCGTTCCGGAAATATTCGTTTTCACTTTCGCTTTCAACTGTACCTTCTGCACAAACACTACTTTATTTTCGTAATACTTTACATCAACATCAAAAACATCTTCATGTTTTTGGATCAGTTTGCCTTCTTCTTTTGGGCTATCAACCAGCGCCACAAGTGGATTCTTCGAGAAAACAAAACTTGTTTTAACGGGTCCGCCATCTGGTGTGGTTTGCGAATAAATATGCCAGGGTGAATTGATCGTGGCTGTCAGCCGTATTTCATACACCTTGTCCGAAACTTTCCTGGTACTGTAACTCCAGTTCACCGGCTGTTGCGCTGAAACACAAATACTGAGCAGTAAAAAAATACTCACATAAATACCTTTCATATTCTTATTTTAATTTTCAATTAGGGTGGTCATCCATTGATTCCGTATTCCAAATGCCTTATTGGGTTTGTCGGAAGCGGTAATTACTAAGCGGCCACCTTTCATAATCTCATCCTGCGTGATCCAGTTCTTGTCAAGATTCCTTCCATTCAATGAAACTGATTGTATATATTTATTAGCGGGCTTAAAATTCTTTACTGTGATTACAAATGTTTTGTTGAAAGCAACATGTTCAAACAACGGCACACTCAAATAGTAAACCGGTTCACCAACACAAGCCGGTGATAGACCGCAAGCCGCCAATACATACCATGAACTCATAGCTCCGGCATCATCATCCATGCTTTGCAGAAAGGCATCCGGTCTGTTATTATATATTCTTCCGATTTGCGGGTTAACGCCCCTGTAATTAATATCCGTATAGTATTGCACTACCGTATCCTTTGCATACCTATGTATCATTTCTTGCGACTTCCACGGTTGCGAAGAAAAATTATATAAATACGGAGCCTGTATATCCGGTTCGTTAGCAGCATTGTAAAAGTCATTTCCAAAAAACTGATCTAATTGAGCGATGTAGGCGGAATCGCCGCCACACAATTCCACGATACCTTTTTGATCAAAGGGCACAAACCATCGGTATTGCCACACCGTTCCCTGGTACATGCCCCTTGCGCCGTAATCATCTACATCAGGTTTACTGATGTCCCGGAAATTCTGCGTCCAAACTTTCTGGTATTGCAAAACCTTTTGCCTGTACATAGTTGCCAGGCTTTCTTTGTGCAGGATGGTTAGTATTTCAGATAATGCCCACAGGTCATAGCTTGATTCCATTGCTTTATCGGGGTGCGAAAAATCCAGATGCTCACTTTCTTTGATAAGCGAATCAATGATCGGCGAAAAATCAATTTTATATCCCTTTCGGTAAGCATCTAATAAAACAACCACCGCATGTTCTGTTCGTACGGTATTGGATGGTTCAGTTAACGTAGCCCAGTCTTTCTTGCCATAGTTGTATAAGTTGACAATGGAAGAAACAATATCCTGGTATTGTTTTGGGTAAGCTATCGAAAGCAAGGGCAACTGGGTTTTATAATTATCCCAAATGGACCAGCCGTTATAAACGGTGTGATTTGAAGCCTCAGCGCTACTGTAAGGTTCCCCGAATGTTGCCCACCCAGTGTTAGAGAAAATCTCTAACTTAAATGGGTCAATTATGAAAAAAG
>MKTW01000011.1:0-6514 GCA_001898405.1 Sphingobacteriales bacterium 44-61
GTTCAGCCAGAACATGCAGCAGGCGCAAAGCCAGTTAAATGAATTGAAGAACAAGCTGAGCAAATTAGGTAATAGCGGAGGAGATCTGGATATGCCGGATGGTTTTAAACCTAACGGGCAAAAGACAAAGAGCTTTTTTCAACGTATTGAACTGGGAGCAAACATTCAATCACAGAGGTCCAATGGTTATTTCCCGGTAACGAGTGATATCGCCCTGACAGCAGGGTATAAGTTGAATGATAACAGTATGATCGGTGTAGGAGCCAGTTATAAAATGGGCTGGGGAGAGAATATCCGTCATGTGAAGATCACTCATCAGGGAATCGGACTGCGATCTTTCATCGAATGGAAGTTGAAGGGGTCATTCTGGTTGGCGGGTGGTTATGAGATGAACTACCGGAGCGGATTTCAGCGGATTGCAGAGTTAAGGGACAGAAGTGGATGGCAGGAGAGTGGTTTGATCGGGTTGAGTAAGGTAGTGGACCTGCGATCCAGAATATTAAAGAAAACGAAGGTACAGTTGCTCTGGGATTTTTTGAGTTACCGGCAGGTACCCAAACCGACGGCTGTACTGTTCAGAATAGGGTATACTCTGTAATAGTAAGAAGAACTAATCACTGTACCCAAGAAACAAAGTATGGTACAACAATATTAAAAGCAAGCAAAATCATGAGAAAGATCGGCCTGATAGTTATTTATTTGATGGTGTCGAATTGTTTATTCGGACAGCCAACCTATGGCCAGCGATTTGAACAGGTCGTAGGCATACTTCCCAGCGCTCCTAACGCAAGTGCCATTAATAAATATGGAGGGGTGAATATTAATTTGAACAAAGGCATGATATCACACGGATACCCTCTATATGAATTGAAATTGAAGGATATCACAGTCCCCTTTTCTCTTAATTATGCCGCTAATGGATTGAAAGTGGATGAATATGCTTCACGAGTAGGGTTTAACTGGACACTCGAAGCAGGCGGAGTTGTTAGCAGAACTGTTTATGGACATCCCGACGAGGGCTCTCAAAGACTGGAGATGCCTGCTTCGGGTCCCCAGATCGATACAGCTTTTTATAATTTCCTGACCAAAGCGACGGGGGGAGCAAGCTATGATCCACAACCTGATGTATTCACCTATAGTTTTGCAGGTGTCAGTGGTAAATTCGTGCTGGATAAAAATAAGGTACCTGTTACGATAGATGGCTCTGCGATAAAGATTGAAACAAATTTTAACTCGACTGATTGGAATTTTAAGATCACTCATCTGGACGGAAGTCAGTTTTACTTCGGAGGAAGTACTGCCACAGAAGAAACACGCACCGAAACTACCTGCGGAAAGCCATATGCAACGTATGTTCCAACCTCCTGGTATTTGAAGAAGGCCGTATCTGTGCATGGGCAAGAAATTGTTTTCAATTATGCAGCTATAGAATTTCAATTTTATACAGGGTACTCGCAGACACAATACTATGATGAAAACCCTAATCTCGCCTGTGAAGGAGCAACTCAGGATGGTAGTCCCCCTGCTCCGATTTACTGTATTTCATACACTTCCCAATCATCGTCCTGTGCAGGACTAATGAGGAGCAAAGGCAGATACCTCACAAGTGTTACTGCCCTAGGGGTAGGCAGCATTGAATTTCAAACCACAGGTACCCGCCTGGACTGTGAGGATGTGCTATATACAGGTATGATCGTAAAGGATCCTTCTGGTCAGGCCAGAACACAGTATCAGTTTGAGTACACAACCTTGAGTGATAAACGACCCTTTCTTACTAAAGTGATCCGGAAAGGCAGCGCACTCTCGCCGACAGAGGACACGCGATTTATTTACAATCCCGGGGAGCTTCCGCTCTTAAACGCTTTTTCCCAGGATTATTATGGCTACTATAATGGAGCTGGTAATGCTTCCTTGTTTCCTCTGTCAGAATTTTTCTCCATACAGCAACGGTATGGAGCTACAGCGAACAGGGAACCCAATCCTGCTTATGCGGCAATGGGGATGCTGTCTAAAATTATTCATCCTACCGGGGGTAGTGATACGATCATTTATGAAGGGAATGATTTTTATGGAAGCAAACAGATCTTACCACCGCTAAATACGGTGAACGTGTCGGCAATGGGGACTGGTTTTAAGCAAACAACCACTGCGACATCTGCTTCCTTTGTTGTAAGCTATGAGCAGGAGGCCCATGTGGAAATATCTATTGATAATACTAATGGAGGTACGTTTGACCCTATCCATGATCGCGGAACAGCTATCATCAAAACCACAACAGGAGACGAAGTATATAACCGGAATGAAAATCCAGATTTTTACACCAACACTATTATAACACTGGGGCCAGGTACTTATGTATTGGAAGCCAGCGGCACCGGTTTAGGCATAAAGACTGAGATAACAGTGACCTGCCGGGTAGGAAACAAGGTTTTGAGCAATGGCAATATACTCTCAGCCGGCCTTCGTGTCAAAAAAGTGATCACCTCTCAACCAGGGATTGCTACTCAGCAGGTAAAAACGTACAATTATCGACAGGTAGCGGATACTAGTAAATCTTCAGGAGGAGCGCAACCTACGCCAGATTACCTGTACTCGTTTACTAATCGTCAATTCTGTAATAATGGAGTGGTCGAATATCTTTATTGCAATTATAGTGGGATGTATTCATCCTCCATCGTACCTGTTTTGCTTTATGAAGGCGGTGCCTCTTATGCCAACGTTACTGAAAATTGGGGTGAAAATGCGGAGAACGGAATGGTCCAGCATTTCTATCATGTCGGCAGCCTGACACCGGCAACGCAGTCAGGACTGGGCAGTGGCTTTCTCGTTGGAGCTCCTATGACCAATACCGGCACCTTGAACGGTAAAGAGCAGCAAACCCTGGTTTATCGCAAACAGGGAACAAATCTGGAACTTGTAAAGAGCACGGACTACTCTTATAAAACCGATAGCAGGGGAAGTCAGCTCATCGAAGCTACAGCCGTAAACAAGAAATATAATAATGATATCGTTCATAACCCTTTGACCAGTGTAGATTTTGAGGGATATGATGTTGCCCGCTACTCACACATCGTGAGTTGGACGTACGTAGATACTGTCAGAGAAACGCAATATACTGCAACGGGCCTTCCATCTGTTAAGGTGTCTACAATTTATCAGTATGACAATGCTACTCACCGTCAACTTACTAAAACCATCACTCATCAGAGTGATGGGCGGATTACGGAAGCTGTTATCCAATATCCATTGGATTTTTCAGGTATTACTGCGACCGATGCCGCCAGTACTTCAGTTAAAAATCTTCAGACTCGTAGTATAATAAATGTTCCCGTAGAACAGACATCTTATATTGCCGATTCGGATGGAAACAATAGGAAACTGACAGCTGCAAGATTTGCATTATTTGATAATAGCGCAGCAACTCTCCGGGAGGTCTGGCAAATGGAAGGAACGCCTCTTGGAAATTTTGTACCGGCTTCAGTTACCTCGGGAGCGGTAAAAACCGATAGTCGTTATCAAAAACAAGTTCTGTTTGATGCGTATGATCTGAAGGGAAATATTTTGCAGCAATCAAGATTAAATGATGTCAAGCTTTCTTATATCTGGGGATATGACGGTCAATACCCGATAGCAGAGGCAACAAATGCCTTACAGCAAGATATTTTTCACACTTCCTTCGAAGACGCTGATGGAAACAGCAGTGTTGGAGACGCGAAAACAGGAAAGAAAAGCAGAACGGGAGGATATTCAAAATCGTTGACAGGGCTGACTAATGGGAACTACTCACTGGTTTACTGGCAGAAATCAGGTGGGAACTGGAGTTTGCAGTCGTCGGCCGTTACAGTTAGTGGAGGAAGCTATACGATCACATTGACTGGTCAGGTAGATGAGATCCGTTTTTATCCGGTAGAAGCCCAGATAACAACTTATACATACCAGCCGCTCATAGGAATGCTCAGCCAAACGGACATGAATAACCGGATCACTTATTATGAGTATGATCCTTTGGGCAGATTAACTCTTGTAAGAGATCAGGACAACAATATCCTAAAGAAGATCTGTTACAATTATTTTGGCCAGGCAGAGGATTGTGGGTTGGCTACTTATAGCAGCGTAGTAAAGAGTGGTAGCTTCACCCGTAACAACTGTGGGACGAACGGAACTGGCAGCAGTGTTATTTACACGGTGGCCGCTGGAACTTATACTTCAACTATCAGTCAGGCAGATGCAGATCAGAAGGCACAGAATGATGTTAACGCCAATGGACAGGCTTATGCCAATGCCAATGGCTCCTGTACCTGGACCAACCAGGCGCAGAGTGGCAACTTCACCAGGAACAATTGCGGAACGAATGGTACCGGTAGCACAGTCACTTATACGGTTGCAGCAGGCACGTACACCTCAGCGATCAGTCTGGCAGATGCTAATCAAAAAGCGGTTGATGCTGTCAATGCCGGAGGCCAGGCTTATGCCAATGTCAATGGCTCCTGTACCTGGACCAACCAGGCGCAGAGCGGCAACTTCACCAGGAACAATTGCGGAACGAATGGCACAGGTAGTACGGTCACTTATACAGTTGCAGCAGGCACGTACACCTCAACGATCAGTCTGGCAGATGCTAATCAAAAAGCGGTTGATGCTGTCAATGCCGGTGGTCAGGCTTATGCCAATGCGAATGCAGGCTGTACCTGGACCAACCAGGCGCAAAGTGGCAATTTTACCCGTAACAATTGCGGAACAAATGGAACAGGAGGAACAGTAACTTATACGGTCGCCGCCAATACATATAGTTCAACAGTGAGTCTGGTAGATGCCAACCAGCAAGCTATTAATGCAGTGAATGCAGGTGGACAAAACTATGCCAACGCAACTGCAGGCTGTACCTGGACCAACCAGGCACAAAGCGGCAATTTTACCCGCAATAATTGCCCGGCAAACTATACCGGTAGTACAGTTACTTATAATGTAGCAGCGAATACCTATAGTTCTACTACCAGTCTGGCAGATGCCAATCAACAAGCCATTAATGACGTAAATACCAATGGGCAAACCTATGCCAATACCAATGGAACTTGTATTTCCAACTGTAATACCGGCAACTGTACCGGCAATGATAAGAAATGTATCAACGGAGTTTGTGAAACAGGAGTGAGAGTAGAAACCTTTTGCGAGCAGGTTACAAAGTCGCAAAGACGGGTAACATATCACTATGAATTCAGCGATGGATCATGGTCAACAAGCTATACAGAACTGGGCAGTGGGGTATGCCCGATCGAATAAACTAAAATAAAAATGATGAACATGAAATATATATTACTATCAGCAATACTGCTGACGATAGCTGGAAGCGCTTTTACGCAGCAATCTCCTGCCGAGGAAGTAGCAGCAAGAATTGCGGGCAGGATGAAGGATAGTCTGGAATTGACGATAACAGTGCGGGACCAATTGTACAATGTAAACCTGCAATTGCATGACCGGAAGATGGCAGCGCGTCAGCAATACACAGAGCCAGAAGCTTTGCGGCAGTCTATTCAACAGATAGAAAATACGCGCGACTCTTTGTACAGGATCGTATTACAGGATGAAAACAAGTATTTTTTATACAAGCAGAAAAAGAGGAACCTAATTGGTAACTAATTGCTGTATTAATTCAAAGATTTATTCAACTGATTGATATATGATGAATAGTCAAACAAATCAGGTAATGAGATTTATTGGAGTAACTGTTTTTTTTAGTCTGTTACTTTTGCAAGCTCAGGCCCAGACCTCAACGCCGTACCTGCCGGCGAACTATCCCAGCACCGGTATGCCGGTGAACTATGTGCGAACCTGGGAGGCCTTGAAGCCGGAGAGCAATACCGGTAATATAACGACAGCCTCTGTCATCAAAGATTTCCGGATGACGACGCAGTACCTGGATGGATTGGGCAGACCTATTCAAACAGTGACCAAAAAAGGTTCCTGGCCGACGGGTTTGCCAGGCAAGGATATGATAGGCACTAATATTTACGATGACTTCGGTCGGGAGACGTATAAATATCTTCCTGCCCCGGCAACAGGCGCCGGAGGCAATACCTCTGTCGATGATGGGATGTTTAAAAGAAATCCCTTTGAACAACAGGCTTATGCGTTGAGCAATAGTTTTGTCCTATCACCCATTATAGGCCAGGGAGAAAACTATTTGTATGGAATGACCAAATTTGAAGCTTCGCCACTGAACCGGGTAACAGAGACCTTTGCACCGGGCAATAGCTGGATGGGAACAGCGGATGAGACCCTGGAGTCCAACCGCCGTTCGGTCAAGATCAAATACTATACGAACACAGCGACCGATGCAGTAAGAATCTGGACAGTGACAGACCCTGTCAGTCTGGGCAACTGGGGCACGTATGCTACCAGCGCGACCTATCCGGCTGGAGAGCTTTATAAAACGATCACCATTGATGAGCAGAATAAGCAGGTGATCGAGTTCAAGGACAAGCAAGGCCAGGTGATCTTAAAGAAAGTACAGATC
>MKTW01000011.1:6800-659038 GCA_001898405.1 Sphingobacteriales bacterium 44-61
CGGCAATATGCGGGTAAACAATAAATGGATGGTCAATAAATATGATTCGCTGAACCGCCCGGTGGAAACCGGTCGTTGGACCAGTTACACTGTTTTTTCCCTTCATCTCACCAACGCCAAACCATCCACCAGTTATCCTATTACTACATCAGGCTATGATCAACTGACCGTTACACACTATGATGATTATACGAGCCTTCCCGGTGGGTTGACCACTACACTGGACAATACAGGTTCTTCAGAACTTTATACCAGCTATAATACTTCACCGGTATATGCACAAGCACTTACCGTAAGTACACAAACAGTAGGAATGGTGACCTGGACGGCGACCCGGGTACTGGAAACACCGGATTTTATTTACTCAGTCAACCTGTATGATGGAAAAGGGCGATTGATCCAGACCAAAACCAAGAACAATACTGGCGGTACAGACATTTTCACCACTCAGTACAACTGGGCCGGTCAGCCAATCAAAACCGTGAATAAAACCGAAAAGGCCGGTACCAATGCCCAGACGATCACGGTAGTGAACCGGATGAGCTACGATGATCTGGCAAGACTTTACAAGGTAGAAAAGAAAATAGCGCATAGCGGGATCAATAGCGGTGCTTTATCAGCCGACTGGATCACCATACTGGAGCAGAGTTACGATGCGATCGGCCAGGTAAACAAAAAAACGATCGGTAATAAAAAAGATCCTGCTACCAATGCTTATTACTCCACGCGCCACCCCTTGCAGGAACTGGTCTATGATCACAATATCCGCGGCTGGCTGCTGGGCACCAATCGCGATTACCTTACTTCCAATGATCAAACGACTGATGGCAAGCTGTTCGGTTTTGAACTGGGCTATGACAACCTTACTAGCAAAGCCGGCAATAATTTTTCTGCTGCACAGTATAATGGGAACATTGGTGGCATGACCTGGAAAAGCGATGGGGATGATACCCGCAGGCGATACGACTTCAGCTATGACGCAGCCAACCGTTTATTGAAAGCCGAGTTCAAACAGAATAATACAGGCAGTACCTGGAACAAGACCCTGGTGGACTTTACGGTGCAGATGGGGAACAGTGGCGCCGATGACGGTACAGCTTATGATGCCAACGGCAATATCCAAAAAATGAAACAATGGGGTTTAAAACTGACCGGCCCCACCCAGATCGACAACCTGACCTATACTTATCATGCAGGTGGCAACCGGCTGAAAGCAGTAACAGAATCCGGCACCGGCACCACCGATCACAAATTGGGTGATTTTACGGACAAAAATACATCTGCCACTGATTATGGCTACGACCGCAACGGTAACCTGGTCATAGACCTGAACAAGCAGCTGAAGGGGACCGTAGCGCCGAACACCGATATGCTCAGTGGCGGGGCCATCCTGTATAATCACCTGAACCTGCCTTACCAGATCACCGTGCGCAATGATGCGGGCACGGCCGATAAGGGAACGATCAGCTATGTATACGATGCAACAGGGGTGAAACTACAAAAGATCACCACCGAGAATAGCGTCAGCGTGACCTTTAGCGGTACAGCTTATACCACCAACGGCAATATCCAAAAAATGAAACAATGGGGTTTAAAACTGACCGGCCCCACCCAGATCGACAACCTGACCTATACTTATCATGCAGGTGGCAACCGGCTGAAAGCAGTAACAGAATCCGGCACCGGCACCACCGATCACAAATTGGGTGATTTTACGGACAAAAATACATCTGCCACTGATTATGGCTACGACCGCAACGGTAACCTGGTCATAGACCTGAACAAGCAGCTGAAGGGGACCGTAGCGCCGAACACCGATATGCTCAGTGGCGGGGCCATCCTGTATAATCACCTGAACCTGCCTTACCAGATCACCGTGCGCAATGATGCGGGCACGGCCGATAAGGGAACGATCAGCTATGTATACGATGCAACAGGGGTGAAACTACAAAAGATCACCACCGAGAATAGCGTCAGCGTGACCTTTAGCGGTACAGCTTATACCACCAATATCACGACTACGACCACTTACTTGAACGGAGTGGTGTTCGAGAGCAAGCAATACTCGGATGCAGGAGTGAACATGGGCTTAGGCTATACGGATCGTTTACAGTTCTTCGGGCAGGAAGAAGGAAGGATTAGAGCAGTCAACGATCCCGCCAATCCCAATACGCTGACAGGGCTGGAATACGATTACCTGATCAAAGATCATCTGGGGAATGTGCGGATGGTGCTGACCGAACAGGTCAAGCAGGATGAATATCCTGCCGCCACCATGGAAACAGCCCAGGCAGCTACAGAAAATATGTTTTACAACAACCTGGAAGCGACCCGGGTGAACCGGCCATCAGGGTATACAGACACTTATACTGATCCCAATGATAAGGTAGCCCTGGTAAGAGGGGACGGCAATAAGATCGGGCCTGCGATCCTGCTGAAAGTAATGGCAGGCGACCGGTTCAATGTGAAGGCGAGTGCCTGGTGGACGGGCAGCAGCAGTGGAAGCAATACCAGCCCGCTGACCTCGATCGTATCAGCGCTCATCAGCAGTGCACCAGGCGTGAGTGGCGGCAAGATCGGTGTAACAGAGCTGACCAGTACGCTCCTCGATCCGCAGGTGAGCCTGTTCCTGGACAATGACCAGCCGGCGGTAAACCCAAAGCCTACCTGAACTGGATCTTGTTCGACGAGCAGTTCAACTATGTGGACAATGGTAATAGCGGGGCAGAGCCGGTGGAGGCCAGCGGTGTGGTCAAGCCATTTAACAAGACGGATATGCCGGTGGACCGGAATGGATATTTGTATATTTACACCAGTAACGAGACCAGTTACGATGTGTTCTTTGATAACCTGCAGGTGACGCATATAAGAGGGCCGCTGTTAGAAGAAACCCATTATTATCCGTTCGGGTTGACGATGGCGGGGATAAGTTCAAAGGCGTTGGAGTTTGGAGGAGTGGAGAATAAGTATAAGTTCAATAGTGGGACAGAGTTGTCAAGTAAAGAATTTAGTGATGGAAGTGGGCTTGATTGGTATGAATCTTTTTTTAGAGGATATAATCCGCAAATAGGACGATTCCATCAAATAGACCCATTAGGAGAAATAGCAGAGAATTGGACACCTTATGCTTTTTGCAACAATAACCCACTTAGATATACAGACCCATTAGGATTGTTTTCCGTAGACCCGGAAGGTCCCAAAGAAACATCAACAGCAGAAAAGCCAAAAGAATTAGGAGGGGTTACTGTTGTGGGGTTTAAAAATCACCCAGCTCCGCCTCCTTCTGGACTCAATACTGGCTCGCCTGCTGCCTCAGGTGTTGATGCCCGTGTAACTCCCCTTCCTGTTGTGAATCCGAGTCCTACACCAGCACCGAATCCTGTTACAACGCCAACGACCACCCCAAGTCCAAGCCCCGGAGGTGGAGTTGCTCCCGTTTTAGGAAGAATAGGAGGGACTATTCTGGCGGTGGTGACACCTACTTATGGGGGGCTTGCATCTGGTGACTTAAATCCTTATCAGATGCCTAAACCACTGGTAAACCCTCTGCCCAACCCAAATCCTTGGACGGGTCATGGGAATAGCCGGAGAAATACCAATCCTCACATTGTGTATGAATATTCTTTTATACCGACAGATGATGAAACTCCTATTTTAAAATATGGCATTTCTGATGAATATCGATACGGTATGGGTAGGCCCCAATCTCAGTTAGCAGGGTTGCGTGCTCTCTATGGGCCGACTGTAACGCTTAGAATAATAACAAGAACGTTAAATAGGGATCAGGCTTTAAAAATAGAGCAAAAATTGGTTGATGTGCATCAGATAAATTATAGGCAAATGCCTAGAGAACAATATCGACCTTTGCCAACAGCTCGTTAAAGATTAATATGAAAACGCAAATTAAATTGGGTTCAATAGTCCGTCATGGTATTGGTGGCCCGCAATCTGGAGCAATTGCTTTAATTTATGAGTTCTTATTAGGAGAGCTTAATCAGACTAGTTATAAATATATAAGCGTAAATCAAATCGGCGATGATCTGGATGAAGTGATCGTAAAAATGCCGGTTGGTCAGATTTATGTGAACGTCCGGTATCCTGCGGATGAAGATTTTAAAAGTAAGAGTATTGATGAACAAAACAGGATACGACTAGAGATAATGCATACAGGGTTGTTGAGGATCGCCAAACATGAAGGAAAACTGGATATAGGGCAGTTGGAATCTATAAAGGAAAAAATATTAACGAATAATTTTTCGTTCAGTTTTCTGGTAAAGACGTTTACAAATCCTAGGTCAAGTTCTTTATCGGCCAACCTGATCATTGAACCTAAGATGGACAGGTTTGATTATTTTATATCAACAGTTGAAAACGGGACTGAAAAATGCAAAGTACTCATTTATGAAGGAGCTACATCAGTGTACTATTTTGGCTACTTTTTTACAAAAGCGAAGTGGAAAGGCGATAATGAACTTATTATTACCGGGAACAGAAAAGAAGTAGCTATCCATGTATTGATGGATAAATGCAAAGTTGTATATGAAAGCCTGGCAGAATTATCAGAGACGTCTGCCTTTGAAATATATAAAGCAAACAGTAGACCTAAAAATAATTGAAGAACCCTTTATGAGATGAGGTATGGACTATAAAAGCATATTCAGAACAGTAAACAGTAAAATGAAGTTTTTACCCTTTTTATCAGGAGTTGTATTGTTGATATCATGTAAGAAAAATTTAGACTTAAACTATATAAAGTCTAAAACATGGAGTTATGAAAGAGGATTTAAAATAGGGAAGGGCGATTTTGTTTTGTTTTATAAAAACGACCAACTTTTTGATCTGAAGCATGACACTATCTTTTATAAAGGTGCCCCACGAGCAATAATTACAGATCTGAGTAAAGAAAAATATACAATGAAGGTAAAATCCATTGATGGAAAAACTATAGGGGAATATAGAAACCCGGAGGAATCTTTAGAGCAGTAATGATTCAGATAAACAAGTTGGTAACGCATGAGTTACCAACTCAATTCTTCTTATCCTTCTTCCCAAACAACCTCTTCAAAAACCCCTTCTTCTTCGGCTCTTCTACCGGCGCTCCAATCGGCTTGCTCTCATTCACCACCTTCTTATCCTGCTTATTACTCGTATCCTTCTTCACCGGCTTGTCCTCGTCCACCACCGGCTTTGATTCCGGCCCGATATACTCATGATTGATATTATAATCCGTTGCTTCACCCACTCCCTGGTCCACACCTTCTGCACCCGGCTCCACCTGCTCTGTTGTCGGGATATCATCCGCGCTGTTAATATGCAACTGGATATCCGCTGGCTGCACAAAACGGGCATCTTTATCGATACCTAATGTTTTATCTGCATACACTTTCTGGAAAAATTTCTCCCAGATCGGCATCGCTGCACGGCCGCCATAACCAAGGTTATTTTCAATACGGATAAAGCGGTCGTCACAACCGATCCATACACCGCCGAGCAGTTGAGGCGTATATCCCATGAACCAGCCATCTGCATTGTCATTGGTAGTGCCGGTCTTGCCTGCCATTTCCACGGCACCGAGACGGGAACGCAGGCCTGCTGCTGTACCGAAATCAACTGTTCCCTGCATCATCCTTGCCATGTTGTATGCTGTTGCTTCGCTGACGGCTTCTTTGCGGTTCACGCTATAATCAAAACGTTTGATCACATTCCCGTTACGGTCTTCTATGCGGCTGATGAAATAAGGTTTGGTAGAAAAGCCTCTTCCGCCAAAAATGCTGTAGCCCCACATCATTTCAAACAGGGAAAGATCACAGGCGCCTAATGCAATAGAAGGGAAGGGGTCTACTTTGGTAGGAATATTAAGCCTTCCCAAAAAATCTGCAAATTGTTTAGGACCCACCTGCTTCATGATAAATGCCGTAGCGCAGTTGCGGGAGCCGGCAAGTGCAGAAGCCATGGTCATGGTCCTGCCGCTGCAACTCTTTGTTGTGGCAGGTACCAATTGTTTGTTGCCAAAATCCTGTTGCTGGTCTATCACTTCTGTTTCAGGAGTGAATCCTCTTTCTTCCATCGCCTGTGTGTATAGCAAAGGTTTGATGGTTGAGCCCACTTGCCGTTTGGTGCGCATGTTGGCGTGGTCAAGCTTATAGGTTTTAAAATCAATGCCGCCTACCCAGGCCCTTACTTCACCGGTTTGCGGGTCCATTACCATAAAAGCTGTTTGCAGCATCTGGCGATGGTATTTGATAGAGTCGTAAGGCGTCATTACCGTATCCCTTTGCCGGTTGCTGTTCCAGGCAAAGATCTTCATCGGTGTTTTTTTGTAGAAAGTGGCTTTGATCTCTTTATCGCTAAGGCCGTCTTCTGCCATGTTTTTCCAGCGGTCGCTGGCTTTCATGGCTGCTTCCAGCACGTTCTCGTGATCTTTCCAGATGCTGCCGGTCTTTAGTTTGGACTGTGCCATCAATGCTTTTTGCAGGTTGGGCATGTGCGAAGCCACGGCTTCTTCTGCATATTCCTGCATGCGGGGATTGATGGTGGTATAGATCTTCAATCCGTCTTTATAAATATCGTAAGTGCCGCCATCGGGCTTTTCAATTGTCTTTAATGCATTCTTGACCTCGTCTCTCAGCACTTCGCGGAAATATGGAGCATAACCATTGTTCTCATCCAGCTTGCGATAGTTCAGTTTAATGGGCAGCGCTTTTAAGCGGGCGCCTTCTGCTTCACTGATTTTGTTATTGGCCACCATTTGCCCGATCACCACATTGCGGCGGTCAAGCGCTGCTTTGGGATTGCGCATGGGATTGTAGGTGTAATTGGCTTTCAGCATACCCACCAACACAGCGGCTTCTTCCACTGCAAGCCTGTCGGGCTCTTTCTGGAAAAATGTACGGGCAGCATTGCGGATACCATAGATATTGTCGCCAAAGGGAACCGCATTCAGGTAGAGCGTGATGATCTCTTCCTTAGTGAAATTCCTTTCCAGTTTAATGGCAATGATCCATTCCTTTATCTTTTCCACTCCTCTTTGCAAGGAGTTGCGGCTACCTTGCCCCAGCAATGCTTTGGCTAATTGCTGCGTGATGGTGCTGCCGCCACCCTGGCGGCCTGCGGTGAACACAGCACGAAGTGTGGAGCGGGTATCAATGCCGGCGTGATCATAAAAACGTTCGTCTTCTGTTGCTACCAGCGCATTGATCACATTGGGGGAAATATCACGATATTTCACATTGCTGCGGTTGCCACGCTCGGTATAATACTTTCCCATCAACGTACCATCGATAGCATACACTTCGGAAGCCTGTTGAATAGAGGGGTTTTCCAGTTCCTGCAGCGAAGGCATTTTACCAAATACGCCAAAATTGGCCAGCAGGATCAGTAAAACAAGCGCCCCAAATCCACCAAGAAAAATAAACCAGAAGATGCGAACGGATTTTTTCATATTTGAATGAGTTGTTATTCTTATTTGCTTGCGGAATATGAATTAGAAATATGTTGCTTTGCAACCTGCCAATCTACACACTTTGTGTCTCGAAATTAGCAAAATCAAGTTAAAACTTGCCCGGCACCATTTTCTCCAGGAACTGCATATAAGCATTGATATCCTTACTGCCTTTCAGCACGTCCAGGTTCTTGTCGGTAATGATTGAATATGTGTATTTTCCGCCTTTCAGCCAGGGCACGATCTCACTGGAAGTTTTGGGTTTTGTCTGATCAATATAAGCGATCGCTTCTGCTGCATTTTTGAAAGGGCTGATCAGCAGCAAACGGTTATCATTGTCTATTTCCACCAGTTCCGCCTGCATGTTTTTATTGAAATAAGTATCCCTGTTGTAGCGGTAGAACGCATTTCTCGCTTCATTCACAAACACCGGGTCTACCTTATTCAAAATGATGACCACGTAATGCGGAGTTTCTGCATTAAAGCTGAACGGACTGCCGGAAGGCACAGGCTGCTGTGTGATCAGTGTGCTGTCTTTTGCCACCGCCGTATCCTGCACAGCCAGGCTGTCCTGGGAAATTTTGATATTCTTTTGCACCATGCCGGGAGCTCCCTGTGATGGAGCGTTTATTCCAAGACTGTCTTTGGATGATGGCAACTTAATATCAGGCCTTACCATCGATGGCGGCTCACCTGCTTTTGGAACAGGTGCTGCTGCAACAGGTTGTGTTTTCTGTGTAGTGTCTTCTGCCGGCATATTGATCACCATATTGCGCAGTTCTTCTTCTATCTCTTTCCGGCGGTTCAATACATCCAGCAATGTTTTGGCTTTTTCTGAAAGCGGATGACCAGCGAACTGTGCGATAATATTGTTCAATACCTTTTTGGCTATACTGTCTTCTCTTTGTTTAACATAATACACGGCTTCGATATACAACAATTGCGGTGTCCAGTAATTGGGGCCATAGATACTATCGGCTGTTTTTTTCTTTGCTACGGCATCAGTGAAACTTCCTTCAATAAACAGGTCGTATATTTTTTCATACAACCTGGTCGCTTCCTCTTTCGGGCCTTTGGCCTGGGGATCTTTACCGGTGTTAATGATTGTGGTGTAATTGCTCTGGCCGAATTGCTGGCTCATTTGTTTTTTGATGGCTGCAGCTTTCTCTGTTTCTCCCTGTTTGTTGTAACAGAAATACAGGTTGAATAAAACCTCATCCATCCTGGGTGATTGAGGGAAGCGGGTGCGTAATTCTTCGAGAATGGCTGTGCCGCGTGCACAATCTTCCAACTCCTGGATAAATGCGCTGCCCATATCGAACAGGGCAGTCCGGATGGAATCATTAGATTGTTGCAGTTTTTCCGGTGTCAATGGAATGCGTTCATACAGGGCATCAAAAGTGATCTCTGTTGCGGCATTGGCTGCTGAATCTTTCCCGGATGCTCCGGCATCGGAGGCGGGCGATGCATTATTACTGATTGCAGCCGACACGGCAGCACTCCTGCGCCAGTTGTCGGTATTCTTACGCGTGCCCCATTTGGAACGGAAGTCGTTGAACCCTTTTTGCCTGGTCCCTGAATTATAAAAATACCAATCCCCTTTTTTTTCTGAATCGCCAAACAGGGAAGTGGCTGGCTGGCTGGAAACAGAAGCTCCTGAGGAAGATCCGCCTTCGTCTTTCAATCCTTGCTGCTTGCGCAATTGCTTTACGATCTTTTTGACCTTATCCTTTCTGTCATCTTCTGAAAGTGCGGCAAGCGCCTGCAGGCTGTCTTGCCGTGCAATGACTTCTGTGAAATCAGCCAGGCGGAAGGACAGGCGTTTTCTGCCGGCGACCGCTTCAGGGTTCTCAATAGAGGGGTCATCTATTTGCAGGCTGTCATAAAAATTAGCACTCTGGCGATACAGCCCTCTTTCAAATGATAATTCAGCCATTTGCAAAAACAGCCGGTTACGAAGAGGGGAGTTGTGTGAAATATATTTTGTGCCGCGAGTCAGCATTTCCAAAGCCCCTGTCGTATTATTCCTTTCCAGTTCCATCTGCGCCGCCATATAATAAATGATATCGCGGTAATCGCTGTACTTATCCCTTTTTGCCATTTTGGTAAGCGTGGCAATATTACTGGCGATATAATCTTTCTGGTTTTCATCCCTGTTCACCCTGATGCTGGCCAGCCGGGCATAAATATCCATCACGGGATCGGTAGTATGACTGATCGCTTTTGCATACCATTCGCCGGAAGCATTGAATTGCTTAGTGGTTTCATATAGCTGCCCAAGCAAATATTCCCATCGGGCTTTTTCCTGCTTATTGGTAGCATTGCTCAATGCTTTTTCGAGATGGGTGGCAGCACTGTCCCACATCTGTTGTTTATAAAACAAAAATGCCTGCACTTCTTCCAGGTCGTTGTGCAAGCGGGCAGGGAATAATGTATCGTTCTTTAGTGCCTGGATCAGCGTTGAGGCATCAGAAAAGCGGTTTTGCGCCAGGTAATTCCGCACCTGCCAGATGAATGCATCATTCCGGCTGGGTGGCCGGGAAAAGACCCGGCGGGTAAAGCTGTTTTTTTCTTTAGTGGAAATACTGAGTGCGTTATTGCCATCACGTGCGCTGCCGATGGTTTTATAATACCCGTCGTTTTCCTTTTCAGCAAAAGCATAGTTGATGAACTGGAACATCAGGTAGGCCGAATCGAATTGCTTTTTGAGATAATAAGAAGCGCCCCAGAGCAGGTAGAGGTTATCGGCCCAGTCGTTGCGCAGGTCATGCAGGGCTATACCGCTCTGCACTTTATAGGAAACGGAATCCAGCTGGATGCTGTCGGCAGCCGTCATGTCGAGGCTGTAGTTGTAAAAGGGCAGGAGCTGGGAATAATCATCTCTGAAAGAAGCTTTTGCCCGGGCCAACACATCATTCAGCTTATTATTTGCGTTAAAGAAGTAGTTGTAATGGGTGATGGTGTTCTGGATGAACCGTCTCGGCCCTTTGATCTTTTTGTCGGTAGGGGTTTTCTCGGCCCGCAGGATACGGTTCTCAAACTCCTTTGGTTTTTGAAAATCAAAACTGAAGCCCATTTGGCCCCAGGCATCGGATGATAACTGGGAAAAAACAAGGATCCAAAAAGCAGTGAGTGTGATATATCTGGCCGAGAACATTATAGGAGTAAGATGAATTCTTAATAACTGAAATTCAGATAATTTAGTATAAAAATAGGCCAATTTTTTTTATAGCTGCAGGTCGCCGGGGGCTGGTAAAAATAAAGCTCATTCCTTACCTTTAGCTTCTTTTAAAATTCAGATATGGCAAAACTGGACGCTGAGTCTACACTGCAAAGGCTCCGCAATCGCTACAGGCTGGTTGTAATGAACGATGATACGTATGAGGAAGTGGTCACATTTAAATTGTCCAGACTCAGTGTTTATATCGGTTTGAGCACAATTTTTGTTGTATTGGTCGGGCTAACGGTAGCATTGATTGTTTTTACGCCGTTAAAATACTATATCCCTGGTTACGATGATCTGAAAGTGGGACGGGAATATCGCCAGATGAAATACCGTGTGGATTCTCTGGAAAAAGCTGTAAGTTACCAGGCGAAATATATCGAGAACATAAAGAAAGTATTGAGTGGGGATGCTGCGGCAGTGTTGGATACTACCCAATTGCAGGTACCCAAGGATGAGTTGTCGGACGATTGATGTGTCAGTGAAACAAGTACAGAAAAACCAGTTTTGCTCCGTATAAAAAATCAATATCTATGTTTAACGCAAAAAACAAAACCGACATGCAGACTGAAAAACCAACTGGCAATGGCACCACGCTCATTGGTGCCGGCACCACTCTCAAAGGAGATATCAGCAGCAACAGCGATCTGCGCATTGATGGCACTATCATCGGTAATATTACCAGTTCAGCTAAAGTGGTAATAGGCGCCAACGGGATAGTGGAAGGGGATATCACCGGCAACCAGGCAGACATTATCGGTAAAGTGTCCGGCAATGTAAAGGCTAAAGACCTTTTGCAACTGCGCGGGGATTCTGTAGTGAACGGTAACCTTTATGCAGGCAAGCTGCAGGTGGAGCCTTCAGCCACATTCAATGGTCAGTGTCATATGGGCGGTGCAACTGCTGAAAAAATCGAACTCAGCAATGTAAGCCTGAATGGACAAAAACTCGCCCTCCAGTAAGCCAAAGAACATTCTTCGCCGTTATGCCGCGTTGGGCACCGAAATGCTGGTGTCCATTGGCATAGCCGTGTTCATAGGGCTCAAGGTAGATCAATGGTTACATACCTTACCATTATTCTCCTGTGTATTACCTTTGCTCGTCCTTATTGGGATTTTTTATAAACTGATACGGGAAACCGGTAATACCAAAAAGAATGAACCAAAGTAAATGGGCACCCCTTCGCCCGATGATGCTGGCATTTGTGGTGCTAAGCGCTTTTTTTGTAATAGGTAAAAACCTGCTGGCAGAAAAGGGAATCGACAGCCAGGTGCTGATCGCCGGCAACCTGCTCTTATTTGGCGTCTCCTTATTGTCTTTTGTGCTCACTCAGCGAAGCTTTCAGGCAAAGAATCCCCATGTTTTTGTAAGGGCTATCTACAGTAGCTTTATCATTAAATTTTTTGTGCTGGCTGCCGCTGCATTTATCTACATCATGGTCACCGGCAAGAATGTGAACAAGCCAGCCCTGTTTGGTTGCATGGCGCTGTATGCCCTGTACACTGTTTTCGAAGTGTCCTCCCTTCGCCGTTTACTGAAGCAAAACACGAATGGCTAAGAAAGAAGTGCCCATGGCACAGTTGCAGGATTATTTACCGCCCGGCACTTACGATGCGGTGCTTACTTATCTCCGGCAACATAAAGTGCATCTTACTGTAGCAAGGGAAAGAAAAAGCATACTGGGCGACTATCGCCATCGTACCCGCCTCGATAATCACCGGATCAGTGTAAATGGAAACCTGAACAAATATTCTTTCCTGATCACCCTGCTGCATGAACTGGCCCATTTGCTCACTTATGAGCAGTATGGCAACGGAGTGTATTCGCACGGGAAGGAATGGAAGAGCGTGTATGCATCTTTACTGGCCCAGTTTCTCCAGCATAAGATTTTTCCTGATGATATAGAACAGGAATTATTGCGTTCCCTCCGCAACCCTGCGGCCAGCACCTGTGCTGAAGACGGATTGCTCCGTGTATTACGCCGCTATGATGAAGGGGCCCAACATCGCCGCCTGGTGGAAGAACTGCCGGCTGATGCTTTGTTCCGCACCGCCGATGGCCGTGTGTTCCAGAAAAAAGAAAGATTAAGAAAACGGTTCCGCTGTGTGGAAGTTAGTACAGGAAAGATTTATTTGTTTAGCCCGGTATATGAAGTGTTTGCTTAATTTTACTGCAAACAACTCTACATGAAATGCCCATGGGTTGGTTCACTTCAGCTCATGACGGATAAAAGCATTCCATGATCAAAAACACTAAAAAGTCGCGAATGAAAAAACTTGCACTCAGCATGTTGTTGCTGGCCACCACTGTTGCCGCTGTTCAGGCTCAAACCGCAAAAGGAGACTGGATGGTAGGCGGAAATTTCCGTTTGAATACTTCAGGTAACACGGAAATAAGTCTTACTCCCAATGCCGGTATTTTCCTGATCAAGAACCTGGCATTTGGCGGAAATGTTAATCTTAATTATTCAAAAGACGGGATCACTAAAACCACTGCGTTTGGCCTCGGTCCCTATGTACGCTACTATTTCGGCAGTGCAAATGTCCGCCCCATCCTGCACGGCAATTTCAATTTCTTAAGTTCCAAAGTGAAGATCAACAACACATCTTCCACCAATAACGGAACGAATTTCTTCCTTGGTGGCGGTGGCGCTATTTTTATCAGTGAGCACGTTTCACTGGATATCCTGGGAGGATATGATCACACCGATTACAACAGCCTTCCCGGCACAGGCGGCTTCGCACTGAACATCGGCTTCCAGGTTTATCTGCACAAAAATCAGATGGACAAGGTAAGAGGAGTAAAAGCAAAAGAATAAAGATCGAAACAGGAAGCCAATCTCTTCCTGCATACTTCCTTCCCGTCTTCCCGCCTTACCGGTAAGGCGGGAAGACGGGAAGGAAGTACTATTGTTCCAGTTGTTTTAACATCCACAAACTGCATCCTGTGTGCCCACTGTTCCCCATCGGTGCAGAAAGATAGTCAAACCCAAACCTCGCATACACTTTCAACGCCTGTTTCAGCTCAGGCATGGTTTCCAGGTACACATTTTTGTAACCCGTTTCTTTCGCAAATGCCAGGCTTGTCTCAATTAATTTCTTTCCAAGCCCTGTGCCTCTGGCTTCAGGGCTCAGATACATTTTCACCAGTTCGCAAGTGCCTTCCGGTAATCCTTCTGTAGGGAAAATGCCGCCACCGCCTACTATTCTGCCATCTATCTGTGCTACAAAATAACCTGAACCTTGTTCGCGGAACAGTTCATACAAGGCATCAGTGGTGGCATCATAGTAAACCGTGCCCGGATGATTGGCGCCAAACTCTTTCAAAGCGCTACGGATGATCACTGCCAGTGCAGCATTGTCAGAAGGTTGAATAGGTCGTATCGTAATATTCATCGGTGCAAAAATAAAAGTCCCGGCTATTCAACTGGGACTTTCTTTATTAAAATAGGATAGTTGTCTTAAGCAACTGCTTTTTTTACCAGTTCTGCCGCTTCGCTCAGCAAAATGGCGCTTTGCACTTTCAATCCGCTTTCATCGATCAGTTTCTTGGCTTCTTCAGCATTGGTACCCTGGAGGCGGACAATGATCGGGATATTGATATTGCCCATGTTCTTGTAGGCATCAATTACACCGGCAGCCACACGGTCGCAACGAACGATACCTCCGAAGATATTGATCAGGATCGCTTTCACAGCAGGATCTTTCATGATGATCTTAAAGCCGGCTTCCACTGTTTGCGCATTGGCTGTGCCACCTACGTCAAGGAAGTTGGCAGGCTCACCACCGCTCAGTTTGATCATGTCCATGGTAGCCATAGCCAGACCGGCGCCGTTCACCATACAGCCTACATTGCCGTCGAGTTTCACAAAGTTCAGGTTGTATTTACCTGCTTCCACTTCGGTAGGATCTTCTTCGGTGATATCCCGGAGGGCAGCGATATCAGGGTGACGGGTAAGGGCATTGTCGTCAAGGCTGAGTTTGCAATCCACAGCAATGATCTTGTCGTCGGATGCTTTGAAGAGCGGGTTGATCTCGAGCATAGCGCAATCGAGCCCTACATAGGCATTATATAAATTGGTAACGAACTTCACACAGTTCTTAAAAGCTTCGCCGCTGAGTCCCAGGTTAAAAGCGATCTTTCTTGCCTGGAAGGGTTGCAGGCCACCACCGGGATGGACCCATTCCCGGAATATTTTTTCCGGTGTGTCATGTGCCACATCTTCGATGCTCATTCCACCTTCAGTGCTGTACATGATCACGTTTTGCCCTTTACTGCGATCGAGCAGGATGGAGAGATAAAATTCTTTGCGCTCGGATGGGCCGTCATAATACATGTCCTGGGCTACGAGTATCTTGTTCACCACTTTACCAGCAGGGCCGGTCTGAACGGTCACCAGCGTACCTCCCAGGATCTTTTTTGCAAACTCCTGGATATCTTCCAGCGATTTGCCCACTTTCACTCCATTGATACCAGTTTCCTTTACAACACCTTTACCCCTGCCACCGGCATGGATCTGGGCTTTCACTACGGCAAACT
This sequence comes from Sphingobacteriales bacterium 44-61, assembly GCA_001898405.1. Taxonomy (GTDB): domain Bacteria; phylum Bacteroidota; class Bacteroidia; order Chitinophagales; family Chitinophagaceae; genus Terrimonas_A. The sequence goes on from MKTW01000011.1 coordinate 22,004, forward strand.
TGCTGCCTGTTTCTGTCTTGATCTGGCGGTAGGCTTCTTCGGCTTCCTGTACGGAACTGCAGGCAAATCCTTCCTGTACGGGCACACCGTACTTTTTCAGTAATTCCTTTGCTTGGTATTCATGGAGATTCATGTCAAAAAATTTGGGGCGAAGATAAGTTATTTGGGGCAAGTTGTTGCTGTCGGTTGACCGTTGTCCGTTGTCCGTTGACCGATGGCTGTCAGTCAACGGCCACTCACTCAACTATCAAACAGACTCGAACTATATCGCTTATATTTGCGCCTAATCTTTTTTTATGACCATTGATCCCATGCAGCAAATAAGGGAAACCGTTTCTTTTTTAAAACAGCAGTATCCTCATCAGCTTGAAGCAGGTATCGTTCTCGGCAGCGGCCTTGGCAATTTTGCCAATGCCATCAGTATTGAAAAAGAAGTGGCCTATGGCGATATCCCTCATTTCCCGGTTTCAACAGTGCAGGGGCATACCGGTCGCCTCATTTTTGGCACCCTCAGCGGTAAAAAAGTAGTGGCTATGGCCGGACGCTTTCATTTTTATGAAGGCTATACACCACAGGAAGTGGTATTCCCAATCCGCGTAATGAAACTGCTGGGCATTCACACCCTGTTTTTGTCCAATGCAGCAGGAGGGGTGAACCCTTCCTTTAAAGTCGGCGATATCATGATCATTACAGATCATGTCAGCTTTTTTACGCCTAACCCGCTGATCGGGAAAAATATTGAAGAGCTCGGACCGCGTTTTCCGGACATGAGCGAACCTTATAAAAAAGATCTGATTCAAAAAGCAAGGCAGGTGGCACAGCAACATTCCTTTGATATAAAAGAAGGCGTGTATGTGGCAGTGACTGGCCCTACTTTTGAAACAAGGGCAGAATATAAACTGATTCATGCACTCGGAGGCGATGTGGTAGGCATGAGCACCGTGCAGGAATGTATCGTGGCTAACCACATGGGCATCCGCGTGTTTGCCATGAGCGTGATCACGGATATGGGTATCCGGGAAGAAGAAAATGTGATCACACATGAAGAAGTGCTGCAGGCAGCAAAAGAAGCCGAGCCCAAACTGGCGATTTTATTTAAGGAACTGGTAGGCTCCATTTAACAATTTTGATACGGGATTTTCGACGTGTCGGATTAGTTTTGTCCATCCTTCGCTAAAGCTTTAGCTAAAGCGGGTGATACCCCTAAAACCTTTACACTGAACCTGAAATTTACATACCTGGCATTGGCAGCCCTGCTTTTCATGTCCTTGCCATCATTTTCGCAGCGCGACCTGCTGAGGCAGGGAGGGAGCAGGATCCGGCAAATGGGGAGCAACTTCTCTTCCCGCGGGGGAGGAACAGACAGCCTGAAACGAAGGGATAAAAATGAGGATTCCATCACCATCCGTTTCAGGTATCTTGACTCTACCAGGAACTACCTGCTTGATTCATCCATCAATGATTTTACAACCCGCTTCCCAGTACCTGCCACCAATATCACCCTGGGCAATACCGGCACAGCTTCCCGTTCGCTATTGTTTTCCCCTTCTTTCCAACCGGGATTTGATCCGGGATTCCATGCCTTTGATATTTACCGATGGTCGGTGGAAAAAGCACGGTTCTTTAGTACAACCCGCCCTTATTCAGAGCTCAATTATACGCTGAGCAGCCGGGCAGAGCAACAAATAGATCTGATGCATACGCAAAACATCAAACCCAACTGGAATTTTTTATTCCAGTACAGGTTGGTCAATGCATCAGGTTTTTTCAGGAACCAGAAAACCAATCACAATAATTACCTGTTCACTTCCTGGTACCAGACAGTAGATAAACGGTACAATGCTTACCTGATCGTATTGGCCAACAAACTGCAATCAGGAGAGAACGGTGGTATCCAGAGCCTGACCGACCTGGACAGCTCGATCTATAAAGACCGCTTTAATATTTTTACGAACCTTGGCGGAAGATCAGGCTATGCAACAGATTTCTTTAATACCGATGTGGGCACAGGCAACCGTTACAATGATTTCACGGTTTTATTGCGACAGCAATATGACCTGGGAAAAAAGGATTCACTTGTAACGGACTCTACGGTGATCCCTCTTTTTTATCCGAGGCTCCGGTTTGAATATACCACGCAGTTTACCAAACGGAACTATGAATTCAGGGACTATTTAGGTGATTCGGTTTATTACAGGGATGCATATAATATTACATTTCCCCTCCCTGTCGACACATTCCGTGTAAAAGACTCCTGGAAAGAATTCATCAATGATTTTTCCATCTATCAATACCCTGATGCGAAAAATCTGCAACAGTTCTTTAAAGTAGGGGCGGCAATACAAAACATGGCGCTGACCAGTGATAGCGGGCATTTCTCCATGTATAATATTTTCGGGCATGCTGAATACCGCAATAGAAGCCGCAATCAGAAATGGATCATTGAGGCCAATGGCAAGCTCTATTTTGTAGGGCTCAACAGCGGCGATTATCATGCTTATGGAAGCCTGCAACGGTTTATCGGCAAGAAACATTCTTATGCTCAATTGGGATTTGAGAATGTGAACCGTACTCCATCTTTTATTTATGACAGCAGGAGCAGTTTTTACCTGATGCCGCAGATACAGGAATTCAAAAAAGAAAATACCATTCATTTATTCGGCTCCATGTATCAGCCGGATCTGCAATTGAGGTTGGGGGCTGATTATTTTATGGTCACCAACTATACATATTTAAAAAACTTTTACGAACTAAGCCAGGAGTCAACCCTTTTTAACCTGCTTCAACTGACCCTGCAAAAAACCATCAATCTCGGCCGCAGCTGGAAATGGCATGCCGACCTGTATTACCAGCAGCGGATCGGCAATGCCGAGGTGAATGTACCTGCTTTATACACCCGCAACCGGATCGGTTATGAAGGTAACCTCGGTTTCAAGAACCTGAACATTGCTTTCGGGGCTGAAGTCCGTTATCATACCCGCTATAAAGGAGATGGATATTCACCCATTCTGGGTAAGTTCTATTACCAGGATTCGGTCACTATTTCCAATGTACGGCCTCATGTTGCCGGGTATGTGCATTTCCGGATCAAAGGGTTTAAATTTTATTTCCGGGCAGAGAATCTTAACACGGCACAGGTTACAAGTGATGGGTTTGGCTTCACGAAGAATAATATAGAAGTGCCAGGCTATCCATACCCCGGTCTGTTGCTGCGGTTCGGGATCTACTGGAGTTTTGTGAATTAACAATTCCCGCTCAGCCCCCGGTTTTGATTATCCTGAAATCCTGCTATCTTTGTAGTCATTCATGCGTAAAACAGGCGTTTTCATATTATTGCTGTGCTACATGGCTTTCAGTACCGGGGTGATCATCAACTCGCATTATTGCATGAATCGCCTGGCTTCCACACAGTTATTTACCTCTGAGAGCGAGAATTGCGGCATCTGCGGCATGCATATTGACGATTCGCATGGCTGCTGCAGGGATGAGGTGAAAATGGTGAAAATGGAGGATGACCAGAAAGTGACAGCAGGCGTTTCTGTTAACCTGGAAATGCTGGCCCTGCCTGTTCAGGTTCCTTCTGAGTTTATTGCAACTTCTTTTTTTAATATTCCCTTACAGGGACATACTCCCGATCAGCCACCGCCTTTATTGAAAGGGCAGGAGACTTATTTGCAAAATTGCGTTTTCAGGATTTGAGACAGGGCTGTTTAATACACGCTAACACTGTCTTCAAATACTTATTTTTTAATTCCATTCATTAAAATTAAAACAATGAAAACGTTTAAAATATTTTCAATAATCGCTCTCTGCATTGCATTCTCTACAGCTTCTTTTGCCCAGTCCAAAACAGATACCATTCCTGTATCAGGCAATTGCGGTATGTGCAAAAACAATATTGAGAAAGCTGCTAAAAAAGCCGGCGCTGCTTCTGCCGATTGGGATACCGAGTCTAAAATCCTCACCGTTAAATACAACAGTTCTTCTACCAACGCCGCTAAGATCCAGCAGAGCATTGCTGCTGTAGGATATGATACGCGCGATTTCAAAGCCGCAGATGAAGCTTACGACAAGCTGCATGCCTGCTGCAAATATGATAGGGTAAAGAAAGAAGAACAGCCTTCCGCAGCCGCTAAGAAAGAAAAAGCAGATTGTTGCAGCAAAGAAGGAGAAGGTAAAGTAGCTAAAGAAGGCGAAGCAAAATCCTGCTGCAGCGAAGCTCATTAATCTTTTAATGTCTAAATAATTATTGGTATGAAGAAGCTATTGATTCTATTGATAGCAGGATTCATGACCCTGGGTGCAACTGCTCAGTTCAGCAAAGCCACCCTGCAGGCTACAGGCCTTACCTGTGCCATGTGCAGCAATGCGATCAATAAAGCATTGGAGGAAGTGCCTTTTGTGGCTTCCGTGCGGTCAGACATTAAGAATTCTGCTTTTAATATTGTATTTAAAGAAAACACACCCGTCAGCATCGATGCCATCCGTAAGGCAGTGGAAGATGCAGGTTTCTCCGTAGGCGGCTTGAAAGTAACCGGTCAGTTCAATCATGTAGCGATCGGCAACGACAAGCATGTAGAAATAGGAGATGCCGTATTTCATTTCCTGGATATAAAATCAAATATGCTGGATGGGGAGCAAACCCTTACTGTGGTCGACAAAAACTTTGTAACCGCCAAACAGTTCAAAAAGATCAGCGGCGCTACAAAGATGAGTTGCCTGCAAACAGGTAAGGCCGCATCATGTTGCGTGAAGGAAGGTGTAAAAGAAGATGCGAGGATTTACCATGTGACGATTTGATCCAGGTCCCGTACCCTATAAATATTATTAACTATGATGAGATCAATCCTTCCGGTCCTGGCCTTGCTGTGCATGGTTACTGTGGGCCGGGCGCAGGTGGCCAATATTGCAGACCCACGTTTGCAAATAGAATTGCCTACGGTAAAGGGTGATAAAATATCTCTTTCTTCTTTAAAAGGAAAAGTGATCCTGCTCGATTTCTGGGCCAGTTGGTGCATGCCTTGCCGCAGTGCCAATAGAAAGCTGGTAAAGCTGTATGATAAATATAAAACGAAAGGATTTGAGATCTACAGCGTATCCCTGGATGATGAAAAAGCAGATTGGGAAAAAGCGATCCGGCAGGATAAGATCAGTTGGCTGCAGGTAAATGAACCGACTGTATGGGGAGCAGAGTCTGCCCGCCGCTGGAATATCAGTGCTTTGCCTACTACTTTTTTGATCAACAAAAAAGGAGATGTGGTGGCGATCAACATTGAAGGGAAAGAGTTGGATAAAGAGATCACCCGGCTTTTGGCAGAATAGGCTTACAGGAGGATTGCGTTTCAAAGAACAACAATGATGAAACAGATTTTATTTGCATTCCTGTTCCTGCATTCTTTTGCCGCGGACGCCCAGGAATTATATGTATACACAGAGCCGGCTTCCAATATGCCAGCCCGCTCCATCAGTGCTAAATTAAGTGCTAACTATATCGGTAAAAAAGCGCCTTCCAACAGGTTTATGCAGCGCTATACACCGGAGGTCATGTTTGGGCTTAATAAGAATTGGATGGTGCATGCAGGCGCCACTTTTGCAGACATGCATACGAATAATTTCCGGTGGGAATCAGTTTACCTGTATGCGAAATACAGGTTTCTTTCAAGCGATGATCTGCATTCGCATTTCCGGATGGCCGTGTTTGGAGAAGCAGCTTACAGCCGCAGCCCTTTTCATTTTGATGAACTGAGCTTTCAGGGAGACAAGAGCGGTGCACAATTGGGAATTATTGCCACGCAATTGTGGAATAAGCTGGCAGTTTCCGCTACAGTGAGCCATCTGCAATCACTCGATGGTTCGCGGAATGACAAAACAATTTATACTCCCTCAAGAATATACCAGGCGATGAACTATTCACTGTCTGCAGGATATTTGTTGCTGCCTTTTCACTACACGGATTACAGGCAAACAAATCTTAACCTGTATACGGAGTTGCTGGCGCAGCAATCGCTCGACAGGAAAGCCTATTATATCGACCTCGCACCGGCCGTGCAACTGATCTTTAACAGCAATACAAAGCTGAACCTGGGATATCGTTTCCAACTGGGCGGCGATATGCAGCGGATGACAAAAGATAGCTGGCTGATCAGTCTGGAACGTACTTTTTTAAATGCTTTGAAGAAGAAGAGGAAATAATATGGAAGTGTATATCCGGAATATGGTGTGTGACCGTTGTACAAGTGCGGTGAAGCAGATCTTTCACCTGGCTTGCATTCCTGTCAAAGAAATCCGGTTGGGTGTGGTCACTACCCTCAATGATCTTACAACTCAGCAGATACAACATTTGAAAGAAGCCCTGCAGGCAGAAGGTTTTGAATGGATGGACAACCAGAAAATAAAACTGGTGGAGCAGATCAGGCAAAAGATCATCCAATTGGTGCAGTCGGGCGAGCTGGATGAAATGAAAGATAACCTGTCGGCATACCTTTCCTCCGCTCTGCTGAAAGATTATCACTACCTGAGCCAGCTTTTTTCTTCTGTAGAGAATACTACGATCGAACAATTCTTTATTCTTCAAAAGATCGAAAAAGTAAAGGAATGGCTGGTGTATGACAAATACACTGTCAGCGAGATAGCATTCAAACTTGGTTACAGCAGTGTGGCTCATTTATCAGGCCAGTTCAAAAAAGTGACAGGTTTTACGCCGAGCCAGTTCAAGGAGCATTACAGGCCTCCCCTTGATAAGGTCAATGATCTTTAGCCGGAAGCCGGTGACCTGGAACAGGCTGCCGGCTTCCGTTTTTTTATAAATCTTTCTTCCAATTATATAACAACCCACCTTTATAAAGGCAGGAAATTTGTTGCGTCATTATTCGTAAGAAAAAATGTTGTCAATGAGAAAGCTTTTTTTATTACTGTTATTGATCGGTGCATTTGTCACTCGATCTTCAGCGCAGCACGAGCATCATAAGATGCAGAACATGCAGGAGAAGAAAGATACCATTCCCGGAAAGAATAAAATGGAGCATGAGCATGCTATGGAACATGATCAGGGAATGGGGCATCCCATGTCACATGCATACTCCCTAAACCTGCCCATGAGCCGCAACGGCTCCGGTACGTCCTGGCTGCCCGATGAAACGCCGATGTATATGTATATGACTGGCAAGAAGACAATGTGGATGTTCCACGGCAGTGTATTTCTCCGATACACGAATACAAATGTTTTTAATAAAGGCATAGGTGCTGACAAATTTGATGCACCCAACTGGTTTATGGTGATGATGAACAGAAGGGTAGGAAAGAAGGGCCTTTTTTCAGCAAAAGCCATGATCAGTTTAGACAGGCTTACCGAAGGCGGTAATGGATACCCATTGTTGTTCCAGTCAGGAGAAACATATAAGGGGAACCCGCTGGTTAACCGGCAACACCCGCATGATCTGTTTGCAGAACTGAGTGTTGGATACAGCTATGCGATCAACAAGCATACGGATGTATTTGCCTATTTCGGCTATCCTGGCGAGCCTGCTATAAGCGCCCCTGCTTTTATGCACCGGGTATCAGCGATGAATAATCCTGATGCACCGCTCGGGCACCACTGGCAGGATGCTACCCATATCACTTTTGGCGTGGGAACATTGGGATTCCGGTATAAACAATTCAAACTGGAAGGCTCCATTTTTACAGGGCGTGAACCAGATGAAGAAAGGTATGGATTTGATAAAGCAAGGTTTGATAGTTACAGTTACCGGTTATCCTATAATCCATCTCCCAACTGGGCTCTGCAGTTTTCACAGGGATTCATTAATGAACCCGAATTGCTGGAACCTGGTGTAGATGTTACGCGCACAACTGCTTCTGTACTGTATGCAAAAAAGACCGGGAAGGCAAAAGACCTGAATGCGGCGCTTATCTGGGGATTTAATAATAAAGGAGAAGGGCATAAAGAACATTCCCTGCTGCTGGAAGAGAACTACCGGTTTGGCCGGAATGCTTTATACAGCCGCTATGAATGGGTGCAGAAGTCAACCGAAGAACTGGCACTCGAAGATCAGTTAGGCCATAAAACCTTTGATGTGCATGTATTCACCGCAGGCTATAACCGCGGTATCTGGAAAAGCAAAGTGGTAGACCTTGCTGCAGGAACGCAGGTCACACTCAATTTCCCGGCTTCAGGATTGAAGCCGGTGTATGGGAATTTACCTGTTGGTTTCCAGGTATATCTGCAATTGAGGCCCGTGCTTCAATAATAATAGCTGAACCGCTCAGAATTTTTTTTGGCCTGTCGGGGAACTGACAGGCTTTTTTTTATTATATTTGTCTAAATATATTTTTAGGCATGCCTAAAAATATATTTAGACAAATGTAATAATGAAACAGATAACCCTGCTTTTAATAATAGTATCATTGGGTCTTCCCTCCCTTGCGCAGCCTACCGTTAGCGGCCAGGTATTGGATGCTCAAACCCGTGAGCCTCTTGCCGGCGCCACTGTCCGGATGGAAGATTCATCAGCCATCGTTACAGATAAGGAAGGAAAATTTGTGGTAGACCCGCAACATGGGCTTACACTGAAAGTGTCTGCCACCGGTTATTTTACCCAGTTGGTACATATCAATGAAAAAAGATCTTTGCTGATCTTACTTGTTCCTGATCACCGGGAACTGGACGCTATCGTGGTCACCGGCACAATGAAGCCTGTGAAAAGACTGGAAAGCCCTGTGGCAGTGGAAGTATATACACCACAGTTTTTCAGGAAGAACCCTGCTCCCAGCATTTTTGAATCGCTGCAGAATGTGAATGGAGTAAGACCACAGCTTAACTGCAGCGTATGCAACACCGGCGACATCCATATCAATGGGCTGGAAGGGCCTTACACCATGGTCACTATTGATGGAATGCCTATTGTGAGTAGTCTTGCTTCCGTGTATGGATTATTTGGCATACCCACCCAGCTGATCGAAAGAGTTGAAATTGTAAAAGGCCCTGCTTCCGGTTTGTATGGCTCGGAAGCGATCGGAGGTCTTATCAATATCATCACCAAATCGCCGGATAAAGCTCCGGTATTCACTGCCAATATGATGGCCACCAGTTGGCAGGAATATAATATTGATATGGGCACTACGCTAAAACTCGGTAAGAATATCAAATCCCTGCTGGGTGTTGATTATTACAATTACCAGCATCCGGTTGATAAGAACGGTGATCTGTTTACCGATGTAACGCTTCAACACCGCATATCCATCTTTAATAAACTCAGCCTTACCCGTAAACATAACCGAGTCGCCTCACTGGCAGCACGTTATTTTTATGAAGACAGATGGGGTGGTGATATGCGCTGGAACAAATCATTCCGCGGCGGCGACAGTCTTTATGGTGAAAGTATTTATACCAACCGCTGGGAACTGATGGGTAATTATCAATTGCCGCTACAGGAAAAAATATTCCTTTCTTTCTCCGCTACCAGCCACCGGCAGAATTCTTATTACGGCACTACTCCTTATATGGGTAATCAGCGGATCGCTTTCGGCCAGCTTACCTGGGACCATAAAGCCGGCGCCTCGCATAGCCTCCTTACCGGTGCTGCATTGCGCTATAATTATTATGATGATAATTCAACTGCAACAACAGATACGTTAAGCGGAAAAAATGAACCGGAGAAATACCTGATCCCCGGGTTGTTCATACAGGATGAATGGAAACTGGATGCACATCATCTTTTGCTGTTGGGGCTTCGTTATGATCATCATCCTGCACATGGAGGGATCATCACACCCCGGCTTGCATGGAAATGGTCGTTGAAAGATCAGCAGGTGTTCCGGCTGAATGCAGGAACAGGTTTCAGGGTAGTCAGCTTGTTTACAGAAGATCATGCAGCGCTTACGGGTGCACGGGCTGTTAAGATCCTTGAATCATTAAAGCCGGAAAGAAGTTATAATGTCAACCTGAACTATACGCACAACTTCCGCTGGGACAATCTTTCACTCAACCTGGATGCCTCTGCCTGGTATTCTTATTTTACCAACCAGATCATTGCTGATTATGATACAGATCCTAACCTGATCGTTTACCGCAACCTGCAAGGGCATGCTGCATCCAAAGGGGTTACACTTAACATGGAATTGAACAAAGGCCACCGGTTTAAAAGCCTGCTGGGTGCAACTGTGCAAAACGTAAATAAAACAGAAAAAGATGCAGGCGGTCATACTATTACCACCCGCCCTGTGTTAACGGAAAAATGGAGCGGCACATGGTCTATCAGCTATAGTTTTCCTGCTGCAGGCATTACACTCGACTATACCGGCAATATCTACGGCCCCATGCGATTGCCTTTATTGTCTGACAAGGATCCGCGCCCGGCCAATTCGCCCGTATGGAGCATTCAGAATATTCAATGCACCAAGCTGGTGAATAGCAGGCTGGAAATATTTGCAGGCATCAAGAACCTGCTCAACTGGACGCCTGCTCAAAGCACGCCTTTTATCATTGCCCGGTCGCATGATCCTTTCGATAAGCAACTGGTGTATGATGCAGGAGGTAATATCCTGCCCACAGCAGAAAATCCCTATGCATTGAGCTTTGACCCTTCCTATGTGTATGCACCCAACCAGGGAATAAGGGTGTTCGGAGGAGTCAGGTATACGGTGCGTTGATTGTGGACTATTGTGGGTTGACTGTCGGCCAACGAATAATAACCCCCACTTCCGCTCTTTTTCCTATATTCGTCTCGTGAAACGCCTCGCTGGTATACTCTTTATTTCTGTTTATATGCTCGCTTTTGCAGAGTTTCACCAGTTAATGCGCATACCTTTCCTGATAGAGCATTTCAACGTTCATCGCCAGGCTGATCCCGAACTGAGCTTTTCGCAGTTTTTAAACATGCATTATATGGGGCCTGTTATTGTGGACGACGATTTTATGCAGGACCAACAGCTTCCCTTCCGTGATGTGGGTTGCCATACCCTGCTCGGCTCTGCAGTTTGCTCATTTGCACCTCCTTCCTTTATGATCGAGCCGCCGGCAATATTGTCAGCGGAATTTTATAGTTATAATGAGATCAGGAAACCTCAATTCTCCTCTTTCGATATTTTCCAGCCTCCCCGCCGTGCCTGATAACATATAGACATCTATTCTTCACAGGCACAATTTTTTTTGCATGTTAAATTCTATTATTCGCTTTTCCGTAAGGAATAAGCTTATCATAGGTTTATTCACCCTTGCCCTGGTGGTATGGGGAGCAATAAACCTCAGGCAGCTTCCGATTGATGCATTGCCTGATATTACGAGCAACCAGGTACAGATAATCACTGTATCTCCCTCACTCGCCGCACCGGAAGTGGAGCGGCTGATCACTTTTCCATTGGAACAGGCCAATGCCAATATACCCGGCATAAAGGAAATGCGTTCCATTTCCCGCTTCGGTCTTTCAGTGGTTACCGTTGTATTTTCTGATGAAACAGATATCTACTGGGCCCGCCAGCAGGTCAGCGAGCGGCTTGGACAGGTAAGAACGGAAATACCTGCCAGCGCAGGTAACCCGGAATTGGGGCCGGCCACTACAGGGCTTGGTGAAATATACCAGTATGTGTTAAGGCCAGCAAAAGGATATGAAAGCAAGTATGATCTGACTGAATTGCGTTCCATGCAGGACTGGATCGTAAGGCGTCAGCTGCTGGGCACTCGTGGTGTGGCTGATGTCAGCAGTTTTGGCGGCTATCTGAAACAATATGAAATAGCCGTACAGCCAGACCGGCTGAAGAGTATGAAAGTGACCATTGCGGATGTGTTCAACGCACTGGAAAAAAATAACCAGAACTCCGGCGGCGCTTATATTGAAAAAGGCCCGACCGCTTTATTCATCCGTACGGAAGGCCTGGCTGCTACTACGGGTGATCTTGAAAAAATAGTCATCCGGCATACAGATACAGGCATTCCTGTTTACCTGAGAGATGTGGCTGAAGTAAGAATAGGACATGCTATCCGCTATGGTGCCATGACCTATAAAGACCAGGGAGAAGTGGCCGGTGCTGTTGTGCTGATGCTGAAAGGCGCTAATGCTTCTGCCGTTATCGAAAATGTGAAAGCAAGGATCAATGAGATAAAGAAAACATTGCCGGAAGGCGTGGTGCTGGAAACATTTTACGATCGTACAAAAATGGTGGATAATGCGATCGGTACGGTAAAGAAAAACCTGCTGGAAGGAGCACTGATCGTTGTTTTTGTGTTGGTGCTTTTCCTCGGCAATCTCAGGGCAGGGCTGATCGTGGCTTCAGTTATACCTCTTGCCATGCTGTTTGCCGTCAGCATGATGAACCTGTTTGGTGTTTCGGGCAACCTGATGAGCCTCGGCGCCCTTGACTTCGGGTTGATCGTTGATGGCGCTGTTATTATTGTGGAAGCAGTGTTGCATCGGATGGTACATGATAAACGTTTTTCAACACTGACGAGCCTCACTCCGGCTCAATTGAATGATGAAGTAGAGAGCGCCGCCGGTAAAATGATGAACTCGGCAGTATTTGGCCAGATCATTATCCTGATCGTTTATTTACCCATTCTTACACTCACAGGCATTGAAGGAAAGATGTTTGGCCCTATGGCTCAAACGGTTTCTTTTGCATTGATCGGTGCCTTCCTGCTGTCTCTTACTTATGTTCCGATGATGTCTTCACTGGTACTGAGTAAAAAGATCAGCCATAAAGATACCTGGGCTGATAAAATGATGAATGCATTGCAGCGATGGTACAGGCGCCTGCTGCAAAAAGCACTGGCTTTTCCGAAAACAGTGGTAAGCATATCGGTGCTATTATTTACAATGGCTTTCTGGCTCATGAGTCGCCTGGGTGGTGAATTCATTCCTGAACTGGAAGAAGGTGATTTCGCCGTGGATGCAAGGCTGCTTACAGGGAGCTCATTAACGGAGACCATCCATACCACACAGAAAGCGGTATCTATTTTGCAAAACCGTTTCCCTGAAGTGGAAAAGATCGTTACGCGTATAGGCTCGAGCGAAATACCTACTGATCCGATGCCGCTGGAAATGACGGATATCATGATTACGCTAAAGCCGCGTGCTGACTGGGTTTCGGCATCTTCTTTTGATGAGCTGGCAAATAAAATGAGTAAAGCGCTGGAAGAAGTGCCGGGGCTTACAGCCGGCTTCCAGTTTCCTGTACAAATGCGTTTCAATGAGCTGATCTCCGGTGCACGCCAGGATATTGTTTGCAAGATTTTTGGTGAAAACCTCGACAGCCTCTCTGCTTATGCAGACCGGATAGGTAAGTTGGTCGGCACCGTAAAGGGCGCTGCAGACATCTATATTGAAACGGTAACAGGCCTGCCGCAGATCGTTATCAATTATAACCGCGATGCCATGGCGCATTATCAACTGGATATAGCGGATGTGAACCAGGTGGTTCGCACAGCTTTTGCAGGTGAATCAGCAGGGCTCATTTATGAGAATGAGCGCCGCTATGACCTGGTAGTGCGTCTTCAGGATGAATCAAGAAAGGATATCAACGATGTGCAGCAATTGCTGATCCCTACGCCAACAGGGCTGCAGGTGCCTCTTTACCAGGTAGCAACTGTTGAAATAAAGCAAGGCCCTAACCAGGTGCAAAGAGAAAATGCACAACGCCGCATTATTGTTGGTTTCAATGTAAGGGGCCGCGATGTGGAATCGGTGGTAGATGAATTGAGCGCCAAAGTGAACCAGCAATTGAAGTTCTCTTCAGGCTATTATGTGAAATATGGGGGACAGTTTGAGAATCTCATGGAAGCAAAACAGCGTTTGTCCATTGCTGTGCCTGCTGCATTGCTGCTGATCCTTTTAATGCTCTATTTCGCTTTTGGCTCTTTGAAATACGGCGTGCTGATATTTTCTGCCATTCCATTGTCTGCGATAGGAGGAGTGCTTGCATTATGGATGAGAGGAATGCCTTTCAGTATATCAGCAGGGATTGGTTTTATCGCTTTGTTTGGCGTGGCAGTGTTGAATGGCATTGTGCTGATCGCTGAATTCAACCGCCTGAAGAAACAGGGTTTGAAAGATGTTAAATTTATTATTATGGAAGGAACGCAGATACGTTTAAGGCCTGTGTTGATGACGGCTGCTGTGGCCTCACTTGGTTTTCTGCCAATGGCTCTCAGCAAAAGCGCGGGCGCCGAAGTGCAGCGGCCATTGGCCACTGTAGTGATCGGAGGCCTGATCACTGCAACATTTTTGACACTGGTGGTGTTGCCGGTTTTATATCAATGGCTGGAGCGTAAACGAAAAAGAAGATCGCCTGCCGCGCCTGCTGCATTGATCTTATTACTGGTTTACTCCCAGTATGCCAACGCACAGGAACGCATGCCATTGCAGCAAATGCTTGAGCAGGCCCATACGAACAACCTGAATATACAGGCTGCAAGAAAAGAGTCTGTTTACTGGAAACAATTGCAGACAGGAAAATTTGATCCTTCCAAAACGCAGGTGGGTGGCGAGTATGGTGGGCTTAACAGCGTAAAGAATGATACACGTTTTTTCATCAACCAGTCGTTCAGCCTGCCGGTCGTTTATCAAAGGCAACAGGCATTATACAATATGCAGGAGATTGCACAACAGCAGCTTGCTGATTGGAAACAGGCTGAACTGGACAGGGAGATCAAAAAAGTGTTTTATCAACTGGCGGACTGGCAGGAGAGAAGAAAACTGTTGCAAAGACTGGACTCTGTTTACAGCCGTTTCCAGCAATCAGCAGCACTTCGTTTGAAATCCGGTGAATCGAATATCCTGGAGAAAACAACGGCTGATGCACAATTACAACAATTAAACCTGCAACGCCGGCAACTGGAAACAGATATACTGATATTGCAACAGCGTTTGCAATGGCTGATAAATACAGACAGTTTATTATTGCCTGCTTATTCTTCTTTGAAAATGACACCGGTAGTGTTGTTCGACTCTGCTGCTATTGCCACACATCCGCAAGTGAAGTATGCCCGTTCTGAGATCAATACGGCAGCGGCTCAAACTGCTGCTGAAAAAGCAAGGCTTTCTCCTGATATCACCCTGGGCTATGCCAATCAATCCATCATCGGGTATCAAAGCTCTGATGGAGTGAGCCAGCACTATTACGGTGCCGGCAAAAGGTTTCATATTGTAAACCTGTCTGTTGGTATCCCTATTTTCAATTCTGCTGCTAAAGCGAGAATACGTGCCAGCAGGGTAAAGGAAGATATTGCGAGGATCACGACGGCTTCAGTGGAGCAGGCGATCCAAAGCAATCTCCAGCAACTGCAACAGGAATACAAGAAGCAGGAACTGGCTTTGCAATATTATGAGCAAACAGGATTGCAGCAGGCAGAATTGATCATCAACACTTCGAGGCTGAGTTTTCAGAATGGTGAAATAAGCTACCTGGAATGGACGGCGCTTATGAATAATGCTGTATCTATTCAATTGAATTACCTTGACGCCGTCAGGCAATACAATCAAACGATTATTGAACTGGAGTACTTAACCGGAAAATAAAATTTTATGCGTTATATAATTATCTTGATCATACTGAGCCTGACAAGCTCCTGCGGTTCTGAAAAAACGCCAGAAGAGAAGGCGGCTGCACTGCCTGAAAACACAGTGGCGCTTACACCAGAGCAGATTACCAATGCTGGTATTGAAACCGGCCTGGTGCAAAAAAGACCGCTCAACAGCGAATTAAAAGTGAACGGGCTGGTGGACGTACCGCCGCAGAATATTGTGTCTGTCAGCTTTCCTCTCGGCGGTTATTTAAAGAATACAAAGCTGCTACCCGGTGCGCATGTAAACAGGGGTGAAGTGATAGCTATCATGGAAGATCCTGCATTGATCCAATTGCAGCAGGATTACCTGGTAGCCAGGGCAAAACTTCAATACAGCGAAAAAGAATTTGAGAGGCAGAAAATGCTGAATGAAAACAAAGTGAATGCCGATAAAATATATCAACAGGCGCAAGCGGATTTTACAGCGCAAAAAGTGCTGGTGAAAGGATATGATGAAAAACTCAGGCTGATCGGCATCAACCCGGCTAACCTGAACGAACAGAATATCTCCCGCAGTGTGCCGGTATATTCTCCTATCAATGGCTTTGTTTCAAAAGTGAATGTCAACATCGGGAAATATGTAAATCCTTCAGATGTGCTGTTTGAGCTTATCAACCCCGATGATATACATGCGGCACTTACCGTATTTGAGAAAGACCTGGGTAAGATCAAGCCCAAACAGAAAGTAATGGTCACTTTTGTGGACGATCCGGCAACCGAATATGAATGTGAAGTGCTGCTGGTTACCAAGAATGTGGATGATAACAGGAGCGCATTGGTTCATTGTCATTTCGAGAAGCAACCTAAGCAGCTTTTACCGGGAATGTTCCTGAATGCCAGCATCAGGGTGAATGAAGCGGAGGTAACGGCTGTTCCCGAAGAAGCGGTAGTGCGCTATGGCGACGGACAATTTGTGCTGGAAGAAACAGGAAAAGGTATGTTTCAGTTACAGGCAGTGGAAACAGGCATTAAAGATCATGGCTGGGTAGAGATTACGGGGAAAAATGAACTGGCAGGGAAAAAGATCATCGTGAAAAATCCGTACCCGGTTATGGCGAAATTGAAAAACACATCAGAAGAATAGATCAATAAGCAAAAGAGCTTCCCGCTGTCGCCCCGGACCTGGTTTAGCTCACTTGCTACTATAGTTCACTAAGATCCGGGGTCTCCTCAACATTAGGGGAGCCCCCGGACCTTATATTCTTTAAACTTATCATACCAGGCCTGGCGTGACAATGGAAGATTAACTATCAACTCCAAGCTGCCGCATATAACAAACAAATTTTTTTTCCAAAAAACCACTCCTACATTTGCTGCCCTAATTTTGCAATATGGAGATCAAATACCTGCAGCATATATCTGCTACGCTTAACCTGGGCATTAAGCCCGTGATGAACATCCTGGAATTGCATGATGGCGGTTCCACCATCCCTTTTATTGCCCGTTACCGTAAAGAAGCAACCGGCAACCTTGATGAAGTGGCGATCGCCAATGTGATTGAACAGATCAAATATTTTAATGAACTGGAGAAGCGAAAGGAAACTGTCATCAAGACCATTGAAGATGCCGGAAAGATGACGCCGGAACTGAAGAAACGCATAGAAGACACGGTGAATGCTACGGAACTGGAAGATATTTATCTTCCTTATAAACCCAAGCGTAAAACAAAAGCTTCAGTGGCGATCGAAAAAGGGCTGGAGCCGCTGGCTAAATTGCTGTTTGACCAGGAAAGCATTAGTGTCGAAGAGGAAGCTGCTAAATATATCAATGAGCAGGTAAAAGATAAAGAAGAAGCATTACAGGGCGCCAGGGATATCATGGCAGAATGGGTTTCTGAAAATGAACAGGCACGTAATATTGTCCGCAAACTGTTTACAGAAGAGGCAGTGTTCTCTTCCCGCGTGCTCACTTCCAAAAAAGAAGAAGCAGAAGCGCAGAAATACCGTGATTACTTCGATTTCAAAGAACCACTGGCTGATAGTCCTTCTCACCGCATCATGGCAATACGCCGCGGAGAAAAGGAAGGCTTCCTTATCATGAACATTGATGTGGATAAGGAAACAGCAAACGAATCCTTAAAAAGGACTTTCCTGAAAACATCAGGACCGGTTGCCCAGCAGGTAAGCCTGGCTATCGAAGATTCTTTCAGCCGCTTACTGAAGCCTTCCATTGAGACGGAATTCCGTATGAGCAGCAAGACCAAGGCTGATGAAGAAGCGATACGCGTATTTGCGGAAAACCTCCGCCAGTTATTGCTGGCATCGCCGCTGGGACATAAAAGAGTGCTGGCGCTGGACCCGGGTTTCCGTACTGGTTGCAAACTGGTTTGCCTGGATGAGCATGGTAATCTCCTGTACAATACAGCTATCTATCCGCATGCCCCACAGAATGACTGGCAAGGTGCAGTGCTGACCATAAAAGAACTGGTGGCCAGATATGATATACAGGCCATCGGTTATGGAAACGGTACAGCCAGTAAGGAAACAGAACAACTGGCAAGGGGAATTGACTTTGGAAAACAGGTCTCTGTATTCATGGTCAACGAAAGCGGTGCATCCATTTATTCCGCAAGTGAAGTGGCAAGGGAAGAATTTCCCGATCAGGATGTAACCGTAAGAGGCGCGATCAGCATTGGACGCCGTTTGCTGGATCCTTTGAGCGAACTGGTAAAGATCGATGCCAAGAGCATTGGTGTTGGGCAATATCAGCATGATGTGAACCAGAACCGTTTAAAAGAAGCGCTGGACCAGGTAGTGGAAAGCTGTGTGAACTTTGTGGGAGTAGACCTTAACACAGCAAGCAAACACCTGCTGATGTATGTGTCTGGCTTAAGTGCTACGGTAGCAAAGAATATTGTTGAATACAGAACAAAGAATGGCGGATTCAAAAACCGTGAAGAGTTGAAGAAAGTGACGATGCTTGGACCGAAAGCGTTTGAGCAGTGCGCAGGCTTTCTTCGTGTGCCGGGAGCCGCCAATCCGTTAGATAATTCAGCTGTTCACCCTGAAAGCTATCATGTGGTGGAAGCTATGGCGAAGAAGGCAGATAGCACTGTGCCTGAACTGATCGGCAATGCAAGTCTCCGCAAAGGATTGAAAGCTTCAGAATTTGTGACAGAGACCATCGGGCAATTCACTATTGAAGACATTTTGAAGGAGTTGGAAAAGCCTGGCCGTGACCCGCGTGCTGCTATCGAAGAGTTCCGTTTTGCAGAAGGAGTAAGCACTATGGAAGACCTGAAACCAGGAATGAAAATCCCCGGTATTGTAACGAATATTACCAATTTCGGTGCTTTTGTGGATATAGGTGTAAAACAGGATGGGCTGGTTCATATCTCTCATCTCAGCAACCGCTATATCAGCGATCCGAATGAAGCGGTGAAACTGACGCAGAAAGTGATGGTAACAGTGCTGGAAGTTGACCCCGCACGTAAAAGGATTTCCTTATCCATGAAAGATGGAGCAGATCAGTCTTCTTCGAGAGGAGGTGGCCGCCAGGAAAACAGGCCCTCTAAACCTGGAAATAAACCGGCAGCACCGGCAAACCCATTCCAGGCGAAGCTGGCGGAGTTGAAAAAGAAATTTGCCGACTAATAACTGTTCATAGATGATACAAAGCCAGTAACCGGTATTAAGAGGTTGCTGGCTTTTATTTGATCAGACCTCGTCGTTAAAAATTTTTTGTACCGCCTCACGGTAGCTTTCGCCGATTGGGAACTGATGATTGCCGGAAATTTCTATTGAAGTGCGGCTGATGCGTGTGACTTTATCTTTTGCAATAATGTAGGAGCGGTGAATGCGGATAAAGGAGGCGGGAAGGATACTTTGAATATACTTCATGGTCATATGCGTGATGTACTCTTTGCTGGGAGTATAAATTTTCAGATAATCTTTACGGGCCTCCATAAAAATGATTTCGTTGAAAAAGACCTTCTGAAGGAGGTTATCTTTCTTGATGAACAGGTAGGTTTTTTCTACAGGTATGCTAGGCTCGGGAGTTTGTTTCCTTACTTTTTCCAGACTTTGGCAAAAGCGTTCATAAGAAAAGGGTTTTACCAAATAATCAATGGCGTTCAGCTCATAGCTTTCTACAGCATGCGTTGAAAATGCAGTAGTGAAAACAACGGCAGGAGGGCTTTTGAGTGACCGGAGAAATGTCAAACCATCTATCAGGGGCATTCGTATATCAAGATAAAGAATATCGGCAGCCTGCCGCTCCAGGAATTTATACCCCTCGATGGCATTGGAACATGAACCGGCGTGGGCCAATCCTGGCGTACGCCGGATGTAGTTTTCCACCACCTGCCTTGCCAGTGGTTCATCATCAATTATCAGGCATCGGAGCATCAGGATAAAGATACATTTAAAAAAATACTGAAACTGTCATGTGTTTCACTGAAATACAATCGATACTTGCCCGGGTATAATATTTCCAGTCTTTTTTTTACGTTGCTTAAGCCAACGCCTTCGCCCCGCCCGGATTGTCCTGCATCCGGCTTACTGTTCTTTACCTGAAGGGAAAGCTCCTTGTTTTCGATCAGGATAATGACAGTAATATACCCATTGGTAACTTCATGCTCTGCCCCATGCTTAAATGCATTTTCAATAAATGGCAGCAACAGGAAGGGTTCGATTTCGAGATATTCAGCTTCTCCTTGCTGGTCAAAGCTGACCTGCACATGATCATTGAGTCGCAAGCGTTCTAATTCAATATAGTCTTCAATAAATTGAATGTCTTTGGAAAGCAGGACTTTTGGCACAGAAGTTTCATATAGCATATAGCGCATCATAGTGGCCAGTTTATAGGTGACCGGGGCTGTGAATGCTGAATTTTGGAGGGCCAGTGAATAGATATTATTCAGGGTATTAAAAAAGAAATGAGGATGCAGTTGATCCCGCAATGCGTTCAGTTCCAACTTCCATTGTTGTTTTATCAATGTCTGCACCTGTTTTTCTTTCTCAATTGTTCTGACAAAATAAGCCAGCCCGATAATTCCAGCCAGATTCATTAGTGTGTAATGAATGCTTTGCCGCGGAACCCTGTGCTGCTGGTAAGCGTTTGCTGCAGTCTTTGCTACGCCTTTTGGGAGAAAAGACATTTTTGAAACAACCAGGTCAGTTACAAAGTGAAGATAAAGATCAAAAGCAACAAGAAATCCGATCAAACCTAAAATGAAAGCGAGATATCTGCGGGTAAAAAGAAATTTTGGGATAATCGTTTTGTAAAAAATAATAAACGGTAAAAGATCAAATATCTTGCTTATACCAAGATAAGTGAAGGTGTTGATAAACGTATCCTTTCCATAATCACTGCTGTACTGCAGTGCAGTGAACATGGGAAACAGTATCAGATAGATGATAAAGAAGATTGTTTCCTGCCATCTCAATATTTTCTTCTGCATGGTGTTGGGTGCTAAAAATGAGGATGAAAGATCTTCTGGAAAATTTTCTTCGATCAACCCCCGATTATTTTCGACGAACCAGCAGCTTATCTGATTCGTCGGATTATAGGGGGTGCCGGGCTAAAAAACAAGGCAAATGCATCCTGCAAAATTAGCTTTGGGTAAGAGTAATCATTATTCAAATACATACTATGGGTCGGATTTATTCAGTTCTTGTTTTGTCTGCAATCTGTTTGATCAGTACTGCACAGTCTATCGACAGTTCCCAGGCTGCTGAGGTGTTGAAGCGGTTTGATAGAATGCAGGCAAATGTCAATACGATTTACTTTCATGTGGTCTGCGAGTATGTGAATAGTGGGCAGGAAGATTCTGCTTTCCGGTCTGCGGCCAGCGTATGGCTGAAATATGAGCCGCATGATACAATATTCGGCCATTTTTTTCATGTAAGAGGGGATGATAAGAATGGCAGTTATGATTACTATTATGATGGGAGCAAAGGCCTGGAGGCGCGCCATAAGGAAAAGCAACTGCTGTTATTTGATCCGTATGCTTATCCCAATACTGCGAATAATCCTGCCAAAGCGCGGACTGCTTTGAATGCCTTGCACCCGCTACTGTGCAGGAAAAATATTACAGATTACCTGCTGCTCAACTATCCTTACGCGGGGAAGCCTGCACTAAGTGGTAACAGGAAAGGCAGCGGCTATTTACTGATATTGACCTACCCTGTTAACCGATACGGACAACAGTCTACATTGTATCTCGAGTTTGATGATAATTGTATGCTGAAATCAACGAAACGTGTAACGAAATGGAACGGTATTTCTCTGACGGATACTTTTGATATAGACCATATTGGCAATAACAATGAGGATGTTTCCGATGAACTTGTTCCCCATGCTGCTTTCCCGGGTTATGCGAAACGTGAATACAATGGTCCTGCTGAAAGAGCCATTTCTCCGGAGGAAATATTGATCGGCGAACAGGCTCCGGACTTCAGTTATCAAAGCTATGGAGGCGACAGGATCAGTTTAAAAAAGTTCCGTGGAAAATATGTGTTGCTTGATTTCTGGGAAACATGGTGCGGTCACTGCATTGTATCATTTCCTGACCTGAAAGACCTCTATCAGAGATATCATCAGCTGGGCCTTGAGATAATTGGGGTGAGTACCGAAAACCAGGAAAAAGTGCCGGGTATTATCCAGGCGAACAAGCTCCCATATCCCAATCTGAAAGGAGATACGGCCATACTAAGTAATTATCATATCGAAGGGCGACCAACTTATGTATTGATCGGGCCAACCGGAAAAGTGCTCACTTACTCGTATGGAGATCTTGCGCCGATCAGGGCTTTGCTTGATAAAAAATGAGCTATTGTTTATAATCTTCCCTCACCGGATTAAACACGTCAATCAGTTTACAATCCGTTTTTGCTATAGCAGAATGAAGTGTATCGGAAGGAATAACATGGACCATTCCCGCCGTTAAGGAATAAGGCTTTCCCCCGATCATCATATCCAATCGCCCTTCTATGATATAAGTGATCTGTTCATGCGGATGCTTATGCTCTGCCAGTTGGCTCCCTGCTTCGATCTCAACCAGCCCAAGCGTCATTCTTTCTCCATGGGCATAATAACCTGTAAGGCCCGGTGCCAATGGTTTTGGTTTAATATCTTTTATGAGAGACATACTCCTGTTTTATTTATTCGATTCAAAAAGGCAATAGCTTCCACCCACCCATTCTTTGTCCTTATTATAACGTACGCCGATCATCTTGCCTTTACTTAAGCGGGCCAGGTTATTGGCAGGCACAGGCCTTGCTGTTCCATCTTTCCAGAAATAGAAGATCCGGATCTCTGCTTTGGCAGGTACATCAGGTGTCCGGATCACATCGGCATATTTCACTTTGCGTTGCAGTATCCAGTTCTCGGGGTCCTTGATGCTCTCAACATCTTTGGCGGTCACATCTATCACCACTCCCTGCCCGGCAAAAGAGAACAGAGGCTTCAGTACATAGTTCTCCAGGTCTGTCGGTAGTTGTTTTATCTCATTCAGGAAAAAAGTAGCCGGCACATAAGGATGACGGATAAAGGGAAGCGTGAACTTGCTGATCCGGTAAAACCAGGAAGGATGCGGGATCCATTCCACATCCAGTTCTTCAAAGAATATTTTTCCCTTCTCCTGCACTTCGGGTGATTGTTGTTGCAGATCATCAAAGATCACCCGGTTGTATATTCTTTTAACGGCTGTTTTTTTACCATCCCTCAGGTAAAACAATTTTTTCCCCTCCCTGATCAGTTCGGTAACACAAACAGGCTGAATACCTAAATATTTTTCTGTACAATAGAAATCAACGCGGGTTTTCTGCTGATGCGGGAATATCTCCAGCAGGATAACATTTTCAGGAGAATGATCGCCTACGATAATTTCTTTCAGTAATTGCAGATAGGTTTCTTTTGTGTGGCCGCCAATGTAAGCAGAGAAGCCTTCGGGAACAGGGAAATGATTCCTGCACACATCGTCGAGCAATACTTCGTAAGCAAACAGGGTAGGGAAGCCTTGCATTTCGATCAGTTGAGGTTCATACTCTCCTTCATTGTTAATGCATATCCCAAAATCGAATGCGATGAACTGGGAGTGGCTTGTTTCTCCGGGCACATGCAGGGAAGGAGGAATGGCCTTGTCAGTTATTTTCTTAAATGAAGGGCCTGTAATAATATCTACAATGCTTTCACAGGCATCCAGCATTTTTTCCTTGAAGCTATTGGGAATAAAAACTGGCGTTTCTGCCACCCGGAATTCGATAGCGCCGGGATAAACATTGTGTAACTCTTTCAGGAACGCTTCGTATGTAGCGGTTGTGAACTTCTCGTTGAATTGCTTACGGATGCTTGGTATCATGTATCACCTGCTTTTGTTTGAGGAAGATACTTAATCCGGTTGAAAGAAAATGCAATGGCTTATGCCATTTCAGGTATTCCGGACCCTACACCTGCCAGTTGACCGATAGCATTGTTCAGGAAATTCGGCAATACATGGGCATATGTCCACCTGATCTTGTCCGGGTCGTTCAACTGCTCCAGCATGCTGGCCAGTTTTTCCTCCCCATGATTTTCGATCACTGTTTTCTTCCGCTCTTCTGTTTGCAGGTGAAGGCTCATACCTTGAGCATCTGCTTCAGGATGGAACTGGGTGCCGATCATGTATTCATTAAAGCGGATCCCCATCACAGCCCTTTCATAAGGAACATGGGGCCTGCTCTTTTCAATGCATAATATTTCACCGCCCATATCTTCCAAAAGGCCATGGTTGGGTTGTATCACCTGGTAGTCACGGCTGTCTACTGCATAAAAAGGATCGCGGAGTCCATCAAACACAGGCTCCTCATGTCCGGCTGGCAGCATGTGTACAGGGAAAACGCCAAAAGCAGTAGACCTTCTTTTGCAAACCAATCCTGCATTAAAATAGCGGCAGGCCAATTGGAAAGAATGGCAAATAAAGAAGATATGCTTTTTTTGTGAGTTGTCGGGATTGCTGTTCCAGCGCATGATCTCTTTTACCCATTTGCACCAGGCAATATCCCAGTCGTCAAACCGGCTGGAGAGCGGATCTCCGGGGCCACCGCTTGAAATATAGATATCGTAAGAAGTGTCGGGAACTTCGTTTTTCAGGCGCACATCAAACTCGGTGGATTGGACATCGAGATCGTTTTGTTCCGCCCAGTCTTTAATGATCTGGCGGATACAACGCATCCCCTGGTTGGCTTGTCCTTCATACAGGTCGAGAATGGCTATACGGACTGATCTGTTTTCATTCCAAATCATCCGGCAAACATACAAAAATTAGCTGAGAGGAGGTAGAGGGTTGAGTTCATCTCTTTTCGTACACTTTTTCCCCACCCAGATAGGTTTTGAGTACCTGGAGCTGAAGCAGTTCCTGTTCGCCGGCTTTCATAATATCTTTATCGAGGATAATAAAATCGGCCAGTTTACCTGCTTCCAGGCTGCCTTTTTCATTTTCTTCGAAATTGGACCGTGCTGCCCAGATGGTCATACCGCGGAGGGCTTCCTGGCGGCTGAGTGCATTCTCTGTCTGGAACCCTTTCTCCGGCCAGCCTTTGGCGTCTTTGCGCACTACGGCTGCATAAAATGTTTTAAAAGGAGAAATATCTTCCACGGGAAAATCGGTGCCAAGCGGAAGCCAGCCGTTTTGCTGTAGTAATTGTTTATATGCGTAAGCGCCTTTTACTCTTTCTGGTCCCAATCTTTTTTCAGCCCAGTACATATCTGAAGTGGCATGAGTGGGCTGCACAGAAGGAACGATGGAGGAAGCGCCGAAGAGATCGAAATCTGCAGGGTTCACTACCTGTGCATGTTCAATACGCCAGCGCCGGTCATTTTTGCCATGCAGGTATTTATTGTAGATGTTCAGGATAGTACGGTTGCCGCTATCGCCGATTGCATGTGTACACATCTGGAAATCACGCTGGGCGATCCAGCTGGCCACTGAATCAAAATGTGCAGGTTCGCTTAACAGGAAACCGTAATGTCCGGGTTTATCGCTGTAAGGCTGCAGCAGACAGGCTCCTCTTGATCCGAGTGCGCCATCGCCATACACTTTAAAGCCTCTTACATGCAAGCGGCTGGTACGGATGATTCCTTTTTTTTCAAGATAATCAAAGTTGCTTTTTTTATCGCTCAGCATCACATAGAGACGCATTTTAAGATCGCCATTGTCTTGCAGTGCTTTGATCTGATCAACCGTATTATAGTCTAAGCCACAATCATCGATCGTAGTAAGGCCGACCGCGAAGCAATTGCGCTCTGCCTGTTCCAAAGCAGCTTTGAATTGTTCACTGCTGGGGGCAGGGACTTTGGCCGACACAATATCCACGGCATTATCAACCAGTATGCCTGTCATTTTTCCTTTGCTGATCTCTATTTCTCCACCGGTCAGTTTATCACCAGGTTTGACACCGGCAACATCGAGTGCTTTTTGGTTGGCGACCGCAGCATGGCCGTCAATCCTTGTCAGCAATACCGGCTGATCAGGGAAAAGTTCATTCAGCTTTTCATTGCTGGGAAATTCTTTTACGTCCCAGTCGTTCTGGTCCCAGCCGCGCCCGATGATCCATTGGTCTTTGGGCAGGTCTTTGGCAAAATCGCTGACGCGATGGAGTATGTCTTCCCAACTTTCAGTACCGGTCAGGTCAACGGTCAGCAGACCTGTTCCATAACCCGTGAAATGGGCATGTGCGTCAATGAAACCAGGGTAGATGAATTTGCCCTGGGCATCTGTTGTTTCGCTGGCTTTGTATTTTTTCTCCAGATCTTCCTTGCTGCCTGTTGCCAGCACGATCCCATCTTTTATCACCATTGCTTCGGCAGTGGAAAAAGAAGAATCCACGGTATAAATAGTGGCATTGAAAACAAGCAGGTCAGCTTTCTGTTTGGCAGTGCAGGAAAACAGGAGGAAGGCAAAGGCAATCGCCAGGAATTGTTTTTTCATTTCGTTCATTTTGAAAGAAAATAAGTTCTGCATGGAGCAGCGGGTAGCAAGATAACTATTTAATGCTTATCCTTTTCTTCTTCCTCGACTTGGCGCCTGGCGGCTTCCCGGACCTCTTCTTCTTTTCTTCTCTTTTCTATTTCTGCATTATTCCTTGCTGTGTCCCAGTACTGCTTTCCATAGCTCACAAAGAGCTCGCTTCCGGGAAGGATATCTACCCTGGCTTTAATATAAATGCGGCCATTCAGTTTTTTGAAGATGCAATTGTTGTTTATCCCCGGCACCTGTTTTATTCCTTTTGCGTCGTTGGCATACCTGGCGAGGGCTTTAGGGGTAGGTCCTGCATCGATTACATGACGGCTGCTGAGATAATAGATATAGTCATTATGAATCTGATCTCTTACTGCTTCCCAGGTAGTAACTACGCCTTTATATTCAATCACGAGGGATCCGCTTGGTATGAATACCCTGGTAAACAGGCCAAGTCCTGCGCCGGGTAGCTGCGAGGTTTTGATCTCCAGGTATTGCGGTTTGATCGTCATGATCAGCAAATGTAGGAAGGATAGGCTTTGGTGCCTATCCATGCCGTCAATCAACCAATTCATGATTAGTGATCCAGATCATCTTGATAGCATGGTTATTTTAGCTTAAGTGAGAACGGAATGATTTGCTATGTGATAAAAAAAATAAAGGCAGGGCTTAGTTGGTCTTGAACAAAACCGACTTGTTAAAACAGAAAACTGCTAGCATGAATATTTCTGTATGCGAATGGCAAGCCTTACCAAACAACCTAAATCTCTATGCAATCTTTTTTCTTTATTCATTTGAAAAAGAAATTTGTACGTATCGATGTAAAGGATATTCGTTATGTGTTATCGATAGCTCATCATGTGAAGATCTGCACAGACCAGGGGATATTCATTCCGCATTTGAGCTTGAAGCAACTGGAGACCATCCTTCCTGGCGATTCTTTTTCCCGGGTAAACAGGGGTACGCTTGTTGCGCTTGACCGGATCATTTCATTCGATAAAGATGAGGTTTTGTTGAAGGATGTAAGATTCTCTTTCAGCGATAAATACCGTAAAGAACTGGAAAGCAAAATCACCGTGATGCTGCACCAGGAAAGTAGTTCGACTAAAGACGCGCGTGCTGCTGCGAAAAAAGGCCGGACTGGTAATGTATAAAGACGACTTGTTTCTTTGAAAGACAAGAAATATGAATTATGAATAGTCATACACGCACAATATTTCGTTCCCACTTAGTGTGGTTCCCGGAGGGAGTGTCTACTCCCTCTTATTTAAATTTTTTCCCAAAGTAGCTATCTGTACTGCTGAAACTAATTGATGACTGCATGAGCCACCGGATATGCTCATGCAGCCAATCAGGCAATCCATGCATTAACCTTCCACCTTTTATTCCATGAAAATATCAACCCGTAAAATAATTGTTCAATTAATTGCAGCCTTGCTTATTTTTCTATTTGCCTATGCTTCACTAAGCAAGCTGCTTAATTTTAAAACATTCCGGTTCACATTAGGGCAAATGCCGGTTATAGGGTCTTATGCAGCTTCTGCTACTGTACTGATCCCTGCCATGAACCTGCTGGCTGTTTTACTTCTGCTGCTCCCACGCACCAGGAGGGCCGGCCTGTTTTATTCTTTTTTCCTGCTGACAGGCTACACCGGCTATATCGGTTATGTATTACTGAGCTTTCAGCAACTTCCCTGTTCCTGCAACGGAATTATGCCCTGGTTATCGTGGCCCCAACATTTCTGGTTAAACCTGGTCATAGTAGCACTGATCATTATCAGCCTGCTGCTGTCCAAACGCTTTATTGCAATAAATCCATCTGCATTGGCCAATGCGGATAACAGGGAAAGCCGAAAACCTGTATAACAGAGTAGGCGTAATTAAACCAAACGATTCTATATGAAAAAGTATTTATTAGGTGTAACAGCGTTATTGATGGCTGTTGGTTTGAGTGCATATACGGCACCGCCGAAAAAAAAGATTGTTGACCTTTACTGGTTTGTAGTAAAGCCAGGCTATGGTATGCTCTCAGGGTTTAGCAATACGATGGTAGATTTCCATTCCAAAGCTGATGTAGTACCCACCGGGGTTTGCATGGTTTGGCCCTGGACTTATAAATGTGTAATTGGGTTTGATCCTGCTGATGTTGATAAAGTTAATAACAAATTGTTGCCTGGTTCGTATTTCCCTGTGGCGATAGGTGAGAAAAGACCAACATTCTGATTTAATATTGTCCGCCAACGGTTCGCCTGAGGCGGACAATATTTACAATTGGAGTTGCAAGCCTGCAATAACAGTTCTTGGTAAAGAATATGAATAAAAACTTTGGATCTCCGGATCGCTTTGTTTAAATGAAGTAAGTGTAAAGATGTTTTGCATTTGAAGATAAACCTTAAGCTGCCTTAGCCCGGTTCTTTTCAACTTATCTTTTTTGAAAGAATAAGAAAAGAAGAAGTTTCTAAAACGGATATAGGAAGCATTACTGTAAGATGCACCGGATAAGGTGAACAGGTATGATGTAAGTGCTGCCGGCGAATTTTCGAGAACTGTTAATCTTTGCATATCCGATAAGTGTCCCGGATATTGCCAGTGATCAGGCATTTCCCTTGGTTGATTTCTTGCTAAGCCTGCGGGATAATAGTTTATCTGCCGGAGGTAATTGACCCCTTTCTGCTTTCTGAACTCAATAAACAACCCGAATTCGAATCTCTTATGAGAAACCATATTTTGAAAGCCTCCATAAAACCGGGGATATGTATCCGTTAATGTAAGAGAACTTAAATCGAAAGCATATAATCCTGAGGACCCATTCACGCCTGCAAATTTTATCAATGGTAATGTGCCCAGCGATTGACCTGGAATATACCGCCCCGAGTATAAACTGTTTTCAATACCAGGAAAAGATTTTAACTTGTTTTGAGGCATGGATAGATTCAAGGCTGTCCTCCATCCTGTGTTTTTTGAATGGACGGGAGTTGCTTCAATCATTATCTCCCATCCATTGTTTTGAACAATAGCCGGAAAATTAGCAATATATCTTGCTGTGTCTGCCTGCGATAATGATAACTGGCTTATTAGCTGATCTGATGACTGATGCCTGTATTTTGAGATACCGATATATACCCGGTCTTTTAAAAACCCCAGGTCAAGCCCGGCTTCTGATTTGCGGGTAGTTGACCAGCTAAAACCTGCATCTGCTAACGGTCCACTGGTTAAACCCTGATTGCTGAAATAATTGGGCAGGAAATACCATGCGTTCAGGTAATGATAATAACCGATATTGTCATTGCCTGAATTCCCGTAAGACAAACGGAGCTTGCCGAAACTGATCCAGGGCAGCCAATGCCTGATGATTTTTTCATCAGAAAAAACCCATCCTGTTGCAATGGAGAAGAAATTTCCAAATCGCTTGCCCGGACTGAACCTGCTTGATCCTTCCCTTCTTGCTGTAAGATTAAGAAGGTATTTTCCTGCATGTTGCAGGTTGAATCTTCCAAAGAAACTTTTGTAATCATAATTATTGGATATTGCCCTGCTTTTAGTAAGTTCTGCGGGTTCAAGCATAAACCTGCTGCTTTCAAAGCTCAACTTGTTTTGCTGTATCGTTGCGCCGGCGAGCACTGTGAAATTAGTATGTCCCAGCAGTTTCTTATATTCCCATTGAGGTTCTATTAGTTTTGTCTGATAATCTTCTTTTCCCAAATTAAAATAACCACGTTCTCCCCTGTCAGGATGAAAGGAGGAGGCTGGAAATAAAGCTGTCTCATTTGTTTTGTAACCGCTATATCCTGCATTCAGGAGAAGCTTTAAGCCGGCAGTGATTTCATAGCTTAGGTTGAAATGGGAGATGAGGTTATATGTTTTGATAACATATGGCTGCTTTAATAATCCAACAGGATTGTTTATCAGATCAATGTCTTTATACTT
Organism: Sphingobacteriales bacterium 44-61; assembly: GCA_001898405.1. Taxonomy (GTDB): domain Bacteria; phylum Bacteroidota; class Bacteroidia; order Chitinophagales; family Chitinophagaceae; genus Terrimonas_A. The sequence continues at coordinate 52,423 of MKTW01000011.1, forward strand.
CCAGTTTACCAGTCCTTCTTTATTTAATAAAACCGGGTAATTAGGCGGAAGAGTTGCTGTCTGCAGCAGTACCGGAGAGCTGGCAGAGCGATTATTCCCCAGTGTATAATAAAATGAGCCCTCCATTATCAGCCGCTGATTAATGGACCTGTATTTCAGGAAATTGTTCAGGGAAACCTGTTTGTTGTAGAAATCACCTTTCAGCAGGGATGATTCATTTCTGTAGCCAATGCCGGAAACAAAACTCAGGCGGCTGTTTCCTCCTGACAACCCGGAATGAACATTTGTGACAGGCGCTGAAGCGTGAAAAAAATACTTATTCCAGTTGGTATACCTTGTGCTGTCAAATACCAGCAAGTCTGGTGCATAGTTGATCCCGCCAGGGAGGGAACCTGGTTGAAGACCGTCCATTGCGAACGCTTCTTTTCTTAAATCAAGATATCCTTTTGTATTCAGCATCGCGGGGCGGTAAGTTGCAATGTTTAAGCCCGTACTTATATCCATAAATAACCCTGTCTTTCCTGGTTTTGGTTGCCTGGTAGTGATCAGGATGATCCCATTCGCAGCCCTTGATCCATAAATGGCAGTCATGTCTCCATCCTTCAATACTTCCACACTTTCGATATCTGCAGGATCGATGCTGCTGAACGGACTTATTCCTCCATTGGGATTTTGATAGATTTCCAGGTTGCCTGGAGAAGCCAGCGAACTGAATTGATTGACATTATTATTCTGTGGTGCAAAGGGTACTCCATTGATAATGATCAATGGGTTATCGTTTGGGGCAATACCATTATTGATAAGCGGATTCGGATTGATGGAATTCTGTCCTCTTATCTGCGTGGTGAATGATGCACCGGGCGCTCCACTTGTAGCGGTGATCAATAATCCTGGCACACGACCCTGCAATGCCGGGAGCAGATTGCCGGCCGGTTGATTTGCCAGTTCCTTGCTCCTGATCCTGTTAATATTTCCCGTGGCAAGCCTCCTGGTTGTGCGCCCATAAGCTATGATGATGGTTTCATCCAGCTCTTTTACTTCTTCATCAATGCTTATTTCCAGATATCGCCTCTCATTAATGGCAAACAGTACCGGCCTTATTTCTGCCCCGCTGATCTGGATTACAGCATTAAGTGAGTGATAGGACAGGGAGAAACCACCGTATTGATCTGTTGTTGTAATTGAAGGTTCGTTTTTCACCTGTACTGTTGCCCCGGCCATTGCCTGGCCAGACGTGCTGATCACCCGCCCTTTGACAACACGTGATGTGTTGCGGCCTGTATCTTTTTTTATAAAAAGGATGATGAAATGATCATCTATTGTATAACCAAGAGGCGATCCGTTCAGTTGTTCATTCAATACCTCAAACATGTCCCTATTGACCACGTTAATGCTGACCGGAGGTAAATATTGCAACTGCTCTTTTGTACAGATAAAGGAATAGTCAGTTTGTTGCTCAATCTGTTTTAAGAATTGCCTGAAAGGGGCATCGGTTAGAGAAAGCCTGACCTGTTGCGCACCCGCACAATGGCTTGTCAGCCATGCTGTGAATGACAGGATAACCAGTTTCATTCCTGTGATTTTTCCGTTGTCCTTTAGTGTGTATGCTGGCGCAGACATTTGCAGCATGTCACCTTTTCTTCGGTTGGGCAGGATTAGTCGAGAGAAAATTTTTTACGCAGTGCTCCCGGCGAGAAGTCATAATGCTTTTTGAACATGGTTATAAAATTGCTGGTTTTTTCGTAGCCAAGCATATAAGCTACTTCTTTAACACTGATCGGCTGCTGATCAAGCAGGTGCCTGGCAAGTTGCATTTTCTTTCTCAGGTAAAATTCATAGATGCTGATACCATATACTTTCTTGAAGTTCCTTTTCAAAGTTGATTCGCTCAATGCAACCTGTTTGGCTATTTCTTTAATGGAAGGAAGATTCTTGTCGAGATATTCATCCAGTATTTTTTCTACTGCAAGCATTTTTGCATGCAGTTGTATGTTGCTTTCTTTATTATCATGCGACTGGATGGTTAGCAAACGTCTGAATATATCATGCAGGATGGAAAGTGTTTTGGTCCTTGCGTAGAAGGGGTCGATCCGCTCCCTGCTCATCAGGTCCTGCATGTCTCCGAGGCTGTGGTGCATGGTGAATGAAGCTTCTTCTGTAAACAGCAAAGGTTTTTTATCATAAAAGAGATCGTGAGCCTGGAATAAAAGATCAGGATCTGCATCTCTGAATTCCCGGAACACCCATTCGGCAGATATATTAATGACGAGCGCTTTGATCTTGTGACCTGGCAGGAAAGTATAAAAGAGCGGGTGTTCGCCTGCCATAAATATCATATCGGGAAGAACAGTCCCTTCTTTTTTTCTTACCTGGAAATGTTTTGGGCTTAATGATGCTATAATAGTAAAGAATCTTCCGGTTGCCGGGCGCAAGGGAAGTTTTTTGAATTGCCTCACTCCATTCACCTGGAGGTCCCAGGCCATTACGTGCAGGCCGTTATTGGTGTCTGTAAGTTTAATGATCCCGCTTCCTTCGTTCACTGGCAGGATGATCGTGTTATTAACAGGATCGGTGTTGAAAATGCGTGCAAGCTCTTTAAAGAAAATTGCCGCATCAGGTTGTGTGGAAGCACCACGCAACTTTTGGTAGGCGGTTAACAATTTGTGCACAGGAAAAGATTTAATGGTATTGAGTTGTAACTACAATACCAAAGTAGCATCAAGTTAAGAGTTTATCAATAGGTGTTTTGTCTTACGATATAACCATTAACCACAATTGGACTCATCCGGGCATTGATTGAACTGATAGAGGCATAAAAGGATAAAACAGAAAAATACTTTTACGATACAATGCATGTCTATCCAATCAACTTCATTATTTAATCAACGAGATTAAATTCCTGTCACTAGGAAAACCAGTCTTTTTTTACCATCCAATATTTTGATTAGAGAAAGCAATGGGAATATCACCCGGGTTGCCAGCTACCCTTATGTTTACTCTTGTGTGCTTTCATCTTTTCCGAAAGGCCATCATTTTAACCTTAAATCCTGGAATATGAAAGCAAAGTTCTACACGGCAACACTTGCCTTTTTATTTAGCTTATTACAAGCCACAGCCCAACAAATTTCCCCCAAACCTCCTTTACGACCGGAAAGTGCCACAGATGGATGGTATTCCGATGCGGCAGCCTGGATCAAAGACTTCGAGTATGATTTCCGTTCATCGGACAATCGTACTTTTCATGTAGTCAATCCGGCTAACCGTGCAGCATTCCTTATTCAGCCCAATGGTTACACAGCCAGTTCCATGAAGCTGAAAGCGGATGATGCTGACTGGAATGTTGCGTTCACATTGCAATCAGTGGAACGGAACGGCACCCCGTTTAAATTTACTTTCCCTAGGAAAACTGAGAAAAGCAATAGCACATTAGTACAACACTTTGGCTTTGCCGATGTGGAGTACAAGAATGACGTCAATGGCTTGCGGCAAAATTTCATTATCCATGAAAATCCGGGAGGGGAGGGGCACCTGAAAATAAAAATGTCCCTCCAATCCCGTTTAAGCGCAAAACTTGTAAATGGCCAACAGTTGGTGTACGAAAGTGAGTCTGGTGAAAACCGTACAAAACTGACCTATGACGATCTCAAAGTATGGGATGCCCGGCACCAGGTTTTGCCCGCATATATGGAACTGGATGAGAAAGGTCAGCAACTTTCACTGGTTGTAGACGACAGAAATGCGGTTTATCCTGTAACAGTGGACCCGCTCAACAGGACCCCTGAATGGACAACTTCTGCTGACGGTGTTTTGCCTGCTTTACTGACCACCCTTCAATTGCAGGTCCAGAGCTTGTATGGTTACACCGTTGCAGGTATAGGGGATATTAATAGTGATGGCTACGATGATGTAGCTGTAGGTGCACCTGGGATGGCTGATGTGGTATCAGGTACCGGCGGCCTTCTGGGAGTAGGTGCAGTATTCATTTATTATGGTTCAAGTACTGGTTTGTCTGCTACCCCTGATCATGTATTGCAACCCAGTGTAGGAATTGGCGGTGGTTTATTCGGGATCAGTATATCAGCCGGTGATGTAACCGGTGATAATGTACCCGATATTGTGGTGGGTGCTCCGTTGGAAACTATAACACTTAATTTCAGCGGACCAAATATCAGCGGACAGGTAGGCCGGGTCTATCTTTATGATGGATCAACTCTTGCGAGTGCTTTCCCTGGTTATACGCTTAGCCTGAGTTTATCTACTGCAGAGCTGACTTCAGCAACTATTACGCTTAATGCGCTATTAGGTTTTTCTGTAGCTGTAACAGGTGATATGAATGGTGACGGCAAAGGCGAGATCATTGCTGGTGCGCCTACCTATGCGAGAGTTTCAGGGGCCAACAACATAAAGACCGGGGGAGCTTTTGTATACCTGAGTAATCCTGCCAATACATTTACAACGATCCGTTCACTGGAGCCCCCCACGGGTAGTCTGCTTGGCCTTGGTGCTACAGTGCAGAGTCTTGTAGAAGCATTACCGCTTGGTGGTGCCTTGTGGCTGGTAGCAGGCCCCTTACTTAATCCTCTATTGAACGGACAGATCGAAGGGCTTCTATTCGGGTATAGTGTGGATGGTATCGGTAACTATACAAGCGATGGGATCAGTGATGTAGTGGTAAGTGCTCCTGCAGGAGTTAACCTGGGCTCACTTACCAGTGGCCTTAGCCTGGCTTCCGTCGTGTCCAATCTTCTTTCAGGCCAGGTGCTGGGGGGCTCTGCTTACGTCTTTGCTGGCGACGGTGCTGCCACAGGAGTAAGTACATCGCCTGCTGCAAGATTGCAGGCTAATCCCTCCGGCCTTTTAAGCAATGCGGCCAATCTTTTTGGTTATTCAGTGCGCGGTGTGGAAGATGTAGCCGGTGCCAAGAATGGCAATATTCTGATCGGCGCACCTTTGTCAAGCGTACTGAGCAATATCGTGGGAGGCCTGCAATTAAAAGCGGGTACATTGAGTGTGTTTGCCAAACAAACCGGTGCTACCAACCCCAGCACTCCCATTGCTGCTATTCAGACATTAAATTCACCACGTTCAGCTTCCCTGCTTACGCTGTTGCAGGGATCAGGTCAGATCCTCGATCTGTCCGCAATGTATGCCGCGAGCATTGACAACACGATGGACGTGGATTGTGATGGTTTTGCTGATATTATTGTCGGCGAACCTTTATCTACCAATGTTCCCCTGATAGGAGCCAATGTAACAGGTGGTGCTGCCTATATTTACCGGGGCCAGGCGGGTGGCACTTATTTGCCAACGCCTGTATGGTCGGTGACCCCTACTGTTTCACCTTTACTTGGTGCGAACGCTACTTCCCTCGTGGGTTACAGCGTTGCAGGTGCAGGCCGGACAAACGGCGCTACACAGCTGATCCGCTCTATTGTAGGTGGCCCTGCCAATACACTTGATTTTGGTGTTGGTCTATTGAACCTTGGTAATACAGTTAGTACCGTGCTTGGCTTCACAACGGATAACAACGGTATCGGTAAAACATACACTTTCAACAGTAACCTTTGCGGATCAGGTACATTGCCTGTTACGCTCCTTAATTTCAAAGGTGAAAAAGCAGACAGCAAAGTGAAACTTGAATGGACGACCACAGATGAGATTGAGCTGAACAGATATGAGCTGGAACGCAGCACGGATGGTATTAACTTCTCTGTTATCGCAGTAGTGTTTACCAAAGGTGAACAGAAGAATGTCTATACCTACTTTGATGAACGGCCGGCTTATGGCAGTAATTATTATCGCCTGCGTATGGTGGATGATAATGCCAAATTCACTTATTCCAATACGGCGCTGGTGCAATTCGGTGAAAAACTGTCTGGTTTGATAACCGCAGCACCTAACCCTGCACGCCAGCAGATCAATATCCGGTTAACGGGGTATGAAAGAGGCAATTATATCCTGAGGCTTTACAATACGGCCGGTGTGTTGCTGGAGATGAGAAAAGTGAATCTTCTCGAACATCAGCAAACTGAAGTATTGAACCGGAAAGGCGATTTGCAACCCGGCATATATATGGCAACACTTCATGATGAGAATAATAACAAAGTGGGAACGGTTCGGCTGATCTTTAACCGGTAATGACAATGTGAGTACTGAGAGTAAAGGGGGCGCTTTTTGGCGCCCCCTTTCTTTATGTATATACATAAAAAAAGGGCTGGATAGACATCCTGCCCCGTTTAAAATCCAATATCCTATGAAAAACCAGTGCAAGAATACAACGGTGTTTTGATTCCTGCAATACTATTTGGACAGATAGTGGATAAAATGAAGTGAAAAGGTTAAAAAACGGTATGAACCGGAGTTTTTTAACCGTTACATGTAAATGTTTCCCCTTTCTTCCGGGAAGGGGAAACTCTTTTAGCTGACAGTCTATTATCGATCAGTAAAAAAAGAAAGCAGCCTGGGCCGCAATAGATTTAAGCCTCTTGCTTTTTGTGCCCTGACTGTACAGGGTGATATGGCCAGTTCTTTCGCTACATCTCCTGTTTTTTTGCCTTGTACATACAGCAACTGGAATATCTGCCGGCAACGGGGCGGCAGTTCCCTGATGGCTTTATGCATTAACCGGAGTGTTTCGATCCTGACCATACAGGTGTGATGGTCTGGCTCCTGGACAGCCAGTAATTGATCAGGTAAGGAAATGGCCCTGTTTTTTTGTTGCCACTGCTGCCAGCGGAAAGCGTCCCTTTTGGCAACGGTGAACAGATAAGCCCTGATGGCATTGGCTGAGCTAAACTGCTGCCGGTAATGCCATGTTTTGACAAATGCTTCGGAAGCTATTTCTTCTGAAACAGCTTTATGCTTTATCAATGAATCAATGTAAGTGCATAAAGGGGCATACCAGGCGGTGAAAAAGGTTTTTATTCCTTCCATGTCCCCTTGCTGAAAAGCCAGTGTATAGCTTTCCATATCCCTGCCCGAGAAATCCGTTTTCATGATGATGATCTTAATGGTGAGCAATAAGACAGGAGAAAAATGAAAGAAGCGTAGGGCTCAGCAGCAATTCCGTAATAAGATTCTTCAGCCTGCCGGGGACCTGGAAGTTTAACTGCTTTAATATATCATGATAACCCCGGGCAAAGGTAATTATTTTCTGATTGATATTTGATCAGACACCAGTTGTTTTTTTGAACAACACCAACCATAGTTTATATTCTATTCTACATTGAAAGGCAGACCAGTATAAATTCTTGTTTTTTCAATCTATAGCCATTTTATGCTATAATATATAATTATAGCTATTTTTGACTATAATTTGAAAAAATAGCTTAATTTAGCTATAAATTATTGGACATGCTCAATGCTGTTATTACCGGCGATTTTGTCCGCTCCACTCTTTTGCAGAAAAAGGAGGAGGCCAGGTTGTATAAAGATGTCGCAAAAATAGCGGAAGCCTATCCCTATTCAGTATACAGAGGGGACAGCTTCCAGGTATATATAAAAGATGCTTCAGCATCGCTGCGGATCGCTTTTTTAATCCGTTGCGCTGCCCGGAAAATAGAACAGCCTGGCGTCAGCTTTGATATCCGTCAAAGCATAGGCATTGCTGTTCAAACTTCGCCGGTCCGTCAGCTATCTTCAGCCAAAGGCACCCCTTTCATCTTATCAGGCCGTGCGTTTGATACCATGGAAAGCAAAAACAACCTTCTTGTTATTACAACCGAACAGGCCCTGTTCAACAACATATTTGAGATGTTATCAGCATTTGCAGATGATGTATTTGGATCCATGACCCCCAAGCAGGCATTGGTCGTGTTTGAATTATTGTCGGGCCATACACAACAACAGATAGCAAAAAAACTAAAGAAAACACAGCCTACCATCAACCGTCAGGCGCAGGCTGCAAAATGGCACCGGTTGCAAGAGCTTTTAAGTAAATTTGATTACTTCATTAAACAATTGGCTTTATGAATCCTGCACTTACCTGGCTGATCAAACTGGTGCTTTCGCATTTGCTGGCTGATTTCGTATTGCAACCCAAAAGCTGGGTAATGCAAAGGCAGCAGCAACATTTTGCTGCTCCTTCCCTTTACCTGCACGGCGCAATAGCAGGTGCACTGGCCTGGATCTTTATGGGACTGCAATACTGGTATTTTGCCCTGGCTATTTCAGTTACACATATTCTTATCGATGGATGGAAATCCTACCGCCCTGCTGTATTCATTTATTTCCTGGTTGACCAGGTGCTTCACCTGCTGGTTCTCCTTGCCTGCTTCTGTTTCGCATTCTGTGAGTGGGCTGATATCACCGCTTTCCTGGCAGGTGTCCGCGATAATTATTCTTTCTGGGTGGTTGCAACGGCATTCCTGTTTCTCAGTTTCCCTTCAGGAATTGCTATTGATCAGATGACCAGGAAATGGCGGGAAGAACTGCCTGATGCTGCAGGCCTGGCCAATGCAGGCAAATGGATCGGTATACTGGAACGCACTTTGATCCTGATCTTCCTGCTGCAAAATCAATATGCCGCCATCGGTCTTTTAATAACCGCAAAAGGATTGCTGCGATTCAGTGAAAAGGAAAAACAGGAACAGAAAACAGAATATGTACTGATCGGTTCGTTGATCAGTGTTTGCTTTTCCATCGTCACCGGAATCGCCGTGAACTATTTTCTCCAATTAAAACAGGGGTAAGAAGGTTATTCTGTCCGGATGCTCTTCACCGGGTTTGCTAAAGCTGCCTTAACCGTCTGGTAGCTTACTGTTGCAATAGCAATGAATATTACCAGCAGGGCGGCAAATACAAACACCCACCAGCTGATAGATGTGCGGTAAGAAAACCCCTGCAGCCATTGGTGCATACTCCACCAGGCAACCGGCGAAGCAATGAGTATGGACAGCAGCACAGGTGGTAAAAAATCTTTTGACAATAACGTGGTGATCCTGGTCACCGAAGCTCCAAGCACTTTGCGTACGCCTATTTCTTTTATGCGGCTTTCGGCCATACAGGCTGCCAGGGCAAACAGGCCCAGGCAGGAAATGGAGATAGTAAGCCCTGCGAAAAGCGCTGCCAGTGTAGCTAATCTTTTTTCGTAACGGAATTTGAGTGCATAGGTATCATCAGCAAAAAAACACTCAAAAGGATATTCTGGATTGTATTTTTTAAACACAGCGGCGATCGCAGCAAGATTATCTTCCCGTTCATTTTCGCGATTGAGCCGGAATGAAATGGCACCGAAACGTTTAGTATCTCCACGGATGGCGGCCGGCATAAAAGCCTGGTAAGGCCTGTTTGCAATAAAATTATTGACCACGCCTACCACATGAAGATCGCGGTCATATTCCTTAATATGCTGACCAATGGGATTGGTAAAACCCATCAGTTTCACTGCGGCCTGGTTGAGTAATACTGCCGAAGAATCGGAAGGGTAGGTGTACACATCGATATCACGGCCCTGCAGCAGTGTCAGACCTACCGTTGATGCATAGTATTTATCTGCAGTATAATTTAATAGTATCGAACGCTTGCCGGAAGGCTGGCCCTCCCATTGGTAGGCATCGGATACAGCCCATACATCCGTGATGGGGCAGCTTGACCGTGCGATGCTGCTGATAGCGCCACTTTTTACCAGTTCTTCCCTTATCTGCGGATAATTCTTTTCCATTTCTCCCTTCATGTACATATAGGCAAGGCCGGCTCCATTATAACCGGGATCCCTTTGTTGCGTGTGCCTGATCTGCCGGTAAATAACAATGGTGCAAATGATCAGGATGATAGCAAAGGAGAATTGAAGAGTGACGAGTAATTTCCGGGGAGTAACAAAGATCTTTATCCTTTTGAAATTGCTTTTTAGTACGCGCACCGGTTCATAAGAAGAAAGATAAAAAGCGGGGTAAATGCCTGCCAGCACTCCGGTGCATAAGATAAACCCTATTGCAGTAAGCCAGAAACTGAGGCTGCCATATGGTACCGAAAGCTTCTGCCTGATAAGGGAATTGAAGCCGATCAGTGCAGGCTGAAGCAGACCCAGGGCTATGATCCCGGCCAGGAAAGCAACCAGGATGGACTCTCCAAGAAATTGTGTGATGAGTGAACCCCTGCCGGCGCCCACCACTTTCCGTATACCTACCTCGCGCGCTCTTTTCTGGCTCCGTGCCGTGCTCATATTCACATAATTAATACAGGCGATCAGCAATATAAAGCCGGCAATGATGCTGAAGAGATGTACCATTTCAATATTTCCGCCTGAACTTACCCCGTTCTCAAAATTGGAATAGAGATGCCATTTGGCCATGGGATGCACAAACAGCTCATTGTCCAGCCCGGAATGCTTCCGGATGATATTGGCAAAAAGCTTATTGGCTGTTTGTTCGGTAACACCTGGCTTTAGCAGTGCAAAAGTCTGCACATTGTTGGCTTGCCAAAGCGTATCTTCCCATCCCACTTTTTTCATATAGCTCCAGGGCAGGAGGTAATTGAATCTAAAGTTCGTGTTGGAAGGAAGGTCTTTGGCTATACCGGTGACGGTAAAATAATCGCTGCTGTCGATCCGGAGGGTATGTCCCATTACATCTGTATTGCCAAACAGGTCCTTTGCCATCTTCTCCGTAAGAACAATGGAGTATTCATTGCTTAGGGCAGTTTTAGGATCTCCTTTAAGCAGCGGAAAATCGAATATGTTGAAAAAATCAGGATCTGTAAAAAAGCCCGGCACCTGCAATTGCTGGCTGCCTGCATGCAATACAAATGCGCTTACCCAATTGATGCGGGCAGCGGTTTCTACCTGCGGGTAATCGTTTTTCAGGGTTGCCATCAATGGCTTGGGAGTTGTTTCCCAAACTCCCACTTTACCGTCGAATGAGCCCCGGCTCATGATCTGGTAAACCCGGTCCTTTTTTGAATGGAACTGGTCAACACTCAATTCATGGAATATCCACAACAGGATCACCACTGCACTCACCATTCCCAGGGCCAGTCCTGTAATATTGATGATCGAAAAACTTCTGTTCCGCACCAGGTTGCGCCAGGCAACTGCTGCATAGTTGCGAAGAATGCCTTTATTGAAAGGACGTAACCTGGGAGTTATACGTGGCTTTGTTTCGGGTATCTCCGTCTTAATTATTGGTTTGAAGACCCGGGGAGGAATGTTTTCCGGCTCTTCCGCCTGCATGATGATCCGGTTGAATGCCTCATCATTTTCGGTTGACCGTATAGGAGGACTGCTGTTCCAGAATTCTGTCAACAGTTGCAATTGTACATCCATAGACGGATCGTCCCTGATCAGGTCGGCCAACTCCTGCAATTCTTCCTCAGATGCTTCGTTGGCCATTTTCCGTGCATATAGCTGCCATATACGATCCTGCTTGTCCATTAAAGTACTTACTCAGGTTAACAAGAAATAAATTTAGCTAAAGATGATTTATATAGGACAACAAAATAACTTCTTTGTTACTAATTTTTTATTAAAAAAGTTATTAAAGGCTGTTCACGTTGCCGGCCTGCCGGTTTATGCAGTGAAAGGTTTTTGCAAAAAGGCCTGTATTATTTTGCCCGAAATCTGATAAAGTTTAGTGTTTTAGCATCTTGGTTTTTTCGTTTTCTCATGCGAAGCAACGGGGGGAGTGTCTACTTCCCCCTTCATAAACCGAATTGATTTCATGTCCGCGGATCGCCTGTTTACGGCGGGGACCGGGCCTGGTGCCTATTTGTTGCTTGTTTATGCTGCTTTGCTGAATTATCTTTTCATGAACTTATGCGCCCGGACTACCCCAATAAGTATTTTAATGATCAACGCAACCGCTACGTTTGCCTGATGCTCGCGCTCGCCTGCAGCAGGTTATCTGCCTGATATTGCCCCACTGTTTTTTAATTTCCTGAACCTATTGCCGGTTACCCATTTCTTATCCTGTAAAATCATTAAACCATGCAATCCTTTTTTTTCATTCACCTCAAAAAGAAATATGTCCGTATTGCTATCAGTGAGATCCGTTACATTTTATCACTTGATCATCATGTGAAGATCGTGACAGATCATGGTATTTATATTCCTTTTCTCAGTATTAAACAGTTGGAAACGATCCTGCCAGCTGATCAGTTTTGCCGGGTAAACCGGTCAACACTGGTTGCATTGAACAGGATCGTCTCATTCGACAGGCATACGGTTACATTGAGGGATGGCGTATTCACCTTCAGCGACAAGTACCGCAAACTGATGGAAGGAAAGATCAAATTGTTATGGAGCACAGCAAATGCCAAAGACGATAATGCCGATCCTGAAACGCATGGCTTTATTGATTTCAGCGGAACTCCGCCTTTGGGCCAAACAGCCTGAGATCCGGCTGTTTGGTGTATTTTTGCATTATGACAAATTTTACAGGGATCAGGCTGATAGCAGCGGATATGGATGGAACTCTTCTTAACAGCCGGCATGAATTGAATAATAACTTTCACACAGTATACGGGAAATTAAAAGCACAGCATATTTTGTTTGCACCGGCAAGTGGCCGGCAGTTGTATAACCTGCAAAACAAATTTGGCGACACAGGCGACGATATGGTTTTTATTGCAGAGAATGGAAGTCATGTGCAATATAAAGGCCGGGATATTCTTGTGCAGTCACTTCCTCCTGATAAAGTTAAGATGCTTGTTACCATGGCCAGGAATGTTCCTGGCGTATATATAATATTATGTGGCAAAAAGCAGGCTTACGTGGAAAGCACTGTTCCGGAATTTATGCAAAATGTGGAAATGTATTATGATCGCCGCATGATAGTGGAAGACCTGCTGAAAGTGGAAGATGATGAATTCCTTAAGATCGCGATCTGTGATCTTAACGGGTCCGAGATCAACAGTTATCCCGCATTCCGCCATCTCGAAGGTGAATTGCAGGTTAAAGTCTCGGGCAAAATATGGCTCGACCTTTCACATCAACTGGCCAATAAAGGACGCGCTTTACAGGTGGTGCAGCGGGAATTCAATATTTCACCGGAGCAGACCATGGCTTTTGGTGATTATCTGAATGATGTGGAAATGATGCAGCAGGCATATTACAGTTATGCGATGAGCAATGCACATCCATCCGTAAAAGAAGTAGCGAGATTTGCTACTAAATCGAATGAGGAGAATGGGGTAGGAGAAGTACTGGACCAGGTGCTGGAATCTTTCCATGCACGACAGATAATATCCTGACCAGCCTTACTGTTTTGTTGGTATCAATGGCTGCGTTGCAGGAATTGGTACCGTAATAAGAACAGTCGTTCCTTTGCCCGGAGTGGACTGGATGCTCAGATCTCCGCCGATCATGATCGCTCTTTCTTTCATGCCCAGCAGGCCCAGGGTTTTTCGTTGCGCCGTTGTATCAAACCCGCGGCCATCATCCGCGATCTCCATTTTCAGAAGCCCATTTGCGGCACTTAAAGTTGCTCTCACTTCATGCGCTTTTGCATGCCGCGCAATATTGGTCAATGACTCCTGGAATATCCTGAAAATACCTGTAGCAATTACCGGGGGAACGGAAAGATCAGCTATCTGGCTTTGAAAGACGATACGGATATTGAACCTGTTCTCAAATTCCTGGCTATGCCATTCAAGCGCAGCCACCAGGCCAAGATCATCCAGCAGGCTTGGACGCAATTCGGCTGCAAGCCGGCGGACAAATTTTATAGCTTCATTGGTATTGCTTTCCATTGTTTCCAGCTTTTTATAAATGCCGGGATCAAGGTCGCCAGGTAATTTTCTTTTTACGGATATCACATCCATTTTAAAGCCGGTCAGTAACTGCCCTAATTCGTCATGCATTTCACGGGCAATATGCATCCGCTCTTCTTCGCGGATGTTCTGCAGGTGAGCAGAGAGGTCACGGAGTTGTTCGTTCATATGACCCGTTTCCGCTACCTGTTTTTCCAATGTAGCATGTGCTTTGCGGATCTTGCCAGACATCGCATTGAATGCCCTGGCCAGTTTTCCCATTTCATCCCTTCTTTCCACAGCCACAGCTACTGAATAATCTCCACTGGCAAGCGCAGAAGAAGCGGCTGTCAGATCTTTAAGTGGCCGTGTGAGGTTGCGGCTCATGATCCACGCAAGAAAACTTCCAATAGCTGTGAGCAACATCCCTGCAATCACCAGCCATCTGAGGAAACGGTTTGGAGCTTCCAGTAAATCAGCTCTCGTGAATTTGATCATCAGCAGCCAGGGTGTGTGCTGGATAGATTGAGTAGCAGCAATGGCAGGGCCATTATTCCCATTGAAATCAAAAATACTTGTTCCCTTGTCTGCAATGCCTGCAGGCGGTGGGATGGGTTTTATCATGTTGCTCCATAAACTGCCGTCTTTATTACCTAGATATAAAGTGGCACCTGTGCCCAATAACTGTGATAACTGCAAAAGACCCTGTTGCGATACAAAAAGCCTTCGCCAACGCTGCAGATAACCAATAATTGTTTTTCCTTCTTTTACAGGAATAACAACGGGGTAATACATGAGATCGTTGACACCGTAAATATTGCCAATAAAGCCTGCATCGGAAAAGGAGCCATTAAGCAATGACGGATCATCCGGCAGTTTTTCTTTAAGACCTTCCTTAACAATATGTAGTAATGGTTTTTTTTGACTGTCGAGTAATGTTGCACTTACTGTAGTGGTATCCTGCCGGAGTTTTTGCATTTCCTGCAGGGCATTCAAACGGTCTTCGCTCGTGCCCTTGATCAGGTAAGCCCGGATGGATTCCTGATTAGCCGTTGAGCGGGAATTTTGCAGAAGGGTCTGAAAGGACTGGCCGAATAAGGCACTGAGCTGAACGCTTAATGAACGCAGGCGTTCTTTTCCCGACTCCAGATAGCTTTTCTTTACAGTGAGATAAGAGCTGATGCTGAACACAACAAGCGTGCATAACAGGAGGATACAAATAAGCAGCGGAAGGCGTCGTTGCAAAGAAAGCCCACGCAGAGGGATTCGGCTTATCCTGGGTCTCCGGGATTTCTGGGTTTCCATATAAATATTTATGTACGTTTAATATGGGGGCGGTCTTAAAGTTATCCATTTTTGTTCAATATTAAATGTAGTTAAAGTATAAGTATAACAACAGACCGTATTGAAATTTAGATAGATTTGTAGATTCTGCTGGAATTACAAGTTTATTGTTTATGAAAAAATGGGCCGTCAGTTTTTGTTTACTGGTTATCGTACTAAAGGATGCGTATGCTTATAATGATAGCTTGCTTACTGAGTTGCAGACTACTATGCGTAAATCTGCTTCTTATGACAGTGCCAGTACCAGGAATATTGACCGGTTAAAACAATCCCTTCGCGATTCCGGCACCTCGCTGTATTCTGTCTTCAACTGGCAGGAAAAGATTTACGAAGCGTACAAGCTTTTCAATTATGATTCTGCGTATGGCTATGCTGTTCGCCTGGTCAATACCAGCAGGGAGATGCAGGATGATCGTTACCGGGTGGCGGCGAGGCTGAAACTCAGCTTTATTTTATTATCCGCCGGATTGTATAAGGAAACCTATGATTCGCTAAGTTCTATGGCAACACGGTCTGTACCGGATTCTCTGAAAGGAGAGTATTATGCTTTATGGGGGCGTTATTATTATGATCTGGCAGGGTATGCCAATGATCATTATCATTCGGTGGACTATGATATTGCCGGAGGCAGATACATTGATTCGGCCTTGAAGTATTACTCACCGTCATCTTTCGAGTATAATTATTACAAAGGGCTTAGGTATTTTAAGGCAAACAGAACAAAAGAGGCTTCCACTTTCCTGGAGCAGTTAATGAACAGCTCTTCATTGAGTGATCACCAACTGGCGCTGACGGCTTCCACTTTAAGCGGCTTCTATTTGCAGAACGGGAATATAGATAAGGCCATCGACCTGCTGATACAAGCGACGGTTGCAGATATCAAATCGTCAACCAAAGAGAACGGTGCTATTTTTCACCTGGCTGAATTATTATACAAGAAAGGGGACATACAGCATGCAGTGATGTGCATTGAAAGTGCGGTCGCCAATGCAGAATTTTATGGTGCACGTCAACGTAAAGTGCAGGCAAGTTCCATTCTGCCATTGATAGAGGGAGAAAGGATCAATGGTATTGAGGCACAAAAAAGCCTGCTGATCAGGTATGCGGTCATTGTTACCGTGCTGGTGCTGACCCTGCTGGTACTGGCCTGGATCATCTGGAGACAGGTAAGAAAACTGAAACAGGCGCAACAGGCATTGACAGAGGCAAACCACCGGCTGGAAGAATCCAACAGGCGGCTGGAAGACCTTAACCTGAAGCTTGAAGAGTCAAACCACCGGCTGGAAGAACTCAACGAGAAACTGGAAGATTCCAATAAAATAAAGGAAGAGTATATCGGGTTCTTTTTCCGGGCCGATTCCGAGTTTTATGGAAAGCTGGATAAGATCAAGTCGGACATTGAAAAAAAATTGCTGGAAAGGCGGTATGACGATATCCGGTTTTTCCTGAACAAAATTGACACCCGAAAGGAAAAGGAAGAACTGTTGCATAGTTTCGATATCATTTTCCTGAAACTGTTCCCCAATTTCCTGGCGGAAGTGAATAGTCTGCTAAGGGAAGAAGAAAAGATAAAGCTGAAGGAAGGGGAACTGCTCATTACAGACCTTCGCATTTTTGCGCTGATGAGGATGGGAGTGACAGACCCGGAGAAAATCGCACAGATATTAGAGTATTCTGTGAAGACCATTTATAGTTATAAGTCGCGGATTAAGAATAAGGCGGCTATTCCGGGGGAGGAATTTGAAGAACGGATCATGCAGATAAAGACGTTGTAAGCGATACTTTACGCCAGATAAGCCTTGAATTAATCGATGTTTCGTTTCTATAATAAAAATTGATAATATTTTATAATAAAATAATTTTCAATTCATTAATTTCTGCTTTTCAGATTTTTCCCTTCTATTTTTTCCATTTTCAGTATAAAACTTTGCCGGCCTCTACCAGCATTGTTCCTTAGCATCACATTCATTCAACAGATTGCTAAGGCCAACAATGAAAAAGACGCTGCTGCTACTCACGCTTATTGCCCGGCTACTGACAACCGGTGCCCAGGATGCCGTTATCCCTGTCGGCGAGCTTAGAAAATTTTCAATTACAAATAACCAGTTGGATATTACCGCGACTAACGGCTATGTGAGAATACAGTTATATAGTCCCACAGTGGTCAGGGTCAGGATCTCTGCTCAGCCATTCCGGGACGATTTTTCCTATGCCGTCATAGCCCGCCCTTCCGGTGCGATCATCAAACCGGTGCAAACCGCAGAAGAGATCCGGTTCAGCACCGATTCGCTGAAAGTAATAATTGGAAAAAAGCCTTTCTCTATCCGCTTTCTTACACCGGACGATAAGATCATTAATGAAGACGAGCCCGGCCTGGGCAGTTCCTGGATCGGTACTGAAATAACCACCTATAAACATTTGCAGGAAGGGGAACGCTTTATCGGTCTTGGTGAAAAAACCGGGAACCTCGACCGGAAAGGCAATGCTTACACCAACTGGAACTCGGATGTGTATGGTTACACTGTTTCGCAAGACCCTTTATATTCTACCATTCCCTTTTATATCGGCATTCATCACGGATTGCAATACGGGATATTCTTTGATAACAGCTTTCAATCGGATTTTAATTTTGGTGCCAGCAATAACCGCTTTTCTTCTTTTGGTGCAAAAGGTGGTGAAATGAATTATTACCTGATCTACCACCGGTCTGTTGCCGGCATCATCAACGATTACACCTGGCTCACCGGACGCATGAACATGC
This sequence comes from Sphingobacteriales bacterium 44-61, assembly GCA_001898405.1. Taxonomy (GTDB): domain Bacteria; phylum Bacteroidota; class Bacteroidia; order Chitinophagales; family Chitinophagaceae; genus Terrimonas_A. The sequence continues at coordinate 70,211 of MKTW01000011.1, forward strand.
CTCCGCTCTGGAGCCTGGGTTACCAGCAAAACCGCTATTCTTATTATCCCGATACAGAAGTGTTTCGCATTGCGCACACGCTCCGGGAGAAGAAGATCCCTGCGGATGGCATTACACTGGACATACATTACATGGATGCTTACAAATTATTTACCTGGAATAAAGAACGCTTTCCCGACCCGGAAGGCATGATAGACAGTTTAGGAAAAATGGGATTCAGGACCACGCTGATCGTTGACCCGGGCATTAAAGTAGAAAAGAATTATCCTGCTTATGAAAGTGGAATTAAAGAAAATATTTTCCTGAAATATGCCGATGGTCAGCCTTACACTGGCGAAGTATGGCCTGGCTGGTGCAATTTCCCTGATTTTACCAGTGAGAAAGCCAGGAACTGGTGGAAAACGCAGATCACTGCCTACACACGTACCGGTGTGGCCGGTATCTGGAACGATATGAATGAGATCGCCACCTGGGGGCAAAAAATGCCGGATAATGTGTTGTTTGATTATGATGGACATCCCACCACGCATTTAAAAGGGCATAATGTATTTGGATTGCAGATGGCGCGTTCCAGTTATGAAGGCGCCAGGCAGGCGCTGCAGAAAAGGCCTTTCATACTTACCCGTGCCGGTTATGCAGGCCTTCAGCGCTATACCGCATTATGGACGGGCGACAACCGCGCAGAAGATGCACACATGCTGGCAGGAGTGCGATTGCTGACCAGCCTTGGTTTGAGCGGTGTGGCTTTTACCGGTATGGATATTGGCGGCTTCACCGGCAATCCAACGCCCGGCCTGTATACACGCTGGATGCAACTTGGCGCTTTTGTCCCTTATTTCAGGAATCATACAGCATTCAATACAAAATCGGCCGAACCATGGTCATTCGGAGAAGATGTGCTGGAGATAACGCGTAATTATATCAATCTCCGCTACCGGATGCTGCCTTATCTCTATTCCACTTTTTATGAAGCTACGCAAAACGGGTTGCCGGTAGCACGTTCGCTCGCGATCGATTACACCCACGATGCACAGATCTATAGCCCCGTTTTTCAAAACCAATACCTGTTTGGACAATCATTGCTGATAATGCCCCAGGAGGGCGAACGGTCTTTTGCCAAAGTATATTTTCCTGCAGGCGATTGGTACAATCTGTATAACGACGATACAGAAAAAGGCAATACGGAAAAGCTGCTGGAACTGTCGCCGGCTTTATTGCCGGTGTATGTTAAGGCCGGCAGCATTATCCCTATGCAATCGCTGATCCAAAGCACTATAGAAAAACCATCTGACACGCTGGTGCTGCATGTATATAAAGGAAATGCGGCCAGTGTTTTTGATTACTATGAAGACGATGGGGAGAGTTATCGTTACGAGCAGGAAGATTTCTATAAAAGAAGCATCCGCTTTGACCCCGCGGCTAAAAGTATCATCCTTGATAAACCAACCGGTAACCGGTCATCCAGGTATCGTTTCATCCGCCTCGCACTTCACGGGTTTAAAGAAACAGCGGTAAAAATAAACGGAGCGCAGGCCAGGGTGAACGATTGGCGCGGATCATTCATCGATGCCGTTCCTCCGCCAGGACCAGTACCCGCTTATGAAGCAAAAAGCCTGGTATTGGATAACGATCCTGGTATTGTAGTGATCAGTTATTAAAAGTTCTGTTACACATTGTTCATTTTAACTTGTCATATATGCATTCATCTATCATTCCTAAATTGCTCCTGCTTGGCTGCCTCTTTGTTTTGAGCACTATTGCAGTAAAAGCGCAGGGCAGCATCCAGGTAACAGGTTCTGTTAAGAACGAAAAAGGAGAACCTGTTGACCTTGCTTCTATTAAGATCATCGGCACAGACAAAGGGACCATCACTGATGCCAAAGGGAATTTCACGCTTACCGCACCTTCCAATGCGCAATTGCTGATCTCCCATGTGGGATATGACAGCCTTGAAGTAACGGCGCAGGCATCATTGAATGTGATACTGGTACCAGCTGCAAGCACGCTGAATGATGTAGTGGTGATCGGTTATGGTACACAGCGCCGGAGGGAACTGACCGGTTCTGTAGCCACTGTAACAGCAAGGGATTTTCAGCAGGGAACGATCACTACGCCAGAGCAATTGATCGCCGGTAAAGTAGCCGGTGTATCGGTTACTTCCAACGGTGGTTCGCCAGGTGCAGGCAGCGTGATACGAATCCGTGGTGGCGCTTCACTGAATGCCAGTAATGACCCGCTGATCGTGATAGATGGTGTGCCGCTGAGTGGCAATAATATTTATGGCGCTTCCAATTCCTTAAGCCTGATCAACCCGAATGATATCGAGTCGTTCACTGTGTTGAAAGATGCCGCTGCAACGGCTATCTACGGTTCCAGGGCTTCCAATGGAGTGATCATTATCACTACTAAAAAAGGAGCACAGGGAAAGCCTGTGTTCAGTTTCTCTACACAGGTATCTGCGGCCACACTGGCAAAAAAAATGGATGTGCAATCAGCAACTGATTTCCGTAAATACGTGGACTCTTTGGGTGGAGGCACATTTGATAATGTGCATACCTATAAATCACTGTTAGGTTCTGCCAGTACGGATTGGCAGGATGAAATATTCCAAACGGCCATCAGTACGGACAACAACCTGAGCGTGTCCGGTGCAATGAAGAACATGCCTTACCGTATTTCTGCAGGCTACCTGAACCAGGATGGTTTATTGAAAACCGATAACCTGCAACGGATCTCTGCAGGCATATCCTTAAGCCCGCGCCTGCTCAATAACCATTTGAAAATAGATATCAACCTGAAGGGCGCGTATAATAAATCCAGGTTTGCCAACCAGGCTGCTATCAGCTCTGCTGTGTATTTTGATCCTACCCAGCCGGTGCATGCTACTTCGCCTTATGGTAATTATTATGAATGGGCTTCAGTGGACCCTGGCTCGGGTGCTGTTACCCTGAACAAACTGGCCCCACGGAACCCTGTGGCGCTTCTTGAATTGTATCACAATAAAAGTGATGTGAAAAGAAGTTATGGCAATGTGCAGTTCGATTATTCTTTTCATTTTCTTCCGGAATTGCATGCCAATCTCAATCTTGGATATGATATAGCAAAAGGCGAAGGAAAGATTGATGTGCCTGCTTTTGCCGCGCAGAATTTCCTGGATGGTGGACAGCGCAATAAATATTCCAACGAGATCAACAACAAGGTCGCTGAGTTCTACCTCAATTATACAAAAGAGCTAAAGGACATTAAAAGCAATATCAATGTAACGGCAGGGTACGGCTATTACAATAATTTATCTACGAACGATAATTACCCGGTCTTCCGTGCCAATGGCGACACGATCCCTGGCACCAAGCCTTTGTTTGCTTTGGACAAACCGGAAAACACGCTGATCTCTTATTATGGCCGTTTGATCTATACATTCGATAACAAATATATACTGGCAGCTTCACTCCGCACAGATGGATCATCGCGGTTTGCGCCCAATACCCGTTGGGGAACTTTCCCTTCCGTGGCATTCACCTGGAGGTTGAACCGTGAATCATTCCTGGAAAATTCAAAAACGTTCTCTGATCTTAAGCTGCGTCTGAGCTATGGCGTAACGGGCAACCAGGATGGCATTTATAATTATCCTTATCAATCCATTTATTCGCTCAGCGGCAACAGCTCCAATGTTCTGTTTGGGAATACCTACTATAGCATGGGAACGCCTGCTGCTTATGATGCCGGCATCAAATGGGAGCAGACGGCTACTTATAATGCCGGCCTTGATTACGGCTTCCTGAATGGACGCATCTATGGCAGTCTTGATTTTTATTTCAAGAAAACAAAGGACCTTTTAAATACCATACCTATTCCCGCCGGTTCCAATTTCAGCAGCACGATCCTGACAAATGTGGGCAATGTGGAGAATAAAGGTGTTGAGCTGGCTTTGAATGCAGGCATTATCCGCAATGCCCGCTTCTCCTGGGACGCAGGTTTTAATATCGCCTATAACAACAGCAAGATCACCAAACTGACGGCTACAGAAGATTCCACCTATCCTGGTACGCTTACAGGCAATGGTGTGATACAGATCAATACGGTGGGTTATCAGCCCAGTTCATTTTATGTATATCATCAGCAATACAAGGATGGAAAGCCTGTGGAAGGTGTGTATGTGGATGTGAATGGTGATGGTATCATTAATCAGAATGATCTGTACCGCTATAAATCCCCTGCGCCGAAGTTTATCCTGGGCTTCTCTTCTCAGTTTACCTGTGGCAAATGGGCTTTGAGCACTGTGTTGCGGGCCAATATCGGCAACTATATGTATTATGGCATTGCTACCGGCTCTGTAAAAAGCAATATTCTCAACCCCCTGGGTTACCTGGCCAATAGCCTGAATGATGTGTATAATACGGGGTTCACGAATGGGCAGGTACAATCTGATTATTATATCCAGAACGCGTCTTTCCTGAAAATGGACAACCTGGGCCTGTCTTACAATCTCGGCAGGATCATACACGATAAAGTAGGATTGCGGATCATGGCAAACTGCCAGAACGTGTTCACCATTACAAAATACAAGGGACTTGATCCGGAAGTCTTTGGCGGTATAGACAATACCATCTATCCAAGACCACGCACTTTCGTGCTCGGTGCAAGCCTTCAATTCTAACTAACGATTAAAACACTTCCTTTATGAAGAAATATCCTTTTTATATAAATCTGTTGGGATGCCTGGCAGCAGCGATCGTATTAAGCTCCTGCCATAAAGATCTCGATCTTCAGCCGCTTAATTCAAACACAGCGGAAAAGCAATACAGCACGCTGGCTGGTTATAAGCAGGTGCTGGCAAAAGTGTATGGAAGTTATTCATTAGTGAGCAGCACAGGTGTAGGGAACTCGGATATCAATGTGCCGGGCATTACCGATGCAGCCACTACTGATTTTGTGAGAGCCTACTGGAACCTGCAGGAACTTACTACCGATGAAGCCGTTTGTGCCTGGAATGATGCCAGCCTGCAAAGCTTTCATAACCTCAACTGGGCTTCTTCCAATGTGCTGATCCAGGCCCTCTATGCAAGAAGCCTGTTCCAGATCACTGTCTGCAATGAGTTTGTCCGTCAGTCGACCGATGAAAAGATAGCGGCACGCGGGTTTAAAGATGCTGATGCAACGGAGATCCGTCACTTCAGGGCAGAAGCGCGTTTTCTCCGGGCATTTCAATATTGGGTACTGATGGACCTTTTTGGAAGACCGCCTTTTGTTACGGAAAACGACCCGATCGGTAAATACATCCCCAAACAGATTGAAAGGGCCGATCTTTTTAACTATGTAGAAAATGAGTTGAAAGCAATCGATGCGGATCTGGTAGCTCCCCGGCAGAATGAATATGCCCGGGCCGACCAGGCTGCTGCATGGGCATTGCTCGCCCGTGTATATCTCAATGCCAAAGTGTATACCGGTACGGAACGTTACACAGATGCGATCACCTATGCATCAAAAGTGATCGGTGCGGGATATATACTGAAGAGCGATTTCAAGACCCTGTTCATGAGTGATAATGATGAGGCCAATACAGAAGTGATCCTGCCGATTGCGTATGATGCTACCAATTCGCAGAATTATGGCGGCACCACGTTCCTTGTTTGCTCTTCTCATGGCACCAACCCTCCGGACAACCAGGCGTTTGGTATTCCTGGTGGCGGATGGCTGGGCAATCGCAGCACGCAAAACCTGCCGCAGGTATTTGGTGATTACAGCGGCAATGCAGACAAGCGTGCATTGTTTGGCCCCGGTAACCTGGAAGTAAGGGATGTGCTGACGTTCAATGATGGAGTAGGCGTATATAAATTCAACAATATTACTTCCGGTGGTGCCACACCTCCTTCACCCAATGGTGTACTGTGCAGTGTTGATTTTCCTTTATTCAGGCTGGCTGAAATGTATCTGGTGTATGCAGAAGCGGTATTGCGTGGCGGCACTGGTGGCAGCAGCACTACTGCTTTGCAATATTTCAATGCACTGCGCACAAGAGGATATGGAAATACCAGCGGAAACCTGGGCAGCATCAGCCTGCAGGATGTATTGAATGAACGTCAGCGTGAATTGTATTGGGAAGGGTTCAGAAGGACCGACCTCATCCGTTATGATCAATTCACCGGCGGTTCTTATTTGTGGCCCTGGAAAGGGGGCGTGAAAGATGGCCGCTCTGTGGATGCGCATTATAGCTTGTTCCCCATACCTGCTGCCGAAACAATTGCTAACCCCAATCTGAAACAAAATCAGGGATACTGATCCCTTCATCCTTAAATAAGATACTATGCGAACAATAGTTAATTATATACTGGTAATTGTATTGATCTTCCTGGCATCCTGTAAAAAAGATGGAGAACAGTATAATCTGCAGGACGGAAATTTTGAAACGAATTCCTTAAGCGCTTCATCCACCAGCCTGGTATTAGCGGCAGCTAATGATGAGGAGAACGCCGTCAGTTTTCAATGGGGCCAGGCTGATTTTGGTAAACAGCCGGTAGTGAGTTATGTGTTGCAACTGGACACACCTGCCGACACAGCAGCTAATCATTGGACCACTGCCAAGAATTTTACGGTCCCCGCCAACCTTCTGCAATATTCTTTTTTAACAAAGGACCTGAATAATCTATTGAACACAATGGGGCTTACTCCCGGAGCCGCTAATGCCATAGTGGTGAGGATCAAAGCAGATGTGAACCAATATAACGGCGCAACTTCTTCTATCGCCTCTGTGTATACAAATGTGGTAAGCCTGCAAATAACACCGTATGGCCTTAGCTTGTATGTGCCGGGCGATTACCAGGGTTGGAATCCCGCTGCAGCACCACAACTGGCGCCGGTAGCAGGCCGCCCGGGTTTGTATGAAGGATATGTGTATATGGCCGGGAGCGGCACGCATTATTTTAAATACACCAATGCACCCGACTGGGACCATACTAATTACGGTGATGGAGGCAATGGCAGTTTCAGTACCGATGGGCTGGCAGCAGGTTTGTCTGTTCCCGATGGAGGCTACTACTATCTCACTGCTGATCTTAACAACAATACCTGGACGGCAACCAAAACCACCTGGAGTATACTGGGTGATGCAAGTCCCGGTGGCTGGGATACCGATACCCAATTGACGTATGATGAAACAACACAGGTATGGAAGGTTACTGCCAATATGATCAAGAACGGTTCATTCAAGTTCAGGGCCAATAATGCCTGGGCGCTTGACTTCGGCGTTGATAATAACGGCAACCTGCAATATGCGGATAATCCTTTTCTGGGTTATACACCGGGATTGAACAATCTTTCTGTTGGAACTGATGGTAATTACACTATCACACTCGATCTGCATATCGCCGGTCATTATACTTATATTTTACAGAAGAACTAAACATGCGAAAGCATTCATGAAATGGAAAAGTTGCTTATTTTATTTTCGTGGCTGTTGATGGCCTGTGGCAAGAAGGACAGCATTCCTGAGAATCCCGATCCACCAACGCCTCCGCAAGAAACCCCCGTTCAATACGGAACTCCTTTTGCTGAAGTGCCCGATGCGCAGGACGCAGTAATTTATCAGGTCAATATCCGCGCTTTCAGCAATCAACACAATTTTAAAGGTGTGCAAAGCAGGTTGGACGCTATAAGAGCACTCGGGGTGAATGTCATCTATCTGATGCCTGTTTACCCCGTGGGAGTCGAGAAATCGGTGAACTCGCCTTATTGTGTCAGGGATTTCAATTCGGTGAATGCTGAATTCGGCACACTGGAAGACCTCCGTGTGCTGGTTGCTGCTGCGCACGAAAGAAAGATGGCGGTGATCCTTGATTGGGTAGCCAATCATACTTCATGGGACAATGCCTGGATAGCTAATAAATCGTGGTATACACAGAATGCAAGTGGCAATATCATCAGTCCGGCCAATACTGGTTGGAACGATGTAGCTGATCTTAATTATGATAATGCTGATATGCGGAAGGCCATGATCAAAGCGATGAAGCAATGGGTCTATACAGCCAATGTGGACGGCTATCGTTGTGATGCAGCCGATTTTATTCCTGCTGATTTCTGGGAGCAGGCTATAGATTCGCTGAAGAAGATCAGTACGCATAAATTATTATTGCTGGCCGAAGGAACAAGGGCTGATCATTTCACAGCAGGTTTCCAACTAAAATATGGGATGGGTTTTTATTATTATATGGTAGATAAAGTGTATCATGATGGCCGTTCCGCGCAGGCAATCGATTCTGTAAACACTGTAGAATACATTTCCTCCAATACTGCCAGCAGGGTAGTGCGCTATATCAGCAATCATGATGTGAACAGTAGTGACGGAACGCCGCTTGAATTGCTGGGCGGACAAAAAGGATCGCTCGCAGCATTTGTGGCGGCGGCGTATTCCAAATCAGTTCCTATGATCTATAATGGACAGGAAGTGGGCTGCCCGGTAAGATTGAACTTCTTTAATACGAGTACTACCATTGATTGGACCATCAATCCTGACATGACGGAGGAATATAAAAGGATCATCGCTTTGCGAAACAGTAATAAAACAATAAGGGAAGGCGTATTCACTTCTTTCAGTACACCGGATGTATTTGCTTTTACGAGGACGGTGAACAATGAAAAAGTATGGGTAATGGTAAATCTGCGGAATGCAGATGTTACTTACCAGGTACCGGCGGCAATGATTAATAGTAACTGGAAAAATGCTTATGATGGAACAACTGTTTCCGTACAGCAGCAAATAGCCCTGGAGCCTTATGAATATATAGTGTTGGAGAATTAGGTTAAATATGGCACTTCTTTTGTCTTTTTTATGGCAGGTGAAACAACTATCGTATTTTGCCGCCAAATTAAAGATGAATTATGTCTGATCTTAAACTGAGTATACCCCATAACCTGCCCGCTGAAGAAGCATTGAACCGCATAAAGGACTTGCTGGGAAACCTGAAAAAAGATCACAAAGACCTGGTGGATAATGCTGAAGAAAGCTGGGAAGGCAATACCGGTCAATTCAGCTTTTCTGCAAAGGGATTTGACCTGTCGGGTACGATCAATGTTAGCCCCTCCGGTGTTGATATTGATGCGAAGCTTCCGTTTGCATTATCTTTCTTTAAGGGAAAGATCTCACAGGTGATTACGGACAAAGCAAAAGAATTGCTTTCGTAAGTATCATCTTTTATTTTTTCAGGTCTTTCAAAACTGCGTAGGCGTTTTCCCCTGGGTTGGAAAAATAATGATCAGCGCCGGAAGCAGTTCCTTCTATCCTGGACTCCATGGGCAAATTACATTAATGGACATAAAAAGAATAAAACCGCAGATGTTCCGCACACTTTTTCTTGGCACCATCCTCTTTCTTGGATCAGGACTTTCCTGCAAAAAGAGTGCGGGGCGCAATGGGCCTGAACCACCTGGTCCGGAACCGCCGGTAACAACCGGTTTTGCCAAAGGTGCAGATGTAAGCTGGATAACACAGATGGAAGCAGAGGGCAGGAAGTTTTATAATAGCGCAGGTGTGCAAACAGAAGGAATGCAATTGCTGAAAAGTTTAGGCATGAACACGGTCCGTTTGCGTGTGTGGGTCAATCCTGCCGGGGGCTGGAACAACCAGGCAGATGTAGTGGCTAAAGCGGTACGTGCAAAAAACCTGGGCATGCGGGTGATGATAGATTTTCATTATAGCGATAACTGGGCCGATCCCGGTAAGCAAACAAAACCTGTGGCCTGGGCTTCTCTTGATTTTGCAGGATTGAAAACAGCTTTAAGCGATCATACAAAATCTGTACTGAGTGCTTTAAAGAATAACGGTGTTGCGCCTGAATGGGTAGCTGTAGGTAACGAGACAAATGACGGTATGCTTTGGCCCGATGGCAAAGCTTCCACCAACATGAGCAGTTTTGCACAATTGGTGAACACAGGGTATGATGCAGTAAAAGAAATATTCCCATCTGCAAAAGTGATCGTGCATATCTCAAACGGGTATAATAATTCCTTGTTCCGATGGATGTTTGATGGCCTGAAAAATAATAATGCGAAATATGATGTGATCGGGATGTCTCTCTATCCTTCACCAGCAGACTGGTCAACACTGGCAACACAATGCCAGGCGAACATGAATGATATGGTAAGCCGCTATAATAAAGAAGTAATGGTTTGTGAAGTGGGTATGAGCTGGGACCAGCCTAATGCCAGCAAGGCATTCCTGGCAGATATTATTGCTAAGGTGAGATCCGTGGCCGATAATAAAGGGCTGGGAGTTCTTTACTGGGAGCCCGAAGCATATAATAACTGGCAGGGATACACATTGGGCGCATTTGACAATTCCGGCAAGCCCACCATTGCGCTGGATGCATTTAATTAAATGGTATCTTATTAGCTCTGGCAATTGATAGAGCAGATCGCCCTCGTCCGCAGAAACGGAAGAGGAATTTTGTTGTCCATAGAGAATTAAAAAGGATATTTGATAAATGAAAAGAATAAGCAATGAGAGTTAACAGCCAGCAAATAATCCTCGGTATCATTCTTACACAATTATTTTTTAATCAACCAGTTTTTTCACAAAATGGTGAAATAAGAAAGCATATCAGTCTTGATGAAGGCTGGCGTTTTCATTTTGGCCATGCGGCTAATGCTGAGAAGGACTTTAATTTCGGCATCGCCAATATCTTTTCGAAATCAGGGGCAGGTTTGCATACACCTATCGATACCAGGTTTGTAGATACAACCTGGCGTCAGCTCAATATTCCGCACGATTGGGCAGTGGAATTGCCTTTTGTGAATGTCGCCAATAACGATGTCACTTCACATGGATATAAGCCGGTCGGAGGCCTGTTTCCCGAAACAAGCATTGGCTGGTACCGGCAACGGTTTACTGTAGAGCCTGCAGATAGTGGTAGCCGTTTCCAATTGCAATTCGATGGCATTTTCCGCGACGCTAAAATATGGCTCAATGGATTTTACCTGGGCAATAATACAAGCGGTTATGTAGGCGTATCGTATGATGTAACGGATTATGTCCGCTTCAAAGGGGAGAATGTGCTGGTGGTGAGGGTGGATGCTACGCAATACGAAGGATGGTTTTACGAGGGTGCAGGTATATACAGGCATGTATGGCTCAATCAATATAATAATGTTCATATTGCGGATGGCGGTCTGTTTGCTTATTCAGAGGTGAAAGGGAATGCGGCTACCGTAAATATTGAAACAACAGTGGAAAACCAGGGGCTTGCCTCTTCGGGTGTAACAGTCTATTCCTATGTCACCAGCAGGGATGGAAAATTGCTCAGCCAGTCGAAAGAACAGCCTGTATCGCTAGCGGTGAATAGCAGGAGCACGGTGAAGCAAAGATTGCAGGTGAATAATGCCCGGCTCTGGTCGTTGGGAGATCCTTATCTGTATCGGGTAGTGTCTGTTGTGAAACAGGATGGTAAAATAATAGATCAGGTGCAACACCGGTACGGTATACGGACAATTGCTTTTGATGGGGAAAAAGGGTTTTTCCTGAATGGAAAACCGGTGAAGCTGCAAGGGACCAATAACCACCAGGACCATGCAGGTATCGGCAGTGCGTTACCGGATTATATGCATTATTACCGCATCAGCCTTTTAAAAGATCTTGGCGCAAATGCTTACCGCACCAGTCATAATGCGCCCAATACAGAATTGCTGGATGCCTGCGACAGTCTCGGTATGCTGGTGGTGGATGAGCAGCGCCTGCTCAACAGCAGCCCGGAATATATGAGTCAGTTTGAACGGCTGATCCTGCGCGACAGGAATCATCCTTCCGTTTTTATCTGGTCGATCGGCAATGAAGAGGGATGGATACAAACCAATTCAACAGGTAAGCGGATCGCACAAACATTACTGGCCAGGCAAAAAGAACTGGACCCTTCCCGTACCAGTACCTATGCGGCCGATCTGCCCAATGTATTTAATGGAGTGAATGAAGTGATCCCTGTGCGTGGGTTTAATTACCGCCATTTTGCAGTAGCGGATTATCATAAGGACCATCCGTCACAACCACTGATGGGAACGGAAATGGGCAGCACCGTTACTACAAGAGGTATTTATGAAAAGGATAGTATCCGCGGTTATTTGCCTGACCAGGACATTACTGCTCCTTGGTGGGCCAGCCGTGCAGAACAATGGTGGCCGCTTGCTGCTGAAAATTCTTATTGGGCAGGTGGTTTTGTATGGACGGGTTTTGATTACCGTGGTGAGCCTACTCCATTTGAATGGCCTAATATCAATTCCCATTTTGGTATTATGGATATGTGTGGTTTCCCGAAAAATATTTACTACTACTATCAATCCTGGTGGACTGATAAGGACGTGTTGCATATATCCCCGCACTGGAATTTCAATAAGCAATGGGGAAAAATAAAACCGGTGGATGTATGGGTCAATTCCAATGCAGACAATGTAGAACTTTTCCTGAATGGGAAAAGCCTGGGCAAGCAGGATATGCCGCGCAATGGACACCTGCAATGGAAAGTGGAGTATGAACCGGGTACGCTGGAAGCTGTCGCTTATAAGAAAGGAAGGAAGTTGACCGCCAAAATAGAAACGACCGGGCCACCTGCAGAAGTTGTGGTAACGCCATATAAAACAACCATGCTTGCTGATGGTACGGACGTGTCGGTGGTCAATATCACCGTAGTGGACAAAGAGGGCAGGGAAGTGCCCAATGCTGATAACCTTATCCGTTTCAAACTGGAGGGGCCGGGTAAGATCATTGGTGTAGGCAATGGCGATCCCAGCAGCCATGAAGCTGACAAATGCATGGATGGTTTGTGGCAGCGCAGCTTGTTCAATGGGAAATGCCAGGTGATCATACAGGGGCTTAAAAAACCCGGTATGATCAAATTTGAAGCAACAGCAACAGGCTTATATCCCGGTTCAACAGATATTCTTACTGTTACTCCGGCAAGCATTGCACAGGCTTCTATTGATCCCGTTTATATTTTAAGGGGTGAGGCGGCAAAGGCAAGGGAAACGACTAAAATGTTGGGAGCTGATATCTCTTTTCTTCCTGAACTGGAAGACAGGGGCATTAAGTTTTCCGACAATGGCGTGGAAAAAGACGCGATGCAGATCTTGAAAGATCATGGCTTTAATTATATACGGTTGCGCATCTTTAATGATCCGGCGCAAGACAGCGGATACTCTCCCAAAAGGGGGTTCTGCGATCTTGAACATACAAAGCAGATGGCTAAAAGGGTGAAAGCAGCAGGGCTGAAATTATTGCTGGATTTTCATTACAGTGATTACTGGGCCGACCCTGGTAAGCAATACAAACCAGCTGCCTGGAAAGGATTGTCGTTCCCGGAATTGAAGAAAGCATTATACGATTATACAAAGAAGGTGATGCAGGAATTGAAGGACCAGGGCACGGTGCCTGATATGGTGCAGATAGGCAATGAGATCAATCACGGTATCGTTTGGCCAGACGGGAATGTTAGCAATTTTGATGGACTGGCTCAGTTAGTGAGCGCCGGAACGGCGGCTGTGAAAGCTGTAGACCCTACTGTGATCATGATGCTGCATGTGGCGCTGGGCGGGCAAAATCATGAATCAGTATTTTTTATAGATAATATGGTGGCGCGTGGCGTTCATTTTGATGTGATCGGGGAGTCTTATTATCCTAAATGGCATGGGACCCTGGATGATCTGCGGGACAACCTGAATGACCTGGCAAGACGCTATGATAAGGATGTGATAGTGGTGGAGTATTCACAATTAAAAGAGGAGGTAAACAAGATCGCTTTTGATCTGCCAAATGGAAAAGGAAAGGGCACTTGCATCTGGGAACCGTTAAGTACCTGGGAGGCCATATTCGACAGGCAGGGAAAATCGAATGAATTGCTGTTGAAATACGATACCATTTCAAAGCAGTTTATCAAATAAGCATAGCAAACAGATAACTAATAAAAAACCCTGGCATTGCCAGGGTTTAAATTTTTGTAAGATATAGCACGCTGCGTTAGCTTACGTTTTTACCTACGATCTTAGCCAGGTCGAACATAGAGATCTGGCTTTTGCCACCAAACAATGTTTTCAGTTTGGCATCGGCATTGATCATACGTCTGTTTTTTGTATCCTGTAATTTGTTCTTTTTGATATATTCCCAGATCTTTTTGATGATCTCTGTGCGGGGCAATGATTTATTACCGATCACGTCTGCGAGTGCTGCGCTTGGTGCCAGTGGTTTCATGAATGCCGCGTTGGGTTTGCGTGCTGATTTTTTCTTAGCTACTTTTTTTGCTGCTTTTTTAGGAGCTGCCTTTTTTGCTGCTTTCTTAGGGGCAGCTTTTTTTGCTACTTTTTTAGCGGCTTTTTTTGCTGCTTTTTTCTTTGTAGGCATTGTGCTGAATTTAATGGTTAGTAATAAAATTACGTTTTAAACCGTAGCTAATATAAGGAATTGCTTTATATACAAAATACCAAATTCTCCACGGAATGTTGATGAAGTGTTTATAAGTCCCTCCGGAAAAAGCTGTTTTCCCCTATGAAAACCGTTTTTGCGGCCAGGTCGGTTTTCTTATTTGTTCGATGAAACCCTTACCAGTATTGAGTCTTATGGATTCTTCCCTATGAAGAATGAGCCCATTTCTCCCTCGTGGGAACTTCTTCCGGCTCCGGGAAAAAGAGAAGAAAAATCTGGTTTTTCATAGGGGAAAACCCGTTCCAAAGGGCGCTCCCCAAGGGAAAAATGGGTTTTTGAGAGAGGGAATTTCCAGGGAGTGGTCCCGACTTGCCTTATGCAGTAGCTTTAAAACCTGTAACCTATCGTCAGGTAATTGATAGCGCCCTCTTTTGAATAACCCCTGGAAAATTGTAATAATACCAATTCCACCGGAATGATATAAATGCCCGCACCATAACCATTATGCCATTCTTCCGATCTTTCACCCGGCAACCATACCCTTCCGATATCATCAAAGCCGATCATACCTATAGAGCCTGGAAAAAGATAGGAATTGAAATCAAACAGCTTCAAACGAAGTTCAAAGTTATTATACAGCATTGTTTTCCCTGAAAACCTCCATGTATGATAACCACGGAGAGTCTGGGGGCCGCCAAGTTTTAATAGCTGGAAATAGGCAGGCTCGCCTACCGTAACACCGGCACCTGTGCGATTGGCAATGGTGAGAACAGATCTTTTGTCGGGGTTGATATAAAAGCTGAATGCTGAATTGATCTGACCGTATGCATCCTGCTGATGGCCGAGCTGCCGCATGGCGGAAAGACTGGTGTACCAATGAATGCCCTGGGTCGGAAATGTTTTATTCAACCGGGTATCCAGTTCTGCAGAGCCAATAAGTCCTGCATAATATTTAGTGGCAAAAACATTTTCTTCCGGATGTTCCTGGTTAAATTCTTTCAGGTATTTGAATTCATTGTTGACTGCTTTACTGGTATAATACTGACCGGCAATGCCTCCATTGATCGTAAGATGACGGTAAGTGCGGCCGATGCGCACATCGGCATTTACCACATCATACCTGTTGCGGTAATACCCGATCTTCTTCGTGTCTTTGTCTTCAAACATACTTTCATTGCCCAGTCCAAAGAAATTACTGACATTATTGGGGCCTCTCGAAGTGATATTAATGTTCAGATCATTATTGCCAAAGGCTTTCTTATAATCTGCATAATAGGTGAAGAGAAAGGACCTTCTTTCAATAGAATAGTCCATGAGCAATTGGTGGCGGAAAGCATAAGGCGTTCGGCGGAAACCATGTTTGGTATAAGCAAAACCTGCGATCAGGCTGATGCCGATATCTGTATTGTAATGGGCGGATATGATAGGTTCAAAACGGTCATACTGGAAATTCTTCGGGTCGAAACTGTTGACCAGGCTATCTGTTGAAACCCTGACCCTGGCTTGCCGGTGGGAAGGAAGGAGATTATTCTTGTCTGAGCGGTCATAAATAAAAAGATTCTTCCTGTTGTTGGTATTGCTGTCAACATAAAACTGGTCTTCTCCGCCACCACCGATCATGCGGATGCGGATAGGAGAGGATACTGGCCCCTGCACATGAAATTCGTCCTTACCATCAAATCCGTATAATCTTATTTCCGTGGTAACAGCGGGATCAAAGCTGCGCTGGTAAACGATATCGTTTCTCGATGTGTCTTTCTTCAGTTTATAAATATTTACAAGCAGGTTATTGCCTTCCTGTTTTATAATGAACTGTTCCCGTTTATCAGAAGCGGGAACATCCACATAAACAGACAGGAAGCGATAATATTCCAGTGCCATTCTTTCCAGGTTATTACGCCTGGCGATCATAGTGTTGATGGTTTCCTCACCTGAGAGTTGGTAAATTCCTTCAGGCATCCGGCGGATAGCCTGCCGGATCAATGTATCGGTGAGATGGGTTTGCACATAACTGATCTCTTTTAGCCAGTCGGCCTCACTAAGCCGGTTCAGGAAATAGCGGTCGAAATAGCGGGCATTGAAATTCCAGCCTTTTACATCACGGATAGAGTTTTTATAAGGCTGGAATTTTGATTTCAGCCATTGATGGGAAACGATCCAGGGAAACACGCCGGATGTTTTGTAATACACCTGGTCACGGTCACGCGGAATGGGTATATAGCTGGTTTCCTTATTATTCTTTATCCTTTCCCACCGCCATTGGTCTTCATGCCGGTCCCAATCGCCTAAGAGCATATCGAGCAGGCGTGCTCTTAATACGAGAGATTGATCAACGGTTACATCGTTATCTTCCTGCAATTTTTCCTGGGCTTTTACCGTGTTGTCTGTTTTGTTGGAATCAACGGGCTCGCGTTCTTCCAGTAAAAAAACACGGTTGCCGAATTCCTGATGGTAACTGCCCAGTGCGGGATCATCTGCCACATAAACGATCTCGGGATTGGAATGGGGAATGTTTAATGCTGCTGCTAAAGGAGGAACTGTGATGGCGGCGAAGGGGTTGGCCGTGGTTACCTGGTCCTGCAATATATCACGGGCAACTGTTTGCTTCAGGTTGGCCGGCAGTTGCCGTTCGGGATATTTCTGTACGCTTCTTAAAACCCAATCGCGGCCTGCTCCATCACGCAACCTCAATGAACGCGTTTGCTGGCCTCCACCTTCCTGCAGAATTTTCAGCCCGCCTTTTTCAGTGCTTAAATGAACGATCCTCACTTTTACCGGCACGGCCCATAGTTGCCGGTAATTTTCACCGAATAGTAACCGGTGAAGTTTGCTTACTTTATTATATCCTGGTGCAATGGTGACCAGCATGCTGTCTGCATTGCTTTGAGCAATGCCTGTGAAAGCGCAGCTAATAAGGGCCAGCAAGAATATAAAAGGTAAATAAAACCGCTTGCCTTGCTTATCTGTCGCCATTAGCCGGAGAGATTTTGTGAACCTAAGATAACATAAGAAATTTGTTCGGTAACGAAATTGCCCTGTTGTCCTGGTCTCAGATCCCATTTTAGACGGGAAAGCTTATTCAATAATAAAAGGCAGTTTTACAGAAGCATATTTGGGCTTATCAAGTTGGACTTTCAGCCTTTTGAATGTTTCGAAAGGCCCTTTGGTGGCAAACATATTTACTAACCATGCGGGGATAGACCCGCCGGGATCAGTTTCCAGTGTGTATTCCAGCCTTATGCGGTTAGTGCCTTTAGGAGTGATCACCCATTTTCCCGACGATTTATGCACCCGTACGATCCCTTTTTTCTCCGGCAGATAATCAGGCTCAACCGGTCCATTGATAGTAACCACTTTGGTTGTTGGGTCCTGTGTGGCGATCAGGTGTGCAATAAAATCCCGGTTGCTGAGCGGCCAGGGAAGTTTTACCTCAGAGTAATAATACAGTTCAGAAGGAGAGACCTGTTTTAGCAGTACGCTTGATTTGGTGCTGTATACCCATTCCGTGCCAGCATTTGCATCCAGCACCACGGCTGTGAGTTTGGTAAGGGTAGTATTCAGTTCACAATCTACTTTAATAGCTTTGAAATCAGAATTGGCCGGTGTTTTTGTGTAAACGGCAATATTCTCTTTATTCAGTTTGAGTGTCCAGTCTTTCTGTGCCTCAGCCTGCAGAAATATGATCAACAGGGAAAGGCCAGACAATAAGTGCTTGATCATCGGTTTTATTTTGATCCGGTCTGTATACGAATTTACAATTAACAAATGAGGGCGGCCGGAGTTCACTTTTTTTATTAGTTTGCTTTATGATCACCCGTACATTGCTTCTTACCACCGTACTAATTTTTTTTATCAGGGGGGCCATTTTTTCCCAGGACAAAAAGGAATTGATCGGCGATTTCGATGTTTACCGGTCCATCCTGGAAAAAGTTCATGCCGGTTTATATAAATATCATTCAAAAGCCCAGGTAGACAGCGTGTTTACTGTTCATCGCAGGAATATCAATGAGAAAACGACCCTGGTCGATTTTTACAAACAGGTTTCTGCCGTGCTGGTTTATATCGGCAGCCTTCATGATGAAATATCCCTTCCTGAAGCCGAAAAAAAGAAGCTCGCAATGGAAGCAGCTTTCTTTCCTTATCCTGTGAGGTTGGTAGATGGAAAGTTGTTGATCAATGCAAGCGAGGGGAGTATACCTGCCGGAGCAGAGCTTTTATCGATCAATGGGAAAAAAGTGACACATATGTTACCTGATTTGTATAAATATTATACAACAGACGGTTTTAATATTACGGGAAAGGCTGAAGGGTTTAAGACCCGTTTTCCCTGGTATTATCGCCTTGAATATGGCCCAGCAGCCTCCTTTAAGATCGATTACCAGGTTTACAATGACAAGCAAGTCAGACAGGCAGTATTAAAACCTGTTACCTGGAATGAATATGCTGCTGCATATCAAAGACGGTATTCTCTTGTATTGGACACTGCAACCGGCGATAATTATTCTTTCCAACTGATCGATAGTCTCAATGCCGGCATTCTTACAGTGCCCAGCTTTTCATTAGGTAATGGTTCGTCAAAGAAGCATGCGGCCTATAAAAAGTTTTTGCAGGAAAGTTTTACTGTTCTGAAAGAAAAAAATATCCGGCATCTTATTGTTGATATCCGTGAAAACGGCGGTGGTTCAGACCCTAATGATCTGCTCACATTTTCTTACCTGGCGCAGAAGCCGTTTAAAGAAAATGCAAAAGCATTTACCCTGTTTCAGGAGCTTCCTTATAAGGAGTATTCAGAAGAAGATACTGCCGATATACGCGACCTGGAAGAGAACTTTCATGATGAGCATGACCAGCTCTCGAATGGCCGGTATTACCAGAATCCCTCTTATAACCCTTACTGGCAGCCAGATTCCCTGGCTTTTAAAGGGAAGATCTATTTGCTGATAAGCCCGGCCGTTGCTTCTGCTGCTTCTTTATTTGCTTCACTGGTAAAAAGCGAAGGCTATGCTGTTGTTATTGGTGAAGAATCGATGGGAGGATATTATGGGCATACAGGGCATAACCCGGTCGCCTACCGCCTTCCTCATTCAGGTTTTTCGTTTACTGTTTCCACGGTTGACCTGGTACAATTCGTTATTCCTAAAAATGATATTCCTTTTGGCCGCGGGATAATTCCGGATATAGAAGTACATCAATCGCAGGCAGATTTTATCAGCAACAGGGATGCCGTGATGGAACGGACGGTCCAATTGATCCGTAAATAATACCAGGTTATTCTTTGCTATGATACCTTACCACCCCGTTATAAAGAGTTCCTAACCATTTGTTGCCCTTGCTGTCAACTGCAATTGTCTGAATGGGTGAATCAGTGTCTGGAATACTAAAACTGGGATGGTCCCGGCTGCCCAGCATAGATAAGCGGTCTCCGGCTAACCAGATTTTATCGCCTTCGGCAAAAAGAACTTTAACCCCGCCTGCAGCAGAAGAATAAGGAATTTCTTCCAGTGTATTGCCATTCACATGAACCACTGTTCTTACAGATGTGCCACTCAAAGCCACGACCGGTTTATTATTTTTATCGATAGCAAGAGAATAAGGAAAACTGGAAGGGTATCCTGCTGTGGCGAGATTGAAACCGGACCATTGCCCGTTTTCATATTTGCCTATGCGGCCTATAAATGCGAAGAAATTGAACTGACCTGCCCAGAGCGATCCGTCCCTGTCAACAGCCAAAGAAAGTACGGGGTTATCATTTTCCAGCACTATGTCCCAATGGTTATCGGCGCCGATCTTAATAATACTACCTTCTGTACCAATATATGTGATCTTTCTTTGTGCATCGTGTGCGATGCAAAGGATGCCTTTGTGGGTAAGAGGGCTGTTAGCGGTCGTGTACACCTGCCAGTCATTACCAGTCAGCCTGACCAACCCTTCTGTTGTACCAACCCAAAGGGTGCTGTTGTCTTCCACTGCCAGCGATTGCACATAATCGGAAGGAAGAGGTGAATTACTACTATTAAAGATCTTCCATTCATCTCCCTGCCACCTGATCAACCCTTTTGAAGTGCCGATCCATTTTACGTCCTGCTTATCGATAGCCAAAGCATTGATCTGGTCATCTGGAAGTGGTGAGTTATGTGTGTTGAACAAGGTCCATTCAGGAATATCCGTTGCAGGGCCGGGAGTATTGGGTGTTTCTTTTTTACAGGAAAAAAAGGAAATAAGCAGTAAGACTGCAACAGTAATACGTTTCATGTAATAATCAGTGAATTGTCAAGGAGGTTTTGATAGCATTGACAACCGGAGAGCCAAATACGTGGCAGATGCAGAATGATTTCTTATATCAGAAAGCCTCACTGATATTTACCATTATTGTCTTGTAACCTTTACTGAACCCAAAATCAAGTGCAAGATTAGTACCGGAGACTTTGCTGCATTTAATGCGGAGGCCGGCGCCTGCTGCAGGATGCCAGTCTCTGAACAGGCTATTGTTGCCGCTTACAGTATTGGTATTGGCAAAAAGAACAAACCCGAACAGTCCGTTTGCTGTAATATCCCGGCGGTATTCGGCTTCAAAATAGATCAGGGTTTTGCCACGGTAACGGTTCTGATCAACCCCGCGGGCAGAACGGTTATAAGGGTCCCATCCCGTACTGGGAAGATCAAGATAAGGCGCTCCATTGTTCAGTACTTTCCAAACATAAGACCAGAGGGCCAGTGTATTTTGTTGAGATGGTTTGGACGGATTAAGGGAAATGTATTTGCGCACATCCACATAGATTGAATGCCAGGGTTGTGAATTGCCTAAAAAACCAGGGTTGATGCGATATGTGAGATTGGCATAAAATCCAGGCAAGGGGTTGATCAGGTTATGACGTGTATCGTATACGGCCTGTAAGCTAATACCTGAAGTAAGTGAATGGCTATTGGTACCAAAGGGATAACCAGTAAATGTTTTCAGGTCGAGAGAGGAATCATTGCTATGGATATTAAAACGATAGTCAAGATTATATCCCAGCCCAGCGAAGAAATTGGGATGGATACGCTTAAGTGCCGCCTGGTAGAAGCGGATGTATTTATAGTCTACCAGTATCTTATTATCGTTGTTATTCAAACTGCCGATGCCCCAGGTATGCTGGGGATATACAAGAAAGCGCATATCTCCCTGAATATTCCAGGTGTTGCCCGGGAGCCAGATGCTGGTCCGCAGCGGTAATCCAAAACGCCCCTTAAAATTCCAGTAAGGGGCAAAAGTGGCGCTTGATTTGTAAGTAGTTTGGCGAGGCCCCAGGTACATGCCGGCGGTAGTGCTGGTCACCAATGCCCTGCCTGTACCGCCCGGTGCATTACTAAAGGGGAGCAGCGAGAAATAGATCTTCTTTTCCCTCTTCTCCTGTATTTTTTGGGGGCTGATATGAAAGAGGTCTTTGGCTACATCGATCAGGTCTCTCATCCCTGTGGTATCAACCACGGGTTTATTCTGAGGGAGCGTATTCGATGCCTTCTGGGCATGCAGGGCAACGGATATAAAACATAATGGAATGATCAGTCGTTTCATCCTCAGGGCTAAGATTTGATAATGGCTTTACTGTTGCTGTAAGGCAAAAAAGGGGCCATGTATGGCACTAAGATAACCCGGATTTCTTTTATGGATCTGATGCATTGAAATTCAAGGGGAGATAAGTATATTTAATTACAAACCACCGGACCAATGTAAAACTATACCAACGATTCGCCTGATGAAAAAGAACAAACTGCTATTAGGTATTACCGGTGCGCTTATCATGATTGTTTGTACTTCCTTTCTTGCCTTTTATGCAGTAAGGGATTATTACCTTTCAAAGAATGGCAAAAGGGTGGAAGGAAAGGTAATTGATAACGCAAGCGTGTGTAAACGCTGGGACAAATATGTGAGTGTGGAGTATGGCGGTGAATTACATAAAGTATATGTTCATGGCCCCGGATGCCGGTCTGCTGAATTTCCCATCAATGAAATGGTCCAGCTTCGAAGCAATAAAAGCGGCAGCCTGCTGGTGCTTGAATCCAATCATTATGTTTTCAGGTTATATTTTATGCTGATCCTTTTTATCTTATCTGCTTTTGTGAATGTCCTCATGTATAATCAATACAGGTTCTGGAAACGTTCGATCCGTGCTTCAGACAACCAGCAGCAGCAATTGGTATAGATTTGGCGACGATTAATTGTGAAAGAAAAATCAACCCAACATATTTATTTCAACTGGGCAAGGGATGAACAGTGAGAGCTGCCCTGGTGAGTGGAAAGCATATAGCAGGGAAGATCCTGAAAGAGAAATGATATTTCTATGAAATTTTTTATCACCTGGATATTATCCATTGGGTTATGCTTTGCAGCAATTGCCCAACCTCCCCGGCTCACGGGAAAGGAAAAAATGGTTTCCTGTATACTGGGAGAAAAGAAGGTCCTTATAAGAATAATCCGGTTTGGGACTAATTCGCATACAGTGCTCATCAATCTTCATCATAATGAAAACACTTCCCTCCAGGCGGCCAGAAGAGTATTGGAAAGAAGGGGAGGCTTACTGATCAATATAGAGAACGATAATGAGCGGTTTATCAGTTTTCGTCAGAATGGCCGGATTTTCCGGTTCGATCCCAATCGTATTTTCACCGATGTGGGTATAAAGCAGGACCTTGAAAAACAAAATGACCGCAGCACGCTGAGTGCTGTAAAGACAATAAAAAGATTTGCGCGGTTTATCCGCTTAAAGATCCCTTCATCTGCTACCACCATCATTGCATTGCATAATAATGATGATGGCAATTTATCTGTCGCCAGTTATTTGCCGGGGAAGGAATACGGCCGGGAAGCAGCTTTGGTGCACCGGGGAGCAGGGCATGATCCGGATAATTTCTTTTTTACTACCGATGCCAGACTTTACAGAAGCTTAAGCCGTGAAGGATATAATGTGGTATTGCAACATAACGGGCAGGCAACCGATGATGGGTCACTGAGTGTATATTATGGCCGGAAGAAAAAAAGCTACGTGAATGTGGAAGCTGAAACAGGCCAGCTGGAAAAGCAGGTAGAAATGCTTGACGTATTGATTTCACTAATTGGCAAATAGAAAGATGAACGATAATGAAATGTCGCAAATCGCCTCCAGGAAGTCGTTCTCACACATTGTCCTTTCCTGTAACGCTACTTATGTTTGCATTGTCAAATAACAAAAAAATAAAAACAAGGGTATGGAAACAGCAACTAAAAACCGGATCACCGTAGAAACAATCGTAAAAGCGCCAGTTGACAAAGTATGGAAATCCTGGAATGAGCCGGAGCATATCATGAACTGGTGTCATGCTTCAGACGACTGGCACGCGCCTGCCTCCACGAATGATATCCGCACAGGCGGTACTTTTTCTACAACAATGGCTGCCAAAGATGGAAGCTATAGCTTCGATTTTGGCGGGGTGTATGACAATGTGAAAGAGCATGAACTGATCCAGTATACAATGGGAGATGGCCGCAAAGTGGAAGTTATCTTCACCCGTGAAGGGAATGATACAAAGGTTGTGGAGACATTTGAGGCGGAGAGTACAAATCCATTGGAGATGCAGAGAAGCGGATGGCAGGCTATCCTGGATAATTTTAAAAAGTATACAGAGTCCTTATAATCTATCAAAGGGGCAGTTATTTTTTGCGTAGCATGCGCACATTGTTTTACTAACTTCGCGCCAGTTGTTAACCGGTCGTTATGAAACAATGTGCGTTTTTTATTTTCTGGATAGTGTTAAGCGGTAAAGTAATTGCCCAATTCAATGACAGCATTCATCACCAGTTGAAATATGCGGCTACAGGCGTGTTCAATAATACGAATGATGGCCGTTCATATGTGCTGAATAATGCAGTGTCATTTACAGTCAGTAAGAAAAAAATAACCCTGAACAGCAGCAATGCCTGGATATACGGCAAGCAGGGATCTAATCTCACCAATAATGATTTTTCTTCCGGCCTGAATTTTGATCTGCTGAAAAACATGCAACGCCTCTATTACTGGGGGCTGGCCACCTTTACAACCAGTTACTCTTTAAAGATCAATCATCAGTTCCAGGCTGGCGCAGGCATTGGGTATAATATTTTCAACCGGAAAGACCTGGAGCTGGTAGTCAGCGATGGGATATTATATGAAACGAACGACCTGCAATTGACTCCGCAAACGAGGGATGAATACCAGACATTCAGGAATTCGTTGCGGGTCAAATACCGTTGGGAAATAAAAGACCTGCTGGTATTTGACGGTTCGCATTTCTGGCAACCCTCTTTATCAGGATTTGATGATTATATTATCCGTTCTTCCAGCAGTTTAACGCTCAAATTGAGAAAATGGCTGGGTATTACAACGGCCGTTAACTACAACAAGCTTTCCCGTACGCGCAGGGAAAACCTGCTGATCAATTTCGGGCTTACAGCCGAGACATATTTTTAATCAATGGTCAGGAGATGGAACTGATAGCTTCTTTCAGAGCCAGCGCAGCGTGTTGCACGGCTACCTGCCAGTGTTCCGCAGCTTTTCCGTCAGCCCCATCAGAAATATATTTTAAGCAAAGAAAGGGGATCTGTTCCTGTTTTGCTATCCAGGCCAGGGTATAGGCTTCCATATCTATTACATCATATTCGGTAACGCGGTGATCAACCTCAAAGCTGTCTCCGCTGCCGCAGATGCCTTGTGGCAGGCTGTGCAGATGATATCCATAATTGAAAACAACCGGTTCAGTTGAAAAAGGAGTTTGATATTTTTCAAATCCAAGTGCCGTTACATCCATATCGCGCTGAATAAACCGGGTGCAGCAGATCACTTCACCGCGGGGAAAAGTGTTACTGCCGGCTGAGCCGAGATTGATGATCAGGTTGGGCCTTTTCTGGTGAATGCGTTTTATAAGGGTGAAAGCTGAATGCAATTTGCCAACGCCGGTAAAGAGAGTGTCTACATCAGAAAATTCGGAGGCGGCTTCAGTTTGAAGTGCGAAAACATAAAGAGGGTCCTGTTGGAGTAACGCAGTGGGAAATAAAGTAGGCTGGTTCAAATTTATTTTTCCGCAAGATACTGTTTGGCCGGAAATCATGGACAAATAGCCGGCAAATTGAAATGGATAGTAAGGATGATTGCCATCTTAACAGTCCTTCTTTAAGATGGCAATCATCCTTATTCATATACGGTATTACAATTATTGGATGAAGGGCAGGGTTATTCGGTTTAATCTTCCTGCCTGAGCTCAATCACGCATCGGGAAGCCAATACCTAATTTAATCCCTATAGAGTTCATATTATCGATAGAACCTTTATTGTAAGGAATATAATTATAATAAGCTCCCAGGTTTATTCCTGTATGGGAATCTTTTCCAAAAGGAATGTATATTCCGGCTTCGGGTCTTGCTGCAAATGCAAACCTGTTGGTGTTATCATTGGTGTACTCGCCAAGGAATTGCCTGTTCAATACCAGTTGCCCGCCTACACCGCCGAGCACATAAGGCCGTATCAGGCCTGAAGTAGTAAAATCGTACCGGGCTGTGGCGAGGAAAGGAATTTGCTGAACGGAGTTAGAGACAACAGCAGAGATATCGCTGCCGTCACTCAGTTTGTATACCTGGCGGGGATATTTTTCATAAAAATCCTGGTAACCTGTAGTAAGACCAACAGAAAGTTTAGAGGTTACTCCATATAAAAGATTCACATCAACACCCCGGAAAGATGTTTTGGAAACGACATTGTCTTTAAAGCTTCCAACCGGGATAGCTGCAGCATAGCTGGCAGTGAGCCTGAACTCTCCCTGTTGGGCGAAACTGCCGGCCGCAATGAACATGACGGTGATGAGCAGTATATATGATTTATAAGATCGCATGGCTGATAAGATTTGAATTAATTGCGTTTTAAATAAGTGGACTGGTCAAATAGTGCCTGTACATTTTTATTGATGTTGGCCGACGTGAATGTTCCGGACCCGCGGATCAGGCCATTCCAGAGAAAATCCAGTTTATCGTTGGCTTTTGCATTTTTAATGTCAAACATATCAATTGAAATGGCTCCGTCAGTAACGGTGTAGGTGCCGATGATCCCGGGAAAATAATACCCATAACCAGGATAGCCCCAATAGAAGGGATCCCAATATCCGCCATAGCCACCCCAATAGTCAGGATAGCTGATCACACCCGTATAATCATTGTACACCCGGCTGATGGTGATACCGATATCCGGGGTTGTGCCGGCTTGTACGCGGGTATAGCCATTTTGTTGCATACGGGCAGCTATTGCTTCGATCAGTTGAGCGTCAAAGTCGGTGCGGGCTTTTTCCTGTAATTGATTGTTATGTATAACTGCCACGGAATCAGCAACTCTGAAAGAGGTATAAGAAGAGAATGAAGCGCTATCGTTGTGGTTGGTGATGTAAAGTCGGGCTTCATCGGAGCTAAGGTTGTTTAGCGGGTCTTTAGCACAACCTGTAAAGATGAGCAACGCCAGGGCGATGCCGGGCCAGGATTTTTTCATTGTAAAGAAATTTTATTGTTGTTAGTAGTTCAAACACAATGCCTGTTTGTGTAAGAAGAATATTAAATAAGGATAATGAAACCTTAATGGGTGGGTATTTAGCTGCACGGGATGCCGTTAATATCCTGGTATCTCTGTTTAAAAACATTTATACCCGTTGTTTTTCCCATTGGCTTGCCTCTGAAGCAGTCTATCTTGTGTAAGATTAGTATAACACGTACAGGTTTAAAATGTTTGAAGAAAACTGAAAATTATGCGGGTATTTACTCAGTGGTATTTATTTTCTGAACTGGGTAATGTTCCGGGTATTATTATTCACTTTATAAATAATTTAAAATGGCGAGGCCGATAAAAGATACACCTACTTTAAAGGGGAGAGATGCCAGGCGATTTTTAAAGCGTATGATGGAAGTTGATAGAGGAAAACATAGAGTAAGTCCGGAAGAGTTAGCCCGGATTAAAGAAAGCTATAACAAATTGAATTCATTACCAGGCCCAGATGGAAAACCTTAATTTTAAAATTGTAAGATTGGACCAGGGACACATGGTTCATAGTTTTGATTGCGACGATATTGATCTGAATGATTTTCTAAGAAATGATTCTCTTAAACAGCAAGAGCAATTATTTGGTGTCACTTATCTGTTGCAGGATCAGCAAAGAACAGCGGCTTTTTTTACTTTGATCAACGATAAGATCAAGTTGGAGGAAGGGCAAAGCAGGAATTACTGGAATACTCAGATTGGCAAGAATATACCCTACAATAAACGAAGAAAGGATTATCCAGCAGTAAAATTGGGTAGATTGGGTGTGCAAAAAGAACTCAAGAATATGGGGATTGGGACAATGATTTTAAGGTATCTGAAAAACTGGTTCGGGACCAATAGCAAAACTGGCTGCCGTTTCCTTACAGTGGATGCTTATACACAATCCATAAGTTTCTATCAAAAAAATGGGTTTAAATATTTAACTGATAAGGACCAGAAGAAAAATACGCGCCTGCTGTATTTTGATCTCGGGACTGTTTGCAGGTAATGGAGTCGATATGTGACTTACTGCCCAAAATCTTATCTATCCTGTTTTAATCTTCCCTTCAAATAACTAAGTTTGAACAAAAAGACACATGCAGCGACGTTTAATTGCTTTATCTGTCAACCTGATCGTACTTACTGCAACCTCATTCGCTCAAAGAAATGATACTGCTTATCTTCTCCAGCCCGACCGTGTTTTTGACGGCCAGCAAATGCAGGACAAATGGCAGGTACTGGTATCCGGTAACCGGATCATCGCCGCAGGCAAGCCCGGCTCTTTTTCAACCCCTGACCAGGTAAAAACTATTTCCCTGCCCGGGCAAACACTGCTTCCCGGTTTGATAGAAGGACATGGACATCTTTTTCTTCATCCCTACAATGAAGTAAGCTGGAAAGATCAATTGCTGAAAGAATCCCGCGCAGAACGGACTGTCCGTGCTGCTGAACATGCAAAAGCTACCCTGCTTGCAGGGTTTACCACTTTGCGTGATCTTGGAACAGAAGGTGCAGAATATGATGATGTTGGATTAAAGCAGAGCATTGAAAAAGGTATAATCCCTGGTCCAAGGCTGATAATTGCTACCCGCGCTATCGTTGCAACAGGTAGCTATGGCGTTAAAAATGAAATACCCGAGCTTGATCTGCCCCGTGGCGCAGCTGAAGCAGATGGAAAGGAAGGGCTTATCAGAGAAGTGCGGACGCAAATTGGTAAAGGGGCCGACCTTATTAAAGTATATGCCGATTACCGGTGGGGGATAGGTGACCAGGCCATGCCTACTTTTACGCTGGAGGAATTAAAGACAGTAGTGGAAGTAACAGCTTCAAGCGGAAGATATGTAGTGGCCCATGCCAGCACCGAAGAAGGAATGCGCAGGGCTATACTTGCAGGTGTGCATACCATTGAGCATGGAAGCAATGGTACCCCCGAGATTTTCCGGTTAATGAAAGAAAAAGGCGTTGCCTTTTGCCCTACTATCGCAGCCGACGAGTCGATCAGCCTGTACAATGGCTGGAAGCCAGGCAGTGATCCTGAACCGGAACGTATAAAACAGAAACGCAAGAGTTTCCGTCAGGCCCTCGATGCTGGTGTTATGATCTGCGCTGGTGGAGATGTCGGTGTGTTCCCTCATGGAAAAAATTGGATCGAACTCGAAAAGATGGTGGAATACGGTATGCCTGCAATAGATGTGTTGAAAGCTGCCACTAGCGGCAATGCAGCTTTATTCGGCTGGAAAGGGAAGGTAGGCAGCATCCAGAAAGATGCGCTGGCGGATATCATTACTGTACAGGGAAACCCTGCAGAAAACATAAAAACGCTGGAACAGGTAAAACTCGTGATGAAAGATGGAATAATCTATAAAAGGGACTAGTTATACCGGGCTTCAGGGCTTTGTTTTCGCAAGTTGGATAATGTCCTTTCCTTCGATAATTTTCTTATTTGTCCCGTTCGCCGTAGCATTGATCATTGCCAACCCCAGTTCCTCCATGGTACAGAAACCACCTGGATAAACTGCCCTTCCGATAGGGAAAAGCCAACCAATATATTTGTAAAAGCCATGCGTATTGCTTAAGCCCTTTATCGGTTTAATAAAGCCGGGCCTGAAAGCAAATACCTGTCTGAACGGCAATTTCATAAGATCATTTTCTGTTTTCCCTTTTACTCTTGCCCACATGCTTCGTCCTTTCTCAGAACTGTCAGTTCCTGCTCCGGAGATATAGGAGAAACTCATGCCCGGGTTGAGCCTTGCCAGCGTGTTTGCTACATGCAGGGTAAGCGTATAAGTCACTTTATAATAGTCAGGTTCTTTCATACCAATGGAAGAAATACCAAGGCAAAAGAAACAGGCATCATATCCCCTTAAATCGTCTTCTATTGCAGAAAGATCATAAAAATCAGTGTGCAATATTTCTTTTAATTTGGGGTGAGTGTGCCCAAGAGGTTTGCGGTTAATGATCAATACGGATTCTATCCGTGGATCCTGCAGGCAAACATGCAGCACGCCTTCGCCAACCATGCCGGTGGTGCCGGTGATAATGACTTTCATACCCAGCAAAGTTGGGGAGATAATTTGGAATCCCAATGGAGCCGCGAAGGCTTTATCCAGTGGGAATAATAGTATTTTTGCATCCTTTGTCACCCATTGCACACATACGATTATCTGAGCTGACCAGCTCTATAGCGAAAGCCATTAACGCCACGTTCAGCAATCAGCAATACTGGATTGTGGCGGAAGTGACCAATTATAGTTTTCAATCAGGTAAGGGGCATCATTATTTCGATCTGGTAGAGAAAGACAGTGGCAGTACGCAGATCATTGCCAAAATGCAGGCTGCTGCTTGGTCTCAGGGCCATGAAAGGATACTTGAGTTTCAACGCCTCACCGGTCAGCAATTTAAGAATGATATCCAGGTGATGATGAAAGTGTCGGTGAACTACCATGCGTCTTATGGGCTTAAGTTGACCCTGCTGGATGTGGACAGCAATTTTACCATAGGCGCACTCGAATTACAGAAGCAACAGACACTACTAAAGTTGATAACGGACCACCCCGATTTTATCAGGAAAGTGGGTGATCAGTATATCACTGCAAATAAGCAAAAACCGCTTCCGGCCGTGATCCAGAAAGTGGCTGTGGTCACTTCCAGCTCATCTGCAGGACTGCAGGATTTTTTGCATACCCTGGAATCAAACAGCTTTGGGTATAAAGTGGAGATAGATCCTTATTATACCATTGTGCAGGGAGAAGTAAAAGCAGAACTTATTTATAACAAATTGCTGGATGTGTTTAAGTCGGGGATAGCGTACGATGTAGTAGTGATGATACGGGGTGGCGGTGCGCAAACAGACTTCCTGATCTTTGATCAGTACCCATTGGCAAAGATCGTAGCAAAATTCCCTATCCCGATCATCACTGGTATCGGGCACCAGGTGAACCATACTGTCGTAGACATGATGGCGCATACCGCAACAAAGACCCCTACCAAAACGGCTGAATGGATCATTGCGCATAACCGGGCTTTTGAAGACCGTATGATGGAAATGCAGAAAGCAATAGTGATCAAGTCGCAGCAACTGCTTTCGAAACATGGTAATGCCCTTGCTTCGATCAAAGCTTCTGTTTCCCATCAAACACAAACCCTGCTGTCGGAGAGCCGGAAGTTTCTGGTAGAAGCCCATCAGGTAGTGGTGAACAGGTCACGGGAAATATTGTTTGATAAGGAAAATGAACTGGTTCAATTGAGCTCTTTGATCTCTACCCAACCGAGGATACTGGTATCAACGTATAAGAACGATCTGGTGAATATTATTTCAAACATTAAAATATTCAAAAGCCAGTTCCTGAAAAACCAGCAAGCATATCTAAGCCATCACCAGGCAGTTACAAAAATGATGGCGCCCGATAATATTTTAAAGAAAGGATTTGCCATTGTGAAAGTGAATGATGAGATCACCAGTGATCCAGCCAGGATAGAAGAAGGAAAAGATATTTCCATAATATTAAAAGAGGTGGAGATCAGGTCTACCGTAAAACAAAAAACAACATATGGCGGAAAAGATTTTATCATATGAAGAAGCTTATCGTGAGCTGACATCTATAGCAGAGGAAATACAGAACGAGTCTGTTTCGGTAGATGTACTTGCACAGAAAGTGAAACGGGCTTCTGAACTGATCACTTATTGCCAGGGAAGGCTGCGGTCAACTGAAACAGAGGTGAATAAGATCATTGCGCAGATGGAACAAAAGACCAGGGAATAGAATGGGATTGTTCTTCTTTAACATTTATATGTATATTCTGTAACTCCTTTTTCCCCGGCGTTTAGTAATTTACATACACTATGAAAGCGCCGTATTTGTGTTGGCTGGTATCTATTAGTGCTTTATTATATCCATACATTTCATCTGCTCAGTGGGATGAAAATAATAGCCTGGGAAGATACAGTTATCCCATTTTTGCTGTTACAGGCAAGCAGCAATTCACCGGCACTGCATTTTTTTACCGCTCAGGCGATACTACTTTTCTTGTCAGTAATTATCATGCGATCAAAGGCATGAGCCCGCTTAAAAAAACAATCACGTTTAATTCAGATACCTTATATCTCAAATATTCTGTAAAAGATTCCGGTGGATCGAAGGTCCTGCCTATTGATGTCAGTGATGCTGCCATCGGGGAAACGGAAATATTCAGTATGGTCGATCGTATCGATCTGTTGAAAATACCAATGGAATTACCGGGTGATGCCGATATCCATTTTATTAATGACCTGGTTGATCCTGCATATTTCAATGCTGTGCCGGAAGAAGTGGTGGTATTTGGATTTCCAACAGGGCCTGGAAATATTCCGCCATTCTACTCACAGCAGCAAATACTGGCAGGCCAGGTTAATCAGCAGGGGTTTGCTGATTATGATGCTTCGCTCAAAGTAAACTTTCCCGGTTCTTCAGATAGTGCCCGGGCCATCTTAAGCGGAACAGCGCGATATTATTATTTCATCAAACCTTATGCAGCCCAGGGCTATTCAGGAGCTCCTGTTTTTGGTAAGTTCAGGACGGCAGAGGGGCAGGTTATTTACCGGTTCTCTGGTGTTATTTTTGCCGGGCAGCCAATGACAAGACAAACCTGGGCGATAAAAGGCTCTGTGGCATTGCAATACCTGAAGGGCGAATTATAAATTTACCCTGTTCTGTTTAGTGCACGCGGAGTAATGATCCAATTTCAGTAATCAAATTCCCACAAAGACGGCAAAGGCCACAAAGGCGGAGATCTTTTTCTTGCCGCTTTTCTTTCTTCTGTTTTAAAAGGAACAGTATCCGGGCAGGCATTGGAATTGCCAGTAGTCTCGGCACTTTGGTTACTTCCAAAACGCGTGGATGGCCTGAATACACTCTCAGTGAGACCCTTCAAATAATTGATAAAGGATAGAGAGATAAGATCTGCGGGAGATTTATTAATCCCCGCAGATGGCTATATCCCTTTAGCGAATTAACCTCGGATCAAAAACACAATGAACTCCTGCAAAGAAATTTCCGATATGCGCTTTTCTTTGGAATTCTTTTTTACTGCTGCTCTTATCTTCTTTGATATCTTGTTTTGTCGCAGTCACCTTTTTTACAATAGTGCTCCGTTGTGCAGGGATCGAATCCCCTGTAAATGGCTTGAATGCCTTTAACCAGGTCGTTAAACCAAGATTTGTTGTTTTCATGTTGCTATAGTTTAATAAAAGAGTTGCAATTTTTATTGGATGCTGCTCATCCCATTATTAGCTGATGGTTATTATTCTTTATAAAAAAAGCCTGCTTATAAAAGCAGGCAATCGGTGTTTTTCATAAATATTAAGCGGGTGACCTCTGGTGAATCCCTAATCTGAATTTTTTTATATCGTCTTTAAAGTATCCGTACGCTTTTTCCTGCTTCAAGTGCTGCTGCTGCAATTCCGAGGTCACTGCTGGCCGGATCGGCCAGGATTATAAGATCAATTGATTCGTCGTTCAATATATCGTTGCTATTGCTGACAATCTCTGCCTCTGGAAATTGCCTGGAGAGATTGTGGGTAAAAGATCCTTTTGGCAGAACTTTTTTCAAGTTGCCTCCATTCACCGGACTTGTTGCAGATTTCCACAACGAAGAAGCTGAATGGCTGCATTCAATAACAGCGATAGAAGTAAAAGTTTTCATGATCATCCGGATTATTGTGTTTTCAGTACACAAATGTACGAAACTTCGTTTAAACGATTAAACAATTAACATACTTTTTCGGGAACATCTCCGTTTTATATTGATTCTCAGTGCCTGTTTTCATTTTAAAGTATCTTTGGATACAGCTTGATGTTATGAAAAAAAGAATTTCGTTAAAAGATATCGCCCAAAAAGTGGGTGTGTCAACTGCGCTGGTCTCTTATGTATTGAACAACCGGATGCAGGGAAGGATCAGAGAGGAAGTGGTACAGAAAATAAAGAAAGTAGCCGCCAGCCTGCATTATCAACCAAACCAGGTAGCCAAGAGCCTTAAAATAAATAAAACCAATACCATCGGGTTGATCGTAGCAGATATATCCAACCCCTATTCATCCGGACTGGCACGTATCATCGAAGATGAAGCATACAGCCATGGCTATACAGTGATCTTTGGAAGCTCCGATGAAAGGATTGAGAAATGCGAATTATTGGTTGATACATTTATCAATCGACAGGTAGATGGATTGGTGGTGTTACCACCTGAGAATGCAGATAAATTAATAAAATCACTTCATACAAGAAAGATCCCTTTTGTATTGGTGGACAGGTATTTTCCTGAGCTTCCGGTGAACAGTGTATGTATTAACAACCATGAAGCTGCTAAAAGCGCTGTGAACATGCTCATACAGCAAGGAAAGAAACGGATTGGAATGATCTCGTATAATACTACTTTGACACACCTTCAGGACAGGGAGAAAGGATATAAGGCAGCATTGAAAGGAGCAGGCTTAAAAGTGGATGCCAAATTGATTAAAAAGGTCATGCTGTCTAAAGAAGAGGAGGAAGTCCCTCTTGCTGTTGCCGGCTTATTATCACTCAGTCAGCCTGTTGATGCCATCCTTTTTATTTCCAATAAAACAGTTTTGCCTGGCCTTCGATACCTGAATGCGCAACAGGTTGATATTGGAATTGCGGGTTTCGATAAAACAGAGATATTTGATTTTATCCAGATGCCAATAAGCTATATCCAACAACCCCTGCATCAGATAGGAGTAGCTGCTTTGGACATTCTTTTGAAGAATATCAGTAAGCGGCAAAAAAGCACTCAACTGTTTATGGAAGCACAGCTTGTTAATAAAGTTCAATTTGCGGACTAAAGTGAACCGGCGGATTTAAAACTTATAATTATATCCCAGCCGGACCACCTGTGTTTCATAATAATCTGAGCTGATGTAGCGGAAGCCATTTCCCTTTACTTCTTTTTTCAATCTCATTGTATTGGCCACATCTGTTGCGTTTATAAATATTTCACCATTCCCTTTTTGAATGCTTTTCTTTAAACCCAGATCAATGGAAAAACGGGAATAGGTTTTACCCTGCGGCACAAGATCAGGAGCCTGGTAAATAGCTGTCAACTGTCCTTCCATTTTGTTTGCAAAATGGAGCAATGCGGTGAATTTGATATTGCCGGAAAATATATCCTCTTTTGCTGCGGTAAATAAGTTTTCCGATGGATATTTATTCAGTACAGAAAATGAATCAATAATGTTCTGATAGCCGTTCATGTTAATATTCAATGTAAGCCAACGATCGATATTTTGTGAGAACAATAATTCAATGCCGGTGCTATAGCTTTTACCTGCATTCTGAAAAATATTGTAGATGAGATCGCTACCCGGCACCACCGATCCTATGCGGGTGATTGTTCCTTTCATACGCTTGTGATAAACGGAAGAGAAAAGATAACCGGTATTCCAGTCTGTTTTATATCCCAGTTCAAAATTATTGGTGAACTGGGGCCGGAGTGCAGGATTTCCTACTTTAATGATCTCTGCATCATCATATTTTGGAAAAATGCGGATATCCACCTCATTCGGCCTGTCTACACGGCGGTTATAGAAAAAGGATAATTTATTCCGATCATTGATCTTGTAGGCTACACGGAGATTAGGGAAGGGCTGAAAATAATGGTAGCCATCGCTTTTATAAACAGGATGATTGGGATTGACATAGTAATCCAGGTTCACATATTCAACACGCAAGCCTGCTTCGAGTTCGAGCCGTTCACTTTCATAAATGTAATTCCCATATGCTGCCGGGATGGTTTCTCCATAGCTGGCATAGCCGCCGGCTGCCGAATCAAGTGGAGAATGCAGACCTGGCTTGAATTGCATGTTAACAGGGATATAGCGCCTTCTGAATTTAAAACCTGCTTCAAAGCGACCTTGCTTCAACGGATGCACATAGTCGACCGAGAGATCAGTTACATGTTCATCGGAAAGCAGCTTGAAAGAATCAAGTCCTGTATAAGAAGGCATGAAATTCGTGAAAAAATATTTTTCATCTTCCCGGTGAAAGGTATAGTTGATCCCTGCACTTAGTAATCTTCCTGGTTGTTTGAAACGATGTTGCCAGTTTGCAGAAGCAGTAGCCGTGGTCTTCAACTCATCTTCCAGGAATTGCCAGAGGCGAAGCTTTTGTGAAAGATCGCCATTAAAGAAAGGCTCATCGCCACGGTCCAGGATCTTTTCGCTGGAGAATAAACCTGAAACAGTGATCGTATTGCTGGCATCAGCAAACCAGTCCATACCTAATTTGGTTGTAACGATATTGGTGGTCCTGTTTCTTTTGGTTTGCTGTTTTACAGTATCGCCGCTGTCGTAAAACCGGTCAACGAACTCATTTTTATTCAATGTTTTTGTATACAGGTTATCTCCCTGGAAAAAGAGGTTGACTTTGTTTTTCCGGTAATTCAGCGAGAGTGAGGGATTGATCTTTGGTGTTATATGATATTGAGGCCGGATGCCGGGATAATTTTCTTTTTTTATCCATAATGCGCCTGCCCCTCCGGCGAGTCCGATCTTTCCATTAAAGCCCTGTTTCTTTTCTTTTTTATAAACAATATTAATAATGCCGGCATTGCCTGCTGCATCATATTTAGAAGGGGGATTGTTAATGATCTCGATCTTTTCGATGGCGGAAGCCGGAATATTGTCCAGCCCGCTTTGTCCGCCAAAGCCTGTCAATGCTGTTTGTTTGCCATCTATCAGTATCATCACTTTATCACTGCCACGAAGTAATACTTTCCCATCCTGCCCGGCAGTTACGCCTGGCAGATTTTTCATTGCTTCCAGCACAGAGCCCCCTGCCTGGCTGATATTGTCTGCAACGGTGAAAGTTTTTTTATCCATTTTGGAAGAAATGGTTTCCTGTTTGCCTGATACGGTCACTTCGCTCAGTATGCGACTATCCTGCTCCAGTTCTATATTGCCAAGGTCAAGGAAATTACTTAACTGCCCCACCAGCACCGGTTGTGTTTTTGAGAGATATCCTGCGATGGAAACAGTCAGTACATAGTTACCGCTCTTGATATCGGGAAGGGAAAACCGGCCGTCTTCACCGGAAATGGTACCGGCGGTAAAAGCACTGTCTGTTGCAACTTTCAATGCAATGTTTACAAATGATAAAGGCGATTTGGAACCGGCATCACGCACAGAGCCGGAAAGGGTGGCTTTACCAGATTGGGCTGTAGTTGTTGAATAGAGGTACAGGAAAAAAAGTGTAGAGAGCAGGGATTTCATTTATCAGTTTTATGCTTCGCAAAAATGGGAGTGGATTTGGAAGAAAAACTGAATTTCCCAGGTGAGCATGCAATAGAAGAGGTACTACTTCAAAAGTGTACAGTAAAAATATGATGGTTGTTCTCAAACATATAAGTGATCTTCCAGTTGTACCGGTTGCAGATCTGCTTCACCAGGGCGAGACCAAGGCCAGTGCCGGCCGATCCGGTGGAAGCAGAGGCAAACCGTTTAAATAGCTGATCGGTCCTGAGTGAATTGCTGCCTTCATTACTTACCACGAACTGATCAGGCGAAAGATGCAGGTTAACCTTACCATTTTGCGGACTATGACGGATGGCATTGGTCATTAGATTGTTGAGCAATATTTCAACTAATGTTTTATTGCCTTCAATCTCAACACCCGGATGGATCTCTGTTTTCCATTCCAGGCGTTTTTCTTCTGAAAATGGAGCGAATAAGGAGGCACACTGCCTCAGCAAAACGGAAAGATCGATTTTCTCCTTTTCCATGAACTGGCTGTTCTCGATCTTGGTCAGCAGCAAAAGATTTTTGTTGATCCGCCCTGCTCTGGCCAGTGCAGCCAGTGCATCTTCGATAATATGGTATTGCTCATCGGTGAGAGAACTGTTTTGCGACAATAATTCCAGTTTCGATTGCACAATAGCCAGCGGTGTTTGCAATTCATGGGAAGCATTATCCGCAAATTCTTTTTGCTGATTGTACACAGAGATATTGGCATCGATCAATTTTTGCAGGCTTTGGTTCAGTTCGGTAAACTCTGTAATGCCAGTCTTCTCAAAGTTGATATGATCACGTTGGTTCAGATCAAAATTCCTGATCTTATCCAGGCTGCGGTAAAAAGGCTGCCACATTTGCCTGGATATCCTTCTGTTTAAAAGAATAAGCCCGCCGAGCAAAAGCGCAAAAAATGAAATGGTCAGAATTGTAACAGCACCGATGATCAGAAAGCTGTCTTCCCGCCCGGCCGCAGGAGTCAGGATAACATCATGTTCTTTCATCTCATACTTCCAGAGCATGCTGATGCCCAGGTAGTAGACGGGTATGCTGCAGGCCAGCACAAGGCCGGCGTAGATAATGGTCCTTCTGAGCGAGTGGCTGAGCAGTTTAACCATATTTCCTGTTATTTCATTATCCAAATTATCAACTAATTCTGAAAAAATTTAGATATAAAATTTCCGCTTATCCCGGAATGCTGAAAAAAATTGATAAATGAACTCATTGATCGTAATATCACAATTAAAATTTAAATAATGAAAACACAGGAGCAAATCAAAGAGATGGTAAGGCAGAAATACGCTGAAATTGCTTTACAGGATAAAACTGAAAATGCTTCTTCCTGCTGTGGCGCAGGCGGTTGCTCAACAGAGGTATACAATATCATGACGGACGATTATACAGGCATGAAGGGTTATAATGCCGATGCAGACCTGGGTCTTGGCTGCGGGCTCCCAACACAATTTGCTCAAATAAAAAAAGGCGATGTGGTGATCGGCCTGGGCTCGGGAGCAGGTAATGATGCTTTTATTGCGAGGGCAGAAACGGGTGAGACGGGTAAAGTGATCGGTATTGATTTTACGCCGGCTATGATTGAAAAGGCAAGGGCCAATGCAGAGAAACTGGGATTTCATAATGTTGAATTCAGGGAAGGAGATATTGAAAAAATGCCTGTTGCCGGTAATACTGCCGATGTGATCGTCAGTAACTGTGTCCTTAACCTCCTGCTGGTGCATGGCAGCCCCAGGCGGAACAATGAATACCTGTTTGAAGACAGGGATGAGAAAAGCCTGTTGAGGATCATGCAGGACGCAAATGCCGATATCATGTATAAATACTGGTTCAGTTGGCAAGCCAAAGGATGGGGACAACAGAGGCGGTTATGTAATTCTTTATATTGATCACAATAGCAGTATCCTGGAAAGAGATTCTATCAAGGTTGAGTTCATCAGGTTTGATTATGATATAGAGAAAGCAGCGGGAGCAATTGAAAACAGCCCTTTGCCTGATGCGTATGCAATGAGCCTGAGAAAAGGAGTGTAGCAGAAATGCTGAACTGTCGGTATTATATCAGCAAAGGATAAGAAAATATTAAAGTTGTTGAGGATACTGGAATAACTTTGGGCATGTTTGTCGGTACTATGCAATCTTCCTATCCATTCAAAAAAGAACTTTTCTCCATACTTCATTACTGGGAGCAAAATTTACCCGATCCTGTGCAAGGTGGTTTTTATGGCAGGATCGACGGCAACAATATTCTTGATAAGCAAGCTCCGAGGGGGGCTGTATTGAATGCCCGGATACTTTGGTCTTTCTCTGCTGCATTTAACGCATTCAAAGAACCATTCTGCCTATCGCAGGCAGAGAGAGCATTTGACTATATAACCCGTTTTTTTATTGACAGGCA
This sequence comes from Sphingobacteriales bacterium 44-61, assembly GCA_001898405.1. Taxonomy (GTDB): domain Bacteria; phylum Bacteroidota; class Bacteroidia; order Chitinophagales; family Chitinophagaceae; genus Terrimonas_A. The sequence goes on from MKTW01000011.1 coordinate 109,832, forward strand.
ATATGGCGGCACTTACTGGTTGCTTACCAGCAAAGGTGAAAAGCTCGACCCTAAAAAACAGGTATACGCCCAGGCTTTTATGATATATGCCCTGGCAGAGTATTACAGGGCTTCCGGCAGCGACGAGGCCAGGAATGAAGCTATTAAAATTTATCAGTTAATAGAACAATATAGTTTCGATCATGCGCATGGTGGTTATGGGGAAGCCTATGCAGAAGATTGGAGCCTGTTGCAGGATGTGAGACTCAGTGAAAAAGATGCCAATGAAAAAAAGACGATGAATACCCATCTTCATATTATTGAAGCATATACCAACCTGTATGGTATTTGGAAGGATGATGGGCTTAAACAAAAAATCGAGGGGTTGCTCGGGGTGTTCAGGGACCATATCATTGACAGGAACAACTCTCATCTTCACCTGTTCATGGACGAACAATGGGTTGTCCGCTCTCCTGTTATTTCTTACGGGCATACTATTGAAGCCGCCTGGCTTTTGCAGGAAGCTGCTGAGATGATCGGGGATGAACAATGGATAAAATATACCCGGCAAAAAGCGGTGGACATGGCAAAGGCATCGCTGGAAGGCATGGATGTGGATGGTTCAATGCTTTATGAATATGACCGCACTGCAGATCACTGGATAAAGGAAAAACACTGGTGGGTACAGGCAGAGGCGATGGTTGGTTTTCTGAATGCTTATTCGGTTAGCGGCGATCAATTGTTTTTGGATAGTTTCAACAGAATATGGAGCTATACAAAAGAATATATAATTGATAACAAGCAAGGGGAGTGGTTTTGGGGAAGAACGAAGGATAATGAACTGATGCCTGACCAGGATAAAGCGGGCATCTGGAAATGTCCCTATCATAATAGCAGGGCCATGTTGGAAGTGATCAGGAGATATGAGTCCGTATTTCCTGAACTGACTACAAGATGAGAGAAGACCGGTTTGCCGTTATTATTTTCTTTTCTCTGCTTTTTTAAGCGCTATATATTCCATAGGTGATATTCCAAACTGTTTACTGAAGTTACGCCCAAAATGGGTTTGCGAGCTGAATCCTGTCATTTCAGCCACTTCATAAACTTTGTAATCATGTTCTGCAAGCAGTTCGGCTGCTTTTTTCAGCCTGGTGATATTGATGAGTTCATTGGGGGTGAGATTGGAAATAGCTTTGATCTTACGGTACAGGGTAGCCCGGCTCATGTTCATGAAATCAGCGAGTTGATCAACGCTGAGTTCCATATTTTCAATATTCTGATAAATGGCTTCGTTCAGTTCCTCAAGGAATTGTTCATCTGCCTTTGAATAGGCCATGGTGTTGATATGCACCAATGGACTGCTGGCAAAGAATTCCCTGATCTTGTTCCGGTTGGAAAGCAGGTTGGCAATCTGTACCTGCAAGTGTTCGGGTGAAAAAGGTTTTTCAATATAAGCATCTGCTCCCATTTCCAATCCTTCGATCTTTGATTGCAGGGTGTTTTTAGCTGTAAGCAGGATCACAGGGATATGGCTGTATTCGAAATTTGATTTGATGTTGCGGCACAATTCATAACCATCCATCACCGGCATCATGATATCGCTGATCACCAGTTGAACAGGTTCGTGCTGCAGGAGGTCGAGCGCTTCCCGGCCGTTGAATGCTTTCAGGACGGTATATTTTTCGCCCAGGTCCTCCGATATAAAATCAAGGATCTCTCCGTTATCATCCACAAGCAGTATAACAGGTTTCATACTTTGTTTTATCGGCTCAAATTAAATTCAATTTCCTGGTGCACGGGCAGGGCCAGCACGAATACGTTCATATTGCCACCGGGTTCTTTAAGGCATAAAGTTCCTTTATGTAATTCAGCCAGTGAACGCGACAGGGCCAGCCCGATGCCGGTACCGGATTGTTTTCCGTTTTCCTTTATCCTGAAAAAACTTTCAAATATTTTTTCCTTCATATCCGGAGGGATCAGGTATCCATCGTTTTCCACTTCCACTCTGAATAAAGTATCCTGTTCGCCATCAGCGACCAGTTTGATATGAACTTTTCTTTCTGCATATTTAACTGCATTATCAAGCAGGTTACTCATGATCTTGTTGAAAGCTTCTGTATCTACATAAGCATTGAAGAGGGTAGGTGATTCCAGCGTAAAGGATAACCTTTTTTGCTCTGCAGCAGGTTTAAACCTGATATAGGCATCGGTGATAAGATCAGCAATATTGGCCTTTACGAAATTCAGGCTGAAGCCCTTGGTTTCGGTTTTACGAAAATCCAGCAACTGCGTGGTCAGGTCCAGCAGCCGGTCAATATTGCGCTTCATGATCTGCAGGTTATTACTCACAGCAGGAACGGAGTCGATCTGTTTCATTACTTTTTCCATTGGCCCTTTGATCAATGTTAAAGGTGTACGGACCTCATGTGCCACGTTCGTAAAGAACTCTATCTTGGCCTGGTATATCTCTTTTTCTTTTTCATGTTCCAGTATTTCCAGCTTGCGCCGGTTCTTTTCTTCAGTGCGGCGATGATAACTGCGTATCAGGAACAGTACGATCGCTGTGATAACAAGAGCATACAACAAATAGGCCCAAACACTTGCCCAGACAGGAGGTAATATCTTAATGACCAGTGAAGCTGGTTCACATTTCCATTCACCACCGCTATTGCTGGCTTTAACAGTAAAGATATATGTACCGGGAGACAGTTTGGTAAAATATGCCTTGCGATTGGTCTTCAGGTAACTCCATTCTTTATTCAACCCTTCCATTTTATAGGCATACTCTGTCATGTCTGGCGCTGTATAACTCAATGCTGCAAAATCAATGCTAAAAGAACTCTGGTTATGGGTGAGCGTAATCGTATGTGTGTAGGTAATGGATTTCTGTAAAGGTGATCCTTCTTTATTAATGGCCAGTTCCTTATCGTATACCTGGAAGCCGGTAATGTATACGGGTAAAACAAAATCGTTTTTGATGAACTCATCCGGGTGAAAACTGATCATTCCTTTCACACTGCCGAAATACATGCGGCCTTTGGGATCTTTATAAGCAGAGTTGTAATTGAATTGATCGTTCAGCAATCCATGTGCACGGGTGAACACTGTTATATTCCCATTGGCTGGTGTGAACCGGACCAGCCCTTTTGAAGTGCTTACCCAGAAATTGTTTTGCCCGTCTTCTAGCACAGCATACATGATATTGCTGGGGAACCCGTTTTTAGTGGTATAGGTAGTGAATTGCTGCCTGGATGGGTCCAGTTTGCATAAGCCGCCTTCCGTAGCTATCCATAGTTGCTGTTGACTGTCTTCAAATATCCAGTTGACACGGTTGCCACCCAGGCTGCCGGGCTTCCCGGGTTCATACCGGAAATGGCCGCTGGCGCCAGTTTGCGGATTGAACCAATGTACACCATCAGCATAAGTACCAGCCCATACATTTCCCAGGTGGTCTTCATACAGGATGGTATAAAAGTTTTCGGGTGCAGCTTCAACAAAATCAAAATTATCTTTTTGCTTATTATAATAAGAAAGCCCCCGGTCTGTGCCTACAACAAGCTTTCCCTGTTTTGTTTTCAGGAAACAATAAATAAAATCGCTGCGGAGGTTGTGAGTGGCGGCAGAATAATGCCGTAAAAAACGTCCGGTCCTGATATCCAGCACATCCAGTCCACGGTGAAATGTGCCCACCCATAATTCATTTCCATATACCAGCAAGCCATGGATATTGGAAGAAGATACATGGCGCGGTGATGAGGTATTGAAATGAGTGAAGATGCCGGAACTCATTTGCAGCTTGTTCAACCCCGCATCTTCTGTTCCGATCCACAGGTTTCCTTCATTATCACGGACGATCTCGCGAACAGCATTGCCACTGATAGCATTACTGCCTGATTGTGGAAAGAATTTTTTAAAACTGGTGTATTGTTTTGGATAATAATTAATGCCGCCGAAATAAGTGCCGGCCCAAATGCCGCCTTCTTTATCGCAACAAAAAGTATACACAGCATTATCTGAAATGGAGTAGGGATTATTATAATTTTTTTTCAGGTTTATATATTCCCCCGTGCTGTTATCATAAATAAAAACGCCTGATTCGGTTGCGATCCAGTATTCGTTATCAGATTGGCGGATAAAATCCCGTACAAAAATTTCCTGTTCATCAGCGGTATGATTGAGTATGTCTTTATACAGGCCCGTGCGCGTATCAAAGAGTTTGGCACCCTGCTTGGATGTACCCACCAGGATATTACCATTGCCTGCATCGTAAATTTTTTCAATCCAGTTATTGACACCAGGGCCGCTATGGTCAAATACATTATAGCCAGTAGCGGAAGGCCCGTCCTGCAACAACCGGTGAATGGTGCCGGCGCTGGAAGAGATCCAGAGATCGCCATTGGCAGTAGCGCAAACGGATGAAACATTCAGATGGCCGGGCTGATCAAAAATTTTAAACGCACCTGTTTTCGGATGGTAATAATATAATACCAGCCGGGAGATGAACCAGATGGCGCCGGTGGAATCTTCCTGGATATCCAGTATTTCCGTAACAGGAGCTTTGCTTATCCTATGAAAGCTTTCTGTAGTTGCATCATAGGCAAAAAGGCCGCGATCACAACCTACCCATAAAATACCGGCAGGGCCCTCATGCAAGCTATAAATATAATTACTGCCGACGCTGGTAGAATCATCTGCGTCGTTGCGGAAGATCTTGAATGAATAACCATCAAAACGGTTGAGCCCGTCTTTAGTGCCAAACCATAAAAAGCCGTTATGGTCTTGCAGGCTACAGATAACAGCATTATTGGAGAGCCCGTTTTCCACCTGGTAATGGGTGAAATAATATGACTGGCTTTTCGCAAAGCTGATACCGAAGACCAGTAGCATGGACAAAAGCCAATGTTTCATATAGCAGCCGGCAAATTTCATAATAGCGGAAACGAACTTACTCAAAAAACACACACAAGTAGTTATGCACGTAACATGATACTGGCTCAAAGCCTTTACTAAACGGCAACAAGATAGTTAATCAGGCTTTTTGAGACGAATTGAGGAAAGAATGAGACGATCGGGCACTGGCTTTAAGCCGGAAAGGTTCAACTTAGATGCCAAATCGATCTGCTTTCCAAACCAAAATTTCTAACAAATAATTGCCATTATGAGAAAAAGATCATTCGCACATACCTTTTGTTGTGCTTTTGCATCCATACAACAGAAGGTATACAGCACAGCCAGTGCTGTTTTACTGTTGATCGCACTGTTCTTTGCTCAATTACTATCAGCACAAACATCCCACACAGTTAAAGGAAAAGTAACCAATCAGAAAGGCGAAGCGCTGGAAGGCGTCAGCGTTACTGTGAAAGGCGCTACTGCAGGTACCAGTACTGATGCAGGTGGTAATTACACTTTGCAGGTGCCTGATGCTCAGGCCACCCTTGTATTCAGCAACATTGGCTATGCTGATATGGAGATGTCAGTAAATGGGCAATCTACCATTAATGTGCAATTGCGACAGGGTGCTACTGACCTGGGCGAAGTGGTAGTGGTAGGTTATGGTTCACAACGTAAAAAAGATCTTACAGGTGCAATAGCGGTAGTGCCTGTGGAAGAAGTGACCAAGCGTCAGGCAACCACTATCGGCGAAGCAATGCAGGGCCTTGCTTCGGGCGTACTGGTCCGTGGCGGCGGCCAGCCTGGTTCAGAAGCCAGGGTGGAGATCCGTGGTTTAAAAAATCTTACCGGCACCAATCCGCTTTATGTGATCGATGGCCTGGTCACTACTGCCAATCGTGATTTTAATCCCAATGATGTTGAATCCATCCAGATATTGAAAGATGCTTCTGCAGCGGCGATCTATGGCTCACGTGCTGCCAATGGTGTGATCATTATCACTACTAAAAGGGGTAGGAAGGGACCGATGAAAGTTGATTTTGCTGCCAAATCAAGTATACAAACCACACCGCGGTATGATCTGGCCGGTAAAGATGAATTTGTGAAGTTGAACTATATGGCCTATGATAACGCTGGTGTTCCCCGTCAAAACCTGAACCTGGATGTAAATACCGACTGGCAGGATGCCGCGTTTCAAACAGGTAATATGCAGGATTATAATGTGAGCTTCTCTGGTGGTGGCGACAATGGCAGTTATCTCGTATCAGCCAATTACTTTGATAACAAAGGAACGGTGATCAGCACTGGTTTCAAACGTCTTGGTTTGCGTGTGAATGCACAGGGTTCAAAAGGTATTTTCAGTTTTGGAGAGAACCTTGCCCTTACCAATGCCAGAGCAGATGAAATGTCGGGCAATCCCTATGCAGATGTAGTACGCCTGCTGCCCACTATTCCTATATATGATGCAGCAAATCCCGGTGGTTATGGTTATGGCAGTGAAAGCCGTGCACGCACGTTTGGTACTAACCCCGTAGCTATTGCGGATCTGGAAGACCGCACCAATGAGAACTTCCGTGTCCGTGGCAATATATGGGGAGAACTGAAACTCCGCCCCTGGTTGAAATACCGCCTGAACCTGGGTTATGAAACAAGCGCTGACAATTATCAGTATAAAAGAAAAGAAGGCAACTGGACATTGAACCAGGCTTATGATCCTGCTATCTATAACGAGAACAGGGCACGTTGGCAAACTATGCTCGTGGAAAACACCCTTTCTTTTAGTGAGCGGTTTGGTAAACATTCTGTGAATGCTATTGCGGGTCAAACCTATCAGCGTGATAAATACGGACAGGTATGGGGCACGAAGCGGAACATTCTTCAAAACTCTTCATCCGGTTCCTATTACTGGGTGCTTGATCAGGGCAGTGAGCCACAAACTGGCGGTTATCTCCAGGAAGCGATCCTCTTATCTTACCTGGGAAGGGTAGAATATAATTTTGATGATAAATACCTGTTGAATGGTGTGATCCGCTATGATGGATCTTCCCGCCTTGGCCGCAATGATCAGTGGGGCACATTCCCTTCTGTGTCAGCAGCCTGGCGAATCAGTAATGAAGAATTCTTTAAAGTGAAATGGATCAATGATCTGAAGATCCGTGCCAGTCATGGTACACTGGGCAGCAGCAGCAATCTCGGTTATTGGGATTACCTGCCGGTGATCAATACCTTCTCCACTATTGCTATGGGAACAGGTCAGAACACATTCCCGGGTGCTACACAGGTGAGGCTGGCCAATCAGGACCTGCGCTGGGAAAAGCTTACACAAACAAATTTTGGTTTCGACGCTACCGTGCTGGATAATAAATTATCGCTTACTGCAGAGTATTTCATTGCTAAAACAACCGATGTGCTGACCTATATGCCCATCCTTATGACAACAGGCAATGATGGTGGTAACCCTGCTGTGAATGCTGCCAGCTTACGTAATACAGGCTTTGAGTTTTCTGCTACCTATAAAGGGAAAGCAAAGGATTTCAATTATTATATAACGGCTAACCTGACCACACTGAAGAACAGGGTATTGAATCTTGGCTATGGACGCAACGATATATTCACCGGTACAACTGTCACAAAGGTTGGCAGTTCCGCTGCAATGTGGTACCTGCTGGAAACCGACGGTCTTTTCCAGACTCAACAGGAAGTAGATAATTATAAGAACAAGGATGGGATAGTGATACAACCTGCAGCTAAGCCCGGTGATATCCGTTTTGTTGACCATAATGGGGATGGACAGATCAGCAATGATGATAAAGTGGTGCTGGGCAGCCCCTGGGCTGATTTTGAACTGGGGTTGAACATGGGTGCTTCTTATAAGAATTTTGATCTTACCATGAACTGGTTTGGCTCTTTTGGCTCAACTGTGTATAACGGTTACAGAAGCCTGGTTGACCGGTTTGATGATAACTCTAATTACCGTGCCGGCATCAAACCCTGGACTCCTGATAATACCAATACTGATGTGCCCCGTGCCTATTATGGCTCCACGCTCAATTCAAGAGGGGACAGCAACCGCTGGCTGGAAAGCGGAACTTTTATGCGACTGAAATTTATCAGCCTCTCTTATCGTCTGCCTGCATCATTCGTAAAACGCATTGGTTTTGCAAATGCACAGGTGACACTATCCGGTCAGAACCTCATCACCATTACCAATTTTGGCGGACTTGATCCTGAGTTCAATAACTCGAATATGTTTGAGAGGGGTGTATACAGTTTTCAGTTCCCCAATCTGAAAATGTATTCAGCCGGTTTGCAGTTTGGATTTTAATAGCAGCGCATCAATATTTAATATAACTAATTGCACTATATGAAACAGTTTATAAGATTAACAATAGCCATAAGCGTGATGGCATGTATAATGCCTTCCTGTAAAAAGGACCTGCTTAATGTGGATAATCCCAATACCATTACAGAAGAGCAGTTCTGGAAAACAGAAGCTGATGCGGAAAAAGGCATCAATGCAGCTTATGCCATGTTCTACAAACCTGGTGGCTGGGCACGTTGGATCTATTTCCGTCTTGATCTTACTTCCGATGAAGGTTGCAGCAAAAGTCCATGGATCGAGCTGGCCGACTGGACACGTTTCCAGTATGTGAATTATAATTTCTGGGAAGGTAATGCGATCACCTGGCGGGATACCTATAAAGCGGTTTTCCGTTGCAACCAGGTACTGGCCAATGTTCCCGATATCCCTTTTACGGATAACAGCAAAAAAGATCTGATACTGGCACAGGCTAAATTCCTGCGTGGGTTACATTATTATTATGCAGCTATTATGTGGGAGAACATTCCATTGGTACTGGAACCTTCAAAGCCGGATGATCTTCCCCAGCAATATCCGTTGGCAGAAGTGTGGACACAGGTGGAAAAAGATTTTACAGAAGCACTGGCTGTGCTGCCCGTGCAATGGGATGATGGAAATGTAGGCCGCCCTACCAAAGGTGCTGCGAATGCTTTTCTTGCCCGCACATTTATGCAACAACATAAATGGCAGCAGGCTAAAACCGCACTGGACTATTTCTTTACCGGTGCTGGCTCCGGCAAATATGACCTGATGCCGAATTTCCAGGATAATTTCGTTCACACCAGTGAAAACAATAAAGAGTCTGTATTTGAAATACAATTCTCTGATGTAAACAAAGGAGGCGATGGCGACGACCCCAACCAGAACATGGGAAGCCACCGTGCACAATTCTTTGCTCCCCGCGGCATTGGCTGGAGTGATGGCCAGGCGCGTTACTGGTTGGTCAACGAATTCAAAAAAGAAAAGACCGCAAGCAACAGCCTTGATCCACGGTTGCGTTATTCTTTGTTCTATCCCGCACTGCAGGCCGATTTTGGCGATAAAGTGTATGGCCGCAACTGGGAATGGAATAATGATGAAGCCTGGTTCAGGAAATACCAGCGTGATTACTTCCGCACCAATGAAGATTATTTTTCCCAGGATAACTTCCGTATGGTCCGCTTTTCCGATGTGTTGCTGATGTATGCGGAAACATTGAATGAGCTTGATCAAACAATTACTGCAGCAAAATATGTAGACAGCGTGCGTGCCCGTGTAAATATGACTCCGCTGGCCATGGCACATCCTGATGCACTGCTGAGTAAAGATGCTTTTCGTGAGCGCTTAAAAACAGAACGGGTACTTGAACTTTGTGGTGAAAGCGTACGCTGGGCTGATCTGAAACGCTGGGGCGACCTGGAAACACAGACAAAAGTGAACCTCGTAGCACAAAGAGATCCTGACTTCAACAATTTTGTGGTAGGCAAGCATATACGGCTACCGATACCTCAAACAGAGGTGCTCAATAATCCCAACCTGGACCAAAACGACAAATATTAACGTGTCACTAATGAATAAACAAACAATGATCCTGTATGCTTCTCTGTTGGTGTTGATGACGATGTGCACAAAGAACAAGGAGGCACAAAGCGGAACAGGCACTCCTTCCTGGCAGCCTGTTTCGCTCGCCGATCCTTTTGTACTGAAGCATGAAGGCATGTATTATCTCTATGGAACATCCGGTTCCAACCCTGATGAAGGTATTCCGGTGTATAAATCCACTGATGGAAAAAACTGGGAAGGACCGGCGGGCAAGGCAGGTAATGGATGGGCGCTTGCAAAAGGGCAATCCTACGGCACTACAGGATTTTGGGCACCGGAAGTGTTTTACCGTAACAACACTTTCTACATGTTCTATACCGCTAATGAACATATTGCCGTTGCTACCAGTGATTCGCCGTTAGGCCCATTTAAACAAAGCGATCAGCAACCGTTGCATACAGAAAAAGAAATCGACCCGCATGTATTTGTTGATGATAATGGGAAAAGCTATTTGTATTTTGTCCGGTTCGATAATGGCAACCGTATTTTTGGAGCTGAGTTGAATGACGACTGGAAGTCGATAAAGGAAAATACGATTGTTCCCTGCATCTCGCAAAGCCAGGAATGGGAGATCGTTTCAGGTGCGCAATGGCCGGTAACGGAAGCTCCGGCTATGCTGAAACATAAAAACCTGTATTATCTGTTTTATACGGCTAATGATTTCAGAAGCCCTGCCTATAATGTGGGATATGCTGTATCTGCTTCACCATTGGGCCCTTTTACCAAGTATGCAGCTAACCCGATCATTCCAAAAACGGACAATATACAGGGTACCGGTCATAATGCATTTGTTACAATAGGAGATAATCTGGTGATGTATTATCATGCTCACAACAGCCCGCAGCATGTGGCACCGCGCCGTACACTATTCAGCACCTGCCAGTTTATAGCCGGAAGTGATGGAGTTGATGTATTGCAGGTAAATGAAAACAAGCAGGTGCCGGTTACTCAAGTTCAATAATATAAATCCTGAAAATTTAAATAGCATGAAGTTAATCCGACTTTCCGGGCTTTTATTGATAGCCGGTATTTTAATTTATTCAACAGCATGTAATGAACAGGGGAAGGAAGAGGAAAAGCAGCAAGCTGCACAACAGAAAACTACCACCGGTCGTGGAGTATGGACCAAAGAGCAGGCCAATGCATGGTATAGTAAACAACCCTGGCTGGTAGGTTGCAATTTCATTCCAAGTACTGCTATCAATGAACTGGAAATGTTCCAGGCAGAAACTTTTGATACAGCTACGATCAACCGTGAGCTGGGTTGGGCCGCAAGTATCGGTATGAATACTGTTCGTGTGTACCTGCACGATCTCTTATGGAAGCAGGATGCAGCGGGATTTCAGAAGAGACTGAATACGTTTTTGGAAATAGCCAGCCGTCATCATATCAAGCCGGTATTCGTATTGTTCGATTCCTGTTGGGATCCCTTTCCTAAACTGGGCAAGCAGCGTGATCCCAAACCTTTTGTGCACAATTCAGGCTGGGTGCAAAGTCCCGGTTATGAAGCGCTGAAAGATTCAACCGAATATCCCCGCCTGGAAGCATATGTAAAAGGAGTGGTGTCAGCATTTGCCAATGATGAGCGCATACTTGCATGGGACCTATGGAATGAACCAGACAATACCAATAATACTGCTTATGGTAAAGTGGAGTTACCTAATAAAGGCGACTACGTGCTGCCGCTGTTGGAAAAAACCTTTGAGTGGGCGCGTTCTGTAAACCCATCACAGCCGCTGACATCAGGCGTATGGGCTGGCGACTGGTCATCACCAGAGAAACTGAAGCCTATTGAAAAACTGCAATTGGACCAGTCAGACATCATCACTTTCCATAATTATGAAAATGGTGAGGAGTTTGAAAAGCGGATCAAATGGTTACAGCCTCTTGGCCGACCTATTATTTGTACAGAATATATGGCCCGTGGCAACAACAGCTATTTTGAAAGTTCATTACCCATTGCTCAAAAATATAAAGTGGGAGCTATCAATTGGGGGTTGGTAGATGGCAAGAGCCAGACCAAGTATGCCTGGGATAGCTGGACTAAGCAATACAATTCTGAACCTCCATTATGGTTCCACGAAATTTTCCATACCAATGGGAAACCCTACAGGGAAAAAGAAGTTGAGTTGATCAGCAAATTGACAAGTGAGGCAAATGCGATGAAATAAAATCATTACAATGAAAGCCCTTTCAATTATAGCAGCCATGCTGTTCTGCATCAGCACAGCTGCTCAGCAAAAGATCATCAATCCTGTTATTGATCTCGATTTCCCAGACCCTACGGTTATCCGCACCAATGGTAAATATTATGCTTATGCTACCAATCCCAACCGGCGTGGGAAAACATTACACATACAGGTGGCGGGCAGCACTGATCTGCAAAACTGGGCCATTATAGGTGATGCATTGCCGCAGAAGCCGTCCTGGGGCAGCCATGACTTCTGGGCACCGCATGTAATATATGATCAGCAGATCAAGAAGTATGTACTCTTCTATTCAGCAGAATCAGTAGATACAACATTGGGTAAATGCCTGGGTGTGGCATACGCGGATAAACCCGAAGGGCCTTTTGTTGATAAAGGCACACCACTGATCTGTGGTGAAACTTTTGTGAACATAGACCCTATGGCTTTCATTGATCCTGTCAGTGGCAGGAAGTTACTGTACTGGGGTTCGGCTCATAAGCCGATCAAAGTGCAGGAGATGACAGACGATTGGAGTGCTTTCAAACCAGGTTCCTCCCCCAAAGACCTGATCTTTCCTGCCCGCGAAAAAAAATATGATCGATTAGTGGAAGGTGCCTGGGTGGATTATTATAATGGCAAATACTATCTGTATTATTCCGGAGATAATTGTTGCGGGGCCAATCCCAGCTATGCTGTGTTGGTGGCACGGGCTGATAAACCCGAAGGGCCCTTTATTACATTGGGTGAAGAAAACGGAACAGGCAGCAGTGTGGTGCTTGAAATGAACGAGCACTGGATAGGTCCTGGACATAATTCCATTTTTACTGATGCAAAGGGTAATCGTTATATCGCTTATCACGCCATTGCTGCGAAGCCAGGAGAAAAAATAACAGGGGATATCCGTGTGTTCCTGATCGATCCTGTTGAATACAGGAATGGCTGGCCTGTTGTAAAACGGCAAAACGGTTCATCTATCTCCTGGACAGATTCAGTTGATGTTCGGAATGTACCTGTATTTGAAGACAAAGGAAAAGTATCTGAAGCAGGTGGTACCAGTGGGCGTAGTCATGGAAGATATGGAGCTCAATATGGAAGACTGCTGCCATTGAAAGGCAAAACATGGCTGGCTGGTTATACCATAAGCCGCAATAATGGCTATGCTAAAGAACCCGATGGCGGGCTGGAACTGGAAATCGCCCGAAGTGATGATAATGGCAGGAATTGGAAAGCTATAGCCACCCTTTCTGATCCTGGAAGGGACCTGGACAATGCACAACTGATCCAGTTGGCTGATAAAAGCATTTTGCTGTCGTGCAGGTCAGTACGCTGGCAGGAATCGTATCGCCTTTATGTTTATCGAAGTACGGATAATGGTCTTAGCTGGACAAAGCTCAGCACTATCGATGCCAATGAAGGAAAGCCCGGAGAACTGGGCAAACCTGATAAAGGTGTATATGAGCCCCATTTTTATATGCTGCCTGATGGTCGTTTGGCCGTTATGTATGCAAGTGAAAAACATGTTACAGACAGTGTTTCCTACAGCCAGATCATCTCACAAAAAATATCACCGGACCAGGGAAAGACCTGGGGGCATGAAATATGGGTGGCTTATGAACCTGGTCATCCTGAATCAAGACCGGGTATGCCTGTGTGGACACGGATGAAAAATGGCCAGTATATCGTGGTATATGAAATATGCGGGCCTGAAAAATGTAATGTCTATTATAAGACCAGCAAAGACGGCTTTACATGGCCGGTTGGATTGGGTACGCCGATCCCCAACCAATGGGCCGGTCCGTATATCCTGTCATTATCGGATGGTAGATTGATCGTTACTTCCAATAAAAGCAATATTTCCATCAGCGATGATTATGGAAAGCACTGGCATACTACCAGTGCTGCCTGGAACAGGACCTTATGGCCTTCTATTTATCAAAGTGGTAAAAAAGAAATAATGGTGGTTAATTCTGCTGCACGCCCGGAGGGAGGGCATGCTATTAAAGTACGCATTGGACAGGTATCTGAATGAGATATGGTGTAATTGCCCGTATATTTACCCCACCACTTTCTTTTCGTTTCCTGCTGCCTGTTGGAAGCATTCCCTTATTCAAAATTTCCTCCAAATTGCTGAATAGGTTTGCTTTAAAAAAATGAAGCATTTAAATAAAGTAGCACCCATTACGTTATTGTTCTGGTTAATGAAAATAGTGGCTACTACCTTGGGTGAAACGCTTGGCGATTTCATTTCAATGACATTAAATTTTGGCTACGTTATAGGGATAATAATTACACTGGCCATTTTCCTGGTTGCCCTTCTCATACAATTGAATGCCAAAGAATATACCCCTGTTAAATACTGGTTAGTGATTATTGGTACTACTACTTTGGGTACGGAGCTCTCCGATTTTATAGACAGGACACTGCATTTGGGATATTTTGCAGGGAGTATTATATTGGTTTCCTGTCTTGTGTTGACACTATTCCTTTGGAACAAGAAATACAAATCCCTTGAAGTGTACCCCATCTTTGAAAGAAATAAAGAGTTTTTCTTCTGGACTGCAGTTTTATTCTCTAACAGTTTAGGTACAGCCTTTGGTGATTTCTTAAGCGATAACTTAGGATTAAGCTATTTTTCTGGAGCATTGATCACGGGAATTATTATACTGGTAGTCGTTTTGCTGCACTATCTAACCAGGCTTAATCATATACTGCTGTTTTGGATAGCCTTCATTTTTACAAGGCCATTTGGCGCAACATTTGGGGACTTACTTACCAAACCCCCAGGAAAGGGTGGGCTAGATCTTGGCACGCTCAATGCTTCTATTGTATCGGTTGCAATGATGGCGGTATTGATCGCTGTTTCCCATCGTAACCTTAAAAGAATGAATTGGGTTGAATAGGTCATTCAAAGTTTCTTCTAAATCGCTTCGGATATTGTAGTTCATTATTTAAAATTTGAAAAAATGAAAAAAATAGTTTTTCTATTGGCTGCTGTGGCAAGTGTATCATTCGCCAACGCACAAAAAATTCAGGAGAAAGATGTTCCTGCGCCAGTTAAAGCCGGTTTGCAAAAGCAATTTCCCAACGCCCAAAATATAAAATGGGAAAAGGAAAAAGGTAATTATGAAGCAGGTTTTAAAGTAAAGCAGGCTGATTATTCCGTTCTGGTAGGTGCTTCGGGGAATATAATAGAAACGGAAGTGCCCATTGCAAACGATGCGCTGCCGGCATCGGTAAAAGAGTATGTTTCGAAACATTACCCCAGCAAAAAGATTAAAGAAGCTGCCAAAATCACTGATGCCAAAGGAGTGCTTACTTATGAAGCGGAAGTAAATGGTAAGGACTTGATTTTTGATGATTCAGGTAAATTTTTAAAAGAGGTTAAGGATTGAGATCCTGAGAGGTGTCTTAGTCGTATAAAAGCTGCGGGTTTCAATGATCTTATCCTTGACTTGC
This sequence comes from Sphingobacteriales bacterium 44-61, assembly GCA_001898405.1. Lineage (GTDB taxonomy): Bacteria > Bacteroidota > Bacteroidia > Chitinophagales > Chitinophagaceae > Terrimonas_A. The sequence continues at coordinate 125,288 of MKTW01000011.1, forward strand.
AGCTTTTGTCTTTCAGTAAAAACTCAGATTTCTTATTCGGTACAGGGGTATTAATTGTAAATTTACCCAGTACAGTTTGCAAAATGAAAGACTACAGATACAGGATATTCACTTCTGTTATAGAAAAGCGTATTAATAAAAGAATTCTAAAGCCAGGAGATAAATTACCTTCTGTAAGAAGTATAAAGCAGGAATACCACCTGAGTACCAGTTCTGTTCAAAGCGGGTACGATTATCTTGTTATTAAGGGATTGGTAGTAAGTATTCCCCGTTCGGGGTATATCGTAGCTGTTCCGGCTAAACAGGAGATCAGCGAAACTTATCCTGAATTGCCACGTGTTCCCAGGGACCCGGTTTTTAAAAAGAATATACTTCTGACTTCAGACATGCAGGACTATTCGGAATCCACTTCTTTCAATGTGGCAGCACCTTCGGATCTTTTGGTGCCGCAAAAGCTAGTACTAAGAACGATGCAAGAGGTTATTCGCGAAAAAGGCGCTGCTTTGCTTCGCTATTATCCGGCTAACGGATCTAAGAAATTGAGAGAACTGCTATGCCGACGTGCTGCCCTGCATGGAGCTTTAATTCAGCCTGACGAATTACTGATCACCGATGGAGCTCTACAGGCATTATATATTGCATTGGCAGCTGTAACTGTTCCGGGCGACGTAATAGCTGTTGAAAGCCCCTGCGTATTCTCTGTTTTGGAAGTTATCGCTAATCTTCGTTTAAGGGCCATTGAAATTCCTGTCAGGTATAAAGATGGGTTTGACACTGACTATTTGAAGGATATCTGTACCAAGAACAGGATAAAAGCTATTGTGCTTACACCTAATTTCCATAACCCTACCGGAATATTAATGACAGATGAAAAGAAAAGGGAAGTGCTTTCCATAGCGTCCGGCTATAATGTGCCCATTATCGAAAACGATGTTTATGGCGATCTGTATTTTAATGATACGAGACCATCAACTATACGGAACTTTGATACCAGTGGGCTGGTGATCACCGTATCTTCCTTTTCTAAGACCATTGCTCCTGGTATGCGTTTGGGCTGGATAGCTGCCGGCCGTTTTTTTTCGGAAACCGAGCGGGTAAAATTTTCCCTGGGCAGATCGGTTTCTCCGCTTAACCAGGAAGTTGTCATGAAGTTGCTCCTTTCATCCAGTTATGACAGGCATTTAAGATCATTTCGTCATCAGTTGGAATATCAATCCATCCAGTTATTGAATCAATTCAATAAGTATTTTCCTGAACATGCTTATGCCCATATCCCACAAGGAGGATATAGCATCTGGTGCAGATTGCCTTCGGAAGTTGAGATGGCATTGTTCTATGAAAATTGTAATAAATTCCGCATACGCTTTACCCCGGGTACCACCTTTTCGTTTACGAACGCTTATGAACATTATTTCCGAATGGTTTTTTCACAACGCATTACACGAACCAGCCTTGATGCAGTGAAAAAAACAGGCATGTCGCTAAAGGATTAACTGTACCGGTTTGTTTTTCGATTTCTGTACTCAATACCAGCTTTCCTTGTACTGTATTTTTGTGTAAAAGGTATAAGATGGACATTGTATCAAAGTTTACAGTGGCTTCAGAGCAAGGGATCAATGACCTGTTCTTTCTTAAGGAGGCTAAGTATAAAGGAATGTACAGAGGCATTGTACAGGCAGATAAATTAGATTACTATATCAGCCAGCAGCTTGATTATGTTAACGCAGTAAATGAACTGAATGCCCTCGGCAACCAAATGATCATCCTGTATGTCAGGAATGAGCCTGCCGGGTTTGCTATTATCAAAAAAACAGGTACTTATCCTGATGTGTTAAGAGGAAAGAGAATTCTCAACTATTCTTTCTTTTATATCCATCCCGGGTATGATGATCCCGAAACAAGAGCATCTTTATGGCAAAAGTGTTTGTCTGTAAGCAAAATGCAGGATGCTGTTTGGGTAGAGCTGCTTCAGAATGACCCATTGGTACCATTTCTTGAAAGCTGCGGATTTATCATCCATGAAAGAGCTGCAATAGCGCCATTTGATCAGCCATCGTATATTTTAATACGATATAAGGAGGTTATTTATGGATAAGGATAGAAATATTCTTGTGGGAAACAGGAAGTTTACGTAGCAGAAGCTTTTTATGCAATGATGAAGCGCACGGTTGTCAACCTTAAAGTTGGCAACCGTTTGTTTTTCAACGGATAGAGCCGTCTTTTCTCTCTTCCCATTACAATAGGTAGTGCTTCAATGCAATAGGATGGTAGATGAGGGCGAACAGGAAAAGCCAGCGCAATCTGTATACTAATAGCACCAGTTGGCTAATTTCCTATAAAAGGCAGTTAACATGTTATAAAATGGCAGGTTCTCTCCGTGCTAATTTTATTTTTTATTAAAGAAACTACTGTAGTTATTCAATGAGCAAACAACCAAAAGGATTCATACCCGTAATGCTGACACCATTCAAGGATAATGGCGAAGTGGATTATAATGGATTGACAAAACTGACCGAGTTTTATTTAAATGCAGGAGCAGCCGGACTGTTCGCCAATTGCCAGTCGAGCGAGATGTTTACGCTTACCGAAGCAGAACGGCTTGCAGTAACAAAGCACGTGATAAAAATAGCCAATGGAGCAGTGCCCGTAGTAGCCGCCGGAACATTTGGCGGTTCTATCACAAGCCAGGCTGATTTTATCAAAAGATTGTATGATACCGGCATAGAAGCAGCAATTGTTATTACCAGCATGTTGGCAGGGGAATGGGAAAAACCAGAGCAATTCGATGAAAGATTTTATAGCCTGCTGCAGCAAACAGAAGATATCCCATTGGGTTTCTATGAATGCCCGGTACCTTATAAACGTGTTCTTTCAGCGAGCGAGGTGAAGCAGTTTGTAGATACCGGAAGGGTCATTTACTATAAGGATACCTGCCTGGACCTTGGGCTGATCAAAGCCAAACTGGAAGCAAGTGAAAGCGTTCCGTCATTTGGCTTGTATGATGCCTACATGGGACATGCAGTGGAGTCTTTAAAAGCAGGATCAGCAGGTCTGTCATGCATACAGGGAAATTATTTTCCTGAATTGATTGTCTGGCTATGCAAGTATTATGATGATCCATCAAAAAAAGAAGAAGTAGCGCAAGTTCAGCAGTTTTTTATCGATCAAATGGATGTGATGCACGAGGTGTATCCGGTGGTAGCAAAATATTTCCTGCAAAAACGAGGGCTGAAAATCTCCCGTTACACGCGAACTTTTGTAGGCGTATTTAATGAAAAAGTGCAAACACAGATTGACCAGCTGTATGAAGCTTATCAGTTGTTGTACCAGGAGATCGAAGTGCCAATTATTACGTGACCCTGGCCAAAATGAAAGAGGGATTAAATAGAAAGCAATTATAGTGAACAATTGGATTTCCAAAGAGCACGGATTGATTTTTTTGTATAGTACAGGATATATCCTGTCGAAGTTTAAAGTACTTGCCATTTATAATCTTAAAAAACCAAAATGAATTATGAGAAGGAGTCTGATTAGGGTTAGTTTGCTGGCCTGCTGGATCTTAATAGGACTACAGGTCTGGGGACAATCACCTGTGAAAGGGCGCGTCACCGATGCCAATACAGGCGTGCCGCTGGTTGGTACAACCATCAGCGTTATTGGTGGAACTGCCAGCGCAGTGACCAATGATTCAGGGTACTACTCGATAGTAGTCCCATCACTGCAGTCGCGCCTGCGCTTCTCACACGTAGGCTACCTGAGTTTTGAAAAAGGCATTAATGGTGATGCCAATCTCAGCATTACCATGAGCCAGGCCAACTCCTCCCTTGATGAAGTGGTGGTAGTAGGTTATGGCGCTCAGAAAAAAGTGACACTGACCGGCGCCGTCAGCACCATCGATTCCAAAAAGCTGCAGGACCGGCCTGTTGCTTCCGTAGTGGAAGCGTTGCAAGGGCAGGTGCCGGGACTCACCGTTGTGCGCACCAGCGCCCAACCTGGCGCTCAAAGCATCGATTTTCGCGTACGCGGTACAAGCACGTTCAGCAACAATCCTGTGCTGACCATTGTAGACGGAGTACCTTCTTCATTGGACAGGATCAGCCCTGCCGATATTGAAACTATCAGCGTATTGAAAGATGCGGCATCGGCTGCTATTTATGGATCAAGAGCAACAGGTGGTGTGATCCTTGTTACTACCAAGTCGGGCAAAAAAGGCCCACCCCGTGTTACATTGACTATGTCGATCGGCAATCAAACACCTACCCGCTTTCCTGAAAAAGTTTCCGCACTGGACCATGCGCTGCTTTCCAACGAAGCACGCAAGAACGATGGACAACCACCGAAATTTACCGATGATGAGATCGCACGACTTTCTTCTCCCGATTTCAAACAGGTGAACTGGGATGATTATTTGCTGGGTAATGCCCTCCAAACCGATTATAACATCAGCATTTCCGGTGGTGGTGAAAATAACGACTACTACCTTTCAATCGGATATTTGAAACAGGAAGGCATCATGCTTAATACATCCTATGAGCGGTTCAACGTGCAGCTTAACCAGAATGTACGTATCAATGACCGTCTCAAACTCGGTTTGAAACTGGGTTATGTTCCCTCTACTGTTACCGCGCCTACAGGCAACCAGCTGAGCGGAACCTTAACGAATGTCGCTGCGCTGCCCAACACGGATGACGAATTGAAAACATCGGACGGTCACTGGCTGGGACGGGCTGATGGTGGCGGCAATTCCATTGCACAGGCGTCTGAAGATGGGGGACAGACATTGATCAAAGGGGCACGACTGGCAGGAAATATTACTCTTGACTACAACATCACGCCGCATTTGAAGTTTACCGGCAACTATGGCATCGTCAGAAATCAATCCCGCCTGCGTGATTATGCCAAAATACTCACCCTCTACAAACAGGATGATCACGAAGCTGTAGCCTCAAAGACTGAATTCAACACATTGAAGATCGGTTATGCTACCGACGTACAGCAAAATGCAAACCTGCTGATGAACTATACACAGAAGTTCGGTGATCACTCTCTCTCCGTAATGGGTGGCTTTACAGCCGAATGGTTTGAGCAGAATAATGACGGCATCACCACCCGTGATTTCCTGACCGACGAAATTTATACCGTAGGGGCTGGTACCAGCAATCCTACTTTCTGGACTATCACCGGTACCGCTTCTGACTGGTCACTGGCATCATTGGTGTCAAGAGCTTCCTACAGTTATAAAGACAAATACCTGCTGGAAGGAACGCTTCGCTATGATGGCTCATCCCGTTTCCTTGAAGATGTAAGGTGGGGCTTGTTTCCATCCGTATCTGCAGGATGGGTGATCAGCAAAGAAGATTTCTTCAATGTTGATCAGGTCAATTTCCTGAAATTAAGAGCATCATGGGGCCAGGTAGGTAATCAGAATGTAGGAAGCTATTATCCTTTTGCCAATACACTTTCTCAAACAACCTATTATTTCAATGGGCTTCCCAACCGCGGCGTACAAACTGCGGGTGCGCCCAATCCCGCTCTTACCTGGGAAACCAAATCAGCTTTTAACCTCGGCCTTGATGGAAGATTTTTTCAAAACAAACTGGAATTAAGCGTCGATGTATTTAAAGAAAGAACTTCGGATATCCTGTTGCAACTGCCACTGCCGACTACGTTTGGACAAAATGAGCCGTATCAGAATGCAGGTGTGATCGAGAACAAAGGGTGGGAAATTGAGATCGCGCACCGCAACAAGATCGGGGAGTTTACTTATGGCATCAGCTTCCAGGTTTCCAATGCCACCAATAAGGTAATCAGCATGGGTGGTGTAAGCCCGATCATCAATGGCAACACTATTACTGAAGAAGGATATCCAATCAACGAATGGTATGGCCTTCGCTCTATAGGTTATTTCCAGTCTGACCGGGAAGTAACAAACTCACCGTACCAGAATGCATTGACATCTCCCGGCGACCTGCGTTATCAGAATAATGGCGGTGATCCCAATGTCATCAATGCAGATGATCGTGTAAGACTGGGTCTTTCCAATCCGCGCTATCCTTACGGTGTACGATTGAATGTAGGCTTCAAAGGATTTGACCTGATAGCTTTTGGTCAGGGGCTGATGAAACACGAGGTATGGAGCAATGGCTGGACAGCACAAAACTTTGACAGGGAAAATTCAACGCTGCGTACTTATCATCTTGATCGCTGGACGCCGGAGACACCTAATGCAAGATTCCCCAAAACAAGAATGGGAAGCGGTGCGGCAGATGATGGCATCAATGATAAATTCTCAAGCTTCTGGCTGGAAAACGCAGCTTATTTCCGGATGAAAAATATTGAATTGGGATATACTCTTCCTTCCAGCATCCTGAAGCGTGTGAAGATACATAGCGCACGGATCTATGTCAATGCTGAAAACGCATTCACTATTACAAAGTACCTGGGTTATGATCCAGAAGCCTCAACAGGCACCGATTCACGCCTGGTGGAATCGCGCTACCCACTTGCCAAAGTTTATAGCGTTGGATTGAACATTAATTTTTAAAAAACGATCATGAAAAAGTTACCGATATATTGGATAGCAGTCCTGATGATTGCCTTCTCATCGCTGTCCTGTAAAAAATTTCTTGACAAAACACCGCTGGATGCGGCTTCCTCTGAAACCTTCTGGGCAACGCCCGACCAGGCAAAGATGTGGGTGAACAACCTGTATAATGCATTGGGCGGCGTGGAGGAATCCATTTATGAAGCGTTTAGCGATAATGCCTATGGCCGTGCAGGCAATGGCGCCAACAATATCGCCAATGGCGCTTATGAAACGATCGATTCCCGCGTTGCCACAGAATGGAACTATCGTTATATCCGCTTGTGCCTGGAGTTTTTTCAGAATATCGACCGCGTACCGAATCTTGCCCAGGCCGATAAGGACCAGCTTTCAGGCCAGGTAAGATTCATACTCGCGTACCGATATTATAAAATGATGACCTTCTTCCGCGATATCCCCCTGGTAACTTCTCCTTTACCGGTGGAAGATGCGGATATGGAAAAATCAAGCAAAGCGAAAGTGCTGGCTTATGTACTGGACCAATTGGACCAGGCCATTGCCGAATTGCCCAATACATGGGCGGCGGCTGCAGACAACGGCCGCGCTAACAAAGGAGCAGCACTGGCATTGAAAGCAAGAGTTTTGCTATACAATGATAAATGGGCAGAAGCCGCAACCACGGCTAAACAGATCATGGATATGAACATTTATCAGTTACATCCCAAATTCAATGAACTGTTTATTTCTTCTTTCAATAATAAAACAAAAGAAGTGATCCTGGCCAAACAGTATGCAGATGTTGCCAATACACACGATATCTATCTCAGGTACGGTCCGGTGCAAATGAATGGACAATCGCTCATTCTCCCAACTGCAGAACTGGAAGCGGCCTTTGAGCAAGAAGATGGCTTGCCCAAGGATGAATCACCGCTGTATGATCCAACACATCCTTATGATCATAAGGACCCCCGCTACTATGTTACTTTTCTGTATCATGGTCAGAACCTGAACGGGCAAGTGCTGGACCTCGCGGGAGCTGAAAATAAATTTGCTTTTACTTATCTCTATTACAGGAAATACATTGCGGAATTCAAAGACCGGATTCGTACAGCTTTTGTGAACTGGATCCTGTTTCGCTACGCAGAAGTGCTGTTGACCTATGCCGAAGCAAAGAACGAAGCAAGCGGTCCCGATGCCAGCATTTATGATGCACTGGACCTGATCCGCATACGTGCAGGCATGCCGGTGGTTGATCGCGTGAAATATTCTTCGCAGGAAACACTGCGTGAATTTATCAGGAACGAGCGCAGGGTGGAACTTGCAGGCGAAGGACTTCGTTATTTCGATATCATACGGTGGAGAATTGCAGAAGATGTATTGAATAAAAATATACAAAGCCAGGACATTGAACAATGGGTAGGTAATCCAAAAGACGGGAATGGTCAGCCGATATTAAAAGTGCGCCAGGTACAGGTAAGGGTATTCAATCCCGCCCGTAACTATGTATGGCCCGTTCCTCAAACAGCTATTGACCGTTCCAGACTGCTGGTGCAGCATGATGAGTGGAAGTAATATTATTCAGGAAACCCAATTGTTGAAACATGAAGAGATGTTGCGGCCTGACCATTTTATTTAGCCTGTTGATGACAGCTGAATTGCTGTCGCAGGAACAGATCGATCTCAAAGGGATCGCTTATGTAAACCTGGAAAATTCCATTGGAATGAAAATGGTGGCCATCCATCCTGGCAAATTTCAAATGGGAAATAGTGGAGAGCTTGATTACAAAGGCCTTCTCAAAGATGAACCTCACACACCCTACCTGGCAAAAGGAGCCCCCAACCCTTATATCAAGGATGGCCCGCCCATGAATGAAAACCCTTTGGAATGGGATGAAAAACCGGTTCACACGGTAAACATCACCAATGGATTTTCCATGTCAGCCACACCGGTCACCAATGCGCAATACGAGCAGTTCAGGCCGGAACATCGCGCCCTCCGTGGTAAATCAGGCTTCTCAAAGAATGACAATGATGCTGTGGTTTTTGTCAGCTGGGACGATGCAATAGCATTTACAAAATGGCTGAGTGCAAAAGAAGGCGTGACTTATCGGCTTCCTACTGAAGCGGAATGGGAATATGCCGCGCGTGCAGGAACACAAACACCTTATTTTACCGGCGATTCATTACCATCTGAATACTGGCAACATCAGGTCACCAACCGCAGCAATTTTATTGTACCGGATAGTGTGAATCTGGAAGTAGGCCTGACGGCGCCCAATCCCTGGGGATTATATAATGTACATGGATTGGTAGAAGAATGGTGCCAGGATTGGTACGGTCCTTATAAAGAAGGCTTGCAAACGAACCCTGTTGGATATGCGAATGGAATAGCAAGAGTAACACGAGGAGGAAGCCACAGCACAGGAATAGCTTTTCTTCGCTCAGCCAATCGCTCCGCAGCATTACCCGGAAACAGATCTTTTTTCGTGAGCTTCCGCGTGGTAAAAGGAAAAATGCCATCCACAAAACCAATACCCGTAACGGCAAAACCGAAATGGGCAGTTGGTGTAAGTCAAAAGAATTTCGATTGGAATAAAACAAAAGTTCCTGCGAACAAAGCTATTTTCCAGACGCCGCAAACTTATACACGCATCCCGCATGATGCCAATGGCCCATTGTATATTATCCATAATCATGAACCGGCATTGACTGTACTTCCTAATGGTGACCTATTGGCCATCTGGTTTACTACCGTTACGGAAAGAGGAAGGGAAATGATGGTTGCAGGTGCCCGTTTAAGAAAAGGAGCAAAGGAATGGGATGAACCTTCTGTCTTTTTTCATGTGCCGGATCGCAACCTGACTGGCCAGGCTTTGTGGTGGGACGGCAAGAAAACCGTGTATCATTTTTCGGGAGTAGGTGCAGCGGATCATTGGAGACATCTTTCACTGGTATTGCGGAAGAGCACGGATAATGGCGTTACCTGGACTGCCCCTGAAATAATAGGCCCCGAATATGGATCGCGGCACCAGGCGATTGACGCCATGATGCAATCCAGCGATGGTGCTATTGTGATGCTTTGTGATGCAGACTGGTCCTCCCAGGGAGGATCAGCATTGCACATCAGCACTGACGGTGGCAAAACCTGGAATGATCCGGGAGAAGGCAAACCCAAGCCTGTTTTCAAACAAGGCAATACCGGCAACTGGATAGCAGGAATACACGGCGGCATTGTTGAATTAAAGGACGGAAGCTGGATGGCTTTGGGTCGCGGTGATACCATCAAAGGCCGCATGCCCATGAGCCTTTCAAAAGATAAAGGAAAAACATGGACCTATTCTGCCAGTCCGTTTACACCCATCGTAGCGGCACAACGGTTGGCCTTGATAAGGTTGAATGAAGGCCCTATATTATTGATCTCATTTGAACAGAAAATGACAGAGTTTATTTCCAATGGCGTAAAGACACAGGGTGTTGGCATGTATGCAACATTGTCTTATGATGAAGGTAAAACCTGGCCGGTGAAAAAACTGATCACGCCGGGCACTGGTAACCGCGTACTCGATGCACCCTGCAATCTCCGTTGGGGTAAAGAAGTAAGCCTGCTGAACAAAGATCACGGTGAATTGCGTGGTTACCTGACAGCAGCCCAGGCTCCAGACGGAATGATCCACTTACTATCCTCAGGAACACATTACGCTTTCAACCTTGCGTGGTTGGAGGAACCACCCAAACAAGAAAAATAAATGTGGCCTTATATGAAAAAAATTGCACCCCGGGGTTTAGGATACCGCCTGTTTTCAGGGTGGCGGGTGCCGGGTAATATATGCACTGTTTGCCTCTGCGTCTGCTTCACTTTTCAAATAGCAATGGCCCAGCAGGGCAGCAACTCCCCGGCAGCAAAAGGGTTGTCACTGGAAATACCGGGTTTACCGGCAAACCGGTCAGAAATTATTTGGGACCGGCTTCCGCTGTTAAAGAGCGAGCGCATCACTGTATTTGAAGGAAAAGAAAATGCGAGCGCATTTTGTCATCATGCCAGCATCTTCTACTACAAAGACAGGTTCTTTGCGGCATGGAGCAATGGCAATAAAGATGAAGATTTTTCGGGCCAACGTGTAATGTATGCTACCAGTAAAGATGGGCATCAATGGAGTAAAGCCATCAATATGACAGGAAGCACTCCTGAAATGGCCTATACGCCGAGTGGGTTTTGGGTGCATGATGGAGATTTGTATGCACTTGCCGGGTTTCAAAATTCCAGAGCAAGCACGCTCACTTCCGATACGGATGAACTAAATATCTACCGCTGGAATAGTGGAAAATCAGCGTTTGAATATTCCGCCGTCATAGCCAAAGATTTTTTGGGTATGGAAGGACCCAGGCAAACACCGGACGGACAATGGTTGATGTTCGGCAGACCAGCAGATAAATCGCTGCCCCATGCCAACCGGTTTGCAAAAGGAGGAAAAAGTGCAGTGGACAACTGGGCCATCAAACCTTTGCCCAATGATAAAGTTGTGCACGATATCTTTTGGTATACGCTTCCCAATGGCAAACTAATATCTGTTGAAGGGACGGGGGATGCTCCTGACCGGCACCTGGTAAGTATGTATAGCAGTGATAATGGAAACTCATGGTCTGACCCTGTACCATCTGATTTCCCTGATGCGGACAGCAGGATAAATGGATTGAAATTGAGCAACGGAATTTATGTACTATTGAATAATCCCAGCCTTTCCCGCTATCGCATTCCATTGTCCATATCTCTTTCAAAGGATGGAGAGAAGTTTGATCACATGGCCAATATTCGCGTCGAACAAACAAATAAAAAGTATTCCGGCCATGCCAAAGCTCCCGGCTACCAGTACATGAGAGCAATTGAACATGCAGGGAAATTATGGATCATTTATTCTGTAAATAAGGAGAACGTTGAAATAACGACCGTTTCATTAGATGAAATAAAGCGCTTTTATGCAACAGATCAAACCTACGACAATAGAAAACCGGCGGCAGAGATCATCATAGATAATAATGAAAAGGGATTTGAGACAAACAGCCCCTGGCCAACCGATACAGTGGCAGGTTTTTTCAAGGGAGTCAGGATGGGGTATCATGGCCACGACTACGCATATATGAAAAAATCACCGGCATCAACTGCCAGTTGGGCGAAATGGACGCCGAAGATAATCACACCCGGAGTTTATGCTGTCTACATGAAGTGGCCTACAAGATCTTTCGGGTCTAACGGATCAATGGCTGATGTTGCACCAATAGAGATCGGGTACCCGGGAGGCGTTCACCGAAGCTCGGTTGATGAGAGCCGTTATGGAGGCAGTTGGATATATCTTGGCTCTTTTCCTATGAATGCCGGAAATAGCTCTTACGTCAAGATTTATGCAGGTAAAAATGTTACAACGGTGGCCGATGCCGTAAAATTCGTGAAGAACTAAGAGACGAATAGTGAAAATATTAGATTATGAAAGTAAGATCATTTGCAGAGTATCTCCTGGCTATATTCCTCATCCTGGGCATGGTTTCCTGGAAAACATCAACACCCAAGATATTTTTGGTGGGCGATAGCATTTCCATTTATTATGGTCCGTACCTGAAAACTTTCCTGGAAGGACAGGTTGAACTGGAGCAGAAAGCGATTGAAACCTTGCAAGGCCGCACATTCAGCCGCAACGGTGGTGACTCCCGGCGTGTACTGGACTATCTCAAAGCAAAGCTGATACAGCCCGGTTTTCATCCCGACTATTTATTGCTCAATTGTGGACTGCATGATATCGGACGTGATACGATCCGGCACGATTTGCAGGTGCCGCTGGATACTTACCGTAAAAACCTTAACAGCATTTTTTCTTTGATCCAGGCAAAGAAGATAAAGATCATCTGGGTAACTACTACGCCCGTGGTAGATTCCATTCATAATAGTCGTACCAAAGTAAAGCAACGCTATTCCAAAGACCTTGAAGAGTACAACCAGGCAGCAGCAGTGGTTTGTAAGCGCTATCATGTACGGGTAATTGACCTGCATGATTTCACCCGCACACTTGGCCCGGATGCTTATTTAGATAATGTCCATTATAAAGAGGAGATACGCCCGCAACAAGCGGCCTATATAGCCGGCTCGTTAAGGATCATTCTTGATGAAAACGCAAGCAAGTAAAATGAACCGACGTGAACTCATAAAGATTTTTGGAATGGCGCCACTGGCCAGCATAGCTGAGCCGTTGAACCTGCTGGCGCGCAAAACGGCTCCTTCTTCCGCCGATACATTCCAGTTGGTTATTTACGGAGCAACACCTGCAGGCATTGCCTGTGCTGTCAGGGCGGCGCGGGAGGGGTTGAACGTATTGCTGGTGCATCATTCACAACGCCTCGGCGGCATGTTTATAAACGGCCTTGGTATTATGGACACACTCTATAATGGCTCGCGTTCTCCTATGTATGATGAATTCAGACAAAGCATTTATCAATACTACCGGCAGAGATACGGAACAAATTCGCCACAGTACCAGGCCACAGGCCCAGGAATATCAAAAACAAAATATGAAGCTTATGTAGCTGAAGAGCTGATCAAAGTTTGGGTTGCGGCAGAACCAGGGATCACTATCCGCAAAGGATATTATCCCGGCAGTGCAGGAAAAACGGGAGATGTTATTGATCATGTTGCATTCAGGGCAATGGAGGGAACAGGCAGTTTCAGTGCGAAGGCTGATGTGTTTGTGGATTGCTCCTATGAAGGCGATCTTGCCGCTATAGCAGGAGCACCCTGCCGGATCGGTCGCGAATCAAAAGAAGAATACGGGGAGAAACATGCCGGCGTGATCTATACAAAAGATATAGACCCCAAAAATGCAACAGACCCCCTGGATAAAGACCAGGCAGAACTGATACGCAACCTGAATCTTTACAGGTACAAAGAGACCAGCACGCTGATCATTCAGCCAGGCAGCACGGGAGAAGCAGACTCAACTATCCAGGGATTCAACTTGCGCGCAATTGTAACAGATGATCCCGGAAACAAAGTATTACCAGGTCGTCCTGCTCACTATGATGCCGGTCATTTCAAAGAACACTATCAGCACAAAGCAGAAAAGCTGACCTTATCGCGTCCAAACAATAAATCAAGTCTTGCCAGACCGGAAATACTGGGTTTGCAGAATAAATATGTGGAAGGCGATTGGGCCATCCGCAAAAGTGTGATCGAACAATATAAACAGGAATTGCTCGGATTATTCTATTTCCGTCAGAATGATCCGTCCCTGCCGGAAGAGATCCGCACGCATTGGAGGAAATATGGTTTTGCAAAAGATGAGTTTCCGGACAATGATCATATTCCTTATGAATTGTACATACGTGAAGCACGCCGTATCAGGGGCAGGGCTGTTTTTACCGAGCATGACGCGCAATTGTCCAACGGACTGAAGCGCGCTCCTTTGCATGAAGACAGTATCGGCATTACTGAATGGTTCCTGGATTCTCACGCCTGTACTGACAGGACAATTGATGACAGCAAAGAAGAAGGGGAGGTGATGCTGAAAAGCGAAACTGTTCCCGGTCAGATACCTCTCGGAACCTTACTGCCATTAACACCGCGTAACCTCATCGTTCCAGTTTGCCTTTCGGCATCGCATATTGGATTGGGGGCTTTGCGACTGGAACCTGTTTGGATGCAACTCGGTGAAGCAAGCGCATATATAGCAGTAGAAGCGGTTCAAGCCGGCATCGCTCCTGCGGAAGTTAATGCCGATATACTTACAAGAAAACTTGCGAGCAAAAGATTTATGCTTTCCTTTTTCAATGATGTGGAAGGAAGAGAATCTGCGCCCTGGTATCCTGCTATCCAATACCTGGGTGCAAGAGGTTTTTTTGGAAGCTATGAAGCAAAACCGGAGAGCAAACTTACCAAAGCGCTGGCTGAACAATGGGCGGAGCAGGTAAAATACTTCAGGGAAAAGAAGAACTGGGATGCAAACAACCATGCATTGAAAGTTGCTCAGCTGGAAGAAAAGAACGGAGAAAAAATAAAAGCAAAATTTTTTGCTGAAATGATTGATAACGCAGTGCGGCCTGCCCATCAAGCTTCCAGCCTGATGAGAACAATGGGTATCGCTGCTGCAACAACGATAAGTCGCGGCGATGCAGCCCGGCTGATTTTTGAAACCCTGGCATTCCCAGTTAAATAATTAAACCGTGTCAATAAAGTGTAGACTGTTATTGTTTTTTTCCTGTATCGCCTGCCAGTTGCTTTATTCACAGCAAACATCGGGAAATGCCAGACCGAACATTATTATCATATTAGCTGATGATCTTGGTTATGGAGATCTGGGGATTTATGGGGGTGATGTTCCTGTGCCTAATCTTGCCAGGATGGCGCGGGAGGGATTGCGGTTCACCGATTTTCATTCCAACGGGGCGGTTTGTTCGCCTACACGGGCTGCCTTGCTTACAGGAAGGTATCAACAGCGCATGGGTATTGAAAAAGCGCTTGGCGAAGATGAAAAAGGCCTTGGTGATGAGAAAGCAAAGCAAGAGATCACCATTGCAAAATATCTCCGTGATACCGGTTATGCTACCGGCATCATCGGCAAATGGCATTTGGGATACACAGTGGAGCAGAGCCCTGTTAACTATGGCTTTGATGAATTCTGGGGCACCTTGCACGGTGCGGGCGATTATCATTCACGGATAAATACATTCGGCAGGTATGATTGGTGGCATAATAAGGACACGGTAAAAGAAAAGGGATACAGTACAGACCTGATCACCCAGCATGCTATAGACTTTATGAAAGATCACCGGAAGGGCCCTTTCTTTTTATTCGTGTCACATAAGGCAATCCATTTCCCCTGGCAAACACCGGGTGATACGGCATTCAGAAAAGAGGGATTCAAATACCGTGATGTACAGGGCCCTTTGAACCGGCTGGGGCAGCATTCACCACAGGAAAGCCGGGAAGTGATACGGCAAATGATCATTGAAATGGACAAGAGTGTGGGAGAGATCTTTGCTGCGTTGCGGAAACTGAAACTGGATAAGAATACACTGGTATTGTTTTGTTCTGATAACGGTGGTATTGTCCAGTATCGCGGGGGGTATACGAATATATCTTCCAATCAGCCATTCCGCGGAGAGAAAGGAGACATTTATGAAGGCGGCCAGCGTGTGCCTGCTATTGCGTGGTGGCCAGGAAAGATCCGGCAGGGAAAAGTTTCCAATGCCACCCTGATGACCATGGACCTTGCGCCAACCTTTTTGGAACTGGCACGTACAAAGCTGCCTTCGGCAACTGGACCAAACCGGCTGGATGGTGTTTCCATTTCGTCCCTGTTGTTTGACGGGCAGGAATCCGCAGCAAGGAAATTGTTCTGGAAGGCTGGCAATTCCTGCGCGGTACGCTATGGTAAATGGAAGTTGGTAGTAAATGGGATGAATGCCAGGCCGGAACTCTATAACCTGGAAAATGATAAAACGGAAAGCAAGGATCTTTCGGCCTCAGAACCGGGACTGGTGAAAGAACTTGCTGCGGACCTGGAAAAGTGGAAACAAGATGTTTATTCAAAAAATAAACCATGATAGCTGCCATATGCCAATGGCGGGTGTTTAGAAAAATGAATGCAGGAAAAAATCATATCGTCCTTGCCGGCATACAATTTTCCAGGTGCTGGTGCGGCAATAGTAAACATATGTATTTACCATTTTATAAAACACAATGAAAATCCTGTCGATTTGTTTATTGTTTTCTTTTTCCATGATCCGGCCTGCTGCGGCTCAGGAGAAGATGAATGTGTTATTCATTTGCGTGGATGACCTTCGTCCCAATCTGGGATGCTATGGCGATTCCATTGCTATCACACCGAATATTGACAAGCTGGCAAAAGAAGGGATGCTTTTTGAACGCACCTATTGCCAGCAGGCGCTATGCGCCCCTTCCAGGGCTTCGATGATGACGGGGCTGCGTCCGGATACACTTCCGATCCCAACAGAAAGCGTCCATTTCAGAAGCGTATTGCCCGATGTGGTAACACTTCCGCAGCTCTTCAAACAGAATGGCTACCATGCACAGGCATTCGGAAAAGTGTACCACGCTTATCCGCCTCAACCGGATGATATATCCTGGACAGTGCCCGAAAGAATACTGGACGTTCCCAAAAGAGATGAATACCTGCTTCCCGCCAATCGTGTACGCGGATTTATCAACCCTATGGAAAAAGGTACTTCTACCGAACAGGTGGTAACGCCTGATGAAGGTTACCAGGATGGACAGGTAGCACTGGCTGCTATTGAAACGCTGGATACCATTAAGAATAAACCATTTTTTCTCGCCGTTGGATTTAAACGGCCCCATCTTCCCTTTTCAGTTCCAAAAAAATATTGGGATCTCTATCAGCGGGAAAATATTCCGCTGCCTGCGGATATGAAATATCCGGAAGACGCAGAAAACCTGGGAAAGCTTCGCTATGATTGGCAGTATGCAAAAGGTGAAATGAGGAACTATACTGATATACCGGAAAAAGGAGATGTGCCCGTCAACAAAGCGCGTGAACTGATCCACGGCTACTATGCCTGTATCAGCTATATCGATGCACAGGTAGGCCGCGTATTACACACCCTCGATTCCCTGGGACTAAGGGAAAAAACAATCGTCATCCTATGGTCGGATAATGGCTATCTCCTCGGTGAGCGCGGACTCTGGGGGAAAAAAGATAATTCGGAATACGCTACCCATGTAGTGCTGATGATGGATGTGCCCGGCATGGTACATACCGGTTCACGCACCAAAGCGCTGGTAGAACTGGTAGATATTTATCCAACCCTGGCCGATCTCTGCCACCTGAAAGCGCCGGCTGAATTACAGGGCACCAGCATGAAACCACTGCTGGAAAATCCGGACCTGAAATGGAAGAAAGCCGCGTTCAGCAGTTTCCCGCGACTTAATAATACCGTCATGGCTTATACGGTAAGAACTGCAAAATACCGTTATCATGAATACCGGGAAAAAGCATCCGGGAAACTGATAGCACAGGAATTGTACGACATGGATAAAGATCCATTTGAAAAAGTAGACCTTGTCAATGAAAAAAATAAAAAGAAAATAGTGGCTATGCATAAAAAATTACTTAGCCAGGGATGGAGATCAGCCTTGCCATAAGCAAGTAAAGCATAAATAAAAAACCAATAAGTTATGAGAGTTATAAAACGCATTACACGAAACGGAATTGTTTTCGCAGCGCTGATATCAATATTCAGTTGTGCATCGCAGGACAATAAAAAGTCGACCGGCCCTGATAAAGATTCGCCGCTGATGCTGGCTGGCGATTGGGTACCCGATGATCCAAAGCAAATCGACTTTGACCATTTGCCTCAGGTCCCTAATGCTGAGCATGTGATCGTTCATGACGTAAGGCAATTCGACGGCCACCGCGTTAACCAGCACAATTATCTCACCTATTATGGCGGTAAATATTGGGCAATGTGGAGCGATGGCCATGGTGTTGCAAGGGCCAAACCGGGAGAACACAGGGATAAAGTGCCGGGACATGATCAATCAGGACAGAAAGTATCCTTTTCTACCAGTACAGACGGTTTGAATTGGAGTGAAGCAAAAGATATAACGGATGAGCCCAGGGATGAATTTGGATGGATAGCCAGGGGATTCTGGTTGTACAAAGGAAAACTGCTGGCGCTGATCACGCGCTTCAAAGGACCGGGATATGCAGGTGAAGGCCTGTCTCTTCATGCTTTTGAATTCAATGATTCTTCCGGCACATGGAGTCATTTGGGAATCGTCTATGACAATGCAATGAATAATTTTCCGCCAAAGCAGCTTCCTAATGGAGAATGGATGATGTCAAGGCGCGACAGCTCAAAGAATGTTCATTTGCTGTACGGTGCAAAGGATGCGTATAACCAATGGAATTCCGTGCCGGTAGTTTCTTACGAGGGCAGCGATTTCAAAGCCGAAGAACCCTGCTGGTGGGTGCTTCCCGATAATAATCTTGTATCATTATACAGGGATAATTCCAAGAGCGGATTTCTGTACAGGTCTTTCTCTACTGATACCGGCCGCACATGGAGCAAACCGGTCAAAACAAACTTCCCCGATGCCGCTTCCAAATTCAGTGATTTGCGATTGAAAGACGGCCGCTATGTAATCGTCTCCAATCCAAATCCTAAAAAACGTGACCCGATGACTCTCGCCATCAGCGATGATGGTATTGTATTCAATAAAATGATCTATATCGTTGGCGGCCGTCATATAGACTACCCGGATGTGATGGAACATGATGGCTACCTCTTTATCGCATTCGCCAGTGCCAAGCAAAGCGTGGAAGTAGTCCGCGTACGCATCGCCGATATTGACAAGATTCAAATGCCGTCAAAACCATTCATTGTAAAATAAGGTATATAACCGTTTAAACGCTTTATCATGATCTCATCGAAAAAAAAGAAAACAACTATCATGCGCCGTATCCTGTTTTTAGTTTTGGCGATAAGCGGACTGCTTTATATGCCGCCGCTTGCTGCGCAAAAAAAATCAGCAGCAAAAAAACCGGTAGCACAACCGCAGAATATCCTCCTGAAAAACCCTGAATCGCCGCTAATGCTTGCCGGTGATTGGGTTCCGGATGATACACATAAAATCGATTACGACAAACTTCCCAGAGTTCCGGGAAATTTCCGCGATGTCAATGACGTACATGAAAAGCATGGCGTAAACCAGCACAATTATCTTGCTTTCTATGGCGGCAAATACTGGTTGATGTGGAGTGACGGCCCGGGTATTGAAGACCGTGTAGGTCAGCGCGTGAAATATACTACCAGCCCTGATGCACTGAATTGGGCACCTGCCGAATTCCTTACGCCAGCACCGGCCGGTTCTGAAACGCCTTCTATTTATGGCACACGTACCAACAGGGGATTCCGCTACATTGCAAGGGGATTCTGGGAAAGGGAAGGGCAACTTTATGCACTGATGTCACTGGATGAAGCGGCTGATTTTTTTGGTCCAAGCCTTGAGCTCAGAGCATACCGCCTGGACACCACTACGCAAAAATGGATTGACATCGGTGTGATTGCAGATAACACCATCAGCAATTTTGCACCCGAAAAGATCGGGACAGGTGATTGGATGATGTCCAGAAGGAAGTTTGACTATAAAAAATCGGGCGTTGAATTCATGGTAGGTGGCAAGGATAAGATCACGGAATGGAAATCATACCCTGTGCTTGGCTCTGCAGATGAGCTTACAGCGGAAGAACCCTGCTGGTGGATGCTGCCTGACAGCACCCTGGTAGCATTGTTCCGTGATAATAAAGGCAGCGGCTTCCTTTACCGTTCGTTCTCTTCGGACAATGGACTCACCTGGAGCAAACCCGTGCGCACCAATTTCCCTGATGCCCGTTCAAAATTCTTTGGCCTTCGTTTGAAAGATGGCCGCTATGTCGTGGTCTCCAACGCTAACCCGAAAAAAAGAGACCCCATGGTGCTTTCTTTTAGTGATGATGGCGTGGTGTTCAATAAAATGTATTACCTCACCGGTGGCCGGCATATTGATTATCCGCACATGATAGAGCATGATGGATACCTTGTGATAGCTTTTGCCGGAGAAAAGCAATCAGTGGAAGTAATGAAAGTGCGACTGTCTGACATTGATGATATTCCCATGAAATCTCAACGATAAGAAGAATGAAAAACCTGTATCAGTATACCATCTCCTTGTTCACGCTGCTGGCGGCATATCATAGCCAGGGGCAGCAGCGTTACAATGTATTGTTTATTGTGGCGGATGGATTACAGCCGCAGGTTCTATCCTGCTACGGCAATTCTTTTGCAAAGACGCCAAACTTCCAGGAGCTGGCCAATCGCGGCATCACTTTTCAGCATGCCTATGCTCAAAGATCGGTCTGCGCCCCTTCACGCCCTTCCATGATCACAGGCCTGCGTCCTGATACCTTGCAGATCACTTCAGGGGCTGTACATTTCAGGAGCGTGCTGCCGGATGTGATCACAATGCCGCAATTATTCAAACAGAATGGTTATTATACCCGGGCGATCGGCCTGGTTAGCCATGCACATCCGGCGCAACCCGATAATATATCCTGGTCTGTGCCTGAAACCTTGCTTAATATTCCAAAACGAGACGAATACCTGTTGCCACAAAACCGGCTACGCGGGTTTATCAACCCTATGAATAAGGGAGCAGCTACCGAAGGAATGGATGCGCCTGACAATGCCTACCAGGATGGACAGGTGACTCAACTGGCCATTGAAACATTGAATGAAATAAAAAATAAGCCATTCTTTCTTGCTGTTGGTTTCAAGCGCCCTCATCTGCCTTACAGTTGCCCAAAGAAATACTGGGACCTGTATGATGAAAAACAGATTCCTGTTCCTGCGGATATTAACTTTCCGGATTGCACACCCGAGCAGGCATCCTTGCGTTATGCCTGGTCAGACAGTACAGGTGAGATAAGACCATACACGGATATGCCTAACAAAGGGCCATTGTCTATGGAGCAAGCGCGGCACGCCATTCATGGTTACTATGCATCGGTTAGCTATGTAGATGCGCAGATCGGGCGACTGCTTCATACACTGGACTCGTTGAAGCTATCGCAAAATACCATTATCGTTTTATGGTCAGATCATGGCATTCACCTGGGCGAACGTGGCCTCTGGGGAAAAGCCGATCTTACAGAGAATGCTAATCATATTCCGCTGATCATTGTTAAGCCAGGATCAACTACAGCAGGCCGGAAAACAAAAGCGCTGGTGGAATCTGTAGACGTCTATCCTACACTGGCATCGTTATGCGGACTGGATGCGCCTGCCTGCCTGCAAGGAACAAGCATGCGGCCATTGCTGGATGATCCCGCACGGAAATGGAAAGAAGCGGTGTTCAGTGAATATCCAAGAAGACGCAATAAGGTGATGGGCTATTCTGTAAGGACGATGCAATACAGGTATAATGAATACAAAGAACTTGCAACTGGGAAAATACTTGACCGCGAGTTGTATGACATGAACACTGATCCGCTGGGATATCACAATCTTGTAGATACACCCGGATATGAAACAACAGCGGCTACATTAAAAAAATTTTTAGAAGGCGGCTGGAGAGCCGTAAGAATTAATTAAAGATCATGGACAGGAAAAATTTTATACGATTGAGTTCATTGGCCGCACTGGCCGCCAGCACAAGGTTAACGTCCTGTATGCCGGATAAAAAAGCAGCAGGCACAGATATCGTAGTGATCGGTGCAACACCCGCAGGTGTGATGGCCGCTATAGCAGCAGCAAGATTAGGAAGCTCCGTCATTCTTGCCGAATACCACGGACATATCGGTGGAATGTCAACCAGTGGCCTTGGAAAAAGCGATATTGAAAACAAAGATGCCATTGCAGGTTTATTCAAGGAGTTTACCAGTCGCATCAAACAATATTATGTTGATAAATACGGTGAAACATCCGAGAACGTAGTGAAATGCAAAGAAGGTTACTATTATGAGCCTTCCGTGGCGGAGCATGTCTTCAACCAGATGGTGGGCCAGGAAAAGAATATACAATTGCTGGTTAGCCACCAGATAGAGAAGGTAAATGTGCAGGGCGATACGGCACAGGAAGTGGTGCTGAAAGACCGGGTAAAGAACGAGATGAAGACCATCAAAGCAAAAGTATTTGTGGATGCCACTTATGAAGGGGATGTGTATGCATTGGCTGGTGCGGCTTATGCACTGGGTAGGGAAGGCAGGAATGACTTTCATGAAGAACATGCGGGCAAGATCTTCTTCGATTACAACGATAAAGTGATCCTGGACGGAAGCACCGGTGAAGCGGACAAAAAATTGCCTGCCTGCACTTACCGGCTTTGTCTCACCGATGATCCGGCCAACAGTTATGTGTTGAAGACCGCACCGGAAGATTACGATAGGAATAAATATACCCGTTATTTTGATGACCTCAAAGAAGGCAGGCTGGCAGGCCCGAAAGTTTTTAGGGAAGGACATGGTTATTATCAGGCTCATTTCAATACCATGGTGCGCGTGTTTTCCTTTGCGGAGATCCCTAACAGGAAATACGATGTGAACATTAATCCGCGTCCATTGGGATTTCCTTTCCCGGAAGAGAATGGTGACTATGTGGAGGCCAACTGGGAGCAAAGGGAGAAAGTGTTTGCACGGCATCGCAATCTTGTTCTCGGTCTTCTTTATTTTATCCAGAATGATCCTGAAGTGCCTGAAGCGCATCGAAAGTTGGCCAACCAGTATCACCTGTGCCTGGATGAGTTTACAGACAATAATCACTTTCCCTGGCAGCTGTATGTGCGGGAAGCGCGGCGTTTAAAAGGAAAATATTTTCTTACGGAAAATGATGTGACACTGAAGAAGACTGGTCGCAATACTATTTTTCCAGACAGCATCATTGCCGGTGAATTCCCGATCGATAGTTTCCCCGTATCCAAAGAAGCATCGCCGGATAAAAAAGTACTGGAAGGATATATTGGCCTCTTGCCGATCTCTCCCTACCAGATACCTTACCGCATTTTGATCCCGGAGAAGATAAAAGGGGTGATCGTGCCCGTGACCGCTTCAACCTCGCATGTGGCGTATTCCACTGTAAGAATGGAACCGTTGTGGATGGGGTTGGGCCAGGTAGCCGGCACGGCCGCATGGATGTCTATTCAGGAAAACAAATCTGTTGGCGATGTATCAGTGGACGCATTGCAGGGGAAATTGTTGGAATACCGGCAGATACTGACTTATTTCAATGACCTGTCAGTAGGCGACCCTGCTTTCCAGGCCGTACAATTCTGGGGAACAAAAGGCTTTTTTGATTCCTATGAAGCAAATATTCAGCAGCCATTGAATGGAAAGACCTGGCAGGAATGGCATACAAAGCTGTTGGCATTGATGGGAACGGCAAACAAGATTTTACCGGGTACGGCATCAGCAACTGTGTCTAAAAAAAATTTTCATGATATAGTGAAACAACAACTGGATAATAGCCATGCATCATTTAACGGGCCAGCAAATGAAATGATCTCAAGGGCTGAGGCATGCCAGGTTTATTATGATGTTTATTTTAAAACAAAAAGGATAGCGATATAACACAACAGCACATGAAAGAGCTTTATCCATTGTTTGGTATTGTAACGGTATTGAACACGCCCTTTACAGCGGATGATAAATTAGATATAGAAGGTCTGCGCAAGCATGTCCGTTATGCATTGCAGGCCGGGGTTGCAGGCTTTCTTGTCCCGGCTATGGCTTCCGAAGTATATAAACTCTCTACTGATGAGCGGCTGATGCTGCTGGATATTGTACTGGAAGAAGTGAATGGCAAAGTACCGGTGATCGGCGGTGCTGGAGAAACGGACCTGTCAAAGGCAGAAAATTTACTTCGTTTATATATTGACCGGGGATGCAGGCATGTTTTGTTCCAGATACCTTACACTTCCGATGATAGTTTTTATTATCACTTCATGCGGCTGGCCGAGTTGCAACCGGATGTGATCATGCTGCAGGATTGGGATGCATCCGGCTATGGCCTTGCAGATGATCTTATCTGCAGGCTGTTTGAAGAGGTAAAAGCGTTTCGATGCCTGAAAGTGGAAACGGTGCCTGCCGGTGTGAAATATTCCCGCATATTGAAGATGACCGGTGGTAAGTTGAATGTAAGTGGCGGCTGGGCTGTATCACAGATGATAGAAGGCCTGGCGCGAGGTGTTCATGCTTTTATGCCCACTGCTATGCATTTCAGTTATACAGAAATCTACCGGCAGTATGCAGCAGGTAATCATGCAGCAGCGGAAAAACTATTCCTGGAAATATTGCCGGTACTGGCATTTGCCAACCAGCACCTGGATATATCCATCCATTTCTTTAAAAGACTATTGCACCAGCAGGGCCTGTATGCCACGCAGGCAGTAAGAAAACCTATCCTTGATTTCGATCCTGTTCATAGCGCACTGGCTGATAAACTGATTGAAAAAGTTATTGCACTTGAAAAAAAGCTCGGAACGCCAGTCCATAATAATTCCGCAGCAGACGTTAACATTCTATAAAGATTCGATAGCATGATATAAATCAGGAGCAGTTGCATGCTCTACCTTCGGTCATATTGCTTATCGCGCAAGTCAATAATAATAAATTGTTGCAGGTAGCGCTGTAGGCTTTACCGGCAATCATTTCCGTAGCAAATGACAGACAAATCAAAATTGATCGCAGCCATTCTTGTAGCTGCATTGGGTTACTTCGTTGATATTTACGATCTCCTGCTGTTCAGCATTGTCAGGGTGTCCAGTTTGAAAGACCTGGGCCTGAGCGGGGAAGAACTGACGAATACCGGTATCTTTCTTCTTGATGTGCAGATGTGCGGGATGCTCATCGGAGGCATTGCCTGGGGTATCTGGGGTGATAGAAAAGGACGCCTTTCGGTATTGTTTGGTTCTATCCTCATGTATTCTATCGCTAATATTGCCAATGGACTTACGCATAGCGTAACCGGTTATGCTGTCTGGCGGTTTGTTGCAGGATTGGGTTTGGCGGGTGAACTGGGTGCAGGCATCACACTGGTTGCCGAACTAATGCCAAAAGGAAAACGTGGTTATGCAACCATGCTTGTTGCTTCTGTTGGCATCTCCGGTGCGGTGGTGGCTTATTTTGTGTCAGATCTTTTTCCCTGGCGTACTTCTTTCCTGATAGGAGGGGGTTTGGGGATTTTGCTATTGCTGCTTCGGATTGGCGTAGCAGAATCGGGAATGTTTGCACAGGCAAAGAAATCGCAGCACCGCGGAAACTTTCTTGCTTTATTTCGTACGCGTGCCAACGCCGTCAAATACCTGCGTTGTATTCTGATAGGGTTTCCATTGTGGTATGTAGTTGGTATCCTGGTAACCTTATCACCGGAATTTGGAAGATTGCTTGGTGTGCGCGGAGAGATCAGTGGAGGACTGGCTATTGCCTGGTGCTATGGCGGCATGGCGCTGGGAGATATCGTCAGCGGTCTTTTAAGCCAGTTGCTAAAAAGCCGGATCAAAGTAGTGTACATCTTTCTTGTGCTGGCGGTGGTTGCTGTAGGGGGGTATCTTTTCGGGCCCGGTATGAGTGTGCAATGGTTTTATCCGCTTTGCGGGCTGTTAGGTTTTTCGGTGGGTTATTGGGTTATTTTCATGACCATTTCCACGGAACAATTTGGTACTAATATCCGTGCAACGGTTACCACTACGGCGCCCAACTTTGCAAGAGGAGCATTGGTGCCTTCCACTATCCTTTTTCATCTTTTTACACGATGGACAGGATCGATGATAACAGGAGCAGCAATTGTAGGAGCTATCCTGTTTTTACTGGCCTTTTGGGCATTAAGGAAAATGAGGGAAACTTTTTCGGAAGACCTGGATTATATAGAGGAATTCAAGTGAAAATCCTATAACAAAAACAAGCTGTTTTTAATACGTTTGTAATTACTAAAAACATAAACCAACGCCGTGGCGCCTGATTACGATGAAAACATTGCCGATTATTGACCTTGCTGTTATCTGCCTCTACTTAGTGGCGATGGTTTACGTGGGATACTTCTTCTCACGGAAGAACAAGAATGCAGGCCAGTTTACAACAGCTTCAGGCCGAATACCCGGTTGGGCTATCGGTCTTTCCATTTATGCAACATTCCTGAGCAGTAATACTTTTCTTGGCGTTCCGGGAAAAGCTTTTGGAACCAACTGGAACGCATTTGCCTTCAGCATCTCCATGCCATTGGCGGCATGGGTTGCTGCGAAATACTTTGTTCCTTTTTACCGCAGTACAGGCGAAGTATCTGCATACACCAACCTTGAAAAGCGTTTTGGCCCCTGGGCGCGCACCTATGCCGTTGTATGTTTCCTGCTTACCCAGATTGCACGCATGGGCTCCATTTTTTTTGGACTATCACTGACATTGCAGGCACTTACCGGCTTCAATATGCAGATGATCATGCTGATCACGGGGATCTGTATCATCCTGTACACGGTAATGGGTGGGATAGAAGCGGTGATATGGACAGAAGTAGTGCAGGGAGTTCTGAAAACACTCGGAGCTATATTGATCGTTTACCTGGTCATTTCACATATTGACGGAGGCGTGAATAAAATAATAGAGATAGGAAGTAAGGATAATAAATTCAGTCTCGGCAGCATCAACCTTGATTTTACA
This sequence comes from Sphingobacteriales bacterium 44-61, assembly GCA_001898405.1. Classification (GTDB taxonomy): domain Bacteria; phylum Bacteroidota; class Bacteroidia; order Chitinophagales; family Chitinophagaceae; genus Terrimonas_A. Next base: position 152,033 of record MKTW01000011.1, read on the forward strand.
CAATCAGGTTTTTGGGTGATACTGCTGTATGGATTCTTTATCAACCTCAACAACTTTGGGATGGACCAGAATTATGTGCAGCGATATCATACGGCTACATCCAAAAAAGAAGCTTCCAAATCCATCTGGCTTTGCGTTTGGATCTATGTGCCGGCATCACTGCTGTTCTTTGTTATCGGTACCTGTCTTTATACTTATTACCAGGTCAATCCCCATCTGCTTGATCCGGTAAGATTGCAAGTGGCTGCAGAACGGTTAGGAGCAAACGCTTCTTCCGCCGAATTGCAGTCGCTGGCCGCAACACTGCAACCGGAAGATTATGGTGATAAAGTGATGCCGCATTTCATGGTGACCATGATACCGGCCGGATTGGTTGGACTGATCATTTCTGCTATTCTTTCTGCGGGTATGAGCACTATCAGTTCAGGTATGAATGCATCAGCCACCGTTTTTGCAGAAGATATCTACAAACGTTATTTTAAAAGGACCACGACAGATAAGCAGGAATTGCGCTTATTACATATGGGCACGGTAGTGTTTGGTTTGCTGGGAATGATAGCCGGAGTATTAATGATCGGTGTAAAAAGCGTATTAGATATCTGGTGGCAACTCTCCGGAATTTTTGCCGGCGGTATGCTTGGCTTGTTCCTCCTGGGCATTATCAGTAAAAGATCGGGAAACAAAGCAGCATTGGCCGGGGCTATCACCGGTATATTGGTTATTATGTGGATGACATTGTCCAGCCTGATCCCCGAAAAATACAGCTACCTTAAAAATCCGCTTCATGCCAACATGATCATTGTGGTTGGCACGCTGGTGATTTTTCTAACGGGATTGCTTGTGTCGTCTTTGCAAAAACGTAAAACTGAGTGAGTGGGGTACTGGCTGCAGGCTACTTGTGTTATGTTAATGATCACTCATTTTTCAATTCTATCTTCACCATAAACACCTGCAAAAGGACATCATCCCCCTCGCTTGTATAACGATTGTAGATCACTGCATCTCCCTGCGGCGACCACACTACAGCCCCTGCCAACTTCTCTTTCCTCTTTTTCGTTAATTCCAGTGTTTTTGCATCTGATAACTGCGTAATGAATACACGTTCATCCGACATATAGGCTACCCATTTCCCGTCGGGAGAAAAATTGAAGGGACTGGAGATTGAAGTAGATAGAAAAGTCAATTGCCGCAACCTGCCGCCATTTGGAGAGATGCCCCATAGTTGAACAATCCCTTGCTCATCTTCCGCCAGGAACCCGATCAATGAACCATCTGGTACGCTTCGCAGCCAATGACGCGGAATGGAGCTCACTCCTTTTTCTGAAAAGCTGATCCGGCGCTGCACAATACCAGGTGGTACCTCCGGTAACGTGGAAGGTGTACCGGCAGAAGGAAAACGGACTGCCAGTTCGGGAAGGTTTTCGGGTATATCAGCCACAAAAATTTCCGTTTTCAATTTCCCGTCTTTGTCAACCAGATGGCCCTGGAATGCAATTGCACGTTTTTGCCAATCACCGTCTGTCTTCTTATATCCATTCAATCCGATCCAGCATTCATCGAAAGCTTTTGCCACTTCGTCTGATCCGGGTTTTGGGCATTGCACTACCCGGCTAACCAGCACGGCGTGCATTCTGCCATCCTTTTCTTCCACACCGTCTGCATTTTTTACTTTCACTTTTCCAGGGAACATAATTCCCACTGTGCGTGTATCCGTTACCTGTTCACCTCTTGCTGAAGCTTCAGCAAGGATATGATCGTTGTAGGTAAAACTGATCCATTTTCCATCACCGCTCCATGTGTGTGCATGTGTACCGCCACGCAAAGCGCCGGGTGTGAATGGTGGGGTGATATCCCTTGCATCCATCCATACCGGTATCATGGGCCTTTTCAGTTCCACCCCTATTCCTGTACGTCGCGTGAAAGAATAAGGACGTTCTTTATTGCAATTCTGGATACCGCCCAGGAACAATACCATTGTGCCATCAGGAGAAAATGTGGCCGCACCGGCGCCGGGACCAAAGGCAGATTGATGCTCCGTACGGTAAATAAGCTTTTCCTGACCGGTAGTTAAATCCAGCAGATAGACTTCTCCATTGGCGGCCAGCAAAGAGTCATCATTGCGGCCATCATAGACGATCATCTTACCATCTGGGGAAAAGCACTGGGTACTGTTTAAGCAGTGACCGGACCTGCCGGTTGTCAATTGAATCTCTTTGCTATCATGGGTATCACGCATAGGACCTGACTCTCCGGTATTCACTTTCACAACTTGATTTTTAAATTTATCACGCAACACATTTCTCCTTGTACTTCCGCTTATACTCAAACGGAGTAAAGCCTGTAAAACGTTTGAAATGCCTGTAAAAGTTAGACACATTATTGAAACCGCAATCATAACACACTACGGCAATGGCACAACGGTCTTCCATGATCATACGGCATGCATGACTGATCCTGATCTCTGTGAGAAAATCAAGATAGGTTTTATTGGTCATCGATTTAAAGTAACGGCAAAAAGAGTTTACGCTCAGGTTGGCGATCTCTGCAATTTCTTCCAGCTTAATATCCTTCTTGAAGTTGGTAAGCGTATACGCTATTACATTGTTCAATCGCAAAGATTCATGCTCATTCGGTTTGTAGAAAGCATGTGCGGAAGCGATCGTAGTCACTTCTTCTCGTTCACTGATCACCTGCAGTATCTTTAAGAGATAAAGGATCCTGTCAAACCGGTTTGCTTCCGTGATCTTATACATCATATCCCGAACGATCTCCGCGGATTCTCCATGGAGCAGCAATCCTTTTTTTGCCAGTTCAAATATCCGTGGCAAAAGATAGGCTTCGGGCAGCTGGAAAAAATCCCGTCCCAGGCAGGCAGGAGAAAACTGGATCACAATAGCCTCTACGGAATAATCATTCTCGTCCCGCAATTCATGCTCTTTCCCCCGCCAGGCATGCGGCAGGTTTTCGCCGAGCATGATCACTTCGCCTTCACTGAAATGGGCAACGTTATCGCCGATGAGGCGGATACCTTCACCTTTGATAGTAAAATGCAATTCCAATTCAGGATGATAGTGGAGGGGTTTACCAAAATTTTGCAGTTTGTCGTGCCGCACCGAAAAAGAATTCTGGATGGGCACCGGCACTTTGTGAAAATGTGGTTTCATATAGCAATCGTTAAAATGACCAATATGCAGTTTCCAGATTACCAGTAGCGTACAGCGATCATCTTCCTATTGCCTGCCCGTCTTTTGTAATCATTCTTAGTATTCCCGAAGCCTATTTATATACAATTTTATCATTTGGTATAACGCAATTTCCAGCAATCGTTGAAACGAATTTAGGGTTTTCCCCTAGCAATTACAAGATTTTAGCGACATATCTTCTTGACATTCAAGAAATTTTCAGCCGTATCCAATCATGGTAAAATCGTACAAAAAAAAGAGAAAAAAGTAGAATGGCATGCCTGCATCTGAGCGGACCTTTGCATTTCCAATTTCTCTCTTTAGAGGCCATGTTCGGTCACATCGCAAACGGTTTTGTATTTCTCATACCGTTGATTCAGTATTCCAACGCGTCTTTCATCGGGGTAATAGGTTTTGTCGAATCCAGTTCCCATTGATTTCATTGCCTGCGGCAGGTCCTGGTACACCCCCGCTACGCATGCTGCCAGCATAGCTGCGCCTGCAGCGCATACCTGCTCTGACCGGTTCACTTTGATTGGCACGTTTAGTACATCAGCCATCATCTGCATTACAAAAGCAGATTTGCGTGCGATACCACCTACACCAATGATGCCGGCAATTTCAATCGACTCTTCATGGAAGCGCTCCATGATCCTTCTGGATCCAAAACAGGTAGCTTCCACAAGTGATGCATAGATGTGCGGCGCATCTGTAGCAATAGAAAGCTTGGTGATCGCAGCTTTCAAAGATAAATTGGCATCTGGTGTACGCCGGCCATTCAGCCAGTCGATGGAAAGTTCACTGTTCTCTCCAATGAGAACATGTGCTGCTTCCCTATCCAGTTGTTTTAAAAGCTCATCGTTGATCCTGGTGATGGCTTCATTCGGAATCATACTCCTTGCTGCAGTAGAATTTCTTAACGGCCATAACAGCAGGTTCCTGAACCAGGAATAGATATCACCAAAGGCAGCTTGTCCTGCTTCCAGGCCAATCATGCCTGGAATAATGGACCCATCCACCTGTCCACAAATTCCTTTCACGAATTTTCCCTGGAATTCATTTTTAGGCACTACCAACATATCACAGGTGGAAGTGCCGATGATCCGTGTCAGGTAACCGGGTTCTATCTGTGCACCGATAGCGCCCACATGTGCATCGATTGCGCCGATGCCAATCTTTACTGTAGTGGGAAGTCCCAGGCGTTTGCCCCAATGGCTGCTGATGGTCCCCGCAGCCTGGTCGGCAGTAAACACAGTGGGATCCATTTTTCTTGCATAACCTTCAAGCAGCGGGTCTATGGTTTTCAAAAAATCGCAGGAAGGAAAACCGCCATGTTCTGCGGCCCACAATGCTTTATGCCCTGCTGCACAAACATTCCGTTTTAATTTTCCTGCATGGGTTTGGCCGGTTAAGAGAAAAGGTATCCAATCACAATGCTCTACCCAGGTATAGCAATGTGCAAGCACTGCCGAATCGGTCCGCAGTACGTGCAATAATTTCGCCCAATACCATTCAGCAGAGTACGTGCCACCAGCATATTTCAGGTAATCTACTTCCCATTTCTGCGCTACTGTGTTGATATCAGCAGCAGCATCCATGGCGGAGTGATCTTTCCAGAGGAAGAACATCGCATTCGGATTGTCTGAAAAACCACTCTGCAATGCAAGCGGCAGACCCTGGTCATTCACCGCAACTGGTGTGGAGCCGGTGGTGGTAACACTGATGGCGGTGATATTTGCTCTGACAGATTCAGGCACGCGGGCTACGCAGTCTTTGATGGTAAATTCCATTCCTTCGATGTAATCGGAAGGATGTTGCCTGAACTGGCTCTTTGAAGGATCACAGTATAGCCCTGCTTTCCAACGGGGATATTCAAAAACAGAAGTGGCCGTTTCTGCGCCATTATGTGCATTAACAAGCACGGCTCTGACAGAGTCTGTACCGAAATCCAGGCCAATACAATATTTTGATGAGGTCATTTTATTTTTTTGACGATAGATCAGCAGGATCTATTTATATAATGGTCCATAAATATCGCAGGCTCTGTAATCCGAACCTTCGGCGTCCATGCCAAAGGATTTCCAGGAAGAAGGACGCATGATCTTTTCCCCGGGTACATTGTGCATGCATACGGGTATGCGAAGGATAGCAGCGAGTGTGATCAGGTCTGCGCCGATATGACCATAGCTGATAGCTCCATGATTCGCCCCCCAGTTGAACATTACACTGTATACATCTTTGAATGCATCGCTTGTTGTTAATCGGGGTACAAACCAGGTAGTAGGCCATGTTCTATCGGTTCGTTCATCCAATACCTGGTGTACATGATCCGGCAGGTCTACCGTCCAGCCTTCAGCGATCTGCAATACAGGGCCCTGGCCTTTTACGAGATTGAGCCGGCACATGGTAACCGGCATTTCTCCTTTTGACAGGAAACTGGAAGAATACCCACCTCCGCGGAAATAATCCCGGTTAGCGGGGTACCATGTGGTTGCATCCAGGCATTCCTTACTTTCCGCTTCACTGATTTCCCAGAATGGTTTCATTACCGGTTTTCCGTCATTGGATTGCCTGCCTGTACCATCCAGTGTAGCAGCGCCTGAATTGATCAGATGAATGAATCCTCCTGCCGCACGGCCATCAGCCTGCCATCCTGTTACACGCTGCACGGCATCGGGGCTCCAGTAAGTACGTACATCAGCAAATATCTGCGCTGTATTGGTCAGCAAATAATTCAATAGCATGGATGCTCCATTCATTGCGTCATTTTCTGTAGCAACGATATAGGGATTGCGAATACCATTCCAATCAAATGAAGAATTGAGTATTGCTTCTGAAAAATCGCCATTAGGCAAAAAATCCGTCCACTGTCTTTGTCCCTGGAAGCCTGATACCAATGCATGATGGCCCTGCGCTTCCTCTGCAAAACCAATCTCCGCCAGTTGTTCGTTGCCGGTCATCAGATCACGGATGATCATTGTCATCTTGACAACAAATTCCCAATCGCTATCTTTTTCTTCGCGTGTTTTGATCTTATGTTGCTGGTTGAAATCTTTACCTTCTTTGCAATTGGCTTTTGTCCAGGTGATGGCTTTTTCAAATTCCTGTTTATCATAGATGCCTTGTTCGATCCTGCGCAATACCTCTGTTGAATCAACATATTCTGTGCGCATGCCGAGATATTCCTGGAAAAAATCTGCATTGACGATAGACCCGGCAATACCCATCGATACCGAACCGATGGCTAGGTAGGCTTTTCCTTTCATAATGGAAGCAGCGAGGCCGGCCCTTGCAAAACGCAGTAGGGATTCTTTGACATCAGCAGGGATCAGTTGATCACCCATGTCCTGCACATCTCTGCCATATATTCCAAAGCAGGGAAGGCCTTTTTGTGTATGCGCTGCCAGTGTAGCTGCCAGGTATACAGCTCCGGGCCTTTCGGTGCCATTGAATCCCCAGATAGCTTTTGGCAACAAGCTGTCCATGTCCATGGTTTCAGAACCATAACACCAACATGGTGTAACGGACAGTGAAATGCCTACGTTATGCGCTGCAAATTTTTCTGCACAAGCTGCCGCTTCTTTTATACCACCGATAGTTGTGTCTGCAATAATACATTCTACTGACGTGCCATCAGGATATCTTAGTTCAGCTGTGTATAGTTTTGCTACAGCCTTTGCCATATTCATGGTTGTTTCTTCCAGGGATTCGCGGATACCCCCAAGCCTTCCATCAATAATCGGGCGGATACCGATCTTTGGATAGCTATTCCTTTTCATAAGTTATAATTGTTGTTGTGATCAATGCAGGCAATTCGCCCTGATTTTTTATCAAAACCAGGTTTAAAATTAGAAGGGAATGCCTCGGGCTTTTTGTAGAATTCTAGCAAGCTGTTGTAGGAAATTACCGAGAGGAAGAAAGGCCTTCCTAAGTTCAGGTAAATGAAGCCGGGTGTGCCTCAATAAACTTTAGAACATTATGGCAACTTTAAGAAATATCCAGGCTGCTTTTAACCTGGTGATGCGAGGCCGTTTTTATATCAATGCCAAAGAGGTGAATGAGCAACTAAGTACCGGCCAACAGCAACAAATGAAAACAATGGCTACACAACTGATAGATGAATACAATGCACAGTTTAAAAAACCAGCGCCGAAAACAGACGCGGTAGCTGCGCAGAAAAAAGAAATTAGGAAAGCCACTCCACCAACAGATAAATGTAAGCGGCAATTATGGGAGATGGGTTTAGAATTGGGGAGTTTCATCAGTGGCGAAGGCAAAGATGCACAATTGATAGAGCATGATTGCAATACAAACCAGTTTAAAATCGCCTGGCTGGATAAAGCAAAAAACAAGATCATGTTTACCAGCATCAACCAGCAGCAAATCAAGAACTATAAATCGTCCACTCAATTTCCTTTTTTATTATGCAATCATTGCAAAGGTGTTGGCTATTTTATGGAATATGACTGGTATCAGATGGGAGTAGGCAGTAGTTTTTATGCACGCAGTACCAAACAGCGCTTATATACTTGTGGAGTATGCAGTGGTAAAGGATATATTCAAGTGAGATAAAGATTTTTGCGCCGTCGCCAGAACCTGCCCATAACATAACATCAAATTCCCGGCACTACCGGGGATTTTCAATGCTTACGCTTTTCAATGCAGCTAAGAATCCAGTCTCTGTAACAACAATTTTATTATGTTTTCGTTATATATGTAACTCAGGAAATTATGCAGCCAAACAGGATGGGAATGTCCACTATGAATAAAGCCCATTCTAACTAATATACACCAAAACATGAGAAGAAAATTGACCCCATTAGCGATTGTCGCAACCATGTTGCTACTCGTTTCTAATTCCTCTTACAGTCAGCAACACGACATATTGATATCCTTAAGCGCTGGCCCTGCGTTTACAAGTGCCAGCCAAAAAGATTACAGGCAGGGGAATGGCTATGGTTTGCAGGCAGATGCCTTTGTGCCATTTTACAGGAAAGGTTGGGATGGAAGTGTAAAAGGAAGTGGCTTTACTTTAGGAATAAATGCAGGCATAAATTATGCTTCGCTAAAAAATTTGCAACCAGACGTAGAAGTGATCGGAGGAAAATATCTGGTGTACAACGGCATTACCAATATAAGCAACAGTAGTTTTAAAAAATACTCTGGCAGCTTTTCAGGAATTGCCGGGCTCCAGGCCCAATTTGCCTTTGGTAAATTTATTATATCGCCAATAATAAGTACTGGCTATATATCCGTTAAACAGGAAGGATATTCTCAAACAGGGAGTTTTTCAGTCAATGGTCAACCTTTATCAAAAGATCTTGCCAGGCAGGATGCAGTAAATGAATCGGGCTTTTTAGTAAAGCCGCAGCTAAAATTTGGATATACAGTATCAGACAGGGTTCAGTTATATCTTGGTGCAGCCTTCACTACTGGTCCTCAAATGGAATATACCCTGCACACATTGGTACCGCAAGGAGGCTTTAAAGAAGATAATAAGTATGAGGTGGATCAGATAAAAAATGGTAGCTATTCGGAGTCCAAATCAAAAAGCAGGTATAAAACAAGCGAAATACACCTGGGTATAGGTATTAGATTGGGAAAAAGCAGCAGAAAAAAACCAAGAGGAAAAGTTACTAAGCCAGGTGATAATGGTATGTTACAAGCAAGTAATGCTGACAGTACTAAAAACCCGCTGTACAATCCTTCAGGAATGGAAGCCACAAATCCCTTAGCTATGGCTTTGCCGGGAAGTCCCATAGGCGGCATAGTGGTAAAAGGCGGTAAAAATCCGGGAGGAAACCTAATGGTTGCAACAAGCGATAGCAATGGGAAATTTGAACTCAATGGACTGGAAGTGGGTGCTTATCAATTTAACCTTACACCGGGTCAAAATCCGGGAGCAAACGAGGTAACAAGCGTGGGAACTGTGCGGCCAGGTACCAAGGGAAGCGGTGCGACATCTTCCTCTTATGCGGCTGGCCGTCTTTCAACCGATACAACAAAAAATCCATTGTATGAAGGCAGCGGTAACTCCGGAAGCAATCCAATGTATGAGGCCTCGGCCCGACCCGGTTCACCTATTGGCGGTATTGTTGTGAAAGGAGGTAAAAACCCAGGCGGGAATATGATAAATCTCTCCGTTGATAAAAATGGAACAATACAGTTTGAGGTTTTAGAAGCTGGTAACTATAAATTTATTATTCAGACACCAGAAAATCCAAATCCTGGCAAACAGAAAAAAGTAAAAGAGAAAGCTACCTCTGGTTTGAAAGACACCTTAAAAACAAATGTGTAAATATCAGCGGTAGCTGCCTGGCAGGTATCAAAAGTCATCCGGTTTTACAGGGCTATGTCCCACTCTTGTTACTTTCTTTTATCGGGCTTGCCCAGGCTTTTGCCGGCAGCAGTACTGTCCAAAAAGCCTGTTTTTGGATTGCCTGGCGAAGCAGATTTTCTATTATGATGTACCAGTAGTTCACCTGTACCGGCAGTGAAATTTCGTGCGTCAATTTTGTGTCAGAATAGTGGTAGAAAGCGGAGAAAACTGAGAAGAATTGACACACGGAAAAATAAAAAAGCTCTGTAAGTCAACAACTTACAGAGCTATAACGTGCCCAGGACTGGAATCGAACCAGCACATTCTTGCGAACGGCAGATTTTGAGTCTGCTGCGTCTACCAATTCCGCCACCTGGGCTGCTGATTGGGGTTGCAATATTACAGCTTTCCGGCCATTTGCTGTGAAGTGTACCGCAAATATTTTTTAGCATCATCAATTCACTTGCAACAACTCTTTTTGGGCAGTAATATCTTCCTGACAAGGTTCCACAATTTCTTTAATAACTCCATGATCTTCCTTTTGCATTTGATCAGCCGCGCTGCTTTACCGCTGGAATAATTCACGGCTTATTCTCCGGAATTTTCCAACTACTTTTGCTGCGCGCTGAACGATTGCAAATTTACGACTATGATTAGAATCGGACTGATCCGTGAAGGAAAAATACCCGCTGATAACCGGGTAGCCCTGACTCCCGCTCAATGTAAATGGATACACAAGCAATTGCCTGATGTAAAAGTGGTGGCACAAACCTCGCCCAGCCGTTGTTTTACCGATCGTGAATACACGGCCGCAGGTGTAGAAGTAAGAGAGGACCTGAGTGACTGCGATATCCTGATGGGTATCAAAGAAGTGCCGGTAGCCCAACTGCTTCCCGGCAAAACCTACCTGTTCTTCTCCCATACCAAGAAAAAGCAACCGCATAACCGGGAACTGCTCCGCACCATACTCGACAGGAAAATACGCCTGATAGATTATGAATGCCTGGAACATGAAGATGGGCAGCGCATCATCGGGTTTGGGTTTTTTGCCGGGGTAGTAGGGGCGCATAATGGAATAATGGCTTATGGTAACCGCACCGGCCTGTATTCGCTCGACAGGGTGTATAAGGAAAGAAGCTTCCGCGAACTGATACACCATTACTTCGGACTTCGTTTACCGAATGTCAAAATAGCCGTTACAGGCAGTGGCCGCGTTGCGCATGGTATTCTTGAGATCATGAACCTGATGGGTATTCATGAAGTGGAGCCAGATGATTACCTGCGCCGCCGGTTTTCCTATCCTGTGTACACGCAACTGAAAGGACCTGACCTGTACCGCCATAAAAAAACAGGCACGTATAGCCGTGTAGACTTTCATGATCATCCCGGTGAATATGAATGCCGGTTCCTTCCTTATGCTGCGCAAACGGATATCCTGATGAACGGGATTTACTGGGATAAAGATGTACCGCGTTTGTTTGAAAAGGAGGATGTGGCGGCTGATGATTTTATTATCCAGACTATTGCCGATATAACAGATGATGCAGATGGCTCTGTGCCGATCAACCTTGGCGATCAGACGATCGAAGATCCTGTGTATGGTGTTGACCGGAACACGCTGCAGAAAACTTCTCCATACCTGGAAAACTCTATTGACGTGATGGCCGTAGGCAATCTTCCTAATGAGCTGCCAAGAGATGCTTCGCGTTATTTCGGAGAACAGCTGATCAAGTTTGTATTGGAGGACCTGGCAAAGGGAAGTTCTCCGATTATTGAAAGAGCAACAATGACCAATGAAGGAAAACTGACCAGTTCATATTCCTATCTGGAGGATTATGTCAAAGGACTCTAATAAAACCTGTCTGGCTTAACGCTGTTTCTTAGTGTTTCTTTTGTTGACCCGGCGCATATGGCTTGGCGGATTTGGAACCGGTTATTTTTTTAGCCTGTCCTGGGGGGAGTGGCTTGGAGGAATGAGAATGGTGATGATGGGAGCAGGCAGTAAAAATAATACCCGCACCTATTGAGAGAAAAAGGAGTTTGAGCGTTTTCATATCGGTTGAATTTTTCAATGGGTAAATATATTAGATCATCTGAGCCGGAAAAGCAGCCTGATAAAGTATTTTACAGATACAAGTAATAATCCTTCAAAAGCTTGCTGAATTCAGTAGTATAATCGCTGGAGTTTTCTTTTATGGCCAATTCTTCCATTTGTAAAACTCCTTCTTTTTTTCCGCCTGCAATTAACACTCTGAAAAAAGAATGTGCTCTTGACTGCTTCACCATGCATATTGTTCCCAATTTCATACCATATTTTGAGATAGCAGCTTTTATCTCTTCATGTCTTTTGAATGGCAGCAAAAGAAAAAAACGCCCATCATCTTTCAACTGCCTGGAAATAATACCTAAAAGCTCACTGATCAACAACCCGGCATCGTGATGAGCGGTGTTTTTCAACATATTTCCTGAAGTAAGCTCATTCTCATAAAAAGGTGGATTGCTGATGATGTTATCGTATTGCTTATTAAAATCAAATACGCGGGCATCGCCATGCAAAATATGGATGCGGTCTTTCCAGGGGGAGTTTGCTGTATTTTCCTTTGCCTGTTCTGCTGCTGCTTTATCGATCTCAATAGCATCGATCTGTGCATTCACCTCTTGTGCGATCATCAGGCTCAATAATCCTGTGCCTGTTCCGATATCGAGGATGTTGTTCCCTTTTGTGTTGTGAGCTATATTCTTTGCAGCCCATGCACCAAAAAGGCAGGCATCTGTGGTTACCTTCATGGCAGCCTGTTCCTGGTGTACCGTAAATTGTTTAAAGCGGAAATAATTGTTAGCCATCTCGATGATTATGATTACCACTCTGCTCTCGCAGAGGCTTCAATATCCAGGCCTGCAAATTGCCCTGCCTGGTATTTATAATAACCCGTGATAGCGATCATGGCTGCATTGTCTGTACAATATTGAAAAGCGGGAATGAATGTTCTCCAGCCTTGTTGCTTTCCCATTTCTTCGAAAGCTTTCCGCAATCCGCTGTTGGCTGAAACGCCACCGGCAAGGCAAATATCCCTGATGCCTGTTTCCTGCGCTGCTTTCCGGAGTTTGTGTAATAGTATGGTCACAATGCGCTGTTGAATGGATGCACAGATATCATTCAGGTTTTCCTGGATGAATTGATAACGTTCCTGTTCACTTGCTCTGAATTCTTCCTTATACACGAGGCTGGTACCTGCATTCTGCAGGAAATAAAGAATAGATGTTTTTAACCCACTGAAGCTGAAATCGAGCCCCGGGATGCGGGGTTCAGGGAACTGGAACCTGTCAGGATTCCCTTCTTTTGCATACTTATCGATCAGCGGACCGCCAGGGTAGGGAAGACCCAGCAACTTGGCGGATTTATCAAACGCTTCGCCGGCTGCATCGTCAATAGTTTCACCGATCACCCGCAGTTGAGTAGGCGATTCGCAGATCACGATCTGTGTATGTCCTCCACTTACAGTAAGGCATAAAAAAGGAAAAGAAGGTTTGGGATCAGCGATCAGGTTGGCCAGTACATGCGCCTGCATATGATGCACTGCGATCAGTGGTTTGTTCAATGCAAGCGACAGGGATTTGGCAAATTGTGCGCCTACCAGCAATGAACCGATGAGGCCGGGAGCCTGTGTAAAAGCAATGGCATCCACGGACGGCAAAGAGCAGTTTGCAGACGAAAGGGCTGTGTCCACTACCGGTACTATATTCTGTGCATGTGCACGGCTGGCCAGTTCAGGCACCACACCACCGTATTTTTCATGAACGGATTGATTGGCGATAAAATTCGACAATATCTTTCCGTCCGTGCATACGGCTGCAGATGTTTCATCACAACTCGATTCGATCGCAAGAATAGTAACAGACATGCAGGTAAAGAATTTGTGCAAAGGTAGCGAAGGCCGGCGATTTCGATGGCTTACTTGCTTCTGATCGCCACTACAGGATCCATTCTTGCAGCCTGTGAGGCAGGAATAAAGCCGGCAAGAATTCCAACAATGACACAAATGGCAATAGCCATCAACATATTATTAGTGGAAATGAATACAGGGAAATTCAACAAACCGGATAACACCTGTGTCAATATAAATACCAGTGTCAACCCGATCAACCCGCCAATGATACACAGGAATGCTGACTCAAGCAGGAATTCAGTCAGAATGATATGGCTCTTTGCGCCGATCGCTTTTTTCAAACCGATCTGGCTTGTTCTTTCGCGGACGGATACAAACATGATATTGGCCACACCAAACATTCCAACGATCAATGAAAGGGCAGCGATGGCCCATCCGCCGATATTGAGACTTACAAAAGCGGAACTGATAGACTCGGTGAGATCATTGATATCATTAAGCGCAAAATCATCTTCTTTAGTGGGACTTAATTTATGCAGGGCCCGCATGGTGCCGGCCAGTTCATCCTTAAGCACTTTACTGCTGAGATTATCTTTTCCCTGTACCATGATCACCGGATCAGCCCGGTCTTCACGGATAATAGTGCGCGCAAACCTGTAAGGGAGGATAACGCTTTGATCAAAATCCCAGCCACCGATCATTTGTTTGCCTTGTTTTTTGACAATGCCGATGATCAGCACTTTTTTCCCCCGTATGGTAACTTCTTTATCGAGTGCCTGTTCAGGAGAGCCGAACAGCATTTCAGCCACTGTATTTCCGATCACCACTACATTGGCCCCCCGGTCAAATTCAGACGGGGAAATATAACGGCCTACCGGCACCTGCAGGGCCTGGATATTCTCAAAATCTTCGGAAGTGCCATAGAGGTTGACATTGGAGAGGGAACTGCCTTTGTAATCCACATTGTCCTGCGTGGCTATCCTGTACACGGTGTATTTGGCACTGGGTGTTCTTTCCTGGATCTGTTTTACTTCTTCGAACTTGGGATAGGGTCGGTTCACATAACGCCACCAGGGATAATCATCGTCGTCAGTAGTATATTCCCATTTATCAATGTAAATGGTATTATTGCCCAGGGAATTCACTTCGTTCTTAATGTTGTGCTCCAGGCTGTTTACCGTGGCCAGCACACCAATGATGCAGAAGATGCCGATCGTGATGCCGAACAGCGACAGGAACGTGCGGAGCTTGTTTTTCCAGAGCTCCTGCACAGCCATTTTAAAACTGCTGATAATCACTTCTATTGTCCGGCGGATCATGTAACAAATGTACTGCTTGGCGTGCTTGGCGGGAAAATTTAATTTTAAGGGAAACATAAAAATTTGCTTTATTTCCCGCCTTACCTTTGCGGCTTTCCAAAGCCGGGCAATAATTGCCCGGAATGAGGACGGCCCGGTTTAAAAGTTTAAGTGCTTAAGGTCTAAAACCGGGACCTCAGAAAAGAGTCAAAACCTGGAAAGGACATAACCTGTTGACATGAAGTATCATAACGAAATACAGCGCCGGCGCACTTTTGCCATTATCAGCCACCCTGATGCGGGAAAAACCACCCTTACGGAGAAATTCCTGCTTTTTGGCGGAGCGATCCAGGTGGCGGGAGCAGTTAAAAGCAATAAGATCAAAAAGCACGCAACCAGCGATTTTATGGAGATCGAGCGGCAGCGGGGTATCTCCGTGGCCACTTCCGTGATGAGCTTTGAGTATAATAACATTTTGATCAACCTGCTGGACACCCCTGGTCACAAGGACTTTGCCGAAGATACTTTTCGCACGCTTACGGCAGTGGACAGTGTGATCCTGGTGATAGACAGCGTGAACGGGGTGGAAGAGCAGACCCGCCGGCTGATGGAAGTATGCCGCATGCGCGATACACCCGTAATCGTGTTCATCAACAAAATGGACCGTGATGGAAAGAACCGGTTTGACCTGCTGGAAGAGATCGAAAAGGAATTGAAGATCTCCCTTCACCCCATGTCATGGCCGATCAACAGCGGTAAAGAATTCAAAGGAGTATACAACCTGCACGATAAAAACCTCCTGCTCTTTATGGCCAACACCAAAGCCAGTGAAGAGGACAGCCTTTCCATCTCTGATCTGAATGATCCTGTACTGGACCAGAAACTGGGAGAAGCAGATGCTGCCCAGCTCCGGGAAGATGCAGAACTGGTGGAGGGCGTACATGGCCAATTGAATGTGGATGAATACCTGGCCGGCAAGATCGCCCCGGTATTCTTCGGAAGCGCCATCAACAATTTCGGGGTAAAGGAAATGCTGGACACCTTTATTGATATTGCTCCCAGGCCCCAAAGTCGGGAAACCACTACCCGTCTGGTGGATGTGGAAGAAGAAAAGCTGAGCGGTTTTGTATTTAAGATACATGCCAACCTCGATCCTAAACACCGTGACCGGATCGCTTTCTTCCGTGTTTGCTCCGGCAGGTTTGAACGCAACAAATACTTCCATCACGTAAGGCTGGATAAAGATGTCCGCTTCAGCAACCCTTACAGTTTTATGGCGCGTGATAAAAGTATTATTGAAGATGCTTATGCAGGAGATGTGGTGGGTTTATTTGATACCGGCAACTTCAAGATCGGCGATACACTTACTGAAGGCGAGGATTTTTATTTTACCGGGATACCATCTTTTTCACCGGAGATCTTCAAGGAAGTGGTAAATAAGGACCCAATGAAGACAAAGCAACTGGAGAAAGGGCTGATGCAATTGACGGATGAAGGTGTGGCGCAGTTGTTTACTCAATTCGGAGGAAATAAAAAGATCATCGGTTGCGTAGGCGAACTGCAGTTTGAAGTGATCCAGTACCGGCTATTGCATGAGTATGGCGCTTCTGTTGTATTCAATTCACTTCCATTCTATAAAGCCTGCTGGCTTACCAGCAATGATCCCAAGAAGCTGCTGGAGTTCTCGCGTTTCAAACAGGCCAATATTGCGGAAGACAAAGACGGGCATATGGTGTACCTGGCGCAAAGCGAATGGTTCCTGAACACAGAACGCAGCAATAACCCGGACATTCAATTTCATTTTACATCGGAGATACATAAAGAAGCAGCACAATGATCTTCGAATCAGAACGATTGTATACCCGTTATTTCACTATGAGCGACCTGGATATTTTTTTCCGGTTGAATGGTGATGAAGAGATCGTTCGCTATATCCGGGCGCCTAAAACTTATGAGGAATGCCGTAGTTTTCTGACACAGATCATTGAATGGTACACTGGCCCGGCGATCAACTGGCGGATCGCGCTTTTGTCGAAAGAGAATAACCAGGTTATAGGTTCATTTGCCATTATTCCCATAGGAAATACGGCCGATATGCAGCTGGGCTATTCTTTGGTGAAAGAGCACTGGGGTAAAGGATATGCCACCGAGATCACAGAAGCCGGGTTGCGGTATGCTTTTGAAAAACTGGGATATCCATCCATCGCTGCCATTACAGAATCAGCCAATTCGGCTTCACAGAAAGTGTTGCTGAAATGCGGTTTCTGCCTGGAAGCCGAATATGAAGAAGACGGAAGAAAACTGCTTCGTTTTCGCAGGCGTCAGAATGATGCCGTCACACCGGTATAATTATGCGGGCTGATCTTCTTAAGCTCCTTTTTCAATTCATTACTGATCTTTAGTCCATCAATAAACTGGTGGATCGCATTTTTATCAATAGCCTGTTTTCCGCGCGTAAGCTCTTTTAATGCCTCATAAGGCTGAGGATAATTTTCCCTCCGCAACACGGTTTGTATAGCTTCTGCCACAACCGCCCAGTTGGCATCAAGCGATGCCTGGATCTTATCAGGATTGATGATCAGTTTGCCCAAACCTTTTTCAATGGATTTAAGCGCGATGATCGTATGTGCAAAAGGGACGCCTACATTGCGCAATACGGTTGAATCGGTAAGGTCCCGCTGCAGGCGCGATATAGGCAGTTTGGAAGAAAGATGTTCAAATATGGCATTAGCCAGCCCCAGGTTGCCTTCTGCATTTTCAAAATCGATGGGATTTACCTTATGCGGCATGGCAGATGATCCTACTTCCCCTTTTTTTGTTTTCTGCTTAAAATACTCCATGGAGATATAGGACCAGATATCGCGGCAGAAATCGATCAGGATGTTGTTGATCCTTTTCATGCAATCGAAGTGGGCGGCAAGATTATCGTAGTGTTCTATCTGTGTGGTGAATTGCTGGCGGCTCAATCCCAGGTGCTCTAAAAACTCATTTCCGAATTTTACCCAATCTGTTTTCGGATAAGCAATATGATGGGCATTGAAATTACCGGTGGCGCCTCCGAATTTTCCCATGAAAGGAATGCCGATGAATTGCTCCACCTGGTTTTGGATCCTTTCTGTGAATACCATGATCTCTTTGCCCAGGCGGGTCGGGCTTGCCGGCTGGCCATGCGTATGCGCCAGCATGGGAATATCCTTCCATTCTTTTGCCAGCAACTTCAACTGTGTGTTGAGATTAAGGATGGATGGGAGATATTCATATTCGATGCTGTGTTTCCATGAAAGGGGAACAGCCGTATTGTTGATGTCTTGCGAAGTAAGGCCGAAATGGATCCATTCCTTGGCCTGTTTGCCCCCGCTTTTTTCCAGTTCATTTTTCAGAAAATATTCCACCGCTTTTACATCATGGTTGGTGGTATATTCGATTTGCTTGATCTCCTGTGCGTCTTCAGGGCCGAAATCGCTGGCCAGTTTCTGAAGGTGTTTGATGCTTTTATTCGAAAGTTTGACAAACTTCTTTTTTTCCAGGAACAGCAGGTATTCGACCTCAATAATGACCCTGTATTTCATCAGGGCGTACTCGGAAAAATAATCGTCCAAATGCTGCACCTGCTTGCGGTAGCGGCCATCGATAGCGGAAATAGCGGTAAGGGGAGACAGTTCCATGTTTGCAGTTTGCGGTTTATAGCCGCCTTTGAGCGATCTATAAAACCAGGGATTTATATTTGCGCAAAAATAACAGAATTGGAGAAGATTAGAGTTGGGATTGTTAATTACCGCAACACCAAACCATTGATCTATGGTTTGGAAAGAGAACCGGTAAAGAGCAGAATAGAACTGATAGGAGCGTATCCGTCCAAACTGGCGCAGATGCTGCTGGAAGGAGAGGTAGATGTAGGCCTGATTCCCGTGGCGGCCATACCGCAATTGAAAGAACATTATATCGTGGGCAACTACTGTATCGGGGCGGAAGGAGAGATCGCGTCCGTCTGTCTTTTCAGTGAAGTGCCGCTCGACCGGATCGAGAAAGTGTACCTCGATTACCAGAGCCGCTCTTCCGTGGCCCTGTTGAAATGGCTGATGAAAGAATCCTGGGGCATCCATCCGGAAATATTGCAGGCAGAAGATGAAAGCTACCGCGACAGGATAAAAGGCACTACTGCCGGGTTGGTCATAGGCGACCGGGCATTGGAGCAGCGCAAAATATCAACGTTCATTTATGACCTGGGCAGTGAATGGCGGGGAATTACAGGATTGCCTTTTGTTTTTGCAGCCTGGGTGAGCACAAAGCCATTACCGGAAGAGTTTATCCGGGAATTTGATAAAGCCAACGCATTAGGATTAAATTGCATAGATGAGATTGTCGCATCTAATCCATATGATATATATGATTTGAAGAAATATTATACGCTTCATTTGAGTTATGAGTTGACAGAAGCAAAAAGGAAGGGTATGGAGCGGTTTCTAAGCATAATATCATCCTGACCCCCTTCATTTTCCAGTCTTTTTTCTCTATCTTACCGCCACACCAAAACTACTTTTTCAACATAGTCCACCGCCACCGCCTATGTCAGTTCTTCACCGCACCCTTGTTTGTGTTTTTAGCTTTGTAATATTTTATTCAACGGCCTATTCACAAACCTGTAATAACTGGTTGTATACGCCAAGCCAGCCTTCTTATGTCAGCATCGGAGACCTGGATGTACCCGGCAATAAAATTACCGTAGAGGCCTTATGTAACACCACTATTAATAATAATGGATTCGGAGATCTTGTTTCTAAACATAAAGGCACAAACGACTGCAATTATTTGCTGCGGGTATACAGGGCAGAGATAACTACTACGGATGGTTTCTTCACTGCATCCACAAACTGTCCTGCTTTCCCCAATAAAATATATCATGCCGCCATGGTGTATGATGGCGCTTCCCTTAAATTTTACCGGAATGGTTTCCTGATGCAGGAAGTACCGGCTTCCGGCGATCTTATTCAAAATGACTGGAAGACCTGGATAGGCTATTTTGAACCACAAACATTGAATGAGAACTTTACGGGTTATATCAATGAAGTACGTATCTGGAATGAAGCAAGAACGCAATCCCAGATACGAGCCTATATGAATACTCCTTTGCCCAACCCAACCACGCAAACCGGCTTGTTGGCATATTACACTTTTGATAACTTATTGAACAAGCAGGGAAATCCAACATGGAATGGTACACTGGGCGGATCTGCACAAATAAACCAGACCAGCAGTGCCTGCATATTTGTTGCTGATTCCTGTCCTACCACAAGACCCGTGACCGCGGGTTTTCTTGCTCCTGATACTGTTTGTGTCAATGAACCGGTCAATATTACCGATATGGCTTCCAACGCCACCAATTATTTCTGGAATTTTTGTGCAGGAAATTCTTACTCTACTCCAACAGGTGTTAATCTTGGCAATATCGGGAACGCATTAGTTTCTCCTGTTTTCTCTGATATTGTATCAGACAATGGCAACTATTACCTGTTTGTATCCAATCACCTGCCTGGCGGGCTTGTGCGGCTTGATTTTGGCAACTCACTGTTGAATACACCTACTGCAGTCCCGCTTGGTACTGCGGGCGGGGTTGTCGTCAATACTATTGAAGGACTGCAGGTCGTAAAGAATGAAGGTAAATGGTATGTAATCATGGTAGGAGGCCATGCCTTAGCAGGTGTAACTCCCCGGATCATAAAAGTGGAGCTTGGCGCCAATATTACCAATACTAACCCGGTTGGAACAAACTGGGGTAATGTGGGAAACCTGGCATTTCCTGTGGACCTTCATATGTTCCAGGAAGGCAACCGTTGGTACGGACTGACACTTAACGCGGATAATAGTACCTTAACAAGGTTTGATTTTTCTGCCAGTTTTGATAATGTTCCTGTTGGTCAGAACCTGGGAAATCCCGGAGGAAATTTTACTGTCCCTACGGGCATATTTGCCATCAATGATAACAATAACTGGTATGCATTCGTTGTGAATGATGAGCAGACCCCTGATCTTATCCGGCTTGATTTTGGCAATTCATTGTTGAATACACCTGTATCGGTCAATCTTGGCAACCCAAGTAATGCGCTGAATAGGACCCGGGATATATGTTTCCTGAAAGAATGCGGAAACATTACTGCATTTGCTGTAAACGGAGAAACATATAACCAGCTTGTCAGGTTGGATTTTGGTAGCGATCTGCTTTCAACTCCTACCGGCACTAACCTGGGAAATGTCGGCAACCTGAATTTCCCTCATTCACTTTCAAAGATATTCAGGGTTGGGAGTGATCTCTATACATTTATTACAAATGTGTACAACAATAGCCTTACCAGGATCCGTTTTAGTGGATGCACCAATTCCAGTATTCCGAATTCATCTTTGTCACAACCTCCACCGGTTGTATATAATACTCCCGGAATATACACGATAACACAGACGCTTGATATAGGTCTTCCTACTCAAACCAGCATCTGCCGGCAAGTAGTAGTATTGGATAATCTTCCCCATCTTCCCATTAAGAACCTTAGCGTATGTGCGGGTGATAGTATTAAAGTTGGCTCATCCAGTAATATAGGAACTTATTTGTGGAGCAATGGAGCTAGTGCAGACTCCATCTTTATCAGTACTCCAGGCTATCATTGGGTAGAAACAAAGCGTTCGGGTTGCGCTAACCGCGATAGCTTTTTTGTGACGATTACTTCAAATCCGATCGTAGAATTGGGAAATGATACAATTATCTGCACTTCTTCAAATTTCCTGTTGGATGCAGGTAACCCGGGTGCTGCATATTCGTGGAATACCGGAGAAACATCCCAAACCCTTACGGTTTCTGGCGTGGGAGAATATTCAGTTACGGTAACGTCTAATGGCTGTAGTAAAGCTGATACAATAAATATAGCCGTAAGGAACCTTATTATAACCACTAATGCAGATACGGTTATTTGTGCCGGCCGACCTGTTCAGTTACAGGCTTCGGGCGCTCAGGACTATTCCTGGTCACCCAATATTGCCCTTGACGATAACATGATCAGTAATCCTGTGGCCCACCCAACCAATCCCACACAGTATATTGTGACAGGAACAACAGCGGATGGATGTAGCGCAAAAGATACTGTGCAGGTAAATATTTTTGCCAAACCTCTTATCAGTATTCAAGCGGATACAGTTATATGTAAAAATACTACCCTGCCTTTATGGGTAAATGGAGGTGTTTCCTACACATGGTCGCCTTCAGCCTCGCTGGATGATCCTTTCAGTGCCAACCCGGTCGTTTCGCCCATTTCATCTACTTTATATCGGGTAGTGATCATGGATGCCAATGCCTGTGAGCACCTGGATTCTGTTAGGGTTGATATTTTCCCAGATCCTGCTTTTTCTGTCAATGGCCCATTGCAGGTATGTCAGAATGATTCTGTAGTGTTGACTGCTTCGGGTGGAGACAGTTATTGGTGGTCGCCTTCTAACGGACTGGATAATCCTGCTATGGCGGAACCAAAGGTTTCACCTGCCGTTACTACTGATTATGAAGTAACCATTACGGACAATGCCTGCGGCAGTTCAGCTACCCTGCAAACAAGGGTAACGGTTTTGCCATTGCCTGTTATCACTGTTACAAGCTCCAATGATATTGATTGTAGCTATGACCGGAGCCGCCTGGATGCCATGGGCGCAAGGACGTATAGCTGGACGCCATCAGCCACATTAAACAATGCTTCTGTTCACAATCCTGTTGCCATGCCCAAGGTGACCACTACTTATATTGTAGCAGGAACGGACGGATCAGGTTGCACAGGCTATGATTCCATACTGGTGAAAGTGGAGAATATCAATAAGGGAGGATATCTTATGCCCAACGCATTTACACCAAACAATGACGGGCTCAATGATTGCTATGGTATCAAATTATGGGGGATTGTTGATAATGTAGAATTCAGCATTTTTGACCGGTGGGGTGTACGTGTGTTTTATTCTAAAAATCAGGATGCCTGCTGGGATGGCACTTACAAAGGAGAGAAACAACCGTCAGGTGTATATGTGTATATGATCAAAGCCAGTACAAATTGCGAAAGCCCCCTTTTCAGGAAAGGCACTTTTGTATTGGTCCGGTGATAAGGCCGGCTATAGGTCATTCATCGTTTGCGATCTAAAATAGGGTAGTTCGCTGCAATCTGGTATTTTTGCAAAATTTTCATTGCGTATGAAGGTAGTTATATTCGCCGGCGGCCTGGGAACCCGTATCTCAGAAGAAACGGATGCACGCCCGAAGCCCATGGTGGAAATAGGCGGAAAACCTATTTTATGGCATATCATGAAGATGTATAATAAGTTTGGGTATAACGATTTTATCGTTTGCTTGGGCTATAAGGGATATGTGATCAAAGAATATTTCATGAACTATTATATCCATAATTCGGATATAACTATTGATCTCGGAAAGAATAAGATTGACATACTTAATTCAAATGCCGAATCATTTAAAGTGACCCTTGTGGATACAGGGTTGAATACCAAAACAGCCGGCAGGCTGAAAGCTGTGCAACAATACCTGGGTAATGAAGATTTTATGCTCACTTATGGTGATGGCGTAAGTGATGTGGATATAGATACCCTCGTCAGATTCCATAAAAACAGCGGCAAAATTGCGACCGTAACAGCTGTCCAACTCGATGCCCGCTTTGGTGGTATGGATCTTGCAGAGAATGGTGACGTTGTTTCATTCAGGGAGAAAGCAAAGGATGAAAGCAAGTGGATCAATGCCGGTTTTTTTGTATTGAAGCCTGATGTTTTCAAATATCTTGATGGAGATATGTCCAATATGATGTGGGAAGATGATCCTCTTGAACAATTAACGCTCGACGGGCAATTGGTAGCATACCAACATAAAGGCTTCTGGAAATGCATGGATGCTCTTCGTGATAAAATAGAGTTGGAATCACTGTGGCAAAGCGGCCACGCAAAATGGAAGACCTGGTAATGCTGGCGAAATTTCGATCATACTATGCGGGGAAAAAGGTGTTCCTTACAGGGCATACAGGTTTTAAAGGTACCTGGATGATGGCTCTGCTGCACCATATAGGCGCACATGTCAAAGGCTATGCTCTTGCCCCCGAAGATTCAGCACCGTTTCATAATTTGTTTACATCACGCAGTATTACTGAAAGTGTTTTAGCTGACATAAGAGATAAGGAGCGGTTGAAAAATGAGATCATGTCTTTTCAGCCCGATTATATTTTCCATCTTGCCGCGCAACCGCTCGTACTGCTATCTTATGAAATCCCTGCCGAAACATTTGAAGTGAATGTAGTAGGTACCGCCAATGTGCTGGAAGCTATAAAAGCATTGGAGAAGGTCTGTAATATAGTTGTTGTTACCACCGATAAAGTATATGACAATAAAGAGCATCACGCTTTATATAAGGAGGATGACAGGCTGGGCGGTTACGACCCCTACAGTGCCAGCAAAGCCTGCACAGAACTGGTAGTGGACTCTTTCAGAAATTCTTTTTTTAATACAAAGGATATTGCTGTTCATGGTAAGGGTGTTGCCACTGCGAGAGCCGGGAATGTGATCGGCGGAGGAGACTGGAGCAAAAACAGGATCATACCCGACACTGCTAAAGCTTTATTGCAAGGGAAGGAAATACTGGTAAGAAACCCTGCTTCCGTTAGACCCTGGCAACACGTACTGGAACCATTGTTTGGCTATCTTTTATTAGGAGCACGTTTGTCGGATGAGCCCGAAAATTTTTCGCAGGCTTTCAATTTCGGTCCATTGCCGGAAGATCATTTAACTGTAAAAGAACTGGTGGAACTGGCAATAAAAACCTGGGGTAGTGGACGGATGGAAGTGGCTACCAACGGAGCAGCCCTACACGAAGCCAATCTGCTGAAGCTTGATATTAATAAAGCAAAAGAAAAATTGAACTGGCAACCCCGGCTGGATGCCAGACAAGCCATTCAGTGGTCCATAGACTGGTATAAGACGCCTACCGAAAGGCAGGCAGATTTCACCTTTCAACAAATAGATAACTATCTCACTAAATGATTTTCACGCCTACTCATTTGAAAGGGGTTTTTATCATAGACCTGCAGCCCGTCGGGGACAGTAGAGGCTGGTTTAGCCGGACTTATTGCAAGAAAGAGTTTACCACAATTGGACATCATAAAGAATGGGTACAGCTGAATCATTCATTTACTGCTGCAAAAGGGTCGGTCAGGGGTATGCATTATCAATTACCTCCGTTCAGCGAAATAAAGATGGTGCGTTGTATAGCAGGTGCTGTGCTGGATGTAGTGATTGATTTGCGGAAAGACTCCCCTACGTTCCTGCAATGGATGGGAGTGGAGCTGAGTGCAGGGAATAAAAAAATGATCTATATCCCGGAAGGTTTTGCCCATGGCTTTCAATGTCTGATGGATAACTGTGAGTTATTGTATCACCATTCCGAATTTTATACACCAGGTGCAGAAGGCGGGATACGATATAATGATCCTCTTGTCGGGATCAACTGGCCTCTGGAGCCGACCGAAATTTCTGACCGGGATAAAACACATCCCTTTTTGGATAAAAATTTTAAAGGAATTTAGTATATGAAGTGCAGATTTTGCCAAACAGAACTGAAAGATGTTTTTGTGGACTTGTTCAACTCTCCGGCATCCAATTCATTCCTTACTGCGGAACAGTTGAACGAACCTGAAACTTTTTTCCCTCTGAGAATATATACCTGTCACCACTGTTTCCTGGTGCAGGTGGATGAATACAAAAAGTCTGATACGATATTTGATAGTTCTTATGTTTATTTCTCCTCTTATTCCAGTACCTGGCTGCAGCATGCAAAAAGGTATGTAGAGAAAATGATTGAACGCTTTGGCTTTGATGCCAACTCGCAGGTGGTAGAGATTGCTTCCAATGATGGTTATCTACTGCAGTATTTCGTAGAGAAGAATGTACCTGTTCTGGGAATTGAACCGACAGCCAATACAGCAGAAGTGGCAAGAACAAAAGGAGTAGAGTCTGTGGTTGATTTTTTTGGTGTCAGGCTTGCTGAAGAACTCGCCGCAAAGAATATCAAAGCTGATCTCTTGCTTGGTAACAATGTATTGGCGCATGTCCCTGATATTGTGGATTTCACCCGGGGATTAAAAATTTTGCTGAATGATAAGGGCGTAGTGACGATGGAATTCCCCCACCTTGTGCAGCTGATAGAAAACAATCAGTTCGATACCATTTACCACGAACATTTCTCTTATCTCTCCTTTACTACTGTTGCTGAAATATTCAAAGCTGCCGGCCTTGTGATGTTTGATGTAGAAGAAATACTTACACATGGAGGATCTCTCCGGATATATGCCAGACATGCAGACGACAATACAAAAGAAATTTCAGCAAACGTAGGTTCGCTGCTGGCAAAAGAAAAAGCGAAGGGAATTACTGATATCCATTACTATCTCGGATTTCAACAGGCGGCAATGAAGATCAAAATTGATTTTCTTGATTTCCTGTTGCAACAGAAAAAAAATGGAAAGCGTGTAGCCGCTTATGGTGCTGCTGCCAAAGGGAATACTTTGCTGAACTATTGTGGAGTTAAAAGCGATCTTATAGAATTTGTAGTAGACGCCAACCCACATAAACAGAACAAATTCCTGCCAGGTAGCCATATTCCTGTAGTTAAAGAGAGCTATCTCAAAGAAAACAGGCCTGACTATATTATTATTTTCCCCTGGAATATCAAAGAAGAAGTGATGACCCAGTTATCCTATATCCGTGAATGGGGTGGGAAATTTGTGATGGCTATTCCCGGATTACATATCAGTTGATCATGAAAAAAATTTTGGTAACCGGCGCCACTGGATTTATAGGTGATTACGTAATAAGAAGGCTACTGGCAAAAGGCTTTCCGGTAGTGGCCACCTCAGCTTCTGCAGAAAAAGCTGCAGGATATTCCTGGTATCAGCAGGTGGAATATAAACCATTTGATCTTCGGGCGGTTTCTGAAACGGAGAATTACTATTCCTTTTTTAACAGACCGGACGCATTGATCCACCTGGCCTGGGAAGGTTTACCCAATTATAAATCGGAGTTTCATTTGCAGGATAATCTGCCCCGGCATTTTGGGTTTATCAAAAACCTGGTAAAACAGGGAGTAAAAGATGTTACAGTTACGGGTACCTGTTTTGAATACGGGATGCAGGAAGGTTGCCTGTCTGAGGATATGCCGATTTTGCCTGCCAATCCCTATGCGCAAGCAAAGAATATGCTGCGGGTGTCCCTGGAGGAGTTCGCAAAAGAAAATCTTTTTATATTCAGGTGGGTCCGCTTATTCTATATGTATGGAAAAGGGCAAAACCCAAATTCGTTACTTTCGCAACTTCAGGCGGCACTGGACAGGGGCGACGGTAGCTTTAATATGAGCCCGGGAGACCAATTGAGGGATTATCTGCCGGTTGAAAAAGTAGCCGAATACCTGGTGGATATAGCTGCACAGAATAAGGTAACAGGCATTATCAATTGCTGCAGCGGCGAACCCATACAGGTTAAACAATTGGTGCAGGATTTCCTGGACAAAAGAAAAGCATTTATAAAATTGAACCTGGGATATTATCCCTATTCTGATATTGAACCCAGGAACTTCTGGGGAGATACTACAAAATTGAAAACAATACTTAGATGAGTAATCCAATCGCAGCATTTGTGCAGGAAACAGCAGACCGTATACAGAAGAATGGCACCAATACTGCTTTGCAGGATGCTGCCCGGTCTTTCAACACAGAATCTAATAAAGCGCAGTATTCATACAACTTTAGATGGATGGGCCGACCTATTATTCAATATCCCCAGGATATACTGGCCATGCAGGAGCTGATCTGGGAGATCAAGCCTGACCTTATTATCGAAACGGGGATCGCACACGGAGGGTCGCTGATTTTTTATGCTTCCATACTGGAATTGGTAGGCAAAGGAGAGGTGCTGGGAATCGATATTGATATAAGGGAACATAACCGCAAAGAAATAGAGAGCCATCCAATGTATAAGCGGATAACTATGCTACAGGGCTCTTCCATTGCACCGGATACTGTTGAAAAAGTAAAAGCTTTTGCAAAAGATAAACCGGTGATAATGGTGGTGCTGGATTCTAACCACACATATGAACATGTGTTGGAAGAATTGAAAGCGTATGCCCCGCTAGTGTCGTTGAACTCTTACGTAGTGGTCTTTGACACGATTGTTGAACATCTACCTGAGAATTATTTACCTGGTCATAAAAGACCCTGGGGTGTAGGTGATAATCCGCTGACAGCTGTGAAAGAATATCTGGCTTTAAATGACAATTTTCAAATAGATCAATCTATAAATAATAAGCTACTGATCAGTGTTGCCCCGGATGGTTATCTTAAACGCACTAAATAAGCCTGCATGCCGGAGAATACATCTACAGGGCCTTTAATAAGCTTTTGCTTTACTACTTTCAGGCGTGGTGCTATTCTGAAAAGCACCCTTGATAGTATTAAGTTGCAGGGATATGCCAATTATGAAGTAATTGTATCGGATAATGATCCTGAAGGCAGCGGAAGGGCGTTTGTGGAAGCAATGGAGGATCCCCGCTTCAAATATTTCTGCAATGGACAGAACCTTGGCATGAAGCCAAGTTTCAATAAAAGCCTGGAGCGTTCCTCAGGTGAGTATATCGTAATGATCGCTGACGATGATCCTGTTTATCCTGATATGCTGCAGACATTGATCAGCCTGAAAGAAAAATATCCCGGTTATGGTATGTATATGGGAGGCTGTGATTGGTTTTGTGCAGATAAAGACGTGGCCAAACAGTATAAACTGGATGTAGGCACTAACTCCTGTATATCAAACGACCACGATCTGAATTTTGTACAGATATTTACGACTCCTGATTTTATCAAAAATCTGTTCACTTTCCGGATATTCTCCCATTTCCTTTGGTCAACCTGTATGGTGAAAAGGGATATACTGATAAAACTTGGCGGCATACCTGATTATGGAACGCCATTTCTGGGTGATTATGCTTATATGAGTGTGTCGAGCACTGAAGGCTGTGTTGTCCTGAACAGATCGCTGGGTTGTCAAACTATTCATAAAGAGAATTTTGGTAGGAATCAAAATGAGCAATTACCTGTCCTGACCAGAAACTTCCCGGCTTACCTCGAAGATAAATTATCCTATCTTAAAGAATGGCCGGAAATAAAGCAGTTAATGGAGCGGTTCTTCGGGTTATGGATTACCGGCCATATGGCCTTCCTTTATCATTACTATAAAAAGAATGGCCTGGACAATAGCAGTTTACTGCAAGCAGAAAAGGAAGTATTCCAGATGGATTTTGTAAAGAAATACAAAATTAAGTATGTGTTGAAAAAGAAGGCACCAAAGCTGCACGATCTGATCGTAAAAATTAAAAAAACTATCAGGGGATAACCGGAACAATGGCCAGGTATAGTATCATATTACCAGTAAAAAATGGTGGCAATTACCTGCGTGAATGTGTACAGGGCATACTTGCACAAACAGTACAGGATTTTGAGCTGTTGGTCTTGGAAAATGCAAGTACTGACAATACTCTAGAGATCT
The DNA here is from genome assembly GCA_001898405.1 of Sphingobacteriales bacterium 44-61. Taxonomy (GTDB): domain Bacteria; phylum Bacteroidota; class Bacteroidia; order Chitinophagales; family Chitinophagaceae; genus Terrimonas_A. The sequence continues at coordinate 181,332 of MKTW01000011.1, forward strand.
TAAATTCCTTCAATGATCAACGGATCAAGATATTTCCTGCTTCTGCACCCTTATCCATGGAGAAAAACTGGCAGAGGGCTGTAGGTTTATCCAAAAGCGAATTCATGACGCTTATTGGCCATGATGATGTGCTAGATAAGGATTATTTAGCTTCCATGCAGGAACTTATTGCTGGATACCCGGATGCTTCTTTGTATCAAACTCATTTCCGTTATATTGATTCTTCGGGAAATGTGATAGGAAAATGTAAGCCGATGGAGTTAATGCAAATACCTGAAAAGGCCCTCAGTAATTTTCTGTGCGACCGGACAGACCTGATGGGTACAGGATTCATGATGCGAAGTAAAGATTATGAGGAAGTGGGCGGAATGCCATTATATCCTAATCTTCTTTTTGCCGACATGGAGTTATGGATACAGTTGAGCCGTAAAAGGTATATGGCAGTGCATCAGCAGGAATGTTTCTCTTATCGTAAGCATCCATCAGCCACCACATCATCTTCTTCCGATTTGCGTTTTATACAGGCTTTTGATCAATTAGTTAGTTTCCTTCGTAAGCTGAAAAATGAAGATTTGAAACTCGCTCCTGTAATCAGTAGCGATGGGGTAGAACTGCTAAGACAATACTGTCAGGGGATCACCCATAAAATACTGCGCACCCCGAAAGCAAAAAGGGAAACGCCATCAGTAGCACAAATGATAGACAAATTCCGGGAATATGGAAAAGAATTGTGTGATGGGAAGTTTGAACCCCTGGATTATCCGAAAATAAAAGCTGGCAGGTTGATTGACAGTAATAGCGTTTTTCATGGTGGGTTCCTGTTTTTCAAAAAAATGTACAGTAAACCTGTCCTGAAAAGCCATTAAACTAATATACTGCTACCGCAATACAAGCATGATTGACTACTCCATCATAATTGTCAACTATAAAACCCCGCAGTTACTTCTAGACTGTCTCGGTTCGATCTGCTCTACTCCAGGAGTAGCCCGTAGCGAGATCATTGTGGTGGATAATGATTCGCAGGACAACAGCGAACAACTTGTTCTTGCTGCCTTCCCAGCAGTTCGGTGGATACAGATGAAATATAATAGCGGCTTTGCAAGGGCCAACAATGAAGGTATCCGGCAGGCGAGGGGTAAAGTATTGCTTTTGCTGAACTCAGATACATTGAACGAAGAAAATGCGATCGATAAATGTTATCAATATTTTTTTGGAAGTAAGTACGTCGCTTGTGGTGTACAATTGTTGAATCGTGACCGCAGCCCCCAGATCTCTGGCAACTATTTCATGAAAGGTGGTCTGAACCACCTCATGGCTTTACCCTATACCGGGAGATTGATCCGCTGGGTTGGCCTGCAATTGAACGTAAAAAAGACCAATGTGCCGGAAGCGACCGATACAGTAGAGGTCGACTGGGTCAATGGCGCTTTTCTTATGGTTAAAAGATCAGCGATCGATAAAGCCGGTATGCTCGATGAAGATTTCTTTCTTTACTCGGAAGAAATAGAATGGTGCAGCCGCTTGTGCAAGCAAGGATCTTTGTGCATTTATGGAGATCTTCATGTCGTTCACCTGGAAGGCTCATCAGCCAATAAGGCTTTCGGGTCGGAAGGGAAGGGGTATGCCAGTTTCGTTGATAAGAAGGGATTGCAGATCATGATTTCCGGTTTACTGCGGATAAGAAAGCAGTTTGGCGTGGGATGGTTCTTATTTCATCTTGCCGGATATTTGTTTACCATACCGGTTTATCTTATAATGGTATTGCTCCGGAATATTTCCTTTCAAAAAGGAAGTGGCAGGGAATGGAAAATATGGTGGGGATATACAAAGAATACAATAACGCTGCTGAGATATTTCTTTCTGATATTATTGAACAAACCGCATTTCTATAAAGTGCTTTAATACCATAATCTCGCTTTCACTTTTTTGAGATAAGCCAACGCTTCTTTTCCCACCGGGTTTCTTTTTTCGGTGAACCCGGCTTTCAAAGCTTTCCCCCAGGATTTAAAATAAGTGCCCCAGTGCCCGCCTGCTTTTTTCAGGTATTCCCAGCTCCATCCGAGCATTGTAGTGAGGTAATAAATAAAAGGCAGGTACCGCCGCGCCACTTTGCTTTTGTTTACCCATTGTGATGCCAGTTTCTGGTAATTGGGCTGCCTTCCTTTAGGAGATTCCTTATGCTCAAATGTAACTGCATTGTCATAGCCAAGTGTATAACCGGCTTTGATGATACGGTAGGAGAGATCATATTCTTCCATGCCATAAAAAAAATCCTCGGGGTATAAGCCCGTCTTTGCCAGCACTTCTTTTTTCAATACATGAGAGCAGCCTGTAAAATAAGAGGTCAGGAAAACCGGTTTGTCCCTGTATTCTTCAAAACGTTTATGAGGAAGCGCTGTTTGCTGTTGTTCTTTTGTTTCATAATAAATAACACGGAAAGTGATGATGCCGGTATTGGCCTGCCGGAAAAAATCTTTCTGGAATACACCGGCTATCTTAGGAAGACTGTCTGTTGAATGAAAAATGATATCGTCATCCAGTATCAGCAACAATTCACCGCCGGCCATTGCCATCAGTTTATTTCTTCCGCGCGATACGCCGAGGTTTTCGCTGGAAAGTATATAGTTTATTTTCAGGTCGGGGTTTTCTGCAATAAAGTTTTCTGCTTTTTCATAAGAGACGGTACTGGCATTGTTCAGTATCAACACTTCTTTCAGCGGAGTGATATCTGCTTCCTTCCGCAGGCTTTGCAGCAGCTCCAGCAGATCGTCGGGGCGGTTATAGGTAATGATTATGAGCGATAATACTTCATTCATGCGCTTGCAAGTTATGAATAAGCGGTTGCAGGATGCGGTTCCAGTCAAAATAAGCAAAAAAAGAACGGGGAGTCGGGTCTTTATGGGCTGCGGCCTGTATCACGAGCGAAGTAAAATGGTCCCAGTTGCCGTTCTCTGCTATGCTGAGTTTTGTGCCGCATTCATGTGCCGGAATGCCTGTGGCCTGGGATGAGAAGCAAACCGTATTGCATCCGTGTGCAATGGCGTCTATGTTTTTTGTTTGAATGCCTCCACCCGAAAGTACGGGATTGATGAACACATCAGCAGCCACGAAATACGGATCGATCGAAACCTGCTCACCGGCCATGATCACGGAAGTGTCTGCCAGTTTGTTCAGGTATTGAAAAGCCGGGAAACGGTTTCTTCCGCAAATGATTATTCTGAAAGGCATACCGGCTGCACGAAGCCTGGGTGCAATGGCTGAAAAGATGTCTTCCACGGCTTTGGCATTAGGTTCATAGTCAAGCGTGCCGGCAAAAAGCAATATTTTTTCTTCAGCTCCTATGCCGTATTGCCTGCGCAATTTTTGACCATCTTCGGGGGCCATTACCGGCTGCTCTACTCCATAAGGAATGATCAGACATTTTTCTGCAGAAAGCCCAAAATGCTGAACAGCCCATTCCTGATCTTCACGGGTCTTAAAAAGGTTCAGGGACGCACGGCGATGAACCCATTTTTCATAGCGCTGCAACAGTGGCCACCACCATTTGCCTATCTGCCGGAACCTGTTTGACTCGATGTTATGGGAATGAACAATGAAACGCGCTTTGATGGCTTTGGCTGCCAGCCATGCCGCAATGCCCTGGTAGGGATGTTCAAGAATAATGGCGGTCGCTTTTTCCTGCCGGGCGATCTGCTTCACTTTACGCCAGTATAATGGGTTGAGCACATGCTTTTGTCCCGTAGGCAATACCGGTAAAACTTTATATGGTAATTCTCCCTTTGGCTGGTTGTTGTCAGAACAAACACATACCAACGGGTAGTGAAGGGAAAGGTATTGATTGAAATGAGCGATCCCTTTCTGCCCTCCAAACAAAGGAGGCAGCACTTTATACCATACCAGGCTGATGATCTTTTCCAGGAGTGTTTGGTTTAGGTTTGACGCATTAAACCATCGCAGCACTCATCTATTTCGCCGTTTTCTTGTTACCCTGTTTCCATGCCATAAACAAACCTCCAACCAGGGCGATCAGTATGGCAAATGATGCGGCGAATGAAATGTTCACCCCCTTCCTGAAAGTGGATGGTTCAAACACAAAACGTATGGCATGTTTGCCAGCAGGAACTTGTATCCCGCGCAGGGCATAATCCGTTTTAAAATAGGTGGCTGGTTTGCCATCTATATAAGCGTTCCAACCTGCGGGATAATACATTTCACTGAACACTGCAAATTGTGGAGCGGCAGCATTGGACTCATAATCGATCTGGTCGTTATCAAATTTTACCAGGCGGATAGAAGCTGTAGAGTCCCACTGTGGCTGTGTTATTGAAGCAGCAGCCGTTCCTTCAACGATGGCTGTATCTTTTAAATTGGTTGAACCAATAGCCAGCAGGGCAGCAGTGGCATTGTCTGCCACCTTCACCTGCTTCACCAGCCAGCATGCTCCATAGGCATCGGGGTTGGGAACAGCATGAGCTGTGCGACTCTGCGGGTCCATGACAATAAAATATTTTGCATTCAGCATGTTCAGTATGCCAGGATTGGGAACACCATTTAAATATTTCTTGGCAAGATTTTCTGCCAGTGTAAGCTTGGCCGGATGATAGCCCGTAATGGACTTATGGTAATAAGAAGCCTGTGCTTCGGGATAAACTGCCGGAGCATTATTGAAAATCCTGAAATCAGGGTCTTTGTCATTCAGCAATTGCTGATCTACCGGCTGAGGTGTGAAATGCATGCTGATGTCATCAGCCGGAACATAGTTCTCATCATTGAGATAATCATGGCTCACCAATGCCAGCTCTATAGTGCTGATAGCGACCAGCCCGATTGCCAGTGCAAGAGGCTTGATCATGTTCCTGGTATAAAGATAAAGGCCGCCCAACAGCAATAAGGCAAAACCTGCGGCTCTCAGCAACTGACCTCCAAACATGGCGCGGCGGTCTTCTTTCAGCCCGTTAATTACAGCCCGGCTGATATCGTCGTTCTGGGATTGTTGTTTGATATTGGCTGCAAGTGCGCTATCATAATAGGCAGTATAATCCATCAGCAGGTACATCAGTCCTAATAAGGCAAAAAGCCCACCTACTGCATAAAGCACTTTTTTAAAATCCTTTTTTAAAAGCTCCTGGGCATTGTTGCGGAACAGGAGATATTGCAAAGCCAGTGCAGCCATTACTCCCACGGTCAACTGCGGAATCACCTGGGCCATGGAAGGCGCCCTGAACTTATTGAACATGGGAAGATGTTCAAACAGGAACAGGTTAAAGCCCATGAAGTTTTTACCCCAGGCAATAAAGATCCCCAGTATGGTAGCAGCCAGCAGGCCCCAGCGCAATGGTGATTTTACCAGTACAAAACCGATCACTCCAAGAATGCAAATAAGCACCCCAAGGTAAGCGGGGCCGGCAGTGTAGGGAAGAGCACCCCAGTATTTGGGCAAGCCTGTATTGGCAGCCTGGCTTTCCGGTACCCCGGCTGCGATCAGCTTTTCCACTACATGGGAGTTCTCATCCACGGTAGTGCGCGAATGTCCGCCAAAAGCATTCGGCATAATGAGCGTGGTGATCTCCGGTTTGCTTAAGCTGTATTCGAAAGCATAAGCTGTATCGAGCCCTTTGATCTGAACAGCTTTCACGCTGTCTCCCTCAATAGCCACATCATTGCCGCCGCGGGGGGTGTATTTCACATATTCGGCGGTCGTCATCAGGGGTAATGCATTTCCGGCGAGTCCGATCACCACAGATAAAGCGGTGATGCCGGCAACAATACCCATGTGCTTCCATTCTTTATTTTTTATCCAGCCATAAGCATAGCCGAGTGTAACAAGGGCGGCTATCAGTAAGAAATAATAACTGATCTGAAGGTGGTTCATGCCCACTTGCTGACAGGTCGCAAAGACAGTGATGGCGAGACCAAGCCAGTATTTCTTTTCATAAATGGCGATAAGGCCGCCCAGCAGCAAAGGCATATAGGCAGTGGCCAGCATCTGCGTATCATGGCCGGCATTGATCACAACAGGATTATAAGTAGAGAATGCATAACCGAGTGATGCCAGTATGGCCACCACAGGGCGTATATTCAATATCAGGCAAAGGATATAAAAGAAAAGGCTGGCGAGAAAAAAGAAGTTGATGGGCTTGGGCAGGCCAAGTGAGAGCCATGAAGTGAGATCAGGCAAAACGGATTTCCCTTCCATCGCTATCTGATAATTGGGCATACCGCCATAGAGATTCGTGTTCCAAAGGGGAAAATGACCATGCTTTTCCTTGTACTCAAAAGCGTTTTGAGCCATACCCTTCCAGTTGATGATATCATGCTGCGTGAGTTCCATGCCTTCCAGGGCGGGCTTGCAAAAAATAAGGGCCACAACAAGGAAAACTAAAATGGCAATGATATGGGGGAGTATCTTTTTAACAAGATCGTTTTTCATCCGTTTCTTTTTATTTTTTGGCAGATGGACGGTCCATCTGTTTCTTTTGTTTTTAGGGTGGGCCTGAGTTATCCCGTCTGCGTGGAAAGCTTTGAGCTCCCGGCTGACAAAATAATGCTATTTTAGACGAAAATCACGGATGCGCTGGCTATTATTTTTGTCGAGACTGGCTTTCATTTGCGGCATATTTTTCCTTCTTGCGATCTCTCTTCAGATCAGGGATTGGCTCAATGAAGAGGCTATCACATCCACTATTGTTATTATAGGTTATGCAATAGGGCTGATCGTTGTTCCGGTGGTCAATATTTGTTACCTGGCGGTTCTTTTCATTAAAAGAAGGCTGACAGCTTATGTGCCTTTATGGCTGGTGCTGGGAAATATCCTGTTTTTATTTATCCTTGGATTTTATATCTTTTATCTCAATGATCCATACTATCATCAGAAATAAACCAACGAGGCTTTTTATCATCCTTGGGGGTATATTCATAGCCAATGCGCTGATCGCAGAAATAATCGGTGTTAAAATATTTTCCCTGGAAAAAACATTGGGTATTCAGCCTTTTCAGATAGGGTTGTTTGGTGATGTGTATTCATTCAATCTTACTGCAGGTGTATTGTTGTGGCCCGTTGTTTTTATTATGACGGATATTATCAATGAGTATTATGGTATGAAAGGCGTGCGGTTTCTTTCCTGGCTTACTGCGGGATTGATAGCTTTTGCTTTTCTTACTTTTTATGGGGCAATGCAGTTGACGCCTGCTGATTTTTTTGTTACCAGTAAGCAGGGAAGTGGAGTGCCTGATATGGAGAAAGCATACAACAGTGTGTTGGGGCAGGGGGGATTTATCATTATCGGATCACTGGCTGCTTTTATTTTAAGCCAATTGATCGATGTATTCGTTTTTCATAAGATAAAGAAAACAACAGGGGAGAAGAATATCTGGCTCAGGGCAACGGGCTCAACACTGGTGTCGCAGTTTATTGACAGCTTTGTGGTGTTGTTTATAGCCTTTTATGTAGGCACCCGGGTAAACAGTTCGGGAAATGATTTTGTGTGGCCATTCAAATTGTTTATAGCTGTGGGTATAGTGAATTACATCTATAAATTTATCATTGCGATCATGTTAACGCCGGTCATTTATCTGGTGCATAACTGGATTGAGAAATATTTGGGTCATGAGCAGGCTGCGGAGATGAAAAGAGCGGCAATGGCTGATTAAGCAATCTTTATTAATAAGTACTCTTGACTAAATCCGACACTATTTTATCAATCGGTAAGGTCACCGCTTCTGCAGAAAAATTCTCCCAGTCAACAAAGCGGAATGTTTCTGTTTCGCCTGTGCGTTGGTAAACGTCTAATTGCAGGCTGTCAAAATCAAAGGCTTTATCACGCAACGGTGCTTTAATTTCTTCCAGTGGATTCACTGCGTAATAGATGGATACGATCTGATGTTCAGGATTGAAAGCGGACATCTGGAAAAAATCAGTAGTATAGATGTGTTCACTTACTTCAACGTTCAGGCTCATCTCTTCCATGAACTCACGTTTCAGGCAATCGCGTGTGCCTTCACCAAATTCCAACCCGCCGCCAGGGAACTTTGTGTAGTAATTGCCGCGGATATATTCATCGCTTACCAACACCTGTTTTTTATCATTGATGAGGATCCCGTATACCCGGATATTGAAGAAATGCATTTGTTCAGAATATTTTTTTACGCAGGAACCACCAGCCTACGGTTAATGAAATGACAAGGGAAAGGAACACGACTATATGGAACGCATAAGGAGATTCTTCAAAACCATTCGGAACGTTCATGCCAAATAAGCTGGAGATCAGAACCGGGAAAGTGAGGACAATGGTGATCACTGCGAGGCGTTTCAAAACCTGGTTCTGGTTATTGGCAATGATGCTGGCGAATGCATCGAGTGTACTGCTCAGGATATTGGTGTAGATATGCGCCATTTCAAGGGCCTGTGAGTTATCAACGATCAGATCGTTCAGGAACTCTTTCTCTTCTTCATTCAGCCCCAGGAAATTTGTTCTTTCCAGTTTAACAAAAAGCAGTTCATTCGAGCGGAGGGCTGTAACAAAATACACCAGGCTTTTCTGGATACGCATGAGCTCCAACAGGTGTTCATTCCGGCTGGCATCGTACAATTTCTGTTCATACACATTCCTGCGCTGGTTGATCTCCTTGAGGTGCTCCATAAAAGTCTGCACCACTTTCTCAAATATTTTCAGCATCATCATGTTCCGTTTGTCGGGGTGGCGATTCTGGAAAGTGTTCAGGAATTTTTTGATGGCCGCATTTTCAAAAGAGTTGACTGTTACGATCTGGTTATGCGTTATGATGATACAGATGGGGATGGTGATATAATAAGCGTCACTTTCGTTGAAGGAATTATTCTCCGTAGGCGTTTTGATCACCACCAGTTTAACGGTGGCTTCTTTTTCAAAACGGCTTCTTTCGTCAATATCGAGTGAGTCGGTCAGGAAGTCGATGGGTATATCCAGTTTGTCCGACAGCTCCGTAAATTCCTCCTGCTTTAGTGGGGGCAGCACGTTCACCCAGGAGCCTTCTTCGGGCTTGTCGATTTCGACAGTTTTATGATTGATATTTTTGAAGTACTGAATCATTGGTGAGTCGTGCGTCAGAAGCCTGGTGTAGTAGCCCGGCCCTTACTATTAGTTAATAAATCTGTTTAGCTATCGTAAAAGTATAATTGCTATTCAGCAGTCTGGACTATCGACTGCCGACTCAACCCACTTCCACACTTCCTTCATAAACCTTCTCAGCCGGACCGCAGAGCCAGATATTCACATAATGATCTTCACCAAGCCGGTCAAATTCAACGGTCAGCGTGCCGCCAAGGGTTTTTACCTCCACCTCATTGAAGCCGTTCTCATTGTGGTAAAAGACCAAAGCTGCAGCCGTGACACCGGTACCGCAGGAATAAGTCTCGTCTTCGACCCCACGCTCATAAGTGCGGACAATGATCTTATCATCGCTTACCTGCTCAACGAAATTCACGTTAATTCCCTCCGCTTCGAAATCTTTACTGTAGCGGATATCGCGGCCTTTCTGATATACGTCTATATCCATTACTTCACTTACCGGTTTTATATAGTGGGGGGAGCCGGTATTTAGAATAAAGTCGCTGTGAAAACGCTGTACCTTATCCACGTTCTGCATTTTAAGCGAAACGATACCATCCGTGTCTATTTCGGCTTCGTGCTCACCGTCTACTGCCAGAAAGCGGTATTCGGTGCGGTGGATGCCCAGATGATAAGCGAATTTGGTAATACAACGTCCGCCATTGCCACACATGCTGCCTTCCCGGCCATCGGCATTGAAATATTTCATTTCGAAGTCGTAGCCGGCTTTCTGGTTCAGCATCATAAAGCCGTCTGCGCCGATACCAAAGCGGCGATCGCATAAGCGGCGGATCTGATCGGTGGTGAGGAAAGAATATTCATTGGTCTGATTGTCCACTACGATAAAATCATTTCCTGTTCCCTGGTATTTATAAAAACGAAGCGTCATATCCTGTTTAATAAGTAGAATTCAAAAGTAAAAAATCAACGATCAAATCTGAGAGTAAAGTCTGACAGAAGATGCTTAATCTTCACCAAATAACCGGGCTAATGGAGTTTCATCAGTTACTCATTAGTCCTGCTTCTGGATTTGTATGACTTAATAATCAGATATTTTCCGCAAATATCCCGATGAATTTTTTAATGAGGTTTTCCACGGCTGCTTTTCCGTCTTTGGAGAATTCTTTTTGTACCCTGTTGGCTACAATAGCATTGACAGCCAGGCAGTTATGGCCTAGCAACTTACCGAGGCCATAGATCGCCGAGGTTTCCATTTCAAAATTGGTGATCCGGTGTTGTCCAAAGCGGAAATCCGTGAGGCGATTGATCAGCTCAGGGTTGCGTACACCCAGGCGCAGGATCCGGCCCTGCGGGCCATAGAAACCGGGGCAGGTGACGGTGATTCCCTGATGGAAATCCTTTACAAAATGTTTGAGCAGGGAAGGAGCCGCTCCGCTGACATAGGGCTGTCCCATCTGGCCATGCATTTGTGTGTGGGTAACAAAGGAGTGGAGCAGTTGATTTTCTTCCTCGTTTTGTTCATGGCGATAGAAATTGAGCAAATTATCTACGCCCAGACCATGAGTGGAAGCTACAAAATTATCAACCGGAACATCCGCCTGCAGGGAGCCGGAAGTGCCAATGCGGATAATATTCAAAGAGGTCAACTTGCTTTTTATTTGCCTTGTTTCGAAGTCAATATTCGCCAGGGCATCCAGTTCGTTGATAACAATATCAATATTGTCTGGTCCTATACCTGAAGAAAGTACCGTTATTCTTTTCTTACCTACATAGCCGGTATTCGACACGAATTCTCTATGCTGCCTTTTTACTTCAATCGAGTCGAAGTATTTGCTCACTTCTTTTACCCTGTCCGGGTCACCGACGGTGATAACGGTGCCGGCGATTTCTTCGGGTCGGAGATCAAGGTGATATACGGCTCCCCTTGGATTGATAATCAGCTCGGATTCTGCAATACGGCTCATATAACTTATTTAATGTGAAAAGCTTCTGTTCAGTAACCAAAAATATCCTATTTTTGCGCCTGTTCAAAAAAAGCGCTGAAGAAGTGCTTTTGGAGAAGAAAATGGTCCTTTGGCCGAGTGGCTAGGCAGAGCTCTGCAAAAGCTCGTACAGCAGTTCGAATCTGCTAGGGACCTCCTCACCGGACAACTCAAAATTTTTGAGAGTTGTCCGGTTTTTTGTTTCGCTGAAACCCGTGCCCAGCTTGAATATCAGCCGAACGACTTCGTTGAGTCGGGCGGTTCGAAAACTGTTTCCGTCAAAAACAAGTTTTTCGGGAAATATCGAACCAATGATCTGGCGCTTTTCCTCAACAGTTCCGTTTTGATACAGAGAGTCGATCTGTGTGAGTGTTTTGATCGCTTTCTTGAGCAGCGTAGAAGAGTTATTATGAGTAACAGGATTTGATTCCAGTTGAGCTTCTAATAATTCAATTTTTTGCTGGCAATCGGCTTTCAATTCCCTGAAATCGTCTGGTTCTATTTTTTGGTCGGCCAGCAGTTCCCGTGCATGCCGGAGGCGTAGGTTTACTGCATCCAATTGAGTAAGGGTGGCTTTTCTGCTTGCAAATCGTTGTGCATGCTGTAGCTGGTAAGACTGAGCAATTGCGAGCTCTAGCAGATCTGTAAAATCGCCGCAGGGAACGAAGGAAGTTAGATGCTGATGAAATTTTTCATTCGTTGTATCCGCATGGAACCGGCATTTACAGGGAGTGAGGCAATGATAATAGGAGTACTTTTTGCTTCGACCCGAAGATGTACTGGCAGTAAGTGATCGATGACAGTCCGGGCATAATAAATAGCCGCGCAAGGGAAAGCTATCCCTTGCTTTGATTTTGGTAAACCCGCTTTTCCTTTTTCGGCCGTTTATCAGGTTCTGTACTTCAAAAAACAATCGCTCGCTGATAATAGGATCATGCAGACCCTGCGCAAAACTGCCCTCTTCATTGCGGTAAGGAGGAATGTAGATCTTCCCGCAATAAATGGGGTTGTGTATCAGGTCCCAGAATTGTGCACGTCCAATCTTCAACCCTTTGCGGTTGGCTTCTTGTCGTATTTGATCAATGGCCAATTGCGCCTGACTGATCTCTTCAAATACCCATTTTAAAATTGTCGCTTCAGGTTCTTTTGGTGTAATGTATTTTTTGCCATCCTCCGTTGTTTTATTCACATATCCTTTTGGAGCAGTCGCCATCCATCGTCCTTCTTTTTTGGCTCTTCTCATTCCATGAAAAACATTCAATGCTCTGCGATCATTTTCAACTTCTGGTGCAGCAAGGTAAACGGCAAGCATCATCTTACTTTCGGGAATCGTCATGTCGAGCGGCTGCTCGATTGCCTGCGGGTCTACTCCAAATTTTCGAAGTGTATTGATCATTTGATATGCATCACCTGTGTTGCGGCTAAAGCGGTCCCATTTTGTGAAAAGGACGAAATGCGGGTGAGTTTTTCTGCTTTTCAGGTCGAGCAGGAATTTTTTCCAGGCAGGACGATTGAATGTCTTTGCAGAATAATCTTCGAAAATAATGTGTCTAACTTGAATGGAGTTAACTTCACAGTATCTTTTCAATCGTTCTTCCTGGTCTCGTTGAGAATAGCCTTTATCGGCTTGTTCATCTGTACTTACTCTAATGTATAGATCGGCTACCTTCATGTCGCATAAGTTGAGTGACTGCGATATTAGCTAATTTATTTAGTAAATCCAAAATTAATCGGGCCTCTTCCAGGGAGATGTTGATATTTGATTTGGCAAATTTTCGTTGAATGAATTCGGGTCCTATTTTAGGCAAACTTTCCATTGTAGCTGCGTTCATTTTTTACCTTCACACACTTCACTCATTCGATAATTATAAACTTCACCAACTTCCCCGCATGCGGCGCAATCCCCCAGGTGATCGACGCATTGATTTGCACCACTTGGTTATTAAAGATCAAATTGGTAAAAGGAGGGATGGCTGCATCAGTATAAACACAACCCAGCGACCAGGTATCATGGAAGTACGCTTGTTGAATGCCATCTTGCAGGAAAGCCACTTGCAGCTGCGATCGAAATAACGAATAACTTTCTTGTTGAAAAACGCAGGTATACCTCATCATAGCAATCTGTCTGCTTAGCTGAATAGTTGTTCCGTCAATAAGTACGATCATCGAAACGGAACGGGATGCAGTGCCGATCGCTTGAATTAAATCGTGATACGATCGAATGCAAACGTTCGGGAGCAAATCGTATAGGCCGGGGTTTAGTCCAATTGATTTTATCGGAATGTCGATCGGCAAAAGCCTTTTGTTGCCAACATCAAGATTATGTTTTTGGCATGAACTCAGGATGGAGAGAAGGATCAAATAGAGGATATAGCGTTTCATACATTCATTTTTAAATAAATAATATTTCCCAGTGCGGGATTAAAGGATGGCTCATACCGGAGATAACCGAATTCATGCAGCTGGCGAAGAATGCGGTGAAAAGTGTTGGTGCTGTTAATTTTGCTGAGTGTTTCTATTTCTCGCCGGTAAAATGTCAATGGAGCTGAGGAATCCAAAGAGCACCATTTCTTCCAAAGTGCGACATAGAGCGTAATGTGTGCACGACTGATCTTAGGGTCATGTTCAGCAAGAACCAGGAAAGATAGTAGCTGGTCAATTTTATCGCAAGGATTGCCGCTTTCGACGCTTTGCCGGGGCCGTTTCGAAAGGCGCTGTTGTATCATTGTTTTCATGGGTAGGTTTTTGTTGGCGTAAAGTGGCGCGTTGATTCACCACAGTCGTCTGTTGAGCCTCTAATCCATAGCAAGCCTTCAACACAAAATCAAGAGAGCTTCGAACTTCGATCACCTTGAACTGATCCAGGTCATTGCTGTGCTGCTTGGCAAACACATTGGCAGAATTTACATCCCGGAAGAGTCGAACATCATTATCCATGAGCATGATTGGTTCTGTATTATACGCGGCCCAATGGTGCCCCTCGCGGATCGCTTTTTCAATGACAGGCCAAAGACCTGAATAAATTAGCCCGACCCGCTCTTCAGGCGATGGCAACCCTCCGAACAAATGATCCACTTGCTGCTCCATAGGTTTTCCTTTCCAGTGCTCGTCAATTAAAGATTGCACATACTCCCGGCCTTGTTCACTATACGCGTACACGACCTGTAGCCGCTCAATCAATTGTTCCATGCGCGCCGCATCTTCATGGTCTTCAGGCGTTTCAGCTTCGACCATTGCATACATCGGATCATAGAACGCTCGGCTCCAATCAAAGGATTTCATTGACTCGTCAATCTCTTCAGTATCATATCCACGGATGAGCATAGGACCTCCTGTTTCTAAAGGGATTGCTTTGTGCGTCGTTTCTTTGTCTGCTGTTGCTCCGGAACGCCGCCATCTCCCTCATCACCACCGGCTCCTTGTTTTTGCGCTTTCTTCACATCCTGCTTTTGTGATTGATCGGGCGCGGAACTTTGATAGAGTTTATCTGCCCGCACCTTGATGCCATTGGTTTCATATACGTTAAGGTTTTTAAACCGGGGCGCTGCTTCGATGGCCATTTGCTTTTCGTGGCCATTGATGGTGATAGTCACCGTATGACGATTGCCGCGTTGAAGGGATTCCAGTAAGCGTTCTTTCTGTGTAGGGTCCTGCAGTTCCTTGATCGCATGCCGGTTGAGTGACTGTTCGAGATTAAAGCCGTACTTATCGTTGTACAGTTGAATTTTATAATTCCCGTTTTTGTCTGTTTGCTTGAAATCCAGTTGCATCCAGGCATGGTAACTTTGTCTTTCGCGGTCACTACGCTCTTTATACACCGCGCGGCCGCTAAGCAGGTTGTACCCTTCTTTAAGTGTGATCGGCTTTTCGTCCTGGTTCAGGTAAAAAGTTTGTTTAATGGGATCTGGATGCTGCGGGTTTTGTAAATGCAAATTGTACTTATTAAAAAAGTACATATCACTGTTGGCTGATTTTTTGAAATGCAGTGTTGCCACGGTGGCATCATTCCCATAACTCTTTTGATGGGTCAGCATAAATTCTGGTTCTTGTTTTTGCAGTTTTTCTTTTAACTGTGCCTGCAGGTCTTCACCAAAACCAGTGTACTTTAGTTGACTACTGAGGTAATCATAATTTTTGTCATTCATATCTAAAGATTTTGTTTGAAATAAATCGGAAGAAGTAACGTTCGTTGCTTTGGCTACCTGGAAAAAGGGTTCCGTATTGCTTACGGTGAGACGTACCTGTTTTTTCATCAACAGATCATATTCTGCTTGCGACCTTTTCTGGTCTGCCAGAAGTGCTTGTTCAAGTGCTTGCTCATTCGTTGATTCAGCCGTTGTTTCTTTGGATGTCGCGCGGATGTTAGGTGTAACAAGCGCAGCCGCCACCGTTTGCTCATACCGCTGCGCCGGCGTTTCTTTTTCCACTTGCAGGGTACGCTGGATCTGCTGGGTTTGCCTTGCTTCTTCTATTTTAAGCCGCTCTCGTTCCAGCAATCGTTCGGGACCAAAGTACTGGGCTACTTGTGCAACCGCACGGCGCATGAGCCTTTCCAGCGGATTGGGATATAATCTCCGCTCCATCGTCCGAATCTCCCCTTGCAATACTTTTAACCCAACATCTTTTTGCAGTGACTTATCCTGGCTGTATACCGCATTCAATTGCCGGAAATGATCAAGCCTGCTTTTGAGATAATAAGGTGTGCGCAACGCTTCTTCCGAAAACAGGCGCGCCACATTTTGCTCGCGGTTGCGCCAGCGTTCGAGTTCATCATATAAGGAGCGTGCTGCCATCACTGTTGATCTTAATGGATAGGGATTGCCTGTAACAGCTTATGCGAACGGACACGCATGCGCAAATGCCGACCACCTTGCAGCTCCTCGGTAGTGACTGAGAGGTATTGATCCCGGCGTAACGTCATCCGCTCTAGTGCGAACACCAGCATTATCGACTGTCCGGCTTTGATCACCTGATCATTACCAGCGACATACTTTGGTGTGAGTACGATCTCCTGCACCGCCGTTCGCTTTCCTGTTCGCACGGCCCGGGTCGTAAACTGTATGGTTTCAAACCGGTAATCGATCGGTCCTTCATTACTCAACTGCAATTGATAGTACATCGTTTCATCTTGGACATACAACCCATATAGACGCATGCGTATATCCTGGTTTCTCGCGCGCACGCCTCGCATGGTGCGGGTATTATCCAATAATCCTTCTGCGTAAGCGCGAACAGTCCGCTTGTTGCCTTTTTTGAAAGGATACACTTTTTGCGCGGGATCGGCATCATAAACAACATCGAGTGAATACAGCTCGCCATCGCTGGTGATCACCGTGAGGTTCGTGCGGTCAAAATCTGCTTTTGCCGCTTTAATAAGTAGAATGCTGTCGGTCGATTGAATAGGCTGTACGAGAATATCCTTACTGCCCATATCAATATGCCGGATCGGGAACGGAAATAGCAGCGCACTGGTGCGTGTATTGCTGATTACAACAATTCCATCTTGCGCAAAACAGTTAACCTGGAATAGCCAGGCGATACAGCTGAAGAAAAATAGTTTCATATTTTATATTTGTTTAAGTAATACCTGGTAACCTGCTTTAACCTGCACTTTGATCAACTTTACTTTTCGGGAAAGTAGGTTCTTCGCGGTTTCAATACCCGCACTCGCTGCCTGCGTCGCGATCGAAGGATCAAGCATTGGCAGGCCAAGGGTAGAAATAGAATTGTTGGCAGACTGTTTAAGGGCGTCTCTCGTAATCGTACCGGGTATGTAAATGCCTTCGAGGCCATCGAGGTCATAAACCGATAAACGCACGGGATAAACAGACCTTTGATGTTGGAGCGAAGTGATCGCAATTGTTAACCGTTCATTCTGCAGGGTCGCTATACCATAGAGAAAGCTTCCGGATGGAATACGGCTTCCCTGGATGTACAGGGGCTGCACTAAGCGAAGTTTGACGGTTGCGCCATTGACCAGCACTTGATTTTCCTGTATCACCGCATTGATCGCATTCCCCGTATCAATACGCTGGTAAGCTGTGGATACGCCATAGAAACCCTGCCCACCGATTATTGGCGACCCGAATTTATTTGTATCAAGCAAACTGATGGGGATCGAAGGAGCCGTTGTTTGCAGCAGTGTTGTTTTCTCCGCAGAAACAGCCGCATCATTTTTTTTCTCGATTGCTTTTTCCGGTTGTTGGATCGCTGCGATCTTATCCAGCATGCCATTTAGTTGTGCTAACTCCGGATCTTCTGCATTCACTTCCTTTTTGCTCATCGCTTCCATGAGTTGTTCCAGTTTCTCTACCTGCACGTCTGCTGCAACTGAAGATACCCCGCGATAATTATTACTGTATTGCCTGGCAGGAGCGGAGGGCTGTTCGATCGCTTCATTCAATTGTTTGATCTTTTGATAGACCTTTGCTTCTGCTTCCGCACTGGAGCTTTTTTGCGTGGGTAGCAATGGATTCGACGGTTCACGAACATCGTCCGGAAGAATCGTTGCTGAATTCTCTGTCACCGAAGCATCAAACGATAGATCATCACTGCGGTAAGGATCTTCCTTCAATTGCTTGCGTAACCGGGATGAATCGGATGCCGCCTGTTCGTAGTAGGACATCTTATTCATCTCTTTGTCGTTCTTGAGTTGCGCGCTGGGCAGATCCATATTGAGACCAGCAACGGAATGGTTAGTTGACGGAGCTGCACTTTTTTTGCCACCGCCAAGTGACCAGAACATCAGCGTAACGAAGGGAAGCACGAGTGCGGGGATGGCGATGAGTAATTTTCGCTTTCGAAGAAAAGCAGACCTTTGTTGTTGCATAACTATCATTTTTATTTTTGTAAATCGTACATACCTTGTAGTTTCCGCACGCTGTCAAGCAGACCGGGTCGCACCCCTTGAATGCTGTCGTAAATGCGCTTTCCATTTTTGGATTGCTGTAGGCTATCCATATAGAATAAAAACTTTTTTAATCGAAAGGGGAGCGAGTCAGTTGCAGTGGGCGCGGGCATCCCTTCTTCACCGGTTCGCGTGACATACTTCGGCCGGCGAATGGAATGGATTTTTATCGAGGTCTTGTTGCTTGAAAAACTATCAATGACGAGATAAATACTACACCCTCCCGTGATCAGGCAAAAAATGTATAGACCGGTCATCCATTGTTTCCGCGTAAAGGACTTCGTTGAGTGTTGCATGAGGTGCACCCATTTCTCTTGTATCCATCGCATCGCGCGTACCATCCTGCCAGCAACTTTGTCGTTGGTTACTGTTCCGGGCGTTTGTTGTTGTTTTTTCTTCCTGACCATATTACCTGGCTTGTACTTTGAGATCCTTGTTTTCTATCGTGGTCCAGCGTTCGATCAAAAATCCGTGCGGGTTATGATCGCTTCTGGAGATACTGCGCAGGTAGCCTTCGGTGATCAGGCTTCGTGTAACAATGCTGGTCGTGCGGACGATGCGCTCTGTCGCATGACAGCGGAAATAAAAAGGTGATTGATCGAGCTGCAACTGGATACTGTCCACCTGGATCGTCTGGCTGATATTGCCGGAAATGATGGTCGTGAAATAACCTTTCTCTTTTAAATTATCGTATTGCCGTTTTGCGGAACCATCAGCGAGATATAAAGCCCGGGTGATATTTCCGGTGATCGCTTTTTCGTCGGGATCAAGCGAAAAGAAATACTGGTGAAAGGTTTTGATATGGTCACGCGCTTCAACCGGGATATTATCTTTCCGGTCTGCGCCATAAGCTTCAAGCGCTTTATCATTGGCAAGGATATAGATCTTTGATTGCGTGCTGCGCGCAAGGTCATAACTTTTGTAAAGGCTGAACCCGCAGAGCAGTAAACTTCCTACTACCACCAGTACGGTAAACCAGCGCACATAGCGAAACGCGGTGTCTATATTTTTTAGTTGACGGAACTGCATAACTTATTTACCGGATAATTTGTCTTTGAAATAATCATTGCCACTACCTTCCATCATGCCGCCTGTCATCATTTTATGGGCATCCCCATAAACATCCCGCGCCATGGTAGCGCCGGTATTGATGGCTGCACCAGGTAAGGCAGTAGCCCGGCTGGTAAAGCCGGTGGAGATTTTATGCAGCAGGGCATTGCCGCCGCCGGCATGAATGATGTAATTGGCAATGGAAGGAACCGTGAAATAACCCGCGATACCGATGATCATGAAGATCAGGTAAGCCATATCCGTGGAAGAAAAGAAGGTATCGCCTGCGTCCTCGATTTGAGAGAGATCGAGCTGCAGCATATTCTCCTGGATCTTCCCCATGATCGCGCCGAAAATATTGGCGACAGGCAGCCACAGGAAAATATTCATGTAGCGCGCGATCCATACGGTGAGCGTGTGCTGAAATCCGTCGAATACGGCGATACCAAATACCAATGGGCCGAGAATAGCGAGTACGACGAGATGAAACGTGCGGATCGTATTGATGCATAGGGCCGCGGCTTCATACAATACTTTCAGTACTTCGGACAGCCACTCCTTGATCGCATTTCGGAATTTATAAGACAGCTTGGCCATGGCAAAAGACACGGAATTGCCGACGCTTTCCAGCCAGCCCTCTTCAGAAGGATCTTCATCGAAAGTATATTGATACCATTTATCGCGGTCGCCACTTTCATCGGGGCCAACATACATCTGCCAGGCCGTGGTTTTTTTGATGGCCTCTTCTTTGAGTCGCAGCAGTTCTGAGATCGCTTTATCCGAATCTTCGATCATATCCGCGGTTCCGGTAACCGTGGGTTGCATTACGCCATTGATAAGGCCGATGACCGAAGGAAAGATCAGGACAGCAAAACCCAGTACAAAGGGGCGGAACAACGGATAAAAATCAACCGGCTCCGCGTTGCTGATATGACGCCAGATGCGCGAAGCGATGTACCAGGTCGCGGCAAACCCGGCGATCCCGCGGCCAACGCCGATCAGTTTACTGCAGAGCGGCATCATATCGTTGTACAGATTTTCCAGTACGGCATGCAGGCTATGGATTTCTCCTGCTACGCCGCCATTATCCTGCGCACACAATAAAAAAGGAACACTCATTAGTGCTACCGTAAAGCTGGCTACTCTCACACACATTTTCATACACTCACTTGTAATTGCCCTTAAGGCAGGTCATAAAATTTTCGCACCTGGTTCACATCCTGCTGTTCCTTCATGCGCTGTACGCCGAGCACCGTATTGCTGCTGTTGAACTGCCGCAGGAAGACGATCTTATCCTGCATGGAAGCATAGATACGGTCGATCGCGGTTAGCCGTTCGTCGTCACTCATCCGCAGTTGCCGCGCGGTGATCACCAGTAACAGGTCTTCGAGATTGCGCAGACTCGCCTGAAACAAATTGCTGTATACTTTCTCAATATGTTCAAGTTCATTAGGCGAAAACAGCGAACTGCTTTTGGTCCGTTGCCAGGCGGCTTTGTATTCTTTCACGAGCCGCAGTTGGAGCGCGATAATATCCGCGGTGCGCTTGTATTGCCTGACGGCGGGACTTACTTGCCAGAGTGCATCCAGGAACGCGTCATGCAAACTGAAATTCCCCTCGGAGATATCGCGGATCGTGGTATATCCTTTTGCGACGATCTCATATCCTTTTTTCAGATCTGCCAGTATTTGTTTGAACTGTGCCAGCTTCTCTACGTTGAGCAGCAGTTGCTGCACTTCAAAAGACTGTGTCCGCCCGCGCCAAATAGAACCCAGTAACAAAACCATGATCAATCCCCACTTTTTCATACACACAATTTTTTAAAAACCATACACTTCTTTCAATCGCTTCACGTCGCCTGCTTCCTGCGATCGTTGGGCTGCCAGCATTAAATTTGATTGCGCATATTGTTGCGCCATCCGTGCTTTCTCGCGTATGCCCATTTGCATTAGTTCAATCCGCGCAATGCGTTCATCATCTTTCAGCGTGTAGTCACCAGCTTGAAGCAGTCGGACAAGTTCTTCCAGGTTCTCCATGCTCGCCTGCACGACACGGAGAAATACCGTGGACACGTGTTCGAGTTCTTCAGGCGTGAACTGTCCACTTTGTTCAAGCGCTTGAATAGATCGGTGATGCGTTTGAGCGATCTTCACTTGCAATGTGGCGAGCTCGGCAACCCGTGCATACGACCGGATGCGTGGATTGATAGCGCTTAAGGAAGAAAAGAAATCGCGGTGAAGGTTGAACTCTCCGTCTTTAATGCTCCCGATAATGGATAGACCTTCATCCGCGATCTCGTATCCTTTTTTAGCGTAACCGATATATACCTGCAAGGCCGCGATCTGCTGACCCAAATACTTTATTTGTGTTTTCTTCTGTTGGAACCATTCCGACCAGGTTTGTCCCTGCGCGGTCACGCTAAACAGTAGAGTAATTGCCAGTAAGTTTGTTTTCATAATTTGAATCGTTGTTTTCGCTTTAATCTCGGCATTTCCAATCTTTGTTTTTTGGGCGGGTAAAGTAGCTCCCAAGCCTGCTTGGCGCTGGGCAACGCATGATTGTTCGATAGCGTCAGCTCGATGGGATTTTCAAAACGTGTAGTCGATGATACCGCGAACTTGTTTACTGTAAATCCCTCCTGTTCTTTATAATGAATGTCAAAACGAACAGGCTTCCAGTCAATATCAACTTCGCCTCCTCTGTCTAATCGGTCCCAATCAATCGGGTCAAAGTTGATATAGGAGCTTAGTGATAAATCAACTCCCTTGACCGCAGCGGCATTATCTGGATCGCTAAAGAACTGTGTCAGGGCATCAGGAACTTTTCCGATGTATAGGTCTTCCCAGTGCTTAGGCCCAGGCTGCAATTGCACGGCGGTGTCATACCCTTTGCTGAACATAAACTCCCCAAAATCCTTGATATGTTGACGTAGTGGATCCATTTTTATTAATCAGGTAAACCATATAATTTTTTAATCGTCTGCACATCCCGCAGGTCGCTTGCCCGCTGTAAACTGAGCGTCATATTCTGCCGGTTGAAAGTGCGCAGGTCCTGGTACGTTTGATCGATTCCATCACCCGCTGCATTGATCATCTCCACGCGTTTGGCATCACTCATCGTGGTGGCAAAGGAATTGATCACGAGGAACAGCTGATCCAGGTTCTTTAAACTTTGCTCCAGTATCCCGGTATACACGCGCCCCATATAAACAAGTTCGTTTGCACTGAAATGATCGTCTTGTTTGAACAGGTCATAAGCGCGTTTATATTCGTTCACGAGTTGCACCTGCCGCCGGATGATCGAATTTACCCGGTGGTAATAAGCGATGACCTGTTTCACCCGCGCGAGTTCATCAAAATAATCCTGATACAATACCCGTTGCCGCTCCACCCAATTGGTAATTTCATCGAGCCGCAGCTTCGATAATGTATTTTCGATCGCCTTCTGCGCGTTCTGTAGCCAGATCGTTTGGTTTTGCAGCCGCTGTATGCGGAGGTCAACCGCGCGGATGACTTTTTTGACCCCTTCAGCGATCACCTGTGCAATGCCGGCTTGCGCATGAACGCACACAGGAGACCACATAAGCAATACCCAACTCAGCATAGCTATAGGCATCCACTTTTTCATCTCGCTCATTTATAATTTCTGGTAAATTGTGATGCCCATTCGCATTTCCTGCTTGCCTGGATCAAATGACAGCACACGGCCATTTTTATGCACCAGCAGAACCTGTTCGCGCGGCGCATAACTCGCCGTCCAGTGTTGCAGCTCATACGCCGGCTTTCGTCGCTTGGTTCGCTGGTTGTACGCGTGATAACTTCGCCGGGTGATCGCATACATCCCTTCGCTGGGCGCGGCAAGGGCTTCGATCTGCAGCGTGTCGCGGGAATCAGCGAACTCGCTGGTCCACTGAGCGACATATACGCCCGGGATAAATTCCTGTACGGACGCTTTCTTCGCGAAGAGCCCGCAGGACATCAATAGCAGCGCAATAAGCAGATGCAGTAAAATGATCCATTTCATAAAAATGTATTTAGGTTTTAGACAGGTCAGCTACCATGGCTGCGATCCCTTTTTCAATGCTGCCAAATTTCTTGGCGTATCCTTGCATCTTCACTTTCTCCGTTTCTTCCGTCGTGTATGCATAATATTCTTCCGGTGAAACCTCTGTCCGGTAGACCCGCGAAAGCGTGCCGCCAAGAGAAATAAATACTTCTTTATATCTTCTTAGAGGATCATTCGCTTTGTTGACGGACAGCACCAGTGCTTTCTCTTTATCCGTTAGTCCCAGCAGTTCCTGGATCTGTTCAAACTTGTTCTGGTACTTCGATTGATCCAGCAGTATCTTGCAATCACTGTTATTGATGATCGCTTGCTTGACGACCGGAGAAGAAATAATATCTTCCACCTCTTGTGTGACGACAATCGCTTCCCCAAAGAACTTTCGTACAGTCTTGAACAGATACTTAATGTATTCGGCAAACCCTTCTTTCATGAGCGCTTTCCAGGCTTCTTCGATCAGGATCATCTTGCGAACGCCTTTTAGCTTTCGCATCTTGGAAATAAAAACCTCCATGATAATGATCGTTACAACAGGAAACAGGATCGGGTGATCTTTGATATTATCCAACTCAAAGACAATGAATCGCTCCTGCAACAGCTCCAGGTTCTCCCGGGAGTTCAGCAAATAATCAAACTCGCCTTCCCGGTAATAGGGGCGCAGTACGTAGAGGAAGTTCGATACATCAAAATCTTTTTCCTTTACCTTATCGGCTTGCAACACCGCTACAAAATCATCGCGCAGGAATTCATAGAAACTATTAAAGCAGGGAAAGATCTCGGGTCTCGCCTCCAGCTTTTCATAATAGAGTTGCAGCGCATTCGACAGGGCTACATATTCACTGCGGTTGAATGTTTCATTGTCTTTTTTCCAAAGCGCCAGCAGCAGTGTCTTGATGCTTTCTTTTTTCTCTGTATCAAGGCTATCTCCTTCACCAATGTAGAAGGGGTTAAAACGGATCGGATTTTTTTCCGAGTACGTGAAGTAATAACCATTCACCATATCGCAAAGTCCCTTGTAACTATGCCCGACATCGACCAGTACGACATGCGTGCCCTGTTCATAATAACTGCGCACCATGTGATTGGTAAAAAAACTCTTGCCGCTGCCACTTGGTCCAAGAATAAATTTGTTGCGGTTGGTGCAGATGCCGCGCTTTACCGGTTCATCACTGATATCCACGTGCACCGGCCTTCCCGTCAACCGGTCCCCAAGCCGGATGCCTACCGGGCTGATCGAGGAACGATAGTTCGTTTCGAGATTAAAAAAGCAGGTCGCCTGTTCCGCGAACGTGTCGAACGTATCATTCATCGGGAAATCCGCCGCATTGCCTGGGATGCCTGCCCAGTGGATTTGGGGCGCTCCATCCAGTTCCTGTTTGGGTACCGCATCCAGTTGGGCGAGGGCAGAAGACACCAGGCTTTTGAATTCTTTGAGTTGCTCCCGTTGCGCGGTCCAGACCAGCACATTGAAATGCGCCCGTACCGGCAGCCGTTGCTGACTGATCGCTTCATTGAGGAATTCATTCGTCGCATCCCGGCTGATCGCATTCTCCCGCGAGTAAGCAGAGAGCGATTGCAAGCGCAGCCGCTTACTTTCCAGTTTCTGGATCGTCTTCTGCGCGTCTTCAATAAATACATACTGGTTGTACAGGTGACTGCAGGGTAACAGTTGCCCAAGTACTGAAGCAAAGCCAATACTGAACTTGCTTTTATCGGTTGAGTATTTATCAAAATTGATCCGCGAGCCGCAGTGGGAGGGAAGGTCTGCTGCGTCCGCGAGCGTATACAGCTGTGCGTATTGATCGCCGATCCGGATCCCCTCTTCAAACGAAATATCCCGCACCATCGGGGAGCCAGCGTCCGGCGATAGATAACAATACCGTTCAATGAGCCCCGCTTGTCGTGCGGTACTAAGTAACTCCGCATCCGTCAACCGCTTTAATTGCACGAACCCGCTATCCTGCAAAATGCGCTGAAATTGTCCCGAGCTGTCGAGAAAATCCTGCAAACCTTGCGGCTTCAGTGTTTCTTCCGGCACGATCGTTCTTCGAAGCAGTGTAGAAAACAGCGAGCTCGATAGTTTCCGCGAAGCAGGTTTCTTCGTCAGGAAAATATAGCAGCGGTGATCAAGATAGGGTCGCTCATGAAAGAACCGCTCACTGCTGCGCGATAAAAAGCTTTGATCTTCCTTCGTGAAATCCGGCGCATACGCACTGTCCACGAACCAATCCTGCTTATGAAAGACCGATTGCTTGGGAAGGATCTTGATCGCTTTGATCCAGGTCTGGTGAAAGGTTTCATAATCCTGGTCCGAGAGCGTGAAGATCTCCGGCAGCGTCGCTTCAAATGCCACCGTGATATCGCCCATCTTCGATACAATGCAGTCGTGTTCGACGCCCATGATAGGTAACACATCCCTCAACCACTTTTCCATGCTTCACTGTTTACTTTATTCACTTGCGCGCAGCGCGTTTAAAAAATAGGGTACGGCTATTGCTTTTAATAAAAGTTGGCACACTTCGCCGCGCGACCTTTTTCATGAGTCCGTGTTCGCCATAGGTGCGGCTCAGTTTATAAATCTGGATGAACAGCGTCGTGCCCGCGATCGCGATGATTCCAAGACAGATAAAGGTGTTGATGCCGATGATGTATAGTACGGCAAACAAGATTAATAGGCCGACCAGTCCTCCACCCAGCCACCACACGTACTGCGCTTTGAGTCCTTTGAACTCGATCGGCTTATTAATGCCCTTGTTGATGGCATACACACTATTGCTCATGCGACACCGAAGAATGATTTGATCACAGTTGCGACGACGACAAGGAACACACAACTGCCAAACCAGGCCGCAGCTACTTTACCAGTATCTGGATCACCACTGTTCCATTTCTGGTATACCTTCACGGCACCGATGAGCCCCACCACGGCCCCCACCGCGTACATCAGGTTTGTGCCGGAAGCAAAGTAGCCGCGGACCTTGGTATTGGCTTCTTCTATCCCTGCGTTACCGTCCTGGGCAAATAAAATTTCTACAGATAACAAAAGACCACTGATGAGCAAAGTGCATAGCTTCGCCCGCTTGCTTGAAAAGCAATTCTCTCTCTCACATTTCATACACCTCGTTGCTTTATATAAATAAATAAGAACTACCGTTAGATAGACCTGTCACCGCTGCCGCATCCTGACCGGAGAGATGCAGCAGCATTGGGTGAACAGGCAATAGGTACTCCCATCCAGGCTACTTCATTTGCACTTGGTTTTCCTGCACTTCACCTGGAAGGAGCGATCTTATGTCCAGATGACACGCAGGTCATCGGGTTCCAGGCGAATATTGCAGCGCAGTTCGACCTGTTGAATAATATGGTTGTTGATAGCAAACTCGAACGGGGTTTGCTGAAGCGATAGGTAAGGGGCCACTCGCCGGCGGAGTTCCATCAGCAGTTCGTGTTTGATCCACGCGCGGTTCACGGCGACATGGAGCACTTCTTCAATGGTGGCTTTTAGTTCCGTGGCTTGCGAGAATTGTTCGGCGGGTGGGGAATGATCCGCATCGCCCCGGGTATTCGTTCGCCCCGAACGAAGTCGTTGTAACTTTTCGCGAAACTCCCGTCGGTAATACAAGACGCCGACGATGATATAATAAAGAATGATTAGTAGGAGGGCCGCTGTTATAAACTGCGACCACGAGATCGATTGAAACATACGCTACACATTTTCATTTTCACTTTTCAATACCTTGTCTTGCGATGACAGTGTAAATATAGAAGCGTGTGGAACTGTTCCGAATTAAAGTTTATTAAGAAATAAAATGCGGAAATAACTTTCTTCGCAATACAACATAGACTGCATCTCCCGATCAATTTCTTTTTTTTGAGGTCTGGAGGATTGTTAGTGCGCTTGGAGACTAAAATGGGTAAGAATATAAATTTTGGTAAGTAAACGCTTACCTTTACATTCGCGTAAGCATACGCTTACTAATATGACCAGTGAAACAAGAAGAGACGTTTTTCAGGCAATTGCAGACCCTACCCGGAGAAAGATTGTAGATCTCATCGCGCATCAACGGCAACCTATGAACCTTAAAACCATTGCCGATTACTTTAATATCAGTCGTCCAGCCATCTCACAGCAAATTAAAATTCTAAATGAATGTGGGCTGGTGGAAATAAGAAAGCAAGGCAGGGAAACATTTTGTTCTATACAACCGCAGGAGTTAAAAAAAATTGCAGAATGGGCCGGACGTTATTCAAGGTTGTGGGAACAACGAATTGACGCATTTGAAACCTACGTAACCAAGTTACATGCTAAAAAAAATAAAAGAAATGGAAAATCTAAATGAGATCAGTAAGAGGATACTAACCATAAAAAAGACTTTCAACGTTCCAAGAAAATTGGTTTGGGAAGCCTGGACCGATCCAGAACATATAGTACAATGGTGGGCGCCAAAGGGAATGAAAATTAAGGTAGTTCAACATGAATTTAAAGTGGGTGGCCACTGGAAGTACACAATGCCGATGCCAGATGGTAGTGAATTCATTTCCGAAGGTGTTTATTCAGAAATTGTCGTACCGGAGAAAATTGTGACTTCGGCGAACTTTAAACCGATGACAGAAGGCGTGACATTGCATGTCTTGTTTGAGGAAAATGAAGAAAAGACAAATTTTACATTTAGTGTGATTCATCCAACCGAAGAGTATTGTCAACAGCAAGAAAAAATGGGCTTTTATAATGGGTGGGGCTCTGCTTTTGACAGGCTGGAGAAAATGTTGAATAGTGTTGTTGAGTAAGTATAGATTTTTTCTACTGGATAATTTGGCAACCTTATATATCCCAATGCAAGACTGACCCAAAAGGTCAATTTCTTTTTTGTATGCAATGCATTAAAATCCACAAACACAAAATCCTGGGACGCGTTCGCTCCGTGAAGCGCGTCGATTCATGCAGTCCGTACAGCGATAAATGAAAGAAGGAGGTAGCAGGGAGCAAATTCATCTGCTCACGAAATACGTGTTTTACGGTAGCTATATCCGTATTTACACCTAATGGGAAATGCCCGATAAATGATAAGTTGGTACATTGCTAATATTGGAGGAATAGACGGCTTAAAAACTCCGGATTAATCAAATCATTACCCGGAATAGCTAAATGACTGCGAGTACTCCCGGTTAATTTCGGCCGCTTGAAGACTTGTGATCAAACCTTTCCATGAGAACCGACGATGATTGTAGATTTTTTAACCGGCCCTGACCGGCAACCATTAGACCCAACTGCTGACTTAC
The DNA here is from genome assembly GCA_001898405.1 of Sphingobacteriales bacterium 44-61. Classification (GTDB taxonomy): domain Bacteria; phylum Bacteroidota; class Bacteroidia; order Chitinophagales; family Chitinophagaceae; genus Terrimonas_A. Next base: position 209,660 of record MKTW01000011.1, read on the forward strand.
CGATTTTCATGCATCCTTTCCTGATCCCTGGTGCAGACCGGCGCGTTTACCAGGCTCCTTTTGGACAGGGGCTTGTGCAGGAAATTAAAGCGATGGATTGCTCGGTAACCGAGTTTCGTTTCTGGATCACAGAGCCGGAGACGCTATATCCCGTCGCGCCCCAGCCGGTGTTGTCATTGGTCTATGCCCTGGGGGGTGACCTGGTCTGTGAGTTGAAAGGCTTTGGTGAAATTGAACTGAATCATAAACACTGTTATCTGCTCTATATTCCAGGGGGTATTCCACAAGTGGCCCGGTATGGCCTGGGAGAACACCGCATCGTGCATGTAAATTTAGGTACAGGCCTTCTCCGACCGACCGCCGAAAAATTCCCGGCATTCCAGGAGACGCTGCAACGCCTGGAATCCGGCTCAGACCTGGGTCTGCAGCAATTATCGCTTCCCATCTCCTTTGAAGTGCGCGATATCCTGGAACGCATGCTTAAATTTCCGGATGAAGGCGTAAGCCGCGAAATGCTGCTAGCAAGCCAGATCACGAAACTCGTCTATCATTTTATCCGGTATACGGAAGGTATCCCCGTCCCGGTGGACAATTCCGGAACCAGCGAGATCAAAAAAGAAAGAGTGGAAGCCGCGAAACAACATATCGACAAGCATGAAGGAAAGCCGCTCAATGGCGAAGACCTGCAGCGCCTCGTGTATTATAATATCAAACAGCTCAACAGTGATTTCAAGGAGTATTATGGCAAAACGCTCTTCGAATACCAGCGCGAACTGCGCATGAAAAAAGGTGCCAAACTAGTCGCCGAAACGCAGCTATCTTTCTTGAAGATTGCGCTCGAAGTAGGCTACAACGAACTCTCCACGTTCTCCCGGCAGTTCAAACAATTCTTCAATATGACGCCGACGGAATATAGGAAACTGATGCAGGGGCCAAGATGACTTTTGTCGCATAATTTATGGCGAGCAGAATCATCGTTACAGTATATACTTCCACCCATTATTTCATATGGCGAAGCGAACTACGGCTGCAAATTTTTAGCAGATATGTGTCGGAGTAAGCGGCGCTATTCTTTCCTGTTTTCTATAAAAAATATTTCACAATTGATACGCTTCTCCGGTTATTGCGTATCTTATATGGAAGTTATGTTGGTTATTTAAAGGGATTACGAAATAATATTGACGTAAGCTGAAAGTAGCCAATAAATTTAGGTAGGTATGGATGGTCGCGTAATTGCATTTGGCACACTTCCTAATTGTAAAAGGGTCGGCAAAATGAGTAAGACTATAACAGATTTAATTTTTGAAGTATTTATTACAATGGAGGATCATCTCGATTGGGATAAACATATTACGTATGCGGAGTTGTCGGAGCAAATAGATGATGATAGCAGGCAACAGTGGATTTCTGCACTACAGTTTTTGCGATTGGAATTTGGAGATGATTTTCTGCGACTCAATAATTCTCATCACCCTATCTTTAGAATGGTGACTGATAAGTCGCCATGGAGAATAGCAGAAATAATCAAATTTGCTGTTACTCTGATCCAGTTAAAAAGCACGGATATTAATTATCGCCACCTGAAAGATAAACTGATTCATCCGGGTAGTTGCAAAACAGAAGGTATCCCGTTCTTTGAAATTTCCCATATGTACTTGGATACCGGTTGCGATGTTAAAGTATGGAAAGACATTAAGGCTCAAAAGAATCCCGATCTTGTAATAGGCTTTCCCGAAACTAACGAGAAATTATATATTGAAGTTTCTAAGGTCGGTGAAAGTAAATTGAGGTCAGACCTGGATAACAATTTTAAAGTTATTTCCAGATTGTTTAACATTGCACCTCCGCAACTTCCTTTCTCTTGCCAGTTGTTACGGTATATATCCGATAGCGAAATGGACGGTGTTCTGGCCAGCATTACCGCTATCCGTGAAAAAGCACTTCTGCAGCAGGATATGATTTTACTTGAAAATGAAGTTATGCGGCTATGCGTCACTCACCCCAACAAATATGGACAGTTTCAGGAATGGATGGAGAAAAATGACTACCGGAATGGATTGCACGGACCTCCATTGAATTTCGATGAAACATACCGAATCCTTAATTACAAAATTGAACGGGAAATGGAACAGATCCCCGCAGGTTCAAGTGGAATGATCTACCTTCATGTCCATGCTCTTTACTTTAGCGTAATTGATCCTGAAATAATAACTGCCGCTTTTGAAAAGAAAATGTCAACGTACCCATTGTTATTTGGTATCGTTATTTATTCAACAATTATTACTGATTGTAGCCCATTTGAAGTAGCAATCAATGGACATTTTTTTAGCACCCGGAAAATTAATGAGACGGTGGTGCGATATTTCTTCTTTCTAAAAAATCCAGCTTATTCCCACGGTCTTTCAGATAATGCGATCGCTAGAATTTACCAATCGTTTCGAAGTTCATCGGGAAACTAATAAAGTAAGAATGCTATATAACAGAATTTCAGAATTAAAAGAGATGACGCATCAAAAGCTATTTAGCGAATCATCTAATCTGATATTGAATCTTTTTGATCTTGCCAAATGCAAGGAGATCGATGAGAGGGCGGAGTTTAATTGTGTCATTTATGGGCAACGAGATAAAATGCTGAAACTTTTAACGGATTCTAATGGCTCTGTTTCAAAAAAATATGAAGAATGCTTTACCTTATATAATGAGATAGTCGTATTTGACCTACTGTTTCAGAAGGATGATTCTGTACAATTTGTTGCAAAGAGCAGGATAGACGGTATAGCAACTCCCGATTATTCAAAATTGTGTTCGTCCGGCAAAATAGCAAATTTGGAGTTAAAGACACTTTCCTTCAAAGGTTCTGAGATTAACTTTCAGAATATTCAACGGGATATAGAGTTAACGGATGAGGCCAATCCCCATTGGATCTATAAATCCGCTTTTGCGTCTACAAGCAATGAAAGAAAGGCAAACACGAGGCGAGACGTTATCGAACAAATCAGCGGCAGGGTAACAAAACATTATCAAAAAAGCGCTAAGGGGCAAATTAGATTTATGGGAAGGCCGGGAATTTTGCTGATTGATACTACCTTGCTGGAAGAGACTCTTTTGTTTTTCCTACAAGACGCATTACCGGGTTTTGTACTTGACTGCTACACTTCAGGTTGTTTATGGAATGCCGTTTTTGGAAGGATTGATGATGTGATTTATCAATGCACCAGGCAAAGTGCTAATATAGAGCATGATCCACTTCCCAAAGGTGGGCAACCTTTAAGGCGGAATGGAATTCTAATAGAGGCTCAATCTCCAGCTGCTGTGATTTTTATTACGAGAATTAGTGGTAATAAGGAATTAAAGAAGATTATTGGATTTAGCAATAGTTTGTTAAGTCAACCCGAAGTAAAAGAATGCTTGGATGTTTTTTGTGATTACCAAAATGATGAAAATAACTCAAATCGCGATAACTTGAGGATCGTTTAAAAGCCTTCCAGCAGTGCTAAAACGCTGGCTTTGCCTGAAGTCAATTTAGCAAGTGGCATGTTGAAATTTGAAATAATCAAACTGATGGGTGAGGGAGCCAGTATTCAGGCAAAAGGGGCTTATAAGAAGTAAAAAGTAAATTGAATTTTACGACACATTAATAAATAACTATGAGTACAATAACTATCCCTATAACTTTTACCGATTTAGAGAAAATGGAAAAATGGTATGCAGATTTTGACAATAATGCACGTAACATCTGTAAAAAATACAATGTGCCAGAACTTTGGGAAAAAACAATAATTCAAAAAGATAACGAAAAAATGGAATTGGCAATAGTATCTTTCGGCACTTGTGTAAGCGGGTCAAATAAAGAGAAAGCGGAGAACGAAATTATACGAGTATTTGAATCAATGTATTTCAGTTAAATTTCAAATTGACCCATATCCGAATGTTGCTTAATATTTCTCCTCGGGAAAGGTTAATGGGCTGGCTAGTGCCGACTAAATGAAAACTGTTCATCTTATATAACTATTACACATTACTCCATCGAAAGGTCCGTTTCCCTCAACCTCTCAGTACCAATCTTATTGCTAGCGAGCGTATGGTATTAGCATCAGCATCTCTGGCCATACTCGTTGCGTTCGATTTTCGTTCATCGTTCTGCTCAATGAGCATCAATAAGCGGATCGATCAAACCATGCCTGTCATCAAAAGACTCTGCAAACTCCACCAGTCGTTAAAAACTGCATATTGCTCAGGTAACACGAATCCTAAAAGAAGCCGCCTCTGTAAGCCAATTTCCTCAAATAAAAACCGAGGTTTGACTTTGAGGTAATTTAAGTTCACTTCCATAAACAGGATCTTACCACCACTAATCGGCCTTTAGCTAAATCATTTTCATTCGATGGAGTATACGAACACTTTAAATAAATTTCGCCTGGATAACTGCGTTGGAGTCGTTGGTGTATATCTCAATGCCTTTTTTACCAGGTTCGGGAATCGAAAGCACGGCGCAGGAATATCCGGGTTTCGCGCATTTGGCTAGATCGAAAAAAATTATCAAGGCCCTCTACCCTTAAAAAAATTACTCAATAGCGTCATCTTTATGTGTGACATCTTTTCTAAAGCGATGGCTGGCGCACTCCACTCCTTGAGCGAATAGACGATCAGTACCAGGGCTGTCAATCCTAAAAGGATCAGCACGATTCTGTACCATAGCGGTTCCGTACCGAAAGTGATTTCCAGCCACAAGAACTTGAATTTTGGCTTTTCATTTAATGTTGTTTTACTCATAGCAGTACCTTTAAAGGTGTTGAATTGCCGCCAGCGCGATCATGATTGTTTGTTGTGTTCATTATCTCAGGTTCATTGCCGTTATTGGATTAGGCGATTTATTATTGTCTACAGTACTTTTCTTTCAATATAAAAACCAAAAAGTAAGCCATTGGGCACTTTTTTCGTTGTACCATCTTAATGTGGAGGTGCGAGATAAGCCCTCTTAAAGATTAACTGTCCCTTTTCATTGGCGATAGGTCTCCGAAATCTATGAAACAAACAACTATCAATAGCTTTAGAACTTGACGAGGCGGCTTTCTCTTGGAACAGCTAATGAAGCCTCACGATCGCGACATATTCACTACTACTATATGTTAGCTAAATCTCGTACCATAGGACACCTTTTAGTGTAATTTATTGGTGCGTATAGGTGAACTGAATTCATCTTTCTCCTCCCAAATTTAAACACGTATGTTAATCAATAATTTACCCCGCTTACTAGTAAAGACAATTCCGAATACCGCCATGTCAAAATTTTAATACGCTATATTTTCCGATCCAGCTTACGCCTATGAAACCTACACTACTTGGCGGATCATTATATATTTAGACATTGATCATTGGTTTGAGCGATTCATCCGCATTACGTAGATGAACCTATTTAATAAAAGGAGCGAGATCACTAGTTTATAAAGAATTTTAGGGAGTCGCAAACTGTTCCAAACGGTGTAGTCGTGTCGGTTCTCTGCTTAATATTCAATCGACAATAATCACATGCAATGACCCCGATTTTTTAATTTTAGATTAGAAGCTCGCTACGTCGACTTAAATATTTATGGTTTTCAACCGCTGGAAACGTCATCCATGGAAAATTTCGATACTCCTATGGGAAAATTTGGCGATAAAGGCGAAAAACTCATTTTTAAGATCCGCAGACTTCACGACTAAGACAGATATTTCTATTTCATGAAAAATTGATGGGTTCCCTCGAAAATAGCTGTCGCACCAAAATATGCAGCGGGGAAAGAGAGTGGTAGCAGCACTCGCACCATAGGACGTCTTCGCTGCGTCGCAATCCGTTCATCGTTCCGTTATTGAGCGGCATCCTCTTTAGTTATATCGCTTACGAATTGCGGTGTCAATCCGCATCGTCGATTATTGGATGTGGTAAGAAATGGGAAATGTTTCAGAAAACTTGACTTTCTCATAAAAAAACGGTAGCTTTACTAAAAAGTATATATACTTTTTAATCACAAACATAAATTTCTGGAAACCCCAGCCCAGTCTGCACTTGACTTTCTCAATAAAAAACTATAACTTCGTATAACAAAGTATATATACTTTGTAATTATGAAAAAAATTTCTCGCATAACACTCGCCCAAAAAGCACTGACCGATTTTTTTGAATCTACAGAAAAGTTGGTCTATACGCAGGCCGATTTTTTTCAGCTCATTGAACGCAGCCGCGGGGCTTGGGGCCTGCCCCAAACGACACCTCCCAAGCAAATCGTGCAAAAGTGGCTCACAGCGGGTTTATTGAAAAGCCATGATTTCGGGACATCAGAAGAGGAGCACCATATCCTGTACTGGTATGGTGATCCCAGCATTTATGAAATAGCCGCTGCGCTTCGGCCGAGGTCTTATATTTCCCATTACCCGGCCGTGTTGCTGCATGAACTGACCACGCAGGTGCCCAAGACTATTTATGTTACCCAGGAACAAAGTAAAAAGCCGGCAAAAAAAAGCACGCTCACCCAGGAAGGCATGGATCATGCGTTTGGTCAGCCCCAACGGAGGAGTCAGCAAACCTTAACGTATAAGGAGTACACCGTAGTTTTCCTGCAAGGGATGTTCACCGCCCGTACAGGGGTGCTGCTCAGTAGCCGGTATCGCAACGCTTTTTCGCTGACCAGTTTGGAGCGTACGCTGATTGATATCACCGTGCGCCCGAACTACGCAGGTGGGGCCTTCGCTGTACTGGATGCGTACGCCCGAGCACTTAGCCGGTTATCGACCAATAAGCTGCTGGCATTATTAAATGCGATTCCCTTCATCTATCCATACCACCAGGCCATCGGCTTTTACCTGGAGCGGGCCGGCTACGGGGGGCGGGCGCTGGATTCCCTTCAGCAAAGAGGGCTGGATTACCGGTTTTACCTGGATTACGGCATGGAAGATCCTTCCTTTGATAAGCGGTGGCAACTCTGGCATCCTAAAGGGATGTGAGGGGCTGGGCGAGGCTGGTCACAAAAGCCAGGTATTCGTCAAAACTTTTTACTTCCGCCCGCTCACTGGCGGGTAGCGTATCCACGACATTCTGGAAATCCTGCCGGTGGATGGCCGCGTGTCCGGTAATGTCTTTCAGGAAGGAGAGCGGAACTTTTTTGGCGCCAAAGATCATCGCTGCGAGCTGACGGTGCGGGTCGGAGTCCAGGTCAATACCGTGCTGGTCCGCGATCAGCTGGATATCATAAAAATCCCGGGCGCGCGGACGAGGGGAGTGAGAGGGGATGATAGCTGCATAGGCGGGCATTTGCTGACAGATTGCGCGGAGTTTCTCCAGTACGATCATGATCGGAGAATAAATGAACAGGGAAAAGCCGTCCACCAGCACTTCCATTTTACCCGCTACATACTCAAACTTACTGATCTCTATCTCTACCTTTGAACTTTGGTTCGGGCGTACGGCGATCGCCCCGCGGCGAATTTTTTCTAAATTGCCCTCCAGGCGTTCGTATTCCTGGACAGTGATGACCTTGAAGGATACCAGGTAGCCTCCCCAAAAGTCTTTTAGTTCATCGCGCAGTTGTTTGGGCTTGGCCGTAAACCGGTAATCGAATACGACAAGGTTTTTTTCTTGAAAGGTATTCTCAATGGTTCGCTGGATCCGGGTGGCTATTTCTTCGAGGTCCTCGAAGTCATCATCCATGCTGAAGTCAAGATCGTAGGACGAGCGGGATAGTTTCTTGGGAAAACCAGCCTGCAGCAGATCAATGGCGTTGCCGCCTTTCAGTACCAGCGTTTCCATTAAATAGTCGTCCGATACCAGAGCGATGATCGCGAGTCTTTTTATTTCGTCAAGTGTTATAGTGGACATTTGATAAAGGTAAGGCAATGCATTAAACAGCGTACTCGCGCAGTGGAGGCCACTCCCCATTCCCCAAAATCTCCAAACCCTTTTCCCTGAAAAGCCAAACCCTTCGCGCACTCTCCACCGTACTTTCACTTTCACAATGGCCACTAGAGTAATTATCACACCGGCTTCACGGTAATTGATGCGGTGCGAAATATCGGCAATAACTTTTTGGGCGCTGGTAAAAGTATGGTACCAGCACTCGCTCTATGGAGCATCATCGTTGCGTCGCATTCCGTTCATCGTTCCCTTCATCGGGCGGCAATTTCCTTAAAAAATTACTGAACAACCGAACAAAGACAACTTCCAGGGCTAGCTCACCGAGAGCATCATCTACCACTTTAATAAGAATTTTATTTTGTTGCAGGCTCATTCGCGGTAATTTGTGCCAGTAATTTTAAAGCTTCTTTGATTTCACGTACGCTACCAAAACGAAGGATATTTTTATGTTTATACAGCAGATTGTTATTGGTCATCCATTTTGAGTTACGAGAAGTAGTACTGCAATTATCATTCGTTCCATGGGTTAAATTTGAACAAGACAGGCTTGACAGCTATTCTGAAAACGCCCGAACAGTATTGCTTGCACTCCCCAAACCCTTTTCCAGAAAAGCCAACTGCTTCGTCTGCTTTCCACCATTCCTTCACCTTCACTATTGGCGTTCATTCCAACGGCACAGTTCCTTCGCAGACAGCAATTAAATAAGGTCAGACACTGCAAACAACAACAGCAATGCCGTAGCTCCAGTTCTCAATCGCACAAGAAAACGAAACAAAAGACTTCGCAGAAGATCGCCTGTTATCGCAGCGCGCTTTCCCAGTAGCACCTAACCCTTCACAAGCCTAATCTTCCAATCTATGCACTCATCGCTGCAAACACCGGCGCTAATGTATTACGTTAAGGGTGGATCCGCGGATGCTGCCCTGTTTCAGTGATGGCGTGATCAGTAGGATGGTCTGGATACCGAATTTCTTTTTCAACGCATATCAGTCTGTGTGCTTTACATTTCGTTGGAGTGATATTCAATATATATGCGGCCTGAATCTGGCAGAACCGTCGAAGCCTTCAAATCCTTAATAATAATATAATCCGCTCATCTGTAGATATTGTTCAATTTGCATCGCTAGTTCATTTAACGTACCAAAGCTTATAGGTCAGGAAAACTTTTCTAATTCATGGATGCAAAGAAAGATATCGAAGTAATCTTTGAGAAAATGCGAGGCGGGGATCTAGCAGTATTTGACCAGTTGTACTACTACTATAGCAAATCGGTAACAGCTAATATTTCCCGGTTGATCAAGGAGCCGGAAGACGTAAAAGATATTCTCCAGGACGTTTTTGTGCAGTTATGGCTGAATCGAAATAAATTGGATCCAAACTTATCCCTCGAAGGCTGGCTGATGACTGTCAGCAGAAATCTGGCCATCAATTTCCTCAAGCGACAGATCCGGACACAGTTGATGGATGAACACGAAGGTGTTACTGAAAATTTGTTAGGGGATGATGGTTCGCATCAAAAAGATCGTGAGAGCCGCTTGGTGCTCCTGGAAATGGCCATTCAACAATTACCTGCGCGCCAAAGGGACGCTTTTACGTTATGTAAACTTCAACGGAAAACCTATTCACAAGCCGCAGAGCAACTGAAGCTCTCGCCTCATACTGTGCGGGAGTACGTCAGCATCGCAATTCAAACCTTGAAACTGGAACTGCAGGATAAATTCGATGTTTCGATGATATTGCTGATCGCGATCTGCACATGCAAAGGGAGTTAACAATTCGGTAATATACTTCACCCCCTCATTTTTAATCAACTGCCTGTATTTATAGGGAACCATGCCTGAACTTAAACTTTTAGTACAAAAATATTGGGCCGGAACCATCCAGGCTGAGGAAATGAAGCAACTGCACAAGTTGCTGGCTGAAGCCGGTCCGGAAAAAGTTGAAGCATTATTTCAACAACTGGATGCAGACGATAGCATTGGGCATAAGATCGATAGTGAATATGGTTATGATAAGATCCTGGACACGATTCATGTCCGTTTAGGCATGAAATCGAAAAAGAATTTTGGCAAGTTAAGACAGTTGAATTATCGACGGATTGCTGCTGTCGCTGCATCTATGGCAGCCATAGTGTGGCTGGGCTTTTTGTTGAAGCCGGAAAATAGACATAATCGACCTGGGATCGCCTATGACCCTGCCAGCATGAAAGTGCTGCGGAACAACAGTGACACTATATTATCCCTTTTATTGCCGGATCATACAACGGCTCTTTTATATCCCAACAGTCAGCTATTATATGCTAACCCATTTTCCGGTAAACAAAGAAATGTTCAGCTGAGCGGTGTCGCCGAATTCGATGTCGCAAAAGACAGCACCAGGCCTTTCACGGTTTTCGCAAATGATATCAAAACGACTGCGTTGGGTACAAGATTTAAGGTAGATGCGGCGACCAGGCAAGTGCAAGTATTGCTTTTTGAAGGTAAGGTGCTTATACGTCCTGTAGAATCGCGGAAAGACGTTAGTGATATATTCCTGGTGGCAGGGCAACAGGTTAGCTTCTCTGAAGATATGCGTTATAGGGTATCCTTGATACCCGATACAAAATCAAGTTCTTCTGCTAAACTAATGAATGGGTATAAAAAAGAAGCGGCATCTCCTGCGAAAACAACCGAACCCTTGGACCTCAATTTTGAAAACATTCCATTAGATATTGTGATCCGGAAAATTCAGCAAGAATATAAGATTCATATTATCCTGGATGTTGCAGATTACCATAAGCAGATGCCTTTGTTCACGGGCAGCTTTACGGAAAAAGATAGTTTGCAAGATGTTCTACGGATTATCTGTAATATGAATGATCTTAATTACCGTACCCAACGCGATACTATTATAGTTACCAAAAAGTAAATCAAGCACGCGACCTGCCTTTGTTCGTTATCCCTTCGCCGGGGAGGCAGTGTTCTGTGCTTATGAATCAACTAAAACTTTACGTTGTGCAAAAATCTACACTTAATTTTTATTGTTGTCTTTTACTGGCAATATTACTTGGTTCGATCTCCTGTTATGGCCAAAGCCAGTTCATTGCGGGCACGGTGGTCGATGATAATGGCAAGCCTTTGCAAGGTGTATCTGTTAGTGTCTTGATTGCCGACAGTTCCCTTACCACAATGCAAACCGATAACCGCGGTGTGTTCCGGTTTGATAATCTTCGCACGGGAAGTTCCTACCGCTTTAAATTCAGTTACATAGGATTTGAAGATGTGCTGACCAAAACCTTTGCGATCGCCGACAAATCGGAAAACTTACTGATCAGGATGAAACCATCGCAACAGTCACTTAATGAAGTAGTGGTAGTTGGTTATGGAAGACAAAAAAAGGTCAACCTCACTGGAGCAGTAACCCAACTAAGCGGATCTGAACTCGAAGATCGACCTGTTTCCAACCTGGCGAAAACTTTACAGGGCTTGATCCCCAACCTGAATATCAACTTTGCTTCCGGCATTCCTATTTCGGAAGGGAATTTAAATATTCGTGGCAATACTTCCATTAATGGGGGGGATCCGCTTGTTATTGTTGATGGTGTGGCGGGGGATATGAACCGTGTCAATCCCAGGGATGTTGAATCTGTAACGGTGTTGAAAGACGCAGCAGCATCCTCTATTTACGGGGCGCGCGGAGCATTTGGTGTTATACTTATCACCACCAAGACGGGTAAAAGCGGGAAGCCGAAAATTGCCTACAATAATAATTTCGGTTGGGCCACGCAAACCAGTTCTACCGACTTTATGACATCGGGCTATGAGGCTGCTATCCTGAATGATACCGCCAATCTGCGTTCGCTTGGAATAAGTTATACAGGTTATACGGCAGCAGACTATGAAGAATTGAAAAAACGAATAAATGATAAAGAGGAAAATCCTGACAGACCCTGGGCTGTTATACAGAACCGCGGAGGGAAAGATCAATATGTGTATTATGGAAACTTCGATTGGTGGCACTTCCTGTATAATCAGTGGCAGCCGCAGCAAGACCACAATATTACGGTTTCGGGAGGCAATGATAAAACTACCTATTATTTAAGCGGGGGCTATCGCACACAGGAAGGTATCTGGAATATCCGGCCTGACCAAAGCAAGCGATATACGCTCAGGAGCAAGATCAGTTCAGAACTTACCACGTGGTTAAAAGTCACCAATAATACTCAATTCTTTCAGCAGAAGTATGCATTTTCAGGTTCGAATGATTTCAGCTGGGGAAAAACATTTGATGAACATACGCTTCCTTCCTACTTGCCCGTGAATCCGGACGGCAGCTTTACTTATCTCACAGGCCTTAATTCTTACAGAATTGGAAATGGCTGGCATACTAATCAACTGTATGGTAAATCCAAAGGTGAACGTGACAGGATCGACCTGAGAAATATTATTGATGCGACAGCCAAAATTTCGAAAACAATTTCAGTAACGGGCAATTTCTCCTACAGCTATACCAGCCGGTTAAGCTGGGATCGCGCCGTAAAAGTGCCGTACTCCTTGTATCCTGGGGTGATGAGTATTGTGCCAACCTATAATACGGACGAACTATCTGAATATCGCGAGACCATTGATTATAAAGTATATAATCTTTATGGCACTTATGAAAACAAATTCGGCCCCCACTCTTTGAAATTCATGGCTGGTTATAATCAGGAAGAATGGAAGAACAAGGAACAAATGGCTTCGAGAAGAGATCTTTTGTCAGAAGACCTGAATGATCTGAACCTGGGAACCGGTTTAATGGAAGTTACAGGCGGATCCAATGAATGGGCATTGCTTGGATTTTATTCCAGAATCAACTATGATTATAAAGGGAAATATTTACTGGAATTGAACGGCCGCTACGATGGAACTTCGCGATTCAAAAAAGGAGACCGGTTTGGCTTTTTTCCTTCCGTCTCTGCGGGATGGCGTCTTAGTGAAGAGGATTTTTTCCGTCCCTTGTCCCGTATTGTTAACAATCTGAAGATAAGAGCTTCGTATGGCTCGCTTGGTAACCAGCAGGTCGGTAACTATGCATATATCCCTATTATGAATACGGCGACGATGAATTACCTGATGAATAATACCCTGACCCAGTATGTTGGAGTACCGCCTGCCATATCGCCTACACTTACCTGGGAAAAAGTTACTTCAACAAATTTGGGACTGGATATCGATATGCTGCGCAACAGGCTGAGTGTCTCGGTTGATCTGTATGAACGCAAAACGATCGGTATGTTGACGAAAGGAAAGACCCTTTCCGCTGTTTTTGGAGCCAACCCACCACAGGAAAATGCAGCAGATCTTAAGACTAAAGGATTCGAGTTATCGGTCGGATGGAGGGATACCAAAAAATTATTGGGTAAACCCCTTACTTACAGCGCAAGATTCATTTTATCAGATTATACCGGCCGCATTACCAAATTTGATAACCCCAATAACCTGCTTAGTGATTATTATGTAGGCGAACAATTAGGAGATATCTGGGGGTATACAATTGATGGCTTTTTTATGACAGCAGCCGAGGCGAATGCCCATTCAGTCAACCAGGACTTTGTAAACAAACGCCGCCTTTCCGCTCCCGGGATCTATAAAAAACTCCAGCCGGGCGACCTGCGATTCGTTGACCTGAATGGGGATAAGATCATCAATAGCGGCACCAATACCCTTGATAATCCTGGCGATATGAAAGTGATAGGGAATAGCCAGCCAAGATATCAGTTTGGGGTTAATATGGATCTGGCCTGGAATGGGTTTGATATCGGTATCTTTTTGCAGGGTATTGGTAAACAGGATTGGTATCCACCTTCCGAGGTTACCAGCTTTTGGGGACCGCTTGCTTACCCTTACACTTCTTTTTTACCAAAGAATTTTTCCGCCATGATATGGACACCGGAAAATCCTGACGCATACTTTCCCATTTTACGTTCTTATATCGCGCAAAATGCTGAATTGAGTTTTCCCAATAACCGTTATCTGCAGGATCTGGCCTATGTGCGCTTAAAAAACCTTTCGGTAGGTTATAGTCTTCCGCAGTCGGTAACCAGGAAACTGAAACTGGAACGCTGCCGTTTTTATTTAAGTGGAGAGAACTTGGTTACCCTGACAAAATTAGATTCCAAATACATCGACCCGGAATTGATGTCTACCACTCCGGATGGTAGAGCCTATCCCTTCAGTTCCAAGGTGTTCTCTTTTGGCGTAGATATCACTTTCTAAACTTTATAAAGATTTTTATATGTACCAGTACCGTTTGTTGTTTTATTTTATCATTATCCTGATGCAGGTTGGTTGTAAAAAGGATTTTTTGGACAAGCAGCCTTTGTCCTCGCTGGCGCCTGAGACATTTTTTCATACAGAATCCGACCTGAGATTATATACCAATTCTTTCTATTCGGTGATGCCAACGGCCGAAGAGATCTATTATGAAAGTGAGGGTTGTGCGGATAATACCGCAGTTACTACGATGACGGTGGCTGTTCGCGGAGCCCGCGTTGTACCAACGAGCGGTGGTGGCTGGACTTGGACAGAATTAAGAAAGATCAATTTTTTTCTGGATAATTCTTTCCGAGCGGAAAACGAAGATGTCCGAAAACGATATGAAGGCGTTGCTCGTTTTTTCCGGGCCTTATTCTATGCCAAAATGGTCCAGCGCTTTGGTGATGTGCCCTGGTATTCTCACGCCCTGGATGCAAAAGATGAAGAAGGACTGCTAAGGCCGCGGGATTCAAGGGTGCTGATCAGCGATTCAATCATGGCTGACCTTGACTTTGCTGTAGCGCATTTACCGGCTACCAAAAGCATTGACCAGGTTACTAAATGGACAGCCCTGGCATTGAAATCAAGGTTTGGCCTGTTTGAAGGAACTTTCCGGAAATACCATACAGAATTTAATTTACCCGGTTATGAAAAACTGCTCGAAGCATGTGCCGATGCTTCAAAAGCACTGATGATGGCAGGTGTTTATGCTGTTTATACCAGTACACCCTCCAAAGCATACCAGGAGTTATTTGCCTTTGAGAATGCAAATCCAACAGAGATCATTCTTGCCCGAGTATACGATGCATCTCTTTCTGTTTTTCATGATGTGAATTTTCATACGCTTTCTGCCTCCTACGGACGACCAGGTATGACCAAGTCGCTTGTCAATAGCTACCTGATGAGCGACGGAACACGGTTTACGGATATATCCCGTTACGATACGCTGCAGTTTTATGAAGAAACCAGAAACAGGGATCCCCGGCTGGCGCAAACGATCCGCACGCCAGGTTATACGCGGATGGGAGAAACGAGGCCGGTGTTGCCACAACTGTCCAATTCTATCACCGGCTATCAAATTGCTAAATACGTGACAGAGCCAACCAAGGATGCAGCTAATCGTTGTTCCAACGATATGCCGGTTTTCCGATATGCCGAAGTGTTATTAAACTATGCTGAGGCCAAAGCGGAATTGGGGATATTGACGCAAGAAGATATTGATATTTCCATTAAACTTTTGCGCAACAGGGTCGGCATGCCCAACATGAATCTGGCAAGTGCAAATGCTGCACCGGATCCTTACGTGGGAAACGAATATAAAAACGCCAATGGAGCTAATAGAGGCGTGATCCTGGAGATCAGAAGAGAGCGCAGGATCGAACTATACAGGGAGAATTTCCGGTTCAACGATCTCATGCGCTGGAAAGAAGGGCATTTGCTGGCCGCGCCCTTCAAAGGAATGTACTTTCCGCGTCTTGGTAATTATGATCTTGATCATGACGGAACGATTGACCTCGTCCTTTATCAGGGCACAAAGCCAACAATGCCAAACCCGCAGCCCCAATTCGTAATGTACGGTGATATTGAACTTCAAAATGGAGCACAAGGGGGAAACATTATTACCAATCCGCTCATCGATAAAAAATTTGTTGAGGCAAAGGATTATTTATTTCCTCTGCCCACGCAGGAATTATTAATTAACCCTGGCCTTAAGCAAAATCCCGGCTGGTAGGCTTTATTCTTTCATTATCATTCAATCAAATATTATGAGAGTTTTATTATCGCTGTTATTTTCTATCGCGCTGTGCTGTGCATTTAATACCCCGGTTCTCGCCCAGAGGAACCTGACCATTTTATCTTATAATGTGCTGAAAGGATTCGATAACGACAGCCTGAAAAAGCAGCAATTTACCCGTTGGGTCACTCAATGGAATACCGATATCATTGCCTTTGAAGAAATGAATAAATTTACCCAACCTTCTCTCGAAATATTTGCACGCGGTTATGGCCATGGGTACGCAACATTATTAAAAGAAAATGGATTCCCGGTAGCAATCAGTTCCAAATACCCCATTACTCATATCAGGAAGGTCACCGATAATATGCATCACGGGTATATTTATGCCAGAGTGCTTGATTATCACCTCTATGTTTTACACCTTTCTCCATTCAGCATGGAAAAGAAAATCGAAGAGATCAACACGATATTAGCGGATATCGAGATTATCCCAAAAAACGAGAAGATCATTCTTTTGGGAGATTTTAATGCACGTTCACCACAGGACAGTAGTTTTTATGATTCCGGTAAGATTGCGGAACTAGTACGTCTGGAGCAAAGCGATCCACGCAGGCATAACCTGATCAATGGCAGGCCTTCTTTCGATATTATCCGTGTCGTTGAGAAGGCGGGTTTTTCCGATACGTATCACCTGTTGCATAAAGAAACGGAAAGCAGCATTCCAACTAAATCTCACATGGGTGAAGATGGTGTCAATAAACTTGCAAGGATCGACTATATCTTTCTGAATCCGCGCCTTGCCTCAAAATGCGTGAAGGCTGTTATTCTGAAAGATAACGTCACGGATACTCTTTCTGACCATTATCCGATGCTTGTTCACTTAAAGGATTGACCGTTCGGTGATAGCTCGGTATTTTTATCAGTGATATTAACTAAGCATATGGGTGGGACATTAAAAGCAATGATGCTTCTTGTGCTAAGCTGTTCTTTATCGCACTTGGTAAGCAGCCAGGCAACGGATACATTGATTTTTACCAATGCGGAGGAGTTAGCGATTATTGGAAAGGCGCTGCCGGGAAAGAATCCGTATCACCGCGTAGATACAACAACATTTGACCTGCTGCCGGCGAATATCAAAAAATTGTTGACCTGCAGTTCGGGACTCGCGGTTCGCTTTAATACGAGCAGCACAGTGATCGCTGCAAAATGGTGCGTCACAAATGCCAAACCCAGAGAGTTTCTGACACCAGTAGCGAATAAGGGATTGGATCTTTATATCAAACGAAATGATAAATGGGAATATGCGGGCGCAGCGGCGCCCGACGGGCAATGCAGCGAAGCTGTTATTGTGAATCATATGGAAGCCGGAGAGAAAGAATGCCTGCTCTATTTGCCTCTGTACGACGCGGTTGATAACGTTAAGATCGGTATTGAACGGAAGGCCGGTATTTCAGCGGGCACAGATCCTTTTTCGAAACGGATACTGGTGTATGGATCAAGTATTGTTATGGGCGCCTCTGCGAGTCGGCCTGGGCTGGCATACCCTGCGCGAATGACAAGGGCAACAGGGCTACATTTTTTAAACCTGGGTTTAAGCGGCAGCGCCAAAATGGAAAAGGAAACAGCAAATATGATCGGCGCTATCGACGCGGACGCCTATGTGCTGGATTGTGTTCCCAATTCATCCGCCGCGCAGATAAAAGAGAGGACCCAATACCTGGTTACCAATATCCGTCAATCTCATCCCGGTGTACCGATCGTCATTATGCAAAGTATTGTTCGGGAAGGCGGCACCTGGGACCAAACCATTGCCAAACGCGTTGCAGTACAGAATGATGCTATCGAAGAACAATACAATATTCTCGTTAAGAAAGGAATTGAGGATTTGTACTTTATCCGTGGTCAGCAATTGCTGGGTACTGATCACGAAGGATCTGTTGACGGTACTCATCCTAATGACCTGGGTTTCGATCGCATGATCCAAAAGCTATTGCCTCAATTCCTTCAAATTTTTAAACAATACTTCGATACACCACCGTACAATGGAAAGACGTTTTAGCTCATTGAGCGGGATCTTCCCCCAAATCCCCCAAACCCTTTCCCCAAAAAAGCCAAACGATTCGCACGTCCATCGCCATATCTTTACTTTCGCAATGGCCTTATCTTAATCGGCATTCTTTCTTCGCTAGAGTCGCACAATAGAGTAGTAGTCACGGCTCACAATATTCACCCGATCACGCTCAGTAGCGCCCAACCGCATTCATAAACCTTATCCTCCCAACCTATGCCCGCATCACCGCTCATCCCGGCGCAAAACCTAGCGCCCGGAACCGAAACGCCCATCACCGATCTTTCCGAATCCAAAGTTCTTACCACAGGGATTAACACGAATCAGCAATGGTTAATCCCGCACTCGGCTCGTACTCGCAGAGCCACCACCAACATCGCCGGCTTCCTCCTCATTCTCCTCTTCATCTATACCGCGGTCAGCAAGCTATCCGACCTGGCATCCTTCTACACCACCTTGCGGCAGTCTCCCGGCAGCCGCCCGTTCGCCCATATCCTCCAATACGCCCTCCCTATTACCGAATTATTGATCGCAGCTCTGTTAGCCGTGGGTCGCCAGACCAAACGAAATACAGGCCCTGAACGAACCCCCAACCCTAAACCAAAAAATCTGACCCTTCTCTATTCCCTGATCGTAATGGCCGGACGCGTGTTCACCCGCCGGCTGGGCTTCATAGCCGCCGCCACGCTTATGTTGCTCTTCACGTTCTATATCGGCTACTACCTAACCTTTGATAAAGAGCAACTGCCCTGTTCCTGCGGCGGGGTGATCAGCGGCATGACCTGGACGCAACATTTTTTCTTCAACTTATTTTTTACCGGGCTCGGGATCGCTGGTGCGGTGCTGGAACCATCCGGTGGGCCCGGGAGCAAGTCCCGCAGGCGCGGGACCTGAAAATGTCGTATTCGAATACCAGGGATAACCGAAAACCTGTAGAAAAGAGTAGGTGCATTTTTTAAGTTAAATCGAAGAACATGAAAAAGTATTTGTTAGGATTGATGGCGGTAGTAATAGCCTTAGGGCTTAGTGCGTTTAGCCGTCCCCAAAAGCCGAATTCACAGAAGTTAACCACCATGTATTTTATTTATGACCTAAGCAACGTGCCAACTGATGATGTCGACTATGAAAACCCGGGAAATTGGGAATACAGTGCTTTGCCGCCCACATCATGTGGGCCTTCGGGAGATGCTACTTGTTACGCGATCATCGACAGCGAAGAGTTGGAAGAGTTCGAAGATCAAGGAGATGATCCAGAGGATCATTTCGCTGCATACCTGGCAGCACAGGGAGAGCAGCTAGGAACGACTTATAGTAATGCGAGAGAGGCGGTGGACGACCTGCGGGACATTCACACTAAGGTCGAAACAATTCAGTAAATAATAGCATGCAACTTTTCAATGACGTGAGAAGCGGCTGTTTATTATTAACAGCCGCTTTTCTAAAATCCCTAATGTAAAATCGTGCGGCTTAATTCTGCGGAATACCGGTAATATCGATCACGTCTTGCGGGATCGGCAATGCATACCTACTTTCATTGGGGGATAATTTGTATACTTCGCCGTCAAGCACGCGCTGGAGGATGATAGTCTGGCCTTCTTTATTCAATCTTTTTATGTCCATCCACCGAAGCCCACGATAGATCAACTGCTTTCGTCGTTCTTGTAGTATAATCTGGAGAACTTTTTCAGGATCAGTTTCCGTATACGGAACATAAAATCCAACCCGCCATTTTTCTTCTAGTAACCTATTGAGGTCGTTCAGTGCTTCAATAACTTTTCCCTGACGGGCGGCTGCTTCTGCGCGCATCAGGTAAACTTCGTCAACAGCGATTCCGGTAAAACCAGTATTGCTGCCTGAATAACTGCCTTTAAAAGCATAGCTGCCATTATTGTTGTTCCTGAAATAGACGGTTTGCCTGAGGTCATTGCTGGCAAATGATCGATATAAGGTAGTGTCAATTTTTGCAATGGCCTGCCCCATCATGGTGGTGACTGAACTGACCGCATCGTAAATTACTTCAGGATTGAAACGGGTGATCGGAAAATTGGCGGAAGAATTAATGGGAGGATTCAAGTTTAATAGATCATCTTTCAACTGGAGACAGAGGTTCGCGTAATAACCAGCACTATCGTACTGACGCATGGAGAGGTATGTTCTTGCAATGAAGCCATAAGCTGCGGGCTGAGATGGCCGCGTGGGATGGGCTGGATAAATGGGGAGAAGCATGGCCGCAACTTTAAGATCACGGAGGATTTGTTCATAGGTCTCTTTTACACTGGCGCGGGTAGTAATTATATTGAAATCTGGATTAAGACGGAGCGGGATACCCAGGTCATTGACGCCAGTCACCTCGTCCCAGGCCTTTGCCCAAAGAGTGGCGCCAAGCAAGAATGATCTGCCGCGAACAAAGTAGGCGGAACCTTTAATTTGCCGGTATTCTGTTTCCTCCGTAGGTCCATGAGGAATTCCATCGACCAGGGAGAGTACGGTGTTGGCACGCTGTACATTATTATACAAATAACCCCAGTCGTTAGTGAAGCCTGGGTTATAAATATCAGTTCCCCAGATATAGGCGCGGGCGTCAGGTGAGCCAGAACTAACCAATTGCTGCCATTGCTGGGCACTGATAAAATAATTATCGCTGGCCCGTTCCCCCGAAAGAGGATCTTGTTGATGGACCGCTCCGCTATTGTCTAAGATGGCTTGCAGGTCTGCCAGACTAGAGGCAGTAACGAGCCGCTGATCAGATTTTTGATCCAGGTATTTTTTACAACTGCTGGTACTGATCACGAATATCAAAAGCCAGATATGAATGCGAATAGGCATGGTCGTAAATTTAGAAAGTGAATTGAATTCCGAAGGAATAGGTACGTGGTGTGCGGAAACCGGTTGGGTCATCAGGATCGAGTCCTTGGTCGTTGGCCTTCCAGAGCAAACCGACATTGTTAATGGTGCAATAGAAGCTCGCATCACGAAACGGTAAGCGCTGCCCCACCTTTGCCGACCAACGGTAGCGCAGGTTGATATACTGAAGGCGAAAATGATCGCCACGGGTGGCGAGCACTTCGCTGCTTTGATAGAAAGCATCGCGGCGACTGTCGGCGGGATAAATAAAAGAAGGCACATCCGTGATCAGTTCATCGCCCGGAGCTTTCCAACGCAGGTAATAGTCGGGATGACTTTGCTTATTGTTAACGAGGTTAACGTAGCTGATTGTGGGCCGTTTGAAATAATAATTAAGTTTATAAACGATCCTCGCTGTTAGAGAAAATCCTTTCCAGGAAAAAGTATTGCCGAGTGAGCCGAATACAGTAGGGACCACCGATCCAATGTAAGTGAGATCTTGTGCGGGATATTCACCAGATAGGATAGTGGGATAATCAGAACTCATATCTTTATTGACGAACCCGCGAGGGCTGCCCGTAACAGGATCAAGACCTGCCCACCCATAAGCAAAATAAGAATAGGCTGAATATTCTGGAGTAACGCCACCACCCACTAGGCTTGGAGCGGTCAATTGAATGGTGCGGTGAGTCAGCTTATTATTGAAACTGTTAACGATGAGTTGTGTCGTCCACTGGAACTTCCCGGCGATATTGATGCTGTTTACTTCGATATCCCAGCCTTTACCGATCATGGTTCCCACATTCCTGATGATTGTAGATCGCTGTAGTCCGGCTGTTGGATCAGTGGGGACATTGTCATATAGCCCTTTCGTTGTTTTATAATAATACTCAATGCTCCCATAGATTCTTTTACCAAGTAAAGCATATTCCAGAGCTGCATTCCACATGCGGGTTTCTTCCCATTGAAGGCTTGGATTGTAAACATTATCAAGCTGGCTATAGGGGGTGTTCAAATACGGATTGGTGCCCACATAGCGGAACGTCGAGACACCGACTTTAGAAGGATCAACATTGCCGGTTGAGCCGTATGTGAGCCGTAATTTAATCGCTGGGAGTGCAGTGAGGTGATAGAATTTCTCGCGGGCAATATTCCAACTTAGTCCTGCAGACCAAAGTGGTTTCCACCGGTCATTGGTCTGAACACCAAAAAGGTTGGAAGCATCCCGTCGGGCACTAAGGGAAGCTGTATAGGTTTGCCGGAATGTATAGGCACCGTTGCCATAAAACGAAACGATGCGATTGTTGGTAGAACGTAATTCTGACGGATTGACTACTTGCGTAGGATTGCTAGAGATAAACTGCGGGTAGTAGTTGACATAATCCACATTGGCAAATATCAAGATCGCCGGATTATAACCATAAAGCCGGTAGCTGTCGGAATTGTTTTCTACTTCGCTCAACTGCGTTCCACCGAGCACCGAAATTTGATGTGATCCCCATTGATGATTATACTGTAGTTGCGCGCGCAGGTCTTGCGATTGCAGCGTTTCGCGGCTGCGGTCAAGGATATCTCCCTTCGGGATAATGTAGTTGACCACACCGGTGGTACGGTTGAGTTGAGAAAAGGAGTTGATCAGGTTGCGGGTAAAATAACTGCCCATGCCAGAGAGGATATTTGTCTCACTGTACTGGCGCTGATACCGGTATTGGCCGGACAGTGTAAGCCCGGGAATAATTTGGTAAGTGAGGCCGATCTGCCCGCTCAGGTCTTGGGTTGTAGTGCGGGTATTGACCGACTGGTGATCGGTTAGGGGATAATATTTCCAATCCAGTAACCGTCCGCCACCGGCCGTATCAATATAACCCGCGCGGTAAGTATTGTAGAGAGCGATGGGTTGACCGTTTTCATCAGCCAGCCGGGAATAGGACGGCAATTCTTGCCGGGTAAAAGGAATACCTCCGTATCCCGGATTGCCATCTTCATTGCTTCCATCGACATAATAAAGAGCGGTGGTGAGGTCCAGGTTAGGAAGTACTTTGTATTGATTAGTCAGGCGCAGTGTCAATCGCTGGTAGCGATCCGATAATTCAGAAAGATTTTTATCAAGCCCTGCCGAGAATAACCACGAAAGATTTTGCATACCCCCTTGCAGGTTGATGGCATATTGTTGATGGATGGCCGTACTGTAGAAGTACCGTTGAAAGTCCCGGCGCACATCCTGCTCCCGGAGCACCTTTAATTGTGCTTCCGCTTCAGCAGCGCTGAGCTGACCATTACGCTGACGGAACAAAATTTCATAAACCGGCGAAAAAGGATAGCGGTTCGCGTTCAAGGTATCAGAAAACCGGAACTGCCGGTCGAACAGGAACGCTTCAAAGTCGATCATATCCGTTGGCGCAACAATAGGCCGGGAGAACAAATCTGTTTCCGGTATCACGGTGAGGTTGCTGGTAACATTGATGCGGAGGGGTTGGTTGAGCCTTGCTTTTTTGGTGGTGATCACGATCACGCCGTTGGCCGCTTTAACGCCCCAGATGGACGCAGCAGCGGCATCTTTTAAGATCGTGATGTTTTCTACATCGTTGGGATTGAGGTTGGCGAGATCACCGTTGTAAGGGAAGTTATCGACCACGATCAGCGGATCGGCGATAGAAGAAGTCAGCGTGCTGATCCCGCGGACGCTAAGACCGGTGGAGGGCTTCACTTTACCGGGTGGAGCGGCGGCAGTATTGGCGCCTACGCCGTTGGCGATCGTGCCGATGCGGCTGAGTACGTCGGTCCCGATCTGCTGATCATACACATCCTGGTTGATCGTCGTAAACGACCCCGTAGCACGTTCTCTTGGCAGGTCCTGGAAACCGGTATGGACGACGACCGTTTCCATTTCCTTGATGGAAGAGGACAGGATGATAACCCAGCCAGCTTGTAGGGAAACCGGCAGCGTGCGAACATTGAATTCCGCGGCAGTGATGCGGATGGAATCCGTAACAAGGGCAGTCGTCACTTGAAACTGCCCATTCGAACCTGTCAATACCCGTTCACCGGTTCGGGAAACAGTGACCGTGGCACGGGGCAGTGCCTGCCCGCTTTCATCGGTCACGCGACCGGTGATCACCTTGGGTTGGGAGAAACTGGGCTGCAGGCAGGATAGCCAGAGACCTATTAGTAAAAAGAAGCGGCGATAAAAATGCATAGAAATTTGTTTAAGCAGTTAGGAAGAAATTTTAGAACTTTTCATCTTGCAGGAACCGGCTTACAGTGGTAGCGTCTATGGGATTTGCCCAGTTCGTGATGGCCCACACGGTTCCGTGACGGATCCATACATAGTGCGGGATGGAAGCGAACGGGAACAGGTCGGTGAGGGTGGTATCCTCGACGACCAGCGGGAACCGTGGTAGGAAAAACTTCCCCTTCATTTTCTCCAGGAATTGTTCAACGCGCACTTTCGTTTTGGTGGTGCGGTAACCGGTAACACCAAGTACTTGGAAAGCGGGATAGATGGAGCGCAGGGAATCCAGTAGCGGAAATTTCAGCAGACAGGAACTGCACGAGGTGGCCCAAAAATCAAGCAGTACATAACCTTGCGTAAAAGTGAATAACTGGGCGGAATCCGAAGAGTATTGGATCAATTGCAGCGGGATGTCGGGGACTGGATCGCCAACTTGGAGCGGGCGTCTGATCGACTGTCCATAGCCGTTCAGCGCCACCAACAGCAGCGCCACCAGAAAAGTTCGTCCTTTCATGACAGTAGAATTTGAATAAAGAATAGGGAGCAGTTTCGAAATACGAATGCTACTAACGGCCTTAACCGACCATTAGACTGTGAACCGAGAGGGGTGAGCCGTTAAACCGGGTTTTTCGGTTTGCGGGCAAAGGAGATAAGGGGGAGTACAAGGTACAGGGATCGGGCCGCACAGGGCGCGACAGTAACATAAGGAGCGGGGCCCATTGTTTCGTTACCGAAGCGTGAGATGATGCACCGGCGGTGAAAAAATGAGCACCCGTCCTTAATGACGTGAGGGCTATATGGGGTTCCTTCCAAACTCATATCGGCAGTTTCTCACGCTTCCGGTAATGAGTGAAGGGATTTGGTCGCTATTGCGAATGTAAAAGAAATAATCTTAAAATGTACTTATAAGTACATTTTTATTTTTCCCCTTATCGGGAGTTTGCCAGATTCAAAAAATAACAATGGGTGACGAATTTGCAAACGAACTTAAGGCAGTGGGTTTAAGACTTAGGACTCTTAGAAAGCACCGAAAGCTCAAGCTTTTAGACATGGAGGTGATATCTGGCATTCAAGACAGTAAGATAAGTAGAATAGAACGTGGGTTGGAAAATGTTGAAATTCACACTGTCTTTAAACTTGCGCGAGCTCTTAAGGTCGACCTGCTCGATGTTTTTCAATATGATGGCACACTTCCGGATAACAGCAACTTCAAAAATCCAGTTAAGAAAAATAGAAAAAAGAGCAATTGATATTGATGATTTGTAATGACCAATCATCTATTGAAGTCAATCATTCTTTGACTACATATTTTTTCTACTATAGGTATCATAGTTGAAACGCGTTCAGTAAGTATAAACAACTCTTGTTCTGTTATAGTAAAATCTTCTCGGTATCTCGCATCGATATACCCCTGTTTTAAAAGTTCAAAGAGTTCTTTTTCTTGTTTGTCGGTCTCTGCACGGAATATATGAAAAAGTTCTTCGGAATAAGGCTTCGCTTTTCGTCGAAGCTTCCAGAGATTATGTGTTTTAGGTTTGTAGTCTGTGCATACTAAAAGCGTAGCATAGTAAAGAGATTCAGTTGCTTGATGAAGTTCGAAAGTAGCTATTCTTAAATTACCTTCATTTTTATGAAAATTGGAGCCTTTGAGAAATGCGGGCGCTTGGGGAAACCATGTATTAAAATAGCGTTGCGCTTTTTCTTTTTTTTCTGCGGGATTTAATTCTCTGGGTTCACTAAACTTTACTGAGCCTTTGTTATATAGTAAAACACCTTCTTTGATTATATCTATCCAAAAATATTCACCCCATTCAAGACCCTTGTTGATATAATCGATTTCATGGATTTCCAGGTTGACCGGTGGATTAATCCTTTCCGTTAGGTCCATGATGCGGCTTTCCTGGTCGAATGCTTTCTCCGGGTTGTCTTTGGTGACCACCAAAAAATCATAATCGCTAATGTATTCATAAGTGATGCCATCGGAAACATACCGGTGCTCGACATACTTGCCTTTCGCATAGCTGCCAAACAGAATGATCATTTCCGGGTGCACGACATCCTGGATAATTAGCATGATCCGGTGGATCTCGGCTTGTTTCGCGGCAGGTAAATGGTCGAGGGAATGCTTCATAGAAGTTCAGTTCTCAATTGCTGATAGCAATACAGGCAAATTTAACTGCAATTATTGATAATTCATTATTTCTAAGCGGTTGGATAAATACCTCAACCTTCGAATAATGAGGTTGGTCTTATTTTAGGCACCTGATATGATAAGCGTCCTCTGAGCGTGTGAGGCTTATTCATTTCTTTACCAGACGAAGATGATAAAATCACGGGCAGGAATGTTTCCTTGCTGCTACAGAAAGGTGTCGATATCATTTATCAGGACTTTCTTACGCAAGGAGAATGGAGGGCGGATGGACATTCTTCGAAAAGTATCTACGCTAGGTCAGTTGGTGACTGGTCGTATGAGATCATTTATGCCAGACTTGCGCGGGAGACACGGGGCAGAATGATCCTTCAATTGTGTTTGTGTTTGGGAATGTTGTTTCCGTTGCGGGATTTGTGTCGGAATATATGCATGTAGTTACGACATACTCAGAAGATAATGAGCATACATACCAGTTAGCGCATTTCCTGACGCATTTTATTAGTACGGGGTTACACTAGAGACAATTTAAATTTTTTACCGCAAATTGCGGTGTTGACAGACCTGAGTTTACAATGAGGATTGGATTATCTGGCGTAAGAATCCGTTCCAGATTTTTGCGCAGCTCCCTAAACATTCGATTGCCGGATGAATTCGAAAGACAACTTTGTTGAAGCCAGTGAGGCCGTTTAAACACCTTCATTGAGGAGGGTGAAAACACGGGGGTTAAATTTTCATATCAATCAGTACTTTTAGCAGATTACGTTGTCAATCCGGCGGAATCCACTATGTGAAATTTAGAACAATTGACTTATTTAACTTCCACCAAAGCCGTTATGAACCAATCACTAGCTCCATCTTTTTTTGCCGTTCGATATTTTCTCAATTCGGTGTCAAGACGACATTGGCAGCAATGTTCTCCGGTGTGATGTACTAATTCAAAAACCTTTTCGTTTTACTGAAATCGTGCTCACTTTTTTTTTGCTTACTATACCATCTATAATACGAAATGGAGCAAATTGCTGATAATGGTAAGTTGTTTTTTTTATATGCAGAGGACTGAGGTGCATTGTTGAAACACTTGAATAAGTACTACAATATTCGGCCTTCTTGCCATTCAATGGTACGTTGGGATGCAAAGCACGATGATGGCCAATGTAAATTAAAGACAATATCCATCATTCTTAGAGCTGAAGGTGGGCTAAAGTCTTGGATAGAGCTCTGCAGCTGCTCGGAAGCGGTCACCGATAAACTGGCGCAGATGGTGAGGTTTCTTGATTTCTATATTTGGACCAAAACTTAGTAATAACGAGATGAGTTCAAAATTTTCCATGAGTTGGAGACGAAGAAGTATAGAGCCATTGCTATATTTTTTTATGACCTCTTGTGAAGTATGAATGGGCTTTGAAAGCATATATGCAACTTGAGAAGCAGCAATTTTTAATTCAATAGTGTAAATGAAAGGTTGGGTTGGAATCGTTACTCCGACAATATGTTCAAAATAAGTGTGGGGGTCAAAGAGGTCATTCTCCATAAATCGTTCATCGGAGTTCTTTATATATTGAATACGATCAAGAGCCAGTGTAGTAACCCTTGTAGCATTGTTTTCCCGGCAAAATAAGAACCATCGGTTCCGGTATTCCTTCAGAAGATAAGGATGATATATAGACACTTGCGAATCCTTTGCTTGAAAGGGCTGGTATGCAATTCGTACACAAAGTTTTGCCCGGATGGCTACGAATAACGGGTCGATAAATTTATTCCCCTGGGCAGATGCGTACTTCTCAAATTGGATGTAAACGGCCTGGTCTGTTATATTGGCCTGTACCGTATTCTCCAACTTGGCAACGATGGCTTCGACGTCTGCGATAATGCTGAAATCATTCACTTGTTTTAGTAACTTAATAGCGTCACGCAGGTAGGAAACTTCCTCTTTACTGATTGGTATTTGCTGAATAGAAAAAGGTTCCTCGTAATAAAATAAATTTGCACCACTGCGGCGGACCCGCTTAACTGGAGCAAATTTTTGTTCTCGAAGATATCGTATGTCATTCTGTAAAGTGCGTTTGGAAGTCCACATGCCCAGCCGGTCCGACAGAGCGTTGTTGACAGCAGTAAGCAATTGCGCCAGCGTCCATTGCCGACCACTGGTCCGCAGGCATTGATCAAGTACTTCGAGGCGGAGTTGAAAACCTTTTGAGGATGGCATATAACTGGATAATGAATGAAATAATGTTTTTTGAACGTGCAAATAGATTGCACGTTACGTGTTAACCTTTGCTTCAGAACCCAGAAAAAATGCCTTACTTAACCACTAACGACAGCGAACCACCAATGAATCCACAAGCATGGCACACCGAATTTCTTCGAAAGCGTAGCCTGACAGCAGCCACAGGGTTGCCACTCTATACGTATAAAATTTCAGCAGCCGAATATAAAACCCTGAACGATTTGCTAAAGATAAGCAACTCCAGCGCGATAGCCTGGGATGTCTGTTTTGTGCTGTATGCAGTTGAATGGTGGCGAAGGGAATACAATGGAGGAGCTTGGTCTTGGGACCCCATCTGCATGGCTGTAAAACAACCGGGAATGGCCGTCGGTGTTCGCAGTGAACTGGTGAGTAGGGGGTTTCGAAAATGGCAGCGTCCGGTGAATGAAGATGCACGTGGCAATGATTACATAGGAACAGTAGTTGTTGAATCCGGATTGCCATTAAAAGTGCTGCAGGATGACCACTACCTTGTTTCGATCATTACCGATCTGTATCGCGAATTTGGCCTGAATGCAGCAGAAGAGAAAGAACAGTTGGATAACGTAAAGGCTGTTGCAGAACAGCGACTACCACAAAGTCTTCGCAAAGTCGCATTTTATCAATTATTACTGCAATTTGTATCCATACTTGTTCGATTTAATGAAAGCTTTGGCTTCGCCGGTGAGGAGAAACCAGTGGAAGTGCTGGACCGGAAACATCCTCAATGGAGAGAAGAGTTTCCTCTGCGCATGGAAACTATGGCGGCCAGGAATTTTATAGACACGTTACTGGCGGGAGTGACAAAGGCCTTTGAGATCAAGCCATCACTTGTCGCAATGAATTATCGCCTGATAGCTGGTGAATCGGCATGGGGCATAGAAAAGGCACTATCCATACACGGTGGAATTCACCCACTTTCCTCAATGGGAATCGAAGCAGCGGAATTTGAAAATCTATCTCAGAAACTCGAAATTTATTTAATCACCGACCAAAGTGAAAAAAGGATAGGATTTGCCTTCAAGAATTATGAGCAAACCGGATTTCATTTCGACCGAATCGAAAGCCAGTTTATAGTTGAAGGGATGGAGGCAACTGTATCTTTATATTTACTGGACCCGAGGACTTACAGAAAATTTCCGCTGCCAATCGCCAATAACTTTCAGCTGAATAAATCGGAGCCATTGATTTTTGGCCCCGTGACTGGCAAAGGTGAACAAAGTTGGTCTTTGTGCGCGTCAGGTTCCTGTCAGCTCCATGATAACAATTATTACATAGTCATTTCAAGTGTTGCCCATTGGCAAGTTGGAAATGGTCAGCTATTGGGAGAAATAAGCCACTCAGACCCCGTCAAAAAAGTGTACAGGTTTGATTCGGATTGTAAGGTAGAAGAGCAGGGCAATTTATTCAAAATTGAATTAACCACCGAATCAAGAGCATTCGATTATGAATTCATCCCCGGCAGATCGAAGATTGAGTTCTATGAGCATGATAACCGGAAATTATTCATTGGGATGCCTAAGATTTATAAGACAAGGCACGATGGAGCGATAATTGGCCTGGTTCGTTTGGGCATGGAGTATCATGACAAGAACGGGCAATGGAAGAAATTTTCTCGGGACATCGTGGGAAAAATTAAGATCCGACTGGCGCAAAATGGAATAACTGCCTTTACACGTACTCTTCAGCTACTTCCCGAAGATTTCTTCATCCAATTTGACACGGCTGAACATAAGATCATTTTAATAAATTCAAAAGACTTTAACGTAACCATAGAACAAGCCTCTTCCGTTTCCGTTCAGCCGGAAAACGGTGGTCATACTATTTGTTTCGCTAATGAAATCGGAGACCTTGAATTTTGTATGATCAGGCTTACCCCATTGAATGAAGCGGGACGATCCATTGTCGTTAAAGTTCCGTTTCCTAAGGATCAGGTTTATTTTAATAACAATCGACAAGAACGCTTAGCTTACCGTGCGACGCTATATATGAGTGATCTGTATGGAGCCAGGTTATACGTTTCGAACCTGTCAGCGCAGTCGAAATTGTATGCCTGCAAATTGACATTACTCGACCCTGATTTACCTGAAGAAATAGCGATCTCACAAATTGTCAAGGTTAATCGATATAGTAATACCGAAATTCCGCTTGTTACATTTAGGGATGCAATTTCTTTTTTACTTTCAACAAGTAAAAATATTGATGCAAAAATATTGTTGTCCTGTGAGCAGTATGCAGCCATCGAAATCGGACAGTTTGAATTGAAATTACGTATCGAGCCAAACGGAGCCGCCCGGTTGCTGGATGCCCCGGCGGACGTTGAATTAGGGACACCGTTGGCATTTAGACTTGACAGGCCGTTTGTGCCAGAAGATCAAATAAAATTGCAGCCGGCACAAACTGTTGGCGAATGGAATTTTTCCCAAGCCGAAGGTCTTTGGTTTATTTTTCCGTCAGTGGACGCTGCCAGACAGTTTCGGCCATTAGCTTTCAGCCTCGGGCCGATTCACAGACCTGTCACTAATGGCGACAGCTACGAAGTTCATCAGACTGCCCTGTTGCACAAAGAATCTCGGATGCTGGGACTGGCAAATGTTTGGGAGGAAATGGCTTCCGACTATAATCACCCTGACTGGCTTCGCCTGACCGCAATGTATGAAAGTACTGGTCATGTACGGCTCACGACACAAGATGCCTTCATTGCACTCAGCAAGCACTCAGCCGGTCTTATGGCGGCAACCTTTATGTTTCCTCAAGCGGACATCGAACGATTCTCTGACGAATTTTCAATCCTATGGATCAAGTATCCGGTGAAGGGGTGGTTGAAAATGTTCAACATGTATCAGCATTTTCTCTCCAGCAGAAACTTACCACCCAAAATTCAGGAAATGAGCTTGGACAACAGGCTGAATTGGCTAGCGCATTATTTTGGCTTAACAAGTCTGAAGTGGATTATTGAACATGAAGTATTAAAGCACCAGGGTGGGGAAGTCAACCAGCAAATACTTAGAACATTAATTGACGAGGAATACAACGGTGCAGAGCAAAAGGCTGGTCTTAGAGCCCGTCATACTAACAAGTGGCCGGACCAGATTCGCGACATGATCGTTACTCTTAGTAAAAGCCTTCCACACGCTGCTGCCGAATTACTACCCGATACTGTGGCGACTTATCAGAAGGCGATCGTTTTGCTGCCTTTCATTATGGCATCCGCCACGATTTACCCCGAACAGATAGCGCTCCCCGAATTGACGGCACTTCAGAAATTTAGAATTCAGGAAATGATTGCTTTCGACAGGGAGTGGTTCTTCAAAATTTTCAATCTGCTTCAGGCCTATTTATGGACAAATCAATTAAATCACAGTAACTATGACTAATCATTATTTCAAGCCTTTATTCACCCGGTTGGAACAGAAATCGCACGATGCAACGGTGGGTGTGCTGGGACTACGGTCAGAACCATTGATGGCACATCTGAGAAAATCTATGCGAAATGAAAATAACTTGTTAGCTGAGCCATTATTTGAAGCCGTCTTCCCCTGGAAAGAAGAGGATCTCACATTTGGAGATCTCGCAGGAAATGTATTGATGAGTTCCATGGTTGCAGCATTGGACCAGCAGCAGATACTGAGAGATGGAGACAAGATTATTGACTTGAGCAAGCAGGCTCTGTCAAAACACTTCAGGCCGTACAAGCATCAGCTACAGGTTTGGAAAACGTTGCAGCAACAAGAAAACAAATCAGTGATCGTTACTAGTGGAACTGGATCGGGCAAAACGGAATGTTTTATGGTTCCCATCTTAAATGACCTCGCCGCCAGTATAGAAGCTGGCGAAAAAGACATCCAGGGAGTTCGGGCACTTATTATTTATCCGTTAAACGCCCTGATCAATAGCCAGCGGGAAAGAATGTTAGCCTGGACAGCGCATTTCGGTAAAGACATACGGTTCAGTTTGTACAATGGTAATACGCCGGATAAACTAAATAAGGAAATCAGGGAGGCAAAACCCATTAATGAGGTTCATGACCGCGAAACGCTTAGAAACGCCCCTCCTCCCATATTGATCACCAATCCGACCATGCTCGAATACATGCTGATCCGCGACAAAGACAAGACAATCCTTGAAAAATCACAAGGTTTGTTGAAATACGTCGTGCTGGACGAGGCGCACACTTATATCGGCTCGCAAGCTGCGGAGCTGGCACTGCTGTTACGTCGGGCATTGCACGGATTTGGGGTACGCCCGGAGAATGTGCGCTTTATTGCCTGTTCTGCTACAGTGGGTAATGACGACAAAGCAAAAGAGAGTTTGCAGAAATACCTGTCCGATATAGCCGGGGTTGCTTTGAACCAGATTGAAGTAATCGGCGGAGAACGGAACATACCGCCTCTTCCAGCGCTTCAAAAGCCGTCTGAAATGAGTTTGGCTCAATTAATGAAACAAGAAGGCGAAATTGCCGACGAAGTTGCTATGCATCCGGTAGCACGAAAGATTCGTACAGAGCTGGCGAAATCTCCCAAGACGATTTCAGAACTCCTGGAAATTGTTTCTCCCGAATCTAAATTGACAGCGAAAAGCGAGGAAGAAATACTAGACTGGCTGGACCTGTTGTCCCGGGCCAACCTGAAGCTGAGTAACCAGCACTTCCTGCCGTTGCGTGGTCATCTTTTTCACCGCGTATTACGCGGTCTTTGGGCGTGTAGTGACCCTGCCTGTAGATTCAAACAAGGTACTGATTTGGACACGCCGGACTGGAAGTTCGGATCAGTTTATATGCAACAGCGATTGAGTTGCCGCTGCGGTGCCCCGGTTTACGAGCTCGTCGCCTGTAATGACTGCAATGCTGAATTATTGTTGGTGACGCGTTTAATGGGATCGGACCATCTGGTGCAAACCCCCGATATAAAAACCAATGAATTCGTTCTAGAATCCGGAGAAGAAGAGGATGATGACGAACAGACTGTGACTTCCGCAGTGAGCCTGGAATTCGCTTTAGGGGCGAGACCGGTTGCGGGATTTAACAGCAGAACACGAATCGATGTAACGGGAAGAATTGATGGAGATGATGGGCGACACCTTGAAATTTACCTGGCGAACGGAGCGGAGTGCTGCGCTGAATGCGGATTTACGGGAAACGCAAGGATGGAAGCCTTTCGCCGCAATTACCTGGGTGTTCCCTTTTACAGCAGCACGATAGTGCCAACTTTGCTGGAACATATTCCCGATGGAGACAGGGACCCCTTGAGCCGTCCGGCGCACGGCAGATCGTTGATAACGTTTTCGGATAGCCGCCAAGGTACCGCCCGTATCGCAGTGAAACTACAACAGGATGCAGAACGCTCCAGATTAAGAGGGCTCATCGTTCGACGGATTCATGAAAGTTTTGATGCCGCGAAGGTGACGGAATTGGACGAACAGATTTTACAGATGGAGCCTGTGATAAAAAAGATGCCAGGTCTGGTAAGTGTGCTTGAAGAGCTGCGAACACGGAGGGCAGCAATGACCAGCAGTAGCATCTCCTGGAACGAGCTGGTGAGCCAGTTAAAGCATGAGCCAGATATCAAGGATCATATGCTAAGGCACTATGAACAGCTGGCTCCTGATATTTTTCATAGTGCTCAGGGACTCGCCAATTTGATCCGGTGTTTACTGATAGGCAATTTTACCACCCGGCCGAAAAGGGCAAACTCTACAGAAACGCTCGGTCTGGTGGAGATATACTATCAGGGACTCGATGAAGTAAGAACAGCACCGGAATGCTGGGTCGAGAAGAAATTATCAATCAACGAATGGAGAAAGTTTCTCAAGCTCTGTGTGGATTTTATTGTACGCGCAGGCATTTATTTAGATGTTGACGACGAACTTTCACCGTGGTTAGGAGCACGCTTTTATGCAAAATATATGTTACCTCCCAATCATCCAGGAACAACGGATGCGCGCCACAAGCGCTGGCCGATGTACAATCAAAAAAGAGGGGCACGTCAAAACCGGTTGGTCCGGATATTGGCCGCATTATTTGAAGTCGAATTTGCCCGCATTACTACGGAGCAAATTGATATACTAAATGTAGTCATGCAGCAAGCCTGGAGAGATCTCACGCAAACGACCGGCATTCTCACGCTCAGAGGGAATGGCTTCCAGTTAATGTATGAGAAAATGGTTTTCAGACGTCCCGCAGAAACCTATTTTTGCCCGGTGTCATTACGTGTACTGGACACAGTAATCAGAGGGATAAGCCCGTATTTACCAGTACAGCCGGGCACCTTATTCCGCTGTGAGCAACTACAGTTTCCCGCCTATCCCAGGTTTGAGAACCCGACCGAAGAGGATCGTTTGAAGGAAGTACGAAATTGGTTGAGAATCGATGACGAGATCGCTGCGCTTCGCAAAAAAGGCGTGTGGACCGACCAGTCCGACACAATTATTGAAGGCGGGATATTCTACCGGGTAGCGGAGCATTCGGCTCAACAATCCGCCAAACGATTACAGCACTACGAAGATCTATTCAAGGATGGCAGGATTAACGTTCTGAGCTGCTCCACGACAATGGAGATGGGCGTGGATATCGGAGGATTGACCATTGTCAGTAATCACAACGTGCCACCGCACCCATCCAATTATTTGCAACGTGCGGGCCGGGCGGGTCGAAGAAAAGAATCCAGAGCGTTGTCTGTGACACTTTGCAAACATAATCCATTGGATTTGCAGGTATTTAAAAACCCTAAATGGCCATTCGTCACACCGATGCGGCAACCGAATGTCACCTTGAGCAGTGAAAAAATCGTTCAGCGGCACATCAACGCATTTTTGTTTGGTTACTTTACAAAAAACGAATTAAACGACTATAAGATTCAATCCAACTCTCTCTGGTTTTTCGGTATTCAGCCTGGCGACCAACAATCTTTATGTGAGAAAATGATTAGTTGGTTGAGAGAGCAGGCAACAAATTTGCGGGTTCCTCCTGCTGTCAGAGAAGCTGTAAGAATCGTGACGGCAAATAGTATTTTGCAGTCGCGCCCACTGGACGACCTGCTGCACAGATCCTGCGAAAAGCTGGAAGAAATATTTCATGCCTGGAACGAAGTATACCAGTCATTACAGTCGGAACTTAACCCAGGTAATGGCGTGCAGGATACTGATCCTTATATCCGCAAAGTACAATGGGAGATGAATGCTCACTGTAAAGAATTTTTGATCACCGAACTTGTCAGAGGAGGTTTTCTGCCTGGCTATGGCTTTCCCACAGACATCGCGACCTTTAACCCATTTGATGTAACTGATTTTAGAAAGAAGATGAAACGGGATGCGAAGGGATCGGAACTACTGACAATATTTAAAGGAATGCCTACCAGGGACACCGCAATGGCGCTCGCCGAATACGCTCCGGGGTCTCAGGTGGTGCTCGATGGCAAAGTTTATACCTCACAGGGAATCATGCTCACGCAGCAAGTGCCGGTTGAAACAGGAAGGAGTGAACCGCACGAATTTCAGATAGCCTGGCGTTGCCATCAATGCGGCAATATGGGCATATCGCAGGAGACCTTGTTTAGTGGCGCTTGCTCTGATCCACAATGTGGCGTACAAATTGAACAGGCAGATCAAAAAAGATTCATTGTTCCGGATGGCTTCAGCGTCGGGTTTTACTCGCAACCCAACAACGACATTGCGCGCCAGACATATATCCCGGTGCCGGATCCATGGATTCATGCACAGGATGAGTTAAGAGCATTCCCTAATCCCGAATTCGGCCTTTACCGTGCAGGAGAGAATGGTTTAGTATTTCACTATAGCGAAGGGGAGCACCAAAACGGTTACGCATTGTGCATGAATTGCGGATACGCAGACTCTATGACAGTTGATAA
This sequence comes from Sphingobacteriales bacterium 44-61, assembly GCA_001898405.1. Classification (GTDB taxonomy): domain Bacteria; phylum Bacteroidota; class Bacteroidia; order Chitinophagales; family Chitinophagaceae; genus Terrimonas_A. Next base: position 245,968 of record MKTW01000011.1, read on the forward strand.
CGAATTACCTGACGAATTTTCACAGCACAACAAATTGAGAGGGAAAGCCGGCCAGAATAACGGATCTGTCTGCAATCCGGCTGCACACCAAATAAAAAGAAACCGGTATCTGGGCTATTCCAATTCAACTGACATTTTTGAGTTGTATTTGAAACGGGGATCAACGGGTGAGTTTTTGACGGTCAACACCGACAATCGAAAACTGTGCTGGACGCTGGGTATCGCTCTAAGGTATGGGTTGAGTGTCTCCCTGGGCATAAACAGCGAAGAAATAGGTGTTGCTGTTAAACGTGCAAAAATTCCACAGGCGCCGGGCAAAACGGTTTTTGCCATTTGTTTATATGATAAAACAGCGGGTGGTGGTGGATTCTGCTCGACAGCACCACAGTTCTTATCCAGGATATTTTATGAGGCACGTAAATTTTTATACTGCAAATCTGAATGCAGCTCTGCCTGTGAAAATTGCTTACTGCAGTTTGATACACGCAACGTGGCAGAATGGTTAGATCGGAATGTAGCGCTAGAATTTTTAAATGATGCGCAACTTGCCAAGCTCGATCTTGCAGAAGGCGACCGGATATTAGGTCCATCAACTCAGTCCTGCAACTACTCACTTTTCCGTGAGCTATTATTTTCCACCAGGGATTTTTCGGAATTAAACCTGTTCGTATATGGTGATCCCCAGAACTGGGATATTGGCGGATCTACAATAAAAGCATATCTGTCCAATCTGCAGTTCAATAAAATACGGATCATCCTACCAGCATCCTCGGCAGATCAGTTAACTGTTGAACAACGACTGGATTTACTGACGTACTTCAACGACAAGTCGGAAATAGTCATAACCAAACAAGTGAATGAATTGAGTCGGGGAATAATTCTAGCAACACTAAGTAATGAAAAATCGACATTAGCATTCGTGGTTACTGATCCGTCTGCGGGGAATTTTGATCAAAATTGGGGTGAGACGGCATTGACGACCCTTGTAAAAGGAAATATTCAGCATGGCAAACCTGAAGGAGATCTAATGCAAAGAGAAAGTTTGCTGGTGTCGGAATCTTTGAACCATCTGCAAATTGATTTAAACAGGGACATTGACGGCAGCCTGATGACATTTGGGCAACGATTCTGGGGCTTGTTGGAACAGACGGCAGCTCCAATCATCACGCATAACCGAAACGCCACTCTCCGCAGCGTCACCTACACTGATCGCTATCTGACGAACCCTTCTTCCATAATACTGTTGACCCGAATTCTTTCGGCAATACCATTTGAAAAAAGTGTAGCGTGTTCCTTTGTGTTGAATACTCTTGATGTAGAACTCACGCATCGGATCGATCAATTCAGAACAGTGAATAAGAATTGGCATCCTGGAGAAGAGCAGAATAGGGAAGATTTTTTTATTGCACTGATCGAAAAGCTAGGGAATTTTGCAGACACTACCATTAACATGGTACGGGATAAACGAAGCGTGAGTCATGCCCGTATACTAAGTTTCGAATTCGACAACGGCAGGCGATTGGATGTCCGTTTTGATCAGGGCATGGGATACTGGTATATAGACCAAAGGAGTAGTAATGTTGACTTTCCCTTTACTGAGAACAGCGATGTTCAGTTGGATTGGGTTAGCCGAACTGAGAGGCGGATGCAGGTAAAAGGCGGACAAAGTTTTGCAACACATTTGTTTTTACGGCAAGAGTTCCAACAATAATATGAATAAGTAGAAGGAATATTTTGATGCTCCTTCCTCAGCAGTTGCTTTCGGGCAAATTTGGTTTGTAGCAATTTCCCGTCGGCCAACACCCTCTTGAACCAGTCGGAGATCCGTTTACGGACTTTTGGATTGATCAATCAAAAAGTCCGTAAGTTCGACATTTCCAAAGGGCACAGGTTATAGTTTGCCTTGTTCCGTTTTTTCATTGGGATATGAATAGAACCGGGGTAATTTGAATTTTGATTATTTGACTAACAAAAGGAATATAATGCCGATGGCCAGTAATGCCACAATTAGCTGTAGTATCTCCCTTATACTCAGATTTTCGCATTCAATCACAAGGATAGTGAATATTTTCAATCTGACTTTTGTTTTTCGCCGGTTCATTGACTGTCAATTTACAGCAAGGTAAGGCTGGAAAGACACGGTGGGTACGGTGTAGGGCTACCCACTTTTTTCACTTTGCGCAATTTCCCTATCTATGTCTACCACAATTTCCGGTATTCCGATGTCCTGGAAATAGTTTCTGATAAAATGTAGATCTTTCAGGAGCGTTGTTTCATTTTCTCTAAAGGGTTTGGTGACCAACTTATAGATTGTCGTATTCTGTATTCTTTTCGCATTGGCTTCCCTATTTGTGAGGAATTGAATCAGCTTAGCAACAGGCGTCGGATTATCTATGGGATTAATGCCGCATCTTTTCAATAAGAATGTCATGGCGAGTACTTGTCTGGCTGTGGTGAATTCTTTGTTCTTAGGACTATTATGGAGGATTTCTTCCTGATTCCTGTTTTCATTTTCCATCTGGCAAAGTGCTAAATGACGCAATACGAGAGGTTCGATGGAAATGAAATCCATGTATTGATTAAAATTAAACTCCTCTATTGAAATGTCCGTTATGAAGGATGAGTCCAACTTTCTTCCTGATCCCCGGTAAAACCGACCATAAGTATATATTAATTCAAGGATCATACCGACTTCTTCCACTGGCAATTCTGCGTTTGCGGCTATTTCAATCGTTTCGATTTGCTCAGATGTTGGACGCTGAAGTAGTATATCTCGGGTCGTCAGAATCACTTTATCTGCCTTTGACAATATAGATTTATTTCGTTCTATCGCTGCAATTCCAAGCAGGGTAATCCGCTCACCTCCAGCCGATAGCAGGCTTTGACTAATCGCCTCATGACGAAACGAGGTAGGAAGTTCGTTAAAACGTCTTGCTCGTATTTCCCTGGAATTGGGTCTTTTACCTCGCTTCAATATCTCATATATGGTTTCGAGCCATAAACGCTCATGATCTAACAATTCCGGAATTTGTAAATGAGATTCCATGCAGTAGATTTTAGCAAGCGAAATTTACACATGTTTGCATTTCAAAACGGTTTGTCTGGGTGCGATCAGTTCCGCATGTTAATTTTTAGTTGTCTTTTTATTGACTGCTTTGAGCAACGAGTGTTCATCAACCAATTTGGGTACTGTTATCCAATTGTCCATGTTCGTCAAACGCATAGATAAAATGACCGACTTTGTAGATGTCATTTCCTGTATGTTGATACCTGCCTTTATTCATCAATTTGAAGCCGTCGATACTGCAGGGTATCTTATAGTGTGTAATGAGGATATTGAAAAAGCTAATGTTGCCGGCAGAAGAACGGTGCAAATCGAGATAGGGATTATTTATACCATCCGGTAAGTTGCGTAAGGCATCCGTTTGTTTATTCACTTCATCCTTTGCACTGAACTCCGCGTCCTGGAATTTAAGAGCTTCCTCCAGCATATGCTGCACCATTTGCGGATTAATCCCTTTTAGCCACTTCGTAGAAGCATTTTCCAGATCTGCAGAAGTGAAACTTTTTAAGATATCATTTTCAAACTGGAGGTATACGTGAAACTGTGAGGATTTGTATAGATTTTCCCCTTCTTTAGATAATAGCATCACCGGACGGAGAATGTCAAGGCTAAGATTTTTCTCGTTGATCCCGGTCTCTAATATATCTTCTACATTCAAACTGGAATATTCCCAACGCCAGTCGATGCTATTTATTGTTTTTTCTACATCGTCTTTTGAAATCTCCATTTCGCACTCTTTCAATTGCACCATTACCAATTCTTGGGTAAACATCTTCACGCTTAGGCTTTGTATTTTGGGCGCATCAAAGGTAAATACTGTATGAAGGTGGTTGGTAGGATATCCCAATGACAAGACCAGCGCATTGATGGAACCATTGCCCGGCATTACGTCTATCGGAATCAAACTCTCCTTCTCCGCTTTGAAAACACCGGTAGGACTTTTGAATTTCTTGGGTGAGAACAACTTTCCGAACATAGAATCAGATTTGGTTGGCATGTTCTACTAAAATAGGAAATTGAACCCAAAACTCAGTGGGCAACTGTCCCTTGAGTTCAAAAAAGCCGTCGCCGATCATTGAATACCTGGGAATTTGGCGTTCAAATCATCTGCGACTTGTATTGATTTTAGCTGCAGTTAATTTGTTGCTGCCCTCGCCTGTAGAAGATATGCTTTGAGATCGGTGATTGTCAGACCGGGCAAATTTTTCCAAAATGTGCCGAACAAAAATTCATAGAAGGATTTGGCAGTTATGATAGCCCCCCAGAAGGGTATCAAACAATGATTTTTGACTTTAGACTATGCCTCTCTTACAATTCTTTTCACTGCTTCGACACTCAGCGCTTGAATATCCACTTCTTCATAATTTTCCCGAACATGGCGTACTAATTCCTTGAGACATTTCTTCAATTTTGTTGCTTGCTTTGTAATCTGATTATACACCTTTTCATCATTTTTATTGAAGAATAAATCCGCCGCCCTGTCCAAGGCAAACGAGACATACCCTCTGCTCGATCCGAAATAATGGCCGCCATGACTAAGTGTCGCCCGCCAGGCATCATCGAACTTGTTGACGAGATCTCTTAAGGTGGGATCGTAAATATGAAATGATGAAGGTTCTGTCACTTCGTGCAAGTATCCGGCAAAGCTGAAGATACTGTTATGAATCCGATCTGGCAATTCCGCAATGAAGGTATCCATGGATTCCAGGTCCATTGAGCCAAACAATCGGATCAAAATTTGCGTATCGTGTGTTTTTCGCTGCTCGGCCGATGATGATAGCATTCTCTTTTTCGGAGGATTTGTTGTCAGAATGTTAGATAGTCCTGCCTGTATTCCTGCTGCCAGATTTCCCTTCCCGCTGGAATCGTTTTTGCCATCTACTTGAAAAGGAATGACCCGTCGTTTGTCCAAATCAAACGGGAGATCGGTAGGGAAACTACCATACTTCTTATTGTATACCATCAACACGCGGTCCCAACCAACTGTTGCGGCTGCGTACCCTAATTCAATTAACACGTTGGGGTTGGGAGTTTTCCTGGTGCATTCTTTTTCGGAGTTAATAGTCGTAATATCCGCTACAAAAATATCTGTCTCTGTAATCTTTGCAAAGATGGTCGCCGGTATTTCCGGGCTTCCTGGACTATTTCTGGTTGCTTCATCCACAACGATGTGGACATTATCCTCTTTTTCTTCTATCACCAAAGCGGCCTTTTTAATCGCGTTGCGAATCGCTTTCTGGTTTTCGTCCATTGGCAAATCTGATTGCCAGGAGTAAAAGATCGTGACTGTTTTCCTTTCTGTCATATTGGTTAACTAAATAACCATTGAAATTCCACAGATTTCTCGCCTTTCTCCCGTTTTAAAACCTCGATCATCTTAGATATATTACGACCTTTCGATTGGGCGAATTCAACCAGGTCCCATTCTAGTATAAGCTGAAATTTTTCAGCTTTGCTTGCGATGGATTTAATCCTTTGAAGTATTGGTTCCGTTACGACAATGCTGTTTCCTTGCTGACTATCCAGCATGGCGTGATGCACTAACCAATTGCGCTCGGCTAATAATTCTTCCAGGGCTTTTTGTATTTTATCCGAATAAGCACCCTCTTTGGCGGCCAGTTTGACCACCATTCCAAACGTCAGACTTTGCTGTCTGGACAGAAAGACGTTTGCATCCCTTTCGTCCACATCGGGATTCAGTTTCACGGTTAAACAATGACTTAATGCCTGTTCGAGTACCTGGATTTTGCAGATGGCTTCACCCATTCGTGCGTATAGCATCTTTTCTTCCTGATTAGCTGGCTTCATACATGAATGTACTAAAAAACCGTGTTATTCTCATCCTTAGCTCCGCTGTTGTCCCGCTGCCGCACCGATATAAAAGTAATCGAACTTACTAAGACCCAGTTCGCCATATTTTTATCGATTTTCTATTTTCAGGTTCACTGAAATTTTCAATCCTACTGCATAATAGCGAGCTAAAGGATAAAGGGTAGGACCTTTTATTTACTTACTATAATACTAACAATGAAACCTGTGCAGACAAGTCCAAGTAAGAACTGGAACAAAATAAAAAAAGAGTAGTTAAGTTTACTAAACTCAAACTTCTCAAAATCTAGTTTAACGCTGAAAAATATAGCGCCTGTGTATAAGAAGCTCGCTATAAAAGCATATCTGCCACGGTACGAATCTCCATTATATTTTGCTCGCAACCAATTCTCAACGCTCCTGATTTTATAAGACTCAAGAATGAAATCTATTTTTCTATAGTTTATGATGCTAAATAGTGAAAGGAAAAAGAGAGACCATACAAATACAAGCCATTTGCTATACCCATAATTCCACCACAGCCAACTTACAAAATTAAACACTCCTCCCTGCTCATTATGGTATTCCACATCTGCCTTCTTGTAATTTTCCATTTCGCCATTGTTCCTGTATTTGGTTAACAAACCTTGGTATACAGCGCTTCGTTCGTTTGCAGAAGATGTTTTAGGAAAGTAGACCCTGAAGTTTGTATAATCTAAATCGATCATTGAAATATTAGTACCTATCAAGTTTAAGTAAGTTATATGCTCTTTGTATGGGTTTATATACGGTGATAGAAAGAAGTTTAACAACGGATTGTTAGCCCAGCTTCTCTTTTGTTTGGAGAAATCCAGACTTGAATATCTGAGGTCTATGCCAGAGTCGCTATTTACAAATGAGAGGTCTAGTGTATCAATGAAAGAATTGGAAAAACTCACCAGAACTTCGTTGCTTAAGTTTGATAAATCTAATCTTCCATAGATAGTATCGTTGCTAAAGCTTATCGATGATAGAGAATCTAATTCCTGTGAGAAAAAATACATTGATTTCCCGGATATTTTTACTCCATTTTCAAATCGGTTTTTCATAAAATTCAGAGATGTTTTTTTGAACGTATTATTTTCAAAAAAAACGAATTTTAGAAAATGACAATGATCTAAATTTATATCTGATTGGAATTTGTTATCACTGAATTGAAGAAAGCCTTTACAGGTTAAATTTGAAAAACGGAATTGTTCGTAATTTTCTTTATTATTTTTAACTTCTAACATATCGACATCTGTCACTGATTGAAGATCCGTGTTACTCTCGTCTTTGTCAACACTACTGATGTATTCATCTATTGGAATAAAAGTACACTCATTAAAATTGACGGAAGAGTTAAAATGATATTCATTAATCTCTCCTGGCGAAACAAATATTTTGCCTTTAAATGAAATGACTATGTTTGACTCCATATTGGGCATACGGGGGTGATCATAACGTGAAATAGTGCTATCCTCTTCTATCAAATATATCTGATGGCGATGATCTGTTTCAGGATCACCACCACTTGTTACGTCGGGTTCTTTTATAACCACCTCTGATAAATTGTTGCCTGAAGAGGATGGTATAATATTGTTTTCCAGTTTCTTTTTCTGGAAAATGAACAGGCAAATATGGATTGTAACGATCACAATTGTCGCTATAATGAGTAGTAGTGATTTAGCCTTCATACTATTTCTTTTTAACAAAACTTCCTTTTCCATTTAATTTTACGAGAGACGGACCCCAAAGACAATCAACCGGATCTTCAAACAGAACACCTAGTGTATTATATAATTTTGCCAGGTTCAGCCCTTAAATTCTGGCTTTATTTTTGGCATCGATGTCCTTTTCCCGGAATAATCAACTCTATCCTTTCACAGAAAATACCTGCACGTTTGCCAACCTTGCGCCCCCTACCATGATGTAATCGGCGGACAGCCCAATAAGGGCCTTTAAATCCATGTTCAGAAAGGAATAGGATACTCGATATCGATAGCTCATCGATACGTCCAGCGTCAGTGTTTAAATGAAATTTTGAATTTATTTATCCTAAGCGTATATTTCAAATAAATTACACATATTTTGGATATAACCTGTATAGCTACTCAAGAAATAAATGATAAAAATATCAATGCCCAGGAAAGTCCATTGCTGCCTCATAAATGAGTCTGGTTTGCTTGGAAGTTAATTTGCAAAAATCTGGCAACCATAAATTTACAATCTCTAATAGCTATAGGTACGCTATTGAATTTCCTGTGAGGGTCTCCGCAGGTGTACTACCTGATTTCGGTGCTGCACTCAATCAATGGAATCTTAGAGGACAGACCGACCGTTTAATTCTTGACTTTTCAACGTTGAAAAAGCATTCGCAAATGGGATGTGGGAATTATTGCTATGATTGCTGACCTAAGAGCAAAAGGTTTTCAAATTGACTATAACTATAACCACCTGCATCTGCAACTGTAAGAGATTTTTTCTCAGCAACGAAGTCGTCCGGCCTTCTTAATCCCGAGATACAAAGACCAGAAAGATCTACCGTAAACATTTTATACAGCAATTCACCTCGTTTGAAGAACTACCAAATCTCGTCAACAATTTTATGGATATCATCATCCGGCATATTGAAATGCCTAGAGATATTTTAACTGCTCTTGAGTGGTCCGTAAATGAGATCTGTGATAAGATGCGAAATACAGTAAAATGAATTTGCCGATGGAGTAGAACGATTTTACCTAGAACCTTCGTCCGATTCTCTTACAAATGCAGATACTCTTTAGGACGGATCAACACAACCTTTTCAAAGGAAAGCAATTGGAGATTTTTCCGTTGAAAAGGAGCCCAAAGTAAGATACCGAAGGGAGGGACACCTGAAATAACTAGGATCTTCAGGTACACGAAGCTGGAAATAATCCGGCCTTCCACATACCTCAAGCTCTCTTTAAATTATCGAATGATCATCTGGTACCGATTCGAACTGAGAAGGATTAATCCTTGATTGTCACACTAATGATGATGCGAGATAGGTAGAACTCATGGATTAACTCAAGGAAAGAGGCAATATTAAGTAGTATAGCCTTTGCGTACTTGCGGGATCAGCTCTTGCTAGAAGCGCTTCACTCCAAGATGCTGCTGAATTTTTATCTTATGCATAACCTTCGTGTTGCCTATCTGTCTTGGAATTTGTCAAAGGACTATCGGATCTTACTTTATACCATTGCCATCCGACACCTCACTCAGTTCATTCACCTTTTAAAGAAGAGGTTTCTCATATTCTTCATTTAAGCGGCGATCCTGGTAACGGTCTTTTGTACGGGTATGTCGAGCTATTTAATATGATCAAAATGATCATTCCTTTCTCGTTATGCTGCGAGGGAGAATTCATTGCTCGAACATATGCCTGGGATCTCCTGCATAAAAAAGAACTGACGATGCAACGGGATATTGCCATCGTTCCAACAAATCAATTCCTGCAGAGGTCGCCTCATGAACATCATTGAGCGCCATAGGCTTCTCAGTATTTCAGGACGAAATTCCGTAAATCGACGATGATGCTTATTTTTGTGTCCCCTGCGATTCACATGTATTAAGAATCTGAATGGATCAGTTATTTGGAATCATGGCATTTACTGGAAATTGGTGGGGTGCTTCTGACAGAAACCATTTTTAATCTTCAAACAATTAAACTTCAAAGTATGAAAGAACTCATTATCAAAATCAGTGTACACGTTTTCGTTGGACTATTGTTAACGAATATGAGTCAATTGATTATTCAATTTGGAGGGCAGGCCATCGCTCCCGACAGGTGCATCCAGTTGAATTTTTAGTAAACCACCAGGGTTGATCCATATAGGAGGGATGCGGGGTTCGAATCCCTGGCCTGTCACAATCAAGGCTGCGCAGCAAACGCAGCCTTTGTTTTTTAATAAGAAACATCGCCCCCTGCGCCGTATTTACACAATGCTCCAATAGGAGTACGTGTAAACACGGGATAGCATTCTTTTCGTAAAAAAATCTCAAAGGTCAAACACAAATACTAGATCTGTCAAATCCCCGCGCGATCACTAAGGTAACTTGAACTTAACCTTACCAAAGATCGCTTATGGAACTGCTACTGAATTGCCTGCATTCCGTACACCCTATGTCTGCGAAATTGAGAGAGCACTTACAGATGACCGTTTGCATCCGGGAATTAAAGCCCAGGGAATATTTACAGAAGGCGGGACATATTTGTAACCACATTTGCTTCATTGAGCAGGGTCTCCTTCGCTGCTATTATGAAAGAGCAAATGAAGAGGTCAGTGCCTGGTTCATGCCCGAGGGGAACATGGTGGTGGCGATTGAGAGTTTTTATGATCGCGTGAAAAGCCACCAATAAATTCCGGTTGGGTAGCCTCAAACGGTAAATTTTACAAAATTTGTTCAAGTTTTTGGGTTTTTTGGATAGGCTTTTTAGAGCGTGGAACAGCCAAAAATAACCCTGACAAAAACGGATGTTGATCTTTATTTCTGCAGTGATTGTTGATATAAAGAAAATGTTGCCGGGGCTACACCCTGCGCCATTGCTTCCACTACATTGGGTGAATACGGCCCAAGCAGCTCCAAACGATCAATTTTCCAGTCCACCTGATACTTTTCAGACAGCGGCCTGATCTGTTCCAGATGATGTAGAAATGATTCTTCGCTTGCATAAGCTTCAACGATCAGGCACTGGTAAGTTTCGGGGTTAAAGTAACATTCATGGGTCAAAACATGGTCAGGTCCCTCACTTGCCACAATGGCCTTAGTCTCTGCAACCATTTGCTTGAATAGTTCCCAGTCCCGCGGATTGACCGTGGCGGCTGCGTTAAGACGCACAATTGATTGAACTGACATTTGGTAGTTTTAAGGTGTGACAATGATTTTCCCCACGGCGTTTTTTGTTTGGATAATCGCATGGGCTTTATGCATATCCTCCAATGGAAAGGTGTGGGAGATATGGGTCTTTACTTCACCCGAAGAAAGTAACCGGGCGATATACTCAAGGTCTTTCTCATAAGAGGGGCTGGGGCTTACATTAACCCGAAGTAGGGCTACATCCTTTTCGGCTTTTGCCTGTTCGATAAATTCCTTAGTTGGATAGATTACCAGGCTTAATAACCTTCCGCCCGGCTTTAAGGCTTTTAAAGAGCGTTCAAGGTGCTTATCATCGTCGCTCCATACAGCATCGTGCACCAAATCAGCATCGGTAACAATTTCTTCAAAACGCTGGGTTTGGTAATCGATAAATTCGTCTGCTCCGAGTCCCAATACAAAGTCACGGTTTGCGCCTGAGGCGACACCGATCACATAAGCCCCAAAATGCTTGGCGAATTGTACAGCATAATGACCGACACCACCTGAGGCACCGTGAATGATTACCTTATCACCTTTCATGATCTCTCCAACATTGACCAGCGATACCCAGGCGGTCATTGCTGCCATCGTCGCCCCGGCAGCCGCTTCGAAACTTACGTTAGCGGGCTTCAGTACCACTTCATTTTCTGGTGCGGCAACATATTCGGCATAAGCGTTTGCCTGTCCGATAAATTTAAAGTTGCCGAATACCTCGTCGCCTTTTTTAAATTTGGTCACGGCACTCCCGGTTTCAGTTACTACGCCTGCAACATCCCAACCCAGGATGATATGTTCTTCCGTTCCCTTGTAAGTGTAGACCCAATCCAAAGCTTCTTTTGTTCTCCTTACAAAGGCATCAACAGGATTTATGCTGATTGCTTTTACCTGTATCAATACTTCGTTATCCAGTATTTGTGGTACTGGTACATCTGCCAATACCAGGTTCTCGGGTGCTCCGATCTCTTTTAAAACTATTGCTCTCATTTCTTTAATATTAGAGCATAAAAGTAGTTGCTTATTGAGAGGGCAGTTTTGTTTTAAAAGTCAATTTTGCTTTGTTTTACGTGTCAGTTAAAGGAATGCCGGAATGCTGAAGGGGAAACGCTCGTTTTATTCTTGAAGAGTTTATTAAAAGATTGCGGGTATTCAAAACCCAGCCTGTATGCGATCTCGCTAACAGATAATGGGGTAGTGGTCAGCAATACTTTTGCTCTCTCGATTAGCTTGCCATGAATATGCTGCTGGGTAGTCAGGCCGGTGAGCATACGCAGCATATCACTAAGATAATTGGGTGAAACATTTAACTCCTGCGCTATAGCTTGTACGGTAGGTATACCGGTTATCGAAAGTTGATCATCGTTGAGTAAAAAAGTTAACAGCTCGTCTAATTTGCTAAGCAGGTTATTATTATCCGTTTTACGCGTAATAAACTGCCGGTTATAAAAACGGTTGGCATAATTCAGCAGTAATTCAATGTGCGAAACAATAATATCCTGGCTGAAATTATCAATATTGCACTTTAGTTCATTCTGAATTTGTTGCATCAGGGACAATACAATGGCCTTTTCACTATCGGAAAGGTGCAGGGCTTCTGAAAGGGCATAAGAAAAAAAGCCGTATTCCCTGATGATCTTCCCTAAAGGATAATTTCTCACCAGGTCGGATTTAAACAGCAGGACACTACCCGATACCGGGTTATTATTGGTTTCAAGAATTTTAAAAACTTGCCCCGGCTCGTTAAATTGCATAGAGCCCTCGTTAAAATCGTAGTCCTTTTGTCCGTATATCAATTTACAGTTATGCCCAACCTTTAAGGCAATACTATAAAAATCCTGGGCGTAATGTTTCCAAACTTCAGCGTTCCGGTGGTTAAGCAAACTCACATCTACAACACTAATCAAAGGATGAAGAGGCTTAGGCAGATCAAACAATTGGTGCCATTCTGATATGGACCGGATCATATAGGGAGCTGTGAATGACTTTTTCATATGGGAATGGTTTGATAAAGATAAACTGGAAAAATATTTAGAATGTTGCCGCATCAATGACATAGCGGTAACGGGACTGTTTATTTACGACCTTCTTCCAGGCATCGTTGATAGCCTCTGCTTTGATCACCTCCACCTGCGGAAAGAGCTTATGGTCTGCACAATAGTTGATCATTTCCTGTGTCTCAGGTATGCCACCGCACATGGATGAATTCAGGTTGATCTGAGAACTCGCCAGAGCAAGGATGCTAAGTGTTACTTCAAAGCTGTTGGGCATACCAACCTGGGTAAAGGTGCCTTTTGGTTTTACTGTGGTTAGATAAGCTCCAAGGTCATGCGCTGCCGGGATAGTGGAGATCATGTAGTCCAGTTTGCCGTTATATGCTTTTAATTTTGCAGGATCGTCAACAACGATTGCTTCTTTTGCTCCGAAAGCAAGGATATCCTCTACCTTATCAGGTGAAGTGGTAAAGGCGTAAACATCGGCCCCTTTTGAAGCGGCGATTTTAATAGCCATATGCCCTAACCCTCCAATACCAGCCACGCCTACTTTGTAGCCTTTCTTAATATTTTCTTTAATAAGAGGGGAATAGGTAGTGATACCTGCACAAAGCAATGGCGCCGCCTGTTGGAAACTGATGTGATCGGGGATGTGAATGGCAAAATGTTCCTTAATGACGATATTATTGGAATAACCGCCCTGACTAATACCTGTTGGTGAAGATTTTTCCGGGTAGCCATAAGTAAAAATTGTCTTACCATTATCGCAGTGTTGCTCTTCGCCGTGCTGGCAACTATCGCATTCCATGCAGCTGTCCACCAGGCAGCCAACGCCTGCGCGGTCACCGACTTTGAACTTGCTGACTTTTTTGCCAACAGCGGCAACGATACCGCTTATTTCGTGACCAGGTACCTGCGGATATTGCTGTGCTCCCCAGTCTCCCCTGATCTGGTGAATATCAGAATGACAAATACTGGCATATTTAATATCGATCAGGATATCATGATCACCAACAGGTCGGCGTTCAAATTCCCAGGGGCTTAGCATGCCGGAACTGTCTTTTGCGGCATACCCTCTTGACCTGGTATTAAGTGGCAATTCGGCATTACTTGTGGCCGCGAACAGATCCGCAGGCCCGGCCAGCATCAGTGCTGCACTTGTCAGCGTTGTTTGCCTGATGAATTTTCTTCTGGATTTGTCGTTTGCTGAATACATAGTTAATAGGTTTATACCTCCAGCCCGACGATGACTGGATTATCAACCAGCGGGAAGGTGTTGAAGTACAATTGTTTTAAGCGCCTTTCAATAATTCGCCAGCCTTTATCTGTCCTTTTCCACTGATCATACCAATAACCAACAGCGAATGTATTTCCTTTGTTGTCTTTTGTCACATGGGTATGGATGTGCAGGGAAATGCTGTTTGCCTTATCCCCATCGATCTCCACTTTGGTTTGGTGTTCCAGATGTGCCCAACTTTTAAATGGTAATTCCAGGCCACCACCCGTTAAGTCTTTGCCACGCATCAGCTCTGCATATTCATACAGATCAAAAACTTTCAAACCGACATCTGTGCAATCAAACTTTACGTCATTCACAAATATCTGGCTCCATTCTTCCAGGATGTTCTTGTTTTCGGCTCCAGGCTGGTGATGGTCCTGACCTAATGCATAAAGCAAAATTTTGTCCTGGATCTCCATTCGGTCCAATAAATATTGAACGTTCGCACTTAATTTTTTAAGATATTCTTCTGTCATTGGGTTTTGTTTAATGCCGAACCTGTAACCAATCCTGCGCCTATGCCTGCCCCTGCTATCGCTGCCTTCCGCACAAAGGCTCTTCGTGTATTACCGTTGTTTTCTGCTTTCATTACCTTGCGTTAAGGTCTGTTAAATTCTTTCTTTTAAAAGCGCATTTCTCATCGCCTGGCCATAAGACTTAACATTTTTCTCTATATCCTGTTCCAATAATTCAAGATGCAATTTGACGCCAAGGTTTCGCCTTTCAGGCAGGGAAGAACGGTCAACTTTGGGAAGCCATGTGGTCAATTCTTCACGGGTTACGTTGGTGCAGTAGACAGGCGAGCCTGGCTGATGTCTCCAGGAGTCGGCTATCTTTCCCGCATCATAAGGATCATAACCGATTTGATCGATAAGTTTTGAGATCACTTCTTTTGCATGGGCATCATCACCTGAAATGGGCAAGGCAATTCTTCCGGCAGTCCCTTTTGGTAATGATAACGCGTCTAATGCCCGCCAGTTGATCGAATTAAATACTTTAACAATGGGATAGCCTATTTGCTTTTCTACCCACTCGCTTTCAACCATCCCATTTTCCATTGCATCGATGACACCATCACGTAAAGGGTAGTAATTGCCAACATCAACAACGATGGTGCCTTTTTTCACTTTCTTAAACAAGTGCTTTGGCAAGTCAGCAACGTTTTTTTGGGGAATTACTAAAAAAACAATATCTACATCCTGCACTGCTTCTTCAACAGTAACAGCGGTTGCGCCAATTTCAGCTGCAAATGTTTGCAGGGTTTGCGGACCACGTGAATTGGCGATTTTCACCTGATGGCCCGCGGCTTTAATTTTTCTGACAAGTACTTCGCCAATTAATCCTACGCCGATAAATCCAAATTTCATAATCATTTCCAGTTAAAGAGTTGCCATATCTATTACAAACCTGTACCGTACGTCACCTTTTTCCATTCGATCAAACGCGTTATTGATGTCTTTCATATCAATCATTTCAATATCTGAAACAATGTTCTGATCTGCGCAAAAATCAAGCATCTCCTGGGTTTCTTTTAAGCCGCCTGAACCTGAGCCGGTGACAGTTTTATTGCCGATCGCCAGTGAAAAGGAGGAGATCTCCCAGGGTTTTGCCGCCAGACCAACATTAATGTAGGCACCATTGGTTTTTAATAGCCCGATATAAGGGTTAATGTCATGGTCTGCTGAAACGGTATCGATGATAAAATCAAAAGAATGGAAAACAGACTTCATCTGCTCTTCATCTTTGGATACCACAAAATGATGAGCCCCCAGTTTTCTCGCTGCAGCTTCTTTACCAGCGGATGTACTGATGACGGTAACGTCGGCACCAAATGCCAAACCAAATTTAACCCCCATGTGCCCCAGGCCACCTAAACCTACAATGCCCAGTTTGTGCCCTGCACCCACTTTCCATTTACGTAGTGGCGAATACATAGTTATTCCCGCACACAGCAGCGGGGCAGTAGCAGCAAGGTTTAGTTTCTCAGAGATATGAAAGGTAAAATCTTCATGCACGATGATGGTATCAGAGAAGCCGCCATAAGTGGGTTGCCCGTCTTTACCGGTACCGCCATAGGTATAAACGGTTTGCTCCTGGCAGAAATTTTCATGGCCGGTCGTACAATCCCCGCAATGCCTGCAAGAGTCAACCATGGTACCTACGCCTGCAGCGTCACCGATTTTAAATTTTCGAACATGATTGCCGGTAGCGATGATTCGGCCAACGATCTCATGGCCGGGTACCATCGGGAAAACACCGGGGAACCATTCGTTCCGGGTAAAGTGAATATCTGTATGACAGACTCCGCAGTACAAAATTTGAATCTGCACATCATGAGGACCTATTTCCCGTCTTTCAAAATTCCAGGGCTCCAGATTTGTATCAGGGCTTAATGCCGCATATGCTTTTGCTTGTATCATCATCTTAAATTTTATGATGTAAAGTTCATTATAAGCAGTATGGCCGGCTTATCCAAATCCCTGAATTGCTTATCCAAAAAAACGTTCACCCTTTGGTGTGTTTATTTGAAATGTCTGTGGGTGCATAACCGAAATGTTTTTTAAAAGCGTAGGAGAAATGGGAGAGGTTTTCAAAGCCGGTTTCCAGGTAAACATCAACTGCTTTTCGGTGCTTTTCCGAAATCTGGTAATGTGCCAGTTCAAGTCGTTTTTGAGTGAGCCATTTTTGTGGAGTGTCGCGGAATGACTTTTTAAAATCCCTGTTAAAAGTAGATAAGCTTCGTCCGGTCAGGTAACCGAACTTTTCTAACGGCATATTAAACATGTAGTGCTTTTCCATAAACTCAGGTAAGTTGATCTTTCCGGGTTCAGAAAAGTCAGCCAGCAGGCTATCTGTCTCGGGATCGATAAAGCGAAGAATAGCTATTGCTTCTTCAACTTTAAGCGAGGCCACACTTTCCGGGAGCTTTTCTTCCAGGCCGAAATAAGGCATTAGTGATGCAAAGAAACTTTCCAATAACGCGTGCTTATCAAATATCCGCACTTTGTGAGTGGTCTTCTGGCTAAGGTCCGGCTGAGTCTTCGCGTAAAAAGTTTTTAATCGTTCCAGAGTAAGACCCAGAACGATAGCCTTGTATGGACGACCGTCTTTAGGCTGTTTGATTACCGCCGATAACTGGTTACGGGGAAAAAGCAAGGTACTTCCGGCACCAAACGTATACGAGCGGTCGGCTTGTATGACTTTCATTTCGCCTGAAATGATATGCACAAAGGAGTGGAATTCCAGGATAATCTCATCCTTGAAAAACACATCCTCGGTAACGGTCCATATCATTTGTGCAAAAGGAAAAGGTTGCTGTACAGCCATATTTAAAGTTATAAAATTCGAATTGATAATCTATCTTCTTAAGGTGTCTTCCAAAACAGGGCAGCATTGGTGGTATGATAAGTTTTAACGCTGCCATTTTTGTCTGTATGGGTTTCAAAAGTTCCGAAAGAGGGGGCTGCTCCACCCTTTGGGATCAGTTCGAGGTATGTTTGTGTTTTCCCCGGTGCTCTGGTTTCACCATTATATTTACTTTCCAGTGGAGAAATAAAACGGTACAGGTGCTCGGTCATAAATTCTTCCAGGTAATATTTTGCGGTTGTTGATTTTCCGTGATAGTTCGCGTTTTTATTTAGGTTGACTTTTTTGCCTGCGATCAGATTTTCCCTGACCTCGGCAATGGAAAGAAAATTACCAGCTCCATCTTTCAGGAAGACATTGAACTGCGGATCCATCCATAGCGATTTTCGCAGAGAAGGTATGTACACCGAATTGATCACGTGCCCGCCATTGGGATTGTCAAAACTAGCGGCAAAGCAAATTACAATCCTTGAATGAAAACCCATCGAGAGAAAGATCTCGTTCATGGCGATAGCTAAAGGATAACAGCCTTGTGCGATGTGTTTTTCTTTATAGGTTTTGATGATGTTCCTTGCAGTCAGAACAGGAAGGTTATATTCGTCTTCATGGGGTACTGCCAGATGCATCCATTGCAATAAGTTAATGGCCCTGCTGATATCAGTTCCATGACCGGCAACTGAATCCAGGTGGTAAAAGTTTCGCAGTTCGGTCAGATCAGCATCTGCTGAAGACTGATAGGTAAATGCGGGAAAATGATCAGCCTGAATCGTGTCGTATGCCCGCCCTTTTTTAAGGATATCCAGATACGCCGTTGAGGGAGCGGGTTGAGCGCTGGTCAGTATGCAGGACAAAGCAGCCGGCAAGATCAGCCACAACTTGTTTCTCATTTCGAATTTTTTAATGGATAAAGGTATAAATGTTCGAGCTTCCTTGTTTTGCTGAGCGTGTCAATTTTACTTTGCTCAGCCTGTCACTTTCAGCGACTGGATAAGGCCACCTTTAAGCTCCATGTGGTATTTCAATGCTGCCGGACTTCCGTCAAATGTTCCGGACACTTCCGCTTCTAATACGGCGATATCGCCATTCTGGTTGAAAACAAGTGGCTTTATGTGGGTTGGATACTTTGCATTAGCCTTTTTGATCCATTCTTTGATCTCGGCTTTGCTATGATGGGCATGTCCCTCGTCAAATAATCCTCAAAAAAATGCTTCAAAGTCAAATACAAATACCATATCTGACAAGTTCTCGCGCGATCTTCAAAGTAACTTGAACCCATAACCTTATTGAAGATTGCCTATGGAACCGCTTTTGAATTATTTGCATTCCGTATACCCTATGTCTCCGGAGCTACGCGAGCATTTGCAACTGACCGTTCGCATCCGGGAATTAAAACCTAGAGAATTTTTGCTGAAGGCGGGACATATTTGTAACCACATTTACTTCATTGAACAGGGTCTCCTTCGCTGCTATTATGAAAGAGCAAATGAAGAGGTCAGTGCCTGGTTCATGCCCGAAGGAAACATGGTGGTAGCGATTGAAAGTTTTTATGATCGTGTGAAAAGCCATCAGTATATCCAGGCCCTGGAACCCAGCAAGTTGTGGTACGTGCATTATGACGAACTCTATTACATCTATCGGAACTATCCAGAGTTTAACTGGATCGGCCGCGAGCTCACGCAGCGCTATCATGTGCTTTGGGAAAAACTCGTGATCAATTTGCGTCGCCGCTCCGCCGTAGAAAAGTACCAGTGGATGATGGATAACCACCCCGAGATCATTCAGCGCGTACAGGCCAAACACATCGCCACCTTCCTTGATGTATCTGAAGTACGCTTAAGCGTCATCAAATCCCAGGCATATCGTTAATCTTCATATATAACCTCTACTATGAAACACATTCTATTCCTGGCAGTCTGTTGCTGCCTCTTCATAGGCTGCCGGAAAACAAAGTTGCCAACCCCTCTTGCTGAAACAGACAAATACTTCCAGCAGGTATTTGCTTCATTAAAGTCGCAATTGCCAGCGGCCCAGTGGCAATCCCTCGATCTCTCGCGCATGTTACTCACCAAATTGCCTGATAGCAATACCCGCTACCTGCGCATCCCCTTCAAAAGAAGCTCGCTAATGGATCATTTCATCCTCCTGCGTTCCGATGGTAGCGGCAGAGACCTGAAAGGCCGCATCATTGATGTGGACTTAACAGCAAATAACAAAGCAAACGGCGAGATCACGATCTGGAATTTGAATGGCGAGCTGTTGACGCGCTCGGCTATTGTCAATGGCTTTATAACGGCCTGGCACGGACAGACACAAGAAGACAAAGTGCAACCCGCTCCCGAATACGTCGAGCTGCCGGAAGTCATCGTCGTCGGTAGCTATGGCAGCGGTGGGGGCGTGACGAACTATGCAACCTATTTTTCAATCATGGCCATGATCGACGGCATGGGCGGTGGCGGCAGCAGCGGTTGGTACGGCAGTGGCGGCGGTGGAGGAGGTGGGGGTACGGGCGGCGGCAGTGGTGGTAGCTCCGGCGGCACGCCATCCGATCCGTATGCAAGTGTCAATATTCCTGGCTCCTCTGGCGAGGGCCTGCCCGCAGACCCGCAGTACATCATCGATGATGCGATCCTGGTTGATTTTGAGTCGCAATATGCAGACCCGGCGATCGATGTCAATGCGTACCTGAAATGTTTTACCCAGGTACCCGATGCAGGCGCCACTTGTACGATCGCAATTTACAGCGATATCCCGGTGGACGGCGATCCCTCCCGAATGTTTAACTTTATGAGTGGCTCGCCCGGGCATGCCTTCATCCGGGTCGAAAAACAAAATGGTCCGCAGCAAGTCAAGCAGTACATTGGTTTATATCCGGCGCAAGGTTGGCAGACAAATGCCATGGTCGATGGTGCACCGGGGAAGTTGGTCGACAATGCGCAGCACGAGTATAATGCCTATATGCAGATCAATATTACGCCGGGACAGTTGGCCCAGGCGCTGGAAAAGATCAGGGAGAATGCAACGGTCGCGTACAGTATCGATCATTACAATTGCACTGACTTTGCGCTGGATATATGGAATGCTGCGGCCACAGATGCGACTTATTTGCAGATCCCGAAATTGCACATTCCGGGAAGTATGTATCCCGCGAGCAATACACCGCAAGGCTTATACTTGCAGATTCAGGGATTAAAACAAAGCGGGCATCCCATGGCTTCAGCAAGCCAAGTGAACGTGGAAGGGAAAAGTGGTAGTAGCAAGGGGCCTTGTAATTAAACCTCAGTGTATGAAAATCATTAAATGGATCTCGCATCCCGTCATCGTTTGCTTTACCTTCCTGATGATCCTCGTCAGCGGCGATCATTTTGGCGGTGTATACTTGCTATATTTGTTAATGGCTCTCCCACATGGGGGACTACATTCCATTTTAGCATTCATCGGGATCGGTATACTCGCCGTGAACTACGTCCGCTACCGCCGCGAGTCGCGTTATCTTTTCGATCCATTGTTAAATGTCCTTGGGGTCTTTACGCTCTATGCTTCCTTATGGATATTTTTCTTTCGAAGCTGGGAAGAGAACAACAACACCTTCGAACAATCTGTTCCGCTAATAACATTTATATTGTACGTGCTTTGTTCGCTGTCATCTTTGATATACAGTTTGTATAGGCTTCGCGAAGCTATTCCGCAAAAACGGAAATATTGAATGGCACATTTTAGAACAATCGCTAATCAGCGATTTTATTTAATAAATGATGTGTTCTTCCGTGGCCGGGTTGCGACTGGTATTGGCTGCTTTTGTTAGCGGTTTAATGGTTAAAAAGAAAAATAATGTGCCGATTAACCAGATGGAAGAAAGATAAAGTGTTGAATAAGGAATGGTAATAAAGAAAGTAATATGAGAGAGCAAGAAATAGGCGAATAGTAAAATCTCAAATGTGATAATTCGCTTTTTATGGTCGCCGGTGAAGCGTTTTTTGTAAAAAAAGATCATTGAGAGTGCACATCCCATGGCAAGAGCCTGTAATCCGCCAAAGATGACCAGCAGTCCAACGGTTACGGCAATATCATCAAATATTAATTTTTCTTAAGCGCCCCTTTTTTGCTTGTCTCTCCGGTGAATGATCGCTATTGCCAGCAGCAGCCTTTTCTAGCAACGCTGTTTTGGTCCGGAGTACGGACGAATAATCCTCTTCATAGTAGCCAAGAAATACATTGCTCCACGCGTCAATGATACTGATATCTTCTAAACTATTTTTACTGCTGTGTAAAAGGTTGACGCGAGTATCAGGGTGAGAAAAGTAACTCCTTTCAATTTTGGCGGACAAGTGAAATAGAGATTCACGGCTGGCAATGGCATTGAATAAGGAAAACCCGAGCAATAGCCAATAATAAAGTATGCAAACGGGAAGTACTACATATACGGCTAAGTTAGGGATCTTTATGCCAAACAACTCAATATCTGCAGGTTGAAAATAGAGCAATAAAAGAGCCAGAAGGACAAGCAAAGCCAACCGGTTGATGCTGGTGCTAAGGGTGTTTAAAGTAGTAGAATAATGATCTTTCCTTTTTTCAAAAAGAAAAGCCAATAGTTCGTTGGAGTGTTTAACAGTGTCTTTGTCGGACCTCAGATGGTATATTTCATAACTGGGAGGATCGGAATAATTTGAATAAGGATAGTAGTGTTTAGATGTAAAGAAATACACCAAACAGCAGACGCCTAGAATAAAGCATATAATGAGATAGTATTGTTCCTTTAAACATTGACGCATAAAAAGAATGATCGGATAATAAAACAATGCGGGCAGGTCGCTTATTAAATTAACTCAATTTTTTGGCAGAGTCTTTCCAGGAAAGCGCCTGCCATGGTTTGCAAATTGATGCATCCCAAGCTAACATGATAAATAAGATTCCAAATGTAATCCAGGACTGTAGCGAAATTTTGTTTACGGATGTGCCAATAAGTAAATATGTCCCTACCCCGTAAACAATGTTAGCAACTAGCCAGATGCTGTGTAACTTATCCTTGCTTTTTTTAAGGAGAATTATCACGATCCACAAGGTGGAAGGAAGCAGCGCGATAATAAAAAAT
This sequence comes from Sphingobacteriales bacterium 44-61, assembly GCA_001898405.1. Taxonomy (GTDB): domain Bacteria; phylum Bacteroidota; class Bacteroidia; order Chitinophagales; family Chitinophagaceae; genus Terrimonas_A. Next base: position 268,461 of record MKTW01000011.1, read on the forward strand.
TTATATCCTATGTCAGGGTGTTCGTATAGCTGATATCCACTATATGAATAAGCGATCCAGGAAAGAATGGCAAGAAAGTAACCAAGTGGTTTAAATGGCCTATTGTCAGGCGTTTCATCTTCCAAAAAATAGCTCGCATCCAGGTACATTTTTACCCTTAGCATAATAAAAAAGAAGATGTAAATGGCCGAAATGGGCTGATTAAAATTAGTGAAATTTTTAAGCCCAATTACGATAGCGCCTATATTAAGCGAAAACATGGCGTTGTTCAGTCCCTGTGGTGTTTTCATTGGCTTTTGGGGCGCTGGTGGATTACCTGTTTGTTTCTGCTGATCAGTTTGCGTCAAGGATATAGCAGGCGACGAAGGTTCAAGGTGACCATCTGTTCCGGCAAGTGCATTGGAAATGGCTGTCATTTTTGTTACCAGTTCGTCCAACTCTTTAGCTTTTTCGGCGATAAGAGTTGTCAAGGCTTGGTTTTTCTTTTGCTCGTCAGTAATTTCTTTTTGCAACTGCTCGGTCAAAGCAACTGAGGATGTTTGATTGGGGCCAGTAGATAGCATACGCGGTGGTTGATGTGTGAATGATAGATATAATTTATAAAGGATACTGGCTTTTCTCAGCATTGCCTATTGAGCCTTATTCAGCAGTAACAGCACATGTTCCAAGGAAAGTCGAAAAATCGGCCCCTTGTAAATTCAGGGAATATTTACCTTTTTGCAGTACGATCGAATTTTTCCCATTTTTGAGGGATACATTAAGGTCTCTTAGCCATTGCAGCATAGCATTAGCCTGATGTACATTGTCAAAATAAAGCACTCCCTCGGTAGCCGCGTCGCCGGCAGACGAGCGTATACGAAGCCGGGCGACATCATTTTTGATAACCCATTTTTTGGGAATGGCATCCGACGTACGGATGAGTTTTACGGGACTGCCGTCACTGGGCTTAAGGCCAGTATATTCGAGCATCGCTATCTTGTCATCTCCCTCTATAATCGTGCGCTGATTACACACCACTGCCCGGAGTACACCGCTGACGGTAATATCGTCCATTATCACGTCCTTCGTCAGAGACGGATAGATCACAAATTTAAATTTTACACCTATATCGTCAGGTGAATTCGGTGCTCCATCGGTTTTGTACAGTTTATCAAAACTGTGGATGAAATCAGATACAGTATTGGTAAATTTAAAACTGACCTCGGCAATGATATTTCCGGTAAGGTCGATTCCACTTATGCTTTCCGTATAAAGCTTAACTCCCTTTTCCAGTATATTGCCGGATAATGCAACATAACGTTGCCGCAGGCTTCCTTCCTCTGTTCTTGAACGGGAGGCGTTGAACTTAGCATTTGCCCCGAGTCCTGTAGTTGATTGTCGGCTGTTGGTAGATCCGGTTGTATTTGAACTGGTATTTTTTTGCGAGGAGGTGTTTTTTTCTTCACCAGACTGGTTACCGGATTCCGATCCGGCATTATCTGTGGTCGTACCGGACGAATTGGCTACAATCGTCGATCCTGCATTTCCGCCTGCTTCAAATCCCAGGTTTGTCGTCTGTGTTTGCTTAGCAATCTCAAGTGTCTCGTATTTGGTAATAACGGCATCGCACGAGGTGAAATACACTTCATCGCTGGATGTTTTTACAGTGGCTTCAATTCGATAAATACGGTCTGCCGGATAAAGGCTTTTATTGAAGACACCGATGACCACCTGTCTTTTCATTTCGCTAAGGTCTATTATTTCAACAGTTGCATCCGGGGATGTTTTATTGCTAAAATTTTTCTTCAACTGCTCCATTAAGGCACTCCCCGTATCCTCCAGTGCTTCTAACCGTTTGATCAATTCCTTTTGCACTTCAGGAGCCAGATCCAAAAATGTTTTAGCAGGCTTGGATGCACTTTCTGCCGGACGTTGTACACTGGCAAGAATTTCAATAGGGGCTTTTCTGCTATCTATTTTGTAGACGTCAACCTCCGTAATGAACGACTTGTGCCTTCTTGTTTGTTTGCTCTTGAAAATCTGCGAAAACCCCTCCATTGAGGCCAGTTGCAGCACGACTACGATGATAGCAGTCGCAATCCCTGAACGTTTCATGATAATAATTTAAAGTGAATACTTAACGAAAACCCTCTCTTTGAGATACAGCACCTGGAAGTTCGAAGATCACGAGCGTGGTTTCACTGCCAGTGTCATTATTAATATAGGAATGCGTTTCAACTCGTCTGTCATCTGAAGAGCGGGGAATATCCCGTGAATTAGTGCTGCTGTATCGACGCTTACTGCGTATTCCGTCAAGCGTTCGATCGACGAGCATGGCGTTCCAGGGTGAAAGCTTTTGTTCGTGAGGGCGTACTGCAATAAAAAGTGCCATATTGTGTCGTTTTTATAAATAATAATAGTTTACGGCACAGGGCACATTGATGAGAGGAAAGATAACGACTTAGCGAGAGCGGCAGTACCGTATTTTCACCCATATTCTCACGTTTTTACACCGTTCCCAGGCCCTGTCATAAGCGAATGTTCAAAAAAGGCCATTGTAGTGGTGAACCATACTGACCCTGGAAAAACGCCTGATCAGATAAGGCAAAGAATAATCAAAGAAAACTTTTCTACTTTAGTTCAATGACACTAAGACAAGCACGCAAAAGAATGAAAGAAATCAGGAAAGAGCAGGTGAAACTCGGTCAGGAATTACGAGAGATCGCCATGTTCTTGGAGTCCAAAGGTGCCAGGAGTGACGGTACCAATTTCTATGAAACAAGCAGGGATATGCGTGTTTTCAGGGCCTGGCAGACCTCCCCAAAAACATATAAACAACTGGCGGCAGAGTTTGATCTTCCTGTAGCGGAAGTAAAAGAAATTATAAGTTATACCGGAGGTCAGGTGAACGCCGCGCTGTATGATTAAAAAAAGCGGAAGGCGAAACCTAACGGCCGTCTACTGTGTTTTAACCGTGCAATTATCTTGGTGAAGCACGATCGTCACCTTTTCATCAAACGCTCTTTTATACTTATCCGTAAAAGAAAACTTCGCCTCTTTTAGGTAAACGGTGTCCTTTGTAAAAGAGACGATTTTGTCGAGGGACACAAGCGTACCGCGGTTGACGCGAATAAATAACTGCGCCGGCAGTTGTTCTTCCAGTTGTTTTAAACTTAAATGCGGCATGAGTTCACCATGATCAGTGAATATGTTGACATGATGTGCAACAGATAGTACATAACGGATATCAGTTAGATTGATCCGGACAAATCGCTTATTCAGGTGAATAAAAATGAATGATTGCATAAGAGGATTTTTAGAAAATTAATTTTAATGGGCCATATCAATCGGCATTTCAATCCCTTCAATCATTTTATACACCCATACAGCATCGAGCAACCGGTATAGCTCGATAATATCCAACCCAACCCAGAACGATTCCGCCGACTCATTGATCGACATGGTTCCGAGCGCAGATTCAAATAAACATTGCACCAGCGTTCGCCATTCATACACCGAATGCTTGGCAAAAAAAGCTTGAACAACAACCAGGGGACATGTCCATTCATGCGGGTGCAGATGGCTCGGAAAATCATCCCAGTTGCCGATCCGCTTGCATAAGAACTTGGCTTGCTTGATAATATGTTTGGATGATTCGTTACTGGAGACAGTGGGCGTATTTTCATAGATCAATTGCCCGATATCGATCAGGTCTAAGATTTCATTTTGCGTATACAGCAGATGCAGAATAGCGGATTGCGATGCAGGAAATTCGTTGACATAAGCCGCTTCGATCAATTTCGTTAATCGGGCGCTTTGAAAACGGAGTCCTTCATCCCCGAACAGGTATTCAACTTTATCACGGATCAGTTCATCCTTGCAGGGTAAATTCATAAACAAATAGTTAGTGTGAATAGAAATAAATAGCGGAAGATCTTGCGGAGCTGCGCATCAGGGTGGGAGAGACAAGAGGAAGTACAAACAGGTAAAGCCCGAATAAACTCGCAGCATCACAGTAAGATGCCGGACCGTAAAAGTAAGAGACCGGTACATGCCTGACCACATAGCAGTATCTCACGCTGCGGGTTGATCAGTGATGGAATGCTGCGAATATAAAGCAATACCGGATGACGAAAAAAAATTAAGCAAGTTGCTTTGCGCTATCTTTGCCGCCCCAAATTTATCCCATGGCTGCTGTGACGCCCAACATTCAATTTACTTTGCTGGTCAAGATCGAAGGCCGCCTGCGCGAGTTCAACTTCAGAAAGCGTTCGGCGCAGCTATACGATGTCGATACCGCCGATGAAAAAGGCGCCCGCTTCCAATTCAACTGGAAGGAAGTGGATGGGGCCTGGGAGATCACATCGCTGGCGAACCTTCCGGATTGGATCAGGCGAAACACGTCCTCCCTCCGCGAAAAATTTCACGAGCATTTGTTGTAATAATTTTAAAGCCCTTCCAGTAATGTCGACAGTTGCACGTTAAACGCTCTGGCGATCAGCAAAAGATCGATGAGCGTGGGATCAAATTCTCCGCTTGGTAGTTTTTGCAGATCAGCTAATGGGATGGATGTCCTATCAGCGATCCACGGCCACGGATCACTTGCATATTTTTGCAGGCACTTTTGCCGCGATCACTTTTCCTAATCGTTGCAGGAGATAAATATTCTTTGCCTTTTTCATGACCGCAAATTGCATCCTAAAAAGCGAAGCAGTGGTGTTCGAACGAATACCAGGTGGGTGGAATAGTAAACTATAATGTAGAATGCAAAACTTGATCGGGTAAGCGTTGATATCCGTGTTTTCACCCATAGCCGCCGGGTATGGGTGACATACCTTTGCTCCGTGACGTCACAGGTTGGAGTGCCGGCCGGGCTCCGGGTTTATCCCGGAGCTTTTTTTATAGCACTTATTTATACTCCGTCTGCGCAATCGTTAAGGTTGGTCACTATGATGATCAAAAGCCCTTACCACTTTGATCTTGGCTTCACTTAAAATCCGGTAACCATAATCATAACAGAAAAAATAAGGATTCCCGTCTTTTTTGAAATCACGCTGATGCGTATAATAGTCGAAGTTAAATCCTGCTGATACAAATAATGTACGGTTGAGCGCAGCTCTTTCCGGATATTTATTGAATCGCAGCAGGATCTTTCTATTCTTGATGAGTATTTTCTGTACGCGCTTATATTCTTCGGTGTCCTCTCTGTTACGCACACTATTATGATACGCGTTCTTGCAGCGCTCGTTGCAGAATAGCCTGTCCGATCTCCCTCTCGCGGTATCAAAGGTTTTGCCGCAATACTTACAGACGCCTTCCCAGGGTTGTTTTGGATAAGGAACACCGTATTCCATCGTCTTAAAATTACCAAATTATCCGTTTCAGAAACGTTTATATATGTATATAAACGGGTAAAATTCTTTTGCCCTTTCCTCGCCCATCTACCTTCAATCCCTTCAAATTCATTCACCTAAAACAGACTTTATGAATGGAAATCAAATAACACTGATCGGCCAGGTAGGAGATCACCTGCAGGCAAGTACAATGAGAAACGGTGATCGCCGGGTCGCCCTGCGCGTCTTTACCCGCTATCCTGCGAGGGATGAACAAGGTAAAAAGACTTGGCACAGCCAATGGCATGATGTAATTGCCTGGAGAGAGCAGGCCTTGTTTGCAGAGCGCAATTTGGTAAAAGGCAGCCGCGTGCTCGTGCAAGGTTGTGTCGAGTACCGGACATTCATGGACCACAAAGAACATAAACGTTACATCACCCGTATCCGCGCTTTTAACTTCCAGAACCTGGATCGTTGACACTGTTTTGAAATCTATTCTTCACTCACTGCTAATACTACACCTATGTCTGCCAAACAACCCTTTAAATACGGCGTATCCCACAAGATCATTTATTGGGGTTGCCTTTTTGATTCCCTGCTTGAACTGAAGTATGCGATCTCGATCGAACAGGAGTATGAGTTCCTGCGGGCGCATATTCCGGTTTATTATGATCCAAAGACGCTATTGCCGACCGACTATATCCGCGGAAATATTCGTCGCTATACCCCAGACTTCCTGATCCGTCATAAGCAAACCGGTGAAGCATTTTGGGTAGAGGTTAAACCCCGTGCTTTTGCTGGTGATCCACAGCTTACCACCCGACAAAAAGTTGCGGAGAATTACATCCGTTGGAAAAACTATGATTGGAAGTATATCGTTGTATTCGACGATGAGATAAAATTAAAAGAGGAACAGAACCAACTGTTTCTTCATTCCCGCAAACTCATTTGCAAATCTGCCCGCAAATTGTCGTTTCAGCAGTTCAATAATCAATTCGACCGGAGCGCGCCAACTTTTTTCTCCAATATTCCCCGCAACGCGCAGATTCATTTTGTAATGTTTGGATCCGCCTTGTCTTCTTCGAAGCTGAAGCATAAAACTCCGTAATAGCTATACAACTCTTCCGGATGACCAAGGAATTGCTCACGAGGATGGGCGTCAGCTACCCTCGATTGCTTTGACTATTAAAACCGGAAAAGGCGAAAGCGAATTTGGCGACTCCTCCGCGCAAACCAAAAGGTTCGGCATAAACGGCTTCCTCCCCAGAGGGTCCCCTCCAATTATTCCGTGTTCCTTTTGGTGTTCCACCTTCTGCACGGTCGCCTTTCCCTTGCTTTCTTTTTTCCGGTTTTTCTTTTCAAAGCAATTTTTTTTTTCATCACAATTAAATCAACAATTATGGAAATCGTAGGAAGAGTAACAGCAAACGCAACTGTAAACAAAGTTAAAAGTGATCGGCAGGTCGTGAATTTTTCGGTAGCGGTCAATGATCGGTACAAGCCAAAGGAGGGCGAACCGGTAGAACGAACTACTTTTTTTAATTGCTCGTACTGGATCAGTTCAGGAATAGCAGAGTATTTAACCAAGGGAACACTGGTTCAGTTGAATGGCTGCATCAGCGTGAACGCATGGAAGAACATGGAAGGCGAAGCAAAGGCCAGCCTGAATCTTCACGTGAACAGTATCAAATTACATGGAAAGCACACCGGTGAAACCTCTTCGAAAAAAGCCACTGCACCGGTTGAAGATGACCTGCCCTTTTGATTAACCAAACTCCCCGACCGTCCGGGAGCATAAATAACAGGAGGGTTTTAGCATGACCTATTTCAAAGACTGTAAAACAATCGAGGACGTAAAAGCTACTTATAAAAAGTTAGCTAAACAGCATCACCCAGACAGGGGAGGTGATACTGCCACCATGCAAGCCATAAACCGGGAATACGCTTTTGCCTGTGCGCATATTGCTAGGGGTTCGGGAATGACCGATGAACAGGTAAGATATTCCGAACAATACCGCAGCGTGATTGAAAAAATCATAAACCTGCCAGCCATTACTATCGAATTGGTAGGCGGATGGATATGGGTTACCGGGGATACGATTTCTGTTCGCAAGCAACTAAAAGAAGCCGGGTTGTTTTTCGCTCACAAAAAACTAGCGTGGTATTTCCGTAGCGATGAATACAAGACCCGTGGCGGTAAGAAATCACTTGCAGAAATAAAACACAAATATGGCAGTCAGCGGATCAGCCGGGAGCATTCCGGTAACGAGTTAAATAATTAATCCTTTAAAACAAATTAGCATGAAAAAGATCAATCCAAAAGCGACCCGCATTTTCTGTAAACTTTTAGACCAGCTGAAAGGCCGCCGCCAGTATATTAAACTGGAACTGGAATCCTTTATGCCGCTTTCATTCGAACGCATCTTGGACGATGTGGTTACTCCTTTCGGTACTGGACATTTATACAGTATGATGCATACTTATATACAAAACGGCGATCTGATGCGTGATCCCGAAGTATGTTTTATCGTAGTCGATAACCGGGGCCAGCCGGATCAGTACGATATGATCTGCGTTTACCCGCAACTCTACCGGCAGGACAATTTCGGATTGTATGAGGAAAGTATCCGCATCGAGGGAAACAGTATAACGAATGTTATTAAGGCCTGGCAGGACAGCCACGTTGTATTTGCCAATCAGTGGCTGGTCAATATCAACCAGCAGGGATTTTTAAAGTGATGTGATTGGGTAATCATTTTTATTAAGCGAAAACCGGGGGCGCAGCCGGTCAAGGGGCGCAATCTTTTATGGCAACAAAGAATGTAAAACAACATAGCAAAGTAAGGGGTAAGACGGCTGCGGAAAAGGCACCTGTTTTAGGGGAAGTATTGTTAGCAAAGGCCGTCTATTTATCAGTAGCAACAGAGTTGATCGATTTCAGCCCTTTTAATTACCGCAAACATTTTTCGGAAAGTGCGTTGGAGCAGTTTGCAGCAGAGTTGAAGCAGCACGTTTTCCAGTCACCTCAGTGAGCCGGAAAAGATCGGAGAACTGACAGAGGCAGACCGGCTTACCCTTCGTCTGATTGTTTATCAGGCTTTATCCTTCGACGGAGAGACTGCGGTAAATGAACTGCTTTTCCCAAACAAAGAAAGGTACGAGCGTGCAGGTAACAAGGCTTTATATACGGCCCTGCAATCAATGAACGACCAGCAGGTAGCGTGGATGATCCGGCTGGCCCTGATGGATAAACCCGAAAGTAAACAACCTGCACAGGCAAGTGGGTATTTTCTGTATGAAGTGGCGAAGGCCGCAGGTCTTCCTGTGGCTACGGTTGAACAGGCACAGAAGGATAAAACAAATGAGCGGAAAGAAAGACTAAGTGTCCGGCTAACAGCGATCGAAAACAAAATAAAAAAGCTGAAAGCAAGCACACTTATCGAAATATTGTCAACCGGTAGTGATGAAGAGGCGGATGACTTTTCGGTCTAATTTATCATAGGCGTAATGTATTGAAAACTGCCGCTGCCTGTAATGGGTGGCGGCAATTTCTTTCCGGCGCAGACTGCTTAAAATGCTTTGAGCTTTTCATTCATTTCCACTAGTCCCGCTTTTTCTAATAGTTCCTCTGCGATCAATGCTAATTCCTGCAGTGTTTCAGGAGGTAGGCCCGATAAAAGGCTGAACGATTTTTCATCTGCTTCTTTACCCTTCAATCCCCGTTCAATGACCTTGTTTAAGAGCAGCAGATTTTTTCGCGATGTTTGCAGGCTAACTTTGACTTTCTCGCCCATCCCCGGAACGCTTAAAATAGTGTCGAATACCTGGGCTACTTCCACTTTCGTTTGCATACACAATGGTTTACATTTTCACTAATCAATTGACGGTTCAAAAGTACAACGCAACCTGCCTGCTGACCCCAATCATATTTGCGGGGGTATTGGTGTGCCCCGGGGCAAGATGTAAATTCGATGCATTAATAATAGTGCGAAGCGAATGGTGAGTACATGGAAGAACTCTCTATTGTACCATTAATATAGGGTTGGTTTTTAATGATGCATCGAAGCTGCTATTGCAAGGGTATCGCGTATGCCTGTCAGCATACAGCTAGATGTACGTTTGTCGGACAAACGGTAGGCCCTTCCGCTCCAAAGTCGCTTCGGGAAAGGCAAGTGTGTATGAAAAAAAGTGCAACAAAAGTCAATCTGACCAGGCGTGTCACCGTGCGTTTCAAGCCAGAGGAATACCACAAGATTGAACGGTTATTTAAAACGACGACCAAGCGCAAGATCAGTGAATACATAAGATCTGTATTGCTGGAAAAGCCCGTGACGGTGTATACTCGTGACCAATCTATGGATGAAGGCATGATGGTGTTACGGCAATTAAAAAAAGAATTGTCGGCCATTGGTAATAACTACAATCAAGCTGTTAAAAAGCTCCATATCCTGGATCAATTTCCAGAGCTAAAATGGTGGGTGCAACACACCGAAAACCAGCGCCAGTTGGTCCTGCAAAAAACGGAAGAAATCAACCGATCTATTCATCAATTGTTTGACCAATGGTTGCGCGAATAAGAACCGGGAAAAATATAGTCCGGGTACTGCAGTACAATGAGCAGAAAGTACAGCAAGGAAAAGCGGAATTGCTCCAGGCAGAGAACTTCTTTAAAGAAGCAACTCAGCTTGGTTTTACCGATAAGCGAAAGCTATTGGAGAAATATACATCGCTGAATGAAGTCACAGAAACTAACGCGCTACACATCTCGCTCAATTTTGATCTCTCCGAATACCTGGAAAAAGCCAAACTGATAGAGATCGCGCAGGCCTATATGGAAGGAATTGGGTTTGGCGACCAACCTTACCTGGTATACGGACATGAAGATGCAGGTCATCCGCATATTCATATCGTCACTACCAATATCCAAGCGGACGGCAGCCGGATCTCCACCCATAATCTCGGCCGGAATCAATCGGAAACAACTCGTAAGAAAATCGAAGAGGTCTTTGATTTGGTGAAAGCAGAACGCACCGCTATTTCCCATAAAACGGATCTATCCATCTCCGCGCGGAAAATTTCGTATGGAAAAGGTTCCACAAAGCGCGCGATCAGCAATGTATTAGGAGTGGTGATTGATCAATACCGGTATCATTCGTTGGAGCAATTAAATGCGGTGCTCAGTTTATACAACGTCATGGCTGATAGGGGAGCGGAAGGAACAACCATGCAGGAAAAACGAGGACTGATCTACCAAGTACTCGATGAGCGGGGTAGAAAGATCAGTGCGCCGATCAAAGCCAGCGCTTTTTATATGAAACCTACACTGGCCAACCTCGAACCGAAAATGTTGAAAAATGAAAAACTGAAAGCGCCGGGGATCCAACGCATCAAAGCAGAGATTGATTTTGCTTTCTTGAAAAGTAAACAGCTTTCAATCGAGAGAATGATCGCGCAGCTTCAGCGCGCACGGATCCATACAGTGATTCACCAGACGAGAGATGGATTCATATATGGGTTCACGTTTATTGATCATCATACGAAATGCGTTTGCAACGGTAGCGAATTGGGGAATCAGTACAGCGCAAAGATTTTGCTTCAACGATGCGATCTCCCTGCACCCAGGGAAACAATCCTTCCTCATATTACCAATTCCCAAAAATCAACGGCATGGACGCAAGAACAAATGAACCACCAAGACATCCGGGAGAGGAACTTCTTGTGTCTACCGGAGCAGGGTATTAACACACTACCAGCAGACGATATACCCTTCCCTTTAAAACGGAACAAGCGGAAAAAGAAAAAGAGAAAATTAAACCTATAGCGTATGCAGACGGGAGAGGATGAAAGAGGATTGCGGAAGATCGTGGACATGACCCGCTTAATGAGTATCGTGGTGTTGGGACTTCATTATTATTATACCTGCTACGGCGGGTTTAAACAATGGGGGTTAACCGCTACCATTTCAGATAACCTGCTTCGCAACATTCAAGCGACGGGATTATTTGACGAGTCGATCACCGCAAAGTTGATCGCGCTGGGCTTTCTGATCATTTCCCTGATGGGAGCGAAAGGGCGAAAATCGGTTGGGTTAAATACGAAACTTGCGGCAGCTTACATCTCAACAGGGCTCGCGATCTATTTTTTAAGTTTTTTGACCTTACGTGCTCCGCTGGAACCGGCCAGTCGCAACCTCTGTTATATAGCGGTCACTACCTTGGGCTTTATCCTGACATTGACCGGAGGGACTTTGTTGTCCAGGGTCATCCGCCAGCGGCTGAACAACCAGGATATTTTTAATACAGAGAATGAAACCTTTCCCCAAGAGGAACGCCTGCTGCAGAATGAATACTCCATCAACCTGCCTGCGCAATATTACCTGAAAGGAAAACTTCGCAAAAGCTGGATCAATATCATCAACCCATTCCGGTCTCTGCTCGTATTGGGGTCACCAGGATCGGGTAAGTCTTATTTCGTGATCCAACACGTGATCAAGCAGCATATCGAAAAAGGGTTTGCAATGCTGATCTATGACTTCAAATTCGACGACCTTTCGCGTATCGCCTACAATGCCTGGCTGAAATACAAACACCGCTACAAAAAAGAGCCGGCTATTTATTTCATCGACTTTGAAAAATTATCACACCGGTGCAATCCGCTCGAACCAAAAACAATGGTCGATATCACCGATGCGGCGGAATCGGCACGAACGATTCTAATGGGATTGAACCGTCAATGGATTCAACGCCAAGGGGATTTTTTCGTGGAGTCACCAATTAACTTTCTCACAGCGATCATTTGGTATTTACGTAAATACCAGGATGGGGAATTCTGCACCCTGCCGCACGTTATTGAACTTATGCAGGTAGACTATGATCGGCTGTTTACGATTCTTCAGTTAGAGGAAGAGATCCGGGCCTTGATGGGCCCATTTTTTTCTGCCTACGAAAATAATGTGATGGAGCAACTCGAAGGTCAGATTGCGGCGGCGAAGATCTCCATGGCGCGGCTGGTATCTCCTCAACTATATTACGTCATGTCCGGTAGTGATTTTTCCCTCGACATTAATAACCCGGAGGAACCCAAGATTGTTTGTCTGGGCAATAACCCGCAGAAGCAACAAGTATATGGCGCAGTACTCTCCTTATATGTGTCTCGTTTGATCAAGACCGTCAATAAAAAAGGCAAGCTGAAATGCAGTTTGGTCTTTGATGAATTCCCGACGATCTACCTGAATAACATGGATAGTTTGATCGCGACCGCTCGAAGTAACAAGGTGGCCACGACCCTAGGTATTCAGGATCTAAGCCAATTGAAAAAAGATTATGGCAAGGAGCAAGCGGATGTGATCATGAATATTACGGGGAACGTTATCAGCGGACAGGTCACCGGGGAAACGGCCAAACAATTCTCCGAACGGTTTGGTAAAATCATGCAGGATCGAACGAGTTTATCGATCAATAGAACGGACACTTCAATTAGTCAGTCCAAACAGCTTGATTCGGCAATCCCAGCATCTAAAATTGCGAATCTCAGTTCAGGGGAATTTGTCGGAATGGTGGCTGATGATCCTGACCAGAGAATAGAGTTGAAAACCTTTCATAATGCTATCCAAAACGATCATCATGCTTTGCAACAGGAGGAGCGTGGATATAAATCAATTCCTGTAATCAGGCAGGTTACGCCCTCTGTCATAAGAATCAATTATGAACAGATCAAAAATGATGTGGAGGATATCGTCAATTCACAATTGGAACTCATATTACATGATCCCCAATTGACATACCTTTTAATTAAGAAGAAGGTGAACTACGGGCAGTAGTCATAGCAATCATTTATTCATTACAATTTTGGCTTCATGCAAATCAAGTTCAATAACCAGAACTATCGACCGTAAAAGAAGATTTTTAAAGACAGATCTGGTGCGCAATTTCACATTAACTTAATCGGCATAGGCATTAAGGCGTATTATACTAAGTTTGGCCAAAAATTAAAGAGACTGTTCAGATTATAACAATCTCCTTAATATAATGTTATGCACACAGTAATTACCTCGCCCAGGATAAAGCAATTTCTAATCTTGAATTATCTATTGATAAACACCATCATTTATAATTAATTGAGTAAGGAAGGGATTAGTCATTAGTAGTCTGACAATATCATGTAATTACAAATGTCATCATAAAGTACATTTGTAAAAACATGAGTTCCTTTTGCTGCCATGTAATATCCACAACTAACTACATACGAATGCCACTTCAGTGGGTCGCTGGGGCCAAAAGTTACATTGTAAGATCCTTCAGGAATAGTCCCCAATATTCCGGAAGTGTTTGGGCTTGCACTAAAATAAAATGTTTGGCTAGTGCTTATATTGAAAAACTGAATCGAAAAGTAATCAATAGATGTGCTAGAATAGTTGACAATTACATCGGTTTTTTTTGATTTTTTCTTAAGGCTCTCAATTTGATAATTGGGGTGTGATAAGTTGCTGGTAAATGAGGATGCCATGACGGCTGCAATTAGCAAAAGAATAATTCTCATAGATTTTATTTTTGAAGGTTATGAAATACCATTTTATAGAAAGTCTTGTATTTGATTCAAATTTTATAGGAAATTCTATCATTTAAACTCAAGCACCTGGATGTTATGAAGTTGCAACAACTTATGTATTTTGGCGGTCATTAATGTTCAATTAACTAGAACAAATGTTTAATTCTGATGGGTGGCTATAATTCAGACTTTAAATGTTAAGTGGTTGCCATTAAATGAATTACATAAATGTCATCGACTCAAAACGATTATTAATACCTAGACGCTACGAGTAACTAGGAAAGCGTTTAAATTGTTATAGACATGGTATTTTTTCACCAGTAAATAATAATCCAAAAAATTTGCGGCCTTACAGGCGGAGCACGATGAACGCAACCGATTACTTAAGAGTGCCTTTTTCTAGGTATGGCTTTGGGGGAAGCGAAAAACATTTTCAAAAGAAATCCGTATAAGTAATTGAAATTATGGTTTTATAAATCAGTTTAATTAACTGAATTTTTCAGGAAGATTATAGAAACACAGAAATATCAATGCAATCGATTGAAATATTTTATATATTCGCATTTGCATATTTAATCCTAATTGAAATAGATTTTCGTATAAAAATTCAAAATGAACGTTTTAACAGGAGCACGGCAATATTTTAAAGAAATTAAAACAATTAAATATGAAGGCAAGGAATCAGACAATCCTTTAAGTTTTCGTTGGTATGACGAAAGCAAGATAGTAGCTGGCAAACCAATGAAAGAATACTTGCGATTTGCTTGCGCTTATTGGCATTCCTTTAATGGAAGCGGCGCCGACCCTTTCGGTGAGCCCACCCATATCTTTCCTTGGGATGAAAACAAAGATATATTGCGGCGTGCTAAGGACAAAGCTGATGCAGCTTTCGAATTTATCACGAAGATGGGTATTCCGTTTTATTGCTTCCATGATATGGATGTAGTTGATTATGGTACGGATATTACTGAAAATGAGATACGCCTTCGAGAGATAACGGATTATTTGCAGCATAAGCAAAGGGAGACCGGAGTGAAACTGCTTTGGGGTACCGCCAATCTTTTTAGTAGCAGACGTTACATGAATGGCGCATCTACGAACCCGGATTTTCATGTGCTCGCACATGGGGCGGCACAGGTAAAGGCAGCTATTGATGCCACGATCGCACTAGGCGGCGAAAATTACGTATTTTGGGGTGGCCGCGAAGGCTATATGAGCCTTTTGAATACTGATATGAAAAGGGAAAAGGAGCATTTGGCGCAGTTTCTTCGAACTGCACGTGACTATGCGAGAGAGAATGGTTTCAACGGAAAGTTTTTTATCGAACCTAAACCTTGTGAGCCCAGCAAACATCAATACGATTACGATTCAGAAACAGTGATAGGTTTTTTGAGCCAGCATGGCCTTTTGGATGACTTCAGTCTTAATATCGAAGTCAACCACGCTACTCTTGCCGGTCATACTTTTACTCACGAGTTGCAGGTTGCCGCTGATGCCGGCCTGCTGGGAAGCATAGACGCTAACCGCGGCGATTACCAGAACGGCTGGGACACGGATCAGTTTCCCAATGACGTTAATGAGTTGACCGAAGCCATGCTAATTATTTTACAGGCTGGTGGTTTTGCAGGAGGCGGCATAAACTTCGATGCAAAAATTCGTCGTAACAGCACTGATCTAAATGATCTTTTTTACGCCCATATTGGTGGAATGGATATTTTTGCCCGGGCATTGCTCACGGCTGAAGCGATCCTGGAAAAGTCCGACTATAAAAAGATAAGAACCGACCGTTATGCAAGCTTTGATACGGGTAAAGGAGCCGAATTTGAGGCAGGACGGCTTAGCCTGGAGGAGTTGAGAGCTTATGCGATTGAGAAAGGAGAACCGAAAGCACTGAGTGGGAAACAGGAGTATCTTGAAAATATAGTAAATCGATTTATATAGCTGGACCTTAAAATGAATTCAATGATGCAACTTAAATGGTTTGATCAGCCTATCAGGTGGAATTAAGGCTAACTGTTGAATTGTTTACATATAATTATTCATCACGCTAGGCTTCAGATTGAGAGAATGAAAACATGAAAGCCTTACGATCTTATATCGTAAGGCTTTCATGTTTTCATTCGAATGATAAGACGTATTTTATGCAGGTTCGGCTCGATTATCAGTATTGGCTGTAGAAATGCCATTTAATAGGTGTATAGCTTAACCCGTTGTATTGAATATTGACCTTGAGGCGATCTCACATGTCTCCCCTGGTGGTTCTGATCACCATTCATTCTTCTGCCTGGGATCCATTGCTCATTTTCAAATACCCCTTCATCTACAAATAAAAGTCCTGCCCTCTTGTTTTTGGCCAAAGGGGTGAAGGTGGTTACAATACTTGTACCAATAATATAGTATTCGTCTGAGGCCACTGCAATGATTAAAACTCCTCCTGCAGGACGGATGGTATCTCTTGCTGATGGTGTCCGACGTGTACTGAGTTCATGTTTTATGGTCAATGTGAAATCTCCTAAGAGAACGTCCGCTTGCGATGAATCGCTCTCCAGTAGAAAACCTTTAACATTACCAGAAGGTTGATATTTTGTTATCAAGTGGCTTACCTGTCTGAGCGCATCATATACCTTTGTCATCGGATCGGTCTCCGGATTAAAGGCTGATTCGATGGAAAAGGGCGAATAGCCAAGACAGTTATAGTTCCCAAATGCAAATAACGCTTTGGCTGCTGCATTTGCGCCCGAACCAGTTTCTGGAATGAATAGTGGATTTTGATTTCTTGTGTAAAGATCAGCCCAGTGTTTGAAATCGGGAAAATATATATCTGGCGAAAATATGTCCATCTGCGGGGCAGCAGCTTTCCAGAAATCCAGAATATGCGGAAGTGGTCCAGCACTGGGATATGCGCCTGGAAGCCATCCTGGCCTGTTGAGTGCTGCATTGACATACATCGGCAATGCATAGATTGACTTGCCTGCTTTGACCATTTCATTAGTAAATGCCGCGTAATGCCAAGCCATAAAGATTTCATCAGCGGCAGGTCCTTTACCGAATACTTCTTCCCAATTCCCCGAAGTTTTTGATCCATTTGACTCCCATATTTGCTTTGTTTCAGGCAGCAGTGTTTGCTTATTGCGAACTAAATAACCGATCAGTTCCTTAGGTATCGGTTTTCTGAACGCATCGTTTGCTTCTTTGTCATAAGTACGGGCATCAGGTAGCATGCCGATCTCGTTTTCCACTTGAATGGTGATAACCGTCTGATCCTTTTCATCTGTTCTTTTAATGTGATCCATCATTGCCGCGAAAGCCTTCACATCAGCCGTTAAATTATTTTTGTTAAAAGGTGTAAGGATCTCCTGAGGAACGCTGTTCTTATCCAGTGCTCGAGGGAATCTTGCCGTTGCTGTTTTAACCCAGGGTGGGGCATAACTGGACATGCTATTTTTCCAGGCTCCGAACCATAGGAGCACCAATTTAATTTGGTTTTGGCGCGCATTGGCTATCAATGTATCCAGAGATGAAAAGTCAAACTTGTCTTCTTGAGGTTCAACTAATTCCCAATAGACCGGTGCAAAAACGGTGTTTAAATTCATCTGTTTGAGTTTAGGCCATATTCTTCTCATGTAGGCATTGCTGGAAGCATTGGAATTGCCAAGTTCTCCTCCGAAAACTAAAAAAGGTTTGTTTTCTACCATAAGTTGTACAGTATTCTGTACTTTGACTAGCTTTGGCATATTTGAAGATAGTTGGGCTTCCATTCGGAAATGAAATAGCGTAATAAAAACGACTGTTATAATAGTCTGTCTTTTAAGTAAAAAGTTCATGTTTTCCATTTTTTATACCTTTATATATAAATAGTTGCTTTCAACACTGTTCACTTATTTTCTTAATGAGGTTGTTGTTTTAATAAATCAGATCAAGCGGAAATATTTTTAAGGATATTACAGCCTTGATCTGCTATGTATCATCTATTGCTATTTTTATTTTACTATTTTTTCATACTTCAATTCCCGGTTGGCCCATGGTATAAAGAATTGAAAGTTGGGCGCATCCGTATGTCCACCGTTATGCTGTCTCCATGCTAAAGAACCATCAAGCAGGCCAGTTAGGACGGCAGGCATTTTCTCAGTATGATAGTCATTGCTTACTCCAAGATCTTTGACGCCGAGAAGTTTAAATACAGAACCTGCGGCAACTGTGGCTTTGTAACTACCCATTTGGTCCAGCCACTTCGCATCTCCTTTTTCCGGAATGCCATAGCTGACGAATGTTGACCTTGGTGCACAAAGAGCCAACAACTCATGCGAATCAATAGGAAGGTCACAACCGGTTTTCTTTCCAAATGAAGATTCTTCGGTTGCATATTTGAGGTAATTGCCAGCCATCCAGTGATAACCGCCGCTTGTGGTTAGACTTTCTACGGCCTCCCCGAAAACACGACGCTGTAATGTCGCTCCTCCTTTGCCTGAAGAACCGATGAGAGCAACTGCAAAACGCTGATCAAAGGCCATCGTTACCAATGCGGCCTTACCATACCTGGATACGCCTTCGATACCTATCTTTTGGGCGTTAACCAGTGTGTCTGTTTCTAAGTAATCTAATACCTTTGACGCTCCCCAGCTCCATGCCCGCAGGGCGCCCCAGTCCTCCGGTTTGCGAGGTTGGCTTTTATTTACCAAACCTATAATGCCGCGCGTAAGCCCGGCACCATTATCGGCCTGTATGCTGTTTGGTTCAAGTGTACAGTAACCCCATCCTGCGGCCAGCAGTTGTTCCGTGGGCGGTGAATCTCCGTTGATAGCTGGTGCAAAAAAGTTTGGACCCTGGGCCTTCGCAAGCGGATTATAAGCAGGATACTTGTCAAAAATTGCTTTCATCTCAGGATTATTCTTCACTATCATGTCTTTAAGAGCAGTGTTTAGTTTCTCATAGTCAGCAGGTGATGGTTGTGCGGGAGCAGGAAGCGATGGAAAACCAAACATGATCAAAACCGGAACAGGACCTTTTACATTTAATGGTAAAACCAGTACCGCATTCATATTGACACTGATGAGAGGATATTCACTATTATCAACCTTTCCTATAAGTTGTTTGGCTACAACCGGAGTACGCCCTACATATTCATAGTCGGTAATTTTTGCGGTCCAGGAAACTTTAGGGACACCTTCCGGTATACGTCCGTACATTTCCTTTTCAAAGTCGTTGACGATCTCCGGCCGGCGAACCTTCCACCATAAGTCACCAGTAGTTATTTTTCTTCCGTTTTTCGACACGAGTGCATCAGGTAACTCAGGACATGGATTTGCCAGCATTTCATCTTCGTTGGCGTGGTTAGGGTCTGACTGATTACTGCTGGGGCCGGGTCTTAGTTTTTTTATGCCCAGTTGTCGCATCATGTCCTCGCGATCTTCCTGTGCGGTGAAATTGGAAAGATGCGGATAACGGCTGCTATCTAATATCCCTTGCTGGGCGTTGCAGCAAAGTGAGATGACTAAAGCCAGTAACAGGCTCCATTGTTTTTTCATATAATCGTGTATTTGATATTTAATCCTTGTCTGTTCTGAACGGCGAAGCAGGTAGTCCTTCTTTATTATATAGATTCGGGTCGACCGGGTTATCTGCCCATGCATAACGAACAAATTTCGGCTCTGTAATTTCACTGTTTGATACAATGACTTTATCGCCTTCAATAGTTGCTTTTGCCCACACAAATTTTTTATCTGCGCCCGCAATTGCAAAAGAAGACACAGGTCCGCCATTGACTGTTGTTAATCCGCTTCCCGTATTGGAGAACTGCAGAATGATCCTGTTTCCTTCAATGCTGG
The DNA here is from genome assembly GCA_001898405.1 of Sphingobacteriales bacterium 44-61. GTDB lineage: Bacteria > Bacteroidota > Bacteroidia > Chitinophagales > Chitinophagaceae > Terrimonas_A. The sequence goes on from MKTW01000011.1 coordinate 288,145, forward strand.
ATGATTGATAAATAGGTCCGGAATAAATAATGTTTTCATTGTATGCTTTTTTCATGGCGATCAATGCAAGCCGTTCGCCTACATCTTTTTTATTATCGGGATGTATGTCGTTCCATTCACCAAGATCAATAGCTACCGCCATACCAGTGTTCGTTATGGATAAAGACTTAAGCTGCGCTTCTCTCAACGCAGCCCAATTGCTTTCCGATGGGAGGTAATTGTATTCCATAAATCCGGGTAGCTGTACAAAAAGAAATGGTAGTGTATCCTGTGCCCATTTGCTGCGCCAGTCGCTGATCAGTGCCGTCATTAAATTTTCATATAATTTGGCCTGACCTGTATTGGCTTCCCCCTGGTACCAGCAGAAGCCTTTTATTTTGTAGTTGATCTCCGGAGCAACCATGGCGTTGTACAAAGCTGCCGGTTGCCCCTGTGCGTTAATGCCGCCCGTACCAACACCGCTGCTGAAGGACTGGAATGCCACGCCCACTTTATATTGCCATGAACCTTTCAAATCAACAGTGTCAGAACCGGAAAAAATCCAATAAGGTTTATCCGGTACAAATCCGCCCTTGCCATTGATGTTGGTAATGCGAACGGCAAAAATATTCTTACCTGCTTTAAGAACACCCGCAGGAACATCGTATCTTCTCTGGGGATATTGATACGTTGTGTTGCCTATCTGTTTTCCATTGATATAGAATTCGTCCGCGTCCACGATCCTGCCCAGAAAAACCCTGGCGGCTTTACCGGCCATACAATCCGGGATTTCCATCTCACGACGATACCATACAATGCCATTCAGATCCCTTATTCCCTGATCTTCCCAATAACCGGGAATATTTATCTGCCGCCAGCCTTTGGGAGAATAGGAAGGGTCGTACCATTTGGGGCTGGCTGCCATTCCTTCATCAATCGGAGGCGCTGGCCTTGCCGCGCCAGGATTATTTCTCCGCGTCAAACTTCTGAGATAGGCAGTGTCTTTATTTTTTTCAATGACGGCTTTTTGCAGTGGAAATGCTTTAAACCCTTCTTCGCTTATCCATGCTTCTATCGGTGTTCCTCCGACGCTAGCATTGATAATGCCGATGGGCACTTTATACTTATCGTACAACTTTCTGGCAAAAAAATAAGCAACCGCAGAGAACGGCCTGACTTCTTCACCTACGGCAGCCTTCCATGCACCGGCAGGAAGATCATTTTGCGGTCCCTGCAAACTGGTAAGTGTGGGGATCAAGAATTGCCTGATCCGGGGATAAGCAGCTTCCGCAATATCTTTTGCGTAAGTGATATCGTGAATATTCATTTGATGGACCATGTTCGATTGACCGCTGCAGAACCATACATCACCAAACAGGATCTCACGGAGGGAGATTTTATTGCTGGCGGTGATCTCCAGGGTGTATGGTCCACCCGCTTTGGTGGGTGGCAACAGTAGGGACCAATTCCCCTGATCATCGGCGTTGGTTTTATATTGTTTTCCATTAAAGCGGATCGCTACTTTTTCATTGGCAGCGGCCCATCCCCATAGTTTGATCTTTTCATCGCGTTGCAGGATCATGCTGTCCCGGATCAGCCGGGGTAGTTTTACCTGCGCGGAAGCGCCAAATGCGTAAAAGAATACCAATGAAAGAATAAATGATCTTTTCATATTGCGTCATTGAATAGTAATAAACTCGCTTACCACGTTGCTGGTGGTTTTATTTTTTACACCGGGTTAATGGGATCTTTCTTGTTGGGATCAAGCTGGCGTTGGGTGAGGATCGGGTTCTTTTCATAAGAAACAAAAGGACCTTCGGGTGATTTGCCCCGGAATACTACTTCTGAATGATCATAACCTGTTCCGCCTTCTGCGCAGATCAGGTAATACCAACCATCTTCTTTTAAGATATGCGGTCCTTCTATCCAGACTGGTTTTTTTGCCATATTTAATCGTTTAAGAGGTTTAATGTTTAAATGTTTAAGGTTCAGCGAAAGTTGGTTCATGCGGTTAACTGATTTGATCTCTTAACCATTAAACCTTTATACTCCGCTCAGTTGACGTATGGCTCTATTGTTGTGATCTGCCCATTTTCCTCATGGATCAATTCAGTGACTTTGATGCTTCTTAAATGGGTCACTCCTTTTGACAAACTTGAATCATGATAGAACAGGTACCATTTATTGTTGAACTCACAGATCGAATGATGGGATGTCCATCCAATAACAGGGTTCAGGATCCTGCCACTATATTTAAATGGGCCATAAGGGTTATCGCCGATGGCATAACAAATAAAATGTGTGTCGCCTGTGGAGTAAGAGAAATAATAGTTGCCCTTGTGTTTATGCAGCCAGCTTGCTTCAAAGAATCTCCTGTCAGTGTCTCCGGAGAGAAGGGGTTGGCTGTGTTCATCCAGGATGATCACATCTTTGGGGGTTTCAGCAAATTCCAGCAGGTCATCCGTCAACTGGGCTATTTTTGCACATAAAGCCGGTTCATGCTCTTCAGGCAGGTGTACCAGTGGTCCTTCACCTTCGGATTTAAAAGTACCTGTTTTCCAGCGTTGCAATTGCCCGCCCCAGATCCCGCCGAAGTACATATAATATTTACCATCTTCATCCATGAACACAGCAGGGTCGATGGAGAAACTTCCTTTAATAGCTTCGGGTTGGGGAGTGAAAGGGCCGGTGGGGGATGAACTGGTGGCTACGCCGATACGGAAGATGCCGTCATGTGTTTTAGCCGGAAAAAACAAATAATAAGTTCCATTTTTTTCCGCCGCATCAGGGGCCCACATTTGTTTATCAGCCCAGGGCACATCTTTTACATGGAGGGCAATGCCATTATCCAACGCTTCTCCTTCCGGCGAATCCATGGAGATCACACGATAATCTTTCATGGCAAAATGACTTCCCAGGTCATCAAAGGGCGTGTGGGATTCCACATCATGGGAAGGGTAGATATATATCTTTCCATTAAAAACATGCGCAGACGGGTCAGCGGTATAGATATGTGTTACCAAAGGCTGCGAAACAGCTTTTCTATTTAAGTCGTCAAAGTCAATATGGTTAATTGGATCTTCAGGCATGGCCGGTTGAATATTTTGAATAAATGAATAAAATAATTATTAAACACGTCTTGCTTTCAATTCTGTTTCTACACGTATTTCCATTTCTTTATTGATCGAGTAGCCAAATAACAATGCTGCGCCCGCGATGAAGATCAGCCCGGGTATCACGCTTATCAGCATTTTGATGCCACTCATAGCGGCTGGTGTTTGCACCAATGCATTGGCATCGTATCCAAATACACTTAATAGCCCTGTTGAAATAGCACCACCCAGGCTTAATCCTATTTTTAAACCAAAGATCATGGCCGAGAAAATAATGGCTGTTGCGCGGCGTTTATTTTTCCATTCACTATAATCCGCCACATCAGCGATCATTGCCCAGAGCAATGGAATAGTGATGCCATATATAAAACCATGCAGGGTCTGCAATGCGAATACTCCCGGTACAGAATTGGCTGAAAGGAAATTGATCAGGATCAGGCAGAGCGCCGATAAAGCAAGAAAGATCGCAAAGACATTTCGTTTTCCAAACCGGTCGGCAAGTGGCTTGGAAAAAAAGATCCCGATGATCATAGCAATGGTGCTGGCTGCGCTGATAATACTGGCTGTTGCATACGGGGCGCTGTCGGGTTTGCGGAATTCTTCAAATGCTGCATTGCCGAAAATATTGCTCAGGCTGTCCAGCATGTTGCTGAAACCAATATTGTTCAGGAAGTTGATCTGGCTCGCTTCATCAAGATAGTACCTGAAATAATAAATATTCATACCACCTTTCAACGCCAGCGTGATGAATACAAGGATGGTCAATGCAAGCATGATCAGCCAGGGTTTATTCTTCATCAGGTCTGCAAGGTCCTGTTTCAACGGAGTTTTCTGTTCCTTTGGTGGCGTGATCCTTTCGCGCGTGGTCAGGAAGGTGATCAGGAAACATATTACACCAGTGATTGCAAATACGAGCATCACTTTTTCAAAGCCTGCAGCTTTATCGCCATGCCCTACAGAAATGGCCAATGGCAATAAAAGCACCTGTATGATGAACTGAGCTACCATCACCGCTACAAAACGATAAGCGGAGAGGCTGTTCCTTTCTTTCATATCACCTGTTATTACGCCACTTAATGCAGAATAAGGAAGGTTGTTGGCAGAGTAGATAATGACCAGCAGGAAGTAAGTAATGAATGCATAAACGATCTTACCGCTTTCAGTAAAATCAGGTGTGGAGAAAGCAAGTAAAGCAATAACACCAAAAGGAATGGCCGTCCATAATATCCAGGGGCGGAACTTGCCCCATCTAGTATTGGTGCGGTCGGCAATAGCACCCATGATGAGGTTAAAGAAAGCACCGAAAAAACCACCAACCAGCATGACAAGACTTGCTTTTGCCGGAGGGATCTTATAGATATCCGTATAAAAGAAGGCAAGGAATGCCATCAGTGTTTGGAAAATAAGATTAGCGGCCAGGTCGCCAAGGCTATAGCCGATCTTTTCTATTATGGATAACTTCTGGGGATTGTTATTATTCATGATGGTATTGATAAGCGTTCGTTATGATTTTGTTTGTGTGGCTATCACTTTATAAAAAGCGGGTTTTGGCTTAAACTGGCGATCGAATAATAGCGGATAATTGGTCCTTCCTCTTACAGGCCAGTCATTCAACCAGCTTTGACCATCATTCACTCCCCAGAAAGTGACCCGCGTGATCTTATCCTTATGTTTCAGGAAAAGCCCGAACAAGGCTTCGTAATCGCTGGCCAGTTGTTGCTGCACGCTGTCTGGCAGGCCATTGGTATAAGGGTTCAGGGAAGGTGAACTGGCCATGCGCTGGTTTACGTCGGCGCCCTGGAAGTTACGTGGTAATACTTCAATATCAAGCTCGGTGATCATTACTTTCAGTCCCAGTGCAGCATATTGCAAAATGCTTTCTTCAATATCTTTCAGCGGTATGCGGCCGACATGCCAATGGCCCTGTATTCCCACACCGTCAATACGGACACCGGCGGCCTGGATCTTTTTGATCAAAGCGATACAACCTGCTCTTTTTGCCGGCTGCTCATTATTATAATCATTGTAATAAAGTTCCGTATTGGGCGATGCTGCCTGTGCAAGCCGGAATGCTTCGGTTACAAAATCATTCCCGAGTTTTTGCTGAAAAGGGGATTGGCGCATGGTGCCATCTTCATTCAATGCTTCATTCACCACATCCCAGGAAAAAATTTTACCGCTGAATCGTTTGGCAACGGTGTTGATATGATTGGTAAAAAAAGTACGGAATGAATCCACGTCCTGTATGCGTCTTGCAAAAGCAGGCATCTGGCTATGCCAGATCAATGTATGCCCGTTGATCTTGATATTATTTTTTTTGCCATAGGCGATGAGTTTGTCAGCCAGGTCAAAATCGTATGTGTTCCATTGCGGATGGATCACTTCTGCTTTCATGATATTTTCCGGTGTTGCCGCATTGAATTGTTTAGGTACCAATGCTGCCGCTTTCGGATCTTTTTCTTCTATCTGTTGTGCATTCAGCGCTGTGCCGATCAGGAAATCATTCTTGAATGTATTTTTCAACGACGGGATCTCCTGTGATGTGGCTTGTCCTTTACTGGTCTGGCACCCCAGTGTCAGCAGTGCAAGAGTGCCTGCAGTGAAGGCGTTGATGAGTTTTGTTTGCATAAATTATTTTTTACCGGCTTGATGAATTGTTTCGGTTGGCCCCAGATAGGACGGTGTTGTTTTTCCAAAATCCAGCACCAGCTTCTGCAGGACCAGTGTGGGATTGACCATCCAGTATTTCACCGTATGTTTTCCAGGCTTGCTGATATGATGTTTGGTTGATTGAATGATCATGTTTTCCGCTGCCCATTTATTCCAGATGCCACTGCTGGAAGTTTTATCTTCTTTGTTGATGCTGATGATCTGCGGCATTTCATCATCCACGGAGATTGCGTATTGCAGTCCTTCCGGAGCAGAGTGAAGATTAAGGGTAGGGGAGTGGTACGTATTAATGTAGAAATCCCCTTCGCCATACGTATAGATCTCGTATTCCACATGCGGTGAATTGCCGCCCGGTTTTTGTTCTGTTGCAGTAACGGGAAATGGTGTGATCGCAGAACCCGTGCGTCCATGATCAGGCAGCACCTGCCATTTTATACCGTTGGTGTTTATGGCTTTGGTGAAATGATCCGCTTCTATCGAAATTCCTTTTTTCTCTTCCTGGTAGAATGAATGGGTAGGCGTTCCTGCAGGAATAGCGGCCTTCTTAACATTGATAATTGCTTCTTCCTTCATTGGCTGAATGGAATCCGCGGGCACATATTTCACCTCAGGCATTTTTTGACTGTTGGGTTGTTGCCAGTATGTATAACCAATATGCGTCTGATCCATCAGGTGATTCCATTTGCCGTTATTCAACTGATGATATTCTAGGGTTATGAGTGAGTCATTGGTATATAATTGCTTTACCTGGTCTGCATAACCATTGGCCTGTTTCCATTTTTTTGCATAAGCCTGTTTATTAAGTGCGGCGTTGTAATACAACCCATACAGGTTGGCGCAGGCTTTTACCGGATGCAATACCAACTGGAAATAAGCATCCTTATATTCGGTTGGCAATGCATTTCCAACAGCTTCTGCACGTTTCAGCAGATCGCTGTATGCAGTGGCGACCTCTTTCCATTCGCCGGTAGCTAAACTATATGTATTGGCATCCAGCAATTCGGGTTTTCTTCTGCCATTGTATTTTCCATATTTCGCGAGTATATCACCGATCTCTTTAGCGTGTTGTTTACCGAATTGATCGGCGGCCCATTTTTCCGTATAGGCTTGAAGATCGGCAGGACCCGTCTTTTCAGGATCCCACGCATAATCGAGGAAGAAGGATGTCGGGAATTCCATTGGTTTGATATCGCCTACGTTGACAATCCAGATCTGCCGCGCATTATATTCCCATGCCAGGTGCATTTGTTCCCAGATCCGAGGTAGGGGGTTTGTGTTTAACCATTTATAATTTCTCGGACCGCCTACATAATCAAAATGGTAATAGATGCCATATCCTCCTGTTCTTGGTTTTTCATTCAGCCTGGGAAGCTTCCGGATATTGCCCCAGTTATCATCAGCAAGCAGTAATGTTACATCATCCGGCACTCTCATCCCCTGATCATAATAATCCTGCACTTCTTTATACAAGGCCCATAACTGTGGAGTTTGATCTGCTGGTTTACCGGTTACTTCTGTAATGATCTTCCGCTGGTCGCTTACGATCTTTTCCAGTAATGTGGTGGCTGTTTGCCTTGACATGGGTTCGTCACCATCCCCCCGCATGCCAACGGAAACAATCTTTTCATTGGTAGCGCGCTGCATGCCGGCCCGCCAGAATTCCTTTAATTTGACTTCATTGCTGTCGTAGTTCCATTTCCCGCTACCGTATCTTCTCCATTCATCATGGGCGCGCATGAGTGGCTCATGGTGGGAAGTGCCGATCACGATCCCGTATTTATCGGCCATTTTTATATTCAATGAATCATCATCATAAAATGCATTACCCCACATGGCTGGCCAGATGTAGTTTCCTTTCAGGCGCAGGATGAGTTCAAAAACTTTTTCATAGAACAGGTGGTTAAAACCTCCAAACTTTTCTTTGCTCCAGTTGGATAATGCCGGCGCTTCATCATTGATAAAAATGCCACGGTACTTAACTTTTGGAGCATCATTAAATGACATGTTTTTCTTCAAGTAAAGAGATTCCCTGTTTTTTATAGGCACATCTGCCCACCAATTCCAGGGAGAGACGCCAATCTGTTTTGAAAATTCAAATATCCCATAGGCTGTGCCTCTGCGATCACTTCCTGCAATAATCAACTGGTTTGCATTGCTCTGCCATAAAAAGGCTTCCCATCGTTGAGTGATACTGGACATGTCGAGGCCTTTTTTTTCAGTTAACATTTTTATCAGAGAGGATCGGTCAGCTGAGCCGATAATAATGGCCGTTTTTCCTGTTATCGATGTAGTCATCTCGGGTTTAACACGAGTCACCTTTTCTATATCAGCTTGCAACAATGCAGCTGCCTGGCGAACGAGTTCATGATCATTGGGGTCCACGCAGATAACAGCATCTTTCAGCGAGAAAGATTGGGCCGACAAATTTTCTGAGATAAACGACTGGGTGCGGCCATAAACAGATAAAAACGCCGCGATAATAAAAAGGAACTTTTTTTTCATACAGAGTTTTTTAAAAGCCAATACTATTTCCACCGTCCACAGGCAATATCACGCCGGTGATGTATTTTGCTGAATCACTGGCAAGAAAATAAGCCGCGTCTCCGATATCTGCCGCGTGTCCCATAATGCCCATCGGTGTGCGTCCGAAAACTTTTGCTTTTCGTTCCGGGTCACTGTCTAATGCCTTTGCTGTCATTTCTGAATAGATAAATCCCGGGGCGATAGCATTCACCCGTATGCCTTTTGGGGAAAGTTCCACTGCCATAGCACGTGTCATGCCTTCAATCGCAGTTTTACTTGCGGAATAGGCAATCACTTTGGGAATACCATACTGTGCAGCCATAGAGCTGATGTTGATGATGCTTCCGCTTTGCTGCTGCAACATTTGTTTTACCACTTCCCTACTAAGCGTGAATACCGAGCTTACATTTGTCAACATAACATGATGAAAATCTTCGTCGGACACTTCAATGAAATCTTTCTTCATGTTCACCCCCGCATTGTTAACGAGTATATTCACCCGTCCATATTTTTCTACGACCTGATTTACGAAGTCAGGAATGAATTTAAGATCTGTTACGTCACAAGGCATGGCATGGCAAAGCTGACCGAGTTGTGCCTTTGCTTCTTCCAGTTTTTGCTGATTTCTTCCGACGATGATCGTTTCAATTCCTTTTTGCACAAACTTTTCAGCGATAGCGAAACCCAATCCTGAGCCGCCACCTGTTACAATCGCCACTTCTGTTTTCATATTGTTCTTTTTAAATCCAACGTTTTGGTTTAAATGCCTGGCGCAAACGGAAAGCGCAGACTTTTATAATATTCGAGGGTTTTATCTGGTTTTTCGTATTGTGATGGGATAGGCATGCTGCTGAATGTCTGGAAGTACAGAAGGCATGCATTGCGCCACCAAAGGGCTTCTTCATATTGTACCTGAAAAAGCATATCAATCTGATTGAATCGTTGAGAATCTACAAATGGTTGCATTTTTTTCCAGGAGACCTGCATCTGTTTTACTTTTGATGCACCCGTGTAGTAATTATAGCAAAGTTCATCCCACAGCGTGCGGCCACTTCTCAGCTTGAATGTCCATGGTACGTGATGAAACCACAGTAGGTTTTTTTCTTCACAGGTTGATACATCCTCCCAGCGTTTTCTGGCTTCAGGGAAATATTGTGAAAGGGCATTGCTGCCTGTTGCCGTGCGGTCAAAGCCAATGCCGGCACTGTCCGCTTTATGATAATACACGGGGTTCCATTCCGGGCGACTCAGGGTATTCACCCAGGGCGCAGGTCCGTAATGATGACTTGTACCCATGATATGATGAAGCCCCAGTGGGTTCATATATTGCACTACCGTTTCGCGGCTTTCACACATTAATGGAATCATGATTTTCAAAAATTCGTCACGACTGCTAAATGTCATTCGCAGCCATTCTTCAGCGATTTTTTCGCTTGTCAGGGAATGGTCCCAGGCTAATCTTCCCAATGCATACCAGTTAGCCTGCGATAACGGATGACCGGTCCAATTGATATCGCTTCCGATATTTGAAACAGCCGCGATACCATTCAATACATGTCGATCCAGGCTGCCGTCGATCACCTTAGCTACAGTGCTTCCTTTGCCTTTGCTATAAGTGTCGCTTTCCATTGTTTCCTTAAAGAGCGGTGCAAGAAAAGCAAGCGTTGTTCCTTGCCCCAGATATTCCTGTGTAACCTGAAATTCCATCATCAATGGAGTTTTTGGCATTGCGCCAAATAATGGGTGAAATGGTTCACGAGGCATAAAATCAATAGCGCCATTTTTGACCTGTAACAATACGTTGCTCTTGAACTGTCCATCAAGCGGAACAAAATCATGGTAAGCCTGCTTATGCCTGTCAACAGGATTCTCATTACTATACACAAATGCGCGCCAGATCACAATGCCGTTGTAGGGCGCAATGGCATCTGCCAGCATGTTTGCTCCATCTGTATGCGTACGTTTATAATCTTGCGGACCGGGCTGTCCTTCACTGTTTGCTTTTACTAGGAATCCACCGAAATCCGGGATTTCCCTATATATTTCCTGGATCTTTTGTTTCCACCATTCCTGTACCTGCGGATCGAGAGGGTCGGCCGTTTTGAGTTTACCAATTTCTATTGGAGCGCTGAACCTGGCGGTGAGGTATACCTTTATGCCATAGGGGCGGAACACATCGGCCAGCGCACTCACTTTTTGGAGGTAAGCAGGAGTAAGAAAAACAGCATTTGCATTTACATTTGTCAATACAGTGCCATTGATGCCTATGGAAGCATTTGCCCGCGCATAATCGATATACCTCGGATCAATGTAGCCTGGTAGTGTATGCCAGTTCCAGATAGACGAACCTGCGTAACCGCGTTCAACGGTTCTGTCGAGGTTGTCCCAGTGATTGAGCATACGCAACTTCACATGGGGTGCGCTGACGACCTGTAATGATGAAAGGCTTTGCCCGGTTTGTATCATTCGGAGAAAATGAAATGTACCGTATAATACAGCCACATCAGTGTTGCCTGTTATGATTATACACTTTTTAGTGTTAATTATTTTATTTACAATTATAAACCCTTCATCGTCAAGTTGGTTTAACATCGGTTCCAAGCCGGCATTTTTGATTAAGGAATTCGCTGACGGAGTGCCGGCAACTATCAGGTTATTACGGTCCAGTTTTTCTGTTGTGACCATTTGTGCTCTCAACAAGCTATTCAAGGCTGTGGTTAATTCTCTTTTCGCAATATCTATGGTCGCAGAAGTAGAAATTATTAAGACGCCGCTAATATTGTTGCGGTATTTTTGTATTAAGGTCTTATCATTGATTGGTAAATATCGAAGCCATAGCTCGTATCCGTTTTCAGCTTTGCAAACAAACAACAGGCTGCAATACATCAGCGTGAAGACAAATTTTCTTATAATCATAACTAAGGGGCTGATTTAAATATTTTAGTGGAAGAATCTCGAACAATGAGTTCGGTACGAATAACGATAACATCCGTATTACCAATATTTGATACACCATTAAGATGGTTAATGAGACTTCTAGCTGCTATCTCTCCCATATCAAATCCTGGGTAATTGATCGTACTAAGTTGAGGTTCGATGATTTTTGAGATCGGATCATTATTGAATCCAACAACGGCGACATCCTGGGGTACTTTTACTCCATAGTTCTTGAGTGTCCGCATAAATACCACTGCGGAAAAATCATTCGTGATGAAAGCGCCATCTGGAAGCGGATCCATCTTCATTACCTGGTGTGCTGCTTCAATTCCTCCCTGCTCGCTCAGATCTTTTATTAAAACATATTCTTCTGAGTACTTAATGCCATGGTCAAATAATGCATCCTTGTAACCTCGATGACGGTCAGCATATACATTACGATTGAGGTTTGCAGTAACGAGAGTAATCTTGTTACACCCCTGATTTATAAGATGTTTAGTCGCTTGATAACCGCATTTATAATTATCAATAACTACAGTGGTATTTTTAGGTGAATTTTGCACTCTATCAAAAAATACTACCGGTATGTTTTTTTCATGAAATGGCAAAAAATGAGATAGGTCTTTGGTATCGAAAGCCAATGAGGCAATTAATCCATCCACTCTTTTATGATAGAAATTCAGCGCATTGGCAGACTCCTTTTTAACAGTCTCGTTGGAGTGAGCAATAATTAAATCATAGCCAGTTAAGGAAGTTACTTTTTCGATTCCGGCAAGCACACTTGTAATAAAATTGCTTCGCAATTCGTGCACGATAACGCCAATAGTGTTGGTCTTTTGTTTCCTTAAATTGCTGGCAAAAGTATTAGCCCTGTATCCCAGTTTCCGAGCCGTTTCTTGAACACGTTTCCGGGTCTGTTTATTAATTACGGGGTTATCTTGGAGTGCCCGGCTGACTGTTGCTGAGGAAATAGCCAGTTTTTCAGCAATATCATAAATGGTAATTTCTTTTTTTGACTTCATTTCGCAATCGGTTACTTGAAGATCGCAAAAAAAATTAAAATGATAGAGGCTTTTTTAACGAAGAAGCGCGTATGATTAAGCCAGACTTCAAAGTAAGTAAATTAGTTATATATATGTTAGTGATTCCCTTTAGATGATTAATTAATGTAGTGGCTGCTGCCTCGCCCATGGTCTTGCCAGGATAATCAACTGTAGTCAAATTCGGCTCTATAATTTTACTGCTTGGGTCATTATTAAATCCAGCAAAGGCGATATCATTGGGAATAGCCACATTCGCATTTTTTAAAATTATCATACAGTGTACAGCGGCAGTATCATTTGCAGAAAATACACTGTCTGGCCGGTCCCCAGGTGCTAAATCCAAGATAAATTTGGCGGCGTTTGAGCCGGCATCCTCTGAGAGATTGCTAATCAGGTGGAATTCTTCCACAAAGGGCAGATTATGGTCAGCTAAGGCCTGTTTAAAGCCTGCCAGCCGATCTTTATATACGTTCAGGTGGGTATTTCCGCCTAAATGCATGATCTTTTTGCACCCCTGATCAATCAGATGCCTTGTTATATTATAAGCTTCGCTATAATTATCAATAACAACAGATGTGCTTTCCGTATGAGAGCCTACCCTGTCAAAAAATACGACAGGAATTCTTTTTTTAAAAAAAAGTTCCAGATGCGTAAGGTCCTGGGTGTCATACGACAGCGAAATTAGCAATCCATCAACCCGCTTATTAAACATTGTTAGGGCATTCGTCTTTTCCCTTTCCACATTTTCAAGGGATTGCGCGATAATTAAATTGTATCCGCCCAGGTTTGCAACCTTTTCCATTCCAGCCAGAACAGAGGACATAAAATAACTGTTCAAACGGGGAACTAAAACCCCAATGGTGTGTGTTTGCTTGCTTCTTAAACTGCTAGCAAATGTATTTGATTGATATCCAAGCGATTTTGCAGTATCTGCAATTTTTTTGCGGGTTGCTTTACTAATCATAGGATTATTATTTAATCCCCTGCTAACAGTAGCCGCAGAAATATTCAAGTGCCGGGCAATGTCGTAAATCGTTATCTCCTTCTGTTCTTCCATATTTATAGTCCTATCCTCCAAAGAAAATCAGCTTTTTTGAATTAAAAAAATGCAATCGGTTGATATTTTTAAATATTTTCTTATATTCGTTTTCGTAAGACAACTTTTGCGTCTTCAAACGATTGATGTTTTTGCTAAAAACTGCTGTATGAAACAATTTAATTGCCACCAATTTATTCCGCCCAGTCATTTCTTTGTTTTATCCTTTTTTATCAAAGTCGTTTTTAACCATTCAGCCTTAGCGCCAGCAAAGGCTATTCTGCAGTCGAATGAACATGCCGAAGTCGTGTCGCCCCAATCCATTCAAACTTATTATTTGTAACTGCTTAAAAAAAGTCAAACAATGATTAGAGAAGCAACTTTAAAAAAAGAAACTGCCTTCGGTGCTACCCGAGCATCTGTTAGCAGGTTGTTCATGTTGTTTTTGTTTGCCGCCTGTCTATTCGGTACCACGACAGCTATGGCTCAAGAAAAACGAATTACAGGACGCATCACAGGGGACAACGCTATCCCAATAGCGAAAGCGTCAGTTCAGGTCAAAGGAACTGCCCTGGGCACGACTACTAACGAAAATGGTGATTTTGCGATCACGACTACTAAAGGTGCCGTATTAGTTATTTCCAATGTTGGTTACACAAACAAAGAGGTAACAGTTGGTGATAACACCCAAATTGATGTCCAGTTAAGTTCTTCTGTGCAAGACATTGGCGAAGTTGTAGTGGTGGGTTATGGAACAAGAAAGAAAAGAGATCTTACGGGCGCGGTAGCAAGCGTTAACCTGGAAACACAGCGAGATCTTCCTAACACCAATATCGGGCAATATTTACAGGGAACTGTGCCTGGTTTGAATGTAGGTATGACTACTAGTGCAGGTGCAACCCCTCCAATCTCTATTAGAGGAAGAGTGACACTTAATGGTAACCAAAATGTCTTAATAATACTGGACGGGATCCAATATAATGGATCGTTATCCTCTATTAACCCGGATGATATTGCCTCAATGGATGTCTTAAAGGATGCAAGTTCTACCGCTGTTTATGGAGCGCAGGCGGCGAATGGTGTAATCCTGATAACTTCCAGAAAAGGTCGTGCTTCCGTAAAACCCAGGGTTTCTTTTTCATCTGCCTATACATTGCAAAAACCGACTATCGGCGACCTGAAGCCATTTGACAGGAATGGTTTTATCGCGTTCATGACAGAAAATTTTTATGACAAAGCTTATCTCGGACCGGATTACACAACACCAAATCCAGCATTTGATCTGGCAGACGTGATCGATAATGCCTTACGAACGCCCACCGGGGAGCTTAGACCCGACAATTACGACTGGTTTGGGGAAGCCACAAATAATGGTTCGGTTTACGAAACCAGCCTTAGCGTATCCGGAGGCTCTGATCGATTTAACTATTTCCTTTCAGGTGCCTTAGTCGATCAAAAAGGCTACATCATTAATGATAAATTTAAAAGGAAAACTCTTCGTATCAACCTTGAATCTAAATTACTTGATTGGTGGAAAGTAGGGGTGCAGTCTTCCGGCTCTTTTGTAAACCAGGATGGTGCTGAACCTTCTTTCGGAAGTATTCAGCGTATGCCACCGCTCGTTTCGCCTTACGATGCCACCGGTGCGCTCATTCCATTCCCGACTTTGACATTAGAGCCAAGTCCTTTCACCACTTATTATGTTGATGATTACGACAGGAATAATTATCTTTTTGCCAACGCATATACAGATATTGACTTTCCTTTCCTGAAAGGATTGAATTACCGAATGAATTTTGGTAATAACTATCGCCAGACAAAAAATTTCCGTGCAAGTATTTATGCTGCCGGACAGACAGGGCAGGCATATAAAAATTACCAGGACTATTACGATTATACATTTGATAACATTCTTACTTATACTAAGAGCTTTGGCATTCATGAGATCCAGGCCACTATGTTATACGGAGCAATTGAAAGAAAGTTCAATAGCACTAACTCACGTGCAGAAGGCTTTACCAGGCTGACGCTTGGTTATAATAACCTGGCCCAGGGTAATAACCGCTTTGCAGAATCTGATTCGTGGGAAGAGGCATTGAATTACCAGATGGCAAGGATCAACTATAAACTGTTGAATAAATACCTGCTGACTGCAACGGTTCGTCGTGACGGTTATTCAGGTTTCGCAGAAAATAACAAGTATGGAACGTTTCCGTCGGTAGCCCTAGGCTGGATCATGTCCGATGAGGGTTTCATGAGTAAAATAGCATGGATCAATCAACTTAAACTGAGAGCTAGCTATGGCTTGGCGGGTAATCAGACCAGTCGATATACCTCAATCGCTCGTGTTTCTACCACCATACCAAACAGTTCCGCTCCCGCGGCATACATATACGGTGACGGCGGTACTACCGCATTCGGTCAATATGTAGCCTCTTTAGGAAATCCTGATTTGAAATGGGAGCGTACGGCAGAACTGAATCTTGGAGTCGACTTTAGTTTCCTGAATAACAGGCTGACCGGTTCACTGGATTATTATAAAAAGAAAACTACAGAATTATTGTACAGTATCAACATCCCTAATATCTCTGGATTTGGAAGCATAGCCACAAATGTTGGGCAGATTAATAACACCGGATTTGAAGCAGCCATTACAGGGGGCATAATTCGTAATAAAGACTTTTCCTGGGACATGACCGTGAACTTCTCTACCAATAGCAACAAGGTGGTGACTATACGCGGTGTCGACGCGGACGGAGACGGGAAAGAGGATGATCTTTCTCAGAGTGGATTATTTATAGATAGGTCAATTGGGACGCTCTGGGATTTTCAACTGAATGGTATCTGGCAATTAAAAGATCAGATAATGCCAGGATTCTATCCGGGAACCTATAGAATTGTAGACCAGAATGGCGATAATGCGATCACAGATCCAGCGGATAAAGTAATCCTGGGAAGAAGGGAAGCGGCTTATCGTTTTAGCGTGATCAACAATTTCAGTTACAAAGGTTTTTCATTGTACATATTGGTTAACTCTGTTCAGGGTGGTAAGGATGGATATCTCGGTTTAAATAATCCTTTTTATTTCCGCGAAGACAATACAATCAGAATTAATGGGCTACAAGGTATCGACTATTGGTCGCCCAATAACCCTGACGGAAAATATCCAAGGAATATATCAGGTAATCAGCCCACCATTGCAATGAGTTCTACGAACCGCTGGCAGGATAGAAGTTTTGTAAGATTGCAGGATGTAACCCTCTCTTATAACCTGAAAAACTCTCTTCTCAAAAAACTTCCATTGCAATCGCTTAATCTTTTTGTAAGCGGTAAAAATCTGCATACATGGACCAATTGGGAAGGATGGGATCCTGAGACAGAGGCGAATGATGACCAAGGTAGATCACAAGCACAGGGGTTGTTGATTGGCGGTAGACCTGTGTTGAAAACCTTTACTGTTGGGCTTAACCTAGTATTTTAATCCTCACTAAAACAAACAAGATGAAAAGGAAGATAATTCAATTGACATTGTTGAGCCTGGTATTGACTATCGGCGCTTGCAAGAAGTCATTTCTTGATGAGAATCCTCAATCGTTTTTGAGCACCACAAACGCATTCAAAACAGCCAACGATTTTAATGCGTCGGTGAACAATATTTATCGGCTAATTAGAGATGAATTTTATTCATCCAGCGATTGGCAGCCAATGCAATACCTATACAGAACGGATCTGGTGGTAGAAGTTTCGGTTGGCAGCAATCCAAATTTGGCAGCAGAATTCGGCCCTAGCGGCACATGCCCCACCAACCATTGGAATCAAATCTGGAAAATCGTATCTGAGGCGAATACCTTAATTGGCCGTATTCCTGATTCCGAAATGTCTGATGCAGACCGGCAGCAATTTGAAGCAAAAGGTAAGTTCTTCCGAGCGTTGGCTTATCGCACACTCGTCTATCTCTGGGGTGGTGTTCCTATTGTAACCACCGAATTGACAACAGAGAAAACTGACTTTGTTCGGGCTTCGAAGACTGAATGCCTTGCTCTTATTATCGAAGATTTGCAATATGCTACGGCAAACCTGCCTGGAATTATGACTGTAAAAGATGGTGAAATATCTAACCTGGCTGCGCAGCACCTGCTTGCTGAGGTTTACCTGGCTGCTGGTCAGTTTCAAAACGCAGTTACTGCCGCTTCTGCTGTAATCGATGATCCTAATACAGACTTAATGACCAGCCGTTTCGGCGCGCGCACATCTTATACTCCCGCAGACGTGTATTGGGATCTTTTTCAAAATAAAAATGCGAACAGGCGTAGTGCCAATAACAGGGAAGCTATATGGACCATCCAGTTTGAAACGGATGTCCCCGGTGGTGGGTCAGTTTCTACCGCTATGGCCGGAGGATATCAATTGGAAAGGGTACATGCACCGCTTTTCCGTGACATGAGAGTGAACAATGTGGCATTGTTCCAATGGCCAATAAGTGATTATACAGGCGGACGCGGAGTGGGCTTTATGCAGCCCTCCAAGTACTTTGCAAATGAGGTTTGGGGTACCGATTTCAATATTGATATTCGTAACGCTAACCATAATTTTATCAGGGTAATCCCTGTTACAAATCCTGCAAGTCCTTTGTTCGGCCAAACGGTGTCAACCGAAGCCCCGCCTCCTGGTGCCGGCATTACTTTCCCATCGAGGGTATTTTATCCTTACCAGGCGAAGGCAACGACTATACAGGATCACCCAGCCGGGTTGTATGTAAATCCTGGATCTTCTGACCCGATCAAAAAATGGGAACTTAAAGCGAGCGCTGGCGTTACCTATGCCGATCAGTATATGTTCAGACTTGCAGAAACTTATTTGCTGAGAGCTGAAGCTTACTTGGGCTTGGGTAATACTCCACTGGCGGCTGGTGATATCAATGTTGTTCGTAATAGGGCTCATGCAACTCCCGTAACGGCAGCTAATGTCACTATTGATTACATTCTTGATGAGAGAATGAGAGAGTTTGGAGTTGAAGAGAAAAGAATGTTAACACTGATGCGCCTAGGCAAATTGTATGATAGAGTAACGCGGCTTAATCCGTTCTATGGTATCAAAATGGAACAGCGCTTCAACCTGTGGGCGATACCTACTTCCGAGATACAAAAAAATACAGGTGCAGTGCTGGAGCAAAACCCTGGCTATTAAATGAAATATCAAAAAGGCAACGAGTGAAAATAAAATATATAGGATTATGGCAAGTGGTGACTACTCTCCGCGCGAGATTGACAGAGACAAAGCTGCGAGAACTTTAGAAAATGAGTTATGTGCAAAATCCGGTTAGCTAGGCTTATCAAGACCGTTTTCATATTGCAATTTGGTCGCTTTGGCTTACAAACAATGAGAGCTTATCAGGGGGAATGTTCTCATTCCCCTTTCTTTCTATTGAACTGAAGTTAGGGGGCTAACTATCGTTCCGGAAATTACAGTACGAAAATAACTTTAACTGAGGCTAATGTTTTGGCCATTATTAATTGGCCTTTCTTGAATTAAAGTCAACCTAATAATAATAATTCATGCGTGTTTCTTTATTTTATGTGCCGGTGTCATTTTCTATCCGTAACCTTATTATCCCGGTTTTGTTTTGTTTGGCGAATAATGTTCAATCGCAATCTGTAATAAGAGAGCGTGTACTTATCAATGATGATTGGCGCTTTTTCCGGTATACGGCTGCACCCGACAATTTAATATATGATGAACGTCCAGCCGTAATAAATCGTAATGACAGTGTTGCTGCTGATACAAAGCCAACAGAAGCGGTTGTTGTAAATTCCACAGAGAAGGTTTTGAAGAAATGGATACTTCCTTCTGCCAACGATTTTATAAAAGATCCGGCCAAACAGCATCAGCGTCCTGTCGGTAATCCTGGTAGCGATTTCTCGTTTGTTCAGAATAATTTTAATGACAATGCTTGGCAGCAGGTAAAACTACCTCATGACTGGGCGATTAACGGTCCATTTTACGAAGGTAATAATGCAATTGTTGGTGGTGGGATGGGAAGATTGCCGAGCCAGGGTGTTGCCTGGTATCGCCGAAAGTTAGATATATCTGCAGCAGATAAAAGCAAATCAGTTTACCTTGATATAGATGGTGCAATGTCATATGCGATGGTTTGGCTGAATGGCAACCTTGTGGGAGGATGGCCTTATGGGTATAATTCTTTCCGTCTTGATCTGACTCCCTATATTCAACCAGGAGGAGATAACCAACTTGCGATAAGGCTCGACAATCCTTTAAACTCTTCGCGCTGGTATCCAGGAGGTGGAATTTACCGGAATGTATGGCTTACAAAAGTCAGCACTGTACATGTGGGCCAATGGGGAACTTTTATCCGTTCTAAAAACGTGTCTTCATCATCTGCTACTCTTGACCTGACGGTACAGATTGAGAATAAATCAAATACTGACCAGCAAATCGAAGTGGTCACTGACGTATATACATTAAACAAAAAACTGGAAAAAACAGGATCAAGAATTGCGTCATTCCGCAAATCAACTGCAATCGCTCGGGCCGGTCAAAAAACTGAAATAGAAAATTCTATCGTCATTAAAAAACCTTTGCTGTGGGGACCCTCACCAGAACAAACGCCCAACTTATATATGGCCATTACTCGTTTGTATGCAAACGGCCAATCTATTGATGAATACCAAACGCAATTTGGGATCCGTTCCTTGGTGTTTGACCCTGAGAAAGGAGTATCAGTAAACGGAATGCCCGTCAGGATTCAGGGTGTGAATCAGCATCATGATCTTGGAGCGTTGGGAGCAGCTTTCAACCTTAGAGCTGCCGAAAGACAACTGGAAATGCTCGCAGAGTTGGGATGTAATGCCATTCGGTTATCACATAATCCACCAGCTCCGGAACTGCTGGAACTCACGGATCGCATGGGATTTTTGGTCATAGATGAAATTTTTGATGGTTGGGAGAGAAAAAAATCGCCACTGGATTTTCATTTAATTTTTCCAGATTGGGCTGAACCAGATACTAGATCTTTTATAAGGAGGGATCGCAATCATCCGTCTATCATCTCTTGGAGTTTTGGCAATGAAGTGGGTGAACAATATACTGGAGAGGAGGGTGCTGCAGTTGCAAGAAAATTACATGATATTGTATTGGATGAGGATAGTACCCGTCCGTCAACTGCATCCATGAATTATGCGAAACCTGATATGACTTTCCCTCGTGAATTGGATATTATCAGTTTAAATTATCAGGGAGAGGGCATTAGAGATGCACCCGAATACTCACACTTGCGGGGTATCAGAACATCGCCCCTCTATCCGGCATTTAAGAAGCAGTTCCCTGGAAAGTTAATATTTGGCAGTGAAACTTCATCAACGCTCAGTACCCGCGGTTCATATATCTTTCCCGTTACTAAAGGCAGTAGTGCTCCTGCTAGTGATACCACAGGTGGCAATCCTTACAAAAAATATGTCAGCGCGTATGAACTGTATACAGCGCCATTTGGCGCGTCGCCGGATAAAGTATTTGCAACTCAGGATCAGCACCCCTACGTTGCCGGCGAATTTGTCTGGTCTGGTTGGGATTACCTCGGCGAGCCGACCCCTTATTATTCTTCACGTAGTTCCTATTTCGGTATAATCGATCTCGCAGGTTTTAAGAAAGATCGTTTTTATCTCTATCAGTCACGCTGGAAACCTTCCCTACCAATGGTGCATATCCTGCCGCATTGGAATTGGCCTGATCGTAACGGGCAGATAACGCCTGTACATGTTTTTACATCCGGTGATGAAGCCGAATTGTTTTTAAACGGTCGTTCAATGGGAAGGAAAAAGAAAGCAAAGTTTGAATATCGCCTGAGATGGGATGAAATACAATATGAGCCTGGCGAATTGAAAGTGGTCGCTTATAAAAAAGGCAAAAAATGGGCGGAACAGACCATTAGGACAACTGAAAAAGCCGCTCAGTTGTCATTGAGTGCAGACAGGAACGTGATCAAAGGGGGGGAAGACCTCTCTTTTGTCACGGTGAAAGTGACGGATCAAAACGGATTAATGGTGCCGGACGCAGATAATAAAATAAGTTTCACTATTGAAGGACCGGGGGAGATTGTCGCAACCGACAATGGTGATCCCACAAATATGGTTTCGTTTGCATCAAAAGAGCGCCAGGCCTACTTCGGTCTATTATTGGCTATTGTGCGGTCTGAGAAAGGAAAGGCTGGTTCAATAAAAGTGACTGCATCGTCACCGGGACTGAAACCGGCCACTATTGAAATAAAAATAAGTAATTAAAAAATTACTTTGTATTGCTTGGAATCGGAGGCGACCTGGTAATAGTCGAATATTTGTTCCAGCGTAGAGGTATGATATGGACAGACGCCGGCCCGGGCACACCTTTGTCCATATGCTTGATCAATTAGGCATTCAATATAGTAATGGGGCCGAACCTTTCGTTTTCCGAAGGATAATGTCATACGGCTAAATTGTTCGAGGAGATGAGATAGAAGCTAATTTTAAATATTATTTGAAATAGATGATTCATATGCCATTTGTATGAATAATATACGTGAAATGATTTTTAAGCTCCTGGCGGTATTGTCAGCTTCCTGTCTCCTAAGTACTCAAAAATCAGCTTGGGTAAGTGATCAATGGATTTCTTTATTCAATGGGAAGGATTTTAACGGATGGGAGTCATACCTTGGACCGGCATACGATACTGTCGCGCATGATTTTAAAAGCAACCGTTTTGGACTTAATAATGATCCGGATAGTGTATTTACAGTTGTGCAAAATGGTGGTGAAAATATAATTCGAATATCAGGTCAACATTTTTGTTGCCTTGCTACAATGCAGGAATTCGAAAACTATCATCTTCGTTTGCAATTTAGATGGGGTAAACAAAAGTATGCACCCAGGAAAAGCTCAAAACGCGACAGCGGGGTTCTTTATCATTCACACGGACACCTCATGGAGTCGGTTGGTTTTTTTGGATGGCTGCTCATGAATTCCAGGTACAAGAAAATGATTGCGGTGATTATTGGTCCGTACTCTCGGACGTGGAGGCAAACGTGGTCATGACAAAGGATAGTACTTATATCTATAACGAAAATGGGGTCGTCCGATTTTTTGGACCTCATGGCGGTCTTCGAGGGCATATTATTAAATCTGAGGATGCCGAGAATCTGGTAGGCGAATGGAATACGCTGGACCTTTACACGTTCGGCGGGTCGAGTATTCATATGGTCAATGGTAAGATAGTGATGAGATTACATCATTCGCGCCAACTATCGGAGGCTGGACTTACCGCTCTTGTTAAAGGTAGAATCCAGCTTCAGTCAGAAGGAGCTGAAATTTTTTTTAGAGGAATTGAAATTCAATCTATTACTCAATTGCCTTAATAATTTATGATTCAAAATATCACCTGCTTAGGTCTCGTATTGATGTAACCATCGCCCGTAGTCAGCGTATCGTAAAATCAAATAGGCAAGGTGATGAAGTGTGGGAAAATTTATTGGATAAGAACCATATTAATAAATTGAATATTAAAATGCGGTGTGAAGAGTATGGCTATAATTATCTGAATACTTTTAAGTTCAGCGATTCCATGGATTGAGGGTTCTTACAATAATTATACAACATTCAATCAGAAATTTGGCCATATTTTTTATGCAGATAACTTGAATTACGATAAACTCGAATTTGAATATTTTATAGAAGGTGAATATGTTCAAAATGCTCCTGCTTTTACAGGATACAACAGTGGAGTGATGCTGCATGCCCAGCGTGACAATTCCATGACTTTTAATCAGAGATTTCCCATGTCTTTGGAAATGCAGTTGTTGGGGAATGGCGGAGTGATCAGGAATAATTTTACAGGAAATCTATGTACGCCCGCACACAGGTGTATATAAATAATAAGCTAAGGGAGGATTATTGCATCAATTCTAATTCGGAAAATTACGAGAATGAAAAATGGGTGAAAGCTTCAGTGGAGATATACGGCGATTCTGTGATCAATCAGAAAATTGAAGGAGAAATTGTTCTTTCTTATACTAATTCTGTAGTAAAGTATGAAAGCCCATTTATCATTAACGGTAGAATAAATTTTAAAGAGGGAGTGCGGGGTGTTGCGTATTGGATGAAAATGGATAAGGCACCGTTGAAAGGAGGTTATATAGCTTTCCAGACAGAAAGTCAGGCTATCAAATTCAGGAATATACGGCTGCTCAATTTTTGTGGCTGTACCGATAAGAAAGCAGAAAATTATAAGAGTTATTGTTTGAAAGTTAAAGCATGGGACCAAGAGTTTTTACCAGCATTTTCTTACCTGAGTTGTTTGACAACGCCTGTTGTTTGATCTTGTTAACATAGGGACATTAAAAGTCCTTGATGACAATGGGTTATTGTTAAGTGCAAATAAGAAAAATCAAGAAACTAAGCAAAAGCAGTTTTGTGAAACTCGGAACCCTACACCTTTGGCGGTGGTAGTGTACTTGGGCTATGCCGAATGATTAAATTTGAGGCATGCACAAATCTAAAAAGCAGTCGTATGTTGTTTATAAGTGTGATTACCACATAGTTTGGGTGCCGAAGTATCGGTTTAGGATATTAACAGGAGAGATAGGAATATTGATGGCCAAAGATATCCGGATGTACAGTGAATGGTTGAGTTGCGAAATAGTGGAATTAAATGTTCGGCCGGATCATATTCATATATAGTCAGTATTCCGCCGAAGGTATCCGTATCTACGTATATGAGAACGATCAAGGGCAAAACGGCGATCAAGCTGTTTAAGAGTTACCCGATGTTAAAGAGGCGTCCGTATTGGGGGTAACCACTTTTGGGGTAAAGGGTATTTCGTCAATACGATTAGTCTGAATGAGGAAGTGATCAAACGATACGTGAATATCAGGAAGAGGAAGAACGTCGGGAGGAACAGATGGCAAAAATTTTAATCAGCTCGACCTGTTATAGCCCTTTAGGCTCATCCAAAAATCCACCTGCTTTGCAGGTGGTCGTTTAATAGCAAGGCAATCGTTAGGAAGGATGATTCTTCATCCTTCCTTTTCTGACAAATCTTTACGTAAGATAATTTACATCCGAATATTTTTGGATTGCAATAACAAAGTGAAACCATATTAAGATAAAAAGATAAATAATGAATGATATCCGGATGTACGAGACCATGCGGTGGTTTGGTCCGCATGATGCGACTGGCCTAAAAGATATAAGACAAGCTGGCTGCAAAGGGGTCGTTACAGCATTGCATGAAATACCTGTAGGGGATGCATGGACTGTGGAAGAGATTAAAAAAAGGAAATCGCTGATTGAGGCTGAAGGGATGACTTGGACTGTGGTGGAAAGTTTGCCAGTTAGTGAGGATATTAAAAGACAGGCAGGAGCCTACAAAACGCATATTGAAAATTACAAAAAAAGCTTGGAAAATCTTTCGGCTTGTGGGCTGAAAGTAATTACATACAACTTTATGCCTGTATTGGATTGGGTGCGGACGGATATTAGTTACACGATGCCTACAGGAGCCAAGGCACTTTATTTTGAACGCCTTGCTTTCGTGGCTTTTGATGTTTTTATGTTGAAGAGGCCAGATGCGGTAAATGACTATACTTCCGTCGAGATCAAACAGGCAGAGCAATGGTTAGCGGCAAGTTCAGGGCAAATAAAACAGCAGGTTTTCCAGAACGCTTTGCTGGGGCTTCCTGGTACTATGGGACGGTTTACTCCAGAGGAAGTTTTAGCCGCGTTGAAAGGCTATCACGAGATCAATGCGGAAAAACTGAGGAAACACCTGATTTATTTTTTACAGGAAATAATTCCCGTTGCCGAGAAAGCCGGACTCAAAATGGCTATTCACCCCGATGACCCGCCATATCCGGTACTCGGTCTTCCACGGATTGTCAGTTCAGAGAAAGATCTGAATGATATCCTGGAAACTGTTCCTTCACAGGCCAATGGATTGTGTTATTGCACTGGCTCGTTGGGTGTGAGGGCTGATAATGATTTGATCGGGATAATAAAACGATTTGGTGAACATATTCACTTCCTTCACCTTCGGAATATACGGAAGGATGATACAGGTAATTTTTATGAGTCTGATCACTTGGACGGCGATGCAGACATGTTCGGCATCGTTCGTGAACTGTTGCTCCTGATGAAAAGACGGAACATATCATTACCTATGCGGCCCGACCATGGGCACCAAATGTTGGATGATCTCCGGAAAACTACTTATCCAGGGTATTCAGCAATCGGGAGACTTAAGGCGCTGGCAGAATTACGCGGGCTGCAGCATGGCCTTGTCAAAACATTATAGCGTTAACAGTTTTTGTTGGAAAATATCGATGCGGAAGAAACTTCATTCATGAATGGGATGAGATATCTATTAGCCATATTCTTTTTGCCTTTTGGCGTTCATCTCACCTCTGCACAGACCGGAAGGTTGAATTTTATTAATTTTTCTAGTCAGCACGGCTTGTCCTCTAACACGGTTAACGCAATTATAAAGGACAGTTACGGGTACATGTGGTTTGGAACAGACGATGGTTTAAACCGGTTTGACGGTGTTAATTTCAAAATTTTCCGTTATGCGGCGGGCGATAGCACTTCCATAGGTTCAAATACGATCACGGCTATTTGTGAGGATAAGAACGGTAATCTTTGGATAGGAACTACACAAACATTATCATTTTTTGATAGAAAAAAGGGTTCGTTTCTTAATTATTATTTTAAAGGGAAAAGCTCTGTAAGGTCGCTACTTATTGATCATAACGGAAGCTTGTGGGTCGGTACTTATACCGGGCTTTTTCTATATGACCGTCAAACTGCGCCACTGAACGCACGGAGTATTGACCCGGTCAGGGTTGAAAACATCACTACAAAAACCATCCTTAGTATCTTCGAAGATAGCCGCCAGCGATTATGGATTGGTACTGATATAGGATTATTTCAGTATCACTGGAAAAATAAAAAATTTAATTTGAGCAGGTACGGCACTGATAGTTTGAATCCGCAGAAGAATACCATCCGGTCAATTACAGAAGATAACAGCGGAAATATGTGGATTGGAACATTAAGTGGAATAGTAAAGCTTACACCAGAAAGTAAGTTGTCTCAGATATATAGATCAGGTGAGGGGAAAGAGACATTAAGCAGCGACCGGGTCTATACAATTGTGCCCGACAAATTCAAAAGGGTCTGGATCGGTACAGAAGAAGGCCTGAATCTTCTTGACCTGCCCTCAAATAAAATACAGCGCGTGTTAGGGCAAAGCGATGAAGATAAAGTTAGTCTTTCTCCCAACCGGTACATCAAAAGTATTTTTGTCGATACCAGCGATATACTTTGGTTCGGCACTCAACTGGGTGGTGTCAATAAACTGGATCCGAACCTTCCCTTTTTTAATATTAAAAGGAATATGGAATTTGATGTTGTTAGTAATAAATATCCGGCTGTATCAAGTTTTGTTGAGGGGAGGGAAGGGGAAATATATGTAGGCACAGATGGCGGTGGGTTGCATGTTTTTAATCGCACATTGGAAACAATTGCCCGGGTCAAGTTTAGAATTATAACTGATGATGAGATACGTTCCATCACGTCGATGGAGCAAGCCGGGAATGCAATATGGATAGGAACCCAGCACAATGGTATTTACGTTTTCGACCGATTGTCGGGTAAGGTGGCGCATTACTTCCAGGGCCCAGACGCAAATAACTTGTCAAGCAATGACATTATGTGCATCAAAAGAATAAAGAATGGGAATATCTGGATCGGCACAAATGGGGGAGGAGTGAATGTATTCGATACGGAAAAGAAACGTTTCCTGAAGTTTGATAAAACTTCGGCGGAAAAGGAATTTCGAATTCCACTAAACGGGTATATCCGGTCAATTGAAGAAGATGAACAAGGAAATATCTGGATAGGTTCACAGGGAAGTGGTCTTGTTATATACGACCCTGTCAGAAAGCGATTCTCTCATTTAACAACTGATAGTAGTGGATTGGCGTCAAACTATATACAATGTATTTATAAAAGCAGGCAGGGACAGGTTTGGGTTGGTACGGCTGGCAATGGCCTCAATGTGTTCGATACAAGAACTAAAAGGTTCAGGCTTTATTCCGAAGCTGATGGCTTAAGTAATAACGTCATTTATAAAATACTGGAGGATTCCCGAGGACGCTTATGGCTTAGCTCAAATCGTGGGATTAGCTGCTTTGATCTGGCCTCAAGTCGCTTTAGCAACTATTTTTATCAAAACGGTGTTCAAAGAGGTGGCTTTGTTTTAGGTGCGGGATTGTGTTGCAGGAATGGCGAAATGTTTTTCGGAGGGATGGAGGGATTTAATTTTTTCTATCCGAAGTTCCTCGCAATAAATCGTGTTATCCCGCCTCTTCAATTTACTGATCTCAGAGTATCCAATCAAAAAATACAACCCGGTCATTCAGGGATAATTGATGAAGATATTACCACAGCGCAACAGGTCAAACTGGAGTACAAACAAAATTTTTCGATTGAGTACAGCGCATTGAATTTCACTTCGCCACAGGATAATCGGTATAGTTATAAATTGGATGGGTTTGACAAAAAATGGATTGAAGTGGGAACATCATCGACTGCCGTTTATACGAATCTAGATCCCGGGGAATATAAATTCCGCGTGAAGGCTCACAGTGTAGACGGACTATGGCTTACGCAAGAGCGTTCTATCCGGATTGTTGTGAGGACCCCTTTTTGGCGAACGATGTATGCTTATATCTTTTACCTGTCCCTGATCATATCCGGGCTGCTCTACTTAAGATACAGGGGTATCAGGAGGATTAAAAAAGATTTCGTGACAGAGCAGGAAAAGGAACGGATTAAACAGGTACTCATCCGAGAACGTAAGGAAGTGGAGCAATTGCGGGAATTTGATCAAATGAAGATTAAATTTCTTACAAATCTTAGCCATGAATTGAGGACGCCAGTTTCGCTTATTATTGATCCTATTCAAAGAATTATCTCAACAGAAAGTGACGTAAGAAAAGCCGATCAACTTAACCTGGTGTATCGGAATGCGAAGCGGCTGCTTAACTTAGTAAATCAATTATTGGATTTTCATTCTCCTGAAGAGAACGAAATTAAATTAAACCTGAACGTGGCTGATCTGGTTCCTTTAATTAAGGAAGTTGCGGACTCGTTCAAATTGGAAGCAGACCGGAAGCAAATTCAGTTCTTTTTTAAAAGTAATATCATTCAGTTTTACACGGCGTTCGACATTGATAAAATTGAGCGAACGCTGTTTAATCTTTTATCCAACGCATTTAAGTTTACCGAAAATGGCGGAACGATTACGATTGAACTTATAAGGCTTGATATTGGGATAAATATAAAAGTATCCGACACCGGTATCGGAATCGATCCGCAAATAATGGCCAAGGTCTTTGATCGTTTTTTTAAGGCGGATTCCGAAAAACGTGCCACAATTCCCGGAACCGGTATCGGCCTTTCTATCGCTAAAGAATTCATCAAATTACATGGGGGAGAAATATCTGTAGAAAGTGAGCCCAACAAAGGAAGTATTTTTAGTATTAACCTGCATTGCCCGGAGATTGAAAATGCAGTAGGGATATCAAACGGAAAAGTGGGAAGCAAAGAGTTAAAGGAAAATCTCTCTTTTACTTTACCCGTCGCAGCAAGCGACCAGTCGGCCATACTAATAATCGATGACAATATCGATTTCAGAAGTTATGTTTCCGAGGAATTACGGCGGGAATATATTGTTTTGGAAGCGTCTGATGGACAGGAAGGTTGGCAAAAGATACTGTCATCACATCCCAAGGTGATCATCAGTGACATAAATATGCCCGGGATGGATGGAACCGCACTTAGCTTGAAACTTAAGAGCGATAAGAGAACATCTCACATCCCTATAATTCTGCTGACAGGGTTGAATAATAATGCAGACCACCTGAGGGGATTAAAGACGGGAGCAAATGATTACCTGATCAAGCCTGTAGATCTGGATATATTAAGATTTAAAATCAGAAATCTGATCTCTCTTAACCAGACTTTTCAAGACACATATACCCGCCAGTTAAGAGTTGTACCAGGGATGACTATCGAATCTCCAGATGAAAATTTATTAACGAAAGTGATAAATTACATCGAGCGCAATATTGACAGCCCTGATTTAACTGTGGAAGATTTGAGTAAACAGCTTTACATGAGCCGAGGTTCGTTATATAGTAAAATCTTGATACTGACTGGGGAAACCCCGATCGAATTTATACGCACCATAAAATTGAAGAAGGCCAAATTGCTACTGGAGAAAAGCGAGCTTAAAATTGCCGAGATCGGCTATGCAGTGGGTTATTCTTCACCCAATTATTTCGCCCGCGCCTTTAAGGCTAAATATAATATCAGTCCGTCCGAGTATTTGAATCAAACGAGAAGACCGTCACCTGATAAAGATGTGGCATAACTGGTTTTTATCTGAAATTATTACTTCATTATCAGCGTTCTAAAAGCATTTCTCTTTTGATTGAACAAATAGTATATTAAATTGAACATTTGTGCAATAGAGAAACAGGTCATTAATGCAACTTCACTCTTAAGTACAGGACCATCTTAGTTCTCTCATCGAAACTTACCGTATGATCATTAGAAAAATCGTCCATTTTCTTATCCGGACTTACCGCAAACCTGCGTCCGTCTTTCGGCGTTTTGACCAATCTGCTGTATCTGAGGATATTATTCGGTGTATTGCCTGCCAATGGCTAAGCGTGCTTTTAAGTTAGCGGGTAGCGATATTTCTTCATAGAAGCCCTTAAACAATCAATTATAAAACCACTTAAAACGACAAAATGAAAGCAAAATTTACGATTCTTGCCCTTCTGCTGAACATTCTCTGTCTGAGGGCCATTGCTCAGATCCCTCTTGTTTATACCACAGAAAATACAGCAGGTAGTTGTGCGGCTCCGCCCTTGCCGACGCTCGCACAACTCCCGATTATTGCACCGCTGCCGGACCCATTTGTTTGGTCTGACGGAAGCAAACGATCGACAAGCTTTACAGATTGGGCCTGTCGGCGCAATGAAATTAGGAGAGAAATTGAAAACTATGAGATTGGAACCAAACCTGGCCGTCCAGACACTATTTCCGCCAGCTTCGCCGGGACAACATTGACTATACAAATTACTAAAAATGGTCAGAGTATGACCTTGACGGCTCAGGTAATTATCCCTTCCGGAGTCGGTCCATTTCCTGCGGTAATAGGAATGAACAGCGCTTCAGGAAGCATACCGGCGACTATTTTTTCAAGCAGAAATATTGCCAGAATTACCTTTAGTCATGACCAGGTCACAAGATACAATAACCCCCAGTTGACAGATCCCTTTTACAGACTGTATCCGGAGTTTAACCTCAATAACTCTGGTCAGTACAGCGCATGGGCTTGGGGTGTCAGCCGGATTATTGATGGTCTTGAGCTTACTCAGGCTAATCTGCCAATTGACTTGAAACACTTGGCTGTTACCGGGTGCTCTTACGCAGGTAAAATGTCGCTTTTTGCAGGTGCGTTTGATGAACGCATCGCTCTCACTATCGCGCAGGAATCAGGTGGCGGTGGAGCCCCCGCCTGGAGGGTTTCTGAAACTATCGGAGATGTGGAGAAATTGGGTGCGACGAGTAATCAATGGTTCAGCAATGATATGTTCCAGTTTGCCGGTACCAATGTGTCCAAGCTCCCACATGATCATCATGAATTGATGGCGATGGTCGCCCCGCGTGCATTGCTTGTTACAGGCAATACTGATTTTACCTGGCTTGCAAATCCATCAGCGTATGTATCGGCCAGGGCTACTAAAGAGATCTTCAAAACTTTGGGGATCGGAGATCGGTTTGGATTTTATATTGATGGCCAGCACGGCCACTGTGCAGTACCTAATAGCCAAGTGCCGGCGATCTCAGCATTTGTCGATAAATTTCTTTTGGGAAATACATCGGTGAATACGGATACGGTGACTATCCATCCTTATCCAAATGTGGATTATGAGCGCTGGTATAAATGGTGGGGAACGAATAATCCGGTATTTCCTCCGGAACCGCCATCAGCTAGGATCTGGATGGAAGCAGAATGCGCTACAGTCGGTTCTAAATGGGATGTCTTGCAGGACAATTTAGCATCGAATGGACGTTATGTGGTAGTGAAAAGCGGATTGAACAGCACTGCAAGTGCGCCAGCCGATACTGCATCTGCCGTGATCTTTAACTTTACAGTGGATAGTGCCGCAACTTATAATTTCAATGTAAGGCTAAATTGTATTAATGCTGACGATGATAGTTATTGGATAAAAGTAGATAACGGCTCATACGTTTCGATTAATGGTTTAGGAACTTCGGGTTGGCAGTGGGTCAGGTTAACAAGCGCCAACCTAAGTGTAGGCACGCATGCTTTCTCGATGGCATACAGGGAAGACGGTGCAAAATTAGATAAGTTACTCGTTACAACGTCACAGCTATCGGTTAATGAGGTGGGAACCGTAGGAGCGAATTGCGGCCAGCCACCTTTAATAGTTCCAGGACAAACATTTTCAGTCAGCGAAGATGCAACCCAAAATTCTTTAATCGGAACCGTGCAGGCTTCTGATGCTGACACTGCTGCAGTTTTTCAACGGTGGCGGATCACTGGAGGAACCGGAGCAGGGATATTTACCATTGATGAGGGGAATGGACAATTGACTTTACTTGACAGTTCCGTGTTGGATTTTGAGTCAGCTACTAGATCATATTCAATGCTTATAACTGTTACGGACGGCTACTTTACAAGCGAACCTGGCACAATTACAGTTAATGTAATAAATAAGAATGATAATATACCGGCAGTTCCTGCGGCATTAAGTTTTGTACTAGATGCAGGAAATTGTAATGGTATTGGTGTGGTTAACGCCACTGACGCAGATGATATAAATGCTCCGGGCTTCACGTCGTTTCAAGATTGGAAAATCGTGGGTGGGACAGGCACCGATATATTTGCTATTAACTCTCAAACAGGAATGATCACGATTGCCAACCTGAATCTCGTCGATTTTGTTAAAAGTAATTACACCTTGAAAATTACTGTAAGTGATGGTGTTTATACAAGTGCTATTTTGACCGTCACTGTTACTATTCCCGATAAAATAAAAATTTGTCACAATGGAGAGCAAATCTCTGTATCAAAGTATGCAGCTCTTGCGCATATTAGGCACGGGGATTGTATTGGCGCCTGCGGACCAGGTGTAGACTATCCTGCATTAAAGGTTAATATCAGTCCCAATCCTACTGTTAATACCTTCCTGGTTACAATTAAAAGCGGTAATCCTACTCAGCCAGTTACAATGAACGTTTATACTCTCTTGGGTGTATTGGTTGAACAGAAACAAAACCTTCAAGTGGGGCAATCTATAAAAATCGGGCAGAATTATAAGCAAGGAATTTATCTCGTAGAACTGAAACAGGGGCTTGACAAAGAAGCAGTTCTTGTATTGAAGTTAAGATAGATATGGTCTCTGATTAAAGATTACTGAACAGATTCTATCGAACAAAAAATATAGCTCGCTCATGCGGGCTATATTTTTTTCAGGCAATAATACAGTAATTTAGCTAGTAGTGCTGTTCGTCAACTACTTCCGAATTTTCCCAAGCGTCAATTGGGCCTGAATTCTGCAAATATCTCGTAAATATTGTCTTATGGAATTCATACGGTTTTTTACTTCACAAAACTGTGCAACATTATCGCCTTAATATATTGGCTATATGGTCATCTGTAAAGTTTACTGGATTTCAATAGGTTATCAGCGTTATCCTGTTCAAATCCTCTTCAAACCGGTTCGAAAACTTTCCGCTCGGGACCTCCAGGATTCATTTCAATGGCGTTCAAACGGAACGCCATTTTTCGTTTAAAGCCGCTACCGGCGCGCATTCCGTGCAATTTTCTGTATCAATTCAATTCAAATCATTTCAAACAAAATGGGGGCTGATTCGGGGGCCTTTCCGGGGGCCTATCTTTTAGGCCCCCGCGCCGTGGTTCGAATCCGCTTGCAGCATCGCGAAAGAGATTTTAAAAAAATCTCAAACGATCCGCTATGCAAGTGCATCAAAATTTATCGCTCCTTTTTTACCGCAAAAAAAAGAAAGCAGATAAGCAAGGGTACATCCCTATTTATTGCCGGGTTACCATTACCGGCGTCGGTGACGATGAAATGTCTACGGGCTGTAAAGTCCTGTATGACCAGTGGGATGATGAGAATAAAGAGGTTCTGCCGGTCCATCCTTCTCATAAACTATTCAATAAAAAACTCGGTCAAATAAAAGCCGACCTGGAAAGGCATTTTGATTTAGTCGTTGCAAAAAACGGGTGCGCCAGCCCGTCACTGGTAATTAAGTCCTATAAAACACCTCCACTAGAACAGCAGCGGCAGTTGGAGAAAAAGGAAAACCTGTTGTTAACCGGGCAGGTTGATGATATTATTGATCGCTTCGTCAAGCATTGCCGGTTATATGATACGGCATTCCGCGAAGGAACGCCGGCGCCGGAAAAAGTAGTGTTGTTGGAAGAAAAAAAAGAATTGCTGTTAAACGAGATCGAGGATTTTATAAGTAAGGCAAGAAAAATATTTGATGACCGGGCCTGGGTGAAAACATTGGGATTGGCTATTGACGAACTCCTGCTTTATCTCCTGGAATTAGTAATCTCCGGTCATCGTTCGCGCCATACACTTGAAAAATTATGGGGGCGTAAAAGGAGGTTATTAAGTTTCCTGCAACTGCGCTATAAATTAACCGATATACCGCTTGCGCAACTGGAACATAAATTTATTACCGAGTTGGTCAGGTTTTCTTTAACACATTATGAAAACCAGGAAAATACGGCTATGAAATATGCGCTGTTCTTAAAAGAGATTATCGACAGGACGGTTGCGAATGGTTGGTTGCTTGGTAATGTTTTTACAACTTTTCAATGCACCTACAAGAAACCCAGGCATGAATGGCCGACCATGCACGAGGTGATCGAGTTGATTAATTGGAATTTCGAGGAATATAAATTAAATGAAATAAGGGACATCCAAATATTTCAATGCTTTAATGGCCTTTCTTATGCCGAAGTATATTCACTTAAACCGGGTGATATTATTGCAGGAATTGATAAGAAAAAATGGATTCGTAAAGATCGGCAAAAAACAGGCGGTGATGAAACGCTGCCGCTTTTGCCGATCTGCCTGGATATAATGAAGAAATACGAGAATCACCCTGTATGCGTGCGCAGGGGAAAATTGTTGCCCGTTCCTTCGAACCAGGAATATAATCGTTGTTTGAAAAAGATTATGGAGATCACGGGGATACGTATCAAGTTAAGCACGCATAAAGCCCGCTACTTTTTCGCCAACGAAGTGACATATAATTTGGGAGTGCCATTAAAAACTATTGCCAGTATGCTTGGGCAAAGCACCGTGAGTGCGGTGGAGAATTATGTTGAACCTAATAAAGTGAATATTTCTCAAAATATGGACATGGTGGAAGCAAAATTATACGGCGAAGGCGGCCCGCTTGCACCGTTTGCTGAACCATTGCCGGCAACTGGTGGCGCAAAAATAATTCCTATTGGCAAGCGATAAATAATGAACAATAATTGCTAACAGATGTTTTATAAATGACGTCGATAGTATTATCTAAAACCTTGGCCATTTAATTTTTACAACGGTGAGCGAGGTTTAGACTGTACTATTTTTCCCGGAGCCTCGTAGTGCACTCTGTTATATGGCCTTATTCCAGGCTAATATTTGACTTGTAACAAAGAGCGAGTTCGTGAGTAGTGTGCGAGAGTTATTTCCAACAAAGCAAAGACCTTTATTAAGGGACCAACTGGTGACGCTGGCAGATTTGGAAGAATTTAAGAAGGATCTGCTGCTTTCCTTTAAACAATTATTATCAGAAAATAAGCCAGCCGTTGGAAAAAAGTGGTTAAAGTCTTACGAGGTTAGGGAACTGCTGAGGATTTCTAATGGCACCCTGCAAACCCTGCGGAATAATGGCACATTGCCATATACTAAAATCGGCGGGATTGTCTATTACAACCATGATGATATTGATAAGTTGCTTATCGATATGCAGAAACGTCCCCTCATGGTTCGATAGCTTAGGGAAGTGTTCTGAATTTTCAGCGAATGATTACAATAAATAGGAAAAGCAAGCGACCTACCAGGCATGAAGTAGATATTTATTTTAACCAACGTGGGATGCCCGGGAGCGAAGCGCTAAAGTTTTTCCAGTTTCATGAAAGTGTTAAGTGGCAAAATAAAAATGGTTTATATATAGCAAAGTGGAAAAGTTTCGCTTACCGGTGGATCGCCGCAGTAATTCGCACACGACCATCGCTTTTTAACCGAAAGATTCATTGATACTTGTTAAACTTAATTTCCGTATTTATTGCGAGAGGTACAAATTGACTATAAAAATCGATTTACAGTCGAGGTTTTTATATTAAAAAACGAACTAAATTCAGGGTCTATAAACTCGTCAGTCAGCAAATGAGTGGGTAAATTTACGGCTTATTATAAAGTTTTTATTTATGCGAAGTGTTTTCTGTTTTTTTTTGTTCATTTTTATTGGGTCTTTACCTCTTCTCAGTACCGATAATTTTAAAGGCAAGGCTCCTGTAGACGCGTACCAATCAGCTTTCACAGTTATGCAATATAGCTATATTATTAGGGGGACAGGTGATCAAACGAACTTGTCTGTTGAATGCTGGATGCTCCAGGATTCGTCTTGGATTAACTGGAGGCTTCCTCAATTAAAGGATCAAGCTGTTCTAAAAAACTTGATTAAACATGAGCAAGGTCATTTCAATATTGCTGTAATTGCAGCAAAAGAGCTTAAAAAGACAGTAGGAGCAGTAGATTTTAAGAAACCTAGTACTGAAGTCCCAAGGCTGGAAAAAATAAAAAGGAGCATAGATCAAAAATATAAAGACTTGAGCGATAGATATGATTTGGAAACTTTTAATGGGCGAAATAAAGAGGCCCAGGTTAATTGGAATAAGCATTTGAACAACCAGCTAAAAATGCTTGAAAACGAAAATGTTCGCATTTATTTTAAATAGGTTTTATGAATGAAAAGGGAAGTAATGTTGACTTTCTTGCCTCGTTTTTGTAAAGTTCTTTGTTGTTCTTTTTGCTCTCTTTTAGTGCTCTTTATATAAATTGAGTGATATATTATCTATTTCGCCTTCAATTATATTGCTGTTGGGAATACCAATACACTTTTAGTCGATTTTCATCCCATGGGTATTGTGATCTTTTAGATATTGTTTTAACTCGGGATGAAGCTTGGTAATCCTGGTGTTAATGAATTCTTGAACAAAATTTGCAATGAAGTATTGGCAATCTTCGGGGGGCTCTATACCGGTATCTAAATGATCAATCATGTCTGTTGAACTAATTAGCGTAGATTCAGTCATTAGAAGCAGGATGACGAAGATAGACGAAATATAAGAAACGCGGGTGTTGATGTTCTTGAAGTGAGTGTCGATGTTCTTATTTTCAGCATGTACGAAGTTTTGGTTAGTAAATTGCTTCCCATTGTTGTGGACATAGTTGTTTAGCCTGGTTCTTAATGTTTCCCAGTAGTCTTGTAAGTTATAGTCGTCGAGGATTTTTTTGATATTTACATTTTGTTTTAGAGATTTCATGTAGTTCTCAAAGCTCAATTTCTTCCTGGTTGTGTAAGGCAGCTCTGTTACTGTGTTGTTAAACCATGCCTCTATTGCCTGTTCGTCAGCGGTTAAAACATTATTCAGGCGAATGTTGAGAAGGGCGGACAGCAACTTCTCTTTGTCTTCTGTGTTTAAATTGGCTACGTCGTCTTCGACAAAGGGCTTTCTATGGTTTATTACATCGAGTATGTAGATGTAGAGAACTAGGTCGTCTCTTAATTTTCTTATTAATGTATTTGCATCTGCGAAACAGCCAATGGAACTGCATAGCTTTACGCTCCGTAGTGTCTGCCCCGCGTTTTCAATTAGGCTGGTGTCAAGAATGTGAATTTTGCTGTTCGTTATTAGTGAAATGATTCTACCGTTATAAGAAATTAATCCTGAAAGGTTTTGAAAGAAATTTATGTAATAGTCAAAATCATTTGAAAAAGCTTTATATTCTTCAGTGTCAACAATCTTCTTTTTATAAGGCGAAAAGTTCATAATAAAGGGTTTGATCATTTGCAGCGGCTTGCACCGGGTAATTATGGGTTGAAGGCTATAGCCGGCATCGTTGGCGTTTGAAAATATACTTCTATGTCGCAATTGGATTAACTGCTATGGGTGCTGGGTCGAGTGGCGCTGAAGCGGACATAGTGACCGGGACAGGGGGAGGTGGCGTAATGGCTGCGACAATGTTACCAAGTTTCGCTAAAAGATCCGCTTTCAATGGCTTTTCGTCAAGCACCATTTTGCGTACAATTTGCTCGTAATTACTTGCTGAAATCTCAAATGCAGCAACAATGCCGGTAATTACAGGCGTTTCGCGGAACGGGTAGCGGGCTAACAATTCATCTATATTATTGGCAGCGATTAAGCCATCGAAATGGGCTATTTCTGCGCTCAGGATTATTCCCGTGTTTTCTGTCACCGATACAACATGTCCTTGCTGAATTTGCACCCAGGTTGGACGCAGGCGTGATATTTTTTCCCCGATTCTTTTCTCGCAAACTCTTGCGCACAGTCGTTCGCTATGAGCTCGGATGTTTGTTATAATGTTTGCTTGTGAAGCATTAAATAGGGTATTAGCATCCTTGCCGATTACCGCAGCATAATATTCGGCGGCTGCCTGGACAGTACCCGGGTTGTAATAGAGGTATTCTACTGAGTAGGCGGGGACGGCATAAACGCCCCTGGCTTCAAGTCCTGCTATTTGTGCAGGAGTGCGATCATCGGCGTCAATAATACCAAATGCTTCTACCCAATTCATACTAGGATTGCCGCGTACGCCTTCCACAGCTCGTTCAACTTTTAGACAACTTTCCTTGCATTCAACGCTTATGCTTGGAAATAAAAGTTGGTATAGATTTTTATCCCTGCTGGTTGACCCGCCCTCAACAAAAACTACTTTTCTCCGCGCCCCTAAAATTTGCGTTTTAATATCATCAGGGATTGTACTGCTTCCAACAACATCATCAAAAGTCCAGTGGAATGTATCCTGGATTTTATTTACCTCCCGCAATAGTATAACGCTGGCAGTAGGATTTGACGCAGGGAGATGTAGATCATGGGTAGCGATTAGGAAAGCGCAGTCACGTCGGCATTCCAGTAACGAATTTATCAATGGGACGATGATCGCTTGGTGCAAATGTCGTTCGGGTTCGTCGAATATGAATAATGTATTTCTTTTTGCCGTCAAAACTTCGGCACAGAGCATAAAAGCATTTTTTTCTCCATCTGACATCTCGGTTATGCTATATAAAGGGCTACAGTCGCGTGATGCAAAGAAAGCTCCCGAGTCATCAACACTAATAACGATATTTAAATTTGCGCTCTTAAATATTTGGTTGATGATTTGGAAGGGACTAGGCTTTTGCTTTAATTCTTCGGCTTTAGTTATATTGCCTGACCTGAACGCCTCGGCCAATTCCCGGTCATTGGCATTTTGCATTTGAGCCAATTTTATTAAAGAAATTTTTCTTCTTAGGTTGTATTGAGTTGCTTGGGTACGGCCAGCTTGAGAAATTTCATGTTGTATTTGATCTTCAGAACGTTTAAGGTCGCTAGCGGACATTACCGCGGAGTTTTCACTTAGCCAAACCGGTCGTTGAGCAAGTATAATAAATGCATTTTGCCGGTGTTGGAGAAACATGTTGTGTACTAGGGCGGACTTCCCGGTGCCGTTGGCCCCGACAATGAATAATAATTGTCCAGTATCAACGGTTATTGCGGAGCGGTTTGTTGGTGTTGTTGGGATTTGAAAGGTAAAACTTGCCATAAGACGGTTTAGGTTTTGGTGGATCGCGAGAAATTTTCGTAATTATTATTTGAGCTGTTACAATAATACGCAAATTTAGTTACAAGGATATGGGAGGTGGCTATGTTTTCATTTTTCTTGTCTGCATTTTTAAGGAAGAACAATACCCTAGAAAATGATTACACAAACGCCTTAGTTTATTTGTATCGCCTAGTATATAAAACGGGTGATATTTACCCTGGGCATGGTATTTGTTTGCATGAGCTAGCGCCTGGAATATTTGGTTAAGCGGGAAGGAAAAATTATTTATTTTTATAGACGTTTAAACTTTATTCTTATGCCTAGTAAATTGTTAATCTCCCTGTTGTTTTATTCCAGCTTAGCAATGGCAGGTTTTGGGCAAGACACATCCGCGCCAACAATAAAAGTTCCTTTTGATTCCATTGCTGTTACTAATGTTAAAGCGGTTGGCAACATACAAACGGGATCAGTGGAAATTAGCATGGATATTCGAAACGATTACCATGCATTAGTTGACCTGCATTGGAGCGTGGGTGGTTATGATGGCCTAGGCATGACCGACGACAAAGGAAAGTTCTATAAGATATATACAAGTACCAAGGCAATAGGCGCTGCTGGCATAAATAAAGGTTATCTTCAAATAAAAGGCGTACAGTTTGGCAGCAAGAAAATGGATTGGCTGACTTATGTAAAGGATACGGTAAGTGCGGGCAATACTAAGAAGTTAAAAGTTACCATACCTAAAATGCAAAAGGATGTTGCCATAATCAGGGAGTTTCATGCCCGGTGTATTTTATCTGTAAGCCAAATGTGGGTGGGCGATAAGCAATTCACAATTAACAATATCAAAATTGAATGGTCGCCACGACCTAAGCCCGCCGCGGGTAACCACTAGGTGCCTATACCGCCGGGTGTTTGAACCTGTGGTTTGAAATCACCTGGCGTTTGCGAACTGTTTAGCGCATAGATTGAATAGGTGGACCCCCGTTTATTTTTGAGTGAACCCGCTGGTAAATTGTTCGCTCTCGTTATTGCAAAATATTTTACCAAGCAACAAACTGTAAATAATACCATGATGCACTTTATTACTCCAAAGCACCATTGGAATTACTTCCTTGCCATTGAAGAGGATCTTAAGCGAATGTCACGTTATATCGAATTTTGCGAGGATAACCTTGGGACGTATTCAATCGAGTTGGCACATATTTTATTATCGGCTTCGTCGGAAATTGACGTAGTCTTAAAACAGCTGTGCAAGCTATTGGCCCCGGGAGGAGACTATGATAATATTGATGATTATAGGCAGACGGTCCGTAAATACGCTCCCAACTTTAGTGAAGAGAAAGTTCAAATTCCCCGGTTAGGCCTTTCATATTGTCCCTGGGAAAATTGGAAAGATGACAGGAACCCCGGCTGGTGGAAAAGCTATAACAAGGTAAAGCACGAGCGTAACCTTCATTATGCAAAGGCTAATTTGCAGAATACGATAAATGCTGTAAGTGCGCTCCTAATTGCAGTGGTGTACTATTATAAATACGCCTTTGCTGCAGAGCGTGGCCGGGATGTGAGTTTTCGTGATACAACCCGGCAGTTGGAGTCGTCACTGGATACATTTATGTTCTTGCAGGCTGATTATTATTATCAGCGATTGATTATGTAATGCTGGCGAATACTTGAATAGCTGGCGAGAAGTTGAAATTGGCGCGGTAAGTGCATTCATTAAATCGAACGTAAATTTTTCTTTTGCTTGTTGTTCTTTAGTATTGTTGACAGGCAGGGTAGGTGGCAATTCAAGCAAGTTTTGTTGAATAACCCGTACTGGGGGTGTTTTCGTGAATTAATTTTTTAACTGGGAAAAGTTTGTGTAAGCAGCAGGGGATGGTTTACCCAAAGGTGCCTTTGCGCGGTTGTATAAATCGATAACTGCAAGGGACGGGAAGTTATAATTCCCGTGAACTTGATTCTTTTATGCGTTGCCTTGATTTTCTCTCGCAGGTAAAGAAGAGATCAGCATATTACTGTTCGTAACATGCCTGGCAAAGTGTGAAATAGTCTTCAACAATAGGGGTGTAATGACCGCAGCCGCTGAATACATCGAAGCCAGGGATATTTTCAACACGCTGGATTTTAGGCGGTCAATACTTAGGCTCCCCGGCGACTAAGTTTATAAATTGTCAAAATCTTATGGCAAACATAAGCCTTGTAATACCCGGCGTTTTTAGTTCAAAATAGGCTAATTGTTCTTTCTTGTCAAACTTTCGTCAACCCGGGTTTACCACCAATTGGCGGAAGTTTTTTTGTTTTGATTTTGTAAATTTGGGAGTTGAAAGCCATTTTGTTCGTACACTTCTAAAATTAAAAACAATTAACTCAGAACAAAATTCCTTCAAGATTAAAGAAGCGACTGCTGCTGATGTTAAAGCATTGGCTGCACTGCATGTGACAACTTTCAATGAAACCCATGGGGGGCTTAATGCACCAACTTATGAAACACGTGAGTGGCAATGGCAAAAGGCTTTTCAAGACAAAGATGACAGTTGGTTTTGTCTTGTAGTTGAAAAGAAAGACGAAGGTTTAATTGGATTTGCCAAAGGGCAACCTTATAATCATGCTGACCATGCAGAATTTTTGGGAGAGCTAAATAAAATATATCTTCTTCGCAAGTATCATAAATTAGGTTTAGGTAGGCAATTAGTTTGTAAAGTCGCCAATGAATTTATAAAGCGTGGAATAAATTCAATGCTGCTATTTGGTGACGCAAATAATCCATCAAATAAATTTTATGAACAAATGAGTGCAGAAAAATTATTTGCAAAGAACGGAGCATTTCACGGTGGGTATGGTTGGACAGATTTAAAGAAACTTGCAGCTAATTGTAAAAATGTT
Organism: Sphingobacteriales bacterium 44-61; assembly: GCA_001898405.1. Taxonomy (GTDB): domain Bacteria; phylum Bacteroidota; class Bacteroidia; order Chitinophagales; family Chitinophagaceae; genus Terrimonas_A. Next base: position 330,335 of record MKTW01000011.1, read on the forward strand.
TGACCGTTGCAGTGAGCTCTGTTATCATCCGACCATTGTTCCGTTTCCAGGCTTAGCTTATCCATCAATTTGTCTTATGTGCTTTTATATGAATTTACAAAGAGCAATTTTTTTACACCAAATGCTGTAAGCCGGCGTCACTTTTGAATAGTTCTACCATTAACATTTTCAGCCCATATAATTATCCCTGGTCATATTTCTTCCGGTATTCCAAAGGCGAGATACCCGTTAACTTTGTAAATACTTCCCGGAAAACCTTCATCTCTGAATAGCCAATAGCATACATCACCTCTTTGACCGTTTTGCCGTTTGTTTCAAATTCGCTTTTTGCCACTTCGATCCTTACTCTTTGTATGTATTCGAAAGGAGTGTTGCCTGTGGCTTTGATAAAGCGCCTGTCGAAATTTCTTCTGCTCAATGATATCATTCCTGCGAGGTCATCCACAGATATTTTTTTATGGTAGTTCTTTTCAATGAACAACTGCGCATTTCTTATAATTTCATCAGGATGTTTTTTTTGGCCCCTGAAAATGGCAAAGGGAGATTGAGCGCTGCGATCAAAATCGATTTGGAAGACCTTTGAACAATAAATAGCTGTTTGCCTGTCGTAATATTTCTCTACCAGGTATAACACCAGGTTCAGAAAAGAAAATGCGCCGCCATTGGTGTAAATGCCTTGCTCGTCTGTCAGGATCTTATCGGTTACCAAATGAATACGTGGAAACATATCTTTGAAAATATCTTCGACCATCCAGTGTGTAGAGCACTTCTTACTATCCAGCAACCCGGTAGATGCTAACAAAAAAGCGCCGGAGCAGATACTGGCGATCTCAGCTCCTTTTTTATGTTGTAGTTTCATCCACTCACCCAATAATTTATTTCGATCCAGTAGTAAGGCATAATCGCCAAAAGACAATGACGGAATGATGATGAGATGAGTTTTTTTAATGGAGGTAGCTTTAACTTCGGGATGAACAGAAAACAATCCATCATATAGGTTTACTTTTCTTGATAGACCAGCCAACTGTATTTTAAAGACCTCTTTACGGCCGAGCTGTTTAAAATGGCTATTGGCCATAGAAAACACTTTATACGGTCCAACGACACTGCTTAGATTGTTCTGGCCATTGGGAACGAGTATGGTCAAATGTTTCATAATGGTATATTGTTGTCTAAAAAAACCTTTGTTTTGTCCATTTTAGTTCTTTAAGGTACAAATATAGACACTAAATTTGCAGAGTAAAAATGATAATAGATGAAGAACTTCCAGGTAACATTTAAGGACACGGTGTTTGTCCTGGTCCAACTGGTACTTTTGGTATTGTTTTTTACTTTACCTGGATGGCGGCATTTTTATGTGCGTTATACAGTTATGGTCGTTGGGTGGATAGTAGCCATAAGTGGCGTGCTGATCATTACCTGGGCAAGCATCAACCTGGGCAGGTCTATTTCTCCTTTTCCAACTCCTTTGGAAAAAGCGACACTTGTGACAAACGGTGTTTTCAGGTATATCCGGCATCCTATTTATACGGGGTTCATTATTTTTTTAGCGGGCATTGCAGTTGCTACCGGGAGTTTAACCAGGATCGGAATTACTTTATTCTCGGCCTTGTTTTTTTCTGTTAAAGCTTCTTATGAAGAGAAGAAGTTGTTGAAGAAATATCCCGGCTACTCGCACTATAAGGAACGAGCTGGAAGATTTATCCCGAAATTAAAAAGCTTATTTAGTGATAATGACTGATCCTCCTCAGGAACAAAGTTTATATTTAAAAAAGCGATTAAATTTAGTATATGGACTTAAAAATTCTTTCTGTTGTATGGGGGGTTAAACACTTAGATACTGCGATTGCTTTTTGGTGTGAAGCGTTAAACTATGAGTTGAAACGGGAACCCGATGTAGATTTTGCAATATTAGTACCCAAAAATGGGCAAGGGCTTCAATTGTCGTTAAAATTAACGGCTTCAAATAAGCCAAAAAGACATCATATAGACCTAATAACTGGAAACCAAAAAGCGGAAGTAGAGCGATTGATTAAGTTGGGCGCAACAAAAATTGAGAATTGGGAATACGAACAGGGTGCGGATTATATCGTTTTACTTGACCCGGACGGAAATTCTTTTTGCGTGGTTCAAGCCTGATTTTATGCCCGAAGACTAATGAAAGAAATGGCAAAAATTGCCAGGGATTAGACTATATAAGAAGGCTTTAAGCAAATTGCTTTTGATGCTAACGGTAATGCGTCAAGCATAGATTTTAATAAAATAAATTGGCTTGGTCGAAGCCGCGCCACAAAGCGGATGCTATCATTTAAAAATATATTTCGAAGCTTTAAAAAGTAGCAAAGGATAATTGGAAAATATTACCTGGTAAATACCATGCAGATGGAAGAAATACTTGTTTTTAAGACAAATGTGGTGCAAGGAACAGACCTGGCGGCATTGAGCGAACTATTAAATATTAACCGTGGTGTCAAAAGCTGGAATTTCGATTTCCAAGATAGTGATAATATATTTCGCGTGGTATCCAATGGTATAACAAGCGATGAAGTCAGTACAATACTTGCATTTTGTAATATTCAAGCCAAGGAGCTGCTGGACTGACTAGAAGAAATAGACCCATAAGAATGATATTATGGCACTATACGGAAAAAATCAAAAGTATTCCCCTGGAAACAACCATTATATTGCAGGAGCTGCTATTGCCAGCATTGGTTATGCTTTATTAAAATATTATAGAAAGACACATTCAAGTCATCTAAATATGGCGTTGCTCTACCTGGATAGCGATATGGTATGAAATCTACCTGTTTCTAAATAGCTTCCACTTTGTCAAAGTTCTTTATTATTTTGAACAGGATTTTTGACGTTATTGCATCTCGTGGAATGTGCCGGGCTGCTAGAGGTGAGGTGATGCTAACTTACTTTTTGCCAGCGATTTTATGCTTGACTAACTCTCTTCTCTTGGAATAAATATGCCGCTGCAGGCCGGTGAGTTTCGATTGCAGCCATTCATTTAATTGTTTAGGAGCTTTTGTTTCCTTCCAATGATCTTCGTTAAACCAGTCTTCCAGCACTTTGCAACTAATGTGGGTATATATATCCACCCAGTCGGTATTCATTGGTGCTTCCAGGGAGCGGGTGTAGATATATAACACGCATTCTTCGTAAGAGGCTTTTTCTTCTTTCATTAACAGCATTTTCAACCGGGCCAGCGGGACAATACCCAGTAGCCTTTTAGGCAGGGTATCGGCCCATTGCTGGCTGGATGTTAAAACGGGTGCCGTAAGTGCATCCATGATATCGAAGGCGAAGTTGTCTTTTTCTTTGCGTTGGCCCTTAGCCTTGTTCGTGTAGTGAGCAGGCGGTAATTCAAACAGGTTTTGTTGAACGGCCTGAACGGGAGGCGTTTTCATGATTTGATTTTTAAAGTGAGAAAATTTTTTGTAACACGCCAGGGCTGGCTTGCCCAAGGAGTTCGTTGCGGGGTTTGCGTAAATGGCTAATTATGGGGATCGGGGGCGTTATAGCTCCAGTGAACTGGATTTTTTCACTCCTTGCCTTGCTCTTCTCTCGTAGGTAAAGAAAAGATCAGCGTAGTACTGGTCATAACATGCCTGGCACAGCGTAAAATAGTCGTCGACGATAACAGTGTAGTGGCCGCAGCCGCTGCAACAGTTATATACCTCCCATGTATTATTATCCTGTTTTGCCTGTGCTGGCTTGGAGCAGGCCGGTGTATAATAAGAGCGGGTTGCGTAAGGGGCATGCTTACTGTAACTTCTTGGCAGGTCGTAGGTTTTGTCTCCAAGCAGTGCAAGTATGGATCGAATAAAATCCAGCGTGTTGAAAATATCCCGGGCTTCGATGTATTCGTCCATTTGGTGAGGATTGTAATAGCCGGTGCTGGTATTGATGCAGCTTTTATTGATCCCGTTGATCACTAACTGGTAGACATCTGTTAACGCCCCGGTTGATGGCTTATAGCCAAACTTACCCATTAGGCCTCCTATGTCGTTAAGGAACTGGTCGCTGCAAATTTTCGTGCCGTATATCTCGGTCACCAGGTCGCTGTTGCCCATTCGGTCACACTGGATGCAGTAGGCCACATCGCGGAAGAATGACATGGTGGCTTTGGCACTACCGTGTGCACCCACTTCTTCAGCATGCGGGAAAAAACATTTGAGGTGATCTTGTTCCTCCAGCATTTTGAGGGCGATCCAGATCCCGATTTTATCATCCATCCCGAGGCCGGTGAGCGTACTGGTCCTGGTGTCTACGCCGAAGACTTTGTCTTCGTAATAATATACTTGCAGGTGCTCTTGCGGGATGAAGTCAAAAACGGTATCGGTGTGGGCGACCATGCAGGGGTACCTGCTGGCTTTCCCCTTGGTGATGTAAACATTCCCCTTGTTTGCCCACACCTTGCATCCCATGGCCCGGCAATGAGCTTTAATAAATTGGATCATTTGTTCTTCCTGGTAGGAGGGAGATTGTATGGGGAGTATTTTCTCTAGTAAGTGCATAATATATTTTTTTAGGCGTGAATAGTTAACAGCCTTAGCGCGGCTGGTTTTTATTCTTGGGAGGAAGAGGAAGAAGGAAATTTGTCAAGCTGCCGTGCATTGCCGGCACAGGACAGTTAAGGGGCTGGAAGTGTTGTTGCCAGGGACAGGTATAAAGGCTCCTTGTGCAATAATAAAGGCTACATTTTTTTTGTGACAAATGGAACCGCCGGGCAGTGATACCGCATCATCGCGGTGTATGTATGTTCGCGAGCTTCGAACGAGGATAAGCTCGTCCAAGGGATAATACCTTCTCCTGTCTTTTACATACCGGTAGCCAGGTCGGTCAATTGAACGAATCCAGCCGAGTCCTTTTAGCTCTGTACACTCGTGTTTAAAGTGTTCCGTGCCATCGACAAGCATAATTTTTTCTTTCAAATGCCATCGGCCAGCGTTGTCCTGGTACGCCTGGTTTATCCAAACGTAGCCGATGCCAGTTACCCAGGCAGCACCTGCAGTGAGGATATACCCATCGTGGTGGTTGCTCCAAACCAGGTCGTCTTTTGTCGTGTTCCCTTCTGTTGAATAAAGGCTCACCCAGGACTTGCGGGCGCGTGATACATAGTTGGTGAGAAGACCTGTATCGAGATCGAGGTACCTAAAGGTGTCCAGGTAGGGATAATATTCGAATTGCCATATTCCAAGGCTTACCTCGAAATATTGCTCCGTGCTTAACTGCGTGAAGGGGGAAGTAAACTCATCTTCGCGGGCGCATTGCCTGGCTTTATATAACCAGCCTTGCTTTGCCGCGTAGTCCCTGAACATTTGCGTATTGCTGTCACTTGCATAAATGCGGTCCATGATCACCGTGCCAGGATCAATATGCCAAACCAGTGCGCGGCCAACTGTCCTATTTTCTTTATCCAGCAGTACCAGCAGCGACACTTGCCCGGGGTTTTCGGCGTACACCTGGAGGAAGGCCGTACAGGAGCTGTGTTTCATGCAAGATTCATCCATTGTACCGGTGTCGTGTACATGGGAATAATTCCGCGCCAAGTAGTAGTGGTAAATATCATGGCCTTGCACCAGGCGAAATGCCAGTTCAAAGTCCTCGTCATCCACCTGCGAAGCTTTTACCGCGTTGGCAAATTCCTCGAAATCTTTGCTGGTAAGGCCCATGTTACTGATGACGCCGGGAAGGAGAAGTTTTTGTACCAGCCTGGCGGGTTTTATTTCCTGGCGGTGTTCTTTTTTCCAGGTGCCGTCATCGTTTACTTCGTGTGGTTTGCCGGGGGGCAGGAATGACAGCAGGTCTTTTCGCCGCGCGATATAATTACCAAATTTCGTTGTGCAAAAGGCCTCGATATTTTCGTGGCAAAGTATTTTACATATTGCCGAATCTTTGCCAGCCAACCACTGTTTGAGTGATTGGGCCAGGATTAATTTTTCTTCCATCGCTTGATCATTAAGGTTAAAAAAAGCGAAGGCCACTGGGATGCTCCAGCGACCTTCAATTGTTTGCCCGGTGGGGCAGGTGGGAATTGTTTTGGGGAACCCCGGCGGGATGATTAGCCAGGGCGTAAATGCTTAATGCCTTTGTTTTTCCATGGGCAAAATGTTTTCGTGGATAAATATGAGTACAGGCTTTGCCCCGGTGGGGAGTGCAACTGGTTGCGGCTGGCGACGAACCAAGGAATAGGCCGGTAGCTGTCACCCGCGCTACTGCAATTGATATTTTCCCAAAGAAAAAAGGGCAAAAAAGAAAGGCCGGGGATAGCAGGCGGGGCCCCGTCCGCGCAAGGGCCCAATGACGGCCAGTGAGCGCGGGGCAAAACGCGGCCCGGTGAGTTTACCCTCGGCAACGAAACACCCCGGCCGCGTTTTGGCGTTGGCCCTTGCGCGCACGGGGTGCCTGCTACCTTCGCCGGCCTTTTTTGTCTTTTTTGGGGGAAATCAACATTCTTTTCCCGGCTGGTTTGCGGTGAGTGCAGGAAAGTTTATTTTAGGTACGTGCAACTCATTGAAACCTTTAAACCCGGGATTGAACTATTTGGAATTAATGAATAAATTATTTGACCGGCCCTGGAAATGAAAATGGAGGGTGCCATTTTACCAAGTTGGCAGATGTGTTTTGAGATTCCTGGTTAACTAGGATGATGCTGGCTTATTTGCTATTTTTTAAATAATAAGGCATATGGCATGTTACCATTGCCTGTGAAGGATATTAATAACTAACCAAACCTTAACTATGAATGTAGAAGCTATTAAAACGTGTATTGAAGCGCTTAATAATTTAGATCCCCGATCTGCTGATGCTTATGCCAAGGCAGTAGCGTATTTTAGGGAAGCAAAGCGGGTGCCTTTTTTTGTTCTTGATTTTCCTAACCTGCCGTTTTATATTTTTCGAACGAGAACGCACCAGTCGAATAATTTTTTTGAACATTTTGCAGACCTTGCTCTTCCTCCTGCTGGAGTGGTGGGTGGTTACGGGAGATGTAATATTCCAGGTCAGCCGGTTTTTTATGGTTCTGATTTTCGTCCTACTTCGTATATGGAACTTTTGGAGTACTGGGTCTCTGAAAAAAAAGAACAATATTTATTTGCGACGATAGGAAAATGGAAAATTAGTAACCAATTAAGTGCATTGATCGTTACCAGTCCATACGAGAAAGACCGATCTTCCTTTTATGATAAATCCCATGGTGAAAGGCTGGATCATTTCATTAATTCTTATAGCGGCGAGGAGAAGGAAGCTATGATATTATTTTATAAATTTTTATTTGATAGGTTCAGGAAACCGGCAAAAAACGATCCACAAACCTACCTCATTACTTCTGCATATTCTAACCTTGCTTTTAAGAACAAAAAAGTGGATGCCATATTTTACCCGAGCGTGCCTTTCCAGGGCGATGGCGTAAACCTGGCTATACAAGCAGGTTACGATTTCGATAAAAATTTACAACTGGAGTTGGTCGCGCGAAATCAATTTGAACGGCTGGATACTACGCCTCACCCGACGTTCCAGGAAGTTGAATTGAGACAAGCAAAACAGCTTGATCATGGCAATCAACGGATAATTTGGTAGTAAGTTAAGTTTGCTTGAGAAGAAAGAATGCTGCAAAATAAATATCCTATTTTGATGGAATTAAGTAAAAACGTTTACCCTTGGTAAGATAATACGATTAATCTTTTTCCTGTTAGGCAGGAATCAATGTTTGCAATGGGAAAAACACCCCATGCAATTCTCCTTTGAAATAGTAAATTAGTATCTCATAAAACAGGTTGAACGGCAAATCCCTCGAAAAAGCAAAAGGTTACAGGCTCTTAATTTCACTCGCTCGCACCTGGTAGCATGAATAGGTTGGTATGATGGCGTAATTGGGAGAAGTAATTTTTGAATTCTTCTCAATGCAGTTTTATGGAAACATTACTAAGCAATGCACCTTTGCGATTTGAATTACCTGGTGGAACGGAATCAACAACCAGTTTCAAGGCACCTGCTGGTGCACACTATTTTATTCCCTACGCTAACCACGTATTTACCGAGTGGCCGGGTGGCTCCTACTTCGAGCAGAGTGTTTTTCAACAAGGATTTGGATTTTGTTTACTGCATTTTGTTGTAGAAAAGAGTATTTCATTCGGGGTGGAGGCTATGGCCGATTTTAATACATTACAATTCACGCTGGAAGGAGAAACTACAGCTTTACTTTCCGGGCATGGTTTCATGACGCTCTCGGAAGGTACTTATACATCAATGTATATCCCGCAGGGGAGCCACCGCGTGTGGTTTCGGCCAGGGCAGTACGCTTTCTTTTATTTAATACTATCCGGGGAGCATCTCCAGTTACTGCAAGAAGATCATCCCCATTTGCAAACTTTAATTACGAATATTCTCACTGCCAGCAAAGAAGGAGTAATGCTAGAACGCATGGTGATTAGCACAACGATTCATACGTTGATAAATAAAGTAATCGAATTGAAATTAACTGGTGCCCAGTTGAAATTAGCATTGGAAGAGTTCGTTGTTAAATTTGTACAGGCGTATAACCACGACATTTTACAGAGAAAGGAAATTGGCCGGGAGATGCCGCCAGAGGAATACGCTGATTTCATCAAGGTGTACGTGATGGATAACGTTACGATGCTGGAAGCAACGAATATTAATAATTTAAAGAAGATGTTTTATACTTCCGAGCGTACCCTGGAGCGGTACTTCAAGAGGAGGAGCACCCAATCTTTGCGAAGTTATTTACGAAGGCTTCGCCTGGAGCGGGCATTATACATGTTGTTGCCAGGGGATTTATCTATCCAAGATGTGGCGGTACAACTTGGCTATAAAGATGCCTATACTTTTTCCCGGCAATTTTCCAAGTACTACGGGTATTCTCCTAAAAACGCGGCGAAGGTATTTTGTAATTTCAAGTAAGAAGATATAGCGAAGCCGGGAAATTAGCCTCGAAACGACACGATTAATCTTTTGGGTGTATTTATTGTCGCTCAATGCCATTTTTTTTATTTAGAATTCTTCCCAATTTCAATATTGGATAATATTTAGATAATAGCCAGCGATCGTATAATTGATTTTAGGATTATTAGCTGCATTTAATAAATGTTTGGATGTTGTACGAATGCTAGCGTGCTTTCTCACTACAACCCTATTTTATTTTACCTATTAAAATGTCTTCAATGAAACGCAGTACGATCATTGAGATGATATCCTTATTGTTCGTGGTGTTGTTCTTATACACCGCCATTAGCAAGCTGCTTGATTATAGCGTATTTACTGAACAGTTAGGCACCTCGCCGGTACTCGAACCCGTATCGGGTTTTATTGCCTGGGCGTTGCCATCGACTGAAATTATCGTAGCTATATTGTTGTTCTTACCTAAGACAAGGTTGCCGGGGTTGTACGCATCATTTATTTTGATGGTGGCGTTTACATTGTATATCGGAGTTATTCTTTTGTTCAGTAAAGAACTACCCTGTAGCTGCGGTGGCATCTTGCAGGAACTTTCGTGGCCCCAGCATCTTGCGTTAAATTTTGGATTGATAGGGTTGTCGCTATGGGCAATTTTTTTGAGCAGAAAGGATGCCACTCGCCAGCTAGCAAATAATTCTTCACTTAGTTATTAGCGACATGAAAAATAATATTAGCATAATTGCATCGAAGTATTTGTTATTCCTGTTAGCGCTGGTAGGCCAGTGTAGCTGCAAGGATAAAGAGCCTCTTAAAACAGGATTGGAGGGAAAGTCTATGCCGGTATTCAGTATGTTGCTTGCCGATAGCACCACTTACTTGAATAGCACTACTTTTCCTGGTAATACCCCTTCGCTCGTCTATTTCTTTAGTAGTACCTGCCCTTTTTGCCGGGCACAGATGAAAGACATTGTCAAAAACATTGATGATTTTAACGGCAGCCGTATTTATTTAATCGCAAATTCAGTTGGGGATTTAAAGGCGTTTGAAAATCGATACGAGTTAGGACAATATCAAAATATCACCGTTGGGATGGATAGTGGGTATGTTTTACAGGATTACTACAAGGTAAATGCTGTTCCTTACCTGGCCGTATTTAATAAGGATAGGAAGTTGACTCGCGTATTTGCTGGCAAGACGAGTGCCAGTCAGTTGAAGCAGGCAATGGCATTGTAATTTTTTTTTTGAGACATAAACCCACAAATTCTCGAGTGCATGTTTTTGAGTAAAAACTTTTTGAACAATAATAAATACGAGGGCGAAGCCGAAAACCCGTAAACGAGTAGGCGAAATTTATAAACCAAACTTTAGCTTTTTGATGTAAAAAGCACCTTTTTTATGAAAAGAAGTAAAATGATCTTTAGTGCATTTGCTGTTGCAGCCGTTGTTACCGCCAGCCTTGCTTTTACAAGCAAACCATATGGACAAAGCTACTGTGTGAAAACTGGGTTAGCGGGAACCTGTACGAACTTCTTGACCAACCAGAAACCTGATGGGAACGGAACACTGTACCGCGGTTATGCCTCAACGGATTCCAAGTGTCCACAGCAATGCTCTGTGGAAATTAAATTATTAGACGAATAATTTTGAACACATTTTTTTTCGAGTACCGGGCACGACTGCGTATTAATAGTAGTATAGTTCTTTATACTTGTGCGTTGTGCCCGTTACTATAATTAGTAAAGGCTAAATTGAAATTCGGCTAATTTTTCGGTGGTGTTTATTTTAATACTTATAAAAGTGATTTTTTATGAAAAGAAGTAAAAGTGTTTTTAACGCATTTGCAGTGGCTTCGATTGTAACTGCCAGCTTGGCTTTTACTAATAAACCCTATGGGCAAAGTTACTGCGTAAAAACAGGAGTGGCTGGGGCTTGCACTAATTTTCTTTTAAACCAGAAACCTGACCCGGTGGGTAATAGATACAGAGGATATGTTTCACCGACCTCTCAATGTTCACAGCAGTGCTCAACAGAAATCAGACTCCTGGATCAATAATTGATAATAAAAAGTTTTCGATTTTTAGAAATGCTGGCACAAATGAGTATCCTAAGACCAGTGATGCATTTAGGTCGAATTCTTTGCTTGAGTTGAGCGCATCTCGATTCCGAGGTTTGATATTTGAACAGGACATTGTCTTGTTCAAATATTTTATTCTATTTCCAACCCATTTGAAATTTTTTTCATGTATGCAGGGATACCTTGCGTCATCCATTTTGGAGCAGGTTTGCCCATTAGGTAATGATCATAAAATTGCGTCAGCCTGATAGTATAGTCCCTCTTTTCCTTTTGTCCATGGTTGCCATGGTCTTGTCCATCATACTGAAGAATCCAAACCGGTTTATTTAGTCTTCTTAGTGCCAGGAACATTTCAACTGCTTGCTCAAACGGGCTTCCCCCGTCGTCTTTGCTATGGTGGATAAGCAAAGGAGTTGTAATCCTGTCGGCTCTTAATATGACTGTCTCATCTAAGTAGGCGCTAGGCATTTCCCATAGCGAACCGCCAATTGGGCTTTCGTGTGAGATCATCCGGCTATTGCCTCTTAAGGTGGTTTTTAGATATGAACTTAGCCAGTCTGATGATCCTGCTCCTTCTATTGCCGCAGCAAATTTGTTGGAATACGAAACGATGTAATTGGTTAAGTGTCCTCCATGGCTATGGCCGTTTAATCCCATCCTATTACTGTCGATAAAAGAGAATTGAGACAAATAGTTTCCCGCTCCTACAATTGAATTATACGCACTGTGTCCATCTTTGCTAGGATAAAAATAAATATCGGGGGTGAATACCAAGTAACCCCTGCTAACTAACCATGCTACATTGATTTCATTTACTATAAACTTTGGAATTGGATATTCGTGGAGTCGATGGGACATTTGTTCGTAATAACTGAAAATAATAGGGTATTTTTTTGCTGAGTCAAAATTCTCCGGCTTGTACAAAACGCCTTGCGACAATTTGCCATCCAGCATTGGAAAGGATACTAATTCCGCGGTAAGCCAATTATACTTTTCCTGGGGCTGTAGATCTGTAAGCGCTTCGAACGTTTTAAAATTCCTGGTAAAATAAAAATTTGGTGCACTGGTAGCTTTTTGCAAGACGACTAGCCAAGCTTTTTTATTTTTTGCCTTCAATGGCTTCAAGTCGAGCCTGTCGAAAATTTCCGGGCTCATGGGCAACGTGCCGTAGGATCCCCTATAGATATCCCAGTTGCCTACTGATAGTTCTTGCGGTATCATATTTTTAATAATGTCTGTAACGTAGAAGCTGTTCTGCTTGTTTTTAATGTTATACCCGGTTAAGAGCACAGGGTTATTAGGGGTTATAACAATGGGTTCAGGTGCTCCGTCCATATCTTGAAGGAATCTTAGCTTGATACCATTAATTCGGCCATATCCCTTAGTGATAATTTGGGGAATGGCTTGGCCTGTTAAATCGACTTTCCAAATATCATAAAGATCGTATATGAAAAAATATTTTTCATCTGGTGTCCACCCGCTTACCTGGTTTGAAGATCGAGCTTCACTTAAGGAGTCTGAAATCCAAAAGTCATCTTTGAAGTCATACAGGTCTTGAATACCAGCATTGTTGAGCTGCTTTACCTGTTTAGATTGCACATTATAACTATAGCAGTTATAGTGCTTATTATGAATGCCCTTATTGAGATAAACGAAGTATTTCCCTGTTAGAGAAAAGTAAAATCGAGTATAACCAGCCAAATTTAGTTTAGTTCTTGATCCATCCACAAGAGAGACAATATAATAGCTGACCTGGGGGGCTTTCCCGAATTGTCCCAGCCAAAACCTATCCCCTGAACTATCTTTTCTTATAACTGTATAGTCTCCACGAGGATCAAATGTTTCGATAAATTCATTGCCTTCAATCCATTGAATGACAGGTGAATTACTTTTTATAGAAATGCTTGCAGTGTAGTGAGGCGGGTGATATTTTTGTTTTAACTGGTAGGATTGAATGTATTTGTCCTTGTAGTTCCAAACGTCTAGGGAAACGGCTTCAGGATCCGGGGATAGTTTTTCTTCATCTTTCTGCAGCTCAAATATAATATAACGTCCATCTACAGTAAACCGAAGTTCATTTTCCGAGATAGCTAATCCCGATTTTATGCCCGGGGTGGTTTTTATTGCTTTGGGCTCCGCATTGAACATTCCTTGCTGATAATAGGCTATTGAATACTGTGAACCTTGTTCATGTTCGTTGCCAATTAGAATCGCCAGTTGCGATCCTGGTGTATCGAATGCAGTAGTTTGGATTGATTGTTTTCTTGAATTGGCCGACCATATTTTTTTCGTTTGCAAAGATGTCAGTGATACCCAGTATAAAGATTGAAAGCCATTTTCTTCCAAAGCTGTAATCAATAAAACACTGGCGTTTTCGCTGAATTGAAAATCTCTCATTTTACTGAATGCTTTTGATTTGCCGGTAATGATGTTGTAGAGGATCACTTTTGTACTATCATTCTTTGCCTCGTATGCAATCCATTCCCCGAATTCTTTACCGGGCTGCTGCATCCTTATTACACCTGGAATAAAGGTCTTGTTTCTTTTTTCTAAGTGGAGAAAGTATAATGTATCATTAGTATAGTAGTACAATTGTTTACTGTCAGAGGAAAACCATGCTTGGGAAACCCCGGGGATTGAGTCCAGCCATTTTCTGTTGATGGGTTGTATATAAAGCATCACGTTTCCTAGTTCCCTTTGTTCAACGGTATAATACATGTATTCCCCGTTATTACTAATTGCGGCGAAGTCTTGTGCCAACGAAGGCCAGTTTACCAGGGCAAGGCTATCTAGCGGCGGTTTGTTATTGGTCTGTGAATATGCGTGGGTGGGAAGAAAACTGCACAATAAAGCTAGCGGTAAGATTAAAATATCTTTCATGTCGAGATGATTAGTGTAATAAATCGTAAAAGAAAATATGATTTTGAATGACTGTTGTAGTATTATAAAATACAAAAAATTGGTTGCATTATTACCATGTTGGCTGGCCGTTTTGGATGCTGTTTATTTTTTTTTGGTAATCCTTTGCGGAGTCTTTATCGCCATTCTGTTGAGCTAATTCGAGTGCTTTTATTTGCCAGGTAATAGCTTCTTTTTTTTGACCGGATTTGTATAGTAAGCAAGCATAAGTGTCAATAGTGAGATGATGCCAGAACGGGTTCACATTTTTGCTTCTTTCAATTACTCCTTTCATCCAGCCAAGCGCTGCTTTTATTTGCTTTTTGTCAGAGGTGTAATTAAACATCATCCATGCGGCACCATTGAGAATGAGATCAATAGCTGTTCCTGCTGGTTCATCTGGCAGGATGTAACCTAGACGGTATATTAAAAGGCTTACATTGCCATGCTTGCTTTGTAACCTGATAAATGATTGCAGGTAGGCTGCGGTGTCGTTTATATATTCGTACCATCTTGTTTTCGCTGCCAGTATTGCGCGGCTCGCATAATTTCGCGGGTAGGATTTTAAGATAGCGGCTTGTATTGAATCCCAATTGGGTTTGCCGCCCTTCGCGGTGTCCACACTTTTTAAGACTGGTTGCGTAAATTCTTTACGGATTACCCGGTCGATAATACTCCTGGAAAAATTTTTTCTCCCTACAATTTTATCTGCCTTCCTCGTATTTGGATAGAATAGGGAAAAGTACGGGTCGTTGGAAGAAGAAATAATGGAGCCAATATATTGGAGATGCGAGGAATCGAATAAGTATTGCCTTGGCAGGTTTGCTAGGTATTGTTTGTAATCTTTTTCCAGGCTATCCATCAAGCTTTGCTCCCTTGTTGATTTGGTGCATTGAATCATGTAAAACATCTTGGCGTAGTCTTTTACTCCACCGCGGTAGGCCCTTGCGAGTGCGTTGTATTCTTTGTAAGGATCATTGTATGTTGTGCCTGGAGTTACTGCTTCTCTGCCCAGGGAAAGAAATGCAGAGACGTTTTGGTAACCGGATTCTTTTTTAACTATTTTTCCTTGGGGAGAAAAGAATAGATAAGTAGGATAGGATAGAATTTTATAAGCTTCGTTAAGGTCGGCGGCAAATTGATCATTCGCAGTGGATGGTTTTTCTCCAACAGAATCCATCTGCACTTTAATATTGATGAACTGGTTGTTGAAGAAAGCTGCAACAGAATCATTAGTGTATATTTCTTTGTCCATTTTTTTACAGGGAATACACCAGGTCGTAAAACAATCTACAAAGACATATTTTCCTTCTGCTCTTGCTTTTTCAAAAAGGATCTTGGAGCTTACCAGTTCTTGGAACTGGATGCCTGATTGTTGTTTTTGCGCATGGGTTGTTGTTGCTTGTAAAAGCAAGAGGATACACAGTGTTCGTTTCATATAATAGTGATTAAGTGTTTGCATGACGGGCCGCAGGATGCGCAATCCTGTCATTTATTAGATGTTAATATCGAAATGAGTAATGCTTTAGTTGTAGCCGTCGTTCTGGATGAGCTTGGGATTTTTTTGAATATCACCGTATGGAAGTGGATATAGCTGGTCGGTAGATTGCCATTGACCGCCTTTGATCGACGTTATAGGTGGCATGATGGTATTTATTGTTTGTGTTCTTTTAAGATCAAACCACCGGTGCCCCCACTCTGTAAACAATTCAACTTGTCGCTCTTGCGAGATTTTGGTTAGTAATTCATCTTTTCCCGTGGCTGCTGCGCCTGGGAGACCAGCCCGGTTTCTTATCATGTTTAAGTCGGATTGCGCGCCGTCCATATCATTGAGTTGTGCGAGCGCTTCTGCCCTAATTAAGTACAACTCTGCTAATCGAAATACCATTAAATATTCTGTAACAGGGTCGTCGAGGGTAGCGCTTTTATATTTGAATGGAAAAAAGTAGGTACTACCATCAACGGTAACATGGCTTACCCAGTTTGTTAGTCTTTGATCAGTTGCTTCAAAACTGTTTAGGAGTTTTTCGCTTAACCATGCCGGGTTACCGGCTCCAGGTGAAGTGACATCACTTGGACCAGTTGAAGGAATAATGAACGTAAACGCATCCTCTGTATTTCGCCCTAGCCTTACAGGTTGCAGTTGCCAAATAGCTTCGGAACTGTTGGCTAGGAAAGTTTCATTTAAAGGTGGCAAATTAAATAGACCCTGTTCGTTAATAACGGAGGTGGCCGCCGTGTTTGCTTTTTCATATTGTCCCGTGTACAAATAAAACCTGGCAAGCAGGGTGAGTGCCGCCCATTTTGTTGGTCGTACTCTTTCGGAGGAATTTTTTTCTAATGTAGCATCGATATAGTGGTCACTTAGTAGGCCAGTGGCAGCAGTGAGGTCGGATTCAATTTGTTCATAAACGTTGCTAACACCTGATCTTGGAAGTTGCGCATTGATAAAAGGGTCGGTGCTTAGTGCAAGAGGGACGTTGCCATATAAAGAAGTAAGATAAAAATAAAAGAATGCCCTCATAAACCTGGCTTCTCCCAGTAGCTGCGATTTGACAATCGGCGTCAGCTTTTGAGCGTTGGCTAGGCCATCGATTGCAGAATTGCAGGTATATACGAAATTATATAAAGTGGTCCAGGCTTCTGATCCGTAGTTTTGATTGGCGGTTGATACTAACGTGTTGGTGTAATAAGCCCAGTATTTCTGGTCGGACACGCCATCGTATAGTGTAAATTCGTCGGCTGACAAACCGCATAGCAGAGACATGCCTATATTTCCACTGAAAATCGAGTTATAGCCGCTCATATTGGCATATATTCCGGTAAGTGCTGAGATTGCAGAATTGTTGTCTTCATAAATGATTTCAGCATTGGTACTGGTAACCGGGGGATCAATTTCAATAAATTTTTTACAGCTTGGTATGACAGTCAGGACCAATGCGAATTGAAATATCCATTGTAAGAGGGAGGTATTGTATCGGAATATTTTGAGTTTATTTTGTATACACATGATTGGACAATTAGGAGTAATTAGAATTGAAAACGAATACCCGTGGTTAGTATTCTTAACGGCGGAAGTAAGAAGGTGGTTTGTGTTTCAGGATCTAGGCCTTGGTAACTAGTAAAAGTTAATAAATTCTGCCCCTGAACGTAGACTTGGATATTACTGGATTTTATTTTTTCAACCCATTTATGGGGAAGGTTCCACGAAATAGCAACATTTTTCAACCTGATAAACGACGCATCCGTATATACAGCATCACTTTGTAGGAGGCTATATATATTATCGATTCTTTCGCCGAAACTATAAGTGCCTAATTTACCGGTTAGTGCATCATTATCGCCTTGGTTGTGCCAACGGTTTAAAATCGTCTCTGGCTGGTTGCTGTATCCCCTGAAAAATACACCAGGCAAGGTGCTGCTACCATTGAAATATTTAAAGTTCTGACCGACCTGTTTAACAAACTGCAGGAGGAAATCGAACTGGATGCCTTTAAAGGTTAGGGTACTAGCTAGCCCGCCATAATATTTAGGAAAAGTGCTAATGAAAGTGTTCGCGTCTTCCTGGCGATCAGGTTTCAGTGGATCGTTTTTAGACAGGAAGCTATAGAGGCCAGTTTGGGGATCTACTCCTTGGTAATGAAATGTTTTAAGGACATTAACAGGTTGGCCAATGACTAGTATTTGTGCATAGGTAGATGACTCAATACCGGGGAATTCCTTGACTTTGTTTTTGGGCAAGGTGAAATTCGAGTTAATAGACCAGGAAAGACTTTTTCTTTTTATAATTGTTGTGTTTAGCGAGATTTCTAGCGAGGTGTTTTGGATAGTGGCTGGGAAATTAACAACAGGGATGCTGCTAAATCCAGTGACAGTAGGCATGCTGTAGGGGAGCAGTTGATTCGATGACCGGTTGTCGCTATAAGTTATGCCAAGTAATATCCTGTCATTTATAAAGCCTAGGTCTAGCCCAACCTGGAATTTATTTGTTCTTTCCCATTGCAAATTTGGATTGGGTGGACTAGAAGGAAAGGTTGTTGAAATACCTTGGTATGGAATATCCACGTTCTCCGTAGGTTGAAATAATGCTAAATAGCCATAGTCGGTAATTTGGTCGTTCCCTGTTGTTCCGTAGCTAGCCCTGATTTTGCCAAAACTTAAAGGCTTTAATTGCCTTGTAATAAAATCTTCGCTAGAAAATATCCATCCTACGCCAATTGCACCGAAATTATGCAGTCGATTTGCTGATCCGAAACGGGAACTGCCGTCCCTGCGCGCAGTCAAATTGAGGAGATATTTATCCCGGTAGTTATAGTTTATTCTTCCAAAAAGTGCGCTGTATTTATACTGGGTATTAAATGAGTTGGTGGCAGTTAAAGAGCTGGCAGCTTTTGGATCCTTGAGGTTTCCTTCGCTAGTATAACCCGTTCCCACAATTGTTGCCCCACCTGTAAATACCTGGTTAAACGTACCGCCGGCCAGGAATTGAATTGTTCCAAACGAAAGAGCCTTTTTATAATTGAGTTGTGGTTCGATAATCCAGGAATTGATATTCCGATTTCCATAAAAGGCAGTATTTTTTTGGACTGTATTGCGCCAATTTGGTCGAATAGCTGAAAGTGGCCTTGCTAAAAAGTCACCTGTAACCATGTTATTATACCCGAAGGTGCTACCGATTTCAAGGCCAGGCATTAATTCATAATTTACCGAGAGATTAGCGATGAGGTTCTTTGTCGTGTTTTCGTATTTTTCATAACGGAATGCCAGCGGGTTGATAAATGTGGGGACGCCTGAACTGGTAAGTTGCCAATTTAGGCTTCCATCATCGTTGTAAAGCGGGGGAGCAATCGGTTCTGTTTGTATAGCGGACGCAGTTAAGTCTGTAGCAGGAAGCCTGTTAAAATCAATTACGTAGTTTCCTGAAAAGAGGAACTCGAATTTTTTATCTGTGCTTGTTGATTTGAGGTTGAAATTTACTGCCCCCTTTTTATCTGCAAATTCACTTGGTAACGGGAATACTGTAGTTTGCTGGTTAAATGTGGCACCTACCAAGTATTGAATGTTGGGTGTTCCTCCCGAAATATTTGCGCTGGCTCCCAGTATTTGCGCCGTTTTGCCGATCAAGGTTTCTTGCCAGTCAGTGTACCTTGTCGTGTCCCATAATTTTAGATCATTAGCTGATACGAATGGTGATGTCCAATCCAGGCCGTCGTTCTGGAACGCCTCGTAACGCATATCAAGGTACTGGCGGGAACCGAGCATTTTTAATTTGCGGGGAACTTGAGCCAATCCCTTTTTAATGTCGATGTTGACGGTTGTTTTCCCGATTTTTCCTTTCTTGGTAGTGACCAGGATGGCACCATTGGCAGCACGTGATCCATATATTGCTGTAGCATCAGCATCTTTTAATACGGTGATACTTTCAATGTTAGAAGGGTCGAGATAATTTAGGGGATTTCCTTCGGCAGACTTTGATCCCGCAGCTATTTTCCCGGAGTTTCCGAAAATATTGACTGCTAATTCAGTACCTGTAAGTTGGGGAATTATGGGAACACCGTCGATTACGTACAATGGGTCATTGCCGCTTTGTATGCTGTTTTGTCCTTGGACACGGACTGTTACACCGCCGCCCGAAATGCCGGAGTTTTGGGTAATAAAAAGGCCAGGAACATAGCCTTGGAGTGCAAGGAGTGGGTTGTTAACTGGTTGCTTTCCTATTTCACTGGCTTTTACCGTGGTAACATTACCAGTGCTTAGTCGTTTTGTTGTTGTCCCGTAAGCAACAAAAAGAACCTGGTCGAATTCTTTTACCTTGGTGGTCAACTGGATAGTAACAGGGCCGCTTTCGCTAATTACTATTTCCTGCGGTTGTGTTTCTGTGCCAGAAATAATTAAAGTAATTGGCCCATCAATTTTTGATAGTGAAAACTCGCCATTATTATCTGTGCTTGTGCCTATTGTCGATCCTTTAACCCTGATACTGGCTCCAGCGATAGGCTCCCCTTTTTCGTTAACTACTTTTCCCGTGATTGTTATTGGTGGAATTTTGCTTTTAGGGATAGGTGTTTCTTCCTTTTGTTTAACTACGATGGATTTATCTAAAATTTCAAAGGTGAATGGCTGATCTTTGAAACAAAAATCCAGCACTGATTTCACAGTGGCGTTTTTTACCTTGACGGTTACTTTATTAGCTTTTGCAAGTGCATCTTCCTGGAAGAAGAAATTGTAAGATGTTTGTTTTTGTATTTCCTCGAAAACTTTCTCGAGGGTGACATTTGCCAGGTTTAAAGTAACCTGCTGGGCGCCGGTTTTGGCGCTCACGTGAAGGCAAAAAATGGTTACGAAAACAGTGAGTAATTTCATACCATGTATTATGGGTTTGGAAATTCCAGCTTGTAAGCAACGTGGCAGAGTTTTTAAAGGGGGAAATAAGGGCGAAAATTGGCAAAAAGATTCCTGTTGCATAAATTGCAATAAGTTGAGGTTAATTAATCTAGCTTAACGAGCGAATTGTTGACCTTGCTTTAGCCGGTGTGTTGCATCACGCCGGCTTTTTTATTGGTCTTATTTGTCATTAGCCGTTCCGGCATTGTATTATAAGTTGCAGCATATTAGTGTTGATTTTGGTTATTATTGAATAATAAGGCGGTTGCCCTCGATTTCATATTTAATTCCTCCCAGTTGCAGCATTTTAAGGACTTCCGATGCTTGCGTACTTCGGCTTATCTTACCGGTGTATTTTCCTGCTGGAATTTTTGATTTATACACTATGTCGACATCATACCAGCGTGCAATTTGCCGCATGATGGTGGCGACGTCATCGTTCTTAAATTGAAAATATCCTTTTGCCCAGGCAACAGCTTGGCCGGTGTTTACTTCGTTTGCTATATTTAGTTGCCCATTTTTATCCAGGCTGGATTGCTGCCCCGGTTTTAATACAACAATGTTTTTTTCTTGCTGCTGTAGTGAATGAACGCGTACGCTACCCTCTAGTAACGTAGTTTTTATTTCATTTTCGTCTTCGTAACCCATCACGTTAAAATGGGTTCCCAGTACTGTTACCTCCATGTCTTTAATCTTCACGATGAAGGGCATAGTCGCATTCTTCTTTACTTCAAAATATGCTTCACCCGTTACTTCTACGGTCCTGGTATTACCCGTGAATACAGGAGGGAAGCGTATGGAAGAGGATGCATTTAGCCAAACAGCCGTTTGATCAGGCAGTATTACTTTATATTGGCCACCGCGTGGTGTAGACACGGTATTGAATAATGTAAGCTGGGGTTCGGTATTTGTTCGTGGTTGCCCGTTGCCGGTTTTTGTTATATATGCGAGTTGCCCGTCAGCCTTTTTCTCGATGATCATCCCCGTTTGTTCAGCCAGCTGCTCATTTTTTGCGCTACTTAAGTCGATCACCCTGCCATTTGCTAAGGTAAGCAGGGCCTTGTCTGAGCCGGGAGGTAAATCTTTTTTGATCGATGTTATGGCTGGTTCATTGAGGTTGCGAACTGTCGTATTTTTCCATAACAGCCATCCCAGTGTAGTTGCAGCTACAACTATGGACGCTGCGGCAATAAGTCGTTTCCATTTGAAATTGTGCTTAACAACTACAGCTTCCTGGTGAGGCAACCCCGTATTTATTTTTCCCCAGATCCTGCCAGAGTTTATACCTGTTAAATGATCCCAGTCCCATGGGCCTTCGCTCCCGGTAATTTTTTTAAAATACTCCCGGTTTTCTTCTATAGCCAGCCAGTTATCTAAGTCCTTCCTCTCGTCGGCAGTGAGTTCGCCTATTTTATACTTAGCAATTAGCTCGGCGATTTTTGCTGGTTGATGTTTCATCCTGTTTATCCTAATGTTCCTTGCGTAACAAGCACATTGCACTTGTTACCGTTTATTTATTATAAATAGTTTAAACCACGATGCGGCAATAGAATACTTTCGACAACTATTGTTATCGCTATTTTACATACTCGTTAATTCATTTCCCTTAGATACAATAAGAGTTACCCATTAAAGACAACGTTGTGCCCGTTTTTGCCCAAAAAAGTCAAAAAAAAATAATAAAAGGATAAAACTGTTGGTGTTTGGCATGCCTGGACGGGACAGGGGATTAGAGAGATATTTCTTGCTTGAGGTACTGGATAGCCGTATTTTTTTGGTTGCGGACTGTTTTGGGATCAATATCGAGATGGTTCGCTATTTGTTCGTCGTCGAGTCCCTGCTGCAAAATCATCTGGATAATTTTTTTTCTTTTCCGGGGAAGATGTTCTATGTACTTAGTAATAATTTGAATTAGTTCCGCGGTGACTTGGTGGAAAGGATCTTCCATTTCGTTTCCCTGGTCAGTAATATTTTCCTTTAATTCTATTTTTCGGTTCGCGGATTTGTGGTAATTCAGGCAAGCATTCCTGGTGACGATAAATAAAAATGCCTTGACATTCCCAAGGCTCTCAAATGGTTTGGTGCTATTGAATAACTTGATGAATGATTCTGCTGCGATATCTTCTGCTTCGTGGGTAGATCCCACGCTTTTGTATGCGTACAGGTATATGGCCTTGTGGTATAGCTTATAAACCTCTGCGAAGGCTTTTTTATCTTTCGCATTTAATAATATAATTAGTTCGTCTTTCCCTAGTTCGCTTCCCATGTTGGTGCGCTTTGCCGGTGAAACAAAAAATGTTACCCGAATGATGCAAGGAGAGGTTTAATAAGTGTGCGTATCGCACAGTAGCTTGGTCAATTCCAGGATAAGAATCTTTTCTACAGGCTAAGGTTACGTGGGAAGTCATAGCGTTTTGACCGAGGTCTAAACTCCTGGCAATTTAGAAAAAATGAACGGACGAAAGAAGAAAAGCAAAAAAATACTGGAATACCTGTTGTGTGCCCGTAAATCGTAAATATCCTAACGAATGTTATTTGCAGCGTAATTTTCGTGGAGGCAAGTATAGTCCCGTTCCGCAATTTTATGCATGAATTGTTGATTTGCAAAGGAAAGTGGATTTTGTCAACAGAAAAGAGGGAGTGCTTGTATGTTCCCTCTTTTCTTGGCGATTATTAATCAAAAATCCTGTTGACAGAGCCATCCATCGGGTTGAACTCTACTTGGTTGTAACACCTGTATTTCCCTGCATTGAATATCATACGGTCATGCTCATCATGCATTAGTATGCCCGTGCCAGTTAGCAGGATACAGGTACTGGGCGGTTTCTTTTCATACTCGATATTTACGTTGGCGGTTAAGACGTGTTTGTGCCCGGAGGTTTCTCCTTCAGCGAGGATAAGTCTCCTTGTTGTTTGTGAATACATAATTATGGTTTTAAGATTCTGAAAATATGAGTTGAAGATATTGCTCCTTGGAAAGATGGTATGGACTGGTGGGCGCCGAATCTTCCGATTCTTCCACGATGACGATGTCGCCCTGTCTTGCAATACTTTTAGGACAGGTGATGTCCACCTGGATTGTCCATGCGATTGCCCGTATGGCATCAGGCGTAGGCCTATAAAAATGTTCATTTCCTAATGCAGCTTCTACGGGAACATAAATCCAGTATTCCCGTCCCGTTGTAGAACACCAGCAACGTACAGCGAAAACCGGGTTTGACTCTTGGCCTTGTACCTGTGTGACATACAATTTGCTCCCATCTAATTGATATAGCTCATATTTATCATCATATTCTCGTTCATAAGGCTGGTTATTATTATCCCATCGTGTTTGTTTTTTATGGACTACCTGTTTGTCTAAGAGGGTAGGTTGCAACCCGGTAAATAATTTGACCACGCCGATACAGTCAAACATGGCCCTGCGCTTTTCCATGTTGCTTTCGCCCAGTGCTTCTTGCATCGAGATAGGCTCGACATTTTCCCATTTATCTTCGATAAAATTTCCAAGTTCTTTTAAACCAGGATGCTTGATCACTTCCTTGGAAAATTCCTTGAACGCTGTGAATTTTGTTTTCCATAAGCGCATAGCTTCGATCAAGGAGAATCCACGGACGGCAGATACAGCATATTCTGCTGTATGAAGATTGAATTTTTTCATGGTTTTGTTTTTAATCGTTTAAGGAAATGGTAATATCACTAACGATACGGTTTTGATAACTGTAATCGAGGCTATTAATTTTGTGTATATACTTGCCTTTTTCGAGTTGGAATTCATTGAAATTTATCGAGAAAGCAGTATTTATTTCAAGGGTATCGGCAATCTCGGTGTGTTCTTGGACTATCTTTTCTACCTCTGTGGCTACCCGGTCGTCGATCGTCTCTTGGATAGACTGTTGGTAGCTATTATGCATCGGGGTATAGGGCCCATTAATAACCAGGAAACTCGCCTCGGCAAAAGCGTTTTCGTCGTATAGTTGCTCGATAGCAATATCTAGCCGGTCAAACCATAGTTCTTGGGGGATCTCGATGAGGATTTCACAGGAATGTTCATCCCAGCCGGACTCCGAGTAGTTGTCTTTACCCTGGAAGCATTTGTTTTCAGGGTTATATATCACCTGTCCATCGGTTGAAAAATTGCCCGTAAAGGAGCCATAACCTGCTTGTTTTGCGACAAGGTCAATAATTACCTCGTCAATTTCGCCGGGGGAATTAATTTTTTGGTTGTTAATTTCGATATTATGATACCCGGAGTCGTTGCCACCGTTCCATGTAATAGCAAGTGATTCACCATTACGTGTAAGTTCCTCGCAGCGTCGTAGCATTTCGAGGTAAGTGTATTTTTTCATACTATATTTTTTAAGGTTTCTGTTTTGATTTGGTGAATTAGTTCTTTGTCTGTGGCTCGTGGATTATTGAACCATCGCTTATGCTCCGCTGGTACATCGAAGTGAAGGCATTCCAGCCAGTCTTGCAGGGTAGGGACATGGCCGTTATGGTCTTCCTTGCAATGTTCATAGAGAATGTCCCTTGTAGGTAGCGTGCCTCCAATTTTTGTATTGGGAGTGATGTCGCCAATTACTTCGGTAAGAACCTGGATAAACCAGGTATTGTGTGAAAACAACCGGTGTTGGCTGGCGGGAAAGAAATATTTTGAACTGTCTATCAACCGGTGCAACTTGATAGTATCTTCTACGGCGCAATTGAATTTATGTGCGCTAAGTAGCGCATGGTCGTGATAGTGCATGATGTAAAATTTTAAGATGAATGATCGGGAGTGTAACTGGGATAATTCCTAATCGGTGAAGATTCGCCATCATAAACCGGGATCATGATCGAACGGAGATAAGCATAGTCTTTACCTTCCCTGCTTAAATGTTGGAGATAAGCATTGGTGAACGTGGTCATATCCTGGTCTTCTTCCAGGAATACCTGGTCATGGTGCCGGTAAGAATACCCCGTTATTTTATCAATTATTTGTAGTTGCTCAATAATTGAATAAGGAACCTCTAACCACCCATGTGCTGCATCTTCGTGGAAGACGAATTTTTCTTCGGTAATGCTTGGATTGTCCTGTGTTTGTTGACTTTTCATTGTTTTTATTTTTGAAATGAACAATGAAGCACAACCCGGCCCGCATGGCCGCCCATCCGCAAGGGGCTTCCCGGGATAATTCGGCGGGCGGCGGACGATGAGGAAAGCGAAGAAGCCCGTGCGGGGACGGGACGACGAGGACATGCACAAAACCCCTTATGCCCGGAAGCCCGTTGAGGTGTGCGGCGAGGGCCGACCTTCGCGTAAGCGTTTATTTCAAAAATTAGTATTAATACCTTTCGGGGATTTAAATTTGAACGACATCCTGGCAGCAGGATAAATATTATTGAAGAAAACTGCTTATTTGTCTTGATGATCAAATGTTTTTATTGAAAAAATGTTGAAATGTCAGCAATGGTTGGGGTTATTAATTATTTATTCCAAGGGCATCAAATTTGAGACGCGTTCGGTATTACCAAACTAATTGCGATGGATAATTATTATCAATTGCTGAATATTGAGTTCGGTGCTACCGCTGAACAGATCAAGAAAGCTTACAGGGAGCAGGTTAAAAAGTGGCACCCTGATAAAAATGCTGACAATATTTTTGCAGATGGTATGTCGAAGTTGATTAATCATGCTTACGAGGTATTATCTGATCCTATAAAGAGAGCAACCTATGATAAACAACTGCGGGAGTATTTATATGTAGAGGAAATGAAGAAAGCAATAAACCAGCGAGGGCAAATATATACAGGGAAATATCCCGCGGGGCAGTTTGATTTCAGTAAAATGAAAGGAGAAGAACTACTTCTTTATTTCCTTATTAAATTAATAGGCCGGGCACTTCGATAGCTAAGAGTGTAGTCGTTAGTATCAAAGCCCGGAGGATATTAGTGACGTGGTGTGCGGTAATCTCTAACCCATTCCATGATATTATTTTTATCCCTGTAATCAAGCAGGAAAGGAGTTTTTCCTATTTTTATTTTTGCATCATTGGTAAAATAGGAAGTGGTTACAATAATGCCCCGGTTGGCTCCTTCTGACAGGACAACTTCTTTAAAACTTCGCACGATGTTTACACCTACTTTCTTGTGTTCGGCATAACGTTTACATTCCACTAAGAATTTTTGGGGAGCTTGTGACTTGATGGGATATATGGCGACGATATCATAGCCGCCATCCCTTGTTTGCTTGGTAAGTTCGACTTGGAAACCTTGCCGATACATTAATTCCGCTATTAATTCTTCGAATTGCCGCGGGCCTAGATCAAGTAGGTTGGTGTTTTTGTTGTAAACATTCGTAATTATTTCCTGGATCCTTTTGGAATCATTTACTAAAATAGCTCCCGGGTTTTCGATTATACTTTTGTCATTTTCGTCTATTGCTGGTGTAAGTTCGTATTCTGTTTCTTGTAATTGTTTGCCCTTATTTTCAACTAAAAACTCTTCCCACCAAGTACCTGCGCCTTTTGTTAAATGAAAGATAGAGCTGTAATCTTGAAATTTTGATTGATCTATGATAGAAGAAGAAATAACTTCATTCCAGTAAATTGGAACGCTTTTAATTACTCGTAGGCCTGGTGTTTCTTGAAATCCAGTATCCATAAAGGAAAGAAATTCTTTTTGAGCATCTATGTACTGGTTAAGGGAAGTCAGCTCATTCATTTTTTCCTGGGTTTTCATGATTGCACGGATATCCTCGTGAATGATATTTTTATTTAGTTGTAGCGCTTTCCTAATGTCTTCTAGTGACATATTGTGCAGTTTTGTCAAGTGAAAATAATATTAAATAAGAACCTGTCCACGTAATTGCTTAAAATGTTCTTACCCAATTATTTGTAGGCGGCTCTGTCTATTCCTGTTATGAAAGCCTATTGTGATTTTTTTTATTTTAAAAGTGTTCGCCAGGATATTTTGTTACTGGTCATTTTTTTGCCTGAAATCCCTTGCTGCCGGGAATATTTCCCCTTGTACAACTTTCCTGGAGCTGTTACCTAAGAAGGATCAAGGAAAAAACGCTACTTAGAATAATTTTTAAATATTCCCGCTTTCAATAACTTCTTTTAATTTCAAAAGGCGTAGTAAGAACACATCGTTTGTCCCTTTAAGGTCAGGTTGTTGAAGTACAGAGATATGATTTTCGATAAATTTAGGAACGTCGATTATTCTTACAGCTTGCCCGAGTTGTATTTCTTTCGGTAAACCTAGTTTCCGCTCATTGAAGAATTGTTGAAGTTCCTGTATAGTAGCTGTTCTTTCAGTCATTTTGCAAATATAGATGAAGATTGGGTTGGCCGGTAATAATCCCATCATCGCTGGTATGAAATATAAGGATCTTTTGGTTCGTTCTAGTATAAGATAGCTTTAATTAGAAATACTATGCCTACACACCACCCTAAAATTTATGTTAACCCAAAACTGGCAAACAGTTTCGGTACTTTTATTTCTAAAGTCGTAATAGATTTAAGGGCCGAAATGAGTCGTATTAGCCAGGCTTTTTACCAATACAAGCCTTTAGATGGTGAACTTGTTGGAGTAGATAATTTATTCTCGGTTATTGAAAGAACATGGATAGGTATTTTTAATAACGCGCTAGTAAGAAATTCGGAAATAGCTGTTATGCAGGAATTTAACGTTTGGAATAGCGAGAAGAATATTGGAAGGTGTGATCTTTTATTTCGATTTAAAGATGAAAACCAGGAAGCTGATATTTTTGTTGAGGCAAAAAGCCGCGAGTTTTATAATAATTTGAGTAGGTTCGGGAATGTTGAATTTTATAAAGAAATATTAGGCCAGGCTTATAAATATTATAAAGAAGAACATAATTATTATACAAAAGAGGTTAAGTTGATGGCAATAATTTTTGAATGGATTAGAAATAATGAAAGACTTGAAGCTGCTAAAAGCGTTATGGATAATTGGGGTGATAAGAGTGACCCCGAGACAGATTTTCTTACATTGTATTACGGAAATACGAGAGGGGTGTTTATTTATGGAAAGATAATACCTGTTAAAGAATATGAACTTCAATGATCTTGACGGAATAAAAAAAGCAGGTTTCGTTGGTTTTAGGACAGTGAAGGAGCTATTTGCTGATGATTCTTATGTTGATAATGTGAAGGGAATTTACTTGGTGCTCTATCTTCACAGCAATCCCCCGGAATTTTTAGCTGTTGGTTCTGGGCCCAAACTTTACAAGAATAAAATAGATCCTAATGTTTCAATTGAAAAACTGAAATTAAATTGGGTGAAGAATGTGATTGTCATCAATATTGGTAAAGCGGGTGGTAAGAATAATAATGGAATTGAGACAAATGCAACATTAAAGAGTAGGTTAAGGCAGTATGTAAAGTTTGGGAATGGGAAGGATGTTGCCCATTACGGTGGCAAATATATTTGGCAACTCAAGGGTTCGGATGGTTTAATTATTTGTTGGAAAAAAATACCTGGAGGAGAACCAAGAGCAGAAGAAAAAAAACTTATTGCTGATTTCAGGTTAAAATATAAGGTGAGGCCTTTTGCAAATCTTAAAGGCTAAGAATACTAGTTTTCAATCAGTATTCTACTTGTTGAGGTGATTTCAATAGGCAGGGCCCTGGGAGTTTTTCTTCCAGCCTGCTACTCGAGATCCATTTTAAGCAAATCCACGACATAAGCATTCGCGAATCCTGCTCCTATGATAAATTTCCGTTTGGGCTCCGAAATAATCCCTTGGCTTTGAAGCCAGCCGAGTATTCCTTTATTTTCACCCCAGTCCTTGATAATGATTTCCCCTGGTAATAGTGCCTCCCGGGAATATTGACGGTTGGAACGCAAACAGGTTCGCCGTTTTTAGTACGTAGTTCCAAGGCTAACCTGCCATTGGGATATTTTCCCAACCGGATACGCACGTTGTATTTTTTATACTTGTAGTATTGCATGAAAACGAGTTTTTATTGATTATGAAATAATGCTCCTGGGTGGAGGATGTTATGTTGTTCCAGGTTGCTATTGCCAGGAGCATGTAGTAACGGGTGCTTCTTAGTAAGCTAGCTTGATTGTAAGAGAGTCGATTTCAAAATCGATATAAATGTCTGCGCCATCACGGATGCCTTTTTGAATTACCTCGTCAAAGGGAAAGGATTCGACAAGATCATCGCCGCCTACAGTATTCTTACATTTGTCATACCAACCCGTATCGTTCGGTGAAAATCCAACCGCGTAACAAATGTGGCTTTGATCTGCGGGGATGGTATCAAGCTTGGCAGAGGTCATCAAGTAGATGCCGCGGTCTTTGGCCAGCCATAAATTAGGCGTATCCATTTGCTGGTAGGTTACCAGGTCAATGCCTTTACCAAACTGGTATTTTAAACCGGTATCTTGTTCGTAAGCGCGGGATGCTTCTGCAAAGGTTGCGCGGAAACTTTTAGCTTGTAAAGCAATTTGCAGGAGGCTTTGAAGGCCCTTGTTTTCAAAAATGAGTGTTGTCATAAAATTGGTTTTAATTATTGGGTAATTGTTGATTACTGGTGAGGTGGGTGAGTGGTTGGGTGGGTTGCAGGATCATCACTTCCTTTTGTTGTTGCAACCTATCTACTTCTAAATTCCCATTGAAGCCAAACCGCGTTAATGCATCAGCGTAGGGAAGTATTGAAAGGAAATTATGGTGAAATAGTATTTCTTCTATTCCCGGGGTGTAGGTGATCACGTAACCGTATTTTCCCAGCCGGCTTTCCATGTTGATGATTTCACTTCCAAAGCCGTTCACATCTGCAAAGTGTTCAGCTACGGCCCGGTCGACCGAGAAAGAAAGGTATTGGAGGTTTTTATGTGGCATAAGTTGTTCAACTGGCTGCTTTAGTATAATACCGCGGTAAATGGGTGATGACGTATAGTTTATTTTTTGTAATAATTGTCGCGCTACCCTGGCAATGCTATCCCTGTTTGCTTCCAGGAAGCGATCTGCCGCCCATGGGTTCATGGGTACCAGCGCGTTTATTGACCAATTGAAATAGGTTAATAACTCACCCTTTAATTCTTGCAGGGTGATTTGTTTTATTTGTTGCATAGTTTGCTTAGTTAATATGAAGAATGTTTGTTGCCACCCCGGCGGTGTTCTTGCAATGTTGTTGAATCATGAAAAAACAAGCAGGTAACCCAGTTACCTGCTCGCCGTATTATAATTCGATGGGATCGTTGTAATGGTCGTAGCGATTACCCACTATTTGAAGTGGATGCCTTGGAGTAAAAAATGCAACGTCGCGCTGGAAGTGAAAACGGATACCAAAAAAATCCTCGCTGTATTTTTCTTCTAGTCCTTCCAGTGCGTTTACCAGCAATGAAAATTCTACCGGCTGGTTAAATACACCCTGGAGTAATTCCATTAATTCTGTAACATAGCGCGGCCGAACAAGTACCAGGCTCTCGATCATTTTGACCAGGTCTTCAAATTCAATGTGCATGCTTCGGTATTTTTCTTGTTGAATGATTATTGACTATGGCTGTAGAATAGGCTTGCTTGTATAAGTCTTCATCAAAATCTATTAATGAATCAATATCGAGGTGGAGGTCGGTAATTTGTTCCTGCGTTAACTGCATCGCGTAATAATCCAGGGACAGGCAGATTTTACCAGTGCGTGATTGGTAAATATTGAATAATCCCTTGGCTATGCCGTTGGCTGATGCGTAGCTATACGCGCCTGTATTTTTTGTCTTTTTCATAATTTTTAATTTGAATTGTTAAGATTGATCCTTACCTCGTAGCGAGGTGATAAGCGCCACTTATTTGCCCGGCGGCGCTCCCTGGTATCGTGGTTTAAGCTGCGGGTTTCATTTTCTTGATTTTTACTTGGAGGTTTTTAACCTTTTCCTTCATCCTGGATTGCCGCTTGCCGGCTTCTTCAACCTGTTGTTGTTCTATGTCATTGATCGGCGTTCCCGCTGCTTTGGCTACTTGGTAGAGTACATACCCGCTAACTTGGTTTGAGTATTTGCTTCCCGGGTCGGATAGCAAAGCTTGGCGGACCAGGTAGCTGGATTCTGCGGGCGTCAGGCTTGCCAGGCGGTTATAGAATTTTTCCTTGTCGTTTAGTTCTTTGGGGGAGAACAACGTCTTTTTTACCTTGTCTTTTGTTTCTTGATGAATTGATTCGTAAATAATGAAAAGCGCTGCTGTCTTGTCCTCTGCTGTAAGCTTTAGTTTATTGATAGCATCTTTAATTTCGAGTTGTGCCTTGCACTGCTCGTGCACTTGTGACTGTATTGTTTGTTTAGCCCGGGCTTGTGAACGTTGTTCCTGTTCTTTTAGCCGCTCAATTTCCCCGTTAAGTAGTTCGGGGGTGGCTGTTTTTTCCCTGATTGCTTTTTGTACTGCTTTGGCTGTTGCGCGTACATTGTCGCTGGTAGCGCTTCTTTTTCCCGGGCTGAATTGCAATGGTGTTATTTTACCATTGGCGAGTAATAAACCTGTTAGTATTTCCTTGCTGTTGACGAGTTGCTGGTATTCCTCCAATCCTGCTTCGTAATCTTCCAAATCTTCCTCGTATCTCTCTTGGTCAAAGCCGCCTTCCTCGTCATCGTAATGATCGGGGTCAGGCATCGCAGGTGGTTCTATAATTGTTACATCGTATTTATCATACCGTGGTAACTCGCCTGCTTCTGGCATGATTTGCAGGATAGTTTGAAAATCCTTGCCTGGCTCACCATAAAATAATAAGGCTCCTGGTAAATGCTGTTCAAATGCCGCCGTGAAATTGTTTACAAGTTGCGCGGTGCATTTGCGCCGGAAGCAATCCTTGTTGGAGCAGGTTGCTTGTTTGCCGTATTCCGGGAAAAGAGACTTCGCCGTTGCTGAATTAAACGGGCAATGCGTGCAAGCGCCTGCGCCGGGTAAGAGCGTTTTGTTTTTTGTGTCAAATGGTGCATTGCGCAGTTCATATTTGTATTGCTTGAGGTAATAGGAAAGATTATTTAACTGGTAATCTTTTTTGTTTTTCCAATTGGCACAGTTGGAATCGAATAACTCTTTTTGAGAAGCTTCTGCCAGTGTAGCAATATTCACCGCGTCGTGGATGGTGATTTTTGAAGCATAGAACATTTCCCGGAAAGGCTCAATAAGAGATAGTAGTTTAATACGCGTGTAAATAAAAGCCTTTGATTTACCCAGCCGGAGCGCAATTTCTTCAATAGTCATGTTGCGTTGTTGCATCGTCCCGACCGCCTGTGCTTCATCCATGGGGTGTGGGTTAACACGTTGCTGGTTTTCGGCTAACTGAAGCTCTATAACCTGTTCGTCAGTGAGCGATACAATACGTACAGGCGCTTCATGCAGCTTAGCCAGGATTGCTGCCCGGTGCCTCCTTTCGCCAATTACTATTTGGTACTTGCCGTTTTCCAGTGGCCGCACAAGTAGCGATTGTATAATACCGTGGTTGCTTAGCTCTGCTGCAAATTGCTCCAGCTCCTCCTTGTCATAATGTTTCCGGTAATTCAGTGGTGAATACTCTATTCGGTCCAGGGCTAGTGTTGTGAATGTTCCTTGGTCAGCCCCGAGCATTTGCTGTAAGAGTTCTTCGTTTTTAACGGGTTGTCCTTTTTGTTTTTGGGTTGTAGTTATATTATTATTGGGCATGGTTGAATAGTTTATGTAAATGAATAATGTCGGGATAAGTTGGTGGAGGATATGTTAATGGAGGTGCCCGGCCATGTAGTTGTCTAACGGGCATAGCAATCCTGGGACAGTTATTCACTATCATTTTTGGAGATACCGGTTTTTGATGAATAATTAAAAGAAGAACAAGGTTATCGCTTGTTTGAACTTGGGCTGCTCGCGAAGGCTGAAATTGGCGTGGGTGAGTAGGTAGTAGGCTGTGAAAATGGCGAGTTTGTCATTGAACAGTTGTTCAGCAAATAGGGTGGCATGATTTGCCATTAACGTTTGGTGTTTTTTTAAACGTTGTTCAATGTTATAGGCAAGGGCTATCCATTCGTCGTAAGTGCATAGCTGCTTTTCCCAATCAAAATTGGAACCATTATTTCGCCGTATAAATTGGCACATTCCCCGGAGCATGGATAAAAAGCCTGGGATTTCATCGGCAAATAGTTGATATAAGAGGATGGCCTTTCCAGGTGCATTCATTTCATTAAGTTGTTTCATGGGATTTGTTTTAAATGTTCTAAAAATGTAATAGCGTCAAAGTG
The DNA here is from genome assembly GCA_001898405.1 of Sphingobacteriales bacterium 44-61. Lineage (GTDB taxonomy): Bacteria > Bacteroidota > Bacteroidia > Chitinophagales > Chitinophagaceae > Terrimonas_A. The sequence continues at coordinate 363,824 of MKTW01000011.1, forward strand.
ATAGATCTCGTTGTTGCTGAAGCAATCGCTCAAGTATTTCTGTGGTATTTCTGCTAGCGAGGTTCCAACAATGATATCATCGATCTTGTCCAGCCAAACTGTTTCCATGAAATGGCAAATGTCTTCAGCGAAAGGAGAGGTTGGCAGTTCTGCAATGTGCACCTTGCGGTTAATTCGTTTGAGTTCCGCGGTTAGGGAGCTTATGATGCAGGTCTCCAATTCGGCTAGTTTTTCTATGAGGCCTTGCGGTACTAGTACTTTTTCCATAACGTGTAGTTTAAGTGATAAAATTTAGGGTAGCCTATGGGTGGGAGAGGTGCTTTTCGTTAAGCTGGTATTCGGTGAGGCTGTGCTGGGTTGGGTAGTGCGAGCTGCTCGCTTTGTTTGCCCATGATAAAATCGGCTGCCGCTTGTGCTTGTGCCGCTGCGTGGACCAGGAGTTTTTTATCATTTTGCAAACGCTGCAGCCAATTCTGGATATAGGAGACGCTGTTATTGATGGTTTGCTGCTCTATGCAGGTGATAGCTGAGAGGTAAGTCGCAGTCATTTCTGCGGTTAATTCCTCCTTGCTATACAGGTTGCTGCCAAAGGATTTACCCTGCATTAATTCTTTCCTGTTAAGCCTGCTGGTGTGCCCGGTGCTATGGGCGAGTTCATGGAAGCAGGTTGTGTAATAGTCTTCGGCTGTATCAAAGGCAGAGAAGCGCGGCAATTGCACGTAGTCTTCCAGGCGATGGTAATAAGCCCTGTTACCTCCATGCTTGATGGTTGGCCGGTGGGGCATTTGCTCGATTAAGTGGTCGCAGGCAGTGATTTTCTCTTTCCATGTTTTGACTGGTTCTGCAGGAAAAGAGAAATCGATTCCCCCGGTTTGCTGGGTATTAAAGACCACGTGGAGCTTGGGGATCATTTTTTGCCGCGGGCTGGTTCCTGTTTCTTCGTCGTCACCAGGGGAATCCTTTTTGTTATCCACTACTACCCAATAGATGATAGGAGTGCCTGTTTCCCCCCGGCGGATATATCCACCCGCTGCGGCTGCTTGTTTAAAAGTCAGGAAGCAAGGAGAATTATACCCTTGGCAATACGCTACGTAGTTTAAGAGAAACATGTTCCACCCCCTGTAGGGCCGGTGCGTGATGGCATTATGTGGCAGTCCTGTTGACCCGGATACTGACCATTTACGTTGCCAAGGTACGTGGCCTTTTTGTAAAGCTTCGATGACATAACCTGTTACACGTTCATACACGTCTTGGCGTTTGTACTCGTTGTTGTACTTCATAGCTTGGTTATTTTATTAGTGAAGACTAAGTGAATGGAGATAAGCAGTATTCTGCCTGTTAGGCATTAAGCCGCATTTAAGTTGTAGCAATGTGTTGTTGGTATTTGTTGCTTATTTTTTACCGGAAACGTTTTTTGAAAACTAAAACCGGCAAAAAGAAAGGCCGCGAATAGCAGCCGGGGCCCTGGTAATTCCCGGGGTAAATGAAGGCCACGAGCGCGGGCAGGAAAGCCGCCCCGGCCACGCCCCGGGAATACTATGAGGAGTGGGCGGGGCGGCTTTCGTGTTTACGCCCGGGAATTCCCGGGGTGGGTGCTATCTTCGTCGGCCTTTTTGCCGGTTTGTTTTGAAAATTGCTTGGTTTTTAGCTCCTAGGTTGCCGGGTGAACTGTTGTTTGTTTATATGGTGATCTCTTGCTGATGATCCGCTGTCGTGTTTACTATTTCCTGGAAGTGACAGGATGTAGTGAAAGATATCTTGATGGGATTTAGAACGAGTGCGGTGATTGTCGCCTGTTGGTACCGGCAAAGGAGAATTTATCTGCGGTGAATGATGGCAATACAAATGAACAAGGATATTAGCAAAGCAAAAGGTGATAGGAAGATTAGGTAAAGCATTATCAGAATAGTGGGATTAATGTTGTAAATGTAAATATTATTTATAGGCAGGCAAACAAATATTAATCGATTGAAGTTGGCGGCGGGCGTGACTATTATTAAGGTAGAAAAATTTGGATGATAACTTAGTCATAGCTAGCTATTGTGTTTTCTTCCATAAAAAAATTGGAAGCAAAAGAAAATTGACAAGTAAAGACATTATAAGCCCTCCTACTAATCCAATAGACAAGGGAAACCAAACGACTTCTGTTTGGCCTTCTTGAAGAAAAGGTGCTAGGCTGCAAAGAATGCTTACTGTTGCAAGAGCAATTACGCGCCATCTTCGATTTAGTGTTAATATAATTGCCCGGTTAAATAATCGTGGTGGATGATGTTTGGCATGCCGTAAGATGTCGACGGAAATTATTGACGAAAAAGTAGTAGCGAGAGCAGACAATAATAGGAATGCAACAAAACCACCTTGATCGTAAAAGAATTCCCCTATGGAAAATATTTCAAACACTCCGATAAAAGACAGGGGAGTAGTTAAGGAGATAATAGCTGCTATCTTAGTATTTTCAAGTAGAATTGCACTGGTTAGAAATAGCATTGCTACCAATAATAGCAAAAGAAAATACTTGGAGTAGTTTTTATTCCAGTCGTGGTGGCGGTTTTCTTGTTCTAAGGAAAATCCAAGACGGATGTCCTTTCTAAATAGGGCTATTTCATCATCGAGGAACCGTGCCCCGAATTCCCGGAATCCCAAGTAACTGAAACTAACGACGTTGATATATTGACGGTTTTCCTTCCTGATAACGCTGGCTCCTTTTTTTAAATAAAAATTACTTATTTGTCCAACTTGAATTTTTCTGCTGGCGCTCAACGAGAGGTTTTGATTAAGCAGTCTAAATTTAGAAAACTCGGTAGAATTGCGCTCACTTAAAACTATCGGATATAATTTTGAGTTCCATTCAAAACTTCCTATAGTATGGCTATTGCTTAAACCGGATATCTCGCTTAATAATTCCTGTTTGTAGGTGCCAATAACAGCCATTTTAGGGATATTTAGTTCAAGTACGTATTCGTCATTGGCTATGTCTTCTTCTTTAAGGGGACTATTGACGGTTATATCGCGTACTCGAGGGTTATACTGAATTTGGTGTGCAAATTTCTCGGCTTCTATTCCAAGTTGATCGAAGTTGTAGCCTTTCATGATCACCCGGAAAAGTGGAATGTCGAGGTTGCCTGCGTTGCTAAATCCTTGACCTACGCCATAGATGTTCCAAGTAACGCCGTCCCAATCCAGTGATTTCGCAACTAGTTTAGATTTAATAGAGGAAGGTAGCCCTGTAGTCATTTGATCTTGCGGGAATGAAATAGTTATTATCCCCTTTTGACCCGAAATTCTGGTAACAAAATTTTTTATTCCTGAAAGCTGGGAAATATACTCTTCCATGGAAGCCAGCACTTGGTTGAGTTGTGTTGTTGTATTTCCCAGCGTGAGATTGGCAATTATATAGATCTTGGTTTCCCCGAATTCCCTGTATCCCCCGTGTTCAGAGAGATTCTCTAAGAATAAACGGAAGGTGCCGCCTGTTAATTTGTCTGTAAAGGGTTTGATATCCTTTACGTAACGGGTATTTCCTAAAGTTGTATTATACAATTTGTGATACCATTGATCACCTTCCCACTTGAGTGGCAATAAGAAAATTGGTAACCCGAATAGAAAGATTAGTAAAATTAAAATGGGCAGTTTCCACCGGGAAAGTAAATTAAAAGCTGATATGGTTTTGTTTACCCGCGTGACTGCCAGCTTAGCTTTTTTTCTTTTTGAGCTTAGCGAATTCATTATTGTTCGGTGCCGGGAACTGGTTAGCAGTGAAAGTATGTTATTTGTAAAAAAATAAGCGACAAACAAAGAACTGATGGAGTTAAGCACTACGATATACGCAAAATCTAGTAGGCCTATTTGCTCCTCTGCGGGAAAGAATAGAATCATGCAGAGGGAAAAAATGAGGTTGAGGGAGAATGTACTCAGTATTTGAAATAGCGGGAGCTTGTGAAAAGGCTTATTGTTTTCAATTACAAATAGAATATTGATAATAATAATGCCGAAGGAAATGGACATTCCTGCGAGAGAATAGATGTGCAGGTTGACGTGAAAAGCAATAAGTAGAAAAGAAAGGAAGCCAATACTGATCAAGATACTGGCGGCAATAGCTAAGACGTACGAAAAATTTCGATAAACTGCCAAGATAAATGTCAAAAGTATAACGAACGTAATTCCCATCCGGGTAAGGTTTTTTGACAGGCCTTCTTGGAGGGTAATGCTTGCGTCATATTGTATTAATAATTCAAAATTTTTGGGGAGATTTAATTGGGTCGGTTGTATTATAGATTTAATTCTTTTCGTGGCGGATATTTGATTTTCACCGACTCTTCCAAATATATTTACAGCAACGGCATTGTTACCATTGACCCTAAAGTAAAATGAAGGCTCTTTTTCGTCTATACGTACTTCTGCTATATCTTTAAGTCGTACAAGATGAAGGCCGAGTTCTCCGGGGATAGATTGGATTATTATGTTCTCAATGCCGGCAAGGCTTGTATTTCCAATATTTGACTTTATGAATAATTGATCCCCGTTTTGTGTGGTTGAGTGGCCGGGAAAGAGTGGCTGAAAATAGTTTTGAATAGCCTTGGTCAACTGGTGTGTATTGATATGTAGAGCTGCAATTTTTTTAGAATCGTATAGAATTGAAAGTTGCCGGTTGTCTGTACCTGAAATCTCTACGCGATCAATATTGCGTAACGGTGCTAAAGCATTGAGAAAGATTTTCTCTACGACGAGCTTAATTTCATACGACGGTACAGGAGCATTTATTGTATAAGAGATTATTGGACGGCTTTCGGCTACTTTTTCTTCTCCACGTATAATAATGGGGAATGATGCGCCATTCGGCAGTTTGGGATATACCTGTCGAATCACGGTGGCAATTTCAAACTCTTTGAACTTAAGGTCGGCTGTTTGATCAAAGTGTAATTTTATACTTCCCCCGTTTGGTGACGAAGCTGATTCTATTTTTTTTAACTCCGTGATTCTTGAAAAGGCGCCTTCAAGTAGAGAAGTTATATCCTGTTCTACGATTTTCGGGCTATTATCGGGAAAGTCGTATACAATATTTAAAGTTTGAAATTCAACTGAAGGATCGAGGTCTACCTGGACTTTTGCAAAAAGTACCCATCCCAACACGGATAGTGATACAAAAAAAAGTATGGTTCTAAATGGTGTGAAGAAAGAGGAGAACAATTTTGGATAATTAAATGTTTTTGTATTTTCAGTTTTCTATTACCAACCTTATCTTATGCGTCGAGAATATTTTGACATGCTACACACTATTGATCGTTTGATTAGTATTAAAGGTACCGGAAATCCCAAGAAACTTGCTTCGAAGATTGGAATTTCAGAGAGATCGCTTTATGACATTTTAAATGTTATGAAAGAACTTGGTGCCCCGATTAAATATTCTAAAGAAAAAGAAACATACTATTATGAGCATAACGGAAATTTCAATTTGTATTTCCAAAATAAGTGAAAACACTGATTTTTTAATACTGCATAATAGTTGCAGTGGGCGTATATATATTTGACCGACACCATTTTTTATCAAAACTTCTTCTATGAAAAAAAATTATTTAGCAAGTCTAACTTCGTTTGCTTTGTTCTCCTTTTTAATTCTCTCTTTTAGCGGGAACGCACAAGATGAAGAATTTCCTGGCGACTTGGATAACAAAAAAGTAGAAATCTGCACTGGTACCAAGCAAGACACGATTGTTTCTACTGGTGTTAATTGTCCCGAGGGGTCAGAGCATTGTACGCCTAATCATTGTCATTAATTATTCACGTTGGTTGATCGCAAATAAATGTCCTTTTTTTTGTAAAAAACAAAGGAGTATAGGGCTTGTTTTGGACGTGTAGTCAAGCGTTGAAAAGAGCTTGGTCTGTGAATTTTATTGTCGTTGTCATAGCCTGGTTGTTCGTTTTTCTTATATTTTTTTAATCTTCATTCTTTAAAACCTAAACCTCTATTATGAAAAGAAAGTATTTATTAAGCTTAACAATGGTGGCTGCTTTTTCCATGTTAATGATCTCATTAAGTAGTAACGCGCAAGACGAGGAGGAAATGCCTGGTGAAGGAAATAAAAAAGTCGAAATCTGTACAAAAACGAGACAAGATACCATCGTTAGTGTCGGTAGTACTTGTCCCGAAGGAACAGAAATTTGTCGTTCAAATCCCTGCGACTAAGTTGAAAAATGCTGAACTAGGATTGTTATTTTTCACTAAACAAAATTAAAATCAAAATGAAAAGACGTTTTATGTTTTCCTATAAGGGAATTGCAAGTTTTATCGTTTTAGCCATGTTGGTATTTGGCGCTTCAATAACGGTTAATGCTCAAGACGAAGAAGAGGTGCCAGGAGAAGGCAGCCAGCAAAAGATGAGTATATGCCAGTACGTGCACCAGGGGAAAGTTATTGGTTATGGAAATACTTGCGTAAGCGGCAACAGTGCATGCGAGTCAAACCCGTGCGATTAAATAATCCCTCATGATATTTGCTTTTTTGCCTTGTCCCGTCTACCGGGACAAGGTTTTATTTGAAAACTAATAACTTGTGATGAGATTTCTTCTTGGATTTACTATTTCGATATTTACCCTGCTAGCGTCATCTTGCCGAAACAACCCCAATGCCAAAGATGGTCCAGTTGGAACTGGTGCTCCGAAATACACTATTGATTTATTAAAAGGCGATCCTAATGAAATTGCCAATTTTGCCGATTTCTTTAAGGATATCTCTGTTACGCCGTTAAGACTTCCGAAGGGTTCGTTGATTGCCTCATTTGATAAACTCGTAATTTTTGATTCTTCTTATTTTGTCTTAGATAAGAAGTACTCAATACTATATCGTTTTGATATGCAAGGCAACTTAATCAAGACTTATGGTAAAATAGGTCTTGGACCAGGGGAATTCAAACGAATTGATGATTTTGATCTTTTCGGTAAGGAAGTTTATATTCTTTCCAATGACAACAGGGCGATCTTTGTATATAATTTGGAAGATGGAGTATTTTCAAGGCGGATACCGACGCAAAGGTTTGGAAGTGGAATTTCTATTTTAACGACTGATTCTTATTTGTTATACTGCAATTATAACAATGTCGAACACCAGAAAGACTACAATGTTTACCAAATAAGTGCCGAAGGCGTGGTTCGGGAAAGATATTTCCCGTTTGATCCAAATAAATCGTCGATGATATTGCCTTTTACTGGATTTTTTCACACTACCCCCAAGCGTGTACAGTATTATTGCGATGCTTTTGACGAGACAATTTATGCCTTTGAGAATAATTCTTTTGTGCCTTACATCAGTACCCGGGTGAGCAGCGACTTTGTGAAAGAGAACAAGAAGGACTTTAAACGTATTGTTATGGATAGAACGTTAATGGATCCATCCTTAAGTTATATTGGGAGCAACTACCTGGAATCAGGCCGATTCATTGTACTCAGTTACGTAAAAGAACAAGTTATTAAGACCGCAATTTTTGATAAAAATGATAACAGCATAAAGGTTATCAGGAAAGGAATTGCCGATCCCTTGATTAATTTAGTGGAAGGGCCCTTTTTGTTAACTGGTGAAAATAAGTTTTTATACGCTATATCCTCCGAGACTATTGAGGATATGCGAAAAAGAGACCCGGATAAATTTAATAAAATATCCCCCGATCAGCTTAAGGTGTTTGGCAATACGGCAGATAGTAGCTCTGCCAGTTATTTTATTTTAACAGCGGTAAACAAAGAATAAGTCATGAGGTTTGGGAACTGGTTACTATCCGTAGTTATATTGTATTGGGGATGTGCGAACGGTGGTGAAATAGAAATGCCAGTAGTAAAATATGAACGATCCGTTATCGAGGTTCCTGATATTCCAGCAGGTGGCAGCTATAGGGGACAATTTTGGCTATCTAACACAGGCGGCAAGCCTTTACGTGTTACTTCTGTTCGTTCAGATTGTGCTTGCACGGTATCGGAGATGGATCGAAAGGAGATTTTACCGGGTGATTCAGCGCTGGTTCGATATACTCTAACACCCAACCTGCTAGGTAGATTTCAGCAAACCATTATTGTAGAGAATAATTCTCGTAATGAACCCAGTATCTTATTTGTTATTCGGTCAAAGGTTGTTTTTTAGGGGAGCCGCAATAAGGCTTTTTATTGTTTGTTTTTTAATCTTAAATCATGTGTGTAGCAGTTGCCTGAGAAAATGTTATGGAGTATTTAAAACAGCCATGACGCTAGTAAATAACTGGGTTGGCATTTTATTGCTTTTTGCAGGTGTAGGCGCTAGCTCCTGCGATAATAGTGCTTCAGGATCTACTCCACAGGAGCCAATAAAAGAAGCGAAGTCTTTGACCGAAGTTACCAGGGTTAAAACGGCCTATTCATCTGAAGGTAATTTTGAACACTTAATTACTTCTAACGGGAAGGTAAAATCGCTTCATGACCTTTTAATTGTTGCTGAGACTGATGGTCGGGTAGAAACTTCAAATCTTTATACAGGGAAGAGAGTAGCTGCCGGAGATATCCTCCTTAAAATAGAAATTACTGCAGCCAGGTTTAAATTAGAAAAATTAGAGCTTTTAAAGTTTAATGCAGAGAAGGAGTATCAGAGCCTTTTAATTGGGTATGAGAATCTTCTAAAAGGACAGCCGGAAAAGCAAGTAGAGGAAATTCGTCAAAAATTGAGAATTAGTTCAGGATTGGCGACAATCGAAAAGGATATCCAGGAACTTCTGTATGAAATTAATCGTGCAACGTTAAAGGCTCCGTTCCCGGGAGTTATTGCGGATCTACGTGTACAGCAAGGTCATAGAATCAAGGTTGGCGAAGAACTATCTAGAATTTACGACCCATCCAATCTTTTCTTGGAAATCGAGGTGCTGGAGAGTGATCTTGATATCTTAAAGCTCGGGGTAAAAGCAGAGATACATCCTATTGCTGATGAGAAGATGATTTTTACGGGTGCAATTTCGGAGATTAATCCTTATGTTAATGAAAACGGGTTGGCTTTGGTGAAAGTTAAAATTGACCAATCAAAAGGTAATATGAAAAATGCGAAATTATTGCCCGGCATGAATTGTATGGCAACTATTCGAATCCCGCTACAGAAAGCGATATTGGTTCCCAAGGAGGCGGTTGTGTTGCGAGGTAATAAAGCTGTTGTGTTTACTGTTGATAATGGAAAGGCTATTTGGAATTATGTTACTCCGGGCAGAGAAAATGGAGCTGTAGTGGAGATTCGTACAGGCCTTGTTGGTGGCCAGAAAGTGATTGTTTCGAATAATTTGCAAATTGCTCATGAAGCCCCAATCGTTGAAGTGCCTTAGGAACAAAAAATAGTTATAGAGGATTACTTTAAAGCTTCTTTTTTGAAGGAGAGAACTAAAAATGGTCAGATACTTGATAAAAAGGCCAGTTGCTGTACTGCTTAGTTTACTTGCGCTGACTATTGTTGGACTGATTTTATTACGGAAAATGCCGGTGTCACTATTGCCGGCAATAGAAGTTCCTCAAATAATCGTTAGGATAAATTATCCTAATACTCCCGCAAACGTTATTGAATCAGATATTGTTAAAAACGTACGTGATGGTTTAGCGAATGTTGGCGGGCTGACCAATATTGAAAGTATTTCTTCCAGCCATACAGGTATTGTCAAGTTGTATTTCGATTATGGAACAAACATGCGGTTGGCATACTTGGAGGTGAACGAGAAGTTGGACAGGGTTTCAAACAATTTGCCAGCAAATCTTGAACGGCCGCAAGTAAGCCGGGTTAGCACATCTGATATCGCTATTATTCGTTTGCAAGTTATGCCAAAGACTGGTACAACAGTCATGGAGACCAGCCTGCTTGCAACCCAGGTCTTGAGTAAGAGAATTGAACAAATGGAAGGGATTTCCCTGGTTGACATCAATGGTCGGCAGACTTCTGATATTACGATCCAGTTGAAGAGCGACCAGTTAAAAGCGTTGAGTGTAGAGGAGCAGGATGTTATTGCTGCGATAAAGCAGTCTAACGAGGATTTAAGTCGATTAACTGTCCAGGACGGGCAGTATCGTTATTTTGTTAGGTTGCTAAATGCGATTGAAGATCCGGCGACAATTTCCAAGCAATCGATTAGACTGCGAAATGGAACAGTGATAAATTTAGGAGACATTGCAGACGTAGAGGTGAAGCCAGGAGGGCAGAATGGCTATCATCTATTTAATGGCAGGGAAGGAATAGTGATTACTGCGCAGAAGCAGCCTGACAGTCGAATGAATGACCTAACACCAAAAATTAAGGAATTGGTTAACCAGTTTAGGAAGGACTACCCGCAGGTGGATTTTGCGATTACTCAAGACCAGACTTTTTTGATGGATGCTGGGATAGATAACTTAAACCAGGATTTGTTGTATGGCGGCATCCTGACGGTGGCTTTACTGTTTCTGTTCCTTGGTAATTTTGCGTCACCGACATTAATGAGTATTAGCATTCCTCTTTCGCTTATCATTACATTCATTTTTTTTTATTTATTTAATATTTCATTCAATATCATTTCACTATCTGGGCTTGCTCTTGGTATCGGGATGTTAATAGATAATTCAATTGTTGTAATTGATAATATAACGAGAAAAAGAAGAACGGGCCTTCCTATGCTGGAGAGTAGTGTGGAAGGGACAAATGAAGTTATTGTACCGGTAATTAGCCAGGTACTTACGACGGTTGCGGTGTATGGCCCGTTAATATTGCTAGGAGGTATTTCGGGGGCGTTAATTTTTGACCAAGCTATAGCTTTGACGATTTCGCTGGGGGTTTCGCTACTAATTGCTTTTATTGTTGCACCCCTGTTATACCTTTTATTTTTAAAAGCACCTGTTGAAAGACTAAAAGAAGATACCTTATTTTATCGTTTTGTGGCGAACCGGTATCACCGGATGATTTCCCATATTCTTAAACACCGGGGGAAGTATTTTATAGTAACGTTATTGGTGATGCCTGTTGGATTTTTTGTTGCTCGATTTATCCCACTAAGCACCTTGCCAAAAACAGAAAAACGAGAAACATTAGTAAATATTGATTGGAATGAGCCAATTGAAGCAAGAGAAAACCTTGAGAGAACAAAAGCTTTGTGTGATTATATCCAGGGCAAGGTGGAAGTTACTGAAGCTGAAATTGGAATAAAACAATTCCTATTACAAGAAAATATAAACGATATTCAGCGTACTGAAGTTTATTATGCTTGTTCTTCGGAGCAACATAAAATTGCAACTGATCGGGCTGTGCGAGAGTGGATAGAATTGAATTATCCAGTGGCCAATATACAAGTTGTTGAGGCGCCGAATGCCTTTACCCAATTATTTAGTTCGCCCAAGCCGTATTTAGAGGCGCGCTTTAAAAAAAATACGACAACTGGCAGTCAATTGCCTTTCGAAGATGTAGGAGAATTGGTGTCGAAAATCTCCGATAGGAGTTTTGTGATGGGCAAAGGACTTGTAAATGAGCCGAATTTGTCTTTACTGGTGAATTGGGAAAAGCTGGGAATTTATGGAGTTGACCATGCTCAAGTAATGGACGCAGTTAATAGGCAATTTGGGAATTACACCATTACAGAGCTGAAGAGATTTAATGAACGGAAGATTATCCGGGTCGAAAGCGTGGATACTAGTGCTGAAAGTAAACTATTAAATACTGTTACAGGTCGGGGTGGTGCGCGATACGCCTTAAGCACGTTTGTTTCATTGAAAAAAGCAAATGATCAAAAATTTATTACATCTGATAAAACTGGATCATATTTGTCCATACAGTATGATCTGCCGGTAGCGGCCCCAAAGCAGGTTATTAGCGAGGTGACAAACTTGGCGCAACAAAAGGGATTAGCGGTTTCCTTTGGAGGCAACTATTTTGATAATCAAGTTCAAATCCAGAAGCTCTGGGTGATTTTCTTAATTGTAGTTGCACTACTGTACTTAATCCTTGCTATACAGTACGAGAGTTTAGTTTTGCCATTATTGGTTATGCTTACCATTCCAATAGGAATAACAGGAAGCATGGTATTGCTGTGGGTAACAGGCTCCACTTTGGACGTAATGGCAGGGATTGGATTTATTGTTATTCTTGGTCTTATCGTTGATGACCCAATTTTGAAGGTTGAAACTCTAAATCGCCTTTACAAACAATATGCTTCGCAGGGATTGCCTTTTAATGATGAATTGCTTGGGAAAATGATACACCAAGCTGGAGATATTTGCTTGAAGCCTATGCTGATGGTTTCGTTAACAACAAGCATTGCTCTCGTCCCAGTATTGTTTATTAACGGGCTTGGCAATGATTTACAAAAGCCACTGGCAATTGTGATTATCGGCGGTCTTACCATAGGGACATTTTTCACAACTTGGTTCATTCCATTAGCGTATTGGTATTTTATTAAGTCAAAGAGAAAATAATGCTGAAAAATAATAAAAGATGTAAGAAATGCATGTTATTTACTCTTACAAGTGTAGTTTTTTTAAATACACTGTCTGCCCAGGATTCCCTTTTACTTTCGTTAGAGGATGTTATTCGCCTTGCCCAAGAGTCTTCGCCAAGGTCAAGAATTGCACAGACAGAAAAGCAATTGGGGTACTTCCAGTATATTTCCTTTAAGAGTGATTTTAAACCGCAAATGTCTATATATGGGAGCGCGCCAGTTTATAACAAGGAATATTACGCTGTGCGCCAACCGGATGGTACTATAATGTACCAATCGATAAAACAAAATAATAGCAATGTGGGGTTTTCTTTGAACCAAAAGATACCATTTAGTGGAGGTGAACTTTCTCTTAATTCTGATTTATCTCGATTTGATGATTTCAAATTGAAAACTAAGCAATATAATGGGACACCTGTTTATCTTCGATTATCCCAACCTCTCTTTGGAATAAACGAGTTAAGGTGGAGTAAGAAAATAGAGCCATTGAAATTTGAAAGTACTCAAAAGCAGTATGCTTTGGAGATGCAGGATATAGCCCAACAAACCGTGCAATATTATTTTGACGTACTCGATGCTCAAAGTAGTATGGAACTAGCGAAATCTAATCTTGAGTACGCAAAGATTAACGTCCAGTCCGAGTCAAAGAGGGTGGCTCTAGGCACAACTTCTGAAGATAAGCTACTACAACTCGAATTACAGGAGTTGACCAATCAACAAGACTTAGAGAATGCTAGGTACAGGTATGAAATAGCACAGTTGAGTTTAAAGACATTTATAGGTTATGAGGAAAAGGAAAATTTGAATTTGAGTATCCCAGGGAGTGTTCCCGGAATTATTTTGAGTATTGATTCAGCCTTTTTGTTTGCCAAAAAGCATAGGCCGGAGTTTGTAGAGTTTGAAGTTAAAAAGCTGGAGGCGCTAAAGGAGGTGGCAAGGGCTAAATCTGCAAAGCAAGAGGTTAACCTAGTAGCTAGTTATGGCCTTAACAATGCTGCGTCCGACTTACCGGGCGTTTATCGCAATCCAAATGACCAGCAACGATTTAGTTTGGGATTTAGCATTCCTATCGTGGACTGGGGAAGACGGAAGGCTAGGTATAATACTGCTAAGGCAATCGAAAAGTTAACAAACGAGACGAACAGGTTCAATGAACTGTCGTTGTTCCAAGAAATTACAACGATAGTAAAAAATATTAAATTGTTACAGTCAAATATTGCTTTAGCACGGCAGACGGACACGGTAGCTCAAAGACGATTTACAATCGCTTTACGTCTTTACCAGATGGGTAGTATTTCTGTCACTGACCTAGTGTTGGCCCAAAGGGAAAAAGATAGTGCTTCGAAAGCGCTTCTAAACGCTTTGCGCTCTTATTGGAATGCGCATTACATGATTAGAAAATTAACACTTTTTGATTTTGCGTCAAACGTGTCGTTATTGAATGAGGAGTAAATGGTAGTTCAGATAAATCTTGGTAAGGAAAGAATGCTATTTTAATAATCCTAAATTTTTAATGATAGCATTTTCATCCAATTTTTCTCCAATTATTTCCCTGTTTCCTTTTAGCCAAAGTGAATAAGGATTAACTGTAATAAAGTAGCGTACTGCTAGCGGAGTATCCCATCCCTGCAGGTCGGAGACGTTGACCCATGTCATTTTATCATTTTTAATCGCCTTTAGCCAGTTTTTTTTATTGTTGTCCATCGAGATACTTACGATTTCCAAACCGTCCTGGTGATACTTTTTGTATAATTGAACGAATTTTTCATGCTGTTTTCGGCACGGATAACAATCGCTGGACCAAAAATCTAAGAGGACTAGTTTAGCTTTAACTGATGATAAAGTGAAACTTTTTCCATGTTCGTTTTTCATCCGGAAGTTTTCGAAAAATATGTCTTTTTCAAACTTGGCTTTTCGGCGAAAATAGTCATTCAATTGGGCCATTTGATCCGAATTCTTTTGTACTTGATCGAGCATTTCTATGTATTGGGCAGTTCTCTTATCGCCAATAAAATCTTTCGATAGCCGAATAATACTAGGTAGTGTTTTCGATCCAGGAAAATTATAGAGAATACTGTCAATAAAGTTGTTGGAAAACTGTTGATGTCTCTGGTTAATTTCTTCCTTTGACTTTCCGCCGATTCGATACCTATGTTGGGTAAAAGCGTTATAGATTACCGCATCTTGCGGTCCGCGAATCGAATCTGTGCGAAGCACGATTTTATTTAACCCTGGAATCCGCCTTTCAGATAAGTATACTTCATACTTTCCCGGTTCAAGCCAAATGGCATCGGGCAATGAAGAATCTGTGCTAATTAATGCTTCCCCTAAACTATTGAGTGGTGCAGTAATAAAGAAGTTTCCCGTTGAATCAATCTTGCCAGTAAAATGCCCAGGCCCCTCAACCCGGACGTTGGTGGACGATGATACCAGCGAGATCCACCCCTTGACCTGGATACTATCTTGGCAAGTTCCTTGGGTATGGCATATTAATGCGGCTAGGACGGAAGAAAAAAAAATACGGGCTAACATTTCCAATTTTGGATAAATATAATTATAACCGAAACCTGTTTGCTAGGATACAGGGTAATTTTCCAATTCCCGGACTAAAATAGGTAAATACTCTTAGGCTTATGGTTGTTTGTTTTTTTATTATTGGGGAAGTTGACAGCGATTTATATCCGTTTTTTCACCCGGTGACAATAGGTGATTTCACGGTATTCGTAGAATTTTAAAAAGTGGTGTAATCACTTCACTATTATTTTCTGTCGGGAATAGTAAAGCCCACATGCAGAATTGTATCTTCCGTTTCCCGGTTTGCTGTCTAGCAGATTGAAAAATTAACACTGTGGTGGTGTTTTTATTATTAAGCCCTTCTTTGGTGGAGAGGGGCTTTTTTATTTGTGTTTATTTTTTCCTTGCTAGCATAGATGCCTCCAATATTTTTATTGAATGTCGATAAAAAAACAGACAGATCGTAAATATTAAGATACTCGTTGTACGCTTTTTACAGGGTTATTGATCAACTCCATTATATTGCCCGCATAACGTTAAACTTGATTTCCTTGTTATGTTGTAAACCTTATTAATTACTAATAAATCTTGTTTTATGCATACCCTTAGAGATCTTGCCATTTATGATCATTATAAGGAGTTAATGAAAAAGAAAGAAAAGACTGCGGCTTTCAAGACGATTAAAGAATTCTTTGAAGAATTTCCCGGTGATGAACCGGAGAATCATCTTTGGTTTATGACGTTTTGTGCCCTTACTTCTGATGAAGAAGAGTTGACGGCGCTGGAACGCAATGCCGTGTTGTATTTCCATGATTGTCTTCGATTGGTACTGAATACACTCCGACAGCTTAATGACGGAAAGTTGAAGTAAGGGCTGGAAGACAGCTAGTTAAAAGCAGGTGGTTAAGCCGGCTAGGAAAGGTGGGCTGCATTAAGCGTTCAGAGCCTAACGAACTACGTTTTATAAGTAAATAGGGCCAACTCACAATTAAGTAAATGAATGCCAGGTTAACAAGGGGAAATAAATTATGCCACTTTTCTCTATCGAAAAAGGGTGATTCCGAAGCTGTCCGGGAAATATTTATCGAAATTGATATTGATTTTATTTATAGGGAACTAGAGGTGTGGAAAGAGGTATCAATGTCAAATGATTGCTCGGTTTATGACGAGGCTAAGTCGAGGGAACATTTGTTCAGGTATTGTAAAAGTCTTATGAAGGTGGTAGCGGCGGTGTACCTCGTTAACAAAGCAGTTTTATCGAAAAGTAAAAAGGGGGATTGCAGTTTGATATTTGATAGTGTTGTTGCCGACGTCGAGTGTGCACGCGCTTTGAAGTTTTTAAAAGAAGACGAAGGGAATAGTCCTGTTATCGCCATTCGGCGACATTTTAAAAAATTTTCTCTTGCTTATTCGAAGATTGAAGTGCGAGATATGCTTGATGCGGTTATTACTTATAAAGGGAAATACAAGGTGAATAAAAGCTGCCTATTGATATTTTACGAATGTTTGACAGTGTTACTTAAGGTTGCTAAGAGAATATTAGACCGGGAGACTAAATAGTTTTCTAATTCTTAATGCCTATTCAATAAACCTTTTCTTATGAATGCTTATCTTTTTATACACTATGACCGGAAGTTTATACGCATTCGACTGGATGAGATATTATATGTATTTGCGGAGGGCCAGCGTAGCAAAATTGTTACTGGGAATGCTACCTACTTACCTCACTTGCAAATTGGGAAGTTAGAAAAATGTCTTCCCCCTGATCATTTTTTGAGAATAAATAGGTCGACTATAGTCCCGCTTGATAAGATAACTTGGTTTACTAAAGAAGAAGTCTCGGTGAATGGCCAAGTAATAGGTATCGGGGGACGGTACCTGGATGATTTGAAAGGAAGGATATGTTTGCCTATGTTTTGCGCGGAGCTAAAATAAAGTGTTCCAGTTTTAGAAGTATGCCAAGCTGCTGAAAAAAGGATGCGTAATTGGTTGTTCATAAATGCAGGCGATTTCGTTCTTCATTAATTTCGTCAATTATTTCTTTTTCGTCCGGTAAATACAGGCGATATTTCGATGCGAAAAGTTGTTTGCTCTCCTGTAGGACGGAATATTTGACAATTGTTTCGTCTTTACCTGTGCAAAGAATAATACCAACTGTTGGGTTGTCTCTTGGTAATTTCTTTAAATTTTCGAAAAGGCGGATATACATATCCATTTGCCCGATGTCTTGGTGGGTGAGCTCCGTGGTTTTTAAATCGACTAAGAAAAAACATTTCAAAAGAAAATTGTAAAAGACAAGGTCAATATAAAAATTCTTGGTTTCGGTACGGATATGGTATTGCCGTCCAACAAAAGCAAACCCTTTTCCCAGTTCGAGGAGGAATTGTTGCAATTTATTAATAATGGCTTTTTCCAGTTCATTTTCAGAGAAGTCTTCATGGGTAGTGATTCCAAGAAATTCAAGGAAATAAGGGTCTTTGATTAGGTCTTTCGGTTCCAGGCGAACTGTATCGCCCGGCGGGCTTGTAGCGTGCGGGTGGTCATGTGTTGATAGTAATCGGTGGTAGTATTGCGAGTTAATATTGCGTTCGAGTACGCGGGTACTCCAGTTGGCAGTAGCCGCTTCTTTGATGTAATAGGAGCGTGCCTTGGCATCTTCCACTCTCAGGATAAACCTGTAATGGGTCCAGGTTAATTCGGGGCGCACTGAGCCCCATATTGGAAAATATTGGAAGAACTGCCTCATGCGCCGCAGTTCTCGTTCGTCGAAGCCTTTCCCGAGTGTTGTCGTAAGGCGAGCGGCCAGTTCCCTAACCAGGAAGGCCCCGTAAGTGGCTCTTTTCTTCCCGTTTTGTTCTTCCTCGGTGATTCGCCTGCCCACGTTCCAATAGGCGCTAAGCATTTCGCGGTTGGCAAACGCATAGGTTTTTCGCCTGGCGTTTAGCAGTGTATCCCGTATTTCTGTAAAGAAGGTTTTCTTTAGTTCCATGTGGGTGGTGTTGGATGGATTATCCCCTCCTCGGCGTATTTTTTGTGGATGGATAGAGTTCAATGACATCATCGGCCCGGTTAATCTTTTGAACAATTGCCCGGGTAACTTCATTTAAGTGACCACCTGGTAAAGTGCCGAGGTCGATAAGCCGGTTATTACTGTCGAGGACGTCAATTGTTTTGCGGTTGGGTGCGGCTAGTAGATTGCATTTTATTTCTTCTTTATTAAGTAACAAGGTTACTTCCTTGTTGAGTCCCAATTTTAGAGCTTCCTCGATTGCTTTGTATTGCTTCGGGTTATCTAGTCCCTTGATCGGGAGTTTTCGCATTACCTTTTGTAAATCGAAGTTGACCTGCTTGAAGGCGCCGGGTTGGTTGACTCCTGTATTTTCGAGGGTGAGCCATTCTTCCTTCCCGTTGATTTTTTTGCAAATAGATTTGCCAGTTACAAGGCTATGAGCTTCCCTTGCTGAAAAACTCGTATCTCCATTAGTTGAAAACTTTGTCCAGGTTCTCGATGACTGGTTTCTCAATACCGTATCCAGGTCGGGTCTCGCGGACGCTTCGAATTTTTCCAAGTAATAAATGGATGACCCGGGTACCTTGTTAAAGTGCAAAATAAAATCTGCATTGCGATGGTGTATGTCGGCATATCGTAAATGAAAGCGTGGTAAATCTTGGGCAATTAATTTTTGTAAGGGCCCTTCGATCTCGAATTTGAACCCTGCTTTTTTCATGCTTTCGGTTAGTGCATGGAGATTGTGTTCCTGGAAATAATCTTTTTGTATTTGTTTTATTGCATCGTCGTGTTTTTTGTATAGCCTGCGGTTACCGGAAAGATAATGCCGTACTGCGCTGGTGACCCGGTGGTGCCAGAAGCGTTTCCAAGTACTGGGTCTAAGCTGTGCTTTAAGGCGCCGGGTTTCTTTCCTGGTATATCGAAGTGATTTTTTTTCATCCCGTGTAAGCGGGCGTGTTTTGCGATATTTTTGTCGTACTTGCCGGTAGTAATCGAGTTTCAAAGCGATATTACGCGGGTCGAAACGAGTTAACCCCATATTACTAGCTAACTGCTGGGCTTCCTGCTCAGCATAGAGGTATATGGCTCCTGCTACGCGGTTGCTGCCTGGGGAAATATTATCGTCAAGCAACGGCATTGTTAGATCTTACTGGCTTTTAAGAGGTGTTTATTTTTGATGGTTAATTGGATATGACGGCCACCATTTTTTTCAAAAAACTGTATAGTGAATATTTTCTTGCCAGGGATAGTAAACTTGGGAACAGCAATAACCATTCTCATAGATGAATCTGCGGCTATTTGTTCAATTGGATCAATATAAACAGGAGTAATTTCTTGGCGTTGAAAACTGGTTTGCTTTGCCCGCTTTTTGTCTTCGATATACATCCTGGTAAAGTCCAGCTCGTAGTCAAGGTTAGTTCTATTGGATATGGAAAACCCGAAGAATAATATGTTTTTCACGGCGTGAATGGTCGAAAGTTGCAGCGTGATCCCGTAGCGGTTTTTCTTTCTTGAATAATTGGCGGCTATTGTGCGCAGGCTGTCTGCCGTGTGTTGGAGTTGCTGGCTGGAAAGCGAAGAGGAAGAAAGGAGTACCGTGGTACCTGGGTTTTCACCGCCGGTGAGATTTGATAAATCAAATGTTGTACGGGAGGGGTAGTCCTGGTATTCTATATTGAAGGCGAATATTTTCCCATCTTTCGTGTATACGTGTACGTTAGTTTTTGAGAAATTTTTGACTGCCGCTTTTATTTTAAGAATGTTTTCCGCGTTTTCCTGTTGCTGGATAATAATTTCACTGGAACCACCGTCTGCATCAACTATAGGTGATGGAAATGCTATTACTGTTGTGCTGTAATAGCCTACAGCGAGCTGGTATGGGATAATGTCAACGTAACCCGGCAGCGTTCGCACCAGGACTTGGGCATTCGTAACGGAGGTTGCCAATAACAGGATGGCAGCCAGGATGGAAAAGAGTTTTTTCATAATTGTTTTTTTGTCGGAGATGTTTTTTACAAGGTGGACATTTTGAGAAATAGTTTGTGCCCGGCTTTAATAGTTGCTGTTGGTACACGAACCTTGCGGGAAAGCAAGTTTTTCATTGTTTGTACACCCGCAGTTGCGGCTTGCGCGGCGAGTGATGGATCATAGTTCAGCATATTAAGGCTTTGGATGGCTTGGTCAGTGTTATTTTTTAATACCTGGGTGCTCGCGGCGCCGTGTAGCTGCAGTCCCGGCATGCCATCGAGATCGTATACTTCTAGTTGTACCGGAAATAACGAGCCGTTATAAATTATACCAGAGAGGTTAATATTAATACGCTGGTTGGATATATTGCAAATACCCGATATGGCGCTTCCTTTTGGAACACGTGTACCCGTGATGAAAACATCTTGTAATAGTCTCAAGGTAACAGTCGAACCGCTTGCTACTACCTGTTGCTCCAGGGTTGTAGCAAGTATAGTGGACTGCCTTGGGGCGGCTTCGTTTTTGTTCGCGCGGTTGAGCCCGAAAAAGCCATTGCCTTGGTAGGTTGGCTTTTGAGCAGTGGTTGCAACAGCCAGTGCGGTATCTCTTTTTTCGGTTGCTTTTTTATTTGTTGATGTGTTGGCCTGGCTAGGATCTTGTATTTGGACGATCTTGTTCACGATGGATTCCAGCTTGGCAATTTCCGGGTCTTGTTCTGTACTTGTATTTTGAATGGAAGCCAGCATAGCTTCTAGCTCCGCGGTATGTGAAGTCCCGGCAATGACAGATGTGTTCACTACCGGCGTAGCCGCTGGGTAAGCCGAAGGCTGGTTTAATTCGTGCGTCAATTTTTCCAGGCGGTCATTGATTTTTTTCTCGTTGGGATCGACATATTGTTTTACCGCGTTGTGGTAGGAGCGATCAAGCTTTTCTTGCTGGATTTCTTTAGGTGGGGCGGGGTCATAGCCAAACCGGGAAACACTGTCTTGGTGCAAGAGCTCTTGTTTTCTAATCGCTTCTTGTTGAGCTTCCATGTATAACTCTAATTTATTTTTTGGCGTTTCGGACAAGTTAGCTCCTGGAAGATGTGAATTAAATGCGCTTGCATTCTTGTCGGGTATCTTGCTGTTATTGTTGTTTTTAATAAACAATAGGTAGCCACCGAAACCAACCGCCAGGGAAAATGAGGCTACGATCAGCAGGGATAGAATTTTTTTTCTTTTTTTGGTTGGTTGCATAATTATATAATTTTTAATAGGGAAAAGAATCCGGTTGATCTGCGTGCTGCAATTGCCGGTATTGTTCGAGCAATTGAATGTCTAAGGAGTCAGGAAGTGCCGGGGCTATTGGAATGGTGATATGTTTCTGTTTAAGAAATACCGGGGATTTATTTGTTTCTGTAAATACTCCCCTGTAGAGCCAATACGCCGAAATGCCACACATTACAATGCAGAATAGCAAGAGCGAGATTTTTTTTTGACCGGTGGTTAGCTTTTGCTCGCCTTTACTCATTGCCCTGGCAAACCTAGACTTGATGAAATATACCCACCCGTTAATTTTATCGCCTGCTTTATCGGCCAGTTTTGCCGAAGCTCGCGGCGCCATTTTTCTTTTTTTTAACATGGTTTATCTTTTTTCAACCCTTAAATCGGTGTTGGCAAGTATGCGCCAGTTTTCGATGAGATAGCCGTAAGAATTATTATCACTGATTGCCTGGAGGGCTCGCAAGGTTCCCTCGGTAACTAACGACCTGGTGGCAATGCTGGTCGAGCGAATTATTTTTAGTTTCCCGTAATAGGTAAAGTGATACGGTGTATTATCAGTATTAATAAGAATGCTATCCATGTCTATGCGTTGGCTAATGTTGCCAGCCACGATACCTGTATAGTACCCCTGTTCCCGCAGGTTGTCGTACTCATACTTGGCGCGATCATCTGCCAGGTATAAAGCCTTAGTGATATTTTTTTTAATAAGATCTTCGTCTGGTTCAAGGGCATAGAAATAGTAGTGGAAATTCTCTACGTGTTTCCTGAGCTGCACGTTGAGTACTTCTTTTTTATCGATGCCAATAGCTTCAATCAATTTTCCTTGTGCTACTACATATACTTTGTCTTGGCTATTCTCGATTACTTTCCTGGCGTTATAGCTGGAATAGAAGCTAATTCCCGTACAGGCAAGGATTACTGCCAGGGTAACTAACCTGGTATGTTTAAAAGCGCTATCGAGATTTGTTAATTGTTTGAACATACACACGTTTTCGAGGTCACGAGAGGTAGGGCATTGGAATGGATCAGCCTTTTAGCTTATCGCGTTGGTAGTTGTTTGCACCTCCATCTTTAAAATTGGGTTCAGAATTTTTCGCATCGGCAAGTGCCTGGCCGAGTTTGTCATCGGGCATAAATGCATCTGCAACCATGCTCCCGGCACCGCCTGCAATTGCTGGGATTGTGGACATCGCCGTCATTCCACCCCCTGAACCCATGCTGGTTACCTTGCTGAGCAGGGCACTTCCCCCTGAAGCGTGGACGATATAGTTAGCCACGGAGGGGATCGTGAAATAGCCAATAATTCCAATAATCATAAAGATCAAGTACGCCAGATCTTTAGTCGTAAAGAAAGTTTCCCCGTTGGCTGCTATTTGGCCTATGTCGATGGTTATCATTTTCTCTTGTATTTTACCCAGCAGGCTGCCAAAAATATTTGCGCAAGGCAGCCACATATAAATGTTGACGAAGCGCGCGAGCCAAACAGATAGTGTGTGTTGAAATCCATCATATACAGAGAGAGCAAACACCAGCGGCCCGAGTATTGCTAATACGACCAAGTGAAACGTGCGAATAGTATCAATGCAAAGCGATGCTGCATAATAAATCACTTCCAGGACTTGGGATATCCATTGCTTAATGTAGTATTTGAGATTGTATTCCATTTTTTGCACGGCAAATGAAAAATCATTACCGAGACCTTCCCAAAAGCGTTCATCTGACGGTCTTTTTCCTGGGTTGGTATATTTATACCATTCATCGCGGTTTCCATTACCGGAGGGGCCAACTAATACTTGCCACTTTTTAGTTGCTTTTATTGCTTTTTCTCTTTCCGCTAATAATTTTTTTACGGCTTCGTTAGAGTTATTGACCATTGCCTCTGTGCCAGTGACTGTGGGTTTTAAAATTCCGTCTAGCGTGCTCAAAACAGCAGATGGAAACATTCCAATGAGTAAAGCCAGGACGAAGGGCCTGAATAAAGGGAAGAAATCTATCGCTTCCGCGTTAGCAATATGGCGCCATACACGGTACCCTATATAGAATGTAGCGCCGAATCCCGCGATTGCGCGTGCGACATTAATGAGTTTGCTGCATTCAGGAATTAGTTCGTAGTATAAATCCTGGAGAACCTGGTGCAGTTCCTTGACCTCCTGGCCCATCGATTGGGCGAAGCTGGATGCCGGAAGGGAAACTATTACTATCGCCAGTAGCGAGAGCTTATATTTCATAAAAAATGATTTTAGGAAAATGCGGAGACTTAATCGCCCTCGGGGCCGAAATACCATTTTTTCAAGGCGCGTGTTTCTTCCATTTCGTGTGCCCGTTGTTTTGCCATCAAGATTGCCTGGTCAGTGAACTGGCGGAGAAAATTTATTTTGTCTTCCATTTCTTGGTAAATCTTGTCAATGGCGTTTAATCGTTCTGCATCGCTCATGCGCAACCGCCTAGCTGTTACCACCATGATCAGCTCGTCGAGGTTGTTTATACTTTCGCTAATTAAATTCTGGTAAACTGACTCCAGGTATTCGAGCTCGATGGAATTAAATACGTCCAGTTTTTTGAAATAGGTTTTACCGGCTGAAAATTCTTTTATCAGGTTTTTTTGAAAGGTGATAATATCCTTGATTTTTTTGTATTGCTTGACTGTTGGATTTACTTCGAGAAGTTTGTCCAGGAATATTTTGTGAAGGGAAAAATTACCTTCTGTTAAGTCCTTCACCGCGGAGTAACCCTTCGCGATCACCTGGTATCCTTTTTGCATTTGATCCAAGATGGCGCGGAATTGATCGAGCTTTTCGAGGTTAAGAATTAATTGTTGAAGCTCGTAGGATTGCGCTTTGAGTGAAACAGGCATTGTGCATACTATAAATAGCGCGGACAGGATAATAAATTTTTTCATGGTTGATATAATTGTTGAAGTTTTCGAATGTTGCGAAGCTCCCTGGATCGTTGGTCACCCGATGCTTGTGTTTGGCGGCAGAAGGTTAACAGGAATTCCCGTTTATCTTCGAGGCTTTTCTTGAGTATTTCTAGGCGTTTAACTCTTTCCGGGTCCGTCATTACGTATGTGTCATTGAATAAGACCCTGGCCAATTCCTTGTATTCAGTATCAACGTCGTCAAGGACGGCATTAAATACCTTGTCAATATATGCCAGTTCACCTGGTGGAAAGTCGCCGCTTGTTTTGAATTCACTATAGAAGTGTTTGCAGGTAGCGATTATTTGCCGGTACGTGGTGGCAATGTTGTCAATACCCACGTATTCTTTCGTGGCAGGATTAACTTTCTCCAGCCGGTCAAAATAACCCGCGTGTTGCCGGAAGTCGCCACTTTTAATATCACCCACGATTGTCAGTCCCTCGTTAACGATTGCGTATCCTTTTTTTACATATTCCAAGTAGAGTTGTAGCTTGATGATTTGCTGAACTAGGTATTTGCGCTGTGTTTTTTTCTGGCGGAACCATTCAGACCAGGTTTGTGCATGGATAGTGCTTACAGGAAGCAGCAATGCGATAATCAAAGAGTATTTAATTTGGGCACGCATGATTTTATTTTTTTAGACCATACAATCGCTCTATACTTTCCAGGTCTGCGAGATCTTTGGCTCTTTGTTTACTGACAACAATATTTTCACTGGTGAAGGATCGCAGGTCGCTTACCTGGGACTCTGTTTCATTTGCTACACGCGAAATGATTTCTATGCGGGCGGCATCAGGCATTTGAAAGGAAAATGATTTGACAACTAGTAGCAATTGATCGAGGTTGCCAAGGCTTGCCTCTATTATCCCGGTGTAAACGGAGTACATGTATTCTATCTCGCTTGGCGTGAAATGCTTGTCTTGCCGAAAGAGTTGAAACGCGCTTTTGTAATCAGCAATTAATTGTTTTTGATCCTGGACAATACCAGTTACTTTTTGGTAGTAGGCAATGGCTGTCTTTACGCGCCAGAGCTCATCGAAATACCCCTCGTACAATTCTTTTTGTTTCCTGGTCCACTCGGCAATTTCGTCGAGCTTTAATTTCGCCAGGGTATTTTCGATTTTCTTTTGGATATTTTGCAGGTCGATTGTTTTATTCTGCAGGCGCTGGATTTTCAAGTCAATGGCCCGGATCACTTTTTTAGTCGCCGTGGCAATGGCTTCGATAACCACCACCTGGCTGTTGCCACTTGTTGGGAATCCTAGCATGCAGCAGGCTATAATGCACGATATTAACAGGTGTTTTTTTGTGCTCATCGTAATTGTTATTAATTGTTTTAACCTGCTTGTCGAAGATGGTTAGCTAGCATTTGTATGCCGCGCCAGGTACTACCGTACTTCGCGGCGTAGGCTTGCACTTTTATTTTCTCTTTTTCTTCCGTGGTATAGCAGAGGTATTCTTCGAGTGAAACTTCTGTCCGGTATACCTTGGAAACGATACCGGCTAAGCTGATAAATACTTCCTTGTACTTCTTGGTTGGATCATTGGCTTTATTGATGGAAAGCACTAGTGCTTTTTCACGGTCTGTCAAGCCAAGTAGCTCCTGTACCCGGTCAAACTTGTTGACATACTTGGTTTGATCGAGTATTATCTTGCAATCGCTGTTGTTGATAATCGTATCCTTTATGATAGGAGAACTGATAATATCTTCCACTTCCTGCGTCACCACGATGGCTTCGCCATAATGTTTGCGGACAGTCTTAAAGAGATATTTAATGTATTCGGCCATCCCTTGGCGCATGATGGCTTTCCAGGCCTCCTCGATTAAGATAATTTTCCGGGTGCCTTTTAATTTGCGCATCTTGGAAATAAAAGTTTCCATGATAATGATCGTCACCGTGGGAAAAAGGATGGGATGGTCTTTGATATTATCCAATTCGAACACGATGAATCGTTGTTCCAATAGGTTGAGGTTTTCCTTGGCGTTAAGTAAATAGCCGTATTCGCCACTGGCGTAGTAAGGCCGCAGCACGTACAAGAAGTTATCAATGTCAAAGTCTTTTTCCTTGATTCCTTCCTTGCGCAAACTGGCTAAGAAAATATCTTTTAGAAACTCGTAGAAGGTATTGAAGCATGGAAAAATTCCATCGTGTTGCTTGAGGTAATCAAAGTAAGCTTGTAACGCATTGGAAAGGGAAACATACTCGGAGCGCGTGAAAGATTCGTCATCCTTTTTCCAAAGTGCCAGCAGCAATGTTTTAATGCTTTCTTTTTTTTCCGTATCCAGTATTTCATCGCCGAGGAAAAAAGGGTTGAACCGAATAGGATCTTTTTCTGAATAAGTGAAATAATACCCATTGAGCAGTTCACATAATCCCCGGTAACTATGGCCCACGTCGACTACCACGGCGTGGCTGCCCTGTTCAACGTAGGAACGAAGCAGCAGGTTGGTAAAGAAAGATTTTCCAGATCCAGATTTTTAATGCCGGGCCACTCACTTAAGAATGGCCCGGCACAAAGAAGGACCCAGGATGAACTTATTCCTGTTGGTACAGATGCCCTTGTTCATGGGTTCGTCGGATATGTCCACGTGAAGCGGGATCCCGCTTACGCGATCAGCCAGCCTGATACCAAAGGGGCTGGTTGAGCTCTTGTAGCTTGTCTCTGTTGTGAAGAAGCAAGTAGCTTGTTCAGCAAAAACATCGAACAGCTCGCTGGATGCCAGGTCTGCGGCATTGCCAGGCATGGAGGCCCAGAACAGGTGAGCCGCGCAGGCGGTTTCTTGTTTTGCTTTTGCATCTAGCTGGGCAAGCGCTGCAGACACTTTGTTTTTTACTTCTTTTGCTTGCTGTTTGTTGCCAGTCCACGCCAGTATATTGAAATGAGCCTTAACCGGCAGCCTCCCCTTGGAGATTGCTTCATTGAGAAAATTATTTGTGGCATCGCGGCTAATAGCGTTTTCACGGGAATAGGCGGAGAGTGATTGCAGGCGAAGCCGCTTGGTTTCTAATTTTTTGAGCGTTTCCTGTGCGTCATCTACGATAATAAACTGGTTGTAAATATGGTTGCAGTTAAGTAGCTGGCCCAGTGGAGTGGCAAAACCTATACTGAAGCGCGTCCGGTCAGTGGAATATTTGTCGTACGAAATTCGTGGTCCGCAAAGTGCCGGTAGGTCTTCCACGTCAGCCAGGGAAAATAGCTGGCAATATTGGTCACCAATTTTCAATTCATGATCGACTTGGATATCACGAATAACCGGTTCTTCCTGGTCGTGTAACAGGTAGCAATATTTTTCAAGCAACCCACGGTGGTTTTCTGCGCTGGCGAGTTCCTCGTTTTTCATCCGGCGCAGTTCCATGAACCCGCTGCTTTGGAGGATACTACTAAATTGGCCAACTTTTTCAAAGAATACGTCCATGACTTTTGTGTCAGTGGCTTGCGGGGGCACTAGTGTAGGTTTAACCAAGTTCGAGGTAAGGGTGCTGGGCGTTCTTCGTCCTGCTGGTTTCTTCGTTAGGAACAGGTAGCATTTATGTTCCAGGTAGGGGCGTTCGTTAAAATATAGTTCACTGCTATGTGCGAGGAATGTTTTTTCCTGTTCGCCGAATGTAGCCTTGTATTTACTTTCCATGTACCAATCTTGCTTGTGTACGATAGTGTGCATGGGTAGTGACTTGATCGCCTTTACCCAGGCGTGGTGCATTGCTTCAAAATCATTTGCACAAAGCGTGAATGCCTCGGGCAATGTCAGTTCGTATGCAAGGGTGATATCGCCTTGCTTACTGATAATGCAATCCTGTTCAATTTTGTAGATGGGCAATATTTCTTCGAGTTGTTTGACCTTTTTCATAATCTTTTTCACTTAGCTGGATAAAAATGTTCCGGGAACGACTTTGAATAAATGGTGGCAGTTTTCTTTGCGCGGCTCTTTTTACCAGGCCATGTTCGCCGTATTTCTTACTCAACCGCTGAACAACGATAAATAAACCAGCGCCAGACGGGATCACGATACCAAGGCAGGCGTAGATATTAATTCCAATGACATATATGATAGCAAAAAGCAAAAGCAACGCGACTAAGCTTACAGCTAGGTAGGCAATATATTGAGCGCGGATGCCTTTAAATTCGATGGAGCGGTTAATCCCTTTATTGATGTCATATACTGTTGACATGCTTTTGGTAGTTATACGCCGAAAAAGCTTTTAAGCACCGTGGCTACGACCACCAGGAAAATGCAACTGCCAAACCATGCTGCTGCGACCTTGTTGGTATCGCCATCACCGGAATTCCACTTGTTATATACTTTCACAGCACCAACAAGTCCAACTACCGCGCCTATGGCATAGAGTAGCGTCGTGCCAGTTCCGAAATAGCCTTTTACCAACTCGGTCGCTTTGTTGATGCCGGCGTTCCCGTCCTGGGATTTGGCGACCGCGGTAATTAAAACCAATGTCAAAGCTGCCAGTATTTTTTTCTTGGTATAGGAGTATCCCTTCAGTGTCGTTCTGCACATAATCAAATTGTATTTTATTTGGAGAAAAGTAAGGTGCGAGGAAAGCAAGGCCCACTTGTTAAACCGGGAGCGCACCTTCATTTGCCACTAACAGGCAGGCACTTGCTTTTTAATTGCGGCGGGAACTATTGCCATAAATCCAGTAGCTGTTGCTTGGTAAATTGTAGCCCGCAGTCACGTTCTACGGAAATGGCAATGAAGCTATTGATTGCGTCAAAATATTCTGTGTTGCGAAATAGTTGGTACCTACCGGTAACATTTTTAATCTTCGAGTATATATCCTGGTGATTCGGGGGATTGGGGCTGGTGTCAATAATATCCTGGACTTTTTCCACTACAATTTCAGCGGCTTTCAATAACACGGTTTCTTCGTCCTCGACCATTTCAAAGGGGGGCTCATCTTCGTCGCTGCGTGGAACGAGTGTTAATACGTCATCTTCCATAGGGTGATCAATGGGTTTATCAATAAATTCATGAGGTTGAGCAGAGAAATTTTGTTGGATGGGGGGATTCCATTTCCTACCGGTAGTTTGTCCTAGCATGGACATCGCTCTTTTCCTGAATGCAAAAAAGATAATTAAGTAATAGGTGGCAATAATTGCAGCGGCGATAACAATAATTGGGAGCAGGCTAGTAGTCATTTTGTTTTCATTTGAGTGAAAAGATGCTTGGAGAAATAGTACAGTGCAAATATGTGCCAGCGTGCAAGGGCAATTCCAGAGTACGAGAGGAGACTCGGTAAGATTTTTGAAATTTATTTTTGACGCATTTATTAGCGGGGATACAACAGGGGGCGCTCATGGCAACAAGCAGTTTGAATAGGTGAATGATTTGTGCTTAGCATACAGCACCCTAGTGATGCGGCCTGGACTGTATTTCATCGACATATTTTAGGTAGTCTTCTTTTAGTCCATCGATATATATCGTATAGCCGCTTTTTCGACGGAGTATTTCCTGGAAATCCCGGGAGGGATTGGTCAGGACGATATTGAATACCCATTGCAGGTATTCAAAAATTTCTTTCAAGGTGGCTTTGCCATTATTAAAACTTCCTTTTGCCTTGTACGCGTAAGCCATCTCGATTAGGGCAGATTTTGGGTCTGTCCAGGTGAGTTTTTTGCTGGGGATTGGCGTTGCGGCAATGGTTTGCGTCTGTGTGGTAGTTGCTAATTGCTGGGCAGGTTTTTCAAGATAGTTAATGAGTAATTCGTTGGCGAGAATTTCTGCGAAGATGTTGTCATGGCTGGTGCAGAAATTAGGGTGATAGTAGCTGTCAAAGAGGCGGCGCTGGATGGGTATTATATCCGCGGAGCGCCTGAAAAATATATCATCCAAGTAAGTTTCATTTCCGCGGTAATAACGATAAAAGAACCTGTTTTTCTCAAAAAAGGTCATTACCCGGTCAATTTCTTTTCCAGGTTGTTCTTTTGTTAGCCCGGTTGGTTGTGCAGTTTCTATATTATATATTTTATAGAAGTATAGTAGTCGTCCATAAATTGCCGTTTTTATTTCTTTGAAAAACTCGATTTCTTCCTGTCGATCCTTGAATGAATACTGTACAATATAGTCGCGTAGTTTGTCAAGGTAGTCGACGCAAAGACGAATTGACTGCTGCGCTTGCTTGATAACGGAAAACGAAAACATATTCTGATTGTCTTCCAACTCTTGGAATAGATCATCTTTAAGAGCATTCCAGAACTTTCCGCCATTTTGTATAGTAGTTTCCATAAAAAGTGATTTGTCGATTTTTCTATGAATGTTGCTGGTGGCCGTTGATTACAAATATGTCCACATGCCGGGGTGAAAAGCAATAAGCAACTTGCCATATTTTTCTACGCTGTTTTACGTATAGGGGCGATGGTAATGGGTGTAACTGTTACGAGCCGGTATTTGTAAGCAAAGCAAAAGCGGAATTTTATTTTGGAGAATCTTCAATTGGCAGGCGTCGTTAGGTAATTGGTAGGTGCGGGCTTATTGTTTATAACTGTTTTGTGTGTAAGCTATGATTAAGGGTAAACTCTTGATAATTTATTAACTTTAAGCAAACCTTGTCGTATGACGTTATCCCTTCCTTTGAAAGTTATCGTTATAGATGATGAGCCATCCATTCAACAAGAGATTGAGTCGTTACTAAAGCCGATCCATGGTTTTACTTTTGTCGGCGCTTGCCCAAGCGTGAAAAAGGCGGTTACATTTATTGAACAGTTTGATCCCGGTGTATTGTTATTGGATGTAGAATTACCGGATGGAACAGGGTTCGATCTCCTGGAAAAAATTTCGGTGCCGTACAAGGTCATTTTTTTGACTTCCCACGATGAATATGCCATCAGGGCAATTAAGTTTGGCGCGCTGGATTATCTTTTAAAGCCTATTGATGCTAAGGAATTTTACGAGGCGCTGGGAAAAGTGCGGGCGTCAATTTCGCCTTTGCAGGTACAGTATCAAGTCGCTAACTATGGATTCAAAAACGAGTTTCCTACTCGTTTAGCTCTCCGGTTTAACGAGTTCCTGGAAATTGTCGAAGTGCAGGATATTATGTATTGTGTTGCAGAAGGCAGCTATACAGTTTTTCACCTCGACAGCGGCAGAAAACTCGTTTCTTCTAAAAATCTAAAAGAGTACCAGGACATATTGCCGGCGGGACAATTTTTGCGTTCGCATTATTCTTATTTAGTCAATACCCATTTTATGCAACGATATCACCGCGAGGGTTACCTGGAGTTAAAAGATAAGACAAGACTCCCGGTCGCGGTCCGGCGTAGAGATGAGGTGGTTGATTATTTTAAAAACCTACAATAAACTTTTAGAAATGCGCCAGATCCTTTCTATCTCGTTTTTTGTTCTCGTGTCCTTTTGTGCAGATAAAGGAGTACGAGTATCCAACAGCAACTTAAATGCAAGTGAATTCAAGGAATTTCTTATTAAACGCGTCAACCCGTTGTTTATGTATAGGCAGATGGCGCAGGTGAATTTTATCTTGGATAGTCTTGATCCTTATACCCGGTCTGACAGGGGCGTGCGAGCATATTGGCTTTTGGCCAAATCCCAGGCAGATTTGGCTGTCCAGGATTTTAATAGTGCCCATTTGCGTATTGATACTGCTACGAATCTAGCAGCAAAAGGGGACAGCTTGAGCCCGGAAATGCTGGCAGTAAAGATTTCACTGGCTTCGTTTTATTATGTCCAGGATCGCTTAGACAGCGCGCTAAAATATGCGCATGACGCATATTTTATTGGCCGAAAGCGTGATTCAAGCTTGCCTGCCATAAGTTACCGGCTTTACGAGATATATATGGCAATTGGTGATCCAAGAGAGGCTGCAAAATACGCCTGGGAAGGTTACCAGGAAAGCAAAGAGAATCCCCAGTTTAGAGTGTATTTTATTAATGCGATCGCTGCAAACTACGAGTCAACTGGTTTAATCGATTCGGCTATCGCCGTATATAAGTGGCTGGATAATGATTCAGCCTGGTTAGCCGTGCCTGAATTTAAAGCAACTAAGGATAATAATATTGGAGTATTGCTTCTAAGAAAAGGCCGAGCCAGGGAGGCTTTTGATCTCCTGGCATCGGCAAAGCCTGTGTTGAAACAACTTGGTAGATATGATGAACAGGATACTTATAATTATGCTGACGCCTTAATGCGGCTCGGCCAGTACCACGTCTCCTTACAATACTTGGATTCCGCCGACCAACTGGCTGTTAGCCAGAAATTTCCTGCGCTTGGCAGCAAAATTTGGAATTTGCGAGCTAAGAATTATGCTGCATTGGGTAGGCCCGGCCAGGGGTTAGCTGCTATGGATTCCGCTTACGCGAAATCCAGGATTGAAATGGATTCCTCTCTTGCGAAAACCGCTAGGGATTTATCCGCTAAATACAGCTTGCGGGAAAAAGAGGACGCTATTAAGTCGCTTGCATATTCCAAGAAGGTAGAGGAAAATATCAGTGAGCAGAGGAAGATTATTATCGCGGTATTAGTTCTCCTTATTTTCCTAATAGGGATTGTAGTTTGGCTGTTATGGCGCCGGCGCCGCTTGCAACAGGAAGTCCGGGAAGCTCACCTGTTGCAGCAGTTGTTGCGTACGCAAATGGTGCCGCACTTTATTTTTAATACGCTTTCCGTTCTACAAGGATTTATTAGGACTGGAAAAACGGGAAAATCAATAGATTTCCTAAATACGTTTTCGAAATTATTGCGGAGTAATTTAGAAAATGCTCGCTCAGGCGTTGTGCTGCTTGCAGACGAAGTTAGTGCGCTTGAGAGCTATTTAGCATTGCAGGAATTGCATTTCGATACTTTGTTTAAATACAAATTGTCAGTATATAGTGGGTACGAGGAGGATAATATCTATGTACCGCCTATGCTACTACAACCCATTGTTGAAAACGCCGTGATGCATGGTATGGCTCGCTTAGGAGAAGAGGGTTTGATAACCGTTTCGATTATTAAGGAAGATGGTATTTTACGATGTATTATTGATGACAATGGCGCAGGCCTTCATGCTTCTAAGGAGGAATCAAAAAAGAGATCTTTGTCCACGATTATTACGCAGGAGCGATTAGGTATACTTAGTCGACAATTGGGAAAACCGGCAACAATCGAAATTATTGACAAAGAAAGTCGTCAACTCGGCCAAGGGGTGCGCGTAATACTCCAGCTTCCTTACAGGGAGAAATATGATCGTAAAGGAAGTCGCGTTAATTCTATACGGGAGGTTTGAGCTTGTTGATTAATTGAATTTTATTAGACACACCAACTTTATGAAATAGATTTTCAACGTGCTTACTGACTGTTCTTTCTGCGATAAATAATAATTTCCCGATTTCCTTGTTGGTGTAAGCCTGTTGAATAAATTCAACGATCTCTATTTCCCGCCGAGTAAGGTTGTAGCGTTCGTATGCTTGCGTGTACCCTAACTGGGTAGTGTTGGATGAAGTTGCCGACCGCAGGGTAATATTTAGTAATCCTAAACTTTCTTTTAAGACCGTACTGAGGTTAACAATAATCATTTCAATGTGCTCAGAGTATTTGTATGAATATTGATTATTATTGACCAAATGATCAAGATCAGTAAACAGTTTGTGAATACTGGCCTTGAACAGCACAAATTCATCCCGTCGTCCTGTTAACTCGATATACTTATCAAGACAGTTCACTAGCCTCGTTAATGGGATCTTTATTTGGTTGACGAGATCGGACAGGCCTGTTTTCCCTTGCTGGTGAATTCGCCCTAGGTCAGTTGTGACTTTGTCGATTTTAAGTCTCAGTATCCGGGTATAAAGAGGCAGGTTTTGTTCTGATATTACTAGGCGATCATGTTCCTGCCTGGAGGTCTCAATATGTCGTTGGATATGTAATGCCAAAAGCAGCAGGAAACCTACATTAGTAATCAAGGCTGCTATTAATTCGTCACCACCCATGTAATCGTTTACGGGCAGGGCTACCCAGGGGATAAACCCGAGAAACAGGATAATTGTTTCTTCCCTTGACTGGCGGGTGTGCAGTCGTTTCCCATATTTTTGACGAAGGGAATTAATTAGCGAAACTGTTACCCACAAACCATATAAGAAAGGCAGCAGTAGTACGCTTTGAGCCTCCCGCATGCTTCCCGTGATATATAATATTGTATCAAAAATTACGTAAGGAATTAAAAGGAATACGAATACGCCTTTATAAGCATGGAATTTCATCGCTTTCAAATCGAAGCACCGGTAGACGTAGTAGGGAAAAAAGCAGGGAGTAGTAAACCCGGCTAGGTAAGCAAGCGACAGCTGGACAAAAAGGGAACCTGGTAGCCTGGGGTCGGGTAGGATGCCCGTGATGAGGTTGTAGAGCAGCAAGAACAAAGCCAGGAGTATGTCGAGGATAATTTTTTTGTTTCCTGGCCTGGATTGTTTGTAAATGAGCAAATAGAAAATCAATACCCATTCGAGGCAGGCGAAGATAAAAGGCGCAATGTGCATGTTGGTGCCCGGGATATGCATAACGTTTCTTTTGCCTTCAACCTTCCAATTGTCGTTTTCATAATTAAGCTAAGTCATCGCATATCCAAGTGCTATAGTACTTTTTGAGCCTTTCATTTTCTCGCTATTGTGGGTAAACCGCTAAACTGGTTAATCTATTTTAATCCATCGAGTATTAATCATGGTAATGCAATTAATAAGCGGTTTAACACGCCTACTGGAATTTAATATTTCCATAAGAAGGTTTCTTGCTTGTGTAACACATAAGGTCGCATTGTTAATTTAATCTTTATTGTTGTAAATATCAATACCCGGATGAGGCCAGTTATCTATTTTGATACCCGTAGAATCCCTGGTGAGGTATTAACAGGAGGTGTATTTTGGGGCGGAACCTGTATGAAGGATGTTTTCGGCAAACGAATTAATAAAGACAAGATGCGTAAAAGCTTGTGTTATGTCTTAAATAAAGAGCGAATAAATGTATCTACTTATTGTTGCGAGATTAAAATACTTCGAAGAGTTGTATAGTTCCTATCTTTTTGTAATTTGAAAGTTTACAAGCACCGAAACTTTATTTTATGAATGTCTACTCACGATTTGAGGAAGACGCGCAACATGCAATTTTAGAGGCGCTAGATTTCCTCAACAGGTTGGCCCCCGTTTCAGGGGAGCTTAGAACACATCTCCAAAACACCTTTCATGTAGCAGGGTATTCAAAGGACGAGCTTTTGCTTAGGGCAGGGCAGATATCAGAGTACGCATGGTTTTTACACAAGGGGTCCGTACGTTGGTTTCACTTTGAACGAGAAAAGGAAGTGACTAATTGGTTTACTATCGAAAAAAGCGCAATACTTGCGGCTAAAAGTTTTTACGGGAGAATTTCCAGCATTGAAAGTATTGCCGCCCTGGGGAATTGTATTACGGTAGGGTTAACTTATAATGAACTGCAGGACTGTTACAATAGGTTTCCTGAAACTTTGCTTATGGGGCGAAAGGTTTCGGATTATTACCAGGGCGTGTTGATGGATTACAACAGGATAATGAGATTTAACAGGGCTATTGAGAGATACGAATTCCTGGAAGAGGTTTTCCCGAGTCTCCTTTACTCGGTCCCTGTAGCCTACCTCGCTTCATTTATTAACATGGATGTGGCAACTTTTTATAAAATAAGAAGTGAGCGAAGAAAGAATTAGTTGCAAGAGCATGGCCGCCGGCAGTTCCACAAGGAATATAAGAATTCTTTTGATATAATACTTTCGCCTGCGCGAAAAAATTATTTCTTTTTGGCGACTATCTTTATTCCCGGCAAATATTTTATTTGATGGTGTTTACTTTTAGGTTGGCATATTTTGTAAGCTGCTAGATATGTAGAAACAGCTACAGGCACCGACGATAGTTAAATTTTCAATGCAAAATAGTTTTAAGGCGCTTGATCAAGTCAATGACTTGGGTAGGTTTGTATTGTCATTAAACAGGTAATCCATGAAAAGGCATATTGTTCATATCGTTTCAGCGGTATTTATTTTCTTATTTGTTTACACGGCTGTAAATAAATTATTAGAACTAGGCGCCTTTACGACTGTGTTAGCTAAATCACCGCTACTCTCCAATTACGCTGCAGTTATTGCGTGGGTAATACCACTTGCCGAGTTAGCAATAGCAGGCCTATTGCTGTTTCCCAGGACGTTATTAGTGGGTTTATATGCTTTTTCGGGGATGATGTCCCTGTTTAGTTTGTATATAGGCTACATGATTTTTTTTACACCACATTTACCTTGTTCATGCGGTGGAGTATTAAAGCAATTGTCTTGGCGCGAGCACATGGCGTTTAATATTTGTTTCGTCGTCGTGTCAGTTGTCCTGGTCTACCTGGAGAGGTCGAATCATAAGCAAGACCGCAGTTTCAAGTTAACATAAATTTTTTTGCGCAAAGCAGGTTGTAATCCCGAAAATCCTGTATAAAACGAGTAGGGCCATGTTAAAACAATTATTTATGAAAAAGTATGCTCTAGGATCAATTGCCGTTGCAACGGCAATTGCACTCAATTCCTTTATGGTAAGTCCAAGGCCAACAGCACCCAATATCCCAAAGTATTGGTATACGACCAATAGCGCGGGTACCCAATTAACTGGCAGGGTGGATGCTGCTAATGCGGCAATAGAAAAAAATGTGGCAAGTTCCAGGACAACTTGCCCGGAAGAAGTTCTAAATTTTGAATGTGCCAGGGCATTTGATAACCCTTACAACGGTGGTTTTCCTGCTACACCTCCCAGTGGTGGTGTAGACCACCTTTATACAGACGAGCAATAGGAGGCGATATATGCTAGTGAATACCCCCAGGTATTAATTTTGGTTGTAGCAAGAGAATGCGGGGTTGCCGCATTCTCTTAGAAATTACCTATGCTATCGAGCAGGCTCTTTAATTAAGAGAACTGGCATTAATTTTTTCACTTCGTTCAATGTATAGCCTGATTTGTTTAAATCGGAAATAATTTCAGTCAAACTGAAAGTTTTATATTCTATTGCGGAGATCCTTATCTTGGCATTTACCTCTTTTATGTTTGGGCTTACCAAGACAGGGGGGAGGTTTTTTCTATAGAAGCTTTGGTTTAGTATTTCACCGAAACGGGCCCCGGTGAGATTGTAATTGTATACTTCATCGCTTTCTACTGTTTTGGCATCTTTTAAGGATGCCGGTATTTTATCTAATTCTAGACAACTGATTTTCTTGTAGATAATTTTGGCCTCGATTTGAAAAAATCGCAGGAGATCTTGTTGCATCGTTGCGTATAGGTAGTGGCTTTTGCTTGGCGGGACTTTTAGTTCATAGAGGTAAAGGTGTTCTTTTCTCCAATCTTGTAAGCTATCCCTATCCTGGGGTATGACGTATCGCCGGGCGGATGCTACATTCAATAATCTTGTTCCCTTGGAACGGAAGTTGTATTTTCCATTCTCTTCAAATGCCGTAATGATAAGTTGTTCGATGGAAGATTGTCTCACCAGGTGATTGGAGTCCGTAAGCCCTGCGAGGCCCTTTATATTAGGGAGACCTTTAAATATATACGAGTAATACTCCGCGTAAGGTAACCACCTGCCATCATTTTCAACGATAACAGGTTTTGTATAATCATAATCCAAGATTTCCGATTTGACAGGCAGTTTGATTTTGTCGCCCTTTAAATAATCTGCAATTGAATCATGGTTTGTATTGTGCCCAGTTGTAATAGATAAGACCTTTCCATTGTTGTTCAGCCAGACGTGGTGGGGGACAGAAGCATGAGGAAAGAATTCTTGGAGAATGGAATCCCCGGTAATGAACGGGAAGGCTGGTAAGTGGATTTTCTTGTGTTTAGCCAGGAACCGTGTAATTGAATCTTTGCTTTCTGTATTTACTCCTATAAATTGTACATCTTCGGCAAATTGTTTTTGCAATGTATCCAGCGTGGGGAATGCTTCTATACACACGCGGCAACCTGTTCCCCAAAAGTCCAGGATAATTAGCTTCTTATTGATTTTATGAAGATTTATCTCTTGTTGATCATAGTTAATAAGAGAATTGAACTTTGTCGCTGGAAGCTGGTCGCCAATTCCAAAGGGTTGCGAAATGATCTTGGTGGAAAGTATAAATAGGTTGATTAATAGAATAGTCTTGAGCATGAGTTGAAATATTTTGGATGGGAATTAATATCCCTCGTTTTGGGTTAGGTAGGAATTAAGTTGAATTTGCGCGAATGGGATAGGCCAAAGGCTGTCCGTGGATTGCCAGTTAGTGCCTTTTATTGCGCTTAACACCATATCGATTTTGCCCATTCTTTTTAGATCGAACCACCTGTGCCCCCACTCTGTGAATAATTCTGTTCTTCTCTCGTGCAGGATGGCATCTAGTAATGCTGGCTCTGAACCGGCTAGTGTATTAGTCAAGCCCGCCCTAGTTCTTACCGCGTTTAAATCAGCTTGCGATTCTTCTATTTTGCCTTGCCGGGCAAAAGCTTCTGCACGAACCAGGAGAATTTCTGCCAGCCGGATAGCAATATTGTATTCCTGGGTGCTTGGCGCGGATTTGACCTTGTACTTGTAAGGATAGTAATAGGTTTGTCCACCGTTGATATTACTTCTTATCCAATTGCTTGCAAGATTACGCTGGTCACCCGGCTCAAAATCCGCCAGCAGGTATGATGCCAGGGCAAAGGTTGGTCTTGCTGTACCGGAACTGGGCAGGAATGCTGATCCCTCTGCAGAGTTGGTGGCAGGTGGTGGCACAATTTGCCAAATGGTTTCACTACTGGAGGGGAGAAATACATTATTTAACGGCACAAGGCCATATACACCTGCGTTAATTACAGAAGTGGCTGATGATTCTGCTTCAGCCCATTGACCCGTGAATAAATAAACCCTGCTAAGCAGTGCATAAGCGGCCCATTTATTAATTCTTGCGCGGTTTTCCGTTGAGTAAGTTGCGGGCAGCAATTCGATGGCTTCTAGCAGGTCTTCGGTTACTTGCTTGTAAATAGTTTCCTTGGAAGCTCGCGGGAGGGTCGCATTAGTTTTATAATCAGTTGATGTGATAAGCGGGATATCACCGTAAAGATTGACTAAATAAAAATAGAGGAAGGCGCGCAGGCATTTTGCTTCACCCATCAATTGTTTGCTCATTGCCGGGGTGACGGTGGAAGCTTTCGATAGCCCAGTAATTATTGCGTTAGCATGGTATATATAAATGTAAGCCCGGTTATAAAATCGATTAGTGATGACTGAATTATTTGCTGTAAGGGAATTTGTTTTGAAGGGGTCATAGGTTGAGTTATTCGCTGTGTTTATGATTTCATCGGCAGCAAGGCCGCAGAACACGGATATTCCGCCGTGTGTAATGTATAGTTCGCTGCTGGTTAACTGGGAATAAAGGCCTGCAACTGCAGATATAGCAGATTGGTCATCGTCAAATATAGTCGCCGCCACGGCGTAATCTTTTGGCGGTTCGATTTCTACGAACTTTTTGCACGAATAGAAAGATACAGAAATCATCGTGATGATGCCGATGAATGGAAATGTCTTTGAATAATATGAAGCAAGTCGCATAGTTTAGTAATTAAAGGTTAGTTGAATTCCGAAGGCGATAGTTTTTAATGGCGGGAGTCGATAATAATTTTGCGATTCAGGATCTGCGCCCTTGTAGTTGGTTATCGTCAGTAGGTTTTGGGCATTGATATATATCCTCAGGGATTCAATGTTCTTCCATTTGAAAAGAGGACGTATGTCATAATTTAGGGAGATGTTTTTTAACCTTATGAAAGAGGCATCACTATACATACCGTTTGACCTTGACAGGTAAAGCGCAACCTGGTTATATGCATCGCCGTAGGTTTGAGAGTATTTTTGAAAAGAACTGGCGTCCCCGGGGTTTTGCCACCGGTCCAGCACGAACCTTGGTTGGTTCACCATGAAGCCGGGAATGCCCATGTAGTTTTGGTTA
This sequence comes from Sphingobacteriales bacterium 44-61, assembly GCA_001898405.1. Taxonomy (GTDB): domain Bacteria; phylum Bacteroidota; class Bacteroidia; order Chitinophagales; family Chitinophagaceae; genus Terrimonas_A. The sequence goes on from MKTW01000011.1 coordinate 403,889, forward strand.
GCGAGAAAATTTTGTCCTACCTGTTTACGGAATTCGAAAAATAGGTCAAGCGAAAGGCTTTTGTAAGCAACAGTATTTTTTAATCCCCCGTAGAATTTAGGCGCCCTGTCTTCCAGTACTAGGTAATCCCCTGCCTTTTCTATACTGCCATTTTGATTAACGTCGTTGAATGTATACAGGCCGGTGGCCGGGTCGATTCCAAGGAATTGGTAACCTTTTATTTGGGTTAATGATGCACCGATGGTATAAAAATCTTTGTAACTGGAGTTTTCAAGGCCGGGAAATTCTAATAGTTTATTTTTTTGGCGGGTTAAATTAAAATCCATGCTCCAATTCCATTGGTTATTAGAGATGATTTTTCCACCAAGTAAAATCTCTATGCCACTATTTTGAATGAGTGCCGGTGAGTTAGCAATTACAGAGGTGAATCCGGTTTGAATAGGTAGCTGGTATGATATTAACTGGTTGCCACTGCGGTTTAGAAAGTAGGAAGCAGAAAGGGAAAGCCTGTTGGAAAAAAATGCCAATTCAATTCCCGCTTCAAATTTTTTATTGTTCTCCCAGTGGTATCCTGGATTATATAAATGAGTAGGTTGTAATCCCGGTGTTCCTTGATAAGGATTTATAACAGGATTCCAGGTCTCGAGAAACTGGTAGTCGCTGATATCATCTTTACCGGTTATGCCATAACTACTCCGCAATTTGGCAAATGATAACCAAGACAAATTATCTAGGAGTTTGCTCTTTGTAAGAATCCATGCTATTCCAATCCCGCCAAAATTGGCAAATTGCTTACCTGGGCCAAAGCGACTCGATCCATCTCTTCTGCCAGAGGCATTTAGCAGGAGCATGTCTTTGAAATTATAACCGATGCGAGCATATAATCCATTGTACCGGTATTTGAGATACCCGGTACTGGCTTGGACTATTCCTGCGCCGGCAATTGTTCCTAGTAGTTCATCGTTGGCATAGTTGTACCCATGCGTACCAATTGAACTGGTAATATTTTGTTGCCACGTTGATCCAACCATCAACGTGATTTTGTTATTGGTCGCGATAGATGACGAATATTGAAGGCGAGGCTCTATTGTCCAGCCTTTCATCAAACCAGTCAGGAAATGCGCCGAAGGAAGGATACCAAGTTGCGGATCGTATGATGTACTTGGAGATGTAGATGTTTCCCTGTTTTGGGTTTGCGTATATCCAAGATTGGTGGTCAACTCGAGTCCCTTTGCAATTTTAAAGTTGAGCCTTAAACTGGATAATAGGTTACTACTTTCCGAGTTATATTTTTGAACGAGGTAGGAAAGGGGATTGGTAATATTTAGGCTGGAGAAAGAAATTCCATTTTCTTGCCAATTCAATTTTCCAAGAGAGTCACGCAGGGAAGGGAAATTAGGTGGAAGGTTCATGTACGCCGCTAGATCTAAAGAGGGCAGCTTATTATCTTCGTTTGCGAAACTGGTTGATAAATCCATAGAGAACCGTTTATCCTGCGAGCTATGGGATAAATTAAACTGTGCCGAGGCCCGCAGGTAGGATAGATCACCTGGGTAAACACTTGATTCTCGAAAAATTCCTGTGCCTACTAAGAACTGTGTGTTAGCATTACCGCCGGATATGCTGGCTTGGGCGCTGCTTGTTTTTGCTGTGCCGCCTATTAATTCTTTTTGCCAGTTAGTGTATTTCGTGGAGTCCCACAAAAGTAAGTCCGGTGCAGTATCGTTACCAGGCGTTACACCATCGTTGCGGAACGCTTCACGTCTCATGGACAAATATTCAGGGGTGTTAAGCATATTTACCCGCTTGGTTACAGAGGAATAGCCTTGGTAAATATTTATGTTAACCTTGGTCTTCCCGGGTTTACCCCGTTTCGTTGTTATCAAGACTACGCCATTCGCGGCCCTTGAACCATATATTGCCGTGGCGTCAGCATCCTTGAGAATTTCAATGCTCTCAATGTCATTGGGATTTATCATAGACATTGGACTGATTCCCCCTTCTGATGCGCTAAGTGGGTTGTTGGCTGCAGACGAGTATTGACTAATTACAGCATTACCAGGGTTAAATGGGATACCATCAATTACAAATAACGGGTTTGTGAGAGGCAATCTTCCAGGTGATACACCAATTGAATTTTGGCCTCTTAGTTGAACATTAAATGCAGCACCTGGGATTCCACTATTTTGAGTGATAACTAAACCTGCGACCCTGCCGGATAGTGCAGCGATTGCATTTCCAACGGGTTGCTTGGATATATCTTCCGCGGAAATTTTGGCAATGTTACCAGTGTTAAGCCTTCTCGTTGTCTGGCCATAGGCCATCATCACTACTTGGTCGAGTTCACCGACTTTGGCCGATATTTTTATCGTAATATATTTTCGGTCTCCTACGATAATTTCCAGCGGCTGGATTTCTGCTCCACTAATAACGAGGACGGTTCCTGTAGGGGTACCTGGAATAGTAAATTCTCCTTTGGAATCCGTGAAGGTAATATGGCTTGTTCCTTTTGTTCTTACGGTAATTCCAGCGACGGGATCCCCATTTTCGTTGATTACTTTTCCCCTTATTTCTTCTGCTACATTTGGGAATAGTTCCGTCGGCGAAGAGGATTTTGTCTTAACAACAATTGTTTTATTAATTATTGTAAAAGTCAACGGTTGGTCATCGAAACATTTTTGAAGGGCGATATCGAGCGGCGCGTTTTTAAGTGTTAGCGAAACTGGTCTGGCAGTTTTTAGCTGTTCGCTGTTGTAAAAAAATAAATAGCCGGATTGTGCTGTAATTTGTTTAAATACTTCTTCAATGGGCCGGTTCTTTACTGATAAAGTAATTGTTTGAGAATGACCTTTTGCACTTGCATAAAGGGTGCAGGTTAATAATAAAAATAGCACGAGTTTCATTCTGCGACGTAGTTTGGGGCAAGCAATTAAATCCATAATTTTGGCGAGTTTGGGTTAAACATTGGCAATTGACGTTAAAAATGTGTGACCTAAATTGGCCGCTTGCGAGTTCCAGTCGCAGCGGCTTTTTATTGACTGGGTAGGGCTTGGTTATTTTAAAAGGAGGGAGAGTGGACACAATCCCTCGTCATTTCACATGAGAGATTACACACGTATTATGTGCGGGCCGAGACATTGATTACACGTTATTTATGAACGATAATTTTCTTCTCATTAATAGTGAAATGTATGTTGCTATCGTTTTCTTCCAGTATTTTAAATATTTCCGAGGCTTTTGAGTTCCTGTATATAGAACCGCTGAATAATTGATTCGATGTTGCCCGGTATTCAATATCGAGATCATACCACCTGGCTATTTGCCGCATCACACTCTCCAGGGAGGCTTTGTTAAACTGGAAAATTCCATTTTTCCATGCTAATGTTGTAGCGACATCAGCAGTTTCCTTGCTCACTTGGTTGTTTTTGACTATCGCCGCTGTGCCCGGTTCCAGTATTAGTTCGGCGACACCTGTTTTTACATTAGCGCTCCCTTCCACGAGAGTTACCTGTAATGTGGGTTCGTCATTATAAGCGTTAATATTAAACGCGGTGCCCAAGTCGTGAATTTCGGCGGTGTTTGCTTGTACAATAAAAGGTTTTTGATCGTCATGCTGTACTTCAAAATAGCCCTCGCCGGTGAGTGTAACTTTACGCTGGTGACCATCAAATTTGCTGGGAAATTGTAGGGATGAAGAGGCATTCAACCACACTTTTGTCCCGTCGGGCAAAATAATAGCGTACTGGCCTGCTTTCGGCGTTGTGATAGTGTTGGATAGAGCAGGTTCTTGGTCGCTTGCATTAGATGAATAAGCTATTTGACCAGGGCCGATTTTGAGGACACTGGTCGCTCCCTGTTCAGCCAGGAAACCATTCTTGGCACTATCCAGTGATATCTTGGCACCGCTCCCCAATGTAAGAGTGGCTTTGTCACCACCAGGTAAAGCGTCAGTTGTTGCAACAGCGCGGTTGGACATGTTGTCATCGAGATTTTTCCTTGGTAATAAAAAGAAGAGGAGAGCCCCAATGGATACCAGCGTTAGGATGGCTGCGGCGTACCGCAAGTAGTTAATTTTTTTATTAACGGGGGTTAGCTGCGCTTTTTCATTCTTGATAGCTTCAAATACAACTGCCTTAATTTCCTCGTCAAGCTGTGCTATTTCCCCGGCAGGCACTTCGATGCTGCTATTGTTAACCAGGTCATTGTACCATTGCTCGATTGCTTCGATTTCCTCTGCAGAGCATAACCCTAACCGGTATCGTTGCAGTAAGATTTTTACTTGGTTGTTGTCCATAACATGCATGCAGGACGACAAGCCCCGCTATTGTTATGTTCCGAAAAAGCCTGCTTGGTAGTAGACGAAATAAAAAGAAAAATGAAGAATATTTTTAGCTTATTGATTTGTAATGAATTAGTCGAGAAAAAATAGGGCATAAATTATCGCTGCTCCCGGGATGCCCTTTATTTCATTCCTAATAATATGGAGGGCGTTACTTACTTGCTTTTTTACCGTGGTTTCGGCAATGCCCAGTTTGTTTGCTATTTCCTTGTAAGACAAGTTTTCGTAGCGGCTTAAATAATATACTTCTTTCATTTTGGGAGGAAGATTGTTAATGGCGGCTTCTATTTTTTCTTCCAATTCCTGTATTTCGAGAGCGTTATACGGGGAGAAGGGGAGATGCTGTGTAAATAGGGCAAATCGTTTGGTGAAATTTTTCTCGGTGATGTTCTTTTCTATATAACGAATCGACAGGTTGCGTACCGCTTTAAGAAGGTAATGGGAGAGATCACCTGACAGGTTTAAATTGACCCTCCTTTTCCAAATAGAAATAAATACTTCCTGTACGATGTCCTTGGCTTGTTCCTTTTCCTGGATCACCTTCAGCGAATAGGAGATAAGCATTAAACTATAGCGACGATAGATTTCTGCAAACGCAGCTTCGTCGTCAGTTCGCATTAATTCAATAAGCTCCAGGTCGGTATATGATTGCAAGGCAGGCACAGTGGTAAGCAATGTCGTTCGAATGTAAAACTAATTAAATCTAGCTTCATTTTTTAATTGGGTCCATTTACATTTTATTTTATGCGTAGGGAATTTTAAACTTCGTAAGTTGGGCGCAAAGACAAATTGCTTCCTATTTTCAATGCACGAGTTGCAATTTTTTTCAAATCCAGGTGTATATGATTTAGTATTTGTTGAGATGTATCCTTTCCTTTATTATATAAAAAAAGCCCCTGCGTAGGGGCTTATCTTGAAATTATCTAACAGGTTAAGAAATTTTCCTCTTGGTTTGCTGGCTTTCTTTTATGCCTGGATTGTTTGCTTTTGCCATTAATTGCTTGGTAGCTTCCGGTAATTGTTGCTCTTTTGTTTCGCTATTATTAGGTGTTGGCGAAGAAACTTTTAATGCATCGTCGGGGACAAGTTCCACGTTACTGCTATTGGTTCGCTTGATTTCCTTCATTTCGCTATTGAATAGTATCAGTCCACCGATTTGAGGTGCGACACTGACGTAGGCGCTTTCATTTTTCCCTTTTTGCCTAATTGAAACTTGTACTAAGTCCCCGTTTTGGAGATCTCGCATCATATCCTCTTTTTCCTGCCTGTTGGCAAAATACAGGTTCAGTTTACCGATTTCCCTTTCCAGGCTAAAGTTGGTTACGTTGTCGTAGTAGGGGCGAATTATTGCGTTACCATTTTCATCCTTGTTATTAAAGTCGAGCTTAACCCAGCGGCCTACTTTTTCACCATCTTTCCTGAATATTTTGTAAATGGGACGTTTTTCGAGCATATTATACATCTGCTCTTTTGTATAGTCGTTTTGTTTGAATAGAGGGAATTCCTGCGTAATGGCTTCGCCATTTTCCTTCGTGAGTGTCGTTTTAACCCTGTTCAGGAATAAGTAATGCTCTTCAACGTCCGGCGATTTTCCTTTTTCAAATTTCAAGTCATACTGGACCACGTCGCCTCCGAACCTGGTCTTTGCTTTGAGCTCAAATTCGTCAAATCCTAACTCGAGTTTTGTTTTTAGCGCGTTATTTAACACGTTGCCAAATCCCATTTTTTCCATTGAGTCACTTAAATACTGATAATTTTTTTGGTTCATAATTGATAAATTTTAAATGATAAAAAATAATTACCTGCTTACACTAGATCTTTTCGGTTTCGTATTTTTCTTGGTGATTTCATTGAATTCCTGGGTACTTTTAATTTTTTTCATTTCAGTTTCAATGATTGATTTTATATCCTTTTTAATTTGGTAATAGTTGGCTATGACTGTTTCCTGGTCGATGTCACGGATTTTGGGAATGTCTTTATATGCAGCCTCTTCTTGGCGTATAGCTTCGATGTCATTTATGATCCGGCAGTAGAAGGCTTTGTTTTTGACTGGTTGTTGTGGCGTATCGGCTACGGTACCTACAAACTCGCCGCTGCTGAGATTGGAAATTCTTGAGATGGGAAGAGCGCTGTCTAACTGGGTTGATTTGCTTAAAGAAGTATCACTGGAGTTAATGGAAAGTGATTCTCTTTCCTGGTTGATTTTTCCTATCCGCTCGCTAATTGATTTTGCGCTTTCTCCTAAAACTTGGCCGGAGATGATGTTACCGCAAATATTTACGATAACCTCGGCCTGTTCCTTCCCGTAGTCGCGCACTAACTGCGACATATCCTGGACTCCTACCAGGACGGATATTTTATTAGATCTGCCAACCGAGATTAGGTCAACCGAAGCAAATATGGTGGGGTATTCGTCATAGATTAGGGTACAAGGCAATTGATTTTTTTTATTGATCAGTTTGTGAAGCCGTTCAACGTACAAGCTTAAAACTGCTCCGTAGGTGGCTTGTTTTGCGGGATTATTACCCACTGCGACATATTTGGGGTGTCCTGGATTATTAATATCCAGCGTAAAATCTGAGCCGCTAAGTACCCAATATAAGCTGGGGGAAGAAAGACGTGCAAGCCCGATTTTTGCTGACGCAATTTGTCCTTCGAGTTGTTCAGCGGCATTTCTTAAAAATGCGGAAATGAAAGGGTTAATTAAGACAGATATAGAATCTTCTAAACTTAAAACAGGAAACAACTCATTATAGTCGACCTGCGCTAGTTCAATTGCGTGGGGAAGCGAACAATACTTCCCTCCTTCATATTGTCGAAGAAACCAAAAAAGCGCGGTAACAAAGTTGATACTACTCTCGACAAAGAAATCTCCAGATTTCTTTATCCAGTCCTTGTTCAACGAGAGCATCAGTGTCCTGCTGCTTTCTGTTGCATCAGTTAAATCCAGCATTGTCTCTGGGTAGAGAACATTACAGCGGTGGCTTTTAGAAAGGTCATCAAAATTGATAACGTAAAAGTTGGGCTTGACCGGGTATTTGTCGACATGCTTGAGGTAATGGTTGTAAAGAATCCTTGTTAAGTCAGGGTACTTGTAGTCATATAGAAAAAAACAAAACTGCTTAGCGGTCAATTGTGTAATAAAGTTGCGGACGACCCAAAAACTTTTTCCCGCACCAGGTGTCCCGGATAAAAGACATCCTCGAAAAATTTGAAGGTTGATCCAGCCTTTCCTTATTTTTCCCCGGTAAGTGTATTCGGTTGGGAGGTTGACGGTATATTCGTTTTCAATTTTTCTTTCCTCTTGGGGAAAAGATTCATTGTAGTCGTTAAATATGTCGCCACTTAATTTTGTGTGAAGTAACCTGCTCACCTTGGCTCCCCCGGAGAGAATTAATAAGTAGCCGATTGATGTAACACTAATGTAGAATACGGCAACAGCCTCGTTCATTTCTAAGAGGAGAAGTATGTTAGAAATGAAAAATAGCAACAAACCAATGGCAATATTGTATATAATGGACTTGGCGTTTAGCTTTTCATTTTTTCTCCCTTTTGTTCCCACAAGAGAAACGATGAGTGGAAGCAGCACAAGTAATTTTGGTTTTATATTGCCGTTCATTAACGGGACGTGCTGGGTGAGATTATAAATGATTTTGTCTACAGCTCCGGCTTGCAACTTCCAGGATTGGAACGCAGGATGACAAACGGAGTAAAAATGAATGAGCAACAGCAGCACACTGCCTAGCCGGATAAAGTCGAGTATTTTTCTAAGCGCCTGGGCGTCTTCTCCACTTTGCATACACACGGGATTTTATCCACCGCGCGAGGATAGCGGTGGGTTACGATATTTTCGATCTTGTTATTTTTTCTTTTTTCTTTTCCTTTTCTTTAAAAACTCTTGGTCGATAGTGTCGTGGAAATACTCTGGCATAAAAAGGTGTTTAACTAGTTCGAGTTGAATGTTGCCAGTAGGTAGTTTTGGTGAGTTTAGTTGTTTATTGCTGATGTAGGTGATCAAGCGATTTCGCTGGGGCAAATTGTTTTTGTCGAATTTTTCCTTTAATTCGTCAACCTGTAAATTGATATCTGCATTGGAGAAGACAGTTTTCCTTTTGATGTCGATAAAATACAGGCTTTGGATATCACCTTGTTTATTAATAGAAGCGGAAAGCCGGATATTATTTTTTAGAAGAGCCTGCTTGAAATGAACAGCATTGTTACTTATGAGAAACTGGCGTGATATTGTTTTTTTGATATAGTCTAACCCCGGCTGTTTGAATATCTTGTTTTTTTGAAATTTCTTTTCTAGAAAGGAAAGTGTTGGCGAAGTATAAATAGAACTTGATTTGATTGAAACGCCTGTCTTAAATCCTTCTTTGTCTAGTAAGCTGTACATAAGTCCATTAGCTTGGAACATTTTGCTGTGTGGATGGCCGCGATCTGCGATTATGTTGTAATTCCTTAGGATTGCATTGAATTCGTCGAATGTGCTGAATTTAAATTGTGAGACGACCTGGAGGACTATATTTGTAATAACGCGCTTGGTTTCACTTTCGCCATAAACGCCTGGCTCGAGGCAAACAGGACGAAGCGGATCGATATCTTGTTTTTTTCTTGTTTCAGCTTTAATTAAGCCGTATTCTATTTCGAGTGCTTTCCTGGCTGGTTCTGACTTTAATTTACCAAGGTTGTGCAAGTAAATGGGATTGCCATTTGGTTGAATGGTAGGAGCGACGATATGAAGATGTGGATGAGCTGCATCTTTATGCATGTATACAAGGTAAGGTTGATGGCCGAACCCGATTCTTTCCATATAGTCTGTTGCAATTTTTTGCATCGTTTCGGTATCGAGGTGATCATCGTTTGAAAAATTGAGAGACAGGTGTAATGTATTGGTTTGATTTTTTTCGCGCAAGGAGGTTAATTTTTCAAAACGATTCAATTTTTCTGTAAAACCCATTTCGGAGATTTCTCTCCCGAAGCGGGAGGCTAAGATTAGTTCTGCATTGTCTTCCCGTACTTTCTTTTCATTGTAGCTGAGTGCGCCTTTTATTGATTTGCCCAGCCTCATGCGGACAACCACTTTCGAGATAGTTTTGTGATGATGAGAAGGACTTGCTCGATTTTTGCTTCTGTGCGGATATATTCAGCAAAGGCTGTTTTTCCATAAAATTGTTTTCTCTGCCATTCGGGGTAGGTGTTGAATAGTTTCGTGATTTGATTTATGTTGACACCAATTGCTCGAATTTCTGCTCTAAGGGCTGCGAGTTCTTCCATGGTGATATCGAGGGAGTGGTCATATTGATATATTTTAATAGGCCTGTTATGTAGAATGTCCCTCACCAAGCTGCTCATATCCTTATTTATCGTGTTTTTTAAAAGATGTTGGAGTTCCTGGTATTTTCGAAAGTTGACGCGTGTTTCTATCCTGTACTTTAACACATTGTCTTCCTTCATTTTTTTTCTTCCCATGTTTTACAATTAATTTTAACCACATGCACGGGCTGGCCTAGGCGATATTTGCCTACAACTATACATCTTGCTGTGCGCAGAAAGAGGCGCACTCAACCCTCCCGTGCCGTTCGGGTGAACCAGCCTTGCGGCTTCTAAGGAATTGGGGTTATCTCGGATTGGTTATCTTAAAATGACGTCCTTCTACAACATATGGCGATATTGTGGAATTACATAGGGTTAAATACTGTTGCTCCACTTGAGTGCTTTCCTGTCGTGATCTTTTTGAACCGGTTAACGCCCATGTTTCAGTTTGTTAGAATTTTTCGTTTCCTTTTGAGTTAACTTGTAAGCATCCTGCAAATTCTTGATATGTTCTGAATAGTAGCTTTGCGCGATTCTCGCCGCGGTCATCACATCTGCGGGTTGCTTTGCTATTTGGACTTCTTCGGTATGAAGGCGGTTAGCAATAAAATCAATCAATGAACCGCGGTCACGAGTATTTCTCAGGTTTTTGTATTCCCATTTGTTATCGTTGTATAAAATCTTTATTAAATGATCCGGGCCTTTTTCATAAGTTTCGGAGTTTATACAGGTGTATTTATCTTCTTGTAGGACTAGTGGAAACAAGTTGATTTGTGACACATTATGCAAAATTGACTTATATGCTTCCAGGTCTTCCGGCCCGATCACTACCATCATTTCTGTGTTTTTTCCTTGCTCCATAGTTGATATTTAAAATCGTCAGGCGTTAAATGACCTAGAAATTCTTTTGTGTGCTCGAAATAAATGTAATACGCGTGGGATGGTAATTATCAGAGTGAAGCCTGGGACTCGGTACTAAAAATATACATTTGCCATTTGCTCATTTTGTTATGTTTGAAGAATTGAAAATGGACGATTTAGTATCAAATCCCTCTTTTCATATTAATTTGATGCTTGTACTGTTGGATGGAATGGGCTAATTCTTTATTTTTTTCAATGGCTACACGTTCCAGTATTTCTTTGCGGATATTGTTTTTGTGCGGCAAGGATTTTTGACTGGCTTCGTGGCTCGTGCTAATGACAATTATTCCTTCTTTATTTCTTTTTGTTTCCAATTGCACGGAGGCATTGATGGAATGTATGTACCAGTCGTCGATTTTGAGGTCTTTCGCAATAATAAATATATAGCCAATGTTTTCAGGATCACTGTAAAGGTCATCCAGTATTTGGGCTTCTGCTAACGGATTTTTTTCATCAGGGTAATTGGTAAGAGGAGTTGCTTCTTTATAAATATCTTTTAAGGTGTCGAACCCGAGTTGTTTCAGCCGGTGATCGAGACTGTCACTAAATTCCATGAGGTTATGGTTTTGTAACTATCCTGTTGCCCTTTTTTACTTTTCTAAAGTATTTTTTTGGCTAAAAGGCAGCTTAAGGAGTTTGTTAGGGTTGATATTTTCGATTTTTATGGCTGCCAGCATTTTGTCCTGGCGAAAGAGATTGGGGAAAAGGCGTTTTAATGCTCCAGTTTCGTCGTTGTTTAGCTGGCGACTGGAATTCGCCTTTTCATCGTAGATCGCCCAGGAATCGGAAAATTTGCACAAGTAATACATTCTTGATTTTTTTTGATTTGATATTTTTTTACAATCGGTTACTGGGTGTTCCTGCTGGGATCTGGTGTTTGCATGCGAATTGCTGACATAATCCAGCCGGAGGCTAGCGATTTCCAGTTTGTGATTAAGTTGCCCTTTTTACTTCTCCACTGCTTGAATTGGTAGAACATAAAGAAATGCTCTGCTTCTAACTCGTTTTGCCCCTTTTGCGTAAAGTATCCTTTCACCTTGTTTAAGCTAGGAGGAGTTTCTCCTCTAAATAGCAACGATTTTCCCATAATTAATGTTTAAAACTTTTTAAATACGTGACATTGATATAATGGCATTCTTTTACCGGATATGATTCGAAGGGCCGTTTTGAATGTCGTCCAATCTTTTGAGTTCCTACTTCAAATATGGATATTGGCGGAAGGTGCCTATCAGAGCAAAAGGCGAGGCTCGTAAGAAGATATCTTGATATTGTAATATAGCAGGTTTAGGAGGTGGAATCGAACGGCAAAGCGTTTTGCTATTAATAGGAAGCCTGAAGTATATTATTGATTTTCAGTCGTTAGTGTTTTGACTCAAAGGCTTAAATTAGAATAAATGCAAGTTTCCGAGGCCGTATGATTGTGAGCTGCACTATTGTGTATTATCGTCCTTGATAATTTTAATTGTTTTATTACGAAAATGGAATTTTCCAGTACTTTAGTTTATTCTAAAATATCATAGCGAGTGTTTAGAAGGACAGCGCTTTGTATTTAATAATAAAAAGGTTATAATGCCACAGATAGATAGGACTCGCTTTGTTAGGGACATATTCAATGCAAAAAAGGATAAAGCTACCCTATTGCATCTTCTTAAAGCTAGTAACGATTTTGAAAGTATTTTTTCAACGTTGAGAGAAAGCATTAAGCACCCTGTTGTCAAATCTTGGGTATATGCCAATCCCTTTCCTAAAGAATATTCTGAATTAAGGAGTACTAAAATAGTAAGTAATTCAGGGAATGTGGTGGGAGAAATTATTTGGAATCTGCTGCCGGTTATTAACGAATATGAAAAAATCAATTTGTTTCTCAATAAAAAACGTACTTACGAAACGTTAGTTTTAGCAGGGAAGTACAATGAGGCTCGCTTGCAGTTGGAAGATATTGAAAACACCTTTGGCAAGTCGATTTGGCTAATTGAAAACAGGCTTGTCGTTTCTGAACTTATTGGCGGTACTGAAGGGAACTGGGAAACATTAAGTGAATTTGCTAAAGAACTTTCCGAGCCACTTATCAGCTATTTTACTGAGAACCTGAGCAAGCGTGTTGAGGAAAAGATTACATATACTCGTTATCGTGACATACTTTTTAATCAACTTTCTGAGCTTTCAGTTGGTGATGAATTTCGCGAATATCTTTTATATAGGCTGGATTATGTTAGCGTAAAAGAATTTGTAAACTTTGATTATTTTTTATCCACCGAAAGTACATCAAGCCTGATTGATAGGTATCTTTTGCTGCGTGAAACTTTGGTTGATGTCTGTTCTACACTTCCTGCTGCAATAGTCAAAAAGATATTAAGAAAGGCCAAGGATATTGACGACACCGTGTTAGTTCAAATTTCGAATCAAGTAGATGCTTCAGAATTTGTAGAATTTGATCGGACGAGTGAACTTCTTGAATTGTTCGACATATATACAACAGGCGATTATGACAGTTGTATAAAATCTATAACAAGATTGCTTAAACAAACGCCTTATGTTGTCGAATTATTTGACCTCTATGCTAAATGTAACCTGGAAATTAGCGAAACTTATGTTTCTGCTAATATTTCTCCGTTGATAGACAGGATACTTGGGGATATTTTCAAATTGTATAAAAAAGGATCGGATAGTACTTCGGCAATGGAAGATCTTTTGAAAATGTCAACAGTTTATTTTTCGTTTGATTTTGCTAAGCAACTTGTGGCATTGGTAAGCAGCCTTACCAATGCTGATTTGGGAAATAAAGCTTACGATAGGTTTTATTTGCTTTTCTCGGCTATCAATAATCCCAAAAGCCTACGTGATTTTGAATCTAATTTTCATAATGGGAATCTTCAAAAATTACTAATTAAGTATCCGGGTAGCTTGTGTTTGAATGTCCTGCATTCAATCGCGAGTGGCCTCGGTGAAGGAATTGAAGGTAAAAAGATTCCGAATTCAAAAAAGGCTATTTATCTGCTTAAGTCATACTACAACGCGAAGAATTATCCGATGGCGATTGCGATGGGGCAAAATGTGGTTGAGTCTCGACCTCCTAAGTATACGCATGAAGAGGCTGTTTTACTTCTTTTTAAATCTTTTTTGAAAACAGGTCAAATTCAGCAAGCGCTTCTACTATATACGAATAATTATCTTCAAGCACCATCATTGACTAAGAGGATTAACAGCGAAGAGCTTTTTGAAAAGATTCAGAATTCGCCAGATTCTGTTCAAAATTTGGTTGAGTTGTCTATATTTTATAGCAGCCTTAAAAAAGATCCGTATGATATTTTCGTTGCTTATGATGGTTTTTTGGCAGGACGTGGTCTCAATAAGCCTTCGGAGTTGCTCAAGTTTGAGTCGGAAATGGAGCAGGATAAGTTTGTTTTTTTTCTTCGTGATGTTTGCAAGTTTGAGGTTTTAAAGCATTCCTACTATTTTTCAAGCAAGGAGGAGATAGAGAATGAGCGGCTCCTATTGTTGGACGAACTTTTAAAAAGAGATAAAGGAAATGAGGCACTGTATATAAAAGAGATCACCAGCTTAACACAGAACGCCGCTATAAATAAGGCTTTGAGGGAGGTGAATCGGGCAAAAATTACTATTAATATCGAGCAATTAAAGCAGGCTGAATCAAATAATATTAAGGAAGGATTTAGTCGTTATATCGAGTTAGCGAATTTTACGAAACAACGCGTTTTGCATGGTATTGATATTAATAGCAAGCAGATGGCTGAATACTACAGTCTTTTAAATGCCGAACTAAAAAATAAAGTCGTTTATTCAAATGACCCTGCCTTTATTAGTTTTAAAGTAATGCTTTTGGAAATGAGGGACAAATTTCTTTTTAGTAAGGAATATGGTCTTGATGGATATTTAAGTACAAGAATTCGGCATGGAACTTTCCAAAATTATATACGAAGTGTTTTCGAGAGTGAGAATTTGGTATCGCAAAAGAATGCAAATAACGATTATCTCGATATAGATTTTTGGCGCGGTAGAGTGCCGTTCTTTCTAGCAGATAAACAGGCTCAGATTCAGGATGTGCTAAAAACGTTTTCAAAGAAAATTGATGATTACACTGAATACATTATTAAGGAATTAATCCAGGTGAAAACAGAAAAAACTGATAAGAAACAACATGCTTTGTTTAATTATTCTTTTTCTAATGCCGAGTTAGCTATCATCTTTAAGATATCTCAAGATAGAGTTAAAGATCACAAAACTTTTATTAATTTAATATTTGCGCTGTTAGACGATAAAACTAAGCAGTTGCTGGAGGTGATTAAAAGTAAGTTATTGAGTGAAGTTGCAGAAAAGTATGTTTCAATAATAAACGATTTGCGTGATGATTTAAGTAAAGTGCAGGGGAGCTTCAGTTTTTCAGAATTGAATTCCTCCATCATGCGCTGTAGCACGCATATTAGAAAGGAAATTGGGGATATTTCCGAGTGGTTTAATATTGCTAATCCTACTGCCGACACATATTTAGATGTAAAGACGCTTATTCAAACTAGTATTCAAATAACAAATAGGATATATCCATATAGGCAAATAAATCCGATAATTAATTCTGATGATTTGAGCTACCAGGTGAAAGGTTCTATAAACTTAATATATATCGCCAGGATATTGTTGGACAATATTATTGAACACTCGAAGATGTCCCCGAGTGCATTGCGGATTGATATTGATATACAAAATACAGCGGAAAATCATTTGAGACTTACATTTAGTAATAATTTCTCTGACGCAGTTGACATTGAAAAATTGACAGGAACGCTCGAGGGCGTGAAGGGAAAATGGCAGATGACGGAAAATACTTTTGAAAAGGCTGATATTGAAGGGGGGAGCGGATTTGAGAAAATAAGGAGGATTTTGACTGTAGATATGAGAAATAAGGATCATTCTTTTGACTTTAAGATTGATGGAAGATATCTCAGTGTTGTAATAAGCTTAAAACTTAAAATAAATGAGTAGGAATTTGCTATTAATTGAAGATGATAAAAAAAAGATCGAGGACATAAAGTCTTTTATTCGAGGGGAATTCCCTGACTATAAGTTATCTTCTAAAGAATCATACCAAACTGGAATGAAAGAGTTGATTATGCAACGATTTGACTTGTTGCTTTTAGATATGAGTTTGCCGACCTGGGAGACTGCGCAATACGAAGCTGTCGGAAGCTTTGAAAAGTTTGGAGGATTCAATATTATGAGGGAATTAAAGCGGAAGAAGCTTTACGTAAAGACTATTTTAATAACGATGTTTGACGATTTTGGAGAAAGCGATACCTCGGTGACCTTGTCTCAAATTGATATAGTTCTTAAGAATGAGTTCCCTGATTTTTATGTCGGATATGTGTTTTATAATTCTCGTGAGACAAAATGGCAAACTAGCTTAAAAAACTACTTACTTAATCTTTAGATGAAGATCCTTATCGTAGATGACTCCCCGTCGAAGTTGGCTGATGTCGTAACTGCTATTCGAGAGATTTCAAGTGGATTTGAAATTGAGTCGTGTTCGGATTGCATAAGCGCAATTTCAAAGCTTGAGAACAAGTTCGATTTAATTTTGCTTGATCTGCTTTTACCCCTGAGAACCGAGGATGAGCCGAAAAAGGAGAATGGGAAGTATATTATAAATGAGATATATCGTAACGTTAAATTGCTTCCGCCGACATACATTTTGTGCCTGACTCAGTTTGACGAGCTTATTGAAGATTTTCACCCAATTTGGCGGACAGTTAAATATGACCCCGCGAGTATTGTTTGGAAGCAGGCCCTGAAGGAGCTATTGGTATATGTTTCCCGGCAACATTCTTTGGATGATCGTATTATAATTGAGAAGATACCCACTATTTATGTGGAAGGTTGGAATGATGAGAAAATTCTACACGAGGCATTGTGTCTATATCATCCAGATTATAACACCAAAATTAACATAAAATCAAAGAAAGGAGCGGGGGTGAATTGGGTAACCAGGCAGTTAATTGTTTGGGCCTCGTCTTTGCCTTTGGGTAGAGATTCAAGTTATGTTAGCTGTGTCGGTATGTATGATAATGATCAGGCCGGGAGAGAGGGAATTGAGGAACTTAATAGGATAGTCCGACCTAGTAGTGCAGGGGCCACTTGTATAAAGACATTTAAGTATACGCCAGGCTATGCGGAACATCTCAAGGGTCTTTACAAAAAAGGCCTGAAGATTCCCATTTGCGTGGAGGAAATGTTTGAGCCTAAATATTGGAGCACTGCTAAATCTAATGGGTGGCTGGAAGATCGAGTGGGCGTAGATATGCTATTGAGTGATCCAAGTGGATGGGATAAAATGAAAACCTCGCTGGGTGAGCATATTCGTTCTTTGGGGCTCTCAGAGGCAGAAAGTATCTATCTTAAACGACCTACTGAAGACGGAAAAGAACAGTTTCGTAAATATCTTCTTGGACTTTCGGCCGATGAAAGGAAAGATGCATTTAAATGTTTTAAGCCTTTGCTTAAAGAAATTCTATTTTATTTACTTAAAAAGAATCCTTAGTAGTTGGGAGTTACTGGTTGTGGAAATCTTTTTTGAGTAAATTTCATATCTGCTTAACTATCAACTGAACATGCTGTATGCCTGTTGTATTAATGAATTTTGGATGTTGTTTTTTAGCCCTAGGCTGCACCGACAAGTAAAAGGCGATTTTTTTGAGTATGGATAGTTAGCAATCAAGACATGTGTAGTTTATCTTTATTTAGCATTGTTTGGTAACTTTATTCGAATACTGCTCTTTCAAAATGCTGTAAAGTAGATCAAATCATTCGGGGGCCTGATCAGGGGCCTCCTGCAAATATTTGGAATGTTTAAGTTGATTTCCAGTTAGATACGCTATTGTATTCGAATCTGCTTGGGACCTCCCGGTAGTAATTCAATGGCGTTCAAATGGAACGCCATTTTTTGTTTGAAGCCGCTCCAGCCAGCATTCCGTGCAATTTTCTCTATCAATTTAGTTCAAATCATTTCAAACAAAATGGGGGTTGATTCCGGGGCCTATCTTTTGGGGCTCCACGCCGTAGTTCGAATCTGCTTGCAGCACCGCGAAAGAGATATCGTAGCTCTCTGGCAAATCATTGTAACCTTTCTTTTTTTCGATTACTCTAATAAGCATAAATAACTTAAAAGTGCAAAAGATCAAGAATTAAATAAAGCCATACTGGAGTTATGGCCTAGTTACATGTACTGAGCTTTACTAATTGTAGATGCTTTCAGAAGTTTTACAAAAATGACTGTCAAAAAATAATAAAAATGAAATCAAATAATTCGCAACAGACACTGGCGCAAACATTCAATCTGTTAAAGTACACATTTGTAATTGTTCCTATCGTAGCAGGAGCCGATAAATTCACCAACCTACTGACCCATTGGGAACAGTATGTTAATCCATCAATCGCAAGCATCTTGCCATTTTCCGCTTCGGTTTTTATGATGATTGTAGGTGTTATTGAGATTGCAGCGGGCATCATTGTGCTGAAAAAAACTGAAATCGGCGGTTACATTGTAGCAGGTTGGTTGACAGTTGTAGCACTAACATTATTGGTTGGCTTCAATTATATAGATATCGCAGTGCGTGATCTTGTTATGGCTATTTGCGCCTTATCAATGGCAAGAATATCTAAAATCATTGAATGAACATGATTCAGTTTGACGAGTTTACCGAAACGGAAATTATCGGGCGGATTATAGACGGAGAGAAAGCCTTCTACGAGATTATCGTCAGACGGTTTAATCCTTACCTGTACAAAATTGGCAGATCGTATAACTACAACCACGAGGATACACAGGACTTGATGCAGGAGACCTTTATTGATGCATATAAAAACCTGTTGCAGTTTGAAGGCCGTGCCGATTTTAAAACGTGGATTATCCGAATAATGATGAATAACTGCTACAGGAGGCGGGGAAAGCCAGGTTTTAGAAACGAAATTATGCAAGATGTAAACGAATACTCAACGCCAATGTTTACTAATAGAAATAACGATACTGATGAGATAATTCAAAATCGCGAGTTGGGACATATTATTGAAAATGCACTGGGGAGAATTCCTTTTAACTACCGAATGGTTTTTTCATTACGGGAAATAAGCGGGTTAAACGTAGCGGAAACTGCAAAAATGTTAGGCATTAGTGAAGCAAACGTGAAAGTTCGGTTGAACAGGGCAAAAATAATGCTACGCAGAGAGATAGAAAGCGCTTATTCTGCCAGCGAACTCTTTGAATTTAATTTGATTTATTGTGATCCAATGGTGGAAAGCGTAATGGAAAAAATATGCACTTGCAGCTTAATCGCGCAATGAGAGCACTTTTATTTTTTGGTTTCTGTAACCTAAGCTGAAGCGACTTACTCTAACTACTTAAATTAATATCATGAGAACAAGATTGATGCTTTGGGGAATGACTTCCCTTATAGCCATTTCTCTGTCTAATTGCAAAAAAACAGATAGAGGCCACCAGGATGCAGGTGAAGGTAATTTGAATTTGCCTGCATTAGATCCTAAGTTAGTTGATCAGGGAAAAGAAATATTTCGCTATGAAACCTTTGGTGACGAAACTACCTGGACAGATGTTTTAAAAATGAATCAGGTAATTGAAGCCGCTGTGGATCCTGTTACTGCTTTGAGTGTAGGTTTAAAAGTAGATGCTTCTGCCCTGCCTCCTGAAGTTGTTGCAGGCATTCAGAATGGTTCAATAAGTTTAACGGATCCTCAAACTACACTTGCGTTGCTCCAATTGAATGCAGTAGTAGGCATTAAAGGCCAGGTGAGTACAACTTCCGCAGGTAAGCTAAAGTTAGATCGCGTAGGGATTACCTGCGCTTTATGTCACTCTACAGTCGATAACTCATTTGCTATGGGAATCGGAGGTCGCCTGGATGGTTATCCTAACAGGGATCTGGACCCTGGTGCGATTATTTCTTTGTCACCATCATTAACTGCTGCGCAAAAGGCTGTTTATGCGTCATGGGGTAAGGGAAAGTTTGACCCAAGATATAATCATGATGGGCTTAATAATCCTGTGGTAATACCACCTGCTTTTGGTTTATATGGTTTGCCTAAAGCCATCTTCACAGGAGATGGTGATGTACAGCATGAATCAGTTGGCCCTGTAGCATATTGGAACCGCTATGTTGCAGTAACAGAGATGGGGGCCCATGGCAAGTTCAGCGACACTCGTACTGGCCTCAATGTTGATAATACGGGCGGTGGACCTGATTTAGTAACAGATAAACTACCTGCATTACAAGCCTATCAATTTTCACTTGCCGCTCCACAGGCACAAGCAGGTTCATTTGACGCTACTGCGGCAGCAAGAGGGAAAATTTTGTTTAATAACAAAGCTCAGTGTGCTACTTGTCACTCGGGTCCTAAATTTACGGACGTTACAGATGGTGGAAAACTTCACCCTCAAGATGCTTCTGTAGCTAACGATAAAGATTATGTAAACCGATCAGCTACAAAACAATGGAGAGTTACACCCCTTAAAGGAATATGGCAACATGCTCCCTACTTTCACGACGGCTCTGCCGCAACTTTATCAGCAGTTGTAGATAAATATAATGCATCGAGAAACCTAGGCCTGACCAGTCAGGAAAAAACAGATCTTACTGAATATTTGAAATCACTTTAGTTATGTAAGATTGTTTTGCATCTCTTGGGAGTTTAGGGGCTCCCAGGAGATTTGCTTTTTTAAAAGCACCTGAATTAGATGGCAACAAGAGAAGCCGTATTAAATGTTTAGCAGGAATTGTGCATTTGCACAGATAAACAAAATAAACAATGACTCGCCTGGAAAGATTTTTTTTCTCTACTAGAACAATGACCACATTGTTATTCCTTTTTGCCGGCTCTATGGCAGTAGCCACTTTCGTAGAAAATGATTATGATACGCCAACAGCAAAAGTGCTGATTTACAACGCCAAATGGTTTGAGATACTGATGCTATGGCTTACCATTATTTTTATCTTCAACATTAAAACCTATCAATTAACAAAAAGAGAAAAATGGCCCGTTTTGATTTTTCATCTTGCATTTATTCTAATGTTTTTGGGAGGTACATTAACACGTTATTTAGGGTTTGAGGGGCAAATGCCAATAAAAGAAGGCGAGACCTCTAATGAAATTATTGGTGATCCTACGTATATCAAAGTAAATATCAATGATGGCGTAAAATCTATCACTTATGATCAGTATCCTTATATGATGTCGTATTTTAATGAGAAAGACACACGATGGCCATTTAAAAGAACCTTTAAGGAAAGCTATGAGTTTGATGATAAAGTAATCAAAATAAAATCTCTTGACTATATCCCGCTTGCTAAGGATTCTATACAAAAGACGGCTTCGGGTCAGAAAATTCTTGAAATCATAACAATGGGGCAGAGTGGAAGAGTGAACAATTATATTTTCGACGGAGAGATAAAAACCATAGGGAATGTTCTATTCAGTTTCAATAGCCCGGTTCAGGGAACGGTACAATTAATAGAAAAAGGAGATAGTTTAATGATTAACTCACCTGTAGCAGGGCAATATATGTCTATGCAGGGCCAACAGGCGGGAATAATTACCGATACTGCAATACTGGCACAACATTCAGGAATAATAAAAAGAAATGAGCCAACCTCACTGAATCTCAGAACACTTTATACGATCAATAACACAAACTTTATTATACCTAATCCTGTGTTTTCCGGTAAAATTGTTTATTACAGTGGTGATAAAAGCAATATGACGGATAAAAGTCTTTTAAGCATGGTGAAGCTGGAAATCAGTTCAGGAAATGAAAAAGATACTGTGATGGTAGGAGGTGGAAAAGGCATGATCGCGTACGGCGCAAAAACCAATATCAATAAACTGGAAGTCGCAATTGGTTATGGTTCAAAATTGATAAAAACGCCCTTCTCACTTCGATGCGATGATTTTAAATTAGACCGCTATCCAGGATCCAACAATGCTTCTTCTTATGAAAGCAGGGTGACTGTTATCGATAATGGAAGACAAACGCCACACCATATTTATATGAACAACGTTATGGACCACAGTGGTTACAGGTTCTTTCAAGCAAGCTACTTTCCCGATGAGTCAGGTACTATCCTTTCTGTAAACAAAGACTGGTGGGGAACAAGAATTACTTATATTGGTTACTTCTTTTTATTCAGTGGAATGCTCCTCACACTTTTCCAAAAGCGAACCCATATCTGGAAATTGAATCAACGGCTGAAAGGAATGCATAGAAAATCCGTGATATTAATCCCTTTGATATTGATGATCTCTTTTGGTAATGCCCAAATACCAGTACAACAAAAAATAGATACTACTAATGCTCAAAAAGAAGCAGATCTGTTCCTGAAGCAGGGCGAATTGGGGGGTAAGGCTATAGCCACAAAGCATGCTGATAAGTTTGGTCGCCTGCTGGTTCAAGACTTTCAAGGCAGAGTAAAGCCAATGGATACGCATACATTAGAATTGCTGCGTAAGATTTATAAAAAAGATAAATACAAGGGATTATCACCTGTACAATGGTTTTTATCTATGCAACTCGATCCGGCTTACTGGTTTGTTCAGCCAATGATTTATGTTGGCAAAAAAGGAGGGGATGAACTGGCTAAAGAAACCGGCGCCAATGCAGAAGGCTATACAACTTTTGCCAATTTGATGGATACCTCCATAGGTGAATTTAAGTTGCAAAATCAGTATAAAATATCCTTCAGCAAACGAAAGGGGGAGCAATCAAATTATGATAAAGAGCTGATAGGTGTAACAGAGCGGTATAATATTTTCGGTAATATCATTTACGGGTATTTTACTAAAATTATACCTGTTAGAAACGATCCGTCACATACATGGAGAAGCTGGGTTTATAGCGCTGGAAATAATCCTATGGCGCTTGACTCGGCCGCTTATGCATTTATAGCCCTTTACTTTAATGATGTGAAACAAAGTCTGGAGACTGGGAATTGGGAGAATGCCGATGAAACACTAGCGAGTATTAGTAACTTTCAAAAAACATGGGGAAAGAATATTATTCCATCTGATTCAAAAGTTGACTTAGAGATACTATACAATCATGCAAATATCTTCTTATGGCTGATGATTGTTTATTCTCTCCTGGGAATTTCAATGATCATACTTGGTTTTGCAGAAGTGTTATCGTCAGGTTCTGAAATTAATCATACAGTTCGGGTATTAACTAAAATATTACTCGGTATAATGGTTCTTGCTTTGGCAGTACAGTTTGCAGGGTTGGGCGTTCGGTGGTATATATCGGGGCATGCGCCATGGAGTAATGGCTATGAAGCAATTGTTTTCATCTCGGCAATCGGTGTATTATCAGGGTTATTGCTTTATAAAAACAGGAATGCGTTTATCCCGGCAGCCGGTGCATTAGTCGCTATGATTATGATGGGCTTTGCACACGGCGGTTCTATGCTTGATCCACAGATTACACCTTTGGAGCCGGTATTGAAATCATATTGGTTAATGATACATGTAGGCATTATTACTTCAAGCTATGGTTTTTTTGGTTTATCTGCCCTTATCTCGGTAATCTCATTGGTTATGTTCTGTATAAAACCAACTACAAAAATCCGGGATTCCATTCAAGAATTGACGATTGTGAATGAAATGGCTGCTGAGATCGGGTTGTTTGCATTAACTATTGGAACTTTCCTGGGTGGAATATGGGCAAATGAGAGTTGGGGACGTTACTGGAGTTGGGATCCGAAAGAAACCTGGG
This sequence comes from Sphingobacteriales bacterium 44-61, assembly GCA_001898405.1. GTDB lineage: Bacteria > Bacteroidota > Bacteroidia > Chitinophagales > Chitinophagaceae > Terrimonas_A. The sequence continues at coordinate 427,249 of MKTW01000011.1, forward strand.
CATTTATTTCCATAATCTTCTATGCGACAATCCTGCATTTCAGGATGGTGCCAGGCTTGAGGGGTAAGTGGACTTTTAACGTAGCGGGCATGTGGATGATTTGGACAGTTATCTTTACTTATTTCGGTGTAAACTACTACTTGTCTGGGTTGCATTCTTATGCTGCTGGAGACCCGATGCCAATACCCAACTGGATTCCAATTACTGCAGGTATAATGCTCGCTTTGTCTATTGCCTCTTATTTGAGAGAACAAAAATACTGGCGTAATACCAATGGGTCCTGACGGATATAGAAGAGGTTTATATCTATAAGACTAACCGAAATTTTTGTAATAAGCTACGATAAATAGAAATAATAGGCATATTTATACCAGGATATTGCTGCTTCATTTCATACTTTTGGATAACTATCGAACTTAGATCGGAGTCATCTCCACATTTTTAATGTTTTGCCCCAGGGCAAACTAATTTTAAATTAAACAATCCAAAATAAAGGGCAATGCGAAAACTATCACTCTTCATAGCGACAAGTTTAGACGGCTACATTGCCCAACCCAATGACGACCTTAGTTTTTTAAAATTAGTAGAAAAGGAAGGCGAAGATTATGGTTATGCGGTTTTTACAGATACTATAGATACATTAATTATTGGGCGAAAAACGTACGACTATGTACTCAAAGAAATCGGCGCATCTCATTACGATAACGGGCAGAGAGATGTATATGTTATCACAAGAACACAGAGACCGGATGCAGGCAGAACAATTTTTTACACTGGAAATCTGGCCGAATTGGTAAAACGATTAAAATCCGAAAAAGGGAAAAACATCTATTGCGACGGCGGTGCAGAAATAATAAATGAACTATTAAAGAGTGATCTTATTGACGAATTCATTATTTCCATTATACCTGTTCTGGTCGGTAATGGAACAAGACTTTTCAAAGACGGCAGGCCCTGGCAGCAACTTGAGCTTTTGAATACAAAAGTATTTGATACAGGACTCGCTCAATTACATTACAGGCGAAAAAGATAATGCTTCGCAGGACTGGAACCTGGTTCCTGCACCTGAAGGCAGGCGCCTGTTTATGACCGGCTTATTTTTCTATTTTTCCCAACATCCACTGCACATAATCAAAATACTTTAGCAGTTGCTTTTCATATTTGTCCGAATTAAAACTCTGAAGCTCCTGTGATATGTTTTTGTATGATAATTCAGGGATCTTGCGTTTACGGGGATCCGGCCACAATAAGATGAATTTCAGTAACAGCGCTTCCGACTTCAGCAGAGCATTCTTTTTACTGAAGAAACGTTTATAAGAGCGGATCTCATACTCAAGATAATGTGAGTCGCCTTTTTCATAATAAATGATAATATTGAGCAGCCGGATGGCTTTACATATAAGCAATTGCGGCTGCACTTTATGCACCTGCATTACCTGGTTGATATAGCTATGGGCCTTTTTCCAGTCCTTGTTGCCAAAATGAGCGAGGCTGCAGAAGAAATAAAGTTCCCATTGCCTTTCCTCATTGATCATAGGATACATTTTCAGGAAACCGGATTCCATGTCTTTGATCACCGTAATAGCTTCTCCGGATTTCTCTTTTCCTGTAAGGATCGCCAATTGATACACTATTGCCGATTTGCGTACCTGGTAACGGAAGAATTCGGGATAGATTGATTGGTCGAGCCGTTTTAATTTTTCAATGTAATAATGTATCTCGTCATATTTCTTCAACGTATGCAGGCTGTCCAGGATGCCAATAAGCGTTGAAAGGTAATCAAGCGGTGGCTTGTCCAGCAACGTAATATTTTGTTCAAACAGGTTGTTCAATGCATGAAAAGTCTTGAGTGCCGACTGGTGATCGCCTACATCAGTAAAAAAGAAGGATTGAAAAAGCAGGTGCAGCTTTTGTGCGGCAAAACTGTTTTTTGATTTACCGCTTACCAGGATCATTTCACTCAGCATAAGGTCGTTCAGGCGTTTTCGGTCTTCGTCTGAAGAGATTTTTCCTGAATGCACTAATCGGTATTTCAGTAATTCAAACAGGGAATGATGGTCCTGGATATGATTCAATGTTTTCAGGATGTCCTTGGCTTTCATCTGTGTTCCTACCAGCACTTTATCAGAGATTACTTTATAGCTCGAATCGGATAGATAATCCAGTTCCTCGCGATAAGTAAAATATTCGATCAGATGCTGCTGTGAACCTATTGCTGATTTACGGACTTTTTTCAGCAATGCATAACCTTCTTCGTGCAGCGAACGTGCTTTCAATACTTTGATACGCATCAGCTCCTGGAAAAGATGGAACTGGGTATCCTTTTCCACTTTCGATTGGATTAGGCCATCGGTAAGCACTTTCAACAGGTAGCGCGCTGTATTATTGAGCGAAGAACCGGCATGTGCTTTCCTGAATTTCTGTTTCACCGTGACTGTATCGGTTGCCGGAGTTTTATCAATAATATCGAACAGGATAAGATAATCCTTACTGCCGGTCTGCTTGCGGGTAAGTAATTTGAAATGCCTTTTCTCTGCACCAGAGAGCGATTTCACCAGCTTTATAAGTGTTTCAAGTATCATCAGGTTGCAATCTGCCTTTCAGTAAAATAGAAAAAATGAAAATTCTAAGATAATGAAAAACAGTTTCTTGAATTGTTATATATATCATATTGTATAAAACAGGACTATCAGTTTTTGAAATATCTGGCCGGCATCCTTAATTACTCCTGTCTATATTTGGTTCAACGATCAAACACTTATTGCCATGCAATCAATCAACATCAGCACACGGGTCTATCATCGACGGAACAACAAAGCAATAAGGCTGCTCCTGCTTTTTATTGCCCCTTTTTTTATTTGGATGCAAGCTGCTTCGCAGACAAAAATGCTTTCATTCCATGATTATGAAGACCGTGTACACGGAGTGTGGCTGGCACAGATCGCGGGCACGCTGATCGCCTGGCCATACGAGCATCAAACTGCTTCAGCGGCATGGCTTAGCGATTATCCCACCAAACGTACTGAAGCACCGGTAGACGATGACTGGTATTATGAAATGATCGCTATCCGCGCTTTTGAAAAGTATGGGCCGGGGATGACAGTAGAACAACTGGGAAAGCAATGGCAGGAGAATAATGCAGGCACCTGGGGTTCCAGCGAGCAGGCACGATTGCTGATGGCAAGAGGTGTAAGTCCACGTGATGCAGGTCATCCACGCTACAATAAACTCTGGTTCAGTATCGGCCCTCAGTTCAGTGCGGATATTTATGGAGCACTTGCTCCCGGTATGCCCAATCTTGCCGGGAAGATAGCAAGAGAGCTTTGTCATCTTAATGGTTATGCCGAAGGTGCTGACGGAGGTGTATTTATCGCAGCCATGGTGAGCCTTGGATTTACTGAAAAAGATCCAAAGGCTATTGTGCGTAAAGCAGCAAAACTGATCCATCCCCGGTCGCCTTACCGCCAGTGTCTTGACCTGGTGATTGCTATGGCGGATAAAGGAAAAAGACCACAGGAGATATTTGATGCGGTAGAGGATAGATGGCATATCGAATATCCTGCTACCAATAATGCAGTGGCCAATGGTGGTATTGTTGCGGCAAGCGTATGGTTTGGTGAAGGGGATTTTCTTAAAACGGTAAACCTTGCAGCGTCAGCAGCTGATTTTACTGATGCAGACTGCAATGCAGCAAATGCTGCTTCGGTGATCGGAGCTATGAAAGGAGTGAAAGGTATTCCCGCGCATCTTGTAGCAGCACTTAATGACCGCATTGCCGGAACTGAAATGGGCGGTTTTCCGTTACAGCCTGTTGTTGATGAAAAAATATCAGTGCTGTCGCAACGCACAGCGGAAGTTGGAAAAAAGATCATGCAATTGCATGGCGTGAAGATCAGTGGCAATACTATCCGGATACCCCTACAGCAGCCGGCAACGCAGCCTGCCGAATTATTTACTTTATCTGAACTCACCCAATACTGGAATCCTGAATGGAAACTGGAAAGGGCTGGCTATGGTGGAGCAGGAGGCGGCATGTATGGGATCCGGGGCATTACTTATCTCAGTGGTGATACGCTGATCACTTACCCGCGTGATGAAGTGAGAGGTTTGTTGTTGCGTCGTACATTAAAGATTGACAAAGATTGCAAATTGTCTTTTGAAGCAGGATCGGATGCGAAACGGGCCTGGAGACTGCAAGTGTATGTGAACAATAAAAGATGTATTGGCAAATTGATAGAAGGAAATGACACAGCAAGGCAATGGCAAAAAATAGAAGTGGATCTTAGCGAATTCAAAGGGCAGGATATTGTTATCCGGATCTATCAACGGGTATTGATACCAGGCAAAGAAGCCGGAAATGCCTATTGGAGAAATTTTAGTATTGAATAAATAATCAATCGAATCGTAACTGATCACAGTAACCTGTGATAATTTATTAGTCAAATGTTTCTGGCTGCCTGCAAGGGCAGCCATTTTAGTTTACAGTTATACCTGATTCAACAGAAACAGGACTGTTCATTCCATCATACCGGTATTTCTTTTATTAAAAGATGTATTTTATTCAGCATTTACAAAAATGTATAAGAATACTATTATTAATCATTTAATAATCAATAAAATGCATACAATTTTTTATATTTAGAATTCCCAATTTTGGAAATAATGTGCCTTGTTCCTGCTGGTGTCACGGTTATTTTTGGTTATTCGGTTGAACCAAAACAATCGCTTGTTTATGAAATCAGGAAAGATAGTAGTAATAGGAAGTTCTAATATGGATATGGTGGTAAAAACAGACCATATCCCCGTACCCGGTGAAACAGTTTTGTCAGGATCTTTTTTTATGAACCCCGGTGGCAAAGGTGCCAATCAGGCCGTAACAGTAGCAAGGCTCGGCGGTGAAGTGGTATTTATCTCCAAGCTTGGAAATGACGTTTTCGGAAAACAATTCTCCCAGTTATTCAGTGATGAAGGTATCGATACCAGTTTTATTCTTTCTGATGAAGATTTTCCTTCAGGTGTAGCGCTTATTACAGTAGACAAAGCCGGAGAGAATAGTATTGTGGTTGCTTCCGGTGCTAATGCCAATCTTCACAGCAAAGACATGCAAAAAGCACTGGACGAAATTGCTGCGGCCAGCCTGGTGCTGTTGCAACTCGAAATACCTATGGATGTTGTGCACTTCGCAGTGAATTATGCCGCCAGCAAAAATGTAAAAGTGATCCTTAATCCTGCACCGGCCAATGAACTGAGCGAAGAATTGTTAAAGAATATCGACATTCTTACCCCTAATAAAACAGAAGCGAGCATGATCTCCGGTGTGGATGTAACTAATATCGAGAGCGCAAAAAAAGCGGCAAAGGCTATTTGTTCCAAAGGTGTAAAAAATGTGGTGGTGACGATGGGGCCGCTTGGTGCGGTGATCTGCCAGGATGGGAAATTTTCGGTAGTGGCTGCACAAAAAGTGGAAACAGTAGATACCACTGCGGCAGGCGATGTATTCAACGGAGCTCTTGCTGTGGCACTTTGTAAAGGTGATAGCCTGGAAGAAGCCGTTGGCTTTGCCTGCGAAGCAGCTGCTTTATCTGTAACAAGGTTAGGTGCACAATCTTCCATCCCGTACAGGAATGAACTGATCGCAAGAAAATTGAACATCGCCAATATCAAAGAATCACAGTAGACTGGAAGAACCGGATTTTTATCAACCCTGTCCGCCGTTCTTGAAAAAGGGTTGAGCTTTTATAACGAAAAATTGCTGCCGTATGTTTATTGTAGAAAGCTATACACTAGCTATCGTCTTCTGCTTTGTTACAATGCTTTGCTGGGGCTCATGGGCCAATACTCAAAAACTTGTAACCGGCAAATGGCGCTTTGAACTTTTTTACTGGGACTATGTAATCGGTATTTTACTGTTTTCCCTTCTCGCTGCTTTTACACTGGGCAGTTCGGGAGATCAAGGCCGGGGTTTTGTTGAAGACCTGCAACAGGCCAGTTCCGGCAATATTGGCAGCGCCTTCCTGGGAGGGATCATTTTCAACCTGGCAAATATCTTATTGACGGCTGCTATTTCTATTGCCGGTATGTCTGTCGCTTTCCCTGTGGGGATTGGGATTGCATTGATCCTTGGCGTAATCATCAATTATACCGGTGTTCAAAAAGGAGATCCGCTCGCATTATTCGCCGGCGTGGCACTGGTAGCCCTGGCTATTATATTGAATGCAGTAGCCTATAAAAAAACAACGGCTTCTTCACAAAAGGCAGGCACCAAAGGCATCCTGCTTTCCGTAGCCGCCGGTGTGCTGATGTCTTTTTTCTATCGCTTCATTGCAGCATCAATGGATGTTAACAATTTTGAACAACCCGAGCCCTTAAAAATGACTCCCTATTCTGCTTTTGTCATTTTTGCGGCAGGCATCATTATCAGCAATATCGTTTTTAATACGATCATGATGCGCAGGCCGTTTGAAGGAACTCCTCTCTCATATAAAACCTACTTCCGCGGAAAATTCTCTTTGCATCTTGTCGGCATCCTTGGTGGAGCTATCTGGGGTACCGGTAATCTTTTCAATCTTATCGCTGCAGGTAAAGCGGGCCCGGCTGTTTCTTATGGGCTCGGGCAGGGCGCTACATTGATTGCGGCCATCTGGGGCGTGTTTGTCTGGAAAGAATTCAAGAATGCACCCAGGCAGGTATCGTTGCTGCTTGCAGGTATGTTTCTCTTTTTTCTGGCAGGATTGGGCCTGATCATTTATGCAGGAACTGCATAGGTCAACCCTTTCCGGATATCGGTCTTAAAATTTATTCATTATCAATTCGACACTGTTTATGAAAAGGAATTTTCTAATTGCAGCATTATGCATGTTGTCATTGATTTGGGTACAGGTAGTTGCTGCGCAAGCCTCTGTATCCGGAAAAGTAACCAATGAACAAGGGCAACCGCTCAGCGGTGTGAACGTGGTCGTTAAGGGAACCTCTAATGGTACCAATACCGGCCAGGACGGATCATTCACCATTCCGGTTCAACGAAACCAGGTGTTGGTGTTTTCATTGATCGGTCATGAATCACAGGAGCTCACTTACAAAGGAGAAGCCAGCCTGGCTATCCGGATGCAGGTCGCTTACGGCAACCTGGAAGAAGTGGTGGCAGTAGGTTATGGAACTGTGACAAAAAAAGAAGTGACTGGTTCTGTAGTAACTGTAAAAGCTAAAGACTTCAACAAAGGTGATATGAGCAATCCTATGGGTTTGATCCAGGGAAAAGTGCCAGGGCTCACTATCACTAAATCAGGCGGTAGCGATCCCAATGCCGGATTCCAGATCCAGTTGCGCGGATTAAATACCCTGTCTGCCGGCAAGAGCCCGCTCATCATCGTAGACGGCATCATGGATGCCAACATCGCTATGCTCGATCCTAACCAGATCGAATCCATCGATGTGTTAAAAGATGGATCGGCTGCTGCGATCTACGGCACCCGCGCCACCAATGGGGTGATCCTCATCACTACCAAACGTGCAGATATCGGTGATGTAAAATTTGAGATCAACAATTTTGTGTCTACCGAACAGATCATCGAAAACAACCGTTACCTGTCTGCCGATGAATACCGCGCCGCAATAGCGCAATATTATCCCGCACGTACCTATCTCGACAAAGGACAGGATACCAAATGGATGGATGAAGTGACACGCACCCCGATAAATCAGAACTATAGCTTCACCGCATCTGGTGGAACCCGTAAAATAAATTACCGTGCTAACCTTTATTATAAATCCGATCAGTCCATTTTAAAAAATGCCAGCAACCGCACCATTACACCGTCGATCTTCATTAGCCAGACCGGTCTGAATGACCGTCTGAAAATCGATTATCGCCTGATCTATTCTTCGGTAAAGAGAAAACTGGGCAACTACGGTGTATTGGGGCAAGCTACCTGGCGTAATCCTACTGAACCTGTTTATGATCCAACCAATGTGGTCAATGCAGGCTACTACACGGTTTCTACTGCTTCAGGCTACCTGAACCCTGTAGCAATGCTTGACCAGGAAAAGAACGAACGGGATGATCAGTATGTAACAGGTGATATCAATGCTTCTTTCAAATTGCTGAGTGAGCTGAAGCTTATCCTGCATGGATCTTACAACAGTTTCCGCAGTTTTGGCGGCAGCTACAAAACAAAATATTTTCCTGAAGTAGGTACTGATGGCTATGCCACAGCCGTGTCAAACTACAATGCCAATTACCTGTTTGAGCCGGGTTTTGAATACAAAAAGAAATTCAATGGCCATAGCGTGCAGGTGATCGGTGGTTATTCGTATTACGAAAACCAGAATAACGGGCTTTCGGCGCTGAACTACAATTTCGACCTGGATAATTTTTCTTATTATAACATCGGTTCTGGGTATGCGCTTACAAGCGGCCTGGCAGGCATGTCTACCAGTAAGTCGATCAATAAACTGATCGCGTTTTATGCAAGAGCTATTTATAATTTCAATGAAAAATATCTTCTCTCTGCTTCAATACGTCATGAAGGATCTTCCCGCTTTGGCGCCAACCATAAATGGGGAAATTTCCCGGCAGTCAGTATTGGCTGGAGATTGAATGAAGAAGATTTTATCAGGAATATAAAATGGATCAACAACCTGAAGCTGCGTATCGGTTATGGTGTTACCGGCAACCAGGATATCTCTAATTATCTTTCGCTTTCCCGTATTGCTGTTGGATCGCGCCAGTTCTATTATGCAGGAAACTGGATCAATTCTTACCGCCCTGCCAGTAATCCCAATCCTGATCTGAAATGGGAAAAGAAAGCAGAGTACAATGCCGGTGTGGATTTCGGGTTCCTGGATAACCGGATCTATGGCAGCATTGATTTTTATCTCAGGAGAGTATCTGACCTGCTTTGGTCATATGCAGTGCCGGTACCTCCCAATGTATACAATTCCACTTATGCGAACGTAGGCACGATGCAGAACAAAGGTGTGGAAGTATCTCTGAATGGCGACATCATCCGCTCTAAAGATCTGACGCTTACTACCACTGTCAATTACACGCTTAACCGGAACAAATTGATCTCCTTCTCTGATCCCGGCAGGGGATATACACTGCAATACCTGAAGATCAACCCGGCTGCTACTACCTGGACGCAACTGGTGCTGGAAGGGCAACCGCTTGGAAATTTCATGGCTCCTGTATTCCTTGGTGTGAATGGGTCTGGTGGTGCTATCTATGAGGATGTGAATAAAGATGGTACCATCAACCAGGAATCGGAACTCGACAGGAGAGTAGTAGGCAATGCCTATCCCAAATTCGAACTTGGCTGGAACGTATCGATGCAATACAAAAAATTTGATCTCTCCTTTTTCTTCCGCGGCGTATTCGGACAAAGCCTGTTGAACTATGAGCGCGTGTTTTACGAAAACTGGACACCTTTCCTCAGCGGCCGCAATATCCTGAAATCAACACTGGAAAACTATCCGACCTATACAGGCATTACGACTTACGATTCACGTTATGTGGAGAAAGCATCTTTTGTGAAGCTGAACAATGTATCGCTGGGCTATACGATGAGCCTGCCCAAAGGGAACAGCCTTCGCTTCTATGCAACAGGCCAGAACCTGTTCACCATCACCAATTATTCCGGTGCAGATCCTGAGGCGGTCATCAATGATTTTAACCTTAGCACCGCTACTGCGGGTACGGAGAACCTGAGTTATTTTCCTTTTACCCGGACACTGACGTTTGGTATTAATTATAAATTTTAATGCTGCTAATTATGAAACAGATAAAATATTTCATCGTGGTGATAGCTTGTGTATTTTCTACCGCGTCCTGTACCAAACTGGATGAGGAGTTATTCTCTACACTCGATGCTTCTGAATTTTATAAAACGGAACGGGAATGTATTCTTGCCATGGGCAATGCCTATGCACAGATGCAATACCGCGGCACCAGTCTCTGGGGGCTGATGGGTACAGAAACATTAGCTACTGATGAAGCTTGTTGCCCTGTAAGAACACAGGGAACTTATTTGAACAATAATGGCCTGTGGGTGAGGTTGAACCAGCACAATTTTGTGGCTACGATGGACCCTGTTGGTTCTTCCTGGGAGTTTTGCTTCAATACTATCTCGGCATGTAACCAGGTGATCTACCAGATCGGTGAATCACCGGCGGAATTTGCAAAGAAACCCAATATGATCGCTGAGCTGAAGGCCTTGCGCGCCTTTGCCTATTATACAGCAATAGACCTTTACGGAAATATTCCTGTGACGCTGGACTTTACGGATGTTTCATTGCCGCAGCAAAAAACAAGAGCAGAGGTGTTTGCTATTGTTGAGAAAGAGTTGCTCGATAATCTTTCATTATTGGAGGAAAAGCCTTCTGCCGATTATTATGGACGCTGCACCCGCCCGATGGCATATGCAGTGCTTGCCAAAATGTATCTCAATGCGGAAAAATGGATCGGCACGCCCCGTTATGCTGACGCGATCACGATGTGCAACAACATCATACAACTTAACAGCTACTCACTGGAACCTGATTATTTCAAAAATTTCCAGGTTGACAATATAAGCTCTAAGGAAAATATATGGGTACTGCCTTATGACCGCAAAGTAGGTTGGGGGTTGCAGATGCATCAGTACACATTGCATCCTGCACAGGCCAGTGTATATAATATCTCATCCCCGATCTGGAATGGTATGGTGGCTTCTCCGGATTTTTATGCATTGTACAATAGCAGCGATAAACGTATTAATTCCTGGATGGTAGGACAACAATACGATGCGAGCGGGCAGCCGCTGAAAACTTCTTCAGGCGCTCCGCTTGTATTCACACCTTCGATCAGCGGCTTTCAAACAGCAGGAGAATTGGATGGTGTGCGTTGCAAAAAATGGCAATTCCCCACCGGTCTGCAGACCAATCAGACCATGGACAATGACTGGGCCTTTATCCGCTATGCCGATATCCTGTTGATGAAAGCAGAAGCGATCATGCGCAGCAATGGAGGCACACCGACCCAGGAAGCGGTAGACGAAGTGAACAAGGTCCGTGAAAGAGCTTTTGGCAATACCAGTAATGATTATACAACGGCTACGCTTACTCTTCCTGAACTGCTGAACGAAAGAGGACGTGAGCTGGCATGGGAAGGGCATCGCCGGCAGGACCTGATCCGCTTTGGTAAATGGCAGGATGCGTGGTTCGGTAAACCAGTTACTGCTGCCACCAAAGAACTGTACCCGATCCCGAGTACGGCTTTGCTTGCCAATTCTAATCTGAAACAAAACACAGGTTACTAATCCGGATATGCTATAATTCATGCGCGTACGATCTTCTTTTATATCATTTATTTGCATGTTGCTGGTGGCAATATCAGGCATCCGTTGCCGTGCCGAACAGCAATCACCGGCATCGTCCAACCCTGTTGCTTATTATATCGACAGCAGGGGAGGCAACGATGGCAATAGAGGAACTTCTGCAGCTGAAGCCTGGCAGTCGCTTAAAAACATAAAGCAGGGCTTGTTGCATCCGGGTGATAGCATCCGTTTTAAACGAGGCGCTGCTTTTACCGGGCCATTGTATATCTATGATTCAGGAACGGGTGACAATCCCATTGTGCTCACCGATTATGGAGAAGCCTCAGAGCCTGCTCCCTCTTTTACCAACCCGGTTTTTGCATTGAACAATTACGGTAATTGCGTACGCGTCAAAGGCAGTTTTGTGATCGTGGAAAATTTGTACCTGCATCACACCGCAGCTTATGTACGCGGCAGTTACACGCCTTCTTCGGGTTGGGATACTACCGTATGGGAAATGGGGGCAGTTTATATTGACAAAGAAGCAGAGAATTGCATTGTCCGCAACAACGAGTTTAATGACTGCGTAGTAGGTGTAAAAAGTTATGGCAGGAATGCTGTGATCCGCAACAACTATATTCATGATTGCAATCGCGTGTTGAAAGAATGGGGTTGGGGGCCGATAGGCATCTGGCTGGGCAATGATTACCAGGAAGCCTCTTATAACCGCATCTTTAATTATAGCGCAGTAGACCCGCGCATTGAGTGGGGGCCCGATGGTGTTGGAGGTGGAGCTGATGGAGGTGCTTTTGAAATTGATGATGCTCGCTATGACAAATCGCATATTTCCATTCATCACAACTATACCCGCGATTGCCAGGGATTCCTTGAAATAACCTGGACCGATATTAAACAGCACCCTGTTTACAAATCATTCGATATTCATCATAATATCAGTGATGACTACCAGCAGTTTATTGCCATGTGGCAGGGTGCAGAATGCAATATTGAGAACAATACGATCGTACGGCGCAAGAAGAACGTGAATGACTGGGGTGTATTCAATATCACCGGCACTAATACACGCAACAGGATCAGGAACAACCTCATCATTACAGAATTGGATATCCAGATCTATAACACGGGATTGCGGACGTCGACCAACCCGCAGAATATTATTGAGAACAATCTTTACTATGCAGCATCTGGCAACCTGGTGATGGGGAAAGAAGGGCCTGGCACTGCACCCGTTTTTGCTGATCCGCTGCTGGTTAAATATTCCGGTGCAGATAAGCCGGAGGATTTTGCATTGCGCACTGGTAGTCCTGCAGCGAATAAAGGATTGCCGGGCTTATTCAATATTGATTTTTTCAACAAACCTGTTAAAGGAATGCCGGATATCGGAGCTATCGAATCTGGCGAATAATAGTATGAAAAGATTTTTTATTCTATGCAGCATTTTATTGGCCTGTTGTGCCGGCAAGGCGCAACAGCGGCCGAATATTGTTATCATCATGGCGGATGATATGGGCTATGGCGATCTGAGTTGCTATGGCGCACAAAAAATTTCAACACCCTCCGTTGATAGCATTGCGGCGCAGGGCCAGCGTTTTACTGATGCGCATACGGCTTCTTCGCTGTGTACCCCTTCCCGTTACAGCATGATGACAGGCCGTTACTCCTGGCGCACGCGTTTGCGTGCAGGCGTATCTACCTGGTTTGCCAAACCATTGATCGAACCCGGCCGTACCACACTCGCTTCTTTATTAAAAAAGAACGGATATGAAACTGCCTGCATTGGTAAATGGCACCTCGGTTTTGATTGGGCGCTGAAACCCGGTGCTCCTGCCAATGCAGACTCCATGGTATTTGATTCATGGGAAGTGAATACACAGGACTATATAGATTTTTCCAAACCAGTAAAAGGCGGGCCTGTCGAAAGGGGTTTTGATTATTATTATGGTATTTCGGCATCCAATAATATGATCCCCTTCGTGTATATAGAAAACGACAGGGTAACTCAACCGCCAACGATCAGGAAGGAATATGTCTACGATACGGACCAGGAAAGTACCCGCGCAGCTAACTGGGACCTTACCAGGATGGATGAAATACTTGCCGGAAAGGCTGTGGAAGTGATCGATGGGCATTTCAGCAAGCATGACAAAACTCCCTTGTTCCTTTATTTTGCAACCAGTGCTATTCACCGGCCCTGTTTGCCCGAGAGGACCAAAGGAAAAAGTGGCGCCGGCCTCAGGGGTGATATGGTGATGGAGTTTGATTGGGTAGTAAGAGATGTGGTGAATGCATTGAGAAGAAACAATGCTTTGGATAATACCTTGCTCATTATTACATCTGATAACGGTGGCGTACCTGGTGATGCACTGCTGCCACTGGAGCGATACAAGAAAGATCTCGGTGATCAGTATTACCCTGCTCAAGCAGCCAATTATTCTCCTCAATATGTAAATCCCAAAGGCAATGCGATCGGGAAAAAAGGATGGATCACTTATGATCACCGCGCATCCGGTCCATATCTCGGGTTCAAATCAGATGCATGGGAAGGCGGTCATCGCGTTCCGTTGATCATGCGCTGGCCCGGTGTCGTTAAAGCTGGAACTGTCAATAATAATATGGTGTGCAATGCAGACATGCTGGCCACTTTTGCTGAATTGGTAGGCGACCACCTTGCTGCTGGTGAAGGAGAAGACAGCTATAGCTATCTTTCCAATATTACAGGTAAATCATCAGCACAGGTCCGCCGGTCGCTGACGATGGTGGCAGGAGGAAGCGGCGCTTTTGTGGTGCGGCAGGGAAACTGGAAGTATATTGAACCGGGTAAGCCGGCCTGGGGGCAAACTTTTTATGCTGATGGGCCAAAGACAATGGACTATCAACTGTATGATCTGGGGAAAGACCCGCAGGAGCGGCACAACCTGTATAGTATCCAGCCTGATCGCGTGAGTGCATTTAAAAAAATAATTGAGCAGGCGGAAAAACAATCGCATACTGAAGCAAACCGATAAAGGCATAATGATTTTCTTTAAACAAACTAAGTATGGGAAACATAATAAAGAATAAGCCGGGGTTACATTTATTTTTTGTTTTGACGATGATGTTGTGGTGTTTTGTGACGGATGCGCAGCAACCGGCAAAAAAAATGAACGTGATCTTTTTCCTGGTCGATGACCTGGGATGGAATGATGTGCAGTGCAATAATCCCAATTCTTTTTATGAAACACCGAATATCAATTCATTTGCCAAAGAGGGTACCAGATTTACCAATGCTTATGCATCCTGTCATGTATGCTCACCTTCACGCGCCAGCATCATGACTGGCAAATATCCTGCACGTTTGCAGTTGACCGACTGGCTGCCGGGAAGAAAGGATTATGCATTCCAGCAATTGAAAAATGCGCCGATCAACCAGCATCTGCCATTTGAGGACAAGACGATAGCGGAAACGTTTAAAGAAAACGGCTACCGTACAGCGATATTTGGCAAATGGCATCTTGGAGAAGACAGTTCTTCTCCTTTACAGCATGGATTTGATTACCGGGTGACCGAATGGAACAAAGGCTGGCCACTTACTTACTATTCACCGTTCCGGTTAAAAGGACTGGAAGGCCCTGATGGAGAATACCTCACAGACAGGCTCACTACGGAAGCGCTGAAATATATTGAGCAGAACAAGGATGCTCCCTTTTTTATGTACCTCTCTCATTTTGCTGTTCATGATCCGATAGAAGGCCGTGCGGACCTGGTGAAAAAATACCAGGAAAAATTAAAGAAGCTGCCACCGTCTGCAATGCCGTATATACTGGAAGGCAACCCGGACGACCCTAATCCTCTATCAAGGCAGGCGTTGGATGAAATGATACAACAAAAAGAATATGCAGGTTATTCGATCTTGCCTCATCGTACCGTTAAAATAAAGCAACGGCAGGATAATGTGCAGTTCGCTGCTGTGGTGGAAAGCATGGATGAAAGTCTTGGCCGGGTACTTGCCAAATTAAAGGAACTGGGATTGGAAGATAATACCATTGTCGTATTCGTGTCTGATAACGGCGGCATGTCGGGTGCCAATTTTGCCAGGCCCGGCAAAAAATTTGGTGAAGCTGCACTGGATAAGGAATTCGCTACTTCCAATCTGCCTTTGCGCGGTGCTAAAGGATGGTTTTATGAAGGTGGCATCCGTGTGCCAATGATCGTAAAATGGCCGGGTCATAACACCCCCAACACAACGACCGATGTGCCCGTGATCAGTACAGATTTTTATCCAACGCTTTTAAAAATGGCAGGTATTGCAGGCAATCCCAAACAGACGCTCGATGGAGTGGACTTCAGCCCGCTTCTGGAAGGAGGTGGAATAAAGGAGCGGAACCTGTATTGGCATTTTCCGCATTATAGCAATCACGGCATGCAAAGCCCGGGAGGGGCCATGCGCAGTGGTGACTACAAGTTGCTGGAATATTTCGAGAATGGAACGGTGCAACTTTTTGATTTAAGAACAGATCCTTATGAGCAGCATGACCTTGCTGCAACAATGCCGGGTAAAGTAAAAAAGATGAAAAAACAATTACATGCCTGGCAGAAAAAAGTACATGCGGCTAAGATGGAGCCTAATCCGGGTTACCAGCCAGATACCACCCCACAAACGGCGACAACTCCTTTAGATACGAAGTAATGAAAAAAGATATTTTGAACTTTCAATCAATCAGTATGAAAAAAGTAAAGATGGTATTGCTCTCTTCCCTGGTAGTTGCCGGGATCTCCTGCAGTGAAAAAGGTTCTGAGTCATCTGCACAAGGCAAATTGCCTGAAAAAGTTACCATGTCTGTCGATAAATTAAAAGACAAGATCAAAGGTGGCTGGGCAGGCCAGACCATTGGGGTTACTTATGGCGGGCCTACAGAGTTCAAGTACAATGGAACTTTTATCCAGGATTATCAGCCCATTGTATGGTACGATGGTTATCTTAAAAAGACCATGGAAGAGATCCCGGGTCTGTATGATGATGTGTACATGGACCTCACTTTTGTAGATGTTCTGGAGCGCCTCGGCCATGATGCACCGGTAGATTCTTTTGCCCAGGCATTTGCCCATGCTGAATATAAATTATGGCATGCCAACCAGGCTGCCCGGTATAATATATTAAATGGTATGAAGCCGCCGCAAACCGGTCATTGGGAGAACAATCCGCATGCTGATGATATCGATTACCAGATTGAAGCAGATTATGCAGGACTGATGAGCCCTGGCATGCCTAATGCAGCGTCGGAGATCAGCGATAAAGTAGGCCATATCATGAATTACGGAGATGGCTGGTATGGCGGTGTGTATGTAGGCGCTATGTATTCACTGGCTTTTGTTTCCGATGATATTCATTTTGTGGTGAATGAAGCGCTGAAAACCATTCCCGCTCAAAGTAATTTCTATAAGTGTATGTCGGATGTGATCAAATGGCATAAGCAATACCCGAACGACTGGAAACAGACCTGGTTTGAATTGCAGAAAAAATGGGCTGATGATATTGGCTGCCCGGATGGCACTTTTATCGCCTTTAACATTGATGCTACTATCAATGCAGCATATATCCTGTTGGGATTGTTGTATGGTGACGGTGATTATGGAAAAACGCTTGAGATCGCTACACGTGCAGGACAGGATTCTGATTGTAACCCTTCATCTGCCGGAGGGATCCTTGGCACTATCATCGGCTATGATAAAATACCAGCTTACTGGAAAATGGGATTGAAAGACATTGAAGACATGAATTTCAAATACACTACCATGTCGCTGAACAAAGTATACGATATCGGGTACAAGCATGCTGCAGAAACCATCAAAAGAAATGGCGGTACTGTAACTGATAAGGATGTAACTATTAAAGTGCAGGCGCCTGCCACAGTGAAATTTGAAAAATCATTTGAAGGACTGGTACCTGTAGCCAAACATGAGTTTACCGACACCATTACCGGCGAGCATCAGTTTGAATTTGAAGGAACGGGTTTTGTATTGCGCGGCCGGGCTGCAAAAAAGAGAAACGATTTGCCTGATGCTGTTCTTGAAGCAGCAGTGTTTGTAGATGGAAAGGAATTAGGCACTTACCAGTTCCCAACCAATTTCACGACACGCCGTCTGGAGATTGCCTGGAAATATCAGTTGCCCAATACAAAACATACGGTGAAGATCGTTGCCAAAAAAATACCACAGGGTTATGAGCTCCGGCCAACGGAATATATTGTGTATTCAGATAAGCCACTGCCCAAGGAACAACATTAAAAGGTCAGGATGCATGCATAATGCATCCTGTTTTTAATAACCAATTGAATCCCGCAAAATGTTTAAACACGGATTTATTCTTCTTATCAGCATTCTGTTGTGCAGGATCTTGCCGGCGCAACAGGCAGATCACCGGCCAAATGTGATCATTGTATTATCTGACGACCAGGGATATGGAGATTTTTCCTGTACAGGCAACCCGGTATTAAAAACCCCTGCGCTGGATAAAATGTATAACGAAGGCATTCGCATGAGTAATTTTCATGTCAGCCCTTTATGTACTCCTTCGCGCGGGCAACTGATGAGCGGGCTGGATGCAATGAACAATAAAGCAAGCAATGTACTCACCGGCCGGGGCCTTATCCGTCGCGATGCAGTCATTATGCCGGAAGTGTTCCGTGATAACGGGTATCTTACCGGTATCTTCGGCAAATGGCACCTGGGTGATGTGTACCCCGACAGGCCAATGGACCGTGGCTTTCAAAAAAGCATCTGGACCAAAGGATGGGGCCTTTTATCCGAAACAGAATTTGATAATGATTATTATAAAACGCGTTACCAGGACAGTCTTGAAATAAAATATTCTGATAAATACTGTACCGACCTGTGGTTTGATGAAGCAATGAAGTGGATGGATGGGCTCAATGGCCAAGCCAGGCCTTTCTTCACCTATATTGCACTGAATGCTCCTCATGGCCCGTTCTATGCACCGGAAGAGGAAGCTGCCAAATACCGCGGTAAAGTTGCTGACAGTGCTACCGCCTCTTTCCTGGGCATGGTCAGCAATATCGACAAGAACATGGCGAAACTGGACGAATGGCTGATCAAACGGAACCTGAAGAATAATACGATCGTTATTTTCATGAATGACAATGGGGGGACAGGAGGAGTGAAAGTGTATAACGCCGGTATGCGCGGGGAAAAAACAAGTGTGTATGATGGCGGACATCGTGCCGCCTGCTTCATTAGCTGGCCTGGCGGCAGCTTCGGGCCTGCGCGTACCATCGATTACGCATCCAATATACAGGACCTGCTGCCGACCTTTATTGATCTGCTCGGAATGAAGTTGAAAAAGAAACAATCTTTTGATGGGATAAGCCTGAAGCGGGTACTGGAACAACCAGGAAAACATTTTGATAACAGGATGTTCGTGGTGCAATATACCGGCAAAGAAAAGCCTGAGAAATATTTCAGTTGCGTGGTATGGGATAACTGGCGCCTGGTAAATGGAAATGAATTGTATGATATCAGTAAAGATCCCGGTCAGCAACAGGATATTGCGACCGCATATCCCACCGTTGCTGCAAAGATGAAAAATCACTATGAGAAATGGTGGAAAAAACTGGAGCCGGTGATCTTTAATTATGTTCCCGTTATTATAGGCAGTGAAAAAGAAAATCCTGTATTGCTCAGTTCAAACGGTTGGGTCGGGGCAGGGGGGATCAATACGCAATGGGGTGTAGCTATGGCAAACGGAAATGTGAAGGGAGGTACCTGGGACATTTTTGCAGAAGCTGACGGTATATATCAACTGGAACTGAGCCGCTGGCCTCCGCATTTGAATCGTTCGCTCACTGTAGCCGGCCCCAATGCAGGCGTAGGCGGCACCTGGATCCGGCCCGGTAAAGCCATACCGATCGTGTATGGAGTAGTTTCGTTGAACCACGGAGAAGAAGTGGTAGCGAAAGCCGAACCGGGATCGGATAAGATCATTATTCAAATGAAAATGAAAAAAGGAGCCAATGAATTGCAGGCATGGTTCCGTGACAAAGATGGAAAAGATAACTGTGCCGCATATTACGTCAACGTAGAAAAGCTGCGTTGACGTAATATTGCTGCTATTTAAAAGCGAAAACTTTCCCTAAAGCCTCATTGCTTGTAAATGTATTATTAAGATCGACCAGTTCGCCTGTCCCGATATGAATAACCGTGCCGTGGATCGCTAAATCCTGGTTGTTTTTCCATGCATTCTGAACGATTGAGGTGGTGCAGAGATTGAAAACCTGCTCTTTTACATTCAGCTCTACTAACCGGTCCGCTTTCTTTTCAATATCATCGATGGCATCGATCTCTTTTGCATACAAACGGTAAACGTCTTTGATATGACTTAACCAGTTATCAATAATGCCAAACTGCTTCCCACTCAGTGAAGCAGCAACACCACCACAGCCATAATGGCCGGCAACAATAATATGCTTTACCTTCAGGATATTCACCGCATAGTCCAGTACAGACAACATGCTCATATCGGAGTGTATACACATATTAGCTATGTTACGGTGAACAAACACTTCTCCGGGTTTTTTCCCGGTGATCTCATTTGCCGGAACCCTGCTGTCTGCACAACCGATCCATAAAATTTCAGGATTCTGACCTTTTGCAAGTTGTTCAAACCGGCTTGTCTTATCATTTCTGACGAAATTCATCCAGTCTTTATTGCCTTCCAGAATTTTCTGCAGACCTTCTTTATTTTCCATATTTTATTTTTTGAGTCGGGTTTATCTGAGCTGATCCCATTTCCAATCACAAAATTATTCAGGGATCTGAGATGAAACATCTTATTTCTAATTACTCCAGCTACCTATATTGGATAACCCCCAATGATCCGGGTCTGCATGTTTGAAATCCGATTTATAACGGTCGGGGATCTCTTCCAGGAAAGAACCGGTTGCATAGGTGGGAAAGATCTCTTCATAAGTGGACATGGACTGGAATGAAGTCCTTCTGTAAATATGCGAGCGAGTAATATTTTCCTTTCGTTCGAGGCCTGATGCACCTAATAATTCCACAACACTTTCGATAGTATTCCTGTGAAAATTAGCTACCCTGGTTTTTTTATCTTCTACAACAAGCCCGACAGTTAACCTGGGGTCCTGTGTTGCCACACCTACAGGGCATTTATTCGTATTGCACAACAGCGCCTGGATGCAACCTACGGCCATCATCATCGCCCTTGCAGAATAGCAGGCATCGGCTCCCAATGCCATTGCCCGTACAATATGAAAGCCAGTGATGATTTTGCCTGATGCCAGTATTTTGATATGCCTGCGGACATTCAGGCCATTGAGGATATTATGCACGAAATTCAAACCATCCAATAATGGCGCACCTACATAATTGGAGAATTCCTGTGGTGCAGCGCCTGTTCCTCCTTCAGCACCATCTACTGTAATAAAATCAGGATAAATGTCCAGTTCCATCATCGCTTTGCAAATACCGATAAATTCACTTTTATGGCCGATACACAGCTTGAATCCAATGGGTTTGCCACCGGAAAGCTCCCTGAGTTTCTTGATAAAATATATCAGTTCCCTGGGCGTACCGAATGCTTTATGGTAAGGAGGGGAAGCTACTACTGTGTGCGGTTCTATATTTCTAATGGCTGCAATTTCAGGAGTGTTCTTTGAAGCAGGAAGAATGCCTCCATGCCCGGGCTTGGCACCCTGGGATATTTTTATCTCGATCATTTTCACCTGCGGAAGCTGTGCTTTTTCGTGGAACAGTTCTTCGCTGAAATTACCATCGGCCGTTCTGCACCCGAAATAACCGGTACCGATCTGCCATATAACATCTCCTCCGTGTTTTAGGTGAAACGGGCTTAAGCCACCTTCACCTGTATTGTGAGCGAAGCCTCCGATCTTGGCCCCGGCATTCATGGCTTCAACGGCATTGGAACTAAGTGCTCCATAACTCATTGCCGATACATTATAGATGCTGCAGGAATAAGGCTGGGTGCAGTCTTTATTGCCTATCATTACTCTTGGGTTGTGGTCCAGCAGGTTAAAATCTTTCGGTGCCATGGAATGGCACATCCATTCGTATCCCTCTGAATATACGTCCAACTGTGTACCAAAAGGCATGGTGTCATTTTCCTTTTTTGCCCGTTGGTAGATAGTGGACCGGTCGATCCTGTTGATGGGCCTGCCGTCAATATCCGACTCAATGAAATATTGATAAATTTTGGGGCGGAGCTCTTCCATTAAGAACCTTAACCTGCCAAAAACCGGGTAAATCCGCATAATAGAATGCTTGGTTTGGAGCATATCGTAATATCCTAAACAAGTAAGGATAAATACAATGGCTAAAATAACATACCAATTGGGGTTCAGGTAGAGGGCAAGGGAAAACGTGATAAGGATCAGCAATGTGGAAATGATGATGAAACTTCGTCTCATAATGATATTATTTATTTTAGCTAATCGAAAAGGAGGTGTTTGCCAGTTGTATTTTCCTTCTGTTCCAGGCAAAATGAATTACCAACAGAAGGATTTACCTGGGAAAGACACTGTTATTAGCAATGATCAGAAGTATATACCGGGATGACTTCATAGGTTGTCGTGCACACGAAAATAGCACTTTTATTGCTTGAAGTATTTTTTGCTTTACCCCCTCTGTTAATGCTGAAGCTCACAATTGATCTTGATGAATTCGTTTTTTATACATAAGGAAAAGGGGGCAAAATGCCCCCTTAACTAAATCAGCAACTGTACCTACCGTTTTATTCCTGGCGATTGGAAACTCTATTCATATTTTTATTTGATAAACCTTCCTGTAAGCTGTTCCCCTTTCTTATCACTGAATGCTTTTATCAGGTACACTCCTCGGGGCAACATTTCCACGTTAAAATCATTCTGCTGGCTGGAAACATTTTTTTCCATGATCACCTGCCCCATAGCATTTATAAGCAGAATCCGTATGTTGCTGCCTTGCCAGCTTTGCGGAAGCACGATGCTCAGTTTTCCTTTTGCAGGATTAGGATATGCTGCCAGGGAATAAACCTGCTGCATCCTGTTTACATACCGGATTACAGAATAAACATATTTTGCATCAATATCGACTGATTTTATGCGGTAAAATATCTTGGGTTGATTGAATGAAATATCCGTAAAGCGATACTCCCTGGCACCACCATCGGTACCTGCCGCAGACAAAATATCTATCTTGGTAAAATTGATCCCGTCAATACTTTTTTCAATCTCATAGTGAGACGTGTTAATTTCACTGGATATTACCCATTTCAGCAAATTCCCCTGCGAAGTTTCATCCACAGTAAAACTTTCAAATATTACCGGCAGCGTCAATAGTACCGGGCTGCAAATCATGCCCGAGCCATCGCTGCCTGTTGAAGTGCCTGTGCCATCGCTTTTACCTGAAGCTGTAATGCCATTTGTGCCAATAGCGGCTACAAAAGAGCCACCACCACCGGGGTTTTTCGATTCAGGTCCGCCGCCACCACCGGAATAACCGCCACCGCCACCACTTTCCTTGCTATCTGCACCTCCGCCGCCAGACCAGCCCCATCCTCCGTTAATGCCCGATGCATCATCGAGCGACCCGGCACCGCCATTCGCACCATTTATATTTCCCTGCCCTCCGGGTTGCCCGGAGTTTATGTTGCCATTTCCCTGCCCGGCAGAGTTCAAACCGCCGCCACCGCCGCCGCCATGGACGCAATTAGCAGAAAATTCACCGTGGTTTCCTCCGTTACCACCTGTGCCGCCCTTCCCGTTATTAGGAGAAGAGCCGCAGCCCCCTGTGCTGCCAGTTGAAACATCGCTTCCTCCGTTTCCCCCATCTGTAGAAGCCAGACCATTGCCTCCATTACCGGTATTATCCTCGCCACCGCCGCCTCCTGCAACCATGATCAAAACTCCATTTTTATATATTGCGCTCGAACCACCTCCGCCAGATTCGCTGCCCCCGTTCATGCCCTTCTGCCCGATAATTACCCGGAAAACATCACCGGGAACCACGTTTACATAAGCGTACACAGTAGCACCGCCGCCGGCAAGATTGGAAGAGGCGGTGGCTTGCCCGCCGCTGGCGCCGGTGATGCTGATCCTGACCGAGGAAATTCCCGAGGCCGGAATGGTTACAGTTTGTACTCCTCCTGTATACGAAATATTGGTAGTAGTTAAGCCGCTGCAGTTAAACTGTGCATTACTGTAAAGTGAGATGGTAGCGACAAGTAAAAGAAACATTCCTTTTGAGATATGACCGCTCTTCTTAACCCCTTCGCTTTGGGGATTAAGCGTTATCCTGAATTGTCGTTTCATGAGGTTAGTGTTAAGAGGTTTAGCTAAGGGTAAGTGCCTAGCAAAAGAACCTCCCAGGAAAACATGAGCAAAAAATATCGCTATCCTTATTCCTGAAAATAGAAAAACTCAAGTTTATTATACTTATAATCAGTAGTATGTGAATATGATATAAATTGTATATAAAAGCGGTCAATCCAGGATTTGCAGCTTTTTTGGAGAGAAGAAATAGTGGTTTTACGGGTTATCCTTTCATTTTTTACTTCCAGAGAAGGGTATCTTTTCGCAGATTACTGATAAAAGAAGAAGGGGAAATGCCGGTAACATTTTTAAAAGCGATCGTGAATTTGCTATGGGAAGAAAAACCGCATTCCTGTGATAAATAGGCTATTTTATAGCCCTGGTAACTGGGCTCTTCCTGCAATTTCCGGATAATGTAATTGATCCTCAATTCATTAATATAATTGCTGATATCCTTTCCTTTATGTTTATTGATTATGACAGAAAGGTATTTGCTATTTGTTTTTAAAGTAGCTGACAGGTAGGACAGGTTTATGTTGTTATCCAGGTAAAACTGTTTTCTTTCCAGTTCTGACAGATCATTCAAAACCCTATTTTCTGTTTCTTCAGGAATATAAAGGCTCTGCTTTTTGTCATTCTCCAGGTTTGCCCCTGTTTCTTTTTCTGCGTCACCTGCCTGCATAGCAAGATCCTGCCTTTTAAGCCGTGCTATAAATTCGAGGTACCGGGCCCGTTCTTTTTTATGCAGCCAGGTAAGGTAGGCGATCACAGAGATAATGACCAGCAGCAAAACGGCGCATAGGGAGAACAACACAAGATTATTGCTTGTTTTTTGCTCAATCTCATTACCTAATTTTTTGATCAGATCGTTGGAAACACTTTTAGTTAAGGAAGAGTGGGTTTCAAGAAGCCCGGCATATTTTGCCTGAAACTCCATGGTTTTCTTATTGTCCTTTTTTATCGAATAGTAGTCGCTAAGGACCCGGTAGGTGTGTAGTTTGAGATTTATATTGTCTGATGAAGCTGTATATCCCAGTGCAAGTTCAAGATATCTATTAGCGTTGTGCAGGTCATTTTTCTTCAATGCCAACTCCCCCATATTCTGATAGATAAATCCCTTCAGCTCTGTTTCCTGATTTCCCAGGGCATTGAGCGCTTTTTCAAGATAGATGGATGCCTGTTGCAAGCTGTCCTGGTGCAAGTAACAATCTCCCGCCAGTTGGTAGGAGGTTGCCTGTATCACCGGGTTAATCGAATTAGCGGGCGCGTTTTCGGATAGTGCTATTGCCTGTTTGATTTCTGCAAGCGCCTTAACAAAATCGCCTGCCTCCATCTCATAATAGGTTTTCTCCTGATGAATGAACAAGGCGATAGTAGGGGTGCTGTTGCCAGCATTGATTTCTTCAGCAATGGCTATGTATTTTTTCCCTTCGGCGATCAGGCCCAGGTCCCTGAAAGTGGTGGACAGGAACCCGGAGATGCGAACCTGCCAGTCCCTGTTGTTTATTTTCCCGGCTAGTTTTTCTGCTTTGATAGCCAGGCTAAGGGCTTCAGTATGCTTGCCGGTGCGCTCATAGAGTGTTGCCAGTAACATCTGGCTTCTTATTTTTTGGAGACTGTCGCCCGGGACTTCCTGTAGTGCTTCAGCTTTTACAACCGCTTCGTTAATATTTGTTGCGGCTAAAGTAGTTGCTATATAATAATAAGCGCTGTCAAAACTTGTTGCCTTTACAGTACCCTGAGCAAACAAAACCCCGGGTGTGTACAGGCAGGCTATAAATACAGCAATAAAAGATCTCCTCATGCAGTGGTTGGTTGGTGACAATTTTTTTAGCCATTAAACAACTATAATGCCAATTGGTTGAGAACGCTTGCGACCTGAAGGCAATACGACTGCTTTATTTATGACGCTCGATGAGCGTGATATGCTGATATTCATCCAGCAACCCACTCTCCATGAACTCAACATCCCCACCCGCTTCCAGCACTTTCTCGATCGCTTCATCCACGGAATCTTTTATGTAAGAGAATTTGCTGTAATTCTTCCCGTTGACGGCTGGCGCGGAACTGGTATAATCTTTTTCAAGAACCAGTAATCTTGCATTTTGCCTGTTTGCCTGCTTCAATACTTCATGCAATCCCCGGGCGAGCAGGCCGTCATCCGCTGCAATTTCAAGTTGATGCTTTATGTCTTGCTGATGCACCTTTTCCCAATCATTGAGATATGGCATCAGCAATTGAAGTAGTTCTGCAGGCCCGTCTTCCACATGGCTGCCATGTATGTAACTGATAATATGCTTTTCGTTGCGGGTGATCTTACGGAAAATACCGAGGATCTTTTTTGTTCCCACTACAAATACAGGTAATAATGTGTAAGCATGTAAAAGTGCGGTAAGCCCCTGATCGGTATAACGCAGAAATTTTTCAGTCAGCACTTGTTTGATTTCTGTTGAGTCTGAGAAATTCCCAACCTTCTCAGGAAGGTCTGAACGGAAAGCAGCGATATGGCTGGGAATATCAGTCTTTACATTCATCAACAAATGCGAGTCGCCGATATAAGCCTTGCATTCCTTTCCGCTTAAGGTCAGCAACAGGAACTTTCTTGCCTTCTTTTTGGAAAGCAACACTTCGCGTATGGCAAAAGAGCCATTGATCGTAAGTTTTGGTTCAACAATGATATCGAGGTATAAGACCTTTTCGAAAAAAGGGGATACGTAAATGGCAATACTCTTTTTATAGGTAGAAAAATTAAGTGAGGCTATCAGTTGCTTTAACTTGTTTAGGACAAGCCAGCCAATTTCGGTATCATGTTTTTCCCGGATGCCATCCTCAGCTTCATTGATAAATTTTTTCAGCATCCTGTTCAAATCTGCTTTTGCGGCCATTTTAGGTTCAAATGGAAGCATAAGGGATATGGAAGGATGGCTGTGCCTGGCTTCCAGCAGTTCTTCCAGCGCGGGATCTAGGATGGGTTTCATATTATCAATTTGATCAAATATAAAAGCGAAAGGGTGGTGATGCCAATGACAGGGATCAGAACCCCGTTTGATCTCTGTCAGACAAAGAATTGGCGGCGCATTACTCAGCCTGAGTTTTACCGCTGTCATTCAGGCGGAAGAATATCATCTTTAGCAGGTCTGCACTGATGAGATAGCATAATAGTATAAGGAACAGATCTACCGCTTCCTGGAAATGGGCTATAGAGAGGCTCAGTAAAGGAGCAAAGGGCGATACAGGAAGCAGTATGGTTACTAACATAATGAATAGTGTTGTGATCAACAATACCCTGCCCGGCCTGCTTTTTATCACCGGCTTCCGCGTACGGATGACATAAAGTATCAGTAATTCTGTAATGACCGATTCGATAAACCATCCGGTTTGAAAAAAGGATCCGGTGAGACGTAAATGTATATATAGTACATAAAAGGTGATAAGATCGAATATTGAACTGTGGAGACCGAATACGATCATGAAATTCCGTATCATTTTAAGATTCCAGCGGCCTGGCTTTTTCAATTGCTCTTCATCCACCTGATCGGAGGCGATACCAAGGTAAGGCAGGTCTGATAACAGGTTGGTCAATAATATTTGCTTGGGCAGCATGGGGAGGAATGGCAGAAAAAGCGAAGCGCATGCCACGCTGAACATATTGCCGAAAATTGCGCCGGTATTGATGAAGATGTATTTCATGCAATTGGCAAACGATTTTCTGCCCTCATATACACCATCAGACAATACGGACAGGTCCTTTTCCAGGAATACAAAATCGGCGGCTTCTTTTGCCACATCAACCGCATTATTGGTGGAAATGCCAATGTCTGCTGCATTGATAGCCGCCACATCATTTATGCCATCGCCGATATAGGCAACGATAAGCCCTGTCTGCTGAAGCGTTTTGATGATCCTTTCTTTCTGATGCGGTTCTATCTCAGCAAATACATCATACTGCTTCACTTTTATGGCCATTGCTTCAGGTGAAAGATCATTGATCTCTTCGCCGGTAAGCACCTGGCAATTGCCCAGGCCAACCTGTGCTGCAGCATGCCCCGCAGCGTATCGGTTGTCGCCGGTGATGATCTTGGTAAGAATGTGTTGCTGCTTTAATTTCCCGATAGAAGCAATGGCAGTCTCCTTTAAGGGGTCTTCCAGCAAAATATATCCAAGAAAGTCCATTCCCTGTTCGTCCTGTCTCGACATCCTGTCATTGGAGATCTCTTTGCAGGCAAGCCCAAGCACACGATAGCCTTTGTTGCTCCAGGCGATAAACTGTTCCTGCATCTGTTGCTGCAGCGATTCGTTTATAACCAGTTTACTGCCGTCATGCCCTTCAATATAACTGCAGACCTCTGCGATACTGCTGAATGCACCCTTGGTGATGGCAAAGTACTGACCATCTTTTTTTAATAAAACACTTAAGCGTCTCCGCATGAAGTCATAGGGTATCTCATTGATCTTCTCATAACCCGATGATGGCAGGGCTAGTGAAGTAAGTGCATCATCAATGGGGTTGCCAAATCCGTTTTGCATTGATGCATTCAGGAAAGCATACAGGTGCAACTTATCGTTTGTATTTCCGTTTATATCCACGATGTCGCTTACGACAACTTTGCCTTCAGTGATCGTACCTGTTTTATCGGTACACAATACACTTACTTCACCAAGATTAAATATGGAAGAAAGTTTTTTGACGATCACCTTTTTTGTCAGCAGGCGTTTGGCGCCGGCAGACATAGCAAAAGTCATGATCGCGGGTAACAGTTCGGGTGTCATGCCAACTGCCAGCGCCAATGAAAATAATATTGAGTCAAAAAGGCGCTGATGAAAGTAAAGATTGAAACTGAGTGTGATGATTGCCAGCACAACGGTGATCCTCAGCAGAAAGTACCCGAACCTTCTTATTCCTTTTTCAAATGCGGTCTCGGGTGTTTGTGACATGCTTTGTACCAGCTTTCCGAAAGTTGTTTGCTTTCCTGTATACACTACCAGTGCTTTCGCGGTGCCACTGACAACATTCGATCCCTGCCAAAGGCAATTATATTTTTTGCCGGCGGGTAGCTGATCATCTACCGTTCCTTCCTGCTTTTCCACCGGGAATGATTCGCCGGTCAATGAACCTTCGTTCACATGCAATTCATTGCTTTCAATGATGCGGCAGTCAGCAGGGATAAGATCGCCTGCATCCAATAGAAGTATATCACCGGGAACGACCTCCCCGGTTAGCACCTGTATCGCCTGCCCGTTCCGTAACACGGTATGTTTCATCTCGATCATGCTGAGCAGATCGTCCATGGCACGGCCGGCTTTTTGTTCCTGCAAAAAGCCGAACACACCTGTGGTCAGGAGGATTACCAGGATAATGATACTGTCAGATGATTCTCCCAAAACAGCCGACAGGATAACGGCAATAAAAAGCAGCAAAGCCAGGGGATTAAGGAACTGGCGCAGTAACAGCCTGACGGCTTTTTTGAAATGATTTTCTTTTTTGAAAAATGCTGATTGCGCTTTGATTCTTTCCGTGGCAAGTTCTTCCGTCAACCCTTCCGGGGAAGTTGCAAGAGCTTTGTATAGCTCATTAATGCTGACGGAAGAAAAACGGCTGCCTGTCATCGGGGGGGCTTATAATAATTGCTGAATCAGGGCTGGTGGCAGATAAACAAAGGATTGCTGATAACTTCTTTGAGTAATTGGAATGTTCCTGGCTTGATCAGTTTTGACAGCAGATTTCTTCCAAAAGCGCCGGTTATTAAAAATGCATTCTTATATGATAGCAGATAATCAAACAGGCTTTCTTCGGTTTGCCCGTTCAGTAATACAAACTCAATGTTTGTATAATGGGCCTTCAGCCATTCATTTATTTTGTATTTGCCTGTATCATCCCAGCCTTTGTTTTCACTGGCGTGAACTATAAATATTTTTGTTTGCTGATAGAAGGGGAAAAGATAAGTGAATTGTTTGATGGCAAAAACGCTGGAGGCAGAGCCGTCAAAAGCAACTATTAACGATTCGATTTTTTCGAAAGAAGGCGGTGCAATAATGACGGGGCATTCGGCATGCCTGATAAGCCGGGAAACGAATGACGGTGAAATACCTGTAGTTTTGGTAATGCCGGCATCAGCAGGCAGGATGACCAGATCTGTGAACCGCGTATCAAATCCGTCCATTTCCTCACCGGAAATCCTGATCATCTCTGTTTTGCTTTCCACACTGCGCCGGGCGCAGGCCTGACCGATATAATCAACCTCGCTCAATTGCTTTTCATGCACTCTTTCTTTGGATTCTGCCGGCGTGGCAATGACTTCCAGGCAACTGTTGGTTTGTTTTGCCAGGCAACAGGCAAAGTCCAGGCCCGGAATATTGTTATCCCAAGTCCCGGCAATATATTTTATGATCTGCATGGTATTCTTTTTACGAATTTATACAGCTTCTATCCGATCTGTATTGACCGGGGAATGGAGGTCCCCTGATTTTCGTCAGCTAATCCTGGCCGGGTATTGGAGTACAATTGGTAAAATGTAAACAGCCCGTTAATGACAAGGATCATTATATGTTCCAACGCAGGTCAGATAAAGCCGGCGCCGCCTGCTATAGTTTTGAATCAAACTTATTAAGATGGCACAAACACTGTATTTATCACCCCGTAAACATATATATGAACTGCAGCAGGAATTTGCGGCTTTTTATCCCTATCTCCGGTTGGATCTGTTTCATCACCAGTATAGTGATATTACAGGCCGCCCTGTAAAGATCATAGCAAGGTCATCGTTACTGGAGGCGGCAGGTTTGAAGGAGGAGGGCTCTATGGATATCAGCGACATCATGACCATTTCAGAACTGGAATCTTCAATGAAAGAAAAATTTGGCCTGATCGTCCAGGTTATCCGGCAATCAGGCAGTATCTGGCTTGAAACTACAATGACGGATGACTGGACCCTCAAACAACAGAATGACCATGGCCGCGAACTAAGCAAACATATTATTGCGGATCAAGCGGAGGACTTCGATCTTGGGCGGGGTAATCTTTCCTAAGGAAGGATTATTGTTTACCGGAACATCAATAGGATTTGAAGAGGATCTTCCAGCCGGAGACTGTTTGCCAGAATGAGGTTTTCTGCACTGCTGATTTTCTTGCGAAGAAGAAATATTCGAGGCTATTCCAGAAGAAAAACCATCCTGCAGGTTCGAGCAGTATACGCAAGGGTGTTAAATGGGCCCATCGCTGGTTGCCGGGGATATTGATGACAACACTGACAGACATTATGATAATGCTGATACAAAGGAATGCGATATTTCTTCCGGTGTCCTTTTTTACTGCCTGCAGATAGTGTTCGTATTCATGGTTGAAGTGATTCTTTAACCTTTCCGTGATCAGGCGTTCGTCTTCTGTGTTCCTGACAGCAACCGGCACCTGGAGAATGAGCAGGTCGGTATTTTCTTCCCTCCGCCTGAAGGCTATTCCCAACTCATGGATGAAATCTTCAGAGACTCGGCGTTTCAGTAAGGTCCTTGCGTCAAAATCAGAATAGATATCATCGTAGCTGTCCAGCCACAAACTAAGTTCTGCCATGGGATGGAATTGAAAGAACGGCCGCCGGGGGCGGCCGTTGTAATCCTGTTTATTTAACAGCGATCTGCTTGCTGGAGTTTTTCTTTACCTCTTCTTTTACAGGTAAAGAAAGCTTTAGCACTCCGTTTTCATAAAGGGCATCAATCTTGTCTTTATTTACCTGGGAAGGCAGGGTGAAACTCCTGCTGAAAGCAGTGTAGTTATACTCCTTACGGGTAAATTTCTTTTCTTTTTCTTCTTTGGTCTCCTCTTTTTCAGAGCTGATGGTCAGGATATCGCCGTCGATATCAATTTTGAAATCATCCTTTTTCATTCCAGGAACAGCCAGCGACAGTTCATAGGTGCCATTATTTTCGGTAATGTTCACGGCTGGCATGGTTGATAAACGGCTCGGGAAATAACCGTTATCAAACCACTCGTTCCATGGTTTTAAGAAGTCATCGAAGAGCACCGGCCATCTTTCGGCAGATTTCATTAATTGGTTTGACATATACACCTCCTTTGGTTATAAATGATAAAAAATGATTGGATATTTAATATTTATAGCAGGCTGTCTCATTTTTCATGAAATGATATCATGGGCACAAATGCTTCTTTGGCGAGCTCCTTTGATTTGCTTTTATGAAAAAGGCTTTGAAGGAAACTGTATTTTTTAGGAAGCACGATGAGCAATTCAATATTGTTTTTCTGGATAAAATCAAGAATGGCTTCAGCTATGTCTGAGCGGTTGAGAAACTGATAGGAGGGGTGGAGGTCGGCAAGCATCTGTTGCAGATCGCTGGCACCGTCCATGACCGGCTGCCGATAGGGCTGTTCCTCATCAGCATGCACATGCAGCACGAATAATTTGGCTTTGAAGGTCTGTACAAGATCTTTGATAACAGCAACAGGCACGGTGCTGCTCACCTTTTCAAAATCACAGGCCAATGCAATATTTTCAGGTGATTTGAATTTGGCCCCTTTGGGAATAACGATCAGCGGCCAGCTTAAATGAGTAACCGCAGCACTGGTTTCACTGCCGAGCAGTAATTTTTCGAAACCGGTGTTACCATGTGAACTCATTACGATAGCATACGGCCTTGTTTTATCACAATATTGCTGAAGATTGGTGAGTAAGCCGCCTGGGAAAATGGCTGTTTCAATGGGAATACTGCCTTTTGAATAGGCTTCAAGATCTGTCTTTGCCTGTTGCATAAAATCCTCTGCATCCTTTTGCAGCGTATTGAACACCTGCGGCGGCACCGGCACTTCGGAAAATGCCAGGGGCAGGGGATAAGCATGGAATAATACAATTTTTGCATTCAGTTTCTCTGCCAGCGCTACAGCATATTCTGTTGCATTCAGCGCTATTGCTGAGAAATCTGTTGGAACAATGATCGTTTTCATGTTTAATAATTTTATCCATTCAGGAATGGGATCTGAGATCGATGTTTCAAATTTATCATAGTGATGCTCCTCCAAACAATGATAGCTGTCAAAATCCGGGATGATAGCGGTCATAATATTGCGGATCCCTTAGCATGCAATGCTTCTCAGTGACAATGCGCTATGAAGACCGGGAGATTCGTGCTTTTGATCACATGGTCTGCCAGGCTCTTCTTTAACCACCGTGATGTCTGGCTCCGTCCATACGACCCAAGTACGATGAGAGTCCCTTCTTTCTGCCGGTGGAGGTACTTATCAATTTCCTTTGTGATGTCACCGGCTGCAGTTGCAAAGTCAGATTTTTTAAAGTGACGCTTTACCAGTTCTTTCATCAGCAAGCCGTCAGGAGCTATTCTCGCTTCGTTCTCTTCGACGATGGAAATAACTTCCATGGGAAGATCTTTGGACAAGGGCAATGCATAATCAAGCATTTTGACAGCAAAAACAGATGATGGTGTGCCGTCGTAGAAGTGAACGATCTTTCGGAAGGGATGGAAGATCTTTGGCGTCACCAGTATGGGACACATTGCTCCGGCAAGCAGGTGCTGAACAAGATGAGTTGGCTGAGGTTCGTTATAATGTGAAAATGTTTCCCGCCCATGAATAATGATGAGGTCTGCAAATACGGATTCATGGAGGATATCTTTGATAGTAATATTTCCATTCCTGCGTACAGTATACTGTATTGCTTCATTGCGGCAGGCTGCTTCAAAGTCTGAGACGGATTTTGCGCGTCTGTCGCTATCGCGGCGGTTCAGGGCCGCTTTTAGCTGCTCAACCGGCTGTTCTGTTACTAGATCATAAACAGTATAACTGGTATAGAGTGCCGATTCCGGGAACAGGCCAACCAGGTATGCATTATTCTGTTTGGCGAGATGAACGGCATATTCCGCTGTACTGGCATTATATTTAAGCCCATCAAGTATGGCGAGGACCTTGTTCATTTTTTTTTAGGCTGTCAGATATGTGAAATAAACAGGGGGCGTGGAATAGTATTTATAACAAAATCGGCGTCGCTGTGAGTGAAGAACCTGGATAAGGCAGTTCTCCCATAAGATCCCATTACGATGATATTGTTCTCCCGTTTCAGCAGGTAATCAAACATCTTATCTTTCACATCTCCTTTCTGTACTTCAAATCCAATAGCCGAATAGCGCTGTTGTAGCCATTCCAGCATTTGCTCCCTCTCAGGGCCCTGCCAGATACCATCTTCCGCAATGCGGAAGACGATCACACGTTTGTCATACAGCTCTGGAAAAAGATAAGCGAACTGTTTAATGGCGTATGCCGCATTCTTTGAGCCATCATACATAAAAATGATCTCATTGATAGCAGTATAACTTTCCGGGGCTATGATCACCGGGCATTCTGCATGCCGCAGAATCTGCTGTACAAGATCGGACGGGGTACCTGTGTATCCTTTAAAACTCATGCATGCGTCCAGTATAAGCAGGTCGGCAAACCTGCTTTCTGTTTCCATCTCGCGGACCGGTACACTTTTATCTTCATGTACTTTGCATGCTACCTGGTTGGCCTGGCAAATAGCCCTGAACTTTTCAATATTAGCCGTTATCTTTTTTGCTTTCGTCGCCAATGCTTTCGACCGCTCATCAATCTCCCATTCAGGATAATTACCTCCACCGGTCACTTTCCAGATGAGCTGTTCGTTTTCCACCAGGTTTTCCAGGAATATACCTGTAAGAGGCGATGCTTTGATCTGTGCAATGGCACAGGCAAAATTTAAGGCCTGTTCGTTTAATTCTTCGCCATTAATGGCAATTAATATCTTTTGCATAAAAGTCATTTTTTACTTGTGAGCAATGAATACAGGAAGACGATGGCTGGTAATAGTGTCAGTCATAAAACTCTTTTTGAAGATCATGGAGATATCTCCCCTGTTGAAAGCACCGGCTACTACTATCGGATTCCTGATCTCTGATACCCATGTGTTAAAGAATTTTTTGCCATTGGCATCAAGATGCACTTCATTCAGTTTGGGATAATGGCACCTGATCAATTCCATAATGGAATCATGCCCCGGAATCTGATGGTTGGTTTCAGGATTGGCATATACCAGGGTTGTTGGCTGACTGGCCAATTCCGGGAACAGGTAGGCAAACTGCTTGATGGCATAGATGGAAGCTCCTTTGCCATCGCATGTAAGTATGTTGTTGGTAGGGAACGCAGACTTTTCGGGGATGACGAGTACAGGGCAATCAGTGTGATGAAGCATCTCTTTCAGGTAATCGTTCAGGTCAACGCCGGCTTGCGAATAGAACAGGTCGCTGCCGATCAGCAGCAGATCGGCATAGATGGTTTCTTTTTTCAGTTCGGGTAATGCAAAATCGAAATATTCTTTATGTACTGCGAAACGGATATTATTCTGGCGGCAGTATGTTTCAAAGTGGTGAATGGTCGCCTGGATGGCCTCCGTGGTTTGTGGTTCAACCAGTGGTATATATACACCGTCGGCAATATTGGCGGCGGCATAGCTCCATAAGCTGGCATAATCTACCTGGGGCAAAAAAGCACCGACCAGCAGGATGGGCTCTTTTTTATTCAATTCGGACGCAAACTGCATCATTCCCTCAGAATAATGTCCATTGTCAAATGCGGCGATCACCTTTTTCATAATGATTTTTTTTACAAATATGGAGCAATAGGTCAGTGCAATCCTATGATGGTAATACAGGCGATGTATGATCATCGTCAGTCTTGCGTACTGGAACCGGCACTTTCCAGGGGAGGTTTGTCTTATATACCTCAAACCAGAAAACGCTGGCAAATGCAGTTGCAAAGCTTATCCCGAACATTACCGGGCTTATAGCCGTCAGCCCAAATAGTTGACGAACGGGAGTGTATAGCAGGAGCAATCCAAGAAAGATCGCTGAACTTCCCAGCACCGGCAATGCCAGCCTGTTCTTGTAGCGGATGGTGGTAAATATTGTTTGTGTATATGATCTTACAGCGAATGTGAGAAAAACATTGGAAAGGATCAGTGTAGTAAAAACCATGGTCCTTGTTTCTTCAAGCGAGTGGCCTGACCGCATGGAGAAATAATATAACAGCAATACCCCGGCAGCAATAATAATTCCCTGTGTTATGCTGATCAGCAGATCACCCGGGCCAAGTAACGGATCACTTTTCTTTCTTGGGCCTTTTTCAACACTGAAATGTTCGACAGGTTCTTTTTCAAAAAATACTGAGCAGGTCGGTCCCATGATAAGTTCCAGGAAAATAATATGGATAGGGGTGAAAATATTCGGGAATACCCATCCAAGGATCAGCGGCACAGAGGCAGTAAGTATGATCGGGATATGAATGGCGATGATGTAACGTACTGCTTTTAACAGGTTGTGATAGATCTTGCGGCCTTCTGTGATAGCCACATTGATCTTATCAAGATCATCATCTGTGATTACGAGGTCGGCTGCCTGTTGCGCCATTTCAGTTCCCCTGTTGCCCATAGCGATCCCGATATCAGCAACCTTGAGTGCCGGCGCATCATTTACGCCGTCGCCTGTCATGGCTACCGTATGTCCATGCTCTTTCAGATGCCGGATCACTTTCAGCTTTGCACCCGGGAACATTCTTGCAAATACGTTGGCGTTGCTGATCGCTTCTTTCAATTCCTCATCCGTCATTTCCATAACCTGCTGACCGGTATAGCAAAAAGCCGGCTGCCTGATGCCTGTCTGCTGAGCGATCGCTATAGCGGTATCGGCAAAATCGCCTGTCAGCAACTTGACGTTCACTTTTGCTGCATATAGCCTGCGGATCACATCAGGAAGATTTTTCTTTGGCGGATCGAATAGTGCAAGTAGTCCTTCAAACTGCCAGGCAAAATCGTCCTGCCTGTCGGGGAATGTTCCGGTATGTATTGCACTTGCTACTCCCAGCATCCGGAATCCATTGCTACCCATTTCCGACACATGCCGTTCTATTCTTTTACGCTCCTCCCCGGTTATGCCGCAAACATTCAGTATCCGTTCTGGTGCGCCTTTAGCTGCCACAATGATCTGATCATTGAAACTGTATACGTGGGTCATCATTGGCACCGAACCTTCCAGCGGATATTCATGGATCATTTGCATCGCAGGATGAACTGTGGTGGCCGGCATTTTTAGGTAAGCCTGGAGGATCGCTTTTTCCATGGCATCAAAAGGCTCCGATTCGCAGGCAAGCATGGCAGAGCGCAATAAGTGATCGCAGCCCGGAAAATTATCTTCCGCATGGCAGAGCTGATCTGCCTGGTAATTGTACACAGTATCCAGTACCATTTTATTTTCGGTGATCGTGCCTGTCTTATCGAGGCACAACACATCCACACATCCCAGGTTTTCGATGATCTGTGGTTGCCGGGAAATAATCCCCAACTTGCTCATTTTATAAGCGCCCAATGCCATAAAAGAAGAAAAGGCTACAGGGATCTCTTCCGGTATGGCAGACATGGCCAGCGTCAACGCAAACAAAAGGCTTGTAGAGAATTCATGATAATGAAGGAAGTTGATCGTAAAGATCAACACAAAGGCGAGCAGACCGAATAAAGCCAGTTTGTTGACAAGCCGGCCTACTTGTACCTGCAGCACTGTTTTATTCTGCAACTGATCTTCTACCAGGTGCCCGATCTGCACCAGCTGTGTGTTATTGCCTGTAGCGGTGACCATGGCGAGGCAACTGCCTGAATTGATCAATGTGCCCTGATATATTTCTTTGCTGTCGTTGGAAGAGGTTTTTGCAACAGGAACGGATTCTCCTGTCAATACAGCTTCATTAACAGTAAAATCGTTTGCCTGAAGGATAACGCCGTCTGCAGGGATCTTTTTGCCTTCCTCGAGCAGCATGATATCGCCCGGTACAAGCTCTCTTGAATGGATGATCATTTGCTTGCCATCCCGCACCACCGTCACTTCAGGAGAAGTCATTTCTTTTAATGCATGTATGGCTTTTGAACTGCGTACTTCCTGATAAAAACCTATGGTGAACACGATCAGGGTGGCCACCAGCATCATGAACCCTTCAGGATTCTTGCCAAGAATGAAATACAGGCAGCAAGCTATTATGAGCAGGATCGACATTGGCTCCTTTATAAAAGAGGCCAATAGCTTTAGTGAGCGGAAACGTTTATTCCGGCTGAACTCATTTTTCCCATATTTCTCCTGTAATTGCGGGATCGAGCTGCCTGATAACCCGCTTAGTCCGGATAGCGCTTCTGCAATGGACGACATACATATGTTTTAGAAATAAACGTATAAAATGCCGGTACCAATTTATCCACGTTCCTGAGGTAGCCAAATGATCTATTGCAAAGGTAGGGTTGATTTTGATCAGGCCATTGCCAGTGGGCCGATATGCATTCAAATCATCCTGCCTGCTGACGCTGATCATTGCCAAAGCAGTCACTATTTTGTCTTTTTGTATTAAAAGATCGCTTTGGATATCAAATGGCTGATATTTTTATTTACCGGTGCTGCCTTTTCGAGGGCGGCAAATGATCTTTATTCAATGCCGGCGCCTGTAATGCAGCCGGTGCAACAGATATCCATTTATCTCACTTTTGATGACGGGCCTATGATGGGTAGCGGGTTCCTGGATTCACTGACAGCTACTGACAGCATACCGGTTGATGTTTTCCTGATCGGGGCACAGGTGTCCAGGGATGAGAAGGCAAAAAAGATCTTCGGGCAATATCAGAAGAATCCCTTTGTTGAAATCGCCAATCACAGTTATTCTCATGCCTCAGGCCATTATCGTATGTTTTATTCACATCCGGAAAAAGTTGTCGGCGACATCTTGCTGAACCGAACATTTCTTGCCCCGGAAAACAACCTGGTGAGATTGCCTGGCCGCAATACCTGGCGGATTGCCAACAGGAAACGGACTGATCTGACCGATGCTGATCCATCGGCCGATTCCCTTGTGAAACTCGGTTTTCAATTAGTTGGCTGGGATATGGAATGGCGTTTCGATTCCACACTGCAGCAATATTTCTCCGCAGAAAAGATGATCGCCTATGTCAGGAACAGTGCCTGGAACAATGTATTTGAAAAGGGGCATGTAGTTATCTTATGTCATGACTGGATGTTGCCTGATCCTTATTTCCGGGAGCAATTGATTTTATTCGTTAAAACTGTAAGAGCAAAAGGGATAGCAGGGTTTTTGCATTTAAATAAGTACCCCGGCATTAAATCATGTGTGGATCCGCCCCTTGTTACTGATAATAGATTATGAATTTTAAGCCATGCAAAACGAATCTCTATATCAAAGAATATTGAAAAACTGGAGACAGTTCCGTTTCGAAATTTCCAGTTTTGCCCTGATCGTGCTTGGCGTATGGCTTGTCTGGAAGCTGACACGCAAGCCTTTTGTTCCCGACTGGGTCGTGTATGTGATCGTTCTTTGGTGTATTGCGCTGGTGCTGCACCTGTGGCGGATCATTTACCTGATAAGAAAAACAAAGAAAAAATAACTAAACTCTTCTTATATGAAAAGCCTGATCGTTTATCAAGGAAGATATGGCGCCACTCAGCAATATGCCGAATGGCTGCATCAAAAATTTGCTCTCAACCTGTTAACTGCGACTGCATGCGGTGAAGAGCAACTGAAAGATACAGAACTGGTGGTAATGGGATCGAGCGTCTATATCGGGAAACTGGAGATCTCGAATTGGGTTAAGCAGCATTCTGCTACTTTGCGGGGCAAAAAGTTGGTATTATTTGTAGTGAGTGGTACGCCAAAAGATCAAACCGAAAAACTCCGGCAATATGTAAGGTCTTCCCTTCCTGACTTTATTGCGGAGAAATGCGATGTCTATTATCTTGACGGCCGCCTGGTCTATAATAAACTTTTACGCAAAGACAGGTTTATGCTGCGCATGGGTGCGCTTTTTGCAGGTAAAGTGAATGGCCATAAAATGCTTGCAGGCTATGATGGCGTTAAAGAAGAAAACCTGGCCGACCTGTATCAGCACCTGGAAGAAATGCTGTATCAGCACGCCTTATAAATTTAATTCCTTATTCACTTTAATTCAATAAATATGAAAGCGGCAAACAGGTCCATTTTCAGCTACCTACAGATATTCCTCCGGTTCAATACACATCTTTCCATATTTCTTGTTGTGTTGCCCATTTTATGGCTTGTGCAATACATTGAACGGGATATCTGGGGACCTGAATGGCTAATTGTTATCTCCATTGTTTGGGGAAGTGTGCTGTTGATCCATTTTCTTGTTTCGTGGTGGAAACTGCGCATAAAAAGAAACCAGAACCGATAAATTTTTATATCAATGTATACATATCAGACCGCTGAAGATGCTGTGAAAGTGATAAAGTCAGGCGACCGTGTTTTCCTGCATGGAAGTGCTGCAACGCCAACTGTGCTGATCAAAGCCATGCAGGCCAGGTACAGGGAACTGAAAAATGTTGAACTGGTCAGTATTACCAACCTCGGCGATAATAATTTCAATGAACCGGTAGTCAGGGAAAGTTTCTTTTTCAACGCCCTGTTCGTGAGCGCCAATACACGGGCGGTAGCCAACAGTTCTTATGGCGATTATGTGCCTTTGTTTCTTAGCCAGATACCAGGGCTCTTCAGAAATAGGATTTTTCCTATTGATGTTGCACTTATACAGGTATCACCGCCGGATGCACATGGTTACTGTTCATTAGGCACTTCAGTTGATATTGCGCTGGCTGCAGTGGAAACTGCAGCTTTTGTGATCGCACAGGTAAACAACCGTATGCCACGGACAGCGGGGGATGGTTTTGTGCATGTAAGCAAGATCAATACGCTGGTGAAATGCGATACAGAACTGCCTGAACTGGATTATTCTTCAGCAGCATCGGTTATCAGTGAAAAGATCGGTCAAAATGTGGCCAGTCTTGTTGAGGATGGCGCAACTCTGCAGTTGGGTATTGGGTCAATACCTGACCAGGTTTTGAAAAACCTTTATGGCCACAAGGATCTTGGACTTCATACGGAGATGATGAGCGATGGAGTGATCGATCTTATCGAAAAGAGTATTATCAACAACAGGTTTAAAAAGAACAGTCCGGGACAGTCTGTTACCAGCTTCCTGACAGGTACACGCCGTTTGTATGACTTTGTGGATGATAACCCATCCATTAAAGTTATGGACATCAGTTATGTGAACGATATCAGTGTGATCAGGCAGAATCCAAAAGTTACAGCGATCAACAGTGCTATAGAGGTGGACCTGACCGGCCAGGTATGCGCTGACTCGATCGGTACTTATCAGTATTCCGGGATAGGCGGTCAGATGGA
Source organism: Sphingobacteriales bacterium 44-61 (assembly GCA_001898405.1). GTDB lineage: Bacteria > Bacteroidota > Bacteroidia > Chitinophagales > Chitinophagaceae > Terrimonas_A. Next base: position 468,153 of record MKTW01000011.1, read on the forward strand.
TTTTATGCAGGGCGCTGCATTGTCCGAAAGAGGAAAACCGATCATTGCTTTGCCTTCCATTACATCAAAAGGGCTTTCAAGGATCGTCCCTTTTTTAAAGGAAGGGGCAGGTGTGGTTACTACACGTGGTCATATACACTGGGTGGTCACCGAATACGGCATGGTGAACCTTTATGGAAAGAATCTCCGGCAACGTGCTATGGCATTGCAGAGTATTGCACATCCGCAACACCGCGAATATCTTGACCGGATGATCGCCAAACGGTTCCGTCATGAACAGCCCGGTGTTTATATTTCGAAGAGCGATACAGCAATCCAGCCGGTATATTAAAGTGGCCCGGATACAGGCCGGGTGAAAACTAAACGAACTAATAATTTTTCCGATGGATGTTCCCTTTCGGTTCCCATATGCTGTCGATCCTGCTTATTCCAAAAAGGTCGCTTATTTCTGCATGGAGTTTGGCATACATCAGCCGTTGAAAACTTATGCAGGAGGTCTTGGGTATCTGGCGGGCTCACAAATGCGTGGTGCGTTTGCCTTAAAGCAGGCTGTGATCGGTATTGGAATACTTTGGAAGTTTGGTTATTATGACCAGGTCAGAAAACAGGATCAGACAATGGATGTCCTCTTCCAGGAAAAAGTGTACGGCTTCCTGGAGAAAACCGATATGCGTTTTACTATCCGGGTGTCGGGACATGAAGTATTTGTGACAGCGTACTATCTTCCGCCTGAAGTGTTTAACACGGCGCCTGTTTTTTTCCTGAGCACAGACATTCCTGAAAACGATTACCTGTCGAGGACGATCTGCCATAAATTATATGATTCAAATCCCGAGTCAAAAATAGCTGCAGCCATCCTGTTAGGGCAGGGTGGTGCCCGGCTGCTGGAAACACTTAATTGGCAGCCTGACGTGTATCATTTGAATGAATCGCATGGGATGCCACTTGCCTTTTATTTATATAGTAAGTATGGAAGCCTGGAAGAGGTGAAACGAAGGTTGGTTTTTACTAATCATACCTGCGAAGCCGGCGGCAATGAAAAGAATTCCGTATCGCTGTTGGCTAAGATGGGATTTTTCGGATCAATTGATCCGGCTGAAGTTAAACGGCTCATACAAACAGATAACGAAATGCTGGATAATACATCCGCAGCATTGCAGATGGCGGGTATCGCCAATGGAGTTTCCAGGATACATGCAACAGTGTTACAGCATTGGTGGAATACTGTTCCGGGAGCCTGCAAGATCATATCCATCACTAATGCGCAGGATTTTGCATACTGGCATGATGAACAGATGTACGGAGCTGTTGCCAATAATGATCAGGCTGCATTCATGTACAGAAAAAAGGAGGCAAAGAAACTTTTATTTGAAGAAGTGGCAGATCAAACCGGAGAAATGTATGATCCGGATGTCTGTACTATCGTATTTGCCAAACGTTTTGCCAACTATAAAAGAGCGGAATTGCTATTGTCCAATATGGACCGGTTTAAGCATATCGTCAGCAATAGTATACGACCCGTACAACTTATCTGGTCAGGAAAGCCTTACCCAATGGATTTCCCGGCGATCGCATTATTTAACAGGATCGTCAATATCTGCAAAACATTTACGAATTGCTCTGTGCTGGTTGGTTATGAAATGAAACAGTCCAGGTTGCTGAAGGGCGGAGCTGATATCTGGCTCAATGTTCCCAGGATGGGCCATGAAGCGTCTGGGACCAGTGGAATGTCTGCAGCTATGAACGGAGCTCTGAACGTATCTATGCCCGATGGATGGTTCCCTGAATTTGCAAGGGATAAGATCAACAGCTTTGTTATTCCGCCGGCGGATCCAATGCTGCAGGACCATGAGCAGGATGAACGGGATGCCAATACCTTGTATGACCTGCTGGAAAAGGAAGTCATACCGTTGTATTATGATGCACCGGATAAATGGATAGCCATGACAGAGCAGGGGATGAAGGATGTCAGCCCTGCTTTTGACAGTAAAAGAATGATGAAAGAATATTACGAACTCTTATATCATCATTAATATGTTCTGATAGGCGCAATAACCGGTCAGGATTTTACGACCAACTGATTTTCTGCTGTCTTTATATTTTCGATCCCCTTTAAAAGTGCATCAGGATTGAAAGAGATACTTGAAATCCCTTCTTCTACGAGAAACTGTGCAAAAGCAGGCATATCGCTGGGTGCCTGTCCGCATAACCCGATCTTAATTCCTGCATGTTTTGCTTTCTGTATCACACTGGCGATCATCTGTTTTACAGCAGGGTCCTGCTCATTGAAAATATGATTGATGATCGCTGAATCCCTGTCCACTCCCAGTACAAGTTGTGTAAGATCATTGGAGCCTATGGAAAATCCATCAAACATAGTGGCAAATTCTTCTGCCAGTAATACATTGGACGGTATTTCCACCATCATATAGATCTCGAGGGTATTGTCAACATTCCTGTTCAATCCATACACACGCATGGTAGAGATCACTTGTTTTGCCTCGTCAAGCGTACGGCAGAATGGGATCATTACTTTTACGTTCGTCAAACCCATTTCTTCACGCACCCGCTTGATGGCTGCACATTCCAGCTCAAATCCTTCCCGGTAATATTCGCTGTAATAACGGGATGCTCCTCTGAAGCCAAGCATTGGGTTTTCTTCTTTGAGTTCAAATGCTGCGCCACCGGTTAGGTTTGCATATTCATTCGTTTTGAAATCACTTGTCCGGACGATCACATCTTTAGGATAAAAAGCTGCGGCAATTGTTGCAATGCCCTGCGAAAGCTTGTCAACGAAATATTCTTTTTTATCGCTGTAGCCAGTTGTCAGTTTGGCCAGCTTTTTCCGGACCTCTTCATCCTGCAACTGATCATAGCGGACCAATGCCATGGGGTGGACCCGGATCGCATGCGTGATGATGAATTCCATACGCATCAGGCCAATCCCGTCATTGGGATAAAAGGAGAGTTTGAATGCCTGGTCCGGATCGCCAAGGATCATCATAGCTTCTGTAGCTGCCGGCCTGGTGATGCCTGCCAGATCAATATCATTGGTGGAGTAGGAGAGAGCCCCTTCATATACATGGCCTGTTTTTCCTTCACTGCAGCATACAGTGATAATATCACCATCCTTTATTAAAGAGGTTGCATTACTGCACCCGACCAATGCCGGCACACCCAATTCACGGGCAACTATAGAAGCATGGCTGGTTCTCCCGCCTTTATCAGTAATAATCGCTGCCGTTCTTTTCAGTACCGGGTCCCAGTCAGGACTGGTAATGCTGGTTACAAGTATTTCGCCCGCATTTATTTTATCAGCATCGGCCGGCGACAGGATCACCCGTGCAATACCTGTCGCGATCTTTTCTCCAACAGCATTGCCTTCCACGATCGCCCGGCCTTTTTGAAGAAGTTTATATTCAGTAATATGGTGAGGGTCCTGGTTGGAATGTACGGTTTCCGGCCTTGCCTGAACAATGAACAGGGCGCCTGAAATGCCATCTTTTGCCCATTCAATATCCATGGGTTTTCCATAGTGATCTTCAATTATCAGGCACCAGTTGGCCAGCAGGTAAATCTCTTCTTCGCTAAGGGTAAAGGCAGCCCTCTTCTCTTCCGGTGTTTCAATATTGACAGTGGATATTGGATCATCAGGACCGGCAGCCTGTTTATAGATCATCGTCAATGCTTTTTCGCCAAGCTTTTTCTGGATGAGTGCTTTCTGTTTATTTCGCAGGGTTGGTTTGAATACAAGATACTCGTCTGGATTGACAACCCCCTGCACAATGTTTTCACCAAGGCCCCATACTCCGCTGATTGAGATCACATCGGGAAATCCTGATTCGGGTTCAAGCGTGAAGGCGACACCTGAACAGGCAAGATCACTTCTTACCATTTTTTGAATACCGACAGAAAGTGCAACTTTTTCATGGGCAAAGCCATTGTCTTCCCTGTATTTAATGGCCCTGTCTGTATAAAGGGAAGCAAAGCATTGCTGCACTGCCTTCAGCACATTCTGCTCACCCGTAATGTTGAGATAGGATTCATGTTGCCCTGCAAAGCTTGCCTGCGGCAGGTCTTCCGCTGTGGCGCTGCTGCGCACGGCCACCGTGCTGAGGTTGTTCTTGTCAAGATGATGATATGCATTGAGTACCGATTGGATAAGGTCATCCGGGAGTTTAGCTTCCAGTATCAGTTTTCTTGCTGCTGCACCGATCGATGTAAGGTTTTGAAACGAAGGACGTTCCAGTTTTTGCATAAGCTGATGTAACGGCTGCTGCAGCGAATTAGCTGCAAGGAACCGGTTAAATGCCTGTGCTGTTACAGCAAACCCTTCAGGAACGGTAACACCTTTGCCGGAAAGATGGGCATACATTTCTCCGAGGGAAGCATTCTTGCCGCCAACAATGGCTACATCGTTGATTGAAATTTCAGCAAATGACAGAATGTTATTATTCATATAGTATCAGTTATAAATGGATCAATAAATAGAGATCTGATGTTGTAAAATGAGTATCAAGTTAATTGTTGTGCAATTGTAGTTTATTGATGGGTATCAGATCTGTCCGTGATATTCGTCACTGCCTGGCAACACACTCCTTCGGGTACAGATCAGACAGCGGAATGACTGTAGTCATCTATTATTGTAGCTAAAATCCATTTCTTTGAACAAAACATCGTTATGTTCGGAAAACTTGATTCACGGCAAATGGAGGAATTACTTGGCAGACAGCTAGTAGGCAGGCTGGGCTGTCATGCGAATGGAACAACTTATGTTGTTCCTATCAGCTATGCTTATAAAGACGGTTATATCTATTGTCATACAGCGGAAGGGTTAAAGATTTCCATACTCCGCCAGGAGCCCCGGGTATGTTTTCAGGTAGACAATACTAAAGATTTTTCCAACTGGCAAAGCGTGATATGCTGGGGAGAGTTTGAAGAATTAAAAGACCATGCAGAAAAATGGAATGCTTTGTCCATTTTGAATGCGCGTCAATTTCCCATGGTCCCGACAGAAAAAATGCAGATCAATACGGAGTGGCCTTTTGTTGATCCTGACACCGAAGATATTCAAGGCATTTTTTTCCGGATCAGGGTCGATGATATGACCGGCCGTTATGAAGACTCCGGCAGCAGCGGATCTCTTACAAATTAGATCGTTGCGGGATTTGTTTCAGGAGCTCCTGTACATCCTGTGGTTCGCAAAGCCTGCTTCCTTCATTCAGTGTCGCGGCTGTTCCGCAGGCTACGCCCAGTCGTAATGCTTCAGTAAGAGTATAATTTCTTGTAAGCCCCAATAGGATGCCTGCTACCATGCTGTCTCCTGCACCAACTGTGCTTTTACGTTTTACCGGAGGAGCGATGACCATCTCTGAGTGACCGGCTGTTACTAACATGGCCCCCCGCTCACCCATTGATATGATCATGGCTTCACATTTGCCCGAAGCCATGATCTGCCGGGCAGTTGCTTCAATTTCATTGTCCTGGATAAAAGATGTGCCGGCCAGAGCTGCCAGTTCACCCAGATTGGGTTTGACCAGGAACACGCCAGACCGGATGGCCTGCTGCAATGGCTTTCCTTTTGTATCAACGATAAACTTCGCTTTCTTTTTTTCCGCAATGATGGATAAGCGGGACATCATATTTACATCGATATTATCGGGCAAACTCCCGCTTACAACCAGGAATTCCAGTGATGGGATGTCTTCAATCAGTTTTATCAGTTTTTCAGATTGTGATGAGGTGACAGGAACCGCGGTCATACCAAGTCTGTACTGTTTGCCGGATGATGTTTCAGCAATCACAATGTTCTCCCGCGTTTGGATCTGTGTGGCTACAGTAAGGAAAGGGACTTTTTCGGTAAGCAGCATCTCTTCCAGAAATTTTCCCGTATAGCTGCCAGAAGGGAATATTGCTGTTGCATCAATATTGAAACGACGAAGTACCCGTGCAATATTAACACCACCTCCTCCGGGATCGAGTTGTACATGACCACACTTCAGTTTCCGGTCGGGGATTAGTTGCTCAATAAAAATTGTTTTGTCGACGCAGGGACTGAAAGTGACGGTGACAACAGTGGACATAACGATATTTTGTGAAAAGCTAACAATTGTCCGTTTCTGCACAGCTGATGAAAATAGATATACAATATGATCATTGTCATCTTTTCAACAGTTGAAAGTGTGCCGGTATATGTTGAGATACGTTAATGTATCGTAAATTTCAAAATCCGAATCCGATTTTTTAATACTTTTATCGCTATGCGAAGGGTCGTTCCGGGAAAATCATTTCTTCATCAGCTATTGCTCTGGTGCCTGTATGCCGCTTTTTTTGCTGTACAGCTCCATTTCAGGTATGCTGTTGTTCCTTCAGACCCTATGGCTATTCAACCGGAACTTACCAGTACCGGCGAAACAAAGGCCCAATCAGCATCCATCCTTAATGAAAGAGATGGGGCCGTAAAGTTTCAGGGACATCTGAACAAACGGTATTTTCCTACCAACTGCCCTTTACTGGCTCCTTCTGTTATCCTTTCCGAAAGAGAGGGATTTGTTATTGCTACCAATTATAGAAGAGATATTGCCTCGCCTATTATAAAACGGCATTATCATATCCAGGATCAGCGCGGTCCTCCTTTTGCTGCTTAAACCTCTCCATCACTGCTTTTAACCCTGATCACCGGCATTCTGCGGAATGCTGTAAACCGCCTGCTTCCGGCAAGGCGTAAATCTAATTTATTGATATGTTCATCAGCTATCGCTGCACTAGTGCGTTTGCGCTATTGCTGTCTCTTTGCCTGTCTGCTAAAGGACAGGTAAAAAGCCTTCCCCTTAAAGATCTTTTATCCGCCGTCAGTCATTACTCTCCTTCCTTGCAAACAGATTCTGTTGCCATCACTATCAGGGAGGCGCAGGAAGTGGCAACAAAAGCCGGCCGGCTTCCATCGCTTCGCCTGAATTACCAGGTAGATGCAGGGACAAACAATAATTTGCCGGGAGGATATTTTGCTAACGGCATTGTACCCGGAAATTCGAGAGTGAGGGTAGAAGGGAATGCCAGCGCTGCCCTTGGCGATCTGGGTATCGCAGGGTTTGACTGGGAGGTTTATAATTTTGGAAAGTTCGATGCAGAAAAGAAGGCAGCCCATGCTGATGTTGAAGTAGAGCGTGCAAGATTTGCCAGAAGCAAATATGAGATGCAGGCATATACTATCAGCAATTATCTCCAATTGTTAAGATTGCAGAATCTTCTCAATATTCAATCACTGAATATCGATCGCAATAAAGAGATCCGGCAATCTATCCAATCGCTGGCAAGAAGCGGTATTATCGCGGGAGTTGATACCAGCATTGCAGAAGCGGAACTATCCAAATCAAGATTGAATTACCTGGAGCTTACCAGCCAGTTCAGGCAGGTACAATTATCACTATCGGCTATCAGCGGCCTGAGGCCGGATGAAATACAGCCAGATACCAGTTTTGCAGCGCAACTGGCACAGTATTATACTGATGGTCAACTGCAGGAACTGGATACATTGGCCCACCCTGCCATTAATTTTTACCGGTCTGCCTATAATAACAGCCTGGTCAGGGAAGAATTGATCAGGAAAACCTATAACCCCAAAGTATCTGTACAGGCTGCATTATGGGCTCGCGGCTCCAGCATCAGCGCTGCAGATGAATTCAGGGACCTCTCTAAAGGACTTGGTTTTGAAAGAGGCAATTACCTGGTCGGCGTTGGGGTTACCTACAATATTTTTGATGCGAAAAGAAAAAGACTGCAATTAAATACACAGAAGGCCAATACAAATTATGTAGCTAAAGAGCTGGAAGAGCAAACTTCTTTACTGAGCCTAAGCATAGAACAAGCTAATGCAGCATTGCAGATAGCACAGGAGCGGTTGCAGGAAATACCGCATCAACTGGAAGCAGCACAGGCAGCTTACCGGCAAAAGCTTTCACTTTATAAAAATGGCCTTACCAATATCGTAGACCTCAATGCTGCATTAAGCATCCTTTACCGTGCTGAAACGGATTTTACAAATGCCAACTACAGCTATTGCAAAGCGCTGCTTCAAAAAGCAGTGAATGAAAACCAGGTGGATGCTCTTTTAAATGCATTAAAATAAGATAAACATGTCATTAGTCTCATCGGCCCTGAAAAGACCTATTGCTACAATGGTTATCACAGGCAGCCTTTTATTGTTTTCCGTACTGACCGCATTGAAAATACCGATAGATATTTTCCCCAAATTGAACCTGCCTACTATTTATGTTATCGAATCTTATGGAGGCATGTCTGCCCAGCAAATGGAGGGATTCTTCTCTACAAGGTTGCAGGACCAGTTCCTGTATGTAAATGGTATAAAAAATATTACTGCCAAAAATATACAGGGGCTGACCATGCTTAAGTTGAGTTTCTATGAAAATACAGATATGGCAGAAGCATCTGCGCAAGTGGCTTTGCAGGTCAACAGGGCAATGAAATTCTTTCCACCGGGTGCTTTGCCGCCCCAGGTGGTAAGGTTCGACGCATCATCGCTGCCGGTTGGTCAATTGGTGATCTCCGGGAAGTCCCGCAGTCTTAAAGAAATATATGACCTGGCTGCTACCCGGGTGCGGCCTGCATTTGCCTCCATTCCCGGGCTTTCCGCACCTCCTCCGTTTGGTGCCAATTCAAGGGCGATCACGATCAATGTTGATCCGAATAAACTGAGAAGTTATAATCTTACTGCTGATGAAGTGGTGAGTGCATTGGCAAAATTCAATGTGATGTCGCCGTCAGGAAACCTGCGCCTGGACAATTCAATGTACCTGACAACGATCAATACCCTGATAAAAGATGTGGATGGTTTTGGTGATATACCTGTTGTGTCGAAGAATGGTGTGCCTGTATTGATCAAGGATATTGCAAGGGTTGCGGATGCGGCTGATATCACGGTTGATTATGCATTGATAAATGGTAAGCGTTCAATATATATTCCCGTTGTAAAAACAGCAGATGCTTCTACCTGGGAGGTTGTTAAGAGCCTGAAGAAAAAATTACCGGAAATGCAGGGCCTGCTGCCGGATGATGTAAACCTTACCTATGAGTTTGATCAGTCTGTGTTTGTAGTTAACGCAGTTAAAAGCCTTATTTCTGAAGGCCTGCTGGGCGCCTTGCTTACCGGGCTGATGGTATTGTTATTCCTGCGCGACCTGCGCAGCAGCCTTATTGTGATCATCACCATTCCTGTATCCATTCTTATTGGCTTATTGCTGCTTGGCCTGTTCGGGCAAACGATCAATATTATGACGCTTAGCGGACTTGCCCTGGCAATTGGCATCCTGGTTGATCAGTCGACTGTAACGATTGAAAACATACACCAGCATCTCGAAATGGGAAAGAACAAGCGGCTGGCTATTTTCGATGCGTGCAGAGAAGTCGCTTTTCCGCTCTTGCTGATCCTGTTGTGTATCCTCGCCGTTTTTGCTCCATCTTTCCTGATGACAGGTGTTCCTAAAGCTATGTTCCTGCCGCTTTCCTTATCGATCGGGTTTACGATGATCGTTTCCTATATCGCTGCGCTCACGATTGTTCCGATACTTTCCAACTGGATGATCAAAGCAGATAAATACCAGTATCATCATGGCGCACTGCATGCTCATGCAGGACAGGCACTGGACCCGGCAGAAGTAAAACAGGTGAACAAGCATTTGAAGGAAGAATTAAAAGAGCCGGGTAAAAACGATTTTTTTGAGAGGATTAAAATAGGTTACATGAATGTTCTTCAAAAGAACATGCCCAGGAAAAAGTGGATACTGCCGCTCTACTTTATAATTGCTGTTGGATTGGCGGCTGCCTGCTTTTTATCCATAGGCAAGGACATGATGCCAAAGATCAATAACGGGCAATTCCAGGTACGGATCAAAGAACCGGATGGAACAAGGCTTGAACGGACAGAGGATAAAGTGAGACAGGTGCTTAAAATAATTGATACCACCGTCAATCATAATGTATCCATAAGCTCTACGTATGTGGGACTGATACCAAGCAGTTATGGATCGAGCAACCTCTATATCTTCAATACCGGCACGCATGAAGCCGTGATACAGGTCAATCTGAACCGCGATTATCATGTAAATACGGACGAACTGAAAGAAGCATTACGTAAAAATATCAGTCATAGCCTGCCGGGGCTTCGCATTAGTTTTGAACCGATCGATCTTACAGAAAAGATCATGAGCCAGGGGGCTTCCACGCCGATTGAAGTGCGTGTGGCTGGCAAGGATATCAAAGAAATTGAAGATTATGCCCACAAGGTGGTGACAAAGTTCAGCGCTATTCCGTTTTTACGGGATGTTCAGATCGCACAGCCGTTGAAGTTCCCGGTTGTTACCATCAGTATTGACCGTATTAAAGCTGCCCAGTTAGGATTGAATGTTCAGGATATTGCCCGGTCGGTTACAGCCAGCACTTCATCGAGCCGGTTTACTGAAAAGAACCAGTGGCTGGATGAAACGAAAGCATATACCTACCAGGTGCAGGTACAGGTACCGGAATATGTAATGAATACGATGGATGAACTCCGGGAAATCCCTTTGGTGAAGGGGCAGTCAAGCCCTGTTTTGGGTGATATTGCCACTTTTAATACCAGTTATGTTCCGGGTGAATATGACCGCAGCGGCCCAAGGCGGTTTTTGACGGTGAGTGCCAATATTCATAAGAAAGACCTGGGCGCCGCCACCACTGCAATAGAACATGCATTAAAAGACCTGGATGCGCCACCCAAAGGAATGAAGGTGGAGATCAAAGGAATGTCCAGCCTGTTGATTGAAACGCTGAGCAGTTTGCAAACAGGATTATTATTTGCGATACTGGTGATGTTTCTTTTACTGGCGGCCAATTATCAATCATTCAAGCTTTCACTTACGGTATTGTCAACGGTCCCTGCCGTGATAGCAGGCTCCCTGATCCTGTTGCTTGCTACGGGTTCCACGCTCAATCTTCAATCGTATATGGGCATGATCATGTCTGCCGGTGTATCGGTTGCCAATGCCATCCTGATCGTAACGAATGCAGAAAGCCTGCGGTTGAATTACCGGGATGCTACAAAAGCTTCGGTGATGAGTGCTTCTATAAGGTTGCGGCCCATCCTGATGACAAGCTTTGCCATGATCGCCGGCATGGTACCCATGGCTTTGGGGATGGGAGAGGCAGGCGAGCAATCAGCGCCGCTTGGGCGGGCAGTGATCGGCGGACTTGCAGCTTCCACGCTGGCTGCATTGTTCATATTGCCTCATGTATTTGCATGGACCCAACGCAAGGCGAAGCTTCATACTGTTTCCCTTTTGCCCGATGAAAACGAAAAAGAACTTTCCAACTGATCAATAAAAAGCATATCATGAAATATATCGTTTTATTTATTGCTGCCTCCGTTATACTGCTCTCTGCTTGCAATAATGATCAAAAGCCAGTAGAGCTTTCCAAAAAAGCAACCGCTTCCAGCGAGAGCAAGTATGAGATCGGTAAAGTGGTAGAGCAGCCACTGGCCAGTTATGTAAGATTGCCTGGTCAGCTTAAGCCGTTTGAAGAAGTCAATATTTATGGTAAAGTAAATGGGTTTGTGAAGGATGTTTTAGTGGATAGGGGTACGGTAGTAAGAAAAGGACAGGTGCTGGTAACGCTGGAAGCGCCGGAATTACGCTCACAGCTGCAATCCGCCATGTCAAAATTTGTGCATGCGCAGGAGAATGCAGCGGCCAGCAAAGAAAAGTACAGGAGGCTGAAAGAAGCAGCAAAGGAGGCTGGGGCAGTAGCGCCGCTGGACCTGGATATCGCCCTGTCACGCATGAAAGCTGATGACGCTATCGTGATGTCTGAAAAGTCGAATGTTGAATCCATGAGCAATATCGAGAGCTATCTTACAATCACGGCCCCATTCAATGGTGTGATCGTGCAAAGAAATGTTTCATCCGGTGCCCTGGTAGGGCCTGGAAGTAAATCAAATGATCAACCGATGCTGGTGTTGCAATACCTGGAGAAACTAAGACTGGAGGTTTATATACCGGAAGCATACGTAGATAAAGTGGATTTGAGGAGCCCGGTATTATTTGTCTTTACGGCAATTCCAGGCCGTGAACATAAGGCAACGATCAGCCGGTCTGCCAATACGCTGACGAATATGCGGTCGGAAGCTATCGAGATCGATATCAGCAATAAGGATCAGCAATTGAAGCCGGGGATGTATGCTGAAGTGAAAATTCCCTTACTGTCTGAATCAAAATCACTACTTATTCCCAACAACGCAATAGTGCGGTCAACTGAACGTCAGTATGTGATTGCCATCAGGAATGGTAAAGCAAAATTTGTTGTTATCCAGGAAGGGCTTCGTGCAAAAGATTCTACTGAGGTGTTTGGCGAACTGGCAGATGGAGATGAAGTGCTGTTGCACGCGACTGATGAAATAAAGGAAGGTACAGAGATCAAATAATAATAGCTGACCGGAGTATCCACCAGTCAGCATTACAGTTAAATAGTCAGATATGAAAAGTGTTTTAATTATTACGCTGGTATTAATATGCTCTGCATCATATGCGCAGGATAATAAACCGGCGTTCCCGGATAATGGCGTTTACCTGAAAGATTCAGATTATGTGCTGCACAAGATTACAAGCGGGTTTAACAGGGAAAAACGATATAAATTGATTGATAATAAGCGGGATTATCTTATTGTAAAAAGAGATACCATGGAACAGAAGTTCTTTTTGGATGATATATGGGGGTACCGCAAGAATGGTATAGACTGGAGGGTATGCAATGGTGAATGTTACCAGGTAGACTATACCGGTAAAGTATGTATTTATGAAATCCCTGGTAATGGAGTTGGAGAAGGAACCCGCACGTTTTATTATTTCAGCTCCACCTTGTCAAGTCCTGTTCATGATGTTACGAAGAAAAATTTAATAAATGCGTTTCATGATAATATCTCCTTTGTAAACAGAATCAGGCAGATGCCTTTAACAAGGTCGATCTTTAAAAGGAATAAAAGAACAGGACATTTTGTTTTTGTGGAATGGTTATGATCTTTCCGGCTCACCTTAGCCGATTAACATAATGAGCGTAACATGCTTCCCTGGAAATAAGCAGTATTGATTTTAGATAAAATCAGTCTGCAATCAGTTAAAATATGTAAAGCAGGTGTGAAGTCTAAAAATGTAATTTTAATTAGTCAATTAGACAATTATTATTGATGCATTAATAATCCGGGATAATATTGATTGTTCTGCATTATATGCCTCTACATTATTAACTACCTAATCAAACTGCTTATGCGACTACCATTGTCAAAATGGAAGGGTGGCACTCTATTGCTTTGCCTGAACCTCTTTATGCGGAAATTCTCCGTCTGTTTCCTGCTGATTTTTTCATTTCTGTTACAGATCAATGCCCAATCACAACCTGCCCAGTTGAAGATCACCGGCCAGGTGAGTGCTGATGACGGCAAACCCATGCAGGGCGTAACTGTGCAACTGAAAGAAAGCTTTATCAGCACCATCACCAATGCAGAAGGAAGCTTCACTATTATGGTGCCTGTAAAGAACAGCGGTATCCTGGTCTTTACTAATGTAGGATATGCTGATAAGGAAGTTAACATTAACAGTTCCACAGCAGCATTGAATATCCGGTTGAGTACGGTTGATAAATCGCTGGATGAAGTAATTGTTGTTGGTTATGGAAAACAGAAAAAGGCTACGCTTACCGGTTCTGTTACCCAGATCAATACCGATGAGATAAAGCAAAGCAGCTCTGTAAATATTTCCAATTCACTTGCCGGTCGCATGCCGGGCGTTATTGCCAACAACAGGAGTGGGGAACCGGGTGCAGACGGTTCCTCCATTTTGATCAGGGGTGCCGGAACCACAGGAAATGCCAGTCCCTTATTCGTTATTGATGGTGTGGCCAACCGGAGCGGTTTTGAAAGATTAAACCCTAATGATATTGAAAGCATCAGTATACTGAAAGATGCTTCTGCTGCTATCTATGGAGCGCAGGCTGCCAATGGCGTTATACTCGTTACCACAAAAAGAGGTAAAAGCGGTAAACCTACCATCAACTATGATGCAAATTTTGGCTTATCGCAACCTACCCGTGTTCCTAAACTGGTAAGCTCCTATGAATACGCTCTTTTCAGAAATGAGAAAGATGCGCGTCAGAATGCCGGCTCTCCTACATTTTCACCGGAGCAGATCCAAAAATATAAAGACGGATCCGATCCGCTTAACTATCCCAATACTGACTGGTATGATGAAGTGCTGAAACCCCTAACTCCTCAAACCCAGCATTCGCTTTCTGTTTCCGGTGGTTCAGACAGGGTAAAATATTTTATGTCGGGCGGATACACTTACCAGGATGCGTTTTACAGGAAATCGGCTACCAACTACAGGCAGTATAACCTCCGCATGAATATAGATGCGCAGGTTACCAAGCTGCTCAAACTGTCGCTTGATGTTGTTGGCCGCAACGAATACCGGAAATATGCACCAGCCGGTTCGGATTATATATTCCTTTCCATACTGGGCAGCTATCCGGGCCTTTCACCTTTTTATCCTAATGGATTGCCTGTGGCCGGTATTGAAGGCCCTAACCCCCTGCAACTGGCACAAGGCTATGATGGATACAGGAAAGCAGTTAATAATTCCATACAGACCTTAGCTTCTTTTGAACTTAAACTTCCTTTTATTACCCAGGGATTGTCATTGTCCGGTTTTGCTGCACATGATTTTGCATTCTATAATGGCAAATCATTCTCAAAACCTTTCGACCTGTACAGATATGACAGCACCAATAAAGAATATAATAATGTAAGTGATATATTGCTTAGTGATCCTTCCATTTCACAGAATTACGGAAGCAGTTTGCTGAAAACTTATCACCTGAAGCTGAACTATGAAAAACGCTTTGGCGATCACCGCATCAATACATTTGTAGCCGTAGAGCAAAGCGATTATTATAATGAAGGCATCAATGCTTCCCGCTCCAGCCTGGTGAGCAGCCAGATCGATCAATTGTTTGCATTTACCAATGATGCTACCAGGAATACTAATGGAAGTGATGCTGATCAGAATGCCCGCCGTAATTTCTTTGGCAGGGTCAATTATAGTTATAAAGACAAATATCTTGCTGAATTCGTATTCAGGAGAGACGGCTCTTTCAACTTCCCTCCCGGCAAGCAATATGGCAACTTCCCTGGCATTTCAATGGGCTGGGTGGCATCTGAAGAAGAGTTCATTAAAAAAGCATTGCCCTTTGTCAGCTTCCTGAAGCTGCGCGGCTCTTACAGCCAGCTGGGCAATGACCGGATCGCTCAATACCAGTACCTTGCCCGTTATACAGTAGCAGATCCGTTTGCTTACCAAACTTATTTCCTGGGAAATGATGATAACCCTGTTTATGCTCCCGGTTTAATGCCCGGTGTGGCTCCAAACCCTGATGTGACCTGGGAAGTAGAGAAGATGAAGAATATTGCACTGGAAGCTTCCATACTGAAAGGTAAACTTGATTTCAGCGTGGAATACTATACAGCCCGCAGGGACAAGCTGCTTGCACCACGCAATGCTTCCATCCCGGCTACCGCAGGCCTGATCCTGCCTGATGAAAATATCGGGCGTGTGGACCGTCATGGTATTGAACTTACCCTCGGTCATAAAGGATCGATCGGAAAGGATTTCACGTACTATGTTTCCGGCAACTTCACCAAAACACGCAGCACGATTGAATTTATTGATGAATCACCTAACGTAAAAGAATGGCAAAAACGCCAGGGCTATCAACTGGGTTCCTGGTTGGTATATAAAACCGATGGGATCTTCAATACACAGGAAGAGCTGGACCGGGAAGCCGCCAAATTACCTGGCAGCAAGGTCGGCGATATCAAATACATTGACTACAACAATGACGGGGTGATCAATGCGAATGATCAGGTCCGGATCTATGAATCACCCGTGCCATTGATCGTTTATGGTTTCAGAATGGGTGCCGACTACAAAGGATTGTCATTAAACCTGCTGTGGCAGGGACAGGCAAAAGCCAAACAGGTTATCCTTCCGCAAGCCAATAACGGTGAGTTCATTCCTCCCAAATGGTTGTATGATGGCCGTTGGACAGCCGATAACCCCGATGCAACACTGCCTGGTTCGTTCGACAGAACCTACGGCATCAATAACAGGGCTTCTGATTTCTGGCTGCAGGATATGTCTTTCCTGAAATTAAAATCTGCAGAACTGGCTTATACATTTAATTCTCCAGGACTAAAGAATATGGGTATCACCAATCTCCGTGTTTATCTCAATGGATTCAATTTGTTCAGCATTGATAAAGTGAAACACTATGATCCCGAAACCGTGGCATATACCGGGGCGTATTATCCGCAAACCCGTATTTACACGATCGGCCTCAACCTTGGTTTTTAATTGAACAACCCTTAAAAAAATTGTATGAAGAAGTTTATCTCTATATTAATGCTTGCATGCCTGATGCTTTCTGCCGGCTCGTGCAAGAAAGATTTCCTGGAAAAAAAGCCGCTGGACTCTTATTCGGACGCAGATCTGTGGAAAGACCTCAATCTTGTCCAGGCTTTTGTCAACAGCCGTTATCCCATTCTTCCATTCATGGAATTTCCGGGAGTATTAAAATCCTACTTCATGTCAGGCGCCTGCGATGAAGGCAATTCCAAACACAGTTATGGCAATGAAAGAGCCCTTGAAACCGGCCAGATGAGCCCTGATAATACTGTATATGATTTTTGGGCAAATAATTACCAGCAGATAAGGAACTGCAATATTTTCCTGAGTAAAATTGATGAAGTGCCTGCGCAGGGCCCGGCCAATGAAGCAAAAAAGAAAAGACTGACCGGGGAAATTTATTTCCTGCGTGCTTACGGATATTTTGATCTTCTCCGTCACTACGGCGGTGTGCCGCTGGTTTCAAAAGTATATGGGCTTTCTGATACTACTTTTAAAGTGGCCAGGAGTACATTTGAGGAAGGTGTCACTTTTGTATTGAATGATATAGCGAAAGCGGTGGACCTTTTGCCGGCCAGCTATGCAGATGATCCGGAGAATGCAGGACGTGCCACTTCTGTTGCAGCCAAAGCATTAAAATCCCGGATGCTGCTGTATGCTGCCAGCGCTTTGCATAATCCTACTAACGATCAGGCCAAATGGCAGGCAGCTTCTACTGCGGCAAAAGAAGCCATTGATTTCGCTGAAAGCAATGGATACGAGTTGTACCAGGGAGCTGATTACAAGAACATCTTTATGCAAAAGAATAACAGTGAAGTGTTACTCGCTTATAATTTCAGTAATGTGCCTGGTGGTGGTATCGATATCGTATGTCAGCCTAACAGCTATGGCGGATGGAGTGTGTACACACCTTCACAAGCCATGGTGGATGCTTTTGAAATGAATAATGGCAAACCTATCACGGATGCTGCATCCGGCTATGATGCTGCTAATCCATACATCAACCGCGATCCGCGTTTTTATGCTGATATCCTTTACAACGGAGCGGTATTTAAAGGTTCCGCAGTGGAAGTATTCGCAGGTGGAAAAGACAGCCCGCAAGGTCCACAGGGATGGAACGCTACAGAAACAGGCTATCACTGGAGGAAGTATATGAGTGAGACCATTGACATGAACAAAGAAGGCAGTAACCAGAACCTGATCATCTTCCGTCTTGCCGAACTGTATCTTAACTATGCAGAATGCGAGCAGGCCCTGGGGCATGATGGTGTGGCGAGGGATTATGTGAACATGATCCGGAACCGGGCAAGTGTTAATATGCCTCCTGTCACTGAATCTTCAACAGCATTGCAGGACAGGATACGTCAGGAAAGAAGGGTTGAGCTTTGTTTTGAGAGCCACCGCATTTATGATGTGCGCCGCTGGAAGATCGCTTCTGTTACAGAGAATAAACCATTAATGGGTGTTTCAGTAACTAAAACCGGCAACACTTTCACTTATCAGTCCAAGCTTGTCCGCACCCGCGTGTTCAGGGAAGAATATTATTTATGGCCGATCTCAAGATCTGAAATGAATAAGAACCCTTTGCTTGTAAATAATCCGGGATATAATTAATATCATTCAATGCCATTATGAAAAGTAGCATAATACTACCGCTTTTGTTTTTGATGATCTCTTCAGGGCATACCGGGGATAAAGCCCTGCATTCGCCCAAAACTGCGCCGGGTAAGGAAACCTATATCCCGGCGAAAGTGTGGCGGGTGCCGGAAAATAATAACTATAACAGCGATACAAGTGAATACAGCTATAGCCGTAAAGTGGAATCAGACAATATCGTGATCTTCTGGGCTAAAGAATTCGGTGCTGACCCTATGAAAAACCCGGATTCTTTGAAGCGGTTCAATGTTCACGAAGCATTGGTTGAATGCGAACGGTTCTACCAGTTTTATGTAAATGAACTGAAGGTCGTAGAAAAGGGCAAATCGCTGACAGATAAATATAAGGTACTGTTTTACGTGATCGGTGGAGATGAACAAACTGCATTCGGAGGTGGTGAAGAAAATAAAGTAGGTATTTTATGGACGCCTGCTGTAAGAATGCGCAAAGCTCCTTACGGAGCGCTTGCGCATGAATTAGGGCATGCTTTCCAGTATCTCGCTGCAAGTGATAATGGCACAGGGCCGCGTGGAGCGATCATGGAAATGTCGGCCCAGTATATGTTATGGCAGGTTTACCCGGAATGGATGACGTTTGAAAATTACCACCTGGTAAGTTTCATGAAAAAAACACATTTTGCGTTCCTGCATCCCACGAACATGTATCATTCTCCTTATGTGATCGAGTACTGGTCAAATAAGCATGGGATAGATTTCTTTGGCAAGTTATTGCGCAACACACAAAAGGGAGAGGATGTAGTGACAGCGTATAAAAGGATAAATGGCCTGACGCAGGAACAATTCAATGATGAGATCTTTGATGCCAGCCGCCGGTTTATCACCTGGGATATGAAGCGGATCGAAAAAGTGGCTGCGAAATATGCCAACCAGCATTTTACCTCCTTTCAACCGGTTGAAGATGGCTGGTACCGGATCGCAGAAAGCAATTGCCCGCAAAACTATGGCTACAATGGGATCAAATTGAAAGTGCCGGCTGCAGGTACGAAAGTAAAATTATCTTTTAAAGGATTGGCCGGCGCTGCAGGCTACAGGGCTATTAAAACCGATAAGGCAGGCTGGCGTTATGGTTTTCTGGCCGTTAAGAAAGATGGCAGCCGCGAATATGGAAAACAATATGCTGATGCAAACGGAACTGCCAGTTTTAAAGTGCCTGCCAATACGGAATACCTGTGGCTGGTAGTAAGCGGAGCGCCAAAAGAACATTGGGAAGTGTCTGGCAAAGACGAGAATAATGAGCAATGGCCGTATCAGATCAGGCTTTCGGGAACAGACCTGGCCGATCTTCCTGTAAAATAAAGGTATATAAGACTTTACCCCTGCTTTGCTGAGTCATTTATGGATATGAAGTTAAAATCTGTAAATGATCGGCTACTTTATTCAAATAAACTTGAAGGACTGGGTCATAATTTTGCGCATTATCAATTAAAAACGAATTTATGCGTAGAATCAACTGGGAAGGCGTGTTTCCTGCTATGTTAACACCGTTTGCTGCAAATGACACGATTGACTTTAGCATGTTTGAAAAAAATGTTACTGCGCAACTGGCTGCAGGGATAGATGGTGTGATCCTGGGCGGGTCATTAGGAGAAGCAAGTACACTTGAATATGAAGAAAAGATCCAATTGCTGGTGTTTTGTGTAGAGGTATTGAAAGGACGCATACCTACTGTGATGAATATTGCTGAGCAATCAACCAGGGTAGCTGTCAAACTTGCACAGGATGCAGAAGCAAATGGTGCAGATGCATTGATGGTGCTGCCTCCGATGAGATATAGATCCGATGAAACAGAAACAGTGACTTATTTCAAAACGATCGCAGAAAATACTTCACTGCCTATTATGGTCTATAATAACCCGATCGATTATAAGATCGAAGTTACTCCGGAGATGTTTGAACAGCTTGCAAAAACGCCGAATATCCAGGCAGTAAAAGAATCTACCAGGGATGTTACGAACGTTGTTCGCATGCGCAACCGGTTTGGCAACAGATTCAGCCTGCTCTGCGGTGTAGACACCCTGATACTGGAAGAACTGATGCTGGGTGCTGATGGTGTGGTAGGCGGACTGGTGGATGCATTTCCTGCGGAAACAGTAGCCATCTATAAACTCGCAAAAGCCGGTATGTATAAAGAGGCGCTGGAAATCTACAAATGGTTCATGCCTGTTCTTGAACTGGACATTCATCCCAAACTGGTACAGAATATAAAACTGGCAGGTGTACAAACCGGGCTTAGCACTGAGTATGTACGTGCTCCACGTCTGCCATTGGTAGGAGAAGAAAGAAAGCGTGTTCTTGATATTATTAATAAGGCTATTGCAACAAGGCCCCAGCTTCCTGATTATCTTAACCTGCCTGTTTTGCAAAACGCTTAATCCCCAATTGAAGGTATATGCAATCTATTTTGAGGTCCTTCAGCCCCGGACCAACATCCGGGGGAGGCCCGGCCCTGGGAACTGAACTGACAGATGAATTTACGGGTGCAGGCATTCCTGAAATTGAAGCAGTTGCCAATAATGCATCCCGCGCTTTTCCGGTTTATTCTCAAACAACGCCGGAAGAACGTGCCCTGTTCCTGGAAGCTATAGGTGAAGAGATCATGCTGCTGGGCGATGTATTGATCAATCGTGCCATGCTTGAAACAGGTTTACCGGAAGCCAGGCTCATCGGTGAGCGAGCGAGGACAGTGGGACAGTTGCAATTATTTGCCGGCATTCTGCGCGAAGGCTCCTGGGTAGAAGCGGTAATAGATCCCGCTTTGCCTGATCGCAAACCCTTGCCCCGTGCCGATATCCGGAAAATGCTTGTGCCTGTTGGTCCTGTACTCGTGTTCGGTGCCAGCAATTTCCCCTTCGCCTTTTCAACAGCAGGTGGCGATACCGCTTCTGCGCTTGCCGCCGGCAATCCTGTGATCGTGAAAGCGCACGAAGGACATTTAGGCACGAATGAACTGGTGGGTAAGGCCATACAGGATGCAGCAAAGAGAACCGGTATGCCCACAGGTGTATTTTCTTACCTGGTGATTGATAAAATAGCCAATACGCAAGAGCTGATCAAAAACGAATTGATCAAGGCGATCGGTTTCACCGGATCATATAAAGCGGGCATGTCCATTTTTCATACTGCCACTACCGCACGCCGCACGCCGATTCCGGTATATGCCGAAATGAGCAGCGTGAACCCTGTAGTGATTCTTCCGGAAATACTTCAGCAAAAAGCAGAAGCACTTGCCGCGCAGATCGCTGCTTCGATAACATTAGGCTCAGGGCAGTTCTGTACCAATCCTGGCTTAGTTTTTTTAATGACATCAGGCGATGCCACCCGTTTTGAAAAAGAACTGACCAATCTCATCAGTAATTCGTCTCCCACGCTGATGCTGAATAAAACGGTCTGTAATAATTATTACAACTCAAAGAAGGCATTAGCCGGACAAAACGGAATTTCCATACTGGCTGAAGCTTCCGATCTCTCAACCGAACTGAAAAGCGCACCGGCCTTACTAAAAACGACTGCCACTGATTTTATCCGGAATGCTGCATTGCAGGCAGAAGTATTCGGCCCATCATCCTTGATCGTTTGGTGCAAAGACCGCAATGAATTACTTTCAGCACTTGAATCATTGCATGGTCAGCTTACCGGCACAGTAATGGGCACTGCAGCTGACCTTGCTGCTTACAATGAGATCATCACTTGCCTGAATAGCAAAGCTGGAAGAGTATTATTTAACGGAGTTCCGACAGGTGTGGAAGTTTGCCATGCAATGGTCCATGGCGGGCCATTCCCTGCCACCACCGATGTGCGCAGCACTTCTGTTGGCGGCGATGCGATCAAACGGTTTGTGCGGCCACTCTGCTTACAGGATTGCCCTTCCAACCTTTTACCGCCTGCTTTACAAAATGAAAACCCTTTGAACCTTATGCGAAAAATAAACGGACAGTTCACAACCAACAAGATCAATTCATAACCAATAGGATAAAATCTGTATTAATACATCCTTCCCGTCTTCCCGCCTTACCGGTAAATTTTTACCGGTAAGGCGGGAAGACGGGAAGGATGCTAAACTTAAGTGAGTACCATGGCTTCCAAAACCTTTTTTTGTATAGATGCGCATACCTGTGGAAATCCTGTAAGAGTCGTTGCCGGAGGCGGCCCCATTCTCAAGGGTGAAAACATGATGGAAAAGCGCCTGCATTTCCTGGCAGAGTATGACTGGATAAGAAAAGGCCTCATGTTTGAACCGCGTGGGCATGATATGATGAGTGGCAGCATACTTTATCCGCCGCATGATCCGCTCAATGATGCAGCAGTACTGTTTATTGAAACAAGCGGATGTCTCCCTATGTGCGGGCATGGCACCATCGGCACTGTCACCATTGCGATAGAAGAGGGATTGATCATTCCAAAAGTTCCCGGGCAACTCAGGCTGGAAACCCCGGCCGGCCTTGTACTGATCTCTTACCAGCAAAGCGGTAAAAAAGTAACTTCCGTAAGGCTGACCAATGTAAAATCATTTCTCTATGCAGAAGGCCTGGAAGTGGAATGCCCGGTGCTTGGAACACTGAAAGTGGATGTTGCGTATGGCGGTAATTTTTATGCTATCGTAGATCCGCAACCTGCTTTTCCAGGATTGGAACATTTTAAAGCGGATGACCTTATTGCATGGAGCAGGGTGTGCCGGGAGCGTCTTAATGAAAAATATTCTTTTGTTCATCCGGAAAACGCACATATAAAAGGACTGAGCCATTTATTATGGACCGGCGCTACGATCTCTCCGAAAGCTTCTGCACGGAATGCTGTGTTTTATGGCGATAAAGCAATTGACCGATCACCTTGCGGTACTGGTACATCCGCACGCATGGCTCAATGGCATGCAAAAGGTAAATTGAAGAAAGGGGAGGAGTTCATTCATGAGAGCATTATCGGATCGCAGTTTATTGGCCGGATAGAACAGGAAACAACCATTGCCGACAAGCCCGCTATTGTTCCAAGTATTGAAGGCTGGGCAATTGTTTATGGATACAACACCATCAAGATAGATGATGATGATCCTTATGCACATGGGTTCCAGGTACTGTAACCCCTGGTATTGCAGGCCATGTTTTTCATCCAGGATTGTAAGAAAATAAATTATAATAATGTACAAACGACTTTGCATTTCCCTGTCAATGCTCATTGCAGTGCTGGCAGTAACGGCCCAGGCGCCTGAGATGAATTTTACAGTAAGCGTGAAAGAGCCGTCCACACATGTTTATGAAGTCCGGTTTGAATGCAATGGTGTAAAAAAGGAATGGGTAGATGTAAAAATGCCGGTATGGATGCCGGGTTATTACCAGATCCTGAACTATGCTGATAATGTCAGCGCATTTCATGTTGAAGTGCCGGGAGGGGATACATTGAAATGGGAAAAAGCTAATTATAATACCTGGCGTATTTATTCCAATTATGCAGATAGGCTCAATATCAGTTATAATGTAAAAGCGGTACGTCATTTTGTAGCAACTAATTATCTCGATGAAGAACGTGGGTTCATAGCCCCAACGGGTATGTTCATGCATGTTGACGGACTGATCAATCAACCCGTAACCCTTACCATTGAACCGTATAGCAAATGGGATCGTATTGCAACCGGGCTTGAACCGGTAAAAGGAAAGAAATACCGGTATTCAGCTCCTGATTTTGATGTGCTGTATGATAGCCCCATCCTGATGGGTAACCTGGAAGAATTGCCTTCATTTTCTGTAAAAGGCGTTCCTCATTATTTTATTGGTTATAAACCTGGTCAGTTCGACCGGCAGGCATTTATAAATGACCTGAAAAAAGTTGTGGAAGCCGCTGTGGATATGATGGGCGATATTCCTTTTAAACATTACACATTTATTGCCATTGGCCCCGGCGGGGGAGGAATAGAGCATCTTAATTCAACAGCAGTCAGCTTTGATGGTACGGGTATGAATACTCCTGAAAGCCGTAAAAGAATGTTGTCTTTCCTGGCGCATGAATACTTCCATCATTATAATGCAAAGCGTATACGGCCGATTGAACTTGGCCCGTTTGATTATGATAAAGGCAGCAGAACAGACATGCTCTGGGTGGCCGAGGGTATTACTTCTTACTATGAAAGATTTTGTCTTAAAAGGGCTGGACTGATAACTGAAGATGATCTGCTCAAAAATTTTGAGAACCATATCCGTGCTTATGAAAATAAACCAGGCCGTTTATTCCAATCAGTTGCGCAGGCCAGCTATGACACATGGGCTGATGGACCTTTTGGCCGTACGGGTGATGATGTAAACAAAACCATCTCCTACTATGATAAAGGGCCTGTGCTGGCTATGATGCTTGATTTTAAGATCCGGCATGAAAC
This sequence comes from Sphingobacteriales bacterium 44-61, assembly GCA_001898405.1. GTDB lineage: Bacteria > Bacteroidota > Bacteroidia > Chitinophagales > Chitinophagaceae > Terrimonas_A. Next base: position 492,692 of record MKTW01000011.1, read on the forward strand.
GCGTAATAAGCGTTCACTCGATGATGTGATGAGGACCCTGTACAAAGATTTTTACCAGGCAAAACGTCGTGGATATACTGCAAAGGAATTTCGTGAAGTATGTGAAAAGACAGCAGGTGTGCCGCTGAGTTCGTTTTTTGAGTACATATACACGGTCAATGATGTTGACTATGCAAAATATCTCGGCTATGCAGGGTTGACAATAGATACAGCCAATAAGCCAGTGCCAGGTGCCTGGCTGGGAATTGATGCCAGGGCAAAAAATGATACTATCATTATCAGTGCGGTTGACTGGGACTCACCAGCCTGGCTTGCAGGAGTAAGGCCGCGTCAGGTATTAAAGGCCATCGATGGGAAACCTGCTACAATGCAGTTGCTCGGAGAGGTTAAGAATAAGAAAGCCGGAAACATAGTGAAGTTGCAGGTAGAGCAGGGAGGTGTATTGAAAACGGTCCCGTTGATATTAAGTACCCAGTTTACCCGTAGCTTTACGATCGGCAAGACCAGCCGTCCTGACCAATTGCAGTCGGTCATTTTTAAAGATTGGTCGCGCATAAACCCGTAAAATTCAAAAGTATTCTAAATATTAAAGTTCATTCAAGGTGAAACATGTTGTTGTCATTGGTGGAGGGATAATCGGATTAAGCTCGGCTTATTATTTACAACAGGCCGGCCATCGGGTAACAGTACTGGATAAAGGTAATTTTCTTGATAACTGCTCTTATGGTAATGCAGGGTATGTTTGTCCCAGCCACTTCAGTCCATTGGCGGCACCAGGTATTGTGAGCCAGGGATTGAAATGGATGTTGAATTCCCGCAGCCCTTTTTATGTGCAGCCGTCTCTCAACTCTTCGCTGATAGATTGGGGGATTAAATTCATGAGAAGCGCTACACAGAAAAATGTAGACAGGGCCGCAGTACCCTTGCGTGATATTGCGTTGCTGAGCCAGCGGGAATATGAAACCTGGGCAGCTCTTCCGGATTTTAATTTTGCTTATCAACACAAGGGATTGCTCGAGATCTTTCAAACAGAAAAAGTAGCTGAGCATGCAAAGCATACTGTGGAAAAAGGAAAAAAGCTGGGGCTGGAAGTGGAGTTGCTCGATTATGAAGCTATGCAACAGCTTGAGCCGCAGACAAAGATCAATGCATTGGGAGCTATTTTTTTTAAGTGCGATGCCCATCTCTATCCCAATAAGCTGATGCAAAACCTGATCACTTATCTGAAACAGCAATCAGTTGAATTGCTTGTGAATGAAGAAGTAACCGGTTTTGAAAAGAAACAAAAAAATATCACCAGGGTGCTTACAGCCACTAAAGCTTTTGATGCAGATGAGGTGGTGGTCGCCAGCGGTTCCTGGAGCAGGGAAACAGCAGCTTTGCTTGATACGAAGATCCCGTTGATGCCGGGCCGTGGCTATTCCATTACCCTGGAAGATTCTCCTTATCACCTGAACTATCCCGCCATACTGACCGAAGGGAGAGTAGCTATAACGCCGATGGATGGAAATAAGATCCGTTTTGGCGGTACTATGGAAGTGGTATCCACCAAAGCAGCACCGCGTTATAACCGCGTGGAAGGAATACTGAAGGCCGTAAAAGATTTTCTACCTTCTTTCGATATACCACGCCCTCCGGATAACAAAATATGGTTTGGTTACAGACCTTGTTCTGCAGATGGATTGCCTTATATCGGACGGATATCCAAATTCAATAACGTAGTTGTTGCCACCGGCCATTCCATGCTTGGGTTGAGCCTTGGTGCAGGTACTGGCAGGCTGGTTGCTGAAACGATCAACGGGCAACCTACCAGCATAGATCTCTCTGCCTTTGCGGTTGAAAGATTTGGCTAATCAATTATTGGATAGATCACTGCCCGTTGCCGGATGCTTAGCTTTCCGGGAAGCCATTACCAGGTAATACACGGGTATTCCCAATAAGGTGATGATAAGCCCCGGCCATGTGAACTTTGGCTTATAGATGATCAATAGAATGCAGAATGTAAGTCCCATGATGATATACAACAACGGCAACACAGGATATCCCACTGCTTTATAAGGCCGCTCGATATGCGGTTGCTTTTTTCTTAAGATGAAGATGCCGGCAATGGTCAGCATATAAAACACTACCACCACAAAAGAGATCATATCAAGCAGGTCGCCATATTTGCCGCTAAGGCTCCAGGCGCAGGCAAACAGGCATTGGATCCATAAAGCAAAGCCGGGTACTGCCGCTTTGTTCAGTTCAGCAGCTTTTTTAAAGAAGAGTCCATCATTTGCCATTGTATAATACACCCTTGCTCCAGCCATCACCAGCCCATTGTTGCAGCCGAATGTAGAGATCATGATCATGACCGCTATGATCACGGTGCCTGCCTGGCCAAAGATGATGTGTGCGGCTGATACAGCTACCCGGTCTTTATCGGCAGAGGCAATGTCTTGCAGAGACAATACCCCGAGATACATGATATTGGTAAGCAGGTAAATGATGGTAACGATCAATACGCCGAGGAAAAGGCTGAGGCCAATATTGCGTTTAGGGTTGCGGACTTCGCCTGCAATAAATGTTACATTGTGCCATGAGTCGCTGCTGAAAACGGAACCGACCATTGCAGCAGCTATGGCTCCCAGGGCAGCAATGGTAGTATAATCGGTGGTATTGCCTTCGGTTGGCAAAGGTTGTAGTTTCCATGCATCTGTCCAGTTGGCATTCCATATATCAGGCTTAAGTGCCACCAATCCAAAGATGATCAGCCCAAAAAGACTTAAGAGTTTTGTGAGTGTAAAAGTAGTCTGAATGCCTTTCCCGCTTTTTACTCCCCGTGTATTAATAAAAGTGAGCAAGACAATAATAAGTATGGAAAGCAATTGCGCTGGTGAAATAGTAAGAAAGCCAAGGTCCAATGCCACTTTATCTTCACTGAAAGCCGGTATGATATAAGCGGTGAATTTTGCAAAAGCCACACCAACAGCAGCAATAGTGGCAGTTTGTATTACAGAAAAGAAACTCCAGCCATAAAGAAAACCGATCAGCGGGTTGTATGCTTCCTTTAAGTATACATACTGACCGCCTGCCTTGGGGTACATAGCGCTGAGTTCTCCGTAGCTGACCGCAGCGATCAATGTCATAATACCCGTGATCAGCCATACCAGTATCAGCCAACCCGCACTTCCAACATTGCGGGTAATGTCAGCGCTTACAATAAAGATCCCGGAACCGATCATGCTTCCGGCAACAAGCATGGTGGCATCCAGCAGCTTAAGTGTTGGTTTGAAAGTAGTCATCCTGCTAATATAGGGAAGGTGCTGTAGCAGCAATTGACTATTCTTGCCTGGATATAGGCGGATATTAACTGGTTAGGATTGTTCCACGTTCTGGTAAAAATTGTTGACATACTCCGAAGGAGACAGGGATGTAACACTTTTAAACACGCGGTTGAAATTGGTGATGCTGTTGAACCCGCAGCGGTAGGCAATGGTAGAGATGCTGTCATAAGCTCCATCGGTCAGTTGCTTGCAGGCTTCATTGATGCGCACTTCATTCAGAAAAGATACAAAAGTGTGGCGGGTATGTTTTTTAAAATACCTGCAGAAAGCCTGAGGCGTCATATGGGCTTGCTTTGCCACATCTTCCAGGGCCACTGCCTTGTCATAATGCTGCATGATGTAGTTATAAATGCTGGCTATGCGCATTCCCTCGTGCTCGCTGTATTGCTGGGGTTGGGTAAAAGATGAAAGCGGGGGCAACTTGCCGTAGCCAAGCAAACTGCGGAGGATCTCTATGAAATGGACCACTTTATCTGGTCCCTTGCTGTTATGCGCTTTCACCATCAGATTTGCGATCTCTCCCACATGCTGCTGTGGTATCTGGAATCCTGATGTTTGCTGCATAATGAATTTCTTAAGGCTTTTCATTTCCGGCAGATCAAACAGAGGCACCAGTGCTTTGGAAGGATTGAAAAAAATGTTCAGTGCTGAAATGGTCTTTTTGCTTTTTGGGAGAAAATACGAAGGATCACTCTTGAACAGATGCGGCTGATTGGCGCCAAGCCAGAAAATTTCGTTGGAGCCAAATATATGCATGTTATTATCCACTACTAATGTACCTTCCCCTTTCTGTACCCATGTCAATTGTATCTCTTCATGCCGGTGCAGGTGTGGATAGAAATAAGGCAATACTTCCTGCTGCGCAATGATCGTTTGATTAGCTGGTACAGGGATAGTGAACTGCAGGACTTTCATGATGGCGAAAAATTAAATTACGTAAATTAACACAGAAACCTCAACCTCGGCGCAAAATAGGTTAAAATTTGGTTATTCCGGGAGAGGTGTAATATCTGGCAATAGATAGTTAATATTTGTATATATGACATTTATAAAAAAACCTATTTTTATCTGGCTTATGCAAACTTCATTATCTCCAGTTATGCTTCGTCCGCTACGGACATCCATCCTGCTTATCGCATTGATGTGCTTGCATTTCTCAGTATGGGCCCGGAAATGGGACCTTGCTTCTCCCAATGGAACGATCACTGTCACAGTGGAAGTGGAAGGAACGATAAAATGGTCAGTCCGTTATAACAATGAATGGGTATTGACACCCTCTTCGATTTCCATGCAATTCAATAATGGCGTGAAGGCCGGTGAATCTGCATCTGTCAAAAACTTCAAACTTTCGTCTGTGAACCGGGTGATTGAAGCGGTGGTGCCGGTAAAAGCGCGTTTTATTCCGGAGCTGTATAATGAGATCCGCATCAATTGCAAGGAAGGATATTCAGTGATCTTCAGGGCTTACAATGATGGGGTCGCTTATCGTTTTGAAACAAGTTTCCCGCAGGAGAAGGTGCAGGTGACAGGGGAAACCGTAGACCTGAATTTCACCGGCGATCACCGGGTATTCTGGCCGGTGGAAACAGATAAAGGATTCCAGTCACATTTTGAATCCCTCTATAAAGACAGTGTGCTGTCTGCATTCAGCGCGCAGCAGCATGGAGCCCTTCCTTTCCTGGTAAAAACAAGCAAGGGGCTTAATTTGCTTATCAGCGAATCAGATCTTTACGATTATCCCAACCTTTTTTTTACAGGAACAGGTGGTCCTGGCCTTAAATCAACTTTCCCTAAAGTCATCCTTGATAAAGTGCCTTTCCGTGATCGCGGGTATACGATCACCAAACTGGCTGATTATATTGCCGACACAAAAGGAAAACGCGTTTATCCCTGGAGAAGCATTGCGATCTGCCCGCAGGATAAAGACCTGCTGGAAAACAATCTTACCTACAAACTGGCTTCACCCAATAGCTTAGCCGATACCAAATGGATCAGGCCTGGCAAAGTGGCCTGGGACTGGTGGAATGCGAACAATATTTATGGAGTGGATTTTAAAGCCGGATTGAATACGGCAACCTATAAATATTATGTTGATTTCGCATCAGCCTATGGATTGGAATATGTGATACTGGATGAAGGCTGGTCTGCTACCACCACTGATGTATTGCATTCCCGCAAAGAAATTGATATGCAGGAACTGGTCAGCTATGCCAATTCAAAAAATGTAGGTATTATATTATGGACGCTCTGGAATCCGCTTGATGATAACATGGATGCGATACTTGACCAGTTTGCGCAATGGGGTGTTAAAGGCATCAAGGTCGATTTCATGGCGAGGGCGGATCAGTATATGGTGAATTATTATGAGCGTGTTGCAGCAGCAGCAGCCAAAAGAAAATTACTGGTCGATTTTCATGGTGCTTACAAGCCTGTAGGGCTTAACAGGAAATATCCGAATGTGCTTAGCTATGAAGGTGTGCGTGGTTTGGAAAATGATAAGTGGAGCGCGGATATCACACCCACGCATGATGTAACATTGCCGTTTATCCGCATGGCAGCAGGGCCGATGGATTATACTCCCGGCGCTATGATCAATGCCAACAAATCAAATTTCAGGATCGTATTTACTGAACCGATGAGCCAGGGCACCAGGGCTCACCAGGCTGCAATGTATATTGTATACGAAAGTCCCTTGCAGATGCTGGCAGACAATCCTTCCAATTACCTCAAAGAGCCTGCGTATACCCAATTCATTTCGCAGATGCCTACTGCATGGGATACCACTATTGCATTGCAGGGCGGAACCGGCGAATACGTAGCAGTGGCCCGGCGGAAAGGTGAGAAATGGTATATCGGGGCGATGACAAACTGGAGCAGCAGGGAACTGTCTGTAACGCTTTCTTTCCTGGCACCCGGTAGTAATTACTCCATGCAGGTATTGGAAGATGGCCCGAATGCGCAACAGCATGCGGCTGATTATAAAATATCCACACGTAAAGTGGCAGCGGGCGAAAAGTTGTCTATTCCAATGAGTGGCGGCGGCGGATGGAGTGCAGTATTGACTCCATTGGCAGGCAACTCACAATGATCAAATAATTCTACCAGTCCTGATAAATTAAACAACAATAAAATGAAAAAACTGATTGTGTTCCTGGTGCCGGGCTCCCTGTGTTGTTTGTCTGAGGCGGGCGCGCAGGTGCAGCTGAAGAATGACTATCCGATCCAGCCCGTGGCGTTTACCCATGTGCAGGTGACAGACAATTTCTGGGCGCCAAAGATCAGGGTCAATGCTGAAGTAACGATCCCTTATACGCTCGATCAGTGTAAACGGACAGGAAGGATAGATAATTTTTTAGTAGCAGCCGGTAAAAAGAAAGCAGATAAGTTAACGGAATACACTTTTGACGATACCGATCTGTACAAAGTGATAGAAGGCGCAAGCTATGGCTTGCAGGTAAAAAAGAATCCTGCACTTGAACGGTATCTTGACACGCTGATCAACATTATAGGCGACGCACAGGAAGTTGACGGATATCTTTATACCTTCCGCACAGCAAAAATGGCCAAGCCACACGACTGGATTGGCAGCAAACGCTGGGAAAAGGAAGAAGATCTTAGTCATGAATTGTATAATTCCGGCCACCTGTTTGAAGCAGCAGTAGCACATTACCAGGCTACCGGTAAGAAAAGTTTGCTGAACATTGCCATCCGCAATGCAGACCTGCTGGTAAAAACTTTTGGACCTGGAAAAGAAGAAAAATTTCCCGGCCACCAGATCGTTGAAACAGGACTTACCAAATTATATCGCGTAACAGGAAAAAAAGAATACCTCGATCTTGCCAAGTTCTTTCTCGATCTCCGTGGTACGCCGGGACATTTGAACCAGGAATACAGCCAGGCACACAAAAAAGTAATCGATCAGCATGAAGCAGTGGGGCATGCGGTTCGTGCAACTTATATGTACACCGGCATGGCCGATGTAGCTGCACTTACCGGCAATCAGCAATACCTTGAAGCAATTGATGATCTGTGGAATGATGTGGTGTACAAAAAAATATATATTACCGGAGGCATAGGCGCTACCGGGGCTGGTGAAGCATTTGGCAAGCCTTATGATCTGCCTAATATGTCTGCCTATGCGGAAACCTGCGCTGCTATTGCAAATGTGTACTGGAACAGCCGCATGTTCCTCCTGCATGGTGATGCAAAATATATTGATGTAATGGAGCGCACTTTATACAATGGATTATTGTCCGGCGTTTCCCTCAGCGGCGACCGTTTCTTTTACCCCAATCCGCTGGCTTCTATGGGGCAGCATCAGCGAAGTGCATGGTTTGGCTGTGCCTGCTGCATATCCAATATGACAAGGTTTCTTCCTTCAATGCCTGGGTATGTATATGCACAAAATCAAAATGATCTTTATGTAAATCTTTTTGTAGGAAGTGAATCAGCCATTCAATTGCCCGCAGGCAAACTTACTATCGTTCAGAATACTAATTATCCATGGGATGGAAAGAACGAGATCGTAATCAATAATGATAAGAGCTTCCGTTTTGCCTTGCATGTGCGTATTCCCGGATGGGCGGTTAACAAGCCAATACCCGGAGACCTCTATAACAGTGGCAGCAACAGTGAAGCACCTGTCAGGTTTTTACTCAATGGCCAACCCCTTACCTATAAAATGGAGAAGGGATATGCTGTGATAGACCGCACCTGGAAAAAAGGTGACAAGCTGAGTTTCGAATTGCCGATGGAAATAGAAAAGATTGCGGCCAATAACCAGGTGGCGGCTGATAAAGACCGTTTTGCCTTGCAACGCGGACCTATCGTTTATTGTTTGGAAGGGCCCGATAATAAGGATGCTGCAGTAATGAATATCGTAGTTGATAAGAATGCTCCTATACAGGCTGTGTACAGGCCTGATCTCTTGAATGGAGTGATGACGCTGTCGATGAAAGGATCTTCTACCAAGCGGCAACTCAATAGCAGTGAACTGCTCAAAACTGCGCAAGATGTTACAGCCATTCCTTATTATTCATGGGCCAATAGAGGCCCTGGCGAAATGGAAGTCTGGATACCTTTTGAAGAATCGGCTGCAAGGCCTATGCCGGCACCTACCATTGCTTCCAAAAGCAAGGTTTCGGCTTCTATCAAAAATGGCCGTATGTTAAAAGCATTGAACGACCAGTATGACCCCCAGGACTCGAGAGATGCAAGTGCTGTATACCTCCATTGGTGGCCAAAGAAAAATTCCCTGGAATATGTGCAATACGATTTCGATGCGGCGAACACTGTGTCTGAAACAAGCGTGTATTGGTTTGATGACGGGCCTTTCGGCGGTTGCCGTATCCCGGCTTCCTGGAAAGTGTTGTATAAAAAAGGAGAGGAATGGGTGCCTGTTAAAGTGATCTCTGCCGACCCGATAGCCAAAGACAAATACAATACGATCCAGTTTGAGCCGGTTACCACCACTGCATTGAAACTGGAAATACAGCAGCCTACGGACCATTCCGCAGGGTTGCACGAATGGATCGTGAAGTAATCTTAACATCCAATACACGATGAAGCAACTTTTTATTTGTTTCGCGGGGATCTGTTGTCATCTTTCCATGATGGCACAACAGGCTTCCATACAAATCGATGCAACAAAGCCCGGTAGTAAAATACCTTCCACACTGCATGGGATCTTCTTTGAAGAAATAAGCCATGCTGGTGAAGGCGGGATCTATGCTGAACTGATCCAGAACAGAGGTTTTGAAGAGAGCCGTATCCCTGCGGGAACCAAACTTGAAAATGGCTTCCTGGTGCCCTGGCCGGAGAAGCCTCATTTCATGATCGAGCCGCGGAAAACAGACTGGAAACTTGAATGGCCGCATACCTCGCAATGGCCTGCCTGGTCAGCGGTTTCAAAGAATGGCGCAACAGTTGAACTGGCTCTTACCACAGAACAACCACTCAATAATGCAACTCCCAATTCCTTACAGGTAAGGGTGAATAACCCCGGCAGTAAAGGAACAGTGGATATTATCAATGAAGGATTCTGGGGTATCAATGTTATTAATGGCGACAGTTATAATCTTGTATTTTATGCACGGACCGATGAGCAGTATACAGCACCAGCAACTGTTTCCCTGCAGTCCCGGGATGGTAAGGTGCTCGCCAGCCAGACATTTAAAACGGTACAGACCCGATCATGGAAAAAATACAGCTGCACATTAAAAGCTGCTGCTACAGATAAAAAAGCAAGATTCGTTTTCAGTTTTCCGGGAAGCGGAACAGTTTGGCTGGATTTTGTTTCTTTATTTCCTGTTAAAACATTTAAAGGCCGCGCGAATGGTTTGCGTCCTGATCTGGCCAAACTGATCGCTGGTTTGAAACCCTCTTTTATCCGGTGGCCGGGCGGTTGCTATGTAGAAGGCATTACTATTGAAAGCGCACCCGACTGGAAAACGACTATCGGTCCGGTAGAGCAAAGGCCTGGTACTTTCAGCCCCTGGGGATACTGGAGCAGTGATGGATTCGGCTATCATGAATACCTGCAGTTTTGTGAAGACGTCAATGCTGATGCCCTGTATGTTTTCAATGCAGGTGTTTCCTGCGAATACAGGAGTGGGACTTATGTGCCGGAAGCAGCTATTCAACCATATATCCAAAACGCACTTGATGCGATCGAGTATGCGATCGGGCCGGTCACTTCTGTGTATGGAAAAATGAGAGCAGATAATGGCCACCCCAAACCTTTTCCTTTAAAATATGTCGAGATCGGCAATGAACAGCATGGGCCTAAATATGCAAGCCGCTACAATTTATTTTATGAAGCCATACGCAAAGCATATCCCTCCATCCGCATCATGGCCAGTATGGGAATTGGGGACGTGAACCAACGGACCCTGAAGGATATGAAACAAGTGGATATCGTGGATGAGCATGCCTATAAAGATGCTTACTGGAGCATGCGCAATACAGATCATTTCGATAAATATAAAAGAGGCGATTGGGAAATGTATGTTGGCGAGTATGCTACAAATGGAGGAGTGGGGGCCGGTAATATGCGTGCTGCCCTGGCAGATGCTGTATATATATTAGGTATGGAAAGAAATGCGGACCTGGTGAAATGGAGCAGTTATGCCCCCTTGCTCGTTAACACCAATGATGTGGATTGGCCGGTGAACCTGATCAACTTCGATGCTGCACAAAGTTTTGGTCGTATTTCTTATTACGCTATCCAATTGTTCAGTGACAACAGGGCAGATGTAAATCTTACTACTGCAATAGATATTCCCCGCGAATCCTCCACACAACCTCTTTTTTCCGGAGGCATTGGTTTGGGTACCTGGGATACGCAGGCTGAATTCAGGGATATTGAGGTAAGCCGGAACGGAACAGTTGCATATAAATCCGATTTCATCAACAATGCAGCGGAATGGGCGAAGATCAGGGGGGAATGGTCGGTAAAGGAAGGAGCGCTGGCTCAAACGGCCGAAGGACCACAGCGGCTTGCCATGCTGTCCGAAAAGTTTGATACCTGCACCATCCGTTTGAAAGCACGCAGGATGGGTGGATTGAATGCATTTATGATCCCCTTTGCGGTAAAGGACAGCAACACTTATTTGCGGGCGCATATCGGTTCATGGCTGAATGCCTGCAGCGTGTTTGAAAGCGTTACAGATGGCTACGAAGTGGCAGGACTTACGGACCAGAAACGCCTGGCAAAACCGATTGAAACGGGAAGATGGTATGATATCCGCCTCGTGATCGGTGTTGATAAAGTAGATTGCTATCTCGATGGCGAGTTATTGATGACTTATACACCGCCACCCAAAATATTTGCTCTTGCCGGTAAAGAAGAGCGCACAGGAGAGATCATTCTTAAACTCGTAAATGCGGGACCTGATGCAGTAAAAACAAAGATCAATATTGCCGGACTGGAAGGGATCCCTTCACGGGCGATGCTGAGCAGCTTATCGGCTCCCGGCGACCAGGTGGAAAATTCTTTTGCTCAACCGGGGCAGTACACTCCCGTATCCCGCCAGATTGTTATAGACCCGGAAAATCCCGAAGTGGAATGGCCAGCCTTCTCCATTAATGTACTCCGTATTAAACCAATCGGTAAATCAAAACAAGGCAGATAGTTTTTTATGGTAAGCCAACAGTGTTTACCTTAGACTCGATATTAGCCCTGCCATGGGCGATTGCTTTGCTTTTTTAAACACGTTAAATTTTTATGCGATCCTTTATTTGTTTTATCCTGTGCTTTTGCCTGTTCTCTTTTGGTGTATCTGCTCAACGCGGATTGAAATGGAATAATGACGGCACAGGTTATTATTTAGTTGAAAAAGGTGTGATCGTAAAATACGAACTCCCTTCCTTTTCCCGCAGCGAGGTGGTGCAACCTGCACAGATTACCCCGGCAGGCAGCAGCAAACCACTTGCTGTTCGTGATTTTTCCTTCAGTGCCGATGGCAAACGCCTGCTGATCTATACAAATTCCAAAAGAGTATGGCGGCAGGATACAAGAGGCGACTACTGGGTGCTTGATATGACTGATAACAAATTGCAACAACTAGGAAAAGACAAGCCGGTATCTTCACTGATGTTTGCCAAGTTCTCTCCTGATGCCAGCCAGGTGGCTTATGTAAGCGGACATAATCTTTACGTGGAAGATATTGCCAGCGGCAAGATCTCCGCGCTTACTTCAGATGGCACCGACAGGATCATCAACGGTACTTTTGACTGGGTATATGAAGAAGAATTCAGTTGCAGGGATGGATTCCGGTGGAGCCCTGATGGTAAAAGCATTGCTTACTGGAGGGTAGACGCTTCCAATATCAGGAATTTCCTGATGATCAATAATACTGATTCCCTTTATTCTTTTACCATACCTGTGGAATATCCCAAGGCAGGCCAGGACCCTTCGGCCTGTAAAGTTGGCGTGGTAAATATTGCAACAGGCACTACCAAATGGATGGATGTGCCGGGTGACCAGCGTCAGCACTATATTCCAGCAATGGAATGGATGGCAGACAGCAAGCAGATCATGCTGGAGCAACTGAACCGTAAGCAGAATGAAGCGAAAATGTATCTCTGTGATATTGTAACAGGAGCTGCCAATCCTATTTATTCAGAATCGAATAAATCATGGATAGATGTTGAACCAACTGAAGGGAATGGATGGAAATGGATCAATAACGGGAAGGAATTCCTGGTGATCTCGGAAAAAGATGGATGGCGCCACCTGTATCGTGTCAATACAAACGGGGGGAAGGAATTGCTGGTAACAGTAGGTAATTATGATATGATCAGCCTGAAAGCTGTGGATGAAAAAGGAGGATATGTATATTTTATGGCGTCTCCTGATAACGCCACCCAACAGTATCTCTATCGCATTCTGCTCAACGGAAAAGGAAAACTGGAACTGTTATCGCCCGTTGATCAGAAAGGAACGCATAATTATACGCTTTCTCCCAATGGCCGTTATGCCAATCATAGTTTCTCCAATCACAAAAACCAATCGGTTTCAGAATGGGTTAGTTTTCCCGGACATAAAACAGTTAAGGAAATGTCTCGTAAAATGGAACCATCCGGTAATGTAGAGATGTTCCAGGTCACTACGGATGATGGCGTTACTATGGACGGATGGATGATCAAGCCAAAGAATTTTGACAGCACCAAGAAATATCCTGTGCTTTTTTATGTGTATGCAGAACCTGCTAACACCACCGTACGGGATGCGATAGGGTCTGCAGGCACACGTCTCTATGCCGGAGATATCGCTGCGGATGGATACATACAGATAAGTGTTGAAGGCAGGGGAACTCCTGCTCCCAAAGGTGCAGCATGGCGTAAAGCCATTTACCAGAACATAGGGATCATCAATATCCGCGACCAGGCAATGGCTGCAAAGAAGATTATACAATGGCCTTTTGTTGATCCCGATAGGATAGCCGTTCATGGCTGGAGCGGTGGCGGGTCCACTACCTTGAATCTTCTGTTCCAGTATCCTGATATCTATAAAACAGGTATCGCGATTGCACCGGTAGCCAACCAACTCCTGTATGATAATATTTACCAGGAAAGGTATATGGGGCTGCCTCAGGAAAATAAAGAGCCTTTTGTTCAGGGCTCACCTATCACACATGCAAAGAACCTCAAAGGTAACCTGCTGGTGATCCATGGCACAGGGGATGATAATGTGCATTACCAGGGAACTGAAATGCTGATCAATGAACTGGTGAGAAATGGAAAGCAATTCCAGATGATGAGCTATCCAAACCGTACACATGGCATTAGTGAAGGGCCGGGAACTTCAGCTCATTTGGCACAGTTGTTTACAAGTTATTTAAGGACCCATTGCCCTGGAGGCCCCAGATAATAATGATCATAAAACAGGAGAATATGTTTAGCAGAGAAACTTATAAAGAGAGAAGACGCGTGCTTTCCGCTGCAACGGGTAAGGGACTTATATTATTGCTCGGCAACAGCGAAAGCGGCATGAACTATAAAGACAATGTGTATCCGTTCAGACAGGATAGCAGTTTCCTTTATTTTTTTGGTCTCGATAAACCCGGACTGGCCGGGGTTATTAATGTAGACGAGGATACAGAAATGATCGTGGGTGATGAAGCAACACTTGATGATATTGTATGGACAGGGCCGCAAACTTCCCTGTCAGAGGCGGCAGAAAAAGCCGGTATTAAAAAAGTGATCGGTACAGATAAGCTGCCGGATATAATCAAGCAGTCTATTGCAACAGGACAAACCGTACATTATCTTCCGCCTTACCGGCCGGAAAATCTGTTATGGTTGTCAGCATTATTAAACCGGCCTGTTGCGGCAGTGAAGGATAATGCTTCCATTCAGCTTATTAAAGCGGTGATAGCCCAACGGGCAATAAAATCTCCGGAAGAAGAAGCAGAGATCAATAAAGCAGTCAACATCAGCAATGAAATGCATCTCGCTGCAATGCGGGAATCAGTTGCGGGTGTTACAGAAAAATACGTCAGCGGCAAACTGGAAGGCATGTCAGTAAGCGCAGGCGGACGCCTTTCTTACCCTGTCATCTATACCATCAACGGGCAGATCTTACACAATCATCCTACCGATGCTGTATTGAAAAGCGGACAGATAGTGCTTTGCGACGCTGGCGCCGAAACAGCCATGCATTATGCCGGTGATCTTACGCGGAGCTATCCGGTAGATAAAAAATTTACTTCCCTGCAAAAAGAAGCGTATGAAATTGTTCTGCGTGCGCAGGAAGAAGCTGTCAACGCTTTAAAACCTGGGGCATTGTTTTACGATATCCATCATCTGGCCTGCGAATGGCTGGTAAAGGGCCTGCAGCAATTGGGCTTGATGAAGGGTGATGTTAAGGAAGCAGTGCAACTGGGAGCACATACGTTGTTTTTCCAGTGCGGGCTTGGCCACATGATGGGATTGGATGTGCATGATATGGAAGACCTGGGTGAACAATATGTCGGCTATGCCGATGGTCAGCAAAAGAGCAAGGAGTTCGGATTAAAATCCCTTCGTTTAGCCAGGAAACTTGAGCCAGGCTTTGTGCTGACGGTTGAACCCGGACTTTATTTTATACCCGAACTGATGGATATATGGGAAAGCCAGAAAAAATTCAGCCAGTTCATTAATTATGATAAGCTTGCTCCATTCCGCAGTTTTGGCGGTGTAAGGGTAGAAGAGAACTTTATTATCACTGAACGGGGATACCGGCTGCTGGGAGATCCGCTGATCAAAACTGTAGCGGAGATCGAACAGTACAGAGGGTAGCCTGCATTTATGTTATTGGTAATTAAAGCTGCTACCAGAACACCGTATACAACGCTGCGAGTATTCCGCAAATAATGATTGATCCAATCACGAACCCTCTTGATACACGGAACATAGAAGTGTCTACTGCTATTTCATGTGTGCCCGGAGGTTTGGGTTTGGCAAGGCTCACTACTATCATAATAAACGTGGTCAGCAGGAATGTAATTCCCATCCTGTCAAGAAATGGATAATCAGGAAAAGCGCCATTTGACCAGGACGGCAGAAATTTTAATACAGTGGAAATGGGTATCGTCAGCAATGCTCCGGCCATTGCGGCTGTAGCGGTTGTTTTTTTCCAGTACAGACCAAGCAGGAAGATGGCCAGCACGCCAGGAGAGATAAACCCGACATACTCCTGTATGAACTGGTAAGCCTGGTCCAGCGACTTTAATGCAGGCGTCACCAAAGCAGCGATCAGCATTGAAATGATCACCGCCCATCTGCCTGTCCGCACCAGTTTTTTCTCTGAGGCATTTTTATCAATGAACTTCCTGTAAATATCCAATGAGAAGATAGTGGAGATGCTATTGGCTTTGCCTGCCAGGGATGCTACAATGGCGGCAGTAAGTGCTGCAAAAGCCACACCCTTTAATCCCGCAGGTAAAAGATTCATGAGGGTAGGGTAGGCATGATCTGGTTTCACCGCGCCTGCCGCATCCGACATCTCCTGTTGAAACAGCCCTTTGCTATGCAGCACATACATGGCAATGCCTGGCAGCACTGCAATAACCGGGATGAGTAATTTCAGGAATGCCGCGAAGAGAATTCCTTTACGCGCTGTTTTCAGGTCAGCTCCGAGCGTGCGTTGTACAATGTACTGGTTACATCCCCAATAGGCGAGATTGTTGACCAGCATGCCTCCGATCAATACGGACAATCCCGGCAATTCCTTGTAATGAGGGCTTGATTTATCAAAGATCATATGGAAATGATCCGGTGCTTCCTGGCGTAGTATTGAAAGACCTTTAAAGATGTTTTTGCCAAATCCGAAATTCTCAGATAACAAAGTGAGGGCAAGATAAGTAGTGATCAGCCCTCCGATAATCAATACGATCACCTGCACCACATCTGTATATCCTATCACTTTCATTCCTCCCAAGGTTACGATCACGGAAAAAATAGTCAGCCCTACAATGCACCATTCAAAGCTGATGCCTGAAATAGCTGAGATGGCTAAAGAACCGAGATAGATTATAGAGGTGAGATTGACGAATACATATACCAATAGCCAGAACACCGCCATTACCGTGCTTACCGAATCGTTATACCGGGTGGCAAGGAATTGCGGCATGGTAAATATTTTATTCTTAAGATAAACCGGTATAATAAAGATGGCAACAATGATCAGTGTGGCTGCTGCCATCCATTCATACGTGGATATGGCAAGACCAAGAGCATAGCCTGATCCACTCATGCCAATAAAATGCTCTGCCGAAATATTAGAAGCGATCAGCGATGCTCCAATTGCCCACCAGGTGAGTGCGCCCTCTGCCAGGAAGAATTCTTTTGCGCCCTGGCTGGTTGACTTTTTTTTATTGTAGATATAATAACCGTATGCGGAGATGCCAATGAAATAGATCAGGAAAACAATGTAATCTGCAGTATGTAAGGTTTTCAAAGCAATCGTTTTTTTATAAGACGGTATTTTTATTTTTTTCCTTTTGCCGTGTTATCCGTGGCTTTTGATTTTACAGCCGGGATGATACTGGCTTTAACAGGTGTTGACTCCCTTACGATCAGGTTGGGGAGCAACACAGATTTTACCTGTTTCAATTCTTTTTTATCAATCTGGTCCAGTAATATCTTCAAGGCATTTTTCCCGATTGCCCTGATAGGCTGTGAAATAACTGTAATGGATGGTGATGCGAGCCTGAAGTGGTCATTGTCATCAAAACAGATAACAGCAATATCGTTCCCTACTTTCTTATTCAGGTTGCGCAGCCCTTCCAGGCCGGGAATGCCCAGGTTGTTAGACGTAAATAATATTGCATCTACATCGGGATTGGCCGCAACAAAGCTCTCTATCTCGCGCACTGTTTTCTGGGCAGAAAATTTGAAAGGGATCTTTTTCACATATTCAGGAACGAAAGGGATCTTATGTTTGCGTAAAGCGGTTTTGTAGCCTTCAAAACGTTCCTGCAGCTGGATCTGCTCAGAATCATTGGTAACGATAGCGATTTTGGAATAGCCCTGTTTGGCCAGATGGGTTACACTGTCGAAAGTTCCCTTGTAGTTGTCCAGTGCTACATAACTGGCAGATGAATTCTGGAAAAACCGGTCCACCAGCACCAATGGTTTGTTTTCCTGCACCAGTTGATTGATCTCCTGCTGCATGCCCGAAGTAGGAGCGATCAGGTAGCCATCCATTTGTTTGTTGAGCAGGGTGCCAAGTACATTCCTCGATTTACCTTCGTCATTCTCACTGCTGCAAAACATTACAGTGTAGCCAAACTTATCTGCTTCTTCCTCTACCGTCTTTGCCAGATGGCTGAAGAAGAAGTTGGAAATATCATCCACGATAAGTCCGAGAGTGTAAGTTTTCCCGGTGCGCAGGCTTTTGGCTTGCTGGTTGGGCCGGTAGTTCAGTTCGGCAGCTACGTCCATGATCTTTTTGATCTTGGACGGGCTGATCTTTCTTTCCGTACCGTTGCCATTGAGCACAATCGAGACCGTAGTGATGGAGACCCCGGCTTTTTTGGCAATGTCCTTGATCGAAACCTTGTTCATAGAATTAAGTAGTTATATCCTGTATTGTTGCCCCCTGTCACTGAACAAACAGTTGATATGGGTTCAAGTTAATCCATTTCATTATTAAAACCGACTAAACCAATACACCGCTTCTTTTTATTTCTTCCAGTTTTACAGGGCTCCCTGTTTCCATCGACAGCTTTGCTGCTGCTGCAATAATCGTGGCCTGTATAGCGTCTGAACCGGTCGCAGGCATAGGCGAATTAAGCGTTAATGCCTGGATGAATAATTCCATTTCCTTTAAATAGGAACGGCTGTAGCGGTCCATAAAGAAATCGAGTGGCAATGCCTGGTGTATGCCCGATTCATTATAAAGTACATTCCGGTTATGAAGATTGTTATCTACCTGTATCATTCCTCCGCTTCCAAATATTTCAAGGCGTTGATCATATCCGTACACGGCTTTCCGGCTATTGTCAATAACGGCATAGGACCCATCTTCAAAAGTAAGGGTGGTAATGGCTGTGTCCACATCACCCGCTTCAGCCACTGCGGGATCAATTACCACCAGACCTTTGGCAAAAACTTCCACCACTTCTTTATTCATGAGATACCTGGCCATATCAAAATCATGGATGGCCATGTCCATAAACAAACCGCCTGAATTGCGGATATAATCAAGAGGAGGGAGGCCGGGATCGCGGCTGGTTATTTTTACGATCTGAACATTGCCGATCTTTCCTTCGCGGACCGACCTGTATGCCTGCATGAAGTCCGGATCGAACCGCCTGTTAAAACCGATCATCAGTTTCACTTTGCTGGTTGCTGCCATTTCTGTAAGCGCTTCTGTTCTTTCCAGCGACAAGTCCATCGGCTTTTCACAAAAGATATGTTTGCGTTGGCGGATGGCTTCTTCTATCAGATCGGCATGTGAGCTTGTAGGTGTGCAGATCAATACTGCATCCACATCATCGCGTTTGATCGCTTCATAGGGATCATTGGTGAAAAAAACGTTTTTATACTGCTGATGAAGTGATTCATCTGAAACAGGATCTGCCACAGCAGTAATAGTTGCAGAGGGGAAATACTGCTTAATATTCATAAAATGTATCTTGCCAATACGTCCCATTCCTAACAATGCTATATTGATCTTCTTCATATTTTTTCTTTAATGGTACTTGAAAATCCGGTTAAGTTTTCACAATCTATAAGCCAATTGATCGCAGGTATTGCCTGTTGTTCTCTGCACACCTGGCAGGATCTCCCATGCCAGGCAATACATCCTGTTCTACAACTATCCAGCCATTGTAATTTTTCCTTTGCAGGAAATCGCGGATAGCTTTGAAATCGACTGTTCCTTTTCCCAGTTCACAGAAAACACCTTGTTGAACCGATTTAAAATAATCCCAGTTGTTGGCAGCACCGATCGCTGCTATTTCAGGTGAAAAGTCTTTGAAATGTATATGCCAGATCCTGTTCCAGTATTTGTCCATGAACTCCAATGGATCGGTTCCTCCCCCGAATTGATAATGCCCGGTGTCAAAGCACAGACCTACGAGTGAAGGGTCGGTAGCAGAAAGGAATGCATCTATTTCCCAGGGCGTTTCGATATAACCTGCACAATGATGATGAAAAACGGTTCGCATGCCATATTGGTCTTTTACCGCTTTCGCGATCTTTTCCGCTCCTGCTCCAAAAATTTTCATGCTTTCAGCATCAAGACTGTGTTTAGGTTTGATCCTTCCTGCATTTTCGGTACGGAAATCAACACTGCCATTGTTATCAGCCAATACAATAAATGCTTCGGGATAACCGGCTTCGTACATGAGACCCGCTGTTTTCAATGCCTGTTCAATACCTGCTTCGTGTGCAGATGTGTAAGCCAGCGCTACAGGTACGAATGCGCCGAGCAAGCTGAGCTTTCGCTCTGTTATTTCCTGTTGAAGGGCAGAAGGGTCAGTAGGCATAAATCCCCAGTCGCCCAGTTCAGTGCCTTTATATCCTGTTTGTACGATCTCATCCAGGACCTGTTCATATCCCAGTGCTTTTCCTTCCAGTTCAAATTCAAGTACTCCCCAGGAACAGGGGGCGTTTGCAATCTGTATAGTTGATCTGCTCATCTTTGTTTAAAATTTTCTTGACCATTCTTTTGGCCAGCGTTCAATAACAACTTTTGTTTGGGTAAAGAATTCAACAGCGTGTTTGCCCTGACCGTGCAGGTCGCCAAAAAAGCTTTCTTTCCATCCGCTGAAAGGGAATTGCGCCATGGGCGCTGCTACGCCGATATTGATGCCGATATTACCAGCCATCGCCTGGTTGCGGAATTTCCTGGCGCTTGATCCCCTGCTGGTGAATACACAGGCCATATTTCCATAAGCGCCATTATTAATAAAAGCGATGGCCTCTTCCACTGTTTTCATGTGCAGTAAGCTCATAACTGGGCCGAATATTTCTGTCCGTAACAATTCGCCACCTACCGGCAGGTTTTCAATGATCGTTGGCCGGATAAAATTTCCTTTTTCATAACTTTTGATAGCGGCATTCCTGCCATCAAGCAGCACAGAACCACCTTCTGTTATTCCTTTATTGATCAGGCTTTCGATCCTGGTTTTGCTTTCCGCACTTATCACGGGCCCCATTTCCACGCCTTTATCCAGCCCATAACCCACCGAGCGGTTTTGTGCAGAAGCGTATAGAGCGTCCCTGATCTGTTTGTTATTATCTACAGTGATCACCACAGATGCCGCAAGACAGCGTTGCCCCGCGCAACCATACACACTGTCTGTAATGATCTGCGAACTCATTTCTATATCAGCATCTGGTAATACTACCACAGGATTTTTTGCACCACCCTGTGCCTGTACGCGTTTACCATTGGCAGTACCTCTTGCATAGATATATCGTGCCACCGGTGTGCTGCCTACAAAGCTGACAGACCTGATCAGCGGGTGATCGAGTATTGCATCAACAGTGTCCTTGCCTCCATGTATCATACTTATCAATCCATCCGGCAAACCAAGCTGATCGATCAGTTCAAAGATTTTTACCATGGTCAGCGGAACTTTCTCGGATGGCTTTATGATCATGCTGTTGCCACAGGCGATAGCGTAGGGGAGGAACCAGAAAGAGATCATAGCCGGGAAATTGAAAGGCGCAATGCAGGCGGTAACTCCCAACGGTTGGCGCACCATATATTCATCGATGCCTGAAGCAATGTTCTCTAAAAATTCACTTTGCATCAGCATGGGCGCACCTGCTGCCACTTCCACATTCTCTATCGCCCTTTGCATTTCCCCGCTTGCTTCAGCCAGCGTCTTCCCTGATTCCATAGTGATCAGCCTGGCGATCTCTGCACTGTTTTCTTCCAGCAACTGTTTTAATTTAAAAAGCGGTTGTATGCGTTTCAGTACAGGCACATCCTTCCATTGCAGGTAAGCTGCCTGGGCTGCTGCCACAGCTTTTTCTATCTCAGTGGCTGCAGCTTTGCCAGCCGGTACCCTGGCGATCACCTCACCTGTCGCGGGATTGACGACATTACTGGTTTCTGTGGTATTGCAGTCAGCCCATTTTCCATTGATATAATTCTTTAGTATCTCCATTATGTTCAATATTTTTTATGAGTTATAAATGATATTGTTGTTTTCTCCGGTTATTCTTCAATTTTTGATAGCTCTGTTTTACAGAACCGGCAGTTGATATTTCCGCAACAGGTACATCCCACCAGGCATACCCGCCTACCCGCTGATCACGATCGGTTTCAATATAGATCACTGTAGTGCGGTCGTTTGATT
This sequence comes from Sphingobacteriales bacterium 44-61, assembly GCA_001898405.1. Lineage (GTDB taxonomy): Bacteria > Bacteroidota > Bacteroidia > Chitinophagales > Chitinophagaceae > Terrimonas_A. The sequence continues at coordinate 514,320 of MKTW01000011.1, forward strand.
TAGCCACAGTGAGCGCATTCCTGAACTCCTTAATGTTTTTTGTGCGCAACACGATAGCTCCAAGGCTTTCTGCATTACTAGCCAGGTCAACGGGGAGAAAGCCCCCATCCAGTTGTTTGCTCTTTTTGTTGCGGTATTTGTAATGAGTGCCGAATCCATCTGTACCTAATGATTTGGATAAGCCGCCGATGCTTGCATATCCATTGTTATTGATCAGTACAATGGTGAGTTTATAACCTTCCTGTATGGAAGTAATGATCTCCTGCGACATCATTAAATAACTGCCGTCTCCAACCATCACATACACTTCCCGGGAAGGATCGCCCATTTTAGCACCCAATCCTCCGGCTATTTCATAACCCATGCAGGAATAGCCATATTCAAGATGGAAGCCCTTGTTGTTGCGGGTCCGCCATAATTTATGCAGATCGCCAGGAAGGCTGCCTGCAGCGCAAAGCACTACATCTTTGGGTGATGAAAAAGTGTTGACTGCTCCGATGATCGCGCCTTGCGTAGGGTAGGCGGCCGTGTTGCGGTTATATATTTTATCTACCGTATTGTTCCATTCAGTATTACTTTTTTTAACAGCCATAGCATATTTTACCGGCACTTTGTAATTTTTTAAAAGCCTGTCCAGTTCGATAATGCATTCCCTGGCATCACCCATTACAGGAAGGGCGGATTGTTTGAACGCATCTATGCTTGCTACATTGATATTGACGAACTGAACAGCAGGATTAAGAAAACCTCCCTGCGACACAGTCGTGAAATCGCTGTAGCGTGTGCCGATGCCAATCACCACATCCGCATTTTTACAGGCTTCGATTGCGCCGGGTGTGCCAGTTACACCGGCAGCGCCAAGATTTTGTGGCTCGTCAAAATTCAGGCTGCCTTTACCTGCATAGGTTTCCACTACAGGTATACCTGTTCTGTTAACGAGTTTTTTTAATTCATGGCAGGCATCGCTATAGATCACGCCGCCACCGGAAATGATCACAGGGCGTTTGGCCCGATTGATGATAGCAGCTGCTTTTTGCAATAGTTGTTTATCGGCCCTTGTTCTTGGAACACTCCATACTCTCTTCCTGAAAAATGAAACAGGAAAGTCAAATGCTTCTGCCTGCACATCCTGGGGAAGAGAAATGGTGACGGCGCCAGTTTCTGCAGGGCAGGTAAGTATCCGCATGGCCTGCAATAATGCAGGGATAATTTGTTCCGGACGGTTGATACGGTCCCAGTATTTGGATACAGGTTTAAAGCAATCGTTGACGGAGACATCTTTTGAATAATTATATTCCAGTTGCTGCAATACGGGGTCTACATTCCTGCGGGCAAAAATATCACCGGGCAGAAGCAATACGGGCAAGCGATTGATGGTTGCGGTAGCGGCACCGGTAATCATATTGGTAGCGCCAGGGCCGATAGAGGTGGTGCAGGCAAAAGCGCTCAACCTGTTTTTCATTTTGGTATAGGCAATGGCTGTATGTACCATAGCCTGTTCATTTCTTGCCTGGTAGTATGTGAAATCGGGATACTGGAAAAGTGCCTGTCCAACACCTCCTACATTGCCGTGGCCAAAGATGCCAAAGCAACCGGCAAAGAAAGGCATTTCAATACCATCACGTTCTATATACTGGTTACGGAGAAATTCGATAGTGGCCTGTGCCGTAGTTAATCTTTTTGTTTTACCTGACATGTCTGTTTCCTCAGTTGTGTTGATAAGATTCTTTTTCATTTCCTAAAAGTCCGCCCCTTGTTTCAACGAAAGCCATTAGTTCATCATAATAGGGCATATCATTGGCACAGCCGGGTTTTTGTACCACCCATGCACCGCAGGCATTTCCCAACCTGCATGCTTTATACAGGTCCCATCCCTGCAGATAACCATAAATGAATCCGCTGGCAAATGCATCACCGGCTCCCAGCACATTGAGTATCTCTACCGGGAAGCCGGGTACATCCTGCTTCCGTCCATCCTTATAATAAATGGTCGCGCCCTTTGCTCCGCGCTTCACGATCAATATTTCAGGACCGGCCTGGATGATCTTTTGAATGGATTCTTCAATATTCCCTTTGATCTCGGGAGCAGAGATCTGCTGGTGTTCGATATTTACCTGGCTGGCGTTTTCGAGTGTAGCGGCCAGTATTTCCTCTTCGGTGCCAATAGCGATCTTTACTTTTGGTAGCACAGCCCTGATCATTAAGCCAAATGACCGGACATCTTTCCATTGGTCAGCTCTGAAGTCTATATCCAGCACCACATCCACATGGTGCTCGTTGGCCTGTTCCAATGCATAAAAAACTGCGCTGCGGCTTGGTTCAACATTCAATGCAGTAGCGGATATTTCCAGCATCCGGTATTGATCTATCCTGGCAGCGATCACATCGTCGATGGTAACCTGGCTGTCTGCCGCATTGTCCCTATAGAAAACCAGTGGAAACCGGTCAGGTGGTTCAATGCCCAGCACCACTGCGCTTGAGCGTGCTGCTTTTATGCGGGCGATCGTGTCTGTATTCACCTTTTGCTTTTTCAGGAAGGCAAGAATGAACTCGCCGATCTTGTCATCACCAACACCTGTGAGCAATGAAACGTTTGCTCCAAGCCGGCTGGCGCCTACAGCAATATTCAATGGCGACCCGCCCACAAATGCATCAAACCCTTTTATTTCGATGAAATCGGCGCCTATATTCTGGGAATAGAGGTCGATGGAAGAGCGGCCGAAAGTGATAAGGTCAAATTTCTTGTTTTCCATTTTTTTCAATTGTTCATTGACGAATTAACCATGGGTATCCTTGGATCAGTTCCTTTCCAGGAACCGAAGATCCAGTTATGATCAGGGTCGGGTGTATTAGCTAATGATTGATCACTTCCTGCAAGAAAGTTGAGATAATAGCAATGATAACCATGCGCTGCTGCTACCGGGTGATATCCCTTGGGCACGAGCACAGCATCGTTTGTTTTCACCTGCATCAATTCATTCAGGCTTCCATCGCTGGTATACACCTGCTGAATAGCATAGCCCTGTTCTTTATTTATTTTATAGAAATAAATCTCTTCGAGATTGCTTTCAATAACATTCCCCTGCGCATCTGTTTTTCTTTCATCATGCTTATGTGCCGGGAATGAACTCCAGTTTCCCGATGGTGTGTACACTTCCACGGCAATGATGCGGCTGCATCCGAATCCTGGCTCCACCAGGCTATTGATCTGCCTTGTTGCATTGTCGCCTCCACGGACTTCGATGGCAGCTTCTTCAGGACGTTTGAAACGTGCAGGGAAATCATCGTGGGCAATGCACCAGCCAGCGGCTATATCGAGCCATTCACTTTCAGCCGTTATCTTAAAGGAAGTGTGCCGCGGCAGGTAAAGACTGTGGGCAATTCCTTCAAAAACATTTTTTCTTCCGTTCTCCGTTTTCCAATTGCCTTTATCGGTATCAGCGCTGTAATTGCCACTGAGAAGTATGAAAGCAAATTCGTATTCGCCGGTATTCCCTTCCCAGGTTTTTCCTTTCTGCATCAACCTCGCTTCAAAATTGAGATGTGTCCATCCCGCATCAGTAGTCGTTATTTTCTGGTACACACCGGATGCTCTTAGGGGATGTTTTACCAGTTTATATGTTTTCGGGGTTTGCATGTATATTAATTTGTTTTGAATGAGGTTTTCTTACTGGAAATGGATGATGCCTGCCCACTGCATCCTAATACGTCAAACCGCTGGATCATGAACTCCCTGTAGGCTTCCATATATTTCTTTCCGGGCACAATGGGATCGAATAATTCAGGCTGTTCGACAAAAAAGCTTCTGTGTATCCTGGTCCATAAGAGGCGCAGATCGGTAGCGATATTTACTTTGCAGATCCCATAGCGGATGGCTTTTTGCAATTCGCTATCGCTTACGCCACTGGCATTCTCTTTCAGTTTCCCTCCATACTGGTTGATGGCTGCTACATCGCTGCTGCTCACACTGGAGCTTCCATGCAGCACCAGGGGGTATCCGGGTAATTGTTCCTTTATCTTTTCCAGTACCTGGAATTGCAATCCCTGCCCGCCACTGAATTTATAAGCGCCATGGCTGGTGCCTACTGCTACAGCCAGGCTATCGCAACCGCTGCGCTCTACAAACTCACGGGCCTGTTCGGGGTTGGTATACTTCGCCATCGACTCATCAACGGAAAGATCATCTTCCACACCGCTTAATACGCCAAGCTCAGCTTCTACAAAAACATTCTTCTGATGAGCAGCTTTCGTAACAGCACTTGTTCTTTTGATATTTATTTCAAACGGATCATGAGAGGCATCGATCATTACAGATGAATAGCCCTGATCAATTGCGCTGAATGCATGCTCTTCGGTACCATGATCAAGGTGAATGGAATAGATCACTTCAGGGTAGATCTGAGCGGCTGCCTGTACCATTGCCTGCAGCATCCGGGGATGTGCATAGTTCCTGGCTACCGGTGTAAGCTGAACAATAACAGGCGTGTTGGAAGCTTGAGCTGCCGCAAACAATCCATGAACCTGCTCCATGGTAAATACATTCACGGCAGCAATGGCGTATTTACCATAACAGTGATCAAATAATATTTTGGGTGATACCAGCATCTTGATTCTTTATCTGCTACTTAGGAAATTGAATAGCACTGTCGTTCAGCTCAAATTTGTTTGTTTTCAGCAAGCTGTACATTTCTGCGCCTGCGAGTAATAATGGGCCATAGCTATGCGCTGCATATTTATTTACAGGGCGGTGATAATAAAAAGCCGGATCAAAACCCATTCCTGTTCCTACGCAAGTGCCTTCCATCTGGCCGGCATCATTCACTTTTGAGGCAACTGCATTCCAGGCCAGCAATACCATCGGGCCATAAGCGGTTTTATCGAGCCATCCGCGATTGATCGCCCTCGCAATGGAATACGTATAGATCGCTGTGCAGGACGTTTCGAGATAGGAATCATTTTTATCCAGCAACTGGTGCCAGAAGCCTGTTCCATCCTGCAATGCAGCCAACCCTTTTACATGTGCACGCAGTAATTCCATTACGGCATTTCTTCCCGGGTGATTGGCTGGCAAAACGTCGAGCAATTCCACGATCGTCATCAGTGCCCAGCCATTAGCCCTTCCCCAATGAAATTCAGGATGAGGGTTCATGTCCTGCACCCATCCGTGCATGAAAATCCCTTTTTGCTTATTGAACATTCTTCCTGCAAAAGCAAGCACCTGTTTCACTGCTTCATCATAGTAACGTGCTTCTCCTGTGAGCTTGCCCATCTGGGCAAGTGCGGGCACGCTCATGAAAAGATCATCCAGCCAGAGCGTATTGGGGAATGGCCTGTTCCGTGCAAGCGTCCCGTCTTTCAAGCGGTATTCTTTTGTTGTGATGTAATTGATATAGTTGTCGATTATCGGCCGTGTATTGATTTTTATACCTGCACTGATCGATTTGATCATAGCGGCGCACATGGCACCGGCATCATCCAATGCATGCGGGTGAATGACTGATTGAACAGGTGATACAAGTGAAGGGTCTTTTTTGGATTGTGTTTGATAATAAGGAACGATATCGGCGATCAGCTGCAGGCGTTTTGCTGTATAACCGGTGAATTTGGAATCACCTGTTACCTGGCCTGAAAGCAACATGCCGGCATAAGTAACGCCCCACTCGTAGCTGATAAGCCGGTAATCACCTTTCTGGAAAATAGCATTTGTCCCAGGGTTTTTATAGTCGGTGATCTCGGCGCCGCTTTCTTTATCAACCAGCTTAGCGGGTGTTGTTTCTTCGAGATACTGATGTACCCTGTCAAGCACCTGTTTTATATCTGCCAGCGTGGTCTTTCCGTACTGGGTAGGGTAATCAGGCTGAAGCATGTGCAAAGGGGTATTGCCGTCCTTCTGGTCTTTGTTGGATTGTGCGCTGATGGATAGAGAGGTGAACAGCACAGCAATTAAAGTGATCATTATCGTAATAGGAGATCGGTATCGTTTCATTGTTCCTTTGTTTTAGTTCACAGTGATCTTTAATCCGGCAGCCAACTGCTCCGTCAGGTTATGTACATAGTCAGTAAAATATGCTTCGTCTTTAAACTGCTCATTGCTGAGTTCCCAGGCTGCTACGGCATAATAGGTAACAGGCTGGTCGTTCTTTACTTTCAGCTTTGCAAGAAATGTAGTCGAAAGCTTTCCCTGCCTGGGTGCTTCCATATAACCGAGATAATCTTCTTTTGGTAAAATAAGCGCCAGGCCCAGCCACCAGGTTTTATTGACCGATTGCTGATCATGTGTGAGCAAGGCAACCCATTTATCGTTGATGAAGATCTCTTTCAATGGCCTGGTGGTATTGGAATTAACGAGACCGACCACCAGTGTTTCGTCACCAGTGAGATTTTGCAGGCTGACGGTATTTTGAAAAGCATACATTCCCGGCCATATGCTGGTATTCATTGTTGCATGATAGTTGCGGTTAAGCGCCTTCCAGCCGCGATAATCAAATTCCATCAGTGAGTGAACGGGGCCGTTGGAAACTATATTAAAGATGGTAGTGTCTACATTGTTTAAAGAATCCTGTTCCGTTACGCCTAACCGTGCAAGACTGTCTTTTATCAGCAATGACACGCCGCCGATGCCAACAGAATTACCTACAGCGAGGATATCGGTGCCCCAGTCTTTCATATCGCTGTAGTTGTTTTCTGTATGGCCATCCTTCCCTATACCAATGCTGTCTGATGTTATGTACGAAACCTTTTTGCCAAAAACATCGATCGAATTCCTTCCATCGAGATAAAGCCTGAAGCCTGCTTTATCATTCTCCCAGGTAGGGCCATCAGTTTGATAATGCTGGTATCCGATCACGCCAGGAAGTTGATCTGCATAAAATGTATCGCTGATCGCAGGTTCAACATGGCTGTCCATGGTTTGGCGGACCCCAAAACGTATATGGCTCCGTGGATTAAGCTTGATAGGTGCATTGATCCAGCTCAATTGAAATTTTCTTTCCTCCTCAGGTTTGAAATCTGCAACAAAGAACAGTTGGTCCCATTTTCCGTCGCGATCAATATCATCCAGTTGTGCTGCTATAGTGTCACCAGTACTGGTAGTTACCAGGGGAAACCGGTTTTCCTGAGGAATATTCGCAAGGGCTTGCCGGTTGATGATAACAGGTTTATCATTCAATGAGACAGAAGAATCGTTGGTAACGGTTATCGTATTTACCGGGCTGTTGCTTGTGTTGCAGGAAATAAATCCGGCAAACAATAAACAGGCCGGGATCAGTTTTCTATTCATTTTTAATTGATAAAATAACAGGATCGGGTTTTAAAGCTTAACTGAATTTCAATGTGTGCTTAAAAGGTGTGTTACCTGTGAGATATACATACATGCCTTTCGTACGCAGGCTGCCGAAGTGAGTGCTGTAGCGTTCGCCTTCAAGCCCGCGGATCATCCTTACATTGCCGGTTCCCGGCCCGAAATTGATCGTGTCGCCCCCAAACTCATAACTGCCTTCACCGCTGGTAAGAAAGCTGTTCTCGTTTTCACCTGCAGTTACTCCATTAAGTTTACCGCCTTCGTTAAAGCACAGCTCGATGGTAACAGATACACCTTCTGAGCCTGTTACTTCAAAGTCCAGTTGATCGCTGCCATTATTTTCAGTGAGCGTTACCTTTGTTTCCAGCGTTTTGACATTGCTTACAGGGCGGTTGGAAAAATCCATTTTATTCCAGAAACGGTCATCAATGCTGGGCGATAAAGCATAGTCTCCATCTTTTTTTCGTTTATCTTTCGGCAGTGGCTGATAATATGGCGCTGAAAGTTTCCGGTAAAGCACATATTTATTCCCTTCTTTTTTCATTCCATCGCTATAGAAATAACCCATGCTGAAGAATGAGGAAGAAAGGCGCATGTATTTGAGAATGGCTTTCCCTTTGCGGTAAGCAAAGAAATTAGGGCTGTTGGAACGGCCCGATGCAATGATTGTAGGAAGGTCTGGTCCTCCAAAAAAAGTCGTGGTTGTATCATTGCGGCGGATGCGGAGCAAGCTGGAAGTGGTGAACAATTTTTCAAAGCTGACCGGTAATGTAGCCGATGCAGGCAATTGCTGCTGCAATACCGGATTTTCCAGGAAATCATAGATCGTGTTGCCTACGATTTCTTTGTCGAAGCCCGGCAACGTTTCTATAAAGCGGGCAACGGCAGCGAACATGCCATTGTTGAGCTTGATAGCCAGATAACGGTAGTGCAGGTAGAATGCCATAATGTTTTTAGATGACCACTGGTCCTGGCGGCGGGAATCATTTACTGCAAGGTTGCCATCGGGGTCCATATAGTAATAGGCCATTTCAAGGTTCTTCTTTGCATAATCAAACATGGCCGGTTTGTTGAGCAAGCGTCCCAGCGTGATCATGGAATTGTTTTCCACATTTGCATAGTTCTGGCTTCTCTCAGGATAATGACCATCCTTGTCCTGGAATATGCCTTCTCCCAGCCAGTCATCGATACGATTGAGATAGCGTTTATCAGGATATAATTCGTTCAGTCTCGCCAGCACCCCACACACTGCAAAGCGATGGTTGGGCGTGTGCACACCACCCGTGATCAACGCTTCGCCGGCTTTGCGGATAAATTTTTTTACTTCACTGTTGATCTTGCTCATGGCAGCTGAATTATCCCTTGCCAGGATATAAGCGCCCGCTGTGAGCGACTCCATCATGAAAGCCGTGTCTGGCGGGGATTCGAGGTTGCCGGCATTCAACGTACCGTCTTCCGATTGGTGCTCAAGCATAGTTGCTGTAAGCCTTTCCAGTGGTGCAGCCAGCCTTGCATCATGATAATATTTGGATGATGGGCTTGCATAAGCTGAAGCCAGGTAAGCGAACTCATAGCCCAATGCCCGGCCTGTACCTACTTTCTGCGTTTGAAGAATGGCGCTTACCTTTTCATCGTTGGCCGCAATAAGGTTGTTCATGAAATCTGTATCAATGCCGCCCTGATTGCCTTGAGCGGCTGAAAGAAAGGGACTTCCAAACTGGGCGAGTGCGACAAAGGCGCCCGCTTTCATGGATGTTTTCAGGAATTCACTACGGTTAATATTTTTCATATAAAGAGTATTACGTTTTATTAGTTCATTCAATGAAATGTCCGGGGTTATTGATAGCCCTGATTCTGTACCAGCAATGGGTTCAATACAAAAGCACTTGTCGGGATCGGGAATATCCTGCGATAGGTTTCTGAATTGGTTTTGAATCCCCATGACCCTTCATATTTTCCAAAACGGATCATATCGTTGCGGTGCCATGTTTCTGAAACAAACTCACGTGCTCTTTCTGCATACAGATAGTCCAACGTTACAGATGAAAGCGGGGCGGAAGTTGTCCGTTCGGCACGCAGCATATTGGCGAGAGACAATGCAGTATGCCCAAGCGTGGGAGTGCCTCCGCGAAGAATGGCTTCCGATTTCATCAATATGATATCTGAAAACCGGAAGATGGGCATATCATTATTCTGGTTCCTGGAAATGGAAGTGCTGTCGGGATAAAACTTATTGTTGCGGTATCCCATGTTCCAGCCGATCTCATCGTTGCCCACGTCGAAAGTGGCTACACTTTGACGCAGCACAATATCCGGGGTGAGGTTAACATGGAAGCTGTAAGGAGCTGAGCCATCAGAACCGGTATAAGTTTGGTCATAGCCTTTCTTGGTAGTAGTTACGATCACAGGCGTTCCATCATGATAATACTGCAGACCCGTAAGCCACTGATCATTGCGGATATCATTGGGGTCGTCAAAATGTGCATAGAATTCAGGAAGCGTGCTCTCAGGCCCTTCAGGCGTATAAGGCAATGAGTATTTTTTTCTCATCGATCTTGGTATATCGTACCTGGCGCGGTACATCATTCCATTGGTGCCCGGCGCTGGCAATGCAGAAGGATCATAAGGGATAGTAAAAATGAATTCCTTCATCTGCGGACCATTGTTGGGGTAGAACATACGCAGGTAACTGCTCCTGGGTTCCAGGTTATACCTGCCGGACTGAATAATACTGTCGCAGGCAGCTATGCAATCATTGTAGCGGGCTGTGCCGGTGTAGTATTCAGCATTCACATACATCTTAGCCAGCAATGCGAAAGCCATGTATTTGTTGGCACGGCCATAGGTAGCTGTTCCAACAGTAGGGCTGAGATAGGGAAGGGCTGATTTCACTTCGCTTTCAATAAAGTTGAAAACCTCTGTGCGTGGCACATTTGCCCTTGGTTTGAAATCGCCATACACTGTATCGAGCGGCAAATTGCCAAACAGGTCCATCATCATGAAATAACCTAAGGCTCTTACCATTTTCAATTCACTCAGGTTGGCTACTTTGGAAGCGCCTTCCGGCATGGTTTGCCTTAGGATGGATATAGCCTGGTTGCTGGTTCCGATCAATTTTGATAAATAGCTCCAGCTCGCCCCGGTGAAACCGTGATCTCTTGTCCAGTCGTGATAATGCAGCATTCGGTAATTCTGGTTGTCGAACCAGTTGCCGCCACGTGCAGGCATGATCGCTTCATCACTGCTCAGTGTTTGCTCAAACCAGTAGGAGATTGCAAAGTCATGCCTTAATGCGGTGTAAGCCGGCCCCATGGCCTGTACATATTGGGCTTCATTCTGGGGAAAAACATTCGGTGTCAGTTCCGTGGTAATAGGAACTTCTACCTTGTGGCAGGAAGCCATTACGCTCAACAGGAGCGTGGGTGCCACTATATAGTTCATGATTTTTTTCATACACAAAAATTTGTTCGCAATAATTAGTTTAGAACGACACGTTCACGCCAAGAAGGAAGGTCCGTGTGCGTGGATAGAAATTGTTATTGTCATAACCTGGTGCAAGGCCTCCCTGGCTGATCTCCGGATCGATGCCAGTGTAGTTGGTGATCACGAACAGGTTGTTGCCGGAAACATATACACGCAGTGATTTGATGTATTCACCAAGGCCGCGGAAATTATAGGCCAGCGTTGCATTATCCAGGCGCACATAGTTGCCGCTTTCAATAAAGCGTGAAGAGTACTTGAACACGTTCACATCAGTGATCGGTTCTCCTGCTGCATCGCTAAGGATATTGCTGTATTGCGCGGTGCTCGGACGGAAAAGATCTGCACGGGTCGCATTAAAGATCTTGTTGCCAAAGCTTCCACGGAAAAAGAAATTCAGGTCAAAATTGCCATACCGGAATGAGTTGGACCATCCTGCAAGGAGCTTGGGTTGCGGGCTTCCCAGGTATCTGTAATCGGTACCTATCAGTGGAGTGATGGTAAGCACGCCTTTCTGATTATAATATTGTGAGATACCGTTTTCATTTTTGCCTGCATACTCCAAAGTGAAGAACTGACCCAGCGGTTTGCCTGATTTCAGGATCTGGATAGTGCTTCCTGTTTGGCCCTGCCCATTGGGGCCGGTAATGCGTACGGAATCGCCACCAGCGAATAAGGGATTGGTAAGACTGGTGATCTCGTTGCGGTTATGAGCGAGATTGATGCTGGTGGTCCATTTGAAACGGCTGGTGTTAACAGGGCTTGCGCTCAGGCTCAATTCGATGCCTTTATTGTTCATACTTCCTCCGTTGGCAGTGATGCGGCCTGTAGGGATAAGTGCAGGGTTAACATTATAAGCATAGATCATGCCTTTGGTGTTCTTGTCATACACTTCGAGTGTGCCGCTCAGTTTTCCTTTCCATAAAGAGAAATCCAAACCGATATTGGTCATGCTGGTCCTTTCCCATTCCAGGTCAGGGTTGTCTCCCTGGATAGGGCCATAAGCTGCGAGCTGTGTGCCGTTGTTATAGAAAGTGCCGAGGCTGCCCGACATGATCTGGGCAGTGTAAGCATTAAAGCCGGTCGAATTACCCGTTACACCGTAGCTGGCTCTCAGTTTAAGATCAGAGAACAATGATTGATCAGCCATAAATTTTTCCTGGATCAGCCTCCATGAAAGGCCTACGGAAGGGAAGTAACCCCATTTATTGTTGGCGCCAAATACAGAGCTGCCGTCTCTGCGCACAGAAGCCTGCAGCATGTATTTATTTTTAAAGCTATAATTAACCCGGGCGAAATCGGAGATCAACCGTACTTCCTGGTAAATACCATCAGCTCCGAAATTGACACGGAAGGGACCGATCGCATAGGGATTGCTTAAAGCGAGATTGTTGTAGCCTAAATTGTCTGAAGGGAAATTGGTGCTGGTGGTCTGAAAACCTTCACCGATCACATTTTGCTGCCAGGAATAACCAAGCACTGCATTGATATTGTGTTCACCAAAACGTTTATTCCATGTGAAGAACGTTTCGAGCACTTTAGCAGTATTCTGGTAAGAACTTCTCAACGCAAGACCATTGGTGCCGAAATTCGCAAGAGCACTGTACCGGGAGAAATAGGAGTCGTAATATTCTCCATGCAGCATATTGGAATTCTGGTAAGAGATATTCAGATCATAAGTCAATCCCCAGGGAAGTTTGACATTGGTATTGAAACTGCCGATCAGGTTATTGGTCTTGGTATTATCCTGTGATTGCTCCATCATGGCAACAGGATTATAGGAATTTACTGTAGCGAAGTTTTCGAAATAAGTGCCGTCATCATTCTTTATCGGTGATACAGGCAGGTAGCGGATCATTTGTGTCAGCACTGTATTGAGGTAAGGGACATTATTGGCAACGGCATGGGAGTTGTTAAGCATGAGGCTGAACTTCACCTTATCATTAATTGCATATTGCTCCAATGCAAGGCGCACGATCACTTTTTCCAGATCACTGAAGCGCATGATGCCTTCTTTCTTCGCATAGTTGATGCTGGCATTATAAATGGTCTTGTCTGATCCGCCACTGATGGAAAGATTCTGATTGTGTGATACAGCCGACTCGCGCTGCACTTCTTTCTGCCAGTCGGTGTTGGCGCCTTTATCATCAGCAGGAGCGAAAGCCTGCCCATTGGCGGTCAGCAGGCCCCTGAGCTGATCTGAGTTCATCATTTCAAGCCGTTTGGAAACTTTTTCAAGCCCCACATAGCCGGAATAAGAAATAGTAGCCTGTCCTTTCCTTCCTTTTTTAGTGGTGACCATGATCACGCCATTGGCAGCGCGATTACCATAGATGGCAGTGGCAGCAGCATCTTTCAGTACATCGAAAGTGGCAATATCATCCGGAGCAAGAATGGAAATATCTGCACCGGGAACACCGTCGATCACATAAAAAGGAGATTGTGAACTGTTGAGGGTGGATGCACCGCGAAGGATCACAGCGGCAGGGGCATTGGGGTTGCCGCTGGCAGTTATGTTCAGCCCGGCAACCTTGCCTTGCAGCAATTGTGCGGGATCAACAATAGCACCGCGGTTGAATTCGTCGGGTTTGACGGTGGTGATGGCGCTCGTCAGTTGTTTCCTGTTCTGATTACCATAACCGATCACTACCACATCGCTAAGAACGGTAGCAGTATCGGCCAGTGATACATTGATCACAGACCGATCGCCAACATTGACTTCTTCAGCCCTGAAGTTGACTGAACTAAATACCAGTACCGCAGTACCGGCAGGTAAGGAGATGGAGTAGCTGCCCTGTTCGTTGGTGACAGTAGCATTGCTCGTTCCTTTTTGTGTAACTGTTACGCCGGGAAGGGATGCTCCGCCGGTAGAAGTTACTTTTCCCGTAACGGTGCGGTTTTGTGCCCATACACCGAGGAAAGGGAAGGTCATTAATAGAAGCAAACAGATTTTACTTTTCATACGACAATCGTCAGTTTGGATGAAAGATGTTTTTTAACCTGGCATGGCGGTTAAAGAACCGCAGACCGGTCAGGGCAAGCCAGGGGTGCGCGGGCAATTGTTACCCGTGTGAATAGACAGGAAAGGAATAATGATTTCTGTAGGAAAGGTTGTTTTCTCTTATTGTGATACGGTCGCGGGAGAAACTAAAAAGTGATGTTTTAATCTGTGTCGGTTCGTACCAGGTAAGGAGAAAAAACGGGCCTGGTCAAAACCGGGAATGAAATGAGCTGTTGACATAACAATCGTTTTGGTAATGACTTCGATATGGCTTAGTGAAACGTTTGAGTATAACGTTTTACTAACGGAAAGTTAGGGCCATTTTTTTACAATCCAAATTTTTTTTTCTTTTTTTTGTCATGCCGGCCCGGGGCTGCAAAAAGTTCTTTCCCGGTTTACCCGTTCATTATTATTTTACCTGCATGAAAATTGAAATGAATAATAACAGGACAGTCATCAATTATTTTGTTCATGGTATATGGTTGATTTGTTTGCTTCTGCCTGCTTCTGCCGGCGTATCTCAGTCTTTGCGTTTATGGTATAATAAACCTGCTTCCCAATGGGTGGAAGCCCTGCCTGTAGGGAATGGACATATTGGTGGAATGATCTTTGGCGGAGTGGAAGAAGAATTGATCCAGTTGAATGAAAGCACGCTTTATAGTGGCGGGCCGGTTAAAAAAAATATCAATCCGGCAGCACATACTTATCTTCCACAGATAAGGGAAGCTTTGTTGAAAGAAGAAGATTATGCGAAAGCTGATCAGTTGACAAGAAAAATGCAGGGATTGTTCACCGAATCATATATGCCTGCCGGGGATATTCTGATCAGGCAACTGCTGAATAATAAAAATGTTTCCGGTTACTATCGCGATCTTGATCTGCAAAAAGCTGTCGCCACCACGCGGTTTAGTGTTGATGGTATTACTTATACAAGGGAAGTGTTCTGCTCAGCCCCTTCCAATGTAATGATCGTACGGCTTGTGTCAAGCCATAAGGGCGCTCTAAACCTGGAAGTGGCTGCTCAAAGCCAATTACATTACCGCTTATCGGCAGATAACAGCAATGAACTTACGATAAGTGGAAAGGCGCCCGCTCATGTTGATCCGAGTTATTATAATCCTAAGGGCAGGGAGCATGTGATCTATGAAGATACTTCGGGATGCAATGGCATGCGCTTCCAGTGCCGTATTAAAGCAATCGCCAATGATGGAGAGATAACAGGCGATTCTTCAGGCCTTCATGTCCGGAATGCTACTGAACTTATTTTGTATATTGCTATCGCCACCAGCTTTAATGGTTTTGATAAATGCCCTGATAAAGATGGAAAAGATGAAAAAGCCATTGCTGCTTCCATCATAGCCGAAGCTGTGAAGAAAACATACAACTCCTTACTGAAAGAGCATATAGCAGACTATCAGCAGTATTTTAACCGGGTGTCATTCATGCTGAAAGATACCAGTGTTGTCAATAAAGCCACCAGTCTGCCATCGGATGAACGCCTGCTGGCTTATTCCAATGGAGCCTATGACCCTGCATTGGAAACATTATACTTCCAGTATGGCCGCTATCTCCTTATCTCGTCTTCAAGGCCAGGCGGACCTCCGGCTAATCTTCAGGGATTATGGAATAAAGAATTGAGAGCACCCTGGAGTTCCAACTATACCATTAATATTAATACACAAATGAATTACTGGCCGGCTGAAGTAACCAACCTGTCAGAAATGCATCAGCCCTTACTTGATTTTATCAAAAACCTTTCTGTGACAGGAAAGAATACCGCCAGTGAATTCTACAGGGCCAGCGGTTGGGTAGCACATCATAATTCCGATATATGGGCCTGTTCCAACCCGGTCGGCGATGTAGGTAACGGTGATCCCGTTTGGGCCAACTGGTATATGGGAGGCAACTGGCTTTGCCAGCATTTATGGGAACATTATGCTTTTACAAAAGATAAGTCGTTTTTATCACAGGCATATCCTGTTATGAAAGAAGCTGCCTTGTTTACACTCGATTGGCTGGTAAAAGATGATGCCACCGGTTATTGGGTGACAGCCCCATCCACTTCACCGGAAAATGAATTCAGGGATAAGAATGGAAAAGAACAATCTGTATCGGTTGCTTCAACAATGGATATGTCGATCATCTGGGATTTGTTTACTAACGTGATTGAAGCATCACAAGCACTGGATATTGACGCTGCATTCAGGGATCAGTTAATGGCGACCAGGAGTAAACTATACCCGATGCACACCGGCAGCCAGGGCGAATTGCTGGAATGGTATAAAGAGTTCAGGGAAGTGGACCCGAAACACAGGCATGCATCGCATTTGTTTGGATTGTTTCCCGGCCGGCAGATCTCGCCAGCGCAAACGCCCGCCTTTTTCAATGCAGCAAAGAAAACGCTGGAGATACGTGGTGATGAAGGTACAGGGTGGAGCCGTGGCTGGAAGATCAACTGGTGGGCACGGCTACTCGATGGAGATCATGCCTATAAACTGATCAGGAACCTGCTGCATTATTCCGGTGCTGATGGAAAAGGTGGTGGCGGCACTTATCCCAATTTTTTTGATGCTCATCCTCCATTCCAGATAGATGGAAATTTTGCAGGCACGGCCGGAATGGCGGAGATGCTGCTGCAAAGCCATTTAGGCGAAATACATTTGCTGCCGGCACTTCCTTCTGCATGGAAAGAAGGTTCTGTAAAAGGATTGAAGGCAAGAGGAGGGTTTGTGGTGAATATCGATTGGAAAAATCATTACCTGACCGGGGCAACCATCACTGCTGTTGCGGATGGGACATGTACGGTGAAATATGATCGTCCTTTCACTATCAAGGGGCAAAAAACGCATCCGCAAAAAAACGGGGACAGTTATACGTGTTCCTTCAATGCTGTCAAAGGCCAAACTTATCGTATTACCACATCAAAATAATTCCAGGGATCAATGAAAACTGCCATAATGAATCCAGGTATTCCTTACAGTAAGTAACAAAAGTTACACTGGACAGTAAGTATATTAATATTTTTGTTTGTTTACAAAGACAATTATATGAACACCGAACAACTAGCTGGTTTATTTCCGGGTCTTGAACCTGAACTATACGAAGAAATGGAAAAAGCGGGTGTCGTAAAAGAAATACCTGCCGGTAGCGTTGTACTTCGTAAAGGCCAGGTTATCCGTTCAGCAATACTTGTATTGGAAGGTGTAGTTAAGCTTTACCAGGAAGATGAAGAAGGAGGGGAGTTCTTCATGTATCATATTGAACCTGGACAAGCCTGTGCTGTGTCGATGGTATGCAGTTACAGGCAGGAAACAAGCAATGTACTGGCCAGTGCATTAACGGATGCGACCGTTCTGCTTATCCCGCTTTCTTATATGGATAAATGGATGAGCAAATACAAAAGCTGGCATTATTTCGTGATCAATTCCTACCGTTCGAGATACAACGAACTGCTGAATACAGTCAGCGAGATCGCTTTCAAGAATATGGATGAAAGGCTCGAGTTTTATCTGAAAAAACAGGTCAGGCAATTAGGAAAACATGTACGCCTGACCCACCAGGATATTGCCACCGATCTCAATTCTTCAAGAGAAGTGATAAGCCGGTTAATGAAAAAGATGGAAAAGAATGGCTGGATCATTATTCATCGCAATTCCTTTGAATGGATAAAAGACGATCCTTCCGCTAAGTGATCAAAATCACTGTCCGGGTCGCATACACTTTGCAACTTGCAGCATAATTTTTATTATGGAAATAATGGGATATGCTGCAAGTTTATTGATAGGGCTCTCGCTGGGGCTGATCGGTGGTGGCGGTTCAATTCTTACAATGCCGGTGCTGGTTTATCTTTTCCGTATATCTCCTTTGCTGGCTACTTCTTATTCACTGTTTGTAGTGGGGTCTGTCAGCCTGTTTGGATTTATAGGGCATTATAAACAGAAGCTGGTAGATCTTCGGGTAGGGTTTTTATTTGGTTCATCTTCTATCGCTACAGTTTTTCTTACCAGGCATTTCCTGATTCCCCGTTTGCCGGCCGTGCTTTTCACGATCGATGGTTTCCAGGTGAGCACCAGTTTGACAACAATGGTCCTGTTCGCATTATTAATGATCGCTGCGGCAGCCGCGATGATCTTCAGTAAAAAGCAAACGGCGCCACAGCAGGATGCTGATAAAAGGAACCCGCTATGGCTCGTGGTTTATGGAATGGCGGTAGGATTGGTGACAGGTGTATTGGGAGCGGGCGGAGGCTTCCTGCTTATTCCTGCCCTGGTATTTTTTGCCCGCCTGCCGATGAAAATGGCTGTAGGCACATCGCTCATGATCATCACGCTTAATTCTTTCTTTGGGGTCGTATCTGACCTAGGCTATTTTGAGTTTGACTGGTGGTTATTGATCAGGATCATTGCTATCGCTTTTTCCGGCCTGGCTGCCGGTATGTATCTAAGCCGGTTTATTCCCTCATGGAAATTGAAAAAAGGGTTTGGCTGGTTTGTGCTGGCTATGGGAATTTATATCCTGTTGGCAGAGCTGACAAAATAGTGATCTTAAAGTGACAAATGTCATAGATGATGCAGATCCGTAAACGGAACTTTGAAGTCTAAAACAAGTAATATGAAAATAGAACAGATCTATACCGGATGTTTGGCCCAGGGAGCCTATTATATCGAAAGTGATGGCGAAGCTGCCGTGGTGGACCCTCTTAGGGAGGTAGCACCTTATATAAAAAAGGCAGAGGATAACGGAGCTAAGATCAAGTACGTACTTGAAACACATTTTCATGCAGACTTTGTATCAGGTCATCTTGACCTGGCAAGAAAAACCGGGGCAAAAATTGTGTATGGCCCAATGGCTGAACCTGCTTTTGATTTTTATCCCGCCTGGGACCAGGAGGAGTTGAAATTAGGAAAACTCAGGATCCGTGTGATCCATACGCCAGGCCATACCATGGAAAGCACCTGTTATCTTTTGCTGGATGAAAATGGGAAAGAAACGGCACTGTTCAGCGGTGACACTCTTTTTATCGGAGATGTTGGCCGCCCTGATCTCGCGCAAAAAGTGAATGCTGATCTCACCCAGGATAAGCTGGCAGGTTATCTTTATGATTCATTGAGAGAGAAGATCATGCCTCTTCCGGATGATATCATTGTTTATCCTGCACATGGTGCCGGAAGTGCCTGTGGCAAAAACATGAGCCGGGAAACTACCGATACTTTGGGGCACCAGAAGCAGGTAAACTATGCATTGCGTCCGGGCCTGGGCCGTGATGAATTTATAAAAGAAGTAACAGAAGGGCTGGTGGCACCACCTGCTTACTTTCCTTCCAATGTGCTGATGAATATCCATGGTTATGAAAGTATCGATAAGGTATTGCTTCGCGGGCTTCATGGATTGGACCCAGTTGCTTTTGAAGCAATGGCAAATGAGCATGATGCCCTGATCCTTGATGTGAGGGCCGCACAGGTATTTGCAAAGGCTTTTATTCCTAATTCCATCAACATTGGGTTGACAGGTTCTTTTGCTCCATGGGTTGGAACAATGATCACTGATATACGTCAGCCGATATTGCTGGTTGTAGATAAAGGAAGCGAGGAAGAGACCGTTACCCGTCTTAGTCGTGTAGGGTATGACAATGTATTAGGTTACCTTGAAGGGGGGATTGATGCGTGGCTGCGGGCAGGCAAAGAAGTGGATAGTATAAAAAGTATCAGTGCCGCAGCATTGGCTGATATCATGCAAGCTGATCCTTCTGTTCAGATCATCGATGTAAGAAAAAGGAGCGAGTATCTGAGTGAACATGTAATTGGTGCGGTGAATGCTCCATTGGATTTTATCAATGAAATAATGCCTTCTATTGATAAAAATAAAAAAGCGTATGTTCATTGTGCAGGAGGCTACCGGTCAATGATCTTTACATCTATTCTCCGTGCACGCGGGTATGAAAACCTGGTGGATGTGCAGGGAGGGTTTAAAGCACTGAAAGAAACAGATCGTTTCCGATTAACAGAATATGTTTGCCCAACCACTCTTTTATAAATTCAATTATGATAGATTTTTTGAAGCACCCATGGCCCTGGTACATTGCAGGGCCACTTATTGGTTTAACCGTTCCGCTATTGCTGCTATTGGGCAATAAGCATTTTGGTATTTCCGCTAACCTGCGGCATGTTTGTGCCGCTTGTTTTCCCGCAGGCATTTCTTTTTTTCAATACGACTGGAAAAAGGAAGCCTGGAACCTTTTCTTCATTGGAGGCATATTCCTGGGTGCTATGCTCGCATCCAAATGGCTGGCCAATCCGGCCCCTGTGATCGTTGATCCGGGGCTGACCGGTGAACTTGCTGGTTATGGTATCTCCACAAAAGGTGGGTTGCTGCCGGCTGATCTATTCTCCTGGAGCAGTCTGTTCAGCTTACGCGGACTCATCCTGCTGATAGGAGGTGGTTTCCTGGTAGGTTTTGGGACCCGCTATGCAGGTGGCTGCACTTCCGGCCATGCTATTATGGGGCTTAGCACTTTGCAATGGCCTTCACTGGTAGCGACCATTATGTTCATGATCGGCGGTTTCTTAACAGCCAATTTCATTCTTCCTCTCATTTTACAGTTATAATCATTTAGCATGAGTTCGTCCTTAATTAAAAATAAACCACAGGTAACAGGATCTTCTGCAAACGAATCACTCGATTTTGAAGTGCGCTCATTGGATACGATCTGTGTGAATGAATCAAAGCAGTACCATCCCTGGTGGCATAACCTGAAATATCTTGCTGCAGGTATGCTGTTGGGTATAATCTTTATAAAAGCAGAGATCGTTTCATGGTACCGTATCCAGGAAATGTTCCGGTTGCAAAGTTTCCACATGTACGGGGTGATCGGTTCTGCTGTTATTACCGGCGTTGTTTCTGTATGGCTGATCAAACGTTTCCGTATCAGAACGATCTATGGTGAGCCGATCGTTTTCCACCCCAAGAAATTCAATAAAGGGCAGATATACGGAGGATTGTTATTTGGAGCAGGCTGGGCATTGACCGGAGCCTGCCCCGGGCCTTTGTTTGCCCAGATAGGTACAGGTGCCACCGTTGTTGCAATAGTCGTATTAAGTGCTGTTGCCGGCACCTGGACCTACGGATTCTTAAGGGAACGGCTTCCGCATTGATTGATCATTCATTGCTCATGATCACTTTGAGCGATTTACTTTCTGCTGCATGAGAGAAAGTATCATACGCTGCCATGATCTCGGATAATTTGAAGCGGTGTGTGATCAATTGCTCCGGTTTGAGCTTTGCTGACTGCACGGTTTTCAGTAGCATGGATGTAGTTACAGTGTCTACCAGTCTGGTAGTGATGGTAATGTTTTTGGACCATAGCGTTTCAAGATGGATTTCTGCGCTTTTGCCATGAACGCCAACGTTCGCGATCCTTCCTCCCGGAGCAATAATCTCCTGGCAAAGCCCGAACGTAGCTGGTATGCCAACGGCTTCAATAGCAACATCCACACCCACACCGTTGGTAAGTTGATTGATACTGTTTGTTGCGTTTGAACTGGCATTATTGATCAGATGGGTGGCTCCGAATTTTTTGGCAACTGCTAACCGGCTTTCATCAGGATCGATCATAATAATATTGGCCGGTGAATAAAACTGTGCGGTAAGCAATGCTGCAAGGCCAACCGGGCCGGCACCTACTATGGCAATGGTATCACCCGGCTTGACCTGGCCGTTCAATACACCACATTCAAAACCTGTTGGAAGAATATCGCTCAGCATTACCAATGCTTCTTCATCCATACCCTGAGGAACCAGGTACAGGCTGGTATCTGCATGCGGGATGCGTACGTATTCTGCCTGTGTGCCATCTATCATATTACCCAGTATCCATCCTCCATCTTCACAATGTGAATACATACCTTTTCTGCAGTAAACACATTTTCCGCAAGAAGTGATGCAGGAGATCAATACATGATCCCCTTTTTTAAAATTGCTTACAGAGGTGCCTGTTTCTTCGATGATCCCAACCCCTTCGTGGCCAAGGATACGTCCATCAGTAACTGTAGCAACATCACCTTTCAATATATGAAGATCGGTTCCACAGATAGTGGTCTTGTATATTTTTACGATCGCATCGGTTGGATGTTGCAAAACTGGTTTGGGTTTTTCCTCCCATGATTTCTGGCCGGGGCCATGATATACGAGCGCTTTCATGTTTTATAGTTTTAAAACAAATATAGAAACTGCAGAAGGGGAATAGGGTGATGCAGGTTTTTCACCGGAGTGATTTACGTCATAAAGAGGGGCATTCTTAATGACAAGATATTTTTTCAATATCATTTTGGGTCAATTCCGGGCTCAGGTAGGGGATTCCCAGGTTGAGCCCGCGGATGATCAGCAATAGCCCCATGCCTGCAATAATATAAGGAGTCAATCTGCTTAGCCATTTTCTTCCCTGCCATCCAAACCTGCGGACTGCATAGGCTGCGAACATCATTGCGGGCAATGTGCCTGCACCAAACAGCAGCATAAACGAAACTGAATCAGTAACATTCCCCAATGAAATGGCCGCTATGGCTGCTATGTATACCATACCGCAGGGAAGCAATCCATTTGCCATACCGAGCAGGAAGGCGCCTCCCGGGCGGCGGGCAGTTTTCAGCAAACGGAATATTAATGAACTGATGAACTGATAAAAGCCTTTCATAAATGAAAAGGGCTTTGCACTTCTCCCGGCAAAATAACCGAGGGCTGCAATGAGCACTACCAGTCCAGCTACAATTGAAACAGATTGCTGGTAACCGGCCGATAAAATACCTGTTCCTGCAAGGCCGACCAAAGCGCCGATCAAACCATAGGTACTGATCCTTCCGGCCTGGTAGGAGAGAAGGATGAATGCTTTGTTTTTGGGATCAACGCCACCGACAGGAATGGCCAGGCTTAAAGGTCCGCACATGCCAATGCAATGCAGGCTTCCTGCAAGCCCTAATAAAAAGCCAGGTATAATGGCTTCTGCACTCATTTTATGTAAATGGGTATTTCTGCATAATATTTTTCAGCGCCATCTTCCCAATTGATCTTGGCAGTGTAACTGCCGGGCAGCAATAAACTGTCTGCGAAATGCTGCACTGCATTTTCATTTACCTGTAAAGACAGTTTCCGGTCCTGTGCTGAATTGTAAGCGCAATAGAACCAAATATCCCCTTTTAATTCCCTGGATCTCATTTCCTCAGGCAATTGCATTTCCAGGCCACTGTCTGTTTGCTTCCATTGCACCTGTGTCTGCAGGGTCTGTGTACGTTTTGTAGCATCGATCACCTGCTGGTAGCCCAGTTCTGTTTTATAGTAATCCTTTTCCACCAGCTCAAATTCTGTGTGCATCGACCGGTAAACAAGGTAAGTCATACCTGTGCCGAAGACCAGAAACGTAATGAGCAATTTATTTCCCCAGTTCATGTTGTTGAATTTTTGTTTTATATCCTGGTAAATGGTCCCATGAAATTGGTAGATAAAACAGTGATCAGTTTATCACCTTCGTAGAGGCCGATCTCCAATGATAATTTTCGTTTGCTTATATAGCTTCTTGGAAGCACGATGAAGAAGGAACTTTTGCCAAGGTCTTCTTTTTTCACCAGCACACTTCTTCCTTCTGCTTCCACGATGCGGCCTGGTGCCGACATCAACCGGAGCGTGAGCGGAATGTCCTTCAGCGTTTTATTCACCACTTTAATGGTGTATAAATTAGAGAGGCTGTCGGTGCCACGTTCCTGGTAAAGTTGTCCCTGGGCCCGAACGATGGTGCCATCTACATCTTTCCGGCTGAGCAATAAAATCGTGAGCAAGCCTGCCAGTAGAAAAAGCAGGAAGGTGTAGAATTTCATCCGTCCTGTATACCTGATCTTTTCACCTTTAGCAATGCCATTTTCTGAAGCATAGCTGATAAGACCACGGGGTTTGTTGATGGCATCCATCATCCTGTCGCAGGCATCAATGCAAGCAGTACAACCTACACATTCCATTTGAATTCCGTTCCGGATATCTATGCCGGTAGGGCATACTTTCACGCATTGAAAACAATCAATACAATCGCCGGCAGTAGCGGGTGTCGCATTCTTTTTGAACTTCCCTCTTGGTTCCCCTCTCTTGTAGTTGTAGGCTACCACCATGGAGTTCTTGTCGAGCAATACGCTTTGCAGGCGGCCATAAGGACATACCACCGTACAGGCCTGTTCGCGGAACCAGGCATAAACGGCATAGAATACACTGGAGAAAATAACAATAGCAAAGAAGCCGCCAATATGCTGACTGATAGGCTCGCGGATGATCTTCAGCAATTCATCCATGCCGATGATATAGGACAGGAAAAAATTGGCGATAATAAAAGCAATCAGGAAAAAAACAACATGCTTCAATATTTTCCGCCTCCATTTGCTGCCTGTCCAGCTCGCCTGGTTCAACATTTTTTGACGGGCTGCATCTCCTTCGATCCAGTATTCGATTTTGCGGAACAGCATTTCCATGAATATCGTTTGAGGGCAAACCCATCCGCAAAATAAACGGCCGAATGCGGCGGTGAACAAAACGATGAATATGATAAAAGCTACCATGGCCAGGCCAAAAATGAAAAAGTCCTGTGGCCAGAAGATCTTTCCGAAAATGATAAACTTCGCTTCAGGGATATTGAAAAGAAATAATGGCCTTCCATTTACTTTTATAAATGGGAGGGTCAGGAACAGGGCAAAGAAGAACAGGCTGACGATGGTGCGGGCCCGGTAATAGCGGCCTGAAGGCTTTTGGGCATATACCCATTTTCTTTTACCCTGCGCATCAATAGTGCTCAGCCTGTCGCGGAACGAGTCGGTCGGCTCTGTATTTTTTTTATGAATATTTTCTTCCATGATCGGGTAGCGGATGTTTATTGTTTAACATCGGCAGTTGCCGGTGCATCTTCTTTCATTAATGCTCCCTGTGGTGCTTTTGGTGAAGCAGGGTTGGTGCCATGCAATGATTTTACATAGCTGGCCACCTGGGCTATCTGCTTATTGGAATAAGTGTTTTGCCACTGAGGCATGGCATTGATACCATAACGGATTGTTTTGAACACGCTTTTCATATCATTGCCGTGCATCCAGTAATCATCAGTAAGGTTGGGGCCAACATCGCCCGCGCCTGATTCTTTATGGCAACTGGCACAGGATTTTTGAAAGATGGATTTTCCTTCTGCCAGGTCATCTGCACCAGGCAGGTACACTACCGTATTTTCATCCACGGCATCTCCTTTTTTCTTTAAGTATTCCTGGGTTTCGAGTTGCGCTTTGGTGACGGAGGCGGTATACTCTTCAATGCTGGAAGGAGCGGTGTGGGATACATGGTATCTCCATAGATAAATAATGGCGAACAGGATAGTGGCATAGAATCCATATAACCACCATGGAGGAAGACTGTTGTCCAACTCGCGGATACCGTCGTATTCATGGTCCATCACGAGATCGGCTTCCTGGCTTGCCGGTTTGAATTTGTTCATCTTGCCCCACCAGGAAATCTTATTCCGTTTCAGTTCGGTGATGGCTTCGGGTGAAAGTCCTGTCAGTTTTTCCTTTTCTTTTTTGATCAGGAGGCGGATATTGACCAGCAGGGCGAGAATGATCAGGAACTCGAGCAGGATCACTCCATTCATCAGATAGAAAACAGAGGGTTGAAGTCCGGCAATAGTGGAAACGGTTTTAACTTTTTCAACAGGCGCTTCATCCTGCGCCTGCAAAATTCCGCTGCTGGTTAATAAGACAGCCAGCATTATCATGGGTAATACCTTCTGTTTGATCTCCCCGTTTTTTTTCTTTTGTTCAATCTTTATATCAGCCGCTCCTACCAACACGGCCGACAATACACCAATTATGATCAGCAATAAAGCCATGACCAGTAATAGTGCAAGGGCCATCGGGTTGGTGAAAATGGATGGCTCTGGTGGACCCGCGGCCAGGGCCGGTTGGTAACAATGGAGCAGACTGATAGTAATGAATGCTGTTAAGAATTTGATCCGTTTGGCTGAAAGCAAAAACATATATTAATTCTTTTCTCAGTTATCTAATGGTATTTGGCTGATGGATTTCAGTGTTTGCTTATTCGTTCTGAAAACCCAGGTCAGCATGATGGTAAAGAAGAGGAAGAAGATAGCCAACGATACGAGGCCAAGTATTTCCACTCCGCTTATTTTTTCGAGATAGTGAATGAATTTCATGTCAGCTTTATTTATTGGTAGTGATAGTGGTGGTAACATTTTTTTCAGGCTCGGCCTTTATATCCGTTCCTAATCTTTGCAGATAAGCGATCAGCGCCACGATCTCCACATTGGGTGGTGTTTCGATCTTATCTTTTTTAAGATTGGCGGCAATGCTGTTTGCCTGTTGCATCAGGTCTTTATTGGCCTGCAGGTCATACCCTTCGGGATAAGGCACGCCAATGGTGCGCATAGCACGGATCTTTGCTGGCGTTGACGCTGTGTCAAGTGCATTATCGAGCAACCAGGTATATTGCGGCATGATGGATCCCGGCGACATTGATCTCGGATCATACATGTGATTGTAGTGCCAGCTGTCAGGATATTTATTTCCTTCCCTGGCCAGATCAGGCCCTGTACGTTTGCTGCCCCATTGGAAAGGGTGGTCATATACAAACTCACCAGCTTTTGAGTACTCACCATACCTCGATACTTCATCACGGAACGGGCGTATCATCTGCGAGTGGCAGGTGTAGCAACCTTCACGGACATAGATGTCACGGCCTTGCAGCTCAAGTGGTGTATAAGGTTTGACACTTGCGATGGTGGGCACATTTGATTTTACCAGGAAAGTGGGAACAAACTCGATCAACCCTCCGATCGCTACCACGATAAGGCTCAGTACAAGCAAGGTCACCGGCCTGCGCTCAATAACACGGTGCCAGTATTCTTTTTTTGCATGTGCTTCTTTTACAAGAGGGGCGGCTTCAGCAGCTTCATTGGCAACAAAGCTGCCTTTGGCCATTGTTTTATAAAGATTGTATACCATCATCAATGCACCTACGAGGTATAAACCTCCGCCGATGCTGCGGGTGATATACATGGGTTTGATGCTGTTAACTGTTTCCATGAACTGGAATTTCAGTTGTCCTTCCGGTGTAAAGGATTTCCACATCAGGCTTTGTTCAAAACCTGCCCAGTAAAGCGGCACAGCGTAAAGAATGATGCCGATAGTGCCCAACCAGAAATGGTTGGTGGCAAGTTTCTTTGAATATAAATCGGTGCCCCACATCTTGGGGATCATATAATACAGAATGGAGAAGGCGAGAAATCCGTTCCAGCCAAGTCCCCCGATATGGACGTGTGCAATGGTCCAGTCGCTGAAGTGAGAGATGGCATTCACATTTTTCAAACTAAGCAACGGGCCTTCAAATGTGGCCATACCATAACAGGTGATCGCCACTACCATGAATTTCAATACAGGATCTTCTTTTACTTTATCCCAGGCCCCACGTAAGGTGAATAAACCATTCAGCATGCCTCCCCAGCTTGGAGCGATCAGCATTACAGAAAAAACAACACCTAATGATTGTGCCCAATCAGGCAAGGCTGTATAAAGCAGGTGGTGCGGGCCAGCCCATATATAGATAAAGATGAGTGCCCAGAAGTGAATGATGGAAAGACGGTAAGAATATACCGGGCGGTTAGCTGCTTTGGGAAGGAAATAGTACATCAATCCCAATACAGGTGTGGTAAGAAAGAACGCCACCGCATTGTGGCCATACCACCACTGCACCAGCGCGTCCTGCACACCTGCATACCAGCTATAGCTTTTCAGAAAAGAAACAGGGATCTCAATTGAGTTAACAATATGCAGCATGGCAACGGTAACCCAGGTGGCAATATAAAACCAGATGGCTACGTACAAATGCTTCTCACGCCTTTTAATGATCGTGCCCAGCATATTAATGCCAAATATCACCCACACGATAGTGATGGCGATATCTATCGGCCATTCCAGTTCTGCATATTCTTTACCGGTTGTTTTACCCATCAGCAGGGTGATGGCTGCTGCTACGATAATAGCCTGCCATCCCCAGAAATGCATCCAGCTTAGCTTATCGCTATACATTCTTGCTTTACAGAGACGCTGCAGTGAATAATAAATGCCGGCAAACGATGCATTGCCCACAAAAGCAAAAATGATGGCATTGGTGTGGAGCGGACGTAAGCGGCCAAAAGTAGTGGGGGCAAGATTGAGGCTGCTTGCAGGATAATAGATCTGGATGGCGGCCCATAAACCGGCCAGCATACCAACGATGCCGAATACGATGGTGGCCAATCCGAAAGCCTTTACAATCTTGTTGTCATAATAAAACTTCTCAATTTGCATAACCAGGGGAGATTTATCGCTTGTTATTATTTTCTTGGGTTAAAGCTGGGTCATCAAAAAGGATCCTCGATGCAGGTGAATAATCATCCTCAAACTGGCCGTCCTGCACTCCCCAGAGGAAGGCGAAAAGAAAAAATCCGGCAACGGTAACGCTCACGATCAGCAGGATAAAGATGACGCTCATACAATTCTTATATGCTGTAAAAGTATTTTGAGCGGGGGGAGTTGTTAATAAGGATAGTCAGTTGCTAATATGATCTTTGTCATGTTGTTCATGACAATTATTAAAGCCTCATCTTTTTGGCGAGTAAACTGCTGCTGCCAAATGTGATCAGGAAAATGCTCAATGAGCTTGCCGGCATCAGTATGGCTGCGATCAACGGGGATAAAGTTCCCTGCACAGCGAAATACAAACCGGCGATATTATACAGGATGGATAGCACAAAACTGGCTACGATGATCTGTTTGTTGGCCCGGCAAAGCCGGATAAAACGATAAAGGCGTGGCAATTTATTTCCATCAATGATCGCATCGCTGGATGGTGTGAAATTATTGGTTTGCTCCGCTACTGCTACCCCCACATCACTTTGCCGTAGGGCAGCTCCGTCATTCAGGCCATCACCGATCATCATCACTTTAGCGCCTTTATGCTGCAGCGCCCGCACATATTCTACTTTATCTGCAGGCTGTTGCCGGAAAAGAACAGGTGAATGGTGTGGCAACATGGTTGCCAGTCTTTCTTTTTCTGAATTTGAATCGCCACTCAGCACAGAAAGCTGATGCCTGCGGGAAAGTTTGCTCAGCAGTTTTGTTATGTTTTCCCGGTAATGATTATTGAATTGAAAACGCCCGGTCACTTTATTATCGACAGAAAGAAATACAGTAGTGCCTGTAGTGCCTGTAGTGCCGGTCATACCTTTGCCGGCAAAACTTTGTGCTCCCAGGCGGATATGCCTGCCTTCAACGAGGCCTTCAATTCCCTGCCCCGGATATTCATGGAAATCCGAAACAGCGGGCCTGGCAGGCAAAGGAAAATGTTTGGCCAACGCGCGACTGAGCGGATGGGTGGAACAGGCTGCCAGTGCTGCAACCTGCAACTGCAGGTCCTGCGTCAGCGGTATGCCCTCATAAGTGATATCCTGCATTTCAGCAACGGTAAGTGTTCCTGTTTTATCCAATACAATATGATCAATCGCAGCTACCTTTTCGATCACACCGGCATTTCTCAGGTAAAAACCATTTCGCCCGAGTATGCGGATAATATTTCCATTGGTAAAAGTGTGCGACAATAACAAAGCACAGGGGCAGGCAATGATGAAAATAGATGTAACAGCAGGCCAGAGCCTGGAAGGATCATTTATTTGCCAGTATATACCAGTGACAGTAGCAATAATGATCAGGGTAAGTGTAAAATACCTGCTCACGAAATGGACAAATGATCCTTTATCTGTTTCAACAGGGTCTTTCTTTTCCTGGTTCCAAAGATGGGTAAGATAACTTTGCACCACTTCTTTTATTACCAACACTTCCAGCCTTTCACCTGTTTGCCGCCCTCCTGCATACAATAGTTCTCCTGTTTCCCTTGGCACGGGCAGGGCTTCACCAGTCACAAAACTGTAGTCGATAAAAGCTTTTCCTTTGGTAAGAATGCTGTCTGCCGGAATGAGCTCACCATGATGGATTACCAATGTGTCGCCTGGTTTTATATCAGGCAGCATCACAGGAATTTCCTTATCTTCTTTTAAAAGAGATACGGCGATAGGGAAATAGGATGTATAGTCACGGTCGAAGGATAATTGTTTGTATGTTTTGTCCTGCAATAACCGGCCTGCCAGCATAAAGAAAACAATCCCTGTCATGGAATCAAAATAACCACTGCCGGTACCACTGATCACTTCATAAGCGCTTCGCGTAAAAGTGATGATGATGGCAAGTGCAATAGGGGCATCTATGTTCAGAAACCGGTGCCGCAAACTTTTCCAGGAAGATTCATAAAAAGGGAAAGCGGAGTATAGTAATACAGGGATCGCAAGCGCAAAATTGAACCAGCGGAACAGGCTTCTCAATGCATGATCCCCTGCCTCTATGCCAAGATATTCAGGAAAGCTGGCGAGCATCACATTCCCAAAACAGAAACCCGCAACACCCAGGCGGAAAACCATGCTCTTGCTCACAGCAGACTTTTTTTGTTTGATATCATTCAGGCTGATATAGGGCTCATAGCCTATACTGGTGAGTGTTTCCACCACAGTGCGCAGGCTGCATTGATCACTGCGGAAAATGATATCGATCTGTTTACGCCCAAAATCCACTTTACCGGAGATGATGCCGGGTTGTATCCTGGGCAGATGTTCCAGCAGGTAAAGACAGGAACTGCAATGGATCTGGGGAAGGTGGAAACTGACCCGCATCTGGGTCTCATCTTTGAAACTGATCAGTTTTGCGATAATGCCTGCATCGTCAAGAAAGGCGAATTTATCTTTTCTTATGCCGATCCGTTGGTTGATGCCGGGATTCTGGTTCAGGTCATAATAATGGCATAGTGAATGTTCATTGAGAATGGAATAGACCATTTTACATCCTTCGCAGCAGAATTGCTTGTCGTCCAGGCTGATCTTTGTGGAAACACAGACCTCCCCGCAGTGATAACAGGTGGTGGCTGGTGGTGCGGATGTCTGAACTGACTTCATACTATTTTCCTGGAATTGCCAAAACTAGCTGCGCACAATACGGTAATTCCTGACAATTATCAGGAAAGAAGTTGATTTTGCTCATCCGGTCAGGAAAACCAGCCGGGTAATTTCACTGAGCGGTAAAACCCGGAAACCGGGTATGAAATACGCCGCAGGAATAAGCATGTTTTTAAACCGCATTGAAATTGATCCGGCTGCCAAGGCACGGGAAATCGTTGAAATGGATTACAGGACCGCCGATGTATTCAGGCGGTATGGAATAAATTATTGTTGTGGCGTTCAATGGCCCTTGCAACAGGTATGCGAAATACAGGAGATCAAAATGAAGGACCTTGTGACAGATCTGCAAACGGCTTGCCACACTGTCAATATCCCTTCCGGCACCCAGTTTGAAAAATGGTCGGTAGATTTTCTTATCGATTACATTATTAATATACATCACCGGTACCTGGAAAGATCACTCCCCGAACTTGAAGGCGGACTTGTTCATTTTCTTGAAGAGCATGGTAAGCGTTTCCCTCATTTTACTGTTATATATGAAGAGTTCAGGAACTTGGTGGCGATGTTCATGCCGCATCTGAAACAGGAAGAGGAATCCATTTTCCCTTATCTCCGCCAGGTCGCACATGCGTATGATGATAAGATCGATCCGTTTGCCACATTGCTTGTAAAGACGCTCCGGAAACCATTAAACAGTTTTGCTGACCAGGAGCATACGATGATCGGAGAAAAGATCCGGCGTTTCCGCGAACTGACCAACGATTATATAGCACCTTCCAAAGCATGTTCCAGTCACCGGGTGATACTGGGTAAACTGAAAGAACTGGATCAGGACCTGCTGCAGCATCTTTACCTGGAAAATGATATACTGATACCGAAAGTGATCAGGATGGAGCAGGAATTACTGCAAAGAATTTACTGATGGAAATGAAGAGCCCAAACCAGCTTTTTTTATACCTTACGGCAAATTCTGTGTATGTCGGTTAATGTAGCCCACCTCACATCTCTTTTTGAAAATGCAACGGAAGGCATCATTCTGACCAATGGCCAGGGGAATATCGTAATGGTGAACCCCGCAGCCGAACGGATATTTAACTATGGTGCTGCTGAATTGACAGGGAAAGCTATTGAAATACTTCTCCCGGAAAAGGCAAGGCCCCAGCACCATCAAATGCGCGAGCAATTCTATAAAACCCCTTCGAACAGGCAGATGGGGCATGGGCGCGACCTGTATGGAAAGAGAAAGGATGGTTCACAAATACCTGTGGAAGTAAGCCTTAGCTTTTATAAAAAGGACGATGAATTGTTTGTAATTGCTTTTATCGTTGATATCACCCAACGGAAAAAGCACGAACAGGATATTCTTCAGCAGCAGAGGGAGCTGGAAAGTATGACCCATAACATGCAAAAGCTAAATACTCAGCTTGAAGCAAAAGTGGAAGAAAGGACGCTGATATTAAAGGAAGCATTGAAGAAACTGGAGGAATCCCAAAAAGATCTGAGTGAGGCGCTGGATAAGGAAAAACAATTGAACGAGATAAAGAGCCGGTTTGTGTCAATGGCCTCTCACGAATTCAGGACCCCGCTCAGCACAGTACTTTCTTCTGCGGCGCTGATAGCAAAATACAAGCAGACAGATGAACAACCACAGCGGGAACGGCATGTGGAAAAGATCAGGAATTCTGTAAAGCACCTGAACGAACTGCTGGAAGACTTTCTTTCCCTGGGTAAGCTTGACGAAGGAAAAGTGGAAGCACATCCCGTATCATTCGAACTGGGGGAGTTTATTGCAGACCTGGTCGATGAAATGAAAGGCCTGCTAAAACAGGGGCAGCAATTTTCTGTTCAACATGAAGGGAGCTATGCTTGTTTTTCAGATAAGAAAATGCTGAAAAATATTATTGTCAACCTGCTGGGAAATGCTATCAAATTTTCCGGGGAAGGAGATCCGATTTACCTGCATAGCAGAACAACAGAGAAAGGATTGCATATAATGGTCAGGGATAAAGGGATTGGAATTCCTGAAGACGAACATGAGCACCTGTTCAATAGTTTCTACCGGGCAAAAAATGCAGTGAATATCCAGGGCACGGGGCTGGGGCTGCATATTATTAAAAGATATCTTGATATTCTCAACGGAGAAATAAAACTGAAGAGTCAATTGAATGAAGGCACTCAGTTCGATCTTTTTATTCCGAATTATCAATAGGTTCATTTATGAAAGCCATACTTGTTATAGACGACAATACGGATATCCGGGAAAATACAGCAGAGATCCTTCAATTGGGAGGATACAAAGTGTTCACTGCTGAGAACGGAAAAAAAGGGGTGGAGATAGCCCTCCGGGAAAAACCGGACCTGATCGTGTGTGATATTATGATGCCTGAACTGGATGGATACGGCGTACTGCACCTGCTCAGAAAGAATGCGGATACCCAATACATCCCATTCATATTCCTGACAGCCAAAACGGAAAGGCTTGATTTCCGTAAAGGCATGGAGATGGGAGCCGATGATTATATTACCAAACCTTTTGAAGAGATAGAGCTGCTGAATGCAATTGAGATCAGGTTGAAAAAAGCGGAAATACTGGGCAATCAGTATTCTCCTGATGCCGCAGGCCTGAATGCATTGATGAATGACGCCCGGCTTACCGGTCTTGTACAGGAAGTAGCAGAAAAATATGAAACCGTACCGTACGACAAAAAGCAAACACTTTACCAGGAAGGCAAGCGCCCCCGTTTTTTATATTACCTGGCAAAAGGAAAGGTAAAGGCATTCAGATCGCATGAAGATGGAAAGGAGTATATCACTGATCTTTTCAATGAAGGCGATTTCCTGGGTTATACCTCCATCATTGATGATAAAGCGTATGATGATAGTGCAGTGGTAATGGAAAATGCAGAGATCATCCAGGTGCCTAAGGATGATTTCCTGCAGATGATCCACGGTGATCCCGGTGTTGCTGCTAAATTTATCCGGCTTATCACCAAGAATGTAAAGGAAAAAGAAGACCGGCTTCTGCATCTCGCTTACAGTTCCCTCCGCAAGCGGGTCGCCAACGGTTTGGCAGAGATCTATAAAAAACTGAATCCCAGTGGTGAAAAAAAGACGATCGAAATATCCAGGGAAGAGATCGCACAATATGTGGGCACGGCCACTGAATCATTGATCAGGACCTTGAGTGATTTTAAAGCAGAAAAACTGATAGAGATCAGGGAAGGTAAGATCACCCTGCCGGATCCTTCCCTTTTAAATAATCTCCGCTATTGATCAGAGGCTACCTCTTTCCAGGTCAAAATCATCGGGGGCATCTTCGGGCAGTGTGCCATGTGTTGTTATCTCACGGCCATGATCGTTTTGCTGTTGTAATGTCCAGTCATCGGTCATCGTGGTTTCCAACCAGATATTGCCGGAGCGGCGGACAACCTGCACATTCATCCCATATCTTTCAGTGATCAGTTTCTCCAGTTCGGCAACGGTCATTGTGCCGCTGATATCCAGGTCGCCATCTTTTTTTAGCCCTGCATCTTTAAGCAGGGTGGAGGTGGTGATGAGCTTTTTGGTAAGTACAGGGCGGCCGGGTTCTGTAAGGCGGCTCAGGTAAAAATCCAGGCGGAGAAAAGGGTATGTTTTGCTGAATTCCTGTTGTAATTCATACACATGCTTTGAAGGAGATATATGCAAAGTAGTTGTCATTTTTTTAAGAATAGATGTTGTAAAATTAAGTACGACACCTACTTTGCATATATGACTTGCAGAAGGCGGAAAACTGATTTTGATCAGCAGGCATATTATCTCCATCCACCTCCCAATCCCCTGTACACCCTCACCACGGCACTCATTTGTGCCTTCTTCGTTTCAATCAATTCCAGCTTTGCTTCCAGCGCATCCCGCTGCGTCATCAATACTTCAAGGTAATCAGCCCTGGCGTTCTTAAACAGATCCCCTGAAATATCGATCGATCTTGTCAATGCCTCCACCTGCTGCGATTTCAGGTCATAGCTTTTTTCCAGGTTGCTGATATTCGACAACTGTGTTGACACTTCGATATAGGCATTCAGGATCGTTCTTTCATAATTGTACATCGCCTGCACCTGCCTTGCATTGGCATTCAGAAACTCTGCTTTGATCGCGTTGCGGTTGATCAGCGGGCCGGCAATATCTCCGGCAATGGAATACAACAGCGATTCGGGCATACGAAAGAGATAAGTAGGATTGAAAGCCTGGAAGCCCACTCCCGCTGAAATACCAAAGGATGGATAGAACTCCGCACGGGCCACTTTCACATCCAGTTTGGCCGCAGCCAGATCGAGTTCCGATTGCCTGATATCAGAACGGTTGGCAAGCAGTTGTGAAGGAATACCGGAATTGATCATCGCCGGCATTATTGTCAAGAAATTAGCCCTCTCACGGGGAATATCCTGCGGATAGCGGCCCAGCAGAAAATTGATCCTGTTCTCTGTTTCCTTTATCTGCTGCTTGATATCATATTCCAGGCTTTGTGTTTTCAATACTTCTGCCTGGAATTTTTGTACCGCCAATTCTGTTGCGCGAGCTGCTTCTTTCTGCACTTTGATGATCTCCAGCGCATTTTTTTGTAACCCGATATTCTGTTTTACGATTTCCAACTGGTTGTCCAGCGCAAGCAACTCATAATAAGAATCGGCTACTTCTGCGATCAGGTTAGTGATCACGAAATTCTTACCTTCTTCGGTAGAGAGGTATCGGGTGATAGCTGCTTTCTTGGAATTACGCAGCTTCTTCCAGATATCCACTTCCCAGTTGGCCATTGCGGCAATGCGAAAATCGCCCAGTGGATCCGGCATTTCCTTACCGGGTTTGATATCGGTGGTGGCATCACCGGCACCCTGGCTGGTATAACGCCCTACTTTTTCCACGCCCACACCGGCGCCGAGGCTCACTGATGGAAGCAATGCCTGTTGCTTCATGCGGATCTCATTGCGCGCGATCTCTACTTCCTGTAGAGTGATATTCAGTTCCTGGTTGTTTTTGAGCGCCGTATCAATCAGGTCCAGCAGGTTTTTGTCAGTAAAGAACTGTTTCCATTGAATGGTGCCGGTATTGGTGGTATCGCTGTTATTGCCGTAAGAAACAGGAACAGAACTGTTTTCCTGCCGCTGCACCACTGAAGGGACCTTGCAACTTGCGAGGGCCAGGAAAAGCCCCATCACACCAAGGCAATAATTTATTTTCAGTTTAAACATTATGATCAATTTCTTCTGTTAAAGGATTTTCTTCTTCGTTTTTAACCAGCATACGCTTTTCAGCGATCTTGCCGAATATGTAATACAGGCCGGGGATAATGAGAACGCCGAAAATAGTACCGAGCAACATACCTCCGGCTGCCGCTGTACCAATCGTTCTGTTACCGATCTTACCTGGCCCGGTTGCAAATACAAGTGGTATCAGACCGGCGATAAAGGCAAACGATGTCATCAGGATAGGACGGAATCTCACACGTGCGCCTTCAATTGTCGCTGCTAATATGGTGGAGCCTGCACGATGTTTTTGCACAGCAAACTCCACGATCAGCACGGCGTTCTTACCCAGCAAGCCGATCAGCATTACCATGGCGATCTGCGCATAGATATTATTTTCCAGCCCCAGCAACTTCAGGAAGAGGAGGGCTCCGAATACACCTGTAGGCAGGGAGAGGATCACGGCCAGTGGTAAAATGAAACTTTCATACTGCGCTGCAAGGATCAGGTACACAAAGCCCAAACATATCAGGAAGATATACACAGCCTGGTTGCCCTGTGCCACTTCATCTTTGGAGATCCCGGCCCAGTCGATACCAAAACCTCTCGGCAATGTTTTCGCTGCTACTTCATTGATCACTTTGATTGCCTCACCACTACTGTAACCCGGTGCTGCAGATCCGCTGATTTCTGATGCATTGTACATATTGTGCCGGGTGATCTCTGAAAGACCATACACTTTCTCCATTTGCATAAATGCAGAGAAAGGCACCATTTCCTCCTTATCATTCTTTACATATAGTTTCAGGATGTCTTCCGGCAAAGCCCTGTATTGTGCACCTGCCTGCACGATCACTTTATATTGACGGCCAAAATTGATAAAGCTGATCTCGTAGTTACTGCCCACCAATGTTGAAAGGGTGTTCATTGCATTGTCAATGCTGATGCCTTTCTGCTGTGCAAGGTCATTGTCTATTTTCAGCATGTATTGCGGGAAGCTGGCGCTGTAAAAGCTGAAGATGGAGCTGAGTTCTTTCCGTTTCTTCAATTCTTTTACAAAATCATCGTTCACCTGTTCCATCAGTTTGTAATTGCCACTACCTGCCTTATCAAGCAAGCGCAATTCAAACCCACCGGCTGCACCATAACCGGGTACTGCGGGTGGTAAGAAGTATTCAATATTTGCACCGGTGATGTCTTTTGATTTTTCTTCCAGCTCTGTTATGATCTCCTGCACGGAATGCTTCCGGTCTTTCCAGTCTTTAAGGTTGACAAGGCAGGTGCCGGAGTTGGAGCCGGTCCCTTCTGTCAGGATCTCGTAACCAGCCAGGGCTGACACAGATTGAACGCCTTCTACTGTTTCCGATATTTTCTGTAACCGTTCTGTTATTTCATTCGTTCTTTCCAGCGATGATCCGGGAGGGGTTTGGATAACGGCATAAAACATACCCTGGTCCTCATTCGGAATAAAGCCGGAGGGGACCGTTTTGTTGAGGAAGTAAGTAGCTACGCAAAATCCTGCCAGTACAAGGAAGGTGAGTAGCCTGCGGGCAGCTACTTTGGTGAGTACAAACTGGTATTTGCCTGTTAATCCATTGAACCAATTATTGAATCCATCCAATACCTTGTTGATAATGGACTTCCGCCTGGGCTTGCCATGATCATTCTTCATGATCATGGCGCATAGAGCCGGTGTAAGTGTAAGGGCAACAATGCCTGAAAGGATGATGGAGGTTGCCATGGTAATGGAAAACTGCCGGTAGAATATACCAACAGGCCCCGACATGAATGCAACTGGTATAAATACCGCAGCCATAATGAATGTAATGGCAATGATCGCCCCGGCAATTTCATGCATTGCTTTTTTCGTTGCCTTTCTTGGTGTGAGATGTTCTTCTTCCATTTTGGCGTGCACCGCTTCAATCACCACGATCGCATTGTCTACCACCACACCGATCGCCAGCACCAGGGCAAAAAGCGTGATCAGGTTTAACGTGATACCGAAGTATTGCATGAACATGAATGTGCCGATCAATGATACCGGCACTGCCATAATAGGGATCAGGGTCGACCGCCAATCACCCAGGAAAAGGAATACCACCAAACCCACAAGGATAAAGGCTTCTACCAGCGTATGAACTACTTTTTCGATAGAAGCGTCCAGGAACTTGGATACATCATAACTCAGTTCATATTTCATTCCTTTGGGAAAACTGCTGGCTGCAATCTCTTTCAACTTGGCTTTTACATTCTCGATCGTCTGGCTGGCATTACTTCCATAAGATTGTTTCAGTACGATTGCCGCTGAAGGTTTGCCATTCAGGTTGGAGTAAATGTCATACATGGAACTGCCGAATTCCACGTCCGCTACATCTTTCAGGCGAAGCAGCTCTCCATTTGCGCTTG
Organism: Sphingobacteriales bacterium 44-61; assembly: GCA_001898405.1. Classification (GTDB taxonomy): domain Bacteria; phylum Bacteroidota; class Bacteroidia; order Chitinophagales; family Chitinophagaceae; genus Terrimonas_A. The sequence goes on from MKTW01000011.1 coordinate 552,794, forward strand.
AGCGAACGATCACATTTTCGTATTGTTCTTTTGTGGTAAACCTTCCTGAATATTTCAATACATACTCAAACGATTGTGATCTTTTACCGGAACTTTCACCTGTTTTGCCGGGAGAAGCTTCCAGGCTTTGCTTGCTGAGGGCTTCCATCACTTCATCTGCAGAGATCTTGTAAGCCAGCATGCGATCGGGCTTGAGCCAGATACGCATGGCGTATTCACGGTTACCAAGAATATCTGCATAACCTACACCATCCACCCGCTTCAATTCGGAAAGGATATTGATATCGGCAAAATTGAAAAGGAACTTCTGGTCGGCATTGGGATCATCGCTGTACAGGTTGATGTACATCAGCATGTTTGATTCCTCACGGCTGATCTTTACGCCTTCCCTCACTACGAGTGGGGGAAGTTTGTTCACCACTGAAGCCACACGGTTTTGTACGTTCAGGGATGCAACGTTGGGATCAGTGCCGAGGTTGAATATGACCTGGATGGTACCTTCTCCATCATTACCAGCATCCGATGCCATGTATTTCATACCGGGGATACCATTGATGGCTCTTTCCAGGGGAATGATCACTGATTTGATCATGAGTTCATTATTCGCACCGGGATAGTCTGCTACCACATTCACTTTGGGTGGAGAGATGGAAGGGAACTGTGTTACCGGTAAGCCTGTAATGGCCAGAATGCCCAGGAGAACGATGATCAGGGATATGACGATAGAAAGGACTGGCCTTTGAATAAATTTATTAAACATTACTAACGCAAATTATTATTAACACGAATGACGTGAATCGTACGAATGACACGAATGCTATTCCGCTTTTAATTTAAGGTGGGCAATAACTTCTTCCGGTTTCTCAAATTCATACTCGATCCTGTCATTGTCTTTTACTTTCTGGATGCCTTCGAGCAGGATCTTATCACCATCTGCAAGGCCGCTGGTAACAACATAGAGGTCGGGCAGCTGGCCGGCGATGGTAATGTTTCTTGATTCGAGCCGGTTATTTTTATCCACTACGAATACATAGATCTTGTCCTGTACTTCGTAAGTGGCTTTCTGAGGGATGATCATAGCATTTTTAAGCGGCATGGTCATACGTACCTTTCCGGTTTCACCATGCTTTAATAGCTTATCGGGATTGGGGAAGATAGCCCTGAAAGCAATATTGCCTGTTTCGTTATCAAATTCACTTTCGATCACCTCCACTTTTCCGGGATGTGTGAGCGTTGTGCCATTGGCCAGCAGCAGGCTTACCTTGCTGTCGCCACGGTTTTTGACGTTGGTCTGATAATCCAGGTATTCCGGTTCGGATACATTGAAGTAAGCAAACATCTGGCTGTTGTCTGAGAGGCTGGTGAGCAACTCACCTTCATCTATCAGGCTTCCGATCTTTTTAGGGATGCGATCAATCGTTCCGTCAAAGGGCGCCCTGATCTCTGTGAAGGAGAGATGCAATTTTGCAAGGGCGATCTCTGCATTGGCCTGGTCAAGTTTGGCCTGTGCCATGGATTGTTCGTTTTTTGAAACGATGTTTTTATCAGCCAGTGTTTTCGCATTCTGCAATTCAATTTCAGCGGCTTTGCCTTCAGCTTGTGCTTTCAGCAATTCAGCTTCATACATTTTCGGCATGATGCGGAAGAGCACCTGGCCGGCTTTGACAAATTGTCCTTCGTCAACATAAATATTTTGCAGGAAACCTTTTTCCTGTGCGCGGATCTCAATGTTCCGCACGGAACGGATCTGTGATACATACTCTTTGGTAAAGGAAGTATCTGTACGGATAGGGCTGGTCACCATATACTTGGTGACTTCTTCTTTTTCTTCTGATTTAGCCGTGCAACTTGTATGGCCGATCAGGATTGCGAGGCCGGCAAAAATGGCTATTTTTTTCATAATTACTAAATGAATATTGATCTGTTGAATGTGTTGTTCGGTAGTTATTCTTATGACAAGATGGTAATGGTTGCAGGAAGATATCCTGTTGAGGCAAGCGCTAGAGGCCAGGCAGTGTGGTGTGTGTATTTAAAAAGGTATGCAGGAATTGCATACACTGGCACAGCGGGCGGTTGTTTAAAAATCAGACCCTGAAGACCCGTTGCAGGATGTATTTATCGGATTCCTGGGGCCAATAAGGAGGTGCTGTATCAAAATGATGGTTCAGGCGACTTAATAAGGCCTGATAGGACAGAAGGGATTCATACTTTATTACGCGTTTGGATTTACGGAGCTCAGTATCACTATCCCTGTCATCTTCAGGTGAATCAATAAAAAGATAATTGTTTTCGGCAGTAATGGAGCTGTGTTTGGCCGGAGCTGCATCCAGGCCGGCTATATTCCGTTTCCCTTCCATTTCATGATGATAGGTGCGGGCATAGCAGCAATTCCGGGAATGCTGACCTGCAAAAACGCGGTCGGCTCCACTCATCAGGAATAAACAAAAGCTTATAAGAAATACTGCTATTTTCATTCAGCCTCAAAAATAGACAAGATTGTGCGAGGCGTCAGTTAAGATTTGTAAATGAATGGTTAACGGGAATGATAACTAAGTGCGAACAACTGTTTGCCAGGTGTTTTATTCCACAAACCTGTAGCTCGCATGCGTATCATAATCAATTCCATGTTTTTTCTTCAGCTTCTCTATATAATCGAGGGTGGTAAATGTGTGAGGGCTGGCTACAGAATCACCCACCCGTTCAAAAGTATGCAATAGTGTTTCTTCCAGGCAGCTCGAAATGCTCATGCCTTTGTGTTCGGCAAGATCGGCTAGTAAAGCGGCTAATCTTTTTTCCAATCTCACCGGCACATCCACCCGTTCGATCTTGACAGGAGGTCCCTGGTTATAAATATAATGGCCAAAGCCCAGGTGATTTCCATCGGGGTCGGCAACCTGGTAGTCGCGCAAACCGTATTCACGGTCACCAATAGGGAAACTAATAGTGACCCCATTTGCCTGATGCATTTTGTAAAGAGCATTGGCATCACCTACTACGAAATTGACCTCCGCTTTTTCAATAGAGCCATCGGCCTGCTGTGCTGCATGTATGGTTGTTTTGCCGAGATCGAGCCCGGCATAAACGGTTGGTTCTCCCCAGGTGAAGCGCAAGGTAAATCCCAGCTTTTGAGTATAAAATTCAATTGTAGCGTGAATGTCTTTCACCCTGATGGTTGGAAAGAGTTGGCTGCATTCAATAGAAGTGGCGACTGACGACTCCATAGTTTGAGTATTTAATGGAACAAGGCTGAACGTGTCTGCTGAATAAAGATACGAAACCCGGGTTGGAGAAAGCGTGGCCGCAGCAGGATAAATATTGGCTGAATGAGCGAGACTTACAGGTATACCTGGAGTATTTCAAACCGACTATGTATCAATTCTGTTGTATAATAGTCATTTGTTTTGGTCTCTTTCATCCGCACATTGATCATCTTCTTTGGTTGCAGTTTTTCTTTATATTTCGAAGACATGTATTTCAGGTTGCTATCGGTAATGCTTGCTTCGATCGTTTTCCCTTTCCATAAAAATTTTCCCTGGTATACATTGTCTGTTTTATTCAGGCTTAATATTTCCATGATCTCATCCTGGTAAAATATATCTTCTTTTATCTGATCTATGGAATTGGCAAGCTTCTCAAATTCAACCCTTGAAATATAAATAGCGGGATTTTCTTTCACTTTATCAGACGGAGAGAAGCTCATATATTGAATGCGCTGGTCATTACTGATCTTCACAAAAGTTTCAACCAGTTGACCATTGATATAGCGGTCCTTTCTCACTGCTTCATAATTTGCCAGCGAGTCTACAGGTATAACATAAGTTCTGCCATTTATATCCAGGCGTGCTTTGTTACCCATCACTTCTATTGGTGATTTAGGTAATTCAGGTGTTGATGGGTGAATTTTCTCCCAGACAAAACTTCCGAGGATAGCGAACGCAAGATTTTCGAAAACCTTTTTAGAAAGCTGTTTGAAATTTATTTTGAAACTGCCAGGCTCCATGGCTACGATCACAAATTCAGACCGCTCTTCGGGTGACATGATCTCGTCAATGCGATGGAAAATATTGGTGAGGGAATTGATCGTGCTGGTCAGCGTGCCGATATTCATTTCATGGCCTTCGACACCATAAGTAACAACCAGGGTGGCCTGGAATTCATTGAAACTTTCCATAAGTGATAAGGGTTGGTGGTACTTTAAATATAGTGAGATATTTGAATGTTGCCAGCCCTTCTATACTTATTTTATCTTCTTGAACACTCCATTATGGTCAATTCCGTTTGGTTTATTTTCCCTTTTTTCCTTTTGGCACCTCCTTCCTTTCATTTTCTTCTTCATCGTCATCATCTTCCTTCACCTTCAGGAACGAACTTCTCCGGGGAGCAGGCATAACGCTGTCTTCTCCTTTTACAGCTTTCCAGATGATATTACTGAAAAGCAGATCAGGGATAATATCTTCTTTGCTGAAGTCAAGTTGATTGCTTAGAGCAGCAGTGGCATTATTAGCAGTATTCTTTTCATTAAGGTCAACATTAGCCGGTACGGATTTATAAGGAGTAAGATCAGGCGTGGCAGTAAAGCTGCGCCACATAGGAGTGGCAGCCGCATCATACTGGCTCATGGGAGGTAATCCCAATATCAGTTCCATTGTCCGCAACATGGAAGAGGTTGAATACATGGTATGGTCCACTGATCTTCTTTTGATGAATGGGCTTGCCACATAAGCTGTAGTGCGATGGGCATCCACATGGTCGGGACCGTTTTGCGCATCATCTTCTACAATAAATACGGCTGCTTCCTTCCATATTGAGCTTTGCGAAAGATACTCCAGGAACAGGCCAACGGCCAGGTCATTGTCCGCTACATGCGCAAACGGGGAAGGACGTCCGGTCCTCAATCCTTCTGTATGGTCATTCCCAAAACGGATGCTGTTGAATCGTGGCACTTTGCCTACCGCAACAAGCGAATCAAATTCCCGCTTCCATTGATAAAAACGGGTTGTATCACGAACACTTAAATTATAATCTGCATAATAGGGGCAGAGATTGCCTTCAAGCACTGGTATATTGGGTTTGCCATTGTCTGCAAATTCACCATAAGTCCGGAAACTGACACCGGCACGCTGGCAATAATCCCATATAAATCCTTTTTTGGGATTGGCCACTTGTTTTTTTCCTTCTCCGGGATAATCGCCGCCACGGCCTCCATAGCTCGAGGGCCAGTTTTTCTCCAGGTAATCCGTAGCATGAGCAGAAGTGCTCCAGTTGTGTCCATCAGCACTTACTTCACCATCGGCATAAAAATTATCCAGCAACACAAATTCTTCTACGATCTTATGCTGGTTGGGGGTAACATGCCGGCCAAACAATAATAAACTGGTATCGCCATTGCCACCTGCTACATCACCCAGCACCTGGTCATACGTGCGGTTTTCCTTGATAACATAAAATACATATTTGATGGGAGATGGATCTCCTACTTTCATGGGTATGGGGTTGCCTGCTTCACCGGATGCGACCAGTTCACCTTCTTTGGAATAAGGTGTGTTGGTATAAACCGCTTTGGAATAAATAGCCAGTGCAGGGCCATCGGGCTCAGGTATAATGGAAAGGGTCCCTTTCATTAAGCCGCCGATATATTCCACTTCTTTGGGAGCAGTGCTGTCTCCCTGGTGGTGGATCACGGTTCCGCGGGGTCTTACAGGCGAGGGACCATTCGGATTGGGAAAAGAAGAAAAGCCTTTGCCGTTTGATACGAATATCTTTTTCCCGATAACCTTGATATTTGTCGGATACCATCCGGTAGGAATAAATCCTTTTGAGCGGGAAGAACCTGGTTTGCTGACATCAAACACAGCCAGGCAGTTATTATCTGCGTTGGCTACATACAGTGTTTTTTCATCGGCAGACAGTGCCAGTCCGTTCGAAGTGGTTCCTTCAGGCGCTGCAGGATATAATGCTGCATTCAATACTTCCAGCACTTTGCGGTTCTTGCAATCGATCACTGAAACACTGTTGTCGTTTGCATTGGCTACAAACAGGTAATTGCCTTTACGGGTAAGCAACAGTTCGTTCGGGTTGTCGCCCACCGCGATCTCACCATCCATTTGCTGTTTCCTGGTATCGAAGACCAATACCTTGTCTCCTCCCCATAGGGAAATATACAGGTATTCTTTGCCGGGAGATAATATGCAGGCATATGCTTCTTTACCTAAAGGAAGTTGTCTGATCAGGTTTTTTGTCTCAGTATTGAATATGTAAAGAGCATTATTATCCTTGGTCACTACATATAATTTTTTGGCAGCATCATCTATAGCAATGCCGGCAGGAGATATTTTCTGCGGCCAGGGTTTTCCAAGAATGATACTGTCTGCCAGCTTCAGCCGGTTATTCTGTATAGCATATTTCAGGATGCGGTTATCGTTACCTCCGGAAGCATACAATGATCTTTCATCACTGCTGAATGCAAGTCCATACCATGATTTGGGAATGATCACATTGTCTATCACTTTTCCTGCTCCTGCATCGATCAGTTGAATGCTTTGTACGCTCTGGCCATTATTTGTTACAGCCAGTAATTTTTTGGAAGGGGAAACTGCCATATTCAAAGGGAGATCACCTAATGGCAATGATGATCCGGCAGGAGAGAGGTGCCAGCCATTCGGGAGCCTTACCCTTTTATTATTAAGCTGGGATTCAGCTAAGTTTGTTTTCTGAGCTGCAGCAGATAGCAATAGCAGGCAGTAAAGACTACAGAAAAGGAGGGCTCTCATGGAATCTATATTAATAGTAATGGACTTCAAATGTAAGCTAAGGGTAGCAAGTAAATACGGGGTTTACAATTGTTTAATATTCAATGGCAATGCGCCGGCAAACAGGTACTTGAAAGGGCTAAAATATCCTGGATTAATTTTCTTTTAAAAAATCATTTTATATTTTGCAAAGCAAAATTTGAGTACCGCACCTTAAAACAGTAGAGGGTAGCCCTGTAAACAGCACACCATGAAGAAAATCATTTTATTATCCGCCTTATTTATTTTTTCGATCAATACTTTTTCTCAAACAACAACAAACCAGGAGCATGTTAAATCATTACTGGAAGTAATGGGCTCAGGGAAACTGGGTGTTCAAATGATGGAAAATTTGATTGCTGTATACAAGAAATCACTTCCGGAAGTGCCAGATCAGTTTTGGAAAGAATTTATGTCAGAAGTCAACTCTGATACATTGATCAATTTAATGGTACCAATTTACTCAAAGCATTTCACAGATGAAGAAGTAGTGGGCCTGATCGAATTTTATAAAGGACCTTTAGGAAAGAAAATTGTGGAGAAAATGCCCCTTATCACTCAGGAATCCTACATGGTAGGAGAGGCGTGGGGAAAAAAGTTATCGGAACAAGCTATAAAGAAGCTTGTTGAAAAGGGGTATATTTCAGCAGATGAGAAAAAGGAATAGAAGTCCTTTGTATTTACCCCTTATTTCTAAAAAAGATCAGCCGCATATATCCAGTTCATGCGGCAACTGATATATACGGCTGATTTAGAAATTATACTGATTGATCACACTCCCTTCAACAACTCTATCGCCACGCTTACTTTCTTCTCAATTGTCGCTCCCTCAAACCCGATCATCCTGAACTGTATCATTCCATTCTTATCAATAATAAAAGTTGCCGGGATCACCTGGAACCCTAATTGCTCTGTCAGTTTTGGCTCAGAAGCAAAGTAAACCGGGAAATCATATTTCTTCCTCCCTGCCCATTTCTGTGCATCCTGCAAAGTATTCCGTGCTGCTGAATTAGTGACAAGGAACACTACATCAGGATTGTTCTTATACTGCGTGTACACTTTTTGCATGTAAGGCATTTCTTCCATGCAGGGCACGCACCAGGTAGCCCAGAAATTGAGAATGATGATCTTGTTTTGAAGGCTGGCTGCTGACACCGGATTGCCTTCCATATCAAGAAGTCCTTCCAGGGCAGGAGCTTTTTTGTTCAGCCGTTCGCTGTTGAGCGAGGCACGCATCCGGCGTGTCCAGACTGTATCCAGTTCTACCATTTTTGCAGGCAGGAGGTCAGTTTGTTCCGTACGCTTGAAAGCATTCAGGGCCATGGTGTCGTTAGGAGTGAGCATCAGCATGTCCCAGGCCGCAGAAGCGGCTTCAGGCTTGTGGCCGGTGTTTTCGTAAAACTTCAGTGCTTGAGTTAATGTTTCTTTATCCCTTGAAAGTTGCAAGGCCTCTTTCATCAATGTTGCTGCAAGAGCGGATCGCTTTTGTTCCTGCCTGATCATCGCCAGCAAGGCAAGCGTGTTGGCTTTGGCTTTATCTGTGCCCGCTTTCCTGTCTTTCTCACTTACAAACGAAGGGATAAAACCGGTTTCGGGAAAATAACGTATCAATCCCAACGGAAACTTATCTGCCAATGCCAATGCCCTTGAAGCGTAAGCTGCTGAGGAGTCGAGCGCGATCTTATTCTTTAAAAGCGTTTCTGCAATGCTTTTTAGAGACACAGGGATATACGGGCTGTTTTGTTTTGCCTGTAAAGCCAGCATGCTGCGGGCATGTTGTAAGGCTTCGCGGCTGTTTTTGTTTTTGGCAAAAAGTTCAAACAGCATTTCGTGCACTTCTGCAAATGCTTCTTCATTGGCTGGGGTCCTTTCTTTTAACAAAGCCTGAAGTTTGCGAAGTCGCTCCTGTTCATCATCCAGGTTGGCTATTTCGCCTGTCCGCAATTCTACCCCTGCCATGCCTTTGGGGTAGCGTTGTACGATCACTTTGCGGATAGAGTCGAGCCGGTCACTTTCACCCATGATCAGGTAACCCATCGTCACTTTATTGATGTTGCCCATCTTATAAGGATCGGCATAGAACCGTTCAGCAATGATCGCATTACCTTTTTTCAGGGCGAGTTGCTCTTCTTCCGGTGTTTTCCCCGCATTTAGCTCTGTACTCAGCAGACGGAGCTTTGCTTCGTAGTTATTGGGGTAATTCTTCAGTTCTTCTTCATACATGGCTCTTTGTGCAGCTTTCACACCTGGAGCTTTGCCCATTTGCGCAGGAAGGCTGTAACCATTGTAGAGATAACCATTCTCTACACGCTTCTTTTTATTGTATACCGCAATGGCGTAGTGTTGTGTGAAAGAAGGTTTGTCTGTCCATTCGCCATTTTGCAGATAAAAAGTGGCATACACGCCATAGCGGGGAACCGGGAATGAAGTAGTCCAGGCTTCACCCGATCTTTTCATGGTGATCTTTCCCGGCAACTCATACAGGTTGGAGTAACTGAAGACCAATTGCACAGCTTCCTGTTCTTTTCCCTTGCCGGAACTATCGAGGCCGGGATGATAGGTAACGGTGACCATATCGCCACGCTGTGGGAATTCAGGCGTAATGGTGACCCGTGTTGCTTGTGATTGTGCAAACAGGGCAAACAGTACAATGCAACCAACAAAGAATATCTTCTTCATAAAATGAATTTACGCAAACCAGTTTTTAGTTATAACCATTATTCTGGCTCAGGTTAATATTTGTCCGTCTTGCCGGAGCAGGAATTGGATACAAAGTATCTGTTGATTGCCATGCTGATGGCTGCAATGCGGCTTTCATTGGTGCAAGCACTGCATCGGCACGGTTGGTCCTTTTCAGATCAAACCAGCGGTGTCCCCATTCTGAGAAAAGCTCCACTCGTCTTTCCTGCTCCACTGCCAGCAACACCTGGTCCTGGGTAAGGTTATCGTCAAGCGGATCCAGTCCTGCGCGGTGCCTGATCTCATCGAGGTCGTCAATAGCAATATCCAGCTTATTCTGTTTTGCCCTTGCTTCAGCGCGGATAAGATATAATTCTGCCAGGCGGAGCACTGTAGTGTATTCAACTACAGGAGAAATAAGCCTGTTTTGATATTTGAAAGGGCAATATAATGTGTTGGCTCCAACGACATAAGATTTTGTCCAGTTTGCTTTGCGCAGATCTCCTGGCTCAAACGCATTCATCAGTTCAGGAAATATAACATAATAGCTGCGGCCGGTAGGAGTGGCCGGCACAATATTAAAGCCTTCCCAGGTATTCATACCTCCAGCCCCGGTAACGGTATTCACAGCTGCTATCTGAAAAATGGCCTCCTGGCTTGTTTTGAGAAATACTGAATTCAGGTTGGTCAAAAGCTGGTAACGGTTGTCTCCGATCACTTCACCAGCCATTGTTTCTGCATCGCTCCATTTTCCAGTATACAAATAAGCACGTGCCAGTAATGTTTTAGCAGCAGCTTTATTGGGCCGGATACGTTCTGAGTTTTGATAGTCATCCTGCAGTTTGTCTACTGCCTCTTTCAGATCGTTTATAATGCTTTCATATACCTGTGCTGCAGAAGTGCGGGGCAAATTGGAATTCTTTCTTGCATCGGTGTCAAGTACCAATGGCACATCGCCGAAATAATTGACCAGGTAGAAATAAAAGAAGGCTCGCATAAAGCGGGCTTCTCCCAGCAACTGTGATTTAACGGCGGGTGAAAGCGAATTGGAAGCGGCTACGCCTTCATAGATCGCGTTCACATGGTAGATATATGAATATGGTTGTTGCCAAAGGGTGTTTACATAAGAGTTGTCGGGAGTAAGACTATTCAGCTTGAAGGCATCGAAGGATGTAAAAGCTGAATAGAATTCATCGGCCGACATGGCGGGCATAAAAGAAGCCAGTACATTTCCAAATGAATAGTTATAGCCGTTCATATCGCTGTACAATCCTACCATGGTAGCGGTAGCTGTTTTATCGGTCGTGAATGCAGCTTCTGCAGGCAACTGGTCCTGTGGCGGCGGAACGTCTACGTATTTCTTGCAGCCAACTATAGCTGGTAAAAGAAGCAAAGGCAGTATATATCGCAATGTATGTTTCATATCATTTCATTTAACGGTGATGGTTACAGAGAGAATCTTAATCCAAGTGTGAACGTACTTAATGTAGGTACAACGGCTGGCCTGATCGTACCGAAGGGGAGCACTTCTGATACAGTAGTGCGGTCAAACCCTTTTGTTTCGGGGTCAAATCCATCATAGTTGGTTATGGTAAACAGGTTCTGCGCCTGGAAGTAAATGCTGCTGCTCTGGATCTTCCAGGAACGGGTAAAGCGTGACAGGTCATATTTCAGCGATATATTTTTGAGCCTGATAAAGGAAGCATCTCCCCAAACAGCGCTTGAATACCTGTATTGATTATTCAATGCAAGGTAAGCAGCATTGGATGCAGTGGCCGAAGGCCTTGGCACCGTAGTGATGTCTCCGGGTTGTTTCCAGCGGTCTTCCAGTTTTGTTGTTTGATTGGCAAGTGCTCCGTAAATAGCAGCTTGTGCACCGTAGTCAATGGTTGGACCTTCCTGTTTTACAAACTGGAATAAGAAATCAAGCTGCCATCCTTTGTAAGTGATACTGTTTTGCAAACCGCCATAATACTTTGGCAAAGTGTTTCCAAGAATTACAAAATCTCCATCTTCTGAGATCGCATTGTCTTTGTCTACATCAAGGAATTCGGCAATACCTGTCTGGCTGTTTACACCGGTAAACTGATAGCCTTTGATGATGCGGATAGATTTTCCGATAACATAACGTGATGCATCAACAGATTCGGCAAGGCCGGGATATTCGAGCAGTTTATTGGATACGATGGAAAGATTTGCAGAAGTGGTCCAGCTGAAATTTTTCTTTTTAACATTCACAGTATTGATCTCAAATTCCCATCCACTGTTTTCGATTTTAGCAGGCAGATTGGCGATATAAGAATCAAAGCCTGATTGGGAAGAAAGTGAATACTGGATCAGTTGGTTGCCGGAGCGATTGTTGTAATAGCTCGTGTTGAACAGGATCGCGTTTTTCAGGAAACCCAGTTCCAAAGCAGCTTCCAGCTTACGGTTGGTTTCCCAGCTATATTCTGTATTGGCAAGGCGGGTAGGATAGAGGCCGCTTGAACCGCCATAAGGAAAATTTACAGAGCTCCAGCTATCGAGATAGGCATAATCGCCGATCTGATCATTACCGGTAGAGCCATAGCTGCCTCTCAGTTTTCCGAAGCTGAGGAAAGGCAACGCATTGCTGATAAAATCTTCGCTGGAGAAGATCCAGGCAGCACCGACAGATCCGAAATTACCAAACCGTTTATCAGGGCCAAAGCGGGATGAACCGTCGCGGCGGAATGTTGCATTCAGCAGGTATTTCTGGCGCCAGTTATAAGTGGCACGGCCAAAAACTGATTGATAACGGTATTTGGAGTAGTTATAATTCTGTACTATCAGCTCCGAAGCATCTTTCATGTTCTGCAACAGCACATCGCTTGAATAACCTGATCCCGTCAGGTAATGTCCTTCGCCGATGTTTTGTTGCCAGCTTGCACCGGCAAGTACCTGCAGGTTACTGTTACCCAGTTTTACTGAATAATCAGCCTGCGGCTCTACGATATAAGAAGATATATCTGAAAATCCGTATTGGGCAGAGCTGCCGGAGTATGTATCCGGGTTAAAGGATATTTCAGGAAGCGTTAATGTTTGTTTGAAATTGGTGTTTGTATAACCCAGGTTGGTCCTGATGTTCAAACCAGGCAGAATGGTATAACGGATAACGGAATTGGCGATCAGGTTATTCGTTTTGGTTTCGTATGAGCGATGTAAAAAAGCCATGGGGTTCTGAAGGCTGGTACCGAACCAGTAATAGCTGCCATCATCATTATAAACAGGCATATTGGGGGCGAGCTTATAATATTGGGTGATATCAGTGGCGATAACATCATTTTTATCGGCAGAATAATTGATGGAGGCAGTGATGTTGAATTTCCTGTCGACTGAACTGTGATCAAGGCTGAGATGTGCAGAGCCGCGTTTATAACCGAGATCGATAGGCAACACAGTGCTTTCGTTGCGGTAGGTGCTGCTGAAAAGGAAACGGGTGGTTTCATTGCCGCCGGAGATACTCGCCTGGGCTTGTGTTACATTGGCTGTATGGCCGATCAGCATATCCTGCCAGTCGTTATGTGCGTTCTGGTCCCAGGTAAGAAGATCAGGAGCAGAAGTGGCCGTAGGAGTTGCACCGTCTGCAGTAAAAGCTTCGCGGCGCATAGCGAGATATTCGCTGGTGCTCAGCATATTCACTTTGCGGGTCACCATGCTCACACCGGAATAAATATTGAAATCAGTAACAGCTTTGCCCGTTCTGCCTCTTTTAGTACTGATCAGGATAACGCCGTTGGCAGCTCTGGACCCGTAGATAGCGGTGGCATCGGCGTCTTTCAACACATCAATACGTTCAATATCGTTGGGGTTGATGCTGGCCATCGGGTTTTGTGAACCATTGGCTCCGTTGAATTGATTAAGCGGAGTAGAAATAAAGGGCACACCATCTATAATGTATAATGGATCGCTGCCATTGTTCAAGGAGTTCTCTCCACGCAAACGCACCTGCAGGTTGGAACCTGGCAGGCCACTGGTGGAAACGATATTCAAACCTGCCACACGCCCTTGCAAAGCGGAAAGCGGATCTGCTACAGGCTGATCTTCGATGGCCTGGCTGGTAACGCTGGCAACAGAACCTGTATTAAGCCGTTTGGAAGTTTTACCATAGGCGATTACTACTGCTGCATCCAGTGAGTTGACTGCAACAGTAAGTTGTGCATTGATAACAGTGCGGCCATTAACAGGCAGCTCCAGGTTTTCATAACCAATCGAGGAAAACACCAGCACATCATTTTCATTGACACCACGGATCTGGTATTCACCCTGATCATTTGTATTTGTACCCCGGGTGCTGTTTTTGACAGTCACTGATACGGCAATCAGTGGTTTGCCGCTGGCGTCGGTCACTGTACCGTGTACGTCCACGGTTGGCGGCCGCGCAATATTGGGAGCAGGGGCGTTCTTCTCCTTAATAACAACGGTGTTGCCGACGATTGCATAATCAAGGTCCTGGTTGTTCAGGCATGATTTCAGCACATCGTCAAGGTTTCCGTTCCTGACTTCAATGGTCACTTTTTTCGCATCGCGGACGAGTTTGTTTTCATACCAGAAGATATAGCCCGTTTGCCGGGTGATCTTCTTGAACACAGACTCAAGCGAAGCATTCTTTTCAGAAAGCGTAATGTTTTGAGCAAAACCTTTGGCTTCTGCCTTTAACAGGAAGGCAAAGAGCAGGAAAATGGTCAGTTTCATAATACGCACAATTGGCTTGGATGAAAAAATACCGGTTCGATACATCGGGTGTTATTTTGGTTTATACAATATGGTTCCTTTAAGCCCGGTCGTTATTACCCGGCTTTTATGAATGATGGCTGCTTGCAGTCGTTGTAGAGTAGTAATTTTTTTATCCGCTGACGATAATCGTTCTTCCTTCTATCTTGAATTTGATCTTACTTAATTCCAGGATATGCAACAGGTCGGTCAGGCTGGCGGAACGCAATAACGAACCTGTGAAGAATCTCGATGGGATCTCTCCCCGGTATTCCACATCCACATCATACCATCTTGATGCTTCCCGCATGATTGTTTTTATATCTGCATCCCGGAAACTGATGAACCCGTTTTTCCAGGCAATGCTTTCTTCAGGATCGGTTTTATTGATAACAGAAATATTGCCAGAATTAACGATAGCCTGTTGGCCTGGTTGCAATTTCCTGATAAGGTTCCCTTTGCTGATATTGATAGAACCTTCCAGTAAGGTAGCTTCCGGCGCAGGTTCGTCGTTGTAAGCCATTACATTGAAATGGGTACCGGTCACTTCCACTTTGGTTCCGTCGCGCATCTTAACATAGAAAGGTTTTTGGCTGTTGTGCGCTACTTCAAAGTATGCTTCCCCATCGAGCTCCACAGTCCGGTCATTGCCATTGAATGAAACAGGAAAGCGGAGGGCGGTTGCAGCATTCAGCCATACGTGTGAGCCGTCATTCAATACCAGGTTGTATTGTCCGCCACGCGGCGTACGGAGAGTGTTGTAGGCGTCGGAGCCGGTTGCTCCCTGGTATCCGAGCGTTGAACTGTCCTGCTTGATCACACTGGTCGAGCCTTGTTTGGTAAGTTCGCCCTGCGGATGATCATTCAATATGATCGTACTGCCATCGTCCAGTGTTAACGACGCCTGGATTGTGCCGGGACGGATAGCAGCGTCAATGGTATTGGTTATAGCAACGGCGCGTGATTCTTGCTTTTTTGTATTAAGCAAAGGCCATAAAAATCCCAGTGCAATAAGCAATGCCAGGCAGGCAGCAGCCAGCCAGCGGTAGCGGTAAAAAGCTCCGGGGCGTTTACGGATATTTTCCAGAGGGTACGGAGCATTAAATATAGTGGAGAGGATCTGGGCTTTCCGGTGTTCACTCAGTGCCGGCAGTTCCTTTTTTTCTGTATCCCAGCTTTGTTCAATATGCTGTTCCAACTCCTCATCGTGTACATGCGATTGCAGCAGCAGGAACAGCTCTGCCGTTTCCTCCTCTGAAGCCGAATGGCGGAGGTATTTGTCAATCAGTTCGAAGAACCGGGATGAGCCGGGGTGCATAAGCATTTATTTAATAATATAGACGCCTGGCAAAAGCCTGCGGAGTACAAGCGCTGAAAATATTTTTGCAGAACAGCTTATTTTTTTATCAGCAACAGGATAAAATATATTTCTCCATGCTTTTGAAGAAATTCCCGGATGGATTGCAAGGCTCTCGCCACATGCGTTTTAACGGTGAGGGGAGAGAGGCCCATTTGTTCGCCGGCTTCTTCATAACTTAATCCCTGCTCCTTTACCAGTTTGTAAACGTCTTTCTGCTTTGGTGAAAGATTGCTCAGGGCTTGTTGCAGCAATAATTGATATTGATAATGGCGTGCACGGAAATCGGTTGTATTATCGGATGGTTGCCCCTGTTGGCCCAGCTTTTCCAGGACAGCAGATTCCCGGGCAATTTTCCGGAGGTGATCAATGATATGATGCTTGGTGAGTTTAAGCAGCCAGCTTGTGAAATAGGTCACATCCTGGAGGGATTGCTTTTTTTGCCAGATCTTGATAAAAACTTCCTGCACCACTTCTTCAGCCGCGGCTTCACTTTTCAGGTAAAAAAAAGCTGTTTTATATACTTTATCCTGGTAGCGTTCAAACAGTTGGGAAAAAGCGGGCCCGTTACCTTTTGCCACCAGGTTGATCAGATCCTTTTCATTATGTAAATAGTCGCCCCGCAATTATCCGCAGCAGTTGAATACAAATACCAAATTTAATGGATTAAGTGCAAACTCTTAAAGAATATAAGCGATACGTAACCAGGATATTGGGAGAATGGCAAGTAAATGGTAGTAGAATGGGAAAGCTGAACTATGTTTATTCCTTCCAGTACATACCGGATACAATTCAATCCCCGTTTTAATTTTCATCATCTTGCCGGTATCATTGATTATCTCGATGATCTGGGTATTACCGCTATTTACGCATCGCCCATTCTCCGGCCGGCAAAAGGCAGTGAACATGGTTATGATGGCATTGATCCTTCAGCGATCAACCCCGAACTGGGCACCCTGGAAGAGCTGGAAGTGTTGTCAGGACTGCTTCAACAAAAAGGAATAGGATGGATACAGGACATTGTGCCTAATCATCAGGCTTTTGATACCAGCAATGTATGGTTGCGCGATGTGCTGGAGCGTGGAATAAATTCCACCTATGCAGGATATTTTGATATTGACTGGGACCATCCTGTGTATGGTCAGAAGCTGATGACCCCCTTGCTTGGGGAAGGATTGATGGAATGTGTGGAGAACGGCTCCCTTTTGCTTGAGTTCACATCAAAAGGTTTCTTTATTTCCTATTACACGAACCGGTTCCCGGTAAATATCGAAAGCTATCCCATATTGATCTCCGGTTGCTTTGATGATGAGTATAATTATGTCAATGCTGCTATAAGTGCCTTATTAAATAACATTACCACATCCGTTGATCACTGGAGCACAATGAAGGATGACCTGCTTAAGCAGCTTGCAGAGGGCTTGCATAAAGAAAAGATCATTGAAAAAGTGAACGATATAAACCATGATAAGACGATGCTGATGGATATTTTGAAAAGGCAGTATTATGTGCTGTGTCATTATGCGGAATCCCATACGCAGATCAACTACCGGCGTTTCTTTAATGTCAATGGGCTTATTTGTCTGCGTATGGAAGAGGAAAAAGTATTTGACGAGTATCATCGCTTTACGCACAGCCTGTATGAAAGAGGTTATATCCAGGGGCTTCGCATTGATCATATCGATGGATTGAAACGGCCGGCTGAATATATTGACAGGCTGAGGCGGTTATTTGGCCCCGATTGCTATATCATCGTGGAAAAGATACTGGATACAAAAGAAGAACTGCCTGCCGGGCTTGACATCCAGGGCACCAGCGGGTATGAATTTCTTTCTTATGCGAACCAGTTGATCACAGATAATAAAGGGGCGCTGGAACTTTTAAAAATATACAATGACTATGTGCCGGAATACAAGGACTATGAAGCAATGGTTTTTGATAATAAGTTATCGAACCTGCAAAGCTACCTGAATGGCGATTGGGACAACCTGCTCAGAATGCTGCTATCGCTCAACCTGATCGAAGACCAGGAAATAAAGATCAGTAACCTGAAGATGGCCCTCGGTGCTTTTATGGCAGGCTATCCTGTTTACCGGTCGTATATAGATAAACTGCCGGTGGGCCCGGCGGATGAAGAGAAGATAACTGCTGCTCTTGCTACAGCCCTCAACAGATTTCCCGATCTGCATTATGAAATAAGTGTGCTTCGCCAGTTATTTCAGCCACATCCGGACCAGGTAAAGGCCAATAACCGGCTATTGTTTGTGCAACGTCTTATGCAATTTACCGGGCCGCTTGCAGCAAAAGGTATTGAAGACACTACCTTCTACCGTTATAACGCGCTGATCTCCCACAATGAAGTTGGCGACCAGCCTTGTGTGTTGGGTATAACAATAAAGGAATTTCACAGAAAGATGATCAGGCGGCAAAAGGATAATCCTTTATCATTGAATTGCACTTCCACTCATGATACCAAGCGGGGAGAAGACAACCGGGTAAGGATCAATATCATCAGCGAACTGGCAGAAGAATGGAAAATACTGGTGGCACAATGGCAACAGGAGAATGAACCCTTCCGCCGGCAAATAGGGAATATAAGAGCACCGATCGTGAATGATGAATATTTCCTTTATCAAACCATTGTCGGCGGTTTCCCTGAAGACCTGGTATTGAAAAAAGAATTTGTGCAAAGAACAAAAACGTTTTTTAAGAAAGCATTGCGTGAGTCCAAACTGATGAGTGATTATGTTGATCCCAATCTTGCATATGAACAGGCCGCTGAATCATTCGTCGAATGTTTGCTGAACCCTGATCATTCTTTCCTGTCTACCCTTGTCCCTTTCGTGGAAAAGATCATCCGTTATGCCAACACATATTCCATGATGCAGGTGATCATGAAAGTGACGGCACCCGGCATCCCGGATATTTACCAGAGTTGTGAGTTATGGGAACTTAGTTATGTTGATCCCGATAACCGGCGGCCGGTGGATTATATACTGCGCAGGAAATTACTGAATGAACTGAAGCAATATGAGGCCGAAGGCCGGCCTTCCCTGCTGGCCTGGGCAGAAGAAAACTACAGGGTAGGGGCGCAAAAGCTGATGGTGACGCGTGAGTTGCTGCAATTGCGGAAAAGGAAGAATAAACTTTTCCTGGAAGGAAACTATTATCCGGTATACCCGGCTGTAGAGAATAATGAAGTGATCAGCTATATCCGGCAATCAGGAGATGAAGCCGTGCTGGTGGCTTTGCCATTGGGGATTGTAACAAATGCGGCGAAGCATGAGGTATTGGAACTGCCGGCGGGAGTGCCACAGAAATGGGAGAATGTATTTACAGGAGAGCGTGTGGCAGGGGATTTTGTGGATGTGGGGAGGTTGTTTGGGAGTTTTCCGGTGGTGGTGTTGGAGAGCAAATCATCATAGTTTTTTTTTCTATATCGATTCAGCCGGTAAGATGATCGTATATGAAAAGAGCTTTCAAACCAATTTTTAAACAATTTGTTGAAGAAGTCTTGAATAAGGCTCTTTTTTATTTCCTATATGCAAGCGGATACTCTCCTTTCTTCCACGCTTCATATTGAAAATTACCCCCAATTAACTATCTTAGAAATATTCTTTAACCTAAAACATCACCCCTATGGGCAAATTTGTAATTACCAAAAGATCCAACGGCGAATTCCAATTTAACCTCAAAGCCGATAACGGCCAGGTCATCCTTTCAAGCGAAGGCTATTCCGCCAAATCCGGCGCTACAAATGGCATTGAATCCGTCAAAAAGCACGCCCCCGCTGATTCCAACTATGACAAAAAAACTGCCAGTAACGGGAAATTTCATTTTAACCTGAAAGCATCGAACGGGCAAATTATCGGCTCTAGCCAGATGTATGAAAACGAATCTGGCAGGGATAATGGAATTGACTCCGTAAAGAAAAATGCCCCTTCCGCAACAACAGATGATCAAACAGTATAAACTCTTATCACCTTAGGCAGAGTCCGGTTTATCTGCCGAATCAAATAAAAGGAGCCTTCCCAGGGCTCCTTTTATTTGATTCAAACTGTAAATTGCAACCTGAAAATACACACGCATGAGACATTATTCAAAGCAACCCCGGTTCCTGTTGGCTGTGGATTGTATCATTTTTGGCTATGATGGGCAGGAATTGAAGCTGCTGGTGATCCAACGGGGATTTGAGCCCTGCAAGGGGGAGTGGAGCCTGATCGGTGGTTTTGTACAATTACACGAAACAGCCGAAGCAGCAGCAAAGAGGGTGCTGAAAAATCTTACAGGGTTAGATGTGATGTATATGGAGCAACTGCATGCGTTCAGCGATATCGATAGGGATACGGAAGAACGGACCATATCAGTAGCCTATTTTGCATTGATCGATATCCAGAAATACAAACAGCAACTGAGTGAAGATTATCACCCGGTTTGGTTCTCGATCAACCACCTGCCGGACCTTATTTTTGATCATAACCAGATGGTGGAACTGGCTAAGGAGAAACTGCGCTATAAAGCCGCACTTCACCCATTGTTGTTTGAGCTGCTGCCGGCGAAATTTACGATCCCGCAACTGCAGAACCTGTATGAATGTGTGTATAACACCACCTTCGATAAAGGGAATTTCAACAGGAAGATATTATCTACCCACCTGCTCACCAAGCTGGCGGATAAGGATAAGCTCGGCTCAAAGAAAGGGGCTTTCTATTATAAAGTGAATACAAAAGCATATAACGACAACTTCCATTCCTTTCTCAATTTTGTGGCTAATCCGCATAAGATCGCGAATGGATCGTAGAGGCATTGCCGTTAAAATAAAAAGCCACCGGAAACCCGGTGGCTTTTTATTTTACAAAGTGGCCATATCTATCACAAACCGGTATCTCACATCACCTTTTTCCATCCGCTCAAAAGCGGTTTGGATATCTTTTATATTGATCAGTTCGATATCAGAAACGATATTGTGGGCGGCACAGAAATCAAGCATCTCTTGTGTTTCCGGCAAACCGCCGATAGCGGAGCCTGCCAAACTTTTTCGTCCATCGATCAATGAGAAAGCAGGAATCCTGTTAGGTGTTGGGGGAACGCCTACGCAGATATGGGTACCGTTAGTTTTCAGCAAGGATAAATAAAGCGCAAAATCGTGCTCCGCACTCACGGTGTCGAGGATGAAATCAAAACTTCCCCTGGCCTTTTTTACCTGTGCTGCATCTGTGGTGAGAACAAAATGATGTGCTCCCAGTTTTTTTGCATCGGCTTCTTTTTTAGGAGAAGTGCTCAGGATGGTTACTTCCGCACCAAGCGCCACGCCAAATTTTACAGCCATATGGCCAAGCCCTCCAAGACCCAACACGGCGAGTTTGTGGCCTTTGCCTACTTTCCAGTGCTTCAGCGGTGAATAGGTTGTAATGCCGGCGCAGAGCAGGGGAGCTGTTGCTGCAAGCGGAAGTTTGTCGGAAATATGCACTACAAAATCTTCTTTCACTACAATGGTATTGGAATAACCACCATACGTGGGAGAGCCATCGCCGTATTTATCAAGGCTGTTATAAGTCAATACATACCCATTGCTGCAATACTGTTCCAACCCCTCGCGGCAATTGTCGCAAGTGCGGCATGAATCGACCAGGCAACCTGTGCCGGCAAGATCACCGACTTTAAATTTCTTTACATGGTCTCCCACTTTAACCACTCTTCCAACGATCTCATGCCCTGGCACCATCGGGAAAATGCCGGGAAACCAATCATTGCGTACCTGGTGAAGATCTGAGTGGCAGACTCCGCAATAAAGAATATCGAACTGTACATCATGTGGGCCTACTTCACGGCGCTCAAAGTTCCATGGTGTTAATGGGGCGGCAGGGTTTTGTGCTGCATAAGCTTTTGCTGCGATCATAGTGATAATCTTGTTTTATAAAAGAAAATTCAGCCGGTATTTTCGGGGGAGCGGATCAGAAGGAATAACCTGTTCCTCTTATGCCGGCGTCGTATTTGTACCCAAAGTTAGGTGGGGCAATGATAGGTTGGATTGGGGGAATCAAACTAAAACTTGTAAAATTCAAACAACGCGGCTCCTTTTTAAGTGAGTTGGTGTTCGGATCTTTCTTTTCTCAAACGCTTCAGGTACCGCTGTTTTACGCTATAACGGTCTTTTGTTACTTCTATCTGTTTGATCAGAAATAACAACGCATACATTGGCAGCATTAAAAGTAATGCCAGTGTGATCACAAGATTATTGCCTGACTTGACGATAAGATTGCTCATAAGTTTTCCACACTTTTTTGTAGGGTTGGCAAGCATGGTACTCTAAGTTACTACTGCTTTTTGTGGAAAACTTCAGGCAACAAGCTTCACAACATTAATTTAACCCTGCCTGGGAATAAGGGGCTTTCAACTGGTGGTAAACTGTGGATTCTGTTAATATAAATGTGCATCCTAACATCATGGTAATACTGTGGTAACAATCCGGTAACACAGGAAGCAGGAGAGAGGCGCCGGTTTTGCTTCCTGTGTAGCGCAGTTGTTCATAAAGTCATTGGAGACACCCTAAAGAGGTGCTTCTGTAAGCTCAACAGGTTTGACGTAATACATATTTTCAATTCCCTCTTTTGTCATTAAGGCAACCTGTCCATTTTGTAAGGTGGTTTCCTTCCATTGGTCTGTTGGGGTCAGCGATAATTTACTGTTTTCGTCTTTGAGTGTCAGTGGAAGATCAAACCCTTTTACACAGTTTGCATAACGGTACTTCACTTTCTTTTTATCCGGTGAAATATAAAATTCAAACGTAGGTATCTGCGTGGTGCGCAGGTATTGATTGAAAACCGGGGTATAATTAAACCTGGTCCGGGTGGAAATGTAGTTTTCTATTTGCTGGGTTGTAACAGTTTGATGATAGAAGGTCTTATTCAGGCCTCTCAGTATGCTTCTGAACAATTCATCATTATCCAGCCCGTGGCGGATAGAATGCAGCATATTTCCTGCTTTGGGATACATATCGCCGCTTCCCTGGGCATTCACTCCATAAGCCGGGATGACAGGTTTATCATTCCGTATGCCTCTGCGGATGCCTTTATTATAAGCATCTGCTGCTTCCTTGCCAAAGATATAGTCAACAAACAGGGTCTCGCTGTAATTGGTAAATCCTTCGTGCACCCACATGTCTGCCAGGTCTTTGGTAGTGATATTATTCCCAAACCATTCATGTCCGCTTTCATGGATGATGATGAAATCCCATTTCATGCCGATACCTGTGCCGCTGGCATCACGGCCGCGGTAGCCAGGCTTATACCAGTTGCCATACGACACGGCACTTTGGTGCTCCATGCCTGTATGTGATGTTTCGATCAGCTGATAGCCGTCTTCATAAAAGGGATAGGGGCCAAACCAGTGCTCAAATGCATTCAGCATATTGTGCACTTCCTTCGGCATATAATCACGGGCTGTCTGAAGATTGTAGTCGAGAGCCCAGTAGTTGATATCAAGCGATCCCTTTTCTCCTTTATACACTTCCTTAAAGTTGGCATACTTGCCTATATACGGGATAATGCAATAATTGCTGATAGGATTGGTTACTGCATAAGTATAAGTAGCTGTTCCGTCATCATTGATCTTCTTTGATTGCAGCCTGCCATTGCCGATCGCGGTTAAAGTATCAGGCACGATCATGGTAAGGCTCGCTCCCTTATCCGGTTCATCACTTTGATGGTCTTTACAGGGAAACCAGACAGAGGCACCCAGGCCCTGGCAGGCAACCGTCATCCAGGGACGTCCCAACGAATCTTTTGCCCAGATCCATCCTCCATCCCAGGGAGCGCGTTTTGCTTCATGCACTTTGCCCTGGTAATAGATGGCGAGTGTATGTTGGCTGTTCTTTTTTTGCGCAGGCATATCCACATGCCAGGCATTTCCTTCTTTGGTATAGGTAAGTGGAGTGGCTTTATCCAGGATTACACTGTCTATCACCAAAGGCTCCTGCAAATCCAGTTGCAGGCGTTTGGCTGATGGTGAAACGGTTTGATAGGTCAGCAGGTTCTTTGCAGTAATGGTTTTGGAATTATAGTCAGGCTTTACTGTAATATCATAGCGTTGTACGTCCCACCATGCGCGTTCAGGTGTGATACTGCCGCGGAGGGTGTCTGCATGGGTATAAACAGGTTGCTGGGCTGAAGCACCTAAGAACAGGAGCAGGCAGGCAAGCAAAGTTGCTGGAAGTCTTGAAAACATGGAATGTTTTTTAATTGCTGAACCGGTATTTATTGGGAAACAAATTTATTGATTTGAAAACAGGAATGCATCAATAGTTAATTTCCTGCTGGAAAAAGTTAATATCTGTTGATCTGTTTTTCTCTTTCGTGAATTACCTTAGGTGCAACTAAAACAGGATTAAGGCATATGAGAAAAATCTTCTTTCCGGCAAGCTTATTAACAGGCTGTCTGATCACCCTTAGTATTCCCGGTCAGTCACAAACACAAGTGAGCACTGACCTTTATGCACAGGCCAGTGAAATGACCAATATCATGGTGCAGTACAATGCAGACCGTGGAAGCCTGACCCGCTTTTATTCCACCACTGCTTCTGCATTTGAAGGACGTGGAATGCGTGAAGGGCAAAATGCAAGTTCTCCCGAACGGAGGCAACGCTTGCTGAAACTAATAGATGACTATGAAAAAATGATGGCGAAGTCAGGCTTTGAAAAAATGAGCGTAAACGGAAAAGTGGATTATATCCTGTTCCACCGCAATCTTGAGGATGAAAAGGAAAGAATGCTGGAAGATGGGAAGACCTACGACCAGATCGTGAAGTACATTCCTTTTGCTACACGCATTTATACGCTGGAAAAACCACGCCGCCGCGGAGCAAATGTTGATGGGCAGGCCGTGGCAAAAGAACTGAATGATATCTACCACCAGATCGAAACAGCCAAAGCCGAATTGAAAAAAGGGCCTTCCATGGAAGCTTCACTGGCTACCGCCGCTTCAGGAGCCGTAAGGGATCTGCAGGGTGTATTGAAAAACTATTTCAGTTTTTATAATGGCTATGACCCAATGTTTACCTGGTGGGTGCCTAAAACCTATTCATCTGTAGACAGCCTGCTGGGCTCTTATGCCAATGATCTCAGATCGAAAGGCAAGGAAACGACTGATCAGAAAGATGATGGCAGCGGCATTATCGGAAAGCGGGCAGGGCGTGAGGAACTGATCCGCCAGTTGAGAAAGGAATTCATTCCCTACACACCGGAAGAACTGGTGGATATTGCCAATAAGGAATTTGCGTGGTGCGACGCTGAATTGCTGAAAGCTTCAAAGGAAATGGGATTCGGCAATGACTGGAAGGCTGCACAGGAAAAGCTTAAAAACTCTTATGTGCCGGCCGGTCAGCAGCCTGCCGCCATGTATGATCTTTACCAGCAGTCGGTAGAATTCCTGAAAAAGCACGATCTCGTTACTATACCGGCCCTGGCAGAAGAATCCTGGCGTATGTACATGATGTCGCCGGAACGCCAACTGGTAGCACCATTTTTCCTGGGTGGAGAGTCGCTGATCATATCCTATCCCACCAACACAATGGAATATGAGGACAAGCTGATGAGCATGCGGGGTAATAATCCTTTTTTCTCCCGCGCCACCGTTCATCATGAATTGATCGCCGGTCACCACCTGCAGCAATACATGACAAGCCGCAATAAAACCTATCGCAATTTCGGCACTCCATTCTGGACCGAAGGCAATTCGCTTTACTGGGAATTGTTGTTGTGGGACCTTAAATTTCCCCGCTCTGCAGAAGACCGCATGGGGATGCTGTTCTGGAGAATGCACCGTTGCGCACGCATCATCTTCTCCCTTAACTATCATTTAGGAACATGGACGCCTCAGCAATGTATCGATTTCCTGGTTGACAGGGTAGGGCATGAGCGTGCCAATGCTGAGGGCGAAGTGCGCCGTTCATTCGTGGGAGGTTATCCTCCTTTGTATCAACTGGCTTATATGATCGGTGGTATGCAATTGTACAGTTTGAAAAAAGAACTGGTTGATACCAAGAAAATGACCTATAAACAATTCCATGATGCCATTTTCCGGGAAAATGCAATGCCCATTGAAATGCTGAGAGCAATACTGATCAACCAGCCTTTGAAGCCCGATTATAAAACGAGCTGGAGGTTTTATGATCTGAAGTAACCGGACTTCCCAACCCTGGGATCACAAAGGGCGCTAAGGGTACGAAACGAACGCAATGTGGCGCTCTCTTCGTACCCTTAGCGCCCTTTGCGATCTATTATCCCTTTTTCAATAAAAATTTCCATTGTCTTGTAACTTTTTACGATCTTCATCGTACTTCAGGGATAATTAACCACTGTTATGCTAAAGAACTTCTTCAAGGTTGCCTGGCGCAACATGCTTCGCAGCAAAGGGTTTACCCTTATTAATATTACAGGATTGATCGTTGGTATGGCCAGTGCGATCCTTATTTTACTATGGATACAGAATGAAGTGAGCTATGACCAGTTTCATGAAAAGAAAGACCGCATTTATGAAGCCTGGAACAGGGCCAGTTTCAGTGGGGAATTGAACTGCTGGAACACCACCCCGAAAGTACTGGCAAGGACCCTGGAAAAAGACCTTCCCGAAGTGGAAGCTGCTGTAAGAGTGGATTGGGGCAGCAATTTCTTATTCAGCATCGGTGATAAGCGGATAACAGTGCAGGGCTCAATGGTAGATTCCAATTTTCTGCAGGTATTCAGTTTTCCCCTGCTGAAAGGTGATCCTTCCCAGGTGCTGAAAGACATGCATTCCATTGTACTTACAGAAAAACTGGCAAAGAAATTATATGGCAATGAAGACCCGATGGGCAAAGTGATCAAGATCGATAACAAAGAGAATTTCACTGTAACGGGTATTCTGAAAGACCTGCCTAATAATACGCGCTTCAGTTTTGAATACCTGATGCCCTGGTCATATTTACGTTTCACGGGAGAAGATGACCAGTATTGGGGAAATAACAGCACCCGTACCTATGTTTTGCTTAAACCCCACGCCAGCCTGGCTTCGGTGAATGCTAAAATGAAAGTATTCAAGCCAAAGTATGATCCCGAAGACCCGAAATGGGAGATGTTCCTGTACCCGCTCAACCGCTGGCACCTGTATTCCAATTTTACCAATGGTAAGGAAGATGGCAGCGGGCGCATCACTTTTGTCCGTTTGTTTGCCATTGTGGCGGCTTTCATTCTCCTGATCGCCTGTATCAATTTTATGAACCTTGGCACAGCCCGCAGCGAGAAGCGTGCAAAGGAAGTGGGGATCCGTAAAGTGGTGGGCGCCCGGAAATATTCATTGGTGACACAGTTTATCGGGGAATCCATCCTGCTTGCGCTTATTGCCGGACTGTTTGCAATAGCAGTGGTGCAACTGAGCCTCAGTGGGTTCAATCAGCTTACTGATAAACAACTTTATATACCGTATACAAGTGCCAGCTTCTGGTTGTGCGGGCTTGCATTCGTTGTATTTACGGGTTTCCTGGCAGGCAGTTATCCTGCATTCTTCCTGTCTTCTTTTCAGCCGGTGAAAGTGCTGAAAGGAGCGTTTAAAAAATCACAGTCGCCGGTCACGCCACGTAAAATACTGGTGGTACTGCAATTTACTTTTGCCATTATACTGATCATCTGCACCATTATCGTAAAACAGCAGATCGACTATGCACAAAGCAGGCAGACCGGCTATAATAAAAATAATCTTGTATATCATCATTTCACTGGTGATGTAGAAAAGAATTATCAGTTAATTAAAAATGAATTGCTCGCCCAGGGCATTGCTACTTCCATTACCAAAACCAGCGCCCCGATCACGCAAAGCTGGAGTGATGGATGGGGACAGGAATGGGAAGGCAAAGACCCGAATGACAAAACAGATTTCTTCCGGTATAATGAAGATGAGGGGCTGGGTAAAACAGCCGGCCTGCAATTTATACAGGGCCGCGATTTTGATCTGCGCCAGTTCCCGACCGATTCAACGGGCCTGATCATTAATGAATCGGCATTGAAAGTGATGAAGTTCAAAGACCCGATCGGTAAAATTGTAAAGGACAATGGTACCGAATGGCATATCGTGGGAGTGATCAAGGATTTTATTCTTACTTCTCCTTATACGCCAACAAAGCCCATGCTGATCGCTGGTGCAAAAGCCTGGTTCAATGTAATAATGATCAGGATGAATGAGACAAGGCCTACAGCCCAACTGCTGCAGCAAGCGGAAAAGATCTTTAAGAAATATAACCCGGAATATCCTTTTGCCTACAAGTTTGTGGATGAAGAATATGCCAATAAATTTAAAGGGGAACAACGTGTAGGCACATTAGCTGCTTTGTTTTCCGGCCTTACCATTTTTATTTCCTGCCTGGGCTTGTTGGGATTGGCAATCTATATGGCGGAAGCAAGAATAAAAGAAATTGGTGTACGCAAAGTGCTGGGAGCCTCTGTTGGCGGGCTTGTAGCTTTATTGTCAAAAGATTTTCTGAAGCTGGTAGGTATCGCTTTCCTGATAGCAACACCTATTGCGTGGTGGGCTATGTATGAATGGCTGAGTGATTATCCTTACCGCGTTACCATTCAATGGTGGGTATTTGCAGGTGCTGGTTTATTGTCCCTGCTTATTGCACTGGCCACGGTCAGTTATCAGGCAGTAAGGGCTGCACTGTCAAACCCGGTGGAAAGTTTGCGTACAGAATAAAGCGATTTTTATGTTCTAATCCCACAAAGACAACGAAGACCACAAAGAAATACTGGCTGAGCATTTTATGCGCTCTATGATTTTATTGGTATCTCAATAAAATAAGAATTTCTTTGTGGTCTTCGTTGTCTTTGTGGGATTACTGAAACTGAGCTATTACTCAGAGGGCGATTTTCCGCCCTTTTATTGTTTAAGTTGTATTTTACTCCAAAATTGCCACTGATGCGCCACACGATATTTATTGCTACCCTGTTCACCGCTTTTCTTTTCGGAGCTTGCAGTAATCCCGACAAGCCTGTTACCTATAAAGAAGCAGAAGATTTCAGCAAGCAGATCGATTCAGCCATACACCACCGTAATCCCAAATACTTCAATACCCTGATCAATATAAAAGAACTGGGAAGACGTATACGGAAGAATTCTTCGGAAAAAATAAGTTCTGCCATGGAAAGGGGAGCAGGAACAGGGCTTGAAAAAGCCAATATGGGAGGTCAGATCATCCTGGCAATAGAAAAAAGAGGCTCTTATGAACTGGTGAAGCATTATGAAAAAGATGGGGTGCAACACCTGCTATACCGCATGTATTCCGAACAGGGGTTGAATTACCACGATTTTGAGTTGGTGAAGAAGAACGGGAAAGTAGGTATTGCCGATTTCTATATTTATATCGCCGGGGAAAATTTCAGCTCTATGCTTGCCAACCTGCTGAGCATACTGGATAGCCCGGCCGGTAGCGAGAAGAGTGAGGATGAAAGATCATTAGAGAGCATTCAACGGATCAAAAAACTCATGAATGACGGCAAGTATGAAGCTGCTAAAGAAATATTCGACGGATTGCCCGATAAGTTCAGAAATCAGAAAACGATCCAGATCCTCGGCATCCAGATCACGTCACAAATGGATAATGAGACATATCTGCAGCAACTGAAAGATTTTGAAGCCCGCTATCCTAATGATCCCAATACGTACCTGATGACACTGGATGCAGCCATTCTGAACAATGACTATGGAAAAGCGCTTGACAATATCAATCACCTCGATTCACTGATCAATAAAGACAAATTCCTGGATTTCTACCGTGCATTGATGTATAACCTCATGAAAGAGCCACTCAAAGCGCGGGAATATCTCGAGACCCTTGTACAGAACTATCCTGCCTTTGAGAGTGGTATACTGGAGCTCATGGCCAATTACCTCGAAGCAAAAGATTACGATAAAGCCAGGCCGATGATCGAAGAGTTCCGTAAAAATGATGAGTTTGATCAGGACCTGCTTAAATCCGTACTGGCCATGTACCCGGATTATACAGGTTAAGCCATCACCAGTTATCTTTGGGAAAAAATAAAACATGTCTTATTCTCAAAGGAACAATCACGAAATAGATTACAAAATATATGGAGAAGAGCTCCAGTTCGTAGAAATCGAATTGGACCCTTCTGAAACGGCTGTTGCCGAGAGCGGAGCCATGATGATGATGGAAGATGGCATTGCCATGCAAACCATTTTTGGCGATGGGTCGCAACAACCGCAAGGCAGCGGCTTATTGGGCAAACTGATGAGTGCAGGCAAAAGGGTGCTGACAGGTGAAAGCTTGTTCATGACAGCCTTTACCAATGTAGGCCAGGGTAAAAAGAAAGTAAGTTTTGCCGCACCCTATACCGGCAAGATCATTCCGATGGATCTGCTGGAACTGGGTGGAACAGTTATTGCACAAAAAGACGCTTTTCTTTGCGCTGCCAAAGGCGTAAGCATCGGCATCCATTTCCAACGCAGGTTAGGTACAGGCATTTTTGGTGGTGAAGGATTTATCATGGAAAAAATAGAAGGCGATGGATATGCTTTTATGCATGCAGGCGGTTATATCGTGGAGAAGGTGTTGGTGCCTGGTGAAGTATTGAAAGTGGACACAGGTTGCCTGGTAGCATACACGCCATCTGTGGATTTTGATATTGAATTCGTACGTGGCGTCCGCAATTTTATATTCGGAGGTGAAGGCCTCTTCTTTGCACGGTTGCAGGGGCCGGGAAGGGTTTGGATCCAATCGCTGCCGATCAGCAGGCTTGCCGGAAAGATGGTAGAATATGGCACCTGGAAACGGAAGGAGGAAGGAAGCATACTGGGAGGATTAGGGAATTTATTGGATGGAAAGGACTAAGTAAAGTCGGCCAGCATTTCTTATAATATAAAAAGCCGGGAGATCATTCTCCCGGCTTTTTATTTATGCTTAAATGGATATACATGCGGTAATCACCTGATGTTGCTCAGTGTTAATACCTGATCATAAGCGGCCAGAAAGCTACAATTTGCCAAGTATAATATCTTAAGTAATTAAACCACCCTCATATGTCCATATCTACCCTTCCGCCAGATGCTGGCAGTTTTATTTCTTTGGATGAAGCGAAGATCATGATAGCCCGCTACCGCGCAGAAAAGGAGAATGTCCTGGCCCTTGATTGTAAAGGAAAGGATATCCTGTCTATCTGTGAAACCTTTAACCGTGCTGAATTCGATTATATACTTGCACAGGAAGGATGTGCCGGCCTGCGCTTTTATTTCGGTATGACAGAAGAACTTAAGGTAAAACTTATCGCTGTTGGCGTGACCAGTGATAACAAAGACATCCTACCTTCGTCATCAGTGCCGGCCACTGGTGATGAAAGAACAGGCATAGTAGAATTTGGAAGGCCCTGCCCTGATTATTGCCCTGATACGTCGCTTAGTAGTAACATGATATGAGGTTTACAATCTATGACCTTTACAGTTTTAGTATCGCCATTGCAGCTATTATCGCTATAGTCAGGTACAAGCGTATTTATCCCGGCTTCCGGCCTTTCCTTTTTATGTGCTGGGCAGCGCTTGCAACAGAAACGATCTGTTATTTCCTGATCTACCAGCGGAATTATACTTTCATTCCCTACGGTATTTACAGTGTTGTTGAAGGCCTGCTGATCACCTGGTTGTTCCGGGAACTGGGTGTGTTCGGGCGCAGACCTTATCTGTTTACCCTGCTGATCGTCTTTTACCTGCTTGCCTGGCTAACAGAAATTATTTTCTTTGAAGGAATGAACCGCAATATGACCTGGTTCCGGCTCCTGCATTCTTTTATTACCGTATTGCTCAGTATACTACTGCTTGGTAAGGAACTGTCTGTGCAAAGAACATTTTTGTTGAAAAGTCCTGTATTCCTGATCTGTACCGGCCTCCTGCTATATAATACCATTGTGGTGATTGCAGGGGTCTTTGATCTGTATGAGTATGGCGGTAATATTATTTTCAGAAGGCAGGTGCAGGCAATTATGATCTATATGAACCTTATTGTTAACCTTATTTATGCTGTAGCTGTATTATGCATGCCTCGTCGCCTTCGTTATTCGTTGCCATACTGATAGCCTGCCTGATCGTACTGATATTGGTTATCTTTTTTACGGCAACGATGATCCGCTATCAGCGGAGAAACCTTGCATTGTACAGGGAAAAACTGGCCGCAGAGATCACTACCCTGGAAAGAGAAAGGACCAGGATGGCAGAGGACCTGCATGATGAACTTGGTCCCGTGCTGGCAGGCGTTAAGTTGAAATTGAACAGTCTTGATAGGTTGAATAAAGAAGACCAGGAGGTATTGGATAAAGTGCATTCGGATATCGCAGGATTACTCAACCGGATGAAGGATATTTCCAATGATCTTATGCCGGTGACGCTGATCAAAAAAGGCCTTATAAAAGCTGTTGATCAGATGGCAGATGAGATCAATCACAATAATGGATTGCATGTAATGTTCTCTTCAGGCAAACTTCCTGAATTGTCTCAGCCGGTTGTGATCAACCTTTACCGCATTTGCCAGGAAATTATGACCAATACGATTAAGCATGCCGGAGCAAAGGAATTGTCCATTCACCTGCAACGGATAGAGAACAAACTGGTGCTGGTGACAGTAGACGATGGGCAAGGGTTTGATCACCGGCAATTTTCTTCGCAAGGGCCTGGTCATGGCCTGGTAAATCTGCATAACCGGACAGAAATGCTGAATGGAGAACTGTATGTAGACAGTAAGCCCGGTAATGGAACGAAATACCGAATTGAAATACCAATCTAGTTTTATGACAACAGCAAACACACACATTACGAGAATACTGATTGCCGACGATCACGCGATTGTACGGGAAGGTTTTCACACCATGATCGAACGGTTGCCGAAAATGAAGATCATTGGAGAAGCAGAAAATGGGAAAGAGCTGGTGAGCATGGCGCTGGAGCTTAAACCCGATATTATTATCACCGATATAAAAATGCCGCAGATGGATGGGGTGGAAGCGACCCGCATTCTTACGGAAGAACTGCCGGCCACCGGTATCATCGCTTTTACTTTGTTCAATGAAGAAGAACTGGTAGGGGAAATGCTGGAAGCCGGTGCACTGGGTTATCTTCTTAAAAGCTCTTCCCGCCAGGAAATACTTGATGCAATCCAGGCCGTTTGCGATGGTAAAACTTACTACTGTTCTCAAACAACAGTGCAAATGGCGAAGCTCATTGCCCGTAGCCGCCCTGGCGCACGGGGACGCTTTGCAAGACCTGGCTTTACAGAAAAAGAAAAAACCATCATCCGGCTTATTTGCGAAGAACTGTCCAATAAGGAGATCGCTGCCAAACTCGGCATCAGCATGCGCACCGTTGAAGGCCATCGTGAGCGCATCCAGGAAAAAATGAAAGTAAGGAATACAGCAGGGATCGTTGTGGTGGCTATCAGAGAGGGGATCTTTAAGGTATGAGTTGATGCTGTAGTTCGCTAAGATCCGGGGTTTTCGCAAAGCTTAGTTCAACCAAATAACCGGTCAAGAATACTGCCCATGACAGCATGTGCCCCTTCAAAATGCTGCTGCGTAGACAAAATGGTTTGTTTTGTCTGAATAAATGGTTTGTCCTGCAGTTCGTCGCCATCATTTTCTACCAAAGCATTCACACCTTCCGGTTTCATTTCAGGGTGGAATTGTATGCCAACAATATTATTGCCTGATGTATAGAGTTGCTGGCTGCAGGCTTCAGTGCCGGCATGATTGATAAATCCTTCCGGAAGCGTATAAGTATCGCCATGCCAGTGGAAGAATGTCTGTGTAGCAGGAATATCCCTGCCCAGCCATTTTGCAAATCCTTCATGGAACATAACAGGGAACCAGCCAATCTCTTTAACAGTGTGCGGGAAAACCCGGCCTCCTGCTACTGTAGCAATAAGCTGTGCGCCAAGGCAGATGCCCAGTATTTTTTTATTGGCTTTTATTGCCTGCCGGATCAGTTCTTTTTCTGCTGCAAGCCAGGGATATTTTTCTTCTTCATTCACATTCATGGGGCCACCCATGATGATCAGCGCATCAAAATCCTGGACAGAAGGCAATATGATCTGATTATCATAAAGCCGTGTACTGCTGATTGAATGACTATTGGCCGTTAGCCAATCCTGTATATAACCTAATCCTTCAAAAGAGACATGCTGCAGGTAATGCGCTCTCATTATAGATTGTTTTTCCGGTTGCAGCAAAGATACTCAGACTGAGCTTTAGTAATAAAATATTAACCTGGTGTTACTGCAACAAAGCGGCTGGATACACTTATTTATGTAAGTTGCACCTATCTCACCAATCAATCTATAAGATGGATTCAAGAAGAGAGTTTATCAAAAAAGCTACATCGCTTGCAGGCGGAATGGGTTTCGCCTATGCATTTCCGCCTTCCATTCAAAAAGCCTTTGCGATCGATCCAGTAAAGGGCACTACTTATCTCGATGCAGAGCATGTGGTAATCCTGATGCAGGAAAACCGCTCCTTTGATCATTGCTTCGGATCATTACAAGGTGTAAGAGGTTTCAATGATCCGAGAGCGATCGATCTGCCGGATGGTGATCTTGTATGGCTGCAAAAAAATGCTGCAGGCGAAGCATATATTCCTTTCCGCCTGGATATAAAAGGCACCAAATCTACCTGGATCGGTTCCCTGCCTCATTCCTGGGCTGACCAGGTTGATGCAAGGAATGGAGGCAAGTATGATAAGTGGCTGATCGCGAAACCATCAGGCAATAAACCTTATGCCAATGCACCGCTAACCATGGGTTACTACAACAGGGAAGACATTCCTTTTTATTATGCCCTTGCAGATGCATTCACAGTTTGTGATCAGAACTTCTGTTCATCACTTACGGGTACAACACCCAACAGGCTGTATTTATGGACGGGTACAATAAGGGAAAAAAGCAGTGGTGAGGTGAATGCCAATGTGCGCAATGAAAACGTAGATTATGAAAGAGAAGTAAACTGGACAAGTTTTCCGGAACGGCTGGAAGATAACGGCATCTCCTGGAAAATATACCAGAATGAGATCAGTCTTGCTTCCGGTTTTGAAGGAGAAGAAGATTCCTGGCTGGCTAATTTTACAGATAATCCGATTGAATGGTTTTCGCAATACAATGTGCGTTTCTCCAAAACACACCGTGAGTACATACAAAAGATGCTGAAGCAGCTTCCTACCGAGATCAATATACTGGAAGCAAAAATAAAAGAAGGAATAGCGGATAATGCGGTACTGGAAAAAGCAACAAAAGATCTCAACCGCAAAAAGGAATGGCTGGAAAAGATCAGGAAGGAAGTAGCTGTTTGGACAGAGGAGAATTTTGTAAAACTGCCCCAGCGTGAAAAGAACCTTCATGCAAAAGCATTCACTACTAATATCAACGATCCGTTTTACCGCCAGCTTGATACACTGGAATATGAGGATGATGGAATGAAGCGGGAAGTGAAATTGCCTAAAGGCGATGTTTTACATCAATTCAGGAAAGATGTACAAAGTGGTGCATTGCCTGCTGTTTCCTGGCTCGTGGCGCCGGAAAATTTTTCTGACCACCCGGGCGCTCCCTGGTATGGAGCATGGTATGTTTCTGAAGTGATGGATATTTTAACGCAGAATCCCGAAGTGTGGAAGAAGACCATTTTCATTCTTTGTTATGATGAGAATGATGGATATTTTGATCATGTGCCTCCCTTTGTGCCGCATGATCCCAAGAAATCCGGTACAGGCCTTACTTCTGCAGGTATTGATACATCTGTTGAGCATGTAACACTGGAGCAGGACCTGAAAGGCCGCAAGCCGGAATATGCAAGGGGAAGTGCTATCGGACTTGGTTATCGTGTGCCCCTGGTTATCGCTTCACCCTGGAGCAGGGGAGGAGCGGTTTGTTCGCAGGTATTTGATCATACTTCCATTTTGCAATTGCTGGAAAATGTTTTCAGCCGTAAAACAGGGAAGCAGATCAGGGAAACCAATATCAGCTCCTGGAGAAGAGTGGTGTGTGGCGATCTTAGTTCGGTGTTCCGACCATACAATGGAGAAAAAACAAAACTGCCTGCTTTCCTCGAGCAGCATGGTGTGATCGAATCCATTCATAAAGCACAGTTCAAAAAGGATCCTTTTGGCTACAGGCCAATGGGCAAGGACGAGATCGCACAGATCAATAAGAATGCGGCTTCGTCTGCTATGCCCAGGCAGGAAAAGGGAACAAGGCCCGCCTGTCCATTACCTTATCAATTATATGCAGAAGGCGGATTAAATAGAGATAAAAACACAGTTGAGCTGCATTTCAGTGCCCGTAAGGATCTGTTTAAGGAAGCGGCTGCCGGCAGTCCGTTTACTGTATATGCTGTGGGAAAATATGGAGCAGCAAAGGAATCGGGACGCAACTGGAATTATACTGTAATCGCCGGTGATGAACTAAAAGATAGTTGGCCGCTTGATGAGTTTGATGAAGGCCGCTATCATTTAAAAGTACATGGTCCCAATGGCTTTTTCCGTGAATTTGCGGGAGACAAAGCTGATCCGGGAGTATCAGTGAAAATTGAATATCTGTCCACAGGAGATATATCTATCCATTTCATGAATAATGATGCGGGTAAAATATATGATGTGGTTATAAAGGATAATGCATACAAAAATGCGGCACGCAGTATAAAACTTGGTCCGTCAAAAAACCAGTTTAAGCTCAATCTTGCAAAAAGTTACGGCTGGTATGATTTTACAATCGGCATTGCCGGGAATGATAAATTCATGCAACGTTGTGCGGGCCATGTGGAAACAGGAAAGATGAGCCGCACAGATCCGGCAATGGGCGGTGAAGTGTAAAAAAGTATACAGGAGTATTATCAGTTCTGATGTTCGATATACACTTTTTTCCCAGTCATTACAGTGAGTGAATCAAGCACTCTGGTAGTATCTGCATTTTGTGAAGGCAATAAGAGATAGAGTTTGTAGCGAACAGAATC
Organism: Sphingobacteriales bacterium 44-61; assembly: GCA_001898405.1. GTDB lineage: Bacteria > Bacteroidota > Bacteroidia > Chitinophagales > Chitinophagaceae > Terrimonas_A. The sequence goes on from MKTW01000011.1 coordinate 589,369, forward strand.
GTTTGTCTCCAGTTTTACATCCCAAAGGTTGGTGCGGAGTTGTTTATAACGTTTCATCGCTCTTTGCTGGCTGGCTTCTTCCAGCACATATTTATAGTTGGCATTTGCCAGTGCAGCAGCTTTTTCAAGACTGTCCGTTTGCGGTGTCTGAGCAGCGGCTGTGTCCACTACAGTAGTATCGCTGATAATGGCTGCCGAGTCGGCAGCTTTTGAAGTATTTTTTTTAGAGATCGCATATCCTCCCCAGATGGTGAGGCCAAGCCCGCAGATAAGTGCAAGCGCGATCACCGGTTTTTTCCAGCCCTGCTTCAGAGCCGGTTCAGAAAGAAAGGATTCATATTGAGGGGCAGCTTCCTCGCGGGTTGCGGTTTTCTGTGTTTCTTTGGTGTTCAATTGTTCCCTTACCTTGTCTGTAGAAATGGAAATAGGCACAAACTCGCATTCTTTCAGATTCACTTTTACCAGTGTGCCGATGCCTTCAAAAGTAAAGGGCTTTCCGATATTGAGGAATTGCTGGGCTACTTCAATGTAGGATTCCAGGTCGGCAGCAGCCAGCGGTTTCATCTTACCTGTTTGTGCAGAGATATATGCAACAAGTTCAGGAGATTCTTTGAGATTGGGATTGTTTTCAAAGCTGATGCCTTCCAGCACTGCGGAACGTTGTTTACTGTTTTCCAGTGCATTTATAGCGGAAGGATCTAATAGGAAAGTGCCAATACCGGGTAAATCGAGCCGATGGTGGTTGTAGAGGTATTGAGTTAGTAAGGATGTTATTTTCACGGCCTTTGGATTTATCTGCACAATATAAATAATTCAACTGGCTGTTGCAAGCATCGGAACAGCATAAGTTTTAATTTTGGCCTGTTATGCTAACAGAAGAAGAAAAGAAATTCGTTGCTTCCTGGGAAACAGAGCGGCTACGTAAGAAAAAATTACTGCGCCAACTTTCGGTAGGTCTGCCATTGTCCGTTGTATTCGTGGTCGCTATTTTTGTCAATTTTTTTTCCGGCTGGTATAAGCGGGCTGATATGGAGATACGTTCCAGTTCTTCACTGATCCTGGTGCTGGTAGTTGCCGCCTTGCTGATTGTTATTTTTACGACCGTATTTTCCGTAAAACATAAATGGGATCTGAATGAACAGCGCTACCAGGAGTTGAAGGCTAAGCAGGATAAACCCTGATTTTTTTATTTTCCTTTGCAGCGTTTACCCTCTAAATTGGTCTTTATATCCCAAGTACCTATATATTTGCGCTAATCTATCTGAATTATGAAGAAAATTTCGGTTTGGGCCTTTGCTGTTACCCTATTTCTCTCTGCCTGTAGTAAAGATAACGATAAATGTGAATATGATCAATGTGCCAATAAAGCGCCCCAATCCGAGATCCAGGCGGTGGCTGATCATATTGCAGCCAAAAGTGTAATTGCTGTTCAGCACTGTAGCGGTGTTTTTTATACCATTGAAAACCCGGGAACAGGTAAAAACCCAACTCCCTGCTCCAATGTATCTGTAAAATATAAAGGGTATCTTACCAACGATGTGGTGTTTGATGAACAAAAATCCCCGGTGGATTTTAACCTGGGCGGGCTTGTTCCCGGTTGGAGAAATGTGTTACCCTTACTGAAAGCCGGTGGCCGGATAGTGCTCTATATCCCACCAAGTCTCGGCTATGGTAATCGCCCTTACGGGTCGATCCCCGCCAATTCTATCCTGGTATTTGAAATAGACCTGGTAGCCGTGCAATAATCGTCAACCAATACCGCCTGCATATTAGCCTCGTACGTTACCATCGTGCGAGGCTTCCTTTTAAGTACGAATGATGCGAATGGTTTGTTGAAAGGGGAGGAGGGGAATTAGCCGCGAATGATGCAAATGGAGTCTGACTAGGGGGGCGTTTGTGTTGTTCGGGGTTTTATTTATTTCTCCCTTAATCTCAAACGACTATTTGTGTTTATCGTAATTTTGGCTTATTAAAATTATAAGACTTGTCATACGAACCCATTTCTGTTTTTGATATTTTTAAAATAGGCGTTGGCCCATCGAGTTCGCATACGCTTGGACCATGGAGGGCAGCACAGCGTTTTCTTAGAAGCCTGGAGCAAAGCGGTAACCTGGCTGAAGTTGAGTCTATACAGGTTTTGTTGTATGGCTCGCTTGCTAAAACGGGGATTGGTCATGGTACTGATATTGCCGTGCAGTTGGGATTGGCAGGGAATGATCCGGTTACTATTCCGGTAGATACTATTCAGCCTAAGATAAAAGAGATAGCTACGCGGAAAAAGCTGGAGTTGGATGGCAAGTATGAAATTGCTTTCGATCCGGAAACGGATATAGGTTTTCTCAGTTCTGAAACGCTTCCTTTTCATTCCAATGCCCTGAGTTTTTTGGTGAAACTGCGTAATGGGCAGTCGATTGCTGAAACATATTATTCGATCGGTGGAGGATTTGTTGTAAAAGAAGGTGAACAGGCATCGGGTGCATCGACAGGGGTGCAATTGCCTTTCCCGGTGAATACGGCTAATGATTTGTTGAGGTGGTCTATTAAAACAGGGTTGGCCATTTATGAGATCGTGCTGGAAAATGAAAATGCATGGCGTCCTGAGGCACAAACAAGGGAAGGTGTATTGAATATATGGCGGGTGATGCGTGACTGCATTTATCGTGGCTGCCATACCGAAGGTTTTTTGCCGGGAGGATTGAATGTGAGAAGAAGGGCGGCAGGATTGAATAAGAAATTGCTGAAAGGCGTAATCACTACTGATTATGAATCCTGGGTGAAAGCGATCAGACAGGGGGGCATGGGCTTCAACTATGTGTTGGATTGGGTAAGCTGTTTTGCTTTGGCAGTGAATGAAGAGAATGCATCTTTTGGCCGGGTGGTAACGGCACCTACGAATGGGGCGGCAGGAGTTGTTCCGGCAGTGCTGATGTATTTCATATTATTTACAGAAGGAGAGGAGGAAGATAAAGTGATCCGGTTCCTGATGACTGCGGCCGAGATCGGCAGCATCTTTAAAAAGGGTGCCACCATTTCAGCAGCTATGGGAGGCTGCCAGGCCGAGATCGGTGTTTCTTCTGCAATGGCTGCAGCTGCACTTACTGAAGCCAGTGGCGGCAGTCAGAGACAGGCAATGATGGCAGCGGAGATTGCGATGGAACATCATCTTGGTATGACCTGCGATCCTATTGCAGGGCTGGTGCAGGTGCCCTGTATTGAAAGAAATACGATGGGAGCGATCAAAGCCATTACAGCATCGCAACTGGCACTGCAAAGCACGCCTGATTTTGCCAAGGTTTCGCTTGATGCAGTGATCAAGACAATGTGGGATACGGCACAGGATATGAATTATAAATACAAAGAAACTGCAGATGGCGGACTGGCTGTGAATGTGCCTTTGAGTTTGCCGGAATGTTAGCAGGGATGGGGGCGGTTCATCCCTGGCCGTGGATATAACTTTCGAGATGATTGATCGTTTCTTTCTGGTTTAATATTGTTTCTTTCACCACATCGCTCATGGAGATCAATCCGGCGAGCTTTTCATTTTCAAATACAGGAATGTAGCGGATATTGTTTTTTGTCATAAGAGACATACAATGTTCCACAGTATCTTTCGGGGTAACGGAAGGCAGATCGGACGACATGATCTCTGCTACCGTAGTATCATCTGAATGTTTGCCTTTCAGTATCACTTTGCGGGAATAGTCCCTTTCAGAAACAAGGCCAAGATATTTGCCATTTTCCATTACCAGCACAGATCCGATATTCTTTTCAGCCATTATCCGAAGAGCGTTCAGTACGGTTGTTTGCGGGGACACACTGATCGTGTCAGTGCCCTTGCGGGCAAGAATAGATGAGATGGTATTCATAATGACAAGTTTTAGTATAGGAATATACTAAAAAAGGGAGGCCCGGAAAAATATATTTGTTGACAGAAAGGGTATCGCCGGGAGCGCTTCATTGCGCCTTAGCGATACCTATACGCAGTGGCAGTATTAGTTCAGCAACGGATTCGTCTCGATCTCCTTTATATCCATCCCGCTATAATCGCGGATAACATTATAAAGCGTTCCTCTTTCCACCGGTTTGCGGCGGGCTTGCTTGATAAGGGTCACCAACTGCGCCGTATTCATGGATGGGGTTTGTTCTTCAGCGCCTGCCATAGAATAGATCCTGGTGGTGTCATCAATTGTTCCGTCTATATCATTCACGCCAAATGAAAGTGTCAATTGCGCATTCTGCCTTCCCAGCATCGGCCAGTAAGCCTTCAGATGAGGGAAATTGTCCAGGTAAATCCTGGCTATCGCATACATTTTCATGTCTTCCACCACGGATGATTCGGCAACGTGGCTCATATCATTCTCCTTGTTGCGGAACTTGAGGGGGATGAAAGTGTTAAACCCCCCGGTTTTGTCCTGCAATTCCCGGAGGCGGCTCATATGGTCTACACGGTGATGATAGTTTTCAATATGGCCATACAGCATGGTGGCATTGGTATACATGCCCAGCTTATGCGCCGTTTCATGGATCTGCAGCCAGCCTGTGCCATCCACTTTATCTGCACAGATCTGTTCGCGGATCTCGGGATGGAATATTTCGGCACCACCGCCAGGAAGGGAATCAAGCCCTGCTTCATGCAGGTAGCGCATGCCTTCTTCCACCGTTTTTTTTGCTTTGCGGAACATATAATCGAGCTCTACCGCGGTGAATCCTTTAATATGCAGTTCAGGCCGGTGAGCCTTGATGGTGCGCATCAATTCTGCAAAGAATTCCAGGTTCATTTTCGGGTGAACGCCTCCTACAATATGCACTTCTGTAACGGGTTTGCCATCATAGCTTTTTACAATGTCCATCATCTGATCCAGGCTCAGTTCCCAGCCCTCATCCCGGTGGGCATATACCCGGCTGTAGGAACAAAAATGGCAGGAATAGACGCACACATTTGTTGGTTCGATATGGAAATTACGGTTGAAATAAGTAGTATCTCCATGAAGACGTTCCCGTACCATATTGGCAAGGGAGCCTACAAACGCAAGGCTGCCTTTTTCGAAAAGGAGCAGGGCGTCTTCGTCGGTTATCCTTTCTTTCCGTTGCACTTTTGCGGCGATGGTAATAAGGGCAGGATCTGTATCAGCAGAAGCCGGTATGTTTCCGGGTAATATATCAGCCATAAAACACTTTTAATCTGGGACAAAGGTACGATGTAGAGAACAATTGAGTGTAGTAAAGGTTTAAGTGAAGTGCTTCTGAAAAGAATGTCCGGACCGGGGGACAGCCTCCCGGGTGTATTCTTTTCAATAAGTAAAATTCTTATCTTCCACGTTAATTATTCCGGTCAATAGGTAAGCTAAAACTAACACAGCATGAATCTTAAGATACGTCTCACTATACTTAGTTTCCTTGAATTTTTTATATGGGGTGCCTGGCTGATCACGGTAGGGGCGTACTGGTTTCAGAATAAACAATGGGGAGGAGCTGAGTTCGGCGCCATTTTCTCTACTATGGGCATCTCAGCTATTTTTATGCCGGCGATTTTTGGGATTGTAGCAGACAGGTGGATCAATGCCGAGCGTCTTTTAGGCATCTGTCATCTGATCGGCGGGGTCATCTTATGTTTTATCCCTGAAGTAAATGACCCGGATACATTTTTTTGGATATTGTTGTTGTATATGCTTTTCTATATGCCTACTATTTCGTTGGCCAATACTGTTTCCTATACTGCATTGATCAGGAACAATAAAGATATTATTAAAGACTTTCCGCCGATAAGAGTATGGGGTACCATTGGATTTATTGTGGCTATGTGGATTGTAAGTTTATTGAAGATAGAAACTTCTGCCAGTCAATTCTATGTAGCTGCGGTAGCGTCTATACTTTTTGGGTTATACTCTTTTACCTTACCCAAATGTCCGCCTCAATTAAAAACAGGCAATAAAACATCCCTGGTGGAAGCACTGGGGTTAAAGGCCTTTTCTCTTTTCAAAACTCCCAAGATGGCTTTGTTTTTCATCTTTGCCCTTTTACTGGGAGCAGCTTTGCAGTTAACAAATGCTTATGGAGATACTTTTTTGCATGATTTCGCTAAGGTGCCTGCATATGAAAACACTCTGGCTGTGAAATATCCTGCCATCATTATGTCTATTTCACAGATATCTGAAACTTTATTTATTCTTGCCATTCCTTTTTTTCTTCGCAGATTTGGCATTAAGCAGGTAATGCTGATCAGTATGATCGCATGGGTATTGCGCTTCGGGTTGTTTGCCTACAGTAATCCCGCCGAAGGATTATGGATGATCATTCTCTCTTGTATTGTATATGGTATGGCTTTCGATTTCTTTAATATCTCCGGCTCTTTGTTTGTTGATACGCAAGTGAAGCCGGAGATAAGGGCCAGTGCGCAGGGGATTTATATGATGATGACGAATGGCTTTGGTGCATATCTTGGAAGTAAGATCAGCGGTATTGTTATCGCTACTTATTTTACCAATGCGGACAGGAGCATGAACTGGCCCGGTATATGGATCGCATTTGCAGGTTATGCATTAGTGGTAGCTGTTTTGTTCGCTGTATTTTTTAAGCATAAGCACGATCCTTCGGCAGCGATCAATGTACAGCATTAAATTTATCGATTTTCTTATGCTGAATATGAAGAGGTTTGCAGATAAAATGTAATAAAGAGGTGTAAATAAAAAGCCTGTTCTGTAAACAGAACAGGCTTTTTATTTACACCTCTTTTACTTAAATGTGCGCTTCGATCTTCTTCACGAAGTTGCCCTTAGGTTGTGCCCCTACCAGTTTGTCAACCACCTGGCCGCCTTTAATGAAAAGGATGGCAGGGATGGACGTAATACCGTAGTTCATAGAAACCTGCGGGTTATTGTCCACATTCACTTTTCCTACATTCACTTTGCCTTCGTACTCTTTGGACAGTTCTTCGATCACTGGTCCGATAGCACGGCAAGGTCCGCACCATTCAGCCCAGAAGTCCACTACGGTCAGTTTATCAGAAGCCAGTACATCAGACTGGAAATTGGAATCATTGAATTCTTTTGCCATTGTATATGATTTTAATTTTAATTGCGATTTCAATAGGGGATGCAAATTTAAGCCCGATAACCATAACAGACAGAACTGGCAGAAAGTTGTGCAAAAAATGTCATTACTCGCTGTTTGTCTCTGCCATTTTGTTAGGATAAATAACTGGCTCCCAGTTTGTTAAATCCTTTAACGATTGCTCTTCCCCTATAGCTTGCTCAGCATCAATGTTTAACTGGCCATCACCTGTATGCCCAGTTCCGGTTTATTTTCCAGGAAATGGATGAAATCATCATTCATCTCAAATCCGGTGGTGCCGGTTACCAGGCTGATCCGCATATTGTTCTTTGGCTCTGTCAGGATAAACCGCAGGGAAGTATTCCCTCCGCGGAAATTCCGCAGATTGCTTTCAACAAAATCGATCATGTCTTTGTTCAGATCCTGCGGGTGAACTTCAATATTGATCTGCCTGGTCAGGGTTTTCTTGATCGTTTCTGCCAGGGTCACCTGCTGGATCTTAAACTCGTATTCATCTTTATTATACCGTTGTTTCAAATATCCTGTCATGAACACCGTGGTGCCTTGCTGCAGAAAGGGTGATATACGCAGGTAGTCTTCGCTGAACAGCGGGAACTCCATTTTCCCGGTATAGTCTTCTACCACAAAACTGCCAAACTTGTTGCCGCTTTTAGCGATCCGGTGTTGCGCATCGGCTACCAATCCCAGTATGCGGAATGTTCTGCCAGGGTTGGCCTGCATTTTAATGGAATCCCTGAACTCGTTGAAATCTGCGATCGGCGTCATCCCGTAATGCTTCATTTCAAAACGGTAATGGTCGAGCGGATGCCCGCTCAGGAACATGCCGGTCACTTCCTTTTCCTTATCCAGTTGCTCTGTCAGCGACCAGGGCTCGCAATCAGGCAGCCGGGGAGGGGGGATTTCCATGGTCACCGGCAGATCGCCAAACAGGGTATGTCCTGAATTCACGTTCTGATTGGCAATGATCTGTCCATATTTAATGATGCGTTCCATTCCCGTTGCGGTTTCGTTGTCGGGAATGTAGAAATATTGCCTGCGGTGATGGGCGGGAAAGCAATCAAACCCTCCGGCATAGGCAAGGCTTTCCAGTGTTTTTTTATTGACAGCCCTTTGGTTGATACGTTTGATAAAATCAAAGATATCAGGGTAGCCTGTTTTTCTTTCTGCAATAATATTTTCCACTGCTGCTTCACCTACCCCTTTTAATCCACCCAATCCGAAACGGATCTCACCTGATTTGTTCACTGCAAAGCCTTTCAATGATTCATTGATATCAGGCCCCAGCACTTTTATACCCATCCGCTTGCATTCTTCCATGAAGAAAGTGATCTTGTCAATGCTGCCGGCGTTGTTCAGTACGGCCGACATATATTCTGCCGGGTAATGTGCTTTCAGGTAAGCTGTTTGATATGCTACATAAGCATAGCAGGTGGAGTGTGATTTATTGAAGGCGTATTGGGCGAATGCTTCCCAGTCGGTCCAGATCTTTTCCAGCTTATCTTCCGGCAATGACTTTTCCATAGCGCCTTTGATAAACTGTGCTTTCATCTTATCCAGCACCGCTTTCTGCTTTTTACCCATGGCTTTCCGCAATACGTCTGCATCGCCTTTGCTGAAACCGGCCAGTTTTTGCGCCAGCAGCATCACCTGTTCCTGGTACACGGTGATACCATAGGTTTCTTCCAGGTATTCCTTCATTTCCGGAAGATCATAGGTGATCGCTTCCCGGCCATGCTTACGGTCGATATAGTTGGGGATATAAGCAATAGGACCCGGGCGGTACAAAGCGTTCATTGCAATGAGGTCTCCAAACTTATCGGGCTTCAGTTCACGCAGGTATTTTTGCATGCCCGGACTTTCAAACTGGAATGTACCGATAGTAGCTGCCTGCTGATACAGTTCAAATGTTTTGGGATCATCCAGCGGGATCTCATCTATATTGATCGTTACGCCATGATTTTGTTTGATCATGGCGAGGGCATTCTTGATAATGGTAAGGGTCTTCAAACCCAGGAAGTCCATTTTGATAACGCCTGCTTCTTCGATCACGTTCCCTTCGATCTGCGTTACCCATAACGGTGAATCTTTTGCTACAGATACCGGCAGCAATTCAGTAAGGTCTTTTGGTGCGATGATGATACCTGCTGCATGGATGCCTGTGTTGCGCACAGATCCTTCCAGCCTTTCCGCTTCGTGCAATACTTTACTGGCAGGTGTTTCCAGTTGATTGTAGATATCGCGGATGCGTTTTACGTTTTCCAGGTCATCACTACCAAGGCCATCTTTTTCTTCCAGTGATTTTTCGCCTTCTTTTGTACGCATGGGGGCATGCAGTACACGTCTTAACTCAATACCGGGCTTTTCAGGTACCAGTTTTGCCAGGGCATTTGACTCTGCCAGTGGCAGGTCCATTACACGGGCCACATCCTTAATACTCATCTTGGCGGCCATGGTGCCATAGGTAATGATCTGCGCCACCTGGCTTTTACCATATTTATCTACTACATAGTCGATCACTTTCTGCCGGCCTTCATCATCAAAATCGGTGTCTATATCCGGCATGGATTTACGGTCGGGGTTCAGGAACCTTTCGAACAGTAAATTATATTTGATAGGATCTATATTGGTGATACCTGTGCAGTAAGCCACCACTGAACCGGCAGCAGATCCGCGGCCCGGCCCGATGAATACACCAATATCGCGGCCTGCTTTAATGAAATCACTTACGATAAGGAAGTAACCGGCAAAGCCCATTGTTTTAATGGTGAACAGTTCAAAGCGCAGCCGTTCATCTATCTCAGGCGTTATTTCTGCATACCGTTCTTTCGCTCCCTGCCAGGTGAGATGCTCCAGGTATTCATCCTGCGAAGCAAATTCTTTTGGTACCTGGAAAAAGGGGAGGAGGATATCACGCTTCAGGTTGAGCAGGTCTACTTTATCAACGATCTCATTGGTATTGTCAAGCGCTTCAGGAAGATCATGGAACACTTTGCTCATTTCTTCCGTGGTCTTGAAATAGAATTCATCATTAGGGAACGCAAAGCGTTTTCCTTTCAGGTTCACATCGTCGTCAGCAAAATCGCGCAAGGCAGGTGTGGTGATCTTTTCACCTGTATTGATACATAGAAGGATGTCATGTGCATTGAAGTCTGATTTGTCTACATAATGCGAATCATTGCTGGCAATGATCTTCACATCGTATTTGCGGGCAAATTTGATCAGTACTTCATTCACTTTATCCTGCTCCGGCATCCGGTGCCGTTGCAATTCAACATAAAAATCTTTCTGGAAAATATTCAGCCACCATTTGAATTCGTTTTCTCCTTCTTCTTCGCCTTTCCGGAGAATAGCCTGCGGCACAGAGGCTCCCAGGCAGCAGGTGGTGGCGATCAGTCCTTCGTGATATTGAACGATCAGTTCTTTATCGATACGGGGATATTTACTGTAAAGGCCTTCTATAAAACCAAGAGAAGTGAGTTTTACAAGGTTCTTGTATCCCTGTTCATTTTTTGCCAGCAATATCTGGTGGTGGCGAACATCCCTTTGCTCTTTGGTAAATGTTTTCTGGTGGCGGTTGGTAGTAACATAGAACTCGCAACCTACCACGGGTTTTACTTTCAGGTTGCCATTGGCGTCCTTATGTTTGTAAGCTTCTGCCACAAATTCAAAAGCGCCGAACATATTGCCGTGGTCACTGATGGCCAGTGCGGGCATGCCGTCTGCAATGGCTTTTTTATACAGGCTCTGGATGGAAGCAGCCCCGTCGAGCAGGGAGAACTGCGTATGTACGTGTAAATGAGAAAATTTCATGACGAGCGACCCGTGGTTTGACTGTTTGAGGCCTAATGGGTTAAGGTCTAAAAGTTTAAACCATTAAGTCTCAAACCTGTTTTACCGATTTTTCTTCTTAAAACTGAACACACTGATTGAACCATTACTATAACTGCAAACCCAGGCTTCGAGTTTACTGTCGTTCTCAAAAATATCCACACCAACCGGGTGTCCTTTACAGGGCAAAGATGCCACTTTATCAAACCGGGTTTCATTTATTTTATAAACATCCACGAAATCGCTGCTGTAGCAGGTGACAAAAAGAAATTGCTGGTTTTTTGATAATATGATGGTCCGTGGCTGGGCATGGGTTTCGGTGGTAAAAAGCGTTTTTCCCGTGGAAGCGTCTACACAAGCCACTTTAGCGAGTTTATTATAAGAAATGAACAGCCGTCCTGAAGTGTCCAGCACAATATGGCGGGGATTGGAAACAACCTGGATCGGTGCTTCTTTTTGCCAGTTGCTATTGTTGATAACATCTATGATGGAGCCGCCCATAATAGCCACATACGATTTATTTCTTGTATCATCCACAGCTATGCCACGGGGAATGGCTTTTACAGGAACCGTATCCACCATTCTGGCTATGGGATATAAACTGGTGTCCATTTCCAGGGCACTGACGGTATAGGAATGCCAGTTGCTCACCAGCAGGTAGCGGTCGTCTGCTGTTTTGGCGATCACTTTGGGTGTTTTACCTGTTTTGATCAGCGGTACAGTGAAGGAATCTTTTTTTATGCTGCCGGGGTACGACACAAAGACTTTTTTCACCGCTTGTTTATTGTCTGGCGATTTTTTATTTGCAGCAAGTGAATCAACACGGATCGGCACAATGCCTTCTGCGTTATGAAGGGAAACCCACAACACTTTATCATTGTGACTAAAGCAGGCTTCCACTGGTTTTTCCTGGTAAGAGGAAATGGGCTTGTCTGTTTCATAGTCCCAGCCGGTGCCTTTGGTTGGCTTGAATTTGAATTCCCTGGCCACTTTTCGTGATGGCTGATCAAACTCATAAATGCTCATGCCTTCAAGGTTCATAGCATAAAGCCTGGACCCGTTGCTGTTGAAAAGAACAGACTTGGTGCCTGGTGCAGCACGAAGCAATTCTGTTTTTTCGTATTCAATATCGGAATAGGGAGGCAATGCCGGTGTTATTACCGTATCGGCCGGAATAGAATCCATTGCCAGCACATAGTTGGGGGCCACAGTGTCCGGAAATACGCCGGTCACTACTTTTTTTGCGCTTACAGGCCCCTGGCAGCTCAGCAGCAACAAGAAAACGGGCAGGATGAATAATACAGGCATAGGAGGTAATTAACATTATGAAAACCACTTATCTGTTGATCCGGCTCATCAATTTGAATATACTTAAACCTCCCGAAACAACGTTAATCCTGTGTTATGCAATTAAAAATTTAAAATTTCGTTAGTAGGTTGTTGAAATTTCAGCAAAATTTCCTATATTTTTGCACGGTTTTTGTTGAAAACGGAAATCCAACATTTTAAAAAAGGCCTGATGATCATCCGACAACTGATACCTGTTTTTCTTCTTATTATAACTTTCTCAAGCTGCTCTTCACTAAGGCCGGTGAATTCTGCTGCGAAGCCTTCTGCCTCACAAAATCAGGCTTCTGTAGAGAAAGTGCAATTCCTGAATGATATCACCTCAGAATCGGAACCTCCTTTATTAAAATATGAAGCGCCTAAATCCCAGGCTTCATCAAAAGCATCAGCCAGGGAAAACCACGGGCATCTGTTGAATTCTTCTGCTGCTGTTGAAAAAGCATCAGCCATCCAGTTGAAATATGCTGTTTTGCTTGATACAGAAGTGGAGACACTGGAGAACGATCCTTTATTAAGTCATGTGGATGAATGGTATGGCACCCGCTACAGGCTGGGTGGCACTACCAAAAAAGGGATTGATTGTTCAGCATTTGTGCAGGCTGTGTATCTGTCTGCATTTGCATTGAGCCTTCCCCGTACTGCACGGGAGCAATACAAAGCATCCCGGATCATCTCTTCCACTGAATTGAAAGAAGGAGATCTTGTTTTCTTCAATACACGCGGTGGTGTATCACATGTAGGCATCTATCTTCAGAATAATAAATTCATTCATGCTTCCACTTCCCAGGGAGTAACAGTGAGTGATATGTTCGATTCTTATTATATGCGGCGGTTTATTGGCGCTGGAAGAATTGAAAAAACAGAAGCCAGCCGGTAACCAGGGGATTTTTCAGAACTTCCGGACAGCGTATTGCTGCTATCTTCTTATTAATAACTTATATCTTTAGCCGTTTTCTTATTGCTTCTACCACAGGCATAATATCAGGTGATAATTTGAAGTAAATAATGCTTCCTGCATAGAGAATGATAAATGCAAGGCTCCGGCATATTAACCCGGGAAACCCATGCATGGAACGGAAAAGATAATAACACAGCGTATAGCCGGCTATGCCAAGTAATAAAGCATAGAGCGAGTGGATGGTGAAAGGGAACAAACGGAATTTTTTCCAAAGGAAAATGATACGCATGGCATTGTAGATGCTGATAGATACGAACTGGGCAATAGCCGGTCCGAGTATATCATATTTTCTTGCCAGTATGAGGGTCAGAGGCAGCATCAGCAATAGCAGGATCACGCCACTGATCAGCTGGAACCGCCAGTAATTGGAAGTGCCGATGATCTCCGTATTAATGCCCGTTCCCAGGTCCACAACACGTGTAAGCCCCAGGAAAATAAATGCATTGAAGCCGAGCAGGTATTCTTCGTTGATCCCGAAAGTGAGTATGCTTTCCTTATAATTAAGCAGGATCAAAAGGAAAATGCCGGTTGCAAATATCAGGAGGTTGATGGACGACCGTTGGTAGATCTTTTGCAGCAATTCCATATTCCTTTCTTTCCAGGCGCGCGACAGATGGGGAATGGTTGTGGCAACAACAGCCCGTTGCGGCGCCTGTATCACACTGGTAAGAATAGAGGCAAGACCAAATATACCGGCCTTGGCTGTACCATCTTCCAGCACTGAAGCGATCACGAGGGAATCGAACACCTGCGATAAATAGAAGATCAATGCGCCCGAATAAACAAAAAGGCAAAGGGTCAATATTTTTTTGGCATACCGCCGGGTCACTTTACTGATCCGGAAAGTGAAATGAAGGTTTTTTGTAAATAATAAATATAAAAGAAGGGTAAGAGCTATTGCAGGATAGGTAAAAGCATAAAGCTTAATAAAAAGATCAAAGTCGGGGATAAGACCGAAATAAAATAAGACAATGATCACAGTTGTCAGCAACCGCCATTGCACTTCCCTGAGAAAGCTGGTCAATACAGGTTTCTTAAGGCTCCAGGTATATGCTTCCAGTATGGTAAATACGGCCAGCCCAAATCCCATGGGGAATATCCATGCATAGTACCTGACAAGTTCGGGTGAATTGGCGCCGAATTTTCTTATCACCAGGTGGCGGAATACCAATCCTGCCACCATCACCAGTATGAACCCAATGGTGTTAACCACCAGGGCGATACTCAGCATATCATTTTTGGAAGGAGGAAGATTATCCTTGTAATAAGGATAGAATTTAAAAATATAGCTGGGCATGGCCAGGGTGGAAAATGCCATCATCAAAGTGGCAATGGCAATAAAGATGGTGGTCAGCCCGTATTGTGAGCTGAGAAAAAGGTCCTGCTTGGTAAAAAAATAAATATTCAGCAGGCCAACAACAAAGCCAATGTATACAACACCTGAAGAAATAATGCTTTGCCTGCGGATATTACTCATAAAGGAAGGTCCTTATAGTTGAATAGGGAATTGAGCTTTGGTTAATTGCTTTTGTTTACATGAATATAAAAGTTCTTATCAACCGAAAAATCCTTTTCGCTCAGCTCTTTTATTTTCGTGCTTTGCCATTCTTCACCGGGCTTTATCCATATTTCCTTTCCTTTTACAAATATTTTCAATGGCATATTGAATCCTTTGTTGCAATCCGTCCAGCGATAAGCCAGCTTTGTGCCTTCTATTTTATATTCGAATACAGGAATGCGTGTGCTGCGAAGGTATTGATTGAATACGGCCGACATATCCTTGCCTGATTTCTTACTGATATAAGCTTCCACTTCTTTTGAATCAACCACTTTATGATAAAAGTCCCTGTTCAATCCCTGAAGGATAGACTTAAAAAGTTCATCATCATTGATGATCTCGCGGATGGTATGTATCATATTGGCTCCTTTGGAATACATATCGCCGCTACCTTCTTTGTTCACTCCATAAGGGCCAATAACAGGCTTGTCATTCTGGATACCCCGTCTTAATCCCTGGCAATATTCATCGGCTGCTTTTTTTCCATACTGGCATTCCACAAACAATACTTCCGAATAAGTAGTAAAGCCTTCATGCACCCACATGTCTGCCATATCCCGGGTAGTAATATTGTTGGCAAACCATTCATGTCCGCTTTCATGGACGATAATATAGTCCCAGTTCCGGCCCCAGCCGCTGCCGGAAAGGTCCATGCCCAGGTAACCATTTTTATACTGGTTGCCATAGGCTACGGCACTTTGATGCTCCATGCCCAGGTGTGGCGACTCCACCAGTTTGTAACTGTCTTCATAAAAAGGATAGGGGCCAAACCAGCTTTCAAAACATTTCAGCATGGCTTTTACATCACGGCCGAACTGCATTTTCGATTTGTCCAGGTTGTAATCCAGTACCCAGTAACTGCAATGCAGGTCCCCTTTCAGTCCTGCATAAGTTTCATCCCAGTTCACATAGGCGCCGATATAAGGAATGATATTATAACTGTTGATGGGGTTCGACACGGCCCAGCTCCACTCAGAAACACCTTTTCCCATCGATCTTTTTCCTTTCAGCACTCCATTGCCGATAGCAGATAATGAATCGGGAATGGATATGGTGAGGCTGGCTCCATTATCGGGTTCCTCACTCTGATGATCTTTGCAGGGATACCATACGCTGGCACCCAATCCCTGGCAGGCTACAGACATCCAGGGTCTTCCTTTGGCGTCTTTTTTCCAGATCCAACCTCCGTCCCAGGGTGGATTGACCGCTTCACGGGGTTTGCCGGAATAAAAAATATCGATTGAATCCAGTGTTTTCCCATTGGGATAACCGGAAGGGAAGCTGACCAGGAAAACATTGCCATTGCGCGTATAGTTCAGCGCTGTTCTTTCTTTTCCATATAAAATGCTATCGATCTGCATGGGCTCCTGCAGGTCAATTTGCATGGCCGTGCCTGCAGGCTGGCCGGTTATTTTATAAGTAATGCGGTTGCTGCCACTGATCGTTTTGGTCGCATAATCAGGGGCAACAAAAAGGTTGTAATAGGTCACGTCCCACCAGGCCCTTTCCGGTGTGATGGAGCCGCGAAGCGTGTCCTGGTGTGTGTATTGTGCAAATGAGTTAAGGGCAGAGAACAGCAGCAGAAATAAGCCGGTAAATTTTTTCATGTGTATATTTATTCGCTTGCCGCCTCTGGCGGCTGATATTTTGCCACATGCAATGCTTAATAGCATTTCATGCAGTGTTTACAGTTGAATGTATTTGAATTGTAAATTTAGTCGTTCATACGAAATATGCCTGTTAAAAGAACAAACCCCCTTTCCTGGTCAGTCTGTATCCTTGCCCTGGCCATCGCCTGCATTTTTTCTGCCTGCTCCAACAGGCGGAATAAAGACCTGAAGATATTTTATTATAATGAACAAACAGGCATTGCTTCACTCGATCCCGTTTTTGCCAAAAATCAATCGGTAATGTGGGCCGTGCACCAGTTGTACAATACGCTGGTTGAAATTGATGACAGCCTGCATATCGTTCCTTCCCTGGCGAAAAGCTGGGATATTTCGGCCGACAGGAAAACCTATACTTTCCATCTGCGCAATGATGTTTTTTTTCATGATGACCCGGCCTTTCCTGGTAGCAAAGGCCGTTTGCTGAAGGCAACTGATATTGCTTACAGCCTTTCACGGATCATTGATGGTAAAGTAGCCAGCCCCGGCGCCTGGATCTTTAATTCCAAAGTAGATACGGTGCAGCCTTTTCTGGCGATTGATGATACTACTTTTCAACTGAAGTTAAGCCGTCCTTACAACCCGATACTGGGTATCCTGTCCATGCAATACTGTTCAGCCGTGGCAAGGGAAGCAGTGGAAAAATATGGCCATGAGTTCCGCCGTCATCCGGTTGGTACCGGCCCTTTCCGCATGGTGGCCTGGGAAGAGGGGCAGGCACTGGTGCTTACCAAACATCCCCATTACTTTGAGCAGGATGAGCAGGGCAACCGCCTGCCATATCTCGATGGCATCAAGATCAGTTTTTATGATAGCCGTGCCACAGAGTTTTTATTATTGCGACAGAAAAAACTGTCTTTCATCAACGATATTGAATCTTCATTTAAAGATGAAGTGCTTACCAAGAAAGGAACGCTCCGTAAAGACTGGGAAGGGAAAATCAGTTTGCAGGTAAATCCTTATCTCAATATTGAATATCTCGGCATGCTGGTGGATACCAGCAATGACCTGGTAAAATCATCGCCAACACGACTGAAGAAGATCCGCCAGGCGATCAACTATGGTTTTGACCGCCGCAAAATGGCTTTATACCTGCGCAATTCCCTGGGCACACCCGCCGAATCGGGTTTTGTGCCCGAAGGAATGCCTTCATTCGATACAACAGCCGTGAAAGGGTATACTTACAATCCTGCTAAAAGCAGGCAACTGCTCGCTGAAGCTGGCTATCCTGACGGAAAAGGATTGCCGGCCATCAAGCTGCTTACGATCCCGATCTATGCTGATATGGGTGATTATATCGCCAAGCAATTAAATGAAGTGGGCATTACTGTGCAGGTGGAAGTAGTGCAGAAAGCGTTATTACTGGAACTGACTTCCAATTCGAGGGCTTTGTTTTTCCGGGGCAGTTGGATTGCTGATTATCCCGATGCGGAAAACTATTTATCGGTATTCTATTCCAAAAACCCTGCACCACCGAATTACACGCGATATAAGAATCCTGCCTTTGATGCGCTGTTTGAAAAAGCGTTGGTGGAAACGAATGATTCGATCCGTTACCGGCTGTATCAGCAGGCGGATCAGTTAATGATGGAGGATGCACCGGTGGTGCCGTTGTGGTATGATAAGGTGGTGAGGCTGGTGCAGATGGATATTACAGGGTTTAAGCCGAATGCGTTGAATTTATTGGAGCTGAGAAGGGTAAGGATTAATCCTTCTTCAGCTTATCCTTAAACACCTTCCTGAACTTATCCACTTTCGGCCTTATCACGATCTTACAATAAGGATTAGCATTCTCATTATTGTCAAAATACTGCTGATGATAATCTTCTGCAGGGAAAAAGCTTGTAAAAGGAGTGATCTCTGTTACAATAGGTTTATCGAAAGCTCCGCTCTTATCCAGCTCCGCTTTATATTTTTCTGCTTTCTCTTTTTGTTCCTGGTTGTGATAAAATACGCCGCTGCGGTATTGCGTGCCTATATCATTGCCCTGGCGGTTGAGCGTGGTAGGGTCGTGTGTTTCCCAGAACACTTCCAGCAATTCGTCAAAACTGATCTTTGCCGGGTCGTATACGATCTGCAGGGCTTCTGCATGGCCGGTTTCCCCGGTACAAACCTCCTTGTAAGTGGGGTTTGTTGTATGCCCGCCGGTGTAGCCGGACACAGCGCTGATCACGCCGTCCAGTTGCTCAAAAATGGCTTCCGTGCACCAGAAGCAGCCATTGGCCAAAGTTGCTGTATCGGTTTTACCTGAAAATGAAGCTGTGCTCATGTTTATTTCCTTTTTTTTCGTGGTCTGTTTGTCTGCCTCTGGTGATGGTTGCTGGGCACAGGAGATCAGTCCCCCCATTGCCAGGACAACCAGGCCCAGTGCCGCCTTCAGGTTCATGCTTTTTGCTAAAAGATTCATAAAGATTGTTTATTCTGTTGACGAACCTATGTACATTAAATAACAAGCGCAGGATTCGAAAGTTCAGGAGCTTAACAACTCCGCAATAAATTACCTTTGCCTGCTGAAATAAATTTGACGTCAGAGAGTATATGAAACGAAGCATAGCAAATTTCTCAGGCAGGCAGGTGGGTGTATATGCTGAGTTCCATCCGGCCAAATTAAAAAAATAAAAGATATTCGGATGAAACTTTTCCCTGAATCGGCTTATTTACAACTGGAATTTGATAAAGTAAAATCCCTGCTGGCCAACTATTGCCAGGCAGATCATGCCCGGCAGAAAGCCCTTGACCTAAGGATCCATACCCGCAAAGATTTTATCGATACCCAACTAAGACAAAGCTATGAATACCACCAGCTTTTGCAAAATGGGATTTATTTTCCCAACGATTATATACTGAACCTGGCCAGGGAGCTTAAGCTCCTGGGCATTCCTGGCGCCGTGCTGAATGGTGAAGAATTTATGGGTATCCGCAAACTGGCGGAAAGCATGGAGCGGATCTTCCGCTGGTTTGATGCAGAAAGAAAAAGCGCCTATTCAGCCATGGCAGGCGTGATCGCCAGCACTTATTATGAAAAAGCGATCATTCAACTGATTGACGAAGTGCTGGATGATTCGGGACAGGTAAAAGACAATGCCTCGGAAGAACTGAAAAATATCCGGATCAGCCTTTACCGCAAACGGAATGAATTGCGCCGGGTGTTTGACAAGATCGTAGCCAAACTGAACAAGCAGGGATATCTCGCAGAGATAGAGGAAAGCTTTATGAGCGGCAGAAGAGTGGTTGCCGTATTCGCTGAACAGAAAAGGACAGTAAAAGGCATTTTGCATGGAGAAAGCGATAGCCGGAAAACGGCTTTTGTAGAACCCGAAGAGACCATCGAGCTGAACAACCAGGTACATGAACTGGAGAATGATGAAAGAAAGGAAGTGTACCGCATTTTCCGGCAGCTTACTTCCAGGCTTTCGGCGCATGCTGCCCTGCTGAGCACATATCACACTATTATCGGCGACTATGATTTTATAAGGGCCAAAGCAAAACTGGCTGTTGATTATAAAGGTGAATTTCCCGCTATAGTTGACAAGGCGCATGTACATTTAGTGAACGCCTATCACCCTTTACTGTATCTGTATAATCAACGCACCGGTAAACCAACGATACCTGTAACCATCACATTGGATGATGCTCACCGCATTTTGGTGATCAGTGGTCCTAATGCAGGCGGTAAAACAGTGACGATGAAAACGGTCGGTCTTTTGCAGATGATGGTGCAAAGCGGTTTGCTGGTTCCAGTGCATCCTTCTTCACAATTCGGGATCTTCAAACAACTGATGATCCATATCGGTGACACGCAAAGCCTGGAGTTTGAACTGAGCACCTATAGCAGCCACCTGCTGCACATGAAATATTTTATGGAGAATGCCAATGGCAAAACTTTATTCTTCATAGATGAACTGGGTAGTGGTAGTGATCCCAACCTGGGTGGTGCATTCGCTGAAGTGATCATGCAGGAACTGGCAAGAAAACATGCTTTTGGCATTGTGACCACGCATTACCTTAACCTGAAAGTGATGGCAGGTAAAACGCCCGGCATTATCAATGGTGCCATGGCTTTTGATGAAAAGAACCTGCAACCGCAATACAAATTGCTTATCGGCAAGCCGGGCAGCTCCTACACATTTTCCATAGCAGAAAGGATCGGGTTGGATAGATCGCTGATCAGGAAAGCGCGTGAACTGGTTGATGAAGATCAATTCCGCCTTGATAAACTGCTTAACCGCACAGAGCAGGACCTTCGTGACCTGGAGAAGAAAGAAAAAGAGCTGAACCAGTTGATGAAGGAAAATGAACGGCTGAAAAAAGAAATGCAGCAGGTGATGGATAAGGAAAAACATCGCCAGCAGGTGGAGATACTAAAAGAGCAAAACCGCGTTTCGGAAGAGCGGATCGCTTATCTCAAAGACATGGAGCGAAAGCTGAAGCAGATGCTGATCGAATGGCGCAAGGAGGAAAATAAGAACAAAGTGATCAAGCAGATGGACGCTCTGCTCTTTAAAAAGGACGAAAAGAAAGTGGTGAGCAAAATGCAGAAAAAGATCGACTCAAAATTTGCGGAAATAGGAGGGGAGATCAAAGTAGGCGATAAAGTGAAAATGAAACGCAATCACCAGGTGGGGCAGGTAATGGAATTGAGGGGGAAGAAAGCAGTAGTAAAGATCGGTCTGCTGCCAATGCAGGTGGATGTGGGAGACCTGGTGGTGGTGAAAGAAAAAATAACAGATGAGAAATAGAAATCTAATAAAAGTAAAAGTTCAAAAAAGAGATATTTTTTGAACTTTTACTTTTAACTGTTGAATCTTATTCCCCAAAAAACAGCGCTTTCAGCTCTACTGCATCATCCGGCTTCATTTTTCCACCAAGTATCAGCCTGAGCTGCCTTCTGCGCAAAGCTCCATCAAACAGCCTTTTTTCATCGTCAGTTTCTGCTACCAGGGACGGAACAGGGTGGGGGCGGTTCTGATCGTCCAAGGCTACAAAAGTATAATAGGCTTCATTGCTTTTGTATTTCTGCTGTTTTTTCAGGTCTTCGCCCCATACTTTCATGTGCACTTCCATGGAACTGGTAAAAGCACGGGTAACTTTAGCCTGTATATGCACCACATTTCCCAGTTTGATCGGGTTTTCGAAAGAGATATTATCAACGGAAGCTGTGACCACAGGGGCATTACAATGTTTTTGTGCCGCAAGGGCTGCAGCAATATCCATCCAGTACATCAGGCGGCCCCCCATCAGGTTCCCAAACACATTGGTATCATTTGGCAAAACAAGTTCCGTCATGATGGTCAGGCTTTCCGCCGCTTTCTTTTCAATCATTGGTAAAAATTTGCGCAAAGATAATAAACTGCAAACCGCTATTTTTGCCCCACACAAATAATATATGGAGCCTCACCCCTTAATTTCTTTCGACAATACGGAGTTCGCTTTTGAATACAAGCAGGACAAACAGTTGAAAAAAGCCCGTTTCCTTTTTAATTGCATGGGAATGCCCTGGCTGGTAAAACTGGGTACAAGGTTTACGCCCTGGGCAGTAAAATCCGGCCTGCCGGTAAAAGGGTTGGTCCGCAGCACCATTTTCGAACAGTTTGTGGGCGGTGAAACACTGGAGCAAACCGCAGTAGTGGCAAAAAAACTGGCCGACTATCATGTGCAGGTGATACTGGATTACGGGGTTGAAGGTGGTGATGATGGAGAGCAGGGGTTTGACCATGCCACTGAAGAGTTTATCCGTGTGATCAATTATGCAGCCACGCAACCGAATATTCCTTTCATGAGCATCAAGGTTACCGGCATTACCCGGTTCGCTTTATTGGAAAAACTCGATGAACTGATGCACCGGCAGGAGGGCTCACTCATGAAGCGTTACCTGCAAGCAGTTGATTCATTGCCGCCGGATGAAAAGGAAGAATGGCATCGTGTCCGCCACAGAATGATGCGGATATGCGAAACTGCTGCACAAAAAAAGATAGGCGTACTGGTGGATGCAGAAGAGACCTGGATACAGGACCCTGTTGATGCATTGACCATGCTTGTAATGGACCTGCTCAACAAAGAAAGGGTAGTGGTGTATAATACAATTCAATTGTACAGGCACGATCGCCTGCAATTCCTGAAAGACTCTTATGATGCAGCAGAAGAAAGGAAATTCATCCTGGGAGCCAAGATCGTGAGAGGAGCTTATATGGAAAAAGAAAGAAAGAGAGCTGAGGAAAAACAATATCCATCACCTATCCAGCCTGATAAGGAAAGCACCGACAGGGATTATAATGCAGCCATTCGTTTTTGCATTGATCATATTGATCGCATAGGGCTTATTGTAGCTTCACATAACGAACAAAGTAACCTGCTGGCAGCAGATCTGCTGCAGCAAAAAGGATTACCATTCAATCATCCGCATATTCACTTCAGTCAATTGTATGGGATGAGCGATAATATTACGTTCAACCTCGCACATGCCGGCTGCGGTGTAAGCAAGTATCTTCCGTTCGGCCCCATTGAAGATGTGATCCCTTATCTCATGAGAAGAGCACAGGAAAACACTTCGGTAAAAGGACAAACAGGAAGAGAACTGGCGCTTATCAAAAAAGAATTAAAGAGAAGAGGCGTGTAAATACAATCGATTACAGTAGTTCAGGCACAAAATTTTAATAGCAATCTGTTGCCCGTAATTTTTTTCAACGGGTAAAGAAAATATTTTTTTTAAAAAAAAGTTATAATATTGTTATTACTATTCAATGAGCATTGCCAAAAACTGCTACTATAGAACAACTGCAACAACGAATTGCTTTGTATGAAGATATGAAAGCGTACAAGGAGCTTTACTACCAGTTGTTTGACGGCCTTCACCGTTTTTCTTATTCCATGGTCCGCTCCAAAGAAGTAGCTGAAGAAATTGTTTCTGATGTATTTATCAAACTATGGCAGATCCGGGCACGGCTTGGAGAAATAGGTAATCTGAAAGTATACGTGTATACCATTACCAAGAACTTTTCGCTTAATTATCTTCAGCGCACTTACAAGAATGCTCCTGTGAGTATTGAAGAAGTGGAAGTGGAGCCGATCGTTGAAATGCGCAATCCTGAAGAATTATTTATTTCAGCAGAGATCATGCAAACGATCCGTCAGGCTATTTTGCAATTACCGCCGCAATGCAGGCTGGTTTTTCAACTGGTAAAAGAGGACGGGTTAAAATATAAAGAAGCGGCTGAAGTGTTGAACATTTCTGCACTTACTGTCCGCAATCAATTGGCGATCGCCATCCGCAAACTGGGCGAAACGTTGCCGGCTCCTGTACAAAAATTAATTCCCGCTACTAAATTATTTTCGGCTTCATAGACTCACCAGGGTTTCTCACAGAAACCTGTTGATTCTATCAACGTTAATCCCTGGGTTTTCTTTGTGGTCTTTGTCGTCTTCGTGGGATAATAATTCCCACGAAGACGACAAAGACCACAAAGAAAGGAACGTGATTTTCTTTTTTGCAGGAATAGTTCCATTTTAACTGGCTTATTTATAATTAGTTATGACTTGTTCGTGGGCGACCTCTCCATTTGTTAAAATTTTTTGCTTTTGCTTAGTACATCCGGTCTGCTCTCCGTGTCTTTATTGATTACAGACACCAACTTATGACGGAAGAAAGATTTTGGTTATTGTTCAGTGCCAGGCTTTCTGGTGAAGCCACACCGGAGGAACTTGCTGAACTGGAAGTTTTTTTGCAGGAAAACCCTGATGCACACCTGCGCACAGGAATGATTGAAAATATCTGGTCTGTTAATCCTCCACTTTCTGAAGACTACAAAGAAGCTGCTTTCAATAAGCATCTGCAAAGAATGAGTAATCATTTTTCAGAGCCGGTATTGCAATATGAATCGGAAGCGTCTGAAGAGCCGGTGATAGAGAAAAAACCACGCAGGGTCATTTATCGTGTGATAGGTTGGGTTTCGGCAGTAGCAGCTGCTTGTGTGCTGGGATGGTATGCCTATTGCTATTTTCCCTTTGCAAGCGAGGATGTCAACACCGCCCAGGCACAAAATACTGTCAGCACTAAAAAAGGATCCAAATCAAAAATACAATTGCCTGATGGGACACAGGTATGGTTGAATGCAGACAGTAAGATCACTTACAATGAGAACTTCCAGGACAAATTACGGGAAGTGCAATTGTCTGGCGAAGCTTTTTTTGATGTGGTGCGTGATGAGAGCCGCCCTTTTATCATCCACACTAACGTGATAGATGTAAAAGTGCTGGGTACGGCTTTCAACGTCCGGTCTTATGCAGATGAAAAAAATACAGAGACCTCGCTGATCCGCGGCTCTGTAGAGATCACTTTGCGGAATAACCCTGATAAGAAGATCATCCTGAAGCCCAATGATAAACTGATCGTGGATAATACAGAAGCCAAAGCAGAAACGGCTTCTGCAGATATTGCTCCTGATAAGCATAGAAGCAATAGATCTTCCCTGCTCACCTTGAGAAAGGTAAGCTTCAAAGAAAATGAGAGCGGTGCCCTTGAAACCCTATGGGTTAAAAACAAACTGGCTTTTGATAAGGAACCCATGGAAGATATAGCGTTGAAAATAGAACGCTGGTATGATGTGAAAGTGATTATGCCGGATGACCGTATCAGGAAAACGGAATACAGCGGCATATTTGAGAATGAGAACCTGGAGCAGCTGATGGAAGCGTTACAATTGACCGGAAATTTCCACTACAGGATAAATAAGAAAGAAGTAACGATCTGGCCTTAACATATCGTGAACCTTTGATCTTTTTGTTTGAACTGCTAACAACGATTGCTCATCTAAAAAAACTGCACATATGGTTAAAAACACATGACTCCCCTTTAAATAGAGAACGGAGAATGTTTGCGGCATTCCCCGTTTGAAAGACAGCAAGTTTGCTCAGGCTTGAGCAAAAATTCTATCATTAAATTCAAAACTAAGGTATGAAAAAAAATGGATCAGGCGTATCCCCCCATACGCCCTACCTATTCATCAAATGCTTACTCATGATGAAGTTTACCGTTCTGCTTATTATCGCCTTTTCCCTTCAATCTTTCGCTAACGGTTACGGACAGGAGAATATCAACC
Organism: Sphingobacteriales bacterium 44-61; assembly: GCA_001898405.1. Taxonomy (GTDB): domain Bacteria; phylum Bacteroidota; class Bacteroidia; order Chitinophagales; family Chitinophagaceae; genus Terrimonas_A. The sequence goes on from MKTW01000011.1 coordinate 614,893, forward strand.
TTAACCTGGAGAAAGTAACGCTGAAAAAGGTATTCAAGGCTATCGAACAGCAAGGTGCCTGCCGGTTTGTTTACAAAGACGAAATACTGCCGAGAGAACAACGCATCAGTATCGCTGTTGAAAATGCTTCTCTCGAAGAAGTGATGAATAAAGTGTTGCGTAACACTGAATTAAGCTACAAAAGGCTGAGTAGCAGCCTCGTGGTTATAACCACCGGTATTACTGGCACTAGTGCTGTGCCCGTCACCGGTAAAATCACCAATGAACTGGGTGAACCCCTGCCCGGTGTAAATATTGTTGAAAAGGGCACTAATAATGGAACAACCACCAATGCAGATGGGAGCTTCGTATTGAATGTTGCCAGCCTGGACGCAACATTGGTGATCACCTATATCGGTTTTGTGCCCCAGGAGCTGGCACTGGCCAGCCGTTCTGAAGTGAGCGTAAAACTGGTGGCAGAAGATAAGAAACTGGAAGAAGTGGTAGTGATCGGTTACGGTACGCAAAAAAGAAGGAATGTGACCGGCGCCATCACCAGCGTAAAAGCAAGTGACCTGGAAAATGCTCCCATCATGCGTGTGGAGCAAGCCTTGCAGGGCCGTGTTTCCGGTCTTACCATTGCCGCAGCATCCGGCCAGCCCGGTTCTTCTTCCACTATCAGGGTGCGGGGTACAACATCCATTAATGATGGAGCGAACAATGTTCTGTATGTAGTGGATGGTATTGTGGTCGACAATGGTGGTATCGATTACCTGAATCAGAATGATATCGAATCAATCGAAGTATTGAAAGACGCGGCATCTGCAGCTATCTATGGTGCGCGTTCCGCAGCCGGTGTTATCCTGATCACTACAAAGAAAGGGAAAGCAGGTGCTGTTTCCGTTAACTATAATGGCTATTATGGTGTGCAGGAACCCGCTTCAAAATTGAAACTGCTGAATGCAACTGAATATGCCACTTTGAGCAATGAAGCTGCACTGGCAGCTGGCGGCTCTGTCCTGTATCCTGACCCCAGTGCTTTAGGAAAAGGTACTGACTGGCAGGAAGCGATTTTCAACAACAGTGCCCGCATACAAAACCATGATATCAGCATCAGCGCCGGTTCAGAAAAATCCACCTATTATTTTTCATTGGGTTATTTTGACCAGGAAGGTATTGTGGGTTCAGACATCTCCAATTACAAACGTTATAATGCCCGCCTGAACTCTTCCCATAAAGTCGCCAAATGGCTGACCATCGGTAATAATATCGGTTACTCTTATATCCGCAGTAAGGGCATCGGTAACACCAATGGTGAATTCGGTGGGCCGCTGGCTTCAGCGATCAACCTTGACCCGATCACTTCTATTGTTGAAACCGATCCTTCCGTGGTGAATGCTCCGCCTTACTCCACACAACCTGTTGTAAGGGATGCCAACGGAAACCCTTATGGTATTTCCAAACTGGTAGGGCAGGAGATGACCAATCCTTTAGCTTATATCAAGGCCCACGAAGGGAACTATGGATGGTCGCATAACCTGGTAGGAAATATTTTTGTAGAAGTAGAGCCGATCAAAGGTTTGAAATTCAGGACCAATTTAGGTGCTAAACAAGCATTCTGGGGCAACACTTCTTTCAGTCCCATTGTATACCTGAATGCTTCAACACAAACTACCAATAATTCATTTTACAGGGAGAATAACCGTGGTTTCAACTGGACATTTGAAAACACCGTGTCTTACAACAAAAATTTCGGTTATCATAACCTGACTGTGATGGCTGGTACAGGTGCTTATGTAGACAATAACTCTGTAGGCAACGGAGTAACTTATTACAACCTGCCTGTTAATAGCTTCAAAGAAGCTTCCATGAATTTTGCAACTGTTGCTGCTGATATCCTTGCATGGGGAAATGAGAGCTACAAACACAAAATATCTTCCATCTACGGCCGTGTTATCTATGACTATAATGATAAATACCTGTTCACCGGTCTTATCCGCCGTGACGGTTCTTCCCGGTTTGGTGCGAATAAAAAATACGGCTACTTCCCTTCCGGTTCTATTGGTTGGGTGGTGTCAAGAGAAGATTTCTTCCCCACCAACAATGTGGTTTCTTTCCTGAAGATCCGCGGTTCTTATGGTATTACGGGTAATGATGCGATCGGCGACTTCCGTTATATTTCTACTGTAGGCGGTGGCCGCAACTATCCATTCGGATCTGACAACTACCTGATCGGCTACAGCCCCAATGCACCGGCCAACCCCGATCTGCAATGGGAACAGACCAGCCAGTTGAACATCGGTTTTGAAGCCACCCTGTTCAGGAACTTCAGTGTTACATTCGATTGGTACAAGAAGAAAACTTCTGAAATACTCATGTCTGTTACCATTCCTGCTTATGTAGGCCTCGGTAATCCTGTAGGCAACGTAGGCGGTATGCAAAATAGTGGCGTGGAACTGGAATTGGGTTACAATAAGAAATTCGGAGACCTTAACCTGTCTGTAAAGGGCAATGTGTCTTATGTAAAGAACAGGGTCACTTACCTGGGTGCTGATAAAGAATTCCTGGAAGGCTCAGGCTGGCAGGCGAGTGCTTATAACCTCACCCGTGCACAGGTAGGTCATCCTACATTCTCTTTCTATGGATTTGAGACCATGGGTATTTTCCAAAACCAGGCTGAAGTAAATAACTACAGGGATAAAGATGGCAACATCATCCAGCCTAATGCAAAACCTGGTGATTTTAAATGGGCTGACCTGAATGGAGATGGCAAGATCGGTTCTGAAGACCGTACTTTCATTGGCGATCCTACACCAACATGGAGCTATGGTTTCACCATCAATGCTTCTTACAAGCAGTTTGATTTGGTATTGTTCGGACAGGGTGTTACCGGTAACGAGATCTTCAATGCGCTTCGCCGCCTTGATGTGGCCAATGCCAACTGGACCACTGCTGCATTGGGCCGCTGGACCGGTGAAGGTTCTACCAACACTTTCCCGCGCCTCACAACAGACGATGCCAATGGCAACTTCAAAAACCCATCTACTTTTTATTTATCAGATGGCGCTTATTTCAGGATCAAGAATCTGCAGATCGGTTACACTCTTCCTAATTCCATTGCACAAAAAGCAGGTCTTAAAAGAGTGCGTATATACTTAGGCAGCGGCAACCTGCTCACTTTAACCAAATACACAGGATTCGATCCTGAGATTGGTGGAGGCAGCTATGGTATTGACAGAGGTGTTTATCCTCAGGCCCGTTCCTATATGGTTGGCTTAAACCTAGGTTTATAATCCTAAAAAACTATTACAATGAGAACAAATTATTTTTCTAAAATATGCCTCGTGCTGCTGGCTTTGCCGGTGCTGCACGCTTGTAAGAAAAGTTTTCTGGATGTAGATCCGGTCGGACTTAATCTGGAATCGAACTATTATTCAAATCCCTCTGAAGCATTTGCCGGACTGGTAGCCGCTTATGATCCACTGGGTATGGAAACAGCCGGTACATATGCCAATAAACTGGGACCGCTGAACTCTGCTTCTGATGATTGCGTAGCCGGTGGTGCTTCCGGTGGTAATGATATGAATACCTGGCAGGTTTGGAATAATTACACGCTTACACCTGCAGTAGGTCCGCAAATGGAATACTGGACAAGGAATTTTACCGGTGTGTCCAGGACCAATATCATCCTCTCCAAATTGGGTGATGTGCCCGGGCTGGATGAAAACACCAAAAAGAGATATATCGCTGAAGGAAAATTCCTTCGTGCTTATTATTATTTCGACCTGGTGCGTTTGTTTAAGAATGTTCCTTTGTTCACTGCTCCTGTTGCTACAGAAGAGATCTATAGCCAGGTGCAGGCAGCTCCTGCTGATGTGTATGCACAGATTGAGAAAGACCTGCATGATGCTATTCCTGATCTGCCGCCAACCGTGCCTGTTACCACAGAAGGTGGCCGTGCCACACAAGGCGCTGCTAAAGCCCTGCTCGGAAAAGTGATCCTGTTTCAAAATGATAACAGCAGGATGGCGGAAGCAGCTAACCTGTTTGAAGACGTGAACAAGCAGGATAATATTTACGGGTATAAGTTGATGACCAATTTTGGAGACATCTTCCGTCCTGATAAAAAATTCAACAGCGAATCCATTTTCGAGATCGGTCATACATCTGTTGCCAATGGCAACTGGAATGCATGGGGAGCGGTTGAAGGAAATGTATACACTCAAATGATCGGGCCACGTGCTTACTCCGGTACGATCTATGAAACAGGATGGGGTTTCAATCCCGTACGCAAAGAACTGGCTGACCTGTTGTATGGTGATCCGCGTTATGAATACACTGTTGCGGATATCGACAGCATGGTAGATGCAGGTGCTGCTACAAGCTATGAAGCAAGCTATCAGAACACCGGTTATTTCGTTCAGAAATTTGCCCCGCTCAAACAATGGAAATCAACCGGCGGTGGTAATGTTGAATTGAACTATCCCAACAATGTGATTGAGATACGCCTTGCTGATACTTATCTGATGGAAGCGGAAGCATTGCTCCGTGCTCCGGGCGGTGATGCAGTGAAAGCTGCCAAATACCTGAATGATGTAAGGGCAAGGGTTGGTCTTGCACCTGTGGCAGCTACATTGGATAATGTCGCACTGGAACGCCGCAAGGAGCTTGCCACCGAAGGTCATCGCTGGTTTGACCTGGTGCGTACAGGCAAAGCCGCTACTGTATTGGCCTTTAAAGGATTTGTTGCAGGCAAGCATGAGATCCTGCCTATTCCTTTGAATGAACTGACCAATACTAAACTTGTACAAAATCCTAACTATAATTAAGGATTGCCATCCACTTAAAATGTTTTTTATGAAACATACAAATAAAACAAGATTGCTGACCAGTGTCATGCTCATCCTTTTGGGCATCGCACTTTTCCAGGCCTGTAAAAAAGAAGGAGAGGACCTTACATTAGGTGCTCTGCCCACGCCCGATTTTGAAGTGATCCAGGGCACCGATGCAAATAATCTTATCCTCGTTAATAAATCATCCATGCCCATCATTCCTTACTGGACCGTGAGCAATGGAGCCAAACTGACCGGCGATTCTGCCAAGATCAATTTTGTGCTTGCAGGCAGTTATGAAGTGACGCTGACAGGTGCCGGGCAGGGAGGATTGGGCAGCACTACCAAAACCATCACCATCGCACAAAATGATCCAACTGCCTGCAGCCCTACCAAGCCATTGGGCTTTATCGCAAGCTGCACCAGCAAAAAATGGAAGCTGAATCCCGAAGCGGGTGCTTATAAAGTTGGCGAAGGTGCCGACAATGGTAACTGGTGGAGCAGCGGTGCCGGTGATGTTACCGGCCGCTCCTGCGAGTTCAATGACGAATACACCTTCGTATTTGATGGAGCAGGCACTTTCACTTACGACAACAAAGGCGATTTTTACGCCGATGGTTATCTCGGGTCAGGCAGTAATGGTTGTGAACCCAATGCCAACCTGAACAATGCGCAGAAACCCTGGGCTTCCGGCAATTTTACTTACCAGGTACTTCCTGGTGGCGTGAAAGGATTGGGCCAACTGAAAGTGGTCGGCCTTGGTGCTCATATTGGTTTGCAGAAAGTGCACAATGGCGGGGAAACCACCACTGGCCCTACCTGGAACTCTATTACCTATGATATCATTGATATGATACCTAATGGTGGTGGTGCTGGTCATGATATCCTCAAACTGGGTGTTGCTCTTGCTGCACCAGGCTGGTGGACATTTACATTACGTTCTGAATAAAGATTAGTATGCGTATAATTATCGTATCCGTCGCATGTCTTCTGGGTCTTGTGTCCTGTTCAAAAAGTGGAGGAGGGGGAGGTTCAACAATTACTCCCCCCGGCCCCCCGGTAGACAAAAACTGGAAATTTGAAACTACCCCCGTATGGGCTGAAGAATTTAGTTATACCGGTGCACCTGATGCAGCCAACTGGTATTATGATATCGGAGGAAGTGGCTGGGGAAATAATGAACTTCAGTATTACACTAACTCTACCGATAATGCAGTAGTGGCCGGTGGCGTACTTAAGATCACTGCCAGGAATGAAGCAATGGGAGGTATGAACTATACTTCTGCACGGCTGCTTTCCAAAAACCTGGGAGACTTTCTTTATGGCAGGGCAGAGATAAGAGCAAAGCTGCCGGCAGGCCGCGGCACATGGCCCGCTATCTGGATGCTGCCTACCGACTGGGTGTATGGTGAATGGCCCAAATCAGGCGAGATTGATATTATGGAACATGTAGGGTATGATCCCAATGTAGTGCATTTCAGTGTGCATACGCAGGCATATAATCATACTATCAATACGCAAAAAACAAGCACCAAGACCATTCCAACGGCGATGACGGAGTTCCACAATTACCGGGTCGACTGGACTCCTTATGCTGTACGTGGTTATTTTGATGATGCGCTGGTGTTTACCTTTACCAACGACGGAAAGGGCGCTGCCACCTGGCCATTTGATAAACGGTTCCACCTGATATTGAACCTGGCTGTTGGCGGCAATTGGGGTGGAGCGCAGGGCGTGGACAATGCAGCATTCCCTGCAAGTATGGAGGTCGATTATGTACGTCTTTATAAAATGATTCCCTGATGCGAAGCTATTTAACACACCGCCTGCTGGCGGTTGAAAGAAGCCATAGATACGGCAATCGTTAAGCACTTAGCAGCAGTTAGTGCAGGGCGGGTTGTTTTTAAGCAGGCCCGCCCTTATTTTTTATAGGAACCATCCGCCATTTTTTATCTATCCTTTATCAATCTCCTTCCCCTTTTGGTACTATTGTTGAAGTAAGCGGCTTGTTCCTGACCCGGAAAATTGATATAGATAATAAAGTGAATATTTCCCGGTAAACCATTTTGCATTGAGAACTCTTAACTAAAGCTGCATGGTATAGATATACTCAAAATTTTTTGAGGATGCTTTTAGCTGCGGGAGCTGTTTCCGAGATCATCAGTTTCATCCAGGTACTTTGCTGGATCATTCTTCCTGTTTTAGCCCTGGCTATCTTGCTGACTGTTTTTTTGCATTACCGCAAAAAGAGAAAAAATGAGGCAGAAGCATTGCCTGCAGAAGAATTACTGCCTGTACCAGCAACACTTCTCCAGGGGAAAAAGGCTGCCGATTACATTCTTTTCGATCATTCCGGCCTTGTGGATCAATACCACAACAGGCTTTGCCAAAGCCAGGCAAAGTATACAGCATTGCGTCACGATTTCTCCAGGCTGGAAACAAAATATACCGCTTTAGCACTATACGCATCGAATCATACCTATAACCCTAAAGAAGAAGAAATGGAAAATTCTGCCCTGCAACTAAACCCTGCCATACAGGAAGAAATTGATTCGCTGATCAAAAAACATAAAGCTGAAAAGCAGGAATGGAAAGAAAAAAATGAGCAACTGGCACATTCCTACCGCAGCCTGGAACAGGAAAACAATCTTTTACAGGCCAAACTGGAACTGGCTACTGCCACAGAAGAGGGAAAAGAATCAATCGTAAATAAATGGGCCGAAGAGAACAGTATCCTGAAAGATAAACTCGCCGAGCACGATTACCTGAGCGATATAGTGGAAGAAAAAAAATCACAGATCATTTTCCTTCAAAACCAATTGGAGCAAAAGATAGTGCTTCAGCACGCAGCAGAATATCAAACATCACAATTGCAGGCCGAACTGGCCGGAAAAGAAGAATTGCTGCAACAAAAAGAACAACTGCTGCAAGAAAAGCATCACGAGATTACTGTCCTTCAGGGACAATTAGCTGCCCAACAGGAAATACTGCATGCCACTGCAAAAAAACTGACTGCCTGCAAGCAACTCACCCAACGGTTTTACGAAGAGTTCAGCCGGGAGTCAGCAGGGCTCCTGACTCCCGGCTGAACTCTCCCGACGTGGAACCGGTTCCCTCCAATCCACATCTTCCCCACAGCCCGTTTCAGCACCGTGCTTTTCGCTAACTTGCACTTATGCAACAATATCTCACCCTGCTGCAGCATATCCTTGACAACGGTGCCCATAAAACAGACCGTACCGGCACCGGTACCCAAAGCTGTTTTGGCTACCAGATGCGGTTTGATCTCCAGGAAGGCTTTCCATTGGTGACCACCAAGAAAGTACATCTGAAAAGTATTATTCATGAATTGCTCTGGTTCCTTAAAGGCGAAACCAATATCGGCTATCTGAAAGAACATGGCGTTAGGATCTGGGATGAATGGGCCGATGAAAATGGAGAGCTGGGGCCTGTTTATGGAAAGCAATGGCGCAGTTGGGAAGGAAAGGATGGCAAGATCGTGGACCAGGTGACAGACCTGATCAAACAGATCAAAGCCAACCCCGACAGCCGCCGCCTTATCATCAGCGCATGGAATGTGGCTGATTTGCCGGAAATGGCTTTGATGCCCTGTCATACCCTTTTCCAGTTTTATGTTGCCAATGGGAAACTGAGCTGTCAATTGTATCAACGTTCTGCTGATGTATTCCTTGGAGTGCCTTTCAATATTGCTTCTTATGCTTTGCTCACGATGATGATCGCCCAGGTTTGTGATCTGCAACCGGGAGAGTTTATCCATACTTTTGGTGATGTGCATATTTACAGCAATCATATGGAGCAGGTGCAATTGCAGCTTACAAGGGAACCGTTCCCGTTGCCGGTGATGAAACTGAACCCTGCTGTAAAAGATATTTTCGGTTTCAGTTTTGAAGATTTTACCCTGGAAAATTATCAATCACATCCTGCCATTAAAGCTCCTGTAGCAGTATAAAGGCAATTCATATTCAGCATCATGATCATTACGCTTGTTGTTGCAGCTTCCAGAAATAATGTGATAGGAAAGGATAACCAGTTGCTCTGGCGTCTTCCTAATGATACCCGTTATTTTAAGAACGTGACCTGGGGCATGCCGGTGATTATGGGCCGCAAAACATTTGAATCGCTTGGCAAGCCGCTTGGAGGCCGCACCAATATTGTGCTGACGCGGAATTCCGGTTGGAAAGCACAAGGAGTTACAACAGTTAAGAACCTTGATGATGCGCTCTTCCTGGCCAAGGAAATGGATGTGAAAGAAGTGATGGTGATCGGCGGTGGTGAAATTTACAAGATGGCGATGCCCAAAGCAGGGAGAATACATATAACAAGGGTAGAGGCCGACCTGGAAGGGGATGCCTATTTTCCTGAAATAGATCCGCTGTTGTGGAAGCTTGTAAGCAGGGAAGATCATCCGGCTGATGAGAAACACCAGTATGCTTATTCATTCCAGGTATGGGAACGCCGCCCTCTTTAAAGTCAAACGGCATCTCTATTCTTCCATAATCAAAAACAGGTTCTTCCAGGTTTATTACTTTTGCCCGGTGTTCAGTAAACTACAGCTTCTCTGGAAATATATCCGCTATTACAGCAAGGCATACAATGGTAAAGGACATGGTATGCATTCTCCGTTCGTATATGATTTTATCATCAGCGTTTTGAATGATAAAACACATTATGCCGATTATGATCGTGTAGAAACATTGCGCCGCCAATTGCTGGCAGATAACACCATTCTTGAAGTGAACGACCTGGGCGCGGGTTCGGTTAAGAACAACCGTTCCGGCAGAAGCATTGCCGATATTGCACGTCATGCCGCCAAGCCTGCTAAGTTTGGGCAACTGCTTTACAGGATGGCGAAATATTACCAGCCGCAGCATATACTTGAGCTGGGTACTTCGCTTGGCATTACCACGCAATACCTGGCAATGGCCCGGCCTGGTGGCAGCCTGATCACGGTCGAAGGTGCTGCTACTGTTGCCGCTGTGGCGGAAGAAAAAATAAGGGCAGCAGGTATCGGGAATGTGCAATTGCTGCAAGGCAATTTTGATGAACGGTTGCCGGAGGTATTGAAAACGCGACCGCGCCCTGATCTGGTTTTTATTGATGGCAATCACCGGGAAGAGCCGACGGTCCGCTATTTTGAACAACTGGCCGCCGTAGCCCATAACGACACAATCCTGATATTTGACGATATTCACTGGAGCCGGGAAATGGAACAGGCCTGGGCTCATATTAAAGCACATCATGCAGTCCGTTGCACGATCGATCTGTTCTTTATCGGCATCGTACTGTTCCGCCAGGAATTCCGCGAAAAACAGGATTTTGCTATCCGGTTTTAGATCAGTTCGTAGAATTACTTAACACGCTGTCAAATTTTTAATATCTTCGGGCTGTGTGGTAATTCAATTCTCCCAATATAAACTGAACCACTTTCATGATCATCGGATTGATTAAAGAACCCGCCCATGAAACGCGCGTGTCCCTCCTGCCGGAGGCTGTTGCTACTCTCACAAAAAAAGGAATTACGGTACTGGTAGAAGAAAATGCAGGCGAAAAAGCATATTGCAGCAATGCTGATTATGAAAAAGCCGGTGCATCGGTCAAAAGCCGTGTCGATGTTATTACCGGTTCGCAGGTATTGCTGACGATCAATACACCCGAAGCTGCCATTGCTTTTCCCGGAAGCCAGGTGCTGATCGGCGTATACCAGCCGCTGTATAATCCTGTTTTGATGAAAGAATGGGCGGCTGAAAAACTTACAGTATTCTCCCTCGATATGCTTCCCCGTACAACGCGTGCGCAGGCAATGGACGTATTAAGCTCACAGGCTAATATTGCCGGCTATAAGGCAGTATTGCTTGCCGCAAATACCTATGGCCGTTATTTCCCCATGTTCATGACTGCAGCAGGAAGTATTGCTCCTGCCAAAGTATTGATACTTGGTGCAGGGGTGGCAGGATTGCAGGCTATTGCTACGGCAAAAAGGCTGGGTGCCGTAGTGGAAGTATTTGATACACGCCCTGCTGTCAAGGAAGAAGTGATGAGCCTCGGTGCAAAATTCGTGGAAGTGGAAGGCGCCGCTGATGCCAGCAAAGCAGGAGGCTATGCAGTGGAGCAAACAGAAGAGTATAAACAAAAGCAACAGCAACGCATTGCTGAAAGTATTGCCAAAGCAGATATCGTGATCACTACCGCGCAGATCCCCGGCAAGAAAGCGCCATTGCTGATAACTGAAGATATGCTGCGCTCTATGCGCAACGGTTCTGTTATCATTGACCTGGCTGCTGCTACCGGCGGCAATACGCCTTTTACAAAGAATAATGAAACGGTCAACTATAATGGGGTGGCGATAGTAGGTAATTCCGTTCTGCCCTCCACTATGCCTTCTGATGCAAGCAAATTATATGGCAAGAATGTGCTGAACTTCCTTCAACTGATCACGACCAAAGAAGGGCAGTTGAATCTTAACTGGGAAGATGACCTGGTGAAAGGAGCCTGTATTGTTCATGACGGAGCAGTGGTAAATGAGCGGGTGAAAAGCCTGTAGTTGATTTGCTGTCCTAAACAACACAATTATTTTGAAACAATCACAGTATGAATAATTTTCTTTCCTGGATACACGATAATCAGCAGATCATCTATATCGTGATCCTGATGATCTTCGTCGGCATTGAAGTGATCGGCCGTGTGCCCAGTGTGCTGCACACCCCATTGATGAGCGGCGCCAATGCCATTCATGGTGTGGTGATCATCGGAGCGATCATTGTAATGGGCAAAGCCGAATCAGATAATTACCTGGCATTGATACTTGGTTTCCTGGCTGTGGTATTGGGTACTCTGAATGTAGTAGGAGGTTTTGTGGTAACGGACAGGATGCTGGAAATGTTCAAAAAGAAAAAGAAGTAATTTATGGAGCTTAACATACTTACACTTTGTTACCTGATCGGTTCGGTTACCTTTATCATTGGTTTGAAAATGCTATCGAACCCTGCTACTGCACGGAAGGGAAACCTTGTTGCAGCAGGAGGTATGAGCATTGCTATCCTGGGCACTATCTTCCTGTATGAAGAAGACGGGCAGAAACTGGGCAACTATGGATGGATATTCGGTGGTATCGCCATAGGAACGCTTATTGGTTTTCTGGCAGCCAAGAAAGTGAAGATGACGGCCATGCCGGAAATGGTGAGCCTGTTCAATGGTATGGGTGGTGCCTGTGCTGCATTGATTTCTATTGTAGAGTTTGACCACCTGATGGAACGCCCGCCTTTTGCTGAAGGATTTACGGCATTCCCTCCTTTGAGTTTTTTGATAGAAGAACCTGCTGTTCCTTATGGTAAAATATTGATCATCCTGCTGGGGCTGATCATCGGTTCTGTTTCCTTTGCCGGAAGTATGGTCGCCTGGGGTAAACTGAATGGAAGAGTAAAAGACTTTTCTTTTAAAGGGCAGCATATTTTCAATATTGTATTGTTGCTGGCAATCCTTGGACTCGCAGCTTATCTTATTACGAATATCACTACCACCAATCACGTTTTGTTTTATGTGATATTCGCGCTTTCCCTGCTGTATGGAGTATTCTTTGTATTCCCGATCGGAGGAGCGGATATGCCGGTGGTTATTTCTTTGTTGAACTCATTCACCGGTGTGGCTGCTGCCTGCGGAGGATTTCTGTATGATAATAAAGTGATGTTGACGGGTGGTATCCTTGTTGGTGCTGCGGGTACATTGCTGACTATATTGATGTGTAAAGCCATGAACCGTTCTCTTCTGAATGTATTGATCGGTTCATTTGGCGGAAATCATGTCAAAGCCGCTACTGCCGGCAAACAGCAAGGCACTTACAAAGAAATATCACTTAGCGACACGGCGGTGGTCATGAGCTACGCAAATAAAGTAATGATCGTGCCGGGTTATGGATTGGCTGTTGCCCAGGCGCAGCATGCCTGTCATGAACTGGAAAAATTGTTGGAGTCAAAAGGTGTGGAAGTGAAATATGCGATCCATCCTGTTGCAGGGCGTATGCCTGGTCACATGAACGTATTGCTGGCTGAAGCAGATGTGCCTTATGATAAGCTGCTGGAAATGGAGCAGGCCAATGAAGAGTTCGCTACCACAGATGTAGTGCTGGTGCTTGGTGCCAATGATGTGGTGAATCCTGCTGCTAAAACAGACCCCTCTTCACCCATTTATGGTATGCCGATACTGGATGTTGAACTGGCAAAGAATTGCATTGTAAATAAACGGAGCATGAAACCGGGTTATGCAGGCATCGAGAACGACCTGTTCTTTCAACCCAAAACATCCATGCTGTTTGGTGATGCCAAAAAGGTATTGCAGGACCTGATAGGAGAGATTAAGAATTTATAGTCTTAGTTTTGCCTGTGCAAATCCCTGATCCTTTACTTGATTCCCTGGAAGGCATCAAAGGCTACAACAGACCGGCTTTTGAAGAAATACATGCTTCGGGCAGGCAGATTACTTCCATAAGGTTGAATCCTGCCAAGCCATTGACGCAGTTCCCTCATGCATATATGTCTTCGTTAAGATCCACGGCCATTCCCTGGACCCGTTATGGTCATTATTTATCAGAACGTCCTTCTTTTACCTTCGATCCGCTTTTTCATGCAGGTTGTTATTATGTGCAGGAGGCCAGCAGTATGTTTCTTGAGCAGGCTATTGTGCAAACGACCGACCTTGCCAGGCCTTTGCGTGTGCTGGACCTTTGCGCTGCTCCCGGGGGAAAATCCACTCATCTGCAATCCCTTCTTTCAAAAAGCAGTTTGCTGGTAAGCAATGAAGTGATAAGAACACGTGTGAATATTCTTAAAGACAATATCATCAAATGGGGTAGCAGCAACGTGGTAGTGACACATAATGACCCACGTGATTTTGCGAAGCTGGAAGATTATTTCGACATCATTGTTGTGGATGCGCCTTGCAGCGGCAGCGGCTTATTCCGCCGTGAGCCGGAGGCAATGGAAGAATGGAGCCTGGATAATGTAGCGCTTTGCAGCCAGCGCCAGCAGAGAATACTGGCAGATGCCTGGCCGGCCTTGAAAAACGGCGGATTGCTGGTGTATTCCACCTGCTCTTATTCAAAAGAAGAAGATGAAGCCATTGCCGATTGGGTGATGAACTCGCTCAGTGCAGATACACAGCAATTGAAAGTTGAACAGGAATGGAATGTTGTGGAAGTGCAGGGCGATAGCGGGGCTTATGGCTATCGATTCTGGCCCGATAAACTGGCAGGGGAAGGTTTTTTTATCGCTTGTTTCCGTAAGACAGATGGAGGCGATGCACCAACGTTGAAAAGCAAATCCAGATCAACGCCTGTCAATAAAAAAGATATTCCCTTATTGCAGAAATGGCTCTCAAGCGATGATCGTTATTTTCTTCAACGTGAGCAAACCGTGTATGCCTGGCCGCAGGAACTGGAACAGGATTATAACTGGTTGTTAAATAATCTGCGTGTTATTTACTCAGGAACGATTCTTGGGGAATTGATGCGGGATAAACTGGTACCGGACCATGCACTGGCTATGTCGGGCATTTTGAGTGGAACGGTTGAAAGAACACCGCTCAATTATGATGAAGCTGTCGCGTATCTCCAGCGTAAAGATCTTAAACAGGGAACAGCCAGCAAGGGTTGGCAACTCGTAGTGTTTGATGAGCATCCTCTTGGCTGGATCAATGCTCTGCCTAACAGGATCAACAATTATTACCCGAAGGAACTCCGGATATTAAAGGAAAAGCCTGAATAGAAAACAGGGGAATTTGTAAAGTAGTTATACGGTATATTTACCAATTAAAAACCACATCTTTGTGACCCAAATCTGGTCATTATGAAAAAGACCTTTTTAATTATTTTCCTGCTTGCTGCTGTCACTATTTCCCAGGCTCAAAGTGAAGGATTGGCGGTTAAACATGGCGATAAAGGATTATACCTTGAACATACCGTAGCATCGGGCCAGGGCCTTTATGCTGTTGGACGTTTGTATAATGTGAACCCGAAACATATTGCGGCTTTTAATAAAATGGATATGAATAAGGGCCTTGAAATAGGCCAGATGGTCCGCATACCGCTTACTGATACCAATTTCACTCAAAAGAATAATAAAGGCGTTCCGGTTTATTACACCGTTGGCCAAAGCGAGGGGCTGCTGAAAGTGAGTACGGTGAACAATAAAGTGACCATGCAAAAACTCCGCGACTGGAATGGGCTTAAAGGCGATGCTTTGCAGGTGGGCCAAAAGCTGATCGTCGGTTATCTTGTTTCAAAAGAAATGCAAACCCTTGCAGCAAATACGCCCAAAACAGCACCTGCCAGGGAAGAAGTTAAAAGAGCAGAGCCGGTGGAAGAACAGCCTGCAGTAAAAACACAAGCTGTTACTGCTGCACAACCAGATCCTCCACCCACTACTCCAAAAGAAGAGCCGAAAAAGACAGAGCCTGTTATCACCCGGCAGGAAAGCGCCCCGGTAACCAAAGAGCAGGGGTATTTCAGAAGTTTTTATGAGCAGCAGATCAAACAAAATCCTGTTTCAAAAAATACGACGGTAACCGCCAGCATTTTCAAAACATCCAGCGGATGGGAAGATGCAAAGTATTATTTGCTGATAGATGGGGTTACTACAGGCACGATTGTTCAGTTGACCAATCCTGATAACAATAAAGCCATTTACGCAAAAGTGCTGGGAGAGATGAATGGCATCCGTCAAAACCAGGGACTGGGTATCCGCATCAGCAATGCAGGCGCTGCTGCCCTGGGTGTAAATGATATGGAGAAATTCATTTTGAAGATCGCGTACTAGAAGTTTCTCACGAAAAGTGTTTGTATCATTTTCTTTGTGTTCTTTGTGTCTCTGTGGGAATTATCTCCCACAGAGACACAAAGAACACAAAGAAGGATTTAAAGCCTTTTATTATAAGAGAAATAGTAGCGGAAACTAAGAAGCTGTGTTTTCAAAACGGTAACCTCTTAAAAAATCGGATATCAGCATTCTTTTCTTTCCTTCCAGTTGCAATTCCTTCACAAGAAGATAACCATTTGCACAAGCGAATTTCAGCAACTGTTTCCCATCGGTTATATAATCTCCTGTTGCAATAGTGGGCTTTTCTCCAGGGTTTAAAACCTCTTTTTCGCCCAGGTATATCTTCAGCGTTTTTCCATCCATAGTGGTGAATGCGCCGGGAAAAGGAGAGAGGCCTCTCACCAGGTTGTGTACTTCTTCCACAGGTTTAGAAAAATCGATGCGGCAGGTTTCCGTGAATATTTTAGGTGCGTGCTTCAATTCTTTTTCATTGACCAGGGAAGATTGTGGTTGTGGGGATAGATTGCCACTGGCCAGCCCGCTCACTGTTTTTACCAGCAATGCAGCGCCGATCTCTTTCATACGGTCGTGCACTTCACCGGCTGTTTCATTTTCAGCGATAGGAAAACTTTCCTGCTGCAGAATATCTCCTGTATCAATTGCATGTTGCAATTTAAAGGTAGTGACACCGGTTTCTTTTTCTCCATTGATCACCGCCCAGTTAATTGGCGCTGCGCCACGGTATTGCGGAAGCAAAGAACCATGGAGATTGACTGTTCCGAGTGGCGGCATGCTCCATACCTGCTCAGGCAGCATCCGGAAGGCTACAACAATCTGAAGGTCGGCCTTCAATGCTTTCAGCTCTTCGAGAAAAGCAGGATTTTTTAATTTTTCCGGTTGTAACACCGGCAGATCATGTTCAACCGCATATTTTTTTACAGCACTTTCAGTCAGTTTCATACCACGGCCGGCTGGTTTATCAGGCGCGGTGATCACCCCAACAATATTGTAACCTGCTTTTGCCAGTGCATCCAGAGAGGCTACGGCAAATTCAGGAGTGCCCATGAATACAATGCGAAGAGGAGGCACTGCTCCAAAACTAACCGTATTGGGACCTGTTGGCTTGTGCTTAAGCTGAAATTCGATCATGCTGCAAAGATAGTGAGCTTCCTGCTGTCACCCGGACAAAGCTCAACGATACAGCAAATACTTTTCCCGTATCTCTTTAAACTTCGCAAGCCCGGGTTCCCAGCTTTTACGGATCTCTTCTTCTTTCATGCCTGCCTGTATTTGTTTTCTCAGTTCACTGCTGCCGGCCAGCTTATCAAAAAAGCATTCTTCCATTTTTCCTGATTTGGGAATGATAAAGAAGCTGTCCTTTTTGGGGAAAAGGCGATAAGCTTCCATCAGCCATTTCAACTGTATTTTCCCATCCACTTCTTTTTCCACTTTCGCTACTGCTCCGCTCAGGTCCCATCCATAGCAAACCTGCCCGTAGAGTTTGGAAGCTTTAGCTCCTTCATTGGGATTGGGTGTGAATGAATACAGATTTTTGGGTAAGGATGGATGCCCGAATACCTGGAAGGGTTTGTCTGTTCCTCTTCCTTCGCTCAGTACTGTTCCTTCAAAAAAGCAGGTGGATGGATAAAGATAAATGGATTGGATATTGGGAAGGTTGGGAGAGGGCTTAACAGGTAATACATACCTGCTTTGATGCGTATAATTTTTGCAAAGAATGATCTTCAATGCAAATTCTTTTGGTTTTATATTGGTTGGATTATACCAATTGTATTGTGCTGCTTTTTTATTCCATTCCGGTTTCAGCCATTGCTCTTTAGTGATCATCAATGCGTATTCACCGATAGTCATGCCGTATACAACAGGTACAGGCTGACGCCCGACAAAGGACTGATATTTTTTATCCAGTACCGGCCCATCTACATAATGACCATTTGGATTGGGGCGGTCGAGAATGATCAAAGGCTTGTCAAATTCAATAGCAGCTTCTATCATCCCTTCCAGTGAAGAAATATAAGTGTAAAACCGTACGCCAACATCCTGTATATCGAACAGCAGTATATCAACATTCTGCAGATCTTCTTTAGCAGGTTTTGTTTTGCTGCCATAAAGTGATACAACAGGAATACCTGTTTCTTTATCTGTATAATTCCCCACTTTTTCACCGGCATCTGCAGTGCCGCGGAATCCATGCTCAGGACCAAAGATGACACTGATGGTAACACCGAGTTTACGCAGTGTATCGACAAGGTGACTGTTTCCTATCGTGGACGTAGGATTGGCAAAAACGCCAACATGTTTGCCCTTGAGCAGGAGAAGATATTGCTCCATTCTTTCGGCTGCAGGAGTAATGTGGGAATTGGTTTGGGTTTTGCCGGAAAAATGGAGAGTGATGACAGTCAAAATAGTCAGTACGTAATATTTCATCCGTATGTTTTTATTTTAAAATTTTGCCGGATGAAACCTTGCTTTTGTGCTGTTCATCCAGGTGAATTAATTATTAAAATTGGATTAAAATACAGTAAAATAAATACTCGGACGGATTTAAATATTTCAGCGGTTGCATTAGCCGAAATAGGCTAACTTGCGGTTTAATACTTAATTTAAAATACAATAATGCAACAGGTAAAAAGCGGTGATAAGGTTAAGGTGCACTATCACGGCCGCCTCACCAGCGGAGAAACATTTGATAAATCTGAAGGCCGGGAGCCTTTGGAATTCGAGGTGGGTAGCGGCATGGTTATTAAAGGGTTTGATGATGGAGTCACCGGTATGGCCGTTGGCGAAAAGAAAACGATCAATATCCCTTTCTTGGAAGCCTATGGTCCCAGAAATCCTGAAATGATCATTGAGATGCCTAAAGACCGTTTTCCTAAAGACATGGAAGTGGAAGTAGGCATGCCTCTTGGCATGAGCGACGGACAGGGACATCAGTACCAGGTAGTAGTGACCGAGATCAAAGATGATGTGGTAGTGCTTGATGCAAACCATCCGCTGGCTGGCCAGGACCTGATCTTCGATCTTGAGCTGGTAGAGATCCTTGGCGGAAAGCCACTGATCATTATGCCCTGATCCCGGATGAAGAGAGGGGATACAGTGTTTCATCCGGCAAAATTGGAAAACAAAAACACCTGGATGAACCAAATGTTAAGACCTTTAACACATTCGGTTTATATTCCAACATTACCTAACTTTGAACATACACAGCCCGGCCTTCGCCGGGCATTTTTGTCGGAATAAGTGCGCTATGAAACAAAATGAGTAATTGCCGTCAGGCATATTTTTAAATTTTCAGTATGTTCGATCGTTACACGTTTACCGCAGCAGAAAGATTCCTGCGGTATGTTCAGATAGATACACAAAGTGATCCTCAATCCGGATCATATCCCAGTACGGCCAAACAAAAAGATCTTTCCAACCTGCTTGCACAGGAATTAAAGCAGATAGGTCTGGCTGATGCCCATGCTGATGAATGGGGGTATGTATATGCTACCATTCCATCCAATACAAACAAAAAAGTTCCTGTTATTTGTTTTTGCTCGCATGTAGATACTGCGCCTGATTGCAGTGGTACAGGTGTTAAACCTATCGTGCATAAAAATTACCAGGGGCAGGATATTGTTTTGCCTGATGATAAGATGCAGGTATTGCGTTTTGAGGAATATCCCTATTTAAAAAAGCAGATAGGGAATGATCTTATCACAGCCAGCGGCACAACGTTATTGGGCTCTGATGATAAAGCCGGCGTGGCAGAGATCATGGACCTGGTCAATTTTTTGCAGACGCATCCGGAAGTAAAGCATGGTGAAATAAAAATATTATTCACTCCTGATGAAGAAGTGGGACGAGGCACTGCCAAAGTAAATCTTCAAAAACTGGGAGCCGATTTTGGTTATACGTTAGACGGAGGCGAAGCCGGCAGCCTGGAAGATGAAACATTCAGTGCAGACGGAGTAACACTGGTTATTCATGGCGTGATCGCACATCCCGGCTATGCAAAAGGTAAAATGGTGAATGCACTCAAGATAGCAGGGCAGGTACTGGCTGAATTACCCAAAGACCGCCTTTCTCCTGAAAGTACTGAAGGCCGGAGAGGCTTTATTCATCCGGTAAGGGTGGAAGGCCTTGCAGAAAAATGCACGATCGAATTTATTGTCCGCGATTTCGAAACACCAGGCTTGAAAAAGAAAGAAGACTTTCTTAAAACACTGGTGGAAGAAACGATCCGCTTTCATACCGGTTCCTCTTTTGAATTTCATGTGATGGAGCAGTACCGTAATATGAAAGAGGTACTTGACCTTCATCCTGATATCGTAGAAAATGCTAAGATCGCTATCACACGTGCAGGGCTGGAACTGAAAATGGAAAGCATCCGTGGCGGCACAGATGGCAGCAGGCTTTCTTTTATGGGATTGCCCTGTCCGAACCTGTTTACCGGCATGCAGGCCATCCATTCAAAACTTGAACATATCAGTGTGCAGGATATGAATAAAGCAGTGGAAACACTGGTGAGATTAGTGCAGGTCTGGGAAGAGAAAGGTGTCGCTCAGTAACTCATACGATCTTAACCGGTCTTCCCTTGTTTCCGCAAAAGTGGCCACTACAATTTCATCTGTTTGGAAAGAAGTGGCCAACTCCTCAAATTTTATTTTCAATTCCGCAGGCGTGCCGATAAAATAGCGTTGGCGGTGGTATTCCAGCCGTTGCAGATCAGCGGGTGTATGCACATGGTCTTT
Organism: Sphingobacteriales bacterium 44-61; assembly: GCA_001898405.1. Lineage (GTDB taxonomy): Bacteria > Bacteroidota > Bacteroidia > Chitinophagales > Chitinophagaceae > Terrimonas_A. Next base: position 635,284 of record MKTW01000011.1, read on the forward strand.
TATATCTTCATAAGCATATAATTGCTGGTAATTACCTTTTTCAAAACTCAATAAACGGTAGTCGTACATGGCTCTTGCCTGCTCCAGCTTTTGTTCATCTTCTGAGCAGAATGCAAATATCCCCACATTGGTAACAGGAGAGGGGAGATCGGCAGAAGGCTTGAACCTTTCCTTATACAGCCGGATGGCTTCAGGCCCGCCAATGGGATTGATGAACTGTGCATAAGAAAGCCCCATTCCAAAATGTGCAGCGATATAAGCGCTCTCGCCACTGGAAGTCAATGCCCATAAAGCAGGTGACGACTGGATGGATGGGATGGCTTTTATTTTCCCGTTGAGATTATTGGGTGAAGGTGTTTCAGAAAAAAAATCCTGCAGTTCCCTTATCTGCTGTATATATTCCTGGGGATCGAATGTATTGGAAGGGTTCAGCAATTGCGAAGTGGCACGGTCGCCACCAGGAGCCCGCCCAATGCCAAGATCGATACGGTGCGGATAAAGGGCTTCCAGCAAACGGAAATTCTCCGCCACTTTCAGGGCACTATGGTTGGGCAGCATAATACCACCCGATCCCAGCCTGATACGGCTGGTCTCCCCTCCAAGCCTTGCAATGAACACTTCAGGTGCTGCACCGGCAAGTGTGATGGAATTATGATGTTCAGACAGCCAGTAACGGGTAAAGCCTTTCCTGTCAGCTAATTTTACCAGCTCTATACTCTCCCGGAGAGATTCCTCTGCTGAACTGCCCTTACGGATAGGTGTTTGGTCAAGTATGCTTAATTTCAACTGCATGAAGAAAGAACAATTCACAAACTAAAAAGTTGAACCAGTCGTTTACAATAAGATGCACAGGAAAATATTGTATCTTCTAAAATTTTGTTCCCTTCCCGTCTTCCCGCCTTACCGGTAAAAATTTACCGGTAAGGCGGGAAGACGGGAAGGGAACCCGGTTTACTATAAGGTTATCACCTATTTGTTTGTAAATGTCAAGACTGTTTATTTTTTTCTTTCTGTTGCCTTCCATGCAAACCCATTCACAAGGATTGTTAGCCAATGGAGGCTTTGAAGATATTAATGTGTGCACAGAATATAATGTAGAATGTGCACCGGAAGCCTGGATGAGTTCCTTAAGCGGGTTTAATAATTTCTTCAGGGATCCGGGCCGGGCGCATAGTGGCAGTAATTGCCTGGGTATTGAAGCGGCACATTTTCAAAAACCCTATAACCGGTCTTACCTGAGAAGCCGTTTGCTTTGTGGACTGCGTAAGGATAACCTGTATCAGATCAGTTTTTTTATCAAATCTGCTTTTCCTATTATGGACAGTGTGGGTGTTCTGTTCATGGACCAGGACCCATTGTATGGTAAGATTTTTATGCGTGGCAAAGAGCCTTCTTTTTATCTGAAAGGAGCGGTAAGCGCTTCTGAGTTTGGCGACAGTGCCTGGCGCAAAGTGTCTGTGGAATATCGTGCTACAGGTAATGAAGCCTTTGTGGTGATCGGTTACTTTGCGAAAAGTGATTACAAAGGGAAAAGGCTTAATGAACGGGAGAACCGGTATTATATTTTCCTGGATGATATTTCCATGACCCCGCTTGATCCCAATGAACATTTATGTGCAGGTTGGGAGCAGGCGAAGGAAGAGATATACGGAGAGAATGAACGGCATGAATTGCTCGACAGGAAAATAAAATATTACCGGAACAAACCGCCACCGCCACCACAACTGGAAAGAAATACTTATACGGTGATCGATACTCTTATATTGCCGGATATTCTCTTTGAAACAGGTAAAGCAGCTTTACAAACCGGCAGTTTCACTGTACTTGACAGTATTTGCAGGCAGGTGCAGGGAAAGCAGATCGATTCGCTTGTCATAAAAGGGCATACAGACAATACGGGTACTGCCGCGATCAATGAAGCCCTCTCTTCCAACCGTGCAAAAAACGTAGCGGATTATATGGCCCCGCGTATCAGCATGATGCCTGTGCCGGTATTTATTTATGGTCTGGCCGACAGTGTGCCGGTTGCCAGCAACAGCACTCTGCAAGGGAGACAGAAAAACCGCCGCGTAGAAATACTGCTGTATATAAGGGAATAAAATTCACATAAATCTTCTGCCTTGGCTTATCTTTAGTCCATTAAATCGCTTGCAATGGACATAGGTAATTTTTTACTGCACTACTGGTGGATACTCGTTATCTTATTCATCTTTTTCAGTGCCTTTTTTACGATCAGCCAGGGATATATTGGCGTGATCACTTTGTTCGGAAAATATCAGCGGATCGTAAGGCCGGGGTTGAGATGGAAAATACCCCTGCTGGAGCAACTGTATAAAAAAATATCTATTCAAAACCGTTCAGTGGAACTGGAGTTCCAGGCTGTGACGCAGGACCAGGCGAATGTATATTTCAAAAGCATGCTGCTCTATGCCGTGCAGAATGAAAATGAAGAAACGATCAAGCGGGTGGCATTCAAGTTCATTACGGAGAGGGACCTGATGCAGGCACTTATCCGCACGATCGAAGGAAATATCCGTTCATTCGTAGCTACCAAGAAGCAGGCAGAAGTGCTGGGGCTCCGCCGGGAGATCGTGCAGTATGTAAAAGTGGAGATCGACCATACGCTGGAAGAATGGGGATACCATTTGCAGGACCTGCAGATCAATGATATCACTTTTGATAAAATGATCCTTGACTCAATGAGCAAGGTGGTAGCCAGTAATAACCTCAAAGCCGCTGCAGAAAATGAAGGCCAGGCATTGCTGATCACGAAGACCAAGGCAGCTGAGGCAGACGGTAATTCCATCAAAATATCCGCCGAAGCAGAAAAAGAAGCAGCCCGTTTGCGCGGTCAGGGTGTGGCATTGTTCCGCAAGGAAGTGGCTGCCGGTATGACGGAAGCAGCAGAGCAGATGAAACAAGCCAATCTCGATACAAACGTGATCCTGTTCAGCATGTGGACAGAAGCGATCAAGAATTTTGCGGAATACGGAAAAGGCAATGTCATTTTCCTCGACGGCAGCCCGGATGGCATGGAAAGCACGATGAAGCAGATCCAGGCGCTGATGGTGAAACAGGCGGGCACCAGCGGAGATACGCAAAAGGCGTAAAAAATTAAAGACTTAAGGGTTTACAGGTTTACAAGTTCCCGTACTCGATACAGTGACTTGCAAGCCGGTGAGCCCTTTAATTTTTAGCCCCTTTCTTGTTAAAGTCCTCTAAAACTTCCCTTTCCTTCACAACGCGGCATTGTTTTTTTCGTTCAAGGACGTGGTTATTAAGGGCTGTTGATAATAAAAGAAAACCTATTTATATCGCTTGCCTTACATTTACGCACTTAAAGATGATCATCTATGTTTGACCTTTTACAGATTGTTGATACGCTCGCAGGCGGTGCTCCGGGCAGCACAGCAGCAGGAAAAGAAGAGAGTATCCGTTTCTTTGATCTTATTTACATGGGTGGATGGGTCATGGTCCCGTTGGGATTGATGCTGCTTTTGACGGTTTATTTTTTTGCTGAAAGGCAGATCGCGATCCGCCAGGCTTCACGCATTGATACCAATTTCATGAACATCATCCGGGATCATATTGTAAGCGGCAATATTGCAGCGGCCCGCAGTTTTGCAAAGAATACGAATAACCCTGTTGCAAGGATCATTGATAAAGGCATTCAGCGTATTGGCAAGCCGATTGACAGTATCGATAAAAGCATGGATAATGTAGGCCAGTTGGAAATGTATAAGCTGGAGAAAAATCTTGCAGTATTGTCATTTATTTCCAAAGCTGCGCCCATCTTTGGTTTCGTTGGAACACTGATCGGTTTGATGCAATTGTTTTCCAATATACACCGTGCCAATGAAGTGGAGATCGGTGTGATCTCGCAAGGTATTTACACAAAATTGATAACTTCTATTACAGGGCTGGTGATTGGCTTGCTGGCTTATCTTGCCCATAGCTATCTCGATACACAGATCGATAAAGCGGCCAACAAAATGGAAGCGGCTTCTGCTGATTTCCTGGATGTATTGCAGGAACCAACCACCCGATAAACCGGCAGGCGAATGAAGTTCAGAAAAAAACATAGAGAACACTCCGAGGTATTTACCGACTCACTGAATGATATTCTTTTCATTCTGCTGATGTTCTTTCTTATTACCACTACAATGGCCAATCCCAATGTGGTAAAAGTGAACAATCCAAGAGGGACAAAAGATACCAAGGCCAAGCAGAATATTGTCGTTTCCATTAATAAAGACCAGCAATTCTTTATCGGTCAGCAGCAGGTGGACCCATCCATGCTCGACAGCTTTGTGAAGCGGGAAGTGGACCGTATGCGTGCAACGGTTGACACACCCTCTGTGGTGATCAACGCTGACACGATCTCATACTATGGAGAAGTGTTCCGCGTAATGCAATCGGCCAAGAGGGCAGGAGCAAAAGTGGTAGCGAATGTGAAATAATGAAATCGCCCCCTGGCAATACTTTTTAACTTTTATAACCCGCTTTTACCATTCTGTCTTTTCCCTGCATATCCTTTTTCAATTCAGCAGTATAATTTTCATTGCTGAAATGCTGCATCACCTCTGCACCCAATCCTTCATGTATTTCCATGTAAATGCTTCCATCTTTTTTCAGATGTTCTTTTCCAAAAGCAGCAATGGCTTTATAGAATAGAAGCGCATCATTATCCGGCACGAACAAAGCCATGAAGGGCTCATAGTTCAGTACATTCGGCTGCATTTCTTCCTTGTCCTTTTCCGGTATATAAGGCGGGTTGCTGATAATGATATCAAAAGCGGGAAGGATGGAACGCCCGGAAGCAGACAAAAAGTTCATTTCGACAAAATTCACTTCCATCCCTAAACTTTGAGCATTTTCACGGGCCAGGGAGAGTGCTCCTTTACTAAGGTCGCAGGCCCAGACTTCGGCTTTTCCCAATCTCCGTTTTAAGGCTATGGCAATGCAGCCGCTACCGGTGCCTATATCCAGTATCCTGAGTTCATTGAGCGGGAATTTGCAGTTGGCAATCACCCATTCCACTAATTCCTCTGTTTCCGGCCGGGGAATCAATACGTTAGCGTCAACTTTAAACCTCAATCCACAAAACCAGGCTTCCCCCAGCACATATTGAACCGGTTCATGGGTGAGCAGACGGTCGAGGTACTGATCGAGCTGGGAAGCCTGCTCCGGACTCAACTCCTTTTTCGGATTATTCAGTCTTTCCGTGATTTTAGACCCGGTAATATGCTCTATCACCCAATCGGTGATCGTAGAGGCTTCGCTGCTGGCATAAATAAGGCTTAGCCGGCTGGTGCCATACCTTCTCGCTTCCTGTATCGTCATGGCGGCAAACTTAATTCATTTACATTTGCGGCCGATGAACAGCGGGGTTTCAATACAGACACACCAGGACTTTATGCACCGCTGCCTGCAACTGGCCAGGCAGGGGGCAGGGTATGTAGCGCCTAACCCGATGGTGGGGGCCGTACTGGTTCATCAGGGAAAGATCATTGGAGAAGGTTATCACCAGGTTTACGGAAAAGCCCATGCTGAAGTGAACTGCATTGAACAGGCTATTGCCAATGGTCATGCAGGTAAATTCCCGGAATCAGTGATGTATGTAACACTGGAGCCATGCGCTCATTTCGGCAAAACGCCTCCCTGTGCCGACCTGATCATTCATCATCGCATTCCTGAAGTGGTCATTGGCAGCCGGGACCCTTTTAAACAGGTGGATGGAAAGGGGATTGAAAAGCTGCAAAAAGCAGGTATTAAAGTGACTACAGGAGTGCTGGAAAAAGAATGCCTTGAATTGAATAAACGTTTTTTTACTTTTCATACACTTCACCGCCCCTATGTTATTCTGAAATGGGCGCAAACTGCTGATGCCCGGATCGGCACCATCAACCGCCGCCTGCTGATCAGCAATGAATACAGCAACCGGCTGGTGCATAAATGGAGAAGTGAAGAGCAGGCAATATTGATAGGCACTAACACAGCACTGGCAGATAATCCTGAACTCACTACAAGGTTATGGCCCGGGCAATCACCTATCCGCCTGGTGATCGATATGGAACTTAAATTACCTGCGTCATTAAAAATATTTGCACCAGAGGGAAGGGTAATTGTATTCAATACCCGTAAGCAGGGCAAAGAAAACAATATTGATTATTACCAGGTGACGGAGGATACCAGCATCGTGCACCAAATACTCAATGCCCTCCGCCATTTTAATATCCAAAGCGTGCTGGTGGAGGGAGGAGCGCAATTACTGCAATCTTTTATTGACGAAGATGCCTGGGATGAAATAAGGCGGATAGAGAACCTTCAGTTAACAGCAGGACATGGATTGCCTGCACCCATCATCCGCCATGCAAGTCTTGCAAGCAAGCTTGAGCTGGGGCACGATAGCATACAATTTTTTGAACCCGATAAAAGCATTCGAAATTGATGACCCTTGATTACTACAGTACCGTGGAAAGGCCCGCTTCTGCAGAGTACAAAGATCGCGGAAGCAAATTCATTGCCTATACATTCCCGGTAATGTCTGTCAATGATTTTAAAGACCGGCTGGCTGATATTAAAAAAGAGCATCCCAAAGCCACGCATCATTGTTTTGCGTATCGTTTGGGATTGGATGGCCTTCAGTTCCGTGTCAGCGATGATGGAGAGCCTTCGGGTTCAGCCGGCCGCCCTATCCTTGGCCAGATAGACAGTAAGGAACTGACCAATGTGCTGATCATCGTAGTGCGCTATTTCGGGGGCACTTTGCTGGGAGTGCCGGGGCTGATCAATGCGTATAAAACGGCAGCAGCACTGGCCTTGCAGGTGACGCCTTTTGTGCAAAAGCCTGTGCTTGTCAATTACCGCCTTCAGTTTGATTACACCCAGATGAATGATGTGATGAAAGTGGTAAAGTATTTTGATTGCGCTATCCTGAAGCAGGAGACCAACCTGTTTTGCATGATGGAGATCGGCATCCCGCGCAACAGGTTGGATGAAGTATTGTTTAAGCTGGAAGACTTGCGGACAATTGAGATAGAAAAGACAGCTTGATCCTGTCAGGCCCGGAAAATAACCTTGCTGTTGCTTCAAAAAAGTCGTAACTTAAAAGGACTAAAGCTCTTTTTATGAATCAGCATCTTATATCCCGCATAGCCATTTGGCTGCTGGCCATCGTAATGCTTGTATTTGGTATTTATCATTTCAAGCGCCCCGAGAATTTGTTGATTTATGTTCCTACCTACTTGCCCGGGGGCATCATCTGGGTCTATTTTGTCGGTGTAGCATTTATACTGGCAGCGCTTTCGTTCATCACCAACCGGTTTGTTGCCATTGCAGGTTATCTTCTGGCTATTTTGTTGCTCATCTTCGTTGTATTGGTACACTGGCCCAATTACAGTGAGGCCGGCGACCCTGAAATGAAGCAACTGGCTTTTGTGAACCTGCTGAAAGATACAGCGCTTGCAGGCTTTGCCTTATATATTGCTGCAAATGCAAAACATCAGCGGCTTAACGAAGCCTGATCCTGGATCTTTGAGCGGCCAAATCGTTCTTTTAGCATCAGCATCTTCTTTTCCAGGAGATGCCAGCTTAATATTGCTAATGGAAGGGTAATGAGAATTGTCATGAAAAAAAGAGGATAAGGGTTGATCCTTCCTCCAGTAAGCGCTATGATACATTGCTGTACAGGAAATGAGAATATATAAATGCCATAAGTAAAATCACCATAAATCGCTGTTTTATTCAGCGCTCCTTTTAAGTGAGCCAATTGAACAATGAAAACCGGGATTATACAGACCATCAGTAAAGACCGGTCAGGCGATTGGGCTGATAATATCAGGAAAATGGCTGATAAGATAAGCAATAAACCCTTTTTCGTTTTGTTGAAGTCGATCCCCAAATGATAAAGCAGGCCCGAGTTAAAGAACAGCAAAGCATAAAATGCAATAATCCCCTGGAAAATACCCATATCGGAAAAATGCCACAAAAAAGCATTGGTAAAGCAAAATACATTGTACAGGGCAACAGAGAGCAGGTAGAAAAATCTTCTTCTTTGTATACTGAAAAAGAAAACGATCATGCTCACTATATAGAATCTTTCTTCGAGCACCAATGTCCACAAAGAGCCATTAACGCTATTCTGTTCTGTATTACCGTCAAATACTCCGGGAAGGGGATATTGTATACCTGTTGGCGGGAAGATATTCCGGAGGTAACTCCAGGTGGCAGGCTGCGTAAAGTAGGACTTTATATCCAGTTGAGTGAACAGGGGGCCGATCAGGAAGATGGAGAGCAGCGTTACAACTATAAGCAAAGGCTGTATCCTTAAAAACCTTTTCCATGCGAAGTTTACTATGTTTCGGGAAGTTGTTGTGCTTTTTGTGATCAGGAAACCACTGATACAGAAAAAGATGCTCAAGCCGATAAAGGAAAAATGATATTTGCCGGTAATGAGGGCCAGCGGGTCTTCACTGATCAGGCCCAGCAGTCCAAATGAATGGGTGAATGTAATACACAGGGCGGCAAACAGCCTGAGGAAATCAAAGTTATTTTCGAAACGCTTTTTATCCAGGGAGCTTTTGAAGGCCAAGTGGAAAGGGTTTAATTATTTAAATTGCTCACTAACCGTCAGCTCTTTGCTTCCCTGAATATAACTATAAAATCCTTCTCCTGTTTTTACGCCCAGTTTACCGGCGGTAACCATATTCACCAGTAAAGGACAGGGGGCATATTTGGGATTGCCGAAACCTTTATGCAACACATCAAGGATAGAAAGACAAACGTCCAACCCGATAAAATCTGCGAGTTGCAAAGGCCCCATCGGATGGGCCATGCCCAATTTCATCACCGTATCAATGGCTTTTACATCTGCCACACCTTCATACAGGCTGTAAATTGCTTCATTGATCATCGGCATCAGGATGCGATTGGCAATAAAGCCGGGATAATCATTCACTACACAGGGTACTTTATTGAGCTTTTGGCTCAGTTCAACCACTGTATCCGTTACATCTTTTTTTGTTGCATAACCATTGATCACTTCCACCAGCTTCATCACCGGCACAGGGTTCATGAAGTGCATGCCTATTACATGCCCGGGCCTTTTGGTGGCAGCCGCAATTTTGGTAATGGAAATGGAAGATGTATTGGAAGCGAGTATGCATCCTTCCGGAGCTACTTCATCGATCTGTTTAAAAATGGAAAGTTTCAGATCTGTATTTTCAGTAGCCGCTTCCACAATCAGTTGTGAATCTTTCAGGCCAGCAAAGCTGGTCATGGTAGTGATATTGGAAAGGGCCCTGGCTTTTATTTCTTCGGTGATAAGGCCTTTATCAAGTTGCCTTTCCATGTTTTTGGTAATAGTGGCAATAGCTTTATCCAGTTGTGGCTTCGACAGATCCACGAGATTAACCAGGTATCCGTGCTGGGCAAAAACATGGGCTATCCCATTTCCCATTGTGCCGGCTCCGATTACTGAAACGGTCTTGATCATTATGGCAAATTTTGAATCGCTGAACGAACTATTTATTCTTGAAATCCCCTCTCTTCCATGCCTGGATAAAATCAGCCCAGGCAGCAGGGTTAAAGATATTCATGGGAGGCATCTGGCCCTGGTATACTGCACGGTTGGCAATATTTTTAAATTGGATATTGGTTGCTTCCTGTCCGTCTCCGGGTACAGTACGCAGCAACACTCTTCGTTTGGCGGCACTGGTATTCTGACGGGCGATCTCAATATCATCATCGGGAACTTTGGTGTTCACAAAATCCCTAGCAAATTGTTCAGGCGTTGGCCGGGGCTTGATGATAGTAGCGGGAAGGTATACCGTGTCCTGCACCATCAGTTGGATCACACTGTACTGGTTCCCTTCCAGGTTCCGGGGGATAGTGATGGTTTTTGGTTTATAACTTACGTGTGAGAATTCGATTTCATCACCTTTCAGTACAACAATGGAAAAAACGCCCTGGTCGTTGGTAATGGTACCACGGTTCTGACCTTTAATAGTAACACTCACGGCCGGTATGCCTACCAGGCTGTCAGCCGTCATGATCACGCCATATAATTGAACTACAGAATCCCTGGCTGTTTCAAATTGCGCTTTCGCGATGGAGGGTACTGCTAAAAAGGCGGCAATCGCCAGGTATTGTATAAGTTTCTTCACGGTATCAAAAATAAGGACAAGTTGCGTAAATCAGTCAACAATTTAGGGCCGCAAGTGTTTACCTTTGCAGCTCGATCCCTTTTTAACATAAGCTTTGAAAATGACGAAAGAAAAAATACTGGAAGCCCTTGGAAACGTGCAGGAACCTGACCTGGGTAAAGATATTGTTACGCTGAATATGGTGAAGGACATTGAAATAAATGGTAACTATGTTTCCTTTACTATTGTGTTGACCACGCCGGCCTGCCCGATGAAGGACATGATGAAAAATGCCGCCGTTAATGCCATCAAATTACTGGTGAATAAAGAGGCAGCTGTAAATGTGAAGTTCACTGCCAACACAACTACCAAACGTAATGATCCCGGCACGGTGCTGCCCAAAGTGAAGAACATTATTGCGGTAGTGAGTGGAAAAGGCGGAGTGGGTAAATCCACCGTTTCTTCCAACCTGGCCCTGGCCCTGGCTGCCAGCGGAGCCAAAGTGGGGTTGATGGATGCAGATATCTATGGCCCCAGCGTGCCTATTATGTTTGGTGTAAGAGGCGAACGCCCGATGATGATCGAAATTGAAGGCAAAGGCATGATCGTTCCCCTGGAAAAATATGGTATTAAATTAATGAGCATCGGTTTACTGGTGGATGAAAAGAATGCTGTTGTATGGCGCGGACCTATGGCCAGCAGTGCTATCCGCCAGTTTGTAACGGATGTTTACTGGGATGAACTGGATTACCTGGTGGTAGACATGCCTCCAGGCACCGGCGATATCCATCTTACCCTGATGCAAACTGTTCCGGTTACCGGCACAGTGATCGTGACCACGCCACAGGATGTGGCACTGGCGGATGCTAAGAAAGGCATTGCAATGTTCGGGCAAGCGCAACTGAACGTGCCGGTGATAGGGCTGGTGGAGAATATGAGCTATTTCACTCCGGCAGAATTGCCTGGTCACAAATATTACATCTTCGGCAAAGAAGGTGGAAGACGACTGGCTGATGAGTATGATCTTCCTTTCCTCGGTCAGATCCCCCTGGTGCAAAGCATCCGTGAAGGCGGTGATAAAGGCGCACCCATTATGGTAAGCGACGATGAGATCACGAAGAAGGCATTTGAAGAATTCGCAAACCATGTGGTAAGAAGCGTATCTATGCGGAATGCAAACATGAGCACGGAAAAATTGGTGGAAACGGTTGGTTGATCATGTCTGTTGACCAACCGGCAACGGTCAACGCTTAATCATTACCTTCGTTCCATGTACAATCTTCCTTATTTCAAAGAATCTGATCCGGCAGCTGTAATCCAGTTTGCGAAAGAACATCCTTTTGTTTTTCTGACAGGTTGTAATAAAGACCTGCAGCCTGCGGCTACACAAGTGCCGGTTTTCATCGATGAAAGAGACGGAAAGCTTTTCCTCTCTGGTCATATCATGAAAAAGACAGACCATCACAAGGCTTTTCTGCAAAACCCGAATGTGCTGGCCGTGTTCACTGGCCCGCACACATATGTGAGTGCCAGTTGGTATGAACATAAACAACAGGGCTCCACCTGGAATTATCTTAGCGTGCATGCAAGAGGCGTTCTCCGTTTTCTCGATGAAACGGCTTTGCCGGGTATATTGCAACGCACTACGGATCATTTTGAAAATAATCCCCATTCAGGTGCAAATTTTAAAGACCTCCCTAAAGAATATATCGACGAAATGATCAAAGCAATTGCCGCTTTTGAAATAGAAGTGCAATCGCTGGAACATGTATTTAAACTCAGCCAGAACAGGGATGAAAAAAGTTATGACAATATTGTGCAGCATTTGCAAGGGCAGGGAGGGGATGCAGCGGCTATCGCTGAAATGATGAAGGGGCGGAAAAAGAAAGTTTTTGGTGAGTGAAAAAGAATTCTCAGGATTAACATCGCAATATGAATATTTCTCTTTCCGGTAAAACAGCCGTGATCTGCGGCAGCACCCAGGGTATTGGTCTTGCTATCGCCAAAGAGTTTGCGCTTGCCGGCGCGCAATGTATTTTACTGGCGCGGAATGAGGCATCGCTGAAAGAAGCAGTTGCTTCATTAGCATCTCAGGGTGTAAAGCATCGGTATTATGTAGCCGATTTTGCCGATAATAAAGCAGTGAAAAAAACGATTGATGAGATCTTGCAATCATTCACCGTGCATATACTGGTGAATAATACCGGGGGGCCGGCACCAGGCCCTATCACAGAAGCTTCTCCGGAAGCTTTCCTGTTGGCATTCCAGCAGCATATTGTGAATTACCAGCAACTGGCACAGGCTGTATTGCCGGGAATGAAGCAGGCAGGTTATGGCCGCATCATCAATATCGTTTCCACTTCGGTTAAAATTCCTATTGCTAACCTGGGCGTTTCAAATACTATCCGCGCAGCTACGGCAGGATGGGCAAAGACCCTGGCAAATGAAGTGGCTGCATGGGGCATTACCGTCAATAATATCCTGCCGGGGTATACGCAAACACAGCGGCTGGATAAATTGATCTCCGGCAATGCGGCCAAACAAGAACTGAACAAGGATGAACTGGCCGGAAAAATGCAACAACAAATCCCGGCCAAAAGATTTGGTAAACCTGAAGAGATAGCTGCAGTGGCAGCTTTCCTGGCATCTCCGGCAGCATCTTACGTGAACGGAGTGAATCTCCCCGTAGATGGCGGCAGCACAGGAGCATTTTAATTGACCATTTTAAAAATGTATGATATGGAGTTTCTTCCATCGCTTGAATTTGCTCAATCATTAGATCAGCAGGATCAACTGAAAAATTTCCGCAACCGGTTTATCATTCCTGAAGCAGATGGAAAACAACTGGTGTATTTCCTGGGTAATTCACTGGGGCTGCAGCCGAAATCAGCCAATGATTATATGCAGCGTATTTTGCAAGACTGGGCCAGCCTGGGCGTTGAATCCTTTTTCCACGCCAAAGAACCCTGGATGGATTATCATGATAAGCTGACCGGTACGCTCGCAACGGTTGTGGGCGCCAGGCCGGCCGAAGTAGTAGTGATGAATCAATTGACCGTAAACCTGCATTTAATGCTGGTAAGTTTTTACAGGCCTACCGCCAAACGCTTCCGGATCATTTGTGAAGCCAAGGCTTTCCCAAGCGATCAGTATGCTTTTGAAACACATGTAAGGCATCACGGCTTTGATCCTGCCGAAGCTGTGATTGAAGTCAGCCCAAGGGAAGGCGAGTTTACTTTACGCACAGAAGATATTCTTTCCACGATCGATCAATACGGCCATGAAACCGCTCTTGTTTTATTTGGCGGGATCAACTATTACACCGGTCAGGCTTTCGATATGCAGGCAATTGCTGCAGCAGCCAACAAAGCAGGAGCAAGAGTGGGATTTGACCTGGCGCATGCAGCGGGGAATATTCCGCTGCGACTGCACGACTGGAACATCGATTTTGCCTGCTGGTGCAGTTACAAATACCTCAATGGAGGACCAGGTGCTATCGGCGGTGTGTTTGTTCATGAAAAGAACTTTGCAGAAGACCTTCCGCGTTTTGCGGGATGGTGGGGATATGATAAGCCTACGCGTTTTAAAATGGATAAAGGCTTTAAGCCGATGCAGGGAGCAGAGGGCTGGCAATTGAGCACGCCTCCGTTCTTAATGTATGCCACACTCCGGGCTTCGCTTGAAATAGTGGAGCAGGCAGGGTGGGATGCGATCCAGTCCAAGGGCCGTTTGCTGAATGATTATTTATGGTTCATGCTCAAGGGAGTGAATGATACGGTCGATCCTCCGGCTATTCAATTCATCACACCTTCAACAGCAAAAGACAGGGGTTGCCAGGTCTCCATGCTGATGAAACGGCGGGGAAGGGAGATCTATAATTATCTTATGCAACACGACTTTATGGTCGACTGGAGAGAGCCTGATGTGATCAGGCTGGCACCTGCACCATTGTACAATACTTTCGAAGAGGTCTGGCGCTTTACTGATGCATTGGAGAAGGCGATCGGGTTTGATGGGTACATCGCCTAAGCAGATACTATCTATTCATTACATTTGTCCCACTATGAACCGTCAGCAGTTAATTGAACAGATACGGCAGAAGAAAAGCTATCTCTGTGTTGGTTTGGACACCGATATTACAAAGATCCCCAAACATCTTTTGAAAGAAAGCGATCCTGTGTTTGCTTTCAATAAGGTCATTATTGATGCAACACGGGATTACTGTGTGGCGTATAAGATCAATACGGCCTTCTATGAAGCGTTGGGCCTGAAAGGGTGGGAGGCAATGGAAAAAACGGTGAAGTATATAGGGAAAGATCATTTCACCATTGCGGATGCCAAACGTGGTGATATAGGAAACACTTCTGATCAATATGCCAAGGCTTTTTTTGAAACGTTACCTTTTGATTCAGTAACAGTGGCACCGTATATGGGGGAAGACAGTGTAAAGCCCTTCCTGCAATACCCTGGCAAATGGGCGATCGTGCTGGGGCTTACTTCCAATAAAGGCGCAGTGGATTTTGAGTTAAAAAAAGCAGGCGATGGATTGCTTTATGAAAAAGTATTACAAACGGCAAGTGGTTGGGGTAACCCCGGTAACCTGATGTTTGTAGTAGGAGCAACGCAGGCTGATGAATTTATCAATATACGCAAACTCACACCGGATCATTTTTATCTTGTGCCCGGTGTAGGGGCACAGGGCGGAAGTTTGAAAGAAATTTCTGAGAAGGCAATGAACAAGGATGTGGGAATACTGGTGAATGCCAGCAGGGCGATTATTTATGCATCGGGAGGAGAAGATTTTGCAGAAGCGGCGCAGAAAGTGGCCAAAGAATATCAGGAAGAAATGGCTTCTTATTTAATTGCTTGACGAGCTTTTCTTTTTCTACGCATACGCAGGGCTGTTCCAATGAAATAGCCTGCAATTCCCACGATAATCACTAGTATTAGCATTCCGAATGGTTCCTCACTTGCAGAGTACAAGTAAAGCAATGAGACAGTTACTGTCCATAGTACAGCCAGGAAGAGCGCATGACTGTATTCATCATGCTTTGAAATTCCTGCGCAAGCCCATCCTCCTGCAGCAGCAGCCACAAAAAGCCATATATAAGCAATAAGAATCAGCAGGACGTCTTTAACCCAGACGTTAGGTGGCGGGTCTGTAAAAATGTATAATTCAAATAGTGAGTCGACTGCCACATAAACAACCGGAAACAAAATAGCACCGGCAATAATAGTAATGACAATGCCGGTTAAGGTAGCAGTAAGGAACTTTGATTCTGTTGTTCTCATTTATCTTACTTGTCACTTTCGTTGTAACTTCCCCCTTGCATTTTTATTTAAAAATATACTTCCCCTTTTCACTCCACCAAGGATAATACTCCATCTTTAATCTCCCTGTAATCACTGCTGTATCAGTATTGACCAATGATGCGACTTCTGCTGAATCCTTCGCATTCATAATAAAAATGCCACGGAGATCGCCGTCAGTTCCCATTGGCCCTGCCATGATGATCTTTCCTTCACCCGCCAGCCGGTTGATATTTGCCATATGAGCTGCCTGGATCTTTGCAGCGCTTGCACTGTCTTGCTTTCTGTTATCTCCTTTCTTTAACAGCACCAGCCAGTAGCGCTTCATTTCTCCACTGTACACCGAACTGTCTTTTTCCAGTTCATATTTTGTGGCCTGTGCCGGTATCTCCGGTTGCTCTTTTTTATTGTTACAACCAGCCATTATCACAATGGCGAACAAGACCAGTATAGGGTCCTTCATTGCAATCAATTTCATACAAGGTAGGGAAATAAATGAAGTTTTTCTTCAGCCGGGATTGCCACCAACTTCCCGTATTTCCCAGTACCTTTGCCAAAACTTAAAACCCGATTGCATGGCAGCCCGTACTGATCTGTTTACCAGCCCGGATTATTTTAATGTAGATGAACTGTTGTCGGACGAACAAAAGCTCGTCCGCGAATCTGTCCGTAATTATGTAAAGAAAGAGATATCGCCCATCATAGAAGATTATGCGCAGCGGGCCGAGTTTCCCCAGCAAATCGTAAAACAACTGGGAGAATTGGGTTGTTTTGGTCCGACTGTGCCGGTACAATATGGCGGTGGCGGCCTGGATTATATTTCCTATGGACTGATGATGCAGGAATTGGAAAGAGGGGATAGCGGTGTGCGTTCTACTGCTTCAGTGCAGGGTTCATTGGTGATGTACCCGATCTATGCATATGGTAACGAAGAGCAACGGAATAAATATCTTCCCAAACTCGCCAGTGGCGAATGGCTGGGTTGTTTTGGTCTTACAGAACCTAATCATGGCAGTGATCCCAGCAGCATGCTCACTAATATCCGCGATGCAGGAGATCATGTGATATTGAATGGCGCCAAGATGTGGATCAGCAATGCGCCTTTTTCACAGGTAGCTGTGGTTTGGGCAAAAGATGAGCAGGGCATAGTCAGAGGTTTGATCGCGGAGAGAGGCATGGAAGGTTTTTCCACTCCCACAACGCATGGCAAATGGAGCCTGCGAGCATCTGCAACAGGTGAACTGGTTTTTGACAATGTAAAAGTGCCGAAAGAAAATATATTGCCGAATGTGCAGGGATTGAAAGGCCCGCTGGGTTGCCTTACCAAGGCAAGATATGGTATTGCCTGGGGAGCTATCGGCGCTGCGATGGACTGCTATGATACAGCTTTGCGTTATTCTAAAGAAAGGGAACAGTTCGGCAAACCAATCGGTGGTTTCCAGTTGCAACAAAAGAAACTGGCGGAAATGATCACGGAGATCACCAAGGCTCAATTGCTTAACTGGAGACTTGGTGTGCTGATGAATGATGGCAAGGCCAGTCCACAGCAGGTGAGTATGGCTAAACGCAATGCGTGTGAAGTGGCTACCAATATCTGCCGTGATGCACGTCAGATGCTTGGTGGTATGGGCATCACTGGTGAGTATCCCGTTATGCGCCACATGATGAACCTCGAAAGTGTGATCACTTATGAAGGAACGCATGATATACATTTATTGATAACAGGAATGGATGTGACGGGGATCAATGCGTTCAAGTGAACTATTACAAATGAAGATATTCCTCATAGGTTTTATGGGCTCCGGTAAAACTCACCGGGGAAGGCAATTAAGTCAAAAGCTCAACCTGCCTTTTTTCGACCTGGATGAGCAGATCGTGAATTCCGAGGGCAAATCCATCAACCGCATTTTTGAAGAAGAAGGAGAAGAGTACTTCCGGCTGAAGGAGAAAGAAGTCCTGAACATTATTACGGAAAGTCATAGCTCTTTTATCATGGCTTGTGGCGGTGGCGCGCCCTGCTATTTCAATAATATCGAGTACATGAATCAGTCGGGCGTTACTGTATGGCTGAACACACCTTTGCAGACCCTCTTCAAACGGCTGGCAAAAGAAAGGGACCAACGGCCTTTACTGAAGAGCCTGACCGATGTGCAGCTCAATACCTTTATCATCCGTAAATTTTCCGACCGGAAGATCTATTATGAGCAGGCAAAAGTGTTGATCGAGGATGATGAACACATTACACTAGATCAGATCATCGAAAAAATATTCCATGCATAAACCTTTTTTATTATCAGGAACATTACTTGGCGGCATCGCTGTGGTGCTTGGTGCATTCGGTGCACATGGATTGAAGAAGATCGTTCCTGCTGAAACAGTCACTACTTTTCAAACCGGTGTGCAATACCAGATGTATCATGCGCTGGCATTGGTGTTGACGGCTATTGTATTTGAAAAAGTTGGTCAGCAAGGTTTGCTGAATTGGGCTGGATACTGCTTCCTGGCAGGCATCCTGTTGTTTTCCGGGTCGCTTTATCTGCTTACGATGATGAAAGCGACAGGTAAGGTGGGCATGGAAGGGATTGGTATTATTACACCGGTTGGCGGCTTGTTTTTTATTGCAGGCTGGCTCCTGTTTTTTATAAGTGTGCTGAAAATGAAATAAGCGACTAGAGCGGCAGGCTTAAAGTTGTTACGGTTCCTCCATCAGTTTCTATCTGGTAAGTTCCTCCGATACTTTCCATGCGCTTGGCAATATTTTTCAGTCCATTCCCAAACTGGCGGATCTTTCCGGGAGCGAGACCAATTCCGTTATCGCGGATCTCGATAGTCAGTGCGTCATCGATAATAAAACGGATCCTCAACTCGGAAGCCCTGGAATGCTTAAGTGAATTGTTAAGCGTTTCTTTTACACAAAGAAAAAGATTACGCCGTTTTTCACCGGCGAGTTCCCTGGGTTCAATTTCATCGGGGGTATATATTTTACAAACGATGGGCGTGTATTCAAAATATTCCAGTGCATAAGCCCTGATATAGGAAACGAGATTATCCACTGTATCATTTCCGCTGTTCATGCTCCAGATAATAGCATTCATTTTATTCAGCACTTCATCTGCAGAATGAGAGATCTTTTCAATTTCAACCGGTGTATTCTCTTTCATTTTATTCCGGGCGATCTCGCTCATAAGGCGGATGGCTGTCATGCCCGAACCAAGCTCGTCATGCATATCGGCTGAAATACGTTCCCTTTCCTGTTGTTGAGCCTTATACACAGCGATCTCTTTTTCGTATTCATTCATCTGGTTCTCTGCTTTCAGCCGTTCCCGCTCGCGGGCAGAAGCGATCAACTGGCGGCGGTTCTTATAATTCAAGCCAGCGAGGAAGAATACCAGTTCCAGCAGCAGGCCTGTTTCATAATACACAACAGAAGAGCGGAAGATAGCCGGTGCTGATTTCGGGATCACTTCCCATAATATCAGCAACTGCGACATCAGCGAAAAAACGAACAGAAAGAAATTGCCCCAGAAAAGGTATCGCAGCAATTTATTCTTCCATCGCTTAATGCTGTAAATGCAGAATATTATTACCATTATCAGCAGCAATAGCTTGGTTATGTTCTCTACATTCTTTTCGATCGCATAATTATTGGTAAAGAAATGAGCGCAGCTATAGGTAGTGATCGAGAATACGAGCAGGAGGATCCCGATATTGTACAGGCTGTGAAGGAAAGGGTGGTTGCGCTTAGTGGCCAGGTAGCGCTGGATAAAAAGCATATAGAACAAATGCCCGATACACAGCATTACATAATCCAGGTATCCTTCCTGGAAAAAACTCATTTTGCTGCTGTGATAACTGTAAACGGCTTTGATAAGCAGCATCAATCCCAGGAAGGCGGCATAGCCAGAATAATACAGAAACTCAAGGTTGCCTCCTTGCAGAAAGCTGGCCAGGGAGAAAAGGATCATCATCAGCAACAGGCCGCAAAACAGGTAGGTAAAAGTTTTGGCTTCGTTGTTGGTGCTGTAGGTGTCATTGATAAAAGAACCCAGGTAAGCGGGATTGACAAGTTTGGGCCGGATGGTATTGAGATAGGTCCTTACCGGGATCAGTTCGGCTACAAAAACTGCTGAGTCTTCCGCGGGCAGGGTCATATACCGGTAGCTGATCTCATTTTTATAGTCAGGCGTAACCGACCGGATGGCTTGCAGGTTATTTCCGGTTTCCCTGTACAAATGAATATCCCAGTAATAATAGCCGGGATAAAACCAGACAGAAACAGCAGAATCGCTGGTGTTGCGGGCTTTGAAGCGGAGAATGATCTTCCTGGTAACATTCTTGTCTTCTACAAACCGGCGGTGAATATTGCCGCCGCGTTTAAAAAGAATGGAATGGTACTGGTTGGGCAGGGAAGCGTCCGCGTCTATATATCCGTAATCGATATTTTTCTCCAGGGTTTGGGCAAGCGTGATCTTGCTGATGTCTACCCAGGTCAGTGCCGTACTGTCCTGCGCCGTCAGGCGGGGAGAGAGGCCAAGAAAAAATACGAACGCTGTCAGGCAAAAAATGCGCATGAACCTGGGGTATTAAAAATATAGCTCAAATGTAATATAAGGCCCTTGCTTTTTTTAGCTTGAAGGCTACCACTTTCCGGTAATTTTTCCCACCAAGACGACTAAGACCACAAAGAATACTCTATTTTGTAAATTATACCTCCGGCTTCACAAGGCAGGAAAAATGATCTGGAAGTAATTCTTTGTGGTCTTAGTCGTCTTGGTGGGAAAATTGATTGCTGAAACTGCGCTTTTATTAACCGAACCGGGTGCTACCGAAAACTCCAAACTATGTTATCTTTGCCGCTATGGCTAATAAGTCGAAAAAGACCCCTGCCAAAACATCCAAAAATGGCAAAAAGAAGGTTGACGGAAAGGGTTGGAAGCAGGAGAAAGAAGAAAATATAGACTGGAAAAAACTGGCTCGTGACGAACGCACCTGGAAAATCACCGGGGCGGTTTCGTTGCTTGCCTCCATTTTTCTTTTTATTGCTTTCACTTCCTATTTTTTTACCTGGAAGGAAGACCAGGATAAGGTTTTTCGCTCAGGCGCCGGCATATTGGTCAATAATGATGTTCAGGTGTCTAACCTGTTGGGCCGGTTGGGCGCTTATATCTCCCATTTTTTTGTTTACAAAGGGTTTGGCATAGCTGCCCTGCTTTTTTGCACCTTCTTTTTTGTGGTAGGGGTGAACCTGTTGTTTAAGCGAAAGGTTTTTTCCATTTGGAGAAATCTGAAATACGTTACTATCGGTTTGCTCGTACTGTCCGTTTCGCTGGCTTTTGTTTTTGGCGGCGGCAATGATCAGTTTCCCTTTGGTGGCGGTGTAGGGAATATGATCAGTAATTGGCTGACGGGTATTTTCGGCACTATCGGCACAGCCGCCCTCCTGGTACTCGTTGCTCTTGGATATATCATCTGGCAGTTCAATCCTGCTTTCAATCTTCCTGAACGGAAAAAAGCAGATGCCTTGCCTGTTGCCGTGCCGGAAGAGGAAACGGCCGCTGAAGAAGAAACTGAAGAGGAAGAAGACGGGGCTAAACTTTTTATACCTGTTACCAATAAAGGCAACAAACTTGGTACTGGTGATAATATGCTCAACATAGAACCCGAAGAAGAAATGCCTTTGCATAATCTGCAAATGATCGAGAAAGAAGAAGAGGAAGAGGATTTGGGAGATACGCCGCTCAGTATGGAAAAAGAGATCGTGAATGATCTTTTTCATAAACATGATCAGCTTGAGATAAATGATATGCCTTTTACCGTTCAACCCACAGAAGAGGAAGAACCTGAGCCCGAACCTCAACCAGTGGTGCAAAAGCCGGTGAGCGGACTTGAGCTGGAAATAAAAACAGTACCTGCTGAAGAAATGGTGCCGGGTGAGGAGCGGGTGATTGAGAACCTTCCCCCTTATGAGCCGACACTTGATCTGCGTGATTATAAATACCCCGGTCTCGAGTTGCTGGAAACACACGGCAGTGAGAAGATCATCCAGGACCCGAATGAACTGGAAAATAATAAAAACCAGATCATTGCTACGCTGCGCAATTACTCCATCGAGATCCAAAAGATCAGTGCTACAGTGGGGCCGACCGTTACACTGTACGAGATCGTTCCGGCAGCAGGGGTGAGGATCTCAAGGATCAAAAACCTGGAAGATGATATTGCGCTGAGCCTGGCAGCATTGGGTATCCGTATCATTGCGCCGATCCCCGGCAAGGGTACTATCGGTATTGAAGTGCCGAATGTGAAGAAGACAGTGGTGAGCATGAAAACGCTCTTATCATCTGAAAAATTCCAGCATAATACGTTCAGTCTTCCCATTGCTATTGGAAAAAAGATCGACAACGACAACTATATCGTAGATCTGGCAAGCATGCCCCACTTGCTGATGGCAGGTGCTACCGGTCAGGGTAAATCTGTTGGGTTGAATGCTATCCTGGTGTCTTTGCTGTATAAAAAGCACCCTTCACAAATGAAGTTTGTGCTCATTGACCCGAAGAAAGTGGAGTTAAGCGTATACCGTCATATTGAAAAACATTTCCTGGCCAAGCTGCCGGGTGAGGAAGATGCGATCATTACTGACACCAAGAAAGTAGTGCATACGCTGAATGCATTGTGTATTGAAATGGATAACCGCTACGACCTGTTGAAAGAAGCTGGTGCGCGGAACATAAAAGAGTATAACGAGAAATTCATCAAAAGAAAACTGAACCCGCAAAAAGGACATCAGTTCCTTCCTTTCATTGTGCTGGTGATAGATGAGTTTGCGGACCTGATCATGACGGCAGGCAAAGAAGTGGAAATGCCTATTGCGAGATTGGCGCAATTAGCGAGGGCCATCGGGATTCACCTGATCATTGCAACGCAGCGTCCTTCTGTAAATATTATCACCGGTACCATCAAGGCTAACTTCCCAGCGCGGATCGCATTTAAAGTGTCGTCCAAGATCGATTCGCGTACGATCCTCGACACAGGTGGTGCAGAGCAGTTGATCGGAAAAGGGGACATGCTTATTTCCCATAATGGCGAAGTTACCCGCCTGCAGTGTGCTTTTGTTGACACACCCGAAGTGGAAGAGATCGTGGAGTTCATTTACGAGCAAAGAGGCTATCCGCAAGCTTTCCTGCTGCCTGAATATGTGGATGAAAAAGAACTGGAAGGTAAGGAGTTTGACTCGGCCAACAGGGATTCATTGTTTGAAGATGCGGCCAGGCTGATCGTGCAGAACCAGGTGGGTTCCACTTCATTGCTGCAACGCAGGATGAAGCTGGGGTATAACCGGGCCGGGAGGCTGATGGACCAGTTGGAGGCAGCCGGCATTGTGGGGCCTAACCAGGGCAGCAAGTCGAGGGACGTGCTGATCAAGACGGAATTAGACCTTCAGCAACACCTTGATATGTTAGGATAAGAAAATCTTAATTCAAATAATCTCTTTGCAACCCGGTACGGTACTTGACAGTCTAAGAAGGTAATTGACTATTTTTGCGCACCCTATTATAAACAGGGGATATTTTAAAATTAAATTAACAATGATGAGGAGTTTATACCTGATAGTAGCAGTTTTACTTGGAAGCCTTTCTGTAACAGCACAAAAAAATGATCCTGAGGCAAAAAAAGTGCTGGATGCGGTAAGTGCAAAATTCAAAACCTTCAGTTCCGTGCAAGCGGCTTTTTCTTATAAAGTGGAAGATGCAAAAGGTAAAGTACAATCCAATAAGACGGGCACTATTACCATGAAGGGTACAAAATACAGGGTAAACTTTGGCAGCCAGGAGATCTTTTGTGATGGGAAAACTATTTGGAGTTACGATAAAACCGCCAAAGAAGTAACGATCAACAATCTCGATGCATCCGGCAGCACACTTACCCCTCAAAAATTATTTACCAATTTTTACGATAAGGATTTCCTGTATCTGCTGAATGGTGAAAAGAAAGTAGGTACCAAAACATTGCAGGAAATTGAAATGACCCCGACTGATAAAGGCAAGGCATTCCATAAAGTATACCTGCAGGTAGATAAAGCTGCTAAAACAATTTACAGCACCAAAGTGCTGGAGAATGGCGGCAACCGTTATACCTATACGGTTACCAATATGAAAACGAATTTGCCTGCAGCAGATAATATGTTTGCGTTCGATAAGAGCAAGTATCCGGGTGTGGAAGAAGTTGACCTGCGCTAATATAATGATTGTATCGTCCTAAAATAGGTTGACAAATTTAATTAATATCCCGGTTTGCCTTAGGCA
>MKTW01000012.1 GCA_001898405.1 Sphingobacteriales bacterium 44-61
TTACGCTTCTTAAATTGTCCTGTATTTATCATGGTGACACTGTTTTTGTGTCAACTTATTTTAGGACGCTTCAGATCGTCAAAATAAAAGAGGCTGTCTCAACAAAGAGGCGGCCTCTTTTATTTTGTTGGGTGGTATAGATATCCCTCTTATCTTTACATCATCATATCATCTGATGACTATGGAGCAAAATATTGTCCGCCGCTCGCTGGCCAATGAAGTGGCGGCCCGCCTGCAGCAAAAGATCATCTCCGGGGAGTATAAGGTTGGGGATCAGTTGCCGGTAGAGTCAGCTTTGATGCAGCAGTTTGGGGTAGGGCGTTCTTCTATTCGCGAAGCCATCAAATTACTGGTCAACTCCGGTCTGCTGCGCGTGCAGCAAGGGGTGGGCACTTTTGTGGAAGACAATTCGGGGGTGGGCGAACCACTGGCGCAACGCCTGAAACGGTCTGATGTGAAAGAGATCAATGAAGTGCGGCAACTGCTGGAAATGAAGATCGCCGAGAAAGCAGCGTTGAACAGGACGGCTAAAGACGTGAAGAAAATGCAGCGGTATTTCGATGCAAGGGAAAAAGCGGCGGCACAACAGGATGTGGCGGGTTGTGTGGATGCGGATATTAATTTTCACAATGCTATTGCGGAGGCTTCGGGGAATGATGTGCTGGCTGATCTGTATAAATCATTTTCCACGCGTATGAAGAATGATTTTCTGAACCGGTTTCCTGATACAGCTCCGTTTATTGAAACGATGCAACTGCATAGTAAGTTATTAAAAAGTATTACCGATAAAGATCCAAAGGGCGCCTGGCATTTTGCTGCGCGTATTAATGGACATATTTCTGCCTGAAGCATTGAAGAACACTAATCACTTTGTATGAACCCGACAACAAGTACTACTTCCTCCAGGGAAGTAGTCAATACTACCGTTTTCCCCATCCTGTTTACGATCAGTTTTGCTCATTTGCTGAATGATATGTTGCAATCGGTGATCCCTTCGATCTATCCGCTGATCAAGAGTAACCTGCATCTGACGTTTTCACAGGTCGGGCTGATCACTTTCACCTTTCAGATCACGGCTTCTTTGTTGCAACCTTTTGTGGGCCAGTACACCGACAAATATCCCAGGCCTTATTCTTTGGCGGTTGGTATGGGCTTTACGCTTGCAGGTCTTGTAACCCTTTCGCTGGCCACCAGTTTCATCGCTATACTGGCGGCGGTAGCACTGATAGGGGTCGGCTCATCTATTTTTCATCCGGAGGCATCACGGGTAGCACACCTGGCATCGGGCGGCAAGCGCGGGTTGGCGCAATCTATTTTTCAGCTTGGCGGTAATGCAGGCAGTGCGATCGGTCCTCTATTAGCGGCCATCATCATTGTGCCGCATGGGCAAACGAATGTTATCTGGTTTGGTATTGCTGCCGTACTGGGTATTATTGTATTGTCGAAAGTGGCGGTATGGTATAAGGAGCATCTTATTTTGCGCGCTGCTAAAAAGAGCAGTACGGAAATTGTTGACAATGGGCTGTCTACTTCCAGGGTGGTCGTATCAATTGGTATCCTGCTTGTATTGATCTTCTCCAAGTATTTTTATATGGCCAGCATGAGCAGTTACTTTACTTTTTATCTCATCGATAAGTTTCACTTGTCTGTACAGCAATCACAATGGTACCTGTTCATCTTTCTGGGTTCTGTTGCTGCCGGTACTTTACTGGGCGGTCCGCTTGGTGACCGGTTTGGCCGGAAGTATATTATCTGGATATCCATCCTTGGCGTAGCTCCATTTACCTTATTGCTTCCGCATGCAAACCTGTTCTGGACTGGCGTATTGTCTGCCATCATTGGTGTGGTGCTGGCATCTGCATTTTCTGCCATCCTGGTGTATGCGCAGGAACTGGTGCCGGGTAAAGTAGGCATGATCGCAGGCCTGTTCTTTGGTTTTGCATTTGGCATGGGCGGCCTGGGTTCCGCACTACTGGGAAAACTGGCCGATATGACGAGTATCGGTTATGTATTTAAAGTATGTGCTTACCTGCCGTTGATAGGTATTATTACAGGTTTTTTGCCTGGGATGAAAGGAAAGAAGTCTTAAACAAGCGCTTTTTTCAATTTCACCAATTGTTCCAGCAATCCCTCCAGTAAATCCAGCCTCAACATTGTTGCTCCATCGCTTAATGCTTTAGCCGGGTCAGGGTGGGTTTCAATAAAGAGCCCGTTGGCTCCGGCAGCGATCGCAGCTTTCGCAATAGTTGCTATCAACTGAGGGTTGCCTCCTGTAATACCGCTTGTTTGATTGGGTTGTTGCAGGGAATGGGTAACATCCATTACAACGGGTGTTTTATGTTCCTGCATCCAGGGAATATTGCGGTAATCCACTACCAGGTCCTGGTAGCCGAATGTGGTTCCTCTTTCAGTGAGAATGATCTTCTGATTGCCTGTTTGCCTGATCTTTTCCACAGCAAATTTCATCGCAGGGCCGCTGAGGAATTGTCCTTTTTTTACATTCACGACCTTGCCTGTCTCACCTGCTGCGTGCAACAGGTCTGTTTGCCGGCAAAGAAAAGCCGGGATCTGCAGTATATCGACATATTTGGCTGCTATGGCCGCTTCTTCATGTGCATGTATATCCGAAGTGGTAGGCAGTTTATATTTTTCCCCTGTCTTTTTTACAAGGGCAAGCGCTGCTTCATCACCGATACCGGTAAATGAATTAGCACTGGTGCGGTTAGCTTTGCGGTAAGAGGACTTGAAAATATACGGAATGCCCAGGTTGCGGCACCAACCAGACACTTTATCTGCTACTTCCATTACCAGCTCCTCGCTTTCCACCACACAAGGGCCTGCTATCAGGAAAAAATTGTTTTCATCATACGATTGACCTTTCACCAGGTCCTTTAAAAAGTTTTCCATCGGGCAAAGGTAGCGAGTTAGTTCCGACAAAGATGGAAAGCCCTACGGCAAATTCCATTTGGAATTTGACGTAGGGCTTTCCATCTTTGCCCCAAATTCGCTTCATGCAAAAAGAAAAGATTCTTGTCATAGGCGCCAGCGGGCAGATTGGCGTTGAACTTACTCTCGCTCTTCGTAAAATTTATGGTAACAACAATGTGATCGCCTCCGACCTCAGGGAGCAAAACCCTTTGCTGGAAGGCACTGGTCCTTATGTGAGCATGGATGTGATGAATAAGGAAATGCTTCATGTGCAGGTGATCCGTCAGAATATTACACAGATCTATTTGCTGGCAGCCATTCTTTCCGCTACGGGTGAAAAGAACCCCAACCTGGCCTGGCACCTGAATATGCAGGGCTTGCTGAACGTACTGGATATTGCCCGGGAAGAGAATATACATAAAGTGTACTGGCCTTCTTCCATTGCAGTGTTTGGGCCAACATCGCCCAAGCAAAACTGTCCGCAACAAACCATTATTGAGCCTACTACGGTATATGGCATCAGTAAATATGCAGGTGAGTTCTGGTGCAATTACTATTTTCAGCGTTTTGGGGTGGATGTGAGAAGCCTTCGTTATCCTGGTCTTATTTCTTATAAATCTGCACCCGGTGGTGGCACCACCGATTATGCGGTGGAGATATTTCATGAAGCACTGGAAGAGAAAAAATATAAATGCTTTTTGAAAGAGGGGACTTATTTGCCGATGATGTATATGCCTGATGCGATCCGGGCGACGATTGAGCTGATGGAAGCACCTGCAAATAAGATAAGTGTGCGGACCTCATACAACCTTTCTTCTATGAGTTTTTCTCCCAAAGAAATAGCGGCGGGGATAAAAAAATATATTCCTGAATTTACGATCAGCTACGAACCTGATTACCGCCAGGCCATTGCTGATAGCTGGCCCCAAAGCATTGATGATTCCACAGCGCGGAAAGACTGGGGTTGGAAAGAAGAATATGATCTTGATGCGATGATAAAAGATATGCTGGAGAATCTGAAGCAGGCTTAAAGGTTATCGTATGATATTGAAGTCATGAAATTCTTGCAGGGGGAGGTTTTCCACGTGCACACTGATGACTTTTGCTCTTGCAGGTCCTTCCTGGCACCATTGAGCCAGTGCATCCAACTGGTCAGGCAGCCCGGTGGCGATGATCGATACAGAACCGTCATCCTTGTTTTTTACTTCACCCGTAAGCCCGAGTTCTGTTGCTTTTTCCCTGGTCGATTGCCGGAAAAAAACTCCCTGTACTTTTCCTTTTACCAGTATGGAAATGGTTTCGGGCATATATCAAAAGGAGATAAAATCAACGATCTCTTCGAGGTAACGCTGATCCGTTTCGTCAAATTGATCGGTTTCCACACTATCAACATCCAGTACGCCGATCACTTCACCGTTGCGAATCACGGGCACTACTATCTCTGAGCGGGAATGGCTGCTGCAGGTGATATGGCCGGGGAATTTTTCTACATCTGGAACGATCAGTGTTTGAGCCTGGGCCCAACTGGTACCGCATACGCCACGGCCTTTGCTGATACGCGTGCAGGCCACTGGTCCCTGGAAAGGAGCCAATACTAATTCACCTTGCTTCACTAAATAAAACCCCACCCATAACCAACCGAATTGTTCTTTCAATGCAGCAACTGTGTTAGCCAGGTTGGCTACTAAATCCGGTTCGCCTTCCAGCAAACCTTTGATCTGGGGGATCAGGGATTGATATTGTTCTTCTTTGGTACCTGTGTGGATGGATAAATCTTCTGCCATGCTGTAAAGATACGAATATGGGCGGCCTAAAATTTCTTTGAAGGGTCTTTAATGCCGCTGCCCTGATTATACTGCTCAGACTGACCAGGGGGAATAGACAGGCTTTTCCATGTTTCTTTCCTGATCATCCTTCCAATGTAAACGATCTGTCCTATGTGATAAGGATAATGCGCCAATTGCCGGTTGATCGCATCTATTGCTGATAAAGCTTCTTTGCGGATATAGATCGTTTTTAAAAGATCATCTTCTTGCAATGAACCAAGTGTGCTTAGTAGACAATCCCAGCCCTTTTCCCAGATGCCTATCAACTGTTGCTTTGTGTACGTTGTACGATTATTGAATTCCTCGTCCCGCTGTCTCCAGGTCTTTTCGCCATCTTCCGTTAAGAAATTGGTCCATCTGCTTAGCATATTACCTGATAAATGCTGAATGATCACTGCAATACTATTGGATTCATCCCCTGTGTGGTAATGGAAGTCAGCATCATTCAACTGGGCAAAAGTCTTATCTCCAAGCTCTTTATATTGCCTGAACCTTCTGATAGCTGTATCGAGGTATTCTTTGCCTACAGAGTTCATAGTTTTCTTTTTACATCACAAAACTAAATACAATCTCTAATATCAGGATTGCCGGCTCAACTCAGAATCCTTCTGCCGAATCATCTCCCCGCCTGTCTGCCACTGCTTCCAGTTTTCCACCGGGTAATACCCTGATCACTTCAGTTCTTCCAATAGCTCCGAGGGACTTCAGTTTATAACCCATTTTTCTTAATGCTTCCGCCGTGGGTTCAGGAAATCCCTTTTCAATACTTACTTCATCGGGTAGCCATTGATGATGGAATTTGGGTTTGTCAACAGCATCAGCAGTACTTAATCCAAATTCAATCACATTGACGAGGGTCTGGAATACGGAAGTGGGAATGGTGGTACCACCAGGTGTACCTAATACCATAAAGGGTTGGTCGTTCTTTAATACGATAGTCGGTGTCATGGAGCTCAGCATTCTTTTCCCCGGAGCAATGGCATTGGCTTCGCCACCGATAGCGCCATACATATTTGGCACTCCGGGTTTGATGCTGAAATCATCCATTTCATCGTTCATGAAAAAGCCGGCATCACCTACCACGGTGCGGCTGCCGTAGGAGTTGTTAAGCGTAGTGGTTACGGCTACTGCGTTGCCGTCTTTATCCAGTATACTCAGGTGAGTGGTTTCTGGGCTTTCGTATCCAGGGATCGTTCCTGGTGAAATAGCTGTACTTATTCCGGCTTTATCAGGGGAATAATCTTTCATTCTATCCTGCAGGTATTTGTCGGAGGTCAGTTGTGCTACCGGTATCTTATAAAAATCGGCATCTCCCATAAATTTAGCCCGATCGGCATAAGCCCTGCGTTCAGCTTCTACCATCAGTTGCACAGCTTGCGGCGATTGAAAACCCATAGCCGAGATATTCCTGTTTTCAATCATTTTCATCATCTGGTGCACCAGCAGGCCGCCACTGCTGGGCATGGGCATGCCTACAATCTTATATCCTTTATAATCGAATACATGCGGTTCTCTTTTCCTGGCTTTATAATTCTTCAGGTCTTCATAGGTGATGATGCCATGGCCGCGTTGCATTTCTTTTACGATCAGGCTGGCTGTGCGGCCTTCATAAAAACCAGCAGCGCCATTGTCGCGGATGCGTTTCAGTGTATTGGCAAGATCTTTTTGTATCAGTATATCACCTTCTTTCCAGGGGATATCTTTTACAAAAACAGGCATTTTGGTATTATATTTTTTCAGATCACTTTGCAGGCGGTTGAGTCCTGCTGCTTCTCTTGCTGTAATTTTAAATCCTTTTTCAGCAAGAAGTATAGCAGGGGCGATCAGTTTTTCAAAGGGAAGTTTGGCATAGGTTGCTGCTTCAAACAAACCTGCTACAGTTCCGGGCACGCCGCTCGATAAATGGCCATCCTGGCTTTTATCTGTTCTGGCATTGCCGGCAGAATCAATATACATATCGCGGTACGCATTTTTAGGGGCTGTTTCCCGGTAATCCAATGTTATCAGTTGTCCGTCTGATAACCGGGCCACCATAAAACCGCCACCGCCGAGATTACCTGCCTGTGGATATACTACGGCAAGGGCGAGTTGTACTGCAATAGCTGCATCTACAGCATTGCCACCTTGTTTTAATATTTCGATACCGGCTTTGCTGGCAAGCGGATGGGCAGATACTACAGCGCCATTACTGGTTTCCGTTTTTTTAGTAACGGAATAGTTATAGGCATCAAAAGGGAGCCTGGCAGTTTTATTGGTCGTTTGGCAGGAAACTGCTAAGCAAGCAGCAAAAAAGAGTGATAGTAGAGTTCTCATATGTTTTTCCCTCGTTATTTTTTGTTTTTTTCCCATGGTTTTGATTTCGGGGTAAAAGATATTTGATTTCTGATTAATCAATGTTTTAGTATGATTAAAAAATCATACGGGTTGGATTAGCTACAGCTATTCGTTGTTGCCGCGGCATAGGGCTTCAGTGTGCAAGATATTGTATTACCTGAAAGTAAAACAACATGCAAAACGGTAGGCTGGAGGCGGGGGAGGGAGGGCCCCGCAGGGAGTCTTCAGACTCCCGCTTCAAAGAGCTATATTCGCTGAATATTTTTACCAGATGAAAAAAATACTGGCACTGATTATCGCTCTCCCCCTGCTTGCCGCAACCACCCATGCCCAAGCTTACCCATCCTGGACATCCGCAGAAATGTACCAGGCCCTTCGTAAACTCAACATACTCGGCTCCGTACTCTATATCGCCGCACACCCCGATGATGAGAATACCCGCCTCATCACCTATCTTTCAAAAGACCGCCTATATCGCACCGGCTATCTCTCCATGACAAGAGGAGATGGTGGTCAAAACCTCATTGGTGATGAACAGGGTATTGAACTGGGGCTGATCCGGACACAGGAATTGCTCGCTGCACGCCGCGTAGATGGCGGTGAACAATTTTTTACCCGCGCCTACGATTTTGGCTATTCCAAAAACCCTGAAGAAACATTTACCAAATGGGACAAGGAAAAAATACTGAGCGATGTGGTTTGGGTGATCCGGAAATTTCAGCCAGATGTGCTAATCACACGTTTCCCAACTACTGGTGAGGGAGGACATGGCCATCACACCGCTTCCGCCATCCTCGCCAATGAAGCTTTTACTGCTGCTGCCGATCCATCACGTTTTCCTGAACAACTGAAATATGTAAAACCCTGGCAGGCCCGCCGTATTTTATTCAACAGTTTCAATTTCGGTGGAAATAATACCATCACCAGCGATCAGTTGAAACTGGATGTAGGAGGTTATAATCCCTTACTGGGTAAAAGCTATGGTGAGATCGCTGCTGAAAGCCGCAGCCAGCATAAAAGCCAGGGCTTCGGCGTACCAGCTTCAAGAGGGGAATCGTTTGAAAGTTTTAAGACCACAGGAGGCAAAGCACCGGTCAACGATATAATGGATGATATAGACCTTACCTGGAAAAGAGTGCCGGGAGGAGAAAAGATCGCGGTTGCTATCGATTCCATCACCCGCAATTTTGACCTGCTTTACCCTGAGAGATCAGTGCCTGCCCTGGTAAAACTGTACCAGGCCATCAACAGACTTGAGGATGGTTATTGGAAAACACAAAAGCTGAAAGAAACGCAGGAACTGATCGCGCAATGTGGTGGCCTTTTCCTGGAAGCTACTACTACCGAACAATTTGCAGTGCAAACAGATTCTGTAAAGATCAGCTTCAATTTCAACAACCGCCAGGGAGTAAACGCTGTGTTGCAGAATGTGCGCATCGACCGGCTTGATTCCAGTTTTTCACGATCATTACCAAAGAACCGGAATATCAGTTTTGCCAAGAATTTTTATGTGCCTGCTTCCAAGCCATTGACACAACCTTACTGGCTGGCCAAAAAAATGGAAGAAGGATATTTTAATGTCAGCGATCAACTCCTGATCGGACGGCCTGATGTGGAGCCATCTTATACTATGCAGGTGCAATTGAAAATAATGGATCAGCCTTTTAGCTTTGAAAGACCGGTGAAATACAAATTCACTGACCCTGTAAAAGGAGAATTGTATGAACCGCTGGTGGTGGTACCTCCTGTACTGGTATCGGTTGATCCTGCTATCGTGGTCAGGACAACAAAAGAATCTCCTCCTTTTACTGTTACCTTAAAAGCCAATAAAGACTTTACAGCCACTAATGCTTCGCTGCAGTTGGAAGGGAACTCCAGTTCGCCTTTGCTTAAAACACCATTGCCCTCTATCGGAAAGGATAAGATAGTAAGCTATGAAGCCAGGATACAGGATACGATCCGCCGCCCTTACCGCGATATTTATCTGCAAAACGGAAAGGAAATATTCAACCAGGGTTTGCGGAGCATTCATTATGATCATATACCGTATATAGCTTATTATAAAACCTCAGTGCTGCAAACCAGCTTTGTTGACCTGAAAACTTATAACAAAAGGATCGGGTATATCACCGGTGCAGGCGATAAAGTGCCGGCCAGCCTGGAGCAGATGGGATATGAAGTGGTGTTACTGGGTGATAAAGAACTTGCCCGCAACAACCTGCAGCAATATGATGCTATAATTACTGGTGTAAGGGCATATAATACCAATGAATGGATGAATGCTCATTACGATAAGCTGATGAAATATGTGCAGGACGGAGGCAATCTCATCGTTCAGTACAATACCAGCAGCAATATCGGCCCGGTAAAAGCCAGGATCGGACCTTACTCCTTTAATATCTCCCGTACCAGGGTCACGGATGAGAAAGCGGAAGTGACTTTCCTGAAACCGGAGCACCCGGTATTGAATTTCCCCAATAAAATCACCCAGGACGACTTTAAAGGGTGGATCCAGGAGCGCAGTATTTACCATGGAGCAGACTGGGACAAAAATTTTGAAACTATTTTAACAATGCATGATCCCGGCGAAGCCGCAGATGCCGGAAGTTTGCTGATCGCTAAATACGGGAAAGGGTATTTTACCTACACCGGTCTTGTCTTTTTCAGGGAGCTGCCAGCAGGTGTGCCAGGAGCTTACAGGTTGCTGGCAAATATCATTGCATTGAATAAAAAGAAAGCGTTCTGAAAATAAATAACATGGCAACTGAAAAAAAACCGGATGTAAGAAGGGGGGAAATGGCTTTTATTTTTGCCATTGTGCTGGGTTTATTACTGGGATTTTTTATCAAACGGATAAGGATAGGATTGATGATCGGGCTGGTGCTGGGTTTGCTGATCGTGTTTACCGGCCTGCTTCGTTCAACAAGAAGATAATTTATGAAGCAACCAAACGACGAAAGACCACCATTATTTAAGAGCTGGAGTTACTGGTATGTGCTGGTGCTGGTGTTTCTTATTGTCCTGATCCTTTTATTCACTTTGTTCACCAAACGATTTGCATGAGCCAGCTCGATTGGATAGTACTGGTCATCACACTGCTTGCCATTATTGCTTACGGTTTATCAAAAAGCCGGACTTCGCGCAACCTTGACGGCTATTTTCTTAGCAACCGCAGCCTGCCCTGGGGGATCGTGCTGCTCAGTATTATGAGCACACAGGCGAGTGCTGTAACTTTTATCTCTGCACCCGGCCAGGCTTACACTGAAGGAATGGGCTTTGTTCAATATTATTTTGGCATCCCCTTAGCCACCGTAGTGATCTGTATTTTCTTTGTTCCCATTTTCAGGAAACTGAAAGTATATACAGCATACGAATATCTCGAAGGCAGGTTTGACGGTAAGACAAGAACGCTTACCGCACTGCTTTTTCTTTTACAACGCGGGCTTTCCACAGGCATAAGCGTATTCGCTCCTTCTATCATTTTATCTTCCCTGCTGGATTGGAATATCTACTGGACCAACCTTTTTATGGGTGGCCTGCTGATCATTTATACCATGACAGGTGGAGCAAAAGCTGTGGCCTATACACAAAAACTCCAACTGATCATCATTTTCACCGGCATGTTCCTTGCCGCATATATGGTAGTGAAAATGCTGCCGGAAAATGTTGGCTTCACCGATGCGCTTGAAGTGAGTGGCAAATTGGGTAAGCTGAATGTGATCTCCAGTGGCATCACAGATGGTAAGATTGATTGGAGCGGGCGCTACAACCTGCTGAGCGGCTTGATCGGTGGCTTTTTCCTCGTGCTTTCTTATTTCGGAACGGATCAGAGCCAGGTTGGCCGCTATCTCACTGCCAAATCGGACAGGGAAAGCAAAATGGGGCTGATCATGAATGCATTTGTGAAAGTGCCCATGCAATTCCTGATCCTGCTGGTAGGGGCTATGGTATTCACTTTTTACCAGTTCAATAAAGCGCCGGTTTTCTTTAATGAAAAACAGGTAGAAAAGATCCAGCGATCTCCTTTAAAGGATTCGTTCAACCTCACCAACGCTCACTACGCAGAACTTGCGGTGCAAAAGCAAACTGCCGTAACCAATTTCACCAGTGCCCTGGATACTAAGGATGAAAAAGAGATCGCAATAAGAACAGCCGAGCTGAAGACGCTGGATAAGCAATCTGATAGTTTGCGTGCTAAAGTAAAGTCCTGGATCAGCTCCAAAGAAGTGGGAGGGGATGGGAACGATACAAACTACATCTTTCTCCGTTTTGTACTGGACTATCTTCCGGCCGGCCTGGTGGGGTTGCTGATCGCGATCATCTTCCTTGCGTCCTGGGGAAGCATTGCAGCGGCCATCAATTCGCTGGCATCTGCTACCATGATCGATTTTCACAAACGTTTTTCTAAAACACAGCAAAGCGGTGAAGATGAATACCGGCTTTCAAAAAAATATACGCTGATCTGGGGTGTGTTCTGCATCGTGGTGGCGATGTTTACTTACAATATCGGCAACAGTCTTATCGAGGCGGTAAATATCCTGGGCTCACTTTTTTATGGTGTGATACTGGGAGTGTTCCTGGTGGCTTTCTTTTTTAAGAATATTAAAAACGGTAGTGCTGTATTCTGGGGCGCTGTGCTCGCAGAATTGCTGGTACTGGTAGTTTTTATTCTTACAAAATTGGAAACCCCGGTATTGAAAATGGGTTTTCTCTGGCTGAACCCGATCGGAGCGCTGGGAGTGATATTCTTTACATTACTGCTGAATCCTTTATTAAAAAAGACAGGAGCTAAGGAACGGGCCCTTAACTCCTGATCAATAAAAGCTATTATTATTTTATTTCTTTTTCAACTCAGCCAGCAGTTTATCATTCATCCGCACATAATCTTCATTTTTTGCTTTTGCTGCCAGTTCTTTTGAGCGTTCAGCTGCCGCTGTGGCTTCGCTTTTTTTACCAAGCTTGGCCAGGCAATTGGCCCATTGGTGTTGCAGCCAGTAAGCATCA
Organism: Sphingobacteriales bacterium 44-61; assembly: GCA_001898405.1. Classification (GTDB taxonomy): domain Bacteria; phylum Bacteroidota; class Bacteroidia; order Chitinophagales; family Chitinophagaceae; genus Terrimonas_A. The sequence goes on from MKTW01000012.1 coordinate 12,093, forward strand.
GGTTGCTGCTCTACCGCTTTGTTGTACCATGCAAGGGCCTGGTTAAGGTCCTTACCATTGTCCATATAGTATTGCGCAGCCTGAGCATAAGGAGGCTTATCTGTTTTCATGGCTGCATCAATGGAAGCCATGATCTTGGAATCGATGTCTGTGGAGATCGGCAGGTTAACCACGGAGTTTCCCCACATCAACAGGAGGTCACAGGTGTTGGGCTTTACATTGGCAAATTCAATAGTGAATGTTTCCACTGCTTTTTTCAGCTTGGTAACCGGGGCAATCACCCGCACTACATCGCTTTCCTGTTTGTAAGCGGCAGGGCTGGTTACATTGGTTTGTTTGCTGATGATCAGTGTCCATTCTTTTTTGCCGGGAATACTGAGCAATCCATATTTTCCCGCAGGTACTTTTGTATCGCCGATAATTACTTCATCGCCGAAAGTGAGGGTAGTGGCATTATTGGCACCTGTGCGCCATACTTCTCCTGCAGGAGCGATATCGGCATACAGTTTCCGGTTTTTAATGCCGGGACGGGAATAAGATAATTCAATTGCTGAAATACCGAAGTCCTGTTTTACAGTTTGAGTGGGACTGGGCGCAGGTGTTTTAATCTGGGCATTCCCACTGATCAGCAGAAATGCTGCAATTGCTGAAAGTAATAGCTTTTTCATTGAGATGGTTTTTGGTTAGAGTATTGCGCCAAAGATACTAAACCTGTTTTAGTTTCCTGTGAGGCGCTGGGTTCCCAAGCCTAACACCTGAAAGTTTAAAAAGTTGGATTCTTATACTGAATTTCAGCGTTTAAACAGCAGACCTGCGAAGCTCCAAAATGAGCCACAACGTCCTTGTTAAATGAAATGATGTTAAGATGTGGGACCCTGCACTGTCAGAATGGGATTGTCACTTTTGTCCGCTTTCCGTTCTTCGCCTTCCGTTTCCATTTCGGGCCTTCTTTGAGCAGGCGGATGGCTTCTTTATCGCAAACCTCGCAAAGTGATCGCACCACTTTGATATTGATGGGTTCACCCAATTGATTCACTTCAAAAGAGAGTTCCACTTCGCCTCCTTCGGCCTGTTTGTTTTTGTATGTGTCAGGTATATTGAGGTTATTGGCGAGGTAAGTGTCATAATTACTCCAGCCGTCTGCTGGTTCAGGCTCTTCCAACACCATATTGCCATCGCGCAAACGGGTATTTACTTTCTTATTACTAAGTACTACTTCAGTAAGACTGCGGTCATCTTTCAGCGTCACTTTATTGAGGGCTATACCATTTTGCAGTTGTGTGGCATTGTTTTCAAATCCAAGAGAGCGTACCTGCACATCCATTACGGAGTCGGGTGAGGTAAGCACGAAATTACCCTGTGCATCGCTGTAGGTGCCTACATTGTCGCGGCTATTGGTGATATTGGCAAAGGGCAGCGGATTGTTCTGCTCATCCGTTACTTTTCCACGGAAAATATTGTTTTGCATGAAAGCCTGTGCACGGCGCGATTTTGCCGCAGAAGATACATTTCTTGCAACCTCTTCTTTTGGTGATACACTGTAATTGTATTGCGCCTGCGACCTGTTCTGCTGCAAGGCTACAAGACTTTCCGCATTCCTGGCTGAATCGGCTTTTATTTTCTTCGCCATCTCATCATCCTGCGCAGCAATGTCTGCAGCTTTTTCTTCCAGCTTCGCCTGTGGCGCTGCTTGCACCAGGGCAGGAGTGGGAGGCGCTGATTGTTTAGCGGGTTGAGTAGTTGTGTTAGGCTGAACGGTGCTGGCAGGTGAATCTTTTGCCACATCCGGCTTCGCTTCTGCAGCGGCTACTGTAGCCGTTTTTGCATTGCTGTCGTTTACAACAGCAGAAGCAGAGTCCTGGGCTCTTTCCCGGGCCGTTGTTTGGGCGATATTTTTTTCTCTTTTGTCAAAACCAAGTTTGTAGACCAGCAAACCTGCGCCTGCTACTGCCACGATCATTGCAGCAGCTCTTAACCAGCCAAAAGATTTGGAAGGAGCTGCCAGTGGGACCACTTTTTTATCCTTTTCTTCCAGCCTTTCTTGCAATCTTCTTTTCAATTCATCGGTATCTGCAGGCAGGCTCACCCCTTCGGCAGCATAGCCTTCCAGGGCGTCTGCCAGGAAAGGATCTTCCAGGGCTGCTTTTTCCATCGCATGCATTTCTGCGGGCGTCAGCTTCCCTTCATGATATTTCCGGATATCATCAGCGGTGAATGAAATATGGTTGTTGTCTCCCTGCACTCTCGATTATTGATTGGTTGTATTTATAATGCTCTCATTTTTTTCCATACAGGTCTTCAGGTTCCTTCTTCCGTTCTGGATAAAGCTGCGCACCTGGTTCCAGTCCCTGCCGGTGGTGCTGGCTATTTCATGGTAGGACTTCCCTTCCAGGTAAAACAGCCGGATGGCCTGGCCCTGTTCTTCCACCAGGGTGCCGATACAGTATTCCAGCTTACGGAAATTCTCTTCTTTTTCCAATACGCCATTCAGATGCACATTTTCCTCATTTTGCACAAGCTCTGTTTTGAACTCCACCGTTTTCAGGTTCCTGGGTGTTCTTAACTGCATCAGGCAGTGATTTTTAGCCAGTTGGTGCAGCCAGCCTTTGAAATTATCCACTTCATGCTTGCGCAGTTTGGTTACCAGCTCTTCAAATATATGCATCACGCCATCTTTGGCTATTTCCGGCTCTTTGAAATATTTAAGGCAAACACCATATACCAGCTCCATATATCGCTGGTATAGCTGACCAAGCACGGCCAGGTCGCCCGTGTCCTTGTAGCGGGATACGAGCTCTTTATCACTCAGCGAGTTGTCCTGTATGTTCTTAATAAAAGACACCGGCTAAAATTAATAAATAACTGCCGAAATCACGTAGTGATAATTTATGGAGGCTGTGCATGGATGAATCTCTTTAACAGATTTTTTAAAACAAGTCTGTGTAATTTTTTTAAATCCCTCATCCCTTTAAAAACAAATCTTATGCAACGGATAATTTTTATGTTGGTACCCCTCGTGATTTGCTTGCTTGCATTCCGACCTCTGAATATTCAAACAGTGCATGGTAAAATAACTGACGGGGAGGGAAACCCTCTTGCAGCAGTAACAATAGCTGTAAAAGGAACAAAGACGGCTACCTCGTCTAATACAGATGGAACTTATCAGATCAGCGTAACCAATGAAAAAGCCACGCTTGTGTTTTCATTGGTTGGCTTTGACTCGAAGGAGGTAAAGGTCAAAGGAAAGACCGAAATAAATGTTTCACTGACCGTTTCCATCCAAAAACTGGAAGAAGTGGTGGTAGTGGGTTATGGACAGAGGGATGAAATGGCCAACTATGAATCACGGATAGCGCCTACCAGCGGGTATGTTAAACAAAGCCAGGCTTTGCAGGGAAAAGTTGCCGGAGTTGCTGTCAGAGGCAATACCGGTTATCGTCGTAATGGCCAGTACAGGGACCAGGCACCGGTCCACTTCAATACAGAAGACTATGACGCGATCAATGAAACCCGTTTTCTGAAAACATCAGATAATCCGCTTTCCACTTTTTCTATTGATGTGGATGCTGCATCTTACAGCAATGTGCGCCGCTTCTTGAACCAGGGGCAATTGCCTCCATCCGGTGCAGTTCGTATAGAAGAAATGATCAACTACTTCAAGTATGATTATCCTCAACCTGCCGGTGAGCATCCTTTTTCCATCAACACAGAAATATCCGACGCTCCCTGGAATAAGGATCATAAGCTGGTGCTGATCGGTTTGCAGGGGAAAAAGATAGCGGCAGATAACCTGCCTGCATCCAACCTGGTGTTCCTGATCGATGTATCGGGCTCAATGGATGATCCAAATAAACTTCCGCTGGTAAAGGCTTCGATGAAAATGCTGGTTGACCAGTTGAGAGAACAGGACAAAGTGGCTATTGTGGTATATGCAGGTGCAGCAGGCCTGGTATTGAAGCCGACTTCCGGCAGTGAAAAGATCAAAATAAAAGACGCGATCGATAATCTTAACGCAGGGGGCTCCACTGCAGGTGGTGAAGGCATCCGCCTGGCTTATAAAACAGCCAATGAATTCCTGGTAAAAGGAGGCAACAACCGTGTGATACTTTGCACTGATGGAGATTTTAATATAGGTGAAAGCAGTGACGCCTCTATGGAGAAACTGATAGAAGAAGAGCGTAAAACAGGTGTATTCCTGACAGTATTAGGTTATGGCATGGGCAATTATAAAGACAATAAAATGCAGAAGCTGGCAGATAAAGGGAATGGCAACCATGCTTATATCGATGGCCTTAGCGAAGCAAAAAAAGTATTGGTAAATGAATTCGGCGGCACTTTGTTCACCATTGCCAAAGATGTGAAACTGCAGGTAGAATTCAATCCTGCTATTGTACAAGGCTATCGCCTTATCGGTTATGAAAACAGGATGCTGGCCAAGGAAGATTTCAACGATGATAAAAAAGATGCCGGTGAATTGGGCAGCGGGCATGCGGTAACGGCATTGTATGAAATTATACCCGTGGGAGTGAAGAGTGATTTCCTGGCTACAGTTGACCCGCTGAAATATCAGAAAGGAAAAGATCAGCCCTCAACCACCTCATCAGGCGACGAAATGTTTACAGTGAAATTCCGCTACAAAGCACCGGATGGCAATACGAGCCGGTTGCTGGAAAAAGCTGTAAAGAATGAAACACTTTCATTGAGCAGGACTTCTGATAATTTCCGTTTTGCAGCATCAGTAGCAGAGATGGGATTGTTGCTGCGCCAGTCGGAATTCAAAGGGGATGCTTCGTTTGATCAGGTGATCAGTTTGGCCAGGGGCGCCCGCGGAGCAGATGAGGAAGGATACAGAAGTGAATTTATCCGGTTGGTGGATAATGCAAAACTGCTGGCAAAAGAGAAACCTGTTGCTTCTTCAGAAGAAGTTGGGAAAAGATAAACCTGATTTATACAAACGTAATTGTGTGTTGAAGGCCTCCTATTGAAAATAATCATCTAACAGCCGGTTAGTGATACGGGGCCGGTATCTACCGGCCCCCTTTATACAAAACAAAAAATCTTATGAGGTATCTGTACATTTCTTTCTTTTTATGTTTAATAGCCGGCAATAGCTTTTCACAAAGCAGTGTTGATAGTGCAGCAACGAAAGGCAATCCTGGTCCTGCCCGTTTTTTTATTCGATGTCAGGCGACTGTGAAAGATGACGGGCCTCTTTGGATTGCCGATGGTGTGGTGGTCGGCTTAAGCTTTATCAGGAAAATCGATCCCGATGACATTGAGTCTATTGATATTTTAAAAGATAATTATGCAGCTGCAGTTTACGGAAACCGGGCTATTAATGGTGTGGTTATAATTACCACCAAAGCTGCCAGGATGAGGCAGTTCCTGGTGAAAGACCTGCTGGAAGGAAATGGAGTTCCCGGTGCAACGCTTACGTTTATTTCTTTAAAGAATGAAAAAGATAGTTTGCGGTTTGCGGCGGATGAAGAAGGGATCGTGAAAACAACTTTATTAAAACCAGGTGAGGAGTATAAAGTAGAAGTTAGCTCCGTTGGATATAAATCTTTATCCGCGATACATACATATATGCCTCCCGGTAAGATTAGCCAATTCGTGTTGGAAAAGGATATAAAAGAAAATCAGCCGGCATCAGTAATGTCTTATATCCTTCACCGCAGAATTTGTTGTGGCTGTATTGCCACAATTTCCAAAAGCATCTCTCTTGACCTTATTGCTGATAGGTCATTACCAGTGTCTGGCCGTATATACCCTAATCCCTTAATAAGGGGTAGTGCTCTTAAGGTGGAAATGGGCATACAGGAAGAAAAGCCATTGCAAATAAGAATCACCAACCTCGCCGGATCGGCATTACGTTCAATGAACTATCGCCCTTTCAAGGGAATGAACAGGATCGAGCTCCCTACAGAAAGCCAATGGGCAGCAGGAATATATTTCATGCAGGTACTGGATGAAAAAGGCAAGCTGTTAAAACAAGATAAATTCCTCATTCAATAATTTTTTATGACCAAGCATATCCAATTAGTGATTCCGGAACCCTGCCATGAGAGTTGGGATAAGATGCCTCCCGTTGAACAAGGAAAGTTCTGTGCTTCCTGTCAAAAGAAAGTGATAGACTTTACAGGGATGAGTGATGAGAAACTGGCTGCGTTCTTCCGTAAACCAGATACTTCGGTTTGTGGCAGGTTTCAGAAGGAACAGTTGGAAAAGGACCTGGTTATTCCCCGGAAGCGGATACCCTGGGTCAAATATTTCTTCCAGATCGCTCTGCCGGCTGTTTTGTTTTCGTATAAAGGGTATACACAACAGGTGAAGGGGAAAGTGCTTGCAAAGCCCAATACGGTATTAACAGAACAGGAAAATAAATCAACAGAAAAGGATACCTCAACACAGGAACCCCGAAAGAGAGTGCTGTCAGGAAGGATAGTGGATGCCGAAGGACAAGGGATCAGTTATGCGAGTATATGGGTTGAGAACACTTTGCAGGGGACTGCTACCGACAGTGCCGGTTACTTCAGGCTTACTATAAAGGAGGATTCGGTGATAATGCTCCGGGTCTCTCGTATTGGTTATGAGGCCCGGAATATTTTGTTTGACCCTGTTAATGGCGATAGCGTTCCTGCTATACAACTTCAAAGGGAGGAGTTGACGGGTGTACTGGGTTTTGTTATCACTGTTAAAAAACAACCTTCTGTAATCCCTAAAAGAATCTCTAAGATCATTCCTGCAACTATGGACACAGAATCTCCGCATTTCAAAGTGTTTCCCAACCCGGCCCCTCAGGGAGGCAGTTTGAATATTGAACTGATCAATAAATTAAAGGAGGGGTATTATGATATGCTGGTGACCAGCTTTGAGGGCAAGCGGGCCTTTCAGAAGAAAATCTGGATTGATGCTGAAGCAAAAGCGATGAACGTAGAACTCCCTCTTATCTCTGCTGGCAATTATATCGTCAGTTTGAAAAACAAGAAAAACGGAAAGGTGTTTGGAGAAAAACTGGTGATCCGGTAGCCATTTTAGGATTGTTTGTATCGTTGCGGTACTTCTACGCCGGACGGTTATTGTTAAACGCCGGATGGAAATTCTCCAGGGTCTTTCTCAAAAACTCCCTGTCCAGGTGAGTATATATTTCTGTTGTGGTAATACTTTCATGCCCCAGCATTTCCTGCACTGCGCGAAGATCAGCACCACCTTCTACCAGGTGGGTGGCAAAAGAATGACGGAATGTATGTGGCGATACGGTTTTATGAATGCCTGCTTTCTTCACCAGTCCCTTAATGATAAGAAAGATCATTACCCTGGATAATTTGCTGCCACGGTTATTCAGAAACACGATGTCTTCATTTCCCGGTTTGGGCTGTGTGTGCACCCTTATCTGCTTTATATAAAGTGTGAGATATTTGACTGCGCTGCTGCCGATAGGTACCAGCCTCTCCTTGTCACCTTTACCCAGAACACGGATAAAACCTACATCGAGATAAAGCTGTGAAAGTTTCAGGTTCACCACCTCGCTTACCCGCAATCCGCAACTGTACATGGTTTCCAGGATAGCTTTGTTTCTCCCGCCTTCAGGTTTGCTCAGGTCCAGTTGTGCAATAATGGATTCTATTTCTTCATAGCTTAAAACATCCGGCAAAGCCCTTTTCAGTTTAGGCGCTTCCAGCAGGGTGGTGGGATCAATGCGTGTAATGTTTTCCAGCAAACAGTATTTATAAAATGACTTGATACCGGAAATGATCCTGGCCTGTGAAGTGGATGTCATACCAAGTTCAGTGATCCATTTCAGGAACTGCTGCAGTTCTTTCAATCCGATATCGCCGGGATTCTTTAAAGAAGAAGCCTCCTGCAGGTATTGCGTTAACTTGTCAATATCCCGCAGGTAGGCTTCAATGGAATTATCAGCCAGTGATTTTTCCAGTTGCAGATAGGCTTTGAATCCTTTTTTGTAAGCCTCCCACATAATAAGCGTTTATAGTTGGTACTTTATTTCAGTTCAATGCTTTTTGATTTGACCTGCCATTCATCACCGATCTTCACTTTGGCCCAAATACTTGTAGGCGTAATATTTACTGAATCGATAAATTCATGTATTGCGTCATAATTAATGTCCAGTTTTTGTCCGAAGGTCATCATGGCCTGTTTGCCGGTAGTCATTTCTTCCACAAAGAGGTTGCCGCGGTCTGAATAGGCAATGAGCCCATTAGCAACAGCAAATTTGGGGTCAAACGAATTAATGGCGCTGGTTTTGCGGCCAAGCGGATCACGTCCGTTGAAAGGAATTTTCAGGAGATAACCACGGCCATTGCTGCAATCGTTAAAAGCCACCCACGCATAACTGGTATCTTTAATAAAGCAGCTAACAGCCTGGGGATTCAGTTTTACAGGGGCGCCAACAAGGTCAGGTATTCCCAGCTTACGGTTATCACCCATGCCACTGTAGCTCCAGGCAATGGTGTCTGCATTGCAATTTGCAGCACTGATATACACATAAGGTTTCAGGGGATGCGCGTCGTCAACAAATTTAAGACTGTCTTTCAGGCAAATGGTATCGCAAAAAGAAGGCGGACCGCCCGCAGATTTGCAGGAACTGAAGGCCCAGGCGATGGATACGGTGACAACGAGCAAAAGAACTATTCTCATATTTTATTGGTTTAGTGAGGGAAACAAAAATAACCAATGAGCTGCTTCGGGAGGAAATAATTTTTTGAACGGCACTATATTAACTTACAGTAAGCCCTTGCACAAAACTTAATTTTATCTCCCCGATCTAAGTACATCCTTCCCGTCCTCCCCGCCTTACCGGTAAAAACTTACCGGTAAGGCGGGGAGGACGGGAAGGGCCTACTATTGTTGTGAATTGTGTTATCCTTTTAGTAGTATCTTCGGCGGTATGAGCGAAATGAAACCCATTAACCTCCGTGCATTTAAAAAGACGGCCCTGAAAAACAAAGGGCGTTTCAGACGTTTCCTGTCAAAACTGGAAAAGGAACCACCGCGTGGGCTTGAAAAATTGACTGTTGCAATTGAAAAGGAAGTATGGAAAGAAGTGGATTGCCTTTCCTGTGCCAATTGCTGTAAGACGATGACGCCTACTTTTAATAAGGCCGATCTGAAAAGGATCTCCAAACATTTTGGTCAAACCCCGGAAGAATTTGCGAAGCAATGGTTGAAAAAGGAGAGAGGTGGCGACAGGGATTGGATCAATAAGACCGAACCTTGCCAGTTTCTCAATCTCAAGGATAATAAATGCAGTATTTATGCTATTCGCCCTGCTGATTGTGCAGGATTCCCGCATCTGCCAAAGAAAATGAAAGATTATGTGCATGTGCATAAGCAGAATATCGAATATTGCCCGGCAACATATAAACTGGTAGAGAAGATGATGACACGTATACCGTAGTCATAGAAATACATCTTGTAACAAAAAATATTCTGCTTCTTTATTCCTGTGCACGGTAATAGCCAGGATATCATATTGTATCCATTTATATCCTGGATGGAGGAATAGGAATCTGGTGGTAGCCCGCTGGAGGTATTTGAATTTTTTACGGGTAACTTTTTCTTCCGGGCAAACGCCAGGGAAAAATCTCCTGCATTTTACTTCGATAATATGAAGAATGCTATTCTTTCTCGCTATGATATCGATCTCATAATGAGAATACCGCCAATTGAGATGTAAAATTTCGTAGCCTTTTTCCTTTAGCCAGTCCACAGCCATCTTTTCTCCTTCTTCTCCTAACTCATTATGTAGTGCCATAGTGTATCTTTACCTTTTATATCAGAAAGGTAAAAGCTTCAACATGCAGGACATTGGGAAATTAACAGGAACTGTAAAGCATTATGACTGGGGCGGCGACGTTTTTATACCGGCTTTGCTTGATGTTTTAAACGAAAAAGGAAAACCTTATGCTGAATACTGGCTGGGCGTTCATCCTCAGGCAGATTGTAAGGTGGTTTTTCCGGACAATACAGCTTTTTTGCTGCGTGATTATATTGCACAGGAAGGCGATAAGGTGTTAGGCGGCTATGTAAGCCAGCGGTTTGGCAATATGCCTTACCTGCTGAAAGCGCTTGATGTAAGAGACATGCTTTCCATCCAGGTGCATCCTTCAAAAGCGGAAGCGGAAAAGGATTTTGCTGCAGAAAATGCGCTTGGCGTGCCGCTTGATTCCCCACAACGTAATTATAAGGACAATAACCATAAACCGGAACTGATGGTTGCCATGGGTGAGTTCTGGCTATTACATGGCTTCCGCCCGCCTGCAAGCATGAAGCAGGTGCTGACGCAAACTCCTGAATTAACTTTCCTGCTTCCTGTTTTTGAAAAGGATGGTTATACCGCCTTATATAAACTGGTAATGGAAATGCCCCAGGAAGAGGTGAATGACCGGCTCAATCCTTTACTCAGCCGCATCCTTCCGTTATATAAAGCCGGTAAACTGGAAAAATCCACCCCCGATTACTGGGCCGCGAAAGGAACACTTACTTTTTCCCAACCAGGTAAAACCGACAGGGGAATATTTTCGGTATACCTGTTCAATCTTGTGCAGGTAGAAAAAGGTAAGGCTGTTTTCCAGGATGCAGGCGTGCCCCATGCTTACCTGGAAGGGCAGAATATCGAGATCATGGCCAGTTCAGATAATGTGTTGCGTGGAGGACTTACCAATAAGCATATTGATGTAAAGGAATTGCTGAAACACGTGAAATGTGAAGCTACCTACCCCGCCATACTGAATGGAGATAAGAAAGGACCGGAAGTTGTTTATAAAACTCCAGCTCCTGATTTTGAACTCAGCTCCCTTGAACTTAAAAAAGGCGAGATAGCCTCGCTGGATATTCTTACCACCGATATATTACTGCTTGTAAAAGGATCTGTACGGGTAAGCAGCCCGCATGGAACGGTAGAGATCAGGATAGGGGGGCCATCGGCGGTGCTTTTCCCTGCTAAAAATACACAGCTGCAGGCGTTGGAAGATAGCTTCGTCTTTAAAGCTACAGTCCCACAGCCATAGAGTTGGTCAGTAACCCACCAATTAAAATTTTCCCACTAAGACGACAAAGAGCACAAAGAAATAGTAAACCCTTTGTGCTCTTTGTCGTCTTAGTGGGAAAACACCTGAAAAAGCACTGAAATCCTATATCGTGAGATTAGCGTAATTGTTTTATTTTTGCTTATCCTGGGACCCAGGAAAAAATATTTGACCATGAAAATGAATAAATCAACAATCTGGGCATTTGTAATATTACTGGTTACAGCTTCTCTCTACCGCAGCTGGGATAGCCGTCCTTTTGGTTTTGCACCACAGATGGCCATGGCCCTTTTCGGCGGTGCTGTGATCCGCGATAAACGTTTTGCAGTATTGCTGCCCCTGCTTTCCCTGCTGATCTCCGACACACTGTATGAGATATTATATACAAACGGCTTAAGCTCCATCCAGGGCTTTTATGAAGGTCAGTTATTCACTTACATACTGTTTGTCGGCATCACATTCTTTGGCATGCTGATGAAAAAGATCAACTTCAAAAATGTACTGGGCTTTACCGTCAGCGGATCACTGATCTTTTTCCTGCTTTCCAATTTTGGAGTTTGGTTTGCAGGTGCAGGTTTGCAGAGGCCTAAAACATTTGATGGGCTGATGCTTTGTTATGGTGATGCCCTTGCTTTCTACAGGGATTATGGCCTGATCAATGGGTTTTATGGCAACCAACTGTTGGGCGACCTGTTTTTCAGCGGATTGCTTTTCGGAGCTTTTGTCCTTGTCAGAAATTATTTCTTCAAACCTGTTATTGTGAAATCCGAAGCTTAAGGATCAATCTTACTTTTTAAAAAGAGGGTGTCTCTCATTTTTTGAGACACCCTCTTTTTTATCTGTGTGCCTGCGCTGCTTATTCAAGCATCCCGAACCAGTATTTTTCATGCAGCACCTTTTCTTTTACAATTGCATTAACTCTCTTTTGGAACAAAGGGCAATTCAGTACCAGCGTATGGAACTCTCCATTCTCCCCGCAGGCATCAATGCCCATTGATTCCAGTTCATCCACTAATGCAGGCGTAAGCGTTTGCCCTATAAAGCGTTCGCCCATTATTTCATTACAGCTTACGATCATGGTTTCAATACCTGCGTCCAGCATTTGCAGCACGAGTTCTTTCCGGTTTTGCAGCCAGAGCGGCAACACCGCTTCCAATCCTGCTGCAGCGCACACTTTTTCTTCCCAATCGCGGTGCGCTTGCAGGTCGATGTCCCCGAACACGGCATGGCCGAGTCGATATTCTTCTTTCAGGGATCTTAACGCGGTAGTAAAATTCTTTTCATAATCATTCCATGAACTGCTGATCAGCTTCACCGGCAAGCCCGCTTCGGCAGCCTGTTGTTGCAATATAGCTGAGGGTATTCCATGCGAGCGGGAGATCTTTCCTTCTTCATTCAATACATTCAGCAACACTTTAGGTGAATAACCTGCTTCTTTTGCTTTCATTAAAGCAAAACAACTGTCTTTTCCTCCGCTCCAGGAGCAAAGAGTATTTTTTACGTTCATGCTGTTTAATTAAAACTTCAGGCTTCAGGAAAGAAGGGAATCTTTTTCATTCTCATATCCTGTGTCTGGTAACAGGTTCTTTCCATCGGCTGCTGCGGTGGCAAGCTCATCGCAGCGGTTATTATAAGGATTGTTGGCATGGCCTTTTACCCAGATAAACCTGATCTGGTGTTTTTGTGAAAGACGATGAAAGATCGTCCACAGGTCTTTATTCTTTTTTCCACCTTTGAAATCTGTAGCTATCCAGTTTTTCAACCAGCCTTGTTCCACTGCTTTTACAACGTACTGGCTGTCGGAATAAACAGAGACCTTCATCCCTTCTTTCTTCAATGCCTGCAAACCGGCTATCACAGCCATCAGTTCCATCCGGTTGTTGGTAGTGAGCCGGTAACCCTGGGATAATTCTTTCCGGTGTTGGCCTGCCATTAATATAGTGCCGTACCCGCCGGGACCGGGATTGCCACGCGAAGAACCGTCGGTGTATATAGTGATATCGCTCATTTAATAATTATTGTTTCTGTGCAAACAATGATAAGACCTGTCTTAAACCTGGAACACGCCTGTTTTCAATTCCCCCATGAATGGATTGTGGTCTGCTGCTTTTATTCCTTCTGAAATTAATTTTCTTGTATCAATAGGATCGATGATATCATCAACCCATAAGCGGGCAGCGGCATAATAAGGCGAGGCTTGCTTTTCATAACGCCCTTTTATTTCATCCAGCAATTGTTGTTCCTGCGCTGCTGTTACTTCTTTTCCTTTTGCTTTCATGCCAGCCACCTGTATCTGCAAAAGTGTTTTAGCTGCCTGGTCGCCGCCCATCACCGCAATTTTGGCTGAAGGCCAGGCATAGATAAAGCGCGGATCATAAGCTTTGCCGCACATCGCATAGTTGCCGGCTCCATAAGAATTGCCAATGATGATGGTGATTTTCGGTACAACAGAATTGGCTACTGCATTCACCAGTTTGGCGCCGTCTTTTATGATGCCTGCATGTTCGCTGCGGCTGCCAACCATAAAGCCGGTCACATCCTGCAGGAAAACAAGCGGTATTTTTTTCTGGTTGCAGTTCAGGATAAAACGGGCTGCTTTATCTGCACTGTCATTATAGATCACACCACCCATCTGCATTTCACCTTTTTTGCTTTTGACGATCTTGCGTTGGTTAGCTACAATGCCAACAGCCCATCCATCGATACGGGCATAGCCACACACGATCGTTTTGCCATAATCCTGTTTGAATTGCTCAAATGCAGAATCGTCTACAATGCGTTCAATGAGATCCACTATATCATAAGGTTTTCCATCGGCCGGAAAAAGTCCATACAGGTCCTGCGGATCTTTTTGAGGTGGGGCAGCCTTGATACGGTCAAACCCTGCTTTTTCTTTTTCACCCAGCATGGACATGATCTTTTTTACCTGGTCGAGGCATTCCTGCTCGGTCTTGAATTTATAATCGGCAATGCCGGATATTTCTGTATGTGTTACAGCGCCACCCAGCGTTTCTGTATCGATATCTTCTCCGATCGCTGCCTTCACGAGATAAGGGCCTGCCAGAAATATAGAACCGTTATTTTCCACCATCAGTGTTTCATCGCTCATGATGGGGAGATAGGCGCCGCCTGCCACGCAGGCACCCATTACGGCAGCGATCTGTGTGATGCCCATGCCGCTCATTCGGGCATTGTTGCGGAATATGCGTCCGAAATGTTCTTTATCGGGGAATATTTCATCCTGCATGGGAAGGTATACTCCGGCACTGTCTACCAGGTAAATGACCGGTAAATGATTTTCCATCGCCATTTCCTGCAGGCGCAGGTTTTTTTTGCCGGTGATAGGAAACCAGGCTCCGGCTTTCACTGTCTGGTCGTTGGCCAGTATCACACATTGGCGGCCGCTCACATAGCCGATCCCTGCTACTGTGCCGCCTGCAGGGCAACCGCCCTGTTCTTCATACATGCCATAGCCTGCAAAAGCGCCGATCTCGATAAAAGGAGCGTCTTTATCCACGAGATATGTGATCCTTTCCCGTGGTGTAAGCTTATTCTTTTCCTGCTGCTTTGCCTGTGCTTTTTTGCCGCCTCCTTCATAGATCTTATCCAGCTTTTGCTGCCGGTGGCTGAGCGACAGCTTCATGCTGTCTTCATTGCGGTTGAATTCGATATTCATATTTACAGATCGTTATGTGGCAAAGATAGGAGCTATCCCAGCTTTCTCCGGCAATAGTTGCTTCATTGGCTGCAACAAAAAAAGCCGGCGATTGAGGTCGCCGGCTTTTGCTATATGAGATTAAATCTTAGAAGTTGATACGAAGTCCCAATTGGCTGATATACCTCGCACTCAATCCTGGAACAGAGCTGGTGCTCAAGCCCCATGGTGTGCCTGTTTGAGGGTTAAACCTGTATTGAGGTGTAAGATTGCTGGCAGAAACATATCCTGCAAACTGTATCAATGAATACTGATCGAAATTCAGGAAGTAAGTTTTACCCCAGTTCCGGTTCAGCATATTGGTGAAGTTAGATACGTTGTAGCTTACTTGTACGGTATAAGTTTTGCCGCCCAATTTAATATTGAAGTCCTGCTGAACCTGCAGATCAATTACATGGGTGAAAGGCAACCTGGAACCGTTACGTTCAGCAAACTGGCCTCTGCGTTTGTTCAGGTATTTGTTCCCTGCAATATAATCTTCCAGCATCTGGCGCTGATCTGCCTGTGTATATGTTACGCCGCTCACTGTATTGCTCAGGAATGCCATTGACTGTATTTCTGAAGAAGTGGGGACGTAGATCAGGTCACCAAAGGCGCTGCGACCATTATCACCGATCATGCTGTTAGAGTAGATATAGCTGAATGGTGCTCCCTGCTGACCGTTGTAAACAAGGCTGATGGTTGTAGCCATCTTGTTTTGCAGGTAGCTGAACTTCTTGGATACATAAGCGCTGATGCGATGTCCCAGATCGAAGTCAGATGTAGAACGAACTACAAAGTTTCTTCCCTGAACAGTCTCCATGGTATTCCACTGAGAGTTGTTTTGGGAGCTGGTAGTTTCGTTGTTTACGATAGAGTTACCATATACCCAGTTAGCATTGAAGGCCCAGCCATCGCGGAAGGCTTTATCAATAGAGGCGCTTATGTTATAAGAGTAGCCTTTTTTACCTGGGTTATTGTACAACAGGTAGATGCCTGTGTAAGGATTAATACCGGAAGAACGCAGCGGAATATTGCCAGGAGTGCCGCTGAAAGAATATACATTCCTTGAACCTGGTCCAACAGATGTCATAGTTGGAGGTAGGATATTTACGTTCTGATAGTAGATCTCCTGCAGGTTCTTGGTGAATAAACCTTCAACTGTTACTGTCCATCCTTTGCCCAGTTGTTTGTCAACAGCAAGTGATGTACGGAAGATCTTAGGCAGTTTGAACTCTTTTGCCATCAGGTCCACCTGACCTTTAGAGTTAGCCAGGCTGATTCCAAAATCGGTAGAAGAATATTGATTGTATGGATCAGGTTTGAAGAACGGGGCAGGGACAGAAGCGATCTGTGTTGCTGTAGGATCAATACCTCCAACACTTACGCCATTGTTGTTATATACCCCACCAGGCCATACAAGTGGCATACGTCCTGTGAACAGGCCCACACCACCACGGATAGTGATTCTTTCTTCAGGTATGCGGTAAGTAAATCCAACCCTTGGAGAAACTGACCAGGGCACGTTGGCAATCTGTCCTGAACGTGCGCCATGGAGGTCGTAGTAAGGGGAGATTTTAGCAATCGCTGAATCGTTGAAGAAAGGGTCTGTTTTAGGTGTTGTCAGGAACTCAGTTTTGTCCAGACGAACACCCAGGTTCAGCGTAAAGCGATCATTTAACCTAACCTCATCATTAACGAAGAATGCAAGGTTGATGTATTTGAATGCTGCTGCAGAAGCTGTACTTTTTTCATTGTTGTTATCCAGCAGAGAGAAGCTGCGTTGATAACGGGTAGGATTCTGACCTGTCATGAACGCATTCAGGTTGGCATACGTATAGGTCCCGAAGTTATCGCGGATGAATACGTTTTTGGCGTCACTGTAAAGGTTGTCAGTACCAATTGTCATTGCATGTTTGCCCAGGTTGATCTTGAAGGCATCATACAATGTCCAGTTTTTTTGAGCCAGCAGATTAGCGCCGGAGAAGTTCTCAGTTCCGAATACATAACGGCCGGACCCATCGTTAATTGTTACACGAGGGAATGGCTGCCCGATCGGGTTCCTGTCATCCAGTACATTGGTATAGGTCAGCAGGAAACGGTTGGTACTGCCACGTTTGAAAGTACTTCTCAACTCGCCTGTGGCAGTATGGGAAGTAGTGGGGAAAATATAGCCGTTATTATAGAAGTTGATTGATGTAGTGGAACTGGATGAAGTATTGTATCTCTCACCGTCATTGTAACGGTAGCTGAAAGTAAGTTTGTTGGAGCTGTTAAGGTTCCAGTCAACTTTTGCAGTGATACGGGTAGCTTTTACTTTTTCGGGGTTGTCCAGGAAAGAACCGGGCTCATAACCAAATGTATTTCTTAAGTAGTTAGCTAATTTATTCACTGAATCGATATTGCCATTTCCGCGGTAAGTTGTTATATCGAATGGCTGTGGACGCTCTTCTTTCTGATATTCTCCCAATAAGAAGAAGAACAGTTTGTTTTTGATGATCGGTCCGCCAACCCTGAAACCATAAAGCTGGTTTTTGAATGGAGCGAGGCGGGTAGCATTTGCTTTGGGAACGCCTGGCGTTTTACCAGCAAGTTTTTCGTCCCTGTAATATCCCCATACAGATCCTGTAACGGTATTTGTTCCGGAACGGGTTGTCGCATTGATACCACCACCGGTGAAACCACCGATCGAGGCATCATAAGGAGATATAACTACCTGGAACTGATCGATAGCGTCGATAGAAATGGGATTGATATTGGCCTGGCCACCGTTTGTTCCTGATGCAGCAAGACCGAATACATCGTTATTAATAGCACCATCAATATAAAAGGCGTTAAAGCGGTTGTTCTGACCTGCGATAGAGATACCTGCTCCGTCTGAAGTCACTTTAGCCTGGGGGGTATATTTAAGATAGTCATTAAGGTTTCTGTTAACGGTAGGCATACCGCTTATTTTATCCCTACCAATGGCTGTTTCCGTACCAACCCGGCCACTATTGCCTGATCTTCTTGCTGCTACCACAACCTCAGTCAGGTTTCCTGCGGCATCAGGCAGTACTATATTAAAGTTTGCTTTGTCTCCAAGTGTGAGGAAAACATCGTTTCTTGTTTCAGGAGTGAAACCAACAAAGGAGAAAGTGATGGAATAAGGGCCGCCGGGCTGCATATTGTTTATGTTGAAACTGCCGCCGCTGCGTGAAATTACCCGGTAAAGTGTTCCTGTAGGTACGTGAGTCGCTGTAATTGTAGCTCCTACGAGTGGTTCATTGTTCGAACCCTTTACAGTACCGCCTATACTACTGTTCGTTTCTTGAGCCAATAAGGCAAAAGGAATAGCCAACAACAACACAAGCGATTGTGTGAGTCTCTTAAGCATATTAGTTAAATTTTCGTGATTGTGGTGCAAAGAAAGGGATTATTCCATTACTAAATATAGCCAAAATATTAACAAATTGTCACGCTATAATACCCGTGAAGGACAGTCTGCTAGGGGTTTATGCTGCTTTTATCCTTTAGCAGTTTTGTACTTATACCTACCGCCCTGGTCGCTAAGCAGCTGAATGTTACAGGTGTTTTCAAGCCAACTTTCGCTTCCTTTCTTTGTTTATTACCTTTGTAAAAATTATCTGTATGTTCGATTCCATAGAGGATGCGATCCGGGATATCCGGAATGGCAAAATGGTAGTGGTGGTAGATGATGAAGACCGTGAAAATGAAGGCGATTTTATTACAGCCGCAGCCAGTATAACCCCCGAAATAGTCAATTTTATGAGCAAGCATGGCCGCGGGCTGATCTGCGTGCCGCTGCCGGAAGACCGTTGCGATGAGCTTGGGCTCGAGCTCATGGTCAGCAACAACACAGCCCTCCATGAAACTGCTTTTACAGTTTCAGTTGACCTGCTGGGGAATGGCTGCACCACCGGTATTTCGGCCCATGACCGGGCAAAAACCATCCAGGCATTGATTGATCCCTTCCTGGATTCCAAGGACTTAGGCCGTCCTGGCCATATTTTCCCTTTACGTGCAAAAAAAGGCGGTGTGCTCAGAAGAGCAGGGCATACAGAAGCTGCTGTTGACCTGGCCCGGCTGGCTGGCTTTCCCGCTCCCTACGGCGGGGTGCTGGTAGAGATCATGAATGACGATGGCAGCATGGCCCGGCTCCCTGAACTGATCGAAGTGGCAAAAAAATTCGACTTCCGGCTTATTTCCATAAAAGATCTTATAGAATACAGGATAAAACGTGATTCCCTGATCGAAGAGATCGTTCGCGTGGACATGCCTACCCGGTATGGCGATTTTAAGCTGGTCGCTTTCAAGGAAAAAAACTCTGTGAACGAGCACCTGGCCCTTATAAAAGGGGAATGGGCAAAAGACGAGCCTGTACTTACCCGCGTGCACTCATCCTGCTTTACCGGCGATATCCTCGGCTCGCTCCGCTGCGATTGCGGTGAGCAGCTGCATAAAGCCATGGAAATGGTGCAAAAAGAAGGGAAGGGGGTGATCCTTTATATGAACCAGGAAGGCCGTGGCATTGGCCTGCTCAATAAATTAAAGGCTTACCGCCTCCAGGAAGAAGGGATGGACACTGTTGAAGCAAATCTGCATCTTGGTTTCCAGATGGACCAGCGCGATTATGGCGTTGGCGCCCAGATCCTCCGCTCGCTGGGCATCACCAAACTTCGTTTGATGAGCAATAACCCCAGAAAGCGCGTGGGGCTGATCGGGTATGGACTGGAAATTGTGGAAAACATCCCGATCCAGATCCATCCTAACCCGCACAATGAAAAATATTTACAGACAAAGAGGGATAAACTGGGACATGAACTGAATCACTGATTGGTAGTTTATTTCTGTTGGTGACAACAGAAATAAACGCCGGTTCAGGAAAATTCTAAATGGCAGTTATGGATTGTTCTTCCTGGTTGTATCAACAGCCTGCGGAGGGGGAATAGAATCTTTCTTATTCTCTTTCCTCTTTTTCTTGCCCCCAAAGAAATCAGTAAGATTATCGAATTCTTTCCGGTAAGCGATGCTGGCCCCGGACCTTTGTGTTCTCGCTGCACCGGTGCTGCTGGTGGTAAGATAATCGAGGTTTTGCCGGTAGAAAAAGCTGGCGCGGATCGTGCCGCTTTGATTGATCAGCCATTCTGCTGTTACATCAGGAAGGAATTGTACGTTTTGCTGGATGGTTGCCTGTAAGGGTACGTCAAGCGTGCTTCCCAGTGTTACAATAAAACGGTCTTTGAACAAAGAGATCGGCACATTCACATTAAAATTACTCTGGTTGATATTAAAGCTGTTGCTGCTTTGCTGATCAAGCAGGTTGCGGTTGTATACAGAACCGCTGAAGTTAATGCTGATATTGTCGGTCTTCAGGATTTTCGACAGTTCACTGTTCAGTTTTTTATTGATCTCATTGAAAAACAGTCCCGACAAACTGGAAATGGTATTATAGGTCAGTTCATTGATGGCAGAGCCGAACCCACCGGTATTAGTGGTAGCGGTTTCAGGCGGTGCAAAACTATTGAACACGATGAGGTAAGTGACCTGGCGATTGATCTCATTCTCGTTCTTCTCCATTTGCTCAATATTGGAAGCCACGGAAAAATCACTGTTCACTTTACTGTTCGGAGGGAATTCCAGGGTGAATTTAAAGTCGGGCGAAAACAGGTCGCCGGAAAGATCAACGATCACATACACATCTTCCCTTAATCTTGCGTAAGCATTATCAAAATTCAATGCACTTGCAAGCGGAGCAAAACTCACGTTCTCTGCGGTGTACATTGCTTCAAATTTGATCTTGGCATCGTAAGGGTCTCCACTCCAGGAAATATTATTGACGGAGCCTTTTTTGATCACGAACGGTTTTTTGAAGAACGACTGGAAGGTGAAAAGATAACTTCCTTCTTCAATGTCGAAGCTGCCGCGCATACTCAATTTTTCCGTGGTGCCGGAATGTATGTTCAATGAACCAGATCCCCTGCCTTCTATTTTATCACCGGTCAGATCGTCCAGGATCACTTTCACTGTCACCATGGGGTTGGCCGTCAGGTCCACATCATAAGTGATATTGCCTGCACCTGTGTTGAGGCTGCTATCGCTCATTTCCCGTCCGTATTTCCTTTCTACCAGGAAATCAGCAATGCCCGATTCCCGTGCTTTGGACGATGGGATGGTGACCACACTGCTATCGCTGGTGGAGGCAATGGCATCGATCTTCATAAAGAGCTCCGATTGCGGGCCTGACAAAGAGAAGGAGCCTGTACCTTTTACCCTGCCATAGAATTGCTGGTTATCATTATACGATGTATTCAGTACAAGGATAGGGCGGTTGTTTTCAGGCCCCGTGGTATTGGGTTTGCGGGTTGACACAGTGAGGTCAAAGAACATATCCTTGAAGGCATTGTGCTGGATGGTGCCGGTGAGGTATACAGGGTTGCCTGTAACTGTATCTTTCAGCACTATACCGCTCAGATCAATTTCCGTAGGTTTTAGTTCCAGGTCAGTGTCTTGGATCTTATAAAAGCATTGGGTGAAAATAACTTTCATGCCCGCATCCTGTAATCGCCCTTTGCCGGTGATCTGTAATTTGCTGAGCTCGCCATGCAACGTGAAGTCGCCGGTAACATATCCCGAGATATTGGTGAACAGCGTGCCTAAAAAACGTTCGAGTATGCTTAGCTGGAAATGGTTTGCTTTTAAGGCGATCTGATTTTTTTGTTGCTCCTCCGGAGTGCTCAGGAAAAGATTGACATCGAATGCCAGGTTATTGTCGACATTGACCGTATTGCCATTTACTTTCAGCTCCTTTGTTTTGTTTTCATAAGAAAGGCTTGCGGTCACATTCCCGATGGAATCATTATCGAGCCGGACACTCTCCGCCACTATATCTTTGGAAGAGATATACATATTGTCCATCGGGTCTTCTACCAGTATATTACCTGAAACAAGGCCTTCCAGCCTGTTATGCGGCATAAAGAAGGGAGCGAAATCACCAACGTTGATCTTTTTCAGTTCCACCAGCAGATCATTCCAATCGCCGGTTTCAGAAGGCTTGGTCCTCATCCTCACTTCCTGGTTGCTCTCCCGGAGCACCAGTTGACCACTGGCCGGTATATTATTCCGGAATTCCAGTTCTCCATTCTCCTCGATGGTCCAGGTTTTACTGTTCACCACAAAAGAAGACGGCTGCATCTCTATTTTCACGCCATTGTCGAACGTCAATACGCGCGCATTGATATTGGCGCGGTTAATAGCCTGGTTGGCCCCTGTATATAATTTCACCAGCGATGTATCATTGTGTGCTTCCACGCGGAAGATTGCCAACGGTATATTAAGGCTGTCGCTGACATTGATATTGGTAACTGAGCCAAACACTGAAAGACTGTCTGCTGTGCCTTTGGCCGTTAACCGGAAATCATCAAAATTGTATTTCTGGTATTTGAACTGTGGTATTTCCGCATTAAGGTTAAGCTGATTGTTGCCAGTGTGTACATTACCATAGATATGGCTGTTGTCAAAACCGGCAAGGCTGCTATCGATCAGTTTTATATACTGATCGATATACTTGGTAGTGATATTGAAAGTAAGTGAATCATTTTCCGGCAATTTGCTTGGCGGTTGCACATAGGCCGGATAATATTTGTTCAGGAATAGCTTAAATGCATCGGGCAGATCAAGGATACTGAAGTTACCTGCAATGTCTGCCTCAAATTCATTGGAACGGGCTGTAAGCGTTTTTATTCCGTTGATGTATTCGGATGAAACGATGAGTGAATCGAAGGGGAGCGGGTTGCCGTCTTTGGATAAAGAGGCATCGGTGATGCTGGCATGCCCAAGGAAATTATCAATGCTGTTACCGGTGAAATCGAGATTGAACTTACCGGCAAAGGCAAGATCATCATGGGTCAGGTTCAGTTTTTTGAGATTGGCTTTTTGTACTTCTGCGAGGAAATTGAAAGTAGGCTCCTCTGCATTATTGAAATCGATGATGCCATTCAGTGTCAGTTGCGCTTCAGGATCATCAATGGATGCCTGCCCGTCAAATCGTTTTTTATCCAGCTTGCCTTTCAGCACGATATTGTTGTAGCGGTAGCCATTGTAATCAGCAAAGCGGATCTTGCCGTCTATATCTGTTTGCAGTGTTTTTATATTGAACCCTTTTCCTTTTACTGACCCGTTAAGTGCTACAATGCCGATCTTACTGTCTCCCAGGAAATCGCCCAGTTTAAAATAGTCGGTAGCAATGGTCCCAGAATAGATCGGTTGCTGCTTTGCAGGCAGTTTCATGTTAAGGTCGCTGGTAAGAATGCCGAGATTGGTTTGAATGGTACCGAATGTTACGAAGTCGCGTATAAACCCTGTAAAGTTTCCATTGAAACGAATGAACTGCAGCTTGCGGAGATCAGGTTGTGTAACGTCACGGATGGCGGGTACAAAGGCTACTGCATCATTGTAGGTTGTCCTGAAATCATTTGCCTTGAAATCAATAAAGGTCTGGTTGATATCCGGGAGGCCGGTCATGCTGATATCTCCGTTGAGCAATGTATTATTGCCAGCCTGTATAACGAGGTTGCGGCCATAGAGATCATCCACTGCACCGCGGATCACACCTTTCAGCGTGATATTCTTTTTCCAGGTCTTCATGGCAGGGGCGAAAAAAGCGATATCATCACTGTCAATCTCCGAATTATTAAAGCGGCCCTGCATTTTTACAGCATGGATAAAATCATCCAGGTCGCTGATCCGGGTGAAGTGCATGCTGAAATGATCGCGGATAATGCTGTTGTTGGTCTTAATATTGAGTTTGTCAAAACTCATTTCCTGCGGGGTGACTTTTACATTCGCCACCATATCCTTCACTTCAAACCCGCTGCGTTCCCTGGTTTGCAGGTTGAGTAAAGCCGTGATGGTATCTTTTTCCCAGCGAAGACCTGTGAAGCTGGTATTGATTTTTGCAAATTCAATATTCTTTCCATCAAAAACCCCGGCCTCGGGTGCTGAAGCTGTAGAGCTGCCGGTTTTAAATGTGCCATTGGTGATTTCCAGTTTATCTGCCTCGATCACCCATCCTGCACTGTTCCATTTCAGGGTGGAGTCGGTGAGGGAAGCTTTGGGAGATGCCTGGCTGCTGTCCGCCGGGGCCGGTTTGCGGCGGGGATAATTATATAAGCTGAAATAAGGGTCGACAATATGGAGCGAGCCAAGGCTGATTGTTCTTTTCGACAGGTTTATATCATCTGCACTCAGGGAAAAAGAAGACAGCCGTACGGTCATATCCTGACCCAGCCATGCATCTTTTTTTACAAAAGAAATATTTTTAAAGTCGATCTGTTTCAGGTTCAGTTGAGTGCTGCCTTCCGATTTACCGGAAGAAGGAGAGGTGAAATAATCGATCAGGAACTGGTGGTTCCAAACAGAATCGGTGCGTTGCATTTGGATAACTGCATCTGAAAGCCCGATATATTTCAGCTCGATATTTTTTTTGAAGAAAAACCAGTCGGTAATACGTACTCTTACTTCACCGGCATACAATAAAGTATCCTGGTGCTGATCTTCTACCAGCACACCCTGCAGGTGCATATTATTGAAAAGGGAAAAATCAACTTTTTTGATCTCGACTCTGGCATGGAGATCTTTGGAGAGCCGCTTGGTCACCTTTCCCACGATCCAGTTCTGCCCGAAGGGTGTTTGAATAAAAAGCCAGGCCGCCAGTACCAGTAACAGCAATGACAGAAATACCCAGCCGACTATTTTTTTAAATCTTTTCAGGTATCCCTCAATTTAAAAAGTGTAAAAATACGCAATCACGGCCTCAGGGCAAATTTGGTACACATTTAATGTTTAATCCTTTGGTAGACCCGGAAATTCAGCAAAGGTTTGATGAAAGACAGATTTTGCGAGAACTTCCAGTAAATTGCTCCAAAAACTGCAGATGAAAAAGCTTCTTCTTCTTTTTTCACTTTTCTTTTTCGAAAAACTGGTGATTGCGCAGGCCAATACGGCTCCCGGGAACAAATATGTGCTGGTGATCCATGGTGGTGCCGGCACCATTCTCAAAAGCCAGATGACCCCTGAAAAGGAAAAAGCCTATACCGAATCCCTGAATGCTGCGCTGGAAAAAGGGCAGGCTGTTTTGCAAAAAGGAGGCACTGCACTCGATGCGGTGGAAGCAACTGTCCGCTACCTGGAAGATAATCCCCTGTTCAATGCCGGAAAGGGTGCGGTATTCACCAATGAAGGAAAAAATGAGCTGGACGCCGCGATCATGAACGGGCAAACCCTGGCTGCAGGTTCTGTGGCCGGTGTTACCACTATCCGCAATCCTATCACAGCCGCCCGTGCCGTAATGGAAAAAAGCCCACATGTGATGATGGCAGGAAAGGGTGCAGAGAAATTCGCTGCACAGCAGGGGCTTGAAATAGTTGACCCTTCTTATTTCTACACAGAAGAACGTTGGAAAGGTTTGCAGCGTGCTAAAAGGGAAGACTCGCTCAAGGCAAACCAGCCGGGAGCATTGAAACAGCCGGAGAATAAGGATTATAAATACGGAACAGTGGGTGCGGTTGCGCTCGACCAGCATGGCAATCTTGCAGCAGCTACCAGCACAGGCGGTATGACCAATAAAAAATTCGGCCGCATTGGTGATGCGCCTATCATCGGTGCCGGCACTTATGCGAATAACAAAACAGTAGCCATCAGCGGCACCGGCTGGGGCGAATTCTTTATCCGCCTGGTAATGGCCAAAAGCATCAGCGATATGATGCAATATGGAAAAATGACCCTGAAAGCAGCCTCCGATGAAATGGTGATGAAACAATTGCCTGCATTGGGTGGAGACGGTGGTTTGATTGCAGTGGACAAGGATGGCAATATCGCCATGCCATTTTGTACAGAAGGAATGTACAGGGGATTTGTGAAGGAGGGCGGTGAAAGAACGGTGAAGATATACAAGGAATAAACAGCAAGTCATAAACTTCCTATCTTCCAGATAAAATCTTTTCATGCACAGGTTATTACTTGCCTGCATTCTGATCTTCTCCATTTCAGCTTCGCTGCAGGCGCAGCGTTTTGGCGGCACGCCCCCGGGAGTGGAATGGAGACAGATCAATACCGATACGGCCCGGATCATTTACCCTGCCGGGCTCGACAGTCAGGCACAGCGGGTGGCATTGCTGGCGCATTACCAGGCATCACAGGCCCCGGCTTCATTGGGCAGGCAAATACATAAGATCAATATCGTGTTGCAAAACCAGACCACGATTGCAAATGGTTATGTTGGCCTGGGCCCTTACAGAAGTGAATTCTATTTAACCCCTTCACTGAATAATTTCAACCTGGGCAGTTTATCATGGACAGATCAACTGGCAATACATGAATTCAGGCATGTGGAGCAGTTCAATAATTTCCGCAATGGCATCAGTAAAGCATTTTATTATTTGTTTGGCGAAGAAGGGTTTGCCCTGGCAGTGAATGCCTCAGTGCCGGATTGGTTTTATGAAGGTGATGCCGTGTATAATGAAACCGTGCTCTCGAAGCAGGGAAGGGGGCGATTGCCTTTGTTCCTGAATGCCTACCCGGCGCTTTGGCAGGGCGGCAAGCAATATTCATGGATGAAACTGCGCAATGGATCATTGAAGGACTATGTTCCTGACCATTATAACCTTGGCTACCTGCTGGTGAATTACGGGTATGAAAAATACGGGCTTGATTTCTGGGCCAAAGTGACGCATGATGCTACGTCTTATAAAGGTTTGTTTTATCCTTTTCAGAAAGCAATAGAGAAGTATAGCGGAATGTCTTATCCGGCATTCAGGGAGGCAGCATTTAATTATTATAAAAAAGATACAGGCTATAGCCAGTTGCCCGCAGCGGTTTTGCCGGTGAATAAAAAAGTGGTGACGGATCACTTGTATCCTTATGTTCTTTCACCGGACTCTTTGCTGTATTTAAAGACGGCTTATAATAAGCGGCCGGCTTTTTTCATCAAAGATCAGCAGGGTGAACACCGGTTGAGGACAAGAGATATTGCAATAAACGATCAGTTTGCCTACCGCAATGGCAAGATCGTGTATGCTGCATATGAAAATGACCCGCGCTGGAGATGGAGGGATTACAGCGTCATCAAAGTGCTGGACATACATAGTAAGCAACAGCAAACGATCACCCATAAAACAAAATATTTCTCACCTGATATTTCGCCTTCAGGGCTTAAAGTGGTGGCAGTGTATACGGGTCTGAAGGGGCGTAGTGAATTGCATGTACTGGATGCGGCTACCGGTCAAAAACAATCGGCGATCAGCGCAGCAGATATCGGTTTGTTCACTGATCCCAAATTCATGTCTGAAGATTCGGTTATTTCAGCCGTGAGGCTGACTGATGGCAGAATGGCCCTGGCTGTTTCCAGTTTATCAAACGGCAGCACAGTAAGGCTGACACCGCCTTCCTTCAATGTGATCGGTTTCCCCTGGGTAAATAACGGCACTGTATACTTTTCTGCATCATACAAGGGAAATGATAATGTATTCTGTATCGATTGGAAGGATAAGCAGATATATCGAGTCAGTAACTGGCCTCTCGGCGATTATTTCGCTAACGCGGCAGAAGGCAGGCTGGCCTGGTCATCTTTTACTGCCGAAGGCTTTCAGTTGCAGCAGGCAGATGAAGCTTCGCTTAACCGCGAGTTGATAACGCCATTGGAAATACAGACCCTGCAACCGGCTTACCCGGTAGCGCACGCCAGTGATATAAAAGAAGTGGTGCCCGGAGGTGAATTGCCTTTGCGATATTTCTCCAGCAGCAAGTACAGGAAAGGCACCAGGCTGTTCAATTTTCATAGCTGGCGTCCGTATTATGAAGATCCTGAATTCACTTTTTCGCTGTATGGACAAAATGTATTGAACACGCTGGAAACACAACTGTATTATTTATATAACGAGAATGACCGTACAAGTGCGGTGGGAGCAAGTGCTACATTCGGTCAATGGTTTCCTTATCTCAGCATCGGCTCGCAATACACATTCAACAAGAGCGTAGCCGTTGGTAATAAACTAAAACAGTGGGCACAGCTTGATTCAAGGGTTGGGTTAAGCATTCCTTTAAGCTGGACAAGCGGGCGGACGCATAAGCAATTCGTGGCCGGCACCAATTATTTCTACCGCAACGATTTCAACAAGGGTCTTTATAAGGATTCATTCGTACAAAACAATTTCAGTTATCTCCATCATTACCTGCAATGGGCGCAGCAGGTGGAAGCGGCCCCGCAACATATTTTCCCCAGGTTGGGATACAGCCTGTCTGCTGAATACCGGTATGCGATCAGCAAATATGATAGCTGGCACTGGCTGGGTGGCGCTTCGCTGTACCTGCCCGGGTTTCTTCCTGCACACAGTATTGTTGTGACCGGGGGCTACCAGGAAACAGATACGTTGAATACACTCTTTAGCAATCGTATGGCTTATTCCCGGGGATATAATGAAGCATACTTTGCACGGATGTGGCGTACTTCCCTGAATTATCATTTCCCCTTGTGGTATCCGGATTGGGGATTTGCCAATATTTTATACCTGAAGCGTATCCGTGGTAATGGGTTTTATGACCTCACTAAAGTGTATTCAAGAGATAAAACAGCAACCGCCAACCAGCGAAGTGTTGGCGGAGAATTATTCTTTGACACCAAATGGTGGAACCAGTATGAACTGAGCTTTGGATTCCGTGTCAGTCATTTGCTCGACAAGGATTTTTATACAGGAAGGAAAGGGGAGACGGTGTTTGAATTTATTATGCCGGTATCCATTTTTCCGAAGTAAATGTTGTTCGTTGGCCGATACACAAACCGGCTATCGGCCAACGAACAATGCCTTTCCTTAAGTACTCTTCAACTTTGCAACCAGTGCCACATACTCTTCCATTGCCCCTTCCTTCGTCTTTCCTTTTAAACCAGACCATGCTTCATGCTTGGCTTTGTTCACAAAATCAAATGGGTTGGAAGGCGGATCAGTATTTACATCTCCTTCTGTAGCCTGTTTATAGAGAGAATATAATTGCAATAAGATATCATTGCCAGGTTTTTCAGACAGCGTTTTACTATCGGCAACTGCTTTTTCGAATTGTTCTTTCAGTTCCATCATTATTGGTTTTACTGGGCCGTTTTTATTTTGTCAGTTCTTCTACAACATGGCCAACCGTGCCATTGGGCATTTGGATATGCAGGAGAGCTGCAACTGTTGGAGCAATATCCGTCATATATGTTTCACGGTTGGTTTTGCCGGGTTTTACTTTCCAGCCAAACCACAGCATGGGAATATGTGCGTCATAAGGATTCCAGGTACCATGGGTGGTGCCTTTATATCCGCCGTCGAACCATTGCGGCATGAAGACGAATTGTATATCGCCGCTCAGTTTTTGGTTATAACCATTGTTTACCCTTTCTTTAATGGTATTGGGCAGAGTGGTTTCAGCAAGCTCGTGCAGGTCGAATGCGCTCATGATAGCAGGATGCTGGCGGAGCTCTTTGATCGCCCATTTTTTAAAATCGTCCTGTTCCACTTTGTTTGCTTCCAGTGCAGAATAATTCAGGTAAAGCTGGTAGTTCATCACCTGCTCGATCGCATTTTTTACACCGAATTTCTTTTCGGCATTTTCATTCAGCCATTTCCTGATCTCCGCATCGTCAAATGCACCGGCAGGGATCCTGTTTTCCTTCATGAATTCAGGTACATGGGCCGCACCATGATCGGCTGTAAGGAAAACGAGATACTGGCCTTTACCCAGTTTGGCATCGAGGAAGTTGAAGAATGCCCCCATTTCTTTATCCAATCGCAGATACACATCTTCCGCTTCAATAGAGTTAGGACCAAAAGCATGACCAACATAATCGGTAGAAGAGAAGCTGACAGTAAGAAAATCAGTAGCACCTCTTTGCCCCAGTTGTTCACCATCCACAGCAGCTTTGGCCATTTCAAAAGTGTAAGTGTTGCCATAAGGTGTAGTACGGAATGTTTCATACTTATCCTTGGTAATGGAAGCGGTGAGATGAGGGAAAGTATTATCCTCTCCGCGCAAATTCGACTCGTAGGATTTATCGTCTGCCGTGCTTTGTTTGTAAGTATTGATAGGATAAAGCGTGTTCCAGTTTTGCTGGAGATATTGATCAGGCAGTTTTTTATCATTGATCTTTTTTACCCAGGCAGGCAGGTCATTCATATAATAAGTACTCGTGATCCAGCCGCCACTGCTGTTGTCGAACCAGTAAGCAGCATTCGCTGAATGGCCTGCAGGTAAAATGGCGCCACGGTCTTTCAGGGCAATACCAATGGTTTTGCTGTTGAAATTGGTGGCCAGCCGCAATTCATCCGTGATAGTGGTGGTCCACATATTCCTGGGCGACATTTTTCCGGCTGTGGAATTGCTTCCAACAGTATTCACGGTGGTATCTTCTGCGCAATACCACGACCTTTTCAGGTCACGGCGGTACCAGCTGTTGCCGATGATGCCGTTAATGGCAGGCACGCTGCCGGTATAAACAGCTGTGTGGCCTGCAGCAGTATAGGTAGGCGTGTAAGGAATAAAAGTGTTCTCGCAATTGAAACCCTGGTTCAGCATACGCTTGAAACCATCGGGAGAATAACGGTCATAATAGCGGTAGAGATAATCCCAGCGCATCTGGTCCACTACTATGCCAACTACCAGCTTGGGCCTTTGAAGGGGCTGGGCAAAAATCGAGTTGCTACAAAAAAGAAAGAACGAAATAATCAGAATCGTCAACCGGAACATAGGTAATACTGTTTTGCACAAAAGTAGGGGATTATGAGAGAGTTAGAGAGAGGTAATATAATGGTAATAGATAACCCGTATTCGATGCTTTATTTTCGATTACGAGGTTGGAGAAAGCAATTATTTTTTGGGGATAAATGCCCGGAGTAGCGTAATAGCCACGGATTTTTCCGCTATGACAATTATTTATTACTTATTGGTAATCAATTTATTGAGATTTGTTTTTACAGCAAGCCCTATTTCTCCCCGGTAGATTTTCCCTGTTAAACTACTATTGCAAAGCCTTTGCCTGCGATGTATTTTGTGACAAATTCAATGGTATGATAAAAACCAGTTTAGTTGTCAAAGTATTCCGTTACGTACTTTTTGCTACTGTCTTTACTCTGTACCTGTTGTTGTTGTAAGTTAGCCGGAATAAAAAATTGCCAGGTTTCCTGGCTTTAAAAGCGATCCGATGTACCGGACCGCTTTTTGTTTTTTGCCCCATTACCTTTGCGCCATGTACAGCAAGCAGGAAGCCTCTTTGATCCGTAAAGATTTCTGGACCAGCCTTGGATTATATATGCGCCCTTTACGAGGTGCAGACGGTGAGCCGGTAAACTGGCTTAATTATAAAACCGGTATCAAGCATATCTACTTCCGTATGGATGCCAATAATAAAATGGCTTCTATTGCTATCGAACTTTCCCATCCCGACAATGAATTACGCCAGCATTATTTTGAGCAATTGCAGTTGCTCAGGTCAATACTTATACAGGAAACGGGTGAAGACTGGGAATGGGAGCCTGATAGTTATGATGAAGATGGCAAGCTTTTCAGCCGCATTGGCACACGTATGCCAGGCATAAATATCTTCAACAAGGCCGACTGGCCTGCGATCATTTCTTTCCTGAAGCCAAGAATGGTAGCACTGGATGCATTCTGGTACCAGGTAAAAGATATCGTAGAGAGTTAGGCATCCGGGCAACAGGAATAGCCTTCTTTAACAAGGTGGGGATTATTTTCAACAGTGACCCAACAAAAAATAAACGATCGCGAACACAACGAGAAATCCGAAGCATCCGCCTCCCCATTTATATCCGGCATAACCGGCAATAAGCGTCTTTAGCCAACCTTTCATATTTTATTCTTTGATCAATGATGTTTAAAATATTGTATCTCCCTTTCATGCTTCTTCGCTTCTTCCAGGCTGCTGAACGTTCCCAGGTTGCGGCGCTTGTTTGTTTTGGGGTTTTTCTTCCGTGAATATATGCGGTATTCACCTGATTTTAATTTCCGGATCATAACAAACGTTTTTCTAAAAAAGCCAATTAATATGCCAGTCCTTCCTTCATTGGCATGAAACTTACACTTTACCCGGTAAAATAAGCAATATGAGGCTGACCCCTGTAATAATCAGCATAGTTGCCGGTGCAATATTACTGGCTCAGTGTGATATGCCCCGTAAAAAGAAAGAGGAACCAAGTCATCCTCAAAGGCCGGCCCCTCCTGTGTGGAAAAAACCTGCTCAAAAGATCAGTTATCATGCAGAACGGGCTAAAGAATGGTCCCGGAAAAAGAAAGACAGCCTGACCAGCGCTCAACAAAAGATCATCATGGTGGTAAACAGGGTAGATATGGCCAACCTTCCCAGCCTTGACTCCTTAATTATACCCAATGATCTTTCAGGTGATATAGTATACTATCTTCCTTTTCCTTTGCATTTACCCTCTCTGGATGATGTCAGCAAGATCGTTTTTTTCTCTTACCCGGCGCAGGCATTTGCTGCTTATGAATACGGTAATCTCGTGTATGCCGGTCCAAGCAATATGGGGCGGAAAAAAGACCCCACGCCAACCGGGCTTTATTTTACCAATTGGAAAGCGGAAGAAACTACCAGCACCTTTAATGATGAGTGGATATTGAAATGGAATTTTAATATCCAGAATAAAGCAGGCATTGGCTGGCACCAATATGCGCTGCCCGGTTATCCTGCATCAAATTCCTGTCTCCGCTTGCTTGAAGATGATGCACGCTTCCTCTATAAATGGGCGGATGAATGGAAACTGAAAGGAACAGACAGCATCATTCTCAAAGGAACGCCTGTTGTCGTGTTTGGTGCTTATCCATTTGATGGACGGAAACCCTGGTCCAATCTCGTTGCCGACCCTCATATACTTGACATTTCTGCCGGTGAACTGGAAGACCTGGTAAAACCTCATTTGCAGGAGATATTGAATGCACAGGAAAAAAGATGGTCATTTGTTGCGAAGCCGAAGTAGTACAAACCAGGCAAGAAAAAAGATGAAAGTGATCTTTTGGACCACCGGCAGATAATAACGCTGCCCGGAATAATACAACCAGGTATTCAAAAATCCAAGCAGGAACCCGATCACACCTAATGCAAAAAGCAGGAACATTCTTTTGCGGTAAAGCCCTGCTAATGTCAGCAATATAGCCGTAAAGCCAAGTGCCGAAGCAGTATTGATCACTTTGTCATGATCGTATGAAAACAGGAGGAACAGTATGATCATGGAAAGAACACCGCTCAGGGAAATAAACTTCTGCAATGGCCTGGAAAGCGGAAGATGGGAAGGCACAAAAAACCAGATCAAGGCCAGGCTTACCGCAAGTACACACATGGCAGAGATGGCCAGAGGCCTGGCTGTATTGGGCTGGTTGCTCTGTGAATAAGAAGCCATCAGTTCACACCAGTAATTGTGCAGCCAGTTAAAACCTTTTGCATGCCTGTCGATATCCGACCCCCCGGGATATAATAGGGTAGCGATAATATACAGCAGGCTAAATAAAATGATACCCGCAACCGGTAAATAAACCGGCCATTTTCTTGTAGCCTGTGTCAGCGTTTGTTGTTTGGATAAATTCATCAATACCTGTTCGTGGATTATGTTTGCTGGGGATAGCCGGGCAGACTAATGTAGGAAAGTTTGTTTATAATTTAAGGCCAGGCTCCAGGTTGCGGACTACCGACTCCTGACTCTTTTTTACTACCTTTGCACCCTCGAAAACCGCCTTATGCGCGGTAACGGGTAAACTATACATGAAGAATATCCGCAATTTTTGCATTATCGCCCATATTGATCATGGTAAATCCACCTTGGCAGACAGGTTGTTACAAATGACTAATACTATCAGCGACCGGGAAATGATGGACCAGGTGCTGGATGATATGGACCTGGAGAGGGAAAAGGGGATCACCATTAAAAGCCATGCGATCCAGATCAATTATAAGGGCCCTGATAAACAGGAATACACTTTGAACCTGATCGATACACCCGGTCACGTCGATTTCAGTTATGAAGTGAGCCGTGCCCTGGCTGCCTGCGAAGGCGCCCTGTTATTGGTGGACGCCACTCAGGGTATTCAGGCGCAAACCATCAGCAATCTTTATCTCGCTATAGAAAATGACCTGGAGATCATCCCTGTGATCAATAAGATCGATATGGATGGAGCCATGGTTGAGGAAGTGGAAGACCAGATCGTTGACCTTATTGGCTGCAAACGGGAAGATATTTTGCATGCCAGCGGCCGTACCGGTCTTGGTGTGGACAAGGTACTGGAAGCAATCGTTGAACGTATACCACCGCCTGAAGGTGATGAAAATGCACCACTGCAAGCCCTGATCTTCGACAGTGTGTTCAATTCATTCAGAGGCATTATCGTTTATTACCGGATACTGAATGGTTCGATCCGCAAAGGGGATAAAGTTAAATTCGTTTCTACCGGCCAGGAATATGAGGCTGACGAGATCGGGATCCTGAAGCTCAAGATGACAGAGAAAAAGGAAGTGAAAGCCGGTGATGTAGGTTATATCATCACAGGGATCAAAAATGCCAAGGAAGTAAAAGTAGGGGATACCATCACGCTTGCTTCCAATCCTACTCCTGAGCAGATCAAAGGTTTTGAAGAAGTAAAGCCCATGGTATTCGCAGGTATTTACCCTGTTAATACAGACGAGTTTGAAGAACTCCGTGATTGCATGGACAAGCTGCAGCTGAACGATGCTTCGCTTACTTTTGAACTGGAAACATCACAGGCGCTCGGTTTTGGTTTCCGTTGCGGTTTTCTCGGCATGCTCCATATGGAGATCATACAGGAAAGGCTGGAGCGTGAGTTTGATCAAACAGTGATCACTACTGTTCCCAACGTAAGTTTTATTGCACATACTACCAAGGGTGAAACGATCCTGGTAAACAATCCTACTGAATTTCCCGACCCGGTAAAAACAGAAAGTATTGAAGAACCTTTTATCAAAGCACAGATCATTACCAAGCCGGATTATATCGGCAATATCATGACGCTTTGCCTTGGTAAAAGAGGTCTTCTGATCAACCAGAGCTATCTTACCCCAACAAGGGTGGAACTGATCTTTGAAATGCCGTTGACGGAGATCGTATTTGATTTTTATGATAAATTAAAGTCACAGACCCGCGGTTATGCTTCTTTCGATTATCATCCGATCGGCTACCGCGATAGTGATATCGTGAAAATGGATATCCTGCTTAATAGTGATAAAGTGGATGCGTTGAGTGCACTGATCCACCGCAGCAGGGCGCAGGACTTTGGCCGTAAATTATGTGAGAAGCTGAAAGAATTGTTGCCACGCCAGCAATTCCAGATCGCGATCCAGGCAGCTATCGGTGCAAAAGTGATTGCCCGCGAAAATATCTCTGCGATGCGTAAGGATGTAACCGCAAAATGTTATGGTGGTGATATCAGCCGGAAACGTAAGCTTCTTGAAAAACAGAAAGAAGGTAAAAAGAGAATGAGGCAGATCGGCAATGTGGAAGTGCCGCAGGAAGCGTTTCTCGCGGTGTTAAAATTAGATGACTAGTATTGAATGATTATATCCCACAAAGACACGAAGACCACAAAGAAATATCCTTTGTGGTCTTCGTGTCTTTGTGGGATACCTGTTTATGATGCTGTGCTTATTATCCTATTTTTCTCAGACCTCCTGTAAAAGATCCAGAACATGATCGGGAACACCAGCAACGTAAGAATAGTTGCCGTCACCAACCCTCCAATGATCGCTACCGCCAACGGTTTCTGGCTTTCTGATCCGATACCCGTTGATAAAGCTGCGGGCAATAACCCCAGCATTGCCATCAGCGCCGTCATCACCACCGGCCGGATCCTGGAAGTGACTCCCTGCCTGATCGCATCTGCCAGTGGCATCCTCTGCCGCAGGTTCTGATGAAACACCGATATAAGGATCACTCCATTCTGCACGCAGATACCAAACAAAGCAATAAAACCAACGCCGGCTGATATGCCAAAGTTGATGCCTGTAATATGCAATGCCAGGATGCCGCCAATCAAGGCAAATGGAACATTCAATAATATAAGTCCCGCGTCCTTTGCATTGCCAAAAGTGATGAACAGTAAAACGAAAATGGCAATAAGGCTGATCGGAACCACAAATGCCAGCTGGTTGGTCGCCCTTACCTGGTTCTCGAATTCACCGGCCCAGGCAATCGTATACCCTTTGGGTAGTTTTATAGTCGCATTCACCTTAGCCATGGCTTCTTTAATGGTACTGCCCAGGTCCCTTTCCCTGACGGTGAATTTCACACCAATGAAACGTTTATTCTCATCTCGGTAAATGAATGCAGGACCTGTTATTTTTTTCAGTTCCGCGATACTGCTCAACGGGATCTTACCTCCTTTCAGGGTAGGTACCATCAATGCCATGATATCGGTTTCATCTTTCCTGTATTCCGGACTGTAGCGGATACGCACATCAAACCGTTTTTCATCTTCATATTTCCCTGTAGCCGTTTTGCCGCCAATAGCCATTTCGATCACTGCCTGTGCATCGGCAGTTGATACTCCATATAAAGCCATTTTTTCTTCATCAAGGAGTACGCTGATCTCCGGCTGCCCGATATTCCTAAGAATGCCTGCATCCTTTATGCCGGGAATGTTTTTGATGTTTTGATAAACCTGGTCTGCCAGATCATCGAGTTTATTAAGATCATCACCGAATATCTTTACTGCATTGGATGCTTTGAAACCTGCCACTGCTTCTGCTACATTGTCTACCACTGGTTGGGAATAGTTATAAGTGATGCCCTGGAACTGGCTGAGTTCTTTATCCATTTCTTCTATTAACTGGTCCTTGGTCCTTTTCACTTTCCATTCCTTTGCCGGTTTCAGGTTTACCTGGAACTGAACAAAACCAAACCCATTCGGATCAGTGCCATCATTGCTTCGCCCGGTTTGAGACAGCACACCGTTCACTTCTTCAAACTCCATCAGTTTGCTCCGGAGTGTTTTGGTGATCTTCATTGATTCAGTGAGGGAAGTGCTCATTGGTAATTCTGCTGTTACCCATAGGGCGCCTTCATTCAGCTCGGGAAGAAATTCAGAGCCAAGGAATTTTGCTGAAGCAAACGTGAGTCCCATTACGGCAAATGCAGTGATAAGGCTTTTACGTTTATTCCTGAAACACCAGGCAAATGCACCACCAACTGTTTTATTGAAAAATCGGACAATGAAATTATCTTTCTCCCTTACATTCTTCCGTAGTAATATGGAACAAAGTACTGGCACCAATGTTAAAGTATTGATCAATGCGCCAAGCAGGGCAAACCCAAGCGTCCAGGCAAGAGGAGAGAACATTTTGCCTTCCACTTTCTGGAAAGTGAATATGGGAAGCAGGGCAGTAATGATGATGACTTTGGAAAAGAATACTGCTTTGCCCAGTTCGCCGCCTGTCTTTTTCAGCAAGCCGAGTTTTGACAATTTGTTGAACCGCTCCATTCCTTCTTTGTGCGATAAATGGGCGAGTGCTACAAACATCCCTTCCACCATTACCACGGCGCCGTCAATGATGATCCCGAAATCTATTGCGCCGAGTGAGATCAGGTTGGCCGTCATTCCCTTTAACCGCAAGCAGAAAAAAGCAAAGAGCAGGGATAAAGGAATAATGATGGAGACGATGACCGTCGTTCTCCAATCGGCCATGAACAGGAACACGATCACCGTTACCAGCACAATTCCTTCCAGCACGTTATGGGAGATGGTCTCCGTGCAATAAGCCATCAGGTTGTCCCTGTCGTAAAAGGTTTCCATTTTGATATCGGCAGGCAGGATATTCTCGTTTAGTTCCGCTACTTTCTTTTTAACGCGGGCCAGCACTTCAGAAGGATTTTCGTCTTTCCGCATTACCACAATGCCTTCCACCACATCATCATCATTGTTGAGCCCGGTTTGCCCTACACGTGGTAAGGCACTTTCTTTTACGGTGGCGACATGTTTTACCAATACCGGGGCATCCTGGTTCTGGTCAATGATGATATTTTCAATATCGCTTTGCTTGTCGAGCAAACCGATCCCTCTTACCACATAAGCCTGGTTGTTTCTTTCAATCACATCCCCGCCAACATTCAGGTTGCTTTTGGATACGGCATTGTATACTTCCAGTGGCGTGATATCATATTTCTGTAACTGTGTTGGATTAACCTGTATCTCGTATATTTTTTCCTGTCCGCCAAAAGCTACCACGTCTGCAACACCTGCAACTGATCTTAATTGCCGGTCGATGGTCCAGTTTTGGACTGTCAGCAAATCCCGGCTGTTCCGGTCCGGGCTTTTTAACACATACCGGAATATTTCACCGGTGGGGCCATAGGGTGGCTGCACTTCGGGATCAACACCATCGGGAAGACTAACCGTACGCAACTGGTTATTGACCTGTTGCCGGGCAAAAAAATCATCCACTCCATCTTCAAAGATTATTTTCATCACGCTCAGGCCAAACATGGTAATGCTGCGGACATTGGTTTTCCGCTGCACACTGTTCATCGCTACTTCAGTTGGCCGTGTCACAAAACGTTCGATCTCTTCAGCACTCCGGCCAGGCCATTGCGATACAATAATGATCTGTGTGTTGGTGACATCGGGGAATGCTTCTATCGGTGTTTTGATAAAACTGACGATACCCGCTATGATCAACACCCCGGTCATGAAGAAGGTGAAGAATTTGTTCTTGAGCGAAAACGCTACAATATTTCGGATAAACTTGTTCATGTAAATATTTTTAGGGCACTGTTACCGTACCCGTGTATGTTTGATAATTCCACTCATCGTATGCTGTTTAGTCGTTCAATGCATCATATACCAGTAAAGCATTTTTGACGATCACTTTTTCACCTGGCAGTAAACCGGCCAGCACATAGGTATTGCCGGCAGTGGTTTTCAGCGGCTCCACAGCACGGGTCTCAATACTGTCCTTCCTGTGAAAGATCATCAGGTAGTTCTTGCTTTTATCAAACACAACAGCTTCTGCAGGGATAGCAGGCAAATGCTGGCCATCTTCATAGCGGATGAAGACAGTTGCTGCCATCTCAGGCTTGAGTGCATAGCCGGGGTTGGGCAAACGGATGCGGATCTTGAGTGTTTTGGTATCAGGGTCCAGCACATTCAGGATCTTATCTATTTTCCCGGAAAATTTTTTCCCGGGATAGCTAAGCAGTTCCACTTCTGCAGGCATATTCAATTGCAGCCTGGCGATATCGGTTTCGTAAACATTTGCTGTTACGAACACTTCGTCTATCTGGGCAATGGTGAAAATGCTTTCGCTCAATCCCGCCGGCAATTGCATATCAGGGTTGATCTTCTTATCCGTGATAAAACCACTGATAGGCGCTACCACATTGTAGTAGGAACCTTTATTTACATGATAAATATTAAATACCTCTTTTACCCGGTTCAGTTCGGCTTCTGAAGATTCCACCTCTTTTTGTGCTGCCGCCACATCCCTGTCTGTATTCAATTTAGACTCGTTCAATTCCTGTGCGGCTTTCAGGTTTTTCTTTGCCACTACCAGGTCGGTTTCTGCATCGCGGCGTTGCTTTTCAAAATCGGCTACATCCGTGCTGCGGATCACAGCCATTACCTGGCCCTTCTTCACATAATCGCCGAGTGATACATTCAGTTTTGTTACATAGCCTGCTACAATGGGAAAGATATTGGCCATCTTATTATCTTCCGGTGTGATCTTACCGGAAAAACGGAGTTCATTCATGACCGGCCTGGTCAATGCAGTGTCAATGCTGATCCGGTTGAGCATGGTATCTGTTAGAATGAATTTGCCGTCTGCAGTTTCTTTGTTTGACGGATGGCTGCAAGCCGTGATCAGCACAGCCAGCAGAAAGCTGTAGAGTGATATTATAAAGAATTTCATAAGCTGTATTATTTAAATAGATGATGAAGATCAAAGGCGGGCGCCAAGTGTATATTCCAGGTCTTCCCAGGCCAGCCTTCTTTGTTTATGTAATTGGTTCAATTGCCGGATCGCCACATTGTAGTTTTCGAAAAAATCAACAAACTCCAGCAGGGAAATATTCCCTTTATTGAAATTCTCAATCATGCTGCGGTTCATTTCCGGGAAATCCTTATTAAAGCTTTGTTCGGAAGCCTTGTATTCTTTTTCCGCTTCCGCCAGCCTTGCCACGCTACCTGCTACTTCTCTATCCACTTCGTTCTGCTTATAATCGAGTGCGAGCTCTGCTGATTTGATCTGTGCTTTTGCAGCTTTGATATTGCCCTGGTTCCGGTTGAACAAAGGCAGGTCTATAGCAGCGCGGACAGAATACAGGTTGCTGACATAACTTCCATTCTGATCATATCCTGCTCCAACGGTAAGATCAGGCGTAGCCAGCGCACGCTGGTAGTTGTAGTTCAATTGCTCCTGCTTCAACTGACTTTGCTGTATTTGCAGATCGGAACGGTTTTGACGTGCGATGCTGGTAAGCATGGCGAGATCGGGCAGAGGTTTCGATTCCAGGCTTATTTTGTTGGGAGATACAAATGCGGTAGTGTCCATCAGCAATTGAAGTGTTTGCCGGGCGGTAATGGCATCCATTACTACAGTATTGCGGTCGGCACTCAACTGAATGTATTCGCCTTTCAATCTCACAGCGTCTTTTAAAGGAACATTTCCCTTGGCAGCCTGCACATCATAAGCGTTGATGATCTGCTGCAGTTGCCGCATTTGTTCGTTGTACTGGGCTATGAGCTCTTCTGCATAAGCGACTATATAGAAATTTTGCCGCAGCTCATATTTGAGTGAACGGAGCAATTCATAAAAAGCGAAATTGGCCTGTGCGGTTTGTTCCCTTGCCAGTAAGACCCGTTTATTACGTTTGGCAGCAAGTGATATCACCTGGTCAATTCCAAATGTTTTCTGGCCTTTATTGCCTATATCAAACCATTTATGATTGTCGCCATAAGCAGCCAGTTCGGCAGAAATGACGGGATTATTATAAAGTTTCTGCTGTATTTCATTGGCTTTTGCTGCATCCACCTGGTAGCGTTGCGAGAGCAGCAACAGGTTTTTTTGAAGGAATAGTTGTTCTGCCTGTTCCAATGAAACGTGTAATGTATCTGTATTTTGAGCCGATAGTGATAAGCACAGCACAATGGCCGGGATCACCGATAGGTATTTTTTCATCAGAAAAATATTGAAGTGTCTATACAATGGGGCAGCCCTTCCTGGAAAGGAGCAGGCATGCGTGTATAGGGGCAATGCCCTTAATGTGTTAAACCGGTTTGGTTAGTATAAACTTTAGCTGAAGCAGCTATCGTATCAGGCTCTATCGGGAGGGGGAGTAAACAGGGCGGTGAAACCAGCAGGCAGATGGGATTGGTTTTGTTCTCCATTCAGGCGTTTGCCGCCTGCTCCGGTTGGATCATTAATGATCTTTATTTTCTTTTCAGGCAGGGAGAAATCAAAAGCGACGGACTTTTTCAACAGTCCCTGTTCATCATTCCCTTTCTGATCGGGAAGCGTTTGGTCTGTGGTTTCGTCCAGCAAAAATTCTGCGATACTTTCAATCTCGTTGTATTCTGTATTTGTTGATGAAGAGGATGAAGCGGACCCGCGGTCAGTATCAACAAAGTCAATACTTGTGTTCAATATTGACAGTGCAATAAGCCATAGAACAGTATGTCGGAAAAATTGCCGCATGGTACTTCCGTGCAAAGATAATTTTAGCGGAGCAGATTTACCATAGATAGCAGGATAAATGATATGTTAAGGAATTTTAATCACCATTATTTCCTGTTTTCGGTTTTTCTTTTGCTTTATTCTTTTCTGATTTCTCTTCCAGTTTTTTCTGGTTGGTATTACCATTTTTATCCAGCAATGGATCTTCTACAGGAGGGTTGCCCAGGTAGGGGTCTATACCACGCATGTCAACTTTGTAGTCAAATGCTTTATCGATATGTACCCATTTTCCTCCTTCCCATTTAAAGGCTTCATTGTCGCCATCGGGGATATAGGTCCATTTATGATCGGGTTCATCCGTTTCAGAAATCAAATGATCGGAGAGGATCACACCGAGATCACTGATATAGTTCAGTAAAACGCGGGTATCTTTTTTGAATTCCAGGCTGAAGCGGTAGGCTGTGGGTTGGGGAATGCTGTCCTGCGCATAGCTAAAGAAAGGGCCGCCAAACACCGGTTCACCTTTTTGATCGAAATACATCACTTCCACCCATTTTTTTGTACTCATCACTGTATTGTAATCAATGCCAAAAAGAGTGTAATAGTTCCTGTTGTTGTATTGCGTTTTGATAATATTATAATAGATCGCGCCGATCCAGTTGCTGCGGGAACGGGCAGAGTCTTCTGCTTTGTCGGTAAACTCAGACACATCCCGCAAGGGCAGCAATTTGAGAGAACCATCTTTTGTTCTCATCTGGATAGCGCCTTTCTGGCGGCAGTAATAATCATCAAACTGCATATTCCAGGTGAAAATGCGGAAACTGGAATCCGGTGCATAAAGACGGGAAACACCTTGTACGGAATCGAAAGGGTAATAAAAAGAGTTCTTTATCTGTAAAGCCCTTACCAGGGTACGGGTAAAAATGCTGTCGGATATCATACGGTCTGCCGTAGTGGTATCAGTGATCATGTACATGGCATATTCCTTCAGGGTATCTTCCTTTTCCCTCAGTTTCCTTTTGTCGCCGGCGCTGATCAATTGCGCCTGGCTGGTGTATGACAGGAGCAACAATAATCCGAGTTTCACAGCTATTTTATTCATGATCGCAAAATTACAGTATTAAATGGGGCTTGCCCGGCCCGCTGATAACGGCGAAACCGGCATTAAATTTTATGGCCTCTCATAAAGCTTTGACAAAATCGTGTAATGAGTTAAATATGAGGTCTATATCGGGATGGGGGAGACGTATTTCCTTGTTAGTGGTGGTCAGGAAAACAGTGTACATGCCTGCACTT
Source organism: Sphingobacteriales bacterium 44-61 (assembly GCA_001898405.1). Taxonomy (GTDB): domain Bacteria; phylum Bacteroidota; class Bacteroidia; order Chitinophagales; family Chitinophagaceae; genus Terrimonas_A. The sequence continues at coordinate 54,859 of MKTW01000012.1, forward strand.
CTGCCAAACTGCATATCGCTTATATTATTACCGATCATGATGGAACGGCTGAAGTCAATATCGGGAAAATCTTTTTTTGCCTGCAAAGCCATGCCCGGATTGGGCTTTCGCTGCACATCATTATTATGTATGGATGTAGCATAATAAACAGCATCGATATTGCCGCCTGCATCCCGGATAGCACCGGTCATTTTCTGATGGATGACAGACAGCATTTCTTCCGTCATCAGTCCGCGGCCTACACCGCGCTGATTGGTGGCAACAATAGTATGCCGGAAAGTCTTTGCCAGTTTTTTGAACAGGGCAGGGGCGCCTTCCATAAAGATGAATTCTTCCGGGCTGAAAATATAACTGCCGGGCTTATCTTCATTGATCACGCCATCGCGATCAAGAAAAAGCGTCCAGCTTTTGTCAATAGCATTGAGATGGAGTGGCGGAGTTCTCAGATCAGATTGAGCTTTATTGTAATCGTCCGGAATACCAATATCAATAAAGTACCCGTCCTGCGCCTGCGCTGATAAAGTTCCCTGTTCCACCTGTTGCTCCAGGTAGTCTTTTTCAAAAGAAAATTTCAGCGGGTATGAATGCGCAAGAAAACATTCAACATTTAAAAGGTATACACCCCCATTGATCAGCCCATCAGTATAGAATTGTTTTTCCCTGAAACTTTCTACGATTCCTTTTTTATTTATTTCCACCATCCCATACCTGTCAAAATTTTTCATTGGCTTTAAAGCAAGGGTGCAATCAGCGTTCTGTGCTTTATGGAAAGAGGCCAGTTCTGCAAGGTTAACTTTAAAAAGAGTATCGCCATTTGTAACCAGTACCTGTTTTTCACTGGCATGTCGGCACGACAGCTGGATGGCGCCGCCAGTTCCCAGCGGTTCTGTTTCGATCACGCATTGGTAATCCAGTGTATGGAACTCATCTTTCAGGTATTGTTCAATCACTTCATGCTTATATCCCAGGGAAAAGATAAAAGAAGTGATGCCCTGCCTGCGCAGGTAATTGATCACATGATAAAGAAAAGGGCGGCCGGCAACAGGTGCCATGCATTTGGGCAAATCTGGTACGGCTTCACGGAGACGGGTACCAAGACCACCGGCGAGAACAATTGCTTGTTTGATCGACATGAATATATAAGGCCAGCTTAAATCAACATAGCCGGTGCAAATATCGGCAAAACTCCGGTCGGTCTGCTTTGTCTTATACCGTTACAATTCTTTTACCTCCCATCGCTTTATTTACCTACCAGCTTTGACAATTGCTCAGGATATCTGTTTCCCTGTATCGTAATGCGGGAGGCTGCATTATTGATTTCCTGAAGATCTTCCGGGGTAAGTTCAATACTGACAGCGCCGATATTTTCCTCCAGGCGGCTCAGTTTGGTAGTGCCGGGGATCGGAACGATCCATGGCTTTTGTGCCAACAGCCATGCCAGCGCGATTTGTGCAGGTGTTGCGCTTTTGCTTTTGGCAATAATACCGATCAACTCAATCAATGCCTGATTTGCTTTGCGCGCTTCCGGCGAAAAACGGGGAAGGGTATTGCGGAAATCGGCGCTGTCGAACGCAGTGTTTTCATCAATTTTACCTGTAAGAAAACCTCTTCCTAACGGGCTGAATGGAACAAAGCCAATTCCCAGTTCTTCCAGGGTAGGAATGATATTTTCTTCAGGTGTTCTCCACCAAAGTGAATATTCGCTTTGCAGGGCAGTCACGGGCTGCACGGCATGTGCTTTCCGGATTGTGTCTGCACCGGCTTCTGAAAGCCCGAAGTATTTGACCTTGCCTTGTTGTATCAGGTCTTTCACCGTACCGGCTACTTCTTCAATGGGAATATCAGGGTCTACGCGATGCTGATACAGCAGATCGATCACATCGGTCTTAAGCCGTTTTAAAGAAGCGTCCACTACTTCTTTAATATGGGCAGGCCGGCTGTCGAGCCCAGACCATTTGCCATCAGCAGCGGGCTTAAAGCCGAACTTGGTAGCGATCACTACTTTATTGCGGAAAGGAGCAAGGGCTTCGCCCACCAGCTCTTCATTTGTAAAAGGTCCATAAACTTCAGCGGTGTCAAAAAAGTTAATGCCGCGCTCTATAGCAGCCTGTATAAGCGAGATCATTTCTTTTTTATCAGGAGCAGGTCCATAGGCATAGCTCATACCCATGCAGCCAAGTCCTAAAGCAGAGACTTCGAGGGCGCTATTTCCCAGTTTGCGTTTTTGCATGTTCATATTTGTAGTTTTTTATTTCGGGTAGCGGATACAAAATTAAGACGAAGGGACAGGAGAGGAATAGTAAAAAAGAAACAATAGGTTGCGAAAATCAAATATCCCGGAAGAGAGAGGGTTGGGGTAAAATCTTTTTATGGAGAAAAATCTGTTATTTTTGGGACTCTTTCCGGGGGAATTCGGGATGTAGCGCAGCCCGGTAGCGCACGTCGTTCGGGACGACGGGGTCGCTGGTTCGAATCCAGTCATCCCGACAGAAAATAAAAAGGCTTCAAGTCATCGAACTTGAAGCCTTTTTTAGTTTGAATCAATTTTGTTCTTTTGGTTTCTAAATTTTCAAAATGATGTGAAGGAGTGAATTGAGCCGGTTAGAATCCAGTTTGTAGAGTGTCTCTTTAAAAGAGCACATAACGAGCAGATATTGCCGATGGTGGGTGGGGGAATTTATATTCGCTCGGAACTTCTGCCTGGTTTTTTGATAAAGTTAAATATTGAGAGCTAAAGCTGAGCTTTGTTCGTCGAGCCCCGAGCCGCAGTGCAGCAGAATTACTACTTTTGATTGCTTCAATTTCCAGCCCCACTATTTGCAAGGCTAATGTTGGCCGCCATTTTAGTCGTCGCTTAATGCAGTTATAAATAAAATTGAATCTTCGGCTCTCTTTTTTATTTTGAGAAGTTGTTGAACATTGAAAGTTCCTGCACTCCCATGAGTCCCGTCATTTAAATTCCTAAAAAATGATAAAAGTTCTTCAACATCTGCATCAATGAATTCAACCATAGGTTGATTAATTATTGACTTTGTAGAAAGCAGGTATTTTATTTTCTCTCTTCTTGATGGTTTACCTTCATATAAAGCACAATTCGGAAATCTTAATAGAACTTTGTCATCAGGTGCCTTTATATTCAATAATTGGATAAATATTTCTCTAACACTTGTACAGAAGTGACGTGATGCGTCAGGGTTATTGGGATTTAAAGAATAAATTGCACCTGCCCATCGCTTACCTAATTCAGAAGAAACGCCGTAGAGCTTTGCTTCAATTTCTGTAAATTGTAATGTGTCAGGCCTAATATACTCGCCTTGATCTTTACCAGTTACAGAATTGTACAGTTGAATACTATTATTTGTCTCTTGCGTTGGGAAGTCTATCAAAAGTTCAGAGCGTTCAATATTATTTTGGTGATTGTAATTTTCAAGTATGTTGTACCGATTTTCAACTGTTTGAACTGACGTTCTATACACAGCTGTTTTTGTGGTATAGGTTAATATGCTCGGCTGATTGAATTTTTGAATCGCTCTTGCTAGATTTTGTCTTTGAGCATTATTGAACTGTCGAACTTGGCTATTGTAATTATCAATACGTCTTTTATTTTCATTATTAACTCGTTGCACCTCACGATTGTAGTCATTAATATTCTTGTTGACTTGGTCGTAGTACTTTTTTACTTCACGATTGTAATTGTCGATATTACGCCTTTGTTGGTCATTATACTGTTTAACCTTGCGATTGTATTCATCAATACGTCTCTTATATTCTTGAGGAGTCATGATAATATTGTTTCTTCGAATTTCCTAAATTATTTAGTATCTTAAAGAAGAAGTTTTGCACAACCTGTGGAATGCTATGTCAAAAAAATGTCTGCCAACGAGTAGGTATTACCGACGATGGGGAATTTTATATTCGTCGTGCCCGAACCCTAGTACAACAGAATTAGCGCTGTTGATTGCTTCAATTTCCAACCCCACTATTGGCAATGCCAATGTTGGCTGTTTGTGCTTCTTCTCGTAATGTCAAAAGGTCAACAATTTTTCCGTCATAGCTTATATTCAACATCCTACAATGTTTGTTTGCAGGTGCGTCTACAAGAGAACCTTCTTCAAGTTCCATTTCAGTGATTTCTCTAACGCAAAGTTCTCCTTTGTAAAGGCGTCCTTTTATGTGTTCACATTTGCTATAAGGTTCTTTACAAATTGAACAGTTACTCTTTTTAATAATACCGCCAACACTTGCAAAAAGCATTTTTGGGAAAAGTAATTTCTCATACATCTCCAACCGTTCCACATAACCATTATCGGTTTCAAATTTGAAAGGGTAGTTTCTTACTACAGTCCCGTAAGTTACTTGTGCGCTCACTAAATTCCCCCATGCCTCACTCATTTTGTCCTCTTTGATATTTACAAGCATTTGCAGTTCGTATTGAACTGCAAGTAATGAGTTGTCAATACAATAGATTAGATTAGCTTCATTCTCTAAGTTTCTTTCAATAAACTGCTTTTTTAAGTCGCATAATTCGCCTCTATAATTTTTTAGTGTTTCAATTTCTTTCTTTTGTAATTCAATGCCAATAGTTATGAATGCCTTTTTTTGAGCAATGGCAGCCATTTCATTAAACTCTTTGATTAGCAGGTTGGGGTTTTCTATAAAGGCTTTCATTTCATCGCTTTAATGATTTTGTCTAATTCCTTTAATCCTTCAACGCTACCGTTGTAGTTAATTTTTTTTACTTTACCCTTTTCCTTTGTTTCTATATACAATTCAACATGTGCCGTCTTTTTTCCTGAAGTTCCTTTGCATAGGTCGTAAATGTAGTTTGATAAAACATTCAACGAGACCGATACGATTGTTGAATTTCCGGCGATTTGAGAAAGCCCAAAAAATATTGCTGGCAAATAAATATCTGCACTCTTTCGGCTTCTATAGAGTTCTGTGGCCTGACCTAATGCAGGAATCGAAATACGATTGTCTTGGCGAAATATCTTGCTCAAGTCAAGCATACTGTCTGTAAAAACAAAATCGCTTTTGGCATTTGCGGTGTCAAAATTTTCTGGGAAGAATGTTAAGTTATCGGGAAATGTCAAGCCTAACTCATCCATTCGTTTCGAAATATCCAATTCTTCAATATTGTAATCCATTGTTCAAAGTTAGAGTAGTCATAGCATAACAGCTGACTCTCAAATATATGCAATTCGGTCAATTGTATTCCTGCTTTAGTTAATCCCAATTAGAAATTGTAAAGGGTTAATTATCAATTAATAAAATTAAATATTCTATAAAGATCTTATTGTATATTTTAAGTAATCTTTTCAGGTTAAGATTATTCTTTTTGTGCTATACGTCTATTAAATATTTTGTAAGCACTCAAACGCCTGAAATATGCTTACCAGACTGGCAGATTTTGCTTTTTACTTTCGGAATACACAAGGGAAAAGATGTTATCTGGATATGATTTCTTTACAGTAAAGAACTTATCCGGGATATTAAAAGCCGGCCTTCCGCTGCATGGAGTAATACTCGGAAGTGTTAGAAAAGCTTCAGCTATTTTGTTAAGATCATCTATAAACTGGTTCGACATTTGTCCCTTTCTCCCGACATTGCCCGCTAAAGCTTTACTGCCTTCATATTACTACGGCAGCCACAAAGCGTAGGCATACGGATGAAGCCAGATAGTATGGTTCTTCTTAAGTACCAATTTCAAGCTTATAACCTTTGCCACGTATAACCACAATCCTGACGTTCGGATCAAATTCCAGCTTTTTTCTGAGTTTTGATATGAACATATCCAGACTGCGTCCCACAATAACACCTTCATCTTCCCATATCTCTTTTTGTAGCTGGCTTCGCTCTATAACCTCGTTAGGAGACATCGCGAAAATGCGTAGTACACGGGTTTCAGTCCTGGTCAGCTCTATAGTCTTTCCATTGATCATAAGCTTACGGGCCTCTGTGTCAAACGATATTGACCCTAATGTGAGCATATCCGTATGCCGGCTAGGGGGCAGGTCAGTGTCCTGATTATCGATTAAAGCCTTCTGTTGCTTAACAGGTTTCCAAAAAATAAACCCAACCAATGCTAAAAATGCCAGGCCGCCCAGGAAATATTTAGCCTTTGCTGTAGTGATAGCCGTTGGTTTAAATTTAATGTTGATCATGTAACATGCTTTGGGTTGCCTCCTTCCTAAACAGGCTACAATATCATCTTTCTTATCTTTTGATATGGCATATCCATAAGCTACACTGGCATCTGCACAGTTCAGTACGTTAACAACATAATCACGTGCGAGCGACCCCCCGGCTAGCAAACGCTGGGTAATATTCACCAGGGAATCGGGTTGAAAAGTAAGATCATTCTCAAAACTGACCTGGTATTCATTTTCGGCTATCTTTTTTACAGGAAGTACCCGTGATGTACTGTCGCCGGACTGTAATAGTATTTCATGCCCGATCCGGCGGAGTAAGATTTCTCTCCGGGCAACATCATAGCCGTCATTGCCAGCCATACTGAAAGCCAGGCCGATTATAGAGATAAGCAGGAGTAATAATAATCCAGACAGGTACTTACGTTTCCCGGACAGGAGATTTCGGCTATCAAACATAATGTCAAGATATTATTTACAAAGGTTACACTTTTATTTACAATCCAGGCACCTAAGTCTGAAAGAGATCAAAGTACTTTTGTTGCACCTGCTTTAAAAGGTTATGAAAAATAAAAGAAATACTTTAAACGGATCTGCTTTACCAGGAGATAGATCTATGTTAATTAAACCAACAAAAAAATATGAAAAAAGTTATTTATGCGCTGATCTTACCGCTGGTTGTGGTAAGCGGACTAGTATTTGCTAATCGCGAAATCAAAAATGACACTCCTAAAAAATCAACCCCAAAGCCGCTCTCTGCTGCTGAAAAGAAAGCCGGATTGAAACAATGGGAGGCTACCCCTGATGGTATAAATTTCAAACAATGGGAGGCGTCTCCTGAAGGTAAAAAAGTGCTTGACGGTGTTGCTAAAATAAGCAAGCATACCAGTGCTTTTACCAATATGGAAGCTGTTGTAACCTCTCTTTCCCTTCCACCAGGCTCACGATTAGGTTTCGGAGTAATGGCCAGGATTAATGGGAATGATTATATTCTCAGTTTTGGGCCGGAAAAGCCTAATGAGTTTCAGCAATTGCATAGCCTGAAAGTTAACGACAAAATAATAATAAGAAGCCATAATGTATCGTACGCGCCCAAGTATTCATATCCTATAGTATCGGGCGACTATGTAGAACGAGATAGTAAAATAATTTATAAACGTCCCCCTAGCAAAGACGGTTGCTGAGTAAATAAATTATTGAAATACTTTGGGCGGGCTTCGTACGTTTTCGCCAAAGCTTCAGCGTAGGCGTACGGAGCAGCCGTGTCGGTGATCTTATTTCAGGCACCCCACTATTGTAACAACCGATCTGGGCTCAATTGTTAACGTATGACTGCGCTTGTTGCTTTTCGATAAACTTTCTTTGCTGGAAGTAGTATATATCTCAAAACCCTGCGAATCGGGAAATGTAAATTCCTGAGCGGGCAATTGCAATGTCCGTTCAGTCTCTGCGTAATTAATAGCAACGATTACCAGTTTATTTTTATCATCCTTGTAAGCAGATACCAGGAAATTGCTGTCAGCCACGGCCGTTTGGGTTGGCAAGGTATAGCTGGCTTCAATTCTTTTCATCCCAGGGCGAATAAAGCGGGAAAAATTTCCCAATGCCCAAAGTGTTTTAGATGCACGAAAAAAGCCGTCTTCGTGCAGCCGGTCCCTGTTCAATAATATCCTGCCAGAATCATCAACACCCCGGTCCAGGTAAATTAGCCCATCCTTGAAATCAGCATCAGTTAGTGCTGTCCAAAATTGCCAGGAAGCTGCATTGGCTTCCACCAGGTCCGCGTGTATCACTCTTGCATAATACAATGCCGTGTTGATGCCCGTGTCGCGCTTTCGCCCGGCATGGATGCCATGATCATTGATACCGTGTTCCAAAATACAGAACTCCGTTTGCCAGAACGATGGTGCTGCAGGAGTAGCAGACAAATGTTCAGCAAGGCGCTTTCTCACACTGATCAGTTTATCGAACGGCCAGGTGGTAAAGTAACTATGTCCTGAAATCACTTTTTCTACCTGGGGAATGTCTCTGATCGAAACAGGGCTTCCCTGTGCCCAGAAAGCAGCGAGCTGATTTTCTGCTTTACCTTTTCCCTGGTACAGGTGTTGTAATTGCCCCGCTTCACCTACAACAATCCGGGTAGATAAATGCTGTGCAACGAGTTCTTTGGACAGCTCCCTGGTAAGCTCATAAATTTCCTGGTTACTGGCACCTGCCCCTTCCTGGGTCCCTTTACTCCAATCCCATTGGGGTTCGTTGACGGGGCTGATATAATCAAACGGGATTCCCTGCCGGTTGAAGTAAGCTAAAACATCAACCAGAAATTTTGCATAGGCTGCCATCTTCCCTGGAAGGATATTCATTTGACTGTCTTTCGGGGAAGGATATGCTTTTTGGTTGGCAGAAATATGCACTGGGGGAGCAATGGTGAAAGCAAGCATTTTTTCTACATTCCTTTTTTTTGCAGCCTGCAGGAACCACTGCTGACCCGCTTGTTTCGACCAGTCATAGGATCCATCCGCATTCTGAAAGCATTGAGCTCTTCGGTCCACATCTGCAATTCCGCTTTTCTCTTCCTGTTCGGCACTGCCTGACCCGATATAAAATCGCCAGATGCTCAGCCCAATGCCTTTGGGCGCTCCGGCACTGGTTGCATCCTTGCTGAATAACAGATCAGCTATCGCTTCTTTTTTTGCAAGTGGCCAATTTTTACCTACATATTCACAACGCCAGGCATCACTGGCTCCAAAGCCAACTATAGTCTGATATTCTTTTTGGGGAGACAGGGATAGCCGGTATGACTCCGCCTGTGGTGATTGAGGCATCGCAAATGCCGGGCACAACAATAACAGGACAACCAACGATGCCGGATGAATTTTTTTTCGTATTGATAAAGTTGGCGTTCCCATATTGTCATTGCTTGAAAAGATCCAGAAATGCTGATTCTGTGAGTGCTTTTTGAGGCGAAAATTTATTGCCTGCCGCATATCGCAGCAAGCTATATCGCAACTGGCTGGCCGCTGGCCTGTTCTCCAGATCCGAATGAATGTCCATCGAAGAAAGGATCAGTTTGCCGTTCCCAACTTTGAACTCAAGGACTGTCGCCATTTTACGGTTTTTGTAAAAATTATCGATGATGCGAACGATCGGGATTGTAGTCGTATCGGCGTCATCAAGAACAATTGATTTTGAACGGGCAACCAGGTCCCACCATTGCCAGTTTGAAAAACGGTCAGTTGGAAAATCACTGAGTGCAGGATGACGCGGATCGCATAATATTCCCATCGAACCCGGCTGATCGGGGAAATGCACGGGACTCCAGAACACAGTAGTATAGCGACCCGGCACGCCATTCACCTTTGCTGTGTCCGGACTCAGTACCACAGATTTTCCTTCCTTCAGCCAGGAAAGAGCTTCTGTAATGCTTGTTGTAAAACCAACCATCCTGGGATCATCTGAAAGCTTTTTCGGATACACCCATATCTTCCACTCGTTTTTATAAGGCGTGCCATTAATGGCGACAGAGACTGTAAGTTGTGTGGCTTTTGTAATTGAATGCAGCGGGAATGATAATTGTCCGAGAGCTGTTCTGTTGCCGACCTGTATAGGCGCATGATTGAAGGAAGCCTGATGCAGTAATTTGCCGGATGCATCTTCTACTTTCCAGTTGACGGTCTTGTTAATCGTGCGATCGCCGAAGTTGGCGATTTCAGCAGTTGCAGTAAAAACTTCATCACTTGTATAACTTGCTTTTGCAAATCTAAGCAAGGGAACCACTGGTCCGCAAAACTGGCGGAAATGTGTGGGATCGATCAGGCCTTTCGAATCCCAAAATGCATCGAGTAGCCCCACAAGCGCTGTTCCCTGACCAGGAAAATCGTGCAGGTCCAGCAATTGAAAACCGCTGATGCCATCCGTTTTCAGGATGCGTTCGATCTCTTCTTTGTAAAGATTGGCTGCATGCCGGCCACTGGCCATTTTAAAACTGTCGGCCAGATCCAGCATCCCTTTTTCCCGAAGATCATTGCGGATCGTTTTGAAGTTGAGGGGGTCGAGAATACCGGTATATTTATCGATCTCCTTCATGCCGGGATAAACTGAATATTGCCCAATTTCATGAACGATAAAAGGAACCGGTGCCTCCTTTACATTATTTGAATAATCAGTAAAGAAATCCGGTATGCGTGCATTGAATACGCCCTGCCCGCGTACCCAGCCAAATTTGGTCCACTGGGTAACAAAAAACTCATCTTCTTTTTCGGGCCATTTACCATGATCCTTTTCAAATGTAAAACTGGTTGTGGCATACAGTCTTCTTGGATCTTTGTTTTTCAGCGTTGTTACCAGTTGTTTCAACCATTCGAAGTCTCCCTGCAATTCATTACCCATGCTGAACAGGCAAAACGAAGGATGATTACCATAGTGACGCAGTATTTGCGCAGCCTCCGATAACAGGAAATCAAGCGTGGGTTTATCCTTGCCGAGATCCAGTATCCACAGGGGCAATTCAATTTGCAGGTAAAAACCAAGTGAATCAGCTACGCTGAAAGCCGCTTCTGGCGGGCACCAGGAGTGAAAACGCAAATGATTCAAACCATACTGCCGCGCTGTTGTAAAGATCTTTGTCCAGCCAGCCCTGTCCATTGGCGGATAGCCGGTCAACGGGAATATAGCACACTCGAGCGTGCCCCGGAGAAATAGCGGTCGCCCATTCAGCTTGAGCCTGGCCTTATCTCCTTCCAGGTTACGCCAACCAAAGCGGCGGGTTTGCTGATCCAGCACATTGTTTCGGTCAGCATTTTTTAGCTTTACTTCTACCTGGTACAAGCTGGGGTTAAACTCATCCCAGGGTTGGATATTTTTTACAGGCAGTAAGATAGTTGCCGTATCGTTTCCTGGTGAAGACTGATACAATTTTTCTGCGCTTGCTATTGTTTTCCCTCGCTGATCCTTCACTGTTGCCTGCAACCGGAACGCCGGTTGATCATCACTTTTACTGATCGCTGTTTTTACAGTAATGGCACCTGCTGTTTTTTCCTGGTAAACCTGCAAGTCTGTAATATACGTTGGATTCACCCCGGTTAATTCCATTCTGCCGATTACACCGTTCCAGATGATCTGCGTTCCGTCCGTATACGCATGGGCAAGTTCTTTGTAGCTTGTTTCAAACTGTTTACGGTTGTCGATGCGCAACGTGATGCGATGCTTTCCTGGTTTGAGGTCGCCAACAATAAATTCCTGTCCTGCTACAAGGCTTGTGTTGCTTCCGATCTTCCGTCCATCTATCCATAGGTCAGTTTTCCAGATCACACGCTCCAGGTATGTTATCACCTGTTTGCCTGCAAAACCTGCTGGAACGGTAATTTCACGACTATACCATGCAGCACCTATATACCGGTGTTTCCGGGCGAGGCTGATCATCACCGGCTTATTCATTTGGGTAGTATCGAGCAGGGGAGTGGCCCCGATACCCGCATCATCCAGTGTTCCGGGTAATTGGATCGTTCGCCCGGAAAACTCCTGGTACCATTGATTCTTTATTCCCTCATCCAGTGAATCCAATTTTACTACCCAATTGCCGGCCAGCGAAATCGAAACCCGTTGCGAAAAACTTTTGCTGCCGGCAAATGATAGCAAAATGATAGTAAAAATGAATTGTCTACTTAGCATAATCTTTTGTTGCTAACTGTTTATAGTTTGATCAGTTTTTTTGTCACCAATATACCTTCTCCCCGTATAGTTAGCCAGTAAACCCCTGCAGTAAGATGTAAATGTTCGAGCGACAGTGTCGTACGCGTACTTTCCGGGGCAAGCGGTTGCTGCAATAGCGTAGCGCCAGACATATCGCTCAATATAAGTGCCAGCGCTTTTTTTACTGGAGGGCAGTAAAGAACAATCTGCCTGTCTATTGGGTTGGGAGCTACTTTCCATAGTAGCGACTGAGCGTTATTATCATCGAACGATCCGGCTGCCGTCATAATTTTTTGATAGCTTCTGCGAGCAAACGATTCGGCAGGAAGCGAATTGAAATCGTCAACGATAATATCATCTACCAGGAATGAATCGATTCCCGTGCTGTCTGCTTCGAACCGGAGATGAAGAGAGGTGGAAGCTGGCAGTCCATCTGCCACGCGGAAATACCATCCTTCGGTGCCAGTGCCTGTAGGCAGGCTGTTAAGCGTCAACGCTGACCAGTTGTTACCATCCGTTGAGTATTTCACTGTCAGGCCAAGACCATTGCTCAAACTATCGCTTTTGTAGATGCCGAAACCAACACCCGCATCGGAAAGTGAAGATGTATTAAGACTGTTGAGCTGCAAATAAGACGCCGTGTTTTTCAGTTTGAATGCACTTCCTCCCGATGCCTGCGTGTAACCGGTAGAAGTAACAGTGTTCTGTACAGTGGCTGTTCCTCCAAAATTCAACAACAGGTTTTTATTGTCGAACAGGCCACTGGTTTGTCTTGCGAGCAAGCCTCCTTGTGTATTGCCTGCAGTTTCATAAAAAGGCATAGTTCCCTCGCTGGCGGTTGGCCATGCATCCCACTCATTTTCGATAGAGATCCCTGTCCATCCGGGAACCTGGTTGGGTGAAAGGGTGCTGTCGAGCAGATAAAATTTCTGTGCCGATGTATTCGGCGACGGACAGGCAGCCAGGTCAAAAAAATAATTGGTATTCACAGCGCTGTCGCCGCCATTCTTTACCAGCAATTTGTGAACAGCTTGCCGGGTAAGTGGCTGGGTCTGACTGATTCCGTCCCACTTATCTCCCCAGAAGACAATATTACAGGCGGCGGGATATCGGGCGCGATGCGTGCTTACATAGTTAGTGAGTTCGCTTAATCCGAAATGGTTGAGATAAGCCATGCGGTCAGTTACAGAAAAGGTAACATCATTTTTTTCCAGGTCATCGGCCCATGTCCGGTTAACTCCATTCACTACAACGTTGTTGTAATCGCCTGCTGTGACTGTTTCATGAGTTCCGCGCATCAGTTTGTAGATAAAAGAAAAGTGCGCACATCGTTTGCTCATCTCTTCGAAAAAAGCACCATTGTCGTCATCCACATTGCGGAAATCGGCGCCGAAACCTGCACCCGGCACCATCAGTGTTCGCGTTTGAAAGAACGGATTGCCATTGGAGTCATTCCAGGCTGAGTTAGCATTGAATTTATCGGCGATACGTTTGGCATAATCTTTTACGTCAAACATCCTGTCGCAATTTGTTTCAATTAACGCAATACCTTTAATACGGTCGAGCACACCGGCAGAATCAGCTTTGTTGAGCACCGTCGTGAACCAATCTTTCACCGCTTCGGCTCCTGCATCTACACTGGCAAAGTTCGGGCCTCCATCACGTTCCAGCCATAGTCTTCCCCACAGGTATACATCCAGCGGAACGTTGCCGTTTTTTGCTTTCACAATGGCATCTACTATATCATTCATCGCCTTATCGAAATTGGTTTGCTGAGGCGATTTGAACCGGTCATACCGGTCTACACGGAAGACAACAGCATTAGCTTTGGTAGCCAATGCGGCCAGTACTGCAGGCTTGGTACTGCCTGCAGGTTTTGCCAGCCACCAATCGACCGTTTCCTGAAGAAACTCGTCGGCCGAATACTGGCGCCATTTCACACCCCGGATATGCAGTGAAGCGTATGCACTGCTGTCGTTCACTGCTATATCATCCAGGTACAAATAAGACGCATCGGCACTTTTGGTGAAACGTATGCTCAATGAGCCTGATTGAGGCAATCCATGCACAATGCGGTAATGCCACCGGGCGCTGTTGGTTGTATCGGGCAAAAATGAAAAAGTTAGCGGATGCCAGTTCAACCCGTCAGTAGCATACTCGATGGCCAGGTCCGAAGCAGTACTGGAATCGAGGTCTTTGTAGATACCGAATGATAAAGCCGGGGCTGCAATGTTGGTGGTATTGATACCGCTTACCTGGAAATAGGAGAGCTGGGTGCCCAATGAAATATTGCTGCCGCCCGATGCATTGTTATAGCCTGAAGATGGGGATGAATGATTGACATTGGCTTTTCCGGTGAAGACAAGTTTGGAGTTGGCAAACCGGTTATCATAGCGATAAACCTGCGCTGTAAAATTGGAATCAGCTGCCTGCATTGTTTCACGAAAACTTCCGCTATGTGCACTATGCGCTTGTAATTGCAACTGGTAACTGCCGGGTGTGGATACAGGAAAAGAATAACCATTCGTCGGCAGCAGATTTAACGATGTGAGAAAGTTATCCGCCAGCAGGTTGCAGGGAAATACCCAATTTGAAGAGTTGAAAAATCCATGCGGCTGGTCCTGAGCTACCCATAATTCAGTTGTGCCGAGATGTGCTTTCATAGACTGATACAGCATATCACCACCTCGTTTCCAGTTGTCATCGCTGCCAAACATCATTATTGCGGATGGACTTTGGCCATGAATATAGTTGTAGGGAAGTAGCGAATAAGCGTCCGCGCGGGAAAAAGCCGGGTTGAACAACACGAGGGCCAGAGGATTGGTAGATACAGACAGGTCATCCGTAGGGTCATTATTGTCTGCTTCATTGACGGCAGCCATAGTAGCCAAATGGCCGCCGGCCGAACCTCCTCCCAGAATAATCTTGCTGGTATCTATACCAAACGTAGCAGCATTCAACTTGACCCAGCGGATAGCCGACCTGGCATCGCGAACACAAATTTCCCGTGTACCTGCAGGACCGGTTGAATCGAGATTTCTGAAGCGATAGTTGGCGGTAACCGTTACAATGCCCCGTTTCGCAAAGTACTGGCACTGGTTATAAAGCATGCTTTTATCGCCGCCGGTCCAGCTCCCACCATGAAAAAGTATCAATGCCGGTACTAGCGGAGACAAACCCGGTCGGTCAGGAGGGAGGAAAATATCCAGTTTGTTATTCACTGTATCTGCCGTTTTATAGATATGCGTGGTAGGTACGATATCCTCGTACAGCTTCGTTTTGGTCTTTACTGCGATATCATCGAGAAAATAAAAATTGGTCGTGGCTGCTTTCGAAAAGCGGATGCTGAGGGAACTGGTCCGTGGCAACCCGGTTACCACGCGGTAATACCATGTATCGGCAGTTCCGGTCGGCAAAAGCGGCATTGAAAGTGCGGTCCATGATCCCCCGTTAGCGGAGTATTCAATAACAAGTTCGGAACCGTTGTCGCCAGCCGCCGCTTTGCGAATACCAAAAGCAAGAGCCGGCATAGCAATACCATTGGTGTTGATGTTGTCGATACGGAAATAAACGTTTTGCTTCGACAAGTAAACATTACCGGTGCCCGAAGCATTCCAGTAACCATTCGATGTATTTGTATTACGCAAGTCAGCCGTACCTGAAAATTGAAGTATGCCGTTATTGTCGAAACCTGTATAGCTCGCGATCGCAGTTGGCGTTGTGGTGACGTTGCCAATTGTTTCGCGGAACTCCTGGCCATGGACAAATGGAATCATTGCCATTACAAGGATTGTTAGTAATGATCGCTTCATAATAAAAGTTTTTAAAACTATTAATATTTAAAGGTTTCCCGGTTGACTGGTACTTCCGGGAACTATTACCAGAATGTTTCGTATTTCAGGGGCACATTTTTTACACTATACATGAACAACTCTGCCGGCTCACGGGCATCTGCGGCTTTCTTTTTTTGTGCGATCTCGTTCAACAGTTGTTGTACTGCCGGAACGAACGCATCACGGTTTTGCTGGTATTGTACCATTTGTATAGCTAGACGGGTCAGAAAAGGCTTGCCTGTTTCGATAACCTCTTTCAGGATATTTCCGGCCATATCATCCCTGGTTTGATCGTACAGAACGGAAGCCACCACAATTTTCACAGGTGCGTATTCATCCTTCAACGCATCTTTCAACTGGCGGGAATATTTTTTTACTGCTTCTCCCTGGCTTTTCAATCCCAGGGCTGCCCAGTAGCGGACGAACCGGTTGGAATGTTTCAATAGCTCCACTTGCTTTTTTAATGCATTATTCGTACGAATTCCCGATAGTGCTGCTGCCTGATAAATATCAGCGATAGGATATTCCAGATCATTCTGCCGGAACTCATAAGGCGTCCCTGTTTTGGATATCTGGCCCAACTCATATTCGGGGAGGAACATCACATCTCTGTTCCGGATGATATCTGATTTCATTTTCTTCCGCATTTCTTCCAGCATGGACTGGTATTGCGGATCTTGCGCCAGGTTGTGCAACTGCCAGGGATCGTTATTGTAGTCGAATAAATATTCTGTTTGCCGGGTCTCAAACAGATGTTTCTGTGTGTTGTCGAGTAAATTGTTTTTGAGGTCCGCTCGCATCTGTTGCATAATCTCACTGTAGTCGAAATATTTTTTATAAAACAGTTCGGGCATGAAAGGCATGAACACACGTGAATAGGTGAACCGGCCATCAGTGATGGTACGGCATAACTCAGTTACACCTTCTGCGCCATCGCTTGTCAACAGCATTTGCTTTGGTGCTGGTGCTGCATCTTTACCCAACAGCGCACGCCCATGCATATATTCGGGTATAGGAGTACCTGCCAGTTGCAGCAGGGTGGGGGCAAAGTCAGCAAAATTGACAAGGTCTGCTGTTACAACGCCACCAGTGCCCCACGGTGATAACCCTTTATACATTTCCGGAAACCAGATAACCAATGGTGCGCGGAAGCCAAGATCGATGCCATTGGTTTTGGCACGCGGCATTCCTTCGCCATGGTCTGCATAGAAGAAGATAATAGTGCTATCCAGTAAATGATCGTTTTCCAGCCGGTCGATGATCTTTCCTAATTTATAGTCGGCAAGGCTGATCCCGTTATAGATCCTGGCCAATTGTTTCCGCATTGAATCGGAGTCCCTGAAAAAAGGAGGTACGTGCACTTCTTTCTCGGCCACTTTGCGGTCGGCCGGTAATTCGTCCAGTACCTGTTTCGTGTATAGCTGGTAAGGATTCGTCATGGTGCGCGATTGATGGCTATCATCAAAATTGAAAACGGCAAAGAATGGTTGTCCTGGTTTTCTGTTCCACCATCCTGTTTCACCGGAACTTTCGTCCCATGATTCTGTGGTCAACCGTTTAGCTGCGGAGGTATTGTAATCAGTCTTCTTGTTGTTGCTGGTATAATAACCGGCCTGCCGCAAATACGAGGGAAATCCCTTGATAAATGCAGGAATCGCATAATTGCTCCGGTGGTTACCGGTTCCCATTTCGTAGGTGCGTGCTCCGGTGATGATCGCCGAGCGACTGGGAGAACATACCGTTCCGGTGGCGAAAGCATTGGCGAAACGTACGCCGCCACGAGCCAGTTTGTCGATGGCAGGTGTCCGTGCACTTGAATCGCCATAGCAGCCGATGAATTGCGGCGATGTGTCTTCGATTACGACCCAAAGTACATTGGGCCGCTGTTGCGCATAAAGAGTGCCGATCGCCAGGCAGTATGCCATCAGCAGCATGAATCTCTTTTTACATATCGCAGTATAATTCATAGTATAATCTTTAGTTGAACCATTTAGCAATCTCGGCCGCAACGAGTTGATGGCCGAGCTCATTGATATGATTGTTTTGAGCCATGTACTTTTCAAGATCTTCGCCTGACTCTTTCAGTCGTTTGAACAAAAGATAACTGTCAACCAGCGCTACATGATAGGTAGCCGCCAGTTCCCTGATCTGCCGGGCATGCTGCTCCAGGATATTATCAGGTGCCAGTATATCCACACGTGAGTCAGGTGTGGGCGTTAACAATACCACCTTGATATTCTTTTTCAATGCAGCTTCGATCATTTTGGCCCAGGCCGAACGGGCACGTTCCAACCCGATATTCCGGTCATTTAAAGCATAGTCGATAAATATCACATCTGGCCGCATAGTCAATACGGCAGTGTCGAACCGGGTCTGCCCCTTTTCCGACTGTTCTCCACCAATTGAAGTCAATATGGTGTTGATCACTGCATACTTATATTTTTCTTTGATCAGTTTTAAAGCAAGGAAGGGGTAGGAGCCCAGCGTATGCACTTCCCCTCGGGTATAATAGCCCGAAGGCACGCTATGACCATGATAAACCAGGTTGATGGTACGGTTGGCCGGCCATTTTTTTTGCATTTCCAGTTTGATCGATGACAGGTAGGTAGCAGTATCGGCGACCTGTGCCGAACCGGTAAAACTACAGGCAGTACAAACGAGCAAAACAATTATCCAACTGCGCTTCATAGAAAATATAAAAATGATTAAATAATATTTTATGAAAAACCGTGTTATTGCCAGCCGGTATTCTGTCCCTGACTTTTAAGCGCCGGGTTATTGTCCATTTCATTCTGCGGATAAGGCCATAGATAATCCCTTGGATTAGTAAAGGCTTTTACACCACCGACCGGCGGAATAACCTGGTCTGCGATCCTCCAGCGTAAAATATCGAAGTAGCGCTGATGTTCCAATGCAAACTCCCATCGTCTTTCATCACGTATGTAACTGCGCATTACATCCTTGTTGAGTCCGGCAGGGCAATCGGGCATACCGGCGCGTGCACGTACCTTGTTGATCGCTGTATACACGGAAGCGTCGGCACCCACAGCCTCATTCTGCGCTTCTGCATACATCAGCAATACTTCGGCATAGCGGATCATGTAATAATTTTGCGGGCCGCCATTGTATTGCGTGCTTGTGATCATGGAATATTTCTTTGGCGCAAATTTGATGTTGTTTGTGTAAGCCCAAACTTTCTTGCCGCCGGGTGTATTATCGAGATTGGTAAAAACAGTGGCCCTGAAACGCGGATCGCGATTGGTAAATGGATTGGATGCATTGTATAAAGGGGATGCCGCTCCATACACGGTGGAGTTGGCAATCGGTTTGCCATCTGTACACAAGTATGAATTTACGAGCTGATCTGTTGGACGCCAGTAAGCCTGTGGCACCAGCGGAGTAACATTGGTGTCGATCCTTATCGAAAAGCTCTCTCCATTGTCGATACCACCCGATTCAAAGTTTATTTCAAACAGGCTTTCTTTGGAGAATTCGCCAGTCTGCGTGAACAGTTCATCGTATTTGGGATATAGATTGTATGTATAAGGAGCGGTCATCAGGTCGGCCAATGTAGTAGCAGCATTGCTGTAATCATTATTGAAGAGATAGTATTTACCCAACAATGCTACGGCTGCACCGCGACCTATCCGCCCTTTCTCGGTAGCGGGTATGTTTACCGGCAGGTTCGGGATCACATTATCTTTTAACCCCAGCACCATTGCGGCAACAATATCGGCTTTATCCGAGGCGGCATTGCCATTATCAAAGGTACTGAGGCTATGATCGTATAAAGGGACATTGCCCCATAGCGTAGTCAGATCGAGATAGACGTATGCTTTTAAAAAAAAAGCCTCAGCGAGAATACGTTTGCGCGATTCATCGCTAATGGTGCCCGGTTCCATGGCAGTTACACGGTCGATCACCAGGTTGGCCCTGTTTACTACTGTATAGTAAGCCGTCCAGGCATTCAGCACACGTCCCGTAATCGGCGTGTGAAAACTGGATTCGATTTCCGCCCAGTTGGCACCGGAAATAGTAATGGCATTATCGCTGACGTTATCAAATTCGCGGTACAACTTACCGGTAAACTGATTGGTTTGAAACGCATCATATATACCATATAAACCGGCAAGCGCATCAGCTTCTGATTTCCAGTACTTGCTGTCGGTTACCTGGTTGGGATTGATAACATCCAGGCGATTTTTGGAACAGGCTATGCTGGTAAACATCAGTCCTGTTATCGCTATAGAAAAAATTAGTCGATCAATGCTGATTTTCATAATAATGTTTTTATAATGAAACGTTCAGTCCGAAGGTGATTATTTTGGTTTGCGGATAGGATGTATTCACTATCGTGGTATTGTCCCGTTCGGGATCAAGTTGCTTGATAAGCGACGAGAACGTAAACAAGTTTTGACCGGAGACATATATCCTGGCAGAACTTAGCTTTGCTTTCTTTATCAGCGTTATGGGAAAAGAGTAGCCAAGCTCGATATTCTTTATCCGCAGGTATGAGGCATCATGGAGCCAGAACGACGATGTAGCTGCAGGTTCTGATGAATTCCGGATCATAGCCGGCCATTGTCCGTTGGGATTTTCAACCGGATCATAGCGATTGGTCCACCATTCTTTCCAGTAGTTCGAATTGCCTGCATTGCCCGGACGGTTGCCATTATCGTAGATATACATATCCTTTCCTTCAACACCCTGCAACAAAAAACTAAAATCAACACCTTTCCATGCAATTCCTCCAGTAAGACCATAGGTAAAAGGAGTGTTTGCCGATCCCAGTATCGTGCGGTCAGCTTCGTTGATCAGCCCATCTTTATTTATGTCGCGGAAGCGCATCGCACCGATCTTTGGTCCGGAAACAGAATACCAGGGATACATTTGGAGCTCGGCTGAATCCCTGAACAAGCCATCATATACATAGCCAAAAAATGAATTGATCGGTTCGCCTTCTCTAAGAATGAACTTGCCATTGATCGCTTCACGTGTATTCAGGTTTTCTACACGATTCTTTACATAGGATACATTCAGTCCCGCGTTGATCTGTACGTTGCCAACCACTGTTTTATAAGTAGCGCTCAACTCCCAACCCTTATTGGATACCGAAGCAACGTTTTGCACACTTGGAGTTACTGATCCAAAAGAAGGAGGAACGGGCAGATTATACAGGATATTATCAGTAAGTCTTTTGAAAACATCTATATTGATAAACAGCCTGTTTTTCATTAATCCGAGATCCAATCCTATATTGGTAGTGCTGGTCGACTCCCATTGAAGGTTATTGTTTCCGAAGGCGGTGATGGCTGCTCCGGCCAGTATCTGCCCACCGATCCCATACCGGCTGTTGAGGTCAAGATATTGTTCTGATGAATAGTTGCCAATGCGATCATTACCCACTCTTCCCCAGCCGCCCCGTAACTTCAACAGGTTGATACCAGCATCCTGAAGTCCTTCCATGAATTTTTCTTCGGTAAGCACCCAGCCTGCTGAGAAAGAAGGGAAGACGCCATATTTATTACCCGCTGAAAAACGTGATGAGCCATCAATCCGTAGATTGGCTTCGAGCAGGTATTTTTTTGCGAATGCATAATTTACACGGCCAAACCAGGATTGTAAACGCCATTGTTGTTTAGACCCGCCGATATTGTAATCAGATACAGCACGATCCAGTACCTGCAGATCATTATCCGGCAAATCATATCCACTGGCCAGGAAATACCGGCCATTGTACTGGTTGTACTCATACCCCAACAGAGCGCTTAACTCATGCACTTTTGCCAGCTTTGTGGTATAGTTCACGGTAGTTTGCATCTGCAATTGCTCAATGTTGTCCTCGCGGTTTTGCAGGTTGGCACGGTTGTTAAACAATACTGGTTTGTCGTCGAAGGCGCTGTAGGAGTAGGTAGGCATGAAATCTTCGCCATACATATTATTGACTCCATAGGTTACCATCGTGCGTGCTGTTAATCCGCGCAAAGGTTTCAACTCGAGATAACTCTGCAAGTTCAGTTTCGAATCGTCAACATCATTTCTTCCGATTTCTGTAAACAGCAGGGGATTATTAACTATACGTGCCGGATCGTTTCCGCCCGGGTGAGCCGGATGATACACGCCCCATTTGCCACTGCTGTAATGAACAGGTGTAATAGGCAGGGCCATATTGGTATAGTTCATGATGGCATTGGGTGCTGTAGCCGGCTCCATTCTTTTCTGAATATAACCCCAGGTGTTGAATCCAGCTGTCAATATAGGGGCGATTGCAGCCCTTACATTCATGCGATAAGTATACCGCCGGGCCGAAGTACCGTACATGATGCCCTGTTGTTCGAGATAACCGACATTGCCCTGGAAAGATAACGCGCTTGTTCCGCCCGATACAGACACTGAATGGTTGCTCATAGGAGCATCTCTGAAAACTTGGTCGAACCATTGCGTATTGGAAAAGGAATCCGTTAGGATGCCATTCCTTACATCCTCAATCACACGCGGTGCGTAATTGGTAGCGCGTGTAGCAATATTGTTCAACGTCATCCATTGCCACGATTCCACGAATTTTGGGAGATAAGTAGCAGATTGGCGTCCATAGAAAAAGTTATAGGCAATACGGAGTTTTTTATTGGAAGGTTGTTTGGTGGAAACGAGGATAACGCCATTAGCACCCCTGGAGCCATAAATAGCTGCTGAAGATGCATCCTTCAATACTGAAATACTTTCGATCTCTTGCGGCGTAAGATTGCCAAGATCTCTCGTAGTTGCCATTGCCCCATCGATGATTACCAGTGGAGAAGCATCATTCAATGTACCTGCCCCACGGATGAGTATCGATGATTCGTCGCTACCCGGCTGCCCACCCGGCTGCACCGCCGAAACACCTGCCATTCTGCCGGAAAGGATATTGAGGGTATTCGCTTGTGGAATATTTTCCAGATCCTTGAAATTAACTGTCGCCACCGAGCCGGTTACGTTCACGCGCTTCTGTGCCCCATACCCAATTACCACTACATCATCCATCGTATTCACATCTTCCTCAAGTATTATCTCCAGGGTGGTCTCATTGGTTACTTTCACTTCCTGTGATTTAAATCCTACGGATGAAAATACAAGTACCTGTCCTGGATCAGCGGCAATAGAGAAGTTCCCGTTCTGGTCGGTAGTTACACCTTTGTTCGTTTCTTTTACAGTGATGTTCACATTTGCAAGGGGAGCACCACTTTTGTTTTTTACAGTGCCTTTTACAGTGAGGTCCATTTCAGCATTGAAAAAATGGTTGGTTATTGCAGCAGCCGGATCGCCCACCGGCGGCAATCCGTGTGCAAAGATCTTTAATGGCAAAGCAAGTACCAGCAATGCGGTAATTCGAATGATGTGCAATCGTTTGGTGGGCCAACAGCTTCCAGTGTCTGGCCGGTTCCACCGTTGTGTTTCTTTCATAATGCTCTTTTAATTGTAAAAAGTGGCTTAATGAGGGGGACCAAGTACTACTTCGATCTCTTCCAGGGTTTTTCCCCTGGTTTCTTTTACTTTGAAAAAAATCAGTACCAACCCCAATAAACATATTACCGAATAGACATAGAATGTGGTTTGTTGTAATCGTTCGAATAATATAGGAAAGGTGAATACAAGAATGAAATAGGCAATCCACAGGCTCACCACGGCGATAGATGATGCGATACCGCGAATGGCATTGGGAAATATCTCGGCAATCAACACCCAGGTTACCGGCGCCAGTGTCATTGCATACATGCCGATAGCTGATAACAGAAACCACGAAACAGCCGGAGATCCGTGGGCCAGCATATTGGCCACAATGATATACAACACGGCCAGCCCGCCTGCACCTACCAACATTAAGGGTTTGCGCCCAAGCCTGTCTACCAGCAACATTGCTATAATAGTAAAAACGAGATTGATGCCGCCGATAAACACCGTTTGCAATAACTGCCCGTCTTTCGACACGCCAATGCTTTCAAATATCCGCGGTGCATAATTGAAAACGACATTGATGCCGCAAAGCTGCTGGAACACAGCCAGACCGATCCCTATCAGTATTGCCGGCAACATTGTTTTGCTCAACACCATTTTAATACCCGGCTGTTTGTTCGTTGCCGCCAGGGAGTCGAGGATGCTTTGTTGCGATTGCGTGGCAAATTCGGAACCACCAATGCGTCTTAGAACTGTTCCGGCTTTTTGCGTAAACCCGGCCTTCAGCAACCAGCGCGGGCTTTCGGGCAACCATAAGGCTCCCAGAAAAAACAATAAGGAGGGAACAGCACCCAGCCCAAACATCCATCGCCAGGCATCAGGTCCTGAATTATATAAACCGAAATTGACGATATTGGTAATAAGTATACCGATCACCAGTGCGAGTTGATAGATGGCGACCATGCGCCCGCGCCAATGGGCTGGTGATATTTCGGCAATATACATTGGCGAGAGCATCGAAGCCATTCCTACACCGATACCTGCTATAGTACGCATGGCAATGAAAATATCCAGGTTTCCCGCAAAGGCCATCGTTAATGACGAAACGCCAAACACTATTGCTGCTATCAGCAATCCTTTTCTCCGCCCATATTTTTCCGAAATATTACCGGCTAGTATGCAACCTAAGATTGCACCTACAGCCAGGCTTCCTGTTACCAGTCCTTCCTTGAAGGCATTGAGGTGAAACTGCTCCTGCAGAAAAGGAAGTGCGCCCGTTATCACGGCGAAATCAAACCCAAACAGGTATCCACCCAAAGCAGAAACAAGGGCAATGCGGATAATATAAAAACGGTTGTAAGAAGTGGACATCTGAATTATAAATTATAGGTGTTCAAATCTATTGAAAAGTCATTGTATCATGATACCGGCAACGATGCTCCGGACACTACTCTTTTTTTATCAGGAAAACTGAGCATTCTGCCAAACGAGACCGCACCCTGGTGATTGTTGTCAAGGGTCAGTATTCTGTTCAACAATTCGCCCGCCTTTTCTTTATTATCAAGACCCATGTAACCAAGTGCCATCATGTACGTGCAATGAATGACATTACGACGATCAAGATCAATCTCAAACACAAGCATGTCGGGAAGTGAAACAGCAAAGTAGTCGATCTTCACTTTGTCATTCATATGCTGCTCGCCGAATGCAATCAGTTTTTTGAAAATATCATTAGCTCTGTCCTGCTCACCCAGCTGCAGCCAGGCCAGTGCCTGGTAAACGATCTGATCGGGTTGCGGATCATTATAATAAATGGCACTCACCGGTTCACTGCTGCCGGCTGTAGCAGCGTTGAAAAAGCGGACTGCTTCCTGCTCATTTCCCAGCTCTGCATATGCAATGCCCAGCAGGTAGTGAGCGTCATTTTCGAGGGCCTGGTACAATTTCCCTTCACCAAGATTGGCGGGATAAGTATTAAGCGATTGCAACAAACGGATAGCTTCTGCTGCATCATTTTTCAATAAAGCCTGCTTTGCCAGCTCGATGTGACAGAATCTGAATTGCCCGACTACTTTTCCTTCTCCACCTTCCCAGGGATGGAAACGCCGCGAAGCCATCAGGGCCCTTGCTTCTTCCAGGTTCCCGATGCTGTTGAGGATCGTAATCTTCTCCAGGTATAAGTCATCACGCTGTACAATGAGAAGGGGATACTGTTCCAGCAACCGGAGCCTTTCAGCCGGAGCTTTGCCGGTTATTTTATACAGCTGGTCAAGCTCCATCAAGACCCGTGCATCGGTTGTGTCAAGTTCAAAAGCTTTTTCCAGCAGGCTGATCGCCTTTTGCTGATCATGTAATTTGTTGTAATAAGCCAGTGCCAGGTTGCGATACACGGTTGGAAAATGGGGATTGGCTTTGAGCGATTGCTCCCAGCACTGTACGGCCTCGTGATACTGGCGTTTGTCGTACCAGAAATTACCAAGAGCATAGGCAGCCAGTGCATCTGCCGGATTTATAGCAAGTACTTTCCGCAGCATCACTGACTCTTCAATCTTGTTGGGGAAACAGCAAGATGGATCTTTCTGTGACGCCTGTTGGAAATAATCTTTCGCGGCAGTACTGTTATTATCCTGGAGAGCATACCAGCCAAGGTAATAGAGTGCCATGGGCGTAGCAGGAGTAATGTCGATATAATCCCGCAGCAGTTGAATGGCTTCCTGGTAACATCCAGCATGAGCATAATCGAGTGACAGCTCGAGGTAATTATTGACATAATTGCGCATGAGCGTTTGCAGTCTGTTCCGTTGCGATGCAGCCTCACTTTTTTTACCCATAGCTTCCGCAATCAGTGCCTGTTCGTAGAGACATCCATAATTGAATGGGTCAATGGCAATGGAATCATGAATCAACTGCAGTGCTTCATTCAGCCGGCCGAGCTTGCGAAGCAGGATCGCTTTCAGGTGACGGGCTGTATGACTGTGATAATTAGCGATGATCGATTTATTGACATGTGCGAGCGCCAGTTCATTCTTTCCTTGTGATGCAGCAATACGTGCGAGTGCCTGGAAGCCGGCCGATTGCCAGGCATCATTCCAGGTTGCTTTATAAAACATTTCATACGCTTCCTGTTTCTTTTGCTGCATCAGCAGTGACCAGCCCAGGTTATAGAAAGGTTCGCCATCGTAAGGATTGGGATTGCGGGAAGTGAGTGTCTCAATAGCTTTTTTAAAATAGGGTTCAGCCTGTTCGAACTGACCTCTTCGCAACAATAGCAGACCCATCGCATTGTTGCAACGAACATCATTCGGGCTGCGCCGAAGCGCTTCTTCATAATATTCAATTGGGTTGAAGGTTGCATGACGGTATTGTTCCAGATGAAGGCCATTCAGGAACAGATCTTCAATATGTTCTATTTCTTGCGGTGAACGCGCAGGTGTGGCCGATGTCGGTAATTCTTTAGATTGCCCGGTCGCAGGTTGCCAGCTTACCAGTTCTTCGCCATTGGCATCGCAAACCGACAGTTTCCAGCCCGGAAGCGATACGGGTTCATGATGTTGATAGCTGTCCATGAAGACCTGCTCGGGCGAAATTGTGGTCACAAATTTTTTCACCAACTTTCCTTCGTTCAACAGAATAATGATTGCATTATCCAATACGGATGTAGCAAATACTTTGATGTGTATTTTGTGGTGATCAGCTTCCATATTCAACAACACATCCCTGGTGGCATTCTTTACCGCACCGATCGATGCATATGGCATGAAATATTGTTCGAAACTTTTGACAGCGTTAGGTTGCAGCCAGCTGAAATCGGGCTGATTATCGGTAAACATACCTGTCATGATCTCGATATAAGGCCCATCTTTATCAGTAAGGTTTCGGTCCCACGCATGTCCAAAATCGCCATTCCCCCAGGTCCATTGTTTTTTTCCGGGCGACAGGTGATGGTCGGCTACATGCAACATCCCCGCCTGTGTATCGTGTTCGTAACAACCAATAAAGTCATAGGCTGACCGGATCGCCATGTAGGATGTGGGAACAGGGATGTTGTGGTACCTCGATATATCGGTGCCGGGTGAATAGTTGACTTTATAATAGGTGCCTGTGGCAATAGGAAAGTCCGACACATCTCTTTTGCCATGATCGAATACGGCATATACATCCGGAGGGAAAACGGATTGATAATGTTCATTCACTTTCACGGCAGGGTTGGCCCACCAGAGAAATGTTTGAGGAAAAGGACTCCTGTTGAATAATCTTCCTTTTATTTCCAGGTAGGCTTTGCCGGGATAAAGGGTGAAGCCTGCCATACCTTTAGTGCGAAACATGATCTCTGTCTCGTTTACCCAAACCGTTTTACTTCCATCCTGATTTTCTTCGATGGTGAAATCGACCGGGCTAAAGGTGCTGGGGCGATGGTGTTGTGGCCAGTTGAATTCAATGCCGCCCGATATCCAGGGGCCGGTAAGACCAACCAGCGCTGGTTTGATTACATGATTATAATAAATGAAATCCCTTTTCCTGATCTTGTCGTAGGCACGTTGAATCCTTCCGCCTATCTCCGGCAGGATCATGATCTGGAGATACTCATTCTCGAGAAAAACAGCGGTGTACTCTTCATCAGTCGGCTCATTGGAAACAGTTTCAATAACAGGATGCGGATACACTACTCCGCTGCTACCCTGGTACACTCTTTTTTCCAGGAACATCGGGTTCTTCTGTGCTTCGCCGGCCTTATAAGTGGGAATAGTAATTCTTTTTATGTATGCTGATACAATCATAGTCAATTATTTTCGCTTGCTTGTTGACCGGGAAAATGATTAGCCATGTTGTGTGTATCATCAAGCAGAGCAATCTATTCACAAATTTCACTGATCATGGGGCCAAAGGAAATAGGCGATTTTATGAATTTGATGGATTATTTTCTGATTTTTATAATTTGCAGGTAATATGAAAAATGAACAGGTCAGAAAAAAACATGGTTTTCGCGGACAGCAATTGATCGTAATCCCGCGGCGGATCATTGCCGAATTTCTCAGCAGCGATCCTATCACTCATTCGTTATACATCACAGATATCGGCTACTTTCCGAAAGCACTTTTTCACCATAGGGAACGATCTCATGGCGTAGATCAGCATATTATTATTTATTGTGCCGAAGGAAGGGGTTGGGTGGAAGTGGATGGTGTATATACAGAAATAGGTCCTTCGCAATTTGCCATCATACCTGCTGAACGTCCGCACAAATATGGAGCGGCTGAAGATGATCCATGGACTATTTACTGGATCCACTTCAAAGGAAGCACGGGTAATCATGCAGTTGAGCTATTGCAAAAAAGAGGAATGAATTATCGTGTGTCTGTAAATTACCACGAGAGCAGGATGCAACTTTTTAACGCGGTTTGCTTTCATCTTGAAAAAGGATATAGCCGGGACAATCTCCGGTATGTAAACATGCTATTTCACCATTTTCTGGCTTCGCTCTTGTATGAGGACAAGTTTGGAGCAGTTGCGGGTCACAAAAACAGGGATGTGATTGATGTGGTGATCGAAGAGATGCAGAAAAACATCAACCAGCCGCTTATGCTGGAGGACCTTGCAGAATCGGCAAAACTGTCGGTCTCTCATTTTTCGGCCCTTTTCAGGGAGAAAACAGGTTATCCACCCATGGAGTATTTTACACACCTGAAGGTGCAGAAGGCCTGCCAGTATTTACTGCTCACCAACCTGAAGATAAAAGATATTGCAGCAGAACTTGGAATAGCCGATCATTATTATTTCTCGAGGTTGTTTACGAAGGTGATGGGAGCTTCGCCGAATCATTACCGCAAACGCGAAAAGCGATAGTATCCGGTTTTCTTTTCTCCTGCCGCCAAAGCTTTACTGCCTTTGTGTTACTAATTGATTACGGATACAGGAGATACTTCGCCCGTATCGCCTTAAACTTCTGCAACCCTGGTTCCCAGCTTTTCCTGATATCCTCTTCCGACATTCCTGCTATGATCTGTTTTCTTAATTGATCAGTACCTATACGCAGGTCAAAAGCAGATATGTCCTGGTTTACTCTCCCCGGAGTAAAGAAATTAGCCTTGTCCGGATAGGCGTTATATAATTCAATTAACCATGATAAGTTAATTTGGCGGCTCTCCCGAAGTTTGTTGACATCATAATTACGAAGATCAAGGCCATAACAAACGGAATCTTTGTGACGTGGGTTCTCACTCATTCCGGGAATGCTTACTGGTTTGTATGAAAATGAATACTTGTTCTTCAACGCGGGTGCTCCCAGGATAGTAAAGGGCATATAAGTTCCACGGCCTTCATTAATAACTGTTCCTTCAAACATACATAAGCTCGGAAACAGCATCACAGCTTGCTGCGTATTCAAATTTGGTGAGGGATTTATAGGTAATACGTAAGGCATGTCATGGTTATAGTTGGCAACTTTTATGATTTTAATTTTACATGGCCTTTTAAGATACCCTTCTCCGTTAAGGTATTGTGCGAATTCTCCTATTGTCATACCATGGGTCATGGGCGTATAATGTATCCCGATTGCCGATTTGAATTTATCATCTGTCATTACCGGCCCGTCTACTACATATCCGTTAGGATTGGGCCTGTCAAGGATGAGCAGTTCTTTATTGTTTTCTGCACAGCCTTCCATTACATGTTCAAGTGTATTGATGTTAGTATAGTAGCGGCAGCCCACATCCTGGATATCAAAGACCATCAGGTCAATATCTGCCAGTTGTTCTTTTGTTGGTTTTTCGTTTCTGCCATATAAAGAGATGATGGGAATGCCGGTTTTGGCGTCTTTCTCATCACTCACCACAGCGCCATTACTGGCATTCCCTCTAAAGCCATGCTCAGGGCCAAACACTTTTACAATTTTAACTCCGAGGCTCAGCAGGCTGTCTACACTGCTTTTTTCCCCGATCAGGGAACTCTGATTGGCAACCAGGCCAACCCGTTTTCCTTTTAGATAAGACAAATATTTTTCAGTCTGGTCAGCGCCTGTAATAATTCCTGGTTTGCCTGATGTGCTTTGGCTTGAGGATGCCATTTGCGCCTTACAGTTAATATTACTGATCGCCACAAGCGTTAAGAAGAGTAGGGGAGCAAATCTTATCATTTTTAGGGGTATAATTTGGGTAATGATACTTCAATAAATCCAGACGATGCATACTAAGAACAAAATTAGTTGTAATTTGTTGGTCTTTTTTTACTTTCACCCTAGAGCCCTGACCAGCTTGCCTCCCCCATAGGCAAGCATTGAAACTGTCACGATATATCGGCCAGCTTTTTTCATCAATAATATATTCGATATGCGTAGTACCTTAATATCACTCTCTCTGATCCTGTTCTGCTTTATTTCACAAAGTCAAGGACGCTTTAGAATTATGGGAAAAATATTAACTAAAGAAGTTAATAAGGTTGAGTTGATATATATTATGAAGGATTCGACATTTAATGTCGACAATAAGATTATATCCATTGCGGGTAATTCCTCTTTCACCTTTAATGGATTTACACCTTATCCCTATGCAGCATATTTTCTGTTTAATGATAGCGTCAGAAGTAATCTTTTCTTTATTGATTCGGGCAACACTGACGTTTCTGTGAGAGGGTTTAATGAAGAAGTTGCGCTCTCTTATAAAATTGATGCGGAATATAGAGCATCTTTTCTACCCTTAATGACTGAGCTGAAAGGCAAATCGCAAGGCTTTGTGAGTGGATTACAGGCTTTAGAAAATGTGATGGATACTGCTTTAAAATCGAAAAAGGAAGATAGTCTGCGCTTATTAATACGGCAGAATTTAGATTTTCAGAAGAATTATTTGAGATCTTTCATAGAGAAGAACACCGGTAGCTATATTTCCTTGTGGCTCTTGTATTTTGATCTGATAAGGTTTGGCTATTCCCAAAAGCTGCATGAAGCTTTTCGTATGTTAACAGCGGATATAAAAAGTAACCCGATAGGAAAGGCAATAAGCACAATGTTGGTTAATGGATTGAGAATCGAAGTTGGACGCCCATTTCCCAAAGTGGAATTGCTTAGCTTTAGTTCCAGGGAGGTTGAACCTATTTCCTTGAGGAGCAAATTTACTTTTATCGATTTTTGGTATAGCAATTGTGCTCCTTGCCTAGCACAATTCCCAGAATTGAAAAAAATATATTCTGAATATAGCAGGGAAAAATTCGACATAATAGGGATTAGTGTAGATTCAGACCAACAGTTATGGTCAAAAACTATTGCTAACAGGAGAATTCCATGGACGCATTACCTTGACCTCGGCGGGGTAGTTACCGGTGAACTTTCTATCTTTTCCTTTCCAACAAATTTTTTATTAGATAGTAAAGGAAATATCGTGAAGAAGGATATTGGCATGGATGCCTTAAAGGAACTGCTAAAATAAAATTCTAAGGGACACGTTTTTTGATTCTTGTTGGCTGGATTACTATCTCTCTTAAATACAGTTGAACCATCCTGTATCAAATTATAAAGGAAATTTTGATATCCCATTTAACTTTTGCAAAAGCAGGGAGTCTATGCTTAAAATAATCCTAAAGTATGATCCGACTAAGCCTATTGGTACTCGCATTTTCAGTATTGACAAGCTGCAGTAAAAACCAGGACCCGAACCCCTCTAATCCACTCACCTCCATGTATTTCCCACCAAATTCAGGTACAACATGGGAAACCGTGTCTCCTTCTACGTTGGGGTGGAATCAGACCGCCATGCAACCTTTAAAGGAATATCTCTCCCTGAAATACACCAAATCATTTATGATACTTGTAAACGGAAGAATTGCCATGGAAGAATATTTTGACGGGCACACCCCATCCTCCGAATGGGAATGGAATAGTGCGGGCAAAACATTGGTGGCAACCACAACAGGGATAGCGCAGCAGGAGGGATTGCTTAACATTACTAATAAAGCCTCCGATTATCTGGGTACTGAATGGACAAATATGCCGCTGGCCAAAGAAAACCTGATAACGGTAAGGCATCTGTTAACGATGACATCCGGAATTGATGACAGCAGCCCATTGGTAATAAAGCCTAACCTGACCTATGTTGCCGATGCAGGTACAAGATGGGCTTATGGAAATGTTTTCCAGAAATTAATGGATGTAATTGGTGAAGCAAGCGGGAAGGAGTTTGAAACGTATTTCAATGAAAAGTTGAAAGATAAAATCGGGATGGATGGATTTTGGAATTTCGGGGCGGTCTACTCTATTTATCACAGCACCACAAGAAGTATGGCAAGGTTCGGCCTGTTGGCATTGAATCAGGGAAAATGGAACAGCACCGAGGTGATCAATGAACCTTATTTCAAGGAAAGCATCACTACATCGCAGAATATAAATCCTTCTTATGGTTACCTGTGGTGGCTGAACGGGAAAAACAGTTATATGGTTCCCGGTAGCCAGATCGTATTTCCCGGCTATTTAGTTCCTAATGCGCCTGCAGATATGTATTCGGCGATGGGTGCCAGCGACCAGCGCATTTATGTAATTCCCAGTAAAAAGATGGTAGTGATAAGAATGGGCAATGCTTCTGATCCGGCACACCCAAGTTTTGCATTGTCGGGATTCGATAATGAACTTTGGGGAAAGATAAAGGCAGTTATAAATTAAAAATGCAGCGTTAATACTTTTTGTAGTAGTGGATATGGTCTTTTAATCTATTTGAGTTTAAAGCCGGGCGGATTATCTGTTAAAGGATTTTCACCGCCCGGCATTATATACTCCCGTTTATTTCAAAAAGCTGCTGCCCAATGACGGTATGGAGGGCCCGGCTGAATTAAAACCGCCTTTCACACTTATTTCTACCTCTCCAAGGGTTATGCCTGCTTTGCCTCCCCACGGAGCATCGTCTTTCTCACCTGTTGATTTATTTTCAGTTGAAGTCATTGTCTCTTTCACCTCTGCACCTGCTTCTCCTTTTACTATCAAATCCACCGGGTTCATGTTGCCGTCAAACTTGATGGTAGTTTCGACTGTTGCGCCTATAGAGGCCTTGAGGTTTTTAGTGAGCTCAAATTCTTTATCCTTACCAGCCTTGGCAGATATGCTATGACCTGTCGTTTCCCAGGTTACTGGGTCCACACTGCGTTCATAAGCAAATGATCCTGCTTTAAAATCGGCATAGACTGACCAGCCATTGCAGTCCATTTTTCCTCCGGTTACAGCAAGGTCAATCCCAAAATCTAATTCACAATGTTCTCTCTCCCATACCTGTATTTTTCCTCTTGTGGTATTATCTTCTTTTAAATGATCGTTACAGGGTTTCGAGAACCCTCCATCTACATTGAAAGGAAAAAGCGGCCAGGCAAAACTTTTCAAGCTGGTCAGGTAGCCAACGTATGCCTGGTAGTTGACCGGTGTGGGGTCCTGCATTGATTGCATTACGATGGTGTTCCAGAAAAGATATTCCTGCAAACGCTGGTTAAGCAGATCTTCTATTTTTTGGATGAATTGATTATTTATTCCGGCAATTTCTTTCAGCCATTTTGCCTGTCTTTCCTGCCTTAATGTACATAGCTCCTTTTCAATCTGCATCAGCCGGGCATTTTCAGCATCCTTTCCTTCGCCGCCGTCCAGTTTTCCCTGCTCCTTTACCAACGCATTTATCTTGTTGTCGAAATCCGTTTTCAATGCCTGCTTCAATTCATTCTCCCGGTTCGCCCTGTTTTCAGATTCTGTTTTCATCCGGCTGTAGTACGACTTGCTGTATTGCGGATTGTCGATACCTGCCAGCATTACTGCCCCCTGTAGATGAAAAGGATTGGTGAGCGATGCTTTCATATCCTGTACAGATTTTGCAAACCCCGGTTTTCCTGCATTGGCCATCGTTTGCTGTATTTGCGCCATCCTCTTAGTCTGGTTATCCATGACCTGCTTTTCGTATTGCTTCGAAAATTCCCTGCCTGTTTTTCTTGCTTCGTCTATGGTAGCATCAAGATTTTTAAAATAAGCATTGATCGCAGGATATGCACTTACCGCTTCTTCATAAGACGAAGGGATCTCGGGCACAACAAACCGCTTGGTAATGCTATGGTCTTTATAATATTTTTGGAACCTGGGACGGATTAAACCGGTCAGGTCTATTTGTGGTGCTACCTGCTGCAACAGGTTTACCAGTTCTGTCGTAACTCCCCCGTTTTGAATGGCTTTTTGGGCATATCCGGCACAGGCAGCATTATCGCCCTGCTGGCGTGCTATGAGCGCCATGGAACGTTGGGCCTCGGCATTGGCAGTGTCTTTGCCTATGGACAATAACAGGTTTTGTTTGGCTTTGTCTGTATAACCAAGACTTAAATATGCCTGCCCGATATTATTAAGCAATGTGCTGCTTCCGGGTACAAATTTTTGAGTATATAACAGCAGCGGCAACGATTTATGTGCATACCCCGAAATGGTGAGAAGGGCGCCAAGATTATTGAGCGAAAGATAGTCGGTAGGATCGGTGATACAGGCATTTTCAAGCAGGTACAATGCTTTGTCTAGCTCATTATTGGCCCAATAGAACATGGCAAATTGCCCGGTTTGCTTGCCTTTGCCCAATAGCTTTTGTACGGCTTTTACGTTATCGGGCTTCATTGCCGCCTCTGTTTGTGAAAAAATGGGTTTTAAATAAGCTACCAGTTTTTCTTTGCTGACAGGGGTTGCGGGTATTGCTAATGTAGAAACCGTAGCAGGGATTTTATTGGGATCGCCCATGGGCATCATGGCCACACCGGAAGCATTGGCCTGCTGCATATTTTTCTGGGCAGTTTGCATGGTTTTATCAACCCCCATTTTTTCCAGCATGGCTCTTTGCTCGGGAGTCATGTTTTTTTTCAACTCCTCCATTTTCTTCATGGCATCTTCCATGCTTTTATCTTTTTGTGCCGCCGCCATTATAGGCAGTATAAGAAGGAGAGCGAGTATGTGTTTCATCTGTATATTTTTATTATTTGAATAGATGTCGATCTGGTTATTTTACTGGTGTACCGCTTTTTACATAAATATTGCTGATGTAAATTTTTTCGCTGCCGGAATACCAACCATATCGTTTAAAAGTTTTCCCGGCAGGCAATACATTATCGTCGTGCATTACTTCTTTGCCGTTTACTGTTACTTTTACTGCCGCACCGTTTATGTCAATACTTACATGCGTTGCTTCATTTGTTTTTATATTCGTTAACCTTACATCGGTAAGGGTTTCATTGTATGCTACTTCCATAAACCGTTTGCTGGTTTGCGATTCCCCACTCGGGGCGAGATTAAATTGAAACCCATTCCGGTTCATATCATGCAAGTCAATTGAATTATATTTCTTGTTATCATAAGTATCCAATCTGAAAGTAACTGGTGTTCTTTTGTTGGACATATCGCTGCTGAAATACACATCATAGCTGATGCTAAAGCTGATCGGAAGCGGTTTAGTAAAGTCGGGATAGAAGGTGAAATCATTGGGTATAATGATCCATTTGCCCTGCTGGCCATTCAGGGTTTTCAATGTTGCATTCGCAAAATCATGACCATTATGTCCATACGTATGCCAGCCTTTTGCAGAAAAAGCGCCAGGTTGATGACCCTCAAAGTCTTCATACAGGATAGTAAAGGGGTCTTTGTTTTTTGTAGCAGTTGCTGCAGAAACAGTTGCGGGTGCCGATATATTATTACCTGAAGATTTCGCTGGTGCATTTACCGGTGTATATGCAACGCTCTTCATCGCTTCAGGCTGCGACAGCCATTTGGCAGCGTAATCAAAATTAAAATTGCGCAACAGGGTATTTACAAAATAATCTCTTCCTGAAGTGAATTGGGGATCGAATTGTGACAGGTTACCCACCATACTTCCATTATCCGAAAAATTCATGTACAGCCACATTGGCTTATCTGTCTTTGACTGGTCGATCGTTTGTTTGGTGGCGGCTACAAGGACCCGGTACTCTGGGAACGTTTTGCTGACCGGCAGACCGTTGATGATGCTTTCGGGATTTAAAACAGCATGACCAGCCTCATCTTCCAGCATGGCATACTGTTCTTTTAGTTTGGTTGTTTCATTATAATAAGGTTTCAAGCGGTCCAGGGTTTGCTGCAGGGTTCTCATTACGTAGGAATTTTTTTGTGCAATGCCCGGGTAAGCAGCCAGTTGCTGATTGATATACTTCACAGCGTCTTTTACCAGTACGGGTTTAAAAGGCCATTCACCATTTTTTGCAATCACGACGCCAATCCCGTTAAGCGGCCTTCCGTTGTCGTGATAGTGATCGAGATAGGTACGGTAAGTATATAACTGAGGTAAGATCCGCTTATCAATGCCTTCGGATTTTAATTGATCATCAGTATCTCCTGTACTGAGTTGTGCCCGTTCGGCAAAAAGATACAATCCGTCCGGGTTGAACCCACCCTTTATGTAATCACCGGGAAAATTATTAAAGCCAAGTCCCATATAGAGCCCATGCTCACCATCGGTGTATAGCTTACCGTTTTTGTAAATGGCAGGGAACCCGGCTAACTGGATGCCGTAAGTGTGCAGTGCCGGTGCTTCAAGAGGCCACCAACGACTGTTATCTTTGAATACATACCTCATGACAACTCCCTTTGGCAATACAGATTGTTTTACCCAATTGAACAGCATATCCTCTGCCTGCTGCTGCCATACACTATAACTGGTGCCAGGAGCATATTGATCTTTTATTGGTTTGTAGGCCTGCTGTTTTGGTGCATTAAGCAGGTATCTCCAATCCAGTATAGAATCTCTGCTCAGTTCGGTATCGGTGCGCTGGGCCCGGGTGGTGCATACAGCAAGAAGCAGCGTTATTATCGCTATCAGTTTTTTCATTGTATAATGAAAGGGGTTTGCATTTACTCAGACAGCATAAAAGTATAATGGAGCAGCAGCCGGCACAATCATTAAAAAAGATGAGTTTTCAGAAAAATCATTAAAAAAGAGGATAGGAATCAAACCGGTCTGATCATTAATTTGAAATAGGAGAGGGGCGGGTTTGCCGGTGTGTTCACCTTTGCTTGGTCATAGGATAACAAAATATAAAAAAACACATAATTAAAAGCAGACCAATACTTTCAGCGGTTATATACTAAAGGGAGCTATTTACAGTGCATAAGATTTGGTTGCCGAAGTCAGTTTAAAGATTTTCCCTGATCAGGCGTTCCAGGTCATTAGCTGAAGAAACACCGGATTGTCTCCACCGGACTTCTCCTTTTTTAAAGAGAATTAAAGTAGGAACCCCACGGATGCCAAACTCGACGGCCGTTTGAGGGCTTTTGTCTACATCGATCTTGATGATGGAAGCACGATCTCCCACCCGTTGTTTGACTTCCTGTAAAATAGGGGCCTGGGTTTTGCAGGGGCCACACCATTCAGCAAAAAAATCGACCAATACTGGCTTATCCTGTCCGATCACTTCCTGGAATGTCATATTGTGTTTTTTATCGTATTAATTGGGTAAGTCAAAAGTAATATTCAGCATGAGGTTGTTTTCTTTTAACCAGTTTGTGCCCGATAGTGGCAAACGGTTTATGTAAATGTAACCAAACTCTGCTTTCAGCTGAGATAAACATTTACATTCAAAATGGGTCCCCAGGCGATTGTGGTCCACAAGATGACCCGGTTGAACGCCAGCAGCATTCACAAAGACCTCATCATAAAGCAGGAAGGACAATCCTGGTTTGATGTTGTATTGCAAGCCTGCCCGGTTTCGCCATCTGACGATGTTCCTTGATTGGTTGCTTAGTATCCGGTATTCAATAGCGTTCCGGTTGATCAGGCTAAAACGAGCGAAAAGGTCTTTTTGCCAAAGCGCTGCTATTGAAAACCTGGTTTCTTTCGCTGGTGCATATATTTCATCTTCGGCTTTTTCAATAATGCGATAATGGCTGAAGCTGGCAAACGGCGATATCGAAATTTTCAGCTCATTAGCAGGCAGATAATGTATCCAGGTCCTTAAGGAGTACATCAGGTTGTGGCCTAAGATCATGTGATCGGTAAAGCCGCTCTGTCTTCTGTGCTGCACTTCAATATCAGCTGTTAACTGTGTCGATACTTTATAAGCCATCGTTCCCCTGAACCATGCATTGTTTTTTGCTTGCGCGAATATATCGGCATTGAAAAAACAAATCAATGTGAGCAGAGATAGTAATTTGAGTACGCTTGTTGTCATGTTATCTGAACCCTGGGAGGCCTTTACATCTTTCCTTTCATCATCCTGTTCCAGTACATATAAGGCAGCATGTATTTTTTCAGCAACCATAACCGCCAATGTTCTTTATCACTATTACTGATAAGCAGGTATCTCAGCATGGGGTCAGGTGTAAATTCATTTTTGTAGTTGAACTCGGCCAGCACCATTTTCCCATATCCTGTTACCAGCGGGCAGGAGGAGTATCCTTCATAAGATATGTTGTCTGCAGGACTGCCATTTAACAACTTCAGTAAATTGTCTACAACTACAGGCGCTTGCTTGCGGATGGCGGCACCTGTTTTTGCAGTAGGCAATGCTGCTACATCGCCGAGGCCAAAGATGTTGGAATAGGTTTTATGTTGCAGACTGTTGTTGTCAACGTCAAGCCAGCCTCCGCTGTTTGAAAGACCGGAATCACGTATAAATCCCGGAGCGGCTTGTGGAGGCGCCAGGTGGAGAAAGTCGAAAGGAACTTCAATGAGACCTTCAGCTGTAACGGTACTTCCTTTTATTATATCCGGCGGCTGGGGTTTGTCAGGAGGTGTGGTGTCTCTGAAGTATACCAGCTTCCGGGCTGCATCTATTTTTACAGGTGTATGAAAAAGGCGGAGATCAACATTGTACCGGTTGATTACTTTCATAAGAGTGTCTGCAATGGTTTTTACGCCAAATATGACCGTTCCCGGTGTAGCAAAGACTATATTGGTCTTATCTGCCAAACCTTTCTGCCGCAAATAATCCGCTGCCAGGTACATGGCTTTTTGAGGAGCGCCACCGCATTTGATCGGGGTGGCCGGTTGTGTAAAAATGGCATTGCCTCCTTTGAATGCCTGCAGGAGTTTCCAGGTGTGCTCAGGATCGATATAATTGCTGCATACTATCCCTTTATCCAATGCTTCCGATAATCCTTCGATCAGGGATAGGTCATAGACCAAACCGGGAGCCAGCACCAGGTAATCATACCTGATTGTTCCATTTTTGGCTGTTATCACCTCATTGCTGTCCGGAGATACTTTTGTAACACGGTCCTTGATCCAGTCAACCCCTGCCGGTATTACCGAAGCTTCTTTTCTTATGGTCTTTCCCATAGCGTAAGTGCCTGCACCAACAAGCGTGAATGCCGGCTGATAATAATGGGTTTCTGAAGGCTCAATGATGGCAATAGATAAAGCAGGACGCTTTCTTTTCAGTTGAGCGGAAACCATAATGCCGGCAGTGCCGCCACCGACGATCAATATTTGGTAATTCGTTTTCATCTGCAACCATATATAGATTATACAAAAGAAAAAGTAAAATTGCGTCGGTAAAAAGAGAAAGACGGTAACTTTAGTTACATAAAGAGTGTTTTCAGGAAAAGAGACCTCCTGGGCAGTAAACAGTCTGTAATCTCATTCAATTAAAAGAGGGATCCGGAATGAACAATAAAATCGAGGTAGAAACCTTGCATCTTTTTCCTGTATTGGACAGCATGTTGATCGAATTGTTAGGGTCATTGACAAAGGAAGAATGGAATGCTCAAACAGTTGCCAGGCTTTGGAAAGTAAAAGATGTTGCTTCCCACTTACTGGATGGGAATTTAAGGGCTTTGTCAATATCAAGGGATGGCTATTTTGGTGAAAAACCTGAAAACGTAAATTCCTACGAGGACCTTGTTACTTTTTTAAACCAGCTGAATTTATCCTGGACGAATGCGACAAAGCGGCTAAGCCCGCAGGTATTGATCCGCCTTTTAGAGATAACAGGAAAAGAATATTCAGCACATCTGCAAACATTAGGTCCTTTTGATAGCGCCGTGTTCTCAGTTGCCTGGGCAGGGCAGGAGGTGTCTCCAAACTGGTTTCATATTGCCAGGGAATACACTGAAAAATTTCTGCACCAGCAGCAGATCAGGGATGCTGTCGGGAAACCAGGGATCATGATCAAAGAATTATATTATCCTTTCCTGGATACATTCATGTATGCCTTCCCACATACTTTCAGGGATGTGCAAGCCGAAACAGGAACTATTGTGTCACTTAAGGTTTCCACAGATATTGGCGGTCAGTGGAGTATTGTGAAAATGGGCAATGGCTGGGAATTGAATAAAAATACTGATCTCAATCCCCGCACCCAGGTAACAATTGATCCTGATACAGCCTGGAAGCTGTTTTCGAAAAGCTGGAGGCCTGAGCAGGTCTCAGGTAAGGTTGAAATAGAGGGCGACCGGTTACTGGGTGAGCAGGCTTTAAAGATGGTTGCAGTAATGGCGTAAAAGAATACGGCTTTTCGGAAAGCGTTAGTCGTATTCTTTATATGAGCCCCTGCTTTGTCGCTTTACTGATCAGGATTGCCGTGTTTTTAGCATCAAATTTTTCCAGCAGGCTTTTGCGGTGGGTGTTGACGGTGGCAACGCTGATGAAAAGCTTCTCTGCTATCTCTGTATTGGTAAGCCCTTCTGCGATCAACTGCAGTACTTCTTTTTCCCTCCGGGTTATCAGTGGTATTTTATCATCCTGTTCTTTCAGTGAAAGGGCTGCTTCTGCGCTCAGGTAATTCTTGCCAGACATAACGATGGTGATTGCTTTGAGCAATTCCTCCTTGGTAGCATTTTTCAATATATAACCTGATGCGCCGTTTTCTGTCATGTTGCGGATAATGGCCTGTTGATTAAATGTGCTCAGGCCCAATACAAATACCGAGGGATATTTTTGCTTTACTTCCTTACACAGATCAATACCGCTTTTGTCGGGCAGGCTCACATCCATCAGTATCACATCGGGCTGTTGTTGTTTCAGAAAACTAAGACAGGAAGCTGCATTGGTGGCATGGCCGATCCATTCAATATCCTTTTCGTTTTTTAATAATGAACGGATGCCTTCAATCACCATGTAATGATCATCTACTATGAATACAGATGCTTTCATCAATAAAATAAAAAGTCAAAAACTGAAAGCAGTTTATTGAAGTTAACGCTACTCAGACATTTATTTCAATCAGAACGGAAGAGCCTTTGCCTGGGGATGACACTATATCTACTTTCCCCTTTAAAAACTCTATCCGGTTTTGAATATTGCTCCAACCGATCCCGGATGATTGTTTCAGGGCCGTTGTATCGAATCCTTTACCATCGTCTTCTACTGTAACAGTCAATAATTTTTCCTGTTCTGCTGCATGAACCTGCACCAGTACGTTCTTAGCCGCAGCATGTTTAATAGAATTGTTGACCAGTTCTTGCACAATACGGTAAATAGTAATGGCAATAGTTTGCTCTATCTCTATTTTATCCATGCCGATAGCCTGATAACTGGTATTGATCACACCGCTTCGGTCAATTTCGTTGCAAAACTCTTTCAGGGCAGTATTAAGCCCATACCTTACCAGCACCTCAGGCATCATATTATGGGCCACTCGGCGCATTTCCCTGATGGAACTGTCCAGCATATCAATGCTGCGTTCAAATGCCCGGGCATTATCGGGTGTCATTATTAGATTTTCTTTCATATTGCTTAAAGAGTGTTTAATACCGCTTAGCATTCCTCCCAATCCATCATGAAGATCTTTGGCCAGACGGGTACGTTCCTGTTCTTCACCTTTAAGTACTGCTTCAGTGGCAGCAAGCTGCTTTTCTGTTTCCAGTTCTGTGATGCGCTGCTGTTGTATTTTTCGGCGGATCTTATAGTTCCGCCAGGCAAGTATCAGGGCGATCAAAAGGATAATAGCGCTGATTGAAAACACATAGTTCAGCATGTTTTTCTGCCTGATGACAGACTGCTGTGTTTTTATTTGCTCTTCTTTTTTTTCAACGCTATATTTTGTTTCCAACTCTTCAGTGTAGAAATTCAGTTCTTTGAGATTGGTGGTGCTGATAAGCGAATCATATTTAAAAGAATAATTCCCTCCTTCTTTTATTTTCCCCTGCATGTAATAGAAGATCGAATAGCTTCGGTACAGGTTTCCCAGCGCATCTGCATTGATCTCTTTTTGGGCGATATTAACGCCGGAGTCCAGTTCAGCTTTTGCAAGGGTATACTTTTGCTGCGAAATCAAACTCAGCGCAAGCGCATTATGCGTCTCAGCCGAAGTTTGCCTGTCGGGGAGCTTTTTGGCATATTCTGACAGCTCTTTTGCATAGTTTTCTAAAGCCTTTATGTTCCCGCTTCTAAAATTGTCATAGCAAAGGTTGAGTAAGGCATAATTGATATTGACAATGTCTTCTTGTTGCTTGGCAAACTCTAACTGTCTTTTGCTGATGCTGGTGGAACTGTCGAGCATATTCAACTGGGAGTAACTGGCAGATAGGTTGTTTAATCCCATCATTATGGCAAAAGGATTATTAAACGTTTTTCCAAATTCAATCGCTTTTCCAGCATATATAATTGATTGGTCAAACTGCTTTAAATTGAAGTACGTGTTTGAAGCGGTAAGGTTCCGGATGGGAAAACTTAAGCTGTCTTTTGTTTTCTCAGATATGTCGAGGCATTTCAGGATACAGTCGATCGCGGACTT
This sequence comes from Sphingobacteriales bacterium 44-61, assembly GCA_001898405.1. Classification (GTDB taxonomy): domain Bacteria; phylum Bacteroidota; class Bacteroidia; order Chitinophagales; family Chitinophagaceae; genus Terrimonas_A. The sequence goes on from MKTW01000012.1 coordinate 97,649, forward strand.
GTATTGACCAAAGTGATTGTAAATAGCAGAAAGATTATTATAGGACTTAGCCAATAGCTTCATGTCATTTTCCTTCTCAGCCAGGTCTTTATTTTTTAATGCATACTCAAGGGATTTCTTATAATCATTGTTGTAATAATAGTATTCTGCAAAACCGACGTTAATATAAAAATCGAATTTATCAGATTTGATTTTTCGGGCCAGTTTGTTGGCTTCATCTAAATAATAATATGAGCTATCATAATTTTTTGTAGAGTATAGATTTTGAATATTCAGCAGTAACCTGATCCTGGAAGTGTCTTCCTTTGCTGATTGCAGGGCATGGATGAGGCTGTCTTTTTTACTTACTGTTTGTGCTACGCCATTGAATCCAAAGAACATAACAGTAATAATATATAGAAGTAGTTTCTTCATTCAGGAAGTATTAGGCGATTTTAACTATTGCAAAATAAGGGATAGGATGGTTTATCTAATATCCTCTTTTTTAATGATTTTCCGGCACTTATCTAAAAAATCATCCTTTTTAATGATTGTGCTGCCCCTGTGCCCGGGCTACTTTTATCCAACAGAATTTTACAGATGAAAAGATCCATTACAGCCACGATCCCGTTTTTGAGATATGGATGACTTAAGGAAAATGTTAGAATAAAAACAAATCAACTAATAAGGATATGCGCCTCTATAAAAAAATTGCTTTAATAAAACTGCTGATTATGATCGCTTTTACGGGATCTGCACAAAAGGAAGTTTATGATGTGATCTCCTATACTCTTCCTGCAGGATGGAAAAAAGACCCTAAAGAGAAAAGCTTGCAGATATACATCACCGATAATAAAACGGGTGAGTATGCCCTGGCATTGATGGTTAATTCGACAGAATCCAGCGAACCGGCCAGCGGGAATTTCAACAAATTCTGGGTAACAATGGTGAAAGGCACGGTAAATGTTTCTGAAGAACCGACCATGCTGCCGCCTGCAAAAGATCATGAATGGGATATTACTTCGGGATGGGCTAATTATACCGATGGTGCGAATAAAGGAATAGTGACACAAAAAACGGCAACAGGTTATGGTAAGATGACTACCGTTATTGTAATGACTAATACCAGCAAATATCAAACTGACCTGGATAATTTATTAAATTCCATTGGATTCACTGCATTGACAACAATACAGGAACAGAATACTTCTCCATCTACCGGAGTTGACAATCTTTCCATCGCTGGCCTATGGGTCAGGTATCTTGTTGAAACAAGCGGCACATTTTCCAATGGAATGCCTATGCCCACCGCAGGATATTTCAGGTATGAGTACAGGTTCAATCCCGATGGCACCTACAGATACCTGGAAAAAACTTTCTCCGTATATAGTAAGAATATCATTTTTGGATATGAAACAGGAACCTGGTCAGTCAATGGAGATAAGCTGACCATTAAACCCCTGCAAGGGAAATCGGAGGAATGGGGTAAAAGTGCAAGTGGCAGAACAAGCGAATGGGGCTCCCGGGTGAAGTCCGTAAACCGGAAACTCGAAACGGTCACTTATACTTATAAGTTGCATTATTATTCAGGCATGAATGAAACTGATCTTTTATTGCAGTATGCCAAACCGACGGAACGTGATGGACGGCAAAGCAATGATGATAATCATGTGAATGAATGGAGCTATAGCCCCCGTGCGCTTGATAAATCACTGATTGATCTGCCTCCGGGAACGAAAATCAGTTTTGATGCCAGGCGATGAATATTTAGAGGGCAATAAATCAATTAAGCTGCCTGGCGATGTTAAGTGATGTGCTGTTGTTTTAAAGATCGTCCATATCAAAACCAATTCCTCCTGAATTTACCAATACTATCCAACTCCCTTCCTCTATTTCATCATCCAGTTCATGGTAATCCCAGCCGCAATAACCAATGAATAGCCTGATCTCCTTTTCTGTGATCGCTTTTTGATTGATTTGCCTGACAGCTTCTTTAAAATCTCCACCCAGGTGCACTTTACTATTTATAGGGGTGCCGCCTTTTATCAGGTCTGGCCGTTGGTGTACAAAGAAAAGGTGTTCCCTGTCTACCGGCCCGCCATCATATAAAGGGAATGGAATGCTGTCCTTGAATTCCTCGAGTTCATTGAGCCGCCTGGTAAACGGCTTATTGACCACAAATCCTGTCGCTCCCTTTTTGTTGTACTCTGCTATAAGGATAACCGCTTTCTCAAAGAAACTGTCGTCTAAAAGAGAGGTACTGCGTATAAATGAACCGGCATTCATGAAAACCAAAGTTAGTGGGGGTTACAGCATTTTCTTCATCAGAAAATCTACTTGTTCATCTTCCCCCAGTTTGAAAATATGTTTTCCGAATTCTTCAAATCCATTCTTTTGATAAAAGCGGATCGCCCTGGGATTCTTTTCCCAAACTCCCAGCCATAAATAACTTGCCCTGGCATTGGTAGCAACTTCCAGCGCTTTTTCATACAGAAGCTGGCCTATTTTCTTTCCGTGAAAATCCTTTGAAACATAAATGCGCTCTATCTCAACAGCGTTATGGTCTTTCAATTCTGTTTGCGCTTTCCCGGAATTCAGCTTCAGGTAGCCGATTATATTGCCACTGGAAAAAATTAAATAGAATTGGGAGTCAGGATCAGTGAGCTCACTGCTCAACCTGGAAGTGCCAAAATCTTCTTCCAGGTATTTTTTCATATTCTCTTCTGTATTGTAAACAGAATAAGTTTCAAAAAAGGTTTGTCTTGCAATAGCCTGAAGCTGTTGCAGGTCCGCAGGGCCGGCTTTCCTTATTTCAATTCCATCAGTCACGCTCATCATTCTTGTCGGTTCTGTTTATATAGTAATGTAGTAAATGATTGTTTCAACCTTTATTACCGGGCTGTGCTAACCAGGCGGCCTTGGGGATTTCGTATATAAAATTAAGTTTTGGCGGTTCTCCATGGTATGCAACATCCTTTTCCATTATCTTGACGGCGCCCAGCCGGTCAACAGCTATTTGTGAGCGGAAATTGGTAGCCCCCACATGGAGATACACTTTGTCGACATACTGGAAGATATAGTCAAGCATTAATTTTTTGATTGAAGGGTTAAAGCCCGTTCCCCAATATTTTGTTGCATAAAAAGTATAGCCAATCAGGATGCTGTTGTCCTTTTCATCATAATCATAGAAGCGGGTGCTGCCAGCAGTTTCCCCGGTAGCCTTATCTATGATCCTGAATGCTCCCTTGCTCTGGATGCCTCCATCGAAATAAACACGGAATACCTCTTCTTTCCAGCGGTCTTTATTGGGATGGTGCGCCCATACATTTTTATCGGATGCTACTGCATACACGGTATCAAAGTCGGCTTCAGTTAAGGGTACCAGGATGGCTTTTTCATTTTCTAAAACCGGTTGGATAGAAAAACTCATATTGATGGTATTGGTATGGCGCAAATTTACTTAATGAATGGGTATTTTTTGTAGCCTGCTTTGTTAAGAAAAACGCTGAAAAGATTCATGATTCTATCTCTTCATTTGGCAGCAAAGGTGTGGTTTGGGGAATGAATTCATGACCGTCTTTTCCATAATCGTATGGCCAGCGGTGCACTTCAGGAATTTCTCCTGTCCAGTTGCCATGTCCGGGCACGATCGGCGTCGTCCATTCGAGCGTATTTGATTTCCAGGGATTCATAGTGGTCAGTTTTCTTCCTTTATAAATGGAATAAAAGAAGTTGAATACAAACGAGAGGTTGACAGCAAATACAATGATGGCGACGATCGTGATCATTTGATTGGTGGAAGAAAACTGGTTGAACGATTGCCAGATGCTGAAATCAAGATAACGGCGGGGTACACCTGCCAGTCCCATATAATGCATGGGCCAGAAAATGAGATAGGCGCCTGCGAATGATACCCAGAAATGGATATAGGCCAACGGATGATTCATATATCTTCCAAACATTTTAGGGAACCAGTGATAGATGCCGGCAAACATGCCAAATACGGCAGCTACTCCCATTACCAGGTGGAAATGGGCAATTACGAAATATGTATCATGCACGTGCATGTCGATAGTGGAGTTTCCCAGGAATATGCCGGTAAGCCCTCCGGAGATGAACATGCTGACAAAACCTATTGAAAACAGCATGGCTGGTGTGAAGCGGATATTTCCCCGCCACAAAGTGGTGAGCCAGTTGAATACTTTGATGGCAGAAGGAATAGCGATCAGCAGTGTCAGGAGCACGAAAACAGAGCCAAGGAAAGGATTCATGCCGCTTACAAACATATGGTGCGCCCAAACAAGAAAACTTAATATGGCGATGGCAAAAAGAGAACCTACCATTGCCATATAACCAAAGATGGGTTTGCGGGCGTTTGTACTGATCACTTCGGATGCGATACCCATGGCAGGAAGGATCACAATGTATACTTCAGGATGCCCGAGAAACCAGAACAAATGCTGGTACAATATCGCGGAGCCTCCCTCATTCATCAACATCTGCCCGTTCACATAAACATTGCTCAAATAGAAACTGGTGCCCGCATGGCGGTCAAACATCAGCAGGACCATCGACGCCAACAATACAGGAAATGATAACACGCCCAGCATAGCTGTAAAGAATAATGCCCACATGGTAAGCGGTAGCCGTACCATCGACATGCCCTTGGTGCGCAGGTTAAGTATGGTAACGATATAATTGATGCCGCCCAGTAAGGAGGATACAATAAATAACGCCAGGCTGATGATCCATAAGTCCATCCCTGTTTTAGAGCCGTTATTGATGGCGCCAAGGGCGCTTAAGGGCGGATAAGCCGTCCATCCTCCGCTGCTGGGACCTGTGTTTACGAACAAGGATACCAGCATCACAACGCTTGCTGCAAAAAAGAACCAGTATGATAACATGTTTAAAAGGGGAGAAGCCATATCCCTTGCGCCTACCTGCAGTGGGATCAGGAGATTGGCAAAAGTGCCGCTAAGCCCTGCTGTCAACACAAAAAAGATCATAATAGTGCCATGCATGGTCAGTAACCCGTAATAGGCTTCGCCTGCCAGGCTTCCCTTTTGCACCCAATCTCCAAAGACGGTGCTCAGAATAGGATAAGTGCTTCCGGGGTAGGCGAGCTGCAGCCTGAACAAAACAGAGAAGAGGCCGCCAACAATGGCCCATAGCATACCGGTAATGAGAAACTGTTTTGATATGACCTTATGATCCTGGCTGAAAATATACCGGGTAATAAAATTCTGATGGTGCTGCTGCTGCGGGTGGCTTGTGGTGGTAATGGATGGATAGGGGCCTTGTTGTTGTATTGTAGACATATTGCAGGGAGATTAGGGTAGTTAAAGGATCGCATAAACAGTTCCATACTGCATACCCAAGGTTATTTCCCTTAATGGAGATGCAGCATGTCCCATTGTTTCCCATTTTTTTGCAATGCAGCATATTTTTACACATTATTCGAGGAAAACAAGTAAACAAATGGCTGGCAAAAGACATTCACTCAGGCATTTGCAAATGCCTGTCGTTTTTTGGTATAAAACACTAGGATTTCCCATTTATATTTTTAATTTTACATCTCCTTCCTTCTATCCTCAGCAAAAACTTTAAGGTGCAGTAAGAGTAAAGCGGTCAGATTCTGCTATCCTCGCAAAAACTTCAGCCTGTTCTGTTTGTGACCAGGGCTTTTTATTCTCCATTCTATTCGTGAAGGATCCTTCAGCCACCGCTGATGTTGTATTGTTCAGCCACCATTTAAACGTACAATATGAAAAGAGCCTTCCGGTGTCTGCTCTTATCGGTTATTTTATCAATACCGGCCCTGGATTTTTTTGCGCAGGACGCATACCGGACCAATTTTTCCACGAATGCAGCCCAGTGGACCAATACAGAGATCTGGCAGCGTTTCGATCCCATAAAAAAAACATGGATCGCAGCAGATCATTATCCTACTTATCTGGATGGAATTATTACAATCCAGGCCGGGGATAGCGTTGTGATCCATGGTTCGGATACTGCCCGGATGATCATAGATGAAGTGGTAGTAGAAGCGGGAGGGTCATTGACGTTCATGAACAAAGGAGCTATTATACTGAATGATGGAGCAGGAGACGATATGATCGTAAACGGACGGATGCATATAGGACCAGGAGGCACTTTGCGTGGTAATGGCAGGATACAGATTAATGCAGGGGGCGCTTTTTCTATAAAGAATACCGGCCTGCTGGGAGTAGCACTTAATAATAATGGAACAATGTATTGGGGATCGGCAGGGGAGGCCGGTATCCTGTTATCCGGATGCCATATCGTGAATAATGCTACCTGTATCTGGATGAACGGAAACATAACAATGGACAGTTCCGCAACAATGATCAATAACGGATTAATGCGGATAGTAGCCACGGCCAGCAACCTGCTTTGCACCGGGAATAAAAAATTACCTGCAAAGATCACTAACAAAGGAACCATCATTAACACCGGGAAGGATCATACAGTGGATTTCCAGGTTAAAGTGGATAATAACGGCACTATTGGCGGCGTGGGAACTTTTCTTTTTAGCGGAGGATCAAACAGTGGCGGTATTATTTCACCGGGAGCATCTCCAGGACATTTGACTGTTGGTCCCGGTAAACTGAGATCTTCTATCATAAATATCGAGATCGCTACAACTGGTGCAATAGCCGGGGTAAACTACGATCAGCTGACTGTTAACTCCCTGGAAGACCTGGCTGGAGCAACTATTAATATTACAGACCAGGCTGCTGATTCAATAAATACAGAATACACGATCATTAATGCGATGCCGGGTAATACAATCAGGTATTACCCTGAAGTAGTGGTGAATGCCCCGAGCAATCTTGCCATTTCATTTAAAGGAAACCGGTTGGTGTTGACAAAGATTGCAGCTGATCCTCTTCCCGTGAGTTGGGGTGGCTTTAAGGTTGTTGCCCGTGAAAATAAAGCGGTTTTAAATTGGAACACTTTACTGGATCAGCATACATCTTATTTTTTAATTGAGCACTCTACCAATGCGATCACCTACGCGCCTGTGGCAAGAATAGATGCCCGGCATGGAGAATCTGGCGAAACCCAATACAGCTATACCTTTCCTGGTGTTGATATTTTTAAAACGAATTATTTCCGGATTAAAAGGGTAAGTGATGATGGTAAAAGCCGTTCTTCGGCTCCGCGAAATATAATGTTTGATAAGGGCAGGGTTATCGGGTTCCAATCTGATTACAATCCCGAGAGTGATGAACTTAACTTAAATATTCAAACGGAGTATCTGCGGGCTTACCTGGCTGACACCGCAGGCAAGCTTCTTTATGAATTCTCATTGCAGCCGGGGCAGCATACGGTGTATATGGATGCTTTACCGGCAGGCGTTTACCGCATGAATGTTTCTGTAAAAGGCGTGATGGTGGAAGCGAAACAGATAGTGAAGCATTAAGCACTGCTATAAAATCACCTCTTCTTCATAATTCTTTCTGTAAGCAAGAGGATTCATCTTGTATTGCTTAAGGAATTGCCTGTTGAAATTGGATAAATTATTGAAGCCTGCGTCAAAGCATATTTCTGCCACACTCATCTTGTTTTCCAGGAGCAGTTTGCTAGCATGATTTAACCGGATCTCGGTAAGAAAAGTATTGAAGGTTTTCCTCGTGCGCTGGCTGAAATACCTGGAGAATGAATTGTCGGCCATATTTACAATTTTTGCAACCTCATTCACCCTGATATCCCTTGTGTAATTATTCAAAACAAAATCGAATATTTTACTCATCCTGCCGCTTTCTTTCTGGTTATGCCCCTGCATAAAACTTTGCGAGATATACCTGAATGACCTCGAAGAAGCGATAGTGTAAAGCATGTCTGTCAGTTTCATCCAGCGTTGCAAACCTTCCAGCTCGAGTATTTCATACATCTTTTCACTTACCTGCTTATTCAATTTACCGGTTATCTCGATCCCGCGCATGGAACGGGCAAACAGCTCCCGCAATTTCCTGGCTTCAGGCAGGGCCAAAAAATCATTGCCTAAGGAAGTTTCTGTGAAATGGATCACAATGGACCTGGCTCTCAGTTTAGAATTGCGGTTAAAATACTTATCATCGTTTCTGTAAGTATGAGGAAGATTGGGGCCAATGAATGCAAAGTTGCCGGGAGCGAAATTGCTGATATTATCTCCTATAAACCGCTTGCCCGTGCTTTCTGTTACCAGTACCAATTCATATTCAGGATGAAAATGCCAGGGATTGGGATAGTATTTGTAATTAAAATCCTTAACTACAAAGGATTCATCTTTTGAAAGCGGAAGATGTTCGAGTAAGGGCTGCATATGCCAGATTATAACACAATTTAAAGTATTGGCCTCAAAAAATTGTTAGAATAGTATCATTTTTATACATTTTGGGCGTAGCCCAGCTATTCTATAGCCTGTAGCTTTGGTCCATAAACGATTGTTTATGCCGTTCAAAAAATTAAACCGGGAACAGGTCGACTCCTTTTTTGTAGATGGGTACGTTATTGTGAAGGGCTTCTGCAACAAGGCAGAGGTTGACAGAATGTATGCCACTGCTATTGAAGATGACGCAATGACGAAAAATGCGCTTCTCCTCAACGATCAAACCGGAAGAAAGACCAAGCTTTCCCTTTGGTTCACCCCCGGCAATGATGTTTTCGGTTACCTGACAAGAAGTGAGAAAATGGTTAACTCTGTTGCCCGGTTGCTGGATAGTGATGCACCAGTATGCCATTTCCATTCCAAACTCATGCAAAAGGAGCCCCGTGTGGGTGGTGCCTGGGAATGGCACCAGGATTATGGATATTGGTACAAAAACCAGTTCATGTTTCCCGATCAACTGGTATCAGTGATGGTTGCCCTTACTACTGCCAATAAGGAGAATGGCTGCCTCCAGGTAATAAAAGGCTCTCACAAGCTCGGCCGCGTTAATCATGGATTTGCAGGAGAGCAGGTGGGGGCCGATATGACGATGGTAAACAATGCGCTGAAAACAATGGAGCATATATATGTTGAGCTGGAGCCGGGCGATGCATTGTTCTTCCACAGCAATATCCTTCACCGCTCTGAAGCTAATCTTTCAGACCATCCGCGCTGGTCGATCATTTCCTGTTATTGCTCACAGTCCAATCTTGCTTATAATGAAACATCCACCTCCTGGAAAACGCCTGTGCAAACTGTTCCGGATATGGCTATTGAGAAATGGGAAGCAGCGTCCCTGTCGCAGGCAGATTTCCTGAAGAAAGAGAATGACCCGGCATTAAAAGACTATCAGCCTTCCAATAAGTAATCATCATAAAACCAAACACCGTTATTAATAATGAAGTACTGCTGTACCTTGTTTGCTATTGCATTCATTGTTTTGTTTCAAAACAATTCTGTTGCACAGAAAGTAAATCTCAAAGACGGATACCCGAATTCAATTAAGCCGGTGGGTGTCATTAAAGGTCTCGACGATACCACACTTCTCGAAGTAGTGCAGAGACAGACCTTCCGGTATTTCTGGCATTTTGCTCACCCGGTGAGTGGGCTTTCCCGGGAAAGAAGCAATACTATCCGCGCTGACTATTTCTGGGATTATGCCAATGAAGCTTACGACGAACCGAATTTCAGCAAAGGAACTTATGGCCCTGAAGCATGTGCTATAGGCGGTACCGGCTTTGGCATTATGGCTACGATCGTTGCAGTAGAAAGGGGATGGATCGGCAGGGACACTGCCCTTAGGCGCCTCGTAAAAATGGTCGACTTTCTGAATAAGGCTGAGAGCTTTCACGGAATATTCCCGCATTTCATGAACGGAGAAACCGGAAAGACCATTCCTTTCGGAAAACTGGATGATGGCGCCGATATTGTTGAAACAAGCTATTTGCTAATGGGATTTCTATGTGCAAGGGAATACTTTAACACGGATGTCCCTCTGGAGAAATATTTCCGCAACAGGGTAAATGAGCTCTGGAGGTCCGCCAACTGGAACTGGCATGCAAAGGGTGGCAATACACTGTTCTACTGGCACTGGAGTCCCTTGCAGGGTTTCGATATGAATTTCCCGATAAGAGGATGGAATGAATGCCTGATCACTTTTATCATGTCAGCCTCTTCTCCCAATCATCCTATATCTCCGGATGTTTATTTCAACAGTTTCGTGAACAGCGCTTCATATTTCAACGGCAAAAAATATTATGATATCAAGCTGCCGTTAGGGTTTGAATATGGCGGCCCATTATTTTTTTCCCATTACACTTTTATGGGCATTGATCCGCACAACCTGGAAAGCTTCCAGGTAAACTACTGGGAACAAAACCTGAACCATACATTGATCAACCGTCAGTGGTGTATTGATAACCCTAAAAAATATAAGGGATACGGCAAAGAATGCTGGGGTTTAACAGCTGGTGACAGTTACAAAGGATATGTAGCACATTGTCCGCAGGAAGATCTCGGGGTTATTCAGCCAACAGCAGCGCTCTCTGCATTTCCTTACACCCCCGGATATTCAATGGAAGCATTAAGGCATTTTTATTATGACCTGGGAGATAAAATATGGAGTGAGTATGGTTTCGTTGATGGTTTCAGCATTGACAAAAACTGGTATGCTAAAAGCCACCTGGCCATAGATCAGGGGCCTATTGTAGTGATGATAGAAAATTACAGGAGCGGATTGCTTTGGAAATTATTTATGAATATTCCCGACGTACAAAACGGTTTGAAAAAACTTGGTTTCAAAAGCCCTTCCATAAAATAAATATTGCTATATGAGTATCGTTTCAAGAAAGGAGTTCTTACAGCGTACTGCGATGGCAGGCTCGGTATTATTGCTCTCGCAACTGGAAAGTTTTGCTCTCACAAAAGCTGAGAAGAAGATTAAAATTGCTATCATCGGCTGTGGCAGCGTTTCCGGGCAGTATCTTCCTCATCTTTCTAAAAGCCCTTATGTGGAACTGGTAAGCGTTTGTGATATTAAACCTGAGCGGGCTAAAAAGAGAGCAGAGGAATTTAATGTGCCCAATCATTTCCCTCATATAGATCAATTGCTTGCCGGCCCTGATTTTGATCTGATGGTGACGCTTACAGATATGCAGGAGCATGGCCGTCTTAACAAGCAAGCGCTTAATGCAGGCAGGCATGTATGGAGCGAAAAGCCACTGGCCAATACTTATAAGGAAGGAAAGGCCTTGGTCGATCTTGCAGAAAGCAGGAAACTAAGGATATGGGGCGCGCCTGCTGTTGTGAACAGTCCGCAGTTTGCGTTTATGTCAAAAGCATTGCAGGAAGGAAAACTGGGCAAGGTCTCTTCTGCGCATGCGCATTATGGTCATACAGGCCCTACCTGGTCTGCTTTTTTTTATGAAGAAGGAGGCGGCAGCCTTCCTGATCTTGGCGTGTATAATATTGCGACACTTACCGGCTTATTAGGTCCGGCTAAATCACTTGTTGCAATGACGAGTATTGTAACACCTGACCGGGCAGTGGATGATAAGGGTAAAATCCCTGTAAAAGCAGAAGATAATGCTATGATATTAATGGATCATGGTAATGGTGTTATTTCCCATGTTCAATGTGGATTCAATTATTTCGATCCTTATGGTCATGAAGGGAAAGGGCAGGACAGGCCTACCATTATTATTTGGGGAACACAGGGGAATATGGCGCTTGTCGGTTATGACTGGGCGCCTTATGGCGTGGATATGGCTACGAGGGATCATGAGCAATCACAACGTTTTCTTCCGGATCCGGGAACATATGTATGGCAGCAGGGGGCAACAGTAATTTCTGAATCCCTTGCTACCGGCAAAGAACCATTGATCAATGTCCATCATGCCCTGCATGTTCTGGAGATCATTGAAGCAGCAAGGGAATCAGGAAAAACAGGGAAGAGGGTCAGGCTTCAGTCTGAATTCAAATGGCCGATCGTTTAGTTTGAAGTACGCGTGTCAGCATCGCTGCATGACCATGTATTGCTGCTTATACACAACCGGTGAATAGCCAGTAACGTTTTTAAAATGCCTGAAAAAATTAGAGCGGTTATTGAAGCCGCACTCGAAGCAGATTGCTTCAGTAGTAAGTTGTCCGTCTTCGATCAGCAATCTTCTGGCATGGCTGATCCGTATTTCGATCAGAAAGTCATTGAATGTTTTTTTTGTCATCATTTTAAAGTAACGGCAAAAAGACGTGACACTTAAATTAGCAACGGCGGCTACATCTTCCAGGGAGATATGCTGCCTGTAATTGTCGAAAGTATACTGGTATATCTTGTTAAGACGGTCAATCTCTTCGTTATTTGTCCGGTAGTTGGCTATGCCGGCGTTGATGGCTTCCATTTCCTGGCTTTCCGCAAGGATATTGGTCATTTGTAAAATATTGATCAGCCTGCTGAATCCCTCATTTGTCACTGATTCGTGCATGAGCGACAGGATCTTTTTTTTTGTTTCTCCATAGATCACCTGGCCCAGTTTGGCTTTTTCGTATAGTGATAGCATAGCCGTTGCTTCTGTTTTCTTCAACAGGTCGGCGCCTGCGAAATCCGGTAGAAAGTGGACGACGATCGCTTCCGCAGTGATGTAAGAATCGCCTTTGAAATACTGCTCGTTGCAGCGCCACATATGCGGCAGGTTGGAACCGAGCAGCAGCAATTCGCCTGCATCAAAATTGCTGATATTCTCCCCTACAAAACGGACACCCTCACCACGGATAATGTAGTGCAATTCTAATTCGGGATGATAATGCCATACCGTTCCAAAGTTTGGCAATGTATGGCGGCGGGCCAGATAGCCATATTGCGACTGGCGGGGAACAAGATGAAAATGCGGTTTCATGCGCACAAGCTTTCAGCTAATATAGGCCTATGTGTCAAATAAATTGACTTCATTTTTTTTAAGTGGATACGCTGAGAGAATTATTTCCCGCTTATTCTTACCCTGTAACATGATGATTATCAATAATAATAAATGGTCATCACCAGAATCCCTTCAAATGGGACGGGAATCTGGCGGATCGGAGATGATAAGATTGTACACAGATCGGAAAATCCTGTGGCCTGAATTGAGAATGCTTTCGGAGATATTTGCTGCGTATTATTAAGTCACCTGCATTGAAAAGTGACTTAAAGATTGTTTAGCCACGAAAATTGCTTTTATGAGAAAATTGCTTGTCTTTTTAAAAAAACAAAGCTTATGCGGCCTGGCTTGGTTGGCGATCATGCTCTTTTTTTCTCCATTGAATGCACAGGAGCAGCGAACTGTTACAGGCACTGTCAGTGGAACTCCCGGCCCCCTGGAGGGTATTTCTGTCCTTGTTAAAGGAGGAACGGCAGGAACGAAAACAAATGCTGAAGGAAAATACGCCATACAGGTCCCTCCCGGCGTTACGCTGATCTTCAGCGGCATTGGTTACCGCACCACTGAAGCGTTTACGGATAACAAGACCGTTGTGGATGTTAACCTGCCCGATTCCGCTACTGTTAATGATGAAGTAGTCGTGGTCGGCTATGGCAGCCAATCGCGGCGGAATGTTACCGGTGCTGTTACTAAAGTGGATATGAAAACTACTGAGGGATTGCCAAACACAAACGTTGCACAAGCGATACGCGGGCGCGTTGCAGGCGTTCAGTTTACTGACAATGGCCATCCCGGCCAGGGCGGATCTGTGATGATCCGTGGACCTCGATCATTGAGTGCAGGAAATGATCCGCTGATCATCCTGGATGGCGCGTTTTTCAATGGAAGCCTGATTGATATCAATTCAAATGATATCGCCTCTATGGAAATACTCAAAGATGCGAGCGCCGCGGCTATCTATGGTTCCCGTGCTGCCAATGGCGTTATTCTTATCACTTCTAAAAAAGGCAGGTCCGAAAAACCGACTATCGGTGTGAATATGTTCTATGGCCTGTCTGACTGGGCTGCACAAATGAAACTTCTCTCTCCCGAGAGATACCTGGAAAAATCAATGGAAATAAGAAGGCTTCGCAATATCCCCTATGACCCGAATGATCCTTCCACTTTTCTTACCATAACAGAATTTGAGAATTACCAGAACGGTAAAACCGTCAATCCCTATGACCCGGTATCGCAGCAGGGAAGCATACTGTCTGCCGATGTAAGCGTGGCAAGAAGATTCAAGCAATCCAATTACTACATGTCCGTTTCCATGGCAGACGAACACGGGCTGATCTATCACGATAATTTAAAAAGATTGTCAACCCGGCTGAACCTGGAAAGCAAGATCACCGACTGGCTTACTGTCGGCACCCGGACCATGTTTTCTCAAAACGATCAATCAGGTATTCCGGCAAATCTTTCACAGGTATCAAGGCAAAGCCCCTTTGGGACCTGGTACAGGGAAGATGGTACACCTACACAATTTACTGTGTCAGAAGACCAGGGTGCATCGCCTAACCCGATGCGGAATGCTTATCTCACGAGCAATGAGTACGTGAGGAATAACCTTAACGCTAATTTTTATGCAGAAATAAAAGTACCCGGCATCAAAGGTCTTTCCTATAAACTGAATTATTCCAATAATTACCGTTGGATCAGGGAGTATACGGCTACAAAGCAGGACATTTATCTGACCGGCACCAACAATACTTCTGCATCCAAGCGTAACTGGCGGGCGAATGACTGGGTGGTAGAGAATATTCTTGATTACGGTTTTCAGCTCGGCAGCAATCATAAGTTTGACCTGACGCTGTTGTACGGACAGAATAAAAATTTCCAGGAAACGACTACTGCCAATGCCGACCAGTTGGAGTTTGATATATTCGGCTGGAACAGTTTGAACGTAGGAACCCTGCAAACAGTTTCTTCTTCCGCGCAGAAAGTGACCGGCGTATCATCTATGGCAAGACTGAATTACCGGTTCCTTGACCGCTACCTGCTGACATTGACGGCCCGCAGGGATGGAAGCTCGGTATTCGCCGCAGACAATAAGTACGCAACACTTCCCTCGGCCGCCGTATCCTGGATCATCTCCGAAGAGGATTTCTTTAAGAATATAAAGGCAGTCAATTTTCTCAAACTCAGAACATCTTATGGAGCGGTCGGCAATCAGGCCATCTCTCCCTATCAGTCGCTCAGCCGGGCGGGGATCACCAGGTATGTGTTTGACGACGAATCCTATCTTGGTATTTATCCTTCCAGCATATCCAATAAGGAGTTGAAATGGGAGACCACCTTCATTGGCAATGTGGCGCTGGATTTCCAACTGCTGAACTACCGGATAGGCGGTACGGTGGAGTTGTACAACATGGATACACGTGATCTGCTGGTAGAACGCTCCATTCCGATCATGACTGGTTATTCTTCGATCTGGACCAATCTTGGAAAAATAAATAACAGGGGTATAGAGATCACGCTGAATACCATAAATGTAAAGACAAAGAAATTTGAATGGAGTACTGATTTTGTATTCTCCCATAACAAAAACAAGATCGTGAGCTTGTATGGCGAAGATGCAAATGGTGACGGCAAAGAAGATGATGATATTGCCAACAGTTGGTTTATCGGTCAGCCCATCAACGTATATTATGATTATGTGTTTGATGGCATTTATCAGGAGGGAGAGCAATATCCTGCCGGGTACCAGGTCGGGTTTGCAAGGTTCAAAGACCTGAATAAAGATGGTAAAGTGGAAGCAACGAATGACCGGACCATTATCGGGCAGGGCAGCCAGCCGAAATACCGCTGGGGTGTCACGAACAATTTCACTTATGGGAACTTCAGGTTGTCTGTTTTTGTCAATGCCATGCAGGGATGGATCGCTACTTTCAATGATCTCGATTTTATGAATAACAGCATAGACCCGGTGCGACCGGTGAATATGTATGATGGCGGCTGGTGGACGCCGGAGAACAAATCGCAGACCCGCCCTTCGCTTGAATACAGGAGGAGCGTGCTCGGACATAACTGGTATGCAAGCCGGAGTTTTGTGAGAATACAGGATGTTTCATTGGGCTATGATTTTCCTTCTGCTATACTTCATAGACTTAAATTATCCAGGCTGAACGCGTACATCAGTGCAAAGAACCTGGCTACGTTCACTGACTGGCCCGGGAATAATCCCGAATCGATCAGCACTGAAAGGTATCCGATAGCCAGGGCATATACGATCGGTTTTAAAATGGAATTTTAATTCTTCATCATTTTGTTTAGCACATAAAACTGAAACATATGAATACCTATATAAAAAGACTAAGCATAATGTTGGTTACTGCATTGACTCTTTTACTGCAGGCATGCCATAAGGATTTTTTAGAAGAAGTGCCGCTGTCCGATTACAGCAATGAAAGTGTACTTACTTCCGAAGCCGGCTTTAATACATTTATCACAGCATTGCATAAAGCAGCGCGTGATGAAATGGCTGCACGGGATGGCTCAACCTATTTTTATATCATGCAGACATCAACGGATGTGGCATCCTTTGGCAACTCGTCCGTTAGTAGTAATAATTATGCGACTCTATTGACGCCGACGGCGAATGCAGTGGGCTATGTATGGTCATGGGCTTACAATGATATGCTGCTCATCTCCAATACTATTATTGATTATGCAGAGCGGCCGGAACTTGCGCATATCTGGTCAAGCGAAAAAGCGAAGAATGCTGTTATCGCTGAAGCAAAATTTTTCCGGGCCTATACGCATAATGTACTGGCTAATCTTTATGGCGATGTTCCCATTATCGATCGCATCTACACTTCTCCCAAAAATGATTTTGAACGGTCGCCGCGCGCCGACGTGCTTGATTTTGCAAGACAGGATCTCGAATATGCTTCGCAATGGCTTCCTGAACTGGCTCCAAAGGAAGGACGTATTGTAAAAGCGGCTGCAGATCATTTGCTGGCGGAAGTGTATATCAGTCTTCAACAATATGATAAGGCCATACAAAGTGCAGATAGAGTGATCAATTCCGGGTTGTATAAATTGATGACAGATCGTTTCGGTACAGAAAAGAACAAGCCCGGCGATGTGTTTTCTGATCTCTTCCGGGATGGCAACCAGAACAGGAACAGCGGCAATCTGGAGTCCATCTATGTATGGCAGTTTGAAGACATCACCGTTGGAGGTCAGGGTGGAAGTAACGGAAATAACCGCTTGCGCAACTGGGGACCCTGGTATGAAAGACTGACAGATCCCGCAGGAAGATCCGGAATGGTGGTAGTGGACAGCCTTGGCAGGGGAACCGGACAAGTAAGGCCCAATCCTTATTTTATTTATGATATATGGGCGTCTGACTGGGATAAGGATATGAGAAACTCCGTTTACAACATACGCAGGCAATTGCGTTATACCAATCCTGCTTCCACTTATTTCGGCCAGGTGGTGGGGCCAAGAACAACGGAGATAGATACCATGCAGAATATCTATCCTTATCCGAGAAAGATCGAGGGCAATGTTGGTGCGTTGACCAATACCAGTACATCATGGTCGGGAAGAACTTTCCAGGATTTTATGGTGTACCGGCTGGCAGAAACATACCTGTTAAGAGCAGAAGCCTATTTCAGGAAAAATGACCTGGAGAATGCAGCAAAAGACATCAATATTGTTCGTGCAAGAGCGCATGCCACACCCGTTGATCCTTCGCAGGTAACAGAAGATTATATACTGGATGAAAGAGCCAGGGAGTTGATCACTGAGGAACCCCGCAGGAGAACACTGGTCAGAATGGGAAGACTGGTTGACAGGGTGAAGAAGTATTGCATCCGAGCGCTGACCAGGAACTCCATCGCAGAGTATCATCGCTGGTGGCCTATCCCGCAATCCGCCATTGATGCCAATTCTGGTAAAGTAATGGAACAAACGGAAGGTTATTAAACCAGAAGCAACCATGTCGTTAATGCAATTTTTCCTGGAAAATATTACAACCCGCCTGGGAAGATATATCGTATGCCTTTCAGCGATGCTGCTGCCGGCTGTATTGTTTGCGCAGCCCTTTCATAAGCAGGAGGGTCTTGCCGTGGTTATGTCTGAAAAGGCCACTGCTTCGAAAGCGGCGAAGGGCAAAAGGATCTTTAGTGATAAGGGCCATGTGTTTGATCGCCTGCCTTCCTGGCTTGCAGGAATGGATTATTTGCAGACATCGATGTTGGACAGTAATGCCATCATCCCTGTTACAGAAGGTGAAGTGTATATGATCACACCTGTTTCTGGTCAGCCGGGTTCGCAGGAAAAGCAGCTGTTATCAATGGGGTTTGTGCAAACAGCAGATGCATCATTCAAATTGTTCAGGGAGCAGCGGCAAAAGATCGGTGTGTTCAAAAAATGGATTGCTTTTGAAAAATTCAGGCTTGGCCATATCAGCTATGAAGGATGGGCCGTTCCATTTTTTCAAAACAAGGAATTACCATCCGTTTCCACACCGGCAAAGTTTATATGGATGCCTGGTGACAATTATGCAAAAGATACAAGACGCTGGCAGGGCTGCCCTTCCATCGAAAAAACAGGCAAGCGTCTATGGGGCGCCTGGTTTTCTGGCGGCGACAGGGAGCCTGATGCAGGTAATTATGGTATCGTTTCCTATAGCAATGATGGTAAAACATGGATAGATCCTGCCTTAATCATTTATCACCCGGATACAAGTGTAAGGGTGATGGACACCGAGCTTTGGAAAGACCCTGATGGAAGGTTATGGGTATTCTGGACACAGAACACCGGCCCGAAAGGTTTTGATGGTTTATGGGGCACCTGGGCCATGCACACCGGTAATCCTGAAGCCGACAGGCCGGATTGGTCGTCTCCACAGCGTTTGTGTGATGGACTGACGAGGAACAAGCCGGTGGTATTATCCAGTGGCGAATGGTTATTGCCTTCTTATAACTGGATCGATCATCAGAGCGCGCTGTATATATCGAAAGATAAAGGTAATAGCTGGGCTTTACAGGGTGGCCCTGTCAACAAACCGGTCGATAATTTCTATGAACATATGTGCGTGGAATTGAAGAACGGAGATGTATGGCTGCTGCAGCGGAATATCCAATCAGGCATTTCCAAAGATAAAGGCACAACCTGGTCTCCGCTTGATTCATTGCAGGGAATGGCATCTGCCAATTCAAGGTTATACATCGGCCGGCTGCGATCCGGGAGGTTGCTGCTGATCTACAATAATGACGCAAATAATAAACGTAAAGATCTTACTGCCTTTCTTTCTGATGATGATGGAAAGTCATGGCCTTACCGGTTAATGCTTGATGAAAGGGATGAGGTTTCTTATCCTGAAGCGGTACAGGATGAAGATGGCAGGATATACGTTTGTTATGACAGATCCAGAGCAGGAGAAAAGGAGATCCTGCTCGCGATCATTACTGAAGAAGATATCCTGAAAGGTGATCTTGTTTCGGAGAGCTCTGAAAAGAAGAGAATCGTTAGCAAAGTAAAAAGTCGAAAATAAAAAAGCTTTCGTCAAGCTAAAAAAAGAAAACATGAACAGAACTGGCGTCAATAACAGTTTGCTTTATATCGGATGTATTATCCTGTTGTGTTCCTGCGCCTGCGGTAAAAAGGTTTTTCAGGGAACCGATAGTCCGGATAATAAAACAACTGAAATAAAGGTTGGCTCAAGGACCATCACTACAGATAAGTTCACTAAAAAGGGAACACCAGTTGTTCCGATGTGGAAAGCTCCTATGGCAACCGTGGATCTCCGCCATGGCGCAGGCTTTCCCGTTTTGAACAGCGCAGAGCATACTGTTGTGTGGGCGCCCGCAATGAAAGAAGAAGGCGCTTATAATCACTATGCCTGCCTCATCAACTATAAAGGAACTTTCTATGCGATGTGGGGCAACCATCCATTGGGAGAAGATGCGCCAGGACAGCGCGTATTGTTTTCAACTTCTACTGCCTGGGGGCAATGGTCGCAGCCGAAGGAACTGTTTGCAGCGCCGGGCCCGGTATTGCCCCGGTCTGAAGATGGTATTCATCTTAAGCCGGACAGATGGGCGATCATTGATGATGAGCTCTATGCCGTTGTGTTTGTACATGGTGCCGGCAGATATCCTATTGCCAGGAAGGTGGGGCCGGATGGAACATTGGGTGATCCTTTCCTTGTGGAAGCTTTGCCCGCTAACGGTTCTTTGCCGGTAT
This sequence comes from Sphingobacteriales bacterium 44-61, assembly GCA_001898405.1. GTDB lineage: Bacteria > Bacteroidota > Bacteroidia > Chitinophagales > Chitinophagaceae > Terrimonas_A. The sequence goes on from MKTW01000012.1 coordinate 117,713, forward strand.
ACATGCAAGGGCAGGACCTGAATGTGCTGAAGCCTCTTGCAGCTAAGATCACTGATTGGTATGTAAAGAATGACCAGATCAGCTGGTGGGCTGATGCTGCAAAAGGCGTACCGCGTAAAGCAATAGATGGATCAAGCCTGATCGAAAGCTTTATGTACCGGACCAAAGAGGATGAACAGGTGGTGATGCTTCGCAACTGGGGAACACCCAGCAACCCGGTGCATAATAACCGCATGTACGTGAGTTTTAAAAAAGGATCCGGCGGTTGGGCCACTCCTTATCCTACCGATATTCCTGATGCACCCAGCAGGGCGCAGGCGATCCGGCTGGAAGATGGCCGAATATTATTGATAGGCAGTCAGAATGTAACGCATTTTGATGCTGCCCTGTACCTCGATCGTGATCCTATCACCATTTCTATCAGCAAGAATGGTTATGTATTCGATAAAGTGTATGCGCTGAGAACAGGTTCGCCTTCCACTTTCCGGTTCCAGGGAGTTGGAGGAAGAAACCCGGGATATGCTTATTCAAGCTCTGTTGTTCATAACGGCTTTTTATATACCCTTTATTCGATAGGAAAGGAAGATATGGCTATTTCAAGAGTATCGTTAAGTGAGTTAAAATAAGAGGAAGTTATTATGGTGAATTATTTTTTTATAAAACCATTGGCTATTTTAAAGATCATAACAGGCATGCTCTGCGGTTGTATCTGCCTTAATGCGATTGCACAGGAAGCAAAGACGATAACCGCAAAAGATACATTGCCGAACGGCATTGTACTGCCTGCCGACTGGCCTCCCAAAACGGAAGATCCATTGTCCGCCGCCCCGATGCGTGTTCCTTACCTTGAGCAGCCGCCTGCTGTTATTCCCATCAATACCGGCAGGCAATTGTTCGTGGATGATTTCCTTATTGCATCCACCGATCTGCAACGGGTGTTTCACCAGGCAAATAAATACCAGGCTAATCCTGTTTTCTTTCCTGAAACAAAAGAAGAATTGTCTGGTGCATTTGACAACAGTGCCGTTACCTATCTCGGACAGGGAGGAGTGTTCTTTGATTCCAGGGAGCGTCTTTTCAAAATGTTCTATACAGCAGGCTGGCGTGGAGGATTGGCCATGGCGACAAGTAAAAACCTGGTGAACTGGCAAAGGCCTGATCTCGGATTGGCGGGCGGGAATATTATTATACCCCCAGGCCCTCAGTTGGCAGGAGGTGATAATGCCATAATGGTAGATCTTCAAACAACCGATTCAACACAACGATACAAAGCAGTTATTGAAAGGCTGGTAGATGGCAATTGGGCGACAAATTACAATAGTAAAGGAGCAAGCCCGACTCATACACTGCATACCTCTGCTGACGGAAGGATCTGGTCGCAGGGTGTTGAAATGGGCCGCGCCTCCGATTACACGTCTTTCTTTTATAATCCTTTCAGGAGTGTGTGGGTTTTCAGCATCAAAAGGAATACAAAAAGAGGAAGGGCAAGGTATTATACGGAAAGCAAAGATTTTATCAGGAATATGGATTGGGATAGTTCCGTGTATTGGGTAGGGGCTGATTCACTGGACAAGCCTGATGAACAGATCGGCGACCCGGCGCAGTTATATAGTTTAAATGCTATTGCTTATGAAAGCATCATGCTGGGAGAGTTTTATATCCATTTAGGTCCATCCAATCAAGTATGTGAAGAAGGGAAATTTCCCAAGATCACTGAACTGAAACTGGGATTTAGCCGGGATGGGTTTTACTGGCACCGCCCTGACCGAAATGCTTTCATTGCCCCCACACGCAAGGAAGGTGATTGGGACCGCGCTTACCTGCATGGTACAATGGGTGTTTGTCTCGTGATGGGTGATTCATTATGGTTTCCTTATTGCGGCTACTCCGGCGTTGCACCGGATGGGGCAAGAGGAATGTACACCGGCGCCAGCGTTGGCATGGCCACGCTGCGAAGGGATGGTTTTGCTTCTATGGAAGCGGGTAATAAGAAAGGAGTGCTACTGACCAGGCCGGTTACTTTTTCCGGGAAATATTTATTCGTGAACGTCGATTGCGCTGCAGGTGAACTGATGGTGGAAGTGTTGGATGAAAAAGGAAAGAAGATCAAAGGCTTTGCGGCAGCAGATTGCAAACCGGTAAGCACCAACAGCACATTGCAACAGGTGACATGGAAGAATAATGCTGACCTGTCTTCGCTCGCCGGTAAAAACGTCCGCTTTAAATTTCATTTGAGGAATGGAAAGATCTATTCGTTCTGGGTGAGTCCGGATGAAAGCGGTGCCAGTTACGGTTATCTGGGTGCAGGAGGTCCTGGCTATGACGGCGTGATCGATGATAAAGGATCGAAAGCCTATTAAGCACGCAACAGGATGCATTGACTGAATTGAATTTCATTATTCTAAAACGCCGGTTTTTTAATGAGACTTTATAAAACATTTTATTTTCTCGCAGCATTATGTGTATTGGCTGCTTTGGTCCTGCTGATAACAGGCAATAAGGAACTGGCAGCTCCTGCCATCATCCTCTTCTTCATTACGCTTTCCATCGCCTTCCAGGGAAGCCGTTCGCTGAAAGGGTTCAGCTACACAATGGTGGTGTTGGCATCGGTTTCCGCTGCATTGTTCTATCCTGCGCTGTTCAGGAAATGGGGCAATTTTGACCTCGCTGTCCTGATCGTGCCGCTGATCCAACTGATCATGTTCGGGATGGGAACTTCCATGAGCTTCCGCGATTTTATAGGTGTGGTCAAATCGCCGAAAGGCGTGATCATCGGGGTGGTCAGTCATTTCCTGATCATGCCGTTGCTGGGATTTCTGCTGGCATATCTTAGTGGCCTGCCGCCTGAAATAGCTGCCGGTATTGTGCTGATTGGCTGCTCTCCGAATGGAATGGCCTCAAACGTGATCGCTTACCTGGCCCGGGCCAATGTAGCTTTATCAGTTACCATCACGGCGATCTCCACTTCGCTCGCACCTTTCTTAACGCCTTTGCTGATGAAATTGCTTGCCGGTCAGTTTATCGAGATCGATGCCTGGCACATGATGATGGAGATCATGAAGATGGTGATCGCTCCCATAGCAGCGGGCTTATTGTTCAACCATTTTTTTACCGGCAAATTCAAGTGGCTTGATAAAACGATGCCGTATGTGTCCATGTTTGGTGTGGCGTTCTCGATCGTTGTCATTGCTGCAGCGGGGAGGGATAACCTTCTTTCGATCGGCCCGGTCCTTTTATTGATCGTGCTGGTCCATAATCTTACGGGTTATCTGCTTGGCTACTGGTCGGCCCGTTTATTTAAAATGAATGAAAAGGATTGCCGCACTGTTGCAATAGAAGTGGGCATGCAGAATGGCGGCCTTGCAACAGGGATTGCAAAGAGCCTGGGCAAACTGGCCACACTGGGCCTTGCGCCGGCTGTGTTCGGTCCATTAATGAACGTTACCGGATCTATCCTGGCTTCCTGGTGGCATAAAAAAACTCCGAAAGATGAAATCGAATCATAGAAAGAATATTTACTACTGGAAATCAGACAGACCCTATGTAGACGGAAACGTGCAGGACCTTGATACAGCACATATGGCAGACCTGGTGGATCAGCTTTCCAATTATCTCTCTACCACCTTCAGGCATGATTTGATACAATTGAAGCCTGCAGGCGGTCAGGGTAATCATATTACATTCCTCGCTGCCTATCCCAACAGCACTTATTTTGTGCGCGTGGAGAATGGCCCGGAGAGAGATGATTATATGGATGTTGAATCAGCCGTGTTGCGGAAAGTTCATGAGATCGGCATTCCTTCTCCGAAAGTATTTCATTCGGACAACACAAGGGCCAAAGTTCCGTTTGCCGTCCAGGTGATCGAGTATATCAATAGCAAGGACCTGAATGAACTGGAAAAAGAAGGCCGGCTTGATATGCTGGCCATAACGGAAAGCATTGGGAAATATGTCGCCCAATGGCAGCAGATCGCATTTCCGGGATTTGGCCTTTTTGATCCGGCAGCTTTGCTGGAAAGGGGTGTGCTGGAAGGATACCATACTGCTTACCGTGATTATTTCTTTTTGAACTGGGAGATGCATCTTGATTATCTCTGCAAAAAATTATTCCTTGACGAAAAGCAACTGGCTGAGATAAAAGAACTGGTGGGCCATTACCAGCACCTGCTGGATATTCCGCAGGGCTGCCTCGTGCATAAGGACCTGGCATTATGGAATATCCTGGGAGAAACGAATGCTATTCACGCGTTCATTGACTGGAGTGATACCATTTCCGGCGATGTGATGGATGATATTTCCCTGCTGGGCTGCTTTCATACAGGCCGGGAACTGATGAGTATGCTGAAGGGATATGCAAGCGTGAAAGCGCTGCCCGAACAATATGAGAACAGGTTCTGGCTGCACCTGCTCCGCAACATCATTTTCAAAGCGGTGATCCGTGTAAAAGGCAATTACTTCAGCAAGCCCGACAGTTTTTTCATGAATAATGCAAAGAGCAGTACCGATCTGAAGACCTTCACGCTGGAGCGCATTTCAATTGCCTGTGAAGGACTGAAAGGGAAAAAGAAAATTGAAGACCTTTAAAGACTACTGATGAAAAAAACAAACGACTTCCGCCAACTGGATTACACGCCTGGGTCATTTTTAACGATCGGCTCACCGGTGGTAACGGAAATTGCAGCGCAATATCCTTTTACGTGGCTCCTGCTTGATATGGAACATGGAGGATTTACTGAAAGCAATCTTATTGATCACCTGAGGGTGTTAACGCAGACCGGCATACTGAGCATTGTGCGAATACCAGCGGCAGACCCAGCTTTGATCAGCAGGGTACTTGATGCAGGGGCAGATGGCATCATGCTTCCGCATGTTGTTTCAGCAGAGCAGGTTGAAGCCTGTAAAAAGATGATGTATTACCTGCCGGAAGGCAAAAGAGGCTTTTCTTCATCTGTAAGACAGTTTGCCTATGGCACCAATGCTCCGCAGGATATTGCAGAAATTGACAAGCCCTTATTATTTGCACAGATAGAAGATGTGGAAGGCGTATTGGAGGCAAATAAGATCGCATCAGTCGATGGCGTTGATGTGCTGTTTGTGGGTCCTGCGGACCTTAAGCTGGCGTTAAAATATCATGCGTCTGAATTAAACTACGAAGAAGCCCTGCGGAAAGTGGCTCATGCGGCCATTGCCAGCAACAAGAAGGGAGGATTGCTCGTCAGGGATAAAGCAGCGATCGGGCAGATGAGGCAACTTGGCTATAGCTGTATCGCCATAGATTCTGATATGGCGATCCTGCGTGCAGGATATGAGGCGATAAAACATTTCGCCGGTATTTTTTCTCTTATTTTGATTTGTTGGGGAATGGTGTGATTTTAGTACTTAACCACGCCACCCTGCGCCGGCATACTGGTATTTGCTATCGGGTCATTTATTTTAGCAATTGTCCCCAGGCGCTTCTATCAAAATTTTTGGTGAAATTATCCAACAGACGCAGATGCACCGGCATTGAAGCATACCGGAACGACAGTGTAATGAATTGAGGATTGGCGGGTGACTGGGTAGTTGCGGAAAAACAGGCTGGATTGTATTTATACAAAGGGCATGCGCCATTTTCGTTGTCATAGAATTTTCTGAAAGTGAAACTGGAAGTATATTCAGGAAGCTTCTGTTTTTGATTCTGGTAACTATCTTCCGTGAAATTTATAACAGCCTGCTTCGACAGCCATTCGGTGCTGTTTTCTTTCAGCAGGCTGACAACCTTTGCCTTTTTCCCTTCTACGATCCCCTGCCAGTTTTCATAGCCTTTGCCTGAACCGGCACTTTGCTTGGCAAAATATAATTTTTCTCTCTCAAAATATTCCAATAAGCTTTCCAGGTATTCTTTCCGGGTTACAGGAACAAGCAACGGTATATTGTTTTTTGTTATGAACCAGTAACGGTAAATATGGTCGTAGGTGTTTTTCCTGATCTGCTTTTCCGGAATATCCTGCCAATAACCGTCGCCTGTGTTAATAGTATTTGCAAGCCCATCGTTTTTTACCGTTATATAATTTGCTAATTCAATAGTAGGGGCAACTCCTCCCAGTTTATAATTTTTCCAGTCTTTATATATATAATTTCCAAGGTTGATATAGCCGTTAAGTGCCATTTCCAGGTGCCTGCTCATTTCATTGAAGGGGATTGTATTTAAGTAAACTCTCAGTACTGTTGAATATTCATCGTTGCGGGTGGCCTTTTTGTTTATGCAGATATATTCGTGAAGCGCTATCTGGAAACGGTAGTCGGCCAGCTTTTTATTGCCTGCATACTTATAGCCTTCGGTTGAATAGTAAGCTTCCCAAAAACCGCCAGTAAAATTAAAGTTGGCGCGGCTTTTCTGTTCAAGGATTTCTATTTGCCCCAGTGTTTGTTTAGCGATTGCTTTATCTGCTGCTGCACTCAGGTTGCTAAAATAAGCAGCTCTTACCGCTGGCCAGGGGTATTGGGCTGCGGTCTGGTATTTTCCGGCAACATCCTGCAACTCCTGCTTTGAAGCACAGGGTGCGCCCAATTTGATTTGAGCAATTATTGTTTGTGAGAGAAGTATGCAGAACAGATATACGGTAGTTTTTTTCATTATAGATTGATTTAGGCTTCCCGATTATTATTTGAGATCATTAAAAGAAACACCGGAGCTTGTTCCAAGACTACCGCTGCTATTGATACTGATGTTGCCTTTACCGTCATTGGTGAAATGAACGGTTTGTGTTAGCTTGCCTTTTGCACTTCCTTTAAATCCTTCAATATCATTTTTTTTATCTCCTCCTACCTCACAATCAAAACCACCGCTCACTTCAGCACCCACATATATATCCTGGATGCCCCCTCTTCCTATTTCCATTCCTAATGTGACTTCAGCACCTACTTTAGATCCCAATGGCCCTTTATAAGTTTTGCCGGCGCTTACTTCTACCGTACAGCTTTTGAATGAATCGAAAAAATCTGCTTTTCGCATATCCTGTTTCATACCCAGGTTAACAGGGCCTACGCCCAGGTTAGTAATTATTTCGGTACAGGTGATCTGTATGCTTCCTACAGGTGTTTTGAATTCACTGTTTAGCTGGCAGTTTACCTCATCAAAGTCTGATAGTTTCCAGGGGCTCTGCGATTGCACCTCCAGGCATTGTTTCTGCCCTAATCCTATACCCGTATAGCTGACCTGACCTATTGCCGACAACCAGGTGATTTTAGCGCCGATCACTGCCCTGCTAAAATCTTTGGACGACCGGGTGAATTGTTCCCAGTACAGTTCTTCTTCAATATTCCTTCGTAATTGTTTCAGACTATTGTCATACAGCTCTTCCAGCCTGGTGTTGGGTAGTTTGGCAAAATATTCTTCGGATAAGGCGATGAATTTATTGCAGAAACTTTTGTTGGCCAGCCCTTCGCCAATCTGCTTGTTCTCTTCCTGTTCAAGTTTATCGTATTTTTTTGTGTATTCTTTCAACAGTAGCTTGGCGCTATCCAGCAATGCTTCAATTCCTTTTTTTGCCGCATCTATTTTAAGCGTACGGCTTTTATCCGCAGATAATATATTGAGTACTGTTTCTGCTCTTGCCCTTAAAGGCAATTCTTCTGTTTTTATTTCTTCTGTTATTTTACCGGTAGCGGCAAATTCATAACCAATGTCAGCCTTCTTTTTTAGTTCTTCGGGTGAGGGCATAAGTTGATTCGATTGCTGCTGCAAACTAATAATCCTTTCAGTTATATCTTTTTTATAGGCTTCCCATACTTCCTTTAAATCAGCTTCTTCTGCTGCATTTTTGGGAAAGGGGGGATGTTCAAACTCGTGCAGCCCCAATGGGTCTGAATTAGGCTTGGTGGGGTAGCGGATATCTTTTGCAGTAAGCTTGTATTTGAGCTTACGCAGCCGGTTTACAATATCGCGCGACAGGCTGTTGCCCGCAGCTTTCTTTACCAGTTCAACTGCTTTCGTAACATCTCCCTTGCTTTCTGCGATGGTCGATTTGCTCATGTTCGCCTGAACATGAAGTGGCGACAAAACAAGCACTGTGTCAAAATATTTATCTGCCTTATTCAGTTCGCCAAGCTGGTACCAGGCCTGGCCGAGATTATTGAGAATGGAAGTGTTTTTCGGAAAGTTCTTATTTAACTTATTAAGAATGGGAATGGCCAGTTGACCCCCATCCATCAGGATGAGCATGGCTGCATAGTTGTTGAGGTTCTCTGTATTGCCCGGTTCCATGGCCAATGCCTTACCCATCAGGTGCAATGCAATCTGTAAACGGCCCGTAACCCAGATAAGGGATGCATTGTTCCCGATCATTAAAGCGGATTGCTTTTCTTTCTTTAACTGGTCATAAAATTTTTCCGCTGCAGATTTACTTTCAGGGCTTAACCGGGTTGATATTTTTTGAACTACTCCTTGAGTATAGGTAGCCAGTGCAGCATCTGAAAGCGGTGTAGCAGCAATGCCGCCAATCCTGGCGGCATCCTTTGCGGGAACCAGGCCAAATTCTTTCTGCATGGCTATATTTACTGTTCCGGCATTTTTGGTATTCAATACCGGGTTGCTTGCAGCATCAGGCAGTTTTATGCCCATTTGCTCCATCATCTTTTTTTGCTCTGGAGTCAGTTTGTCGTATCCAGACTGAGCCTCTTTGAGCCGTTCCTGCACTTCCTTTTGATTCGTAGGATTACGTTTTTGGGATATTGCAAAAAGAGGCAGCAGGATGATGAAAAGTACAATATGCTTCATTTATTAATTTTTGTGATGAGCATTGAGCCTTTTTAATGACTACAAAACTGTATTTTTCTATTAGGGCAGTCAATCCCCTAAAAGAATGATTTTGGGGCCCGAATAATCATTGTTTCAAGGGTGATCGTCCTGGTGCGACATTATTGGTTGACTTTTTTATTTTTTATGTAAATTGGTCTTGATAATCTATTTCTAATGGCTGGCTATATCTTTCAATATCGATGCTAAAATCTTTTCTGGCGTTCCCTTTCACTATTTTATCGTTTCTGGCAGTATCTGCTCAGAATAATAGTAGCTCAAATGTTAAAACGATTGTTACAGGGGTCCTTAAAAACATCCCGGATTCTATCTCTTATATCTATTTTATTTCTACCGGTAATAGTAATACTGACAGTACGCCGGTTGTCGGGAATAAATACGTTTATGAAATTAATAGTACGGACCGTCCTTGTTTCATTACATTCTTTATAAAATCGCCCAAATTGTTAGAGGCTTATGAGGAGAGGAATTTAGCTGTGCTGCTACTGGATGGTAAAAATGTGACGGTGACATCTACTGACTCTTTCCCTAATATGCTTGTGTCAGGTTCAAGTGCATATAACGAGTTTATGAAGCTTGAGAGGATGCGTGAGCCGTATTCCCGTCAGCTAGTGAATTTATTTAAAGATCAGAATCAGAAAAGACAGATGAAGGATAAGGATGCTGTAAATATAGTGCAGGCTAAAGTTGATTCTGTAAGAGATCGTTTGTCCGGCGAGTATATAGCTTATGTCAAAAAAAATCTATCATCCCCTGCAGCTATTTATGCTCTTTCTACAGCATTGGATCAGGCAAGTGATAAAGATAAAGCTGCAACGGAGGTTGGAAAGCTGTATATAAGCCGGCCTGAACGGGATAAGCAATCTTCGTTTGGCAAAAGGATAAAAAACAAGATTTATGATGAAACGCCAGGTGTTGGAAAAAAGGCTATAGATTTTACGCTGCCAGATACAGTTAATAATGCTATTTCACTTGCTTCGTACCGCGGACAATATTTGCTTTTGGATTTTTGGGCAAGTTGGTGCGGACCCTGCCGCGCGGAAAATAAATACATTATTCAGGCATGGCACCAGTATAAATCCAAAAACTTTACCGTACTGAGTGTGAGCCTTGATGGGAAAGAGGATCAGGATAAATGGATAGAAGCTATCCATAAGGATGGGCTGCTCTGGCAACAGGTCATTGATAAAGATGCCAAGGTCAGGAAAATGTATAACATCACCAGTATTCCCAGGAATTTTCTGATCGACCCCACCGGGAAAATAATTGATAAAAACCTGCGTGGTGAAAGATTGGAGAAAGTGTTGTCGAAGTTAGAAGATGGTGGTATGCTACTGCCCGTTGATCAGTCAAAAATCCCTATCTCCAAAGCGCACCGTTCATCAGTCAAAGAAAAGCTACAACGGTTCTCCAGTTTTTAACAGAAAGATTTGTTTCCATTCATGTTTTGTCTTTATTGATGCGTTTATCCCTGATCTGCTTAAGTGTTTTATTGACGGTTGAATTATCCTGTTCGATCTTCGAAAAGCCCACTCTTTGAGAAAGATAGATGCCGGTGTGGCCACTGAAATAATAAGCAGTGAAGCAGGCAACAGCATAATACAGGATATAGTCGCCACCGAAAAGTTCTACTCCCATGATCGTGCACGCAATTGGCGTGTTGGTAGCGCCGGCAAATACAGCAATAAAGCCCAGTCCGGCCATCAGGTCAACAGGTGCTCCAGTGATCATAGCTATAGTATTTCCCAATGCAGCACCTATAAAAAATAAGGGTGTTACTTCTCCGCCTTTAAAACCCATGCCCAGTGTGATTGCCGTGAATATAATTTTCCAGAACCAGCTTAAATATCCTGCCCCTCCTTCCGAAAAACATGAGATAATAGATACACTACCAGGTTCAGGGTTTGTTACTCCAAGGCCCAGGTAATCCCTTGTTCCTGTTACAGTCGTTAAGGCAATAATGATCACACCTCCAAGTGCAGGGATCAGCCATTTGATCTTAATAAAACGGTTGCTGTAATTTTTGATCGTGTGGGAGAGTTCGGAGAAGAAATAGCCAGCCAACCCGAAAAATACCCCTGCAATAATGGCTTTTCCCAGAAGCAGGTAATCAAAATGCAGAAATGAAATATTGCTGGAATCTGCCGCTTTGAATGTAATGTAGTAAGCCGTGTGATGAATGCCATAGGCCGAGCAAGTGAAATCAGCCAGCACACTGGCGATAAAGCAGGGCATCAAAGCATTGTAATTCATTCTGCCGATCGCCAGTACTTCAAGCGCAAAGATGGCGCCTGTAACGGGCGTGCCAAACACAGCCCCAAAGCCTGCGGCAATACCGCACATGAGAAGGATGCTGATATCCTGTTTGCTTAATTTAAACCAGCGGCCCAGTAGTGCCGCCATACTTCCGCCCATTTGCACAGCTGTACCTTCCCGGCCTGCGGAGCCACCGAATAAATGTGTAATGACCGTAGTACCTAAAACCAATGGCGTCATACGGGAAGGAACGCCTCCACCAGGTTCATGGATCTCTTCCATGATCAGGTTGTTCCCCGCTTCCGCATTTTTACCAAGGTATTTATAAATAAAATAGATCAGGATGCCGGCCAGGGGAAGAAGGTACAATAACCAGCCTTGCTGCCAGCGTAATTCGGTGGCTTTATCCAGTAACCATAAGAACAAGGCAACCAGCGAACCGACAATAAAGGAAACAGGGATAGTGAGAAGTGTCCAGCGAAGGAGATGGTGGGTGATAGCAATATGCTCGAAACTGGTCTTTAATTTTCTTATCATCCTACAAATAGTTTAGAAGGCCATAAGGCCAGTACTTAATTTGTAGGCGCCATTAGTTCTTAAGAAAGAACGGTTCAGTAGGAAGACACCATTTCCTTGCAGGCAAAGATACAGTATCGGTCGTGAAAAGTGATGGAATAAAAAACGCCGGTCAATACCGGCGTTTTTTATTGTTATTTTGATTTATCTGGAAATGGCGGAATCTTCGGTACTCCAGTCGCTCCACCTTGCGCCAGTTTGTCAAGCAACTCTTTTATACCACGCGTCAGTTGCTGGTCGACCCCTTTATATTCATCAAACGGATCATTGACTACTTCAATATCCGGGTGCACGCCTTCACCCTCTATGACAAATGCAGAACCATCTGCTGCGAAATGGGCGAATTCTGGTTTCCGCATATCACCACCATCAATGAAAGGTAAGGAGCCGCTGATGCCGACCACGCCGCCCCAGCTGCGCTGGCCGATCAATGGACCGATCTTGTAATACTGAAACTGCCAGGGAAAAAGATCACCGTCTGAAGCAGAATACTGATCGATCAGGCAAACTTTGGGGCCAACGTGCGCATCCGGTTTGATGGAAGCGACTTTGCCATTGCGGCGCATGGTACCAAGGCCGGGTTTACGCAGTAAGCGCTCAATGATCATAGGCGATACATTACCTCCTCCGTTACCACGATCGTCGATGATGAGCGCTTCTTTGTCAAGCTGAGGATAAAAATACCGGGCAAATTGATTAAGCCCTTCCGGGCCCATATCAGGGATATGTACATAACCGATGCGGCCTTTGCTTGCTGCTGTTACTTTCGCAATGTTTTGCTGCACCCATTCATGATAATAAAGTGATGATTCGTCGGCAATGGGTTTGACAAGCACTTTGCGTGCGCCATTACTGGCCGGCGAGCTGTTCAGCTCAATTTCAACAAGCTGCCCTGCTTTGGCAATGAGTGTCTGGTAAATATTGGCAACATCCTTCATGGACGTACCATTGATCGAAATGATATATTCACCGGCTTTGGCATTTACGCCGGGTACACGCAGCGGAGATACCAGCGTCTTGTTCCAGCTTTCTCCGGAAAGAATGCTGTCGATCCGGTAATAGCCGCTCTTGTCGCGACTGAAAGTAGCGCCCAACAGCCCCATGGGTATGCGATCAATGGAAGGACGATCCCCACTGTTTACATACGCATGTCCAACATTCAGTTCACCGATCAGCTCTCCAATAAGGTAGGTGAGGTCATCCCGGTGATTGACATAAGGGAGCAATGGTGCATATTTATCATGCATGGCTTTCCAGTTCACGCCATGCATGTTAGGGTCGTAAAAATAATCGCGCATCTGGCGCCAGCTTTCATCATAGATCTGCTTCCATTCAGCTTTCAGGTCCACATTGATCTTAAGTGCACTGAGGTCAACTTTATTGGAAGGAGTGATCTTTGATTTGCCAAGTGTTTCAATAAAGAGATCATTGCCGCTGCGGAAGAGGATCTTCTTTGCATCAGGTGATACACTGTAACCGCCGAACATGCCAATTTCCGTTTCCTTACCATCTGCAAAACTGAAGAATTTGAAGCCGCGGCCTGCCCGTCCACCAACGGAATAATAAAGACCGTCTTCAACTGGTACCAATCCGCCATATCCTCCGGGTGTTACCGGTAAGCTTTCAATGCGGTCTGCAATGCCTGCTTCATCAACTGTTATGCTGATGGTTTTTGATGCGCTTTTCGCGGGTGCCGGTGCTGCTGATGCTTTTTTGTTACTGGTATCGGGTTCATTTTTGATCGATACCTCGTCATTTTTATCAGCAAAAGGAGATGGCGTTGCCGCACTTAAGCGTACAAAGTAAGGCCGGCTCATATCCGTATAAACGTGATTCCATTCTGTATTACCGTAAGTAGGGTTGAAATCGCGCTGCGATACGAAGTACAGGAATTTGCCGTCCGGGCTGAATTGGGCACCGGAACTGTTATACCAGTTATCTGTAACAGTGACCGTTTTCTTCGAATCGAGATTGTACAGGTTGATGACAGAGAATTCCCGCGCTTTCCCCGGAAGTGTATAAGCGATCCATTTACTATCCGGTCCGAAAGTGTAGGAGCCGATTGTGCCTAGGTCTGAATGTGCGACGGTTGTTTTATTTCCTGAAGAAATATCGATTGTATATAAGTTCTGCTCCCTGTCTCCAAACAAGAGGTATTTGCTGTCTGGGCTCCAGATGGGATCGAACTTATAAGAACCACCACCTTTAGTAAGCTGTTTCGCCGGTGCAGTACCATCCTGTTGCTGGATATACAGTTCATCCTCGCCGGTGCGGTCGGAAATATAGCTGACCCATTTTCCATCGGGACTCCAGGCGGCATTACGGTCATGTACCCCGCTCGACTGAGTGAGATTGCGGGTGACGCCGGTTTTGGCAGGCAGGGTAAACACATCACCACGGGCACCGATAACAATGCGTTTGCCATCGGGTGAAATATCCGTACTGTAAATGAAATCAGCAGCGTTTATCTGCTTGGTGCGGCCTGATGCAAAATCTTCAGCGATCACGATATTCAATTTTTTTGCCTCGCCTTTTACCAGGTCATACAGGTAAATGTATCCGCCATTTTCAAACACGATCGCATCGCCGCCAAGCGAAGGGAATTTGATATCAAACTCCTTAAAGTCGGTGAGCTTTTGTGTTTGTTTGGTTTTGGTATCATAAACAAAAAGATTGGTTGTTCTGTCGCGGTCGCTGACAAAATAGACCTTGTCGCCATAATACATGGGGAACATATCCTGAGCAGGGTTGTTCGTAATATTTTCTGCTTTACCGGTTTTGGGGTCTGTGAGCCAGATATCATCTGCCATGCCACCGCGGTAATGCTTCCAGGTACGGAATTCCCGGAACACGCGGTTCATGGCCATTTTTGATCCATCTTTATTATAAGAGACCCATGAAGCAACAGAGAAGGGGAGCTCCTTGCTGAGATCTCCGTTAAGCGGTGCCAGGTAAATCTTCCCTTTGAAGGCATTGAAGGATGTGCCGCGGCCGCGATAGATCACCTGTTTGTCATCAGGCGTCCATCCCATCACGATATTGTTGGGGCCCATACGGTCAGCCACGTCATCACGGCCAAGTGTTGCTGTGTAGGTAATGCGTTTGGGTTCTCCGCCGGTTGAGGGGATCACAAATACTTCGGTGTTGCCATCATACTGCCCTGTGAAAGCGATGGACTTGCCGTCATGGCTGAAACGGGCAAACATTTCATAACCCGGATGGCTCGTGATACGGCGTGCAACGCCACCTGAAGATGAAACGATATACAGATCGCCGGCATAAGTAAAAGCGACCTTGTCGCCATAGACAGCAGGAAAACGCAGTAAGCGTGCTTCCTGTTGGGCAGTGGCGATCAGAAAGCAGCCACATAGAAGGATAGAGGCTATAAGTTTTTTCATACGCAATTTGGTTTTATATAAATAAGTCGGATCTTATTGCAGTGCGTTGCGATGTTAATTATAACCCCAGGATATGGCTGTATATATATTAACGGGCTTCTAAAACACGGTCTCTGGCCAAAAAACAAGCGCCCACCACGCCGGCGTTTTCATTTAGCAGGGAAAGTTTGATCTGTGTGTCTGTATTGACCAAATTTAATGAATACTTATTAATAGCACTTTTTATGGGGAATAAGATATACTCCGATGTTTCAGCCAGCGCTCCTCCCAATACGATGAGTTCAGGATTGTAAAGGTTGATGAGCATAGCGATCCCTCTTCCCAGTTTTTCTCCGATCTCAGCTACCAGGTCAATGGCGAGCACATCGTCATCTTTTGCGGCCTGGATGATATGGGATAGTTTAACATCCTCAATTGCCAGGTCTTTGGTAATGCTGCTGGCATAGCCATTTTTTATTTTTTCGCGGAATAAATGGGTTAAAGCCCTTCCGGATGCTTCGGTTTCAAGGCAGCCCTTCTTGCCGCACTGGCAAATGATTTCATTGTCAAAAAAGGGGATATGGCCAAACTCTCCGGCAAACCCCGATTTGCCATAATAGATCTGCCCGTTGATAATGATCCCCATTCCAATACCATAATCGAGATTGAGGAACAGGACATTCTTTTCGTGTCTTACTGCGCCGGCAATATATTCACCATAAGCCATTGCCCTGGAATCGTTTTCGATAAATGTTTTGATGCCGGTAGCCTGCTCCAGGTAAACACTTAGGGGGTCTTCACTGAAATGAAAAAAGCTATAGCTGTAACCGGTAGTGGAGTTGATGCGGCCCGACAGGTTCAGGCCCATAGCCAGGATCTTATCATTGGAGATCGAGGTTTTGGATATAAAGTTTTTTATAATGGCGCATAGCTCGTCTAACGAATGCTTTTCGTTGGATAAGGTGTAGGGGATATTTTTGGATGTCGAAGTCAGGTTCTTGCACAGATCGATCAGCCCGATATTGATATGGGTTTGTTTAATATCTACTCCCAGGAAAAAGCCTGAATTGGCGACAAGGCCATATATGCTGGGTTTACGCCCGCTTGTAACGGTCGTTTTTCCATAATCGCAGGCAATGCCATCAGAGATGAGCTCGTTGATAAGGGTGGTTATTTTAGGAACGCTGAGCAACAATTTCTTGCTCAGATCCGAAATCGTCATATTTCCGGAAACGGATAAAATGCTGATGATTTCCTTTTTTATTGAATTGTTTTTAAAGGCAATCCCCGGCTTGCTTTCGCTTTCCAGATCGTCCCAAAATGTCATAAATGCTATTTAGTATTAATGAGTAGTCTCTCAAATATATAGAGACTATAATTTAAAGCCATTTTTGCAAAGTAAGCAAGATAAAGGCAGATAATATTATTTATAAGGCCTTAATTATTAAAAAATGAATTTAATAGAATCTAATTAATAATATTTTTTATTAAATAAGCTCATTTATGAAATTATTTCATTTATTTTGGACGAGGAGATTTGCTTGCTGCGTGTTTAGGATCATCCAAATAATTTGAGATTTTCTTTGCGTAAAGGCAATTCCTGAGGCAGAATAAACCAAGATTAATGAGCTTAAGCACAAATAATAATAGAACTTTCAACCCCCTCTTCTGGATCTCCACCACCTGGTTTGCGATGGGTTTGCCATTCGTGGCCTTATCAAGCGCCAGTGCTATCATGTATAAGAACATCGGCGTTTCAGACTCTTCCATTGCTTTCTGGACCTCACTGATCATGCTGCCGTGGTCATTGAAACCCTTATGGGGCCCATTCCTTGAATTATACAAGACAAAAAAATTCTTTGTTTATACAACCCAGGTTTTGACCGGGGTATTATTTGGCCTGGTCGGCTTATCTCTTCAGTTAGATCATTTCTTTAGTATTTCCATTACGTTGCTGACCATTATAGCTATTAGCGGAGCTACGCATGATACAGCCGCCGATGGTGTGTACCTGAATGAACTGGATGCCAGGCATCAGGCAAAATATGTAGGCTGGCAGGGTGCATTTTATAATATAGCCAAAGTGTTTTCGGGAGGTGTTTTGGTATACCTGGCCGGCATACTGGAGCAGCGCACCGGGGTAAAAACTGCCTGGATGCTGGTGATGTTTGCGTATGGGGCCATCATGTTGGGAATAGGTTTGTATACTATCCGCATGTTGCCTTCGAATGAAGAAAAGAAAAAATCTGCTTCATTTCAGGAAGGAATGGCAACGCTGAAAGATGTGATCGTTACTTTTTTTCAAAAGAAAAATATTGTCTACAGCCTGCTGTTTATTGTTCTCTACCGCTTTGCGGAAGGGCAGGCCATTAAAATAACGCCTTTATTTTTTAAAGCAGGAAGAGATGCAGGAGGGTTGGGATTGTCTACCTCTGAGATCGGCCTTCTTTATGGGACCATCGGCGCTATTGCCTTTGTGCTGGGTTCTATTGTGGCCGGACATTTTGTTTCTAAAAAGGGACTCGACAGAAAAAGGCTTTTGATCTTATGTACCTTCTTTAATGTGCCTTTTGCCGCCTATGCTTTGCTGGCTGTTTATCAGCCGGTGAGTCTCCCCGTTATTGCTGGTGCTGTTGCTGTCGAATATTTCGGCTATGGCTTTGGGTTCATCGGTATCATCCTTTTTATTATGCAAAACATTGCACCGGGAAAATATAAGATGGCGCACTATGCTTTTGCCAGCGGTATCGTGAACCTTGGGTTTATGATCCCTTCCATGATCAGCGGCATTCTCAGTGATTATCTCGGATATAAATCGTTTTTCATCTGGGTTTTAATAGCTACCATCCCTGCTTTTATAGTTACCTGGCTGGTACCGCTTCATAACCCGATAGAGGAGGGGAAGAGTAATTGATAAGAGAGGCTTTGTTCTTTTCATTCAACTGTTAACTATTATAATTTATGAGGACTTGTTTATTATCATTTGTAACGCTGCTTCTCGCATTTGAAATGCAGGCCCAGGGCAATTTGGAGCAGGTCTCCAAAAAGCTTACTGCTGCAAAGCCGGGTGATATTGTGCTACTCGAAGGATTCCTGAATGAAGGATTCCCTAAAATAGCTTATCAGAAAAAAATACAACCAGGGCCGCAGTTTATCATTTCTGATGATCCGGAATATATCCGCATTCCTGAAGCCATCGTGCTGCAGGAAGAAGTGAACCCCGGTGCTGTACGGTTATATGTATATAATGTAAACGGAGTAACTGCTCCCGAAAAGATGCCCCGTAAAATTTCTGCGGTGATCAAAAACATGGGGCGTGAAAATATGCGGATCCGCATGTTGAAATATTCTTCACAAAAACCGTCAACCAACTATTTTCAAATTGGAAAACAGGGGCTGGAAGATTATTTCAATTCGAATGTGCTGAAAAATGTACGCACTGTTAAGCCCGGAGAAGTAATCGCTATAGATGAGAAACTGGAAAAGCAGATTGTCAATTATGATGAGCTGGTGCATGGCTTTTATGAATTTGTAGTGGACCAGCCCGCATTGGTGAGTATACTGCAAACGTCTCCGCAAAAGTCAGGCCCAAAGGCTTTTGCCAGTATTGATACGATCATCCCTTTCAGTCATGTGAATGCCGGAAGAGGGGTTTTTCCTGTGTCCAATTATAAAATAACCAACGATGAAGTGATTGATACCAAAAATGGAGTATCTCAACTGATCGTTGCCGATGGGGAAGATGATCCCTGGGTCAATGGTACCATTGGACCTGACAAGGAAGATGCAAAGAATGTGGGGAATTATGGAGTGATGTACAATACTAAGTTGAAATGGAAAAGCAGCGATGGGAAAGGATTGGCATTGATAACCTGGAATGCGCGGTCAGACAATGGTCAATGGTGTGGCGGCATGGGGCTTACTATGTCGTTATCGGATAAGAATATGAAAAAAACAGTGAGGCAATATCCCTTGAATCAACTGGTCACCAAGGGTAGGCCGGAAGCTATTCTCATTGAAATTTACAAACCTGATCCTGCTAAAGAAATACAGGAGATCGAGTTCACGTATTCTCCTCCGGGAGCATCATGCCTCCCTACTCCGTTGATACTTGTGCCGGTGGATTTATAAATACCAGGTGCCGGACAATGACCCTATGACTCAGCTACCTTTTCCCTGAATGTTTAACCGAATTTCTATTTTTTAATCTCTCAACCAAGCACTATGCTATGTTTTAAGTCAATTATTAATTATGCAGGCATTCGCCGTTGGTTACTGGTGTTTGCACTGGTTACCGGGTATTATGTTGCGGCATTTGCGCAGCAACCCGTTAAAGGGTTGGTCCGGGATGATGCAGGAAAGCCTTTGGCCGGAGTTACCATTACTGTAAAAGGTGGCGATCTGAGCACTATCTCCAATAGTAGTGGCGAATATGAAATCAATGCGGCAGATGGGAGCGTTCTGGTCTTCACTTATGTTGGAATGCTTTCACAGGAAGCGACTGTTAAAGGGAAATCCTTACCGGTTGTAGTGCTGAAGCAGGATGTAGCTTCATTGAATGAAGTGGTAGTAGTGGGTTATGGGTCACAGAAAAAAGCTACCCTGTCTGGCGCAGTATCCACCATAAAAGGTGCTGATCTGCTTAAAGCTCCTTCTACAAACATTTCCAGTTTGCTGGGAGGCCGGTTGCCCGGTATATCTTCCGTTCAGGAGTCGGGTGAGCCAGGTGGTGATCAGGCAGGCCTTATCATCCGCGGTTCCAGGGTTGGAGTAACTTATATTGTAGATGGTGTTCCCCGCTCTATTAATGATATAGACCCTAATGATGTAGAAAGCATTTCTGTGTTAAAGGATGGAGCCTCGGCTGCTGTTTATGGACTTCAGGCTGCAGGTGGTGTAATTATAGTAACTACAAAAAAAGGTTCCGGTTCAAAACCTACTATTAATTACACAGGTACAACAGGTGTTTCGTTAAATGCAAACTTCCCTCAGTTCATGAACGGTCCTCAGTTTGCCCATTATTACAATATGGCTGATATGATGGACAAACTGGCAAATGGTACTATCACCAGCAGGGACCAGTATGTTCCAATATTCAAAAAGTCGGACGTTGATATGATGTTGAACGGCGATCCTACTGACGGATGGGATAATGTGGATTATATTGATAAGGTTTTCGGTACAGGCCGCAATACCCGTCATAGTTTGTCTCTCCAGGGATCTAAGGATAATGTGAAATATTTTACTTCAATAGGAATGCAGGACCAGTCCGGGAATATTGACAACTTTAACTTCAAGCGCTATAACCTGAGGGCAAATGTGTCTGCCCAGGTAGCTAAAAACATAACTTTTGACGTAGGAGTTGCCGGGGCGGTCACTGATAAACAGACTCCCGGTTATGCAGCAGGTGGTACTGATGCCAATGGTTATTTAGGTGAGCAGGGCTGGTTTTCTATTGGAAAACAAACCATCGCCATGCACCCTTACCTTCCTGTAAAATATGACGGATTGTATACCGGGGTGCCTCCACGCAACAACTCCGCTATTCCCAATAGCCCGTTAGCGGCTATATATGAATCAGGATATAAGAAAACAAATGGTATTGATATCCAGACCAACCTGGGATTGACTTACAGCATTCCCTGGGTACAGGGATTGAAGTTGAGAGCTTATGGTGCTTATGATGCCTGGACCACACGCAATAAGAACCTGGACATATTCTTTTACATGAATGCAGTTCGCCTGCCTGATGGTACCAATACTCATCAGTTTGTAAAAATGCTGGATGCAAAAGGCGTAACGTATAATTCGCTTGGTGAAGGACAGACCAATGCGCAGCAATTGGTAAGCCAGACCAGCCTTTCCTTCGACAGGAAATTCGGACAGCACTCAGTGGATGCATTAGTGCTTTCCGAAGTGCGCGATTATAAATCGAACAGCCTTTCGGCCTATGCAAGAAATGTGATGTTCCCCGAGTTGCCGGAACTGGGATTAAGTACGCCTGCAAATTCTCCTATCGGTGGTTGGAGCGACAGGTCCCGTTCTATCGGTTATGTGTTCCGGGCCAAGTATGATTTTGCCAACAAATACATAGCAGAGGTTACCGGACGTTATGACGGTTCTTATAAATTTTCAGGAAACGTGGAAGGTAAGCGTTGGGGATTTTTCCCGTCAGCATCTCTGGCGTGGAGATTATCTGAAGAAAGTTTTATGGAGAAAACATCCTCCTTCCTGGATGACCTGAAAATAAGAGCGTCGGTAGGTCTTTTGGGTAATGATAATGTAAGCGCGTTCTCTTACCTGAGCACTTACTCTTTTGGAAGCCAGTTGCCGCTCAATGGCGGGTTAAACAACTCCATGTACACCAGCGTTATTGCCAATCCCAATCTCTCCTGGGAGAAGACACTTTCCTACAACGCCGGTTTCGATGCAAGCTTATGGAAAGGAAGATTGATCGCCGAGTTCGACGTGTTCTATACCTATACATATGATATCCTGATGTCAATGTCTTCCGGCTATCCTCCATCAATGGGTGGATATTATTTCACTTACGAAAACTTTGGCAAAACAGACTCCAAAGGGTTTGAATTGCTTTTAAAACATCAGAATACGGTTAAACTTGGCGGCAAAGTGCTTCGATATACTATTGCTCCTAACGTAAGCTATGCTACTGCCAAATGGTTGCGGTATAACGATAGCCCGAATGCTCCCGAAATGCAAAAAGTGTCTGGTAAGAAAACCGGTATTATTTCCGGTTGGGTTGCTGATGGCTTGTTCCGTTCTGAAAAAGAGATCGATGAATCAGCATGGTACGGCAGCCGTCCCAACTTAGGTGATATCAAATACAAAGACCTGAATGGTGATGGTAAAATTGATTACCAGGATAGGGGCCTGATCGGCCGTCCTAACCGTCCTGAGCTGATGTATGGTTTGAACCTGGGCGCTTCCTGGAATGGTTTTGATATTAACGCACAGTTTACCGGAGGTGCATTGTTTGATGTGTCGCTGACAGGTACATACTACAACGGGTATGATGATAACACTATCTGGACGCAAACATTTAAAGAAGGTGCTAACTCCCCTTTATTCCTGGTAGAGAATGCTTACAGTATTGATAATCCAAACGGAACATTCCCGCGGATCACGTTGAGCTCTACTACTCATGGCGGCGACAACGGCCTGGCTTCTACATTCTGGTTCAGGAACGGTACTTATGTTCGTCTGAAATCTGCACAACTCGGATACAGCATCCCCGAGTCCCTTACACGCAGAATGGGTATAACCCGTCTCCGTGTGTTTATAGAAGGGTCCAACATCTTTACTATTTCCGGCTTGCCTGCAGGTGTAGATCCTGAATCGCCCCGTGTAAATAATGGTTACTATCCGCAGCAGAAGATCTTTACAGGAGGAGTAACCCTGACATTCTAAAATTGAGTAACCAATAATCCAGGTCATTTAAAAACGATCCGGAGGGAATTTCTCCTGATGGATGTAAAAACGAAAACGGATGAAAAGACTTATTATAAATACAATGGTGTTAGGGCTTCTGCTGGGAGTATCTTCCTGCAAGAAGTATTTGGACCTCGCACCTACAAGTGCTGCGTCAGACAAGCTTGTTTGGAGCAGGGTTGATTATGCTGAGTTAGCAGTAAACAATTTTTATCACGACCTCAACTACTTTGGAAGTTTCAGTTCCGGACAATCCGATGCCGGTATGACAGAGGGTTTTACTGACATGCTGAAGTATTCTTCCATGACGTACAATGCCCTCATGTATATTCCTAATGAACTGGCATATGGCGGACCTGTTTTGACAGCCAATTATGTATCGGTTTACCTGGGCACCTGGTCAACTGTGTATGATAAGATCCGCCGGGTGAATGAGGCATTAAGCAATCTCAAAAAATATGGCACGGCATTATCGGCAGACGATGCTTCACGCCTTGAGGCGGAGATCCGTTTTTTCAGAGCGTTCCTCTATTTCGATCTGTTAAAACGCTACAAAGAAGTTATTATCTATGATGAGGACCTGACCAAGATATCTAAACAGGCTGCACTGAGTACGGAAGCGGCCGGATGGGATTTTGTAGAAAAAGACCTGCTTTTTGCCGGTCAGCATCTGCCTGTTTCCACTAATGCCCAGGGACGTTTAACCTCTGGTGCAGCGTATGGATTTATGTCGCGTGCAATGCTGTATGCCAAACGCTGGCCATCTGCACAAACAGCAGCTGAAAAAGTACTGGCTATGAATTATACACTCACCACTAATTATGCTGATGCGTTTAAGAGTGGAAACAGCGAAGCCATTATCCAGTACACTTTTGATAAGCGTGTGTTTACACACAACTTTGATTTTTATTATGTGCCCGGTGGCGATAAAGAAGGCAGCGGAGCGTACGGTACACCACCACAGGAAATGGTGGAATCTTATGAATTGGCTAATACAGGCGGCTTTCCTGACTGGTCTGAATGGCATACGACCAGCGGTACCACCGAAACACCTCCTTATGCACAATTGGAGCCGCGTTTTCAGGCATCTGTATTATATAATGGCGCCAGTTGGAAAGGCAGGACCATTGAAGCTTTTGTAAATGGAAAAGACGGCTATGCCAACTGGAAAACGGATGCAGTTCCTGCCGGAAGAACCGTTACTGGCTACTTCCTGCGCAAGTTGCTGGATGAAAACCTGAACCTTAATACTGATAATTCCACACAGCCCTGGATCGCACTGCGCTTGGGAGAAGTGTTGCTGAACTATGCAGAAGCCTGCTATAAGAACGGAGCTCCTGGTTTGGCTAATGATGCTATCAGGAAAATAAGAGGCCGTGTCGGTTTGCCTTATGCGGATAAATCTGGTGAAGACCTGATGACGCAGATCAGGCAAGAGCGTAAAGTAGAGCTGGCTTATGAAGGGCAGTACTACTGGGATATGAGGAGATGGGGACTGGCACAGACCGCATTTACCGGTACAAGGGTACATGGCCTGAAGATTGAAAAAAATGGAAGCGGACAATTTGTGTACACTTATGTGGACTGTGATAAGCAGGACCGCAATTTCCCTGCAAAAATGTACAGGGTCCCTCTTCCTGTTTCAGAGATCACCAACAATACTTCCGTTAGCCAATTTCCCGAATGGAATTAACTCATTTGAATATAAATAAATCATGAAAAAGAATTTATATCCACTACTCATTGCTGTTATTGCAGTGTTAGGGTCTTGCAAGAAGGCTGTTTTGGTACCCGATCCGGGAGCCAGTGCTGCTGTAAGCAGTATAACAGCCAAATTCACTTCCGGACCTAATAATGGCCAGGAAGTTATCCGCTATGCCATTCCTTCCGGTTCAGAGGACAAAATACTCATTCCTGTGCCCTGGTTCTTTCCTGAATCAAGTAACGACGAAACAGATGTCTATATGTCGGAAATGAAGCTGGAAGCAGCACTGGCAAATAATGCGTCTATTTCACCGGCCTTGGGTATCGTTGACCTCAACAAAGAAAATGCCTACACGCTTACTGAAGCAGATGGTACTATACGGCATATTACGATTGCAGGAGTGCGCACTAAATCAAATAAGTCAACATTAACCTTTTTCTCTATTGAGGCATTAGGCGTAACAGGTCTGATTGACCAGAATACAAAAACGATATCGCTGATAACTGTCGAAGACCTGTCGAATGTTGAGGTGGACGTAACCGTATCTCCTCATGCCAGTGTGGTGGAATCATTAACAGGAATGAACCTGAATAACCCAACTTCTATTACAGTACTGGCGCATGATGGCGTTTCTAAAACAGTTTATCAGACTCAAAAAACAGCACCTCCAAAAATCCCTTACGGATTCAGGACCGGTTCCCAGAACCAAAGTTTCAACCTGAAACTCGATGATCTGGGCTATAGCAACAGCTCCAAACCAAGCCTGGCAGCATCAGGTAATTTTGTTGCAGTTTCCCTGGGTGATGGCGCAGCTCCCAAATACTACAACAGAAGCACCGGTAAATATGTTGGTATGATGACTTTGGGCAGTGCGAAAGGAGACGGCTCTATCACAAGCGATACGAAAGGCAATGTCTTGCTTATAGATCAGACAGCTGTAGGAGGAACAGTGAATATATACAAGACTTCCTCTATGACCACGGCTCCTGTGCCTTATATCACCTGGACCAATACTTCCGGATTCCCGGTAGGAAGCAGGCTGTCTGTTAATGGAGACCTGAATGGCAAAGCGGTGATTATAGCTTCTTGCCAGGGTACCAGTTTGTCAGGTTCAAAATCATTTGTCCGCTGGACGGTTACCGGAGGTGTAGCAGGCAATGCAGAGGTGGTAGAAGCAACCGGTATTCCTTACTGGGGTGAAGGTATTAACGGTGGAAAAATGTCTCCCCGGTCTAATGATGTGAACGATGGCTCCTTCGTTAGTTTCTACGACGGCGGAAATGACAACCTGTATTACCTGGATAAGAGCGGTTCAAAATCCCTGACACTGGCAGCACAGACATCAGGCAATGCCTGGGGCATCAATAATAATCTTACTGATGCCAAAGAATTCAATAATGCGCGGTATATGGTATTGTATTGTCCAAGCCATTTCCCATACTGGGGCCTGAATGCTGAATTGTATCTGTATGATGTATCCTCCATGGGTAATTTCTCCGGGAATGTAAATTCAACCAATTCGCTGGTGTTCTCTGCTAACTACGGAGAGGTTGGAACCAATATTGCTGCATCCGGCGATGTGTTGATCGCTCCAACTGCTGATGGCTACAAAATGCAGGTGTTTACCATTGACTTCAGCGTAGGCAACTTTGCCTGTTACGAATTTGATTGTGTAGACAGGTAATGTATACAAATAATAAGGCGGAGAGCCGATATTGATCTGTCTCCGCCTTTTACCACCGTTCGATATTACTAAAAGCAAATATTTTTTATATGAAGCGTAAACACTTTGCATCTTGCCTGGCCGTACTGACACTGATGACAATATTCATGGCAGGCTGTAAAAAGGAGACCAGGAATCCTGACTGGATCTGGGATGGCGGCTCGGGCACCGATAAAAGTAAAAATCCCCGGATCGTATGGATCGATGCGTCTGCCAACTTCCCCGACTATGCCAATGATAAAGCCAGAATTCAGCAGGATGTTAAACGCATGAAAGAAGCAGGGCTGACAGGCTTTGTGGTAGACGTCCGCCCTTCCATGGGCGATGTATTGTTTCAAAGCACACATGCAGAGCAGGTGCATAAACTGGATTACTGGAGCAGCACCGGCTACACTTTTTTTGAGCGTACTGCCACCTGGGATTATCTGCAGGCCTTTATTGATGCAGGCCATGCCGAGGGATTAAAAGTATATGCAGCTATCAACACATTTGTGGCTGGTAACAACTATTCTTATGGCCTGGGGCAACAGGGGTTATTGTTCAGGGACGCTTCAAAAAAGGATTGGGCTACCACTTTAAACCTTAGTTCCGGTCTCACCAATGTTATGGATGTTAATGCCACCACTGATCCGGATAATACTTACGGCACAAAATTTCTCAACCCTTATCACGATGGTGTGCAACAATACCTGTTGAATATTATAGGCGACCTGGCCGTATATAATGTTGACGGAATTATCCTGGACCGTTGCCGATTCAACGATTTCAATACTGATTTTTCACCTTTAGCCAAAACAAAGTTTGAAGCTTTCATTGGAGAAACAGTTGCCAATTTCCCGGATGACATCATTGTGCCGGGCACTCCCAGTTATCCATTATCCGCAACTATGCCGAAATATTTTAAGCAGTGGCTGGCATTCAGGGCAAAAACAACGCGTGATTTTATGGAGAAAGCCAGGGCGAAAGTGAAATCAGTGAACAGCAAAATAGAATTCGGAGTGTATGTGGGCGGATGGTATTCCACTTACTATGATGTAGGCGTGAATTGGGCAAGTACCGATTATAATACAGCACAGTTTTATCCATCGTGGGCAAATGCAGATTATAAGAATTATGGTTATGCCGACCTGATGGATATTACCATGATCGGCGCTTATGCCGGAACGAACAGTATTTATGGCAGTAACGAGTGGACGGTTGAAGGCTTCTGCAAAAGAGCAAAATCCATGATCGGCAGCAAGAGTATTGTTATAGGCGGTCCGGATGTAGGGAACGGAGCCGGCTGGGGCGACGGAGGAAAGCAAACAGAGGTTGGGCAAACCGTGGATGCTGCAATGAGTGCTTGCGACGGCTATTTTGTTTTCGATTTGATTCACATTAAAAAGTACGACTATTGGAACGCATTAAAGAAGGGCATAGATACCTGGCTGGCAAAATGATTTGTGGATATAGATTTCCAGAAAGATGGTATCTTTTGCTGCTGCTGATGCTGGTGATGCCTGTACTTGCGGTAGCGCAACAGCGTGTTGCAGGACGGGTAGTTTGTGAAGGAAAAGGTGTAAAGGATGTGGTAGTGAGCTGTGGTGCAGCTACTGTTCGCACCGATGCCCGTGGAAGATATGTGCTTTATCCTGATGCCGCTGAGAAGTTTGTCCAGATTTCTGTCCCTTCGGGCTATAAGGTCCATTGTGATACAACCATCCCGCGGTTCTATAAAAAGATAACAACTGCTGGAAATGCGTATGACTTTACCTTGAGCCGTAATCCTGTTGACGACAACAAGCATGTTTTCTTTGCCCAGGCAGACGTGCAGGTTACCAGTCAGGAAGACCTGGCTGCCTATCGTAAAGAAGTGGTAAGTGATATGCTGGCGCACCTGGACACTTACCGGGGGCAGGATGTGTTTGGAATAGATCTGGGTGATATGGTAGGGGATACGCCGAGCCTGTTTCCTGACTATATTCATTCAATGGCACCGTTAAATATACCTTTCTACAGGGCGATCGGTAATCATGATATGGCTTATTGGGGCCGTAGTTTTGAAACATCAGAAAGAACGTTTAATGACTATTTTGGCCCAACGCTTTTTTCTTTCAATAAAGGAAAAGCACATTATATAGTGCTGAATAATAATTTTTATGTAGGCCGCGATTATTTTTATATGGGCTATGTTGATGAAAGAACGTTCCGCTGGTTGCAGCGGGACCTGTCTTATGTGCCCAAAGGTTCGGTCGTTTTTGTGATGATGCATATTCCCACACAATTGCAAAAGGCCCAGCAGCCTTTTGTTTATGACTATTCAACGATCGCCGACCAAACCGTAAATGCAGCGGCTCTGCACAAAATGCTGGAAGGATATAATGCGCACATTATTTCCGGCCACATGCACTATAATTTAAACGTGGTCTACAATGATGCTTTGTATGAGCATAATACGGCAGCGGCATGTGCCACCTGGTGGCAGGCTCCGGTATGTTTAGACGGAACGCCCCGTGGTTACGCAGTATATGAAGTAGAAGGAAATTCGGTAAAATGGCATTATAAAAGTGCCGGCTTTGATCAATCGCACCAGTTTCGCTCGTATTATCAGCAAAACAAGGACACTCTCCAGGTAATAGCCAATGTATGGAACTACGATGAGAAATGGAAGGTTGAATGGCTGGAGAATGGAGAACTGATGGGCACAATGAAACCATTCAGTGGTTTTGATCCTTTGGCGTATGCGTATTGTTCTGATAAAGAAAAGATCAAGTACGACTGGATCAGCCCTATAGAAACCACACACTTGTTTAAAGCTACGCTCAGGGAACCCGGATCGCGGGTGCAGGTTCGGGTCACCGACCGGTTTGGCCGCGTATATTTAGAAGAAGTGAAAAAAGATAAATAAAATGAACAGGACCATCGCAACCACATTTTTGTTTTTAACAGGGCTGTTGCTAAGTGCTCCCGCTTTTTCAAAAGTAAAGCTGCGTACTATTTGGGGCAATGATATGGTGCTGCAGCAAAACAGTGAAGTAGTGATCAGTGGTACTACGCGGAGTGCGTCAACGGTGTATGTTACTGCCTCCTGGAATCCGGGAAAGCGTGAAGTGGTGTATGGAGATTGGGAAGGGAAATTCCAGATAAAGCTGGCAACACCCAAAGGATCTGAAAAGTATTACAGTATATGTTTTGATGATGGAGAGCCTTTATGTCTTAATAATATCCTTGTTGGCGATGTATGGTTCTGCTCCGGTCAATCCAATATGGAAATGCCGGTAAAAGGGTTCAGAGGGCAACCTGTTACAGGTTCCCTGGAAGCTATTGCAACAGCAAAAGCAGAACGCAGGATCCGTTTGTTTACTGTGAAGAATGCCTGGAGCACAAAACCAAAGGCTGATGGGATAGAGGGGCAATGGACAACTGCTGGCCCGGAAGCCGTTGCTGAATTCAGTGCGGCCGCCTATTTCTTTGCTGATAAACTGAACCAGGTAATTGATGTTCCTATCGGCATCATCAATTGTTCCTGGAGCATGTCAAAGATAGAAGCCTGGATGAGCAAAGAAATGCTGGCAGGCTTCCCGAAAATAGAAATGCCCAATCCCAATCAAAAAGAATTTGGATGGACTGCAGGTACGCCTACTTTATTGTTTAATGCAATGGTGCAGCCCTGGAAGGGTTTCCCCATAAAGGGAATGTTGTGGTACCAGGGAGAGGCGAATACTCCCGACCCGCAGCTGTATAAAAAGTTATTTCCCGAAATGCTGAAGGGTTATCGCGGATTCTTTAACCAGGATAAAATGCCTTTTTACTTCGTGCAACTTGCTCCCTGGAAGTCGGAGCATAAAGATTCGTTGGACTGGGCTTTATTCCGGCAGGTGCAACTGGAGCTATCACAGGAACTGCAACATGTAGGCATGGTGCATACAGGTGATGTAGGAGACGAGATCTTCATTCATCCACCGGGGAAAAAAGTGGTGGGAGAGCGGTTGGCTCTATGGGCATTGGTTGATGCCTATGGGTTCAAAGGGTTTTCTCCGACCGGACCGGTATTTCAATCGGCAGTAGTAAAAGACAGCACTGTTGAAGTAACATTCAAATATGGTGAAGCAGGATTGAATCCTGAGAATGCCGGTATAGAAGGCTTTGAAATAGCAGGCAATGACGGGTATTTCCTGCCCGCCCAGGCAGCTATTATAAATGCAACATCCGTGGTGAAGGTGTGGAGCGACGCTGTTGCGGCACCAGTGCAGGTGCGCTATTGCTTCCGGAATTATAAAACAGGTAACCTGGTCAACAACTTCGGGTTGCCCGCTGCACCATTTACTTATAATCTTAAGAGTAATTAACCGGCTATAAAAAGATACAGTCAGCCTGAAAATGAAAAGAAATTATAGCATAGATCTGTTCCGGGGTTTTGCCATTATTGGAATGATATTATCAGCCGTAATACCCTGGAGTAAGGAATTCCCGGGATGGTTGTATCATGCGCAAGTGGGTCCGCCTGGTTTTACATTTAACCCGGACCATCCCGGCATTACCTGGGTTGACCTTGTATTTCCTTTTTTCCTTTTTGCTATGGGTGCAGCTTTCCCTTTGGCATTGAAAAAGAAACTGGCCGCCGGGAATTATAGTGTTATTATTTCTGGTCTGTTCAGGAGAGGGGTCTTACTGGTATTCTTTGCCATTACCATAGCTTATTTCAATCCCGGTAATCTGAAGGGAGCAGTTTGGATAAATTACCTCACCAGTTTGTTTGTCTTCTTTGCCTGGTTCATGGTGTTTATGCGTTTTGAAGGTTCACCGGTTAAGCGGTATGGCATTCAGATCGCCGGCGTGCTGATCATTGCAGCACTTGGTTATTATCACAGTCAACTATTGAATAACCCTTTTGATAAGTCCAAAAGTGATATCATCATTTTGATCCTTGCAAACATGGCTGTCTTTGGTTCTTTGATATGGCTGTTTACTGCAAACAATATCCTGGCGAGAATTGCTGTCACAGGCGTCATTGCTGCACTATGGCTTACTAAAGATATTGAAGGGGGATGGCCTGCTGTGGTCGCAAATGCGGGAAAAGACTGGCACTGGGTGTATGATTTTTCTTTTCTGAAATATCTCTGTATTGTATTGCCGGGTTCAATATTGGGTGACTTACTGGTCAGGAACAGTGAAACAATTAATAAGGATTACACAAGTGATGAGAAAAAGCAGGTCCGGCAGATGGTGTGGATCAGTTTTTTGCTGGTGGTCTTCCATTTGGTCACTCTTTATTCACGTGCGCTGGGTGTAAATATCCTGGGGCATTTGCTGATCGGGGTCGTGTTTTATATGCTTTTCAGGAAATGCAACACTGGTCAGACAGCATTTTATAAAAACCTGTTTGGCTGGGGTTTTGCGTTAGCCACGATAGCCCTGTGCTTTGAGCCCTGGGAAGGAGGGATCAAAAAGGACCCCTCATCATTCAGCTATTGGTTTTTGACCAGCGGGCTAGCCTTTGTGTTTTATATCGTATGCGATTATCTCACAAAGCAGTTTTCAGGATCCCGGCTGATCTCTTCCATTATTAAAACAGGGCAGAACCCCATGCTGGCCTACTGTGTTGTATCATTTTTTATTGTGCCGGTACTTGGTTTGTTGCAACTGCGGCCATTATTGGACACATTGTCGGATAAAAGCCCTTACCTGGGACTGATACGCACGGCTGTTTATTTATTATTGATGATCGGAATAACCGGTTTTGCTACTAACCGAAAATGGTTTTGGCGTTCATAAAACAAACTGAATTATAAAGTTGATATATGAAAATAACGGGAACTTTTATAGATGAGATATCACATGATATTCCTCATCAGAACTGGGGGCGCAAAGAATGGGACCGGGACTTTGAACATATGAAGGCCATCGGTATTAATACCGTTATCATGATCCGGAGCGGCTACCGCCGATTTATTACTTACCCCTCAGAATGGTTGCAACACAACCTGGGATGTTATGCACCACCGGTAGACCTGGTAGAAATGTTTTTACAGCTGGCCGAAAAGCATGGACTGAAATTTTATTTCGGATTATACGACAGCGGCAAATATTGGGATACCGGTAATATGCAGCATGAAATTGACGCCAACCGTTATGTGATTGATGAAGTATGGCAGCGCTACGGTCATTATACAAGTTTTGGGGGTTGGTATCTCAGCATGGAGATCAGCCGTAAGACCAAAGGAGCCGCGCAGGCCTTCCGGGTACTGGGAGAGCAATGCAAAGGAGTGAGCAATAATCTTCCCACATTCATTTCACCCTGGATAGATGGTAAAAAAGCGGTGATGGCCGCATCTTCCACCTTAACGAAGGAAGACGCCGTTTCATTAAGCGAACATGAAAAAGAATGGGATGAGATATTTCAGGAGATCCATACAGCTGTTGATGCAGTCGCATTCCAGGATGGACATATCGACTACAGCGAACTGGAAGACTTCTTCTCCATCAATAAAAAGCTGGCAGATAAATATTCCATGCAATGCTGGACCAATGCAGAGACTCTCGACCGTGATATGCCTATAAAATTTTTCCCTATAAAATTTGAAAAGCTGAAACTAAAGCTGGATGCTGCCCGCAAAGCAGGTTATGATAAAGCTATTACGTTTGAGTTCTCGCATTTCATGAGCCCTCAGTCGGCTTATTTGCAGGCCGGCCATTTGTATAACCGGTATAAAGAATACCTGGAAACGCTGAGATAAACAGAATGCAAAACAGGGGAGATGTCCACGGTGGAATTTTAATCACTCTAACAGGGGTATGAAATTTTGCTCTGGTAAGTCCCTTCCAACCTTAAAAAGAGAAAAAAATATACGGATGAAAAATTACGCAGAGAAGTACAAGAATGAGTTGTTGCAGAACATTATGCCTTTTTGGGAAAAGAACTCTCCTGATCAGCAATATGGAGGTTTTTTTTCCTGCCTCGACCGGGAGGGGAAAGTATTCGACACAGACAAGTTTATGTGGTTGCAGGGCCGGCAGGTTTGGACACTATCCATGTTGTACAACGAACTGGAGGCAAATGAAACCTGGAAAGAAATGGCTGTTAATGGCGCTGAGTTTATATTAAAGCATGGGCGTGATGAAAATAGCGACTGGTATTTTTCTTTGGACCAGAGCGGACAGCCACTGGTACAACCCTACAATATTTTTTCGGATTGCTTTGCCAGCATGGGATTGGGCGCTTTGTATAAAATAACAGGGAACGACGAATATGGGAATGTAGCTTACAGCACTTTTAAAAGGATATTAAAACGACAGGAAAATCCCAAGGGTAAATACAATAAATCTTTTCCCGGCACCCGGCCACTGAAGAGCTTCGCACTGCCAATGATATTGAGTAATCTTTCACTGGAACTGGAACATATTGTGGGCACTCCTACAGTAGATGAGCTTATTGATAAAGTGGTGCATGAAGTAATGGACGTATTTTATCAGCCAGACACAGGTTTGATCATGGAAAGTGTATCCCTTGACGGATCTTTTTCAGATAGCTTTGAAGGCAGATTGGTAAATCCCGGTCATACTATTGAGGCCATGTGGTTCATGATGGATATCGCGCATCGCAGGGATGACGGCTCACTAATGGAAAAATGTATAGATATTGCATTGCGCGCCCTGGAATTTGGCTGGGACAAGCAGCAAAATGGCATACTCTATTTCAAAGATATTCTGAATAAGCCACCACAGCAATTGGAGTGGGACCAGAAATTATGGTGGGTGCATGTTGAAGCGCTGGTGTGTATGGCTAAAGGGTTTGCCTATACCGGGGATGAACGTTGCAGGCATTGGTTCGAAAAACTGGATGCTTACACGTTTTCCTGCTTTTCTGACCCGCAATATGGTGAGTGGTTCGGCTATCTTAACCGCCAGGGGGAGCCGCTGCTTACTTTAAAGGGTGGGAAGTGGAAAGGATGTTTTCATGTGCCCAGGGGATTGTACAAAGTGTATGAATCGTTGAAGACTGTTGCCATTGAAGCCTAGAACAGCTTTGAAATTTTGTGTATGAAGAAATATGGTATTACCCTTTTATTCCTGTTATTGATCCTGTCGGGTCATGCACAGATCCGCTATTATGATGGTGGGCAGTTCCCTCTTATCGGAAAGATCAGCGATACCACGGAAACACGCTATGAACGGCTGCCTTCATGGCTGAAGGGAATATGCCGTGAACCTGTATGGGACCTGGGTAAAAATACATCCGGGTTGGCCCTTCGTTTCCGGACCAACAGCACAACCATTGCGGCCAAATGGGAGGTGCTCGCCAATAGCTACATGAACCACATGGCTGCTACAGGAATAAAAGGCCTGGACCTATACGCCTGGACCAATGGGAAATGGCAGTTCGTGAACGTTGGCCGGCCTTCAGGTAAAAACAATCAGCAAACGATCATCTCAAATATGTTGCCGGAGGAGCGGGAATACCTGCTTTACCTACCATTGTATGATGGGGTGGTGAGTTTGCAAATAGGTATCGATTCAACAGCCATTATCGGAAAGCCGTTGTTGCAATTTCCATCCACAACAAATCCGATCGTGTGTTATGGCACCAGCATCACTCAGGGTGGTTGCGCTACAAGGCCCGGCATGTCTTATACCAATATTCTCGAACGGAAGCTGAACCGTGAAGTGATCAACCTTGGCTTCAGCGGAAACGGGCAATTGGATTATGAAATTGCAGAACTGATGGGGCGCCGCACTGATGCAGGACTTTACGTTCTTGATTTTATTCCTAATGTAACCCTTGAGCAGGTTTTGGATAAAACAGTCACATTTGTGAACAGGTTACGGCAGAACAACCCGAAAACACCAATACTTCTTGTAGAATCTATTCTTTTCCCACATTCGGTATTTGATGTGCAGATGTACAAGACCGTAACAGGCAAAAACAATGCGTTGCGGAAAGAATATGAAAAGCTGTTGCAGATGGGTTATAAAAACATTTATTATCTCCCGGCAGGAAAACTGATCGGGACCGATGGTGAAACTACTGTTGATGGCATTCATCTTACTGATCTGGGCTTTACCCGCTTTGCCGATGAGTTGCAAAAGACTGCCCAGAAGATCTTAGGTAAGTAGTAACCAACGCCCCACAAACATCTTTAGTTAACATTAAGGTTCTTTTAGAACAATAATTTCATTTTAGAATGGCAAGATTAAATTTATTAGAGGAGACCCGTTTTGAGAAAGTTCCCGTTAAAGTATATCCCAATCAGACTGATGCTTCAGCAAATGTGGCGAAGCGTATAGCTGCCATCATCCGGCAAAAACAGGCTGCAGGCAAAACCGCTGTGTTGGGCCTGGCAACAGGAGCTACACCTGTAAAAGTGTATAAAGAGTTAGTGCGTCTTCATAAAGAAGAGGGTCTTAACTTCAGGAATGTGGTGACCTTTAACCTGGATGAGTATTATCCGATGAACCCGGGTGCTGATCAGAGCTATGTTAAGTTCATGAACAAACATCTCTTTGATCATATCGATATACCCAAAGAAAATATCAATATCCCGGATGGCACATTGCGGGAGGAGGATATACCTGTTTTTTGTGAAGCTTATGAACAAAAGATCTCCGATCTGGGTGGGCTGGATCTACAGATACTGGGAATCGGGCGTACCGGGCATATCGGGTTTAACGAACCCGGATCGGCTCCCAATTCAGGAACCAGGCTGGTGATCCTGAATGATCTTACCCGCCGCGATGCTTCCCATGAGTTTGGAGGAAAGGAAAATGTACCAGCTAAAGCCATTACCATGGGAGTTGGTACCATCTTCAAGGCAAAGGAAATAATCCTGATGGCGTGGAATGAAAAAAAGGCAGAGATCGTGAAGAAAGCTGTGGAAGGAAATATGTCTGCCGATATTCCAGCAACCTATCTTCAAATGTCCGATAATGCAGAATTTGTTTTGGACAAAGAGGCGGCATCACTATTGACCCGGTTTGATCTGCCCTGGTTGGTACGCGATGTTACCTGGACAGATGAATTAATAAAAAAAGCAGTGGTATGGTTATCCCTGACCGCCGACAAAGCCATTTTGAGATTGACGGATGAAGACTACAACAATAATGGCATGGCCCAGCTGATTGCAGAAAAAGGTACAGCCTACAGCATTAACATAAAGATCTTTAATGAGCTGCAACGTACCATCACCGGCTGGCCGGGTGGTAAGCCAAATGTGGATGATTCCAGCAGGCCGGAGAGGGCGGCACCAGCGCGCAAGAACGTAATGCTGTTTTCTCCACATCCGGATGATGATGTGATCTCGATGGGAGGCACTTTTATCCGCCTGGCCGATCAGGGGCATAATGTCCATGTCGCTTATCAAACATCCGGGAATACCGCGGTATGGGACGAAGATGTATTGCGGTATCTTGAATTTGCATTGGATTATGCAGGCGCGGTCGGAGAGGATAAAGGCAAGACCAATAAGATTTATAATGAGGTCAGAACTTTTTTCAAAACCAAACGACCCAACCAGACAGACCCTGAAGTGATACGCACTGTAAAGGCACTCATACGTAAGGGGGAAGCTATTGCAGGCGCCCGTTTTGTGGGGCTGCCAGACGATAACATACACTTCCAGGACCTGCCTTTCTATGACAGGTCCAAATTATCGAAGGAAGTTTCCTTTGAAGATGACATACAACAAACCATGACGCTGCTTCGCAGTGTAAAACCACACCAGGTATTTGCTGCAGGCGATTTCGCTGATCCCCACGGAACGCATAAAGTTTGTTTCGATATCTTATTCGAAGCGCTTCAACGTCTTTCCAAAACAGATGAATGGGTAAAAGATTGTTGGCTCTGGTTGTACCGGGGCGCATGGCATGAATATCCTATTCATGAAGTGGAAATGGCAGTACCGCTTTCCCCGCAGGAAGTGAAACGCAAGCGCCTGGCTATATTCAAGCATCAGTCACAAAAAGATCTTCCTGTTTTCCCAGGAGATGATCCGAGGGAATTTTGGGTGCGTGCTGAAGACAGGACAAGCGAAACGGCTGAACTGTACCATAAGCTGGGATTGGCGGAGTACGAAGCAATTGAAGCTTTTGTAAGGATGCGTTTTTAATTCCGGAATTCTTCTTTCCATACGTTGTACTTGCCTTCAGCACCTTTTTAGCCAATCCTTCTCGTATTTTAACAAGGATGCTAAAATCTGCGGTTTCAAAGGCCAGACAAAATATCTTCGGTTACATGGATCAATCTATTTATAGTGTTTTGCTGACCATGAACAGATTGCCTGTTTTCCTATTGTAACCGCTCAATTGATTCGGCATGATTAGAAGAATTACATTATTTCTACTGGCAATACCCGCTGGTACCTGGTTTGTTTCTGCTCAACAAACTGCCCGTTTTCAACCAACACACGAACAAATGCTGCAGCGGTATCTCCGTGCTGCCGTTATTGACAGCATCACTAAGAACGCTGTATTTAAAACGACTGTTGCTGCTAACTGGCAACCAGACGGTAGATCTTTCTGGTACCGCAACCTGCTAAAGGATAGTGTGCAGGAATATCTGTATGTTGATGTAAAAGAATTAAAGAAGCAGCCATTGTTCGATCGTGGACGGCTGGCTGCAGGATTGCAGGCAGCCGGGATATCGATCGATTCCCTGCGGCCCTCACTGAGAGATATTGAAGTGCTGGAAAATAAAAAACGTCTTCGCTTTATGGTGAAAGGGCAGGGGATTGAATGTGATCTTTCCACTTATGCCTGCACCAAAACAGCCACCTCTGCTAAAGCTGCCGACTCTGTAAGGAGAGGATTCCGGCGCAACAATAGTTTTCCTGATGGCGCTGTTTCTCCCGACAAAAAATGGGAAGCCTATCTCGAAGGTGGTAACCTGTTTGTAAAAGCTGTTGCCGGTGGCGAGCCGATCCAATTCACTACCGATGGAACAGCTGATAAACCTTATGGCGGCTTGCGCTGGAGCCCTGACAGTAAATACCTCGCCGGGTATCACATGGCCATTGTTAAAGATGATCCTGTTTATTACATATTGAGTTCTGAAGCAAATACCAACCGCGGGCAGTTGCGTTCGCAGGCGTATAAACAACCCGGTGATCCATGGTCAGTATTTACCCCATTCATGTTTGATCTCGAAACAAAAAAAGCCACGAAGATCAATACCGAACCACTGGATTTTCTTTCCCCACCCCAGCAACGCTGGCGTAATGGTGAAGGAAGGTATTTTACCTATGAAAAAGCAGATCGCGGACATCAGCGTTTTCGTATAATTGAAGTAGACGTGTTGACCAATACCACACGGAATGTGGTAGATGAAAGGGCAAGCACTTTCATTTATCAGAACCGTAACTATGTAAAATTCCTCCCGGGGAATAATCAACTTGTGAGGACCTCTGAAAAAGACGGATGGCGTCATTTATACCTGGTAGATGTGGCATCAGGCAAAGAGCAGCAGATCACTAAAGGAGAATGGGTGGTGCGCGGCGTCGATAGCGTGGATGCGGTGAAGAAAGAAATCTGGTTCTCAGCGAGTGGCATGAATGCAGGCGAGGACCCATATAATATCCATTTCTACCGGATCAGCTTTGATGGCAAGCGCCTGGTGTCGCTTACGCCGGCAAAAGGAAATCATACCCTTCTTTTCTCCGAAGGCGAAGCGTTTTATGTCGATACGTATTCCGAAGTAAATGTTCCTCCTAAAACCATACTCGGCCGTACAGCAGATGGTAAGCAATTAATGATGTTGGAAGAAGCTGATCTCTCACAGTACAAACGTTCTGGTGTAAACCCTCCTGAAGTATTTGTGGCCAAGGGGCGTGATGGCAAGACCGATATCTGGGGCATTGTCAGCAAGCCATCCGATATGGACCCCACCAAAAAATATCCAGTACTGGAGAATATCTATGCAGGCCCGCATGATTCCTTTGTCCCTAAAAACTTTACGCCATATAGTGAAATGCAAAGCCTGGCCGAACTTGGTTTTATTGTAGTAATGATTGATGGAATGGGAACGGCCAACCGGTCAAAAGCCTTTCATGATGTATGCTGGCAAAATATTGCTGATGCCGGATTTCCTGACCGGATATTATGGATCAAAGCGCTGGCGCAGAAATACAGTTTCGTGGATGCAGAAAGAGTAGGACTGTATGGTACTTCTGCAGGAGGGCAGAGTACACTTGGCGCATTGTTGTTCCATCCTGAATTTTATAAAGCGGGCGTATCTGCCTGTGGTTGTCATGATAACCGTGTCGACAAACAATGGTGGAATGAACAATGGATGGGATACCCTGTAGGAAAGCATTATGATGAGCAATCCAATGTAACCAATGCTGCGAAGCTGCAGGGCGATCTGTTGCTGATAGTGGGAGAGGCTGATACGAATGTTCCTCCTGAATCAACCTACCGGGTGGTGAATGCATTGATCAAGGCACAAAAAAGCTTTGAATTCCTATCGGTCCCAGGAATGGGGCATAGTGATGGCGGTGTGTATGGACGCATGAGGAAAAGGGATTTCTTTGTCAAGCATCTTATCGGCGTGGAACCGCCGGCGCGCAATACAAATGAGCTTGCTCAGTTTAAGGAAACAGGGCGGGAGAGATGGTCTTTTGAGTAAGATCAGTGTAGTATCGCTTTTGCGAGCCGTGAACGATCAATTCATCAGGGATAAACTGGTAAGGGGTTACCGGTTTATCCCTGATAAGCTTTAAGCTGGTTCGTCAGCAATTCAACTGTGTAAAGAAGTTGATCATTATTTGCTTTCATCAAGGATCAGCAACCATCCCTTTCCCTTACTTACAGGAATCGCATCTTCGGCCCCAAATACTTTTTCTTCCTGGAATCTTTCCATTCCCGGTGCTTGTAAACGCGCTTTCGAGGCATCCAATCCCAACGCTTTCCAGTCAATCTTTAACCGGACCGTTGTATCTGTATCAGCCCAACTTGCGATCGCGATCATTACTTTACCTGGCTGACGATATACTGTTGCAAGAACTGCCGGATTATCCGTATGCACAGGATTATCATCCAACCAGTATCCCAACATCTGAGATCCTTTCATGCCAAAGTTGTCCCACACTTTCCAGATCGGCCGCGGATCAGCATTAGCGCTCCAGGGCATCCTGTTGGTCATGCCATATAATAAGCCACGCCATGCATTACCACCATCCTGCAGCATTTCACCCATCAGGCCAAACGGGATGCCGGAGACTTCCGTGAGATAAAAATCAGGCCCGTTCTTTTCGTAATCGAAATACTCACCAAACCATAAACGGTTCAGGTAAGGGAAATGTTCCATATAGAGATTGGCGCTGTTATTAAAGCCATCGCTCTTATTATACTGGTTTGCCGAATGAAGATCAATAATGCCGGGGTGATCGCCTTGCGTAAGCACACGTTTGATCCGCTTCATGGTAATACGGTCAAACGCAACATCATCCAGGTAAATGCCATCGATGCCCACGTTTTTGACCAGCCAGTTCATTCCTTCCACATAGTAATTATGCCAGCGGCTCATGCCACTGTTTACGATCGCGGCATCCTTTAACTCTGGTACAAACCATGCGGCAATATAATCGCTCACCAGGTGCTCCTGCAGCCAGGAATAACCACCTCCTTTGCCTGCCGAATAGATTTCATGACCAAGGCTACGCATCGGGAAGGTTTCATAGGCGCGGTTGGATAGCTCCCGCACCGTGTTATAGATCTTTACTTTCAATCCCAGCCGGTGTGCTGAATCGATATACCGTTTCATTGCTGCATATTCAATGAACGGATAATTGATATAAGGATTGATCTTGTTTGCATGATGGATATTCACTACCGTTGCGCCGGTCGCTTTGATGCTACCAGGACTTTTATATTGATGATAAAAACGTGTGGCCCATTGGAAATCGGTATCCAGTGTGTGGAAGGGGGTGATCAGCAAATTGAAATTATAATACAGTGTATCACCTTTTTTCATAGTGCGTGCGCCACTGAAGGCTTCCATCAGCATCGACTTGCCTTTGATGCCGGTCCATATCCCGCCTTTGCCGTCATTACCCCATGAGGTAGGCAATACCAATGGCTTTTGCAAATAGAAATTGGTGTTGAGCGGGCGCACATAATGTTCATCCCGTAATGAAAACTGTAAGCCTGCATTCACTGCACCGATCCAGGCGCCATCCTGGTTTTTGGTGGCTACCTCCCATTTCCAACTGACGGTATCAGGTCTTATCCCTCCTTTATTCCCCAGGCCCATTAAATATTTTGCAGACAAACTATCAAAAGGAATATGGAAACGGATATTGTCGAGCGCAACATCTTCCAGGGCGATCAGTTTAACCGTATAGGAAAGGTAGCCGTCAAACTCCAGGCTGCCGGCCACATCCATGCGCAGGGGAGTGGAAAGATTGGTTGATTCCCATTTCACCGTTCCCGGCTCTCGCAGGGTGAAATGGAAATTCTGTGGTTCGAATGCAATGTCTTTATGCGTAGCCGTATGGGTGATATGAAAATGGATATTTTCAGCCAGGATATTTTTGGGTTGATTGCTTAAAGACGTCATTGCAGGTGTAAAGAATGTTTGCAATTGTTCAGGGAACCCGGTTTCATTCAATATCACTTTGCGGCCTAATAAACTGATCGATTGATCAGTTACCTGTAAAGGCGTATAAGGCTTGATTACCTCATTTTTTTGTGCAAGTGTGGAGTTCAGCCAGGTCAGTCTTGTCTGCAATTCAGGGCGGCTGATGTTATGTTCAACAGCCATTTTGTTCTCGACCTGCAGTGTTATGGGAATTGTTGTGGGAGCAGATTGGTCAGCCGTTACTTTTACAGTTCCTTTATATACACCAGGCGTGATATTCTCCGGGATGGTTATCAAGCACCACATTGCCTGTACATTTCCTTTTTTCACGTTTACGATTTGTGAAAACGGACTGCCGTCATAACGTGTACCGGTTGTATTTAAACAACTCATATCAGCAGCAGGAATATGATGACCTGCTGCATCTTTCAGGTCGCTGAATTGTATGGTTAGATTTGACAGGTCTTGTGTTACAGGGTAAATGCCGAGCTGGAAACTGTAGTTTTCTCCCTTCAATGCTTTCCCCGCAAAACTGTTTTTTAAACCCTGTTCAACCCACCGTTGCGGTAAATGTGTTTGCATCCTGATAACATGTTCACGGTCTTCCGGGAAAACCAGGTAAGCTTTCTTGCTATTTGATTTTATCAATTGGTTTGTTTCTGCTTTTGTGGCGGTGATTTCCATCGGGTAAAAGCTATTCAGCGCATCAATCGATTCGAGGTAAAGCAATTTTGTGTCAGCATGTTTTTTCCTGGCAAAGAAGGTTGGGGTATAACTGGTGTTTTTATAAATGGCAGTAGGGTAGTTGGATTTCCGGTTGATCTTATAGGGCATATAATAGATATAGTACCTGCCGGGGCCTGATACGGCTTCAAAGAGTATGGTGCCTTTCTCGGGGCTTATAGAAAGAGTATCTGTATTGACTACGCGTTTATTGGTGGCAGCATCTACCACGATGATCTGTTTGTCTGTGGGATCATCCTGTCGGCGCCAGGGAATGGTGATGCCGGCGGTTTTACCGGTTCCGGTTACTTGCACAACGGCGCGGTGGTTGCCAAGGGAGTTGGGGTCCCAATTGTTATTGCCGATTTTGTATTTGACGGTTTGAGAAAAAATAGAAGGGCTGATAAAGAGCACTAACGCGAATATGACTGTCTTCGGCAAAGAGGAGTTGATTTGAGGGATTTGCATTTGTAAATGTACGGATCGGTTTGAATAGTTCTGAGCAAAACGTAGTGACTACATGCCGGATATATCAGCAGGGAATTCTTATTTTACGGACTGCTTGGCTGATAAATTCTCCATATCTATTTTTTGTCTATAATTGTTGGACGATTGGCCTCTTTGTTTAAAAGATCCTTGAGCAACGGCATATTTTAAAGCTAGCTAAACAAGTCGATACATTTTGCTAAGAAGACTCCCTTTTGCTATTATTTCACATAAATTTGAGGATGGAGTATTTGAGAAACGGTTTATGGTTATTGCTGTTTTTTGTCGCATTAGTTGTTCAAGGACAGACAAAAAGTTTTATAGCAGCCGGGATTCAAATAGTCTCCGGAAGAGGTTACATATTCCGATCATTGAAGAAAATATGGTCATTAGTGATTCGATAGATTTTTTTCGCAGCTATTGAAGCACTGCTCACAAATATCCATTAGATTCATTGCCTTTACATGTTTGGAAGGTGATAATTCCAGGAAGATCAGTGCTTTCATTTGAAAGTGATGCTTTCCGTAAAAGAATTGATGATACTTTACTTTTTCAGCTCAATATTGACAGCAAGCTATATAGGGATTCAAGTGTGACAATAACTGGATCAGTTTTTATACTCAAACCAGTGAACAAAAATCAATTAGCCTTGAATTTGATAAAAAATATGTGCGTTTGGATAGTATGGGCGTAGATAGTGTAAAAAAGAGTTGGCAAATTGCTTTCTAAAAAAGGCAAATGTACAATGTGTGTCATTTATCGGGATCATAACGATTGACGGATGGTGAATAAACTTTCTTTTAAAATATTGCCAAGCCCAAGTACCAACGATCACGAGCTTAGAATCCTAATTGATGATCAGGATTTTTTAGGCATTGACCCGCCATCGTTTTTTAGCCAGGATTTACAAGTTTAACTAAGCTTCTACGAGAATCAATATTAAGCAAATTACTTTGAATTATAGTAAAAATGGTGGTCAGAAACTGTTTTATATACCTTGGGATGGTCAGACAAAAGATAATGCTCTTAGAAGTAGCTAAATAATTATTTTCTTATGTTGGCTAAAGAGGATTGTGCAGGATTGATAGGGTCAATTCAATTCGAAAATAGAGGAAAAGTGTGTATATAACAAAATCCCCGGTTAACCGAGGATTCCTTATAATTTCGCACCTTTCAATTTTCGCAGAAACTGTTTACACTCTTCTGTTTTTTCAGGGAAAATATCCTTACCCCTGAATTGTACAGCAATCTGTGCTAATAAATCTTTTGCCGGCACTTTAGTTATTCTGGCCGACTTTTTTTCCTCTTTTTTCATAACATAAAA
Organism: Sphingobacteriales bacterium 44-61; assembly: GCA_001898405.1. Taxonomy (GTDB): domain Bacteria; phylum Bacteroidota; class Bacteroidia; order Chitinophagales; family Chitinophagaceae; genus Terrimonas_A. The sequence continues at coordinate 161,676 of MKTW01000012.1, forward strand.
TTACGCTTTTCTTTTAAAAACCAAAACTGCGTCATAAGCGCGACCGGGAAGGTAATCTTCCATCAACACTTGACCGTCTCTACTTAATAACCCGCCTTCGAAACCATACTCATTATTTAACAATTGCCAGTTCTTTTCAACATATCCTTGATAAGTTCTTATCCTGCGGCGGAAGTTTTTACAGATAGTCGGCGGACACCTTTTTGAACAATCGATTCTGCAGGTATCAGGAAATCCCGGTTTATTATCACTTCCCATCACTATTAAATATGAATGAGGAGAATAGTTAAAAAAATGAGGAATGGTGCTCAGAATCGTATTAAAGATCCGATAATGATCACCATTGTTACTGTTATGGTCATCGGTTATTTCTTTTGTTTTTGCATTATAATTTCCAAATCCAAGGTTGAAGATTGAATCCCCGTTATATTCCCCAAGTCTCTGGTACTGGATCGCTTTGACTATATCAGATTTACCCTGGCTGATAAAGAAATGTTGGATAATGCCTCCCGCTATTTGTGTATTCAGATCGTATGTCAGATTGTAGTCGATCATCTGATAGCCTTTAGTAATCAATTAAGTGATGTTAGTTTCAATGCTATCAAATGTAAAATCAGGGAGATCACGTACAAACGGAAAAACACCGAAGACGAGTGTTATTTATTCATCATTCTGTGGTGTTTTGTGGCAGAATATAAGAACTAAGTCGAAGTATTTTTCCTGATTGCTCATAGGAAAGAAGTTTTCAATCATTGGTATCCCTGGCTTTGCAACAATGATCCAGGCCTCTACGCCGATTCCCGGATCACCAATTCTCCTTTCAACATCTTAATAATGATCTTTTGCTGACCTTCACGATTGATCTGGTCGATCAGCAATTGCGAAGCCGTTTTGCCCATTTCTGTCAACGGAAGGGAAACTGTCGTTAACGGCGGATCCACATCATCAACGATCACTTTGGGGGTGTCCATCTCATCGCAAACGCGGTTAAAAAAACGACCGGTATGCTTTTCCGCTGGAAGATCGTAAGATGGTTGAAGTTCAATGTCTGCTTTGTAATGGATATCAGCAACCCGTCCACCTCGTTGGCCAGCGCTTTGGGGCGTTAATGATCGTGATCGCACTGATCGTTCCATATATCGGCGGCATGGTTGAAGTGGTGTTGAGCATTGCGGCTATTACAGCAGGACCTTTGCTGGCGCCGCCCATATGGGCGCTGTTTTCAAAATATCTCACTGGCAGAGCATCGCTCTGGATAACATTGATTACCCTGCTGATAAACCTGTTGTTCAAGCTGGTCTTTCCTTATACGCTTTCTTTTAAACTGAACAGGGCAGAAGAGATGATGACAGGTGTAGGACTTCCATTATTGTTGCTGCTTGGGTATGAATTGTACCGGCGTGTTGCAGGAAAGGTGGCGGATGATTATCTGCAGTACACGCAAAACCTTTTAAAGCTGAAGCAGCAAAAGGCAGCACTTAATTCAGCAGAATTGTATGCTATCAGGAGACAGAATTATTTTGGCTTGCGGGTGATCACTTTTTCGTTGTTTTTTACTTCAGCCATGCTGGCAGGGTTGAGTTTTATTACGGCCAATGGCAGAGGTTTGACAGCTACCGTTGCCGGGGCTATCTTTATTTCAGCATTGATACCCTGGCTGGCTGCCAGGCGAATGAAGCGTTCAATAGGTACACAAACCCCGGGGAATTAATGCCAGGGCAAAGCTGTTTTAAGAGATGCCGGAATATGATCAAAACAACCTATTTCAGCTTAACATCCAGATAAACAGAATGCCTTCCATATGTTTCATAAAATGGTTTAAAGATCACATCATCGATCCTGAATTCCAACTGCTGGGGATCACCTTTAATTGACTTGCTTATATCTTCCGCATCCAGGGTCACTTTGCGCCATTCCTTTCTTGCTTCAGGTTCCTGGGCCGCCAGCAATACCGGCCCATAAAACAGGCTGGCTATATTCTGCTGGTCCATAACCGGGTCAAGGTGAAATTGGAAGGGCATTTTCAATTCAATAATATCTCCATCTTTCCAACTGCGGCTTATTTTCAGGTAACTGCCTGGCTTAGCAGGAAGCTTTTGCTCTTTACCATTGATCTTTACAAAAAAACCTTTGGTAGCCCAACCCGGTACACGCACATTAATATCAAATTTTCCGCTACCCTTAATCGTCAACCGGGTATTGTCTTCATTGGGAAAATCTGTTGTCTGGTCGATCGTTACTTTTCGTTCTGTCCATTCCAGTGTCGAGGGTATGTATAGATTAACATAAAGCGCCTGATCATCTTTACTTTTAAAGTAAATGGAGTTTTGCAACTTGGTGCTGCTCTCAATTGCAGTACCGTTGCAACAGGTAAAGCCTGTCATATCCGGGTTGCCGAATTGTTTGACAGATCCTGGCCTGAGTGGTATATGATAAGTGTTGGCAGGGGTATTCTCAGCCACAGAAGCCAGGATATCATTATACAACGCCCGCTCATAATAGTCCATATATTCTCCCCGCTGATCGAAGAGAAACAGGTCACTGGTCAGTTTCAGCATATTGTATGTGGCACAGGTTTCATTCTGTCCTCCGGCAGCGAACCCGTTTTCATATAATGTTCCCGGCTGACTGATAAAACATTCTGCATTGTTGGGGTTGCGTGCACCTGCAACTCCTCCGATGCTGTACATATAATCATTGACCATCTTATACCAGAAGTTATCAGCTATTTTATAATACTCGGGATTATGGGAAACACGGTACATTTCGATGCTCCCTACAATTTGAGGTATATGTTGGTTGGCATGCAATCCACGGAAAAGATCTACATTTTTAGCCAGTCCATGCGAATGTGCTGTGTCGCCAAAAAACACCCTGATATTATCAAACAATTGTGCTGTTTTCAGGTGGTCCTGTTTGCCGGTGATGCGATACATCCGGGCCATTACCTCGTTCATGCCTCCAAACTCGCCGGCGATGTACGTATTCCACATCTTTATAAGCGTATCCGTTGGCACTTTGCTCAAGCGGGCATATACCCAATCACCCATGCCGGAAGCTATTGCGAGGGCTTTTTTATTACCGCTCACTTCATATACATCCAGTAAGCCGGCTAAAATTTTATGCAGCGTATAATACGGCGCCCAGATCTGGTTTTTCTGACCTCCATACCTGGCACCTTTTTCCAACATGATAAACTGATCAGGAGGATAAGCACTGATAAACCCTGTTCCCCAGTTCCAGTAATCATTACGGATACCTTCATCACTAAGATCTGAATCATAAGTTGATTTGCCGGGACCCGGGGGCACTGCTGAAGGATCGGATACCTGTGTGCCTGCTTCTTTTGCTTTTCCGGATAATTGCGATAACCCGTAGAGCGTATTTATCATATACTCCATCTTACCGGCGAAATTGGCCTGAAGCGTCTTGTCATATCCTGTGCCGGCATAGGCCTGTGCAATTGCTGAAAGGTAGTGGCCTGTAGCATGGCCCCTTAATTTGGTGTCCTTGCTATCCCAAACGCCCAATGGCTTTGCTCCTTCAGGTTGTTGCTGGCCAAAAGCGTGGCGGAACATATAGAGAAAGGAGTTGGGATCGGTTTTGGCTAATGTGTTGATAAACTTATCGCGATTCTTCACAAATTGGGTTGCATGGCCATGTGCATCGGTTTTCAGGGAAACCCTGTCCAGATCAAATGCAGCCAGCTTTAAACCTGGCATTGTTGATTTCGCGGATGCTTTTACTGTGACAAATGCCTTTGGTTGAAAATTCGTTCCTGCAACATGCCCTGTCACGGTATAACGTCCGGGGTTAAGGATCGCACTATTATCGGTAGCGGAAGGCCAGATCACACGTACTTTTGGGCCTTTGCCTTTCATTTCGTCTCTGTAAGTTCCCTGCACATAACTTGGCAGTCGCGGCAAATTTCCCGCTTCTGTTTCCACTTGCACATCAGATACCTGCACTAAATAAGTATTATATAGTTGTGCTTCGGTTGGAGAAAAGCGGGGGAGATCATCTTCCACGCGCCTGCCCGTATTTACCGAACCTTCATTGATACGACCTCGCAAGGCATTGTAATAAATTCCGGCGACCTGTCTGCTACTCAGGGGAACACGGTAAATACGAAAATCATGTATCATGGCATTGAGAGAAGGATCACCCGGTAATAGCGATCTTCCGATATAAAGCAGTTTTTCTCCCGGTTGCTGACCGAATACTTCTGATAATTCAAGCGGAATATCCTTTGCTTCACCTACAGCCTTACTATCGACATAGGTAATGATAGATTTTGAAGGAATGTCTATCACGATGGCAAGGTGAACCCACTTATTCGCTTCAATGGCTGGAGAGATTGCTCCGGTCTTATTATTTTTTTCCGCTGTGATCAATGCCTGGTAGCCGGACTGGGCATTTGTTCCAACAGGAGCTGCAAAAAAATGTTTGTTGGCATCCTTCCCGAAATCAAAAAAGCGCTGACCGGGTTGAGTTGAACGAAGGTATATCCATCCTGATATGCTGAGCGATTCCAGATCTGTTAATGCTTCTCCCGGGACCGTAACATAAGAATTGGCCTCGCCGGAGAGTGACAGCACTTTTCCAAACCGGCTGTCATTGACGAATTTGGCTTCGCTGCCTTGAGATTTGGCATGCAGATTATTGCGTGACCAGTCTTTGAGATCCCCGTTAAACACATAGCGGGCAATCATTCCCGTTTCCCCGATCCCATCCAGTATCTGGTCTCCATTTTGTGCCTGAACGGTGTTAATACCCTGAGCTAATGCAACAATAAACAGGACGACACGCAAGAATACCTTGTACATTTTCATATTAAATCATTTTCATCAATAACCATCAATTGGCGCTTTGGCCAAAACCGTACAAACGATGGGAGACGATTTTAAAAATGAAAATATAAAGATTCCTTATGTCTGTATAAATCTATTTTCGCTAATAATCACTTGATATTAACAAGTATCCGGTATTGAACTGCTTTGACAACAAAGCACAAACAGTAAAATCGTTGCCTGGCCATTGCAGACCGGTCAGAAAGCCTGTTCTAGTATACTTTTTGAAAATAATATTCCCGGATATAACACCTGCGTGTGTTAACGCTATTTTCCCGCCATGTCTGGCAACGGGGATCTTCATCCCTGAAATGCGGATACAGGTTACTTGCATCACATGCATTGTCATCAACACAGGCAAGGCAAAAATTCCATCGGGCAACAGGGTCACTGCCAGTAGTTGCACTTAGTCCTCCCGTCTTTATAAAGAAAGCACCCTGCTTTTCTTCCGACGCATATAGCTGAAAAAGAAACCTGGTTTTTATTTCCGGAAGAGTGTCGTTATTGGTAGCAAGAGAAGTGGGCACAGGCGGATCTGCCGGGTACTTATCAAGGTAATGTGCGCCGGCCTTTACACTTTTTGCACGGTCATCTGTATAAGTAAACCCGATTTCATCATTAGTCCACTGAAGCGTACTGGCAGTTGCAGTAAGGGAAAGAAAGCGATAACCGCCATCGGGCATACGCTGGTAGATCCGGTATCCGAATGCCAATGCGTAATCAGGGTCGGGAGACACGTACCGTACTTTCTTCACATACCAGACATCCGATGAATCAATATCATTTATGGTGATGTGGTCGATAGCGGGCAGGCTGCCGTTGTAACCAATAACTCCATCTGCAGTATAGTCGCAACGTAAAGTGGACGCCTGCGTTGTGCATCCATTCATGGTACGGATAACATAGCGTCCATCCGGCAAACTGGTGTCGGAGCCTAGCAACAGGAGCCCAAAGGGATTTTCGAGTTTAGGTTGTTTTCCTTTTTTACACTGAGTGAATGATCCTGTTATTAAAACTACCACCAGGAAATAAATGATCTTTTTCATACATATTTCTTGTTTATATCTGTAGCGTTATTCATAGGCTTCCCATTCCAGGGTAATATTTTTAAACTTAACCGGAAGTCCTTCATTGTTGTATACATAATCGCCTGAAGGCCATGTTTGGTTAGCTGTGGATACCTGGTTCCATAATTGAGTGGTCGTATTCCATTGATATTTTTTTGAATCAAGGGTCTGAAGTGCTTTTTCGGAAGGGATAATATTTTCCTGGAATAAAAAGGAAAAAGGAATGATCTCCAGGCCCGTCAACCGGATACCGCCAGAAGCTTTTCCAAAAAAATCAAACCCGGTCTGCTTCCATTTAATAAAATTCCTGTCGTTATAATAACTGATAATCGACGAAATAGAGTCGGCTTTCTGTATGCCAGTACCCGTCTGATTTCCTCTGGTGTATCCAACCTGCTGCAGATTATTCTGTGCATCATACGAAAAATCATAGCGGTGTGCCTCCGATACATCTCCTGTAAAGTCGTACACGCGCATTATACTAAGTTGCAGGCGCCCATCGATATCATATTCGTAGCGATAATCCCGGCCAATTCCGCCATTTGGAAGATATTTGAAACCTCCGTTGATATGACCATTGTGTATAGTGAACAGGTATTTCCAACTGGGGTCGGGATTGCCATTGGCAAAATAGACCTGTGCTTTAATTTCTACATTGGAATATACTATCCTGAAAGAGCCTCCGGCAAAATCGATACGGGTAAGCCTGTTTTCGTTGTCATAAGAGAACGTTTTTTTATCCGAGCCATCCGTTGTGGATTTTATCCGGTAAGATTGATTGGGTGGAGGAGTATTGTCTTTTTTCTTTTTGCACCCCAGGTGGATGCCAGAAAAACACACAAAAGTCAGTAGTATCAAAAATAAATGCTTCATTATTTCCTGTGCTGATTGGTTAGCTAATATCAATAATAAGTATAGTGATAGGTAAGGCGTTGACCGGCATTTTCGTAGGATTTGCTTTTAATTCTCCCTTTTTCGTCATAGGTGTATAAATAGTCAGTGACCTGCTTTTTTATCAACCCGTTATCATCGTATTTGTACTCGTACCGGAGAAAGGGCCGTGGAAAAACACGGCCGAAATAGGGCATCCCGGTATTTCGTTCTTCCAGTGAGTTTTCACGATTCATGTCATATGCATAGATCTGTGAATTATTCCAGGTGCTACCTATAGTTGAGCGGGTGCTATCTAATAAGCCCGTAGTTGTATTGTAATAATAATTTCTTTCGTAGCGTGGTATTTGGTTATTGGACACTTTTGTAATAAATCCCTTGTTATTGTATTCGTAGGTATAAATAGTACCGTCTGAGGCTGTATCGGCACTTATATACCCCTGCGGGTTTAATTCATAATATTGATACCGGGTAGTATTGTTCTCTGTTATCTTTATCGCCAGCTTATTGCCGGAGTAGCTGTAATCAGAGACTTTAAACGTCTCGGATTCTTTTATTATTCTTTTTTCCGCATCATAGGCATAGCTGGCTTCCCAGCCTGTTGCAGCGTCGGCACCCGTAATGGTTTTTACACGTACTTTTTCAAACAGGATGGTTGGCCCGGAAGGCCCATCATTTTTTTTACAGGAAACGAACAATACAGAACACGCAAGCGCCGGCAGGAAAATTTTATTTTCAAATAATGAATAGAAATAAAACCCCAGAGTACAGATTCTTCTCATAGCCGGTTTAATGTTTGAATAAAGGTAAACAGGGGTTAAGCCAGCTAAAAGCATGAATGAGGGAACGGTAATTCGAGTGAGGGTACGGTTAACTGATGCCAGTTTTAACGATTGCGGCATGCCTGACTTTTATTTCCACTCAATTTTTTCTGCACCATCAAAAGCAATAAGATAGCCGGCCTCATCATACTGGTAACCTGTTTCGGGTAAGGTGTAAGTGAAAGAGTTTTTATACACCCATTTATTTTGAACAGTATTCCACTCATACAGGTCGCTTGTATTTTCTTTCAGCGCATTGACAGACGGGTAGTATGTCCTGAAAGGCAACATAAGGACAGGCGATGAAATGCCGAGGCCCTGGTGTGGCAGGCCAGAGGTGGCTGTTCCGAAAAAGTCAAACCCGACAGCCTGCCAGGTAAATGACTTTTTGTTTGTATAATAGGACTGAGTAACGACTGTTGAATCGCGCTTCACTCCGTGGTCCAAACTCAGGTAAGTTACCTTGCTCATATTGTTGCCGGTATAACTATAGGAGAATGTTACCCTGTGTCCTTCCTCGTTGGTGGGCTCATACACTTCACGTGCCATATGTTCGGTTAGCCGTCCTTCATTGTCGTAGCTATAGCTATGATTGATGACAAAACTGTTGGGCTTCTTCTCTTTGCCTGAACCAATCCGGCCATTCAGTATGTTAAACTCGTAGCGCCTCGTGAGTATAGGATTACCTGCAGCGTCGTACCACTGCAGCACAATGCCGGCGGCTTTATACTCTACCAGTAAGTAATTGCTGACTCCATAATCAATACGCTGCAGCCTCCCTTGTGCATCGTAGCTGAACACATTACTGATATTGTTTACCACTGCGGAGGCTATCTTTTTCTGATTCCCATTGGGATTATCTTTTCCTTTTTTGCAGGAAACTGTTAACAGCAGGATAAGGACGAGGTAGAAAATTGATTGTTTCATTATGGTCTGAATTTATTTCCATGTTATTTCAATAGCAGTTAACCAGCGGGTCAGCCTGCCTTGCGCATCGTACTGGTAATAGTTTTCGGGATACACAGAAGTATTGCTGCTGAGCTGCCATTGCCCGGCATGATAGGAATACGTCTTCTGAATAACATCTTTTACTGCGGCAACAGATGGCACTATACCTTCCGACAAAAAAGTAACCGGAAGCCGGTAGCCAAAGCCAGTGACCATGCCGGCCAGGGGAGTTTTGCCAAAATAGGAGAAACCCACATCTTCCCAGGTAATGAATTTTTTTCCGTCATAGTAGTTCATCTCCCAAATGACGGAATCCGTTTTTATCCCATCACGGTCCTGCACGGTATGAACTACTTTGGTAAGCCGGTCATCATTCCAGGTAAAAAGAACTTCTCCTTTGTTTTGCAACTGGTTATTATCTATGCGTGTTCTTGTGGCCTGCGCACGGTTCATCCTGCCTTCATTGTCGTAATTGTAGGAATGCTCGTTCTTATAATTACTTACCGTTTCCACTACATATTGCACCCTGCCGTTCACAAGGTTCATTTCCATGCGGTGATCTGTTGGGTTGTAGTTTCCATCATACCACTGTAAAACGATGCCGGAGGCGCTGTACACTGCTTTCATATGGGATGATATGCTGTAGTCGATAGCTGCCAGCCGGTTTTGTTCATCGTAACTGTAGATATGATTAAACGAAGCACTGTTGATGCTGCTGATCCGGTTTCCGTTTGGCGCGTTATTATTATTCCCTTTTTTGCAAGCGGCCGCCGATAGCAGCAGGCATGCTATAACCGGTATAAAGATCTTCTTTGCTCTTTTACTGCTCATACTCTTTTTTTTATCACTCATAATAGGTATAAGTTGTGCTGCCGCTTTGCCCGGAGGATGTGGTAAAGCTTAGGCTGCTGATTCTTTCCTTGTTATCGTAAGTGTAGGTGAAATTGGTTACACTTACTTTTACCTGGTTGCCATCGGGGCGGCGTGAGGCAACAGATTTAATGGGATGGACCGATGACTTACCGAAAAATGATCTGCCAAAATTCTCATCAAGGAGGCTGCTGTTCTTATCTGTGTAATATAAAAAAACGCTGGTGTTGCTCCATGTATTACCGGTTGTAGTCCGGATACTGTCGAGCAAGCCGGTGCTGGCATTGTAATGGTATATTGCTTCCCACCTGGGAGTTTGATCATTATACGTACGCGTCAGGAAGTTCCGATCATTGTATTCATAATACCTCATTTCAGTATCGCCTTCATATTGCTGAGAACTAATGTACCCTTTGCTGTTGAGCGAATAATGGATTATGTATGTATTGGAAGCCTCGATTATTGTGTTCGTTATTTTCCCGGGCTCGTACAGGTACTCCAGCTTTTTAAATCCATTGTCAAACTCTGCCTTTACAATTTGATGTTCCGCATTGTAGGAATATATCATGCTTCCGCTGGCATCTGTTTCGGCTTTTACCCGCAGTGGTCCGCTGGTCTTATCGTTCCCATTCTTTTTACAGGATAGGATACTTAAAAGCACTAGTGTTGATAATAGAATATATTTCTGTGTCATCTGGCTGTTTTTATAGTCGAAAATTTCTCCCGCTTTCTGAAATGGTTTCCATTGCTTCTGTATACAGTTATATTTTGTGCAGTGTTTTTAGTAAATATTATTGCCAGCTGAAATTGTAATTGTAGTATGAGGTAAGCCTTCCCAGTTCATCATATTTGTAGGGGCTTGAGCTTCCTCCTGGGTCTGTCCAATCCCATCCGCTAAATTTCCATTGCGGATTAAAATCGCTTGCATCGGTGTATTTTTTTTCTCCTTTTAATGCTTTCAATGCTGTAGGCGAAGGCATGAGGTAAGGCACGGCGTCGAAGGAATATATGATCCTGGTACTTCTGATAAAAGGGAACGGTTCTATCACAGGCAGAAGCCCCCATACAGTGTAAGCAAAACCGGCAGGATGAGTACCAAAATAATTAAAACCGATATTGCTGAAGCTGAAGAAAGGCTGATTGGCATGCCATGTCCTGGTCTGTGTTACTGTATCGGTGGCATGAAGGCCATAATATCCATATGCTTTCAGATCTTGTATATTGCCTTGTGCAGGGTAAGTATAATAACAATCGAGTTTTGCAAAAACACTTCCATTAGCCGATAAGCCGCGAAAACCGATTTCCGTCATCCTGTTTTGTGTATCATAGTCAAAGTATGTATCGTGATAACTGCCATTCGGATTGGTCATGCGGCTGTTTACAATACGGCCATTGAGCATTGTGAACACATATTTCTCCCGTTGTGGGTCGGGCGCAGCTCCTTTATAGTATTGAGCTGTGATGGTTTGACCGCTATAGGCAAAGCGCAGGGAAGGGTTATCGTCATAATTATAATCTATACGACTCAAGCGTTTTTGTTCATCATAACTGAACACAGCCGTTCGGGTTTCGTCTTTAATGGTAATGGAAGCAATGCGCTGATCATCGTAGTTGAAGGTTGGCTCTTTGGGGCCATTCCGCTTGGAGCAGGCTGTGAACAGTATAATAATAGCCAGCCAATAACTATTTGCAAATTGTAAAAGAGACAAATTCGTTTTCATTTGGTGTATTTTATGATTGGTCTACCCATCCGGATGGGGCGAAACAACCTACCTGAACATTCTTCGGGTTGATAAGGATCTTATAATCATTTCACCAGTTGTCATTCATATAGCTTAGGTTATAAAAGTAGCCGTAGCAAGGGTGTCTCAGAAGAACAAATGAGGGTATGGCAGTCCTGAATGATGCTTTAAATGCTTAAATTGAGGAAACGGTAGCTGGGAGTGAGGGAACGGCAATATGCCTGAAAGGTGGAAGTGTATTTTTACGGTATAATTTGCTTTATGAAAATTGCGGGCTATACGGAAAATATTATCAGGATAGTACCGGGATTATTATGCCTGTGTATCTTTTGCGGATGCAATCAATCCAAAGGAACTAAAAGAAATGATGACCGGGCCGCAAAACAACTGGATAGCTTATACTTCGACGCCAACCAACTGATCACCAGCAGCAATTTTGAAAAGGGGATTGTACTGGTAAAAAAGGGGATCGCTGAAGCTGCCACAGAAAAGAATGACTCTATGTTGTCCAAGTTTTACTGGATGGCTACCCTGTACTTCCGGTACAAACCTGCTCCGCAAAGAGACAGCCAGTCGTACTATACACTACTGGCCGGAAAGCATGCTGATCTTTCCGGCAATAAAAGGGTTCAATTAAGTACATTTTACAACCGGCTGACCATTTTTTTTGAAACCCAACAGCTTGATTCTGCTATATCCGCCAGCAACCGTGTTTTTGCACTGGCCCGGGAACTGAAAGACAGTATCACATTGCTGGATGCAAACCTGGTACTGAGCTATTGTTACCGGAACAAAGGATTGCCGGAACAGCAATTCCAGTATCTGACCAGGACGATGAATATTTACCAGGCCGTTAAATACAAGTATAATACGGGAGATGCAGATAAAGAGTCGAAAAGAGTGCATTACATCTATACCAATGTATTGTATAGCCTGGCTGATTATTTTTACGATAAAAATAATATCATTAAAAGCCTCGAATACTACAATGAGCTCGATGCAATTATTCCTGAAAAAAGAAAATCCCATAACCCTATCATCTATATTGGTAAAGGATCCTGTTATGAAAAGATGGGTGCAACTGATTCAGCCAATAAATATTTTAAAATGGCTGTGGAAAAAACAGATACAATCTGGTACTTTAGGGAGCATCGTTCCAGTGCAGCCAGGCATTATGCCAGGCTATTGCTTGCAAATGGCCATTCAAAAGAAGGGGCGCGGTATTTACACGAAAGCCTGCGCCTCGCCAGTGAAACACGCAAACCTCATGTAATAGCGGAAAGCCGCCTGGCTCTTGCAGATCTTCTTATCGGCGAAAAGCAATGGCATGCTGCCAGGGATACATTACAACGAACAATCAGCGAAATGGATACGGCCATGGACAAAAAGCAAAAAGTCCGGGCTTACGAAATGTTGTGCCAGGTGTTTAAGGGAACGGGAGATTACAGGCAGGCATTGCAGTATTATACACTCTCGAAAGTCTACCAGGATTCAATAAATACGGAACAGGTCATGCGCACCACGACCGAGATGGATGTAAAATACCAGGCAGATAAAAAGAGCCAGCAGATTACCCTGTTGCAAAAAAGCAACCGGATACAGGAGTTGCAATTACTTGCTGCAAGACGCCTTCGTTTATTTTATGCATTGAGCATAGCTATACTGCTCATTCTTTTTGGCCTAATCTATTATTACCGGCGAAAGCTGCAGCGACGCAACCTGGAACGGGTTAAGAATGACCTTGAAACAAAGGCATTGCGTGCTCAAATGAAACCGCATTTTATTTTCAATTCCCTTAACGCTATCCAGGAACTGATCGTAACGAAAGATTACTCCCGGTCTTCGCAGTACCTGGCCAGGTTTTCGCGATTGCTGCGTATGGTGCTCAATATGGCAGATAAAAATTTTATCACACTGCAGCAGGAAATTGAGTTGTGCCACCTGTATGTGTCCCTGGAATCACTCCGGCTAAAAAACAGCTTTCATTACAGTATTACTGTTGATGAAAAAATGGACACAGAGATGATTTTCTTTCCTACGCTGCTGATACAGCCATTTGTTGAAAATGCCATTTGGCATGGGTTGTCAAATAAAAATGGTGATAAATACCTGTCTGTGCATTTTGAAGAGATCGGCGATTGTGTACGCTGTACGATATGTGACAATGGTATCGGGCGGGCAAAATCTGCTGAAATAAAAGCCGCGAAAATAGGCGTCGAACATCTCGATTCAAAAGGTATCAAAATAGCGGAGCAGCGGATTTCTGTGCTGCGCGAGGGCCTGGTAAAAGAGGCTTCCATTAACATTGTGGACCTTTACGATGGAGAGGGAAGAGGGGCGGGCACGAAAGTAGTGATCGATATTGTTTCTTTTTTAACAGCATTCAACAATGAAAATACTGATAGTAGATGACGAGCCGGCGGCTGCCAGTATGTTGCAAATATTGATCAACCGGCATATAGTGGTTGATAAAGAAGTGCTGACCTGTAACTCCGCAGAAGAGGCGCTGGAGCTAATGGCCGTGTTCCAGCCTACGCTGTTACTGCTGGATGTGGAAATGCCATCCATGAATGGATTTGACCTGCTGAATCGTGCCGATACGGGAAATTTTGATGTCATCTTTACTACGGCTTATGATAAATACGCCATTAAGGCTATCCGTTTCAGCGCCCTGGATTACCTGCTGAAACCTATTGACATCAATGAATTGCAAAATGCTATCAACAGGCATATCGTTCAGAAAAAGCAGTATGCCGGTATACCGAAAAAATTGGTCCATAACCTCGTCAGCAACCTGAAAGAAAAATCCGTCTCCTCTTTTAAGCTGGCACTTAGCACCCAGGAAGGTTTTTATTTTTGCAGCCCTTCCGAGATAGTACGGTGTGAAGGCGTTAATAATTACACCCATTTTTATTTTAAGGAAAAAAAGCCGTTACTGATCTCTAAAACGCTCAAAGAATTTGAAGATATCCTTGCTGATCACGGGTTTGTACGGGCGCATAAAAGCCATCTTGTAAATATCAGCGAGATCGAGCGGCTGGATAAAGAGGGGGTGCTATGGTTGAATAATGGCACCAGTATTATTGTATCCCGGCGTAGAAAAGATTATGTTATTGGTGTACTTGCGCAATACGGAAAGTAGTTAAAAGGGGTAAACAGTGTATACATCCATGCCTTCCCCGTGTATTAACGGTAAATATTAGGGTGTAAGAACTGGTGCCGCGGTGAGTTTCTGATATTATTTTAGCAGCTCACTTATCCACTTTATAAAGGCATCTCTATGTTGATCCGTACTTTATGGCTATGCAAGAACAATATGTTCGCAACTTCCGTGAGCCCGCTCATGCGGAGCTATGGCATTTCTACTGTAGCTATCACTGATCCAGAGAAAGTCTACCCCTATTTTCAGGCCATTGAAGCTGATCTGATCATTATAGACGCCAATTGGGATAAAGATGATCATTTGGGAATTACCTTTCTGGCCGATCTCCATCAACGTATTCCGGGTATCAAGGCAATTTTTGTAACTACAACTCTCCAGAATAAGTTATGCAAAAAGCTGGAGGAAGCCGGTGCAAAGGGCTATTTCTACAGAAACAGCCGCAACATTGAAAACATAGTGCATTGTATACGGCAGGTGTACAACGGTGAGGTCTGCTTTGGCGAAACCGACCCGGCTTTGACCGAAGCGGCCATCTGACGATCAGTTTTTCCCCAATTGAATATTACTGGCTGCAACAGGGTGATCATCCGCAGTTTAATTGATCCGACAACTTTTATTAACCGGGTTTGTTATAAGAAACATCTTTGATCCGGCCTCACAGAGGACCTGGACAATGTTACAGGAAAAGGGTATTTACTAAATTCGTGAATACTAAAGCAAATCCCGTTAATAAGAGTATGAAAAAGATAGGATTTTTATCATTCGGCCATTGGGCCAACCATCCGGCGTATAGTACGAAAACAGCGGGTGATACCTTGCTTCAGTCCATTGATCTGGCTGTGGCTGCAGAGGAGATTGGCATAGATGGCGCCTATTTCCGTGTCCATCATTTTGCAAAACAACTGGCTTCTCCGTTTCCATTATTGTCTGCTATCGGTGCAAAAACAAGCAAGATTGAAATCGGTACCGGGGTAATTGATATGCGGTATGAAAATCCGTTGTATATGGTGGAAGAAGCCGGTGCTGCGGACCTGATCTCGGAAGGAAGGTTACAGTTGGGAATCAGCAGAGGCTCGCCCGAACAGGTAATTGATGGATGGCGGCACTTCGGTTATAAACCAGCAGAAGGGGAGACCGATGCTGATATGGGCCGGATAAAAGGGCTGGAGTTTTTGGAGAACCTGAAAGGTGTGGGATTTGCACAGCCTAACCCCAATCCGATGTTTCCGAATCCACCGGGTTTGCTAAGATTAGAACCCTTTTCAGAAGGACTGCGCGACCGGATCTGGTGGGGAGCAGCTTCCAATGCTACAGCAGTATGGGCTGCAGAGAATGGTATGAACCTTCAAAGCTCAACGTTGAAATTTGATGAGAGTGGGAAGCCATTTCATATACAGCAGGCTGAACAGATCAGGTTATTTAAAGAGGCCTGGAAAAAGGCAGGGCATCAACGCGAACCGCGGGTTTCTGTAAGCCGGTCAATTTTTGCGTTGATCAATGACCAGGACAGGTATTATTTTGGACGCGATGGCAAGAGCACTGACCAGATAGGTATACTGGAGATGGACAGACGGGCGATTTTCGGCAGAAGTTATGCCGCAGAACCAGATCAACTGATCAAAGAACTGGCACAGGATGAAGCGATCCAGGAAGCTGATACCATTCTTTTGACGATCCCCAATACACTTGGCGTCGATTACAATGTGCATGTTCTTTCTTCGATACTAAACCATGTGGCACCAGGATTGGGATGGCGTTAAAGGGAGGTCTTACATGGCAAATAAGGTCCGATATAAAACAAAGATTGCGGTAATAGGAGCAGGTCAGGCAGGGCTTTCGGCTGCTTATCACCTGAAAAAACTTGATTTGGAAATCGGCAGGGACTTCATCATCCTGGATGAAGCTCCTCATCCGGGCGGCGCCTGGCAATTCCGTTGGCCTTCACTTACATTGAGTACGGTCAACAAGATCCATGATCTGCCGGGTATGTCTTTTGAAGAAACATTGACAGATCATGAAACATCCGTCCGGGCCAGCGCTGCGGTACCTCACTATTATGATCTTTACGAAAAGAAATTTGGTATCCGGGTATATCGCCCTTTAAAGGTCGAAAATGTGTATCTGCATGAGGAGCGATTTTATATTGATTCATCAAAAACTTTGTTCTCCGCAGCAGGCATCATTAATGCGACTGGCACCTGGGAGAATCCTTATATCCCGGATTACCCGGGCGCAGAACTTTTTCAAGGTGAGCAACTACATACCAGGGATTATAAGACAGCTGATCATTTCAAAGGGAAACATGTAATTGTTGTGGGTGGTGGTATTTCAGCCATCCAGTTGCTGGACCAGATCTCAAAAGTCACTACCACTACATGGGTTACCCGGCGGCCACCCGAATTCAGGGAAGGGCCGTTTGATGATGTTGCCGGTCATAATGCAGTAGCTATGGTGGAGGAACGTGTAAGAAAGGGGTTGTTGCCTTTGTCGGTTGTATCAGTTACTGGATTACCCGTTTCACCGGCAGTGGAAGACATGGAAAAGCGTGGCGTACTCAAGCGTATTCCTATGTTCAGTGAAATAACTAAAGATGGTGTGAAATGGGATGATGGAAGAGAAGAAAAAGCTGATGTCATTCTTTGGAACACCGGATTTAAAAGTGCATTAGCGCATTTAGATCCGGTATTGCCAAGAGAGGAGGGTGGTGGAATTCTTATGGCCGGGAGGCTGGCAACGAAGGTAGCCAAAGAGCCCAGGATTCATTTGGTCGGATATGGACCTTCGGCTTCTACAATTGGAGCAAACCGTGCCGG
Source organism: Sphingobacteriales bacterium 44-61 (assembly GCA_001898405.1). Taxonomy (GTDB): domain Bacteria; phylum Bacteroidota; class Bacteroidia; order Chitinophagales; family Chitinophagaceae; genus Terrimonas_A. The sequence goes on from MKTW01000012.1 coordinate 178,841, forward strand.
CGGTGCGGCGGCCCGTGAGTTAATGAAAACACTGGGAATGCAAAGTTGAAATCTATGCTTGGCCTGAAGGTTAATATCGCTTAACGACAATTGCCCTTGCTCTTCCCCTGCCAAGTACTGTAGCTACATTATTCTTCCAGACAATGGCCAGATCAATACTGCGGTTACCAACTACGTACACATCACCTTCAAATACCGAGATCCCATTTGCTTCGGAAATTATCGGATCCAGCACCTTTAGTACACCATTCTTCCAGTAGGCAGCGTGAAATATTTTGTCTGGTCCGGCAACTGCGCCTGCAATGTATACATCAGTTCCTTCGATCGCCAGATCATTTGCGTAGGAAAATGAATCAGTTCCCGTAAGCGGAATTGGAGTACCGTTCTTCCAGTGGTAAGCTGTGCCAACCTGCACTCCCATACCGGGACGGTAGGCATCACCAACAACATGTACATCGCTTCCAACCATTTTGAGCGACTTTGCCAGCCCGTTCTCATTAGATGCGGAGAGCGACTGAAGAAAAATGGGTATACCATTTTTCCAATAGCAGGCAGTTGTGTAGCCAGATTGTGGTTGCGGATTTACAGTGGACCCGGTGATATAGATGTCATTGCCATATACAGCAATTGACCGTGCATCCGATGCACTGAAAGAGTACGTGGACAATTTGACCACAGTATCCCGATTTTTCCAATAGACAGGAACGATTTTCTCAAAATTGTTTATATACGCTATGCCAAGAGTATACAGGTTTCCGCCGGCAATCACAATGTCGCGCATTGCTGGGTAAATGATGCTTGCATCCGCAAGGTTGACAGCGGTTGTGTTTTTCCAATATGTGACATTGTTACCTGCAAATTCACCGGAACAGGAAACAAACACGTCATTGTCAGACAAGGCTATTCCGCTGCCGCCCGCATGGCCGGGATGAGGTAAATGAACCTGCTTTCCGTTCTTCCAGTAAATAGGATAAGGAAGGTATGCAGTGGTTGTGTTAAAGCTATCGCCGGAGATATATACGACCACCCCCTTATCAGGAGGTTCTGTAGGCGGATTTCCCGGGTTCTGGCTGGTCGTATCCACCGGCAGTACCGGAGGATCTGGGTCGGGTTCTGTATCCGGCGGCTTGGTGCAGGACATAGTCAGAGTAATTGCGCAGATCATTAAAAAAAATACTACTCTCATGATCGAATAAGATAAGTAATAATTTTCATAGATCAAATAGAACGTGTGCGATTAAGTGAGTTATAACAGGGAAGGTGGCATCCTGTCATTCATTCTAAGGCTCTGTAATTTCCTGCGTCTTAAAACAAATAGCCCACTATTTTTTTTCAAAACAACATGCATTGCTTTCTCTCCATTTATCTTCTCTACCTCATTAAATCCCAAAGCCAACAGGTCCAATCCTGCAAATAAATTCTCCCCTGAGCCAAGCAACACCGGCGAGATCGTCAATTGCATTTCATCAATCAACCCTGCCTGTAGATATTGCCTGACCGTTGACACACCGCCACCAATCCTGATGTCTTTGTCTTTGGCGGCTTTCTTTGCTTTTTCCAAAGCGGATTCAATACCATCTGTAATGAAATAGAATATTGTTCCGCCTTTCATTTCAAGCGGCTCTCTTGCATGATGGGTTAAAACGAATACCGGACAATGGTATGGCGGTTCCGGCCCCCACCAGCCTTTCCAGTCATTGTCGGGCCATGGACCGCGGATGGGTCCGAACATATTACGGCCCATGATCCAGGCACCGAGGTTGCTCATCGAGTTGGTGGCGATGTCATTATCCGGTCCTTCAGTTCCGCCGTCCTTACCGGTCATCTGATGAAACATTTTGGTGGTCCTCATCCACGTATGAAGATCTTCACTTCCGACACCCATTGGTTCCTTGAGCGTTTGGTGTGGCCCTGCTCCGTATCCGTCAAGCGAAAGGGAGAATGCTTTTACTATGACTTTGCCCATGATGTGCAATTTTAAAAGTTATCATTTTGTTTGTCCTTTTCTGAAGTTCTTCCAATATAATCAATTCGATGATCATTTTCCCGTATGGAAGATCAGATAAAATTCTGATGAATGGACATGAAACCAGGGGTGTGTAAACGACAGTTTATATGTCATTTGCGACACTTTACAAATTACCTGTTATGGCATGTCGCAAACAGCCCGTTGAATATGCGATCTTGCTCTTGATAACAAATTGAACCCTCACTGACGATGATCATTTCCTTCTTTTAATCTCCTGATTACCTTACAGAGGCATGCGACTTTTTCACTATTTGGTCGTTATAAGGGTTTTTCCTGGTAATATATTTTATGATAGCTGAACAATGGAAGTTCCTGAAAATAACAAAGAGCAACAAACTTCCGGAAAAGGAAACAGGTCGCTCATTTGGTTTTTTGCAGTATTTGTTATTGTCTTCATACTTATTCTTTATTATTTCTCTTCGATCAGGAAAGATTTACGGCTTTTGCAGGAAGTAAATCCAATCTGGCTCATTGTTGCAATTATCTGTCAATTGCTGACCTACTTTATTTCTTCCATAATATACCGGACGCTGCTGCGGCCTTTTAGCTCTGGAGACCTTCCTCCGGTCCAGGAGGTAGTGAAGGCGTCTGTCGTCGCTTTATTGTTCAATCAAACAATACCCAGTGCAGGCATTAGCGGGAATGCGTTCTTTTTCCGTTTTCTTGACCGCTACCATTATACACGAAACCAGATACTTTCGGTTATTCTAATAGAATTGCTGATATTTTATGCTGCCATCGAACTATTGATCGTCCTGCTTTTCATCACCTGTCTGATAGTGTTCCATTCCTTTTACTGGATCAAATCTGTGCTGATAACCGGCATGATCGTTTACCTGTTGCTGGCTGCCGGCATCCTGGTTGCCAGTGAGAAAAAAACTTTCAGTCATTTGTATGCAAGCCTGTTGCGCATAAAGCTTACTAAAAAGATCATCTCCCGGCTATCGAAAAACACAGCGATTTTAAAAGATACATCACAATCGGTCAGTTTTTTTTCTTTTTTCAAACAGCACAAGTATGTTGTCTGGAAAGTATTAATGCTTCAGCTGTTGTTGTTTGTTACAGATGCATTGACCTTATATGTCCTCTACCTTGGGATGGGACACCCTGTTTCAGCCTGGATCGCATTGCTTGCATTGATCAGTGCGCAGATCGTTTCGATCATTCCGTTTCTTCCCGGAGGATTGATCGTGTATGAAGGTAGTATGAGTTTCTTTTTTGCGCAAGCGGGCAGCCCTGTAGGACTGGCAATTGTAGTAACCATGATCTACCGGCTACTCTCTTTCTGGTTTCCGATCCCTGCCGGAACTTACTTATACAGGCGTTGGCTGAAGAAGAGCCGCTCAAAAGAAGGAGGAGTTTCGCCGGCTTAAACCTTACACCTTCATATACAAAACCGGAATATGATCACAATCATGTATTAAGCTGATCAGGATGTATGTTATTCGCCACCTATGAGATGTTACATTTACGAGAGGTGATTTGCATCTATCAGGAATATTAAACGGGATAAACGGGATGATGTCGAGATTTAAGATAAAGCAGCTTGAGTTTGAAAGTGATACATGGAAGCGGCAGCTTGCATTCATGGCCGACGAGAACATACACATGAAAGCAAGGTTGGTGGAGGTGTTAAAAGACAAGCAGTATGCTCCTTCACTGGAAGTAGCCGAAGCTTTTCAAAATCAGTTTATCGAACAGGACAGTATGATCGGTATATTGAGGAATAACGTCGCTGAATTTGACCGCCTGTTAAAAAGGGAGGTGTTTGAAGACGGAATGCTGGTCGATACGGTATTTGCAAAACACAAGATACTTGAAGCAGATCTTATTGTAGCCAAAAAGAGATTTGATGAAATGAAAGGCCATTTCAACCAGCACATTCTTGAACAGCATTGATCGGTATTAATTCAGTTGCAAAGGTTTTCCAGCTTCTTCTGGTTAAGTATTGTGATCCTTCCATCGGCAATGTCGATAAGCTTTTCATTTTTGAAATCGCTTAACGTACGGATCAATGATTCCGTGGCTGTTCCTGCTATATTTGCAAGATTTTCCCGGCTCATATCGATGGTGAACGCTTCAGAGCCACCCTGGTATTTGGCCTGGATCAGCAGCAACGCATCGGCAACTTTTTTCCGCAGGGAATTGTAAGCAAGTTTCAATAATTGTTTTTCTTTTTCTGCAACATTTTTCGCAAGCAGTTGGATGAATTTCCTTGCAACCTCCGGATTGCGATCGATCAGTTCATTAAAGTCCTCTCGCGGGATCAGCGCAAGCTCTGTATCCTCCAGTGCTTCTGCAGTATCTTTATATACTGATTTTTCCAGCAGTGCGGTATGGCCGATAAAATCTCCTTCAAGAAATAGGTTTGTGATCAGTTCTTTGCCATTTTCGTTGCTTTTGAAAGTCTTCACTTTTCCTTTGATGATAAAATAAAGGCGATTAGGATGATTCCCTTCTGAATAGATGATCTGCTTCCTGGAATAATGATTGATGTTCCGGTCTGCGGTGAGATCCTGGAGTTCTGTCTTTCCAGAACTTACCTCAAGCAATTGCCTGACACCCCGCATGTCAGATTGAAATGCTGCATTAAGCATATCCACCTTTTTTAGTCTTCCGCTTACGGCGTTCAGTAATTCGGTACCGTCAAATGGTTTGGGAAGATAATCATCTGCCCCGAGTTCCATCCCTTTGCGGAAATCGTTCCGTTCTGTACGGGCCGTCAGGAAGATGAACGGTGTGTTTTTGATCATATCATTATGCTGTATCGCATGCAGGACACCATAACCGTCCAGTTCCGGCATCATGATATCGCAGATGATCAGGTCGGGTTTGCTTTCAATCGCTTTCATGACCCCATCCTTGCCATTTTCTGCTTCAATCACCAGATAGTTAGATAGCTCCAGTATCTCGGCTGTATTACTTCGTATATCCGCATTGTCTTCAATTAACAGGATCTTCTTCATAAGTTGTATTTTGTTGATTGAACGAAAGTGTGAAAATGGTCCCCTGATGCGGTACGCTATCACATTTTATTGACCCATTCATCAGTTCGGCATATTTTGATACAATATGCAACCCAAGCCCTGTGCCCTGAATATTGACCGCATTCCTGCCCCGGAAAAACCGCTCGGTCAAATGTTGCTGGTCCTCTGGGGAGATACCTGTGCCATGATCCTCTACAGACAATTTGAGTAAGCCGTCTTCGTGAGAAGTGAGGACGTTGATGGCGCCGGTCGGCGGAGAGAATTTACTGGCGTTGGAGATCAGGTTCATGATAATATGCCTAAAGAGGGAGACGTCCAGTATTACTTCAGGATCACCGGTATGCTCATACTGGATATACTGCTCCTTTTTTAAGCTGACCCTGATCTCATCTATAGCAGACAGCATTAGTTTATAGATATCAAATTTCTGATACTTTACATGGATCTTTCCTTCTTCAATCTTTCCTACGCTCAGGAAATCGTTAAGTATGTCCGTTAGCATGTTTACCGACGAAACGATCCGCTGAATGTGTTTTTGTTGTTTTGTGGTGTCTGCTCCAGTATTATACTGCTCCAGTAAATAGGCGGACGACAGTACTGTGCTTAAAGGTGTGCGGAATTCATGCGAGGCCATGGATACGAAGCGCGATTTAAGCTCTCCCAGTTCTTTTTCTTTTTCCAATGATCTATAGAGATCTTCCCTGGAAATTTCCAGTTGCCGGATGGCATATTTCAACTCCCTGGTCCTGAGCTCCACTATCTCCTCAAGTTCATCATTGAGTTTTTTAATTTCTTCTTCGCTTTTCTTCCTGATAGTTATATCGCTGATAAATGCCACCACATAGGACTCGTCATTAAGCATATAATTAGTGAGACTGACTTCTACCGGAAATTCTTCTCCACTTTTTTTTGCAGCGAATAGATCCATGCCAAGCCCCATCGGCCTGTTGTTCGGATGATGCAGATACTGGTTTCTATGCTCTTCATGCTTGCCGTGAAAGCGTGCAGGGATCAGCATTTCGATCTTCTTATTCAATACTTCTGTCTTTTCATAGCCAAAGAGCTTCAATGCGGAAAGGTTGATGTCGATGATCTCCCCACGTTGATTGATTTCAAGGATTCCCATGCTGGCATGTTCCAGCAGGGCCGTAAAGCGCTGTTTGTCCTGTGCGATCTTAAGCTCGCTTTGTTTCAGCTGATCGATCTTATCGACCACGACCATGAAATAATTTATATTGTTTTTTGAGAATGAACGGATGGAAGATTCTGCCCAGAAAGTATGGCCATGCTTTGAGATATATTCAACCCTTTCCCTGAATATGCCACGGTCTTTGGCCGCCTTGAGCCGGGTTTGCCAGGCACTCTCTGTTAAACTGTCTTTTCGAAGAATACCAATATCCTGCAGGTCCATATCCACATGGTTGATCAATCCAAAAAGGGAAAGCCATGCCTGGTTGCAAAATACAATCCGGCCATCCAGTTCACTGATAACAGCAGTGCCTTCCTGCAGACTATTGCACACAGCTTCCAGGAAGTCATACTTAGTGTCATGCACAGATGAGTGGTGCGGCTTCATGCTAACATGATGTTTAATAGTTGTCCGTCTACCGATGTGCTTTAAACAATGATCTTATTATTACTATAGGTCCGAAAAGGAAAAGCGGAGCCAAGCTGAACGCATCCATGGGGTGGAAACAAAAGCTTTTGAAGGGGCGGATCAAATTCGTTGCTGCAAAATCTTAAGCGGTACACGTATTTCAAATGATGTAGCTCATTAAGCGCGTTGATTACAGTCAGCCAGGAACTTAACTCGTAACAGCAAAAAGGTCTGGAGATATCTTAGTGATGTTGCATCATAAAGTTAATAGTTTCGGCCAAAAAAAGGAACAGGTAGACAGGATTTGTGATCCCGGCAACCTGGAAAGGTCACGGCGATGCGGTTTTTCTATCGCTACTGATCACCCTCATGATCAGCGCTGACCTGTTTCATTGCCCTGGAGGCAACAAGTAAGTTTCTTTGATATGTAATTTTTTTATTTCATTTTAAATACATGTTATATGAAAAGTGATGCAACGATTCAAAAAGAAGTACAGGATGAGCTGAAATGGCAACCTCTGCTGAATGCAACAGAGATTGGTGTGGCTGTAAAGAACGGGATCGTGACACTATCGGGTCAAGTGGATAGCTATACCAAGAAACTGGCGGCTGAAAAAGCGGCCAAGCGGATCGGTGGCGTAAAAGCCGTCGCAGAGGATATCAAAGTAGCTTATTACGGGAACCGGGTTAAAACAGATGCGGAAATTGCTGAAGCAGTGGTCAACGCATTAAAATGGCACTCAGCTGTTCAGGAGGAAAAGATCAAGATCAAAGTGGATGATGGCGTGGTGACGCTCGATGGGGAAGTTGATTGGGATTATCAGCGTACAAACGCAAAGACCGCCATTGAAAACCTGACCGGTGTAAAACTGGTGGTGAACCTGATCGGCGTAAAACCCAAAGTTAAGTCGTCGGATGTAACCCAGGGCATCAAAGATGCATTGTTAAGAAGCGCCAATTCCGATGCAGGCAGGATCAGGGTGGACGTAATAGGTTCAAAAGTTATACTAAGCGGCTTTGTCCGTTCTTTCGCAGAAAAAGAAGACGCCGAAACCGCTGCATGGGCAGCTCCCGGCGTTATAACCCTGGAAAGCAATCTGGTAGTAGCAGAACCGGAATTTTCGATGATCGACTAAGGATGCTGTCAAATGTATGGCCGGCTGACCGGGATCAGTGATCAGGGTTATGCCGGTCATTTTTCTTAGGTAAACGCAGCTTTAATTTTAAGCAAATTCATTTTTTATGACCCTATCAACATCATTCAGTGGTTGCACTTCTTATCCTGGCTGGTATACGCCATCTTCTGAAGTAAAGAATATGTTGAATAAACTAGATCATGCCCACAGGGATAAACACAACAGGTTACCTGTAAAGCTCAATGAATTCGAACATCATTACAAGATCGAGGCGCCCGTTTTATGGGCCTCCAAAAACGATATTGTTGTGTACACCCATGACGGACAATTAATGATCGCGGTGAGGAAACGGATAGCTTCAAAAAACAGCAAACGACACACGGAGCTAAACTCCGGTTATTTTTTAGGAGTTGTTTCACTGCCGCGGGACGCTGATGTGGAATTCTCATCGGCTGAGTGTAAACAGGGGAGCCTGGAGATTTGCTTGTCAAAGACGGCCAGCAAGCAAGGCGGCATAGATCATCAGATTATCGTTTATTGAATCGGAAAGCTATGTATGCAATGGTGTTGAATAAAGCCAATGTTGAATTAACATTATCGACCTTGCCGATTCCAGTACCATTATCTGGTCAGGTATTGATCAGAGTAATGGCCTGCGGGATCTGCAGAACAGATTTGCATATCATTGACGGTGAACTTGCTTCGCCGAAACTGCCACTTATACCAGGACACGAGGTCATCGGTACGGTTGTATCCACAGGTGATAAAACGTCCGGTCTTCATGAAGGCGATGTAGTAGGTGTGCCATGGTTAGGGTATGCCTGTGGCAAATGCCGGTATTGTTCAAGGGGACAGGAGAATCTTTGCGATCGTGCGATCTTTACCGGATATACAATGAACGGTGGGTTTGCGGAATTTATGGTCGCGTACAGCGATTTTTGTATAAAACTTCCCGCGCAATTTGCGTTTGCGCAATATGCGCCTTTCCTGTGTGCAGGATTAATTGGCTACCGGTCTTACCGGTTTATTCCAGTGGAATTTTCAAAAATAGGTTTATATGGATTTGGCGCTGCAGCCCATATCATTGCGCAACTGGCCGTGATGCAGGGCAAGAAGATCTATGCTTTCAGCCGCAAGGGGGATGATGCTGCCGGAAAGTTTGCTTTGTCGCTGGGTGCCGCATGGGCAGGCGGATCGGATGAATCTCCCCCGGAAAAACTGGATGCAGCCATCATCTTTGCGCCGGCTGGGGAGCTTATACCAAAAGCGTTGAGTGACTGTGATAGAGGAGGGATTGTTGTATGTGGAGGCATTCACATGTCTGATATCCCTTCATTTCCCTATTCTTTGTTGTGGGAGGAAAGGCAGGTCCGATCTGTTGCCAACCTGACACGAAAAGATGCTGAAGAATTTATGGCGGCTGCTATTGAGCATACGCCTCATACCTCTGTAGAGCTATTTCCGCTGGAGCAGGCCAATAGTGCGATCAGGAAGTTCCGGGAAGGAAAGATCAGGGGAGCTGCGGTGCTTGTCATGGCCCCAGGGGAGTAATAAAATAATGGCCAGTGGAGAAAGGATTTCCTTCTTATGCAATAGTAACATCCCTGTTCAGGTACACATCCTGTATGTCGTGCAACAAAGAAATTCCGTCCGGCATTGAGCATTGAAATGCTTTTCTTCCCGCAATCAGACCCATACCGCCAGCCCGTTTATTAATGATTGCAGTGATGACCGCCTCTTTGCGGTCAGTTTCACCCTTTGATGCTCCCCCTGAATTGATAAGCCCGACACGACCCATATAACAATTCAGTACCTGGTAACGGCAAAGGTCGATAGGATGGGAGGACGAAAGCTGTGTGTACATCCGTTCATCCATTTTACCATACGGTTGGCTGCCTGCATTCAGCACTTTATATCCACCGTTATTCTCCGGAAGTTTCTGTTTGATAATATCAGCCTGAATTGTTGCACCAAGATAATTTGCCTGGCCAGTGAGGTCTGCAGACAGGTGCATATCCTTGTCTGATTGTTTAAAGGCTTTGTTCCGCAGATAACACCAAAGAATGGTTGCCATACCTAAAGAATGCGCTTCTTCAAATATCCGGCTGACTTCTACGATCTGCCGGGACGATTCTTCTGATCCGAAGTAAATGGTTGCGCCTACTGCTACGGCCCCCAGATTCCATGCTTCGCGGGCTGTGCCGAACATGACCTGATCTGACTTGTTGGGGTAGGTCAGCAGTTCATTATGATTGAGCTTCACAATAAATGGGATCTTATGCGCATATTTTCTTGACAGCATGGCGAGATTACCAATTGTACTTGCTACCCCGTTACAGCCTCCTTCGATCGCGAGCTCTATGAGGTTTTCCGGATCGAAATAATCCAGGTTGGCCGCGAATGACGCTCCGGCACTATGCTCTACACCCTGGTCAACGGGCAGAATGGATAAATAACCGGAACCTGAAAGCCTGCCATGATTGAAGAGTGTGGCAAGGCTCCGCAGTGTCTGGACATTGCGGTTGGTATGGCTGTAAATATCAGCGATCACCTTGGGTGATGGCAGGTGCAGTTTTTCTTTTGCCACGGTTGTGCAACGGTGGGTCAATAGATCTTCATTTTCTGAGCCTATCAGTTCCATCAGGTCAGTGGTTGTCATATGATGATGTTTTAAGCGTTTCGTGCTATTGTTTAGCATAGATGATTCAGGCTGCAAGAAGGTTCAGTCTTTGACAGTAGCTTTTGATTTGCGTTCCTGTTTTTCCAGTTTCCGGAAGTATCCACGGAAAAGAAAATTATGCTTTAATGCCTCCATGTTCTGATTAAACCCATCCGTCGCTTTTTCAATGTTGTTCATGCTTTGTCTGAAATGCGCAGCAGTTGAACTGTCGTTCAGCAAAGCATGCAGGGTGCCATCCTGATTGTTCAACTGACGATCGATAGAAGTAAGCATTACATTCGCTTTTTGGGTCAGTGATCTTGTTTGATCAGCTGCTTCATCGATGGCTGTGATAGCTGCTTTAAGATTTCCGGTTATTGCCGAATCTGTCAACAATGCCCCTACAGGGCCTTTACCGGTTTTTATATTGGATATTATTGAGTTAAGTTGGCTTGTCAGTTCATTTGCCTGCGCTGTGGCCCGCTGAATGTTGGCGGCGGAAGCCCTGAGGTCTGCAGGTATCGATTCATCATTGATGAGTTGCCACAGACCATTACTTTCATTGATACGCTCGATCGTGGTCCTCAATTGCGAGGCAATCGCCGCCGCATCATTATTCGTCCTGGAAAGGGTCTGCAGCATCTCTTCTGTATTAACGGTTTTTTTTGACTGAAGCAGATCACCTTCTTCGGCAAGTGAGTCCATTCCAGTTCCTGGAACAATATTGACCACCTTATTACCAACCAGCCCTTCTGTACCGATCGATACCACTGCATTGCGCCGGATAATCGTTTTCATATCCTTATCGATCAGCATTGAGATCTCTATCACTGTATCGGAAAGGAAACTGATGCGTTTTACCGATCCTGCCTGTATGCCGGATACGCGTACATTATTGCCGGCAACAAGGCCATTCACATTTTCAAATCTTGCTTTCAGCAGGTAGGTCTTTCCAAAAAGATGCTGATTTTTTCCGATCATATACAGCATGACGACAAGAAAAAGTAGCCCTGCAAAAAGAAAAATGCCAAGTTTAATATTATTGGTTGTTTTATCTGCCATCATTATTTATTCAAAGAATTGTCTGACTTTAGGGTCCTTATTTCTGAGCAGCTCATCATATTTCGCATCCGCATAGCATTTCCCGTCAATCAATATCACCACCCGGTTTCCGGCCATCTTAACGCAGTTCATGTCATGCGAGATGATGAGAGAGGTAGTCTGATAAGCTTTTTGTATATCGATCATTAATTGAATGATCTCTTTGCCGGTGATCGGATCAAGGCCGGTGGTCGGCTCATCATACAAAATGATCTCTGGTTTGAGGATCAGTGTACGTGCAAGGGCAATACGTTTACGCATTCCCCCGGAAAGTTCAGCCGGCATCATATCGATGGTATGCGCGAGCCCCACACTGGCAAGAGCATTGGTCACCCGTTCGTTCGCAATTTCTTTTGTTAGCCTGATCCAGTGCCTGCGAAGCGGAAATTCGAGATTTTCCCTTACTGTCATTGAATCATATAAAGCATTACTTTGAAAAAGGAACCCAACCTTTGCGCGCACCTGGTCCATTTCTTCATGGCTCAGGTGCGTCACGTTTTTACCGAGCAATTCTATTTCCCCTTTATCCGGTTGCAATAAACCAATGATGCATTTGATCAATACCGACTTCCCGGAACCTGATTTGCCAAGCACCACCACCGCATCACCTTTGGTTACCTGCAGGTTGAAGTCTTCCAGCACTTTGTTCTCGCCGAAAGATTTAAAAAGATGACGGACTGCCAGGACCGTGTCTGTCTTCTGTGCCCGGCTTTCATTTTCATTGTATAATAATGCGGTTTGCATGTTTAATTCAGGTTCAGTACATCGGTGATCTGTACGGCCACCAGGTCGATGATAAAGATCAATACAGAAGAAACAACAACGGCAGAGTTGGCGGATTGACCAACGCCTTCCGTTCCTTTGCTGCTGTTATATCCTTTATAGCAACCAACAATAGCTACCGAGAAACCGAAGAAAAAGCTTTTGACAAAAGCAGGCAATACATCGCCGAACAGGAGATTGTCAAAGATCTGCGTCCAGAAAAGATGAAAACTGGTGGCTCCATGGATATTCACTCCGATGTAGGACCCAAACAACGAGATAGCATCGCCCAGCATAACGAGCACCGGTAGCATCAGTGTGGCTGCCAGCACCCGTGTAACGACAAGGTATTTGAACGGGTTCGTGCCGCTGACTTCCATCGCATCGATCTGCTCTGTTACTTTCATGGAGCCAAGTTCAGCACCAATGCTGCTGCCGATCTTGCCTGCGAAGATCAGCGCGGTGATTACCGGGCCGATCTCCCGTACGATAGCAATGCCAACAATCGCCGGCAGCTGTGATTCCACACCATAATCGATCATGGACGGCCGCAGTTGCATGGTCAATACCAATCCCATGATAAAGGCGGTCAGCCCAACAAGTGGCAGTGACCTGTAGCCGATCAGAAAACACTGGCGGATAAATTCTCCCACTTCAAACCGTGGCTTTATCCATTGCCTGAAAAAGTGTCCCGTAAACCGGCTGGCATCACCAGCTTCTGCCAGAAAAACCTGTATTGGCCATTGCTTTTTCATTGAGATCAAATTTGCGGTATAAATCCTGGTAAGAAGATGAATGCCGTCACTGTCTAAACTGATATTGATCACCTGATGACGATCTTCAATGCCTGGAGTGACGGTTGTCATTCCTGCGTGAGGTAATGAATCCTATTTTGATGAAAATTTGTTTTATGGAAAAGATCATGCTGGCCGTTAATGCTGTGGATCTTGATAAAAACTCACTGGAGCTTGCATGCTCACTGGCTAAAATGTCCAATTCTGTATTGACAGGCCTGTTCCTGGAAAACCTGGCAAAAGATAAAGAATTGGTTATCAAAAACGTTTACGAAGGGACTTATATTGGCCTGGAGGTAGACAGGACTTCATCCGAGTACACGAAAAAAAATGCAGAGATTGAAGCAAATATCGAAGTGTTCAATCAAACCTGTCAAAAGAATGGTGTCAGGTCAAATGTACAAAGAGATGAAGAAAGGCCGGTGGCTGAAGTGATAGGCGAAAGCCGGTATGCCGACTTGCTGATCTCAGATGGCGGGCTGCATTTTAAAAAAGCGATGCGCCATATCCCGTCTGCAATTGCCAGGAGAATCCTGCGGAATGTCGCATGCCCGGTTATTGTTTCAACCGGGCCGGTGCAGGAGATCCGGGAAATGGTCTTTGCCTATGATGGCAGCGCTTCTGCCATGTTTGCTATAAAGCAATTCACCTATCTATTCCCTGAGTTTTCTTCGCATAAACTTTGTGTTGTAAATGTAAATGACAGGGAAGGAGCGATCATTATGGTGCCAGATCAGTTGAAAGAATGGCTGGAAGCGCATTACACCTCTTTTGTATTTGAGGAACTGCATGGTAAAAGGGAAGGTATATTCCTTGATTATCTTGCGGAAAAGAAAAATGCGATCATTATAATGGGAGCATATGGAAGAAGCCGCGTTTCCCGGTTATTGAGAACTGTTGCGGCTGATCTGTATGTTGACAAAATTGCCTTACCTTTTTTTGTAGCACACCAATGAGTGCAGTCAACCCTCACAGTCGGAACTGATAACCGAGATCAACCACCGTTTTTTATTGGTATTTCCAATGTGCATCGGTTACTGTCTGTTTCAGAATAAAAAGCAAAGAATAAAACGGATCGATAATATAAAAAGGACAGTGCAACGATTTTGTATGCTAGTGTTAATTACCATTCTTACCTTTTTCTCCACGCTTGCCGGTGGTTTGTTTGCAATGTATTTCAGGGATAAACTCCGGCTGATACTTGGATTCAGTGCCGGAGCTGTGATCGGCGTATGTTTATTTGATCTGTTGCCTGAATCTTTATTGCTTAGCCGGGGTCACTTTCTACCGGAGACCACTATCAGCATTGTAGCACTTGGTTTTTTCTTATACCTGATCCTGGACCGGTTCACCTTGCTTCACTTCCGGGTTGCCGGAGTGGAGAATCATGGCAGGGAAAATCTTGCTGCAGGAAGTTTGTCGGTCCATAGCTTTTTCGATGGCGTTGCGATCGGTCTTGCTTTTAAGATCTCTGATCAGATCGGGATATTCGTTGCAATGGCTGTGATCGTTCATGATTTTTCTGATGGCGTGAATACAGTGAGCGTGGTGTTGAAGAAGAATGAACGTCTCCACAGATCGTTCTTATGGCTGCTAACAGATTCCGTTGCTCCTGTTTTGGGAGTGTTTTCAACTCATATGTTCCGGCTTTCTGAGGAAGTCTTTGCAGTGCTGATTTCTTTATTTACCGGTTTCTTTTTATACATAGGAGCCAGTGACCTGCTACCGGAAAGCCATCATGAATATTCTTCATTCTGGACCACTTGTATGACTATAATCGGCGCCGGGCTGATCTATGCGGCCATCACTTTCTTTGGGTGAACGGCCAGGGCAATTCTTGTCAGTATTTTTATTCCGATCTGTCATCTTAACATTTTTCCCGGATACCCCGCTATTATTAATTGCTCTTCCGTACATTTAACCAATTACTCCATTTCTTAAGTCAACCTATATGACAAGACTGCTTTTGTTATCCCTCGTCGCCATACTGGCCGTAAGCTGTAAACAAGCAACAGACCAGGTTCCAGGCCAAGGGCTGATCACCGGTATCGATTCTGCCATAAAGCCCGGTGATAACTTTTTTATGTACGTCAATAAGACCTGGTATGACAGCGCCACCATACCAGCCAGTCAATCAGGAGTGGGTTCTTATTCTTTTCTGAACTTTCCGCAGCGGATCCGCTTGCAGGGAATCCTGGACAGTGTGGCCGCAGCCAATAACCCTGCGGGCAGCATCGAGCAGAAAGTAGGGGATTTCTATGCATCGGGAATGGATACAGCAGCGATTGATAAACGAGGTTATGAACCCATCAAACCTATCCTGGCAAAGATAGATGCAGTGACAGACCTGGCTGGATTGCTTAAACTCGTGGCGGACGAACATAAAGCGGGCGACAGGTCGCTGATCGGTCTTTATATAGGACCTGATGATAAACAGAGCTCAGTGAATATTGTTCAATTAGCACAGGCCGGGCTGGGTCTGCCGGACAGGGATTATTATTTCAAAACAGATCCTTCAACAGTTGGTATTCAGCAAGCATATAAAACGGCACTCAGTTCTTATTTTCAATTGATAGGAGTTGATGCCGCTACTGCGGAAAAAAATGCTGCGCTCGTTTATGAAATAGAAGAGCAGCTTGCCGGCTCTCACAGAACAAATATTGAACTCCGGGATGTGAAGGCAAATTATAATAAACTGGCTGTTGCCGATCTTTCGAAAAAACAACCGAATCTTAGCTGGCCTACTTTACTCGCAGATTACGGCGCTAAAGTGGATTCGTTAAATATAGGTCAGCCTGCTTATTATGACAAACTCAACGCCATGCTGTCAACCGTGCCGATCAATGATTGGAAAGTATATTTAAAAGCCAATATGCTTCGCGATTATTCAGGGTTTTTAAGCAAACCGTTCAATGATGTAAATTTCAATTATGCAAAGGTGCTCACCGGGCAGGCTGTTATGAAGCCTCGCGCGGAAGAAATGACACAGGCAGTGGATCGCTCCCTGGGCCAGGCCCTGGCACAGTTGTATGTAAAGAAATATTTTCCTGATGAGGCAAAGAAGCGGATGCGGGTACTGGTGGATAACCTGAAAAAAGCATTTGAGGCCCGGATCACTAAGTTGGATTGGATGAGCGATTCTACCAAAGCAAAGGCGAAAGAAAAACTTGCTGCATTTACTGAGAAGATCGGCTATCCTGATAAATGGAGAGACTACTCGAAAGTGGAAGTAAAACGGGATACTTATTTTGAGAACAGGTTGTCGGCCAACAAAAACGATTATGCGTATATGCTGGCAAAACTTGGTCAGCCGGTTGACAGAACAGAATGGTACACCACCCCGCCAACAGTAACTGCCTATAATAATCCTCCGTTGAATGAAATTGTCTTCCCAGCAGGAATACTGCAGCCTCCTTACTTTGATATGAATGCCGATGATGCATTGAACTATGGCGGTATCGGTATGGTGATCGGTCATGAGATCACGCATTCATTTGATGACCAGGGAGCGCAGTATGATAAAGATGGTAACGTTACGGATTGGTGGACAAAAGCGGACTATGAAAAATTCAAGGCGCGTACCCAGCAGGTACTCGATCAATACAACTCATTTACCGTGCTTGATTCGGCGCATGTGAAAGGCGCATTGACCCTTGGAGAAAATACAGCGGATCTTGCTGGCATTGCCATTGCGTATGACGCCTTTAAAATGACTAAAGAGGGAGAGGATACTACAAAGCTGGATGGCTTTACGCCTGATCAACGGTTCTTTATTTCCATAGCGAGGATCTGGAGGGTTAAAACAACGGACGCGTTCATGCGGATGTATGTGAATACAAATCCACACTCACCGGCTGTTTGGCGGGTGAACGGGCCACTGATGAACTTTACGCCGTTTTACAACGCGTTTAATGTGCAGCCGGGAGATAAAATGTATAAGCCGGAGAGTGAACGGATAAAGGTTTGGTAGGGGTATTGTAACAATATGTTGAACGCTTCAAAAGGCAAGAGGATATGTGTGCTTGTTGAAGCGTTCAACTATTATAGGCATTTCCACATTACTCAATTAAAATTTTTTTCGATTCATTCCCGTTCGTAACGATATACACGCCTTTAGCAAGCTGACTTATATTGATCATTTGATCGCCTCCATTCAGTTGTGTTTTCAGCATCAGCCTTCCGCCGGTATCAAATACCGAAATGACCGAAGGTGCTGCAAGCCGGAGATGCAGCATCCCGGAGGCCACGCGTGAGTTGAGGATGGTAAGTGCTGCGGGAATGTTTTTCAGATCGACCATTCTGGTCGGACTGTAACTGCCGTTGTTATCAAGGTCCCGTTGGAAGATGCGGTAATAATTACCGCCTTCAGCCGGGTCTTTGTGGATGAAGCTATAGTCAGATTTTGCATTGTTGGCCCCGGTTGCCGGTATTGAAGCGATATTACTCCAATTGGATCCGTTGGTGCTGTGCTGGATTAAAAAGTCTTTTGTGTTCAATTCCGAACCGGTAGTCCAATCAAGTCTTATTTGCCGGCTGCTGCCCGCCTGTTTGGCTGTAAAACTGATCCATTCCAGCGGCAGCAGTATGATCGTATTGTTTTGAGTCACGAAGTTGGATGAAGTGCCGGTCAGCGCGAAATTATTCATTACGCCGTAATTGTTTCCTTTCAGGTCATATATGGTGTTAAGCCCGGTATTGGTTCCGGAGGATATTCCCTGGTCAAATGTATAGTATGCAACAAGTGAAGGGTTGAATGCCGGTTGTAATTCCCTCGTCATGTTAGCCTGGATCTGGGACTGGGTTCTTACTACATTCCAGATCCTAACATCATCAAGCGTGCCGGCAAAAAACTGGATATTGGGTTGAGTTGAGCCCAGTGCGATCCTAGGCGGTGCTGATCTGAGCGCAGTGGATGTTGCCGGAAAAACTCCCTGGTCGGTTCCGTTGATATACATTTTGACTTCACCGGTCGACTGCCGCCATGATACAGCCACATGAACCCAGTTGCCTGTATTGATATCATCTACTGATATAGCGGTCCTGTCGCTTCCGGGGTTGCCTATTCCAAATGCGAGTTTAGATCCTAACAGGGATGTGCCCCAGTCGTAAGTATCTCCGCCTACCTCAGCATCCACGATGCCGCTACCCTGGAACCATTGCGTTCCGCCGCCGGAAGTTGCGGTAGTTCTTACCCAGTATTCCAGTGTGAAATCGCTGCTTACGGAATGAGGGATGATGACCTGGTCATTAAGGCCATCGAATGATAAGGCGTTGCCGTTAAATAAAACCGGCGAAGCAATCCATACAGGAGCATTGATCAGGTTGCCATTGGTTCCTCCGGTCGCATTAATGAGTGTTGTGCCGGCTGATTCATCGCAGTGATAGGCTGCCAGTAAGCCTGGCTCAGTGTCCGAGGGCCTTCTGAACATATTCGCTCTGATCTCTTCCTGCGTCCGCGCAATGCTCCAGATGCGGACTTCATCGATAGAGGCATTGATCAGGCTGTTTCCTCCTGTATGTGAACCGATAAAAGTGTTTTCACTGGTATAATTATTCGCTACGGATGTGTTGGTATTAACCAGTATTCCGTCGCGGTATAACTTCATTGTTGTGGTGCCGGCATCATAGGTAACGGCCACGTGCACCCAGCGGCTTGTAGAAAATGCAGTTCCATCTGTAACCTGTGTATAGTTGCCACCATGTCCGGCAGAAAGTGTACTGCCGCTGATCCAGAAAGGAGCATTTGCCGAGGAAATGATATTCTGAGACCCTCCTGTACCCGCCGAATAGACCCAGGCTTCTTTGGTATAGGAGCTGTTGCTGGGGATCGGTGCAAATATTTCTGCGTACTGGTTGGTTCCGTTTAGCCGGATTGCGTAATTGGTTTGCGAGTAGCTGGCTGAGCAGCAAAAAAAGAAAAGCAGGAGTAATGGATATTTCATTTGGACTTGCAATTATGATGGTGGTGGTTTATGATGCGAATGTATAGAAAAAATAAGTCGTGATTAATTAAATAAGAATCTGGTATGGTGAGAGCGGGTCATTTTCTTTTGGCGGTCTCTTTTTAATTCCTGTAAAAGTGTTCAGATGAAGATCTGTCTTCTACTGATATAGGTTTTCCTGCTTTTGGGATAGCTTCAACGTCTGGTAAACCAGGGGTGGTGTCCCAAAAGAGAATTTTCCGGATAGAATAACTGGGATGATCCGATTCGCCCTGTCGTTGTTTTTCCGTCATGATATCACAAGATAAATTTCCCCGGTGAAAACGACGAGAATCTCCGTTAAAAAGCCGCTACATTTTTTAGTTAAAACATTAGTTTTTGTACTTGTTCAATGCAGGCAGGTAAGTTGGAAAGATTTTCTATTAAACCCGCCTGGAACAGAAGTCCAATCTATTTCATATTTCAGAAATTAATTTCATTTTTTGAAATTTTATTTAACTTTGAAACCGTTTCCAGTGGTAGTTATCAGCTATAAGACGATCAAGGATTACATAGAGCGGCACAAAAGTGTTTCGGATCAATTGAATAATTGGTATACGATCACGGAGAAATCTGACTGGGCCAATTTTCATGAGATGAAACAACTCTTCAATTCGGTTGATGCCGTGGGGGATGATCTGTATGTATTCAACATAAAGGGAAATGAGTACAGGTTGATTGTACGGATCTTTTTTCGCGTGAGAACAGTTTACATAAAGTTTGTCGGAACGCATAAGGAATACGATAAGCTGAGTCTGGACGACCTCTAACCTTGACTGAGTAATAATTATTTTAAATTGTTGATATGACAACCCGTAAAACGAAGATCGGAAGTGAAAAGGAGTACAATGCGGTAATGAAGGAGATCGATATCTTGATGAAGAAGGGAGAGAGAAAGCTTTCCGATAAAGAACTGAGATCTTTACAAAGCCTGGCGTTGGCAGCACAGATGTATGAAAAAAGTATCTATAGGATACCTGCGCCACAAACACTGGAAGGGCTGATCGAGCTCAAAATGTATGAGCGGAGGTTAAAGCAGAAAGAGCTGGCAAAGTTGCTTGGCATTGGGGAACCGAAGTTGTCACAGATCATGAGCAGAAAAAGAAAGCCGGATGTTTCGTTTTTGAAGGCCGCGCATAAGTTGCTGGGGATTGATGGGAATTTGTTGTTGGAGTATGCGTGAGGGGGGAGAGGCGAAATTGTCAGATTATGATAGAAGTCACCTCGCCCGGTGATTTTGTTGTTTATGCTGCTATTTTACGGCATTAGGTTACGAGATGCTATTCACAATAACCTGCAGAACGTCTTTATCCTCTTTGTTTTACGCTGTTAATGCGTTTTTGAACATCATCGATCTTTCTGCACTCAGCAGTTCAAATGGCAAAAATCAATGTTCAGAACACGGAAATTACCGTCCTCTCAGTTGAGGAGCAGGATTACATTTCGCTTACAGATATGGCAAATGCCAAAGATGGTGAAAGCCGGGCAGCTGATATCATCAAAAACTGGATAAGGGCCCGATACGCTCTTGAGTTTTTAGGAACATGGGAGCAAATAAAAAATCCTGATTTTAAAGTGGTCGAATTTAACCACTTTAGAATGCAGGCGGGTTTGCCAAGTTTTGTACTAAGTGTTTCAGAGTGGATTGAAAAAACCAACGCAACAGGTATCATCGTAAAAAAAGGTAAATATGGTGGGACGTATGCCCATAAGGATATAGCTTTTGAATTCGGATCTGCTATCAGCGTTCCATTCAAACTTTATCTGATAACGGAATTTCAGCGGCTCAAAGAAGAAGAACAAAAGCTGTCCGGCTGGTCGGCTAAACGGGAGTTAGCGAAATTAAATTATCATATTCATACAGATGCCATCAAACATAATCTTATCCCGGCAGAGCTATCGCCTGCACAGGTCTCAGTAGTTTATGCGAGTGAAGCCGATGTTCTGAATGTTGCGCTGTTTGGCGTAACAGCGAAACAATGGCGGGAAATAAATCCTGATTTGAAAGGAAATATCCGGGATTATGCGACCATCAACGAATTGATTTGCTTATCAAATATGGAAAACCTGAATGCGGTATTTATTAATGAGAAGTTGCCACAAAAAGAGCGATTGATAAAATTGAATAAGATCGCTATTCAACAAATGAGCATACTACAGGATGTAGAAAAACGGAAACTGTTGAAGTAGCTGAATTTCGTGAAACACTTCTCTACAAAGCATTTCAGGATTTAACCAAAAGTCGTCTTACCTGTACAATTTTCGAACTCCTGTCGGGCTTCGCCCATACGTTTATTCTCTGTGATGGTTGTAGTACAGCTATCGGGCTGCGCCCGACGAAGCCCCGCCCGAAGTTTAGGGTGTACTATAAATGAAAAGCCCGCCTTCGCTAAAGCTTCGGCGGGCGGAGTCGGGACGACTAGATTCGAACTAGCGACCCCTTGCACCCCATGCAAGTGCGCTACCGGGCTGCGCTACGTCCCGAACAAAACCGGTACTCCCGGTGGGGATCCGCTGACCAACTTCGCATTTTGACTGCTCGAAAACCAGCGGGCTGCAAAAGTAAGGTTTTTTACCATTTTTCCGAACCAAAAACAACCTTTATCTTCGCACCTTAATGAAAATCATCATTAAACAAGCCCGGATAACGGACCCGGCTTCACCTTTCAACGGACAAACAGCTGATATTTTTATTGCAGACGGAATTATCAAAGCCATTGGTAAAAACCTTACTGATGAGGCTGATAAAGTAATTGACCAACCAGGCATACACGTTTCGCCAGGATGGATGGACGTCTTTGCCCATTTCGGAGATCCCGGTTATGAGTTCAAAGAAACACTCGAATCCGGTGCTGCCGCTGCTGCTGCGGGTGGGTTCACTGATATTCTGGTTATTCCTAATACAAACCCCTGCGTTCACAATAAGGCCAATGTGGAATATATCGTGCAGAAAAGCCGGACACTCCCTGTGTCTGTTCATCCTGTCGGCGCCATCACACGCAACACGGAAGGAAAAGAACTGGCTGAAATGTATGATATGAAGAACAGCGGCGCCCTGGCATTCAGTGACGGTACCAACCCGGTTCAATCAGCCGGACTGCTGGTAAAAGCGTTACAATATGTAAAGGCATTCGGTGGAGTGCTGGTGCAGGTGCCCGATGATAAAAGCATCAATCCGCATGGACTGATGCATGAAGGCATTGTCTCCACCCGGCTCGGTTTGCCCGGCAAGCCGGAACTGGCAGAGGAACTGATCGTTTCCCGCGATATTCAACTCACTGCTTATGCAGGTTCGCGCCTCCATCTTACCGGTATCAGTGCTGCTTCTTCGGTTGCACATATCCGGAAAGGGAAGAAGGATGGTATTGATATCACCTGCTCAGTTACGCCTTATCATCTTTTCTTTACTGATGAAGACCTGAAAGGATATGATACTAATCTAAAAGTGAACCCGGTGTTACGTTCTGCAGCCGACAGGGAATCGCTGCGCAAAGGCATCACTGACGGCACTATTGATTGTATCGCTTCGCACCACCTGCCTCATGAATATGATAGCAAAGTGCTGGAGTTTGAATATGCAAAGAATGGAATGATCAGCCTTGAAACGGCTTATGCAGTACTGAATACAGCGATGCCGGAAGTGAGCCCTGCAAAATGGGTTGAACTGCTCTCGGTCAATCCACGCAAGATATTCGGTCTGCCTGCAATAAGCATACAGGAAGGACAGGCTGCTTCATTGTCCCTGTTCGATCCTTCTGCAAAATGGACGGTATCGGAAAAGAATATCCGTTCAAAATCAAAAAACACACCGTTCATCGGAAAAGAGCTTACCGGAAGAGTGATCGGTATTGTACATAAAGGAGAAGCAGTTCTCCAATAATTAAATCCAATGAATAAAAAAATCAGTCCGCTCATAAAAGGCCTTATCACTGGTTTAGCCCTGCTGGTATTTGCATTGATCATGTATTTTACCAAACAGACGGCTGAGTCCAACCTGCACTATGTCAATTATGCGTTGTATGCGGGAGGTGTATTCTGGACCTTGTTTGCCTATTCCCGGTCAGAAGCATATACCGGTAAGTTCGGAGATATTTTTGGGCAGGGATTCCGTTGCTTTGTGGTCGTTACATTGATCATGGTCAGCTTTACAGGGATCTTCAGTAAAATGCATCCCGAGTTTGCTGACGAAGCTGCTGTTGCTTACAAGGAGTACCTCCTGAAAAATGAAAAGGACAGAACGCCTGCAGAGATAGAAGAGAAAGTGGCGCTGTCTAAAAAACAATATACGACCGGACTTGTTTCCACAGCAATTTTCGGATATTTGGTGATGGGTACTATTTTCACTGCTGCCGGTGCCGGTATTTTATTAATAAGAAGACAATAGGACATGGATATCTCCGTGGTTATTCCCTTGCTGAATGAAGAAGAGTCCCTGCCGGAACTGACGGCCTGGATCGAAAAAGTTATGCAGGAAAACCAATACTCCTACGAAGTGATCTTTGTGGACGATGGAAGCACTGACAATTCCTGGAATGTAATAGAACAATTGCGGGAGAAAAACCATAATGTCAAAGGCATAAAATTCCAGCGCAATTATGGTAAGTCTGCCGGCCTCAATGAAGGTTTCAAGGCAGCACAGGGTGATGTGATCATTACCATGGATGCTGACCTGCAGGACAGTCCTGATGAGATACCCGAACTCCGCCGCCTGATCATTGAAGATAATTACGACCTGATCAGCGGATGGAAAAAGAAACGTTACGATAATAAACTCACCAAAAACCTCCCCAGCAAACTGTTCAATGCAGCTGCCCGGCGGATGAGTAAGATACAGTTGCACGATTTCAATTGCGGACTCAAATCATACAAAAAGAAAGTGGTAAAGAGCATTGAAGTGTATGGTGAAATGCACCGCTATGTGCCGGTGCTGGCCAAATGGGCAGGCTTCCGGAAGATTGGTGAGAAAGTGGTGGAACACCGCCCGCGGAAGTATGGAGTCAGCAAATTTGGCTGGAACCGTTTTGTGAATGGATTTCTTGATCTGCTGTCTATCTTCTTCATAGGAAAATTCGGTAAGCGCCCCATGCATTTCTTTGGATTCTGGGGAACTATCTTTTTCCTGATAGGGACCGGCTTCTCTATCTATTTATTTATTTCCAAACTGGTGGATTATAATTATCCTCTTACCAACAGACCGGGATTCTATCTTGCTATTGCTTCAGTGATCATTGGTGTGCAATTATTCCTTGCCGGGTTTTTGGGTGAACTGATCTCCCGGAATTCTGCAGGCAGGAACAGTTACCTGATCGAAACAAAAGCAGGTTTGTAATGTCGAAGATCGTGATCATAGGGCCTGCGCACCCCTTGCGTGGCGGATTGGCCACTTTTAACCAGCGGCTGGCAAAAGAATTCAATGAGCAGGGGCATGATTGTTCCATCTTTTCCTTTTCACTGCAATACCCGGAATTTCTTTTTCCCGGCACTACGCAATACAGTGATGAGCCTGCACCGGCAGGGCTTTCCATTCATTCAGCTATTAATTCTGTGAATCCGCTTAACTGGCTGAAAGTAGGAAAGCAATTAAAGAAGCTAAAGCCTGATATTATCGTGGTGCGTTACTGGCTTCCACTGATGGGACCCGCCCTGGGAACGATTTTACGCCGTGTAAGAAAGAATGGTCACACCCGGATTGTTTGTATTGCCGACAATGTGATCCCACACGAAAAGCGGCCAGGTGACACACCTTTCACCCGATACTTTCTGAAAAGCTGTGATGCTTTTATTACGATGAGCGAAAAAGTGATGCAGGACCTCCGGCTGTTTGAAAAGAACAAACCTGCACAACTGGTGGAGCATCCGCTGTATGATAATTTCGGACCTATCATTCCCAAATCAACCGCAAGGGAAAAGTTGGGCCTGCCTGTTGAAGGAAAGCTTGTATTGTTCTTTGGCTTTATCCGGAAATACAAAGGATTGGATTTGCTATTGGAAGCAATGGCTGACAAAGATATCAAAGCAGCAGGCATACAGTTGCTGGTGGCAGGTGAGTTTTATGAAGATGAAAAGCCTTACCTGGAACTGATTGCAAAGTTGGGTATTGAACAGCAACTGATCCTTAGAACCAATTTTATTCCGGACAGCGAAGTGCAGCATTATCTCTGTGCTGCAGACGCCGTGATACAACCTTACCGCAATGCAACGCAAAGCGGCGTTACCCCGCTGGCTTATCACTTCGAGAAGCCGATGGTGGTGACCAACGTGGGCGGACTGCCCAGGCTGGTGCCCAATGAAAAAGCCGGACTGGTAGTGGAGCCCGATCCAGGTTCAATAGCCCAGGGCATCCTGCGTTTCTATCAATTAGGAGAAGACTATTTTATTCCTCATCTTCGCAATGAAAAACAGAAATACAGTTGGGCTAACCTGGCTGCTGTTATTTTTCAGCTTGCCGGAAGTGCTGACTAAGAAAGATCCTGTTTTTTGAATTGATCTAACCCAAATAATTGGAGACAGACTCATGATCTATAGAAGCAAAGCGCCTTTACGAATCGGCCTGGCAGGTGGTGGCACGGATGTAAGCCCTTACAGCGATCTTCATGGAGGCGCTATACTCAATGCTACGCTTTCCCTATACGCCAATGCTACTATTGAATTACTGGATGAAAAAAAGATCATCTTACAGGCCATTGACCGTGATGAAGAAGAAGTGTATAACTGGATGCCATCATTACCCATTAATGGAAAGCTCGATTTGCTGAAAGGTGTATACAACCGTATACAGAAGGATTATGGAATAGGAGAGAAGGGCTTCCGGCTTTCGACTTTTGTGGATGCACCGGCCGGTTCGGGATTGGGTACATCATCTACTCTCGTGGTGGCTATCATCGGTGCTTTCACGGAAATGCTCCGCCTGCCATTGGGTGAATACGATATGGCACATTATGCGTATGAAATAGAACGGAATGATCTGAAGCTGGCCGGCGGGAAGCAAGACCAGTATGCAGCTACATTCGGTGGCGTTAATTACATGGAGTTTTATGGAGATGATAAGGTTATTGTGAACCCTTTACGGATAAGGCAGGAGTATTTGTTTGAACTGGAAAACAATTTGCTTTTATATTATACTTCCACCAGCCGCGAATCAGCAGAGATCATCAAGAAGCAAAGCAAGAATGTAGAAGAAAAGAAAGGCAGCTCCATTGATGCGATGCATCAACTGAAAGAACAGGCTCAGCAGATGAAGGAAGCTTTATTGAAAGGCAGGCTGGCACAGATAGGAGAGATACTGGATTTTGGGTTTCAGCAAAAAAAGCAAATGGCAGAAGGCATCAGTAACCCATTAATGGAAGATATCTACAGAACGGCCCGCGAGGCGGGCGCTACCGGTGGCAAAATATCCGGAGCCGGCGGTGGCGGGTTTATGATCTTTTATTGTCCCGGCAATACCAAATATAGGGTGATAAAAGAATTGGAAAGGTTTGGAGGCAAACACCGTAATTACCAGTTTGTGAAACACGGATTAAAAACATGGACGATTTAATATGGATAAAATAAAAAGTCTTATTCAGGCCTCGATCGATGTAAAGCAGCAATTGCTTAATGATGAAGCCTTGCTCCGGAGCATTGGCCAGTCGGTTGAACTGATTACGAATACATTCAAACAAGGTAAGCGTGTATATTTCTGCGGCAATGGTGGCAGCGCAGCCGATGCACAGCATCTTGCTGCAGAATTCTCCGGCCGTTTTTATACAGACAGGAAGGCCCTTCCTGCAGAAGCGCTTCATTGCAATACCTCTTATCTTACAGCAGTAGGGAACGATTATAGTTTTGACCTGATCTATTCCCGGCTGATCGATGGCATCGGCCAGGCCGGCGATGTATTGATAGGATTATCTACTTCAGGAAATTCAAAGAATATTATTAAGGCATTTGAAACGGCTAAAGAAAAAGGGATCCATACTATCGGTTTTACCGGCAAGACAGGCGGACTGTTGAAAGCAGTAAGTGATGTGCTGATCAATGTGCCGTCAACGGACACGCCCAGGATACAGGAAAGTCATATTCTGGCAGGGCATATTGTTTGTCAGTTGGTGGAGGAGAAGATATTTGGGAGTTAGCTGGTTTAAGAAGGAAAATCTCAATCAAATAAATAATGAAGCAGGGAAAAATGAACAATAGCTGGGTAAAACGGCTTTTTATACTAACAGTTTTCGCCGGTCTATTTCAATTATCAGCGACAGCGGCCATCGTAGACACTGTTGATACCTACAGCGCTTCCATGAAAAAGAATATCAAAGCTGTTGTGATCACTCCTGATAACTATGCCAACGACAAAGAGCTGCCTGTCGTCTATCTGCTGCATGGCTACAGCGGCGGCTATGCCGACTGGATAACAAAAGCCAAAGGATTTGAAAAAGCCGCCGATCAGTACCAACTCATCATTGTTTGCCCTGATGGTAACAACAGCTGGTACTGGGACAGCCCCATAGACCCCCACTATAAATACGAAACCTATGTATCGAAGGAATTGGTAGAATGGATAGACAGCAAATACAAAACCATCAAAAGCCCGAAAGGGCGTGCCATCACCGGTCTCAGCATGGGCGGCCACGGTGCTTTATACCTGGCTTTCCGTCACCAGGATGTTTTTGGTGCAGCAGGCAGCATGAGCGGGGGAGTCGATATCCGCCCTTTTCCCAATAGTTGGGACATGGCTGCACGGTTAGGTAAATATGCAGAGCGCCCTGATAACTGGGAAAAAAACACGGTGATCAACCTGCTTCATTTGCTTACGCCTAATTCCCTTGCGCTTATTATCGACTGCGGAACAGACGATTTCTTTTTTAAGGTAAATGAAAACCTTCATCAGCAACTCCTGCAGCGTAACATTCCACACGACTATATCACCCGGCCCGGAGCCCACAACTGGCCTTACTGGAGCAATGCAATAGGATACCAGCTATTGTTCATGAACAATTTCTTTAAAACTGCTAAAAAGTAATACGAGCACGGTTTTTAGCCGGCTTTTACTGATAAAAGACTCCCTTCCCGTCTTCCCGCCTTACCGGTAAATTTTTACCGGTAAGGCGGGAAGACGGGAAGGAGGCGTTTCAGCATAAATTTCG
This sequence comes from Sphingobacteriales bacterium 44-61, assembly GCA_001898405.1. GTDB lineage: Bacteria > Bacteroidota > Bacteroidia > Chitinophagales > Chitinophagaceae > Terrimonas_A. The sequence goes on from MKTW01000012.1 coordinate 207,009, forward strand.
TTACGAAAAATAATTGTTAAATCTACAATTAATAATATATTTGAATAGAAATCGCTTGCATTTATGGATAAGCAATACGTTTTAGGAGTAGATTATGGCACTGATTCTGTTCGCACTATACTCGTAGATACTTCCAATGGAGATGAACTGGCCACTTCTACTTTCTATTACCCAAGATGGAAAGATCAGCTTTATTGTGAGCCGGGTTTGAATCAATTCAGGCAACACCCGCTTGATTATATAGAAGGCCTGGAACAAACCATTACTTCCTGTCTTCGTCAGGCAGGTCCCGCTGTAGTAGCTAATATTGCCGCAATATCTGTAGACACAACCGGCTCCACACCCGTAATTGTGGATGAAAGCGGCACTCCCTTAGCCTTATTGCCCGCCTTCAGCAATAACCCCAATGCCATGTTCATTTTATGGAAAGACCATACGGCTGTAAAAGAAGCCGCAGAAATAAATGCGCATGCTGCCCGCTATGATACTAATTACCTCCGATTTGTAGGCGGCGTTTATTCTTCCGAATGGTTTTGGGCAAAATTATTACACGTGCTCCGGGAAGATACAGCCGTGAGAAATGCTGCTTATTCCCTTGTTGAGCATTGTGACTGGATACCTTTTTTACTCACCGGTGGAAAGCATGTAAAAGAAATACGTCGCGGTGTTTGTTCTGCCGGTCACAAAGCCTTATGGTCTGCAGAGTTTGGCGGATTGCCACCTGATTCATTCTTTACGGCCCTCGATCCTTTGTTGCAGGGATTTACTGCCCGTTTATTTTCCCAAACCTATTCCTGTGCAGAACCTGCCGGTACTATTTCCAAAGAATGGGCCGAACGCCTGGGCCTGCCTTCCCATGTTATAATAGGTGTTGGTGGATTTGATGCTCATATCGGTGCCGTAGGCGGACAGATCGAACCTTATCATTTAAGCAAAATAATGGGCACGTCCACCTGCGATATTCTTGTTGCACCAATAGAAGAAGTGGGCGACCAACTGGTACGCGGTATCTGCGGCCAGGTGCCAGGTTCTGTAATTCCCGGTATGCTGGGAATGGAAGCGGGGCAATCCGCTTTTGGTGATGCTTATGCATGGTTCCGGCAGGTATTGAGTTGGCCATTGCAACAAATACTGGCAAAATCAACAATAGTTGATGCTGCTACTGCTCAAAGATTGATGGAGGAAAGCATGACTGCTATTATCCCCGAACTTTCCAGGGCTGCTGCAGCATTACCGGTGGATGAATATTCAGAGATCGCGATCGATTGGTTCAACGGAAGAAGAACCCCTGATGCCAATCAGTTGCTTGAAGGCGCTGTGCTTGGTCTAAGCCTGGGCACTGATGCTCCAAAAATATTCCGTGCCATTGCAGAAGCTACCTGCTTTGGTGCTAAAACGATCGTTGACCGGTTCAGTAGTGAAGGTATCCCTGTGAAAGGTTTGATCGGAATGGGAGGGGTGGCAAAAAAATCTCCCTTCATCATGCAGATGATGGCAAATGTTATGAACATGCCTATCCGCATTCATCGCAGTGAACAAACCTGTGCCGCGGGTGCTGCTATGTTTGCTGCTACTGCTGCAGGGATTTATCCTAAAGTGGAATCGGCCATGCAAGCTATGGGAAGAGGCTTTGAAAATGAATATTTTCCCGAACCTGACCAGGTGGCGCTGTATGAAAAACGGTATCACCGTTATTTGATATTGGGAAAAAATATTGAAAAGGAAACAATGTCTTTACACCAGGAACTGGTTGAACAATTATAAGCACACATCATAACAGAACTACCATGAACCCTTACGAGCATATACAGTTGCAAGCCTATGAAGCCAATATGCAGTTGCCGCAACTGGGACTGGTGTTGTTTACTTTCGGCAATGTAAGCGCAGCTGATCGCAACAAAGGAGTATTTGCCATCAAGCCCAGCGGTGTTCCTTACAATGAACTATCACCTTCCAAAATGGTGATCGTGGATTTTGACGGTAAAGTGGTGGAAGGCAAACTCCGTCCTTCTTCCGATACACTTACACATGCGGTATTGTATAAGCACTGGGAAAATATCGGTGGTATTGTGCATACCCATTCTACCTATGCTACTGCCTGGGCGCAAAGTCTTCGCGATATACCGATCTATGGCACCACGCATGCCGATCATACCACCTGCGATATCCCCTGTGCTCCGCCAATGGATGATGAAATGATCAGGGGTGATTATGAATACCAGACCGGCTTCCAGATCATGCAGGCCCTGGAACAAAGAAAACTCAGTTATGAAGAAATAGAAATGATACTGGTGGGTAATCATGCCCCTTTCACCTGGGGCACAACGCCTCAAAAAGCTGTTTATAACAGTGCCGTGCTGGAATCTATCGCACAGATGGCTTATATCACCGAATCCATTAAAGCAGATGCTCTCCGGTTAAAGGATTCACTGATCAAAAAGCATTTTGAGCGTAAGCATGGACCTGACAGTTATTATGGTCAGTAAAGCAGCAATGCACATTCACTAACAATCACATCAAAACTAAACGAGAAATAATGGAATTGAAAAAATTGGCTGTATGGTTCATCACAGGAAGCCAGCATTTATATGGAGAGGAAACACTGAAGCAGGTAGCAGAACATTCACAAGTGATCGTAAAAGCATTGAACGCTTCTTCACAGATACCAGTGGAAATTGTATACAAGCCAACGGTTACAACACCTGAAGAGATCTATAACGTGATGATGGCGGCCAATGCCGAAAAAAATGTGATCGGTATTGTTGCCTGGATGCATACTTTTTCACCTGCCAAAATGTGGATCAACGGGTTGAAGATATTGCAAAAGCCATTGCTGCATCTGCATACACAGTTCAACCGTGATATACCCTGGGATAAGATCGATATGGACTTCATGAACCTCAACCAGAGTGCGCATGGCGACCGGGAATTCGGTTTTATCGTAAGCCGCCTTCGCCGCAACCGGAAAGTGGTGGTAGGGCACTGGCAGGATGAAGCAACCCTGCAAAGTATCGATGCATGGGCACGTGCGGCAGCTGGCTGGCACGACTGGCAGGGCGCCAGGTTTGTACGCTTTGGAGATAATATGCGCTATGTTGCTGTTACCGATGGCGATAAAGTGGAAGCTGAATATAAATTCGGTTATGCTGTTAATACACATGGTATCGGTGATCTGGTAAAATTGATCAATGAAGTAGATGATGCAGCTGTGAATACATTGATGCAGGAATATGAAGACCGCTATTTGCTGGCGGCACCGCTTCGTAAAGGTGGGGCTCAACGCCAATCATTATACGATGCTGCAAAGATCGAACTGGGGTTGAAACATTTTCTTGAAGCCGGTAATATCAAAGGCTTTTCGGATACGTTTGAAGACCTGCATGGAATGGTGCAGTTGCCGGGTATCGCTGCTCAGCGCCTGATGAAAGCCGGTTATGGATTTGCAGGGGAAGGCGACTGGAAAACAGCTGCATTGGTCAGAGCCATGAAAGTAATGGGCAGTGGATTGCCCGGTGGCAATTCCTTTATGGAAGATTATACCTATCATTTTGATCCATCCAATCAATTAGTATTAGGTTCCCACATGCTGGAGATCTGTGAAAGTATTGCGGAGGGCAAGCCCTCCTGCGAAGTTCATCCGCTGGGCATTGGTGGCAAAGCAGACCCTGTGCGGCTTGTTTTCAATTCTGCTGCAGGTCCTGGCCTTAATGCATCCATCATTGATATGGGCAACCGCTTCCGTTTACTGGTCAACGAAGTGGAAGCTGTGAAAGCTACAGAAGCCTTGCCTCATCTGCCGGTGGCAAGAGTGCTGTGGAAACCCTATCCCGACATGAAAACCGGTTGCGCTGCCTGGATACTGGCAGGAGGTGCGCATCATACCTGCTATAGCCAAAACCTGACAGCAGAGCACCTGGAAGATTTTGCGGACATGGCAGATATCGAGTTTGCATTGATTGGAAAAGATACCAGGCTGTCGCAATTCAAGAATGAATTAAGATGGAGTGAAGTGTACTATCAATTGCATAAATAGCATAGTTCCCGGCTATCTACTAAATAAAAAACAATGAAAAAATTGCTTGTCGCATCTCTGCTTTCGGCTGCAACGGGCTTGCAGGTTTTTGCTCAATCCGAAGTGGCTGTATCCATTAATGGTGTTGATCCAAAATATACCATCAGCCGTCATATCTACGGTCATTTTTCAGAACACCTGGGCCGTTGCATCTATGATGGCTTCTGGGTGGGCGATTCATTGAATGTTCCTAAGCAAGACAGGATACGGATGGATATTGTGGACGCCCTGAAAAGAATACAGATCCCTAATCTCCGCTGGCCGGGCGGTTGCTTTGCAGATGAATATCATTGGAGGGATGGAATTGGCCCGAGAATGCAGCGCCCTACAATGGTAAACACCAACTGGGGTGGTGTAACGGAAGACAATAGTTTTGGTACCCACGAATTCCTTGAATTATGTGGCCTGCTGAAATGTGAACCTTATATCTCCGCCAATGTGGGTAGCGGCACAGTGGAAGAAATGGCCAAATGGGTGGAGTATCTCAATTTCGGCGGCATCAGTCCTATGACCAACCTGCGTAAACAAAATGGCCGTGCAGAACCCTGGAAAGTGAGCTTTTGGGGAGTGGGTAATGAAAGCTGGGGTTGCGGTGGTAATATGACAGCAGAGCGTTATGCAGATGAATATAAACGATATGCCACTTATGCACGCGATTACGAAGGTACCCGTTTGAAAAAGATTGCCTGCGGCCCCAGTGATGGTAATTATAACTGGACAGAAGTGATGATGAAAAATGTGGGCAGGCAAATGTGGGGGTTATCACTTCATTATTACACCATACCAACCGGCAACTGGGGCAAGAAGGGCTCTGCCACCGCTTTTGATGAGCAGGAGTATTTCAATACTATGAAGAACTGCCTGCAAATGGAGGAATTTGTTTCCCGGCACTCCGCCATCATGGACCGCTATGATATCAACAAGAACGTGGCATTGGTAGTGGATGAATGGGGCATCTGGACAGATGTGGAGCCTGGCACCAACCCGGGATTCCTTTATCAGCAAAACAGTTTGAGGGATGCATTGATCGCCGGTACCACTTTAAATATCTTCAACAACCATGCAGACAGGGTAAAGATGGCCAACCTGGCACAAACAATAAACGTATTGCAGGCATTGATCCTTACACAAAAGGAAAAGATGTTGCTGACGCCGACTTACTATGTGTTCGATCTGTTTAAGGTGCACCAGGATGCCAAACTCCTGCCTGTTTCCTTCACCAGCCCTGGTTATACTTCCGGTGATAAAAAAATACCTGCCCTCAATATGTCTGCTTCAAAAGACTCTACCGGCAAAGTACATATCACCCTGGTGAATATTGACCCGGAAAATAAATGGAAGATCAGCACTTCGTTAATGGGAGTGAAGTTCAGTACTGTAACCGGTCAGATTCTTACTTCTTCGAGGCTTACTGACATTAATACTTTTGATGGTCCGCCGAAGGTAAAGAACAGCAATTTTTCAGGTGCTAAAAAGCAGGGTGATCAGTTGGTGGTGGAAATACCGGCCCAGTCTATCGTAATGCTTGAATTGAAATAAGGTCACAACCGGCGCATAATAGCAGATGTCGCAATCCCCCCTGTTTTTGTCAGAATAGCACGGCCTGCCTTCCAATTGTTGACTTTAATTTTACTTCGGGATCAGCGGGTGAACCGCGGCATCTCTTAAATTTATATTACTAAAACTTTTTACCATGACAACGATGAATCCTTATCTGAACTTCGACGGCAATACAGAAGAAGCTTTTGATTTTTACAAATCCGTTTTTGGCGGTGAATTTGAAGGCAAGTTCAAAGCTGGTGATATGCCCGAAGCAGGCCCGATCCCCGAAAATGAAAAGAACCGTATTATGCATATCTGCCTGCCGATCGGCGGTGGTACAAAGCTGATGGCTTCAGACATTTTTCCTTCTTTCGGACATAAGTTAACGGAAGGGAACAATGTGCAGATCTCCCTTCACCCTGATAGCCGTGAAGAAGCTGATCACCTTTTCAATGGCCTTTCTGCAGGTGGAAAAGTTGAAATGCCCATGGCTGATGCTTTCTGGGGTTCTTATTTTGGAAGCTTCAGGGATAGGTATGGCGTTTATTGGATGATTAATCATGAGATCAAGAAATAAGCTAATTGGCCGGGAGTTGGAATACTCCCGGCCAATTTTTAACCTGAAAAGCTTTTCATCACCTGGTCCTTATAGTTAACACTTACAGGAATGGTTTTCTGATCCGCAAGCACCAATTCACCCGTTCTCACAATCCTGATCTTGCTGACAGAAACGATATATGACTTGTGTGTGCGAATGAATTGGGAGGCCGGCAGCATTTCTTCCAGCTTTTTCATGGTTAAATGTACCAGGTATTGCCGTTGGGGAGTAAATATTTTCATATAATCCCTCGATCCTTCGATATAAAGAATGTCTGAAAATGCGATTTTAAGCAGGCCTTCTTTTTCCTTGACTACAAGATGTTCATTCCCTTTTTCTGTTGACTCTTCTTTTGGAACGGTAACCATTGCCTGCTTCACTTTATTTACTGCCTGTAAAAACCGTTCATAGGAAAATGGTTTTAAGAGATAGTCCGCCACATTCAGCTCATATCCCTGCAAAGCATATTCTGCATAAGCAGTAGTGAAGATCACTTTGGGCGGATTGGTCAGCGTTTTTAAAAATGCTATCCCATTCACTAATGGCATTTCAATATCGAGAAATACCAGGTCAATCGGGTGCTGTTCCAGTTTGGCAAAAGCTTCCATTGCATTGCGGCATTTGGCCACCAGGGTCAGGCCTTCTGTTTGAAGGATATATTTTTCCAGTATCTGCTGTGCTATCACTTCATCGTCTGTTATCAGGCATCTGATCATTTCGTCAATGCTATTTTCAGGTTAACGGTATAGTGGGTGTCATCATGGGATATCTGCAGTTCATGGCGACCCGGATAATATAATGCCAGCCGTTTTTGTACATTTTCTATTCCCACGCCTCCATACTTTGTTTTTTGCTGGGGCGTGGTTAAAATTACGCTATTGGATAAATGGAAGTGTAATTGAGATCCGGTAACGCTTAGTTTGCCTTCGATAAACCCACTGTCCATTATCCGGTGCGAACCGTGTTTAAAACTGTTTTCCAGAAAGGGGATCAGCAGTAGGGGGGCTATCGCCTGGTTATCGTTGCCTGAGTGTTCCACTATAAAAGAGATATTGGCTTGGGGATACCGCTTCTTTTCCATCTCCAGGTAATTGTCCAGGAACTCAAGATCCTTCTCCAGCGTCACCTGGTTTTGCTGGCAATCGTACAGGATATACCGCATCATATTGGAAAGCCGAAGAATATAGGCAGGAGTATCCGGCTCTCCCGTAAGGCTCATGCCATAGAGGCTGTTAAGCGTATTAAAAAGAAAATGCGGATGAAGCTGCGCTTTCAGCGTTTCGAGTTGCAACACGAGATTGTCTTTTTCCAGGGCATGCTTTTTTTCTTCTGTTTCAAATGCATAACGCATGAACAGGACAGAGAAAAAGGCCAGCAGGTCTGTCAGTAATTCATTTATTTTAACGCCCTTTCCTCCCTGGGTATGCTGATACCAGGAATGCTCCATTTGATAAAACAGGTTCAGGGAGGCATTATGGTTGGTTTCCTGAAAAATATAACTCACTACATAATTGGACCATTGGGAAACAAAAATGAAATAGGCCAGGGTTACAAAGAATAACCATACATGCCATTTCTTTTTAAGAAAATAGGGGCCGATAAAACGATAGAAAGGCACAACATATAAGGTAATGGCAATCGAATACAATATCAGCTCCGGAAAAGGGAAATTAGTCCTTAAACGGGGAATATAAGGGTTGCTTGCATAAAGCGCATATTTATAAATGCATACATAAACAAACCAAACCAGTATCTCGTACACGGAAATGTAGCGCTTGACCGGGATCTTTCTTTTAAACAGGTTCATGCCCAAAACTATCTCTTTCAAGCGGTTTTGTCGAAATGGCTTTCGACAAAATCAGGTTTTCCTTCGACAAAATAAAGGCTTCTTCATTATGCAGAAAGACTGTTGGCTTTGGACGAAGCAGCCTTTTTAATCCATCGTTCCGGTTGTTGCTTTGTTTCATCAACCACAAAAAATAAAAAGATGAAACACTTCAGCAAACTGTCCCTGCTTATCGCAATGATCGCTTTTCTTAACCAAAGTTCCATTGCACAATCTGTCAAAGGAATGGTAATAGATAGCCTTAGCCGCCAGGCCCTGGTCAATGCTTCTGTAAGCCTTAGCCAAAACGGGGCTATCCTGCATTCTTTAAACGCCACTAAAGGAGAGTTTGAGTTTTCCGGGCTCGATACCGCAAGTGTGTACAGGTTAAATATCCAGTATACCGGTTATCACAGCTTTGTGTTGGATTCTTTAAAAGCTGATCAGTCTTCATTGGTGATCAGCCTGGTGCCTGATCAGAAAGAAATAGCAGGTGTAACAGTAACTGCAAGCAAGCCTTTCATTGTGCAGAAAAATGATAGGATCGTGGTAAATATAGCCCAAAGCCCAATTGCGGCTGGTGGCAACGTATACGAAGCCGTCAAAAAAGCACCGGGTGTAGTGGATATACAAGGTTTGCAGTTTCGTGGCAAAAACGTAACTGTTTATATTAATGATAAGCCTTCAAGACTGGGCGGCGAGGAATTGAAAACCTATCTTTCTTCCATGCCGGCCAATACGGTTGAAAGGATCGAAGTGATCCCTAATCCTTCAGCAAAATATGAGGCCTCCGGTGGCCCGGTGATCAATATCATTCTTGCCAAAAGCAAAGATCTTGGCACCAATGGGGTTTTAACCACGGGTGCAGGCGCTGGTAAATATGGACGCTATAACGGCGGTCTCTCTCTGAATCATCGTAACGCAGGTATGAATGTTTATGGCAGCTATGATTACCAGCAGGTAAAAGTCAGCAATAAAAAAAGGGCCGACCGCTCTTTCAATAATCTTTACACCATCCATGACGAACAAGGTTCTATTGAATCAAGCGGTAGCCACACCGCTAAACTGGGCATGGATTATACCATCAATTCACGCAGTAGCTTCGGTGGATTGGTCAGAGGTCTGTTTAGTGATAAAGACAGGGATATCAACAACAGCTCGTTGGTAAGCACTGACTCGTCTTCCCTTGTGAGTAACGATAACCGCATCAATTTGTCTACTATTTCTGCTAACCTGTATTACCGCACCAGGCTGGGCAAAACCGGTGATCTGTCGCTCAACGCTGATTATTTCACTTACAATAAAGATTACAGTGATTATTTTATTACTCATTATTATGATAAGAATGGTGGAGAGTATGGGTCTCCTTATCTTCTCCGCTCCAATGCTCCTGCAAACAATCGCATCAAATCCTTTTCAGCTGATTACACTTTTTCTGCCGGCAATATCAGCTATGAAGCCGGTTTGAAAGCTGTGCTTACCCGCACTGATAATAGTTCGGTATGGGAAAAGAATGAGAATGGTGCATGGGAAAATGATGAGTTGAAGAGTAACCGGTTTGTGTACAACGAAAATATTTATGCTGCTTACCTGTCCGCATCCCGCAGCATCAGTAAATTTGATCTGCAGGCTGGTCTCCGTATGGAATACACTGATGCTAAAGGATATTCCGTGACGCTGAAGCAGGAAAATAAAAATAACTACGCCAGTCTTTTTCCCAGCCTTACGGTTTCTTATAACCTGTCGGAAAAGCAGCAATACAGTTTTTCCTATCGCAGAAGGATCGAGCGGTTTGGGTTTGATATCGTGAACCCTTTTATTGTATACCAAAACCAGTACGCTTATTACCAGGGCAATCCGGATATCAAACCTTCTTATTCGCATAATTTTGAATTGGGCTGGACATATGGCAATGAATGGATGGCATCTGCTGAATATGGCCATTTCATAGATGCACCTGCCGAAGTGTATAAGAAAAGTGATGATGGAACAGCGATGATCAACACATATGAAAACATTGCCAGTGCAGACCAGGTAATGCTCAATCTTACCTATACCAAACGCTTATTTAAGGGCAAACTGACTACCAGTAATTCACTGGGCGGTTTGTATGCGAAATATAATGCGCCTGAGAACACCGGATTGAGCAACGCTGCTACCAGTGCTTTTATCAGCAGCAGCAATATGCTGTCGTTGGGTGCTGCCTGGAAAGCGGAACTGTCTGCTTATTATTATTCACCTATGCGCATTGGAGCCTATGATATCAGGTCGCAGGTTTTAGCTTCTGCAGGTTTTTCCCGCACTTTGTTAAACAAAAAAGCTACACTTGGATTAAGCGTCTCTGATATTTTTAACAGCGGCAAAATGCGTTATGGGGTGTCTTCTTACGGGGTGAAGGCATTTAATAAGAACATGCCGGAGACAAGGTTTGTTAAGATGACCTTTACTTACCGATTTGGCAATAAAAATGTAAAAGCTGCAAAAAACAGGAAGACAGGCATTGATGATGTAAAGAACAGGATGGGAAACTGAAGGTAACTCATTGGTCATCCTTTTCGGGGTAAGCTGCTCAGGTAATTTGACGGCGTTACCCCGAATTGCTTATGAAAATCCCTTGAGAAGTTACTGTTCAGGCTATATCCCACCATGCTTGCTACCTCATTGATCTTGTATTCTCCTTCCGCCAGCAGTTCGGCAGCTTTTTTCAACCGGGAGATATTGATCAGTTCATTTGGTGTCAGGTCAGACAGCCCTTTGATCTTCCTGTAAAAACTTGTCCGGCTCATATTCATCATCCGTGAAAGTTTGTCTACATCCAGGTCCATATCGGTGATATTGGCCTGAATGATCTGGTGCAATTCTTCCAGGAAGTTTTTATCCGCTTTTGAACTGGCGATGCCTTTGATATGCGTTAATGGCGACTTGGCGAAATACTCTTTAATGATATTGCGGTTGGTGAGCAGGTTGTTGATCTGTGCCTGCAAATGCTCCAGTGAAAATGGCTTTTCTATATAAGCATCTGCGCCTACTTCCAGCCCCTCTATTTTTGAATGCAGTGTATTTTTAGCAGTGAGCAGTATGATAGGGATATGGCTGTATTGCAGGTCGGTCTTCATTCTCCGGCAAAGCTCAATTCCATCCATTACCGGCATCATGATATCGCTGATCACGAGTTGGATGTTTTCCTTTTCCAGCAACTGCAAAGCCTCTTCGCCATTATGGGCTTTATAAATAGTGAAACTGTTTTGCAACTCCCGTTGGATAAACTGCAGTATTTCCCTATTGTCTTCTACAATCAGCAAAGACATTTTGCCTGGGTCTGTTTGTTCGGATACCGCTTCTTCCTGCACTGTACTTACCTCGAAGGTTTCATATTCCTGCAGGTTGATCTCATTTTCCTGGTGTATGGGAATAGAGAGCAGGAAAACATTCAATTCATTTTCTGGCCGTTTCAGGTCAAGCACGCCTTTATGTAATTCAGCCAGGGAGCGGGCCAGGGGCAGGCCAATGCCTGTGCCGGCCTGCCGGGCTGTTTCTTTGAGGCGGTAAAAAGGCTCGAATATCTTTTCTTTCAGTTCATAAGGGATCAGGTGCCCATCGTTGCGGATCTCGATATGAAACACATTATCGTCGCTGTTGAAAGGTAACAGCCGGACTGTTACTGTTGTGTCTGCATATTTAATGGCATTATTGAAAAGATTACCCAGTATTTTCCTGAATGCTTCGGGATCAACAGAGGCATGCAATGGCACACGGGGTACTTCCAGCCGCAAGGATATTTTCTTTTGCTCGGCTATCGGCTTAAAGGAAGCGAACAATTCTTTCAGCAGGTCTGTAATATCCGTGCGGATAAAGTTCAGGCTGAATTTATTGGCCTCTGCCTTCCTGAAATCGAGCAACTGATCGGTGAGATCGATCAGGCGGTTGGTATTCTTTTTCATCATGGTTAAACTTTCAGCAAGTGATGGATTGTCTGTTTCATTTTTCAGCAGTTTGTCAAGCGGAAGCCTGATAAGGGTCAGCGGTGTCCGGATCTCATGTGCAATATTGGTAAAGAATTCTATTTTGGCATTATAGATCTCCCTTTCTTTTTCGATTTCGAGAGTTTCTATTTTCCGCTTGTTCTTTTCCTTTAAAGCAATATGATAATAGCGGAAGATGGTCCATAATATCGCAGCAATGGCCAGCGTATACAGGATATAGGCCCAGGGGCTGGCCCACCACGGCGGCAATACCCGGATTTTAAGCACTGCTTCTTTTTCATTCCAGATCTCACCACTGCCACTTCCTTTTACGCGGAAAGAATAACTGCCGGGAGGCAATTTGGTATAAAATATTTTCCGGTTGCTTTTCAGGGATGTCCATTCTTTATCTAACCCCTCCATGATATAAGCGTATTCATTGATCTCCGGGGTGACATAGCTTAATGCTGCAATATCAAAGCTGAGGGTAGAGCTGTCATATGGCAAAACAATCTCCTTTGCATACATCACCGATTCCTTCAATGGGGAACCGGCTTTATTGGCGCTCATTTCATGATTGTTTACCTGCAGTCCGGTGATATATACCGGCGGAATGAACTCATCCTTTTTCAAAGAAGCAGGATTGAAACTGATCATGCCTTTCAGTGTGCCGAAATAAAAACTGCCATCTGTACTTTTATAACCTGAATTATAGTTGAATTGCTCACTTAGCAGACCATTTACCGTAGTATAGGTCTTGGTTGTACCATTGGATGGGTCAAGGCATAACAGCCCCCTGGAAGTGGAGACCCATAATAAACCCTTGCCATCTTCCAGCACCCGGAATACCTGTTTATCACTGAGGCCATTCTTATTGAAGCGGGTTATCTTACCCGTACTACGATCAAACTTGCAAAGGCCTGCTTCTGTACTGATCCAGAGATTTTTCCGGCTGTCCTGGTAAAGATTGTTTACATAATTAGTGGGAAGGCTGTTGGGATCATTCAGGTCATAACGGAAATTGCCGCTTTTGCCAGTATGTGGATCCCTGTAATACACACCATTGCCATAACTGCCCACCCAGATAGTGCCATCCGCATCTTCATGGATGGTTTGGATCTGCATATTAAAAAATGAGTCCCGGGTAAAATTATCTTTCTCCCTGTTGTAACGGAACAATCCATTCCAGGCACCGATCAGTATTTCATTGGCAGATGTTTTGTATAATGTAACAATGAAATTTCCCTGGAGGGAGCTGTTATTGGTTGCATAATGACGGACTACTTTTCCCGTGGGTATATCCATTACATCCAATCCATGCTCGTAAGTGCCGATCCAGAGACGGTTTCCATCTGCCACCAGGCCGTGGATGTTCTGGTAAGAGATACTGCCCGGCGCTTTTCCTGGCATGAATTGAGTAATGCGGCCTGTACGCGGGTCCAATTTATTTAGCCCTGCATCTTCTGTCCCTATCCAGATATGGCCATACTGGTCTTCACATATTTCATGCACGAGGTTGCCACTAATGCTGTTGTTGCTTTTGTTAGGAAAATATTTCCTGAACTGATTCAGCTGCGATGAATAATAATTAATGCCGCCAAAAAAGCTTCCGATCCAGGTACCGCCTTCCCGGTCTTTACAAAAAGAGTAGATCACATTATCGGTGATCGAAAAAGGATTGCTGTATTCTTTTTGGATATGCTGGCGATAGCCATTATTGAGGTCAACAATATAAATACCTGTTTCAGTTCCCAGCCAGTATTCGTGCTTTGACTGACGGATGATCTTATGTATTTGTATGCTGCCGGCATTAGGATCACCCTGGAAAATATTGGTCAGGCTGTTTGTCTTTGTATTAAAAAGCAAAGCCTGGTTCATTGTGCCGATCAGCAAAGTGCTGTCGCTGGCTGGATATATATCCTGGATAAAGGTCAGTGGCTTTTTGCCATTCAGCGCAGCCAGATCATATGAAAGGAAATCGCCTGTTGCAGGATTATATTTTTTGATGGTACCATAACTGGTGGCTATCCATAATTCCCCTTGCGGAGATATGGATAGTGCAATGGTCTGTGTGCTATCGCTCGAAAAAGTTTTTAACTGGCCATTGCGGGTATCGTATTGTGAAAGCGTGAAATTATTAATGATCCATATACTGCCTGAACTGTCGCGGCTGATATAGCGGGTTTCGCCGCCGGCCAGTTTTTTAAAAGCTGTGAAGCGTTCCGAAACAGGATCGTATATATAAATTCCCTTGTAAGTGCCGATCCACAATTGTTCCTTTTCATCTTCATATAAACTAAGAATGGAATTACTGCCCAGGCTTAAAGAATCTTCCGGATCATTCCGGAAAATCCTGAAAGTGGTACCATCAAAACGATTCAGCCCATTGCGGGTGCCAAACCACATGAAGCCTTTCTTGTCCTGCAATATGCTGGTGATGGTATTGCTGGAAAGTCCATTGCTGACCTGGTAATTCTTAAAATAGTAGGACTGTGCGCCCGCGGAAAAGGGGAGCAGGAAAATAAGGATTGATATAAGAAACCTGTTTCTCAACATGCATCGAAATGGCAGCTCTTCAAAAATAAAGGAAGGAGTTGAGAGAATCCCGCCTGTTTTCCCATATTGATACATTTTGAAAACAATTTGGAACGCTCAGATTGCCGGGTAAAGGAAATTAGTATTTGTTTCGTGGGTCATTTGCCGGTTTCCGGCATAAAATATAATGATAGTTCTTTATTCATTACCAAAACGATTGCATCTATGCCAAGCAGCATTACCAGTTATGCACGGTATCTTTCCGTTCTACTGCTTTTTCTTTTCCTGTTCATGATCTCGGTTGCGCAAAGCAGCCGCATGACCGGCAGGGTTATTTCCCAGGAGGATAATAAACCCCTGGCTGGCGTTTCCGTACAATTGAAAGGCAAGCAGACCGGTACCACCACGGATGAAGCAGGCTTTTTTTCCATTGCCGCCGCTCCGGGTGATACATTGGTCATTTCATACGTAGGTTATGAAAGCGCTGAACTGGCTTTCAGTAATGCTGCGGATATTACTGTCCCGCTCCACCCTGTTGCCGCCGCCATGCAGGATGTAGTAGTGGTGGGGTATGGTACTCAAAGGAGAAAAGACCTGACAGGCTCTTTGAGCTCTGTAAATGGAAAAGACCTGAAATCACTGCCTGTTCCCAATGTGGGTGAAGCATTGCAGGGTAGGGCAGCCGGCGTTCAGATCGTTTCATCCGGCGCACCCGGTAGCAATGTCACCATCAGGGTAAGAGGTACAGGTACCATTAATAATAGTGACCCGCTGCTGGTGATTGACGGCGTGCCTGCAGATATTCCACTTAACAATATCAGTCCTGATGATATCGCTTCCATTGAAGTGCTGAAAGATGCATCCTCCGCTGCGATATACGGATCGAGAGGTGCCAATGGCGTAGTATTGATCACCACTAAACGCGGTGCCAATGGAAGGAACAGCCTTGAGTTCAAAAGTTTTGCCGGTGTGCAAAAAGCAACCGATATGGTGCCCCTGCTCACTGCCAGGCAATTTGCTTCACTTCATAATGAAATGATGAACAACAATGGGCAGGCGCAAAATCCTGCTTTCGCTGATCCTGCAACACTGGGTAATGGTACTGATTGGTTAGGCGCTTTATTCCGTTCTGCTCCGATGCAGAGCTATTCCCTGTCTTATTCAGGTGGGAATGCCAAAACAACTTATTATGTATCCGGGAATGTATTTGACCAGGAAGGTATCGTGATCAATACAAGTTATCGCCGCTACACTGTTCAGTTCAACAGCGAGTCGCGTGTATTTGACTGGCTGAAATTTGGTAATAATCTTTCCCTTAACCATGATATCAAAAAAAGCGGTTCTTATGATATCCGCAATGCAATGTCGGCCCTTCCTACACAGCCGATCTACAATCCTGATGGTTCTTATGCAGGCCCTGTAGGGCAGCCATCCTGGGTGGGTGATGTAGCCAACCCGATCGGCAAAGCGACGATCAACAATAACACAACAAAAGGATATAATATCCTCGGAAATATTTATGGCGAACTGACCCTTATGCGCGGCCTTAAATTCAAATCCACTGCAGGCATACAGGCTGCTTTCTGGGACTCGCGCAACTGGGCGCCGAAATATAACTGGCAACCCATTCCTCAACCGAATTCTTACCTGGCAGAAGCCTATAACAAATCGCTTACCTGGCTTTGGGATAATTATTTTACGTATGATACCCGCTTTGGTGATCATAATCTTACTGTACTGGCCGGCAGCAGTGCCCAAGCCAGCCGGTATGATGGCATGAATGGTTCCATTCAGCAGTTTGCAAGCGATGTAACGCAGCAGTTGAGTAATGGTACTATTTTACCTACAGTGGGTGGTGGTGCCAATGAATGGGCACTGTTCTCCCTGATGGGCCGGGTAAATTATGGCTACAAGAATAAATATCTTTTAACAGCTACTGTGCGCCGCGATGGTTCTTCCCGGTTTGGTAAAGACAATCGCTATGGCACTTTCCCTTCTGCTTCTGCAGCATGGAGAATATCTGAAGAAGATTTTTTTAAGAAAACAGATCTGATCAATGACCTGAAGCTGCGTGTGGGTTATGGTGTTACCGGTAATCAGAATATTGGCAACTATTCTTTCGCTTCCGTTTTGCAAACGGTTCAATATAATTTCAACGGAACAGCAGTGACAGCGATCGTTCCATTGATGATCCCCAACCCCGGCATCAGGTGGGAAAGGGTGGAGCAGGCTAACTTCGGCCTGGATGCAACACTCTTTAATAACCGGGTGAATGTAACCCTGGATGGTTATATCAAGAACACCAATGACATGCTGGTGCCGATGTCGGTTCCCATTTCTACGGGTTACTCAGACATTGTGGTGCCCAGCATCAACCTGGGCAAAGTGCAGAACAGGGGGATCGAGCTGACCGTTTCCACACAAAACACCAAAGGGGCATTTGAATGGAATACCAGCTTTAATGTTGCATACAATCAAAACCGGATCATCCGGCTGAATGATACTATTCCTATGTATACCGGCAGCATTGGTTTAAACCAAAACCTGTCTGTCCAGCACCCCGGAGGTTATCCCATCAACGAGTTTTATGGGTTTGTGACCAATGGTCTTTTCCAGACACAAAAAGAAGTGGATGATTATGCTGTGCAGGTGCCGGGCTCTGATCCTTTTAACCGCACATCTCCCGGCGATATCCGCTTCAGGGATTTGAACAATGATGGAAAGATCGATGACAACGACCGCACCTTCCTCGGCAATCCCAATCCTTCCTTCATCTTTGCGATGAATAATACTTTCGCCTGGAAGGGTTTTGATCTTGGCATTTTCCTGCAAGGTGTTGCGGGCAATAAGATCTATAATGCGAACCGCATTTACCAGGAAGGAATGGCAGTGGCTATGAATCAAACCACAGCTGTGCTTGACCGCTGGACAGGCCCTAACACCAGCAATACCATGCCCCGTGCAGTGTTCAATGACCCCAATAAAAACACGCGTGTGTCTGACCGGTTCATTGAAGACGGTTCTTATCTGCGTATCAAAAATGTAACACTTGGATATACGCTTCCTAAGCGCATTGCAGAAAAAGCAAAAATGAGTTCAGCAAGGATATATCTCTCTGCGCAGAACCTTGTCACGTTCACCAAATACACCGGCTTCGATCCTGAAGTTCCTGCCAATGGCATCGACTTGAATGTGTATCCTGTTACCAGGACATTAAGCGCCGGTATCAATATTAGTTTTTAATAGCTCAAATTGTTTCTGTATGAAAACAGTTAAAAATACGATTGTGATCATCACTGCACTGGTATTTTGCAGTTGCAGTAAATTCTTAGATAAAGCCCCGCTCGATTCTGTGAACACTTCCAATTTCTGGTTAACGGAATCGGATGCTATTGCCGGTATCAACGGCGCTTACCAGCCTTTGCAATGGCCAAAATTGTATAATCTGCGTATGTGGACCACCGATATCTGGGCCGGGAACAGTGTAGTAGGGGCCGGTGGCGGAACGGATGGTATCGAAACGCAGGATATTGCCAATTTTGTAACGGCTACTGATAATGCAGCAGCGCTCGATATCTGGCGCGGGCCTGCGCCAGGCATTCTGCGTGCCAATCTTGTTTTGCAGAATGTTCCCTCCATGAACATCGATGGAGAATTAAAGAACAGGATACTGGGGGAAGCCCGTTTTTTAAGAGCTACCTATTATTTTATACTTGCCCGTTTATTTGGAGATGTGCCTTTGATCACTGTTCCGCAAATACCTTCAGATGATCTGCGTCCTACACGCACCAGCAAGTCGGAAGTGTATAACCTGATCATTGATGACCTCACACAAGCGATCTCATTACTTCCTCCACGCACCAGTTATTCCGGTACAGATATCGGCCGTGCTTCCAAAGGCGCTGCTGCAGGGATGCTGGCAAAAGTTTATCTCACCCTGGGGCAATACCAGAAAACGCTTGATCTGTGCGAGGAGGTAGCTTCATTGGGTTATACACTGAACGCAAACTATAGCGATAATTTCAGCCCCCTCACCAAAAACTCCAGCGAATCCCTTTTTGAAGTGCAGTATATCGGTAAAACCAGTTATAGCTTTTGGGATAACGAAAACCAGTCGTCCTGGGTAAGCACTTTCACCGGTCCGCGCAACAGTGATTTTGTTGGTGGCGGATATGGATGGGACCAGCCGACGCAGGAATTTGTGAATGCCTATGAAGCCGGTGATACACGTAAAGATCAAACCGTCCTTTATGCAGGCGGGCCAAATTTTGATGGCAAAACCTACCAGGCTTCTTATTCCATGACAGGTTATAACCTGCGGAAATTCCTGGTGCCAAAATCCATTTCTCCTGATTATGATACCAATCCTGCAGACTTTCCTGTATTGCGCTACTCAGATGTGCTGCTGATGCAGGCCGAAGCTTTGAATGAATTGGGCAGAACCGCAGAAGCACAATTGCCTTCTACTTCCATCAATGCAGGTGGCCCTTTGAACAGGGTAAGAAGAAGGGCAGGCCTGACGGATGTACAGGGGCTGAACCAGGCGGCATTGCGGGAAAAAATATTGCACGAACGGAGAATGGAACTGGCTTTTGAAGGCCATTGGTGGTTCGATCTGGTGAGAGTGAACAATGGGCAATATGGATTGGATTTCCTGCACAGCATCGGCAAATCCAATGCTGCAACCAAACATTTACTGTTGCCGATACCGCAAAAAGAGATCGAAGCCAATCCTAACCTTGCACAAAATCCAGGTTACTGATCATAGCTTTTATATGAACCATCAAAAAACTTTTATGCTTGCATATAACCATACCATCCAAAAAACAAAACCGGTTTATCTGGCTGGTTTAACGCTTGCTTTTCTCCTTCTGTTCTTTTCCTGCAAGAAGGTCGATAAGATGGAATTGAATAAAGGGGATAACCCTCTTACGCTTTCTGCCGATAAAAGCTCTGTAGTGTTGGAAGAAAAGAACCGCTCTGCTGATGCTGTTATACTTAACTGGACAAGCGGTTCCAATAAAGGAACAAATGCTTCCATATCGTATACATTGAAGATAGACAAGCAGGGTAATAATTTCAGCCAGGCCATTACAGAAGAAATGGGTAAAGCTGTGCTTACGAGAAAGTATTCTGTAAACGATCTGAATGACCTGGTAACCAGCCACTGGAGCACAACACCGGGAGCAGAAGTTACGCTTGAAGCAAAAGTGATCCTGGCAGTTTCCAATGATCCCAGGTTGACTGACTCTTCCAATGTCTTTGTTTTTAAGGTAAAAACTTATCAGCCGGTAAGCACTACCTTGTATTTGATCGGTGATGCTGCGCCGAATGGTTGGGATAATAACCAGGCTGAGGCTTTATCGCCGAGCCTTAGCGAACCTGGCGTATTTACATGGCAGGGCCAGCTGCGTGCTGGTGATTTCAAATTCATTACAACCCTCGGCCAGTTCCTGCCTTCCTATAATAAAGGAACAGATGTGGACCATCTTATTTACCGCACATCAGACAGTGAACCAGATGATAAGTTTACCAATATCAGCCAGGGGATGTATAATATCACCGTAAACCTGCTGAACCTGACGATTTCGGTTACAGCAGCGAATACACCGCCTTATACGAGATTATGGATGCTGGGTGATGCAGTGCCTACGGGTTGGAATATAGATAACCCCTCTGAAATGCGGGTTGATTCTTCCAATATGTTCGTATTTACCTATAACGAAATTTTAAATGCCGGCGAATTCAAGATCCCGGTTGCAACAGGCAATTTCAGTACGGATTATTACATGCCGCTGACCAATCACCCGGCAATCACAGAAACCTCTGTTCAACTCGTACCCAATGGCAGCCCGGATAATAAATGGCAGATCACGAATCCCGGACCATATAAGATTAAATTGGACCTGCAAAACCAGACTATCCAGATAAAACCTTTTACGCCATATACCAATATCTGGATGGTGGGAGATGCAACACCTGCTGGCTGGAATATTGATAACCCTCAACCCATGACCCCTGTGGCTGGTAATCCGTATGAGTTTACTTATACAGGGCCGATGAGTGTGGGGGAGTTCAAATTTCCGCTGGCAACAGGCAACTGGGGTTGCGATTATTTTATGCCGGTGATCAACGGTTCCGGCCCAGGAAGCACCCAGATGAAGTTTGTGGCTTCTGGCAGCCCCGATTTTAAATGGAAAATAGCACAGGCAGGTAATTACAAGATCACCATTAACCAATTGTATGAAACCATTTCTATTGTGAAGCAATAGACCCTGATCAAACCCTAATGATAAATAAAGAACAGATGCGGATGAAATATATAAGCTGTGGTTTACTGGCTTTGCTGATCATAACAGCCGGATGTAAAAGAGATGAACCGAAGAACGATCCTGTCACCTATGGAGCATCTTTCGCGTTGACTGTTTATACGGACAAAGCAATGTATGCACCGGGTGAAAAGATCCAGTTTACCCTGAATAAACCTCTTACGGGAAATATTAAAATACGGTACAGGCACTTGAATGAAACCATCAGCGAAACATCCTTGTCCGGCAATTCCTGGACCTGGACAGCGCCTGCGGCCGATTTCACCGGTTACCTTGTTGACCTGTACGAAATAGTAGAGAATAAAGAAAAGATACATGCAAGTGTGGCGGTGGATGTATCATCCGACTGGGCAAGATTTCCACGGTATGGCTTCCTGACCAATTTCGGGCAACTCAGCAGTGATGATATCGGTAAAGTGGTCAAAAATCTTTCACGTCACCATATTAATGGCATTCAATATTACGACTGGCTGTATAAACATCATAAGCCACTGGCCGGTACGGCTGCTGCGCCACAGAGTAGCTGGAAAGAGATTTCCAATAAAGATGTATATCTCTCTACGTTGAAAGGATATATCAAAGCAGCACATGATAATAATATCCGCTCGATGTTTTATAACCTGGCTTTCGGTGCTCTCGATGATGCAGCTGCAGATGGGGTGGCAGAGGAATGGTATGCTTATAAAGATGCCAGCCATGGACAAAAAGACAAGCATGATCTGCCACAGCCCTTCTTCAAGAGCGATATTTTTGTGGTGGATGCAGGTAATACCAACTGGCAAAATTATCTCGCTGCTAAGAATGCCGATGTATACGGTGCGCTGGATTTTGATGGCTATCATGTGGATGCTCTCGGCGATCGCGGAAGCCTTTATACGTTCGCTGGTCAACAGATCAACCAGGCGGCTACATTCAAGCCTTTTTTGCAGGCGATGAAAAACGCTGCGCCAGCAAAGCGGCTGGTGATGAATGCGGTGAATCAATACGGACAGCAAAACAGTATTGCTGCCTCACCGGTCGATTTCTTGTATACCGAAGTATGGAGCCCAAATGAAAAGTTTGAAGACCTGGCGAATATTATTGCCAATAATGATTTCTATAGCGGTGATACAAAAAAAACAGTGCTGGCTGCATATGTGAATTACGCGCATGCCGACAATCCGGGCTATTTCAATACTCCTGCAGTGTTGCTGGCCGACGCAGTTATATTTTCCTTTGGCGGCTCACATCTTGAATTGGGCGAGCATTTATTAGGCAAGGAATATTTCCCGAATAATAACCTGCAGATGCCGGATGAACTGAAAGTGTCCCTGCTGCGCTATTATGATTTCCTGGTGGCGTATGAAAACCTGTTGCGTGATGGCGGTAGCTTTAATAGCCCTGCGCTGGTTTGCACCAATGGCAAACTATCATTAAGCAACTGGCCTGCCTCAACCGGGAAAGTAGCCATTAATGGTAAAGTGGTTGGCAACAGGCAGGTAATGCACCTGCTCAATTTTACCAATGCCAATTCACTGGAATGGCGGGATACACATGCTACACAGCCCCAGCCTGCTTTGATAGAGAATGCAGACCTGGATTTTACTGCATCGGGTGCAGTGAAAAAATTATGGGTGGCTTCACCTGATTTCAATAATGGTGTGGCTACTGCCATATCATTTACTCAAACCGGCAACAAGGTTTCATTTACGCTTCCTTCCCTGAAATACTGGGACATGTTGGTAGCAGAATATTGATCATACAATTATTATGAAGAGATTTTTTTTACTGCCTATCGTTTTCTTTATTGTATTGGGTGGGTATGCCCAATCGCCTGGCAATTGCGCTTCTTTTTCCATAGAAGGGAATACCGTGGTCTTTAATTGTGACAAAGGCGCAAAGGTCTCCATAAAGTTTTGCTCAGGAAGTATGCTGAAAGTATGGTACGCCCCTTCAGGCGAGTTCAAAAGAAATAATGAGTCGTTTGCTGTTGTAAAGGAAACGATTGAAGATGTGGGAAAGATACAGGTAGAAGACCGCCCGGAATCTTATGAGATCTTCACTTCACGCTTACGCGTTCGCGTTGATAAAGCGCCTTTCCGCCTGCAGATCTTTGATAAATACCAGAAATTATTGCAGGGTGATTACCAGGATAAAGGCTTGCTGAAAGACAGCAATAAGCTGATCGCATATAAAACCCTTCGCAGCGACGAACAGTTCTTTGGTTTAGGAGAGAAATCAGGACCTCTCAACCGTCGCGGCCATTCTTATACGATGTGGAACAGTGATAAGCCTTGTTACTCTCCCAATGAAGACCCGCTGTATAAAAGCATTCCCTTCTTTTTAAGCAGCTATCGTTATGGCGTCTTCTTTGATAATACGTATAAAAGTGTTTTCCGTTTTGGAACCGCCTCAGAAGATTATTACAGCTTTGAAACACCAGGTGGGGAATTGATCTATTACTTTATTCATGGCAGCGATTATAAACAGATCATTGAGCAATACATGCAATTGACCGGCAAACCCATTATGCCTCCTGAATGGGCGCTGGGCTTTTCACAATCGAGAGGCATGTATACCAATGAGCCACTGGCCCGCAGTGTTGCCGCGGAATTCCGTAAACGCAGGATCCCTTGTGATATCATTTACCAGGATATTGGCTGGACAGAGGGCCTGCAGAATTTTGAATGGAACAAAGAAAGATATACCAATCCCAAAGGGATGTTGCGTTACCTTGATTCACTGGGCTTTAAAATGATCGTGTCGCAAGACCCGGTGATCTCACAAAAAACGGCTGCACAATGGAAGGAAGCTGATGCATTGGGATATTTTACCACAGATGTAAGAACAGGCAAGAGTTATGATATGCCCTGGCCCTGGGGTGGCAATTGCGGGGTGGTTGATTTTACCAAACCCGGTGTTGCCGATTGGTGGGGCAGTTACCAGCAAAAACCGATCAATGACGGCGTGAGAGGATTCTGGACAGATATGGGCGAGCCTGCCTGGAGCAACGAGGATGCTACAGAAAGATTATTCATGAAGCATCATGCAGGCATGCATGATGAGATACATAACGTGTATGGACTGACCTGGGATAAAGTGGTAAAAGAACAGTTTGAAAAACATAATCCCGGCAAACGCATTTTCCAGATGACAAGAGCTGCTTATGCAGGGCTGCAGCGTTACACTTTTGGCTGGTCGGGCGACAGTGGCAATGGCGATGATGTACTGGATGGATGGAACAGGCTTGCCAACCAAATACCAGTTGGTTTGTCGGCTGGTATGGGTGGCATTCCATTTTGGGCCACTGATATTTCCGGTTATTGTGGTGATATTAAAGATTATCCCGCGATGGCGGAATTATATACGCGATGGCTGCAATTCGGTGTATTCAATCCATTGAGCCGCGCGCATCATGAAGGAGATAACGCTGCTGAACCATGGTTGTTTGGGGCAGAAGCGGAAAAGAATTGCCGTGCAGCCATTGAATTAAAATACCAGTTGTTCCCTTATATCTACACTTATGCAAGGGAAGCACATGATAAAGGCTTGCCTCTTATGCGGGCACTCTTGCTGGAATATCCCAATGATCCGCAAACTTTTTCTGTGGATGACCAGTTCTTTTTCGGAAAAGAACTGCTGGTGGCGCCTGTGGTTAAAAAAGGCGCTCAGAGCCGGAAAGTATATTTACCGGAAGGAGAGTGGATCGATTTTAATGATGGTAAAACAATGTATGAAGGCGAACAAACCATCAGTTATAAAACACCGCTGAGCAGGATACCCATCTTTGTAAAAAAAGGCTCTATTATACCCATGATGCCGGTAATGCAGTATGTGCATGAACGCAGGGATTATCCATTGACGTTACAAATATATCCTGCTGCTGAAGGTCAGCAAACTTCCTTCACATTATATGAAGATGATGGGGAAACGAATAATTACCTGGAGAATGTTTCCAGTTCGGTTAAGTTCAGTTTCCAGACCCTGGAGAATAAATATGTATTCAATGCAGAAGCCCGGAAAAATAACGGATACACAGCTCCGGGCAAAAGGGATTATGTCCTGAAAATATATCTCTCTTCAAAACCAGGCAAAATATCCATTGCCGGAAAACTGGTTTCGCCGCAATCTTTTACTGTGTTCAATTCCACTGCCGGCAAAGTGTTGCAGAAAACAGGCTGGGCATGGGATGAAAAGAGTGGTATCTGCTATGTGAGACTGCCGGAAGACGGTAAAGAAAAGCAGGTAGAGATCTCCAGGTAAACTACATTAAAACCGCAGCAGCATTTAATCTGTAATTATGCTAAATTCCCTCTTGAACTCATATAAGAAAGGAGTTGTTGTTTTAATAATGACAGCTTTCATAGTAAATAATGCCGAAGCCCAGGGGCCGGTATGGCAATCGGATGCTTATTCGTTCTACCCTGACAGGATCGTGCAGAAAAAGTACAGCGCAAAAGCTTTGTCATCGCAGGAGATCGTTTCAGATTACAGCAGTCCTGCCAATGAGTTCAAATCGCCTGCTATTTCTTTCAAGTTCAGCATTAACGGGAAAGACAATGAAATGACCAGTGGTACTGACCATCATTTCAATTGCGAAACAAATTCTTCGTATTCCGAAACGCCCCTGATCGTATTCGGAAAACCTTTGAAGGAAAAGAATCCCCAGCCTGCGGGCTATTTAAAACCCGGAGCCCGGTTGAAGATAAGACTGGATATGCGTGGTGTAATGAATGAATTTAAAACAAAAGGGTTTTATACATGCTTTGACGGCAGCCGCATTTACAAAGAAGATTTTAAAGGGGTATATGTGGCGGGCAGTTCAGCTCCGCTTATCTGGGATTTTGACAATCTCGTGAACCACCCTGAATTGAAATTGCAGGATGATGATGGAGATGGGATTTATGAGACCACACTTGCGATGAATATAAAAGAAGAAGAAAAAAGAACGCTCTCGCATTGGAAACTGGAAAAAGACCTGTCTGCTTTTCCCCGTTACCAGTCTACTTATCTATTGTCCGATGCCCTTTACAATATGGCATTGGAAGAAATGATAAAAGCGGTGGAACCTGACAGCACTTTCCGTACAGGCAAAGAATGGGCAGGTGTATGGACAAGGGATGTCAGCTACAGCATCATTCTTTCCATGGCTCATTTGCAGCCGGAAGTAGCCCGCTACAGCCTGATGCGGAAAGTGAATAAGAAGAAAAAGATCATACAGGATACAGGTACAGGCGGTGCATGGCCCATAAGCACCGATCGCATGATCTGGGCAGTGGCTGCCTGGGAATTATATAAAGTGACCGGAGATAACGGCTGGCTGAAGGAAGCATATACCGTCATTAAAAATTCCATTGAAGACGATCTGCAGAATATTTATGATCAAGAAACCGGGCTGGTAAAAGGAGAGTCTTCTTTTCTCGACTGGCGGGAACAGACCTATCCTAAATGGATGCAGCCGGCTGACATCTTTGAGTCGGAAAATCTTGGCACCAATGCAGTGCATTACCAGGCCAATACAGTAGCATCCCGGATGGCAGCGCTGCTCAATGATCAGCAGGCAGCAGATAAATACAAAACCATTGCCGGCCGGATAAAAAAGGCCATTAATGAAAAATTATGGTTGCCCTCTCAACGGTATTATGCCCAGTATGTGTATGGACGGAAGAATAAACTTGTTTCGCCCCGTGCCGAAGCTTTGGGCGAAGCACTTTGTGTGGTATTCGGTATAGCAGATGAAGAAAAGCAGAAACAATTGGTGGCGCATGCTCCTGTAACCCCTTATGGCATTTCCTGCATCTATCCGCAGATCCCCAATATCCCGCCCTATCATAATAATGCAGTCTGGCCCTTTGTGCAGGCATACTGGCTATGGGCAGGAGCTATGGCCGGCAATGAAAAATCCGTGATGGAAAGCATTGCGGCTATTTACCGGCCTGCGGCTTTATTTGCAACCAATAAAGAAAATTTTGTAGCAGAAAATGGTGATTACTCCGGTACGCAGATCAATTCAAGCAATATGCTCTGGAGCCTTTCCGGCAATATCAGCATTGTTCACCGTATTTTATTTGGGATCCAGTTTGGAGAAGATAAGCTGGTATTCCGTCCGTTTGTGCCACAAGCACTCAAAGGGGCCCGCCGCCTGGAAAATTTTCATTACAGGAAAGCTGTATTGAACATTACGATTGAAGGATACGGAAATGAGATTAGCTCTTTTATGATCGATGGTAAACCTGTTGCTGCGCATGAATTTTCTTCAAGCATGGAAGGGGTGCACCAGGTCAGCATTGTAATGGCTAACAGGAGTCCTGCATCAGGCTCCGTTAACCGCCAGCCGGTCATGTTCTCACCTGCCGCACCGAAACTTATGCGAAAAGAGGCAGTACTGTTCTGGCCGCCTGTGGCAGGTGCTGTAAAATACAGGCTGTTTATGAACGGCCGGTTGGTACAGGAATCAGCGGCTACTGAGTTTAAAGCAAAGAATAAAGAATACGGAGAATACCAGGTGATCGCCGTGGATAAAAATGGAATTGCTTCTTTTGCGAGCGAGCCATTGGAACTGATCCCTTCAGCAGCTATAAGCCTGTATGAAATGGAGAATTTTGCTGCGCCGGCCGCTTATGCTTACAAAGGATTTTCCGGTAAGGGATTCGTGGAAACAGGAGTGAAAGAAAACACGGTTATCCAAATCCCTGTATCAATAAAGGAAGAAGGCGATTATGCAGTGGATATCCGTTATGCCAACGGCAATGGGCCGGTGAATACGGAAAACAAATGTGCTGTCCGCAACCTGCGTATAGACGATGGATCAAAAGCTGCTTTTGTTTTC
Organism: Sphingobacteriales bacterium 44-61; assembly: GCA_001898405.1. GTDB lineage: Bacteria > Bacteroidota > Bacteroidia > Chitinophagales > Chitinophagaceae > Terrimonas_A. The sequence goes on from MKTW01000012.1 coordinate 234,680, forward strand.
CCGCAACGGGGAAAAGGGGAGTGGAGCAACTGGGGCTGGAGCAATGCTGTACAGGTCCACTTAACAAAAGGCGAACATGTCCTTACTATTGAATACCTGCCTGCCAATGAAAATATGAATGAGGAGGTGAACCAGGCTATGCTCGATCAATTGCGGATAATAAAAAAATAATCATAAGAGGCGAGAAAAGAAATGCTGTTGCAACCAGGCCGGGCAAAATGCCCGGCTTTTTTTATAACTGCTCATTAATTAGTGAGCGAATGAGATCGCCGGTCAGTGTTATTGGCCATTAACATTATTAATACCCGTTGCATCCATAAATGGAATAATATTGAGGAAAATTGATAATCCGATATGTTCAGGTATTTAATGATACTCTCGGGTCTTGCTTCCTCTTTCTTTTTATTTGATCTTTTTTCAGAAGAAAAGACCGGCACGATTGCAACAAATCTCGAGTTGACTGATTCTGCAAGAGCAGAACGCAACTATGCCAGTTTCTGCGCAAGCTGTCACGGTGAAAAAATGGATGCTTTTGTAGACCGCCGCTGGAGGCATGGGCAAGCCGGCCCTGACCTGTTCAAAGCCATCAAGCAAGGCTATCCTGATGAGGGAATGCCCTCATTTGATACAGCTTTTACCGATCAGGAGATCAATGAGCTGGTAGAATACATACAAAAAGGGATTGTCAATGTGGAGCGATACCAGTTCAATGCAAAACCGGCCACCAATTATTTTTCTTCTGCCGGAATGAATATCCGGCTCGATACCATTGCCCGCCTCAATAATGATATTGCCTGGGGCATGGCATTTTTGCCCAACCATGAAATGCTGATCACAGGGAGGTCGGGGAAATTATATAAACGCCTGCCAGATGGCTCATTGCAAACAGTGCAGGGTGCACCGCAGGTGCTGGCAGAAGGGCAGGGAGGATTGATGGATGTGGTGCTTCATCCGGCTTTCAACGAAAATAAATGGGTGTACCTGTCTTATTCTGCTTATAAAAGAACGGATTCAGGCCTTTATTCCACCACTGCTATCATGCGTGCAAAACTGGAAGGGGATAAGCTGGTAGAGCAGCAGGATATTTTTGAAGCATTGCCTTATTCGCGCACGCGTCATCACTATGGTTCAAGAATGGTGTTTGATAAAGAAGGACACCTGTATTTTTCTGTAGGAGAGAGAGGCAATGAAAAAGCAAACCCGCAAAACCTGGCGAATGATCTGGGGAAAATACATCGCATTAAAGATGATGGAAGCATTCCTGCCGGCAATCCCTTTGCAGGCCAGGAAAATGCAAGAGCGTCCATCTATTCTTATGGGCACCGCAATCCGCAGGGTATGGCATTGGATCCGGCAACAGGATTGCTATGGATAAACGAACACGGCCCAAGGGGAGGAGATGAGATCAACCTGGTAAAGAAAGGGGCCAATTATGGCTGGCCGGTTGCCACTTATGGTATTAATTATAATGGTACGGTTATTTCTCCCCGTTCAGTAATGAAGGGAATTGAGCCGCCAGTGGTATACTGGATTCCATCTATCGCACCAAGCGGCATGGCCATTGTTACGGGCGATCGTTATCCGGCCTGGAAAGGCGGCGTGCTCACGGGTTCGCTCCGGTTTAAATACCTGAATCTCTCCATTATCAGAAATGGGAAACCGGTAAAAGAAGAAATGCTGTTGAAGAATGTCGGCCGTATGCGTGATGTAAGAATGGGGCCTGATGGATACATTTATATTTCGGTGGAAAATCCCGGTTATATCTTTCGCCTGGTGCCGGTTGAAAAAAAGAGTTGATCTGGCATTATTTTCCCGGCTGGTCACTATTATAGCCAGTTAGGGGAAAGAAAAGCGTCAAATGAGTGAATAAAAACGACTGAACGATTATGAACGTGTTTATTAGCCGGGTTATTCCTGGTATTGCATTGGAATTATTACAGGATGCTGGATACCGGGTCACGCAATTCACTGAAAGAAGAAATATGACCCGGCAGGAACTGATCCAGGCCTGTAAGCATAATGATGCGTTGTTGAGCGTAGGACATGAACATCTTGATAAAGAATTCCTGGAAGCCTGTTCCCATCTGAAAGTAATTGCCCTGTTTTCCGTTGGTTTTGACAAAGTGGATGTGGCAACAGCCACCCGTTTGGGCATCCCGGTCGGAAATACGCCAGGTGTATTGAGCGCAGCTACAGCAGACACCGCTTTTTTACTGATGCTGGCCGTATCGCGGAAAGCATTTCACCTGCATAAGAAAATATTGAGAGGACAATGGAATTATTATGATCCTGTAGCCAATCTTGGTATCGAATTGGCTGGTAAAACGCTCGGCATACTGGGATTGGGGAAGATCGGTTATGAAATGGCAAAACGATGCAGGGGCGCTTACGATATGAAGGTCATTTATCACAACCGCAAGCCCAATCCAACTGCAGAAGCGGAATTAAATGCAACTTATGTTTCATTTGAAGAATTGCTTTCACAAAGCGATGTGATCTCTGTGCATACGGCGCTTACTCCCGACACAAAAGGATTGTTCAACAGCAGTGCATTTGATAAAATGAGGCCAAACGCGATCTTTATCAATACGGCCAGAGGTGGTATTCATGATGAAGAAGCATTGCGGGAGGCATTGGAATCGGGTAAAATATGGGGAGCGGGATTGGATGTGACCAATCCCGAGCCAATGGCAGCAGATAATCCTTTATTGCAAATGCCCAATACGGCCATTCTTCCGCATATCGGGTCTGCTACTGTGGAATCACGCGAGGCGATGGCCAGATTGGCTGCTGAGAATATTATTGCAGGCTTGCAGGGCAAACCATTACCTTCCCCGGTGAATCCCGAAGTGATCGTGAAAAATGGATGATTGAACAGTGAATTGTACTAACTTGTAATAAAATTACAGAAAATGAAAACAAGCATTGGCATCACAGAAAAGAACAGAAAGGCTGTGGCAACCCAGCTGTCTAAATTACTTGCAGATGAATTCCTGCTGTATACCAAAACAAGGAATGCGCATTGGAATGTTGAAGGCCCCGATTTTCATGCAATGCATCTTTTTTTCGAAAGCCAGTATGAGCAGTTGGATGATATCATGGACAGTGTAGCGGAAAGGATCCGTTCTATTGGTCACTATGCACCGGCTACGCTGAAAAGTTTTCTTGAACTGACCCATCTCAGTGAACTGGGTGAAAGGGATAATGCGAGCAAGGACTTTATCAAGGAATTGCTGAATGATCATGAAAGTATCATTGAATTTATCCGTACTAATGTCAATCCTTTTGCTGATGAATATGGCGATGCAGGTACCAGCGATTTTATTACCGGCCTGATGGAAGAACATGAGAAGATGGCCTGGATGCTGAGGTCGCATTTTAAATAAAGGAAATCCTCAAAATAAGTCGCACTGAATAGGAAATAAGAAACCCTGTACATCCTTTTTAGGTAATAAAAAAGGGCTGGATAGACATCCTGCCCCGTTTAAATCCAATTTCCTATGAAAAACCAGTGCAAGGATACGACAGTGCAGGTTGCTGTACAATACCACTTAGTGAGTAGTCGAAAAACTGAGTAAACGGAGAAAATTCACGTAAATCTGGTTGAAATACTCATGGTTAATCTGAGAGAATACTCCAATTTTACGGAAATGAATTCTCATGGTAGACTCATTTATCCTTGAGCTGGTCTATAATAACGAACAAAAACAATTCGAAGCGGAGTTTCATAAAATGAGCCGTTTCACCCATCGCATGGTAGTGAATATTAATGGTGCACAGGTTTATTTTGAGCCTGACGAAGAGAGAAATTACCGTGCTGTACTGGCAGAGAATTCATCCTCAGTTCCTGATGCCGGGCTTGTAAAAGCTGTGGCGGATAAATTACATGAGCTGTTTCAGTTTTAGATTCCTGTCTCCCAGTTCCAATAACCGGAATAGGGTATAAATTCCTGTAGGCTTCTGACCCCAACCCCCAACTAAAGATTCAGAACCACCCAAAAAAGAATCCCACCTTTTCAGGCAGGACTCTCTTTGGTGGAGGATAGGGCTTAACGGTTAATGGGAAATCCCATTGACCAGGGGCTATTATAGTGAATCAGCAAAATCTTGAGCGATATAATTTTTAGTGGAATTTTTCCTGGATAGACTTCTTACCAGCATAGCAAAAAAACTGAGAAGAGTGTTGTTGGGCGAATAGCTGATGCGGAGTTTCCGGGATGAATAGCTGCTTGGCGAGGAATGTAAAGAATGGTATCTCATAGCAGGATTGGGTTAGTTCACAAGTATTGGTACAGCAAAAGAACGATAAATTGCTAATAAGCGTATTTGGTAAGAGATTACCCTCTGGAAGACCGTTACCGCGTATTTTAGTAGATTATTAATCTGTAATGCTTAACAGTCAAGGGTTACAGCGGATTGGAGCAATGAGGGGGGCTGAGTGAAATCTCTCTTTTTTTTGATAAATGTCAACGGATATCTACTCGGCCAACCGGCTTCTGACCCTGCTCAGTGTTTCAATGGTCATATTGAGGTAGGAAGCGATGTACTTCAGTGAAATGCGGTTGACCAACCCCGGCCTGGTTTTAATAAAGTGCTGATACTTTTTTTCAGCCGAAGGTATACGGCAGATATAGGCCCTTTCCTCGGCACCGCGGTAATTATCTTCCAGTATCTTTCTGCCTACTATATTAGACTCAGGGAAATTCTCATACAGGTATTCAACCAGGCTATAAGGCATGGCGATCAGGGATGAGTTCTCGATGGCCTGCAGATATTCGGGAGAAGGATGATTTAACCCGAGATTCCGGATGGATGTCACTATTTCATTTTCTTCATTGATCCAGGTGGTGATCTCCTTTCCCTCTTCTTTGATAAAAGCCCTGATCACGCCTTTTACGATCAGGTAAAGATGAGGCTCGGTAAGATGGTCCGGCTTGATGAGGTATTTACCTCTTGCTACCTGTACTGGATAAGTCTGCTCATCAATACAGGCAATCGCCTCCCGGGAAACCGGATGTATCGAATTGAACATAACGGATAAAGGTGAATGCCCATGCGGCGTTTTCCAAACATGCTTCTTTGGGCCTGCTACTTTTTTGGCCATAACTGCAATACGTTGATAACTCTCTCAAAGGGGCTTATGCCCGATCAGGGGCAAAATTAAGTATATGCATTAATTTTCAAGAATATAAAGCAGGATTTATAAACAATTATCTTAGGGTGTAAACACCCTATTTTCTCCGGAGTTTTACCGCTATGGTACCAGATGCCTGATTGATCTTTAACCGCACTGTGTGGTAATCTGTATTCTGACTGGTCAGCACCAGCGGCAATGGCCTCCATGTCCTGATCCTGAATTCACCCTTTGCATCTGTAAGCGCTTCTTCTTCGCCTTCCGTCACAAAAAGATAAATACCGGGAATAGGTTTGCCGGTTTCAGCACTGACAACAATTCCTTTTATTTCAACCGGGTTTTTAGTACGGGTCTCCTGAGCAGGAGAGAACGCCAGCAATGGAAATAAGAAAGCGGCGAGTGTTGACTTGAGTAGAAGCATTGGTTTGTTTTTAGCGGTATAAGTACGATCAATAGCAATTATTGGTTTATTCAGGTAATAACAATTTTTTGGAAAAAATACTTTTATTCACTTCCTTTGTCTACAAATTTAGTGGACTAAATTTAACTCTGCAAATGATCCACCACAAAGTTCAACAATGCCGGAGATGTTCTATAGTGCTTGTTGATCTTTTAACGTTTTAAATGAACGGTTACGCAAACGTTTGCCATAAGACAAATCAATTGATTAAGGCTTAAAATTGAGCCATGACTTCATTTTTGATATTTGAAGCCAGGACAGGTATTCAATTTTTAAACCTTTAAACTTTTTACTGGGTCACTAAAACCGGTGTTTTAAAAATGAGAAAGATCATTTCTGCTATTGCAATTCTCTTTGCGTTCCTGCCTGCGCTTACACTCAACGCAGGGTCAGCGTTTACGCCATTTGGCAAATGGAGAGGCGTTTTCCTGATCCGTGAAGGAGTGGAAGTTCCTTTCAACTTCGAGATACAGGGGAAATCGATCAAGGATGCTAAAGTGTATTTCCTGAATGCTGCAGAGAAGTTTGATGGCGGAAGACTTACCAGCAGGAATGATTCCCTGTTTATTTCACTTGATCAGTTTGATAATGAACTTGCTTTCAGGATTGAAGACAATACGCTCGAAGGTGTATTGCATAAGCAGGATGGAAGCGGTTCACCCATTCGTGTAAGAGCAGAGCAGGGAAAAGCTTACCGGTTCAGTGAAGGTACCCGGCAACCAGCAGGAGATCTTTCCGGTACTTATGATATTGTTTTTGGTAAATCCGATAGCACGATAGGACTGTTTACGCAAGAAGGAAATAAACTGACAGCGACCTTTCTGCGCGTTACCGGCGATTCAAGATACCTGGAAGGTATCGTAGACGGTAACCAGTTTTATCTTTCTTCATTTATCGGTTCAAGCCCTTCCTATTATAAAGGAAGTTTTAATGCTGATGGAACTATTTCCGGTGAACAGATAGGAGTGCGCGGCTCACAGTCATTTGCCGGAAAATATAATGAAGATGCTACGCTGCCTGATCTTTATTCCCTGACCTATCTGAAAAAGGGATACAGCAGGTTTGATTTTTCTTTTCCCGATCTGAAGGGAAAACAGGTCTCTCTTACTGATGCCAAATACAAAGGGAAAGTAGTGATCGTTGCCATCAGCGGCACCTGGTGCCCCAATTGCATGGATGAAGCTGCTTTTCTTTCTCCCTGGTATAAGCAAAATAATAAGCGTGGCGTAGAAGTGGTCACCATTTATTATGAAAGAAAAAATGATACGGCTTTTGCGCGTAAAGCAATCGGTCGCTTCGGTCAGAAATTTGATATAAAGTATGACCAGGTTTTCGGTGGACCGGCTGATAAACAGTATGTAGCCAATTCATTGCCTTCACTGAATGCTTTCCTGTCTTTTCCCACTACTTTATTCATTAATAAAAAAGGTGAAGTGGCCAGGATCCATACCGGCTATACAGGGCCTGCCACAGGTAAATATTTTACCGATTTTGTAAAGGAATTCAATGAAGAAGTGGACAAACTTTTGAATGAATAAGAGATTTGTTTTTCTATTTATATGTAACTGTTCTTTTAATCCTTATATCTTCTTTAACGATCTTATAACTGATCTGGAATTAATTTTGCAACTCTTATAATTCTACGCCGCTGTTATTTTCCGGTGGCGCCAGCCAAACTATTATACTGCTCCCATTTGTTTTAACCCCAAAAAAGGAGTTGTATTATGAAACCATTGTTCCCTGTTTTCCGTTCCAGGATCCTGTCCATTTCATTAGTGCTTGCAGGCAGCGCAGTGATGCTGTCATGTTCCAAACTGAATGACGACGATAATCAAAACGTTCCGGTCGCCGGTTTAATGGCTTTTAACCTGGCCCCTGATCAATCATCGCTTATTCTTACTTTGAATGGAAGTAATCTTACCAATTTCCCCTTGCCTTATACCAACTATACAGGCGGTTACCTGTCTGTATATGCCGGCAACCGTACATTAGATGCCTATAGCTCCACTTCTTCTTCAGAACCGATCGCAACAGCTTCAGCGAATCTTGAACCGAAGAAATATTATTCCAGTTTTACGATAGGTGCCAACAGCAATTACCGCAATGTGATCGTGCACGATAACTTTGATACCCTGACGGCTACAGGTCAGTCCTATATCCGTTATATCAATGCTATTCCGGATTCTTCCAGGCCTACCGTTACTATTGCAACAGGTGGAACAAACGTAGTGAACCAGCAACCGGCTTTTGGTTTTGTTGCTGATTTTGTTGCCATCGCTCCGGGGGAGGTGAGTATCGATATTGCCAATGGCAGCACGATTGATGCAGACCGTACTATCACTGTTGAACAAAACAAACTTTATACAGTGTTGCTGACAGGTTTACCGGGCACTACTCCTGCTACTGAAATGATCAAATTCATTCAGAATGGAGCACTTACCGAACAGCAATCGAAACAAAGCAGTGCCCGTGCGGCTATAAGGAGCAACTAATCAGTTCTCCTTTTTCTTTTTCAGCAGGTTGTTCAACGTGTTTTTGATCTTATCGCCGGCTTTGGTTTTTGTACTGTCCAGCGTGTTGGCTTTCTGAGTGGTGTCTTTATTGCCCAGTATCTTGTTCTTCAATTCATCTTTCAGATCGCTCACCACCTGGTCCTTCACAGCTGTTACAGAGTCCTTAATCGTTTGTTTGGCGCTGTCAATTTTTTGCTGTGCGAAATCCTGTGCCTGCTGCTTGAGATCAGCTACTGCATCGCCGGCCACTTCTTTCAGATCGGTCTTAATGGTCGGATTATTGATATTGCCGCCCATTTTGATGTTCAGGTCGATCATATCACTCACTTTGACCGCGACACCTTTGTTGTTAGCCTGTGTCACCAACCCGTTGATCAGGTTATTCCCCTGCGTGCCCAGGTATTTGCGCGGCACTTTCATGGCTACGATATAGTCGATCGACTGATCAAAGGAATGCGTGCCCCCGATCTGCATTTCGATATCTTTTACTTTAACCGTAAAGGGTTTTACCAGCACTTTACCATTGGCAAACTCGATGGAGTTTTTGATGTCTTTCAGCGTAATGGATTGCAATTCCTGTATCTGCAAGGTGCTGGCGATCTTTTCCAGTGGTGCAAATTTCTTTAATACGCCTTCCAGCAGCAGCAGCGTGCCCTTTCCTGTAAGACTGCTTAGCTCCGGCATCATGTTGCCGTTGAGGTTTCCTGTTACGGTTAGCTGTGAGTTCAGTTTGCCTGCCAGGAATTGGGCAACCGGCATTAGCTGTTTTACGGTATTGAAGGAAAGAAATGCTTTTTGAATATCAATATCCTTGATATCATAACTGAGTGATACGGCCGGATCTTTTTTATTCAATTTGGTGGAGTAGGAACCATTGAAATTCATTGTTCCTTCCAGGGCATCCGCCTGCACATTCTGGAGCTTTACCGTTTCATCGTTCAGCACCAGGGTGCCATTGATATTATTGTAGTTTACTTTATCATAAGTGACCTGTCCTGCTTTTGCATTCAATGTCAGGTTAAGTCCTGCAGGCACCAGGAAAGGAGCAGAGCTTGTTGCAGCAGTGCTGCTGGCATTGGCAGCCACGGCAGAAGCAGTATCTGTGCCCATCCAGTCGTTCAGGTTCATTTTGTCCACATTCACATTTACTGTGCCTTGCAAGGGTTCATTTTTCAGGGCATAACCGATCAGGTTATTCAACACGCCGTTCGCGGTAAAATTGGAGTTCAGGTAATTACCGGCAAGATTGTTAAGCGCAACAGTTTTTGGATTAAAAGTCAGTTGTGTTGTGCTGATGCCGATACCACCGGGATAATCTTTAGATACGTATTTAAACTTATTCAGGTTAGTGGTACCGGATAAGCTGATCTTATCATATTCTCCCTTGTCAATAGCGGTTTTATTTCCTGCAAAGCTCAATGCGGCATCAAGCAGGCCTGTAACAGAACTGCCTTGTTCCAGTTGAACGAACTGCTTTACATTGTCGAGGTTAAAGCTTCCTTTGGCCGTGCCGTTGAAATCGATAGAAGACATAGGCCTTTTTAATTGCAGGGTAAAATCAACCGGGTCTTTACCCACTTCAATATGTCCGGAAGGGATCACTATTTCTGTATTATCTGCTATGCCGCCGCTGTTAGCGATCTGCACTTTTATATTGCCGTTTTGTATCGGTTGAGGGAATGCGCTGGAAGAATAGAACAGCTTTTGTATATCGAGAAAGCCGCCTGCTGAGAAATCTCCCTGTTGTGTTTGGAGTGCCGACATATTTCCTTTCGCAAAAATATCTGCGCCTACAATACCTGCGAGTTTGGTATTGCCTTCCAGTTTTACAAATTGAGTTACCTGCGAAAGGTCCAGTTTTCCTTTTGCTGCAGCATCTATATATTGCGCAGTTTGCGGGTTTTTGAAAATAAAGCGAAAGTCGAATGGTTCATTGTCCATTTCAAGATGCCCTTTGGAAAGGTTCACGACCGTGTTATCCAGTTGTCCGTCCTTATTGCTGGCCTGCAGGGAAAGCTGGATATTTTTTACAGGCTTGGGAAGATCAGGGTATTGGAAAAAACCATCTTTCACTTCCAGGTTCACATCGTAAGCCGGAAGTTGGGTAGCGCTGTAAGTACCTTTTACAAAACCGTTAAAAGCAGCACTGCCGCTGGTCTTGATTTTATCAAAATCATTTTTATAAACTGCGGGCACCAGGGAAAGGATATCCTTGAAATCATTGGAAGGTGATTTAAAATTGATATCCATATTATAGGTGCTGTCATTCACTAATTGAAAGAAACCATCTGCAGAAAGTTTCAGGTTATTCAGGTTAATGTCTTCCGTTTTAAAGCTGTACTTGCTGGCTCTATTATCAACCACGATGTCTGCATCCACATCTGTCTGCGTTTTGACGAGATAGGGGATGCCTGCATAATTGAAGTTGACTGCATCTGCCTTGGTTTGTGTGGAAAGGGTGAAAAGGTCCTGCGTAAAATCGCCACTGCCTTCATGATTGAGGCCGCTGATCTCTGCACTCATATCGGCTGTCTTATCTTCATAATAGATATATCCGTTGCGGATGGCATATTTGCTCAGGCTCATTTTAAAAGCAGAGGCCGATGTGTCAGCAGAAGCAGAAGTATCGGTAGACGGCTTTGTGATATCCCAATTGGCTTTCCCATCTTTATTCACCAGTGCATGTATGCGGGGCGATTCCAGGTAAATACCAGACACTTTGATATCCTTGCCTTTGATCACGCTGATCAGGTTGGCCGATACGTCAATATTGGCAGCAGATACCAGGGTATCGCCGGCAAATTCGTTGGTACCGGTTACAGAGAGTTCATCAAGGCTGATGGATACTTTCGGGAAATGACGGAACAGTGAAAGGCTTACGTCTTTGAATTCCACTGTAGCGGTCAGGCTTTTATTGATCTCTTTTTTAACTAGTGAAGTGATCTGCTTTTTAAAAGCGATCGGAATAATAAAAGCAGCGGCGATCAGTACGAGTAAAACAATTCCCGTGATCTTTAAAGTCTTCTTGATAGCTTTTTTCATAGTTACTGGCTTGGTTAACTGGGCTGAAAGATAGAAAAAACAATCGTTATGATCTAAGTATCAGTGTCTGAAGGAAGTAAATTTTAGTAAAAACCCGTTTGGGTGTTGGTCGTTGTCCGTTGATCCCTGACCGATGTTCGAATGGCCGATGGCCGAATTTTTACGCCAGCCGGAATCAGTAGTTCCTCCTCCATTGTCACCCCGGACCAGGTTCAGATCGCTTACTGGTTTAAAGAATATAAGAGCCGGGGTCTCCCCGCGCTGCACTTGCTTCGAATCTGTAAACCATTACTGCCTGGAAAATATTGCAGATGGGGGAGACCCCGGATCTTAACGAACTATAGCAGCAACTGTACTAAACCTGGTCCGGGGTGACAAGGGAAAAGGAACTGCTGGTTCTGTCCCTGCGTATTAACCGTCATCGGCTGTTCGGCCATCGGTCAACGCCCATCAACCAGCAAATAACAAGCTTTTCCTAATTTCGCCACATGACCCCTGAAAGAAAGGCCCGGCTTGAAGCTGTTTTATCCCATCGTCAGCCGGATATTACGATCGTACTGGAGAATGTATTTGACCCTCACAATATTTCTGCTGTTATGCGTACCTGCGATGCCATAGGCGTGCAGGACATTTATATTCTCAATACACGTATTCCCCGCCACAAAAAATGGGGAAGCCGCAGCTCTTCCAGTGCTGCCAAATGGCTGACCATTCATCAGCTTGACAACCTGGACGCCTGTGTTACTGAATTGCGCAAGCAGTACAAACGCATTTTAACAACCCATCTCAGCAGCGATGCTGTAAGTTTACATGCTATTGATTTCACTGAAAGCATCGCATTGGTATTTGGCAATGAACATGCCGGTGTAAGTGATGAACTAAGGGCTGTAGCTGATGGTAATTTCATCATTCCCCAGGTGGGCATTATCCGTTCGCTGAACATCAGCGTGGCTTGTGCTGTAACTTTGTATGAAGCTTTCAGGCAAAAGAATAATGCAGGGCAGTATGATCAGGCGAGGATGGGAGAGGAGAGGTATCAGAAGCTGATGGATGAGTGGAGGGGTTGGAAGGAGGGCCAGGAATCGTAAGCCGGGGGTAGCGAATAGTTTTTACATTAATTATAGGTTATGGAACTGAAAAAATTATTCTTTGGTTGTGTGCTCTTGCTTGGCAGTGGGCTTGTGATGGCGCAGAAGGTAGCGAAGGTAAAAGTTACGGAGTTGGAGAAAATGATTACGGAGAGCAGGACGCCTCTTATTATTAATTTCTGGGCTACTTATTGCAAGCCATGTATTGCAGAGATGCCACATTTTGAAAAGCTTGGTGCAAAATATAAAGAGAAGGGCCTTACGGTGGTATTTGTAAGCCTTGATATGGAGGATGATTACCCGGTGAAAGTGGACAGTTTTGTAGCAAAAAGGAAACTGCAAAACAAGGTGCTTTGGCTTGATGAGACCAATGCAGATTATTTCTGTCCGAAAATAGACCCTAAGTGGTCCGGGGCTATGCCAGCCACATTATTTGTAAACAATACAAAATCTTACCGCCGGCTCCTCGAAGAGGAGCTGACGGAAGAAGAGTTGGAAAAAGAAATCATGGCTATACTTTAATGGGGGTTGGCTTCCCTACCTGTTTTCTTCTGCTTCCATTTCCTGCTTCACCCTGGCCAGCAGGTACAGGAAATAAATACCGGCTCCCAGGCTTGTAATGCAAAGGCATAATCCCAGCCAGCTTCCAGACTGGATGCTTTTTGCCAGGGCATAACCTACAAGCACCATAAAACCGAGAATGATAAGGCGGTTGATCATTACGGGGGATAGCATAAGCGTGATTTTGGGTGATGAATAGATGTGTCGGTAAATAGGAGATGCCAGCGTTGAGAAATTCCATACGAGTTTAAAGAATATAAGAGCCGGTGTCTCCTCAACATTGAGGAGACACCGGCTCTTAATGCACTATTCCAGTTATTCTCTGAAATCAGGGCCGGGGCGGCAAACAGCGGGAAGAGGCTTCCGGCTCCGGTCCCGACCAGCTCTGTTCAGGAATAATTATTTTACCCTTTTAATAACACATCCCACAGATCTTGTGGTGGGTGTTGCGATGGATTTACCAGAAACCAATTCTTCAATGGCAATGCTCAGATGCTTCCTTGTTACCTGGTCGGCTGCATTGGCATTATCATCAATAGCGCCATGGTAAACCAGCTTATTGTTTTTGTCGAACAGGAATACTTCAGGGGTGCGGGTAGCGCCAAAAATATCGGCCATGGCAGAATTGTTGTCAACCACATAGCTGAAGTTGTAGCCCTGCTCTTTGGCATAAGCCTGCATATCAGTATAGGAGTCGCCCTCATTCCTGGAAGCTTCATTCGGGTTGAGGAGTATGACCCCAATATTCTGGCTGCTGGCCAGCTTAGCTGCTTCAAGGGTACGGCCCTGGTATTTCTTTACAACCGGGCAGGTATTACAACTGAACATTACCATTAACCCATTTTTTTTCATCGCATCCTTAAAGGATACTTCTTTACCGCTGATGTCTTTCATCTTCGCATCAGCGTTAGGCAGGCTGGATCCAATGGGAAGAGGGTCTGTTGCAGTCCGGAATGCCATAAAGGCTATTGCTGCGAGAGGGATGGCGGCAATGAGTATTTTTTTCATGACAATTTGGTTTGAGGTTATACATCAAATTTCCGCAAAAATTATGCATTATGGTGCCCGCCTGCCAGATTTTTATTCCTTTCATCCACTTCATACTTCAGGGAATTGATGCTTACATTCAGCTCAAAACCAATTAATAACACCAGTGAATTAAAATAAATCAGCAACATCAGGATCAGCACGGTGCTGATAGACCCGTAAAGCTCATTGTAGTTGGAGAAATTGCTGACCCAATAGGAAAAGCCTGCTGTGAACGCGATCATCAGGAAACCGGCCAGGATGGAGCCGGGATTGATGAGTTTCCAGCGCTTGTGCATGGCCGGCGCATACCGGTAAATAAAAGAGATACAGAAAAAGAACATCAGCACGATAAAGACCCAGCGCAGGTTATGGATCAGGGAGATCACGGTTTCATTGGTCACACCCATCCATCGCAACACAGCACCCTGCATGATCAGTGCAATGATGGTAATAAAGAGCAGAATGAACAGGATGAACGTTAACCGGAGGGCCATACCTCTTTGATTAAGTCCCTTACGCTTTCTGAAACCTATATAGTCTTTATCAAAAGAACGCATGATACCCATCACGGCATTGGAGGAGAAGAACATGGCCAGAACAAAACCGGTAGATAAAAGCCCGGTCCTCGGCTTGTTCAAAATATCTGAAAGAAAATTGATCAGTCCATGATTATTTCTTTCACCTGGTACCACATCCCTGATCAGGCCAAACATCTGCTGAACGAATTCTTTTGAAATAGGAAGATAAGGTACCAATGTGAACAGGAAGATCACGGCAGGAGGGATGGCCATGGTGAAGTTGAATGCAATAGCAGACGCTCTTTCCGTAAACCCTGTCTTTTTTGCCTGTCTGAAAAAGAAACGGATCACATCAAACAAAGGAATGCCCTGAAAGCCCGGAAGAATGATCTTCTTGCTTTTCCTGATCAGGAAACTGACAGGTGCGGATGTTATAAATTCTCTCCGTATCCGTGTGAGCAGGTTCGGGAAATTCATTTCACATTGCGGTTATTTAATTCTTTCTGATAAAGACGGGCATTGGTCATATGGTCTTTATAATTGCTGGTAAATACATGCGTGCCATCAAATGCGGGATTGGCCACAAAGTAGATATAATCTGTTTTGGGGGCATGCAGCACAGCGTCCATGGTGGCCAGGCCAGGTGTGCAAATCGGCCCGGGTGGCAGGCCCTTGTTGACATATGTATTGTAGGGAGAAGCCGTGAGCAATTGCTTTTCATAAATACGCCGCAGGCCAAAATTCCGCAAAGCAAATTTCACTGTCGGGTCGGCTTGTAAAGGCATTCCTTTTGCCAGCCGGTTCAGGTATACGCTGGCGATATTGGGCCGGTCACTTTCAGCATTGGTTTCTTCATCAATGATGGATGCGAGGATGGATACCTGGGCGGGGGTAAGTCCCAGGCTATCGGCTAATTGCTTACGTTCAGGTGTCCAGAAAGTGGTCCATGCATTATGGAATTCACGGAATATGCGCGAAGGGGTGGTGTTCCATTTCAGTGTGTAAGTGAATGGCATTGCTGCAATCATCACAGTATTGGTATCAAGGCCGAATTGGCGCAATGAATCAGGATTGTTCAGGTAGTTGACCATTTCCAGGGAATCGCATTCAAAGGCGCGTCCGATCCGCTGTGCCAGCACTTCCCTGGTCCTTATTTTCGTGATCACAAAACTGACGGGGCTCTGGCTGCCATTCTTCAGCATCCTTACAAGGTCGAGCAGGCTCATGCCTTTCTTTATTTCATAGCGGCCGGGCTTTATATTTTTATAGCCTGCCATACCGGAACTGAGATTGAACCAGGTTTTGCCGGCAATGATCTTATTCTTTACAAGGCTGTCGGTAACATCATTAAAATTGGCACCGGTACGGATATAAAGGTATTTACGCTCCGGGACCCTGACAGTAGGGCCCAGGAATTTCCAGGCGAAAAAAACGGCGATCAGGAGAATAGCTGCGGCAACAATAGTTATGCTCTTTTTTTTCATCTGTATGCTTTTATTGCTTTGGCCACATGGAATTCTGCATAGTAGATATTCATTGATCCGGTATGAAAATGAATATCTTATTATGCATGTTTCATAGTAACGGACAAATTAAACAAAAAACCCTGTCTTGGGACAGGGTTTTGAAATATAATTAATTGAGGTAATTATTTCGGTGTTGAATCGGGAGCAGTAGGGAATGCGCCTGTGTTAGCAGGTGTCTGGGGAGTTGCCTGCTGGGGGGCTGGTGCGCCTGTTGCTTTATTGATGCTGTCTGGCAAACCATCGCCATGTCCTGTTCTGATAAAGAAAGCAGAGATCAGGCAAAGCAGGCCGATAATGCCTGCAAAGATCCATGTGCCTTTTTCCAGTACGTCTGTAGTTTGTTTTACACCCATGAACTGGTTGCTGAAACCGGCGATATTACCTGCCAGGCCGCCACCTTTGGGGTTCTGTACCAATACGATAAGTCCTAATACTACAGCCGCCAGGATTACCAGTATCACAAATAAGATAGTCATGTCACAATTGCTTTAAGTGTTCTATTTTGGCTGCAAAATAAGAGCTTTTGGAGGGATCGAGCAAACTTAATTTTTCATATAACTCCTGGGCTTTTACGGCATTGCCCTGTTTTTCCCATACTTCGGCCATGGCTTCTGTCACCACTTCGCGGTCTGTAATGGAAACCTGTGCCATTTGCTCCACATTTTTTTCTTCCTGCCGGGTAGCTGTAACGGGAATTTGGGAAGGCGGCAGTTTCTTAAGTGTCTTCAGCCATTCTGTAAAACTTTTCAGCTGATGGCCAAGCCGGTCTTTCGGTTTATCCTCTTCCCTGAAACGGATTCCCTGGGAAGCAAAATAATCTACGGTATGATAGGGTTCAAAGGTCAGTTCCATCTTACTCTCATCAAGCGGTTCAATTTTCAGGGAAGGAAGAATGAGGGGCTGTTCCACATGGCCAATAACGGACTCTTCTTCCTTACCGGGTATCTCACTGATCTGCTCTGCCACCTGCTCATCTTCCGTTTCATCAGCCTTGTCAAAAATGGCCTCTTCAGAATGCACGGAAACTGGCGGAACCGGCACGTTGTCCTGGCTGTTTATTTGCTCCACCACCTCTTCTTCTGTAGCAGGGCTCTCCAGTATAGTATCATGTATTACCCCTGGCACTGTCTCAGTAACCAATTGCTCTGTCACACCTGTTTCATTCAACAACTGATCAAACCAGAGCGGATTAGAAAAGTAAAGTGAAGCTTTTTGCGCAACTGCTGCTGCGTCTTCAGACCTGTCTGCTTTCACCTTTTTCGCCAGCAACAAATGAGCTGGCGAAAAAAAAGGATAAAGCCTCACCATCTGGCGCAATTCATTCTCGGAACATTCCCCGATATCTTCTTTCCCTGTAAGGGCATGCGTTAATTGATTAATAGCTTTCTTCATGCAGAATGAACCTCAAAGATAGGGATTAACACTAATTAACGCGAATGAGCTTGAGGTAAGGTATCGATTTGGTTTCAGCCGCCAATTACACGAATACACCTATATAAATGAGAGCGAACTCCTGATAATATATGGTTGTTTGCCATTTTTAATAACTATCCAAAACAAAGTGTTCCATTTGTGTAATTGGCGGCTGAAACCAAATCGATACCTTACCTCAAGCTTATTCGCAGCATTCGTGTTATCACCAGTCGGAGAAGAGCCTGTTGAAAATATCATCCGTAACCCCTCTCACCATCTCATCCCTTAGTTGGGATTCGGCTTGTTGTATAGATAGTGAAGCTTTGAATTCGAAGTTGCGGCTTACATCATACTCTTTTGTTTCATTGCTTTTGGTATCCAGGCGCACGATATGAACTGTAATGGCTAAACGGTTGGTCGCTTCCTGGCCCTGGGAGATGCCCGAAGTGCTGAAGGAATAATTGGTGATGGTGCCATTGATCACCCAATCTGCATTATCATTATTGGTTTGACTCAATCTTGTCTGGCTGACAATCTTTTGGCGGAGCTTATCGGAGATAAGCTGGCTTAATTGAGGATTTACATAAGTAGCCCTGTTTTCAAACTGGGTGATCTTTACTGTTTTAATTGTGTCGGGAACAGAAATGTCGTTGAATTTATAAACACCGCAACTGGTGATATTGATCGAAGTGAATAATAGTGCCAGCAGGGCCAATAACCCGGTTGAACATAAAACTCTGGTGGAAATTTTTTTGGTAAGCATACGGTAATGTTCTTTGTCTCCGGGTTTATTCATCAATATCATATTCCTTTAACTTCCTGTATAAGGTTCTTTCGCTGATGCCCAGATCGAGTGCAGCATCCTTGCGTTTGCTTTTGTGCTTTTTCAGGGCCTTTATGATGAGTTCTTTTTCCTTGTCCATGATGTTCAGGCTTTCTTCCACTTCTTCATGATCATGGATATCATCATGCCCTGCATTATTATTGTTATGCATCAGCACCGGTTGTGTCTGTGCGCCTGGCTGAATCGCCGGTTGTTGCATAAAGAATGGTTGAAGGCCTTCATTCGATTTCAGTTCTTTCACCTCATTGAGGAAAGAAGCGTCTTTCGGGGCCATTGAAGGGTTTTGCAGCACTTCAAGGAACAGTCGCTTAAGTTCTGTTACATCTTTCTTCATATCAAAGAAAAGTTTGTACAGTATCTCGCGTTCATTGGCAAAATCCTGGTTATGGCTGTTGCCCGGAGCAAGCGCCGGCAGGCGGTTGCTGGAATAAGGCTGTAAAAACCTGCTGAGCTCTTTAGCGGTGATATTCTTATCCTGTGAAAGAACCGAGATCTGCTCTGCAATATTCTTCAATTCACGCACATTGCCGGGCCAGGGATAGTTAATTAACAGGTTTTTTGCTTCCTCGTCCAGCTGAACAGAAGCTGTTTTATATTTATCCGCAAAGTCGGCTGCGAATTTTCTGAATAATAAATGAATGTCTTCTTTGCGGTCGTGCAGTGCAGGCACGCGGATAGGCACTGTGCTGAGACGGTAATAGAGATCTTCCCTGAACTTACCCTGCTGCACCAGTTGCATCAGGTCTTTATTGGTGGCGGCAATAACGCGAACATCGGTCTTCTGCACTTTGGAAGAACCAACGCGGATGTATTCACCCGCTTCCAGCACTCTTAATAAGCGGGCTTGTGTGCCCAGGGGCATTTCACCGATCTCATCGAGGAAAATGGTGCCGCCATTCACTGTTTCAAAATAGCCTTTGCGGCTGTCTACTGCGCCGGTGAAGGAACCTTTTTCATGACCGAATAATTCGGAGTCGATCGTCCCTTCAGGAATAGCGCCGCAGTTAACGGCAATAAAAGGATTGTGCTTCCTGTTGGAAAGCGCATGGATGATCATGGAAAATGCTTCTTTACCTACACCACTTTCACCCATGATCAGCACCGTCAGGTCTGTATTGGCCACCTGCACCGCTACCTGCAAAGCATAGTTGAGCGCCGGCGAATTTCCGATAATCCCAAAACGGTTTTTTATTGATTGAATATCCATTCTTAAGTTTTAAAATCCGTGCAAACTTTATCTGCAGAGATCAGTTAACGATCTTTCCCAAAAGGGTGGCCTGTGTACAGTCTGTCACGTTTACCATAACATAATCGCCCTTTTTTAGTTTATAAGTTTCTTTGGGGAATACGATCACTTTGTTTTGTGAACTCCTTCCCATCCAGTCGGTTTCGCTGCGTTTGCTGTTGCCTTCGATCAGTACCTTGAAAGTTTTGCCCAGGTCGCGGTGATTGCTTTCCAGGGAAAGCCTGTTTTGTAATTCCACGATCTCCTGCAGGCGCCTTTTTTTAACATCTTCCGGCACATCATCTTTATACCGGCGCTGGGCCAGGGTGCCGGGGCGTTCGCTGTAAAAGAACATATAGCTCATATCATAGCGGCTGTGCTCCATAATGCTGAGCGTGTCCTGGTGATCCTTTTCTTCCTCGGTACAAAATCCGGCGATGACGTCTGAGCTGATACCGCAGTCAGGCATGATCTCGCGGATGCGATCCACTTTGGCCATATACCATTCACGGGTATAGGTCCTGTTCATCAATTGCAATACGCGGGATGATCCGCTTTGCACCGGTAAATGAATATAGCGGCAGATATTTTCATACTGCGCCATGGTGTGCAATACTTCGTCGGTAATATCTTTCGGATGTGAAGTAGAAAACCTCACTCTCAGCAATGGAGAGATCAGTGCTACCCTTTCCAGGAGTTTCCCAAAGGTTATCGTTTCGTTTTCTTTATCATTCACATAGTAGTAGCTGTCCACATTCTGTCCCAGCAATGTCACTTCGCGGTATCCTTTTTCAAACAGGTCCCTGCATTCATTGATGATGCTTTCGGTGTCGCGGCTTCTTTCACGGCCGCGGGTAAAAGGTACCACGCAGAAGGCGCACATATTATTGCAACCACGCATGATGCTGACAAAAGCGGATACGCCATTGCTGTCGAGACGGACAGGGGAGATGTCAGCATAAGTTTCTTCCCGGCTCAGCAGCACATTAACGGCTTTTTGACCAC
The DNA here is from genome assembly GCA_001898405.1 of Sphingobacteriales bacterium 44-61. Taxonomy (GTDB): domain Bacteria; phylum Bacteroidota; class Bacteroidia; order Chitinophagales; family Chitinophagaceae; genus Terrimonas_A. The sequence continues at coordinate 255,038 of MKTW01000012.1, forward strand.
CTTCGGCTTCTTCCACAAGACCGGGCAGGGTGCGGTAAGCATCGGGGCCTACTACCAGGTCGACCAGTTTCTCTTCTTCCAGGAATTTAGACTTGAGTCGCTCTGCCATACAGCCCAGTACGCCTACCAGCATTCCCTTTTTCTGATCTTTCAGTTTCCTGAATTCAGTCAGGCGCTTGCGCACTGTCTGTTCTGCTTTTTCGCGGATGGAACAGGTATTGATAAAAATAAGGTCGGCTTCTTCCAGGTTGCGGGTGGCTCCAAAACCCTCCTGGTTGAGAATAGAGGCGACGATCTCGCTATCGGCAAAATTCATCTGGCAGCCATAACTCTCTATATAAAATCTTTTCTTATATGTATTCGGATCATTTGCAAAGGGGGCATAAGCTTCCCCCTGGCGGGTTTCATCCTGTTTTTTCATCCCTTCGGGGCGTACTGAATCTGTCACCAGGTCAAACATTCTATTATAATTTTTTCCGGGGTTTGTCCGGGACGCAAATATAAGAAAAGCGGCTGGAATATGACAGGATGGCAGCGGGGAAGGCTTTTATGCGTTGACGAATAACGGCCATCGGGCAACCATTGCTAGGAAATATGCGTCCGTTTAAACTATCTTAGAGCGCTATTTTTTAACCGAATCACCATTCCCTTGAGAATATTTGCACTGCTTCTTGGCCTTATCGCCGGGGTGTCCTGCTTTTCGCAGAGTGCCCAGGGATTATTGACTGGTAATGTGATGGATGAAAGAAGCAAGCCGGTAGAAAATGCTACCGTGGAATTGATCCCTTCCCGCGACACCCTTTCCAAAAAGGCCCAGCTTTCCCTGTCTGACGGCAGTTTTATTTTCCATGATCTTCCATTCGACTATTATCAAATCAGGATCAGTTATGTCGGATTTCAAATGCTGGTCATTGACAGTATCAACGTAAGGGCCGAAAGGGCTGATTTCAACCTGCCTGATCTTGTGCTTCGCGGCAAGACTTCTGAGAACCTGCAGGCCGTGATCGTTTATTCTGAAAAACCACTGATTGAATCCAAAGATGGCAATATCACTTTCAATGCTGCCGAGTCGCCGCTTAGCGCCGGAAGCAATGCAAGCGATCTGCTGGCCACCGTGCCGCTTGTAACAAAGGACGGAGACGGTAAAATATCCGTGCGGGGAAAGGAACCAATGATCCTGATCGATGATAAACCTGTACAGCTGAACATGCAACAGCTTCAAGACCTGTTGGAATCGATGCCGGGCAGCTCAATCGAAAAGATCGAGGTGATGACCAACCCTCCGCCGCAATACGCTAATGAGCAAGGAGGGGTGATCAATATCGTAACACGGAAAGGAAGGGTAGGGAAGAGCGGACGTATCAGCCTGTCGGGTGGCAGCCGTGGCGAAGCCAGCATGAATGGCAATTACAGTTACCGCAAACAGGGACTGGTATTTAATATCAATGCAGGAGCAAGTTATAATAGATTTGCCGGCAGCGGTTATTCCATCCGCAACAACCTCTATACGGATTCAAGCAATTATTTCAATACCACCAGCAACAATGTAAATAAAGGATTGCGGCCGAATTTCAGGACCAGCCTTGATTATGATATCACCAAAAAGCAATCGTTCAGTGCGGTATTGCAACTCAATTCCGGCGACCTGGAAAGTCAAAGCCATACAGAATATACCAATATCAATCGTTTTGGACAGATCTACCGGTTGAGCCAGCGGGATATCCGGAGTGAAAGCGAAAACTATAATGGTTCTTTAAGCCTTTCCTATTTGTTGCGTACGAAGAGGGCAGGGGAGCAATTACGGGTGATCGCTGACGCCAACCGCTCCATCAATCACAACGACAGGCTGTTTTATCAGCAGTTCTTCAATCCTGATCACACATCCAACGGTATTGATTCAACACAGCGGCAATTGAATAAAAACCGCAACACCGGCTATAATCTCCGGGCGAATTATGACCGCCCGCTTATTGCACAAAAGACCTTTCTTTCAGTAGGAAGTTTTTATACCAATGTCAGCAATCTCGTAAATGTGGATGCCAGCTACCTGAAAAAACCGGATAATGTACCGGCCCCTTTGGACCTGCTCAGCAACCACTTTCGTTTTCATCAGTCAGTTGTTAACCTGCGCGCAGCCTTAAGACAGAATATTGGCTCGAGGTTCAATATCACTGCAGGTGTTTCAGCAGAGCATACTTCGATCTGGTTTGAACTGTACAAAGAACAGCGTGACGCACGTAATAGCTACTGGACCTGGCTACCCTTTGCCACTGTTGCAAAGCGTTGGGAAAACCAAACCAGCTTAACGGCCTCCTGGAGAAGAAGCATCCGCCGTCCGGGTATCAATGAACTAAATCCGACAGTCGATTTTTCTGATCCTTACAATATCCGTTTCGGTAATGAAAAGCTGGAAGCATCCACTGCTGATAATTTTGATTTCGTGTTTGGCAAATCCGACCGGTCTTATTTTATCAATCTCGGTTTGGGTTATAATCTCGTGAAAGATATTTACAGCCGGGTAAGGACTTTATTGCCAGATGGTAAAACACAGATCAGTTGGGAGAATATCAGCGGGCGTAAGGAATATGAGGTAAGCACCTGGGGTGGGATAACTGTTGCCCGTAAATGGAGAACAAATATCAGCGCCAGCTATACATTCAATCAGTACAGCGAATTTGACCGCACAGTGAATCGCTATCGCAATGGCGGATCATTTACTTCCAATATCAGCTCCTCTTATACTCCGAAAGATATCCTGAATTTCACAACAGGGTTTACTGTAAACCGGTTTGCCAATCCACAGGGATTTGCCCGCTGGAGCTGGAGCATGAACGCCGGTGTGCAAAAGAAATTCTTTGAGAAGCGGCTTACCGTTACCCTGAATATGATCGACCCGTTTATGCAGCAGCGGAACCGGAGCTATACGTATGGAACCAATTTCAACCTGGAGAATTATAATACGACCGCCACACGGAACTTTCGTTTGACCTTAGGTTATAACCTTAGCCACCCGCCAAAGAACCTCTTAAAAAATATTCCCGCAAAAGGATAACTGTTATCCCACAAAGACGACGAAGAGCACAAAGAATATTTTTTTCTTTGTGCTCTTCGTCGTCTTTGTGGGATACAAATTGCGGGAACAGAGCGGCAAATGGGAATCGAACCCACGACCTTCAGTTTGGGAAACTGAAGCTCTACCACTGAGCTACTGCCGCGTATCAGGACTCCGGGTTAATGACTGCAGGTATTTTCTTTGCCAGCCAGCTTTCCTTCACCGGTATGATCCATTTATTCTCCAGCTCTTCCCTGGTTTGCACCGTATTGTTGATGTATAAAGTATCTGCATCCAGGAAGTCATTTTGAAATGCATAAGGCAATTGAGTAAGAGGTAACTGCTGTATCTTATCTTTTACAACAAAGGAAAGCATTGTTCTGTCGAACAGGTTAACACTATAACGTTGTTCTATTTCTTTAATAAAACGCACAGAGCTATCAGTGCTGCATCCGCTCACGCCGGTAACTGTTTCATCTGCCATTAAAATAATGAATTGCCCGAAGAATAAATAGGCAGCGCCTTTGACGGGTGTGCCATGAGCTTTCCATTGCTTTGCAAATGCCTGCAATGCTTCTTCAATATCCAATGCTTCACTGATGGAAAATATACGGCTGCTTTGATAGATCCATACGCGGGACTGCGGGTCAAAGCTGCTATCAAGCAGGGATTTATATTCAAGGTTCATGCTGCAAAATTACGCAAGCCGGCTTAAACCCTGTCAAATAGATTGGGCGATCAGCTCTGCTATGTCCAATACCTGTACGTTTTCTTCTTTTTCTGCAAGTTTGACACCATCAGTCATCATCGTGTTGCAGAAAGGGCAGGCTGCGGCAATAATGGATGCGCCGGTGCCAATTGCTTCATTACCACGTTCTATATTGACGCGGGTAGTGCCTTTTTCTTCTTCTTTGAACATTTGTGCACCGCCTGCACCGCAGCATAATCCTTTGCTGCGGCAGCGTTTCATTTCCACCAGTTCGGCATCCAGGGCTTCCAGCACTTTGCGGGGAGCTTCATAAATATTGTTGGCACGGCCCAGGTAGCAGCTATCATGGTAAGTGATCTTCTTCCCTTTGAAACTGCCGCCTTCTTTTATTTTTATCTTTCCTTCATCAATCAACTGCTGAAGAAAGACGCTATGATGCACCACGTCATAGTGACCGCCCAGCTCGGGGTATTCATTTTTCAGGATATTAAAGCAGTGCGGACATGCGGTAACGATTTTTTTAATGCCATAATTATTCAGCACCTGTATATTCTGGTAGGCCATCATCTGGAACATGAACTCATTGCCGGCTCTGCGGACAGGGTCGCCGGTGCACATTTCTTCCTTACCCAGGATAGCATAGCGGATGCCTATTTTGTCGAGAATGGTAACGAATGCTTTGGTGATCTTCTGGGCCCTTTGATCAAAACTGCCGGCACAGCCGACCCAAAATAGTATCTCGGGGCTTTCTCCGTTGGCGAATAATTCTGCAACCGTAGGGACCTTCATATTCCAAATTTGTTCAAATCTAAAGACAATTCATTAACAAAGTGATAGTCTTTGTTTTATTTTTGCCACCCTGCATGCGTATAAAGAAATTTTTCGAGAAACTGTTTAACTGGGAGTTATGGAACTTTTACATGCTGTATGCTCCCATCGGCCCGGTCTGGTTCTGGTATTGCCTCCGGAGCCGCTCATTCTGGTTTTTCAGCTCTTCCAACCCGACCATCACTTTTGGCGGATTTGAAGGAGAAGGGAAAAAAGAAATGTATGATCAATTGCCTCCTCACCTTGTTCCCCGTACCATTTATATCCTGCATGACCTGCCTTTTGAAGAAGTAAAAAAGAAGATCGCTGAAGCGGGATTTCAATTCCCTTTTGTTGTAAAACCTGATGTGGGCATGAAAGGAGTGCTGTTCCGTAAAATAGAGAATGAAGAGCAACTCATCAAATACCATGAGCGCATGCCGGTTGAATACATCGTGCAGGAACTGATCACCCTGCCGGTGGAAGTAAGCGTGTTTTATTACCGCTATCCTGATCAGCAGCAGGGCGTGGTAAGCGGTTTTATACAGAAAGAATTATTGCAGGTGTCTGGTGATGGATCTTCTACTTTAAAAGCGTTGATAGAACAACACCCTCGTGCCCGCTTCCGTATGGAAGAAATGGAGCACCGGCATGGACACCGTTTTCAGCGCGTTATTCCCAAAGACGAAGTGTTTTATCTTTCATATGCAGGCAATCATAACCGGGGGGCGCATTTCACCAATCTTCATAAAGAGATCAATGCAAGTCTGCTGGCTGTGTTTGATGAACTGAGTCATTATACAGGCCAGTTTTATTATGGGCGTTATGATATAAAGGCATCTTCCATAGAAGATCTGAAGCAGGGAAAGAATTTCCAGATTATCGAGTTCAACGGCTGTGGTGCGGAACCCAATCATATTTATGATTGCGGGATGAACATCTGGCAGGCCTACAGCGAGATACTCCGGCACTGGAAAGCATTGTATCGCATCAGCCGCTATAATCATCATAATGGCACTCCTTACTGGTCATTCAAAAGAGGGTGGCAGTTCCTGAAGCAATCCCAAAAACATTTTAAGATGCTGGAGAAGTATGATTGAGCCGGGAGTCAAATTATAAATCTTCTTACATTCGTTTATGCACCCCTTACTGCGCATTTTCTTTACAGGTATGTTGGTGAGTTTCCTTGGGTCGCTGCCCCTGGGAACGCTAAACATTGCCGCTATGCAGATCGCCATTTCTGATGGCATCAGCTCAGCCCTACTTTTTTCTTGCGGATCATTGCTCGTGGAAGTGGTGTACGTAAGGCTTTCACTGGTGGCAATGGATTGGGTGCGTAAGCAGGAAAAACTTTTCCGTATCCTTGAGTGGGTAACCCTGGCTATTGTTCTGGCCCTCGCCATTTCAAGTTTTTATGCTGCTGCCCATCCCAAAGTGGAAAAGAATGTGATACTTAGCAGCACGCTGCCGCGTTTTGTGCTGGGTGTTGTTATGAGTGCCGTAAACCCGGTGCAGATCCCATTTTGGTTTGGATGGAGCACGGTACTGTTTACCAAAAAAGTACTGCTGCCCCGGCAGGACCACTATAATACTTACATCGGAGGTATCGGGCTGGGAACACTTGCCGGCAACTGCGTATTTATTTTCGGAGGTCTGTTAATTGCCAGCAAGATCAACAATAACCAACATGTGCTGAACTGGGTGATCGGCGGTATCTTCTCTATCACTGCGTTGATCCAGCTTTGGAAAATATGGAAGAAAAAAGACGCGGCGCATGACCTGGAACATCCGGAAGAAGTACATGAGCGTATCAAAACAAAGGTGGATAAAATCAAGTAACCGTTACCCCAGTTTTACTGAAGTCATATTCAATGAACCTGCTACCAGTTTATTATTGAACAGGGAAATTTCATCTGCTTTATCCTGCAATCCCAATGTATACATCAATGGATAATAATGATCAGGGGTGGGGATGGCCAGTTTTGCCGCAGTTCCCAGCTTTTCATACTGGATCAATCCCTGGTGATCTCCGCTCAGTAATTTTTCATTGAGGACCTCATTCATTTCTATGGCCCAGTCATAACCATAATTGGGCACATTCATTTTATCCCAGGCCACCATACGCAGGTTATGGATGATATTGCCGCTGCCAATGATCAATATCCCTTTTTTGCGGAGGCTGGCCAGTTGTTTGGCCAGTTCATAATGATAAGCGGCAGGTTGGTCATAGTCAATGCTCAACTGGATCACTGGTATGGATGCATCAGGGTACATCCGCTTCACTACCGACCAGGCACCATGGTCAAGTCCCCAATCATGGTTCAGGCCTACATTCGTGCTTTTGATCAGTTCCTTTGTTTCTGCTGCCAGCAAGGGATCACCCGGCGCCGGATATTGCACTTCAAACAATTCCTGGGGAAATCCGCCAAAATCATGGATCGTGGCCGGATGCTCCATGGCGGTGACATGCGTGCCGCGTGTAAGCCAATGTGCAGATATCACGAGGATCGCTTTAGGCAAAGGCAATTCTTTCCCCATTGCTTCCCATTGAAGGCTGAATTCATTGGTCTCAATGCCATTCATCGGGGAGCCATGGCCCATAAAAAGAACAGGCATTTTCTGTTCATGAGTGGCCAGGCTATCTGTAAATTTTTTAAGGTTTCCTAAACTGCTCATAAGATCATTCAACTTCAAAAGGAAAAATTATTCAGCCATCTCCGTAGCCCATTTGTCCCTTTCATCGGGAGAGAACTTCCAGGGAGCGAAATTGTTTTCGACATTGCCAAACATAACGGCCCATTCCTGTGGTGAATTGCTTTCTTCCATCACCAGGTAACGGCGCAGTTGTAAGATGATATCAAGCGGGTTGATGCTTACAGGGCACTCCTGTACGCAGGCATTGCAGGTGGTGCATGCCCTTAACTCTTCCACGGTGACATAATCATGGAGCAATGTTTTTCCATCATCCTTGAACTCACCCTTATTGGCGGCAATATTCTTACCGACCGCTTCAGCGCGGTCGCGGGTATCCATCATGATCTTCCGGGGAGATAGAGCTTTGCCGGTGATATTGGCAGGGCAGGCTGCAGAACAACGCCCGCATTCCGTGCAGCTATATGCATCCAGGATATTCTTCCAGCTAAGATCAGCAACATCCTTTGCCCCGAATTTTTTAGGAGGCTCTGCTTCTCCTCCGGTTGGTGCCAACTCAGGCTGCATGGCATACAGCACTTCGTTTTGGATAGCCGGCATGTTTTCCATTTCTCCCATTGGTTTCAACCGGGCATAATAGGCATTGGGAAATGCAAGAATGATATGCAGGTGTTTTGAATAGGGGAGATAGTTCAGGAAGGCGAAAATGCCAACAATATGCAACCACCAGCAAGTTCTTTCAATGCCCTGCAATCCTTCATTGCCGACGCCATTCAGCAATGGATGAAGGAATTGGGAAAAAATAAAATTACCGGTAGGGTGAGCAGCATAATGTTCCACTCCTCTTGCCTGTAAAAGCGTATCGCTCGCATTCAGGGTGAGGAACAGGAGCATCAGAACGATCTCTGTGATCAGGATATAATTAGCATCACTGCGCGGCCAGCCATTCAGGTCTTTACTGATGAAGCGGCGAAGTTTGAGAACATTGCGCCGGATCAGGAATATGGCACAGCCAATGATCACCAGCACAGCCAGTGTTTCAAATGCATTGATCAGGAAAGTATAAAACCCTCCCAGTGGAGCAGCAAATAAACGGTGTGTGCCGAAGATGCCATCCAGCACAATTTCCAGTACTTCTATATTAATAATGATAAAGCCGGCATATACAAAAAAATGAAGCACCGCCACCAAAGGATTGCGGAACATTTTCTTTTGCCCCAGGGCAAGCAGCAATACATTCCGCCAGCGGCGGCCCGGTTGATCATTAATGATCTCATCCCTGCCTAACCGGATATTACGGATGATCTGTCTTGCATTTTTACTGAAAAGGAAGATAGCCGCTCCGCTGATAAGGACGAATAAAATTTGTTGTGCAATTTGCATAGCAATCAATTACAAGTGCTAATTTACAGCTTGTAATACAGTTTTAAACTTCTTTGCCACAGATTGTGCTGTTTGCAGCAATTTTTCGTGGCAATAAACAAATAAATACGTGGCTGCAAAGAATTATATACTCGACGAGGCAGTGGCTGAAAAGAAGCTCCGCCGGATGGCCCTGGAAATACTGGAAAATAATGCGGATGAAAAAGAACTGGTGTTTGCGGGTATCCATGAAAGCGGAAGCGTTGTGGCAAAGCGTATCCAGGAGATCATCAGTGAGCTTTCACCTGCTATAAAAACAGCACTGCTAACCATTACACTTGATAAACGTGAACCCAAAGAGATCACGCTTGATCATAAGATGGACTTTAACGGGAAAGTTATCATAATGGTAGATGATGTGGCCAACAGCGGTAAAACCCTTTTATATGCCCTGAAGCCATTCCTGGAATATCAACCCAGGAAAATACAGACGCTGGTGCTGGTAGAACGCAGCCATAATTCTTTCCCTGTAAGGCCTGATTATGTTGGCGTCAGCATCTCCACCACCTTGCAGGAACATATTTTTGTGGAAGTGGATGGGAAAAAAGTGCTGGGTGCCTACCTGGAATGAGTCGATCCCCTTTCAAAAATAGATAGCATACGCTTTAAGCTTCCCTTTACTGTCAAGCATTAATGCCGGTGCAGGGCATTTGAATGCATTCAGCAATGCAAATGTGGTACGTAAAAACTTACTATTGGTTTTTATTTTGGTGAAATCAATATCAGGAGCCAGGTAAAACTGCCTTTTGCGGGGAATATCATAGCGTGCTACCGGGTTCCCGTTCTTATCCATCCAGCTGTTATCAAACCCGCCAAACATTCCATCTGCACCATAACCAACAGCAACATTCAGCCAGGGAGGTAATTTACTGTTCTTGAAGAATGAACGGAGATTGGCACTGAACCAATACGTTTGAGCATTGTAGTCTTTCAGCATCCGTTCATACCAGGGCTTTCCAAACAAGCTGCCTGCACGCTGTTCAAGAACGGGATCATCATAGCTGTTATGATGAAAAGAAAATTTGAACTGGATCCGTTGTTCATTCCATAAAAACTCCTGTCCCATAAAAAGCGTCGATCCAAATATATTTGCACCCATATCGCTCCAGCTCCATCCCCATTCAGCCGAATGTGCATCAAGGAATTCGATAACGGTGAGATAGGCGGCACCGCTCAATCCACCTACCCAAACGGCTTTGCGCCGTGGAAGCCCGGCCCATTCCCACATTTCGGATAAATATTTGCCGGTGGTATAGGCTGTCCATGCATGCCCCACTTTATCTACCTGCAACCATTCTTTGCTATCATCGAATGTATGAAAGCTGGTGCGGGGATAATCCTTATACCAGGCAGCATTCAATGCAAGGAGTGAGCCGCCATAAAAAGCGATATTGGCAGCAGTTACCCAGGCAAGACGTTTTTTCTTATTGAAGGAAGGAGAAATTGAATCTGCCGGGATAAAAGTAAACAAACTGAATGGTGCAGGCTGCTCAATCTCTGGTGAAGGGGAATGATAGATCACCTGTGCCGTGTCTTCTTCAATGGATTGAATTGATTGTGCTGCAAGGTTGCCACACCATAACAAGGCCAGTAAACCCAGGAGTTTGCAATTCATATCTTCAAAAATACGTTTCCTTTGGAGAACTAGATTTTCAGGCTAAAAATCAATAACTTCAAACCCAAATCATTCACTCTAAACTTATACTATGGATAGTGCCATACAGCAGAAAGTAGATACCTGGCTCAACGGAAATTTTGATGCCGATACAAAAGACGAGATCAGAAAAATGCAGGCGGGAAATACCACAGAACTGGCCGATTCGTTTTACCGTAACCTGGAATTTGGCACAGGAGGATTGCGCGGTATTATGGGAGTAGGCACCAACCGCATGAACAAATATACTGTAGGCATGGCCACACAAGGATATGCCAATTACCTGAAATCTTCTTTCCCCGGTGAAGAAGTGCGGGTTGCCATCGCACACGATAGCCGGAACAACAGCCGCTTTTTTGCAGAAACAACAGCAAACGTTTTTGGTGCCAATGGGATCAACGTATTCCTGTTTGAAAGCCTTCGCCCTACACCGGAATTATCTTTCGCGATCCGTCACCTTAAATGCAAAGGCGGTGTGGTGTGCACAGCTTCACATAACCCTAAAGAGTATAATGGATATAAAGCTTACTGGGTGGATGGGGGGCAATTGGTGCCACCCCATGATAAGAACGTGATCAAAGAAGTGGAAAAGATCGCTTCTGTGGATGATGTAAAGTGGACAGGCGGTGAAGCCAATATCACCCTGATCGGGAAAGAAATGGATGAAGCATATATTAAAATGGTTAAAGGGCTGAGCGTATATCCAGAAGTGATCGCGAAGCAGCATGACCTGAAGATCGTTTATACACCCATTCATGGTACAGGCATTAAACTGGTGCCGGAAGTGCTGAAGCAATTCGGTTTTACCAATGTCAATATTGTAAAAGAGCAGAGCGAACCGGATGGCAATTTCCCTACAGTGGTTTATCCCAATCCTGAAGAGAAAGAAACCATGAGCATTGGTTTAAAAAAAGCCAAAGAGCTGGATGCTGATATTTTATTAGGAACAGACCCTGATGCAGACAGGGTAGGTATTGGTGTAAAAGACAATCATGGCAACTGGGTGCTGATGAATGGCAACCAGACCGCTGTACTGGCTTTTAATTACCTGCTGGAAGCCCGCAAAACAAAAGGAATTGCCCAACCCAATGATATGATCATTACAACGATCGTGACAACCGGCATGGCAGACGGGTTGGCTAAAGGGAATAATGTGGCCTGCTATCGTGTGCTCACAGGTTTTAAATGGATCGCTGAAATGATCCGGTTGAAAGAAGGAAAGGAAAACTATGTGATCGGTGGGGAAGAAAGTTTTGGTTTGATGATCGGTGACAAGATCCGCGATAAGGATGCGGTGAGTGCTGTGGCACTGCTATGTGAAATGGCCGCTTATGAAAAAGAGAAAGGAAAAACCCTGTTCGAGAAATTACTGGAACTGTATGTTCAATACGGTTTTTATAAAGAAGACCTGATCTCCATCACCAAAAAGGGAATGGATGGACAGCAACAGATCGCTGCCATGATGGAAAGCTACCGTGCTAATCCTCCCAAAGTGATCAATGGGTCTGAAGTGGTGGAATTACTGGATTATGAATTGCAGAAAGGCAAGAACCTGCAAACAGGAAAAGAATGGAAGATCGATCTGCCTAAATCGAATGTGCTGCAGTTCATACTGGCCGACGGCAGTATTATCTCTGCCAGACCGAGCGGAACTGAACCAAAGATCAAGTTCTATTTCAGTGTGAAAGAGAAACTGGAGAAAGCCACTGACTTTGATAAGGTGAACAAGCAATTGGATGATAAGATCAAGGCTATTATTGCAGATATGAAACTATAGCGATAAGCTTCATGGGTAATTTGCAGGAAAACCAGGAGGCGAGGTAATTCAGCCGACAAATCCTCTCTATTGGCCTGTTCAACTTACGCTTTTGCCGAATTGCCGATCTGCTGCAACGGCCGCCTGTTCAGTATAGTAGTTTCGTTTTAATGATTTTCATCTTAAAACCAGAAAAATGAAAACGAAACTACCTACTGGATTGCTGCTGGCATTGATGGTTGTTTCATTGGCCGGCTTTACTCCAGAAAAAATACAAGCCCAACCTGTAAGCGCTTCCATTTCCTACCAGAACTTTTATGATGGGCTTTCGCCTTATGGCACCTGGATCGATTATCCCACATACGGGCATGTCTGGCATCCAAAGATCGATGGCGATTTCAGGCCTTATCTTACAAACGGATACTGGAGTTATACTGCCGATGGCTGGTTCTGGGAATCCAATTACGATTGGGGCTGGGCGCCCTTTCACTATGGGCGGTGGATCTATGACGACATGTATGGCTGGTTATGGATACCGGGCTACGAATGGTCTCCTGCCTGGGTAACATGGGGCAGCTATGATGATTATTATGCCTGGGCTCCTCTAATGCCTGAAGTATACGTCGGCCTGTCATTTAATCTCTGGAAACCTGCTGCATTTTATTGGAATGTGTGTGAAAGAGGTCATATCTACGACCGTAATATTTATGCGCATGTGGCTGCAAGGAATGTTGTTAATGTCAACCGTATAAATATTATTAATAACTTCAACACTACAAAGACCCATAACCTGTATTATTCAAAGGGTCCGCAGCTGCAGGAAGTGCAGAAATTCACTCCGAAAAAGATTGAAACTGCTTCAATCCGGGAACTCAGGTCTCCTGCCAGGAATGAACATAAGGGTAATGAAATAAGTGTGTACCGCCCGGCTATCGATCACCCGCAGCCGAAAGAATTCAGGAGGCTGGAAAATAATAATTCGAACCCTGTCCGGAACGACAACGACAGGATCAACACGGCGAGGGAACAGCAACAACGGAATATTGACCATATGCCAATGCATAATGCGCCACAAAGATCTTTTGGCGGCAATGGGAGCAGGGGCCGCAGGGGATAATAAAAGTACCGGCTGAAAAAACAAACAGGATAATAATGAAAAATATAATTATTGCGCTCGATCAGAATACTTCTGCAGAAGCAGTAGCAGCATTGGGATATGCCATAGCGAAGGGTATGAATGCCAGTGTAACACTGGTGCATGTACTTTATGACGCGGCTTACTACGCAGCTAATTATTCACCACTTAATGAATTGAAAGGTATATATACAGAAGTTACCGTGGAAATGATAGAAGAGATAAAAAAAGAAGCTGAAAAATTTCTGGAGAGTGCACGTGCTGCTCTCCAGGATAATACAGTGAAGACAGTATTGCTGGAAGGAGATATAGAAACTTCCATCCTGGAATTTGCCACAGATCAGCAGGCCGATCTTATCGTGATGGGATCACACCGGCACCACGGGCTGGGAAACCTGTTTCTCCCGGATGTTGCCGTTCATATATTGAAGCACACTAAAATTCCTTTGCTGACAGTGCCTACTAAAGAATAGTTGTTGTGGTTAGCTGTTCTTGCCACCCAGCATGGGCACAAAAGAGAAGTTATCAAATACTTCCTCTTTCAATGCGCCATTAGCCTGTTTGGTGATACGCATCATCTGCTGCACATCGCCAGCGCCAACAGGGATGACCATCATGCCTCCGGGCTTCAGCTGTGCTATTAATTTTTCAGGGATTTCCGGTGCTGCTGCTGTGATGATGATCCGGTCGAACGGCGCATAAGTAGGCAACCCTTCATATCCATCACCATAAAAGAATTTAATGGTCAGATATTTTTTTAAAAGAGGGAAGTTCTTGTTGAGCTCAAACAGTTTTTTCTGTCTTTCGATGGTGTACACCTGTGCGCCCATTTCTGCCAGCACCACGGCCTGGTAAGCGCTGCCGGTACCGATCTCCAATACTTTATTAAAAGGTTCTATTTCCAGCAACTGTGTTTGATAAGCAACGGTATATGGTTGTGAAATGGTTTGCCCTTCACCGATAGGGAAGGCTTTGTCTGCATACGCTTCTTCACCAAATGCAGAGTCCAGAAAAAAATGGCGGGGAATTTTACCAATGACCTGTAATACTTTCTCGTTGGTGATGCCTTTGGCGGCAATTATATCTACCAGTTTCTTGCGTAAGCCCTGGAAACGGTATGAATCTTCGGTCGGTCTCATAAGCGGCCGCAATATATTGAATATTCAATGATCAATTACTTTGCCAACACAACTTTCTTCAAATACAAAAGACCACAGTTGCCCGTGGTCTTTTGCCATATATCAAACTGGTTGAAGTGGATATATCTTTTATAAGTGTATCGCTTCGCCATACGCTACTTCGATAGCGTCTTTCACGCTTTCGCTGATGGTAGGGTGGGGGTGAATGCTGTTCAGCACTTCGTGGTAGGTGGTTTCCAGCTTGCGGGCTGTAACGGTTTCAGCGATGATCTCTGTTACATTGTAACCAATCGCATGAGTACCCAGCCATTCTCCGTATTTTGCATCAAAGATCACTTTGATAAATCCTTCTGCATGGCCGGCAGCAGATGCTTTACCGGAGGCACTGAGGGGGAATTTGCCAACTTTGATCTCGTATCCTGCATCTTTTGCCTGCTTCTCTGTAAAGCCTACAGAAGCGATCTCAGGATAGCAATAAGTACAACCCGGAACATTGTTATAGTCGATTGGCTCAGGCTGATGATTGTATTTCTTTTCAGCATAACCGATTGCTTCCACGCAAATAATACCTTCTTTAGATGCCACGTGTGCAAGGGCCTGACCAGGCACACAGTCGCCAATGGCATAAATGCCGGGAACGCTGGTTTGATAATATTTATCTACCGTGATACGGCCTTTATCTGTTTTAATGCCCAACTCTTCCAGCCCGATACCTTCGATATTGGCTGAAACACCTACTGCGCTTAATACGATATCCGCTTCCAGTGTAACTTCTCCGTTGGCTGTTTTTACTTTTGCTTTCACGCCGTTGCCGGATGTATCAACAGAAGTTACTTCACTGCTGGTTAGCACTTCAATGCCTTGTTTTTTGAAATTCTTCTCCAGTTCTTTGGAGATCTCTTCATCTTCTACAGGCACGATGCGGGGAAGGAATTCTACGATGGTTACTTTGGTGCCGATGCTGTTGTAGAAATATCCGAACTCGACACCGATAGCTCCACTGCCTACTACGATCATGCTTTTAGGCTGAGTTGGCAACACCATGCCTTCGCGGTAGCCGATGATTTTTTTACCGTCCTGTTTAAGGCTGGGCAGTTCACGGCTGCGTCCGCCGGTTGCGATAATGATATTTTTAGCTTCTACTGTTTGTTTTTTGCCATCTTTATCGGTCACTTCCAGTTTGCCTTTGGCTACGAGTTTGCCAAAGCCCATGATCACGTCGATCTTGTTCTTCTTCATCAGGAATTGCACGCCTTTGCTCATTTTGTCGGCAACACCACGGCTGCGTTTAATGATAGCGTCGAATTTGGGGGTGCCGGTTGCTTCTATGCCATAAGATTCGGCATGTTTGATATCATTTACCACCTGGGCGCTTTTCAGCAGGGCTTTTGTAGGGATGCAACCCCAGTTAAGGCAGATACCGCCGAGGCTTTCTTTTTCAATGATTGCTGTCTTAAATCCTAATTGGGAAGCCCGGATAGCCGCCACATAACCGCCGGGGCCACTACCGAGAACAACTACATCGTATGCCATATTTGTTGATTGTTTTAATGAATGCTCTTTCCGCATCAGCGGTTAGTGCATAAATGAGTCGCGAAGTTATTTAAAAAACCGCAAACCTTTTATTGGGAATATTTCTTGAAAATTGTTGTTGCAATATGCCCTCCGAAACCAAAAGTATTGTTCATGGCATGATTTATTTGTTTTTCCACAGCCCGGTCAAGGGTCAGGTCAAACAAGCCGTCAAATTCAGGTTCCACTTTTTGCACATTGATGGTTGGCGGAATTTTATTTTCCTGCACGGATTTTACTGCAGCAATCGATTCTATAGCGCCGGCGGCACCCAGCAAATGACCTGTCATTGATTTGGTGGCGCTGATATGAAAGCCTTTTCCTGTTCCGAAAACACGCCTGGCGGCTATAAGTTCGCTGTTGTCTCCGGCATGGGTGGAAGTGGCGTGTGCATTCAGGTAGTCGATGTCCGAAGGCTGCAACCCCGCATCGTCCAAAGCAGCCAGCATGCCGAGATAAGCACCCTCGCCTTCAGGATGGGTGCCGGTTAAATGATAAGCATCGGCAGCCATGCCTCCGCCAACCACTTCAGCCAGGATAGGGGCATTGCGTTGTAAAGCGTGCTCCAGGCTTTCCAGTATCAGGGCACCCGCGCCTTCGCCCATTACAAAACCATCGCGGTCTACATCAAATGGACGGGAGGCAGTAGCAGGCGAATCATTGCGGGTCGACAATGCTTTGGCTGCATTAAAGCCACCGACAGCACTTTCTGTGATCGGCGCTTCAGACCCGCCGGTGATGATCATGTCAGCTTTGTTCCAGCGGATATAATTCATGGCATCGATGATGGCTGTATTGGAAGTGGCGCAGGCAGACATGGTAGTGAAATTGATACCGCGTAAACCGTATTTTATGGAAATAACGCCCGAAGCAATATCAGCGATCATTTTCGGGATAAAAAAAGGATTGAACCTGGGGGTGCCATCGCCCTGTGCATATTCCATTACCTGCTGCTGAAAGGTATTGATGCCGCCATTGCCCGAACCCCAGATCACACCGATACGGTTGCGGTTTAGTTTTTCAAAATCAATATTCGCGTCCTTACGGGCTTCTTCTACAGCAATAAGGGCATATTGAGTAAACAGGTCATATCTCCGGGCCTCCGCTTTTTCGATGAAATTGAGCGGATCGAAATCCTTTAACTCACAGGCAAATTTTGTTTTGAATTTACCGGTATCAAATTTAGTGATAGGAGCAGCTCCGCTTACGCCTTTCAATAAAGATGCCCAGAAATCTTTGCTGTTGTTGCCGACAGGAGTTAAAGCGCCTGTGCCGGTAATGACGACTCTTTTCATGCGTTAATTTTATAGTTTACTTATAACAATGATCCGGATCAATAGTTTTACTGGCTGCCATCCGGGAGATTGGAAATGCTTCAGTGAATTAAGGAATATGGTGTAAAAATAAATTAAATTTTATACCAATTGGTATTTTATCTATTTTCGGTCCCATAATGCCGGTACCAGTATCAAAAGCGGAAAGGACCAAGCAATTCATCATTGAAAAAACTGCTCCCATTTTCAATGAAAAGGGTTATGCGGGTACTTCTCTTAACGACCTTACTAAAGCTACCGGGTTGACCAAAGGAAGTATCTATGGCAATTTCGAAAATAAGGATGATGTTGCTTTAGCAGTCTTTGATTATAATTACAACAGGGTTGTCGAATATATAAAAGCAAAATCGCAGGCGACCGAAAACTCTATTGAGCGGTTATTGGTTTACCCCGACGTATACCGCAATTATTTAAAAACCCCTTTCTTACAACCGGGCTGCCCGATTTTAAATACAGCAACGGAAGCAGATGACACTCACCCCCTGTTAAAAGAGAAAGCGGCTAATGCTCTTGCTTTTTGGAAAAAAGCAGTTGAAAATCAAATTAAGCGCGGTATTGCACGGGGGGAAATAAAAGCAGATGCCAATCCAACAGAAATAGCAGTCATCCTTATATCATTGATCGAAGGAGCATTTATGCAGGCCAAGGTCACCGGCAGAACAGTGGAATTGAAAATAGCAATGGACTACCTGGAGAAGATGATACTGAGTCTGAAAAAGTGATTTTTTTTGATCTAAAATATACCAATTGGTATATTTTATAAACTAACGTATATGGAACAATATAAAAAAATGCTGGAGAGTAAAATGAAGGTCCGTTTTCATGATTGTGATCCGTTTAATCACCTGAACAATTCAAGATATATTGATTATATCATAACTGCCCGGGAGGACCAGCTACTGGATAATTATGCGCTTGATATATACAAGCTGGCGAAAGAAAAGGGGATCGGCTGGGTGGCTGCTCAAACACAGATCTCCTATATGGCACCGGCATATCTTATGGAAGAAGTAATTGTTCAAACGCAATTGATAGCCTGTTCTGAAAAAAGCCTGCTGCTGGAAGCTTTTATGTGGAATGCCGATAAAACAATCTTAAAAGCAGTGATGTGGGCAAAACTGGTCCATTTCAATCTTGTAACGCAAAAAAGCCACCGCCACTCTGAAGAACTAATGCAATTCTTTAAGCAAATAGTGAGTCCGCTTTCCCTGGAAATGAATTTTGAAGAAAGACTGAAAAGTTTAAAACAATCTGAACTAAGTATGAACCCGTCAGCAAACCCGGTTGCCGGAAAATGACTGTCCATGTAATTTTCTGCATACTCCCATTGGTTCATCTGTATTTTTAACCGCTGGCACCAAACCCTTTTCTTATTCCACGCCGGTTGAATAGATTCGCCTTTTCAACTGCATGAAGAAGATCCTACTATTATTATGTTGCATCGGCAGTTTCCGGGCAATGGCTCAGCCAGCCGGTGCTGTAAGGGAAATAAATATCACCGTGAGCGGGCTCAACAATCAGGCTTTAGCCTTTGCTACCGTCAGCCTGCTGAAAACAGATTCAAGCCTTGTTAAAACCCTGCTTACAGATAGCCTGGGCATTGCTTCATTCTATAATCTTCCGGCTGATAAATATATTGCCAGGGTCAGCATGATCAATTTTCAGGTGCAGCATGCCGATGTTGATCTTATCAGTAATTCCAGTATCCGCAGGGCAGTGGCATTGCAACCTGAAGCAGGGTTGATGGGCAATGTGACTGTGACAGCGAGAAAACCGCTGGTACAGTTCATGCCCGATAAAACCGTTATTAATGTAGAAGCAGGTATTACCAATGCAGGAGCCACGGTAATGGAAGTATTGGAGAAATCGCCCGGTATTACAATTGACCGTGATGGAAACATCAGCCTTAAAGGAAGGGCAGGCGTGCAGGTAATGATCGATGGCAAACTCACGCAGTTGTCCGGAGCAGATCTGCAAAACCTTCTGAACGGAATGAATGCCTCACAGGTGGAAACGATCGAACTGATGGATAACCCACCGGCCAAATATGATGCAGCCGGAAATGCAGGATTGATCAATATCCGCACCAAACGGGTGCGTCAGAAGGGATTTAATGGTACGTTGACGCTTGCTTATGGACAAGGCAGGTTGCCGAAAAATAATAACAGTCTTTTGCTGAACTACCGGACAGGCAATTTCAATTTCTTTCTGACCTATAGTCTTAATGCAAGCCGCTACCTGATGGACCTTTATGCGCTTCGCACTTATTATAAAAACGATGGTACAGTAACAGGCCTGCTGGAACAACCTTACGAAACAAGAGGTATGGGCTATACGCATAATCTTCGCACAGGGATGGATTATTCTCTTAGCAAGAAAACCACGCTGGGGCTGGCTTTCACCGGTCTGTATCTCACAAGGGATAATAAAGGGAACAGCAAAGCATCCTGGAAAAATGCTGCGGGGCTGGAAGATTCAACCATTCATACCACCAACCGCAATACCAGCCGTTTGAAACAGGGAGGCATCAATTTCAATGCCCGCCATGTTTTCAGTACCAAAGAAGAGCTGACAGCGGATGTAGATATTATCAGGTATGATATTTATAACGATCAGTTTTTTGAGAACCTGTCTTCTGTGCCCGGTAGCCAGCCTGAAGCGTCGAAGGGAGAAGTGCCATCAGACATACAGATATTTTCAGCTAAAGCGGATTATTCCAAACGCTTCTCCAACTTGTTGTGGGAAGCCGGCTGGAAAACATCGGGTGTGAACACGGATAACCTCGCGCGTTATTATTACCGCGATGGGAGTAACTGGGAAGATGATCTTGGCAAGAGCAACCATTTTTTATACAGGGAAAACATCCATGCGGTTTACAGCAGCATCGATCAGAAGGCAGGGCGATGGAATATCCAGGCCGGGCTGCGTTATGAGTATACCAATTACAAAGCGCGGCAACTGGGTAATGCTGTAACAAAGGATTCTTCTTTTAACCGCAATTATCATAGCCTGTTCCCTACAGCGTTTATCAGCTATGAAGCAGACTCTCTCAATACCTTCACCTTCCGTGCAGGGAGAAGGATAGACAGGCCGGGTTTTCAAAAACTAAATCCATTCGTTTTTATAATCAATAAATACACATTCCAGCGGGGCAATCCGTATTTTCTACCGCAATACACCTGGAATATGGAACTCTCGCATCAGTACAAGGACATCCTGTCGACCGGTTTGAGCTATAGCATCACCAATGATTATTTTTCGCAGATATTCATATCCGATACTGCTACCGGAACGATTGTGTATACGGAAGGAAATGTAGGTAAAATGAAAAACCTGGGTGTGTCAGTGAGCACGCAACTGCAATTATCGTCCTGGTGGTCCGTTTCCAGCCAGGCGGTACTGAACCGGAAGATCATTGAAGGCACACTTTGGAAAGATTATAAAGCCACGATCACGCAGGCGACATTCAGCGTGAATAACCAATTCCGTTTTAAGAAAGGCTGGGCTGCTGAGCTAAGCGGTTTCTATATCACCAAAAGCCAGAATGATCTGCAGGAAGTGCTGGAGCCTACAGGGCAGGTTGCTGCCGGTATTTCCAAACAGGTACTGAAGAGTAAAGGAACATTGCGTTTGGTGATGCGTGATATTTTTTACACGCAGGCCATGGAGGGGCTAACGGATTTTCAAAATACCAAAGAATACTTCAAGCTGATCCGCGATACGCGTGTAGCAACACTGTCTTTTACCTGGCGTTTTGGCAAAACGATGAAACAGTTGAAACGTTCTCCAGGTAGTGCTGAAGAGTTAATTGAGAGGGCAGGGTCTGTAAATTGAGCTGGCGTATCAGTTCATAAACAACTCATCCAAAAATACCCATCCTTTATCACCTTTTCCGGGATGCCATGCGGGCAGTTTGCCCACTGGCTTTACTATTAGTTTTATAGCCTGCACTTTCCTGGTGGCAAAGCTGCATTCATAACTAGCGATGTAAGGAGTTTCGCTCCTGGCAGGTTGTTGGGGAGTCAGTTTTTTTAGAAGGTGAAGAGAAGTGCTGTTGTCGCCGCCCCAAACCTGTATCTCGGAAGGAGGCATTATATAGGCGTTGATGTCAATAAGCGATCGGATTGTAATATTGCTTATCTCAACCGGTTGCCTGAAAAACAGGTTGGCTTCCAGAGGCGTTTCTCTATATGCAGCCCAATTGCTTCCTGATGAAAAATCCAAAAGGCCGAGTTCTCCATCAATAAGCACAGTATTATTTTTAACCGCGAATTTCTTATCAGGAGGTGTCATCTGAATGCTATCGGGCATTACACTGCTTTTATAAAAATATTCAGCGGCAGTGCTGCTGCTGATCCAGCCAGGGAGAAAAGACCTGGCTTTTATAATTCCTGTTTTATTGATGGTAAAAGGTTCTTTATATATTGGTGAAGCGATGCTGTCTGGTTCGCTGCCGTCAATCGTGTACCGGATCACGGCGCTTTTAACAGGGCTTTTGATTGTGACAGGGATTTCTGTTTTGAAAGTCTTCTTTTCTGCTTCAATAACCGGCATGGTCAGTTTGGCTAAAACGGTATCTCCTTTAAATCCGCTGTCAAAAATTGTTTTAGGGAAATCTGTTTTAAGTGATGTGATATCCTGTTGGCTGATGGACGTATTCCATACCTGGATGGATTGCAAATTCTTTAATTGTGCCAATGATTTGAGGTTATTGCTGCTAACCGCTGTTCCTGAAAGTGAAAGATGTTTCAGGTGTTGCAGGCCGGTTAAATAGTTGACCCCTTCTCCCTTGATAGCGGTAAATGATAGGTTGAGTGCTCTCAGATTGCTGAAGCTTCCGATTGTTTTGAGGTCGTCATCAGTAACAGGCATTTTGCTTAGCTGTAATGATACGATGCTGTTTTTGATCTGTTCCAGCTCTTTTAATTGATCACTTGTAAACCTGGATGCTCCGTAAAAATTTACAGAAATGGCTGGTGATCCGGTAGCAAGAGGAGTTACTACCCGGTAATCATTGTTTAGCCTGGCTATGATATTCTTATCTGCAGCCGGAAAGTCATAAACATCAGCATCACTGCTTTTAAAGCGGGCTGTTGCTATCATCCGCAACGAGTCATTTTCTGGTAGTTCCAGTACTTTTTTAGTGAATCCGGCTCCGCCTTTTATCCATAAATAAAGAATGTTTATTTCTTCGTCTGTAAGCTGTGTCTTGCTTTTGGGAGGCATATGTTCCTTGTCTTCAAGCGGAAGATGTATGCGTCGCATCATCAGTCCAAAGTCTGCGGCAGCGGTATCCCAGGGTTTACCGTTTTTGCCTCCTTTCAATAATAGCTGTTCTGTTTCCATGATCAGTTCGCCCTTGGCTTTACTTTTATTATGGCAACCCATACATTTTTGTTCAATGACAGGCTTTACCAGGTGTGTGTATACTACAGCGTCTTCTAAAAGCACGGTAGGCTCCTTACTGTCCCCATTGATAGGGGCGAGCAGGAAATCATTCCCATGTGTGAGGCTGGCACCTTTGTGGCCAGCTATAAATAAAAGAACGGATGTGCCAAGTCCTGTACTGATCATCGCAGCTTTGTTTTTTCGTATCAGGTCTTTGAACCCATACCAGAGAAAGCTTACAAAAGAACAGATAACTCCCAGCCATTTATGAGTGTTCACTTCACTGCTATCGTATCCCGGTTCCCTGGACAAGAAAAGTCCTGCTAAGGCAGCGATTACTGTAGTTAGTGAGGCTGCAAGCAATACCCAATTGGCAATGCCCTTTAGTGCAGCCGGCTGCTTTGAATACATGATGGCCAGTTCAAGCACAAATGCCAGCAGCAACAGTACAATCGGGAAATGTAATACCATCGGGTGCACCCTGCCAAAAACCTGTAAAAAGGGCGGCACCTGGATGCGGCTGCTGAAAAGCAATAAGAATACCAGCAAGCAATTGAATAATATGCATAGATTATATAGGGCTGCCTGCCATTTAAGATGTTTCATCACCAACAGAAAACGTTTTAGGCTATAGGTTCTAATTTGTAGGGATAAACTTTACCGGAGTTCCATTGTGCCACATAGAGATTCTCTTCATCATCTACGCAAACATCGTGTGGGTAATCGAAGGCTTTGATGGTTTGATACATCTCCTGTAGTTTGCCATCAACATAAGTTGGAGCGCAACCGGCAGGATTTGATACTACCTCGTTGTTTTGGTTCAGGATAGTTATAAAGCCTGATTTTTGCCATAGATTGTTGTTGCTTTGTAATACAGCAGCATAGAGGTACAGGCCATGGATAACAGGCCGGCAAACCCAGGCCCCCGGCATTTGAACAGTGTCAATATAAACTCCATCCATGGTATATCTTTTAAAAGCATTTTGCTGTCTCGACGTTACTATAAGCACCGGTTTGCCATTCCTGTTATCAATGCAAACGCCATGTGCATTAAGCAGATGCTTGTCCTGGCCGCCTCTTCCGCCAAAGTGCCGGATATAATTGCCTTTATAATCATATTGTATTACAAAATCTTTACCGTAGCCGTCTACTACGTAGATATCACCATTGGGTGCGATAGCAGTTTCAGTGGGGATGTACTCTTCTGGTTTTGCATATTCCCCTGTTTCTTTGGGATAGTTCAAGACTAGCAATACCCTGCCGTCAATGGTGGTTTTTATTACCTGGTGGCGGTTGTTATCACATATAAAGAGGATATCTGTTCCGTTCTCGTTGAACAAGGTGAAACCGTGTGCGCCGGGATATTCGCTGCCCCAGGAGTTCAAGAATTTACCATTCTTGTCGTATATAATTACATTGTTTTTGGTTTCGTTGGTAAGCAATAAGATCCGCCCTTTGCTATCCTGTACCATTTCATGGCAATCATTTACGGGGTTCTTAGACACATCGGCCTGGCTCCAGCGGGTGTTTATCTTGTACCGTTTTTTGCCATGCCCCAGTATCACTTCGTTTTCGGCAAGCCATAAAGGGATATAGCTTGCCCCGATAAAACCCAGTGCTGTGTTGCGGATAAATTTTTTTCTGTTCATGCTGTTTTGGTTGTGTTGCTGATCGGTTTTAAGCTATCAGGTCTGTTACTACTTTTCCTGCTACATCGGTGAGCCGGTAGCGGCGTCCGAGATGCTTATACACGAGTCTTTCATGATCGAGCCCCATTAAGTGAAGGGCAGTGGCCTGAAAATCGTGTACATGCACAGGGTTGGATATAATGTTATAACCAAATTCATCTGTTTCTCCATACACGCCCGGTTTTATGCCTCCCCCGGCCATCCAGATGGTAAAGCAGCGGGGATGATGGTCCCGGCCATAATTGTCTTTTGTAAGCGTTCCCTGGCAATAATTGGTCCTCCCGAATTCTCCACCCCAAATTACCAGTGTCTCGTCCAAAAGCCCTCTTTGTTTAAGGTCAGTAACCAGTGCTGCAGAAGCCTGGTCTGTATCGAGACATTGACCAGCCAGTTCCTTAGGCAGGTTATTATGCCCGTCCCATCCCTGGTGATAGATCTGTACAAACCGCACACCGTTTTCGGATAGCTTCCTTGCCAAAAGGCAGTTGGCTGCATAGGTGCCGGGAACAAGACAATCTGCACCATAAAGTTTGACAATGGATTCCGGCTCCTTGCTGAGATCGGTTACTTCGGGCACGGCCGTTTGCATCCTGTAAGCCATTTCGTATTGCTGCACTTTGGCTTTGATTTCGGGATCGCCTGCTTCGTCATAAACTTCATTGTTCAAAGCAGCCAGTTGGTCGAGCATTTTTCTTCTTTCCGCTTTGTCCATTCCTTCAGGATTGTTCAGATATAATACAGGGTTTTCTCCGTTGCTGAACTGTACGCCCTGGTGCACAGAGTCGAGAAATCCATTGGTCCATAGTTTTGAGTATACGCCCTGCCCATTGCCTTTACCTTTTGAAAGAAGAACACAAAAAGCCGGCAGGTTTTTGTTTTCGCTGCCAAGTCCGTAACTAAGCCATGCTCCCATACTTGGACGGTTTCCTATCTGGGCGCCTGTTTGAAAAAAAGTTAAAGCGGGGTCGTGGTTAATGGCTTCTGTGTAGAGGCTTTTTACAATACACAGATCATTTACGATCCTTGAGGTGTGAGGCAACAACTCACTTATCCATGCTTTATGTTCACCATACTGATCAAACTTGAAAAAAGTGCCTGCCAATGGGAATTTGGATTGATCGGCTGTCATTCCTGTGAGGCGTTGTCCTTGCCGGACGGATGCAGGCAAGTCCTGCCCGAACATTTCATGAAGCTTTGGTTTATAGTCAAACAGATCTAACTGCGACGGAGCTCCGTTTTGAAAAAGGTAGATAATGCGTTTAGCTTTTGGGGCAAAATGAGGGAGGCCTGTGGCAATAGCTTCTTCAGCATTTTTGCTGCCGAACAGATCCGGGACCAGCAGGCTGCCCAGAGCCGCTCCGCCTATACCCATTCCCAAACTGGTCAGGAACCGGCGACGGTTGATGTTAAGGCCATGTTCCAGTATTTCTTTTTCCATGGTTATTTATAAATTTCCGGAAGAATGAACTAGACCCTTACAATAGCTTCTTCCATGTTATAAATCAGGTTTATTACCCTCATTAAAGCAGCGACCTCTGTGATGTTTGATGAATTATGGTTATACGGATATTCTCCTGCGCGAATAGTTTTCTCTGCCAGTTCTTTCTTGTTGTTAAATAATGTCAATTGATCTTTGTAATAGTTGCTCAGAAGGTCCATTTCTTTTTTGACCGGCTTTCTGCAAATGATACTTTCAAATGCAGTAAGAATTGTGTTTTCAGGATTTATATTTTTTTTGACCAGGGTTTCAGCAAATACTCTTGATGCTTCCAGCACAGTGGGATCGTTCATCATTACAAGTGCCTGCAATGGCGTATTGGTTTTTTGCCTGCTTACCAGGCATTCGTCCCTGTTGCTCGCATCAAAAATGATCATGGAAGGAGGGGGGACTGTCAGTTTTATAAATGTGTACATACCGCGCCGGTAAAGATCTTCTCCTTTATCCTGCCGGTAAGTGGCTAATTGCCCTCTGCCGGAAGTGGCGGCCTCCCAAAGTCCCCTGGGTTGATATGGTTTTACGCTCGGCCCGCCTATTTTACGGTTAAGCAATCCGCTGCTGCTCAGTACCATGTCCCTGATGCCTTCTGCAGACATTCTAAGTCTTGAAGCCCTGGCGTAATAAAGGTTTTCAGGATCTTTTTCAAGCTGCTCTTTGGTAATGCCGGACGATTGGCGATAGGTAGCAGACATCAGCATTTTTTTGATCAGCTTTTTTATGTCCCATCCCTGTTCCATAAAATCAACTGCCAGCCAATCGAGCAACTCCGGATGAGTGGGAAGGCTGCCTTGCATCCCAAAATCACCAACGGACCTTACAATCCCTTTTCCAAAAAACTGTTCCCACATTTGATTCACCAATACACGGGCCGTTAGCGGATTTTTTTTATTTACGGTCCATGTTGCAAGTCCCAACCTGCTTTGAGGAAGAGCTGTAGTGTCAAAGTTCATAACTGAAGCCAATGCAGCGGCGGTCACCACTTCTCCATGCTGATCATACACTCCGCGATTCAAAATATAGGTAGCACGTGCTGTGTCCAATTCTCCCATTACTGATACTGTTACAGCCGCCGTATCTTTGGCGTGAATAAAATTCAACAGGTCCCTGGTATCGTTTTGCGTCAGTTTCAATACAGGTGTTTTTGCAGGCCCTGATCCTACAAGGCCTTCCAGTCCTTTCTCCTTACTGGTATTGAAAAAAGCAAAGAGCCTGTAATAATCTTTTTGCGAAATGGGATCATACTTATGGTCATGGCATTGTGCGCATTCAGCGGTAAGCGCAAGTATGCTTCTTGAATAGGTTTTTACTTTATCAATAGCATATTCAACACGGTATTCTTCCGGGATCACGCCACCTTCTTCTGTTATTTTGTGGTTGCGTAAAAAAGCGGTAGCCAGGACTTGTTCTTTACCTGCATCAGGCAGCATATCGCCGGCCAGCTGCCAGGTCAGGAACTTATCGTAAGGCATATTCGTATTAAATGCATGGATCACCCAATCGCGGTAAGGCCATTGTGATCTGTAATCATCATCCTGGTAGCCGTAACTGTCAGCATACCTTGAAATATCCAGCCAATGGATGGCCATCTTTTCTCCAAATTGGGGAGTGGCTAAAAGCTTATCGAGCGTTTTTTCATAAGCAGCTTCGCTTTTGTCTGCGATAAATTCATTCTGCAATTGAAGATCAGGAGGGAGCCCTGTTAAATCGAATGCCAGTCTTTTCAGGAGCGTTTCCTTACCGGCTTCTTCGTTATGTTTAAGGTGGAGCGACTGCAGTTTTGAAGCAACAAAATAATCTATTTCATTCCTGGCCCATTTCTCTTCTTTTATTTCAGGCAGCGGGGTTTTGGAAGGTGATATAAAGGCCCAGTGTTTTTCATACCTGGCACCTTGTTTTATCCATTTGGTCAGCAAGGCTATTTCATCTTTGTTAAGAACACCGAGATGGGATGCCGGCGATGGCATCAGGTAAGACGGGTCTGTGGAAGTGATCCGTTTGATGAGCTCGGATTTTTCCGGGCTTCCGGGAACAATGGCATAAGCCCCTTTGGTTTCCCTTAAGGGAGCTTTGGCATTCGTTTCGATATCCAATCTTAAGCCGGCTTCCCGTTTGTTCTTATCAGGACCATGGCAAATAAAGCATTTGTCGGAAAGTATAGGGCGGATATCGTAATTGTAACTTATCTCATTCCTGCCAGGCACCGGGCTTTTAGCTGGCCATGACAGCCATGCTGCAGCAACAGCAATGCATAGTATGATAATCGCCGTTATTTTCCATTTCATTATAGGGAAAATACAAAAAAAAGATCATACTATCAGCAATGATTAATCGGGCCGGGATCAGCAGTGATAGTAAGATTGGGGCTGACAACTTACCTGCAAAAATTCTTCAATAAAGGAAACCGCATCATCCTGGTCATAAGCCACCAGTGCATTCGGTATGCGCAGCGTATAATATCCCTTCTCGAATGAATAATAGGTGCGTTTCAAATCAGCCAATGCTTCACAGCGATTGTAATTCGTTTGAGGCCGGCTCACTTCAATATTCACTTTTGCGCTGACAATGGAAATATCGGCAGTAGTATAATGATCATCTTTTTCCAGTTCTACTGCAATCCCTTTTTGCTTCAGCAAAAAATAAAGTTTTACAGTTTCACGGGAAGTATGTTCCAGTTTTGATTTCAGCTCTTGCTGGCAGGAGGGGCAAAGTGGATGGCCGAGCCGGTTAACTGAATAATAAAGCTCTGTTCCGGTCAACGCTTCATTACAATTGAGGCATAGGTGGGGGGTACGAGTGGTTCTCATAAAAAGGATATTGGCTTGTTAAATAACGGGGCGGTCACCGATTTAGTATTATCTGACCGCTTCAGGGTAAGTTAGAAAAGAATCTCCATCCAACCAATAGCCACCTAAATCCTTGTTACACACATAAAACAAAATCCATATTAAATACTCCCTTCCCGTCTTCCCGCCTTACCGGTAAATTTTTTACCGGTAAGGCGGGAAGACGGGAAGGTTAAGCTGCAACACTCCGATATCAACTTTTGCCCTAGAATGATATGATATTGATTTACAAATACTTATATGTTGTAATAGCTGCAGACTGTGAGCCCCCATCCTGTTTTTTGTAAAGACCTTCCCGGTTCACCCCACAGATTTCCACACCTGTGGGAAACTAACCGCCGCAAAAAGCTGAAATTTTTCAATTCTTCCTTATTATTCTCGTTATTAATCCCTACCTTTGCCGTCCTAAATTTTGGAATCGTCATGGCTAGAGTATGTCAGGTTACTGGTAAAACGCCGATAGGAGGGAACAAGGTTTCTCACTCCAATATTAAAACCAAGCGTCGTTTTCTGCCCAATTTGCAGAAAAAGAAATTCTACCTGGTAGAAGAAGACAAATGGATCACGCTGAAATTGTCTACAGATGCTATTCGCACTATCAATAAGAATGGTCTGTACAGCGTAGTGAAACAACTGAGAGCACAGGGAGAAAAAATCTAATCCGGTTTAAGGTTGGTGGGTAAAGCTGGCAGATGCTACCGGTTGAGACCACTGCAAAAAACAATAAACACAATTAACAATGGCAAAGAAAGGAAACCGTGTACAAGTGATCCTGGAATGTACTGAGCACAAAACAAGTGGTCAGCCTGGCACCAGCCGTTATATCACGGTAAAAAACAAAAAGAACAATCCCGAAAGGTTGGAGTTGAAAAAATATAACCCCATCCTGAAGAAAGTGACTGTTCACAAAGAAATTAAATAAGTTTATCGTTTGTGGTTTATAGTCGCGCTGAACGCCTGTAAACAATAGACTTAAAATCATAAGATCATGGCAAAAGCAGCTTCAAAAAACTCAAAAGTAAAAGACCTTAAAGCATCTGCAGAAGCAAAAAACTGGACCAAAGTGATCAAGGCCGTAAGAAGCCCTAAAACTGGCGCCTATACCTTCAAAGAGCAGATCGTTCACAAGGACAAGATCAAAGAATTCCTCGCGCAGAAATAATTTCCGTGCAGGCAAACATATAAAAAGCTATCCGCAACAACGGGTGGCTTTTGTTGTTTTATTTTATTAATCTCGGATATCATGGGCTTCTTCAATAAATTATTCGGAAAAAAAGAAAAGGAATCGCTCGATCAGGGTTTACAAAAAACCAAAGAAGGCTTCCTGGCCAGGATCACTAAAGCAATCGCCGGCAAAAGCACCGTGGATGAAGAAGTGCTGGACAACCTGGAAGAAGCCCTGGTAAGTGCAGATGTGGGCATTGAAACCACTGTCAAGATCATCGAGCGGATTGAAAAAAGAGTGGCGAAAGACAAATACATGAATACCGCAGAGCTGAATAAGCTATTGCAACAGGAAATGGAGGATATTCTTGTAAACGCTCCTGAATCAAATAATTATAATTTTGATACGGCGCTCCCTGCCAAACCCTATATCATACTGGTAGTAGGAGTTAACGGCGTAGGCAAAACCACCACTATCGGCAAACTGGCTTACAATTTCAAAAAAGCCGGCAAGCAGGTATTGCTTGGCGCTGCCGATACATTCCGGGCTGCCGCAGTGGACCAGCTTACGATCTGGAGCGAACGCGTAGGAGTGCCAATCGTAAAGCAGGACATGGGATCCGACCCCGCAGCCGTTGCTTTTGATACTGCTCAAAGTGCTGTTGCCCGCCAGGCAGATGTAGTGCTGATCGATACCGCAGGCCGCCTGCACAATAAAGCCCACTTAATGGAAGAGCTTTCCAAGATCAAGCGCGTGATCCAGAAAGTGATACCCGATGCCCCGCATGAAGTGTTGCTGGTACTGGATGGCTCAACCGGCCAGAATGCATTGGAACAGGCCAAACAATTCACGGCTGCCACGGCAGTTTCTGCATTGGCCATTACCAAACTGGATGGTACTGCCAAAGGTGGCGTGGTGCTGGCAATTGCTGATCAGTTCAAAATACCGGTGAAGTTTATCGGTGTGGGCGAAAAGATGGAAGACCTGCTGGTATTCGATAAGCATGAGTTTGTAGACAGCCTGTTCAAGCTCTAAGGTCCGCAATGGATGATCTTAATATTCCTGTCTAGATATGCAGTATATAATCGGCATAGATATCGGCACAACGCATACCAAAGCCGTTGTTACCACAACTGCCGCTGAAGTAGTGGCTGAAACAAAAGCCGGCTATCCTTCCTTGCAACCACAACCCGGCTATCATGAGCAGGATCCGCAGCAAATAATGCAAGCTGTTATTGAAGTGCTTTCGAAAGCCATTCATGCTGTTCCGGGTAAGGAAAATATTATTGTTGTCAGTTTTAGTGCTGCCATGCACAGCATGATGGCCGTGGATAAGCAGGGGCATCCATTAACTAATCTGTGGACATGGGCTGATACCCGCAGCCAGGAAATTGTAGTGTCATTAAAAAACACTTCTTCAGGTCGTCTCCTCTATCAGCAAACGGGAACACCTGTTCATCCCATGTCGCCACTATGCAAAATAGCCTGGATGAGAAGGGAAATGCAGGAACTGTTTGCTGCTGCGCACAAATTTATTTCCGGTAAAGAATACGTGATTCACCAATTGACCGGACAATATATTATCGATACAGCATTGGCTTCCGCAACCGGTTTGTTTGATGTGCAGACAATGGATTGGAGCGAAGAGGCGCTTGCGTTTGCAGGCATTGGCCGTGATAGATTATCTATCCTGGCAGAACCTGTGAATCGTTTACCCAAATTGAAAAAAGAATATCTGCAATTGCTGGATCTGCCTGCCGATACAGCTTTTATCGTTGGCGGCAGCGATGGCAGTCTGGCAAATATTGGTGCAGGTGCCGTGTTGCCGGGTGAAGCAGCATTGACTATTGGTACCAGTGGTGCTGTAAGGATATTAAGTGATCAACCGGTACAGGACGCGGCTCACCGGTTATTCAATTACCGGTTAGACAATAAAACGTATTTACCCGGCGGGGCCATCAACAACGGTGGTATTCTGCTGGAATGGTTCTATGAAACATTTACTGACCGGCTTCAGCCATTCGATTCTTTCCTCAAAGAGTTCTTACCCCAGGCCGGTGCAATTGAACCCGGTGCTGAAGGCCTGATCTTTCTTCCTTATATCCATGGGGAAAGGGCACCGGTATGGGACGCGGCAGCAAGCGGAATGTTTATGGGCATCAAAGCCGTGCATACGAAAGCGCATTTTCTGCGGGCGGTGCTGGAAGCCGTTGGCTTTTCACTCAGGCAGATACTGGAAGCACTGGAAGAAAATAAGGTGGCGATCAATAGCCTCTATGCAGGCGGAGGGTTTATTGAATCGGCTGAATGGCTGCGCATTATTACGGATATATTGGGAAAAACGGTCAATATCAGTCATGATGCCGATGCATCTGCAATGGGAGCGGCTTATATGGGCATGAAAGCGGCCGGTATGCTGAAAAGCTGGGAAGATATAAAACAGCTGGTGCGGGATAAGGAAACGTATAAACCGGATGCTGAAACCCATGCTGCGTATCAAAAGAATTACAATATTTATCAAAAGCTGTATAACTGTCAGTTCCAGTAAGTTAGAATTGGAAAAATAATAGACTGGCCGATAAAGCAATTGTCCGGATATTATTGCGGTTAAGTTAACTTTGCAGCGATTTTTCCTGCTTCCGCAGGTATCTAAACTGAATATAATTGAAAACAAAAACACTTAAGAAAGATAAGGTCAATATCATTACCCTGGGTTGCAGCAAAAACATGGTGGATAGCGAAGTGCTGAGCGGCCAGTTGCGGGCTAATGAAATTAATGTGGTGCATGAGAACAAAAAATCCGATCACAATATCGTGGTGGTAAATACCTGTGGCTTTATTGATAAGGCCAAGGAAGAAAGCATTAACACCATTCTTGACCAGGTGGAGTTGAAAAGAAGAGGTAAGCTGGACAAAGTGTATGTGACCGGTTGCCTTAGCGAGCGTTATAAAAACAACCTCGAAACAGAGATCCCCGAAGTGGATGCTTTTTTTGGTACCATGGAACTGCCGCTGATCCTGAAACAATTTGAAGCAGATTATAAATCGGAGTTAGTAGGTGAGCGCCTGCTCGCTACCCCAAAGCATTATGCTTATCTGAAAATATCTGAAGGTTGCAACCGTACCTGTGCTTTTTGCGCCATACCCCTGATGCGTGGTAAACATACCAGCAAAACCATTGAAGACCTCGTAAAAGAAGCAGAAGGACTGGTAAGGATGGGCGTGAAGGAAGTGATGCTGATTGCGCAGGAGCTCACTTATTACGGACTGGACATTTACAAAAAGAGAATGCTGCCCGATCTGCTGAACCGCCTGGCGGATATCAAAGGACTGGAATGGATCAGGCTGCACTATGCTTATCCATCTAAATTCCCATTGGAGATCCTGGATGTAATGCGTGAACGGGAAAATATCTGCAATTACCTGGATATGCCTTTGCAGCATGCTGCCAACAATATGCTGAAAGCAATGAAGCGCCAGATCACAAGGGAAGAAATGGAAGAACTGACAGCGGCTATCCGCGAAAAAGTGCCGGGTATTTGCCTGCGCACCACGCTGATCGCTGGTTTCCCCGGTGAAACACTGGATGATGTGGACGAGCTTAAACTGTTTCTCCAGCGTCAGCGATTCGACAGGGTAGGGATCTTCTCTTATTCCCATGAAGAAGGCACTTCAGCATATGATCTGGTGGATAATATCCCTGCTGAAGAAAAAGAACGCCGGGCGCAGGAAATAATGGAAGTGCAGCAGGAGATCTCTTATGAAAAGAACCAGGAAAAGATTGGCAAGACCTTTAAAGTACTGATCGATAAAAAAGAGGCAGGCCGCTATCTTGGCCGCACTGAATTTGACAGCGTGGAAGTGGACAATGAAGTGATCATTCACTCCGATAAGAAACTGGCAATAGGAGAATTTGTACAAGCCCGGGTGATCAAGGCTTATGATTATGACCTGGAGGCAGAAGTAGTACGCTGACGATCCTTTTCTTTTACCATTTGTCAAAAGAAGTAAGCAGGAAAAAGAAATTCGGCCGATATTTAAACTACTGAGCATTGAATACACAATGTTCAGTAGTAAGTATACAATTATTTAAACCTTGCTATATGCGCTTTTCCCTGCTCACCCTTTTTGCTTTTGTTTCTTTTTTTTCTTATTCCCAAAAATTATACAAACCCCGTGACGTGCAGAAGGCCTTTGACAAAGGCACACGCTCTCCGGACGGAAAACCTGGCGCCAAATACTGGCAAAATAAAGCGCGGTACACGATCAATGTTACGGCGATGCCGCCTGACCGCACTATCAAAGGCAGTGAGCAGATCAGCTATATCAATAATAGCCCCGACACATTGCGTGTTGTATTTATCAAACTTTTTCTGAACATCCATAAACCAGGAGCGCCCCGCAATGGCGGCGCATTGCCGGATTATCTTACTTCAGGTGTGCAGATAGATCAGTTTGCTGTTAATGGAGAAACCCGCCCCTGGCGGCAAAGCCCTTATACTTATACCAGCGTTGGTGTGAGGCTGCCAAAAGCTTTGGCACCACATGATTCACTGCAGTTGTCTTTCGACTGGCATTATGAAATATCTCTGCAGAGCAACCGTGAAGGAATGATCGATTCCACTACTTATTTCCTGGCTTATTTCTATCCACGCATAGCAGTGTATGACGATTATAATGGATGGGACAACATGCCTTTTATGGAAGATCACGAGTTTTACAGCGATTTTAATGATTATACTGTCAACGTTACAGTGCCCGATAATTATATCGTGTGGGGCACAGGCACATTGCAAAAACCGGAGACCGTGCTGCAACCGGAATACCTGAAGCGTTTTAAAGAGTCGCTGACAAGTGATAAAACCATTCGTATCGCCACCAAAGAAGACCTTGCTTCAAAGAAAGTGACGGCCAATTCATCCAACACCTGGCAGTTTACCGCTTCTCATATTCCTGATATGGCATTTGGATTAAGCGATCATTTTGTATGGGATGCAGGCAGTGTGGTAGTGGATAGCGCAGCAGGAAGAAGAGCCAGTGTGCAGGCTGCCTACAATGATACGGCACAAGATTACCATCAGATGATAGAGTTTGGTAAGCGTGCCCTCCATCTTTTATCATTCAAATGGCCTGGCGTGCCTTATCCGTATGAAAAGACCACCATTTTTCAGGGTTATGCCGGCATGGAATATCCCATGATGGCGAATGATGAAACGTATGAAGATCCACTATTTTCCCGCTTTGTGGCAGAGCATGAACTGGCACATACCTATATGCCATTCTATATGGGCATTAATGAAACCCGCTATGGATTTATGGATGAAGGCTGGGCTACCACTTTTGAATTATTGCTGGGCTATGAAGACCTGGGAAAAGAAAAAGCAGAGGGATTGTTTAAACAATTCCGTGTTGCCGGCTGGATTGAAGATCCTTCGGCAGACCAGGACATACCCATTATCACTCCGGCCGATGTGCTTACTGGTGCAGGCTTTGGAAATAATATCTATGGCAAAGCCGCTTTAGGATATATCGCAGTAAAAGATCTGCTGGGAGATGCATTGTTCAAAAAATGCCTGCATGAGTATATGCGTCGCTGGAATGGCAAACATCCATTGCCATGGGATTTCTTTAATAGTTTTAATGCAGCAGCAGGAAAGAACCTGGATTGGTTCTGGAATAACTGGTTCTTTACTTCAGGTTATATTGACCTGGCAATACAGGCAGTGAAGAAAACTTCAACCGGCTATACGGTGTCGTTGAAAAATACCGGCGGTTTTGTAGCGCCTGCTGATCTGGTGATCACTTATAAGGACGGCAGCACAGAAACAAAACATTTTACTCCTGCTATATGGGAAAAAGACCAAAAGCAAGCCAATGTGTCCATCACTACCAAAAAACAGATCAAGTCTGTAAAATTGGATGGTGGGATTTTTATGGATGCGAATGAGGAGGATAATGTATATCCCGCAGATAAGAAAGGATTTTAGTTTTGATTTATAAACCTTTGTGTTCTTTGTTGTCTTTGTGGGAGAATCTCCTACAAAGACAACAAAGAACACAAAGAAATTATTAAGGTATGCGTTTAATTGTTTTGTTTATTGTCACCTTGGTGGGAATAAGTATCAATGCTCAGACACTGTTGCCTACACCCAGGAATATACAGGCTACTTATAAAAAAGGAACCCGTTCGGTGGATGGAAAACCCGGAAAGAATTACTGGCAGAATACAGCCAGTTATGACCTGGATATCCATTTTGATCCCGCCAGCCGTTTATTAAATGGAACAGTCAATATCGTTTATTTCAATAATAGCCCTGATACTTTAAAGCAGATATGGTTCAAGCTATATCCAAACGTTTATAAAAAAGGAACTGCCCGTTCATTCGCCGTGAGAGCAGAAGATGAAAATGATGGTGTGATGATCGACTCATTATGGGTCAATGATGTGCTTACTCCTGTGAAAAGTTTCAATGTGAGTGGCACCAATGCTGTTCTTTCCAGGCAATCACTTGCTAATGGCCAGCAGCTTCGATTCAGGATCGTGTATCATTATACTTTGAATAAAGGATCTCATAACCGTACGGGCGAGATAGAGCCCAACGCAGACTTTATTGCTTATTTCTTTCCCCGGGTGGCTGTGTATGACGATATAGATGGATGGAATACTTATCCGTATATCGGTTCCCAGGAATTTTACAATGATTTCTGTCATTTCAATGCAGCTATTACTGTGCCCGCAAATTTTATCGTATGGGCTACCGGCGATCTGAAAAATGGGGCAGAAGTACTGAATCCTGTATATTTCAATCGCCTGCAGGAAGCTGAGAAAAATGATGGAATCACTACGGTCATTGACACTACTGAGTTGTCTAAAAAAGATTTCACACCTGAAGGTAAAGCGTTCAATACCTGGAAATATGAAGCCAGTAATGTGACCGATTTTGCTTTTGCTACCAGCGATCACTATGTATGGAAATCATCCAGCCTGGTAGTTGATCCGAAGACCAACAGGAGAACAAGAGTGGATGCCGTATTCAATCCTCAACATAAAGATTATTTCCATGTAGTGAGTGATACCCGCAAAACCGTTGAGGCAATGAGCTATCGTTTTCCAGCCTGGCCATTCCCTTACCCGCATATTACAGTAGTGGATGGGCTTGACCAGATGGAATATCCCATGATGGTAAATGATAACCCGGTTGAAGACAGAACGGAGAGTATTACCCTTACAGATCATGAAGTGTTTCATACTATGTTTCCTTTTTATATGGGGATTAACGAAACAAAGTATGCCTGGATGGATGAAGGCTGGGCCACCATTGGAGAATGGCTGATCTCACCCATGATCGATTCAACTATCGTGGATGAGTATGGCGTGATGCCGTATGCATTTTCTGCAGGAAAGGAAACCGATCTTCCGATCATTACACTTAGTACGGAGCAGAACCGTGCTTATTTCACCAACTCTTATCCGAAGCCGGCAATGGGCTATCTGTATGTAAAAGATATGCTGGGCGATGCTTTATTTACCAAAGCACTTCATCATTATATATCCCAATGGAATGGCAAGCATCCTATGCCGAATGATTTTTTCTATAGCATGAATGAAGGTGCTGGCCGCAACCTCAACTGGTTCTGGAAAAAATGGTTCTTCGAAGATGGTATACCTGATCTCGCTATTTCCAAAGTGAACAGGAAGGGAAATGCATATTCAGTAGTTATTGCCTCTAAAGGGAACAAGCCTGTTCCGGTTGATATCACTGTTTATTATACTGATGATACGACATTGAAATTGCATCGCAGCATTGCCGTTTGGGAAAAATCCAGCACAGTAACTATTCCTTTTACTGCCTCCAAAGCTGTAAAGAAGATCGTGCTGGGAGATCCGCATACGCCAGACAGTGAGCCGCAGAATAATGTTTATAACCAGAACTAATCGATCAGGTCTTCAGTAGCTGCAAAAGCTCCGCCAGACCCATCAGAGTCCTGCTCATCCCTTTGTGAAGAACGGCCCCCTGTATTGTTCATTTTCTCTCCGTCTTTCACATTCAGGGCAGCGGTTTTCTTTTCCTTTTTTGTTTGCGGCCTGATGATCTTTTCTTTAGCATGCCCATGTGGATAGCCTGAGAAATCCTGGTCAATCCTTTCATCGGGGTTTTGAGCCACTTCTTCTTTATGGCGAATGGGCCTGGTCGCTTTTTTATGTTGCAGGTATTCCCGGAACCGTTTTGTTTTCATATCCTTTTCTTATTAACTATCACAAAGCCGTGCCAGATTTGAAGAATAAAAATTTATTCTGCCGGTCCGCATTTTGCTATTTTTGCATTAATCGTAGCGCAATGAGAACTCTTATTTCCATCGCGATTCTTGCCTTTCTTTCTATCCGCTTACAGGCGCAGCAACTGGACCAGCAAACTGTTTCCCCTGGTGAACATGTTACCCTTTTCAATGTAGATAAATCTGAAGACCGTTTTTCCTTTACCAAAGACGGTGTTATCACTGAATCATTGAATGAACGGAAATTATATTCCGGTCATGTCAAGCGTAAAAAACTGCATGGCAACTGGGAAAGCTGGTATCAGAGTGGGCAACTTTGTGATTCCGGCAAACTGATTTCAGGCCTGCCGGATGGAGAATGGAAATACTGGAACGAACAGGGGCAACTGCTTGCTTTACGCACTTACAGTGCCAATAAATACAAGCGTATACAAATGGAATTGAGCCGGTATACACCGAAAAGAACAGCTTACCCGTTGACGGTGATGTATCATAAAGACAGAACCGCCGCAACAAAATACCTTCATTCATCCTATTCATTTCCGCACACGATTAAGCGTATTGATGACCAGTCATTGCAGCAATGGGTAACAGCCAATATCACACCCGGCAATTCATATCAACCCGTATTTGATCAAAGCCTGCATCATGGATTATTCATGAATTTCTTTCCTGATGGGCAGGTGAAAGATTCCGGTTATTACGAGAATGGTTTGAGGCAGGGAGTGTGGGTGCATTGTGAAGCACCGGATAGCACCAGCCAAATGGGCGCATATAAAAATGGTTACCGGATAAAGGAATGGAGAATTTATACCCATTCCGGCAAACTGGCGGGGATGATCTTCTACAATAACAAAGGCGAAGAATATAACAGGAAGAATTTTGACAGGTAGGCCTCTTTCTTAACTGTGTTTTTTCTTTTGCAGGGTTAAATAATCCAGGAAATAGATCACTTTAAATGAAAGGCTGTTGAATGATGGGGCGTCCACTGCTTTGCTCAGATTGCGGTAATAGCGTTCCTGTATCAACTGATCGTATAGCTCAGAAGCTGTTTTCCAGGTCAGGTTGATAAAGCTGCCGGGTGCAAACTGCCAGGTATAGTTCATGTCTATATTAAACAGGTTCACATTGATATCAGGATTGCGGCCAGTGTAGGCAATGTTTTCCACATTACCATCCGGTTTGAGGTTCATAAAGTCAGTATATTTCACTTTGCTCCAGTAGTGGCGGACCCGGAAAGTGAGCCACATTTTATTCGTGAAATTATATTTTACATTCGCAATATTTTCTGCTGTTCTTATTCTTCGCAGGCTCATGAACACGCTGTCAGCATTTTCTGATAAAGCTGCAAAGCCAAAATTCCGGTTATGCATTTCCAGGTAATGCGAGAGGATCACGCTCAATTTGTGACTGAAGCGATAAGTGTTGCTTACGAACATTTCCAGGTTGCTGGTATTGTAACGACCGGAAACACGGTGATACATTTCCAGCGAAACAGCATATTTCTTTGCTGAATTGGTATTCACCCAAAAACCTTTCATCCAGGAAGCCGGTTGTTTCACTTTCCATCCATCCAGCCTTGCTTCATAAAAATCATTCTTGTTGGGGCGTATGTCCCAGTTGATGCCGACAGTCCAAAGGTTCTTCAACTGGCCGTTTACATTTCCATTGAGAACAAAGTCCTGATATTGACGGGGTTTGAATAACTGGGTATAATTCCAATTCAGGTTAAGGTAAATATTGTTGTAAAAGCTTTTTGGCTTTACCCATTTATAACCTGCATAAAAACCATGGGTCACGTAATTGTTGTTGGTGAAATAACCCATGTCGTTTTGGTTATACTTATCATCGTTCAGGAACCGGTGCACATCAAAACTGAAACGTCCTTTGAGTTTGCCGAAGAATACCCGGTACATATTTCCCGCCACGGTTTTTCCCGGCGCTTCGTATCCGATCAGCCTGCTATGCGCTACCTGGCCCCAGAAATTCCAGTTCACGTTATTATCGTAAAGGTCCCAATCGATCGAACTTACGTTTGCGTCGTATGTTTTACCACTGCGCCACACATTGGTATTGATCAGTGTGATCCTTGAATTATTTTTCAGCCCCTGATCAAGTACAAGGATATTGTAGTTGGTAAGAGGGCTGGTTTCCACGCTGCGTTGCTCCTTCATCCCATTTTCAATAAGGGCGTACTGCGCTTTGGTGATAGCATTGAAAAAACCGATGCCCAGTTTCTTCTTGGTGCGCCCGCTGATCTTTGTCGCATTGATCAATTTGGTTTGTACAGGGTTTTCCAGCACTTTTTCATCCGGCGCCAGGTTATTATAGGCGGCACCATAGTTGACAGGCGCACCGCCGATCCTGCGGCTGTAAAAGAGATTGCCTTTATTGAACAATTCAGTGCCTTCGTTGAAGAAAGCCCTGTTCTCATTAAACTTTACTTCGAAAGGGGAAAGGTTCAATACCTGGTTATCACTCTGCACCTGGCCAAAATCAGGAATCAGGGTCATGTCCATGGTAAAGCCATCGGAGATGCCATACTTTACATCCATACCACCATTCACAGATGTTTCCCATTTGTCGGTGGTGGCAGGATTGCGGGTCAGGTAAGTGGAGAAATAAGGAGAAAAAGAAAGCCGGACCGGTGGTTTGATATCTGTTAAACCTGTCCATATCCCAGCCTGGTTCATAAATCCGAATTTGGTAGGGTCTACAGGACTCCAGGAAAGCTGCTGTGCCAATTTAGCCCTGCGGCGGATGATATTGAAATTCCAGTTTTGTACTTTTTCCTTACTGAAGCGGATGGCAGAGTAAGGGATGCGCATTTCAAATGACCAGCCTGTATCAGTGATCCGGGTTTGGGTATGATACACGGCGTTCCAACTCATATCCTCATCCCCGGTTGAATATTTCAGGTCAAACTGTTCGTTGAATGGGGTTACATAAAGCCCAAGCCCATTGATCTTATCCTGGTAGGTATCAAAAATGATCCCGATAAAATCATTTACGCCTATTTCATCACGGCCGGAAAGCTGGGCAGCCACACTGTCTCTTGTTCTTTCATAATTATAGCCTCCGAAATAAATGAAATTGTCGTCATACAAAAGATATACTTCCGTCCTGTTTTCCGGAGCTTCTCCACGTCCGAAGTGGGGCCGCATTTCAACAAAATCTGTAATAGCGGGTGATTGCTTCCAGGCGGGTTCATTGGGTATGCCATCGAGGGTAATAGGAAGTGTGGAGCGGACAGCTGCGACCTGTTTAACTTTTTGCGCAAAGAGCGTCATGCAGCATAGCAAAAGAATGCCCGAGAAAAAAAGTTTCATCAGAGTGGTTGTGGTTGTTGACAAAGAAACGTTGCTTTTAAAAAATAGTTACAGCATCCTTGTTAAGAATTGTACAATGCTGTATTAATGGTAACTAATTATTATGAACGGGAAGTGTCGCCAATACGGTCATTTTCCACTTCCATAACATAACAGCGCAAAGTGAGGGATCATAAAACATCCCTGGAAAATATTTACATATAGTGCAGGAATAAATTGATAAAATACCAGGAACCGAAGGGCCGGCAATGAATGGAAGGGATGTGTTACCTTTATTCTCTCCGTAAACTAAAAATACTGATCATGTTCAAGGACGCAAGCGTTGCCGAGATAGAACTTGCTTTACAGGATGCCTGGAAAGCATTCCATATATACCGCAAATTATCGCTGAAGCAGCGGGCTGATTTTATGCGGACGGTGGCAAAAGAAATTGAAGCAATAGGAGATGAATTATTGCAGGTAGCAGCAGAAGAAACACATTTACCTGAAGCAAGATTGAGGTCTGAACGAGCCCGCACCATGTTTCAATTGACCAGCTATGGGGAAGCCTGCGAGCGTGGCGACTGGCTGGAAGCAAGGATCGATACTGCCATTCCCGATAAAACCCCTCCCAAACCAGACTTACGGAAAATGCTGGTGCCATTAGGGCCTGTGATAGTGTTTGGCGCTGCTAACTTTCCTTTTGCTTATTCAACGGCAGGAGGCGATACGGCCTGTGCATTTGCAGCAGGCTGCCCGGTGATTGTAAAAGCACATCCTGCACATGCACGTACGAGTGAGCTGGTGGCACAGGCGATCCATAAAGCAGTAAAGGCAGCTGGCCTGCCTGCCGGTGTATTCTCCCATTTGCATGGAGTTTCTTTTGAAGTAGGTAAAGCATTGGTTGAGCATCCTTATACAAAAGCTGTCGGCTTTACCGGTTCATTCAATGGCGGTAAGCAATTGTTCGATTGGGCCAATCAACGCAAGCAGCCCATTCCGGTGTTTGCAGAAATGAGCAGCATTAACCCTGTTTTCCTCCTGCCCGGAAAAATGAAACAATCAGCCAGTGAAACAGCCAAACTGTATGCAGGTTCCATTACGCTGGGCGTTGGGCAATTTTGTACCAATCCCGGCCTGATCATCGGGATTGATAATGATGATCTGCAAACCTTCAATGATGCATTGGCAGGAGAGATCGTTAAAGCATCACCTGGCATGATGCTGAATACAGGCATTTTCAAAAACTATGTGGAAAGAAGGGCCAATGCATTGTCGCAGGAAGAAGTGGCTACAGTAGCAGTATCTGCCGCAGACCCGCAACTGGAAGAAGGAGCACCAACCATTGCATCAGTGACTGCCCCGGTATTTATGCAAAATCCTATCCTTCACCAGGAAGTGTTTGGACCTTATTCACTGATCGTAAAATGCAGGGATATAGCTGAGATGCAGGAAGTGGCTACACATTTGGAAGGACAATTAACTGCTACACTGATGGCAACGGAAGAAGATATACTTCAACATGAGTCGCTGGTAGAAGAAGTGAAAAATATCTGTGGCCGGTTTATCCTGAATGGTGTGCCAACAGGCGTGGAAGTTTGCCTGAGCATGCAGCACGGCGGCCCTTTTCCTGCTACAACAGACAGCCGTTTTACTTCTGTAGGCGCAGATGGGATCAAACGGTTTGCAAGACCGGTTGCATTTCAAAACTGGTCAAATGAATTGCTGCCTGCTGAATTAAAGAATGAAAACCCTTTGCAGATCTGGCGGGTAGTGAACAATGAAAGGAGCAGGTCGGGTATTTGACGGATATTTATTGTACTGCCATTACCCTTTTTCTTATTTGTATCGTCCACCAGCCGGTAACGAGCAGGGAAATGATAAAATAACCTTCCAGCAAATAGGTGATGAACGGAGTATAGGCCTTTGCTCCAAACCAATCGTTTTGCAGCACCAGGAAACCGATGCCCATACTGCAGCGGACAAGCTCACATATAAATGCGGAAACATTCCCATCCATTAGATCAGTGAGTGCATATACACTCAAAAAGATAAACCCTCCATACCAGAATATATAAGAGCTGTCGATGTTTTTGATGAGGGCAATATTGCCAAATAAATAGCTGACAAAAAGCAGCACCATCAGCAATTGCATCCAGCACCAGGCTTTGAATGCACCGGAGGCCGGTGTACTGTACTTTTCAAAATGATATACATCTTCGATCTTGTAAACGGGATATTTTGCCGCCACATCAGCCGGGCGATAACCGGTGGGCTTAAACCAAAGTGTGAATTTATCTTTCCAACTGGCTGTTCTCCACGCATCTTTTATCAGCAACCATATATGCTGAAAATTTATTTTGATCGGGTTCCAGGTGCGGGCAGGCCTGGTAATACCATACACAGGCGGCACATCAGGCAATTCTTCCTGGAAGCTGCCAAACCATTTATCCCACCAGATAAAGATCTGCCCGTAATTCTTATCGAGATACTCAGGATTGATAGCATGATGCACCCGGTGGTGGGAGGGGGTGACAATGATCTTTTCGAGAAATCCCATTTTGTTTATATGCTGCGTATGATACCAGAACTGGGCAAATAGATGAAGCGGAGCAACTACTTCGATCACCTGCCTCGGCACGCCCAATAATGCTGCAGGCAACAGGAATATCACAAAGATCCTGACTATGGAAGA
The DNA here is from genome assembly GCA_001898405.1 of Sphingobacteriales bacterium 44-61. GTDB lineage: Bacteria > Bacteroidota > Bacteroidia > Chitinophagales > Chitinophagaceae > Terrimonas_A. Next base: position 299,132 of record MKTW01000012.1, read on the forward strand.
AATGCTTTGCCGCAAGGCACAGGCCAGGTTGAACTCTTCACTGCTATGATGAATGATATGACCGTTCCAGAAAAAATTAGTGACATGTTGGATGCGATGCACCCAGTACCCGGCGAAATCGAGCGCCAGGAAAGCTATGATATATACGATCAGGGAAGAAGAAATATGCGTGAGGGCAAGATGATTTACCAGCCAGGGATAAGAGATCAATACGAGATAAATGCCCAACACATCTTTAGTGACATTGGTAACCCCACTGCTGAGGCTGGAAAGCATGTCCATGGTATGGACCGTTTCCTTCTTTTTATACCAGCCATACCACTTTTCAAATAATACCAGCAGAAGGAAAGCCGGCATGGCTATCAGGAGTATTTTTCCGTAGGTTTCCATATTGGAGCAATCAGTTGCCAAATCTACTAAATTCCCGGGTTTTGCATTCCCACAAAGACGACGGAGACCACAAAGAAATACTGACGCCTTTTTCTTCTTCAATGGCTTTATGGTACCGTAAAGCAAGACAAAATATTTTTTTTGTGGTCTCCGTCGTCTTTGTGGGAAAATTGACCAGAAGCAATAAATTGCCCTAAACTTTTCATTCCCTGAACTTTTTAAACTATTATTGAAAGGCGGTGTATTTTTGAAAACATTTTTGTGAATTATGTGTTCTTGCATGCTGGAACACGGTTATGAGGGCGGGTAAAGTAATGTTAATTTTGCCCAGGCAGGTTTTACTCTTTTTATTTTTACAATACTTATGGACTGTACATCTACCCGTTTGTCTTATGCAAAAGCAGGCGTGTTTTCCAAAATAGCGACGGATTATGTTTCCCAGGCTGCGGACTTGCGGCCGTTTTTCCAGCATACTCCAACACTGGACGGCATCCGGAAAGCTATCAGTGAAAGACAGCAATTCCCGACCAACAGGAAATTGCTGGCGGAGGAATTGCAAAAACAATATGCGACCGTTTCCCGGAGCAAAGTGGTAACAGAAAATATTCAGTCCCTATTGTCTCCTGATACTTTTACCATCACTACCGCTCATCAGAACAATATATTCACCGGGCCCTTATATTTTATCTATAAAATACTCCACACGATCAGTTTGTCGGCACAACTGAAGCAATCATTGCCACAATATCATTTTGTGCCGGTTTATTATATCGGTTCAGAAGATGCTGACCTGGATGAGCTCAACCATATCTATCTTGATGGGGAAAAACTGGTATGGAATACGCAGCAAAAAGGAGCTGTTGGCCGGATGAAGATAGATGCGGCTTTGCTTCGGCTGATCGACCGGATGGAAGGACAACTTTCCGTGCAACCCAATGGAGCAGAGATCATCAGCTTGCTCAGACAGCATTATAAAAGCGGCGATACGGTAGAACATGCCACTTTTAGTTTTGTGAACGCTTTATTTGCTGAATACGGTTTACTGGTGCTGATGCCCGATAATGCTGCATTGAAGAAACAATTGATCCCGGTGTTTGAAGATGATCTTCTTCATCAAACCGCATCGGGTATTGTTGGAAAAACTGCAGAGCGGATACAGGCGGCAGGTTATAAAACACAGGCACATCCCCGGGAGATCAACCTGTTTTACCTGAAAGATGATATCCGAGAAAGGATAGAGCTTCATGGCGATGAATACCAGGTATTGAATGAAGGGCTGCCATTTTCCAAAGATAAAATGCTGGCCGAATTGCAATGGCATCCTGAACGTTTCAGCCCAAATGTGATCCTTCGCGGAATTTACCAGGAAACTATTCTACCTGATATCGCTTTTATTGGCGGTGGGGGGGAACTGGCTTACTGGCTTGAGCTGAAAGATCTTTTTGCTCATTATAAAGTCCCTTACCCTGTTCTGGTGCTTCGCAATTCCTTCCTGGTAGTTGAAAAGAAATGGCAGGCCAAGATGGATAAGCTGGGCTTCAACATGGAGGACTTCTTTTTGCGCGAACAGGAATTGCTCAACCGGTTGGTGAAAAGAGACACTGCAAATAAACTGAAGCTGAACGGAACGCTTTCACAAACCGAAGCCCTGTATGATACCATCAGGCAGCAGGCTGCGGCAATTGATACTACCCTGGAAAAACATGTGGAAGCCCTCCGGAAAAAAACCGTTTACCGTTTGCAGGAGCTGGAAAAGAAAATGCTTCGTGCTGAAAAAAGAAAATTCAGCGATCAGCAGCGGCAGATACAGGCGATCAGGCAAACACTTTTTCCCAAAGACGGGTTGCAGGAGCGCTATGACAACATGAGCTATTTCTACGCTAAATGGGGAAGATCATTTATTGATCAGCTATATAAACATTCCCTGGGATTGGAACAGGAGTTTGTTGTGCTGAAAGAAAAATAAGATAATGAATGAACCAGTTTGTTTAATCGAAACTGTTTTCCCAGCCTTCTTTTTTTAGCTTCCCTACTTTTTCAAGCACTTCTTTTTCCAGTGAAGCTTTGTATTCACTCATTTTTTTGCTGACCGTTTCATCAGCAGTGCCGATGATTTGTGCGGCCAATAGTCCTGCATTTTTGGCGGCATTCAATGCCACTGTAGCCACGGGCACCCCGTTAGGCATTTGCAGGATGGACAATACAGAATCCCAGCCGTCAATAGAGTTGGATGATTTGACCGGAACACCGATCACGGGTAATGGCGTAATGGAAGCGACCATTCCTGGTAAATGTGCTGCACCACCTGCACCGGCGATGATCACTTTCAGGCCTCTGCCTTTTGCCTGTTTGGCGTATTCCACCATCCGCAAAGGTGTTCTGTGGGCCGACACTACCGTTACTTCAAAGGGGATTCCTAACTGTTTTAATACATCAGCAGCAGCCTGCATTATGGTTAAATCGCTGTCGCTGCCCATTATTATCCCAATCTGCGGATTCATTGAAATGTCGGTTTTGAGTTAGGTAAACTGATCCTGCCGCTAAATTAAGGCAATTCAGCTTATTTGATGATCTCACCCTTCAACCGCAGTAGCTCTGTTTCGGAAAGCTTGGTGGCATACCGCGCAGCGATCAGCCGGTTGTTGGCATCTTCCAGGCTGTTTTGTGCCTCGCGCAACTGCACAAGCGTTGCCGCACCTAATTTGTAAGTCTGGAAAACAATATCGACATTCTCCCTTGCCAGCAGAATGTTCTCTTCTTCGAGAGCCAGTGTTTTTTTCTGTTGTTCATACACTCTGAAAGCATTTACCACACTCAATCCGAGGATAGACCGTTGGTTCTCAAAACTGAGCTGCTGGAAGTTTATATCCAGTTGAGCCTGGCGGATCAGCCGGCGTGCATTTAAACCATTGAAGATGGGAATAGATGCTGTGAGGCCGTAATTGAAACCGTTTGACTGGTTAAATAAAGTAGAGAAAGGGTTGATCACCGTTTGGTTATTGGTGCGGCTGTAATTATAGGCTGAGTTAAATGAAATAGTTGGCCAGCGTTCGGCTTTTCTTTCTTTCAGCGTCAGTTGTGCAATGTTGATATTCTTTTGAGCAATCAGCAGGGAAGGGTTTGTTTTTTCAATATCCAGTTGGATGTCACCAAGGCCCAATCCTGTATTCAAGGGGATAGAATCGCTTACTTCAAAAACAGTCCCCAGTTTGGTATTCATAGCCTGGTTCAATTGATCTTTTAACTGATCAATTAAAGTGAGCTGCTCGAGCTTCATTGATTTTTGCGCATTCAGGTCCACTTTGCTTTGCAGCACATCAGGTTTGGCGCCCGTTCCAATATCGAGTTTGTATTGTGAAAGCCTTACACGTTCTTCATTTAGGGCGATCTGCTCTTCTACAGCTTTAAGCTGCTGTTTTTGCCTTACAATATTATAGTAGGTATTTACAACATTCGCTACGGTATTGACCACCTGTTGTTTTACTGCGAGTGAACCCAGGTCAACCAACTGGGTTGCTTTATCGCGGGTGGCAAACATTTTCAGTCCGTCAAACAATGTCCATTGCAATTGCGCGGAGGCTGAGGAATTATGGGAGCGCAGTCCATTCTGTTCCCTTTTTGATCCGTCGGCCAGTGTCTGCCGCTGGTTATTATTATTCCAGGTGGTGCTGGCCGTTGCATTCAATGTTGGATAGAACACCATATTCCGGTAGGAATAGTCCAGTGCCGCTACCATTGAATCATTCTTTGATAACTGGATATCGTAATTATTTTGTAAAGCGGTGGCAATGGCTTCTTCCACTGTCAGCATACGTTGTGCTGATGCAGTAAAGCCGGAGCATAATAAAATTACCAGCAATACAGGGTTCACTCTTGTCATGTATTTCTTTTTATACGGACTCGGCATGTGTATCAGTGATAGGGGTTTGGTGGTGCGTGTTTTCCGGGTACAGTACTTCCATGGCACTTTTCTTTTTACTTCCAGACATATAACTGTACATGGCGGGAAGGATAAACAGTGTCAATACCAGGGAGAATAAGATACCGCCAACGATCACCACGCCAAGGGGGATACGGCTGGTGGCAGCAGCGCCCAGTGACAGCGCAAGCGGTAAAGCACCAAGTGACATCGCCAGGCTTGTCATCAGGATGGGACGAAGCCTTTGCGTGGCCGAATAAATAGCCGCTTCTGTTTTCTTCATTCCCTTCATCCGGTTTTGGTTGGCGAACTCCACAATCAGGATCCCGTTTTTCGTTACCAACCCGATCAGCATGATCATACCGATCTGTGAAAAGATATTCAGCGTATGCCCGAAAATCCACAATGACAGTACCGCACCTGCAATCGCCAGTGGCACTGTGAGCATGATGATGAACGGATCAATAAAACTTTCAAATTGTGCAGCGAGGATCAGGAAGATCAGGCCCAGTGCCAACAGGAAAGCAAAACTGGTATTGCTGCTGCTTTCAGCAAAATCACGGGAAGAACCGGAGAGTGAGGTAGCAAAAGTATCGTCCAGCAATGCCGAAGCGATCCTGTCCATTTCCTTAATACCATCACCGATGGTATATCCTGGTTGAAGACCTGCGGAAACCGTTGCTGATTTATAGCGGTTAAAGTGATAGATGGTAGGAGGAGTGTTGGACTCTTCCACATTCACCAGGTTGTCCATGGCAATCATTTCACCACGGTTGTTGCGGACAAACAGATTCTTCAGATCTTCCGGGTCATCGCGGTCATTGCGCGCCACTTGGCCCATCACCTGGTATTGTTTTCCATCCTTATTGAAATAACCAAGCCGGCGGTTACTGTAAGCCAATTGCAATGTTTCTGAAATATCGCTTACACTTACGCCCAGTTCACTTGCTTTTAAGCGGTCGATCGATACCCTTAATTCAGGTTTATTGAATTTAAGATCGATATCTGCCTGCTGCAATATCTTGCTCTTACTGGCTTCTTCCAGGAATTTTGGGAGAATGGCGGTGAGCTTATCGAAATTATTGTTTTGTATTACGAATTGTACGGGCTGACCACCACGGCGGTTCACCTGTATCGTTTGTTCCTGCACGGCAAAAGCCCGTCCTTCATTATAGCGCGGCAGGTTACGGTTGATCATGTTCACGATCTCTTCCTGTGAACGATGCCTTTCTTTAGGGTCTTTGAGCGTTACCCGCACCATTCCATTATTGGCATTGCCACCGGAAAAGCCTGGAGAGGTGATCGTAAGTATGATCTGTTTTTCCGGCACTGAATCAAGCATCAGGTTGGAAATACGGTCTACATATTGATCCATCGCATCAAAGGAAGTTCCTTCCGGTGCACTCAGTTGCAGACGGAACTGGCTGCGGTCTTCCATAGGAGCCAGTTCGGATTGAAGGTTTCTTCCGATAAAATAAATGATTCCTACGCAACCGAGAATAAGGATAAACGATACCCAGCGCACCCGCATGTATTTTGTCAGGGCTTTCTGGTAGGTGTTTTCCATCCATTGAAAGAACGGCTCTGTTTTGGTATAAAACCAGGAGTGCTTATGGATATTTTTCTTGGTAAGCTTTACGTTCAGTACCGGCGTAAGGGTCAATGATACAAACGCAGAGATCAATACTGCCCCGGCTACCACGATACCGAATTCACGGAACAGGCTGCCTACAAAACCCTGCAGGAAGATGATCGGCAGGAACACGACAGCCAGTGTAATGGATGTAGCGATAACAGCAAAGTAGATCTCTTTGGAACCTTCCATCGCAGCCTGCCATTTGCCCATGCCTTTTTCCATCTTCTTATAGATGTTTTCCGTAACCACGATCCCATCATCCACCACAAGACCTGTAGCCAGTACGATGGCCAGCAACGACAATACGTTGATCGTATAGCCCATGATATACATGATGAAGAAAGCACCGATCAGCGATACAGGAATATCGATCAATGGCCGTATAGCGATCAACCAGTCGCGGAAGAAGAGATAGATGATCAGCACCACCAGCACGATGGCAACGATCAGTGTTTCTTCCACTTCTGAAATGGAGCGTTTAATGAACCTGGTTTGATCGAGGGCGATATTTACAGAGATATCCTCGGGTATATCTTTCTTGATCTGCTCGAGGCGTTTGTAGAATTCATCAGAGATAGCGACATAGTTGGCGCCGGGCTGGGGCACCAGTGCCAAAGCGATCATGGGAATACCGCTTTCCCTTAAGGCTGTTTCTTCATTTTCAGGACCAAGCACCACTTCTCCAATATCCCTGATACGTACATCTGCACCGTTCACATTTTTAATGATCACGTTCCCGAATTCTTCTTCTGTGTTCAGGCGGCCAAAAGTGCGTACAGTAAGTTCTGTTGTATTTCCTGAGATCTTACCGGAAGGCAGCTCTACGTTTTCCCGCGATAATGCGGCTTGCACATCGCCGGGTGTAAGGCCGAAGGCAGTGAGCTTGGCAGGGTCGATCCAGATACGCATGGCATATCTTTTTTCACCCCATATCTGAATGCCGCTCACTCCGGGAATGGTTTGCAGGCGTTCAACGAGTACGTTATTGGCGTATTCGGTGATCTGCAAAGGATTCCGGGTAGAGCTTTGTACGGTCATGGAAAGAATGGCATCGGAGCTTGCATCTGCTTTTGTTACTACAGGAGGCGCTTCCAGGTCGGGTGGGAGGGAGCGTTGCGCCTGCGACACTTTATCGCGCACATCATTGGCTGCAGCTTCGAGGTTGATACCAAGATCAAATTCCACGTTGATATTGCTGGAGCCGTTGCTGCTGCTTGATGTGATATTCTTAATACCGGCTATACCATTGATCGCTTTTTCAAGCGGTTCTGTTATCTGTGTTTCGATGATATCAGCATTGGCACCTGCATAAGAAGTGCGCACACTGATATTGGGAGGATCGATAGCGGGATAATCCCTTACCCCCAGGAACTTAAAACCAATAACACCGAACACAATGATGATAATGTTCATCACTATGGCAAGCACAGGTCGTCTTAAACTGAGTTCGGAGATATTCATCGTAAATTATTTATTAATGATCTGAGCTACCTGCACTTTGGCGTCGGGGCGCAATGTCAGCAAACCGGTAACGATAACCGTGTCGCCTGCTTTCAGGCCCTGGGTTACCTGCACCCTTGATGAGTCGCGCACACCGGTGGTAACATCTACAAATTTGGCTTTACCTTCTTCGAGAAGGATCACCTTCTTACCCCTCGCCTGTGGCAGGATGGCTTGTGTGGGGACCAGGATAGCTGCCGGATCAGGATCAAAGCCCAATTGCACTTTGGCAAAAGCGCCGGGCAGCAATGCTGCATCTTTTGCCTGTATCAATGACCTTACTTTCAGGCTGCGGGTGTTTTCCATTACAGCCGATTCTGTAGCGATGACTTTGGCGGTATATCTTTTATTCGATCCTTCGTAAGTGAACCCAACTACCTGGCCGAGTTTGATCTTGCCTGTATGTTTTTCCGGAACAGTGAAATCCAGTTTAAGTTCACCGGTCTGGTTGATGGCAGCAATAACGGTGGCAGGGGTTACATAAGCACCAGGGCTGATATTTTTCAGACCCAGCTTGCCGCTGAATGGTGCGCGGATCTCTGTCCGGGTGATCTGTGTGCGGATGATATCAATATCCGCTTTGATATTATTTACGTTCAGCAGGCTGGCATCATAATCGGCCTTGCTGATACCCTGTATCTTCAACAATTGGGCAGAGCGCTCTTCATTGGTATTGGCGATCTGCAATTGCACCTGCAATTTTTTCAGTTGGGCCTGCAGGTCTTCATCATACAATTTAGCAAGCAGGGTGCCTTTGGCTACCTGGCGGCCTTCTGCCACGTTCAGGCTTACGATACGGCCAGACACTTCCGGGTGGATCTCCGTGGTTTCATTGGCAATAACAGAGCCAGGCACTTCAATATTTTCTGCAAAAGGCTGGGGAGATACCAGGTAAACGTCTACCCGGACAGGTCCCTGGGCACGGCCAGACTGCTGCTGAGGCTTTTTGTCATTATTCGACTTTCCTCCACAGGCGGCGAGCAGGCTCAGTGCGGCAACGAAAAAACAATAACGTAAAGGTGGGTGTGTTCTCACTTGTGTATTAGTTTATTAACAGTCCGGTCGGCCCGGAAATACCATTTTAAACGATTGAAAAACAAACTTGCTTAAAATCCGGTTGTTATTGGACGTCAGGCGATTGTCATCCCTGCGCTCATCCCTGCACTAATTATAAAAGGTTTTTAAACGGGATGACAGGCTAGGCTTTCACGATCAGCCCGTGCTTGACCTTATTCGACTGGTAGAGTAGGTCCTGTTTGTCTTTACTCAGAATAGTGACATGCCCCATTTTCCGGCCGGGTTTGGTTTGTTTTTTCCCGTACAGGTGAACAAAGGCATTCTCGATTTTCAGGACTTCCTCCAATCCCTCATATATAGCATTCCCGGAATATTTGTCGGCGCCGATCACATTGACCATGATCGAAGGGAGAATTGCTTCGGTGTTTCCCAGGGGATAACCGAGTATTACCCGCCAGAGCATATCGAATTGGGAAGAATAATGGGCTTCGATGGTATGATGCCCGCTATTGTGTACACGCGGGGCTGTTTCATTGACCAGCACATCCCCGTTTTTATCAATAAACATTTCGATGGCAAAGATGCCGGGTGATTTGAAGTTGCGGACGACGGACAGGGCAATGGCTTCCACTTTCCATAAAGTACGTTCGTCGATTTCTGCGGGGCAGAGCTGGTAGTCCAGCAAATTCAATTGCGGATCGAACAGCATTTCCACGGGTGGATATAAGGCTGTTTCACCTTTATCATTTATAGCTACCATCTGTGCGATCTCCTTACGGATATCTACCATTTTTTCCAGCACGGACGGTGCATCAAATCCTTTTGAGAGGTCTTCTTCTTTTTTTATGAGTTGCACCCCGCGGCCATCATAACCGCCTTCTCCCAGTTTATGAACGGCAGGTAAAAAAGCAAGCTGCTCTTTCAGGGCAGCTGCATCAGGGGTAACAATAAATTCAGGAGAAGGTATCTGGTGGGTCCGGTAATATTCTTTCTGAAGGATCTTGTTTTTGATGGTCTTCAGTACAGAAGGCTTAGGATAGATGCGCACACCTTCTGTTTCCAGTTTTTCCAGGGCTTCCACATTCACGTTCTCAATTTCGATGGTAATTGCATCGAGCTGTTTTCCGAAAGCATATACGTCATCAAAATTTTTGATATCGCCTTTTACAAAATGCCGGCAGAGATGTGCGGCAGGGCATTCCGGGTCGTTTTCCAGCACAAAGGTTTCAACAGGGTAATTGGCCGCTGCCTGCAGTAACATCCGGCCCAGTTGGCCGCCACCGAGAATACCGATTTTTTGCATGGCGCAAAGATAGGAGATCGGAATTTGCATATCCCTCGCATTTCTCTAAATTTGCTTATGCGTCCTGATTTTCCTCATAAACGCTTTTCCGATCACCGGAACCTGTTCAGCCTCCTGATGGAGACAATGGCTATGGGCAGTTGCTAATGTTTTCCCCTTTCTGACCATCCCTGGTCATTTCAGTGAATTCCTCCGGGAATCATTATTGTTTTATAAAATCATTGCAAGATGTCAACTATAACCAAAAAAATGGACACGCAGGAAGCTGTTCATGATTTCCTTCCCCTGGAAGGCACCGATTATGTAGAATTTTATGTAGGGAATGCCAAACAGGCCGCCCATTATTATATGAGTGCTTTTGGTTTCCAGGCCCTGGCTTATGCCGGCCCCGAAACCGGTCTGAAAGACAGGGCAAGCTATGTAGTGCGGCAGCACAAACTCACATTTGTGCTAACCACTCCTTTGCATCCTGGCAATGATATGGCCGATCATATATACAAGCATGGTGATGGGGTGAAAGCACTTTCCTTAAGGGTAAAAGATGCAGAGTCTGCCTGGAAGGAAACGACCAGCCGCGGTGCCAAAAGCTATATGAAACCTCAACGGTTAAAAGATGACAATGGTGAAGTGGTCATCAGTGGTATCCATACATATGGAGATACCGTGCACCTGTTTATTGAAAGACAAAATTATAAAGGCGCATTCATGCCTGGCTACAGGGCATGGGGCAATCCTCTTTTCTGCCCTGCAGACACAGGCCTTCTTTATGTAGACCATTGCGTGGGCAATGTAGGCTGGAACCAGATGAACCCCTGGGTGAAATTTTATGAAGATGTGATGGGATTTAAGAATATCCTGTCGTTTGACGATGAAGATATCTCCACTGAATACTCTGCTTTGATGAGCAAGGTAATGAGCAGTGGGAATGGTTTTGTTAAATTCCCGATCAATGAGCCTGCGGAAGGAAAGAAAAAATCGCAGGTGGAAGAATACCTTGAGTTTTACAGGGGCGAGGGAGTGCAACACGTAGCGCTGGCAACCAGTGATATTGTAACCACTGTTCGCGCACTGATGAGCAGGGGAGTGGAATTCCTGAAAGTGCCTACCACTTATTATGATGACCTGCTTGACAGGGTCGGGCATATTGATGAAGACCTTGCGCCGTTGAAAGAACTCGGCATCCTGGTTGACCGTGACAATGAAGGATACCTGTTGCAACTATTTTCCAAACCGGTTGAAGACAGGCCTACGCTTTTCTTTGAGATCATTCAACGCAAAGGGGCCAAGAGCTTTGGCAAGGGGAATTTCAAAGCCTTGTTTGAGGCGATTGAACGGGAGCAGGAAGCGAGAGGAAATTTATAAAGAGCGGGGCAGCAATGCCCCGTTTTTTTAGCCAGCTATATGCAAATGATCCCTGTCTTCTGCAGGAATTTGTAACGTAATGCCATCATTCTATCAATCCTGATTTGATTGCAAATTTTACCAGCCCGATAGTACTCCTGCACTGGGTTTTTACAAGAATGTTCGCTCTGTGATTATCTACTGTTTTTTTACTGATGAACAACTTTTCGGCAATTTCTTCGCTTGTGAGCTCTTTTACAATAAGGCCCAATATTTCTTTCTCTCTTGCAGATAGATGGCTTATCTGTTCATCCTGTATTTTCTGCTTATGGTATTGGTTGTAAATAATGGGAACTATATCCTGCGAAAAATAAGTGCCGCCATTTGTAATACGGTGCACGGCCTTCAGCAATTCATCCCTTCCTGCATTTTTTAAGATATATCCATCGGCCTCAGCAAAGATGGCTTCCTGTACCGCCGTGGCATTGTTGTACATCGAGAGGATAAGCACCTGTATGTGAGGGAACTGATCTTTAACCATACGGCAAAGCTGCGTGCCGCTGAGCAGGGGCATACTTATATCGGTGAGCAATAACTGGAAATTGCCAGGGCTGGCAGCCAGCATTTCATATGCCATCTGTCCATTGTTGGCTTCTGCGGTTACTATGTAGCCGGGGTCCTTGCTTAGCATATCTTTTACACCATCAATCATCATCTGGTGGTCATCGGCCAAAAGGATATTGATCTTAGTTTGCTCCATTTGCAGGTAAAGTTATTTCTATTTGAGTGCCTGATAGTTTTTCGGACTGAACGTTTATTTTGCCATCAAGCATGTTCACCCTTGCATTGATATTCTTCCAGCCGATACCCTTTGAATTATCAATGTCTGCCGCATCGAGGCCACGCCCGTTGTCTTTAAGGGCTATCAGTACCTGGTTATCTTTAGGCTGAATGGATAAATCAATTTTACTGGCACCGGCATGTTTAATCATGTTATTCACCACTTCCTGCACGATCCGGTAAATAGAGATCTCATTTTGCTTTTCAAATTGCAGGGATTGGATTCGTTCTGGAATATCTACAGTCATTCTTGTATTTCCTGAGGCGGTCACTTTTTCTGCCAGGTTTTCCAATGCCCTGAATATTCCAAAATCCAGCTCCTGTGGTATCAGGTTATGCGATACATTTCTTACTTCATCAATAGTTTTATCGGTAAGAGCCATTGCTTTTTGAACTGTAGTATCACCAGCTTCCAGTGTTGATAAATTCATCTTTACCAGTGAAAGCATTTGTCCCACTCCGTCGTGCAGATCTCTTGCAATACGAATGCGTTCATTCTGTTCTCCATCGAACAATGCCTTTGCTTCTGCAGCCTGGCGGTTAAAAATTTCCTGTTGCAGTTTTTTTGCCTGCCTCGTCCGGGTGATCTTGTAAAAAAGGAAGGCTGCAAGACAAAGCAGGAGCAGGGGTGCGCCAGCAAATATGAGCCACTGGTTTTTTTGGGCTATTTCAAATTTTTGCTGCTCAATGATATGTTGTTTTTTTTCTGTTTCATATTTTTCCTGTATGGCAAGAACGGCGTTGGTTTTCTCTTTACTCAATACGGAATCTTTTAACGCAACATATTTTTCAAGAAGCTCCATTGCCGCCCTGTATTCTTTTGTTTCCTTTTTCAACTGATAACCGTATTCGTAAGCGTCTAACAGTTTTTCCGGACTTTCACTTTTTTGTGAATAAAGCAATGCGGAATCAAGATAATTGGCGGCCCCGGTATAATTTCTTTTCATACGAAGCACATCGGCAAGATTGCCATACAGGGTAGCATAACTATAGGGCAAGCCAAATGAAGGAGGATTGGTATGCAGGCTTTCCAGCGATTTATCGAGGTAGTATATGGCAGAATCTGTATTACCTAGTTTTTTATATGTATTACCGAGGTTATTGTATGTTGAATTGGCTCTTGTACCTGCATAAGGAAGGGCGTTCAGGTGAGCGGCAATTGCTTTTTCATAATCCTTATTGTCATCATAATTTATGGCCAGCACATTGTATGCGGTCCAATGATATGACTCTTTAATACCGTCCGGATGCTCGTCAATGGCCTTCAGGGCAAGCAGGGCATACCCTATTCCCTTTGTATAATTTTTTGAATTATGCATAGCAATGGAAATAGCACAATAAGCATTCGATATCATATTGTAATCGCCTGCTTTTTCAAAGTCCTCTACACTTTTAAAAAGATAAGGAAGCCCTTTTTCAAAATCATACTGCCTGCTCAGGAGTGCTCCGGTATTCAGGTTGCTATAGCCTTTCCATAAAAAATTTTCGGCTTTGGCAAAATAATCCTGGCTTTTTTTATACCATGTATCCGCTTCGTCTATTTTTTTTAGCATACGCCGGGAAGTGCTTATAAGCGTAGCACCCCGGCCCATATAATCTGTATTGCCCATGCTCTGAGCCCTGGAAAAATAAATGGTTGCAAAGGAATCGGCTATAGCTGCATCATTATTGATAGTGTTATTAAATCCCTTTGCCAGTTCATCAAAGGCGATGGAATCCTTGCTGCTCAGGGATTGTTTTTGTGCTGATGCTGTGTGGCTGAATACTATCAGCATAAGTAGCGCGAGCATTGTGTTACATTGCGTGGTGGTCATATTTAAATGCTGTACATTTTGTAAGGGCGGTTATAGCCAGGCTCAAATATATTGGTTATTAATAATATCCTTTTCCGTTACAGCTGGAACAGGTATGATATTCACCAAAAATGGTAATACCATTCTTTTTGGCACCTCCAGATATAGTGGTATGTATCTGGCCGCTACCGCCGCATGAAGAGCAGGCGCGGGTTTTGCTGACTGTAGAGCCGCCGGTATTACGCCGTTGTGTATTGGATGGCGCTTGCTCATTTTCATCAGCCTCGTCCTTGCAGGTGGTGCTATATAATGTTACCATCCTGCCGTTTTCCCATTTGCCTTTCGACTTGCAGCTTCCGCCCGTCCACACATAAGTCCTTATACCTTCGCCATGCAATAAGCCGTCTTTGAGATAGCCTTCATAACTGCCGTCGCCTTTCCAGTAAGCTATTCCATAACCATTGGGCAGCATGTTTACAATTGGCCCCCTATAAAACGCATCGGCACTATACTCATAGGTTCCTTTCCCGTCAAAAATATCATTGGTAAAGCCACCGGATATTTTTGTATCATTGGTAAATATTAATGTACCATACCCATTTTTAGTATCATTTTTAAATGCCCCTGTATAGATAGTTCCGTTCTTGTATTTTAATGTTCCCCAGCCGTCTTTTGCCCCTTTTTTAAAATCACCTTCATAAACAATTCCGTTTTTGTATGTTAGTTTGCCTTTCCCTTCGGGTTGTTTATCTACTATTTCGCCGGTGTAAGTGCCGCCGTCAAATTCTATAGTGCCGGTGGGATTTACAGTTCTTTCAAATTTTCCTTTGCTCCAGTACCCTTCTTCTATCTTGCCGCTGGCATACTGCATTTTCCCTCTGTCTTCATATCCGCCATTGTAAAAATTACCGGTGTAAACGTCTCCATTCTTTTTTATCATTTTCCCGGTGCCGCTTATAACTCCGTCGGAAAAGTCGCCTTCGTACACATCCCCATTGCTAAAATAAAAAGTTCCCTTTCCTGTTCTTTTAGGTGTTTCACTGGGATGCCAGGGAAAACCAGTTTCCCATTTGCTATAATGGTTTTGGGCAATCCAGGTGCCCTCATATCTGTCACCGTTTGCCCATGTCATTGTTCCCTGTCCGCTTCTTTCGCTTTCATTCCATTCTCCGTCATAAAAACTGCCATCCTTATATGATATTTTCCCCCTTCCTTCAAATTTGTCATTTACAAACTCGCCCTCGTACTGCGTGCCATCATCTTTGAAATGGTAAATGCCCCTGCCCGTTATTTTGTTGTCTTTAAAATCACCTTCGTATTTATCGCCGTTGTTATAGACGATATTGCCTTTCCCATTCAGTTTGTTGCCTGCAAAATCGCCTACGTATCTTTCAGAAAAACTTCCTGTTTTTGCATTGCGGAGCTCCGTTCCTTTTCCCTGCTTCATATCATCTACCCAGTCGCCGGTATAGCTACCCTCTGTACCTTTTCCGTTTTTTTTGCCTTTCACCCAGTCGCCGTCATACCCAATATTATTGCCATATTCGTCCCAATAGATCAACTTACCTTTTCCGTCGAAAAGCCCATCTTTAAAATTCCCCTCGTAACTTCTGATAATGCGGTTGAAGAGCGGCGTCCATTTTCCAAAGCCATCGGGCTTGCCGTTCTTCCAGCTGCCCTGGTAGATTTTTGTTTTCCGCTCTTTTGCGTCATAAGCCACGCCATTACCTTCGGGTTGCCCGTTTACCATATCGCCTTTATATTTTACAAGTGTTGGTTCTATTCTTTTGTCAAATCCGCCTAAAATAAATTCGAGCTTTCCCTGGGCAGAAATATCGACGGCTAAAAAAAGAAACAATAACAGGGTAGAAGATGCCCTGTTTGCCCTGGATCTGCTGATACATTTGAAAATCATAACTAATAATTTATTTTATTAAAACACAATTTTCACTTGTAGCATAACCGCTACAGTCAGGCAAAGTATCCAGCCCCAAAACCATCTTACGGAAATCCCGGTTGTGCGCACTACCTCGTAATACATTTTTGTCATTACCAATACGCTTAGCCCGATGGATAATACAAATTGTGAAAAACCGCCAACAGGCAATGGCAGAAAGTTGAAGATATAATACACAAACAGCACAAGTGAGCCAACAAAACATACAAAGCCGATGCGACTGATAAATTCCCATTTCTTTTCTTTCAGGAAAATGAATGCGGCAATGATCTGCGTCAGCCACTTGCTTCCAGCAATGCAGCCCGAAAGTATCATGGAATTTACGTTGCTGTACAACCAGAATTTACTGGCTATGAAAATGCCGGTAAGTATGACCGACAAAAGAAAGTACAGCACAGCTTTGATGATATTGCTGTTCCGGGCTTTCATTTGATTTTATTTACGAAGGCTTGCCGATAATTTTGCGTATTTGTTTGTCCATCCCTGACCTTCTCTGGTAATGTTTATATTGTTGAATTTAACCTCCAACGTGCCGTTAGCAAATATTACATTGATACTTTGGTTTTCATCTGCTTTATGTACCACGTAATCATTTCGTGTTACAATAATGGCCGCGCCATTCTGCATGTTTGCAAGATTCTCATAAGACGTTACCGTGTAAGTTCCACTGGGTGGCGGACCAATGGTGTTGAAGAAGATCTGCAGCCTGCAATGATTTATAGCAGGATTAACTACATCGTCTCCATGCATGTCAAGCAGTTGATAGCCCTGTGTGCTTAATGTCCCTGATACCTGGGAAAATGTAAAGGATGACTTTTCCGAGGTGTTATCTACGTCAATTTTCCATGTATTCAATATTAAAGACGGATTACTGCTATCGCCTTTTTTACAACTGCTGACAGATAGTAATACTATCAACCCAAATGCCAGATAAAGTATTTGCTTCATTGTATTGTTTTTTAGAGTGCTCAGCGTATTGCTTTATTTCCTGCCGGTGCGCGCTTATTATGGCGTTAACTTTACAATTTCCATGTGGTAGTGAGGGTCTCCAATTCTATATCTGCCATCTCCGGTAGGGTAAGCCAACGCATAATAAGCGCCGTCTATATACCTGCAGGTAGATATGGTAAAGTCTTTTTGAACGGTTTGTCCATAGGTTATAGAAGACATCACTTTAATACCTGAATTATTTACCTCCCACAATTTTATGGCAGCGTCTGCGCTTTGAGGCCTGTTCGATTGGATATAATCCATGAGGTAGAATGTTCCATCAGGTTTTAAACGCCACTCGTTCAGCATATTTTTGTTTGTATATACTTGTATAGCATTTCTGAAATCGGCGTCGTTATCTAAAGAAGCTTGCCAAAGTTTGGTAAGCGAACCCTGCTTCCACCGGTAGCAGTAAATGTTACCGGAATTTAAGCCGGTATAATTGTCAAAAACAAAGGTGATCTCACCGGATGAGCTGTTGTAATCGTAAGTAAGCAACTCTAAAGCATCAGCAGAGAAGCCGCTTTGCGGCATATTGGCTACTGGGCCGGAATCCACGATTTCGTAGTTTGGCGGGGTGGCACCATAAGCCCTGTCTTCCCGGCAGCGAATGGTCATAAAGGTGTTAACATTATTTTTTGTGCACAGTGAAAATTCATAGTAATTGCCATCTGCTGCTTTTATGGGGATACTGAATAGTCTTTTGTTGCCATCTATAATCCCAGGCCGATAAGTATAATTGAAATCACCAAGCGGATTGGGTGGATTTTTATAATGCCAAAGAAATGTTTCATGGCCAATCCAGGCAGAGCCCGCCATAAATTCGCCATCGGTCAGGTACCTGAATTTTGGATAATTGCTTGATGGGGCTCCTGCAATAATTTTTCCGGTATTGTCCCTTAGTTCGATGTAGTTATTGGCATAATCCATTCCTGTAAAAACAGGGGTGGAGGTATTGGGCAACAATTGGCCGTAATAGGTAAAGGGGCTTGAGTTTCCCCCGCCTGAAAATATTCCAAAATTGATTTTTTCGAGGTTACTGGCCGTTGTATTTTCAGCTACCAGGGTTTTATAAAAATAATCTGAAGACACGTGAGCGATGGGCTCTAAACTGTGTTGTGTATAGAGCACAGCAAACTGGCCATTTGCTTTTTGAAGGTCAAATCCTTTCATGGTATTGTAAGGTGTGGCGCCACCCAGTCCGTCAAAAGGTATTATTGCAATTCGCTTCCATCCGGTTGTAGGGTCGGTTAGCAGGTTATTAGTGTTTCCTGTGTCATCACCTGAGGGGCTGTTTTTCGTGCAGGCTGTGGCAAATAGTAATAAAGCCAAAACCGGGTATATTATCTTTTTCATTCTTATTAAGTGTTAGTTCCTGATTGAATGGGGTATTAATCGTTTTCTGAGAACAGCCAGCTCATGTTTATTGAAAAACTCCGGTTTTTTACTGAAGGATTATTGCTGTCCCCTTCGATATTCATCAGTCCAAAATCATAATTTAAATGCAGCCCCAACTTTTTACCCATCCTGAAGCCGGTGGTAAGGTGCAGGCCTGCATCCATTTTCTTGAACGAGCCGGCAGTGAAATCTCTCTTTGTACTGCTGCCGTCAAACTCAAACGTTTGCTGTGTTGCTTTCATTAGCAAGGCAGTATACAATCCACCACCAATTTCATAATCCAGTTCGTCGCTTATGGGCAACGCTGCTATTACAGGGAAAGTGAGCTGTATGTAATTGAGCCTGTTGGTATTTTTCATAGGCCCGGTATATCCAATTGGATAATCGTAGTATACCCTTGAGCCTTTTTGGGTGAAGCCGACTTCGGGCAGCAGGAATGTTTTTTCATTCAATACTTTTTTGTATTGCAGGCCTGTATTGAAAGCAAGCAGTATTTTTCTATGAACATCAAAGCGGTTTTCACCATAACTATATTTCCCAATGTTTGCTCCGGCCGTAATGCCAAACTGTGCCTGGGTGCTTGTGCAGAGTGCTAAAATCAGTAAGGTGCAAATTGTTTTTTTCATTGTTTTTAGTATAAGCTGTTCGTGTAGGTGTGTTTATTTTTTTCGCTTGTTTCGTATATCATTATTATAAACTGGTTTTCGTCTGGCGATAAATCTTTGCTATTCTTTAATATCCCTGTTTCGAACACAGGGAAAGAAAGCACTGTTACGGAAGTTATTTTGAGTCCTTTAGCTGTATCTTCCGTTGTTTCTATCTTATAAAGGGGGTTGTTGGCATATTTGTTTTTAATATAGGTTTCTGCATCGGCCTGTAGTTTTTGAGATAATGCCAGTGGTGTTCTCCAGGTCAGGTAGCGGCTTGCAGAAGTATTCTCTTCGGCAATAGTTATATCACCGATCAGCGACTGATACTTGCTGTCATAAAACGTAAGGCTTTGGCCGGTTTTTATTTTCTGACCGATGATGTCTTTAAAGCTGTTGCTGCTGAGTTTATCTATTTCGTCAAGGTTTTTGATATAGCTGTGTGTGGTAAGATAGCTATCGCCAAAAGGCCCTCTGCCATATATTGTAATGATGCACCGGCTGTTGGCAGCATTGGTTTTGTCTATGTCACATAGCACAGATAGCACAGGGCTTTCGTCAAATTCACCGTCTTCATAAAGTATGGTAGCCTTATTTCCCTTCTCATCCGTATCCTCCTCTACAAAATAATTCAGGGTATCCTGCTTCACAATGTTTTTCATGAGGAGCATAACATCGGCTTGTATTTGTTTTGCCTGAGACATGGGGATTGTCCATATAAAATATCCCTGCCTGTTTTTGCTTACAATAACCTGGGCAGTCCCTGTTGTTGGCTTCAGCTTAGATTGATAATAGGTGTCTGCTCCATTGGCGCCTGATCCGGTTTTTGTTCCGGCTATGGAGAGGAAGTTGACAGAGGCATGAATAGCTACATCGTTGATAAATGCTTCAGGTGCCTGTTGGGCCTGTGCTTTAACGAAAGCCATTGAAGATATAAACAGCAAAATGAGCATTCTTTTTTTCATATTGTCTGGATCGGGTTGTTTAAGAGTGGTTCATGTACAAAAGTGATACAGCCATGGAGCAATATCAATAGGAATGCATCCCCCTTTTTATAGGTATATGTACCTATCCTGTTTCGGCAAAGAGGGCCGCCCAATTGAAAAGGCGCGAATCTTAGCGGTGGTGTTGGGAAGGGTTTAATAAGCTGTAAGAATGCAGAAAGGTTTCCTAAAAAAATGATTTTGACCTGGTTATACACACTCCCTTGCCGGGTTTACGTAAAAAAACGAAAAGAAAAATGCGTAACTGAACGATTACCCATATATTTGTAACCGATTAGTTACAAATAGCTCTATTTTCATGAGAAGAGATGTATTCCAGGCGATCGCCGACCCCACAAGAAGGGAGATAATCGGGTTGCTGGCAAAGCAGCCGCTCAACCTGAATGCTGTTGCAGAAAACTTTGCGATCAGCCGCCCTGCTATTTCCAAACATATCAAGATACTGACAGAATGCGGCCTGATATTGGTTCGTCAGAAGGGAAGGGAGAGATATTGTGAAGCAAAATTCGATAAGCTGAATGAAGTGTCGGACTGGGTGGAGCAATACCGTGTTTTCTGGACCAACAAACTTGATGAGCTGGACAAATTCCTAAGCATAAAACGATCACCCAAAAAACGTAAATCAAAATGAATAACAATCCCGTGATCATCGAAAAGCTGATCAATGCGCCTGTTAAGAAAGTCTGGCAGGCCATTACTGATAAAGAACAGATGAAACAATGGTATTTTGATGTGAGTGATTTCAAGCCCGAGGTAGGATTTGAATTCCGTTTTGCCGGCCAGGGGAGTAAAGGGGAGCAGTACATACATATCTGCAAGATCACCGAAGTGGTGCCTCTGAAAAAACTGCAATACAGCTGGCAGTACCTTGACCGGGCAGGCTATTCCGTGGTAACGTTTGAATTGTTTGAAGAAACCGGTAAGACCCGTGTCAAACTCACTCACACAGGTCTTGAGACCTTCCCGCAGGACAATACCGACTTTGCAAGAGACAGTTTCAATGCAGGCTGGACCGAGCTTATTACGGCCTCCCTACCGAAGTTTGTAGAAAACAAATAAGGCAAAAACTGGATAGAACGCCTCTTCCCGTTCTTCCCGCCTTATCGGTAAATTTTTACCGGTAAGGCGGGAAGAACGGGAAGGATGTTTGATGGTTGTATATCCATGTCGACCCCGGGCTGAATTGAATATTAGTTACTTATAAATTGGCCCGGACTTTTCCCCACCTGTTCATTTCTTTCCCGGTACCCTGTGTGTCCGTTCTGGCGTATCTTTACGTTTCATTAATAATTGATCAGTACTAAAACAACTGCCAGGCCGTTAATCAATTTAAGGATGTCCCGCATGAAAAACATGAAAAGACTGTTCATACCTGTTTTTGTTTCCCTTTGCTTTACTGTACCGGTTGGTGCGCAAACTTCTGTCAGAAGTGCTGCATTGAGTACCTCTTTTATTGACTACCAGAAAAGCTTTCCGCGACCGGACGAATCGTTTAAACGTAAAGAAGACACTTTACAAAAACAGTTTGCTGCCAAAAAGCTGAAGTGGCCGGCAAAATATATCTATATCCGTTCTTTCAAATATGACAGCAATATGGAAGTGTGGGTGAAAGAAGAATTGAACGAACCTTTCAAACTGTTCAAGACCTATAAGGTTTGTGCCCTGGCTGGTACGCTTGGGCCAAAAAGACTGGAAGGAGATTACCAGGTGCCGGAAGGGTTTTATTATATTAATGAGTTCAATCCAAGGAGCACTTATTATCTGTCGCTGGGCATCAATTATCCCAATGTATCCGATCAGATACTCAGCGATTCTCTCAGGCCCGGCAGTGCGATCTATATCCATGGCAGTTGCGTTACGGTAGGTTGCATCCCCATTACAGATCAGCAGATAGACGAACTCTATATTCTGGCGGCACATGCAAAAGACCAGGGACAGGATTATATACCTGTGCACATTTTCCCTATACGTTTTAATGTAACCAAAAGTGTCAACTACCTGAACAACCTGGCTAAAGACGATCCTTCATTAAGAAAGTTTGCCACACGCATGGAAGATGCGTTTGATTATTTTGAAAAATATAAGCAACTGCCCGTTGTCCTTATTAATGATAAAGGTGATTATATCATCAATAATGCTCCGGATAAAAAAGCCATAGCAGAAGCACCCAAACCGGTGAAAAGAGAGCCGGTGCACCATCGTACCCGTACTATTACCGGCATGGTAGAAGCCGTTCACCAATGGCCTCAATTCCCAGGCGGAAGCGATGGCTATGCAAAATACCTTGATAAATTAGGTAAGGATATGGGGGCAAAACTTCCCGAGGGCATTAAGAAATCATATGTGCAAGTGGAGTTTATTGTAGATAAAGATGGTATTCCTACCAATTTCAAAGTATTGAAAGGTCCAAAAGACGAGGATTTTGCTGATGCATTGATTGAAGAAATGGAAAAAATGCCTGAATGGAAACCGGCATTGCTGAATGATAAGCCTGTGCCGAAGAAGATGGTACAGACAATAACAGTGGAAACGGAGTAATTACCGCATCAATACCTGAACTGTTTCCGGTGTCTGCTGTTTCAACAAAATCGTTTTCCCTGCCGTCAACTTATCAAAAGATTCCCCTGTATAATGCCGGATGGTCAGCAATAAAAGATCTTTTGTTACCTGCGTATCAAAAATGGCAGCAGCTTCCATTGCCAGCCTTTCTGTTTTTTCTCCCTGGTTGTCTACCACGCATACAAAGCTGATGGCACCGTTCTGTGTAAGATTCGGTTTTACTTTGATCTTTTCAAACAGGTGATACAGTTGCCCTACATGATGCTCGCCTACAAACGAAAAGTCTTTTGAGTTCAATTGCAGCATCACTTGTTTTTCTTTCAGTACAATGATCGGTGGCAATTGCTTCAAATGCTGATTATGTATCACCGTTCCTGGCAGTGAAGGATCGAGAAAGCATTTCACATATAATGGGATGCTTTTATTTTGCAATGGCTTGATGGTTTTGGGGTGGATCACCTGCGCTCCATAATAAGCCATTTCTATCACTTCATTATAATTCAGTTCCGGCAGGGGCTGTGCGTCGGGAAATTGTTTAGGGTCGGCATTCATCACGCTTTCCACATCTTTCCAGATGGTCAGGCTTTCGGTTTCGAGTATGTTGGCAAATACAGCAGCAGTGTAATCGCTCCCTTCGCGTCCCAGTGTGGTGCTTTCATTTTCGTCAGTTGAGCCGATATAACCTTGTGTGAGCACAATATCTGTTGTGGCAAATAGCGGCTTCACATTTTCGTTGATCTTCGCAGTGGTATAATTCCAATCGATCGTGGCATCCCTGAAATTGTCATCCGTCCGGATAATATCCCTTACGTCAAGCCATTTATTGGCGATTTCCATTTCATTCAGGTAATGGCTTATGATGGAAGTGGACAGCAGTTCTCCCACACAAACTACCTGGTCATAATAGTAGTCATATTCCCTGACCGGGTTATCATGCAGCAGCCATTCCACTTCGGTGAAAAAATCCCTCAATTGCTTTTCACAGGCCAGGTAATGTGTTACCAGCAGGTATTTGGCAGTGGTGAGGTGCTGTTGCTTTACCTGCTCAAACAATGCCAGCGCCTCTTCTTTCCGGTTGGCATAAAATGATTCAGTTACTCTTTCCAGGGCATTGGTGGTTTTGCCCATGGCCGAAATAACGACCAGCAGCTTTTCACCTGCATATTCTTTCAGTATTTCTCCTGTACTTTTTACTCTTTCTACGCTGTTAACAGATGCTCCGCCAAACTTAAAGACCTTCATGTATAAATAAATTATGGCCGGTATTTCCCGGTGGCTGCAAATGTCGCAAAAAATAGGGTCTTTTTTGATGTACCGGGCACACATCTGTATGGGAGTTCTCCCATTTACACCTTACATTTGTTAGCCTTATTAACGAACTGCTATGAGTTTCAACAGAAAGATCCTTACGCTCGACGAGTTTACCATCCAACAGCTCCGTCATATCCCCCATGCTACCGGTGAATTAAGTACCCTGCTAAGGGATATCGGCCTTGCAGCCAAAAGGGTGAATGTGGAAGTGAATAAAGCCGGCCTGGTTGACATACTTGGCGATGCCGGCAGCGTGAACGTGCAGGGGGAAGACGTAAAGAAGCTCGATATTTTTGCCAATGATCAGTTTACCGGTGTGCTGCAGCATGGCATCAGCTGTGCAGGCATTGCCAGTGAAGAGCTCGACGAATATGTGGCATTTGAAGACTCCGTAAGCCAGAACTCCAAATATGTATGCCTCTTTGACCCGCTAGATGGCAGCGGTAATATAGATGTGAACGTATCTATCGGTACCATTTTCGGTGTGTACAGGCGGGTAACGCCCAAGGGGCATATTGCTTCAAAAGAAGATTTTCTGCAAAAAGGCACTCAGCAGGTTGCGGCAGGATATATCGTATATGGCTCTTCCACGATGCTGGTATATGCTACCCGCCGTGGCGTGAACGGGTTTACACTGGACCCTTCCATTGGCGAATTCACCCTTAGCCATCCTGATATTAAATGCCCTCCATCGGGTAAGATCTATTCAGTGAATCATGGCAATTTCTTTCAGTACAGGGATGGTGTAAAGAAATACATAGATGCCTGCCAGAAAAAGGATAAATCCACCGGTGGGCCTTATACCCAGCGTTATATCGGTAGCATGGTGGCTGATGTGCATCGTAACCTTATTAAAGGCGGGATCTTCATGTATCCCGGCACGATTGACAAACCAAAAGGAAAACTGCGGCTTTTATACGAATGCAATCCTTTTGCCTTCATCATTGAAGTGGCAGGGGGGCGTGCTACAGACGGCACCCAGCGCATCCTGGACATACAGCCAACAGAATTGCATCAGCGCACACCGATGTTCATTGGTAGCAAGGATATGATGGGAGAGCTGGAAACGCATTTGAGTCGTGAAACTACCAAAGGGTAAGTCAGGCCAAACAGTTTACCGGACGACTAGAAACTGCATTGAAGTTGTACGAAAAATACGGCTTCCGGCATGTGGAAGTTACTGGCGCTCCTTTTGAAACAGCTGATGTTAAAATGGAATTAATACTATAAGATTCCGTTTTAACAATATCCCAGCAATAGAAGCTTTGTTTAGTGAAAGGTTGGTATTAATCTTGTCCTATCCGGTATCAATAAGACAAGACCCATGACCCGTACTTTTTTCTTTTTATCTTTTTTCCTCCTTCTCTTTTCTTCCTTTTCTTTGAGTGCTCAAAACATCCGGGAAGATGTGCTCAAATACACCAATGAACTCCGCCGGTCAAAAGGATTGCCTGCCCTGGAAATGAAGGATGGCCTCAATAAACTCGCGCAGGAACATAGCTCCAATATGGCCAAAGGAAAAACCAGCTTTGGTCATGATGGGTTTATGCAACGCCAACAGGCGGCACATAAATTCTTTTCGACAATAAATGCTTTTGCAGAAAATGTGGCATATGGTGCCAAAACCGGTAAAGAAGTGGTGAAGGGATGGCAGAGATCACCCGGCCACCGGCGCAATATGCTGGGTAAATATAGATACATCGGCATAGGTGTCGCCCGCAATAAAAAAGGCACTCTTTACTACACCCAGGTGTTTGTGAATTAATTCCTCCGTTTTGCAGTAACTTGCTGCCTTATGGAAAAGAAAACGATCATTTCTGTAAGGGATCTGGCCAAGCAGTATGGCCAGTTCCAGGCCGTAAAAGGCATTTCCTTTGATGTATATGAAGGCGAGATCTTCGGGTTGCTGGGCCCCAATGGTGCCGGTAAATCCACTACACTGGAGATCATTGAAACCCTGCGGGAAAAAACCAGCGGGGAAGTGATCGTAGATGGATTGAACCTTGATACGCAGCCTGCTGAGATCAAAAAGATCATCGGTGTGCAATTACAATCCAGTGGTTATTATCCTGGTCTTAATCTTCTGCAATTGATCGAACTGTTTTGCGGTTTGTATAACCGTAATGTAGGCGCTATGGAATTGCTGGAAATGGTGAACCTGAAAGACAAGGCAAAGGCCAAATTCAAAGACCTGAGTGGCGGTCAGAAGCAACGCTTTTCTGTGGCTACGACCCTGATCAATGAACCCCGCATTATCTTTTTGGATGAACCGACTACCGGTCTCGACCCGCAGGCCAGGAGAAGTCTTTGGGAACTGATCCGCACTATCCGCGACAGAGGCACTACAGTGATCATTACCACGCATTATATGGATGAGGCGGAATACCTGTGCGACAGGATCGCTATTATCGATTCAGGTAAGATCATTGCACTGGACTCTCCTGATGGTATGATCGACGCATTGGTGGCTTCAGGTTTTGAAAGGCCGAAAGAAGTAAAAAAAGCCAACCTGGAAGATGTATTCATTAACCTTACCGGACATTCGCTCCGGGAAGAATAAAGCGACTAATTTTTAAATGATTCAGCAATGAGTATTCAGAATAAATTGAAAGAGTTTATGGGCGGTAAAATTGATGCGCAGAAAAGTGCTGGTGAAGCATTCCTTAATATCAATAAAGATAAAGAAGGCGTTGTACAATTGCCCGAAGGATTGCAATATGAGGTGTTGAAAGAAGGGACAGGGGCGCAACCTTCCATCAAAGACAAAATAAAAGCCCACTACAAAGGCGCTTTGCTGGATGGTAAGGAGTTTGACAGCTCTTTCAAACGCAATCAACCCTTTACAGCTCCATTAACAGCGCTGATCAAAGGATGGCAGATAGCTATTCCTTTGATGAAAGAAGGTAGCCACTGGAGGCTTTGGATACCATCTCACCTGGCTTATGGTGATCGTGGCGCAGGAAGTGATATTCCTGGTGGTGCAACGTTGATGTTTGAAGTGGAGCTATTGGAAGTGATCAAATAGTTCATTTACGTATAAATATTTTCTTATGCCGACCGCAGTTGATCCGCGTTATCCTATCGGGCAATATGAGGCGCAGCCTTTTTCCATTGAAAAGAAAGTAGAGTGGCTCGCTGATATCAAATTTCTTCCGCAGGCGCTCGAGAATGCAATACTCAACCTGGATGAGGAGCAATTGCATACACCTTACCGCGAAGGCGGCTGGACGATCCATCAACTGGTGCATCATGTGGCCGATAGCCATATCAATGCATATTGCCGTTTCAAGCTGGCGCTTACAGAAGACAATCCTACCATCAAGCCTTATGAGGAAAAGCTTTGGTCGGAGATGAACGATGTACAAAAACTGCCTGTTAATATCTCTATTACCCTGCTATACGCATTGCATACCCGCTGGTATGAAGCACTCAAATATGTAAAGGATGATGAATGGAATAACCGGACGGTATTCCATCCTGAGCAAAAAAGGACCATGCGCCTTTGGTATCTCCTGGGCAATTATGCCTGGCATTGCAGGCATCACGTAGCTCATATCGCCGCATTGCGCGAAAAAAAAGGCTGGTAGACATTAAGCAAATGGTAAATCACGATAACTTATGAAATGGAAAATCCTTTCCTCTGAATACCTTTTTAATGACCTTTGGTTCAAAGTGCGAAAAGACCGGTGCCTGACTCCTGAAGGAACGATCGTTGATCCTTATTATGTGTATGAATTTCCTACCTGGGTCACTGCTGTTGCGCTTACTGAGGACGGCAAAGTGATCATGGAACATCAATACCGGCATGCGCTGGGTGAAGTGTGTCTTGAAATACCAGGTGGCTGTGTGGATGATGCAGATGCGAACTATGAAGATGCAATTAAACGTGAACTGCTGGAAGAAACCGGCTATTCATTCACTTCTTATGAATATTTAGGAAAAATATCAGCGAACCCATCCACTAATTCCAATCTCATGCATATGTATCTTGCCAGGGGCGGGAAGAAAGTGACGACTCAGCATCTTGATGCAGGCGAAGAGATCAAGATTTCCCTTCATACCATTGAAGAAGTAAAAGAGATGCTGCGGAAAAACGAAATATTGCAAGCCATGCATGTAGCCTGTTTAATGTATGCTTTTCAGAAGTTAGAGGGTTAGATCACTTCTGCTACAAGGAACACGCTCCCGCACACCAGCACCAGGTCATTTTCTTTTGCTTTTGCCATTGCTTCTTTCAGTGCAGTGTTCACGTCCGGATAGGTTTTTCCCTTCAAACCGGCCGCGGCTGCCTGTTGTTGCAGCTCTTTTGCATCCAAAGCGCGGGGAATGGCTGCCTGTGTAAAATAATACTGTGCAGAAGAGGGGAGCAGTGCCAGCACTTTATCGATCGCTTTATCTTTTACCATTCCCAACACAATATGCAGCTCATAATAATCGGCCAGCTCAAGCTGCTCAACCACTTGTTGCATGCCTGCTTCATTATGTGCCACATCCAGTATCACAGGAGGATGCTGATGAATAAGCTCCCAACGGCCATGCAGCCCGGTCAGTTTTTTAACCTGGCGCAAGGCTGATTGAATAGCAGTTTCCTCTATTTCCCAGCCTTTTTCCTGCAACACAGCACAGGCTTCCAACGCAGTAAGCAGGTTTTTGGTTTGGTATAAACCAGCCAGATCGAGATGATAAAGCAGGCGATCGGTCCGGTGCTTTTCTGCAACCTGTACCACCAGCTCATGTTTTTCCCATTTCCAGTCTGTTGCCTGCCTCCTTTGTGATGCGATGGTAAGCGGAGCATTTTTTTGACGTGCAACGGTTTCAAATACCGGAGCTGTTTCTTCTGTCACTTCTCCGACCACAGTGGGAATACCCTGCTTAATGATACCTGCTTTTTCTCCTGCTATTTTTTGAAGCGTATCGCCCAGCAGGTTCATATGGTCCCAACCAATATTGGTGATCACAGACAGCTCAGGTGTAAGGATATTGGTACTGTCGAGCCGGCCACCAAGCCCGGTTTCAATCACAGCTATATCTACGCCCTCCTGTGCAAAATATTCAAAAGCCATGGCTACTGATATTTCAAAAAAACTGGGATCGATCTCTTCAATCACCGGCTTGATCTTTTCGGTAAAATCAACCACAAATTCTTTCGGCACCATTTGGCCATTGATCTTTATCCTTTCGCGGAAATCTTTTAAATGAGGAGAAGTGTGCAAGCCGGTTGTATATCCCGCGGTTTGCAGAACGGATGCCAGCATATGACTTGTTGAACCTTTGCCATTGGTGCCGGCGATATGTATGCTTTTAAATTGCTGATGTGGATTGCCAAGGAATTCGCAAAGGCGGATGATATTGGTCAGATCGTCTTTATATGCAGCAGCGCCTAAGCGGCTGAACATAGGCAGACGGGTAAAAAGATAATCAATTGTCTGTTCGTAGCTCATATATCCTTTCAAAATAAAAATGCTTTCATGAATGAAAGCAAAATTAGCGAGAAAGTATAGTTTATCTGGTCGGTTTATCCTCCCAACAGGAAATTGAATTGGTAAACCACGATGGATTCTTCTGCAGTTTTATTAAAACGGTTTCTTCTCAGCCAGTCTTTGATAATGGAAATGGCTTCGCCATTAGTGATAGTAGACCCTTGCATCCAATTGAGATAAGTGCCTACTCCGTCGGGAGATACTCTTATCTGTGCCAGCACTTTTCCTCTGAGATTCTCACCGGCATCCATGGGTTTGGGACTGATCACAGTTCGGCTGCCGCTTATCCGCAAAGGCCCGTTGCCACGCCCACTGCCGGAACCGTTTCCACCACCAGAACCAGTGCCACTGCCGCCACCGGAACCACTTCCGTTACCAACACCCGAACCTGTGCCGCTGCCACCGGCCCTGTCGTAGGTCGTAGCCACACCGCCACCGCTTCCGGAACCGGTGGTGGTTTTACCCAGCACTGCTTTAGGAACAGGTTTGGGTTGTGGAGGAGGGGGATTTGGCTTAGGTTCAGCTTTTACCGGCGATTTGTTCTCATTTATTTTCGTTGCCTTAGGCTTGGGATTATCGGGTTTAAGGATAGCGGGTGCCACTTTTTCTGTCGGGTCTTCTTCAATATCCTTCGCATCTTCCTGTGTGCCGGGTTGGGGAGGCGTTTGAGGCGCTGTGCCTGCCGGGCCCGAAGCTTCTACGGGATTGCCGCCACCTCCGCCACCACCTAATTGCTTGGCAGGGGGTATTTCCTCCTCTGGAATATTCAATTCCACCATGATCCCCTGGTCAGGAGGCATGGGTATAATGGCGGGTATCGTCCATGACCACAGGAACATGACCAGCAGCAACAGACCTGCAAAGCCGAGCGTGATCATGATAGCCCGTGAATTCTTTTTTGCTTCAAAAGAGGCAGACATACTGTAAACGTTATTCATACAAATGTACAGGTTGATGACCCGGCATAAAAGCCGTTATTGTTCACACCTGTTATTAACGTACAAGGACTGTGCAACTTGTCCCGGAGGCTGGCTATAAAATGTTAAATTCCTGACGGCCTGGATAATGAAAAAGACATTCCATCCGCAATTTTCTTTTGATTTATACCCAGGCAGGCTATTTTCGGCCCTCAAACAACCATATAATGAAAAAAATTATCCTCTTATCTTTTGTTATTTCAGCACTTGCGGCCAGTCCTGCTGCTTACAGTCGTACCATTCCCGCTAACTTAACCAACGACACTACCTATATCTATATTTACCGTACCGGCCAGTTTAATGGAGCAGCTGCCAACTGGGCCATTTTCCTGGATGGTGAAAAGAAATGCAAACTGAGCAATAACCGCTTTATGCGCCTGGCCGTTACACCCGGCAAACATACCGTGAACGCCAAAATAGGAGGAGCTTCCTTATTCAAGAAAGAGACAGAAGTGGAAATAGAAGCAGAAGCCGGCGGCAGTTACTATGTAGCCTGCAACGTAAAACAAAGCATTACCCGCGCCCGTCTTGAACTGATCGAAGTGACGAGGAGTACGGCTAACAAGCAGATGGAAAAACTGATGCTGGACAATTGCCAGGAAAAGATCGATGAAACGGAAGAGAAATAATGATCAGGATTTATTGGCGATCACTAATCCTGCGAGCACGATCAGCATACTGATGATATGAATAATACTGAATTGTTCATGTAAAATGATCACCGCTTCCAGGCTGCTGAAGACAGGGATCAGGTTGCCGAATAAAGCAGTGCGTCCTGCTCCGAGTATCCGGATACTTTTATTCCAGATAAGAAAGCTGATGATGGATGCTCCGAGCCCAAGATAGAGGATAACGCCTGCCAGGGATAAATTCCAGGTCACATGCTTGTCTGCACTCATTTCAAAAAGAAAGACCGGAAGGAGCAATAATGTTCCCAGTAAAAAAGAACTGAACAGCAGGTTGAGCGGCGAAATAACCGGCGGCCTTTTCTTTACCAGAATAGTATACACCGCAAAAGAAAGGGCTGCCAGCAATACCCATGCATCGCCTTCGGAAAAATGCAGGTTGAGCAGGTTTTGAAGATTGCCCTTCGATAATAATACCAGGATGCCTACGATACAGATCAGCATGCCGCTTATTTTGGCTACTCCCAGTTTTTCTTTTAAAAAAATGCGTGCAAGTATATTGGCAAAAACAGGGGAGGAAGTAGTGCCGATCAAAGCCAGGTTGATAGCCGAGGTATAATGCCCTGCGATATAAACGAGCGTATTGAACAATGAAATACCTGTAAGTGAGATCCAGAAAAGATAGGGCAGGTGTTTTTTCAACTGCGGCCATTCTGCAATGCAGGTCTTTAATGCAAAGGGAAATAATAAGATCGTAGCCGTACCCCAACGGTAAAATGCAAGCTGAACAGGAGTGATCTCTTTATGAACGCCCCTCGCAACAATAAAATTACCTGACCATATCAGGGTGGCCAGAACAGCAAGCGCAATGCCCTGCAGGTTGTTTTTTTTTTTCAATGTATTCCGGTCAATGATGTGCAAAATCCAGGTCAAACCTTCCCTTAATACGTTCTATCGGCGGGTTGAAATAACCATACCGCAGGTCAGGGAATTCTTCCTTCAGTATTTCCTGCAATTGTTTTACGCCCATGCATTCTCCTGTGTCGCCTACACCTATTTTGCCTAAATACCAGTCGGGATCGATGTTGAAATTACGCCACTGGATCATCTTCAGCCCTGTTTCCTTTATTAGTTTGCGCAGCGCTTCATATTCAGCAATACTGTCTGTCATGCCCGGGAAAACAAAATAGTTGATCGATGTCCATCCCCCAAAGCTGTTCACTATTTTCAGGCTCTCAATAATATCATCGAAATCGTAATTGTTGGGCCTGTAATAAGGCATGTATATTTCACGCCTGGCTGAGTTGGTGCTCACCCTGATGGAGTCAAGGCCGGCTTCACAAAGCTGTTTTACTGCATCAGGTTTGGAACCATTGGTATTGATATTAATGCTTCCTTTTGTTGTGTGTTTGCGTATTTCAATGATCGCTTCGCGGATGGTTTCCCACATCAGCAGCGGCTCACCTTCGCAACCCTGGCCAAAACTTACAATAGGATAGGGCGCCTGCTCCAGGTGGGGCACGGTATATTCTACAATTTCTTCAGCAGTAGGCTTAAAGCGCAACCTGTCTTGTGTGGACACGATCGGTTCTTCATCCGGCTGCAATGAAATGCAACCTACGCAATTCGCATTGCAGGCCGGCGATGCAGGTATGGGGCATTCCCAGCGGCCCAAAAAATAGTTCCGGGCAGCAGGGCAGTGATAAGTCAGTGCACAATTATTGGCGATATGGTTCACCAAACGGTTATGCGGATAAGCTTTTAATAAACTTTCTACACCCGATTCAACTTTTGACTGATCATAGCCGGCACAATCCTGGCGGATATCCGGTTCGATGCGGGTGGCGGGTACATAAAACTTGTTGTTATACCATCCTGCTGCAGTGTAACAAAACAATGGGAGGGTAGGAGCATCAGGCGCCGTTTCATAGGCGGCAAGATAAAACCCTGTATGTGCAGGAGGAATAAAAGCTGCAACGGCCCATCCTTTTTCGCAAAGCCGCATTTCCCCGGTGTTCACATCAATGCCGATACCACGGCGGCCCGGCAATTCATACAAAGAACCGCCATCAGGAAGTTCTATCCATTCATCATCAGGGATTTCCAGTGCATCCCATCCGCTACGGCCGGTTACATAGAGCGACTGGTCTTCAAAGATGTTTCCTTTACCGTCCGAATAAAGGATATAGGGTGAATGGGAAAAAGATGTCATAGTCTTTGTTTAGTGCAACTGCTCCCTGCAAAAGTCGTTAAATTCTTTTTCATTCAGTTGCGCTGATGAATCGATGATCTCCGATTGCAGTATTTTATTGTTTTTAAAATCAATGGTAAGCAAACCGTCTTTAAGTATGAGATTGTTAAGCTCATCCCATTGGATCTTTCTTTGTGGAAAGGACGGATACAGGATCACTTCTTTATCGATACTGACCTTTAGCTGGCGTTGTGATACCTGGAAAAGCAATGCCAGCACCACGTTGATAAAAGCTGCCCACCAATTGCCCAGGGCAATCCAGGTAATAGTGATAAGCAAAAGGCAAAGGTCCCGGTATGGCTTTCCTGCATTCTTTTTAACAGACCGCAGATAAAAATCAACGCCTAATGCTGCTGCGCAAAGAACAGCTCCTGCAAGAGCTTCATAGCGAACATTTCTTTCTGCTGAGTTAAAGAAGAAGAGAACGAATACGGCAATATTGAGCAGGATGATGAACAGGGCCATACGGTCGTACTGCCTTGCCTTATCATTTTTTAACACTACTTCAAATTTTGCCATCTGTTATTTACAGTTACTAGCTACCAATAAATTGCACAGTTTGAATAATACACGGGCCCCTACATTCGCATTCCAATCCGTGTCACTGATACCCACTTCTGTTAAATCAAATCCAATGATAGTACGCCCGCTTTCAATCACTTTGCGGAATAGATAAAATACCTCTTCTGTTTCAAATCCACCAGGTACCGGTGTACCTGTGTGTGGGCAAAGTTTACGATCGAGCCCATCAATATCAAAACTAATGAATACTTTTTGTGGCAATTTACTGACGATCTCTTCTGCTATTTGTTTCCAGTTCTCTCCTTCGTACTGGCGGTATTTAATATCCCTGTCAAAATAAGTGGTGATGCGGCCATTGTTTTGCTTAAGATATTCCCATTCATCGCCACCATAATCGCGTACGCCCACCTGTACCAGTTTACTAAGCTGTGGGATCTCTGCAAGCGCATTATACATGATGCTGGCATGAGAGTAGGTGAATCCTTCATATGCTACGCGCAGATCGCAATGTGCATCTACCTGGAGTATCCCGAAATTATCATGCTTTTCTGCAATGGATTTGAAATAGCCGAGAGATACGCTGTGGTCGCCACCGAGTATGCCTACCAGCTTGCCTTTATTCAGCAACACCTTGGTTTGATCATATACCCATTGCTTCAGGAATTCACCGCCTTCATTCACTTCCTTGATCGTCTTGCTCATGAACTGATTGGCGGAAACTTCTTCCCCACGTGAAATATAATCGATATATAATTCTGCTTCTTTGCGCAGGTAATCGCTTTTCATCAACAGCTTCCTGTCTACCGGGCGCATATAGTACCCTTGTTTCCATCCTTCAGGAACTTCGGAATCGAAAAGATCTACCTGTAAGGCTGCTTTAAAGATCGCTTCGGGTGCTCTTGCTGTACCGGCACCATAACTAACTGTTACTTCCCAGGGAACAGGTACGATCACCAGTTTCGCATCGTCTTCAGATGTGGGAAGCCCGAAAATATTATTGTTGGGATTACTGACACTGTTGGGGTCGTAATTAGCTAGATCTACCATTTTCTTGTATTGAAAAAACGGTGCAAGTTACAACTAAGAGTTGAAAGAGAAAAAGAGTGTGCAGAAAGAGATATAATCATTTAAATGACTGATTCTTATCTGTTTAAAGAGGCTCCTGCTGGCTCAGGCAGTGAAAGCTCCCCAATCCCCAGATGATCTCTGTTGAATCGATCCCTACCACTTCCCGGTCAGGGAAGCAGCTTTGGATGATCTGAAGGGCCTTATCATCTTTATCACAACGGTAAGTTGGTACGATAACGGACTTATTGGCGATATAGAAATTGGCATAGGAAGCAGGCAGCCGTTGATCTTCCCAGATCACGGCATCAGGCATGGGCAGTTCTACGATATTGAGTTGTTTGGTATTGAGCAGCCGCATTTCTTTTAGCTGCTTCAAGTTGTGCTGCAGCAAAGCATAGTTCTCGTCCTGTTTGTTTTCTTCCACTACGGTGAGCACAGTATCGGCGTTCACAAAACGGATCGTATCGTCAATATGACCATCCGTATCATCACCTACAATACCTTCATCTACCCACAACACCTGCTCCACTCCGTAATAGTCGCGCAGGTATTCTTCGATCTGGCATTGGTTAAGATGCGGGTTGCGGTTTGGATTGAGCAGGCAGGCAGTGGAAGTAAGCAAAGCGCCTTTACCGTTGAACTCAACTGAACCGCCTTCCATTACAATGCCGGGATGGAATACAGGCAGGTTGAAATGTTTTCCGATCAGTGTTGGTATCACATCATCGAGATCATAAGGAGGATACTTATCTCCCCAGGCATTATAACCCCAATCCACAATGGCTTTCCCTTTTCCAGCCATTTCATTTACCAGGAAAGCTGGTCCATGGTCCCTGCACCAGGCATCATTGGTAGGATGGAAATAGAACTCCACTTTTGTAAGGTCCACATTCGCTTGCTGAAGATGAGTAAGCGCAAATTGCTTCATCGCTTCATCGGCCACATTGATCCGTACCAGTTCCCCACGGGTCAATTCTTTGATAAAAGCAGCGTAATAAGGATAGATCGCATTGATCTTTCCCGGCCAGCTTGCTTCTTTATGCGGCCAGCTTAGCCAGGTGGCCAGGTGCTTTTCAAACTCAGCAGGGAAATAGTAGCCGAGTTCATGCGGCGTGGAGAGATTATTAGGATTTTGCGAAAGTGTGCTCACTGTAATGATGTTTATGGCTTACCTGATAAGTTAAGTTCATCAGCATCAATCTTCGTCAATATAACGCTTGGTGATGGGCTGATAAGAATCAATCCTCCTGTCGCGCAGGAAGGGCCAATGTGTCCTGTATTTGTCGGAAAGGCTCAGGTCGAGCTCTTCCACATGCACTTCCTCCTGGTCATGCGAAGCCTTGTAAACGATGGAGCCAAAAGGATTGGATACAAATGATCCTCCCCAGAATTTCATAGCACCGTCTTGTTCAAGACCGACACGATTCACACTTACAACATGCAGGCCATTGGCAACAGAGTGGCTGCGCTGAATGGTTTGCCAGGCATTATATTGCTCTGTATTTGTTTTTTCGTCCTGCGAAGTGGCCCAGCCAATAGCAGTTGGATAGAACAATACCTGGGCGCCCATCAACGAGGTAATGCGCGCTCCTTCCGGGTACCACTGATCCCAGCAGATCAATACACCGATGGTCGCAAATTTTGTTTTGAACACTTTATAGCCGAGATCTCCCGGAGTGAAATAGAATTTCTCGTAGTAAGCCGGATCATCCGGGATATGCATTTTGCGGTACTTGCCAAGATAAGCGCCGTCTGCATCCAGTATTGCCGTGGTGTTGTGGTATAATCCTTCTGTCCTTTTTTCAAACAGCGAAGCAATGATCACCACACCCAGTTCTTTGGCGAGTTTGCTGAGCGCATCAGTAGAAGGGCCGGGAATGGGTTCGGCAAGCTTGAAGTTGTCATAATCTTCCACATCACAGAAATAAAGGGAAGTAAACAGTTCCTGCAAACAAACGATCTGCGCACCTTTAGCGGCAGCTTCTTTTACCTTATCCATTGCCTTTTGCAGGTTAGCTGCTTTATCGGCAGAGCAGCTCATCTGAACGAGGCCAACTTTTACTTTTGACATGCTAAAAAATTAATGTACAAAATTACGAATTTCTGACAGGAAAATACTTTGAGAAATGCTTATGCTTATGAAGCCGCGGTTAAATTATTAAGCAAACCGGAAGAGCCGGAGAAACAAAAATGGCAGACCGTAAAGCCTGCCATTAATATTTTACTGTTCCAACTCCTGACTATCGACTCTCATTCTTTCCCATCTGACGCAGGAAAGATACATGCGACGCCACTGCATACCGCACACGCCTGTATTCGATATACTGGATGCCATATTCCTGGCAGGCTTTCTTGATGATCTTGCTGATAGCAGGGTAGTGGACGTGGGATATTTTAGGGAATAAATGATGTTCTACCTGGAAATTAAGTCCGCCTACCAACCAGCTTACCAGCTTGTTGCGGGTAGCAAAATTGGCAGTGGTTTTTAACTGGTGTATAGCCCATTCATCTTCCATTTTACCTGTAGCATCATTGGGCATGGGGAAATGAGTGTGCTCAACGGTATGCGCCAGTTGAAACACGATGCTCAGTACAAAACCGGCTACGAGTGCCATAGAGAAGAAGCCAATGACCCAGGGCACGAACCCGATGGTATAGATCGGTATAGCTACAAAAAGGAAAACGTGTGCCAGCTTATAGAACCAGAAAAAGAAATGCTCTTTAAGTGTCATCTTCCTAAGGGGAGTTTCACCGATGCGCAGGGTGAAATATTTTTTATAATCCGATACAAACACCCACCAGATATAAAGCAGGGAATAAGCCGCCCAGAAATAAAAATGCTGATACTGGTGGATCTTATAATGTTTCTGCTCATCGCAAAGGCGAAGCAAAGGACGTGCTTCAATGTCATCATCTATGCCGTGGATATTCGTGTATGTATGGTGGATCACATTATGCTTGGTCTTCCACATATGTTGGCTGGCGCCAAGGAAATTGGCGAAATTGGAAGCTGCACTGTTCACCCATTTATAGCGGCTGAAACTGCCATGCGCACCATCATGCATCACATTAAAACCGATAGCTGCGATCAGGCAGCCAAGCAGCACGCATTCCAGTATTGCCCAAAGGGGAGAAGGTGTAAAAAATACCAGGTGTGTGTATACAAAAAGAAAAGCTGATATCAGAAGGATTGCTTTGAAATACAATTTAAAGTTGCCTGTAGTGGCTTTCCCTTTCTGCTTAAAATACTCACTGATCCTTTTCTTTAATTCACCGTGAAAGGAAACGGGAATTTTTGGGAATTTTGGACTTGACATGTTAACTATTATGGGTTGGGGTCAAAGTTAGTTCAGTTTGCTCACAAAACATTCATAAAGCTGTAAAACCTTCGCTTTCAATCACGTTTCATTTTGGATCAATGCATCCAGGTTCTTTATCCCGATCTTTTTGTCTGTCGTGAACCCTTCTGCATATTTCACGCCAATTCTTTTACCCAGCATTCTTGCCCTGGCCGTAATGCTTTCGAGAAAATCAGGGGTGGAAATATAGGTTTGGGGGCCGTCGCCGCCGGAAGTGCTGGTGTGGAATTGCGTCGCATAAGCCTGTATAGCCTGCATCTTCTGTTCAAACGCATCACTGATATCGATCAGCAGATCCGGCTCATGATACCAGTCCTGCATGTATTGAAGAAAATAGCGCGGGCGCCATTTTTCCTGTGGTTTACCATCTTTCCCAACTGTTTCTATTTTGGCGAGGCCTGAAAGGAAACAGGCATCACTGATCAGGTGACCTGCGCGCCCATGGTCCGGATGCCGGTCGTGCAACACATTTCCCAACACAATATCCGGTCTGTGATGGCGGATAGCGCTGATCAGTTTGAGTTGATGTTCTTCATCATTCCTGAAAAAGCCATCGCGCATTTTCAGGTTTTCCCTTTCCAGCACGCCCATGATCTTTGCAGCATTCGCCGCCTCCACATATCTTGTTTCAACAGTGCCTCTTGTACCCAATTCTCCTTGCGTAAGATCTACAATCGCAGCTGTTTTTCCATTCCTGATCTCATTGATCAGCGTGCCGGCACAACCTAATTCTATATCATCGGGGTGAACGCCAATAGCGAGTATGTCCATTTTCATGGGCGCAAGATACTTATTTGTCTGCAGCCTTCTTCTGCCTTATGTCACTCCGGCTAACGGCTACTGACCCGATAAGGATTTCCATACCAGGCCCCATCAATCTCCCGAACAAAACTTTCAATCTGGCGGTCCGTTTTGTCGTTGAGATCCCATTTTTGCTTGAGGTTGCCACCTACAAAAAAAGCGACTGTCTGATAGAAGCGGGCATTGAGGCCGCCCTTATATTCTTTGATGATCTCGTAGCAAGTGTTACCTGTTTGGCGGTTGATCAGTTTCATCAGCACCTTGCCCTGGTACACGGAGAGATTGGTGAGGGGGTCGGAGAATTGTTTGCGCAATTCCTTTTCCCTCGACTTGATATATTGCTTTCTTTCCTTTTTTGAAAGAGCGGCTGATTTAGCATTGATGTCATTGATAGTGGCGCCGGCAACCCTGGCATAAGGGTAGGTTACATACACGGCATTGCGGAGGCGGCTCCATTCCTGTTTGTATTTTTCCAGCTTTTCCGGTGAAAGATTGGAAACCCAGACCATTTCCCCTTCTTTGTAAGACAGCATTTCCCGGTTGTACCAGACAGCATCTACGTAGATGGTATCATTAGGCCCCCATTTTTTCGAGCGCTCTGCAAAAGATGGCATCGGGGGAATGGTATCGGTACTGGCAGGCAAGGTTTCTTCCTGGGCCTTTAATTCTGCGGTCAGCAATGGTACGGCCAGGAATAAAAGAAATAACCGGTATAGTGATAAACGCGGCATGAGTCATTATAAATGTACAAAACAAAGCTATGCCAGCAAAGACAGGGAAAAGGAGTTTTCTGCTGCTATTAAAAAGTAAAAATCAGGCTTTCTTCAGGCGGTTCAACTGCACCCTGCGGACCATGCTTATAAGAATACCAATGGCTGTGATAATGATGCCCAGCCATAACATATTTATATAAGGGAATTTATAAGCTTTCAGCGTTACATATTCCAGGATAGAGTTGGATTCCTTTACCCCGAGATCGGCAGTATCCCCATCCACTTTGTTCAGTTGCAGGATCAGGCTTTCAGACATGACTGTATCCGGAACAGAAAACTGCCGGCCACCCTGATCGATCAGCAGGGTTTCTGCTGTGTAAGAACTGCTGTTGAACGCGTGCACTCTAACCGTGGCCACAGTAGCCTTGTCACCCGGCTTAAAGCCTTCGAACGGCAGACTGTCGCGGGATGATAATTTTTCAAGGACCATGTATCCCTTGGAATAATAGATGCTGTCACCGGGTTTAACAGGGTTGCTCTTGAAACTGGCTGTGTCCTTATTCTTTTCCGGGTTGGGTAAAGCCGAGATATAAGTAAACACATCATGGCCAGGGTAATGCCTTGAGTCAGGGTTGGCCATCAACCCTTCATTGCCTTTATAGTTTACAAAAGCATTGGGGCGGAGCGTGAACTCCTCATCATCCTCGCGGCTCTTGAAATGGATAATATAATACCACTGCTGTTTTTTCGGATGCGCGGAATCCCCGACATAGGTTACATCAAACTTGCCCATCTTCATGGGGAAGCCTTTTACCAGGGTCAGGTTTTCCCCGGTCTTTTCCTTGCTGCCTTTACCAAAATCTATGGCGATGCCGCTGGTGTTTTTGGAAAGGATCTCTTTCTTGGATGAAGAAATAAGGATGCCCAGCAAAACAAGACCAAAACCCAGGTGAGCGATCGATCCGCCGGAAAGCTTGAGACTTCCCTTTACACCAAGCCAGATATAGGCTGCATTGGCGATTATCGCATACACAGATGCTACAATTGCCAGCCAGATGGCGCCGAGAAAGCCGGGGCCATGTTTCAGGTAATCGACATCCCCGAATGCCAGGATCAGCGTAGCTACAACAATGGAAAGAATGGTTGGTATCCAGATCTTTTTCCAGAAGAAACTGCTGCTGGTGTCCTTATAACGGAGGTACTGGGTAATTGCCGTAAGCACACCA
This sequence comes from Sphingobacteriales bacterium 44-61, assembly GCA_001898405.1. Classification (GTDB taxonomy): domain Bacteria; phylum Bacteroidota; class Bacteroidia; order Chitinophagales; family Chitinophagaceae; genus Terrimonas_A. Next base: position 339,760 of record MKTW01000012.1, read on the forward strand.
ATAATAACTGCTACAAAAATCTGTATTTGGTTATATGCAAACTCCTCATCCTCAGGAGCTGCGATCTTGGTACCGAATATTTTATTGAAGACAGGCAGTGAGGTCTTTGCACTGATCACAATAGCTGCCAGGAAAAAGACCAGCGAACCGATAAACATCCAGAATTCGCGGGAAGAAACATTCTCTTCTTTCTTTATCGATGGGATCTCTTTATAGCGGATCAGGAACAGTATCAACGAAGGGAAGAAGAACAGCACAAGAAGGCCGACCAGCTGCACATTCATCCCTGAGTCAGTGAATGCGTGCACAGACGCTTCTCCCAACACCCCGCTCTTGGTCAGGAAAGTGGAGTAAAGGATGAAGATAAAGGTCAGGATCATGAACAGGAAAGTTGACCTCAATGAATGCCCGCTATGCTTATAGATCAGCAAAGTGTGGATGCCTGCCGCCAGTATCATCCAGGGCACCAGCGAAGCATTCTCTACAGGGTCCCAGGCCCAGTAGCCGCCGAAGGTGAGCGACTCATAAGCCCATGCAGCACCCATCATAATGCCTACACCGAGCACAGCCAGGGAGAAAAGCGCCCATGGCAAAGCTGGTTTTGTCCAGTCGCTGAACCGCTTTGTCCATAAACCGGCAACAGCAAAAGCAAAAGGAACAATAGTAGATGCAAACCCCAGGAACAGTACAGGAGGGTGGATCACCATCCAGTAATTCTGCAACAGGGGGTTAAGATCGTTTCCATCTTTTATAAAGCTTAAGTAATCGGGTCGCAACGGCTGGGTCAGGTCTGCATTGATGTGTAAGCCAACGGCAGAATCGAGTACCCCTGAATCACGCAGCAGTGTAAATGGATTGGAGCCCATTTTCCAACCGAAGACATAGAGGCCGGCAAGCATGGTGGCCAGGCAAAACTGGGCAAAGCTCACAACGGTCATTACCGGAGCTTCCCAGGTTTTGGAAGTTTTGATCAGGACCAGTCCCAGCACGCAATGCCAGATGCTCCATAGCAAAGTACTTCCTTCCTGGCCTTCCCAGAAGCAGCTCAGCAGGTATTTTACTTCCAGGGAGCGGCTGCTGTGTTGCCAGGCATATTTGTATTCAAATAAATGATTGTAGATAATGTAGAACAGAATGCTGAAAATGGCGGCTACTGAAACCACTTCAATGACAAAAGCAGCCCTGGCCAGTTTTTTCCAGTAACCTGCATCAACAGAGGATGCAGTGCGGGTAACTTTGAAATAGGCAAAAGTGGCCACAAGAGAAGCAACCACAGAGAGAACGATAAAAAAATGTCCCAGTTGTCCGGGTAAAAGATGCTCGCCAATATAATCCATCAGGAAAATTCGGTTTTAGTGAAAAAGTTGGGGCGATAAGGCTGAATGCTCATTACTTGTTTTCAACTGCCTCTGATACCTGTACATTCTTTTTAGCCGCTTCCATATCATCTTTGTATTTGGAAGGGCATTTGGTTTGTATGCTTTGGCAATCAAAATAACCATCCTGGTATTTTCCTTTGAGTACCAGTCTTTCGCTGATCTCAAAATTTTCGGGTTTGGGCTGATGATAAACCACTTTAACGGATTGACCCAGGGTATCCACGGCTGTAAAACTCAAATAGTTGGGATTCTTCAGGGCATCGTATTCAAGAGGGGCTGATTTATCCCAGCGGGCCATCAGGTGAACGAACTTTCCGGGCTTTGACTTTGCCGTTGCTACAGTATCATAAGTGCTTGTGTTTTGCAAAAAACTGATCAATACAGCAATAGTAGCTGCTATTCCTACAAGCAAAATGATATGGATCTTTTTCATCTGGGGGCTTTGGGGGGTTAATTGAGCTCTTTTGTCCGCCTGCGCTAAAGCTTCGGCGGGCAAGCAAATTTATGTCAAAATACCGTCATGAACGGCGATTTCTCCAACAACAGGGTAATGGATTGATTGTTCACGAGAATGAAAATATTTTTTTCTTTAATGTACTATAATGAGCGATGGCCATCGGTCGTCATATACATTATAGAGCGGTAACTTCTTATCTTTGGCGCGCTTAAAAGTAAATTGCTATATGAATTTTGATTTATCCGAAGAACAATTAATGATCCAGCAGGCTGCACGTGATTTTGCCCGCAATGAATGTTTGCCCGGCGTTATTGAACGCGATGAGCACCAGAGATTCCCTAAAGAACAGATCCTGAAACTGGCCGAACTAGGCTTTATGGGCATGATGGTTGACCCGGCTTATGGCGGCAGCGGTCTCGACACCGTCAGCTATGTGCTGGCAATGGAAGAAATTTCCAGGATTGACGCAAGTGTGAGCGTTTGCATGAGCGTGAACAACAGCCTGGTCTGCTATGGTCTGCAGCAATATGGAAATGAAGAGCAAAAACAAAAATACCTGACACCGCTGGCGCAGGGCCGTAAAAACGGCGAATTGTATATCGGCGCTTTCATGCTCAGCGAACCCGAAGCAGGAAGCGATGCCACTTCACAACGCACCATTGCTGAAGATAAAGGAGATCACTATTTGCTGAATGGTACCAAAAACTGGATCACTAATGGCGGCTCAGCTTCCGTGTACCTGGTGATCGCACAAACTGATCCCGCAAAGAAGTCAAAAGGCATCAATGTACTTATTGTAGAAAAAGACTGGCCCGGTGTTACGGTTGCCGCCAAGGAAAATAAACTGGGCATCCGTGGAAGTGATACTCATACAGTAATGTTCACCGATGTAAAAGTGCCAAAGGAAAACAGGATAGGAGAGGACGGCTTTGGTTTCACTTTTGCGATGAAAACACTCGCCGGCGGCCGCATCGGTATTGCTTCGCAGGCATTGGGTATTGCCAGCGGGGCTTATGAACTGGCTAAAGCTTATTCCAAAACCCGTAAAGCATTTGGCACGGAGATCATGAACCACCAGGCGATTGCCTTCAAACTCGCAGATATGGCCACCCGTGTAGACGCTGCACGCCTTCTCTGCCTCAAAGCTGCCTGGGAGAAAGATAATAAGATCGATTACACGCTTAGCTCATCCATGGCCAAAGTGTTTGCCTCCGAAACCGCCATGTGGACTACGGTGGAAGCCGTGCAGATCCATGGCGGATATGGTTATGTAAAAGAATACCACGTGGAGCGGTTGATGCGCGACGCAAAGATCACCCAGATATATGAAGGCACCAGTGAAGTGCAAAGGATCGTGATAAGCCGAAGTATCTTAAAATAGAGTATGCCTGTAAACAAAGAACGCTATGCTGAGCTTAAAGAGCTGTTGAACAAATCCGGTACCACCCTGGTAGCAGTGTCCAAGACAAAACCGGTAGAAGATATCAGGGAACTGTACGAACTCGGGCATCGTGATTTTGGAGAGAACTATGTACAGGAACTGGTAGATAAGCAGCCCCAATTGCCGCATGATATCCGCTGGCATTTTATCGGGCACCTGCAAAGCAATAAAGTAAAATATATTGCCCCCTTCGTACACCTGGTCCATGGCGTGGATAGTGCAAGCCTGCTCAGGGAGATCAATAAACAAGGATTGAAAAATAACCGGGTGATCGATTGCCTGCTGCAGGTGCACGTTGCACAGGAAGAGACAAAGTTCGGTCTCGATGAAAAGGAACTCGATGAACTGATGGCTATACCGGCTTATCCCCATGCACGGATCAGGGGCTTAATGGGAATGGCTTCTTTTTCTTCCGATACAACCCTGGTGCGCCGGGAGTTCAATACATTGAAACAACTATTCACCAAACACACTCATGCCCACCCGGAATTCAATATACTTTCCATGGGCATGAGTGGTGATTATACTATTGCAATAGAAGAAGGCTCAACGATGGTGAGAATAGGAAGTTTGTTGTTCGGAAACAGGTGACCGGATTAGTTGGAGTAATTGGGGATATTCTTTCCCAGGTAAATATTCCTTTCGGCTTTTATCATATTTCCAACATCTTTTATTGCAAGAATTCCATTGCCGCCCCTGTTCTGTAGTTTTTTGCGTTCTTTTTCGCCGAGCAGCGGATCGTCATCAAACAGGTAATCATCGATCCAGTATTCTGTTTTGCCCGGCTCTTTGATGATAGCGTGGATATGAGCAGGGTTGTTGCCTTCAGGATAAGAGCCGGGGCGAAGTGTAAAGAATTTATATTCTCCCAGTTCATTTGTTTTCATCCACCCCCGCAGATAGCCATGTTTTTTGGCAATGCCTTTTTCATCTCCTTTTGTGGGGTAAACACCTGTGGAATCTGTATGATAAATATAAATGACCACATTGGCAGCCCTTGAACCGTCTGGACGGAATACTGTACCATTCACGGCCAGTTTCCGGCCTTTTTGTTCCCAATCACTCAGCCAGACCATATTGGGCAGTTGTTCAAAAGGTACAGGACTTTCATAAATGGCTTCACAATCCTCACAACGGTCGCCTACCCGTATATCATTCCCTGGTTTGTTTTGAGCACAACTGCTGGTGAAAAGAATGGTAATGGATAAAGCCAGGAGTAAAAGCGGTTTCATTTTTCATTGTTTTCAACAAAACTGACAAAGCCATTGAGCCTGTGCAAATAGATTACACCAAGGGTGGCAGATGCTTGATGTACCGTCGGCCCTCCACTGGATATCAAGCCTGTTGTGCTATTCGTGTAATGTATTTTCCCGGCAGGAAAACGTAATTTTATTTTGACATCATGCAACAAACGTGGTTATTAAAATATAAGGTCCATCACATTTTTTTCTGGATGCTGGTTTTCGCAGTCTGGTATTTTCTGCGTTACCAGGATTACAGCCGTAGTTCTACTGCTTTTTGGGTGACGCTGATAAAAGTTGTGGACCTGGCTTTGATGGTATACATCACCAATTATGTACTCATACCAAGGCTATTGTATAAAAAACGCTACCTGGCTTTTGCCACCTGCTTTGTGCTGATGATCGTTGCCAGCAGTTTGCTCAAAATGAATATTCTTGGCCGGGTAATGCATGCGCCTGTGCTGATGAATTTATCAGGCAATTGGAAAACGCGTATTTACGATAATGTGATCCCGCATTTTTTCCTGGTTACTGCCGGGGCAGCCATACAGTTGATGATCGATTATTTCCGTTTGCAGCAAAGGATGGCAGAAACAGCTAAAGAGAAAGCAGAAGCAGAATTGAATTTCCTGAAATCACAGATCAATCCGCATTTCTTATTCAATTCCATTAATTCCGTTTATTTTCTGATAGACAAACAGAACCAGGAGGCAAGGGAATCGCTGCATAAATTTTCGGATATGCTCCGCTATCAGCTTTATGAAGTGAATGGCAGCAGGGTTACGATCGAAAAAGAAATACGTTACCTGGAAGATTATGTTCATCTGCAAAAACTGCGAAAGGATGAGCAATATGAAGTTTCGTTCCATTATTCACCAGCAGTGAACGGTTTCACCATAGAGCCATTGATATTGATCCCTTTTGTAGAAAATGCTTTTAAGCATGTTTCTGCTCATGCCGGCCAGCCCAATTATATCCGTATCCACCTGGATTATAACAATGGCCGGTTTGTTTTTTCAGCAGAGAATTCCAAAGAAGCAAAAGCATCCACGGATGCTTATAGTGGTATAGGTTTGAAAAATGTAAAACGAAGGCTGGAATTGTTATACCCGGGAAGGTATGAGCTGACAATAGAAGATAAAGCAGGGGTTTACAAAGCAGAGCTGGTCTTGCTGCTGGATAAGGAACCACAGCTTCAGTCAACAAAATAATCATGCATCATGAAAATAAACTGCCTGATCATCGATGATGAACCACTGGCCCGGAAGGGATTGAAAGAATATGTGGATGAGGTGGAATTCCTGCAACTGGCCGGTGAATTTGAAAACCCGCTCAGGGCAACTGAAAGGTTGGAGCAGGGAGAGATACAGCTGCTGTTTCTCGATATACAAATGCCCAAAATTTCAGGCCTTGATTTCTTCCGTTCGCTGCAGCCGTCCATACCTGTGATCTTTACTACCGCCTATCCCCAGTTTGCCCTGGATGGGTTTGAACTGAATGCGCTGGATTATCTCGTAAAACCTGTTTCTTTTGAACGCTTTTATAAAGCAGCATTAAGGGCAAAAGAATATTATGAAGTAAGGGAGAAGAATTCTGCGGAAACACCAACATCAGCCGGATATTTTTTTATCAAAGCAGATAATAAACTGGTGAAGATCTTTTTCCGGGATGTTTTATTCGCCGAAGCTTTGCAAAATTATGTAGTGATTCAAACAGTGGATAAGAAATATATCACCTATCTCACTTTTAAAGCAATTGAAGAATATCTTCCTGCAAACGTATTCCTGAAAACCCATAAGTCTTATATCATTGCTGCTGATAAGATCGACAGCATTGAAGGAAATGATATCCTGATCGGTACGCATCATATCCCTATCAGCCGCAATCTTAAAGATGAGGTGATGGAGAAATTGTTGAAAGGGAAATTCCTTAAAAGATGATAGCAATGCTATTCATAGCCTTCCACTTCCACGATCTCTCCATAATCAACAAACAGCTCTTTCCCTGCGGGAATATCTTTTAATGCTTCAAAGTATTCTCCATCGTTTACGGAAATAATATTCGGATCGGATGAATGGTTGAGGTAGTTAACGATATCCATTACTTTAAAACCATAATCAGGCACATAATAGTCGGTTTCATCATACAGGCAATAGGTCTCAATTAGCGAACGGGAGTGTTCGGGCAGCTTTTCCACCTCTGCAATCGGTAGCTTGACCCATTCTCCGACATTCCGGGAAAATATAGCCCTGCATCCTTTGGGAATATCACGTATAGCGAATACGCCAATGCCATGCACTGCAGAGGGTTTTAAGGCAGCATAGGTTTCCTGCGACAGTTCATGGAGAAGTTCATCCCTGGTCATGTTGATCGTTTATGTTTTGCGTTGTGCAAAGCAATAAACAAAAAACCATACGCCAAAAACAAACTTATTTTTTTGTGAACTGCATCATGGCGATGTCTCCCATGATCAGGTTTAATGTATTTCCATCGGTAACGGAATATGTGTTTATTTTTTTCAGGGTCTCCAGGAAAACGGTTTCGCCTTCGCCGGGGCAGGCCATTTTGGTCATGGCCATGGGTTCATTGAAACTGATCTTATTACCATCTACCACCAGCGGACCTGAAAATGAATTGCAGCTTGTGTTACCGCTTACGCGCTTATCAGCCACTGTAAAAACGATCTGTGGCTTTTTGTCAGGATAAAGTCCTTCAAATGCAATGCGTGGGCCGGAAATATAATTCAGCACCCAGGTGCCGTCAAGCTGGGATGGGTCAGTGTTGCCGGAAGTAGCTTTTTTACTGTTGTTGCAGGCGATGCAGGAAAGCAGGACCGCGGAGAAAAGTAAATATTTCATAAATGCCGGTTTAGGTGATAGGTTTGCTGTTATTAAAGGTATATTCTTTATTTCAATATGAAATATTTGATCTTAACTGCACTGCTGGCATTGCGGTCTTTTCAGGAAACGTTACCCCGGCAAACGCTCGTGATCAGCAACCTTGACGAGGTTAAAGGGCAGCTATACATTGGCTGGTACAACTCGGCTGCTTCATTTCCCGAAGGCGGTAAATCCGTTTACCGGAAAATTGTTGAAGTTGAAAACAAGGACTCGATCGAAGTGTCTTTTGAGAATATACCGCCCGGCATTTATGCAATAGCGGTTTTCCTGGATAAGAACGGGAATGGGAAAATAGATAAGAATATATTAGGTGTTCCCAAGGAGAAGTATGGTTTTTCAAATAATAAATACCCGCTTACAAGGGCAGCCACTTTTAATGAAGCAGCATTTACAATAGGGGAGAAAGAGCTTTCGATTCCGATAAAGCTTAAAGGATAAACCAAACGGGCGAAAGGAACTGCAAGCATATCGATCCTGCAAATCCTTTCGCCCTGTTTTAGGTTTAGCTTCCTCTTTGGGAGCCAGTATTTGCCTGTTTACTTACGAACCCTCCGGATGTTTTAGGTTTCTGGATAAATTTGGACCCCTGGGCGGCACCGGAACTGGCCTTTTTATTTCCCTTCTTTTTGTCTTTGTTATTTTTCTGGTTTAAAAGCGACATAGGTACACTATTTTTTATAAAGATAATATTTCCTGGCCAGGAAGGAAACCGGTATGCCGATACAAACGATCAGTATCAGTGCTCCGATAATCGCCTGGTTCCAGTTGAATGGCCCGGTTGCTTTCGGCACTTTACTGTAAGGCACCACCATCAGGTTCATTACCAGCCAGGTAAAAATGCCATATAAGACGCCGATCAGCAGGGGATGGAAGCGTACCAGTTTCAGCCGCGGGTATAGCCAGAACAGCAATATGGTAAAAATAAAAGCGATCACATAATGCAGCAAAAGCCCGAGGGCTGCAATATCCCAACCGCCCTGCATTGCCGGCCTGCCCATAACACCTGAAGCGATGTATTTGAGGATGATCTCGGGATTCTTCTTTCCTTCAATAAGGTATTTGATAAAAGCTGAGGAGATATCGAGCGTACCAGCCAGCAGGCCGGCACGTAAGATAGCAGGCCAAAGGCCCCTGGCAGGTTGATTTTGTGTTGTCATAAGCAGTCGTTTGGGTTTTAATGGGACAGATCCTGCATCAGGAATGCTGCGCCATCCTCTAAATTAATCCGCTACACCTGAAACTGCAATTTTTAGTAGTTTGAATATTTTTCCACCAAGACGGTGGGATTGGGAGCTAAATCATTGTTCAATTTTGCGGTCAGTGTCTTTCCCTGTAATTTTAATGAGCTTCATTATGAAACTACTGCTGATAGTATGTTGTGTGGCATTAGCCATGTCCGCCTTTGCCCAGCCGCGTAAGATGGATTTCTACAGGGTAGATCAGCATGCTTTATCGGTAAAAGCGTCTTCACTCAGGGAGCTTTCTCAACAACTCACAGGAGGTTATACTACTGAACTGGAAAAAACCAGGGCGATCTTCCGGTGGATCACGGAAAATATTGCTTACAGGACCAGGGCTTCAACCAGGCAAAACAACCCTGGTTTCATAGACGATAAAGACACCGGTGCATTAAAGCCGCTCGATGAAAGAGTGGCTGAATCCGTATTTGAAAACCGGCAGGGCGTATGTGAGGGTTATGCCCGGTTGTTTAAAACGCTCTGTGATTTTTCCGGCATCCGTTCCGAAATGGTTTATGGATATGCACGTACGGAAACATTCAAACGTATACAACGCTTCCGTTCCAATCATAGCTGGAATGCGGTGTATGTAGACAGTGCATGGTACCTGCTTGATGTTACATGGGCTAGCGGTTATGTGGATAGAAATGATCAGTTTGACCGATACCTGGATGAACAATATTTTCTTACCACACCGGAAGTGTTTATCCGCGAGCATTACCCAGATGATCTTTCATGGGCGCTTATGACTGATCCGCCACTGATGCCTGAATTCCGCTATTCGCCTTTCCGGCAAAGAGCGTTTGTCAAGTATCAGATCGCGCAATACAGCCCTGCTACCGGCATTCTGCAGGCAAAGGTTGGTGATACACTGCAGTTCCAATTAGTAAGCAGCAATCTAAAGGCTGATAAAAATATCAGTGCCAATCCTTTTCTTGACCAATCACTTTACAGTTCTTCTACAAGTGCATTGATTAAACCATTTTCTACCACCGGCAACCTTGTGCGATACAGGTATATCGCTATTTCATCTTCTGTGCAATGGATATATCTTCTCTATAACGAAGATTTGGTATTGCGTTACCGCGTGCATGTCAAATCTCCGACAGCAATCTCTGTTCTCGCGGCCCTGGACTGATCTGTTTATATAAGGTGTGAGCACCATAGCCATAAAAAAGCCGCCCTGGTAAAGAGCGGCTTTTGACTTTATATAGGAAAGGTTATTGATTAAATTTAAACTCAACCCTTCTGTTCCTTGCCCTTCCTGCTGCGGTAGTATTGTCTTCAATCGGTTGGTCCATACCATATCCTACTGCAGTAAGCCTGTCGCTGGCTATGCCTCTCTTCACTAATGCCGCCTTCACTGCCTGTGCCCTCTTTTCTGAAAGCACCTGGTTGGAAGCTGCTTTACCAACATTGTCTGTGTGTCCGGCTATTTCCAGTTTGATCTCTTTGTACTTGTTCATATATTCAACGATCTCTGTCAGTTCGCGCAGGGAAGCTGCTGTAAGAGCCGACTTGCCAGTTACAAACTGTATGTTCGTTGCATTGAACTCCGGAATGGCAGGGCATCCGCCGTTTTCAGGAACACCTGCAATGCTGGGACATCTGTCTTCTGAATCAGGTATGCCATCTTTATCACTATCAGGTACAGGGCAGCCATTGTATTTTGCCACGCCTGCTTCCTGCGGACATTTGTCCAGGTCATCATTGATTCCGTCTCCATCGCTATCAGGTATCGGGCAACCATTATAGCGGGCAATGCCAGCCTGGTTCGGACATTTATCTTCTTCGTCATTGATTCCATCACCGTCGCTATCAGGGACGGGGCAGCCATTGTATTTGGCAGTGCCAGGCTGATTGGGGCATTTATCCAATGAATCAACGATGCCGTCATTGTCTGAATCAACAGGTGCTGGTGGCGGAGGTGGGGGTGGAGGCGGGGTCACTTTCTTTTTACCACCAAAAAGTTTAAACTTAAGACCTGCCTGAAAAGCCTGGTTATAGAGGTAAGGAGCAGTTGTGCTCGGCTCCTCAATTTTTGTAAGACCATGTATGTAGCGTCCATAAATAGTTACTCTTCCGCGAGGGAAGAACTCAATACCACCTGTGCCGGCGATACTGGTACTTTTAAAATCATCTTTGTTGCTTACATCGGTCAATTTGTCTTTGGCTGATAATTTAAAATCGAATTGAGGGCCTAAAGCCAGTGCAACGTATTCACCAAGATGGAATTTTACAAAAAGTGGAACTGAAAGATAACCGAGTTGCTGATCGAGACTTTCAATACCACTCAATTCCGCTTTGGAGCCTACAACGGAATAGAGCGCCTGCGGTTCTATGGAAACAACATTTCCTAAAGGGAAGTTGAGAAATACGCCTGCTGCGTATCCCCATTTCCATTTTGATTCAAGCGGCAAGCTGCCGCGATCAGTTATTTTAAACCTTGAATAATTAGCAGCGCCAACCAGGCCGCCGGAAACACTGTTGGTGGTTTCCTGGGCCAATAAACAAAAGGATAAGCACATACTAATGAATAAAAGCGTGATGTTTTTTTTCATATTAGTTTGTTTAACAGGTTATGGTAGAAAAATAAAAGACTGTAAGGAAAGGAGGGTGTTTAAGGTTATAACAAAGGGTTAGTGCGGTTTTCAGGGGATTATTGAAGGTGTCATGTAGCAATAGTTATGCAAATCTCATTCCAGTATGCCTTTCAGCAATATTTTAGGCCTGAAAAGGGCATGAGAGGGAATTTATTCCCCTGCTTCGCAAGATGATCTGTTAATACCTTGCCGCTTTAAAGCGGATTAAGGGAAAACCTTTGTATACTAAGTGTATTCTAAATCTGTATTTTGATAAAGTCGGAAGTTTACTACTTTTATACTACAGTACACCTGGTATAACACTTATTTCTTATGACGTCAAAAGCCACTACTCCTGAGCAATACTTAAAGGAATTGCCGGCAGACCGTAAAGAGGCAGTGAATAAGCTGCGTGATACCATTGTCAATAATATTCCCAACGGATTTAAGGAAACCATATCATATGGTATGCTGGGTTACGTAGTGCCTCATTCTTTATATCCCGGCGGTTATCATTGTGATCCAAGTTTGCCGCTGCCGTTTATCAATATCGCTTCCCAAAAAAACTTTATCGCTCTGTATCACATGGGGCTCTATTCAAACCCTGTATTGCTTAAATGGTTTACGGCAGAATATCCCAAGCATAGTGCTGCTAAACTGGACATGGGTAAAAGCTGTATACGGTTTAAAAAACCAGAACATATACCCTATAAACTGATTGCTGAACTGGCGAAAAAAGTGACGGTGAAAGATTGGATCGCAACCTATGAAAAGAACGTAAAACGGTGACAGTGTATTAAAATTTCCATAAACCTTCACACCAGAAGCGTATTAGTGCCAGGCATTTGTCTCGTGGCAGGAAGTTTGTCATGTTTTCTGCATAAATTTCATTTATGAGATATCTGTTTGCAACCCTGTTGCTGGTGGCTATTGTGTTCTCTTTTTCTGCTGCCGCTCAATTGAAGGGGTTTGGCATTGGTCCATATATAGAGACCGGCTGGCCTGCAGGCGATTTTAAAGAGACACACAAGCAAGGATTTGGCGCAGGCCTTTCTGCTGATATCCGTCTTCCCGGCAAGATCGGCATTACCGGCTCTGCGGGTTATATGCAATTCAATGGCAAAACAGTTCATGCACCGGAAGGAAATTATGATGCATCCACATTGAAGGCTTTTCCGATCCGTGCCGGATTGAAGTTCCGTCCCGCTCCGTTCGTATATTTGAAAATGGAAGGCGGTGCAGCTAATTACACAGGTGGTGCATCCGGCTCGGCTTTTATTCTTTCACCAGGCATCGGCATCCGTTTGCTGGGACTTGATGTGCAGGCAAAATATGAGGCATGGTTAAAGGATGGTATGAATAATGCTTTCTGGGGTTTGAGGGCCGGCTTTAATTTCTGACCTGAACTCTTTAACTATACAAACAAAAAATCAACGCGTATGAAACATTCTTCTTTCAAGCCTATGGCTATTTTGGTAGGCATGGCCATAGGCATTGCTCCTTTTTTCTCCTGCAACAATGAAGGTAAAGGCGATAACACAAATGATACAGGCGCTGTTGCCGTATCAGCAGATACAATGCATCATTCCAATATGCCCGATACCACTCCGGCACCCCTTGTCGATCATGCAGAAGCTGCATTAAGCGGCACTTATTCTGACACCACTGTTTCCGGTACAGTTAAGTTTGACAAGGTAAACAACAAAGTAAAAATGGAACTGGAAATAACCGTTCCTGCTAAAGCCAATAAAAGCGTGGCCGTTCACCTCCATGAACACGGCGATTGCGGCGACACAGGTAAAATGGCGCATGGCCACTGGAACCCCACCAATGCAGAGCATGGCAAATGGGGCCAGGGCAGTTTCCATCTTGGTGACATCGGCAACGTAAAACTCGACAGCAAAGGCAAAGGAAAATTAACCCTCGAAACAGATCTCTGGACACTCGGCGGCCCTGTTGCAACAAATATTCTCGGCAAAGCCGTGATCGTACATGGCGGCGTGGATGATTTCAAAACACAGCCAACCGGAAATGCAGGCACACGGATCGGTTGCGGTGTGATCAAATAATCTCCCACTAAATAAAACAAGAACTATAAAAACGACTCCTTCCCGTCCTTCCCGCCTTACCGGTAAAAAACTTACCGGTAAGGCGGGAAGGACGGGAAGATTGCATTACGACCTGATCTGCCATTCCTTTCTTATTGGTATTCAATCTGGTTATCAGTATATTAGAAGAGTTTCCGAAAATTTAATTTAATAATCATTCTTTGTCCATTATTTAATGTGTAAATAGGGGTAAGCGGTTCTTCAGTTGTTCTTTTAAAAACTACTTTTGGGCGCAGCACTAATTTTGGAATCAGGATACCGGTCCGTTAGGATGGAAATAGACGATCAATCGCTCAACACGTTACTGGCTAAAAAGGACGAAGCCGCTTTTGAACAGGTTTTTAAAACATATTTTAAGAGCCTGCATGCTTATGCCTGTACTATTCTGAAAGATGAAGATGAAGCCGAAGAAATGGTGCAGCAGGTCTTTTTCAAGCTTTGGGAACGGGCAGAAAATCTCTCTTTCAACGGTCCTATCGCAGCCTATCTCTACCGGGCCATCCACAATGAATGCCTCAATTATCTTAAGCACCAAAAGGTTCGCTCCAATCACCAATTATATGTGGCACACAGCATGAAGAACCAGGCAGATCATGCCCAGGGTAAAATGATGGGCAAGGAATTGGAAGCGCGCTATAAAAAAGCGCTGGAGGAATTACCGGAACAGTGCAGACTGATCTTCCAGTTAAGCCGGTTTGCTGATATGAAATACCGCGAGATCGCTGATGAACTGGATATTTCCGTGAAAACGGTGGAGAACCAAATGGGAAAGGCCTTAAAATTATTGCGGCAAAAGCTGGTTGAATTTTTATCGGTACTGTTTTTATTGCTGAACATCTAAAACTATTAAGCTGGAAGAAAAATTTTACCATATTAATGATGACCTCCTGGTGAAGTACCTGCTTGGTGAAGCCAGCCCTGTTGAAAAAGAGCAGGTGAAGCAATGGCTGACTGCCAATGCAGATAACCAGGCATACTATGATGAATTAAAAAAAGTATGGGATACCAGCCTGCAACTGGCTTCCGTTTCCACAGTAGACGAAAATAAAGCCTGGCAAAGATTCCGTCAGCGCATACAACAGGGAAACACCTGCGAAAGCCACCCGGAACCTTTTATCCGCAGATCCGGTTTTGGCTGGATGAAGATTGCAGCCTCTGTAGTATTGGTTATCGGCCTGGCTGTATTGGGTTACTGGATATATGATAACAGGCCCGCTCAGCAAATGCTGGCGCAAGCCACTAATACAGTGATAAATGATACATTGCCTGATGGATCGGTGGTAACACTTAATAAAACATCTTCCCTTGGTTATCCTTCCCGCTTCCGCGGAAACAAACGGGAAGTGACACTGAAGGGCGAAGCGTTCTTTCATGTTGCACCTGATAAAACAAAACCATTTATCGTTTCCGTCAATGATGTCGAGATCACTGTAGTGGGCACTTCCTTTAACGTGCGCAGCGAAAATGGCCTTACAGCTGTTATTGTGGAAACCGGTATTGTACGCGTAACACATAAAGGCAAAACAGTGGAGCTGCATGCCAATGAGCAAATAGCTGTTACTCCAACCGATAGCTTGGACAAGGAGCCTGTAACGGATAAATTATATAACTATTACCGCACCAAAGAATTTGTTTGTAATGATACACCTCTCTGGAAACTCGTGGAAGTGTTGAATGAAGCGTATAAATCAAATATCGTGATCGGCCGCCCCGAACTGCGCGATCTTCGTATCAATATATCTCTTTATAATGAATCACTCAACAGGGTGCTGGAACTGATCAGCCTTACCCTGGGTGTAAAAATAAACAAGACCGCCGGCCAGGTGATCATTGAATAATACAGTTTCCCGAAATGAAAAAGTTTTTGCTGCCAGGCCTCCTCCTTATTGTTTTGTTCAGCACTGTTGACGTTACTGCACAAAATCTTTTATCCAGGAATATACCGCTTGAGGTAAACCGGCAACGGCTTGACAAAGTGCTGGAGATACTGAGCAATAAAGGAAATTTTTATTTTTCTTACAGTTCCAGTATTGTTAAGAAAGACAGTATCATCAGCATCAACACAAATAATAAGACACTGAAGGAAGTGTTGGAACAAATTTTCAGTTCCGGTTATGAATTCATAGAAAGCGGCAATTACATTATTATCCGTAAAGCCCCGATCCGGCTTACGATGGTAACAAACCGGGCTGTGCAGGAAGAAAGAGTGTATTCTGTAAGTGGATTTGTGTATGACGAACAAACCGGCCATGCCATCCGCGAGGCGAGTGTGTATGAAAAGAGATTGCTTGCTGCTACGCTTACCAACCAGGAGGGATTTTTTAAACTCAAATTAAAAAGCGGCAGGAAAAGCACTGCAGAACTTACCCTCAGCAAAGAATTTTATGCCGATACTTCGGTGGTGATAGAACCGCGGCATAGCCAGCAGTTGACCATTACCATGCTGCCATTGGAAAATGAAGCGGAGAGAACGATCATCACCCCGGAAGATTATGAAGTGGCTGAAGCGGCGGTGCCGCCCCTGGAGGTAAAAGAAAAAGATACGATTGTGGCTGCCCCTGTGGCAGCCATCACTGATTCTGCACAGGTAGAAAGGACCGGGATGGGGCGGTTCCTGCTTTCTGCCAAGCAGAAGATACAAAGCATCAACCTGAAGAAATTCTTTACCACGAGGCCTTTCCAGGCCTCATTGGTGCCGGGCCTGGGATCTCATGGAAAAATGAGCGGACAGGTAGTCAATAATTTTTCATTAAATGTACTTGGAGGTTATACAGCCGGCACCAACGGAATTGAGATCGGCGGCTGGTTCAATATCGATAAAAAGGATGTGAAGTATGCACAGTTTGCCGGCTGGTTCAACGTAGTAGGAGGGCAGATGAAAGGGATCCAGGTAGCAGGTATCAATAATACAGTATTGGATACAGTAAAAGCCATGCAGGCTGCTGGTGTAGGCAATTTTGTAAAAGGAAGGTTCAATGGTTTCCAGGTCGGCGGTGTATACAACCATGTAGCCGATAGTGTAAAAGGTGTGCAGGCTGCAGGCGTGGCCAATTTTGCCCGGAAAAAACTAAGTGGTGTACAGATAGCAGGAGTGGCCAATATAAGCAATAAGGAAACCAGGGGGGCGCAGATCGCCGGTGTGCTTAACTATTCCAAAAGGCTGAAAGGACTCCAGATAGGTTTGATCAATATAGCAGACACTTCGGATGGTTACAGCATCGGCCTGATCAATGTTATATTAAAAGGATATCATAAACTCAGCTTCTCAACGCATGAACTGATGGATGTGAATGTGGCATTTAAAACAGGCAACTCAAAATTGTACAGTATCCTGGAAGCAGCGATACAGTCCAATTCAGACGAAAAGATATACTCCTTTGGTTATGGCCTTGGCAGAGAAATGCCATTAAATAAGAAAAAATCGGTCACATTCAATCCGGAATTGCACTCGCAATATTTGTACCTGGGTTCCTGGGATTATACCAATATTCTTAACCGTCTTCATCTCAACCTGAATATTAAACTCGGCAAATTCATCTCCATCTTTGCAGGCCCCGCTGTGTCAGTATATATGTCTGATCAGAAAACCGGGTTTAAAGGATATCATTTCCCCGGCCCTCCAGGCGGCTACAAGCACTTTACTATCTCGGATAAGGTAACTGGATGGTTTAGCTGGAATGCCGGCATCAATTTCTTCTGATTTTTTTCCTGTTCAGCGAAGGCTTTAATTGGTCAATCCTTTTGATTGAAATTTGTTTTCAGAAAATACTGAAAATATGAAAACTACTGTTATCTTTGTCCTGCGATACTGATCAATACACTAAATCTTCCTGTATGAATACGATCGCCTACCTGCTTTACCTCTTTATTACGTATTGTATTACTGTTCATGTGGGATTGGTCTTTTACCGGAATGGCAGAGCATATATCCTGGCGCTGCTGCACGGAGATGAACGGATCACCGACTCGATCAATAAGCTGTTGCTGACCGGCTATTACCTGCTCAACCTGGGTTATGCTGCCTGGATGATCCAATCCTGGGAAACGCTAAGCAACTGGACAGAAGTATTTACCAGTATTGCTTATATGACCGGAAGGATCATGCTCATACTTGCTGTGATTCATTTTATGAATATGGGAGTGATCCTGCATTTCAGCCAAAAACGGAAACATTTCTCTCACTATAAAAACTAACAATATGAACTCCTCTTTGAACTTTACCGCCTATCTCATTTACCTGCCTATAGTGATTGTGCTCACCTGGTATGTGGCCCATGTATTGTTTAAAAACAGTAAAATATTTATGCTGGATATTTTTAGCGGCCGCACTGAAATAGCGCTTTCCACTAACCGGTTGTTTGAAACAGGCTTTTACCTGCTCAATCTTGGGTTTGCCCTGGTGATCATGGAGATCACTTATAATGTACCGGATAGCCGTGACCTGCTTGAAGCACTCAGCAGTAAAATCGGGGGATTCAGTATCTATCTTGGAATTATGCTGTTCTTCAACCTTTATCTATTCTTCCGCGGACGCAGGAAATCCAGACAAAAAGCGCAAGCTGCTGAAGCAGTTGTTAATAAACCAGGTATGGGAACACATTAGGAGAATATGATAAACAAAGGGCTTACGTTTAAGTAAGCCCTTTGTTTATTGCTTAAAATGCTTTCTTTGGGGCTTCTCCTTTCTTTACTACCAGTTTCTGTGCGTCTTCCTGTGTAATATCATCAAAGAATTTTTTGACAGCGGCATAATCCGAAGCCGGTATTTTGTATTGCTCAAGAATAAGAGCGGTTGCCACATACACAGCGTTCTCCTGCTCATTATACCACGCTTTGGAATTAAAGCTGGCGTAATCACATTTCAGTTCTTTTTCTTTTAGCAGTACGTCTGGTTTTGAACCGGCAGGCAATTTATAGATCGTTGTGTCACGCACCTCGAATGGATAACGGAAATAATAATCCAGTTTCCTGTTTTCCGATTTAGGCAGTCTTGATGACCATAGCTTATTCATCCGGGGATTAATAAAGAGTTTATCACCCGCATTGAACTCTGGTATTTTAGAAAAAGCCATTTTCAAAGTAGCTGTTTCTCCTTCTTTGGTAAGTATAAATTCATCGGGTTGCTTAAATCCCCAATAGAAAACGATCGCTTCTTTTTGACGGTCCTTTTTTTCTTTCAGAATATTATCCAAAGTCTCTTTGTATTCTCCACTTGCCTGAATGAGGGTTTCGCTGATGCCAGACAAATCATCAGAAAGGGAAACCGTAGTACGTGTTGTGAATACATTGCTTGAAGCATGACTTTTGGGAGTTGGTACCAGCACTCCTCCGTTTTCTGTGATTAGAAGTGCGTTCCGGTTTTCTGTAAAATTCCCTAATACCCCGAATTCTGCGGTGTTGCTGGTGCATTCAAGCCAGGTAGAATCTTTTTGACCAGGTACGCAAAGGATAACATGGTTGAAATTATTGGAAGGAAAATCAGGGTCAACCGGTTCCTGGTTAAATTCAGCATTGATGATGGCTACATGGCTTTGGATGCCGACTGTTTTTAAAGCGGCTTTCATATAATTGCTCAATGCCTTGCAATCCCCATATTTTTTCTGATCAGTGAATGTTGCGGAGAAAGGTCTGTATCCGCCAATCCCCAGTTGAATACTTACATACCGGAAATTCTGCTGCATGTATTTATAAATCTTCCTGATCTTTTCTTTTTGGTCGGGTACATCTTTTACCAGGTTAACAAAAAACTGCTGCCGGTCGGCAGGGAGTTCATCAAGCCCTGTATAAAGATTGTTTATCCATACCCCAAAGTTTTTCCAGGAAGAAAAATCACCTTTGTAACCGTAGTGCGAGAATTGGTCAACCGATAATGCAATATGCGGATAACGGCTGCGGGGCGAAACAGCGCCTTCTTCATATTCCAGCGGGGCAAGGTCTTTGACTGCCCATTTGTATAATTTAAACTTGCCTTCTTCTGTGATTATTGGTTGAATGGTTGTGTTGACCGGTTTATATTTCAAATTCATTTCCACCGGCACCTTCGCCGTGTAGGTTGACGACAATATGCTTTCTTTAGGATGAATAAAACGATAATCCGGCACATTTAATGTGCTTTTGATCTTTAGTACATAATTCAATTCAACAGTGACAGGATAGGAGGGCGGAGTGATCCGGTAATAAGTTACATTCCCATCTTCAATAAGCCCTTCCCCGGTAGCTACCGTTGTCATATCCTTTTTCCTGTACCGGTCTGTTTGTTTTCCATTGCCATCAAACACTCTTATTTCTGCATCCTCCAGGGACACAGATTTTGAAGAATATTCATTGAAGAATAAAGCATCTTTACCTTCCGCGTTTACCACGGTGAATATTTTATGAATGCTATAGGTGGTCTTGTCAAGTGATTCGATCTCGTATTTCACCTCCTCCAGGTGCGTTACCACAGTAGCTTTGGCCCGCAGTGCTTCCGGCACCGATGCCAATGTATACAAGCCTGCCTGCGCTCCTGCTGCAAAGGATGTCAAAATACCGGCAACGATAAATAAGTTTCTCTTGTTCATCTCACACATTTATGGATCAGGCTTTCTTTTTGCGTATTACGAATTGTTCATTGATCAGGTCAAACAGGTTTTTATAAAACTCCTGGAATTCTGCATACTGGGTAGCCGGATAAAAAGGCTTTTTAAACTCCACCTGTATTTTTGTCATCAGGATGCCATTGGTAAATTGTGCCATCCGGGTCATAACGATGCTTGTATCCGGCATGATCAATTTGATATTTTTTGGCAATGCTTCCAGTTCATAACCTTCCGGAATATTAAAATTGCCTATAATAACATAGGCCTGATTAGTACCAAAGAACACGTCTGAATAACGATGATCTGCTACAAATGGATTTTTTTCCAATCCTGAAAGGATGTTGGAAGAAAAATAGCTGTACTCACCTGAACTGTTCAACGGCTGATTGAATTTAATACGCTGGATCAATGGCAATGAATCATTGTCGAGATTGGTGAAACTGATATCTTCAACCGTCATGCCCTGGTTGGAAGACACATATTTTTCAATGTATTTCTCTTTTCCTTTCCTGGCAACCGGGAGGCGCGACAGACGAGCATAATCATAACTGGAGATAGTAGCTTCACCGGTCATTTTACCTGCCTCATCAATCTTGCCATTTATCAGTATCGTGTTCCTGGAAAGGTTTTGATTAGAAAGCTGTCGCCAGCCCCATTCGTAGGTCTCTATTTTTTCAATAACAAGCCCTTGAGTTTCGAGTATCTCAGCAGGGATCAGGTGGGCAGGGGTTTCTTTTTGTGATGCATCAAGCACATATTCTTTTTTATCTATTTCTACAAAGGCCATCACTTTGTCGAATTGCTGATAACCCGGCCATTCGAATGTACCTGCATCAGCCGTGTTCACCACACCATTGTCATGCGTACTTACCAATACAGGGTGCGCATTGAGTTTGGCATCTTTCAACAGGTTTACCAGTATCAGGTTGATCTCTCCCGAAGTACCTTTTTTATCTTTCCAGGCAGCTTTTACGCCGTCCAATGCCCAGATGCCCACATATTCATTCCACTGCATATTTTCCTGCACATATTTATAGATCGTTTTCATCCGCTCATAAGGCTGGGTAATATCTTTCAGTTTTGCATCAAGATCAGCGGTACGGGGGATATTCTTTTTGATCTGCGCACCGAAGTCCTCATCTTCCATCAGCGCTTTGATCACCTGCAGCCAGTTCGCCACCCTGTTATAGTAACGGCCATCGACCGTGTAACCTATAACTTTCGTTTCAAGACGGTCGCGGTAAAAATCTTCATTGATAATAAATGGCTCGCCACGGAATGAAGGTACATCCGTTATGGAATAAGTGCTGATCACCCTTCTGCCTGATGTTTCTTTTTTCCGCTCATAGTCCCTGCTCACATGCGGAGTTACATGCACTTCAATCTCTTCAGGGAAATCCATTTTAAACCGGCTGTATTTAACAGGAATGGAACGTTGGAAATACCAATCGATAAGTCCCATGCCTACGTGCTTATATTTATATTCGACAATGGAACCTACTTTGACGCCGGGAAGAGTGAACACTTTTTCTGACCTTCTTTTATTCAATTTTTTATCATACACCAG
This sequence comes from Sphingobacteriales bacterium 44-61, assembly GCA_001898405.1. Classification (GTDB taxonomy): domain Bacteria; phylum Bacteroidota; class Bacteroidia; order Chitinophagales; family Chitinophagaceae; genus Terrimonas_A. The sequence continues at coordinate 361,251 of MKTW01000012.1, forward strand.
TTTTTTCTCCAGTTTGGTGATTATGATATTACCATTATCATCGAGATTATAAGTTTGTGCTTCCAGGCCGGTGATGCCCTGATCATTGTTCTGGCTTACATACTCAAGGTGCACATTGGCCCATTCAAGCCCTTTTTCAGAAAGTATTTTTATTCGTATCCGTCTTTTCATATCGAGCCCCGATCCAATAATGAATTCCAACTGGGCATCATCAACAAGGATCAGCGCTTCGGCTTTTTCATCAAAAGAACATTCTTTCATTTCCAGATCGGCTTTCTCTACTTTTCCAAATGTGGGAAGTTCTGGTTCTTTTTTCTGAGCGGTAGAGAATAATGCAGCACTCAACAATAAGGTGAGCAGGGTTGATTTTTTCATGCAGTTTGGTGTGTGATGGTGGAGAAATAGGCCGGGAGGCCGGTCATTGGTGTATAAAAACGCTTGTTTGGTTAAGATATTGAATACCGCGACAAAATAGGGAAGATTATTTAATTGATCAAGAGGTAAGTGTAAACGCTTATTTTCTGAATATTCAGCTAAAAAAAGATCGCCACGGAAATTAGTGTCCGTGGCGATCAAGTTATGTAACAGGGTTGGCTGATCAAATTACTCTACCTACATGCTGCTTTCCTGATTTGGATGCTTTTTTCATATCATCTGCTGTTGCTTCACCAAGAATGATCCTGCCGAAGCTGGAACGGATATCCACTTTTACGGCTCCGCTGCCTGATTTTCCTTCAAAGGTCTTGTCGGAATCAGGGCCATAACGGTCAGGTTTGTCAGTGCGCACCACGCCGATTGAACTGCGGTCAACAAAATTGCCGAAACTTGTACGGATAGTGTAGCTGGCAGACAGGTTGCTTGCTGGTTTCAGGTTGATGGTGCTGTAAGATTCTTTAAGATCGAGTGAGGCAAGATTATTGGGTAATACGATCTTGCTGCTGTCGCAGAATTCCATTTTGATCTTATTGGCTCCTGACAGGTTCTCGATCTGTATCTTGGAAAACTTAAATGTGGCATCAATATCTGCGATGCTTTTGATCTGTGCTTTTCCAAATTCAAGATGGATGTCTTTCACGCTGGATAATGAGCCAGTACTAATATTGCCGAATTTATTGGAGATAGCAACCTGCCCTTTGTAGTCGGGCAAATCAATATTGCCAAAAGTATTCTCTACATCCAGCGGCACTGTCACAGGCAGGTGAACTTCATAATTGATACGCATGCTGGAATTGCAATTGTTGCAGGAGTAATTCTTGGATTCAATGGTCGTTTTAAAGCGGACCGTATTCCCGCTTTGACTGTCTGATACTTTGATCGCTTCAAATGTATGCTCAGCCATTCCCTTGTCGCTTGAGCCAACTTCAATCTTTATATCCACTTTAATCTCATTTCTATCCCAGGCAATGAATTTTACATGACCAAAGGTATTGGTGATATGAAGTGTGTTGCCGCTGGCAGGATAGGTTTTGGAAATGGACGTCTCTTTTGTGAATTCCAGTTTCTCGTTTTTCTGGGCATGCACCAGGGTGCTTAGCAACAGGGCTGCACTAAAGGCGGCGATAGTTATCTTTTTCATGGCTGTCTTTTTCTTGTTTTGGGCTATTGTATTCAGAGATAATTGATAATTGTTTGGATAAAAGTTCCGCCTGCAATTGCAGGTTATTCATCATGGCTTTGATCAGTATCTCCCGGTTAGGCGATTTTTTGGCCTGCTCCTTCAGCACCCGGTAAGAACTATCGAGCGTAGCCAGGTCCTGCGTAAACTGATCATACAATTCAGGCTGATCCGCAGAAAGCGTTTTTAGCTCTTCCTGTTTTTTCTCGATCACCTGGTAGATCCGCCCGGCTCTGATTGCATATTCCGGATCATTGATACCTTGTACGGATTCCTTGGCGGAATAGCTGCCGTTCCTCCGCGCCGTCTCCTGGTCATCTTTATTCCCTTTCCAGGCAAAAAGATAGAAGCAGGCAGCCGCAGCCAGGAAAACGGCTGCAGCGGCAGACCAGCGATAAATTTTTTTTAATGGGGAACGTTTTCCGGTTTGCAAAGCCGGTACTGATGTGTTGATCCGGTCCCAAACGCTTTCAGGTGGCGGAGCATCATCAAATGAATGCCTGTTTTCCCCGATAAACTGTTTTAATTTCTTACTCATGTGCTTTCTGTTTTTTAAGCAAGGCGACCAGTTTTTGCTTGCCGCGGATATACTGGGTCCGCACAGTAGAGGGAGCTACCTGCATAATGTCTGCTATTTCTTCCTGGTCGTATCCTTCCAACAGGTAAAGGCTGAGCACAGCCCGGTAACCATCCGGCAGGGACAGCAATCCCATTTTTATCATGTTTACATTATAATCGATCTCTTCTTCGCTCATTTCTTCATCCTGTGACATGTCCAGGTTTTCAGGCTCCAGTTCCACCAGGGTCAGCCGTCTTTTTTTGATCAGGCTGATACTTTTGAATACCACGATCTGTTTTACCCATGCTCCAAAAGTGGATTGTTGCCGGAAGGAACTGATCTGCATAAAAGCATCAGTAAAGGATTCCTGAAGGACGTCTTCCGCATCGGCTGTATTATTGGTGATCCGGAGGGCTGTATTATACATAGCCCTCGCATATCTCTCGTATAACAAGCGATAGGCAGTCTTATCTCCCTTGATGCATTGCTCTACCAATACATCAGCAGTTGGTATCATTCCGGTAATCTCCAGGCAATTGCTTTTCTATAAAGTAAGAGATATTTAAGGAATGTTGCACGACCGCTCATCTTTTTTAAGAAAAGATGCCGGGGCTAAAGATTACAGCAGGGCTTCATACAATATTTCCACCGGGTGCTGCGCTTTTCTGCCTGCACCATCCTTGATCTGGTGGCGGCAGCTGGTACCGGGAGCTGCAATGATCGTATCATCGGCGGCATTACGTACAGCAGGAAGCAGTACCAGTTCACCTACTTTCATAGAAAGCTCATAATGCTCTTTTTCATAACCAAAGCTGCCTGCCATTCCGCAGCAGCCTGATGGTATGATCTCTACGCTGTAATTTTCAGGTAATGATAATAATTGTTGTGAGGGGTCAACCGAAGAGAGGGCTTTTTGTTGACAATGCCCGTGCAGTTTGATATGTTTTTTTTCTTTGGTGAAGGATTGGGAAGTGATATGCCCTTTTTTGATTTCCGATGCAATGAACTCATCAATAAGGTAGACGTGTTTTGACAATGCTTTAGCCCGTTCATATTGATCATCATCTGCCAGATCTATATACTCATCGCGGAAAGTCAGGATCGCGGAAGGTTCAATGCCCACTAAAGGAGTATCGGCATTGATCAATGGATACAATGAGCGGATATTCTTATTGGCGATCTTTTTGGCCTGGCGCAATAATCCTTTTGAAAGAGAAGCCCTGCCGCTTTCAGTATGTTCGGGAATGATCACTTCGTAACCCAGCTTATCCAGTAGTTGTATTGCTTTTATGCCGATAAGCGTATCGTTGTAATTCGTGAACTCATCGCAGAAGAGGTAAACCTTCCTGCTTTTCGCACTATGCTCATTTTTGTTCTTCCACTGGCTATACCATTTCCTCAAGGTTGTTTTATACAGGGTAGGCATGGAACGCTTAACGGCAAAACCGGCCGACCGTTTTACCCATTTGCTTACCACTGAATTCGTCATCACAAAATTGTAGAGGCCAGGCCAGACAGCGCCTGCAGCAGAACTGCTGTTAAAACCGGCGATCAGTTTTGCCCGCATGGGCACTCCGTTCGCATCATAATAATGTTGCAGGAACTCTGCTTTCAGTTTGGCCACATCCACATTGCTGGGGCATTCCGATTTGCATCCTTTACAACTCAGGCAAAGGTCCATCACTTCATAGATCTCTTTATGATCAAAACGATTGAGTTTATCTGAATTAGTAAGGAATTCACGCAATATATTGGCGCGTGCGCGTGTAGTGTCTTTCTCATTCCTTGTAGCCATATAGGAAGGGCACATGGTGCCGCCGCTCAATTGTGTTTTCCGGCAATCTCCACTGCCATTGCATTGTTCGGCATGTTGCAGGATATCCTGGTTATGAAAACGGAAAACGGTCTTGAAAGCAGGCGTTTGCTGCCCCGGGGTATACCGCAGCATGGTATTCATCGGCGGTGTATCAATGATCTTATTCGGATTGAAAATGGTATGTGGGTCCCATGCTTTCTTGATCTCTTTCAATAAATGGTAATTCTTTTCACCCACCATCTGCCTGATGAATTCGCCGCGCAGCCGGCCATCGCCATGCTCACCGCTCAGGGAGCCCTGGTATTTTTTTACCAGGGTAGCTATTTCTTCTGCGATCGTTCGGAATAGTTGATTGCCCTGTTCTGTTTTCAGGTTGATGATGGGGCGCAAATGCAATTCTCCTGAACCCGCATGTGCATAATGCACAGAATAGAGCCCATGTTTGTTCAGTATTTCATTGAATTCACGGATATAGGCCGGCAGGTCCTGCACATCCACTGCAGTATCTTCAATTACAGGTACCGCCTTTTCATCACCCGGCAAATTGCTTAATAAGCCGAGACCTGCTTTACGGAGTGTCCATATTTTTTTGCTGTCATTGCCGAATAAAAGCGGGAAATGATAGCCGAGCCCGGCGGCCCGCATTTCAGCTTCACATTGCTGAGCTTCTGCAATAATTTCTTCACGGTTGTTGCGGGAGAATTCAATTACGAGGATAGCGCCTGGATCACCCTGAACGAAGAAACGGTTCTTTTGCTGTTCAATATTGTTCTTGGTGCATTCCAGTACATAATGATCGATCAGTTCACTGGCACTGATCCGGTATTTTACGGCCACCAGGTTGGCGCGCAATGCTTCATCAATAGAATTGAAATGTACGCACAGCAGCCCTATTTCTTTTGGCGGCACCGGCACTACATTCAGTTTTATTTCCGTGATAAATGCCAGTGTGCCTTCTGAGCCTGCTATCAGCGAACAGAAATTGAAATCAGGACCGCCGGCTGTGAAGGGCGCCATTTCCAGGAGAAGATCAACCGCATAACCGGTATTTCTCCTTTCCACGGTTTTCTTCGGAAATTCCTTCCTTATTTCAACCTGGTTTTCATAGTTGCCCAGCAGGCTTCGTACTGTTCTGTAAATGGAAGCTTCCAGCGTATCTCCTTCACATTTGCGGTGGAAGGCGTCGAGATCAACAGCGTTGAAAACAGCTTCGCTGCCATCGCTCAATAATGCGGTTACTTCCAGCAGGTGTTCCCTGGTGCTGCGGTATACCACAGAATTGGAACCACAACTGTTATTGCCGACCATGCCGCCGATCATGGCGCGGTTGGCAGTGGAGGTTTCGGGGCCAAAGAAAAGCCCATGGGGTTTCAGGAATACGTTCAGTTCATCACGGATCACACCGGGCTCTACCCGTACCCATTTATCTTCCTTATTCAGCTCAATTATCCGGGTAAAATTTTTCGATACATCTACCACAATGCCTGATCCTACAACCTGCCCAGCCAGTGAAGTGCCGGCAGTGCGGGGGATCAGGGAGGTTTTATATTCATTGGCAAAGCGGATAAGCTTGCGCAGGTCTTCTTTTGTTTTGGGGATCGCTACTGCCAGGGGCAATTCACGATAAGCAGAAGCGTCAGTAGCGTACAGGGTACGCATGGTGGTATCAAAATGCAGGGTTCCGTCAAGAGATGCAGCCAACTGCCTCAACTGTTCATTCATGGTATACGATGACATATTTGCCAAAAATACATCAAGTAGCAAAAAAATCCCGGCTTCATTTAGTCTACTTTTTTAGTGGATAACCAATTTCCCAAATATGTCCGAATGGATCGGCCAGTTTTCCTATTTTCCAGGATTCTTCTGTAGTGACCGGGCAGATCTGTATGGCTCCGGCTTTTAACGCGTTCAATCCCTTAAATTTGGGACATGAGTACTTCTTTTCTGCAGGTGATCCTTTTCCTGCTTGCTGGTATAGCTTCCATAATTGTATTGACCGTCCGTTTCAGGGTCCATCCTTTCTTCGCGTTGCTTATTGCATGTTTTGTAACAGGACTGGGCATTCAGTTGGGCGTACCGGAGATATTGAACCTGATGAAAGCGGGTTTTGGTGATATCATGTCCAAACTGGCGATCATTATTGTACTGGGAACAACGATCGGCGTGTTGCTGGAAAAAAATGGCAGCACCCAGGTAATGGCTGCTTATATACTGCGGGTAGTAGGACAGAAGCGTTCATCGCTGGCGATCGCTATCACTGGCTTTATTGTGGGGCTGCCGATCTTCTGCGATTCCGGTTATATTGTACTGAATGGGATCAATAAATCGCTTGTGCGGAGGACCGGTATTGCGGTAGCAACTATGAGCGTATCGCTTGGTGCCGGCCTTTATGCCGTGCATTGCCTGTTGCCTCCACACCCGGGAGCTACAGCTGCAGCCAGCACATTGGGGGTTGATTTTGGGAAATTGATCCTGTGTGGTATCCTGATCGCTATTCCAGCCATGCTGATCGGGCATGCCTGGGCTGTATATGCCGGCCGCAAAACGCAAACAGCGAATGTGATAAATAAGGAGGAAGAAGAAAGTGAAACAGGAGAAAGGCCTTCTGTTTTCCGTGCGTTTTTACCAGTGATCGTACCGATCCTGCTGATGGCAGTAAAATCAGTGATGGGATTGGAACATACAGAAGGCGGCCTGGCTAAAGCATTCAATATCGCCGGTGATCCTTCTATTGCATTGGCAGCAGGTGTGTTGCTGGCTATTCTTACTGGTAAGAATGATAAACATACATTGAGTGCAAACCTGTCTTCATCAGTAGAAAAAGCAGGAGGTATCCTGGTCATTATCGGTGCAGGTGGTGCATTCGGCGCTGTGCTGTCGGCCACTAATATCGGTGGTCATTTTGGAGAAACACTGGATATGAAAACACTGGGAATATGGTTTCCCTTTTTGCTGACCTGTATAATCAAAACCGCACAGGGATCATCTACCGTGGCGATAGTGACCGCATCTTCCATCATCTTACCGTTGCTTCCGGCATTAGGGCTCGATAGTGAGAATGGCAGGATACTGGCCGTGCTTTCAATGGGCGCCGGTTCCATGATGATATCTCATACCAATGATGCTTATTTCTGGGTGATCTCCAAGTTTTCTGATATTGATATAAAGACCATGTTGCGCGTGCATTCCATGGCTTCTGTATGGATGGGGCTGATCACAATGACAGTAGTTTATATCCTTTCCTTCTTTATGAAATGATCAGAAACTTTTATTCTACGCATGTTTCAAGATCAAAACGGATGGAGCATTCGTCAGCCAATCGGCTTCCGTTTCAATGGCTTTTTTCCATCCATCCGTGCTGATAAGCAATAGCTCAGTGTTTGTATGCTGGATTTTCAATGCACCGTCCAGTGACAGGAGATCTGCCCCCTGCTCTTTAAGCGCACTGATCTTTTTCTGCAAACCATTACTGTTTTGCTGACTACTGAGATTTTCCGGATCGGCAATATGGATGCTGACATCTTTTTTATATAATAACTGCCTTGCCTGATCAATGAGGAAAGCGTCTTTGGGAGAAGAAAGGTATACATTCACCTGGCGCAGTTCCTGCAATCCTTTATCGAGAAAGATACCTACAGGCACCGTAGCATTGCGCATGATATGTTTAACGGTTTCATCAAATGCCGTGGTCTCAAAAAGTTTTTCTTTTCCGGTGATCGTATCCAGTAATCTTTCAGGATTGATGATGCGGGTGGTGAGGCCTAATATTTTTCCCAGCAGGCTGCCTTCAAATACAGAACTGCCAGCACCGATCAGCAGGAGGTCAACCTGGGCAAGATTAGCTGTTTGCGTAATATCGTGTTCTATCTGGGAAGAGGGTTTGAAAAGCGTCGTTACGGGAATTTGCAGCCGCTCTGCTTCCTGGTTCACCGGTTCAAAATTCTCTTTTTCATATTCCTCCTGATTATACATATTGAGTTCTGTACTTGGAGAAAGGTGTAAGGCGGTAATGCGTGAGTTTTGCATCGATCCCCGCACAAAATAATGAGCAAGCTTTAACAACGACACTCCTTTGCGGGATACACGGAAGGCAATAAGGATATTGTAAGGCTTTATTTTGGCCTTTGCCTCCGCAGTTTTTTTGGCAGGGAATATTTTATTGATGATATCCAGTGAAGGGCCGGTCATAGAAGTGGTCACCAAAGCCATGATCACCATCATGGCGAATATCGAAGGGCTCAGCACACCGAGATCATAACCAATGTTCAGCACTACCAGTTCCATCAGGCCCCTTGTATTCATCAGTGCACCGATCGAAAGACTGTCTTTCCAGCTTTGCCCTACGTACTTCGCAGCAAGGCTGCCACCTGCAAATTTGCCGATTACGGCTACACAGACGATCGCACCACAAACTTTCCAGAGATGCCAGTCGTTCAACAACCCGATCTGTGTCCGCAACCCCGTAAACACAAAAAATAAGGGGAGGAGCAGCACCAGTGACACGTCTTCTACTTTCTCAATAAAAATGCTGCGGAAATGGATACGTGAAGGCATGATCACCCCGGCCATGAAGGCGCCAAAGAGAGCATGGATGCCGATCACTTCTGTCAGGTAGGATGAACCAAGCAGAGTGATGAAAAAAATGGCGACTACAGGTTTACTGATCGTTTCTTTACTGGAATATTTTTCACCGATACGGCGGAGAAAAGGCTGTATCACTTTCAGCATTACGATCACATAAGCAATAGCCATGAGAATGGTAAACAATGCGCTGATAACGGAGCCGGCTTTAACGATGGCGATCACAGCAGCCAGCAGGCACCATGCAGTGATATCATCGGCAGCAGCACAGGTGATAACAATAGAGCCGAGCTTTGTTTTGGATAATCCTCTTTCCTGTACAATGCGGGCCAGTACCGGGAAAGCGGTAATGCTCATGGCTATGCCCATGAACAATGCAAAAGCGATAAAGGTAACATTAGCCGGGGCAAAGCTCTGGTAAATGTAATAGGCCAGTGCAATGCCCAGGGTGAAAGGAAAGATAATACTGGCATGGCTTACCACCACGGCATCTTTGGCTTTATTGCGCAGCAGGTTAAGGTCGAGTTCCATGCCTACCACGAACATAAAAAGTATCAGTCCGATCTGGCTCAGGAACTGCAGGTTGCCCAGGGATTGCGAGGGGAATAATAAATGGGAGAATTCCGGGAAATAAGCGCCGAGAAAAGAAGGACCAAGTACGATACCGGCAAAAATTTCTCCGATCACCGAAGGCTGGCGGATCTTTTTGCAAAGAAAGCCAAACAAGCGTGCCGTGAGAATGATCGTGATGATCTGCAGCAGCAGGATGGCCAGTGGGTTGGTAAGATTATGATTATACGTTTCCCTGAATTGCTGCCAGGTGGAAGCGTTCAATTGCGGAATAAAATCAGTGACTTTTCCTTCTTCGAGCCCTGCACCTTTCCGGATAATAAAGTAAATAATGCCGGAAAACCCGGCAATGGTAATAACATAGAAAAGCAGGTTCTTATACTTTCTCATCGAAAAAAGTTCAGGTTAGCATAAAGGTTATTCAGTGCTTTCTATATGGCGGCAATATCAGGCGAAGTTATTGATGATATTGAATTATTTCAATGCAGTTTTCAGAAAGATAAAACATATTTGGAGGAAAAAACATAAAACGTCCACAGAGGGTTAAAAATTTAGAAGAAGTAAAATTTCAGTTGAAAATATAGCTGCCGGAATGATGCCGGAACAGGCTTTATTAATATATTCGGAACTAATTTTAAACATCACTGCATGAGACAAATATTATTAACAGGGGTAGCTTGCTATCTTGGTATCTTAACCGCTTCGGCGCAGGGTAAACCCGAATGGAAAGATGTGTTTACACGAATCAACCAGGAGGTTTTAACCAATTCAAAAGCTTATAGCTCTTTAAGAGACGCTACTTCTACGATCGGCCACCGGCTTACCGGTTCAGAAAATGGTAAAAAAGCAGAACAGTATGCTTACGATCTGCTGCGTTCCTATGGTTATCAGAACGTACGTTTTCAACCATTTGAAGTGGAGAGCTGGAGCAGGGGCACCATCCAGGTATCTGTTGGGCCGGATGCAAAGGACCTGCAACCTGTAAAAGCCGTTTCACTGGCACATGCACCGGTGAAATCGAATGTGGGCGGGGAACTGGTGGAAATGGGCAATGGACTGGAAGCAGATTACAAGGCTTCGCCAGGCAAGGTAAAAGGGAAAATAGCCCTGGTTTACCTGGGTATACTGCCAGGCTCCGGTGAAGGGCTGAAAAACCTGCACCGTTCTGAGAAAACAGCCCTTGCTACCAAGTATGGAGCAAAAGGGATCATTATTATCAATACAGCTGCGAATGGCGTACTGCTTACAGGCACAGCTTCTGTTACAGGAAAACTGATCCCGATACCTGCAGTATGTATCGGTAAGGAAGATGGATTGGCTTTGCGCGAAAAACTGAAATCAGGTAAACTGGAAGCACGTATTCAGTTGACCAATTTCTCTGGCATGATCAAAGCCCGGAATGTGATCGCTACCATTCCCGGTAAAACCCTGCCGAATGAGAAAATTGTAGTAGGCGGCCACCTGGATAGCTGGGATCTCGCCACTGGTGCCATCGACAATGGCATCGGTTCGTTTTCAGTGCTGGATATGGCAAGAACATTTAAGGCGCTTAATCTTCAACCTGAGAGAACAGTAGAGTTTGTATTGTTCATGGGAGAGGAAGAAGGGCTGCTTGGGTCTAAGAGCTATGTAAAGGAAGCGCTCCGCGATAAAAGCATTGACAAGATCCGGTTCATGCTGAATTATGATATGACCAATGATCCCAAGGGATATTCTGCTACTACAGATGCCAGCAAATCATTATTCCAGGCAATCGGCTCTCTGGCGCAGGCGATCGATACAAGTTTCAGGAACAGCTTCCGCAGTGGTGCCGGCCTTCACAGCGACCACCAGCCTTTTATGCTCCAGGGGGTGCCCACAGGCGGTGCAGGGGGTGGAAGTCTTCCCAATAACGCAGGTCCCTGCTATCATGCCGACTGTGATGATTTCAGGCTGGTGGATGAAAAAGGCATGCAAAATACAGTGAGGTATAATGCTATGCTGGTATATGGATTGGCTGACGCTCCGGTGATTGAGGCAAAAAGATTGACAGACCAGGAAACAAAGGATCTGTTATTGAAGTCTAATCTCAAAGAGCCGTTGCAGATAGCAGGGGAGTGGAGGTGGAAGGATTGAGTGGTGAATAAGGATTCCGATGCCATATAAGCCGTGACAAATGCAGCACTATTATGATACACTGTTTGAGTATATCTGTCAGATAATTGAGATTCCTGAGCAAGACAGGGCACAATGCAGGCTTACATTTAAGCCATTGTGGGTTGCAAAGGATACCATGCTGGAAACAGCGGGTAAAATTCCGGTGTATCATAATTTTATTGTTTCGGGTTTCATGCGAAAGTTCTACATCAATGATAAAGGCGAAGAAGTAACGGTGGACCTGAATAATGGTCCCCGTTTCTTTACGTCTTATTATCATTTTGTAAAACAGACGGTCTCCAATGAATACCTGCAGTGCATTACAGACTGTGAATTGCTCAGGATCACTTATGATGATGCGCAAAGCACTGCCCAGACCAGTCTGACGCAAAAAGACTATACTATCAGGTTGTTCCATCAGATACAGGAAGAGTATACTCAAAGAATGGATGATCTTGCTAATCTTACGGCCGAACAGCGATACCTGAAGCTGATGAAAAACAGCCCGGCTATCATTAAAAATGCCCCCCTTAAATATGTGGCCTCTTATCTTGGCATAAAACCTGAAAGCCTTAGCAGGATCAGGCGTGAGATCATTTCTTAACAATTGTTAAGTTGGAATCATTGGGCTGAAGCTATCTTTAATTTATTACTTCAGCGCCATGATTCAAAGAGCCCGCCAAACTGTAGCTATCCACTTTTTTAGAAATGTTACCCGATCCTGGTTTGTCGTAACCTACCTGGGACAATTGTTTTTTGCTTACTACATATTGATGCTGTACTGGAAATCGACGGCACTTGGTCATTTCGAAAAATGGAATAGTGTTAATCCTCATTTTTATGCTAAAGGTGATATTGTTGGAAATTTGTTCTTTGGTCTGCATGTTGCGGTAGCTGCTGTAGTTACTATTCTGGGGCCATTACAACTGGTGACCAAGATCAGGAAAAAAGCGCCCCGGTTTCACAGGGTCAGCGGCAGGGTATACATTTACTCTGCGTTCCTGATAAGTTTGGGCGGGTTATATCTCACCTGGGTCAGGGGAGCTGTTGGCGGCCCGTTTATGCAGGTAATCATTTCCATTAATGCCCTCATCATTCTTGTTTGTGCATTCTATTCGATTAAATACGCTATAAAAAGGAAGATCAATCTGCATAACCAATGGGCAGTGCATTTGCTGCTGGCAATGAGTGGCGTATGGCTATTCCGTGTATTCTTTATGCTTTGGATGGTCATACACAGGGCGCCGGTTGGCTTCGATCCTGAAACGTTTACAGGACCCTTCTTAAGTGCCTTGTCGGTATTTGTCTATATTCTTCCTCAGGGTGTGGTTGCTTTGTATTTTAAAGCAAAGTTTTCGGGCTCTCCATATAGAAAATGGGGATTCTCGGTTATGCTTCTTATCATTACGCTTGCTATTGCTGTTGGGACTTTTGGGGCTGTTGGCGGTATGTGGCTGCCACGGATATAACAGCACCCGGCTGCTGGCGAGTATCCTCTATAGTAGCCCTGTTCTTTATTTATCAGAAAAGCAGGGCTGAGAAGGCTTGACCAGCCAGAAAACACTACGTGTTCAATAGCTGCAATAGTATTATTTCAATATCGTTGAAGAGACTTCTAGTCTTTCCTGGGCAAATTCATTTCAGGCGGGAATTTGGCTTTTTTCAATATTTCATTTGCACGGGCTACTTTTTCCGGAAATAACACTTGATTCTTGTACTTGTTTGATTCCTTGTTATAACGAATAGAAACCCTTTTAACCATTTCTGGTATTGATTCCTTTCTCTTCATAGACTGTAAATGTACCATATTTTATTTTTTTCTTTTTATGATATATCCAAAATAGGATGTGTTTTTTTTGAATAGTTCAAAACTGTTATCTTCTTTTAGGCCCCATATCGTATAATCCTGAAGCCGCTGTTCGAGATATATAGATAAGGCTCCTCTGTACAGCCTGTTTCTCCCTTTTGTATGTCCTGAGAAGTAGACAAGCTTACCCGGGTAATGATAGGTGAATTCATTAATAGCCGCAATGGCTGTTCCGATAATTTTATTCCTGTCCCCGTTATTGTTAATAATAGTATCGTTCATCTTACCATCTTTATCAAGTAGTCCAAAAGCAAGATTGAAAATTCCATCTTCTTCAGTGGGAGTGAATTGAATTGTCATATCAATATTACCCTTAGGCCCACAACTCGAAAAGAGATATACCCTGTTTTCCTCAAAAGCCTCCAACGGCCAATACTCCTTCATTCTTCCAAATATTTAATCGTCCTTTACTTCCGTAAAAGTATTTTCATCCCGCTTCTTGACCTTGGGATTTCCCTCATCTTTTCCTGCTATTTTCCTCAAAAAAAAGATTGTTTTGCCCGAGGTTTATGTGGCTTAAAATCTTGTTTTTGACGTTTTCTCCTCCGGGTCTTTGTCGTGCGACTTTGTTATATTTGCAGACCTATGTCACACGAAGAAAAGAAAGAAGAAAAAAGCCTCAATTTCCTGGAAGAGATCATTGAAGCAGACCTGGCTTCCGGTAAGTATCAGTCTATTATGACGCGCTTTCCGCCGGAGCCTAACGGATATCTGCATATCGGTCATGCTGCCAGTATTTGCCTCAATTTCGGTCTCACCCAGAAATATGGCGGCGGTACCAACCTGCGTTTTGATGATACCAATCCCGTTACTGAGGAAACAGAATATGTGGAGAGCATCAAGGACGACGTTCGCTGGCTGGGTTTCCAATGGACCAATGAATTTTATGCTTCGGATTACTTTGAACAGCTGTACGAATATGCGGTAACACTGATCAAAAAAGGGTTGGCTTATGTGGACGATAGCAGCTCTGAAGAAATAGCCGAGCAAAAAGGTACGCCTACCCAACCAGGGCGCCGCAATAAATATGCAGAAAGAAGCATAGAAGAAAATCTCCAGCTTTTTGCAGACATGCGGGCAGGTAAATATAAAGATGGAGAAAAAGTACTGAGAGCCAAAATCGATATAACCTCTCCCAATATGCTGATGCGTGATCCCATCCTTTACCGCATCAAACATGCGCATCATCACCGCACTGGTGATGCATGGTGCATTTACCCCATGTACGATTTTGCGCATGGGCAAAGCGACTCGATCGAAAAGATCACCCATTCCATCTGCACACTGGAATTTGTACCGCACCGTGAAGTATATGACTGGCTGATCGAAAAACTGGAGATATTCCCCAGCAAACAATATGAGTTTGCCCGCCGCAACATTACTTATACGGTAATGAGCAAGCGTAAACTGCTGCAACTGGTGAATGAAAAACATGTTACCGGTTGGGATGACCCCCGCATGCCTACAATTTCCGGTATGCGCAGGAGAGGTTACACAGCACAAAGCATCCGCGATTTCAGCGAACGTGCAGGAATTGCCAAAAGGGATAATATCGTAGATATAGAATTGCTGGAGTTTTTCGTACGCGAAGACCTTAACAAAAAAGCCTTGAGGAGAATGGTCGTGTTTGATCCACTGAAAGTGATCATCACCAATTATTCTGCCAGCGAGGAGCTTTTAAAAAGCGAAAATAACCCCGAAGACCCTGGTGCCGGCGACAGGGAAATTCCTTTCAGCGGAGAGATCTATATAGAGCGGGAGGATTTTATGGAAAACCCGCCCAAAAAATATTTCCGCCTCGCACCCGGGCAAATGGTAAGATTAAAATCCGCTTACATTATCAAATGCGATGAAGTGATCAAGGATAAGGATGGCAATATTACCGAACTGCATTGCTCTTATATCCCTGAAAGCAAAAGCGGTGCTGATACTTCAGGTATCAATGTAAAAGGAACATTACACTGGGTAAGCGTTAAGCATGCTATTACCACGGAAGTGCGTTTGTATGATCGTCTGTTCCGTGTAGAAGACCCTTCCAGTGAAGAAGGGGATTTTAAGGACTATATGAACCCTGATTCATTGCACGTGATAAAAGCAGTGTACGCAGAGCCGGCCTTAAAGAATGCCAGGTTCGATGAAGCATACCAATTCATCCGTAAAGGGTATTTTGTACTGGATAAAGACAGCAGCACCAGCGGAATGGTTTTCAACCGGACAGTAGGATTAAAAGATAGCTGGAAGCCGAAGGGGAAATAGAAAAATAGCAAGTAATATAAAGCGCTATACAAAAGGCGCTACGTCACAAATAGTTTGTTACGTAGCGCCTTTTTCAATTACGATGTTCTGGACCATTAATACTGGTAATTTCCAATAGCTTTCTAAAGAGCTAAACATTACTTCTTTTTAAACGTATATGCATCAGACTCCACAAATTCATTCGCCCGCATATCCACTGACATAACTTTTTGCTTTTCAGTTTTGAAACGGATAGCAAAGATACCGTATTCAATATTCGTATACTCCAGCAACCATTCATCATTGTCCATATAAGAAAGATGCGCAGTCAGATCTTTGTGGCTATTAAAACGGACTGATAATTTTCCGTTGTCCGGCATAATCGTCATCGTTCCGTAGATATTGTTTTCATAATTGCCTGCATAAGCAGAAAGCGGTAGAGGAAGGGTGTTGTTTTTTACTCTTGCTTTCCAGGCTGCAATTTCTTTCAGTTGGGCATCCATTTCCTTTTTGAAATCCGGCAAGGCCTGGCTGCTCCTGTTCGTATAAGGTACCCCCAGGTAAGCATCCAGCACCTGGTATCTCAACAGCTCGAAGAAATTCTGGTTATCGTTATTGGTCAGTATCGCAATGCCCAGTTTTTCTTCCGGCACAAAACATACATTGCTGACCATTCCACCTGCCCCACCGGTATGCCAGTAGATCTGGCGGCCATTGTAATCTGCTGCAAATACTCCCAAACCGTATCCACGGAAATGCATGGGCAAAATGGCCGATTTGCGGCTGTTCGTTGAAATATTTACATCCCTTGTTTTTTGCAGCACAGAAAACGGCATGACTCGTTGCCCGTTATACCGGCCACTGTCCAATTGAAAAGACAGCCAGTGGGACAGGTCATTCACATTACTGATAATACTTGCTGCAGGACCAAGATTGTCCCATTGATCATAAGGAACCCTGTTGAGTTTGCCTGTAAAACTGGTCGTATAAGGCCTCGCCACATTGGTTTTTTGCTCCATCCCGGCGGATATGGTAGTGGAATGTGTCATTTGTAAAGGAGTTAGAATGCTGTCTTGCACATATTGCTCCCACGATTTACCTGTTACTTTAGGGATCACTTCGCCTGCTGTAAGGAAACAGCTATTACAATAACCATAATCCTGGCGGAATAAGCCGATTGGTTTCAGCAAACGCATCTTTTGCATGATCTCACTGCGGCTTAAAGTACTGTTCCAGAAAGTGAAATCTCCCTGGAATGTTTTAGTGCCCAGGCGGTGGCAAAGCATATCACGTATGGTAACCGATTGGCTGGCTAATGTATCATACAAGGCATAGCCGGGAAAATAGCGGCTGATCTTATCATTCAGCGAAAGTTTTTTATTGAACTCCAATTGGGCGATGGAAACACCGGTGAACAATTTGGTGTTGCTTGCGATCATGAACAGGGTGTTCTCATCCACTGCCTCTTTTGTATTGATATCCCTTACGCCATATCCTTTCATCAACACTGTTTTTCCATCTTTCACGATCACGATTGAAAGGCCGGGAATATCCCAATCCTTTAATCCCTGTGTGATGTAACTGTCGATGCTGTCTTTAACGAAAGAAGGTGTTTGGGCTTCAAGGTTAAAACAGACAACAAGAAACAGGAAGGGAAGCAATAGACGTTTCATGGTTGATTTTTGGTTGAAGATAAGTAAAATCACCCCTTCCCGTCTTTCCGGTAAGGCGGGAAGGAGTAAACATACTTATTTGTATTCTCCATACACTTCACGCAGTGTGTCGGCTATTTCTCCCAGTGTGCATTTATTTTCCACGGCTTCGATAACAGCAGGCATGATGTTATCTCCGTTTACAACATGATCATTCAACTGTTGAAGGCATTGGTCCACTTTTGCCCTGTCCCTGTTTGCCCTCAGGCGCTGCAGCTTTTCAGTTTGCAAAGTGCGGATACTATCGTCGATCTTAAAAATGGGAATGGATGCTTCTTCTTTTACCTGGAATTTATTGACGCCAACAATGATCTTTTCGTTTGATTCGATCTTCTGTTGATATTCATAAGCGCTGCGGGCGATCTCGTCCTGGATAAATCCCTGCTCTATCGCGGATACGCTGCCGCCGAGTGCATCAATTTTTTCGATCAGTTTCCAGGTGGCTTCTTCCACTTCATTAGTGAGCGATTCAATAAAAAAGGATCCGGCAAGCGGGTCTACTGTGTCAGGAGCGCCGCTTTCAAAGGCAACGATCTGCTGCGTACGCAAAGCGATACGCGCTGCTTCTTCAGTGGGCAGGCTTAATGCTTCATCATAGCCATTGGTATGCAATGATTGCGTGCCTCCTAAAACTGCTGCCAGGCTTTGAATAGTGACCCTTGAAATATTGTTGAGGGGTTGCTGTGCTGTTAAGGTGCTGCCTCCTGTTTGGGTATGAAAACGGAGCATCATCGCTTTGGGGTCTGTAGCTCCCATGCTCTTCATCATTTTTGCCCACATGCGCCTCGCCGCTCTGAATTTGGCTATTTCTTCAAACAGGTTATTGTGTGAATTGAAAAAGAAAGAAAGGCGTTTGCCAAATACATTTATGTCCAGCCCTTTTTCCTGGGCGGCTTTTACATAAGCTTTGCCATTGCTGAGGGTGAAAGCGATTTCCTGCACAGCCGTTGATCCTGCTTCGCGTATATGGTAACCCGAAATAGAGATCGTATTCCATTTGGGAAGATCAGATGCGCACCATTCAAAGATATCTGTGATGATCCGCATGGACGGCTTGGGCGGATAAATATAAGTGCCTCTTGCAGCGTATTCTTTCAGGATATCATTTTGTATTGTACCCGATATTTTTTTCAGATCAGCACCTTGCTTTTTTGCCAGAGCTACATAAAAAGACAGGAGGATAAAGCCGGTGGCATTGATCGTCATCGAAGTGGAAACTTCTTCGAGTTTGATGCCGTTGAACAGTGTCTCCATATCTTCAATACTGTCGATAGCCACACCCACTTTGCCTACTTCGCCTTCTGATAAGGGATGATCACTATCATAACCGATCTGTGTAGGGAGATCAAATGCTACGCTCAATCCCATCACACCCTGCGATAATAAATAGTGATAGCGTTTGTTGCTTTCTTCTGCAGTGGAGAAACCGGCATACTGCCGCATCGTCCATAATTTGCCGCGGTACATATCCGGCTGCACACCTCTGGTGAAGGGGTATTCGCCGGGTTTTTCCGCAGATGCTTCACTGGCAGGTGAACCTGCTGAATAAACAGGGGCTATTTCAATTCCGGAATCTGTGAATATCTTTTTCTCTTCAGGCATGATCACTTTGTTTTGGGGTGTCAGGATATAAGCAGCTTTATCTCATCAGTTTCTTTGCTTCGAAATTCAACGCCTCCAGCACTATCGTATGCAGTGCTCCTTTTTTCTGTGTCATCACAAACTCCAGCAAGCGCTTATTCAGGTCTGTCCCGGATGCTTCGGGAGGCAGGCTGGCACCCACCTGGTTGATGATAAGCATATTTTGCTCCTTCAGGTTGGTTACTGCTTCCCAGGCCACAGGGCTTACGTAGATCTGTTGAGATGCGTTGTATTCAAATTCCTGTTTAATGCTTTCTATCAGCAGGAGCTGCATATCACGGCAACCCAATCCTGGCTGGTTGGCCCGGCTTACGAGGTTGGGAATGGAAATGCGTTCAGACAGCATTACCAGTCTTTCATACGCTTGCAATTGCAGGGGGCGAGAAGAGAAACTGTCTTTATCCCCGGACTGTTTCGCTTTTTTGCGGAAATCATTTACCAGGTAGAAACAATAAAAAGAGACAAGCAATGCCATCAGGGCAATTAGGAGGTTGATCATGTTCTGATCCATCAGGGTTAGTTTTTTTCAGGTGACAAAAGTACTCAGAAGATCTGGGTTTTAAAATCCGGTTGAGTGTAGCATAACGTTTTTAAGATGAAAATCTTGTTTTAATCCCCGTTTATGGGCTGTTTTCCCACAAAGACGACGAAGACCACAAAGAATTACTGCCTGAAAGTTACCTATGGGTTTATTTGGTATTACAGTAAATATTTCTTTGTGGTCTTCGTCGTCTTTGTGGGCATTTAAACAGGGACTGGGTCCGCGCAGCGGATTTGCCGCTTTTGGTTATTTTTGCACTATGGAAACAACAATTACAACACCGGTGACGCTTACTGCAGGGGCTATCAGGGAGATCAAAAAGCTGATGGGGCAGGAGGGATTTGACTCTACACAGGTATTGAGAGTGGGGGTAAAGGGCGGTGGTTGCTCAGGCATGTCGTACATACTTGGGTTTGATCATAAACAGGAAAATGACCAGTTATTTGAAATAGAAGACATTCCCTGCGCGATGAACCGCTCCCATGAAATTTATCTGTACGGGATGCAGGTAGATTGGATAGATGGATTGAACAACCGCGGGTTTACTTTCAGTAATCCGAATGCCAGCAATACCTGCGGATGCGGGACAAGTTTTGCTGTGTAATATGAACCTTCGACGATCAGGTTGCTGATGACTATTACGCCCCGGCTCTTAGCATACTATATAAGCCGGTTTTCCTAAACCTGCACTCAGATAATGACAATAAAAAAAAGCCTGCCTCATAAAGAAGCAGGCTTTATATCTGTTATACCAGGCTATTATGATTTGGTAGCCTTCGGACTTGCTGTTGTTGTTTTGGCCAGATCTGCAGCTTTTTCTTTCTTGCTTCTTCCAAAGTTGATCAGCATCGGAGCCGCAACGAACATAGAAGAATACACACCGGTAATAACACCGATCAGCATCGCAAAAGCAAAACCTCTTGTTACTTCACCACCTACCAGGAAGATGATCAGGATGGTGAGGAACACCGTCAATGATGTCATGATCGTACGGCTTAAGGTTTCATTGATCGCACGGTTGATCGTCTCTGCCAAAGGAGCACTGGGGTAGAGTCTTCTGTCTTCCCGTATACGGTCGAAGATGATCACCGCTTCGTTCATAGAGAAGCCTATCACCGTCAGGATCGCTGCAATAAAATGCTGGTCGATCTCAAGCGGGAATGGTACGATCTTCCTGGCGAAAGAGAATACGGCGAGTGTAACCAATACGTCGTGCAACAACGCAATGATAGTACCCACTGAGTACCTCCAGTCGCGGAACCGGATAAAGATGTAAAGGAATATCACGAAGATGGCGAAAACAGTAGCTTTTACAGCTCCATTTTTCAAGTCATCCGAGATAGTAGGCAACACCTTTTTAGAACCAAGTTTGTATCTCTGATCAAACTGCTCGAAGCTGAGATTTTCAGGCAGATGCTTTTTCAATCCCACATATAATTTGTTCAGTACAATGGAATCCACTTCAGGGCGGGTATCTTTAATAAGATAAGAAGTCGTGATATCAAGGGTCCTTGTGTCACCAACCGTTTTGAGAACAGGGTTTTCTCCATCAAAAGTGACTTTCAATTCATCCCGCATCGGCTCAATTTCTTTGGAGATATTCCTGTCGAAACGAACGGTGTAGCTGCGTCCACCATCGAACTCCACACCATAATCAAAGCCATTGAAGAAAGAGGATATACCCAGTGCAAGCACGATGAAAGATATAACAAATGCCTTCTTTCTGAATCCAATGAAATTGAATTTGGCCTGCTGGAATATTTTCCTTGACACGCTTGTGAAGTACTCGAGATGTATCTTTTTCTTATTGAAGATATCTGTGATCCATCTTGTGATCAATACACCAGAGAACAGTGACAGCAGGATACCCAGGATCTGCGTGGTCGCAAAACCTTTAACGGGGCCTAATCCAAAATAGAACAGGATCAATGCAGTCAGTAAAATGGTGATGTGACCATCAAGGATAGGAGGCAGTGAACGCCTGAACGCTTCATTAACAGCGGGCAGGTATGCTTTTCCTTTGGTAAGCTCTTCTTTGATACGTTCCTTGGTGATTACGTTGGTATCAACCGCCAGACCAATGGTCAGGATCAGACCGGCGATACCGGGAGCAGTGAGCGTAGCGCCGAGACCAGCCAAAATACCAACGGTAAAGAGCAGGTTAAGGACTAACGCAATATTGGTTACCCAGCCACTGCTGTTGTAGTACACCAGCATCAGTACGAATATGACGATAAAGGCAACTCCGAATGATACCATGCCTCCGCGTATCGCAGCAGCACCCAACGTCGGTCCAACAGTTTGTTCCTGCACAATTTTAGCAGGAGCAGGCAGTTTACCCGCTTTCAGGATATTTGCAAGATCCTGCGCTTCCTGAACGCTGAATCCGCCACTGATCTGTGAAGTACCTCCATCGATCACCTGGTTTACGTTAGGAGCTGAATAAACGATATTATCGAGTACGATAGCGATCGGTTTGTCGAGGTTCTCACCGGTCATTTTCGCCCAGGCAGTGCTTCCTGTAGCAGTCATTGTCATTCTTACTTCAGGTTTGCCATTCTGGTCATAGTCTGCAGATGCAGAAGAGATGGCATCACCTTCGATCTTGGCTTTCTCACGGCCAAATGTTTTGATCGCATATAATGCTACAAAATTGGATGGTTTATTATTCTTGCCGCGCTCAGGAATACCATACATCCAGGCCAGTTGGGTAGGGAAGCTGGCCCTGATAGCGGGTGTTTGAAGGTACTGGCGAACAAGGGCCGTATCTTTTATAGCTACATAACCAATAGAAGGAAATGGCTTCTGTCCTTGCTGGGGAACAGCAAACTGGAGATAATAGCTCAGGTGTTTGCTGGCATCCTGCTCATCAGCAGCGGCTAATTTCCCGGTGCTGTCTTTGCCGCCGGTACTGTCTAACTGGCTTAATGTTTTTGAAGCACTATCGCCGGAGGTAGACTGAGTTGCCGCCGTAGCTGTAGTATCTTGTTTTTTGGCTGTATCAGCAGCAGCTTTACCTCCCATCATGGCATAAAAGATACCATCGGCTTTTTCGATGCTTGGATACAACTCAATGAAATTATATACTTCCCAGAACTGAAGGTTAGCAGATGATTGCAGGTATTTTCTTACCCTTTCCTTATCCTGCACACCCGGGAGCTCAACTGAGATGATACCTTTTTCAGGATCAGGGTTGATGCTGGGCTGGGCAACGCCGAACTGATCAATACGCGTGCGCATTACACGGAAAGTATTGTCGAAGGCATCTCTTGCCAGCGATTCCAGTATACCGATCACTTTTGAATCACTGTCGCCAACTTTGATCCGGTCTTTATTGGCAGCAGCAAACAGTCCTGACATTTTATTGGCACCAACCAGTTTCTGGTATTCTTCTGCAAACAGGCGGATGAAGTTTGCATCGCTGTTGGCTTTACGCACATTGGCATTTTCCAGTGCTTTCTGGAAATCGGGATCTTTGGAATTATTGGAAAGTGTTTTCAATAAACCGGTCATTTCCACTTCCATTGTTACGTTGATACCACCCTGAAGGTCGAGACCGAGGTTCAGTTCTTCTTCTTTTGCCTTTTGGTAGCTTATAGCACCGGTAATGCCATAAGTGATGGTTTCATCTTTGGTGCTGTCTTTTAAACGGGTCAGTCTTGAATTAAAGAGGCTATCCCTTACTTCATCTTTAGCTTCAGGATAGTTGACTTTAACATAACTGTTCGCACGTGCTTCTAATTTTTTCTCATGATTGCGGACAAACCAGGTAAAAGATAGCTGGTAGATGGAGTAGATAATAAGCAGGATCGTAAAAAATCGAACCAAACCTTTCAGTTGCATACTTTGTTCATTTACATTTTTCGGTACTTTACTCCGTATATGGCGGCGGGTAAAGATGTCAGGGATTTTTAAAGAGGGGCAAAGATAATGTTTTCAGTTATATATTGTTAGAGCATTTCAGGGGTAAGGAATTGTCCTCAATAGGTTGAAAATTAAATTTTTATGCATTTTAAAAAGAATAAGTCCGGCCTCCGGAGAGCAAAAACCGCCATTTTTCTCAGTTATTCACTTTTCATTTAAACGATTTTTAATCAAGGATTCGATTCGTTCAAATTCCTACATTTGCAACCGCTTGCCGGTAAACGTTTTTTCATTAAAACCCAATATATAAATTCTTCAATCATGCAGTTATCTTCATTGTTGCAGCGTTTCAATGAACCGGAAACGCTGAAAATGGCCAAACTGGGCCGCGAACTGAGAGCCCAGGGCATCGATATTATTGATCTTAGCTTAGGTGAACCCGATTTCGATACACCTGAACATATTAAGGAAGCTGCAATAAAGGCCATTCATGATAACTGGAGCCATTATACACCTGTGCCCGGCTACCTCGACCTGCGTGAAGCTATCTGTACTAAATTCAAACGCGATAATAATCTCGATTATAAACCTGAAAACATTGTAGTATCAACCGGTGCCAAGCAAAGCCTGGCCAATGCCGTTCTTGCATTGGTGGATGAGAATGATGAAGTGCTGATCCCAACACCTTACTGGGTTACTTACAGCGAGCTGGTTAAAATTGCACGGGGCAGGGTAGTGGAAATAAAAACAACCCCCAAATCCGGTTTTAAGATCACGCCGGAACAACTCGAAGCAGCGATCACTCCGCATACAAAAGTATTCCTGTTCTCTTCTCCCTGCAATCCAAGCGGAGCTGTGTACAGCAAAGCCGAACTGGAAGGACTGGTGAATATATTCCGTAAATACCCCAACATCCTGATCATCTCCGATGAGATCTATGAGTATATCAATTTTGTGGGAGAGCATGAGAGCATTGCACAGTTTGAAGATATCAAAGACCGCGTGATCATTGTGAACGGTCTCAGTAAAGGTTTTGCCATGACGGGCTGGAGGCTTGGATACATTGCCGCCGATCCCGCTATTGCCAAAGCCTGCGAAAAGATCCAGGGGCAGTTTACCAGCGGCACTTCTTCCATTACACAGAAAGCAGCGGTAACGGCACTTACAACTGACCTGCGCCCAACAATGGAAATGGTAAAAGAATTTACCCGCCGCCGTCAGCGCGTACTTGAACTGGTAAGTAAAATCCCGGGTATTGAATGCTCTGCGCCTGATGGAGCTTTTTATATTTTCCCTGATATCAGTTACTATTATGGAAAAACAGATGGTAAAACAGTGATCCATACTTCCGGCGATCTCTGTATGTACCTGTTGAACACGGCACACGTTTCATCTGTGATGGGTGAAGCATTCGGTGATCCTGATTGTGTGCGTTTTTCTTTTGCTAACAGTATGGAAAAAATCGAAGAGGCCTGGGGAAGGATCGCGAAAGCGCTGGCAGCGTTGAAATGATCCGGAAGATCTTTACTGAATGAACAGCAACTGCTGATGCAATTTAACTACTTGCGGTATCAGCAGTTGCTGTTCATCATTTATGACTATAAAATTGCAGAGGTTCATTTTCATGTTCTCATCAATCTGCCGGCTCATCCG
This sequence comes from Sphingobacteriales bacterium 44-61, assembly GCA_001898405.1. GTDB lineage: Bacteria > Bacteroidota > Bacteroidia > Chitinophagales > Chitinophagaceae > Terrimonas_A. The sequence continues at coordinate 386,041 of MKTW01000012.1, forward strand.
TTTCAGCACTTCTTCCCGGCTGATGCCGTCTCTCTGCATGGTGCGGTGAATACGCAATGGGGCAGGAGCGTACACTCCAATGATATAATCGAGATTTCCGGCAGATCCGCTTTCAAACAATAAAGCCGCTTCCTTAACTGCATATGCGGTTGTTTGGTTCCGCATCCAGTGTTCAGAATCGGCTATAGTGGCAGGATGGGTAATGGAATTGAGCAGCGACAGCTTTTCTTTATCATTAAACACCTGCGAAGCAATATATGCCCGGTTGAGCAATCCTTCTGCGGTATAACTTTCTTTTCCGAAATGAAGGATCACGTTCTTTTTTACCTCTTCATTTTCATTCATCAGCCGTTTGGCTGCATCGTCAGCATTATAAACAGGAATACCCAGCACGCCGAATATCCGGGCTACAGTGCTTTTGCCACTGCCGATGCCGCCTGTTAAGCCGACTTTGATCATGAAGAAATAAAATGATCTGCTTATTTTTTTTCTGTACCTGCAGCAGGCTTATTCAGGGCTGCTGTCCAGTCCATGCTGATGGCAGATTTTTCGATCTTGATATAGCTGCCGGGGCTGATCTCAATAGAAAGTGTTCCATCTTCATTCACTTTATTGATAGTGCCATGAATACCGGCAATGGTCACGATCTTTTCTCCCTTCTGCAGATCTTCAATAAATTTTTTCTGGTTCTTTGCACGTTTTGCCTGGGGGCGGATAAAAAACAGCCAGAATACCAGGATCATTAATCCTAAAAAGATAAACTGGAAACCTCCGCCTGAAGCGCTTGGAGTGGCTTGCAAAAGATAGATCTGATTCATTCTTGTTCTTGTTTTAATGATTAGTCTGTGATATCAACTTTAAAATTCAACTGGTGCTGTACGGGTGATGTATTGGCATCCACATACACTGTTTTGCGGGCTTCACCTTTGGGGCGGCCGCGACTGTCAAACTTGGCCTTGATCACGCCTTCTTCGCCCGGGGCATAAGGCCTTTCCGGTTTTTCCGGTACTGTGCATCCGCAACTGGCCGATACATTCGCAATGATCAGGTTCTTGTTGCCTGTATTTTTAAACCGGTAACTCACTTCCACCACCTGGCCTTCCTTTATTTTCCCGAGATCGATAAAAGTGGAATCAAGCCATTGGATAGTGGTGAAATTAGCAGAATCCTTTGTTGCATTCTGCCTCGCCTCTGTGTCGAGACCGGGTGTACCTTTTTTGTCTGTTGTTTGGCAGGCAAAAAGCCCGGCCGTTACAGCTAAAAGAATATATAATTTCTTCATTTGTTTTGTCTTTAGAATGGCAAAGGTAAGGAGGTCAACTTCAAAACCGGCATCAGGCTTTCTTATAATCCACTTTCTGCATTTTTCCCTGTTGCACCAGGTCTTTATGTATATTATCAAGTATGCCATTTACGAACTGACCGCTCTGCTGGGTACTGTATTCTTTAGCCAGGTCAATATATTCGTTGATGGTTACTTTAGGAGGGATCGTTTCGAAATAGAGGAATTCTGCCACACCCATTTTCATTAATATCATGTCGAGCAGGGCAATCCTTTCAGGGTCCCAGTTTTTCAGCTTGGGGATTATGATCTCCTGCAAATGAGCTGCTTTGTCCTGCACGGTTTGCAAAAGGCTTTTGGCAAACTGTGCTTTATCGGGGCTAAGCAATTGGTTGAAATTATAAATACCGGGTTTTTGTATATAAGCGGCCAGTAATTGAACCACCATTTCCCCGTCATCATTCCAGTTGGAGAAATTTTCCTCTACATGGGAAACAAAAGTTTCATTGGCCAGCATCAGGTCATTGAGAATAAATTCAATGATCTTCTTTTCTTCAACCTTATCACGGGATTGTTTGGAGATATAGGTCTTGTAAGTAGGTGTTTCTACCAGGTCGAGATATACTTTCCGGACCATGTCTGTATTCTCTGCCTGAGCAGAGCGGTGGATGAGTGCCGGCTTTTCTTTGGCAAACTGTTCTTTCATTGCAGGGTCTTCCAGCATTTTCCAGAGGGTCTCATTACCAGCGATCTTGGTATTCACGTTCAGATCTTCTGCTGTGGGGAGGTGTTTGCCGGCTCTTTTATGAGCTTCTGTTTCAGCATATCTTGCTACTTCCGTAAGGAACCAGGTGAGGTAGATCAATAGGGAACGGGTCTGGTCAAAATGCTGTTGTAATGTTTTTTGCGGCTCTCCGGGTTTGATGAGTGTTTCCACGGTTTCTAACGTGTAGAGCGTCTGCATCACTTTTACCCGGATATTTCGTCTGCTGATCATTGCTTAAGAACTATTGAAGCTGCAAAGATAAGCGTTTCCCCCTGTATTCCCTTAAGATCCGCGGATCATTGCAAGGTATTTTTGGAGAGGATTTCAGCCTGATGATCCGAATGGATTTTTTCGAAAATTATCTATTTTTATTGCTGAATCGTTTCTCATCAATGAACAGGAAAGTAATTATTTACGACGACGATACCGATTTGTTAGAAGTCTGTTCCCTTATACTCACTGCCCGGAATTTTGAAGTGGTTTTACGGGATAAATGCACAGAGATCATTCATGATATAGCTACTCACAGGCCCGACGTCATCCTGATGGACAACTGGATCCCGGATATCGGAGGGGTAAAAGCCATCCAGCTTGTCAAAAGCTCCAGCGAATACCGCCATATCCCGGTGATTTTCTTCACTGCCCATAACAATGCGGAGGAACTGGCAGCCGAGGCCGGCGCGGATTACTCCCTTCAAAAACCGTTTGATATCAGCGAACTGGAAATGGTTGTGGCTGATGCGGTGAGAAGGAAATGACAGGGGGCATTGGCCGTTGACCGATACGCAAAAACACCCTATTTGTCACATCCTCCCCGTTTTCCTGCCATCCTGATCCCCGGAAATGAAAAAATGACGGGTTTAAGTCGAATGGCATATTATTCGTGTACCTTTGCCGTCCATTTTTAAAAGTTTGATAAACTATCAAATCAATCAAAAATCAATACAATTATGGCTAAGAAAGTAAACATTACCCCCTTGCATGACCGGGTAATTGTGAAAGCGGCAGCAGCTGAAGAAAAAACTGCCGGCGGTATCATCATCCCTGATACGGCTAAAGAAAAACCCCAGCGCGGTGTAGTGGTTGCTGCAGGCCCCGGTAAAAAAGACGAGCCTGTTACCGTTAAAACCGGCGATACGGTGCTTTATGGCAAATATGCCGGCACTGAGATCCAGGTTGAAGGCGAAGAGTACCTGATCATGAGAGAATCAGACATCCTGGCAATTGTTTAACCCAAACCCGGAAAGTCATACTCATTTTTAATGGCTGCATTGCGCAGGCCATTACAGAATCCTAAACTATCATTCAAAAAAAGATAACATGGCAAAGCAACTCTTCTTCGATATTGAAGCAAGAAATAAAATGAAAAAAGGTGTTGATGTGTTAGCCAACGCCGTAAAAGTTACACTCGGTCCCAAAGGCCGCAATGTAGTGATCGAGAAAAAATTTGGCGCACCCGGCATCACTAAAGACGGTGTTACCGTAGCCAAAGAAATTGAACTGGAAGATCCCATCGAAAATATGGGCGCACAAATGGTGAAAGAAGTAGCTTCCAAAACTGCAGATATTGCAGGTGATGGTACTACTACTGCTACTGTACTGGCCCAGGCTATCATCAGCGAAGGCCTGAAAATGGTAGCTGCAGGTTCCAACCCAATGGACCTGAAAAGAGGTATCGACAAAGCAGTGAGCCTGGTTGTTGAAAACCTCCGTGGTCAAAGCCAGACTGTTGGAAGCGACAGCAAAAAGATCCAGCAGGTGGCTACCATCTCTGCCAATAATGATGAAACGATCGGTAAACTGATCGCTGAAGCTTTTGGAAAAGTTGGTAAAGAAGGCGTGATCACTGTAGAAGAAGCAAAAGGTACTGACACTACTGTAGATGTAGTGGAAGGCATGCAGTTCGACCGCGGTTATATCTCTCCTTATTTCGTTACCAACAGCGAAAAAATGGAAGCTGAGCTGCAAAATCCTTACATCCTGATCTACGACAAGAAGATCGCAGCGATGAAAGATATCCTCCATATCCTGGAGAAAGTTGCACAAAGCGGACGCCCGCTGCTGATCATCTCTGAAGATCTCGAAGGTGAAGCACTGGCTACTCTCGTTGTAAACAAACTGCGCGGTACTATCAAGGTTGCTGCTGTTAAAGCTCCTGGTTTTGGAGACCGTCGTAAAGAAATGCTGACTGATATCGCTATACTGACTGCAGGTACAGTGATCAGCGAAGAACTTGGTCATAAACTGGAAGGTGCTGACCTTTCTTCTCTCGGTCAGGCTTCTTCTGTAACCATCGACAAAGACAATACAACTATCGTTGGTGGTAAAGGCAAGAAAGCTGATATCGTAGCACGCGTTAACCAGATCAAAGCTCAGATAGAGAATACTACTTCAGATTATGATAAAGAGAAACTGCAAGAGCGCCTGGCTAAACTGGCAGGTGGTGTTGCTGTACTCTATGTAGGTGCTGCTACAGAAGTTGAAATGAAAGAAAAGAAAGACCGCGTGGATGATGCCCTGCACGCTACCCGCGCTGCAGTAGAAGAAGGTATCGTTCCTGGTGGTGGTATCGCTTATATCCGTGCAATCGAAAGCCTGGAAGCTAAAGTAAGAGGCCAGATCGAAGATGAGCAAACTGGTATGGCGATCGTGAAAAGAGCACTGGAAGAGCCGCTGCGCCAGATCGTTGGTAACGCAGGCCTCGAAGGTTCTATCATTGTTCAGAAAGTAAAAGACGGAAAAGCTGATTATGGCTTTAACGCACGTACTGAGCAATATGAAAACCTGCTGAAAGCCGGTGTGATAGATCCTACTAAAGTGACTCGTATCGCTCTTGAAAATGCAGCTTCTATCGCCGGTATGTTACTGACTACCGAATGCGTGATCGCTGACAAACCCAAAAAAGAAGAAGCTCCTCATTCCCACGGAGCTCCTGATATGGGTGGAATGGGTTATTAATCCCTCCCGATCAAGGGTAATAAATACACTGGTTTTAAATCCCGCTTCTCACAAGGAAGCGGGATTTTCTTTTTTGTGCAGGCAGCGAATTATCAATATTTTTAATTCACCTAAACCTTAAATAATTGCTGAGTTTTATGAGGAAAATCTACCTGGTTGCATGGCTGCTTGTGGGGGGCTTATGTTTTTCATCAACGGGTTTGGCGCAAAGTGGCTGGAAGGAAGTGAGTGAGGGTGCTATTCAAAAAAACCTTTTTGCTGGAGGCCGGTATAAACCGGAAACATACCGGTTATTTCAATTGGACGAAACATCCCTGGAGACTAACCTGAAACAGGCACCAACCCGCAGCATGGTTCCTGCAACCCTATCTTCCTTTATTCTTACCATTCCCAACTCAGATGGCCGGCCAGAGCGGTTCAAGGCCGTGGAATCACCCGTAATGGAACCTGCTTTAGCTACTAAATACCCCGGTATTAAAACCTATGTAGGGCAGGGGATCGACGACCCTTCTGCAACCATTCATTTTGATTTTTCTCCCCGCGGCTTTCATGCAATGGTGCTGAGTGCCGACAGGAAAACAATGTATATCGATCCCGTTGACCGGGAAGGGAAATACTATATGGTTTTTTCCCGTAAGGATGTGATGAATTATAAAAAGGAATTCCGTTGCCTTACAAAAGAATCGGCAGACAATGCCGTACTTGATGCGCCTGCACCAACTTCAGGAGAAACAGGACGCGGAGCCGATGATGGAAAACTCCGCACTTACCGGCTGGCTCTCGCCTGCACAGGTGAATACGCACAGTATTTCCTTAATGGGACCGAACCGGACGATGCAGCGAAAAAAGCAAAAGTGCTGGCCGCCATGGCTACCTTGCTGGTAAGGACCAACGGAATCTATGAACGCGATTTCGGCATTCATATGAACCTGATCGCTAATAACGATCTGCTCATTTACCTGAACCCTTCTACAGATCCCTGGACAAATGAATGGAACAGCAAAACACAGGCAACGATCGATAATGTGATCGGTAATGCCAACTATGATATCGGCCATCTTGTTCATAAAGAAGCCAGCGCACTCTATAATAATGGTAATGCCGGATGCATTGCCTGCGTTTGCATACCAGGAATGAAAGGGAGTGCCTATACTTCGCATGTTCAGCCGGAAGGAGATCCTTTTGTAGTGGATTTTACCACGCATGAAATGGGACACCAGTTCGGAGCTAACCATACATATACTTTCAGGAATGAAGTCAGTGCCAGTGCACAAATGGAACCCGGCAGCGGTTCTACTATTATGGGATATGCCGGCATTACCGGTGTTACTGATGTACAGGAACATTCAGATGATTATTTCCACGCATACAGTATTCAGCAGATAACAGATTATGTAAAAGGTACTACAGGCGGTGGTTGTGCTGTAGTAACCTCTACAGGCAATGCTACGCCAACTGCCGACGCAGGCAATAATTATACTATTCCTAAATCCACCCCCTTTGCATTGACAGGAGCAGGTACGGATGCTGATGCTGCAGATATATTGAGCTATGCCTGGGAGCAGTTCGATCCAGGCACTTCAAACACTACCTTTCCTGATGTGAATTATAACTCAGGTCCGGCTTTCCGTTCAAGACCAAACAGCACTTCGGCTACCAGAGTTTTCCCTATTCTTTCTTCCATCCTGGATGGAACAAATACCAATCAATGGGAAAAGCTTCCTGGTGTAACAAGAACAATGACATTCCGGCTGACGGTAAGAGATAATCATGCAGGCGGCGGTAATACAAAGGATGATGATATGACAGTAACAGTAGCCTCTGCCGGTCCTTTTACCGTTACATCCCCCAACTCCAGTGTTTCCTGGTCGTCCAACCTTGAGCAGATCATCACCTGGTCAGTGAACGGATCAGATCTTGCGCCCGTGAATTGTGCTAATGTGAAGATCTCCTTATCAACAGATGGAGGGCTCACTTTCCCGACCGTACTTGCGGCAAGCACTCCCAACGATGGTACGGAAGAAGTGTATATACCTTCTCTTACTACCAATACAGCACGTATTAAAATAGAAGCAGTAGGGAATATATTCTTTGATATATCTGATGCCAACTTTACACTTACTCCGGCAACGCCGGGTTTTTCCTTTGGTAATCCCGCAGCAGCTTCCATAACCTGTGCAACACAGAACTCCGCCAGTATCACGCTGCCTGTAAGGTCTATATTGGGATATTCAATACCGGTTAATTTATCAGCAAGCGGTCTGCCCGCAGGCACGACTGTTACATTCAGCACCAATCCTGCAACACCTGGCAATTCAACCATTGTTACATTGACTAATACCCATACACTGGCAGCCGGATCATATAATATCACAATTGCCGGCGTATCAGGTTCTATTACCAATACAAGAATCCTTACCTATACTGTGCAACAGGGAACAGGCCCTGCTATTACAGCTCAGCCACAATCCATTGCTGCCTGCGCAGCATCTGCAACTGCATTCTCTGTTGTAGCCACGAATGCACTGGCTTATCAATGGCAGGTCAGTTCTAATGGCGGAGTGAGCTTTACCAATGTTGCCACAGGCGGAACAGGTGCAAACTATTCGATTGCAGGAGTGACTACTGCGCTTAATAATTACCAATACCGCGTATTGGTAACAGGCCAGTGCGGTGTTACTATTTCCAATGCTGCAACGCTTACTGTTCAAACCGCTCCATCCATTACGGCGGCTCCTCAGCCCGCAACCTTATGCGTGGGCAGTCCGGCTACTTTCACAGTAGCAGCTACAGGCACTTCACTGGGTTATCAATGGCAGTTAAGCACTGACGGAGGCGCCAATTATAATGCTGCCCCCGGTGTGAACAATTCAGCCAGCTACACTATCGGAGCTATTACAACGGCTATGAACAATAACAGGTATCGTGTTGTGGTCAATGGCACCTGTGCCCCTGCAGTTACATCTGCCGGTGCTGTTCTTACTGTTATCAGCCCTGTTGTTGTTACAGGCAATGCAAACGGCATTACTATTTGCGAAACAGGTAATGTCAGCTTTACTGTTGCCGGCGCCAGTTCAGTGCCGGTCATTTATCAATGGCAGGTTAGCACAAATGGCGGCACTTCCTATACATCAATTACCAATGGCGGAGGATATAGCGGTGCTACTGCAGCAACGCTTTCCATCAACAATGTTAGTGCTGGAATGAATAATAATATTTACAGGGCGCAATTGTCGAATGCTACCTGCACCACACCAGTGCCGACCAATACCATTGACCCTGCTGTGCTGACAGTGAATGCAAGGCCTACCGTTAACCTCGCTGCTTCGCCCTATCTGGATATACTGCCAGGGCAAAGCACAACAATATCAGCGGCGATCAACCCGGCGCCAGCCGGCTTCAATATCAGTTGGCGGAAAGATGATCAGTTGCTGCCTGGCATCACCGGCACCAGCTACCTGGTGGATTCTGTAGAAGTAGGCAACTACAAAGTGCAGATCATTAACCCAACCACCGGATGCAACAATGAATCGAATGTGCTGACCATCGGTACTACAGCCAGCACCAACCTGTTCATTTTCCCGACACCGAACGATGGCCGGTTTACCGTATCTTACTATAATGCCAGCGGAGCTGCCGGCAGGCAAACCCTGGCTGTTTACGACACCAGGGGGCAGCGTGTATACAATGCCCAGCTGAATGTGAGCGGCCCATACACGCTTCACGATATCAACCTGAGAGGCAGTGCAAAAGGAGTTTATTATGTGGTGATAGGAGATGGCTCGGGTAAGAAGATCACAGAAGGCAAAGTGATGATATACTAAGGCTTGACCAACCTGCTATACCTGTCCCGTCCGGCTTGTCCGGGCGGGATTTTTCATTCTCCGTTGGCCCCGGCATCGCTGTATCCAACAATGCATAACAGGCAACGTACAACGATATTTTGCCGTACCTTTGCGGCTCCAAAATCAGAAACGATAATGATCAGCGTAAAAGACCTTAAACTGGCCTATGGCAAACGGGTATTGTTTGAAGAAGTGAACCTCAATTTCACCAAAGGGAATTGCTATGGTGTGATCGGGGCGAATGGAGCCGGAAAAAGTACTTTCCTGAAAATACTGAGCGGCGAGATCGAACCCAACAAAGGAACAGTGGACATTACTCCCGGTGAGCGGATGGCCATCCTCAAACAGAACCAGTTCGAGTTTGATGAAGAAACCGTATTGAACACCGTAATGATGGGGCACAGCAAGTTGTGGAAAGTGGCGAAAGAACGTGAAGCCATCTATGCCCTGGCCGATTTTACAGAAGAAGATGGTCTACGCGCCGGAGAACTGGAAGGTGAATTCGGGGAAATGGGTGGTTACACAGCCGAAAGTGATGCAGCCATGCTGCTGAGTGAGCTGGGAGTAAAGGAAGAGTTCCACCAGGCATTGATGAAAGATATCCCCTCCACATTTAAGGTCCGCGTGCTGCTGGCACAGGCTTTATTCGGTAATCCCGATATCCTTTTGCTCGATGAGCCTACCAACGGTCTGGATATAGAAACGATCAGTTGGCTGGAAAACTTCCTGGCAGATTATGAAAATATCGTGTTGGTAGTAAGCCACGACCGTCACTTCCTGGATGCGGTTTGTACCCACGTAGCGGATGTAGATCGCCAGAAAGTGAAGATATTTACCGGTAACTACAGCTTCTGGTATCAATCATCGCAATTGATGGCTCGCCAGGTCAATGATAAGAATAAGAAAGTGGAAGAGAAGCGCCAGGCTTTGATCGACTTCATCGCCCGCTTTAGTGCCAACGCATCAAAAAGTAAACAAGCCACATCCCGTAAAAAAGCACTGGAGAAGCTGACGATCGAAGAGATAGAGCCCAGCTACCGCAAATATCCGGGTATCATCTTCCAGCAACTGAGAGAAGTAGGCAACCAGATCCTGAATGTGGAAAAGCTCAGCAAATCAGTAGATGGCCGTACGCTTTTCAAAGATGTAACATTTACTGTCAATAAAGGGGATAAGATCGCTTTACTGAGCCGCGATCCGCTGGCCATAACCAATTTCTTCAACGTTATCACTGCTGAAACCATTGCCGACAGCGGCTCTTATGAATGGGGAAGTACCGTTACCCATGCTTATCTTCCACAGGAGAACAGCCAGTTCTTTAAAGGCGATATGAACCTGATGGATTGGCTGCGCCAATATGTTCCCCCGCATGTTACCGATGTGGATGAACCATTCCTGCGCGGCTTCCTGGGAAAAATGCTGTTCAGCGGAGATGATGTGTTAAAGAAAACAAATGTATTAAGCGGTGGTGAAAAAGTGCGCTGCATGATCAGCCGCATGATGCTGCAAAGCCCTAATGTGATATTGCTTGACCAGCCAACCAATCACCTTGACCTGGAAAGCATCCAAAGCTTCAACGAACAATGTACTGATTACAAAGGCATCGTTTTGCTGACCAGCCATGACCATACATTTATGCAAACCGTGGCAAACCGTGTTATTGAACTCACACCCCGTGGTATTATCGACAGGTTGATGACGTTTGATGAATACCTGGCGGATGAGAGGGTAAAGGCGTTGAAGGAAGAAATGTATAAGTAGGGGTTCGTTGACCGAAAAACATTTTCTGTTGTCACCCTGGCCCTGGTTTAGGACACATTATGGTTTAAAGAATATAAGAGCCGGGGTCTCCTCAATGTTGGGGAGACCCCGGCTCTTAGTGTACTTATACTAGCTAATTTTTCTAAATCAGGGCCGGGGTGACAATTGAAAAGAAACTACAGGGCCCCGACTTGCGTAGAAATTCAGTCAACGAACAACGGGCAACGCCTCTCTACTTCGCTTTCACATTCACCGACACTCTTCTGTTCATCGCCCTTCCTTCAGGTGTACTGTTATCTCCTACAGGATACTGATCGCCGTAGCCCTCTGCTTTTGTAAGCTGTGAAGAACTGGCGCCAAGCTTGACGATCTCCGCAGATACGGCTTCAGCCCGTTTTTGAGACAGTTCACGGTTCTTGGCAGGATCACCTGTATTGTCTGTATAACCACCGATCTTGAACCTTGCATTTGGAAATGCTTTAACAATCTTTACCAGGTTCTTCAATTGGGTGGATGATTCCGGTGTAAGGGTAGTGCCGCCGGTTTTAAAACGCACATCCGTAAAATCAAACCAGTTTCCTTTTACTGTATCAATGGTAGCTGAAGCATTGGTCAGGAAATCGACCAGCCTGGCTTCTGTGCTCCATTTTCCTACTTTCAATTCGCCGCCATTATTGGGAAGATTGATGGTGATCATCTCGCCCAGGTCATAAATAAAATTGCCACTGGTTGTATCCAGTTTTCCTTTCACTTCAGGTACAGGTGTGACGGCAACAGCTGGCGGTGGCGCCGCAGGCGTGTCCGTGGTCGTTGCCGGCGCAGCAGCTTCTTTATTGCACCCCTTGCTGGTAAGCAACCATATCAATAATGCAGCCACGAGAAGGATGATCAGCCAGAGCCAGCCTTTGCTGCTTCTTCTGACGTTTTCATTGGCAGTTGAGAGAACGCCTGATATTTTTCCTCCGATATCTCCCAGGCCGGAGAGGCCTAAGGCTCCCGCAAGGTTAAAGCCCGAAGGTATGGCATCAAGTATGGAAGACTTCTGGCTTTGAAGGAAAGAACCGAGCCCTGAAGCACTCAGGTTGTTTTCTTTAGCATATTGCCCTACCGAACCCAGCACGGCAGGTGCGGCCATGCTTAAAACATTACTGGCAGAAGACGTTTTAATACCTGCAAAACCAGCAATAGCATTGATGATGCTGTTGAGCTTGTCGCCAAACAGTGACCGCAGCCATCCCATTACAGTGGCTCCAATACCTCCGGAGGAAGCCCCGCCACCACCGATCAAGCCACCGATATTATTCAATATGCCGCTGCCAGCAGCATTTTTTACCATATCAAGGATGCCTCCGGCGCCTGAGCCAGAGCTTTGCCCGAGGAGCCCCGCCAATACAGACGGGATTGCGCCGCTCAATGCTTTTTGAATACCGCTTTCGCTTTCACCGAGTGAACCGGCAGCTTTAGACAACAGGTCATTTGGGAGCAGGCCCTTGGCCGCATCAATTAAATTAAATGGCATAGAGGTGTAGGTTTAATCATTAAAAAATAAGGGGACAACCAGCTTTACATCTGCCTTCGATCAGGTGGTACCAAAGACGGGAGACTTTAAGGTAGACCATTTGCAGGTGGAAGAAAAATATTATAGTACTGCTAGGCGGTCAGTAGATTCTTTAAAAAAACTAGGTGTAAACCCTTGTCTGAAACAAATCTTCTTTCTATCTTGGTGCCCGCAACCATAGCTCTTATCATCTCTTCTGGCTGATCCATATTCCTTCCTTTTACCTGTTAATCCTCCGGGAAAGATCTTGTATCCGGGCCGTAGGTATGTCCAAATGTTGGATATTCGGGTTGAAACCAGAAAACAAATGAGTTTAAGCTCCACCAGAACCGGTGGAGCTTTTTGTTTATACAATCACCTTGGTTATCTTTCTTCTTTTATGCCTTCTTCCACGCTTTCCAAAAAGATTGGTTTCTGGTCAGCCACCGCTATCATTGCCGGCAGCATTATCGGTTCCGGTGTTTTTATGAAACCTGCAACCATGGCTGCACAGTTAGGTTCGCCGGTATGGCTTACACTGGTATGGATCATAGCAGGACTGTTCTCTTTATGCGGTGCATTGATCTATGCAGAACTGGGAGCATTGATGCCGGAGACCGGAGGCATTTATGTGTATTTCCGGAAAATGTTTGGCGACTTTATCGCTTTTATTTACGGATGGGCCGCTTTTGCTGTGATCAATACCGCAGCGGTTGCAGCCATTTCTTTTGTATGCGCCAAATATGCTGATTATTTTCTTCACCTGCCAAAGTTTGATGATGCTACAGTGCTCGCAATGAAATGGCATATTCCTTTTATCGGTGATCTTTATCCTTTGCAGGATATTGGTGTGAAAATGCTGGCCGTGCTGCTGGTATTATTATTCACCTGGATCAATTATAAAAGCGTAAAAGCAGGCAGCCAGTTTCAGCTTATCTCCACCATTATCAAAATAGCGATCATTGCCGCTTTGATAGGAGGTTTGTTCTTTTCCGGGCAGGGTGATCTTTCCAATTTCATCAAAGGAGGTGAAGGTCCTCAGGGAGCAGGTTTGCTCGGTGCTATTGTTGTGGCCATGACAGGTGCTTTCTATGCCTATGATGGATGGATCAATATCACCTTCATTGCAGGAGAAATAAAACAACCCGAAAGGAATATTCCCCGCAGTCTTTTGCTCGGCGTGGTGATCTGTATCACTGTATATGTGCTGATAAACCAGGCTTACTTATACGTACTGCCTGTTGATAAAATGGGCGCATCTTCATTGGTAGCTGCCGATGCCATTGCAGCAGCATGGGGAAAAGCAGGCAGTACAATTGTGGCTGTACTGATCGTGATCTGCACACTTGGTGCAGTGAATGGAAACCTGATGGCTACCTGCCGTATCACGTATGCGATGGGGCAGGATAAGAATTTTTTCTCCTGGGCCGGCAAAACGCATTCAACATTTCAAACACCGGCCAATGCCTTATGGCTGCATGCTGTTTGGACATCCCTTTTCATTGTATCCGGTTCTTTTGATATGCTGGCCGATATGTTTGTATTCATTACCTGGATAGCATACGCAGTGGGTGCATCAGGTATTTTTATTTTAAGAAAACGAATGCCTGATGCAATTAGGCCATATAAAGTATGGGGCTATCCATGGATACCGGTATTGTTCATTGCATTCTCTTCATTTTACCTGGTTGTTACTGTTTGGAATGATGTAAGCAATTATATCGCACACAGGCAACCAGTGATCAATTCAGTGTTGGGATTATTGCTGACGGCTGCAGGCATCCCCTTGTTTTTCTATATGCGAAAGAAGAAACGTTAATTACTTCGTACCTTCAAAAGAAAAAAATGAGAACCGTTATAGTTACCGGCGCCACCGGCAATCTTGGTCAGGCCATCATCCGGAAATTTCTTGCAGAAGGCTGTGCGGTTATTGGTACGGTCACGAAAAAGAAACCTACTGTTTTTGATGATCAACCCGGTTTTGAAGCTTGTGCAGTGGATCTTACCAATGAAGAGGAAGTGGCTTCCACTATGACCACTATTTTACGGAAATACCAGACGATTGATGCAGCCATATTAACAGCAGGTGGTTTTGCCATGGGTAAAATAGAGGATTCAGATAGCAATGCGGTCCGTCAGCAATACCAGTTGAATTTTGAAACTGCTTATATCATCGCCCGTTTCATTTTTCAGCAGATGATGAAACAGAAAACGGGAAGGATCTTTTTTACCGGTTCAAGACCCGGCTCCGATATGCGTTTCGGAAAAGGGATGACAGGATATGCTTTATCCAAATCACTTTTATTCCGCCTCGCTGAACTGATGAATGAAGAAGCAAAAGGAACAAATGTGGTTACAAGTGTTATCATTCCATCAACGATCGACACACCACAGAACCGGTCGTCCATGCCCGATGCTGATTTTTCCAAATGGGTAACACCGGAAAGCATTGCAGACATTGTGTATGCTCATTGCGATCCTTCTTTTGATGCACTCCGCGAGCCACTGATAAAAATTTATAATAAAGCCTGATCATTTAAAGGGAATTATTTTAACCTCTTTTGTGGATTTGTTTCCCCATTGATCCTTATCCATTTTTGTGGAAAACAAAATGGCAGAGTCTTTGTCTATCATACGGCATAAACTGTATGATTATGAAAACAGCAAAATTGTTATTCTGTGCAACCATCCTGTTCCTATGCGCATCGGGTGCATACGCACAGAAAGCTTCGGCAATTATTAAAGGCGGCGTGAATCTTGCCAATATCTCCAATAAGGATGATGGAAGTTATAGCGACGCTAATGGCCTTACCAGTTGGCAAGCTGGTATTGTTGGAGATTTCGAGCTGACTGATTTTTTAGCATTACAGCCAGGTTTGTTGTACACAGGTAAGGGTATTAAATGGCAAAATGGACAACCGGGCGATGCGCTTTATCAGAAGCTGACCTTCAACCCGCAGTACCTGGAGTTGCCAGTGAATCTCGTATTTAAAACACCTACCGGTAGTACCCGTTTCTTTGCCGGCGCAGGCCCTTATGTAGCGATGGGTGTAGGCGGCAAATTCAAGGGCGATGGTGTTTATGATTTCAGCAAAAGCATTGAATGGTCAAGTGATGACCCGCTGACCAGTGAAGAAGAAGGAGCTGGCGTGTTCCGCGCCAAACGGTTTGATTATGGATTGAATGCCCTGGTCGGGATTGAAGCCAGCAACCTGGTGCTTTCAGCCAACTATGGTTTTGGCCTGGCTAAAGTGCAGTCAAGCGCCAATAACAATAATGATAACAACAAGCACAGGGTACTGAGCTTTACCCTGGGTGTAAAATTCTGATCATTTAAAACAGTATACGGTCACATTGTGTTTTTTCCCAGCAGCGCTCTTCGGGGCGCTGCTTTTTTATGCGAGCGTTGTTGTCATCTAATGCCTATCTTGCGCCTTACACAATACTTATAGTTATGCGCTTGATAAAATGGATAGGCTTTGCTGCAGCCATTACATTGATTGTTTCCTGCTTTATTACCTGGGCAGCACTTCCTGCAAGGAATATTTCAATCAGTGGCGTAGATGCTACCGGCACCAGCTTTGGCAAGCCTGGTTATTTTCATCTTGTATTAAGCGGGCTCTTTATAATTTTCCATTTCATTCCAAGGATATGGGCCAAACGTACCAACCTGGCCGTTACAGCAATTAACCTCGCATGGGCAGCCCGGAATTATTTTCTTATCACAGCCTGCAGAGCAGGAGAGTGTCCCGAAAAGCATACGGGTATCTACTTAGTGGTGATCTGCTCCGTAATACTGCTGATTGCAGCACTGTTTCCTGATATGAAATTACCCCAGGATGATAGCAAGAAAGAATGACCACTTATTTTTTGTAAAAAAAGATTAGTAAAAAGCAAAAATAAGCAAAACGGTTAAAACCTTTGCTATACAAGGCTTTATAAAAAGGGTAGTCTTAGTTCGGAAGTCGGTGTCTGATAGGTTTGGGGCTTAAATTGACAAG
>MKTW01000013.1 GCA_001898405.1 Sphingobacteriales bacterium 44-61
TAGCCATAGTTCAGAAATTACAGGGAACCGAATTATTCAGCTTACTGGAAAATTCCATTGAGGGTGCTTCCCGAATAATTGCCGAGCTTTTGGATAGCAAACTTTCATCTGAAAGCGATGACGGTTCTTCCACCTTGCGGAAAAGTGATTTGGATGATTTTGACATTGGGGAGTTTGTGTGAAATATCTACTCTTTTCTTAAACGTCGTATAGTAGATGCTTTATAAGGACAAAAGGAAATATTTATTATCCTTTTGTCCTTTTTATTTTCTATAATCTTTACTAACCAAAAAGTTAATAAAATTTCATTAAATTTGACATAAAGTGACAAGTCATTGAAATGGAACTCCAAAACTTCGGAATAATAGTTAGGAAACTAAGAGAAAAGAAAGGGCTGCTGCTAAGACAAGTTGCTGCTATTTTAGAAATAGACACGGCTCTTATTAGTAAAATTGAAAGAGGTGAAAGAAAAGCTAACCGAGAGCAAGTTGCCAAATTAGCAGAAGTCTTAGATGTAGAGGTGGATGAACTTTTAGTTATTTGGCTTTCGGACAAGATTGTGGAAATTTTGGAAGAAGAACCGTTGGCATACAAGGCACTTAAAAAGTCAGAAAAACGAATACAAAAGAAGTAATGATATGCAACTAAACTACTTTCCAATTAAGTTTGAGTTTGAAGAATACCAGATTAAGACAGAACCTTATTCAGAAGAACGGCTTAAAGAGCTAAGGGCATTATATAATGCAACTCATTCTTTTTTTAGGAATGGTGACTATATCTATATATCAAACAAAGAAGGAGAAGATACAAGCCTGACAGGAGAAATTATACCTAAGAGAATATTTGATGATAGTCAGGTTACCGCTTCGTTGATTAAACATCTTTTTTTCAGGACATTCAAAGAAAGATTTCCGAACTATATTCCGGTGGATTTTTATCCATTCCGTTTTTTTTCTGCACAAGCTAAAGATGATATTATTTACAATGCACTACCGGAAAATCTTAGGAAGCGTATCGCATATAAAAAACTGATTGAGGTTCAATTACGTCTAACTGAGATAAATGGAATTAAACAATTTGGTTTTCTTATCAATATAAAACGTAATTGGGTATTTAACAAATCTTGTTTAGAACTGCATTCAGAAGGCTATAACTTAATAGGTGTTGATGTTCTGTATGCGGAGATACTTCCAGGTTTAACAGAAGTTCTCGCACCTAATGAAGAATTATTAGGAGTAATTGCTGAAATAGTTGATGATAAGGCGAGAATTGAGACTAACGAAGGAATTAAGGAATACCCTCTCAACCAATTATTCATCAAGAAATCCAAATATAATATAGGTAACTATTTATCATTTGCTATTTCACAACAGAAAAGTGATGAAATAATGAACCTTATTGAGAGTAAACGTTCCGATATTTACAATACAAAAGCGTTGTACGATGAAATTTTAAAAATATCAAACCATTTATTTTGCGAAAATGCAGCCCCCATTTTATTTCACAATAAAGATGGCTTTTGTTTTACAGTTGACAGCCAACCGTTATCGGTATCAAATAGTATTGAGCTAAAAACTCCCACTTTTATTTTTGACCCCGCAGCAACTAAAACAAATAGTTCTAATCCAGACTTAGGCTTGTCAAATTATGGACCTTATGATAGTTCAATTTTTGACATTAAAAGTCCTAACGTGCTTTGTATTTGTAATAGAAATAATAGGGGCAATTTCACAAAGTTTCTCTCGAATTTGAAAGATGGGATACCTCAATCTCGATATTTTCAAAAAGGACTTCAGAAAAAATACGATTTGCAGGATGTGATACTTAATATAAGGGAAATACAGGCTTATAGCATTGATGAATATCTAAATGTTATCAGTGGTTATGATGAAAACAAACCGCATTTGGCAATTATAGAAATCCCTGCAAGCTTTAAACGTCAAGCAGATTTAGCAAACCCTTATTACCGAATTAAAGCTAAGCTTTTATCATTAGAAATTCCTGTACAGTTTGTTACATCTGAGATAATAGGTAATCATAACGAATATATTCTTAATTCGGTTGCTCTTCAGATTTACGCTAAACTTGGGGGAACTCCGTGGGTTCTTCCTTCTCAACGCTCCGTTGATAAAGAAATAATTATTGGTATTGGTCATAGTTGGTTGAGAAAAAATCAATATGCCGGTGCTGAACAGAACCGAGTTGTGGGTATCACAACATTTATGTCAAGTGATGGTCAATATCTACTTGGAGATAAAGTTAAAGACGTTCCATTTGAGGGCTATTTTGAAGAGTTACTAAAAAGTTTAAAGCAATCAATTATAAGACTTTCCACCGAACAAGGATGGTCTGATGGAGATACGGTTAGGCTAATTTTTCATATCTTCAAGCCCATCAAAAACACTGAATTTGATGTTATTAGTCAGTTGGTTCGTGATATTACCCAATACAAGATTAAGTTTGCGTTCGTTACGATAAGTACTGTTCATCCAACAATGCTGTTTGATATAAGCCAATCTGGAATATCTAAATACGGTAGTAATGTGATAAAAGGACAATATATACCAAATAGAGGGAGTAACGTTGTTCTTGACGAGAAAACTTGTATCGTGCAAATGTTTGGGGCAAATGAATTGAAAACAGCCAAACAAGGTATAAGTAAGCCAGTCCTAATAAATATCAGAACGCCACAAGGAAATTATAATAGTAGTGATTTAAATGATTTGCTGTTCTATGATTTAGGATATATTACCCAACAGATTTTTTCATTCACGTACTTGTCCTGGAGGAGTTTTTTACCTGGCGAAGAGCCTGCGACAATGAAATACTCTAATCTCATTTCAAAGCTTTTGGGGAAAATGAGAAATATTCCAAATTGGGATGCTGATAACTTAAACTATGGTCTAAAAAGAAAGAAATGGTTCCTTTAGAAGAAAGAATAGGTTATTTGGCAAGAGTGAGTGAGAATGCCAAGCTTTCAGCTTTCAATGATTTCTTATCTGGAAAAGTTTACATTACTGCTTCAGGTCAAAACTCCAATGAAAGCGAAGAAATCTTTTATGGTTTAATAGATGCTATTTTATCAAACAATAAACTGAATTTTGAAAGTTACTATAATAAAAAAAATAAGAGTAAGCCGAGCAAAGGTTCTCCAGCACCATTTGTTAATGATGATTTCTTAATCTTTTCCTTAATATCAGGTATAGTAAAATTTAATTTAGATAAAACTTGGATAAAAGATATTGTTTCTATCAGGAACAGAAACTCTATAACAATAACATTTGAAAATATATTAAATGAAAATTATTATAGTACAAGTAATCTACCGGAAATAGTTTTTATGTTTTTAAGCATAAATGGTCAGTCTTTAATGACTAATGATTTTGTAGGTTTCACATACACAAGAATTACCGGAAATGTAAAATTATTTGAGAACAGAAGTGACTTTCAAATCCTATGTTCACTTAAAGCTTACGATACGATATTCTTACTGAAAGACGTTCCTGACAAAAAAGAGGTTGACCTCTTAAAGAAATTTAATGCAAATTTTATTAATCGAATTAAGTATATATCTTGGATAGTTCAGGCAATGCTATTTGGACTGTTGGTTTATGCAATTCTTAAACTTCCAAATTATAGTCCAGAGTCTATAAAATTTATAGATAAGTATAATTATGCATTTACAATTTTTGGAGCATTAGGACTTAGCTTTTTAGGAAATGTAATACCTGTAATTAGGAATACATCTCAAAAGATAATTATGCAGCTATTTGGATATCCTAAAGAAATGCTAAATGACCTAAAAATTAGTAACAACTCATAATGTGATTGTTTTCTGAAATTAATAAGTAATATTTGAAAGAGGCTGTCTCAAAAGCGAGATAGCCTTTTTTATGCAAAAAAGGAAAGCCTCGGCTTTCCTAATAGTTGCAAATTTTGTAATTTGCTGTGTGTTAACTAAGTCAAAAGTAGTCTTTAAAGATTACAATCCCAAACAAAATTTGCTTTTTCCTCCGAATTTATCGGAGTTGATTGATGACAAGCATCCTGTGAAAATAGTTTCAAACATCATCGATGGTTTGGATATTAAAAACTTAATCAAAACCTACAAACCTGGAGGAACATCATCTTACCACCCGAAAATGCTTTTGAAAGTATTGATTTATGGCTATTTGAGTAACATTTATTCAAGCCGGAAAATGGAACAGGCATTGAAGGAAAACATCCATTTTATGTGGCTTTCGGCAATGAGCCGTCCTGATCATAATACGTTGAACAGGTTTCGTAGCGAGCGATTGAAAGGTGAAGTCAAAGCCATCTTTACACAAATCGTTCTGCTCTTGGAAAAGGAAGGTTTAGTAAGCCTGGAAACCACTTTTGTAGATGGAACCAAGATAGAGGCCAACGCCAACCGCTATACTTTTGTTTGGGGAAGAGCCATCAAGAAGCATCAGGTAAGAATTGCAGAGCAACTGGAAGAGCTATGGAATTATGCAGAAAGTGTGGCAAAAGAAGAGCTTCAAAACACTGAAAATATCGATTTTAAGGAGATTGATTCCGAAAAAGTAACACAAACCATCGACAAGATCAACGAGGTGTTGAAGGATAAAAAAATACCCTCGAAAGTTCGTCAGAAACTGAATTATGCCAAGAAAAACTGGGCAAACAATTTGGATAAATACAAAAAACAACAGGCGATTTTACAAGCCAGAAACTCTTATTCCAAGACCGATACAGATGCTACTTTTATGCGGATGAAACCGAAGGTTCGCGAATTCCATTGAAAAAACAATAAATATGTAATAATGAGCAATGAGGATCATATGCGAAACGGACAACTCAAAGCGGCCTATAATCTACAGATTTCTACGAATAAACAATTTATTTTACATTATTCCATTCATCCCAATCCTACGGATACCAAAACATTGGAGTCTCATTTAAAAGGTTTTGAAGACAGCTATCATAAAGTTCCGAAAGAGCTCGTTGCCGATGCAGGCTACGGTTCGGAAGAAAACTATAACCTACTGAAAAACAAGAAGATAAAACCTTATATTAAATACAATTACTTCAGAAAAGATCAAAAATCGGGACAAATAACCACTTCTCAAAACAATCCGAAGCTGGCAAAAATCAGGGAAAGGGTTTTCAAACTACTCAATACCAAAAAAGGTATCAAACTCCGAAAACAGCGATGTCACGATGTTGAACCTGTTTTTGCAGAGCTCAAACACAACAAAAACTTTAAACGCTTTATGCTTCGAGGAAAAACCAAGGTCGAGGTAGAAATCGGCATTCTCGCCATTGCCCACAATCTCAAAAAAATGGCAAAAGCAGCCTGAAATAGACTGTTTTTTGACTTTTTTAGCTTTGTTTTTCAAAAAATCAAAAATAGAAAACTTCAAAAATCGGATTTTTAAACAAAGCACAAAAAAAGACTGTCCTTTTGAGACAGCCTCTTTTGCTTTAACAGCCACTCACAGCCAAACACTTCCTTTGACTGCCACTTTACGGTAACGCCTCTTTTTCCATAAGACATTTGTCCCGAAAGCTCGCAAAGTGCGGGATAAACAGTAACAAATTAATGTGTTTCAATTATGGAAAAACAGAGAAAAAAAGTTTTACTGGCAGCCGTGGCAATGCTGTCAGGAATTGGTGCGTTCGCACAGGGAAACGGCTCGGCAGGTATCAACGAGG
>MKTW01000014.1 GCA_001898405.1 Sphingobacteriales bacterium 44-61
AGCATCATCGTTGCTACCGATGCAGGTCGTGAGGGCGAACTCATTTTCAGGTACATTTATGAATACCTGAAATGCAGCAAACCTTTTGAACGCCTTTGGATAAGTTCACTTACAGAAAAGGCAATAAAGCAGGGCTTTGACAACCTAAAAGACGGGGCAGCATTTGCCGGACTGTACCAGGCAGCACAAGGCAGAAGTCGTGCCGACTGGCTTGTGGGCATTAATGCTACGCAGGCATTGAGCATTGCCGCAGGTAACGGTATCTATTCGCTCGGAAGAGTGCAAACACCTACATTGGCTTTGATATGTAAACGCTACCTCGACAATAAGAATTTCACGGTTAAGAAATACTGGCAGATACAATTATCACACAATAAAGCACAGGTTGATTTCAAAAGTATTTCCGCAACCAAATGGGACGAAAAGCAGCTTGCCGATGATACCCTTAAAGCTATTCAGCGTGGCGCAACGCCTACCGTTAGCTCGGTAGAAACTAAAAGCGTTACAGAACAACCGCCCTTGCTTTTCGACCTGACAGGCTTACAAAAGGAAGCCAATAAAAGGCTGAAATTATCTGCTGAAGCAACGCTCAATATTGCACAAAGCCTGTACGAAAAGAAGTTTATCACTTACCCACGTACCGGAAGCAAATACATCCCTGAAGATATGTGGGCAGAAATTCCAACCCTTGTGCGTGCATTACAGAACCGTGAAGATTGCAAGCAAGCCCTTACCAAAATCAAATGGGGACGGTTCAACAAACGTATCGTGAATGACCTCCGTGTAACGGACCATCACGGTTTGTTGATTACGGACAAAGTGCCGTCCGTACTCAATGCAGACGAAAACAAGATTTATAATATGATTGCGCTCCGGTTACTTGAAGCCATATCACAAGCCTGTGTCAAAGAAATAACCGATGTATCATTACAGGTATTGCATTACGACTTTACGGCAAAAGGCTGTAAAATTCAGGAAGCGGGTTGGCGTTCCATTAAAGGGAGTTTTACAGACGATGGCGAAGACCCAGTGCAGGAACTACCTGAACTGCATAAAGGCGACGAACTTGCCATAAAGGAAGCCGCCGTTTTGGAAAAGCAGACCAAACCGCCAGTGCTTTACACCGAAGCCGGGCTTTTGTCGGCTATGGAAACCGCAGGGAAAGAAATCGAAAACGAGGAAGAACGAAAAGCCCTCAAAAATATCGGTATCGGTACGCCCGCAACAAGAGCCGCCATTATCGAAACCCTGTTTACCCGCAATTATATCGAACGTGATAAACGTTCCTTAATCCCTACGGAAAAAGGATTGCAGGTGTACGGGCTTGTCAAAGACCGGAAAATTGCGGATGTGGCAATGACCGCCGAATGGGAACTGGCATTGCAGAAAATCGAGAACAACGAAGCGGATGCCGGAACGTTCCAAAAGGAAATGGAAGCCTATGCCAAATCCATTACCGATGAATTGCTGCAAACTTCCATTGCAAGCACCAACCAACCCAGACTGACTTGCCCAAGATGCAAAAGTCAGCAGCTTATTATCCGTGACAAGATTGTGAAATGCCCTGATGAGGCTTGTAACTGGGTACAGTTCCGCACCGTCTGCGGTGTACAAATCAGTATCGAAAACATAACAAGCCTTGTCAATAAAGGCAAAACCTCTCTTATCAAAGGAATGACAAGCAAAGCCGGAAAGAAATTCGATGCGTACATCGTACTGAAAGAAAACGCCGAAAGTTCCTTTGAGTTTGAGAAAAATAAAAGCACAAAACGCAATGGAAAATAAACCGTCAATCGTACCCAAAGAAATCAGGAACCTGATTTATACCATCCGAGGCAAACAGGTAATGTTGGATAGTGACCTCGCTGCCTTATATCAAGTAGAAACAAAGAACCTGAACAAAGCCGTTAAAAGGAATATTGAGCGATTTCCTGTATCATTCTGCTTTCAACTGACCGAAGAGGAAGTTGAAAACTTGAGGTTCCAATTTGGAACCTCAAGTTTGAGTTACGGCGGAAGACGTTATTTGCCCTATGTTTTTACAGAACAAGGGGTCGCAATGGCTTCTGCTATACTCCGTTCAGATATAGCGGTTAAAATCAGTGTTGAAATTATGGAAGCCTTTGTAGAAATGCGAAAAATGCTTATCAGCAATGCCGCTTTGTTTCATCGTTTGGATAATATAGAGCTGAAACAATTAGAAGCCGACCAAAAATTTGAAGAGATTTTTAAGGCTTTGGAAAGCGATAAGCTCCACAGCGAAAAAGGTATCTTTTACAACGGGCAGGTTTTTGATGCCTATGCCTTTGTTTCCGATATTATCCGAAGTGCCAAAATCTCTATTATCCTGCTTGATAATTACGTGGATGATACGGTGCTTACTTTGTTGGGTAAACGTAAAAACAATGTAACTGCTACAATCCTTACCAAAAGCATCAGCAATCAGCTACGGTTAGATTTACAACGCTACAATAGCCAATATCCTCCCGTAGATATTGAGGTTTTCTCCGATGCCCACGACCGATTTTTGATTATTGATAATGCAGAACTCTACCATATAGGGGCATCACTCAAAGACCTGGGCAAAAAATGGTTTGCCTTTTCGAGAATGGATATTGAAGTCGGCAGGATGCTTCAAATATTGAACAAGCCATAAAAGAAGCCCTCCGAAAATTCGGAGGGCTTCTTTGCTATTTTGACACTTAAAATACCCTTATCGTTTTTAAATTAGCTTTAGTAGTATTTCTTCTTTAGCCATAAACTTGCTCTTACTAATAATATCAGAACCGGAACTTCTACCAACGGTCCTATAACGCCTACAAACGCCTGTGGGGAATGAATACCGAAAACCGCTATTGCTACTGCTATTGCCAATTCAAAGTTGTTTCCTGTGGCTGTAAATGCGATTGAGGCGTTTTTGTCGTAAGGAACTTTTAGGGATTTATTGATAAAGAAGCTGACGAAAAACATCAGTACAAAATAGATGATTAACGGTATGGCTACTTTTACTACATCCATTGGCAACTCTAATATTTTATCTCCTTTTAAACTGAACATTAATACTATCGTAAACAGTAAAGCATATAATGTAATGGGCGATATTCGGGGTACAAATTTCCGGTTATACCATTCTATGCCTTTTGATTTTATCAATGCGTAACGGCTTATAAAACCTGCTAAGAAAGGAATACCTAAATATATCAATACGCTTTCGGCTACGTCTTTCATTGATACGCTTACATTGAAATTGGCTAATCCTAATTTGCTTGGTAATACGTTGATGAATAGCCAAACTAAGAAGCTATAAGAAAGTACCTGAAAGATACTGTTCAATGCAACCAACATAGCGGTATATTCTCTGTTTGCTTTAGCCAAATCGCTCCATACGATTACCATTGCGATACATCTTGCCAAACCTATCAGTATCAAGCCTGTCATATAATCGGGTTCATTGCGTAAAAACAAAAGGGCTAATCCGAACATCAGCACTGTACCGATAACCCAATTGAGCAATAAGGATATGCCGATTACTTTTTTATCCTTAAACGCTTGGGGCAATAATGAATAATCCACTTTTGCCAATGGTGGGTACATCATCAATATCAGACCTATTGCCAAAGGAACGTTTGTAGTGCCTACGGATAAAGCATTTGTAATTTTTGATATTCCCGGAAAGAAATATCCCAAACCTATACCTACTGCCATTGCAAGGAATATCCATAAGGTAAGGTAACGGTCAAGAAATTTTAGTTTTGGTTGCATTGGTTATTAACTGATTTTTGAAAAAACATAGAACATTTCCGTTGCTATCTGCAAACTTCTTTCTGCATATACCTTTGATTGCTCCGGTGTATTGTCCGATATTTTAGGGTCTTCAAATGTGACAGGTATTCTTTTTTCCGCACCTGCTATAAACGGACAGCCACCGTCTGCCTGCGAACAGGTCATAATGGCTGTGAATGCTGACACAGGATTGAAAGGGTTATGGTATTTTTTTGAAAATCCGATTATCGGCAAAGCATTATCGCTGTACTTTATGGCATATACAGGGTTATTGGTATCTGCTATTTTGAAAATATTAAATCCCTGTTCGGTCAATGTTTCTGCGACTTTGGGGAATAGTGCCGTTTCTTCTGTACCACCCGAATAACAATGTACGTTTGGAATATTAAAATGTGCGGACGCTACCTGTGCCCAAACCTGTGATAAATGGCTTCTTCGGGAATTGTGGGTACAAATGAAATTGATGTTAATATCGTGCCTGTCGTTTACTTTTTGCTGTACAAAATCTACTAACGGCTGTAATATCGTTTTACGTTCTTCGCTGATACTGTGAACGCCAATTTTGTTGTTAATGATTTCGATTAGTTTCTGATACATCATATTTTGTTTTAGTAATTAGCAACATCCCGAATTTGGTGTACAGCAAGCATTATTCAGCTCTGATAATTTTACCTTTTGCTTTTCGGCAGGAATACCGCAAGCATCACTTGCCAGGCAAGCGGTTTGCTTGTTTTTCAGTACAAAATGCTTTCCGTTAAAATTCAAATCGTATTTACCAACCGTTTCGCTTTGGTATTCTACTTCTATTTCGGCATCTTCAATATCCAACTTTTCTTCGGATAGCTTAATAATGTTCAATAGTTTTGTCGGCTTTAATCGGTGTTCAAAATCGTTGGCATTCCATAATTGGAAATTGACAACTTTTTCGTTTCTAATTGTTCCGCCACAATCAATAAAATGTTTTGTAATAACACCTATCTCTGTAACGTGAAAGTGTTCGGGTACAAATGTTCCGTTCTCTAATTGAAATTCAACATTATCCAATGCTGGTAAGATTTCTTTGATGTTTGATAGTTTCATTGTTTTTTTATTTAATTGTTATATTGCTTTATTACGATTAATATGTTCAAAAAAAATGCTTAACAGCATTTATCAACCCCTACATTATCTATAAAAAAAGTATTGAGTTCCTTTTTTATCTGCTGCCAAACATTTTCATCAATGCAGTAACACACGCTTGTTCCCTCTATATTCCCTTTGATGATACCAATGTTTTTAAGCTCTTTTAAATGTTGTGAAATCGTAGCCTGCGCCAATCCTAATTCTTC
>MKTW01000015.1 GCA_001898405.1 Sphingobacteriales bacterium 44-61
GCTTCTTTTTGTTGGGAGATGCCCGTAAGAACATTACGCTGAATTTCGCCGTAACGGGCGTGGTCGGTTACGAAGCCATCAACCGGGGCGAAGCGATGCTGTACGACGGTGCGAAAATATTGAGCGAAGATAATTTTATCTACGGAGCAGGCGGTCGCCTCATTTTTGAAACCTACCTGTCCGACCGTTTTGTATTAGTCCTACAAGGGCGTACAAAAGTTTTGTGGGGGACGGATCTGGAACAGTTCCGTCCATCCGCAGGTGTGGGATTAAAGTTTAACTTTTAAAACGTAAAACAATGATAGCAATATTCAATAAATTCAGAACAGGGCTACTGCCGTTGTATGTATTCCTGACAATCCTAACAGCTTCGGTTACGTTGGTATCTTGCAACAAAGATGATGAACTCGAAATACAGAACAATTTTCCTTTTGAGGTCAATGTAATGCCAGTGCCTAAAGATGTTGCCAACGGGCAGACCGTAGAAATACGCATTACCATACAGCGTACAGGCAATTACAGCAATACGCAGTATTTCCTTCGCTATTTCCAGTTTGATGGGCAGGGAACGTTGCAATACTACAATGAACCGCCGTATCAGCCCAATGACCTATATCAATTGCCAACGGAGCAGTTCCGGTTGTATTACACTTCAACATCTACCGTATCACAATCTTTTGATGTTTGGATTTCGGATGGTTTTGGAAATGAAAAACAGATAACTTTCCAGTTTAATAGTAGTGATTAAAAATTACAGGTCATTTCATAAAAAAAAACGGCTTATCTGACAGGTAAGCCGTTTTCGTATTTAATACACATCGTTACAGATTGAAACAAATATTTTTGTAAATTCAAACAGTAGAAATAAAGTGTTTTTGTTATGGTTGCATCATTGGTTAGCGGAATAATATTTTTGGTTGCAGGCTTGGGACTTCGTTACTGGATTAACCGGAGAAAGTTTTACAGACGCAACCCTATGGGAGCAGAGGGTTTCTCATCTTATGAGAGTTCGGTTTTTATCAAATTGATTGAAAAGATTGGTAAATGGATATCTTATGCACTAATGATATTCGGGTTATTGTCGCTTTGGGTTTATTCCCGTGAGAAAAAGGAAAAACAACAACAAGAGGAAGTAAAAAATGAACAGCCAAGCCCAATAACAAAGCATAATTAAATTTGTGATTTAACTATTTTTGCAGGTTAATAAATGTACTATCTGTAATATGGGACGCAACATAAATTAAATATATAAATAATGTCTATATATCAGGATATTTTAAACTGGTCACAAGGTGGCAGACAAGCGTTTGTCCAAGATGCTTTACGAAGACTTGTTACATCAACAACACTTACACAAAACGATATTGATGAACTTGTTCAATTAGTGAAAAAAGAATGCGGCGACAATACAATAGCTTTAAACCCTATTCCGCTTGACAGCACTCACATTCCAACAACAACTGCGACAATTGGAAGTTATCCCAAACTAATTAGCCTAAACAACCCGATTAATATTTGTGCCTTACACAATCAAGGAGGTTTACAATTTTCCAATACGGGTTTGACAGTAGTTTATGGCGGAAATGGTTCGGGGAAATCAAGCTACTCACGTATTTTGAGAAAGCTTTGTTGGAGCCGAAATCCAAGCGTTACACTAAAAAAGAATGTTTTCAATCCATCCTCTAATCAACAACAAGTTGATTTTGTTGTAGAAAACAATGGTTCAAACATTAGTTTTTCTTGGACAGAAAATAGTCCGAGTAACCCTATCCTTAATTCAATTTTTCTTTTTGACAATGATTGTGGAGATATTTACATCAATAATGAAAATCCTACAGAATATAAACCTGTTGGAATTGATGTTTTAGAAAAGCTGGTTTCAACTTTTGGAAGTATTTCGCAAGCATTTAGTTTGTCTGTTGCCTCATACATTACACAAAAACCAGAGTTGCCACAAAATTTACTTCAATCCTCCACAGGACAATGGTATGGAACGATAGAAAATTTACAGCGAGCTAACGTTGATTCATATATCCAATTTACTCAAACAAACATTGATAGAAAGCAAGAACTTACAAACTTAATAACAGCACAAAACCCCCAGCAAAATATTACGAATTTAAACAGTCAAAAAGGTCGAATCAGTAACTATATTCAACAATTACAACAAATAGAATCGTTATTCAACGAACAAAAAATAAACGAAGTAAGGGCAAACAGAACCACTTTTGAAAGCGTAAACGAAGCGTATCAAATTGCTACTACAGAACTACAAAATATAAACTCGTTGGAAGGGTTTGGTACAAATCCTTGGCGAACATTGTGGGAAGCAGCAAAAAATTATGCTCATAGTTCAAATCTGTCAGACGGTCAAACTTTTCCCTCTTTAATTTCATTGGAAAAATGCGTGTTGTGCCAACAGGAACTTGATGAAGCAGCGCAACAAAGATTGACGACATTCAATCAATTCGTTTTGAATGACGTTTCAACGCAATTAAACGCAATTAACCTTACAATCCAACAAAAACATAACTTATACAATTCATTAGTTATCCCGCCTATTGAAAACCTGACAGAATTAGAACAGTTTATACCAGATTTCAGAACGAACTATACTCAATTTTCTGATTCTGTTTCCACATTCAGAAATTCAATCATCTCATTTTTACAAAATGGTGGTGAATTGAACATCAATTTACAATCTCTGACCCCAGAGATAACAAATATAATTCCGAACATTGATTCTCAAATTGCACAAAACACTCAACTTGTACAAAATAGAAATGCTTTAGTTGCTGAACTTAGTGAGCTAACTGCTAAAGAATTTTTGTTTAACAACAAGACGACAATTCTTCGATATTTCGATGAATACAAATACAAATCTTGGATAAGTCATTGTCAATCGCAACTTACGACTACTGCAATCTCACGAAAAATTGGCGAGTTAATGGAAAATCAAGCTGTGAGTTTGCAACACCAAGAGTTTATTTCACATCTTAATTTCTTTAATCGTGATTTGGCAAGTAAAGTTTTGATTTCAAAAACGAGAACCAGTCAAGGAAATACATTTCAAAAATGCGGTTTGAACGGTATCAATGATTCAATCAATTCAATTCTAAGTGAAGGTGAGCAAAAACTTATTGCCTTGTCTAATTTTTTAGCTGAATGCACGATAGACAATCGTCTGAACACAATCATATTTGATGACCCTGTTACGTCATTAGATATGGATTATAGAGATAAAATTTCAGATAAAATTGTTCAACTTTCCCAAAACCGACAGATAGTTGTATTTACTCACGATTTATCATTTTTACGCCTGCTTATAGATACACATAAAGCAATCACGTCAGTGGATTGCGCGATAATAGGAATTGACAAATACAATGGGGTAAGTGGTATTGTTACAGATGAAATTCCATATTTAGCTAAAAATGTACAAGAAAGAGTTGATTCTATCCGAAGAATATTATCCGAGCACGATGCTCTTGCATTAACTGATGCACACGGACGAGAAACCAAACTTGATTCTGCAAGAAAAAGATTTAGGATGTTGTTGGAACGCTCTGTTGAGGAAGTTTTATCCAATAAAACTTACGAGCGGTTTTCTAAAAACATTCATTTAAAAAAGGGTAATTTATCAAGCTATATCGTCACAGAGCAAACAGACGTTGACTTTCTTTTAAATTTATTCGGAAAATATTCCGTGACGGAACACGATGGAGGGACTTCAACAATTCCGCTATTACCAACTAAAACAGAAATTGACCAGGATGTTACAGATTATTCTAATTGGAAAAATGGCTTTAAAACTAAATTACGGACATTCCAAGCGACATACAATTAAATAAGTATTTCCAAATAGTAGTAAAATCGGATAACCCAAAAGGTTATCCGATTTTTTGTTTATGGCAAAAGTAAACCGCCAAACACTACCTCTCAAAGCCAAACCCTGCAACATTCCCTATCACTACTACAAGCCTTTATAAATTCGACTTCCACAGAAAAAATGAGCAGATTATGGAAGTTATCGCAATACAAAAGTCCGCATTGGACGGAATGAATAATGGGCTACGGGAACTTTTGGAACTGACCGAAAATGCCACGAGAAAATACACGCCTATTTTCAAAGAAGAGAAGTGGCTCGATAACCAAGAAGTATGTTTGATGATGAACATAACCAAACGGACTTTGCAGACCTACAAGGACAAAGGCTTATTGCCCTATTCCCGACTAAACCGTAAGAATTATTATAAACGCTCGGACGTGCAGGCTTTGCTCGAAGCCGGACAGCCGTACAATACTACCGAAAATGGATTTATTCACGAATGACAATGAAGAAATCATTGTCCATCAGGAAATGATAACGCAACTAAGAAACCGTATCGAAAGCATATTGAAAAACTACCGCCCTGTAATGAACGGCGAAATATACCTTTCGGGCGAAGATGTGTGTAAGTTGCTCCATATCAGCAAACGGACTTTACAGCAATATCGTGATGATAATATCCTGCCGTATATACAAATAGGCGGTAAGATTATTTACAAGGAAAGCGATATTCTGACAATACTGGAACAGAATTATATTTCACATAAAGCAGTTTTACCGTGCATATTCCGCACCATACTACACCACCATTCCGCTCCAAAGTACACCAGTGATTCCGCTGCAAAATACACCAC
>MKTW01000016.1 GCA_001898405.1 Sphingobacteriales bacterium 44-61
AAAGCAAAAATCCCGGCTGCCTAAGGCAAACCGGGATATTAATTAAATTTGTCAACCTATTTTAGGACGATACATATAGTCTTCAGGTTATTGTTTCATTACTCTCTTATAGATCATCATTCCCGAAAGCTCTACCCTGAGAATATAAATTCCTGCAGGTAAAACATTCGTATCATCCAATGAAAGCTGGTTCACGCCATCACGGACATCGAATGATTTTCTTTTTACTACTTTCCCCAGGTTGTCGATCAGCACAGCTTTAGCAATGCCGCCTCTTTCGGTTGAGATATCGAAGAACAACTCACGCCCGAAAGGATTAATAACAGAAACAAAGTCGAAAGTAGCAGGTTGCGAGGTCAGTTGCAACACGCGGGAATAACTACCCTTGTTGTCTGCAGTCCGCAAATTGATCCTGTAATAGGTTTTGCGGGTAAGATCATTAGGATCAGTGTATGAATAAGAGTGTTGTTCATTTACATTGCCGCCATAACCGTTGACAGTGGAGATGGTAACAAAATTTGTTCCGTCATAACTTCTCTGAACATCATAAAATATTGGCTCGTCTTCGTTGGTTACTGTCCACTTGAGCACACTTTTACCACTGCGTACAGATCCGTTGAATGATAATAGTTTGGTAGCAAGCACCCCGCCGCAATCAATTACATTGAGTGTTACACTGTTCATCAGATCGGTAGAGCGGCAGGCCTCACTTGAGAGGTTGCCTGTGCTGGTAGCCAGTATAAGCCTGAATTTCTTTCCATTATCTGATAATGTAGTGATCGGTGTTGTATAAGTGCTCCAGTATTCCCACATATTCAATTCAGTATTGAAATGAGGCGTACTGTCTCTTGCCGAGCCAAGATTGGTCCAGTTAGCACCGCCATCATCACTGGACTGCCATTGATGATACCGGTAGTTATCGAAATAAGAACGGATGGTATCTGTCAGTTTTAAAGGATTGCCCTGGCAAACGGTCGGTGTGATGGTAGGAGAGTATTTCATGTTGGGCAAGCAGGTAGCTACACCAATGTCATCTATTGCCCAGTCGTTGCCGCCACCGCCTGGTGCATTGTTACGGATCGTAACGGTCATACTTGTTTGGCCGGCCCTTGTTTTGAATACGAATCCTTTTTTCACCCAAAGACCAGTGTAGGGAATGTTTCCGCTGGTATAATAGTCTTCTCCGTCTATTTGAAAACTAAGGTTGGGTCTTACGCCGGAAGAGTCATTGCCTGGACCGGGAGTATAACCGTTGACTGTAGCGCCTTTACCGGTTGGGTCGCATCCACAACGGCGGCACACGTTCCTGAACCAGGCAGAGAATTCATAATAAGTTTCTTCGCAAAGCCCTGTGATGGTTTGTGAAAAAGCGAGATTGGTTTCATAACTGGCGTTGACAATGACCGCATAACCGCCAGTGCCGGGATAATTACCCGAATATAAGTCGGCTGCTCCTGTATGGTCGCCTATAATATCCCATACTGTGAATACACGGGAACTGCTGCCAGGCCCGGATGAGTAAGCGACATCGGGATCGGTGGTGCCATCTGCACTGGTCGTATTGGCCAATCCATAAAAGTTGTCATTCGGTGTGCCACTGCCAAAAGTCTTGAATGTATAGGGAAGTGGCACAAACGTAGTGCCTCCCATTCTGTTTTGCGAAGCACCCGAACCAAATGTACCGCCATATTCTCCCACGATAGCATTGGAACCGATAGCATTGGAGCATAAGCCATAGTCAGGGGATATTCGGATGCTGTAAGGGGTGAACCGGGAAGAAACCACGGTTGCATTCGATCCTCTCAGGTAACGGAAATTACCGGCAGGAAGGGTAACGCTTTCATCAATCGCTACAGTTGGAGCATCTTTGATCTTTATCCGGTAAGCATACACGCGGATACAGGTGCTGCCCCAAAAGGAAGGTGTGAAATAGTTACTTCCCCAAAGGCGGCCACCATTGGTGTTGCTCTCTCCCTGTGTGTTTACGTTTGCAAGACCTGCAGCATTGCCGATATTGAAGCGAAGGCGGCCGGTTGTTTTATCGATGTGCCCGGAGTCGGCATCAGCAGCATCGCTATAGGCATATTGCAAAAGCCCCTCATTGGAGATCATCTGCATGGAATTGTCGATGTAATCGAACTTGGCGAGGTTGATCGTGTCATTGTAACGCACATTGTTCAGCCTGTTGGTAGAGCCGCTGCTCCCATCTGATATCGCAATGGTAGCCCTCACCTCAATGATGTCGCCAGGCAAAAAAGTTCCCCCGTTGGGCCGGCTGATATTGATGAAACTCTTACCGGTTTTCACGGTAGGCTGCGCCACAACCTCCATGGCAGGCAATATGCAAAAAGCAAGAAAACAGTGCAGTAGCCTAACCTTCCTACACCACGCCAGAAAAAGAGTACTGGGTAAAGCTGTTTTCATAAGCAGGATTATAGTTATTCAAAAGATGGATTTACAGGTCCAAAATACATGGATTACAGAGACAAAGCAATAGTACTTTGGGCATCTCAGCCTACGTGTATTCACTTATACTTTTTCCCCTGCCAAAGCAAGTAGTTTTATTGTATTTCGACCTATGTTTTTTAAACGAAAAATATAGGTCAAACAGTATAAATCAGTTACGCATTTAAAATAAAAAAGGGCCCAATGGGCCCTTTAAACATGAGCTTTTTTGATTATTTGAATTGGTTGAACCAGCTTTTTTTACCGGAATTCAGGCCTTCGGAAGGAATGGCCATTCTCGAAACAGGGTCATTTACAGGAGCTTTATAAGGATTGGACATCGGTGATATCCTGATCCGGCTCATCGATTTTGCTTTGCTATCAAGTAATTCTTTCAGGTAAGCTGACTCTTCATCCCTATTGGCTGGTTCAGTAGCTTCAGCCCTGGCCTGCTCCAAAGTTTTGAGCGGATAGGCTGAAATGTATGATGTACGCTTCATTTCTTTCATAGATTCGGATTTTGAATGAATGGAAACCAAGAGGCAAGTTGGGCCTTTTTCGCCTCAATTGCAAGCGGATGAACATAAAAAAAAGAGAAGAACCTTTATTCCTCTCTTTTTACGCTAGTGCTTTTACGATTTATGTTCAATCAACTCAGCTTACCCACCATATTACCCGGCACCACCCACTGGTCAAACTCTTCCGGAGTAACATAGCCAAGCTTTACGGCCATTTCTTTCAGTGTCGTTCCTTCCTTATGTGCTTTCTGGGCAATTTCTGCTGCTTTGTAATAACCGATTTTGGTGTTGAGCGCTGTTACCAGCATCAATGAATTGTCGACATGCTTTTTGATATTTGCTTCGATCGGTTCCACACCAACAGCACATTTATCATTGAATGAAACGCAGCCATCGCCGATCAGTCTTGCACTGTGCAGGAAGTTGTAGATCATTACCGGTTTAAACACGTTCAGTTCAAAATGACCGGTAGCACCTCCGATATTGATTGCCACATCATTTCCCAAAACCTGTGCGGCTATCATGGTCAGCGCCTCACATTGTGTGGGATTCACTTTACCAGGCATAATGGAAGAACCCGGCTCATTATCAGGAATGAATAATTCACCAATTCCGCTGCGCGGGCCGGATGATAACATGCGGATGTCGTTGGCGATCTTCATCAAGCTTACAACTACAGTTTTCAGTGCCCCATGCGATTCAACAATAGCATCGTGAGCTGCAAGTGCTTCAAATTTATTTTCTGCTGTTACAAAAGGAAGACCGGTGAGCTTCGCAATATGTTTTGCAACATTCACTGCATAGCCATCAGGAGTATTGATACCTGTTCCTACTGCCGTGCCTCCTAAAGCGAGCTCACTTAAATGAGGCAGTGTATTCTTGATGGCTTTCAGGCCATGGTCCAGCTGTGATACATAAGCACTGAATTCCTGTCCCACTGTAAGAGGGGTCGCATCCATAAAATGCGTGCGGCCGATCTTTACCACATTCATGAACTGCTTGCTTTTGGCAGCCAGCGTGTCGCGCAATTTTTGAATGCCTGGAATAGTGGTCTCCAGCAAAGTTTTATAGGCTGCGATATGCATGGCCGTTGGAAAGGTATCGTTGGATGATTGTGATTTGTTGACATCATCATTGGGGTGCAGGAATTTATCTTTATCCGTTAATGCACCTCCTTTGATCACATGGCCACGGTAAGCGACCACTTCATTCACGTTCATATTGCTTTGGGTACCGGATCCGGTTTGCCATACCACCAGGGGGAAATAAGCGTCCAGTTTGCCTTCCAGTATTTCATCGCATACCTGGCCGATGAGGTCTGATTTTTCTTTGGGTAAAACGCCGGCTTCGAAATTGGTGATCGCTGCTGCTTTTTTGAGATAAGCGAAAGCCCTGATGATCTCTTTAGGCATTTTATTGATGTCCTGGGCTATCTGGAAATTATCAATGCTGCGTTGTGTTTGCGCTCCGTAATAAGCTTCAGCAGGCACTTTCACTTCGCCCATGGTGTCTTTTTCTATTCTGTATCCCATAACGTGTATTTAGAGAAAAGATGAAAAAATGATTTGGGTGGCAAAGTTAGGGATATCGGGGTAAAGGTATTTTAGCTTTTGGGAGAAGGTTGATGTAAGTTTGAATGAAAATCGCTTGCATGAGAACGAAAGTTATATTGACCTCATTCCTCCTCACTCTTTTCTTTTCCGGTATTTCCCAGGAATATGTTCCAACACAGGAAAATCTTGCTGCCAGGCAACAGTTTCGCGATAACCGTTACGGCATGTTCATTCATTGGGGACTGTCAAGCGTGCTGGCCGATGGTGAATGGGTGATGAACAACCGGAACATTAAAGTGGAAGACTACAAACGTCTTCTCCGTGCCTTTAATCCTGTTGATTTCGATGCAGCCAAATGGGTGTCTGTAGCAAAGAAAGCAGGCATGAAATACATTGTATTCATCACACGCCACCATGATGGTTTTTCCAATTGGGACACCAAACAATCCGATTGGAAGATCACCAATACACCTTATGGAAAAGATGTGTTGAAAATGCTGGCGGAGGAATGTCACAAACAAGGCATGCAATTGGGTCTTTATTATTCCACGCTCGATTGGTCCCGCAGCGATTATCCTTATGAAACCGGACGCACGGGTAAGGGTACAGGCCGCACAGAAAAAAGCAACTATGCTTCTTACCTGCAGTTCATGAAAAATCAATTGACAGAGCTGCTCACTAATTATGGTCAGATCATGTCTATCTGGTTTGACGGTCATTGGGACCAGACCAATCCTGAAGGGCATGGCGACCGTTCCTCACGTATCGACTGGAAGTACCCTGAAATATATGAGCTGATCCATCGCCTGCAACCACAATGCCTTATTGGTAATAATCATCACTTGGCACCAATACCAGGCGAAGACTTCCAGATGTTTGAACGTGATCTGCCTGGCGAAAACAAATCCGGGTTAAGCTTTCAGCAGGCATCAGCACTGCCATTAGAGACCTGCGAAACGATCAATGGATCATGGGGCTATAGCATCACTGACAGAAAATATAAAACAGTAAGCCAGGTAATACAGTTGCTGGCAGGTGCTGTGGGCCGTGATGCCAACCTCCTGTTGAATATCGGACCTATGCCCAGCGGACAGATACAACCGGAATTTGTTGATACACTTGCTGCAGCCGGACAATGGCTACAACAATTCGGCGAAAGCGTGTATGGAACAAGAAGGGGGCCTCTTGGACCTCAACCCTGGGGCGTGACCACGCAAAAGGATAAACATATTTATGTACACCTGTTCAGCATGCCGGCAGACGGGCAGGTAGTTATTCCAGGCTCCTTTAAAATTGCATCAGCTAAAGTGATGGGAGCAGGTACGACGATAAAGTTCAGGCAGCAGAAAGGGAATGTGATGCTATCTTTAGATGGAATAACATTGACCGGACCGGATACGGTTATTGACGTAGTATTAAAATAAAAAAGGAAAATATGAAAAGGATTTTTAGTGTTACCGTTCTTTTCTTTTTTTTCACTATCGTGCAGGCGCAAAAGCAAGCTCTTCCTACCAGGCAGCAACTTGCCTGGCATGATATGGAATACTATTGGTT
This sequence comes from Sphingobacteriales bacterium 44-61, assembly GCA_001898405.1. Lineage (GTDB taxonomy): Bacteria > Bacteroidota > Bacteroidia > Chitinophagales > Chitinophagaceae > Terrimonas_A. Next base: position 6,071 of record MKTW01000016.1, read on the forward strand.
CATTCATTTCGGGCCAAACACGTTTACAGATAAAGAATGGGGCCATGGTGACGAACAGGCGGATATCTTCAATCCTACAGAGCTGGACTGCCGCCAATGGGCACGCATAGCCAAACAATCCGGTGCCAAAGGCATTATCATCACCGCCAAACATCATGATGGATTTTGCCTGTGGCCAAGCCAGTATTCAACACATACTGTAAAACAAAGCCAGTGGAAAAATGGAAAGGGAGATGTGTTAAGGGACTTATCCAAAGCCTGTAAGGAATATGGTTTGAAGTTCGGTGTTTATCTTTCACCCTGGGACAGGAATCACCCGCAATATGGAACACCTGCCTACAATGACGTGTATGTAAATACCATGAAAGAATTGATCACCCATTATGGGCCTTTCTTTGAATTCTGGTGGGACGGCGCCAATGGTGAAGGGCCTAATGGCAAAAAACAGGAGTATGATTTCAGGCGTTTTGAACAGACCATGCGGCGCTTTGCACCCAATACCGTTGTGTTCAGTGACATAGGCCCTGATATAAGATGGGTAGGCAATGAAAAAGGAATAGCGGGTGAAACCAACTGGAACTATCTCGACACTGCAGGTTTTAAAAGAGGAGAAGGCGCGCCCCCTACTGACACACTTAACCAGGGAAATATTAACGGACGCAATTGGATCCCTGCAGAATGTGATGTAAGCATCCGGCCAGGCTGGTTCTACCATGCTGAAGAAGATGATAAAGTGAAAACACCGCAACAATTATTCGATTTGTATCTTAAGTCAGTAGGCCGTGGCGCTAACTTGTTATTGAATGTGCCGCCCGACAGGCGCGGATTGATCAATGAAAAGGATTCAGCCGCTTTAATGGAATTCAAGGCGCTGCGTGAAGAAAGCTTTGCCAATAATCTTGCCTTTGGCAGCAAGGCCGAATTGCATACCAAAGGAGGTATTTTCAGGAGAACAAAGTTTACAGATGGCGATCCGGCAAGTGCTGAAACGCTCGCGGATTATAAGAATACAAGCCTGTGGGTGAAATTCGATTCTGTCAGAAAAGTCAATTGTGTCGTGTTGCAGGAAGGACTGACAAATGGGCAAAAAGTAAAATCTGCCAAACTGATATTATTAAATGGTATACAGGAAGTAAAGCATATAGATATTACTACTATCGGGAGAAAACGGATACTTGTGTTCCCGGTACAGGATATCAGTAGCATCCGTTTGCTTATCCGTGATGCAAAAGGCGCTCCTGTTATTAAAGAGATCAGTGCTTATTTATTGCCCGAAGAGCTTACAGCCCTTTAAAAGAAGCTTTTCTTTTTTCCATAAAAGCGGCAGCACCTTCTTTGGCATCGGCAGTAGCGATCAGGTTACCGAATGTTTCTATTTCGATCGCATAACCATCCTGTCTTTCATTGAATACAGCATTGGCTGTTTTAATGCAACCTGCAATCGCCAGCGGTGCTTTCGAATTGATCAGTGTTAAAATGGAACTGGCTTTGCTGAGCAGTTCTTCTGACTTTACCACATGATTCACCAGGCCATATTGCAAGGCAGTAGCAGCATCGATCATATTACCTGTCATCAATAGTTCCATTGCCCTGCCTTTGCCGATGAGCTGTACCAGGCGTTGTGTGCCTCCATAGCCGGGTATCAGACCAAGATTCACTTCAGGCTGCCCGAACTTCGCTGTTTCACTGGCTATTCGGAAATGACAGGCCATTGCCAGTTCACAACCACCTCCCAAAGCGAATCCATTCACGGCAGCGATGATGGGCTTGGGACTGTTTTCAATTTTGGAGAAAACGAGGTCCTGCCCTTTTTGTGCCAGTGCTTTGCCTCCCGCAGCATCCAATAAGCTGAATTCACTGATATCAGCACCTGCAACAAAAGCCTTTGGGCCACTGCCAGTGATAATGGCTGATAGGATAGCAGGATCGCCGATCACTTCATCTATTGCTTTGCCGAGCTCTTCAATTACTGTTTTATTCAGGGCATTGAGTTTGTCCGGGCGGTTGATAGTGATGGTCGCGATCTGGTTAACGGTTTCAACTAACAGGCTGGAATACATGGCATTTTTTTTCAAAAGTAAATGATAAGCTGCAAATATCTTCCCACACAGGCGCCGGAGGCAGATTTTAAAATTATATTTGTTGACAATCAAAAATCCATTGCATGACCGTTCATTCGCTGCGCAGGCAAAACCTTATCCCGGTAGTTTTACTGCTTTGTCTTTCCTGTTTGTCTTTGTGCACCTATGCACAGGGAAAAAAGAAGATCGAAAAGCTTATTCAAAAAAATATGGAACTGGCGGCCAGGCAATACAAATTCATGGCCAGCCTTACACCAGCCGATTCAATGCCCCGCACTTATGATGCAGCGCAGGATAAGCTTGTTTCAAGCGATACCCGGTGGTGGACCAGTGGTTTCTTTCCTGCTTCGCTCTGGTATATTTATTCCTATACAAAAGATACAGCCATCCGTTCGGAAGCAGAAAGAAGACTTGCCTTGGAAGAAAAAGAGAAATACCTGACATCGAACCATGATGTGGGTTTTATGATCTTTTGCAGTTTTGGAAATGCCTATAAGATCACACATAACCCTGATTACAGGGATGTATGTGCTGTTGCGGCTGAGACGCTGATCAAAAGGTATAAGCCATCTATCAAAGCAATACAATCATGGCAGGCATTGACTGCGCCTAAAAGCCCTGTCATTATTGATAATATGATGAACCTGGAATTGCTCAACTGGGTAAGCGACGAGTGGCGTGAGCCGAAGTATAAAGCTATTGCGATTGCTCATGCCAATACTACAATAAAAAATCATTTCCGTGCAGACAACAGTTCTTATCATGTAGTAGAATATGATCCTGCTACCGGCAAAGTGCTGGAGAAAAAAACAGCGCAGGGGTACAGTGATGAATCAGCCTGGGCCCGTGGCCAGGCATGGGGATTGTATGGCTACACCATGATGTACCGTTTCACTACTGAACCAACCTACCTGGAGCAAGCCCGGAAGATCGCAGCATTTATTTTAAACCATCCTAACCTGCCGGCCGACGGTGTTCCTTACTGGGATTTCAATGCACCTGTTGATAAGCATACATTGCGGGACGCATCCGCTGCGTCTATTATGGCTTCGGCCTTGCTGGAACTGGCACAGTATACAGAAGGTGCTGAAAAAACACGATATATTTCCATGGCTGAAAAAATACTGACCACACTTTCTTCCAAAACATATCTTGCGAAATATCGCCAGAACGGCGGATTCCTGTTGAAGCATGGTGTAGGCAATCTGCCTGGAAAATCAGAAGTGGATGTGCCGCTTACTTATGGGGATTATTATTTTATTGAGGCGATGCTGAGGTATAAACAATGGTATTTGTGATAATCTTACAGTAATAAGTTTCTCTCAAAACTGTCGATTCTCTTTCACCCAATCAGTAATATATCCCGCTATTTCAGTAGTTGGTGTGCCAGGAGCAAACAGCTTTCCTACACCAAGCTGATTCAGTTGCTGCATATCATCTTCAGGAATAATACCACCACCGGTAAGGAGTACATCGTCCATACCTTTTTGTTTCATCAGTTCAATCACTTTGGGAAATACAGTCATGTGGGCGCCAGAGAGAATACTGATGCCGATCGCATCCACATCTTCCTGCAAAGCAGCATTCACTACCATTTCAGGGGTTTGGCGAAGGCCGGTGTAGATCACTTCCATTCCAGCATCGCGCAGGGCGGTGGCAATTACTTTGGCGCCACGGTCATGGCCATCCAGCCCTACTTTAGCAACTAAAACTCTGACAGGTCTGTTCATATGGAAGTTTTTACCCGTTATCAGGCAAATAAAGATAATGCGTTTTTGATTCGGTGTATGGTTTCTTCTTTTCCGAGAAGAGCTGCAATATCAAATACATGAGGGCCGAATTTCCCTCCCACCAGCATGATCCGGAATGGCATCAACACCTCACCTGGTTTAATTTTATTAGCAGCTGCTATTTCTTTGAAGTTGGCTTCCAACTCATGTGCTTCCCATACCGGGCTGAGCTCAAAATTGCGGATCACTTCAGCAAAGAAAAGATTCTTGGCATCATTCCATTTGGGCTTTACTGATTCTGTGTCCAGCACAGCCGGCCGTTGAAAAAAGAAACCAGCCTGCTCATAAAAATCAGGTAGCAAAGTGCAGCGGTCTTTGACAAGGCCGATCACTTTTTCCAGCAATGCCTCATCATTTACGGTAAGCCCTTTTTCTTCCAGTATTGTTTTTACAACGGGCTTCAGTGCAGAAGCATCAGCGTTCTTGATCCATTCGTGATTGAACCATTTCGCTTTTTCATAATCGAATTTAGCGCCGGCGCTATGCACGCGATCGAGGCTAAATGCATTGATCAATTCTTCTTTGGTAAAGATCTCTTTTTCTGTGCCATCATTCCATCCCAGCAGGGCCAGCAGGTTGATGAACGCTTCAGGCAAAAATCCTTTTTCGCGGAAGCCTTCAGTCAACTCATTCGTTTTAGGGTCTGTCCAGTTCATCGCAAAAACAGGGAAGCCATATTTTGCACCGTCTCTTTTACTGAGTTTCCCGTTGGGGCCGAGTATCAATGGCAGGTGAGCCCATTGCGGCATTTGATCAAGCCCGAAAAGATATTTCCAGCAAAGGATATGCACCGGTGCACTGGGCAGCCATTCTTCTCCGCGGAATGCGTGGGTGATCTGCATCAGGTAATCATCCACTACCACGGCTAGATGATAAGTGGGCATATTATCCGCTTTCAGTAAAACCTTATCATCTACCAATGATGTATCAAAGCTCACTTCACCGCGGATCATATCGGTAAAAGAAATGGTTTCCTGTTCCGGCATTTTAATGCGGATCACATGGCGGGTTCCACTATCAAGCAGTTGCTGTGTCTCCGCTTCTGACAGCGAAAGGGAATTGCGCATCTTCATACGCAGCGTATGGTCATATTGGGGGGAAGGATTTTGTTCTGTTTTAAAATCCTGCCGCATCTTTTCCAGTTCTTCGGGTGTATCAAAAGCGTAATAGGCATGACCGGCTTTCACCAGTTGCTCTGCATACTGCCGGTACATCGGTTTGCGTTCACTTTGCCGGTAAGGGCCGAAAGGGCCGCCATGCAGCGGACTTTCATCGGGTGTAAGGCCTACCCAATCCAGGCAATTAAAAATATATTCTTCGGCACCGGGCACATAGCGGCTCTGGTCCGTGTCTTCAATCCGCAGCACAAAATCACCGCCATTCTTTTTTGCAAACAGATAATTATACAAAACCGTTCTTACTCCGCCCAGGTGCAAACCACCGGTGGGGCTGGGAGCGAATCTTACACGTGGTCTCTTAGTCATGCGGCAAAGATAATGATTGAACGACTCCTTCCCGTCTTACCGCCTTACCGTTAAAAAACAGGAAGTAAATTTTTCTTACCGGTAAGAAAATAGTAAGGCCAGTAAATAAGTCTCACCGGTAAGGCGGTAAGACGGGAAGGAGTCGTTCAGCCATCCAATTGTTATCTTTGATCGGTGAAATATTTTATCAAAACACCCTGGTGGCTTAAAAAGATCTACTCATCTTATGTATGGAGTGTGCCGGTAAAAGAAAAACTTTTGTATCTCACGTTTGATGACGGGCCGCATCCATCTGTTACGCCCTTTGTGCTGGACGAATTACAAAAGCATGAAGCAAAAGCAAGTTTTTTTTGTATCGGGAAAAATGTGCAGGCTTATCCGGAAGTCTATAAGAGGATCCTGGATGAAGGCCATGCGGTAGGCAATCATACCCAGCATCATTTGAATGGGTGGAAGACGGATAACAAGGAATATCTCGCCGATATACATGAGGCAGGAAAGTATATTGATTCCGTTTTGTTCCGTCCGCCTTATGGAAGGATCACTTCTTTCCAGGCAAAGAACCTTTCACAGGCAATGAAAAAACCGGAAGCAAAAGTAGTTATGTGGGATGTGCTTAGTGCTGATTTTGATGAAACCTTATCGGGCGAAAACTGTTTACAACATGTAATCCTGAATGCAGGGAAAGGTTCGATCATCGTATTTCATGATAGTGAGAAGGCATGGAAAAGGCTTGAATTTGCGTTGCCGGGAGTATTAGATTTTTTCAAAAAAAGAGGCTATCGTTTTGAAAAATTAGCAGCGCCCGTTTCAGCGCATACGCTATAGTAAAATTACTTATTTATAGAGTCTTGATTCTAAAAAACTGATAATCATATAAAAATTTAGGGCCTGGGTAGAAACCCTGGCCCGTTTTTAATCCGTACCCTATGAAAACTGGCTTAAAGGTAAAATAAATTTTCATTTATGCAAACAAATTTCCAACTGTTTGTTGAGTAAAATAGCCCAGATTTCAGTTGATTTTTGTCAAAGCAATCATTATGCAATTGATAGATACACACGCACATCTTTATTCCAACCAGTTCAGCAGCGACAGGCCTGCCATGCTGCAACGCGCCCGGGAAGCGGGGCTCAGCAAGGTTTTGCTGCCCGCAATTGATTCCGGGTCGCATGAAAACATGCTGAAACTGGAAGAGGAAAACCCCGGTTTTTGCCTGGCAATGATGGGATTACACCCTTGTTCCGTGAAAGAAGACTATGAGCAGGAATTAAAGATCGCGGAAGAGCATCTTGCCCGCCGTGCCTTTATCGGAGTAGGCGAGATAGGGCTTGATTTTTATTGGGACCTGACATTTAAAGAGCAGCAGTTCAGGGCTTTTCACCGTCAGATAGAATGGGCATTGCAATACGGTTTGCCGATCGCCATCCACTCCCGCAATGCGAATGATGAATGCATCCAGGTAGTGAGAGAGCACCAGAAAGGGGCCCTGAAAGGTGTATTCCATTGTTTTTCCGGCACAGTGGAGCAGGCCAGGCAGATGATCGAACTGGGCTTTTACCTGGGCATTGGTGGTGTGCTCACTTTTAAAAATGGTGGATTAGACAAAGTGATCGAGGAAATTGACACCCGCCACCTGGTGCTGGAGACCGACGCGCCCTATCTTGCGCCAGTTCCTTTCCGTGGTAAACGCAATGAAAGCAGTTATATCACCTATGTGGCTCAAAAACTGGCTGATCTGAAGCAGGTCAATGTGCAGGAGATAATTGATCAAACCTCACAGAATGCGCAAAATTTATTCGGACTCTAAGCGCTGATCCCGTATTTTTGCAACCCCAAAACCGGGAACAGTCGATTGTTCCAGTTTTACCCGGAGACGTGTCCGAGTGGTTGAAGGAGCACGCCTGGAAAGTGTGTATACGGGAAACCGTATCGCGAGTTCGAATCTCGCCGTCTCCGCTTAAGGAAATGGTCAATTTTGATTGTTTCCTTTTTTTGTGCAGTCAATTGTATGACTTACACCATTTTAATTTTGATCTTGATTTGCAATCAGGAAATCCATCAGGTTTACATGAATGATTCCTTCTTTGCTTTTACCGGTAGAAACATCATTTAAGGTTACTACATATTTTGGATAGTTGTCCTCAATTTTCAGAAGGTTACCAAACTCACGTTGTGCTGTCGTTTCATCATTGTCAAGGGTAAGACAGACCTGTACATATAATTTATCCCCGTTCTTAATTCCGATGAAATCAATTTCTTTATCATCCAATTTCCCAACGAAGACCTGGTAGTCCTGCTGTATCAGGTGGAGATAAACTGCATTCTCTAATAACTTATGTATGTCTGTACGTTGGTTAAAGCCGACGATTGCATTGCGCAAACCAATATCTTCAAAATAATATTTCTCGCCGATCTCAAATATTTTCAATCCTCCTATTTCTGCACGAACCACTTTATGTACAATATAGGAGTTGCCCAGCGATCTTAAATAATTGATCGTTAACTGGGGTGACATATCAACATGCTGCGACTTTAAATATTTGCTGATATTATTGGCAGAAAACAGACTACCTGTATTATTGGCAAGATAAATTACCAGGTTCTCAAGAAAAGAAACATTACGAATATTCTCACGAGCCACCACATCTTTTAATAAAATGGTGGAGTAAACATTACGCAGATATTCAAAAGGAAGGTCTTCCAGCAGCCCGATGTTTGGAAGAAATGGCATTCCACCATATCGAAGATACTGTAACACGGTGTCAAATGTATTGTTCAGTTGATGAAACTCCATAAACTCTTTGTAACTCAGGCTGTGTATGTGAAAGGCTATATACCTGCCGGCAAGATGTGTGGCCAGTTCACCGGAAAGCATATTTGCATTACTGCCGGTACAATAGATATCACAAACATTTTTGGCCAGCAAACTGCGCAGACTTCGCTCAAAAGCTGCTACTTCCTGCACTTCGTCTATAAAGAAATAATTATTTTTATTCGAAGGAAATTTGTCTTTCAAGAAAGCACTCAGGTCTGCATGCGTTTTGATGGTAACAAACTCATCCAGCTCCATGTTTATATATACAATATTCGCATCCGGATCAGTACTACGTAAATAGTCCATTAGCTGAAGCAGCACATAACTTTTTCCTATACGGCGTTGTCCGGTTAAAACTTTAATTATTTGTTTATTAACAAAAGGAATGATCTTTTCAGTATAAATGGGTCTATCTATAAGTTTCATGTATGAGTGAAATTTTAATCAAAAATATATAAAGTTTCATTTACAACAGAAATTTATATAAATTGGGAAAATATTTTTTCCTAATTTAATCATAGCCAATTAATTATAAATCATTAGGTTGTTTAGGGAAGTTAAAAGAGGGATCAAGAAATCTCGTCCAGCCCGCAGAAAATTCTATAAGCTCGCGCAAGGCGCGGGCTTATTACTTGGATATGGTACCCAGATTGCCCCCAATTTTTTCGCTTCTTCTTTATGGTCAAAAGGACATTAATTTTTATGGGTATAAATAGATACTTTAATCTTTAATTATTACTAAGAATATCGACTAATCGGTAATTAATATAATAAGTCGTGCGCCCTTTCTTTTCCGGTCTAAGTGTTTCACTATCCACCAGTTTTTTTAGCCAAACCGAAGCTGTCTGACGATGAGCGATACCTTTGCTTACAAGTAGTGCCGTTCCGACATTAATTGGTTTTGGTGCTGTTAGTTTCGACATTAAAATAGATTCATGTCGAATTTTTTGGTAAAAATCGACATAAAATAAAGTACGTCCGTTGTTACTGAAGTAATTGGTAAAGCAGAGAAAGCCATTTTATCAATAAATAACTTGATAATCAATTAATTATAAAATTTCAATGTGTTCAAAAATGGAATCAGGTGTTCGATAGAGACCCCACCTCCGCTTTAGCGGAAGCGGGTTTTCATTTATAATACACCCTATTTCCCGGGCGGGCTTCGACGGACACGGTCAATGGTGATGTTCCGGCCACAGCTAATTAGCTGCCGTTGAACTGATTTTTTATTGCGCTTGTAAACACAAATACAAAGCACTTGAGTTTGAGAACTATTTAAAATCGGGTTCAGGCAGAGATTTATGCAAAAAGATTGACCTGACTGCCCAAACCCTATAAAATGAAACAATTTGTCAAAAGAATGAGACGAATACCATCCGTAAAGAAATAACTTGATCCTAAATTAGCAATGGAAATCATTTCATTAAGTAATAAAATTATGATGAAGGGTTACAAGAAATATCTAATGATTGCTGCCTGCGGAATAAGCTGCCTGACTTTATCTGCCCAGGAATGGAAACCGGTAGAAGGAAAGATAATGACGCAATGGTCAGGCAACATAGATCCTGCGAAGCCGTTACCGGAATACCCAAGGCCACAACTGAAAAGAAGTAACTGGCAAAATCTGAATGGCTTATGGCAATACGCCATCACGGATGCAGGGCAGGAAACCATCCCTGCAAATTTTGATGGAAAAATATTGGTCCCTTACCCCATTGAATCCGCATTGTCCGGGGTCGGGAAAACCGTTGGGAAAGGCAAAATATTGTGGTATAAGACCACGGTTAACCTGCCCAAACTCTCCGGCACCAATCAATTGATATTACATTTCGGAGCGGTGGATTGGCAATGTGATGTGTATGTGAACGGAAAGAAAGCAGGCAGGCATGAAGGCGGGTATGATCCCTTTTCTTTCAATATCACCAGCTATCTGAAAAAAGGAAAGAGCCAGGATATTGCATTGAGGGTTTGGGACCCGACCGATGAGGGCCCGCAACCCAGAGGCAAACAGGTGAACAAGCCTGAAGGGATCTGGTACACAGCTGTGACAGGGATCTGGCAAACGGTTTGGACAGAAACAGTGCCCTCTGCCTATATCGTATCTACCAGACACACGCCGGATGTAGATGCAGGCCTGGTGCAGGTAGCTGCTTATACTGAGGGTACACAGGAAGTGGACGCTGTAAAATTTGTGGCCTATGAAGGATCGAAAGAGGTTGGTCAGGTAACCCTTCCTCCGGCTGTTAGCGGAAGCATTAAAATTGCGAATGCTAAACTGTGGTCTCCGGCTTCTCCTTACCTATACACTTTAAAGATCTTTCTCTATAGAAATGGCAAACAGATAGATTATGCGGATAGCTATTTTGCCATGCGGAAATCTTCATTAAAAAAAGATCAGGCAGGAATCGACAGGCTTGCGCTGAATAATGAGTTTGTATTTCAGTATGGTCCGCTTGACCAGGGTTGGTGGCCTGATGGATTGTATACTGCACCAACTGATGAAGCTTTAATGTTCGATGTGAAGAAAACGAAAGAGATGGGATTTAACATGATCCGCAAGCATATTAAACTGGAGCCGGCCCGCTGGTATTACTATTGCGACAGCATCGGTGTTATGGTGTGGCAGGATATGCCAAGCGGTGATATGGGAGGCAACCGTTGGGATATGAGAAGCGGACAGATCTCCGGGTTCAACCGTGATAAACAAAGAAGCGAAGAATCGGAAACTTATTATAGAAAAGAGTGGAAAGCAATAATGGATGCGGCCTATAATTTCCCATCTATTGTGGTATGGATACCTTTTAACGAAGCCTGGGGACAGTTTAAAACCAAAGAAATTACAGAATGGACGATGAAGTATGATCCATCGCGCTTAGTAAACAGCGCAAGTGGAGGCAATTTCTTTTATACCGGACATATTTTAGATATACACCAGTATCCCGATCCTCAAATGCCGGACCCGGAAATTTTTGGGAACAGGGGGCAGGCATTGGTCCTGGGTGAATTTGGTGGGCTGGGATTACCAATGGAAGGACATACCTGGCAGGATAAAAACAACTGGGGATATCAGAGTTTTAAAAACAAGGACGAATTGCTGAACCGTTATAAAAAACTGATGACAGATCTGAAACGCCTCATTCCACTGGGACTTTCAGCAGCCGTGTACACGCAAACCACAGATGTGGAAATAGAGACCAATGGCATTTTAACTTATGACAGGAAAGTGATAAAGATGTCTGAGGCAGAACTGAGTGAATTGCATAATGCCTTATATAAGGTGCCGGTAGAATAATAATGGGTGCTTTAAAATTATCATGGGCATGTCAATGGTGTTGGTAAACTGAAAAATAATGAATATCATAAGGTCAATAATGATCTGTACCGTTGTTTCAGTTTTAAGTGCTTGCAGCATTCAAAAAGGACAAACTGAACGGGTAACTTTTACCAACCCTTTATTGCCATCAGGAGCCGATCCTTACAGTTTTTACAAAGACGGATATTATTACTATACGCATACTACTGGAAAAAGCCTGGATTTATGGAAAACGAAAAACATGGCGGACCTGAAAACCGCACAGCATAAAACTGTGTGGACACCTCAGCCCGGCACGATGTATTCCAAGCAAATATGGGCCCCTCAGATTCATTTTATAAAGGGTAAATGTTATATGTATTTTGCAGCAAGCGATGGTAATAACAGTAACCATCGTCTGTATGTGGTAGAAAATGAATCAGCTGACCCCATGGAGGGGCAATGGGTACTTAAAGGCAAGGTCGCGGATGTTACCGACAAATGGGCCATTGATGCCGATGTGTTTGAGCATAAAGAACAACTATACATGATATGGTCCGGTTGGGAAGGAGATGTGAACGGTCAGCAAAATCTTTATATCGCAAGGATGAAAGATCCATGGACGATAGAAAGTGAAAGAGTGAAAATATCCAGTCCGGAGTATGAGTGGGAGAAACACGGCATTTTAAGAGAGCCGGAAACACCTGTTGTATATGTCAATGAGGGCCCCCAGTCCTTACGGCATAAAAACAAGCTTTTCATTGTGTATTCAGCAAGTGGCTGCTGGACTGATTTTTATACGCTGGGTATGTTATCGATTGAAGCGGATAAGGATCTGCTGAATGCTGCCAACTGGAAAAAATATCATGAACCGGTGTTTAAAGCTGCCCCGGAAAATGGCGTATATGCTGCAGGGCACAACTCTTTTTTTAAATCACCGGATGGGAAAGAGGATTGGATATTATATCACGCCAATTCACTTCCCGGGCAAGGTTGCGGAGGCCACCGTTCTCCCCGTGCTCAACGATTTACATGGAATAAAGATGGTACGCCGCATTTTGGAAAACCGGTGAGTGAAAAAGGAAAACTTTAATTGCTGACCTGATTCACTCCTTATCCCCCCTTTTGGGTGAGTCCTATTCTTTATTTTCTTAGTAAATTTAGTACAGTTCTCCACCTTCAAACTTCAACACATGAGAACGGTTTCGCCAATAATGGCTTCTATTGCTGCATGCTCCTGCCTGCTTTTTATAACCTGCAAGCAAAAAAACAATACTCCCGCCAAAGAAGACATCACCGCCCTGCAGCTCAAACGCGGCGCTGTTGTTACCTGCGGACCCCCTAACCAACAATTCGGATCAGTCGCATTTGAAAATTCCTGTTCACCAAAAGCAAAAGCTGATTTTGACCTGGCATTAGCACTACTTCATTCATTCGAATACGACGAAGCCGAAAAAGTATTTGCGAAGATCATTGATGAAGAGCCTGGAACAGCAATTGCTTATTGGGGAGTAGCCATGGCAAATTTTCATCCGCTTTGGTCGCCTCCTACTGGCAGTGAACTGGAAAAAGGTGCAAAGGCTATTGCCATTGCACAATCGCTTTCCAATAAAACGAAAAGAGAAGCAGATTATATTAATGCTACTGCCCAGTTTTATAAAGACTATGATAAAAAGGACCATCGCAGCCGTGCCCTTCTTTTTGAAAAAGCCATGGAAAGGATCCATGCTGATTATCCTAAGGATGAAGAGGCAGCGGTATTTTATGCACTGGCTTTAAATGGCGCCGCTGATCCGGCCGATAAAACATTCAGCAGGCAAAAAAAAGCCGGTGATATGCTGGCGGCAATGTATTCCGAAAAGACCAATCACCCCGGCCTTGTCCACTATATCATTCATAGCTACGATTCTCCGTTGCTGGCTCCGTTGGGCCTCGCTGCTGCAAGAAAGTATGCTTCTGTGGCGCCCTCTTCTGCTCATGCACAGCACATGCCTTCGCATATTTTTGTCAGGATGGGATATTGGGATGAAGTTATTCAATCCAATACCGTTGCCGCAGAATCTGCAAGATGTTATGCAGAGAGCACCGGCCTTGAAGGGCATTGGGATGAAGAACTGCATTGCCTGGATTACCTGATATATGCCTACCTGCAAAAAGGAGATAATACCAGGGCCAAACAGGAATGGGATTACCTGAAGGATATGAAGAAAATTGAGCCGGTGAATTTTAAAGTAGCGTATGCGTTTGCAGCCATTCCGTCCCGTTATGTATTGGAAAATAAAATGTGGAAAGAAGCTGCAACGCTTGAAATAAATCCGATCGGCTTTAGCTGGCAGCAGTATCCATGGCAATCTGCCATCCTTTATTACACCAGGGGATTGGGATCTGCCCATGCCGGCAATATCGCTGCAGCAAAAACAGAGCTGGGAAAACTGAAATCCATACAGGACACACTGACCCGTCAAAAAGATGCGTACAAAGCCAATCTTGTACAGGTGCAGGCAAATACGGTTGAAGCATGGATTCTTTTTAAAGAAGGAAAGACTGCTGATGCGTTGAAGCTGATGACGGATGCTGCGGATCTGGAAGACAATACACAGAAAATGGCTGTTACTCCCAGTGAAGTATTACCTGCGCGTGAACTGCTTGGTGATATGCTGCTGCAATTGAATGAACCGGCAAAAGCATTACAGGAATACGAAGCCAGTCTCCTGCAACATGCCAACCGGTTTAATGGATTGTATGATGCCGCACTGGCAGCTGAACGGTCAGGAAATAAGGAAAAAGCAAAATCATATTATCAGCGATTGTTAAGCATTGCTGATCCAAAAGATCAGGAAAGAACTGAGTTGAAAGCGGCCCGGCTCTACCTCAACAAAATATAACCCCGTAATTAGGGTATCCGGCATTTTTAATGCATCGTTCTTTTAAATTCAATTCAGCCGCCCTATCTTTGCACCGTGTATGAATAATCACCCTGATCATATTATCAATTCATAAATGAAAGCGAACAAACGGTTCGCTTTTTTTATGCCTAAAACCGATGGTTATGGATGTTGAAATTCTATCCCGCATACAATTTGCCTTCACCATTGCTTTCCATTATATCTATCCTCCTTTAAGTATTGGCCTCGGGCTTACGCTGGTGATCATGGAAGGGATGTATCTGAAAACGCGTAATCCCATTTATGAAAAAATGACGCGGTTCTGGATCAAAATATTTGCGCTCATTTTTGGTATTGGCGTGGCTACAGGCATCATCATGGAATTTGAATTTGGAACCAACTGGGCGGCTTATTCCAAATATGTAGGAGATATTTTTGGCAGTGCGCTGGCGGCAGAAGGAATTTTTGCTTTTGCATTGGAGAGCGGTTTTCTTGGTATCCTTTTATTTGGATGGAACAGGGTGGGGCCTAAAGTGCATTTCTTTGCTACCGTGATGGTATTCCTTGGCTCGATGTTCAGTGCCGTATGGATCGTGGTGGCCAATAGCTGGCAGCAAACACCGGCTGGATATCATATTGTGGGGGAAGGGATGAATGCGCGGGCGGAGATCACTGATTTCTGGGCCATGGTATTCAACCCTTCGAGTGTTGATCGCCTTACACATACATGGTTGGGCGCTTTTCTCGCCGGTTCATTCCTCGTATTAAGTGTGAATGCCTATTATATCCTGAAAAAGAAACACCTGGAAATTGCAAAGCCTGCTTTTAAAATAGCATTGACTGTGGCACTCATCAGTTCTTTATGCCAGCTTATTTCAGGACATAGCAGTGCTGATGGAGTGGCAAAGAATCAACCGGCCAAACTGGCTGCTATGGAAGGACATTATGATAGCAGTGCCGCTGCAGATATGTACCTCTTTGGCTGGGTAAATGATAAGGAACAGAAAACAAGCGGACTGGCCATCCCTGGTGGGCTTTCCTTTCTTGTGCACCAGGACTTCAAAGCGCCGATCACAGGACTGAATGCTTTTAAACCGGAAGACCGGCCAGGCCAGGTGAATGCTGTTTTCCAGTTTTACCATATCATGATATCAATAGGAATGATCCTGATCGCCCTCACTGTATATGCATCATGGTTGTGGTGGAGAGGGAAACTGTTTGATAAAAGATGGCTGATGCTGGTGTTTGCCTGGGCCGTTCTTTTGCCACAGATCGGTAACCAGGTGGGCTGGTTCACTGCAGAAATGGGAAGACAGCCCTGGGTGGTATATGGGCTGCTGCGTACTTCAGATGGATTATCGAAAAATGTGCAGGCACAGCAAGTTCTTTTTTCTCTGATCCTGTTCACGCTGGTGTATACCATCCTGTTTATCCTGTTCCTTTATCTGCTGAACAAAAAAATTAAACACGGGCCGGTGGATTATAACACCAAAGAGGTGATTGATGAAGGAAGTAAAAGAGATAACCCAATTCTTCAACACGGCTAAAATATTATCATATGGGCAGTTTTCTCGGTTTGGATTACAACGTATGGTGGTTCCTGGTTTTCGGAGCCGTTATATCAGGGTATGCCATCCTGGATGGCTTTGACCTTGGTGCAGGCGCTTTGCATCTTTTCTTAAAAAAAGAACAAAGCAGGCGCATAGCATTAAATGCTATTGGACCGATCTGGGATGGGAATGAAGTATGGCTGGTAATTGGAGGTGGTGCTTTATTTGCCGGGTTCCCGGTAGCGTATGCTGCTATCTTCTCAGCATTTTATATCCCCTTTTTTATTTTTCTTATCGGCTTAATATGGCGTGCAGTGGCCATTGAGTTCCGGAGCAAGGAACCTGGCCGCCTCTGGAGGCTTAGCTGGGATTTTGTGTATTCATTTGCCTGTATTGTGATCGCGCTCTCGTTGGGGTTGATGCTGGGAAATGTTGCGCTTGGCCTGCCCTTGAATGATCAGAAAGAATTTACCGGCAACTGGCTTAGTTTCTTCAATCCTTTTTCCATCCTGGTAGCGGTCACGACCTTAGCGCTGTTTATGATGCATGGAGCCATCTACCTTGCCATGAAAACGGAAAACCGTTTATATACCAAACTCACTATCCTTGCCAAAAACTTCACTGTTTTCTTTGTGATGAGCTTTGCGATCACTACAGTGTATACCCTTCTGTATATCCCGCACCTAAGCGACCGGATCAAATCCAATCCCCAGTTCTTTATCTTCCCTTTGATCATGATGCTGGCAATCGCTAATATCCCCCGCATGTTGAATAAAGGAAAATACCGGCATGCATTCGCCAGTTCCTGTGTCACTATTGCCTCATTGCTCATTATGGTAGCGATAGAAGTCTTCCCTAACCTGCTATACGCTACCAATGATGCAGCCAACAGCATCACTATTCATAACGCAGTTGCTTCAGAAAAAACAATGAAGATATTATTGCTGATCGCATTGATAGGAACACCGCTGGTAGCATTGTACACAAGCTTTGTGTTCTGGACGTTCAAGGGGAAAGTAAAGCTAGACGAAATGAGCTATTAACACGAATGGCGCTAATGAATCCGAATGACGTGAGTTAATAAAGAAGCCGCGAATAGCACGAATTCGTGTCATTCGCGGCTTCTTTATTAACTCACGTCATTTGTATAAATTAGCATTATTCGCGCTTTTACCAGTTGGTGCCCTGATCCAGGTTCAACCTCTCCGATGCATCGCCCGGTTTGGTGTGTTTCCAGTCCCGGTCATAGCGGACGAACCAGGAGATCCAAAGGCTGCGGCTTAACCGCATCAGCCAGGGTTGGAGAATGATCAGGAAAACGGCATTGATCCCCATCCAGTAGAAGAAGCGGTTATCATTTACCGACAGGCCGATAAAGACCCACCAGACTATCAGGCTGGCTACGCTCAAAGCGATCGTCAAAGCATAACTTACATAGCTGGTGCCATAATAAAAACCTACTTCAATTTCTGTAGGCTGACCACAAACAGTGCAAGTTCGGTTCATGGTCATATTCTTTTTGAGGTTGATACTGACTGGATATTTGAAAAGCTTGCCTTGCCTGCATCGGGGGCAGCGGCAACCAAGTGCTGAAACGAAGTACCCCCGGTTTATAGTTTTTTCTGACATCTGTGAAGGGTAATTTTTTGCAAAGGTCGGCTTTTCATGGCAGAGAACATAAAGAAAAGTTTCCTTAAATATGTTCCAGGAATATCTCTTTCACAATGATATATATACCCATTATTAGTATAAACCATCCGAATCCCTTTTTTAAGGAAGAGCCAGGGATCCTGTCGGCAAGCCTGCTTCCAATAAGCAGCCCGGCAATGGATAAAGCTGTGAAAGAGAGCATTAAGGACCAGTCATACTCAAATTGTTTTAAACTGAAAAGAAAGCCGAATAAGGAGTTGATGGCAATAATCAGAAGGGAAGTGCCCACCGCTGTTTTCATTGGCAGCTTAAGAAAAATCACCAGTGTTGGAATGATCAGAAAACCACCGCCTGCTCCCAGCAAACCGGTGATAACGCCAATAAGCAAGCCCAGCAATAATAATGGAATGGCCTGGTAAGTATGTTCGCTTTCTGCTTCAGCACTCAACCATTCTTCCCTTTGGCTGCTGCGTATCATGGAAACGGAAGCTACCAGCATCAGCAGGGCAAAGATCACCATCAGGAACATGGGTTTATGTACCTGTATTTTTCCAATGGAAAATAAATGATCAGGCAATGCAGGCAGCAAATAATGCCTGGTGAGGAAAATGGAAAAAATAGAAGGGATGCCAAATTCAGTTACTGCTTTAAAATTCACCAGCTTTTTTCCATACGACCTTAATCCGCCGATCAAACTGGTAGCGCCTACGATAAACAATGAACTCGTCGTAGCCAGTAGCGGGTTCACCGACATGAGGTATACCAGTACAGGCACCGTGAGAATGGAGCCACCACTGCCCACCATTCCCAATGAAATGCCGATGAGTACAGAAGCGAGGTATCCGAGAATTTCCATTATTGTTTTTATTACTCCAGTATTTTTTCCATTTGCATGCTGCGACTGCCTTTGATAAGTGCATAAGCGTTTTCAAATTTTTGCTCCTGCCACCATTGGCGTGCCTGTGCTGCTTTTTCAAACCGGAGAAACGGATGCTGGGTTTTCAGGAAATCACCACCTACAAGTACCACTTCTTTCCAGGGGTATTGTTTGATCAGGTCAATAATAGAGATATGCTCCTGCAGGCTTTCTTCACCTAATTCTGCCATACCTCCCAGCATCAGTATTTTATTATCGGCCTGCAGGCGTGCGAAATTTTCAATGGCCAGTTTCATGCTGCTGGGGTTGGCATTGTATGCGTCCAGAATGATCTTATTGCTTCCTCTTTCGATCAGTTGCGACCGGCTGTTGGAAGGAATATAATTTTCAATGGCTTTTTTAATCAGTGCATCAGACACTTTGAAAAGCTTGCCCGCCGTAACAGCAGCAAGCACATTAGGCAGGTTATAATCGCCTACCAGTTGTGTGCCGATGATCTTTTCGTTGATGCCTTGCTGGATGGCCACTTGCAGAAAAGGATCGCTTTCCCGGATAGTACCGATCACATGTGCATCGCCATGCGTTCCATATTTAATGATACCGCTGATACCCTTGCTCATTTCATGCAGGTATTCATAGTCCCAGTTTACCAATGCAAAACCATGGGCAAGCGTCCGCAGATAATCAAACAATTCTCCTTTTCCTTTTCTTACACCTTCAATTCCTCCAAACCCTTCCAGGTGGGCTTTGCCTGCATTGGTGATCAACCCGTGGGTAGGTTGCGCATATTCGCAATAACCGGCTATTTCTTTTTGATGATTGGCGCCCATTTCAATCACGGCTATTTCTGCATCCATTTTTATTTTAAGCAGGGTGAGGGGAATGCCGATATGATTATTCAGATTGCCTTCTGTTGTATACGTTTTGTAAGTAGTGGAAAGCACGGCATGGATCAATTCCTTGGTGGTGGTCTTTCCATTGCTCCCGGTAATGGCCAGGAATGGCACCCGTCTGCCATCAGGCAGGTTATTGAATTGCTCGCGATGATGCCGGGCCAGTTGCTGTAATGCTTCCAGCACATCCGCAACAAGAAATGTTTTGCCCGGTATTTCAAATTCCTTTTCATCGATCACGGCACAGGCTGCGCCGGCTTCAATGGCTTTGGCGGCAAAACTGTTTCCATTAAAATTCCCGCCTTTCAATGCAAAGAAAATATCGCCTGCTTTCAGCTTCCGTGTATCTGTTTGCACAGATGGATATTGCTGGTAGATCTCGTATAACCGTTCTATTGACATACAACAAAAATAGGTTGGATAGTAATAAAAAACCCTCCGTTTTTGCGGAGGGTCTTAAGCTTATTGAAAGTTGATTATCTTCTTTGTCTTTTGGTCGGGAATTGCTGACCAACTTTGCGGCCATTACCTTCAGGGCTTCCCATGCGGTCCATTGCGCAACGGAAACCGAGTGTGCTCAGCGCCTGGTCTTCTTCCAGGAAGCGGCGTGTGCCGGGGCTCAGCCAGTAAGCGCGGTCGTTCCAGCTACCACCTTTGTACACTCTTGATTTATCACTGATCAGGGTAGTCATACCATAACCATATGCAGCCTGTGATGCAGTGTCACCATCGAGATAGTTGATCACATTACCACGCTGATAGTTGCGGCGGTTTTTGCTTTCTTCATCTGTTACAGCCACCATTCTTACACGGCCGGTTGTATCATTGATCTCTGCTTCGCCGTCTGCATTCTTATAGATCTTCTGGAAATTGTTACCACGATAAGGAGCAGGCATATCATCAAAGTCCATAGTTGAAAGAGGCCTGTACACGTCCTGTACCCATTCGCTTACGTTGCCGGCCATGTTGTAAAGACCGAAGCCGTTGGGGAAGAAAGATTTTACATCAGCAGTGTAGAAAGCCCGGTCGTTCAGACCACCAGCCACACCGGCGTTATCACCTGAACCACGTTTAAAGTTGGCCAGGAACTGACCCTGCCAGCTTCCGTGACGGGTATCGCGCAGTCCGTTCACATTTTGTGACCAGGGATAGATCTGTTTGTTGGATTGCAACTCCTCACCACGTTTACCTTCTTTTTTGCTGGGGCGTGGGTTCTGATCGATCAGACCATAAGCCGCATATTCCCATTCAGCTTCAAAAGGCAGGCGGTAATCAGGCAGCAGGAACCCGTCTTCCATTGTCACTTTTGTACGGGGCTGGCCTTGTGGCGTTTTCAGGCTGTTCTTTTTGGAAGTAGCCGTTTTGCCAGGAGCGGTTTGATAAAGATCAAGCAGGTAAGATTTGGTCGTGAAATTGTTGCTGCCTTGCTGGCCCATCAGGCTTTGCTTGTTGATATAGCCTTTTTCCATAAGAATACCTTCATTCACACGATCACTTCTCCACAGGCAAAAATCAGTAGCCTGTCTCCAGGTAACACCTACTACAGGGTAGTAGTTAAAACCCGGGTGGCGGAAATAATATTCTACCATGGGTTCATTATAGCTCAACTCGCTACGCCATACAAGCGTATCAGGCATAGCTCCATCAATAATGGGTTGGTTGACCGGATCGGAAGGATCAAACACTTTTGCGAGCCAGTACAGGTATTCGCGGTAATGCACGTTGGCAACCTCCGTGCGGTCAATATAAAATGAGGGAACTGATACCCGGCGGGGGATATTGTTCCAGTCAGACATCACATCCTCGTCTG
The DNA here is from genome assembly GCA_001898405.1 of Sphingobacteriales bacterium 44-61. Lineage (GTDB taxonomy): Bacteria > Bacteroidota > Bacteroidia > Chitinophagales > Chitinophagaceae > Terrimonas_A. Next base: position 27,199 of record MKTW01000016.1, read on the forward strand.
TTTGGCCCATTGTAAAGGTACCACCCTGTACAAACACAAGGCCCGGACCTGTTTGCTGATCTTTGGCCTTGGCTACCTGGTAGCCACCCATATTCTTATCATTATAATTCCAGCCGGTTACATCCGATTTAGCGGATTTCTTCTTGAACAGATTGCACGAAGACATGAGCACCGCACAGGATAGGAGGATTACTAAGTTTTTCACTTTCATTGTTTTTTGCATAAACCTATGAATTGGAATAAATTTAACGCGGTATGAGGTAAAATTATTGTCCGCCGATTAAATTTTACTACCGGGATTGCGAATATAAACACTTTGGGTAAAATGCCTTTTAGCATAAATACTTTTTTTACTTCGTTAATCCCCCATAAAATCAAGGGGTTATTGCTATGCTGCTAGGGAAAAAACAACTGCTTGTGACCTGTTTGCTGGGCATCATTTTCAATGCCCATGCCCAGCGGCAATACAAGCCTTCATCTGTGCTGGCAGCCGGCAATTTTTACAAAATTGCTGTAACGGCTCCGGGCATCTACAAAATCGATATTCCCTTTCTCAGCAGCCTCGGCATCAATACCTCCAACCTGCCTTCCGGTGCCATCCGGCTTTTCGGAAATGGCGGTGCCATGCTCGCTGAAGCAAATAATGCTCCCTGGACGGATGATCTTACCGAAAATGCGGTCCAGGTAGCGGATGGCAATGATGGCGTACTGAACGGCAGCGACTATATTCTTTTCTATGCCAACGGCCCCGATAACTGGATCAAAGATTCGGCCAACCAGCGGTTTACACACCAGAAAAACCTTTATAGCGATAAATCGTACTATTTCCTAAGTGTCGGGGGCCAGGGTAAGCGGATCGCCGACGCCCCGTCAGCAGGCAATCCCGACCTCACCATTACCAGTTTTTCCGGACGATATTTTCATGAACTGGACACCGTCAATTTCCTGAATAGCGGCAGGGAATGGTATGGAGAAGAGTTTTCGGCTATGCCGGGGCGTGTACTCACCCGGGACTTTCCGCTCGGAATACCCAATATTTTATCCGGTTCACCCCTGCAGTTGCGTACGCACTGCATCAGCCGCTCGGCCGGCGTCGGCAGCAGTTTTTCAGTGGCGATCAGTGGTGTTCCCAGCGGGCAGATCAACCTGCCGCCGATAGGCACAGGCGCCTATGATCTTTTTGCCCGTGAAGCCACTTCACTCAATACCGCTCCTGCATCGGCTTCTGTAAACAGTATCAGTTACACTTATGCACCCGGCAGTGTGAATGCGCAGGGGTGGCTCAACTGGTTTGAAGCATTCTTCAGGCAGCAGCTTTCGCTCAGTGCAGTGAACCAGTTGCCATTCCGCGACTGGCTTTCGGTAGGAAACCATACAGGCGAATTTCTTATCAATGGAGCAACTTCCGCCACACAGGTTTGGGATATTACTGATCCGCTTTCCCCGGTAAAGATGCCCGGCAGTATGGATGGAAGCACCTTCCGTTTCGTGAATGACTGCGGCCGGCTGCGGGAGTATATAGCTTTTAACGGGCAGGGATTTTTAACACCTGTTCCGGTTGGCCGTGTTGCAGGCCAGGATCTGCATGCAAGTGCGCCGGCAGACTATATCATTGTTACCTACCCGCTTTTTCTGGAGCAAGCGCAGCGGCTTGCGCAGCATCATCGCCAGCGCAACGGATTAAGAGTGGTGGTAGCTACCACTGAGCAGGTGTATGCAGAGTTTGCAAGCGGCAGCCCTGACCCTGTTGCTATCAGGGACTATGTAAAAATGTATTTTGATAAGTATGGAGTCGATCCGGCCAACCGTCCGCGTTATCTTCTGTTGTTTGGTGATGCTTCTTATGATTATCGGGATCGCCTGACGGGCAACACGAATTTTGTTCCTGCATATGAAAACAATATCTCACTGGATGTACTGAACTCTTATGCTTCTGATGATTTTTATGGTTTTTTGGAGGATAATGAAGATATCAATTCCGGTATCGTGATCAATACCCTGGATATCGGCATCGGTCGTGTGCCTGCAAAGAATAACACGGAAGCAAAGAATTTTGTAGATAAGCTCGAAGCTTATTTCAATGCCAAAAGTTTCGGCCCCTGGAGAAATAATCTTTTATTCATTGCAGATGATGAAGATCAGAACCTTCATTTGCAGGATGCAGAAACGGTGACGGCAACAGTTTCTTCAGTAGCGCCTGTGTTTGATCAGCAGAAAATATACCTGGATGCGTTTCAGCAGGAAAGCGGCTCAGGTGGAAGCCGCTATCCGCAGGTGAACCAGGCGATCAATAACCAGGTGTATAATGGAGTGCTGATGTGGAATTTTACCGGGCATGGCGGTCCTGGCAGGCTGACAGAAGAAACCATACTGGACCAGGAAATGGTGAACAGCTGGAATAATCCCAACAGGCTTCCTTTGTTCATTACTGCCACCTGCGACTTTGCACCTTATGATAATCCCTATGTCAATTCTCTCGGAGAAAATATTCTACTTAGACCCAATACAGGTGCCATTGCTTTAATGACCACTACCCGCATTGTGTTTGCATTCAGCAACCGCATCATGAACAATAACTATCTGCAGTTTGCCCTTCAGCCCGATGCCAACGGCCGCTATCGCAGCCTGGGAGATGCAGTACGTGAAGCCAAGAATTTTACTTATCAGAGTTCGGGTGATATTACCAATAACCGCAAGTTCACCCTGCTTGGCGATCCTGCCATGACACTTGCATTTCCAGCCATACAGGCCCGCCCGGTGAGTATTAATGGCCGGCCGGTTTCGCAGGTGGATACACTTCAGGCAACAGAGAAAATAATCATAGAAGGAGAAGTAACGGATATGCAGGGAAACCTGCTTACAGACTTCAACGGGAATATTTATCCTACCGTGTTCGACAAACCACGGCAGGTAACCACTCTTGCTAATGATCCCGGCAGTCAACCTGCTACATTCACCACACAAACCAACCAGTTGTTCAAAGGGAAAGCTTCTGTTGCAAACGGACGTTTTTCTTTTACGTTCAAAGTGCCGAAAGATATCAATTACCAATATGGCAATGGTAAGCTCAGCCTGTATGCAGAGAACGGCGTGAAAGATGGAACAGGGTATTTCAGCAATTTCATAGTAGGCGGCAGTGCCAATGCCGGCAGTGATGATAAAAACGGACCGGAGATCAAAGCCTATCTGAATGATGAACGGTTTGTGAATGGCGGAATGACCAATGAAAACCCGGTTTTACTGTTGAAGTTATCAGACAGCTCAGGCATCAATACAGTAGGCACCGGCATCGGGCATGATATTGTGGCCACATTGGACAATGACAACAACCGCTATTTTGTGCTGAATGATTTTTATCAGAGTGACCAGGACAGTTATCAGCAGGGAACAGTCCGTTTTCAATTGACCGACCTTGAGCCCGGCACACATACATTAAAGATCAAAGCCTGGGATGTATTGAATAACTCAAAAGAGGTATTGCTTGATTTTGTAGTGGCCAAAGATGAAGATCTTGAGATCAGTCATGTGCTGAATTACCCCAATCCGTTCACTACAAATACACAGTTCTGGTTTGAGCATAATAAACCGGGGCAGAACCTGTTGGTAAGAGTGCAGATTTTTACTGTTTCAGGCAGGATAATAAAAATGATCGAACGGACAATAAATACCCCCGGCAATCGTTCAAGTGAACTGGATTGGGACGGACGTGACCAGTATGGACAGAAAATCGGACGGGGTGTATACCTCTATAAGCTCTCCGTAATCGTTCCCGGTAAATCAAAAAAGGAAAAAATAGAAAAACTGGTGATTTTTTAAGGCCTAATAGTATAAAAGCCAATATTTTATCCCTGTTTTAAACCAAAACTTAATTACTTTATTTACATTAATGCAAAACACACTATCAATGAGACTGACTGCTTCAAAACTGATCGCTTCTTTGTTGATCTTTAGCGGCATACTTTCTACAGCAAGAGCACAGGATAAAATTAATGTGGTCACAACGGCGGTTCCTTTTCTGCGCATTTCTCCGGATGCCCGCGCAGGTGGTATGGGTGATCTTGGATTGGCTACTTCACCTGATGCCTCTTCCGGTTTCTGGAACATGGGCAAAGTTGCTTTCAATGAATCAAAAGGCGGCGTAGCTGCAACCTATACTCCCTGGTTGAAACAGTTGGTGAATGACGTTTACCTCGCTTCCCTTTCCGGCTATTATAAATTTGCTGACGATCAGGCTATCAATGTAGGCCTCCGTTATTTCAGCCTGGGTAATATCCAGTTCACCGACGGTGCAGGTAACTCCTGGGGTAATGGCAAACCAAGAGAGTTCAGCATAGATGCAGGTTATTCACGCAAACTGTCTGATAAGTTCGGTTTGGGTGTGGCCCTGCGCTATATCAATTCCGACCTCACCAATGGCGTTCCTTCTACAGGTTCTAGTTATAAAGCAGGTAATGCTGTAGCAGGTGATATCGGTTTGTATTACGATAACAAAACAGAAGCTGGTAACGGTTTCACTTTCGGTGCAGCATTGACCAACCTGGGTTCTAAAATTTCTTATACCAGCAATGCCAATCAGAAAGATTTTATTCCTGCCAATTTTGGTATTGGTGCAACCTGGAATAAAAGCTTTGATGAGCAAAACAAGATCATGATCGGTCTTGATCTGAATAAACTGCTGGTGCCAACACTGGAAGGCAATCCTCCAACCCAGCAGCAGATCGATGATTACCGTAAACAAGGTCCTGTCAGCAGCTGGTTCAAATCATTCAGCGATTTTCCTGGTCAGGCCAACGTGTCGCTCGGTGCAGAATACTGGTATAACAACCAGTTTGCACTTCGTGCCGGTTATTATTATGAAGATAAGTCCCGCGGCAACCGCCGTTATTTCACAGCAGGCCTGGGCCTTAAATACAATATTTTCGGTTTAAACTTCTCTTATCTTGCTCCTTCAGGAAGTGGTGTTACGCAAAACCCGCTTTCCAACACCATGCGTTTCTCTGTGTTGTTTGATCTTGACGGAGATGGCGGAGGAAGTAATGAGTAGTTGAAAAAATAATTTAGTAAAAGCGCTTCTGATCAGAAGCGCTTTCTTTTTTTAAAGAGGGATCGAAGATTTTTAAAGAAGGTATAATGCAACGTGGCGCCCTTCGCGTAATCTTTGCGCTCTTGGCGATACTCTCTTCTGACTTATCTTTGCGCCATGTCATACAGAATAGGATCAGGCGTTGACTTTCATCAACTCGCTCCCGGCCTGGAGCTTTGGATCGGCGGTGTAAAGATTCCCCACGCAAAAGGTGCTGTTGGCCATAGTGATGCCGACGTATTGCTTCATGCGATCTGCGATGCAATGTTAGGCGCATTGGCCCTGGGTGATATCGGTGTTCATTTTCCCGATACAGACCCGGCTTATAAAGGAATTGACAGCAAGATCCTTTTGCAGAAAACAGTAGCGCTTATTCAGAAAGAAGGATATAAGATCGTCAATATAGATACATCGCTTTGCCTGCAGGCTCCCAAAATAAAACCGTATGCTGCCCAAATGCAGGAGACCATTGCCGGAATAACAGGGCTCACCATTAAGGATGTTTCCATCAAAGCCACTACCACGGAGCAGATGGGCTTTGTAGGAAGGGAAGAAGGGTTGATGGCGTATGCGACGGTGTTGCTGGAAAAACGTTGACCACTCGGCCACCGATCATCGGGCACTCCAACGAACAATCAAATACCTAATCCCTTTATCTTTGCGCCCATGCCTACAATCGAGATCAAGATCATCAATAAATCATCCAACGCACTGCCTGAATATGCCACTACCGGCTCTTCCGGCATGGATATCAGGGCCAACCTGGATATACCCCAGACCCTGCAACCGCTGGAAAGGACATTGATCCCCACCGGACTGTTTATCGAATTGCCCCAGGGGTACGAAGCCCAGATCCGGCCCCGCAGCGGACTGGCTATCAAACAGGGAATTACCTGCCTCAATACGCCCGGCACGATTGATGCGGACTATCGGGGAGAAATAAAAGTGATCTTAATAAACCTTTCCCAGGAAGAACAAGTCATACATCACGGCGACCGGATTGCACAAATGGTAGTGCAAACCGTGGAGCAGGTACAATGGAAACCGGTGGAAGAAATTGCCGGCACTGTAAGAAGTGCAGGTGGATTCGGCCATACCGGTAAGCAATAAACCATAAATTCAAGAATGAGGATAACGCTTGTTTTAGTAGCAGCTATTTTATTAATGGCTTCCTGCCGGTCAACCCGGAAAATACAAACGGTGATCTCCAATAAAAGAGATACCAGCCTGGTAGTTAATCCCCCTGCAGATCATTCAAGAGAAGATACACTGGCCTTCATCCATAAAGCAGTGGCTAATATGAAAGCCGCTCAACTGGACTTCACCACTTTTTCCGCAAAGATCAACGTGGATTACCAGGGCTCTGATGGTAAGAAGTATGATGTGAACGCCAATCTTCGCATGTATAAGGACAGTGCCATCTGGATCTCCATTACCGCCATCTTTGGTATTGAAGGGTTGAGAGCCTATATCACAAGAGACTCTGTGAAGATCCTCAATAAGCAGGATAAAACATATACCGCCCGCAGTGTGGCTTACCTGCAGGAAGTAACAGCCCTGCCGCTTACGCTTCATTCCCTGCAGGAGATACTCATCGGCAACCCTGTATTCCTGGATAGTAATATCATTTCCTATTCCCGGTCGGGCAACAACTCCGTATCACTGCTGAGCATAGGCGATTGGTTCAAAGGCCTGCTCACACTGAATGCCGCCTATAAAATTGAGAACAGCAAGCTGGACGATATTGATATCAACCGGAGCCGTACCTGCAACCTGAGTTACACGGACTATGAGAACAAAAAAGGGGTCGATTTTTCCACCAGGCGCCGGATCACGGTGGCTGAGAAGGGAAAACTGGACATCAAGCTGGATTTCAAGTCGTATGACTTTAATGAAACGTTAAGCTTCCCCTTTAATGTGCCGAAAAACTATAAAAGGGATTAAGGGATAAAATTTTAGAGCCCTTGTTTCGTTATAATTTCTTTATCTGTTGAAGCTTTAGCGAAAGGGGATCCGCCTTCACTAAAGCTGCGGCGGACAAAGTCCAAAAATCTTGACATGAAAAAATACCTGCTGACTACCCTGCTTTTCTTTGCTGCAATAAGCTGGACCATGGCCCAGCAAACCAACAATAAGGAAGAACTGGAAAGAGAAAGAAAAGACATCCAGGGCGAGTTGAAAGAGATCCAGGACGTATATAACAGGGTGAAAGGTGAAAAGAACCAATCCCTTGCCCAGTTGAACATGCTCAAGCGTAAGATCTCCCTGCAGGAACGTTACATCACCAGTATCAACAAAGAACTTAAGATCATTGACGACGATATGTATCTCAGCAATCTGGAAATATACCGGTTGCAGAAACAATTGGACACGCTTAAATCACAATATGCCCGCACCGTAGTGTATGCATATAAAAACCGCAGCAGTTTCAACTACGTCAATTTTATTTTTTCCGCCACCAGTTTTAATGATGCCGTCCGCCGCATTTCCTACCTGAAAAGCTACAGGGCTTACAGGGAAAAACAGGTGAACACCATTCATGAAACACAGGAACTGATCGCTAAACGCCAGCAGCAGCAACTTGTCAGGAAACAGCAGAAGAATGATGCATTGAAAACGCAGACAAAGGAAAGGGAAGCACTCGCAGATCAACGCCAGGAAAAAGATCATATCGTATCCGGATTAAAATCGCAGGAGAAAGACCTGCAAAAGCAAATAGCAGTCAAGAAAAAACGTGACAGGGATATTCAGAATGCGATCGCAGCCATCATTCGCCGCGAAATTGAAGCAGCCAAGAAAGAAGAAACGGCAAGATTAGCATCTGCCAAGAAAGCAGCCGAAGAAGAAAAAGCAAGAAATGCATCAGCAACACCTACACCAGGCAAACCTGCTGCAACCAGTCCTTCTGTTGCCGCAACAGCACCTGCTAAAAAGCCTGAAAGTTATCTTGAGTTGAATGCAAAAGATATTGAGCTTGGTACCGATTTCGGCAATAGCCGTGGAAAGCTTCCCTGGCCGGTTGATAATGGATTTGTAAGCATACCTTTTGGCCCCTATACCATTGAAGGCACCAAACTCAGGGATGATAATCCCGGTCTTACCATCGGCACCCGTTCAGGCGCTCAGGTAAAAGCCGTATTTGACGGAGTGGTTTCAGCCGTGCACAACTATGGCGATGGTGCAGCGATCATTATCAGGCATGGTAAATACTATACTTCTTACAGTAATCTTTCCGGTGTAAATGTATCTAAGGGTGCAACTGTAAAACGCGGACAGGTGATCGGCCGTGCCGGTGATTCAGACGATGGCTCCAGCGGAAGGATTGACTTTATGCTGCTAATCGAAGCAAAGAATGTGAATCCAGCTCCCTGGCTCAGGAGATAGCAGGCTGAAGAAACTGTTCATACAGTTTTTCATACTGCGGCACGATCGTATGTATATCGAATTTCTTTGCATGCGCCGCTGCCCTTTCTTTAAAACCTTTCAGCGTTTTATCGTCTTTAAGAATAGCTAAGGATTGTTGGCTCATGGTCACCACATCGCCGACATTGGCCATATAGCCGGTTTCACCATTGATATTTATTTCCGTTAAACCGCCGGCATTGGTTGATACTACCGGCACCCCTGCTGCCATTGCTTCCAGTGCTGCCAGGCCAAAGCTTTCATAATCGGAGGTGAGCAGAAAAAGATCAGCGATAGCGAGAATATCTTCCATTTGTTCCTGCTTGCCCACAAACCGGATCTCATCACTGATATTTAATTCCCTTGCAAGATCTTCTGCTGTGGATCGTTCAGGTCCATCGCCAACAAAAAGAAGCTTGGCAGGAATATGTTTTTGTACTTCGTTAAAAACCTTCACCACATCCTGCACACGTTTTATCTTACGGAAATTGGAAGCATGTAAAAGTATCCGCTCTCCATTGGGCGCGATCACTTTCCGGAATGCATCGATCGGTTTGCGGACAAAACGTTTTACATCCACGAAATTGTAAATCACCTCTATATCTTTTTCGATACAGAACGTTTTGAAAGTTTCATCACGCAGGTTTTTCGATACAGCAGTGATGCTGTCGCTTTGGTTGATCGAGAACGCTACCACAGGTGCATATGTTTTATCTCTTCCCACCAGGGTGATGTCGGTGCCATGTAAAGTAGTGATCACGGGTATATGCTTCCCTTCCTTCGCCAGGATCTGCTTGGCCATAAAGGCCGCTGAAGCATGGGGAATGGCATAATGCACATGGAGGAGGTCCAGGTTATTGTTCTTGATCACATCCACCATGGTGCTGGCCAAAGCCGTTTCGTAAGGGGGATAATCAAAAAGCGGATAGGTAGGTACCTGCACTTCATGATAAAATATATTGGGAATGAACCCGGATAAACGGACGGGCTGCTGGTAAGTAATAAAATGGACAAGGTGGCCTTTTTGAGCCAAAGCTTTGCCGAGTTCTGTCGCCAAAACACCGCTTCCGCCAAATGTAGGGTAGCAAACGATTCCGATACGCATTTGTATGATTATAAGTTAATATGGCCGCCCCGGTCTGTTGAGCTTTGCCCGGCAGCACCTAAGGTAACAGTTTTAAGGCACTAAGGTTTGACGTTTATCTTAAATCTTTCTTCCTTGCTCTTTAACTTTTATCTTTAAGAAAAAATTTCTACTGCAATGCGAGCATTTCTTTTTCTACTAAGTTTTTTATTAGTAGCCCAAATCCTTCCGGCCCAGGATGATTCCCTGATGATCCGTAAGATAGCCGATGAAATACTTCAGAACAGCAAGGCTTATGAAAATCTCCGCGTGCTTACCAAACAGATCGGTGGCCGGCTTGCCGGTTCGCCCGGTATGGTGAAAGCAGAAGCATGGGGCGCTAAAACCATGAAAGAATCAGGTGCGGCCAATACCTGGCTGCAGGAATGCATGGTGCCGCATTGGGTGAGAGGCGGTAAAGATGAAGCGAGCGCAGAATATGACAATGGGAAAAAAATAAAAAAGACCCTTGATATTGTTGCCCTTGGCAATTCCATTGGCACCGGCCCCAAAGGATTGAAAGCACAAGTGGTAGAAGTAAAATCATTTGCTGACCTGGAAGAAAAGAAAGACCAGGTAAAAGGAAAGATCGTTTTCTATAATTATAAATTCAATCCCAACTTCGTCAAAACCTTCAATGCTTATAGCGATGCGGTAAAATACCGCGGCCAGGGCCCAAGCCAGGCTGCCAGATACGGAGCTGTTGGTGTAATCGTTCGCAGCATGAGCCACAGTACGGATAATAATCCGCATACAGGTTCTACCCGTTACGATTCTGCATATCCCAAACTGCCTGCAGTTGCGATTGGATTAAAAGACGCTGATGAACTGAGTACGTTGCTGAAAACAAAACCTGTTAGCGTATCACTGAAAACAAATGGACATTTTCTTCCTGATACCATCGGTCATAACGTGATTGGTGAACTGAAAGGCAGCACTTACCCCGATGAGATCATTACCATTGGCGGCCACCTCGATAGCTGGGACAATTGTGAAGGAGCGCATGATGACGGCACCGGTTGCGTACAAACGATGGAAATACTGCGCAGCCTTGTAGCGCTTGGCTACCAACCGAAAAGAACGATCCGCTTTGTATTGTTTGCCAATGAAGAAAACGGCTTGAGAGGCGGAACGAAATATGCAGCAGAAGCCAAAGCTAAAAATGAGAAACATGTTTTCGCCCTTGAGAGTGATGCCGGTGGTTTTACACCACGCGGATTCGGCTTTACTGTATCAGATGCGCAGTTTCAGAAAATCCTTTCCTGGAAGCCGTTGCTGGAGCCTTATGGTGCCAGTGATCTTACACGCGATGGTGGTGGTGCAGATATAGGACCGCTCAACCGCACATTCGGAACACCTGTTGCAGAATTGAACCCCGACTCACAACGTTATTTTGATATACACCATTCCCGCAATGATGTGTTTGAGAACGTGAATAAGCGCGAACTTGAACTGGGCGCTGTGAATATGGCAGCCTTGATTTACCTGGTTGATAAATACGGTTTGTAAAATGGGACCTTACGAAGTAAGAAAAAATGATTTCCTGATCAGTACAGACAGGTCTTTGCTGAACCTGGATATAATTCACGGGTACCTCTCCAAAGAATCATACTGGGCAATGAATATCCCAAGGGAACTGGTGGAGAAATCCATTGAACATTCACTTTGCTTTGGGATCTATCATCAACAGCAACAGGTTGGTTTTGGGAGACTGATCACCGACCAGGCAACTTTTGCTTACCTGGCAGACGTGTTTGTGCTGGAAAGCTATCGCGGAAAGGGCTTATCTAAATGGTTGATGGAGTCCATTCATGCCCACCCGGAATTGCAGGGATTGCGGAGATGGGTGCTGGGAACACGCGACGCCCATGGACTGTATACACAATTTGGCTGGGCGGAACTTCCTGAAGAACTCAGGCACCGGTTTATGCACAGGCAGGACCGGAAAACGTACTGATCACGGCTTCAGCAACGCGTCGATAGCGGCATGCACTTTTTCGAATGCAAAGGAGCTGATCACAGCATCCATTTGCTGTTTCACTTTTTCTGTGCCCAGATTTCCAATACTCCCTTCATGTGTATGATGAATATTGGTATCGTAGGTAAACTTACCTGCTTCAATATTTAAACCCACCTGCTTGTAAGCATCGCGGAATGGAATGCCTTGCAATACCAGTTTATTCACTTCTTCCACGCTGAACAGGTATTTATATTTTTCGTCTTTGACGATATCTTTTTTGATCTCGATATTCGACAGCATCAATCCTGCCATTTCAATACAATCCTTCAATGTTTTGAAGGCCGGGAATAAATGTTCTTTCAGCAATTGCAGATCGCGGTGATAGCCAGAAGGGAGATTGGTGGTCATCAGCATGATCTCATTCGGCAGGGATTTGATCCTGTTGCAATGCGATCGGATCAGTTCAAACACATCCGGGTTTTTTTTATGCGGCATGATGCTGCTGCCGGTAGTTAGCTCCGCAGGGAAGCTGATAAAATCGAAATTCTGGTTAAGGTATAAGCAGGCGTCCATGCTCAGCCTCGCAAGTGTATCTGCAATATTCGCTAAAGCCTGTGCTACTATTCTTTCTGCTTTGCCGCGCCCCATTTGTGCATACACCACATTATAATTCAGCTCTGCAAAACCCAGTAAACGGGTGGTCAGGGTTCTGTTGACAGGAAAAGAAGAACCATAGCCGGCTGCAGAACCCAGCGGGTTTTTATTCACTATATCATATGCTGCTTTCACTGTTATCAGATCATCCACCAGTCCTTCAGCGTAAGCGCCAAACCATAAACCAAAAGAAGAAGGCATGGCCAGTTGAAGGTGGGTGTATCCCGGCAGTAAATGATCTTTATATTTTTCGCTCTGGCTTTGCAGCAGTTCAAACAGAGGTTGTATGTTATTTACCAGTTCTTCCAGTTCATTGCGGAGAAAAAGTTTTACATCTACCAGCACCTGGTCGTTGCGGCTGCGGGCGCTGTGTATTTTCTTCCCGGTATCGCCTAATGCCTGTGTAAGCAATAGTTCAACCTGGGAATGGATATCTTCCACATCATCCTGCAATTTGAATTCACCACTGGCGATAAGGGCATAAATACGTTTCAGCTCAGCCTGGAGAACGGTTAATTCTGTTTTGGTAAGCAGATTCACCGATTCAAGCATCTGGGTATGTGCCAATGAACCCAACACATCAAAACGTGCAAGATAGAGGTCCATTTCACGGTCTTTGCCGACAGTAAAGGTTTCTACTTCTTTGAGTGATGCAGTATTTTTTTGCCAGAGCTTCATGGTTTCAGTTTTTTGCTATACGACCTTTTCAAGAAAATGAATGTACAGTTCAATGCCCTCATTGATCTCTGAAAGGTAAATATATTCATCTGCTGTATGACTTCTTGCTGAATCACCAGGTCCTATCTTTAATGCAGGAAAAGGCATCAGCGCTTTATCGGAAGTGGTGGGTGAGCCATAATAAGTTCTTCCCAGTTCTATGCCGGCTTTAATGATCGGATGTTCCAATGAAATGGAAGTGGAGCGAAGGCGCGTGCTTCTTGGTTTCACTTCGCAGCTTACATGCGTTTTGATGATATCGATCACTTCCTCAAAGGTATACAGTTCATTGATCCTTGTATCTACCACAAAACGGCAAACAGCGGGCACTACATTATGGGCTTTATTTTCTGTTTCAATAACAGTGACGCTCATTTTGGAAGGGCCCAGCAGGGGAGATATTTTTTCAAGCTGGTAGGTCCTGAACCATTCGATATCCTTTAGCGCTTTATAAATGGAATTATCACCTTCATTGCGTGCAGCATGCCCGGCTTTTCCATGGCTAACACAGTCGAGCACCATCAGCCCTCTTTCAGCAACGGCCATCTGCATCTGGGTAGGCTCTCCAACAATGGCGAAATCGATAGCCGGTAAATAAGGAAGCGTTTTTTCAATACCACCGGTTCCGGAGATCTCCTCTTCGGCTGTAGCAGCTAAGGCAATATTGTAACGGAGCGAAGGGCGCTCGTAAAAATGAAGAAAGCTGGCGATCAGTGAAACCAGGCAACCACCGGCATCATTGCTGCCGAGACCGAATAACTTTCCATCTTCCACTACAGCAGAGAAAGGGTCTTTGGTGTATTGTGGGTTGGGTTTGACTGTGTCATGATGGGAGTTGAGCAAAATGGTAGGTTTGCTTTTATCAAAATGGCGGTTAAAAGCAAACACATTATTACCTACCCGGGAATGTTCAATGTTCCTGGTGCCCAGGAACCGGCAAAGCAAACCTGCAGTCTGATCTTCTTCGCGGCTGTAGGAAGGCGTAGTGATCAGTTCTTTCAGCAGGGCGATTGCATCCTGCTGCAAGGTATATAGGCTATTGCTATTCATTTATAATGGTTGTTCCCGAACTTCCATCAATGAGCTTTCCGAGATTTTCCGCTTTTCCAATGATCACTTTTTTTACACCATTGTTCAGGGCAGTAAAAGCATTGTCCAGTTTAGGGATCATGCCGGCAAAGATCTTTTCTTTTTCTTTCAGTTGCCTGTAATAGGTTGGGGTAAGCTCCGGTATCACCGTGCTGTCATCTTCAGCATCCAGCAATACGCCTGATTTTTCAAATGAATAAACCAGGCTTACTTCAAAATCTTGGCTCAGGCCTTTGGCCAATTCCTGTGCGATAGTGTCTGCATTGGTATTCAATAACTGTCCCTGCTGATCGTGTGTGATCGGGGCAAAGACGATAGTAATACGCTGATCGAGCAGGTTTTTCAATAGCCCGGTGTTTATTGCATCCACATCCCCGACATAACCATAATCCACTACAGGATGCCGGCGTTTATGGGCAAGGATCGCGTCGCCATCAGCACCGCAAAGACCAAGTGCATTACAGTGGTGCGATTGCAGGCGGGCTACAATGTTCTTGTTGATATAACCTGCATACACCATTGTAACGATCTTCAATGTTTCTGCATCAGTGATCCGGCGGCCATCTACCAATTGCTGATGTACGCCCATTGTTTCTGCCAGTTTGGTAGCCAGTTTACCGCCACCATGTACAAGTATCTTGGGGATGTTGATACCGGCAAACTCTTTCAGGAAGGAAAACAGCTTTACTTCATCATCAATGATATTGCCGCTGATCTTTATGACTAATAAACGGTTCATTTATTCTTTAGTATTTCACTCAGCACCACCTGGGCAGCCCATACGCGGTTGCTTGCTTCCTGGGTCACAAGGCTGTTGGGCCCGTCCAGCACTTCATCACTCAGTTCTACATTTCTTCTCACCGGTAGGCAGTGCATTACTTTCGCCTGGTTGGTTATCTCCAGTTTTTTATTGGTAAGCATCCATTGGGGATCGCTTTCATAGATCTTGCCATAATCCTTGAAAGTGCTCCAGTTCTTTACATACACATAATCCGCATCTTTCAAAGCTTCATCCTGGTTATGGGTGATGGTCGCTCCTTGTGTAAACTCTTCACTCAACTCATAATCTTCGGGATGTGTGATCACGAAATCAGCTTTTCCCCAGGCATTGATCCATTGGGAGAAGCTGTTGGCCACGCATTGCGGAAGTGGTTTCACATGAGGTGCCCAGGTGAGAACGATCTTTGGCTTGTGGGCAGCCGGCTTCAGGCGGCTGTGTTCCTGTATTGTGATAATGTCCGTTAATGATTGAAGCGGATGCAGCGTAGCGCTTTCAAGGCTTACTACAGGGATACCTGCATATTTGATGAACTGTTTTATGTACAGTTCACTATAATCGTCTTCACGGTTTTTTAAAGAAGGAAAAGTTCTTATAGCAAGAACATCGAAATACTTGCCGAAAATGGGAGCAGCATCTTTAACGTGTTCCACCGTATTTCCGCTCATGATCGCTTCTTCTTCAAACTCAAGCGCCCAGCCTTCACTGCCAACATTGAACAAGATGGCGTCCATTCCAAGATTTTGTGCAGCAATCTGTGTGCTTAGCCTTGTGCGCATACTGGGATTAAGAAAAAGGCAGCCGATACGCTTGCCCGCACCCAGTGTTTTATCTTTAAAAGGGTCAGCTTTATATGCCAGCGCTTTTTTCACCAGCCCGTCAATGTCAGCGGCATCATGGGCAGAAATAAAATTTTTCATGTGCACGTATTTATTGTTCCTGGCCACATGGAATTCTGCATAATAAAATATTCATTGACCCTGGGCATGGAATAAATATTTTATTATGCTTCATTTCATGCTTCGTTTACGGAAGTTGAAGTGGGGACGAGTTTTTGTATTTCTTCTTTTAATGAATCGATGAATTGTTCGGCATCCCTTTTCTTCAGAGCCAGGGATGGAAGCAAACGGATAACGTTTGGCTTGGCTTCACCGGTAAATATCTGCTGATTCCACAGCAGGTTTTTCTTCAGGTCCTTTAACTCTTCAGGAACATCAAACCCGATCATCAATCCGCGGCCTCTTACATTTTCAATTTCAGGAATATTGTTCAGTTCATCTCTAAGGTATTTCCCTACCATCACTGCATTGCCCATCAGTTTTTCTTCTTCAATTATTTCGAGCACTGCCAGTGCTGCTGCACAAGCAAGATGATTGCCGCCGAAAGTAGTGCCCAGCTGAAAATGTTTGGGTTTGATATGCGGAGCGATGATAATACCTGCTACAGGGAAGCCATTGCCCATGCCCTTGGCCATGGTATAAATATCTGCGTTCACACCGGCAAAATCATGACTGAAGAATTTGCCGCTTCTGCCATAACCACATTGCACACTGTCAGCGATATACACTGCACCATATTCATCGCAAAGGCTGCGGATCTTTTTCAGGAAACTTTCATCAGCCACATTGATACCACCTACACCCTGGATGCCTTCCACGATCACAGAAGATATTTCCTTCCCGTTTTTGCGGAAGCAATCTTCCAGCGCTGCACTGTCATTGAAGGGAAGAAAGATCACATTCTCCGTTTCATTAATTGGTGCGACAAAGTTTTTATTATCTGTGACAGACACGGCCAGTGAAGTACGGCCATGAAATGATTTACTGAAAGCAACTACTTTTTTCCGGCCATTATGGAAAGAAGCAAGTTTTAAAGCATTCTCGTTTGCTTCAGCACCGCTATTGCAAAGAAATAACTGGTAATCGGGTTTGCCAGACACTTTGCCCAGTTTCTCCGCCAATTGTTGCTGCAGCGGGATCCTGATGGAGTTAGAGTAAAAAGCCAGTTTCTCCAACTGATCTTTAATGCGGCTCACCCAATGAGGATGTGTGTGGCCAATGCTGATCACGGCATGACCTCCGTACAGATCAAGATATTGTTCACCTTTATCGTCCCATACATAGGACCCTTTTGCTTTTACGATAGTAATATCGTTGATAGGATATACATCAAACAGGTTCATAACAGAAATTTTCCCAAGGTTATATTGTCATGCCGGACCCTGATCCGGCATTAGAAGTAATTAGCTTTTAATTTTAATCCCATGGTTTCTTCAAGACCAAAAACCAGGTTCATATTTTGAACGGCCTGACCACTGGCGCCTTTCAGCAGATTATCTACTGCAGAATGAACGACCAGTTTGCTGCCTGCTTTTTCCAATTGTATCACGATTTTGTTGGTGTTCACCACTTGCTTCAGGAAGATGGGTGCTTTGCTGATATGCGTAAAGGGTTGTCCTTTATAAAAATCAGTAAACAGTGTATAAAGTTCTTCCACGCTAAGATCACAGGAAAGAGTGGAGCTCACAAAAATGCCCCTGGTAAAATCTCCTCTCCAGGGAACGAAGTTCAGATCAATCACACCACCGGGTTGCAATTGCAAAAGGGATTCGCCGATCTCACCAAGATGCTGATGGCTGAGGGTTTTGTAAGCCTGTATGTTGTTGGCCCTCCAGCTGAAGTGTGAAGTAGGAGATAAAGCCTGCCCTGCCCCGGTAGATCCTGTGATGCCGGTAGCATACACTTCTTTCAGCAAACCTGCTTTTGCCAATGGCAAAAGACCTAATTGTATGCCGGTAGCAAAGCAGCCGGGATTGGCAATAGCCGTTGCTGATTGGATCGCTTTCTTATTGAGTTCCGGTAAACCATATACAAACTGACGGTCTCCGATACGGGAATGAGCTTTCAACCTGAAATCATTGGCGAGGTCAATGATCTTTACATGGGCGGGGATCGCATTTTCCGTCAGGAATTTTTTTGATTCGCCATGTCCGAGGCAGAGAAACAACACATCAATATCCGTATTCAGCTCACCGGTAAAAACCAGGTCAGTTTCACCCAGCAGATCCTGGTGCACCTTGTGTACTGGCTGGCCGGCATTGCTGCGACTATGGATAAAGGAAACAATGGTACCCGGATGGTGGATCAATAAACGGATCAATTCACCACCCGTATAGCCTGCTCCTCCGATAATCCCTGCTTTGATTTTTGTAGCCATTAGCTGTTTTCGTTATCTGTCTTTACCAAATGATACATCATTGTCTGGTTGCCGAATATCCGGCTGAAACCTCTTACATCTTCACCAGTAAAGCCGGTATTCATTTCGCCATACTTGCCGAACTTACTGTTCATCAGATCGTAGCGGCTCTCAATGCCGATGATCTGGAAGCGGTATGGCTGTAATTGTACAAATACATCGCCGGTTACATTACGCTGGCTGGTTTCAAGGTACGCTTCAATATCCCGCATCACCGGATCGAGTATCTGGCCTTCATGAAGCCAATTGCCGTAAAACTGTGCCAACTGATCTTTCCAGTTCAATTGCCATTTGGTGAGCACATGTTTTTCCAGTGCATGGTGTGCTTTCAGGATCACCATGGGAGCGGCTGCTTCAAAACCAACGCGGCCTTTGATGCCGATGATGGTATCGCCCACGTGGATATCGCGGCCAAGTCCATAAGCTCCTGCGATGGACTGTAAATATTGTATTGCTTCAGAAGGGTGGCCGAATGACTGGTCATTCACTTTTTTCAGCTCACCTTTTTCAAAGCTAAGCTTTACTTCTTCATTGCCGGTCTTTGTTACCTGGGTAGGCCAGGCTTCTTCGGGAAGAATGCCTTTGGAAGAAAGTGTTTCCTTACCGCCTACGCTGGTGCCCCATAAGCCTTTGTTGATGGAGTAAGCAGCTTTGCTGAAATTCATTTCCACGCCTTTTTTCTTCAGGTATTCGATTTCCGCTTCGCGGCTCAGTTTAAGATCGCGTATGGGGGTGATGATCTCCACACCGGGGATCATGATATGGAAGATCATGTCGAACCGTACCTGGTCGTTGCCGGCGCCGGTGCTGCCATGAGCTACGGCATCTG
Source organism: Sphingobacteriales bacterium 44-61 (assembly GCA_001898405.1). Classification (GTDB taxonomy): domain Bacteria; phylum Bacteroidota; class Bacteroidia; order Chitinophagales; family Chitinophagaceae; genus Terrimonas_A. The sequence goes on from MKTW01000016.1 coordinate 46,089, forward strand.
CATTCAGTTCGCGGGCATGGTCGGCAATATGAAGGGCCTGGCTTAGGCGTTCTGCAGAAACACTTAAAGGATAAGTGTTATTCTTTAAAACGTTGCCATATATAAGGAATTTGATAATGCTGTCGTAATAACTTTTAACGGCATTGACGGTTTTGTGTGATTTTACGCCAAGGGAGTAAGCATGTGCTTCGATCTGTTTGAGCTCTTCGGCTGTAAAGCCGCCTGTGTCTACGATAATGCTATGGACTTCGTAACCCTGGTCTTCGCTCAGATATTTCACACAGAAGGAAGTGTCTAATCCGCCGCTAAAGCCCAAAACAACTTTTTTTGACATGGTAAACCGTTGTTGGTTTTATAGATGAAATAAATAATGCAACAGGGATTTGAGTTTTACACTCCCGCCTTTTTCCTTTTCCTTATCTTTTTTCAGGAAAGGTTTCAGCAGTTTCCATTGTTTAAAGCGCAGCAATCGTTCAAAGCCCACCGCATTGTCTTTGAAGTATTCTTTGGTTTCTTCAGGCTCGTAGTGATCTTTCGGATCGTAGAGCATGGCGGTGCACATGCAGTTCTTTCTTTCTTTGCTCATGAGGATCTCATAGTTGACACAGCTTTTACAGCCGGCCCAGAAAGCTTCGTCCTGCGTAAGTTCAGAGTAGGTAACGGGTTCATAACCCAGGTCGCTGTTGATCTTCATCACAGCCAGCCCGGTGGTGAGCCCGAATATTTTTGCGTCGGGGTATTTTACCCGGGAGAGATTGAATATTTTTTGCTTGATGGTTTTTGCCACCCCGCTTTTGCGGAAGGCGGGTGAAACGATCAGGCCGCTGTTGGCCACGTATTCACCATGGCTCCAGGTCTCGATATAGCAAAAGCCTACCCATTCGCCTTTATCGGTGATAGCGATCACTGCCTTGCCCTCATCCATTTTCTGGGCTATATATTCCGGGCTTCTTTTGGCAATGCCTGTTCCCCTGGCTTTCGCCGAAGATTCCATTTCATCCGTAATAATGGAGGAAAATTTCTTGTCATCCTGGGTCGCCACCCGAACGATGATATGTTGATTGTCCACTTGAATAAAGAGTTGAGTATAACGCGGATTACCAGTCCTGAACTTGTTTCCGGGAAGAATTCACTGACAGGGACCAGGGTAAGGGGTTCGTCCTGTCAGCATTCAGGGCGGCGTCGGGGGCGCGAAAACGTAAACACATCATAACCTACTGCATACACACCACTTGTAATGGGCGCATGGAAGGCGATCTGCTTAGTATGTGTCAAAATATTACTCACGTTTACAAACAAATTGTAAATTGGATTACAAATGTATAATAATAATTGGGTTATCGCCACAAATTTTTTGTTATAAAAACTGTCTATGGACCAACTAGCTACTGAAAAGAAAAAGACATCCGGCGCCAGAAGGTTTTTCCGAACGTTTGTTATCGTGCTGGTACTGGGCTTGATCGTTTTCCTGTTCTTCAAATACTTTTTTGTATTTGGCACCGGGGCCAAGGCCGGGCAGTTGAACTTTATCGTCAAGAAAGGATATGTCTGGAAAACCTATGAAGGCCGGATGATCCTCAGTGGATACCGTACCAACCAGCCGGGCAGTATCCAATCGAATGAATTTGAATTTTCCGTGGTAGATGAAAAAGTGGCGAACCAACTGATGGGCAACAGCGGCGCTTTCTTTGAGCTCCATTATAAAGAATACCTGGGCGCATTGCCCTGGCGGGGGATGAGCGAGTATATCGTAGATAGTATCATCTCCATGCGGAGGGCTGAAACGGGTTTGCCGCAGCCTCTTCCCTGACCGGGTTGTTTGTTCCCACCAATCAAAAATTCTTTGTGGTCTTTGTCGTCTTAGTGGGATAATAATGCCCACTAAGACGACAAAGACCACAAAGAATAAATTTTCCCAGAAGTTCTGAGGGCTGCTAAGCCAATAAAAGAAATATCGCCGGGCGCTTATGAATATCTATATTTTCTTTTTTCCAGGCAGCGACGGTTTTAGTTTTCACCCATTCATTTTCGCCAGTCAAATCCACAGCAATACATAAGCGGGAGCCTGGATTGGCATGCTTCAACAAAGATTCAATAAGTTGATTATTGCGGTAAGGCGTTTCGATAAAGATCTGTGTGCAATTATTTTTCTTCGATTCTGCTTCCAGTTCTTTAATGGCTTTTACCCTTTGCTGGGTATCAATCGGCAAATAGCCAAAGAAACGGAACTGTTGGCCATTCATGCCGCTGGCCATCAGTGCCAGCAGAATGGAACTTGGACCAACCAGCGGGACCACCGGCACATTCATGTCCTGCGCCACTGCTACCAGCAATTGCCCCGGATCAGCCACACCCGGGCAGCCTGCTTCGCTGATGATGCCGATCGTTTTTCCTTCCTTCAGTTTTTGACGGAAAATGCCCTGCACTTCTTCTTCTGCCTTATGGATCGTGAACCATTCGTATTCATCGATCACGATCTCTTCACCGGCAGGCAGCCGCTCTTTCCAGAACTGCTTCAGGAAACGGCGTGCAGTGCGTTCATTTTCCACGAACAGTACCTGGCATTTTTTTACTGCTTCAGCAATGTAAAGCGGGATGGCATTCAGACCCTTTTCATCGAGCAGGGAAGGGACCAGGTATACAGCTCCTTTTTCCATGCTAAGGGGCTTTTACTTTGTGAACGGTGAGCGTGGCAGCAATGATGGCATAAGCCGGTGCAAAGATGATGATGAGGTGCATCATGTAAAATAATATGCCATTGCCAATGGCCAGCCCTTTATGGCGGCCGATAAAATGAACGCTTTGGGAAGGGCTGTGATCGTTCCGGGCAAGACTGTAATCCAGCATGGAAAAACCATAATAATAGCACTCCATAAAAAGCGCGATCAGTGGAGTGATCCACCCGATCACGGGTATCAGCGAAAGAAGAATGAGGGCGATAAGATAAACGGTTTGCCAGCCGCAGTTACGGATGGCAACGCTCATACCCCTTGACACTTCTTTTTTTATATCAGACCAGCCCGGGGCTGATTCATTGCTCTTGATAATGGATTCCGTTTTGCGGCTGATATACGCAAAAATGGGAGAGCCGATAATGAGACAGATATATTTGAAAAAGGAAAAATAAAAAAGCAGCAGGGTGAGCCAGAGTATGATGCCGGCAAAAGTGAACAGGAACCCTAAAAAGCTATTCTGGAATTTCTGTATCCAGTCGCTTACGTGAAGGATATGGGTAATGTATTCGATAACCTCTGTAGCCGACCTCCCGAAAAAATACATGCCTGTTACAAACAGGGCTGTATAAATAAGCCCTGGTATCAATACCCATTTCCATAACCGGTGCTGCAGGATGAAACGGTGCGCTTCTCCCCAGGATTGAATGGTTATGACTATTTCTTTGAGCAAAACGTAAATTTGAGTGGTAAATATAGGAAAGAGAATGTTATCCTGACGACAGGGAACAGCAGGATAATTACTTAAAGAAGATTAAAATGTCATTAAAGAAATTACCGCTCTCGTTTTATCAGCGGGAGAATGTGCTTCAGATAGCAAAGGAACTGATGGGAAAGATACTCGTTACTCAATGGAATGGTATCACTACTTCCGGGCGTATTGTAGAGTGTGAAGCGTATGCAGGTGTGATAGATAAAGCTTCGCATGCATATGGCGGCCGGCGCACCAACCGCAATGAGATCATGTATGACGATGGCGGCTATGCTTATGTTTATCTCTGCTATGGCATCCATCACCTGTTTAATGTGGTCACTAATATCAGGGACATTCCCAATGCTATTCTTTTACGTTCACTTGAACCATTGAAAGGAGTACCTGAAATGCTTCTCCGCACCGGCAAGAAAAAGGCAGATTATACGCTTACCCGCGGGCCTGGGAATCTTTCAAAAGCACTGGGCATTGTTACCAGCCAGTCAGGAATGATACTGAGCGGAAAACAACTGTTCCTGGCAGACGATGGGTTTACCTACCCTGCAAAGGATATTGCGGCATCGCCACGCATCGGAGTGGATTATGCAGGGAAAGATGCTTTATTGCCTTACCGGTTTTATGTAAAAGGGAATCCGTATGTAAGTGGAAAACCTAAATGAACTGCGGTTCTTAAACAATTGTTTCGCCTTCGATATTATCCTTCACTATATCTTCCGTTTCATCCACCCTGCTGAAGGCTCTTTCCATTTTTTGCCGGTCAAACTCTTTTTCATTATTGGCAAGCCAGATAGTGGCTGCACCATTTCCAATAAAATTGGTGATGGCTCTTGCTTCAGACATAAAACGGTCAACACCCAATAGCAGGGCAAGCCCTTCTATTGGTATCACCTTAATGGTAGCGAGAGTGGATGCCAGCACTGCAAATCCACTGCCTGTTACTCCTGCTGCGCCCTTGGAAGTGAGCATTAATATGCCGATGATGCTTAATACCTGTGCAAAGCTGAGCTCAACATGAAAGACCTGTGCGAGAAAGATCATGCACATGGACAGATAAATAGTGGTCCCGTCCAGGTTGAAAGAATACCCAGTGGGCACTACAAGCCCTACGACTGATTTGGAGCAGCCCATCCGTTCCAGTTTTTCCATCAGCGATGGCAGGGCTGCTTCAGAAGAAGAAGTGCCTAATACGACCAGCAGCTCTTCACGGATATATCTGAGGAACCGGAATATGCTTACCCGGTACATCCGCAGAATAAAATATAAGACCACGAAAATGAAAATGGCCATGGTGATATAAACGGTGCCCATCAGTTTGGCTAATGGCAATAAGGTATTGATACCATACTTACTGATCGTGTAAGCCATGCCTCCGAACGCGCCGATTGGCGCCAGCAACATCACCCAGTGCAATGCTTTGAAAATATAGTAAGAGACCGGTTTAAGAAAGCGGATCACTTTTTCCCGCCCTTCATAAAAACTCAAACCGATGCCGCTGAGGATCGCCAGGATCAATACCTGCAAAGTGAAGTTTGCTTTCAGGAACTTCCACCAGCTGAATTCTTCGCTGCTGCGGGTGTATTGGGAGATATCGCCGCCTTTAACGGCCGACGTGTCCACACCGCTGCCGGGTTGAATAATGATGGCAGCAATAACACCGATCACCAAAGCAAAAGTGGTAACCACTTCAAAATAGAGCAAGGCCTTGGCGCCTACACGCCCTACTTTTTTAAGATTGCTCATGCTTACAATGCCCAATGTAATGGTCAGGAAGATGATGGGATTGATAAACAGTTTGACCAGGCTGATAAAAATACCGCTCAGGAATTCGCTGATCGAAATGCCGATCGACATTTCCTGCCCAAGAACCGTATGCTTAAAAGGTGCAGACAATACAGGGTATAACGCGAGGGTTGGTTTGAAATGCCCGATCAATATACCGGCAGTAATGGCTATAAGAACCCAGAAAGTGAGATTGGTAAAAAGCTTTCGCATGTGCTTAGAACTTCGGACAGTTCAGCTTCTTTGCACCCGGATCTACAGGACGTTTAACATAGATCAGTGATATTTCCACACCGCCTCTCGAATTGGAAGCAGCTTTCAGGGAAGAAGTATTTACATCATAAGAAGCACCGAAATGCCATTCTCCGAATTCCAGCCCAACATAAGGTATCAAAGCATCTTCAAAACGGTACCAGGTGCCGAGATAAACATTTGTAGGGATCTCTTCATCGTTATTTACGTTTAAGCAGAAAGCACCACCCACCATGGTATTCTTGGCTTTGGCCTGCATGCTGTGGTTAGCTGCAAAATGGAATGAGTTATAAGTACCTACCGGTATCTTGGCACCGGCCTGGATAGTGGTGCGCATATTCAGTACAAAATCCCCTTTATTAAAACTTTCTTTTGGCCTGTTGAGGTGATACATGGAGGCACCGAGATAAAAATTGTTATAGCCATTAGTGGTACCTGTATAAATGACACCGGCATTTACATCAAAATAATTCAGATTTACCTGGCTGGAAGAAAAACTTTCCTGTGTAACACCGGTAAATCCGAAAGGAGTGAGCTGATCACCGAATGTAAGCTTGCTGGTGTTAAGGCGTTTATTCATGTAAGTTCCCTGGAAGCCGGCCCCGATCTGGTGATAGCCGTTTTCATCCAACCCTTTATGATAAGCCATTGAAACACCGAAATAAGTACTGTTCAACGCTCCATCGCCTGCTTTATCGCTATATCCCATGAAGCCGATACCGAACTGGTCATTTTCGGGGATGCGGTTTTTGAGAATGCCCATATCGAAAGAAGCGGTCATGGTGGTATATGCATTGCTGATCGTCGGCCACTGATTGCGGTAGTTGGCGGCAAACCTGTAAACACCGTCAAACTTGCCGGTAAGAGCAGGGTTGAGGGTCATCGGTGAAGCGAAGAATTGTGAAAAATTAGGATCCTGTGCAGTTGATACACTTGCCAGCACAACACAGGCGATCAGGGTCGAAAGGAGTTTTTTCATCTCAGCAATTAAGTTTTTTCACTGGTCAGGCGCATACCAATCAAAGCTTTACCAGCCTTAGCATAAACGCCTGGACAGCCTGGAAATTGCCTTAAAGAGTATCCGAAAACGGGAAAATACAACAATCTCAAGACCTGCAAAAATTGAAGATCGTTGCTTGGCGTTGGTAAATTGCCTATAATTTAATGGATTAGCAATTAGGGATTTATGAAGATTGCCCGCTTACATCTGCACTTTCACTCCAAAAGCAAGATCACCGGCATCTCCCAGGCCCGGCACAATATAACCCTTGGCAGTAAGTTCATCATCAATATCACCACACCAGATAGTAACGGAAGGCTCTTCCCTTTTTACATATTCAATGCCTACGGTGCAGGCTATGGCTGTGACGATATGGATCTCTTTGGGATGACCCTCTTCTTTGAGGAAATGGATGGTTTTTACCAGTGAAGCGCCGGTAGCCAGCATCGGGTCGGAAATGATAAGCACCCTGTTTTCCAGTTCCGGGCAGGAGATATAATCGAGGCTGATCTCGAAACTGCCGTCTTTTTTATGTTTCCGGTAGGCAGAAATAAATGCATTGTCGGCTTTGTCAAAATAGTTCAGCAAACCCTGATGCAGCGGCAAACCGGCTCTGAGGATGGTTGCCAGCACTGGCTGATGCTGCAGCACTTTGCTGGTAGCAATGCCCAATGGCGTTTGCACTTCTTTTTCTACAAAAGGCAATACTTTGCTGATCTCGTAAGCAGCCGCTTCACCGATCCTTTCCAGGTTGCGGCGAAACCGCATACGGTCGGTCTGAACCTCTGTATCCCGAAGCTCACTTACCCAGTTGGTAATAAGACTGTGCTGTTCACTTAGATTGACGACCATCTGAAGAGGTTTATCTTTCTTACTTTTGGCAAATCTAAAGGCTTAAATCTAAAATCTATAATATAATTCATGATCTACAGGGCTATCGGATTAATGAGCGGCAGTTCGCTCGACGGGCTGGACATTGTTTTTACAGAGTTGCATGAGAATGGCGGTAAATGGGCCTACGAGATCGTGAAAGCCGATTGCTATCCTTACAGCGAAGATTGGACCAAACGTCTCTCCTCCGCCACTTCACTCAGTGCCCGCGATTACCTGCTATTGCACGCGGAATATGGCGATTATATTGGCCGGCAGGTGCTTCGGTTCATTGAAGAAAACGGCTTGCAGTACAAAGTGGCCCTTATTGCTTCGCACGGGCATACCACTTTTCATATCCCAGCAAAAAAAATGACGGCACAATTAGGTGATGGCGCCGCTATTGCTGCCGTTATTAATCTTCCTGTAGTCACTGATCTCCGTTCACTCGATCTCGCTCTTGGCGGCCAGGGGGCGCCTATTGTACCAATAGGGGAAAAACTTCTACTGCCAGGTTACGATTATTTCCTGAACCTCGGTGGCATTGCTAATATATCCATGAACGCAGCATCCTATACAGCTTTTGATATCTGCGCCGCCAACCGCGTACTCAACCTGCTTGCTTCAGAAGCTGGTAAAGAATACGATGAGGATGGAAAGATGGCAGCATCAGGCCATTTGAATGAAGCTTTACTTGATCAATTGAATGCACTGGACTACTATCAATTGCCTTATCCAAAATCGCTGGCGAATGATTTTGGAACAGACAGGGTTTATCCACTGATCAAATCAGCCGGGCTGAACATACCGGACGCTTTACATACATATGCAGAACATATCGCTGTCCAGGTCAGGAATGCCATTACTTCTTTGCCTAATCATGAAGCAGATCAATCCAAACTACTTGCAACAGGTGGTGGTGCATTGAACAGCTATCTGGTAGAAAGGATCAAAGAACAATTAGCTGGTCTTGGTATCGAGGTTGTAGTACCGGAAAAAGAATTGGTACAATACAAAGAAGCATTGATCATGGCTTTGATCGGTGTGTTGCGTTGGAGAGAGGAAAACAATGTATTGTCTTCTGTTACCGGTTCCAAAAGGGATAGTGTTGGCGGTGCTATGTGGATGGGTTTAGAGTCCTAATACCGCCTTTAACTTCCCATATCCACCCCTGCTCACCGGTACTTTCAATCCTGAACGGAGTATTGCCACATGATTATCCTTTTCATAAGGATCGATCCGCGTGATCTGCTGTACGTTCACAATATAAGAGCGATGCGAGCGCACAAACTGCTGCGCATCCAACACCTGCTCAAAATGGCTCATGGTTTTATTCTTCAGGAAATAACCTTCCTGCGTATGGATCTTTACATAATCATCAGCGGCTTCGAGATAAAAGATATCATGTACCGGAATGATCTTGATCTTGCTGCCATTCTTCACTACCACGCGATTGCTTTGTGAGGGTGATTGGGACGCTGTGTCGAGCAGCTCTTCTGTTTTGGCAGAGGTATTAGCATTGTTTTGCTGCTGTTCCATCCATTTGGCAACAGCTTTATCAAACCGTTCCTGGTTGAAAGGTTTTAAGAGGTAGTCAATGGCATGTGCTTCAAAAGCTTTGATAGCATATTCATCAAATGCCGTGGTAAAGATCACATTGGGTGGTTGCTCTATCAGTTCAAGCATTTCAAAGCCATTGATCTTGGGCATTTGAATATCGAGAAAGATCAGGTCGGGCTGGTGTTGCTGAATGGCTTTCACTCCTTCAAACCCGTCGCCACATTCGGTTATCAGTTCCAGTTCCGGGTGCTTTTGTAAATATTCCTTTACAATGCTTCTTGCAAGTGGCTCGTCGTCTATGATGATTACTTTGCTCATGATCCATTTATTTTATAAAATCGTTCTGTCAAGCCTCGGATAACTGTGGTATAGTAACCCTGGTTGTGAAAATATTATCTTTTGCTTCTGTTATTACAAGGTCGTTCCGGTCAAATAAAAGATACAATCGCCGCTGCACTGATTTCAATCCAAATCCCGTGCCCTGCCTGGGTGAAGAGGTTTCCGGATCGAAGGGATTGCTGACGATCACTTCCAGTTCATTTTCTTTTGCCACCGTGCTGATGCGTATCACTGTTTCCCCGATCGTATCATACAGCCCGAATTTGATAGCGTTCTCTACCAGTGGTTGCAGCAGCAAAGCCGGCAATTTCCTGGAAAGGGAAAGTGGGTCGATGGTTACGATTGGAGTGAGCCTGTTCCCAAACCGTACCTTTTCTATTTCAAGATATAATTCAAGGTACTGGATCTCTTCCTGCAGGCTTACCCATTGCGTTTCTTCTTTTTTGATAGTGCCGCGGAGAAAATCGGATAATTGCTGTACCATTTTCCTGGCTTCCTCCGGACGGCTGCCGATCAGCGCATTGATGGAATTAAGGCTGTTGAACAGAAAATGCGGTTGCAATTGCTGGCGAAGTTTGAACAATTCTGCATCCCTGGCCAGTTTTTCCGCATCTGATTTGCGCTCTTCACTGCGCTTCTGGTCCTGCCAGTTGAACCAGATAATGCCGATCATCGTTACAATCCCCAGTATCAGAAATGCTATGCTGGAGCGGACCATCAACGAGCGGCGGAGAAAAATAGCATAACCTTCATACGAGTTCAGGGCCAGGCCCAATAACCATTTGCTCAACAGCAGCCACAGAATGGTGAGTACAACGCACATGCATAGTATATTCAGGTATTGGGTGAACTCGGGAACATAATAGCGCACCGTATTCATCACCAGCAGGCAGATCAGCAACAGGAGTATATTGCTGATGAGGCTGTCAATAACAGCGAGTTCCACCGGCCAATCGAGCGACCACAACAGGATGGCATGATCGGCCATCAATACCACCCATGCGATACTGAAGATGATAAGAAACCGCCTGACGGTGAATAATGATACAGACATGCTATCAGGCCAGTTTAAGTAGCTGATGGGTGTGGGTGAAAAAAATGTTTTCTGCTTTTTGGTTGACTGTATAGATGTATGATTCTGCATTGTCCCTCTCTTCTATCCTTGAATAAAGCTCTGCACCGTCTATTAGTTCGCTTAGCAGGTAAAGTTCACTGACATTGATGAATTGCCACTGCACCAGTTGCTTCTTGCTGTTATAAAAAGTCTCCTGTTCTGTAGATCCTAATTCCTGGGCTTTGGTAAAAGCTTCTTCCTTGCTGTTGGCGGCAACCAGCCGCAACTGTTCATCAAACTGTGGCGTGTGTTCACCTTCGCCGCAAACGATGCGGAATACCATTTTTGCAAGATACCAGTTCATAATAATCAGTTTGTGTGGTTAAGGTCAGCGAAATGATTGCAGTTGTTATGATCAACCGCGGCCAGTTCTTAATAACTCTTGATCTCCATTCCTCCGAATATCATTGTCCCCTTCAGCACCAGTGTTTTGGTGGAAGGTTCTGATAGAGCAGCAAACTTTCTTTTATCGCTGATACCACCGAAGATGGTAACAGCTTCTGATTTGATAGACCAATTGGAAGGCACAATAAGCGTAGCTCCTCCGAATATGGCCGTTACTTCCAATACGGCTGTACCATTAATGTCAGCCTGCATCAGGTCAACTTCCGATCCGCCAAACACATTCACGATATCCCCTCCCTTGAAGTTCTTGGAAAGGATCACTTTTTTGGAACCACTGAAGATGCAGGTGGAGTCAATAACATCATCCTGGGAATAGAATTCCTCACCGGTCGGCTTTGCGGTTTCAGCGTTCATATATGGATTTTTTTTTTCAGAACAGGCTTGCCATCTGCCACGCTTCGGCCGGAGGATGAACACCAGGCCCAGCGCAATCAGTATCAGTGGCCACATATGCCTTTTCAACTGACCGTCCATCGCATATTCATTTACCAGGAAAACACCACCGACTATTATAGGCACAAACCAACCTCCATCACGGAAACCTTTGCGGAGACCTATAAAAAGACCAATTGCGATCAGCAGCATCTGCCAGGTGAATAACCAAACCGGCATGGGAACGCCAAAACTTTTTACCAGCGCCAGACAGCCAATAAACAAAAGGAAAAGGCCTGTCCAGACATGTCCGTGCGGATGACGCTCTCTTCTGCTTTCCCACCTCTGACGGGCATCTTCCCTGAAATCCCTGAAATCGTTCATTGCTTTTGAATTTTAAGTAAAGCTAGGGCGGAGAAGCGCAAATAGCAATAGGCAAAGGGGCTATAAACCCTGCTTTATCGGTGAAATGCAGGATTACGGGGGTGAGCAGCAACATTTTTATTTAACTTTCCCACTTAAACCATCACAAACCAAACACATGTCTTGTAAAAAACTGATCGCAGCTACTTTGTTGCTGCCAGCGTTCCTTTTTGCCCAGGAAAAGAAGGATACGAAGAAATGGGATGTTACCAATCCTGATGGTCCTTACAAAACGGTTTCATTTACCGTGGATGAAGGCACCTGGATGAACCTCGATCTTTCTCCTGACGGAAAAGAAATTGTTTTTGACCTCTTGGGGGATATTTACAGCATTCCCGTTACTGGTGGTGAAGCCAGGTTGCTGAGGGGAGGGCATTCAATGGATTTACAACCCTCTTTCAGCCCTGATGGAAAGAAACTGCTGTTCACTTCCGATGCCGCAGGTGGTGATAATATCTGGATGATGAACCGTGATGGTAGCAATCCTATACAGGTCACTAAAGAGAATTTCCGTTTGCTGAACAATGGTGCATGGTCGCCTGATGGCCAGTATATCGTAGCAAGAAAACATTTTACAGCCAGCCGTTCGCTTGGTGCAGGGGAAATGTGGATGTATCATATCAGCGGCGGGAACGGTCTTCAACTCACTGCCCGTAAAAATGAACAGCAGGATGTGAACGAACCGGTGATATCACCCGACGGACGTTATGTATACTTCTGCGAGGATATGTATCCCGGCGGCATGTTCCAGTATAATAAGGACCCGAACAACCAGATCTTTGTGATCAAACGCTTCGACAGGGATAAAGGAACGATTGAGACAGTAACCGGCGGACCAGGCGGTGCAGTACGCCCTGAACTTTCTCATAACGGCAAATACCTTTCTTTTATCAAAAGGGTAAGAACAAAAACAGTTCTCTATCTCCGCAACCTGGAAACAGGGGAAGAATGGCCGGTATATGATCAGCTTACCAAAGACCAGCAGGAAGCCTGGTCTGTATTTGGTTTGTATCCCCGCTATTCCTGGACGCCTGATGATCAGCAGATCATTATCTGGAGCAATGGCAAGATCTGGAAATTGGATGTGAACGGCGTAAATAAAGCAACACAGATCCCGTTTACAGCGAAAGTGACACAACGCATTTATGATGCTGTGCGTTTTCAGCAAGACATCAATCCGGATAAATTTGAAGTACACGTGATCCGCCAGGCTATTACATCGCCTGATGGAAAATGGTTATTCTTCAGTGCGGTCGGCAACCTCTGGAAAAAAGAACTGCCTTCCGGCAAACCACAACGGGTAACCAGCAACAGCGATGCAGGATATGAGTTTGAACCCAGCCTTTCACCTGATGGAAAAACATTGCTGTATACTACCTGGAACGATTCTGCTTCCGGAACTATCTGGAAACTTTCTTTGCAGGGAAATGCAAAGCCGGTTAAGCTCAATAAGACCAAAGGCATTTTCCGTCAACCTTCTTTTTCGCCGGATGGAAAATGGATCGTGTTCCGCAAAGAAGGAAGCAGCGACGCACTGGGAGAAGCATATACGGCCAAACCAGGTATTTATATAATGGCTGCTGATGGAAGCCAGGAAAGTTTTGTAACAGCAAGGGGTGATATGCCAAAGTTCAACAAGACCAACGACCGCATCTTCTATCAAACCGGCAGTGGACTGGCGAGTTGTAAACTGGACGGTACTGATGATAAGGCCCTGCTGAAAAGCACTTATGGCAACCAGTTCACCATTTCTCCTGATGAAAACTGGATCGCTTTTATCGATCTGCATAAAGCTTATGTAGCCGCATTCCCTAAAACAGGAAAGACTATCGATATCGGCAGCGGCACCGCTGATTTCCCTGTGAAACTGGTAAGTAAAGATGCCGGTTTCAACCTTCACTGGAGCAACGACAGCCGCCAATTGCATTACACACTGGGCAGCCAGTATTATAGTATCAATCTTGAAGACCGGTTCAGCTTTATTGCCAATAAGCCTGATTCATTGTTTAAAATACCCGAGCAGGGAATTGAAGTAGCATTGGAAATTACAACAGATAAACCTAAGGGAACGATCGCGTTTACCAATGCACGCATCATTACCATGAAAGGAAATGAAGTGATTGAAAACGGAACAGTGATCGTGGAAGGCAACCTGATCAAGGCTGTAGGTAAAACAGGAGAAGTGACTGTGCCGGCCGGAGCAAAAACGATCGACTGCAATGGGAAGACTATTACACCAGGATTTGTTGATGCGCATGCACATGGTAACCATTTCAGAAGCGGTATCGTTCCGCAAAAACACTGGGCATATTATGCTAACCTGTCTTATGGAGTGACCACGATGCATGATCCCTCTGCGAATAGCGAATTGGTATTCGGACAAAGCGAAATGATTAAAGCGGGGGTGATGACAGGCCCGCGTGTGTTCTCTACCGGTACCGTATTATATGGAGCAGACGGTAATTTCAAAGCAGTGGTCAACTCTATTGATGATGCAAGAAGCGCTCTTCGAAGAACAAAAGCGTTTGGGGCCTTCTCTGTGAAAAGCTATAACCAGCCACGCCGTGAGCAACGTCAGATGATCATACAGGCGGCACGTGAACTGAATATGGAAGTGGTGCCGGAAGGCGGGTCAACTTTTTATCATAATCTCAGCATGATACTGGATGGCCACACAACAATTGAGCATAATTTGCCGGTAGCACCATTGTTCAAAGACATGATCGAGCTATGGAAAAATTCACAAACAGGATACACTCCCACGCTGATCGTAAACTATGCAGGCCTGAGTGGTGAGTATTACTGGTATCAGCATACGAATGTGTGGGAAAATGAGCGTCTGCTGCGTTTTACGCCACGTGCAGTAATCGATCCCCGTAGCCGCCATCGCACCATGGCACCGGATGAGGAATATGATAATGGCTATATGCTTACTTCCCGCAGTGTAAAGAAACTGGCAGATGCAGGAGTGAGAATAAATATGGGCGCACATGGACAGATCCAGGGTATTGGCGCACACTGGGAAATATGGATGTTGCAACAGGGCGGAATGAGCAACCTGCAGGTATTGCAGGCTGCTACCATTAACCCGGCAGTCAATTTGGGATTGGATAAATATATTGGTTCACTGGAAACGGGAAAGCTGGCCGATCTGATCGTGATGGATAAAAACCCATTGGATAATATCCGAAACACCGAAAGCATCCGGTATACAATGGTGAACGGAAGATTGTATGATGCGGAAACAATGAACGAGATCGGTAATTATAATAAGCCAAGAACAAAGTTCTTCTGGGAAAGCAGTGTGAATGCAGCCAGCTTCCCCTGGCATGATGGAACAGAAACAGAAGTAGAGACCTGTAGTTGCGGGCAGCATTAATTCCTAAGTGATAGCATAAAGAAAAAAGCCAATAGCAATGCGCTATTGGCTTTTTTCTTTTCAGGATCATATCGTCCATTGATCATGTACGATAGCTATCAAATACAACTTATTATTTTCCTTTCGGAACACGAGGCGGAGTGTTTGCCAGTCCATACCATCATATTTCGGATCAAATCCCGGAAAATAGAATTCAGTAAAATCCGAACCAGGATATACTTCCTTAAGATTATTTAATGAATTACCACCGGAAATAAATTTATTGACAGATTTTTCTTTAGCGTTCAGGTAGTCTTTATTGTAAACGAATTTGTCGAAATACTGGGAGATATTCATCTTAATAGGCTCACCACTGCCATCATAGGTCCCCCATGTTAATACGGATGATTTTTTTGCAGCCGCCTGTAGCTCATAAGGAGATAATATCTGTGAATGGGTAGTGTCTATATACGCATAAGGAGAAAATAAAAGCTGCCATTCTGGATGAATGAAACCTGAAAGTGTTTGAAAATCTTTTTGCTTCAGGGTTGTAAGAATAGTATGGGATGTTTGCAAAAGAAGGGTGTCTGCCTGGGCATTTCCCTCCGCAGAAAGGCTGTCTTTTGGTTCAATCACAGGTGTAACAGGCTTGCTGGTATCAGCAGAAGTTTCATTTGCCTTTTTGCCGTTCTGGTTACAGGCTGTGACGATGCAAACAACAAGGATAAGATAGAAGTATTTCATAAATGAATAATTGTGTTTAACCGATCAATGCAAACTTATCTCCGTCAAACAATCCTTTATCGCTTAGCTTCAAATGAGGTATCACTAATAATGCCATAAATGAAAGTGTCATAAAAGGTGAACCCAAACTACTTCCCAGTTCTTTTGAGAAACGGTCAATAGCTGTGTAGGCATTGGCCACCTCATATCCATCTTCGTTGCTCATCAACCCTGCTACCGGCAGCGGCAGCACCATTTCTTTTCCATTACCGACTGCACTGACCCCACCTTTTTGTTCAATAATAAGGTTGACTGCCCGGCAAAGGCTTTCATCGTCCACGCCTACGGCCACTATATTGTGGCTATCGTGTGCAACGGAAGAAGCCAGCGCACCTGTTTTTAAACCGATATTCTTAATAAATGATTTTGCTACCGGCGCGTTGCTATACCGGTTCACGACTACTATCTTGAGTATATCCCTTTCTGTATCGCTTACCCACCTGCCATTTTCAATTTTCCCTTTTTCTTCCAGTTTATTCGTGATCAATTGCCCGTCGAGGGCTTCTATTACAGGGATCGTAGAAGCTGAGTGTGGATTAGTGAAAGGAGGAGTATTGCCGGTGGCGCTGATTGCAAAATCATCCGGCTTCAGCTTGTCACAGGAAAAATTATTGACTATACCGGCTTTCTGCTTTTTGATCAACGATTTTCCGTTCTCAGCTACCAGTTCACCATTGATATAGGTCTTCAGTACGTTGAATTTCTCCAGGTCTTTTACAACAATGAAATCAGCGGGGTCACCCACTCTTAGTAAACCACAATCGAGCTTATAGTGCAGCACCGGATTTACGCAGGCTGCTTTAAGTATCTTGAAAAGATCGATGCCTTTTGCCAATGCCCTTTCACAAAGCTGGTTGATATGACCTAACACCAGGCTGTCCGGATGTTTATCATCACTGCAAAACATGATCTGGTCAGCATGATCATGCAGTAAGTTAACCAACGCTTCAAAGTTCCGCGCAGCGCTTCCTTCCCGGATCAGTATTTTCATTCCATACCGCAGTTTGTCCATCGCTTCTTCTGCTGTAAAGCATTCATGATCGGTGGATATGCCGGCATCAATATATTGTTTTGCTTCATTGCCTCTCAATCCTGGAGCATGACCATCAACAGGTTTGCCAAGGCGATGGGCCGAAGCTATTTTTTTCATTACCTCCTCATCCTTGAAGAGTACGCCAGGGAAATTCATCATCTCACTGAGATAGCGGATATCATCACGTTGCAATAGTTTTTCTACATCAGTGGAATCGAGGCTGGCGCCTGCTGTTTCAAACACCGTAGCCGGCACGCAACTGGGGGCGCCAAAATTGAATTTGAAAGGAACGGTGCGGCCATTTTCAATCATGAATTCCACACCCTGCATACCGCATACATTGGCGATCTCATGTGGGTCGCTGATAGTGCCAACAGTGCCATGGACCACTGCCAGACGCGCAAATTCAGAAGGAACAAGCATGGAGCTTTCGATATGTACATGACTGTCTATAAAACCGGGAAGGATATAGCCGGGAGTCTGTAACCCGGAGTCAGCAACTTCTTCAATAGATGCAATCCTTCCATTTTCGACAGTAATTTTAGCCGGATAGATCTTTTCCTGGTGAACGTCTGCAAGGTTAGCGGTTATGGAAAAAGAAGACATAGCTGGTTGTTTGAACAGCTAAGATAAGCTATGCAATAAAAGGAGCCGGAGAAAAGAGCAGCTTCGTTATGCCTGTTTTACTTTGAGGGAAGCATTTGCCTTGTCGGCATGCGCTGTGTAAACGGCAGGGACATTTATCTTTCTCGTCCTCTCTTTCATGGTATCTATTGCTTCTGCTTCGCTGGCAAACATGCCATTGATGTTGACAAGGTTGGCAGCCAGTTTATCATATCGCTTACCCATCAGCCAAACAAAAATGTGGAGATAGTGGATGCCATCAAAGACCAGCACTTTGCGTTGGGCAAAATTGTCTTTGTTTTTCATGAACTCTACAGGGATCTCTGTGTAGTGAAGAGCGGGACGAAGATGGTGAACAGCATGGTAACCATCATTCCAGCAGATCTGGTTGTATTTCGTGTTGATGCAATTGATCGTGTTTTCTTCAGGGTCAGCAGGGTCAACAAAAGCATGTTGAGCCCAGTTGCCCAGCATCATCACAATACGGGCGAATACGAAAGGTATAATGAATATCCAGAGCGTGGCTTTAAGATTTACAAAGCACATACCTACGCAGAAAAGATAAAAAGATATTTCACCATAGCTGAGACGCATGTAAAACTTCTTTCTTTTTTTAGTGAAGAGATACATGAACGTGTCACGGAAACCCAGGAAAAGAAAACGGGTCACATACGCTATAAAACCCCTGAGACTGTCGCGGCGGTAAGCCAGTGTGCTGCTGGCATCATCAGGCATATTGTTCTCTACATGGTGCATGGCCATGTGGTGAACAAAATAGGTTTCCGGTGTATGGCCAAAAAATGGACAGACGCCCCAGATCACCCAATGATAGATCCAGGTGTATGGTTTTTTAAACAGCTTACGGTGACTGATGCAATGCAACATAAGGCCAAAGCGGCCTTTGAAATACATCTGGGAAATATAGAAATAAGGAATATAAGCCAGCCACCAGTACCATCCCTGCAGCAATGGAGTGTACAATATTATAGCAGTGGGGATGACAAACAGATGAATATTGGTAAGCAGATGAATGAAAGGAAGGTCCCTCTTGTCGTTGATGTAACGCAGCCAGAAACGTTCATATGCAGTGTATTTTTCTTTTGCTACGTATACCGGATCGGTGATGGTGGTCAGGGCCTTCATTGAATATTTATTCGGTTTTGATGGCAAGTGCCGTGAGCCTTGGAAATAGTCTGCTGGTATTCAACATATTACTGATTTAACGGCACAAGTGGGCGTGAAAATACATCTTTCCCACAACTTGCAATGCTATATTATTTTAAGGGATATAAGCTCTAAACGCAGGATAGACGTGGATGTTACGTGATTGGAGGAGTTTATTTTGATAAAATCCCTTTTGCGAAATAGGATAATTCCGGGCAGGCTATAGGGAAATTTTGTAATGTTAGCAGGGGAGATCTGCCTCGTGAAAGCGCCGCACAGATTACCTGATGATTTTTCATCGGTATGGTTGTAGTTCTCCTATGTGGATAAGAAGCGTTTGGCACGACTACTGCAAGTTAGGACTAACCAAATCCGAAACTTATGAAGACAACAATCAGCGTGAATGTGCTCATGATCTTGTTGTACTATTTCCTGTTGCAGTTGATCCTTCCGTTTTGACTGCCACAGGTGCCGGGAAGCCTGCCTGCATCGTTTATTCTTCCAGCAAATCAGGTCTTCTTTCTTTTGTACGCAACACTGATTGCTCATGCCGCCATTCTTCGATCTTTTTATGGTCGCCGCTCATGAGAATGTCGGGGACCTTCCAGCCACGGAAATCGACCGGGCGGGTGTAAACAGGCGGAGCAAGCAGGTTATCCTGGAATGAATCGAACAGTGCGGATGTTTCATCATTCAAAACGCCGGGCAGCAAACGGCCAATACTGTCGACCAACACAGCAGCAGGCAACTCGCCGCCGCTCAGCACGTAATCACCAATAGATATTTCTTTGGTAACATAGTTTGTTCTTATCCTTTCATCAATGCCTTTATAATGCCCGCAGATCATTAGCAGGTTACCTTTCAGTGAGAGGGAATTGGAGATCTTCTGGTTAAGTCTTTCACCATCGGGAGTGAGATAAATGATCTCATCATATTTTCTTTCAGCCGATAATTCTTCAATGGCTTTGGCCAGCGGTTCACACATCATCACCATGCCGGCTCCTCCGCCATACTGGTAATCATCGATCATGCCGTATTCATTCACTGCCCATTTGCGCAAAGGGTGCACAACAACAGTGAGCAGGCCTTTGTCCTGTGCCCGTTTCATAATGCTATGTTCAAATGGGCTTTGCAGCAGTTCCGGTAAAACGGAAAGAATATCTATTCGCATGCGGCAAAGATAAGGCTCAGTCACCCAGGAATTCATCCAGGTCTCTCCGTTCCCGTTTGGTGGGCCGGCCGATCTTGCTTTGCCGTTTGCCGGTATGAAAACTGGCGGCCTGGTATTGCAACCGCTGCAATTCTTCAGCTGGAGTGATGTCGAGATAATATTTGATTGCTTCTGAATAAGCTACCCGGTTATATAAAAGTTCTGTTACCTTGATCCTCCACCGCTTGGCCTCTGTTTTAACTTCGTATTCATCACCAACACTTACCTGCCTGGAAGCCTTGGCCTGTGATCCATCAAATTTTATTTTGCCTGAATCGCAGGCGGCGGCAGCCATACTCCTCGTTTTAAAGAGACGGATCGCCCACAGGTATTTATCCAAACGGAGTTTTTCCTTTTCCATTGAAGCAAAGTTAAAGCGAATAGCTCACAAAGGAATATTGGTATGTGCAATACTCCTCCCACTAAGACAACAAAGAGCACAAAGAAATTATTATTCTTTGTGCTCTTTGTTGTCTTAGTGGGAGAAAAATCAACCCTCTGTGGGAAACCAATTAATTTTCAGCGAAATATTTATGGAAATAAGGGATCGTTTCAATTCCCTTATAATAATTCTCGATATTATACTTTTCATTCGGGCTGTGCAGGTTATCATTATCCAACCCAAAACCCATAAAGACGATCTTAATGCCCAGTTCTTTTTCAAGGATGGAACAGATGGGGATGCTGCCTCCGCCACGTACAGGGATCGGTGCTTTGCCAAAGGTGGTTTCCACTGCCTTCGCTGCTGCTTTATATCCTTTACTGTCGATCGGCGTCATATAGGGCTCACCTCCATGGTGCAACTCTGCTTTTACTGTAACGGATGGTGGAGCAATGGATTTGAAATAGTTCAATAAGAGCTCCGTCATTTTATCGGATGATTGATTGGGTACCAGGCGGGCTGAGATCTTCGCGTATGCTTTGGAAGGCAATACAGTTTTAGCACCTTCGCCGGTATAGCCTCCCCAGATACCATTCAATTCAAGGGTAGGGCGGATGCCTGTTCTTTCATAAGTGGTATATCCTTTTTCGCCCCAGAGCTCTTTTACACCCAGTTCATCTTTATATTCCTTTTCATCGTAAGGGGCTTTATTCAACAGTTCCCTTTCCTCTTTAGTAGCAACTGCCACATCATCATAAAAACCGGGAATGGTGATATGATTGTTCTCATCATGGCAGGAAGCGATCATTTTAGCAAGAATGGTAATAGGATTGGCAACAGCACCGCCATAAGTGCCGCTATGCAGATCGCGGTTGGCACCTGTTACTTCCACCTGGATATAACTAAGTCCGCGCACACCTGTATCAAGCGAAGGATTTTCCATACTCAGCATAGAGCTGTCGCTGATCAGGATCACGTCTGCTTTGAGCAGGGATTTATGGGCGGCTACAAATTTGCCCAGGTTGGGTGAGCCTACTTCTTCTTCTCCTTCGATCAGGAATTTGATATTCGTGGTAAGCGTATTGGTCTTTACCTGTGTTTCCAGTGCTTTCACATGCATAAAGAACTGGCCTTTATCATCGGCAGAGCCGCGGGCAAATACTTTACCGTCCTTGATCACCGGATCAAACGGATCGTTGTGCCAAAGCTCCAGCGGCTCAGCAGGCTGCACATCATAGTGGCCATACACCAGCACCGTAGGTTTGGAAGGATCAATGATCTTTTCCCCGTAAACCACCGGATGCCCTTCCGTAGGCATCACTTCTGCTTTATCACATCCTGCTGCGAGCAGGCTTTTCTTTACAGCTTCTGCACATTTTAACATGTCTGCCTTGTGTTCGCTTTTGGCGCTTACAGAAGGGATCCGCAGGAGGTCAAGCATCTCATCCAGGAAGCGGGCTTTATTTTTTTCCTGGTAATCTTTCCAAATTTGCATAGCAATATATTTTAAGTAAGTAAAATCAGGGAACGAATATAGCGTGTTTGGTTGATTCACTAAGGGATGGCCGGAATGCTGCCTTCCGGCACTTCGCCATGCCGGAGACGTGCTATCATAACTTATTTTTTTCTTTCGCAAAACTTACCAGTATCACTCCGCCAAGTATTACTGCCAGCGCAATGAGCTGTTTGGGGTTGATGGTTTCATTAAGGATCAGTGAGCCAAGGAATACGGCTACAACAGGGTTCACATAAGCATAAGTGCCTACAATAGAAGGAGGCCTTACGCTTAACAGCCATACATAAGCCATATATCCCACGAGCGATCCCATTGTAATGAGATATAACAAAGCCAGCAGCGAACCGGATGAGATAGCGCCAAAATCCAGGTGGTGATGCTCGCCGGTAATAAATCCTGCTACGAACGACATAAGACCTGCTGCCATCATCTGGAATGCAGCTTTCATGCCTGTGGAAGCCATCACCGGTTTGTATTTTGAATAAAGCGACCCGATTGACCAGCAAATGGTGCCGACCATCAATATCGCTATGCTGAAAAGTTTGATCTTATCTCCGGAGAAGTCGATTGATTTCTTATCGGCGAATAAAAGCATCACGCCAATGAACCCGATAGCAAGTCCGGCCATGATCCATTTATTGGAGAAATTGTATTTCCATCCCTGTTTGTCGAACAGTACAAACCAAAGCGGGACTGTAGCAACGATGATGGCTGCCAGCCCTGTGGGAATATATTGTTCCACCCAGGCCAGGGAGCCTGTTCCGCAAAACAGCATCAGCACGCCACTGAGTGAAATGCGGGAAATGGAGCCGGTGTCGGGTGTGGATTCGCCACGGAGGCGGGAGTAGAGATACATGATGAGTCCTGCAATAAAAAAGCGTGCACCTGCCATCAACAAAGGAGGGATATCTTTTATAGCAATGGCGATAGCAATATAAGTAGAGCCCCAGATAATATAGATGGCAGCAAATGCTGCAATGATAAGCGCTTTGGAAGGTTGTCTTAACGTAAGTGCCGGTTGCATGTTCAGAGTTCTTTAGGAATAGGTAAATGATTGGTTTCTTTCCGGGTTTCGAGAACGATGGTGGTTTTGGTTGATGTAAGGCCTGGTATTTTGCTGAATTTATCACGCATCAGTTGCACCAGCGATTGCGGATCGCGGGCCCTTACTTTTACGAGATAGCAATCTTCACCGGCAATATGATGAAGCTCCAGCACTTCAGGCAGTTTAACCAGTTGCTTTGCCACCGCTATATTGCCGGGGCCTTCACTGCTTTTGATAAAAATAAAAGCAAGCAATTTGAGATCAATACTGTTGGGCTGAATGCGGATCGTTTGCCCGGTGATCACTCCTTTCTGTTTTAGTTTCTTCACTCTTTCCAGCACAGCAGAAGGAGCCATGCCGATCTTTTTGGCCAGTTCAGCGTTAGGAAGTGTAGCATCTTCCTGTAAATAGGTTAGAATAGCGAGATCAATAGAATCCAGTGTAGATGACATAAACAGAATATTGTTCTGTAAATTTATGTACTTACTGAATAATATTCTGTAAAATTATTTTAAACAGATTATGATTTTTTTCGCAATGAACTGGCTTTTGAAACCAGGCTGCTGCCAAACTGGTTCTTGATATTATCTACTGCCTTGTAAAGGTTCAGCTTGCCTGTATTGTTATCAAACAGGCTCATCTGCATAGTGAAGGGAATAAGCTGGCTGAAGCGTACGCCCAGCAAGCGTACCGGCCTGTTTTTTTGATAAGATTTATTGAAGAGGTCTTTAACCTTTGCGATCAATTGGTCATCGAGTGCTGTATAATCAATGGTTTCCTGACGTGAGGTGGTCTCAAAATCTGAATAGCGGATCTTGACCGTAACACAGCCGGTCAGTTTTTCATCTTCCCGGAGATCATAAGCGGTCTTTTCAGTGAGCCGTACCAGTTCTCCATGCAGAAAACTTATATCGGCGTAGTCCGAATTAAATGTGTTCTCATGGCTCATGCTTTTCTGTTCCCATCCTGTTTCAATATCTGCCGTGCCCCGGCCATGTGCTTTATTCCAGAGTGATTCGCCCCATTTGCCTGCATATCTTTCCATGATCTCTTTGGGCGTTCTGGCGATATCTTCAATGGTATAGATGCCAAAGGTTTTCAATTGCTGCTCTGTTTGTTTACCAACACCGTTGATCTTTTCAATACCCAATGGCCAGAGAAAATCGGTTTCCCTTCCATGGGGCACTTCCAGGAAGCCATTGGGTTTGGCTTCGTTGGTGGCCATTTTGCTGATGAACTTGGCAGAAGAAAGACCGCAGGAGATCGGCAGGCCGGTTTCTTTAATGATAAATTCACGGAGCTCGCGCGTGTATTGGCTTACACCAAAAAATTTATCCATGCCTGTCATATCGCAATAGAACTCATCAATGGATGCTTTTTCAAAAAGGGGAACTTTCGATTGAATGATCTCCGTGACCCATCGGGAATATTTGCTGTATTCACCACGGCTGCTGCCGGTAACAACAGCATGCGGGCAGAGCTGCAGCGCCTTTTTCATGGGCATAGCCGACTGGATGCCGTATTTGCGGGCTTCATAACTGCAAGCCGCTACCACTCCTCTTTCATATCCTCCCACCAGCACGGGTTTGCCTTTAAGGGATGGATTATTGAGGATCTCGACCGACACAAAAAAGGAATCGAGGTCGAAATGGGCAATATAGCGTTTGGGCTCCTGCAAGAGGACAAAGTTAGTTAACTTATGCGGGTAGTTGGGGTGAGTGTTGTTCGTTGGCCATCGGCCATTCGAATCATCGAACTATTATTTGCCCTGACTAACACAAGGTTACAACTTCCTGAGTATATTTGGTTTATGGAATGGGAATGGCTAAAAACCGGTATCGGACCACTCAAAGACCTGCTGACTTTCCTGAACAAGGAAAGCAAGACCAATGATGTATTAAAGAAACAGGTGATCCGTGAACTGCGGAACAACCTGAATATTTTTCACAACGGCTTCCTGAATAATGTGAAGCCCGATGTGCTGGTGGAAATGCTGAGCAATGAAGCCGTGAAAGAAGCGATCAAAAACAATTTCCGTTTCAGGAAACTGAAGCCGGGAAGCATAGAGCCATACCATGTGTATGACGACCGTAATAAAAAATATATAGGGTGGAATGCAGAAAAACTGATGGATAAGATAGATGAGAAGATAGAAGAACTGCGGAACATCAAAAAAATGAATAGCAACAGCTTCGAGAATGTGAGGAATAATATTTCCCTGATGCTGAGCAATCTTTATTACCGCATGAAACTACTGGCTGATTTTATACGATCTGATGTTAAGTAAACGACTTACATGCCCCTTCAACAATTACAGCAATTTGTTTCCCTTATATATCCCCTTAAAGAAAAGGAATGGAATGCTTTTGCAGCTATCTGGTCGCCATTAGAATGCAGGCGCAAGACTATACTGACGGCTGCGGGTGAAACAGAAAGGCATCTCTATTTTGTTTTGGAAGGAGTGCAAAGAGCATTCTATATTGGCGATGATAATAAAGAAGCAACGCTCGTGTTTACTTATCCTCCTTCTTTTGCCGGTGTGGCTGATTCTTTTCTTACACAAACGCCATCCCATTATTTTTTTGAAACACTTACGGCGAGCCGGTTCCTCCGTACCAGTTACCGCCAGGCAGAGGAACTGATGCAGCAATATCCGAACATACAAAGAATGGTCCTTAATGTAACAGCGTTGGCATTAAAAGGTGTATTGGTGCGGCAGGCAGAACTTCAGTGTTTCAGCGCGGAAGAAAAATTCAGGACCCTGCTCAAACGAAGCCCGCATGTGCTTCAGCTTATTCCGCATAAATACCTGGCTTCTTATTTAGGAATCGATCCGGCCACTTTCAGCAAGCTCTTAGGAAGTAAGAAGATCTGATTTTCTAAAATCTTGATATTTCCCAAGATTTTCCAGTACCCGTCTTTCTAGCTTTGTCCTAAATTTAAAAACATGAAATCTTTTGATAGTCTTTCATTGCTGGAGCAATTGCAGGCTGATACCAGGCAGTTGATCGCCACTGCTACATTTTTAAAGAATGAAGATCCCAGTATTTTGCTTGAGCAGCCGGGTGCCGGCAGATGGAGTGTGATACAGGTGCTGGAACACCTGAACAGCTACGGTGTATATTATTTACCGGCATTAAAAAATGGCCTGATGAATGGAGATGCTGCCGTGAATATTTTTCGTTCCGGCTGGCTGGGAAATTATTTT
Organism: Sphingobacteriales bacterium 44-61; assembly: GCA_001898405.1. GTDB lineage: Bacteria > Bacteroidota > Bacteroidia > Chitinophagales > Chitinophagaceae > Terrimonas_A. The sequence goes on from MKTW01000016.1 coordinate 71,970, forward strand.
ACACAGCTTATGCTGCCTAAAGAAGGCAGGGTAAAAAATAAAATGAAAGCGCCGAAAGACCATCGTCCGGCTTTTCATGTAGACGCGCAACCTGTGATAGAAACATTTTTGCAACAACAGCATCAGTTGCTGGAATTGCTGGAACTGGCCAAACAAAAGAATATAGGCATACGCATTCCTACTTCACTGACAAAACTGATCCGTTTAAAAGCAGGAGATACTTTCCGTTTCTTTATTGCACATGAGCAGAGGCATTTTGTGCAGATAGAAAACACTTTGGCAGAAGTGCGGAACACTACAGGTAAATTTCAAGTAGCCCATCAGGCAGGCTAACGCTGACCTGTTTTTTCTTATGATCGATCTTTTGGATGGTTTGTTCATTGAGCGGGATCAGCACTTCTTTCTGATTGATCTCGATGCGGCATAATAACTGGTGAGGCTGTTCTATCACTTCCAGCACTTCGCTCAGCGGTTTATTATCATTAATGATGGTATACCCGAGAATGCTGGCTGGTGCTGACTTGGCAGCCAGCTTTTTAAAATCAGGTTCGGGGATCCAGATCTCTTTTTGTGTAAGTTTCATGGCTGCTTCGCGGGTGTCAACACCTTCCAGTTTCAGGTACACTTCCTCTTCTGTTTTTATTTTAGTGGTTTCAATGAACCAGGGAATAAAGGATTGTTTTTTCTCTTCGATAAAGATTGCCTGCAAACCTTTCAGGGATGTTTTTTTACCGAGAGTATGTTTCAGTACCAGTTCACCTTTCAATCCGAAAACAGCGACGAGCTTTCCTATTTTGTAGTATTCAGCCATTAAAGTTTAAAGGTTTAAAGGTCCGATAGTTTAAGGTAAAAGTTTAGGATTGGTCAGTTTAAGTTTTAAGCTTTTAAATTGTAAACTATTAAACTGCCGGGCTTTGTCAAAAGAAAAAGGCGACATTGTTAAATGTCGCCTCATGAACTTTCAGGATCGGATTTCTTCCCCGGTTTAATAGGGAATCAATATTTATCCTTCACTTCCGCTGCCTTCAGCCCTTTTTTCAGGTCTGCGACCTGGCATAGGGCGACGGCTTCTTCTTTGGCGGGAAGCTTCTTCCTGGCGTTTTCTCACCTGGGCGTCATGTTCTGCGCTCCATTTGGTGAATTTTTCCATAGCAGTAGCGTCATCAAACAGACCCAGTTTTACACCTCTTAACAGGTGTTTCAGGTACAACACGCCTTTAAAGCTCAGGATACGGCGAACGGTGTCTGTAGGAGTAGCACCTTTGCTCAGCCATTCGAGCGCTTTCTGACGGTCCAGTTGAATTGTAGCCGGAACAGTCAGGGGATTGTAAGTACCTAATTTCTGGATGAATTTACCATCACGCGGGCTGCGTGAGTCTGCCACTACGATGAAGTAGAAGGGTCTTTTCTTTGACCCGTGGCGTTGCAGTCGGATTTTTGCTGACATTAAATAGACATTTAACAGCGTTAAACAATAATTGTTAAAAAACCGGTAGATACCGGAGAGCGAAGGTAACGAACTGATGCCGAAATCCCAAGGGGACTTTTGATGAGCGGTGTTAAATTATTTAGGCGTTGTCCCTTGCCCGATATTTACGGATTCTCGGTCAACGGGCAACGAAAAACGATCAACGTTTCATGCCCGGCATCATCTTCCCAAACATGTTCATCTTGTTCATTCCCTTCATCATATCACGCATCTGATCGAATTGCTTCATGAAGGCATTTACTTCGCTAAGGTCTTTGCCGGCGCCTTTGGCAATGCGTTTGCGGCGGCTGCCGTCTATCAGGTCAGGGTTGCTTCTTTCTTCGGGGGTCATGGAATTGATCATGGCTTCTATGCCTTTGAAAGAGTCATCGTTCACATCCAGGTCTTTGATCTTGCTGCCGACACCCGGGATCATTCCCAGGAGATCTTTCATATTACCCATTTTCTTGATCTGTTCCAACTGCATTTTGAAATCGGCAAAATCGAATTTATTCTTGCGGATCTTGCTTTCCAGCTTTTTCGCCTGCTCTTCATTGAATTGCTCCTGTGCTTTTTCCACGAGGCTGGTGATATCACCCATGCCGAGGATACGCTGGGCCATCCGCTCAGGGTAGAAAACATCCAGTGTTTCCATTTTTTCGCCACTGCTGACGAATTTGATGGGTTTATTCACCGTATACTTGATGGAAAGCGCGGCACCACCACGGGTATCACCATCGAGTTTGGTCAATACAACACCACTGAAATCCAGGCGGTCATTAAAAGCTTTGGCAGTGTTCACGGCATCCTGGCCGGTCATGCTGTCTACTACAAACAGTATCTCCTGCGGATTGACTGCATTGCGGATATTCGCCACCTCTGTCATCATCGCTTCGTCAATGGCGAGACGGCCTGCTGTATCTATGATCAGTACATTCTTGTTCTTGCTCTTCGCTTCTTTCACGGCATTTTGTGCAATGGCTACTGCGTCTTTATTCTCTGGTTCAAGATGCACGTCCACGCCGATCTGCTCGCCAAGCACCCTTAATTGCTCCATCGCTGCAGGACGGTAAATATCTGCCGCTACCAGCATGGGTGTAAACCCTTTTTTGTTTTTCAGGTAATTGGCCAGCTTGCCGCTGAAAGTGGTTTTACCGCTACCCTGGAGGCCAGCAATGAGGATAACGGCAGGATTGCCCTTGGCATTAAAGCCGGCTTCAGCCCCGCCCATCAATTCAGTGAGCTCATCCTTCACGATCTTGGTCATCAACTGGCCGGGGCTGATGGCGTTGATCACTTTTTCGCCCATGGCCTTGTCCTTGATCTTATCGGTAAATTCCTTGGCAATCTTATAGTTAACGTCGGCATCCACCAGCGCACGGCGGATATCCTTTACGGTAGATGCAATATTGATCTCAGTGATCCTTCCCTGGCCTTTAAGGTTTTTAAAGGCGCTCTCCAGTTTTTCCTGTAAGTTGTTGAACATAGTCTGTCAAATAAGGCTGCAAAATTAAGGTTTTTGGTTGGCGTAGAAGTATCGGTGATAGTTCATCTTCAGCAATCAGGTTTTCCCACAAAGACGACAAAGACCACAAAGAAATATTTTTTGCCTATACCGGTAAAATCATAGAGTGAAAAAGACACCGCGGTAGCAATTCCTTGTGGTTTTTGTCGTCTTTGTGGGAAAGAATTCAAACAGAGTCAATACTATAACAATAAAAATAAAAGGCTTCAAACATTCAAAGGGATCCGTTGGATAGCAACGTTTAACCTTTAAATTTTTGAAACCTTTAGTAAAACCGCCGGAGCGGGAAATAGTGTAAAGTTTTATTTCATTAGCCTAAATAGGTTCTTAACAGTTTACAACGGTTAGTGGTCCTCAGTTTGGTAATGGCTTTATCCTTAATCTGGCGAACCCTTTCCCGTGTGAGGTTGAATTTTTCCCCGATATCTTCCAGGCTCATGGGGTGGTCAACGCCGATGCCGAAGAAATAGCAGATCACCTCTTTCTGTCTCTCGGTCAGGGTTTTCAATGAGCGGTCGATCTCGGTTTTCAATGATTCCTTATGGTCCAGATCGCCGTCTGTTTTTTCTGCATTGGGATTTTCCAGTACATCGATCAATGTGCTGTCTTCTCCTTCAGAAAGCGGCGTATCCATGCTTACATGCCGGGCTGAGATACCCAGTGTGGCAGACACTTCATCCAGGTCCATCTGCAGCATTTCTGCGAGCTCTTCTGCTGAAGGTTCCCTTTCAAACTGTTGTTCCAGTGTGGAATAGGCTTTCTGGATCCGGTTGGTAAGCCCTACCTTATTAAGCGGCAGCCTTACAATACGGGATTGTTCGGCCAGCGCCTGGAGGATGCTTTGACGGATCCACCATACGGCATAAGAAATGAACTTGAACCCCCTGGTTTCATCAAAACGCTGAGCTGCTTTGATAAGGCCTACATTGCCTTCATTGATCAGGTCTGGTAAGGATAATCCCTGGTTCTGATACTGTTTTGCAACGGAAACAACGAAACGAAGATTGGCTTTGGTCAGGCGGTCGAGGGAGCGTTGATCACCTTGTCTGATCAGAGAAGCGAGTCGTACTTCTTCTTCAGGGGTGATCAGTTCTACTTTGCCAATTTCCTGGAGGTATTTTTCCAGGCTTTGAGATTCACGATTCGTAATTGACTTCGTGATCTTCAATTGACGCATACTCATAGGTGTTGGTATTTAGATGGTTATTTTAAGGATGATGCGAATTCTGGTTTTGGTTTAGTTAGCCTTATAAAACACCCATCACGGTCTTTCATTTCTGCACAAGGAATTGGATATTAGGGCAATTTAAGGTTTACCTTAATATATGCCAAATAAATCTTTAGAATATCTTAACGTTTTTCTATATGTTTTTATTTTATGTCTTGTTGTTGTTTTCCAAAACCCAGAAAAATAAACTGCAAATAATTTTGCGAGGCCGATTTATTTTTTATTATTGCAGCCCTGAGTGATTTAATCAATTGACGATGAGTAAGCAATTATATACGCTGGAATTTCCCGTAAGGTGTTCGCCTTCTATATTATATGAGTTCTTATCTACCCCGGCCGGTTTAGGAGAATGGTTTGCTGACAAAGTGGATGAAAGAGACAATGTCTTTTACTTTGGATGGAATGGTTCTTTTGACAAAGCAGAAGTAGTGGAAAGCGAAGAAGATCGCTTTATCCGCTTCCGTTGGCTGGAAGGGCCCAAGAACGAATATTTTGAGTTTGGTATCGAAAAATCAGAGATCACCAATCAGACCATTCTTGTGGTAAAAGATTTTGCCGAGAAAAAGGACATCAAGGACCAGAGCTTGCTGTGGGACCACCAGGTGAAAGATCTGTTTCACCGGCTTGGAAACTAATACTGCTTTAAAAGTTGAAGGTTCAAACATCAAACCTTTCAACTTTCTTCAACTGTATCAGCAAACGATAAGCATCCAGTAATTTTTCTTCAATGGTATCCCAATCATCAAGGGATATTTTTTTTGCCAGCTTTATAAAAGGATGGGATTGTAAATGCTGCGTGAATTGAACAATGTCCAGTTCATGCAGAGGTTTATAATTCTCTTCCCCAAAATGATGGTCCCATTGGGAAGAGTTATAACTGATATAAAAATCTTCGCTTAGCAACTGATCAAATGCAGCTATCAGCGAAGGCACATATTTTTCTTTATACATACCGGACAACTGCAGGGTGCAACTGAAGAAATGCCCCCACCAGAACATGGTGCGTACGGCAAATATGTTTTCCTTTTCAAAATAACGTGGCTGGTCAAGCATCAGGTAAGGAAGCCCCAGGTAGTTTTCTCCACGGGAGATCTTGGCGGAGACTGTCAGCACCTCCGGCGGAAGAAAGCTGCCGGCTTGCTGCAACAACTCCTGTTGGCGCTGCTGTAAAATGCCCAGTGATCCCTTTATTTTTTCCAGGATGCCATTCTTTGTTAAAAGCCATTCATAATTGGTGACCAATTGCTGCTCAAACGGCGAAAGCTGTATTTTTGAGGAATCATTCATTCATCAAAAGTAATCATTCACCCCTCCAGGGATTTCGCCGATGTTCAAAAAACTGGATAAGCTGATCATTAAAGCCTTTATTGGCCCTTTCATTGCTACATTCTTCATCACATTGCTGGTGTTGGTGATGCAGTTTTTCTGGCTGTATATTGATGATTTTGTAGGAAAAGGATTGGGCGTGGATGTGGTGTTGAAATTTATCTGGTATCAAAGTGCTGTGCTGGTGCCGCTGGCCCTGCCGCTGGCCGTATTGCTTTCTTCATTGATGACGTTTGGCAACCTGGGTGAAAGCTTTGAACTGGTCGCCATCAAATCAGCAGGTATATCACTGCTGCGGTTTATGCGGCCATTGTTTATCATTTCCGTCTTTATCAGTGGCATTGCTTTTTTGTTTTCCAATTATATCATCCCCGTAGCCTTCCTGAAATCAAGGACCATGCTTTCCGATATCGTATGGGCCAAACCGGCCTTCGATTTAAAAGAAGGTGTTTTTTATGACCGTCTCAACGGGTTTGCCATCAAGGTCGGTGAAAAGGAAAAGAATGACAGTATTATCAGGGATGTGATCGTATACGAACAGCAGCAAAATGGCCAGCAGGATAATTTCATCATCGCAAAAAGCGGTGTAATGCGCGTATCGCCTAACAAGCGCTACCTTGAATTCAATCTCAAAGACGGTTGGCGTTACCAGGAAAAAGGGAATGCGACCGGCTCTGCAAAGACCGATTATATCAGGCTGGGATTTAAAGAATATAATAAGCAGTTTGATATGAGCGCCCTGCAGATCAACTGGACAGCTGATACTACCAATAAGAACAACGAAAAGTTCTATAGCATGCGGCAGCTGAACAAGGCTATCGATTCATTGAAAAAAGATAATCAGCTGGTCCGCAACAGTCTTGAAAAAGGCTTGTATGCCACTTTTCTTTTTAATAAATATCTAGACAGTACTACTCAGAAGAAGGCAAAAGAAGACAGCCTTTTTATACAGGCCAAAACGATGGACCAGTTGTTGCCCGATTCAGCACGCAGCAATGTCAGCCACCAGGCTATTGGCGAAGCTGCATCCATGAGTTCTTCGCTTGCAGCGGCAGATATGAATATGCAGGAGCGGGAAAAACAATACAGAAAGCATGAAATTGAATGGCACCGGAAGATCGTTCTTTCTGTTTCCTGCCTGGTATTGTTCCTGATCGGTGCACCGCTGGGCTCCATTATCCGCAAAGGAGGATTGGGCACGCCATTGATCGCAGCCATCAGTTTCTTTATGGTATTTTATTTCTCCACCACCGTAGGGGAGAAATTTGCGAAGGAAGGAAGCTGGAATACATTTTCAGGAATGTGGCTGGCTATTTTTGTGCTGGTGCCGGTCGGCTTATTCCTGACATATAAAGCCATGCGCGATTCACAATTGTTCAATAAGGAAGCATATTACAGGCTTTTCAAAATGATCGGAGGCTTTTTCCGGGGCCTGGCTCGTTCCAACTAAAAAATAATTCAAATGCAAAACACTTCTACTACACGGCGGACCTTTTTAGCAGAGTCTGCCAAAACTGTGCTGGCCGTGGGCGCCGGTATGGTGGCTACAGGTTCACTGCTGCAATCCTGCGGGATCTTTAAAAAAGGACAGGGTTCCAATATGCATACAGATTTTTCGCAAACAGAATTGCCTTATGCCTATAATGGCCTGGAAAGGGCAATTGATGTGCAAACAATGGAGATACATTATACCAAACATGCAGCCGCTTACGCAACCAATCTTCGCGAAGCAGCAGTGGCTGAAGGTGTAGACATGAAAAAGCCATTGGAAGACGTGTTGGAAAAAATATCCAAATATTCCGCCAAGATGAGGAACAACGCCGGTGGGCATTATAATCATGAACTGTTCTGGAAAAGCCTTTCGCCTGATGGTGGCGGCAAACCCCAGGGAACGCTTTTAAAAGCGATCGAACAAAGCTTTAATTCATTCGATAGTTTTAAAACACAAATGGCCGATGCAGGAAAAAACCGTTTTGGCAGTGGCTGGGCCTGGTTGTATGTAGACAAGGATAAAAAACTGCTGATCGGTTCAACACCCAACCAGGATAATCCGCTGATGAACCTAAGTGATATCAAAGGTTTCCCGTTGCTGGGGCTTGATGTATGGGAGCATGCTTATTACCTGCGTTATCAAAACAGGAGAGCTGATTACATCAATGCATGGTGGAGCGTAGTGAACTGGAAATATGTGCAACAGCGTCTTGATTCGCAGGTATGACAGCCCAACCGGGATATTTGCTGCCCGCAAGGAATGATTGAGGTAGGGCTAAAGAAAACTATAATCTCCCCCGAAGACAACAAAGAGCACAAAGAAATAATAAAAGTAAGAAACCTGAAGACTTATTCTTTGTGCTCTTTGTTGTCTTCGGGGGAGTCCAAAACTTAATTATACTTTTACGCCTTGGAAACAGCCAATCAAAATCTTCGTGTGCAAAAATGGGTGGCCGGCATCTCCGTGATACTGCTGGCAATAAAATTCATTGCCTATTTCTCCACGCTTTCTGTTTCGATACTCACCGATGCACTGGAAAGCATCGTGAATGTGGTGGCAGGTGCCATCGGGCTTTACAGCTTGTATGTGGCGGCCAAGCCGCGCGACAGTGATCATCCTTATGGCCATGGCAAAGCTGAATTCCTTTCAGCTGCAGTGGAGGGCACACTGATCGGCATTGCAGGATTGGTTATTTTGTATAAAGCCATTCTCAGTCTTATCCATCCTGTTGAATTGAAGAAGATAGATATGGGTATCTGGCTGGTAGCAGCCACTGCTCTTGTCAATTACCTGGTGGGTATCTATTGCGAGCGGATCGGTAAGAAAAATGATTCAATGGCTTTGCAGGCGAGCGGCAAGCATTTGCAAAGCGATACCTTATCAACGCTGGGGATCATCGCAGGCCTGGTGCTTTTATACTTTACCGGCTGGAACTGGGTAGATGGGGTGGTGGCGATCCTTTTCGGCGGTTTTATCATTTTTATGGGCTACCGCATATTAAGGAGCTCCATTGCAGGCATCATGGATGAGGCCGATAGGAAATTGTTGTCGCGGCTGGTGGAATTGCTGAATGCCAACCGGCGCACCAACTGGATTGATATCCATAATCTCCGCGTTATTAAATATGGCAGCATTTTACATATTGATTGCCACCTCACTGTGCCCTGGTACCTGAATGTGCATGAAGCCCACAGGGAAATTGATGCATTAACAGAATTGGTGAGAAAGGAATTTGGCCAAAGCGTCGAATTTTTTGTGCATTCAGACGGCTGCCTGCCTTTTTCCTGCCCGATCTGCGATAAGATGGAATGTACCGTGCGAAAGCATAATTTTGAAAAAAAGATCAGGTGGACCCTGGATAATATCCTGAAAAACGAAAAGCATAATCTTGGATCACAGGAAGAATAAAGAATTAAAGGATCGAAAAGTTTAAAATTTAATACCTTATATAACAATGAAGACAATAACAAAATGGATAAAAGACGAGGAGTTTGAAAGTGAGCATGAAGGGAACCGGATAAAAGTGGATGGAAATAAAAAAAACGGCCATGGCCCTAAAGCCTTATTATTGTCGGGCCTGGCAGGATGCTCAGGCATTGATGTAACAGGCATTTTACGTAAAATGAAAGTGGAGTTCTCTGATCTTTCCATTGAAGTGGAAGCGGATCAAACCGAAGAGAACCCTAAAGTGTTTAAAGATATACAGATCACTTACCGCCTTAAAACCGCTGCGGAAAACCTGGAGAAAGTAAAAAAAGCGATCGATCTGTCGCTTGATAAATATTGCGGCGTAGCAGCCATGTTAAAGAAGAACTCGGCAATTGGCTATACCGTACAAATTTTGAACTAAGATTATGCTTTCAAAAAAATCACAGTACGCATTTAAGGCATTGGGTTACCTCACGGAGAAATATACGGAGGGGCCTATCCTGATCTCCGAGATCGCAAAGAAGAAAAAGATCCCATTGAAATTCCTGGAGAATATCCTGCTGGAATTAAAGAAAGCGGATATCCTGGACAGTAAGAAAGGGAAAGGAGGGGGATATTTTTTAAAGAAAAGCCCTGAAAAAGTGAAAGTGGCTACCATTATCCGGCTGGTGAATGGTCCTATCTCGATGATTCCCTGTGTGAGCCTGTATTTTTATGAGCGATGTAAAAACTGTAATGAAAAGCATTGTGGCCTCCATGAGATGATGACGGAGGTACGTGATGCAACATTGAGTATCGTTGAGAACAGGACCCTTGTAGACCTGGTTGATTATTGATCCCTCCCTTGTAAATTCTACCCGCCGCACGTAGATTACGACATGCTGATCTAACATCCGTTAGCTCAGAAAAACCAATTACATAAAAATTAGTCCACAAAGTTTGTGGAGTATTCATTTACCCTTATTTTTGTTAACCATTTAAAATTTGTTTTATGTCATTACGTTTAGGGGATGCCGCCCCCAACTTTAAAGCGCAAACAACTGCAGGTGAAATCGATTTTTATGAATACTTAGGCAATGGCTGGGGTGTTTTATTTTCACATCCTGCTGATTACACTCCCGTGTGTACTACTGAACTGGGTAAAACGGCCCTGTTGGGAAGTGAATTTGCCAGGCGCAATGTGAAAGTGCTGGCCGTAAGTGTTGACCCTCTCGATAAGCATGAAGGCTGGGTAAAAGATATCAATGAAACGCAGAACACGACGGTTAATTTCCCTATCATAGCCGATGCAGACAGGAATGTGGCAACACTGTATGATATGATACATCCCAATGCATCAGCAACAGCAACTGTCCGTTCTTTATTTGTTATAGGACCGGATAAAGCAGTAAAACTGATCATTACTTATCCTGCATCCACAGGACGGAACTTTACAGAAGTATTGCGTGTGATCGACTCATTGCAGCTTACAGCCAATCACAGTGTGGCAACTCCGGCCAACTGGACACATGGCGAAGACGTGATCATCGTTCCTTCCGTATCTACAGAAGATGCGATTAAAAAATTCCCTAAAGGTGTTAAAGTGGTAAAACCTTACCTGCGCTATACACCTCAGCCTGATCTATAGTAGTTGATGTTGACGAAAGAACAGATACAAAATTTGGAAGAATATTCTTTGCCGGAGGCCATCGCGTTCATTGCTGCGTTGTTCCCCGGCAAAGTTGTTTTTTCATCATCCCTGGGGCAGGAAGACCAGGTGATCACCGATGTGATCTTCCGGAATACCCTTCCTGTTAAGATCTTTACGATCGATACCGGCCGGTTGTTCAATGAAACATATGAACTGCTTGACCGGATAGAAGCCCGCTACAAAAACAGGATCCATGTTTATTTCCCTGAAGCAACCGATGTGGAAGAACTGGTAAATACAAAGGGAGTAAACAGTTTTTATGAATCAGTGGACAACCGCAAAGCGTGTTGTCATATAAGAAAAGTAAAGCCGCTCAACAGAGCACTGGAAGGTGCTGCAGTCTGGATCACCGGCCTGCGGGCTGAGCAATCGGGCAACCGCCAGCAGATGCCAATGATCGAATGGATGGAAGACAGGCAACTGTATAAGTTCAACCCTTTGATCAGGTGGAGCTATGACGAAATGCTGGCCTACCTGCGTGAGTTCAATGTGCCTTACAGCCCTTTACATGATAAAGGATTTGTCAGTATTGGTTGCGCTCCCTGCACCAGGGCCATTGAGCCCGGTGAAGATGCACGCGCCGGCCGCTGGTGGTGGGAAACATCACATAAGGAATGCGGATTGCATTCCACAGCCGGTAACCTGTTAGTTAATAAATAGAAGAAATGTAGCGTATGAGTAAGTATCATCTGGATTACCTGGAACAACTGGAAGCTGAGAGCATTCATATTTTCCGTGAAATAGCCGCACAGTTTGAAAAACCTGCTCTGCTGTTCAGCGGTGGGAAAGATTCCATTACACTGGTCCATCTTGCAAAAAAGGCATTTGCACCCGGACGGATACCTTTTCCGCTGGTCCATATTGACACAGGCCATAATTTTCCTGAAGCGCTGGCTTACCGTGATCAGCTGGCGGAGGAGGTAAAAGCTGACCTCGTTGTGCGAAAAGTGGAAGACACGATAAAGCAAAGGGATCTTACAGAACCCAAAGGGAAATTTGCCAGCCGCAACTGGCTTCAAACCTATACCCTGCTGGATACCATTGAGGAATTTGGCTTTGATGCCTGTATTGGTGGTGCAAGACGTGATGAAGAAAAAGCAAGGGCCAAGGAAAGGATCTTTTCCGTACGTGATGAATTCGGACAATGGAACCCTAAACTGCAACGGCCTGAATTATGGGGCATCTACAATGGCCGGATCCATAAAGGAGAAAATGTGCGGGTGTTCCCGATCAGCAACTGGACAGAACTGGATATCTGGAATTATATCCGTAAAGAAAATATCGGCCTTCCATCCATTTACTTCTCACATGAGCGCGAAGTGATCGCTCATGAAGGTCAGTTGATCGCCGTGTCAGGCTTTATACAGGTGGATGATACAGACACAGTCATAAAGAAGAGAGTACGTTACAGAACGGTAGGCGATATGACCTGTACCGCTGCTGTAGAATCAGCTGCAGCAACACTGGATGAAGTGATCAATGAAATTACTGCTGCCCGTATCAGCGAAAGAGGTGAAACAAGAATTGATGATAAGGTGACGGAAGCAGCAATGGAAGACAGGAAAAAGAATGGATACTTCTAAAAATTAAAACATGGATCTATTAAGGTTTATTACAGCAGGTAGTGTAGATGATGGGAAGAGTACCCTTATTGGCCGTCTGCTGTACGACAGCAAGAATATATTGGTTGACCAACTGGAAGCGCTGGAAAAGCAAACAAGGAATAAAGAAGCTGGCGTGATAGACCTGGCTTTGCTGACCGATGGATTGCGTGCAGAGCGTGAGCAGGGAATTACAATTGATGTGGCTTACCGGTATTTTTCAACACCTCAAAGGAAATTCATTATTGCCGATGCGCCTGGCCATGTGCAGTATACGCGCAATATGATCACAGGAGCTTCCAATGCCAATCTTATTATTATCCTGGTAGATGCCCGGCAGGGAGTGGTAGAGCAAACCCGTCGCCACTCCATTATTGCTTCACTTCTCAAAATACCACATGTGGTAGTAGCAGTGAATAAAATGGACCTGGTTGAATACTCACAGGATGTATACAATAATATATTGATCGATTATGCGGAAGTAGCAAAGCAGCTCGGATTAAAGGATGTGACCTATATTCCCATCAGTGCATTGAATGGAGATAATATTGTTGACAGATCATCGGTCATTGACTGGTATGAAGGAAAGCCTTTATTGCAGTTGCTCGAAGAAGTAGAGATCGGCCGGGATATCAATCATGCAGATGCCCGTTTCCAGGTGCAACTGGTGATCCGCCCGCAAACAACCGATCTGCATGATTACCGTGGTTATGCAGGAAAAGTGGCCAGTGGTGTGTACAGGAAAGGTGATAAAGTAACTGTTTTGCCGGCAAATATTGAAACAAGCATCAGCAAGTTGGAAATAGGCGGCGAAGAGAAAGAAGAAGTGTTTGCCCCGCAAAGCGTGATCATTCACCTGGCAGATGATATTGATATCAGCCGTGGTGATTCAATAGTGAAAACAGATGACCAACCACAGGTTGCCAATGAACTGGAAGTATTGCTATGCTGGCTCGATGAAAAGCCTTTACAACCAGGCAATAAATATTACCTGCAACACAATAGCCGTTTGCTGAGGGCTGTAGTGAAACAGGTGGAATATAAACTGGATGTAAACACCTTGCAACAGCTGCCGGTGGAAGCAGGTGTGAAACTGAATGAAGTGGTGAAAGCGACCATTAAAACAGCTTCACCGCTGGTGTATGACAGCTATGCCAAGAACCAGGCTGATGGCAGTGCAATATTGGTGGATGAAACAAGCAATAACACAGTAGCAGCGGTATTGCTGCAATAAATTTTTTTACCTAATAAATCTACTAAATCGGTAGACTATGAGCCTACAACGTATCAATGGGAAAGTGATCCTGGCAGGTGCCGGACCGGGTGATCCGGAACTTATTTCTGTGAAAGCAGTCCGCTGGTTGCAAAAAGCGGATATTGTTTTAACTGACCGGCTTGTGAGCCATGAAATACTGAACGAGTATGTAAGCCCGCAGGCAGAGATCATCTGCGTGGGCAAGCAGGGCCGTTATGGACTTTCCACTCCGCAGAAAAAGATCAATCAATTGATGATCGAGCATAGCAGGGCGGGAAAAACGGTAGTACGCCTGAAAGGCGGTGATGTATCCGTGTTTGCCAATATGCTGGATGAATTGCAGGCATTAGTTGAAAATGGGATCTCTTATGAGATCATCCCGGGCATTTCTGCAGCTTTTGGTGCAGCAGCCTATGCCGGCATTCCCCTTACTGCCCGCAACTACGCCAATGCTGTCCGTTTTCTTACTTACTATAAAACCGATCTGCTGTCGCCGGAATACTGGAATGAACTGGCTGCAACGGATGATACGCTGGTATTCTATATGTCATCTGGCACATTGGATGATATTGTAGAGAACCTCAAAAGCAGCGGCATCCGCTCAGATAAATTCCTTGCCGTGGTGGAACAAGCCACAACGCGCCTGCAAAACGTGCATATCTCCAATATTTACCAGCATAAACTGGTATTTGAAGGAAAGGAATTTGCCTCCCCTTCCTTGCTGATCATTGGTAAAGTGGTGGCATTGCACGAACAGTTTGCCTGGATACGCAACAGCAACAGCCAGGAACAATATTTTGAACCAGTGGAATCGCTGAGGAAGCAAGCTGTATAAATCAAAACCATTGTATGCTCCCTGAATCAAAACTGAAATCTTTTTTAGACCTTGTTCACTCCTCTACAAAGGAAGAGCTGATCTGGATCAATGGTTATTTGAATGGTCTTGTAGCTAACGGCAACACTGAAATTCCTGCAACGACTACGAAAAGGATCAGTCTTGTATATGGAACAGAAACAGGAAATGCCAAAAAACTGGCAGCACAACTGGCGGCAGTAGCCAAGAAAAAAGGTGTGAATGCAAAACTGACCGGGCTTGACCAGTACCGGCTGGCTGATCTTGCAAAAGAAGAATACCTGTTTGTGGTGATCAGTACACAGGGTGAGGGCGAGCCTCCCCTGCCTGCAAAAAAGTTTTACGAATACATTCATGCCAATCAATTGCAATTGCCTGATCTGAAATACAGCGTGCTGGCATTAGGTGATACATCTTATCCCCTGTATTGCAAGACCGGTGAAGATGTAGATCAGCAATTGAACAGATTTGGTGCCAGGCGTGTGGTGCCATTACAGAAATGTGATGTGGACTATGAAGAAGATGCCATGCAATGGTTTGAAAAAGTGCTGGCATTGTTGGAAAAGCAAACAACGCCTCCGGCCAGCACACCGGTTACGAAAAAGAAAACAGAAAAGAAATTTTATAACGGTATTATACAGGCTAATGTTAATTTGAATGACCGTGGTTCCAATAAACAAACCTATCATATTGAAATAGGTACGGATGAGGAGATAGAATACGAACCGGGTGATACTATTGGCATTGTTCCGCGCAACAGACCGGAAGTGGTTGACCGTATCATTTCCCTTACAGGCATTGATCCCGAATTGGAGATAGAGACAGCCAGGGCAAAAGCACCAGTGCGGGAATTGCTGGCCGGTAACCTGAGCATTTGCTATTTACTTACCAGTACGATTAAAAAATATGCTTCTCTCACAGCACAGGAAATTCCTGATACAAGAATGGACCTGGTTGACCTGCTGCGCATCTATCCCGTAAAAGATGCGGAACAGTTCAAAGATGTGTTACAGCTATTGATACCAATAGCCCCCCGTTTATATTCAGTTGCTTCATCTCCTGAAGGGCATGGAAGAAATGAGGTGCATATCACCGTTGCGCGTGACCGTTTCCTGGCCCAGGATGAACAACGCTATGGGCTTTGCAGTGAGTTCCTTGGCGATCAGCCTGTTGGTTCCACTCTTACTTTTTATGTGCACAAGGATAAGAACTTCAAACTGCCCGCAGCGGAAAAAGATATTATCATGATTGGGCCGGGTACGGGTGTAGCACCTTTCCGTGCTTTCCTGGCAGAACGTGATGCAACAGGTGCAACAGGAAGAAACTGGTTCTTTTTTGGGGAGCAGCATTTTGTAACGGATTTTCTTTACCAGGTGGAGATGCAGAATTATGTGCAAACAGGTGTGCTCACTCAATTGGACCTTGCATTCTCGAGAGATCAAACAGAGAAGATCTATGTGCAACATCGTATGCAGCAGCAAGCCGCTGAATTGTATAAGTGGATTGAAGGCGGCGCCTCTGTTTATATCAGCGGAACAAAAGATCCGATGAGCAGGGACGTGGAAACTGCGTTGCTGAAGATCATCAGTGAAGAAGGAGGCTTAAATGCCGATGCTTCAATAAAATATCTCGAACAACTGAAAAAAGAAGGTAGATACAGTAAAGACGTTTATTAAGCATAAATCATAAAAATGAGCGAAGCAAAGAACCTGTCGTCTGTAGAAAGAATAAAAATGGCCAGTGATGGACTGCGGGGCACATTAAAGCAAAGCCTGCAGGATAATATTACCGGTGCATTGCGCGAAGATGATCAGTCGCTCATAAAATTCCATGGCCTGTATCAGCAGGACGACCGTGACAGGCGTGAAGAAAGGAGCACCAAAAAACTGGAATGGTTGTATTCCTATATGATCCGTCTCAGGCTGCCCGGTGGCTTTTTAAAACCTGAACAATGGATAGGATTACACCATGTTGCAGGAGAACATTCAACCGGCACTATCAAGATCACGACCCGGCAAACGGTGCAATTGCATGGAGTGCTGAAATCTTCCATTAAACCAACGATCAAAACATTCAACACCCTGTCATTGGATTCTATCGCCACCTGCGGTGATGTGAACAGGAATGTAATGTGCAGTGCACATCCGGGTCAGTCTGCTTTGCATGAAGAGATCTTCAGGTATGCTGATAAGTTAAGCCAGATGGCCCTGCCCAAAACGAGGGCTTATTATGAAATATGGTTGGACAAAGAACAACTGGCAGAAAAAAAAGAAGATGACCCATTATACCAGGACCGTTACCTGCCAAGAAAATTCAAGATCGCTATTGCCATCCCACCCAACAATGACGTGGATGTGTTCACCAATGATGTAGGCCTGATCGCGATCATTGAGAACAATCAGTTGAAAGGATTCAATATTGCAGCAGGTGGCGGCATGGGCGCTACGCATGGTAATCCCCAAACCTATCCGCGGTTGGGCAGCTTGCTGGGATTTGTTGATTCGGAAGAGAAATTGTTGAAAGCAGTGTACGGGATCATGACCCTGCAGCGTGATCATGGCAACCGCTCCGACAGGAAGCTTGCCCGTTTGAAATATACAATTGACAGATTCGGTGTACCGGCATTTATCGAAGAATTGGAAAAACGGATAGGATTTCAGCTGGAACCTGCAAAACCTTATACGTTTACCGAAAGAAAAGACCATTATGGCTGGGAACGAAATCACCAGGGCAGATGGTATTATACTGTGTTTGTAGAGAACGGGCGTGTGCTGGATGATGAAAAGCTTCCGCTTAAGACCGCATTGTTCGAGATCGCTAAAACCGGGAAAGCGAATTTCCGATTCACGGGTAGTCAGAATGTGATATTGTCAGACATTGAAGAAAAAGATAAACCGGAGATAGAAGAATTGCTGAGCCGGTTTGGTATTATCGGGCACACAGAACGTTCGGGGAATGTCAGGAAGAACTCCATCGCTTGTGTGGCTTTCAACACCTGCCCTTTAGCGCTGGCAGAAGCCCAGCGTTACCTCCCTGTTCTCATTTCAAAGATTGAACCGATCCTGTACAAGTATGCTTTACAGGATGAGGAGATCACCGTTAGGATGACGGGCTGCCCCAATGGCTGTGGCCGTTCTTCTGCAGCGGAAATCGGTTTTATCGGCACTTCTTATGGGCAATATAACCTGCATATTGGTGGCGACAGGTTGGGTGAGCGGTTGAATACAAAGTATAAGGAGAACCTTGGTGAAGATGAGATACTGCAAAGTCTGGATGAATTGCTGGGTGTGTATAAGACAGAAAGAAAACAGGGAGAAACATTTGGTGATTTTTCCTATCGTAAATGGATCAGTAAGAACTAAACTTAGCTATGGTGAAAAATGTGCAGGTGATAACTACAGCAGATAAGCCTAAACAGGAGGTCAATGACCTGTTCCCTGTTTTTTTGAAACTGGAACATTTAAGGGTATTGATCATAGGCGGAGGGAAAGTTGGGCTGGAAAAATTGCATGCCATTATCCATAATTCACCTGCAACCGGTGTTACATTGGTGGCTGAAGAAATAAGTCATGCCATTAAAACGCTGGCGGAGCATCATTCCAATATCCAATGGCAGGAGCGTTCTTTTGAAGAAACAGATCTGGATGGACAGGACCTGGTGATCGTTGCAATTGATGATAAAGAAGTAAGCAGGGAGATCCATGCTGCTGCTAAAAGCAGGGATAAACTGGTGAATGTGGCTGATACGCCTGATCTCTGCGATTTTTACCTGAGCTCTATTGTAAGAAAGGGTAACCTGAAGATAGCGATCTCTACCAATGGGAAATCGCCGACTGCTGCAAAACGCATCAAGGAAGTGTTGCAGGATGCGTTGCCGGGTGAGCTGGATGAAGTGATCAATAATCTTCACCAGGTACGCAACAAGCTGAATGGAAATTTTGAATATAAAGTAAAAAAACTGAATGCACTCACCAAAGTGCTGGTGGAGCCAGATAATTTAGGAGAACGCCGCTGGCGAAAGATTGCCAGCTATTCTGTAGGTATTTTTGCTTTGATGCTGATCGGGCATTTTATTTTTTCATATATCCCCTTAAAAGTTATTGCAGATGAAACGGTATCATGGTATAAGGGGCTTGATAAAAATTTCCATTGGATGTTGCTGGCAGGATTCCTGGCGCAGATGGTGGATGGGGCAACGAGTATGGGTTATGGTGTTACGAGTGCCATAGTGCTGATGTCGGCCAATGTAAGCCCTGCTGCGATCAGTGGCAGCATTCATACAGCGGAAATGTTTGCAAGCGGCGCTTCAGGATATAGTCATTATAAATTCGGGAATGTAAATAAGAAATTGTTCAAGGTGCTGCTGATCCCCGGAATTATTGGCGCAGTGTTGGGGGCTGTTTTGCTGGTAAAGTTTGGCGAATCGCATATCACCTATATCCGGCCGATCATGGCGGCTTATACATTGGTACTGGGAGTACGGATCTTTATCAATGCTTTCCGTAAGGCAACCGTCAAAAAGAAATTCAAAAGGTATGGATTGCTGGCAGGTGCAGGTGGGTTCTTTGATTCATTTGGCGGCGGAGGCTGGGGCCCGATCGTTACAGCTACACTGATCACCAAGGGGCGTACACCCCGGTATGTAGTGGGCTCGGTAAGCCTTACAGAATTCTTCGTAACCCTGGCAAGTGCTTTTACTTTCTTTACACTTATTGGCTTGCAACACTGGCAGGTGATACTGGCCCTGATCATTGGTGGACTTATTGCAGCTCCAATTGCTGCAAGGTTGAATGGAAAGCTGCCAAGAAAAGCTTCTTTTATCCTGCTGGGCATTATCGTTATTGCCTGGAGTTTAAGGATATTGATCAAGGCTGTTTAGTATGGAATATAAAAGAAGAAAAAATATTAGTCTATAATAATTGTAGACTAATAGAAATAATATATGTTTGCAAACACAGGACATTCAACTGTCCTTTTTTTAAACCTGAATAGTATACTAAAATAGTAGACTAATAAATTTAAACCAACAACTGGTATGGGCCGCCAAGCAAATACAACGCTTCTCAAGGGAGTATCTTCAATCAGGCAAAAGCTTTTTGCCCGTGTTCTGTTCCTCTCTATCCCCCTGTCCTGTACCTGTATCTTTTCCCTTGCGCAGGATGCCAGCCTGATCGAGATTTCCGGCACTGTTACCGATCAGTTGAACAAGCAACCATTGGCTGATGTAAGCGTACAGGTTAAAGGAACCGTAACAGGTACTATTACCAATAAGGATGGGGCTTTCAAATTGCGTACTAAATCCCGGTTGCCTTTTACGCTTACTTTTTCATCTGTTGGTTTTAAAGAGCAGCAACTGGAAGTGAACAATCTCGGTGCCAACCTCGAAGTGGCTTTGGTAACCCAAACCATTTTAGGCAATGAAGTAGTGGTAACCGCCTCACGGGTGCAGGAAAGCCTGCTCAAATCACCCGTGGCTATAGAAAAGCTAAGTCTCCGTGCGATCAAAGAATCACCCGCACCTACTTTTTATGATGCGCTGGAAAATCTGAAAGGCGTGCAATTGACTACTTCAAGCATAACGTTCAAGATCCCCAACACAAGAGGTTTTAATATACCTAATAATTTCCGCTTTGTACAGCTCAATGATGGGGTTGATGTGCAAGCTGCAACCCTGGGTGTGCCGCTGGGTAATTCCATTGGCCCTTCTGAACTGGATATTGAAAGCGTGGAGATCACCCCGGGAGCGGCTTCCGCTTTATATGGAATGAATGCCATCAATGGGCTGGCTAACCTTATTACAAAGAACCCGTTCAAATACCAGGGGCTGAGTGTGTACCAGCGTACAGGTGTAAACCATATTGGTGAAGGCTCTGCGGGGCAGGGTGCGAAGATACTTACAGAATCTGCAGTCCGCTATGCAAAAGCATTCAACAACAAATTTGCTTTCAAGGTCAATCTTAGTTATCTGCGCGGTACCGATTGGAGATCCGATACCAGGACAGACCAGAACCCCAATAACCTCAACACAGCCAATCCTGCCTACCCTGAATTGAACGGCCCGGAAAATAACCCGGCTTACGATGCCTGGAATAAATATGCGGATGATGCAGGCAGCAATGCTGTTTCCATCAGCGGCATAACTTATAAGAACACACCTAATAATACATTTCTTGTACGCCGTACAGGCTATTGGGAAAAAGACCTGGTTGATCCAACTGTCACCAATATTAAAGCAGACGCAGCTTTACATTATCGGTTTTCAAAAAATGCTGAACTGTCTTATGCGTATCGCTTTGGCCAGATGGATGGGATATTTCAAAGAGGTAATAAGATCCAATTAGATAACCTGCGTGTACAAAACCATAAACTGGAACTGAAAGGCGATAATTACCTGGTCAGAACTTACGTGTCTATCGAGAACAGCGGCGATTCTTACAACCTGAAACCGCTGGCAGATAATCTTGATCTTACTCATCGCTCCAATGCCAGTTGGCGTGATGCATTCAAATCCTCTCTTCAAAGCACGCTTGGTGCTGATGGCAACAACAGTGATCTCGCAACCGCCATGCGCATAGCCCGTGCTGCTGCGGATGCCGGGCGTGTGGAACCCGGCACTCCCGGGTTTGATGCTTTAAAGAGAACAATCATCGGCATTAATAACTGGGACCATAAGAATGCTGTAGCTGGCGCTCCTGAAACCGGTGGTGCATGGCTTCGGCAGTTGAGCCGTACTTACCATATAGATGCACAATGGGACCTTACCCGCTATGTGAAATGGTTCAACCTCCTGGTGGGTGGCGATCTGAGAATATATGAAGTGATCCCGGACGGAAATAATTTTGTTGATTTCTCCAGGCCGGTAGCTGAACGCAATAAACCTGTAATGGTTGATGGCAAAGTTCCGGACTCATTGGATTTTGGAAAGAATGTGTATTATAAAAAATATGGCGGCTTTGTGCAGGGTGCCAAAAACTTTTTTGATGAGAAGCTGAAAGTATCGGTTTCATTACGCCTTGATCAGAATCCTGAATTCAGTCCCAAACTTAATCCACGGATTGCGCTGGTATACACTGCTGCGCAAAGACATAATTTCCGCGTTTCCTTCCAGAACGGATTCCGTTTTCCCGCCATCTTTGAAGCCATCTCTTTTGTGAACAA
The DNA here is from genome assembly GCA_001898405.1 of Sphingobacteriales bacterium 44-61. GTDB lineage: Bacteria > Bacteroidota > Bacteroidia > Chitinophagales > Chitinophagaceae > Terrimonas_A. The sequence goes on from MKTW01000016.1 coordinate 93,495, forward strand.
TGGTAATGTAAGACGTGTAGGTGGTCTTTCTTATATCAATGAAGGATTGGGCTATCTTGATAATTCCTATACCCGCAGTTCGGTAGAAACGTTCAATGCTGCTGTGAATGCAGATGTAAGGAATGGGATGGCTGCCAACGCGGCTGCATTAAAGAACAGGAGCCTGCTTGAAGTAACGGCTTTATCTGAAACAAGACCAGAGCGGATCAATTCATTTGAGGCAGGCTATAAAAGCATCCTGCTCGATAACCGCTTGTTGCTTGATTTTGATGCATACATTAATCAATACGATGGATTCCTCGGGCAGGTGGAAGTGTATGTTCCTGAAGCAGACTCTGTGCAGGTGGGAACAGACCGGGCAGTGACCGATATGCTGGATGCCAACCGCTCTAAACAAACGCGCTATCGGGTATACACCAATGCAAAGAATAAGTATACTAACTATGGAGCTGCGTTTGGCGTGACCTATAATTTCGGTAAAACATTTTCCATCTCCGGCAATGTCAATTACAATGCGATCTCAAAGAATAAACAGAAGGATGTTTTTGTAACGGGATTTAATACGCCGGAATGGTTCACCAACCTGTCGTTTGGCAACAGGGAAGTGGTAAAGAATCTGGGGTTCAATATTGTCTGGAGATGGCAGGACGCATTTTACTGGGAAAGTCCATTAGCTAACGGTAATATCTCTGCCTACAATACGATTGATGCGCAGGTGACCTACAGGATACCTGCGCTGTATTCGACTATTAAAGTGGGAGGAAGCAATGTATTGAACAACCGTTATATACAATATGCAGCTGGTCCTACGATCGGAGCGCTGTATTATGCTGCGATCACTGTAGACGGGTTGTTGAAATAGCTAAAGAAGTTTTGCTTATCGTTTTTAGAGCAAACGTTAGAGTAGTAACGGCGTCCCGGTTCCCCGGGATGCCCTTTATCAGCCGTGTGGCCGAGTGGTGAGGTACAGGTTTGCAAAACCTTTAACGTCGGTTCGAATCCGACCACGGCGTCAATTGAACTTTTTATTATGAGGAATATCATCCATTGGGAAATGGAGTTATTTCCTGTTTCAACTACTCTAAACTTATCAACAAATGAAAAAGATCTATTTAAGTGATTCAGGGCCTAAAGTATCTCCCGCTGTGTATGGCTTCTGGAGATGGGAAGACACCAGCGCATCCGGCGCTATTGCTATGGAAAAAGTGATCAACCTTTGCCTGGAACTTGGCATCAACACTTTTGACCATGCGGATATTTATGGCGGTTATCAATGTGAAGAATTGTTTGGAAATGTAATGAAGCAACGTTCGTTCAAACGGGAAGACATTGTTCTGTTTACCAAATGCGGTGTCAATATCCCGCATCCTGTCCGCCCCGATATCCGTGTCAAACATTTTGATACATCTGCAGCGCATATCCTGAAAAGTGTTGATAGTTCCCTGCAAAAATTAAAGACCGATTATATTGATATCTTCCTGCTTGACCAGCTTGATCCGCTTTCCAACCTGGAAGAAACTGCACTGGCGCTGGAACGGTTGCGCACTTCCGGTAAGATCCGCAATATCGGTGTGGCTAACTTTTCTGTTTTCCAGCATCAGTTGCTGGCTTCTTATCTCCGTGTACCCATTGTCACCAATCATATTGAACTGAACCTGTTGAATACGACCGCGCTCGACAATGGGCAGATCGATTATATCAAGCAACGCTACATGCGCCCTATTGCCGCCGCTCCCCTTGCCGGAGGACGTATCGAAAACGGTACTGACCCTACAGCCTTGCGGGTCAATTACAAATTGGATGAGATAGGGAAGAAATATGGTGCTAATGTGGAATCCATCGCTGTAGCATGGCTTATCAAGCTCGGGGCACTTCCCCTTATTGGTACGCTGAAGGAGCAAAGGATCCGCAATATCGTAAAGGCTTTCGATATAGATCTTGAGCAACAGGATTGGTATGAGCTGTATAATACTTCCAAAGATGAAGCGCTGAATATCCAGGGAAATGAATAACATCTCTCCCTATCTTTGCACTTCACAAAAAAGATCTCCAATGTCACAGCGCCCAGAAACGCAGGCTATCCGCTTGCAAACAACCCGTACCGGTGAAAAAGAGCATGCTACTCCTTTATTCCTGACCAGCAGTTTTATATATGATTCAGCAGAGGAGATGGCTGCTGCTTTTGCAGATGACAGCCTTGATGTGAACATCTACTCCCGGTTCTCCAACCCAACCGTGGATGAGTTTATTGCTAAAATAGCCGCGCTTGAAGGCGCAGAAGATGGTATTGCCACCGGCACAGGTATGGCAGCTATTTTTTCCACTTTCATGACCTTCCTGGGCAAGGGAGACCATATTGTATCTGCTTCTGCAGTGTTTGGTTCAACCCATACCATTTTGACCAAGTACCTGCCCAAGTGGGGGATCGAGCACAGCTATTTTGATATGACCAGGCCCGAAACGATCGAGGCTATGATCAAGCCTAATACCAAAATGCTGTATGTGGAAACTCCTTCCAATCCCGGGCTTGATATTATTGATATTGAAAAGGTAGCTGAGATCTGCAAAAAGCATAAAGTGCTGTTTGTGGTCGACAACTGCTTTGCCACACCTGCTGTGCAGCAGCCGATAAAATATGGAGCAGACCTTGTACTGCATTCTGCTACCAAGTTTATCGACGGACAGGGCAGGGTATTAGGTGGCGTAGTGGTTGGAAGAAAAGAATTAGTGAAGCCTCTTTATCTTTTTGTAAGAAATACCGGCCCTTCCATGAGTGCATTCAATGCCTGGGTGCTGACCAAAAGCCTGGAAACATTATTTGTGCGGATGGATAAACATGCAGAAAACGCATTGAAAATAGCGCAAGGCCTTCAAGGCAATGCTAAAGTAAGCCAGGTAAAATATCCTTTCCTGGAAACACATCCGCAATATGCTATTGCTAAAAAGCAAATGAGCAATGGTGGTGCTATCGTCACTTTTGAAATAAAAGCCGGTATTGATGGCGGCAGGAAATTCCTGAATGCACTGAAGATGATCTCCATGACCAATAACCTGGGTGATACCAGGACGATCGCATCACATCCCGCTTCTACCACGCACTCCAAACTGACAGAAGAAGAAAGAAATGCAGTAGGAATTACACCAGGCCTGATCCGTGTGTCAGTAGGTTTGGAACATGTGGAAGATATCCTGGAAGATATACGGCAGGCGCTGGAAAAGAGTTAAGGGTTAAACCTTTTTCCTTTTCTGCAATTGCTGCAAAGTAGCCCGCAGGTCTTTAGGCAGTGGAGCTTCCAGTTCGATCATTTCGTTATTCATGTCCCTCAGCTTCAGTTGGAAAGCATGCAGCCCCAGCCTGCCCAGTATTGGCCTTTCTTCCAGCTCATTTTTAGAAAGCTTGAACTTGCTTTTAAAAGAAGAGAGTAGTATGGGCTTTGCATCCCCATACAATTCATCGCATACAATAGGATGGCCGATCTCTTTTGCATGAACCCTTATCTGGTGGGTGCGACCTGTATGTATCCGGAACTGTATCCAGGAATAGATGCCAAAGTCCTCCAGCACTTTATAATCAGTTAAGGATTCTTTTCCTTTCTGATGCACCATCATCAAACCTTTTTTAAAAGCATGTTCAGCAATGCGTGCATCAATATGCCCTTCTTTTAATACCGGTGAGCCGATCACCAATCCCAGGTAGATCTTTTCTGTTAACCGTGCTTCAAATTGCTGGGAGAAGTGTTTATGTGCTTCTTCGTTCAATGCAAACAGGATCAGGCCGCTGGTATCTTTATCCAGGCGATGCACAGTAAATACCTGGCCATACACTTCCTGCAGCATTGTTTTCAATGAAACCTCTTGTCCCATTCTGTCGGGAATTGACAGAAGGCCGGAAGGCTTATTTATTACAATAAAATTGTCGTTCTTGAAAATGATCCAATCCTTCATGAGAGATACAAATGATATGGCTTATTTGCCTTTTCCAAAATGCTTCAGGTCCCTTACTTCTTTTTCGGTGAGAAAACGGTATTTACCTCTTTCCACATTTTTCTTGGTCAATCCCGCAAATATCACCCGGTCAAGGTTCTTTACATCATAACCTAATGATTCGAATATGCGGCGTACAATCCGGTTGCGGCCGCTATGGATCTCCACGCCGATCTGTGTTTTATCCTTCAGGTCGGCATAGGCCAGTACATCCACATTTGCGGGACCATCTTCCAGGTTTACACCTTTCAGGATCTGATCAAAATCCTTTTTATCCAATGGCTTGTTGAGGGTAACTGCATACACTTTCTTGATCTGGTGGCTGGGGTGTGTAAGCTTTTGCGCAAGTTCTCCATCATTAGTGAGCAACAGCACACCGGATGTATTGCGGTCGAGCCGGCCAACAGGATAAACCCTTTCTTTTGTAGCACGCTGGATAAGATCAAGCACTGTTTTCCTTTTTTGAGGATCATCAGTGGTGGTGATATAATCCTTGGGTTTATTGAGAAGGATATAGACAAGGTTTTTGGCAAGGAATGTTTTTTTCCCGTTCACGCTCACCTCATCCAGTGAAGACACTTTATGTCCCGGCTCTGTCACGGTTTCCTTATTCACTTTCACCACACCTGTTCTTATCAGATCGGCAGCTTCCCTGCGCCCGCAGACACCTGAGTGCGCAATGTATTTGTTCAGCGGCATGGAGTCAGTGGATTCCTTGCGTTGAATAACAGGGGCAGGCGCTGTTGTTTTGGCCGGGCCACCCATTTTGCCACGGGTATCAGTTCCGGCTTGTTTGCGTGCTTCCGCTTTTTTCTTTTCGAAATATTCTTCGCGTTCCTTTTTGTATTTTCTTTTTTCAGCCTTGAATCCTTCTTTTATGGCTGCATTGCTTTTCTTCTTCGTGAATTTGGAGAATTGATTGGGCGCTTTTTTCATGTCAGGGGTTTGCTGTTTTACAACAGTAATATGAATTGAAAATATTAATGTGCTTCCTTATTAGCCAGTTGTCCGCAGGCAGCGTCGATGTCTTTGCCACGGCTGCGGCGCAGCCTGGCATTTACCCGGTGTTTTTCCAGGTAATTCATAAATGCTTCCACTTTTTCTTCGGTAGGCTTGGTGAACCTGGCAAAATCAATAGGGTTGTATTCAATGATATTGACAAGATCGGCCGGCACCTGGCGGTATATTTTGATCAGTTCATCGGCATCCTGCAGGCTGTCGTTGAAATTGTTGAACAGGATATATTCAAACGTGATCTCGTTCTTGGTTTGTTTATAAAAATAATTCAGCGCCTCGATCAGCGTCTGGATATTATTGGAATCATTGATCGGCATGATCTCATGACGCTTGCGGTCGTTCGCAGCATGCAGGGAAAGAGCGAGTTTGAATTTCACTTTATCATCGCCCAATTGTTTTATCTGCTTGGCTACACCGGCTGTGGAAACGGTGATCCTTCTCGGGCTCATGCCAAGCCCATCGGGTGAAGTGATCTTATCGATCGCTTTCAGCACATTCTTATAATTGAGCAGGGGTTCGCCCATACCCATGAAAACGATATTGGTCAGTTTTTTCCCGTGGATGCGTTCACTTTGCTGGTTGATCAGCACCACTTCATCATAGATCTCGTCAAAGCCAAGATTCCTTTTCCGGTCGATATAGCCGGTGGCACAGAATTTACAACTGAGCGAGCAGCCGATCTGGGAAGACACGCAGGCTGTAACTCTCGTTTCTGTCGGGATCAGCACGCCTTCTACCAGGTGGCCATCATGGGTTTTAAAACGGGATTTTACAGTGCCGTCTGCTGAATATTGTGTAGCGTCGATCGTGAGCGCGGGAAGGGTAAACTCTTCTTTGAGCCTGGTGCGCAATTCCTTGCTGAGATTGGTCATGGCATCGATATCCTGTGCCTGTTTCAGCCAGAGCCATTCATAAACCTGTTTGGCCCTGAACTTTTTCTCCCCCATTTCTTCAAAATAAGCCTCAATATCCTGGAGCGTCAGGTTCCGGATATTTTGCTTTGCTGCTTTTGCCATGCTGCAAAGATAGTATATTGCGAGGCTATGCCGGGTAGTGTTATAGGGGTACCCCGGTAAAGAATTCAAAATCAAAAAAATGCAAGTGAATTCAGCTTATATAATCGACACAGTAAGAACACCGATCGGAAAATATGGAGGAATGCTTTCAGCCTTTCGCCCTGACGACCTGCTGGCGCATGTGATCAGCGTGCTGGTGGAAAGGAATGCTTCCATTGATGTGAATGCGATTGAAGATGTGATTGCCGGCGCAGCCAACCAGGCAGGTGAAGATAACCGCAATGTGGCGCGGATGGCAGCCCTGCTGGCCGGCCTGCCCGTTTCTGTAGGAGGCAATACGGTGAACCGGCTTTGCGCTTCCGGGCTCCAAGCCATTATGGATGCAGGCCGCCAGGTAATGTGCGGGGATGCAGAGCTGATCATCGCGAGCGGTGTTGAAAGCATGACAAGAGCTCCATTTGTGACCGGCAAAGCCACTGCTCCTTTTCAACGCAATACAGAAACATTCGATACCACGCTTGGCTGGCGTTTTGTAAATAAAAAACTGGCTTCCATGCATCATCCATTCAGCATGGGTGAAACGGCAGAGAATGTGGCCAGGCAATGGAATATCTCAAGGGAAGAGCAGGATGCCTTTGCTTTTGCATCGCAGGAAAAATATTTTGCAGCCAAAGCTGCCAATAAATGGGATGAAGAAATTACCGGGCTGGAATTATTCCGCGATGGATTGGTAAGCTGGATCGTGAATGATGAACATCCACGCAAAACTTCTATGGAAAAACTGGCAGGATTGAAACCTGCTTTTGCAAAAGAAGGAACAGTAACTGCCGGCAATGCAGCGGGTATCAATGATGGGGCTGCTGCCATGTTGCTGGCCAGTGAAGCTGCTGTGAAAAAATATGGACTTGAGCCAATGGCAAAGATCGTGGCAATGTCGTCAGCGGGCGTAGACCCTGCCATTATGGGCATCGGACCGGTGCCTGCCACACAAAAAGTGATGCAGCGTTCAGGATTAAAAACCAGCCAGCTCGGCCTGATCGAATTGAATGAGGCATTCGCTTCACAGTCCATTGCATGCATCCGCGAGTTGGGATTGGATGAAAAAAAAGTGAATGTAAATGGCGGTGCAATCGCATTGGGGCATCCGTTGGGATGCAGTGGCGTACGGATCTCCACTACATTATTATATGAAATGCGAAGAACAGGAGTACAGTATGGCCTGGCAACGATGTGCGTCGGTGTTGGCCAGGGTGCTGCTATTATCTATGAAAATGTTCAGCAATAAAACGAAAGTTTTAATTAGTGTGCAGCTTGTTTAAAAGAGATCTTACAAGCCGGTGATTGGTGATAATGGATAATACTATCAGTACTACTGCGGTCAGCAAGGTGACCCAGTGCAATGGAGTTGATAGTTCTTCCCGGTCATACATTACAAAATGGTGGAATGACCACTGCATTAATTGCGTAAAAGCAAGTGCTGCTATTACAACTACAATATAAACGGGAACAAAGATCCTCGCTACATTCCTGCTCAGCCAGGAAGGGGAATATCCAAGGGTCAGCAATAATTGCAGGCTGTCTTTACTGCGTGCGATCACCAGTTGCAGGTAAAAGGAGAATAACATCAGCGCCAGCAACACAACCAGCAAGCCAAAAATTCCCAAACCGCTGAAGATGCCCTGTATCACCATCTTGTTTCTTCCCAGCAGGGTTTTATCCTTATTCAACTTATAATTTTTCTGGTCAACAAACTTCAACAGCTCTGTATTGTTGGCATCTTTTGTTTTAACGAATACCCTGGATGCCTGCACGTTTGCACCTTTACCGAATGTTTTATTGGACCATAACAGGAAGTTCTTTGGCACTAATACAGAATTAACCCGGTCGCTGAACGCAACGATCTTACCGGTAAATGTTTCCGTCAGTCCATTTCCTTCGCAGATGATCTGCACGGGAATGCCCATAGCCGTTTCACGCGATATTTGCGGCAGTCCCTGACCTGGTGCAAATACATTGTAGATCTCAAAAAAATCGGACGAAAGGATGATCGGAATATTGTACTGGCCTTCCTGCCAGGTAAAAGATGGCGGAAGCGTATCAATAAAATCATTGTCCAGTGTTTCAAGAAACATATCGGTGCTGAATGCCAGCACGCTTCCTGCACTGAGCTTTACCCTGAAATCGTTAGGCAACAGGGGGGAAACATCTTCAATAAATGGTTGTGCCTTCAGTTCATCCAGTTCTACCTGGCTGAAAAGATTTTTTTCAGGCTGCCCCATTGTTTCATTGGTAACGGATTTGGTAATGGAAATATAATCAAACCCGTTTTTCCGGATACTGCCTTCTTTCAGCAGTTGCTGGATATTGATGAACATCTGTATGGAACAAAGCAACAGGAGCACACCAACACCAAGCCCGATATAAGAAAACCAGCGTGAAGCAGCGTTGGTGCCTGTTTGCAGTAAGGGTTGTATAGGTTTGAATGATACAGCCACAGTAATAATTTATAAATGAAAAAGACGGGTGTAAGGGAAGAACTCAATACGCTCCAGGTCGGCAAGAACAATGGATGCATTGCGGGCTTTAGCCTCTTCCAGTATCAATTGCATGGCATTCTGTGAATTCCTGTCGTCGAGGTGGCTGAATGGCTCATCCAGCAGCAGAAAATCGAATGGCTGCAGTAAGGCCCTGATGATAGCTACACGTTGTTGCTCGCCATAAGAACAGGTCTTTGCGAGGGAATTCATTTTTGTGCCGATACCCAAACGTTCTGTCATTTCAAGGACCTTTTCGGGTGAATGAAAAGGGTTGAGCTGGCGTTTGATCTCCAGGTTTTCTGCAACGGTTTGGTGGGGAAACAGGCGAAGGTCCTGGAACACGATGCTGACATGATCTTTGCGCAAAGGAGCCAGTTGTTCTGGGTTCATGTTCCGGATGTCTTGCTGATCATACCGGATCGCTCCATCAAAATCTTTGCGCATGCCATACAGGAAGTTGATCAGTGAAGACTTGCCGCTTCCTGAAGGAGCAACGATCTTGATGAGCTCTCCTTTTTGCCATACTATTTCTTTACCCCATACTTCAGATGTTTGGGTACGGCTTTTTTCAAAGTAGACGGGCAATAGATTGCTTATTGTAAGCTGCATGAATTAAAAGTATAAAAAAAGCCGCAGACACCCGTCTGCGGCCTATTGTGTATGTGTTATATCAATTGAATGCTTTGGGAGGTTCTTCTGTTGCGGTAGTTGAATCAACTACATTATAACGGGCGCGTTCTGCATTGCGGATAGCTACTATTTTATCAGCATACTGATTGAGCTGTTTCAGGCTGTTGGTGCCTTTGTTGATCAGGTTCACATCAAACTGGTAAGAACCGGTGCCGCCTTTATAATCTGCATACATCGTTACATCCTGCCATGTCTCTTTGGAAAGCTGCAACACTTTGGATGATGCACTGTCGCGCATTTCTGAATCGATCAGTGTCATAAATTTCTGAAGATTGAAAAACACACCTAAAGTATGTCCGCTGATCTTATCTGCATAAGCAGGTTTGTTGTTGCCGGAAAGAAAACCAGAAGTAAGTGCCGGCGTATTGGAAACAGTCAGCCAGCCTTTTTCTGTTTTAATGTCTGCCATCCCGGAAGGCATTTTGTTCAGGTCTTCACTGAATACATTATAAATCTTGTCGAATGATTTCTGATCGTCGATCGCCATTCCAAAAACGTATTGTGGTTCTGATTTGTTAGTGGTGTAGCTGGAAGTTTTTCCTTCATATTCATATTTCACTGTATCAACCCTGCTGACAACATCCGTTACAGCAAATGCCAGGTCGCCTTTGAAGGCTTTACCGATATCGTCGAGGCTAAGCCCTTTCTGTCCGAGGAATGCATTGGCCAGGCCATCGGCGCCGATCAGTTTGATCATTTCTGTGATAGCGCCAACAGGATAGCTGTACACACCTGCAGCCAGCACGTCACCATTGGGTAGTCTGCCGGTCAGTTCGCTGCCTGCACCTTTGGAGGAATATTTATTGATCAGTTTGGTCAGCTCTTTACCATAGTATTGTTTACCATTGAGGGTTATCTTACCATCATCAAAGCTCAGGGTACCGGTGCTTATATTTCCTTCCATCAGCACATTCATTTTCATCATGTCCATGATGCCCATGGTCATATTGCTGTACAGGTTGCCTGCATTGAGCCAGAGATGCATATCTCCTTTGCTTTGGATAAGGTCTGCAAATTTGGAATCCGAATCCAGGAGATCTTTTCCTTTCAGCTTATAAATGTTTTTGGCAAACTCTACCAGGCTGTCTTCCGGAAATCTTCTTGAGCCGCCGTTCATATTCATATTGAATGGGGCATCTGCCACAAACACGAACTTTGATTTATTCCAGGTGAGAACTGCATCATTCATGCGAAGTATGCTTAAATCGCCTGATTTTTCAGGAGTGGCTGAACTTTTCCCTGAATGTTTTACCATTTCCTCAAAAGCTGCCTGGTCTTTTATATCGCCCTGGAAAGAAGCATAGCCTCCACGGCCTCTTCCTGCAAGGAAGAAACAAAAGCCTTTTTCAGTGTTTACGCCAGAGAGGGAAGGGTCCTGCAGCATTTTACGGGCAAAAGAGTCCGAAGCTTCACGGCTCGCTTGCTGGAACCACTCACTTTTCTTGATCTCTTCCCAGCTGAGTTTGGAGGATAAGGAACCACTGTTGAAATAAAAGACTACAGCGGCTTCTTTCGGAACTAGCAAGCCGGTTTTGCCACCCTTTTTACAGGATACGGCAAAAAGTGTCACTGTCACTGCAATGGCAAGTAATAGTGTATTACGTTTCATAGATTGATGGTTTGAATCATTATTTAGGAGCCTAAAGAAAAGAAAAATTCAGCAGTTCTTCTAGCGGAAGGCTTATTTGTTTTCCATTCCTCAGGTCCTTGACCACACAGGTTTTTTCGGCCAGTTCCTTTGTTCCGATGATGACGATATAGGGAATATTCTTCTTTTCGGCGTATTTGAATTGCTTGTCAAATTTGCTGTTTTCATGGTACAATTCTGCCCTGGTGTTCCCTGCGCGTAACTGTTGCAGCAGGGTAAAAGCTGTCTTGCTTTCCTGCTCTCCCAGGTTGAAAAACAGGACCTGGCTGCCCATTTGCACATCTGCCGGGAAAAGCTGCAGTTCATCCATTACATCATATATCCTGTCTACACCAAATGAGATGCCCACACCAGGTATCCCTGGTACGCCAAAGAGGCCAGTGAGATCATCATAACGGCCGCCTCCGCCGACACTGCCCATTTGTACGTTGCGGGCCTTTACTTCGAAGATGATGCCGGTGTAGTAATTGAGCCCCCGTGCCAGGGTAAAATCGATCAGCAATGGGGGGGCCTGCATAGAGGGGTCGAAGTAGTCCAGCACAGTTTCCAGTTCCCGGATGCCGGCCTCACCTGTTTCGGTTTTGCCCAGTAATTCTTTTACCCGGGCCAGTTTTTCCCTGTTCGTTCCGGTTATTTCGAGGTATTGGCGGATAATGCTGACCTGCTGTTGATCAAGCCCTTTTTCGGAGAGCTCGGCTTCTACTTTTGCCAGTCCTATTTTGTCGAGTTTGTCGATGGCCACGGTAATGGCGGTCATCTTATCCGGCCCGCCGCACACTTCTGCCAGGGCGGCCAGTATCTTGCGGTTATTGATTTTAATATCAACAGGAACACCCAGTTGGTTGAATACTTCTGCATAAAGGGTTGCCAGTTCCACTTCATTGAGGAGGGAAGTGCTGCCCACCACATCGGCATCACATTGATAAAACTCGCGGTAGCGGCCTTTTTGCGGCTTGTCTGCCCGCCACACCGGTTGTATCTGGTACCTTTTAAAAGGAAAACTGAGCTGGCCCTGGTTCATAGCCACATAGCGTGCAAAGGGAATGGTAAGATCGTATTTGAGCGCTCTTTCGGTGATGGCTTTTGTGTTGCGGCCCTGCAATATTTTTTCAAATTCCTCCCTGGCCAGTTGTTCTTTTTTATCAAGGCCATTGTTCAATATTTTGAAAATAAGTTTGTCGCCTTCCTCTCCGTATTTGCCCATCAGGGTTTCCAGGTTTTCCATGGCAGGAGTTTCCAGCGGTTGAAAGCCATATAATTCAAATGCGGTACGGATGGTAGTAAAGATATATTGCCGTTTACGGACGATATCAGGTCCAAAATCACGGGTGCCCTGTGGTAAGCTAACAGTAGGTTTTGCCATTATTTATATTGAAGAGTTGTGTCGGCCGGGAGCTGACTGGTTGTATATTTTTCGATGATCGCATCGCAGGCTTCGGCGATCATTTTGTACACATCATGGTAGCCTGGTTCGGGCCCATACCAGGGATCGGGCACGTCCATGTCTTTTCCAGGGTATAATTCATTCATCAGCAGGTCTGTTTTGACGGGGTCATACTTGCTTTTGGCGATATGCCTGATCTCATTCAATACGTCGCCTGCGAGCGCATAGATCTTGTCATAAACCTCAAAATCAGCAGCAATGAATTTCCTGGATCGCTGATGGGTGATATCGATGCCATTGAGACGGGCTATTTTCTGGGAAAGATGATGGGGGGCTTCTCCATTATGATAACCATTGGTGCCGGCGCTTTCCACACTCCAGTTGAGCCCTGCGGCAAATGCCTTCTGCTGTAAAATGCCTTCAGCCAGCGGGCTGCGGCAAATATTACCGAGGCAGACCATTAAAATTTTCATGACGGCAAAGATAAGTATTCGTTGACCGTTGACGGTTGACCGTTGACCGAACAGCCATCGGCCATCAAATTTTAAGCTAACAACCGTTATGGATTTTACCCTTTTGTTGCATCTCAATTTTATCCGGGGAGAAAAGTAAAAATTCGATAATTTGCCCGTTCTCAAAATGATTGACATGCTTGAAGAATATGAAAAGAAGAGAAAAAAACAGGTATCTTCCATGCGCTCAATACTGGATTACGGTATTGGAGTGTTGATAGCGATACTGGGGTTATTCCTTTTTTTCCGGAATTATTTAAATATTTCCTTCAACGAACAATTTCCGCCGGATATATGGGACAAGGTATTCGGTGGTGTTTGTGTCATATATGGGAGCTGGCGGATATACCGGGGATATAAGAAAAATTATTTTAAATGAAAGGGTATAGAAGCAGCAGCTTTTGGATCTGGCTGGCAGGTGTTTCCGGTTTTTTGATGATGATGGCGGGTTGCCAGTCGTATGAAAAACAAAAAGCGCAGTTACCAGACACCGAAAGCAGGGGAAGAATTCTGATCAGTGCGGATGAATCGTTTAAACCTATCATTGATGCACAGATACAGGTATATGAATCCAATAACCCGGGAACAACGATTGCTGTGCAATACAAACCTGAAGCAGCCTGTCTGCAAGACCTGTTGACCGACAGTGTGAGGATGATTATTGCAACGCGTAAAGCCAGTATTTCCGAAGAGAGATTGATGGTCGATTCCATTAAAGTGGGACCAACCCAGGCTGTTGTGGCCAGGGATGCGATCGCAGTAATAGTTCATCCGGATGCGCCTGATTCATTGTTCACTATGGATGAATTGAAAGAGGTGCTGACAGGGAAATTTAAGAAAAATTTAATCCCGGTCTTTGACGGTGTTCAGGCAACCAGCACGGTTCGGTTTATCGTCGATTCAGTATTGCACAATGATTCTTTGACACCGAAAGCAATGGCCGCTACTACCAGTCAGGATGTGATCAATTATGTGGCCGGCCATCCGGATGCAGTAGGGTTTATAGGCGTAAGCTGGATCGGGAATAAGGATGATGCTGATCAATTGAGTTTTCTTAAGAAGGTCAAAATAGCGCAGTTAGAGAGTACAGATGTTCCGGGCAGTTATGTTTTACCTGTGCAGCTAAATATTTACATGAGACGTTACCCTATGGTACGTGATTTGGTATATATCCTGAAAGAAAAGCACAGAGGACTGGGAAATGGATTTGCAGATTTTATGAGTGGAAATATCGGTCAGCTTATTTTCCGGAGAGCTTACCTGGTACCAGCTCAAAAAAAATTTATTCTCCGGCCCGTACAACTCAGGGAATGAACAAAGTAGTTATATTTACAACTCTTAAAAAAGTGAAAAGTAACATGAAGAAAATTTCAATCACATTTTTGGTGACGGCATTGCTGGCATTCGGTGGTGTGGCGGTAGGCCAGTCTCTGCAAGAGGGCATTAATGATCTTTATGCGGAACGTTTCAAGAGTGCGCAATCAACGTTTGAGAAATTGGTTGCTGCAAATCCAAATAATATTGATGCCGTTTACTGGCTGGGCCAAACTTTTATCGAAGCCGATAATGTGCCTGCTGCCAAAGATGTATACGACAAAGCATTGCTGGCTAGTGCGAATGCTCCATTGGTGATTGTGGGAAGAGGCCAGGTTGACCTGATCGAGAACAAGATCAGCGAAGCCCGTCAGCGCTTTGAAGCTGCCATTACAATGACACGCGGGAAAAAAGGAGATGATCCTGTAATCCTGAATGCAGTGGGCCGTGCGATCACTGATACTTACACAGACAAGGAAAAGAAAGGCGATATCAACTATGCAATAGAAAAACTGGAAGCTGCTGCCCTTCGCGATCCGAAGAATGCAGAGATCTTCCTTAACCTCGGTAATGCTTACCGTAAAGCAAGGCCCGGTGAAGGTGGCGGTAAAGCTTTCGAGAATTATAAAAAGGCCAATGAAGTGAACCCCAACTTTGCAGCGCCTTATTATCGCCTGGCACAGTTGTTCAACTCACAACGCAACTGGGACCTGTATGAGCAATACCTGAATGATGCGATCAATAAAGATCCCCGTTTTGCACCTGCATACTATGACCTGTATTATTATAAATTAGGAAAAAGGGATTTCAATGCTGCTGAAACGTATGCCAAGAAATACATTGAAACAACCGATCCTGATCCGCAAAACGATTACCTGCGTGTGCAAACGCTGTGGGCCAAAAAAGATTTTGACCAGGCAATTGCCGGTGCTAAAAACCTGATCGCACAAGCGGGTGCTAAAACCAAGCCGATCGTGTACAGGTTGATCGCAGATAGCTATGTGCAGAAAAAAGATACAGCTGCAGGTAAACAGTATATCGATGATCTGTTTGCCAAAGCAAAACCAGATGATCTGAATGCAAATGACTACAGGCTGAAAGCAGATATTTATTCTACCATTCCTGGCATGGAAGATTCACTGTTTGCCATTTATGTACAAGGTGTGGCAGCAGATACGGTACTTGATAATAAGATCGAGCTGCTGAAAAAAGGTATTGAGTATTTCAGGGCTAAAGCTGCTGCTGATAAATCCAAATCCTACCTGCGTGAAAAAGAAGGTGATCTTGCAACCATGCTGGTTGACCTGAAGCCCAAACCTACCATCAACGAAATGTTTGATGTAGGCCGTGCTTATTATTTCGGCGGGGCTAACCTGAAATCATATGACGCATTTACCAAGTTCTCAGAAAAATATCCTGAAGAAGTGTATGGCTGGGAATGGAAATTTAATAATTCCCGGATCATTGATTCAACCAAAAAAGACAGCATTGCAGTTCCTGATGCCATGAAGCTGCTGGAATTTGCAGAAAAAGATACAGCGAAATATAAAAAGCAATATCTGAGTGCTGCCGGCTTCCTGGTAGAATACTATGCTAACGTGGCAAAAGACGGAGCAAAAGCAATGGAATATGTGAAAAAGATGCTGGTGCTGGACCCGAACAATGAAAGCCTGAAAAACATCCAAAAGCAATTGGAGAAATCTGCCAGCCAGCCCGGCGGTGGACCAAGAAGCTCCAATAACCAACCCAAAACAGGCTCCTCCGGAAAGACGGATTCCGGGAAGCGGGAGAGTACGAATGTTTAACGCAAATGTAATCTTGATAAGAGAGGCCCCTTTTTCGAAAGGGGCTTTTTTGTTGGCCGGTGGCCGATATCCAAATTGTTATTTGTTGTTCTGAAACAAGAAGGATAAGCTTGCCATCCGTTTCTTCGGCCATCGGCCAATGAACATCGGCCATCAACCTTCCAACCTTTCACTTCGAATATTATTGTAGTAGGATAATTGATGTTGCTACCTTATTTTTGCCATTAGGCTTGAAAATTATGATCCATCTCCTCCAGATTAATCCTTCCGCTTCTGATGCGGGTTCCTATTTACCAGTAGCTTTACAGGTCATTTTCGCTGTAGGTCTGGTCGTATTGCTGATGATAGTGACACACCTGCTCGGACCCAAAAGGAAAACAAGCGACAAATTGCAAAATTTTGCCAGCGGTATCGAAACGCACGGCGATGCCCGTCAACCAATGGCCATCAAATACTTTCTCACAGCAATCTTATTCGTTCTTTTTGATGTAGAAGTGATCTTCTTCTATCCTTACGCCGTCAACTTCAAAGAATTGGGATGGAGCGGTTTCTGGGCAGTACTGATGTTCGTAGGGTTTTTCCTTTGCGGATTCACTTATATTATTAAAAAAGGCGCTTTGAAATGGGAGGAGTGATCTGCTGAAAAGCTGTCCTAACTTTGCAGAACAGGCGCCGGGGCAGGATTGTTGTAGAAGTATTAGCGGCATTCGTGTATTCGCGGTATTCGCAATCCGTGTAATCCGCGACTGACAAATGCCACTTGTGTTTATTGTATCATTCGCGTAATTAGTATTTTAATATGTCACGTCCAGTATCATATAACATTAAAGAAAAAAAACTCGTCGAGGATATCAGCATGGCTGAAATGCCTGAAGGCCACCAGGGCGAGGGATTTTTCGCTACAACGCTTAACAGCGTTATCGGTCTGGCAAGAAAAAATTCTATCTGGCCCCTGCCTTTTGCCACTTCCTGCTGCGGTATTGAATTTATGGCTACAATGGGAGCCCACTATGATCTCGCCCGCTTCGGCAGCGAACGTGTAGGATTTTCCCCCCGCCAGTGTGATCTGCTGATGGTAATGGGTACCATTTCCAAAAAAATGGGTCCTGTAGTAAAACAGGTATACCTGCAAATGGCGGAACCCCGCTGGGTAATGGCTGTAGGCGCCTGCGCTTCCAGCGGTGGCGTATTCGATACATACAGCGTACTGCAGGGAATAGACCAGGTAGTGCCTGTTGACGTTTACGTTCCCGGTTGCCCTCCCCGCCCTGAAGCGATCCTTGATGGTGTTATACGCATCCAGCAATTGGTAGGAAAAGAAAGCCTCAGGCGGAGAAACAGCGAAGGATATAAAGCATTACTGGAAAGTTACGGAATACAATAAGCAAGCAAAGGTCAGAAGCAATGCTTTTGGCTTTTAATTTTCGACTTTATGGCATTGACCAACGAGCATATCAAACAAAGGTTGATAGAAAAATTCGACACACAGGTTAGCAGTTTTGAAGAGCCTTACGGCATGCTGACATTTGAAGCGCCCAAAGACATGAACCTGAAAGTGCTGAACTTCCTGTACGATGATGCAGAATTGAAGTTCCGCTTTATGACCGATCTTACTGCTGTACATTACCCCGACCAGCCCGGCCGCGAACTGGCTGTAGTATATCACCTTCACAACCTGGAAGACAATATCCGCATACGGTTTAAAGTATTCACAGACTCTAACAAACCTGATGTGTATACGGCTACAGCCTTATTCTCTGCAGCCAACTGGATGGAAAGGGAAACCTATGATTTCTATGGTGTCAACTTTGTCGGCCATCCCAACCTGAAACGCATACTCAACGTGGATGAAATGGACTATTTCCCGCTGAGAAAACAATACCCGCTCGAAGATCAGAGTCGCGTGGATAAGGACGATGAAATGTTTGGCCGCGGAGGCGCCATCGGCTTTGGTACAGAGAAAACCGATCATGGAACGATCACCGAACTGGAAAAAGGGGATGTGGGAGAAGAGATTGTATAAGTTGTCAAGATAATTTGTAAATCATGTCAGAACAACATATAAAATTACCGGAAGGTAGTATTGAGAAAACAACCACCACGCTTAACCTGGGGCCAACGCACCCGGCTACTCATGGTGTGATGCAGAATATACTGGAGCTGGATGGAGAACGTATCGTGTCTGCCGAGCAGACCATCGGTTATATCCACCGGGCTTTTGAAAAAATTGCGGAACGCCGCAACCTTTACCAGATCACTCCACTCACAGACAGGTTGAACTATTGTTCTTCTCCCATTAATAATATGGGATGGCACCTGACCTGCGAAAAATTGCTGGGCGTGAAAACGCCGAAACGCGTGGATTACCTGCGCGTGATCATTATGGAGCTTGCACGCATCTCCGACCACCTGATCTGTAATTCTATCGTGGGAGTTGACAGTGGTGCCTACACCGGCTTCCTTTATGTGATGCAATACCGTGAGCTGATCTATGAGATCTATGAAGAGATCTGTGGATCAAGGCTCACTACCAATATCGGCCGCATCGGCGGATTTGAAAGAAACTTCAACGATATAGCGTTCACCAAGATCCAGAAATTCCTGGATGAATATCCCAGGGTATTGAAAGAATTCGAGAACCTGTTTACCCGCAACAGGATATTCATGGAGCGTACGATCGGTGCCGGAGCTATCAGTGCAGAAAGAGCGCTTAATTACGGGTTCACCGGACCCAATCTCCGCGCCGCCGGTGTGGATTATGACGTCCGCATCCATTCCCCTTACAGCAGCTACGAAGATTTTCAATTTGAGATACCTGTTGGAACAACAGGAGATTGCTACGACAGGTTCCTGGTAAGAAACCAGGAAATGTGGCAGTCACTCAGCATCGTCGAACAGGCTTTCCGGAAAGTACAGGAATTCAAAGGCGCTGAAGCAGAAGTGTATCATGCAGATGTGCCCGAATACTATCTGCCTGAAAAGAAAGATGTATACACCAAAATGGAAGCCCTGATCTGGCATTTCAAGATCATCATGGGTGAGATCGATATGCCGGCCGGTGAAGTGTATAATTCCGTGGAAGGTGCAAATGGTGAGCTGGGATTTTATCTGATCAGTGATGGAGGAAGAGCTCCCTACAGATTGCATTTCCGCAGGCCCTGCTTCATTTATTACCAGGCTTATGAAGAACTGACCAAAGGTGCCATGCTCAGCGATGCGATCATTGTAATGAGCAGCCTGAACCTTATTGCCGGTGAAATGGATGCGTAGTAAAGAAGAATTAAAGAATTATGATACAGTTTTCAGATAGTAAACTAAAAGAAGTAGAGAAGATCATTGCACGTTATCCGCAAGGAAAACAAAAGAGTGCCGTGATCCCCGTGCTTCATCTGGCACAGCAGGAATTTGGCGGCTGGCTCGATGTGCCGGTGATGGACTATGTAGCGTCTTTGCTCAGTATTACTCCTATCGAAGTATATGAAGTGGCTACCTTTTACAGCATGTTCAACCTGAAACCGGTAGGACGTTATATGTTTGAAGTTTGCCAGACTGGCCCCTGCATGATCAGCGGGGCAGATAATATCATCGACTATATCGGTAAGAAACTCGGCATCAAACCAGGTGAAACCACTTCCGATGGCATGTTCACGTTGAAAACGGTGGAATGCCTTGGAGCTTGCGGTTATGCTCCGATGATGCAGATGGGAAAACATTATAAAGAACACCTGACGCCGCAACGCGTGGATGAGATCGTTGACGAATGCAGGAGAAATGCGGCTTCAAATAACTAAAGCAAAACAGCATGACCTGTTTTACTTTCAATTTTGACTTTTGAATTTACAATAGATGGGAAGAAAACTTTTATTGGAAAAAGCACACGTAGAGAACATCAGGCATTTTGATGTTTACCGTCGTGAAGGAGGCTACCGCAGCGTGGAGAAAGCGTTGAAGACAATGAATCCTGATGCGGTAACAGAAGAGGTGAAGAAAAGTGGATTGCGCGGCCGCGGTGGTGCAGGCTTTCCTGCAGGTATGAAATGGAGCTTCCTTGCAAAACCTGAAGGAGTGCCCCGCTACCTGGTAGTGAATGCAGATGAATCAGAGCCCGGTACATTCAAAGACCGTTACCTGATGGAGTTCCTTCCGCATATTCTGATCGAAGGAATGATCGTGGCATCCTATGCTTTGGGAAGTAACCGTTCTTATATCTATATCCGTGGTGAATACTGGTGGATCGTAGACATCCTGGAACAGGCGATCGAAGAAGCCAGGAACAATGGCTTCCTCGGCAAGAATATTCTTGGATCAGGATTTGACTGCGACATTTTTGTACATCGCGGAGCAGGCGCTTATATCTGTGGTGAAGAAACGGCGCTGATCGAATCGCTGGAAGGAAAAAGAGGGAATCCCCGGATCAAACCTCCATTCCCTGCGATCAAAGGTGTATGGGATTGCCCTACCGTGGTAAACAATGTGGAAACGATCTCTGCCGTTGTGCCTATTATCAATGAAGGTGGTGAGGAATATGCTAAAATAGGTGTGGGCAAATCAACCGGCACCAAACTCATATCTGCTTGCGGCAATATCAACAAGCCCGGCGTATATGAGATAGATATGACCATCAGCGTGGAAGAGTTTATCTACAGTGATGAATACTGCGGTGGTGTTGCGAATGGAAAGAGATTGAAAGCCTGTATCCCCGGCGGTTCATCCGTTCCCATCCTTCCTGCAAATCTTTTACTGAAAACAGCAAAGGGTGAAACCCGCATGATGAACTATGAAAGCCTTAGCGATGGAGGTTTTGCAACCGGCACAATGATGGGCTCCGGTGGTTTCATTGTACTGGATGAAGACCAGTGCGTGGTAAAACATACTTATACACTCGCCCGTTTCTACCGTCATGAAAGCTGCGGACAATGCTCCCCCTGCCGTGAAGGAACAGGCTGGATGGAAAAACTGTTGCTGCGTTTAGACAGGGGACAGGGCAAGATGAGTGATATAGACCTGTTGTGGGATATACAGCGTAAAATAGAAGGCAATACAATTTGCCCATTGGGTGATGCGGCTGCATGGCCTGTAGCTGCAGCGATCAGGCATTTCAGGGATGAGTTTGAATGGCATGTGCTGAACCCGGAAGAATGCACCCGCAGGAATTACGGTCTTGCACATTATGCAGACCCATTGGAAGTAACTGTTGCTTAGATGAGTTCGAAACAAATGATTTTAATGTTGACTTTTGAATTATAACAATGGCTGACGAAAAACAATTATTCAAAGTAACCATAGACAACATCACTGTTGAAGTGGAGCCGGGAACAACCATTCTCATGGCTGCCCGCCAGATCGGTGGTGATGTTACGCCTCCGGCAATGTGCTTCTACAGCAAATTGCAGGGCAGTGGCGGTAAATGCCGCACCTGCCTCGTGGAAGTAAGCAAAGGCTCAGAAAAAGATCCCCGCCCGATGCCAAAGCTGGTGGCAAGCTGCCGCACTACTGTGATGGATGGAATGGAAGTGAAGAATATCACCAGCGATAAAGTGATGGATGCAAGAGCCGGGGTGGTTGAATTCCTTTTGCTGAATCATCCGCTCGATTGCCCTATCTGCGACCAGGCCGGTGAATGTCATTTGCAGGACCTGAGCTATGAGCATGGCAAGGAAGGAACACGCTATGAATTCTCCCGCCGCACATTTGAAAAAGAAGATTTCGGTCCTTATATACAGTTGCACATGACAAGGTGCATTCTTTGCTACCGCTGCACCTATGTGGCAGCACAACTGACCGATAGCCGTGTGCATGGCGTGCTTGACCGCGGCGATCATGCAGAGATCTCAACTTATATCTCCAAAGCGATCACCAACGATTTCAGTGGCAATATGATCGATGTTTGCCCTGTTGGAGCATTGACCGATAAAACATTCCGGTTCAAGAACAGGGTATGGTTTACCAAACCTGTGCAGGCACACCGCGATTGCGATAAATGCTGCGGAAAAGTAACGCTCTGGAACCGTGGTGATGAAGTGCTGCGTGTAACTGCAAGAAAGGATGAATGGGGTGAAGTGGAAAGCTATGATGGCAAACCCGGCTGGATCTGCAACACCTGCCGTTTCGATAAAAAGAAACTGAGCGATTGGGTGATTGAAGGACCTACAAACGTGAACCGTCACTCTGTGATCTCTACCAATCATTATGTGAATGGAAAGGTGCCGCAGGAAACTATTGCTGAAGTAATGGGAGGCCGTCAGCCCAAACTGCTGATGGATATCCATGATGTGAGTGATGTGAATGATCCTTCGGTTGACCTGAGCGTGATACCAGGGCCGGCAACGGGTGCAACTTTTAATAACAAAAAGCAACAATAGCGGACATGTATTTACTGGCAATTGACTGGTTTTTTATACTGGAAAAATTTTTACTGATCGGCCTGATCGTGACCCTGTCGATGGTAGTGGCGATGTATGCTACTTATGGGGAAAGGAAAGTGGCTGCATGGTTGCAGGACCGTATCGGCCCTAACCGCGCAGGTCCTTTTGGTATTCTTCAGCCGCTGGCCGATGGTGGTAAATTGTTTTTTAAAGAAGAGATCATTCCATTGATCTCCTCCAAGTTCCTGTTCATACTTGGTCCCTGCCTGGCAATGATCACTGCTTTGCTCACCAGTGCAGTAATTCCCTGGAGCACTCCCCTTCATTTGTTTGATAAGGATATTCCGCTGCAGGTGGCAGATATCAATATCGGGATCCTTTACATTTTCGGTGTGGTGAGCCTGGGTGTGTATGGCATTATGATCGGTGGCTGGGCTTCGAATAATAAATTCTCCCTGCTGGCTGCGGTCCGTGGTGCTTCCCAGATGGTGTCTTACGAGTTGCCGATGGGCCTTGCCCTGATCGCTGTATTGATGCTTGCAGGAGATCTGCGGATGAGCGTGATCGTGAATAACCAGATAGAGCATTACTGGCATATCGTTTATCAGCCAATAGGTTTCATCATCTTTTTTGTATGCGCACTGGCAGAATGTAACCGTACACCGTTTGACCTTCCTGAGGCAGAGAACGAATTGAACTTTGGTTACCACCAGGAATATTCGTCCATGAAACTGGGCTTTTATCTTTTTGCTGAATACATTAACATGTTTATCAGCGGTGTGGTAATGTCGACATTGTATTTCGGTGGATATGATATACCGTTTGTGAACGAAGCAAACTGGGACATCAACCAGAACCTGCTGGCGATTATCGGCTTTGCGGTGTTGCTGGCAAAAGCATTCTTCTTCGTATTCGTGTTTATGTGGATACGCTGGACGATCCCGAGATTCCGTTATGACCAGCTGATGAAGCTGGGCTGGAGAACGCTGATACCGCTGGCATTGCTGAACATGGTGTTGACAGCAGCTATTGTATTGTGGTTTAAAAAGTGATAAAGAGTAAGCGCAACAGAATTCGTGTTGCTAAGAACATAAATATATATTTGCGAAAATTTAAAATCTCCTTTGGGAGGTAGATTATGCAGTTAACACAAAGAGCAAAACAGGTAGAACGTAAGCCGATGACGCTGTTGGAGAAGATATACCTGTGGAATATTGCAAAAGGTATGCTGATCACCATCCGCCACCTGTTCAAGCGCAAGGCTACGATCAAATATCCCGAAGAGACAAGATCTTTTTCTAAAGTATTTCGTGGAGTGCAGATCCTGAACAGGGATGAAGAGGGCCGTGAAAGATGTACAGCCTGCGGCTTATGTGCCGTGGCCTGTCCTGCTGAAGCGATTACGATGGAAGCCGCCGAGCGTCAGCCTGGTGAAGAGCATCTGTACAGGGAAGAAAAATATGCAGCAAAATATGAGATCAATATGCTGCGTTGCATTTTCTGCGGTTATTGCGAAGAGGCCTGCCCGAAAGATGCTATTTACCTGACGCAAACTTTTGCGCCGGCCAACTATGGCCGCCAGGGGTTTATTTATAAAAAAGAAGACTTACTGATCCCTGATCCGAAAGAAGATCCGGAAGGATATCAGAAAGCATTGGGAGAGAAAAGCAGTAAAGCATAAGCGCGGATAGTTAAATGGTTTAAAAACGAAAAGGCTTAAGCGATAGCTCAGCCAACAGCTTAGAGAAGATGATTATACAAGTACTTTTTTGGTTCCTTTCCGTAATGGCATTGTTCGGGGCTATGATGGTGATCACCAGCAAGAATCCCGTGTACAGCGTATTGTGGCTGATCCTTACGTTTTTTGCTATCTCCGGACATTATATATTATTGAACGCACAATTCCTGGCAGTGGTGAACATCATCGTTTATGCAGGAGCGATCATGGTATTATTCCTTTTTGTGATAATGCTGATGAACCTGAATCAAACGATAGAGCCGAAGAAGAACCGCTGGCTGAAATTTGCCGGTGCCATATCAGGTGGCTGTCTCTTGCTGGTGCTCGTTGCAGCGCTCCGCAATACAGAGATCAAGAGCCAGACCGCTATGGTGAATACAGGAGATATCGGACTCATCAAAAATTTAGGAAAAGAATTATTCAGCACTTATGTAGTGCCGTTTGAGATAAGCAGTATTTTATTCCTGAGCGCTATGGTAGGAGCTGTAGTGATCGGAAAAAAAGATTCATAAGACCATGCCAATTAATTATTACATATTCCTGGCCATTGCCCTGTTTTGTATCGGGGTTGTTGGTGTACTGACACGCCGTAATGCGATCATCATTTTTATGTGTGTAGAATTAATGTTGAACGCAGTGAATTTATTACTGGTCGCATTTTCAAAAATGCACCATGCTGTGCCAGGGGCTGCAGCCAATGCGGGCACTGATGGCCAGCTATTCGTATTCTTTATTATGGTGGTAGCTGCTGCCGAAGTGAGCGTAGGGTTGGCTATCATCGTGATGATGTACAGGAATATCCACTCAGTGGATGTGAACTTCCTGAACAGGTTGAAACACTGATCTGCTTGATGATCAAATAAATTAAGCAGTGCTGTATATAAATATTTACCAATAAACAGAAACTTCAAAACTCCGCCATGGCGGGTGCTGGAGGGGCTTCTTTATGAACAACGTTTTACATTTGGCTTATTTAGTTCCGCTTTTCCCCTTGCTGGGATTCCTGATCAACGGACTGGGAAGAAAATCCCTGCCCAAATCCCTGATCGGTATCATCGGCAGCGGAACTGTGCTGGCTTCTTTTGTGGTGAGTGTATGGATCTTCTTCCAGGTGAAAGGTGGTAATACCTATGTGGCCAACTATTTCGATTTTATTTCTGCCGGCAAGCTTAGCATACCTTTTGCTTTCCAGATCGACCAGCTTTCTTCCTTATTCCTGCTGATCATTACCGGCGTTGGTTTCCTGATACATGTTTATTCCACTTCTTACATGCACGAAGAGAAACCGGAACACTACGGAAGATACTTTGCCTATCTCAACCTGTTCGTTTTCTCCATGCTTTTGCTGGTAATGGGCGCTAACTATGTGGTGATGTTTATCGGATGGGAAGGTGTTGGTTTGTGTTCCTACCTGCTTATCGGCTTCTGGTTTAAGAAAACTGAATACAACAAGGCAGCCAATAAGGCTTTTATCATGAACCGTATTGGAGACCTTGCTTTCCTGATCGCGATCTTCTGGCTGGTATGGAGGCTCGACTCTGTTTCCTACGGCGATGTATTTGCCAATGTTTCCAAACTGAGCAATACAGATATCATTGCCATTACGCTGCTGCTTTTTGTAGGCGCCACTGGTAAGAGTGCGCAGATCCCTTTATATACCTGGTTGCCCGATGCGATGGCAGGCCCTACGCCTGTTTCAGCATTGATCCACGCCGCAACGATGGTAACAGCCGGCATCTACATGATCGCCCGCAGCAATATCTTATATTCTTTAGCCCCTCTTACGCTGAATGTGATCGCTATTATCGGTATTGCCACAGCTTTGCTGGCAGCCAGCATTGCATTGAAGCAAAATGATATCAAGAAAGTGCTGGCTTATTCAACCGTGAGCCAGTTGGGATATATGTTCCTTGCATTAGGAACCGGTTCTTATGTAGCCGCTGTTTTCCACGTAATGACACACGCTTTCTTCAAAGCCCTCTTGTTCCTTGGCAGCGGCAGCGTGATCCATGCAATGGGCGGTGAGCAGGATATCCGTAAAATGGGTGGCCTGTCGAAATACATGAAGATCACCAATATCACTTTCCTGATAGGATGTTTGGCCATTGCTGGTATTCCCGGCTTATCCGGTTTCTTCTCCAAAGATGAAATACTGGCTGGTGCATTTGGTAAATCGCCTGTGCTGTATGCAGTGGGATTGTTTACTGCATTGCTCACAGCTTTTTATATGTTCCGCCTCTACGCTACTACTTTCCGCGGAAGCTTCAGGGGAACGCATGAGCAGGAGCATCACCTGCACGAAAGCCCGGCAGCGATCACTATTCCGCTGATCATCCTGGCTATTCTTTCCGTGATCGGTGGTTATGTAGGCGTTCCTGAATTCCTTGCGCATGGTGCACATTCACTCAATACATTCTTACAACCCATATTTGCGGCATCGCAACCACACCTGCCTGTGCATGAAGTATCTCATTCAACCGAATGGGTGCTGACCGGTGTTTCAACAGCGCTGATCCTGATCGTGGTAATATTTGCCTGGACCAGGTTCAGCAAAAAGCCGGATACGGAAGAAGCAACAGGTTTTGGAAAAGTGCTGGCCAACAAATGGTATGTGGATGAACTGTATGATGCAGCCGTGGTGAGGCCATTGCATAAGCTGGGAGGTTTCCTCGATAATATGCTGGAGAAGCCTGTGATCGATGGAGTAGTGAATGGTGTAGGCAAACTGGTGAACTATGGAAGCCGCCAATTGCGCTTATTGCAAAGCGGGCAGGTAGGAAGCTATGTGCTGCTGATGGTATTGGGTATGTTAGTGATTTTTGTGGTGCAGTTTTTCCTTCGGAAATAATAATGCAGGAAAGGGTCCCGGCTCAAAGGCCGGGATGACAAATAAATAATTATTAAACAGAAACCCTGCAAAGCAGGGGACAGGAATTATGATTGCAGTTTTATTGATATTGATTCCGCTGTTGACTGGGTTAGCGGCTTTCTTTTTCAGGAATGAAAAAGCAGTGCGTTCATGGGCCCTTTTTTCATCTGTAGCAACACTGGCGGTTTCTTTACTGGGATTGACCGTGTTCAAGGACGCAAAATATCTTTTCCATGAATGTGAATGGATGCAGGGATTGGGCAGCAGCTTTGCGGTAGGTCTTGATGGAATGGGCCAGGTGCTTTGTCTTTTAACAGCAGTAGCTTACCCTATCATCTTCCTGTCTACCTGGAACTCTTCTTATAAGAGAGCGCATAATTTCTTTGCACTAATGTTGCTGGCGCAGGCAGGATTGATGGGTGTGTTCCTGGCCATGGACGCCCTGCTGTTTTATTTCTTCTGGGAACTGGCGTTGATCCCTGTTTACTTCCTTTGTTCTCAATGGGGTGGGGAAAGAAGGATCCAGGTCACCTTCAAATTCTTTGTTTACACATTTCTGGGTTCTGTGCTGATGCTGATCGGCATCCTGTATGTGTATTCACATACTGCCGACCAGTCATTTGCCATCAGCTCTTTTTATAAAGCAGACCTGCCTTACAATTCGCAGAGCTGGTTGTTCTGGTTATTCTTTATCGCTTTTGCGATCAAGATGCCGATCTTTCCTTTCCATACCTGGCAGCCTGATACATATGAGCAATCGCCTACCGCCACTACAATGGTGCTGAGCGGTATCATGGTGAAAATGGGTGTGCTGGGATTGCTTCGCTGGTTGCTGCCGGTATTGCCGATCGCTTCTTATTCTTATGGCGACACAGTTTCCAGGTTGGCTATCATCGGAATGATCTATGCCTCGCTGATCGCCATCCGCCAGGATGATATGAAGAGGCTGATCGCTTATTCATCTATTGCGCATATCGGTTTAATGTGCCTGACTATCTTTTCCGAAAATAAAATAGGTTTCCAGGGTGTGATGATCCAGATGTTCAACCACGGGGTGAACATTATCGGATTGTGGATCATGGTTGAGCTGATCGAGCGCCAGTTTGGTACCCGCAAATTGTCTGAGTTGGGTGGACTGGCGCAGAAAGCGCCAACGATGGCCATTTTCTTCGTGATCATTGCACTGGCTAATATTGCATTGCCGCTTACCAATGCTTTTGTTGGGGAGTTCCTGATGTTTACCGGCGTGTTCACTTCTACCGTTACCAAATACAATATCCTGTTTACTGTACTTGCTGCTACCTGTATCATTTTTGCAGCAGTGTATACGCTGAACATGGTGCGCAAAATATTTTATGGCGAAGCGAATGCTTTAACGGCAAACGCAAAAGATATCAGCCTGAATGAAAAACTGGCGCTGGGTGTGATAGTGATACTGATTTGCTGGATGGGTGTGTATCCCAAACCAATGCTTGATTTAACAAACGACATTAGCGATTCGATTTTAAAAATATCAGATGTGCATCATCTGTTAAAGAAGTAAGAGAAAGGTATGAACGCATTAATATTATCGGCAGTTTTAGGAGTGGTCATGATGTTCAGCAGCGTTTTGCTAAAGCAAAAAAGCGCTGTGCGTGGCATAGCCATCACCGGCCTGGCCGTGTTGCTGCTTGTTAACATCCTTGAATCACGCGGCATTTCTTTTTTTAAAATCGATGTATCGGGCATGATGCATTTCGATCGTTTTGCCCTGCTGTCGATATCTATTGCTTTGTTTGCTACCCTGGTCTTTTTTATCCTGTCGGCCAAAGACATGGAAAAAATAGGTGCTGACTATGGAGAATATTTCGCATTGATTTTTTTTATCACTTGCGGCATCATCCTCGTTGCTTCATTTAAATCATTGCTGATATTGTTCCTGGGTATTGAGATCATTTCCATTCCGCTATATATCCTTACAGGAGCTGATAAAAGAAACCTTAAAAGCAATGAAGCTTCGCTGAAATACTTCCTGATGGGTGCTTTCTCTACCGGCCTTATGCTGATGGGTATTGCATTGCTCTATGGGGCTTCCGGCACTTTTGACGTAGAGCGTATGAGAGAGATGATCGCTGCTCCGGGTGTGTTATCAGTAGCAGGCATGTTGCTGTTGCTTTTCTCCATGTCGTTCAAAGTTTCTGCAGCGCCATTCCATTTCTGGACACCGGATGTGTATGACGGGGCTCCCACTGCATTCACTTCTTTTATGGCTACTATTGTGAAAGCAGCAGTGTTCATTGGGTTCATCCGTTTGTTTGACGAAACCTTTGGGATATCACAGGAAAAATGGCAGATCTGGTTTGCAGTTATTGCGGCCGCCACTTTATTTATTGGCAATATCACAGCGGTGTTCCAGCAGAGTGTGAAGAGGATGCTGGCCTATTCCAGTATTTCCCAGGCAGGTTTTATGCTGCTGAGCCTTTATGCAATGAACGTTTCTGCTAAAGAAGGTATTTTATTATATGCAGCAGCCTACAGCCTTGCTACGATCGGCATATTTGCCGTATTGAATAAGCTTAATGATTATACGTTCGAGGGCTTTAATGGCCTCGCCAGGCAGCAACCGGTGATCGCTGCAGCAATGGTGATCTTCCTTTTATCACTGGCAGGTATTCCGCTGACAGCAGGCTTTCTTGCAAAATTCTTTATGCTCAAAGCTGTGATCGCAACAGGCAGCGGCCTCTGGCTGGTGATCTTTGCAGTGGTGATGGCAGCTGTAAGCGTATATTACTATTTCCGGGTTATCCAGGCCATGTATTTCAAGGAAGGTAATGCTACGATCGCTGCTTCCGGCGGTTTTAAATGGTCGCTGGTAGGACTGGCAGCCTTGATCATTTTACTCGGAATTTTCCCTAACTTATTGATTTACTGGCTATATTTTTAGGTATTGACCGTTGCTCGTTGACCGAATGACCGATAGCTGTAAGACGTTAATACGCAAGTCGGAACCGGTAGCTCCTTCTCCATTGTCACCCCTCAGGCTCCCCCGAAATTGTTCACGCCTGATCGGTTTTCTTCATTAATTTCGGGCAAGCCCTTAATATGAACTTCTACGACGTTTTTTCGCTGGCCTTCCGCACTGTTCGTAATAACCGGTTACGGACTGGCTTAACTGTTGCCATCATTGCTTTTGGTATTATGGCATTGATCGGTATCATCACTGCCATTAAGGCCATGAACCAGAAATTCTCCGAAAGTTTTTCCACGATGGGGGCGAATGCTTTCACTGTACGTTTTAAAGAAAGAAATATCCGCTTCGGTGGGGGTGGGGGTGATGTTAAGTTGTCAAAGAAAACAAACCGGAAAGAAAAGAAATCAAATCTGGGGAAGAAGATCGATAAGAAGGAAGCGGAGCTTTTTGTAAACACCTATCATTTTCCGGCGATCACCAGCATTTCCATTTTTGGGAACAGGAATGCTATTGCTTCTTATGAAGAAAAGAAAACAAGTCCCAATCTTACATTGATGGGAGGAGATGAAAATTATTTATTGCTGAATGGCTTTACAATGGCTGCGGGAAGGAATATCAATCATGCTGAAGTGGAATCTGGTGCCAACGTTTGCATGCTGGGATATGATGTGGCAAAAAAATTATTTGGCGAAGAAAGGATCGAAACTGCTCCCAATGCTACGATCCGGGTGAATAATATTCCCTACCGGGTGTTAGGCGTAATGGCCAGCCGTGGCGCTTCCATGGGATTTAGCCGTGATAATGTAATAATTACGAGCTATACCAACATGGACAGAGTATTTCCGTCGTCTAACTCCTATGTTATGGCGGTGATGACCAATGATATCCGCCAGGTAAATATAGCGATGGGGGAGGCTGAAGCTGTGTTCCGCCCCATCCGGAAACTCACCACTACAGAGGAGAACAACTTTGTGTTGGAGAGAAGCGACAGCGTGGCTGAAACGGCGATGAACAGCCTGGGCTTTTTGACCATCTCTGCAACAGTGATCGGTTTTATAACCCTGATCGGTGCAGCTATCGGGCTGATGAATATAATGCTGGTATCTGTTTCTGAAAGGACCAAAGAAGTGGGGCTGGTGAAAGCGATCGGAGGGAAGAGCAAGATGGTGAGACGGCAATTTTTGCTGGAAGCAATTATTATTAGTGTAATGGGTGCACTGTTCGGCATCGTATTAGGGGTGATCGTAGGTAATTTGTTTTCATTGGTATTAAATACTGGTTTTGTGGTTCCCTGGGATTGGGTGTTCATGGGTATTCTTATCTGTAGCCTTGTAGGATTGGTGGCGGGATTGTACCCGGCACTGAAGGCAGGAAGATTGAATCCTATTGAGGCATTGCGATATGAATAAACAAATGTCTGTTCTGTATTATAAGAATGTTATGGCATTAATTTCTTCACAGGAACTTGTTATTCAGTTAAAAAATTTCTTACCTTGACCCCCCTGCTTTGAAAAAATCATTGTCAGGTAGACTTTTGTATAAACTTTTTCAGTAGAATTGTAGCCTTAAACTAAGGCTCATTTAACATTTAAAAACACTAAAAATTAAGATCATGGCTGAGACTAAACCAACTGCCTCCGCATCGGTTAAGGCTACTTCTGTTCAACCTAAAAAGAGCGGCAATGCTATTTCCTGGATTGCACCTATCGTTTGTATTGTGGCCGGTTATTTAATCTGGCGTTTTGTTCTCGGCGCTGCAAGCGGATTTAATAACCCAGCTACAGATGGATGGTTCTGGCCCGAGCATAAACATCCTAAAGATGCGTTGCACAGAATCTATGAAGGTGGTATCATCGTTCCCCTGCTGATCGGTATGCTGCTGATGGTAATCGTGTTCTCTATTGAAAGGTTCCTGACTATCAGCAAAGCGCTGGGCAATGGTTCTATTTCTGATTTCGTTCGTAAAGTACAGTATCACCTGGCTAACCGCAATGTGGATGCTGCACTGGCAGAATGCGACAAACAACGTGGTTCAGTAGCTAACGTAATGAAAGCCGGTTTGCGTCGTTACAAAGAAATGATCAATGAAACTGGTCTTGACACAGAACAAAAAGTATTATCTATCCAGAAAGAAGTAGAAGAAGCGACAGCACTGGAACTGCCTATGTTGCAGAAAAACCTGGTATTCCTGTCTACTATTACTTCAGTAGGTACACTCGTAGCCCTGCTCGGTACGGTAATCGGTATGATCAAATCATTTGCTGCACTGGGTGATACCGGTGGTGGTGGTGATTCAAGTGCACTGGCGGTTGGTATCTCCGAAGCCCTGTATAACACAGCATTAGGTATCGGTACTTCTGCCCTGGCCCTGATCATGTACAACATTTTTACTACTAAGATTGACTCTATCACATACGGTATTGATGAATCTGGTTTCACACTCACACAAAGCTTTGCTTCCCTGTACAAATAATCAGGAGCAGTTTTGTGGATTTTCACCAATCGTTCATCTAATACTAAAATGTAAGAAATGCCAAGTGTTAAAATACCCCGGAAAAGCACGGATACGGATATGACGCCCTTCGTGGACATCGCCTTCCTGATCCTGTCCTTTTTCATCATGGCAACAAAGTTTAAACCAGAGGAACCTGTAAAAGTTGAAACTCCTAATTCCGTTTCTTCAGATATATTGAAAGAAGAAAACGCATTATTGATCACCATCGATAAAGACAGCAAGGTTTATCTTAATATTTCTTCTGTGAAAGATGAGAACAAATCAAAACTGGGAGAAATTATCGACGGGATCAACACTTCCAGGAACCTCGGATTGACTGACGCTGAAAAGCAGAGTTTCAGGAATGCACCCATTATTGGCGTGCCTTTCGCAAGCCTGAAAGGTTTTCTTGACCTTCCAAAAGAACAACAGGGAAAAATAACACAACCCGGTATCCCCGTATTGGATTCATTGAATAATGAACTGGTATGGTGGATAGCAGAAGCAAAAAAGACTTTTGCCGGCGGTAGGTTACTTTACCTGATCAAAGGAGATAACAA
The DNA here is from genome assembly GCA_001898405.1 of Sphingobacteriales bacterium 44-61. GTDB lineage: Bacteria > Bacteroidota > Bacteroidia > Chitinophagales > Chitinophagaceae > Terrimonas_A. The sequence continues at coordinate 126,378 of MKTW01000016.1, forward strand.
TTCGAAATACCCCACTTTTGAGGCGGTAATCAATGCACTGCGCCGTAATGAGGAGTTTAAATACAACCTTATCACAGCACAGGAAGGAGCTCCTGAAGGCACTGAATTGTTCTTCGACAGGCTTAAGAAATAAATAATTTAACAACCTGTAAATCAAATAATTATGGCAAGTATTGACAGTGGAGGCGGAGACAGTGGCCACAAGAAAGGCCCGGGCGTGAAGAAAGCCAAAAAATTGTCTACCCGCGTGGATATGACACCGATGGTGGACCTGGGATTCCTGCTGATCACTTTCTTTATCTTCACGGCTACCATGAGCTCTCCTACAACAATGGACCTCAACATGCCAAAGGATACAGAGAAGAAGGAAGAGGAAACCAAGGTAAAACAGTCTGGCGCTCTGACCGTTATGTTGGGCAAAGGCGACCAGGTATACTATTATGAAGGGGAATTGGAGCCAACCGGCGCTAATTTTAAGCAAACTACCTTCAAAGGTATCCGCGACGAAATCATCAGAAAAAAGAAAGAGGTGATTTCTTCTTACGTCACTGACCCTGCCTGTGAGCAGAAAGCAAGGGATAAAGGTAAAAAAGACCCCCGCGCAGAATGCCAGGACCAGGACTTCGTAGTAGTGATCAAACCTATGGAAGATGCTACCTATAAAAATACGGTGGATATCCTGGACGAGATGACTATCAACGCAGTAAAACGTTTTGCCATGGTAAAGATCTCCGACACGGAAAAAGACCTGGTAAAAGCGACTGAGGCTAGTACAGGCGTAAAATAATCCTGTTTTTTCTGTGGAAAAGAACGGGCTAAGCATCTAATTTTAAACAAACCCAAAAATGGAAGCCAACAAAATATTATCATCCGATCTTCTTGACCTCGTTTTCGAGGGCAGGAACAAGGATTATGGCGCTTATGAGTTACGCAAGCGTTATAATAAGCGGATCACAATGGCTTTGATCATCACTGCTTCTGTTGCCCTCCTTGCGCTGATTGGCTCAATTGTGGCCAGTGAATTCAAGGGTAACAGCAATGAAAAGCTGGAAATCAAGGAAGTTACTATCCAGGACCTGAAGCAGGAAGAGGAACCAAAGGAATTGCCTCCCCCTCCTCCGCCCAAGCCACCAGATCCCCCGAAAATTGAAATGAAACAGTTCACGCCTCCCAAAATCGTAAAAGATGAGGAAGTGCAGGAACCACCACCCGCCCAGGAAGAGCTGAAAGAAGCTAAAATTGACGTGGTGAACCAGGAAGGTATCAAAGACGAAGGTATCGTAGCCCCTGCCGTTATCGACGACGGTAAAGGTGTGGTAGAAGAGAAAAAAGTAGAAGATGAAAACAAGATCTTCGAAAAAGTGGAAATCGAAGCCTCCTTTAAAGGTGGTGAAGGTGCCTGGAGAAAATTCCTCGAAAGAAACCTGAACGGTAACACACCCGTTGATAACGGTGCTCCGGAAGGAACCTATACCGTGTATGTGCAGTTCGTAGTAAGTAAAGATGGTTCTATCAGTGATGTTAAAGCCCTTACTACCCACGGATTCGGTATGGAGCAGGAAGCTGTAAGGGTTATTAAGAAAGGCCCCAACTGGACACCTGCGGTGCAAAACGGACGTAGTGTGAACGCTTACCGTAAGCAGCCGATTACGTTCCAGGTGACTGGCGAATAATATTAACGCGAATGGTGCGAATAAGGCATTAGTATCGCGGATGACATTGATAAGCCGCGAATAGAGCGAATGGATCCCCTCCCGAACTTCGGGAGGGGATTTTTGTTTTACAGGCTAGTTGATTAAATCTATTTTTGAGGCAGATGAATAACAATCTTTCAGGCTGGGATGATACTATTATAGCCCTGGCAACTCCGCCGGGCATTGGTGCTATTGGAGTGATCAGGCTGAGTGGGAAAAACAGTTTTCCGATCGTCAATGAATTATTCCCTTCTAAAGACCTTTTACAGGTGCCATCACATACCCTGCACGTGGGTTATCTGCAGGAGAACGGAAAGCCGATAGATGAAGTAGTGCTTTCGCTTTTCCGCGGCCCGCGCTCTTATACAGGTGAGGACGTGATCGAGATCAGTTGCCATGGTTCGCCCTATATCCATCAGCAGGTGATGGAAGCCTGCATCCGTAAAGGTGCACGGCTGGCGAAGCCGGGAGAATTTACCCAACGGGCTTTCCTGGCAGGCAAAATGGACCTGGCGCAGGCTGAGTCTGTAGCCGATATTATTGCCAGCAATACAGCTGCATCCCATAAAGCAGCTTTGCACGCCATGCGCGGAGGTTTTTCTGCCAAACTTCGTGATCTGCGGGAGCAATTGATCCGTTTTGCAGCATTGATAGAACTAGAGCTCGATTTTTCTCAGGAAGATGTGGAGTTTGCTGACCGTGGGGCGTTTTACAGTCTTGTTAATGAGCTTCGGGAATCAACCGGTCAGTTGATCGACTCATTCCGTTTGGGCAATGTGATCCGTAACGGCGTGAGTGTAGCGATCATTGGTAAACCTAATGCGGGTAAATCAACCTTGCTGAATACTTTGCTCAATGAGAACCGTGCTATTGTTAGTGATATACCCGGCACCACCCGTGATACCATTGAAGAAGTGATCAATATCGGAGGCATCCTGTTTCGCCTGATCGATACAGCCGGCATTCGCCAGCATACGAGTGATGTGATTGAAAGTGCAGGTGTGGAGCGTAGTTTGGAAAAAATGAAACAGGCTGATCTGGTGTTGTATTTGTTCGATGCATCGGATGATATTGCAGAGATAGAGCAAAGGGTAAATGAGTTGAAAATGCAGGGAACGAATTACCTGCTGGTGGCCAATAAGATCGACCAGCTTTCTTCTTATAAAGAAAAGTTCGCCGGTTGGGGGAGTATTATTTTTATTTCAGCAAGGCAGCATTTGAATGTTGATGCGTTGAAGCAGGAGATGACGGAGAAAGTGCTGGAAGGACAGGTGCAGGCGGAGAATAATATTGTGACGAATGCGAGGCATTACCAGGCTTTGAAGGAAGCGGCTCAATCGTTGGAGGATATAAAAGCGGGGTTGGATAGTTCGTTGCCGGGGGATTTGTTGGCGCCGGATATAAGAAGGGCGTTGCATTATTTGGGAGAGATAACGGGGCAGGTGAGTAATGAGGATATGTTGGATTATGTGTTTAGTAAGTTTTGTATCGGAAAATAGACGGCGTATATATCCAAAAACAACCATAATAAAATATATGTAAATAATTGAAAATAAGCCTAATTAGGCTTTTTTTTATGCCGTTGTATTTTGATTTTTATAGATGTTTTGGTTAAATTTGTCCCTCATTTGTCCCCCAAGTAGGATCAGTTGAAAAACATAATTAATTGATGTCAGATATTAGATAATTTATTAGACTTATTTCCGTTTAATTCGTCTTATATCCTATTAATTCTACTTAGAGGGTGAAAAAAGGAGGAATTATGAGCAGCAACATTTCAATCAATCGCACCTGCCAATACTGTGGCAACTTGTTCATTGCCAAAACCACTGTCACCAGGTTTTGCAGTCATTCGTGTAATTCAAAACATTACAAGATGAAACAAAGGGAGGCCAAGATTGCCAGTAGTAATCAATCGGTAACTGAGAGCCCGGTTCAATTAAAAATTGAAAAGGACATACTTACAGTTAAAGATGCTTGCGATATGTTAGGGGCCTCTGATAAAACGATCTACGCTATGATTGCTACGGGAAGATTGAAGGCAACATATTTAGGGCCGAGAAAGATTCGGATTTTAAAAGGGGATCTTCTTCGATTGTTTGAGCAACCTGACCTAAAAGCTCCATCGATAAAAAAGGCTACACCAACTGTAAGAAAGAAAGAGGAAGTTCTTAGCAAGGAGGCTTGCTATTCGATAAAGGATTTGGTAACTTTATTCAGCAAGAATAGAGGCGATCTTTACGTTCTTCTAAAGAGAAAGAAAGTACCAAAGATAAAAGTTGGAAAAGAGGTCTTCTTTTCCAAGTCTTCTATAGACAAACTTTATAGCCAATGGCTGCGACCTGCGCAATTGCCCCTTGATAAGGAACGGGAAGCAAACAAAAAGTTGGCTAAAGTGCCATTAATAAGAAGGGATTGCTATTCCATTGATGAATGTGTAGCTCTTTTTAATAAGGACAGAGGAACGCTTTATGGAATATTCAACCGACGGAATGTTCCAAAACTTAAAATCGGGAGAGAGGTTTTTCTATCCAAAAAAAGTGTAGATAAGATTTTACGGACTAAGAAGAGAGGAGAGGTAGATTATGAGTAGTGTGACGTTAAGACGTAAGACAAACAAGCATGGAAAGTGTTCATTGTTCCTTGATATTTATCCGCCGATACCACATCCAGATACGGGAAAGCTCACCAGGAAACATTATCTGAAGATTACTGTGTATGCCCGGCCACGTACTGAATTGGAGCGTTCTTATAATAAGGAAACGCTTGATCTTGCGGAGCATGTTCGAGCGCTAAGGCAGTTGGATATCCAAAACAACAGGTATGGATTTCTCTCTGAACGTATGCGTAATGGCGATTTTGTCGATTTCTTTGATGAGGAAAAGAAAAAAAGAAAAGGATCAAGCGGCGAGAACTGGCGTATGGCGATTGGTTATTTCAAAACGTTTGCTGGCGAGAAAGTTCTTTTCCCACAATTGAATGAAACCTTTTGTGAAGAATATGCGGATTATCTGCTTTCGGCACCAAGCATTGGCAGGGCGAAAAGAAAGATTTCAACAAATACTGCGGTAAGCTATTTTTCCAAATTTAAGGCGGCACTTAAACAGGCCTATAAAAAAGGTTTTCTCTCCGTAAACCTTGGCGAAATTGTTGACAGCATCACGCCAGAGGATACCCATCGTGAATTTCTGTTTTTAGATGAGTTACAAGCTTTGGCCGATACACCTTGTGTGTCAATGGTGGTAAAAAAGGCGTCCTTGTTTGCGGCATTAACGAGTTTAAGATTTTCCGATGTTGCGACTTTAGATTGGGCTGAACTCCGAGGTTCGATAGGAAATTACAGCATCAGATTTTCAACAAAGAAAACCGGAAGTGCAGAGTTTTTGCCAATCTCCGACCAGGCTTTTCAGTTGTTGGGAGAGCGGGGAGAAGGTGCGGTTTTCAAGGGGCTTAGATATGTGGATGTCGTCAAAATACTACCAGGCTGGTTAAGGAAAGCCGGTATTAAAAAGCATATTACTTTCCATTGTTTTAGGCATACTTATGCCACCCTTCAACTGCTTTTGGGAACCGATATCGTAACCCTTTCTAAAATGCTTGGACATAAGGATATAAAAACGACTATGATCTACGTCAAGATTGTAGATCAGTTAAAAAGAGAGGCATCGCACAGAATCAAAATTGAAATGGATAAAGATTGGCTCTTATTAAAGAATGCTTCTTGAATACAAAGTAAATTTCTTCTATGCTTTCCATGTTAGAGGAAGATGCTATCCTCTATGAATTCGTCCTAAATGGATGCTCGTATCAATTTAGTGTATCGGACAATTTGATACATTTTGACTTATTCTATAAAAATATTTGTTTCCTGGGTGGAAAAATTTTAGATATTAAAAGAAATGTTGTCGTGAAATAAATTCCACTATATATTAATAAATTTCAGATTGACGCATTTATTTTTTTGGTTTTCCATTCTATATGTTTAAGCTTTTAAATTATTTCAGCATCCGTTTTACCAAAAGTAAATAGTTGGTCTTATTGGAATCGGATTAGTTAAATAATAATTCTGTTACATAAGGAATTAAAGACCATAATTTTATACAACATTATTTCTTTTATTTTAAATTAGTCGTTGGTAACGATCTCATAATATGGAAATCTCTTGTATAATTATTGATGATGAGTTGCATGCGATTGCTGAATTAGTTGACTTGATAGAAAAGACTCCGGGTATTTATTTGCTTAATAGTTTCGAAAATATACAGGCGGCTGTTACGTATCTAGCTGACAACAAGACTGTAGATATTATCTTTTCGGATATCGAGATGAACGATATCGATGGTATTTCAGCGGCAAAAATTCTTCATCGATATTGTGACTATCTGATTTATGTAACTGCCCACCGGAATTTTGCACTTGATGCTTTTGGAGTAAATGCTGCGGGGTTTCTTGTAAAACCTGTAAGCCATCAGGACCTGATCAATCAAGTGGCAATAATTGCGGATAAAATCAAAAAAAGTGCTTCAAGCTCAAAAGACATCATATTTATTAAAGGTAGTAGCAAGAATACTTTTATCAAATTAGATGTGAAAAGTATTATTTGTGTGAGTGCACTTTTAAATTACGTGAATATTCACACTTGCAAGGGAGCAGAAGTGACCTATATTGGCTTAAAAGCAGTCGCCGAACTGCTAAAAAAGCAAGACCATTTCTTTAGGATATCGAAATCCGTTATCATTAACCTAAACTATGTAGAGCGTGTTGATGGAAATCTAGTAAGGTTGATTAATAACAATATATTCACCATAGGTGAAAAATATAGAAGTGCGTTTCACGATTTTTTACGGAAACGCACATTGAACTTCTAACTCCTATTGCTTCTCACGGGTACAAACATGCCGGTTACTGTAGAGGTCGTAATGGTTGAGGTTGTAGGATCTGAGATGTCAGAGATAATTGTTCTGTTTGGATTTTTGGAAAAGACAAAAAGAGATTTCTTTTTAATCTTTAATGTTTTTGTTTTAGCATTCATTGACAATTGTTTTAGTGAATGCCAAGGATATTTTAGCTGATCATCTTCTCCATTTTTATTATAGCAAGTGCCTCGAATATTATATGAAATCTATAAAAGCCAGTTCCAAAACCATTAAAATTCATGTGCTGTGTTGGGCGATATATGTGGTTTATGAAATTCTTTTGACAGCTGCGATGAAAGGAGAATTCAGTCATTTTTATTTTTACCTTTTCTTTTATCTGCTTAATATTTCGCTATTCTATGTCCATGCTTTATATGTGATGCCAGCCTCTTTCAGAAAAATCCCCAATACACTGTGGAGGCTACCCTTTATGGTTATTATAGAGATCGGTGTTTATGTTTGTCTTTCCATTCTGCTTAGCAAATTGTTAATGGTTCTTCATGCCCGTAGTACCCCTTTGGTCTTTAACTGGCGGTTTCTTATTGCTATTATATGGCGATTCATTTTATTCTTTCTGTTTTCTTCAGGCTATTATTTTCTTGTCTCTTATCTTTCCAAGCGAAGACAGGAGATGCTTAAGGCATTAGAAGTGGAACGACTAAAAGCGGAACTGGTGAGTATAGAACGCGACTTTTTACGTTCACAAATAACCCCTCATCTTCTCTTTAACACCCTGAACTTTATTAAATATGCTTCTAAGCATAAACCAGAAGAAGTGGATAATGCGATCATTCGGCTATCGCAAATCATGAGTTTTGCTATAGAAAAGAGCATGAATGGGCTTATATTACTGGTTGAAGAACTAAACCAGATACAGAATATCATCCAACTTAATCAGTTGCGGTTTGACCACAAACTTCAGGTAAAATTTCATTGCGAAGTGCTCGATGAAACAGTAACGGTACTTCCCATTATCCTGCTTACGCTGGTAGAGAATATTTTCAAGCATGGTATTCTCAATGACCCAAACTATCCAGCGAAAATAGAGCTAAAAAGTGATGCTAATGCATTGGAATTTTGTACAAGTAACCGGGCTCGAAAAGGTAATTTTCGCGGCAGTGCCGGCTTGGGGATTTCTAATATCACACTCAGATTAAAGAATGCCTATGCTGAAAAAGCCACTTTTAATTATGGGAAAGAAGGTGATTTTTATAAAACCTACCTGCGTATTCCTTTAGCAAATTAGGGCAATGATTCTTCTTGTCTGCTGGACCAGTGCCCAAATGGTTAATGAACCCCTTATTATTGCTTCCTAATTACCAGGTGTTCCAACTCGGGATCAGACAACATGCGTTGTATCTCCAATTGCATAATATCTTGTATGTCCTGTTTGATCTGTAGATAATTCTGCTGGACCATTTTCTGATCTACCTGTCTGATGACAGGTATTTTCTTATAGGATTTTTCTTCCCGTTCAATGGCGGGGAAATCGTTCTGTATCTCGCAGTGGAAAGCCTTCAATTCAATTTTTTGATTGGGAGTATCGGCTATCATACCCACAAACTCGCCGGAACTGAGTGCTGAAATGCGGGAAGCAGGGACAGCAAATTCCAGTTGTTTGCTCTTGCTAATAGAGGTATCTCCGCTATTTATCGAAAGACTTTCACGATCCTGCATAATCTTGCCAATGCGTTCGCTCAACTGTTTGGCGCTGTCTCCAGTGACCTGTCCCGATATGACGTTGCCTACGGTATTCATGATTACATCAGCCTGTTCTTTACCATAATCCTTACGCAGTTGACTTACATCCTGAATGCCCAAACATACGCCGATCTTATTACTGCGGCCCGTTGCAATAGTAGGGATGATGTCTGTGGTCAGCGTAGGAAATTCATCAAATACAAGCATACTTTTGAGCTTGTTTTTCTGGTTCACGATTTTGAGTAGGCGGTTTACATATAGGGAAAGTACAGCGCCATAAGTCTGTATCTTCTGAGGATTGTTGCCCATGCAGATCACTTTGGGATATTCTGGATTATTGAGATCAAGACTAAAATCGTTGCCGCTTAATACATAATATAGCTGTGGGGATGCCAGCCTGGCAAGAGCAATCTTAGCGCTTGCTATCTGTCCTTCCAGTTGCTCCATGACATCATTCAGGTAGGCAGTAATAAATGGATTTATGAGTACTTCTATCTCTTTTTCCATTCTAAGGAGTGTAAAAAGATTATCGTAATCCAGTTGTATAAGTTCTATGACATGAGGCAAAGTACAATACATCCCATTCTGGTATTTGCGCAAAAACCAGATTATAGCAGTAACGAAATTGATCGGACTTTCCACAAAAAAATCACCTGTTTTCTTCTGCCATTCCCTGTTCAGTCCAAGTAAAATGGTTCGAGCACTTTCTGAAGCATCTGTAATATCGGTCATGCCCAAGGGGTCGAATACATTTCCCCGGTGTGAACGTGAAAGGTCATCAAAATTGATAAATATGCAGTCCGTCTTCCCTTTATAACGGTGCTTGTTTTTAAGCCAATAATTATAAGCTATGATAGATAGATCAGGGAACTTAAAGTCATAAACAAACAAGGTGAATGGCACGGGTTTGCTGAGCGCCTGTGAGATAAAATGGCGGATGACAAATACTGATTTGCCAGCACCTGGGCTACCCGTTACCATTGTAGCGCGAAAGGGCGCTATCACGTTGATCCATGAGCTACGCACTTTATTTTTCAGTCTGTATCTGGCTGGTAAATTGATGCTAAACTCATTTGTCAAACAGCGTTCTTCCTGCGGGAATGTTTCGTTTTCGGAGTTGAAAACATTATTGTCCAGCTTATTCTTTATGATGCGTGTAAGCAGTGTACCACCACTTAATATGAGCAGGAAACCAAGGCCAGTGATAAGCATATACAGTGTTGCCCGGAGCTTTGTATCTGCGGAAGAGAACAGGGAGAAATAGCTGATAAAATACAGGAGAACCCCGCAAATAAGGTAGGTCAAGGCAATGCGCAGGTTCAGTTTTTCACTTTTTTTGCCTTTGGCCCCAAGCAGCGAAATAACCAAAAATGCCAAGGCCATTAGCTTTGAATTGTGGAAATTATTGAATAGTCCTGTATTCGCAATGTTGCTCAATATGCGGTCTGTAAAAGAGCTGGTGAGTTGCCATTGTCTGAAGGCAGCATATAAAAAATAATAGAAGTGCAGGATCAGCAGAACGATACTGATCAGTCTTGTCATGTCCAGGATCTTGCGTAATGCCTGTTCATTTTCGCCGGTGTGATGTGCCATAATTCTTGTTTATTGATTAGGGTTAATGTTCCTTTTCTTCTTCTTTTTTCGCTTTGGCCGCAAGGGATAGGGGATGTTCTCATTGATATATTCAGGCTGAAACAGCATCTCCAACAGGTTGGAAGTTTCGTTTGTGGTGGTAAGGGTAATTGGGTTGTAGGTCTGTTCTTTTGGAAGAGTAGCATCTGGTTTCATCTCAGGTTTCAGGTATTCAGCAATGTTATTAGCACTGTATTCCTTACCCAGATCACTACCATTGAACACACTTTTGTTGCGGTGGTCAACATAGGTAATCCCATATAGCCGACCTTCCTTATTACGTCTTTCCACTACATGAATCCCTTGCCTTTTGAGTTCTGTGCTGAACTTTTGTGGGGTGAGTAGCTTGTGTTTTTGTAGTACTGAACTGATGGCTAGTTTTAGTGCTGGGGCATGTTCAGCCCTGCGCAATTTGTTCTTTCGGAATTTACCTTCGAGGTATTTTAAAGTTGGGCTATGGGTAATGATGGTCGGCTTTCCATGAGGCTCATTTGTCCTTTTTACAGTAGTGCCGGTATAAATGCGGCTTGCTTTTATGGGTATGCCAATAGGCTTTCCGGCAGCATCGAGCAAACGGAACTGGAGGCCATTGTGGATTTTGATGCGGGAGTTTTCCTTTCCCTGGTCGGCATGTACATTGTATAAGTTAAGTACTGCGTTTAGCTCTGTGAGAGAGGTATATTGGTATCTATCCAGCACATGGGAAAGGACATTAGCTATGGCATTTTTTGTAGGCATTCTGCCATAAACAACCTTCTCCACGGCAACAGGCTTCAGGCTGAATAAACCTTTCTTATGTTCTTCAGCCCTTACCAATCCATGACGCTGTTCAATACTTTTTCTAGCCGCTTCGGACAAGGTTCTGCCAATGTTTTGAGTGCGTATGCCCTTGCCTTTTGAATTGACCAGGGTGGTGGCTATATGAATATGAGGGTGTCCGGAATCATGATGTTTATAGATCAGATAAGGCTGTTCTCCAAAGCCAATTGCCTCCATATATTCCTTGGCAATGGTCTTTAACTGATCATTATTTAACTCTTCACCTGGCGCAAAATTGAGTGAGATATGTACACTATTGCGGGTGATATTGGGGTTACGTCCGGCAGTTTTGAGTAGCATATTCAGCCGGTGATGCTGTTCTGTGGCAGCCAATTCCATTGGATAATTATCAGCGGAGAGCAGTTCTGCAGCCGGTTTTTGTACACCGTTTTTATCGGTAATCAGTGCATCCAGTTTGTTCTCGTTATAAAAGAAAATACGCCGGATGGAATGTCCTGTCTTTATGATTGCAACCATTGTCCTGCACACTTATTCATGAAATCCTTCATTTCCTGTATCTCTTTTAACAGTGTTCGCCTGTCCATTTCATAAGCTGTGAAGAGTGCTGTAAGCTCTTTGAGATGATTCAGTGTATGTAGTTTATGAACTACCTGGTTGAAGTTGTTGCCAATGCCATTGAGCGTTTTTATTAGCTGGGCAAACTCTGTTACTAATGCTTCTGTTGTAAGGTTTCGATAGCTGCCGATCATGGGTTTACCCAATAAGATTTTGCGGGAATAATCGCTCAGTTTGCGTTCTGTTGTGGTCACAAAAGCTTTGTTTAGTTGGCGGTACTCCTCCTCTGTTAGACGCAGGTGCAGCCATTTATTTCGGGTGTTTTTCTTTTCCTTCATCACTGATCATTTTCACGTTTTAAGCCCCCGACTTTGGAGGAAAGGGCTATCTGTATTCCTGCATTGTGATACAATGCGACATCTTGCCGTTTCCGACACGTAGGGAAACCTCCCTTGGTATAAGAGCTTATAATCCTTTATTAAATTTTTTCATTTTTTGCTGTTCTTCCTTTTGTCCTAATGATGGCTTCATCCCAAAACGACAATGGAAGTTGTTTAGGTCTTTATAGTGTTTATATAATGAGCTTTCATCAATGTAGCGTTTATCCAGGGAGAGGGCATAGGCGGTAAACTTCTGACCTTGATTATCGGAATCCAGGTATAAATGAATATGAGCATAATACTCCATAACTATGCGGGACTGCTCAAAGAATGAGAGGGAATTAAGGATGAGGTAATCAAAGTTGTTTTTGGGCAGGTGAGCATTGAGCGTACAAAAAGACAGAAAATCAAAAAAGCCCTCGAAAACACATATTTCTTTTGATCCGTTGTCTATATGGGTAATTCCTTTTGGAGAACAGCTGGTCTTGAAATATGTATTGCGGATCTCGTAGCCGCCAAGGTTGTTCTTGAAGCCGATGCCATAGTACTCTTTGCCATTTAGCAAGTACCTTATTTCGCGGCAATACTGATCGGCTATGGCAATGGGTATGTTTCTTTTTTTTAAGTAGCCAAGCAGAGGATAGGACCAAAGGCTACGCTCACTAATGATGATAATGCTTTGGTTTTCCTCCTGGATTTTGGGAGCCTTTCCGGGCTTTAGCATCTGCAATGTTCCTTCAAGACTTTTTAAAAATTCCCCCACTGTGCAACCATGGTGGCGAATCGCAAAGTCAATGATATTGCCTCCAATGCCTTCACCCCAATCAAACCAAACGTTTTTCACCCTGTCAACTTTGAATGATGGGGTTTTTTCCTCCCTGAAAGGCGAATAGTACCAAAATTCGTTTCCTTTAATTTTTTTTGGCTCTATCCCCAATCGGGACAGGTAGTCCACCATATCAATGCTCCTGATTTGCTTCCAGTCTATCTTCTCCATCCTGCAACACGTTATCTTTCCTCTAATGAAGTGATACAAAATTAAAAGTCCTATTATAATAACTGTTCACCTCCTTAAACTCTATGGGGGTAGAGCAGGCGCATAACAGGTGAAGAAAAAGGAAAGAACATGACCGGATATGCTTATTTTCTATTTGTACTATCAGAACTATGATAGCAAAATTTGATTTCCTGGATGCTATGGGGTACCTCCACAAATTCTAAGGGGGTAAAAATCATTGACAGTGATTAAATTTGAAACGATGTAAAACGATTTAAGTGAGAATGATGAACAATACAGAAATGACGAAGCTGTACGATACATTGTTATGTATCCCAGGCATGAATGAAAACATTAAGTTCAACCTGCAGGTGAACAGAAAATTAGTCTTGCTATTGAGCCAAATAATTGAAGCAGGAATTGCCGTGCAAAAGGAGCAGGGTAGCGTGCTCTCTTTCTTTCCAGATGATGCAGGTCAGGAGTTGAAGGAGCTTATCGCGGATATGCTCGAGAAAGCAGGATTGAATAGTCTGCACGAAAAACTTAAAGGCTTTAATGGAAGATAGTGAATGGCTTAGGCGCGGCCCGCTCTGGTAAGCCAAAGGGCTGCAGTCTCGAATGAGGGTTTACATGCTTTATAGTAAGCGAACTTATTTTAAAAAAGTATCGCCTACATTAGTCAAATTCAATCATCTTTCCGTATGATCTAATGATAAGCCCTGTCCAATAACCCAAATCTTTATGCAGTCTTTTTTCTTTATTCATTTGAAGGGAAAATTTGTACGAATTGACGTAAAGGATATTCGATATGCGTTATCAGTAGCCCACCATGTGAAAATATGCGTAGAGCAAGGGACATTCATTCCGCATTTGAGCCTGAAGCAACTTGAAACAATTCTCCCGGTTAAATCTTTTTGCCGGGTAAACAGAGGTACACTTGTTGCGCTTAACCGTATCATTTCATTCGATAAAGATGAGGTCGTATTAAAGGATATCAGATTTTCATTTGGTGATAAATATCGCAAAGAACTGGAAGGGAAAATTACTGTCATGTTGCATCAGGGAGGAAGTTCAGTCAAAGACGTGCAGTCCGTTGCAAAGAAGACCTCCTGCGCCTTTCAGGAGTAAGATATGAGGTATGAGTACTTTCACCTAATATTTTCGTTCCCACTTAGTGTGGTTCCCGGAGGGAGTGTCCACTTCCTCCTCTTTAACTTTTTTCTAAAGCCAGCTACTGTATTGTTGAAGATAATTGATGGCTACGTAATCATTATTCATGCCGTCAATAGCTCAGCTTATGCATTCGCCTTTACCTATAGATGGTTGCCTTATGGTTATTAATTATATTCATGAAGTGAAAAAAAAGAAAATCTACAACCGGATCAAGGCAAACCTGGCGCTCCATCAAGTTAAGAATAAGAAACTCGCTGAGCAACTGCAAATCAGTCCGCAGACCGTCTCTAAATGGTGCACCAATTATAGCCAGCCTTCTATTCCAGAATTGTATGCGATCGCAATATTTTTGAATGTGCCTGTTACTGATCTTCTTGAACTGCCGCGTATAAATGAATGATTGGATTGAAGATTTATTAATTAGTGCAAGAAACTAATTCTCAGAAAAAGGTGTAGTAACGGTTGTCACTAAAATAGCGACAGCTGTACCTGAGCATGCTGGTAAGCTGCAATATCGGCAAGTGTTTTTGTAATAAGTGGCTGCTTATAATTGGTGGTGTCGATGTTGCCCAACACAGCGGTGAATCGGTTTTTCAGGTCGTTCAGGCCAGCGGTAAGTGCCCCGGAGCGGCAAGTATATGGCTTATCGAATACGGATAGGGCCCAGCCTCCGCCAGCAGTACCAAAGCTGTAATTTAGGCTGTAGGTCCATTTACCGTTTGGTCCCATCCCAATAGTCAGTGAACTAGGTTGGTTGTAACCTGCTGTAACACCAAAGGCCAGTTTTTCTGTTTCCAAAAAGCAGGGGCGTTTGAGCCACCCATAACGATCAAAAGCGATTTCGGTAAAGCCAAACTTCAGGCCTTCCCGATGGGCGTGTACATTCATGTGAATATGGCGTAAAGTTTCGCCGAACTGGTTGAAATATTCCAGTGACTTTGTGTCGCTATTTTCGATGGCGACAAGCATCTCATTAATAATCTCAAGCTCATGGGAACATAAGTGATCTTCTGCAATATAGCTGCTAATTTCGTTAGCTGACTGAAGGGTTAAACTAAAATTTTTCATCATACATTTATTTTATTGGCAATGGGAATATGGAGATGCGCCCAAATGTCAAGGGCGGCTGGCACAGCCGTTTATATACCCTTTACCTTTGGGCAGGCATCGGAATATCTTTGCCTTCAAAAAATAAGGATGGAAAAGTTTAGCTTAATTCTTCAGCCAAGAAAATGCAGGTAAATTGAAGCTGCATCCACCTTTAGTATCAACGTCTTCTAAGGTGTTCTTCCTGTCTGTATTTTTCTGCGGTGCGTTTGTTGTACCACTCTACGGCATAGAGTAACAGTCCCGCCAATAACAATACTGTGCCGATCATCTTTAATATGCTTTCGAACAATGTAGTTGCCACTGCTCTGTTATAGCTATTGTAATGCTGCAGGCCTCCAACTCCACGGCGGTTGAAACGGTTGCGACCAACGATGTAGCGGAGAAGAAGTCCGACTGTGAAGAGAATGATTCCGTACCACTGCACGGCGGTAATTGCCAATATAGTTTCCATAGCTTTAATGTTTACAGTTAAGCTACCTTCTCCCGGCAATACTTAACTAAGTTATCGATTTGAAAAGACAATATCAATGTCATTAAGGTGAATTAAGTGATGTTATCCGATGACATGGCTATCCCTGCACTGTTGTACCAGTTCAGTTGCAAGTTGTTCCGTACTGCACGTTTTAAGATGCAATACCAATTGCTCAATGGCCTCGATGGGGATGAACGGTGAAAGTGTATATTCCATGCTGGCTTCTTTCAGTCTTACCAGTACAGTATATGGCTTTGTCATGCGTCGGCGCAGTTGGGTAGCTTTTTGCGCCAGATCCAAATTTCCTGTCTCTCGGTACTGGGTTAATAGTTTTTCCATCCGCTGGTATCTGCCGTAGCGCACTAATGGGCTTTTTTTTAAGCGCTGCTTTTTCCTGCTTCGTCTACGTAGGTCTTCCATAAAATCTGCGTAGGTGTACTCAGCATATTGCAGTTTCATTTGTTCGAAGGCGAATAGCGGCGTAAGTTTAAACAAGCGCCGCGCCTTGCGAAGTCTGCGGATATGGAAAAGCCGCTCTGGCGAAAATGGTTTATAGGCTTTCATTACACGTTGAGGTCTGCGTTTACGAGTTCTGCCAGGTTAAATTCGGCTGTCCAAAATTCTTCGCTGGTATATTTCCCATAAGCTTTATACGTGCCGCCCATGTTTTTTGAAATAGCGAACTGAAAAGTATCCAATTTGTTTTCGGGAAGGAAAAATTGTTCGGGTTCTCCTTCTTCCAGGGTGACATATGCCCAGTTCTCGTTGCTGTCGAGTAGCTCATCTGCTATGTGATCAGCATAAAAACCCATCGGTGCATCCCAATATACATGGCTGCATAGATACAGCTCGTTAACAAAGGGGGCGATATATCCCATTCTTGTCAAAACGGTATCTTTCCATTCTTCATCAATGCAGACAAGTGCAAATCCGCAATTGTCCCATTCACTGTTGGTAAAGGCTCTTACCAAAATGTGTGCTGTAGGTGTCTTTGAATTTTTCATGATCTGTGGTAATTGAACAAGTTTAAAAAAGAGAGCAGGGAGCTCACCACTCCCTGCTTGGAGTTTAGTTGAATAGCAATGCGGCTGCGCCGTCCCTCATAAAGCCGTTGCAGAGTTCAAATGCCTTTTGTGTTCTTGCCTGTGCGGTACCTCCTAGTACGATGGACTGCAGCTTGGTTTCTTCGTCTTTGTAGTTACGTACATTCTGATAGTATCCTGATATGGCATTGTAGGCACCGAATAAAGTTCCCTTAGTGGTGTTCATTTGTTGGCTGTCGGAGGTCATGGCATAGGCAAAAGCATCATCCACCGTATTGCGGAAGAGCGTGGACAGGTCATCCACATTACTTTTTTTCAGTTGCTCCATTGTTTCCTTGTTTGGGCAGAGCGCCAGTTGAATGAGCTGTTTTACCTCACTGTCGGTAATTTTTACGGTTGTCCACTGGTTGAATATCTTCTCCAGTTGAGTGCTGAGGGTGTTGGCAATTCCCATGACCCTATGCGCATTCTCCAGGCGCTGTTTTGCACCTGAGGTATGTCTGATGCGGACGACATTGGACATATTGCGTAGTGCCGCATTGAGTGTATTTTGACAAAGGACGCGGATGGGTGTGAATGCGGCGGTGATGCTGCCACTGCCATCGTGGGAAGTAGTTAAGAATATGTATTTTTCGGTAATGTCGTCCCCGTTTCCCACGCGGATATATCCGGGGAGCTTGGCCGTAATGAATATGCGTTCACCTTTTCCGAGTGCTCCTGCGGTTTCATAGCGGATACCTTCACTGCCGTCTACAATGGCATCGAAAAATCCAAATGCTTCCTTATTCTGTACGATCTGGTAGTCCTTACCGACTACGCCGAATACCGCATTGTCATCACTGCGAAGGGTGGCAAACCTATCCGGAACAGGAATTTTGTGGTTGACGATCTCCATGCCATTGGCAGTTTGGAGGATGTCAGTTCCCTCAGTATAAAGTGGTTTTTTGATGACCTCAAAATCCAGCCCCGCATATTTTATGGCTTCGCTGCTAGTGGGGTATTCTGATACCACCTGTCCAAGATTGTGCCATGCCTTTTGCTGTACAGTAAAGAATGAATACCTGCCAGTCCTTTCATTGAAATTGATGTTGTGTGCCATGATGCTAATTTTTTAGTGAATAATTTTTTTCTTTTTCTTTTCACCTGCCCTGCTGGAATGCTTTCCAACCGGGGGCAAAAGGAAAGCGGGGTAAAAAGAGCGGCACCTGAAAAGGCCAAAAGGAAACGGAATAATTGGAGGGGACCCTTTGGGGAGGCCGCCGTTTATGCCGTAGTCTTTTGGGCGGGGCTGTGCTGTGAGCGTGCTGCTCTACCTTAGCTGCCCCTTTTGTCTTTGGTTGGTAAGTGTAATCTGGCCATGGTGCAGAAGAAGGAAACTGTAGTGCAGGTGGATTGCTGGCTGTAGTATTCTATGGCGAAGGAACATTCGGAGAATTCAGGAAAAAAAGGGGCTATAGCAGCCCCTGGTCACCAAAGGAGAAATATCCTTCTTTAGTAATGATGAGATGGTCCAATAAGCGGATATGCAGTAATTCTCCGGCCCGTTTTACGCTTAGGGTCATTTGTTGATCAGCTTTGCTGGGCTGAAGATCACCCGACGGATGGTTGTGGGCGAGAGCGATGGCACAAGCATTGGCTTTTAATGCCGCTGCAAATAGCAAGCGGATATCGCAGACGGTTCCGGTTGTTCCTCCTGATGAGAGGTCCAGCATACCGATCACCCGGTGACTGTTGTTAAGCAAAAGCAATTTCATCTGTTCAACCAGTTCGATCTTGTCCATATTCCATGAGCGTAGAAAGACATCATAGATCTCTGTGGACCTGGTGATCTTCGGATATGGTGAAGGCTGGGGTTTTGTTCTGTAGACCAGTTCGATCTCCGATACGATAAATCCTTTCGTGGTGCTGAATGTCGCTTCCATTTCATTTTGTTTTAAAAGTTGAATAATGATTATGGAAACCATTGGCGGCAAATGCCAATAAAGGCCGGAAGGAAACGGAATAAATGAAGGGTTTTGGTGTGTGGGCTGTGTGTTTATGCCGTAGTCTTTTGGCCGCTCAGCAGGCCTTTGCCGAACTTTGTGAAATGATTCACTGCTCAACTTTGAATAGATACATCAGCTTTTCAATGGACAAACTATAGGAGGCCCTTTGGTAGTTGCACTCAGAAATTATTATATTGGACTAAACCTTATTAGCTCATGAAAATGAAACCAACCGATCATTCGGTCGGCAGAACCCCTTTATTTGGTTTGCAGACCACTTTGGCAGAAGCCTGGCCAACCTTAAAACGTATCCTTGCCACCGTTTCACCGGATTTCTATCACCAGGTCCAAGCACTGGATGTCGAGGATATCGAGAACCAGTCTGAAAAAATCAGGTTTACCATTTGGAAATATTTCAACAGGGCAAAGTACCGGACCACACCGTTCGGGGAGTTTGCTGCGATCAGTCTGGTACCAACAGGCGCGACTGACTCATCGCCTATAATGTTGCAACGGAATATAGCCGTACATCATTTACCGGACTGGTCAGTTAGTGCTGGTCATTTGCTTAGGGGGAAGTTGCTACATAAGGCGCTGTACCGTACTAATCCCACCTGCTATGCGCATATTGGGGAGTACCGCTATCTTTTCCGCGAAGATGGCCTGTTCTCTCTGAATTCGATTCCGCATTGGAACGAGATCTCAGCTATCCTGGAGTTCTGCAAAACACCTCAGCCGTTTATTGCGATCGTTGAGCTGCTTGAAGGGCGTGGACTTGCGAATGAAAGGCAATGTGCCGGACTGTTGAAGCAGCTGATCGAGCTACAGGTCATTCATTCCAACCAGCAGCCCAACATTACAGGAGAGGATTATTTCAGCAGGGTATCCTTGGCTGTGTCATCCTCGCCATCTTATACCATCAGTACC
Source organism: Sphingobacteriales bacterium 44-61 (assembly GCA_001898405.1). GTDB lineage: Bacteria > Bacteroidota > Bacteroidia > Chitinophagales > Chitinophagaceae > Terrimonas_A. Next base: position 145,743 of record MKTW01000016.1, read on the forward strand.
CGTGAACGGCTTCAAGGCTCATTGTCTACCTCGTGCTTGCAACAAACAGCGGAATACCTGAATTTCATGTCGGCCTGTATGTCTGCTAATCAGCTGGAAGAATTGCAAAAATTCAAGAGCCGTTTTATGGAGCGATGGGAACAGCGTTCGATTCCCCTAAGCCTCGTACTCGATCCATTGTTGGGGATTGGTTATGGCAATGATAGCAGTGCAGGTGATATTTCGCTCATTAAAGAACTTCAGAAAGAACCATTTACTAATGAACCATCCATACGGTTCGGAGCGTTTCAGCAATTCCTGATGAACAGAATGTTACAAGGCGAGGAAATCAGGTTGGAGGAATACAAATTGTCAACTGCCAGCATGAACCAATTGCCCAATACGCTGAGCGTACAACTACATTTATATGAAGACAAGCCCGTGATCCATACAGCAGGTGGTGCTACCGCCACTGCACTATTGGGACGGTTTACTCATCTTGCTCCGTTTCATCAATATGGTAAAGCGCTTGCTGCGATAGAACAGAAGGCCAATCCTGAGGTATTATTTTTTGATCTTGCTTACGAATGTGAGGGAAGGGTTGATAATGTCAACCGACGCCAACAGCTATACCCGACTGAACTGGCGATTTCAAGCTGGTCGACTATTGAGGATTCCCTGCGGTTGGAAGATATCATGGTCAGTATCATCGACGGGCAGGTTGTGCTGCACCATCAGCAGAGTGGCAAAAGACTGGTGCCTAGACTGGCATCGGCTTATAACTACAGTCGTTCTGACCTTACCCATTTCCGTTTTCTCAGCGATCTGCAACACCAGCAACTGCAGACCAGTTTAAACTTGGACCTTCAGCAGCTATTTCCGGCATTGGAAAAATATCCAAGGGTTTGCTACAAAGACTGCATCATCTCTCCGGCTAAATGGTTATTGCCAAAGCAAACAGATATCACTCCATTGAAACATTGGCTGGAAGCACAAAGAATTACCATGCCCATCACAGTGGGAATAGGTGATCAGACTTTGCTGATTGACCCACAGTCAGCAGAAGACCTTAATTTTTTATTACTTTATCAAAAGCAGCAACCGATAACTTATATCAGTGAGGCGTTGCTTTGCGAAAAATCAATGGTGCGGGACGAACATGGAGAAAGCTATCACACGCAGTTCATTGTTGATTTTTATCATGATCAGCAGGTTTATCCCGACTTCCGGTATCATCGGGAAAGTCAGGTGCAACGCGATCTGATCCTGCCTGGCGAAGACTGGCTGTATTTCGAACTGTACATGCACCCGCTGATGACAGATGATTTTTTGAACAATGAGATCAGAAAACTAATTACCAGCCAGCGTGATCACTTGAAGCAGTGGTTCTTTATCCGTTATGATAGGCCTGAGCATCATTTGCGGCTTCGGCTGAAACTGAAAGACCCGCAATACCTGCCCTTGATGCTAAAGCATATCAATCAGGCATTAGATATTGCTAAACATTACAGTCACCTGAAAAACCTTGTGATTAAAGGGTATGAACGGGAGCTGTACCGTTATGGAACGGAACAAATGGAATTGGTGGAACAGTTCTTTCATCTGGATAGTGAACTGGCATTATCACAGATCAACAAATCCATCGAGCAGCGTTACGCGCTGAGCATGACATTTATCCAGTCGTTATGTGCGCATCTCTATCCCGATCTTGAGGATCAGGTTGCTTATTTTCATGAACTCGCGGATCGTTTTGCTGAAGAAATGAGGTTTGATAGGGAGGACTTCAAAAAAATCAATCAACAGCACAATTCCTATCCGAAAGAAGGGAAACCCCTCAGCAAAAAAATCGTCCTCTTGTTTGATCGGATCATCAAGCGCTGTGCACCTGGAAAGCGCAAGGTGATGCTGGCCGATCTGATCCACATGCATGTGAACAGGCGCTTTAGTGAACGGCAGCGGCTGCACGAGGCTATTATTTATCAGTTCCTTTATAAGAGAAGTGTGGGAGGAAGGCATGCAGCACGGCGGGCAGTTATGGTATAGTGGAGCGCTGACAAGATTGTATCTCAGCTCTTTTTCTTTTCCCTGAGTTCCTTTTGCAGGTTGTAAATCGCTCTTAACCTGTCGGAGCCAAGGTCATATTTTTGGGATAGCCTAAGCTGCCATTGCTTTTTGCCATTACGTTTATTGCGGTTCCAGTCAACATATATTTTCCTATTCCGTGCTCTATGGTCTTTTCTTAATGGAGCGCCGGATAAATCTGCAATAAGGTATCTCAGATCGTTAATCTCCTGATCTAAAGCTTTCCGTTTCTGCCGGAGGGCAAATAGCTTTTCTTCTGCTTGTGTTATCGTCATACCGCTAAAATAAACGAATTGCGATTCCGATAGCAGAAAATAAAGGGGGGGCAGTTGTCGTCTTTTCTGCTGTACTTAATATTTTAGTTGATGCAGGGCCTTGTATATCATGACCAAAAAAATCTACTATCTTTATCCCCTCCGATTGCAAAAGGTCATGCTTAATGCCATCAATGGATGTTTATGATCCAGACCGAATTTGACCATATCTTTCGCACCTATCATGCAGCGCTTTGCGTCTATGCAAGGGGCATTGTCAATGATGCTCATATTGCTGAGGACCTGGTAGAGGATGTATTCCTGAATATCTGGCAGAGGGATGACCGCAAGAAGGCAATTGTTGGGGACTGGCGGCCCTTTCTTTACATATCGGTACGCAACCGGTGTTACAGCTATCTCCGACAGTATAAAAAGACTGTGCCGGTGGAAGCTATCCCCCTGTCAATTGCTGATGAGGAAGACATGGAGATACTGTATATCGAAATCAACCGTCAGGTTATGCAGGCGCTGGAAAAACTACCTGAACAATGCGGGAAGGTGGTACGCATGTCTTACCTGGAGAATCTTTCTACTTCAGAGATCGCCTCGCGGCTTGGGATCACTGAAAGCACGGTCTATAACCATAAGAAGCGGGGCATCTCTCTGCTGAAAGAAATGCTGTCTGGTGCTGTATTTTATAGTATAATCGACCTGCTGCATTGAAATCCCCCTTATTTGTCTTTCAGAAAAAAAATAATAATCTTTTAGAGATTGGAGTGGTTTTATCGTCTTACATAGGTAAACCTATCCATTCTTTGTTCGACGGAACAAAACCAACCCATTATGACAAACCAACCTTCCACCGATATCTATGCGTTGGCTGACGCCCTTGTGCGCAGCATACAGGGCATGGGCGACGAGAATGATCAAGCGTTGATTCAGGAATGGCTCGCAGCGGACAAGGATCATGAGCGTATTTATGCAGCGTTGATGGAGCATAAAGGGAGCAGTGATGTGCTGGAAAAACTAAAGGCTGTCGATACCGAGCGGGCTTTGCAGCGGTTTCACCGTCGCAGGGTTGTTGAAGAGAAACAACGGAAATGGGTACGGATAGCCGTGGCAGCGGCGATACTGGCTATTGCAGGGCTGTTTATTATTCCTATCGTCCAGCCCCGGAAGAAGGTCAACGGGGAGTTGGCACAGCAGGACGTCAGGAGCGGGGATATCGCTCCTGCAAGTGATAAGGCAGTCCTAGTGCTGGCAGGTGGAAAAAAAATAGCGTTGGATGAACGTGGTGACACGGCATTCGCGTATGGTAATCTGCTGATCAGCCAGCAGAACGGTAGGTTGGACCTGAAAGAGCGCCAGGCAGATGAGATTGTACAACAGCAATTGATCACACCGAATGCCGGTAAATATAGTGTAGTACTTTCAGACGGAACGACCGTGTGGTTGAATGCGGCCTCAAAGCTGATCTTCCCCAACCGGTTTTCAGACAGGGCTCGTGTCGTGGAACTGGAAGGAGAGGGATATTTTGCGGTGAAGAAGGATGCGGGCAGGCCTTTTACAGTCATTGTCAATGGCGGAAGCAGGGTAGAGGTATTGGGTACGGTCTTTAACATCAAGAGCTATGACAGTAATAAAGTGCGCACCACTTTGCTGGAAGGTTCGGTGAAAGTGAGCAAGGATGGACAAAGCAAACTGCTGCGACCGGGAGAAATGGCCGATGTAAAGGCGGGTTCAATCCGCACGGGTAAGGGGGATATTCCTGCAGCCACGGCCTGGCGGAATGACAAGTTTATGTTCCATAACATGCCGATAGAAGAAGTGTTGGAAGAATTGGGGAGATGGTATGATGTGCAATTGCATTACGCAGCTGATTACCGGCAGCAGCAGGAATTATACAATGGGGAGATCAGCCGAAGCGTGACATTTGATAAGCTGCTGGCGATGCTGGAACTTACGGGTGTTGGCCGGTTCAAATTACAAGGACGAACATTATATATAACCCCTATGGAGAAGCTTTAGGAATTATCAGCAATAATTCATGCCATTGTCTTATGGCGTGTTAACCATTCAAACTGTAAAATGAAGCGAGAAAAAACTGCATCCCATTCGGGTAGGGCTATCTATTGCCAAAAAAAAATACTGCTACTGCCATTAATCGGGCTACTGCTATGGTTGCAAGGCTATAGCCAGGGAAATGCTGATAAGTTCAACATCACGTTGAACAATGCAGCAATTACCGAAGTCTTCAAGCAAATCGAAGCACAGAGCAATTACCGGGTGTTCTATCTGCAGCGTGTGGTTGAAAAGGCAAAGCCAGTTACCTTAAATCTAAAGAATGCTGATCTAACGCAAGTACTTAATGAAACTTTTAAAGCGCAACCTTTAGCGTATAAAATCGAGCATAGTTCCATATTGGTGCGTTCAAAAGATGAAGGCCCCGAATCTCCTGTTACAGATACCATGCTGGAAATACAAGGCCGGGTGTCTTCCTTAAAGGACAACACGCCGTTGCAGGGTGCGAGTATAGGGGTAAAGGAAACGGACCGTACTGTTACCACAGACGCTGATGGCCGTTTTCATATCAGGGCCGGTGTCGGAAGCTATCTGGAAGTAAGCTATGTAGGGTTTCAAAAGAAGATTATTAAATTAATCAGTGGTGTTAGGGATATTAATATCCAACTTGAGGAAGTAAACAGTGACCTTGATGAAGTTGTGGTCATGGGTTATGGTACTACTTCAAAGCGACTGAACACCGGAAATATCAGCAAGGTAAGTTCAAAAGAAATCGAGAATCAACCTGTTTCTAATCCACTAGCAGCATTAATTGGGCGTGTACCCGGCTTGGTAATCACGCAACGTAGTGGAATTGCAGGTTCTGGTTTCAGTGTACAGATCAGAGGTCAAAATTCATTGCTCCAAGGTTCAGAACCATTTTTTATCGTAGATGGGGTGCCGTTCTCTCCTGGTAATACCAGTTTAAACCAAGTAAATAATGCAACTGATGCGGCAGGTATTAGTCCGTTCAATTTATTAAACATTGGGGATATAGAAAGCATCGAAATATTGAAGGATGCTGATGCTACCGCCATATATGGAAGTCGTGGTGCCAATGGCGTAATCATGATCACCACAAAAAAAGGAAAACAAGGTAAGACCCAGTTCAATGCAAAAGTCATTTATGGTGTCAGCAAAGCCACCAAAATTGTGCAAATGCTAAATACCCAGCAATATGTAGAAATGAGAAAGGAAGGTTTTGCCAATGATGGAATTGTGCCGGATGCGAGCAATGCTCCCGACCTTCTTGTTTTCGATACGACCAGGTACACGGATTTTGCAAAAATGTTCTCCGGAGGAACCGCAAATGCATTGGATGTTCAGACTTCTATTTCAGGGGGAAATGTCAACACACAATTTTATGTAGGAGGAGGTTATCATAGAGAAACTACTGTACTTCCTGTAGATCTACCTAACAGCAAAGCATCGGCATATTTTAAGTTGAACCATCGTTCGATAAACCAAAAATTTCAGCTCAACCTCTCGGCAAATTTCGTTTCCGCTACGAGCAATCTTACGAACAACGATCTTACTTTCTTTTCCAGTACCATGCCACATCTTAAAATCTACGACGACGAGGGAAATCTTAATTGGGAAGAAGGGGGAGTTACTTATAGGGCTATCGGCCTTACCGATGCTAATCCAATGGCTTATCTCAAAAAAAGATACAAGGGCCAATTCCAGAATCTCAACAGCAATCTGAATATAGGTTATTCGATTTTGAAAGGACTTGATATCAAAATAAACCTTGGATACAATCTGGTCTACTCTGATGAATTGTCAACTACGCCATCTACTTCATTGGACCCAAATTCGACAAACCAGCCTTACAGCTATTTTGGCAATAGTAAACAAAGCAGTTGGATTATTGAGCCCCAACTCGATTATAGTAGAAGAATCGGTCCGCACAAAATCTCTATTCTACTTGGTAGTACGTTGCAGGACAGAAAGTTTACTGGAATTTACACACAGGCCACAGGTTATTCGAGTGATATTTTGCTGGAATCCATTGCCAGTGCTGCAGATGCACGATCGAGCAACTCTTTTGGCCAGTACCGTTATAGCGCAGCTTTTGCGCGACTGGGTTACAGCTACCAGGATAGATATATTGCCAACATTTCGGGACGTCGGGACGGATCAAGCAGGTTTGGTCCCGGTAAGCAATTTTCAAACTTTGGGGCAATCGGACTTGGTTGGATTTTTTCAAGCACATCGTTGATCAAAGAATTTTTGCCCTGGTTGAGTTTTGGGAAATTGCGGGGCAGCTATGGAACCACTGGCAACGACCAGATAGGAGACTATAAGTTTTTGGATACCTGGACCGCTGGCCAATATACCTTTCAAGGAATGGGAACCTTGGGGCCTACTTCGTTGTTTAATCCAGATTATGCCTGGGAGCTTACCCGTAAACTAGAGTTTGGGTTAGAGATGGGCTTCCTGCAGAATAGAGTTATCCTTACAGCCTCTTATTTCAGGAATAGGTCAGGTAACCAGCTGATAAACTATACCCTGCCTATCCAAACAGGCTTTAGTCAAATAGGGAAAAACCTGGATGCAGAAATCCAGAACAAAGGTTTTGAGTTCGTGTTAACGAGTAAAAACATCGTGCATAAAAATCTGCAATGGAGCTCTAATTTCAACCTAAGTTTGATTCGCAACAAGTTGCTAAACTTTCCTGGCCTCGCATCATCCAGCTATGCCAATCGCTATACTATTGGACAGCCTATCAATTCGATAAAGACCTATCACTATTTAGGTGTAGACCCCGCTTCTGGCCTATATACCTTTGAAGATTTAAATAGTGATGGTAATTTGGATGTGCAGGATTACGCTTCTATTGTAAAGACCGAGCCCGTATTCTATGGAGGGCTATCCAATTCGATTAGCTTTAAGCAATTTCAATTTGACCTGTTCCTAGAATTCAGGAAACAAACCGGCCGAAACTATCTAGGTAGTTCCAACAGTGGGCTGGGGGTACCAGGCTATGGTTATGTAAACAAACCAATCCTCATATTAGACAGGTGGCGGTCGCCGGGTGATGTCTCAGAGATTCAGCGGTATACAGCTTCGACTTCAACGGCATATCTAAACGGAATTTCCTATCTGCCAGGATCAGATGGAATCTATACGGATGCTTCATTCATCAGATGCAGAAGCGTGATGATTTCTTATGTTTTCAAGTCTGTTAAACCTTCAATACCAAGTATCCGCGTGTATGCAACGGCTCAAAATCTTTTTACGGTATCTGGCTATAAAGGTGCCGATCCAGAGAATCAGAATATGATGGTACTTTCTCCGCTCCGTACGATTGCAGGTGGTATTGAAATTAATTTTTAATCTCTAATTTTTTAAAGATGTTCTTTAAACTTATAAAAGATATACTCACACCATCTATGCTGCTTGTCATTGTTGGATTATCTTCTTGCAAGAAGATGATTGAAGTTGCGCCCTCACCTAGATTAATCAGTTCCAAAGCGGTTTTTTCCAATGACAAAACGGTAATGTCGGCGGTTGGGGATGTCTATACCAGCATGTTGTTGGCCACCACGCTTTTCAGTAATAACAGGATGAGCTTTTATTGTGGGCTTTCCGCAGATGAAATATATAATACGGCTTCCAACACGGATTACGATGCCTACGCTCAGAATACCCTTGTTCGGGACCACCCAAGTATACAAAGTAGTATCTGGAGGCCTGCATATGTTGCCCTCTACAAAATCAATCTCATCCTGGAAGGACTTGCAAGTTCCCCAAATATTTCTGCTGCATTGAACAAGCAGCTAACAGGGGAAATGAAAACATTAAGGGCCTGGTATTATTTCTGTCTGGTTAACCTATTTGGCGATGTGCCTTTAATCTTATCCTCAGAATACGAAGTAAATGCAATTATGCCCCGGACTGCTTCAGGGAAAATTTATGAACAGATCATTGTTGACCTAAAAGACGCCAAAAATCTACTTAGAACTGACTATCCTTCTGTAGGTAAGGCAAGACCCAACAAATGGACAGCAACTGCATTACTGAGTAGAGTCTATCTATTTCAAGAAGATTGGACCAATGCAGCCCTTGAAGCAAGTGAAGTGATCACATCAGGTGCTTATCAGCTGGTGTCTGATCTTAACAAGGTATTCCTGATGAACAGTGAGGAAACTTTGTGGGAAGTGCCGCCACCGAACGGATTGCTGAATACAGGAATTGGAGGGAGTTATATTCCGTCATCTTCCACAAGGGTTCCTACGTTTGCCATAAGACCATCGCTATTGGATGCCTTTGAGCCTAACGATTTACGAAAATCTGCATGGATAAACAAGAATACAGTTGCTGGGAAAACCTATTATTACCCGTTCAAATACAAATACAGAACAACAGCAGCTCCTTTGTCTGAATACAATACCATGATACGGTTCGATGAGTTGTATCTGATACGCGCAGAAGCACGTATACACCTGGAGGACCTGGATGGATCAAGGGATGATATCGATATGATAAGGTTACGGGCATCATTATCCAAAACTCCGGCAGAAAGCAAAGAGGAATTGTTAAAGGCTGTTTATACCGAGCGTAGGTTAGAGTTATTTACCGAATGGGGGCACAGGTGGCTTGATCTGAAGCGTACAGGGCAGGCAGACCTGGTGCTAAATGAAGAAAAGGGCAGCCAATGGCAGTCAACTGATGGACTCTATCCGATCCCTTATTCCGAAATCCTCTACAACCCTTTTTTGACGCAAAACCCTGGATATTAGGTGTCACGAACAAATGAAAGACTTTTCGATTTAGTTCTTTGAGTTTATTATTTGATGCTTTGCAAAAGATGAGAGTGGGCCTCTCGTAATCGAAGTACAGGCTTTGGTTACAAACTGCTTCTAAGTTATCACGGTTAAGCAGCCGTGGTGGCGAGCGTTAGAAGAAAAAGGCATCGTAAGGTGTCCATGTAAGGTGTAAGAAGACGAACGCAAGTGAACCTCCGATGAGGTGTCGAAAGGGTTAGACGATGTCAGAACCAAAGTCCAATATCGCTTTGGGATAAGCAAGAAGATTACCTGTTTATTGTTCTTGCGGCATCCGGCATACAGGGGGCGTGATCTTACAACAGGCTTTTGCAAGGAACGTGAGAAGCTGTCGTCGCTATGTCAATGGAAAATTTCAAGCCGGTGAACCGGCAAGAAAGAAAGTACAAATGAGCGGCAGGGTGGCAGAACAACCCGTAATAGTGATGATGTCCGCCGAAAGGCGGATGGAGCGAAGGGGTTGTATTATTCAGTTTTTAGTCATCCGAGAAAACTGTTGCGAAACAGGAGGTACAAAGATGAGCGAAACAAAACCGTTTCAGATTGAGAGGCAACTGGTGATGGATGCCTACTTAAGAGTTCAGGCCAATCGTGGCAGTGGTGGTGTTGATGGGATGAGTTTGGAAGAGTTCGATAAGGACTACAAGAACCATCTCTACAGACTTTGGAACCGTATGAGTTCCGGGAGTTATATGCCGTCTCCTGTTCGATTGGTTGAGATCCCAAAGAAAGGTGGTGGAATAAGACCACTGGGAGTTCCAACTGTTGCTGATCGAATTGCTCAAACGGTAGTAGCTGGTTTATTAGAAAAGGAAGTAGAACCAGTGTTTCATGAGGACTCGTATGGGTATCGTCCTGGAAAGTCAGCCCACCAGGCACTCGCGAAAGCAAGAACAAGGTGCTGGAAATATGCATGGGTGATTGACCTGGATATCCGATCGTTCTTTGACAACTTACCGCATGACTTGCTAATGAAGGCAGTGAAGAAACACACAGATTGCAAGTGGATGCTGCTGTACATCGAAAGATGGTTGGTAGCTCCACTGCAAAAGACAGATGGCACGATTGAGCAAAGAACCAAAGGAGTCCCGCAAGGTTCAGCTATCGGTCCTATACTGGCTAATCTGTATCTGCATTACGCAATGGATATATGGCTGAAAAGAAATTTTCCGCAGTGTCCGTTTGAGCGATATGCAGATGATAGTGTGATACACTGTGGCACAGAAGCAGAAGCGATCAAAGTGAAAGAAACATTGGCAGAAAGGCTTGCAGCATGTGGACTGGAAATGAATGCAGAGAAAACAAAGATTGTGTATTGCAAAGACAGTAACCGTGGTGGCGATTACACCAATATTGAGTTCGACTTCCTGGGATATACATTTAAACCCAGAATGGCAAAGAACAGTATACGGGGAGTATGGTTTACTAACTGGTTACCGGCTGCAAGTAACAAATCATTGGCATCAATGCGAAAGAAGATGAAGGAATGGACAATGCTTAAAACAGCAGGATGCCAGATCGAAGAAATAGCTAGTGAGATCAATCCTGTAGTGAGAGCATGGATCGGTTACTACGGTAAGTTTTACAAGGCGAAGTTGATAAACTTTATGCGTGAAATCAATTTAAGAATTGTCAAATGGGCAAGAACAAAATATTTGAAACTACGACCAAGTACAATAAGGGGCCTTCTCTGGTTAAAGTCTATGTACCAGAAGCAACCCAATTTATTTGCACACTGGTCAGATGGCGCAATGCCGACGGTTGAATAATAGGAGCCGTGTAATGCGAGAGTATTACGCACGGTTCTCTGAGAGCTTCAAGTTGAAATACTTGATTCTACTCGTTGATCACTTTTAACAATGACTAAATTACACCTCATGATCTATAAAAATTTGGCAACACTTTTTCTGTTTGCCTGTTCCTTTAGCAACGAACGGATAAACTCACAAATGTTGAAGGAAGGTGATCAAATGCCTGATCTAACCTTTCAGCATGTCTCCAACTACTCATCACAGAACTTGAGATTGTCCGATTTTAAAGGAAAGCTGGTTATTCTCGATTTTTGGGGACATAACTGTATAAGTTGTGTAGAGGCATTTCCCGAAATTGATATGTTGCAAAAGGAGTTTTCCAAAGACATACAGATTATACTGGTTAATCCTGAAAGCAGAGAAAAAACAGATCTATTTTTTAAAAAGAGAGTAAAAGTATTTAAGCCTAACCTGCCAATGATCTCTGGTGATACGCTTTTGAGCAATATGTTCCCACATCAAGGTGTTCCTTTCCATGTATGGATAGACCGTAATGGCAAGATACTATACCAAACTGACGGAGTCTACGCGAATCCAGGCACTATAACTAAGGTATTAAACGGCGAACATAACAATATCGAAAAGAGAGTAAACACGAGCTATGTCCAAACTTTCATCAATGAACAATATAAGCCTCAGCTGATATATTATTCCTTTCTGACCAGGTATGACCGGCGACATCGGCTTGAATATTCTGAAGGGTCGGATTCCAATGTCCTATTATCCTTACAATGTTCTTCTCCTGTTGGAATGTTCCAAGCTGCTTTTTCTGCATTAAGTGACCAAAAAGAGGACTTTGTCAAGCCTGGCAGAACATTATTGTTGTTCAAGGATACTGCACGTTACCGATCGCCAGAAAATAATGAGATGTTTAATAGATGGCTTGAAAATACGCATTATGACTACCAGCTGTATTGGACTATGGGTACTAAGGAAGAGGGATATAGGATTCTATTAGAGGATCTCGCCAGGCAATTCAAGCTAAAAGGTAGCATTCAAAAGAGGAAGGTAAAATGCCTGGCTCTTGTTAAGACCGGGAATCTCGAAAGCCTGAGAACGAAAGGGGGTGAGGTAAAGAGGCGTTTTGTTCGGTTTGGTCTTCGCAGCGAGGCTCAAGATAGTATTCGCTATCTGTTAAATGTTCCATTTAAAATGTTTGCTGATCGACTGGGCATGTTGATAGAACACTATTATGCACCATTTGTAAATGAGGTTAAGATGATGGAGAATGTTGATTTCAGGATTAATGGCGATATCCTTGATACTTTCGAAATTGGGGAAATAAGAAAGGTACTGCGTAGTTATAATCTTGACTTGGTTGAAAAGACGGAGAAATTGAATGTTTTGGTGATTGAGGATATCAACTGAAGTTTACGGGATATGGCCATGCCATATCCCGTAAACTAGTTAGTTTGTCCTTCTAATGATGGCATCTGTAGGTGGTGAAGTGATTTGGTCATCGATTTGGAGATCATCACTGCTTGAACCGAGCACACAGAAGTCCTTTGCAGGGGTATCTGCACAGTCAGCCGGGGCCAATGACATCGCCGCGTTCTTGTCCACTTCACCTAAAGGATTTAGTGTTTCAGAAGTAACATGGCCATCGGCATCTACTTCATACCAGAAATAGGTCGCCAAGGGTTTGTTTTGTACAACATGATTAGCGCTGGTAAATGCGCTAAAGGCTATGCCTGCCACTATGGCAAACATCGGCAGAAATTTGAATAGATTTTTCATCTTGTTCATGGTTTTTGTTTAGATAATTTATTTATTGGTAAGTCGACTTCTAAGTTGTATTGCTTCACATCTGTTCGTTTTTGTCAGCCAAAGTCCGGTAGCGGAAAGTAGGGTAAAGAAAATATTAAACAGCAAATGTTTGTCCCACCCCCATTTGGGAATTGGGCCGCCACAGGCACAGGGTAAATTTTCATGGAATACCAACATCCAGGCGATGTAAACGGTAAATGAAAGCATCATCAGCAAAGACAGTGAAAAGCCGTAGATACGTGTTTTAGTAAAATAAAGTAAGGGGACATTGAGTAGTTCAACCGGTATCAATACGTAAACCAGCATCTTATTTAACCACAGTGGTAAGGGTTGTGCCAATAATTGCATCTGAAACTTCGTGAAGGTCATCAATTTACTACCGATTGTAAATACCCACATGAGTATTAAAAGGGAAGACAGTATCAAAATAGCCTGATCTATTTTGATAGATGTTTTTTTTGCCGGTTGTAAAAGTTGCTCCTCCATTTTGATAATCTTTAGTGTTCCATGTCAGTACATTTTGGTTTGGTTTAGCCAGATTTCTCATGTGACCGTCTACGGGGTGTGCGTCTGCACACCCCACCACGGTATCGGTACGCCTGTTTCCGAGAAAAGGGCCTGTATTTATTTACATGACCAAATGTCGGCATGAAAAGTAATGCGCGTCAAGTGTCATAGCCCGTACCCCTCCCGTACCCATGCGTTTTTGAAACGCAAAAGGCATTTTTGATCAAAAAAAAATCCCAATTATTTTATAATAGGGATTTAAAAACGCTATGATTTTGGAGATGGCTCGGAGATCCGGGCAATGGGCAACCACTTTTACTGATCAATGGTTAAACTGTAATTGTTCACTGTATTTCTTTTCCAGATGGGTCAGCTGAGCGGACAACCAGTTGTGTAAGCCCTTTACCGTTGTTGCGTCATACGCGTCCATTTTACGCCTGGCACTCTCATAGCTGATCGGTCCTGGCTTTAACGTGCGGACATAATTTGACATGACCTTAACCACATGGGGGGTGGAGTGGTACGGTATGGTCCCCATTTCGACATTGATTTGTGCCCATAGGTTCAAGCGTCTTACGCTTAAGTCTATAATGATGTAATTATCGTCCGAATTGGCTATTTCTGCCAGCAGATTAGTACGGTGCTGTTGCAGCCAGTTCAGTTCCTGCTCTAACAGGTCAATGACGTATGCCTTTAATGAGATGCGCTCCTTCTGGTATTTGAATATTGGATTTTCCTCAACCTGCTTTACTTCTTTTAAGAAGGTCAGCAATTTTTCCTGCAACATGAGGTAAGGCTCGTTTGATAATGCAATACCTCTCACCTTTGCTTCGCTATAAGCCATGATATCCCGCTGATTGAAATTAAAGTAGAGCATCAAATGCCAAAGTTGGATGTTCCAATTCGCATCTGGTTCAGCGGCCATCATCTTCTGAAGCCCTCTTGTTAATTTTTCGGCATATCGGAAATCGCTTTCATAAAGTTCGTCGGAGGGATTGATTAATCTATCATAATATCTGGTCAATGCCCTGGTCATCTCCTGGTCAACCACCGGTTCTAACGCTAATCTTAGCTGGATATATTCGGCATGCAGCTGATTCCCCTGTAGATGGACAAAATAATGACTCAAAGGGATGTCAACCGCAATATAATTGTAAGCAAGCGTATGGGCGGTGGTCATTAATTCGTTGATATTTTCCAATGCCATTTGCGCCATTTCATTTGACGTTCCACTCCCGGCGTCTGCTTTTATAACCTGGTATATTTTGTTGGACAGTTGTACCAGTATTACATGGTTAACGCGTAATTTTCGGATGATAACTGTATCATCTATGGCGCTACACAATAGGTCTGTCAACTGGCTTTCCAGCTTGATGCGCTCAGAAGTTATCCGGTCCCGGACCGTATTGAAATCCGATGGGTTTAAGGGGGCAGCGGCCGTTGTCAGCACATGACGCAGGATCAACTGCTCTAAGTTTGAGGTTTCCGAATTTGACATCATCTACAAAAAAAAGTATCTGCAAATTGAAATTATTCTTTACGTGGTTGTCAATTTTATTATATGAAGTACCTGTTTTAATATATGAAACAGGCAATATTCGCTGATTACCGTGACATCCTAATTTAGGATACGCTGAGCGTTAAGGACAATTGCTTAATTCAGGAACAAATGATTCATCTTGCGGTAACATCATCTTGACAATGCCTAAATTATTACTTAACTTAGTAAGCCCCAATATGTAACATACAGGCTTGCGTGGATGAAAACTTGTGAAACCCTTTCGGATAACGAACTCCTATTGCTATTGCAGAAGGACAACCATACTGCATTTACAGAAATATACAATCGTTTTAAGGGGCTGCTGATTGTGCATGCTTACAATAAACTGAACAATAGGGACGAAGCGAAAGATATTGTTCAGGAATTGTTTGCTACAGTCTGGGACAACCGTAGGGAATTGCAGATCAGGGAAACGCTTTCGGGCTATCTTTATACGGCTATCCGCAATCGCGTCATCAAATACATCAGCAGGAAGAAGTCTGAACGTCATTACCTGGAAACGCTGAATAAAGTTGTTGAAGCCAACAATTCTCCAACAGACTATCTGGTAAGGGAGCATCAACTCAGTAAGCTCATTGAGGATGAGATTGACCAGCTACCCTCTAAAATGAAGGCTTGTTTCCTGCTGAGCCGTAAGCACAATCTCAGCCACAGGGAAATAGCTGAAGAGTTGGGCATTTCTGAACTTACGGTTAAAAAGCAAGTAGCGAACGCATTAAAAGTTCTGCGCACGAAGCTGGGACTGTTTGCTTATATCATCATGCTCATCAGGTACTGATGACATTCTTCCAATTTACCCGATATAGAATATTTTTTAAACTTTTTTCATTTTTATCTACTCCCTTGCGCTCATTGAGAGGTCTTGCACTCCATATAAGAATAATTACCCTTTTGGAGCGGTATGGAAAGAGAAGAATTACACGAACTGCTGGAGCGTTATGCGAACGATTCGGCCACGGAGCAGGAGCGGGCCTGGGTGGAAGATTGGTACAACACCCATCACTTAAAGGCTCATGAGCCGCTAACAGCCAAAGGTATTGTAGAAGATGCTGATGAGGTGTACAGTAGACTAACAGGAACGATTCGTTCCAATTATTATAAGCTTCGTCTGAAGTATGCAGGCATTGCAGCCGTGTTGCTGGTCGCATGTATTGGAGCCTTTTATTATTACCGGCAGGATAAAGCACAGACACTCACTAGCGCGAATGTATTGCCTGGTGGAAACAAGGCCATTCTCACACTTGCCAATGGCATCAGGATCAATCTGAGTGACGCTGCCAATGGACTGTTGGCGAAACAACAGGGGATTACTATTGCCAAAACCGCTGATGGGCAATTGGTTTATACTGCAGTGGGAAATCCTGATGGAAAACCCAGCGATCAAATCAATGTGATTACTACACCCAAAGGTGGACAATATCAGGTATTGCTGCCGGATGGCACCAAAGTATGGCTTAACGCGGCCTCAACGCTCAGTTATACCCCAAACATAGGATTGCAGCATCGGCGCATAGTGAAACTCAGCGGTGAAGCCTATTTTGAAGTGGCTAAAGGAAGAAATAGGTATGTACCCTTTATCGTGGAGACTGCTATGCAGCAGGTAGAGGTCCTGGGTACGCACTTCAATGTCAACAGTTATGACGACAATGGCAACACCCTTACCACCTTATTGGAAGGCAGGGTTAAAGTTAGTGCAGCCTCACAGCTTCAAAGTGCCATATTGTTGCCGGGCCAACAGTCCATGCTCAATATCCTGAAGCTTACGGTTAAAGAGGTAGACACCAGCGTCGTGACTGCCTGGAAAAACGGACTCATTAAATTCCGTGGTGCCGATTTGCAAAGTATTATGCAACAGATCGGCCGCTGGTATGACCTGGATATTGCCTACCATGGAGATGTTACCGAACAAAGATTTACAGGAGGGATAAGCCGCAAGTCCAACCTGGATGCCGTGCTTAAAATTCTTGAACAGGGTGGTGTAAACTTTGAACTGCAGCAAACAAAAAAGGGGAAAACCTTACTGGTGAAAGAAAAAAAGAGCAATTGATTTTTACCGGTTAAGCTTAAACCACTGATAAATGCAACTAATCAACCAATGATCAACAATATCAGCAACCCATAGCAGAAAGGAGGATATGATAGAACCGATGTAAAATCCAATTATTTCAACGGTGCGTTTAACAAATCCAACAAAAAAAGCCAGTAGGTTCTCGAACAACCTGCTGGCCAAAGTTGGGTTAACAAGCCTAGCTAACAACTAAACAACTAACCTAACACAAACAAAAGTATGAAAATTAATTTATGCTTTGAGCGGGTACTATGTATCCGCGCCAAAGCGCTGTTCAAAACTTTTATTCTTATGAAGTTCATCGTACTCCTGCTCGCACTTACCTGCTTTAAGGTAAACGCACTTGTACATGCCCAGCAGATCACGCTGAACGTAAAGGATATGCCCTTGATCAAGGTACTCGATCAAATTGAAAAGCAGAGTGGCTTTCAGTTCTTCTACGACAACAAGATCTTTAGTAACCCTACCTCTACCATAACGATAAAGGTTAAAAATGTTGATATAAACACAGCACTAAAAAAATGCTTCACCGGACAACCTTTTAGTTATCAGATTATAGATAAAACCATTGTAGTAAAGCCCAAGCCTGGCTTATTAGAACGCATTGGCAATTATTTAAAAGATATTATGGTTAGTGGGCAAGTTACAGATGCCAACGGCCAGCCCATTGCGGGTGTTACCGTTGGGCTAAAAAACGGCAAAACCTTTGCCATTACTAGTACTGAGGGCAAATACAATATAAATGTGCCTGAAAACGCCATACTGGTGTTTTCTTACATTGGCTATGTCACACAAGAAATACCCGTTAATAACATAACCACCCACAATGTAAGCCTTAAAGAAGCCGTTGGCTTATTGGACGAACAGGTAATACGTGGCTACGGTACTACAACCCAAAGGTTGAGGACCGGGAATATCTCTGTAGTGAAAGGTGAAACAATAGCTAACCAACCTGTAACTAATCCCCTTCAAGCACTAATAGGCCGTGTTTCTGGCTTGATGATTACCCAAGGGAACGGTTTGCCAGGATCGAGCGTAGATGTTCAAATCAGAGGGAGAAATTCAATTACGCAATCAAGCACTTCTAATATTCCACTTTATATTGTAGATGGAGTACCATTCCCATCAGAAACAGGTTTAATAAGGCCAAGCACATTCTCTAGTGCTATGCCAATAAATAGCATTAGCCCCAATGATATTGAAAGCATAAGCATATTGAAAGATGCAGATGCAACGGCTATTTATGGCAGCCGAGGGGCCAATGGAGTAATCTTGATTACTACAAAAAAAGCGCAGGCTGGTAAAAGTAAGTTTGATTTTAATATGAGTAATGGATATGGCTCACTCACTAGAACCGCAAAACCTTTAACTACTACTCAATATCTTCAAATGCGTCGTGATGCTTTTGCAAATAGCGGAACGACGCCGACAGTTAGCACTGCCCCTGATCTTTTATCTTGGGATACAAATACAGATAATAATTTACAAGAATGGTATATTGGAAATACCTCTGAACACTGGGATAGTTCTGCTTCTTTAAGTGGAGGGAATAGTCAGACAAATTTTCTTATTAGCGGTAATTATCACCATGAGAATACTATATTTTCGGAGAATGATCAATATAGAAGAGGGAACCTGAGATTTAATCTCGGTCATACATCTTCTAATCGAAAACTGAAAGTAAATCTGACTAGTTTTTATTCAAATGATTTCACAAAAATTCAGAACAGTACATTAAATAGTCTTATTAATATAGCTGCTTTTATTCCAAATTATCCCTTATTTGATGCAAACGGTAATTATAACTGGTTAGCAAATCTGAACAATCCCTTAGCTTTAGCAACAAGCTATTGGAAAAACAATACTGGCAATCTGAATACAAACTTGCTTATAGATTATGATATAATTCCTGGATGGCAAATCAAAAGTAGCTTTGGCTATAATAATATGACTTACAAAGCCGCTCTACCAAACCCTTCAAAATCGTATAATCCATCAAACGGTACTCTTGGTAATACCAATTTTGCGTCGGCAAATAGAGAAGCCTGGATAATAGAGCCACAAACAACATTCTCAAAAAGAATATCCAAAGGTATTTTTGACTTTTTATTGGGAGCCACTATACAGCAGATAAATTCTTCTGCAAGTCAGGTAAATGTAATCAACTATATTGATGAGCAGTTGTTGGAAAGTCAAGCAGGCGGATCAGTAAGCACTGCTACCTCGAGCAAGAGTGAGTATAATTTTCTTTCATTTTTTGCTAGGTCAAGCTATAATTGGGAAAATAAATACATTCTCAATGGAACATTCAGACGTGATGGTAGTAGCCGCTTTGGGCCAGGTAGACAGTTTGGAAATTTTGCAAGTATTGGAGGGGCTTGGTTGTTCGCAAATGAAAATATAATCAAAGATAATGTCAAATGGTTAACTTATGGAAAGCTAAGGGCTAGTTACGGTTCTACGGGTAGTGATGGTATTGGTGATTATGGTTACTTAAGTCTATACGGAAATCCATTAGATTATGGAAGTTCCAGATCAATTCGGCCGTCACAAATTGCTAACTCGGAATATCAATGGGAAATAAATAATAAATTAGAATTAGCTTTAGAGGCTGGTTTCTTTAAAGACAATATTTTACTGAGTGCTGTTTATTATCTTAACAGATCAAACAATCAACTGGTTACTTATCCACTTCCCTCAACTACTGGATTTAGCGGATATACTGCAAACTTACCGGCCTTAGTTGAAAACAGTGGGTGGGAGTTTGAATTAAATACTACAAATCTCGCTAAGAAAAATATAACATGGTCAACTTCGTTTAATTTAACTATCCCCAAAAACAGGTTAGTAGATTTTCCAAATATCGAACTAACAAGCTATGCAAATACATTAATAATTGGACAATCATTAAATACTGTACTTCGGTTTAATTTTTTAGGAATTGATCCGGCTACCGGACTCACATTGGTAGAAGATGTAAATAAGAATGGAATATTTACAAATAGGTCTAGCTACAACAATCAAGGGGGCGATTATGTAAATGTTGGGAATACTGATCCAAAATGGTATGCAGGATTAAATAACAGCATTAGGTTTAAAGGTTTTCAACTTGATATATTCTTTCAATACACCAAACGGAAAAACTTCAATTTATTTACTGATGCAAATGGTGCGGCCAGTTTTGGAAGATTAAGAAATACATGGACGGATTATTTAGATTATTGGAAGCAGCCAGGGGATCAAACTACTATTCCTAAACCTTCGGCTGTTGCTAACGCGTCAGTCAGTTTGTTCTCTATTTCCAGTGCTGCGTTTTCAGATGCTTCTTATTTAAGACTAAGGAATGTTGCTTTCAGCTATAAGTTCTCTCCTTCTTTTTCCAATAAACTTGGGTTAAATGCACTAAGGTTGTTTGCTCAGGGGCAAAACCTTTTGACGATAACCGATTATATTGGCTATGATCCCGAAAATGCTAGTTCAAATGCTTCAATTCCGCCTTTAAAAATGTTTACGTTCGGCCTACAGGTTACTCTTTAATTTTAAAATCATGAAAACAGTAATTAAATATAATATCCAAAGGATTATAAAACCTCTGTGGTCATTACAAAACATAACAATAATAATTGTCCTTTTATGCGGGTGTAAAAAGTTTATTGAAGTCGATGAACTTACCGACAAGCTCTTAGTTACACAAGTATTTGAAAATAACATTTCAGCCAATGCCGCCACTTTGGGTATGTATACCTCTTTGCGGTCTAGTAATTTCATTAATTCAGCCACACTATACAATAGCATGATTAGTGATGATATAAGACCATACGTGGGTACTGGTAATAATTACACCAATAATACATTACAAATTACTGACACCTCTTTGCCTTGGAGTGGCTTTTATACGTGCATTTACAGCGCTAATAGTGTTATTGAAGGCTTAACTTCAAACAATAGTATTTCAGAGCCTGCAAAAGGTTATTATATGAGTGAAGCAAAATTTATTCGGGCTTTTTCTCATTTCTATCTGGTTAATTTGTATGGAGATGTACCATTGGTAACTAGTACAAATGTGCAGGTAAATAGTACCATTCCCAGAACACCATCAGCTCAAGTATATGCACAGATTATTAAAGATTTAAAGGATGCACAGGTTGTATTGGGTAATGATTATACCTTTACAGGAGGTGAACGAAGTCGTGCTAATAAATGGGTGGCTACTGCGTTATTAGCAAGAGCATATCTTTACTTAAAGGATTATACTAATGCTGAAATACAAGCAAATTTAGTAATTACAAATGGGCAATATAGCTTACTAAACGGCCCTGCAGGAATTTTTGTTAAAAACAACACTGAAGCTATCTGGCAGTTGGCGAATAATGCTACCCAGGCAAATACTATTGCCAGTAGTTTTATTTATACGACAACTCCATCCTACATTGCTACGACCTTTTTAACCAATGCTTTTGAGACTGGTGATGCCAGAAAAACGACTTGGCTGCGAACACAAACAATTAGTGGAGTACCTGTGTCCTCCCCTTTAAAATTTACAAGTACGGCCACTACCAGTACAGAATGGTACACGGTAATCCGTTTGGCCGAAATGTATTTAATACGTGCAGAAGCTAAAGCTATGCGCAACGATTTTCAGGGTTGTATTGATGATATCAATCTCGTCAGGCAAAAGCATGGGGGGTTAAGCATTCCGTTACCCGTCCCGGGCAATCAAAGCGCAGCTTTAGATGTGATCCTGCATGAAAGACAGGTCGACCTCTTTACTGAAGGTTGCCACCGTTGGTTTGACTTAAAGCGCACCGGGCGTTTGGATGCTGTAATGCAAGCGGAAAAGCCCGCCACATGGCAAAGCTATGCAGCATTATATCCAATTCTGTTCACAGATATACAGCGTAATCCCAATTTAACACAAAACCTAGGATACGAATAGCCTACATTTCTAAAAGGAATATTTGCTAAGTGTTACGAGGTTTTTTACTTCGTAACGCTATTCATCTATTTGATATAAAATGTAAACACACAGTATAGAAAGGAAACATAAGGTTTGAACTCAAAATTTAAAGTTTTGCTATTTATCCTAGGGATTTATAGCATGTTATTATTTGCCCAAACTCCAACTACCCAAACAGAACAGCCCCTTAAAATTGGCGATACAGTACCCGACATTACATTTAATAATATCGTAAACTGGCATAAAACCACCGCAAAACTCGGTGATTTTAAAGGTAAATTGGTCATTCTGGATTTTTGGGCCACATGGTGCGTACCATGCGTTAAAACGCTGCCCAAATTGGATAGTTTGCAAGCAAAGTTTAAAGATGAAATTGTAATTCTCCCTATAACTTACGAAAGTGCAGAGAAAATTTTAAGTGTATTTAAAACTAATCCGACTTTAAACAAATTAAAACTACCATCTGTAACGAGTACAAATCTGAAGCAATATTTTAATTATCGTGTAATCCCACACGAGGTATGGATTGACGGTAATGGAAAATATATTGCCACAACAGCATCTGAAGAAGTAAATGAAAACAAGATAAGGGAGTATTTACAGGGCTATGCTCCAAAATTAACCCCTAAAAAAGATATTATGGTGAGAGACAGAACTAAGCCTTTATTGATTGGGGCTTTAGGGGACTACAAATTTGATCCTGGGGTTCTTACTTATAGTTCTACTTTGATTAAGGGGCAAATAAAAGGGCTTGCAAGTACTGGTGCTAGAGCGTATGTAGCTAATGATAAAGCTATGATAAAGGCGTATAATGTAAATATTCAGTTATTATATCAAATAGCATTAGTGCCTAGCTTTTCCCCAGAAAACAAGGATTTTTATTTAACCGCTCTTTCCCGAACTATTTGGGAAGGAAATCATAAGAACTATTTTTATAGCGAAGACACAAAGAACGAATATAAGTTAACCCCCGATAGTTTAAAGATTTTCACTTACGAAATGGTATTGCCAAAAGATGAAATAAAGAATATGCCAGGCTATATGTTGCAAGATTTAAACCGTTATTTTGGATCTCAATTTGGCTTGGAAGGGGTTAAGGAGAAAAGGCTAGTTAAGTGTTGGGCTCTTACATTTGTTGGAGACGATGAAGAAATACGGTCAAAGGGAGGAAAATCCTATGTAGATGTTGATAGAAATAAAAAGGGCATTAGGATAAATAATAGCACCATTGATCAGTTTATGTTTTGGTGGATGGGGTTTTCTGTATTTAACTTTTCTATTCCCATAATAAATGAGACTAATTACAATCTACCCATAGATTTGTCCTTAGATGTTGATCAAAAGAATTTTGATGAAGTGAGAAAGGAACTGGCTAAAGTTGGTTTGGTTTTTAAATTGGTCGAAAGGGAAATAGATATGATAGTTATTAAGAACAAATAGACGATTTAAAACAGTTGATTGCTTAAAAGTGCTGCTTTCAAGCAATCAACTTTAAATGTATCATCTTGGGGTCAGAGGCAAGTAGAATGTCTCATAATTCCCTTGTGATATTTTCTGATAACAGCAAGGTTCTGGAGGCAGTCCAGGGCAATCATCCTCAGTCGAACGATTGGGATCAACACCTGTATCAGCTCCAGCTTTCGTGTCCCAACAATCATTAATTGTTTTAGAATGGTTTTGCTGAGCAACTGTGATACCTGCTGTAAACACAAAGGCTGCTAAAGCCAAAATGCTCAATTTCATTTTTTTCATACGTTTAAGTTTTGTTATTAGAGCAAAACCGCTAAAAACATACTATGAACAGGCGGCGGCGTTTCACCTGCTCATAGCTTTGCAAAGGAAATCACGGTTGAGTTAGATTAAATACACCTATTTTATCATTACTCAAACCTAATATTCTGTTTGATCCAATAAAGTAATATTGCAATACATCTTTTCCTTTCAACGAGGGTAAATAAAAACTGCCGAGATAATGACCATCCTCTATCTTATAGCGATCTATCACAATGTTTTTGTCAAAATCATTATTGTGTTCATTATCGGCCATCAATTTAGAACGTAGGTAAAGAGTTTTATTATAGATAGTTGCATGTCCGTTTATACTGATTGGCGGCTTTTTAAAAGTTACACCTCTCTTTGTATGTACAATCTCTGTTTTTAATGTGTGTGTGGTGTCTATGGTCTGTGTATTGTAATTAAGTTTCATCATGGTATCAAAGCAGGTCAGTTCGTTTACATAGGAAGTGGCAAAAACTAATTTATCACTTTGCTTATCATAGTTTAATGAACCTGCGTATAGAAATCCCGCATCTTGCATTGGTTTTGAAAGATTGCCTTCAGTTATAAGGATATTACCTTTCCCATCCATTAATTTGAACTTTGCATTTAAGGTAGTAGTATCAATATAGCGTATAACGAAGCGATTACTATCTAACATTACGCTATTGTGGAATACTCCATGAAATGGCAGTACTCTTACCTCTGATTTGCCTGTTATCAAGTCAGCCTTAATGATCCTTTGAGCATTGCTTGAAACAATATAAGCGTACGGGAATATCACATTACATCTGAATGCCGGTGCTAAGCGCTTGATTGGTGGTATGTCAAGATTGAAGGTATCGAGTTTACTTAGGTTAGTATTTGTCATAAAGATTTTGGTTGGGTCTGTACCCATCAGAAAAAGACTATCTCCCTGCTGGCCGCATACTTCTCTAAAGTGCCAGCCAAAATCAGCCTCTTTAATTAAGGTTGCGGTTGTGCCGTCAAAATTGCGTACAAAACCGTTCTTAACCCTGTTTGGCGCTCCGTTGGTTTTGTTAAGCGCATACAAAATGCCTACGGCTACTACAATAAGTACTAATAATAAGGTAAGATGTTTTCTCATGTGCGTAAAGTTTAAGGTACTCATGGATTATGATGCGACTTGTGGCCGGTTTATGGGTGGAAGGGTAGTGGTGTCTTTTGGAGATGTACCCCTACTGATATTGCGGTTATACACCATTAAAATGATACCTGTTAATGCCAAAAGCGTAAAGAAGATATTAAAGATGAGGTGCTCGTGCCAGCCCAGATCATTAAGAATTCCCCCACAACTGCAAGGCACAAAATAACTGTAATTGAGCATAGCATAGATATAGCCTGTAAAAATCAACATACCAAAGAAAGAGAGGTACATAGCTAATAGCCGGGTGGCCTTTGGTATAAAGAGCAATGCGGTAATGATCTCTGCAGTGGGAAGTGCTTTGGCAATAAAGTCTGCCAGGTGCTGTACATAAGGCGAGCGCCCTAACTGAAATTTGAAGTTGTCATAATCGCCAATTTTACTGAAACCTGCATATACCCAAAGGGCAATAAATAGCAGAATAATGACGGTGACCGCAAGGTTGCGAACTTTCATAAATGTCTGGTTGATAAAGTTTGTTTGCTACTAGATCAGAAGCCTTCTCTTTAGGCTATGGAAAATACTTGGCTATTGTGAGTGTACCCGTTCTGAATTTTATCTTTTCCTGTTACCGAAAGCAATATAGTGCGGGGCAAAAAGAAATCCATCGGTATTATGCAGAAAGCAATCTGTTTTATGCAGATGATGGCGATGCGTATGCAAACGTAATGTAGCAGCTTAAAAATAACGTTCAATTAGTAGCAGTAAAAACCATTACTGTTATCCTGATTGCCTGATAAGGTCATCTTCCTAACGAAGTAATATCGTTGTAGTCCATAAATGGAAAGACCTAATTGGAGAATATTTTTTATCGTCTCTACTCCCTGGTACCTGCAAACGGGTCATATCCGCATAATAGAAAATTGAAAGAAGATTGGTTTGAATCTTCAAAATTTAAGAGTAAACCGAATAGAATAATAAGTGTAACTGCAGACTTGAATGTGGTGGCAGAAAAAAGAAAGGAGATGCAAATATGTAAAGGTTTGTGCGTAATGAATTTAGTGTATGGTATACAGCGGACGGAAAGGAGTAGGGCTTTTCTCCATAAGGATGAATCAATCGCAGTACTAAAACAATTGATGTAGAAATAAAAATGTTGCTAATTTTAAGAGAAGAGGATTGGATAGGCATAATTTACCTACCCAACGCCTAATGGGTTTGCGCCAGGGTAAACGCACAAACACCTGCTTTCTGATATCTGACAAACAGAAATGCTATTTTATTCCGGTACCGGTTGGACAGGTTGGGTACAAAGAGACAATAGTTGTAGTTGGTGGATCGCTTTGATCGCCTCTTTTGTTTGTGTTTTTGCTTCTACTGAAAGTCAGTAGAGTTTTGGATCTGATTTTTAGGTTTTTCATTTTCAGTTGGATTTTAAAGTATACAGCAAGTTATTTATCAAATATGTTTTTACCTAAATATTTACTTAGAAAGCATCAATGATGATGTGAATGATGCTTTTGGCTATGCGAACGGCAAATGACGAAAATAACATTGATGTTGGAGACACGACATATACGAGGTTACCTTTTTGGCACACTGGCAATGGTTGGATATGAACAGAGTGTAGTGCTCTTATTTTATGGAAAATTGATGCTTCCTGAATTGATTTATTATTTGGTGGATATACCATTTTTTTATCTATGCGCATTTGTCTTGTTTCCCACAATAGGCCATAAAAGTAACGGCTGGATAAAGCCAATTCTTTACAGCTTGATATTTATTGCAGGTTTTACCGTTTTAGAGACCACAGCCGCCGCAATAATCCAGTACTGGAACCAGGCAGAGTTTAAAATTCCTTCAAGAGTTGGTTTTTACAAAAAAATGCTGTTACGTTGTTTTTATGTCGCTGGATTGAGTTTTGCCTATTATCTGGCCAGTAGGGGCATCAGAAGAGCTAAAGTCGCAAGGGAAAGAGAATTGCAATTAATGAAACAGGAACGCAATCAGGCAGAACTCGAAAGCGCTTTTTTACGGTCACAGATCAATCCTCATTTGCTATTCAATTCCCTTCAGTTCATTGAACACCAGGTAGAGGTGGGATCACCCAAGGCCTTGCAGGCTGTTAGGCTATTGGGCGAAGTCATGCAGTATTCCCTTAGTGCTACCTCCGGTCGTAATACCATCCCATTGGAGGATGAAATCAACCACATCAAGCAGTATGTACAGTTGTTGCGTTTACGCCAGGATAACCGCCAATATTTTGAATTGGACATTGATGCCCAGGCTGCCGCTACGGAGCTTCAATTGCCTCCGGGTATATTGGTCAACTTCGTGGAGAATGTTTTTAAGCACGGTGATCTCTCCGAGGAAGGCGATCCGGCTAAGATACAGCTAGCAGTTTACAATAGGCATCTGACCATGCACCTCCATAATCTTAAAATGCCGGAAACGACCTACCGTAGAACGGGCATAGGCATGAACAATATCAGAAGGCGATTGGATCTGCTTTACCCCGGAGCCTATGTGCTGCGCAGCACTGAACAGAACAACCATTATCACCTATATTTCGAAATTGAACTATGAAAGTTACGTGTTACATTCTTGATGATGAACCTTATGCTATTGATTTTCTCTCCCGTTTTATTGAACGAACGCCGGAACTGGAACTCATAGGTTCCAATACCAATGCTGTGGAAGCGCTTGGTAAGTTCCTGGCCAAGGAAATATCGGCAGACATCATTTTCGTAGATATTGAGATGCCAAAGCTCAACGGATTGGACTTTGCCGCACAGGTTGGCCATTTGGCTCAAGTGGTGCTGGTTACCGGGGACAACTCACAGTCGCTTCAGGCATACGAATTGGGAGTAGTTGATTATCTGATCAAACCTGTTTCGTATCTACGTTTTATCAACTGTATTAACCGTATCAGGAAAAACTTTCCCTCAGTGACCCAGTCACCTGTAACTACCGCTGACAAAGTTGCCCTACGTCATGGACCTAACCACATCATCACCTACCTCTCGCTGAAAGATATTACCCATGCGGAAGCCAGTTCTAATTACAGTATTGTTTATTCAGAAGGAATGACCCCCATTAAAACATACATCAGTATAAGTGACTTAGGGGCAGAACTTGGCACAGGCTTCCTGCGTGTACATCGGTCATTTATTATTAATCTTTCCAAGGTATCCAGGTTCTTCGGTAACACCATAGTTATTGGCAAAGGCACAGAGATTCCCCTGGGTAAGAGCTACAGGGAGGATTTTATCAGAGCCACTAAAAGCGGCGGCATCCGGTAAGGCCTTTATTTAATCGAAGGACATATGGTACTTAAGCGGGTATGTGCAATTTGATAGCGCTATAAAAAAACAGATGAACTGATGCAGATTGGAGTCCTAGTTTTCGGAGCAGCAACGTAACTTTTTTATGATCCGATACGCCATAAAGTTCGAATTTCACAATTTTATACGTGTTCAGTACTGATCTTAAGTGTTTTCATGTAAGGCTATTTTTTGCATAGTAGATTTACCTTTCCTATATTTAAAATAGCTTTGGGATAATATGTTTCAGATGCAAGCAAGTGGGCTCTTCGTCAGCATCAGGACAATTCAACTGCAGATAGGTGGGGCGTAATGCTGTTGGTTCATCCCCCAACACATAAAGGCGTATTTTCATTACTGACCAGGTTCATCTTAATGGTGGCCATTTATCGGCGTATTTTCTTTTCTGGAATAGATTATTTCAAGAGTTTACCACTAAACCCTAAATGAAGCGCTACTATGGAAAAGACCTATGCCTATGATTGGCTTGACAAACTATGCAGTTACCATCTGAATCCCGAATTGGTTTATCCCGGTGCCATAGGCAAAGAAGAAGCCATACACCTTACTGCCCAAATTACGATGGAAGTGGAGCGAGTCGAGCAGCAGTTAAAATCCGCATTCTTTACCATACGGAAGGGCAACGAGCTGTCTGTGCTGGTACATAAATACCATGATATGCTGGTAGTAATGATGAATAAGGTCCTGAAGTACCGAAATCATGTGCATAGCATGACTACGGGGTTACACCAAACCCTGGTTTTCCTGCTTAACAAACTGGAGGGGCTACTGCGTTTCTTTGAGC
The DNA here is from genome assembly GCA_001898405.1 of Sphingobacteriales bacterium 44-61. GTDB lineage: Bacteria > Bacteroidota > Bacteroidia > Chitinophagales > Chitinophagaceae > Terrimonas_A. The sequence goes on from MKTW01000016.1 coordinate 174,589, forward strand.
AACATTTCTCTTCTTATATGAATAAAGGATTCAGGGTGCCCCAGCTCCGGCTGATTCAGGTAAAGCGGAACCTTCTGGACAAATGGGATGCCCTGCAACAGGAAGTGACCGGTCAGCACGGCAATGGCGGTATGCTGAACCTTGTACATGACGTATTGCTGGAATTCATCGGACGCATTGACCAACTGGCCTTCGTTACAGTCCGTGAGGAGCAATATCATATTAGCCTACTGGATGATTTGGTTCATCATTGCAGCAATGACAAACTATTGTGCGAAATGATCATTTACCGAAACCTGAACAGTAAATCAAGTACGCGTTATTTTACCAACAAACTGGATATGCAGGTGAACCGTCTGGGGACTTTTGAGGAAAAGCTGGATATGCTAAGGCTGGATCATAAGGCGTTGCAGCAATTACCTGAAAACCCGGAGCTGATCTACAATCCCAATTATCCAGGGCTGAAGGAATATCTGTGTGATTACATCGAAAACGAGATATTGTACCTGGAGCAAAAGATGAAAGGCTTTAAGCCCTTAGATATGCCATCTGCCGAACTGCCAACTTTTAAAGTCATGTGTAATCTGAGTACCGATCAGATCGCGGTTGTGCTGCGGGCAGCAGATGATTCCAGGGTTGTTGCCGCCCGTTCGCTCAATGCGGTGTTTAAGGCTATCGTTCCCTATCTCTCCACTCCTAAGAAAAAAGATATCAGTTGGCAGAGTGTTCGCACTAAAAGCTATGATACGGAAAGCCGTGATAAGGAAATTGCCATTGCTGCACTGGAAGAGATGATCAAGAGGATCAGGGATTATTGACGAGGGCTGGAAATTAGAATGTAAACTCCCGGCAGCAAGGGATGACTATCGATGTTACAATCCAATAGCATTCTGGTTTTCGGTTTCACGGAAAAGATAACGGAACAAGTCCTCGGAGCGCCAATTGGTTCTGAGTTTATCCGTCAGGTAGTGAGGGATGAAATCGGTGAAGGAAATCATCTTATCCTGCATCGCCTGAACAAAGGCGGCATCGGTGAGAAATGCCGCTCGTGGAGCAGGCTGGCAATGTGCGTAATAGGCTTCGCAGACTTCTTTCAAGGTGATTTGTCCTTTTCGCAACAATGGCGCCATTTCCATCAAGACATCGATATTCATTATGATCAGCGGTCGGATACGTGAAGTATCCAATCCCTCCTTGGTTAGTTGTTGCAATTCTGCATTAAACTTTCCATGCAACACCTGGTTCAACCCTGCAGTATCAAATATTTTGTCGTGCGTGATAAGGATGGGATAGATCACACTTGTATCCTTATCGAAACCGGGATCATATTGGTTTTCCTGGTTCAACAGCTTTCTGATATTGGTAATCAACTGCCCGATGCCGATCGGCTTACCCTCTTTTACTACCAATTTTTTATCGATCTCCGTCATCAGCTGTTCCAGGTCATAAGCCTCTTTTATGGCCGCGTTGATCAGGATGTCTTTGTTTTCAAAAAGAAAAGCCGCTCCGCCCTGCCGCAGGTATGCATCCGGAGGACCAATAATATGCTGCTTTTTCATATCCTCATCAAACAGCAAAGCGTCAGTTTTCGGAAAAGCATAAGTGAGAATGTTTTTCAAACATACTCCTTCGGAGAAATGAGTGGTGTACCAACTCCTGAATGCGTTAATGATTGGCGGCTTTTCGCTGTTCAATTGATTGAGCAGAAAATATAATCCCTTGTAAATCTTGTCAGCAATAAAGAGCGGATGTATTACGCGAAACGTATGGTCATCGAGCTTTAAGAGCGGGGATTCCCGGAGTTTACGAAAATCGACATCTTCCTGTTTGGCATAGTTATCCATGGCGAACCGTTGCAGGAAGTTCAGGTTGTCCTGATATTTGTCGTTCTTTTCCAAGACCAGGTCAACAGAAGAGGCTTTGTCCCTTTTTGACCATGCCGCGATTATGGGTAGTATACCCGCGATGTATTCGCGCCAGTCATTTATTTGGTAATACTTGTAGAGCCGCTGCAATAGTGCTTTTCCTTCGGTAGAAGATTCCAGGAATTTGAATAACATCAAGGCTTTGTGCACCTGGGCTGCTGCGTAGTCCTTAAAATGAAAATTGATGATATCGCTCGTGGGGAAATTATAATTCAATAGTAACGCAGCCATATACTGCCATGAGTCTGGGAACATCTTCTTGGTCTTTTCCTTATCCTTTGTTTGGTTGTAATCCTGGTGCTGATTCAACAGTAACATCGCATAAAACAAATCAATCTCTGATTCTTCTTTTGATTTTGTGTCTAATGCCCCATCGTCTTCCAACTCGAGGGCTCGTTGCAGTATTTGCAGGCAGGAAATCACATGGACGATCTTTAGTTTCACTCCGTGCCGCTCTTCATAGTTCATGATGCGATCATACGCCTCTTGTGCAAATCCTTGATTGGATTCGCTAAACCAACTTTCTATGACTTGCAGGGTGTCGTCCTCTTCCGTACCGTAGGTCTCCATTCCCATAAGATGGGTCATGATACGTAGGAGCGTATCCTTGCTTATGCCTTTTAATAATTCGTTAAGGTCTTTGTTCAGACCTGGATAGATGGTTTGCAGTTCAGCGAGCTGTTGCATTTGTAGCATGGTGATAAGGTCTGGTGGCTTGAATGGCTTTGCTTGATGGATAAAATTAAGGAAGAAAAACTGGATTGGTTACCTTTTGGTGAAGGAGCGAAGGAATACCGTGTTTACTACGCTATAGATTCCGTGTTTACACTGTGTAGTTGAATCAGGCGACTAGAGCATCTAAATTTTACATCCGGTCAAGAAAGGTATTGCCGCTCAATAATCTCAATCGCCCGTTTTACGACCGGTTAATAGAACTGAGAAATCTGATCGAAGAGCAAGAAAGATAGAAAGAAATGCACCAGGCAGGATGCCAGCTACAGATATGTACTGCTGGATACTTAAATTTTCTTCAGTTGATACGCAACTCCTGCATCAATATGATTTGCAATGTTTAAGTATATTCTCCAGTGCCGTTAATATTTCGTTTAAGTCAAGTGTTTCGTCACGGAAAATTAAAGTATTATTAAAGGCGTTGTAACCGCGATGCGTATTGGTGTCAGGGAAGAGTGGGTGGGTTAGGGAAGGGTTCATCGCCAAATCAATATATACTCCATTTGAATTTTTTTCGAACCAATCTTCAATGCGTTCATCATAATGTTCGAAATGATTACGAAATTTACGATTAGAAAGGGGGTTGTCCTTTTCAACTTTGAGCAATTGCCTTAATCTTTCGCCACGTATTTTATATTTTCCGTTGGGCCAGAGAATTTTAGATACATTTCCTGCTGCTACCAGAATGGATTGAATGGAGCACCAGGTTTCGACATGATCAAAGTTGTCATGGGTAGCCTGCAAACGCTCCGCAGCTCTTTGTGCAATTTTAGATTGCAAGGCAATCTCACCTATTAAAATCATTTCCTGAAGTCCTGTCATGTATATCGTAATTTAATATGCTGCTTTCAGCACAGGGTTTCAATTGCCTCCATTCCGTCTGACGCTAAACGCTTGTTGTTTGCTGGCATTATATAGCATCCGATTTATGTTTACGGTATTTTGCAAACTATTCTTTGCCAGGGTATGACGACCGTAGTATTCTTCCACTAAGTTCAGAAATATTTTCTCCATCTACTAAAATTTGAATTCCGGTATTAAAGTGAGCTTGCTAGAGCTCAGCAAATAAAAAATCGTGGATCGCTCCGCCAATGGTTTTGTAATAAGGTGAACAAGAACTTTTTTTAGAGTTATTTAGGTTAGCCACTATATTTAATAATTCAAACGAATTATGCAACTAGCGTTGAAGCCTGATTTTAACAGTCCTACTCGTACGAGTTCATGGTAAGACATTGGCCGAGACTTCGGAGAAACCGTCTGTTTTTCTTTTGACCTGTAGATGCTTCCAGGTTGGGAGGAATTAAGTATTTCAGGATCTTCCCGGAATAAAGCTTCCTCAAGCGTTTTTCTTACCGGCTGGAATGAACCGGTTAACCTGTATCATCTGCGACAGTGGATTGGATAGCCCTTCCATATCGTAAGCACAGCAGCTCCCGATAAAGGAGCTTTTTTTTTGCTTCAAATTATTTGTCAAGTCTCTGTATATCAGATCTTCTGCTGAAGGGACAAAAAAGGGACAACTCAACTTGTCCTTTTTATCGCTTCCGTTTGTGGGTTCTTTTGTGATGTAATTGTCAAGCAGTCCATTTCCATATTGACTGTAAGGTGTAACCAATAAATGAAAGAACAATGTTGAACGGAATTACCTGGACCCAGTATTTTATCGCAGTTGCCTTACTTGGACTGCTCTATTACCTATACCTGTTTTTACACTTTGCCCGACGGGCGCAGAAAAAGGAATATGGGGAATTGTATGAGACCATTGACAGTGGAGATCCTGCCACAGAAATGGAGATCAGCATAACGGATGAGCTATTTGAAAAGGCTGATGAGCTGATAGAGAAATTAACGATAAGCATAAGGGGTGAGGACAACAAAGCGCAGCTCCGTGCATTGCTCAGTGCGAGCCTGATGGAATATCCGGAATTGAATATTCCGGCATTCAGAGCTGGCATCAACAACCGAATACAGACCGAGTTGGAGAAAAGCGGAGTGATGACGATGAGTGAAGTGGAGATTGATGGACTGTGGTAGGTTGAAGTGCGGAGCGCCTGCTGGTACCTTCCTGCATTGAATTGCAGGAAGGCAACCACCAGCAGCGATGAGTTGCAAATCCCAACAAAAAGATTGCCCACGTACCGCCAGTGCTGTAGAGCGATGTGATGTTGGAAGGTGTGTGTACGTGGCCACTTTCCCGCCTCTCCCCAGGGGGAGGTTGGGAAAGTTTTTAAAAGTGAAATTGATAAAAACGTGTGTATGGAAATGTGTGTGAGGAAAGCAGGAAAGACCTGCAAAAAAATGGGTTTTGTTTTAGTGGCCCTATTGATGGCAGTAATGGCCAAGGCACAAAGTGGTGAAGCGGGAATTGAGGAAGCCAATACCCAGGTGCGAAGTTATTTTGCTGCCGGTACGAACCTGATGTATGCCATTGGGGCTATCGTGGGACTCATCGGAGCGGTAAAAGTTTAGTGTGCCCTGAACTGTGTTGTTGCGTGAATAACAACAACGCAGGTGCTTTGTAAGAGATGAGGGTGGGCCCCTCGAAATCGCCCTACAGGGGGAGGTTTCAAACCAGCGTATGCGGCTTTAGTTAAGAGCTTTGGTCGTGAGCGATACGTGAAAAGTCGGACTAGATTCCGGCAGGTGACTATGCAAAAGGTGAACGCAAGTGAACCGTTGATGAGGTACCGAAATATGGAAGATGATGTCAAAACCGAACTCCTAGACTTGGTTCGGGATAAGCCAGAGGGAAACCTGCTTACTGCTTTGGCGGCATCCGGTATAGAGACGGCACGAGTTGCATAGAGGCTTTTACAAGGAACAGGGGAACCTGTCGTGGGGATGCTAAGGGAGAAATTCAAGCAGAGAACCTGTAAGAATGAGAGTACCGATGCCCTGCACAGGGACAGATCAGTCTGTAGTAGTGTTGAAGCTTCTGTAATGGAAGTGGAGCGAAGGGACTGACTTATTCAGCGAATTTAATTTAAACAACTAATGAAGAATTAGGAGGATTTGAAATGAAAGACGCAAAGTCATTTGAAATTAAGAAACAGCTTGTAATGGAAGCTTACAAGAGGGTAAAGGCCAATCAGGGCGCAGCGGGGATCGATGATGTATCGATACTGGACTTTGAGCAAAAGCTCAGGGACAATCTGTACAAAATCTGGAACCGCATGAGTTCTGGCTGTTACCTTCCTGATCCGGTAAAGTTGGTAGAAATACCTAAAACCGGTGGCGGTAAAAGACCTCTTGGCATTCCAACGGTTGAGGATCGTGTGGCTCAGATGGTTGTCGTGATGACAATAGAGCCTGAGATAGAACCACACTTTCATGAAGATTCCTATGCGTATAGGAAGAACAAATCTGCACATGATGCACTGGCAAAGGCGAAAGATCGCTCATACCTGTTTCATTGGGTGGTAGACCTTGACATCAAGGGGTTCTTCGATAACATAGACCATAATCTTCTCATCAAAGCCCTGGAAAAGCATGTTAAATGCAAATGGGCGATGTTGTACATCAAACGTTGGTTAACCGTTCCTTACCAGTTAGCAGATGGGACGCAAGTGCAAAGAACCAAAGGGGTACCACAAGGCTCGGTAATCGGGCCGATACTGGCAAACCTGTTCCTGCACTACGTGTTCGATGAATGGATGAAAAGAAATCATTCTAACATCTCATTCGAACGATACGCTGATGATACCATTGTGCACTGTGTAAGTCTGAAACAGGCCGAATTCATCCAAAAGATGATTAAGCAGCGGTTAGCGGATTGCAAGCTGGAACTCAATGAGACAAAGACAAAGATTGTGTACTGTAAGAAGAACCATCGTGAAATTGAATACGATATTATCCAGTTCGATTTCCTTGGTTACACTTTCAGGCCGAGAAGGTCTATCGATCTCCACGGGGAAGTTTTCCTGAATTTCTCACCTGCCATCAGTAAGACGGCCAGGACGAAAATCTGGGCTACTATCCGGGACTGGAACCACCATTATTGGAACCAGCTTACACTGGAGGAAATCGCAGACAAGATCAATCCTATCATTCAGGGATGGATCAACTACTACGGTAAATACAACATCAAAGTGTTGAAGGATATCCTTCAAAGGATCAACATGAAATTGTCTCGTTGGATTCGGAATAAGTTCAAAGGGTTTAGAAAGCACAAGACACAGGCAATTCACAGGCTGGGAGATATAGCGTTAGCGAAGCCCGATCTGTTTGCTCACTGGTCTTGGGGAGTTAAACCCACTGCAAGTCTGCGTAACCGCAAGAAGCTGGCAGTTGGCTGAATAAGAAGAGCCGTATGAGAGGAGACTTTCACGTACGGTTCTGTGAGAGGTTTGGGGTGCGATTCCCCTTACCTACTCGATCCAGAAGTGGAACCAGGGCGACCAGGATACTTCCAAGGTTGCCGCAGCATGGTTCGGCAGTTGCATTTTTCTGGTGGTCGTTACCACCATTATCAAATCATTTTTTGGTTTATAAAACACTCAGGGATGCAGGAATTACTGAAAGAAAAGCTACGTGCCTACCTGGTGAGCCATAACCCGGACCTGCTTTTGAAGCTGCAGGGTAACATCAGTATCACCAACTACCTTAATGATAAGGTAGTTGGCGTACTGCCAATGGCACAACAATTACTGGAAGAAGGTAGACCCGGTTATGTGATCGAGGAATTGTGCCTGAATGCACTTACCGAAGATCTCCGGCCATCAAAGTTCAACTATATCCAGCAGGTTCTGGAAGATGAGTTCCCGGAGGAATATCAAAAATTTAAGGAAGCCGGTGTGCTCACCTATGAAACGATGAACATGGTGGAAGCCTGTGCTTCGCTTTTTGAAAGCTATGCGTTCAATGAAGCCAATGAGGGCAATCGTTTTTTGCGCTATGCGATCATTGCCGGAGTACATGATTATCTCCTGGATTGAAGCGTAATGAATTAGTGAGGGTAAAGAGAAATCAGTGGAATGGGATATTCAGTATTACAAAAATTAAGGGGTAACATCGAGGCCATTGGCATAGCGCTGAGGCACGAAGCGGGAACGGCATTGAGCCGGGTAAACCGTGAGGTGCTGATGGGCTATGCCGGTTTCGGTGGTATAAAGACTATCCTTTATCCAGATGGTCCCAAAGAAGAATGGACCAGGCAGGGTGCCACCGATAGCGACCTGGATCAGCATAAGGATATTCTGGCATTACATGGGCTATTAAGACAGCATTTTGATGACCAGCAGTATAAAGAGATTGTGGCATCGCTTAAGGAAAGTGTATTGAGTGCATTTTATACGCCTGCGGTGGTTCCAGCTGTTTTGTATCAGGTACTTGGTGAAAAAGGGATATTACCTCAAAGGATCTATGAACCCTCTGCCGGTGCAGGCATATTTATTACTGAAGCCTTCCATGCTTTTCCTGAATTAAAGGAAGTGAAGGCTGTTGAAAAAGACCTGCTCACCAGCCGGATACTCAACACCCTACTCAGTGATAGTCCGGTGCCTGCCCAAGTCATGGCCAAAGGCTTTGAAGAGAGTAACCATAATGAAAACGGCAATTATGATCTGGTGGTCAGCAATATTCCCTTCGGCAATTATTCAGTCTATGACCCTTCTTATCCCGATAAATCCATTTCAGGCAAAATACACAACTACTTTTTTGCCAAAGGGCTTGATAAACTGGCCCATGGTGGACTGATGGCATTTGTGACGACTTCGGCATTTCTAAATACGCCATCCAATGAAAAAGTCAGGGAGTATTTGTTCAAACGGGCAGATTTTGTTTCACTGACGATCATGCCCGACAACCTGATGACCGATACAGGGAATACTCAGGCGCCTACACATCTGCTCATAGTCCAAAAAAATACGAGCAAAAAAGAGATCAGCAAGGACGAGTACCTGCTGATCGAAACAGAACAAAGGAAGGCAGAGGATGGTTCCTACAATATTAACAGATATGTAGCCGCACATGAAAACCATATTGCCGTCGGGGACAACATTAAGGATGGTAAAGACCAATATGGAAAACCTTCCAGGGAATACCGGCAAGATGGAACAATAGCAGGCATTGCTGAAAAGTTAAAACACAATCTGGAAACTGACTTCGATGAACGCTTTAACGTCAGCGCTTTCCAAAGGATCAGCTTCATCAATGAAACAGCAGCGGTAGAAAAAAAACAGTTTGAATATTTGCCCATGCCACCCAGCCAGGCACAGGAAGCAGCCAGCCTTCAATTGGGTTTGTTTGATGCCATGCCTGCTGCAACCGTCAGCCGTGCCCTGGATTATATCAGTGAAGGGGATGCAAAGATGGTACAGCGCGGTACTGCCAGAATGATCAGCACGATCAGTACTACTGACCGGCCTTCACATGAAAGTCTGGTCTTGCTTACTGCTCAATCCCATCAGAAAGGCCGCTATCTGTATAAGCTCTATGCCAATGTCAATGACATTGCATTACCTGCAGGCTGGTGTAATGCGGATCAGCTGGATGTTGAACTAAAGGAGCTTTCTAATTCCCTGAGGCAATTTGACCATCAATACATCTATAGCGGAGATGGTGATTTTAAAAAGATGTTCGCCCTTGAAAAGGATGCTCAGGTATTGGTGTACGGTCTGAAACCCTTTTATAAAGAAGGAATGCTGTTTCAGTTAAACGGAAAAATCGGTTTGCTGGAACATCTTGATGAAAATCTGGACCGTGGCATTTTTAGTGAATTTCCACAACAGGGGCGTTCCAGCTTTTATCAGGATTATATCGGTCTGCGCAATCACTATCTGGCTTTAGATGGCGCTTTGGAAAATCCCAAAGAAAAATGGGAGCAGATGAATCGTCTGTACGAGCATTTTGTGCTATCCTTTGGGCAACTGAATACGCCTCAAAATGCTGCCTTGATACGTAAGGATGCCGCTTTTGGTCCTACTATTCTGGGTTCTCTGGAACGCAAGAGCAATAATGCTTTTATTAAAGCCGATGTGTTATTGGGAACTTTGGAAAAGAAACCACAGGTTTTTCATACGGATCATCCTTTGGAAGCACTGGCGCGAAGCCTGAATGATACCGGAAAGGTATCCACCGGGTTTATTGCTGCTGCACTGGAAAAGGATGAGGACCATGTGGTGGCTGCTTTGCAAGGTCATATTTATCTTGATCCGGTATCTGGCGGTTGGCTTACTGCTGATCACTACCTGAGTGGTAATGTCATTGAAAAACTGAAAGCGGCCAGCCGTGCGGCTGCCAACTCACCCGATAATCCATACCTACAGGAAAGCCTGGAAGCCATCAGAAGCGTACAACCCGAGCGTATTCCCTTTGCGCTGCTTGATTTCAACTTTGGCGAACGCTGGATACCTGCGGACTATTACAGCCGCTATGCCAGTGAGGTATTTGAACTATCCACACAGGTGATCTACTTCTCCTCAATGGATACCTACAAAGTAAAAGCCGAGAGGAACAATGTAAAGCTCAGCCAGGAATATGCCATCCGTCCCAAGAGCGGGAAAAATATGTATGGTGAAAACCTGATGGAACATGCCCTTGAAAACACGGCACCGCTTTTTACCTATGAGGTGAAGAGTGGCGAAGAAAGCAGGCGCTATCCCGACAGTGAAGCCACTCAACTGGCCCACCAAAAAATAGAACGCCTACGTCAGGGCTTCAATGAGTGGTTACAGCAATTGCCTGTTGAGGAAAAGCTAAAGCTGGAAACGTTGTATAACGAGACATTTAACTGTTACCGGTTGCGTGAGTATGATGGCAGCCATCAACAATTTCCGGGCTTTGACCGAAAAAACTTAGGCATTGAAAACCCTTATCGTTCTCAGTACAATGCAGTGTGGCGTATTGTGCAGAACCGTGGTGCATTGATAGATCATGAAGTGGGTTTGGGTAAAACCCTGACGATGATTCTGGCTGCACAGGAAATGAAGCGTCTGGGCATTTGCCAGAAACCGATGATCCTGGCATTGAAAGCCAATGTTGATCAGATCAGGGATACCTACCAGCTGGCTTATCCCGGAGCCCGCATTATTGCCCCCAATCCAGAAGACTTCAGCCCGGCAAACCGGGTAAGGCTTTTCCATGAAATCAGGAACAACAAATTTGACTGTGTAATTATTACGCACGATCAGTTTGCCAAGATTCCGCAGTCGAGGGAGGTTCAGCAGAAGATTTTTACCATAGAGCTTGAAAATGTGGAACGCGATATGGAAACGGCCAGGAGCCTAACGGGTGAAACTTCCAAGCAAATGCTGAAGGGCTTGGAGATCCGTAAGAAAAATTTAGCGAACAGTTTAAAGTCGGTTGCTAAACTTATAGAAGAAAAAAAAGACGATGGTATTGACTTCGTAAAAATGGGGATAGATCATCTGTTTGTGGATGAAAGCCATAAATTTAAGAACCTCACTTTTACGACACGCCATAATCGGGTGGCCGGTTTGGGAAATGTGGAAGGCAGCCAAAAGGCATTGAATCTGCTTTTTGCGGTCAGGACGCTTCAACACAAGTTTGACAGTGACATTTGCGCGACCTTCTTATCTGGCACGCCCATCAGCAATAGCCTTACCGAACTTTATCTCATCTTCAAATACCTGCGTCCAAGAGAAATGGAGCGTCAGGGTATTTCAAATTTTGATGGATGGGCGGCCGTTTTCGCCAAGAAGACTACGGATTTTGAGTTTAGTGTAACCAATGAAATCATTGCCAAGGAGCGGTTCAGGCACTTCATTAAAGTACCGGAGCTGGCCTTGTTCTATAATGAGATTACGGATTATAAAACTGCATTGCACATCAAGCTGGATAAGCCGGAGGTGGATGAAACACTGGTTAATATCGCGCCTACCTCGGATCAACAGCAGTTTATTAAAAGGCTGATGGAATTTGCCCGGACCGGCAATGCCGAGTTGATTGGCAGGCCACCCTTAAGCAAGACAGAAGATCTGGCAAGAATGCTCATTGCAACCAATATGGCCAAAAAGATGGCGCTGGATATGCGATTGATCAAGGAAAGCTATGCCGACCATCCCAACAGTAAGGTCAATGTATGCGCAAGGCAGGTAGCGAAGGTCTATCATGAAAGTAGTCCAAACAAAGGAACGCAGCTCGTTTTCTGCGATATAGGAACTCCAAACACAGATGGGTTCAATATTTACGATGCCCTGAAGGAAAAGCTGGTCAGGGATTTTCGGGTGCCAGCGCATGAAATTTCTTTTATCCATGATAGCGCATGGGCAAATCCCAGATTGAAGCCGGGCATGTTCAGGAAGATGAATGAAGGCAAGATCCGGGTATTGTTTGGCAGTACGGAAAAAGCCGGAACCGGCTTAAATGTACAGCGCAGAATGGTGGCCATGCACCACCTGGATATACCGTGGAAGCCTTCGGAACTCGAACAGCGCAACGGTCGAGGTGCACGACAGGGCAATATTGTTGCCAAAAACCATTATGGCAATAAGGTGAGGAACTATATCTATGCTACTGAGCAGTCACTGGATAATTACAAGTTTAACCTGTTAAAGAACAAGCAGCTGTTCATCAGCCAGATGAAAAACAATAACCTCAATGTACGCAGTATAGATGAGGGTTCGCTTGATGAAAAAAGCGGGATGAATTTCGCTGAATACATTGCCATACTTTCAGGAGATACCACCTTATTGGAAAAAGCCAAGCTCGATAAACAGATTGCCGTTCTGGAAAATTTGAAAAAGGCGCATTTTAAAGCCGTTTTTTCTGACAAATGGAATCTTCAAAATATGGAAGAGCGCAGCGAAAAAATTGCTTCGCAGTTGGTACAGCTCAAAGCTGACCAGGAACATTACCATCAGCAGTTGGTGCATGGTAAAGACGGTACAAAGGCAAATCCCATCCGCCTGGAAGGGATATCAAGTGTAGATGCAGCAACCATTGGTAAACGGATTATCTACCTGCAACAGCAACAATTGTCCAGTTATGAACCCCTCAGGATCGGCAGCCTGTACGGATATGATCTGTTTGTCCGGCATAATCGAGAGTTGTTCTCTGCACAACCTGGGAATACCTTTTATGCCAGCAGAAATGAAACAGGCATTCGCTATACCTATAATGATGGTCATCCCAATTCTGACAACCCAAAACTTGCTGCCCGGTATTTTCTCAATTCCATTGACCAGGTAGACAATTTACTGGAAAGGCATATCAGGGAATTTGCCAGATTGGAAAAAGACATCAAGATGCTGCAGCGCGTGGTTGAAAAGCCTTTTGAAAAAGAAAAGGAACTGGCCGAACTAAAATTAAAGGCAGAAAACCTGGAAAGGGAAATCAGTCTTAACATACAAAAAAGTCAGATGAAGCAGAACGGTGATGTGAATGAGGTTGAGGAAAGAATCACGGAAACAAAGATCATTAAGCTCGCACCAGAAAATGACGGCAAGAGTTTTTCCATGATACAACCTCAGGAAAGTGGAGCGAAGATGAATAAAAAAAAGAAAATGAGGATGTAAACTGAAAGTTAACTATAAATAGATGAGGTATGACAACAGACAGCCCTGGCAGAAAATTACCCACCATACAGATCTGCGAAACTGAGTTTTACGTGGATGCTTATCAGGGGGTATTGATGGAAAAGGACAATATCAATAACCAGCTTCATGTAGTGGAGATGATTCCTTGTGATGACCATTTTGAATTCATTTACGATAAGCAGACCAAGGGGATATATGAAGGCATGTGGATAGGGGTCTTACCTGAAAGCACTGAATATGTCTGGATAAGACCGCTTTCAATGACTGACCCGGAAGGAATGGAACTGCTGATTAAAGACCAGCATGGCCGGTGGTTTGACAACAACAAGGAATCCCCGGTGATCAAAATCAATGGTCATGAATTCTATGTAGATGAGCTTCGGAATAGCTTCCGGGAGGTAGCTAACAGATGGAACCTGATCAATTTTAAGCGTGTCGATAAAATCGGAGATCAATATGGGATTTATTTTGACAGCAGGGTTAAAAATGTGGCCTTCCCACACGAAGTGGAGCAGGCAAAACAGACGGATTCTCCATTAAAGCACCTTATTGAATTTGTTCAGGTGCCTGATGGCCGGGCGTTAGCCCGGATGCTCAACGAATATAAAAATATCAATAATGAGAACAGCCGCGTTGAAGCAACTCACCATCGGGCAGCAAAAAGGAAAGGCAAAAATATTTAGCCATGGAAGACAGCATATATCAAATCAATAAAGGTTTCAATAGTTCAACTAAGGGGGATTGATATGGGAGGTTCGATAAAATATTTGAATCAGGTTATAGCGGGAGATTGTCTGGAAGTCATGCAGGATTTACCAGATCAGTGCGTCGACATGGTGCTCTGTGATTTGCCTTATGGATTGTCTGATAATCCCTGGGACCAGGTAATTGACCTGGATCAACTCTGGCAGCAATATTCCAGGGTTGTCAAATCCAATGGTGTCATTGCCTTGACCAGTTCCGGGGCTTTTACCGGGAAACTGATCATGAGCAACCTGCAGGATTTTAAGTACAAAATTGTCTGGATCAAATCCAGGTCCACCAATTTTCTAAATGCGAATAAACAACCGCTTAGAAGACATGAGGACATCTGTATTTTCTATAAACGGCAGCCTTTCTATGCCCCACAGATGATACCAGGGAAACCATACCACAGGGGGTTAAGATCAGAACAGCAGACAGGTTGTTATGGCCAGTACAAACCAAACAATTCATCGAGTCCTGATGGCTACCGCTATCCCTATGACATTGTATGGTATGAGGGGGATGAGATCGATGACTGGTTTTATTGCAAAACCTGCGATCATGAAAAAGAGAAGTCCTTTCACCCCACTCAGAAGCCTGTCGCATTGGGGCAATATCTTATCCGTAGTTATTCCAAAGAAGGTGATCTTATCCTGGACAATGCCTGTGGCAGTGGATCATTTCTTGTAGCTGCGGCAATCGAAAACAGGCAGTTTATCGGAATAGAGCTTAACAGGAACACTTTCTATAAAAAGTCTCAACCCATAGATTTTGCCGAAGTCGCAAGAGAACGGGTAAAAAAAGCAATGTGTTCAGGGTTGTTCAACAAAATTTAATCAACAGGCTATGGCAAACAGTGTATACCAGATCAATAAAGGAATCAATAAGAGCATAGAGTTCAAAGGGCTGAAAGCACAATATATATGGTATTTGGCTGCGGGCATTGGCGGGCTGCTGGTTTTGTTCGCAGCGATGTACATCATGGGCATCAATTCCTTTATCTGTTTAGCTGTGATTTTGATATTAGGCTGTCTGCTGGTCTTTAAGGTTTATGGCATGAGCAATAAATACGGGGAATACGGGATGATGAAGGCGCTTGCCAAAAGAAGTATTCCGAAGGTAGTCCGGCTAAACAGCCGGAAAATATTTATCCATAAAAATAATAATCGTCATGGAAAAGAATAGTGCATTACAGATCGACATCGCCGGTAACAGGTACCATATTGATGCTTCACAGGACAATTTACTGCCCATCGACAAGGACTTAGCCATCATCCCGACAGGTAACCTGGAGATTGCAATGGATCACGAATGGGAACGTTTCGGGTATTATGATTTAATCCACCGGTGCCTGTATCATCCCCCTGAGCATATTGACAAGCTGCCCGAAAACGTAATCGGGTTCTCTATTCCTTCCTATCAGGACATATCGGAAGCAAAGAACAGGTCCCTGATCGTGTACGCTGAAACGGTGGATTTAAAGGATACTAAGCTGGCAGTGGAAGTGGAAGAAAATAAAATCCGTAGCCTGGATCAAAGAAAGCGCAAAAAGCTGTGTCATCCGAAAAAATTAAAGAAGAAAACCGGCAGGAACCTATAGCATAAGCACATTTAAAGAATTAGTGAGATGGAAAAGTGGATGAATGATCTATTACCAATACTGGGGATTGAACATGATTGTATTCTCAGTAAGCAAGGAGATATCACCGTGGTATTCCGTGTGGAGCTGCCGGAGATTTTTACGTTGAGCAACCAGGATTATGAGGCTTTCCACCAGACATGGGTAAAGGCGATCAAGGTGCTTCCTAAATTCACGGTGCTGCATAAGCAGGATTGGTTCATTGATAAAAAGTACAGACCTGAGGAGGGATTAGCTGCCGAGGAAGAAGGAAGTTTTCTGACCAGGGCGAGTGATCGTTTTTTTAATGAACGTCCCTATCTGGAACATTCGTGCTATATCATGCTGACCAAAAAGCCACAGGGGCGCAAGACGGCCAGCAGTATGTTCTGCAACCTGATCAGGCCAACATTGGTACCGGAGCAAACCTTAAAGCCGCAATTACTACATGATTTTCTGGATAAAGCATCTCAGTTCAGTCGCATACTTGTTGATAGCGGATTTGTCAGCATGAAGCGCCTTAAGGCAGAAGAGCTCTATAGTTCCGGCCGCAGGGTAGGTTTGATCGAGAAATATTGCAGCCTCAATGAAAGCAATGACATCCCCGTACTGAAAGACATCAAGTTTGATGGGGGTATAGAAGTGGGCAACAGCCATGTACAGATCTATACCTTGGCTGAAGCCACAGACCTGCCTGCGCTTTGCGGTTCACGTATCAACTATGATAAGTACAGCTCAGACCGAACGAAATTCAGTGTTGGTTTTGCTTCTGTCATGGGTCAACTGTTGCCCTGCAGCCACATCTACAATCAGTATATCATCATTGAAGATGCAGCGAAAACCATACAAAAGCTGGAAAGCAAGCGGCTGCGTCTGCAATCTTTATCGGGCTACAGCAGGGAAAACCTGCTTGCCCGTGATGCTACAAATGACTTTTTAAATGAGGCGATCAGCCAGCAACGTCTGGCCGTTAAAGCACATTACAACATCACGATATGGAATGAGGATAAGCATCATTTGAAAGAGCTGAAGAATACGATAGCCTCTGCATTTGCACAGATGGATGCCGTTTGTAAAGAAGAAACTTCAGGCGCGGCACAACTTTTCTGGGCAGGCATTCCGGGCAACGAGGCAGATTTTCCAATCAATGACAGCTTTGACACGTTTATAGAACAGGCTACTTGTTTTCTAAATCTTGAAACGGGGTATCGCAGCTCCATCAGCCCAATTGGTTTAAGACTGGGCGATAGACTGACCGGTAAGCCGCTGCATGTGGACATCAGTGATGAGCCGGTGAAGCTGGGCTATATTACCAACCGGAACCGTTTTCTACTTGGTCCAAGCGGATCTGGAAAATCTTTTTTCACGAATCATCTTTGTCGTAGTTATTATGAGCAAGGCTGTCACATTGTAATTGTGGACGTGGGTCATAGTTACAAAGGCCTGTGTGATATGGTTGATGGCTACTATTTTACCTATACGGAAAAAAACCCGATCCGCTTCAACCCCTTCTTTATTGCGGATGGCGATAGTCTGGATACCGAAAAAAAAGAAAGCATCAAAACCCTGCTTTTGGCGATCTGGAAGAAGGATGATGAGAGTTATAAGCGATCAGAATATGTTGCCCTATCCAATGCGATCCAACTGTATTATGAGAAGTTGGATAATAATTCTGATTTATTTCCCTCTTTCAATACGTTCTACGATTTTTTAAAACAAGATTTCATTGAGGTATTAAAAGCTGATAATGTAAAGGAAAAGGATTTTGATATGAACAATTTTCTTTTTGTACTTCGGCCGTACTATGAGGGTGGGGAATTTGATTATCTGCTGAATGCCACTCAAAATCTGGATCTGTTGCAACAACGGTTCATTGTATTTGAGCTGGACAATATTAAGGAGCATCCCACACTGCTTCCGGTAACCGTGATCATCATTAGTCAGGTCTTTATTAATAAGATGCGTAAGCTAAAGGGTATTCGCAAAATGATCCTTATAGAAGAGGCGTGGAAAGCATTAATGAAGGAGGGATTTGCGGAGTACATCAAGTACTTGTTTAAGACGGTGCGTAAATTTTTTGGGGAGGCAATGGTCGTCACCCAAGAAGTGGAAGACATCATATCCTCACCCATCGTCAAGCAGGCCATCATTAACAATTCGGATTGCAAGATCCTGCTGGACCAGAGCAAATACCAGAACAAGTTTGATCAGATACAGGAACTCCTGGGGCTTACCGAAAAAGAAAAGGCACTGGTCCTTTCGGTAAATAGAGCGAATGATCCGACCAAAAAATATAAAGAAGTTTTTATCAGCCTTGGGGGCACTTATAGTAAAGTCTATCGTACCGAAGTTTCATTGGAAGAATACCTGGCTTATACCACCGAGCAAACCGAGAAGGTAAAAGTGATGGAATATGCAGAGCGGTATGGTAGCATACAGAAAGGGATAGCTGTGCTGGCACAGGAATTAAGACAGGAAGTGGAATAAAAAGGAGGTGAAATGAAAAGTTATATATCCATAGCGGCTTTGTTTTTCGGATTGTTTTTGTGGCCTACAATCCATAGTCAAGCCCAGGCAGAAATTGCGATCACTACAACCGTTAAAAAGGTATTGAAGGCAATTGACTTGAAAATACAACGGGAACAAAACAAGGTAATATGGCTGCAGAATGCCCAAAAGACGATCGAGAATGTCATGTCTAAGCTAAAACTCGAAGAGATCGGTGATTGGGTAGAAAAGCAGCGCAATATCTATAGGGAGTACTTTGATGAACTCCACAAGGTTAAGACGCTCATCACCTATTACCAGCAGATCAGAAACATCGCCGGTAAGCAGATAAAGCTGGTAGAGGAATACAAAAGGGCATGGCGGCTGATTAAGAAGGATACCCATTTTACGCCGGAAGAAATCGACTACATGGGCAGGGTGTATGAAGGAATCTTAAACGAAACCGTTCAGCATATCGACCAGCTGACGATCGTCATTACTTCATTTGCGACCAGCATGAGTGATGCAAAACGGATGAAAATTATTGCTGATGTCGATGAACAGGTAGATATCAACCTGACTGATCTGCGAAGGTTCAATACTGAAAATGCGCTACTGAGCCTGAACCGTGCAAAGTCAGAAAGTGAGATCAGGATGGTGAAGCAGTTATATGGTTTAACAGATTGAGTATGGACAAATGGTTAGCGCAAGATCTGGAAGCATTTTCCAGGTTAATGGATAAAAAAGGATACACCGGGCCGTTTCTGGTGAATAACAGCTATTCAGGAGAATTGCTTGCCGCTGTTAAAGTAAGTGAGGCTACCGCCAAGGAACAAGGTAGTGCTTTGTTCCCCCTTATTCTGCATACCAGGATAAAGACGGGCGACGCCGCTGATATGCCCTTACTGCGACTGAGATTGGATGACACAGATCAAGGCATTCAAATCAGGGATGCCACCATTGAAACGGTAAAAGTGAATGGCATCACCAGGTATAATGTAGATGTGCCATTCGCCAATACGGGAAAGTTCCCTTCTAATGAAGAACTCATGGAGAAGGTAAGAAAGCGATTCATAAAAACAAATAAAACAATAAAAAGAGGATTATGAAAAAGACAATGATTATGGGCTTGCTGCTCCTGTTTGGAATTGGAAGCCACGCACAGAATTTTAATGAGTGGTTCAAACAGAAAAAAACACAAAAGAAATACCTGTTGGAACAGATCGCAGCATTGAAGGTCTACGAGGGCTATATAAAGGATGGCTATAAGATTGTCAGCGGGGGGCTGGACCTTATCGGAGATATTAAGGATGGAGAGTTTAGTCTTCACAAAAAATATTTTAGCGACCTCGTTACGGTAAATCCCCAGATCAAAAAATATTCAAGGCTTGCTGAGACCATTTCAAGGCAGATGGAAATCATTCAGATCAGCCAGCAGAACATGCAAAGATTGAAACAGTCCGGAATGATGAAAGAAGAGGAATTGCTGTATGTAAAGCGGGTATTTGACCGTGTTATTGATCAGGTGACAGTGTTGTTGGATGAACTGGTTATGCTGACCAGTGATGGAAGGCTTTCACTGCGGGATGATGAACGCCTGGAAAGAATTGCCTACCTGAACCAGGAGACCAGGGAACTGTATGCTTTCATGACCAGATTCGCCAGTGAAGCCAAACAGCTTGCTGCCTCCAGGTACAGGGAAGCACTGGATTCAAAACGCTTGGGGTTCTATTTTGGAATTATTGAATAGTATAAGATGACAGGGAAATTTATCATGGCAGGCTTGCTGTTGATATGGCTACCGACACAAAGAAGCCTGGCTCAGAGTAGTGAAGCCATCCAGCTTGGCCTGAATATCGAAAAGCTGGCACAGCTCAAAAGCATTCTCAGCAATTTGAAAAAGGGATATGAAATTGTTTTCACCGGCTATACTACCGTGAAAGACATCAGTGAGGGAAATTTCAAGATTCATCAAATCTTTCTGGATGGGTTAATGGAGGTCAGTCCTGCAGTAAAGAAATACCGGAAGGTTGCAGGCATCATCAATTACCAGGTTAAGCTGGTGAATGAATACAAGTCGGCTTTTAAACGGTTTAAGGGTATGAACTGGTTCAATTCTGGTGAGATTGCCTATATGGGAAGGGTGTATGATAAGCTCTTGAAGAGCAGCATGCAGAATCTGGATGAACTGGCGACCGTTGTAACCGCCAATAAATTGCGCATGAGCGATGACGAACGGCTGACTGCGATCGACCAGATTTATGCGGACATGGAAGATAAGCTCAATTTTCTTCGGCATTTCAATTCCAGGAATAGCATCCTTGCACTGCAGAGAGCAAAAGAACAAACAGACATCAATGGGGTGAAATCCCTTTATGAAATTAAATAACGGAAGATGAGAAGAGAATGGATCAGGATGAGCTGTCTGGTAATGGGAGTGATGGTATTCCCGCTGGTGGCGATGGGGCAAGGAGTAGCAGAAGATATTGGGAGCATGCATTCTGTGCTGGAAAAATTATATGACGATATGATGCCGGAGTGTAAAAAGTTGATCGATGTTGCCAGGGGGCTGGCAGGCTTTGGGGCTTTATGGTATATCGCTTCAAGGGTTTGGCGGAATCTTGCCAATGCTGAGGCCATAGACTTCTATCCTTTATTCCGGCCGTTCGCCCTGGGGCTCTGTGTGGCAACCTTTCCGGTTACTATTTTGGGGGTGATTAACGGATTGATGCAGACCACGGTTAACAGCACCGCACAAATGGTTGAGGATAGTGATAAGGCTGTAGCAGTGTTGTTGAAGCAGAAAGAAGAAGCGATTAAGGATAGTCCGATCTGGCAGATGTATGTTGGGGAAACCAATGAGGGTAACCGCGATGCTTGGTACAAATACACGTATGATGGGGAAGATCCAGATAAAGAGCGTTGGTATGAAACCATTGGTAATAACGTCCGCTTTGCCATTGCAAAGATGAGCTACAACTTTAAAAATTCGGTGAAGGAATGGATGAGCGAAGTTTTGAAAGTATTGTTTCAGGCCGCAGCATTGTGTATTAATACCCTTCGGACTTTTCAACTGGTCGTACTTTCTATTCTGGGGCCGCTGGTCTTTGGTCTGGCTGTTTTCGACGGACTGCAACATACGCTTACCTCCTGGCTGGCCAGGTACCTGAACGTTTTTTTGTGGTTGCCTGTAGCGAATATTTTCGGGGCCATCATAGGCAAGATACAAGAACACATGATCCAACTGGATATGAACCAGATTGCCCAGACCGGTGACACTTTCTTCAGCGCGGCTGATACCGGTTATTTGATTTTCATGTTGATCGGCATAGTGGGCTACTTTACCGTTCCATCTGTTGCTTCCTTCATTGTTAGTTCTGGTGGTGGCAATGGAATGTTGCAAAAAATTACCACGCTGGCATCAGCATCATCAGGAGGTGTAGCGGGAAGAATCACAAGAGGTGCTGACAACATTAGCGATATGGGCAAATATTATAATGAAGGCGCTTCTGGAAAAGAATCAGGTAGCGGCGTGGCAGGAGCTATGGGAAGGGCATTGGGTCATGGAAGTGGTTATATGGGAGACAAACTAAGTGGGAAGTAACACATCAGATTGAACATTGAGATTGAAAAAGTGAGCGTGGTATGTTTAAGAAAATGAAAAATATAGAAACGGCTTTCCAGTATGTACGGATGGTCAGTGTGGTGGTCATTCTTGGGGTGATTTTGATCTGTGCATTTGTCACCAGTAAGTGTTTCAAACTTGCCAATGCGACCCAGGGCAGGATTTATGTATTGGTAAATGGGAAAGCACTTGAAGCGTATGCGACAGATAGAAAGGATAATATTCCGGTTGAAGCAAAAGATCATATCAAATCCTTTCATCAGTATTTTTTTTCTTTATCACCGGATGAAAAGGCGATTCAGGCAAATCTGGTGAAGGCGCTTTATCTGGCAGATATATCGGCCAAAAAACAGTATGATGATCTAAAAGAGCGTAACTACTATTCCAACATTATCAGTGGGAATGTCAATCAGACGATCCTCATTGACAGCATACAGCTGGACATCAATCAATATCCCTTTTACTTCAGGTGCTTTGCCAGGCAGGAGCTGACCCGCCCCACAAGCATCGTGCTCCGCAGTTTAATCACGGAAGGTTATCTGCGCAACATCAGCAGAAGTGAAAACAATTCCCACGGATTCTTAATCGAACGGTGGTCAACTTTAGAGAATAGGGATCTGAATGTAAAAAACCGGGTGAACAGATGAAACAAAAAGAGAAAAGTACAGGGAGGGTGAAAGAAAAGGTGGCGGGTTCGGTTGCCAAAGGCATTGTACTGGCGCAAGTGAAATGGGCTGGGTTTATGAAAAAAGCATGCAGTAAACTAAGTATAGCTGCTCAGAAAAGGTGGTTGATAGCATTCACGATATGCTTCGGTTCATATTGTACCTACCTGGTTTTTGATGGCCTTCTGCGGAGCAGCGAAAAGACAGTTCAGACGCCATCAGCGATCCGGTTCCCTAGGCTTCAGGAAGAAGAAAGAACGGTCCGTGGTCATCCTGACAGTTTGATTTTAAAAACGGTAAGAGCGTTTTATCATACCAGGGACAGCCTTATGCAGGTTGATCCGCAACAGTGGCAATGGATATTAAATAATCGCCAGGGCTTACTGGACAGCCTGAAGCAGCTGGAACTATATATTCAAAACAATGGGCTTTATCAGCCTTAGTAGTCAACAAATAAAAATGAATAAGATGGAAAATGTGAACGAGAAAAAAAGAAAGCAACGGTTTTACCTGATGGCACCTTTGTTAGTCCTTCCCTTTTTAACCTTTGGTTTTTGGGCATTAGGAGGTGGGAAGGCAAATTCGACGGCAACAAATGAAAATTTGGTGAAGCATGGATTAAAGATCGAACTGCCGAATGCCAGGGTAAACGATAAGCCAATGGATAAGCTCAGCTATTACGATCAGGCCTATGCCGATAGCTTAAAGTTAGTTGAGCTGAAGAGACATGATCCTTATTATAAAAATGAGGACACATCAGAAAATTATTCGCGCTTTTCAAATCCGGCCATGTTTGCCGGGAATGGAAACCCCGAAAATCCATCAGGTCAATATGGCTATGATGGGCTCTATACAGCACAGACCTCCAATGAGGCTAAAGTCTATGAACGACTCCATTCGCTGAATGCAATATTAAGTCAGGACAATGCTCCGGCTACAACATTAGATAATCAGATTGAGCAAACAGCTCGGCAGCCATTGGACAAAGCGGATATTGACCGACTGGAAAAGCTGCTAAAAATGACCCAGGAAACCAAACGTGAACCAGATCCTGAAATGCAGGAGCTAAGTGGCATGCTGGAAAAAGTATTGGACATCCAGCATCCAGAACGTGTTCAGGAGAAATTACGCAAGACTTCAACGGAAAATAAAGGAAAAATATTTTCAGTTTCAGCAACCAATACAATTACTCCGATCTCTGTACTGGAAAATGAAAATAAACAGCCTGTGTCGACTGGCTTCTTTTCCTTAGAAGAAGCCCCGGAAGTCATTAAAGCAGATTACAACACCATCTCCGCCGTGGTGCATGAATCACAAACTCTTGTAAGTGGTTCCATTGTTAAGCTAAGATTGTCAAGCGACATTTATATAAATGGGGAGTTGGTTCCAAAAGACAATTTTGTTTTTGGAATAGCCAATCTTAACGGGGAACGGCTTTCTATTGTGATCGAAAATATCAGGTATGGGCAGGCTATTTATCCGGTAAAACTCCGGGTCTTTGATCTCGACGGGATAGACGGTATTCATATTCCCGGAGCCATAAGCCGTGATGTTGCCAAACAGTCAGGCAATGAAGCGCTTCAGGGGGTAAACGTAAGTACGATAGACCCTTCACTCGGAGCACAAGCGGCCTCTGCAGGCATTGAACTGGGAAAAAGCCTTATTGGAAAAAAGGTAAAACTGACAAAGGTTACCGTAAAAGCGGGCTACAAGGTCATATTGAAAGACCTTAATCAACAAGATTAGTAGAAAAGTTTAAAACGAAATCGCATGAAAAAAAGAAGTGTGGGAATGGTGATGTGTTTATTCATGTTGCTATCTGAAATGTATGCCCAGAGCATAGGAACAAAGGCAAATTCGACGATTGAGCCCTTGCGCCTGGCAATCAGTACCAATAAGACAACCAACCTTGTATTCCCTTATTCGATTACCAGTGTTGACCGTGGCAATAAGGATGTACTGGTACAAAAGGCAAAAGGTGTAGAGAATATCCTACAGGTCAAAGCCGCGAACGATAGTTTAGTGGAAACGAATCTTACGACCGTATTGGCTGATGGTTCCCTGTACTCCTTCCTGATCAGTTATGCTTTGGAACCAAGTGTGTTAAATCTGCAAATCGGATTGAGAAATAACCAGGATCAGCCTGCGGGCATCCTTCCATTTGGAAATGATAATGAAGCAAAAGTCAAACAGGTTGCCCAGATTGTATTCGAAAAGAAGCCAACCATGCGGCGGCCAAAAGATAAGAGATATGATATTGCATTTAAGCTAACCGGATTGTACGTGAACGAGGACAATTTCTTATTTCAGTTTGCTCTAGGTAATAATACAAATATCCGGTATGACATTGACCAGCTGCGTTTTTTCATAAGAGATAAGAAGATTGCAAAGCGGACTGCTGCTCAGGAGCTGGAACTTACCCCTATATATGTGATAGGCAACCAAAAATCCATTGAGGTTCAATCGCAGCAATATCTTGTACTGGTGGTGCCGAAGTTTACCATCCCTGAACAAAAATATCTATCCATAGCGTTGATAGAGAAAAGCGGAGGCAGGAATCTTTCACTAAGGGTAAAGAATAAAAAACTGGTTGCAGCCAGTATGGTATACTAGCTGGTTTAATCGTTAACCGGATAAACTACAGATGATCATACCCGATCTGAAAATAATCTAAAACATAAAAATTATGAAACAGGAAAATTTTGATTACTTAAAAAATCAGCTGTACTACAAAGGCTTTAAAGATAGCCTTGAAAATGAGCTGAAGGTGAGTATGGAAAAGGGAGAAAAGCAGTTTGTTTTGCCACATGCACAAACTTTTGGTAAGGACCTGGTGAATTCAACCCTTCTTTTTAACCGGTCTGATAAGGGATACTACTTTTTTGACAAATTCGATGTTGCGCTAAAGAAAGAGAATGGGGAAGAATTGAAAACGGGCTTCTACATGGATAAAAACTCGGATTATACTTTAAAGGAGGCTTATAACCTGCTTAACGGACGTTTTGTGGAAAAGGAAAAGCAAACCAAGGACAAAGAGGTATACCAAGCATGGGATCAACTGGATCTCACTTCGAAAGACAAAAATGGCAATTACCCCGTCAAATCCTATGGAGAGCGTTATGGTTTTGAACTTGAAAAGGAGTTGAACAAGCTTCCAATAAAAACCCTGCAAAATCCCGATGATAAAGAACTGCTGATTGCTTCTCTCAGAAGAGGCAACAGACAACTGGTCGCTTTTGAACTGGGCAATGAGCAGGTGGACAGATATATTGAAGCCAATGTGAAGATGCGAAGAATAGATGTCTACGACACCAACGGTAAAAAAGTGGAAAATAAAATAGACAAATCTGCCCGGCAGGAGCTGAGCAAATCAACTGAAAAGGACAAAAAGCAGGACACTTCAGATGAAGATGGGCCAGCCGGCCTAAAGACAGCGCAGAAAAAAAGCAGAAAAAAAGGTAGGAGTGTTTAACGCTACAATGGCATGTAGGATGACATGCCATTGTCAATTACTTTGGTAAAATTTTGTGATATGGAAATGGATTTGGAACAGGAAATCGTTAAGTGGAAGGAACAGGAGCAGAAATATGCAAAGCTATTTTCACCCGCAGTGACGAAAAGTAAAGAATTCAAAAGGGAACGTCTCAGGCAACTGCTTTCAATCGAGGCAAAGGTGAATAAAAACAACCTGCAGGACCCTTCCATTTTATCCCTATTGAAAATCGAAAAAAAGCAACTTCAAAAGCAGATCAGCTCTGGCCTATTTTCATTTCTGATCCGTAAGTTGGTGGATGCCGTCAGACTTCATCAGCTGAAAAAGAGTCATCAGGAGCAACTTTCCAATGATTTTTCTGAAATAAGGGGTGCGCTCCAGAGAGTTGGATTTGGGAAATACGGTGAACGGGCTGAACAAATGCTTTCAAACGGCAATGGCCCATTGTCAATTTCGCATACCGAACAAATCGCACCGAAACAAATTGTGGAATACACGCTGAATTTTAGCCGTAAGAATGGAACCAGCAGGTTTGATAATTATAAAATTTCCTTTAAAGATGAAAACAGTGGCGTGCAAAGGCAGCAGGTGTTTCCCAACGAGGGCTTGTCAACAATGCCAGCCGGTAGTGCGGTAAAACTTCTTTCAGGCATGGCCATAAAGGATAGTGGCAGGGACTGGATACAGATGGATTTTAACGACAAGGACAACCAGGGCAATTTCAAGTTGATAAGATTTGGGCAGGAAAAGCTGGATGATGGTATTAGGGATGCGCTGATGAGGCTTCCAACAAAGGATCAATTGTCACCGGAAGAGCGGGAAAGGATTTTACATGAGCTCTCCCAAGGCAATCCTGTCAGGGTCAACCTGGCAAAAAACTCCAATGAAATACAGGCCATTGTTCACGCCAATCCAAGACAATCTGGAATTGTCGTTCTGAACGGAGATGGAAAGGTTTTAGATCCGAACAAGATCGCTAAGGAAGCGCAACCCAAAATGCAGGAAAACCAGCAAATGAACAGAGAACGGAATGAGGGAAGTAAGCGCATGAAAATTGTAAGATGACGGGAGGGGATAAAATAGATTTGTTTATTGCTGCCACGATTAAAGATTGTCGTATTCACAAAGGACATCTGGCGCTTTATATGGCATTATTCCATTTTTGGAAAGGGAAGAATTACATCAGCCCGATAGGTTTATTCGCCAGTGAAGTGATGAAGGTTGCTAAAATATCAAGTAATGCTACCTATCACCGGTTGATTAAAGAATTACATGACTACGGATATATTAAATACGAGCCATCTTTTTATAAATATTCGGCAAGCAAGGTCTTTTTATCCGTGTAGAAAGTAATAGCTAAGCCGCAAATGATTAAACGGAAAGGATGTCAATAGAAATGGAGATGGAAAGAATAACATTGGAGCAATTACCTGAAATGATGGTTGATGTATGCCACAAGCTGGATCGGATTGAAAAAGCAATTGCTAGTATAACGAATGCAGAACCGGAAGAAGAGCTGATAACGATCTCAGAGGCTTCTAAATTTTTAAAACTGGCCCAGTCCACCATCTATGGGAAAGCCTGCAAAAGAGAGATACCTGTAATTAAAAAGGGGAAACGGCTGTACTTTGAAAAAAAGGAACTCCTGAAATGGGTTAAAAGTGGAAACAGGGAAACTTCATCAGAGCTGTTTGATAAAGCTTCAGATTACATAAATAAGTTCTCTAAACCAAAATATGGTAGATGACAGCATAAAGGGACGTTAAACAGGATGTCACTCGTTGGTGTGATTTGCATTGAACAAATCGAATATAAGTGTAGGTACGCCAATTTGAAAATGAAAGTATCATATGGCCTGTTTGTTTCAACCATTTTATAAGTAGGTATAGCAAGGATGTTGGAGAACTGATAAGCCATAGTGTAAAATCGAGTAAAAAAAAGCCCTTCTTACCAGGAAGGGCTAAGTAATCGAACGAACCACCAAGTTCGTAATAGAGGCCGGAAGATACACATCAGATGGATTCAGAAGAAAAAAGACCAAAAAATAATTATACTGTTATAAGAAATGAATAAAGTGTGGTAACGCCAGTACCTCAATAGGTGTTTTCACCGGTTATTCACCAGGGTGAAAGCACCCCTTAAAAATGGGTGAAAAAACGCTTGTCTTGCATTTGATTGCTTGCTCAACTTTGTTGACCGGATTCAAGTACTTCAAAAAAGGGGGAACCACCCTTTTTCAATTGCTCGTGTGAAAAAAGAGAAGCGGCTGCATCCCACTATCAACCGAAACCTCCAACCATGACCAGCCACCACTGCATATTGCTATCAGCAATCCTATTTGCCTATTCGGGATTGCTGGCTCAATCAGATACGCTTTCTCCTTCGGTCAATGGAAAATATTTCGATGCCGTGAACAAGAAGGCCAGCCAGCTAGAGCAGAGGCTTGATAAGCAATCAGCAAAAATCATCACCCAATTCTTAAAGCAGGAAAATAAGTTAAAGCGGAAACTGGCACGCAAGGACTCTGCTGCAGCTACGGCGGTATTTGGTGATGCAAAGCAACGCTATGATCAGTTGCAGCAAAAACTGGCAGGAGCAGAAAAACTCAAACAATACATTCCTTCTTTAGATACCTTAAGCTCCTCTCTCAAATTCCTGGAACAAAACCCGCAACTAATGGCTCTTGCCAAAGATGGCCCGGCCAAACTGAAAGAAGCCATGAGCAAGGTAAATGGCCTGCAAAGCCGGTTCCAGCAAGCAGAAGAAATAAAGAAGTTCATCAGGGAAAGAAAGCAATACCTCAAAGAACAGTTAGGCAAACTGGGAGTAGCTAAAGAGCTAAAGCAACTGAACAAGCAGGTGTATTACTACAGTGTACAGGTTAACGAATACAAACAATTGCTAAACGATCACAAGAAGGCAGAGCAAAAAGCCATCGAGCTATTAAGTCAGACTAAATTGTTCAAAGACTTCATGCGCAATAACAGCCAGCTGGCTTCTTTATTCCGCTTGCCGGGCAGTAGTGCCAGTAATGCGACAGGAGCAGCAAGTCTGGCTGGCCTTCAAACCCGTGCCCAGGTCAATAACCTGGTCCAGCAACAGATCGCTGCCGGAGGACCGAATGCCCAGGCACAGTTCAGCCAGAACATGCAGCAGGCGCAAAGCCAGTTGAACGAGCTGAAGAATAAGCTGAACAAATTCGGCAACAGCGGAGGAGAGGACCTGGATATGCCGGATGGTTTTAAACCCAATGGGCAAAGAACAAAAAGTTTCTTCCGGCGAATAGAACTGGGTGCAAACATTCAATCACAGCAATCCAATGGTTATTTCCCGGTGACGAGTGATATCGCGCTGACAGCAGGATATAAGTTGAATGACAACAGCATGATCGGTGTGGGAGCCAGTTATAAAATGGGTTGGGGAGAGAATATCCGCAATATTAAAATCACGCATCAGGGGATCGGACTGCGATCCTTCATCGAATGGAAATTGAAGGGTTCATTCTGGCTGGCGGGAGGGTATGAGCTGAACTACCGGAGCGGGTTTCAGCGGATCGCAGAGTTAAGGGACAGAAGTGGGTGGCAGGAGAGTGGTTTGATCGGGTTGAGCAAGGTAGTGGATCTAAGATCCAAAATATTAAAGAAAACCAAAGTACAGTTGCTCTGGGATTTTCTGAGTTACCGGCAGGTGCCGAAACCAGCAGCGATATTATTCAGAATAGGTTATGTGTGGCGTTAATGAAAAGAAGCGTTTAGTAGTATTCAATGCTGCGATCAGTCAACAAGCAAGGACAAGTATAAGAGCGAAGTTGAAAGGATTGCTGCAGGTAAAATGGAATGTTGCAACGCTGGAGTGGTTCGCCGAAAAGCTGAATCCAAGGATCAGGGGCTGGGTCAACTACTATTCAAAATTTGGAAGCTGGAAAGCATTAAATGTGTTCCGGTATCTGAATGGGCTTATTCTCCAATGGATAAAACACACCTATAAGATTATAGGTATAAGAAGGGCTTTGAAGAAGTATCGTATGATGCAAACAGAGAATCCTGGGTTGTTTTACCATTGGCGGTTAGGAATAAAATGATTTGATAACAAGAGCCGTGTGAGGTGAGAATCTCAAGCACGGTTCTGTGAGCAGCTTGGGCTGAAATGCCCTTGCTTACTCGACAATTTTTAAAAAGACAGATTGATGAAGATCTTACAACTTTGTTTTAAAGCAGTCCGGCTTTGTTGTTGGGCAGTGCTGATCATGTTGCCACTTGTTTCATCGGCACAGGTGGAAATGCAAAAGATTGCACCATTAAGCCCTAACGCGGCTGCGATTACCAAGTACGGAGAGATCCCGGTTAGTCAGTTTACCGGCATCCCTGGTATATCCATCCCTGTTTATACCATTCAATCAAAGAGTTTATCCCTTCCGTTATCGCTGAGTTATCATGCAGGTGGTATTAAAGTAGAGGAAAATGCTTCCTGGGTTGGATTGGGTTGGTCACTGGGGATAATTCCTACTATTTCCCGGCAGGTAAATGGACTGGTCGATGATATAGAAGGATACCATAGTAGTGTTTCCTATGAAGGACTGTCGATGAAAGAGATCGAGGATAGCTTGAATGGTGCAACGGAGTGGTGGGTCGAATTTTTCCGAAGGCAGATTTTTAGTGGGGACGTTGACCCGGAAGCGGACGTTTATTCATTCAGCATCCCCGGCAAGAGTGGTAAATTCTGGTGGAATCAGGAAACAAATAGCTATCAGACTTATCCCAAGAGTGAAATAAAAATTGATTCTTATCAAGGACTAGATTTCAAACTTACCGATGAAGATGGAACAGTTTATTATTTTGGGGATTACGATCTAAGTCAGTCTGCCGGGTCAAATGTAGGACCTATTATACGATCTGCGTGGTATGCAACTAAAATATACAATGGCAATAAAACGGATAGCATTAGTTTATACTATAGGAACCTTGCAACCTCCTCGAAAAACCTTGCCGCTTATACTTACACGTTGTTTGGGTCCTGCCCTTCCTCAGATCTTACTTACTCGACTAACATATCAATGAAAGTACCTGATTCCATTAGCTTCAGTAATGGATATGTGAAATTTGTTCTCCAGAATACAGGACGGGAAGACTATCAGGGTGGATATGCGCTTGATCATATTAAAGTGTATAACAGGTCGGGCGACCTGATCAACCGGCAGAACTTTAGTTACCATTACATGCAGAGCAATGATAACAATGGTTTGTGCGGTGCGGCAAATTCCTATGAAAAAAAGCGGTTGATGCTGGACTATGTTGAAATGGTGGATGCAGGTCATATCACTTCCTCCAGGCATTCCTTTTTGTATGATTCTACCATTGCTTCACCGTGCAAGTTCAGTGCAGCGCAGGACTATTGGGGTTTTTACAATGGGAAAACGTCGAATAACAGCCTGATCCCACGAACCGCAGTTATTTTAACGGGTGGCACGCCTACAATGATTGGTCAAGCAAACAGGAACGTTGATACATCGTATTCACAGTTTGGTGTTCTTCGCCGGGTTGTTTATCCTACAGGCGGACATACTGATTTTGCATATGAAAATAATCTTTCTACTACTCCCGGCCTGCCAGCGGTGTATACAGTGAAATCAGTGGCTTTACAGGGCGAGGCCCCTGATCCTATAACAACCGATACT
Source organism: Sphingobacteriales bacterium 44-61 (assembly GCA_001898405.1). Lineage (GTDB taxonomy): Bacteria > Bacteroidota > Bacteroidia > Chitinophagales > Chitinophagaceae > Terrimonas_A. The sequence goes on from MKTW01000016.1 coordinate 206,048, forward strand.
TATATTGATACATTTACAGTCAATAATGTTGCCGACATACATTTGAATGGCAATGTTGGCGGAGCATTTTTATATGCAGAGATAGGGGCATATGGGTGTGATCTCAGTGGAGGGAGCAGTCCCTGCGCTTCCTTTACCATCCGGGGAATAGACCCAGGTAATTCAAGCTACTTTGGAACAGTGTTGCCAGATAATACACAGGGATGGCATGTACCTAACGGCAGGTATGAAATTAAAGCGCATTTTAATCAGACTACACCGGCCTATGATGAATTCTGGTTTATGGTAAGCTGGATGGCTTTTGATGCAGCCCAACAGAGCGGGTCATACAACCGCTATGTCGGCGGTTTACGGGCCAAAAAGGTAACATCATTTGATAATTCCGGGCAGAGCATTACCCGCCAGTATAAATATGTAACATCACTGGCATCAGATACTTCTTCCGGCGAAATATTTGGCCGGCCTTATTTCGTGGTACAGGATAACACTTGGCAACCGGGAGGGAGTAGCGATCTCCAATGTACCGCCCTTCGTGCCGATCCCAATGCAATATCAGTGACACATGCCGGTAGCTATATTGGATATACAAGGGTGTTTGAATTTATTGATACAAGCGGCAACCAGGGATATAATGAATATCAGTTCACTACCGCTCCTGAAGGTATTGTATCGACAAGTCCTTATCCACCACCTTCCAGCCAGGAATACGCCAGGGGATTGCTGACACTGTCCGTCAGTTACAGGAAATACAATAACCATTACTACCCTGTTAAACGGGATAGCCTGGAGTACTTATTAAAAACCTATGACAGCCTGCAATCGGTTTCCTATAAGCTTAGGGCAGTTTTCCCCAGGTTTTTAAGCAGTTTTGGTGATTTTGGAGTATGGGAGGATGCATTCTATTATTATATTCCTGCATGGTCAGGATTGTCCAGGAAAGTTGAAAGAATATATCACCAGGACGATACTACCCGGTTTAATGACCGTATAACGTACTATTCCTACAATTCAGCCAACCAGCTCTCGGAAACAAGAATGATCAGCAGCACCGGGGATACGATCAGAACGAAACCATATTACCCCGCTGATCTGAGTTTGTCCGGATCAGCAGAAACCGCCAGAACAACACTCATCACCCAAAATAATATCGCAGCAGTATTAAAACAGGAGACCTATAAGAACAGCAAACTGCTCAATGAAATAAAAACCAACTACAAACTTTTTGGCTCGCAAGTGATGCCAGAAGAAATATTTCAAAAGATCGGATCTGCAAGCAGTGAGTCAAGAGTGAAATTCCTGGATTATACTGCTGATGGTAATCTTAAGTCGCAACAGAAGACAAAAGATGTGGAAGAAGTATATCTATGGGGATATGGTGGACGCTATCCCGTGGCAAAGGTCATCAATTCCACTTATGCTACTGCTGTTGGTTATGTCAATACATCGATACTCAATAACCCTTCCAGTGATGCAGCGTTGCGGACTGAGCTGGCTAATTTGTATAATATTTCCAATGCCCTTGTGGAGACTTACACGTACAAACCACTGATCGGAGTTACCAGTATGACAGACGCCCGCGGGCGGACCACTTATTACGAATACGACAGTTACAACCGGTTAGCACTGGTACTGGACCATGACAGGAATATTCTTAAGAAGTATTGCTATAATTATTATGGTCAGCCCGAGGATTGTGGTGTTGTTATTTACAGCAATGTGGCAAAGAGTGGAAATTTCACCCGCAGCAATTGCGGTACAAATGGGACAGGTGAAGTTGTTGCCTATAATGTAGCTGCAGGCACCTATACTTCCACTATCAGC
>MKTW01000017.1 GCA_001898405.1 Sphingobacteriales bacterium 44-61
TTCCCGTATGATTACTAAAAACAAAAAAATCTAATGCTGAGTGGGCCAGAAATAAGGGGAGCTTACACTACCATCAATAGCCCTGTAACCTCCATTTGATTCTGAAATCTCATAGGGTGATTGAAGTACCCGGTACAGGAGTGAATAAAATAAATTTGCTTCTTTCAGGTTACCTTCCACTTCGATAGCATTAAGCAATTTTTGCCATCCAGCTTTGGAGGTGGACTGCACATCAGCAAAATCACGATTACTCAAAGATGCCCTTGCATATTCTACGCTTACAGACGAAAATGCAATATGAAGCAAAACCGTATCATGCGGGAATTGAGTAACAACAACGTGATCCCCGTTTTCTTTCCATTCAATATTTTTATTGGCTCGCAAAGCGTAATACAGTTTGTATTTACCATGGCGGCAGGTTGTCCCTGCTTCCAGCCATCCGCTGATCTCATTGCCGAAAATCTCATGCGCCTCGCTGACAAAGCCATTCATTAAAGCTGACGAGAAATCAATACCAAGCCCTTTCTTTCCTTTCGGAAAAATATATCGTTCGACTCCTTTTTTGTTATCCACTGCAAAGGAACAATCAATATCATTTGTGAACTGCACATGATAATAACCCGGTTCGCCATTTTCTTTTTTCTTGTCAAGTCTGCAACTCGTGGCATCACTTCCGGTAAAAGGCGTGATTAAAATAGCGCCGCCACTTCCCATACAACCAACGCCTTCCATCCGGTTATGAGTAAACCCTAAAAAATCTTTGGCTCTATATTCATAACCAGTATGTGTGCTGGGATAGGTTAACGGACCGATGCTTAGCATACTGAAAGGATAGGATGCAGCAGGAGATAACTGGCCGTGATCGCCGGAAGTGCCCAGGAAGACATTAATATCTTTCTGGGCAGATATATAGGACGTTATTAATAAACCAATTAAAGCCACAATAATTTTCATTTCTCATCTTGATTATATCCATTCTCCGTAATCACCAACATTTCCAATTGCCTTTTGCCTTCTGTTATAGAAAGTCCGTAAGGCATTAATTCGTCATTTAGCATTTCCCTGCTCTTTAGAGCCGCTGCTGAAATCTTTACATATTTGCTTTTAAGGCTTTCTTCTGTAAAATGAGTTTCATCAACAATAGGTAAAGAGCCTTCTCTGTGGGCCAGTTCCCAAAGCAAATTCCCAATGGTAATATACCCCCCGGTTCTACCTTCGCGATAGATTGAGTCGGCGATATTAGATGACATAACTTCGAATTGCTTTGAATACTTCAAACTGCTTGTCACTGCCCACACTTTTACATTTCTTTGTTCCATTCTCCCATTTAAGCCTAAAGAATAATTGATTTCATCCACAACACGTTTGATAATATCATCCTTTGACAAACTGCTTGGAAATATGCCATCATAACCATAAGTGTTTTTTCTCCTCCAATCAGGAGATTCTATAGTATTAGGTTTATACTTGCCTAACATCCCGTTAAACACATCATATCTCAGTTGATCCCGTACTTCGTAAATGATTTTTGAAACATCATTTCCGGGGCATAAGAGATCGTAGTACATTTTAGCAATTGGTTGATTGATCATTACGATTCGTTTTTTGCCTTGCACGTTGTATCGTACTCCGTTGCCGTTAAAATAAGAAAGTGAATATCTATTAAGACCCGGTAGATAATTTAAAAAAGTACTATAGTACCGAACACTTGAGTCGCCATTTAAATATGGAGTGTTCATTTGATTGTACACGACAAACGGCTCATTCAGATCTAAACCACTCTTTACATCGTATTTAGTTTCCCACTGAAGACTTTTCTTTGTCAGCGCTTCACGGATATATTCAGGCTTTAAATAATCTTGGCTAGTAATAGCTAGCACAGTTCCGTCTTTACCGATCCATACCATGTGCGGATACAATCTGTGGGGAAAATAATCAGACAGAGTAGTGTCGCCCCAATCAACTATTTGATGAAGTTGTTTACCTCGTTTATCATTGTGTAGATAAAATACGATCTGTCTTTTTCTTTCAGCTAGGGAAGGACCTTCATCACCCCAGGCATGTTTTGACATACAGTATATAGAGGCAATTTTATCCTTAAATTCATTTCGCATTAACGAATCCAATTCCAAAGCACCCTTAATACACGGAGGGCATCCTCCCAAGCCCCCAAAATCGAGTATTACCAATTTACCTTTAAAGTCAGATAGCCTTACAGGTAATTTGTTAGTGTTAGAAATATGCTGAAACAAAAAATCAGGGCATTTATCTCCAACTTGTAGTGGTTTAATTCGATTTTGCGCTTTTAAAGTCAAACACGATACAATTCCGACAACTATGAAAATAGTCCTTTTCATCATGGTATTACTGTTCTTGGTATTTTTAATAATCTATTTCTCCCTATCTTTTATTTTGTTCAATGCCTGAATACTGAATTACACTCACCGGTATTAGCAAAGCGTAGCGAAGATCATTAGGAGGTAAAGTATACAAAATGCCGTGTTGCATACGGCTGATAGTCTCAGCATAGTTTGGATCAAGATTCAATCGTCTTAGATCGTACCATCGCATATTATGCCGTTGTGCAAGTTCCTTTCTTCTCTCATGCAATATTAAACTTAAGGCAGTTGATGCGTCAGCTGCAGTAAGGTCGGTAAATGTATTATTATAACGTTTCCGCAATAGTGTATTCAAGTCATTCATTGCATCAGTAGCATGACCTAAACGTGCAGCGCATTCCGCTCGAATTAAATAAATTTCGTCTGTTGCTACTCCAGCAAAAGGCTGTGCCGCAGATTGAAGGTACCCACCTCGGAAACCATAGGTATTAGGCTTCCCGTCATTTCTTTTAAAAAAGTATAAGAACTTTCTCAGATCATTAGCAGCGTAGGATGCGTAAAGTACCGTGTCACAAATGCCGTTAGTGGATGAGAAATATGCGGCTCTCGAGGAACATTTCGCCCAAAACAAAACTTCAGGATTATACTGAGTAATGCTCGCCGCAAAATCCGGTATTGGATTGGCGGTTGACGAGGGGCTTGGCAAGCTAATTTGATTAAAGTCCAACAAAGTATTATTCATCCGTAATGCTGAATCAGCGAAATCATACGCATTCTGATAATCATTCATTGACAAATATACCCTTGCGAGCATACCGAGAGCAGCCGGCTTTATTGGTCTCGTTTGAAAGTTTGCTGAGATGGGAAGTAAGCTTGCTGCCTCCTTAAGATCATCTATTATTTTTTGATAAGTGTCTTTTAATGTCGGTCTGATGGTTGGCTCGTTAATATCAGAAGTCGCTTTGTAGGGAATTCCTAATTCTTGATTAGCAGTTGAAGTTTGATAGGGAAGGCTGTAAACTAAAGCCAGTTGATAATGTACATATGCTCTAAAGAAAAAAGCTCCACCTTTGGCAAGATTATAGGCATCAATCTCATTTGCCTTTGGCGAAATTTTGTTTAGTGTCTCCAAGGCTACGTTAGCAGTAACTATAGCAGCATAACAAGATTTCCATGTATTGTCATCACCTAAAACGTTCGGATCCCAAGTCATCTCAGCCATTATATTAGGCTTCAATCTGTCAAAATAAGTATCAAGTATAAAGTACTCATCTGACATTAAAGAACCATCATCTATATTGGGGTAGATATTCATATTTGAATTTCCATCCAGTATGGCTTGAGCGTCCTGAATGGTAGTCGGTATTGTGCGGCTTTTATCAGACTGTTCATCCAAAAACTTCTTGCATGACATTAATGATAAAAGGAACAGCACAGAAAAAACATAAATACTGTATTTAATATTTTTCATATTGTAAACTTTTAATTTGTGAGTCATTGTTTTCTATATTAAAACTTCGACCGAATTCCAAATGAAATTTGTGTTGGTACTGGCCATGAACTACCGGCATCAGGATCGATTCCTTCCTTATTCGCCTTCCATAACAAACCTAAATGCTGGGCATATACATATACAGAGAGATTTTTGACGGCATATTTTTTTGAAATACGTAGCCTTTGAACATCATAGGATAATTTCATATCCTCTAATCTTATAAGGTCACCTTTCAAAATTGTTGCATCTGATTGCTGATAAAACCTGTCTCTATTTGAATTTGCAGGGTAGATCATTGAAGGAATGGTAGTAATTTTCTCATCCCCTGGATTTTGCCAGCGGTTGATAAAATCACTGTTTTGCGCCCAGCTGTTAAATAAATCGGTATAACTAATGGTTGATTTTCGAAAATTATAGTTGAACTTACCGGATATTCCAAGACTTAATGAGAGATGCCCAATGGTGAAAGTGTTATAAAAACTACCAAAAAATGGCGGTCTGCCTGTCCCTTGCTCAACTAATTCGTCAAAGCTATTCGGGCTAACTAAACTTTGATAGTTTTTACTAATTTGCTTATTTGCATCCCATCCAAGTGGATCGCCGTTGGTAGGATCTAAGCCAGCAAAGCGATAGCTGATAATGGCATATGGATCATGTCCTTCTATTGGTACCAATCCACCGCTATTAATATAACCGGATGGAGAATACTTTAAAAGATATTTTGTCACCCGATTCTTTATGTAACTCATATTCAGGGTAGAGGTCCACTGAAATTTCGAGTGCTGCCCAACGTTAAAAGTTAATTGCAAGTCCGCTCCATGCCCGACCATATTCGCTGTGTTTTTTGTTAGTAGAGCGAATCCTGATGTCGGATCAACGGGGGCTGAACTAAGTAAGTCAATGCTTTTTTTGTGGAAAACCTCCAGACTGCCTGATATGATATTGTTTTTCGTTGAAAAATCTAGACCAACGTTTAATTGTCCAACCTTTTCCCACCGAAGATCGGGATTGGATGGAAATGGAACATATGCGAAAGGTAATCCTGTATAATTTGCCGTTCCTTGATAAGATATTATAGATAAAGCAGACAGTTGATTACTTGAATTACCTTGGTAACCATAAGTAGCGCGGAGTGAAAGCGTAGGAAACGCTTTTGACTTATAAAAAGATTCCTTAGAAAGCAGCCATTTTATCCCACTTGACCAAAGGGGAATGCCCCTGTTATTGGTGTTTGCACCGAATATATTCGATTCATCTTTTCGGATGCTCGCAGAAATGAAATATTTATCCAAATAGCTATAACCAAAGTTCGAACCAAAAGAAACAGTCCTATTAATGGTTTCAGTAAAGCCTCCCCCACCAGAAAGCACACCGTAGCCAAGCCCATCAAACAAAGGGTATCCCGTTGTATAACTAACTGGCACGGTAGTTAAATTACTCTCGTTATATCCATACAGTGTAGCCATATAAGTAGCAGCCTGTTTGGTTTGATTGATATCAATAAATCCAATTGCTGTCAATTGATGCTTTTCTCTCCAGCGTTTATTAAAATTGATTTGTGGTCTTATTTGGTCGGCTGAAACAGTACTGAATCCTCCATTTACTATGCCTCCCTGTGGAACAATCGAGTAATATCCTCCTTGACCATCAGGTTGAGCAAATTGGTTACTTAGGTTTCTTACATAATAAGAATTGGCAGACTGAATGGTTTTATTGGGGTTATCTTCCCAAGTATGCTGATAACTTAATCCAGCAGTAAAATATTTATTCAATTCGTAGTTCAACCCTAAATTAAATCGCAGGTCGTTTGTTTGATTTCTTAAGGAGCTTCCAGAACGAGCCTCTTCAAGTGGACTGTAATTCCAGTCCGATAGTTTACCATTTCCGGCAGTGTCTTTAAAATATTGGGCATAATCACGGGGCAAAACCAAGGGATTACCCTGGTTATCGGCAAGCATGGCGTAAGGATAGTAAGTACCTTTCCCGCCGCCAGGTGTGAATGGTACAGAGGCATTCGACGAATTATCCGCATGTCCATAATCTAATCCTATTTGAATATTTAGTCCCTTTAACGGCTTTAGGTTTACTATGGAGTGAATGGTTTCGCGGGATAAATTTGTCATCTGAACGCCACCTTGATCTTGGTTTTTATCAAACCCTGCAGAAATAAAGTAGTTGATTGTTTGACTTCCGCCTGAAAGAGAAAGATCATAGTGCTGATTAATCGGAACACTGTACAAGTATTTTTTTATTTGTGCCCTATTATCCAGATTCCGGTAAGCATCAATTTTTTGTTTCGCGGCGGCAGCATCAATTAATCCATTTCGTTGATCGGCTAATATCTGTACGACAGGGGAAATAACTCTGTAATCGTATGAAGTCAGATCGCTATTATAAAACCCTTGAGCAAATAAAAATTGCTCGACGTTAATAAAGTCATTGGAGTTAATAAAATTTCTTGAGGCAAAAATATCAGGCTTTGCGCCAATAGTCGTATTTGCATTCAGCGAAAGAGATAATGGTTGGTTGTATTTTCCTTTCTTGGTGGTTAATACGATAACCCCGTTGCCAGCTTGTGAACCCCAGATAGAGGCAGCAGCAGCGTCTTTAAGTATGGTTACTGATTCTATATCATCAGGGTTGATAGCATTAATGTCACCTTTAAATGGAAAATTATCAACGACAATTAAAGGTTGAGAGGACAAGGTAAGGCTGTTGGTGCCCCTTATGAATATTCCTCCAGATGCATTTTTGTTAAAATAAGCGCCGTTTGCGAGCCCCTCCAACCTGCTTATTATGTCGGTTGAAACTCCTCTATTATATGTTTTGTTGTCAATAAAATCAAAGCTACCTGTAGCTCTTTCCTTCGGTATCTCCTGATAGCCCGTGCTATATTTTACTGTTACTTCCTCGCCTTCGGCAACTTTAATTTTTGCAGAAAGCGTAGCAAGGTCAGTTCGGTTATTCACCTTTACTTCAAAGCTTACAATGTTCACTGCGCTGATAACAAGGGTGGCATTGTTATCTACACCTTTCAAGGTAAACTCACCGTTGGCATCTGTACTCGTTCCTTTATTTTTATTTCCTTTCACTTGTACGCTGGCGCCGACTACCGGCTCACCTGTCTCATCTACAACCTTGCCGTGTACATCAATAGGTGGAGGCGGTGAATCGGCATCAACATTTTCCGGGTCATCCTTGCCTTTTATTACGATAAAGCCCTGGAAGATCTTATAGGTCAGGGGCTGATCCTTGAAACACAGGTCAAGCGCCTGCTGAAGGGGGACATCCTTGACAGAAAGGGAAACCGGTGAAGCATTTTGCAAGAGATCGGCTTTGTAAACAAAACCATATCCCGTTTGCCGTTTTACTTCGGCAAACACCTTCTCCAGTGGCACATCCTTCAATGTGAGTGTCACATGTTGGGAATGGCCCTTGGCGCTTGCCGCCAGGCAAGCCGTGAGTAAGAGGATAGCTGTGAGTTTCATAATCCGCAGCAGTTTTTTGGTTGGTGTGCCCGCCAATAATGACCGGGCGCCCCAAAGTGCATTTTGCATAACTTTGTTTGTTTGGGTTGATGAAATAATAAGCAGTCTCCAAATTGTTTATATGGGGTCAACTCAAACGACTCGTCCCGCCTTCCTAGCCGTTGGCGGGATTTTTATTTGGGCTGACAAAGAACTTTTGGTTAGGGTCGGACCGTGATCTTTTTGCCTTCAATGGTAAAATGCGCTCCTGTATATTCCAGCCCTTTCAACACTTCCGAGACATTCACTTTTCTCGGAACGTCCACGTTGTATAACTGTACCGGAATGTTGCCTTCATAGTTGACGTCTACATCATACCACCGGCCGATTTCCCGCATGACTATTTTCAGATCGGTACGGCTGAACTTGAACTGCCCGTTTTTCCAGGCCATCACCTGTTCCAGGTCGGCATCATTGACCACCGTTATAGTATTGGTAATTTGCGCTTGTTGCCCGGGCTTCAATATTCGATTATTATTTCCCTGTATCACTTTTACGGAACCTTCCAGTAGCGTCACGTTAATGCTCGCTTCATCATCGTAAGCATTGACATTAAAATGCGTACCCAATACCTGTATGGCGGTTCCACCTTTGCTGACGATAAAAGGTTTGCTGGCGTCATGCGCCACTTCAAAATAGGCTTCCCCCGTGATGGATACCTTTCTTTCCGTGCCGGTAAAGGAAAGCGGATAGGTAATGGAAGAACCGGCATTCAGCCAGAAATGCGTGCCGTCCGCAAGCGTCATGTCAATCACCTTGCTTCCCCTGGGATTGTTGACAGTGTTATAAGCTACCTCGCTGGTATGGCCGCTATAAACAAGCTGGCCGTCGGCGGTTTTGATAAGCGCCACATTTTTTTGTGTCAATTGAGTAAGGCTGTCCACCGAAATCCGTTGGCCATTCGTCAGCGTAATGGTAGCCTTGGTCACCCGGGGAGCTTCCACATCTTTGGCGACAGGCGCCTGCACCAGTTCCTTTGGTGGACGATTCGTATTGGAAAAGAAGAAGTAGTACCCCAATCCGAACAGTAGTACAATAGAAGCGGCTGCTACCGCAACCTTTATCCGCCTGCGCAAGGAAATTACCCGACCCGGAAGAATGGTCCGGAGGGATTGGTCGGCGCTTCCCGGCAATGGGTCAGCGGGATCTTTGAGCGATTCCCAATAACGGGCTTCCAGTGCGGCAATAGCATCATCGTAGGCAGGATCAACCGCATAGGCAGCCAGTTCCAGTTCCTCCTGCGAGGTGATGGTACCGGTGGTATAGCGGTCAAATAAATAGTATAGGCGGGACTGTTCCATGAGAATAAATTCAATAAAAAATAAGGCTTACCCAGAGATAGAGTGCCGAGCGAGGCGGTACAACCAGAAAAAAGGCGGTTTTTTTTTAGCTAAGGCCGTGAAGTACAAAAAGAGCCACCGCCCAGGCGCCATAAAAGGCCCCGATTTCCCCCCGCAGGATGTGCAGGGCCTCGGTGATATGGTTGCTGACCGTTCGGGTCGTAATGCCCAGTTTTTCGGCGATTTGGGCATGGGAAAGCCCCGTTTCCCGGCTGAGCAGGAAGACTTTACGTTGCTGGGGGGTCAGCTTGCCCAAACTCTCTTTCAGGAACGCCTGTACCGCCTGCAGGGTCAGGGTTTCCTGTTGTTTGTCCCCGCCATATTCCTCCCGGTGCAATTCGGCCAAAATGAGTTTTTCTTTGGCCCGTCGCTGAAACTGGTCGTGGGCCGCGTACCGGACGGCCTGGAAGAGGTAGCCGCTGAGATTCCGCACCTCCGGGAGCTGCGCTCGGTTTTTCCAGATATTCAGGAATACGTCGTGCACAATGTCTTCGGCAGCCGTTGCCGACCGGGAAAGACCTAATACAAAAGCAATTAGGCGCGGCCGGTAGTGATAAAACAATTGTCGGAAAGCGGGTTCACTGCCGGCAGCCACCTGCCGCAAGACTTCCTGTTCATCGTATGGATGCAAACCTTGCACTGGCTAAAAATAAGGAAAACCCTTTATTTGTGCAGACAACCGCCGGGGAGCATAAGTTGCACGTATTGGTATAAAGAGTAGAAATACAGGAAACTATAGAGGCTTGTATAGTTTTGATAAACTCCCACCTCTGACCGAATATCCTTTATCGTCCTTGATTAAATAGCAATAACTTTATATGTATTAGAGAAATAAAAACCTTACTTATGGCTGCTGTAAAAGGTGAACAACTGAAAAAAAGTACTACAACAAAGGATGTTTTTCATTATGTTGATTCGGACAATAAGATTAACCAACTTTCACGGGAAGTATATAAAAAAGAAGATACAGAAATTCATTATCCCCGTGGGTTTACTGGTGGTCAGAAGTACGATACCATTGAAAAGATTATTTACAAAGGCTTTAAGAAAAAACTCCCTGTTGGGATTATTAAAGCCGTAACCTATGGTTATGGCTTTACAAAAACCCTCAATCCTATTGCCTATTGGTTGGGAGAAAAATTTCAAATTAAAACAATAATCATTGAAAAAAATGGGAAAACCGCATTAGATAAAAAATCTTTTACACTCCATCTGAATGAACAAAATCTGAAAGACTTACAAGGATCAATGAGTAGCGTATTCCAACGAAATAGAGCTGAATTAAACCTGGCTGTACAAATCAGCCTTAATTTGTTATTCCCTACTGTAGTCGCCAAGCCACCAAAGACATACTCTTCCAATTCGCTGGCATTATCACTATCAAGCTGGGGCAATGATATTACAGAGTTTTCTGACAAGGATAAAAACGCCATAAAGGAATTGTTCGAAAAGTTATCGCTTAAAACAGATTTCTTAACTAAAGATGCGTTGGCAAAAACAAAGGAAGTTATTGATAATAAATATATCGCAGATACTCTGACAAAGTTCAACACATTCATAACTACAAAAACGCATACTCCTACACTTGAAAAAAAATGGCAAACATTCCTGAAAGCAAATAACTGGATCTTTTCGTCCATTTTTGCGCAACCAATTGTGCTTTTCCAGGACGAAGCCTTTGTAGGCGGCAGAGCGCTGGACAATAAGAATGGAAAGCTAAATGACTTCTTTATTAAAAATGATCTTTCAAATAATGTTTCGTTTCTTGAAATAAAAACTCACCTCACTGCTTTGGTGGAAAGCAAAGCATACAGGGGAACGGATGTCTTCAGCGCAACAAAAGATTTAAGCGGTGCCGTAGTCCAGGTATTGAACCAGCGTGATAATTTTCAGAAAGAATATTATGCACTGAAGGCGAAGAGTGCGCATTTAGGAGCATTGGAAACCTTTAACTCGAAATCAGTAGTGATGATTGGTAGCCTGAACAGTTTAAGCGCTGGGCAGAAATCAGCATTTGAACTATTTAGAAGCAATAGTAAGGATGTGGAGATTATTACGTTCGATGAATTGCAATCTAAGATACAAAGTCTGCAAAGCTTGATCTCCCCGAAAGCAAAGAAAGCAACACCCAAAAAGAAAGCAGCGAAGAAGAAATAGCGGTTAAGCAAAAAACTTACCGGTTGGCCATCAAGTATCATGGATAAGCCAAAGCATCTATGAAAAAATCCATTCGAATAATAAATACTTCCATTTGCGCAATTATTTCTTACAGGATATAGCCAATTTTGTTGCAAACCTTTAACCATGAAACACGAAGAGCAGTTCATTAGCGTGAAAGTCGCCCGGTTGATCATTGGTTTTTTGCATAATACCCTGACCAAAGCAGAAGCAAAAGCCTTGGATAAATGGGTATGCGTTTCCGATACCAATATGGAAGTTTTTGAAGATTTGACAGAAGGTGTAGATAAGAATGTTTTCAATGCCGATAACCTGATTATCGAACCGGAAAACATCATTGATCTGTGGATCATTGCCAGCCTGATTGTTCGCCGCAAAATGAAAATGAATAGTGAAGTAGAAGATAAATACCTCGATGACTGGAAGAGTGCAGACAAAGGAAATAAAGCAATGTATAAGAAATTACAGCACCCGGCTTATATGCAAAAGATGCTGGTGTGGAATGAACTGAAGAGGCAGGAATTATTAGCTTTCTGACCCTTACCGGCTGATCATTCTACCCATTCTGCTCCTACAGTTTCCCCGCCATTTTAACCTACCAGGTTAAAAATCCCATCAACCCGATATTATTAATTTGGAAGGTGAAAAACCGCCCTTTATTGCTTCGTTTTAAACTTTAAAAGTTTATTCTGGCCAAGAATAATAATTTTTAAAGTTTTTAAGGTAAAAATTTGAAAATCAATTGATTTTGATGTATAATATACTATAGGCTGTCCCTTTTATTCTCACTTGCGGTGGATGAGTTAACCTGCCAGGAGGACTTTTTCTACTTTTCTGCATATTTATATCTATATATACTGGGCCAAAAAGAAGGAAACACTGCCAAAATTGACAGCGAATTGACTAATAGGAGTTCGCTGACAGTAGTGAGTGTCGCAAACAACCCCTTTGTGGGTATTATTGGACAAAATCCATTTGCGTCAACTGACTTTTTTACACCTTTGCTTAGGTAAAAGCATGAAGGCAGATTTTTTGACGCCTGAAAACAACTATTAGCGGAACAATGAATAGAGAAGAAACCATGTACCGGATTGTACATTCTTCGGGGGCTGTTCACCCCTTCAGGCAGGAGATGTTTAATTAGACAGGACGAAGATAGGAATCTAAAAATAGCAACCAAATCTTTTCCAACTCATTTTTTGTCATATCCCGGAGAGAACCGAGCTGCTACGAGAGGTGATGTACCAAAGCGAGGACTAATAAAAACAGTCATTTATGACAAATAAAAATTCAAAAAATGAGTTTAAGAATAGACAATCTAAAAAAGGATGGTGATGCTTCTGAAGAATACCTTCTGCTGGAAGCCACCGAGAACATCAACCTGCACGACTACGCAGTTGTTGACAGAACATTTGATACAAATGGTGACCTTTCAAATCTTTTCAGGCACTACTTCAGATTTCCCGCAATACATGTAAAGAAGGGTGAATTCGTTTCCCTTAGGACGGGCAAGGGAACCTATGTAGTGGGAAAAACGACCAACGGACATCCTGTACATAGGATTTACTGGGGGTCTGATGCTCCGATTTGGAATGACAATAACATTGAAACTGTCGAGGTTTTGAGAGTGGCTACGATTGCACAGACAGCTACAGGCCACCCTGCACCAAAGAAAAATCCAACGTTCAATTTCAGGCCTACCGGACTGAAATACGGCGGTAAATAGTCATTGCTAATTTAACAGGCCGTTCTTGGTGATCCATCAAGGGCGGTCTTTAAAATTCTCACTATGAACGGAAGGCTTAAACTTATAGAACAACAACTTATCGGAATTGACAGCGCCGCATTTCAGAATTTGTGTGATGTGTACCTCGCATTAAGAGAGCAGCAACTGGCAAGCATTAACCGCACCGGCAGCCAATTAGGAAAACAAAAGACAGTAAAAGGCACGCCTGATACTTTTTTTAGATTAGCAGACGGCAGCCTGCGTTATGTGGAATATACCACAAAAGAGGAAGGACTTGTTGCAAAAATCAAAGATGATATTGATAAGTGCCTGGATGAATCAAAAACCGGGATACCCGCCGCTGATGTCAGCAAGATCATTATTTGTTTTAACTCGCGGCTGGATGTAGCGGAAGAAACAGAAATAACCAAATATGCCGAATCTAAAAACATTCGTATTGAATTAATCGGTCTTGATTGGCTGGCACTTGAGATTTATTCCAAGTACCTGATCCTTGCCAAGGATATTTTAGGTATTCCATTGGATACAGGACAGCTTTTACCACTACAAAATTTTATTGAAGAGTATGATAATAAAGCTGGAAAACTTTCTACTCCGCTGAACAATCAATTTTTGCATCGCAAGGATGAATTAAAAGATATTGACAACCATCTTTTGGCCAATAACATCGTGATTCTTTCAGGTTTTCCTGGCGTTGGCAAAACCAAAATAGCAATTGAATCCCTGAACAATTTCCTGGCGGCCAATCCCTGTTATACGGCTTTTGCAGTCTCAAAAAAAGATATGGATATCGGCGAAGATCTGCGCATTCACCTTCAAACCGACAAAGATTATGTCTTGTTGGTTGACGATGCTAACAGGCAACTTCTAAATTTCAAACAGATCCTCGGAGTATTCAAGGAAAGAAGAAAGGGTAATATTAAATTATTAATCACTGTCCGGAGCTATGCATTCAATGATGTGAAAAATGAATGTTCGGAATTTAGCCCGCACGAAATTACCATAAACAAATTCAGCGATCAGGAAATTACTGATATCGTTAAAAGCGATTCCTTTCAGATTTTAAATCCAAAATATCAGAAGAAAATTATTGAACTGGCAGATGGGAATGCACGCCTTGCTGTAATGGCAGCAAGGTTAGCCAAAGAGCAGCAACAGCTTTTTTTGTTGGGCGACATCTCAGATTTGTACGATTCTTATTTTCAAACCTTTATCAAAGACTCGGATATCTTCACCAATAAAACGCTAACAGAAACACTCGGCATTGTTTCTTTTTTCTTTACCATCAACAGGACTGATAAACCTTTCATTACAACGCTTCTGAAAGACTTTGACATTGACTACTACGAATTCAACGAAGCTATTGACGAGCTTCACAAACGGGAACTTCTGGAAGTGCAGTATAGCCATGCACGGGTTTCCGAACAAGTGATGGCAACATATTTCTTTTATAAGGTGTTTATCAAGGACGAAATCTTGCCGTTCAGAATATTATTGTTTAATTATTTCCCTGCCTGGAAAAAGCGATTCTCAGATACTATTATTCCGTCCAACAATTCATTCGGATATGAAAATGTCTTTGAAAAAATAAATGGCACCCTGGATGAATACCTCTATTCAAATTCAAATAATGAAGAAAATGCAATGGAATTCTTCTCTCTGTTCTGGTTTTATAAAAGAGAGAAAATGCTGGCCTATTTCTATAAACGAATAAAAGACCTGCCAGAGCCGGAAGGTGGATCTTACGATAGTGACTATGAGATGAATGCCTTTGTTTGGGACAGAGATAAGACGCTGGATTTCCTTATTCACTTATTTGACCACCCAACAGAGAGTTTCACCTCTTCTTTAGAACTGGCATTTGAGTATTGCAGGAAAAAGCCTGAGAAACTTCCTGAACTAATACGTAGGATTCGGGAAAAGATTCTTTTTGACGAGCCTGATGAACATTCAGGCTTTATCAGGCAAGTAAAACTCTTTGATCTGCTTATTAAGAACTTTAAAGAAGGAAAACCTCATTTTGTATCGGCCTTTTTTGCATTGGCACAGACCTTCCTTGGGCATCATTTTCAAATCACAAAGGGAGGAAGAAACAATACAATTACTTTTTACCAGTATCCCTTGCCATTCTACGAGGTCACACAAGACTTTAGAAAGAAGATATGGGTTGCGCTTTTTGATTCTTATGAGAAGTATCCGCAGGAAGTGCTTGCCGTTTTAAAAAAGTTTAAGCCGGGATTTGAAAAAGCCATTCCTGAAATCTTAAAATTCGATCTTTCTTTTATAATACCGTTTATCGACGCCAAGCTCGATCCTTCCTCTTTTGAGAACATTTACTTTGTTCGTGAGTTTGTAAGATGGCTAAACAGGGAGGACATTGCTGACAGAAGTTATCAAAAATTAAACGAACGTTTTATAAGTAAAGAATATGAATACTTCCGTAAGCTCGACTGGAACAGGGTCAGGGGTAAGCAGGATTATGACTTTGAAAAATATGAGGATTTTCAAAAACTGAAAGAAGAAGATATCAGAGCATCATTTCAGTTTAAAGATCAAACTGAATTCGTTGAGTTGCATAAAGCGATTCAAAATACTTTATCCCTTGAAGGCAATAATGGATGGGGTATTTATCAGTCCCTAGATATTATTGCAGAAGAAACGTTTATCCGTAATCACGAGCTGGGCTTTCAGTTACTGGCAAGCCTTTTTCAAAATTATCCCCCGGGATTAAACCCACTTTATAAGCCTGTAAATGCAATTATGCAGGCCGGAGAAGATTGGATAAAAAGGCTTTGGAATCTTCTCAGTTCATGGGTACACGAGTATAAGGTTTACTGGCAGCTTTCTTTCTTTGATTGCCTTCCCCAGGCATTTTGTGATGAATACTTTAGAGATGAACTGATTTCAACTTTAAATTCTGTTGACGTCCCTATTTCTTATTTGCGCTTTGAGAGTATCGAGAAATTCCTACCTGTTGACAAGGATATTGTTCAAACCGCTCTTAATATAGTTGTGACTAAAATTGAAAATGAAAAGCTCGCCATCAGGTTATCATTTCACTTTTTTGAAAAGTATTCGAAATTTGTCAATGACACAGCGCTTGTCGGTAAGGCATATATTCAACAGGAAAAGCTAAGCAATCTTTTTGACCTTGAACGAAACGGTCTTAAAACTATAATTGAGCAAGATGAAAATTTTCTATTTACCTACTTAAGCGAGTTTTATACTAACAAGGACTGGCATAACCGGAATACGCATAATCATCTGCCATTTTTATGGGATTTGGAAAACCACTCAGAAATTATTAAGAAGGCTGCCAACCTGATTGTTGAGCATAACCCCTATTTTGGGATCGGTGAATATTCTTTAAATATCCTATTTAGTCACCTTAGTGGTGCACAGAAGGATAGGGCAAAAACTTTTATTCTTGATTACATCAGCTTGTACAATACCGATACAAATAAAATGAATGCCATCTTTGATATTGTTCGGCATCACTTTCCTGATTTCTTTGAAACTGCATTTCTGCATTACCTTTCCCTGAATACCGATTTGGGTACTTTCCGGGAGATATATTGGCGAGGCAACGGTGGGATGTACAATGGGGAGACAATTATCGGTGAACTTCATGCCAAAGAATGGCAAAACATTATGGTGTTTACTGAGAAAGCCCAGAATCAGCTCGATCTGATCCCTATCAAAGCCTATATAAAACAACAAATTGCTTACGAACTGAAAAGTGGGGAGGAAGAAAGGAAAAGGAAGTTCATTAATCCCGATTGGTGAGAAATAGCCCATAAATTATCATTTCCTAAGATAAATTCATCGGAATCGGATCATGGAGCATAGTATGGGACATTATAAATTGATGTTCGCACGAAAATTTCGTGAGTTAGAAAGCTTTCACAGCGAACTTTCTAACTATTCACTCATTGACGCAAGTGCCACGCTTCGTTATTTATTGCTTGATTCCGCACCTTTGATTGATGTATTGAACAAAGAGAAGCAATTACCGATCACCTACCGGGTCAATAACGATCCATGGCATGACCGGCCAGATGATCTGCTACCGGTGCTGGAATGGAAAGAAATCAATCCTTCGCTTTCGCTGAATCCTGCGGAGTTAAAGAAAGACGCTTTTTTAAAATTCAAATGCTTTTACTTTTTACAGCAACCTTATACAGTACAGGATATTTTAAAATTCTACGCTTATGTAAGAGGCGGCATTCATTTAGATAAAGGCGAAGAAAAATTTCAGCCTTTACGGGATGCCTTTCAAACCTTCAAACTAAACGGTCTTTCTTCTCTTGATCATTCCATGAGAGGCATCCTACAAGTTGTCCTCACTACACTTCGCCAATACAAAGAAGCATTATTGTCCTGATTTTTTCAGGAATGTTTTGTTACCGGCTTTTGCATTTCATGGCATCGCCTGTTGCGTCGCAATCCATTCATCGTTCCGCTCAATGGGCAGCCGGGTATGTTGCTAAAATAGCAGAGAATGGATGCGGTATAAGAAACCTGTTCCATCCCGGTGATTTGTTTGAATTTCTTACTTTTGCATTATGCCTGTTAAAAATACCCGCTCCGTTTCTGCCTTCAATGATGAATTGAAGCTAAAAGGCTTCAAGGTCTTTCAGATTGAACAGGACAGCAATGAAGTGCGACGGTACAGTCGGAAAGATTTTTACAAGATCTGCCTCACCACCGGCAAAAGCATCATTCACTACGCCGACAGGAGTTTTGAGCAGGAAGGGACGATTTTATTCTTTGGTAATCCCCATATTCCTTATTCATGGGAGACTATTTCAACATCGTATCGGGGCTATACCTGTTTGTTTTCAGAAGAGTTCCTAAATCTTTCCGATCGGGCCGAGCGCTTGCAGCAATCGCCTTTATTTAGAATAGACGGAACCCCCATACTAACCATATCCAACAGTCAAAGGGATTTTCTAAATACGTTATTTCAGCGTATGATTGCCGAGCAAACGGGTGATTATGTAAACAAAGCGGACCTGATAAGAAACTACATCCATTTAATACTGCATGAGGCATTGAAAATGCAGCCTTCGGAAAACTATCATAAGCAAAGCAGTGCAGCAGTCCGTATCACAAAAGTGTTCCTGGAATTGCTGGAAAGGCAGTTCCCAATTGAAAGTACGAGCAGTCCTTTGCAATTAAAAACGGCGCAGGAGTTTGCCAATAAACTGGCCATGCATGTTAACCACCTCAACCGCTCTGTAAAAGAGGTGACCGGCAAGTCAACGACCACGCATATTACCGAACGTATTGTTGCTGAAGCAAAAGCGTTGCTGCAACATACTGACTGGACAACTTCAGAAATAGCTTATGCCCTGGGCTTTGAGTATCCTACCTATTTCAATAACTTCTTTAAAAAGCTTACCGGAACAAATCCCTCTGCGCTTCGTACCCGGTTTGTTTGATTTTCTTATTCATCGGTTTGATTATCGTACCGGCGGGGCCGCCAAACCCCATAGTTTTGTGGTATGAAAAATGTGCATGTAAACCGGATAGTCCGGATAACAGCTGGCGAAACAGTGTTGACTGCGACGATGAACCAGAGCGCAGCCGCCAATGATTTTTTGTCTTTGTTACCACTCACCATGAACTTAACGGATTACGCAGCTACAGAAAAGATAAGCGACCTGCCCAGGCCCCTGAACACCGCCGGTGCACCCGCAGGTTATAAGCCCTCCGTGGGTGATATAACCTACTATGCTCCCTGGGGTAACCTGGCTATTTTTTATAAAGGCTTTGGTTATGCAGGCGGACTGGTGCCACTGGGCAGAATTGACGAAGGCATTGAAGCACTGAAGCGTAACGGTTCAATAACCGTAAAAATGGAACTCATTTCCTAACCATAATAAAGACAATATGAGATTGAATAAAAGCAATTCATTATTATTGGTCGTACTTGTTTTTCTTTCGGTAGCATTATTGGGCTGTAGGGAAAAAGCTTCAAAAGAAACGGCGGGTAGTGAATTGTATAACATTTTTCCAAAAGGTGAATTAGGCCCGGCAGGGAACTTTACGGGCAAAGCCTGGAACATGGGTTTAGTTCCCAATGACAGTACTTATACCACCTTAGTTGGCAACGTTTACTTTGAACCCGGCGCAAGAAGCAACTGGCATACACATCCTGCCGGCCAGATTTTGATTATTACGGATGGCGTGGGCTTTCACCAGATTAAAGGACAGCCTAAACAACTATTACATAAAGGAGACGTAGTTCAATGTCCGCCTGGCGCGGAGCATTGGCATGGCGCCAGTCCGGATACCGGCCTGCAACAATTGTATATCGTGCCGAATACAGAAAAAGGAATCGTGCAATGGTTACAACCCGTCACCGATGAGGAATATAAAAGCAAATAAAAATAAAAAACGTAAAAGCATACGACAATGATTTTAGAAGAAAACTATACGCTGTCCAATGGCGTTACCATTCCAAAGCTGGGTTTGGGAACCTGGTTTATTGAAAACAAAGATGCGGCACAGGCCGTAAGGGATGCCGTACAAATTGGCTACCGCCTTATTGATACCGCACAGGCATACGGCAATGAAAACGGGATCGGTGAAGGCATCAAAACGGCTGAAGCAAGCAGAGACAAATTATTTGTAACCACAAAGCTTGCAGCAGAAATAAAGACTTATAAAGAAGCCGTTACAGCTATTGATCAATCGTTGCAAACTTTAGGACTTGATTACATTGACATGATGATCATTCACAGCCCCAAACCCTGGGCAAAATTCAAAGAAAGTGAGCCATTTTTTGAAGGCAACCGGGAAGCCTGGAAAGCGCTGGAAGAAGCTTATACAGCCGGGAAGCTGAAAGCAATTGGTCTTTCTAATTTTGAAATCGCCGACGTTGACAATATTCTCAAATCCTGCTCTGTTAAACCAATGGTGAACCAGGTATTGGCCCACATCAGCAATACACCAGTTGAGCTGATCGAATATTGCCAACAAAATGGAATACTTGTTGAAGCCTATTCGCCTATCGGGCATGGTGAATTAATGAAGAATGCAGATGTAAAGGCTATCGCTGAGAAATACAAGGTCTCAATACCGCAGATAGGCATTCGATATTGCCTGCAATTGGGTTTACTCCCAATTCCAAAAACAGCAAACCCTAAGCACATGAAAACAAATGCTGCCGTGGATTTTGAAATTGCTGATGCCGACATGGAAAGTTTAAAGAATATTAAACAGATTGCAGACTACGGAGACGCAAGTAAGTTTCCTGTTTACAGTGGTAAATGAATGTGATTTTTTTCTTTAATTGGATAGTTTTTCACCCACAAAAATTAAATCATAATGAACATAACAAAAATAGGATCGCAGCCTTCAGCAAAAGGCCCCGGAGACTGGTTTACCGGTTCCGTACGCATTGACCCTTTATTTGCCGCCAATGAAGCCCGGCGGGGTGCGGCCGCTACTGTCACTTTTGAACCAGGTGCCCGAACCGCCTGGCATACACATCCCCTCGGTCAAACCCTGATTGTTACATCCGGTACAGGTTGGGTGCAAAAGGAAGGAGAACCTATTCAGGAAATCCACCCCGGTGATGTCGTTTGGTTTGAACCCAACGAAAAGCACTGGCACGGAGCAACCGCCACCATCGGCATGTCGCATATCGCCATACAGGAACACCTGAATGGGAAAGTGGTAGATTGGATGGAACAGGTAAGTGATGAACAATATGGCGGCCATAAATAATTAAGTAACTAAAGTCGCTTTGAAAAGTGCATTTCCAAAAATGGGAATGCACTTTTTTTTATGGTCATCTGCGAACAGTTGAAATGCTTTTCTTGCTGATTCCTCTTGAAATTGAAGTAACGGAACTGCTGGTATAAGGAGATGCGTGTTTTGTAAGAAACCGGGGCAAATGCGAAAGCGAAGAAAGGCATTTGCGATAGATAATGCTGTTAGTTGGCAAAAAGACTACGGCATAAACAAATACTTTCCCTGATTCTTCCAGATACTATTTATTCCGTTTCCTTTTTGCTTCCTGCGCAACCGCCTGGGGGAAGAGCTTTCTTTTTTCCCTTTTTCTTTTACAAAACAATTTTTTTTCATCATTAAAACTTTAAAAGTTATGGAAATCACAGGAAGAATCACAGCGGATGCGAAAGTCAGCACCCTGAAAGACGGACGGCAGGTAATCAATTTTTCGGTGGCCGTGAATGAC
Source organism: Sphingobacteriales bacterium 44-61 (assembly GCA_001898405.1). Lineage (GTDB taxonomy): Bacteria > Bacteroidota > Bacteroidia > Chitinophagales > Chitinophagaceae > Terrimonas_A. Next base: position 20,836 of record MKTW01000017.1, read on the forward strand.
AGTTACAAACCCAAAGGCAGCGAAATGGCCGTGAAGGTGGCAACCTACTTTAATTGCTCGTATTGGTTGAATCCGGGCATTGCACCCTATTTAACCAAAGGCGCATTGGTAGAGTGTTATGGTCGTGTCAGCGTAAACGCATGGACAAACGCCGAAGGCGAAGCCAAAGCCAGTTTGAATTTTCATGTCAACAATGTTAAACTGCATGGCAAATCTAATGCAGCTACTACCGGAGCCACAAAAGAAACTATTCCCGCTGCGGCTGAAATCACGGAGCCTTTAGAGGATTTACCATTCTGAAAAATCAATCATTCATCAAACCGCAGCAGTACCGCCTGCGGGATAGAAATTAAAGCTGGGTAGCAAATTATGGCACATAACATCAATTTTAACGAACAGACAGGGCAACACAGTTTTTTCAGCGTGAAAGAAAAAGCATGGCATGGCTTAGGCCAGGTCATACAGGACTATCCGACAAGTGCAGAAGCAATACAATTTGCCGGGCTGGACTATACCGTAGCGAAAAGAAAAATCTATACGCAGCGCAATGAATACGAAAACCCGCAAATTACCGTACCGGATTATTTCGCCACCCTCCGCACCGACACCAACGAAGTATTGGGTGTAGTCGGCAAGGATTACGAAATCGTACAGAACCGGGACGCTTTTACATTCTTTGATTCCATTGTCGGGGGTGATGGCATCCAGTACGAAACCGCCGGGGCATTGGGCAAAGGCGAGAGAATTTTTATTACGGCAAAACTGCCGTCTTATATCAAAGTCGGCCGGGAGGACTTAATAGAGCAGTATGTATTCCTGACCACTTCCCACGATGGTTTCGGCAGCATTACCGCAGCCTTTACGCCCATAAGAATTTGTTGCAACAACACCTTAAACGCTGCCATGCGTAACCATACCAATTCTATCAAAATACGGCATACCGCTAATGCCAAAGACAGGCTGGAACAGGCGCACAAAGTGATGGGTATTTCCAATCAACTGGCCGGGCAACTTGAAGAAATCTTTAATCATTGGATAAGCGTAAAAATCACCGACCCCGAATTGCACCGGCTGATACAGTTGGCAATGGTGCCAAATAAGGAAGTATTGGACAATATCAACAAAGGGCAGTTTGATGAACTATCCACCTGCTTTAACAATATGTGCGATTCCGTTTTTGAATATGCCATGAGCAGCCCAAGCCAGCAGCAGGAAACCACCAAAGGCACTTTGTTCGGGGCTTACAACAGCGTGACCGGCTACTTTCAAAATGTACGGACGTATAAAGATGAGGAAGCCAAATTGAAATCCCTGTTATACGGTGGTACGGCACAAATGAAAGCGCAGAAAGCCTTTAACCTGTGTTTGGATTTTATGAATAACTGATGCAAACGGTAGCCCGTTGCGGGCTACCTATTTTTTAATTGTAATACTTTTTTTATGAATAATTACATCAAGGTAAAAGTAACCGTTTGGTATCGGCTGCGCTTTGACCAGTACGCCAACATGCAAGGCATTGCCGAACTGATTCAGGAAAACGGTCTGGATGAAGTCATAGACGAAAAACTCGGATTTATGGATTCGGATATCCTGTACGAAACGCAGGTACGGTTAACTCCCGCTGGGAATGATAACCAACCCACGATTGAAGTCTATGCGGACGATAAAGAAATCTGGAACAACAAAGTAGAGTAACCTCCAAAAACCGGGTGCGCCGCCGGGCAACAAGGGGCGCAATTTTTTATGACAACAACAGCCAAACATAAAAGAAAAGCAGCGCCGGTAAAACAGCGAACAGATAAAATCATCCCGGTTGCTACCGCCTTATTGCGGGATGCTGACTTTGCGCAAATCAATACAGATGATATTGATTATAGTCCACTCAATTACCGTAAGTATGTTGAGGAGGAAGCCTTGCACGCCTTTGCCGAAGAACTCAAACAGCATGGCATTATTTCACCGTTGACCCTGAGAGCAGGGAAGGGAAACAAATACGAACTGGTAGCAGGGGAACGAAGACTGAGAGCCGCAAGAATTGCCGGACTGCAAACAGTACCCGCTGCCATCGTATCGCTGACCGATGAACAGGTAATCGAAATCCAGCTTTCCGAAAACCTGCAACGGGAAAATCCCCATCCCATGCACGAAGCGCAAGCCATCGGGCAAATGCAAGGCACGGGTAAAACCATTGATGAAATCGCCACACGTTTGGGCAAATCAAAACAGTTTGTGTACTCCCGTTTGAAATTGTTATCCCTGACAGAAACGTTTCAGGAAATGATTTTAGCCAACGTGATCAGCTTGCAGGAAGCTTTACAGCTTGCTTCGTTATCGGCCGAATCGCAAACCGAATTTTTTGAAGAACATTGCAGCAAATGGAAGCAGGATAAAAATTTCCGGTTGTATAACCTCGATTATTACCTGAACCATTACCGCTATGATTTGAAAGATGCGCCGTTCAATACAAAGGATAAGAACTTAGTGCCGGACGCGGGAGCTTGTAATGTTTGCCCTTCCAATTCAGCAACATTGAAAAGTTTGTTTCCTGAAATGGCAAAGCAAGCTGTTTGTAACAACAAGGAATGTTACAATAACAAATGCAGCGTACATTTTATCGCAGCGTTAAGCAATGCCATTGCAACCTATCAGCCGGCTGCACTCCTGTACAATAACCAGTTAACGGATATGGCAGAAACCATTTTAGGGCTTGTACCGGATGCAGCAGCATTGCCCCGCCACAATGCGCAGGAGATAACCGTCATGGAGAAACCTGCCCTGCCAGATAAAGAGGACTATACAGATTACGATACCGGAGAGCCGGACGAGTCCGAATTTAACGAAGCAATGGAAAGCTATTACAGCGAACTGGAAGCCTATAACCTGCACGTTAAAAGCGGTCATTATGCAATAGGCATCTTTCTCGGCAATAAAGAGTTTACCCCTGTTTATTTCAGCATGGAAAAGCCCAGGGTGAACCGCACAGGAGGACAAACCGTAACCGCCAAAGAAGTACAGGAAGCCATCAAAGCCGGGAACGCCACGCCGGATTTATTACAGGCTGAGATGGAACGCCTCAAACAACGGGAGAAACGAGCCGAAGAACTGGATAGGGAAAAAGTACAGTTGACCGTACACGGCAGCTTTTCAGAGTTTACCGCAAAAGCGGAGAATAATACCAAGCTGACCAAAGCCGACCAGACAGGCGCACGGTTGGTGATTTACCAATCATTGGATTACCATAGCAAACAGGAAGTAAGCAAAACGTTACTGACTGGTAAAGGAAAGAAGGCAGTCAAAACCGATAAGGATTTATTTGAAAGGTTGGGCAATCTTTCCAATAGTGAGTTTGCCTACCTTATACGCATGGCGGTCTGTGGCAAATCGGACAGCAAATACCCCAATCAGGAGGCCGGGTATTTTTTGTATCAGATGGCAACGGAGGCGGGTATTTCTGTCAAAACGATAGAAGATGCGCAAAAGGAGAAACGGGAGGAACGTAAAGAGAAGCAGAAAGTAAAAATGCAGGAATTGCAAAAAAAGCTGAATACATTAAAGAAAAAGTAAGAGGACACTATCAAAGGCGGCTGCGGCTGCCTTTGATTTTTTAGAGGCCGGAAAGCTGCCGCCCCTTATTGATGGAGATTTACAAGAGGGGGCGGCAGCTTGGGTTTAGTTGATAGATTGAAATAAGTGAAAATCGGGGAACGGTATTCTATTTGTTTCCATACATTGTCCACTTCAATTTAATTGCTGATAGCTTTTCATACGCTGTGATTTTTCGAATCATTGACTTTTTATGTTCCGCGCCAATCAAAAACACGGCTTGATTAAATGGGTTTTCTTCGCTGTAATTGTAAATATTCTCAAGCATTGCGTTTTCCCGACTATCGTATTGTTCTGCATGAAATAATTTGTAAATTTTAAGCAGTCTATCCTTCTGGATTTCAGATTCCATAATATTGCTTTCCATAACCTCTTTTCTCTCTATAAAATCTAAAAATTTATTGCTATTGAGAAAATGAAAACCTTCCTGTGCTATCAAAGCCTCTTTCTTATTATCTAACTTTCTATAATCTTCGTATTGGAAGAATGTTTGCATCATAAAGAAAATTTCCTGTTGGTATTTCGATAATTTTTGTCTTGTATCAATATCAACGGGACAAATTTTAATGTTATGATTTTTCTTATATTTTTTAATACATTTTACTTCAAGAGGCACTACTATAGGATGCCGGTTAAGCAAAATATTGTTGGCGCAATACCTATCAAATGAATCGCTATAATACATATCTGAAAAATGGGTCGGCAACTCATCAAAAATCACTTCGGGATTTATAGCTTCCAGGATCTTATACAACTCATCAGAATTACATCTTCCTTTTTCTGAGTGTATAGTGCCAACAAGAGTTATATTGTACATCTGTCAAGTAGTAATTATTTAAAATTTCTTGAAATAATATCCTTCATTAATTCCTGCACAAAGTTCGGCTATTGGGCGGCTGTAGCGGCAAAGAAATTCCGGCATAAAGAAATGTATTCCAATACCGATAAGATACTATTTATTCCGTTGCTTCTTTGCCTGTATTGCCCAAAGCCGGATAGGGTTCCATAATTAATTTTTTAATCCTTTAAAATTTGAGTTATGGAACAGATGACCATGCAATTCCCGGAATGGACAAAAGTGGCAGAAGTTGAATTGATTTATAAAACAAAGGTCAAAGCTTCTGAAAGACCGGTGATCAGAGACTCCAAAGATACCTGTAAGATACTCCGGCAAATCTGGGACGAAAATAAAATGGAAATGCAGGAAGAATTTAAGGTGCTATTCTTGAATCGCAGTAACAAAGTGATTGGTGTATATGATGCATCAACGGGCGGCATTTGCGGAACGGTGGCCGATCCCAGGCTGATTCTGGCCGCAGCGATCAAGGCACTGGCTGTAAGCATCATTCTTTCTCACAATCACCCTTCCGGGAACCTGAAACCAAGCAGGGCGGATGAAGAACTGACCTTGAAGATCAAAGAGGCTGCAAAGTACCATGATATAAAAGTGCTTGACCACATCATTATTACATCAGAGCAGTATTATTCATTTGCAGACGAGGGGTTGATATAACGCCCCTTTTTTTATTCAGTCAAAAAAAAGCCACCATCCTTTTTCATCTAAGAAAAAAAATAGCCCGTTTGAAACAGGCTATCACAAGTCAAAGCAGCTTTAATCTTTCGTAAAATTCAGTCAGCTCTGCCTTCCTTAAAATTTCCTCATGAATCGCTTTAAATTCCTCCGTAGATGCTGCGGGTAAAGCCCGGATTATTTCATCTTCAAAAGGTTGCTCTTTTGTCAGCAGGCCGGCTTCGATCAGGCGGCTTAACAGCAACACATTTTGCCTGCTCAACTGCAATACCACTTTGCATTTTTCCGTCATGCCAGGGCTACTTAAAATCGTTTCATAAATCTTAGATTTTTCTTTGTTCACTGCACTGCTCATACATCACAATTTTAAAAGTTGATACAAAAAATATTTACAGGTACAAATCTATTTTATAGAAGTTATAATCACCCGTTCAGAATTTGAACAGGTATTTTTCAGCTCTCGCAATCATGGTACTTTTATAAAAGCTGTCAGGTTGCTGTGTCTGCAACCGGCAAGATGTACAAACGTATTACGTTTGGGGCATCTTGCCCTCCGCTTCGGAACTCGCTTCGGGGGATTATGGCAGATTAGCTAAAGCAAGAGATTGTAAAAAGTGAAAATGATTGTGTGATGAAAGAAGAAAAAAAAGTGCGTTCAATTTTAGTCCCGCTACGGTTGAATGAAGATGAAAAAAGAAGACTGAATATCCTGTATGGTAAAACGACCTGCAACAGCCTCAGCGAATACATGCGGTCCGTACTGCTGAAAGAGCCGGTAACCATTCTTTACCGCAACCAAACAGCGGATGAATTTCTGGCAGAAATGATATTATTGAAAAACGAATTAAACGCCATTGGCAAGAACTTTAACCAGGTCGTTCACAAACTGCATACACTCGATCATGTTCCTGAAATAAAAGCCTGGGCGATCCTGAATGAAACAGGCAAAAAATTATTCCTGAAAAAAGTGGAAGAAATTAATCAGCGGGTGCATCAAATCTATGAATTATGGTCGCAAAAATAACTGTACCGAACAGTATCAAACGTGCGCTGAATTATAACGAGCAAAAGCTGAAAGAAGGTAAGGCGCAGTGCATCCATGCCCACAATTTTTTAAAGGAAGCCGAGCAGTTGAATTTCTATGAAAAGCTGCACCGATTTGAGCAGTTGATCGCCTTAAACAAAAGAGCCACCACCAATACCGTGCATATCTCATTAAACTTTGGACTGAATGAAAAATTAGAAAAAGAGAAGCTGACAGAAATTTCCACAGTGTATATGCAAAAGATAGGTTTCGGGGAACAGCCTTATTTGGTCTATCAGCATTTAGATGCCGGGCATCCGCACATACATATTGTAACTACTAATATCAAACAGGATGGTAAAAGAATTTCACTGCACAATCTTGGCCGCAATGAATCTTCCAAAGCAAGGGAAGAAATTGAAAGAGCCTATAAGTTAGTCCGGGCAAAAGATCAACAAAAGCAGGTTAATGAAATAAAGCCTATCAATGCACTACGCGTAAACTACGGGAAGTCTCCGACCAAAAGAGGTATTATCAACGTGCTGGATGCTGTATTGCCACACTATAAATATGCTTCACTGGCCGAACTAAACGCTGTTCTTCGTTTATACAATTTGGTGGCCGACCGGGGTAAAGAAAATGGAATAATATTTAAAAACAACGGCCTTGTTTACCGGGTACTGGATGAAAAAGGAAACAAGATCGGCGTACCGATAAAGGCCAGCTCGATATACAGCAAGCCCACGCTTTCTTTTTTGGAAAAACGATTCAGGGAAAATGAAATGTTGAAACAAGAACACAAGAAGCATTTAAAGACGGCCATTGACTGGATTTTAGTAAGGCCACCAAAGAATTTGTCCGCTTTCAAACAGGCATTGGAAAAAGAAAAGATCAGCCTTGTGATCCGGCAGAGTGACCAGGGTTTAGTGTATGGTTTAACTTATGTAGATCACAGCACAAAATGTGTTTTCAATGGCAGCGATATTGGAAAGCAATACAGTGCTAAAGGCATCCTGGAGAATTGTGGTATTGTGCAGTCCATACCGGAACAAGCAAAGGCCATAGAACATACACCAACGAGCCAAACAATAAAGCAGCAGCCGTCCCATGAACCAACGCCATCTAAGCAACTGGATATAGGTAAAATAATAGAAGAAGTCATCAAGCCTACGGAGGAAATACACTACCTGCCTTATGAACTGAAAAAACGTAGAAAGAAAAGGAAAAGAAATCAATAACCATTAAATGAAAAATGATGCAAACAGGAGAGAATGAACAGGGGTTGAGGAAAATTTTAGACCTGACAAGGATGATCAGCATTGTGATAGTAGCGCTGCACTTTTATTATTACTGTTACGGCGCTTTCAGGCAATGGGAAATACGTTCAAACATTACAGACCGATTGCTACAGAATATCTACAACACAGGTCTGTTCGGAAATTTTAATACATCTAAACTGATTGCCCTTGCCATGCTGGTTATATCACTACTCGGAGCAAGGGGAAGAAAGGATAATAAACTAAGCTATAAAACAGCATTGGCCTATATCATACCGGGGTTATTGCTTTATTTTATCAGCTTCCTGTTGCTGCATGTAAAATCAGACATAGAAACGGTTGCCCTGGTTTATATAGGAACAACCATCACGGGATTTATATTGATACTGGCAGGCGGCACATTGCTTTCCAGGATTATCCGACTAAGATTAAATAACAGCGTCTTTAATTCCCTGAATGAAACCTTTCCGCAGGAAGAACGGTTATTGGAAAATGAATACTCGATTAACCTGCCTGCCCATTATAACCTGAAAGGGCGCATCCGTAAAAGCTGGATCAATATTATCAATCCCTTCCGGGGATTATTGGTAATGGGTTCACCGGGTAGCGGTAAGTCCTATTTTATCATTCAGCATATCATCACGCAGCACATTAAAAAAGGGTTCAGCGTATTTGTATATGACTTTAAGTTTGACGACCTCACTAAACATGCCTATAATCAATACCTGAAATACCGGCATCTGTATGCTGTTAAGCCCACTTTTCACGTCATTGACTTTGATAAAATATTCAATCGGTGCAATCCCATTCACCCGGCAACAATGGCTGATATAACTGATGCTTCTGAATCTTCCCGGACTGTTATGTTGGGATTAAATAAAGAATGGATAAGAAAGCAGGGTGATTTTTTTGTGGAATCGCCCATCAATTTTCTTACAGCATTGATATGGTTTTTGTGTAATTACAAGAAGGGTAAATATTGTACCTTGGCCCATGTAATTGAACTGGCGCAGATAGATTACAGCAAACTGTTCTCGATCCTCCGGACAGATCCGCAGATAGATGTATTGATTAATCCTTTTGTAACGGCTTTTCTCAATGATGCAATGGAGCAGTTGGAAGGCCAGATTGCCAGCGCCAAGATTAGTTTAGCCAAGTTGGGTTCACCGCAACTATATTATGTTTTATCAGGCAATGATTTTACATTGGATATAAACAATCCCAATGCACCGAAGATTGTCTGCATGGGGAACAATCCGCAGAAATCGGCTACTTATGGCGCTGTCATTTCACTTTATATTACGGCGCTTACAAGAATGATGAACCGGAAGAATTTGCACAAGAGCAGTTTGATCTTTGATGAATTTCCGACCATCTATTTTAACGGCATAGATAACCTGGTAGCAACTGCCCGGTCAAACAAAGTGGCTACTACGTTAGCGGTACAAGATTCCAGCCAGTTAAAAATGCACTATGGGAAAGAACAGGCAGAAGTTATATTAAACATCGTAGGCAATGTAATCAGTGGCCAGGTGTCCGGCGAAACTTCCAAACAACTATCCGAACGATTCGGTAAAATCATGCAGGACAGGGAAAGCGTTTCCATCAACAGCCGGGACACCTCTATCAGCCATTCCAAGCAATTGGAATTAGCGATACCGCAATCCAAAATTTCTGCACTTTCTTCCGGTGAATTTGTGGGTATGGTAGCGGACAATCCTGATCAGAAAATTGAATTGAAAACTTTCTGTGCGGAAATTCTCAACGATCACCAAGCCATTGCCAGGGAGCAGGTAGCCTATAAGAATTTGCCGGAAGCATCTGCGGTAAGCCAGAAAGACATACTGGAGAATTATTTAGCAATCAAAAAGGATGTTCAGACCATTGTGCAAACAGAAATGGAAAGGATGCTTGACACGCCGGAATTGACGGATTTGCTAATTAGGAAGGAAAGTTCTTAGCTGATTCTCATTCAACTGGCAAAGTGTTCGTTGTGCGTGATTTACCTTAATAATTTGTACAGATTCTTCCCAAAATGTCTATGTAACTTGCTTTCATAATAAAGGCATATTCTTTCAATGCCCTAATTGGCTGAAAATCAATCCCGATTGAGGTTTGTAACCTCATTTCATAATATAGAAGTAAAGGCACTAATAGGCAAACATGACATATTTAGAACTTATAAAACTGATTGATGCGAAAGACCGGCGTGGCTGGGAAAATCTGTATTTGCAATATGGCAAAAAGTTTTATGGATTTGCTATAACAAAATGGTCGTTTAATGAAGACGAGGCTTGGAATATCGTTTACCAGACTTTAGAAACTATTATCATTAAAATTGGTGATTACAGAATAGAATCACAGGAGCATTTTGACAATTTAGTTTTTAAAATATTCACAAATTTTCTGAGACAAGAATATCGAAGGCTGAAAAAAATATCCGAAGATTTTCAAATTCTATCTTATGCAGAAATGGAAATTGCTATTGAAGATGAAGTAGAAAAAAAGATTACCGGCGAAAATCTGAAGATACCCTTCGATAAGGAATTTTTTAGAGAATATTTTGAAACAGAGGAAACTGAAAGTCCAAAGATTACAGAGTTAAAAAAGGCGCTGAATAAGCTTGATCCTTTTGAAAAAGATTTGCTTTTACTTAAAGCCAATAATTTCTCATACGATGAGATAGCAAAAATGCTAAAGGTGGATAACAATCAATTAAAAGTAAAGCATCATAGGGCCAAAAACAAACTAATTAAACTATTGCAAACAATATAAATAACAATACAATGTCAAATAAAAATATAAAAATAGATGCAATAGACGAAGCTTTAAAATTTGCTTATCTAAATGCAGATACTGATCAAACTAATACTATTAATCCTTCCGATCAAATAAGCTATATAATCAATGCCGCTTATCCTGTTCAACTTTCGGATGAATTATCAACTAAAATGATTGATAAGCTGTACGAAAAATTAGCTGTTGATTCGTTAGGCATATTACTCACAAATGCTATTAAAGATGGCGGTACAAAAGTGGAAGATTTGGCTACAGAAGTAAGCTTGCCAGCTATAACAATTGAGCAATTAAAAGAAGATGCAATACTCGCAAATAGTATTCCGGTTATTTCATTTAGAAACCTTGTGAAAAAGTTACAAATTCCTTTTGGTAAAGTAGAACAGGCAATTAACAAAACATTTCACATGTTGAAAAATGAAGCGGCTTTTTCTCCTGCTGCAATTAGCTCTTTACAGCTTTCTTACAGGAGAAGAAATACAAAAACTGCTTCCTCTCTTAATACGAAGGCAAGTAAATCTGAAAGGCAATATTTGTTTCAAAACGAAGAGGCTTTGAATAAGTATTTGAAAAGGTTGGGTGAATTATATGAAAGCAAATAACAATGAGTAACAAATTAGAATGGTCTTTTTCTGCTTTAACTACCTTGAGAAAGTGTAACAGGATGTATTATTTTCAATACCTGGCACCTACTCATCATTTTAAGAATCCACTTCGCAGGAAAGCTTTTGAATTAAAAAAATCAAAAAACCTGCTGATGTGGAGAGGGTCAGTAGTGGATAAGATAATGGAGAATGAAATAATGCCGAAAATAAAGGATCGGCAACCCCTGGATTTTAATAGCATTGCTGACAATGCAGTTGCACTTGCAAAAAGGCAATTTCAATTTTCAGAACAACAACTTTATAAAATAAAAGAAAACTCTGAATCGAAAATTGGTGCTGATTATTGCATTCTGGACATACACGATGCTAACGTTCCTTATACAGAAGAAGCATTATTACAAGTGTATTCATCTATTCGGGACATAATAATGGGAATACCTTCTATTGTTATGCCTGATGGCAAAATGCTTTTGCTTGAATTTTTATCAAAAGCCTCTTTCATTGTACCAAACTTGAGATACTGGAGTTTTGAGTTCGAAAACATTAGGATCAGTCCGCAACTTGACTTATTTATGTTCGTAGATAATAAAGCAATCGTTTTAGACTGGAAGGTTTCGGAAAGTGCATTGAGTGATTACTCCAGGCAATTAATAATCGGTGGCATAACGGTATTTGACACTTACAGAAAGAAAGCACTTCAAAATACGGGAAGAAGACTTGGCTTTGACGACATAAGGCTAATAGAAGTAAACCTTTTTAAAAAAGAGACTAAGGAGCATGCGTTTAATCGAAAAGCTGTAGATGAATGTATTGATTATATCTATTTGAATAGTGAAGATGTGGAAAGGCTCACGGAAGGGAAGTCTTTTGAGGACTTAAATATTGAGGAGTTTCCAATTACAGATAAGGAAAGTACCTGTGTGTTTTGCAAATTCCGGCCACTTTGTAAAAATATTTTATTAAGTAATAACAAATACGATGAGAAGGCATACAACGACGCTCTTCCGGCTAAACAACTTGCATAATTTGAAATTTCCTTTCAAATTAATGCAATTGGATTTGCAGGAAATTGAAAATGACCCTGCATTAAATAACCGTAATATCCAAAAGGTTTTAATGCGGATAGCTTCTGAGACTTCAGGGCCCGTCGCACTGTTTTTTAAAGACGGTAAACGATTTATTGCAGTTCGGGCAGATATATCAAAGAGCAACATTGAAATCAACTTAGCGCCAATGATCGCCAAAGCCACTTTGATGGATCAAAGGCATGAATTGAATTTTGATAGCATTACAGCCGAAAACAAAGAATTAGCAATTCGATTTTTGGAATTTGCCATCAAAGAACATTTAGGCAATCACCCAAAACTTTGGCGATATAACAGTAATCAGTATTTTCTTCGAAAACCGATTTTTAACGAGCCTCATTCGGTAATAGATGTTTATAGTGGATTTAATTTTAAGTTGATTCCTCATCCGGATGGTCATTTTTATATATCGCTTGACTTGTCTTATAAATATACTGATAAGAAATTTCTTCATGAATATCTTGAAGGAGAGGATCTGGAGATCATGAAGAAAAGATTAAAGGGCAGAAAATGCTTATACTTTGGGGGTGATAGCTGGTACCAGGTGCAGGTTGCAAGTTTTGGTAAGAGTATAAAAGAGCAAGATTTTACATTTAATGGCAAAAAACATTTCGTGTATGATTGGGCGCTCAACAATACCAAGTCCGAGACTTTTAATATGAGAAAGCATTTGTTTCCTGAAACTGCTTCTTTACTTTTTAATTATCCCGGAAATACAACAAAGTATTTTCATGGAGCAGCTTGCCTGGCAAAACTGCTGTACACAACATCTGATGAGTTTATTAGCGGAATGCATTCTAAAACCATTCAAAACCCCGGCAATAGGTTTCATTACCTAAAATCCTTCATCAAGTACAATTTTAATAATATCAGCTTTAATGGCGTTCAATTGCAAATAAACCAGCATCCACTAAGCGAAAATCTTAAAATATTCCCACTGCCGGGGCTAAAGTTCCACAATGGCATAGAAATGAAACAACAGGTGTTTGATGGAAAGTATGAAAGGATGATTGAAGATTTTGGTAAGTATCGGCGGGTAAACATTATGAAAAATGGAATACTTAATCAAACTCAATTCAATCCTCAATATCTGTTAGTGCCAGATTCATTGGATTTCACTTTAGCCAAAGCAATAGCAGCCACATTCAGCAGTGATATAAAGGTGTTTGCGCCAAAGTTTGAAAGCTTCACTTTAGTGATGTATAAGGATCTGAAATCAACCAGTGCCTACAGGCAGTTTAACGAAATAAAACAGGCTCTTGAAAAAGCTGGCGCTACGCATGGGAATGCTTTATTTCTGTTGCCCGATGCTGAAGAAGATGCAACTTATTATATCAAAAACCTGCATGATTGTGTAAAAAAGAATTTTTATAAAAGCATCAAATTTCAATGTGCTTCTGCCAAAAAAGTAGCTTCGTTCTTTATTGGCTTTAAAGATAGAACTGAAGGGTATAATTTCAGGTTAAAACAGGAGTTATTAAGAAACTACCGTTCTTATGTAAGCAATCTGTTTTTTGAATACCTGATTGTAAACCAAAAATGGCCGTACGCTCTCTCAAACTCTTTGAATCATGATATTTATATAGGACTGGATGTTCATGACCATTATGCTGGATTCCTCTTTTTTTATCGGAATGGAGAAAAGATTGTTTTTGATTTTGCCGAAGTCACAAACAGAACAGGTACATTCCGAAACGAAAAAATAACATCCAAAGTAATCGTAGAAAAAGTGCTTGAAAATCTAAGAAGGCATATTCCTCAACATGCCAAAAACCCGAATAGCATTATTTTGTTGAGAGATGGGAGAAGTTTTGGAGAGGAATCAAAAGCAATGAAGGTAATAATCGAGGAACTTTCAAAAGAGGGTGTAATAAATAAAGATGTAACAAAATGGGCGATTGTTGATATTCATAAAAATACGGCTATCCCTTATAGAGTAGCATTGGAGAAGGTTGAAGCAAATGGCTTTAAGAATCTTTCCAATCCGATTTCAGGAACTTATAAAATATTCGATGAGACTACTGGGTTTTTGTTTACTACAGGGTATCCTTTTAAAATTCCTGGAACAGTACAACCTATTCATGTTTCGTTGATAGACGGCAATATACCTCTGGAAGGTATTATGCAGGATATATTTCATCAGTGCATTTTGGCCTTTTCGGCACCAGATAAAGGAAGTTCGCTGCCAGTTGTCTTAAAACTGATTGACACAATGATACGATCATTTGCACACCAGGTAACAGAAAAGGTGTTGGAAGATCAGGAGGAAATGATTTCATCATTTAATTAATTAAATTATTTGTTATGAGCGAAATGACATTAATAACAAAGCGGTATGACGATATTGTGGGCTTTACATCCAAGGTTAATAAATCTGTAATCGTTTTCAAAAAAAAGGCCCTATTAGCCGATGCAACAAATAAAACAAAATATCCAAACCTTGAGATAAGTGAAGATGAGCTTAAATGCGCCAAAGAAGATCTACTGCAATCTCTTTCTGACCTGGAAGCCCTGGCCTCCAATACCGAATACAATAGCAAACTTTCGGGTTTAGCTGAAAGTTCTGCCTTGCAAAAGCTGATACTTAGAAGTGATACAGACAGAAAAGAGATTGAGCAGATTGTTCATAGTCTTAAAGAAAATACGCCCTTGTCAAAGGCCCAGTTCATAATGCTTGATAAGATTATTGCTATCCTTGATAGCGAAAGAAACCTTTTGTTTAGAAAACTTAGAACTGCCAGGGGATGATTTCGTTTATCAAAGGACTATATTTTGATTTAGATTGCCGGGTTCGCCGAATGATCTCTTTGTTGAAGGGAAACAATTATCACGCAGATATACAAAAGGATTTTGTACCCAAAACAATTGAACATTTAGAGGACTTGCAGGGTTTATTACAAGCCAAGATCAATGGCGTGGATTTGGAAATTGATATTTTGGCTAACAACAACTTGTATGAGTTCAATGAATTCAATGAGTTTTTCCAAACAATTGAGCTATATAGATTTGAAGTCATTATTAACTATGACGAGCCGGAGATTTATTTTAATAAAAAAGTGGCTCGTATTTATGATGAAATCCGCCATTTGTCAATCCCTCCCGTTATTACAACAATAAGTAATTCCGAAAATTATTATTGGGCACATCCTGTGTTTGAGATTATTGCATTACCATTTGGGGAAGAGAATAACTTGCTAAATCTGCCCGACTTGTATCATGAAATCGGCCATCTGATTTGTAAGCAATATCCAAATATAGTTGAGGCAAAATTTACTCCACTCTTACAGAATTATTTTGCCCAGGAAATTGACAGGAGTTATGATGAAAAAACTCACGAGCATTACGTTCCTTTTTTTAAGGGTAAATTAAAAAGATGGGAAGAGTATTGGATAGAAGAATTTACATGTGATATGATTGCAACTTATTTATGCGGACCTGCTTTTGCCTGGGCAAATATGAAAATGTCCGCATTAAGTAATGGAGCAAACGCAATTTATAGCGATAACCCAAGCCATCCTTCTGATGAATCCCGAATGAGAGCGGTATTTATGATGCTTAACAAAACAGGCTTTACACAAGAATGCCAGGAAATTTCTAATAGTTGGGATCAGTTCTTAGTGCATACAAATAATCCGAAACACCCAGATTATAAATATATCTTTCCCAATGAGCTCCTTTCTGCTCTTGCAGAAATTGTATTTGATTATTGCAAAGGGATTGATTTAGCTACCTACAGTGAGCAAACAGCGAATGGCCAAAAGCCAATCTCCAAAATTGTGAACGATGCCTGGCAAGAATTGCATCGAAATCCAGTAGAGTTTGAGAAGTTACAGCAAACTATGATCGGCGAAATAAGAGCCTCTATACTGGGTCATTAATCCTGCGAAGGGTCTTCATTCGAAGGTATTTCAACAAATATTATCTGACGTAACTATGTTTAAAAGTGAATTACGACAGGAAATAAATTCGCAATTGCACTCGCACTAGCTCAACGCTTGTCGGGCTAAACAACGGATTAATGTTAACCCCGTTCAGAAAGGATAATATTAATGTAGCATTAAGGACAAATAGAATCATATGATAACAAATATTGAACAAAAAGGATATTTTTTTCTTCCCGAAAACCCACCAGAGCAGCTGCCTGGTGTTTTGAAATTTCAACAAGGCGATGGTATTGAAGTAGCATTATTCGGTCAATTCAGCAAATTTGGAAACCCTGGTTCTAAAGAAAAAAGAATCGTGCTGGGATTTATTGAAAATGGAAAGAAAGTTACACTGTTGAGCTGCTATGAAGTATCCAAAAGTATGAGCGTGCCCGGTTTCCCACAGTCAAAGATTTCAGCAATTTATATTTTTATCGGGCAGCATTATCAAACAATTTCGGAAATTTCATTTGAAAATTGCTCTATCGAATATTCTGATCTTAACCATTGGTTAGATATTTCTGGCTTCGACAAGCCTATGTACAGTGAAGAGGCAAAGGAAGTTACTATAAAATATAAACGACCAGATAAGATTAGTTTCCCTTTAAAGGATGATTGGGATGGAGAAATTGAATTTACGTTCTCTATGCCTCATACTTATTTTACACCTGCTCACAAAGCTGAAATTAAACAAACACCAGTATTGACAATAAAACCCTGGCAAAAATCTTCGTTTGAGAGTTTCCAAAGTATTTTATCCTCTTTCAATTCATTTCTGGCTTTAAATTATTTTGCTTATCCGGTTATCAGATCAATAATATTCTATGAACCTCAAATAAAAGAAGATGAGCACGATCCTGATTTCATCAAAATTGAATTATTCTTCAATCTTGGAGTTGCACTCAAGAAATATAATGAGCACACTTCGAAATATGATTTTCTTCTTTTGTATAAAGATTATCAGCCGCAGTTCCCGGACATAATTAAAAAATGGTATTCACTGCGGGAGAAGATCGAAGCTTCTATTGACATTTTGACCGAGTGTTTTATGGGGCGTGGTAATCCAATGGAACTACATTTTTTGAGTATTGCACAGGCATTAGAAAATTTGCACCGAAGAATTACCGGAAAGGAAGAAATTCTTTTTAATAGATTGACAGAGATTATTAACGAGTTACCCGCAAAGGTAAAAGAGGCATTATTAGGTAACGAAATTGATTTTGCAAGGCGAGTTACTCGAAACAGAAATTATTATACCCATTATTCCGAAAGACATGAAGCGGCTGCAGCTTCACTGGGAGAGCTATTTGTGATTTCAGAAAAACTTAAGATTATATTAATAGTATGCATTTTAAAAGAACTTTCTTTTAATGATGTAAGCATCGAAAAAATAATTATTGGCAAAGGGGTATTTCTTTTCAATCATCTGATAAAAATAAACAGCAATGCCGCTGATTCTCCCAACCCATCTGCTTCTGAGTTACAGAATTGAGGGTAATATAAATTATCCGGTAATCTCTTCATACAAATCCCAATAGAAACCTGCGCCTTCGCTATCTATCGTTTTATAATGGTCCAGTAATCTCAAATACAGCTGATGGCCGATACCAACATATAGCAGAGAAGAAAGACTATCCAGCAGATGCTCGATTTCCTTTGTGTCGGTGCTTCCTTGCATAATGACACTATCCACCACTTTTTGGAAAGAAGGCAGATAGGCTTCAAGGCTACTATGAGATTGCCTGATTAATTTTGCCAGATCTTCTGCCATGTTATCGAATGAGTGACTATCACTCATAATTATTAATAATTCAATCAGCCTGCTTATTCAGTTGTCCAACTTCATAGCACTTTCCAGTTCTTGCGGTGAAGGAAGACTTTCTTTAAAGCTATCAGGAAGAAAGTGGGTTAATTCGTATTCTGTGACACCAATAGGATTTTTCAATCCTTTTAATGAATATTCGGCCACCACACTGGATTTGCTTTTACAAATCAACAGTCCGACTGAGGGATTATCTGTAGGATGCTTCAGGAATTCGTCCGCGACATTTAGATAAAAGTTCAATTTGCCGGCATACTCCGGAACAAACTTTCCCATTTTTAACTCGACCACGATAAAGGCACGCAGTTTCACATGATAAAATAAAAGATCAATAAAGAAATCTTCTTTATCTATTGTTATTCTATACTGCTTGCCCATATAGCTGAAACCAGTTCCTAACTCAAGTAAAAAGCGAGTGATGTGATCAACTAATGCATTTTCCAAATCTCTTTCCTTGTACTTTTCACCTAATGGAAGAAAATCAAAGTGATAAGGGTCTTTGATCAGTTCATTCGCAAGATCACCTTGTGGACCGGGTAGGGTATCTTTAAAATTGGTAATCGCCTTTCCTTTCCGGCGATAAAGATTGCCTTCTATCTGATGCAGTAGAATCGCTCTTGACCAACTATGCTTGATAGTTTCAGTTACATAAAATAACGCTTCTTCAACGGTGCTACATTTCGTTATGATTTCCCGGTTATGTCCCCACGGGATTAGTGCCACAACTTGTGACACTAATTCATTTTTATAATCTTCCCCAAAAAGTCCCACAAGTTGTGGGACTTTTTTAACTCCTTGATTATAAAATAGATACCACTTTTTTATGTAGAACAGATTGCTTCGGGAAAAGCCCTTATCTGAAGCAAATTCTATTGACAAATCTTTTGATAATTGCTCTATTAATAAATCACCGTAATTCGACTCCTTTTGCTTATTTACTATTTCCTTTCCGATTTCCCAATACAAAGCCAATAGTTCCGTGTTCACTTTTGTAACAGCTTTTATTTGCGAGGACTTGATTTTTGCTTTTATGCCCTGATACCATTTTTTATAATCCTGGTTATTGCGGAGGTTTACTATTTCGTTTTTCATTATTACTTTTTTACTGAGTTACGACGAGTGATAAATTATTACCTGCCGTAACCATGTTTTGAAAATGGCTTATGGCGACTAATAATCTCAAATAAATATGATTAAATCGCTTTCAATAACTTCTGCTTTAATTGCTGCATATCATCACTAACCTTATTATCCAAAATCTTTGCATAAATCTGTGTAGTGCGTAGGCTTTTGTGTCCAAGCATCTTGCTGACCGTTTCAATAGGAACGCCATTTGTCAAAGTAACAGTAGTGGCAAACGTATGCCTGGCACAGTGAAAGGTTAGTTCTTTATTAAACTCACACAAGTCACTTATTTCTTTCAAGTAGCTGTTTAATCTTTGATTGGTCAGTTTAGGAAGCAACCGGCCTGAATGAATGATTTCAGGTTCTTTGGAATACTTGTTTAGAATTTCTTTCGCTATCGGAAGCAATGGTATTCTGGAAGCAGTATCTGTTTTTATCCGGGTAGTGAATATCCATTGTTCACCGTCAATGCCAATGGAAATGTCTTTGTGTGTAAGCAGCATCACATCGGTATAGGATAGCCCGGTATAACAACTAAACAAGAATATATCCCGTACCTGATCTAGTCGCTTTACCGCAATAGGTTTATTGCGAAGGGTTTCCAGTTCGTCTTTCAAGAGGTAGTTGCGGTGTGTTTCTTTGGTAGTGATCTTGTATGATTTGAAGGGGTCTTTATCTAACCAGTCATTTGCTACACATAACCTGACAATTTTTTTCAGCTTTTTGATATTCACCATTGCTGAATTATGCTGAAGGTTTTGAACCGTTTTAAGATAGAATTCATAGTCGGTAATAAACTTGTGATTTACTTCTGTTAAATACACGTCCTTCTTTTTGAATTTCCATTCCAGAAATTCTTTCAGCGACTTCAATGCCGATTTGAATTTTTTGTATGTGCCGTAAGAAAATTCAGCACCCACCAATTTTTCAAACTGGTCATTATGATACTGGTAAACTTCAATTAATGTGTGAAGCTTTTCTTCGGTTTGATGAAGGACTTTTGCCCGAACGTGGGTAGCAGTAACCGGCTCATTTCGTAAGGCGTATTCTTTCTGTACTGTAAATATGTTAGCCTGGATCGCATCAAGGTACTGATTCAGGCTCTTAGCATCTTCATTATTGCCATTGGCACGCCCGGTTTGTTGATTCCATTTAGCAGGATCGCAATGTCGTTGGCAAGTCCATTCGGCACGTTCACCGTTCGTCGTTACCCTGACATAAATCGGTAAGGATTTTTGATTCGTTCTTTTTCCTTTTTTTAGAAAAAAAAGAACCTTGAAATTCTGGCTCATACAATAGCTTTAAAATGGTTATAAAATTACCATTCACAGCTACGTTAAAAGGGCATGTTCAAACTCTGAACCCCTTACTGGACAAGGGTTTCAGGAAAATTCGAGCGGGCAGATTTAAAATTCATTGTGCCCGCTCGAATGACGCACCACGATTTGGAGGAATTTATCGCTTTTTGACAATGTGCCAAAAACAAAAAACCCTGCAAATCAACATTTACAGGGTTTTTAAAGCGTTTTGAAATCAATTGACTTCGTAAAAAGTGATCCCGCTGGGACTCTATTATAGTTTTGATCCTCCGGTATTTAATCCGGAGTGTCGATTTTTTTGTCGATTAGATGCAAAGAACTCCCTACTTTATTCAGCTTTATATAAGTAGGGTTTACCTTTATAAAGGTACATATTTTGTCTATAAACTTTTGTCGATTAAGTAACATTTTCTATTGAGCTAATCCGTGTTGTTGCTGTTTATGTGTGTTGTACAAATCAACTTAATAGTAGGACTAGAATGACAGCGCGATTATATGTCAATCAAACTTAACTAGTTGAAATGAGGCTATTTGACCAACGGAAGAAAATGCCCTCTTATAAATAAATCAGTACCCCCAACAAAAAATAGGGTAACTGCAACGGTAAAAGAAATAATTGTTATCTGATTGTTGAAACCATATGAAATTGACCTATCAAGCAACTTTAATCCAAAAATGATGCAGTAAGACATCTGAATTGTTTGATCGGCTATGCTTTGATTTTAGTTTTCCTGTTGATTGGAACTCTATCTTTTCAAGTAACTCGCTTTCACTCCAATTAGCATCTCTTATCCATTGATTGACTTTTTGCAGCCAAAAGTCAAAATCATCTCCCTTTAAGAAGCCTATCATTGCATTCTCTTTTAGAAAATTGTCTAGGTTATCTGTCCCATGATTGCCATCTTTAAATCTTTGTATTCCGGCTCCTTTTCCATAGACATATTCGTGCTCATCCCTTTTTTGGTCACTACGGCCTTTTGGTGTAGGTAATAGTTTTGCTTCGATAGTAAATATCAAATCAGCACCGTGATATACTCCAATATCAATCACACTACTACCTTTTTGTGCATTCTCTCTTGCGAAGTAAAATTTCGACTTGCATTTATTCGTCATAAAAACGCAAAAAGAAAGCGAGTGTTGATTCTCGTTTTTTTTCTTCTCTAAAATGTTCACGAACTCATCTGATTTTGTAAAACTGGCAAGTTCAGTTTGTATTAACGCGACTAAATCTCCTACCAGGTTATTTGGTTCTAGTACTTTAAATTCATGTAGGCCGTCTGCTCTCATAATTAAAAGCCTGCGTTTTTAAGATTTATGAATGTATCATCAGCATCTCTGAGAGCTATTGAGTTGAGCCAGTATCGTTGAGCATTGGGTTTAATAAAAAAAACACAATCATAGCCATCCAAATGCTTGTATAGCCTTATAATTCGTGTATAAATTGCGCCGCTGTTAGAATATCTATTTTCAATTAACGATTGTATTGCGCTATTAGGCAAATGACCAAAATGATACGAAAGCCCCCCTTTCACACCAAATCCCAATTGGTAAATGGTAAACTGATCAGTTTGGGTTACCGCACCTGGTTGCCAGATCTTATCATCCTTAGAGTAGATTTCATTTAAGGCATCACAAAAGGTCTTGCCGAATTCCTTTAATTGTTTGGGAGCAGCTTTTCTGTGCAAAGTTGCTCCTGCACTGTTTTCACTAATGGCCTTACCTAAGTGTATATAATAGTTCAGCACATCTTCTCTAATCTTAACTTCTGTCGTCGTCAATGTCAAATATTCATTTTGATCGAAAGAGGGAAAGGGTAATGTATCAAGATCCGTTTTTTTAATAGCAGTTTCCTGACTTATCATGGCGCTTGAACTCTTATTTAAGATCCACAACAAATAAGTCTCAGCATTCTCTTTAAATCTTTCGTATATTTTTTTTAGTTCCGAGTATTCTGATCTTGGTGCATGAATACCCACAAAACTGCTATTAAAGACTAAATGAGGTTTGTGGTGCCTTTGCTTTATACCAATTGGAAGAAATTTATCTCCAATTTTTTTGTGAATCACAAGTAATGGTAGCGTAAAAAGAGTTTCATTTTTTGGTCTGTAAAAATGCTTACTTTTCTCTTTTTCATTTGAAACAATGGTGCCCTTTTCGTCTATATCGGTTACTTTATCTTGACCGTATATATAGTGTACTATGTCGTCTTTTTTGGCTGCACCCGCTTCATATCCAACCTCATAAACCCATTCATCATTTGTGACTCGTTTGAAATCTATGAAGTCTTCAAGGTTTGTTAAAAAACTCAGTCTATTTATCAATTGGAATAGTCTTCCCCCTCCCAATAAATTGCTTTTCCAGATAAAGTGTTTGGTTTCATCTGTTGCCCAATTTAACGGCACCTGAAAGTGATCATAGTAGTCAATCTCGAATCTTAATTTTTTCTCAGAGGAAATTGTTCGTTTGATAACAATGTGTTCAATTGCCTTATGTTCGAATGGTTTGTTTTCGGCTACTACCGCTACTATTGGGGTATCGGCTGTTTTGTGAAATAAATCTCTACGTAAGTGAGTAAAGTCAAATATTTTTTGGATCGAATAATCGGTAAATATTTGGTTACGATATACCTGAGCAGCTTTGTTATAAAGCAGTGCATTTGCCGGAATAATTAAGCATACCTTTTTAGCAAAGAGCATAGCGCCCTCAAAAAAATGAAGAGCAAAGTTATTGTCAGGAAGTTTTTTATGTTTAAAATTCAGTTCATTTAATACACTTTCATTCAATACCTCATTCTTTTTTTTTCCGGTTTCAATGTTAAATGGTGGATTTCCGATAATCAAATCGAATGATTTCCCTTGCTTTTTCGCATCTATAGCCCAATCAAAAAAGCTATTGTGTTGAATATTTTTTTGACTTAAGTCTTTAAATTTTAGATTATTCCAGATTTCTTGTGGAGTCAATTTGTCTAACAAAGCGGTTGTGAGACTAAATACGCTGACCAATGTTGCAGTCTTTTTAACATCAACGCCGAATATGTTATCTTCTAAAATCTTTTGTGCTGTTTTGCTATTTGGATACTGGATATTGTTTTGGGTGCTATTGTTAATTGCCCACCATTGCAACAATCTTTTATATGCCGCAACAAGAAAAACCCCAGAACCACAAGCAGGATCTAAAATCTTAAAGCTATTAGTCTTAAAGTTTTCAGGCTTATCCAACGGCATTATTTCATCGATCAGCAAATTGACTAAATGAACAGGAGTATATACCACACCTTTTTCTCTTTCTCCTAGCGTCCTAACGGCTTCAGCCTGAATAAAATTTTCGTATACTGCACTAATTATTTCTGCTGGTAAATGTTTAAAGCTATACTGTTCCCAGATGAACATCTGGTTGGTCCTGACATCAATATTTGCCCGGAGGAAATTACCAAGGATGGTTAAATTAGCTTTATTGATTTTAATCTTCTCGTCTTCAGAAAAGTTATCGAAAATCTTTCCATTAAACTCGTTTGCCAGCTCTTTTAAAATAGTTACACAATAACCCTGTTCCACGGCTTCGGCAAAAGTTGAAATTTTATATTTCTTATACAAACTCCTTAAAGTATGCTTGCCTTTATCATCTGTAATCTCTTCGAGAAATTTTATTAGAATTGAGGTGACTAATAACTTATCTATTGTTTCAGGTTTTAACTTGAGAGAATGTGAACCTAAAAATGTCTTGCGAACTGTCATTAAATAGTCTAACAAGAAAATGTAGGGACTATTTTTTTCATCCAATTTTCTTTCAAATTCAGGCTGTTCCCAAAAAGTACCGCTACCGAAAAGGTATGCCGAGAATTTTTCTTTGTTGATTCCTTGAATTGCTATGCTCGACGCAAGTAATAGATTTTCAACGCTCAGGTTGCCGTCATTTTTCAATTCCGCTGGTTTGCGTGCATTTACTATATCCTGGCGGTCTGTTGAATTTATTATGTAAATTTCGTTCTTTGCAGCACTCCACAAAGCTGCGTGCAACTTGATATGTTCTTCTGTATTAAAAAAATTATTAGGTTTATTAAAAATACACACAGATGGTTCTGATCGGTAAGGTTTTTCATCTCCTTCAATGTAATATCGTCTGAACAAAACAGCATCTACTCCTAATTTATTCACCTCATGTAGGTATAGAACTTCGTTGTTGTTTTGGGCACTACCTGCATTTGCGCATAACACAAGGCCATTCTTTTCTGTATAGTCCAAAATTGTTGTCATAAAGCTCCGCAAAATACTAAATTATTTAGTGATTTGATTTTTATTAATATGGGGTTTTTGGCGAAAAAATCAAAGGTAGGTGTAATAATAAAATAACCCTGCAATATGCAGATAATCAGGCAAATAAAAAGGTCATTCATAAAGCCATAAATAAACCACTGGTTTTCAGGCGACCCAATAATAGGATTTGCCGCTACCTGGCGAACCCATTACCAATAATCCCCGGAAGGGATTGATAATATTGATCCGGCTTTTACGGATGCGTCCTTTCAAAAATTTTACCGGCGGGCAGTTTAATGGAGTATTCATTTTTTAATAGACGTTCCCCTTGTGAGAAAATTTCGTTCAGAGATTTGAATACGCTGTTATTTAATCTTAATCTGAGAATCCGGGGTAGTAAAGCGGTGCCTGGCAGTATTAATATAAATCCGGTAATTGGTGTTCCCATATATGCCAGGGCAACCGTTTCTATATCCAGTTTGACATGCAGTAAATATCCTTCAGTTAACTTGCGGAAATTCTTTACAAAATGACAGTTTAGTTATGATCCGTACGTGACACAGAACATAGTTAGACCAGCTCGACTAGATTAGATAAAATAAATTGATCGTATTGTGAGCAATGGTATCGCACTAGCCGAGAAAACTGCAGTTCATTTGAGCAGCATAGAAGATCATCTATTTATCCTTTTGATTATAATAGACTGTAGTTCGGGATTGTTTAACATCAAAGATAACTCGACATTGATTAAATTATCGATGTCTTGTTTGATTTGAAGATAGTTACGGCGAATTATGGCCGCATCTACCTTGTTGATACCGGGCAGATTTCTATAGACCTCTTGTTCTATACGCAGGTTAGCCTGATCGTTCTGAATTTCACAGTTAAATGTTTTTAACTCGATTTTACAGAACGGATCATCTGCAATCATACCCACAAATTCACCTGAACTGAGTGAAGCTATTTTCGAGGCTGGAATTGCCGAATCCAGTTGCTTTGATTTACTAACTGATGTATCTGTTCGGTTAATAGAAAAACTGGCCCGGTCCTGCATAATTTTTCCAAATCTTTCTGACAACTGCTTTGCTGTTTCACCGGTTACCTGACCACTAATGACATTGCCGGTAATGTTCATAATCACATCCGCCTGATCCTTTCCATAATCTTTTTTAAGCTGGCTGAAATCCTGTACTCCAAGGCAAGTTGCGACCTTGTTACTTCTGGCCGTGGCGATCAAACCATCCATGTTGTTCAGGTAAATAGTTGGAAATTCATCAAAGATCAAGCTGCATTTTTGCTTTCCTTTCTGATTCACCAGTTTGATCAACCTAGAAACATACAGCGACAATACTGCTCCATAAATCTGTTGCTTTTGAGGATTGTTGCCTACGCAAAGGATCTTCGGAGCTTGCGGGTTATTTATATCGAGGGTAAAGTCATTGCCTGATAGCACGTAATAAAGCTGTGGTGAAGATAACCGGGCCATTGCTATCTTGCCCGATGCAATCTGCCCTTCCAGTTGTTCCATTACGTCATTCAGGTAAGCATTTACAAAAGGATTGATCAGGACCTCTATTTCCTTTTCAGTTCGCAGCACCGAAAACAACTTGTCATAATCTACCTGCATCAATTCTATTACGTGGGGAAGGGTGCAGAATTCGCCATCTTGGTATTTTCGGAGGAACCAGATGATAGCTGTCAGAAAGTTTATTGGTGATTCAACAAAAAAATCACCCTGCCGTTTGATCCATTCCCTGTTCAATCCCATCAGGATGGTGCGGGCTGATTCAGCAGCATCGGTGATATCTAATAGGTTGTCTTTATCAAGCGGGTTACACCGGTGGCTGCGTGTCAGATCATCAAAATTGATCACATAGAATTCTGGTTTTACCGGAAAACTTTCTTTGTTTTTCAGGTAATGGTTATAAGCAATAACGGATAGGTCATCGAACTTAAAATCATAAACGAACATGGAAAATCCCTTAGCAAGATGTTGTGTGATCACATGACGGATCACGAAATATGATTTACCTGAACCCGGTGAGCCAAGAACCAACAGTGACCGTAAAGGGTTAATAATATTGATCCAGCTTTTACGGACTTTGCCTTTTAAATGATATTTAGCGGGCAGGTTAATGGAGTATTCATTTTCCAGCAATCGTTCTTCCTGCGGAAAGGTCTCGTTCTCTTTATTGAAAATGTCCTTGTTGTTAAACTGCAGCCTTATCACCCGGGATAGTAACGTGCCCCCGGTGAGTATCAGGATAAAGCCCGTACTCGTCAACCCCATATAGAGGATGGCCAGGTGCGTAATGGGAATGACTGCAAAAAGAGAAAAATAACTACCCCCGTAAATCAACAGGCCCGTAATGACGTAAGCAAAAGCTGTCTTGTAACTTAACTTCTCATCCTTCTTACCCCTCGCTCCGATAAGGGAGATTACCAGTAACCCAAGAGCGATGAGTTTAGCCTGGTAAAAACTGTTAAACAAACCGGTCTTACGGATATTATCCAGTAACCTGTCTATGATGTCGGCGGTCACCTGCCACTCCTCAAAGGCCCGGTAACAGGTATAATAAAAGTGAAGGCCTAGTATTACAATACTGCAGATCCTTGTCATGTCAAGGATCTTTCTTAATCCCTGCTCATTCTCTCCTGTGTGCATGGCGTATTCTTTTGGTCTCCCGCCACAAGAGATATTATATAATAATTAAAATCTGATTCGTTTTTTTCGCTTCTTTTTTTTATTTCGTTTCAACTGATAGGGTATGTAATCGTTTGCCTTTGGTGTTGCGATTGGACTGCTTGTATTATCGTTCGCTGGATTCTTCGATGGTTTTATTTCTGCAGGTTCATCCACTTGCTTCGCTGGCCCTTGTTTAACATCAACAGGTTCTCCTTTTAGTGATGGGGATTCCTTTATTCCAGGGCTGCACCGTTCCTGCAATCCTTTTGCGCTATACGGCTTCCCTAAATCACTTCCGTTGAATACCGATTTGGTTTGATGGTCAACATATGTTATCCCATAGATCAGGCCATCGGTATTCTGGCGAAGGACAACGCTTACCCGCTCTTTTTCCAACGCCTTTATCAGCCCATCTATGGAGGGCTTATTCATTTTATGGAATATCCAGTCAATGGCCGTCTTTAGCCGCTGCTTTTCTTTTTGCTTTAGCGGCTCATTTTCCAGAAACCTTTTTTCCAGGTATTTCAGGGTAGGCTTGCTGTGAATCAGGCTTGACTTAATGGGCACCCCAACCTTTTCGCCTTTTTCGTCCAATACCCGGTAAACCAGCCCGTTTTTCTGAAAGGTCCGGGAGGCTTCACCGCCCCGGTCAGCAACCACATTGTAGAGTTTGAGGATAGCATTTAATTCAGCCAGGGAACTATATTTGTATTGGTTTAAAACCGTGTCCAGGACATTCGTGATCGCTCGCCGGGTTTCTGATTTCCCGTACCGAATCTTCTGGGCCGAAACGGCTTTGACCTGATAGGCTTCCTTCAGTTTCCGGCTGTCAGCCCTGATCAGCCCAAAATCCCGCTCAATCTCCTTTCTAGCCTTTTCCGACTGGTTACGGCCCAGGTTATGCAGTTCGAGCCGTTTGCCATTTGCCTTGATATTAGTTGAAACGATATGCAGGTGGGGGTGACCGGCGTCCAGGTGCTGGTAAACCAAGTAAGGCTGGTCGCCAAAGCCAATCTTTTCCATATAGGCGGACGCTATCTGCTGCAACGTCTCTTCAGCCAACTTTTCTGATACGTCGAAATTCAAGGAGATATGAACGCTGTTGACGGTAGTACGGGTATTCAATGCAGCGAGGTTTGTCAGGCGGTTCAGCTTCTGGTAAAAATTCAGGTCTTCCACATCTTTCGGATAGCCGGAAGCTGTCAGGCATCTTGCTTGTTTTTGCTGAACCTTTTGCTCGTTATAGTTAAGCACGTTCCTGAGACTTTTACTGCTATGAATCACTGCAACCATTCGTCAGAAATTTGATTGATCTTTTCTTTAATTGTACCAATTTTGTTTAACAGGATTTGCCTGTCTGCTTCGTAAGCGATCAGCCATTTGCGGAACTCTGGTAGTTCTGAAAGTGTGTTGAGTTTCTTTACAGCCTGGTTGAAATTGTTACCGATATGATTTAATTCAGTACGAAGCAGGATCATCTCTGCCATAAAATCATCCAGCGATTTATTTCGCAGCCCAACAGTCAACGGCTTATTCAGAAGCACACGCCGGATATATTCACTAATGCGGGGTGTTGTCGTGGTTTTGATCCGCTCCTCTATTTTATCAAACTCTTCCTGGGTAAACCGCAGCCCCACAAAACGGCTACGGTTTGATCTTTTTTTCGCCATCACACTATCATTTTCACTATTTCAATAATCACATTCAAGCTGTCTTTCCCAACCCGAAGCAAGTTCCGCAGCGAAGGGCAAGATTCCGGTTGTTAAACAACCGTACATCTTGCCGATTGCTGCAAAGCGGCAATCTCTTGCGACTTACAACTCCCTTTTACTAACTGGTAACCAATCATCCTCTTTATACAAACATGGTATAAAATATCTTTCGGTATCTTGGAGTATTTGACGGTAGGGATATATTATGTGTCTACTCCACCATCAAACTCTGACCAATCTTTTATTCCAACTCCTTCATCAATCACACAAAGCTACTTCGTTAAACAAATAATTACCTGTTCAAAATATGAACAGGATGTATTAAACGAGACCCAAGAAAAATTGAGTTTTTGGAGCAATCAGAGGAAGGGATAATTTTGTTTTTACGTCTTTAAACTTTTTAAACTTATGATGATTTCCCGGGACAAGAAAAAGGATTTTGAATTACATATTTTATCTAAATTCATCTCACATGAAACCCACGAGTTGAGGGTCAAGACCATTGACGAAGGAGAAACACCCGACTTCGTAGTAAGAGAATTAAATAAAGATATATCTATCGAACTCACACGATTAATTTTGCCGGATTTGATGAAGGAAGAACAGTTTCAAGAGAAAATTGTTTCACGTGCATTTGAACAATTCAAGTCGAAATATCCTGATAAATTGCAGGTTCTGGTCAATTTTTCCAACGGTGTCATCAAATGCGCCGCAAACGAAATACATCTGTATGTGGATCAACTTTTAGGAGTTGTCGAATCTGTGTTTCTCGCTAACCGAGGGTTTGAGTTCAGAATTTCTTCCATTGGACGAGACAGACCGATCAACCATTTTATTGACTCTATCACTATATCCAATGATTTGGGTTTTACGAACTGGCAGCCTTTTGGCGCTTATATGGTCAAAAGGATTGATGGAAACTGGCTTAAAGATATTATCCGGTCAAAGGAGACCCGGCTGCCACATTACACCCGGAAAGTGGATGAAAACTGGTTATTACTAGTGGCTAATTTTGGGCATGAGTCCTCCACCCACGAATTCGACTATTTGATACTGGAGGAATTCGAAACCTCTTTTGACCGCGTGTATTTGTATAAGTACATGGACAATTCTTATACGCGGTTACTTTAACCCTTAACCTAACTGAATATGAATCTGACAATGGATACTTACTGGAAAAGGCTCCACATTGAAGACTACGAGACCTACAAAAGTAAATTCTTACACCCCATCTTTTTAAAGCCGGAGGTTCACGAAAACGTCAGGGAAAGTTTCAGGGTTATTGATCGGCTTTTGCAGTTTGGCTTTTATGAACACAGATTTTTTGATGTAGCATACAGCAAAGCTGTTCTTACTCTCGAAATGGCTTTTAAACAACGCTATCTGGAAGTTGAAGGAAATGCATGGGCTGGCGATTTGGGTCCTCTAATGGACTGGCTGAAAAAGCGGCATTATTTTGATGTCTACAACAAACAATTCATTTCAGGCATGAGAGATATACGGAATCATTTTGCTCATCCTTCGGGCGGTTTTGCAGGGCCTGGACAGACACATCTTTTACTGTATCCTATGGATCTTATTAATAGTGCTTACGAGGATACCACATTGACAAAGCAACGGTCAGAGACCCACAAAAAGTTTCACAAAAAAATAGAAAGCTTCGGACAGGTGCTACAAATGACGGTCGGCCAAGAAACACATTTGGCTTTTAATGTCTGGCTATCCTTTTATGACAACAAAAGTACACCGTCTAAAATCCACGTGTATGTTCAACCGGTTTACGAAATTCCAATTCCTTATTTTATTGAGCGAAAATTTTCACTGTCACCATTTTACCAATGGGAGGCCGGTAATATTATAATAGATGACAATGTTATCAGCTTACCGGATAAGGATGGAAGGATTCTTGAAATCAGGCCGATTTCGTGCGACATTGAACGGACAGCATTTCTTCAATGGATGGAACATTACAATGACTTCGATACGCAAACCGGCGATAAACACTTGCGAATGAGTTTTGCTACTGATACATTTGTTCAACACTTGCGGCAATTTCACAGGTGTTAGTCCTAACAAAGCGAGTAGAATATTTAATTTTGACCTGATCATTCTCATCAGCCTGTTCACCATCCGACAGCATGAATATATTGCATGATTTCATTATCAATGTCGAAGGATAACAATAATATCCGGCAGAACACCCTGCAGTTGGAAAAAAGGGGCTATAAGTTCCCCTCATCTGCAAAGGAGTAATACCCTTCAGAACTAACAATCAAATGATCCAGCAGCCGGATATCATGGTAGGCCGCAGCAGATTTTATTCTTTGTGTTAATTCTTCATCCGCTCTCGAGGGCTTAAGGCTACCTGATGGATGATTATGGGTGAGGATCAGCTGACAGGCATTTACCTTCAATGCTGTGGCCAGGATTAGTCTTGGGTCTGCTACTGTTCCGGTGACCCCTCCCTGTGATAAAGGAATGATTTGTAGTACCCGGTTAGAGCGGCTAAGGAAAAGTACTTTAAATTCTTCGAGCAGTTCAATTTTGTCCTGGTTCCAGTAATGCATCAGGATTTCATAAGTGTCAGCGGATGACGTAACCTGGGGTCTTTCTGATACTTTACAATTTACCTTTTTACGGTACACAATTTCAATTTCTGCCACGTTGTTTAAGGTCTCGAGGGACAATCTCTTTTCCATAATCTTTGCATGTTTAAATGATTAAAAATTGATTATGGAAACCTTTCCGGCCTGGCATTCAACCGGCGCAAGGAGGAAGCGGAATAAATGAGGGGTATGTGCGTCAGCTGTGTGTTTATGCCGAACTCCTTGAATGCCTGTTGCATGCGCGGGCCGAACTTTGTTGAATAATTAATTCAACCACCTATAGTTATATTTACTTATGTCTGAACGCCTTTTACAATTACTGGAATCGCTGGTCAAAGGATCCTATCTCCGGCAACTCCGAACCCTGATAAGGGTTATCCGGTTTTTGCTTTCTTTAACCCTGGCGACTGCACTTTTTATTCATTTTTTCGGGAAAACAACGCTGAGTTTCCGGCTGGAGGACATCATCGGAACGCTTGTTAATCCGAAAACGATCGTATGGATCGTTTTTTTCGTATTGCTGTTTTTTGGGCTTTATCCGCTGTTGACGGGGATTTTGATAGTTATTTACCGGGTGCGTTCACCTATTACCAAGAAAATCAAAAAAGAATTATCACCGAAGGTAAAATCTGAAATGAAGCGTGCGGGTATCCCGGAAATGATTGATAAAATCCCTCCCAGGAAAGGAAAGGCTTTTCACACCTATATTTATTTTCAACTGATAACTGCCGAGGGCAAAATCATTGATGTTATTGGTAGCCTGGCAGTCATTCTGCTGCAACTGGCTATTTTTAATAGCTGGTTTTTGAATGACCACGGCGGTCTGACGTGGATGTTTGGAGGGATTGCCATTATGCTCTTGGTGGTTCTTTTTCTCCTTCTTCCCTCGGTCTTCCGGCTTGCAAGGAAAGCCTTTGAAAAAGATTTAGAAGAAATAAAAAAAACCGATAACTCAAATTCAGATTTGCTTGCTTCCACAACTGCATAAAATCATAGATACCCATAACACCAAGCTGCCGCCGCCTGTATTTCGCGGCGGCAGCTTTTTTGCCTTTAAAAGTTGCCGTCTAAAAGGAAGGTTGCGCCTTTGTATGGCGCAACCTGTTTGTCCACGGTTTGTCAGGTGGTCAGCTTTTTTATTTTCTTTTCCAACTGGCTGATCTTTTCCAGTTGCTTTTCTTTTCGCTCGGTCGCTTTATTCTGCTGCCCCTGTTCAATGGTGCTTACCGGCAACCCTGCCGCTGTTGCTATCTGATATAAAAAGTATCCGGCATCCTGGCGAGGATATTTACTTTCCGATTTATTGCAGAGGGCCATACGAATAAGATATGCAAACTGTTGGTCAGTCAGGTTTTGAAATACCATATACATTTGTTCCAATCCGCTGGTTTCATCTTCTTCGGAATATTTAAACAAGACTTCACTTACCTTTTGCTTACCATAGTAATCAAGTGACTGGTAGATCAGCAGCCTGGCAGCGGTCATGTCTGCATCGGTCAACGCTTCGATATTCGCCAGCTCGTCCGTATGTTCTGCCAGCATACTATGCACCAGCAGCTGCACTTTTTCCCGGTCGAGTTCTTCGGCTCTGTTCTCTCTTGATTGTATCCGCTGGATTTCCGCTTCCAGTAACTCCGGCGTGGCCTCCCCTGATTTGATCGCTGCCTGTACTTCTTTGGCTGAAACCATATTTCCAAATGATCGTTGGGGTTTGGGTCTATCCATACTGAAATAAACCGGGTCAAACTCCTGATTATCCACCCGCAACCCGATCCCGTAGTGGCCACTGCCTGTGTGCAGGGTATAGGCTTCCAGTTCACTGTTGTATTGCTCCACGGCACTGTTGTATTCCTGTTCGTCCAGTTCGGGTTCATCCTCGTCATTATCATAGGTGTAATTCTCCTTGTCCGGTGCTTCCGGTTTTTCGATCACGGTCACCTCATGGATATTTTGCTGCGGCAAGCTGGCGGCGTTCGGGATCAGTGCAATGATCTTTTCGGCCATCTCCGTCAACTGGTTGCTGTACAGCAGGGCCACCGGCTGGTAGGTATCAACGGCAACAGTAAACGCAGAAAGGAAGTGCACGGTGCATTTATTGTTATAGCATTCCTTATTGGAACAAATAGCCTGCTTTGCATATTCGGGAAACAGGGTTTTTAATGTTGCCGAATTGGAGGGGCAGGTCGTACAGGCTCCTGCCTCCGACACCAGTTTTTTATCTCTCGTATTAAAGGGCGCCCGTTTGAGATCATAGCGGTACTGGTTCAGGTGATAGTTGAGACCGGACAGACTGAAATTCTTCTGCTTTTTCCAGCCAGCGCACTGATCAGCGAAAAATTCGTCCTGCGAAGTTTGGGACAGCGTGGCAATCTGTAAAGCATCCTGCAAGGAAAGGATGTTTGCCAACACCATTTCCTGAAAGGAGTCTATCAGGTGCAGGAGTTTTAACCGGGTATAGACGAACTGCTTTGATTTACCTAACCGGATGGCGATCTCGTCAATGGTTTTTCCGCTGCGCTGCATCTGACCAATTCCTTCCGCTTCGTGCATGGGGTGCGGGTTCTCCCGTTGCAGGTTTTCAGATAGCTGTATTTCAATAACCTGTTCATCGGTGAGATTCACAATAGCTACGGGAACGGTTGGCAGCCCGGCCAGTTTCGCCGCCCTCAGCCTTCTTTCTCCTGCTACCAGTTCATAGTGGTCTTTACCTACAGGGCGAACGGTAAGAGGTGAAATAATTCCATGCTGCGCCAGTTCTTCTGCAAATTGCTGCAGGGCTTCTTCATTTATGTATTTGCGGTAGTTCAACGGACTTAGCGCAATATGTTCCGTCCTGATCTGGTTAAACTCCGCATCCTTTAACAGGGTATCCGGCAGGATTGATTTTGATTTTTTATCAATGGCCGGTGTTGCCGTCTTTTTATTTTTTGTTGTTACTGTCATAATAAAAGTGCGCCCCTTGTCCGGCTGCGCCCCCGTTTTTTTGGTTATTGTAAAAATCCCTGCTGGCTGATATTGACGAGCCATTGATTGGCAAATGCCACATGGCTGTCCTGCCAGGTCTTGATAAAAGAAGTCACGGCACTACCTTCAATCCGGATGCTTTCCTCGTACAGTCCTAAATTATCCTGCCGGTACAGTAGCGGATAGATATCGATCAGGTCGTACTGCTTCGGCTCTGTGCGGTTATCCACTACAATAAAACATACTTCGGGGTCACGCATCAGGTCGCCATTTTGTACATAGGTGTGCATGAGGCTATAGACATGACCCATGCCGTAAGGCGTGGTCACATCGTCCTGTATG
Source organism: Sphingobacteriales bacterium 44-61 (assembly GCA_001898405.1). Classification (GTDB taxonomy): domain Bacteria; phylum Bacteroidota; class Bacteroidia; order Chitinophagales; family Chitinophagaceae; genus Terrimonas_A. The sequence continues at coordinate 55,509 of MKTW01000017.1, forward strand.
CGTTCAAAGGAAAGGGGCATGAAAGATTCCCGTTCCAGTTTGATATGCTGATGGTCGTCTTTTATTTTGTCTAAGAGTTTACAGAATAGACGGGTTGATCTGGGATTGATCTTTTTCATACTAACTCATTTTTAGGATTAATCATTTAATTCATTACGGGAATACTCTTTGCTGATCCGTTCACTGCCATACTTGCGTTTGATCTCTGCCAGTGATTTTTTGCCTCCACGGGTTTTGTATTCATCACTGCGGAAATACCACGCAAGTTTTTTATGGGCGAAAAACAAACCAGCAGTTTTGAGTTGCTTGCGAACCGGGAACGTATCACCGGTGACCCATATCCAGCCACCGACCAGTTCCACCACAATACCCGGCAGGTTGATAATTTTTTCGATCACGCTGCGGTACTGTTCGGAATACCTTACCTGCTCGTCTGCCTGTTCATCGGTCATACCTGAATCTTTGGCAATATGCGCACAGGCATAGGCATACTCCCGGTTAATGGTCTGCATGGTGGCGGTATCGCCCCCGAGATCAGGATGGTACTGCTTGGCCAGTTTTTTATACGTGGCCTTTACTTCATCTATCGTTTTACAGTCTTTGAAATAGGTCATAAAAAAGCCACTCCCTTTATTTATGCTCCCGGAGTGGCCGGGGAGTTTGGTTATCAAAAGGGCAGGTCATCGTCCACGGGAGCGGTGACGGGTTCGTGTTTCTTACTTGCTCCGGCTTCTGTAGCCTTGCCGCCTCCATGCAGTTTGAAATTGTGCACATGAAAATTCAGGCTGGCTTTTGCCTCACCTTCGGCGTTTACCCATGCGTTTACGCTGATACGGCCATAGATTTCTACTACTGTTCCTTTAGTCAGGTATTTTGCCCGTTCAGGATTGATCCAGTACGAACAGTTGACATACGTGGTTACTTTGGTGACTACCTCGCTACCTTTTGCCTTAAAGCTGTCATTGATGGCGATAGAAAAGTTGACAACTTTACGTTCATCTTTCAGGGTGCTGATCTTTGCATCCGCTGTTAATCTTCCTGTTAGTTCCATAACTTAAATTTTAAGTGATTAAAAAAATGGCTACTGAGTAATATTGCGCAGTCGGCTACGCCGCCCGCTCATTTTCCCTTAGCGACCAGTCATTGGAACTGTGGAGGAAGGACAAGGTTTTTCAAAAAAATACTACCCCATAAGCAAGCGTATTGAAGAACTCTGGTGGAGATTTTTTTGAAAACAGGAGCAAGCTGAAGATTTGTGCAATGGAGTTGTGGCGCAGACCTTTTCCTGCACGGAGCAGTTCAATATCTTTGCGGCAGGGTCCGAATGAGTGTCTCAGCAACTCAGGAAATAGAAAAAGGCAGAAAGAACACATATTTGCGCGATACGTATCTGTTCAGCCGCTTTCAAATACCTTTTTTCAAAATAAGTTTAATCGCCGGTTTGGATTCCCGCCAGGCTGCTTTGTCTTATACTAACAAGACACTATATTGTGCGTAAAGAGGCCTGTTTAAAGTCCAAAACTATTGCCCGATGACCCAGGAAGATGTCTCGTTTTTGTTTTCCACCTCCCCAGCATTGCAGCTGTTGCGTCTGCGAAATGCCAACTGGGTATTGCCATTTTTATACAGCGTTTTTAAAGAAATACATAGGCCAGTAATCAGCGAACCTCAATTGATACAAATTCTGTCAGAAACGCTAAGTCTTTATGCAGACGGAACGGAAGACCTGGATGAGGCAAGGATTGAGTTTGGAGAAGACGAGGAAAGTCGCAGCCGTAAATATCTTTTAAACTGGGTGCAAAAAAGAATTTTACAGGACTTTCCTGACAGTGAAGGAAATACTAACTATCAGTTAAGTGCTTATACAGAAAAGGTATTTCAATGGATGCAAACCCTGCAACTCGGGCAACATCATGTAGGAACAGAAAGCCGCTTCAAAATGTTGTTTTCTTCGCTCAGGGACATAGTAGAGAATACAGAAGATGACCGGGAGAAAAAACTCGAAATCTTAAAAAATAAAAAAGCAGCTATAGACAAAGAAATAAAAGCTTTGGAATTAGGCGTTGCGCCGGTGCGATATAATAATGCCCAGGTACAGGAAAGACTTGATCTTTTTACAAGATTATGTTATGAACTGATCAGTGATTTCAGAGAGGTAGAAGATAATTTTAAACAGATACACCGTAGTATCGTAGAACAGCATACAAAAGCGGAACAGAACAAGGGAACAATAGTAGGTTTTGCGTTTGAATCCTACGACGCCTTACGTGGTAGCAACCAGGGAAAAAGTTTTTATGCATTCTGGGATTTTTTAATCTCCCGAATTGGGCAGGAAGACTGGAAAATCCTGACGGAGCAGTTGCTTACACTACTGGAAGACAGGTCCATCCAGGCAGACACGCTATTTATACAGAATATAAAATCTTTTCTGCTGGAACAAGGCAGGTCGGTTTACGAAGCCAATGATAAAATGGCTGAAAAGCTAAGCCGTATCATAACAGAAAAGGAAATCGCCCGTCATAGGCGTTTGAGGCAACAGATAAGCGGTATCAAAGAGCTGATCTTTGAATTAATGGAAGATCGCCATGTTCCCTGCGGAATTGAAACTGATGACCAGACTGAGATAAGAATGGTAATGGATAGAAGGCTATTACTCGAACCCAAAAGAAACCAAACAACATTGCATCAGCCTGTTCAGAACATAGAGAGAATAGAAGATATTGAAAGATTCAGCAAACTATTAAATACCAACTTTATTAATAAAAAAATGCTTTGGCAGAAAGTAGAGCAGGTATTAGTGAATAAACAGACTGCCACCCTCAAAGAAATCATCATGGCTACTTCTTTGGAGAATGGACTAGCAGAAGTCGTGGGCTACTATAGTTTTTTGAGAGAGAAAGCCAAACAGGTACAGGTAATTAGAAATTCCTCCGAACTAATACCACTTAATAAAGAAGAAACAAGATTTGTCGAAGTTCCTTATCTGCTTTTCAGTAAATAAAAAATATGCCAGAGAAAATATTACCCTATACAAGTGTCTTTATAAAACTTTTGAAAGGTCCTGTTGAATACCTCGAAAAATCAACATGGGAAAAACTGACACAATGTAAAACAGAACTCATTCCTTTTCTGCAACAATTAGGTTTGATACTGGTGCTTGATGAGCAGGATGGCTATGCTTATATCAAACAGACAGCAAACGAAGATGAAAGTGGCGGAGTCAGTTGGATACAGCGAAGAGCCCATACCTACGAAGAAAGTGTAATGCTTGTATTATTGCGTGATATGATGGCTGAGTTTGAGGTCGGAGAAGCTACAACCCGGGAACTGATCAAAAAAAGAAGAGAGATAAAGGAATATGCAGAACTCTTTTTTAAAGAAAATGCAAGCAGGGTAAAAATGTTGAAAGAAATCGACAGGCTTATTGAGAAAACTGAAGAGAGCGGATTTCTAGAACGGTCAGAGAATCATGACATCGCTGATGAACAGAAATTCCGCATTAAAAAAGTCATCAAGGCAAAAGTTGACGGTGAAGTTTTGGAACAATTTAAACAGCAATTAAAAGATCATGCAGCTAAGCGTATTCAGCACTGATAATCAGAAAAGTGGATTCAGGCTACAATATATAGAGGTGTACAACTGGGGAACATTTGATGAACATATACACAGCATCAAGCCATTGGGTGAAACCAGTTTACTAACAGGCGCTAACGGAAGTGGTAAAACCACTTTTGTCGATGCACTGCTGACGCTCATCGTACCGGAAAAAAGGTATCGTTTTTATAACCAGAGCAGTGGCAGCGAAAAAAAGGGGGACAGAACAGAAGAAAGCTATGTACTGGGAGGTTACGGCACCCTTAACAGTGAGAGTACCGGAGCTACCAAAACGCTTTATTTAAGAGAGAATAAGGACAGTGCTTACAGTATCCTGCTTGCCAATTTTTGTAATGAAGCCCAACAGGAAGTTACGCTGGTTCAGATCAGGTATTTTGTAAATGGCGATATGAAAAGAGTATTTGTGATTGCCCACAAAAGCCTACACATTGAAGATGATTTCAAACCCTTTGACCTAAGTGGTAACTGGAAACGGAGAATAGAGCAGCAGTATAACAAGGGAAGCCGCAAGCAGGTGGAATGGTTTGATGTCGCTGGTAAATATGCACAAAGACTTACCGAAGTACTGGGTATGCAAAGTACTCAGGCATTGAGCCTTTTTAACCAGACGGTGGGCATTAAAGTGCTGGGTAACCTGGACGACTTTATTAGAACACATATGCTGGAGCCCAGGAATATGGAAGAGTTGTTTCAGGAACTAAAAAAACACCTGGCTACGTTGCTGGATGCAAAACGGAATATTGAAAAATCTGAAGAGCAGATCCGGTTGCTGAAACCTGTACAAGAGCATTATGAACAATTTCAATCACTGACCATTTCAGATAATCAATTGAACTCGGCACTTCAGACCGCTGCTGTCTGGAAAAGGTTTACACATGACAAACTCCTGGAACAGGCCGTGGAAGAGGGAAATGATCGAAATAAGATATTTGAACGACAAATAGAAAATTTAAGAACAAATATCGAGTCGCTTATTGATGAAGAAAGAAACACCCGCAACCAGATTGACCAGAACACAGCAGGTCAGCGTTTAAAAATGTTGGAGAAAGACCTAAACGAACTTTCTAAGAAGAAAAAAGATGCCGAAGCTAATCTTACTCTTTTTACTGATTGGTGTAATATACTTCACCTGGATGAGAGAAACCCGGCAGATGAAAGTTCATATTCGAGGATTCTAAAAGAATGCAATAAAGCAGCGATGCGGCTGGAGAGAGAAAACCGTCTTAATGACGAAGATGATTTTGATGCCAGGAACAGCCTGAAATCTTCCAAAGATGAAAAAGACCGTATAGAAGTTGAACTAAATATCTTGTTGCATAATAAAAGTAATATACCAGCACCGCTGATAAATCTCCGCAAAGATGTATGTACTGCCTTAAAACTGGATGTCAGCGAACTCCCCTTTGCAGGCGAACTGATACAGGTAAAAACCGAAGAATATCATTGGCAACCTGCACTGGAAAAATTACTACATTCTTTTTCACTTCGCTTATTAGTACCCGATAAACATTATAAAAAGATAACCCGCTATATTAACCAGACAGATATTGGCACCCGGCTTATCTACTATCATGTAAAAGACCACCTCACTTTACATGCAGATAAGGATACAGTTTTTCATAAAATGGAATTTCATCCAGATCATAAATTATCAGCATGGGTGCAGCAACAGATTATTCAAAATTTTGGTTACAGTTGTGTAGATGATGAAAAGGAACTGGAAAGAATGGAAAAAGCCATTACGCTGAATGGTTTAATAAAAAGTCGCGACAGGCATGAAAAAGATGACAGACCTGGCAAAAATGATCCGGGCCGGTATGTGATGGGCTGGAACAATGAAAAGAAAAAAGAGGCATTGATACAGCAAAGAAATAAATTAAGTGACCAGATAACAACAGCAGAGGAAACACTACAGCGCTGTAAAAATAAAGGGGACCGCCTGCAAAAACAATTTTATGCTCTCAGCAGAATACAGGAGCACACCGGCTTCACATCACTGAATGTAGAAAGCGTTCAAAGAGCCATACATAAAGCGGAGGAACAGGTAAAGGAGTTAAGCCAAAGCAATGACCAGCTCAAATCACTCACCCTTCAATTAGCAGATATTTTACAACAAAGGGAGAAGGCCCAAAAAGACCTGGAAGATTTGTCCGGAGATAAAACTGTATTGCAGGGCCAGATCAATGAGATGATACGGCATCGGGAGTCACTTACATTACTTTTGCAACATATTACTGAAACAGATAAGGATAATTTACTCGCGTTTCAACAACAACACGCTGCAACTATGGCGGATGTTACACTTGACACTATTGACAGTACGTATTCAGCCTTTCGTGAAGAAACAGAAAATAAAGTTACTGAAGTCCGGAGTGCTTTACATAAGGCAGAACTGCAACTTAACAAAAGTATTAACCAGATCAAAAACCCCAGTACAGCAATTGCACAAAGGTTTCCTGATTGGTATGGTGATGTGCAGTCATTGCCGGATGATGCAGCCCATGCGGAAGAATATAAAGAATGGCTCGATAAGCTGACTACCGAAAATCTCCCACGGTACCGCAAGGATTTTGAAAACTTTATTAATGATACCATTACCTATAAAATAGGAGGACTTAGTGAAGAAATGGAAAAATGGGAACGGGAAATTAATAACAGTGTAGTAAAACTAAACCAATCGCTAGGTGCTATCAACTTTAACCGTTTGCCCGATACATATATCCAACTGGGAAAGAGATCAGTTCCCGATACCACGATCAAAGAATTCCGTAATAACCTGCTCAATGCGCTTCCACAGGCAGCCAACTGGCAGCAAAGTAAATTTGAAGAGAAGTCCCTTCATTTTCATCAAAAAGTACAGCCACTGATTGATAGCCTGGATGAGAATGAAGCCTACCGCACCAAGGTAATGGATGTACGAAACTGGTTTGAATTCTGGGCGGATGAAAAATATGCCAACACGAATGAGCTGAAAAAAACATACCGCCAGATGGGCCAGTTATCAGGCGGAGAAAAAGCGCAACTGACCTATACCATCTTATGCAGTGCGATTGCTTACCAGTTCGGAATTACCAGGGAGGGTAAAAATAGTAAAAGCCTTCGCTTCATAGCGGTCGATGAAAGTTTCAGCAACCAGGATGAAGACAAAGCAACTTACCTGATGGAGCTTTGTAAACAATTGCACCTTCAATTACTTGTGGTGACGCCTAGTGATAAAATACAGGTTGTACAGGATTTTATCGCACATGTCCATTTAGTACAGCGGGTAAACGGCCGTCATAGTGTGTTGTATAATATGACGATTAAAGAATTACAACAGAAAATGGGCAAGGCATGACAGACAACGTTTACTTTTTGCAACTGGGAAAAAGCTATAAAAGCTACTTAAAAAATATTATTGCAGGAGAACCCTTTCGTCCTATCATACTGCGGGGTGGTAAAAATAAACCAGCCACCACAGCTGAACTTCATAAGGCCATTACCTTGTTTCAGCAATATGAAAAAAAAGATACCGGGTATGGTTGGGAAATTGAGTGGCAGAAATGGAGCAGTAACAAACTGGGTAACCAATTATGGCCGGTTGCTATTACGGTTGCAACTGAAGCTGACTATCTTTTTCTTACAAAAAAGCAAAGCGATACTGAAAAGTTCAAGGAAGAACTGCAGCATTTATTATCATGGCGCAGTGAGATAAAAGACTTTCTTCTTTCCGAGCCCGGCAGTGTTTTACAATACCTGAATGCCTGGAAGGGAATTTGTGCTGTAACAGATTATTTATTATTGAATGATGTAACCACCCACTATATACGCAGTATTCCTGTACCGGTACACACCAAGTTTATTAAGGATAATGAATGGATGATCCTTTCTTTGCTGAAATATCTAAACCCAGCATTGTTACCTGCCAACTGTAATAATATAGAAATAGGGCTTGATCTAAGAAAAAAGTCACAGCTTTTTACGTTGCGATGGCTTGACCCGCGGTTAGCTGATTTGTATACCAGTGGAATAGGATTATTAGGTATCCCGGTTGATACATTAAAAATGTGTCACTGGAAAATAGATGAAATCTGGCTGGTGGAAAATGAGACAAACCTTTACCTGATGCCGGAAAGAAATAACGCTCTTGTTATATTTTCCAAAGGATATGCCATGGAGCTTCTGTATGACATCCCTTTGTTCCACCGGTCTTCGATCTTATACTGGGGCGACCTCGATGAAGATGGTTTTAACATGCTGAACAGGTTCCGCAAGCATTACCCCCATGTTAGAAGTATTTTTATGGACCAGTATACTCTGGATACACACCAGGAAGATATCGGTAAGCAAAATGAAAAATATAAGATCAGGGAGCTTAAATTATTAACGCCGGCTGAAAGGAATGCATTCGAGCAGCTTCTTTCAGTAAACGGCAGGCTGGAGCAAGAGAAATTAAACCAGCAATTTATTATAAAAACTATTATTGACTTATAAGCTATATAACAGCTTCGAAAAGTATTTTTCCCCTTTGTACTGCATTATCTAACAACCATGGATGAAGCTTTTTGAAAATAATCGTCTTAATCCAAGCTAACTTTTGAGAACATGTTGAAACCATACTGGTCTGGCAAGTCTCAGCTATAATGGTATTGATTCCTCCTCATTTAGCACAGAAAGAACAGAACCGGCGAAGAATAAAATTACAAAAGTTTATTGTTAACTCTATTTTATCTGCTGGGGTCGAAACCAATTAATGAGCAAAAAGTTGACAATATATTAGCCGCACCGCGTATGGCCTTGCCAAATGTTGTTGGCCATACTTAATAGCGATGTGGAATTCTCGTGTCGGTTAAATAAACATTGAATTTTCCTGTTATAAAGCGAGTGTCATCAATGCGAACATAAGAATAGGGCCAACTTGGCTCTGTTTCATTACCGTCAATATGTGAATGGATAAAAGGGATTGCTTCCTTGCCCAGTATGTCAATTACACCATACTTAGACCCTTTTCTCGCAATTGAAAAACCATTTCTAAAAGGTTTGACATCGTCAAAAGAAAAAGGGATAACAAGTTTGTTTTCTTTGTCAATAAATCCCCACTGTCTGCTGTTGTAGTGTCCTCTTTTGTCTTTAACCGCAGCAAGTCCGTTACTAAACGAATAAGCGTCATCATACTGGCATTCAATTATTTCATTGCCATCTTCATCAATAAACCCCCAACCCCCTAATCTTTTTTCAACTGCAGCAAACCCTTCTGAAAAATTTAGAGCAAGGAAATAATGAGCTTTTAAAATTGTTCTACCTTTTGAGTCAAGATAATGGAACTCATTAGCTGCATATTTTAAACAACAAACGCCTTCCTTAAATTCGGTAACCTGTTCTGGAAAATAACATGATGTGTCTATATATTTGCAAGGTATTGTTTCTTGAAACTCATTATTTATAAATCCGATTCTCTTGTGTCTTTCAACTTTCGCAAGCCCAACTGTTAGATCAAAAGGTTCGATAACCGAGTAGTCGTCGTGCGGAGTCAATTGTTTATTATTGACATCAACCAATACGTAGGTAATTTCAAACTTGCCTAAATCTCCGTATTGGTCATGAGTCCGGCATGAAGTCTCGTTTATAAAAATGTCATCGCTATAGATAGCGACGTCCCTTTTCTCCATGGGTATCCTAATATTTCCAAAATTGTCAATCACTCCGTATTCATTATCATTTTGCACCTTAAAGAAAGTACTATTTAGTTGTTGAATAATTTTGAAATTCAGAGGGGTCATTTATTTTGGATTGAAAGACTGCTGTGATAGTTGTCTATTTATTGATTAACTTATGAACAAACCCTACTGCTGTCGTTTGATAGTAGAAATTGTGGCAGGTTTCTGCTGCTTTCGACGTGTTGCAATTTTTATTAGCTCATCAAGGTCTTTTAAAGTATTGTCAAAGTACGGAACTAGCTGACTGTAATTAAAGTCGTTCAAAAGAGCAACTTCGTCATTTAATTTTGTTGTTACATAGTTCGCTAGTTTAGTCTCTTGTTGCGTAGCTAGTCCCGAATCAATTTCTTTTAGCTTGTCAATTCTCAGATAAGCTTCAATTATTTTTTGCTGTATTATATCATGTCTTTGAAGAACTATGAGTCTTTCTTTAACCATAGAGAGATGGTTTTTTAAAGGAACATTGATCTGATTATACTGGTTAATATCTGAATAATCAACAGGTGTTGTACTAATTTTATTTACGTTTGATTTCAATGTTATGTATTGCTCTGTATATTCAGTCGTGTCATACTTGAGAACTCCTTTTAAATAGTAGCCAATTTGATTTATAACCTCTTGAATGTTTTTAGTTCTTTGATCAAACAATGCTTGCTTCGTTAAATTTACATTTGCCAATAACTCTAAATCTGTTTCCATTATAGGGTCAGGCGCATCATAAATTTGTTTGTTTACTTGTGAACTCCCGTCACCAACTCCCTGGTATAAAAAACCGTTTAAATTTATATCTGAAAATTTGGCAGAAAAGTAAGGTTGATATGGTGCATATTCTCTGTGATATTTATATGGTTTATATTCTTTGTATCCCTTATAGCCTTCATGCTGCTCATAGATATTTGAAACAGCATCTTTTTTAAAGCCAACTACGTTGCCTTCATGGTCCCTAATAATTCCGCTTAGATACCAGCCTATATGTTTGCCATTGAAACCATAAACATGCAGTGTTTTCCCATCGTTGATAATATAGGCTACGGGTTTACCTTCCCATAAATAAATTGTCCACTCATCATTTGTGCTAATGTAAGCAACAGCATTGCCTCCTTTGTCAAAAAGACTAACTTCCGATTGCGCAAAAGATATAAGCGTCAGAAGGGTGATAGAAAGGGTTAAGATTACTGTTCTCATGGTTTTACTGGCTTATGTCAATTGGAGCACCACTTAGTTCTGAACTATTTACTATGATAATGTCATCAATTAGACGGTAATAATTTGTTGGAGTGTCGAATGATAATTTATAGCAGGTGAATTCAATTCCCTTTACCTTGGATGTCAGTTGTTGTTCATCGTGTTGACATAGTTTCCGCCAGTCTTGTACAAGCTCTACATGGAATTCAGAATTTTTTCGATGTTTTACGACACTATATTTATTGAGGTCAATAGATATGTTGGGGGCAACATCTTTTTAATTCTTAAGGTTTAAATGTTCAATTTGGTCAGCCAGTTGTGTAACGACTGCTAGTCAAATTTATTGTTACCAACGCTTCCATTTCCGTTATCTTGTTCAGCAATGCAGCTAAATTAGTTTTATTTGAAACCTTTTAAAAGTTACTTTTTCGAACCAAGAATGTTGCTCTATAAGACAGCAGATGAACGGATTGCGTCGCAACGATGATGCCCAATGATGAGGAAGTTGGTATCAAAAATGTATATTCCGCTACCCTTATTTTATAAATAGTTTTCCTTTCGGCATCGTCTATATAGGGAAAACAAAGATCTCAAGAGAAGTCGTCCATGGAAAGATAATTTTCAAAAACATCATAAATTATTTAAAACAATCAATCCCTGCTCTTCCATCACGTTATTGGTAAACGTGATAAACGGATCAGTGTAGTAGTACAGTTTCAGAATATCCACTAATGTCATTCTTTTCAGATCAATTTTATAAGGATTACCCAGCTTATCAACTGGAAACCGGAAATACCTGGAGTGTGCATCCATGATATGAATTTGGTCATTCAAACTGGCATACTGCTTTTGAAAATCGAGTAACTGGCTGGCAATTTCGGGATCCATCGTCGAGGTGTCAAGCCGGTTCAGAAAATCATTATATACCCGGAATAACGTAGCTAGTGAATGTTCATGGCTGAAGTCCTGTCCTTTGATCAGGACGGATGAGCGTTGCACTTCCTCAATATTATACTTCAGCGCAATTTCCAGGGAATGACGGATTAGAAACATTATTGGCAGGTACAGCCTTGAAACATCCTATCCTTCGAGCAGTATGCCTTCTATAATATATTCCAAGGTTTCATCATACTGTGTGCGAATATGCGCCAGTTGCTGGCATTCTCCCAAATGAAAGGTGAGATCCCACCAGGTACGCCTTTTCCGGTAATTAACATCCGGAAAAAGATCGCTAATGCTGAAGCCTGTATGGGGATCAATTGAATTATACAGTTCCGTTACCAGCCCAATCTCTGGGCGGTCTTTATAAGTAAAGAAGGGTTTTTGATGGAACCGGTCAAAGTAATACCGGTAGGCGGCGCCGTCACCATCAGGACTGACGAGTCCACATGCAGCTCTGAATGGCGCAGGAACAATTGAGGGATCAGTAAAAGAATCGCAAAGCTCGGTAAGATTATGGGTAAGAGGAATTGGATAGCCCTTTATTTCCAAATTGTGTTTCAGGCAAATTTCGAAATTGTGCCGAATCAAAAACATGATTGCTCTTGCTCTGCAATTCAATGCATAATTCCTGGACAATCCTTTTTCAATCAATTTTCGGACAGCATAGCTATAGCTTTCGGCATAAAAGCTCCAGGTATTCTTGTGTTCCTTAAATCCAATTTTGAATTTCTCTACAGCTTCCGGGTTAGAAAAATCGAATTTCTGAAATAACATTTTGATATAGGATTCAAGAATTTCAATTATTGCTTGGCTCTGATGGCCTCAATGGTAGCTTTTAGCTCGAATTGTAGGGACGGAATATCGGAAATATCATAAAAAATCACACGAATATGTGCCCGGTCAAAAAACAGCTTTTGCTCCGTTTTATCCTGGATCATAATAATCTCTTTTCCCATTGCTGAAGCGTATCCCAGTTCATAAAAAGCATTCTTATTGGCGATTGTTGTATCTGCGATTATAAACTCGCTGTCCCGGATCGTATTGTAGATGGTTTCGATAATAATATCATTGTTCCTGAAATCGTCAGCTCGCAATAATTCAATGCCTAATTGATTTTTAAGAAAAGGTTTTACTTCTGTAAAATATAATTGATCGAGGTTTGCCTGATGAAAGGGCATGATCATAAAACCCTGGTTGGGCTTGACCACTTTTAAGGGATCAATTCTTTTTAATGTAAATAAAATCGGTCGAGGCGCGTTGGGGTAGAGTTCAATTAACTGGTATAAGTTAATCCGGTCAAACGTAAAATAGACGACCTGGTGTTTTAAGAATTCAATCAGGTAATCATATTGATGCAAAACGTTATTGAGCAATCCAAATTCCTTATCCCTCCGGGCGATATTTCCCTGAATAAACGTGTTGTCAATCCGGTTGGTTAATAGGAAATAGTTTTCTGTATTTTTATAATCCGCATACGGCTTGCGGGATTTCTTTACTCTTTCGATTTCTTCTGATTTAATATACCAGCAGGGAAACATCCCTTCGGGAACTTCAGGTTGACTCATAAAATAGTTTTATCTACAATATTTAAATACTCCTTTGGACCTACATTCCTAAAATTGAAAAACAACAATCGAATCCAAAAGGAAGATCGCTCACTTTAGCTCGCCGATCAATTCCCTTACCAGCCAGCGGTAGATTAGTTCCAGGTTTTTCGAACGCGGCACCTCCGTCATTAATTGTTGATGCAGGGATGATGATTCGAGCCAGTCGTTCAGGCACTCTTTATCTTCTACTGTCAGTGTTTGCAATTTTTGTTTATGAACTAAACGGGCAATCTGAAAAAGTTCGCTTTCCTCTTCGCTGTGATCGGGATCTGGTGATATGGGACGTAACGACAATTCGAGGCTCGTCTCAAAAACGCGCATGTTCTCATCGCTGGCGCAGATCCATTTATCCAGTGCACTCTTCTCACTAAACGATGCGGTGCGGCTGAAATAAGCGACCATCAGGTGTGCGATCTTCTCGGGGATCATTTTTTTATTGGGCATTGCAGCCAGTTTGTTCAAAATTCAGCAAAAAAAGACATTCCTGCAATACTTTCCGGAAATTGAGAAGGCTCGTTTTGACTATTGTAATCACTTTATTCTGAGTTTTCTATGTCTTGTTAAGGGTTTCATTGTTCCGTTTTTGACGCCGTTATAGACTCAATCTAGCCGACATTTGAGTACACCTCAATACATAATACTAAATTTTTCATATTCATTTTGGCTGTTTTGAGTTTCGGTTGTATTTTTCTATTGAATTTTCATAGGATAAGGTTTAATGGTTAATGGTTTTTGATTAGCACCAGTTTTTCCGCCAGGAAAAACTGGTTTTTAATTTAACCCAGATTAATAAGAAGTTGCTACCAAGCTTTTTCGATGCGTACGGGGAAATCAGTGAAATCTGTCGCTGATAAAAGAGGGTGATTTACCCCAGCTACAAATAGGTAATTACTTGGAGCAGGATCGAGTGTTCGTATTTTTTCAAACGTGCTCGATAGTATAATTTGCCGAAGTATAACTTGGCCTAATTAATATACTTTATTAGTCAATCTAACATATTTGCTTACCGTGTTATGGACAAGTTAGCCGGCGGAATTTATAAGCAAAGGGGAGAAATCAAATTATCTTTTATAATAGCTTTCCTCAGAAGTTTTATACCTTTAGATTTTTGATTTTGTACCGTCTGATAAGCAAGCCCAAGTTTATTAACGATTTCTGGAACTGATAGACCATCAACAAATGACAGACGGATTATTTCCCTGACTTGTCGAGGAAGATTTTTTATTTCGGCATAAATTAAATAAAAAGCTTCTGACCGAACAATTTTGCGTTCAATTCCATTTTCAAATGTGCTATTGGTGTACCGAATATTTTTGTGCAGGTGATCATGTAATCTTTTAGCCCTTAGATAATCCAGTGAGGCGTTCCGTGATACTATAAAAAGATAGGCTTTCAATTTTTGGAGCGATTCGAATTCAGGCTTTTTCTCCCATAACTTCAGAAAAATGGTCGCAACGATATCTTCTGCCACGAACGGGCTCCCAGTAAGTTTCTCAACAAAGTAACATATCTCTCCAAAATGCAACTTGAAAACCTGTTCAAATGCATATTCATGCCCCAGGTTGAGTCCTAATAAAAGTTCTTTATGGGAAGTACAATTATCCATTCTTCACTTTGGGTATTTAGGCCTAAGTGTAAACGATTAGAATGTCAATTGAGTACCGGAATTCTATTTAACAAGAGTCAAAAAATCTCTTTTTTGCTGCTTTTTTAAGCCTTTTATAGTACAAAATGTTTGCCCAATCGTTTTAATTTGTTCAAGGGTTAAAAATTGTTTAAGTCGGTTAAGGTTAAAAACGGTAGCAAAATTGCATGATACCCGAATTCATTCGATTAGGCCGTAGCGCGGTAAAAATGCAACCGGTGACCGGAAAAAGTATCCAACGCTGGTTACCAGGGAGTACTGTGCATACAGCAACCGATAAAAATGCTAGCCTGGAAGCCCAATCTTTCCACCACCCCTTTTTCAATATCGGTTACCGCATCGTTCGCTTTTTCAGGACATTTCGCTTGACAGTGAGGGAAAGAAATGAGAGTATCCGTCTTGAAGCTGTGCTTTCAGGCGAACTGCCCGGCAAATCACCTGAAGGGCAAGAAATAACCTTAAAAGCAGGTCAGTATCACCTGTCTGTTCATCCGGAGGTCACTGCACTGTTTAAAAAAGATACCGCCTGCCATTATTTTGTAACCCACTATTCCAAAGATTTATTAAACCAAATAGGTGTTTCAGATATGGTTAAACCCTGCCGGGCAAAATCACTTTCCGAGGATATGCAAAAGGTTATACATTCCATTAGTCGTAACCCTTATCAGGAAAAGATCCTGACATTCCACCATGATAACTGTATTCGGGAATTGTTGTTGCTTCACCTTACCAATCATACTGACCCACTTAAAGGAAATTTAAGCGATGATGATATAGCTGCAATCTACGCAGCAGATGCCATCTTGCAGCAGGATCTGAAAAACCATGATGATATACCCACCCTTGCTGAAAAGGCAGGTATCAATGAATTCAAATTAAAGAAAGGATTTCGACAGGAGTTCAATATGGGTGTATTTGAGCGGCTTACTTACCATCGTATGGAGTATGCCAAAGTGTTATTAAAGACAACAAATAGAACAATGGACGATGTTGCGAGTTTGGTAGGGTATGGAAGTAGAAATGCCTTTATAACAGCATTTAAAAATAAAATAGGAGTTACTCCAAAGAAATGGAAGGTAAAACTTAGGTGAAAATCACAACGGAAGTTCAGGCCAGAAGCTTTTGGGAGAACAATTTAATATCTTAGCTATCTCATTAAGGTGATCTATGTTGTAAACCTCAGTATTTTCAGGCTTTGAACTTTCAATCTGACCGACATATCCCGTTGATTCAAACCCAAGACCATATGCCAAGTCTGCCTGGGAGATATTTTTCTCAAGGCGAATTTCTCGAACCTTATCTATAATATATTGTTCAATAGCTGAGCGCATAATCACCTTTAGGTGATTACAAATATCAAAGCCATTAAAAAAATATACAATCACCCATAGGTGAGTATTTATATTCTTCGTATCTTGCATTTTGGGAGATTACTGCAATTAAATTAGATGGGCTTTTTAGGAAGAAAGTCTTGTGGACTGCATTTTAATATCCGAGCCAGATCGTTAAGATGCTTAAGATTATAATGGGAGGTATATTTGGAGCTTTCGACTTTTCCAATAAAACCTACTGACATTCCTAGCTCGTAAGCCAAATCTGCTTGAGATAAGTTTTTTTCAGTCCTTTTCTCCTTAACACGATCAATAACGTATATATCAATTCTGGATTTCAATCTTTTGTGTAAGAGATTAAAATTGAAGAATGATATTAGCACTGACAATCACCTATAGGCAAGTGTTTGTGAAAAAGGTAACATTTACTGATATTGAATCTCACTTTTTAACCTTCCCTATCGGGGAGGACAATACCTATGACTATTTTTTCAGGCTTTATTTCAAAGCATTGTGCTTTTTTGCCCAAAACATTTTAAGAGATAAATACTCACCAGAAGATATTGTCCAGGACTGTTTTGTAAAGTTTTGGCAAAAGCGTGCGGGAATTAAAAATCCTGAGTCAGTTAAAACTTACCTCTACCGGATGGTGCGAAACGCCTGTATTGATAAGCTTAGAAGCAAAGAACTAAGGACTAAAATTGTGCCTGTCCCGCACGACCTGTCAGAAGAAGATCAATATATTATTTATGAGGATAACCTCATCAAATCTGAACTTCTGCGCGATATCTACTTACAAATGAATGAATTGCCAGATAGGATAAAACAAGTGTTTCAATTGTATTATCTGCAAGGGAAAAACGAGACCGAAATAGGACAAATGCTTAAGACATCACCACACACTGTTCGAAATCAGCGTGTCCGAGGCATAGCGCTACTACGGAGAAAAGTAGCCATTTCTTAAAAAATCTTGCTCCTTGAGTAGTAAGAATTTCCTAGTTGTCCGTCTCTGTATTCAGGAGCCATTTGCTACCTTAACAGTATGGAAAAAGGGAACCGTCAACCTAAAGATATTAAACTCGCTTACCGGGTAGCCTACCTCCTAGCAGGGTATATTAAACAAACGCTTTCTGATGAAGAGCTTCTTGAATTGGAAGCCTGGAAGAGTGAAAGTGACCATAATCGTAATCTGTTTTCTGAACTGACAGATGAAAACGAAATACAGCAATCCCTTAATGAATTTTCTAAACCAGACACTGAAGGTTACCTGCAAAAAAGTAAAGAGCATTTGTCATCCCTACGAAGAAAGAGAAGTATAAGAATCTGGTCTTATGCAGCAGCAGCATGTATCGCTTTTATCGTTTTCCTTTTTATATATTATACACCCTTTTCCAAAACAAATTCTGCAGACCTTGTAGAAATAAACGCTAAGGATATACAGCCAGGTACAACTTATGCTACACTAACACTTGCCAATGGAAAGATCATTGTACTTGATACAAGCCAAACCGATACTGCGAAAAATGGTCAGTTTATTATTCACGGGAAAAAAGGAGAACTTGAATACAATCATTCCCAAACTGTTTCAGAATATCATACGCTGACAGTTCCACGAAAAGGAGTTTATAAACTAGTCTTGCCAGATGGCTCCAGGGTTTGGCTTAATTCGGAATCATCAATACAGTATCCAACAGCATTTACGGGAACGGAAAGAAAAGTCTTCGTTACCGGAGAAACTTATTTTGAAGTGGCACCTGATAAGCAAAAGCCCTTTCGCGTTGTAGCAGAAAAATTCGTTGTAGAGGCTTTAGGAACGGCATTCAATATTAATACCTATTTAAACGAACCGACCGACTTGACCACCTTAGTAGAAGGTGCTGTCCGATTAACATTTAAAAAAGGATCAGAGATACTAAAGCCCGGCGAACAGTTGAAACTTTCCGAGAATAGTGTCGAGATATTGAATCCTGATATTGGCTCTGCTGTAGCTTGGAAAAATGACCAGTTTAAATTCACTAACACTCCAATCGATGCCATCATGCGCCAGGTTGCCAGATGGTATGATGCGGAGATAGTATATCAGGACAAGGTAACTGTTGATCTGAATGCAACCATTGAACGGAACGTCCCCCTATCGAAACTCCTTTATCTGCTTTCTAAAACTGATGAAGTTCATTTTAAAATAGACGGAAAAAAGATTATAGTCACTAAATAAAGAACTGGGAAAAACCGGGAATAAAATTGGCCAGTCGTGCGGAAACACAGACTGGCCGGTGCCTGGGCTATCCCTGATAAATAAAGTCGGCAAGACCTATTTACTTCAATAACCCAAACTAAACAAAGCTATGCAAGGAAATTTGTATTGCAATGGCTGCTTTATGCGGCTACTATTTAACCTTAAACCCTCCCTCGCTATGAAAATGCTAAGCATTCTGCTGTTTGTAGCCTGCATGGAGTTAAGTGCTACTGGATACTCACAGCAAATTACCCTGTCGTTCCAAACTTCGCCACTGGAAAAAGTTTTGAAGGAAATTGAACGTCAAACGTCTTTCCGATTCATATACAGTAAATCGACTATCGAGTTATCACATCCGGTAACCATCAACGTCACCAATCAAAATCTAGATGCCATATTAGTTGTTTGTTTTGACAAGCAACCGTTGCTATATGAACAGGATGGCGTTTTTATAATTATTAAAATCAAGCCATTATCTAAAACATTCAACGACCCTGGCCATGAACTTTTTGGTGTCATCCATTACGAAAATGGCGAACCTGCAGCAGGCATTAGTGTGCAAATTAACCGTACTAATAAGGTTGTAATTTCTGATAACCTTGGCCGTTTTTACTTTGATGAAGTACATGATAGTGATCTGATTATTGTAACTGGTGCTGAAATTGAACCCATTACAGTCCTCGCGGGATCGAAAAAGAACCTTACAATCCGTGTCTCTAATAAAGTCGGGGGACTAGAAGAAACGCTTATTAAGGGCTACTACACCACAACTCGTAAACTCAATATCGGTACTGTCGATAAAATCAGTCAAAAAAACATCAGCCGCCAGCCCGTCTCCAACCCTTTAGCTGCGCTTCAAGGAAGGATACCTGGTCTGTTTATTACCCAAGCCACTGGATTGCCGGGCTCCACTTTTTCCATTTTGCTGCGTGGCCGTAATTCGCTTCAACGAGGCACAGAACCACTTTTTGTAATTGACGGTGTCCCATTTAATACCGAGCGGCAAACCCAGCGAAGCCAAATCGCGGCCAACAGTCCGTTCAACCTCGTCAATCCGCAGGATATCGAAAGTATCGAGGTGTTGAAAGATGCAGAAGCCACGGCCATCTATGGGTCACGCGGCGCTAACGGGGTTATCCTGATAACTACCAAAAAAGGAAAGGCCGGAAAAGCACAAATGGAGCTAAATGTTTCGACTGCCTTTGGCCGCGTTCAGCAGTTAGCTGATTTCATGTCTACTGAAGAATATGTCCGTATGCGCAAAGAAGCATTTAGTAATGACGGAATTACGCCTGGAAACGCCAATGCTCCAGACTTGTTATTGTGGGACACAACTCGGTACACAAACTGGAAAGAACTATTAACCGGAGGAACTTCTCACATTCATAAGGTATACGCGAAGCTATCCGGTGGCAGTGCCCAAACCCGTTTCTCATTTGGTACAACATATTATCAAGAGTCTACAGTATTTCCAGGTTCATGGGGTGAACAGCGGTTTTCAATGAACCTGAATGTAAACCATCAATCAGAGGACAAGAAACTTACTGCTCAGTTTTCATCGAGCTACTCCTCAGATAAAAGCTCCCTTGGACAGGGAGACCTGACTAGTTTTATTACACTTTCGCCCAATGCCCCAACTCTTTACGACTCGGTTGGACACTTGAACTGGCATGAAAATAACGGTGCTTTTAATAACCCGATGGCGTTGCTGTTGAAGACCTATGACAATCACTCTGAGTGGATGACAGGCAACTTTGTGATCAGCTATCAATTTCTGCCTTCTCTGACTGCGCGTATTAGCAGTGGCTATAATCTTCAGCGAATACAAGAAACTTCCTTAACTCCTATCTCTTCACAAAACCCGGCCAATCGTCCTACCGGGAGCGCAAGTTTTGGCAATAGTTCCATCAACAATTGGATCATTGAACCGCAGTTGGAATATAATCATTCGTTATATCGCAAAGGAAAAGTTACGGTGCAGGCGGGCCACATTTTTCAATCCAAATTGTCGCACAGTACTATTATCGATGCGGAAGGCTACACCAATGACGCCTTGATCCGCTCAATTGCAGGGTCTTCTGCTTACCAGGCTTCCAACAACGCTGTTGATTATAAATATAGCGGTGCATTTGGGCGGCTTTCTGTGAACTGGGATGAGCGTTACCTTCTGAACCTAACAGGTCGGCGGGACGGATCTTCCAGATTTGGTGAAGGCCGACGCTTTGCCAACTTTGGTGCGGCCGCATTGGGCTGGATTTTCTCCAGCGAACCATTTCTGGATCACAAACCCCTTGGTCTAAGCTATGGTAAATTGCGCGTCAGTTATGGCAGTTCCGGCAATGATCAAATCGGGGATTATATGTACCTTGATACATGGACTTCCACTAATTTTCCTTATCAAGGAACGTCGGTACTTCGCCCGACCCGGTTACAAAGTGAAAATTACCAGTGGGAACATAAGAGAAATTTAGACATTGGGCTGGAAACAGGCTTTTTTAATAACCGCTTTCTATTAAATGCAACGTATTTCAATAGCCGGAGCGACGATCAATTAATAAATTATGTTCTTCCCGGACAAACTGGATTCAGTTCCATCGTGCGTAATTTTCCAGCTATAGTTCGGAACCGGGGTATTGAATTGAGTTTCGTCTATAAGGTTATACAACAGCAAGATTTTTCGTGGTCGTCTGATTTTAACCTAACCTTTCAACGTAATCGATTAGTGTCGTTTCCTGGTATAGAACAAACCTCGTATGCGACAACTTACCAAGTTGGAAAACCGTTGTCACTCTTACGTGGGTACAGTTTCAATGGCATTCATCCGGTTAACGGACTTTACCAGTTCAATGATCTCAATAACGATGGCGTAATTAATACGCTCGATCAATATTTTGTTGGTACCCGTGACCCAACATTCTATGGAGGCTGGCAGCATGAATTTACCTACAAAGGTTTAGAACTGAGCTTCTTTTTTCATTTTGTAAAACAAGAGGGAACCGATGTTTTAGCTGGAAGCTTCGCTGGCACCCGTGTTAACATGCCGGTAGAACTGCTGGAACATTGGCAGAAACCTGGAGATGTTGCCATCTACCAGCGTTATGCTACTACCGGCTTGGCTTTGCCTGCCGCTTCGCAGGTAAGATCCTCAGATGCCGCCCTTACCGATGCTTCTTTTATCAAATTGCGAAATGCAACGATTAGTTACCGGCTACCCGCTGCCGTTTTACGAAAAATGCATCTCGACCAGTTTCAATTCTTTATACAAGGTCAGAACTTGGTGACTTTCACCCGGTATAAAGGTTCCGATCCAGAGGTGCAGGGACTAACGACCCTACCGCCTCTTCGTGTAATCAGTACTGGCATTTCCATCACTTTTTAAGATTAACTATTATGCATATATCCACAAAAGTTTTTCCCTTCTCCTTATTATTTTTGACAACGATATTTCTATCGTGTAGTAAATCTATCGAAGTTGATCCGCCGGACAACCAGATCATTAGTACTGAGGTATTCAAAAACGATTCCACCGCTAAATCTGCGGTACTGGGAATCTACAGTCAAATGATGGCAACACAAGCTCAATTCTCTGCAGGACAGACCACTTTATACACTGGACTTTCGGCAAATGAACTATATTATTTTTCTCCTGATCATAAGGAAGAATTTTCGACTGCTGAGATCGGAACGACGAACCATTCGGTACTGGCTGGTAATTTCTGGAACCCTGCCTACCGGTTTATATATGCTGCTAACCTTTGCCTGGAGCGTTTAAAGGAATCAAGTATTACGCCTTCTCTGAAAGCCTCTCTCACGGGTGAAGCGCTGGTTCTACGCGCGTTCTGTTATTTTCAACTCGTAAACCTGTTTGGTGATGTACCGCTTGTCCTGACGACAAATTATGAATCCTCCTCCGTTATACCGA
This sequence comes from Sphingobacteriales bacterium 44-61, assembly GCA_001898405.1. Taxonomy (GTDB): domain Bacteria; phylum Bacteroidota; class Bacteroidia; order Chitinophagales; family Chitinophagaceae; genus Terrimonas_A. Next base: position 77,688 of record MKTW01000017.1, read on the forward strand.
GAACACCCGCAGCAACTATCTATTCACAATTGGTTAATGATTTATCGCAAGCTGCTCTTCTGCTTTCTGTCAATTATCCTTCAAGCAACCGGGTGCGAGTCAATAAATGGGCTGCCAAGGCTTTACTTGCCCGTGTGTATTTATTCACGAAGAACTGGGCTAAGGCTAAGGAGATTTCCACCGAAGTTATTGGCTCGGGACTCTATACACTTCCAGCCTTGGACAATGTGTTCTTAAAAACCAGTCCCGAAGCTATTCTGCAACTACAACCTGTTAATCCCACCTGGAACACTTGGGAAGGCAGAGACCTTTTGCCTGCGTCTGCAAATGAAACCCCTAAATATTTAGTAACAACCAGGCTGTACCAGACTTTTGAAAATGGCGATAACAGAAAATCAGTATGGTTAGGTCACCGAACTTTTTCCGGTCAATCCTTAGTTTATCCAACCAAGTATAAAGTATATGGTAATGGAGCGCCACTTACGGAATATTATATGATTCTTCGCTTGGCAGAACAATACCTGATCCGGGCGGAGGCCAGTGCGCACTCGGCGGAGATCGTCAGTGGGATAGCCGACCTCAACTCCATCCGACAGCGTGCCAGGCTACCTAATGCTGTGGCTTCGGATACTGCCACTCTGCTTCAGTTGATTGAACAAGAGCGGCAAGTCGAACTCTTTGCCGAGTGGGGACACCGGTGGTACGATCTTAAACGCACAGGCCGAATAAACCAAGTGATGCAGGTTGTTCTTCCCACTACTTGGCAATCCACCGATGCCCTGTATCCCATTCCTTCAAGTGAGATTCTTCTAAACCCGTTTCTAATCCAAAATCAAGGATATTGATCATGTACCCTAATTATTCAACCAGACGCCTGAGCGTCTTAGCGGCGATGCTGTGCCTACTGTTCAGCGTTCACGCACAACTACCACCCATAAAAGCCCTGAAGCGGGGCGATTCATTACCTACTCTTTCATTGATTGATCGCAATGGTCATCCAATCCAATTAAGTACTAGGCCTGGAAAATTATTGTTGTTCGATTTTTGGAACGTGCGGTGCATAGCATGTATCCACGCCATGCCAAAATTGGACTCATTACAAAAAGCCTTTGGAGATACGCTGCAGGTCATTTCAGTTACTTACGACAGCGAAGAAAAAGTAAAAGCGCTGTTTCAAAAGCTAAAAATACCCACCCCATCATTTCCAATGATAACGGCTGACACTCTCCTGAATCAATTGTTTCCCCATCAGGGAGATCCGTATTATATCTGGGTCAGCAATGGCAAGATCGCTTACCTTAGTAATGGATGGAGTTTGACCTACGATAATATTAAAGATATCCTGGCAGGGAAAAATCTACGACTTACACAGCGGCTGCCGCTGCCCAACTATGACTATAACGAAACGCTGCTGACACCTTCTTTGCCCCTTGAAGAATACTCAATGTTACTGACCGGCCTGCTTGACTACCACGTTGCGAGTTCGATACAGACGCTGACAGATTCAAGTTATGGGGAACCGTACTATTTGAAAGCTGTCAATCAATCCAGGCTGAGTTTGTTGATCAAAGCACATTGGAAAGAAGTATTTGGTTTTGATGCCAGGCGAAACCTTCATCCAAATCGCTTCATAGTGGTCGATAGCAGTGCTCAAGAACTGCTCTTGCCTATTGACCGTACTAATGAGGACGATTGGAAAAGAGAAAATTTCTTTAGTTATGAAGTAAAAACAAATCCGGCAGAAGGAAGAAGTCTGTATAAAAAGATGAGGGAAGATCTAGCCATCTATTTCCCTTATGTTACTGCAACAAAAACCCAATTACTTCCTGCACTGGTATTGGAGATTTCCGACTCTTTACGATTTAATAAAAGTAAATCGTCATCGAATCGAAAATCCGGATTGGAGTGGAAAAAGAGCACCATCGATATCAATAACCTTACTTTGAATAATTCAATTGTAACTCTGCTGACAGAATCACAACTTTCTTCCGGTGGAAAATTATGCATTAACAATACCGGTTATTCTGGGAATATAAATATGACGTTACCAGTGGCCTTTGACGATCTCGAAACTATGCGAATAAACCTGTCCAGCTATGGATTAAAACTTACCGAAAAAAATTTTCCTATAAAAACTATTCTAATAAAAGAAAGATAGTCGCTGCCGACTATCTTTCTTTCCTAAACCTCAATTCCTAAACCATGGAATGTCTGAGGAAAGATCCGGCTTGTGATCGACGAGTGGGTCACTCGGATTGATTGGTAATGCTTGTGTTTCACACAATTCCGTGTTGGACTCAAAGCATTCTTGCGTCTGCATTGTCTTATAAACGTAATTGTTCGGGTTTGAAGCTCCACCAGATTCAATGGGAACGTATTCAAACCATTCTTGTGACTGGAGGGTCTTCGTTTGTTTGGCAGAAGTTACCACACTTAACGAGACCGCAATTAAAACAGCCAGCATTCCTAAAAAATACTTTTTCATGATGTAAGGTTTTGATTAAAAGATTAGTCGCCTACTTTCTTATACAGGTATTCGGCTATTCCTGTTTATTGCAATAAAAAGTTTATCGTGTTTCTCAAGACGCCAAGCCATAAAATTTAATAGCGTAATGAAAATATTGAAAATCAAATGCGGTAACCAACCAATCCTGGAAATTATACCACCACACGCACAAGGAAGGTCACTGACGAATAACAACATCCCCGCTATATATGCTGTGAAGGCACACATTAAAATCAAGCTGAATAAGAGACCTTTTATCCTTACACGTGGAATTAGTATCAAGATTGCTACCACTACTTCTGCCAGAGGCAATATCCATGATACGGTACCGCTTATATACTTTGTTACCGGTGAACGCGCCAATACATTTTCAAACGAATCATGATCAATCAATTTGCTCAAACCAGTATAGGCGAATAAAAAGATAATCAAGGCCGAAATGATCTCAATAAGTATATTTTTGGTTTTAGTTTTCATTGCCTCCTAAAGGTGAGTAATACAACAGTGCAAAAGGTTCGGATTTCGGATAAATACGTTCGCCTTCCGGACAACAAAGCCTAAAAACTCATTATGATTACTTCTTTTTTCTGATTAATTACAGAATTTAATTTTTGAGAAAATTGGCGATTTGTAATTTTCATTCATGCAAGCTTTTACTCGCCGCTTATATGAAAAGTTAGAAACGCAGCTTAAGAAAATAATCAGCGAAGAATATCATTTGCTGAAGCAAACGTCACAGTGCATCAACGTTTGCCAGGAAATCCTGAAGGAACTCCGCAGGTACATTGAAAAGAATCCTTTTAAGGACAACGTGGAAGAAATTGAATTTTTCAAAGAAATAAAGCCACGGTTTTACAGCCAGTTCATTTACTATGTCAAGATATTCCATATTGAGATTAACCGGCCAACCGGGAGCGACACAGTTCAACGGAAATATCTGAAAACGCATTTGCACCGCATAACTCATTTTTTTGAAAACAATCTTGATTTCTACCAGTATTACCGGAGTGGCTCCACTCATTTTGACGAGGTATATTTCATCCGCGGTAAACATGACTTGCGGTTATTCCCTGATGATCTTGCCCTGACTATCGACCCTGCCTTCTGTACCACGCAAAGCTATAAAGTGTCCAAACTGTTCGCCAATGAACTTCTCCGTATCTACCTGAATGCAGCGATCACGTTGCTTGACCGGACGGACGCAATAGTACCCGCGCAACCCGCTAAGCAACAACGTGTACAGTGGACTGGTTCGAAGGTGGCATTGATTGAACTTATCTATGCGCTGCAAAGCGCAGGCATCTTTAATAATGGATCAGCCGATATCAAGCAACTCAGTAGCTATCTCGAAGGTGTCTTCCAGGTGGAACTGGGCAATGTGTATAATGTTTTCCAGGAAATGCGTATTCGAAAAAAAAACCGGACTTCCTTTCTTGATTTGCTGAAGGAGGGATTGTTGAGGCGGATGGATGAAGCCGATGAATCGTATTGACTGTTCTCCGTGAAACAACTTTCATTTCCCGACTAGGGAACATCAACGGAATTTAAAACAGCATATTCCATTTTAGATTCTGATTTCTTTGATTCTTTTGCTCAATTGCTCTTTGAAATATGGACTGATCTAAAAATCATTTACCATTCAATCAATTGAACTTTATTTCTCCCGACTCGGGAACATCTATTGAAATACCGTCTTCATTCAACATGATATTTACATTACAAAACGATGAAGCGATGTTCAAAACAATTTCCTGGAGCAGCTATATTGTATTCATGGTGGCGGTACTGATTGCGTACTATCTATATGTACTAATCCGGTATTACCGAAAAGACATAGTTCGCCTATTTTCTTCGCGAAAGAGTATTCCGTCAAAGAAAACTCCACGGGAAAATGATGGTAAAGAATCTGACGAAAAGGTTATGACGGATGCTGCACATTTTCCGGTAGTATACGAATTACTGGAAGATTTAAAAGAGGTGTTTCAAAAAGCAGCTTCCAGCAAATGGATCAAAGAAGAATTGTTGATGGCACTCGAAGTAAAAATCAGAGCGTATCCCCAATTGAAAGGGACCGCCTTTCAAGTTGCGGTTAACAACCACATTGCGCAGCAGGCCACCGTTCATTGTGGGATAACATTAACAGATGATGACCTGAAACCGATTTGGTAAGAAGAGGATGTCCCATTTGGGCTGATGTGAGGTAGCCATTGTGTGATTGAGCAGCAAAATGGAAAAGATGCCTGGGCGACCCCTCCTGTACGCCACACAGGAGGACGCTCCGGGTGTCAATTGAAGACAAGCGATTAAATAACTTAATTCATAAATTAAAGTAAAGTATAGTATGAAACATGTAGGTAATAAAAGGTGTCCTGGTAAATTCAGGAAGGTACGGGCATCAATAGTAATCGTTCTTTTGGTAGCGGCTGTAACAGGTATGGCCCAGGATGGCAACGCTGGCATCAATGAAGCCAATACACAAGTGCGTAGCTACTTCGATGCCGGTACTAATTTAATGTACGCAGTGGGTGCCGTTGTCGGGTTGATCGGAGCGGTGAAGGTGTATCAGAAATGGAACTCCGGTGATCCAGATACCGGCAAAGTAGCAGCGGCCTGGTTCGGAAGCTGCGTTTTCCTTGTAGTTGTCGCTACAGTGATTAGGTCCTTCTTCGGCATCTGATGGCCAACAGTGTATACAATATCAACAAGGGGATTAATAAGAGCATTGAATTTAAAGGTTTGAAAGCTCAGTATATCTGGTGGCTTGGCGGTGGACTGATCGCGTTGCTGATTTTATTTGCTGTGCTGTACATCTCCGGTGTCAACACCTTTATCTGTTTAGGTATTATCGGCATTGCGGGAACATTCCTGTTCATTCATATCTACCGGATGAGCAATACTTACGGCGAGCATGGGATGATGAAAAAGATCGCGAAGCGAAATGTACCGGGAGTACTGAAATCGAATGACCGGAAAGCGTTTCTGCCGTGTAAGCGAAACTAAGCAATGAAACAAAGATTGAAATTGTGAACCAAGTAAACAAGCGAGCGAATGGAAAAGTGGTTGAAAGATGTTTTACCTGTTAAGGGCGTGGAACACGACTGTATCTTATCGAAGATGGGTGATGTAACGGTGGTGTACGAAGCCACACTGCCGGAGATCTTCACGCTTTCAGATCAGGAATACGAAGCGTTTCACCAGGCATGGATCAAAGCGGTCAAGGTGCTCCCTAAGCAATCCGTGTTTCATAAGCAGGACTGGTTTGTGGACAGCGCTTACGCTCCGGATTTCACGAAGGATGACACGAGTTTTTTAACACGCAGCAGTGAACGTTTTTTTAATGAACGGCCATTTCTCGATCACCGGTGTTATATCCTGCTGACAAAAAAACCTGCATCAAGAAAAGCATCGACGTCTTTGTTCTCAACGCTTCTGCGTAATTCCATCGTACCCGAAGAAACCCTGAAGCCGCAACTGATCCAGGATTTTCTGGATAGCTGCGGGCAGTTCAAGCGTATTCTGGAGGACAGTGGTTTTGTGCAATTGAAACGGTTGGGAGATGACGAACTGCAAAGCCAGGAACGAACAGCAGGGCTTATCGAACGGTATTGTTATTTATCGGAGGCCAAGGATGAACTGCTGGTAAAGGACATCCACTTTAAAGATGGTATCCGTATAGGTGATCAGTACGCGCAACTCTATACTTTGTCCAATGCCGCCGATCTTCCGGCGCTTTGCGGCTCCCGGATCAACTATGACAAGTATTCGACAGATAAAACAAAGTTCAGTATTGGTTTTGCTTCCGTGCTCGGGCAACTGCTTCCCTGTAATCATATTTATAACCAGTATGTATTCATCGAGGATCCACAGAAGACTATCCAGAAACTGGAAAGCAAGCGGCTCCGACTTCAGTCTTTATCGGCGTACTCAAGGGAGAACACGATCTCGAGGGATGCGACCAATGATTTTTTAAATGAAGCGATCTCGCAACAAAGGTTACCGGTAAAAGCCCATTTTAATATCCTGGTCTGGACATCGACCAAGGATGAACTCAAAGATCTTAAGAACCTGGTATCATCAGCCCTGGCCCAGATGGATGCTGTGCCCAAACAGGAACTGGATGGTGCGCCACAAATCCACTGGGCGGGTATACCGGGTAACGCGGCGGATTTCCCGATGAACGACACGTTCGACACGTTCGCGGAGCAGGCTACCTGCTTCCTGAACCTGGAAACCAACTATCGTTCTTCTATTTCGCCGGTGGGAATTCGACTGGGCGACCGGCTGACCGGCAAGCCGGTGCATGTCGATATATCGGACGAGCCGGTGAAGAAAGGCATCTGTACCAACCGGAACAAATTTATACTGGGACCATCCGGTAGTGGAAAAAGCTTTTTCACCAATCACATGGTGCGGAGTTATTATGAACAGGGAACGCATGTGGTGTTGGTGGATGTGGGCCATAGTTACAAAGGATTATGTGATATGGTGAACGGGTATTATTTCACGTATTCGGAAAAAGACCCCATCCGTTTCAATCCATTTTATATCGGCGAAGGCGATAACCTGGATACCGAAAAGAAGGAAAGTATTAAAACATTGCTGTTAGCTCTTTGGAAAAAAGACAATGAAACGTTTAACCGCTCGGAGTATGTGGCGTTATCGGATGCTTTACAACTCTATTTTGAATACCTGGAAAACAACAAGAAAGTGTTTCCATGTTTCAATAGTTTTTTCGAGTTCCTGCGGGATGTATTTGTGAGCAAGTTGGAGGGTGACAAGGTCAAAGAGAAGGATTTTGACATTAATAATTTCCTGTACGTCCTACGCCCATACTACAAAGGTGGTGAGTTTGACTACTTGCTTAACGCTATGGAGAATCTTGACCTATTACAACAGCGGTTCATCGTGTTTGAGTTGGACAATATCAAGGATCACCCCATTTTATTTCCTGTGGTTACGCTGATCATTATGGAAGTATTCATTTCCAAGATGCGCAAACTGAAAGGTATCCGTAAAATGATCCTGATTGAAGAAGCCTGGAAAGCCATTGCGAAGGAAGGGATGGCCGAGTATATCAAGTACCTGTTTAAAACAGTACGAAAGTTTTTTGGTGAAGCGATCGTCGTGACGCAGGAAGTGGAAGACATTATTTCTTCCCCTGTGGTGAAACAGGCGATCATTAATAACAGTGATTGCAAGATATTGCTCGATCAGTCCAAATACCAGAACAAATTTGAGCAGATACAGGAGCTATTGGGGCTGACTGAAAAAGAAAAGGCCCTCGTGCTTTCTGTCAATAAGGCAAATGATCCCGCCCGGAAATATAAGGAAGTGTTCATTTCGCTGGGAGGTATTCTGTCACGGGTTTACCGAACAGAGGTGTCTCCGGAGGAATACCTGGCTTACACCACTGAGGAAACAGAGAAAGTGAAAATGCAAAATTATGCCAGGAAATATGGCGGCATTGAAAAGGGAATCGCGGCCCTTGTCGCCGAAACCAAGACAAATTAAAACTTAAGCATATGAAACTTCTACTTTTCATTCATGTACTCGCAGCTATTATCTTCAATTCCTGCAATTTTATTTCTACTGAAAATCCGGTGAAGGAATTTATTCCCGGAACGTTTGTATCGCAGTGGACCAGCGAATTTGCTTTTTCAAGAGATACCATCCAGATCAAACCACTGACGGGAAGTGAAGGCGTATACGAAATCACGAGGCGGACTTATCATGAGTATAACCAGGAAAACAAGCCACTACCGCCACAGTATAAGATCGAAAAGTGGACTGGCCATTTTACGGATAAAGAAAAGGTGATACTCGTACATAAGAAGGGAAGGATGCTGTCTTTTGATCCGGATAAAGCAGAAATGAAGATGGGGATCACGATCTATAAAAAATTATAAGTATGAAAAAGCTGATACCGCTGCTACTCTTGTTGCTGCTGCTGATGCCTGTTGCTACTTTGAAGGCACAGGACCCTATCACGGTCATCATTAAGGAAGGCATTAAAAAGGTCATTAAAGCCGTTGATCTGAAGATTCAACGTTTGCAGAATAAAACGATCTGGCTGCAGAATGCGCAAAAGACTATCGAGAATACACTTTCCAAACTGCGCCTTGATGAAATATCGGACTGGGTGGAGCGGCAGCGGGTGTTGTATAAAGATTACTTCGAGGAATTATCAAAAGTGAAAAGCATTATCGCCTATTACCACCGCATCCGGGATATCACCCAAAAGCAGATTCGGTTGGTCGAAGAATACCGGCGGGCATATGATCTGTTCAAACAGGACGATCATTTCAGTAATGAAGAAATTATCTATATGGGAAGGGTATACACCGGTATCCTCGATGAAAGCCTGAAGAACCTGGATAAACTTTTCCTTGTCATCAACTCTTTCGCCATGCAGATGACGGACGCGAAACGGATGGAAATGATCAATGAGGCAGCCGACCAGATTGAGGTCAATTACATGGATATGAAAACCTTTAACCACCAGAATATGCTATTGAGTTTGCAGCGATCAAAAGACAAACATGATGCGGAAGTCATCCGGGCATTGTACGGTATTGAAGAATAACCTTTAAAGCAATTGTATGAAAAGAGTATTAGTGTTGGTTGCGGTGATTTGCATTTCCAATTATGGTCATAGTCAGACATTAGTCGAATGGACAAATCAGAAAAAAACGCAAATTAAATACCTGGTGCAGCAGATTGCTGCATTGCAAGTATATATCGGTTACGTAAAGAAGGGCTATGAAATTGCGGATAAAGGACTTCAAACCATTAGTAATATCAAGAACGGCGATTTCAACCTGCACCGGGACTTTTTCGGGTCACTGAAAGCGATTAACCCACGCATCAAAAATTATGCGAAGGTCGCTGACATCACCCTCTTACAGATCCGGATCGTACAAAATTATCAAAAGAGTTACAGGCGTATAAAGCACAGCGGGCAGTTTACAAATTCGGAGATTGAACATATCTACAAAGTGTTCTCACGGCTGCTGGATGATACGGCGGATAATATTGAACAACTCACCAAACTGATAACTGCCAACCAGTATGACATGAAAGACGATGAACGGCTGCGGCGAATAGATGAACTGTACACTGATATGAAGGATAAAGATGGGATGATACGCCAGTTTTCCCATGAGAATATGGTGCTGGCGGTACAGCGAATGAAAGAGCAAAACGATGCGGATATGATGAGAAAAGTTTATGCAATTCCTGATTAAAAAATTTAGGTATGAAAACGATAATAATTTGTTCGTTACTATTTCTTCACCTTATTGGTAATGCCGGTGCCCAATCCCATGAAGCACAGCAACTGCTATTAAACGTAGAAAAACTCGCACAGTTCAAACAAATACTAACTGATCTAAAAAAAGGGTATGAGATTGTTGCCAAAGGTTATACCGCCATTAAAGATATCTCACAGGGCAATTTCAGTTTGCACAAGGTCTTTCTCGATGGCCTGTTGGAAGTAAGTCCCTCTGTCCGAAGATATAAACGGATAGCGGATATCATCAGCTTACAGATTCGGCTAGTGAAAGAGTACAAAGCGGCATTCAATCGCTTCAAACAAACCGAGCATTTCACCATAAAGGAAATTGACTATATCAGTGGTGTCTATGACCGGTTATTTAATTCCAGTATAAAAAGCCTGGAAGAGCTTTTTACGGTGATCACGGCAGGACAATTAAGAATGTCGGACGATGAAAGACTAACGGCCATTGACAAAATTTATGCTGATATGAAAGACAAGACGGCCTTTCTGCGGCATTTCAATAACAGCACGACCGTACTGGCTGTGCAGCGTTCAAAGGAACAAAGCGAGGTGAATGTGATGCGGAAACTGTATGAATTGGAGGACTAATTAATATAATGTGTGTATGAATAAGTGTGTGAAGATTGCCGTATTGGCGATAGTTGGAATGTTAGTGCCTGGATGGATGCAGGCGCAGGGTGTTGCGGGGGAAATCCATAGCCTGCATTCCGTACTGGAGCAACTCTATGAAGACATGATGCCGCTTTGCAGCAAACTGATCGGCGTGGGCCGGGGCATTGCCGGTTTTGCCGCTACCTGGTATATCGCTTCACGGGTATGGGGCCATATCGCAAGAGCTGAACCCATCGACTTTTATCCTTTGTTCAGACCCTTTGTCCTAGGTTTTGCCGTGATGATCTTTCCTTCCGTACTCGGCATGATCAACGGTGTTATGAAACCCACGGTTACCGCAACCTCCGATATGGTGGAAGACTCCGATAAAGCAATCGCAGCCCTGCTCAAATTAAAGGAGGAAGCCATAAAGAAAACAGTTTACTGGCAGATGTATGTCGGTGAATCGGGAGACGGCGACCGGGATAAATGGTACCAGTACACTTTTGATGAAGACCCCAGCGAAGAAGGGTGGCTGGAAGGGATCGGCAATTCGGTTCATTTTGCTATGTCCAAATTTTATTACAATGTAAAAAATGTAATCAAGGAATGGCTGTCTGAAATCTTAAAGGTCTTCTACGAAGCAGCGGCGCTTTGTATTAATACCATCCGAACCTTTCATCTAGTTGTCCTGGCAATACTCGGGCCTCTGGTGTTTGGTATTGCGGTTTTTGATGGGTTCCAGCATACACTAACCGTTTGGATCGCCCGCTACATGAATATTTTTTTATGGTTGCCGGTAGCTAACATATTCGGAGCCATTATGGGAAAGATACAGGAGAATATGCTGAAGCTGGACATCTCACAAATTCAGGACCAGGGCGACACTTTTTTCAGTTCAACGGATATGGCCTACCTGGTGTTTATGATCATCGGCATTGCTGGCTACTTTACCGTTCCCTCAGTGGCCAATTACATCATTCATGCAGGCGGCAGCAATACGCTACTCCAGCGGGTAAGTGCGGGATTCTCCAGCTATTCCAATACGGCCAAAAATACGGCGATGGCCGGTACCGGAATGGCAGTTGATGCACTGGGTAATGCGGTTTCCCGCATGTCCCAGGGAATGGCCGGGCATGGCCATACGGACGGATACTTCGGGGAAGGCAATAAAGGCTCTTCAGGCAATTACATGAAAGATAAACTAAAGGGAAATTCTTAAAAACGATCAGCGATGTTCCGGCAAATGAAAAATATAGATACAGCTTTTAAGTATGTGCGCAGTTTTACATTACTGGTTGTGATGGGCAGTTTATCGCTTTGCGGATTCGGGCTCTATAAAAGTTACCAGCTCGTCAGTGAGATTCAGGCGAAGATCTATATCCTCGCAAACGGCAAGGCATTGGAAGCATACGCTTCGGAGCGGAAGGATAATCTCCCGGTGGAAGCAAAGGATCATGTCAAGGTATTTCACCAGCTTTTCTTTACGATGGACCCGGATGAAAAAGTGATCACTGCCAATGTGACCAAAGCACTTTACCTCGCTGACGCATCCGCCAAACGGCAATACGACAACCTGAAAGAAAGCGGCTATTACATCAACCTCATCTCAGGCAATGTCAGCCAATCGATCCGGGTGGACAGTGTGATGGTGAGCATGAACCAGACTCCTTACTATTTCAGATGTTACGCAACGCAACAAATCATTCGTACCACCAGTATAGTTTCCCGCAGCCTGATCACGGAAGGGTATCTGCGCAGTGTATCGCGGTCGGATAATAATCCGCACGGCTTCCTGATTGAGCGGTGGACCACCCTGGAAAATAAAGATCTGAAAATTCAAAATCGCTAATCATGTTCGGGCTATTTAAACGCAATAAAAGGCAGGAATCTACCATCAGTGTCAATGAAAAAGTAGCCACCAAGATTGTTCGTGCGGTTGCGTTGGTACAGCAACGCTGGGCTCGTTATATGGAACGGAAATCGGAAAGGTTATCTATAGCTACAAAAAAGAAGCTGGTCATTTTGTTCTGCCTGGCGACAGGAGGATATAGTATATATCTCGCCGGGGAAAGCCTTTTCCAAAAGCAGTCCAGTGTAATGAAAGTTACTTTTATTAAACGTCCGCAATATGTCACGCAAACCGGGGATGAAAAGTTAAGTCCATCGATCATCATTTCTGAAAAAGAGTATGCAAAGATTGTGCAGTTCAGAAAATACATGGACAGTCTTGCTGCAACCCGTTCGGGAAAATGGAAAGCGGACAGCATTTTAGTAGCAAGGCCGGGACTAATGGATAGTATTAATCATCTCGAACAACTCTATCATTTACAAACTAAAAAATAAGATATGCAACAACATTCAACAAAATTTCTTCGGCGGCGCAAGTTCTTACTTGTACTGCCACTCCTGGTCATCCCATTTGTAACGCTGGCTTTCCGGGCATTGGGCGGTGGAAAGGGTGCCGATGCCCGGACGGAGCAGACTTCACCACATCAGGGACTGAATCTGGAATTACCGGGAGCAAGTATCAAGGAAAACAAAGTGATCGACAAATTGGGTTATTATGAAAAAGCAGAAGAGGATTCTGCGAGGCTTAAAAAATTGATCAAGGACGATCCTTACTACGACAAGGAACTAGAGACGGAAGTGGACGAAGAATTTAATGCAGAGATCACGTATAAACCTGTGGCGGTGGCTAGAAAGTCCGGCAGAACCAAAAAATACAATGATCCCAATGAAGAAAAAGTATATCGTAAACTGGAACAGTTAAATAGTGCGCTGAATGAAGCATCCTCTCCCCAGCGGAAAGTGGAAGATAATTATTTGCCATCTGAAAGAAACCCAGCAATGCAGACCGAAGATGTGGATCGGCTGGAAGAAATGATGCAGATGATGAGTGGGAATAATACCGGAAGTGATCCGGAAATGGATCAACTGAACGGCGTGATGGAAAAGATACTGGACATTCAGCACCCTGAACGTATCCGGGAAAAACTAAAAGAAATGTCAGTGGAGAATAAGGACCAGGTGTACACTGTCAGCAGTTCAGCTAGATTACTGAAGGTAAGCCTGCTGGACACTACTCCCATTAAACAGTCAGTATCAAACGGATTCTATGGATTGGAGGCAGCTGAATTAAGCGATACTGTTCCTCATGCCATCGAGGCGGTGGTGCATGAAAATCAGGTCTTAGTTAATGGAGCTGTGGTAAAGATGCGGTTGCTGAATGAAATTTATATCAATGGTCATCTGATACCAAAGGACAACTTTGTTTTTGGCATTGCATCTCTCAATAATGAACGGTTGGAGATTGAAATTAACTCCATCCGTGATGAACATTCTCTTTTCCCTGTAAAGTTGGAGGTCTATGATATGGATGGACTCTCCGGTATCTATATACCTGGTGCGATCACCCGAGACGTCGCTAAACAATCCGCCAACAATTCGCTGCAGTCCATTGGTATGACCTCGCTTGATCCATCTTTAGAAGTACAGGCGGCGAGCGTCGGTATTGAAACTGCTAAGAACTTACTGAGCAAAAAGGTGAAGCTTGTCGAGGTACAGGTGAAGGCAGGGTATAAAATATTATTAAAAGATAAAAATCTAAGATTATGAAACGACTTGTGTTATGGGTTTGTGCAGTTGGATTATCCGTTTCTGTTTTTGCACAAACCAAAGAAGTGACTATCGCAACGGATAAGACTGTTAGCCTCATCTTTCCATTTCCTATCAGGCATGTGGACCGGGGAACCAAGGATGTGCTGGTGCAACAGGTAAAGGAAGCCGATAATATTTTACTCTTGAAAGCGGGTGTGAAAAATTTTCAGCCAACCAACCTGAGTGTATTCACCGCAGATGGCAGCAGTTATTCGTTTGCTGTCAACTTCCAGGAAAAGCCCCTTATCTGGATTTACGAAATTCCCGCGCAGATTGAAACTTCTGTTCAAACGTATGCGAGTGGAATTCTGGATAATCCCCGGACGATGAAAGGTCTCCGTGACCGGAAGTGGGAGATGTCTTTCGCAATTACCGGTATTTATATCAAAGCGAATGTGATTTATTACCAGTTGCGGCTGGACAATAACAGTCCGATTGACTATGATATTGATTTTCTCCGTTTTTATATCCGGGATAGAAAGAAAGGTAAAAGAACTGCCAGCCAGGAAAATGAAGTTAAACCTATTTATACTGCAGGTAACACTACCTGCGTGAAGGCGATTGATGAAAATATGATTGTAGTGGCGCTTGATAAATTTACGATCCCCGATGCGAAGTACCTGGCTATCGAAATCAACGAGCGAAGTGGCGGACGGCACTTGCTGTTAAAGGTAGGTAACCGGAAAATCATTCAGGCCGTTCCGCTCCCGGATCTGCATTAACCGTATTCATAAAATCATCACATGGAAAATAATTATCCGATACCTCGTAATATCCTCGACGGATACGATATAGCCGGCCTTATGACCAAGATGGCCAAAGCTGATTGGTATTATGATTATTCGGACGATCCGCAGGCATGGTACAGGGGATCAATGACAGTGAAGGAAGTTGTTGAAGAACTTGAACAAATCAGTAAGATGAATAACGGGGTCACTGCTGCTAATTACTTGTGGGAAGCTTATGTACCTATCCATTCTGTGGGGAAACCGGATTTTTTACAAGTTGCAGACGAACTTGAAGATCAATTAAAATTGGTTGACTGGACAAACGCCTTTTATGACCCGCTTCATGATACGATAGAAGCCAGCACGCGTGAAGAAAAAGATGATCTCGCCAATATGGAGGATTTAATCAAGAGCCTCCAGGATCGTTACAATTCCGGTGCATCCGGTAAAGCCAAGGTTGAGGAACTTTTACAGAAATACTGGAAGGATAATCCAATGGAGCAACAAATTGAACATTTATTTAATTCTAAATCAGCATTCAATATGAACGAAAAAAATTATGATTACCTGAGTAAACAACTTCTGTTTACCGGGTTCGGTGAAGGACACCAAGCAGAACTGAAAGCGAAGATGCAGGAAGGTAAAAATGAATTCGTACTGTTTCATCAGCAGGATTTCGGTAAGGACAATGTTGTTGCTTCTCTTCAGTTCAATAAACCTGAGGATGGCGACCGGTACTTTTTTAACAGGTATAACCTAATCCTGAAAAACGATTTACATGCTGATCCAATCAAACAGACCTTTTATATCAATAATGATATGAAAAAAAAGGAGCATGAAGACATAACCTTGAAGGAGGGATACAACCTGTTGAGCGGCCGGGCTGTCAATAAAAATCTTGTTACAAAGGAAGGTGAAAAATATAATGCCTGGGTGCAGCTCGATTTTAAAGCAACAGACAAGCATGGCAATTTTGAGGAAAAGAAATTTCACGAAAAGTATGGGTTCGACCTCCCGGCTACACTCGCCAAACTTCCAATCAAAGAAATTCAGGATGAAAAACAAGCGGAACGTTTAATGGAATCGCTTCAGCGTGGCAATAGGCAATCCGTTACGATACAACTACCGGACAATCGGGAAACAAAGGTATTCATCGAAGCAGCACCTCAGTTCAAATCCCTGAACCTGTATGATGCAAATATGAAACGCACGAATTTGCAGGCTCTTTCTGAAGGACAGAAGGAAGGACAGTCAGAGAAACAGGGAGCCAAGCAAAGCCAGGGTCCCGCAGCTGATGGAGAGGATGGTGGACCGGAAAAAAAGGTTACAAACAAACGAAGGCGGCAATCACAAGGCTTGTGAGTATGGAAGCGATACAACACCTGCGGGGATTTTTTGAAGCGATAGCGGAAGATCCCCGTATTACCCCGACCCATATCAGTTTATACTGTGCCCTTTTTCATTACTGGCTGCAAAAAGGATGCGTCAACCCTGTAACGATTATTCGCAACGAGGTAATGAATGTATCCAAAATTTCAGGAAGGACCACGTACCAGAAGTACATCCAGGAATTACAGGAGTATGGTTACATCAAATATGAACCGTCCTTTAATCATTTTCTGGGCAGCCTGATTTCCCTGCCGTCTTACCCAGAATGTGTTGCCAGGATCATTACAAAATGACAGACCATGCATTACTACATAGTACCTGATAAAGAAGATTACCGAATTATGAAAGTGCAAAACGAGGATCGGGAAATCTTTCAAAGACGATATAAAAAGCAAATTCTGTTTGAAGGGGAAAGTATCGCAGAGGTGCTGGTAAAGTTTTCTGCTTCCATTGAAGAAATGGATGTGCTGCAATCTGGAAAAAGGTATTCACCTGAAAGGGACACAGGCACTGCCGGAGGGCAACCTGCCAGCGATACGGTGAATGGTGGGGATAGTTAGGACAAGGCCCTTCGGGGCCTTGTTTATTTTACAATACTATAAGTGTGAGTAATGGAAAAAGTGAAGCTCGAAATGCCAGATACCCCGATCTTATTTCCCTATGAACCGGAAGAATTCTGGCAGCGGATCAGGGAGATCATACGGGAAGAGATCAAGGCAGGTGGTAAGGTTGCTTCTTCCGTGTCGTTTGAAACGCCGGGGATGGTGTATAAACCACTCTATAAAATGGATGAAGTTTGTACCATGTTTAAGGTTACCCGGCCGACCATTTATGATTGGGTCAAACATGGAAAGCTGAAGCCGTTTAAAATACGGTCGAGAGTGTATTTTTTGTGGGGGGATATACAGTCTTTACTTCAATCCTCGTCGGAGACAAACTAGATTAACGACACTAAAATTAATCAACCGTTGTCCAATTATGTATTTCTCTATAAGGAATGAATTGTTTTTTTTTAAGATACTTTGAACTCCCCTTGAAAATACTTCTTTCCCATACTGTCGCCCTGTACCTGTCCGGGGTTTTTGGACACCAGTCAACGACAATAGTTTCCACTTAGTTGAAGATTGGTGTATTGGTAAGCCATCTTCTTTAGTAACTGAATCAGCAAGGCCGCTAAAGGTATTCTGAGTCAAAACCAAATATTTGAATAGTAAAAATGAGATGTTTTGCAGAAACAAAAGTGTTGGCATGAAAAAGCCTGAATACCGTAAAGATCTCCAGGGCATGTTGAAGTAAATTATCTATTGGATGTTAGAAATCCATTTCAGTTTTGATAAAACCTTTTGCGCCATCCGGACCTGTAATGGACAGCCATACAATTTTGTCACTTAACGAAAGATTGAAATCAAAAAAATCACAGCAAGCTCTTTCCGATTTCAGAAATGCTGTTAACTGATCCAGCATATCATCCGTAGCTTCAAACTTGTATTTATATCCATCAGCAAGTTCCTGTTTATCCAAAATTTTGGTTTTTATTACTGCAATCACTTCCTCTTTGCGTTTACGCAATTCAGGACTTGTCAATTTGCAGCTTACTTCCTTTTTCTTTTCCGTTTCAAGCATAACCGCGGGTTTTATGGCCGTGGACGACTTTGTTTCTTTTTTGCAGCAGGCACCATCGCATTTTTCAGCAGGTTTCTTCGTTTGTGAAAAACCAGCTGCTGAAAAGCACATGCAAACTGCTATCAGGGATATTTTTGTGAGCATAGGTCTATTTTAGACAACAAAATTAAACCATGGAGTATAGTCCACGGTATAACATTTTCTCAAAATTTATTTTCTCGGGGCATATAAAATGATTGCCACTCCCAGCAGGGCGATAGCGGCACCTAAAAGGTCAAATTTGTCCGGTTTAACGCCATCTACTTTCCAACCCCAGATGACCGCCAGTGTGATAAAAATCCCCCCATACGCTGCGTAAACCCTTCCAAAATTGGCCGGTTGCCAGGTCGCAACCACTCCGTAGCCGACAAGGATAATTGCGCCAATTATTCCAAACCACCAGGGTCTTCCTTCCCGGAGCCATAACCACACAAGATAGCCGCCCCCGATTTCACATAGACCGGCGAGAATAAATAATCCAATGGATGTAACAATTGGCATAGTAACAGTTTTCTTAAAGATATTAATTCTCTGTATTTGTTGCCGGTTTACAGTTACACTGGTTACCACAAGTTTTACTGGCCCTTCGTTTACGGTAATAGCGCCAGGCAAACAATAGCCCCGCTACTACCAATAAAACTAAACCCAGTTTCTCCATTTTTCCCAAGAAAGATCCCAGCGCAGCACTTCCGAGAGTGGTTCCAAGGATCGGCAATAAGCAGCATGGCAAGCAAAGCAACACTCCGGTAATAGCGGCCAATTTAACAGATTTCATGCAAATATTTTTACAAAGATCAACTGTGGAGGTTAGTCCATGCTTTACCTTTGAAGACAATTATTTTTATGCTTATAGGACAACTTGCCGAACGCACTGGTCTCAGCCGGGATACTATCCGGTTTTACGAAAAGCAAGGGTTAATCAAGGTTGGACGGCGTGAACGTCGGGTCAATAACTACAAAGAGTATTCGGAGACCATTCTTAAACGACTATTGTTACTCAATAAAATCAAGTCTTACGGTTTCACGCTAAACGAATCAGCCGAGATCATTTCCCTGTTGGAGGCAAACCTGGGTACCTGTGACCAAATCAGTAAAGCTGCCGATAAGAAGGTTGCTGTGATTGATAAAAAAATCAAAGAGCTATTGGACCTTAGAAACTCTTTGCTAAAGATCATCACTGATTGTAAAAAAGGCTGCTGTTCACTTAACCTTGAGGATAACTGTCCGTTATTTGTTCTTGAATAACCTTTTGGCCCGGTGAGAGGAACGATGAATGGATTGCGACGCAACGATGCTGCCTTAAGGAACCGAAAGCTGATATCCAAACAATCTACACTGCTAACCAGATTTCACACATTGCCATTTGCTTTTTCAATTACGTGTACAAGCCAGTAAAGAATTCATGTCTACGGCTTTTTGCTCATCTTTCTATTTTCAGCTAGTTTGTTTTTAACACCATCAGGCATGTTGACATAGACGAACATTCCATTTTTAATAAAATAGAGATAACGACAGCTATCGCTTAGTGTCGAAAAATATACTGTTTTTAATGGCTCCTCGCCCCCGAACAAATAAAGTTTTCCCTCTGACCGGCATTTATTCACCTGGTCCTTGATTTCATAAGGCTGTTGAAATGCTGCAACAATTTCTTCAATAACTCCCGTATCGCTGGTAGATGTATATTGGTAGAATCGAGCGTATCTTACCGAATCCCCATACGGATTATCATAATAAAATATTTGAAGGCTATCAGTTTCTTTTATAAATGGTTCAATATCGAGTGCGGTTGATACAGATTTATCACTTTTGACGCCTGTAGAATCTTGTTTCATTTTTGTGTTGCCAACCGGAGGGTGGCTTTTATTGTCACTACAGCCAACAAAGAAAATAAACAATGGGATAAGCGATAGTTTGAACATTGGGATAAGTTATTACATATTATTATAGCACAAAGCCGCTAAAAAAAGCGGCTTTGTAAAATTATAAACGAATTCAATAATCTTAATAAACATTGGTTTGTGGGGAAAAACTTGTCCATCCGGAAGTCCAGTTTGTAGTCCCAAAAGCACCGCGGTAAGTAACACTTGTAAAAAATGGATCTAAACCAGTGAAGACTGCTCCGGTTAAAGCTGGTGATCCTGTCTTAGGCATGTAATTGGGAGCATCCAGATTGAAAGGTGCTTCCAGCATGATGTCGTTTGCACTAGGATAGGTTATACAACCATTTGCTTCGGCTTTGGCTTTCACCTGAGCTGCAGTGATTACAGCACCAGCGGCAGCATCAACTTTATAAGCATCAGCTAAAGCATGCACCAAGTTATTTTTGAATACAGATGCATCCGTATTATAAGCATCTCCAGTGGCCGCACTTTCCATCGAGAAACCACCTTTTGGATAACCCATTAAAATTGAATTGTGCACTTCAAACCTGACAGATCTTCTCCACCTGTTGGCAAAGTTCAAATTCGCTTCAGTATTAGGTGCGCCATTTGGACCAATCCAGGTAATATTAGAAAGAGTAGGTTTTGTGTAAGGAAGGGCCAACGTTCCGGAGCCATCATTATCAGCTTCAACACCATTTCCCGCATCTGTATCTGCGACTTCGGGTCTGCGTTGAATTACGGAGAATTGAATTTTTCCGGTATACCCGAAGTCAAAATCCAGGTCATCATCGGAAGTAGCATAACATACCAGGAACTTTGCATTAACAGTACCGCCGAAAAATTCAAAAGAATCATCATTTCCATAAGATACCTGTATGTACTCCAATGTAGTTCCTGAGCCAACTCCACCTAAAGTAAGTCCATTGATCTCGGAACCAGGCTCAGAAGCAACACCCGCGAATTCAATACGGCAATAACGCATGATACCTGAATTATCAGTTGCATTAGTTCCGCCATAGCGACGGTCAACTCCACCTTCCACCAAGGGTGCGGGAGACAGTGGCCGATTAGTAGGACCATTCCCTAACAGAATAACACCACCCCAGTCACCACGACCTCTTGAACCTGCCGCTTTTCCAGAGGTAAAAACAATTGGTTTCGCAGCAGAACCCTGGGCATCTATTTTAGCTCCTCTTTCGAAGATAAGGGCGCCTTTTTGTGAAACATCGCTTTTCAGGATGGTTCCTTCAGGAATCTTCAAGGTTGTTCCAGATGTGAAATACACATATCCTTTGATAGTGTAAGTGCCGCCATCGAGCGTTATATCCCTTTCATAAGAGCCAACCAGTATGCGGCTAACGTTAGGGTCATCCGGGTTAGTACCTCCACCGGAACCTCCGGTTTCATCGTCAAAATTTACCTTTACGCAAGATGCAGCGAACATAGCTGTTGCGATAATCAAAAAGAATTGCTTGAACGTATTCATAAATTGTTTTTTCCGTTTTAAAATAGTTAGGGGTGGTTATTTTTTTACTTTTAAATCAAAATCGTATGTAAATCCAACGGTGATTGTTGTGCCAGGTGTGTAAGCATAATTAATTCTGTCACCCTGCTCGAAATTATATCCTGCTTTAGAAGATGGGTTATCATAAAAAGCATACCTATTATTCAACAAATCCGAAATTGTAAGTTTCCATTCACCTTTATTGTTGAACACTTTCTTTGAAACCTGTAAATCCAAAACATTCCTTGACTTTTCATATATATCATTAAATCCGGCACCTGTTGGATCACCTACCAGGTATAGACGTGGGCCGATTCTGTTAAACAATGCTGTAGCGTTCCATGTTTGATGAGTATATTGAAGACCGCCATTAATCAGGTAAGGAGATTGTCCAAACAAAGGCCTGTCCTGATCAGTTTTTATTCCACTTGCCTGCTCGGTAGTTAAAGTAACTTTGGAATCGAGTATAGTGAAGTTGCCGATAAACGTAAGATCTTTCAATTTATCGCTGATAAAATCAAGATTTTTTCTGACCTCCACTTCAGCACCGTATAAAAAAGCCTTATCAGCATTGGCATAATTGAATAGCCAGCGGTCACCATTGCTACCCGGGTCCATTCTTAATTCAATCGGGTTATCGAAAAGTTTAGCCAAGAGACCTACTGATATCAACTCTCCTGATTTCGGATAGTACTCATAGCGCAGATCACCGTTAAGAATGGATGTCCTTTTTAAATCTGTTTCACCGCTTACTCCCCAAATTTGCTCATAATCGAAGAATTGGAAAGGAGCAATTTCACGGAATTCAGGTCTCGCTACAGTTTGTGAAGCGGAGACTCTTACCTGGTTTTTATTATTCAGGCTATAAGTAAGGTTAACAGATGGAAGAAAATCCCATTTTTCTGTATTGATGACCACTCTTTTTAATGAAAGATCACGGGAGGATAGAAATTGTTCAAAAAATTCTGTTCGTAAACCCCAGATCAGCCTGATTTTTTCACCAATATTATTATCGAGCATAAAATACCCGGCATTGAGCGCAGATACACCAAAATATTTATCCGTATTCTGCGTCTGTTCATCGAGGTATAAACCATTGACATTTATATTATCCGGTAAGAATGCCTGGTCATATGGTATCGAATTATCAGTATTCGTAGATGCCGGACGATACCTGAAAACGCGGGCGTTAAAATCGCGGAATCTCACCGTTGAGCTTCCCCCTATTTTGAACGATTGCTTTTGTCCTTTCAGTAAAAAAGGGATAGTTAAGGAAGCATTACCGCCCGAGGTAAAATCTTCTAAGGTGGAGAAAAAACGGCGGGTATCATCATCATCCATTTCATAGACGCCATTGGGATCGGAAGAGCTTTTCACATATTGAGCTGTTCTGAAATCTGGTTGTGACTTTTTATTGTAAGCGAAATTTCCGTTCCATTTGAATTTGACCCCTGATTTACTAAGAATATGTTCTCCTTCCAATTGACCGCTATACAGGAACCGTTGATTAAGAAAAGAAGACCGCAGGGACACGATTTGCAAACGTCCTGTATTATTGAGCGTTCTGTTATAATAATTATCCTCGTATAACTGGTTAAATAAATTTTTAAAAGAGATTTTATTTTTGCCTTTTACGTATGTAAAATTGGCTAAAACGCCTGCTGTTACTGAGAATCTGTTCTGCGTTTCATCACCGGTGAAAATAGGCGTGCGCACTTGTTCAAACCTTCCTCTTTCCACATTATCATAAATCGTCATTCCCTGACGATGGTACAATGAAACAATAGTTCCGAAGGTACCACCATTCTTAAATTTAGCTAAATTAGCCCAAGCCAGGTTGACTGTAGTAATGGGCATAGCTTTCTTTACTTCCTCTTTATATACAGATCCATCAAATAAACTCCTTGTTTGCTCAATTTTCTGAGCATCACTTAAACTCCTGTAACTGGTAATAGAAGGCAATCCGGAAGGGATCCTTCTGCCGCCATCATCAAACCCCAACCAATTGCTTCCGCTGTGACCATTACTTATGAAATCTTTGAAAGTAGACTGGCTGTTGTAGCCAACGGAGATGCCCACGCTTAAGTAATTTTTTGTTGGAATATCTTTTGTATTAATTTGAATCAGACCTCCGGCAAACTCTCCGGGTAAATCAGGAGTTGCCGTTTTATTGATAATGATATTGTCAACCATTGCAGATGGGATAATGTCAAAGGAGAATGCTTTTTTATCAGGTTCAGAGCTTGGCATTAAAGCGTCATTAATTAATGCCTGGTTATACCGGTCACTTAAACCTCTTACGATTACATATTTATTATCCTGAATAGAAGCTCCACTGACACGCTTCAAAATTTCTCCTGTATTTTTATCAGGGGTTCTCTTGATAAAATCTGCGGCTATACCACTGGAAAGAGAAGTGTTATTCTTTTGAAATGCTAATAAGGCAATGGTACTTTCCTGCCTTCTCGAAGTTGCTTTAACAGTTACACCAATAAGATTTTGAGTAGCTTCTTCCAGTACAATATTCAACTCATTATCTATTCCTTTCCCTACTTCAATATCATTAATCTTTTTGGATGAATAACCGATGGCCGAAATTTCTAATTCATATTTGACTCCGGTATTTAACGTAAAGCTAAAACGACCTTCTATATCAGTTGATGTACCAATTCCTCCGCCGATTTTTACTGAGACTCCAGCAAGGGGCTCATTTTTTTCGTTCAGTACTTTCCCGGTAAGTCTTTGTGTTTGGGCTGATACAATGGTAAAGGATAGGACTGTCAACAGCAGTGTCAAGATACGATACATCTCTTTAAATTTGAGCAAAGAACTGATAGCTGTATTATGGGTACATTAAGGGAATATTAAGTAATTGTTAAGGATGGGGTAAAGTAATAATTTTCAATAAATTCATTGGTTATCAATAAGTAAGTTAGCCAAAGTAATTCCAAAATATAGCTATTCTTATTATTAAACTCTAACTAATTTTGACCGGATGCAGAATTACAGTCTTCAGGTGATATCAGCTTTCCACGAGGAATTTGGCCGCCTTGATTACCAAGGTAAAGTTGTATGGTTTGACAAGGAATTTGGAATCGTACCTTTTGAATTTCCTTCATTTGATATTGAAGCGACCTGGTTCAGCAACGAACTAAAGCTATCCAACCTGATCATGATGTTCCATCAGGACAGTCGTGAAAGCAATTTTTTTGAAAAGAAAATCAAGCTTAAGGAGCAATCTTTTAAGTTTGATATACGACCTCTTTCAAAACTGCAAAGGATATTTTTAAACCAATATATTATCAATAAGTTTTTAGAGGGCAGGAATAATTTGAATGAACAGATAACTCAGGAATATACAAATTCAGCAAATAAATTCAAATTTCTTGAAGCCCGGGTTTACAAGCTGGCTACGGTAATTAATTGGGTCAACCATACATTTGACAGCCACACGAAAGTTGCATTAAGATTACAATTTTTAAGGATCTTCCATAATGGATTTTTAGCCTTTACACATGGCAACGATAAAATGATAACTATCAGAAGAAACTTTGTTGAATTGTTCCTGTATAGCCAGGGTTTATTATTAGCTGAGCACTGGGCTGATATTCAAAAAAAACTTGAAAAAACACTACCTAAAAAATCAGATAGAAAAAATCTTAGCCTACCGTTGAAAATTGTTCTGTTAAAGGAGCTGGGTATCATAGAATTATTGAAGGCAAAATTTAAAGAAAACAGGGTAGATGGGTTTCATAATTCTCTTGCGGACCTTATTTGTTTAATAACCTCAGAAAGCCCTAAAAATCACCAATCCATTGTTGAATTTATTACCGCGCTTTCTACCGGAACGAGTTCGGATCTTTTGACTGTTGAGAATATTAGAATGATAAAAAATAAACTTGAACAATTCCAGCTTTCCTAAAAACTGACATCCATTTAATAAATATGGAGAATAACCCAATTATTGAAAATTTTCGATTGATGGGACTTACAAAAACTGAATATTTTAAAGAAAAGCAAAAAAAGCTCGCCATAATGATGAAGGCATTGCACTGGTTTTTTGCGATACTGGTTCTATTTTTATTACCCAGGAATTATTCAATGCGTTACACATGTGGGCATCATGACTAAATAAAAAAAATCTTGTCGGGTAAAATTAACAACGTAATATTGCGATACGTATGGGAATCACAAAGTCTGAAATCTTTACAGCCAGGCAAAATAAGATAGCCACAATGCTCAAAGCATTGGCTCATCCTGCTCGTATTGCCATAATACAACAGCTTTCGAAAGCTGAACATTGCATTTGCAGCGAGTTTGTTGATGAATTGGGCTTAGCCCAGCCAACAATTTCTCAACACCTCAAAGAATTAAAGAACACTGGAATTATTAAAGGTTGTGTTGAAGGGAAAAGCATTAGTTATTGTATAGATGAAAAGGTTTGGTTAAAGATGAAAAAAGAATTCGAGTCACTTTTTACATCAAATAACAGTTTTTTAGAGTAAATATTTTTTTTCTTAAACGCATCGTTATAATGCAATAACACAATAGAAGGAAGTATGTCAGCAAACAATTGTGCAGCGGCACATGAAAGAAAGAAACTTGGCTTTTTAGACCGCAATCTTACACTTTGGATCATTGGTGAAAGTTCATGCACTTATTGCGTTGGTAAATGTGGCCTTCTGGCTGCGACAAAATATTGCATTAAGTCAATTGCTTAAATTCCAGAAATTATGAAATTTTTATTAGCCATTTGCATCCTTCTTTGTGCCGTTCAAAAATCTTTTTCACAACCCAAATTGGTAGTTGGTATTGTAGTTGATCAAATGCGGTATGACTATCTCACCAAATACAATGAGCAGTACACGGAAGGTGGGTTTAAGCGATTTTATAGTAAGGGTTTTGTGTATGCCAACCACAATTATAATTATTCTCCAACGCTTACTGGACCGGGTCATGCCTCTGTTTATACAGGCACTACTCCGGCTATCAATGGTATCATTGGTAATGAGTGGTATAATAAAATCAACAAAAAAGATGTGTATTGCGCAGAAGATTTTAGTGTCCAACCAGTAGGTACTGACAATTCCGAGTCAAAACGTTCACCTGTTCTGATGAATACAACTACTATCGGAGACCAGTTAAGGTTTCACACTTCGATGCAATCAAAAGTAGTTGGTGTAGCCCTGAAGGACAGAGGGGCTATTCTACCGGCGGGTCATCGTGCAAACGGAGCTTTCTGGTTTGACGGCAAATCAGGGAATTTTGTAACAAGTACGTATTATATGCCACAATTACCGGAGTGGGTTCAGCAATTCAATGAAAAAAAACTCCCTGGTCAATACCTCAATCAGCAATGGAATTTATTATTACCGGCAGATAAATATCCTGAAACGGACGATGTGCTTTATGAAATTCCTTACAGGAGTTTGTCGAAAGCAGTTTTTCCTTACGACCTTAAAAAACTGGCAGAAAACACAAGTTCCGGTATAGTTGTAAGCACACCGTTTGGAAACACTTTAACTGTTGACTTTGCTATAGCGACCATTGAAGGCGAAAATTTAGGCTCGAATAAAGTCACAGACATGCTTGCGGTAAGCTTTTCAACACCGGATTATATGGGCCATCAATTTGGACCGCATAGCCGTGAAATCCACGATATGTATCTTCGGCTTGATTTAGAATTGAAAAGATTTTTTGATTACCTCGATAAGAAATTTGGAATGGATAATGTGCTTGTATTCCTTACTGCCGATCATGGTGCAGCAGATGTCCCGGCTTTTGTAAAAAGCAATACAGGTTACTACTCCGAAAATAAAATTCAGAATTATTTGAATGATGTGCTACAGAAGAAATTTCGCAAAGGCCCATTAATAGAGAATGTAAGTAATCTGCAAATATTTCTTAATCATTCTGTGATGGAAAAATTCAAAATTGATGAAGAAGATATTCTGCAAACCTGCAAGCAAAATATTGATAGTCTCAGCGGCATATATGGTATAATGCTGGCCTCTGATTTAGGCGAATGCAGTTGGGTAAGTAAAGAATGTGAATTGCTAAAAAATGGATATAATCCTAAACGAAGCGGCGACTTAATCCTGATGGCACAACCCGGATGGATCGGCGATTATTCACTCCGGGGTGGTACCACACATGGCAGCCCCTTTGTTTACGATACCCATGTCCCTATGTTATGGATGGGTTGGAAAATTCCTCATGGTATATCTTACCAGCGAACCGAGATACCGGATATAGCGCCGACGTTAGCAATGATGTTAGGGTGTTCCGCCCCAAATGGCACCACGGGAACGCCAATGGCTTTAATGTTTGAGGAACCCAAGACCAAATAATAAATATACTCCTGATATGACTCTCTTAATAATTGTAGTTGCATTAGCCTTGATCTTTGATATCATCAATGGTTTTCATGATGCAGCGAATTCAATTGCCACAGTAGTCTCCACGAAAGTATTAACACCTGCACAGGCGGTTATCTGGGCGGCATTTTTTAATTTTATTGCTTTCCTGATTTTTGGTTTGCATGTTGCCAATACAATCGGAAAAGGAATTGTGCATAGTGACGCAATCACTTTGCAGGTCGTTATGTCTGGCTTGATTGCAGCAATAGTCTGGAACCTGATCACCTGGTGGTATGGGATACCATCAAGTTCTTCACACACTTTAATGGGAGGATTTGTTGGGGCGGCAATTGCTCATGCAGGATTTTCATCCGTTTTCTATTCGGAAATAATGAAGATTATCGCTTTCATAGTGCTGGCTCCAATTATTGGAATGGTGGTTGCTATAATACTTTCTATCATTTGTTTGAATTTATTTCAAAAAGTTAGACCCCGAACTGTCGATAAGACATTTAGGAGGTTACAATTAATTTCCGCAGCGGCATATAGTGTGGGTCATGGCTCAAACGATGCACAGAAGGTGATGGGAATTATATTTGTTGCATTGGTAGCCGGCGGTAAACTTTCCCCAAATGCTGAAATTCCTTTTTGGGTTGTCATTTCCTGTCAGTCGGCAATGGCAATCGGTACATTAATGGGCGGATGGAAAATTGTAAAAACATTGGGTAGTAAAATCACCCATTTAACACCCTTTCAGGGTTTTAGCGCCGAAACAGCCGGCGCGTTAACTTTATTTTCAACAAGTATTTTAGGAATACCTGTTAGTACTACTCACACAATAACAGGTGCCATTATAGGAGCAGGAACCGCCAAAAGATTTTCAGCTGTAAGATGGGGTGTTACTACAAATATTATTATTGCCTGGATTCTAACGATACCTGTTACATCTCTTCTTGCAGCTTTAATTTATTTTATTTCATCATTAATATTTTAAATTATGGGACACTACAAAACTTATATCAGCTTTGCTATTCAAAAAGGCGAGTTACATATTCACGATTCTGTAATTGCAGAATTAGCATTACCCAAATTTAATTTCTACTCTGATAATACCTCACAGGAAGTGTTAAAATGGGCAGAAGAAAAGCAACAGAAATTACCGCCAGATGAAAAACTAATTATTCTTAATTATTTCAACATTTCAAACGTAAAATAAGAATGAGAATTGCACTGCTCAGCAACATCCATGAAAATTTACCTGCTCTTGAAGCTTGTTTTAAAAGCATGGACGAGCAAAAACCGGACGCTATCCATTGCCTTGTCTTTTTACTTCGTTGGAAAAACCAAAGGAAAACAATCAAAAGGGTTGTTATGTAATTCTAACTATTAATGCAGATAGTTCAAACAAAAACAAAGACGCAGGGCAATTGGAATTTATAAGGTTTGATGATGATGTTCAGAAAGCTGCAAAGGCATTGGAAGAAGGTTCGCTGCCCAATGAATATGCGGATAAGTTGAGAAACGGTTTTAAAAAATGTATGTAGACAATAAAAAGCCAGGGAGCATTCTATTTATGATTATCACAATCCTATTTCTGATTGGTGCATTATTGATATTTTATTATTGGAAAGGCAGTGTTTTGACTC
Source organism: Sphingobacteriales bacterium 44-61 (assembly GCA_001898405.1). Lineage (GTDB taxonomy): Bacteria > Bacteroidota > Bacteroidia > Chitinophagales > Chitinophagaceae > Terrimonas_A. The sequence continues at coordinate 106,913 of MKTW01000017.1, forward strand.
GAATTGTTCTTTCGACTGCATTTGCTTTTATCAGCTGGGTATTTTCAATTGCAGCCAATAAGAAATGAAAATAAATTTGATTTTGTTCTCCTTAAAACATAAATTATGGGTAACAAAAATAAATCCTCGAAATATAAAAAGCAATAAAAGCTTACACCACAAGAATTTGTCAAAAAACATATATCAGACCCATACCACAAAATAACGGATGAGGAGATGAAAAATGAAAATGTAACACCTGAAGCAGAACATGGCTTAAAAAAGAAGGAAAAAGAAAAATTGAACGAGCTGAAAACCCAAAGAGGTAAGCATTTGCCGAATCCACATGATATAATTGGCGATTAATTCAAAAACACTTCTTTTATGAATATTCCATCAGAATTAAAATACTCTAAAGAACATACCTGGCTCAGAACCGAAGGGAAGACCGGAACAATCGGAATCACCGATTTCGCTCAGAGCGAATTGGGCGAAATAGTCTATGCTGATCTTCCTCAGATTGGAAAACAATTTAAAAAAGGTGAAGTGTTTGGTTCTGTTGAAGCGGTAAAAACTACATCTGATCTATTTATGCCGGTAAGTGGTGAAGTGATTGAAATCAATACTGCTTTAAAAGACAATGCGCCTTTGATTAATTCGGCATCTTTTACAGATGGCTGGATGATAAAGATTAAGCTACTTGAAGTACAGGAAGCTGAAACATTATTAGATGCAAAGGAATATGAGAGTGCAGTAAGTTAATCAAACTAAAGCTTATACTATTAAGAGCTGTCTAATGTTAAAATTTTAAACGTTGATGCAATTTAATTATGAAGATGGACTTGCTTTCAAACCTTATATTATCATCTAGTATATATTCTCAGCATTTAGCTAAAAAATTTAAAATGCGTTACAAAAGCAATATGCTTATTAAAAACGTTATTTATTATTTCGCAATACTCATCCTCAGTTCATGCTTCAAAGAATATAAAGGAAAAATTAAAATAGACGGATCCAGTTCTGTTTATCCATTAACAGAAGCTGTTGCTGAAGAATTTAGAGAAAAAGCTTCAGACATTAAAGTTATGGTAGGTGTATCGGGAACAGGAGGAGGATTTAAAAAGTTTTTAAGAGGCGAAATAGATATTAGCAACGCTTCAAGACCCATTAGTAAAAGTGAGATAGAACAGGCACAGAAAAATGGAATTCGTTTTATTGAAATACCTGTTTCTTATGATGGAATGGCAATAGTGGTAAGCCCTAAAAATAGTTTTGTTGATTATATTACAGTAGCTGAACTTAAAAAAATGTGGTCGCCTGAGAGTCAGGGAAAAATTACAAAATGGAATCAGGTGAGAGCTACATGGCCCGACCTGCCACTAAATTTATATGGTGCTGGAACTTCATCGGGCACCTACGATTATTTTACTTTGGCAATAAACGGAAAGGCAAAAGCTTCAAGGGGTGATTATACTGCAAGCGAAGATGACAATGTGTTAGTTCAGGGAGTTGCATCAGACCCCAATGGCCTTGGCTATTTTGGCCTGGTTTATTACGAAGAAAATAAGAATAAATTAAAACTTGTGCCTGTGAAAGCCACAGATGATGCTGAAGCTATATTTCCAAATGATTCCACTGTACAATTTGGCATATATCAACCTTTGACTAGGCCAGAGTTCATCTATGTAAATATTGAGTCTGCAAAAAAACCATACATGCACGAGTTTATTAAATTTTATTTGGAAAATGCTGAAGTTTTAGCAAAGGAAATCGGATATACTCCATTACCTCCACAAGTTTATAAGTTATCGTATAGTCGTTTTCGAAATGAGAAAGCAGGTTCCTTATTTGAAAAACGTTCTGTTGTAGGTGTTAATTTGACAGAAGCTTTAACTGAAAATCAGTAATTGAAAAAACAAATGCGAAAGAACTTTACCAGAAAAAAAGAAAAGGCCATAGAACTTCTCATGTCTGCCAGTAGTTTAGTTTCTGTACTAACAACCATAGGAATAATTTTTGTATTAACTGCTGATTCATATAAATTCTTTAGTGAAGTTTCGATCGTAGATTTTTTCACTGATAAGGAATGGACACCTCTTTTTGAAAATAAACATTTCGGCATTCTACCGCTGTTGTCAGGTACCTTGCTTACAACTATTATTGCCACCTTAGTTGCCGTGCCGATGGGCATTACAATCGCTGTTTATTTAAGCGAATATGCTTCCAGAAGATTTACGTCTATCGTAAAGCCGATACTTGAAGTATTAGCAGCGATTCCAACGGTTGTCTATGGTTTTTTTGCTCTCCAGTATGTCACACCTCTTTTACAAAAACTTATTCCAGGTCTTTCAGGGTTCAATGCTTTATCACCGGGTATAGTAATGGGCATTATGATTATGCCTTATATTACTTCGCTTAGCGAGGATGCATTGAGAGCCATTCCAACTTCCTTACGTGAAGCTTCTTATGGAATGGGTGCAAATAGATTTCAAACGGCATTTAAAGTGATGATTCCAGCTGCAAGTTCGGGAATTATAGTTTCGGTAATCTTAGCTATTTCCAGAGCATTAGGAGAAACAATGATTGTCGCTATCGCAGCAGGGCAAGAACCTAAATTAACTCTCAATCCGTTAGAAAGTGTTGAAACGATTACTACTTATATCATTCAGGTTAGCATGGGTGATGTGCCCCAAGACTCGTTAGAATACCGTACTATTTTCGCAGCTGGGTTAGTGCTTTTCCTTTTCACTTTTATTCTTAATAACATTAGTTTTTGGGTTATAAAAAGATTCAGGCAACAATATGATTAAGCGTATTAAAACAAATAAAGCAAGAATCAAAGATCAGCTCTTTAAGTATTTTGCTATGCTGTGCACCGGCTTATGCTTACTAGTCCTTGCACTATTGCTGATTGATATTATTTCAAAAGGTATTGGAAGAATCAACTGGTCATTCTTTTCCAACCTGCCTTCCCGGCATTTCGACGAATCGGGAATTTACACGGCACTAATAGGAATGGTGAGCTTATTGTTTTTAACTGTTCTTATTGCCATGCCAATAGGAATTATGGCAGCAATTTACTTACAAGAGTATGGAACAAAAAACAGGTTTGCCCGCATTGTAGAAATTAATATCGCAAATCTGGCTGGAGTTCCTTCTGTTATTTATGGAATTTTAGGGTTACAAATCTTTGTAAGAATAGCTGGATTTGGAAATAGTATTCTTGCGGGGGCATTAACGCTTGCATTATTGATTATGCCTATAGTGATTGTTGCAACAAGGGAAGCGATAAAGGCTGTTCCAAATTCATTACGTGAAGCTTCTTTTGGAATGGGGGCCACCAAATGGCAAACCACACGCAATGTTGTAATACCTGCGGCCTGGGGTGGCATTTTAACAGGAGTTATTTTGTCTGTTTCAAGAGCAATTGGAGAAACCGCTCCCTTAATAGTAGTTGGCGCTCTGGTTTATGTCCCGTTTATACCCGAAGGACCTTTAGATCAATACACCACTTTGCCAATTCAAATTTTTAACTGGACTTCACGTCCTCAACAGGGTTTCATCACAAATGCGGCTGCCGGGATAATTGTATTATTGGCATTTACATTCCTATTAAACGGCATAGCCATTTGGTTACGTAACCGTTGGAATAATAAAGTAAAATTCTAATCCAGTAAATAAAATCAATGTATAAGCTTGAATCTAAAAATTTAAACCTGTGGTATGGACCTAAGCAGGCACTCAAGGATATCTCAATGGGAGTTGATGCTAATACCGTAACCGCTTTTATAGGCCCATCCGGCTGTGGCAAATCGACTTTCTTGCGTTGTTTTAATAGGATGAACGATTTAATTCCAAATGTTAGAATTACCGGTCAGGCGTTGATAGATAATATAAATATTTATTCACGAAACGTAGATGTTTATGAGCACCGAAAAAGCATAGGAATGGTGTTTCAAAAACCTAATCCTTTTCCAAAATCCATATATGAGAATGTGGCGTACGGATTGCACATTATTGGAGAAAATTCTAAATCTATTATTGACGAATCCGTTGAAACTGCTTTAAAGCAGGCAGCTCTATGGAACGAAGTGAAAGACAGTTTGAAAAAATCTGCTCTAGCTTTATCTGGCGGACAACAACAGCGTCTTTGTATTGCCAGGGCAATCGCTGTCAAACCCTCCATTCTATTGATGGATGAGCCTGCTTCTGCCCTTGATCCACTTTCAACGGCGAAAATTGAGGAATTGATTTATAATTTAAAAAAGGAGTATTCAATCGTCATTGTAACACATAATATGCAACAGGCTGGCAGAGTAAGTGATAAAACAGCATTCTTTTATTTAGGTGAATTAATTGAATATGATAATACGAGTAAGATATTTACAAACCCATCTAAAGAAGCAACACAGAACTATATAACTGGACGTTTCGGATAAAAACAATAAAGCATATGACACATTTACAGGATGAACTTAAAAAGCTCAAGGATAGTTTAAATCAAATGAGCTATCAGGTAATGAACCAACTATCAAAAAGCGTAGAATCGCTTACCAAGTTTGATAAAGACCTGGCCCAGGAGGTCATAAGAAACGAAAAAAGAATCAATGCTCTTGAATTAGAAATCGACAAAGAATGTGAAAAGATTTTTACATTGATGACACCTGTTGCAAAGGATATGCGATTTGTTTTTGCGACTCTAAAAATTAATAACGACTTAGAAAGAATAGCAGATTATGCTGAGAATATAGGTTTGATGGTAATGTCCCTTGAAAAACCATTTGAGAAATCTTTGCTGGAAGAATTGCGTCTTGAAGAAATGTCAACAACTGCTAAGTCAATGTTAGCCGATACCATAGCTGCCTATAGTTCCGGGAATGCCCAATTGGCAAGGGGCGTTTTTACTGAGGATCTTATTATTAATGATATTCAAAGAAAAGCAAAACTTATCATCACAAATGAATGTAAAAAGGATATAGATAACATTATTAACTACATGGACCTTTGGTCTGTCGTTAGAAGACTTGAACGAGTTGGAGACCATATTACCAATGTTGCTGAAGAAATAATATTTTATTTGGAAGCTACGGTACTCAAACATTCAGGAAAAGTATCTCCAGGAAAAGATCGAAAAAACATTAAATCATAAAGTGATGCTATTAAAAAGCTGATTCAAGTACTTTTTTTGATTTTTTGAGTGACGTTACCAAATGAATATTCAAAAATGTTGTGGAATTGCTTTTAATCATTTTAAATATATTTTATAAGCAATTCCCATTCGCTTACTATTCCAAAGATCACACTTGGTTATTAGTCAAAGGCGATACAGGTATTATTGGTATCATTGAATTTGCCCAAAGCGAAGTATGATAAATTGTTTATGTGAGCCTTCCATCAGTAGGAAAAAAATTTAAGAAAGATCAGGTGTTTCTTTTTTTGATCAAAATACCTTTGACATAATTTACTCATCAACTTTTTACAAACTAACCACAACTCACCCGTTACTGAATAATAGTTAGCTGTGAGTATGCTGAAGCCGATAAATAAATTCCTGACATCCGGGATTGAAACTTTTCATCCTGGCTGTTGAACTCCAAAAACAGAATATTTTAGTAAGCCTTTTTCAACCGATCCGCGAGTTCATCAGGCAGCGGACTATCTATTATTGCCTGCGCTGCCGTATCAACAGGATACTCAACGCGTGCAAATGTCACCCGGAGTTGATCGAGCGATAGTGATGAGGCAGTTAGTTCAAGAATCACATAACAACCTCTGGCATCTCCATCTTTGGGCTTTCCTACGGAACCAATGTTAATTGCGTGTTTAATCGATTCGCCGGTTTTTATTGTCCTGTGGTAAGGTTTATGAGAATGTCCGAAACAAAGTAGGTCGGCATTACACTCGTTCATCACCTTCAGCAGTTCGTTTTCATCCATGTCTTCCAACAGATATTCATCTACGCTGCGAGGGCTTCCATGAACGAAAAGAAAATTTACCATACGTTCACCAATGCGGTACTCAAGCCTTATGTGCGCGGGAAGAGACAATAGGTAGTTTCGTTCATCCTCCCCGACGATGTCATATGCGTAAGCTTTCTCAGAAACCTCAGAAGCGGGCTTGCCGGGTTTAACTTTCAAATCATGGTTTCCTGCAAGGGTTGGAATCTTCAGGTCCCTTATTGCTTGAATTACTTCATTAGGCCAGATATTGTAACCGACCAGATCGCCAAGGCAATAGATTGCATCGATTTTTCTGGATTGAATATCTTCCAATATCGCTTTTAACGCTGGCAGATTGGCGTGAATATCCGAAATGAGTGCGATTTTCATATTATATACCTTTTCTTAAACTTTCTGCATATGCATCAGGTAGTGGGCTACCTTCCACTGCCTTTGCAGCTTTCTCCACATCATAATCAAACCGCACAAATTCCACCTTGACGCTGTCCTTTATTGAAGCCGCAGTTTCCTGGTCGATATGCAGGATTACATAACCGCCACGGGGATCGCCATCCTTCGGTTTACCAACGGACCCTATATTTACGGCATGGCGGTAGCGGGATGTTCCTTCCATTTCGTCGCTAAGTATCCGGTGATACGGTTTATGCGTATGCCCAAAACACATTACATCTGCATCCGCATCGCGCATGATCCTGTTCATACTTTTTTCATCCCTGTCTTCAAATAGGTATTCATTTATTTTCCTGGGGCTTCCATGCACAAGTAACAGGTTGAATTTATCATTATTCAACTGGAATTCGAGCCGGATGTGTGCAGGCAGGGTGCGCAGGTATTTGCGTGCTTCGGTATTTACAATGCTGTTAGTGTATGTTATCGACACATTACCATTTGCTTTTTCAATATCGGTTTTGTAAGCACATCCGCAATCATCGATTGCCCGCCCAATTCCGAAGTCATAATTCCCTGCGATTGTTGGGATTTTTCTGCGTTTAATTTCCTGCACGATTTCATTTGGCCAGATGTTATATCCTACCAGATCACCGAGGCAGTAGATCGCATCTGCATCTTGTTTATCCGCGTGCTCGAAGAAGGCCTCCAGTGCGGGCAAGTTTGCATGAATGTCCGAGAATAAAATAATTTTCATACTGTAGTGTTTGTAAGTTTTTTTTCGTTCAGGTATTCCGCTATCTGGGTCACAGTACTTCGTGCGGAGCGTCCGACACCAATAAGAGTAGCTGACGCAAATCCGGTCCAGTTCCCATATCCCACTAACCAAAGCCCGGGACTATCAACAGATTGCTGTCCCTTTAATGCCACATGCCCTTTTTCATTCACTGAAACCAGACCATTTAAATGAGCAAGTGCAGGCTTGAATCCGGTGCACCAGATTATTGTATCGAAATCTTCAGTCAAATCATTGTCCCAGACCACTCCTGTTGAGGTAAGCGCTTTGATATTTCCTGCACTATGCAAAACATTGCGGTTCCGGGCTTCCTTCACGCCGGGCACCATCACAATGTTTCCCAGATTCAATTCAACCGGTTCAGTTTTGGCATTCTTTTCAAGAGCATGATATTTTGCAGTAGCTGTGTTGAACAACACCCGACCATCGACATCATCCGGAAGAAATGCCGGTTCGGTTAGCGTAGCCCATTTTGTTTCTGCACTACGGGAGACCTCTGCCAGCAACTGCGCGCCAGAATTTCCTCCCCCGACAACCAGCACCCTTTTTCCCCGAAAGGGCAATGCGTTTTTATAGGCGGCCGAATGAAGTTGTTCGCCAGCAAATTCCTGAATGCCTGGCAGCGTCGGCACAAACGGGTGCTGCCAGCTTCCTGTAGCGGATATTACTGTTGAAGCATAAAAATTGCCATGATCGGTGACTACACTAAATCTACCATCCTGCTTAAAAACGTCGGTGACTTTTACCGGGCGTTGGATGCTTAACTTATACCGTTGTTCGTATGCGCACAAATAATTAATAACTTCAAATTTTGTAGGAAACTGATTACCCGATTGCGGCATCATCCATCCAGGTAACGAACTATATTCAGCTGGTGAAAATAATGTGAGTGATTCCCAGGTATGGAGCCAGCCACCGCCGCATGTAGCCTGGTCGTCGAGAAGAATATAGCTGAGGCCCAACTTTTTCAGGTAGTACCCGCAAGCCAGCGCACTTTGTCCACCTCCAATTACTATGGTATCGAAATCCTTCATGTGTTGATATCTGAGTTGATACTTACATTTTGCATGGATTGCATTGAACGCATTTCTTTTAGCCAGGCCTGCGCGGCCATCTGGACAGGGTCCCATGGGCTGCTTAATGGCGGCGTATAACTGAGATCCAGATCCATCAATTGCTCAACAGAATAATGGTTTTGAATTGCGCATGCAGCAATATCGATTCTTTTGGAAACCTCCGTTGTTACGGGGCCTATTATCTGCATTCCAAGTAAATCTCCGGTTTGCGAATTGCCAGTCAACCTGATAACGATCCGTTGTGCTCCGGGGTAATAGACTTTATGATCCCAATGTGTGGATTCTACCGTCAGACTGGGAATGTTATGTTTTTCACAATCGCGATCATGGAAACCCGTCCGACCAGCTACTATGTCAAATACTTTTACGACTTGCGTACCTACGGAGCCTTGAAATGAGCGTCTGCCGCCAGCCATGTTTTCACCAGCTACGCGTCCCTGCTTATGTGCAGTGGTCCCCAATGGCATGTAAGCGTAGTCCTGCAGTAAGCAACTCCAGGTCTCTCCACAATCCCCCGCTACAAAAATGTCAGGAATGCTGGATTGCATCTGTCGGTTTACTTTATAGGCTCCCTGGATACCGAGTTTGATGCCCTGCTCCTTTAGAAGCGTCGCAGCAGGTTTTGCACCGGTCACCACTATGATCAGATCTGCATTTGACTGGAATCCGTTTTCGCCTTCCACTTGCAGTTCGTTTGCGGCTTGTGTTATTCGGGAAATGCGTGTACGATGAACAATGTTTACGCCATGGTCACTCATGGTGGCTCCAACTTTTTTGCCCAAAACGGTATCAAGTGTATGTAATACAGCTTCGCCGGACTCAATCAACGTAACATTCAATCCCCGTCTGGTTAGGGCATCTGCCATTTCAACTCCGATATAGCCACCGCCAATGATTAATGCTCTCCGTGGCTTATTTTCCAGGATGAATTTTTCAATAACCAGCATGTCATCAATCCACCTCAGGGTAAATACGCCGGGTAGGTCAAGGCCAATGATGGAGGGAATGACGGAAGTTGCGCCCGTTCCGAGAAGCAGTTTATCGTAACGGAATGAGCCGGTTGCTGTGACAACATTTTTTGAATCCGGATCAATGGAAATTACTTCCTGACCCGAGATTATTTCTATCCCCGCTTCTTCAATTTCAGGGATAGTTCGGTGCGATAGTGTCCTCCAGTCCTCAATTTCGCCGCTCAGGAAAAAAGGTATTCCACATATGCTGAAGTTAGGATAGGCGTCCTTGAGGATCATTTGCACGCGGTCACCCGGAGCCAACTCCTTGATGCGTAGAGCAGCGCTGATACCAGCATCACTTCCACCTATGATTACATGATTAAGCATGTGACTTGCTGTAATATTTTTTGCGTAACCAGAAAGCAACGTTTACCAAAGCAATCAATGCGGGCACCTCCACTAAGGGCCCGATTACGCCGGCAAAAGCCTGCCCGCTGTTAATACCAAATACGCCGATGGCTACTGCTATCGCTAATTCAAAATTGTTCCCGGCAGCAGTGAATGCAATGGATGCGTTAGTGGAATAGTCAGCCCCCATCTTCTTACCAATGAAAAAACTGATCAGGAACATAATTGCGAAGTAAATAACAAGTGGTATTGCGATTCTGATTACATCAAGGGGAATCTGCACTATGAGTTCACCTTTAAGACTAAACATAATTACTATCGTAAACAATAGCGCAATCAGCGTGATAGGGGATACAATAGGAAGGAATTTGTTCTGGTACCAGTCTTCCCCTTTGGCCTTTATCAGGAAATACCGGGTTAAAAATCCTGCTACAAACGGAATGCCGAGGTAAACAGCAACGCTTTCCGCTATCTGGCCGATGCCAATGTCAACAATCATACTTTCTATACCAAAATAAGGCGGGAGGACAGTAATAAACACATAAGCATAGACACTGTATAGCAACACCTGGAAAATACTATTCAATGCAACGAGCCCTGCCGCATATTCCCGACTGCCGCCAGCCAGTTCATTCCAAACGATGACCATGGCGATACAGCGTGCGAGTCCTATAAGAATGAGCCCGATCATATATTCGGGATAACCATGCAGGAAGGTGATTGCCAGGATAAACATTAATATGGGACCAATAATCCAATTCAATAGCAATGATGCCCCAAGGACTTTTGTATTTTTAAATACTTCTTTCAGTTTGTCGTATTTCACCTTTGTAAATGGTGGATACATCATCAGGATCAGTCCAATGGCTAGCGGGATATTTGTTGTGCCGCTGGAGAAAGAATTGATAAAACCTGAGGAGGATGGGAAGAAATACCCAATACCTACACCGACCGCCATCGCCAGGAAAATCCAAAGGGTCAGATAGCGATCAAGGAAACCGAGCTTTTTTCGCTCAACTGCGGGAGCACAATTATTTGCAGACATAATGAATTAAATTTAACAGCATCCTGGTGCGCAACATGCTTCACCAACCTTTGGTTTTTCGCCATAAACAGTTACACTGAATATCCCGGTTGAGCCCGTTTTGAAATCCTGAATTTCCTGCGCACTCATATATTTGGAAAGGATGTCATCCGGGATGACAATCGGTTTTTGCTTCTGTACGGTTACATTTTTGAAACCGTTACCCTCGATCAAACTGAGGTACGTGTCTTTCTGAATAGCTCCTGAAACGCAACCGGCATACATCTCTGCGTCCTGCCTGAGTGCTTCGGGCAAATCTCCGGCTAGTACAACATCAGAAATACTAAAATGAGCACCCGGCTTTAGTACCCGAAATACTTCTTTTAGTACAGCATCCTTGTTTGGTACAAGATTAAGCACGCAGTTACTCACGACAACATCAGCGACATTTTCCGCAACGGGCATGTGTTCAATATCACCTTGCCTGAATTCAACATTTTTAAAACCGAGTTTATCAGCGTTGATCCGGGCTTTATCAATCATAGCCGTAGTAAAATCGATACCAATGACCTTTCCGGTATCGCCGGTCTCAGCCCTTGCGACAAAACAATCATTACCCGCTCCGGATCCAAGATCAATTACCGTGTCGCCGGCCTTAATTTTGGCAAATTTAGTGGGCAAACCACAACCCAGCCCCAGGTCAGCATCTGCGTTATATCCGGAAATCTCCGAGTAGTCGTCTGTCATAATGTTATACACTTCTGTACTGCATTCGCCCGCACCACAACACGATGCCTGATTAATTTCTTTATCCTGGAGGGCTATTTCACTGTACTTCTTTCGTACGATCTCTTTTAGTTCATTATCTGTTTGCATAAAAATTATATTGGTTGATTGCTATATTACGATGTTTTAATTCAAAAAAAATCAGCAGCAGGATGCCTTGCTATTGTATTTGCCAAAGAAACTGTCAAACATCGTCTGATACTGCGACCATACTTTGTCATCGATACAATAGCAGACGCTGGTTCCTTCGATTGTTCCCTGGATAATACCCACGGACTTCAACTCTTTCAGGTGCTGACTAATGGTAGCCTGTGCGAGTCCCAGTTCATCCACCAGATCCCCGCAAATACAGGCCTGTGCTTTGATAATAGTTTGGATAATTGCGATCCTGGCCGGATGACCAAGCGCCTTCATCATCGAAGCAAGCTTGTTCTGTTCTTTTGAAAATATTTCCGATTTTGTCAATCCCATGATTGCAATATTACGATAGAAGTTGATTCCCACCAACTTTTATTTTGTTTGGAATGACATCGTTGAAAAGTAAGGTTAGTTGTTGGGCTTTTTTCCGTTAAATGGTACACCAGATGGCTTTTGTGGAGGCCTTCCAGGTATAGTATTGATTTGGTTTGGTGTTTTCGAGACCGGTATCAATTGAACACATATAAATGACCGTATTGCTAGAAGTTTGGCCATTGCGATGTGTATGTTTGTTATAAAGTGGTACGTCGTTTAGGATCGGTTCCTGGTAAAATGAATTTATTAATTGTGCGTCTTCGGCATCTAAGCTGAAATACAGCAATGCCTGCTTACTTCAGATGGGAATAATTAGAAGTCATTAATTTTTTAAACTTTGTGGCTTATTGCGTAACTTTATATAGACAGATCATCTGATGTAAAATCAGGTAAAATGGTGCGAAAATGCGCTGTTGATCGAGGAAAAAATCGAGGAAATTTTTAAATAATTGCAATTCAAGCGGTTACGGGTTAAAATCCTTGGCCGTCCGGTCTTCTGTCTACTTGTGCTATTCACCTTTAGATTCAAGCGTTCTAAAATTATGGGAGTTTTGTGCCTCCGAGTTGTAAGAGCCATCAAACTTGAATTCCCCTCTGTGGTCACCTCTTTCGTTGTGATATTCAAACATCCCGTGCTTATGATCTAAGGAAATATATTGAGGGGAGCCGTTTCGTCCAATTAATCTGAATATTGTTCTAAGTGATTTTACAGCATCTCTCTCATTTCGAGAAAGGACTGGAAGATAAATGTAATAATTCGCTTCGGCTACTTTTTTGCCAACCTCAATAGTATATGCTTCAGTATTTGGTCCTTTCTTTTTCATTACCTCCTCATAAAAAGTAATTGTTCTATTCCCCTTATATTTAGGAAGCTTATCCTCCATTCCATGACTAATCACCTCCTTCCAAAGTATTTCGTCACTTAAAGTTTTATTTGGCAAAAAGTCATCATCCCCATTCTTCCACACTATTTCAACCTGATGTTGAGATAGCCATAGTCGTTTCCATTCAAACCACGAAGAATAACACGAAACATATGGATTCGGGCATGAAGGCATGGCAAAGCCAGAATAACCATAATGTAAGTATTGAAATTGATCGAGAAATATACTATCCGATGGCAACAAAGAAACAAGTCCCGGAATTGCAAAAACCAATGAGTGATACAAATTGAGAGTAGTACTAGATATACCCTTTAATGCTGGATTTTGATTAACGACTGGCCAACCTTGAAAAAGAAAATCATAATAAAAAGTGCCGTAGGAATATTCACGGTTATGTATTTCCGGCAATCCATGAAAAGAATCTTTCGATTTCATTGCATTTTCAACCGCGTCACAAAAATCTCTAAATATTTTATCTCTTTTTGACTCCGGTATATTTTCGATTTCAAAACTGTCGTTAATTAAAAATAGATGCCCCATTACTTGCGATTTGATGCCCTTAAAATGTCAAACAAATCCTGTCTAACTTGATCAAAAAAGTCAACTGGAAAATCAGACAAGTCTCCATTTTTTTCAATTTTTATCGGCATGACATTTGTTTTACCTGCCTTATCTCCATGGAAAAAATATAAACGAACTGCATCCGATTTTAAACCTTTAGGCAAAAGTAACGCCCTTCTAATTCCATTTATGATATGCTCACTATGGGTTTCAATAATAATTTTCACTCCTGAAGATGCTATCTTTCCTAAGAAAAAGCCCATATTTGATTGACCTTTTGGATGTAGATGTGCTTCAGGATTTTCAATAATAAATACACTATTCTGTTTCGCAATTAAACCGTTCACTATTATTGGCAAGGAGTAACTAATTCCAAACCCAATATTGGTTGCTAAAACCGGGTTTTTTGTCGAGCTATTTCTGAGTTTGATTTGTGCTCCCATAGTACCAAGCGCTTCTGACCTTACCGTTGTACCCGGGCAGATATAATCTAGCCAAAGATCTACCTGTTGAGGCAAATATTCGCTTTTAGAGTCTGTGAAATGACGGCGAACATCTACTTTGAAAAAGTCATTATTAAGTAACACTTGGGCCGTGTACTCACCCCTATGGCCACAATGTGGAAAATTAGTATAATTGGATGCCAAAAAAAGTCTAGGACCGAGCCTCTCTGTAAACAAATAGTAAAACTCTTTCCTTCTCCAAAACGGTAAATTCTCAACATCAATTGAAGATGCGGTTAATGAAATATTTACGGATGTAGTCTTACCATTTTCGTCAGATAGCGAGATTTCATAAACTTCATTATCTAATTTTAAAATAATATTTGAACCCTCATTTTCATTGTCATTAAATATATCAGTTATAGTTCCAAGTGATAACTCGTAACCCAAATTTAAAGGAGTCGGAGTACCGCGCCAGTCACTTTCTAAATAATCCGAACTGGAGTTGATAAGCACATTCTTTTCGATTGCGAGTCTTACAAGCAATAGCGCCTGAATCATACTGCTTTTTCCTGTCCCATTACTCCCTGTGAGTACAGTCAAATTGCCCAAAGTGAAGGTTTCTCCAGTAAAACATTTGAACCCTTTTAAAAAAAAAGTATGTTCCATTATCTTTGATTTCTATGTGATTCAAATAGCTTCGCAAATGAATTAAATGCCAATTCAATATTTCTTTTTCCATTTGTTCCGTAAGTAATCGCTTCGAATACGTCCGGTTCTATTTTTATGATTTTTGCAAGGGTTTCAATTAACCCTTCCTCTTGAAAATCTCGAGTTATAGTGTTGTGATCATGTTTGCTTAATAAAACCGATAAACTGAGCATCAATAATTTATTAACAGGCGATCGTCTAGTCCCAATGGTTTCTGGTAAGATTTTTCGAAAACAATACTCGCCGAATAGATAATAGGAGTTCTCCAAAGCATTATCGTAAATACCAATGTATTGATTTAGATTTTCTGGTAAACGAACGTTCAATTCATCAATGAAGTCGTCCAAAGTATTATCCATATCTCCATTATACTGTCCTAGCGGATCATCAGGGGTGTATTGTTCGTAAAAATAGATAAACCGCAGAGCTGCTTCTCTCGCGTCCATTCGGGAATCTCGCACACTCCAATCTGTTGCGTTTCCAAAACTCTCTAATGCGACCATTCCTTTCAATACTGCTTGCACATGTGGTCGTGATAAACAGTTTCGAATTTCCTGATTATTTAGCGGCTTACCGCCTGTGTTGAGTCTTCTAAATAAATCAAACTTTAGTTTACTCGGAGATCTGTAATCAATGACAAAACACATTATTTGAGTCTGTGCAAATTTTCTAATACGCAACGGAGAAATCACTTGACTCAACTCCGAAAATTTTTTACCATTACAGTCTTCGAGGTATTCTAGATTAATCAACATTAGTTCATCCTTCATAAATGCTCTAATTGTAGACAACCTTTGTAAGCCATCTACCACAGTAAGCCGCCCATCCTCGTATTGGCTTAAATAAATTGATGGTAATGGTAATCCTAAAAGAATTGATTCAATTAATCTACATTGCCTTGTTTTATCCCAGATAAAATTTCTTTGGAAATCGGGCGTCAACTCAATATCCTTTGTATCAATTAAATCGACAATCTGCCTCAAAGAAAATGGCTTATTTTCCACAAATATCTCAGCTGGACCATACCCGGGTTTCTTCTTAACAGAGAAATCTGAGTCGTTATCAAATCCTTGAGAACGATCCTCAATCCAATCAGCGGACAACCCAGTTAACCGTTCTTCAACTATTCCCATTTCATCATCAAAAGGATTTTCAACTTCAAGTTTGAATAGTCCCTGATCGTTTTTTAATGGAAATTTATATTCAATCTTGTTGTGCGAAGAATATAAATACAATCTCTCGTTTTCACCTTCAATAATTGTAAATGGGATCTCTTGTCCAGAACCTTTTAAAGAAAATCTTGCTTCAATTGCCATACTTAAATATTTAAATAATTATCATACAAAGATTACATCAGCTGATTTCCAATAAGTCCAGCTCATCCACTAGTTTGCTTGTTTCCATCAAAGTATTAATTATTCCTTGGTAATGTATAACTTCTTCGTAGTTCAGAACACGATCCTTTCGATCCTTTAACCATTTTTGCGCAGGCATATATCCTCCAACATACATTTCCCAAATCTTGTTTGAGATATTTTCAAAATATTGAGTTTTGTTAATAAAAATCTTTCCAACTTCTCCATTGAACTTTTCAAACCTAATTTTTTCAACACGATTTGAACCAGAAATCGGATAAGAAATATTAGATTCGGAATTCTTAGAATGTAGCAGATGGCTTAATCTTAACTTCGACCCAAGTAATGATAATCTCTGAAATGCGGTGCTATTTTTTGGGTAAGGTATTCTTGGATAATCAATTTTCAAAAACTCATTGTATTTTCTTTTATATTGAGGGTGATATAGGACGGCATATATATAGTCCAAGATGTCTATTGGCGTTATAAATCCTTCCCCCCCTTTTGCAAATAAATCCTTCAGAACGTGAAATTTTAAGCCAGTTATTCCCGCAATCTGAGAGACTATTTTTTGATTAAGATTTGGCTCAACTGAGGGTCCAAATTTTAACTCATTGTCATTATTGATATAGAGAGGAAAAACACTATTAATATCATAAGCAGCATATGATTTATGGCCAGGCAGGCTTTCCGAAACCAATGCACCGATATTTTCCGTATTTTGTTTCGGGAGTATTAAGCCGAGGTTATTAATGGATAAGAAATTCTTTAGTACTTCTATTCTTGGCCTTTCAACAATTTGTGATGAATAGTATATATATCTAGTATCGAAAGGTCGATAATAAAATGGCAACATTAAAGACTCGTCAAATTTCCCAGATCGTGACGTAGATAATTTCCAGCTACCCGTATCTTTTAAATTATACGTAGACATTAATTCACCATCTGAAATCGACGAGTCAAAATATTTTAGCAGCCTGCTCTCTAGCTCTCTTTTTGAAAATGCAGTTACAAAGTCGTCTCTGTGAGATTTGATTCCAGTCGTATAAATAGGAAACAATTGGTTTATTTTAAACCCCTTCTCATACTCATTTGACTCAGAAAAATCTTTTTTTGTAAAAAAATAATATGGCTCCACTATTTCGAGCTCGTTCCATTTAGTATCGTAAATAGAAGTGTTTATTAAAGATTGATATTTAGATTTCCTACTTCCTAAAATATCTTTCTGGTATAATTTTGTTTCTTCTGTCGAATGTGCTTTCTTAATAAATACATTTATGGAAACGCCTTGTTGGATATCAAAAACATTTTCATCTTTTAATCCATCTATTGCTACCTCTTTTTTCTTTGAATTACCATGCAGGTCCCATATATATATCTTGTCAAACGCTTCAACTAGGCTCTTGCGCATTTGCCTATGAATTACACCATCAACAAATGAATTGTTTGTAATCATTGCAACAATACCCTGACCATTTTTTTGAATAAAATACTGCGCGTACCTAATAAACTTTATATAGTCGTCTGATAACGGATTAATATTCTTCTCTTTTAAACCCTTTTTGTAGTCTGAAACTAAATTTTCGATCCATTCTCCTTTATTACTACTACTGACACTATACGGTGGATTTCCAATCACGACCATAACAGGAGTCTCTCTTTTTAATGTATTAGCTTCGGTCGCCTCTTGACTCAACCAACTTGCAAACAGGGTTTTTGTGTCCGGGTGAGCTTCTTCGAGGCTGTTTGTAAGATAAATTCTAAGTCGTTTTTCCTTTTGACTGGCTTTATATCCGGTTTCTTTTAAGAGTAAATCCAACTTTAAATGTGCCATTGCATAACTGGCCATTAATAGCTCAAACCCATGTATTCGAGGGATTAAATGTTCTTCAGCATATTGACTCCAGATACCTTTTTGATCCTCAAATCGTGAATAGATTAGGCGAATTACCTCTGCAAGAAAAGTTCCTGTACCAGTTGCGGGGTCCAAAATTTGAACCTTGTGAACTTCCTCCTCTAATTCAATATCCTTGATCTTTGATCGTTTATCTGCTGTCGCCTTTGTGACATGCTTTCGTTTTATCTTAATTTTACTACTATCAGCAAGACCCATAGATAAGCCAAACTCTTTTTTTAATATTTCATCTACGGATCGGACAATAAAATTTACGACTGGCTCTGGAGTATACCAAACTCCTCGACTTTTTCTTAACTTTGGATTGTATGCGGCTAGGAAAGTTTCATAAAAATGGATTAATGGATCTTCCATTTTGGTAGCCTTTCCAAAATTTTTTAAAATTGAGGAGACGTCAGCAGCTCTAAATACTTCGGCTAATGCGTCAACAATCCAAACAATGCGATCATCAATTTCAACACCGGCTATATAGCCGAATAATTTTTTCAAAAAGGGATTACTTTTTGGAATTAGTTCGGCAGCTTCCTGGCGCGAGAAAGTGTCTATTGATGGGTCGTGTAATCTCGCTGCGAATAGTCCATATGCTATAGTCTGAGCATATATATCGGCAAACTCATCCGGCTTAATATCATGGATAAGAATATTTTTAAAAGCATACAACTGATCTTTTAAACTACTATTGTCTTGGGAGATTTCATCACTTTCTAAAGCAGTCTGTAAAACTTGTTGCATAACTCGCGCTTTACTTGCCATCATTTCTGCAAGTTTTAGAGCGCTTCGAATAGTAATTCCCGTGTACTTGGAGAAATCTCTAATTAAGGTTTCAAAGGCAGGCCAATTTTCGGATAAAGGGATCAATTTGCCGTTACTAATTTTAGCAATACTTATATCAGTAACACGATCTTTATTTAAATAAAATCTGAACCTAATATAATCAGTCAGTATTAAATTGTTCAAACTATTCCGATACCTTACTAATTGTTCAGATTGTTCTATCAAATCAAGATTCAATCCTTCGGTTAGGTCCTTTGCTTCAATATATCCTATCGGGAAATTTGAGTTGCCTTGCCTTGTCAAAATGTAGTCTGGAGCCCCACAGGCTATCCGAATTGGCTCATTTGTTACATCTGCTTCAGTGCAAAGAGATTCTAAGAGTAATTGTAAGTCACTTCGATAGCTATGCTCGGTCGAAATGCCTGATTGGAACCTTTTATTAATTTTTTCAAAATACTGCTGAACTGTCATTTAATCTAAAGTAATTGATAATAAGCAAGTTAAGTATTAATTTCTTCGAATTGTTAGTGATTAACCTTATTTTTTAAGGGAAGAATCAAATGACTCAGATATAAATCACAAAAATGTTTTTTTATGTGGTTGGCAACGTCTCGATTTAAAACCATAAGCTTGACTTGCTAACCTAAGAATTTATGCCTTTGCAGTATGGCAAAGAAACAAAAATTACTGGCAGATACGAACAGGCATGCAAAGTTAATAGTTGATTTGGCAATAGCCGAATGTAGGGGAAAAACACGCAGGTTAACGTAAGGGCAATGGTGGCATTAGGGGGATTAAAAGGAGGAAAGGCCCGAGCGGAAAGCCTAACGGCGAAAAGACAACATGTGATGCCCTCACTTATAGTGCCCCAGTTTACCTTTACGAAACCTTCCTAAATTTTGATTCCAAGACATTCATTTCGCCTCGTTCCTTCCAGATATCTGCCAATATTCTCGCTGCCTCTTCCGGCGTAATTCTGATATAACGGTAGAAGTCTTTCACACTCTTATGACCACTGATCTTCATAATCAATTCAACCGGCGTTCCTGCTAAAAACTCATTCGTACAAAAAGATCTCCGGCAGGTATGGGAGGTGACCCAGGCGTATTTGGGTTTCACCTCAACCACTTTCTTATTTCCTTTTCTATAAGAGTGCTTAATCAGCGCGGTAATACCGGCCAATTTCGCGATGGTTTTAATATGCCTGTTGAATTCAGCATTGGTAAGGGTTGCCTGATGATTTCTGAACCGCTGCGCAAGTATCTCCTTTGCTTCATCCCGCAAGGGTATCACTACCCAGCCATTGGATTTTTGTTGTTTGATCCGTATGGTATGAGGTGTGATATCGGTCTTTTCAATTCCCGAAAAATCAGAAAACCTTAACCCCGTGAGACAACCCAGGACAAAATCCCGTTGATAGGGAATTAAATAGGGATGTTCAGAAAGATCAACACTGTACATTTTACTAATCTCTCCCCAGGTTAAATAGATGGCATCCGCATCCTCATTGAATACCGTCCAGCCGGACAGATCAATTGTCTCGATAATACTTTTCCTGGCCCGGTTGTGCAGGAATATCCGCAATTGTTTAATCGTTTTTCCAACGGTATTCTTTTTAAGGCCCTTTATTTTGGTGTTTCTTCTTTTATGCACGTAATAATAACTAAGGTATTCGACCAGGTCCTCATAAAACGTGTAGTTGAGACAATCGAATGTAATAGGAGACTTCCAGAATTTTTCAAACTCCTGCAGGTGCATTTTCATATTCCGGTAGATGGCCGGCATGTGTTCCGATACTTTGGTAGTTTGCGAACGGATATAATCGTCTACCTGGAAAAAGAAATCCAGATTTGTATAAACAGCATTTGTATTATCCTGCCTTTTTTTCAACAGTGCCTCGACTTCCTCGATGCTTCTTGGTGAAATGAAGTAGTCTTTCAGGGTTGCAATACAATCTGCTTCATACTTCCTTGACAGCAGCACCAGGTCCTCGGTACGTCGTAACAACAGCCGTAATTTTTCGTTTAGTTCTTCCGCATTGCCGAACGATACCGGCATCTTTACTGCAACGACCTGTAGTTTTTTATTCCAGTAAGCAGATGGAATATTTATGCCCGTAGGTAGTACCGTTCGTTTTTCGGAACTGTAACAATATTGGATGTTGATGGCACTCGTGCCATCTTTTTTTGCCCTGCGATCGCAGATCGCTTTAATGGGTAACAGCATAAATACATCTCCTTTTCACCGGCTCAACGCTGCTGGTTCGAGTCCTATCAGAAGTCCCAACCGGACTCGAACTTTGCGCAGACATTCTTTGTCGATTTTTTTGTCGATCTCTGTCGATCTGTGAATAATGTCTACTGATGTAAAGCTAAAAAGTAAAGTGAGTGGAGCGCTGTTGCAATAATCTAAAAACTAACCACTTGACTGTATAGTGGCGTAAAAACAAAAAAAGGGAACACTATAAAGTATTCCCTTTGGTGATCCCGCTGGCAATGGCCGGTCGAAAATTGCCCTTATAATATTTTATCTGCTCTTACTTTACTAAGCTGAATTTCAGTTCATTGTAAGAAAATTACAATTTTCCTCTTCTTATCTTTATTAAGGATAACAACATATTATTCGACCAAAAATTCGACCAAATCATGTTGTTACCGATTCGACCAATCTGCAATCCCAAGAAGATTCGCAGAGATGGAACCAGCCTTATCCAAATTCAGTATTGCTACAGCGCTGAAAAGAAAACATTGCTTAATACCGGCATCGCCATTCCTCCCGGATGTTGGAATAGAAAGAAGCTAAGGGTTAACGCGAATCTTCCTCAAGCCTTCGGTATTGTACAGGAAATAAATATAGAAATTCAGCGCCAGCAGCGCCTGGTAGAAGATATTGTAACCTTCGCTATTCAAAAAGAGGTTAAAGATCCTCTGAAGTTCGTAAAAACGAAATACAAACCGACTTTGAAGATTTCGGCGCTGGATGAGAATTTTGATGAAAAGGAAAGAGACGTTCCGGTTGTCAATTTTGATGTATTCTATCAAATTAATGACTACATCAACTTCAAAGCGAAATCAGTCACACCTAATATGGTCAACGTCTATAACAATATGCGTGATACCTTAAAGGCGTTCGAAGTGTTTCGGCAAAGGAAGATCACCTTTGAAAGTTTTGATTTTGCTTTTTATGAAGAGTTTGTTGATTACATGATGTATGATCATGTGCAGCGGAGGCGGAGAATGATTATAAAGGGGTTTAAAATAAGTACAATCGGCAAAACCATTAAACATCTCCGAGTTTTTCTTGCCAATAGAATTAGACGGAAAATCATTGCTCCGATTAATTTGGAGGATTTTAAAATAATGGATGAGGAAGCAGATGCCGTGTATTTGACAGAGGAAGAAATCTTTAGAATATATAAGACGAATTTGGCTGCGCATCCGCAGTTGGAGGAATGTCGCGACTTGTTTGTTTTTGGATGCCTGACAGGTTTGAGGTTTTCGGACTTTACAACCCTGGAGAAGGAAGACTTCCGAAATGGGATGCTTTATAAAAAGCAGCGAAAATCGGATCATTGGGTTGTTATTCCTTTAAGGGATATTGCTGACGAGATATTTCAGAATAGGTTTAAGAAAGTGATACCGAAATTTGAAAATGCTGCATTCAATAAATTAATAAAGGAGATTGTTCGTTTCGCTGGCATTATTCAAACTATCAAGTTTTCCCATAAAAAAGGGAATAAAGATGTAATTCAGGTTAGGCCGAAGTGCGATTGGGTGACATCTCATACGTGTCGTCGTTCTTTTTGTACTAACGAGTTTTTGGCGGGTACACCAGTTGATTTGATTATGAAGATTAGCGGGCATAGAAGTCTTCGCGACTTCTATAAATACATTCGAATTACGCCAGAGGAAGCGGGGCAAAAAATAAAAGAGATTTGGACGCAGCGCGGTATGCTTACACATAATACAAGAATTTAACCTTATAGAAATGTTGAATAAAGCCCGGTTTTTTTTCTTGCGGAAAAATAAAAGGAAGCAGGACAGACGGCATAATCACAAGCGGGAATAATCCCAACATCTTGTATGTTGATGCAGCGGGAAGTTGGATAACGGATTTCTGTATCGATCTGGACTTATCCATTTGTATCAGGCCGAAGTATAAGGGTTTATCTTGCTCTTTCATTTGGGCGCCTTATTTTCCGGAACTGAATCTGCATTAGGCGAATCGGCTCTCACGGGTGACGGTCATTTTGGTTGGCCGTCTATCCGCTATCCTGCAGACACTCTATCCACACCTGTTAGTAAAAGCATGAGTACCCGCATACACATTAAGCAATAAATTTAATGGTATGCCGGATAAACCTTTCCTGTGTGTAACACTAAGACGGTTGGTGCTTTTCATGCCGGCCCTTTTGGGCGTATGCACAGGCGCATTTTCCCAGTCCGGCACTTCTCATTCCCTGCTCTTTGAAGCGCTGACGATCAACAACGGATTATCCCAGGGGTATGTCAGCGATATTGTGCAGGATCACCAGGGGTTGATGTGGATCACGACGGGTGATGGATTGAACAGGTATGACGGATATGATTTCACCGTGTATCATCATGATGCAGATGATCCGTTCTCATTGGGAAGCGATGATCTTACCTGCATCTTTGAAGACTCGCAAAAGCGTTTATGGATCGGCACGCGCCAGAACGGCATCGATCTTTTTAACCGCGCGGAAAACCGGTTTTATCACATCAGGAAGGAGGAAGGTAATGGCTTACGATCTAATGATATTCTGAGTATCCAGGAAGATAAACAGGGACGGCTCTGGGTAAGAACAAGGGAAGGGATCGACAGGTTGACGATCACGCCTTTCGGGCAGAAAAAAAACAGCCCGGCTGGCAGAACACAATTTCCTGCAGACGTAACATTTTTACATATAGAGGCGAACTCCGGTGCAGAAAGGCAGCCCGGTCGGTTCGGTGGACAGGACTTGTTTATCGACAGCAGGGGGCGGATTTTCATTACCACCACCACCAATGTTTTTGAAGTAATGACCAGCGCAGACGCCGGTTATTACAAAATAGAGGACCGATACCGGTTTCAGGTCATCGATTCCGCTTTTATTCCGGGTATGCTGGAAGACACGATCCATGGAAATCTATTGCTGAATACAAAGGAGATCATCCGTTTTCCCGGATTTGGCATGCCGGCCACCGTCTACCGGCACAGCCGTAATGATATCCGGTGGACAACCGACCGCAAGGGAATGCTTTGGTTGGCCGATGGCGACAGCCTCGCTATAGCGGATCTGAGGACAGGAATTGTCCGGACGGCTGGCGCTTCCGATCCGTCCTTCCGCAAGCCATTAGGTGCACCCACCGTTTTTTATACCGACCGGACAGGCATGATATGGATCGGCACCGGCGGTTATGGACTCTTGCGTTATGATCCCGAACTTGAATTCTTTCACCATTCATTAAAAGGCACAGCAGTCTATCAGCTTGCTGAAGATAAGTCCGGTAACATCATCACCAACCAGTTACAATCGATCAATATCAGCGGACCGGCGCTGCAAAGTGCCGGTCCGTTGGTCAGCACCGACTTATTCGCAAGCCAGTTTCCGAAATCCCTTTTCACTTTTTCAATGGATGAAGCAGGCGATCTCTGGCTCGGTTCAAAGGGGGCGCTTACATGCTATAGCCGTTCTGCAACAACCGTTACCCGTTTTCCGGTTCCTTTGCCCTCGCCCGAATTACAACCGTTCCCCGTTCTGGCAGGCAAGGATCAAAATGTATGGATGGGATATGGCAGGTACTTTGCCTGTTACAACAGGTTGACAGGCAACTTCACTTTTTTCGATTATCCATCGGAACCGGCGAGTTACGACTATGATTTCCTTCAATACATTTACAGTGATGGCGAGCTGTTGTGGCTCGGCTCCGTGAACGGCGTATTCTGTTTCAATACAAAGCGGTTGCAGTTTGTAAGCGCAGCCAATGGCAATTCCAACTGGTTTAAGGGTGGATTTATTTATTCCTTCTGCAATGATCCCGGAGAGCCGCAAAAATACCTCTGGTTGGGAACAAAGGGAATGGGGCTGAACAGGCTGGATAAGACCACCGGGGTTCTTACCCGGTTTGATAAGAAGAAAGGCCTTGTAAATAATGTGGTGTATGGTATGCTGCCTGATGGTAATGGGCATCTTTGGTTAAGCACGAACAGAGGGCTTTCCAGGTTTACTATTGCCACAGAAAGCTTCAGAAATTTTGATGTGAGTGATGGGTTACAAAGTAACGAATTCAATCGTTATGCTTTCCTTCGCACTACTGGCGGCAAATTGGTATTTGGAGGAATGAACGGAATTAATTTTTTTGACCCGGCGCTGGTTTCATCATTGGAAGCCCCGCCGGTTATCTTTACGCAATTCCGGCTGTTTAATAAAAAAATTGAGCCAGGAAGCAGTGGTTCGCCATTAACACAATCGATCGGGTTTACCAACAACATCCGGTTACAATATCGGCAGAACGTAATAACCATCCAGTTTGCGGCCATGGACTACCGCAAACATGGAAGCATCCGCTATCGCTACAGGATGAAAGGTTTTGATGAAGATTGGATACACTCTGGCGAACTACGTGAAGCTACCTATACGAATCTTGATCCTGGTACTTATCAATTTTCGGTGCAGGCCGCTTATGAGGACGAAGACTGGGGTACCGGATCAGCCATACTCACAATAACAATAAAAACGCCCTGGTGGCGGACCTGGTGGTTTTATTGTTTAAGCATATTGCTGGTGGCAGGCGGCTTATACGTATTATACCAGTTCCGGCTTTCTCAGTTCAGACGGCTTGAAAAATTACGCAACAGTATTGCCCGCGATCTTCATGATGAAGTGGGCTCTTCGATCAGTACAATTGCGATCTATTCGAAAATCGTTCATGAACAGGTTAGCAACACCACGTTCAATAATGAACCCTTGTTGCAGAAGATCAGTGAACATGCATCTGAGATCATGGAATCCATGAATGACATCGTTTGGAACATCAATACCAGGAATGATGCATTTGAACATATCATCAGCCGTATGCGCGAGCATGCATCCCAGTTGCTGGAAGTGCAGAACTATTCCCTGCATTTCAAGTTTGATGGTCATCTGCAGCATTTGCGGCTGACCATGGAAAAAAGGAGGGATTTTTATCTTATTTATAAAGAGGCCCTGAACAACATTGCCAAATATGCTCACGGCAAAAATGCCTGGATCTCCCTGACCCTCAGTGGTAATAATCTGGAGCTGGATATCAGGGATGATGGGGTTGGATTTGAATTAGGCAATGAGAGACAGGAGGGCAATGGATTGGCGAATATGCGGTTCCGGGCAACGGCGCTGAAAGGGAAGATCCATTTTGATTCCACACCGGGCGAGGGAACGCATGTATACCTGATCTGTCCGATGACGTAGATATCCATAAATGGCCTATTCAGGCTATTGCCGTCCCACCCAATAACCACTAGTTTTGCCTGACCCGTTTTAAAAACAAGTTATGATCAGGATTGCCATTTTCGACGACCACAAAGACAGGCGTGATGCACTGAAGCTTATGATCAGCTTACAACCTGATATGGAATGCATTGGCGATTATGAAGACTGCAGCAAGCTCGAAACAAACCTGAAAGATTCGCCGCCCGATGTTGTATTGATGGATATCCACATGCCCGGTGCAGACGGGATAAGCGGTGTAAAGCTCCTGCAAAAGCATTTTCCCGATACGCTGATCATCATGCAGACCGTTTTCGAGGATGATGAATCGATCTTCAACAGCTTGCTTGCAGGCGCGCATGGTTATATCCTGAAGAAATCTCCCAACGATAAAATGGTGGAGGCCATCCGGGAAGTGGTCAATGGCGGAGCGCCGATAACGCCGACGATCGCGCGAAGAGTGCTGGCTTTTTTCAATGGCAAACAGGAAAAAGCAGCAGTTGCAGAACATAACCTGTCTGCCAGGGAACTGGAAATACTGACCTTGCTTGTACAGGGCTACAGCCACAAGATGGTTGCCGCCGAACTTTATATCTCCGTATTTACCGTAAGCAATCACGTAAAGAATATATATCAGAAACTGCACGTGCATAGCGTGTCTGAGGCGGTGGCGACAGCCATTCAAAAGCGGATCGTATAGATTAGCCAGATCTAGCTATTGCAGTCAATTCTATTCCTGCATAGCTTTGCCTCATCAAATAACCGGTAACGGTTTACTCCAAACAAGTCTACAGTTTCGTAGCATTATTACATCTTACCTGCTCTGCGATCATCAGTGATCCTTTTGCATTGCGCAAAAAGTTTTCACTTTTTGTTACCCGCCATCTGTGCTGATATCAACTGGATATCCTGGTGGTGTTTCAATAGATTTTTCTGGAATTGTAATTATTAAATTTTACGGTATGCCCGTTGGCATGCACAGGGAATGTTATACATAAAAACAAAAAACAATGAAGAATTATTCAAAAACAATTATGTGTGCCGTCATAGTGATGACGGCCATCTTTACCGGCTGTTCAATTATTTCAAAATTTGATCAGTATGCGTACAGCCAATCAACTTCTGTAAAAGTTGATGCGTTGAATCTCATGGATGATGCGGTTGATAGTGTTTCACTGCATGCGGCAGATATCGCAGGCGTGCAAGCATCGATCGACAAGATCTATGAGTATGAAAAGAACCGTCCAAAGAATGCCATATCGGCAAAGATGTGGTCGGTCATGAAAGATTCAACCGGTCATCTGTTCGGGGGATTTATTACCCGCTGGCAGAAAGAGAAAAAACTGGACGCAGTATTCATTTCAGAATCAAAACTGCTGATAGGCGATGCATTCGATCAGATCTCACAGCTTGAAAGCGGAAAGATCAAATCACAACAAGTAACAAACTAATAAATCAACAAACATGAGCACATTAAATTTTGACCAGTTCTTCCAATCATTAAAAGATGGAATAGGATCGCTGGCTAAGCAAACACTCCAGGACTACCTGGACCAGGCAAAGACCGATGGCGAAGCTGCGCTGGATAGTATGAAAGAAAATCTTCAGCACTGGACCGCAGAGCTGACAAACGGATCAATCACTGCGGAGGACCTGTCCTTTCTTCTGAAGGAAGAGGCCGCGCTGGATGAATTGACAGCGCTGAAGCAGGCTGGCCTAGCCGAAGTACGGATAGATGAATTCCGTGACGGGATCGTGGGACTCGTCGTTGGCGCAGTGACCAATCTTGTAAAAGTATAAACCTGTCGTTATGTATTTTATCAACAGTTCGCTTTCCTGGCTGAATAAGATGCCCGCAAGTGTTCACTGCATATTGTTCATGCTGTCATTCGTTCTGTTGTCTCAGCTCGCGATGATCGCATTTGAAAGAAGTGCGGCTTTCCGGAAACTGCAGACAGACAATGAGGTTGCAGGTATTATATTCGGTGCCATCAGCACGCTCTATTCATTGGTGCTGGCATTTGTGATCATTGCCTGCTGGAACGATTACGAAGATCTCAATCAAACAATAGAGGCGGAGACCGACAAGCTCAGTGGAATATTAACGTACAGCGAAGCCCTTCCTGTGAAAGTCCGGCAGGATATACACGACGCGGTATTCACTTACACGGCAGGCGTTTTGAACAAAGATTGGCAGGCGGATGGCGGGGATGATGCCATATCATCAAGTGCGATCCCAAGTCTTCGGATGCTGCTGCTGACGGCCGAGCCAAAAAACAAAGTGGAAGAACGCGTATACAACGTACTTGACTCGGACCTGGGTAGCTTGAGTGATCTGCGGAGAGAACGACTTTCCCATACCCGGTCCCGTATTCCTTCTTCTGTATGGTTTATTCTTGAAATCGGTAGTGCGGTGCTGATCCTCTTTTCTTTTTTGTTGCGGACGGCCTCAGTAAAGCTGAAACGGATCTATTTGCTGGTACTGTCTTCCGCGATCGCTTTGTGCATGTACCTGGTCTATTCGCTGGATCATCCTTTCCAGCACAACCAGATCAGTAGCCAGCCGTATCAGGTATTCTTAAATTCAATAAAAAGGACAGGCGTCTGATAGTGATCCATTCAACAAACATAATATTTAACAAACATAAAAAGTATAATCATGAAAAAGATCTTTTACAGTTTTATCTTCCTTATGCTGGCGTTTGGTCTTGGCGGCTGCCAGCTGGAAACAAGTTACAACAGCCGGCTCAGCCTGGCAATTGCTGTGATCAGCATCATTACAATCCTATTCCTTGCACTGGCATTCAACAGCAACCTGCTGCGCGAAGAAGTGAGCGATCAGGATGCATTTGCCGCAAATGCAAAACAACAGCAAGCTGCAAAGAAATGGAAACTGCCAAACAGCAAAGCTCCGTTCAGTTTAACAAAAGTGCAATTCGGAATCTGGACAGTGATCATTTCGTCTGCATATATCTATCTCTCGCTTTGTAAAGGAGATTGCGCGACAGGATCGATCAACCAGACAGCACTTGTATTGATGGGCATTTTTGCGGGCACGGCGGTGGCATCAACGATCATTGACAAAAATGAGATCAGCGATAACCGCGCCCGGTTGCAGAATAGGCCATCGCAGGGATTTTTTGTCGATATCCTTTCCGATTCAAACGGTATAAGCCTTCACCGGTTTCAAAATTTCGCATGGACAGTGATTGCCATGGTTGTATACCTGTATAAATTGTCGGAGATTACAACGGGCTGCCAGTTGCCGGAGTTAAGCGATACGTTGCTCGCTTTGACAGGCATCAGCAGTGCCACCTATCTGGTGATGAAGACAAAGGAAAATGATCCGCCAGCACAGACGGCCGCAGCTTCGGGAACGGAGCAGTCCTGAAAAATCAAAACGATCGTAGCGAATGGTATAAACTGCATTCGCAGCGATCGTTACTCCACGGACCTTATATCTATTTTGCGAGTTTTTGAAATAATTTCTTTGCGGAAATAGTAAGCATGGGTTTTTCATCCGGATCTTTGAAAAGAACATCAATCTGACGCTGCTTTTTTCCGGTCACATATTGCCGGATAAAGTCGATCACCACGGGCAGCTGGCTATACATCGGGATCACGGAAATTTCATGACCCATGTCTTTTACACGGAAAAGATAATAGGGAAGTCCTGATCTTCGGTATACGCGGGCAATATAAGATGAACCATACAGTCCCTTATTAAAAAATTTGATCTTATTGCAGGTTACAATTTTATCAGCCGTACCATGAAACAACAATGCGGGTGCAGGTGGAGATTTATATTTCAGCTTTCCATCGTAGCTCAGGATGGCGCCGGAAAAAGAAATGATGCCCGCATAGCGAAAGCCTGCCGGCAGTACCTGCGCCTCCTTTTTCAGGTTAGCTTTCATGAAATCGGCTTCCAGTACAGTGACTGCGCCCGCGCTGGAACCGGACAGAATGATTGCTGAAGTATCTATTCCAAGGCTGTCTGAATGAGCGATCATCCAGTTGGTAGCGTCATACAGGTCCTCTACGGCCATCGTGATCGCCCGGCGTAAAGGTGCTGTATGGAAGACAGAGACGTTTGTGATACCCTTTAATCCAAGCCGGTAGGAAATCGAGACCACTTTATATCCATTCTTTACCACTGTGTCAAAATACCTGTTGTAGGTCGTGTCATCGCGGTGGCCTCCAACAAAGGCACCACCGAACACGAATAGTACGACCGGGGTTTTGACTGCGATAAGTGATGGCGGCGAATAATAATCGAGCTGCAATGCAGAATCTTTTATAGCATAAGTGAAGGTGTGTTTTGATATATCGCTGGCTGGCAGATGTTGTTGAGCATGGCTTGTGGCCATGCTTGCCGTTGACAGCATGATGAGAGCGAAACGGAGATGGATCATAAATGAATATTGTATAAAAATTATTCTTTCGTATTGAAAAGATCAACATCAGGCCATTCGGGGTCCTGGTTCAGGGCATTCCAAAAGATCCGGTCCATGTCCCGCTGAAAGCCCACTTCATTTGTCCGTGTATTGGTCAGGATCACGAATGTAAAATTACCTTTCTGTTTGATGATGGCCTGTTCGGTTTGTGTGCCGGGTAAACTTCCCGTGTGCCAGGTATTCGGGCCGTTGATGGTCCAGCCGCAGGCATATTTGGGATTTGCCGGAGAGCCTGTGTTCATCAGTTGGATGGAAGAAGATGAAAGGATATCGTCAGGTGAACCGTTCATATGACACATGAACCTCGCAAGGTCTGTAGCGGTGGCGATCCAGCCCCCATGTGAGTCGAGGCGGGAGATGTTCATGTTGTAAGGATCTTCACCATTCTGTCCATAATATCTCACTTCATTGGGCCGGCGGTGTTGCAGTCCATTGCCGCCGATCTGCATATCTGTGATCCCGCAGGGATGCAGTATCAACTGTTTTGCGGCTTTTTCATAAGGAAGGCCGGTTACTTTTTCGATCACCCTTCCGAGCACGCAGTAACCGAAATTAGAGTAGGCATAGTGTGTGCCCGGCGGATTGTCCAAAGGAATATGATCGAGCGTCCATCCGATGAGCTCGTCCACATGCAGTCCCGGATTGGAGAACATCGGATCAGGATACTTGCTTCCGTCATTCGACCAGCCGCCGCAGGTATGATGAAGGAGTTCATTGATGGTGATTTCTTTAATGTTCGCCTTGTAGGGAAAAGTGCCGAAGTCATGACCAAGGATTGCACCGGGTCCGAATACTTTATCTTTCATATTCAGTTTTCCCTCTTCGATCAGTTTCATGATAACGGCGGAGGTGATCTGCTTGGAAAGGCTTGCCAGCCTGTATAAACTTTGATTGGTGGCCGGTTCATTGTTTTCTTTATCGGCCCATCCGTAAGATCGTGCATAGACAAGCCGGTTGTCTTTTGTGATGGCGATGGACAGGCCGGGAACATTGTATTTGTTCATGAAGCTGTTCACCTGCTGGTCGACCGCCGGGATCTGCTGCGGCGGATTTTGATTGCCGGTGCCGGCATTCCTGAAGCTGTTAAGTGTAATCACAGATACTAGCGCCGTAATGAGCAGCATGCCGCATCTCAGCAGTGCTGTATAATTGATCTTATTGATTCGTTTCATGTTAATAGATGATTTAATTGTATCATGGAGGAAGTCTGACAGCTGCGCTCACCCGGTATTTCCGGTCCGGTCAGGATTTCGGTTCCGGTAAAAAGCCCGGGTAGATACCCGGGCCGTATCGAACCTCCAGTATGAAAAAGTATTTTTTTACCGAATCATGTTAAAACTTAACAGGATCGTGGTGATGAATAATAATGAAAGCCCTGCAAGAAAAATAATATCCGCTGCGCTTTCTAACCGGTCGTTTTTCTTGTCCAGGCGTCTGATAGAAAGAAAGGACAGAAAGCAGCTCGTCATAAAGAACAGGGTTGCCACCGTGGTGATCTGATCAACAATGGTCTTTTCGGCCTGCCCGAATACCCTGAGCGATGTGATGATCATCAGGCATATACCAACAAGGCTGGCTGAAACACTCATGATATGGCTGGACCTTTGGCTGGGTTGATGGCCCGTGTTGCCGGTCGGATCTTTAGCCGGTTGCCTTTGTATTTTAATAACCCGGCTCATGTCAGATCAGAAATCCGTCTTTTTTCAATTGTGATTGGATCGCCTTGCATACGTCTTCAAACAAGGGTATGCGTCCTCCGGGGTTGGTTGTATTTGTATTCGCTGCCCAGATAAGTTTATTGGTGATCAATGAATAGACATTTACCTGCACATGCCAGGTGCGCTGGGTAGCGTAATGACCTGGTGTCCCCGCATTGTAATACGTGGTCGCGAATCCATTTCCCCATCCATGACGCCAGTAACCCGACCAGGTGGAATAATAGGAGGGGAACCGTCCCGGTACCCATTGTTGTGATTCATTTTCTCCGGTTTGTTTCATTAGTACCACGCCATCATATCCTTCGGATCTTAGCCGGCTGGAATAGGCCTCTTCGTCACCATTCAGGAGGGAGTCTTTGCCGAGCAAAAGATATGATTGCGTAGCGGTGCCAGGATAAAGAGAAACCATATAGTCTTCAACCTGTCGCCTTACTCCCTGGTCGTACAAGAGAGCGGCAACTACAATCTTGTGTGTATCTGGCTGTTTTAGATTTGTGTCCGGGTCCTTCCAGCTATTTACGATCTGGGTCGGGCCTACACATGCGGTTAAGGAGAATGCAACCAATGCAAAAAAGATCTTGTTGTTCATGTTAATATTATTTATATAAAAATGATGATTTTTCAAAAGAGGCCCGGGTAGAAACGCGGGCCGTTCCAAACAAGCTTACTGCTATGAAATAAAAGTTTTAAATATATTGAGTGATGATTTTTTTAAAAGAGGCCCGGATGGAAATCCAGGCCGGTTCCAAACAATCTTACTGCTATGAGATAAGAACTTGAATATTTTTAAGCAGGAAAGTTTTAAAAGAGGCCCGCGTGGAAACGCAGGCCGTTCCAAACAATCTTACTGCTATGAAAAAACTTTTATCGTTGGGAAAAGAGATAGATCATCAATCCCAGGAAAATGAACATGTCATAACACAGTGCAACTTTTTCATTGGTACTGCATGGTTTTTTGGCGCAATGCTGCGTTGCTGAGAAGCCAAAGAAGATCCCGGTTGCGATCGCTGCCAGCATACGCCAGCTATCATTCAATGCTGAGAGGATTCCCATGATCCCCAATGAAATATTGGCGAAGCCAAGTTCCCGTATGATCACATAACTTTCCTTTCCCTTTATTTTGAATATGTTGATGGCAGTGAACTCGGGCGTCGCCGCCTGTTTTATTCCTGCGGTGAACAATCGCATGCCGGCTCCCCAGAAGATCAGCCACTTTCCGGCCAAGTGCCAGGCAATCGTTGCGTGATCTATATAATGTTCGATCACTACGGATATCGCTGGAAGCAGCAAGGCAAATGATAAGTTCATCATCAGATAAGCTTTGTTCAGTGCGGGCGACGCGGGTTTTGTTTCGTTGTACTTTTTCATTTTTCCGAATTATGATGTATGTGTGGAGGTTAGGAGGTGATGGCTGTTAATGATGCTCTTTCGTTAATTCCTGCTGCCACAGGTATATATCATATTGATGTTCTACCGGGCGGGAAATTGCTTTTTCTGTACGGATCGACCAGACCAGCAAGGCAACGCTGATGACTGGTTGAAGCAGTCCGGTCCATAACATCACGCCGGCGTTCCCGGGAGCGAAGTCGTGATTTTCAAATAACTGATAGAGATGCCCGCCGGCTGCTCCCCATAAAAATGTGTTGCTGATAATAATGACGCCAACCCTCAGCCATAATTCCTTTCGGATCGCCAGTAATCCTGCAAGACCAAGTCCGAGGCTTGCGAAACCGACTTCCAGCTGAAAGGGACTATCGGACCATCCTATGAAGCGGGCAGCCATGCCGTGAAAGAAAACATGCATGACGAAATTGTACACAAAACACACCCCCAGGGAGAAGAAACAGTAATAAGAAAAAAATGCCTCGGCTATGAACCCGTGAGAAAGTTTTTGCCGGTGACGCCAGATCTTCCGGCTGGCGCCCACGAGGCCGGCGAAGAAGAAGGAGATGGTGTAATTCGTCATCAGAAAACGGATAGCTGCCTCTATCATAGTTGAATTTTTTGTCGGTTAATGCTGTTGATCGGAGACGGTCAGTTGTTGTGCCGGTCCGTCGTTCAATCTGAGATCAAAACTAGCAAGAGGTTGAGGCGCAGGCTATACAGGTTGTTGCGATAGCTATAAGAATTGTTGCAGGGCGGGTGTTTTTGATCATTTTGTGAGCTGAAAGGAATAGGGTTCCCGGGGATTACGCAGATATTTATCAGCCTGATCTTAGAAAAGGTTTATGTTATTGAGCATGGTTTTATCAGCATGCGCAGATTTACGCAGATCAGTTTCCGTTAGCCAAAGATGACCCGCATAATCTCGCATGTCCGATGATGAGCAGCACCGCGCAAATGTCCACTTCAATGATGGGAGGGTAAGATCTGCGTCATTCCGTCTAACACAAAAGCGCAACCTGCACTGATCCGCCTGGCCAGTATCTCCTCCGATAGAAATTCTCCAGGTCACTATGTCGTTTACCTGGAACCCGCACACCAGGAAATGGAAAAAATGTCCCCTTCCGATCATAAAACTCGCATTTCATGAAGCTTCATCAGATCTTCATCTAACCATCCACAAGAACACATCAGGAACACATGACGTAAACCAGCCGCCATTGGCATTTGCTGAATATGCTAAGATGGCATATAGGATGAAACATGGACCGGGAAACCCATCGGTAGCCACTTTTTGTTCTACATTTCTTAATGTTTAAAATCTGCGGGAACCCTACGCCGGCCAGACATAAAAAAAGCTGCCCTAAGGCAGCTTCCCAATCCCGCATTTTAAAAATCAAAGGGATTTAAAAAAGAACACATCCCCGCTCGTACTTACCTGTATAATGATCTTTTTCCCGGGCCTGGACAATTCGACGAAATAATTGTCGGCGTCGGCGAACTGCCGGCCGTATAAAGTCATATCGCTGTCGTTGGCTTCGTTATCGTCGTAAAGCAATACGCGGCCGATTGTATAGCTTTTATAGTTTTTACCAATGGTCTTCAGGGCAATTTTAGGGAGATCATCCACGGTTTTCTCTGTAATGGTGCCTATCAGGTTTGAGGACATATCATAATACGCCTCGGATTGAACACCATTCAATAAAAAACTGATCTTATCCATTGTTCCGACCCGGGCAGTGCCGATTTGTTCCGCACCGGGGAAGTCGGCCGAAAACTGCTGCAGCGATCTGCTGCTTATTTCCGACTTGCGGGCCTCCCGCTTCGCTTCTTTTAGTAATTTTTTGTCTGAGATCACCACGTCGGTTTCCACGGAAGTAGCTACCACCTGGCTGAAGGATGTAAGGGATGATACGGTTAAAACCGCCATGAATGTGACTTTTGAAAATATATTTTTCATGTTAAATGTTTTTTTAACGCAATGACCAGCTAAGACCGGCATTGAAGTTGAATGATTGTAAATTGTTGATGTTGTAGTCTTTTTCCTTATTGGTCGCATATCGATACTGTGCGCCCAGGTTAAAAGCCCAGCGGTTATCTGCTGCTGTTTTGATGTGCAGGCCAATCTCCGGAATAGCGGCGAAGCCCCAGTTGCTTTGTTCTTCTTCATATATATTATAGAACAGTTGTTGTTCACTATACATGGTGCCCACGCCAATTTTTACATAGGGCGAGAAGATGCCTTGCTGCAGAAAATTCTTTGTAATGCTAACAGTGACCGGCACAGTGAACAGGCTTTTGTACATGTCCGTTGTAAAGGCGCCATCTTTGGATTGGTTTGTCTGGCGCGGGTAATAAGTATAGAAGGTGTTCCAGCCAAGGTCGAGCCCGGCGCTGAATCCTTTGCCGATCGCCTGGCCATAGCCGATGTTCACACCGTTTGTAGAGAGGCCTTTTACAAAGCTTTTAGAAGTCATCGTTCCCAGGTTCCAGTTAGCCGTGAATGCAGACCCGGATTGTTGTGTAAAGCCGGTGCAGGCGCTTGCAAGGATGACTGCAATGATCATGATCTTTTTCATAATGCTGTTTTAATGATGAACTATTTTTTCAGATAAGGTGATTGTGCAAATGCCTGATCTACGCTCTTAATGCACTGATCCAGGATAAATGATTTTGAGCTTCCGATCTGCCCGCTGCCGATACCGGTCCAGATAATATTGAGTTTCTGGTTGGTGACGGCATCTTTCAGATCGGCCATTTCGACTGCGATCGTACCGGTCTTGATCGAATATCTGTAATAGTAAGGGTACCAGTATGACCAGCCCGGGTAATTGCCCCAATACCATGGATCACCATAGCCGGGGAAGCCCCACCAGTAACCAGGTGTTACGCCGAATACAGTTTTGTTCCGGATCGCGACGAGTTGTATACCAAGGTCTGCCGATCCCTTTTGCGCCAGCGGTACCCGTGTATAACCCGCAGCGATCATCTGGTTGGCTACTTCATTGATGATGGATTGTGCATCGGCATCATACCATACGGAATCTTTGGGATTCTCTGTTGAGACAGCAATCGTGTCGCGGATGGCGAAGGTTTTGAAATTGCTGAAGTTGACGGATGTGTCATACTTTGTCTGTACCACAAAATCGCTTGAAAGATTATCGAGCGGAGGTGTTTTCTGACAGGAGCTAAGGCATAGAACGCCAAGCAGAAGAGCGCATGGCAATGCCCAGATGTTTTTTTTCATATACTTTTTTATTAAATAATAAATGCTTCGGCTGAATTGACGGAAGCCTTAATGATATTACCTGCGCAGGAGATATCTTCGGATGCAAAGTTGGGATCAAAGAAAGGTGAAGGTTATACAGGATGATGCGAAAACTATAAGCATCGTTTTTTGTGCTATCAATCCTGTGTCAGCACTATAAATAATGTTGAAATGACCCGTTTGGGATAGCGGGAAATCTTCAGTTATCATTGCAAGGAGGACCCGTGGAAATGAAAAAGGCTGTCCCTGATAGGACAGCCTTATAAAGGTGTCAGACGGAATATCAGACAAAGTTGGTAGCGAGGGTCAGGATACCGTACACAGCATTCAGTCCTGACTGAACTCCCAATATTACTTCCGCGGAAGGCGGGACAAAGGTGGCAACCGGAGTAAGCATGCCTCCGGCGTTGAAGCAGGTATTGGCGGTAACGGTCATTACATTGATATCGTGGACCTTTTTCTTCTTATCCGGGTCCTTTTCGGCGCTATTGGCTGATTCAGCTGCCAGGTAGCTGGCAACGGTGGGCAATTCCCAGACGAAGTTCAACACGCATTCCATAATCGCTGATGCGTCCTGCCACATCTTTCCTTGCGTTGATTTGTCTGAAAATGGCATTCTCCATTTTGAAGGAGCGGAGCTGCCTGAAGCGGGGATCTCTACAGCCGGATCTGGGTCCTCCTCGGGTGCCGGTAAGATCTCATCATCCGACTCTGCTCCCAGAACTGCTGGCGGTAGAGCTGGCGCGGGATTGGCGGCTTCAGGCAGGACGCTCAACGGCGCAGGCGGAGTGAGAATAGCATCTGCAAGCGATTTAACCGAGCAGGCAGTAGCAATTCCAAAGTTGACATAGTTGTACCAGTATTTCTTTGGCTGATGCGAATACTGAATAAGACCAATGATGTCCGGCGCAATATATGGCAGGTAGAATGCGAAATAGGCATACGCCGCTTTCTTGCTGTACGGGTTTTCAGCTTTCCATATACTGGTAACGATAATTGCCCCCGAGCCGAAGCACGCACATATATTGCCGAAATTGGTCCAGTAGGCGGTTTGCTCGTCCGTCCATACTGTATAGCCCTCATTGGGATCGTCCTGCGATGAATCCTGAAGAGCCTTCGGAGTAGCAGCGGCCGGTGTTTTCACAGGTGCTGCCGCTGGCATCGCTGCAATAAACTCAGCGAAGCTGGCCGCATTGATCAGGTCCGTTGTCGCACTGCTTTCAGGGAAAGGTGCCTGTTGGCCGTTTGCCAGTTTATATACCACATTCAGCGGAATGGCGGTAATCAGGCAGGTCAGGTCAAGCAATGTCAGTTCGGAGCCGGCAAACGTTTTGTAAAGTGTAGACAATACGGGGATCTCAATAGGTTTGTTCAGCGCGTTGTTAACGACATCGCCGATCACGTCTCTTGCAACGGCTAGTAATGTATCGGCGAGATTCACACCGGATCTGATCAGCGTATCTGCGACCACTGCCAGGATCTTTTTGAGAACATCGACGAACGGAGTATCCTTGATCTCCGAAAGGATTTCCTGGACCTGATCTACCGCATTGGCAATAATAACGTACTCCGTTTCTATAGCGTTGAAGAAATCATTCAGTAAATCTCCGATCTCGTTCTCGATCGAGCCAAACCCGGAATTGTCTGCGTTGTTCTTCACTTGTTGATGCCCATGGTTCGCGGAAGGAGAATTCTGTCCTTTCGACTGATCGGTCTTCCCGGTCTGCGATGAAGAAGTATCACTGGGGAAATTATCATCCGTCAGTCCTGCAAATTGATCGATCGCCTGGATAGCTTCTTCCATGGCATAGTTCAGCTGATATCTTGTTCCATCGAGGTTGTCCAGCATATTGTTGATATAGTTAAGGAAAAATGATTTCAACACCGCATGTGTTCTCAGGATGTCCGGCCAGTTGAAAAGGCTTCCCAACCATTTCACCATATCTTCAAATGCTGTCTTGATCGCATTGAGTACGGTATGTACAGCATTGGCTATATCATTTGCACATTGAACCAGGAAGTGGTAAGTAACATCTGCGATCTGGATCAGGCAATGGATCAATCCGTCTGCGGTAACAGTGATGATCTTCTGTACCAGGTTTTCGATCTTGCTGGCTTCTGATTTCAACCATTTATAAAGATGACCTGCTTTCGCTTCGATCGAAGAGAGGAAGCTGCCGAGTCCCAGGGCTTCGCCTTTCATATTCAGGCTTCCGTCAGCGCTCAGCGTGATACCGATTTTTTTAACTTCATCGATCCCGTTGTGGAACTTAGCTTCCGCCCCAAATGTGATCGCATGAATGCTGTGCTTTGACGGATCGAACCGTATGTGTTTTGCGAGGTGCGATTTTGGTTTGGGTGTTGCCTGTTGTTGTACAATTTCGCCGGCTGGCACTTGTACAGCTGATGCAACAGGTCCGGATGATTCTGCCGGTGATACCGGGGCAGGTGCTGTTACTGGTTTACCTGCGATGGTTTGTCCCGCAACGCCACCGTTGGCAGGTAATTTATCTTTTTGCTGGTAAATTACATTGATGTTCTGTGCAACGGCATCTGTCTGATCTGCAGGAACACTCGGGTCGACCAGGTTTGTTTTATTATTGTGCTCATCGTAGACACTGATACTTTTAAGATCGGATCCCTGCTGTATGCCACTCATTTTTGATATTGTTCCGGTGATCGGGTTGATGGATTCATCAAATTCTTCACCAGTAACAGGGTCTTTGGCGGAGAGGTAATAGGAGACACCGCCGATGGTATCAACCGCCTGCATAATATTAACAACACCGGTGCCGTCCGTTGTTGTATTCAGGGGATTTACGTTGTCCAGTGTACAGTAGGTATTATTTACATAAACACTGCAGGGGCTGCTTGCCCAAAGGGAAACAGGAAGATTGGCCTGGGGAAGATTGTTGTCATCTGTAATGTTGATATGCGTGGTGTAGGAGATCGTTTCATACATTTCTGTATAACTGTTCGGGGCGACCAGCAGCGATCTTTCCTGCCATGCGGTGGTGATAGGGTCCTGGAATAACTGAACAAGAGCGCCGCTTGCCAGGTGTGCGAACAATACGCTGCAGCTACCGTATATATTTCCATTATCTGCGTCGATCGTTGTGTCGGTGCTGTAGGTGTTGTTGACATAGGTCGCTGAATTCTCCACGTTGAACAACAGCGGGATCGGACAACTCCATGCATCGGCATTTGTTTCCTGGCCGGCAAGACACTCCATGATAAACAGTTGTGAAGTGCCGGAACCATCTGTACTGAGGCTTTCACCCCAGAGTACAATATTGTTGTTCCAGTTCCTGACATGAATGCTTTGGATGTTTTTGAAAAGGTTATGCGTATAGACAGCAGCGGGCAAAGGCTTCTTTGTTTCCGTAGCGATCTGGTCTTCACACGCAATAAAGTACAACGTACCATTTGAGGCAAAGAACAGGTCAGTGTACGGGGCCTTCGATGCGGGTGAGGATAAGGCGACAGCACTGTACTTGCTGTCCGTGCCAGCCGGAATGGCAAACACAGTAGAAGCTGTTTCTTCTTCAGGATGATAGAAATTGTAGGATGGTGTATAGATCAGCTGGGTAACGTTGTTCACTGATCCCATCACGTATACGCCGCCGGTGTTATTATCGTTTGGCCCGTCATTTGGTCCGCAGCCAAGCAGTGAAGTAACTTCTCCTGCCTGTAAATCGATCGGCAGGTCATGTGGCAGCCATGCATAACCATGCGCGCCTTTGGTCCAGTCGATATAGAACCTTGAAATGGTCTGCGAAGTTGGATTGGTGATCAGGTCAACAATGATATATTGCGTGGCATTGCCGTCATTACT
Source organism: Sphingobacteriales bacterium 44-61 (assembly GCA_001898405.1). Taxonomy (GTDB): domain Bacteria; phylum Bacteroidota; class Bacteroidia; order Chitinophagales; family Chitinophagaceae; genus Terrimonas_A. The sequence continues at coordinate 147,567 of MKTW01000017.1, forward strand.
ATCCAGGATCTGGACATCATTGATGGGCATCCCTTTGAATGATTGATCCGCGGGGTTGGGATAGTCGAAAAGATATTGCGTGAATTGCGGGGTGTTGGCCGCCCAGTTATCCAGTGTATTGACAAATCCTGTTGCTATGTGCAGGTAATACTGGCCACTCACCAGGACGGACAGTACTAAATCGACTGTGTTGGCGCCATTCAGATCCTGTGCAATGTCAAATGTCTTTGCCTCCACTGTCTGACCGTTATAATAAGTTGCGGAAAGATAAGAGCTGAGATCAGTTCTCACCCAGCCATGTTTATTGCCCGGCACCTCGCGTGTAACGTAAAGGATGTTGTCGAGGCCGATCGAAAAAACAAGTGAATTGCCTTCTACTGTTTGTAATGCTTCGAATTGCTGGTCAGGCAACACCACAGTGGAGCCCCGCTGATTCTTCATTAATTCTGTTTCATTAAGAAATTTCATAACTATGTTTTTTGTGCGGCATGCGCAATTACGCATGCCGCAATGATTAAATTTTATTGATATGATTTGAAAAGTTTTCAATTGATCAGCTCGTGGCTGCATAGGAGATGTGGCAGACCAGGTCTGAGTTATTGGAAAACTGTGTGTCTTTGAACAGGAAAGCATTTCCACCGGGGAATACAAACTGCTTTGGCAGCGTAACAGGAACTTGTGTAAAGTTTCCTGCCGTAAGGCCCTGGATATATTCATTGATCTGACCGATCACGTTACCAGGCAGGTCTATGGGGCTTGAAAAGTCATAGTGACTGGTTTTTGAGTTCGCAAAGCTGATTGCTCCGTCATCGCCGGCAAGGATCGTGAATACATCTGTAAATGTCTTACTGACCGGAGAACCCTGGTAGAACTGGGTGCCATAATCCTCGGCAGTCATTTGTGACTGGATCGCAAAAGTAATACCCTGATCTATAATGAGTGTCTGATAAGGTGCAGGCATTGCCTTGTCCCTGTCAATACGGACAGACAGATAAAAGCTGCATACCACATTCATATAATCCCCGTCAGCGTAATATCCTGCAACATTCCCGGAGTTATAATCATAGGAATATCTCAGCAGTTCATCATACCCGGTGGTAGCGATCGTTGCAGCGTTGAATGGCTGGAACACATTCTGTGGCATTGGAGCCTGTGCGAATTCGATACCAAACTCATCATCATAACCGGAGGTGCCTGTGTAAATGCTGGGGACCCATAAATTCCGTGCAACGTAACTGTCGAGCTGACTTTGGAGATACCTGGCAAATGCATCGCGTTTGATAGAGATCGCTCCGGCGAATTTATTTATATCTGCATTTGTATCAACGTCAGGGTTATGACTTGTACCATTATCTTCGAGCCAGTTCCAGTTGAATTGCGCAGCCGCAGGCAGTGCATTTCCGTTTACGGAAAATAGATAATTGAGCGTTGAGAGGTCCTGTTGGTCCATCGTTTCAGGCGTGAAAACTATCATCGGAACCCCACCTTTCAGCACGACGGTTTCATTTTTCAGGATAGGATTTCCGTACGCGTCGACGGGAGCACCGATATACCATTCGAGGCCTGTAGGTGCAAGAGAAGCGCTATTCTTTTGCGTAACGGCGTAATTCAGTGCGCCGGAATTCTGTGACGCATAAGTACTGAAGTAGTCGCTGGCAAACTGCTGCATCATTGGCGCGAAGACAGAGCAGGTGCTGTCAAGACTGGTGAGGGTGCTGGTCAGATCGATTGCCGCGCTGTCCAGGTCGAAGATCAGTTTTTGTACATCCACCACTGTGTCACCGAGGCTGTCAACCGCTGCCTGTACTGCGGGAGAAAGATTGGTGTTATCGAGAATCGTCTTCACTTTAACGGTAGCCTTGAGGTTGAATTCCTGCAACAGTGTTTGTTTGATGCTGACCCATGAGCTTTTATCCGGGTTCCAGAATGCAACCTGCAGGTTTTTGCACAACAGGGAATAAGAAACTGTGTCGGAGCCGGGATGCAGGGTGATATAGCTGATCGTTCCATCACCTGTCGGATTGCCGATGGTAAAATTATAGGCAAAGTAGAAGGCGCTGCTGGAGATCGTTTTGATCTGGGCTGCTGAAAGGTTCAATGACAGCGGATCAGCATTTCCCGTCAGCTTTAATAAGTCGGCTTTTGCAATGGCAACAGGATTTCCAGAGCTGTCCTTTACATAATAAAGACTTACGGGCGTAAAGATCGGCTGAAGCGTATCAGGCTTCTTTGCATCTGTGTAGTACGTTTCGATCGCATTGTTCAATGCTTTTTGTGTGATGGCAACAACGGTATCATAACCGTATTTTGATTGTGCCAGATTTGATTGTTGAATACTCATAAATTTTGTTTTACTTTTTTAAATATTATTTGTTTTTCAGGACATGTATCGGCCAGCGCACACTACGTGCATTCGCTTTAAGTGCGCTTGTTTTTGGAATAACAGATAGCGGGGAATCAGTCTGCCAGATGATTCACACAAGCCGGTGTTTCGCACGGTTGCATGCAAAAGCACAGGGTCTATTTGTCAGTCTGATAGCAATAAGATGGGTGTGTAATTGTTTGGATGAAGCTCCGGAGAAAATTGCAGTAATTCGATGCTTCTTTAAAAAGCTAACGCAAATGTAAACCAGGTTACGCGTGCTGGCAATAGCTAAAACAAGCTATTTGAGTGTTATGAGCTGCCTGGTGTATTAAAAAGGCTGATAGTCCACTATGTCGCGGCTATTTATCTTTTGACGAAGAAGATCACCGGTGAACAGTCCATAGCCGTCAGGTTAAGCTGGGCGTAAGGTTCCCGCAGATTACGCGGATGATGCAGGCGTTTATTCAAAAATTTACATCCTATAGCATTTTTTGAATATTGGAATAAGGAGATTACGCAGATTAACTGTCTGCTATGGTAACTAATCTGCGTAATCTGCGGGGTTGTTCAATTAAAAGAAAGTACGGTATAATATGAGTTCCAGGTAAAAGTCTGTGTCATCTGCGGGAACTGTATGCCAGTCGCCTGAAGTATTTCCTTAACCTGACGGCCATGGTGAACAGTCTACCCGGGCATCGTCTTATATCGTTTTATGTAATCACCCGGTGTCATTCCGTATTGCTCTCGGAAACATTTTGTGAAATAGGCGGGACTGCTGAAGCCACTCTTATATGCTGTGTCACTGCTATTGAATCCCTGCAATAAAAAGACAGCAGCTTTCTTTAAACGATGGTTTCTGACCACTTCGGTAGTAACCGTGCCTGTCAATGTTTTTAATTTCCGGTGAAGGCTGCTGCGGCTCATGTTCAATTCAGCGGCAAGCTGATCAACACCAAAGAAGGAATCGTCGAGGTGTTGGTCAATTAATTCGTATATCCTTGTCAGGAAGATGTCTTCCACTGGCTCTGGCAAAGTGGGTATACCTGATGTGATCTCTTTCTGAAACTTTTTCCGGATCTTTTGCTGGATGTCCAGCAGGTTCTGTACGCGCAACAAAAGCTCGGTAGGGTGAAAGGGTTTTGTGAGGTAGTCCTGTGCGCCTCCGCTCAGTCCGGCAAGCAGATCTTCCTGTGTGGTCTTTGCGGTAAGCAGGATAACGGGTATATGACTTATTCTTATATCTTTTCTTAATTCATGCAGCATGTCCAGGCCGTTCATTCCGGGCATCATGATGTCGCTGATGATGAGATCCGGCATTATGCTGATCGCTTCTTGCAGGCCCGACGCGCCATTCGTTACATGATGCACCGCATATCTCTCGGACAGAATACTGATCACAAACCCGGCAAGTTCCATGTTGTCCTCTACCAATAATACCTGCAGGTTATTTTCCCCTTCCTGTTCATTTTCGTTGATTGCGTCATTTATTGCGGGAGACAGATCATTTTCGATGGGTGTGTGTGAATCAGTATAAGGAAGTGTGACCGTAAAGATCGTACCCGACGGGTCCCCGGTCGCACTCTCAACATCCAGTGAGCCGTTCATTTGTTCAATCAGCTCTTTTACCATAGCGAGGCCGATGCCTGAGCCGGGTTCTTTACCTTTTTCTTTTGATTCGTCATGCACCTGGTAAAAGCGGTCGAAAATATATGGAAGTTGGTCACCCGGAATGCCGGTGCCCGTATCTTTCACTTCAAGTATCAATTCCTGATTCACGGTTCGTAAGGAAACGTCTACGCGGCCGCCGGCTGGCGTGAACTTCATGGCATTCGACAGTAAATTGTAAACGATACGTTCTGTTGCCTCGATGAAAAAGGACGCACGCAGCCCGTTTGTCCTGTCCTGATAGTTCAGTTCGACCTGCCGGCTTTTTGCATCCATTTCAAAAGAGTTTACGATGGAGCCAATGATGGCGCCCGGCATTCCTTCCTGTTCCCGCAGTTTCATGGCTTTTGCTTCAAGCCTGGACAGGTCCAGCAGGCGATTGACGAGGTTCAGCAGCTGTTTGGCATTTGTGATGATAAGGTCCGCGAGCCCTGTTTTTTTGACATCGCCTGCATTGGCAGTTTTCAATTGTTCTGCAGGGCCCATGATCAGGGTTAATGGTGTTCTGAACTCGTGGGTGATGTTGGAAAAGAATCTTGTCTTCATCTCATCCAGCTCTTTCAGTTGAGATGTTTCTTTCTCTCTGAGTTCCACTTCTTTTTCAACGACCAGGCGGCTGACCCGTAACCGTATGAAGGTCCAGACAAGGCCCCCGATAATGACTGCATAGACAAGATAGGCCAGCCTGGTTGCCCACCACGGAGCAGAGATCCTGACCGGGATTGATCTGATATGAGTGCTCCATTTGCCTGAGATATTGGTTGCATTGACCACGAATGTATATTTTCCCGGCGGCAGTTTTGTGTAACTCGCCTGGCGATTGTTGCCAGCAAGGATCCAGTTCTCATCGTATCCTTCCAGGCGGTAGCGATACAGGATCTCGTGAGGCTGACTGTATTCAAGGGCAGCAAAATTTATCGTCAGTGTATTGAGATCATAAGGGAGATCTATCTTACTGAGTGCATTGGGCGGCAAACGGAGTTCGCTTTCTGATGGCAATGCTATCTGGTCGCTGTTGTTGATGATGAAACCCGTAAATGCAAGCGATGGATCGAACTCGTCTTTTTTTGTGAGCAGCGGATCGAAGACCGTCCAGCCTTCAACGCCGCCGAAGATGAGGCGGCCATCAGGTAATTGCAGCTGATGATAGCGGTTGAATTCATCACCAGGGAGTCCATGCTGAGAGCGGAATACACGTTGATGCCTGGTGACGGGATCGAAGCGGCAGAGTCCTTTATTGGTCGGCAACCAAAGATTTCCTTCACGGTCAGCAAGGATGCCGTATATATTGTTATCGGGAAGGCCATTGCGTTGAGATAGCAATTCGAAAGAGAGTGTGTTCTTATTCATGCAGATAAGGCCCTGATAACTTGCGATCCATAAGAGATTGGGCCGGGTTGGGTCCTGCAGCAGGTAGATCAGTTGATCTGTTGGTATGGATTTTTTGCCCTTTTCGTTGCGAATGGAAGAGATCTCGCGTGTAGCAAGGTTTATGCGGATCAGTCCATGTTCCTCTGTCGTCGCCCAAAGATACTTTTCATCCGCAAGTATGCTTTGCACGATTACCGATTCATTTGTTGCTTTCTTGATCAGGGAAGAGTCAATAAATAACTCCCAGGTCTTGCCGGAAGAACGGTAGATGAAGATCCTTCCTGTCATGTCTGAAACGAGAGGCTGGTTATCATTTGTAACCGTAAGGCCAGATATACTTACATTATCCGGCAATTGCGGAAGCGGAGCAATTGTTTTCGTTTGCCAGTCATAACTGATAACAGCATGCCTGGTACCCAGCAGCAATTTTCCACTGCGGTCATAGGCCGAGCGGAAAAAATAATTCTGATCGGGCGATGGGTAATAGGGGCTGGTGTGCCCGAATGAACGATCAAGGTCGATGAGAAAGATCTCTTTCAGCATGTCGACCGCGAAGCCTTTGTTATAAGGCGATGACCGGAAACGGGGTGTTGTGAGATCTATCTGGCGGATACCGCGTCCGTTGGTGCCCAGCCAGATCAGACCAGATTTGTCAACCATAAAAGAAATGATCGGGCCCTGGCCTTCTGCCAGCAGCCTGAAACCGGTATTATCATTGTAGCGATAGACTGCACCCGCGGCTTGCAGGTATTCATCGCCATTGACAAATGTTCTGATCCCTGAAATAGTTGACCCGGCGCCGGCAGGTAAAGGGACCCGGCGGAATTGGTTTGTTGACGGATGAAACAGATAGATATAGTTCCTGTCATGCCATAACATTTCTCCATTCTTTCTTTCGTGCAGATGTGCGTCAGACAGGTAATAGAACGGAGAAAAATCCTGTTGGAAAGGGATGGTCCGGTGTGTAAAACGTTTTGTCCGCTGATCATACATGCTTATAGCCTTGCTGCTTACCAGCCATATATTATCGTTGCGCGCCTGTGTAAGCCCGGTGATCGTGTCATTGGGGAAAAAAGCGTTCCCGGAGTTGAAATTGGTTACTTTATTGGTGCTCTTATCATAGTAGTCAATCCCATTGTGCTCAGTTCTTGACCAGAGCTTATCGTAGGCGTCAATGAGCCATCCTTTATAGCCGATACTCAATCTTAATGAGGATGCCGTATTCCTGTCTATATAATGCGTGATCTTTTCAGTGAGAGGGTCGATTATATCGATATCCCTTGCGTCGGATTGTATAAAGAGCCTGTTCTTATGATCCCGGTTGACCCAGCCGATGATATTGGAGTAGATGCTGTTACTGTCATACGGATCATGCTGGAATAATTTAAAATGAAGCCCGTCAAATCTCACCAGGCCGTTCCTCGATCCGATCCACACAAAGGAACTGTCATCCTGTTCGATTCCTGAAATAAAGGATTGAGGTAAACCGTCCCGCGTGGTTATTTCCCTGAAAGATTGAGCATGCAAACGGTGCCACCCAATAGAGCATAAGATAAAATACAGCACAAGAATGCTCCGCACCCGCGACTGGTGCGACGTGATGATCAGATAAGGTTGCATAGTTGACGATGCAGGATTGACCTCGTTCCTGTGATCATCATGGACGTTTCAGAGGAGCTGACAATCTGCCTCTAAATATATTAATTTGTCAATAAAGAAACCAGCGATGCAGCTGAATTGATCGGATAATAAGTAACGCGAACAGGAAATGACAATCCCAGAAGATCAGAATAGATGATTATACTTAGCAGCAGAAGCCCGGAACTGTTTTGTTCCGCGGTACGTTCTGATATTTGCGACGCTGTAGCCCATAGCCATCAGGTTAAGCGAGGATAGAATTAAAAAGTCAAAAAAAAAGGTAAAAATCCACATGGTTGTTAAAGTGTCTGAACAGGAGGTTTTTGAATTTTTACTTTTGACTTTCTAATTCAACCAGCCTTATTGCCTGCGCGATCAGCGGGTGCCAGTCATCTTATTGATTGGTCAGAAGCCAGGCAGCGGGAACGGGTTGCTGATTTTCTTTTCCTGTGCTGTAGGTGAGATCCAACCGGTAGCCACTACCTGCATCAAAGAAATCAAGCTTAATTGGGTATACACCTTTCTCCAATGCGAGCTGCCCGCCTCTTTCCCTGTCCGGATGCAACCCATCGTTATCAATGATCTTCTCATCACCGATCCATAAAACACCGCCATCATTGCAATTGAGATAGAAATTATAAACGCCGGTTTGCGGCACGGATATATAGCCCTCAAACTTAAGTCCGAATGGTTTGTCAGATGCGGGCTGCGGCACTGCAATTTCCTTCATCGTTATTTTTTTTGCAGGGCGGCCGGTGATCCTACCCGTACTGTTATAGCTGCCGATGTAAATACTGCAACTAATGCCAGCCACGGTTTGGGCGGGACGTGGCATTGCTTTCCTGTAAGTGGTTTTGGTGAACCGGAGATGGTATATATCACCCCTGTGACCGTTTGGCGCAAAAAGTGCGAGCTTAATTTGCATGGATCCGTTAATGGCAATGCTATCGGTCAATACCGGCGATGTGTTTTCAGGAGAACTTCCATCAGTGGTATACCTGATCTTAAAATAAGGAAGAGGTGAGGGTATAAAGAATTTGCGTGGTGTTACGAATAAATTGTTCTCCAGCAAACCATCCAGCTCAGGCAAGCGATACTGTATGCCGAGATTATCCAGTCTTGGGTAATGCTGAATAAGACGGCCGGTAAAGCTGTTATACAGATTTCTGTATGTCCAACCCACTTCCGAAAGAGCCGTCATCCTTGGCAGTATCATATAATCGGCACGCGCTTCGGTAGGAATGGTCTCTGACCAGAGGTTGGCCTGCACTCCAATGATACGGTGCAGGTTTTCTTTTTTGATGCGGTAAGCTGTATCACGCGGATTGTAATGGTACACTTCATACACGCTATTCTTGTCGGGGGTATGATCAAAATAATAGCCGCCGTCCGGAGACATGATCATATCATTGCCGTTGGCCGTCGCCATGGCAGGCAGTTTGGGCGCCCAGGATCTCCAGAACATTACGGTCGCATTGCTGTCAACACCATGTTCAACAATCTCATCCCATCCCAGCATCGTTTTCCCGAGAGCTATAATATGCTGCTGGATGCGCTGGTTGAAGTAGGTCTGCAGTTCAGATGGTTTGTTCATTCCTTTTGCCTGCATAAAAGCTTTGCTGACGGATGATCTTTCCCAGTTGCCCGTGTTTACTTCATCCCCGCCGATATGAATATATTTTGACGGAAAGAGGGCTGCAATTTCGGTGAGTATATTTTTGGAAAATTCGATCACGTCTTCATTGGGCGGACAGATCGGCGTGGAGAAGCCAGGCCCTGTATTCCTTGTACTGTCGCAGGTAAGCCATGGGTAAGCTCTTGAAGCAGCTTCCATGTGGCCGGGCATATCTATTTCAGGAATCACTTCTATATGCCTGCTGGCTGCGTAGGCAATGAAGTCTTTCATTTCATCCTGCGTGTAATACCCGCCGTATAAGGGCTGGCCATCTTTCTCTTTTATGTATCGTTTATCTATTTCAAAATCTTTGTTGCCGGTTGTTTGGAATGTCTTGATGCAGATGGAATCATGTTTTTCGAAGCGACGCCATGCGCCGGTCTCTGTGAGCAAGGGATACTTTTTTATTTCGATCCGCCATCCCTGGTCATCGGTAAGGTGGAGGTGAAGTTTATTCAGTTTATAAAGGGCCATCATGTCTACATACTTGCGCAGGTAGGCAGGACCGAAGAAATGCCTTGATATATCCAGGTGCATGCCACGCCATGCGAAGGCGGGATGATCGGCTATTGTTACCGAAGGGATCGTTAACTTTTCGAGGCGGGTGTTCTCCATCGTTGCGGGCATGAGTTGCCGGAGTGTTTCAAGGGCGTAGAACATGCCGGCTCCATTTTTTGCGGAAAGCGTGATGGCATTTGGGGTAATGTTCAGTTTGTATGATTCTGATCCGCTTATGGCAGGATCATACTTTAACTGGATGTAGGTCTGTCCGGATGTTGTTCGGGCGGTGGATAATGAATCCCCGAGACAGTTGAACAGCATTTGCTGCAGGAAGTGCTGTTCATTGAGGAATGTTGGGGCATTGTCCTGTTTTAGCAGGACGGTTTTTTTGGTGAGGAGGAAGTTGCCTTTGCCGGGGGAGAGAGACGAGGGATAGGGGATCAGCGGGTAAGTACTTTCTTTTTTTGGTTGTTGGGCGATCGTGCCGCCGGTGTGGGAAAGAATGACGGTGGTTATGGCCAGTGCATGCAGGCAGTATTTCTTCATGGTATTTTTTTTACTGTTGATTGGTTCCCGCAGAATGCTGAGGGGCCGTTTTAAAAATTAAACCGGTATGTATGCGCATGCGCAGATGCCGCAACCCGGCACCGCGCTGATTCTACCGCAGAGATTCAATCGTATCGGTGATCCGTAATGATATCTGGATGTTTAGCTCATTATGTATGTTACGTCCCGCATCAAACGATAAAGTATGATGGCCGGCAGTCAGTGACGGCAGCGGTCTGCCGAGCTTCAACTGTTTCTCAGGTTGCCCTTTTTTATTATACAGTATTGCCTCGTCCCGCTCAATCACGAGCGCTTCTCCGGCGCTTAATGGAACGGGCAATTCAAGCCGGAAGTTCCCGTCTATTTCGATCACGGAACCGGTGAGGGAACCGCTTTCACCTTCCGCCTGCAATACAATGCGGGGAACTTCGCCGGCAGTATTTATTTCAAATGGCCAGGAAGATCTTGACGGTTCTCCGGGTTGCAACACTTTTGCCTCGTGTACAAACACGTTCTTATGAAATTTCCTGAGCAGGTACTGTTTGCCCTGCAGTATCAGTTCGGCTTCGTTGCCTGTGTTTTTCAGCCATTCCCTTTGAGCGGCGGAAAAGAGTTGTTGTTCCTGTGCTTCTTTCCAGCGATTGATCAGGCTGATGATCTCTTCAAGGTGTGGATTGGTCAAAGCTTCTTCGCGCAGCACCAGTGCATAGCCTGCATGATAGCCGGCTGCTCTTGCCAGCATCCAGTTGATGTCCTCCGGATCTGTATTGGATTTGATCAGGAACCAACCCAGCATATTCGGCATATAATTCACTTCATGGAATTTCTGATAGTTCATGCGTATGTCCGACTGGCTTTCCCTGAATGTCCCGTACCAGGGTTCGCCCCAGTTAAGATAATTGTTGATATGCCAGAAATAGTGGTTGGCCCTGCTGGATCCGAACACCACCGGATGATCTGCCTGCCTGAATACTTCTTCGGCAAATGTGTTGAAAGAAAGATCGCCCATGCCATTTGCATACGTTCCTTCGTGGCCATCGAAATCCATCTGATCAGAACCGGTCTCATTGATAAAACGGGCAATGTTGCCAGCTATCTCTTTTTGCAGATCCCAGTCAGGAAAAAATACATTGTAAGGATGGTCTATCAGACGGCTGATTGTTTTGCCGGCGGCATGGGCGGATCTTTGTGTACCAAAAGCGCCTCTTGTACATCCGGAAAGAATGAAAGGTCCGGAGCCGGATACAGAAGAGAACCGGATGATCTCATCATCAACCAGCACACTGTTCAGATCGCTGTTCAATGTAAAAGGCTGATCAGCGTTCACTTTTATTTCGCTGGCATCTGCTGAGATGCTTTCTGTCAAACCGGTGGAACCGGCGAACGCCAACCGTTTATCCGGCACAGGACTTATATAAGGATCATTAGTGGTTATAAAAGTAGTCAGTGTATGAAAACCCAACCGCAATCCTTTTGCATGCGCTTTCTCTACACAACGTTTGAATCCTTCACGTCCGTTCGGGAAAAGGTCTTTTTTCAACTGGAAATGTCCCCAGGTTTCAAACGGGTCTTCATGATAAACACCTGCGAGTCCCATGCGTAAAGCATAATTCAGGAACGTATCGATATTTGTTTCATTAAAGGTGGTGATGAGATAAGGCTTTCCACTTGCAGCGGATGTTTTGATCCATTCATTCTGCCAGACGGCATAAGGAAGGTTATTGTCTTTCGTGATCTGTTGTATGGTTGGCAGGACCGTTCCGTTGCTGCAACCAAACAGTGCGATCGCAGAACCGGTCAGTGCGCCTTCCTTTATTCCTTTCACGGTCACTGCGGGCCATTTGTCCCATACTTTGATGATGCGTTCATGCAGCCGGTTGATGCTGAATGCCTGCAGGGATGAGCCATAAGTTGTGCTGGTGGCTGTTGTGCCGGGGTCGTATACGGCGCCTTCTTCGTTTTTGAGTTCGCCCCCGGATGTTTTGGTGTTAAGGCATTGAATGCCGATAGCGAAGGTTGCATTGCGAACCACGCCAACACTATTACCAATCGTATCGGTAATGGTTGTTTTGAATGGTCCCCATAGAACGGCGTCCACTCCGTCGCTTATGGCCGTTAGCTCGAATTTTAAGTAGGATGGTTTTTGGGTGAGCTTTACTGTTGCCTGTTTTTTGCCCGGATAAGATAACAACAGTTGTTGTCCTTTTATTTTGATCGAATAAGGGTTGAGATGCGTTTCTTTAACAACTAACTGCAGTAAGGTTCCGGGCTGTTCGGGGGCGATGTATTCTTTGCCGTCTTTGATGTTTTTAAGGCCGGAGATATAACCGGAGTCGGTGAATTGGATCCTGAGATCGCCCGCAGCCAGTTGGGATGAGGCAGGCCGTGGGAAGGATAAACAGAGAATCAGAAGTATGGGTGTCCGGAGCATAGATAAAGGCTAATGACAATACGGGGGCATCATTATAAAATTATAAACTTGCGCAGGTAATTGGTGACCGGGTGTATAGTTGGACTGTCTTGATTGATGGTTGGTCCGCTCCGGGTAACAAGCTGGCGTGAGGATCGGGCCGGCCGGTCCTGGTATGATCACTGCCTGATCCCCATTCTCACCAGCAACTGATCTTTTTTCGACTTCGATACATTCAGCTCGTTCCCATCATCCATCACTACATAGGTTCCGCTGGTCCTGATAAATTGTTTGATATGCTGGATATTAACAAGGGTGGAATGGTGGATCCGTTCAAAGATCTCCGGCGGCAGCAGTTGTTCCGTTTCGCCCAATGATCTTGACAGAAGGATGTTTTTCCGATCTGCAAGGGTGATTTCTGTATAAGAGCCATTTGCTTTGCAGTACAGGATATCATTTACCTGAATAAAATCAAACCCGTCTCTTGTCGGGATCGCGATCTTTTGTTCAATGGCCGGCGATTTTGAATTATGTATGAAGTTCTCTATATGAGCGCTTCCCTGTTTTTTTGCAATGGCTTCTTCAACTTTCGCAACAGCAGCCTGCAGTTCAGTTCCGTCAATGGGTTTAAGCAGGTAATCCACGGCGCTTACCCTGAACGCTCTTGCTGCAAACTGATCATAAGCTGTGGTAAAGATGATATGGAAATTGATCTCGGGAATGATCTCCAGCATTTCGAAGCCGTTCATCCAGGGCATTTCCACGTCCAGGAAAATGAGGTCGGGACAATGGTGTTTGATAGAAAGGATGCCGTCTTTGGCCGAGCGGCAATTGTCAATGACATTTACCTGGGGACAGAACATCGCGATATCATTCTGCAATGCTTTTATGCAATGCGCTTCATCGTCGATAATAATCGCTTTCATCATTGTTGCCGGGTGAATTTTAAAATGATTGTTGTTCCGATAGGCTTTCCTTCCTCATCGTATTTGTCCAGCACTTCGGCAGTGCCGCCATACTGGCTTATTGTATTATGCAAGTTAAGACGGCTCTGCACAAGTTTCATGCCCTTGCTTTCATAGGTAGATGTCTGGCCGGATTTATTGCGGATGGACATTTCCCTTCCGATCCCATCATCATCGATCATGCATATAAAGCAGTCTGGTTCCTGCCTTATGGTCACCGTTACCCTGCCTCCGTTTTTGGGAAGGATTCCATGCCATATTGCGTTTTCAATAAACGGCTGTATGATCAGCGGCGGAACTTCTATGGAATGGAGGTCGATCTCTTTGTTTGTTATGAATTCGTAAACAATGCTGTCGCCAAAGCGGAGGGCCTCCAGCTGTACATACAACCTGCAGGTTTCAAGTTCGGAATGAAGGGTTACCAGTTCCTGGGTATTGTTCAGCTGGTTGCGGATAAGTTTTGAAAAAGTGGTCAGGTAGATGATCGCGTTTTTTTTATTGTCTTCCTGTATAAGAACCTTGATAGAGTTAAGGCAGTTGAAAATAAAATGTGGGTTCATTTGCGCGCGCAGCGCCTGTTCTTTTAATGCAGAGGCCTGCCGCTCAAAATTGGCAAATTGCTGCTCTTCTTTCCGGACGGCTTTTATTCTGAGGTAAATAAGAAGGTAGGCTAATCCAGCCAGAGAAATGGCAGCAAGCGTAATAAACCATGGTGTTTTCCAGAATGGCGGGCGGATAGTGATGGACAGGTTCTTGATATGCGGGCTCCATTTCCCGGCACTGTTCGTAGCGTTTACTTTTAACCTGTACGTCCCCGGGGGAATATTTGTGTAAGTGACAACATTATTTGTTCCTGAATACACCCATTGCTTATCAAATCCTTCAAGCATATAACGATACTGAAGTTTTTCAGGCGTATTGTATTGCAGAGACGCCATTTCAAAGCTCAGGAAATTTTTGCTATGGGGCAGTTCAATGGAAGCAAGGCTGTTAATGCCGGCCATGACGGGCGATCCGGGCAGGCCATAATCTGACGGTTCGTTATTGATGCTGATATTGGTGAGTGCAATATTGGGTTGGAAATTGTCGCTGGCGATATCTGCCGGTGAAAAAACGGTGAAGCCGTTTATTCCGCCAAAACTGATCCGGCCGTCAGGGAGTGAGAAGTAGTGGTACCGGTTGAATTCATCGCAGGGAAGCCCATCGCTGGAAGTGAAGCTTATCACTTCGGCTTCTTTTCTTTTGAATGAGAAAATGCCTTTGTTGGTACTGCACCAGAGTGTTCCCAGGCGATCGATCGCTATTGCATAAATGGTATTATTGGGCAGACCGTCTTTCATAGTAAAGGTGTGACAGGTTCCTGTGAGCTTATTGAAGCGGATCAGTCCACCGCCGAGGGAGCCGATCCATAATACAGATTGATCATCCGGGTCCTGGATCATGTTCATCAATTGATTGGAAGGCAGGGCGCCGGTTGTGTCTGCGGCTGTAAAATGGGTTACTTTTTTTAAAACATGATCATAATAATAAAGGCCATCCGATGCGGTGCTGATCCAGAACCTGCTCTCGCCGTCCATTACGATGCTGGAAGCGCTGAATGCCTGCCCTGCCTGCGTGGTGGCGATTGCAGGATAAACCGTTGCCGTCAGCGACGAAGTATCAAAGAGAACAGGACGCATATAAAAATCGATGCCCCATAGTTTACCGCTGCTGCTAAGCCCGAGCGCATTGATGTTTACATGATCTGTTCCGGAACTGTCGCTGTATTTCCATAAAGGTTGCACCAGGTGGCCTTTGCTGTAATATAATATAGCAGGTTTGTCCGTCCTGTCCTTGTTCCCGTTCGCTATCCATATTTTCCCGTCATTCGCCATAAGCGACCGGAATGAATAAGAACTTATGTTGGCCACAAACGTTTTGTTGATCTCCTGCAGGGGTACATGCAGGTAATCCATCAAAAGGTCTTTGGGGAAATTCCGTGTATACGAGTCGCCGGAAAGCCCGGGCGGTTTGAGCTCATGCAGTTCGATGCCGCTGCCATTTCCGCCCAGCCATAATATCCCTGACTGATCGACGAGCAAGGAAACAAATGCGGTTGCGCTTTTATGGGCTAACCGCTTCAATGATCTCACTTCATAGTTGCCGGTCAGCATAAACAATTGTTTAGTGGAGGCGATCATTATCTGGCCGTCCTTATCTCGCACAAGCAAATAGCCTGGTCCGCCCGGAGTTTCAGGCAATGGCTGTTCCCTGAATGTGCCCGTTTTTGTTATGTATATGATCAACCGGTTGTTGTGCCTGATCACAATATCGCCTTGCGCGGTGAGAAGAGCATCGGTCCCGTTGGATGGTTCATTGTGATCATATAGCCTGGGATTGCTGACGTTGTAGGGTATGCAGGCACCTTTTGTTCCATCGGCATTCAATATGGTGAGGCAGGTATCCGTGACCAATGCGATGCTCTTGAGAAACGCTACAATCCCGGTGATCTTGTTATCCGACAGGCCGAGCTGTTGTTCGCTATAAAAACGGATGAAGTTCTTATCGGGGTTGCAGATGAATACGCCGCCATTTGTTCCCAGGAGCCAGATATTACCGGCAGCATCCTCAATGATGGAATTGCCCGACCGGACGAGACCGGCTACCACTCCGTATACGGGATGTTTTGAGAAGTGAAGCAGGTGTTCATCTGACGTGTTGAGCATATCGATGTCGCCGGTTTCATACAGAATCCAGAGGCGGCTCCGGCTGTCGATGTACATATGCGTGATTATGTTATTGGCAAGCGTGGTGGTATCGCCCTGCCGGTGCATAAAGAGCTTGAATTTGCGGCCATCGTATCTGGCAAGCCCATCTCTTGTGCCGATCCAGATAAAGCCCGTGCTGTCCTGTACGAGCGAGCTGATAAATGATTGCGGCAATCCGTCGGCGATGTTGAGGGTTTTGAACGGCAGAGAGTCGGGGAACTGGGCATTGACAGGGTTGAGGAAGATCATCAATAGGCCAGACAACAGATAATGGCGTAAAAAAACAAACCGTCTCAATGCGTTCATACGATGAAAATACAGTTCGCCCTGCAATGCCGGCACTCAGGCTGCTGAAGGTAGTAATAAATCAGGATTAGAACAGCAAGGGGTATGGTTGGACCGTTTGGGTTGATAGTTCGCTGTCTTAAGGGAATGGTGGAAGTCTGCGACGGTCAAATCCAGGCGAAATGTAAAGAGTCAGCTCTTTTGACAATTGTTCCCTATATCCGTTCAACCGTCAACCGGCACGGGTTAACCATTAACTCACCATCTTTTCAAATTCCTGCTACTGGTATTTTCATATCTATCATTAACTGCTTTTTAAAACTAATGTTAGCTATATGAATGTAAAATCCCATCGGCAAGGAGGTGCAATTACCTACCTGGCTTCGAAGTCCAGATGTATAATACTGGCTTCATTCGCCTTACTGCTTGCGTTAACAGGACGCGCACAGCAGGTGATCAGTGGCAGGGTCACTGATGAAAAAAACAAACCTGTCGAAAATGCTTCAGTGGCCATCACCGGTACCAAAACGGGAACTACAACTGACAGGAATGGTCATTTCATTATTACGTTGCCGGCTGGCAACGATTCCGTAACGATCGCTGTATCCAGCATCGGGTTTATCCAAAAAACAATAAAAGCCGGCAATCAATCCGGGCTTGTGATCCAGCTTGAACAGGATGCTGCTGCGCTGAATGATGTGGTGGTGGTGGGGTATGGCAGGCAAAAGAAGGCATCGCTTACCGGATCAGTTGTTGAAGTAAAAGGCAGTGAGATCATAAAGAGCCCGAATACAAATTTTGCTAACTCGCTCGAAGGCCGCCTGCCGGGCGTGATCATCAATAACCGCTCAGGCGAGCCGGGAAGAGATGCTCCTTCCATCAGCATCCGGGGAAGAAGCACAACAGGCAACACTTCTGCGCTTGTGATCATAGACGGTGTTGAAAGAGATGGCATCGGTTTGATAAACCCCAACGATATCGAGAGCGTTTCCGTATTAAAAGATGCATCAGCCGCCATATATGGAGCAAGGGCTGCCAACGGCGTGATCCTGATCACCACCAAACGGGGAAATCCAAACGCAGCGCCAACTGTAAGCCTGAGCTATAACCAGGGATTTACCGGACCAACGCGCAATCCCAAAATGGCAGACTCCTATACATTCTTCACGGCATATAACGAAATTGAACGCGGTGAGGGACGGCCTGCCCGCTATTCTGACGAGGACCTGCAAAAGTTTAAGGCAGGCACCGAGCCTGGTTTTGCCAACTTTAACTGGTACGATTTTATTGTGAAAGACTGGACACCGCAGCACCGGTCCGATATCTCCGTATCCGGCGGCACAGGAAAAACGCAATATTTTGTGTCTTTTGGCGAGGTGGCGCAGGAAGGGCAATATAATTACGGTTCTACTAAAGTAAAACAATACAATCTCCGTTCGAACCTGGATATCCAGGTAACGGATGATATCAAAGTCGGAGCAAACCTTGCTGCCCGTTTTGATGACAACCATTACCCGTTCAAAAGTGCGAACGAACTGAACAGCCATATCTATTTATATCAACCGAACTGGGTTCCTTTCTGGCCGGGCACGGATCATCTTACACCCAACAGGGACAATGATAATATCATCAACTGGGTGAGCGATGCAAACGGGTATCAGAATGTAAAGTCGACCAATCTTCAGGCAACATTGTTTGGTTCTGTAAATATTCCCTGGGTGAAAGGGTTGTCTTTATATGGAAGCGGCAGCTATGACCCGGGATATGCGTTCATAAAAAACTGGCAGTTGCCGACCTATGTTTATTATAAGGATGCAACAACCGGCGAACTGACAAGGGGCAGATCAGGAAGGGGCGCCAATACGGCTGACTTGAATGACCGGTCTGAATTCTTTTCGCGGTTATATCTAACAACAAGACTTAATTATTCCCACAAAATTGGTGCGCACAATATTGGCGCGATGCTGGGTTATGAGCAACAGAACACCAATGGAAATAACATCACAGCATACAGGAGTAATTTTGTGTCCACGGCGTTGCCGCAGATCTTTGCGGGCAGCAACGACAAGAACCAACAGGGGAATGATGGATCAGCGTCTCAAGGGGTTCGCCAGAATTATTTTGGAAGGGTAAATTACAGCTATGATGATAAGTATCTTGCCGAATTTACCATGAGAAGGGATGGCTCTCCCAACTTTCCCGCAAATAAGCGCTGGGGAAACTTCCCCAGTGTGTCTGCAGGTTATGTGATCTCGAAAGAACGTTTCTTTGATAAAATCAGCTTTGTCACTAACCTGAAGGTAAGGGCATCTTATGGAGTTATGGGGAATGATCTTGTAAACCCTTTCCAGTACCTTCAGAGTTATGGTTACGGCAGAAACTATGTGGTGGGAAATACAGATGTGACCGGTTTAGTACAGACAGGTGCGCCTAATCCCAACATCACCTGGGAGACGGCCAAAACAACTAATATTGGACTTGATGCAGATCTGTGGAAGGGTTTGTTATCTGTAACATTTGATGTATTTAAAACAAGACGTTCCAACATCCTTACCAAACGGGCAGCAGTAGTGCCGGGTTATACAGGTCTTGTGTTACCGGATGAAAATATCGGTATTGTTGACAACAAAGGTTTCGAGCTGGTATTAACGCATGCTAATTATTCACACAAGCTTAAATACTCTATATCGGGTAATGTTGCTTTCGCAAAAAATAAAGTTGTATTCAGCGATGAGCAACCGGCGGCGGAACCTTACCAGTTTGCTACAGGCAGACCGATCGGTGCGGGTTTGTATTATAAAGCAATAGGCGTATTCAAAGATCAGGCAGATATTGACAATAATCCACACTTCATCAATGCCCGTCCCGGAGATCTGAAGTATGCAGACATGAATGGTGATAAGGAATTGAACTCCCTTGACCAGATAAGAGTGGATCAGACTCCCACGCCCCAGATCACCTTTGGCCTGAACGCTAACTTCCAGTATGGCAATTTTGACTTCTCATTTCTGTTACAGGGACAGGCAAATGCAAAGACCTATTTCGGAGATTACTTTCCTGTAATGAGTTACTCGCTCGGAAATTTCCTGGCATGGAGGGCGGCAGACCGCTGGACTCCGGAACATACCGATGCAACCATGCCACGTGCATCTGCCGATGTATTCAATAATAATACCGCAGGTTCTACGCAGTGGCTGCTTGATGCTTCATTCTTAAAACTGCGTAATGTACAGATCGGTTATAACCTGCCGCAACATATTGCGCAGAAGATGAGAATGCAGAAATTGCGTGTGTTTGTCAGCGGCAGCAATCTCCTCATCCTTGCAGACCACATGAAAGATCTTGGCTTTGACCCGGAGACATCTGATTACTGGTATTATCCTCCTCAAAGGGTCATCAATTTCGGAGCAACCATTACCTTCTAAAACAACAAACAATGAAGAAATTACTTTATATAGCAGCCTTATCCACCCTGGGATATTCCTGCAATAAACTGGAGATGACTCCGCTCGACAGGTTATCGGAGGCGAATGTTTGGGCGGATCCGTCCCTGATACAACTGTATGTAAATGGTACGTACAATTCAATGATGCACGGCTTTCAACAGGATCTTCTTTCTGCAGCCTGTGATGAAACTTATAATATCCACGACTGGGGAAGCCTAAGAGTAGTGCAGACCGGAGCGTTAACAGCCGATAATGTTGCTGGTATTTCCACCAATATCAATTTTTTCAATTTTGCTTATGGCTATATCCGGAACATAAACATTTTCTTTTCTAAAATAGACAATGCTCCGGGGGATGATGCTTTTAAAACACAGGTGAAGGGGGAAATGGCGTTCTTGCGTGCGAACCTTTATGCCAACCTGATCTGGCGGTATGGCGGCGTGCCGCTGATCAATAATGTGTTCCAACTGAACGATGATTATTCCGTGCAAAGGGCCTCGTATGATGAATGTGTGGCATTTATCGTAAGCGAACTGGATAAAGCGGCTTCTATGCTTCCTGCTAACCAGCCGGGCCAGCAAAAGGGGCGGGCATCCGCCAATGCCTGCAAGGCGCTCAAGAGCAGGGTGCTGTTATATGCCGCAAGTGCGCAGAACAATCCACAGCATGATAATGCGAAATGGAAAGCTGCTGCAGATGCTGCTGAGGCCCTGCTCAGCTCAGGATTTGAACTGAACAGTGACTACCAGGGAACGTTCCTCTCAGACAATAAAGAGATCATTTTTGCGCGTTACTTTACCCAGGCCAATAATACCAGCTTCAATCTTTACCAGGGCCGTAATGGTTCCGATGGATATGGTGCAAACAATCCAACGCAAAACATGGTGAATGCTTACGAGATGAAGGCCACCGGCGTTCAGCCGTTTATTGAAGCTGCGGATGGCAGCCTCACCATTAATCCTGCTTCAGGTTATGATCCGGCCAATCCTTATGACGGCAGGGATCCCAGGTTTGAAGCCTCGATCCTGCATGATGGTTCTGTATGGGCTGGTAGGGAAACCGAAAGCTTCAGAGGCGGTAAAGACTCTCCCGAAAGTTCTTCTGCGGGCTGGAACGCTTCACTTACTTCCTATTATTTCAAAAAATTCCTTGTCGAAAGCATACCACCTTCCGGCTCTACCGTAAAACCAACCAACCCATGGATCTTTTTCCGTTATGCAGAAATATTGCTTAATTATGCCGAAGCAAAATTCGAGCTTGGAGAGGAAAACATAGCAAGGCAATACCTGAATACGGTGCGTTCAAGACCTGGAGTAAACATGCCGCCGGTCACTGAAAGCGGTGAAGACCTCAGAAAAAAGATCCAGAACGAGCGAAGGGTAGAGCTTTCCTTTGAAGGGCATCGTTTTTTTGATGTGCGCAGGTGGAAGATCGCAGCATCTACAGAACCCAGGCCGTTGCTTAGCATGAACATCCAGAAGAGCGGTTCTGTAAAAACATATACCATTACAAAGCTGACCGACCGTACTTTCCGGGATGCAAATTATCTCATGCCGATCCCCAGGGCCGAGATCGACAAAAGCAAGGGCTCACTTACACAGAATGCAGGATATTGATAGTATCATGACCAGGCAGAAACATGGCTCCATCCTCACTATAGAGTGCATTGTTTCTGCTTGGCTCATGGCAAAGCAAGGTCAAAACCTATCCAATATTCCTGTGAGTACCCTATGAAACTTTATAATTTATTTTAAAATACCCTTGACTTGAACAGAAGAAATTTCATAAGAATTACCGGGGCCTCTGCAACATCATTGCTTGTTGCGAATTACCTGAAGGCAGCACCAGGTGGGTCTGCCATCATACAATTACCAGATGAAATAGAGCTGTTGTCCGGTAACAAATACCTGCCTTTGCGGAAAACAGACGGGTATAACTGGACGTACAAAGATGTTACAGTAAAACTGACAAAACTGACAGATGCAGTTTCTATACATATCCAGTCTCCATCAACACCGCTGACAGAATTAAAGTTTTCCTGGCGACTGCCATTTCAAAAACAGGCAAAAGCATTGGGAGATGCATGGGAAAGGACTTATGCTGATCTTGCATTCAGGTCAGTTGAAGTTCCGGGAAAAATGCCATGGTACACTGTTGTGCATGACCAGAATAACACCACCTGCTTTGGCGTAAAAACAGCCTGCAATTCTTTTTGCAGCTGGCAGGTCAGTAATGGCAGACTGCAACTCAACCTCGACACAAGAAATGGCGGCGACGGAGTATTACTGGGCGACCGGACCTTACATGCAGCGGATATTGTTACCACAAAAAAACAGGGAAGTGAAAATGTATTTGCAACGGTACGAAGATTCTGCAGACAGATGTGTGACAAGCCCCTTACCGTTGCAAAACCAGTGTATGGCATCAACGACTGGTACTTTGCGTATGGAAATAATTCTGCGGACCTGATACTTGAACATACAGCCTTACTGGCGCCCCTGGCGACCAGTACATCCAACAGGCCTTTTTCTGTGATTGACGATGGATGGTCGCAGGGAACGGATTATACACGAAGCAATGATAAATTCCCTGACATGCCGAAGCTTGTAGGCCAGATAGGAAAACTCGGCATGCGTTCCGGTCTGTGGACAAGGCCATTGCTTGCAAAACAGGGTGAAAAGAAAAACCTGTTTATTAAAGGAAGAGGCGAAGTGCTGGATCCTACACTTGACGAGAATATACAGTACATAAAGAATATCTTCAGGCTATACAAGCAATGGGGATTTGAACTGGTAAAGCATGATTATACTACGTTTGATATCTTTGGCCGGTGGGGCCGGGACATGAATCAGACCATGACAGACTCCGGTTGGCAATTCAATGACAGATCGAAAACAAATGCGGAGATCATATTGAATTTATACAGGAATATACGGGAGGCTGCAGATGATATGTACCTGATAGGCTGCAATACCGTAAGCCACCTCTCCGCCGGTTTATTTGAAATCTACCGCATCGGTGATGACACGAGTGGGAAAGAATGGAAGCGCACAAAGGAAATGGGCGTCAATACGATGGGATACAGGATGGTGCAGCACCGAACTTTTTATGAAGTGGACGGTGATTGCGTGGGATTGACCACTGCCGTGCCGTGGGAAAAGAATAAACAATGGATGCAACTGCTGGCGCAAAGCAGCTCGCCGTTATTCATCTCTGCACAAACGGCAGCTGTAGGTGCTGAACAAAAGGCTTTCATTAAACAGTGTTTTGATGATGCAGCAAGGCCGCAGCAAATTGCCGAACCATTGGACTGGCTGGAGAACCAGTTTCCTTCACGATGGAAACTGGATGGGAAGGTGGTTACGTTTGATTGGGATTGATCGGTTTTCTGTGAATGGCGTAGGTTCCCGCAGATTTCGCAGATTAATTTCTTCAATCATTGAAATTTTTTCCGTTGATGGTATAGTCACTTATCCGGATGCGCAGATAGGTTTGAGACTTATCGGCGCAATCTGCGCATCGGATGATGGCAGGCTTCCTTAAATAATGCGACTTCATAAATAATGCAGATAAGATCTGCGTAATCAGCGGGAATCTTTTACGCAAGTTGGTTTTAAGACCCCCGCATCATTTTATAGATATGAAAACCGGGCATGGTATATTATTATCAATATTTATCACAGCAATTCTTTCTGCAGCAACCGTTGATATACAAGCCCAGCAACTCAAGCGCGGCACTATCAATCGCAAACAGGTTGTTCAGCGGCACAACCTGAATATCACTGACCCGCATGAGCAGGGCCCTACACAGGTTGGTAATGGCAACTTTGCCTACGGTTTTGATATAACCGGCATGCAAACATATAATGACCAGTTCACCACCATGTCCCAATGGAGCTGGCATTCCATCGTCCCGCCTGACGGTTTAACCGCTGCAGATTTTGAGAAAACAGATGTGAATACTAACGGAAGAATGATTCCTTATGAACTACCAAACCCGAAACAATCCAGGCTTACACACTGGATGCAATCCAATCCGCACCGGTTTAATCTTGCAAGGATCGGGCTGTGTTATGGTGGTGATACAAGCAGACATTTAACGCCTGAAGATATTGATAATCCCAGCCAGTTCCTTGACTTGTGGACAGCTACTGCTGTAAGCACCTTTGAAATCAACGGCAAGCAGGTAAAAGTAACCACCATTGGAGATCCCCGTCTGGATGCCGTGGCTTTCAGAATAGAATCTCCTTTGATAAGCACAGGTAACCTGCGTGTATTTATAGATTTTCCATACGCAAATCTGGATGTTTTCAGTAATGGCTCAGATTATACAAAGCCGGACCTGCATACTACCGATTTGGTTATGCACGGGAAACAACAGATGGATTTTAATAGAAAGCTGGACAGTACAATATATAAAGTGGCAGTCCATAGTTCCCGCAATGTGCAGGTGAAAAAAGTAAAGCCGCACCAGTTTGTCCTGAGCACGTCAGGAAGCAGCATAGCAGAATTTGTTTTTTACTTTTCCCCGGGTTCCGGCAACCATAGTGTGCCGTCATTCTCAACAATAAAAGCACATACTGAAAAATACTGGCCCGCCTTCTGGAACAGCGGTGGCTTTATTGATCTTTCGCAGAGCAAAGACCAGCGGTGGAAGGAACTGGAGAGACGGATCGTCTTGTCCCAGTACATCATGAAAGTAAATGCAGCCGGCGATTATCCGCCGCAGGAAACAGGTCTTGTAAATAATAGCTGGTATGGAAGATTTCACTACGAAATGATCTTATGGCATGAAGCGCATTATGCACTGTGGGATAGGTGGTCTCTCATTGAGAAAAGCCTGCAGGTATATAAGAACAATCTGGCGGATGCAAAACAGCGTGCCGCATCACAGGGATACCTTGGCGCCCGCTATCCCAAATGCACGGGTCCGGATGGAAGGGAATGGCCGCATCCCATACACGCATTCCTTGTATGGCAACAACCGCATCCGATATTTTTTGCTGACCTTGATTACAGGCTGCATCCATCCGTTGCGACATTAAAAAAATGGTCGGATGTTATTGAAGCTTCAGCCGATTTCCTGGCATCGTATGCTGTTCCCGATAGTGCAGGAAAACAATACATGCTTGGGCCGCCGGTCGCTTTTGTTCCGGAAAACAATGATTACTACAAGGATTATAATCCTGCTTTTGAACTGACCTATTGGCGCTACGCATTGAAGAAGGCGCAGTCGTTGCAAGCATTATCCGGGTCAAAGCAAAATCCGCTTTGGGACTCTGTGTACCGGCACCTGGCGCCTGTTCCGGTACAGGATAGTCTTTATGTTCAATGGGAGAACGTCAGGCGAATGTGGGATAAATTCAACTTTGAACATCCTGCGCTGTTGGGTATATACGGTTTGCTGCCGGGCGATGGTGTTGATGTTGCCATCATGAGAAAAACCCTGAGCAAGGTGGTGAAGGAATGGAAATTTGATACCGGCTGGGGCTGGGATTTTCCGCTGGCGGCGATGTGTGCCGCAAGGGTTGGCGAGCCGGCACTTGCTATTGATTTCCTGCTTCATCCATCTTCCAAAAACAATTATGATAAACATGGTTTCGTAGGGGGTGGGAATCCATACCCTTATTTACCTGCCAATGGAGCATTGCTATATGCGGTAGCGATGATGACGGCAGGGTGGGACGGTGATAAGGATGTGCCTACGCCCGGCTTTCCGGCGGATGGGTCATGGACGGTGTGCTGGGAAGATCTGCGCAAAGCTCCCTGAAATAGCCAATCGGGGCGATATCAATTATTTACTTTTGGTTGCACATCATGTAAAGATTCATACAAACAAGGTGTTTATATTCCCCATTTAAGTTTAAAGCAACCGGAAGAGATCTTGCCCCCGACCGATTCGTTCGTCAATCGCGGGACATTGATTTTTCTAAAAAAAGTCACGGCCTTTACCAACGATCAAGTTTATTTGAGCAATGAACGATTTGGCATTACACATCAGCATTTGCTGATTATGATCCACCGGGAGAATGACAATGCTGACAAGGAAGATGAAATCACATCCCAGGTCGTTTGCCCCTACGCCTGGCTGACGTCTGCCTAATTGATTGATCGTGTTCAGTATGGTTGAAGACCGTGTTAGGATTCTGTACCGCCCTCAGCAGGCGAGCTGCTATGCTTTTCCAGGTGGGTTCTTTTCCTAAGAAGTCGATCTTTTCCCGAAGGTTGATGTCTTTGTGGTAAAGCAATCCGTTAACCGCCATTTGCCTGTTAACGGATGGGTACTTTTGTTCAAAAGCGTCTGTTAGCACTTTGAGCGGGATCTGCTCAAGCAGCTTGAACACGTCAACAAAGTCCTTTAACCGCGTTCCGTTCTGATGAATAGCGTTTAGTTTCATTGCTCCAATGTCCTCCAGCGAATACAGGCGGATGCCTTCACTTATTTCAATGGCATTCAATATCGGGTATTGGTGGGCAATCAGGTCTACCTTTATATCGTCGACGAACCCAAAGACTCCGTTTTTAATCGTCCGATGGATCTGGGCGTTATAGTAATCAGTGAGATGATTGGAGAGTTTGCCGGAATCAAAATCCCGACCAGTAAATAGATCGATATCGATGGATTTCCGATGGCCTAGTTTGAGGGAAAGGGCAGTGCCACCAACAAGATTAAATTCCACTAACTTTTCATCACGCATCAACCGCTGGATCAGATCCAGTGTCCGGGCCTCGACTGTTTCCGTGTATAGCATAACAACTCCTCTTTGCGGAGCGGGAAGTATGCGCATACATCGTCAATCGCGTAATCAGCCAGAAATTTGATCTCTTTTTTTATGGCATGAATAATCTTCTCTTCACCATAAAAACGGACCATTTCAGCCCATTCTTCTTTGGAGCCACGTTCCAGTACTCGCTCGATGACGGTCAGATATTCTTCCCGCCATTCGATGTCATCATACCGGAAGTCCCAAAAAAGACGCCTGGGCAGGTTTGGCTTTTCCTGAACGACTAGTTTTTTTCCCATTCCTTAAAATTACAAAATCTATTTTGAAAGCCTTTTTGAACTGGTTTTGACCCCGTCTTTGCCACGTTGCTTTGTGACGCTTGAGTCCTTCGCATAACCGTTCGATTTTTTTGTATTTGCGGCCAGTTTTATCAACCTTCTCAGGGAATCCGGTGCGGCTATGTATGCGCTGTCCAGACGCGTCAGCATTGCCTGGGAAGATGAATCTGTATAAGCTTTGAGGTATTGGTATTTCAGGTCGCCTGCTTTTAGTTTTTCTACTTGCTTTGTTTTGCAGGTGAGGAGGATCAGGGGAAGGAAAAAGAGGATAGCGAAGCCAGCCGACAACCATTTTTTCCAGCGCTTTAAAAACCTCCACTGATTGTCAAAAGGGCCGGGCGTTTTACGGGTCTGCGTTTCTAACCTGGTTAATTGATGTGCCATGGCGTGGATGCGCTTGTCCGTTGACACCTGCTGATCACAAATAGCTTTACAGTCCATTTGAATCATCTTCAGCCGTTCGATTATTGCGCTCTCAGCTTCTGGCTCGTCTGGTTTTTTCAGTGCCATAAGCTGCATCGCAAACTCTCTGCAAAGCATGACCGTTTCGGATTGCAGCGACGCTTGATTACGCTGTCCTTCCAGCAATTCATTCAGGATTATTTCTACGTTCTCCGGCTTCATTTCACCTCCACGTTTTATCTGTGTAGTTGCTTTTTCTTACGTTTCTTTTTTGCAATGCCGTAGGCTTGCTTTTCTTCATAGCTCATCTGCATCGCGGGTGTTTTGATGTCATCTTGAGTCATCAACTTCGCCAGCCCTTTAATTAGTTCCTTAACCGGGGCTAAGTCGATTTTCAGGCTCATATTTTGGGAGCGCTCAGGTTTTCGATGATAGATCCTGATAGCGGCCTTGGCGTTCTGTAAGAGCTGGCGTTCGAGCCTGGAAAGAGAATAACCCACCTCACTGCCTTTCGCCCGTACTTTTTGGCTGTCGATAAAAGCAATACCTCTTCCTTTGGCAATCTGGTAGCCTTTCGCCTTCATTACTTGTTCAAACTCCCGGTAGTTTTTAGCCCCCTTCAAGGCATCCTGAATATCCTGGCGCAGCTGCTCTTTACGGAGATCATGGCGCGGCAGGCCGCGCAGGTTTTCAGCAAGGAACCTTCGTGGACTTAAGACCTGCTGCAGTGCAAATTTCAGCTCCGCTTTTCTGCAGAAAGCGGCAATTTTTCGGAAGTTATGGTTGTCCTTCAGCGTCTTTCCATCAAAGCCAATCCGGTTGGCAATAATGTGTACATGCTGATGCCCGGTGTCGTTGTGAAGGACCCCCAAATACATATTTTTGTCGAACCCCATATCCTTCGCACATTCATCCACCAGGGCGGCTAAATTTTCTCTGTCGAGCTTTTCGCCGGGTGCCAGGCTGAGCGCAATATGCATGACGGGTTTTGCTAGCCCGGGTCTCAGATTCCGGACTTCGTTAAACTGATTTATCAGTTCACGTTTATCGCCGCCGCAAAGATTGAAGCAAAGAATGTCGGCACGGTTCTCCAGGCCCAGGATCTGCTGTTCCGGTTTATTTTCCAGGCAATAATTGATGCACCCCCGGAATGATTTCCCGATAATTATTTTGCCAATCATTCCAGGAATTTTTTGATGTCTGTTACCAGTGTTTTTATACTGGCAATAAGCGCCCGCAGATCCTCCCAATCGGACGCTGAAAGGGGATTGTTTTGATTTCGCTTTTTGGCGATCTGGTTGATGTTGGCGGCGAGGTGATTTAGTGTCGCGGTAAATAGTAACACCTCCTTCGGAAGGACTTTTATCTTCCTGCCAACCTGTCCTTCCATTGCCAGCGTTCGCAGAAATTCTGAGATGGAAACATTCGCAGTCCTGGCCTTGGATTCAATCACTTTTCGTTCGATCGTCGTGCACATCACTGCCAACTGCTGATTGCGTTTGATGGGCTTTTCGGGACGGCCGCCACGGTTCTTTGTTTTGTTTGCAATTGCACTATTCATCACTCTTCACATTATCAGTTTCACGAATCGAATCCGCCAGCGGCGGATGAGGAACCAGGTTTTGACGAAGGCAAAACATAGCTGGCTCCTGAACTTTTAAAGATGCCTTCCCTGCCTTTGGCTTTTCTTTAGTTCGAGAGAGGAAGTATTGACCAGGTATTCATTCAGATCCTTGTGCTGGCTATAAAGCTTACTGAGGTCTTTGTATTTGTCCGACCATTGAAGCGCCTTTACTGTAGCTTGAACACCGGCTTTATCCCGATCTAAACACAAATGGATCGCAGAATATTTCTCCATCGTTTCGCGGCTTTTTTCAAAAAAGGAAAGGGAGTTCAATACAAGAAAATCGGGCTGAAGTTTTGGCAGATCATTAAGATCTTTAGCACGTTTTTTTTGCAGCATTTGAAAAGAAAGGAAGTTGAAAAATCCTTCGAATACAACCAGGTTTTCGGACTGCGATTCGAGTATCAGCACAGTTGATTTTGGAGCGCTGCTGCCTTTGAATTTGGGATTTCTTAATTCATATCCTCCGGCACTATTGGGAAAGCCAATAGCGAAGTATTTTTTCTGGTTCAATTCGAAGTCAACTTCCCTGCAAAAGTTTCTGGCAATATCGACTGAGATTTTCCGGCTTTGCAGGTAGGTTAAGAGGGCGTGATGTGACAACTCTCTGCTCTCCAGAATTTGAATTCTTTCGGACGGTTGCATTTCATTTTTCTTTTCACCAGCCCTGGAATTTTGAGGCTGGTGAAAAGAAAGAGATTGCCCATTTGAATCGGAGAGTCTGTGAAGTAATCCACTGACTGTACACTGATGGAATGCTGTTCCGAAATCTACCAGCCTGCCGCCTTTGCCGATGCCGTGATCGTACCAGACATTGAGCTGCCTGTTCACCTTAAAGGAAGGTGTCTTCTCGTCCCGGAAAGGCGACAGGAACCAATGATTGTTTCGGACTATCTTCTTTGGCGTATAACCCAACCGCGCGAGGTAGTCAACCAGGTCAATCTGATTGGCCTGGTTGCAGGATAATTTCTGCTGCATAGGATTGGATTAAGGGTATTGAATGGTTTCGTTAGGACGGAGCAATTGCTGAATGTCCTGCCAGAGGAAATACACCCGTGATCGGATCTTGTAGGGTTTTAGTTTTCCGTGTTTGACCCAATCATAAATGGTAGGTTTGGTAATGTGGAGAAGGGCGCAGACTTCCGCTATTTTATATAACGGCTTGTATGTCATTCCCGGGGTTTCAAACGCTGGAGAGGTTGGCCGCGTTTCCATACGACCGACCTCTTCGCGAATGATTTGCCGGATTTGCTGCCAGTATTCGGCGGGGCTGAATGGGAATAACATCGGGGTGCTTGGAGATTCGCTCACTAATTCTTTCATCACTTTTCGTTTTAGAAGAGCAATATCTACTCATTTTGAGGAAAAAGAAAGCTAAGTATACTTAATGTGTAAAAAATCGGATATGTCATACACATCTCGTTAAAAGAATGCCAGCTAAAGCCAAATATATATAACTAATTTAGGGAAGCTCTCTCTTATAATATGGCCGATCCATGCCCTAAATTGCAATATCTTTATTAAAAGACTACACGATGAATCCGGGCGACATAATGGATAACAGGTACAAGTTGATAAAAAAGATTGGGGACGGCGGCTTTGGTGATGTATTTGAGGCGACGGACTTACAATCTGGCGATAACTATGCATTAAAATATTGTAGAGAGACCGACATGGGGCCAATTGGCCGATTCAAGCGCGAAGTTCAAATCTTAGCAAGCCTTAAACATCCCAATGTGATAGGTTTAATTGATGTAAATTTAAACTACGCGCCTCCTTTCTTTATAATGCCACTGGCAGCAAAAAATGTTGAAAAGCTTACGTCTTCAATGAGAGGACAAACTCTTGACTTGCTTCGGATCTTTAAAGAGATTTGTTTAGGCGTAAAGGCTATACATGACGCTGGTTATTTTCATAGGGATATAAATCCCAGAAATGCCCTGTTTTTTGACGATGGACGAATTGTAGTATCAGATCTTGGCTTTGGTCGTAATATAGACAGAAAAAGTGAAGTTCATGATTCCTCAAAATATGGGAACGGAACAGTAGTATATATGGCACCCGAACAGAAAGATGCGCTTGAGAATGCGGATCATCGGACAGATGTATATCAACTTGGCAAGACCTTGCAAACACTATTCTCTGGAGATCCTACTGCTATGGATACCACAAACATTCCTCCAGGTGTCATTCATATAATTCGTACAGCAACAGCCTTCAATCCTGGTTCAAGACATCAAAGTGTTTCCGAATTGATGAATGACATCGATGTTTATAGTTCCAAATTTGATCCTATTACCAACTCTCAGTTGGGATTTGAAACAGCCAACAATTTAATTAAGCAATCGATAAGAGAAAATGATCTGACAATTGAGAAATGTCTAAGTTTGATTGATATAATGGTCAGTGGCAAGATGAGCGAAATCGAATACGTCGAAAATTTCGATAAAATCCCGACTCAGGCTTTAAAGCATATGGCACAGCGGCTCGATTCAGAATTAGATCGAATGTTATCGCTCTATGATGAATATATTCCCGAATATCGACGTAACGCTGAATGGGATTACGCTGAAGTTATTTCCGAAAAAATGAGAACGATTTACGAATCCACAAACAATCTTGATTTTAAAGCCCGCACCCTGAGAATTATACTTCAGAATGCAATTTCATTCAACCGATTTTCGGTCATGGACGATTTTGATTCAATTTTACAAAGTATTAAATCCGATGATGAGGGTTTTGCTATCGCCCAAATGTTGAGACAAGAGCAGGATAACTACAGCCGACTCTTTGATCGAGTTCCCCCTAGTAAATTGCATTTCCATATTCGAAATGTTCAAAAGGAAATTAAAGAAGAAGTTGATGCCGCTAGAAATTCTGTAAAGAAGGGTCATGAGATTCCTCCGGAGTATTAATGATTGCATGTACTCAATTTCTAATAGGTATGACGAAAAGTTCTCAAGTATTAAAGGTTCAATGTGCTTAGGATATTGATTTAGTCGAAAAATTTATATGCGATGGTTTCGAATATAAAAGCCCGTACAGAAGACATCTCGATCGGATTTAATAACGGCAAAACGGTTAAACCCGTTAAGGAATCGTTAGAATAAAGGATACATCTTAATTATTGCTTTTGAGCAGTTTCCACCTACTCGGAACTAATAACAGTTAGACGAATATTCGCTCGTTCTTTAATATACGATTCAACAACTCCTAATAGCGTTAGTTGGTCAATAGAAGCAGTGGATGCTGACAAACCGGGTTGAATAATAAAGATCTCAAATTCAACTGGAAATTTTCTCCTTGCCCAATCTTTGAGTTGTATTAGCTTCTCTTTTGTTCCGAGTTCTATTCTGGAGCATTGTTTACCCTTTCGTTTTTTTATTTCTCTACGCATTAAATGCCCAAAAAATTCCTTCGAGTCTTTGAATACCCAATTTACAGATTTCATTGCTTGGCCGCATACTTCATAAAGATTATCAATTCGTGTGTTTGCCTTGCCCCCTTTACCATATTTTAAATGGTAAAGCTGAATGTTGATCTTTTCCTCATCAGCTCTAATAGTTATTATATCTGCTATTTCTCCACTATAATCATCATCATAGATAATGTCGAAATCAGCCTGTTTGAGCTCTTGAATAATATGATACTGAATCGAGTCTGTTATTTTCGGCTCAATTCCTTGGGCTTCTTTCGAAATATCGACTCCCGGCCATTTCCTTCCAATAATTTGATCTTTGGGGTAATGTTTGATTAATTGTTTTAATTGCACGTAGTCGTTCCCGCAGATAGATGACCCATCAACCAGCCAGAAGGTAGGTGGATATTCGTAAAAAAAGGTTTCGACAGCTATTTGTTTCTTACCTATCTGAACAAAATATGGTTTTGAAGGATTACCCAAAACCTCAACTTGAAAATCATTATAATCGTCTCTGTTGAATAATTTGATCCGTAGTTTCACCGTCTGATCAGGCGTTACCAAGTTGAAGTAATATTCCGGCGATTCTATTTCTACACCCAATTCAATGTCGATATTAAATATTTCACAATTGGTATCAAGAAGGAATGTTATCCGTGTTTCTGGTTCAAGATAAACAAACTCGTTCCATTCAACCGCAAAAGGAATTGAAGCTGGCTTTGTCGATACAGAATTGGGTGTAAGTGTGTCTCTTAAAATGATATTGGGATCTATATCATCTCGAATGACTTTCTTTCCAACTGCATCACACCACTCGGTGAGGTCGTGAATATCGGCTTTTGACCGGGACCATATACGCCCTTTATATGAACAACCAATTGAGACTTTTTTACCGTTTTCATACCCAGCGCCAAAAACAAAGGCTTTTTCTGCTTTTTCGGTTGAAGCCCGGTCCAAGGCTTTTTCAATGTCATGACCAGTTTTCATCGTAAAAGAGCTGTTTTTTCCAAGCCATTCTTTTAATCCAACATTCTGGAGTTTAACCCTATTGATGCCGAAAAATGTTTTAAATACATCCAGCTTTTGAATTAATTGGCTATCCTCACCAATTAACGCGTTAGCTAGTTCTCGATATGAACCAGTATTGTCGCTTGCATTGATGAAAAGCAAATTATTCTTGGTTTCCCAATAAACCACATATAGGTTCCAAACAATGTCGTAGATATCTTTAGAATGTCCCCAGTCTATTCGCGCCTTCTTTCCCGTTATCACAATCAAAGCCTGTTTTTTTCTATTGATACTGTGAAATAGATAATCAAGGTTTTCAATATCAGGGATGCCTTCCTCAAAATTGAGTGGAGCCCACGCATTAGTTTTGTTTTTATAAACAACAACACTTAATGCAGGTGTCAGGCTCTGGAATGGGATTTTGCTACTGTCCAAGTCTTCGAATCCATTCAAAAATTCATTGAAATCTATCTCTTGTGAAATTCTAGTTGTACTTACTCTTGGTAAGATGGAATTCCAATCGGCTCCCAGTGCATAAAAATCTTCTAATTCTGCTGTGACATCGCTGTCTCGCAAATTGACGACGATACTAGCCTCACCTAAAGAATTGTCAGCCTTTGTCCTGGTGAATCTCCCGGCTAATTGGAGCGTAATAGGGAGGCTTTTTCTTATATCATGAAATGCAGCAATCTTAAGATTTGGAAGGTCAAAACCCTCTCCCAACATATCTACACATACAACGATTCTGGATTCTCTGCTGATGATTTTTTGCTTTGATTCCGACCTCTCTTTCGAAGAAATACCTGTGTGAATGATTACAGGATTAAATTCGCTATACTGATTGTAGATTTTAAATACTTCGTTGGCTTTTCGCTGTGTGTTACATCTTGCCATTAAAATGTGATCAAATTTCTTCTCAAGATCGCTTCGTAATTGCTCAATTGCTGCGATTGATATTACTTGATCTGCCTTTTCATTAGACCACTCGTTAACTTGGATAAGATTAATTTTTTTAAAATAGCCGTCTTCCTGCGCTTGTTTAAGGGAATAATTGAAGATAAAAGTTCCATCAATGCTTAATCCATCGTTTCTAAATGGTGTTGCCGTAAATTGTAAGACTTTAGTGGGCTTGCACAGGTTACGAAACGACTGCCAGGAAGGAGCCTTAACATGATGAGCTTCGTCAATAAAAAGATGACTTATTTTTTGAGCTAATAGACGTTGAATCTCGGGCGTTCCGGAAGATATAAGATCCATCGTCGTTATAATCACGTTACATTTATCAATAAATTGCTCAAGATCTTCAGATACTTTAAAATTTTCGTAAAGAATGCCGACAATAGGTTTATGAGCCTCACTTTCGACAATATTGAATTTTTTATCTTGAAGGTATCCCAACTCGATAAATTTGTCAGCTATTTGCTCCCGGAGTGGATCGGTCGGGACTGTTACCAAAAGCTTTTCGCATCGATTAGCAATTAGCGCAGAAAGCATCGTTTCGGTTTTACCGGTTCCAGTAGGCATTACCACAGTCCCTATTCCTTCGCCGACTTTCCAATGAGAAAGGATGTTATAAATTGCGGCAATTTGAGGCTTTCGAAGCCCCATAATATTTTGGGAAAGATCTTCTTCAACAAAATGAAATTTATTCCACCAGGATTGTCGAACAATTTCAGGATTAAAGGTGTCAATTCCGGGGAATTTTAACCATTTGTATTCAACGGAATTATCGGCCAACAATTTGAGAGTTGGTTTGACACTGGCTGTAAGAACTTTTGCATACGCAGGAATTTTCTTTCTTTTCGCCTCATGTATAATACAAAGAACTGATTCATCTTCTAATGTGACCAGCAGTTGTTCATTTTGTAATTCCATGGATTTTACCCTAACATGGGACGTATCCATTACAAAATGATTAATTACATTTTTCCCAAACCTTTTTTGTTTCAAAAGTTTGGGGAGAGCAAAAAGTTTCATTGACAAGGCTTGTATATGTTCAGACATCGCGGTTGGTTGGTGGAGCGATGTCGCCTTTGAAATTAAGCATTTTTTAAGAAATACTAATAACTGGCGTGACACAATTAAACGTCCCCACCTTGTCATTTTTGCAATAGCCGGACTTCTATTTTTGCCAGAAATCGTGCGGCTTCTTCTAATCCCAACTCGTCCAGAAACTGATACGTTTCGATAAATCGATTTTGGAGTTCGGTCATCCTTCGTTCGGTCATCTTTGTGACCTTTGTTGAGGTGATTATAAGGTCGAGATTCTTTTTTATACTGCCTGAATCGACTCCAAAAACTTTTGTCAATAACTTCGAAATTCTATCGTCATTTCGGAGAATATCAATTCCATTTTTTTGGGCAAATACAAAGAAGAGAAGCGAAAGAGAAAAGTTTGATAATTGCGCTTGACGGCATTTTTCCAGTTGTTCGTTTTGCTTGCCTTCGTATGCCTCTTTTGCGTTTTCCAGGTGTGGAAGGTAGTGATAGAGAAAGTTAGGCTTATAATGAAAGGCGGATAACACTACGTAGCTTATAAAGCTTGCGGCAAATAAGACTGCGGCCAGCCAGGTCGTTACAGGTAAATCGTCGGCGAGGCTAACAATGATCAATGCTGTCGCCAGGATGCCCGCGAAGTGTAATGGAACGAGTCTTAACCAATACGAGGAAATCAACTTTTGTCTTGTAGCAGCGGTGCTCCACTGCGGATCTTCAGTTTGGTACCGTTTATGCAGGGAGGCAAATTTCGCGTGTACATACGCAGGCTGCACAGGCAGCTCGAAAGTCACAAAAGACTTTACCTTACTCACTATATCTTTCATCACAAATCTGTTTCAATAAAGTTACGGCAAAACAGAAAAGAATTCACCACCTCCACAAATTTGGTGGAGGTTCTTAAAATAGATTAACTGACCCCAAGAATCGGCTGAGAAAGGACGGAAATCCCGGGCAAAAAAAATCTCCGTAATTTTATAAGGACATGTTATCCCTGGTAAAGAGAAGGAAGAAAGGGGAGAGCAGATAAAAATAGTTCGACCAAAAGTTCGACCAAAAAGAAAAGACTGTTGAAATTCAACAGCCTTTGCAAATTTTAGTGATCCCGCTGGGATTCAAACCATCATTTTAAACTTTACCCTGCTTAATTTACCTTAACTATAACATTCTGTTTTTCAATATTTTGAAACATTTTATCTCTCTGGTAGAAATTACTTTTACTCTGGCTGACGCATTTTTTATAGAGTAAATTATAGAGTAAAATGTTACTACCAATTAAGCCTGTATGCAAAAAGGCATTAAAGCGTAAAGATGGCACGAGCATCATTTTTATCCAGTATTGCCATTCCCTTGAAAAAAGGACATTGCTTAATTCCGGCATCTCAATTCCGCCAGAGTATTGGAATTTTAAAAAATTGTGTATTGCCAGCAATCTGCCGGAACCTTACGGAAATGCCGAATCTCTCAATGACCAACTTTTAAAAAGCATACGCATTGTCGAAGACATTGTGAAATTTACCCGAAAGAAGGATGATATTGATGTTCTGGCATTTTTAAAAACTACTTTTTCGCCAGGTTTTGATGTAGCCACATTAGAAGAAAAAGCCCAAGAGGAACAAGCAGCGATTACGGTCAACCTAGACGTGTTTTCCCAAATAGAGGAATATATCAAGAGCAAAAAAAAGAAGGTTTCCCCTAAAATGATTAATGTGTACAATAATATGCGAGATACGTTAAAATCGTTTGAGGAATACCGTAAAAAGCCCATCACTTTTGAATCCTTTGATATTAATTTCTACGAAGATTTTGTTGAATACATGACCTATGAGCATGTCCACAGGAGGAGAAAAAGGGAATTAGTAAAGGGGTTTAAGATCAGCACAATCGGAAAGACCATTAAGCAGCTCCGTATATTCCTGAATAACCGCATACGCCGCAAAATTGTTCCGCCGATCAACTTAGAAGATTTCAAAGGGATGGACGAGGAATCAGATGCTATTTACCTGAATTGGGATGAAATATGCCGTGTCTACCAAACCGACCTGTCCAAATATCCGAACTTAGAAAAATACCGCGATCTTTTTATTTTCGGATGCTTAACCGGGCTTCGGTATTCCGACTTCTCGACTATTGAGCCTGAAGATGTGCGCAATAAGATGCTCTACAAAAAGCAGGAAAAGTCAGATCACCGGGTAGTCATTCCTCTAAGGGATGAAGCCAACTTTATATTTATTCGTAAGTTCCAAAGGAAAATTCCAAAAATAACTAACCCTGATTTTAACTATTACATAAAAGAAGTAGTCAAGATTTCGGGTATTACTGAATTAATAAAATTTTCCCATAAACAGGGGAATAAAGACATTGTAGAAGTTAGGCCTAAATATGCCTGGGTTACTTCCCATACCTGCCGCCGTTCGTTTTGCACCAACGAGTTTTTAGCAGGCACACCTGTTGAATTGATCATGAAGATCAGCGGACATAGAAATCTCCGTGATTTTTACCGCTACATCCGTATTACACCCGAAGAAGCAGGTTTAAAAATCAAAGAGCTTTGGGAACAAAGGGGTGATATGGGAATTGTTAACCGGCATCAAATTCAACAGGTTGCTATCACGCATGAATCAAATAGCTATGTCATGCAGTGAAACGAATGAACAGGCAACATTCCGCCCCTGGCTACCTAAACAAAGGAATGCCCACAAGTGCTCCGCACAAATCATTCGCCACTGCTTCATTCATTTCCCTTAGCGACCAGCCATTAGGACTGCGGAGGTGAGAGAAAGTTTTGCTTAAAAAAATACTGCCCGGTATGCTGCTGAAAAGAGAATTAGAAACCGGATATCCATCCCAAAGCTGATCAAGGGACTGATGAACAGGCGGAGATTTTTTTATGCAAACCCGCTAGGGCAAGCCGCAGTGCAGCGAAAGCGCAGACTTTCGTACACTCAGAGCAGGCCAATAAATTCGCGACAGGTAAAAGCGAATGAGCGGCTAAAAAGCTGCATAGCGATCAGGACGTACAAGTGAGTAACCTTTAGTTTAGCACTTTAGTAAATTGATGGATATTGATACTAGATAGGTGAACTATCATTGCGACAGGAGATCAGCTCCCGGGAGCGTATTAGACCTCCCTTTTTGTCATACAGCAGTAAATTAAAGAATGTATTGGAAACACATCCCTCTTTTAATCAATCCGTTGAAATATAGTTTCGGAGTGAGAAGAAGGGTGAACTACCGTTGCGTCCTGAACCAGGGTTCAATGGAGCGTTTCAAACTCTTTTTCAGCTTATAGGTTG
This sequence comes from Sphingobacteriales bacterium 44-61, assembly GCA_001898405.1. Lineage (GTDB taxonomy): Bacteria > Bacteroidota > Bacteroidia > Chitinophagales > Chitinophagaceae > Terrimonas_A. The sequence continues at coordinate 185,987 of MKTW01000017.1, forward strand.
CCTGGTCAATTTAGAATATTAGTCAGTAAGAACTATTAAAAGTCTTTGACAAAGGCAACTGTTTCTAAAACCATTAAACTTAAATCATGAAGATTACAAGCATTCTCGGAATTGACGTACGAAGACAACACTGGATTGTTACTTGCACCTGGAGAAAAAACAATTGTAATCAGTACCTAACAACGAAAAGGGTTTTAAAGTGATTGGTAACTGGATAAGAAAACATTGTAAGCCCAATTTAAAAGGAGTATTGGTAGTAATGGAATATACGGGCATTGATACGTACAACTTAGAAAAGTATTTATTCAAAAAAAATTGCTTATGTCAAACGTCCGGCGTTGGACATTAAGAGGTCTCTTGGAATGATCAGGGTAAATCTGATAAAGCGGATGCAAGATTTATCAGCAAGTATGCTTGGATGAGAAAGGAAGAATTACTGCCAATGAAACCTGTTAATGGGAATTTGATTGCTTTGCACAATTCATGACCTATCGGGACAAGCTGGTTGTTGACAGAGCTGCCTATGAAGCAAGGATAAAGGAGCTGCGGGAACAGATGGGCAAGGATCTTCAAAACACAATAACCACTTCTACAGAAAATATGATTGGGATATTGAGCGGTGTGAGATCAAAAAGTTGGAAGCGGCTATTAAGGAACTGATAAATATAACTGATGATTTAAGTGCATCATACAAATTGGTTACAAGTGGTGGGTATCGGTTTCGCAACTGCCGTCCATTTTATTATTTCCACTGAAAACTTCACAAGATTCTCTGATGTCAGAAAGATGATTTGTTACTGTGGTGTAGCACCTTTTAAACACGAATCAGGAACCAGCATTCGTGGTCGCTCAAAAGTAAGTCATCTGGCGAATAAGAAATTAAAGACATTACTGACCATGGCCGCTATCTTCGCGGTTCGCTTTGATCCCGAATTAAAGCTCAAGTATGAGCAGAAAGTAAGCGAAGGCAAACCCAAAATGAGTGTATTGAATATTATTCGTGCAAAACCGATACAAAGAATATTTGCAGTCATTAAACGGCAGACCGTCTATGAACGAAGAATAGCTGCATGATTGTTTGGTACAAGCTATATAATTTCTATTGGGCTTCGTTGCGTCGCAATCCTTTTATCGTTCGGTTCTATGAATTTGCCTTTTTTGTTTGACACCTTAATGAAGATTGATAAATACTTTTATGTAATAGTATGCAACAAATAACAGAGCAAGGCCACTAATAATTTGAATGCCTTTTCTCAGCCAGGTTAGTTGGGCAAATTTGGTGACAGTACCGGCAAAAAGACTTACAATTAAGAAGGGTAATCCTCGTCCAATTCCAAATGCAAGACCGAGAATGAATCCGTATAGGGGCAGCCCCTTGGCGGCGGCGGCTGAAAAAAGCAGGAGCAGTGGCGCCGCAGATGTACCTAGACTAAATACCAAACCATACACAAATGATCCACTAATGCCTGGCTTTCTTAATGCTGCTAGTTTCGTCACTGATAGTCGCGGACCATAAAACGCAAATCCGGCGGCAATAACTGAAATCAGTGCCATTGACAAAGCCCAATATTGTCCGAAGCTCTCAGTAAGAAAAACGCCGAGTTTTCCCGCTATTGCACCTAAAACTGAAAGGCACAATACGATGCCTGTAAAAAAAGCAAGCGCCATCAGGAAACCACGATTTGATTTACTCTCGCTATTACTACTTACAAGCCCGGCTATCCCAAGCCCTACAGGTAGTGTACAGGGACAAACTCCTGTAGTGATTACGCCTGCTCCGGCAGCTATTAAAAGGCTTAACCCGGAACGTTCCGATAAAGTTTGTCCGAATTCCTGGATGAATTGTTCTAAGCTCATTGCTTTACCTGTTGCGGTTTACCTGCTGTAAAGCCTCCTTTATTGACCGCTTGCTGAATTTCTTCCGGCTTGATCAAGTTGGGGTAAAAAACTATGATAGCGTTTCTATTTTCGAGACTTACTTCCACTTCTTTTACACCATTCAAAGATTTAATAGTTTTTCGCACCGAAGATTGACAGGCACTGCATACCATTCCATCAATAGGAATTTTTATTTTTTCTGTGTTTGTAGTTTGACTTTTGGGCGCAGTTGTATCCTGCTTTGAGTTGCTTTGAGCACATGACACAAATGCCAAGGCAATTATTAAGGCAAAAGAAAAAGATAGTTTCATAATCAATGATTTCATAGATGTCATCATTTTTATTTGAAGTTTCTGATCGTTATACTTCGATTGCATTAAACCCGGATTTGACAATAACTTCCTTGATCTGCTTTTCATTTACTTTATCAGGTTCATAGCTAATCGCAACTTGTTTCTGAATAACCTTTGGCTTTACCTGCTTTACGCCGGGCAATTCATTTACTGCATTGG
>MKTW01000018.1 GCA_001898405.1 Sphingobacteriales bacterium 44-61
TCATATCTCAGTTTAAATTTAAGCTTTTCGCTCTAACTTTAAACTGTCTGTTATATAGGGGCACTTACAGATAGGCTTGGCTTAAAAGCATTTGCTACATAGATTTTTTAATGCAAATATTAACACTCGCTCCTTTTCCCTTATCCTCTCTATGCTTTAAACTGGTTATCTACCGCCTATTAAACAAGTCTAATTTTTGATGAAATCAATCCAATAAAAATACTATATTTCACACTATATATTCTTTATGGATACCTGACCCAATACCTAAATTCATTTCTTGGCAGCCGATTTCCAATAAGAGAATGTTACACAAAGTCAAATAAAATACAGATGAAGGAAAATAATCTATTGGCTTCGGTAGCGGTATTTAGTGCACTTTATAACCAAGACCATTACACAAACATTTCAGATATCCTTGCAGAATTTATCAAAGGAGCGGTAATTACTGAGAGCAAATGGACAATTAATTCTACCGAACTAACTAACTTATTAGAAAAGATATATGCATTTAAAATCCCAGAATCTGTTGTTCGAACTACAGTCAACAGCAGATTGAAAAAAGTAAGTAAAAAAGAGCGAGGAAATTACGTATTCGACAGTAGCATTGCGAATGACTTTAAAGAGATTAATCAGAATTATGACAAAATCTTGGTAGCTCAGAAACAAATTACTGATGCCCTCATTGCTTTTATTGAGTCAAGAACTAATGACCCTTTAACGGAAGAAGATAAGAATACAATTCTTCAAAACTTTAAAAATTACATTTTAGATAGCGGTAATGCAGATAAATACTCAAAGCTGATAAGTGCCTTTATTATAAAAAACAAATCCGATTTAACCTTCGCTCAGAATTTTAATTTAATAAGGGAAGGCGTTATTTTATATCAAGGGATAAAATATACTGCCGATCTCAACGAATTGGGAAAATGGAATAAAGAATTAAGCATTTTTCTAAGCACCGAACACCTATTTAACGCCTTAGGATATAATGGAAGTCTATTTCAACAAATTTTTGATGATTTTTATAACCTTGTTCTAGAAATTAATGCAACAGGCAAGAATAAGCACGGCGAAAAATTAATAGAATTGAGGTACTTTCAAGAAACGAAGGAACAAGTTGACGCCTTCTTTCAAACTGCAGAGTACATTTTCAAAGGGACTTCCACCCTTGATCCAAGCAAAACCGCCATGAAAAATATCTTAGATGGTTGCAAATCAATAAGTGACATAAAGAGTAAACGAGTTAAGTTTGAGCTTGAATTGAAACAAAAAGGCATACTGTACAAAGATTTCAGTCAATCAGTTTATAGTTACCCAGAATACGTTGTCGAGGATCAGCAAACAATTGATGACCTTAAGAAAGAATCCGACAAAAGTCAAAGACCATTCGATGAACAATTATGCAGGCAATTCATGCAAATATTTACAAAAATTAATTATTATAGAGGAGGTGAAAGTAGAACGAAATTTGAAAATATCGGATCAATCCTTATTACAGGAAATAGATTTGCGCTCTATCTCGCCCATCAAACTAAGGTCAAATTCAAAGAAGATGATATACCTTTTGCAAAAGACATAGATTTTATAACTAATAAATTCTGGTTTAAATTAAAAAAGGGGTTTGGGAATACCCAATTTATTCCGAAGTCTTTTGATGTTATTACAAAAGCGCAAGTTGTCCTATCAGCTCAACTAAATCAAACAGTCTCTAAGGAGTTTGATAAATTACAGCAACAGTTCAAAGATGGCAAGTTAACAAAAGAAGAAGCATTGGAGAGAAGTTACGTCTTACGGGAAAAGACTGCTACTCCGGAAGAAATTACACCTGAAAATCTGGAAAATTCCCTTGCATTCTTAAATGACGATAATTTTTTTGAGGATTATTTTAGAGAAAAGGAGAAAAGAAATATTGATTTTATTGAAGTATCAGCCGAAAGGGATAAACTGAAAGAAGAACTAAGCAAATTACAAGAAGCTGAGAAAAAAAGGGTGGGAGATGCTCAATTTGCAAAATATAACTCGGAAAGGGAAGTCTTTTCTTTGCAAAAGTGGAATGAATATAAAACAAACAGATGGAAAGAATCCGGATATTTTTTATTTGTTTGCATAATCACTATACTCCCCATACTTATCACTTTGATCCTAAAGGGGAATAAAGTGATGAATGAGAAAATCGAAAAATTGGGGGCTAATCAAAACTGGATTTGGATCGGATTGGCGGTTGTTTTTTTATTTGAACTTTTAGGAAGATCGTATTTATTTAATAAAGAGAGAACAAAAAGTGGATGGCATTGGCTCCGAACGTGTTTGAGCAAATCTTCCTTTTTAGAATTAAAGGTGAAAATTTTTGACCAACTCGGAAAGGATTTTGACAATAATAGATCTAAACCTTAATGAACTGGCAACAATTAAAGTTAACGAGAATCGAACTTTAGGTACCATGAAAAACAGTGAGTTGCCGTATCCAAGATGATCCCATAAACTTCTATGAGTAATTATCGAACTTATCTGCGAAAACCATAATTACTTAACGGTCAATTATATAATAGGAGATAAAACGGAACGTTCGTTTGTGAGTATTTCGTTAAGTAGTCCCGACAGGAATCGAACCTGTATCAAAAGTTTAGGAAACTTCTATTCTATCCATTGAACTACGGGACCACGCTATCTCAAAACGAAATAACGGGTCGCAAAAATAACAGTTTCCCACTAAATTCCCGCTTAAACCAGAGATTTATAACCCCATCCGGCCAGCCTCATCCAGGGAATCCCCTTATTCACCCCAAAAAACTTACAACCTTCAATTTTTTTTTCAATTCCCCCAATCCTACTGACACAGGGCTGTCACTACCCCTTCGTTGCTTTGTATCGTCAACGCAATAATCACCCATAAAACCAATAAAAATGTCAGCAACAACCTTAACCCCCGCCCCAACCGCACTTACCATGGACCAACTTTTCAACCACTGGATGGGCCATCGCAACCTCACCCGCAAAATGATTGAAAAGTACCCCGAAGACCAGCTCTTTACCTTCTCTATCGGCGGCATGCGCCCCTTTAGCGAACTGGTACTGGAATTCCTCGGAATGGCCATCCCCTCCCTGCATGGCGCCGCTTACCGCGAATGGAAAAAAGAAGAAGAATTACCCCTCCTTGCCGGCTGGACAACCAAACCAACAACCAAACAGGAACTTCTCGACCGCTGGGACTTCACTACCAAAGAACTTCAACGGATCTGGAAAGACCTGACACCCGAACGCCTCCAGGAAGAAGATGTCGCTTTCGGTCAATGGCCAGGCACCATGTACTGGCTCCTGATGTACGTGATCGATAACGAGATTCACCACAGAGGACAGGGATATGTGTATTTGAGAGCGCTGGGGATTGAACCGCCCTTCTTCTGGGACCGCTTATAGTACGAATGACGCGAATATGCTCTTTTATAAGATGAGACTTTTTGAGCGCCGCGAATGGCGCGAATGGGCACACTGGTTTTTGAAAAGGGATTTGACATACAGACAAAGATTGTTTTCGGGATCAGGAATTATTTTCAGGTAAGGATACTATCCCATTCGCGCCATTCGCAATATTGGAAACATTCTATTATTTGAGTCGTATTCGCGCTTATCCACCCGATGCTCCTTTCATCAGAATTTATTCGTGCCAACCAAACCAAACTTTCCACTCAACCATTATACCATTATGCTATCACTCATTGCAAACAAAATTGATCATGACGACGACAACCATACCAACCGCAAATCCTGTTACCATTACCCCGGAAGTGATGCTGGCCTACTGGCAGGATGAGCGCCGGCAAACACGGCAACTCATTGAAACTTTTCCGGAAGATCACCTGTTTTTTTATTCACTCAATGGCATGCGCCCCTTCGCGGAATTAGTGCTGGATATTATCAGCATGAGCCTTCCTGCTGTTGTGGGCATTACCACCGGTCATTGGCAGCCTACCGGCAGCTTCAGCCGCTCCTGGAACGGAGAGCCGAAACCGCTGAATAAAAAAGATCTGCTTGAGCTTTGGGATAAAACGACCGGAGAGATCGACAGGCTATGGGCAGAAATGCCTGAAGACCGCCTCCTGGAAAAGCAAACTGTTTTTGGACTCGGCTCCGGCCCCGTTTATTCCTTTGTTCTCCGCTATATTGACCAGGAGATACAACACCGCTGCCAGGCAATACTTTACTTACGGTCGTTGAACCTGGGGTGATTTGTTGTTGTTGCCGGTTGGCCGTTGTTCGCAAAATCCTTTACATGATACCTCTAATCCATGCAAAGATTCTGCGAACAACGGTCAACCTCTTTCTGTATATTGCTGTAATGAAGCATTCCCTGTCATCCCCAATCCCGCGACTTAACTCATCCGCCAACTCAACATTTTTAAGTCGCTGTATCCCCCGGTTACTCCTTTTTGCCGGTCTCTTCATCGCCCAGTTCTGTCACGCTCAAACCAAGCCCATGCCCCGACTCAACCACATCGCCATTTACGTAGTCGACCTCGAAAAAAGTACCCGCTTTTACCGCGATATCATCGGTCTCGACACCATCCCTGAACCCTTTCATGACGGCCACCACACCTGGTTCAACATCGGCCCCAAAAGCCAGCTGCACGTCATCAGCGGTGCCGCCAATACAGTCCCACACGATAAAAATGCCCATCTCTGCTTTTCTGTCCTTTCAATAGATCAATTCATCACCAACCTCAACAAACATCAGATCCCCTATGAAGACTGGGCCGGCAAGCAAGCCTCCATCACTTCAAGGGTCGATGGCGTAAAACAAATCTGGTTTAAAGACCCTGATGGCTACTGGATCGAAATCAACGACAACCACGAATAGCGCTAATAATGTCTCTAAAGAGAGGGGCGGTGCGCAGCCACGAATGGTGCGAATAATGCCCTATGGAAGAAATTTGATTAAAGGCCAGGATGGCATGAATAAGGATCTAAAATTTGTAGGATACGTATTTTCTTAATAAGCTTTACCGAATTTTATTCGGCTTTTCCTCCATAAGATATCATTCGCACCATTCGTGGCTGCGCACCGCCCCCTCCCTTTATAGACATTATTAGCGCTATTCGTGATTTTCCTATCTTTGCGAGCCCTTAATAAACATATTAAGGCTATCTAACGTATGAAATTTTATAATCTCCTGATCAAATACCGCCTCTGGATCGGCATCGTGCTCGCCGCGCTGGGAGGATATGTGAACTATTCTGCCGGATTCTGGCCTGCCTTTCCGCTGTATTTTGTCGGCCTGATCCTTATTCTTGGCCATTTCTTTTTTGGCCCCCTCAGGCTGATACAGGAGTATATGGAAAACGGAGATATGGACGGCGCTGAAAAAGTGCTGGCTTCCATTCATTTTCCTAACCTGCTCTATAAGCCTATCCGCTCCGTGTACTACACGCTTAAAGGCAATATTGCCATGATGAAGCAGGACTTTGATGGCGCTGAGAAAATGATGAAGAAAGGGCTCGATCTGGGAATGCCCATGAAAGAAGCCGAAGGCGCCAGTATGCTGCAAATGGGAATGCTGGCCATGCAGAAAAATGATCTTAAACAAGCTGAGTCCTACATCCGCGCAGCTATCCGCAAGGGACTGCCTGATAAAGAAAATGAAGCGGCCGCTTACCTCCAGATGTGCAGCATTATGATGAACAAACGGGAGTTCCGTGCCAGTAAAGATTTTTTCCGTAAAGCAAAGGCTTTAAAGCCTACTACTCCACAGATCGTTGATCAGATAAAACAGATAGAAAAATATATTTCCAGGATGCCTGGATAAGGAGGAATTATTCAGACTATTATATTAGTCTAAGTAGTTCTGGCTGATATTAAAAAGGCCGATGGTTGAGTGTAATTTCTCAGTCATCGGCCTTTTTAATATTAGCTCCCGGATAATAGTCAACAAGTGATCGTCTAGTCGTTCTGCTTCAGACTTTTTACCGGGTTCACCAGCGCGGCTTTCACTGATTGGAAGCTGATCGTTATCATTGCGATCAGGATAGCCAGCAGGCCCGATAAAGCGAATATTGTCCAGTTGAGATTTGTTCTGTAGGCAAAATCCTCCAGCCATTTGTTCATCGCATACCAGGATATCGGAACGGCCACCACAATAGCTACCAGCACCAGCCTGATAAAATCCCGGGCCAGCAAACTCACAATACCCGGCACAGTTGCGCCAAGTACTTTCCGTACGCCTATTTCGCGTGTGCGCACCTGCGCCGTATAAGCAGTAAGCCCCAGTAGTCCCAGGCAGGATATGAGGATAGCAATACCGGCAAAAATATTGAACAGAGTGCCGGTGCGCTGTTCCGTTTGATATAATTTATTAAAGCTTTCATCCAGGAAAGTGTAGTTGATCGGAAATCCAGGATTATATTTTTTCCATTCCACCTCTGCTGTTGCTATTGCTTTTGCTGCATCTGTACCAGTTGTTTTAATAGAGATCCTTGGAGTGTTTTTAGGATCATAATAAAGTACCACCGGTTCTATTGCCTTCTTCATGGAAGCAAAATGGAAATCCTTTACCACGCCCACGATGGTCGCTTCATTCTTCCATAACCGGAAGCGTTTGCCGATCGGATCCTTAATGCCTGCATTCCGTACAGCAGTCTCATTTAATATAACGTGTGATGAATCGGCCGGCATACCGGTGAAATTGGCTCCGGCTGCCATCTTCAATTTAAAAAAAGGTATATAGTCCTTATCGATCGATAAAGGATACACCATAAAGGTTTCTCCCGGTCCCTTGCCATCATAATCCGTATTACCTGTAAGACTGCCCAGATCAACGATCAGTTCGTTGCTCGATCTGGTTACTTCCTGTATGCCCGGGCTCTTCAGCAGGTTTGCTTTCACTGCGTCGTAGTGCGGAGCCATATCCTTCATATAAAATGAAAAAACATGGTCCTTATCATAGCCCAGTTCTTTGGAACGGATATATTGCAGCTGACGGCTGATCACAAATGTGCCGGCGATAAGTATAACGGAAAGGGCGAATTGTGTTACTACCAATGCTTTCCTGAAAAACGCATCATTGATCCGTAAAGCTATTTTTCCTTTTAACGCTTTCAGCGGTTCAAACGAAGAAAGCAACAGGGCAGGATAGATGCTTGATACGATCAATGTGCCCACTATGGTGCCGCCGATCACCTTCCATATATGCGGGTTGCCCAGGTTAAATTCCAGTTGTTTGCCTGAAATGGAATTGAACAGCGGCATCAGCACCGGGATAAGCATCATTGCCAGTGTTGCTGCCAGCACAAACAGCAGAGCCGTTTCAAGAATGAATTGAAAAAAAAGCTGCAGCTTGCCAGCCCCTACTATTTTACGCAGGCTTACTTCCCGCGAACGCAGCATGGATCTGGCCGTGGAGAGATTTACATAATTAATGCAGGCAATCACCAGTATCAGCAGGGCAATGATGGTGAACATCCGTACAGTTGCCATCCCCGCTTCTGTTCCATCAGCCCTGAACAAATGCATTTTCCTGATCGGAAAAGGCAAATAAACGATGTCCGTATCATCCGATTTCATCCGCAGGTGTATGTTCCGCAACCTGGTGGCGAGCGCACTCAGCGATGTACCTGGTTGCAACAACAAATAAGTCTCATAGATATACTGGTTAAAATCGGTGTCGATATTGTTGCCCCCAAGTAATTGCTTTTTTGCAAACAGCGACATGGGAAACAACATATCATAATTAAGCGATGAGTTCTTCGGAAAATCAGCGATCACTCCCGTAACGGTCAATCTTGTACTGTCTTCAGCCGTGATCACCTGTCCGACAGGATCGTTATCTCCAAAATAACGGCGGGCTGTTGAAGCTGTCATTACAACAGAATAATCATCTTTAAACGGTTGTTCCTTATTTCCCCTGATCAGCCCGAAATCAAATACGCTGAAGAAGGAAGGGTCAGTGAAAAAAACTTTTTCTTCATTAAAAATTTTGTCGCCCGTATGAAACTGGTTGAAATAATAATTATAGCGTACCCTCACCATATCCTTTACTTCCGGAAGTTCCGCTTTGGCCAGTTTGCCGATAGGCGCTGCGGTTTCTTCCCAGATCTGTATACTGCTGCCGGTGCCTACCCTGTTCTCCAATCGATAAATATCAGCTTCCTTCTTATGAAATGCATCAAAACTTCGTTCATCCTGCACCCACAGCAAGATCAGCATTCCCACACAGAGCCCTACTGTAAGCCCTGCAATAGTGATCAGGGAATAAAACTTATTCTTCAATAGATTCCGCCAGGCTGTTTTGAAGTAATTTTTGAGCATATATTTATCGATAATGGAGAAAGGACAATACCTCCACCGGACCAAGAAAATGCCAGATTGATAAGATTCTGGCTTTCAGACGTTAACCTTTGCAAAACAGATCATAAGTGTCCGCTTTTGATACGCGCGGTGTTCAGTTATGATCATTTAAATAATTTACTTTGCATTCTTTACTACCAACAATGAAAAAGATACTTCTATTCCTGACGCTTGCTTTTGCAACCTGCCTGGCTTATAGCCAAAAACCAGTCCTCTCCCTCGTGCCGCAACCTGTTTCGGTTACACAAGGTGATGGTTATTTCGTTTTAAATGCTGATACACGCATTGTTGCCATGCAGCAATCGCTGGATACCCTGGCCAAACAGCTTGCCCTCCGTATCAGCCACGCTACAGGCTATAAAACTTCATCCCGTGTGCAATTGCTAAAAATGGTCCCCCGCAACACCATTGCTATTGCCCTTTCTCCTGCATCTTCCCTGCCAGCTGAAGGATATGAGCTGGAAGTGAGTTCCAATAATATCCTGCTGAGGGGTTCAACTCCTGCCGGCATCTTCTATGGCATCCAAACCCTGCTGCAATTATTTCCCAAAGAGATTGAATCGGCATCACCTACTACTGCAAAATGGCAGGTCCCTGTTGTAAAGATCAGCGATCATCCCCGCTTTGGCTGGAGAGGTATTATGCTGGATGTGTCCCGTCACTTCTTTTCCAAGCAGGACGTGAAAACGTTTATCGATAATATGGCCCGCTACAAATTCAATTTACTTCACTGGCATCTTACCGATGACCAGGGCTGGCGCATTGAAATAAAAAGTCTGCCTAAACTTACTTCGGTCGGCGCATGGCGGGTTGACAAGACCGGCACTTTCGGCAAGTTCTCAGCACCCACTCCTGACGAGCCACGTACTTACGGCGGTTTTTATACGCAGGATGATATCCGCGAGATCGTTCAATATGCAAAAGAACGCAACATCAACATACTTCCTGAGATCGATGTGCCGGGTCATAGCATGGCAGCCGTTGCTTCATACCCCGAGCTAAGCTGCACACCGGGCACTTACAGCGTCAACTCAGGCGAGCAGTTTATGATCTGGCCTTCGGGTGGTCATTTTTATGGACTGATCGATAATTCCCTTTGTCCTGCCAATGAAAAAGTGTATGCATTCATGGATAAAGTGATCACTGAAGTGGCACAGCTTTTCCCTTTTGAATATATACATATCGGCGGCGATGAAACAGCCCGCAACTTCTGGGAAAAGTCGGAAGCCATCAAAGAACTCATGCAAAGAGAAAAGCTGAAAGACCTTGATGAAGTACAAAGCTATTTCATCAAACGCATGGAAAAGATCATCAATGCCAGGGGCAAAAAGATGATCGGATGGGACGAGATCTTGCAGGGTGGTCTTGCACCCAATGCAGCTGTGATGAGCTGGCGTAATATGAAGCATGGTGCTATTGCCGCCAAACAGGGACACCAGGTGGTGATGACCCCAACGGAATTTGCTTACCTGGATTATATGCAAAGTGATGTAGTGATGGAACCTCCTGTGTATGCTTCCCTGCGTTTAAAAAAGACCTATCAGTTTGAACCGGTTCCTGATAGCGTTGATCCATCTATGGTCAAAGGAGGACAAGGTAACCTTTGGACTGAGCAGGTATACAATCTCCGCCAGGCGCAATACATGGTATGGCCGCGTGGCATGGCTATTGCAGAAATATTATGGAGCCCGAAAGAAAAAAGGAACTGGAATGGTTTTGTGACAAGAATAGAAGCACAGTTTCCCCGCCTTGATGTAGCAAAAATAAAATATGCACCCAGCCTGTACGACGCGGATTTTAAAGTGAAGAAAAAAGATTCCAGCTCTGTAATAGTAGAACTCATTCCTGAAATAGACGGGCTTAGCCTGCATTACAGTTTTGATAATTCTTATCCGGACGAGTTCTATCCTGCATACAAAGAACCATTGCTTGTGCCCAAAGATGCAGTGCTGATGCGGGTGATCAGTTATCGCAATGGCAAACCGATCGGCAGAATGATCAATATGCCTGTGGCAGAATTGAAGAAACGTGCAGGAATAAAGCAATAAGCTGCTTTACCTGGCTGAAGCCATAACAAAAACATTAAACTATTTATTTCTGTGAATCGCATAGACCGTGTCACTGCTATCCTTATCCAGCTTCAATCGCGCAAAGTGGTGAAGGCACAGGATATTGCAGAGCGTTTTAATATCAGCCTGCGCACGGTTTACCGTGATGTAAAAACCCTGGAAGAAGCGGGAATACCTGTAATCGGAGAGGCCGGCATCGGCTATTCCATCATGGATGGTTACCGCCTGCCGCCGGTGATGTTTACCCGTGAAGAAGCAACTGCTTTCCTTACAGCTGAAAAAATGATCGAGAAACTGGCCGATGCCTCCACTGATGAAAGCTTTAAATCGGCCATGTACAAGATCAGGGCAGTATTGCGTGGCACTGAAAAAGATGTGCTGGAAAACCTGGATGAGCAGATACAGGTACTGAAAGGACGGAGATTTACCAATCAGCAGTTAAACGTAAATCCCATTCAGACAATCCTGAAATGTATCAGCACCAAAAAAATTTTATCGCTTAATTATTTTGCCTCACACAGCCAGCAAAGAACAGAAAGGCTGGTAGAACCCATGGGAGTTTTTTACCTGGACGGCTACTGGCATCTTATCGCTTATTGCCGCTTGCGGAAAGATTACCGCGATTTCCGTCTCGACCGCATAAAAAGCTTTAAAGAAACCGCTGAAACGTTTGACCAGGTGCATCCTACCCTGAAAGCTTACCTGCAGCAATGGAGCAGGGAGATGGACCTGCAGAAAGTGATCATCCGCGTTGATAAAGATGCTGTGCGATATCTCGAGAATCAGAAATATTACAGTGGCTTTATATCCGAACGGGAAGTGGACGGCAAAATAGAAATGACTTTTCTTACAGCTTCCATTCACGGATTCGCGCATTGGTTCATGACATTCGGTACTTCCGCAGAAATTGTGCAACCGGTAAAGCTGAAAGAAAAAATAAGAGAAGCTGCTGAAGCGATATTAAAGAAACTGAACGTGTCATAAGAACCCAAAACCGTCCTACCTTTATCCTTATGGCAAAACCTTCTCTTCACGAACAATTCCAGCTAGCGTATAACCAGCTTAATGAACAACAACGCAAAGCTGTGGATACCATTGAAGGGCCTGTAATGGTGATTGCGGGACCAGGTACCGGCAAAACGCAGATCCTGGCCAGCCGTATCGGTAAAATATTGCTGGAAACAGACTCATTGCCGGAGAACATTCTTTGCCTCACTTACACTGATGCCGGAGTAGTGGCCATGCGCAAGCGCCTCCTTCAATTCATCGGACCTGATGCATACAAAGTCAATATCTATACCTTTCACGCCTTTTGCAATGATGTGATCCAGGAAAACCTTTCCCTGTTTGAAAAAACAGCCCTTGATCCCATCTCCGACCTTGAAAAGATCCAGCTCTTTAAAGAGCTGATCGACTCATTCCCTAAAAACCATCCGCTTAAAAGATACCGTGGTGATGTATATTTTGAAGTAAACAACCTGCAATCGCTTTTCAGTACAATGAAAAGGGAGGGTTGGACTCCCGCTTTCATTAGTCAGAAAATAGAAGCTTACCTGGCTGATCTTCCCAGCCGGGACGAATTCATATATAAAAGGAAATACAAGGAATTCAATGCCGGCGATCTGAAAAAAGATAAGCTGGATGAAGAAAAGGAGCGGATGGAAAAATTGCAGGCAGCAGTCAACGAGTTTGAACACTTCCAGCAATTGATGCGCAAACGCAACCGCTACGATTTTGACGACATGATCAACTGGGTGATCAGGGCTTTTGAAGAAAACAAAAACCTGCTCGCCAATTACCAGGAAAAATTTCAATACATACTGGTGGATGAATACCAGGATACCAGCGGTACGCAAAACCGGCTGGTGGAACTATTGATCAGTTATTGGGACAAACCCAATGTATTCGTAGTAGGCGATGATGACCAGAGTATCTATCGCTTCCAGGGTGCCAACGTGGAAAACATGCTGCAGTTTGCCAATAGCTACCGCAACGACCTGATGACGGTTGTACTCACCAGCAATTACCGCTCCACTCAACCGATTCTTGATATTTCCAAAACGCTGATCAACCGGAATGAAGAACGGCTGGTAAAACAGATTGATGGCCTGAGCAAAGAATTAATATCCAGCAATTCGAAGATCAGTCAGCTTATCCACCCGCCCCTGGTACAGGAATATGAAACCCAGCGCCAGGAAATGATCGGCATCACCCGGCAGGTGCAGGCCTTGCTGCAACAGGGAATATCTCCCGGCCGCATTGCCATCATTTATAAGGAAAATAAATACGGGGAGGACCTTGCGCAATATTTCAAGCTATTGCAAATACCTGTATACAGTAAACGGCACCTCAATATTCTTGAACTGTCACTTGCGCAAAAGATCATTCTCCTGTTAAGATACCTCGCAGCGGAGCATGATATTCCTTATGGCGGTGATGAAATGTTGTTTGAAATACTGCATTTCGATTGGTTTGGTATTCCTCCTATCGAAGTAGCAAAACTGAGCATTGAAGTGGCAGATAAACGCACATCAGGAGCATCGCCTTATTCCATCCGCCGTTTGCTGGTTGAAAAAGCAAAAGAGCCTGCAAAGGATTTATTTACACCCACTATGCATCCTGGATTGGTAAAAGCATCAGTAGTGATAGAGAAACTGATTGCTGATGTGTCCAATACCACGCTCCAGTTGCTGTTTGAAAATATCATCCGCGAAGCCGGAGTGCTTAATCATATTATGCAATTGCCCGATAAGCACTGGCAATTGCAGATACTTACCGGCTTATTTGATTTTGTAAAAGATGAAACACACCGCGCTCCATTGCTTACGCTCACAGAACTGGTAGGGCTGATCGACCTGATGGAAAAAGAAGATATCAAACTTCCGCTTGTGCAGGTAAGCGGTAGTGATAAAGGAGTGAACCTGCTCACGGCGCATGGTTCCAAAGGGCTGGAATTTGAACATGTTTTTTTAGCCAATTGCAATGCTGCCTCCTGGGAGAAAAAAAGGAAACCGGGTGGAGGATATAAGCTGCCGGATACGATGTTTGATCAATCCACTTCCGGAGCCGGTGATGCAGAAGAATTGCGGCGGTTATTTTATGTGGCCATTACCCGGGCAGAACAGCACCTGCTCCTTTCCTATAGCCGGTTTAAAAATGATGGAAAAGAACTGGAGCCTTCCATGTTCCTTGCAGAGATACAGGACCAGCATCAATTGCCTGTTGAAAAAATGGTGTTTGATGAAGAGGTGCTCACACAATTTGCTGCCCTGCATTTCATGGTGCTGCAGGCGCCTGAGATAGAAAAAATGGAAGAGGATTTTGTGAGCCGTATGCTGGAGAAATTCGTTATGAATGTAACGGCATTAAATAACTACCTGAAATGCCCGCTTGAGTTTTATTTCAGGAATCTCGTGCGTATCCCTTCGCCCAAAAATGAAGCCACGGAGTTTGGTTCATCCGTTCACTTTGCATTGGAGCAGCTTTTCCGGAAAATGCTGGATAAAGACCAATTCCCTCCGCGCCAGGAATTCATTGCCGATTTTGAATGGTATATGCACCGCCACAGGGAAAGTTTTACCAAAGAGCAATTTGACCGGCGGATGGAATATGGCCAGTTGGTATTGACAAACTATTACGATAAATACATTGACCAGTTCAACAGGATCGTTACCATTGAACGGAATATCCGTAATGTGGTCGTAAAAGGCGTGCCGCTGAAAGGGAAACTGGATAAACTGGAGTTTGACGGAAAATCAGTGAACGTAGTGGATTATAAAACCGGTGATCCTGATAAAGCTCTTTCGAAATTAAAAGGTCCTTCTGAAAAGGACCCCAATGGCGGTGATTACTGGCGGCAGGCGATCTTTTATAAAATACTGGTGGATAATTATGAGCAGAAGAACTGGAAAGTTGCCAGTACCGAGTTCGATTTTATTGAACCCGATAAAAAGAAGAACTATCGCCGTGAGAAGCTGGTGATCACGCCTGCCGATATCACTACGGTAACCCAGCAGATCCAGGAAACCTGGCAAAAGATACAGGATCGCGATTTTTATACGGGTTGCGGAAAAGAGGATTGCCACTGGTGCAATTTTGTGAAAACGAATAACCTGGCAGTGGCGCTGCACGAATTGGAAGAGGAGGAGTGACCATTGATCGAGTGGCAGATGATCAACGGTCAATGCCCTTTATTTATAGGATTATTATGAATAAACAATCCCCCATTTTCTCCAAACGGCCTAAGTTTGCACCCGCATGAATTACAGGAGTCTTATATCTATTATTGCCCTCGGCTTTATTCTTTTCTCCAGTATTGTCAGCGGCCCTGGCTGCGCCAATATTGTGCCTCCGCAAGGCGGTTTGAAAGATACCCTGCCCCCTGTGGTAAGAAAGGTCACTCCCCGTGATTCCTCCCTCCATTTTGCAGACGACAGGATCAATTTTGTTTTCGACGAATACATTGAGCTGGATAATCCCCTGCAAAACCTGATCATGTCGCCTCTTCCCAAGAACTCTCCCAATGTTTCCCGCAAACTGAATACCATGGTGGTAAAATTGAGGGACAGCCTGGAACCCAATACCACTTATTCCCTCAACTTCGGAAACACGATCAAGGACGTGAATGAAGGGAATATTATGAGGAATTATACCTATATCTTCTCTACCGGCCGTTATTTCGACTCTTTACAGTTTGCTGGCAAAGTGCTCCTGGCTGAAACAGGAGGAATAGACACTACGCTCACAGTAATGCTCCACAGAAGCGCCGATGATTCGGCAGTAAGAAAGGAAAAACCGCGTTATATTACAAAAACCGATAATACAGGCAGTTTCCGGTTCCGCAATCTCCCTGCAGGCACTTATTACGTGTACGCACTGAAAGACGAAGGAAGTGGTTATCTCTATATGAACCCGGAGGCGCTTTTTGCTTTTGCAGATTCTGCTGTAAAAGTGCAAAAAGAGACTCCGTCCGTTACTCTTTATGCTTATGCAGAACCTAAAAAAGCTTCTCCACCCACTTCTGCTTCCAGTTCCGGCAAACCCAAACCCGGAGATAAACGGTTAAAATTCTCCAGCAGGCTGCAGGAAGGCAAACAGGACCTGTTAGGCCCGATGGAGCTGGTGTTCGAAGTACCGCTGAAAGTGTTTGACTCTACAAAAGTTCATTTTGCAACAGACAGTACTTATACTCCTGTAACCGGCTTCTCCTGGCAACTGGATTCGCTCAAAAAATCACTGACCTTTCATTATAACTGGAAAGAGAATACGCCCTATCATCTGATCTTTGAGAAGGAATTTGCTACTGATACACTGGGCCAGCAATTGCTGAAAACAGATACTCTCCATTTCACTTCGAAAAAGATCTCAGATTATGGCAAGATCTCGCTTCGTTTCCGCAATCTTGACCTGTCTAAGAACCCTGTATTGCTCTTCCTCCAGAATAATGAATTGAAAGGGTCCTATCCCTTAAGTTCTGCCATGTTTACCCAGGCCATGTTCCTCCCGGGAGAATACAGTCTTCGCATATTAGAAGACCGTAATAAGAACGGTAAATGGGACCCAGGTGAATTTTTTGGCAAACACCTTCAGCCTGAATTGGTTAAGTCAATCGAGAGAAAGGTGGTCGTGAAAGCCAACTGGGAAAATGAAGCCGAGATAGATGTGAATGCAGCCCCTGCTCCGCCAGCCACTCCCGGCAAAGGTCCTGCTCTGCAACCCAGCCGTGAACCAAGGCGGCAAATTTCAGGAGGATTACAGCAGTAGCTATCTTTGCCGGATGCAATTCTCTTCTTCTTTACTGGAAAATGCTGTCAACGAGTTCGCGAAACTGCCGGGTATTGGTAAAAAAACAGCGCTCCGTCTTGTCCTGCACCTGCTGAAACAGGATACAGGCGATGTTCAGCATTTCAGTGAGGTAGTAGCAAGAATGCGCAGTGAGATCAAATTCTGCCAGCGTTGTTTCAATGTGGCAGATGGGGATATTTGCTCTATTTGCGCCAACTCCATGCGTAAAGCAGAAATGATCTGCGTAGTAGAAAATATCCGTGATGTGATCGCTATAGAAAGTACACAGCAATACAATGGCGTGTATCATGTATTAGGAGGTGTCATTTCTCCATTGGATGGCATTGGCCCTGATCAGCTGAACATTGAGTCGCTGGTACACCGCATTGAAAAAGAAAAAACGACCGAGCTCATCTTTGCCCTTAACCCTACCATCCAGGGCGATACAACGATCTATTACATACAAAAGAAGCTGGAAGCAAACCCTGCCACAGCTTCGCCTTTGCGTATCACTACCATTGCCAGGGGCATAGCCTTTGGAGGTGAACTGGAATATGCAGATGAAATGACCCTTGCCAGGAGCCTGCAGAACCGGTTGCCCGTGGAGAGGTATGTGCGCTGATCGGCCATCGTTTTGATTTAACCAATAGTTATAGTAGCTTTGTCCTCCACAGGCGGATTTGTTTATTGTTCGGCCTGTCTAAAAACTGAACTAATAAACGCCGAGAAACTCCCCCATACAGTTTCCCTACGTTTAAGATTCAGTTAAGATCATTTGCCAGTGATAGTATCACTAATTGGCTATGCCCGCCAGGGCCAATAGCATCATTTAAAACGAAACGACTATGGATATTCGCCAGGAACTGGAAAAACGCATTCTTATCATCGATGGTGCAATGGGCACCATGATCCAGCGCTACAAGCTCAACGAAGCTGATTACAGGGGTGAGCGGTTTAAAGACTGGCATCTGGATGTAAAAGGGAATAATGACCTGCTTTGCATTACCCGCCCCGAGATCATTACCGAAATACACAAACAATACCTGGATGCCGGCGCTGATATTATTGAAACCAATACATTCAGCAGCACATCCATTGCAATGGCCGATTACGAAATGCAGTCGCTCGCTTATGAATTGAACGTAGCCGCAGCCAAATGCGCCCGCGAAGCCATCCGTCAGTCCGGCAAACAGGCCTGGATAGCCGGTGCTATCGGCCCGCTCAATAAAACATTATCGCTTTCGCCTGATGTAAACAATCCCGGCTACCGCGCCGTCACTTTCGATGAAGTGGTGAATGCTTATTACGAACAGGTAAAAGGGCTTGTGGATGGCGGGGTGGATCTGCTGCTCATTGAAACCATCTTCGATACATTGAATGCAAAAGGCGCCATTTTCGCGATCAAAAAATATTTCAGGGACACAAAAAAACCGCAATTGCCTGTCATGATCAGTGGCACTATCACTGATGCTTCAGGCAGAACGCTTAGCGGACAAACACTGGAAGCATTCTATACTTCCGTAGCGCATGCACGGCCTTTAAGCGTTGGATTGAACTGTGCACTTGGAGCAAAAGAGATGCGCCCGCATATTACCGAGCTTTCACAGATAGCTTCCTGTTATGTATCAGCTTACCCCAACGCCGGATTGCCCAATGCCATGGGTGAATATGATGAAGATCCTGCAGATACAGGCCATTACCTCGAAGAATGGGCAAAAGAAGGATATGTAAATATTGTAGGTGGCTGCTGCGGCACCACGCCCGACCATATACGCCATATTGCTGAGCATGTAAAAGGAGTTACACCCCGGAAGCTGCCTGTTGTAGAAACAACACTCGATTTAAATAATTAAACCCGACCATAAAGTGCGGGATCCTCAATAGCGATAACCTGCACTTTTGCTATAACGAGATATTATGTCAGATCAAGTTCATATTCAACCTTACCTCCGCTTATCCGGCCTCGAACCACTTGTGATCCGCCCGGAAACGAATTTTGTAAATATCGGTGAACGTACCAACGTGACGGGCTCCAAGAAATTTGCCCGGCTGATCCGTGAAAACAAATTTGAAGAAGCTCTCAGCGTTGCCCGCCAGCAGGTGGAAGGCGGCGCGCAGGTCATCGATATAAACATGGACGATGCCCTGCTCGATGGCGTAAAGGCAATGACCACTTTTATCAACCTCGTGCAAAGCGAACCGGATATTGCCAAGATCCCGATCATGATCGACAGCTCCAAGTTTGAGATCATTGAAGCCGGATTGAAATGCGTACAGGGAAAATGTATTGTGAACTCCATCTCCATGAAGGAAGGGGAAGCCAAGTTCATCGAACAGGCGATCATCTGCCAGAGCTATGGTGCTGCTGTGATCGTAATGGCTTTTGATGAAGCAGGACAGGCAGATACAGAAGACCGCAAAGTGGAAATATGCCACCGTGCTTATAAGATACTGACCGAAGTTGTAGGCTTTGATGGACAGGATATCATTTTCGATCCCAATATTTTTGCGATAGCTACCGGTCTTGAAGAACATAATAATTATGGTGTGGATTTTATCAAAGCCACCCGCCGTATTAAAGAGCTGATGCCGCTTGTAGGTGTAAGTGGCGGCGTAAGTAACCTTTCTTTCTCCTTCCGTGGCAATGAGCCTGTGCGCGAAGCAATGCATGCCGTGTTTTTATACTACGCCATCAAGGCAGGTATGAACATGGGCATCGTGAATGCAGGGCAGATGGTAGTATATGATGAGATTGAGCCTGCACTCCGCGAGCTGTGTGAAGACGTGATCCTTAACCGCAACAATGCCAACAACGAAACCACAGAAAAACTGATCGCCTTTGCCGAAACGGTAAAAGCCAAAGGCAAAGTGGAAGTGAAAGATGAAGCATGGCGCAATACCAGCGTGGAAGAAAGATTGAAACATGCACTCGTTAATGGTATTACAGACTATATAGATCAAGACACAGAAGAAGCCCGTTTGAAATATCCCAAACCGCTTGAAGTGATTGAAGGCCCTTTAATGGACGGTATGGGCGTGGTAGGCGATCTGTTTGGTGCAGGAAAAATGTTCCTGCCGCAGGTAGTAAAGAGTGCCCGTGTGATGAAAAAATCGGTCGCCTGGCTGACTCCCTTTATTGAAGAAGAAAAGAAGAGCAATCCCAATGTACAGAATGGCAATGTAAAAAAGATCTTGCTCGCCACTGTAAAAGGAGATGTGCATGATATTGGTAAAAACATTGTGGGTGTGGTACTGGGATGTAATGGCTATGATATTGTAGACATGGGCGTGATGGTGCCTGCTGATAAGATACTGGACACAGCAGAAAAAGAAAAAGCAGATATCATCGGGCTCAGCGGATTGATCACTCCTTCACTTGATGAAATGGTGAATGTGGCCCATGAAATGAAACGCCGCGGCATGCAGCAGCCCTTGCTGATCGGTGGCGCCACCACTTCACGCATGCATACTGCTGTAAAGATCGCACCACAATATAACAATGGTGTGGTGCATGTGCTGGATGCAAGCCGCAGCGTGACCGTTGCTGGTTCATTGCTCTCCGAACAAAAAGGCAATTTCCTCGATAAAACCCGGCTGGAATATCAGAAGCTCAAGACTGATTTCGAGAACAAGAAAGTGGTGAAGGAATATCTCTCCTTCCCTAATGCACAGGCCAACAGGGTAAAGATCGACTGGGCTGGTTACACTCCCGTTACTCCCACTTTTACCGGAACAAAAATCTTCCATGATTATGACCTGGCTGAGATCCGCCGGTATATCGATTGGAAACCGTTCTTTATATCCTGGGAACTGCATGGCAATTTCCCCGATATTCTTTCTGATAAAAAAGTGGGAGAAGAAGCCACCAAACTTTACAATGATGCCAATGCTTTGCTGGATAAGATCATCAATGAAAAATGGCTTACCGCACAAGGCGCGATCGGCTTCTGGGAAGCTTCCGGCACAGCTCCTGATACAGTTGTGGTGAAAAACGGAAAAGCCGATATCAACCTGCAATTCCTCCGCCAGCAGATCAAGAAAGCACCGGGTCAACCCAATTTAAGCCTGGCTGACTTTATCCGCCCGGCACAGTATGCAACAGCAACACCTGATCATATCGGTGCATTCTCTGTAACCATCAAGGGTATTGAACAGCATATCAAACGCTTTGAAGCCGAACTGGACGATTATAATAAGATCACGCTGCAAGCGCTTACTGACCGCCTTGCTGAAGCTTTTGCTGAATGCCTGCATGAACGCACCCGTAAGGAGTTCTGGGGTTATGTAAAAGATGAAGTATTAAGCAATGAACAGCTGATCAAAGAAGAATATAGCGGCATCCGCCCTGCTCCGGGCTATCCTGCCTGCCCTGATCACACAGAAAAATATAAACTGTTTGCCTTGCTGGGTGGCGAAGAAGCAACAGGCATTCATCTCACTGAATCACTGGCGATGTATCCTGCTTCTTCTGTTTGCGGTTGGTATTTCAGTCATCCGCAAAGCCAGTACTTTGGCGTTGGCAAAATACAGCCTGATCAGTTTGAAGATTATGTATCCCGCAAGGAGTTGAGCAAGGAGGAAATGGAACGCTGGTTAAGGTCAGCAATGGAATAATCGGAAGCCAGGAGTCCCGACTTCCGATCCAGCTACTATTTCAATAACGATTTCAGCTCAACCACTTTAAACTCCGGGCTCGCCTCAAAGCAATGCTTCAGTGTGGGAATATGTGCATTTCCAAACAACACAAGTAATCGATCATTAGGTCCCGGTTGAGTTTTGAGAATATTATTGAATATCCTCAGGTTGCGGCTATACCACCACATAGCAATAATATCCGGGCCATCATTATTGAGCGTATTGAACCCACCGGTGAGGTATGCTCCCTGCATTCTGTTCAATACCGGAGGTTGTGCCATCAACAGGAAGTTTTCCAGTATGGTCAACGTTTTATCTATCGAGTCGCCCACGTTATATAACCTGTCGTAAAGTTTATTCCAGTAAATATCGCGGTCCCTGTCCACCGGTTTGCCATTCCACATGCTATCGATCCATCTGTATTTCCTGGAGTTTTCAGTAGCAAAGCTACTTGCATCCACTGCATACATTTTGGGAAGGTTAAGCTCTTTTCCGACACGATAAGCCAACTGGTATATTTCATTGCGGTCAAGTTCAAAATTACCACCCAAATATTCTTTATATAACGAATCATGAAAAGACTGGCGGGTTGATTCAATATAGATACGGGTAGGCTTGAACCGTTTGATCACTTCGGCCAGTTGCCTGATCTCCTTTTGCCGCTGATCAGACATCACATCCACATAAAGGGAAGAATCAGTGATATGCGCATCCAGGTTTGGATAAGCAAAGTGGAATGTGCCCAACAGCAGCACCTGGCCCGGCTGCCTTTCACCTGATAATAATAGTTTATCCGGATCAAGGGAATTCAATTTTTTCCAATTCACTTTTTGAGCAATAGCCGGCGTAAGCATCGCCAGGAAGACTAAACTGATCATGTATCTTTTCATAAATAAATTTTTATCAAAATTTGCCCGTAAACACGACGCCTGCAACCGCGATCTGCCAACCTTAGCTATCTATCTGCCAACCCCTGGCTGCAGGATCGCAGATAAAAAGAAAGGGTTTGCAGACAAACCCTTCCCTGCCAGCACCATTCGCTTATTTTAGTAGTATGACGAAACACCAGCGTATACTTAGCTACTGCTTCACCCTGTTCATCATGATCTGGGGGCCTGATATCATCAATACTGTTAAGCTCAACCAGAAGGTCCACTTAAGTGAGGCGCTCAATATTTTCAATATTTCCCAACTCATTTACGCGGGTGCTACCATGGCCCTGATGCACTATATCTGCAACAGGTACTTTCTCTCTAAAAAATACCTGCGCTTTGCATTAGCCATTGCCGGCCTGATCCTCTTTTGCGTTTTATTACGCTATTTCATTGAAGAGAAGGCATATCCCGTTCTGCTCGGGGCCAGGAACTATCCTGAGAAATTGCCGTTCCTGTATTACGTTCTCGATAATATTTACTCAGCGTCCGTTTATATCATCATTGGGTTCCTGCTTTTCTTATTGGATATGCAGATCGGAAACCAGAAAAAACAGGCAATGCTGATACAACAGAATAAAGAAGCAGAACTTCAATTCCTGCGTTCCCAGATCAATCCTCATTTTCTTTTTAATACCCTGAACAATATTTACTCGCTGGTGTATGAACAATCACCCAAAGCGCCTCCTGCCATGCTACAGTTGTCTGACCTGATGCGTTATATGTTATATGAAAAGAAAGAAACGGTGCCTGTAAGCAAGGAATGGAATTACATCCAGAATTTCATTACGCTGCAAAAGCTCCGGTTTGATTATGAAATTCCGGTGCAACTGACGCTTGAAGGAGATACAACCGTCCATCTTATTCCACCCTATCTTCTCATTCCTTTTATCGAAAATGCTTTCAAGCATGGCGATTTCCGGAATGATCCATTAAAGATCATGCTTATTGTATCAGGCAATTCCCTGCAATTCACTATCAGCAATCGTATCGGGCATCAGCATAAGGACGAGGCTGGAGGCATTGGGCTCGATAATGTAAAAAGACGGCTGGAGCTTCTTTATCCCGGCGGGCATGAGTTGGAAACCAAAATAGAAAGCGGATCCTTCACCGCGCAATTAAAGCTATTCTTTTAATTTTACCCCGATGATAAAATGCCTTATCATAGACGATGAGCCCCTGGCAGTAAAATTATTGAAGGATTATGCTGCCAAAATCCCTGACCTGGAAATAATGATGGCAGGCAGCGATGCATTTGCCGGTTTGCAATTGGCACAAAACGGGGAGGCTGATCTCATCTTCCTGGATATTCAAATGCCGGAACTTACCGGTATTCAATTCATGAAGGTGCTGAATGGGAAATGTAAGATCATCCTTACTACTGCTTATGAAGAATATGCCCTCCAGGCCTTTGATCATGATGTAGTGGATTATCTGTTAAAACCATTCTCGCTTGAACGATTCATGACGGCCGTTCAGAAAGCCCGGGAAAGGATCGGACAGGGCAAGCCCGCTCCTGAAGCAGCTAAACCTGATTACATCTTCGTCAAATCAGAATACCGCATCATCAAGATCGAATTGAAAGATATCCTGTATTTTGAAAGCCTCCGTGATTATGTAGCCATTCATACGATCTCTGCCGGTAAAATACTGACCCTTCAGAGCCTGCGCAGTTTTGAAGAAGCGCTGGATGGGAAAGATTTTCTAAGGACCCATAAATCCTATATCATCGCAATAGATAAGATCAGCTCTATTGAAAGAAAAAGAGTAGTAATACAGGGAACCTATTTACCTGTAGGTGAAACCTATCTTGATAATTTCTGGAAAAGACTTTCTGTTAACTGACCAGCTCAATTATCTACATCCTCTGTTTCTTCCTTCTGCTCTTCCAAAGGCAATTCATCTCCTTTGCCCAGCCTTATCCGGGGGTTCTGGCCAGTGCCTGTAATATTCATCGGGATGCCTATGATGCCAAACGGCGGCAAGCCAAGCCGGCATTTCAGTTTCAGCTTACCGTCCAGGCTTGTCTGGCCCTGCAACCGGAGGCGGAAACCTGCCACTTTGATCTTGGTCTTCTCCAGTGTTACTACATTATTCTGGATCTTTGTTTTGAAATTGATCTTGCTGAGGTCAGGGTCATTCAATCCGTCCTTACCGGTTGATTTGCCCATTGCGGAAAACAACCGGAATCCCTTCATCTTTACTTTTTTTATCGACAGCACACCTTCTCCTTTCAACGACGGCATAATGGGATACATATCCGCATTCAATTTCCCTTCCAGGTTGTAATCAACAGAAATAATGCCTTCAGCTTTGCCTGCCGCAGGCGCCAGCTCGCGGAACAATTCCACCTCCTTGTACATTCTCTTTACATCAAAATCGTTCATGGTGATATGATAAGTAAAGAATGCCTTGTCCGGTGAAAGGCTTTTATACGTTGCATCCATGGATGTGCTGGCGCCAGCCATGGTAAAACCTGTTTTTTCTACTTTCAACTGACCGTTCTGGATCTGCACATTCCCTTTCACATCAGTTAAACGGAGTGTATTATAATCAACATTTTTTACTGCTGCGTTCAGCTGCAGATCGAGGTCAGCCGGTAAAAGCACAACACCGCTGCTTGCAGCAGGAGCAGCAGTTTTTGCAGATGTATCAGCCGTTGTATTGAATGCCATCCATTCATCCAGCAAAAGGTGATCGGAATTAAGATTGAATTTCCCCTGCAGGGCTCCATGTCCTGCCAGGTAGCGGAATACATTGAATAAAGAACCATTCAATGCTATCACGGAACTGCCATAGCGGGCATTGAAGGATTCAAATTTCATCTGGTCCTGCTGAAAACGGAACCATCCACGGTCAATAAAGAATGGCTGCGGGTAGATATCTGTTGACACCACAATATTGTTCACTTTCAGTGTGCCCCTGTTATTCAACCGGCTGAAGCGTTGCGCCATTGCATCTGCTTCATTCCCTTTAAGGGAAAGATCTGTTTCAATTGTTCCTTTCACATCCAGCCCTTGCTGTGCAAATACCTTATATATTTTTCCGAGATCTATCTCTCCTTTTGATACAATATCATAATGAAGGTTTTCCAGGTTGTGCAAGTCAGCTTTTACAAGGAATGGTTTGCCTTCAAATTCAAAAGAGATCGGTTGAATGTCTACTGCCAGGTCGCGGAAAGTCCCTTCCTTATTGGCTATTGTAGCATCTACCTGTATCTTTTGGATAGGAGCAGGATAATATTTAGTACGGAGCAGGGCATTTTCCAATTTTAACGCCGCTTCTGTTTTAGGGAAGATCTTTTTTGCAGGAATATATTGCCCGTTTGAACGGACTTTCATCGCCAGCTTACCTTCGATCTGCATACTGTCGAGCGGATAGAACTGTGCAATATCCGGGAGATTGATCATTGCATCCAGTTCTGCATCCACCGGAAAATCGGCTGCATTCCTGATCTTCAAAAAACCCTTTACATAATTGTTCAACACTTTTGCGTCCAGGTTTTCGAGCAGAATGCTTGTATGGTGATAATTATTATCCGGGCAACTTACCTGCAGGTTAAATCCAAGTTTCTCTACCGGTTTTGGCAAAGGTGTATAATGGATATAACCATTTTCCAGGGAGGAATTGAGCGTAAATGCAGGAATGCTTGTTACAATAATATCTTTCCGGAGTTTGGCAGGGTTTTGCCCGGTCGCATATTGACCGTTGGCTGAAAACTGAAGGTTCAGTTTTCCTTTCAGATCATAATCGGCCAGTCCCAGTGCCCTGTCGAGTGTAGCAAGATCAAGTGTGCTGTTGGCCTTTGCTTTTATATAGGGAGCTGAAAATCCTTTTATATCCAATGCAGTGCTGAAGTAATCCTTACCGACGTTGAAAAAAGCAGAATCCACTTTCAGTTCCTGCTTTTCCATATTCAGCAGCGGCAGGCGATAATCCATATCAAGATAAAGATTGCTCAATGCCACCGGTGCTTTATCGTATGCGATAGAGCCTTTGCGCACCTGCATGTCAAGCGAAAGATCAGGCATGCTGTCGGTGGAAACAATATACTTTCCTTTGAGGGCAGCTTTTATATCCGCCTTCCCTTTAATGCTTGTTTTGGTCAGCCAACCCTGGTATTGCGGTGGCAGTGCTGACATCACATCATCCAGGTCTGCATCAGCGCTGCTCAACTGGAAATTCATGTCATATCCATTGTTGAGAAAATCAAAGCTGCCATTGAAATCCATCGGCAGTTTATTGATATGCAGCCTGTTTTTGGGAAAACGCAAAGCAAGCGAGTTTGTATTGATACTGGTAAGCAGATCAGCATTGAGCTTTTTCTGCATCACATAAGGGTACTTATCATAATACAGGTCAAAGTTATCTACGGTGAGATGACTGGTGAGATCAAAAACAGCTTTGCTAAGATCGCCTCGTCCGGTATAGTTCAATCCTTTTGCTTTGATCAGCATGGCAGAAGAAAGATCATCATAGAGGAGGTCGGTTTTTTCGATAACGATCTTTTTGATCTTCAGGGCTGTTGTAGTGTCTTCACCTGAACTGCTGCTATCGGAAGAGGGGGCCGATTGATAAACATTGTAATTGGCTTCTCCTTTTTCATTTACAAGTACATTGATCTTTCCTTTGGTGATAAAAAACTGGTCAACCTCGATATCGCCTTTTATCAATGCCAGGATATTAATACCAAATGCCACTTCATTAGCTGCCAGCAAAGTGTCTTTCTGATAGGGTGCTGATCCTTTCAGGGAAAAATCATGCAGGCTCATGGTCAGCGCAGGAAAATGATTGAAAAATGAAAGGCGGGCGCGGGAAAAGTTAACTTCCCCGTTAATGGACCTGTTTACCAGTTGCTTCACCTTGGTTGTAATGGTATCGGGAAGAATATATGGTAAAAGAAAAAGGATAAGCAATAAAGAACCAACAGCGATCCCGGTGACCTTTGCCGTTTTAAAAAGAATGTTTTTGATAGTACGCTTCATATCCAGTATGGGCCTTTAATTTTATAAGGCCTTAAGCGGTTTTCATACGATACGGGAGCAGGATCAGCGGGCTTTTACAACAGTGGTTTTTGTCCAGCTATCATGCCAGGGGCTGTCACCAAAACCACTGAACGGTTCGAAAGGAGCAAGACGCGACAGGCTGCGGAGAAAAGCATCCCGGATAGTAAGTTCACCACCATCCTGACGCACTGCCCTGGTGCCGGTGATCAGTTTCCCCAATGTATAACCCCTGAATGCTTTTTCACAAATGGTGTAGTAGATAAGGTAATTGAAAATAGCCACGAGGTAGGTGATCATAAAGAAATCAATACTGTCCTGCTTTTCAACGATGCGCAACGTGTATTCAGGAAAGAGGGTGCCCAGCAGGTAGCCTACTGCTGTACCCGTTATATAGCTTAGTCCCCAACTCATCAGAATATTATCAACGATCAAATTCACTGCGCGTTGCCCTTTTGTTGCCTGCTCGTACTGAGCCAGGTTATGCATTTCTTCAGAGAAGATCGATTCAACTTCGGAAGTGTGTTGTTGGTTGTTGTCCATGGCGTTGATATTATAGTAAGATATGCAATCTTTCGAGTTCTTTTACCAGTTCTGCGGCGCCCGTAAAATGGATGGACCGGATACCCAGTTCTTCTGCCGCTTTCACGTTCCGGAGATTGTCGTCAATGAAAATAGCTTCTTCCGGGTTCACCTGGTAGCGGGTCAGCAGGCGTTGGTAAAATTCCGGGAATGGCTTCCTGGTCTTTTCTTCACCACTTACCACCCTGCCATCAAACCAATGCAGAAAGTTGTATCTGGCAAGGGCAACATCAAAAAGGCCGGCATGCCAGTTGGTCAAAGCATAGATCCTGTATTTTCTGGTTTCTTTCAGTTTCCTCAGCACTTCCACAGTGGCGGGGATCGGAGCTTTCAACATATCCGACCAGCGACCGTAATAGTCGCGGATCTGCTGTTCCCATTCAGGGAATTTCTCCACCAGTTCCTGAGTAGCTTCCACATAGGAGCGGCCGGCATCCTGCTCCTCATTCCAGTCGCTGGTGCAGATATTTTCGAAAAAATATTTCCGCTCTTCAGGGCTCCCGAAATAAGTGTCGTGGTATACGTAGTTAGGATTCCAGTCGACCAGCACCCCTCCCAAATCAAAAATAATCGTAGTGATCCGGCTCATTTCTTATTATATCGAAGTTTGAGAAAAATCATTGTCGATGACATGGCAAGAACAACTGCGTTAGTAAGAATAATTACCCAATTATCCAGCAATGCTCCATAAATGATCCATAGTATTTCATTGGCGGCAGCGATCAGGAACATCAACAGTGAAATATCCCTGGCAGATTTCTCTCTCCAGGTTTTAATCACTTGCGGTAAAAAGGTCAATGCGGTGATGGCACCTGCAATATAACCCAGCACATCTACTGACATAGTGGTTGGCTTGGTGATGATGGCGGGCAAACCTACATAAAAAAACGTTGCCCGGAGGTATATCCCAATTCTATAAATTTATACCCTACAAACCCTAAATTATGTGGAAATTATATGCTGTATTATCAGCCGTTTTTGCAGCCCTGACTGCCATACTGGCCAAGATCGGGATAAAGGGGATCAATACCAATGTAGCTACCGCCGTGCGCACCCTGGTTGTATTGTTTGTAGCCTGGGGAATTGTTCTTGCCAGCGGGCAACTGAAACAGGTAAAAGAATTAAGCAAGACCAATCTTCTTTTTCTCGGTCTTTCCGGTATAGCCACAGGCCTTTCCTGGATCTTTTATTTCAAAGCCCTGGCCCAGGGGCCGGTTTCAAAAGTAGCCCCCATCGACAAACTGAGCGTGGCCATTGCCATTGACCTGTCTTTTCTTATTCTGAAAGAACCGATTGACTGGAAAGTGCTCACCGGCGCTTCATTGATCATTGCAGGAACGATCATCTTATTACAGTAAGCACCGGATGATTTACTGCTAAAACCAGGCTGACAGCCATTGCCCACCATCTATTATCTTTTCTCGAACAGCCACCACAACCGCTTTCTTGGCTTTATTTTATAGTTTGTGGTAATATAGTTGTGGATATGTGCCATGGCCTCATCCATATCGTCTGTAACCAATACCAGTTCCATGTCCTCTTTTGCAATAGTGCCTTTTTTCGCCATGTCTTCAATGGTTTCCAGCAGTTCGCGATAGTATTCTTTTCCAAATAAAACGATGGGGAACTGCGTGATCGTTTTGGTTTGCACCAGCGTAAGCGTTTCAAAAAATTCATCCATGGTGCCAAAGCCACCGGGCATAATGATGAATGCGTAGGAATATTTGATCAGCAACACCTTTCGTACAAAGAAATGCTCGAAGGTCACGGATTTATGGAGATAGGGATTCTCTTTCTGTTCAAAAGGGAGTTGGATATTACAACCAACGGATGCCCCTCCGCTTTCGTAAGCACCGCGATTAGCTGCTTCCATAATACCGGGACCACCACCCGTCATGGTAGTAAAACCCAGGGCTGCGATCCGCTTGCCGAATTCCCGGGCCTGCTGGTAATAGGGGTGATCTTCTTTAAAACGTGCAGAACCGAATACGGTAATGCAAGGCCCCATAAAATGCAGGGCGCGGAATCCCTTGATAAATTGTCTGAAAACCCGGAAGGCAAATCCCAGTTCATAACCCCGGCTCTTAGGCCCATCCAGGAAAATATGTTCTTTGGCAGGTATGATTCTGTCTGTATCACTCATAAGAAGAACTTTGAAAAAGAATTAAAAATAAAACATTTCGGGTCAAACAGTATGGATTTGGGCAGGAGTAAAATTATCCTGTACTTTGAACGATTAAATAAACCAGCTATGCGCATCATCAGTTATAATGTCAATGGCATCCGTGCTGCTATTAACAAAGGATTTATAGAATGGTTGAAAACCGATCCTGCAGATATCATCTGCATTCAGGAAACCAAAGCGGTAAAGGATAATGTGAATTACAAGCTCTTCAATGATCTTCAATATGAGGATTACTGGTTCAGCGCACAAAAAAAAGGATATAGCGGAGTGGCTGTTTTCAGCAAGATCAAGCCTGACAATGTGGAATATGGCACTGGCCATAAGATCAGTGATGATGAAGGAAGGGTGATACAGCTTGATTTCGGTGATGTCCGGCTTATCAATGCCTATTTCCCTTCCGGCACCAGTGGCGATGAGCGGCAGGGGTATAAATATGTATGGCTGGATGAATTTTATACCTATCTCGATAAACTGAAAAAAAAGTATCCCAGGCTGATCGTTTGCGGTGATTATAATATCGCACATAAGGAAATCGATATCCATGATCCTAAAGGCAATAAAAAATCATCCGGTTTTCTGCCTGAAGAAAGGGAATGGATGAGCAAATTCCTTGACAGTGGCTGGGTTGATACTTTCAGGGAATTTCATGCAGAACCCCACCGCTACAGTTGGTGGAGCCAGCGTTTTCCTTCTGTAAGGTTGAACAATAAAGGCTGGCGGATCGATTATATCAATGTAACCGCACCGCTTAAGAAAAACCTGGTAGCAGCAGAGATTTATCCTGATGTTAAACATTCAGATCACTGCCCGGTGTACCTGGAGCTGAAACCATAACAGTACAGCCTTTTATCATTACTCAAGATTATTTATATGGGTCCAGAAGTTAAGGAAGCCATTGTTTATAATGTAACCACCAAAGTAGCAGAGCCGGTTGCAGACAAATGGCTTCAATGGATGAAGGAAGAACATATTCCGGATATCATTGGCACAGGATGCTTTACGCATGCCGTTATTTTACGTTTAATTGAAGTGGATGAAACAGAAGGGCCTACCTATGCTGTACAATTCTTTTCAGAAAGCAAGGCATTATACAACCGTTATATCGAAAATTTTTCCGAAGAAAAAAGAAAAACAGCTCTCGCAAAATGGGGCAGCAATGTTATCTCATTCCGATCAGTGCTGCAGGTTGTGAATTGAGTGTGCAAAACATTAATTATTAATTTTGCCGGTTCAAAAACAATTGTATATTCCTCTGGAATCCTTTACCCGCCTGCATTTCAGCGGGTGCGCTGTGAAACATAGTACTGTAGAGGGTTTCAAAGGATCAGCGGAAATTCACTCGTAAAATCACCAATGCGAAAATTCGCTAAAATCCTTACTCCGCGCGGCTTGTGGCCAATTGTTATCTGTTGGTAAAAAAGATAAATAATTTTTTCCGGTATCAAAAAGCATATAATTTTGTCGCCGTTACTAAATACCTAAAAAACAAGATTATGAACAAAGCTGAATTAATTGCGCAACTTGCTGACGATGCAGGTATCACCAAAACACAGGCTAATGCTGCGCTGGATTCTTTTGTAGACGCTGTTACCAAAACGCTGAAAAAAGACGGCAAAGTTACACTGGTTGGCTTTGGTACTTTTTCCGTTTCAAAAAGAAAAGCTCGCAATGGCCGCAACCCCCAGACTGGTGCCGTGATCAAGATCAAAGCCCGCAAAGTTGCCAAATTCAAAGCTGGTAAAGAACTTTCCGCCAAACTGTAATTGAACTATTCAACACATTAAAAGCTCCAGTGCTTAGTCAGTACCGGGGCTTTTTTATTAACTTCGCAACTAATCTGATCAATCTTTAAAACTTAATTATGGGTAGAGGAGATAAAAAAACCGCTAAAGGAAAACGCTTCAAAGGCTCTTTCGGCAAAAGCCGTCCTGCTAAAAAAGCGTCACCCGCCAAAAAAGCAGCCGCTAAAAAGAAGGCTTAAAAGAATAAAGGTTTAAGTGTTTATCAGTTTATACCGGATGATCGGGACCTTAAACTGTTAAACACTTAAACCTTTAAATATTATTAAACTCCTCAAGGGGCCAATCTCTCTGCTTTCCAGCTTCCGTTTTCCAGCAAAGAATATTCAAAACGGTCATGCAGCCTGGAAGGCCTTCCCTGCCAGAATTCGATCAGCACCGGCGTCAGAACATATCCACCCCAGTGAGAAGGTCTTTCAACAGCGCCATTGCCCGTCTTCTTTTCCATCTCTTCATACTTCTTTTCCAGCCATTCCCTGCTTTCAATAATGCTGCTTTGCGGCGACACTGCTGCGCCTATCTGGCTACCCACTGGTCTTGAATGGAAATACTCATCACTTTCGGCAGCAGACACTTTCCTGATAATACCTGTTATCCTTACCTGGCGTTCCAGCTCTTTCCAGAAAAATACCAGACAGGCTTTCGGATTTTCAGTAAGCTGTTTGCCTTTGTAGCTATTATAATTGGTGAAGAAAACAAACCCTTCTTCCGAAAATCCTTTCAACAATACGATACGTGCAGAAGGGATCCCGTCGGACGAAGCAGTAGCCAGCGTCATCGCATTCACTTCATCGATCTGCGAATCCACGGCTTCCTGCCACCATTTGCCAAATTGCACGATAGCATTTTTATCAATGTCTGCTTCTGAGAGGCTTTGACGGGCGTAGGTTTTGCGGATACCTGCTATATCTGACTGCATAGAAGGGGTTTTGCCCGCAAAGGTACAAGCTTATTTCCCACGGTGAGATTATATGTTTTTCCCACAAAGCCACGAAGAGCACAAAGAATAGGTTTGATAATCTCTTTGTACTCTTCGTGGCTTTGTGGGAAAATAAAAATTCCAATCTTTGAGGGAACCTCACGAAAAGGGAGGGTGCTGCGATGGCTGTTGTTTCTGCATTAGCTGGTCCCTCTCTTCCGATACCAGGTGAAGCATGCTTTCCAGCTCTCCGATCCGCCTCAATTGCCCTTCCAGCTTTTTATTTGCATCGGAAACCTGTTGCAGATCGTTATTGATCTCTTCCAGGTATGTCACTTTCTTTTGCAATTGCTGGCGTTGAAGATTTGCTTCCCGCAGTTTGTCCTCTGTGATATTCAATTCCTGTTGCAGTTGCAGGTTTTCTGCGGTAAGCGACTGGCTTTTTTGCCGGTACCGCTCTATATCGCTGTTAAGTTTGATATGCTCTTCTTTCAGATCTTCAAATTCCAGGCTTTGCATGCGGGAAGAAGTGAGTTGTGCTTCCAGCTTATGTATTTTATCCTGTAAAATATTGAAGTCGCTGTATGCATGGTCGAGCATAGCGCTCATTTCTTTGGTCAGCGTTTCTTTCTGGCGGATCGTATTGATCTCCGATTCCTTATCGGCCAGTTGCTGGCGCATATGATCGATCTGGCCGGCAAGCTCCTCATTTGTTTTAGCCATTTCCTGCTGCAGTTCTTCTTTTTCTTTGATCACTTCGATATTTCCCAGCAACTCATTGATCTTTTGGTTATGTTCCAGCAAAGAGCGTTTCGCATCCATCAGCCGGTTGAGATAATCATCCTGTGGATGTGCCGGCTCTTCGGCTGCCTGTTTGCCGGCAGATAATTCTTCCTGCAATTGCTGGTTCTGAGCTCTCAACTCTGCTATCAGGTGTTGCGCACTTTCATCCTGGCTGCTTGCCTGTCTCGACATTTCGATTAACTGCTGCCTCAGCTGATCATTTTGTTCTTTCAGGCCGGCGATCAAAGATTGATTGTTTTCTTCTTCGTGGTTATGCTGCTGTGCAGACCTGAGTTGTTGTTGCAATTGATCGTTTTCCTCCCTCAGCCTCATGAGCTGTTGTTCTTTACGATTGCTTTCTGCAAGTACCTGTTTTGCATAAGCCACCTGCTCCTGCAGGTCCCTGTTTTCTTCTTTTAATGCTGCGATCTGTTGCTGTATATTTTCGTCCGGGGCGGTTGCCTGGCGGGTTGTTTCGATCGTTGATTTCAGTGATTTGTTTGTTTTCTTCAACTCTTCCAGTTCAATCGCAAACTCATCTGCATTCTCTTCAGCAATATTGACACGGTTCGTAAGGGCAGTTATTTCCCTTTCTTTTATCTCCATGTCATTAAAATATTTCAGCTTCCATTCATTGCGTGCGAGGTCGGCCTTGCTTCCGGATTCTTCTTTAGGTATGCGCAGATTTTTCCGGCTGGTGATAAAAAAATGTATGGTGATGCCCAGGATGATAGCTCCGAGCAATAGCACGACAATTTCAACTACGGACAGGGTAAGACTGGCAGCCATAACATGGTGGTGTTAAGATTCTGAAACTATAAAAATTAAAATGGCGGATATGGCATTTTTAATCTTTCACAAGAAGGGCTCACAAGATAATCGGTATATTTAATTAATAAAAGTATTCTTCCCAAAATGGTAAATTTCCGATATGTGATCCTCTTTATCATTCTTTTCAGCCTTACCAAAATGGCTCCGGCGCAGGATGCTTATTGGTATAAATGTTTTAAAGGAACCATTGATAAATATCCATTTACGTTGCATTTGCACAAGCTGGACCACACTTATTCAGGATATTATTACTATAACAATATGCAGCAGCCCTTGTCGCTGTTGGGTGAAGATACCAGTTCTTCCGGGCGGATAAAACTGCTTGGTTACTCTCCCCGTGTTGAAGCTGAAAATGAATTATTTACCTTAACACTGCAGGGAGACTCCTTAAAAGGCAAATGGAAGAAGGACCTCTCAGCTTCGGGTGGGGAGCTACAGGTTAAGGCTGCCGGGGACCAATCGACTGGTCTGCGGTTCGACCTGGTTTACACTTCAGGCAGTGAAAAACTCCGCCCCAAAATGGAACAATCCCCTGTAGCAAGCTTTGAGGCTGCAACAGTTTGGCCTAAAGGAAGTTCTGCCGCGATCACAGTCCTGAAAAAAATAATTGCAACTGAATTGGGGGCTAAAAACAGCCCTGTTGATATTGGCCCTTATCTGCTGGCTGAAAAAAAGAGTTTCCTGTCAGAATACCTGAAAGACAATAAAGCAGTACCTGATAGCGATCTGGTGAATTTTTCCTCCGGGTATTCCCAGGACGTTACCACCCGGTTATTGATAGTATATCATTCCCCCACCATCCTCACCATAGCTGATTTTAACTATGCATATACCGGGGGAGCGCATGGAAACTATAATACCAACTATATCAGCATTAACCCCGCCACAGGGAAGCAATACACGCTGGCCCAGGTGCTCAACCCTGCCGGAAAAAAGCAGTTGAATGCCTTACTGGCAAAGCGTTTCCGGAAAGATTGGGGGCTTTCAGCCAATGCCCCTCTTACCGAAGGCGGTTTATTTGATGATAAATTGGAGGCTAACAAGAACTTCTTTCTTACCGGCACTGGCATCGGCTTCGGTTATGCCCCTTATGAAATAGGGCCATTTGCCATGGGGGAGATCATTATTTTCATTCCTTATTCAGAATTCGGAAAGAATTTAAACCCTTCATTCAGGAAGTAAGGGGTTGTTGGCCGATGTTCGAAAATCAACCTCTCACCAGAGTCCCTACTTTCTCGCCTGTTACCACCCTGCGAAGGTTTCCTTCCTTGTTCATGTTAAAAACAATGATAGGAAGATTGTTTTCCATGCAAAGTGTAAAAGCTGTCATGTCCATCACACGAAGATTTTTAGAAAGGCATTCCTGGAAAGTGATGGTATCGTATTTCGTGGCGGTAGGGTCTTTTTCTGGATCGGCAGTATAAATGCCGTCTACCCGGGTGCCTTTTAATATCACATCTGCATTGATCTCGATCGCTCTTAATGAACCGGCTGTATCGGTGGTGAAATAAGGATTGCCGGTGCCTGCGCCAAAAATCACCACACGTCCTTTTTCCACGTGGCGGATAGCGCGGCGGCGGATATAAGGTTCTGCGATCTGCTCCATTTTGATAGCGCTCTGGAGGCGGGTGTAAACGCCTACTTTTTCCAGTCCAGCCTGCAGGGCCATCCCATTGATCACGGTGGCCAGCATACCCATATAATCACCATGCGCCCGCTCAATACCCGTTTCCGCTTCATTCATTCCCCGGTAAATATTACCACCACCGATCACGATCGCTACCTGCACTCCCAGATCTGTAATGGATTTGATGTCCTGGGCATATTGGGAAATCACCGCAGAGTCCATCCCAAAATTTTTGTCGCCCATTAAAGATTCACCGGAAAGTTTCAGCAGAATACGTTTGTACTTAGGAAGCATGCAGTAGATGTTTTTGCGCTGCGAATATAAGCAAAAAAGCTGCCCGGTTCAGGGGCAGCTTTTGCAATTTATTCTTTTATAAGATTAACCTAAGGCTACTCTTTTGAACTCAGTTACCTTCACATCGCCAGACTGCTTCAGGTATTCACCCACGCTGATACCAGCATCTTTCACAAAAGGCTGTGCAGTAAGGGTGTTTTCTTTGAAGAATGCGCCCAGTTTACCTTCAGCGATCTTAGAGATCATTTCTTCAGGTTTACCGGCCATTTTAGGATCAGCTTTCATCTGGTCAACGATGATTGCTTTTTCGCGGGCAACGATATCAGCAGCTACATTATCTGCATCAACTGCTACAGGGTTCAGCGCAGCGATCTGCATTGCTACGTCTTTACCAACTTCAACAGCTTCTTTGCTAAGACCAACCAGCACACCAATACGGTAAGCGCCGTGGATATAAGAGGCTACATAAGGAGCATTTACCCTTTCAAATTTAGTGATACCGATCTTTTCACCGATAGCAGCCAGTTTATCATTGATCAGTGCAGAAACTTTAGTACCGTTGATAGATGCTTCGTTCAGCTCTTCAACAGAATTAACGTTGTTGGCAATAGCAGCATCAGCGATGCTTTGCACGAAAGCAACAAAATCTGTGTTTTTGGAAACGAAGTCCGTTTCGCAGCTTACACAAACTACGATCCCGGATTTGTTGTCGGTAGTTGTTTGAGCAATCACCACACCTTCTTTTGCTTCGCGGTCACTTCTTTTAGCAGCAACTTTCTGGCCATGCTTACGCAGCCAGTCGATAGCAGCTTCAAAATCACCATTCGTTTCAGTCAATGCTTTGCGGCAATCCATCATGCCGGCGCCAGTTGCCTGGCGGAGCTTATTAATGTCCTGTGCACTTATTGTTACGGTGCTCATATACTCAATAGTTTAAATTAAAATAATCGGGTTCAGCCGGTTTAAGGGTTTAAGGTTTAAAAGTTTAAGGTTATCGAAATTCGGGATAACCTTAAACTTTTAAACTATCAAACAATTAAACTTTTTTTATCTTTTACCACCACCTGGGCCACGGCCACCGGGTACACCGCCACCAGTACGGCGTCTTTGACCGCCACCGGCTCCGGTGCCACCGCCAGTGTTACCACCGCGTCCGCCGCCACGGCCACCAGCACCACGTCCGCGGCCTGATTCAGCCTGAGCTTCTGCTTCGAGGCGTGCTGCTCTTTTTTCTTTATCGTCGTCATTTGTTTCTTCTGCTTCGTCGTCTTTAGCAGCCTGGCGCTCAGCCAAACCTTCAGCGATTGCAGCAGTAAGGTAGTTAACAATGATAGCGATTGATTTGGTAGCGTCATCATTCGCAGGAATAGCGAAGTCTACTTTATTGGGATCACAGTTGGTATCAACGATACCAAAAGTGGAGATGCCCAGGCGTTTTGCTTCAGCCAGTGCGATATGCTCATGGCCGATGTCAACGATGAACAAAGCGGCAGGTACACGGCCCAGTTGCGCGATACCACCCAATACTTTCTCCATTTTATCTTTATCGCGGCTCAAAGTGAGGCGCTCTTTTTTAGTGATGCTGTCGAAAGAACCGTCGCCCAGCATTTTTTCAATGCTCTGCATTTTCTTTACGCTCTTGCGGACAGTGTTGAAGTTGGTCAGCATACCACCCAGCCAACGTTCAGTAACAAAAGGCATGTTCACTCTTCTGGCACATTCATTCACGATGTCTTTCGCTTGTTTCTTTGTACCAACGAACAGGATCTTTTTACCGCTGCGGGCGATCTGTTTCATGGCAGCCGCAGTTTCCTGCAGGCACTCAACAGTTTTGTTGAGGTCAATGATGTGAATACCTTTCTTTTCAGCAAAGATGTAAGGCAACATCTTGGGGTTCCACTTCTTTTTCAGGTGACCGAAATGAACACCTGCTTCCAGAAGCTGCTGTTGTAAGGATGTATTATTTTCCATTGTCTTGTATTATAATAATTGATGATAGTTGTGAATACAGGTCGCAACCAGTAATAAACATTAACGTTTAGAGAACTGATAGCTCCTACGGGCTTTTTTGTGACCGAATTTCTTACGTTCAACAGATCTGGGATCACGTTTCAGCAGACCGGCTGCTTTCAGTGCAGGACGGAACTCAGGGTTCAGTTCAACCAGTACGCGGGAGATACCCAGCATAGCAGCTTCTGCCTGGCCTTTCACACCACCGCCGGAAGCATTGATCTTTACATCAAATTTGCCAACCGCATCAATTGTTTTGAAAGGGCGTTCTACCTGGTTTTGCAGGTAAACCAGTGAAAAATATGTTTTGTAGTCTTTGTCGTTAACTGTGATGTTACCGTCTCCCTTTGTGAGGAAAACCCTTGTCACAGCTTCTTTACGACGACCAACACCATTTTTTTGCTTTTCCATTATATATTATTTGGAATGTTTGAATTTTTGTTTGGGGATCAGAATTTCAACTCTTTAGGTTGTTGTGCAGTGTGCGGATGCTCAGCGCCGGCATACACAAAAAGTTTCTTGTACATTTTGCGGCCGAGGCGATTTTTAGGAAGCATGCCTTTTACTGCTCTTTCGATCACCACTTCTGGGCGGCGTTTTTGCAGGTTGGCAGCAGTTTCTTCTTTCAGACCACCAGGATAACCAGTGAAGTGGTCATAGATTTTCTGCTCCAGCTTATTGCCGGTAAAAACAACTTTCTCAGCGTTGGTCACGATGATATAGTCACCAGTGTCAACATGAGGCGTGTAGTATGCCTTGTTCTTACCGCGCAGGATCGCAGCAATTTTGGCACACATACGTCCTACGGTTTGATTAGTACCGTCCACAACATACCAGTCGCGTTTAACGGTAGCCTCGTTCGCATGTTTGGTAGTAAAATGTAATTTGCTCATTATGATTTCTTTTTACGCCGCCGCTATCCCGGCGACAGATTTAAAAATTCCCAAGGGTTGATTTGGGGCTGCAAAGATAGGTGTGAAGTGAGGGAAGTTCCAAAAAAGAAGAAGGTTAATTTTGAAAGACACCTTTGTAACTAAATGATTTTCAATAAAATTTTTATCCGATGAAATTCATCACCTCGAAAGTTGGCAATTAGCCGGCTCGTTTTTAGTTTGCCTGACCTTTTGTAAACTCCTTAGCCTTCATTTTTCAGGAAAAAACAGTTTTGGGCGTTGTTTTTCCCATGGTTCATTTTCTCTATCAGTTTAGTTTTGGACAAAGAATATGATAATTGTAGGCCAGAGAGAATTAATTGACATCTATATACAACTTGGGAAAAATTTACAGTCGGCCGGAGAAACAGTTGATTGATCGGGAATTATCATTTTGACGGTGAAAAGGGAGACTTTGACAGATCCTGAGGAGGATTTTTTGAGAGAATGGTTTGAG
This sequence comes from Sphingobacteriales bacterium 44-61, assembly GCA_001898405.1. Lineage (GTDB taxonomy): Bacteria > Bacteroidota > Bacteroidia > Chitinophagales > Chitinophagaceae > Terrimonas_A. The sequence continues at coordinate 39,184 of MKTW01000018.1, forward strand.
AGTAGGTATATATAAATACCCTAATTGAATTCTATATCATAGCTGTTTTATATATTTAGTCGTCAGAAACCTTATCACCATCATGTCTAGTCGCCGAATTAAGGATAGCTCGTATTCCCTCACCGGATTTGAAAAAGCTATTAATGCTACAGTTCAATGGTTTTTCTTTTATAGGATGATTTGGGTAATTGCCGCTGTTGGAGCAATTATCGTATTTGCCTTTATTGCCTGGAATACATCCCTTCCCGTGGATAGAATCAAGAATATTGCTACTGTTTTAACTTGTGGTTCAATAATTATTGGTATTTTCTATGCAATTCTCAATTATGAGATTAATTATTATAAGTATAAGAAAGACAGAATATTAGCAAGAAAACAAGCCTCTTTCCAAATTGCATCAGAATGGCATAAAGATGCAATTGTCCATAATTTAAAGATTACGAAAAAGTTGTATGAGGAGAATAAACACCTTATTGATGAAAATAAATCAAAAGAGTTTTCTGAATTGCTTGAGAGTAATGAAGAAGCTCGAGCGGCGCTGCTATCTATATTCAATTATTTAGAATGCTTATCCTTAGGCATTTCAGAAGATATTCATGATGAGGACTTTATGCATGGATTTTTTCGTAGCATTTTTATTTCTTATCTTAACGACTACGATTTTTATATACAGTATCGTCGGAAGAAATATAATAATGCCAATGTGTGGATAAAATTTACCGAACTTGCAGCGAAGTGGCGTTCTAATACATCTATAAATCAAAAGCAATAATTTCAAAACACAAAGCGTTACTAGCCAACCCATTTACACAACTAAAATCTATCATTATGGCAGCACTTTTTTGCGAGGCAAGCGGATGGTAAAAAAACTTCTAACATAAAGAAAAGCAACGAGTTTTCGTTGCTTTTTTATTTTCCTATTAACTGACTGCATTTCAACCTTCCATTTGAATCTCGCAATGTCAGAAAGTTCAGCAAACTGCTCCGTATTCCAGCTGATAAGCTCACAAAAGAATATAAATTGCAATCCTAGTCCCCTGCTTTTTCAACTACTATCCGCTGAGGACTGAGATAAGTAATAACCACTTCCAGCTTATCCCCTTCCTTCATCTCCCCTTGCCCTTCTTTCAGATTGATCTTGGATTGTATTTTTCCCTCCAATATCTCCAGGTATGCGGCATAAGGCGAAACCCGCACCACTGTTGCTTCTACAGGCTTTTTATCCTTGTATAACTGTTGCGCCTTGCGGTATTCAGGTATGAAGTCATGGGAAAATAACTCGGCTACCAACTGGTTGGGTTTATCCAGGTTCTGAATACTGAAACTGATCACTTCATTCAGCGCCTGCTCTGCCGGCGGCTTCTCCCACCTGGAAAGCCGGAGGGGAAAGAAGATATAACTGCCATGTTCTTTTATCAGCCATTCATCATCCACTTTTTTCAGGAAACCGGCAAAACGGTTCTCTACCATAGCCTTGTTCAATAACACTTCCAACTGGGTATTATAAAGGAATTTCACATTGTGGGCAGTCATTTTATCGCCCCTGTCCGAAAGCCGGAGCTGGAATTGTACATTATCCCCCATCCTGAAATGATGCCGCTTTTTTCCGTCTGCGTCAAGAGTTTTGCAGTTTACCGACCTAGCTTTGCCATTTTTCACATAATCAATTGTGGCAAAATGCTTCTCGTAATTCACAAATGAAATATGTCCTTTATAAATCTCTTCGCTCATACCGCAAAGGTAAGCTATTGCCGATTGCTGATGTTTGATGGCTGATGACTGCCGACCGATGTTCGAATAAACACGCAAGCCGGCACCAGTCATTCGAACATCAGTCATCCAACAATAAAATTACCTGTAACTTGGAGCACTAAAACAAATTAACCCCAATGGCTATTTACCAGCTCGGCCGCTCTGTTTTTGGCGACCCCAGGAATAACGGAAACCTGATGACGATCGAAGAAGCGAATGCCCTGCTCGAAGAATGGGTGCCCAATGAAAGACTACGCTTGCACATGAAACAGGTAGCAGCAGTAATGAAAGCCTGGGCTATCGAAAAGGAGAATGCCGATGCCGCCACAGCCCTCAAATGGGAGCTGGCAGGGCTGCTGCATGATGCAGACTGGGAGAAGCACCCCGATGATCATTGCCGTGTCATTATCGAAGAGCTGGAGCGCCGGCAGATCGATCCTGAAGTGATCCATTGCATTGCTTCGCACGGGCCTAAATATTTTGGCGTAGAACCGGAAAACACGATGGATAAAATGATCTATGTGTTTGATGAGTTAAGCGGGCTTATACATGCTTACAGTTTAATGCGCCCCGAAGGATATGATGGCATGGAAGTAAAAGGAGTGAAAAAGCGGCTGAAAGAGAAAAGCTTTGCAGCAAATGTGAGCAGGGATGATATCAATGACGCCCTTTCCCGGATCAATACATCGCTTGAAGATATCATTCAATTTATCATCGATCATCAATCTTCTATTCGCTGACAGTTTCAGTTCTGCCAAACAATAAAGCAAAAAACTCCGGAAATGATCCCGGAGTTTTTTGCTTTCGTACTGACCATAACCTGGTTACAGTTTGGTCAGCTTATATGAATTATCGAAAAAGTCGACAGTTATTTTGTAATTACCGGCAGTCTCTGGACTTGGAATGTTTTGTCCTTCAGGAACCAATGTGCCACCAAGTTTGATATTTGCTTCTGTGTTGTCTTTCACGCCAAATTTCATACCCCAATTACCGTTCTCCGGAAGCAGGAGGTATTCTTTATTATTTCCCAGTGCAATTGAAGCAAGTTCAAATTGGGTTGAGTTGATCCTGGTGAACTCTTGAGAAGGTGTTGGCACAGGATTGCTCCAGTCGCCGGGTGTGGCATTCCCCACAATGAATAATGCTGAAGGAAGGCCATGCTGTTGTGTGAATGGTTCTACCTTGAATTTACCAGCCTGGAAATCGACAGTGATCTTATACAATCCTGCATCGGTTGGTCCGGGAAAGTTTTGAGCAAGATCATACCCAAAATCTCCTCCACCATTCAAGCCCGGTACCGTGTTGTCCTTTACAGAAAATTTATGGCCCCAATCGCCGTTTACCGGCAATAGAAGGAATTCCTGGCCGCCATTCAGTTGGAATATGCCGCCAAAAGTTGTTTCGCTTATCCGTGTAAGTTCCTGTGCAGGCAGCGGAACAGGATTGCTCCAACCTCCGGCAGTAGCACTACCTACAATAAACAATTTTCCTGAAGTTGGCAGCGGCACTTTGGGAGGGACCTTATATGGCGTCATTTTAATCTTGACCACATTCGACATCAGCCGTTCATTGTTATTAAGGTAAGAAGAAATAACTCTTACTTCCATGTCAACAGGAGCGTTGAATGCATAACCAAAGCCAAGCAGGATATTGTTCAGTTCTTTCGCTGTATAACTTGTATTCAGTCCTGGGGTGATCTCTTTTGAAACAGCTCTTGCAAAATTCTTCCCTGTTGAATCAATCTGCACAACATATTTCATGTGATTGCTGTCTGTGGCATAGTCTGCGCTTGTCCAGTTCAGCGTCAGGGCTGTATTGTTGGAATCAGCAGGCGCCGCAGCAATGGTAGTGGCAGAAGCTGTCAACACAGGAGCTTTACCACTTCCATAATTAGGAAGATCGTCTACTTTGTCACATGAAGCCAGCATCAGCGCAAAGCCTGTGAAAAGTGATCCTATTTTTATTATTGCTTTCATATGTAATCGTTAATGAGGTTATATTTTGGTTAGAGTGAATCGGCCTATCTGGAAATTGACCTCGATCTTATAATTACCACTTGCTGGTGCCATCATATCTTCTCCACCTGCCTTGAATGTGTCTCCATCCACATTGTTCTTATTTTTCTCACCTGTAAATCCAAATTTGGCATCCCAGCTACCATATACCGGAAGGAAGAGATAAGATTTGCCGCCATTCAGGGGAATATTCTCCAGCACATACACTGTTTCTGAAACCTTGGTGAAAGTCTGATTAGCGGGCGCTACATCTGTAGGGCAGCCACATTGCCAGCTGAGAGGGGTTGCATCACCAGTAATGTACAATTGACCGCTTGCCGGTGGAGCAACTTTGGGAGGAATTTTATATGGGGTGGTTGTAAACTTCAGCACATTTGAAGTAAGCAGCAATGCGCCTGTCGCCAATGAAGCTTTAACCCTCATCTCGATATTATGTGGCATATCGGGCACCAGTTGAAGTGTATTCAGCAAATAATCGTTGAGTTCAGACTGGAGGAATGATCTTTCCAGGCCACCGCTTATTGAAACAGTTTGTCTTTTCGGGTTCGTGAAATTGGCACCCGTTGTATCGATCTCAATCTGGTATAAAACCGTTTGAGAGCTTACACCTGTTGTAAACCTGTAATCAGGATTTGTCCAGCTCAATGTTAATGCTTCACTGCCTTGCGATGCAAAAGTAAGAGGGATGGTATTGGCAACATCGGCCGTTAATACCGGGGCCGTTCCTCCTTCGTTGTAAATTTTGTTCTCGTCTTTTGAACAGGAAGCCGCCGCTACCATAAGCAGAGACAAACACAGACCGTTGAATATATGTTTCATGTTGATCAGTATTAAGGATTAATAACCGAGGTTTTGCGCCAGGTTTGAATTGGAATTGATATCGCTGGAAGGGATCGGGAACAGCTTACGGTAAGCAGGTACTGCTGTGCCGGAACCAACACCGCCTTTCCATGGCCAGAGGTAAGATCCTTCTACAAACTTGTTGAAGCGTATAAGATCTGTTCTCCTGTACCCTTCCCAGTAAAACTCACGGGCTCTTTCATCAAGTATGAAGTCAAGATTCAATTGCGTAGAGCTGATATTACCTGAGGTGTTACCATATGCCCTTCCACGAAGTGTGTTAATGTATCCCAGTGCTGTAGCCAGGTCACCGGTTGTTCCCCCTCTCAATACAGCCTCCGCATAGATCAGGTACATTTCTGCAAGGCGGAATATTGGAAAATCGATATCGGAGAACAGCGGATCTGATCCTTTCGCATTGGTTTTGGTCAGGTTCCTGTATTTCGTAATCGCATATCCTTCTGTAAAAGCCGGGGCAGGGTCTGCTGAAAGTTCCAGCGACTGCCCGTTTGTATAGAACTGCGCACGTTTGTCCGCTGCGCCGGTCACGTCAGGGAATAATGCAGGAAGGTTCTTGGTTGTACGGATACCACCCCATTTCTCATTTGTACCATAATCCGCAGGTATCATTGAGCCGCCAATTGAAGCATTGGTCAGGAAAGTAGTGCCGCCATACCCCTGTGTTCTTTTACCATCATAGTTGATGGTCAGGATAAATTCGCTGGTGTTAGTTACATTGTTATCTGCGCGCATCAGTTCTCTGTAATCAGGTATCAATGTATAACCGGCATCGATCACTTTCTTTGCATAAGTAATAGCGTCATTCCATTTTGCCGCACCGGTATAAACTTCGGCATTGATATAAATACGTGCCAGGAGGGCCCAGGCAGCGCCTTTGTCTGCACGGCCATATTCATTCTGACGGGCATTTACCAGGTCGCCTTCAATTGCTTTCAGTTCACTTTCCACATATGCAAAAAGATCAGCTCTTTTGATCTGCTTTGGAAGGGATGAACCCAATTCATCGGCTTCTGTAACAAAAGGAACATTCCCGAACATGTCCATCAGTACCCAGTATTGATAAGCCCGCAGAAAACGTGCTTCTGTTTTATACTTGCGTACTGCGTCAGCATTGGCGCCTGTGATGCCTCTTTGGGCGAGTTTATCATCAGCTGACTGGCGGATGAAGTCGTTCGCCAGTGTTATCTGGTAAAAAGAACGGTAATAAAGCCCTTTCAGGATCACATTATCGGCTGACCAGTTCATCGCATGGTAATTATGGATACCGGGATCATTCCAGCCAGCCTGAACCACAGCCTCGTCAGTAGAGATCTCCTGCATCCACCAGAACAGGCGGACAAAGTCAGAAGTACCTTCATCAATTCCCTGCACATCACCATTACCTGCAGGGCCGCTATTTCCTGTAAGGGCAAATGAGGCATATACTTTTGCAAAAGCCTCCGTATAACCTTGAAAAGTGCTGTACACCTGCTCAGAGGTTACGTCGTTTGTTGGCAGCCTGTCAAGCTTTTTGCTACAGGAGATCAGACTGATCAGAACCAAGGCGATACTGCCTGTTTTCAAAATATGTTTATTCATAAAAACGATTATGATTATGATTAAATCTTCTTCAGTTAATTAGAAATCCAGGTTTGCTCCAAGTACGAAAGTTCTTGGTCTTGGATAAAAATTGTTGTCGATACCGCCACTGATCTCCGGATCCAGGCCTTTGTATTTAGTGATCACAAACACGTTTTGAATGTTTGCGTTCAAACGGAGTGTTGCCCTTTTCTGGAATACCTGGCCTACACTGTACCCGATATTAATATTATCCATGCGCAGGAAAGAAGCATTCTGTACATAATAATCGGAAAGGCTGTAACCATTTTTTGTTCCGCTGAGTCCTGAATTCAGTACTTCTACAGAAGCATTTCCTACAAAGCCGTTTGCAAAAATGGCATTGGTGATCCCTGAATTAGAGAAGATATTGTTATAAACATAGTTACCAACGTTTGCCCTCATTACAAAGCCAGCATTCCATTTCCTGTAGGTAACCCCGGTTGAGAAACCAAAGAAGAAACGGGGATCACTGTTCTTATACCTGTAAAGATCTTTATCATTCACGATACCGTCCCTGTTCCTGTCCTCAAACAAACCATCGATTGGCTTGCCGGTTGCCTTATCATAAATCTGTTGGTATACATAAAATGAACCACGGGGAGATCCAACTGAATTGATCAGGATCGTCTGGCCTGTACCACCGGAGATACCGCCATACTGCGCTCCGGGATAAGTAGGATCATCTGAGATAGTAAGTTTGGTGATCTCATTCTTGTTATACGTAGCATTGAAGCTCACATTCCATGTCAGGTCTTTCTGACGGATCACATCAGCATTCACAAGGAATTCCACACCGCGGTTTTCCATATCACCAACGTTTGCCACAATGGTGTTGGAGAAGTTCGTACCTGCAGACTGTCCGATTGAGTTCAACAGGTCTTTTGTTTTCTTATAATAAACCTCGATGCTACCATTGATCCGGTTGTTGAATAAACCGTAGTCCAGACCAACGTTATATGTAGTGGTCTCCTCCCATTTCCTGCCTGCATAGTAACCACCCGGGCGGTAGAGATTGTAGAACTGATTACCCAACTGGTACTGGGCTGTATTATTGCTCAGGTTGTAATAAGAAATGTAGTCATAATAGCCAATTCCATCCTGCTGACCGGTAACACCGTAACCCAGGCGGAGTTTCAAATCAGAGATCACATTGCTGCTGCGCAGGAAACTCTCCTGGCTCATTCTCCAGGCAAAGGCAGCGGAAGGGAATACACCCCAGCGGTTGTCTTTTGCAAAACGGGAAGATCCATCAGTACGCACTGCAGCTGTCAGTAAATATTTATCATTAAAGGCGTAGTTCAAACGGCCATAGTAGGAAAGCAATGTATACTGTGGCTTGTCGAGGTTGAACTTGGGAGAAGTAACAATCGTAGCATCTGATGTATAGTCAGGCGAGTTGATCGTTGTGGTAATGAAATCGTAATAACCTGTACCTGCTGTTACATCAATACGGCTGGATATTCCTTTCAATTCTTTTACATAGTTCAGATAAAACTCAACCACTGCATTATCCTTATACTGGGAGTAGTGGTTTCTCACCCCGCCATGATAGACGCCGGAAAGGTCTTTGAACCTTTTATAAGACATTGCAGCACTGTCATTCACTGAAATTTTGCCTGTGCCTTGCGATAAATCATAGCCCAGGTTCAGGTTGGCCCTCAGTTCGGGAAGAAAGTGGAATTTATAATCCAGGGCAATATTACCAATACTGCGAAGTACCGTACTGCGATCATTGCGCTGCTCCAGCATTGAAACAGGATTTCTCGGAGAAAGCGCCAGCAGGCCTGTTTCAGAGCTTGGATCAAGATATTCAAAATAACCCATGTACTGGGATGTCTTACTGGAATAAACAGGCTGTGTAGGGTCAAAGAATACCGAAGCTCCGATAGCACCTGTATTGGCAAATCTTGATTTGGATATAGAACCCTTAATATTTACATCAACACGCAGATGGTCATCAAAAAATTTAGGGCTTAAACTGATACCAACAGATGTTCTCTGCAAGTTGCCAGTTCTGAGAATACCATCCTGGTTAAGATAGCCTACTGAAAAACGGTAAGGCATATTCCTGGTTGCCCCGGTTATGCTTAAATTATTATCTGTTGCGATAGCTGTGTGATAGATTTCGTCCTGCCAGTCAGTATTGGCATCGCCGAGCAATGGACTGTACTGAGCACTTCTTTCGCTATTGTTCACAATATCCCTCAGTTGATTGGCAGATAGTACATCTACTTTGTTAACCGGTACAGCAGCCGATATCTGGGTATTGAAATTGAAACGGGTCTTGCCGCTTCTGCCTTTTTTTGTGGTGATGATGATCACACCGTTTGAAGCACGTGAACCATAGATTGCAGCAGCAGATGCATCTTTCAGGATATTGAATGATTCAATATCATTTGGGTTGATCAATGAAAGAGGATTGGGAGAACCGGAAACACCGCTATTGTCTACCGGCACACCGTCAATTACGATCAATGGATCATTGCTTGCATTGAGCGAAGCGCCGCCACGGATCCTGATCGTGCTTCCTGCACCAGGTGCACCACCATTGGAAGTGATCTGCACACCAGCTACTTTACCTGCAATGAGTTGCTCAGGTGTAGTGATTTGGCCTTTTACGAAATCCTTTGAAGAGATCACGGACACGGCACCGGTCAGATCTTTCTTCTTCGCGGTTCCATACCCGATCACCACCACTTCGCCAAGCGAAGTGCTTGCAGTGGCCAAAGACACATCCAGCATTGTTTTGCCGGTAATATCAAGCTCTTGCGTGGTAAATCCAATAGAGCTGAATACTAATGTATTCACACCGGCAGGTACGGTTATACGGTATGTACCGTCCGGGTTTGTTTGCGTTCCGGTTGTACTGCCCTTGGCAGTAACATTGACTCCCGCAACCCCTGCCCCACTGGCATCAGTTACTTTACCGGAAACCACTTTGTCTTGAGCGAACGAGAAAAGAGAGAGAAATAGCATTACAGATGCTAGCAATGCCTTAGGCAGATTTTTGCAGGACATAAGCAATCGTTAATTGTTAAGCTAATCAGTTTCGTTAATACACAATGTGTATTTAGAACACAATGTTAGTGCATTTTTATTTCAGGAAAAAAATTAATTTTTTCCGAAGCCAAGCCCCTGCTGTATCTCAGGCAACCAGGGGACGCTGGTTGCTGCTTTTACGGCGCAGGGTCTTCCGCTTGAATTCAGGTTTCAGTTTGTACAATTTCCCGGGTCTGTGCGGCACATCTTCTTCCATTTCATTGAGATCGACCAGCCAATCCTTGATCGCGATCTTCTTCCGGAAGTTCCGCCGGTCGAGCTCCACGCTAAGAATGGCCTCATACAGCTCCTGTAATTCCCGGAGGGAGAATTTCTCCGGCAACAGGTTGAATATCACCGGATGTTCCATCACCTGCTCCCGCAGCCTGTTCAGGCAGGTGTCGAGAATGGCTTTATGATCAAAAGCCATTTTTTTAATGTTTTTTACCGGATGCCAATGCAGATCATTATTTGTCAACCGGAGTTTTTGGTGCTTGGCGTCTATTAATGAATAATACGCCGTGGTGATAACCCTTCCAGAAGGGTGACGGTCAACACTGCCAAAAGTATGCACCTGCTCCAGGTACACATCTTCCATTCCTGTTCTTTCCTGCAATATCCTGTAAGAAGCTGTGTCCAGGTCTTCATCGAGCCGCACCAGATCGCCCAGCAGGGAATACAGATTGGAAAACTCTTCGAGGTCCGACTTGATCACCAACACTTTCAGTTCTTTATTTTCATAGCAGAAAATGACACAGTCTACAGACACCGCGATATTGAAATAATCGAGGTGGCTTATTTTTTCCAGCTCTGCCGTTTTCAAATTAATGCCTTTCGCCATATAGAGTTGATTAAATAAGGTTATGGAATCAGGATCTTGATATATTGATGTTGCCTGTCAGCATTTATTTTCAACAGGTAAATACCAGCCGCCAAATTATTGATTTTATCAGTAAGAGCTACCCTGTGCTCTCCTGCACTAAGCTTGCCGGAAAAAACCTGGCGGATCACCTGCCCCTGTATGGTCTGCAATTCAGCATTCACCTGCGTAGCTTCCGGCAGTTTCAGCCTGAGCACAGAAGCAGCCGAAGCTGGATTTGGATAAACAACTGCTGCAAGCACATTATCGCGCCTGTCAATATCCGTAACAGGAGTAGTTACTGCGTTTACAATATTCTTATTAAGGTAAACATGGTATTCGCCCGGCTGCAGCGGAATGGTTTGCAGGGCACCGGTTGCTGTAATGGTCGCACCGGTGAGGTAATCATACCAGGTGCCGCTGCCCTGAAAGCTTACGCTTGCATTGGAAGACACCACATCAAAATTCGCAACTACCAATGCGTTCAGGTCGGTGGAATTGATCTTAAAATATTTCACTGCATTGACAAGGTTATAGCTGAAATCAGTGCTGTTGAACAAAGCTGTTTGTGTTGTTCTCAATTTGATCAATGCTGCCGTTACATCATACAGGCGTTTTCTTTTAATGTCCTGCATATATTGCCAGCGGGGTTCTTTCCGGCTCAGCTTGCACTCCTCATTCCCGTAAGGTTGAGGAATACTATTATCGGTACAGGCAAAAATGGATTTATCATATCCCCTTTCCCCAAACTCCCAGACCATTTTTGGGCCAGGTATGGTGAAGAACAGGCTGGAAGCGGCTTCCATCCTGCGAAGTGCAATAGAATCGTTTTTGACGGAATAGGTGCCGGAAGAATTTCCAAAAGCAATGTTCTTATACATCAGCCTTTCTTCATCATGGCTTTCCATATAACCTACCAGGTGAGGATTGGCAAATCCCCTTTCACTGCTGTTGTATACAACAGAAGAGAAATTGGATTTATTATTTTCATTATAGCCCATCGTGGCTTCATTGTATGCCACATTCTCCCGCTTGCCTCCCCAGAGCAAAAAGCCCATGTTTTGCAGTGCCTGCTCTTCATTGGTTGCTGCCAAATGCTCAAGAATGATATAGGAAGAAGGGAAATATTTCCAGATCGTATCCGCATAGGTCCTTAAAATATCCACCCTGCTTTGATCATAAGCGCTGAACTCTGCATCATTGGTGGATGGTTTTTGTGTAAGCCCTTTGGTAAAATCCATCCTGAACCCATCCATTTTATATTCCCTCAACCAGAAATCAAACATCCTTTTCCAAAAGTATTTTGTAGCAGCACTTTCATGATTAAAATCATTGCCAAAACCAAAAGCGTGGGGCTGCACTTCATTCAGCCAGGGGTTATTGGCTGCCGGGCGGTTGAGTGTGGCATTCCAGTAAAGCTGTGCCAGTGGTGATTGGCCATAGCAGTGATTGGGTACCACGTCCATGATCACGGCTATTTGTTTGCTGTGGCAGGAATCGATAAACTCTTTCAACTTGTTTTTGGTGCCATAATATTTATCCGGGGCAAAGGAGAAAGAAGGATTATATCCCCAGCTGTCATTTCCTTCAAATTCGGTCACCGGCATCAGTTCAACCGCATTAATGCCCAGGCGTTGAAGATAACTGAGCGTATCGATCATGGTTTGCCAGCGATGCGCATCCGTGAAATCGCGGATCAACACTTCATAGATAATGAGATTGCGTTTATCAGGGCCATTAAAACTATTGTTCTTCCAGGCATACGCCGGCGCAGCGGTTTGTACAATGCTTACTATTCCTGTTTGACCGGCAGGATAAGATTTCAGGTTGGGATAAACATCAGCGGGTATGCTGCCATCATTGGCAGGGTCAAGCACTTTTTCAGTATACGGGTCAGCTATTTTTAAAGTGCCGTCCACCAGGTATTGAAAGGCATACTCCATTCCAGCAGTCAATCCATCAATTTGCAGCCACCAGTAATTGCCATCAGGTGTTTTGTTCATTTGATTCGAGATCTGCTCCGTCCAATTGTTACCCGGGAATTCACCGATAACACTTACACGGTTTTTACCAGGAGCATAGAGGACCAGGACCACGGAAGTATTATTGGGCAAATAATTGATGCCGTCCTTGGCACCAGCGGGCAGTGGCGCAACAGGCACGCCACCGGTTACAAAGAATTTTACTGAATCTTTTGTAACGGTTGCACCATCCACTGCTTCAGCAATAATGGTCGTATTGCCGCCTGCGGTGAGAGTTGGATTGGCGGAAATGGTTGTAGCGCCTGCAGCAGTCTGTATCAGGGTGCCATTCAGATAAAGGTTCAAGGTGGCAGCTTTATTTGAATTGGCTGTGAGCGAAATATTATCATTCACCGTTTTTGTCAGCGGCTCTGGTGCAGGAACAAATATGGGTTGAAAAGGAGGAGCCGAAAAGCGTATCGCCACATCATTTGTATATATGGGGATGAACATATCGCTGCCATCAGCATTGGCCGCTTTCTTTACCAGGTCGGGATTGGCATTGGCATCACGGAACAGGATACCAATTTTCTGAATGGTTTCACCTGCCGGCACACCAAAAAAGCTGCGGATATTAGTAATGGTATACTGATACTTGTTATTACCAAGGGAAGTGGCTTTCAAAGCCGGGGTGGCACTGCCCCAGGAAGCCCCGGTACTGCCATTCACATACAACCATTGCTGACCGCCATTGTTGCTCAGATTGGTGGTAACACCGATATGAACATATATATTATTAGGGTTGCTGTAATTATTCAATCCCTGGTTGCCTTTAGTGGCATCCAGTACGATAGTAATATTATCATTGTCTTTGGGAAAAGCAGGCGTCCAGGTCAATAACTGGGCAAAAGAAAATACAGGGGCGCAAAGAAGGACCAACAGGCCCGGCAGCAATCGTTTCATATAAACAATTTGTTTTTAAAGCGGCTGTCGGAATCAATTTCAGCATCAAAATGCAAAACCATCAGTGTTAACGGGTGATTTTTGCTTTTTTATTTTGAACTTTATACTGATCCAATCATGTTGGGCAACAGCCAGCACAAACCAGTTTTGGCAAAACCGGGAATGAAGATACAAATATGTACTTACAACACATTAATTATTTTTCCGTCTTTGAATCCCGTTATAACTCACTCCGGGAGTTTTCCAGTTTGTACTGAAAGATCAATTTTGGACTCTTGAATCCTAACCGGTTTTACAAAATCTCCGGTATTGGCTCCAGCCTGAATATTTTCCCACCAAGACGACAAAGGCCACAAAGAATTATTGTCAAAGCATCTTCCTTAGGGTAGTGTATAAATAAGGTAAATAATCTTTGTGGCCTTTGTCGTCTTGGTGGGAAAACCTGATCACCGAAACCGGGTATTCCTAATCCCGGTTTTCAATAAGAGGCCCTAACTTTACTTTGAAACTGAAGGATATGTATACCCAGGATGCTACCAAAGAACTCCAGAAACAAAGTCTTGCCTTATTAAAAAGCAGTGCCAAACATGCCATTGAGCCCGGCAAGGCCGGTCAATTGAGAGATGTGCTCCGCTTCCATGAATACCGCTATTATGTATTAAATGATCCGTTAATCGCCGATGGTGAATATGATCAATTGTTCAAGGAACTGGAAAGGATCGAAAAAGAAAACCCCTCGCTGATCACCCCTGACTCCCCTACCCAAAGGGTGGCCAAGGGTCTGACAAAAGATTTTCCGACAGCACAGCACCTGGTGCCCATGCTTTCGCTCGACAATTCCTATAATGCCGACGACCTGGTCGACTTTGACCGGAAAGCCCGCGAGCTGACCGGACTTAAGGAGATCGAATATTGTGTGGAGCCAAAGTTTGATGGCGGCAGCATCTCCCTGATCTATGAAGATGATATGCTGGTGCGTGGAGCAACGCGCGGCAACGGAGTGGAAGGAGACGAAATAACCACTAATGTTAAGCAGATCCGTTCCATTCCCCTTTCTGCCAAATTCTCCAAATATGGCATACAAACCGTGGAGATAAGAGGAGAAGTACTGATCAATAAAAACAATTTCGCACGGTACAATCAGCAACTGGTAGAGCAAGGATTGGCTCCCCTCGCCAATCCCCGCAATGCAGCTTCCGGCACATTGCGCATTAAAGACCCCGCTGAAGTGTCAAAAAGAAGCCTGGAAGCTTTTGTGTACCATATCAGTTATTATACCACTTCCGCGCTCAAAGACCTCCCTTTTACTACACATTCCCAATCGCTGGAATTGCTCTGGGAATTGGGATTCCGCAGTCCCAATAAAGAAAAAAAAGTGTTCAAAGGCATACAGAATGTAATTGATTATTGCCTGGAGTTTGAACAAACCCGTGATAGTCTTCCCTATGAAATTGATGGAATGGTGATAAAAGTAAATGACCTTGACCTGCAGGATAAGATGGGTATGACCTCCCATCATCCGCGTTGGGCCATTGCTTATAAGTTCAAGGCCCGCCAGGGAACAAGTAAACTTCTCGGCGTGGAATTCCAGGTAGGAAGAACAGGCTCCATCACACCGGTAGCCAAAATACAACCTGTGCCCATCGGCGGAGTTACGGTTTCTTCCATCTCCCTTTTCAATGAGGAAGTGATCAAAGAAAAAGACCTGATGATCGGCGATACTGTGCTGGTAGAACGTGCCGGAGATGTGATCCCCTATATTGTAAAATCACAGGCAGAGCTGAGAAAAGGAGATGAGAAGCATATAAAGTTTCCAAAGAATTGCCCTGTTTGCGATAGCAAACTGTTTAAAGAAGAAGGGGAGGCTGTTTGGCGGTGTATCAATATTGAATGCCCGGCGCAGGTGGTGGAGCGCATCATTCATTTTAACAGTAAAGATGCGATGGACATCCGCGGCTTTGGAGATGCTATCGTCCGCAAGTTTTATGACCTTGGTTTATTGAAAGATATTCCCGGCCTGTACACGCTCGATTTTGAAAAGATCGGAAAGCTCGAAGGGTTCGGGCAAAAATCAGTAGACAACCTGAAAGCTGCTATTGAAAAATCCAAAACACAGCCATTGAATCGCCTCATCTTTGGATTGGGAATTCGCTTTGTGGGTGAAACAACAGCTAAAACCTTAGCGCATGCAGTCGATCATCTGATGGATTTCCGTCAGTTCACTGTAGATGATCTGAAAAACCTGGAAGATATTGGTCCGAAAGTGGCCGGCAGCATCCATCATTTCTTCAGTAATGAAAGTAATCTCCAGATGTTGAAAGAATTGGAGAAGCTGGGGCTTTCCTTAAAGAATGAAAAGAAAGGGCAACCGGAAGGAAGCGGCAGCCTGGCAGGACAGACATTTTTGTTTACCGGCACACTGCCTACTTTAAAGCGCGATGAAGCAGAAGCGATGGCGGAAGCGCAGGGTGGCAAGATCGTTAGTGGAGTAAGCGCCAAGCTTAACTACCTGGTGGTAGGAGAAAGTGCCGGCAGTAAACTGGAAAAAGCAAAGAAGATCAATTCTATCAAGATCATTTCTGAAGCAGAATTTTTAAAACTGCTGCCCAGGTGATAAAGCAAAGGATAAAACAACTGATCAGGGGTATTGCAAAGCCGGTATTCAGGAAAGAAATACAGATCATTCCTGCGATTACTGCATTGTACCAGGAGATGATGTTGGGGAACGGAAATGCCGATACAAGTTGCGAAGCCATTGTGTTTTCCAAAGACAGGGCTATGCAATTGCATGCTTTGTTATCGAGTTATTATGAACAGGTAAGCCACCCGGTGAAATTGACTGTTCTCTACACCACCAGCGATGAAAGGCATTTCCGTTCTTATGAAGAACTGAAGCAGTTGTTTAAGGACGTTCATTTTATCAGGGAGCAAGACTTTAAAAGAGATCTGGAAAACCTGTTGGAGAGTATTACATCCGCAAAGCTTTTCTTCATGACGGATGATGGTCTTTTTATTGACCGGTTTGATCTGCAGGATATTCTTCCCTTTAATTATTTTGAAGTGGTGCCAAGTGTGATCAAAGGGATGGACCTTACTTATTGCTATATACAGGGGAAGGAACAGGCGCTGCCGGTTTTTATCCAACCGGCGGGGTTTGATTTACCACGGGGTATGAAATGCTGGGAATGGTCAAATGCGGAAGAAGGATCGGACTGGGCTTATCCCTTATCGCTGGACACTACATTTTATAATACGAGGGAAATACACGTAATGATAAAACAGGCAGCATATAAAGGGCCTAACAGCCTTGAATCGGCCTTGCATGAATTGTATGCACCTGTTTTTTTACAACGAAAGGGGATCTGTTACGAACGTTCAAAGTATGTAAACATTGTATGCAATGTAGTGAATACGGAACATGCTAACCGGAATACAGGAAAGCATAGCACAGAAAGTCTTTTGAAAAAATGGGAAGAAGGTTACAGGATAAAATACGAAGCGTTGTATGGAAAAACCTGTGGGGAGGCCGAACAATCTTCTTTTGAGTTTACAGTACGATAAACTTTTACTTTTGAATCTTGAACTACCAATAGAAATATCATGTTACAATCCAGCACACTTCAATTCTTACGCAGTCTTAAAAAGAACAACAACAAACCCTGGTTTGATGCCAACCGCCCTAAATATGAAGCAGCCAAAGCTGATTTCATTCAATTTATTCAGCGGGTTATTGACACACACGGAAAAAAAGATCCAACCATCCACAACCTCGTAGCAAAGGATTGTTTGTTCCGCATCAATCGCGATATCCGTTTTTCAAAAAATAAATCACCATATAAAACCAATTTCGGAGCGGCGATGAATAGAGGCGGAAAACAAACCACTTCGTCTGCCGGTTATTATTTCCACCTTGAACCCGGGCAAACTTTTACCGGTGGTGGTATCTGGATGCCTGGGCCGGAATTTCTCCGCAAAGTGCGCCAGGAGATTGATTATAATTTTGACGAGTTCAGGAAGATCATCGGTTCAAAGAAATTCAAATCTGTTTATGGCGACCTTTCGCATGAAGCGGAATATAAGCTGGTGCGGCTACCCAAAGGATATGAAGCGGACAATCCTGCAGCAGAGTATTTAAAGCTGAAAAGTTTTATTGCATCTATTGAGATCAAAGATGCTGATCTTACCAGCAAGGACCTGGTAAAGAAAACGGTAAATGCGTTTGAGACTTTACAACCGGTAGTAGAGTTTATTAATCAGAGCATGGAGGGGTAAATCGTTACAGGCCAGGTTAGGCTAACCTGGCAATCTTATCAAAACGCCTTTTCGCTTTACAATGTTCTTGTAGTCCCATTGGATGGTTTTTGATTTTTCCAGCCAGCGCTGGAGATCTTCTTTATTGATCTCTTTTTTGGAAATGTAGCGGGCTTCGGCTGCTTTAAAGCTTCCTTCCGGTAGCAGGCCAGGTTCATCAAAAGATTGGCCACTCCAGAACAGCAACCGTACTTCGTTTTTCAACTTGCTGTAACCGACGATAGGGTTGCCATCAAGAAACCAGACGGGATGGCGGTGCCAGATCTTGCTTTCTGCTTCTTTCAGGGATTTGTCAATCTCGCGGGCGAGGGTGTTGCAGATGGCAGCATCCTCGGTGGATTGGGAGATGTTATAAGATTTGATTTCAGGGTTCATGATCAAGTTTCACTAAAGATAATACTCAAACAGAAGGTTCGTATGCGTTTTTCAAAGATTGTAAGTTTGATTACCGTCAAAAAATACTGATGGAAAAGCGCTTTATTTTGCCTCGGTCATAGCACAATATCCCAATTGCCCCGGTTGCCAAAACAAAAGATTTGTACTACATTTCGGGGTTGGTATGTTTGTTCTGATCTCTTAGCAGGAGAGACCTGCTGTCACCATTAATTTTGGGCAAACCTCAGCAAGCGAAAAACGGGTTCAGAAGTATGACGTACAACCGAAATGACAAACTGTACATAAAATGAAGGCACCTTATCTCTTTGTTCTTACAATTTGGTTCTTTAGCGCTTGTTCCAAACCCAAGGGCGATCCATCTGGTAACCCAAGTACTCCGGTCACTCCTGAAAACCTTGCGCCCGGTGATTTTACGGTGAAAGTCGACAGCGTATTTGACAACAGGGTGGTCATCAGCTGGACAAAATCTATCGACCCTGAAAACGATACAGTACGCTATGATATCTGGTTAAACAATAAACTTATCGTGGCGGATTTAACTGGCTTAAGTTCCAGCCTGACGGAACTTGCCGAGCTAACGAGTTATAATGGCAAAGTGATAGCCAGGGATACCAAAAACAATAAGATAGAAAGGACGTTCTCCTTTACCACAGAAAAGTTCTATCTCCGATTCAGGAAATTATATACTTATGACCAATATGTGGATGCGCTTAATCCGGGTGGTGGCGAGACCAAGCAGTTGTTAAAAATGCAGGACGGATCTTACATCATCGTTGGATCTTCCTATATAGATGGCTCCTATGCTAACGGAGGGCAGATATTCGTGATGAAAACAGACTATGAAGGAAACGAGATCTGGAAGAAACATTATCCATATACTGTTGGGCCGGCATGGGATGTCGCTGCAACCGAATCGTCGACCGGTGTGCTTGTGGCCAGCCATTGGAATCTTCTAAGCATCGACAATAATGGCAACCTGTTATGGCATAAAAAGATCATGGGCTATGATAATGGTGACGGCGGATCAGAAATACGGTCCGTAAAACAGGACGGAAATGGCCAGATCATTATTGTTGGAGGACGAGCAGCACCGGAGCAGGATATTCAGCAGCAAGGAGTGGTCACAAAACTGGATCAATCCGGCAATATTCTTTGGGAAAAAGAGCTCAAGTCGTCTTTCTACAGTTTTTTCTATGACGTACAGGTTAACGCATCAAACGAAATTATTGCGCTTGGGATTAAAGAAACATCGGGGATGACATGGGAGCAGTACCTCAATGGATCCACGATACAAATTGATTTCTGCTTGTTAAAATTATCCGCCCAAGGCGATGTCATCTGGCAAAAAACATATGGTGATGATCGTTTGGACGTGCCTTCAAAATTGATACTGAAAAGTAATGGGAATTATGTTTTTGTCGGCACTAGTGAAGGGACATCTTACCGCAAGCGAATGTTTGAAACGAGTCCTGATGGCACTGAGATCCGCAATCTCACATACGGTCATACGTCATCGTTTGCGTTAGGAGTAGCCGAAACGCAGGATGGTGGATTAGTGACCACGGGCTTTGCTGATGCCACAGATGCCAAAGTGCTTGAGATCAATAAATTCACTGCAGCAGGTACGGAGGAATGGAACCAGGAAGTATACGAAATGGGCGAATTTTTATTCGGAAGAGCCATTTTACAGGAGAGTGATGGCGGTTATCGCATTGCCGCGTCGCAGGCAAAATACTACGGTTACGGAAATCCGGCACATATCGCTATCTACAAAACCGATCCTTTAGGCAGATATAAATGATTCCCATTTTTACCAGCTCAGCCAGTTCCAATCAGTCCGAAGGGGCTGTACTTACATAAATCCACTTACTCTAACTCGTTGACAATCTGTTCAAAAAAATTAATTTGGTTAATTCAATGTTTAAACATTAATTTTGTATTCTAAACTTAATCATTATGGCAACTTGGACAATCGACCCCGCTCACTCCGAGATAGGTTTTAAAGTAAAACACCTTGTTATTTCTACCGTCTCCGGAAAATTCAACTCCTTTGAAGGAAAACTTGTTGGTGATATTGAAGACTTCACCAACACTAAAATTTATTTCTCTGCTGATATCGACAGCATTCATACTGGCAATGACCAACGTGATGGTCACCTGAAATCTGCTGATTTCTTCGACTCCGCTGCTCATCCCAAACTGACTTTCGAATCAACCAGTATAGAAAAGAAAGGCGACGATTATAAAGTAAACGGTAACCTCACGTTGAAAGGCATTACCAAACCCGTTAGCCTCAATGCAGAATTCGGTGGTGTGGAAAAAAGCCTTTATGGACAAACTGTAGCAGGCTTTGAAGTAACTACAAAAATCAACCGTCGCGATTTTGGTCTCACCTGGAACGCGGTTACTGAAGCTGGTGGTGTAGTAGTAGGTGATGAAGTAAAACTGGCAGCTAACCTGGAACTGATCAAACAAGACTAAAAATAGTTTAAGGGTCTAAAAGTTTAAGGTTCCGTAAGGACCTGAAGGCTGTTCACTGATTTGTGTTAACCTTAAACTTTTAAACCCTTAAATCTTTTAATCTACCATCCATTTATAACAATCCCTTCCCAACCAGGTACTCTGCGATCTGTACAGCATTCGTTGCAGCACCTTTCCGCAAATTGTCGGAAACGATCCAGAGGTTAAGGGTATTGGGTTGCGATTCATCTCTTCTTAAACGACCCACAAATACTTCATCTTTTTCGTGTGCATCCTTGGGCATGGGATATTGTGCATTCGAAATATCATCTACGAGCACCACGCCCGGAGAAGATGACAGCAGCGATCTCACTTCATCCAGTGTATAATCCTTTTCAAATTCAACGTTGGCACTTTCACTATGGCCGCCCATTACAGGTATGCGCACAGTGGTAGCCGTTACACGAATGGAGTCATCGCGCATGATCTTGGCTGTTTCTTTCACCATCTTCATTTCTTCCTTGGTATAGCCATTGTCCATGAACACGTCGATCTGCGGGATCACATTCAGATCGATCGGGTATTTGTAAGCCATTTCACCGCTTACACCTTTCCGTTCGTTCATCAGTTGGTTCACTGCTTTCACACCGGTTCCTGTGACACTCTGATAAGTGCTCACCACGATCCTTTTGATGCCATATTTCTTATGCAGCGGATTAAGTGCCACCACCATTTGTATGGTTGAGCAATTGGGGTTGGCAATGATCTTATCGTTTGCCGTCAGCACATCTGCATTGATCTCAGGCACCACCAATGGTTTGGCAGGGTCCATTCTCCAGGCAGAGGAGTTATCAATAACAGTGATGCCAGCTTCTGCAAACTGGGGGGCCCATTCCAGGGAAGTGCTGCCTCCGGCGGAAAATAATGCTACTGCGGGTTTAGCTGCAATCGCGTCTTTCAGGCCCACCACCTTGTATTTCTTACCCTTGAATTCCACTTCCTTACCCACTGATTTTTCTGAAGCCACCGGTACCAGTTCAGTTACCGGGAAATTCCGTTCTGCCAAAACCTGTAACATTTTGGTGCCGACCAATCCTGTGGCACCTACGACTGCAACTTTCATTGTTTTGTTTCCCCCTGCCCGCCTACGCTAAAGCTTCGGCGAGCCATTTAGTTATTAATAATGGTTAAAAAAAAACAGGCCCTCCGTTAGGAAGGCCTGCCAAGTCTTTTATGTTACCATACATAACGCTGCAAACCTTCCCTAGGGACGTTTCTTTATGCGCTTTGTATGTTTCATCATTTTCATATCGTTGTGCTGCTACACAAAATCCAGCAGCATAGCAAAAATAACCTCCCGTTTTATTCACTCCAAATAATGTTTTTTTCCCATTCCCGGGTTCCACCCCCTTTTGAACTTTACCCCATGAAACACAATATGACCACCCTCCCTTCATGGATGAAACGTTCGTTATTATTTATTGCAGTGCTCATGCAGTACTGGCTACACGCACAAGATCGCTATACCGTGGTCATCAATGAGATCATGGCCGACCCAACGCCCACTGTGGGGTTGCCAGATTACGAATGGGTGGAATTAATAAATACAAGCGCTGAGCCTGTCAACCTTCGCAACTGGCGGCTGGGAGATGCGACCTCTCTCTCAGGTCCATTCCCCGAGTTCCTGCTTCAGCCCGATAGCCTGGTCATTATCTGTTCAGGATCAGCCCGGCCTTTCCTGCAAGCCAGGGGGCAAACACTAGCCGTAACCAGTTTCCCTTCTCTGAACAATGACGGAGAGCAACTATTCCTTCAATCAGCCAATGGCAGGGTTATACATGCAGTCCATTATTCAGTTGATTGGTACGCTAATCCTCTAAAACAAGAAGGCGGCTGGAGTCTCGAAATGATCGATGCATCTAACCCCTGTTCCGGTTCCGGCAATTGGAAAGCATCCATTCATCCGGCAGGTGGCACCCCGGGCCGGTCAAATTCTGTGTTTGCGGTAAGCCCCGATACTAGTCCACCAGATCCATTGCGCTCCTATATGATTTCGCCAACCAGCTTTATCCTGCTTTTTAATGAGCCACTTGATAGTTTATATGCAGCTACGCTTAGTCACTACACTGTTGATCATGGACTGAGCTTTACCAAAGCAAGCTGTCTGCCGCCCTTTTTTGACCAGGTCCAACTTGAAGCAAACAGTCCTGCAGACAGCCAGGTAGTTTATAACATCACCATCAAGCAGGCAAAGGATTGCCGGCAAAATGAAATGACTGCAACTATCACTATTAAAGCCGGATTGCCAACAGACCCCGGCCCTCGTGAATTTATTATTAACGAAATCCTGTTTGACCCCAAACCCAATGCCTACGATTATGTCGAGATATATAATCCCGGACCTAAAATATTCGATGCCAGCAAACTTTATCTCTCCAACCGGAGCAGCAATGGCCAGATCAATACACCCATAGTTTTAAGCCCTTCACCTTTCACGATCTTTCCCGGCGATCATATCATACTTACAGAAAAGGCTGCCAGCCTTGCATTGAATTACCTCGTCAAAAATCCTATGAACATATTCGAAGCCCGCCTGCCCTCCTATCCCGATGATGAAGGAAACGTCCTACTGCTGAACGCACAGGGGCTGATCATAGATGAAGTCAATTATACCCGCGACTGGCATTTCAAACTCATCGACAACCCCGAAGGTGTTTCGCTGGAAAGAATCGATCCATCCGCGCCCTCATCCGAACCAAACAACTGGCACTCCGCTGCATCCACAGCCGGATTTGGAACGCCCACTTATACCAACTCCCAATCACGAAAACAGCCACCCATCCAGGCCCATTTCGAAATAACACCAAGCCTTTTCTCTCCTGACAATGATGGTTACAACGATATCACTACCCTCTACTACAAAACTACCGAACCCGGCTTGGTAGCCAACATATTCATCTTCGATGCAGCCGGCAGACTGGTAAAACATCTTGCCCGCAACAGCCTACTGGGCAATAACGGACACTGGAACTGGGATGGGACCGATAATAAAGGACAACTACTACCCATCGGCATCTACATTATACAAACCGAATTATTCAACCTCAACGGGAGCAAACAAAAATTCCGCCGTGCCGTAGTATTAGCCAACAGACTAAACTAGAAAATCCTCGCTCTTATCATCCGCCCTCATCACTTAAAACCGCTACTTGTTCCCCATCCATTTTCACTCCCCAAAAATCGGACACCATTCGCGTCCATTCGTGCCTACATTCATTACCGTCACATCAATCATACCCATTCGCAGTATTCGCGTTTTAATGTACCTTCCTCTCATGAATCCCCGCCGCCACAACCTCCTCCTCCATCCCCTTTTCCTCCTCAGCCTTTTCCTCTTACTACTAAACGATATCAGCCTTAAATATGAATTCCACAACGGCTTCACCGGCAAATTATCTGACTTTACCGGTTTGTTTGTATTCACACTCTTCTGGATGGCTATCTTTCCCAGGCATAAATGGCAGGTAACTTTAGCAACTGCCCTGATCTTCACGTGGTGGAAATCACCGCTCTCTTCTCCCTTTATCCATTCATGGAATGAAATAATGCCTGTACCAATCACAAGAGTGATCGATTACTGGGACCTTACAGCTTTGACCATGCTGCCGCTTGCCTGGTTGCTGGCCCGCATTGACTATAATCCTCAAATAAAATACCGTCGCATTTTTATACCCCTGGTAGGATGTATCGCTCTGTTCTCGTTTTGTTTTACTTCTCCACCACGCTATGCCCTCTATTATTATCCACCCAATCAAATACGGTTTTACGGAAATTTCAAAACATCCAAATCAGAAGAACAGATACTGGATAAACTGACCAGTAAAAATATTTCGTTCCATATAGATTCTGTCTCTTACTATCCGATCGGCGATGGAGAATATTATTTAAGAACAGATGAACCTATTGACAGCAGTAAATGGGTGAGGGTAAACAATACAAGAGATTCAGTTTTATACAGGCGAATGGTAGAGCGCCCATTTTATCTTATCCCTAGTTATAACCTGGATGGGCAGGAACTGAAAAATGTTAAGATGAGAATTACGCAAGGCAACAAAAAAACTTTTATTTACGTAGAGAGCTTCCAGACAGACAGCAAAACAGAATACAACAATAAACTGGAGAAGCAATACAAAAAGCATTTCAAGAAGCTATTTGAGTAGCATTTCTTTTCATATTCTTCAGCACCCAGGCCAGCGTGAAAGAGGGAATGAAGTCTGTACCCGGCAATATCTCTTCCACAAAATTAAACGCCCCTCCCAGTAATCCTTTCCAGCCACCAAAGCTGATACTGAAGATCAAAGCCGACACTGGTGCCCAAAAAAGATCACCCAGTTCCCCAAACACCGGGATGGCATAAGTAAGATATCCTGCTGCATCCATGAGGAGGCAAAATATCAGGGAAGGAGAGCCGTTTTTACTATTCATGCTACAATAGATATAAAAAACGTCCCGGTAGTTGCATGCTCAAAGAGTCAAAAAGATATGTTATAGCCCCTGGTTCGTCGTTAGATTTTGCCTGTTGACCGCTACTCTCAAGGCTACTCCCCATATCAAGGATAATTTTATACTGTGTTATATACAACATTCAAAAAACATGGTATGTGTAGAATCCTTTACCTATCTACCTTCCTCCTCTTACTAACAGGCATTGCTACCGCACAGGATAACGCGCAATTGCCCGCAAAGTGGACACTGGAAGATTGCATTAATTATGCAAAGGAAAATAATATACAGATCAATACCCTGAAACTCTCCTCCGATGCAGCGAAGCTGGATTGGCAACAATCAAAGAATAACCGGCTGCCTAATGTGAATGGAACCATCTCCCAATCACTGGTTAACAGTAATAATGCGGACCCTGTGATCGGTGGCTTCCAAACACAAGCCAACTTCTCCAGCAACTATGGCATTAATTCTTCCATGACCATTTATAATGGAGGCTATCTGAACAATGATATCAGATCAAAATCCCTGTCGCTTGAATCCGCGAATCTCACTGTTCAGGAAACAACCAACAATATTACCCTCAGTATTACACAGGCATTTTTAAACATACTGCTGGCGAAAGAAAATATCACTTATCTCAAACAGGTGCTGGCCACTTCTGATGCACAATTGAAACAAAGCCAGCAAAGGTTTGATGCCGGCTCTATTTCAAAAAAAGATCTTTTACAGTTTCAGTCTCAACTCGCGTCGGATAATTACAATCTTGTTACTGCTAACAATAACTATCAAACCAATATTGTTAACCTGAAACAGTTGCTTCAATTGCCAGCCTCCTATCAAATGGAAGTAGCAGAGCCTGCATCGGTAGAGCCACAACAAGCCGTTGTTTCATTAAATGAGGCCATGTCTGCCGCGCAGGAAATAAGGCCTGAAGTAAAGAATAGTGAAGTTGGCGTTAGCATTGCCGAAACAGAACTGGCAAAAACAAAAGCTGGCCGTTTACCAACAGTCAGTCTTGGAGCCAATTTATCTTCCGGCTTCTCAGACAATCGTGATGCAAAATATTTTTCACAGCTGAATAACAACTTTTACCAGTCACTCGGCGCAACTATTGCTGTCCCCATCTTCAGCAGGAAACTGAACAAGACCAATATCGCCAAATCAAAGATCGCTATTGAACAGGCCAAGCTCGATTTACTGAACACTAAAACGGTATTGAATCAGCAGGTAGAGCAGGCTTATATCAATCTCCGGAACGCCCAGGCACAATTTGTAGCTGCACAAACCCAGCTCAAGGCAGCCGAGGAAAGTTATCATATCACCGACGAACAACTGAAACTGGGCGCAGTAAATGCCGTGGATGTAATGACACAGCGGAACACGTATGTACAGGCATTGCAATCTTTTGTGCAGGCAAAATATTCTGCTGTGCTGTATAATAAAATATATGATTTCTATACCGGCAAACCGGTAACATTCTAATTATAAAAAGCCCGACATGAAAAAATATAAATGGATAATCTGGGTGGCAGTAATAGCAGCAGTGGCCGTGGCGGTTTGGTTCTGGAAATTCAGGTCAGAAAAAAGTATTATTGTTTTGGAGACTGAGCATCCAAAAATTGGTACGCTCACACAATCGGTAACAGCTACCGGCACAGTTCAACCAGTCGATACAGTGTCAGTTGGTACCCAGGTTTCCGGGACTATCCAGAAAGTGTATGTCGATTTCAACTCGGTCGTAAAGAAAGGGCAATTGCTGGCGCAGCTCGACAAGTCTTTATTGCAGGCACAAGTGGCACAGATCAACGCTAACCTATTGTCTGCCCGTGCCAACAACACCTACCAGCAAAGTAATTATGAGCGTCAACAAAAATTATATGACGTGGGCGCCATCAGCAAATCTGAACTGGAAACAGCCCTCTATCAATACAACAGTGCAAAAGAAAATGTGAACAGCATAACGGCTCAGTTGAACGCAGCTCAAAAGAATCTTTCGTTTGCAGATATCTACTCGCCAATTGACGGTACGGTGCTGTCGAGAAGTGTGAGCGAAGGCCAAACCGTAGCTGCCAGCCTGAGCACCCCTCAACTCTTCAGCATTGCAAAAGACCTTACTAAAATGCAGGTACAGGCATCTGTTGATGAAGCAGATATTGGGAATGTGAAGACAGGGCAGCGCGTGATCTTCACCGTCGACGCTTTTCCTGCCGATACATTTGCCGGTACCGTGAAAGAGATCCGCCTCCGGTCCAATGTTTCATCCAATGTGGTCACTTATACCACCATCATCGATGCGCCTAATGCAGAACAGAAATTGAAACCAGGGATGACGGCCAGCATCACTATTTATACCGAAGAAATAAAAGACATCATGCTCTTACCTGCCAAAGCAATCCAGTTTAGGCCTGATTCAGTGTTAGCAAAACTTTACCAGGTAGAACACAGGCCAGGACCGGAAAATCGTCAGCAACGACCCGGAACTGACAGCACAGGAACGCCGGCTATGGTTTGGATAAAAAAAGACAGCAGTCTTATTCCGCGTCCGATCCTGACAGGTGAGAACGATGAAACGCAGGTACAGATCTTATCGGGACTTTCGATCAATGAGGATGTAGTGACTGGTTATAAACAAGTGACCAAAGATAAAAAGGCGGCCGCTACAGAAAAGAGTCCTTTCATGCCAACAAGGCCGGGAGGCAATAGAGGAGGCCAGGGGCGGCCATCAAGGTAATTAAGCGAAGAATAACAGTTAATGTTCAACGATTATTAAAATGCCAGCAAAAATTCTTGAAATACATAATCTCAAACGCGAGTTCAGGATGGGCAGTGAAACAGTAAGAGCCCTGAAAGGAGTTTCGTTTTCAGTGGAAGCAGGAGAGTTTGTTACCATTATGGGCAGCAGCGGATCAGGCAAAACGACCATGCTTAACATTCTCGGCTGTCTCGATCAACCATCTGATGGAGATTATCTCCTGGACGGTGTAAACGTCAAACAACTTTCACGCAATGAACTGGCCAGGTTGCGCAATAGAAAGATCGGCTTTGTATTCCAGTCTTACAATCTCTTAGCCCGCACGTCCGCTTTGGAAAATACTGAACTGCCTCTATTGTACAACCCAGGCGTTTCTGGTAAGGAAAGACAATCCCGGGCTGTAAAGGCACTCGAAGCAGTGAAGCTGGGCGATCGTTTACATCACCTGCCCAATCAATTATCAGGTGGGCAGCAGCAACGTGTTGCTATTGCAAGAGCACTGGTAAATGAACCGATCATGATCCTGGCAGATGAAGCCACCGGCAACCTGGACACGCGCACTTCTTATGAAATAATGGCTCTCCTGCAGGAGTTGAATCAGCAGGGGAAGACCATTGTATTCGTAACGCATGAGCCGGACATTGCTGCATTCAGCAGCCGGACCGTTACACTAAAGGATGGTAAAGTGGTAAAAGACATGAAGAATCCGGCTGTCAAATCAGCAAAAGATGCGCTGGCGGCTTTGCCGGTGAATGATGATTATTAAATATATACCGATGAACGTTCTTAATCTTTTACAATTGGCCTGGCGGGCATTGCTCAGGAATAAGCTGCGTGCATTCCTTACCATGCTGGGTATTATCATCGGCGTTGGCGCTGTTATTACCATGGTGGCTATTGGTGAAGGCTCAAAACAAAGCATCCGCAGCCAGCTTTCTTCCATGGGTTCCAATATGGTCACCATCCGCCCCAGCAGTAATCAAACAGTAGGAGGAGGTGCAAGATTGGGTGCATCCGGCCTGCAGACCCTGAAAGTGACCGATGCAGAATTATTGAAAAAACAGGCGACCTATCTCACTGCCGTATCACCGGCCGTTTCAGCAAATGGCCAGGTGATCAACAGCGCAAAGAACTGGCCTACTTCCATACAGGGTGTCAGCCCCGAATATCTATCCATCCGTGACTGGAAGCTGAAAGATGGCATCTCTTTCTCTGATGAAGATGTGAAGACCTCCAGTAAAGTTTGCCTGCTCGGTCAGACGGTAGTTGACAATATCTTTGATCCGGGTGAAGACCCTATTGGCAAAACCATCCGGTTTGATAAGATCCCATTGAAAGTGATCGGAGTGCTGGAAGAAAAAGGAGAGAATACATTTGGACAGGACCAGGATGATATCATCCTTGCTCCTTATACCACGGTGCAGAAAAGAATACTGGCCATTGATTTCATTCAAACCATTTATGCTTCCGCTATTGACGAAAACAGCTCTGCACTGGCCACTGCAGAAGTAACTACCTTGCTCCGAAAAGCACATAAACTGCAAAGCGGGGAAGATGACGATTTCACGGTGCGGACACAGGCTGAACTGATCAGTACGATCAGTTCTACCAGCGAATTGCTGACGGTATTGCTGGCAGCCATTGCAGGCATTTCATTGGTAGTAGGTGGTATCGGAATCATGAACATCATGTATGTGTCCGTAACAGAGCGCACAAAAGAGATCGGTCTGCGGATGTCTATTGGCGCAAGAGGTTTGGATATACTGTTACAATTCCTGGTGGAAGCGATACTGATCAGCATCACCGGTGGGATTATTGGCGTGGCCTTCGGATTGACGGCGTCCAAACTGGTAAGTATTTTTCTTTCATGGCCTACATTGGTATCTCAATCATCAATCGTGCTATCCTTTGCTGTTTGTGCAATAACAGGTGTATTCTTCGGGTATTATCCCGCGCAGAAAGCATCGAGATTGGATCCTATAGAGGCACTGAGATATGAATAGGGATGCGTTTGAAGCTGGGCGTTGGGGGTAACGCCAAAGGCGCAAAGAATAGAGAACTTAGCGTTCTTTGCATATCCTTTGCGCCCTCGGCGTTACTACTATCGTCCTAAGATCAAATCAGTTCTATCTCAAAGCTCACCAGTTGCTTGAACTGCTCGATCCTTCTCTCGATATCTGTTTTGCTTACTTCTTTCAATCTTGTTGGTCCAAATTTCTCCACGCAGAAGCTTGCCAGTGCTGAACCCACAATTATCGCCCTTTTCATGTTTTCAAAGGAGATATCGCCTGTCTTGGCAAGATGGCCCATAAATCCGCCTGCAAAAGTATCTCCGGCTCCGGTAGGATCGAACACTTCTTCCAGCGGAAGGGCAGGCGCAAAGAACACATTATCACCATGGAATAATAAAGCTCCGTGTTCACCTTTCTTAATGATCAGGTATTTCGGGCCCATCGACATAATGCTTTTAGCGGCTTTAACCAGTGAGAATTGTCCGCTGAGCTGGCGGGCTTCTGCATCATTCACCATCAGCAGGTCAACATGCTTTAACACCTCTTCCAGGTCGGGCATAGCCACTTCCATCCAGAAGTTCATCGTGTCCATTACGATCAGCTTGGGTCTTTTCTTCAGTTGCCTGATCACGCTCAGTTGTATGGCAGGCACCAGGTTGCCCAGCATCAGGAATTCTGCACCTTGATAGGAATCAGGGATTTGCGGGTTGAAATCAGCCAGCACGTTCAGGTCGGTCACCAACGTGTCACGGCTGTTCATGTCCTCATGGTAGCGGCCGCTCCAGAAAAAAGATTTTTTATCAGGTACGACCTCCACTCCTTCCAGTTGAACGCCTCTTTTCTTCAGTTCTTCCATTTCTTCTTTCGGAAAATCATATCCAACAATAGATACCTGCTGGATAGGCTGGACGAAATTAGCAGCGGCATAAGCCACATAGGTAGCAGAGCCCCCAATGATCTTATCTGTTTTGCCAAAAGGGGTTTCGATCGCGTCAAAGGCCATAGTGCCTACTGTAATTAAAGACATAGATTAAAATTAGGTTCAAAAAAAGCCGGGATCCGGGGCCGAACGGCCGGAAGCATTGGTTATAAAACGGCGTGCAAACCTACATGAAATTTCAACATGAATTACAATAAAACCCAATCAGGGCTTATCTTTGGGTATGGCTAAAATTCAGCGCAGAAAGGCCTCCAAAAAGGACCTCATCCTGCAAAAAGCAGCCCTTATGTTCCGGGAAAAAGGCTTTGCCGCAACTTCCATGCGTGACCTCGCCGAAACGGTGGGGATTGAAGCTGCCAGCCTGTACAATCATATCCAATCCAAATCGGAGATATTGCAGGACATTACCTTCCGTATTGCCAATGATTGTAATGAGCATCTCGACAGCCTGAACAATAATGGGATGAACTCCACTCAAAAGATCGAATCGCTGATCCGGTTTCACGTACAGATGATGATCAACCGGTTTGAAGATTACTATGTAATGGTCAACGAGTGGATGCATCTTTCCGAGCCTTATCTCACCAATTTCAGTGTGCAGCGCCGGAATTATGTACGGAAAATGGAAGGCATTATACAGGAAGGCATTGACAATAAAGAGATGAAACCTGTCAGCCCCTATGTTGCCGTACTTACCATCCTGTCATCTGTCAGAGGCCTGGAGTTCTGGCACAGAAGCCACCAGCGTATCACCCCCGAAGAGATGGAAGATAATATGGTGAACCATCTTATCAATGGGCTCAGGACCCAATAAGCAAATTGCCATTTGAAATCAAACAGCCTTATGTCCCTTCATTTCCATAAACTCCGTGTAAAAGATATCCGGAAGGAAACAGACGATTGTGTATCCATCAGTTTCGATATTCCTAATGCCCTTAAAGATGTTTTTCTTTTTGAACAGGGGCAGAATATCACGCTCCGGCGTGATCTGAATGGTGAAGAAACAAGACGCTCTTATTCCATCTGCACTTCCCCTTTCGAAAATGAGCTTCGCGTTGCGGTTAAAAAAGTGGAAGGAGGATTATTCTCTTGCTTTGCTCATGCTGAGCTCCACGCAGGTGATGAAATCGAAGTGCTGCCCCCTACCGGTAAATTCAATACCAAACTGGACCCTCTCAATGCCAAGAAATACCTGGCATTTGCTGCCGGCAGCGGCATCACGCCTGTGATTTCGATCATTAAAACTACTTTGCAAACAGAGCCAGGCAGTTCATTCACCCTGGTATATGGCAACCGTAGCCGTCATTCCATTATATTCTTTGAAGAGCTGGAAGCATTAAAAAATAAATACCTCCAGCGCTTCAATCTCATTTATATACTCAGCCGTGAAGGAACAGACACTCCTGTCAATGCCGGAAGAATAGATATAAACAAATTATCTGAACTGTCCAGGCTGGTCAATTACCAGTCAATGGATGAGATCTTTATCTGCGGACCAGAAGAAATGATCTTTACGGTAAAAGGGTTTATGGAGAAAGAAAAGATTGATGCAGATAAGATCCATTTTGAGCTTTTTACTACACCAGGACAGAAAAAGAATATGTTCCCCGATCCTTTTTCTAAAAAGGAAAAGGGTTCTGATAAAAGTCTTATCACTATCAAACAGGATGGCCGCACTATGGATTTTGAGCTGGCACCCGATAGTGAAGACACTATCTTAGACGCAGCATTAAAGCTTGGTGCCGACCTGCCTTATTCCTGCCGTGGTGGCGTTTGCTGCACCTGCAAAGCCAAATTGCTGGAAGGAAAAGTGGAAATGGACACTAATTGGGGGCTTGAAAAAGAAGAAGTGGAACAAGGTTATATACTTACCTGCCAAAGCCATCCCAGAACACCGAAAGTGGTGGTGGATTTTGATGTGAAGTAGCACAAAGAACGCAACGTTGCGCACTTCGCGTTTCCGTTGAGTTCTTTGTGTTACTCTTACATCAAACTAAAGTACTAATGTAGCGATCGAATGAGGCAGACTCTTCACTTCAACTGCCTTTCCTCCAATCCACAAACGATAAGGAATAGTTTTACCTCCTTTGTTCATCACCACCACAGCCACTTTTCCATCTTCATTCAGGAAAGCTGTAGTCAGCAGATCAGTACGGTTCGATGAACTGATAATACGTTTGGCACCCGGGCGGATAAACTTGGAGAAATGCCCGATATAATAATAGGAGTTGGTATAATAAACCTGCCCTGTTTTAGTATCTCCGTGAACAGGGGCAAAACAGAAATTCTTAACATGATTGGGGCCACCCATCTCATCCAGGAGCACGTTCCAGTCAGTCCAGCCAACAGTGCCTGCATTAAAATCATTGATCATCGACATGCCGTATCTCTCACCCAATGCCCATGCGCTCATACGCGCAGGATTAAATGATTCTGCACAACCTTCAGTAAAGATCAGGTGCTTATCAGGGAAAGTTTCTGCCACACGTTTCAGGTTTTCAAATTGCATATCACCACCTGTCCAGGTTTCGTACCAGTGATAGCCGATACCCCAAACATATTTCGCCACTTCAGGATCCCGCAGCGTTGTGCTTACACGCTGATAAATGAGGTCGCGGTTATGGTCCCAGATAATGATCTTCTTCTCACCCAATCCTTCCTTTTGCAGTGTAGGACCCAGGCTCGATTTCAGAAAATTCGCTTCTTCCTCGGCTGTATAAATGCAGGATTCCCAGGTTTGCCTTGCCATGGGTTCATTCTGAATGGTTATGCCCCACACGGGTATGCCTTCTTTTTCATAAGCCTTGATAAATTTGGCGAAGTAATGAGCCCATGAATCATAAAACTCAGGTTTCAGCTTGCCGCCAAACAACATGTGCGTACTGTCTTTCATAAAAGCAGGAGGGCTCCAGGGGCTGGCATATAAAGTAAGTTTACCTCCGGCCTGGGTAATCGCTTGTTTGATCAACGGAATGCGGAATTGCTTATCATGATCAATACTGAAAGAAGTCAGTTCCTTATCTCCTTCTTTTACATAAGTGTAACTGCCGCTTGAAAAATCACAGCTATGGATATTGGTACGAGCCAGCGTATACCCAATACCATTTACCGGATCGTAATAAGCTTTCAATATCTCTTGCTGTTTTTCTTTTGGCAGCTTGGCAAAAGTTTCTGCAGATGCATCAGTGATGGCACCGCCTATGCCCAGCATGGTCTGGAAGGTTTTGGTAGGATCTACAAAAACACAAACCTGTGTTTCCATCGGCTGACCAAAATCAGCAAACTGAAGACTACTGTCGGTCAATGATAACCGATAATTGGTGCTATCGGCCGTTGTATACACGTTCACTTTCTTTCCATCCAGTGAGTAGGCGGCAGAGGAAGGTCCCCCAGTTGTTTTCTGCTCCTCTTTTTTTGGATCCGTGCAGGCAAACAACAATCCTGCAAGGGAAACAAGCCAGATCTTTTTCATCAGTATATTTTTTGGTTTATTTATAGGTGTCAATGAATTTGACCTTACCAAACATACGTGCCTACACTGTTGGCAGGTAGTGTTGTAACCGCCCATTTGCCTTTAAACTTCAGGTTGAACGTAGCATTGGTATTGCCATCATTCAGCACTACCAGGACTTTCTTATTATCCGGGGTTACAAATGCTACCGAGTAAAGACCGCCAGCACCGCTATCGCTATACACTCTTACGGAACCAGGCGGCACAAACTTGGAAGCATGCGCTATAATATAATAAGACACATTCCGGGAGTAAGATGTACCATTGATCGTTAATGCACCCTTGCAGGTAGTGCAGCCGCCTGCTGTGTGAGGCCCGAAATTCGGGTCATTGGCCAGGTTCCATTCCAGGGCATTACGGCTCCAGTTGCGCATTGACCCGATGATCACATTTTGTAAATGCCATTTCAGATCTCCCTGGAAAGCACCGGTTGAAGCGGTATACTGTTCGGTAAAATAAAGATTCTTATCAGCATGTTTGGCTTTTACAGTTGATAATGCGCTGATATCTCCTGCATACAAATGGAAAGCAGAGCCATCCACAAAAGCCTTTGCAGCCGGGTCGTCCAGGATAGTGATCGGATACCCCGGATCATCGCAGTTGTGGTCCCAAACAATGATCTTGGTAGTTAGCCCTGCAGCCTGGAAAGCAGGCCCCAGGTTATTTTTCACAAAATCCCTTTGTTCCGTCGCAATCATTTTCATACTGGGATTATTGCCATCGTGCATTGGCTCATTCTGCGGCGTAATGGCATCGATAGTAATGCCTTCGGCTTTCATCTGCTGAATGTATTTCACAAAATAACTGGCATATACGCTATAGTATTCTGTTTTTAAGCTGCCCCCTTTAAAGCTGCCGTTATCCTTCATCCATACTGGTGCGCTCCAGGGTGTAGCGAGGATCTTGATTGCAGGATTCACTGCCAGTATCTCTTTCAATAAAGGAATAAGGCCGCTGCCAAACGATTTATCCGGGTCGAGGCTGAAATTTGCCAGCGTCAGATCAGTTTGCCCTGCCGGCATATCATCATAGCTATAAGTGGTGGCACTAAGATCGGAAGCGCCAATGCTGATCCGGAGATAGCTCACCCCAATAGAAGCTGCATTAGTGCCGCTTCCAAAAAGCTCCTGCAACAGAGTAGATTTTGTAGCAGCAGGCAATCCATTGATCAATGAAGCGCTGCCGCTGGTAAGCGTATAGCCAAATCCATCTACTCCCTGGAATTTCTGTGTACTGTCTACAGTAATATTCAGGTTCGAATTAGCCGTTGTTACAAAAGAAAGAACAGTAGATTGCTTTTGTAATAAAGCGGTTTGGTCGCCGCGGGTAAGCCAGAAGTCCACTTCATTGGTAGCAGGTGGCGGCGGTGGTGGAGCCGGAGGATTAGGTGCGGGAGTTCCGCCACCACCTGAGCTTTTACCACAGCCCATGCCGGCAACCAGGGCCAGCATTATCAACCATGTTCTTTTTTGCATAGAATGAATTTAAAAGGTACTGGTTATTATTTCACCCATTTTATATCCGCTGATTTCACATCTCTTGAGTTGCCGCCGATCATAATGGTGAAGTCGCCGGATTCCCAATCATATTTCAGATCATAATTATAAAACTTCAGATCTTCCGGAGTGATATTGAACGTAACAGTCCGGCTTTCTCCTGCTTTCAGTTCTATTTTCTGGAAACCTTTCAATTCTTTTACAGGGCGGGTGATGCTGCCAACAAGATCACGGATATACAGCTGAACAACTTCTTTGCCATCGCGGCTGCCGCTATTCGTTACTGTAACACTTGCCTTCAGTGTTTGAGCGCCTTTCAGGGAAGCGCTACTCAGCTTAATATCACTGTAAGTGAAATTGGTATAGCTCAATCCAAATCCAAAAGGATACACAGGGTCATTGCTTACATCCAGATAGTTAGAGCGGAATTTAGAGAACCATTTTCCTTCCTGTAATGGGCGGCCTGTGTTCTTGTGGTTATAAAAGATAGGCACCTGCCCAACGTTCTGTGGGAAGGTAGTGCTCAGTTTACCAGAAGGATTTACATCACCAAACAGTACGTCTGCTATAGCAGAACCTGCTTCTGACCCACCAAACCATACATTCAGGATGGAAGGCACATTCTCCTGCTCCCATTTCAATGCCAGCGGGCGTCCGGTGAACAATACCAGCACTACAGGCTTTCCTGTTTTCAGCAAAGCCTGCAACAATTCTTTTTGTATGGCCGGTATTTCAATATTAGTGCGGCTGGATGATTCACCAGTCATTTCAGCTGATTCACCCAATGCAGCAACAATCACGTCGGCCTGGTTGGCAACAGCCAGTGCTTCTTTTAATATTTCTGCAGCAGGCCGGCTATCGCGGCCCAGTGCTTTACCAAACATCCCTGCGTTCACTTCAAATATGCTGTCTGCATCCAGGTTCGAACCTTTTGCATACAGGATCTTTGCATCGTTGCCGGCCACTTCTTTCAATCCGCTGAGCAGTGAAATGGATTTAGAGAAATCAGCAGCCACACTCCATGTTCCAGGCATGTTTTCTTTTGCATCTGCCAGTGGCCCGATCAGTGCAATGGTTCCGCCCTTTTTCAGTGGCAGTATCTTATTGTCATTTTTCAGCAACACAAAACTTTGTGCAGCGATCTCACGGGCAGCCTTACGGTTTGCATCGGTGAAAATTTCGGTTGCAGCCCTGTTCTCGTCGCAATAGCGGTAAGGATCTTCAAACAAGCCGAGTTTGTATTTTGCTTCCAACACCCTCCTGCAAGCCATATCGATCTGTTGCATGGTCACTTTTCCTTCTTTCAGTGATTTGGCAAGCGTTGTCAGCATTCCCTCTCCTACCATGTCCATATCAATACCTGCATTCAATGCACGGGCGGTAACGGTTTGCAGGTCGCCAATACCATGATCAATCATTTCATTGATACCGGTATAATCTGTTACTACAAAGCCTTTGAATTTCCATTGATTGCGCAATACATCGGTCATGAGCCATTTATTGGCAGTAGCGGGTACTCCATCCACTTCGTTAAAGGACGCCATCACACTTCCAACACCGGCATCCACGGCAGCTTTATATGGAGGAAAGTATTCGTTATACATTCTGACATGGCTCATGTCGGTTGTATTGTAATCACGGCCGGCTTCAGCAGCTCCATACAATGCATAGTGCTTTACACAGGCCATGATGGTATTATTCTTTTTAAGGTCATCGCCCTGGTAGCCCTTCACCATTGCTTTTGCAATCTGTGAACCCAGATACGCATCTTCACCACTGCCTTCTGCAATACGGCCCCAGCGTGGATCACGGGCAATATCCACCATCGGGCTAAAGGTCCAGCAAATACCATCCGCACTTGCTTCGGTGGCAGCGATGCGGGCGCTTTTTTCAATCAAAGGCATATCCCAGGTGCAGGAAAGACCCAGTGGAATAGGAAACACCGTCTGATATCCATGTATCACATCCATACCGAAGATCAGCGGTATTTTCAGGCGGCTGTTTTCCACAGCCACTTTCTGCACATCCCTGATCTTGGCTACCGATTTTATATTGAACAAGCCACCTACTTTTCCTTCCTTGATCTTTTTAGCAATATCTGAATTACTTGCCTGGCCGGTAGTAATGTCGCCGGCACCCGGCAGGTTCAACTGCCCAAGCTTTTCTTCCAATGTCATTTTTTTCATCAGCGTAGTGATGAATGCATTCATTTTAGCATCCTGCGATGTTTGCGCCTGCATTTGCAAACACAGTATCATTGCTAAACCCGTCATTAACCTTTGTAACCTTTTCATTGTGCTGTTCTTTTATTTTTTCATTAAATGAGGTTCGATCAGTTTTTGCCAAAGTGCATATCCCTGCTCTTCTTCTGTAAACAGGTCAGCCCTTTACTCTACTTTCATCACTTTTGTGCGTTCTGAAACACCATTCTCATTAATAGCCTCTATCGTGAAATAATAAGGCTTTTCCTTATCCATTACTTTGAACCAATACTCGTTTGCGTCATATACCATCACACTGTTATATAATTTATCAGGTCCGGTGCCGAAATAAATATTGTATGCATAAGCATTACTTACCGGCCCCCACTTGATCCAGGCATTACGCTTATCCTTTTCTGTACGCAATACAATGAACTGCTTTACCTGTGATGGTTTTGCACCGTTCCCATTCCCGAACACACGTAATCCGCTGATCGCAAATTTGCCGGTAGGCATATGTATATTTTCCAGCCTGATAAACCGCGCCTGAACAGGCTTTTCCAGCTCCACATAATCATGGGGTACATCTGTCCGGTTATTGCTTTTATCAACCAGGGTGGCCCATTTGCGGCCATCTATTGAGTAAGACAACTTATACTGGTGAAAAGTACCAAGCTGCTTGCCTAAAAAAGAGCTATCCACATCCTGATCAGCATAATTCACCTGCACTGCATTCACTGTTGATACATTTCCCAGGTCTGTTTGCATCCACTCCCCCTTGTTACCGGTAGCAGCGCTCCAATAGGTTTTGATACTTTCATCCACCGCATTGTTGGGATAATAGCTGCCCAATGTGGAAGATACCTGTACAGGTTTCTTATAATTCAGCAGCATCCACCCGGTGAACAGGCTTTTCAGATGATCTGCCGGGCCGGAGGGCAGATAATGGGGATAGTCGCCAAAAGCAGTATTGCAATACATCACGTCATCCTTATCAAAACCAGCAGGCCATATACCGATCCTTCTTTCAAAATTGTTCTTTACTGATATTGCAATGGTGGACACATGCCAGTAATTGTTATATACGTCCTGGAAAGTAGCGCCATGCCCTGCTCCTCTTGCAAACCCACCGGGCTTGAAACTGAACGGATCTGATTGCGCTGTGAATGGGCCTAATGGATGATCGCCTACTACCACGCCATCTGCATAACCACTGAACTCTGTGCCAGGTGCACCATATTGCAGGTAATATTTTTTATTATGTTTGGTCATCCATGCTCCTTCTATGAAGGGATCAAGGAATGTATCATCCATGTACTCTCCGAATCTCTGCCAGCCATAGCGCCATGATTCCAGCAGGTACATTTCTTTACGGGTACCGATTGGCTCCATAGTTTTCCGGTTCAGTTCGATGCCATATAAAGGATAGCGGTTGCTGCTGCCATTATACATATAAAAGCGGCCATCATCATCGGTGAAGAATGCAGGGTCCCATCCGCCAATAGAGAAAGAATCGACCAGGGGCTTCCATTCATCGGCTTTGGGATTGGTGCTCATCCAGATGGTGAATCCGCTGGTGTAAGTGGAACCGAACACCAGCATGGTATCGCCGATCACGCCAACTGCAGGCGCGCATAATTCATCATAACCTTCATTCCATGGCCGGAGAAATTTCCTGGAAATAAAATTCCAGTTCAACATGTCCTTGCTCCACCAATATCCCCATTGGTTGGTGCTGAATAAATAGTATTCTCCTTTATACGTAACGATCACCGGGTCGGCTGTAGCCCGATGGCGGCCCCATTCAGAAAAATTGGGAATAGGCGTATAACCATAGTCAATATTGACAGGATTGCAATAGGTTTTTTGCTGGGCAACAATTCCTGACTGGGCAACAATTAAAAAGAAGATAAAAAAAATAATCTTTTTCATGTTTTCTGTTTAAATCCTGTGTTTACATGAATATGGTATCGCCAAGGGCCGCAAAGAATACAATGTTTGACTTTGTGCACCTGGCAATTCTTTGCGATACTTTTATTTCAATTAATGCCTTTCCTATTTTCTTAACCACGGGCTTTCAAATCCCAGTTTCTTTAATCCTTCTTGTATTTCCGGGCTATTCATAAATAATTTCCATAACAACCCTGACCGATAATTCTCCATCATTACCACAATCGGCCCCTGGTCGATCGCCAAATAATGCGGAGGGTACCAATTAGCCGTTTCACTGAACGCATCATAAAATCCATAAGGCCCCCAAAGCAAATCTTTCTTATGGGTATACCAATTCCTCATTGCTGCCATAGATTGCTCAGGCGTATAAGGAAAGGATGAAAGCGCGGCTGTAGGTGATATCACGCCCAGGTCATTCAATGTATCCGGGGCATGCGCTGCATAACCGGTCACTGAATAGCTTGCAGTAAGTCCCCAGCTTTCGGCATTATACCCCTTATATTTTTTCGGATTGTCAACACACCATTGATAATTGATCAATGCCTGGTTGCGTGTTTCTTCTTCGTAATTGCCATATTTATCTTTAAGCCCCCGTGGATCAAGCCCCAGGTAAGAATAATGAGCCCAAAACAGCGGCCCCCCATGAGGAGGATTACCCTGGTAATGCATACCCAGTTTATAACCTCCATAAGAAGCAGAACTATCTTTTATCTTTCCATTCTCTGCCCATCCTTCATGATACACTTCGGCAGGCACTCCATGTGTTGGTGAAGAAGCTGCCAGCACATAAAGGATCAGGCATTCATTATATCCATGAATAGGAAAATTCATTTTCCAGGCAACGGTCGGGCTCCAGTGCCAGTACAACACATTCTTCCCGTTCCTGTACCAATCAAACTCAACGCTTTTCCACAATGCATCCATACGGGCTGCCAGCTTTTTCTCCACTTCGTTGCCACTTGCAAAATATTGCCTTGCACACAAAAGCCCTTGCAGCATGAAGGATGTTTCCACAATATCACCACCATTATCATTAGCACCGAAGGGTATCACTTTACCCGTTTCACCATTCCACCAATGCGGCCAGGCACCATGAAAGCGATCGGCTGTTTCCAAAAAGTGAACGATCTTTTCCAACCGTTCCCGCCCCTGGTCGCGCGTGATAAATCCTCTTTCAATCCCAACCAGCAAAGCCATTACACCAAAACCTGCACCTCCACTGGTAACGGTGCTCTTATCATTTTGAGGATAAATATTATCAACATGAAAACGTTCTCTTGCTAATCCGCTGGCAGGTTCAGCCCCGTCCCAGAAATACTGAAAAGTCTGCTGCTGCACCAGTCTGAATAAAGCAGTATCGGAAAGCATCGAAGAGTCGGCATTTGCTTTATCCGTTGAAGCAGAAGAAGGTTGATTACCTGAACCGCACGACAGGAGAGTAAAAGCAACAAAGATGAACGAAAGTATTTTCATATCAGTTTTGAATGAGTTATAAATAAGGTGCTGTAAAACCAAGCGCACTCATACCTGTTTTGATTTCAGGGCAGCTTGTAAACAAATTCCAAAGCAAGCCGCTCCGGTAGTTCTCTATCATGATAATGACCGGTCCCTGATCAATTGCAAGGAAAGAACCGGCAAACCAGGGGCTGCTCAATGAAAACGCATCGATAAAGCCGTATTCTTTCCAAAGTTTATCGCCCAATACATAATAAAAGAATTTCAACGCCTTCATCGATTCAACTGGTGTAAAAGGAAAAGACGACAGAGCGGCCGTTGGTGCTATAAAGCCGGCATCATCGGCAGGCGAACTGGCTTTATAACCACCTTCAATATCGCTGGCTGTAAGACCCCATACAGAATCGCTGTAGCCGTATTTTTTTGGATTGGCTACACAATAGCTATAATTGATCAGTGTATGATTTTTTGTTTGTAAGGCGTAATCCGCATAGGTATCAACAAGATCGACAGGTTTAATACCCAGGAAAGAATAATGCTCCAGGAACAATGGTCCGCCAAAATCGGGACCTAAGGGAAGCTGGATCCCAAAAAAGGTTTTGCCGTTTTTCATTCCTCCATTGGAAGCCCAGCCATTATCATACACAATTTTTGGAACAGCATGCGTAGGTGATGAGGCCGCCAGCACATAAGTGATCAGCGATTCATTCCATCCCCTGATCGGAAGGTTTATTTGCCAGGCTTTATCAGGGCTCCAATGCCAGTACAATACATTTTCATTGGTTTCCTTCCTGAACCAGCTCCATTCCACCCGGTTCCAGATCACATTGATATCGTTGCGCAAATCCATTTCGGCTGCATCTGCTCCATTAAAATACTGGCGTGCTGTAAGCAAGCCCTGTACCAGGTAAGATGTTTCAACCAGGTCCGCTCCATTGTCATTTGCACTAAAGGGAATAACATTACCCGTTGTACCGTCCAGCCAGTGAGGATAGGCTCCGTGAAATGTCTTTGCTGTATTTTTCAAAAACCCAACGATCTTTTGCATCCTGGCCAATCCATCATCACGGGTCACAAATCCTCTTTCAATTCCTGTTATTATTGCCATAATGCCAAACCCTGATCCGCCGGATGTAACCAGGTTAGCGTCTCCATTGCTTCTTTCTCTTGCAAGACCGGATGTTGGGTGTGCAAAATCCCAGAAGTACTTAAAAGTTTGCTGCTGCACTTTAGTCAGCAATTCATCATCACTAAGAGTGGGGAATTTTCTGGAAGAATCAATTTTGGTAACAAAATCAATCTTCGCGGTTTCTGTAAGGCCGATGCCGTCAGTCGATTTAAGGCTACTGGAAAGAGATACAGTAAATTTTGTAATAAATGGCAATGCTGCAGAAGGCTTCACCAGCATAATGCTGTCGTTATTTGAATAGGTAACATTGAACGTGTAAGCCGCACCTTCTTTACTGCGGAAGCTTACTCCCGTATTGGTTGAATTACGGTCAACCGGAGCATTGAACCTGAATTGCAGTTGAGCATTTTGAGGGTCGATGGAATAATAAACATCACTGGCTGGCAGGTTATTCAACTTCTTTTCAGCAAGCTTGAATGGAACAGGCGGTGGTGGCGGTGGTTCCGGAGCTGAAGAACTTTTACCACAGTTGGTAAAAATAAAAGCTGAGCACACCCCTATCATCAACAGTCGCATTGCACTATTCATTTATTATTCCTGTTTTAAGCAATTAAAGATCCTGATGGCTGTATCTATTCATTAACCGAACCAACAAATTTACAGTAATCTCAGTGGTTACCCGGATGAGGATCCGTTAAAAACTTACCAAGACTGATCATTTGTTTGCGGCTTTCTTCGGGATAAACTTTTATGTAATGTGTTCTCATCGAAACCGCTGTGGCTGCATCTGCGCCTTGCAGATATACAGCAATAGCATGCGATTGTTGTTTTGGTAAATGGCAATCAATACAATTCTGTGTAATAGCAGGCCCAATGCTTGCACTCATTTTACAGAAATTGTTTTTTTCTTTTGTATGGCAGTTCATACAACGTTGCGAAAACAAGGCTAACTGCCCCTTTTCATTCTTATGAGTATTATGACAGGAATTACAGGTCATCTGGCTCATGGTAAAGCATTTGCTGGCAGCCAGCAAGCCGAGTTGATTACCATGCACGTCTATATCGGCTGTATTCCGGCCAACAGTATCAAAAGAAAAATAGTCCGTCAACTTGTCTCCCGTTTCATAAGAAAATGAAGGCTGTGTCTTATTCAACCGGCCGCCATGGCAAAGTGCGCAGAGGTCAAGGCTTTGCTGACGGGAGAATCTGGCGGGGTCAACTATATATTTGGCTGTTGTATCACCGGGATGTTGTTGCTGATATTCTACATGCCTTCCTCCCGGGCCATGACATTTCTCACATCCCACGGTCAGCAATAACTGCGATCTGTCAAACTCCTCCGGTATTTTCCCGGGCTCAGATATTGTTTTTGCAAATGTGCTATGGCATTCGAGACAGCGGGAAGTAATGGGCCTGTTAAATACAATCCGGTTGGGAAATCCGGGACTGTTCGACCATTGATCAGCCGGCCCGAAATAACTTATCGGCAATTGAAAAAGCCGTTTTTCCATCCAGTACAGATATGTTTGCCCTTT
Source organism: Sphingobacteriales bacterium 44-61 (assembly GCA_001898405.1). Classification (GTDB taxonomy): domain Bacteria; phylum Bacteroidota; class Bacteroidia; order Chitinophagales; family Chitinophagaceae; genus Terrimonas_A. Next base: position 82,890 of record MKTW01000018.1, read on the forward strand.
GTTGCCAGAGCCAACCACAATATCAAACCGGCGGCTTTTTGTTTCTTTTCCATCTTCATACGCTACCTGGTAAAGGGAGCTATCCCTTTTTTCCATCATGATCTTTGCGTGCCGGGTATAGATGAATTCATTTTGCCCTGCATCAAAGCTGCCTTTAATATTTGTTGCTGAGGCAAATTGCGTGCTGTTGAAATGCCCGCTGCGGGTATGATCTTCATATATTTCTTTATGACAACCTGCGCATACTGCCGAGCCGGTAAACACTTCTCCCCTGGCATCTTTGATCGTGGTATCTTCCTTTTCCTTATTCCCGGTGCATTGAATGAGGAGGAATACAGCCAATACGATCAGGGCAAGTGTTATGACAGTACGCCGGTGAATAGTCATTTAAAAAATCTTTACAGCCTAAAAAATAAAAAGATTGTTCATGGGCATGAACAATCTTTTTATTATCAAGCATTTTTATTTTTTGCTGTTAAACAATTCTGTAACCTGAGAGGCGCTTAATGCTTCCCCGTATAAACGGAACTGATCAATGTCACCCTTAAAGTTGCCCATCCAGTCGTCAGGTGTTTTTCCCAACGCATAATGGCCTGCACCACCCACTACAATGCCTCCACTTTGTGAAAAGTCAGGAGTTCCTCCATCGTTGTTGAATTTACCTGGAACAGCTGTGAATTCTACTGCATCAATATAGAATTTCAGCATTGAAGTAGTTCCATCAAAACTGAATACCAAATGATGCCATTGATTATTGAGCACATTGGGCAATCTATTAGCTTGAACGTACTCATACCATTGATCTCTTAAATAAAACTTCGCTGCAGCGAGGTCAGCAGTACTGGGATTACCTGCATCTTCAAATTCCAGGAACATATCCATTTTTGTCCAGATATCTTTAGAAGTAGCAAGCCCGAATGCAAACGAAGTACCCGCCCCGGCAGGGTTAGGTCCATTTTTCTTCATCCAGAAAGAAACAGTAAAGCTGCTGGATTTTTTGAAATCATTTGCGGAAGGATAAACAATATAACCATCGGCGCCACCCTGAAAAGCCTGGCCGCTTATTCCCGGCACATACGTTATGTTGTTATCTGTTCCAAAATTGGCCCGTATGCTGTCAACATTTGTGTTTTCATACGCTGCATAAAATTTTAAAGGGCCGCCCGGAGGGTTGGTATCCTTCGGATAGTCGCCCAATACCGGGCGTTTTTCTTTTTGGCAACCTATGGCGGCCAATGCAATTACCGAAGCCAATAAAATACTTCTGGTAATTATTTTATCGTTGAACATAATTTTAAGTTTTATGAATGAGCGGTTAAATAAACAGGCTACTGCTGAAACAGCAGCCTGTTGTAATAAGATCTATTGCCATTCCGGGTTTTGCTTCAATACGCCTCCGGCCAGATCAATTGCTTTTTGCGGTATCGGGTAATACCGGCACCGGTTGGTATAACCCAGTCCTCCTAATGCAGACAAAGCATCGCCCCATCTTACCAGATCATAGAAACGGTAGCCTTCCATAGCGAACTCAAAGCGTCTTTCTGCTTTAATGGCTGTACGCATTTGCGCCTGGTTCGCATAAACGATCTTGGGAACGATCAGGCGGGCAGGCCCCAGGTTGCCACTCGCTCTGTTCCGGATCAGTTCAAGATTGGCTTCTGCAGTGGGACCATCATTCATTTCGTTGGCAGCTTCTGCCAGCATGAGTATAACATCTGCATAGCGGAGTACCCGGTGGTTGATCCAGCGGGCGGCGCCACTGGAATTGATCATACCAGTGAAGGCCCTCATGCTGGGATCGGAGTACACTTTTTTATTCCAGTATTTCTGCGCAAGACCTCCGTCTGTGCCTTCAGGGTTGGTATAAGGCGGCAATGTAGCGCCATACCCACCTTCAGCAGGGCCTCCATCAGATTGGCCTGAGAAAAGAACGGTTTTACGCTTACGGGGATCAGTATCATCCCATGCATTTACCAGGTTATCTGTCGGAGTGTTCCATCCCCATCCCAGATTCCATTCAACTGAAGCTCCATTTTGCCTCACATTCTGACAGGTGCCCCACCAGTTCCCATTATCCACTTTATCATTACTTGCTCCGTTTTTCCCTACCCAGCACTGTGTTTCAAAGATGGACTCAGGCCCGTTTTTCCCGGAACCATCCAAGCCATCTTTCCAGATGTCCTGGAAATTAGGCATAAGCGAATACGCATTTGTACCAATGATCTCATTACAAAGACCTACAACACGACCCCAGTTTTGACGGAACAGGTAGGTTTGTGCCCATAATGTATTAGCAGCCCCCCTGGTGATCCTTCCGTCAAAACCAGCGCCATACTCTTCAGAAAGTATAGGCAACAGTTGCACAGCGGCCTGCAGATTTGAATCAATAAAAGCATACAACTCCGGTACCGTTGCTTTAGGTCTGATACCATCTGAAGGGTTAACGATCTTATAATTGATCAATGGTACTTCACCATAAGTCTTAACCAGTTCAAAGTAAGAATAAGCACGGAAGAATAAAGCTTCTCCAATATTACGTATTGAAGCAGCATCCGTTACTTTAAGTGAGTCTGCCGTATGCAATGCATTGTTGGCCGCATTGATCATAGCGAAGTGATCATTCCAATATGCATTAGGAGCCCAGTCGTCTTTAACATATTGAAATGTTTCAAACTCTGTCAGAACTTCTTTACCGTCATTAGCATCACTTCCTTTCTGTGCATCGTCATCGCGGATGCTATGAAAATCAAGCCACACCAGTTCAGAAAACCCTGAGTAAGTGCGCAGGATATTATAAATGGCAAATATCTGCCCTTCCAATGCACCCTGATGCAGATCATCCAATGTTGATTGCAGAGGTTTGCGGTCAAGGAATTTCTTACACCCTGTCACCCCAATGAAGAGGGGAAGCAGCAGGATCACCAGCAACCCCCAGAAATAGTTTTTATTTAGTTTCATAATAAGTCAGTTTTAAGATTAAAAAGTAACATTGAGGCCGATAGTGCTTACAACCGGAATTGCTCCGCCTGCATTATCATATCCGAATGCAGTAGCATCACCTCCAAATTCAGGTGTATAACCCAGGTTATGCTTCCAGGTCTTCAGGTTTTGCACATTCACAAACAAGCGCAGGTTCTGAATCCTTAATTTGGACAGCATATTCTTGGAGAAATTATATCCCAGTTGAATATTCCTGAGCCTGAAATAACTTCCATCTTCAATGTTATAGGTAGATCCGTTATAGTTGAAGCGGTGTCCCTGGCCAAGGATAGGTGTCCAGTTGGATGTACCTTCTCCATGCCATCTGTCCAGTTTTTCAAGAGGATAGTTCACACGTTGGAAAGGAGATTCCAATGAACCCCATGTCCGGAATACCTCATTGCCATATACACCTACCATATCAATACCCAGGTTAAATCCTTTCCAGGTCAGATTGATAGAAGTACCATAAGTGAAATCAGGTGTTGGATTACCAATGAAAGTTCTGTCATCAGCAGTTATTTTTCCATCCGGGCCTTTTCCATCCGGACCATTCACATCAGCAAACTTCAGATCACCAGGACCGTATGCTCCAATGGCAGAAGCATTAGGTGAGCTCAGGATATCTGCATAAGACTGATAAACGCCGGCTACTACATAACCATAGAAAGAACCGATCGGATGTCCTACCTGGGTGCGGCTTTCTGCACTTCCGTTGTTCTGGAAGCTTCTGAAAAGGTAACCGGTAGGCAGATCTTTACTTAAGCTAAGCACTTTGTTTTTAAGGAACGTGATATTACCTGATACTTCCAGGCGCAGGTCGCTGTTAAAATTTTCTGTCCATGTAGCAGAAATCTCCTCGCCCCAGTTCCTGATACTACCGCCATTTTCCAGTTTGTTTTTCAAACCGATAGAAGAACGGTCGACATAGGTCATCAGGTCATTCGTTTTCCTATTGAAATAGTTGGCTTCAAAATGCAGCTTGTTCTGGAATGCGCTCAATTCAACACCTATTTCGTAAGCAGAAACAGTTTCCCATTTCAGATCAGGGTTAGCCAGGTAATCTTCGGTAGCAGCAGTATATACATTGGTACCGAAAACTGCATTGGAACCAGAAGTAAGGTTAGGATAGAAAGGATAATTAAGTGGTGTACCATCCAGCCTTGAAGCGGTTTGGTTACCCAGTACACCAACGGATCCTTTTAATTTCATGAAATTGAAAATATGTTGACCTTGCATGAAATTCTCTTTGGAAATATCCCATGCTGCGCCAATAGCCCAGAATTTCTGATTGCGGTTCTTCTCAGGTATCCTTGAAGACGCATCATTCCGGAAAGAAGCGTTCAGGAAATAAGTGTTCCTGTAGCTATACAATGCCCTGGCGAGATAAGAAACAGTGGTGTACTCGCTCTGGCTGGATGAGCTGGAGGTAGTAGAAGGGTCTTCAAAACCATTTGACATATACCAGAAACGCTCATCATCAGGAATAGGAGAACCGACAGTTGTATTCTGGCTGACCTTACCTGTTCTGTTGAAATTACCAAAATAATAAGTAGTGAAACCGCCGGTAGCCGTGATGCTATGTTCACCAAATGCTTTCTTGAATGTCAGCACATGGTCTTGTTGAAATTTTCTCCAGGTCTGGTCATCTTCCTGAACCTTTGTAACCTGGCTGTACAGTTGAGGTATATCGGTTTTAGGATTGTAAGCATAGTACAGTGGAGTATACTGGCGCTTGTTGAGGTTGCTGACATCTGCATAAAAAGTTGACCTGAAAGTAAAATATTTCAGGAAGTTCACTTCTGCATAAATGCTTCCCACATTCCTGTACTCAATGCTTTTTACTTTATTCCACTCATTCTCCACTCTCAGCAAGGGGTTCACCACACCAGAATTCTGAAGGCCTACATCCAGACCTGAGTACATGTCCATATAAAGGCTATCTGCCTGGTAAGGATTTTTTACAAAAAATTGCTTGGTGCCCGGAGATACCTGCGGCATTACTTTCCTTGCATCATCCAGTACGGAAGTAGCATCATAAGGATTTTCCTGTCTTGAAGAGTTTAATACGAGACCCACTTTAATGGCTTTGCTCACTTTAAACTCATCTGTAAATGACAGTTGCATTTTTTTCAGGCGTTCGTGCCTGATAATACCTTCATCAGAAAGGTAACCCAGGCCGAGATTAAACCTGTTCTTGTCTGTGCTTCCGGAAATGCTCAGGTTATTGTTATTGAAATTACCAGTCCTGGTCACAGCATCTATCCAATCAGTATTTGCTGTGAGGCCGGTATAATCATAAGGAGTGGTAATACCATCATATGCTCTTTCTTCAGCAAACAGCATGGCAAATTGTTCTGCATTCGCCAGCTTGATCTTATCCACAAGTTTTTTGGTACCCCAGCTGGTATTGAAGTTTACTGTTACCTGCCCGGCTTTTGCTTTTTTGGTAGTAATAGCGATAACACCTGTAGCGCCTTTTACACCGAAAATGGCAAGTGAAGAAGGATCTTTCAGAATTTCGATTGATTCGATATCGTTAGGGTTGAGATAATCAATGTTGTCATTGAAAATACCATCCACTACATACAGGGGATGCACCTGGCCGATACTTACCGTACCACGGATACGGATATCGGGGGCCTGACCGGGTGTGCCTGAGTTTACTACAGAAAGACCTGCCACTTTTCCCTGCAAAGAAGCGATCGGGTTAGTGTTGGGCTTATCGGCCACGTCCTTGCCTGCTACTTTAACAATGGAGCCGGTGAGGTCTCTTTTGCTGGCAGTACCATAACCGATCACCACCACCTGGTCGATCTGCTTCACGGCAGGTACCATTTTTACATCCACCACGGTGCGGCCGGCAATAGCCACTTCCTGTGTTTCGAAGCCGATAGTGGAAATGATGATCGTGGCATTATCACCAACAGTAAGGGAGAATTCGCCGTTATTGTTGGTGGTGGTGCCATTGCTGGTGCCTTTTTCCTGGATAGAAACTCCGGCAAGAGGTTCGTTCTCAGCGCCTGTGATCTTACCGGTGATGCGAACTTCCCGGTTTTCTTCGGCATTGGTGGAAATAACAGCAACCAGGTTTTTATTGACTAACTTATAAGTCAGCCCGTTACCGGTAAACAACTGGTCGAGTGCAGTGGAGATAGAGAGGTTTGAAGCACTGAAATCCACTTTGCTTTTCAGCCCCTTCAGATCGTAATTGTACAGGAAGCGGTAGTTTCCTTCCCGTTCAATCGTCTTCAGTATTTTGCGGATTTCGGTATTTTTTACGTTCAGGCTGATATTTTGCCCTTTCACCTCATGAGCCCTGACCTGTAAAGCAGTTAATAAAATGATAAAGATGGTAAGCTTCATGATCGTAAGGATTTTCAGAAGCGACCGTGTCGGGAAAGCCCTCCCCAGAGGTACACTTTTTTTCATACATTTGATTTGAGAGTTAAACAATGTGAAACCTCTTCTAATGCAGTTAGCAGGTTTCAGGTTTTCTTTTACCGGGAAATGTTGCCGCATTTTCCGGTTTTTATTCTTAACTGGTATTTGGTTGCTTAATCAGTAATATCCACTTCATTATTATTGATTTTATAATTGAATGGGGCTATGTATCTCAGCGCCTGTAAAGCTTCATCGATCGTTTCCCTGTCAAATGAACCGCTCAGCCTGTAATTCGCTATTTTTTCATTCTTGAAATTAATTTTGATATTAAACCAGCGTTCCATTTTTACGGCCACTTCGCGAAACGAATCACCTTCAAACAATAAGCGGTTATACACCCAGGAGGTTTCTGTCAGGGAGGAATCCGCTACATTGGGAGGTAATGCCGTAATAGCGATGGCCATTGTTTTATTATGGGAAGTATCTCTTCTTATTTCTTTTTGATTACCTGCCGGTAATTCATTTATTTCTTCGGCCAGTTTATTGAATACCAGTTTTTCCTTTGGCCGCAGAATGATCTTGGGCGCCTGGGGTTTATTCTTATTGATCACTTCGATCATCCCCCGGATAAGCGTGGTCTCAATAGTTTTTTCCTGGGGATAGGATTTTACATTGAAGCTGGTACCCAGCACTTTTATATCAATAGCCGAGGTATGCACTATGAAAGGGCGCTTGGAATCTTTCACCACATCAAAGTAAGCTTCCCCTTCCAGGCTCACTTCACGGGTAGTGCCAATAAAGTTTTCTGCGTATTCAAGCTTACTGTCCGAGTTAAGCCATACCTGCGTACCATCCGGGAGCACCATTTTGGAACGGATGCCTTTGCCGGCTACCACTTCATTTCTCTTGACATCAGCTGCAAGCACCCGGCCTGCCTTTTTCGGCATAAACATCCAGGCCCCCCCAGCTATGGCAGCCAGCAGGGTCGCAGCCACGGCCAATTTGCCGATCCTGCGAAGCAGTCCAGGCCTGGGAGCAGGCTCTTCCTCCGGGTCAGCAGCCATTTCCAGAATATGCGCAAAATGCTGATCAGGAGCATGATCAAGGGAAACATGCTGATCAGGACGATGATGCCAATATGTAAGAAGGATTTCGGTAAAATACTGATCGCCAGGATTGGATTGCAACCAGTGCTGCAGCTCCTCTATTTCGGTAGCAGTCGCTTCGCCGGAGAGTTTCCGGGACAACAATTCAGTTAGCCGGTCATTATTCATATAGCAATCCTTGCTAGTATAGACAGGCATTCACAGAAATGACCCTAAAAGAAAATAAGATTTTTTTAACATTACTGAATCTACAGGGTGTACCTCCAAAAAGTCTCCCTTCCCGTCCTTCCCGCCTTACTGGTAAAAAACTTACCGGTAAGGCGGGAAGGACGGGAAGGGAGTATTTAGACAGAATCTATCTTATTTAATCAGAAAATTTTGTGGCAAATGTTAGCTTTTTCTTGTGATGAGGCGGGGAAGGAAGTCGAAGTGCCCCTTTACTTTCTCGCTGATCTTTTTTACAGCGATCACCATTTGGGCGTCAACGGTGTTAACGGAAATATGAAGGATGTCGGCCACTTCCTGGTATTTCAACCCATCTTCCCTTACCAGTTTGAAGATCATTTTGCAGCGAGGCGGCAATTCTTCTACAGCAGCCCGGATGCTTTTGAAGATCTCGGACGTGATCATTTGCTGATCAGGGCATTCCTCGTCCTGCAGCTGGATATTGATAAAATCAAAAGAATCCGTGATCTGTTCATTGGCCTTGCGGGAGAGAAAATTGAGAGAAGCGTTTTTGGTGGCCGTATATAGATAAGTGGTCAGATGCTGTATTTCAGTGATCGATTCCCGTTGTTTCCAGATTTTCACAAAAACCTCGTCAACAATTTCAGTAGCTCCCTCCTTGTTTTTGAGAATGGAATATGCAAAACGCGTGAGTTTTTCGGCATAGTGGTCAAACAATTGCCGGAACGCACGTTGGTCACCAACGGCTATTTGCTGTTGCAGTGAGTGCAATAATTGATCAGTCAAAACAATTGGGTTGTTCATGCAGGCAATCGTTATCTAAAATTAGAACAACTTTACAATTTGAGACAAATTTTGTTTTCGAGAAGCTGCTCACCGATGGAAGAAACATGATCGTGCTACATTCAATATGATGAGAATGAAAATTTTCATCACCTATTTGAGGTAGCGTGATAATTGTCCATACGGCTTTTTAAATTTGTAATGCCCTGTGTCTGCATATTTCTCAATCAACTTTCTTGCCGGTTCTGATAAATACCATCCCAAAGGGATCCTGTCGCCTTCAAATCTGGTTAATTTGAAGTTGATGCTGTTGAGATCAGGGTCAAGTTTTACCGACATAGCCCGGGCACCATTGATCCAACGGAATAATGTATTGATCCCACCCTGTAATGGCGCAGCTTCATAACCCGCACCCATCGGTGTTTTATGAATGCTGGTATCCGATCCGTAAGAAAGTGAAATGATCACCGGTACTATCTTCTTCGATCTTGTATCCATCCGGCGGAGCACTGATTTCATCATCATCACTGTTTGCTGTGCTGTTTGAACAGCCGTGTTCTCAAAATATCCTCCATCTACCAGGTGTCCGAATTTTTCTTCTTTACCATTTACCCGTTGCATCATCAATCCCGGTGGTGTGATCGCAGGAAAGCGTGCCGAAGAGACCATGCCTTCTTTCATAGGCACCAGCATTTTGGTAGCGTCCAGCACATCCAATGCATCTTCATAATAATCTTTCGAAATTTTATAAGGTGCGAATATGGCTTTCTGCCCTTCCTCCACATATAAACTGTTAAACAGGATCACCGGCCTGCGGTATGGCTGCCCATCTTTCAACCATGGCGTAAGAATGGATTGATCAAGCAAAGTGGAACGCTCTTCATTCACATACGTATGCCGGGCAAAAGCGAGGGAAAAACTTTTATTCAGAAATGCAGCCCGGTCGAACGACCGGATAGGCCAGGGAAGCAAGCGCTGCATAAGATCGGGAAACAGGAATCCATATGTAACTCCTGTCAGAAAATCTGAAGCCGTAATCGTATCAAGCGGTGCATAAAATTCCGGAGAGCTCAATGCCGGAGCGCCCTGCTTTGATTTTTCAAAAATGTAATTATAAAAAAAACTGAGGCCTACAGTACCCCCTGAAGCACCTGTTACCGCAAACGTATTATTATAGATTTCCGGGTGTGCGAGATGTATCTTTTTCAGTACCTGGCTGGTCCAGTAGCATGCACGGATGCCACCTCCCTCGGCTGCCACCAGGAAAACAGGGATGACGGAATCTTTTTCAAACAGTAAATGGTTGTCCAGTTTATAGTTCAGCCACTCTTTAAAGTAAAGGCTGTCTGGCAACCGCTGGTCGATCTGGCTGTCGAGGCTGCTGTCTTTTAATTTGGCCAGTGCATGATTATTATTATGTGGAAGAAAAAATATAAGTGCCAGTACCAGCAGGAAAGTAAAAAAAGGAAATTTCAGCCAGTTGGAAATATACATAATGAATAAGCTGACCACTGTATAAAATATCAATCCGCATAATATAACAAGACCAGGCTTTCCATCAAGCGAGGGCACCGACTTTGCAGTAAGCCATGCATATAAAAATGCCCCGATAAATACTGCCGGGATCAGGAACCTGGTGGTGTTCGTTAAATGTTGCGCCCGCACCACGATCCGCACATCTGTTTTTTCCGGCAAAGCAAACCGTGCATCACCAGGCGTTGCAATACGCTTGCTTTTGGCAATAATATCAGTGCGGTAACACAGGTAGATAATATGGACAGCACCTATCAATAGTACTATCAGTATCTTGATCACACGGCCATCTGTAAAGCCATTCACGCCCCAGTAGGCCCAGGCAAAAATGAGATAAGGAGTGGCGGCCAGTACGCGGGGCATCACTTTGGCAAGCAGTTCTGTAGTGCGTTCATACTTGCTGTCGACCGTCACCACAATATGATCTTCTTTCAACATGCAATCTTTGCTGCAATCCGGGTTCTGCAAAGAATCCCTGAGGCCTGCCCGCTTCTGTACGATCCTTCCCAAAGTGGAAGTGGTAAGCGCAATGCGCGACACATACCAGATCACCCCGCTCCAAACTATCAGCAGTCCGGTAAAGCTGAGCACATACGGGTGAAAAAGGTCCAGCTTTCCGAAAGCGATCATCAGGTCCATCCCCTGGTCATTCACCCCAAAAGCAAATGCTCCTACCAGGATCAGGATCAGCAAAAAAGGGATTTTTCCAAGAATGAAGAAGCTGCCCCGGATCCAGAGAAGGGGCCGGAACTTGCGGAAGATATTTTTCATTGATCAAGGTTTACGATTGCAATCACCGAAAGTAATCAGATTTTTTGGGAGCGCTAAATGCTACATACACCCGTTAGTTTTTACTAAATTTGTGTTTATGTCAGTTTTAATCAACCAGGAAGAGCTGTTCCAGGACAGGGTGGACAACGAAATAAAGATCGAGCCGCGCGACTGGATGCCGGATGCCTACCGCAAAACGCTGGTAAGGCAGATCAGTCAGCATGCCCACAGTGAAATTGTCGGAATGTTGCCGGAAGGCAATTGGATCAGCCGGGCACCATCACTGAAGCGTAAAGCCATCCTGCTCGCAAAAGTGCAGGATGAAGCCGGTCATGGGCTTTACCTGTATTCTGCTGCGGAAACATTAGGCACTTCGCGGGAGCAGATGATCAATGATCTGCACAGCGGCAAGGCCAAATATTCTTCCATTTTCAATTATCCTACGCTCACCTGGGCTGATATCGGTGCAATCGGCTGGCTGGTGGACGGTGCTGCCATCCTCAACCAGGTAATGCTTTGCCGTACATCGTATGGCCCCTATGCCCGCGCCATGGTAAGGATCTGTAAAGAAGAAAGCTTTCACCAGCGCCAGGGCTTTGATATTTTACTGACACTTTCAAGAGGAACACCCGCACAAAAAGAAATGTGCCAGGATGCCATCAACCGCTGGTGGTGGCCAAGCATGATGATGTTTGGGCCGCGCGATAGCGAAAGCACCAACAGCGACCAGAGCATGAAATGGAAGATCAAGCGCAAAAGCAATGATGAGCTGCGGCAGAACTTTGTTGACATGTGTGCCGAACAGGTAAAAGTGCTGGGAATGACCCTGCCCGATGCTGATCTGAAATGGAATGAAGCTGAAGGCAAATATGATTTTGGCGAAATTGATTGGGATGAATTCTGGAACGTCGTGAAAGGCAATGGCCCCTGCAATAAACAAAGGCTCGATGCAAGAAGAAAAGCCTGGGAAGAAGGAGAATGGGTAAGGGAAGCCGCCAGCGCGTTTGCCAAAAAACAACAGCAAAAACAAAAACAGGACAAAGCAGCCTGACCATAATTATAACGATATGTCTTTTCAGATACGAAAATTTTATTACGGCGATATACCGGAAGACAAGGCCGGCGGAGCCATCGTTTCCAAGCAAACCGCCAATGACTGGCCTCTCTGGGAAATATTCATCCGCAGCAAACAGGGACTGGACCATAAACATGTAGGTAGCCTTCATGCAGCCGACGCACAAATGGCTATTGAGAATGCCCGCGATGTGTACACACGCCGCATGGAAGGTGTAAGCATCTGGGCAGTGGAATCAAAACATATCCATGCCAGCAACCCTGATGAAGCAACGAGCCTTTATGAGCCGGCGAATGATAAAATATACCGGTACCCTACATTTTATGATCTGCCTGACGAAGTGGGCCACATGTAAATGCGTTGGCAGTTGATCGAAGAGCACACGAACAACAGCCAACGAAACAACAAGCACTATGTTCTTACTTAACTACACGTTATATCTTGCCGACAACGCTCTCCTCCTCGGTCACCGCAACAGCGAATGGTGCGGGCATGGGCCTGTGTTGGAGCAGGACATTGCCATTACCAATATCTCCCTCGACCTGATCGGGCAGGCACGCAATTTTTATCAATATGCTGCTTTGCTGAAAAATGACGGATCTACAGAAGATACTTTTGCCTATACCCGCGATATCCGTGAATTTAAAAACTGCCTGCTCACCGAATTGCCAAATGGTGACTGGGGACAAACTATTTTGCGCCAGTTTTTATTCAGCAACTATCAATACCTGTTGTATGAACAACTACAGCATGGTCATGACCAGCAACTGGCTGCTATTGCCGCCAAAGCATTAAAAGAAGTGACTTATCATCTGCGCTGGAGCAGTGAATGGGTGATACGCCTCGGTGATGGAACAGAAGAAAGCCACCGGAGAATGGAACAGGCTATTGCAGAAATATGGAGCTATACAGGTGAATTGTTCATCCCTGCTTCTTATGAACTTGAAGCAAATGCCAATGGTATAGCACCTGACCTGAAAACACTGGAAGTATCCTGGCTGCAAAAAGTAAATGAAATATTCACGGCCGCTTCTTTATCCGCCTTCGCTAAAGCTACGGCGGATAAAGTATACATGCACAAAGGTGGTAAACAGGGAAACCATACCGAGTATATGGGATACATCCTGGCAGAGCTCCAGTTCATGCAAAGAGCTTATCCCGGTGCAGAATGGTAAAATATGCTACACACAACCGACATAGCGACCCAGCCAGTGTGGACCATACTGGAAAACGTGATGGACCCGGAAGTGCCTGTGTTGTCGGTACTTGACCTGGGAATTGTACGCCACGTATCCGTAAACGGCAATGAAGTGGAAGTGGTCATTACGCCTACTTATACAGGTTGCCCGGCAATGGATACCATTAAAGCATCTATACAAATGGAGTTGCTGGCAGCAGGATATTCTCCCGTTTCAGTGAAGCAGGTGCTTTCACCGGCATGGACCACGGACTGGATGAGCGAGGAGGGTAAGAGAAAACTGAAAGAATATGGTATTGCGCCGCCCAATCCCAAACAGCAGGTTTGCCATCAGCATCTTTTTGTAGTTGACGAAGCTGTTCAATGCCCCCACTGCCAATCATGGCATACCCGCCGCATCAGCGAATTCGGCAGCACTGCCTGCAAAGCGCTTTATCAATGTAATGACTGCAAAGAACCTTTCGATTATTTTAAATGCCATTAACCCAACTGCATGTCTTCAATCCTTTTTGAAATCAGTAATCATACAGCAACCATTACGCTCAACCGGCCTGATAAACTGAATTCCTTTAACAGGGAAATGGCTTTGCTGATGCAGGAAAAACTGGATGCCTGCCGCGACAGTAAGATCCGTTGTGTTTGCATAACCGGTGCAGGCAAAGCATTTTCCGCCGGACAGGACCTTGCTGAAGTAACAGATCCCAATGGGCCAGGGATGCAACGTATTTTATCAGAGCATTACAATCCTGTTATTACCCGTATACGCCAACTGGAAAAACCTGTAGTGGCCGCTGTGAACGGTATTGCTGCCGGAGCAGGTGCTAATATTGCTTTGTGCTGTGATATTGTAGTAGCCGCAGCATCGGCTTCTTTTTTACAGGCCTTTAGCAAGATCGGGCTGATACCGGATAGCGGCGGCACTTATTTTCTGCCGCGCCTCATTGGCTGGCAAAAAGCTTCTGCCCTGATGATGATGGGAGAAAAACTTTCTGCTGCCGATGCAGAAAAGGCCGGGATGATCTATAAAGTATTTCCCGATGACTCTTTCGTTGAAAACACCACACAGATCACCGGCTATCTTGCTTCCATGCCCACTAAAGGATTGGCCTTTACAAAAGAAGTATTGAGCCATTCTTTCACCAATACACTGGAGCAGCAATTGACAACAGAAGACATGTATCAACAAAAGGCTGCGCAAACATCCGATTACAAAGAAGGAGTAAATGCCTTCCTGGAAAAAAGAAAAGCTGATTTCAAAGGAGAATAAAAATGGATACTAATTCAAAGCCTCTACCCGCACAGGTCGTTGACAAAATGATGAAAGATGATCTCTTCAGTCAATGGCTTGGTATAACTGTTATTGAAATAAGAGAAGGCTACAGCAAATTAAAAATGACGGTACGCCCTGAAATGATCAATGGCTTTGGCATTGTTCATGGCGGAGTGGCCTTTTCATTAGGCGACAGCGCCTTTGCTTTTGCCTGCAATAACCGGAATAATCTTTCTGTGGCGTTGGACACATCCATCAATTTCACCAGGCCTGTGCACGTAGGCGATGAGTTGACTGCTGAAGCAAAGGAAATACACAATGGAAAATCTACCGGGCTTTACCATATCACCATCACCAACCAGCGCGATCATGTAGTAGCTGTGTTTAAAGGAACCTGTTTCCGTACAGGAAAGCCTTTGATTTAAGGCTGCATATTTTCCATCGCTACTATTGTTTTTGCCACAAGTAACGGGTATGCTTTCGCCATACTTTCTTCCAGGCTCAAACCTTTCGCCTCAAGGGGGTAAACCGATGCCAGTCCCATATCCGTGATCTCATCGTTATCCGCTTCCAGTATTCCGCAAAAAGCAATACAGGGTATTTTATATTTACGCGCCAGGGCAGCCATAGTACCTACTACTTTGCCCAGCCCGCTTTGACCATCAATCTTTCCTTCTCCTGTAATAACCAGGTTTGCGTTATTCAACTCCTTTTCCAAACCATTTGCCTGCAACACCAACTCAACGCCCTTTTTCATTTCCACTTCAAAAAAAGCAGAAAGCCCGGCAGCAATACCACCTGCTGCACCGGCACCAGGAAAGCCGGCTATTTGTTTTCCAAATTGTTTTTCTATTACTGCAGATATATTTCTTAATCCTCTGTCCAGTTGCGCTACCATTGCAGGGTCAGCTCCTTTTTGCGGGCCATACACATAAGCAGCACCATTGGTTCCATATAATGGATTTTCCACATCAGCAGCAATTTCAATACGGACAAGCGGCAGGCTTACCGGAGGAATGATCCTGTCGATCTTTAAGAGGCTCTCTCCTACAGGAAGAAGTTCTTCACCCGTTTCATCGATAAAGTGGAACCCGAGCGCAAACAAAATCCCTATTCCTGCATCATTGGTAGCACTGCCTCCCAATCCCAGGATGACCCTGTCGGCACCCCTTTCCAATGCATGCCGTATCAGCAGGCCTGTGCCGTAAGTAGAAGTCAGCAACGGGTTCCGTTCATTTTCCTTCAGCAATACCAGGCCGCTGGCTGTGGCCATTTCTATGATTGCGATCCTGTCATGTTCATTCCATTGATAGGATGCCTGCATCGGGCGCTGAAGCGGGTCAACCGTATTCACCAGTACAGGTGTTGTATGAAAATAATGTTGTAATACACTGTTGAACCCATCGCCGCCATCGGCCATAGGAAAATGCAGGACCTCTGCATTTTTATTCTTTTGAGTGATCCCTTCCGTGATAGCCCTACAAACTTCAACACTGGTCAATGAGCCTTTGAACTTATCTGGTGCAATAATGATTTTCATGATGATCAAAAGTAAGGATCATTGCTTCAAACAATACCTTTGAAAAAAAATCAAATGTTTTACACTTTCAACGGATATACCCCGGTTGTTCACTCCTCTTCCTTTGTGCATCCACAGGCGGCTGTAACAGGTAATGTGATTATCGGTAAGAATTGTTATATCGGCCCGGGTGCTGCCATTCGTGGCGATTGGGGCCAGATCATTATTGAAGACGGTTGCAATGTGCAGGAAAACTGTACCATCCATATGTTTCCGGGGCTAACGGTCACTCTTAAAAAAGGAGCCCATATCGGTCATGGTGCTGTAATACATGGCGCTTCTATTGGAAAAAACTGCCTTATCGGTATGAATGCAGTGGTGATGGACCATGTACAGCTGGGCGATGAAAGTATTGTAGGTGCGCTTTCCTTTGTAAAAGAAGGTGAGCAGTTTCCCCGGCGCAGCCTGGTGGCAGGCAGCCCTGCCAGGCTAATCAAAAAAGTGAGTAATGAAATGATGAACTGGAAAAAGGAAGGCACCCAAATTTATCAATCCCTACCTGCACAATTATTTGCGGCCAGCCAGCCGTGTGAACCCCTGCGGAAAAAACCTGCAGAGCAAAAAATACAGAATGCCGTCTATCAAACCTGGCAACACCGGAAAGATACGGGTAGCAATAAACGCAAGCCGGTAAAGGCAACAAAAAAGTAACCCGCAGAAGTTTTTAGCCAAAGGAGGTCGTAATCACTATCACTATATGCGTTGTACGGGTTCTTAACGGGAACCATCTTTGGAGGCAAGGCCCGAATAAGCAGAATAGTCCACAGGATATAATACATCCTGCTGCATGTCATTTGCCTCTTCTTTCAAGTTATCCGCCTGTTGAAAAGGGTAAGGCTTATAGAATTTAGCAGGAAAGCTTCTTTTTTCAGTATTAATCTTCCGGCTTTGAAGGGGTTTAATAGTTAAACCAGGCTGAAAAGAAGAGGTATTTAAATAAACATTATTATCAGGTCTTATATTTTGTGGTTTTGATCTGCTTTGCATGTTTACCTGAGCGGATATGCTTCTATTCTCTTTCTGCTTCAGTGATTGGTTTATAATCAGTGCGTATACCGCGACAAGCAGTAAAATGATTTTCATAAAGGTCAGTATGGAGTGATAAAATCGGATTGTCCAAACCAGGATAATACTATCAAACAATATGCCCCTTATTGAAAGGGGGATATTAATAAAATGAGATCAAGGCATTTTGTTTATAAACTCATTCCTGGTCCTGGAAGTTTTTGATCTTATTGTATAATGTCTTCCGATCTATATTGAGCATTTCGGCTGCTTTCTTTTTATTAAAATTCACCTGTTGCAAAACTGCCATGATCGTTTCATATTCTGCGCGGCTGGCTGCATCCTTAAGGTCCAGTTCCTTTTTGGGAGCAGCCATCTGGTTGGGCGTTATGGATAATGTTTTTTCCTGGTTAGCCGCTGCTGAGAGGGCATTTGCATTGGTGATCTCCCATGGAAGGGATGCCGCTGATATTTTTTCACCTGCCGAAGTAAGCAACACGGCCCGGCGCACTACATTCCTGAATTCCCGGAGATTGCCTGGCCAGGAGTAGTCTAAAAAGGTTTGTAATACATTCTCTTCAAAACCGGCTACTTCCTTATCCAGCTCCGAAGAAGTTTTTTCCAGGAAAAATTCTGCAAAAGCCAGTATATCATCTTTCCGCTGTCTTACAGGTGGCAGGTTAATGGAAAATTCATTGAAGCGGTGATACAGATCTTCACGGAACTTCCCTTTGCGGTAAGCATCCTGCAGGTTCTCATTGGAAGCTACAATGATCCGCACGTCGGTATTCATTTCCTTATTGCCACCTACCCGTTTGAATTTTCTTTCCTGTATTACCCGCAATAAAGTAGCCTGCACATCCAGGGAAAGATTGCCTACTTCATCCAAAAAGAGTGTCCCGCCATTCGCCAGTTCAAAATGTCCCTCTTTATCTTGCAGCGCGCCGGTGAAAGCACCCTTAACATGTCCAAACAATTCACTTCCGGCCAGTTCTTTTGAAAGAGTTCCGCAATCCATGGCAACAAAAGGTTTGCCTTTTCGGTTGCTCCGGTCATGGATGGTTTTGGCAATTACTTCTTTGCCTGTTCCGCTTTCACCATATAATATGATGCTGTAATTGGTAGCAGATACAATATCAATCTGGTCATACAAGGCTTTGGTAGCAGGAGCTTTTCCGATCATAAACTGATCATCACCAAAAGTAGGTTTGGAAACAGTCTTTATTTTCCCCAGGCCTCCTTCAATTGTTGCAGCAGGGGCAGCAGCATGAATAGCTTTGTTGACTACACTAAGCACTTCATCAGGTATAAGGGGTTTTACGATATAATCATAAGCACCCATTTTTATCACTTCCACTGCTGTTTTTATATCCGAATAACCAGTTATCATCAATACTTTAACAGCAGAATTTTCTTTACGCAAAGCCGTCAGCACATTTATACCCTCCATATCACCGAGGCGGTAATCGCAGATAACCAGGTCAAACTTGTACTCTGTAAATTTTGTTATTCCTTTATTGCCTGAATAGGCCATATCCACCTCATATCCATTTTTTGAGAGAAACTTTCCAAGCAGGGTACATAAATCCATATCATCATCAATAATGAGGATTTTTTTGCTCATAACACGCAAATTGATTAGTTAATGAAATTAACATTTTTATACCAGGTAACACGGTCATATAAGCGTAAATCATGCCGGACTTGAAGGTTTTTATATCCGGGTTTACTCTTATTATTGCTTTGGCAGGTAAATTGATTTTTTTTGTGTATGATAAGGTTTCATGGTATACTCAATCCAGCCCCGATCAATGATTGAAGAAAAAAATAAGCTACAGGTTCTGATCATCGATGACGAAGTGGATATCTGCTATCTGCTTAAAGGAATTCTTCGTTATAAGAATGTCGAAGCGCAATATGTGACAAGCCTGGAAGCAGCAAAAACCATTCTTACCGAGGAAGATCCGCCTGTGATCTTTTTGGATAATCATTTAAAAGATGGCTTTGGTATCGATCAGATCACTTATTTCAAGAATAAATATCCCAACTCTAAACTGGTGATGATCACTGCACATGATACTGCGCTGGACCGTGAAAAAGCTTATAAAGCTGGTGCTGATTTCTTTATCAGCAAGCCTTTTAGCAGAGATATCATTATCAATACGATAGAAAGAATAGGCTTATTGGATGCTAAACACGGGGAAATATTTCCACATTAAGCCAGCACCTCCCTTTTTGTACTGAGCGTAACAATAAAAACGGAGCCATTTGCTTTCTGACTGGTCACTGTAATGCTTCCCTTGTGATTGAGTATAATATTTTGCGTATTGGTCAATCCCAATCCGTTGCCTTTTGCCTTGCCTGTGAAGTAAGGATCAAACAGTTTTTGTAAAGTATCTTCATCCATTCCGCTTCCATTGTCTTTTATCTCTACAATGCATCGTTCGCCTGATTTGCTGGTAGTGATCTGAAGAACGCCTTCTTCCTGCGGCATGGCCTCTATTGCGTTCACAATAATATTCAGGAAGGCCAGCTTGATCTTTTCCTTATCCACCATGATCTCGCAAATATCGGTTGCATAGTTCTTCTCCACTTTAATTTTGCTCAGCTCTATGCGGTCCTTTGCCAGTTCAAGCGTTTCATCCAGCACCTCATTGATGTCCGCTGAAGCATATTCAAGTTGTGCAAACCTGGTAGAATTCAACAGGTCTGAAACAAGCTGGTTTATTCTTGTCACGTTCCTGCCTACCATTTCCAACAGCATTTCTGCTTCCTGATTGGAATGGTTAAGGTCTTTTAATTGTTCTGTTGCAAGTGAAATATTGGTCAGGGGGTTTCTTACTTCATGCGCTATTGTGCGGGCAATACGGCCGGTGGAAGTAAACTTTTCAACACTCCTCAGTTCTTCCAGTTCGGTATTTACCTGCTTTAATTCTTTTACCCGCTCTTCCAGTTCAAGGCTGTACCGTTTCACTTTATTGTCCGAAGCTTCTTTTTCCTTGTTACCTCTATTGTATATGAATAGTGAATAGAATATCGTGACCAATACAATAACGAGTGATGTAAGAGAAATGATTTCTGTTCCGGCAAAAAAACCTTCCAGCCGGCTATTCTTTTCTTCCCTGAAAACCAGTTCTTCCCGCTTCACACGACTGATAAGTTGGCGAATGCTATCCATGTTTGATCTTATCGCGTCACGATCATTTAAAATGGAAGCATTGATCTCGAAGCCGCTGCGTTGAAAAGAGTTAACCGTTGCTGTCAGGTAATAAAGCTTCCGGTTGATCAGTCGCTGAAGTGTATCCAACTCTTCTTTATAGGATTTATTAGCTGGCGTAAAACCGCGCAGCCCGTCGAGCAGGATAAGCACATTCTTTGAACCTGAATTATATGCCTGTAAAAAGCGTTCATCCTTATAAAGTATATACCCTCTTACATTGGTTTCTGCATCTGTAACTGTGGATCGGACCATTTCCAGGTTGTTAACCACCGAATAAGAATGGTTCAATTGCCGGGCTTCACTCATCTGCTTATTAATGCTAAAAAAAATAAGGAAGTACGACAACAACAACAGGAGAAAGGCAATGAAATATCCCCACCTTATCGTTGCTTTTGATAATGGCATATAAAGGATTGAACTATCTGCACAAAATATCCTTGCTAAAGTACAATAAAAAAACCGGCGAATGTGTTGCCGGTTTCTTAACACTTTCTTTTCTCATCACCATCATACATCGTTTTTGACGGAGCGACCAAACACCAGTGAAAGAATAAACAGGATAAGAAAGATAAAGAATAAAATCTTTGCGATGGAAGCAGCACCAGCTGCTATACCACCAAATCCGAAAATTGCAGCTACAATTGCAATGATCAGGAATATTACTGTCCAACGAAGCATAACAAAAAATTTTAGGTTCAAACAATCATGTTTCCTTGTCTTAACATACTTACATCTCTCTTCTTCAATTTTCCTTTACTGCCATACTTACAACTTAAAAAAACCATGCCGGTAATTTCTCTGCGTTCAAATTCAGTTACCCTTTCCCTTCTTGTGGAAATATTTTCCCTCGTTGAACGCCCCCTTCCCGTCCTTCCCACCTTACCGGTAAATTTTTACCGGTAAGGTGGGAAGGACGGGAAGGGGGCGTTTAAGATAGATAGTGGCCTGTATTTCCCGGTGCTACCATAAATTCCTGACCAGTTCAAACACTTATCTTTGTGCGTCATGGAAAAAAGCAACTTTGTTGACCAGATAAGGATTTTTTGCCGCAGCGGACATGGCGGGGCCGGCAGCAGGCATTTTATGAGGAATAAGTTTACCGCCCTGGGAGGCCCGGATGGTGGAGATGGAGGCCGTGGCGGCCATATCATCCTTAAAGGAAACAGTAACTTATGGACACTCCTGCATTTGCGCTATTTCAAAAACGTGCTGGCAGAAGATGGTGAGGGCGGCAGCGGCAATAATAAGACCGGCCGCTTTGGGAAAGACATCATTATCGAAGTGCCCCTGGGTACTATCGCCCGGGACGAAGAAACCGGCAAGCAGGAAGTGGAAATCCTGCAGGACGGGCAGGAAGTGATCTGGATGCCCGGCGGAAAAGGCGGGCTTGGCAACAGCCATTTTGCTACTCCTACCAACCAGGCACCAGAATATGCCCAATCCGGATTGCCAGGTGAAGAGGGTTGGAAAGTGCTGGAACTGAAAGTGCTGGCTGATGTAGGACTGGTCGGTTTCCCCAATGCCGGCAAATCTACCCTGCTCTCCGTGATCACTGCTGCCAAACCCAAAATTGCCGACTATGCATTTACCACTATCACCCCCAACCTGGGCATGGTGGAATACCGCGATGGGAAAAGCTTCTGCATCGCCGACCTGCCCGGTATCATTGAAGGGGCTGCAGAAGGGAAAGGCCTTGGGCATCGCTTCCTGCGTCATATCGAACGCAACTCCATTCTTTTATTCCTGATCCCTGCAGACAGCACTGATCACAAAAAAGAATTTGATATACTCGTTTCTGAACTGGAACAATACAACCCAGAACTGCTGCATAAGCAATTCGTGATCGCCATCAGCAAAAGCGATATGCTGGACGATGAACTGATGGCAGCTATTAAAAAAGAATTGCCGGCAGATATTCCGCATCTTTTTATTTCCTCGGTAACCAATAAAGGGTTGACTGAACTGAAGGATTTATTGTGGAAGGTGCTGAACACGCCTGTGGAGTCTTAAATCAGAGAATATTTTTCCTGAGTAAATACCTATATCCATAATTCAGGTAAAGGGATTCCCTTTGTATTGCCGTTCAGAGTGGCGCTGTAACACACTATCTTTGATCATCTAAATAGTTCATCATGAGAAAAATCACTCTAACGTTTGCCTTCTTTTTGCTGCTCGTTGTAAGGTCTTTTGCAGATGAAGGAATGTGGTTGCCCTTATTGTTGGGCCAGCAGGTGTACAACGACATGGCCAGGAAAGGATTGAAACTTACCAAAGATCAGTTGTACAATATCAACAAAGCATCGTTGAAAGATGCGATCATCATTTTTGGTGGTGGTTGCACGGGAGAGATCGTCAGTTCTGAAGGATTGGTCTTTACCAACCACCATTGTGGCTATGATGCGATTGCCAATGCAAGTACGATGGACCACAACTATCTTAAAGATGGTTTCTACGCAAAAAATAAAGGAGAGGAAATACCTACCACTTTATCTGTACAGTTTCTTTTGAGAATTGACGATGTAACAGCTGAAGTGATGGATTCACTGAAAGGATTGAGCGGGGCGGAGCGTGTGCAAAGGCAAACATCCGTGTTGGCTTCCATCAATAAGCGTATGAGCGATGCATCACAGAATATTGAAACAAGAGTGAGCCCGCTTTTTAAAGGCAATCAATTCATGGCTTTTGTGTACCAGCGCTATACAGATGTTCGCCTGGTAGGTGCTCCGCCTGAAAGCGTTGGAAAATTCGGCGGCGACACAGACAACTGGGAGTGGCCCCGCCACACCGGTGATTTCTCCGTTTTCAGAGTGTATGCAGGCAAGAATAATCAACCGGCAAAATATGCAGCAGACAATCAACCATTGAAACCAAAATGGTTCCTGCCAGTTTCTCTTAAACCCTTGAAAGATGGCGATTTTGCTATGATCTGGGGCTACCCGGGCAGCACTAACCGCTATGAAAGCTCTTATGGCATTGCCCTCTCTATCGACATCAACAACCCTACCCTGGTGAAACTGCGCGACGTTCGGTTGAAATACATGTTTGAGGAAATGAAAAAAGATCCGGCTATCAAACTTCAACTGGCTTCTTCTTATGCAAGCATTGCCAATTACTGGAAGTTTTATGATGGAGAAACAAAGCAACTCATTAAATATGATATACTGGGTCAGAAGAAAAAAGCGGAAGCAGCTTTTGCAGCCTGGGCCAAAGGCAAACCTGAATACCAGGACCTACTGACAGATTGGGGTAAAGCCTATGAAGCCTGGAGGCCTTATGCCGAACATCGCCAGTATATCAACGAAGGGATATTTGGTTCACCATTGATCGCCTTTGCCGCCACACTTACCTCTGTTGAAGCAGCGCTGGTCCGCTCGGGAAATGTTAGCCAGGCATTGGCTGCAGCCAATGAAGCAAGAGCCGCATTTTTGAAAGGAGAAAACAAAATATCTGATCAGCGCATTGTAGCAGCAGTTACAAAAATGTTTTATGATGATATACCAAAAGACCAGCATCCCATTGGTTTTTATGGTGCGATAAAAAACAGTTATGGTGCTTTAGATGATGAAAACACGTACAAAAAACTGGCGGCAGACATTTTCAGCAAGACGATCATCTTTGATGATGCCCGCTGGAAAGCTTTTGTAGCCAGGCCGGATGCCAATGTGCTGCAGGATGATCCCGCTTTTGCTTATGCAAGCGCCTTTCTTTCCAATTATACCAGCAAATACGCCTCTTATTATCAGCAGTTCTTTACAAAGAATGCGGATTATGGACGCATCTACTTAAAAGGCATTATGGAAATGGATACCGTAAAAGCCAAAAAAATGTATCCGGATGCCACATTTACCATGCGGGTAAGCTATGGCGCCGTAAAACCTTACCGGCCAAAGGATGCAGTGTTTTATGATTATGTTACCACTTCCAAAGGCATACTGGAAAAATATATCCCTGGTGATTATGAGTTTGATCTTCCTGCAAGGCAGATTGAATTGCTGAAGAACAAGGATTTTGGCCAGTATGCAGATCCCATCCGTAAAGACCTGGTAGCGTGTTTTATTACCACCAATGATATCACTGGCGGTAATTCAGGTTCGCCGGTCTTGAATGGCAATGGCGAATTGATCGGACTTGCTTTTGATGGTAACTATGAAGCTCTTAGCCATAAGCTGGCTTTTGATAAGGACCTGAACAGGACAATCAATGTGGATATACGATATGTGTTGTGGTGTATTGATAAGCTGGGCGGAGCTACCAATATTATAAAAGAACTGAAACTTGTAAAATAAAACGGACAGGAAGTCAACCTTCTTCGTACCAGAGTATCGTCAAGGGTGCAAAGGATGCGCAAGTTACATAGTGTACTTTGCGCCCTTGACAATACAATCTTTTCTTACACTATCTTTCTTTCCATCTTTCCCAACCACGCATCGCTAACAGTTGCTCCAAGCCCCGGCACTTCCGGCACTTTTACCACTCCATTCTTTTCATATTGAATACCTCCGCTTACAGGATCTTCAGAAAACATAAGTGCTGTGTCAAAATCAAAATGCTCTATCGAAGGGCTGCACAAAGAGAAATGAGCAAATGCAGTCATCGCCAGCCTCGATTCCATGAAAGCCCCTACCTGCAAATGGATATTTGCTTCTTCCGCCAGTTTAACCATTTGCAAGCCTTTATAGATGCCGCCTGATTTGCCCAGTTTGATATTCATATAATCACAGGCCTTTAGTTGTATCAGCCGTTCCACATCATGTTCATCACCACAGCTTTCATCACTCATGATGGGTATGGGGCTTTCCCGTCTTACCCGGGGCAATTGCATAAAAGCCCAACGGGCGATAGGCTCTTCGCAATGTTGTATACCATAGGGCGCCAGTGCTTTTAATGTTTCAATGGCTTCTTCCACTTCCCAGCCCTGGTTGGCATCAATACGCAGCGGAATATCATTGCCTACTGCTTCACGGATGGCTTTGATGCGAAGCACATCAGTTTTCCCATTGCTGCCCAGTTTTATTTTAATGGCAGGATATCCTTCTTCTTTTATTTTTACTGCATCTGCAGCCATCCGGGCAGGTTCGCCGATGCTGACTGTATAATCAGTAATGATCGTCTTGCCGGTATTGCCTCCGAGATAAGCATATAGCGGGAGCCCGGCCTGTTGCGAAGCAATATCATACAGGGCCATATCAAAAGCGCTCTTGATGCTGCTATTGCCATAGATGATCTTATCCATGGCTTTGATATGATCATTTATCTCCAATGCATCTTTTCCTTTCAGCCATTGAGCAAAATACTGGCCAACTACCATCCCTGTATCTGCACTTTCTCCATTAATGCTCATGAATGGACTACATTCCCCAAAACCCGTGATACCTTCCTTTGTACGGATCACTACTAACACGTTTTCTGCATTATAGATCGGCCCCAGGGAAATAACAAAAGGCTCTTTGAGAGGAATGAATAGTTTATAGAGTTCTATTTGCTGGATCGTCAGTTTTGCCATGGAAGTTTCTTATATTTTGGTCAGAATAAAATGCGGAAGCCAAGGTTCAAATATGCGGTAAGGGGTGCCTTATCGTTCACATAAAGATGTTTGTTTGGATAATCCGTTGCCGGAATAAAAGTTTTTATTTCCGAGTAAAAGAAAATATCGCCACCCATCGGTTGTTCAAAACCAAGGCCCATATCGTAGGTCAGCCGCTTAAAATTTCCTTTGCCCGGCAATACAGGAACATTGTATAAAGAAGTGTCGATTGCCGTAGAAGCAGTGCTTTTGGCAGAGCCGAACATCAAACCAAAACCCAGCATACCATAAAGGTTCCACTCTTCATTGGCATAATTGCCTTTCAGATAATGCCTCCATCCAACGGACATTTGTTTAAACCCGATCTCACCCCGGTTGGTGTATGCGATCTGTGCAGGCACTGTAGCGGAAGATTTAGCAATTGCTTCCACCTCGTTACTGACTTTTCCTTTTGAATAATAACAAAACCCGATATAAGCGGCGTCTTTCGGAGAAAGATTGAGCTGCGCTGAGATCGTTTGCCCGAAACTCCAGTAGCGTTGATCTTTTTTGAATGCGTGTTGAAGACTGAAATCAGATGAAAGGCTGAGGCGCGCCTGCTGTGAAAAAGCACAAACGCCCAGCAAAGCAGAAAAGAAAAACAGGATGATTGATTTCCGTATCAAAAGGGTATTTTGGGTTACAATTATACAGTTAATTTACCGGATCACTTACTATCCAGTTTTGGCGCATTGTCTTTCCATCCCCATAAATGCTTGCAGGCATAGGTTCTGTAGGGCGACCATTTTCCTGAAATACGCAACAGGTCCGCTTTGAATTTCTTTTTATCTGTTCTGTCCAGTTTATACAGCCTGATCATCGCATTCTGAATACCCAAATCATCAATAGCAAATATATCTTCACGCCCCAGTGCAAACATCAGCAGCATTTCTACCGTCCACCTTCCCACGCCTTTGATCTGCGTAAGATAAGCGATCACCTCTTCATCATTCATTTTCTGCAATTTCTTATAATCCATGCCGGGCTCGATACCAAATGCGGCTACGTTTTTTACATAGCTGACTTTGGCATTGCTCAGGCCAATAGCACGAAGCGTTTCGGAAGGAGTGTCGAGTATTTGTTGCGGTGTAGGCTCCTTTCTCTCATACAAATTGAGAAAACGCTGATAGATCACATCTGCCACTTTTGTTGAAAGTTGTTGGCTCATAATGGAAGCACAGAGATAAATGGGAATGTTCTTTCTTTTTTTTAACTGGTGGAACTCAGTGTTGTCCAACAGTTTTTTAAATTTTTTATCCCGGGAAAGGTGTTCAACATAATGCATGGAATGAAATTACGAAGTAATCACGATAAATATTCTCACTACACTCTTACGGCAAGCTCACAAATACTACCTGGTAAACAAAACACTTTCTTAAACGCCCCCTTCCCGTCCTTCCCGCCTTACCGGTAAAACAAAACAGGAAGTAAAATTTTCTTACCGGTAAGAAAATAGTAAAACGGTATATAAGTTTTACCGGTAAGGCGGGAAGGACGGGAAGGGGGCGTTTAGGGCTGTACCGTTTTATTAACTTTGTGACATGTTAAGGGAGATTATTCTGACTAAGGATGGATCGCATTCGGTATCTATTCCTGAAATGAAGGTGACCTATCATTCCATTCATGGAGCGGTGCAGGAATCAATGCATGTTTTTATCCATGCAGGGCTTCATTATATTAAAGATATTTTCCCGGACGGTCCTATTCATATCCTGGAAGTAGGTTTTGGTACAGGGTTGAATGCATTGTTGACCCTGCAGGAAGCTGCGACCTGGCAAAGGCAGGTACATTATACGTCGCTTGAGCTGTTTCCGCTGGAAAGGGAACAGGCCCTGCAATTGAACTATGCTGACCAGCCGTATTTTGCTACACTGCATACCAGTGAGTGGGAAGAAGATGTGCAAGTGACACCTTTCTTTACCCTTCACAAAAAAAAGATCAGTTTGCCTGACTTCTCTTCTGTACCCGCTTTCCACCTCGTCTACTTCGATGCATTTGCACCGGCAGCGCAGCCTGAATTATGGGCCAAAGAGGTTTTTGAAAAATTGAGAAATGCATTGTTTTCTTCGGGAGCATTGGTCACTTATTGCAGCAAGGGTGATGTGCGCCGGGCTATGCAGGCAGCAGGGTTTAAAGTAGGAAAAATAGCAGGGCCGCCGGGAAAGAGGGAAATGGTGCGGGCTGTAAATGATGGCCGGTAAACAATTAGCCAGCATTCTACAAGATGACCCTGAGACAATCAGTTATCCTGTAGAATGCCGGCCATCGATCTACTCGATCGTCCAGGTCATTTCCCCGCCTTTTTCATCTTTCAGAGAAATGCCCAGCTGGGCAAGCTGGTTTCTTATTTTATCAGAAGTAACAAAATCCTTTTTGCCTTTTGCTTCTTTACGGATATCGATCAGTAATTGCATAATGCCCTGCAGTTTGTTATTGTCTGCTTCTGTTACACTCTTTAATCCGAGGATCTGTTCTATGTAAAGGGCAAATTGCTTTTGCAGCAATTCAAATGTTTCAGCCGACAAAGAAGATACAGGAATGGCTTTATCCTTCATGGAGTTGATGGTGTGGACCAATTCAAACATATTGGCCAGCACCTTAGCCGTATTGAAATCGTCATTCATGAAGAGGTCAAACTCCATGACCAGTTTTTTTACTTTTTTATCTAACTCTTCATTCACAGGGCCAGTATTTTCCCAGTTCAATTTCTTCAATTGCTCATGAGCTTCCCATAAGCGCTTCAATCCTTTTTCAGAAGCCTGCAATGCTTCATTGCTGAAATCAAGCGTGCTGCGGTAATGCGTTTGAAGAATGAAGAAACGGATCACCATGGGATGATAGGCTTTTTCAAGGATGGGGTTGTCGCCGCTGAACATCTGCGTCAGCGTGATCTGGTTGTTATAACTTTTTCCCATCTTCTTGCCATTAATGGTGATCATATTGTTATGCATCCAGTAACGGACCGGGGCTTCATGATTGCAGATAGTGCTTTGGGCTATTTCGCTTTCATGGTGTGGGAACATGAGGTCCATTCCGCCACCATGGATATCAAAGCGGCTGCCGAGGTATTTGGTAGCCATTGCGGAACATTCAATGTGCCAGCCGGGGAAACCAATGCCCCAGGGGCTTTGCCAGCGCATGATATGCTCGGGCGCTGCATTTTTCCATAATGCAAAATCTGCCTTATCCCTTTTCTCTTCCTGGCCTTCCAGGTCGCGGGTGGTTTCCAGCAGATCATCGATCACGCGTCCGCTCAGTTTGCCATAATCGTAGTCCGATGCGTATTTTTTTACATCGAAATAAACGGAGCCATTCACTTCGTAGGCATATCCTGCGCGGATGATCTCCTGTATCATCCCGATCTGTTCTACAATATGGCCTGTGGCGGTTGGTTCGATGGATGGGGGGATAGTATTGAACTGGTCCATGGCCCAGTGAAAAAGATTGGTATACTTCTGCACCAGTTCCATCGGCTCCAGTTTTTCCAGTATGGCTTTTTTGGAGATCTTATCTTCTGCATCCCTTCCTTCTTCTTCAAAATGGCCGGCATCAGTGATATTGCGGACATAACGGACCTTATATCCGAGATGGGTAAGATAGCGGAATACTACATCAAAGGTAACATAGGGACGTGCGTGGCCAAGGTGGCTTTCTCCGCTCACGGTTGGTCCGCACACATACATGCCCACATGTCCCGGTGTAATGGGTGTAAACACTTCCTTCTGGCGGCTGTAAGAATTATAAACTTTCAATTCACTCATAATCGGCAAAAATAAGTTATCTCGCTGAGTCGGTTATTTTACTTTGTCTTTTTCAGGCTGAGATCTGCTATCAGCATAAAATGATCTGAATAGGGTTTTACTATCCTGTCAAACGCGTCAACCCTGAAATAGGGGTCTGCAAAAATGTAGTCGATCCGTAAAGTGGGTGAAAGGGCAGAGAATGTTCTTCCGATCCCGAACCCTTTTTTCAGAAAAGCGTCCTGCATATCTCCCCGCACCTGCTGGTAGGTATAAGAATTGGGGACATCATTCAGGTCGCCACAAAACAGAACGGGATGTGGACTGTCGCCTAATACCTGGGCAATAATATCCGATTGTATTTTCCGGCCCGACATCCCTCTTCTCAGTTTTGCAAAAATTAATCTGGAATTGGATACCATACCATCCTCACCTTCCTTGATCTTCTCGATCTTTTCGTAATCCGCAGTGTTGAATTGTATCGATTGAAGATGCGTGGTGTACACCCGTATGGTATCGTCGCCCACTTTTATATCAGCATGCATCAATGCATCGGGCAGGGTTGGCCGGGGATAACGGATCAGCCCGCTGTCGATGATCGGAAAGCGGGAAAAAATAACGCTGCCTGTAAAATGCTTATCCCCATCATCATCATGCGAAAAAAAATAGTAAGGGTAGTTGAAATGCTTACTGATATAAGTGAGATTAGGATAATAATCGGAAGCCTGTGAGTGAAAGAATTCCTGGAGGCAAATAATATCAGCGTTGGTTTGCTGGATCTGCTCCATCATCCGAAGGCGGGTTTGACTGCCTTTATTATTATTCCGCTTCATCTCAATAAAGCGTGCCACATTCCAGGTAGCCAACCTGAGGGAAGAGTTTTTCCGGCCTTCTGCAGATGCTTTTTCACCGGAAGGGTGAAAGGCAAAAAAGATACTGATGCTTCTGATACCGAGCAGAAGGGCTATTGCAGAAATAAGCGCCAGCCTTCTTTTTACAAAAAGCCAGCCTGCCAGGAAGAGGATAACGATCACGAGGAGTATGGGAAAGCCGAGCCCCAGCACAGAAATAAACCACCAGCGGTCAGGATCAACAGAAGGCGCCAGGCATGCCAGCAGAAACAGTAATGCTGCCACTGCATTCAGGAACAAGAGGAACCCTTTTGTAAATGATCGAACCTTACTGGACATGAAGCGAATTTCGCATTTACTTTTTTGCCTTGATGCAAAAAAGTAACAAAAAAGATCAAGGCTGCAGAAAAATGGCTAAAAATTACTGTGTAGGCCGAGCGCGCAGGGAACTCGCTCCGAGCTTACGTTTAGGTTGAAGACACCACGGGCTCAAACAACCTCGCGCGCTTTCCTGCTGCGCAGGAACGGCATACACAGTAATTTTCTTAACGCCATTTTTCTGAGGCCGCTGCGGCGTGATAATGGAAGAGTTCTGTAGTCCAGATATATCCTGGAAGTTAATAAGTGGATCTTAAATATCTTCCTTGCTGGCTCTTTTCAGCAATTCTTTTTCTTCTTCTGTAAGGGAATTGTAACCGCGGAGATTGATCTTATCGAGTATCTCATCAATCCGCTGAGCGGTAACATTGGGTGTTCTTTTATAAGGGTGGGCAGATGATTTATAGAAAAGTTCCTGCTTGATGCTTTTTCCTTTCCTGGGCCTGTCAGGATTGAACAGGTCATTTACCCAATCATAGGCGCGGTTCATCCATCCTCCCCAGTCGTGACCACGGCGGAATGAATAAACAAAGAGGAAGCCGGTGAGTGCGCCGGCCAGGTGGGCGATATGTCCGCCAGGATTATTGAGCGGAATGGTAGCAAGATCGATCACCAGGTAAAAAATGGTAATGATCCAGATGGGTATGCCGCCATTCAGCATGGGGAAAATGCGGTAGCCGGGAGCGATGGTGGTAACAGCCGCTGCAATAGCCATTACACCTGCAGAAGCGCCGATGGCAGAGGCTAAAGGCATCATTGGCTTCAATGCCGGAAGAAAATTATAGGCAAGGATAAAGGCCAGTGCACCGCCGAGAGCTCCGTATATATAGATAGGGAATATTTTACGGTTGCCGGTCAGGTCCTGGAGGATATAACCGAAGACCCATAACCAAAGCATGTTGCCAACGATATGCCATACGCCGGTATGCACAAACATATGTGTGATAATGGTCCAGGGCCGGGCGATGAGCTCGTGCATATTCGCCGGTAATGCAAACCATTTCAGGACGCGGGCATTGAACAGGGCTACAGGATCGGCGCCGGTTTCACCATGTTGCAGGTAAAAAATGGCCTGGATAAAGGCCAGGATCACAAACAATACCAGATTAATGGCGACCAGGGTGATCAGCGCATTTTTTGCCTGTGCAAAGGATAGGCGTTTTTGGTATTCCTGTTCGTGTTCGTGATATGCCATACTGCGAGTTAATTAATTAGAAGAGCAAAGCAGAAAAAATGCTGCTTCCTTCTTTCCCGTTTTTCTTATTAATAAAACGTCCGGCGGTTGGTTTTGTTCCAAATAAATACAATTATAAGGCCGGTTATTGCGCCTCCGAGGTGGGCGAAATGAGCGACGGTGTCGCCGGCAGAATTGCTAATGCCAAGCATTAACTCCAATGCTCCATAAATCAATACAAACCATTTAGCCTTAATAGGTATAAGAAAATAAACGTAGATCAGCGTATTAGGGAACAGGTAGCCAAAAGCTGCCAGACATCCAAAAATCGCCCCCGAAGCACCTACAGTGATCTGGATATGCGGAGAAAATCTTGGGTCGCGCAAGTATAGATTCTGGATTTCCTGGGGAGCACTTTTGAACTGCTCAAAAGCAGGGGCCATTTCAAAATACAGAACGATCAGATGAAGTACTGCCGCGCCTAAGCCTGTGAGAATATAGTATTGCAAAAATCTCTTTCCTCCCCAATAATTCTCCAGTTGACTTCCAAACATCCAAAGAGCCAGCATATTAAACAGGATATGATCAAATCCTCCATGCATGAACATATATGTGAGTAGTTGATGCGGTTTAAAAAACTCTGACCGCACATCATGCAAAGCGAAAAAATCATCAATGAAAGAAGAGCCTTTACCGAAAGTCTCCTGCGCTATAAAGACCAGTACATTAATTATTAGCAGGTTCTTTACAACCGGGGGAAATGCGCTTGGCCTATAATATCGATAATCATTCATATTCCACAAATTTAAGCTAAGAGGGCAAGAGGAAAAGGAAAAACAGGTCCATTACCGGCTTTTTAGCCTTTTGTTTTAAGTTTAAGTTGTACCACATTCTCAATATGCAGGGTATGCGGGAACATATCCACCGGCTGGATCCTGGTCACCTCATACTTTTCATCCAGCCAGTTAAGGTCGCGGGCCTGAGTAGCGGGATTGCAGCTTACATACACGACTATTGGCGCAGCCATATCCAATATCTTTCTGACCAGCTTCTCGTGCATGCCGGCACGGGGCGGGTCAGTAATAATCACGTCCGGCTTGCCATGGGCGGCAAAAAAATCGTCATCACAGATATCGATCACATCACCGGCATAGAATTCCGCCTCTTTCAATTGATTCAGGGCTGCATTCTCTTTGGCATCTTCAATAGCTGCTTCAATCACTTCCACTCCCACTATTTTTTTAGCTCCTGGACTAACAAAAATGCCAATACTGCCGGTGCCACAATACAGGTCATACACCGTTTCTTTTCCTGTAAGCTCAGCAAAATCACGGGTCACGCGGTAAAGCTGTTCGCCCTGGCGGGTATTGGTCTGGAAAAAAGATTTCGGCCCGATCTTGAAAAAAAATTCCTGGCCACCTTCCGCAGCAGCCAGCTTTTCCATCACATATCCTTTGCCATGGTAAACCACTGGCTCCAGATCGTGCAGGCTGTCGTTTTTCTTGGTATTGATCGTATACAGGAGTGTGGTAATTGAAGGAAATTTTTCCAGGACATACTCAAGCAGGGCCTTACGCTTTGATTCATCGTCTTCTCCAAAAACAATATTCACCATCAGTTCGCCAGTAGTACAAAGTCGCACCATCATGGTCCGCAAAAGCCCTTCATGATTCCGTATATCATAGAAAGAATACTCATGCGCCCGGGCAAACTCTTTAATAGTCAACCGGATAGCATTAGTAGGCTCTGCCTGCAGGTAACAGGTTTCTATGTCCACGATCTTGTCAAACATGCCACGGGCATGAAAGCCTACCACATCCTGCATGCCATTGACAGTGGGGTCATTCAGCTCTTCCCTGCTCAGGTACCGCTTGTTGCCAAAGGTATATTCCATCTTATTGCGGTAATAGCGGGTATCGGCAGCCCCCAGGATAGGTGCTATCGGCGGCAAATTCACTTTGCCGATACGCTGCAGGTTATCCCTTACCTGCTTTTCCTTGTATTGCAATTGCTTTTGATATGGCAGCATCTGCCATTGGCAGCCGCCACAAACCCCAAAATGCTGGCAAAAAGGTGTTGCCCTTTCCGGCGAATAGGAGTGGAATTTCAACGGCACCCCTTCAGCCCAGTCTTTTTTATTCTTCCCAAGGCGGACATCCACCACATCGCCTGGTACCACATTTTCAATAAAAATGACTTTACCATCCACTTTCGCGAGGGATTTACCCTCCGCAGCGTAGTCCTCCACCAGAATATTCTGAAGAACAATGTTTTTCTTTTTTCTACTCACGGGCGCGAAATTACGAAGAGAAGGCTTTTCAGAGCCAGGAGTCTTTAGTCGGCAGTCTGAGGCTCAAAAAGATTTACATACCTATTCCGACATCGTAAAGCTTGTGCTGACTCGATGAACGATCAGGCTGCCAGCTCTGAAACAACCCTTAACCCCCTCTTTACATCTTTTACTTATTGAAAATGCGTTTTTTGAATAACTTTACTACCTATTCAGTCTTATGAAAAATTTGATCCTCATTCCTTTACTAGGCATTACAGCCCTGGTTTCCGCACAGCAGGGGTATGAAATAAAAGTAACACTCAAGCCAATTACCGACCAATATATTTACCTGGGCCATTATTCCGGTAAGCAGTTTCCCGTTATTGATTCTATTAAGCTCAATGAAAAAAGTGAGGGCGTATTCCGTGGAAATAAGGAACTGGGAGGCGGGATTTACATCATTGCTTATCCCAAAAAAGACCGGTTCCTTGAATTACTGGTAGATAAACAGCAGCATTTTTCCATCATTGCCGACACTACTGACCCCATCCGCCATAGAAAATTCATCAACTCACCTGAAAACGATGCTTTCACTCTTTACCAGCAGGAAATGATGGGTAAGGGAAAGATCATCGATTCATTCAGTACCCAATTGAAAAAATCCACTAATGCGAAAGATTCAACATACTGGAGCGCCCAATTAAAAAAATCAACCGACGATATCTCCGCCTTCCGCAAGCAGGTAATAACTAAAAATCCCAATACCCTGCTGAGCCTGCTGATGCAATTGATGGAAGAACCTAAGGTCCCACCTGCAGATAAGCAACCTGGCGGGAAATATGATTCCACTTTTGCCTATCATTATTTCAAAGATCACTACTGGGACGGGATCAATTTCTGGGACGACCGCATCACGCGCACACCAGCTTCCCTGTTTGAAGAGCGGCTGGATAAATATTTCAATACCCTGGTTTATCCTTCTCCTGATTCTGTTAATAAAGAAATTGACCGCATGCTGGCTTTTGCCAGCCCCAGCAAGGAAGTGACCCGTGTGTTGCTGGTACGCTTTGTGACCCGCTATCTCAACATGAAATACATGTGGGAAGATGCAGTGTTCGTTCACCTGTTTGAAAAATATTTTGCTCAAAAAGATTATGACTGGCTGACGCCACAGGGAAAAAAGCTGATCACCGACAGGGCTTACAGCCTGATGGCAAATATCATGGGCAACCCGGCTGAAAACATTTCACTCCCCGATACGGCAGGCAATGCAAAAACCCTGTATGCCGATACTGCCCGCTTCACGCTTGTCTGCTTCTGGGACCCCACCTGCGGACATTGCAAAGAAACCCTCCCCCTGCTCGATTCCATGTACAGGGCAAAATGGAAGGCCAGCGGATTGAAAATATATGCAGTGGCCCGGGAAACCGACGGAACAAAAAATGACTGGCTCAATTTTATCCGCCAGCATCACCTGGAAGAATGGACCAATGTATATTATTCCAAAGAAGAAGAAAAGAACAGGATCGCTGCCAATATTCCCGGATATATACAGTTATATGATGCGCAAACAGTGCCCACGGTTTATTTGCTTGACAAAGACAAGCGGATCATTGCAAAGAAACTGACCTGGCAGCAAACGGATGAGATATTGCAACTCAGGTTGAAGCAACCCTGATGTTACCATACATTACACCATTGAAACCATCACTATGATCAAAAACTGGCTGCCGGCGATCGCATTGTCCCTCATCGCAGGTTCTGCATCTTCGCAAACCCTGTTTACCTATGGCCCCCACAAAGCCGATGCAAAAGAGTTTGTAAAAGCTTTTGACAAAAACAACCAGCAATCCTCTACAGCAAAAAGCAAGGCCATGCGGGAGTATCTTGACCTGTATATCAATTCCCGCTTAAAGATCCGCCAGGCGTACGATCTGGGTTATGATACATTGCCACAAATAAAAGCGGAAGCAGAAAATCTGCGCAACCAGATCGTAGATAATTATATGAGCGATCCGGATGCTATCAGCCGCCTGACCAAAGAAGCATTCCAGCGAAGCCAGAAAGATATTCATGCTGCACATATCTTCATAGCTTTTAGCAGCGACACAACGGAGGCCGGCCAGAAACTGGCCACTGTACAAAAAAGATTGGCCAAAGGAGACGATTTTATGCTGGTGGCACAGCAATTATCCGACGATCCTGCAGCTAAAACCAATAAAGGCGACCTGGATTATATCACGGTATTTACCCTGCCTTATGAATTTGAAAACATCCTTTACTCCACCCCTGCAGGCCGTTATTCCAAACCCTATACCTCCAAAGCAGGTTATCATATTTTCAAGAACCTTGGTGAAAGAAAAGCAGCAGGCAAAATGAAAATACAGCAGATATTGCTGGCTTTTCCTCCTGAGATGACGGAAAGCGACCGTCAAAAAATGGCACGCCTGGCAGATTCGCTGTATCAACGCATCAATAAAGGAGATGATTTCGGCCAGCTCGCCGCCACTTTCAGCAATGACTATGGGAGTGCAGCCCGCCAGGGAAGTTCTCCTGATGTGGCAGTGGGTCAGTATGAGCCTGTATTTGAAAAAACCGTGTGGTCATTATCCAAAGATGGCGCCATAAGCAAACCTTTTACAACCGAACATGGCTACCATATTGTAAAAAGGACCGGATGGGTGCCGGTCGTTTCCAATCCGGCAGATAAGGAAAACAACCAGGAACTGGAAATGAAAGTGAAATCGGATGACCGATGGAAAACAGCGAAAGATTTTATTTATGCCAGGGTCAAGGCTAATCCTGGTTTTCAACACGGCGCTTATAGCAATGCTGCGCTATGGGCAGCAACCGACAGCCTGCTTGCCGGACGGCCGGTAAAAGGCTTTGAACAACAGGCTGAGCTTTTTCATATCGGGGATGCTGTATTCCATATGTCTGATTGGATACAGTTTGCACAGATGTACCGCTATATGCCGGGTGGAGCTTCCACAAGGCCTTACCCTGCACTCTTTGAAGAGTTCAGCAATAATTCCATGTACCAGTACTATCGCGATCACCTCGAAGATTATAATGAAGAATTCCGTAACCAGATGGCCGAATTCCGCGATGGCAATCTGTTCTTCGAAATCATGCAAAGGGAAGTCTGGAACAGGGCGCAAACCGATTCGGCAGCTCTTCTATCCCTGTATGAAAAGAATAAGGCGCAATATAACTGGCAGCCCAGTGCCGATGCTGTCATCTTTTTTTCTTCTGATCAAACCACTGCCAGGTCGCTGGCAGATGAGTTGAAAAAAAATCCTGCAGGCTGGAAGATACTGGCAGAAAAATTAAGTGATAAAATTGTAGCCGATTCTTCCCGTTATGAGTGGACACAATTGCCGGGAAATAATGGTAAAAATGCTCCAAAGCCAGGGACAATAACGCCACTTAGCGTAAATCAAACAG
Organism: Sphingobacteriales bacterium 44-61; assembly: GCA_001898405.1. GTDB lineage: Bacteria > Bacteroidota > Bacteroidia > Chitinophagales > Chitinophagaceae > Terrimonas_A. Next base: position 120,404 of record MKTW01000018.1, read on the forward strand.
ATAATACAGCGTCCTTTGCTTATATCATAAAAGTGTATCCCCAACCTGGTACCCGTTCTTTTAATGAAGCCAGGGGACTGGTGATGAATGACTACCAGGTGATGCTGGAAGAGCAATGGACAAAAGAACTACGGAAAAAATATCCGGTAGTAGTTGATGAAAAAGTATTGGGAGAGATCAGTAAGTAAAGGTTAAAGCAACTGCCTCACCACATCTGCCACCATATGCGGCTTTCCTAATGTATAATAATGTAATACCGGTACCCCATTTTTCTTCAGATCCTTTGACTGTGCCAACAGCCATTCTTTTCCTATTTCCTCTACCTCTAAATCCGTCTTGCATTTCAGCACCTCATTTGCAAGCTCTGCAGGAAGATCTATATGAAAAGTCTTGGGCAATACCGTCAGTTGTTTCTTATTGTAGATCGGCTTTAAACCCGGAATGATCGGAACCGTAATGCCGGCCTCACGACAGGATTTTACAAAAGCGTAAAATTTTTCATTGTCAAAAAACATCTGGGTCACAATATAGTCGGCACCACAATCCACTTTCTCTTTCAGATAGCGGAGGTCGGTTTGCATATTGGGCGCTTCAAAATGTTTTTCAGGATAACCTGCCACGCCAATACAGAACTCTGTTTTCTGTGTGCTCTTCAGATCTTCTTCAAGATAGATGCCCGCATTAAGATTGGTCACCTGTTTCAGCAATTCGCTGGCATAGCGGTGGCCGCCAGGCTCAGCATCAAACGTAGTCTCATTTTTTGCTGCATCGCCGCGAAGCACCAGCACATTGTCGATACCCAGGTAGCGAAGGTTGATCAGGGCATCTTCGGTTTCATTGATGTTAAAACCTCCACAGATCAGGTGAGGCACAGTATCCACATTATATTTGTTCATGATGGCAGCGCAAATGCTTTCTGTACCCGGCCGTTTCCGGATCACTACTTTCTCAAAGCTGCCATCAGCACGTTTTTTAAAAATATGCTCGCTGCGGTGATAGGTAACATTGATAAAGGAGGGCTTGAATTCCATTAAAGGATCAAGGTGTTTATACAAAGCCTCAATTCCCTTTCCTTTCAGCGGAGGCAGCACTTCAAAAGAGATCAGCGTTTCTTTTGCCTGTTTGATATGGTCGATAACTTTCATAGTAGTTTTTAGGCCCTCGGGCTATTCGTTGGGGTGCAAATCTAATACAGAAAGGCTTAATAATTCAAGCTGATATGATTGTTCGTTGGCCATCGACTACATTCAAAAGAATAGCTAAAACTTCCCTCCTTCCTTATAATCAGCCCGGCATGCCTTATTTTTGCCACCCATGTCAATAGCTATTTATGCCAAAAACCTTGTAAAGCGATACGGCAAGCGCACAGTCGTGAACCATGTCAGCTTCGAGGTAGGGCAAGGAGAGATCGTAGGACTGCTCGGCCCTAATGGCGCCGGTAAAACCACTTCGTTTTACCAGGTGGTAGGTTTGGTACGCCCCGATGAAGGCCAGGTATTCCTTGATCAGGACGATATCACCTCCCTGCCCATGTATAAACGCGCCAAGATGGGGATCGGCTACCTGCCCCAGGAAGCATCCGTATTCCGTAAGCTAAGCGTGGAAGACAATATCAGCGCCGTGCTGGAAATGACCAGTCTTTCCAAAACAGAGCAAAAAGACAGGCTGGAATCCCTGCTCGACGAATTCCGCCTGCACCATGTACGCAAAAGCAATGGGGACGTATTGAGCGGTGGCGAAAGAAGAAGAACGGAAATAGCCCGGGCCCTGGCTGTAAGCCCCAAATTTATCCTGCTGGACGAGCCCTTTGCAGGTATTGACCCTATTGCCGTGGAAGATATTCAGGCTATTGTGGCCCGGTTGAAATATAAAAATATCGGCATACTTATTACCGACCACAACGTAACGGAAACCCTTTCCATCTGCGACAGGGCTTATCTGTTGATCGACGGTAAAATATTCCAGCAAGGCTCTGCCGAAGAGCTGGCAGCAGATGAGCAGGTAAAGAAACTCTACCTTGGCCGCAACTTTGAACTGAAACGCAAAGATTATCTGCATGAAGAAGCGCTGAAAGCTTCTGAAGGAAGAGAATAGCTTTTACCGATGATTCCCTCAAATTAGTTATTTTGCCAGCGACTATGAGCCTGTTAAGCCCTGCCATATCATCCCTTGCCCGTATGCGCCTCTGGCGCATAGAAGGATGGAAGAAAAATCCGCTGGATGCACAGCGGGAGGTATTGCAGGACCTGGTCACTTCTGCCCAATACACCGAATTCGGGCGGAAATACAATTTTGCAGAGCTTTTTAATATCCGCTCGTTCAAACAGGCTGTGCCCGTGCATGAATACAACGACCTGAAGCCCTATATCGAACGGATCATGCACGGCGAACAGAATATACTCTGGAACACGCCCGTATTCTGGTTTGCCAAAAGCAGCGGCACCACCAGCGATAAAAGCAAGTTCATCCCCATCAGCGAAGAAAGCCTGGAAGACTGCCATTTCAAAGCAGCCAAGGATGTGCTTACCATGTATTATCAGTTCAACCCCGACTCGGCTTTGCTTACCGGCAAAGGCCTGGTGCTTGGAGGCAGCCATAATATCAATCCTATGAACAATGAAGCACAATACGGCGACCTGAGCGCCGTGTTGCTGCAAAACACACCTTTCTGGGGCCATTGGCTGCGCACGCCCGATCTTAGCATCGCTTTGATGGACGAATGGGAGAGCAAGATTGAAAAACTGGCCGAGAGCACCATCCATGAAAATGTGACTTCCATTTCCGGAGTGCCTACCTGGACGCTGGTGCTTTTCCGCAGAATACTTGAGATCACCGGCAAATCGACTATGGCGGAAGTATGGCCTTCCCTTGAATTATACATGCATGGAGGAGTTTCCTTCACACCCTATAAAGAACAATTTCAGAAACTGATCGGGAAAAACATTCATTACCTGGAAATGTACAATGCCAGCGAAGGTTTTTTTGCCGCGCAGGAACGTCCGGGCGATGATGGCATGTTGCTGTTTACCGATCATGGCATATTCATGGAGTTCATGCCCGTGAGTGAATACGGGAAAAAACATCCGCGAACAGTAGGGCTGCAGGATGTTGAACTGGGAAAGAACTATGCCCTGGTGATCAGTACCAACGGAGGGCTATGGCGTTATATCGTCGGAGACACCATCCGCTTCACTTCCCTGGCGCCCTATCGCATCAAAGTATCCGGAAGGCTGAAGCATTATATGAATGCCTTCGGAGAAGAAGTGATCGTCGATAATACAGATAAAGCCATTGCTGAAGCCTGCAAAAAAACAGGCGCAATTGTAAACGATTATACGGCCGCTCCTGTTTATTTTTCCGACAGCTCCAATGGCGCCCATGAATGGCTGATCGAATTTGAAAGGCCACCTGCAGACCTGGAAGCATTTACCCGTGAACTGGATACCGCACTCAAAAATATCAACAGCGATTACGAAGCCAAGCGGCATAAGAACATGGCATTGGGATTACCTGTAGTGCATGCCATGCAAAAAGGCAGTTTCAACGAATGGCTGCGCAGTAAGGGAAAACTGGGCGGGCAGCATAAAGTGCCTCGCTTAAGCAATGAAAGACAATATGTGGATGCAATATTGAAGATGAACACTGTTGCCAAAAACGAAGCAAAAATCCAACACTGAACTATTAAAACAAATAAATGAAACTGGTAGAAAACAAAGTAGCTATTATAACAGGTGCCGCCCGCGGCATCGGCGAAGCCATTGCACTTAAACTGGCAGAACATGGAGCGAATATCGCTTTCACTTATGTAAGCGACAGCAGCAAGGAAAAAGCACTGGCGCTTGAAGAAAAGCTGAAAGCCCTGGGCGTAAAAGCCAAAGCATATCAAAGCAATGCCGGTGATTTTGCCCAATGCGAAGCGTTCGTCAATGATGTGCTGAAAGAATTCGGTACAGTTGATATCTGCGTGAACAATGCCGGTATTTCAAAAGACAATCTCCTGCTGCGTCTTACACCGGAACAATGGGACGAAGTGATCCGCGTGAACCTCAACAGCGTTTTCTACATGACCAAGCAGGTGATACGCCCAATGATGAAGGCTAAGGCCGGCAGCATCATCAATATGAGCTCTATTATCGGTGAAATGGGTAATGCAGGGCAGAGCAGCTATGCAGCAAGCAAAGCAGGTATTATTGGTTTTACCAAAAGCGTGGCAAAAGAACTGGGCAGCCGGAATATCCGTTGCAATGCAATAGCACCTGGCTTTGTGGAAACAGATATGACGAGTTATCTGAAGGAAGGAGATGCAGCAGAGAAATATAAAGCGGGAATTCCTTTGGGAAGATTTGCTTCTGCGGAAGATATTGCGAATAGCGTGTTATTCCTGGTTTCGGAGATGGGTTCTTATATTACGGGACAGACAATCAGTGTGTGTGGTGGATTGAATATCTAACAAGAAGACTAATCGATAAAAATAAAAGAGCCGCGGCAAACCGCGGCTCTTTTATTTAGTTAATACGTTTCATTAAAAAACATACGATACAGATAAACTGGCATGTAGTTGATTAACATTAGTATGTACTTCTTTTCCTGCCGTGTTATATTGATACCTCCATTGATAATTCAATGAACGCACGAAGGAAAGATTCGCCGAATAAATAAAGCGTTTACAATACCAGTCTTTATACGCATTCAAAGAAAGGTCAACCCAATGAAATCTTGGGTTTTGCATTGAAGCAAATGCTTCATAATAAAAATCATTGTTCCTTACTACTCTCTCCAGTGTAAAGCCAAGTTTTTTTACCCCTTTGATCCAGCTAATGCCAAGTGTCTGGCTGTTCGAGCCAGGGCCAATTCCTGCACCCATAACCTGCCCGCGATGGGTGTAGCCATGCCTTACCTGGTAATGCGTATACCAGCCTTCCTGCGGCCTGAGCCAGGCTGTTGAGGAGTTTTCCAATTGGGTTAGCTCAAACATCAGTTCCACGTCTGTTTTCTTAGCTGTGGTGAAAATTTTTCTTCCACCAATGATATAAGCCCTGGCATGTTCTGGTTCCAGCATCAGGTCAGTGAAGTTCTGGGAGTGGTCGTTTCTTCCAAATTCAGCATAGAACTCTGCTTTTTCTTTAGGCAATATCAGTCTCGCAAAAACAGACAGTAACTGATCTCTCCTTTTTTCATCTTCCCCATCAGTCTTTCCTTTAAAGAATGCACCAAATACAGGGAGATATCCATCCAGGGATTTTTCTACGTCTGAGCTATACAGGTAAAACATTCTTGAAAATCCCAGGTATAGATTCTTGGTCCACTTAGGTTGCCAGGTTATGATCATTCCATTCATATACCGTTTGCTGTCAACTTGTTTGGGGTCATACAATTTGACTCCATCAAATGTCCTGGCTGTATCAGGCGGAAGAATTCCCGAACCCTTTGTCCATCCGCTGATGACCTGCCATTCAAAGGAACCAATACCGGTTGTAACTGGTGCCAGGGTATTAAAGGTGATATGAGGGATTCCCGGAGCTGTATTACTTAGAAGCAGGGAATTCCGGATGCCAGGGCCCCACCAGAGATTTTCAGTTGAAACACCCAGGGATAGTTTTTTATAATTAAATCTTACACTTGATTGGCCTGCAAAGACCTTCGTATAACTGCCATTCCCGAATCTTTCAGGGTTATCGATCCGGTTAAGTGTTTGATAGTAATATTTCCACAATGTATCATTTTGCCATGCAGGAAATTCTTCAAAGCTGGCATTTTGAGCATACACAAATTCAGGTTGCAGTTGTATACTGAGGGGCCCGATCTTAGTGTACATCCCCACAGAAGCCTGGGCCTGGTAGCCTTTAGCTTGGATCATGGAGCCGTCGTTCCAGCCATAGGGATGGTGGGAATTGTATTGTTGTTTGATAGTAGCAGGGAGAAAAACGAGATCACCTTTCCCTTTGGCATATTTCAGCCGGGTAGGTAGAGCATTCGCCAGCCAATTTTGAGGATTATATAAAGAGTCTAAATCTCCCAGAATATAAACAAACAAGGGGCGAATCGAAAAGGATGAATTATTAGAATTTGCCCCGGTAATCTGCAGTCGGCGTGAGGTTTCTTCAAGAAAAGGAGTGCCTACCGGCAGGCTTTGAGAGATGCCAGTAGTACTTTTAGTCAATAAAAGAAGTAAAAACAGGTATAGGGCAAGGCGTTTAACCATGTCTCAAAACGATTTGTTCGAAGAATGAAGGGAATCAGTATGCGTTCTTTTCCGTTTTGACAATATTGACAAGTGTCTGGAGAATGATTTGGAGATCGAGCCAGAATGTCCAGTTTTCCATATACCAGACATCGAATTCCACTCTTTTTTGCATGAGGTAATGCTTGTGAGTTTCCCCACGATAACCATTCACTTGGGCCCACCCAGTAATTCCCGGTTTAACCCAATGACGCATCATATAATTTTGAACGCTGTCTTTTGATTCAATGTTCAGTGGAACCGGATGCGGTCTTGGCCCGACAAGAGACATAGAACCAAACAGTACATTGAAAAATTGTGGCAATTCGTCAAGGCTCGTTTTACGAAGTATTGCTCCGATTTTCGTTACCCGGGGGTCATTCTTCCTGGCCTGCTGATAATTACCGGCGTCATCGGTGTCCTTACTGGTATGGATCATTGTTCGGAACTTATAACAAATGATCGGTTTGTTATTAAGCCCCCACCGTTCCTGCTTGAAAAAAACAGGACCTTTGGAGCTCATTTTAATAATAAGGCTGACAATGGGTATAAGCCAGCTTAATATCAAAATGATCACTAACAGTGAAAAGATAATATCAAAAGTCCGCTTGTAAATTTTGTTATCTGTGATATCAAGCGGCAATGACCTCAATGTAATGATCGGTAAACCTCCTAAAGTTCCAACATGAACGCGACCCGCACTGAATCTTTGATAATGGGGAATTATTTTGACACGCTTACCCTCTCTTTCACCTATTGTAACGATCTTTTCAAGCTGGGATTCATCGTTTATCGGCATTGCTACCACAATATCGTCTAAGTCATATTGGGCAATCACTTTATCAATATCGGAAGTCTTTCCAAGGTAATGTCCATTCAGCGATGGATTGATATTGTCGTCAATGAACCCGGCTAGTGAATACCCATAATGATTATCTTTTACATAATGCTGGTAAAAGTTCAGTCCCGAGTCCCCTGCTCCTACTATTAGAACTTTGCGTCTTACCTGTTTACTATTTCGGATTTTTTTTAGTAAGACTCTGATAATCAATTTCTGGGCTGGTAGTATTACAAAAATGATACTGCATTGAAGCAACAAATGGGGTAGGCTAAATGAGAATTCCTTAAAAATCTGCGAAAATAGAAAGGATGTGACTAGAGAATAAAGTATTAATGACTTTAGAAAGACTACCCACTCGAATGAAAAGGAAATGGCGCGAAAGTCTTTGTATAACCCCATTGTACTGCCAGCAAAAAACCAACAGAATAAGGTCAGGAAAAGATAAAAGAACCTGCTGGTTGAAAGAAATGTGGTGTCAGAGAGTGTCAAGCCGTTTCCCAAAATCAGAATGATTAAGGATAATGATATCAAATCCGCCAAAATTTTGACTCGGATGGATGGATTGTAGGCTCTATTCATAGTCAGTTAGATTATTAGGATAACTCAGGCTTGACAGGAATAAACTTGACAACATAATTACTATAAGTGTTGCATAAGCCTGCACAATAACGCTGGATTTCAGAAATTATTTGATTTCAGGGTTAATTAAATAATAACAATATATATATATGGCTGATTATACCCTATTTTTCCAGGCATTATGAATTTCTCCAAAAGTAGTAGACAGATCTTTAGTGATCTGCCAACCAGGATAATGAGTATATAGTTTACTCAAATCAGAAATATAACACATATGATCACCTATTCTATTTACCTCACTGTAAGAGTATTTCATCGGCCTTCCAGAAATGCTTTCGATCAACTTAAACGCTTCAAGAATTGAAATAGAATTTGATCTTCCTCCGCCGATGTTATAAACCTCAGCTACTCTTGGTGCTGAAAGAAAATGACCGATAAAATTTGCTACATCAAAAGAATGTATATTATCTCTTACCTGTTTGCCTTTATATCCGAATATCTTATATTCTGTTTCGGTCAAATTGCACTTGATAAGGTAACTTAAGAAGCCATGTAATTCCACACCGCTATGATTGGGACCGGTTAAGCAGCCTCCTCTTAAACAACAGGTCGGCATATTAAAGTATCTCCCATATTCTTGCACCATTACATCAGCAGCCACCTTTGATGCTCCGAACAGAGAATGTTTGCTTTGATCTATCGTGAACGATTCTTTGATCCCGTTATAAAAATCAGCATCCGCATAATCATATCTTGTTTCCTTCTCAATCAGATTTAAGTAATTGGGAGCATCACCGTAAACCTTGTTTGTTGATAAGTGTACAAAAGGTGTAGCAGGATTTGTCTGACGGTTTGCTTCCAGGAGATTAAGTGTTCCAACCGCATTTACATCAAAGTCATCAAATGGCCGGGAAGCTGCGAGATCATGGCTGGGCTGCGCTGCTGCATGAATGATAGCATCAGGCTTGTGTTCTCTTACAAACTTTACTACCTTATCCCGGTTACGGATATCGACATTAAAATTCGCAAAGCCTTTATAATTATTCTCCAGCTGTTTGATATTCCAGGTCGTGTCGCCTTTTTCCCCAAAGAAATCGGCTCGCATGTTATTATCAATTCCGATAACCTCAATGCCTTTCTGTATAAAATATCGCACTACTTCGCTCCCAATAAGCCCACCTGCTCCAGTCACTAAAATTTTTTTCATTTTACAAGTCCGAGTTTTTTGCAAAGAAATAAATAAATGAATTTGCTATTTGTAAATAGATATCGTTTCCAAAGTCTTCGGGGCTCGATTATTAAACGGAACAGCCATTCCAAGCCGGCTTTTTGCATCCAGTGTGGAGCTTGCTTTACTGTTCCTGCATGAAAATCAAATGCAGCCCCTACTGCCATCATAGCAGCATTTATCTTACCTAAATGATCGCTCACCCATATTTCCTGCCTTGGACAGCCCCGACCTACTAATACTATATTTGCGGACGATTGGTTTATCCTCTCTATATCCATTTTGTCTTCTTCCTGGGTAGCATCCCTAAACCTGTCTGCATGAACTCCAACAATAGAAACTTCTGGAAAATTCGCCTGTATAAAAGCTGAGAGCTTATCAAGCGTTTCCTGCTTACTTCCGTAAAGAAACACATTTAGCTTTTCGTTGTTCGCTTTTCGCAATACATGTAATGTCAATTCCGGCCCATAAACCCTGTCTTTCAAATTTTCTTTGTAAAAAGAATTTATTGCCCAACGCACCGGTTGTCCGTCCGGAACAAGCATATCAATCTTGTTTACTTTATCTTTTAATACCTGAGAATTATAACATTCAATAAGGCCATGAACAGCCAGAGCGGAAACACCGAATGACTGTCTTTGCTTTGCTTTGTCAATGATGACGTCACTGGCCTTCTCATAATCAGTGGGTGTATAATTGACCCCGAATATGCTTCTCTTCAAACTCACTTTCAAATTCGTTTATAACAATATGATAAAATCAATTTCTCAAATTCCGGCGGCCTTTTTAAAAGCCGCTTCCATTCCAGATAAATGTTTGTCAATAGTGAATGATGACAAAAATTTCTCTCTCCCAGCTTTACCCATTTCGACTCTCATAGCGCGATTTTCAATCAATTTTGATAAAGCAGTGGCGAGCATTTCTTCATCTCTTATTTTAACTAAGAACCCTTCCTTGCCATCAGTTATCATATCAGGAATCGCCCTCCAGGCAGTTGTAACTACAGGTAATGAGCACATCATTGCTTCAAGTATAGATACTGGCATCGCCTCAGTTGCATAAGTAGGAAGGCAGAAAATATCTGCCCTTGAAAACTCCTCCCATTTCTCCTTGCCGCTTAAAGGACCAAGCAATATCAAATGTTCTGCAAGGTCATTTTGTTCTATAAACTTCTTTATTTTAGTCCCTACCTCATTTGACCTGATATCACCCATCACGCGCACCTTGAAACTATCATACTCTTTCTTCAATCTCACAACCGCTTCCAGCAATACAAAAATCCCTTTCTCATTATTGAGATTACCAACAAAAAGAATTGTAGCAACATCATCACCTCGTTCGGTAAAACTCAGATCTGCAGCAATATCACGGATGCCATTAGGGACTACCACTACTTTCCTAGGGGAAAACCATTCTACTTCAGTCTTAAGCCACGGAAGTAAAACAATGGCAGTATCAATATTTTTAAACGCGCGCCTGGCAATTATTCGCTCAACTTTATTTAACCGATGAATTAATTCCGATAACCCTCCAGCATGGAAATGTAATACCACCTTGCTTGAAAATCTCTTCACAAACATTAGGGTGATGATATCCCGATATAAAGGGACCCGATGAGGCCCTGCAGGGGGATAATACAAGACATCAATCTTTTTTTTTCGGTATGAATGCCAAACTAATTGAAGTATCCTGAACAGGCGAGTTACTTTTGAAAAGCTAAATCCTCCTATTTCCTTAACTCTATCCGAATAATTAAGCCTGACATGTTCTTTCTCGCACCAGGTCCATTGCTGATCAACCAGGTATTGTTGCATAATGGATTGACCATGAAATGGCGGTGGCGTTTGAGCCATCACAACGATCTTACTCACCTTTGCCGGTTATTTTATTTCTGAATATTGCAAGAGCACGGGCAACCACTTGATCCATGTTGTAATACTTATAATCCGCTAATCTTCCACAGAAAATAACCGACTTCAATGATTCAGCCTCTGCCTGATATTTTTTAAACAACTCATGATTCGATTCCATTGGGATCGGATAATATTTTTCCATTTCATCAGTAGCCAAAACAGAATATTCCCTGGTGATCGTTGTCAGATGAGATTTTTGTTTCGTCGCATGCTTCCACTCAACAATCCTGGTAAAGTCAAACTCATTCGGATAATTGACCTGTTGATAGCCCTGATAATATTCCATTGGCAATGTTTCGTGCTCAAATATCAATGATCTATAGGGGAGTTTTCCGTGTACATTGTCAAAGAATGAATCAATAGGCCCGGTATATATCATCTTATCAAACTTCACGGAATCAACCAGGCCCTTGTAATCGGTTTGCAGCGCGATTGTTATATTCTTATGATTCAGCATACGCTGAAATAAGTTGGTGTAACCTTGTTTAGGTATTCCTTGATATTTATCCGTAAAGTAACGTTCATCCCTGTTTGTCCGCGTCGGAATCCTCGCCGTCACGCTTGCTGCAAGATCTTTGGGGTCTATTTCCCATTGTTTTAGCGTATATCCTCTGAAAAATTTGTTATAAAGATCAACCCCCACCTGACTAATTACCATTTCTTCTGAGTTCTTGGGCACTCCAACATTCACCTTTACGCTGTCATAGAACTTGTTCACCTCTTCTGGCGAAGAAAGGTTCATCCCATACAGCCCATTAATGGTATCCATATTGATAGGAATCGGCAATAATCGCCCATCCACAAACGTCTTTACGATATGGTAATGGTATATCCATTCCGTGAATTGAGATAGATAGCGGAATACATTATCATCGTTTGTATGAAACCAGTGAGGACCATACTTATGAATAAGAATGCCAGATTCATTATAACAGTCATAGGCATTTCCTCCTATATGATTGCGCTTATCTACAATCAAAACTTTTTTGTTCAAAACCGAAGCCAACCTTTCGGCAAGAACTGCACCGGAAAAGCCGGCTCCGACGATCAGGTAATCAAACATATTTCTCAGTACTATTTATAGTCGAGAGGTAATAAAAAATAATCATTACAAAAAAATAAACGCTTACATTATCAGTAATAAAAAGCAGATTTAAATAAATTGTCAATGCAAGGCCTGCTTTTGATGTAGCATTTATCCGATACAATGAATATATCCAAATGCAAAAGACAAGTATACCAAATTCAATATAAATTTTAATAAGATCCGAATGGAGGTTATTTATTCCCTCGATCTGAATAGAATTAGATAATAGATCTACCGATTTGCCAAGCCCTATTCCCAAGCCAGCGGAATCTTTTAAATAGTCATTAACTGTAGACAGGATCGTTTGGCGCCCCATGCTCAGTACGTTGGGTGACATGTTAAACTTCTCTATGATAAAATCATCCAGATTTCCCATAAAGAAATTGTGGAGTAAAAGAATCAGTAACCCATTAATACCTACAGCAATCAGTGCGATTCTTTTGAAGTTAAAGCGCCCAAGAAAAGCTGTCATCAACAAAGCTGCAGGTATTGCTACAAAATTTATACGCTTAAATGACAAAAAAACGAGAACGCCGAGTAGCAGTAACTTTCTTTTATCATTGTAAAAGCAATGCACGAAAAAAAGACCAAATACAAAGGCAATATACCCCGTTTCGGTAGGCATATATGAATCTCGTAATGCCTCACTCAAACTCACGAAACCCATCGTTTGCAAATTATACACCACCTGGACTGCATACGCTACTATACATCCATAAATACATGTTTTAAGAATTCGCTCCTGATTATTTCTTATATTCCAAAAAGAAAGCGCAACTAGTGGTGCAAGCATTAAAAAACTTTCAACAAAAAATCGGCTATAAAAATTTTGACCCCTTATTGCCAGTGAAGAAAACGAATAAAGGATCATACATACTATAATGAAAAAGTTTTGACCGATCTTTTTTTCAACAAGGAGGGGATATGATCTCGCTCTGGATAAACCAAGGAATAAGACTATTCCAGGAATTAAATACTTGACAAAAGCAAATGCAGGGAAAATTGATTCTATCAGCAGTGCCCCCACAATCAAGCCCGGAAACAGTTTATCTTCACTTATATAAAAATCCCTTACACTCAAAAGTTAGATAAAGTATTTTTTTTGTGTATCTTTTCTTATTGCAACCCTACTTATTTTTCCATTGGCTACAACCTTGAATGCATCTTTTATACCCAGGAAGGAAGGTTTGTAATATTTCGGCTTTATTGAAGTTATGTTCCTGATCAAATACAGCATGATCATCAATCTTGCCTTCCAGAATGATAAAAACCGGAGATTAATCAAGGCTGTACTCCTAAAAGTGTGATAATATTTCATGTCGGTCAAACGGGCTACAGCGTCATGATTAACTACGACATTATGCAGATAAATAATTGATACCCCACTGTCATCCAGGCGTACTGCAAACTCTTTTTCATGGGCATACACAAAAATTTGGTCCCAGAAGCCCCTTAACTCTACAAACACCTTTCTTTCCAGTATAAAGCCACAACCACAAAAAACCTTCGAAAGGCAATGATCCTGATTAGCTTCAAGCACCAGACCAGAAGCACCCGGCTGATGAATTACGCGGCATGCTGCTGCTTGTATTGCACCACCACATAGTTCCGTGTATGCCTGTTGAATTGATTCTTCCAATGGATAGCTATCGTCATCCAGAAACCATAAATACTGACCTTTAGCTATTTCAGCACCATTGTTCCATCCGCTTATGCCAATATTCTTATCAAGCTCCACCAGTTTAACATTGGCAGAATGTCTAAACAAAATCCGAAAGCTTTCAAACGTCTGCGCTCCAGAACCATTAACCACTACAATAACCTCATAAGGTACTTCTTTAGCTGATGCGGCTGCCTTCTCTATTCTTTCGACAGTTTTTTCTAATTCCTTTTTCCGGTTATACTCTAAAATGACAAAACTGAAAAAAGGGGAAACTTTATCCATATTTAATTCTCTTTATCATAAATACTCCATATGTTAACATCAGCAACAAGCCGCTTGCCAAGTAATAATACCAGTGCAGGGGGGTAGCTATTGATAGGCCTACAGAGATAATAATCAATACACCGATCGCACCGCTTGTCAATGATCTCGTTTTAGCTGGATCAAAAAATGCAGCTCGTGTAAAAGGTAACGTAGAGAGGAAATAAGCAATACAACTAATCGCTTCTATGGCTAAAGAAACAATTGCGGCGCCCGTTACTCCGATAAGCGGTATAAATACAAGATTCAATAAAACTGATGCAATAGAAGAAAAGACTGTAATCGTCAGTACACGACGATCTTTGCGATACACAATAAGTACTGTTGAAAAGTAATATGCAAGGTAAACAAAGAATAAACGAAGCCCAAGGAAAACAAAAAGCATTCCGGCTCCACCGTATTTATTTTTATAGAACCAAACAAATGCTTCATTTCCGAACAACAACAACCCTCCACTAGCAAAAAAGCCAGCGATCATCGCCATGTCAAAAGTTCTTTGTAATGCTCTGCTACTTTCCTGTGCGTCCCCTTTGTAAGTGGATAATGTTGGCTGCAAAACTGCCGCTATTGAAATTGCCGGAATAGCTGCCATGCCTATGATCTTAAAAACAATAAAATAAAGCCCAACTTCTTCGTAGTTAAGCAGGATTCCTATCAGATAAACATCAAAACTTACTGCCACAGAAGTAAATGCACGTGAAAGGCCTAATGAGAAACTTCCTGTGATTATTTTTCTGATGACTGAATAATGAGGGATCTGTAATCTAAAAACTGAATACTTTTTCCTGCTAAGGATAATAAAAAAATATATTCCTGAAACCAGGTAAGAAAATGCAAGACCAAAAGAAATTAGTCCATTTTTTTTAAGAAAAAAGCCCAAGCTAATCACTAACAATGCAGCTATATTTTGCAAGAATGCCGCGATTAACACAGGCTTAAAGTCTTGGCGCCCTGCAAAAACCCAGGAAAACTGCATGCTAAAAAAAATCAGGTACAGCGGTAAAACATAAAAGAAATTCTCAAAAAGCAGTGCCCGATCGGATATAAAAAGGTACGTTATACAAAGGAGAAAGCTGAATAGTGACAGAAATAAACGCGTATAGAAAATATCACACAATTTCATGTCTGACTTTTCTGCTACTTCTCTCTGAGCATAAGTTTCTATTCCCAAATCACAGAGAATAGCAAAATAAGAAATAACAGTAGTTATCCAAACATACTTACCGTAGAGTGTTGCAGAGAATATTAGTGAAACTAAGAAAATGTTTACTGAGCCTAATATTCGATTAATCACATTAAGGGCCAGCACATACTTCAGGTTCCTGATAAACACCTTCTTCATGCTAATCCCTTTTTGCTACTGTTTTTATACGCATTTTCAGCCGACTGAACCATCAGATCTACTATTCGTTCTCTGGCTTGGCCATCAAAAAAAGGTATATGTTTTTTGAGAAATATCGACCTTTTATTCTGATCAAAGTCTTGACCTTTCATTAATGCCTCCTTCAGTTGGGCAGGTGAAGAACAGTAGGTGACAATACCTTCTTCATACAATCTTGCTACTTTTTCTGCTATCGACCATTTAGGGGTCAAAATCATTTTATCCAAAAGCATTACGAAGAGCAGAATGGATGAATAATTGGATATAACGGCTTCAGCCCAATAAAAAATCGGGTATAAGTTCACATTTGTAAAAAAGCTGGAGTTTGGAAGGCTAGTACAATACGTTTCCAGATGTACATAACTTCGAGGGTGCAGTTTTACATAAAATTTTTTGTTACAGGCTTCTGCTTCCCTTTCTAGATCTTTCAGGAAAGAAATATGTTCTTCCAAAGAAGAAATACCATCCGTAACAAAAGACTCGTCGATATAAAGTACGTATGGGTCTATATCAAGACGTTCAGGTATCTTACCAGAGTTATACTGCTGTAAAAACTGATCAAAATCCGGATTCCCAGTTACCCGGATTTTCTCTGGGGGAAAATCGGTTTGCTCAAGAAGTTGTTTATCGTTCTCTGAATATACAATCGCCATATGTACCGACAGGTCAAATGCATTCTTGTATTCAGGAAAGAAAATCACTCGGGCCGGGTTAGTAAACGACCTAAGGATTATTTTATAAGGATAGCTGGTTAATAACTTCTTAGGGGAATACTTTAGTATTGAAACAAGATAGTTTGGCAATAAAACAAACGCTACCCGTTTGAGTCGGCTGAAATACTTATTGAAGAAATAAGTGTTAAACGCGCGAACATCTTTTGCTTTCTCAGCATCTACGAGCGAGCCATGCGATAGGTATATTACTGGTATGCCTAGTTTCTTAGCCGTAATAATAGTGGCACGTTCAAGAAATCCTCCGATATTGAGAATAACAATCATGCTCGGAGCTTCCTTTTCAATCACCTTATGAAGGAAGTTTGTTTTATAACTTCTTATTTCGACACAATCCAACCCTTCAATGGTCTCATACAATTCAGTCTTCAGACCCTTGAAAGAGGAAAAGTGTACCAATCTGGTTAAAAAACCGGCGTTTTTCAACTGTTTGTCAAAATATAGGAAGTTTTTGATCCCCTTGGTCCAATAATCGAAATACAATATTTTTTTTGGGTGATATATCTTATCCTCTCCTTTTATAACTACGCTATTACTTTCTGTGTTAGACAACTGTATTTCTGTAAGAGTTTTCAAGGGAGCATTATCCATTAACCAATGCGTTTCTTGTCATAATGTTTTTAGAAGCCAGGTGCCTTTTAATTTCCAGAGGTGTTAATTGGGTAAAATGGAACAGGCTTGCTGCAGCTACGGCAGAGGCCCCGCTTTCCAGAATAGCTGTCGAAAAATCATTAAGATTTCCTGCGCCTCCGGATGCGATCACAGGAATACTTACAGCAGAACTAACTTGCCTGATCAGATCCTGATTATACCCCTTCATACTGCCATCCAGCTCAACATCGGTAAGCAGGATCTCTCCTGCTCCAAGCTTCTCTACTTCTTTGGCCCATTCCAGTACCTTATAGGCAGTGGGCTGAGAACCAGAATGTGTATAGCAATAATAATCACCGTCTTCATGCATTATTGCATCTATGCTTACAACCACACATTGAGAACCAAATCTTTCAGAGGCTTTTGTTATAAGTTCGGGATTAGCTAATGCTGCTGTATTCACTGCTATTTTATCAGCTCCGAGTCGTAAAGATTTTGTGATGTGTTCGAGACTATTAATCCCACCACCAAAAGTAAGCGGTACAAAACATTCATGCGCGATTTCCGAAAGCATTTCAAAGTCTGGCTGATTATTGTCCCTACTGGCTGAGATATCAACAATGATCATCTCATCCACTTGTCTCGTATTATATACCTTAACTGCGGGTAGAATACTGCCTACTCTCCGCCAGCTATTGAAACCAACGCCTTTGACCAGCCCTATATTCTTCCAAAGCAACGTTGGTATAACTCTTGTTTTCAGCACACCTATATATTTAAGAAATTTTTGAGCAATTGAAACCCGGCTGTAGAGCTTTTTTCAGGATGGAACTGAGCTCCGATTATATTTCCACATCGGATCATTGACACGAACTTCCCTGCATATGGTGTGTAAGCAAGTATATTTTCTTCATTTTTAGGTATGAAATGATAGCTATGTACAAAATAGAAATCCGACTGATCTCTGATCTCATTAAGCATTTCATCACTCCGGTTAGTGAATTGAACCTCATTCCATCCAACATGTGGTATCCTTTCACCGATTGCTGGTTCCAGAGCTTGAACAATACCAGGGATCAGGTCTAATCCATCCTGGAAAGAAACTTCTGTGCCTTTGCTTGCCAGTAGTTGCATACCAAGGCAAATACCCAGCAACGGTATCTTATCGTCAATTGCGAGCTTTTTTATGCGATCTGTAATCCCTCTTTCGTTGAGTGTGGCCATTGCATCCGGAAAAGCACCAACACCTGGTAGTATGGCATGGGTGCAATCTTCGAAGTCATAATCATGATGAGATACTATAACGTTATCCACGCCACATTCTTCGATAGCTCTCTTTACGGAGCCAACATTGCCCATCCCATAATCAATAATGAGTACTTTCATTTCTTAATGAGTGCTGGGGTGAGCTAACTTTTTAAGATTCCCATATTTATCTTTTACCAAACCGCCGCGGCTGTCTGTTGCAAATATTTTCTTATTAGTGAATCGGTCACTGATTTTCACAAATTCATCCACTGACATATCAAGTGGTTCCAGTATTTCAGCAAGAGATTTACCGAGATAAGAATGTGGGAATTTTCCATCATGTTTATCTACCATGGCTATAGCATCTTCTCTGGTAATACGTCCTCGCCTCAAGTGGAGGCAGGCAATATCTGTAGCCCGACCAAAGCCAAACTTCAGGTACTTAAAATAGTCATGTATACCAGTTTGATGATTGTCGAGATTCTCGTAGTTCACCACTGAACCTTCTACAGTTTTCTCATACGACTGGAAGCCGTTTGCCTGCGCAAGCAAAGCATTGGAATAACCATCCCATGGTATATAATAACCAAGAAAGATGCCTGTAACACCTACGCGCGCGAGTTCTTCATCTGTTGGATAAGAATATGCAATCAGATCCTGTTTTCTTATTCCTTCCAGGCCGATCATGTCTGTAACTCTCATGCCGAGAAGACCACCGAATTCCTCCAGCCAGCGACGGGTTAATACATTATTTTCTACATCCGCCGCAGGTCCGCCATACTCGTGTTGTGAGTTTTCCCCCCAGACGATCAAAGGAATATTATATTGCACGGCTGCCCTGATTGGGATTGTAAAGATGCCCACGTGCTCTGGCCAGGATATATCTCCTACTTGTGTAAGCCCTACTCTGTTCAGTTTTGCACGAATATTAGGATTAGGTGAAAACTCAACGTAATCAACACCAAGATGTTTTATATTTTCAATATTCCGGCGTCCTATTGCTGAAAGATCACAAGTAGTTGATGTAACACACAAGGGATTGAATCCAAGTTGAAGCATTTTTATAACCTGGTATGTGCTGTCTTTTCCACCGCTAACCGGAACTATACAATCCCAATTGCTGCCATCTTTTGACTTATACTTCTCTGCCAGCTCAACCAGTTCTGACTTACGTTGTGACCAATCAATCTCTTTTCTCCGTTCAAAATTCCGGCATGCATTACAAATCCCTTCTTCATCAAAACTAAGATCAGGTTTAGTATCGGGCATAACGCATTTCTTACAATATCTCATTTTGCTTACTTCTTAATTATTTTTTAAACAAAAACCAATTGATGTCATCTTGAGGAAACAAAGAATCCTTACGATAAGCAAAGCCGTATTTAATAAGCTCAACATCTGGATATTGCATCATAAACTCACCTGCAAAGTCTCTCTTGAATAGTTTTCCTTCATGTCCTCTATAATTCAAAGAAACAGGTGAAGGATTATAATATTCTCCGATACAGATATATTTACGGCTGCTTGAGTATAACTTTTCATATGCCACATGAAGCATCTCCGGGTCAAGGTGGATAAGCACACCTTTAATAAAAACGAAATCGAACGTTTCATTTGGACTAAAGTTAAAGATAGACTGATGATATCCCTTTACATTTTCAAGAGCAATCAGTTGCTTATAGGCTGTTTCATTTATTTCTACTCCGTTCATGTTAGCAAATGGCAAAAGCAGTTTCAACGCTTTCATATTCATACCTATATTGGCACCAAGCTCAAGAACGCTATTAATGGAAGAACAACCATCCAGTATTTTGGAAAAATAATTTATGTTGCTTGCCAACATTTGATCTCCTTTATTCCGGTCAATATAGGCGTTACCGAATTCACCCGACCAGAAAGCTTCTTGAGCAGTTTTGTACTTGTTTTCCATTAAAATTATTATTTAGTCCTAAGGTTATTGTTTACAAAAAGAGCATACTTAGTTTCTGCCAATCTCCAGTCTCCTTCCGTATCAATATCTTGTGCTTCCATATCAGATACTTCGATCGCCCTGGTATTCTTCATGATCAACGTTCCTGTTTCAAAAAAACGTTGAACATTAAAAAAATAGAACTGCCCACTGTCATGAAATGTAGCTGGAAGATCCTGAGATCTTTTTTGAGCAAACTCGGGCCAATTATACTCAACGGCATAGTTATCTTCCATCTTGAATGAGCGCCAGATCGGAAACCCAAATTTCACCACCGGAAGCACAGAATCAGCAGATTCTTTATTCAACAACTCATATGCCTGGTTCAATTTGGGAGGAGTAATAAAAGCGGCAGTAGGATAAATGCAGCATGCATATTTAAACCTCTTTCCGTTTTTCCAGTACCATTCAAGCACTTCTCTAACAACCTCTGCGGTAGTAGAAATATCGTCCGAGTTTTTTTGCGATCTCATAAATGGGATATTGGCTCCGAAAGACCGTGACACTTCAGCTATTTCTTCGCTATCCGTTGACACCATCACTTCATCAAATAGCCCGCAGGCTTTTGCTGCTTTGATACCATATCCGATAATAGGAATCCCATGGAATGAACGAATGTTCTTTAATGGCACACGCTTACTTCCACCCCGTGCTGTTATAATAGCAATATTCCCCATTTATATGAGATTTGAGGTAAGTGGTGTTCCGGCTTTTACATCTTTAATAATTCTTTTCCCAATTATGGATTCAAGGCTTTTAGGCGGCAAACCCAAAGCAGGCCTGACCACCCTGATATGCTCTGGCGTAATTACTTCTCCGGCTTTCATATCCTTACCAATATATAAAGAGCGTTTAAATAAAGTGCTCTTTTTCTCAGCTTTTTGAATACCATATTTCACTGAACCCATCGCCTGAAATACCCTTTCGCTCTCAATAACTAAATCTTTCATCTCTTCCGGCTCCATTGAAAAAGTACTGTCTACCCCGCCATCACTCCGGCGAAGAGTGAAATGTTTTTCAATAACCTGAGCGCCAATTGCAACTGCCCCTACTGCTACACCAATACCAAGTGTGTGATCACTTAATCCAACTATACAATCAAACATATCCCTCATATGAGGAATAGTCAGCAAATTGGTATTTTCCGGAGTCGCAGGATATGTACTTGTACACTTAAGTAAAACAAGTTCATTACACCCTGCATCTTTTAATATACGTACAGATTCATCTATATCGGCGATATTGCTTACACCAACGGACATGATGACCGGCTTACCTGTAGACGCTACTTTTTTCAAAAGCGGCCAATCAGTATTTTCAAAAGACGCTATTTTATAAAGACCCACATTCAATGTTTCCAGAAAATCAACCGCAGATTCATCGAAAGGAGAACTAAAAGGGATCAATCCTCTTTTTCTCGCATGGTTAAATATAGGTTCATGCCATTCCCATGGTGTATACGCCTCCTTATAAAGATCATATAACTCCCGCCCATTCCAAAGTGAGGATTCATCCTGTATGGTGAATGCCCCTTTCATTGTCATAGTGTCTGCCGTATAAGTTTGTAGTTTGATTGCGTGAGCTCCGGCATCGGCTGCAGCATCAACAATTGCCATTGCCCGCTCCAACGATTGATTGTGATTACCCGACATTTCGGCTATAATAAATGGCAGTTGCCCAAAACCAATTTTCTTTCCTTCTATTGAAAATTCTTTACTCATTTATGTACTATTAGTTACTTTCTACCAAAGATTTGATTTTATTCACAATAACAGTTGAAACTGGTCAAAGTATATTCCCTTTATCTCGACCGGAGAATGTTCTTCAAATCCTGCCTTTAAAAAAATCACCCTGGATGCTATATTTTCTTTTCTGACCAATGCTCTGATTTTTCGGGAACACGTATTAAATTCATTTCGGATCTTTTCTACTCCAGCTGCAATAATCAATTTCCCTAATCCTAGCCCCCTGTGGCCCGGCGCAATAGCGTAAGAAATTTCAATAAAGCTTTCGATTATATCAAAGCGAATTTGCCCTACCGCTTCATGATTAAAACGTAAAATATAAATCAATGAGGTGTCGCTATTCACTTTTTTTTCAAACCAATGGGAATGTTCTTCCCAGGTAATAGGGGCGGTATTAATGGAGTTTTCTCTTGTGGCTGTATCATTCGCCCATTCAAACAACATCTGGCTATCGAATTTCGTAACACGGTCCAAAGAAGCATGTGAATGAAAAAATAGTTTCAGGAACTCAGTAAGTATTCGTCTGGGCGATTGACCATCAAAATAAGAATTAACCTTTTGTATATCAATATGACAACCTTCTTTAATTACCCGTTCAACAGCTTTTGCAGCCTTT
This sequence comes from Sphingobacteriales bacterium 44-61, assembly GCA_001898405.1. Lineage (GTDB taxonomy): Bacteria > Bacteroidota > Bacteroidia > Chitinophagales > Chitinophagaceae > Terrimonas_A. Next base: position 142,537 of record MKTW01000018.1, read on the forward strand.
GACAGGTCATTAAAATCCCCAGCATCTTCAACAAGACCATTTTGCAGGAAACTTCGATAAATATCCAATTGATTATCCGTATAGTAGCCAGCAATGGCTGGCTTGCCTAACGATAGAATTTCCAGTAAAATGGAACTCCCAGGCGCAACAGCAATATCAGTAGTGCTGATCAATGAGGCCATTAATTCAGCACTGACATCTTGATATATGTTTATTTTTAGCCTTGCTTGCTCTTTAAAGTCTTTTAATTTATCCAAATAACGGTAAGCAGTACCAACAACAATATCTACCTCCACAGAAAGGTTCAACTTATCCAGTTGTTGTAATAAACCACCTGTCAAATCATTATAGTCAGATCCGCCAAAACAGATCAACAATCTTTTATAACCATGGCAAGAGTTGTCAGCAGAACTTCTCTTCTCAAGAAAAGCACGGCGGACAATAAGATATGCTGGACCAAAAAGAAACCGTGTATAGGGCTCGGCATCATAGTCATCAACAGATACATTTAGTGCCTGATTAATGATAATATCTGCATAAAAATGCTTATCGTGCATGTCGTCTATGCAAACTAACCCTGCAGCCTGCATTTTTATCCGCTCCTGTAAGTCTGAACTGAAGTGATAACCATCTAATATCACGCCATCTTGTTTTTCAAGCATAGAAACAAATTGGTCGTCACTACTGGTATATCTGATTTCAAAATCTGCTGCCAGAGATTGCCTGATACTTTCCGGGGCATCTTCATTAATAACAAAGACAATTGGAAAATATGTTTTTAACATATCCGCTAAAGCTGAGGACCTGATCAGGTGCCCCAGACCGATAGACGATCGCCCTTCTGCTCTGAAAAATAATCTTCCCAATACTACGATTTATTAGTTATGCCTTGAAACTCTTTGATACTTTTAATAACATAATCTTGTTCTTCATCTTTAAGCGAAGGGAACATAGGTATGCTTAGACAGCGGCTGTAATATCTTTCTGCAATAGGATAATCTCCCTTTTTAAATCCTAAAGAAAGATAATAGGGCATAGTATGAACGGGCATATAGTGAACCTGGGCATAAATATCCTTGCTCCGTAAATAATTGTATAAACCTTTTCTGTCATCCACTTCAATAACATATAAATGATACGCATGTCCATGCCTTGCATGCGGTTCTAAAGGTTTTACATTGGTATTAATGAAGTTGTCATCATATTTTTTTGCAATTGCCCTTCTCCTTTCGAGTCCCTTGTCAGCTTTTGCCAATTGTGAACGTCCTAATGCAGCTTGCATATCCGTAAGCCTGTAATTATACCCGAGCTCAAGCATCTCATAATACCAGCTTCCGTGATTTTCGTGCAATAACCCAGGCTCTTTTGTAATGCCATGTGTGCGTAAAAGCTGTAATCGCTTATATAGTTTTTCATCGTTTGTAGTGACCATCCCTCCTTCACCACAGGCAATATGTTTAACCGGGTGAAAGGAAAAGATACCTATATCAGCGTATTTGCCATTTCCACAAAATTGCTTTTCTCCTTGGCTATCGATGAAGAAACCACCAGGGGCATGGCAAGCATCTTCGATAATCCATAGGCCGTATTCGTCTGCGATTTCACGAATTTCTTCCATATTGACTGGATATCCTGCAAAATCAACAGGGATAATTCCGCTATAAGTACCTTTTGTTGAGGCCTTCAACAGTGCCTTTAATTTTTTGATATCCATTACTGCCGTAGCCGGATCTATATCAACGAAGCTGATTTCTCCGCCACAATATCTAATACAGTTAGCAGATGCCGCAAAAGTGATGGGAGTAGTAATAACTTTTGTATGTTCATTTACGTTCAACGCAAGGGCTGCAAGGTGAAGAGCAGCCGTGCCGTTATTTATGGCAACTGCGTATTTACACCCAATATATTCCGCAAAGGCTTCTTCAAACTTCGAGATCTCGGGCCCTTGGGTCAGAAAATCCGATGTAAGAGTAGTTATGACAGCATCAATATCTTCTTGTGTAATATGCTGCCTTCCGTAAGGTATAGCCATTTTATTAATTTAATTGGTATTGCTTTTCAACTTGGAAGTTGGGGTCAACATACTTGATGATGAGTTCACGAAGATCTTTTATACTCAGCCATTCGGGGTTTGTACCCGAACTATAAGAAAATCCCACTGGAACTTTTTTTGCTTTGAACGCCCGGATAAATTCGTCAATATCCCACACGGGTGTTTGAGGAAGTATCGCGTAATATTTACCCAGATCATATGTAGAAAAAGAATCGGATGCTGTAATCATTTCTTCATGGATTTTTTCTCCCGGTCTTATCCCTACAACCCGATGTTCGCATTCTGGTGCAATGGCTTTTGCTACATCAACAATTTTGTAAGAGGGGATTTTAGGTACAAAAAGTTCTCCTCCCCAAGCAGATTCTAAAGCATGTAAAACCATATCCACCCCTTCCTGCAATGATATATTAAACCTTGTCATATTGGAATCTGTGATCGGAAGCACTCCTTCTTTGCGTTTTTTCAGGAAGAAAGGCATAACAGATCCATTTGAGCCCATTACGTTGCCATAGCGGACAACAGAAAACTTTATATTCTTATGCCCTCTGATATTATTTGCAGCGATGAAAAGTTTGTCAGAAGTAAGTTTGGTAGCTCCGTACAGATTAATTGGAGCGCAAGCCTTATCTGTGGAAAGGGCTACTACATTCTCTACATTTGTTTCAAGTGCTGCCCTTATTACATTCTCTGCTCCGCCGATATTGGTCTTTACACATTCGTCCGGGTTATACTCTGCAATATGCACATGTTTCATTGCTGCAGCATGAATGATTATATCTATGCCCTGACAGGCTCGTTTCAATCTTTCAAAATCTCTAACGTCTCCGATAAAAAAGCGCAGATTGGGATATACATGCTCGGGATATTCATGAGCCATGACGAATTGTTTTTGTTCATCCCTCGAATAAATCGCAAGTCTTTTTACATTCGGCCATTTTGCTAGGATCGTTTTCACAAACTCCTTACCAAAAGAACCCGTTCCCCCGGTGATGAGTACACTTTTTTTATTCAAATCCATATTGACAAATTATATATTTCTTTTAACTGAATATCAATTTTTATTCCGATTGTCTTTTACTAATCCAGCCTATAACAAAAACGGCCAGTAATCCAACAGTATAAATCAGGCCTGCAACAAAGCCAAACACAACTATAAAAAACAGAAATCCTCTCTTATTATCATCAAGTAGCTGGTCTGGAGAATCCAGTAGTTGGATAACAGGGGACTGTTGTGATAAAATCAGTTTGCTTGCCTCCAGGTTCTTGATTACTTCTGCATACAATGTTGCCAGAACGGTCTTATCGCGAGTGCCAATTTCAGTGGGGACAATGGTTGTCCTGAGGCCAGGATTTATATCCAGCGGTTGGCTAGCCGCAACGGCGTAAGATTTGCCATTCAATGCATTAAGGATGGAGTCTGACCGATGTTGAAGGCGATCAATATTTGCCTGTGCATTCCCTGTTCTTATATTATAATATAGATTACTGGCACCAGCTACTATTCGTTCTACTGCAAGCCTGGCAAAAATGGGATTCTCAGCAGTTACCTGGACTTTTATTATGCTTCCCTGCTTACTGGTTCTTTCAGCAGAAATATATTTTTCGGTAATATCTTGATACGCCAGATTTAACACGCTATCCTGCAACGGCGTCAATACCATTCCGGACCGAAAGCGAATACCGGCTAAATCTTGACGTTTCTCCCAGCCTTTCCTTCTTCCCATAAAGTCCAAATACATATCAATAAGTGTTGCACTATCCCTTACATCACCCGTATTGCTCAGCAACACCTCTTTAATAATTTTCTTCGACTTAAGGATATCCAAGATATTATCGCCCGCGAAGAGACCCGCGCCACTACCCATTCCACCGAGATTGACACCAAACTGTGAGGCCAGGCCTGCGAGACTACCACCTGCGTTCCCACTTTTTTCTTCCAGGATAAATGTGACTTCAGCCTTATATTTTGGCTTCTGAAGTTTAAAACAAATAAAACCAACCCCAGCCCCTATCACGACAAAAACCATCCCCATCAACCACTTTTTGACAAGCAGACGGCAAAAATCCCTGACCAACAAAATCATTTCGTTTACAGAATAATATCCCTCTCTTTTTGTCATGAGATTTATATTTTGGATAAGATCGTTCTTGTTGCCATTGACCAATGGCTTCGCCACCTCAGTCACATTTACTTCTGTGACTGACAAAATAATCTATACAAATTCAGTCGGCAACTATTCAGTTAGCCAAAACCTTATTTTGTAATCAAAGCCGCAGCAGTTATAAGCGCCGTTATCGCCGAAATAAAAATTCCAGCCTTACCCACATCAAATCCGTCTCTCTTTGGTTTCTGAGGAATAAAAATGTTCGACCCCGGTGTTATCTTGGGATAACTTCGGAATATCCCCAAAGGCCGTTTAATCTTCGCCGCACTCCCATTCGCATAAATCACAAATGCCCTTTTCTTGCTGCCCGCCGGCGTTGCTCCTCCTGCATCATCAATATAATCACCCATTGATTTCCCTTTCTCATACATAATATCCAGCGGTTTGAAAACCTCTCCACTAATACTGATTGTATTATTAATTCTTGGAATAATCAACTCATCACCTTCTTCCAACGTAATATCATCAGCACTGCCAGGATGTTTCAATACATAATCCAGGTTAATAGCTACTTCTGTTGTATTTTTTACCGCCATACCAGCGGCGGTTTTAGATGAGTCTTTTTTCACTGAAGCAAACAATCGCTTTAATTCTGTTGTATCTGCAACTTCTTTTTTCTTGCGAACCAATTTGGCTCCAGCGATATTGGCAGTATACAACAAACCTCCCGCCCTCTGGATCAGCGAGCTCAACCGCTCTTCCCTGCTTTGTAAGGAATAAGTAGAAGGAGATAATACCTCACCTGTAACTTTCACACTGATCTGCTTCTGATAATGGGGGTCTTCCTTTATAGCAACAATATCAAAAGGCATCAGTGTTACATCCGCAGAATTGCTCGCCAGATCAAGCGAGTCGTTCACTCTTATGATCTCCACGATATCACTTCCCGGTTGGGTAACATTCACATCCCGCTTACGCCTTGATATCTCAATTCCCCTTCCCGTTGCATCATCTGAAAAACCATCTGCTTTTAAAATAAGTGACTTCAATGAAAGGCCTTCTTCATAACGGTAAGTTCCAGGTTTCCGCACAGCACCATTAATGGTAACTGTAACCGTATCTCTCAGGTCAAAAATGGAAGCCACATGCACACTATCTTCTTTTATCAGGTATAAACCATTATCCTGTCCTGAAAGGATCGGTTTCAGGTCAATCGCGATATATTGTTTTGTCAGATCTGGTTTTGTACGAACAACAATTGCTCTTCCGTTGTATACATCTTCCCGCAATCCATGTGCTTTGTTTACCAATTGTTTCAGCGTCATCCCTTCTTCCAGTGCATAAGGGCCGGGTTTGAACACCGCTCCGCTGATACGGACCCTGTTCTGATAGCGGTTGATCACCGAGTCGATTAGAAACTCATCACCATTCTGCAGTTTGAAATATGCCAGGGAATCACCAGATACATCCACGATCCTTCTTTCATAACCCGTGATCCTTGAACCGGTGATCCTTCCTTTGAATGCCTGGCTTTTGAAGCCGCCGGCATATTCAAGAGCTTTTTCCAGTGTTTCTTCGGGCTTCAATTCAAAAATGCCAGTGCGGTTTATTTCTCCATTTAATGTTACCAGCAGGTTGGCAAAAGGAACCCTTATCACGTCATTATCTTCCAGGCGCACATTGGTCAGTTGGTTTCCCCTTACCAGGAAATCATACAGGTCGGCAGTCTCTATCACTTCATTATTACGGATCAGTTCAATTTTGCGGAAAGAACCATTTTCAGCTGGGCCACCGCTCACATAAAGTGCATTGAACAAAGTAGCCAAAGAAGGTAATGTATAAGTACCCGGTCGTTTGATCGCACCGATCAGTATCACCCTGATGCTCCGGATATTTCCCAATGTCAATTGCAGTTTGGTTTGGCCAGAGCTAAGACCAGGATAATACCTGGTCAGCCTGTTCTTCAATATAGAAGTAACGGCATCCACCGTCAACCCGCTTACATTGACCACGCCTGCATATTTCACATTGATCGTGCCTTCAGGACTTACCTTTAATGTTTGTTGGGAAATATTAGCACCATAAATGTTTAGCAGCAATTCATCATCCGGACCTATGGTATAATTTTTGGGAGTAGCCATGCGCAAATCAGGTTCAAAGCTCAGATTGGCATTGGCAAAGAGTTCAGATCCAAAAATCTTTGGACGCTTGCTGATGATATCCTCCAGCACCGCGTTCATGCTGTTCATGGTTTTTGAAACCTGGCGTGTACCATTGAGAGCCGGTCTTTCAGAATTTATCGCAGTCGAATCTGAAACAGGTAAAGAACCACTTTCCAGTTGTTCTATCCTTATTTTAAGTTCTTCCAATTCTGAAGCTGGCAACCCACGGCGCAATAACTCCGATTCCAGTTGTGCAGTGGTAATACCATTAGCTTTAGCCTGGCTCAAATATTGTTGTAACTGGCTATTAGAAATCTGGGATGCTTTTACCCCACTAAGATCAGAAGGGATTTGAGCCATTACAAAGGAACTGATAACAGTAAGCAGGAGAAGGAGAAAGCCCTTATAAAAGTTCATAGTTAGGTATTGGTTAGGCATCGTGTCAGAATACGTCGTTTAACGTGTATTTGGACACGATATTGAATTGGTAAGTTTAATTTTAGTGAGATTTACCTGTACATGCCTTCCTGTACTGAGGTAAGAAATAAGATGGGAATACAAACTCCGGATGGAGCAGAACCTGGAAAATGTATGTTTGTGAATATTCATTGGATGTTCATAGGCCTTTATGAATTACCTGATATTGTATAGATGCAATAATCAGTTAATTGCATTATTTCAAGGAATTATATTGTCATCAGTACAGTCCGGCACTAATAGAATAGTACTCTCGAACGGTATGGCAGCAATTCTTGAAAAGATCTAATTAGGAACACTTAGAACCCACTAAGATTTTTCACCGCAAAATTACGACTTTCAATATTAGAAAATTCAGCTTCAAAAACGCTACCTGGCTGATTTTGATGATTTATTTCCACACTGACAACCAAAGTAATCGTTTACCCCTAGTTAACTGTGTTAAAATTTTTAAACCTTTTCACCAACACATATATCATTGAAAGTTAATATGCAAACTTCCAATGAGGGTGGTCTCTTTCACCCTGTGTTCGATTTATACGGGAAATAATGAACGAAGCAATAGACCTGGAACCTCTGCACAGGCTGCTCCATTTTGGGAATACTCACATTAGCTCATTACCTGGCAGCTATAAGAAATACTGTTGTATCATTTTTTACGGAACCCGGCGATCGCCTTTTTGGAAAACTCCTTAACCACCAGCCGTCCGCTGATAGCTGCCCGTTCCAGCAGCAGCTTATCCCAATCCTCTGTCCCTTTCCAATGGATCTTTTTGAGCTCAGCCATTGCTTCCGGGCTTGAATGCGCTAAGGTATAGGTGAGCCTGGCAATGGATTCATCCATGCCTTCTGTTGTAGGATGCAATTCTGCAAATAATCCCTTCCTTCTCGCCCAATCCCCATTTCTCCACATGGTAGCATCAATGGCCAGTTGGGAAAAAGCTGAAAGCCCGATCTTTCTTTCCACCGCCGGCCCCACCACAAACGGGCCGATACCAATAGCAAGCTCACTCAGTTTCACTTCTGCGGCTTCAGTAGCGATCGCATAGTCCAGCGCAGCAACAATACCGACTCCTCCACCCACACATTTACCGTGGACCCGGCCTACGATAATCTTGGGGCAGGTACGCATGGCATTGATCACGTGTGCAAACCCGCTGAAAAAATGCAAACCTTCTTCTGCGGTTTTGATAGCTGATAGCTCATCAAAAGACGCGCCTGCACAAAAAGCATGTTCTCCCCCGGAACGCAACAACAGCACTTTCACTTCTGCTTCATTCCCTGCGCTATGGATGGCCTGGGCCAGCTGTTCCAGTATCTTTGCAGGCAATGCATTGCTTTGCGGATGGAAAAATTCTATTGTGGCAATTCCATTATGTAACTCGGTTCTTACATATGCTTCTTTGATATCTGTGCTCATGAACTAAAGATATTTGGAAACAAAAATATTGAAAATAGTTCTCTTCCCATTGTCACCCCATCCTACCTTTTTTTTGCAACCATGGTCAAAATGGTTGCCACCCCCACTACCGGTTCATCCGTTTCATCCAGTATTTCCACCAGCCATTTCACAATGCCCCTGGCTATATCCGTTTCATCTTTTTTGTCCTGTGGCAATTTTTCCTTGCAGGTAAAACGTACATAAATAGTTGCTCCGGGATAAACAGGTTTGGTAAAACGCAGTTCATCAATTCCATAATTGAGCAATACCGGGTTCTTTTCATAACTGTCGACAAATAATCCCGCTGCCGCACTCATAATAAAGTAACCATGTGCCACCTGCCGCTCAAACATGGTACCGGTAAAATCAGTTTCCCGCAGGTGGGCATAAAAATGATCACCACTCAGGTCTGCAAAACTGTCTATATCTTCTGCTGTAATCAGTCTTTTAGGTGTGATCAACTGGTCGCCCACCTGCAATTCCTCATAATATTTCCGGAATGGATGTTGCCCCGGATCTTTTCCTTTTGAATAAGGCTGGTACACGTTGGTGATAGCTGTGATCATCGTTGGCGAGCCCTGCAAAGCCACCCGCTGCATATAATGCTTTACCCCACGTAATCCACCCATTTCTTCGCCGCCGCCAGCGCGACCGGGACCTCCATGCACCAGCAATGGCAGCGGAGAACCATGACCGGTGGATTCTTTCGCACAGGCTTCATTCAATACCAGTATCCTTCCATGATGTGTAGCTGCGCCAAGCACATATTGCCTCGCCAGTTTTTCATCGGCTGTTACAATGGAACTGCACAAACTTCCTTTTCCTTTTTTACTGAGCGCAACAGCTTCATCCATGCCGCGGTAAGGCATGATCGTGCTTACCGGTCCGAATGCTTCCACTTCATGTGCTGCAGTATTTTCAAAAGGCTTTTCATTCAGTAAAAGGAGTGGTGAGATGAACGCGCCTTTAGCGGCATCTGCATCCAGCACATTCACACTATCGAGCGAGCCATATATCAATTGGGAAGAGGCCAGCAGTTTCTGCACCTGCGCTTTTACTTCTTCCCTTTGGGTTTCTCCTGCCAGGGAACCCATGCGCACTTTTTCATTGAGCGGGTTGCCGATCACTGTTTGCGAAAGGGAAGACGCTATCGCTTTCCATACATCTTCCATTTTATTTTCGGGTACAAAGATCCTGCGGATGGCCGTGCATTTTTGGCCAGCCTTGGCGGTCATTTCCTTTCTTATTTCCTTGATGAAAATATCCCATTCCGGCTTTCCCGGTTCCACATCTTCTCCCAGCACGATACAGTTCAATGAATCCGCTTCCATATTGAATGGTACCGATTCACTTAATATTTTCGGATGCGAACGCAATTTTAATCCGGTGGAAGCGCTACCTGTAAACGTTACTACATCCTGCGAATTCACATGGTCCAATAAATCACCGGCGTTGCCGCAGATCAATTGCAGCGATCCTTCGGGCAATATCCCTGATTCAATGATCTCCCTTACCACGGCTTCTGTGAGATAGCAGGTTACGGTGGCCGGTTTCACCACCGCCGGCATACCTGCCAGCAGGTTCACGGCAATTTTTTCCAGCATCCCCCACACAGGAAAATTAAACGCGTTGATATGAATGGCCACGCCTTCTTTTGGCACCAGTATATGCGTGCCCATAAAACTATTTTGCCTGCCGAGGTTATGTGCCTCACCATCCAGGCAAAAAGATTCATCGGGTAATTTGCGCCGCAGCGAAGCATTGGCAAATAAATTACCAATACCACCTTCAATATCTATCCAGCTATCGGCTTTGGTGGCACCGGTCTGATAACTGATCTTATAAAACTTATCGAGGTGCTTTTGCAAGTGAAGCGCCAGGGCTTTCAGCCGGTTTCCTCTTTCATGAAAACTGAGTTTCCGCAAGGCCGGGTTGCCTGTATTCCTTCCGTATTCTAGAATGCTTTTAAAATCCAGTCCCTTTGTAGAAGCCGTTCCGATCAGTTCTCCGTTCACTGCATTGTATAAGGATTGTCCTGCTCCGTCTCCGTTGATCCATTTGCCGGTAATGTAATTTTGAAATTGGGTCATAGTATGCAAATTCGTTAGGGTTGCTAAATTAGTTCAAGTTGCTGTAATCATAATTTATAAGAAATACCTGGCCAATGATTTTCCCACCAAGACGACGAAGACCACAAAGAAATGTTGTTTGGCATTTTCCTTAATCTTGGCTTTACAAGTAAAATAACAAAGGGAAATATTTCTTTGTGGTCTTCGTCGTCTTGGTGGGAAAATTTGATTGAGTGGCTGAGTCTTTACCAATATCTCAGAAATGATGGTTAATTTGCATGTTCAATCAGTTAATATGAAAATCGCAGTTTTTCCTGTTATAGCCTTCAGCTTTTTCCTTCTCTCTTGCGGAAACCAGGAAGGAACACGCCCCCAGGCAAAAACCCTTTCCGACAGTTTGTTGCAGGATGTACTGCACGGACATGATATTGGCATGGCCAAAATGAGAAAGCTCACTCAACTGGAACAGCAGACCCAGCGCCTGGTTGATTCGATCGGAAAACTTCCTGCTAAAGCACGCCAGGCATCTGCTCCTTACCTGCAAAAACTGGATTCTTTATCAAAAGAATTGCAGTATGCAGAATTTGCCATGAATAAATGGATGGAAGAATTTAAAGTGGATTCTGCCAATGATGATACGGAAAAACGTGTTAAGTATCTTGGCGAAGAAAAGGAGAAAGTAACAAAAGTGAAAGACGCTATTCTTTCTGTTCTTCAAAAAGCTGATTCACTGCTGAAATAACTATGCATTCAGGGGCACTACACCAAACTGGCGGAGATGGTGAAGTGCATGTTTGTAAAGCAACTGCACATTCTGTTCAAAATTCAGGTCACCGTAAAAAGGATTGCGTGTAACAAGAGACTGATCATTTTCAAACACTTCAAAGAAATAGATCAGCTCTTCATGCAGTGCCCCGATAGCTGCCTGAAGGGTATTGAACCGTAATGGTGCCGGGTCTTCACCCAGCAGGGGGTTCTTCAATTCTTTTTTAAAGGGCTTATTGCTTACAAGGAATTCCTGCATTTTGAAAAGCTGCTCCGGCGGGGTCAGTATCACCGTGAATTTCGTTTTGCCGCTTGCTACCCTTACAGCATCAATATTAAAATGCTCTACCATCTGCTGCACGCTCATCTTGCCCCATTTGGGTGGGGTGGCAGGATCCAACTGCTGCAGATACTTTATGAAACGCGTACGAAGAAAGTTTTCCTTTTCAAAGTTCATTCGGCAAGTTTGAGAGCTGCAATTTTACAAAAACAAGGCAAATCAGCTTACCCTATTTTTTTATCAATATGCAAAGCGAGGCTGGAAAATACATCGTCAATGCCACGCATGCCATCAATATGTACCACTTTTTTGAACTTTTCATAATGTGCCGCCACGGGCAGGGTTTCGTGTTTGTACACTTCCTGCCTTTTACGCTGGATGGATTCATCGGCATCATCGCTGCGGCCTGAGGTTTTGCCGCGGTTAACCAGGCGCTGTATCAATTCGTCTTCATTTACGTCCAGGAAAAGGACAAGAGCAATAGAAGATTTTTTCAGTTCAAGTAGTTTATCCAGTGCTTCTGCCTGGGCTACCGTGCGGGGAAAACCGTCGAAAAGGAATCCGCGGGCAGCAGGATTTTCATCCAGGGCAGAACTGATCATACCAATCACCACTTCATCAGGGACAAGCTGGCCTTTGTCTATAAATTGCTGGGCCTCAATTCCAAGTGGAGTCTTCAATTGACGCTCTTTTCTGAGCAGATCTCCTGTGGAGAGATGGATCAGGCCGTATTTTTCAACCAATTTAGCCGACTGAGTGCCTTTTCCGCTACCAGGCGGACCAAATAAGATCAAATTAAACATATTTATAATAAGCCTTAGTGAGCAACAAATATACGTGTACACGATAAAAAAACCGGGTTAACCGGCAAATTCATTGACCGTTTTCATATATATATTTTTAATTGTCTAAAGATCATACAGGTTTATCAGAAAATTTTCATCGCTTCAGGTACGATAGTGCGAAAATTCAATAGCCCATTCCAACGAAATGTTAAGCTGGTACATTAGCAATACAACCCAAACAAGCTTACCGTAAATTTGTTAAACACATAGTATGAGGTCGCTGACAAAAAATATCCTGGTACTCATTTTTGCGGGTCTGCTGCAACAGTGCAGCTATTCTCAATCCGGTACCAACCATAATAAACCTGATAATATGGACTCAACAAAGAAAAATTCCGTTTACTCCCAAACAGATACGTCCAAAGTAGAATTAAGCGAAGCAGAATGGAAGAAGATCTTACCCGAAGACGTTTATAATATAGCCAGGCAAAAAGGCACTGAGCGTCCCTGGACCAGCAAATACGAGAGCCTTACTGACAAAGGAACTTACTATTGCGCAGCCTGCGGCAACCCCTTATTTAAAAGCGATACCAAATTCGAAAGCGGCTGCGGATGGCCCAGCTTTTACGAGCCCATCAGTAAAAGCAGCATCATTTACACACCCGACCACTCGCATGGCATGACAAGAACAGAAGTACAATGCGGCCGTTGCAAAGCCCACCTCGGCCACGTCTTTGATGATGGCCCTCCTCCTACAGGCTTACGGTATTGTATCAACGGAGTGGTACTGGATTTTGAAAAAGCCAAAGAGGCAGAAAAAAAATACAATCAAAAACAGTAATAACGTCAAACATATTATGTTCTTTCAAATGCCTCCCACCAGGAGGCATTTTTATGTCCAAACGACCCCTTCCCGTCCTTCCCGCCTTACCGGTAAAATAAAACAGGAAGTAAATTTTTCTTACCGGTAAGAAAAAAAGAAAACCTGTAAGTAAGTTTTACCGGTAAGGCGGGAAGGACGGGAAGGGGTCGTTTTGATTAATTAATTCCTTGTATTTTTGCGGGCGAAAACCTAACGGTCGTTAACCTTAAAATGTATGTGAATGAAACTTTCACAGTTGTCCGAAACCTTGATAGGCTCTGAAATTGTAAAACTGGGTGGCGAGATCAGGGAAAAGATCCGCCAGGGTGAGCGGATCTATAATTTTACTGTTGGCGATTTCGATCCCTCTATTTTCCCCATCCCAAAAGAGTTGGAAGACGCTATCGTGGAAGCTTACCGCAAGCATTTTACCAATTACCCGGCAGCCGAAGGCAACCTCGATCTCCGTGAAGCCATCCTGTCATTTACCAAAGAAACAGAAGGGCTGGATTATGGCACCACAGAAGTGTTGGTAGCATCCGGCGGACGCCCTTTGATCTATTCTGTTTTCCGTGCCATCTGCGACAAAGGCGATAAAGTGATTTATGCCGTGCCCAGCTGGAATAATAACCACTACACTCATTTTGTAGAAGGCGAACATATCGTGATCGAAGCAAAAGCTGAAAATAATTTCATGCCTTCTGCGGATGATCTCCGCCCTTATATCAAAGAAGCCACACTGATCGCTCTTTGCTCCCCACAAAACCCTACCGGTACCACTTTCAAAAAAGAAAACCTGGAAGCCATTTGCGACCTTGTGCTGGAAGAGAATAAACGCCGCAGTGATTCAGAAAAGAAATTGTATGTGATGTATGACCAGATGTACTGGCATCTCACTTATGGAAAGATCGAACATTACAATCCGGTTTCACTCCGCCCTGCCATGCGTGAATACACCGTTTTCATTGATGCGGTCAGCAAGGTGTTTGCGGCTACAGGTGTGCGTGTGGGCTGGAGCTTTGGTCCTGCAACCGTGATCAGCAAAATGAAAGCGATCCTTACGCATCTTGGTGCCTGGGCGCCAATGGCGGAGCAAAAAGCCACTGCTCATTTCCTGGGTAACCGCGAAGCGATCAGGAAATACCTGGCTCATTTCAAAACCGAGCTGGAAGAACGCCTGCACAGCATCTACAATGGTTTCATGCAATTGAAGAAAGAAGGATTGCCTGTGGATGCCATTTCTCCGGAAGCAGCTATTTATCTTACTATCAAAATAGATCTTACAGGAAAGAAAACCGCACAAGGTGTTGTGCTGAAAGATCAAAGTGAAGTGACCGCTTATGTTTTGAACGAAGCGAAACTGGCTGTAGTACCTTTCTATGCTTTTGGCGCCAGCCGCAGTTCAGCCTGGTACCGCCTCAGCGTGGGCACCTGTAAAAAAGAAGAGATCGATGAGATGATTGGAAAACTTCGTGAAGCGTTGAAGAAATTGTCCTGATAAAGGAGTTTAATTCTTATTGATCAGGAAACGGAATGGTTTCAGTTCTGTGTACCGTATTGCTTTCAGGATCTTTCCCGGGCGGGAAGTGATCCGGTTACGGTCAACTAATTCATGAGCCACGCAAAATTGCTCATCAGATTCCGCGATCAGGAGAATATCGTTCAGGCATTCCACTTCATGATCAATTGCTTTTTGACTCATGAATTCATTTTTCAGCAGCACCAATAAATCACGGTTAGGCATTTTCATCGCCGGTAAAAATTTAATAGCCAGACATTCCTTTATGGCTTGGGCAGCCGCAGTTGCTTCCCTTGCCGTTACCTGAATAATAGTTCCTGTTACAAGCCGAGACAACAACCATGCCTGCCAGCAGGACCAATAATGCTATTTTGTTTATCGTCTTCATTTTAAGAGTTGTAATTTAAAACTATTTTGCGACCAAAATAGTATACAACGGGGATAAAATGACAAAATTTTCCGGGAATAAACCCTTGGTAAAAAAACAATCCGGAAGGCCGCGGGTTCTCGTGGCTCCGCTCGATTGGGGCCTGGGGCATGCCACGCGTTGTATACCTGTTATTTATGAATTACTAAGGCAAAATGCCGATGTTTGGCTGGCCGGAGAAAATGCCCAGGAAAGTTTACTCCGCGAAGCATTCCCTTCGCTGCCTGTTATTCCCCTGAAAGGTTATAGGGTAAAATATTCTCATTCAGGCTCAGGGCTGTGGAGAGCGATCTTCCGGCAATTACCCCGTATCTGGCAAACCATCCGGCAGGAAAACAAATGGCTGAAACAAGCCGTAAACGAGTATGACTTAGATGCCGTTATCAGCGATAACCGTTTTGGTCTATCCCATCCCTCCATTCCCTGTGTTTTTATTACGCACCAGCTCTTTGTCAAAAGCCCCCTGGGAAAATGGACGGAAAGCAGGATCCAACGCACCAATTACCGGTTTATAAATAAGTTTTCCGAATGCTGGGTACCTGATATAAAGGAAGGCAGCAACCTGGCTGGCGAACTTTCCCATCCTTCCGTGCTACCCCGCATTCCCGTTCTTTATACCGGCATACTTTCAAGATTGCAGCGCAATAACGGGCATACACAAAAGAATCATTTGTTCATATCCCTGTCCGGCCCTGAGCCGCAACGGACCATCTGGGAAAACAAGATCATCCAGGAAATTGCGCATTACCCCGGAACAGCCACTATTGTAAGAGGTTTACCGGATGCCGCTAAGCTTATCCCTTCCACTAATGATATCCACTTCTTTAATCATCTGCCCGCGGATAACTATGGCCAGGAAATGAGTAAGGCTGAATGGGTGATCAGCCGCAGCGGTTATTCGACTGTAATGGATATTGCAATGCTTGAAAAAAAAGCCATCCTTATCCCGACGCCTGGTCAGCCTGAGCAGGAATACCTGGGAGAATATCTTTCAGCAAAAGGGTTTGCTCCGGCTTTAGCACAAAAGGATTTTTCACTGGCCAAGGCCCTGGAACTGGCAAACAGGTTCAATTACCAGCCATGGGAAAATACATCAGCAACCGGGTTAACAGAAGCCGTGACGTCTTTATTAAAAAAAATAAAAGAGAAGAATAATCTTAAACCGGATCAGGATGCCACTGCCTTAGGATAGTCAAAAAACCAAAACTCCTTCTTCGCCCTTTTAAATTCGCTCCAGCTTTGTACAGAAACTTTCACTGCAAAAATGCTGCAGGTAGGCATTTCATCAATCCTTGTATCAGTAAGCGTATTGGCGAAATCGGTTATGCCGTTATTGTGTGAAAATACAGCGATGGTATCGTATTCATCAGAAACCTGGCTGATCGCCGTAGCAAAAACTTCAGGCGTAGCAAGGTAAAGCTCATCAATAAAGATGATCGCTTTTTTAGGTTGATCATATTCTGCTGCAAAATATTCAGCCGTTTTGCGTGCGCGTTTTGCAGGACTGGATATAAACGCATCAATCGCAATTTTTTTATCCAGCAATCTTTTCGCCATTGCCGGCGCATCTTTTTTACCTCTGTCATTCAAAGGCCTGTCAAAATCCTTTATGGAAAAGTCAGCCCAACTGCTTTTTGCATGACGGACAAGAAGTAATTGCTTGCTCATATGGGAAAAGGTTTAATATCCTCTCACATTCTTTCCTTCCATATAATTCATGAAGGCCTTGTTCACTACTTTGTTTCCGCCAGGTGTGGGATAATCGCCGGTAAAATACCAGTCGCCCAGGTTGCTGGGGCAAGCCTGATGCAAACCATCCACTGTCTGGAAGATGACGTCTACGGGTATCTTTACTTCAGGTGGAGTAATGAGCTGGGCTATCTTTTGGGAGATCTCTTCATCGGTAAAACCCTTATACAATTGCTTCACCACATTTTCTGTATGCAATTGATTATTCCGCTGAAGCTCTTTACATTTTTCCAGCATTTCTTTCAGGCAATCTTCTTTGCCTCTTTCTTTCATCAGTTCTACGGCTGCATTAAAGGCAATGAAATCACCCATTTTGCTCATATCAATACCATAGCAATCGGGATAGCGTATCTGAGGGGAAGAAGAAACAACAATAATACGTTTGGGTTTCAGGCGCGCCAGCATCCTGATAATGCTTTCCTTCAGCGTGGTGCCGCGAACAATGGAATCATCTATCACCACCAGTGTGTCTTCACCAGGGCGCACTGTTCCATAGGTTACATCATATACGTGCTGCACCATTTCATTACGGCTTGCATCTTCAGTAATGAAAGTGCGCATCTTCACGTCTTTGATCGCGATCTTTTCCACCCTTATCCGGCGGTTGATCATTTCGCTGAGCTTCTCTTCATCATATTCTTTGTTCCAGCTCAGTATTCTTTCCAGCTTGATGTTGTTCAGGTAGCGCTCCATTCCTTTTTGCAGACCGAGAAAAGCAACTTCAGCTGTGTTGGGGATGAAAGAAAAGATCGTGTTCTTAAGATCATGATCGATCAGGTTCAGCACAGGCTCGCTCAGGTTAAATCCTAATGCTTTTCTTTCTTTATAAATCTTTTCATCGCTGCCGCGGGAGAAATAGATACGTTCAAAGCTGCAGGCTTTTCTTTCTTTTGGTTCCAGCACCTGGCTGATCTCAATCTCGCCTTTTTCATCCACGATCAAAGCCTGGCCAGGCATCAGTTCCTTCACCTCATTTTCGCCTACATTGAATGTAGTGCGGATCGCCGCTCTTTCAGAGGCAGCCACCACCACTTCATCATTTATATAGTAGTAAGAAGGACGTATACCATGTGCATCGCGGAATACAAAGCCAATGCCGCTGCCCGTCATACCGCCTACATGAAATCCTCCATCAAACAAAGGCAGGGCTTTCTTCAGCACTTTTTTGATATCCATTTTTTCCGGCGAAACCTCATCTTCCTTGCAAA
The DNA here is from genome assembly GCA_001898405.1 of Sphingobacteriales bacterium 44-61. Lineage (GTDB taxonomy): Bacteria > Bacteroidota > Bacteroidia > Chitinophagales > Chitinophagaceae > Terrimonas_A. The sequence goes on from MKTW01000018.1 coordinate 160,439, forward strand.
GGAGAGTATGCATCAGTTCGATCATAGCGGCCAGATCGCTGAAGCGCATGATCTCACTTGGCTCTTTCCCTACCAATGTAAAGAGCTCATCTGTATTCACCAGGTTGAAATTACCGGCGAGCGCCAGGTTGCGGGCAGGAACCGTGTCGCGGTTGATAAATGGATGACAGTATTCGAGTTTGTTTTTTCCCTGTGTGCCATAACGGAGATGGCCCAGCAGCAATTCTCCCAAAAAGTTCACATGCCCTTTCATCAGGCCGGGATGGGTTTTAATACCGGGGTGGTATTTTTCCAGTTCAGCCACTTCGGCACCTATCTGCTCAAAAATATCCGAAATGGCCTGGGGCGCATTGCTACGGCGGCGATGCATAAAGGGGTAGCCGGGTTCCACATTCAGTTTCACAGCTGCTACTCCTGCGCCGTCCTGGCCGCGGTTATGCTGTTTTTCCATCAGGAGGTAGAGCTTATTAAGCCCCCACATGACGGTGCCATATTGTTGCTGGTAGTAAGAGAAGGGTTTCCTTAACCGGATGAACGCTAATCCGCATTCGTGTTTGATCGGGTCGCTCATGTAATTGTTTGGGAGGTGCAAAGGTACGCTCATTCAGGCAGACTACACAAACTGAGATGGTTAATCTCCGGGCTCAACTGAATGAACTTTTACATTTGGCATAACAAGCGTCAGGTTCATTTTGTTGAATGCGGATGGATGGTGTCCTAAAATGCTTTCCCGTCTTCTGATCTGTATTTGGCCAGTTGCTGGCAATTGTTCGCCGATTCATCATCTACAGAAATATAATAAGTAGGCAGTTTGGTGGTGATCCATTTATTCAATGCCTCTCCTTTTTTCTGCTCAAGCGCTGCCTGGGAAATTTTGCTGTAGTCGTCGCGCATATTCATGCGGTGAGGTTCTGAGCGGGATTTGAGGTAAACGATCCTTACACCTTTTTTACCCTGCTCATCTGTAAATACTACAGGTGCGGAGTAATCACCCACATTCATTGTGCGGATGGTGCTCACCATATCCTTATCCAGCTGATCGATGGTTACATAAGGAGAACCATCACGGTTCAGGATAAATGCCCCCTGGTATTTTGCTGATTCGTCTTCTCCGTATTTTTTGGCTGCTTCATTGAAGCTGATCGCTCCGTCAATGATCTTCGAGCGCACTGAATCCAGCTTGGCTTTGGACTGGTTGATCTCTGCATCAGTGATCGGAGGTGTGCGGAGAATGTGGCGAACGATCGCATCATCACCGCTACGGTGTACCATCTGGATGATGTGGTACCCGAATTTACCTTTCACAGGCGGTGATATTTCACCGTCTTTCAGCCTGAATGCTGTAGAAAGAAATACAGGGTCCCATGATTTTTCGTTCCGGTTGATCTGGTACTGACCTCCACGGTCTTTACTGCCCGGGTCCTCTGAATAACGTTGAGCCAGTTGCTCAAAGCTCGCCAGTTTGGTTTCCACCTGGCGTTTATAATTATTCATTTCGGAGATAATATATTGCTCCAGGTCGCGGGATGCTTTGGGAAAAACAGAGATCTGGCCTACTTCCAGCTCAGATTCAAAGAAAGGCAAACTGTCTTTCGGTATCTTATCAAAATATGCTTTTACTTCTGTAGGAGTGATCTTTACGCTACCAACGATCTTTTGCTGCATGGCTTCTGCCAGCTTTCTTTCTTTCACTGACTCACGCGCATCATCTTTGATCTGGTAGATCGTTTTGCCGGCATATTCTTCCAGTGCTTCGCGGGTACCTAACTGGTTCACGAAATAACGGATACGCTGGTCGAGCTCTGCTTCCACTTCTTCATCCGTAACAGGCAGGGAATCCTTTTCAGCCTGCAGCATCAGCACTTTAGAGATCAGGGCCTGTTCCATCAGCATACACTCAGCATTATCAGGTACATTGCTGCCCTGGCGCCTTGCATCTTCAATGGAGTTGCGGATATCGGAATACAGGATGATCCTGTCTCCGACCACGGCCACGATCTTATCTACCACAGCTTTCCGGGGCTGGGCTTTAGCAGCCAAAGCACCCAACATCAGCAGGCAGACAATACTCAGTATTCTTTTTGTGTAAAGCATGATCCAAAAATAGTTTGACCGGTTAAACCCTTCAGGAAATTTCCGGTATTTAACAAAAGTTCAACAAGCTATAGCGTTCTCTTCACTTCTTCTTCCTCGTAAGCTTCTACTACATCCCCTACTTTAACATCGCTATAGTTCTTGATGGTAAGACCGCATTCCATACCAGCCTGCACCTCTTTCACATCATCTTTAAAGCGTTTCAAAGAAGCCAGTTCGGCTACAGCGCCTTCACCCACAGGATATACTACGATACCGTCGCGGATCAAGCGGACTTTTGAATCGCGTTTGATCTTTCCATCGCGTACATAACAACCGGCAACGGTAGCTTTGTCGAATTTGAATACGTCCCTTACTTCCACGTTGGCCACGATCTTTTCCTGCACTTTTGGTTCCAGCATACCTTCCATCGCGCTGCGGATCTCGTCGATCGCCGTATAGATGATAGAGTACAGTTTAATTTCCACCCCTTCTGTTTCTGCAAGCCTGTTGGCCTGTACAGAAGGGCGTACGTTAAAGCCGAGGATCACTGCATCGGATGCTGTTGCCAGTACTACATCACTTTCAGAGATCTGTCCTACCCCTTTCAGCAGTACGCGAACAGCGATCTCTTCTGTCGACAATTTCTGTAATGAGTCGCTCAATGCTTCTACAGAACCGTCCACATCACCTTTGATGATCACGTTCAGTTCTTTGAAGTTTCCGAGTGCCAAACGGCGGCCGATCTCATCCAGCGTGATATGTTTCTTCGCACGCATGCCCTGCTCACGCAGGATTTGTGCGCGACGGTTAGCTATTTCTTTTGCTTCAGCTTCATCGTCATACACTTTGAATTTTTCACCAGCCTGGGGAGCACCATTCAAACCCAGTATCACAGCCGGTGCAGAAGGTCCTGCACTGTCTTCCCTTTTATTCCGCTCGTTGAACATGGCTTTTACCCTTCCGTAATGCTGACCACTCACCACCAGGTCACCTGCATTCAGGGTACCGTTTTCTACCAGCAGGGTTGCCACGTAACCGCGGCCTTTATCCAGCGATGCTTCGATGATGGTACCACTGGCTTCCCTGTTGGGGTTGGCTTTCAGGTCCAGCAATTCTGCTTCCAGCAGAATTTTTTCGAGCAGTTTATCAATATTCAATCCCTTTTTCGCCGCTATTTCCTGGCTTTGGTATTTACCACCCCATTCTTCTACCAGCAGGTTCATTTGTGACAACTGCTCATAAATTTTTTGAGGATTGGCTCCATCTTTATCGATCTTGTTGATCGCAAAGATCATTGGTACACCGGCTGCCTGTGCGTGGCTGATCGCCTCACGGGTTTGGGGCATCACCGCATCATCGGCTGCGATCACGATCACAGCGATATCGGTAACTTTTGCACCACGGGCACGCATCGCGGTAAACGCTTCGTGACCGGGAGTATCCAGGAAAGTGATCTCTTTGCCATTGGGAAGCGTTACCTGGTAAGCACCAATGTGCTGGGTGATACCACCGGCCTCGCCGGCTACCACATTCGCACTACGGATATAGTCAAGCAAAGATGTTTTACCATGGTCAACGTGACCCATGATGGTCACGATCGGAGAGCGGGGTTCAAGTTCGCCCTCTTCATCTTCATCCTCTTCCTCCTCCATTTCAGCCTGCTTTTCCATGTTGATGAATTCCACATCAAAGTTGAATTCACTTGCCACGAGTTCTATGACTTCCGCATCCAGGCGCTGGTTGATTGACACCATGATGCCGAGGCTCATACACTTGCTGATCACTTCTGCAAAACTTACATCCATCAGGTTGGCCAGTTCGCTTACGCTGATGAATTCTGTTACCTGCAGTTTGTTGTCATCACCAACTTCGCCCATGGCCTCTGCCATTTCCTGGCGTTTTTCACGGCGCATTTTGGCTTTCAGGTTTTTACCCTTGCCGCCGCCGCCAGAAAGTTTGGCCTGCGTTTCCTGTATTTTCTTTTGAATTTCTTTTTCGTCGATCAGCCTGTCTTCACGGCGGGTAATGCCGACTCCGCGATTGTCGCGACGGCCGCCTTGCTGACCCCCTCTTCCCTGTTGGCCACCACGGTTGAAATTGCCGCCACCAGTACCGCCCTGTCCTGGCCTGCGGTCTCTGTTCTGCTGCTGGCCCTGACCCTGACCTTGTTGACCGCTATTGGGACGTACCTCCTTTTTCTCAATAGGAATACGTTTGCGTTTACGTTTCTCGTCTTTTTTCGGCCTGGTGTCGCTATCTACAGGTAGATCTATTTTACCCAGGATCCTGGGGCCTTCGATCTTTTCAGCCTTGATGTTTTCAATTACAGGAGGAGCTTCCTCTTCTACTGTTGTTTTTTCTTCCTGCACTACGGGTTGCTGCTCTTCTTTCTTTTCTTTTTCTTTTTTCGCCACAACTTCAGGCTGAGCCACTTCTTCTTTTTCTTTCTGGGCAGGCTTCACCACTTCAGGTTTTGCAACTGCTTTTTCTTCTACCGGAGCTTCAGCTACAGGTTCCTGCTCGCCTTTTTTCTTGATCGTCTTTTTGGGACGGGTCGAAGAATCAATAGCCGAAAGATCGATCTTGTCGATGATCTTGGGCGTAGCAATTTCCGGAGCTTCTATTTTCACTACCTCTTCTTCCTTAGGCTGCTCTGCTTCTTGGGGTTTAGCAGGCTCTTCTTCCACTACAGGAAGGGGTGTAACAACGGGCTCTTCCTTTTTGGTTACAACGGGCTTCTTCTCTTCTTTCTTGAAGTTGATCTCTTCGTCTTCTTTCTTCTTTTTTGCTTCTGCCTGCGAACCCTTGGGAAGGTCCACCTGGTCGCTCTTCATTTTTGCCGCCTTGTCGCCCTGGAATTCCTGTTGCAATGCACGGTACATGTCTTCCGTCAGCTTTGACGTAGACTTCAGGTCGTCTTTGGAAAATCCTTTACCGATCAGGAAATCCACAAGGGTTTCCTGGCCAACGTTGAACTCCTTGGCGGCCGCTAATACTCTTGGAAGTTTTAATTCTGCCATTAAGCTTTTTTATGTTTTCTAGTCTCTTCAGGGAATTAAAAAGTCAAAATTTAAAAGTAAAAAGATGCATACTGCCAAAAAAAGCCTGTTTTTACTTTTTAAACCTTGAATTTTTAATTCATAAAATTTATTCTTTCTCGAACTCTGCCTGCAGCACCTTTCTTACGTCTGCGATGGTCTCTTTCTCGAGATCGGTGCGGCGTTCCAGTTCTTCAGGAGTCAGGTTCAGTACGCTACGGGCCGTATCGCAACCTACCCTTTTCAATTCATCAATTACCCATGTTTCGATCTCATCGCTGAATTCTTCCAGGTCCACGTCAAATTCTTCTGTTTCTTCTTCAGAATCGCGGTATACATCCAGTTCATAACCGGTCAGTTCGCATGCGAGCTTGATATTTACCCCACGACGGCCGATAGCCAGTGATACCTGGTCGGGTTTGAGATAAACACTTGCGTGCTTGTTTTCTGTATCCAGGTCCATGCTGGTGATCTTGGCTGGTGTAAGAGAGCGTTGGATCAGCAACTGGATATTGTTTGTCCAGTTGATCACATCGATATTTTCATTTTTCAATTCGCGAACAATACCGTGGATCCGGCTTCCTTTCATACCCACGCAGGCACCTACTGGGTCGATCCTGTCATCATAAGACTCCACAGCTACTTTAGCTCTTTCACCCGGGTCGCGAACGATTTTTTTAATGACGATAAGACCGTCAAAAATTTCAGGCACTTCTATCTCCAATAATTTAGCCAGAAAATCAGGAGAAGTACGGGAGAGAATGATCACAGGATTATTATTCTTCATATCAACCTTCTTCACCACTGCCCTGATATTTTCTCCTTTTTTGAAATAGTCCTGGGGAATCTGTTCGCTTTTGGGAAGGATCAGTTCATTGCCTTCTTCATCGAGCAGCAGGATCTCTTTTTTCCAAACCTGGTACACTTCTGCGCTGATGATCTCACCGGTCCTGTCGCCATATTTCTTTGCCAGTACATTTTTCTTCAAGTCGCTGATGCGGCTGGCCAGTGTTTGTTTGGCTGCCAGTATCGCTCTCCTTCCGAAATCATACAGGTCAATTTCCTGGAATAGTTCTTCTCCTACTTCAAAATCCGGTTCAATCTTGGTAGCCTCAGAATATGCCACCTGCGCCAGGGGATCTTCCACCTGTCCATCTTCCACGATCATCCTGTGCCGGACGATCTCCAGGTCACCCTTTTCAGCATTCACGATAACATCAAAGTTTTCATCACTGCCGAATTTTTTACGCAGCAGGGTTTTGAAAACGTCCTCCACCACTTTCATCATCGTGGGACGGTCAATGTTTTCCGCATCCTTGAACTCCTGGAATGCTTCTATAAGATTGATACTTGCCATAGAACTGAGTTTGTAGCCTGCAACCCAACGCCGTTAACGGCCCTGCCTGCAGTTGTAATTTGAATTGATTGTTGTTTTCTTTTTATTTAAAATTTGATTTGGACTTTCGTCGTTTTGATTTCGGAAAAAGGGATGGAATGCTGCACCAGTTCTTTTTTCTTTCCTTTTCCTTTTTCTTCTTCTATCACGATCTCCGTTTCAGTGGTACTGATCAGTTTACCTTCTTTCTTCACCCCGTCCAATTGCAGCACTTCTACAAAGCGGCCTGTATTTTTCAGGTATTGCCGATGCATTTTCAGCGGTTCATCAAGTCCCGGAGAAGATACTTCCAGTGAAAAATCCCCACCAGGGAAAATGTTCTCCTCTTCGAGCTGCTTGTACAATGCGCGGTTGTACTGGATGAGCCGGTCAATGCTGATGCCAAGATCCGAATCAAGAAAAACTTTCACGTTATTGGTCGGCTTGATCCTGATCTCTACCAGGAAAACATCTTTATCTGCTGCTATCAGGGCATTTACTTTCTGCTCCAGTACCTGTATATATCCTTCTGTGCTCATAGTAGATAATAGAAGAAGGGAACGTTCTCCGTTCCCTTCTTACTGCCTTTTTCCGATGCAAAAGTAAGGAAATAAAGGTATTCGTTCCAAAACTTATACTGTTCACCGATATCAGGCTCTCACTCACCGGCCTTTAACGAAGTATTAAGGTGATGATAGGGCTGGTTATGGATTGTGTTGTAGCTTTGTTGCATGTGGACGACGATCTTATATATTTTACTGGCCTGGTTTCTTTACAACCTGATCTTTAAGTTCATTATCCCGGTGTACCGGGCGAGCAGGAAGATGAAGCAGCAGTTCCGGCAGATGCACGAAACAATGCAGGAGCAGATGAGGCAACAGCAGGGTGGTCAAAGCTCACAGGCGCAGCAAACGGGAAGTAGTTCCAGGCCGAAACCGGCGGGGGATTATATTGATTTTGAGGAAGTTAAATAAGGCCTGTATTTTACTCGCACTCAATCTCTTACCTTTCAACTTATAGCTTACTAATCAAATTTGTGTGATTGCGCTGAGGCCAATCAATAATTATTACCGGGTCGTTTTATCGACCCGTTTTTTTGATCTCGCATATTTGTCAATCCTGGATTTTACGTTACTTTTTATTTCATTGTAAAATCAGGTCCTCCCATGAAAATTGATATTATCATAGCTTATATACGCCGATATGAATTTGGCCCGAAAGAGATTTCGTACCGCCCATTACGGGCATTCATTTAGTTGCGATCACTCCCTCAAAACATCAGGTGCGGGTTGCCCAGCGTGTAAACAGCGGCGATCATTAAACAGAAAGCCCTGTCTCCTTGCGGGACAGGGCTTTCCTGGCTATACTTCAAAGTGAAGCTGGTTGGTTTAATGGTTAAATGGTGATGGGTAAAATCCGGGAGCTGTTAAGACTTCACTGCTTTCTTATAAACACTCCAGTTACTTCCATCTTCTGATTTCAGGATCAGTTTTGAATCGGCCTGCTCCAGGGTAATATAATAGCTTGTGCCTTCTGCATTCGACAACTCAAAAAGTTCGCTGATCCAACGTCCGCCATAATCTTTCTTAAGTGAGGTTTGCAAATGCATCGGCAGATCGAGTGAACTGATATTACGTGCCAGTCCGAGCATTTCTCCATTGAAAGAATAAAATGCTGTCACGTGCTGTGCGTTATAAATAAAATTTGCTTTGTAAAACTGGTTGCCGCTGGTCCAGTTGACTTCAGTGGCACCTGCAAAATCTTTTGAGAAGGTATTCAGTACAGAGGCGTTTACATTAGTCTCATTAGCGAATGCAGCAAGAGAACAAACAGCGATAGCGATTGTAAGGATGATCTTTTTCATAATTTTTTTATTTAGTTGGTGTGGTTTGTTTGAACTGTTATTGTTTCAATGACAGGACAAAACTAAACCGCCATCCGCCTCAGGGCAAGGCAATTGTGATTGCCGGAACACGATGTTAATCACCGTTAATGGCTGTTATTCCGTTTTAACATTGAGTGGATTTCGGGAGTAAAAATGAGCCTATTGTTAACCACGGTTAATGAAATGCAGACGTAAGACCCGAACTTTTGCATGCCCCTTAGTTGGGAAACGGGGGTTATCTGAGTCACGACAGTTTTTTATTCTTCCTCCCTGAATAGATCAGGTATATACCCAACGCAAATAAAAGGACAAAAGCAATATCCGCTCCGAAGGGCCAGGATTTCAGTTTGCCTGAATTATAATCTCCTATAATAGAGAACATTTCTCTTACAGAGCCAATTATCAAAAGAGCCCCTACAACTATTTTCCAGTTCATATTATTCGCTTTTAGCAGTGTCAATGCTGGTTGGTCTATAATTAGTTCACTTTGTTAATGACGTCAAGCATTTTGGTCAATTGCTCCTTTCTGGTATCCTGGTATTTGGGATCATACTTAGTAAGGAGCAGTGGCAACAATTGCCGTTTTATGGCTGTTGCTGTTAAATCTTTTATGTCTTCATCAACGGTTCCCTCCAAAACCAGTTGTGCGAACCCGGTTCCTATAATCGCATTGTCCTGCCCCACCAGATATCTTTCTCCCATGCCGGCTGAAGCAGAAATGACCAGCTCCCGAAGTTGCTGGTCATTCAGTTTATTCATGGAAGTGTCCGCAGAATTTTTGAATGCCTCTTTGAGCTGAGTAAGCCTTAGTTGGATTTCGTTCTCATCAAGACTGGGCTTTGAAGAAATATAGGCTTCAATTTTAGCCGTATCCATTTCATTATAATCGAAATAGGGATACTGCCAGCTTCTTATTAAGTCGTTGAGATATACTACCGGACTTGTCTTCCGGTTTAAAAGCCGCCATTCTCTGAAGCCATAAGCAGCGTCGGAACCGTCGTCACTACCAAACGGTGCAGTTTCTTCAATGGGACTCCAAAAAAAATCTTCAGCCATTAATGCCTTTGCCTTGGGATGGGCATTTTCAACGGTGTATTCAAAACGACTCATAGAATATGGACTTGATGGTTGCTTGGTCTGCCCGTTTGAGCAGGAGCTCAAGGTTAAGCTTGCCAAAAATAATATCGGTAATATGATTTTCATAAATAAAATAGCACCAGACATAAAAGGCTGGAATGGAAATGAACAAACAACCATCCAGATAAAGAAGCAGCAAAAGATCTTCGCCAAAATCTGGCAGATCTACTTCGAAAGCAGATAATAGTTGAGGTTAAATCCAATTCGATTGAATTAACTTTATTACGTTAATAGCTCTTTCCTCATATGGAGTTATCAGTTTACCGGCAAATCCTTTACAAAACGCCAAAGTCGCCTAAAGGCGACCTTGTAAAGCATTGAAAATTAAGTGGATCCTGCTGGGATCGAACCAGCGACCCTCTGATTATGAGTCAGATGCTCTAACCGTCTGAGCTAAGGATCCGGCGCTGTAAAACAGCCATATCTTTGCCCCGGCCGGGCATCCGTCTTTGCAAAAAGCCTGTTTACCAGCCAGAGAGGCGCAAAAGTAGCAAATAAAATTATTACTAGCTTCTTAACCTATCTTTAACCGAAAGAAAAATATATTTGCGACCTTAAACTGATTTATGAAGAAAGTTGTTCTGTACGCTGTTAGTTGTTTGTTGATCACCTCTTTAGTTGCACAGGAAACACCCGAAGCTCCCAAAAAGAAAAAGCAGCCTATCAACCTGGCTGGCCGTGCCAATGACCACTTTATGATACAGCTTGGTTATACAGGCTGGGCCGGTAAACCCGATACGATTAGTACAAGTGGCTGGTCGAAGAGCTTTAATGTTTATTTCATGTTCGACTTCCCTTTCAAAACAAATCCCAAGCTGAGCATGGCTTTTGGACCAGGCATTTCTTCTGATCATATTAAATTTTCTAAGACTTATGTCGGCATCAAAGAGCTGACACCCACCCTGCAGTTCAGGGATGTAGCAGATACCAACCATTTCAAAAAAGTAAAACTCAATACCACTTACCTCGAAGCTCCTATCGAATTCCGCTATACAGCCAACCCGCTGAACAGCGACAAGAGCTTTAAATGGGCCATTGGCGTGAAAGTGGGTACTATGATTGATGCTCATACCCGCAACAAGAACCTGCAGGATAAAAATGGCAATACCCTCAATGATTACAAGCTGAAAGAAGCAAGCAAAAGATATTTCAACAGCACCCGCCTGGTAGGTACCGCCCGCGTTGGCCTCGGCCACTTCAGTCTCTATGGCAGTTACCAGATCACAACCCTGTTTAAAGAAGGGGTGGCAGCAGAGATCAGACCCTGGTCGATTGGCCTGACCCTGAGCGGACTCTAAGAGTGCAAATACACTATTTAAAAAGTCAAAAGTGAAGACGGTACGGTTTTTACTTTTGACTTTTTAATTTTGAACAAATCCCAACAGGATTTTTTATACTAATTACTTATGCTGGAAAAAAAGAACATATTAAAAGAAGAGAGAGCCGTGCTGGTAGGATTGGTGCATAAGGACCAAACCGAACAGCAGGTGCAGGAGTACCTTGACGAACTGGCCTTCCTGGCAGAAACAGCCGGAGCCGTTACCATAAAGCGTTTTACTCAAAAACTACCGCATCCCGACAGTCGCACATTTGTGGGCAAAGGCAAGCTGGAAGAGATCCGGCTCTATATCCAGGGAAAGAATATCGGCATTGTGATCTTTGACGATGAACTGACCGGCGCTCAGATCAACAACATAGAAAAAGCGCTTGAAGTAAAAACCATCGACCGCTCAGACCTGATCCTGGATATTTTCGCACGCCGCGCCAAGACGGCACAGGCCAAAGCGCAGGTGGAACTGGCCCAATACCAATATATACTCCCCAGGCTCCGGGGTATGTGGAAACACCTGGAACGTTTGGGTGGTGGTATCGGAACAAGAGGCCCTGGTGAAAGTGAAATTGAAACGGACCGCCGGATCGTGAGGGATAAAATATCATTGCTACGCAAACGACTGGCAGAAATAGATAAACAGGCCTACACTCAACGGAAAGATCGTGGTGAATTTATTCGCGTAGCCCTCGTAGGATATACTAATGTGGGAAAATCCACCCTGATGACCTTGCTCAGTAAAAGCGATGTGTTTGCAGAGAATAAACTCTTTGCTACACTTGATACTACTACAAGAAAAGTCGTCTTTGAAAATACCCCCTTTTTGTTGAGCGATACAGTAGGTTTTATCAGGAAACTGCCTCACCACCTGGTGGAAAGCTTCAAGAGCACCCTGGATGAAGTAAGGGAAGCCGATATCCTGCTGCATGTAGTGGATATTTCACATCCTGCTTATGAAGATCAGCTCGGGGTGGTGAATAAAACATTGCAGGAGATCGGGGCTTTCGATAAACCGACACTGACCATTTTCAATAAGATGGACCTTTACGAAGAGCATACATTCGATGAATGGCTGGAGGAAAGCACGAAAAAAGAAATACTCGAAGATCTTCGTGAAAGATGGAATAATGAGACCAATGGCAATGCGATCTTTATTTCTGCCATCGAACGGCGCAACCTGGACCAATTGAGAGCGGGGATCCTGGAAAAAGTGCGGCAGATGTACAGGGTCAGGTATCCTTACAAAACTGAATTTCTTTATTAAGCATCTGATTCCTTTATACGAATCAGCTCTCCCTTAACACATGGCAGAGAAAAAATACATCTGGCACAAGATCACTGATCATATTAACGAGATCGACTTCTCTTCCAATAATATGACCGAAGCCGAAGTCGGTGGTAAAAGTCTATGCCTTGCACGGTTCAATGAAAAAGTTTTCGCCGTTGCCCGGAAATGCCCGCATGCAGGAGGGTGGCTAAGCGAAGGATATATTGATGCGCTGGGAAATGTGGTTTGCCCCCTTCACCGGTATAAATTCGATTTGAAAAATGGCCGGAACACAAGCGGTGAAGGATATTATCTGAAAAACTGGCCAGTGGAAATCCGGGAAGACGGCGTGTATGTAGGCATAGAAGAAAGCAAGCTATTTGGCTTGTTTTAAGCAGCCGCCACAAAATCGCTTAAGTAACCAAACTGACCAATCCGGTTCGAAGCGGCTGGAAGCATCTCCTTTAGCATCTGAAGCAGGCTGTAAAACAACAAACCGTTCCATCTTCTTCTGTGCTGTGGATCATCAACTGGTTATGTTGAGACTCTACCAGTCTCCTGGCTTGTGCAAGAGCAGGAAGTTGAGTACCGTTGCCATGTAAAAGATCTTGCATCTTATCAGGATCAATGCCTTTGCCTGTATCAGCCACTGAGAAAGCAATCTCAGTTTGCTCTCCATCCATCTTCAGGCAACTGACGGTGAGCTGAACATAGCCTTTAAAAGTGAATCGCATTGCATTGTCGAGCAAGCCGCTCAATATCTTACCCAATTTTTCGACATCCCCTGAAAGCGTATGTGGTATCGCCGGGTCAATAGTATGCAAAAGGCGTATGTTTTTTTCTTCGGCCCTGGAATAAAAAGATCCCAGCACCGATTGTACCAATTCAGTCAATCGAAAGCCTGGTTGCTCCTGGCTTGGCAGGCGGGTGAGAGGCGAGGAAGGGATAGGATAAAGACTATATGAGGCTATCGCCCCTGGAATATATCCATTGGGTACGCGATTAAATGAGGGTCCGGGTTGAAAATAGTGCGCATTTACGGCGTGTCCCAGGTAATGATCATTTTCCTGGTGAAGATGCAATACCTCTGTTGAGGCAGACACATTGCCAAAATTCTTGTCCAGTTCCTGCTGCGATGGCCAAAGTACGCGGACAACCCCGGTCCTTTCATTATCGTTTGCCCCCTTGCTATATCCTTCATGAATAGAGAACACACCGCGAAAATCTTCCTGTGCTACAGGAGTGTTATTATTTTCATGGCTATACGGTGGGTTCGTTTCATTCTTTTCTTCCAGCATTTCTGCCGCAGGACCAGGCTCTGCCTGCTTACGCAACTGCCATAAAGCATAGAGTATAAACAGGTAAATAAACACAGCATAGAAAATTGTCAGAAACCTGGCCTGGTTGGCGGCATCTGTGTTTGCCTCGGTTTTTCGTTGAAGAAGCAGTTCCTGGCGTTCGAGCAGCAGTCGCATAGGCGACTGTATTCTCGCTGTAAGCCGGCGGTTCAGGCCATAATAGCCCATTTCCGTTCTCAATTCCGGTGTAATAGAGTCTGCCCTCATTATAGTTTGCTGGAAACTGATCTTGTTTTGAAGTGCCTGTTTTATTAAAGCGAATTTTTTCTGTTGCAAAGGATCGGTTTCCATAACGGCAGTTTCTTCCAGCACGCGGTATACACGTCCATGTATGGCAAAAAGGGATCTCTTCCATTGCTGATCACCGGTAAGCAAATATGATTGCAGCAGAGATTCTGCTTCTGTGATCGAAGAACGAATACTCTCGATGTTCTGGATCACTTTATTACTCAGTTGTAAGGCTGATTCTCCTGCCTTTCTTTTTTCACTGTTATCACTGATCAGTTTTATCAGGAATACCAGGCTCAGGATTGTAAACACAAAGAGCAGAAGCGCGTTGCGCCTGGCTTTTACGATATAAAGCAGGGATTTCATAAGCAAAAAGCTGGTTGAACAGGCTTAGTGCCCTGACGAATAGGAGAATAAATACCAGAGAGGGAATTCTTTGCAGAAAGAATAATAGCGGTGGTGAAGCCGCTGGTGGATGGCTGGGCTTGCATGGTTTTTCTAATTGGATGCTTAAAAATATAAACAATGAGTTAGAAAAAGGAAATACGACAGGGAGAAACTTATATAAGACGAGGGTTTTCCGCAAAAAACAATTCGTGTTTTTTCGATATATCTGAGAAAACTCAAAGAATTGCCGGTGAAAAAATTTGCATGCCGGGGTTTTCATTTCCCCGGATGGTGCGGGGTTTGATTTTTGAAATAAGGCCCTTTTCTGAGAATACTCAGGAGTAACATTTGCTGTAAGCGGAAAACCGCAGCTTAACGCTTCGATAGCATTACGGTCATAATTCCTTTACATCAGCCGGGTACTTTTAAACAGTTCACCCAACCTGAGTTTATGCCTACCTCCTCTCATCAACGTGCTTGGCTTTACTTTCTGCTGTTCCTCGCTATAGCGGTCAATTTCAGCGGACTGTTTGTAGTATTGCTGGGAGCAGACGGCCCTTTGTATGCCAGTATTGCCCGCACAATGGTGGAGAAAGGAAACTATGTTGAACTATTCTCTCATGGCACCGACTGGCTGGATAAACCGCATTTTCCTTTCTGGGCAACAGCGCTTTCTTTCGAAGTCTTTGGATTCACTACCTGGGCTTATAAACTACCGGCGATCCTGTTCCTTCTGCTGGGTGTATGGTATGCTTATTTACTTGCGAGAAAATTATACAATGAGAAAACAGCTTATTGGGCTGTGATCATTTTGTTGACTGCCCAGCATATTGTTATCTCCAACAATGATGTGCGGGCAGAGCCCTATCTTACCGGGCTGATCATCGGCAGCATTTATCATTTTTACCGGTCATATACTGAGAAGAAAAACTGGCAACTCATTCTCGGGTCTTTATTCGCTGCCTGTGCCATCATGACCAAGGGGCCTTTTGCTATTATTCCGATCGCAGGGGCAATTGGCGGAGAGTTATTGTTCAAAAAGAACTGGCAGCAGTTATTCCATTTGCGTTGGTTGATCGCAGCTTTGCTGATCTTCCTGTTCATTACGCCTGAACTGTACTGCCTTTGGTACCAGTTTGATCAGCATCCTGAAAAACTTGTCTTTGGCAGGACAGGTGTTTCAGGGATCCGGTTCTTCTTTTGGGATAGCCAGTTTGGCCGTTTTCTCAATACCGGTCCTATAAAAGGAAAAGGTGACCCGGCTTTTTTTCTGCATACGCTGATCTGGGCATTTCTACCATGGTCGCTGGTTTTATATATGGCGCTGGTCAGGATCTGGCAAAAGCGCTGGCGCAGGTCGGCACAACATGTAGAATGGTTGAGTCTCTCAGGTGCTTTTATTACGCTGCTGGTTTTCTCATTATCCAAATTCCAGTTACCTCATTACAGTAATATAATATTTCCGCTCTTAGCCATTTTACTATCAGGTTATTTGCAGCAGGTGAAGTTATCGAAAGAATGGAAGGCGGTCCATGTGGTGCAGACCATCGTTATCACCATCATGGTCATTGCGCCGCTATTGCTGCACTATTTTTTCAGACCGGCAACGCTTTCCTGGCCGGCGCTGATCCTGATTTTTGTGTTGATCATCCTATTAGTTTTTTTACCGGGAATGGGCTCTTTTCCTTCCAAGACTTTACTCTTTTACCGGACTGCACTCGCAGCATTGATCGTCAATTTTTACCTGAACAGTATCGCTTATCCTTCCATTATGCATTACCAGGCGGGAAGCGAGGCGGCATTTTACAGTAATAAAAAATTTCCGCATATACCGGTAGTGCAACTGCGGAAGGATTATTCGTATGCGCTGACCTTTTACCTGCACTCACGGGTGATCACGATCGACAGCCTGCAACAATTAGAGCAAATCCCCTACTCTTCTTATTTATTATATGCCCCGGACAATGAGACCGAAAAACTGATCAGTGAAAAACCAATGCCCATAAAAAAGGAATTCGACTATTTTCCTGTGAGCATGTTAAACGGAAAGTTTATTAATTATAAGACGAGGGAAGAGGAACTCAGTCAATTCGCATTGATATTGATGAGCGAGCCGGAATTGCATGCAGGCAGGTCCGGAGAATAATTATTAGAAAAGGTTCATTTGCTTGTGAGAGTTTGTAGATGACAGAGAGGGTTTTCCTTCAAACAAACTGATCTTTCCAAACACTCCATCATAGCCGGCCTGCCTGATCACTTCGCCGTCCCGCATACGGCGGATGGCTTCAGCCAGCAAGGGATTGAACCGGTGGATATCATTGATTGGCACTGCCTGTAATAAATCGAATTCATTACCAAACATGTTTATTGCTTCTCCGTAAGCCGTCATTACTTTTTTCGACTCTACTCCGGTTTCATGTATCTCCGAGAGTATTTCCGCAAGAGGAATAATATATTTGAAAGAAGCCGCTTGGAGAGGTCGAACTGGTTCTGTCCGGTCGGCCAGCCGTTCTACGCGTTGCATTACCCCAACCGTCAGCTGCTTTCCGCATTGAGGGCAGATATTATTTATAGCTATGGCCTCTGCGGGAGAAAGGCAAACGCCGCAGTTACGATGCCCGTCATAAGAATATTTTCCTTCTTCCGGAAAGAACTCGTAGGTGCCTAAGAATCCTTTCTGCATTTTGATGGCTTCGAATAAAGCTTCGTAGCCGAGCTCAGTCTCAAAGAGATTGGCTTCGCGGCCTAATTTCTGAAGGGAATGTGCATCTGAACTGGAAAGCATGGTGAACCTGTCGAGTTGACTCCAGCGCCAGTTCATCGCAGGATCAGAAGAAAGACCGGTCTCTAAAGCAAAAATATGGGGCGATAAGTCGCGGAAACACTCATCTACGCTATCATAACCTCCTTTCGAACCCAGAGTAGAAAACCAGGGAGTCCAGGCATGCGCAGGAACGAGATGGGTTTGCCGGCCAGGTGCTTCCAGTACTGTTTCCAGCAGATCACGGGAAGATAAAGAGATAGTAGGTCGTCCATCGGCGGCAAGATTGCCGAAACGTGATATTTTTTTATTGATCCAACCCGCGGATGAAAAATCCGGGGCATAGACCAGGTTATGATTTTTTCTTGTTTTACCGCCGTAGGTGTATACAGATGATATTTCTGTGGAAAGGCAAAAACGGATATCAGCTGATCTGGGTTTTATGCCAGGTAGCGCGGGTTCATTCGGGGGGTTCTTAAGCCGGAATAAGCCTTTGCCATCGGGTTCCAATTTATCCTGCAGTTCTTTGAACCAGGCAGGATGAGTAAAATCTCCGGTACTGATCAACTGTATACCTTTAATAAGTGCCCATTGGTAAAGGGTTTCCAAGGTTAGAAATTTGCTGCAGGCTTGAGCGTAGTGGGAATGTGTATGAAGATCTGCTATGTACAATGTCAGGAATTCTAAGAGTGAAAAATCAAAATTACTAAATATTGTAGCATTCCGGTGGGTTTATTATTTTTTCTGGGTTAGTGTTTATTAAGTTTAAAAAAAGCGTGGGGAATAATTGAAAAATTGCTTTTTAAAAGACTGATTTTCCCTATTTTTGCTGCCCCGAAAGGGAGGGTAGCTGGCGAAAGCTGCGTACTCAGATAGAATATATTCCTCCTTAGCTCAGTTGGTTAGAGCATCTGACTGTTAATCAGAGGGTCGCTGGTTCAAGTCCAGCAGGGGGAGCGCTAAAGCGTTCTTAACGAACACTAACGAACTACAGGTAATGTTTCAAATTATCTGGTTTTATCCCGAGCGAAACAACTTATTGAATTAAAGGGCCTAAAGGCCCTTTTTCATTTACAAGTTCCCCTAATTTTGCCCTGCCAATACTTTTATCTGAATTAATAAAGCGGATTTTTTCTACTCGTGTTTCAAATTATCTGGCATTATGAATTGTAAATTTTGTGAAGCGAAATGCCAGAAAGCAGGTCGTCAAAAAAATGGTCAGCAAAAGCTCTATTGCAAGGCTTGTAAAAAATATCAGCAGGGGCACTACCGGTACAAGGCTTATAAACCGGAGATAATAGCATTAATTCCAAAGCAGAAATGCGAAAGCGTCGGAATCAGAGGAGCCGCCAGGATACTCAAAATAGCTAATAACACAGTTCTCAAGCACATAAAACGAATCGCTAACAGCATACCCAAACCACCTATTCCTTTGAATCAACAAGAATTTGAGGTAGACGAACTACGGACCTTTGTAGGACATAAGGGCAATGAATATTGGGTCGCTTATGCGCTAAACCGATCTACTGGTGAAGTAGTGGACTATATTGTGGGCAAACGTTCCAAACGAACGTTAAGCATGATCATTAATACGCTGCTGCTGTCAGAGGTAAAACGCATCTACACCGATAATCTAACGACTTACAAAAGCTTAATTCCCAAAAGTATTCACTCTGCTGGCGCTACTTTGATTAACCATATCGAAAGGCGAAATCTGAACCTCCGGACACATTTGAAGCGCTTAAGCAGAAAGACCATTTGTTTTAGTAGAACCAAAGCTATGCTGGATGCTTGTTTAAGAATATATTTCTGGGGTAGTGGTATTAACTATCCTTCGGCAATTTCTACTGCGTCCCAGTAATTTGTTGCAGTATTAACTCGACCAGAACGCTATTTTCCTGATCAGTCTTGTCAATTGAGAATTCCCTCAAAAGAATCACAGGGCCTCATAAATTCATTGCTGATTTACCGGAATGGTTACTGGCGTTGAAACAAGATTATAGATCGGAGAATAAATATCAATTTCCTGTTCAGGTGTTTCAAGGGAAATAAGTAATGAGTAACGGGTTTTTTGCTGCCATCTATCCAGTGGCTTTCTATCCTTCCACCATCCTGTTACTGGATATACCGCAATGAAATTACAGGTCGAAATTTCTGCTGCTGTTGCCTCCCAGACATCCGAGTGCACAGACCCAAATTCCGGAGAATTGGTCCGATTTTCCATCTGTCAGATCCGCTTCCTGTTTCAACAACTTCATCCTCGTCACGTAAAGCAAGATTTATTCGTTTGAGAAACTCTTCTTCCGTTTCTGTTGGGTTATTTACGTCAAACCGGAAACCGTAGGATTGATACCTGTATCTGTCTTTCCAGCCAATTTCGCCTGGAGCTGGTTCAATGAAGTAAGAAAGGGTAATTCTAAACTTGACTTTTGTTTCAGCCAATCCGAGCAGCATTTCTTTGGGCCATGGTAGCTTAAAAAAGTGCATGTCTTTTGCTATCACCCTGCCAGCTTCATTAACAGAGAAAGGCTTAATTTCTTCTTCAGCAATAAGAGTAAATGAGCTTTGTGTATTCTGGATAGCCTTAACAATGTTTGGAACACCATAACCGCAAATGCGCATTAAGTTTGCTATGTGTTGCTTCTTGGTAAGGTCAATCGAAAACTGGTTGATAATGGCAGCCGTCCATTCTGCTGAATGGATAATTAAACCACGTAATGTTTCAGGCCAGGAATTTGGGTATGCAGAAAGAATTTTAGCACACATCCATGAAGTATAAGCAGTAGCTGCGCTGGTTCCTGAAAAAGCATCAAACTGGTTATTCAATGGCCTGCGTGAAGTTGATAAAATCGCAAAATCATCAATACACCCAACGATACTGTTGTCCGGCGCTTTTAGAATATTGCCGCCCTCCAAAACTATATCAGGCTTCAATGGCCATTTTCGGTGCTCCCATGTTGTGGAGGTAGAACTATAAGGAGATAACTCACCAATGTTGGCAATGGGTGAATGTCCGTTGTTATAGGCCGGGTCTGTAATAATGATCTTGTCTGTGATCGCTCCGATAGTCAAGGCATTCCAGGCTTGTGCCGGATCTTCCACTGAAATAGAAACATTACTGTTAGGATAATTTTGATACTCCACATCATCTCTCACATTGCCAGCAGAGATAATTATCAGTCTCTTTTCGCTTTCTATTTCACCAAATGCTAATTGGTCAATAGCGGATGACCATGATGTAGGTCTTCCTCTATATATTTTTTCTTGGGAAGTTACTGCCATGCAATAAACCTGTTTCCGATTGGGTGCTGCTAATTCGGAGCGGCTGATTCCCTGGCTTGTTATAACCCCATACAATTCTTTGTCGTTTTGTCCGGTAGGAGGTAAAATCTTAACTGAACTTAGTTTATGGTTTATCTCAACTGCTTCCTGAGATTCCAATAAAATTTGCAAATCACCATAAGCAGAAATACCTGCCATCAATGTGCCATGTCCATCATGATCATTTAGCCCCCATCCTGGTTCAACTGAGTGCTTGTCGTTGTCATCTAAAACAGGGGCAAGAAGCAAATGAGCATTATTGATCCCCGTGTCCAGGATACATACGCCAATATCGTTGGAAAATGAGTATGAGGCCCGTCGTAATAGATCCTGCACCCATGCTACCTGATCAGCATTATTTTCCGTAAGCCAAAATCTTGCTGTTTCTCTAAGCAATCGCATTTCGGCAATAAAGTCACACTGTTCGACTAGCTCCATCAATTGCGCACGATTAGCTCTAATCAACCGCACCATTCTTTCGGGGAATACCAGTACCTGGCCGCTTAACTGCACATCTATTAATTCACAACATTGCTGGATTTCCGAATTTATTTCCTCTACACTCTTACCAATATAAAGCCAGACCTCACACCACTCCTGATTTTCATTTGGAATTAACACAGGGTCATCTGTCCAAAGCGACGAGATGGATGCAAGACTAATACTTTCTATACTATTTACAAGATTGGCATTCTTAGGATTTCCCGCCTTTGTATTTTTAAACTTATAGTCAGTTATCTTCTTTCTAAACATTTTTTCTTCATCCTCTGGCACATATGCAACTGCTTTAATAGTTGTGTTATCAGGAGTATCTCCTTCCGTCTTGATATTTAGCAATCGTATGTTTTTGGAAAGATCTTCAAGGCTTTTTGTCACCAAACTATATCCTGCTCTACCGGAAAACTCCCAATAAGAGCCACTTTTTACCGGCAAATCATTCTGACCTCTTTCTCGCCTTGTTTGCTGAATAGCATTTTCCGCAATAGTAAATTCCTGCAATAACTTATTGCTATGCAGATCTCTGTTGCGAACAGGGATATTCTCTGAGCCGAAACCCTGCTTCGGCCGAAAATCGTAAGAGATAGCAATATTTTTTAAGAATATGTGAGGATTATTATCGGCCATTGTTATTTCTTACCAGCATAAACACTCCTCTTTTGCTCCAAAAACTTGATCAGTTTAGCTTTTTCAACTTTCGTTTTATTACGCAGAATTGCGTCTTTAATAGCATCCTGACAAGCAGAAGTAATTTCAGCATGGCTTAATCCCAATGCGATTTTCACAAGAGGTTCGAGTTTAAAGGTGGATTTAAAGGATGAAAGTTTGTTTGTTAGAAGTTTAATTATTTCTTTTTCAGATGGTAGGTTGTATGTGATAATATCATCAAACCTTCGGAAAAGGGCTTGATCTAAAAGAGAAAGATTATTGCTGGCAGCCAGTATTAAGCTATCCGATTTGTCCTTATCAATAAAATAAAGGAATGAATTGAGCACTCTTCTCATTTCACCCACATCATTATCTTTTGCTCTTTCGCCACCAATGGTATCAAATTCATCAAAGAAATAAACGCCTTTTTTTTCTTCTATTAATTCAAATATCTGTCTCAACTTATTTCCCGTTTCACCCATAAACTTAGTCATTAGCTTGTCCATGAGGATAACGTACAAAGGAAGTTTTAATTCCTGCGCAATGACAGAAGCGGTCATCGTTTTTCCTGTACCCGGTGTACCCACCAGTAAAATCTTCCGGCGGTTGGCCATACCATATTTATCGAGCTTGTGACTTTGCTTATATTCCAGTAATATGCGATCAATCTTTTCAGTTATTTCATCTGATACGATTAGCTCTGCCATTCTTTCAACTGGAGCAACTTCCAGAATCAGGTCACCAAAATCGCTGGCAAAAGGCTTTAATTTAACAATCTTACTTGCCTTGCTTTTGTCAATTAAGTCCCGAATCTCAAATGCAAATTCAGAATGGCCCAATTTGGCTTCGTAGGCAGCAATCTGCAGGGCCAACGTCGTAAAACGAATTTGGTCATTATCTACGTGTGCCTTGATCAGACTTTTTACTTGTTCCGCGTTAGCCATAAGGGATTTTCTTCAAAAAAGATTAATATACTTCTTTTTTTTCAATGCAAAGTAACTAAACCTATCTGAAAAATTTCATAGTAAGTGTCTGTGTCTCAATAAAAAGCAGGAAGTTCTTGAATTATTCTTTTTTCAGCACCCCTAACTTATAGGATCATCCTTTAACACCGCCTCTCTGGTTCGTGAAATCTCGCTCCCGGGTATCGCAGCAGTTCAGGTGACCGCTAAGGCTTTTAATTCAATTTTCTGACCGGCGATAGCTAAACCTCTCTATAAGATCTTATATCTGATTAGACTGATATTCAATTAATATTTTCAAATAATCTAAATCTTATTCAAAAAAAATTAATACATAAAATTATATAAGTTGTATATATTTCAAATATGTACTTATCCGAGATGAAGCAATGATTTATTTCTCTTTCCAAATGGCAGTACTTCCAGGTTTCCTCTCATCAGTAGCCCTAACCACGATGGTGTCATTATTACTGAGATTCCCAAATACCTCTATGCCCTTATCAGTAGACATCCCCTGCCTCACATCGATCCAGACTGCTTTCCCATCCTTCACCCCGATAACAAATTTCCGTTCCTGATTGGTAACAATAGCAGAAGGAGGAACAATAAACGAATTGCCAGTTCTTTGTAATTCCAGTTTTACATAAGCAAAGGAACCGGCTTTCAGATCATGACTTTTATTATCATAGATGTATTCCCAGGTTTCCGTTCTTGTTTGTGGATCAATGCTTTCGCTTTTCCGGGCAAGGGCCGCTTGAAATAATTTATTGGGATATGCGTCTACTCTAAAAGGAGCTGTTTTGGAAACAGCTCCGGATGCAATATATAATTCAGGCACTGCTACTCTTAACCTGAGTTTGCCATTATGCTGTATGGTCAGGATTGCCTGATTGTTACCTACCAATGTTCCCCTGTCAGCTTTCCGGGCTGTAACAACGCCATCAAAAGGAGCATGAAGCACAAGGTAGCCCGCAACTTCTTTGTAAGATTGGGCCAGCAGGTGTGCAGCTTCATAGCTGGCACTGTCAGCGAGGTACTGGTTCCGGCTACGTTCAAGATCAACAGGCGTTACAATGCCCGGTGTTTTCGCCTGGGCTGCTTTGGAAAGGCGTTGATAAACATCCATACTGCTCAGGTATTTTGCTTTTGCAGCTTGCAGAGACGACTGAAACTCTGCATATTTTGTTTGCAATTCTGGGGCTTCAATGATGGCAAGTGTTTGTCCCCGTTTTACCTGGTCGCCCATATCAACCCTCAGGTCTTTTAGATAACCCTGCACCCTTGCAAATAGTTCTGCCTGTTCGAAAGGCAATAACTCAGCGGGAAGTTCAATACTTTTAGTGAGGTTGGTATCATGCAATACCAACACAGGTACTGTGTCTGGTGGGTTAGTTGGTGCTGAAACTGCTGGCGAAGAGGCATTATTCTGACAGCTGATCAAAGAATATGCCCATAGCACCACTAAAAAATATTTTATAGACTGATTGTTGCTTTTCATTGTTCATTATAATTTTTGCTGTTCATATCGTCCGGATCAAGTGATGCAGAAACATATTTTCTATTTCCCATTGAGTAATGATATATCTGAGGCAGGAAGAATAACACACTTATTGTGGAAAATACCAGGCCTCCGATCACTGCGACACCCAGCGGAGCGATCTGATCACCACCCTCACCTAATCCCAAGGCCATGGGGGTCATGCCTGCTATCATAGCAAGGCTTGTCATAATAATGGGACGTAGCCTGCTTTCAGAAGCTATCAAAGCTGCACGGGGGTTTCCTGCCTTGCGCTGGCTCTCTGCTGCTGTTATGAATAATACTGCATTGGCAATGGCAACACCAATGGACATAATACAACCCATATAAGATTGAATGTTCAGCGTTTTTCCTGTAAGCAGGAGAAAGAATAATGAGCCCGTCACCACTGCAGGAATAACAGAAAGTATAATGAGCGATAGCCGGAAGGACTGAAAGAAAACCGTCATCAGTAACAGGATTACCACAATAGCAACTAATAGTCCGAATTGCAGGCTGTACAATGTGTCTTTCAGGAGTTCGGGCTGGCCGCGCAGTAAGACTTTTGAACCTTTAGGAATAGGGGCCTGACTGATAATTTTATTTACTTCCTTGAAGGCTCTGCCAAGGTCCTCCCCCTGCACATTAGCGGTGATGGTAATATAACGCTGTTGATTTAAGCGGTCATATTCACCGGGTATATTGATGCGTTTCCAGGAAGCCACTTCATTGAGCAGATGAAGATTTCCATTACCGGAAGAAACAGGGATCATCTCGAGTTGCGAAGTACTATTCATCCGGTATTCTGGGTATTGCACCTGTATGATGTAGGCCGTTCCGGTTGCCTTGTCAAGCCAGTATGCGGGTGAAGTAAAACGGCTGGATGATGTGGCTGCAGTAGTAGAACGTGTAATCTGATCTGTAGTAAGGTCCAGTTGTCCGGCTTTCACACGATCCACATCAATTTTGATGGCCGGGTAATCAAGAGGTGTTGCGATCTGAATATCTCTGAGGAATGAAACAGCTGAAAGCTGATTATACAACCAGGTAGCGGTTTTCCTGCCATCTTCCAGGTTTTTGTTGATCACGGCTATCTCAACAGGATTGGTTGAACCAAGATTAAGGACCTGTTCAGACAGATCACCGGGTTCAAAAGAAATTTTAGCATCTGGTACTTCTTTAACGATAGCCATTCTTAGCTGTTCTTTAAATCTGTCTAAAGCAATACTTCCTGGCTTCAGTTTGATCTTTGTAACGGATTCATGCGGCCCGCCGGTCCACAGATGGATATAATTCACGGGGAAACTGGATGGCTGGGTTCCCACGAAAGCAGACGTGATAAGTACATTTTCTTTTCCGGCGATCCGGTCCACTTCATTCAGCAAAATACGGGTGGCATCTTCTGTTCTCTCCACCCTGGTACCTACCGGTAAACGCAGCCTTACCTGTGTTTGACCTGTATCTGTTTTAGGGAATAGCTCTGTCCCAATCATCGTGAAAAGTAAAACAACAGCTCCAACGGATAGCACAATAAATATTCCTGTAAGCATTCCGCCTCTTTCCTGAAGCCAGTTGCTGTATTGTGCATACCTGCTTTTGAACCGTTCAAAAAAACCTGGCGATCTTTCCTTGTTGCTTAAATGATGCTTCATGAGCCAGTTGCCCATCACAGGAACAAATGTCTGAGATAACAGGAATGATGCAATCATGGCAAAGCCCACAGCAAGCGACAAAGGAAGAAACATGGCTTTAGGAACACCATTCATAAACAAAGAAGGAACAAATACAGCAAGAATACTTAGCAGTATCAGCAGTTTGGGAATGGCTATTTCTTTGGATGCATCTGCAATGGCTCTTGCCTTGCTTTTGCCTGCCTCCATGTGCCGGTGTATATTCTCAATGGTCACGGTAGCTTCATCTACCAGTATCCCTACCGATAAAGCAAGACCACCCAGGGTCATGATATTGATAGTTTGGCCGGTGAGGTATAAAAGTGTGGCTGAAGAGAGTAATGCTAATGGGATCGTTAATACAACGATCAGCGCACCTCTTCGGTCGCGCAGAAATAACAAGACCATTAAGCCGGTAAGAATGGCCCCCAACCCTCCTTCAAATAATAAACTCTTAAGGGAATTGATCACATAGCCAGACTGGTCAAACTCATAGGAAACCTTGATGTCGTCAGGAATAGCAGCCTGCATATCGGGTAAAGCAGCTTTTACCCGCTGCACCACATCCCAGGTAGAAGCATCAGCTCTTTTAGTAACGGGAATATAGACAGAGCGTTTGCCATTGATCAGTGCATAGCTGGTAGTTACATCAGAGCCCAATGCAACGGTAGCAATATCTTTTACATACACGGAAGGGCCACTACCTAATTGCAGCGGGGTATTCTGCAATTCATTTAGGTTTTCGATAACGCTGTTTTGCGGTGTAATGTAGGTACTGTCTCCTATCCGCACATTACCCGCCGGGCTGATCGTATTAGTTTTTACCAGTGTCTGTACTACCTGATCTGGTGTAAGGTGATAATTCCTGATCTTGTCAGGATCAACTGTGATCAATACTGTTTTCTGGTTACCTCCAAATGGTGGAGGAGCAGAAACGCCGGGCAGGGTTGAGAACATTGGGCGAACCCTGAAAAGCGCCAGATCGGAAATCTCCCCCAGTGAGCGGGTTTCACTACTGAAAACCAATTGACCTACAGGCACGCTGCCTGCATCAAAGCGGGTAATGAATGGAGGAACAGTCCCGGGTGGCATAAAAGCTCTTGAGCGATTCACATAACCTACCACTTCTGCCATAGCCTGGCTCATGTCGGTGCCTTCATTAAATTCTATTTTGATGATGGCAGCCCCCTGAATAGATTTTGAATCTACATATTTTACTCCGGTAATATAGAGAAAATGATATTCATAATACGAAGTGATGAATCCTTCCATTTGTTCCGGTGACAAACCTCCATAAGGCTGGGCTACATATACAGTTGGCAAACCCAGCTTTGGAAATATGTCAACCTTAGTATTCCGCATCGCCAACCAGGAAAAGAACAGGATGGCCAGTATTGCTACCAGTATGGTGACAGGACGTCGTAACGCAGCTATAATGAGCTTCATACAATCATTTGAGTTGATCTAAAAATAAATCCAGGTTCCCTTTGGCAACAGCAACAGACAATAAAGAACGCCATAGCTGTAATTGTGCAGTTGCATTGTTGAGTTCTGCTCTTGTTAATTCGTATTGCGATTGGTATATTCTGGCATAATCAATTAAGCCAGCTTCATAACTAAGCTTTAAACCATCATATACATCGGTAGCGATTTTTAATTGAAGAGGTGTTTTATCGGCAATTTGAGCATCCTGCCTGTATTGCAGCTCTGCGCTTTCAACCTGTTTGACAATATCAAGCCGTACCTGCGCCAACCTTTCTTCATCTGATTTCAATAAGTAACCATATTGTTTTTTACGAATGTTGAGTTTGCTGAATTGCAGGATCGGAAAACTAAGTTGCAGACCAATTCCTGCATTGGTCCTGGAAAGTCCCCAGCCATCGGTCTTATTGATAAGGCCATTGGCATTTACTCCTGAGCCCCGGGCATAAACATTACCCCATACATCCAGTTGAGGAAGCCACGAACGTTGTATTTCCCGCAAACCAGCGGCTGTGGTATTTCTCTGTGCTTCTATAAATTGATAATAAGGATGACTATTGAAAGAGGTGGAGTCCAGAAAAAGCAATGAAGGCTTAAGCGTTGTGTCGGTTAAAAGGATATTGCGGGCCGCATCTGTAATTCCTGTTAAACGGGTCAATTCTGTCAGTTTTTGCAGATAAGTTTTTTCTGTTTGGAGATACTCAATTTCTGCCTGGATTATAGCGGACTGAAATTGCACCGTATCAATCCCGGGTTTTAACCCCGTTTTTGCCAGCACCAAAGATTGTTCAAGATTGATTTTATTCCTTTCAATAACTGCCGATGAAATACGATCAAGATTTCTGAGATAGAGGATCTCGAGATACAGATTAATTGCGGCATACTGATACTGAAACAACTGTTCATTGTAGGTTGCATTTGCCTGCTTGTATTGTGCGGTTGCCTTTTCAATAGCGGCATTGCGTTGCCCGAACGTAAAGGGGTTCCATTTGATAAGCGCTCCCAAGGCTGTACCAGGTATAAAATTCATTTCATTGCCGGCAGATGGTGGCCCGCTTATTGGTAACAGAAAACCAGGATAACTCATCCCCGTAATGTTGTTAAAGGTGGCCATATTTACCTGGTAACCTGCTACGAGATCAGGCATAAGGCTGTTTTTCGCGAGGGGGATGTTTTCCTTGGCAGCTTCCTCCTGTAGGCGGTAGGCTTCCAGTTGAGGAAGATTATGTTGAACCTTATTCAAGGTCTCCCTGATAGAAAGTCTAATCTGCTGAGCACCGGCATTTTCAGAGCCAGTAACCATGAAAAGGAAAAGAAGTAAAATAACTACCAGGTATTTTTTAGCCCCTGATTGGCTGATTGTAAACATTGCCTTGTTTAAAATTTTGGTTGCACTATTTGATTACGGAACGACTATTTGCCAATTACCTGTTCAATACTATACCTGAAAACAACAAGAAAAGCGGATCAGGTCTACAGACCGTTATCCGCAAATCGTTGAATGACAAATATTAGAATTTGAACTGACAACTCTATGGTATATTTGAAAATAGTACGGTATTATTGATTGATCCTGGAGCAATCAACGAAGGGGGGTAAACTGTGACAATTCATATATACCCAAACGCTTTTCAATGCCGGCGACTTTCTCAACCATCATATCAAAACCGTCTTTTCCAAACCGTTTATGCTCATTTTTCTCAAACTCCTCTCCCAGCGAAT
Source organism: Sphingobacteriales bacterium 44-61 (assembly GCA_001898405.1). Lineage (GTDB taxonomy): Bacteria > Bacteroidota > Bacteroidia > Chitinophagales > Chitinophagaceae > Terrimonas_A. The sequence goes on from MKTW01000018.1 coordinate 189,100, forward strand.
CGTATTCATTTTGGGAAACGATTTTACGGAACGCAGGAAATAATACTGTGTCTTCCCTGGCTTCATGCGGGCGATACATGTAATTGAAAGAGGTCAGTGCCTGTATCAGTTGCTGCTTTTCAGTGTCTGATGCTGTTGAGGATCCGGATAACTGTATGATCTGGTCGGTAAGCCGCCTGCCTGCCTGATGCTGGCTTAATAATGTGTCTACCAGGTCTTCAAGCTGGTGCGCCTTTTTGAAACGTCGGAATAAATAATCCTCTTCCTGCTTTTCGTGATAGTCTTCCACAAAGTTTCTTACAATTCCGGCTGCGCTTTCAAGTGCCTCGGCAGGAAAAGATTCTTTGTTGGTCAGGCTGGCTCTGCAGTGATCATATATCAGCAATATCCGGTTTAGCAGGCCATGTTCCTGCATCAGGTCCTCAGGCGGGGATACTTCTTTTTCTTCACCACTCTGCTTCTTCCCGCAGGATGCAAGCAGGCCGGTGCCGATCACACCACTAACGAATGTAAATTTTAAGGTCTGGGTAATAAATTGCCTGCGATCATTCCCATTATTTTCTATCCCACCGGTCATTTTCATACGCTTACATTTATAGCATGGGTGTTAGCTATGGTTCAATTAAAGTCAAATCGTTCGGCCAGATTGCCAGTTTAAACATCCTTTATAAAAATCACAGCAACAAACAGGCCATGTCAGGGCGTAATTAAAATACCAGGGATATCATTCGCCTGATAAGCGAAAGACTTGTGGGGTTTGTCCTGTAATACGCTTAAAATATTTGACAAAATGAGAGGCGTCGACAAATCCAAGTGCAAATGCAATCTGGGAAATTGTGTGGCTTGTGTAAATTAATAGACGTTTTGCCTCTCTGGTAATAAATTCTGCCAGCACCTCGGAAGCAGACTGGTCCGATGCCTTTCGGCAGGCGGCATTCAGATTTTGTGGTGATGTATTTAACTGCCCGGCATAGTATTGAACTGAATTTCTGACTACACTATCACCCTGTAAGAGTTCGAGGAAGGATTGGTACAAATCTGATTTCATCTCCGATAGACTAGCAGTGGGAAGAGCAAGATCAAGGATCTTGGCCAGTAGCGCTTTCAATAGCCCTTCGATCACATGAAAACTGTGCTCATTATTGATTGCATACTCCTGAGCCAGCAGCTGAAAAACCGGTTGAATAATTGAATCATCTTTTAAAAAAAGGCAATTCTGGTTGTTGAGCTTCTCTAATAATCGCTTCAACTCATTGTCGAGGCTTTTTTGAATAAAGCCCTTTTTAATAATAGCAACAAACCCTTCCGGCTCTCCCTCCATGTCAAAGAAGTGGATTTGCTCTCTACGAATAAAAAAAATAATTGGTACGGATATGGCAAATTTTCTCGAATCAATTGTGTGAAACCCAACTCCTCCTGAAAGATAGATGATCTCAAAATAGTTATTATGCTTGTGGGGCTGCGTTTTTCTGATTCCCTTTTTGAAAGGTGTAATAGTAAAATCCGCATTGGGCTGAGATTTATCTTTAATATCAATCCTGGATAAATTCATATGAGTACGCTTATTCTTCTCCAAAAATATATTTTTGCCAAACTATAAAACGATATTTCTGGTACCTACTGATTATGTTGTTTCTCCAAAAAGTTATTCTGTCACGGTTCATAAAACAGATTACTTGCGTCAACTGCTTTCTGAATCAATTCTGATCAAAGGGATTTTTTGAAAAAGTGGAGGGACTCAATGAACTTCTTATTTAACACGTATAACTAACCTATTTAGTATCAATCGATTAGTGTTTTCGGAAAATTTACGGATCGCCATAACTTGATTGATAATCAACATATTATGATCCCCAGCAGGGGGAGCTAAAGCGTTCTTAATGAACGATAAAAACCGTTGATTTTCGCCAAATGTTTTCGGATTGTTTTCGGAAAGTTTACGGATTTTACCCCAGTTTTTTGATTATGTCCCCTGAAATGGCCTATTTGCAAGTATAGGAACACGCGCAGGTATATTTACTGCCAATGCGTCTTCAAATTCTATTCGCAACAAGAATGTGGATATACTCTTGCACTTTATGCTTACATAAAACAAGAACACACCTCAACCTGGATTAACTTTTTAACACCTGGTATTAAATCCGATTTTTTGCGAAGCGAACTATTTATTTATACTCATGAAGACATAGTCCTTAAATAATTCAACGACCTCTAAAAGGCGGGAAGTCTTGTCGAGAAACAGGGTTTCTAAAAAACAAAATAGCCAGTATATACAAAATAGCCGCTATCAGCATCAGATAGACTATCCATTTAGGAAGGCTATTATTGTCTTTACTTTTCTTCATTATTGCCTTTGTCTAATTTCAGGTATTATTTTTATTTGAGTTCCCTCCTTTATAAAATCTTTACCATTTGTAAGTGTCCCTATATAACGGACAGTATAAAGTTAGAGTGAAAAGTTTACAACACGAGTAATTAATACAAGGTTGTATCTATTCAAAAATATTGAATGTAAAGATCATATTCCCAGGGTCTAATTCATGTACCGAATGCATTTCCCCGCATCCTATTCACCACGTTATTGAGTTTAAACTTTAAAAATTACTCGAAGAGTGGTCACTTTTTAGTAAAAGTTTGAAAGACGATATTCAAACGACCTTCAGTCCTTTGCCTTGTTTTTGGGGTTCAACAACGTATCTAACTGTTTAAAGACCTTTAACATTTCTGCTCTTGAAGAAGAATCTAGTTCCATGGGTATTATATTATTTTCTATTCCTTTTTTATTATGTACTATCACAGTATCATTATTCGCGTATGTATCTTTCGAACTAGAAAATGTTACATCAATATTGCTTTTTCTTTGTAATACATTACCCAGCATAACCTTGAAGTCGGACTCTTTAGGTAGTTTGTATTTATCTTTTATAGTCAATTTAACTACGATCCATTTATCACTCAGACTTAACTCTTCTACCTTCCCAATAATCACCCCTCTGGATATCACAGAAGAACCCGCATAAAGCCCGTCTGCATTATCTAAAAGCAAATACAGATTATTATGTCTTCCGGCGCATCCACAAAAAATGAAAAGGATAATTAAAAAAAGCCTTACTGGATATATATTTTTATACATTGATTACTATTTCTTCTCGGATTGATTTATATACTGGAATATAATAACAGAATTTGGGCCTTGATAATACCGCCGTAGCTGTTGCAGAGTCCTTGCGTGCCAGTTTCCGCTTTAATTTACTTTCCTGCTTTAAAAATTGGGTGATGATTTTTTCTGATTGCTTATCCAGCTTTTGCTTTAACTGACCGGCTTTCTTATTTACTGCGTCAAAATACTTGCCATCAACGGAGAAGGAAGAGTACCTAATTGACCGTACAATTCCGTATAAATCAATAGAATTGCCGTTAGCAATATGCAGTGGTGCTGGTCATGGAGGGGTTTCAGTTGGTATTGGGATGTAGCCTCTTCACTTTTTTCACACGGTTCAATGGCAGCAGGTGGACGTCCTCTTTTTGAAGTACTTATATCCGATCAACAAAGTTGTATAAGCAATACAAGATAAGATAAGATAAGATAAGCGTTTTTTCACCCCTTTTATAGAGAGTGATAACACGGTAAAGAATAATCTATAAAACATTTGATGGAGTGTAGCCGCAGGGATAACTATTCAAGGGAAAACAAGTAATCATCATCCAGAAGGTCGCCTTGGCGACTTTCTTTGTTTTTGATAGTAAAGAAAATAAAATTTGCGCAACCGTTCGGCTTCACATATATTTGCAACCGAACGGCTTCATAATTATAACTCATGAGACGCGACATTTTTCAAGCAATTGCAGACCCCACCCGACGAGCTATCCTTGTCCTCGTCGCCGTGCAGGCAATGACTCCCAATGCCATTGCGGAACATTTTGACATCAGAAGGCAATCCATATCCAAACACCTGCGCATCCTGTCCGAATGCGACCTCCTGGTTCCAAGACAGGAAGGCAGGGAGATCTTCTATGAACTGAAAATCGATAAAATGAAAGAGATCGATACCTGGCTCGACCAGTTCCGGAAGATCATGGAAGAAAGTTTCAAACAACTCGACGATGTATTATACACCTTAAAAAATAAGAAAAAATGAACTTGCTATTTGATTTTACCGTAGACAAAGCAGCGCAAAAAGTATTCATCACAAGAGAATTCGATGCTGACCTGTCGCTTGTATGGGATGCTTTTACCAAAGCAGAGATCCTTGACCAATGGGTAGCCCCCAAACCCTGGAAGTCAAAAACGAAATTTATGGACTTCAAGGTTGGGGGACGAAGATTTTATGCCATGGTAAGCCCCGAAGGATTGGAGCGTTGGGCAATTCAGCAATACACTTCAATTAGCCCAAAAACCAATTTCAAAATGTTTAATGCTTTTGCTGACAAAGATGAAAACCCTGAATTACCAGGTTCTGATTGGGATTACACTTTTAGCGAACAGAACGGAAAGACAACAGTGCGTATTACTATTTATAATGAATCCCTTGCCCGTATGGAGAAAATGATTGAAATGGGCTTTAAAGAAGGATTTACTATGAGCATGACCAACCTGGAAAACCTATTGACGACTTTGTCGAAACAGTCCTGATCGCGATAGCTGACATGATGATAAGGCAAAGTAAGCCCTACCATATCTCGTTGAGAAACAACGTTACTTGTTTTCAATTGAATGACTTATTAATTCCATATACACTTATGGGCTTACGTAATTACTAAACGCTGGCTGGTAATTGCAGGCTGTTATAACAGATTGGTGTAACTTGGTTAACCAATTGCGTAAGTTAATGCATTACCACAAAAGCTTATTGCAACTGATTTTTATTTGCATGGCAACAGTTGCCAGTGCACAGGTAGATCAACAACGCGCCACGGAATATTTCAAAGAAGCTCAGGCTCTTTGCGAGCGGGATAATGGCCGTTTATGGGGGATTTCCATCTGTGGGCCAATGGTCATCTTAGACATGCAAACAAAGACGATTGCTACCAGCAAAACTGCGCCAGATGAAACCAGGCCCCGGCTTCTTGGTCTTGTGAATGCACCTATTCAATGGGGCGGGGAAACATGGGGAGCTTACATCTGGAACGATGTAGCCGCCAAATCTCCACGTGACCGAAAAGAACTTTTTCTTCACGAATTATTTCATGGCATTCAACCTCAGCTCAAATTAGGTGCAGCGGCGGGTACACCCGAACATCTTGATTTGAAGGAAGGCAGATATTGGTTGAGACTCGAGTGGAAAGCATTGGAGAAGGCACTTCGCAGTTCCGGCAGGCAGCGAAAGCAAGCTATTTCAGATGCTCTTGCATTCCGGAAAGCCCGGCGACTTCTTTTTCCTGCCAGTGTCGAAGACGAACGAGGACAGGAAATTACCGAAGGACTTGCTGCCTATACTGCTACAGTGCTTGTAGCGGATTCAGATAGTGATGCTATCGGTAGTGCTCTTGATTTGCTTGTCCATACTGAAAGGATTGCTAAGGATGCCAGCTTCGTTCGCACATTTGCTTATTTTTCTGGTCCCGCATATGGACTTCTGCTCGATGCAAGTTCTCCCGATTGGAGAAAGCGAATAAAAAATACAGATGATCTTGCTGTACTCCTGATGCAAGCGTTAAATATTAAACCGGGCCGTAAGGCCAGCATAGCTGCTGCCAGGTATGATGGTGCAGAAATTCTTTTGTCTGAACAGAAGAGAGAGGAAGATCGCCAGGCTCGCCTCAATGAGTTGCGTAAGACTTTTGTTGAAGGCCCGACGCTTTCGTTTCCTGGCGGCAACCATAGTTATGATACCCGGGGAGCTGTTTCGCTCCAGGGAATCGGAACGATATATTTCGGTCCTTTTCGTGCCTCAGGTGCATGGGGAAAGCTGGAAGCGGAGAAGGGTGTGCTCGTGTCGAGTGATGGCAGTTTTCGTCGTGTTGCAGCACCAATTAAATCCGATGAAACTACTTTTTCGGGAGACGGTTGGAAATTATATTTATCACCTGGGTGGATTGTGAAAGAAGGTGAAAGAAAGGGAAGCTTTGAGGTAGTGAAGGAGTAAAATGTATTTAGCACAGCATAACAAAAAATGTTAGTCCGGCAATTCGCTGAAAGCGATTAACTCTTCCCAGTTAGAAGAGTTCATAAAATATGCCATGACCCAATTCATCTAGCTGCAGAAATCTGAAGCAGTTAAGAACTTCTTTCCCAATAATATAAGCCAAATCCAAAAAAATATTTTTCTGAGTGCAATTTAATTTATTTACTTTGTAATTCAAAGTACTTTTTATTTATTCAAATGATAAAAACCTGACCTATGAAGATTAAACTATTATTAGGGATCATACTATCATTAGCCATCTTTAGCAGTGCTTCTGCACAGCCATTAGATAAAGCAAAACTTGACCAACTTTTTGACCGCCTCCTCGAAAAAAACAAAGGCATGGGAAGTATCACCATCGCTAAAGACGGAAAAGTCCTTTATACCCGCTCTTTCGGCTATGGCCAGATCACAGAAACAATAAAGGCCCCGCTCACCGACCAAACCAAATACCGGATCTCATCGATCACAAAAATGTATACTGCCGTCATGATCTTTCAATTGATAGAAGAAGATAAACTGAAACTCAGTGACAGGCTTGACAAGTTCTTCCCGCAAATCCCCAATGCTACAAAGATCACTATCGATCAAATACTGTCGCATCGCAGCGGAATACCTAACGTCGTCCCCGACGGCTCAGGAATGCAGCCAAGGACAGAAGAGGAAAGAATTGCTGAAATCGCCAGATTGCAACCTGATTTTGAACCGGGCTCCAGGCATCTTTACAGCAACTCCGGTTATGTGCTGCTGGGTTATATTGTAGAAAAAGCAGGTGGTCAATCTTACCAGCAAGCATTGAAAGACCGCATCGTTTCTAAGCTCGGTCTTCAAAACACCTACATGGGAACCGGAAACACAAACGTAGCCAGGAATGAAAGCCTTTCCTACAGGTATGTAGGTGGATGGAGAGAAGCGAGGGAACCGGATTTCAGCATCGTTGCCGGTGCAGGCGCAATCGTTTCGACTCCCACAGATATGGTAAAATTTATCCAGGGCTTGTTCGACCTAAAACTGATCTCACAAAACAGCCTTGATCAGATGAAAACAATGATCGATGGCGAGGGTATGGGAATGGAACCATTCACCTTCGCCGGGAAAAATTTATACGGCCATACTGGTGGAAGCTCAACCTCAGGAGCATGGCTCGCTTATTATCCGGAAGAAAAACTGGCAATGGCCTACACTACAAATGCGAAGATTTACCCGGTAAAAGATATAGTCAACGGCGTTTTTGATATTTACTGGAACAGGCCGTTTGAGATCCCTTCTTTCGATGTGCTTAAGATAAACCCGGAAATTCTCGATCAATACACAGGTGTCTATACTGCGTCCGGTGCACCGGTAAAATGGATAGTTACAAGAAAGGACTCAACGCTTTTCATTCAGCAGGAAAGTGGCTCTGCTATACCAGTCGAACCTATTGATGAAAATAAATTCACGATCACTACCGGAGTAATGTTGGAATTCGATACTGCCAAAAAGCAAATGACCATCAAACGTCCGCAGGGTGAACGGGTATTCACGAAGGAAAATTAAATATAACCTGGGAGTAGATAATACTTCAGATTAATGGTTTTGTGACTATTTCTCAGATAAAATCCAGGTCTCGAAGTCTTTATTACAGTAAGCATTTTAAAACATCCCACAACAAAATTTCAAAATCCCGCATTCCTAACCCTGATCAATTTCCCATTAACCTCATCAGAAAGTATATACAACTTACCTGCAGGACTCTGAACCACTTTCCGGATCCTTACCCTGTCATCCGCAAAAAGCTCCTCCGCACTTTTTATAGTTTCACCCTCTATCACCATACGCCATAAACTACCCCTCGATAACCCGCCCACAAGGAGATTATGATTCCAGGCCGCAAATTCATTACCCGAATAAAAATGCAAACCTGTAGGAGCTACTGTTTGTAGCCAGGCCCATACAGGATCAGTATAATTATTCTCTGGAATCGGCAAAGGAGCATATTCTGCATAGCGGTATTTCCCTGTCGTCTTTATTGGCCAGCCATAATTCGCTTTTGCCTTCAGCACATTGATCTCATCTCCCTGGTGTGTGCCATGTTCACTGAACCATATTTTCCCGGTGGATGTATCAAGTGTGATACCCTGCGCTGCCCTGATGCCGGTTGCGTACAGGCCCGGAGTCGCCTTTGATCCAAAATCCGGGTTATCATCCGGGATGGTCCCGTCAGGATTGATACGGTAGACCTTTCCTCTCCTGTCATGAATATCCTGAGCTATCGGAACAATAGGTTGATCTTTTTCTGTGAACAACCGCTCACCGATTGTAAAATATAATTTCCCGTCTTTTCCAAACACCATCCCACCGCCATAGTGAAAACGTTCATGTGTATAGGGTTCTGCCACAAAAAGAGTTTTGATCTGCCGCAAAGAATTTTTTTCCAATACGGCCCTGATGATCCTGGTGGTTCGCACAGCACCTTTTTCGGCAGCGTATGACAGGTAGATATATTTATTATTACTAAAATCAGGATCCAGCAATATTTCGAATTTGCCGGTATTATCGCCAAATCCGGTGAGGCTGTCTGCCATATCAGTGGGAAAGCCTTCGATCCTGACCTTTTCCTTCTTCTGTAAATTTACTTTTACCAGGTCACCTTCTTTCTCTGAGATCAGTGCTTCATCTTCCGTTATAAAAGCGATACTCCAGGGGCGCTTCAATCCTTCCAGGATCGTTTCTTTTTCCAGCCGTATAGCATTTACATCGAAGGTCCTGTGGGATGTCCGGGTAGATACCTTATCGGCGATCACCCAGCCTTCGTTGGTCTTCATAAGATTGAAATAGTCTGTAAAAAGATCCCGTTCCGTGCTGATCTCCACCTTCGCACTCCCCATGCCATTGGTAATATCAAGCGATACGATACGCGCGCTGAGATTTTTAGGCCTGGGATGTGGTTTGAAAAAACTCAGATACTCACTTCTGGAATATTGAATGAATTTCCCGTCCCGGTAGTTTTTTAAATGACAGGATGGATGCATGGTTTTACCCAGTTTAACGGTATCACCAGTTGCCCAGCCATCAAAATATAGCTGGATCACATTTTCTATCATTTGTCTTTCAGTGGCCGCATTCTGGGAATAGGCAGGAATAAGAGCAACAGATAAAGCAGTTAGCAGAAGCAATTTTTTCATCTTGTAAAGTATTTTTGATTATCAGAAAGGAACAATCATTGTTCGATTCCGAAAGTATTTAATACTCTAAAAATGAAGGTATTATGATCTGAATCCCGTAGTACGGATTTATAAATCCGGAGTAACTGACTGTTGGTAAGCACTGGGTGTAGTGCCTTTGATCTTCTTAAAGGTTGCAAAAAAAGTAGACTTGGAATTGAAACCAACCTCTTGACCAACAGCCTCTATTGTCAGGTTTATACGTTGCGATAACATGTGACAGGCTTCATTTATCCTGTATTCATTGACAAAAAGTGTAAAATTCTTCTGGATATTATCATTGAGAACCTGCGATAACTGGTGATCGGAAATGTTGATCTCCCGGGCAAGATCATTCACTTTCAGATTGGGATTTTTAAAGAGCTCCTTCTCAGCCATACTTTTTTTCAGCCGGCCAATGATCAACTCCGCTTCTGCCTGACCAAGTTTTTTGTCAACATATCGCTGGGCAGAAGAAGAGAACAGGTCATTTGCTTTTTTACGATAGAGTAATACAAACACTACTGAATAAATGATCAGGGAAAACCAGAGCGCACCGTTGATATAACTACCCTTCGTAATATTCAGGATAGCCCATACATAGCACACCAATAATATGGTCACAGCTCCACAAATAGCCAATATCCATCTTTCAAAAGGCTTTACAGCTTCCCCGCTGGCTATTTTTTTCAAGGTAGGGATCAATAACAATACAGATAAAGCAACATACACACCCCATTGCAGGTAAATAAGTGGTATAATGTATTTTCTCCATAGCGAAGGAAAACGCTCATAGGGATAAATAATACCCACTAACAAAATAACGAAAGCCCAAAGAATGAATTGCCAAAGCCATGGCTTTGGCAGCTTCCTGATCTGCCTTGTTTCAGCCCTGACATAGAAATACAAACAGGGACCGATAAAAAAGCAGGCAGTCAAACCAATCTGCAAGTATGTTTTGAGCAGCTGATAATTAAAAAAATAAGCAACCGATTTTCCGATCCTGATACTCAGGGCAAGCAGTAAAAAGCCCAGCAGGTAACTGGACAAGTGCTTTTTGGACGTAAAAAAGAAAAAGTAAATACTCAGTATGAGCCCATTGAATACACCCAGGCAACTAAAAAAGAAGAGGGCTTTACTACTCATGATAAGGTTTCATTTTACCTATCCGGTTTAAATAATTAGACACACAATTTAGCGAAATTGTATTGTCATTATTCGCTCCATACAACAAAAACCCCGACACTCTTGTGTCGGGGCGCTGATATTTCCCATACCGCAATAATCCCGCTTAAATATTAAACTCGATCCCCTGCGCCAATGGCAAATCCTTCCCGTAGTTTATCGTATTCGTTTGCCTGCGCATATACACTTTCCATGCATCTGAACCACTTTCCCTGCCGCCGCCTGTTTCTTTTTCCCCACCAAAAGCACCGCCGATCTCTGCTCCGGAAGTGCCGATATTGACATTCGCTATGCCACAGTCTGAGCCTGCCGCGGACAGGAATAGTTCTGCTTCACGGAGGTTTAAGGTCATGATAGCCGAGGACAAGCCTTGCGGCACATCATTCTGCATAGCAATGGCTTCCTCTATATTCCTGTATTTCATCACATATAAAATGGGAGCAAAAGTTTCTGCCTGCACAATAGCAAAATGATTTTCTACTGCGGCGATACAGGGTTTTACATAACAACCCGAAGCGTATTCTTTTCCTTCTACTATACCACCCTCCACTATAAATTCACCGCCTTCCTTTTTTATTGCATCCAGGGCTTTCATATAGCTGGCAACTGCATCTTTATCAATCAAAGGACCAACATGATTTTTCGCTTCTAATGGATTCCCGATCTTCAATTGCGCATACGCCCCTTTCAACTTTTCGGTGAAACTGTCAAAAACGCTTTCATGAATGATCAGCCTCCTGGTTGAAGTACACCGCTGACCGGCCGTGCCAACTGCGCCAAATACAGCACCGACAAGTGTCATATCCAGGTCTGCATCTTTGGAAACGATGATGGCATTGTTTCCACCTAATTCCAACAGGCATTTGCCCAGTCTTGCTGCAACAGTTATGTTAACAGCTTTCCCCATTCTTGTTGAGCCCGTTGCTGAAACCAACGCTACGCGTGTATCCTGCGCAATCCATTCTCCTAAATTCCTGTCGCCCTGTACGAGGTTGCAGAGCCCTTCCGGCAAATTATTCTTTTTAAAAACTTCAGCAATGATCTGAAAACAAGCTTGTGCAGATAATGGTGTTTTTTCAGATGGCTTCCATACACAAACATCGCCGCAAACCAATGCCAGCATGGCGTTCCAGCTCCATACCGCTACAGGAAAATTGAACGCTGAAATAATCCCTACAATTCCTAAAGGGTGCCACTGTTCGTACATTCTGTGATTGGACCTTTCTGAATGCATGGTTAGTCCATGCAGTTGTCGTGACAAGCCTACCGCGAAATCACAGATATCAATCATTTCCTGTACTTCTCCCCTGCCTTCCTGCAGGCTTTTTCCCATTTCGTAAGAAACGAGTTTCCCCAGGTCATCTTTATATACCCGCAAGGCTTCGCCTATCTGACGAACGATCTCACCACGCTTGGGTGCCGGAACAGTTCGCCAATACAGGAAGGCTGTTTGTGCCTTGGAAATGATTTTATCGTATTCTTCTTTTGTAACGGTTTGCGTGTCCGCTATTCTATTACCATCAACAGGCGACCAGGAAGTAATGGTTTTTCCCGAGGAAGGAATAAAGTTTATGCCATCAGAGGCGCCGGTATTTTGTTCATTAATGGAAAATGTTCTTAAAATAGCTGCTATCATAATTGAGAAAATATTGCTAGTTGCCTTTTGTTTGCGAGGTATAAGTGCTTTCAAAAATCTTGTCTGCATTGCCTGTTTCAAAACCATCACGGCGATGTTCCCTACGTATCTGCTCCTTGGGCAGATGGGCAAACTGGTCCAGTACTTTTCTTTCTGCAAATTCTACATATGAACCTGCAATCATTTTCTTTTTACCATCTGCAAAAGTGGCTTCGATCATTTCGGCAACAGTAGAACTTTGCAGCAGCTTTCCGTCGGGGCTTTTTTTGATCTCGCTGCCTGCTGTATTTAACTTAAAGCCATTACGTTTCAGGAATACATTAAATTCTTCCAGTGTGTTGAAGCCTTCAGGAAGATTATGAACGCTGACAGTAAAATGGTTGAGATAATAATGGTTTAGGATCACCCAGGCTGCATATTCAGTTTCTGCAAGCAAGGCATCATAATCTTCCAAAGTAGGGGTACGCCAAAGACCGCTATGCAAATATTTGTCTACGGCAACGGCATCATCCAGGTTGATCCGGGAAACGGGATCAACTTTCACTTCATCAGTATAGCTGCGGATGATCTTTTGTATGCTTTCGCTCAGATCACCTACCCGTAGCTCGCTTATAAAGATGCGTGGGTAACGGTTTTCGGGTGGGGCATACCAATAAGCGTCCAGTTTCTTTTCTTTAAAAAAAAGATGGCTCTTCTTCTGATACCCGTAATGGAGAAACACTTTTTCCAAAGATTGAATCCCCAGTTTTTCCACACCCATCGTACGGAAGGCGATATGATCATTCTCAATATCACCGGCATTTTCAATAATGCCTTCTCTTATCATAGCCTCGATGATCGCGCTTACATCCGGCACACGCTCTTTGTAGCGCTGCATCAGCCCATCTAATATATTATCCAACATAATTGATCAATTTATATGATTTTGACTCATCACTTCATTCAGGGCCACCACCATGTCCTTTGCATTCTGTTCATTAAAAACCAATGGTGGTTTTATTTTCAAAACATTGTACAAAGGCCCGTCTGTACTGAGCAGAAAACCCCGTTCTTTCATTTTTTCCACCACAAGATTAATTTCCGCCACAGCAGGTTCCTTTGTAACCCGGCTTTTTACAAATTCAGCACCCACAAAAAGCCCATGGCCACGTACATCGCCAATAATGCTATACTTATCCATTAGTTTCTTCAGGCCTTCCAGCAAAACCGTTCCAACCTGCCGGGCATGGCTTTGCATGGCTTCATCTTCTATTACCTGCAACACCGTATTGCCCGTAACCATTGACACCGGGTTCCCTCCATACGTATTAAAATACTCCATGCCATTATTGAATGCATTCGCTATCTCATCAGTTACCACTACGGCAGCTAAGGGATGACCGTTGCCAATGGGCTTACCCAATACTACAATATCCGGCTCCACACCCTGCAATTCAAAACCCCAGAATGCCTCGCCGACACGTCCAAACCCTACCTGCACTTCATCTGCAATACATAAGCCACCGAAAGCACGAACATGCTCATACACCTTTTTCAGGTAACCATCCGGTAAAGGGATCTGCCCGCCTACGCCTAATAAAGTTTCGCAGATAAACGCTGCAGCGCCTTTGTTGTTTTGTTTCAGTCCATTTAAGATATCCAGTACGCTTTCGGCATATTTTTCACCAGCATCTGTATCACCGTACTGATAGCCTCCACGATACATATCCGGTGACACGGCCTTATGAATATAAGGCTGCTGCCCTCCGCCACCTTTACCGTCAAACTTGTACGGGCTCATTTCAATAGCTAATGTGGACGTGCCGTGGTACGCATGGTCCAATACGATCACATCCTTTTTACCAGTAAAATGCCGCGCCATTCTTATTGCCAGATCATTGGCTTCACTTCCTGAATTAGTAAAATAACAAACCGAAAGCTTTGCAGGAAGCTTTGCCGTGAGTGCTTTTGCATAATCCATCATTGCATCGTTCAGGTAACGCGTATTTGTATTGAGGGTGGCTATCTGCTTTTGCATGGCTTTTACCACTACCGGGTGGCAATGTCCTACATGACTTACGTTGTTGACACAATCAATAAAAGTGTTACCCTTATCGTCGTATAGGTACTGGAATGCTCCTTTCAGGATTTTCAAGGGCTTTTTATAACTGATGCTGAGATTACGTCCAACATGCTCCTTTCTTTCAGATAATAATGATGCATAATCATCTTCCGCCTGGATGAGTGAATGAAAGCCGCAGGCTTTTCTGAAACTGTCGGAAGCTTTCACCGGGTTGGTTTGCAATAACTGAAACAACAGCTTCCAGGCAGGCTGCTCCGTCAGGAAATGATGCTCATTATCACTGTTATGGGATGCTTTTTCTGCTGATTGTGTTACACTGATGCAAAGTCTTGCAGCAATCAGGTAATATAAAATATCCGTTTCCTGTACTGTTAAAGGATATTGCTGGTGATAGGATTTGACAATATGCGACGCTACAGAAATGGGATCATCTGTGTGTAGCATAGCGTAGGTACAGGCTACAGCCAGGTTATTGATCAATGCAGACCATACCATATCGCCAAAATCGATCAGTCCGCTTACCTTTCCGTTTTGTACTAATACATTATAGTCATTCGCATCATTATGAATACAGGCTTTTCGCAATGATGAAAGAAGGGGTACTACTTCTGTCTGGAACTGCAGCAGGAAGTACGCAGCCACTCTTCTTTTCTCATGATCATGGATATGATGCAAATCTTTTTCGGCGTCAGGTGCACGGCTGATATCCCATTCATAAGAACGCTCTACAGCTTCATGATACAGTCCCTTCAGTGCTTTGTCCATTGAACCCAGGAATGTACCCAGGCTTTCATACAATGCGGCAGTTTTTTCTTTTTCTTCCACCCAAAAATTTCCTTCCAGGAAACTCAGTATTCTCACATAGTACATTTCGCCTCCCTGGTTACAAAATGAGACGACTGCACCTTCCTTATTAAACACATATTCCTGAAAGAATGGTTTCACCAGCGTTTTTGCCAGATGCTGTGTTACCGCTATCTGCGCATTAATGAATGCCAGATTGATATTACCGGTCGCTGCCTTAAAAATGTACTTCTTCCCGTCAGTCGCACGCAATAAAAAATTCTGCTCTTCATAGCCATTCAGCGTGGTGGCTACTGCATCTATGTTATAATACGTTTTGGCAATTTGCTGTACTGATTCCTGATGAAGCGGCATAAATTATTTCGATTGTAATAGCATTAATATGTGAGCGGCAGACCAACTGAAATTTGAAGAATTCAGCGGTTCACCGGTCATGGGGTGATAGTTTTCATGTATAGGCTGATCTGCTGACAATCCTTTTGCGTTCTTTAAAAGTTTTTCGGTAAATGCGTTCGCCTGTGAGTTGTACCCATATTTTTTCAATCCATTTACTCCAAAATAAAACTGGTCTAACCATACTGGTCCACGCCAGTATCCTTTTTTGGGATTAAACTCCGGATGGTCGGCGGTAAGTGTAGGCAATGGAATATAAGTGTCAAACTTATGTTCGTCGCCCATTATTCTGCTGACGGCCATTGCTTGTTGTTTACTGGAAATGCCTGCCCACAAAGGGATCCATCCTTCCGGTCCCTCAATAGTAACTAATTCATCTTTCCCTACAAATTTATCGTAATAATATCCTTTGGCAGGGTCATAAAATGCCTGATTGATCTTTTGCTTTAATGCTGCTGCTGCTTTTGTCCAGTTAGCTGCTTCTTTTGACCTCCCTAAACTTGTTGCCAGTTTAGCGAGATATAATTTCTCCGCATACAGATAGGCATTCAAGTCAACACTTTCCTGGTTAAGCGACCATGCAGAAGCATTGTTCTGTAACATAACGGCTTTGTCAAACCGTACTGCATTGTCCATGCCACTTTCCCATGCTGCGGCAATGCGTGTTCCGTCAGTAGAGCCATATTCACACAATCCGTTCTGGTCGTGGTCCCTGTTTTTATACCACCACTCATGATAAGCTACTAATTTCGGATACAATTCTTTGACAAAATTTTTATCTGCAGAACTGCCAAATACCTCCCACACAGCCCATGCGGCTAAGGGAGCTTTAGTGTCGCGCCAGTTATTTTCCGATTTATCAGCATAGATACAATCTGCCACCATTCCATGCTCATCCTGGTAATCAAACATGCTACGGATATTCTCCTGTGCCAAACCAGTATTAAAAAAAGCCAGGCCAACGGCTTGTTTCCAGCTGTCCCAGCTCCACACACCATAAAAGCCCTGATAGCTCACAGAAGGGAAAACACCATCATGCAGGATATCTTTGAACGCGCTGCGCCAGTTGGTCATCAATGTAACGATACTCTTAACGGCAAGCCTCTTTTTATCGACACTTAATCCCGGAGCTTTGGCAAAATATTTTGCCAGGTATTGATTCCAACGGGTTTCATTCTTTTTTAATTCAGCCGGGAAGTTAAAGGCTGTTGTCCGTTCCTGTTCACCAGCTGCATAAAACGACTGCTCCTGCAACAGCTCAATGTTTTGTTGCTTTTTCAACAGCACTGGCTTGTATGCAGTTATATATTCTTTACCATTTACTGTGACCACCGGTTTTTCTTTTCCCGGGTAAAGGATATGGAAATGATTCTGGCTTTTCCCAAAATTCACTTTTACTGTATTATCATTGCCAGTTATCTCTGCATCCTTATTCAATAACTCACCCCTGAAAGAAATAACTGCAGTTTTTTCCGCCGATCCCGTATTGATAACCTTTGTATTGATCAGTGCCTGCCGGTTGGATACAAAGATCAATTGCATTACAATTTTTAAATCTTCCAGTGCCAGTGTTTGCTGCAACATTCCTGGAAAATAATCTGCCGACGTTTTAGCATTGGCTAAATCCAAAGCCTTTCCGTCTACAGCAATTTGCAACCTGGCAAAATCTTTCGCTAACCAGGTACCTCTCATATCCATCAGCAGTGGCCCGGTAAACCCACCATAACTTTCTTTATCTGCAGGTAGAGCATATGCATGCCATGCTCCCATATCGCTGAACACAGATGGTGTAATAAACCGTCCGTTGCTGAGAGTGCCTGTTAAGCTCAGCACATTGGCAAAACTATTGCGTGGCTGTGCCTGCATCTGTGTAGTAAACAATACCATCAGGCTGACAACCAAAATGAGATTGCCTCTTTTTACATATTTTATCAATATCATCTTCATCACTATTTTGCTTTGTTTGTCATTACATCATTTTCTCCAACAGGGCGTAATGTAAATGTATATTCATAATCCTTATAAGGCAGCTGATATTCCGCATGAGGCCTTGCTCCCCAGGCATTATCTCCAGCTACACCAGATTGTCCATAATCAATATTCCACCAGATCAGGTCTTCGTTGCTCATAGAGCCGCCATGATTGTTTTGTGCCGCATACCGGTCAAATTCCAACCTGTTCATATTAAAGTGAAGTACGCCACTGCTGATAAGCGATTGGCCAATGGCCATCAGCCCTACACCGGTCCGGTTTGTAAGGCCTATCCAACGCACATCTGTTCTGTAGCCGCTTTCCTGTGCACGTGCATAGGGATGAAACAATGAATCTGCGGGCATTGCATACACGTCTACACGAGCCGCATATTTCCGGTCGCTATAATTATCAAAAGGGCCACGTCCTAACCAGGTAACTTTATCATAATCTTTGTTTAAGATCATCCGCATACCAAACCGGGGTAATTCAGGGTGGTATTTATCTCCGGCGATCATTTTTGCAGATACCTGTACATCTCCATCTGTATTGATGATATATACTACGCGATATTTTGCATCAACATCCGGAAAATAATGTTGTGTGGTAATACGCCACTGCTGCGGGCTTTGTTGCTCGGTCACAAATGAATCGAGGTGAGCATTATCCAACACATTTTCCCATACTGCACAACGCATCTGCTGACTATTGCCGATATCGTTATCAGTAGCTGCACGCCAGAAATGCGGCTGCAATGCCTGCTGCATCAGCTCCATTCCATTTAATTGATAGCCGTGAAGCCAACCATCTTTTTTACTGAAACTAATATTGAAATTATCACTGCTGAACGAAGCCGACTCATTGGTTTCGTTCATTTTTAACGCGTTGAAATTAGTGTTCCGTGCAGGTTGGGCAGTTTTATAATAAGGCAGTTGGAATTGCTCGGCTGCTACGCAGTACCCTGCCGGCAATAATGGCTGGGCAGATCTTAAATCTGCCTCGATATCCAGGAAATATTCCGTTCGCGGCTGTATATCAAAGGATGGAATATCAATTTTATAATTTCCTGAAGTACCGGGTTGTAAATCCACAGGGTCCAATTTTCCTTTAGCCACCACCTTTCCATCAGCCTTTACTGTCCAGAAAAAATCGAATTGATTCAAGTTAGTAAAATCGTACCTGTTGGTGATCTTTATTAACCCTGCACTAAAATCTACGGGTTGAAAATGTATATACTGATATACTTTTTTTAATTCAAATGCCTGTGGATGCGGCGTATGATCTGCGGCAAATAGTCCGTCGGCACAAAAGCTCGTATCGCTGGTGGCGCCGACATTACCCATATCACGGCCATAACCCCAGATAGCGCGTCCGTTGTTGTCTTTAATCTTAAATGTCTGGTCAGCAAAATCCCAGATAAAACCTCCCTGCAGTTGATCATACTTATATATCAGATCCCAGTAGTCTTTGAGATCGCCGCCGCTGTTACCCATCATATGGGCATATTCACACTGTATATAAGGTCTGTCACGCCATTGTTTTACATATTCCACCATTACACTCAATGAACGATACATGGGTGCTACAATATCTGAATAAGGGGTGCGTTGTGCCGGTTCATATTGTACAGGGCGTGTATTATCCTTTGACTTTAAATATTGATAAGTAGTGATGAAGTTCTCTCCAAATTCACTTTCATTCCCTAACGACCAGGTAATAATGCTGCAAAAATTCTTATCCCTTTCAAACATGCGTTCTGTGCGATGCAGATAGGCATTTTTCCATTCCGGCTTATCAGATAATGTTTTTATAGGTGACATACTCATGCCG
The DNA here is from genome assembly GCA_001898405.1 of Sphingobacteriales bacterium 44-61. Taxonomy (GTDB): domain Bacteria; phylum Bacteroidota; class Bacteroidia; order Chitinophagales; family Chitinophagaceae; genus Terrimonas_A. The sequence continues at coordinate 208,288 of MKTW01000018.1, forward strand.
TCACATTCAATGTTGGCTTCGTCAACCAGGTAAATACCATAGAGATTGCACAATTTATACCATGCCTCATTATTGGGATAATGACTGGTCCTCACGGCATTGATATTAAACTGCTTCATGACCCTGATCTCTTCCACCATCTGTTCTTGTGTAATGACCTTGGCCGTGTACATATTATGTTCATGCCTGTTTACGCCTTTGATTTTGATGGCTTTGCCATTTACAAGAAACAATCCATGCTTTATTTCTGCTGTCCTGAACCCTGTTTTGTGGACGATCGATTCAATTATTTTCCCTTTATTATCCAACTGTGTAATGTAGAGTGAATACAGGTTAGGAGTTTCCGCACTCCATTTTCTTACTGAAGGAATGGTGCTGCCAAATTGAAAATCTTTTTTATTGAGAGGTACTTGCTGACTGTAAATTGTTTTTCCCGAGGCATCATCCACTAGTTTTATGCGTAGGGATTGCCCGGCAGAAGCGGCCGGTCCGTGGTTCATAGAAACATGAAGGTCCAGTAACCCGTTTTTATAATCATCATCCAGACCAGCTTTTACAAAGAAATCTTCGATAGCGATTTTGGGGCGGGCTATCAGTTCAATGTCTCTTTCAATACCACTCAGTTTCCACATATCCTGACCTTCCAGGTAAGTGCCATCGCTAAAGCGGAATACCTGCAAGGCTACGGAGTTCTTACCAGGAATAATATAAGGTGTGATATCGAATTCTGAAGGTGTTTTGCTGTCTTTGCTGAGACCGACATATTTCCCATTGATCCATAAGTAGAAGAACGAATTGACGGCGCCTAAACGGATGAAAACATTTTTCTCCTTCCAGTCCCGTGGCAAATCGAATGCTCTCTTATAGGAACCTACAGGATTAAAATCTTTTGGAACAAAGGGCGGATTCACCGGGATGGGATACTCCACATCTGTAAAAATATAGCTGTCCTTACCTTCTGTTTGCCAGTTGGCCGGAACTTTTATTTTTTCCCAGGCGCTTACATCATAGTTCGTTTCATAAAAATTCAACGGACGTTCGGCTGGTGTTTTCACTATTTTAAATAACCAAAGGCCATTTAATGAGCGAACAAATGGAGAAGCACTTTCTTTTATCGCCGCGTCTTCTGTTGCATAAGGTACGAAGTAAGCATGTGGCGCTACAGTATTTTGCGATTGGATGGAAGGGTTTTCCCAATCATTAACTGCCGTTTGTGCCATAGCGTACGTACCTGTAAGCAATACAAAGCCAGCTATGGCAATAGTTTTTTTTATTGTCATAAGAGTATAAGATCCGGTAATGAGTAATGAGCGAGATGCTCAACTCTTAGTCTCGCATCCTCATAATATCGCTTTTGACGACACAGATTTATCGTCAAAGAGAATAATGTTATCCGGAGCTACGTGTTCCGGATAACATTATTTCAAGCCGTTTAATGTACCAACGGATTATTAAGTGTTTCCTTCAATGGAAGTGGGTAGTAAACTTTGTCTGCACTGAAACTTCTACCAGCTGCCTGCATGTTTTGTGTTAAGAGCCCCCATCTTCTCAAGTCGTAGAAGCGGCTGCTTTCCAGTGTAAATTCCATTACACGTTCGTGCATGATGGCATTAAATACATCCTGCTTGCTGCTGATGTTCAAAGCAGGCATATTGCCTCTTTTATTCCTCAAATCGTTAATGATAGGCACAGCGTCACCCGATTTACCACTTTCATTCAGGGCTTCAGCATACAGCAACAATACATCGGCATAGCGCATCAATGGCACATTAAGGGCATTGGAGCGGCCTATGCGGTCTGGCGTTGGAGGTATCCATTTCCTGAAGGCGATGGTATTGCTGCCATTACCAAACACATCGTCATACGTATCTCCATATACCTGGGGATTGTTGGCATTGTTAAAGTAGCTGTCTTCGAAATAAACTGTACCGTAGATCCTGGGATCGTACATTCCGCCGGTAGCGACCTTACCTTCTTTTTTCATTTCAGTAAGCAGGCGCTGCGTACCATAGATCTCTCCATAGCCACCCAGCTCTGCAGCAGCCACCCAGTCGGCCAGGTAAGACCTGTAGTTAGCCCCGTTAGAAGCATCCGCGGTTTGTTGCAATTCAAATACAGACTCCACACCGTTTTTAGTAGTGCCGTTGAACATGGCAAGAAAATCAGGGTCTATCTGGTACTGATTTGAATTGATCACATTTTTCAAACTGTTGACTGCATTTGTGTAATAAGCAGCTGCATTTGTTTGATCTTCTGCTGCACGGTACAAATTCACTTTTCCAATATATGCCTGTGCCGCGCCTTTGGTAATTCTGCCGGCTTCAGCTGCTGGCCGTTCGCTTTTCAAGGGCAGATCTGTTTCTGCGGCAGCAAGGTCGGCCAGGATCATATCATAAGCATCTTTTCTTTCAGAAAGGCCTTTGGTAAGATCGGCTTCTGATACAGGCACTTTATCGCGCAGGATTATCTTTTCAAAATTGGTCAACAGTTTGAAATGATAATATGCACGCAGGAATTTTGCTTCAGCAATAATTTGCTTTTTGCTGGCATCATCAATTCCACCGGCAGGGATTTTTTCGATACCTTCCAGTACCTGGTTGGAAAAGTTTAAGCCTTTGTAATTATCCCTCCATAAAAGATCGATGGCATAGTTGCCGGACGTGAAAGCGAAATTATAATGATCAAGCCACCAGGAATAGTTGTACGCATCAGCTCCCGGTACAACATAATCTTCCCTGTAAAATTCACGAACCGATCTTGCTTCTACATAGTTGTCCCAGCCTACAAAACTTTCCAGTTGTGAATAGGCAGCGGAAAGGCCGGACAACGCTTTATCTTTTGATGTCCAGAAATTATCTGTGGTCAATTGGTCCGGCGCCAATTGGTTAAGATTGTCTTTACTGCATGACCACAAAGACGTTGCCACTGCAAAAGCCAACACCGGAATTATGCTCTTTTTCATTTGAATATTTTTTGTTTACCCGTTTCGGGATGATTTTTTAATCAATGAATTACCCTGGTTTACAAACCGATCTGAAGGCCAACCAACCATCTTTTATTTTGCGGATACAGTGCACGGTCCACCCCTGTATTAAGCGGGTTGAACGTACCAACTTCAGGATCCAGTCCGCTGTATTTGGTAATAGTGAACAGGTTTTGAGCAGCTACATAAAAGCGCACCCTGTTCAGTTTGGCAAAATTGGTAGCAGAGGCTGGAAGTGTGTAGCCCAGTTGCAGCAACTTCATTCTTAAATAACCGCCATTTTCCAGGAAGCGGGTTGATTCGCGGTTGTTACCATTAGGATCAGCCAGTATTGCACGGGGCATATCGGTATTGGTATTTTGCGGAGTCCAGGCATTTAAAGTGGATGTAAGGAAATTACGTCCGGCATCCATGCCTTCCAGTTCAAAGCGGTAACCGTTGTATATTTTGTTGCCACTTACACCCTGGAAGAATGCAGTGAAATCAAAATTTTTATAATTGATTGACACGTTCAATCCATATTCCAGTTTAGGGAAACCAGAGCCTTTATAGGTTTTATCATTCTCATCAATCACACCGTCTCCGTTGGAGTCTACAAACCTGATATCGCCGGCTTTTGCATCAGGCTGCAATGGATCGCCGTCTTTATTTACATAAGCAGCAGCTTCTGCATCAGATTGGAAAATGCCATCAGCGGTGTACAGGTAAAAAGCACCTATTTCAGTTCCTTCTTTGGTTTGAGTAGGGATATGGTCTGTTCCGAATTTCAATCCGGTGCCATACAGGGTCTGATCAGGTTGTGCCAGTTTAACTACTTCGTTTTTGATATGAGTAACAGAGCCGGTAATGCCTATATTCCAGTCATTCCTTGTGTAGTTGTACGTCAGTTCCAGTTCAATACCTTTATTGGAGATAGTGCCCACGTTTAAGATCGGATCATTCACCCCTGCAGATGGAGGGACTTCTTTAGTGATCAATAAGCCCTTGGTCTTGTTATTAAAATAGTTCAAAGAACCGGTAAGCTTATTACGGAATAAAGCAAAGTCAGCACCGATATTGGTTGATTTGTTGGTTTCCCATTTCAGATCACGGTTTTGCAGGTTATAGCTTGCAGAACCGGGCCAGGGTGTAGCTCCGGACCCTTGCACATAACCACCTGACCAGGTATTTCTGGTGGTGATCAATGCCTGGTGATCATAATAACCTAAAGCACCTTCATTACCCAACTCCCCATAGCTTGCCCTGAGTTTTAATACATTCAGCCAGTCGATATTCTCCATGAAAGATTCCCTGTGCATATTCCAGCCAAGAGAAACAGAAGGGAATGTTCCGAACTGATTGTTCTGTCCGAAAATGGAAGAACCGTCACGCCTTACACTTACCTGTACCAGGTATTTTCCGGCATAGTCATAGTTAATTCTGCCGAAAGTGGAAAGACGTACATATTTATTATTGGAGCCGGCTGCACCAAATGTGCCACCCAGGCCTGCATTGATCGTATTAAAATCAGGATTGGAAAAACCGCCTGCCACTTCTTTTTCCACGATAGAACCATTTACCACAGATCTTACAACCGTTTTACCATCTGCTGTTACGCTCAGGTATTCGTTTGTTTTTTGCTGTGCAGAATAGCCGGCCAGCACTTTGATGCTGTGATCACCTTTTTTCCAGTCATAATTGAGCAAATGCTCCATTTGCTGCTCTTTATAATTGGAACGGCTATTATAAACATAAGGATAGGAAACAGCAGGATCATTGGCATTGGCCCTGAATGGCGGGTGGTGCGAATAGTCAAAGCTGTTGGCACTGATATAGTTCAACTGGGCTGTGTAGCTAAAACCTTTGAATAATTGCAACCTGATCTTCAGGTTATCCGCCAGATATTGCGTTTTGGTATAGCCATCTACATAATGGGCATAACCAACAGGGTTTTGAAACCTGGGTAATCCGTTTGCCGTTAAAGCATATCCATATTGTTCGTTGGGGTCGAATACTGGCAGCAGCGGAGATTGGAAATACGCATCCCGGAGGTCAAACTTGTATGCTTCGGATTTGGTAGAGGAGTAAAGGAGGTTGTTTTCTACCGTCAATATGCCTTTTTTGATTTCATTGGTAGCACGGATCGTTTTTTTGTTGAAGTTGGAACCTATCAATGTTCCTTTTTCATCCGTAAGGTCACCACTGATGCCATATTTCACATTGTCACTGCCGCCCCTGATACCTACATTATAGTTTTGGGCAATACCGGTCTGGTTAACCTGGTCCTGCCAGTTTGTGTTAACACCTGTATTATTGGTAATGTAAGCAGGAAGCTGTGTACTGCCGGCATTTTCATACATCATACGGTGAACTTTTTTATAGCCTTCAGCATCCAGCAAATCATATTTGCTGGTCGGCTTTGCCTGGCCATAGTAGCTGCTGAAGTCGATAACAGGTTCGCCTTTTTTACCTTTCCTGGTAGTGATGATGACCACACCGTTAGCACTATTGGAACCGTAAATAGATGCAGCAGCACCGTCCTTCAACACTTCTATCGATTCTATATCATTGTTACTCAAATAATAAGGATCACCAACCACTCCATCAATAATATACAATGGCTGGTGGCCGCCAAACGTACTGATACCCCTCAAACGCACGTCAGACATTTGCCCGGGGTTGCCGCCAGGACTGGTAATAGACAAACCTGCTACCCTTCCCTGCAAAGCATTAATGGGGTTATTGGTAGCCATTTTGCTAACAACATCCCCTTTCACGGAAGAAACAGCACTGGTAAGGTTGCCCCGCTTTTGGGTACCGTAACCCACCACCACTACCTCATCCATTTGTTTAGTGGTCGACTCCAGGGTGATCTGCACCTCCGTTTTTCCTTCGGTTGCCACTTCTTTGGTGGTATATCCCACTGCTGTTACAACCAATACGGGATTGGGAGTGGAGGTATTAATGGTAAAACGTCCTCCATCATTGGCAACAGCGGAGCCCGAACCATTTTTGACGGTAATGGTAGCTCCGGCAACCGGAGTACCGGAGGCGTCCAGAACAACACCCGACACAGAAGCAGTCTGGGCATATCCTGTATTATATAAAAGGGAAAACAAAAAATAGAGAAGACAAAAGGCTAATGGCCTTTTGCGCCAGGCAATCAATCGAGTCATAAGCATAAATAATAGTTTTCTAAAATGATTTTAAAAAACGCGGCTATGCATTTTGCTTTTGGCGTTGACAACAAAAACGCGTGCATTTCAGCGTAGCCTAAACTTATGACTTAGGGTTACCGAGGCCTTATTTTTAGCATCTACATGGCCCTCTACCCACCTCTACATCACCTCTACATCATTTTTAATAAATTGGCTGTCAATTTATTAAAACGATCTTATAAAGGCGTTCAGGTCCTCATTTTTCTGTAATCCAAAATGTTTTCTCAGCCTGTAGCGGGCCATTTCCACTGATTTAACGGAGATATTATTCAGCGCAGCAATCTCTTTGGAGGATAAATTCAACCTGATCTGCGCACAAAGCTTTCGTTCATTTTCTGTAAGGTGGGGATATTTCTGCAATAGATTGAAGAAGAAATCTGCATGGGCATCGTCGGAAGATAAATGGAGGGTTTTATCATTAGCATGTTGCTCCAGATCCTGTAAAAACTTTTTAACCAGCTTATTATACGAATTGGGCATGCTTTTGATATCTGCATCTTCGGTCATCAGGTGACTGGTTTCCTGGATGAAATTTTTCAGCAACTCATCATTATGTGTAAGTAGTAATGCATATTCCTTTATGTTCTGGTCTTTAAAACCCAATTTATCGGTGAGCGCCTCTTTTTCATGCAGGGTTTCATCCAGTTCTTTTTCTATCAGCAATCTTTTCATGGCCTCCATTTCCTTGTCGCGCTGTTGTTTACGCCGCAGCCGGCTGTATAATAAGAACCCGATGATGCCCAAAAGTACCAGGCCCGCCGCCAGGGCATTGCGTTGAAAAGACCGCAGTTCTTTCTGTGCATTCAGCTCATTGATCTGTTTTTCACGGGCTTGCGTCTCTCTTCTCAGGTGCAGGGCATCTACCATTTCCGTTTTATTGCGGGAAACGATCTCATTATTGGTGGCGATATATTGCTGCAGGCAATCAAAAGCACGCTGATAATTACCTGTTGCCTGATACAGTAATGCTGAGGTATGCAGGTTGTCCAATAGCTTCTCCTTCCGCGTATTGGATGTGGACGCATCGATAATGCTGCGTGCACTTATCAAAAGCGAATCGGTTTTTTTATAATTATTCAGTTTCAGGAAAGAATAGGCCAACTGGTTTTGTATTTCAGCCAGCGGCAGCCGGTTATGCTTGCTGTCGATGGCTTCCATTTCCATGGCTTTTTCAAAATGGGCAATGGCTTGTGGGTATTGACCTAACATATTTTCACAGATCCCCAGGTTGTTCAATGCAGCTCCGAGAATAGTGTTTATTTTATTTTTTTCGGCAATGGCTATGGTTTTTTGAAAATATACCTTGGCAGAATCACTATTGTTCATCATCTGAAATACCAATCCTATCGCATTGAGAGCGGTCGCTTTCTTTTTAATATCTGTACCGGCAACAACCAGTTTCTCTGCTTTTTGGTGATAGTCCATAGATAGAATGGGATTTTCCGTATCATAAAAAAGCCATCCTAACAGGGTGTAAGCATCTGCAATTCCAGCCTGATCTTTTAAAGATTGAAAAATATCCAACGCATCATAAGCATATTGCAAAGCCATATCGTAACTATCATCATATAAGTACCCTTCCGAAAGCGTGAGCATGGTTTGCGCCTGCAAAAGCTTATCATTTTCCTTAACGGCCAGCAGGTAGGCTTCATGACCCAGGATCAGGGCCTGGGCAGTAGAGTCGCTGTTGAGTTTTTTTGCGGTTTGATTTAATGTATTGATCCTTTCACGAGCGGCCTGGCTTTTTTCTGAGGACTGTGCGAGTAGTGTATTGACACTGCATAGTAAGGCCAGTAAAAGCAAATATGGCTGTTTAAAGTAATCGATATATCGTTTCCGGCATTCAATAGCCATTGCGCTGTTCTCTATTTTTGGGAAAAATACATAAAGAAGTGGTTTAAACTTTTAATTTTAAAGAGAAGCGGGCAATAAAGGTGCTTAAAGGTACCGGCGGGCGCTGAAATGGACTGGATATTGCAGTTACATTTTCGTATAGCCTGACCTTCCAACAAAGGAACTTCCCCGCTCTCTGTAAAGTAATTGCAAAATGCCGGAAAAGAACACCATTTATACCATAGGTCATTCCACCCATAGCGTGAATGATTTTATCAGCATCCTTCAATCATTTGATATCAAAACGTTGGTTGATATCAGGCGCTTCCCCGGTTCACGAAAATATCCTGGCTTTAATAAAGAACAACTGGCCGGAGAATTGCAAAAAGCCGGGATCAATTATATCCACCTCGAAGGGCTGGGTGGCAGAAGAAAGGTACAGATGAATTCAAAAAATAACCGCTGGCGTAATGAATCTTTCAGAGGCTATGCTGATTATATGGAAACGGATGAATTCGGGAAAGCAATAACAGAGCTGGAAGCAATTGCCCTGAAACAGCGGACGGCTTATATGTGCGCTGAAGCAGTTTGGTGGCGCTGTCACCGGTCCATGGTATCCGACTACTTAAAAGCAAAAGGGTGGACAGTATTGCACATTATGGCAAAAGGCAAAACAGAAGAACATCCATATACATCACCTGCGCGAGTGGTGGGTGATCAGGTATTTTATTTTGATGGAGATTTATTTAATCAATAAAACCGGGTTGATCATGGCAAAAAAATTTAAGGTTGGTGATCAGGTAAGCTGGAACTCCGAAGCAGGAAGGGTATCCGGCACGATAATAAAAGTACATACAAAGGATTTTGACTATAAAGGCTATACCCATCATGCCACGGAAGATGATCCGCAATACGAGATCAAAAGCAGTAAAACGGATCATATTGCAGCTCATAAAGGATCGGCGCTTACTAAACTTTCGTAACTTCCACTACTCACCAGTCTGCTATTGAATATGTTTACTGCCGGTACTAAAAGTAATGGTCATATCAGTCAACAAAATCCACTCTGTTGGGTCCTTACGATCATCGGCAGTTTTTTATTCCTATCCACCTTTGCACAACATAATCCGGTAATACTTTCAGATAGTAATAATGTCAGGCCCTTACGGCTGGATAACCGCCAGTGGAAGTTTCATCCCGGAGATAGCCTGGCCTGGGCCAGCCCGGTTTACGAGGACAATCATTGGGATGTCATTGCAGGTACCAATTTCGGTGAGGGGAAATTTAAGAGAGCAGATATCCCTAAAGGCTGGACGGGTTTTGGCTGGTTCCGTATCTGGGTCAAAAAATCAGACCTGACCTCCACAAACACCTGGGGGCTGTATCTCAATCATGATGCAGCTTCCGAGACCTATTTTGATGGAAAAAAGATCATGACGCTGGGTCAGCTCGGGCACTCCAAAGAAACCATGCAGTCTGTCAGGAATCCCTATCTTACCATACCACTTGCAATCACCGATACCCTGCCACACCTTCTCGCAATCCGCTATAGCCATTACGGTAATTTCTTTCCGAATTTTGTTGGCTTCAACTCATCTATACAGGACCTGCACCAGATGAATGCGGCGCAAAAAGAGTCGCAACGCTTCATGGATTATCTTTTGCTGAGCGCATCAGCTGCCTGTATCCTTATCCTGTTGCATCTGCTGTTGTTTATTTTCTATCCCAAAAAGAAGATAAATCTATATTATGTATTGTTTGTTTCCGTGGTGGTCATTGGGCTTTATGCAAGATATCAGACTGTGGCGGCAACAGACCCCCAATTGCAGGCATTCTACACCAAGCTTTTTATTGGTTTTGTTCTTTTGCATTTAAGTTTTGGCGCCCTGCTCTTATATGCTGCTGCTTATGAAAAGATTCCCCGCGGGAGAATGATCATAATCGTATTTTTCACTTTAGCACTGGCCATCTGGGTTTGGATTGATTGGTATGATGTGTATTACAGTCCTTTCAAAACATCTTTGACAAACTGGTACCAGATGCTGTTTGCATTGGTCGTATATACCGATGCGATGATAGCCATTATAAAAGCTATCAGAAAAGGAAATAAAAAATTATGGCTGATCGCTTCAGGGTTGATCCTGTTTTACGTAATGGGAGTCTTTGTGGGATCGAACCAGTTTGGCTGGTTCACTTTCGAAGAAGTAATGATAGCTTTTGCATGGGGCAACCTGTTAATGCCTGTATTATTTTCCATTTACATCGCATTGGATGTGGCTTCCACTAACCGCAGCCTGGAAAAACAGTTGGAAGAAAACAAGAAATTGACCGATGCAAACCTGGCGCAGGAGCAGGAAAAGAACCGTCTCATAACTGAACATGCCACTCAATTGGAAAAAACCGTACTGGAGCGTACAGCACAAGTGCGGCAGCAGGCAGAGCAGTTGAAAGAAATGGATGCAGTGAAGTCGCGCTTTTTTGTAAATCTTACCCACGAGTTCAGGACCCCGCTCACCCTGATCACCAACCCGGCAAAAGAGTTGTTGCGCCAGGCAGATACAGATGCAGCTCGCCAATACGCTGGGTTCATTCTACAAAATAGCGAGCGGCTATTGCAATTGGTAAACCAGTTGCTTGACCTTAGCCGGTTGGAGAGCGGACAAATGGAAATAAAAAATGAACCCCTGGATGTGATCCGGTGGATGCGTCTTCATATTCAACAATTCAGTTCGCTGGCTGAACACAAAGGAGTGCAACTTTCGTTTCATACTGATACCCGGGAATTGCTGATCAGTGCTGATCCGGATAAACTGGAAAAGATCCTGCAAAACCTGCTCTCGAATGCATTTAAATTTGTTACGGATAAGGGCATTATTACTGTTTCATTCATAAAAAAGCCCGGTAATCAGCTTGAAATAAATGTACAGGACAATGGTATAGGCATCGCGCCGGAAAAACTGCCTTATGTATTTGACCGCTTTTACCAGGCAGATGCAACGGATACAAGATCAAGGGAAGGCGCAGGGATTGGTCTGGCCTTGTGCAAGGAATTGACAGAATTACTGGGAGGCTCCATTTCTGTACGCAGCGCTTTGCACACAGGAACAACATTTACAGTAGTGCTGCCCTATAAAGAAATAGAAGAAGGCACAAACTATGATAGAACTGCCTTAAACACACAAAATAATCATGCATCGGAATATGTGCATGAAAAAGAGGCAATGCCTGCAACGGAGCCCGATGCCACCACCATACTGGTAGTGGAAGACAATGAACAGTTAAGACAGTTCATCTCACTCTCTTTACCGGAAAATTATACAGTGCTTATTGCAAAGGATGGTGAAGATGGGATCAAAACAGCACTGGAATCCATTCCCACCCTGGTGATCACTGATCTGATGATGCCCCGTAAAAACGGGTATGAACTCTGCGCCGCTTTAAAAACGGACGAGCGCACCAGCCATATCCCTGTGATCATGCTTACAGCCAAAACTGACCGCGATAGCCGCATACAGGGGATTGAGACTGGCGCCGACGCCTATCTTTCCAAACCTTTTGACAAAGAAGAATTGCTGGCATTGATAGAGAACCTGATCCGCTCACGGCAGCAGTTACGTAAAAAGTACAGCAAAGGCAATAACTGGATCACGGTTACAGAAGAACTGCCTTCCATAGAAAAGAAATTCCTTGAAAGAGTGCGTACAGCTATCGAAGACGATCTGGACAATGACCAGCTGAGTACTGATTTCCTGGGAAGGAAAATTGGTTTGAGCCGCACCCAACTTCATAGAAAATTGAAAGATCTGACAGATCAAAGTCCTGGTGAATTGATCCGCATGATCCGCATGCAACGCGCACACGACCTGCTGCAGCAACATGCGGCCACAGTGGCTGAAGTTTGTTACAAAGTAGGCTATACCAATCCCGCCAATTTCTCCACTGCCTTTTCAAAACATTTTGGCTACCCGCCCAGTGCTGTTCCGGAACAAGGAGCCATTTCCTGATCGCGCAACAAAAACAAACATTGCTGCAACAACAGCAAAAGTCTGTAAATCAATAATTCCGGTCACAACATGTTCAAAGGTATTTGCAACAACCGCAAATGCCTTTTTTTATTGCAGCATATAGTTTTGAAAAATATTTATCAGCACCAGTAAACAATCAAACATGAAACAACTCCTTGCCGTATTGAGCCTGATCCTCATTTTCAGCGCCTGTAATAATGCCCCGGAAGAACAACCCGATCATAATATCGCGGGTGAATGGGATGCACATTTGGATAATCAGGGGAAACCGTACCTGGTCATTGGCCGCTTTAAAGACAATGGCACTTACGATGCTTTTATTGACGGTAAACTGGTCGTGAGTGGTAAGTATCGCACAGTAGGCGACTCCATCTACTTCAGAGATGGCAATTGTGATATGGCATATGAAGGATTATACAAACTAACTTATTATAAGGATTCTGTGAGCTTTAAGATGCTGCAGGATACCTGCCAGGAAAGAATCCATGGTTCCAATGGGGTAGCCATGAAAAGAGTAAAAAAATAACCATCAACCATTAAACCTTCTTTTATGAAACTCACTTTTTGTTTCCTGATAAGCATACTGTTCTTTTCCTGCCGGCAAAGTAATAATGATCACAACATTTACGGTAAATGGAGCTTAAAGTTCAAAAGCGGCCCCTTGGCTGAAGTGCGTTTCCGCAATAATGGCACACATGATTACTATGTAGACGGGAAGTTATTCAGCAGCGGAAAGTCAACCTTTAAAAATGATACGCTGAGATCTTATGACCCTATCTGCGGCGGAAACGGAGAATATTATGGCACTTACACAATTGACTTCCTCGGTGGCGATTCTATCCGTTTCAAAGCTATTGAAGACAGTTGTGAGCCACGGCGGATCGATATGGATGGCACAGTGCTGCACCGTATAAAAAAATAAAAGCCCATTGCATACTAAAAAGCAGTATCATGAAAATTTATTTCATTGTCACATTACTTATAGCTGGTGTAGTGGTATTGTCCAATTCATTCTGCAGCAATGCCAATGCATTGCCCAAAGATGATATTGCCCTGGGTAAACAATTATTCTTTGACACCATTTTATCATCCAATAAAAAGATCAGTTGCGCCAGTTGTCATAAACCGGAATTTGCATTTGCCGATACCAGTGCTGTAAGTCCGGGAGTATTTGGCAGAATGGGTGTGCGTAATACACCATCGGCAATGAATTTGAATTCCGCTGCTTTCTTTTTCTGGGATGGGAGGGCCACAACACTTGAAGCACAGGCCATGTTCCCTATCACTAACCCTTTAGAAATGAATTTGCCGATAGACAGCGCCATAGAACGTTTGACAAAAAACGAATTCTATAATACAGCGTTCCAACAAATATTCGGTGAAAAACCTTCGGTAAAAACCCTGGGTAAAGCATTAGCGGCGTTTCAGCATTCTATGGAAACAAGCGATTCTCCATTTGATGAGTGGAAGACGAACGACAGTGAATCTGCCGTAAGCGAATCGGTTAAAAGGGGTTTTGAATTGTTCAACGGCGATGCAAAATGTGTTAAATGTCATTTTGGAACGGATTTCAGCAATACCGAATTCAGGAATATCGGCTTGTTCAACGGAAAAAATTTAAACGACAGTGGCCGGGCTGCCCTTACCAAAAACACGGCAGACTTAGGCATGTTCAAAATCGGCCCATTAAGGAATATTGCCTTAACAGCTCCCTATATGCACAATGGCATGTTTAAAACATTGCGTGAAGTGATTGATTATTATGATCAGCCCGACAAAGTGGTGGGAGATCCTGTGAACAGGGATACCTTGCTGGCAAAGCCGCTGAATTTATCGGAACAGGATAAGCAGGATATTGAAAACTTTCTCCGTTCCCTTACCAGTGTTTCTCTTGAAAAGAAAAAACTGTAAAAACGACAGGCAATACTGATCATACTCCGGAAGTCGCTATGCGCGGAAGCCGTTTATAATTGCCTTAACCTAAAGGAAAGACTATCAAACGGAATATCCCTTTCATACTTTTGCAAAAGGTTCCCATCCTTATCATACAACGCAACAAAAGGCATATCCATAATCCCAAAATACTTACGCAGAAAAAAGGAGCTTCCCTCCGTTCCAACAAACACATTTTTAAAGGTGCTGGTAGCATACTTATGGTTAAACTGTGCAACTTTATCCAATGGTAAAAAAGTAACCATCGCAATCGAGGCTTTTTTAAACGGGTTGCCTTGCTTAAAAAGTTGTTTGGCCAAAACAGCACAATGATCACAGTCAGGGGAAAAATAAACCAGTAGTATTGGCTTGCCAACCGGAAGCTGTTCTGCCTTAAAAACTACTCCATTCTCCTGTACCATTCTGAAAGGAGGCAGCTTGCCTTTTTGTGCAAAGGCAGCCGCCCCCGTTACCACAACAAACATCCATATTAAAAACCAACGTAGCATATGTTTTGCTTATTCTTTCCAGATAGAGTTCAGTTCATGCACTTCCAGCTTTTTCAGCAATGCTTTACTGCTATTGCCACGCCCTTTGATAAATACCTCTACCACTTTACTTTTATCTCCATTGAACGGCATAGCGTAATACAACTCACCGCCATTCACAAACACTTCCAGTATATTTTTATCTACAATGGCTTCGATGATGAATTCCTCAGAACCGGGGTTTACATAGTTCGTTTTAATACTCTTCTCGCCTTGTATTGTTGAAAACTCGCCCAGCAGGCTATTATACGACAATTCATACCCCAGTACATTCAATCCGAACTCCCTGGCATCCCCTTTTTCAAAAACAGCCTTTACATGCAAAGGCTCTCCACTTACAGGCACGGATACCCCGGCATTAACCCGAAGCATTTTTCCTGACAACACCTGGCTGTTCTTATGAAGCGATGTTATCTCTTTGATAGGTTCGGGGCAAAGCCTGATGCCGTCAAATGATTCCTTCAATCTTAATTCTGTGGGGAAAAGCATGGCCTGGTTAAAAGGCATGTCTGTCTGTATAATACCACGCCCCCAGCCTACCTGAACACGACGGTGATCAGGTGTGTTATTATAGGTTTGAGAAGCATAAAAATAACCGCCGCCAAAATCATATTGCCTCATCTGCTGGGTGACGGAAAATTTCTTGCCATCAAAATCACCCAGCAGGTACCTTCCTGTGGCATCATACATCACCCATTTTTTTTGGCCAGGCTGGCCTTCTACCGGAAGCTCAAACAATTCAGGACATTCAAAGAAGCCATCCACACCGGATTGATAAATCCAGTTTTTCAGATCAGGGGAAGTATAAATAACATGCTGATTGATGATAACTGTATCACGGGTCGACATCAACTTTGTTCTTCCAAAATCCCATACCACCATCACCCAATGCTTTCCTGGCTCATACCAAAACACTTTGGGATCACGTCCCTGGTGTTTTAAAATGGGATTGCCATCATACTCAGTAAACGTTTTTCCATTATCATAGCTGAGTTTAAGACACTCACCCCGGCCTGTGCTTGTATAAACCGCAATAAGTGGATCTATTCCATTTTTTCTAAAGCCTGACGTATTCATTGGATCTACAATGGCTGATCCTGAAAAAGCAGCATCCCTTTCTCCAAAAGGATAGATCGCTTCAGGCAACTCCTTCCAGTGTACCAGGTCTTTGCTGGTAGCATGCCCCCAATGCATATTGCCCCAGGCCCACCCATAAGGGTTATGCTGATAAAACAGATGGTATTCGTTATTATAATAGATCAGGCCGTTGGGATCATTGATCCATCCCCTCTGTGCAGAATAATGCACCTGTGGGCGTTTTAGTTCCCTGTACACACTGTCCTGCCCGGGAAACCGGTCACCTGCAAAAATTATTTGCAAAGCTTTTGCCCTTTCTTCCGGTGTCATTGTCGTGTTCCTGTTACTGCCCTGCGTAATGTTGGTAAATGCTCCTGCTATGGGTATATGCACATTCGATATCTCCACTGTCAAGGTCTTTCCCTGGTAAGGAGATACATCAAAAAACACCCAGTAATCCGGTTTTCCACTGGTCAGTTTCAGGGTAAACTGATCCAGCAATTTCCCTTCATATTTGATACTTGTCTTTGTTAAAGGGTTTGATTCACTGACAGGCAGGTTCAGATATACCTGGCCTTTTTGGATTTTGATACTGCGTAAACTGTCTTGTGCTAAAACATTCTTTGAAGAAAGAGATAGCACAGCCAACGGCAAGAACAAAAAGGTTGCTTTCATTTTTACCCTTTTAAGAATGAAAAATAAGTTGCTAGTCATTATAAATGCTTTTCATTTTCCAGGCAGTAAGTGATCTCAGTTCAGCATCACCGCCCATTGATTTGATGGAAACTCCATTGCTGTCATCCCTTCCAGGGTATACGCGGACTGCCACACATTGTTTACCGTTCACAAAAACCTCCACCACGCTTTTATCTATGAAAACACGGAGCTTAACAGTTTCGCCCGGCAATAATTTAACCGGGGCAGTTTCAGGCGGTCGCATCATTACATCAGGGAGGATGGATGAATTGGATGTTTCAATCGAAATAAGACTTGCCCGCTGCCTGGCTGCTACAGGAACAGAAATTGATGAAGTATCACCTGTAAACAAGCGGATGAGGTCCTGCGGCATCGATGCTGTGCCAGGTGCTGCTTTATATTCCAGGCCCTGGGAAAACCCTTTTTCTTTATAAAACATGATCCGTGTGTATTCCTGCTTACCGGGAGAACGCAGCACATTCAGTTCCACCATCTGCGCAGTTTGAAGATCGATCTCCGCCTCTATCTCAAGAGCATTGCCCTTTACTTGTTTCAAGACGATCTCTTTACCTGCTGATAGTTTCATAGCATCAACCTGTGTGGCATCGTAGCGAAGCGACGCCATATCACCGGCCGGTTCCTGGCCTAATTCATCTGCAGAAAGCAAGGTAAGCCTTCGCGGCAGGCTCATGATCTGATTCCAGCCTTCTGTGGGACGTCCCTGGTTCATATTGAAAACAATGATCACCCCACCTTTACCATCAGGCGTTGCAGAAGGTGCGTGCACGCCAGCAGGACTTACAGCACCATGATTATATTTTCCTCCGGAAGTCACAATGAACTTGTCATGTTGTTTATCATAATCTCCCAACAGGTATTGCCCACCACTCATGTGACTGAAAAAATTCATGATGTAACGGTTGCCTATCGGCCAGAAATAAGGGCAGGCCCCATCATCGCCGATCTGGGTGAAGCGGTCGCCCTGCACAAACTCATGCAGGTATTCCCAATTCACCAGGTCTTTCGAGCGGAATAAATAATCAGCTCTCACTGGCCTACCTCCCGGTCCTTCCGGAACCCTTCCTGCTGAAAGGGCATAATAGATACTATCCTTTTTCCAAATGGAAGGATCAAAGATGCTATAAGGAAGCGGGAAGCCAGTTGTACTTGTTGAAGGTATCACTGCTTTTCCCGCAACCTTCTCCCAATTCAACAACAGGGGATCACCAGACACAGCTACCATATTTCCAACCCCTGTTCCATGATACATGGCAATCACCCTGTTTTGCTCTACGAGCGTGGAACCAGAATACACCTGTTTTTCCGGGTTTGGATAAATAGCATAGGGTAAATCTTTCCAGTGAACAAGATCTTTGCTGATAGCGTGACCCCAATGTTGCCGCGGATCTTCAGGCGGATAAGCCTGGTAAAACAAATGCCAGTTGCCCTGCCAGTAACAAAGCCCATTAGGATCATTCAGCCGGCCCTCCGGGTTCACATAATGATATACCGGGCGGAATTTATCTGTTGATAATTTTTTACGCGCTTCATTAAGCCGCATCATCAAAGGATTCGTCTTCAATGCCGCTTCCTGTTCTTCCAGTGTGCGCGGGAAAGTGAACTGGGGAACCTTTGATGTATAATCCGGTCTCTCAGACTGTGCGTGCAGCACACCAGGTTTTAAGACCATTACCGGAAGGGAAAGAAATAAAACGCCTATTAACAGAGATCTTCTTTTCATCACTACCTATTGATCATTCATAAATATTTTTCATTTGCCATGCTTCAAACAATTTCAACTCGCTGCTCTGACCATGAGACAGCAGGGAAACGCCCACAGCATCTTTACGGCTCGGATACACACGGGCAGCAACACACTGCTTACCATTTACAAAAACTTCCACTACACTTTTATCAATGAAAACCCTGAGTTTTAAGGTCTCCCCTTCCTTCATCATAAATGAGGCTGTTTCAGGCGCACGCGGGTTTACGTCCGGGTGTTGCGATGAATTGGCTGTTTCCAGGATAATGAGATCTTCTCTTACCGGGGGATTGGAAGCTGGCGGAGCCTGTGGCTGATTGGGTTGCTCCGTTCTGAGTGGAGCGATCTCACCATACCGGTAGTTCCGGCCAGGACCCATGCCTCTGTCTTTCATAAATACGATACGAGTGTATTCTTCTTTATTTTCTGATCGCAATACGTTCAGTTCAAGCACCGGCGTTTTTCCAGGATCGATCTCCAGGTTAAGTTCCATCGCATTGCCTTTGATATTCTTCAGCACAACTTCTTTATTGGCCGGAAGCGTCATGGGCTTCACCTCCTGGCGGGCATATCTTAGCGACTCAATATCACCAGCCGGTTCCTGTAAAATCTCATCACTCCCAGCCAATGTCAATCTTCTGGGAAGCGTCATTATCTGGTTCCATTCGCCGGTAGGTTTTCCCGGGTTCATATTAAATATGATGATCACGCCTCCTTTACCATCCGAAACAGCAGAGGGAGCATGCACGCCTGAGGGGCTTGCCGGTCCAAAATTGAATTTTCCTCCATGGGTGACCACAAATTTGTTGCGCAGTGTATCATAATCTCCCAATAGATACTGCCCGCCACTCATATGACTAAAGAAAGGCATGATATAGCGATTTCCTATTGGCCAAAAGTAAGGGCATGCATAGTCGTCGCCTATCAGCGTAAAGCGATCGTTCTCTACAAACTCATGCATGTATTCCCAATTAGCCAGGTCTTTGGAGCGGAACAAATATCCTACTGGTATCTGCCGTCCTCCGGGCCCTTTCGGTGCCTTTCCTGCAGACAGTGAATAATACACACCATTCGATTTCCATATAGAAGGATCAAATACACTATATGGAAGGGGAAAACCTGTTTTGCTGCGCAGTGGAATAACTGCATTCCCTGTTACCTTCTCCCAATTCAATAACAATGGATCGCTGGATGTTGCCACCATATTCCCTACTTCAGTGCCATGATACATAGCTATGGCACGGCCATCTTCCACGTATACACTGCCGGAAAAAACAGCACGCTCAGGGCTTGGATATATGGCATAAGGCAGATCTTCCCAATGCACCAGGTCCTTGCTTATTGCATGGCCCCAATGCTGCCGTTTATCTTCCGGAGGATATGCCTGGTAAAATAAATGCCAGTTGCCCTGCCAATAGCTCAGACCATTGGGATCATTCATGGTACTTTCAGGGCTTACAAAATGATAGAAAGGACGGTAAGGATCGCTTGCCTGTTTTTTGCGCGATGCTGCAAACCGCTTCATGAGCGGATTGTTTTTAAGTTCAGTTACTTGCTCAGTAAGTGTATTGGGGAAACTGTATTTCGGTACAGGAGAAATATAGGGCGGTTGGTCTGCCTGTGCTTGTAAATTATTTCCATAAGTCAGTAGCATAAACAAGCCGGCCACGCTGAATATTTTTCCTGTCATTTGCTGATGACGTTTCATATTGGTTCTGTTTCGGGATTAATATTTTGGATTCTGTGTGTAAAGGCCATCTACCAGGTCTATCTGCGCCTGTGGTATAGGCAGGTACTCGTCTCTGCCTTTAGTGAAAACGGCACTGCTCAAATGGTTCCGTCTTGTTTTTTCTACTGCCAGGTAAGCGTTGATGGTTTCAGCTGCTATGCCCCAGCGCACAAGATCAAAGAAACGGGGGCTTTCCATGGCAAATTCCAGTCTTCTTTCCCACTGAAGCGCTTTGCGGGCATTTTCTTTTGTCCAGGGAAGATTGACTCCATCATACTGGGCTATCTTGTAGCTGGAAAATCCTTGCCCTGCTTTGGGATGTCCGGCAGGATAAGTGGTCCAGGCTTCGGAAGCTTCTGCTCTTTCACGGATCTGGTTAATTAAAGGACGGGCCAGCTCCTGTTGCCCCAACTCTATAAGCGCTTCTGCTTTCATCAGCAACACGTCATTATATTGCAAGATGTCCCAGTTCTGCGCAGTACCAAAGAAAGCTCCGGCTTTCCTGATCGCATTGGTGCTGGGCAATTGAATTTCTTTCATTGTCAGGAAGCTGCCATACACTGCCGGAGATCTTGCCCAGGAAGGTTGAGCCACAAAGCCAACATCATATTTGAAAGGATGGGATATGACACCTACGGTGTGATCAAGCCGTGGATCAACCGTATTAACCGGCGATTCAAAATCGGCAGGGTTTTTCATTTCCGTGTTGTTGAAAGTTTCAAACTTCGGAAGGCCGGTAACCATATCTGTCTTAAATGCATTTACAAGGTTTTGACTCGCCGGGTGAAATGAGCAGCAACCATATTCAGGTGCCATATTATAGTTGAGCCCATGTTCCAAATCTATTCTGCCAAAAGTGGTGCCGTCATCAAAAGAATATTGCACAGCAAATATTGACTCACTGTTATTTTCATAACCATATGTCCACTTCTTTCCATAAATATCTACCAGACTGTATTTACCGGAGTTGATAACTGCATCTGTTAAAGTCACTACTTCCTGGAGCCTTTCAGGAGTGATGCTGACAACGTTATGATTTTCGTCCTGCTTATATGCCTGATACAGCCGCACTTTAGCGAGGTATGCTGTTGCGGCCCATTTATTGGCCCTTCCCACCTGGGGTTGTGTGGGAGGAAGGTTGTCGATAGCAAATTGAAAATCTTCAGCGATCTTATCCCACAGTTGATCGCTGGTAAATTGCCGGTTGGATGTTGTCCTGATCTCTTCCTGGGTGGCTGTATGTTCAATCCATACAGGATAATTGAACAGTCTTTTTAAAACAAACATAAAGTGGCCGCGGAGGAAGCGCATCTCTGCCTGCCTTACTTTCTTTGCATTGGTGACTCCTGATACAATGTAATCTGCATCGGTAATATTATCCAGTTGCCGCAATGCCAGGTTGATCCGTGAAATATTATTGTAAACGCCTATCCATGTATTGTTCTGGAATCCGCCCACTGCCGCCGTAACAAGGTTATACTGCTCCAGGTCATTCAACTGGCCCTGGTCAGAAACAGAAGAACCTCCCTTATATGCATCGTCTGACCGGATGCTGCCCCATACATAATCACTTGTCCAGGATGCATTCCAGTAACCATTTCCCAGGCCTGCATAAGCAGCGATCACCAGGGCTTCGGTATTAGTGACATTATTCAACTGCTCGCCGGATGCCACACCGGGTACTTTTGCATCGAGGAAAGACTTCTTGCAGGAAGTGGTGGAGATTGCCATCAGGCATATAAGCAGCGCGGGAATTAAAGTATTACGTTTCATAATGAGTTAATTTAAAAATTAAAATCTGGCATCTATTCCTATTGTAAATCGCACGGGCCTTGGGAAAACAGAACCGGGTGTTTCAGGATCGGTTCCGGTGAAGGCTTTATTCCCTGATTTTTTAAACAGCAGAATAGCATTGTCTACTATCCCGAACACCCGCATGGATGTAAGTCCTGCTTTAGAAATGACATTGTTAGGCAATGCATAATTCAATTGGATGGTTTGCACTTTAAAGTAATCGCCATGAACAAGGAAATAGTCAGAAAGCCTTGTTTCAGAATTTGCATTTACCAGCGATGCAGCCGGGATGGTCGTATTTGTATTCTGAGGTGTCCAGGCATCCAGCAATCTTGTTCCTTTGTTGGAGCCGATGTTAGTACCCAAAAAGTCGGTAAACGTTTTAGATGCATCGTTAACAGTAATATTTGAAACGCCACGCATAAAAATAGCCAGCCCGAATCTTTTGTAATTCAATTGCACATTGATGCCATAAGTAAAGCCTGGAAGTTCAGTACCCAGCCAGTCCTGGTCCAATGCATCGATCACGCCATCTCCATTAAGGTCCTTGTATCTTATCCTTCCTACTCCTTTTCCCGGCTGAGTTGCTGCTTTGTTCACTTCTTCCTGCGACTGGAATATTCCATCTGTCACATA
Source organism: Sphingobacteriales bacterium 44-61 (assembly GCA_001898405.1). Lineage (GTDB taxonomy): Bacteria > Bacteroidota > Bacteroidia > Chitinophagales > Chitinophagaceae > Terrimonas_A. Next base: position 230,500 of record MKTW01000018.1, read on the forward strand.
TCCAAAAAATGAAGTGCGTGAATGACCAAGAATGGTTTTTTCAACGTTACCTACATACGATCTTACTACAGAAGAGGGCAAATAAGTTATTTTATCGCTGAACCTGGATGCGTTGGCATCTATTGAATAAGTAAAGTCGCCAGACCCGCCGCGGTATCCCAGGTTAAGTTCAAATCCCTTATTGGTCATCGTTGCGCCATTCACTGTTTTTACAGCACCTTCTCCCAATGCACCCGGAGTAGGAGGCGTTACCAGTATGTCTTTGGTTTCACGGGTAAAGTAATCAAAGGAACCTGTGAGCCTTTGATTCAGGAAACCAAAATCAACACCTACATTGATCTCACTGGTCGCTTCCCATTTTAAATCAGGATTCGCTGTTCTCACAGCAACCCATCCGGAAGGAAGATTGCCTGTATTGGCACCGCCAATATCATAAGCAGATCCGGTGGCCTGGTTACCATTCACTGTACCATAATTGGTCAGATACTGTTGAAAGCGGGAGTAGTCGCCAATTTCCTGGTTACCTACCTTACCAGCTGCTACGCGCAGTTTCAGGTTGGAAAGTGTTGGCGCCATCTTTTTCATAAACTCTTCCCTGCTCAGCACCCAACCCACGGATGCTGCAGGAAAGAGACCATACCTGTAGTTTTCGCCAAACCGGGAAGAACCATCGTAGCGGAGCGTTCCCGATACCAGGTATTTATTACTGAATGAATAATTTATTTTTCCAAAATAAGAGAGCAGTTGATTGCCGGTGAAAAACCCTTTATTGGTTGCCACACCTGTACCTGCGCTCAACTGGAAGTATTCCCTGTCTTCAATGGCAAAACCCCGCTTGATGGTTTGAACGATCTGCGTGGAGTTTTTGATCGCTTCCATACCTGCCAGGATATTGAATTGTGATTTCCCTACTGTATAGGAATAGTTTGCTGTATTGGACCATGTCCAGTTCAAACGGTGACGCTGTGCCACTGAGTAGCTATTGATAAGACGTGTAATGAAGCCGTGGCGGAATGTACGCTCGATATTTTCATCATAGTTCTCTGTATAATCCAAACCGAAATTTGTTCGCAGTACCAGGTTGCGCACCGGTGTTACCTCTACATAGATATTACCAAAGGTCTGCAGGTCATTATTTACATCATCCCTGTCCAGATCTGCCAGGAAAACAGGGTTCATGCGATCGGTAAATCCTGCACCGATAGGGCCGGCAAAACTGCCATCCAGTTTCCGTACTGGCAGAATGGGAAGGATAACCCTGGTTAAAGCCAGTGGTGTATTGGTCCCCAATTGTCCGGCCCTGGCTGTTCCGTCTGCATTCCAGTCTGCTGTAGCACCCTGGTCATTGCCCATTGGCCGTTCACGTGATTTCAGGATCTGGAAGTTCTCTCCCACTTTAACCTTATTATTAAAAAGGTTGAATGAATTATTGATCCGGGCACTAAACCGCCGGTAATCGTTGTTCAGTACCAGACCTGTATTGGAATAATAACCAAGGCTGATCAAAGATGAGCTCCTGGGGCCACCCGATGCGAGTGTTACATTGGTTTGAGAGATAAGTGCTCTTTTGAATACTTCTTTCTGCCAGTCGGTATTGGCTGAAGGAATATTGGGATCTCCATTAATGAACTGGACAGGAATAACTTTATCCAGTATCCTCACACCGTTATCGGTATGCTCTTCAAATGAATATAACGCACTGTGAGCAGAAGTCGGCGAACCTCCGTTAACTGATGCCTGCCATAAGGTAGCGCCAAACTGCTCTGTGTTCATCATAGAAAGAGGCCTGTTGTATGATGCAACGGAGATACTCGAATTAACCGTTACACTCACATTGTTCTTTCCCTGTCTTGTTGTTACAATGATAACGCCGTTAGACGCCCTGGAACCATAAATGGATGAAGCGGAAGCGTCCTTTAACACCTGCACCGACTCAACTGTATTGGGATCCATGAACTGAAAAATATTAGGATCAGTTGTCGGCACTCCGTCTATAACATACAGCGGGTTGGTATTGCCCAATGTATTGACCCCGCGGATCAATGTTGACCGGGCTGCACCGCTGGGCGATCCATCCGATGTTATATACAAGCCGGGGACCCTTCCCTGGATGTTTTGCAAAGTGCTTCCGGAAGAAAGATCTTTGGTGGAAGCCATATTGACCACTTCTATGGAGCCTGTCAGATCAGATTTCCGTTGGGTGGTGTAGCCCGTTACCACTACCGCATCTTCCTCCTTTACATTTGGCTCCATCACTATATCCATTGCCTGGGCAGCACCCGTAACGTTGACAGTCACCGTTTGCATCCCAGTATAGGAGAATGTTAGTATATCTCCAACAGAAGCCTCAATGGAGAATTTTCCTGCATTATCGGTTAAAGTTATTTTCTGTTTAGACTGAACAGAAACACCAGCAAGCGGAGCTTTATCAGCTTTGCCTGTCACTGTCCCGTTTATCTTCTGCTGTGCATACAGAAAAGAAGCCAGCATAGAGAAGATTAGCGAGAAGAAGATTTTTTTCATAACAGCTAGTTTTAAAACTTTGATGAACTAATAGCAATCATTTGCTTGATTTAAGAATGAACCTGTATACCGGAAGAACCTGATTTTATAAGTTGATAGATTTCTTCTACATGATAGTCGGGCCACGCCCCTTTACGCGAAGCCACCAGGGCCCCCAGCCCGCTGGCAAAATTCAATGCTGCATCCGGCAGCTCGCCCGCAATGATCCGGGAAAGAAAAGCAGCTAAAAAAGAATCGCCGCTTCCGATAGTATCAGCAACAACTACTTTATAGCCATGATGGCGATACCATTTTCCTTTATAATTGATAACAGCACCTTCTTCTCCCATTGTAACGATGAGTATGGGAACATTGAACCGCTCCTGCAGCAATTCCATCCGCTCTTCTGTGCTGTTGTATTCAGCGAACCACCCGGTGATCAATTCCAGCTCGGCAATGTTCATCTTTACAATATCCGCTTTTGTCAACAGCTCTTCCACGATCAGCCTGCTGTAGTGTGGGGGACGCAGATTGATATCAAGCACTTTGGTTTGTGCTGCTTCCAGCAGGCTTAACAGCGCTTCCCTGGAAGTCTTTTCACGGGTGATGAGGCTGCCAAAAATGAAATACTGTGCCTGCTTCACCAGGTCAACCGAAGCTTCATCTGCTACTATGTAATCCCATGCAGCTGGTGATACGATCTCATATTTCATTTCGCCTTGCGCATTAGCTGTAGCGTGCACGATGCCTGTTGGCCTGTCATAATCCAATTGTACATGGCTGGTATCTATCTGCTTGCCCTGCAGGATATTCAGCAACTCCCTGCCCCTTTCATCAATACCAATGCGGGTCAGCAGGGCGGGCTTTTCTCCCAGTTGATGGAGATGATACGCTACATTCATTGGCGCACCGCCCGGCAATGCTTCTGTTGGCAAAATATCCCAGAGTATCTCACCAAAGCACACAACATTATTGTGAATAGAATTTGACATAGCAATCTGTTTGAGGTCATTAACTGGTTTGAATGGATTCCTTTTTTCCTTTTCCGGGCCGTTTCGAAGAGAGTTGCGCTTCAACCTGTTCCAGTGCCACACCCTTGGTCTCCGGCATTCTGAATAGTACCCAGAGCAACTGCAGCACCATCATCAGCATAAAGAACAGGAAAATTTTGGCAGGGCCTATCTGCGGGTGGTTGGCAAAGAAAGGGAATATACTGGTGATGATCGCAGCCATGATCCAGTGAACGGAACTGCCCAGTGATTGGCCATAAGACCGCACCTGGTTTGGAAAGATCTCTGAAATGAACACCCATATCACAGCGCCCTGCCCGATTGCATGTGCCGCAATAAAAATGAAAAGCAATACAGGCACAACCATGCCACCGAGATACTGAAAATAAAATGCTGCAGCCACACAACCGAGAGAGATAATATAACCAATGCTGCCAATGAGCATTAATTTTTTACGGCCCAACCGATCGATCAGGTATAAGCCCAGCATAGTAAATACAAGATTTACGAGCCCTATGCCTGCACTTTGTAAAAAAGCGGCGCTCTTGCCAATGCCTGCCAGTTCAAACACACGGGGAGCAAAATAGATGATGGCATTGATACCAGACATCTGGTTGAAGAACGCAATGAGAATAGCCAGGACGATGGATTTAGTATACCGCTTATTAAGAAAAGTAGAGAGGCCGGCTTTTTGTTTTTCTTCATCAATGTTCCGGTGAATCGCTGCAATAGCTTCGTCCACACCTTCGGGATCGGAAACTGCCAGTATTTTCCGCGCCTGTGTGTAATCATTTTTGTGTACCATCAACCAGCGCGGGCTTTCGGGAACAAAAGCCATCAGCACGGTAAATAATACGGCGGGTATGGTCAGGATGCCCAACATCCATCGCCAGGCATCTTCACCCATTCCGCTCAACAAGTAATTGGAAAAATAAGCCAGCAGGATACCGAATACGATATTGAACTGAAAAGCGGCTACCAGCTTACCGCGGCTTTTGGCTGGCGCAATTTCTGAGATGAACATGGGGGCTACCACAGAAGAAGCACCTACGCCCAGGCCGCCAAGAAAGCGGAATGCCATAAAAGATATTACCTCAGGGGCCATCGCTGATCCAATTGCTGAGATCAGGAAGAGTATGCCGATCCAGACCAGTGATTTTTTGCGGCCATATCTTTCGGCTGGGATGCCGGCAAACAAAGCACCGATAATAGTACCATACAGTGCCGATGCGATAGCCTGGCCGTGCACTACATCACTAAGAGACCATAAATGCTGTATTTCCTGTTCTGCTCCTGATATTACAGCTACATCCATTCCGAAGAGTAATCCGCCAAGGGCAACAACAATGCTCCAGAAAACTAATTTCTTATTCATGTGGCAAAAGCAATTTCCATGAATATCGCATTTGGGTCACCCAGATCTGCTTTGATTTCAGATCAAAGACTTTAAAAATTGTTTCATTTTTCAGAATTCGATCATTGATTTGGTTTTTAATGACTTATGAAATAAAGATGATCATTGAATTCTGCAGTTATTTAATTTTTATATCAGTTTGTTGTAGAATAATTACATTGGTGTTGCTAAAATTCTCAAAGAATTGAAACGATTGCTAACTGCTTTTTGCCTTGAACTCCGGTTTTGTGCCGGTATTTTTCTCACGGCTGCCCTGTTGCTGGCAGCTGGTTGCGGTATTCATAAAGACGAAGAACAATTTAAGATCGGGTTTTCCCAATGCGGGGAAACCGATGCCTGGCGGCGTTCCATGATAGAGGAAATGCGGAGGGAACTTGCTTTTCATCCGGGAATAACACTCCTTTATAAAGAAGCCCAGGACGACAGCCGGCTGCAGGTGCAGCAGGTAAAAGAGCTGATCGATGAAGATATCGACCTCCTGATCATTTCACCCAATGAAGCCCAGCCACTAACTCCAATAGTTGAAGAAGCTTTTGATAAAGGCATACGCGTGATCGTAGTAGACCGCAAGATCGCTTCCACGATGTATAATAATTATATAGGCGCCAATAATTATGAACTGGGCAAAATGGCAGGGGAGTATACAGGTCATTTACTCAATGGCAAAGGCAGGGTCATAGAGATCACCGGGCTGCCCACTTCCTCCCCGGCCACTGAACGCAACCGTGGGTTTGTTGAAGCCATAAGCCAATTCCCCGGTATCCAGATCACCGACAGGGTAAATGGTGCCTGGACAAAAGCTATAGCCAAAAAATCACTCGCCCCCATTGAAGATAAACTGGATTCGGCCGACCTGATCTTTGCACATAACGATGTGATGGCATTAGGCGCTCATGAAGTATGCGATTCATTGGGTAGAAAAAATATAAAGATCATCGGGGTTGACGCATTACCCGGGAAAGGTGCAGGTATGGAAATGGTGGGATCAAGGATATTAACGGCCTCTATGCTTTATCCTACCGGCGGTGCTGAATCTATCCGCAATGCTGTCCGGATATTAAATAATCAGCCGGTAAATAAGGAAACCATTTTAAATACGCTGGTAGTTGATTCCGCAAATGTGCGTATGATGAGTTTGCAAACAGACAAGATCATCAGTCAGCAAAGCGACATTAAACAACAGCAGGGAATGTTGCTGGAGCAAAAACGTATTTATAATAACCAACGCACCTATATTTATATATTAGGAAGTGTTTTATTGCTGGCCATTTGTTTTGCCGGATTGCTTTTTTATTCCCGCTTGCTCAACAGGCGTATCAACAGGCAACTGCTGCTGCGGAATGCGGAAGTGCAGCGTAAAACAGAAGAGCTGATCGAAATGTCGGAAAAAGCCAATGCCGCTCATGAAGCAAAGCTTAATTTTTTTACCAATATCTCACATGAATTCAGGACCCCATTATGCCTGATATTGGCGCCGGTTGAAGAGTTGCGGCAAAACCAGAAACTTCCATCCACGACCCGCCACCCACTGGCTTTGATCGAAAAAAATGCTTACCGCCTGCTACGCCTGGTCAATGAATTGATCGATTTCAGGAAGATCGAGTTTAAAAAAATGCAGATCAGGGCAGCAGAAACCGATCTGGTACTTTATGTCAATGATATTTTACAAAACTTCCAAAGCCTTGCCCATAAAAGAAATATTGACTGCCGGTTGCTTACAACAGAACGCATATTAAGTGTATGGATAGACGAATCACTATTTGATAAGGTTCTGAACAACCTGCTTTCCAATGCATTTAAGTTTACCGACGATGGTGGTTCCATAACAGTGATCATCCAAAAAGAATCAGCCACCAATAATGCGGTCATACGTGTTGAAGATAATGGAACGGGAATGAGCGAACAGGAACTGGGGCAAATTTTCGAACCTTTTTTCCAGGGAAGAGATAGCCGGTACAGTGGGTCTGGACTTGGACTGGCATTGACAAAGGAATTGGTTGACCTTCATCATGGAAGTATTCACGTGAATAGCAGGAAAGATAAAGGAACAAGTTTCACGATCCTCCTGCCATTAGGGAAAGAACATTTTTCAGAGAACGAACTGTCAACCGGGAACATAGATGGCAGGTCAATGCAGAAAGAAGAGTCCTGGCCGGATAATATCGACGATAATGAACTGCCGGCAGCAGGAGGCGCAGCAGCCATGCCTGGTCAGCAAACAGCTACCATATTAGTAGTCGATGATAATGCAGAGCTGCGCGGCTTTTTGAAAGAACAGCTTACATCCCACTACTTTGTTATGGAGGCAGAAGATGGTGTTAGCGGGTTGCAACAGGTTTTTGATCATAATCCTGACCTGGTGATCAGCGATGTAATGATGCCCGGGAAAGACGGTATTACATTTACGGAGCATTTAAAAAAAGATATCAGAACGGCCCATATCCCTATCATCTTACTTACCGCAAAAACTTCCGTAGAACAGCAAATAGAAGGATTAAAATCAAAAGCAGATGCCTACATCACCAAACCATTCAATCTTTCACTGCTGCAGCATACAATTTCAAATCTTCTGCAAAGCAGGGCTGTACTGAAGGACCATCTGACCATGGAGATACCACTCGCCATAAAAGGTAACAGCGGGAAGAAGAGCGACAGGCAATTCCTTGCTGAATTTACCGCTATCGTGGAAAGTAACCTCGGCAATGACTCATTTTCGGTGGAAGACATTTGCAAAGCCATGCACTTGAGTAAGATGCAGCTGTACCGGAAAGTCAAAGTGCTACTTGACGTCAGCATCAATGAGTATATACTTAATGCCCGCATTCAAAAAGCTAAATACCTGATACAGCATGATGATCTCAACATCAGTGATGTGGCTTTTCAAACCGGGTTTTCTTCGGCATCTTATTTTTCTACGGTGTTCAAGAATAAAACAGGACAGGCGCCGAATGCTTTCAGGAAGAAGAAAGCATAGGCAAAGCCATTAAGCGGTAATTAACTTTGTTTCGATAACCCTTTGCTATACAAATTTCCGCCACTCGTGAATATGTTGTCACAAAACATCCTTGACGTCAAATTTTAGTGCTCTCCACCCCGCCGGTTTTTGTGTTTTCGGATCATGGCGACCTTTGATCTTAAGCGGCTGATCTTATACTGATTTCCCACTCATTTCCTCACCGCTCCCCTCAAAACAGAAAAAAATCGTTCTGTCAACCTTCTATTATTCGTAATAATCTCCGCTTCACCGGATAGATTATTCTTAAAGAAAATCGATTTATCATAATTGGTCACCAATCCATTAGTTAACGCTGCCTTCACCAGAAAACTATCAGACGCCGAAGGTAGATCCGACAAAAAATTAACCTCTCCCCGCAAAAAGCCATATTCAGTACTTGGAAAGCCATTCACCTTAATAATCACGTTCTGGCCCTTCTTCAGTTTTCCAAAGCCATTCTGGCCCGCCATCATTTCAATATAATAGGCCGATGTATCGGGTTGCAAAAAAAATACTGTCTGCCCGCTTGTAAAAACCTGGTTGACGGTAATAGTGGTCGCAAACAACACTGTGCCGGATTCCGGAGCCGATAAAGTGTAGGTATTGATCCATGCCTCGGTTGCGCTTTTCAGTTGAAGCAAGGCCGATCTGAACTGTTGCTGCAGATCAAGTATCTGCTTATCAAGGTCCAGTATCTCAGAGCGCTTATTGTGCAGGCTGATATCATTTGCCGTGATCTGAGCATTGAGTTGACTCAACGTCTGATCGCTTCCCAATAAACGGCTTTTATACTGATTCAGCTCGAGAGGGGCGATCACTTTGTCCCTTGCCAGCTTCTCATAAACTTTAAACTCATTATTCCGCATCTCTCTTTGCTCGGATTCTAGGTTTTGTCTTTGTCTTGTCGTTTCCCGGATGGAATTCAGGTATTGCAATTCCTTTTCAAATGCCTGTTTTTTCTGAGGGAAATATCCGTTACTGAAGAACTGCCTGCATATTTCGAACCGGTTCTGAAATTCCTGATATGCAACCTGAAGTTCTCCAAGATTTTGAAAAATCGGTAGCTGCTTACCAACGATGTTCTCCACTCCACTCGTGTCTCCACGGATGATAGCGGAAGATATCCAATCTGAAAGCTGGATGATCTCGCTATATGAAGCAGTACTGTGCAGGTATCCTAAATACTGACCTTTCTTTACCTGGTCACCATTGTTTACCAGTAATTCTGTAAGTGAACCTGACACCCTGGCCGTGATTTGTTTCGGTGGATTGGTCGCCATGAGGCGCGCCGATGTTTTCACCACGTCAGGATAACGAATGAACCAGGAAAGCAATAACAGCATCAGCAAGACCAACAATAAAATGACGTTTCCCTTTCGTATCATCCAGTTTGGTCTGTAACCGAGCAGGTCCTGCCCTTCTTCGGTGAGCATTTCTGTCTCGCCATTCCGTAAAGTGCTGGTTTTTTGATCAGGCATAAGTTTTCTTTTACGAACCCAGTTCAAGTTGATTATGTACAAGCTGATAGTATCTGCCTTTTACTGCTACAAGTTCTTCATGTGTTCCTTTTTCGGCGATCCGGCCTTTTTCCAGCACTACTATCTGATCAGCATTTTTTACTGTGCTCAACCGGTGTGCAACAACAATTACTGTGCGTCCCTGAAAAAATGTATCCAGGTTCTTAATGATCGTTCTTTCGTTGTTTGCATCAAGGCTATTGGTAGCTTCGTCAAACAAAATGAAGTCCGGATCTCTGTATACGGCCCTTGCGATAAGTATCCGTTGTTTTTGTCCCATACTAAGCCCAGCGCCTTCCGCTCCAATCTTTGTATTGAATTTCAACGGTAACGATTCGATAAATTCCAGCAGATTAGCAATTTCGGCGGCCTGGCGAAGCCGCTCATTATGTATATAGCCCTGTCCTACCGCAATGTTTTTTGCGATTGTATCTGAAAAGATGAAGCTCTCCTGCATTACCACGCCACAGTGAGCCCTCCACCGTTTTGCGCCCATGCATATAAGGTTGGTATTACCTATCATTATCGCCCCTGTTTGGGGTATATAGAATTTCAACAGCAGTTTTAATAAGGTTGTTTTGCCGCTTCCGCTGGTACCGACAATTGCCGTGGTTTTACCTTTGGGGATAGAGAGATTTATATCTTTTAATACAGGTTCATTTCCGGCGCCGGGATAAGTAAAACTAACTTGGCGAAATACTAATGCGGCATCATCAGCAATACCTGGAGCAGGGGAATCTGATCCGATGGCAGGCAGATCATTCATTCCATGTAAAAGCGTATTACTGCTTGATTGTTGATTCAAACCTCCCACTATTTGCCGTTTGAATGCCTGGGGTAGATCTTGCTGTAGTTGAAGGTCCAGTGGTTCTTCATCATCCAGGCTATGGATCTCATTCAACCTTGCCATACTAATCCGGGCATTTTGCAGGCTTTGAACAAAGCTGATCATTTGTTCGATTGGGCTGTTTAGTTGGCCGATGATATACTGTACAGCCAGCATGGCACCCAGGGTCATATCGTGTTCGATCACGGCTTTTGCAGAAAGAAAAGTGATCAGTATGTTCTTGCCTTCATTAATAAAGAACGCGCCGGCTTGTTGCCATTGGTTAATTGAAAGGCCGGTCATGCCAAGACGGAATAATTTTACCTGCAGCCGTTCCCATCCGGATCGCATGTTATGTTCAACTCCATTAAGCTTTATCTCCTGCATTCCCTGCACGAGTTGAATGGTTGCGCTTTGTTCCTGAGCGGCCACATGGAAACGTTTGTAATCCAGGTTCCTTCTTTTTTTTAAAAATAAAAATACCCATCCTGCATATAACAATGTTGCGCACGCAAAGACCACGAAAATGGAAGTGTTGAATACTGCAAGGATAATAGAAAGGATAGCGACATTTAAAAGGGAAAAGAGTGCGCTTAAGGAAGTACCGGTAAGAAAGGCTTCGATCCGTTTGTGATCATTCATGCGTTGAAGAACATCCCCGGTATGCCGGCTATCGAAAAAGGCGATGGGTAACCTCATCAACTTGCTTAAAAAGTCAGAGAGGATGGAAATATTGATCCGGCTGCTGACGTGCAGCAATATCCAGCCGCGGACAAATTCGACAGCCAGCCGCCCCGCGAAAAGTGCGATCTGTGCAAGCACCACAACATAGATGTAGTTGATATTCGAATTATTGATCCCGGTGTCTACAATACTTTGCGTCAAAAATGGAAGGAAAAGTTGCAGCAAGGCTCCCATGCCTAAGCCTATAAAGAGCTGAAAGATCAGTTTTTTATGAGGGCGCAGATAATGAAATATACTATTGAAAGACTGGACCCCTGAGCTTTTCTCATCAGCATCACTTTCCCTGGCCTGGTAAAATGCTGCCGAAGGTTCCAACAGAAGAGCAATGCCTTCATTTTTTATATCATCCTCCTGGCTGACCCAATGCGATTTAAATTCATTTTCTGAAAGTGTTAAAAGCCCGCGGCCCGGATCAGCGATATATAATTTATTTCGTTTGACCTTATATAACACCACAAAGTGATTCTGGTCCCAATGCAGAATTGCGGGTAGGTCCGCCTCCTTTATCAACACCTTATAGGGTATTTTATAAGAGGCCGTATTCATTCCGATCGACTCAGCCGCTTCGCTGATGCCGAGCAGATTCACACCATTCTTCCCAATGCCGGCTCTCTCTCTTAGTATGTCGAGCGGAATGACTCTTCCATAATGTTTTGCGATCATGCGCAGGCACGCAGGACCACAATCCATGGTATCCGATTGCTTGTAAAAAGTGAATGCCATTTTAAAAACATTAAGATGCGGCAGATGCCGATAGATAAGATTGCCGGGAGGTTAAGTAAAATGTTACTTCGACCTTTTGATTATCGCGCCCGCAGGCTCCTGCTCATAAATCCTTCAGGTATCTTTGTAGCAGGGGTCTCAATGCAGGATCAGTTGGTGCTGGCGCGTCCGCATTAATAACAGCACCGTTTTTATCTATGATCATGTACCGGGGTATTTCCTTTATCGCATACCCCATAAAGTTGTACGTTGTGTCATCGCTGGCTTTCAAAAGCATATTGCCTGATTTGTCAAGCTGTTCAACTTCACTTGCTTTTTCCCAGTCGGGGATACTGTTATCCAGGGATATGGATACGAATCCTATATTTTTATCTGCAAACTGTCGCTTCAGCATACGCAATTGCGGCATCTCCTTACGGCATGGAATACACCAGCTTGCCCAGAAATCAATAAAGATCAAACGGCCTTTGAATTGGGTGAACAGTTCCTGGCCTGACACTTCCTGTTTCCGGTCAAATGGCACAAACGAGTCTGGCGCAGTTAATGTAGCAATAACTTCATTATTGTTTATCTTTTTTCCGAGGTACTGGCAAATGTATCTATAGTTCTTATCAGACACCTCGGTTTCATACAATGAAACGTATTCCGGGTAACTGATAATCTTTGCACGAACTGCTGAATAGAGCGTTTTAGTGATCAGAAAATCCCTTGTTATTCCATGGAAATAAATTTTTGAAGAAGACAGAAAAGTATCAAATGAGGACCTGTCAACGACACGGATATAACTTCCTTTCGTACTGGCAAAATGTGCTGTGAGTTCAGACAGGAAATCATTATAATATGCAAGATCATCTGTTGTTTGAATATCATTGGCCAGAGGGGTGACGGATTCGAGATATTTTATCAGCTCAGATTTACTGAAGTCCTTTCTGTTTAGCCAGTAGTAGTCCAGCAATGTAGCAGCAAATTTAGCTCGGATATATTTTGAAGATGCGTGACGAAGGTCGGCATTCTCAGAATCCGAAGTAAAAACAGAGTCGATCGTTGCTTCAGATCTTGCTAAAAACCTGGCGTAGCGTGCTTCAGCAATTTGCTGATAGTTGGTATTGCGCAAATCTGCAGGCAGGCTCAAATTGCTTTCAGACCGGTACTGCCACAGGTAAGTATTGAAGAGGTCCATCAATATTTCCCAGTTTTTCAGCTCTTTTGAGCGTTTGGCGTTGTTCAATGACGAAAAATGAACATCACCATTTTCACTCATTGAAGCCTGCAGTTCATCTCCGGGTTTTACCAGCAGCGGCATATTAATCCCGGTGCATCTGACAAGGGATGCCTTCGTGATATAAAGATCGAAACGGCCAATACTATCTATGGCGACTGTATTTTCTTCAAGCCCGGACAGATTTCTGTACACAATGTACATATTAACATCACCACCCCAGTTTGCATTTTTTGCAAACAAACTTGGTGCTGCATGAATGCCCGCTGTCATCGTCATTTTTTCATCCTGCTCGATCTGTCTTGCAAAACGGCGGTTACAATTGATGAAAATGGTGCAAACCAAAACCAGCAATGGAAATGTCTTCATAACCCAGGGTTTATGTGGGAAGCAGGCTGATCTGCGACCAACCTGCTTTAAATTGGGAAAATAAAATACAAAATATTAGCTTACCGATACCCAAAAGCATTTGTGCCTGTTGCCGGCGCTACAGGTATAATGTGAGCTGCAGCTGGCTGTTTTACCATCTTTCTTTGGGCAGTCCGCAGTTGAATCACAACAAGTATCACCATCATCACCGAAATCATCTTCCTTAACATCGCCACCGGAAATGTTCATCTGCTGAAATTTGGACAAAGCTGTACCAAGGTTCTTGATCTTTTTCATTTTCAATGTTTTAGGTTTATTAATTTTCCGGGAAGAAGGCCACCCGATTAGCCCGTTTCTTAGCCTGTTAACGACCAGGTTTGTATGCGCAAACAAAAGCTTCAGCTAACCCAGGTGGAAACCGCTATTCCGGCGTCCTCGACAATGGTAGCTCTAATTATATTTCTGAGATCTCCGACCTTATAATTTTCAGGGAGTTCAAATCCATTAACAAAAAGGGTAGGTGTAAAGGATATGCCCGCAGAACGCGCCCATTCATGATTTCTTGTCACTCCAGGATGCTTTGCAAGTTGAGCGGCTGATTTTACGTGAGGATATTTATTTGTAAACTCATCGAGGTCCATTAATTCAAACCAGTCGTGTAATACCTGTTGTCTGTATGCAGGCGTTGCGCCTTCCAGGATATGAAGTATATAATTGACTTCATTTGCGCTTTTGTATTGCAGATCATCAGAGCCCAATGCGAACCGTACTGTAAGTCCGATATTGTTTTTAGTCAATAACTCATGCAGAGCCTTATGCGCCCTGGCACAGGGGTTACAAAAAGTGTTGCATGCTACCAGCAATTGTATGCTTGCTTCCTTATTGCCCAATTGCAGATCACCTTCCATTGGAGCAGTGTCAATCTTACGTTGTGAACGTAAGGCAGCAGTAAAAATATTGTTGTCATATTTGAACCGGGTAAGATCAAAATTAGCTTTCACCAACCGGTTATTTTGTTGAACTACCGGCCTGAGCAAGCCGAGCCAGACCATGGTCACGGTCAGCATTAAAGCCAATATGAGAACAATATTTTCCCGGCTCAAAACGGAGAAAGAAAAGCCGGACAGCGATGAAACAGATAAGAGACACTGCATCCACAATATTGATACCGTTACTAAACAAAGTGTGCACCATTTTTTCTCAACCACACCCTGATAGTATAGAGAGAAGGCAGTAAATGGCAATGCAGCAAATGAAATGAACGGTATTAGTGGTGAATTGACCGCCTGTAAAAGGAGTAATATGGCAAAATAGGTGATGCCAAGATCAGACCATTTAAAGAGTCCGCCGATCTGACTTGCTTTTGATTGCAACACTCCTTCACAACCTGTGTTTGAACTAATCGAACATAGCTTATCAGAAAGCCGGTTGCTTATTCCCATTTCTTTCTGCACAATGAGGACAGCCGTAATAAAACCAAGTAAAGACAGGGCAAAAAAAGAAACAGATAATACTGATATTGGGCCAGCCATTGCTAAGATCATAAGAACAACTGTTGCAGTCAATGTTATGCTCCAACGCCATTTAGCCTGGTTTTCTTTCCTGAGTAGTTCTTCATTTTCGTTATGCCCCCATCCTGTTGATTTTTCCGCAAAAACAGCAATACCATCCCAGTGCTTCAATACACTGCTTTCGGCAAGGTTTGTTTTATTCCTGGGATCTACAAGAATAAACTCACCTTCATCGACATCTATATGAGCAAGAAAGGGAAGGTCCAACTCATCAACTTTAGATTTATCGACAACATAGGCACCGTTATTAATGTTCAGCTCATCGAGTACATCAGTAATACTTATCAGCGATGGAAATTTTGGATGCAATCTTAGTTCTTTTGAGAGCAGTCGTGAAGAGACTTTAATGCCTGCTGCATTCAACCATCTTTTGATGGTAGTAACGAGGTCCTTTTTCATGCTGAATAATCAAAGTTTAAGGAATAAGGTTATAGTGTGCTCGAATTCAAGGGTAGCAGGGCCTGGTTGAATAAATACTGATCAACCAGGTAAAATGATAATTCAGTTGTATAAATCTAAGCGATCCAAATAATAAATTATACCCTTTGCGCTAATAAAATTTTCTATTTATGCAGATTAAGAGGATTTATTTAGGAGAAATGGTGTTTTTCGGGTATACAGTGAGCGGATCGGATAATAGTGCTGAAACAATGAAGTGGGTTATTGTTAAATCATTAACCTAATGGTTCAGCTTTAAATCCTGTCTTCCTGATAATTTCCAATACCTGCTCCTGGGTGATGCCCTCTGATTTTACAGTAAGCACTTTGTCTTTATTGGTAGTGTCTACATTCCACTCGCAAATACCTTCTGCATTATCCAAATGAGGCTTTACAGATGCTACGCAACCGCCGCAATTAATATTTGTCTTGAACTGAAGATCCTTATTTTCCATTTTGTTGATATTTTTTGTGAATAATAGTGATACAAAGTTGATCGCTTTACAAAAAAGAAGTGTTATGCTATTTCCTGTTTGATTTGTAAGATTTACTTCTTCCATTTCAAACGCAAACTGTTTGTAACCACACTGACGCTACTCAATGCCATAGCCGCACCGGCGATCATCGGGTTCAACAGGAAGCCATTGACCGTGTAAAGAATTCCTGCTGCAACCGGAATACCGATCAGGTTATAAATAAATGCCCAGAAAAGGTTCTGTTTTATGGTTGACACAGTTTGTTTAGACAGGCGGATGGCCTGGGAGATCTTGGTCAGATCTGATGAAATGATGGTCATTTTTGCCACATCCATGGCAATATCACTGCCTTTCCCCATGGCGATACTGACATCCGCCGTTGCCAGTGCAGTGCTGTCATTGATACCATCACCAACCATTGCAACCACTTTGCCCTGCTGTTGCAGTTCCTTTACAAAATCGGCTTTATGCTGTGGTAATACCTCAGCCTTGTAATGTTTAATACCTGTTTGCTGTGCAATAGCTTTTGCAGTGGCTTCATTGTCGCCTGTAAGCATATACAGGTCAATACCCATCTCCTGCATTTGCCTGATAGCCTCAACGGATGTTTCTTTGACCCTGTCTGAAATGGCGAGTACGGAAAGTGCCTGTTTACTGTTTGCAAACCAGATAATGGTTTTGGATTGTTTGCTCCACTCATCAGCCTGTTGCTGCAATGGTGCAGCAATAGCGATATGATTTTCTACCAACAATTTTTTATTACCTACAAAATAGGTCTCCTTGTCATAAATTGCTTTTACGCCTTTACCGGTAATACTATCAAACATAGATAAAGAGATGGCCGGCACACTATCCAGGTGTTTTATCACAGCTTCAGCCAGTGGGTGCTCCGATTGTTTTTCGATACTCATTAGTATACTCCTGGTTGTATCATCATTATTCAGCCATTGTATATCTGTAACCTGTGGCCTTCCTTCCGTAATAGTCCCTGTTTTATCCAGCACAATAGCATTCACTTTCTTAGCAAGCTCCAGGCTTTCAGCATCCTTGATCAGGATCCCTTTTTCGGCGCCTTTGCCAACACCCACCATAATAGCTGTAGGCGTAGCCAGGCCAAGCGCACAGGGACAGGCGATCACCAGAACGGTAACAGCAGCCAGCAACCCCTGCACCACTCCATTATCACCACCAAGGATCAACCACAACACGAAAGTGAGAATAGCAATACCAATAACGACCGGAACGAAAATACCCGCGATCTTATCTACCAGCTTCTGTACAGGCGCTTTACTGCCCTGAGCATCCTGCACCATTTTAATGATCTGGGCAAGCATTGTCTCCTTACCTACTTTCACTGCCCTGAACCGGAAACTTCCTTTTTGATTGATCGTACCTGCAAACACTTTTTCATTCTCCTTTTTCAATACAGGTACAGGCTCTCCGCTCAGCATACTTTCATCTACATAGGAGTTGCCGGAAGTGACCATGCCATCAACTGCGATCTTTTCACCTGGCTTCACAAGAATAATATCACCTGCATTCACTTCTTCAATGGCTATTTGCTTTTCTGTTCCGTCCGGCTGTATCACCATTACCGTCCTGGGTTGTAAACCCATCAGCTTTTTAATGGCTGAGGAAGTATTACCCTTGGCTTTTTCTTCCAGCAATTTACCCAGAAGGATGAAGGCGATAACAACTGCTGCTGCTTCAAAATAAACGTGAGCATGCAGTCCTCTCTGATGCCAGAACTGAGGAAACAGCATATTGAAAACACTGAACACATAGGCAATACCTGTGCTTAATGCTACCAGTGTATCCATATTGGCAGAGCGGTGCTTAGCCTGTTTCCATGCATTTATAAAGAAATCTTTACCCAGCCACAGCACTACAGGTGTGGCGAAAAGCCACATTATCTCGTTGGCATAAGGTATATCCATGAAGAACATACCGATAACAACCACGGGAAGCGATAACAGTACTGCCCAAATGGTTTTGTTCTTTAGCGTTTTGAATTTTTGTGCGTGGATAGCTTCCAGTGTTTCCTGTTGCCTGGTTTCATCTTCTATCAGCAGATCATAACCGATAGACTGCACTGCCTTCTGAAGTTTTGAAGCATCTGTCATATTGGGCAGGTATTCTACGGTAAGATTGCCGGTGGCAAAATTTACCGAGGAGCTGACCACACCTTCTGCCGCTTTCACAATGCTTTCGGCACTGCTGGCACAGGAGGCACAGGTCATACCCAATACAGGAAATGTTTTTTTAATGGTGGGAACGCCATAGCCAAGGTCTTTGATCGCCTTAACTGCTTCTGCCACCGCTTCATTATCTTCTACGGTAATGGCCGCCCGGTGGTTGTTCAATTCCACTTTGTGGCTTTCCACTCCTTTTACCTGTGCCAATCCTTTTTCAACGATGAGTGCACAGTGCTCACTTTCTACATCCTCAAGCGGGAGGTAAATGAGCTCTTTTTCGTTAGTTGTAGCCATATCTTGCATAATTTTCTATGCAAAGTTGGCACTCATATCAATGACAGCTATTATGTAATTATGGAATTGGTTTGTAAGATTTACACCTTATCCAGTGGTTTTCTCTTCTCTTCCCTGATCTGTTTAAAATGGCTGGGAGTTAAACCAGTAACTTTTTTGAATTGGTTGCTCAGGTAAGCAACGCTGGAGTAATTGAGCTTGAAAGCGATCTCGCTCAGCGACAATTCATCATAAACCAGCAACTCCTTTACTTTTTCAATTTTTTGGG
This sequence comes from Sphingobacteriales bacterium 44-61, assembly GCA_001898405.1. Lineage (GTDB taxonomy): Bacteria > Bacteroidota > Bacteroidia > Chitinophagales > Chitinophagaceae > Terrimonas_A. Next base: position 249,061 of record MKTW01000018.1, read on the forward strand.
CGATAAAGTATTTCTCAATGGTAGAACCTTCCACATCGGAGAAAAGATTGGACAGGTAGTTATAATCGTGATTCAGGTTTCTACTCAATATATCCGACAGGTTGGTTTTGCCATCGTAATCCTGGTGATGTATCATGTCGATGATAACGTTCTTGATCTTTTCGATAATACGTCCTTTTTTATCGTCAATCAGTTCAAATCCCAAAGCAGTTAAAGCTGTTTGCAGTTTGGTTTTCTCTTCCGGGTTAAGGTCTTTTTCAAGTTCTGCTTCACCCAATTTTACGGTTTTGACTGGTACCCCCAGTTTCTTTAATTCATTTTCCACCGCCGATATGCAGCGGTTGCAAACCATATTTTTTATGAACAGTGTGGACATAGTATAGTTTCCTTCGTTGATGAATGATCGCTTAAAAATGATAACAAAGTACGTGGAAATATTCCGCCTTTCCACAGTTGAAACTGTAACAAAGAATAAATGGTTTATGGCTTGGAAAGCATTGTACCGACCTGTAAAACAGGCTTATTTTTCCCAACAAGGCGAGATAGAATCAGAAAATCATCGTTTTTATACCTGGTGGAACTCTATCAGAATAGGCTTTCCCTAATATTTTTTTTACCTTTGCGCCCACAAAATCTTTTAAAAATGAGTGAACTCGCTCCATGTCCGGTATGCAAATCAACTTATACGTATCAAATGGATAGCTTGCTTGTGTGTCCGGAATGCGGACATGAGTGGAATCCCGAGGAAGCTGTTGAAAATACAGATGCTTTTGTTGTAAAGGACTGCAATGGTAATATCCTCCAGGATGGAGATACAGTAGTAACGATAAAGAACCTTCCGGTAAGAGGCTCCTCTCAAAGTATAAAAGCAGGAACCAAAGTAAAAAATATCCGGCTGGTAGATAGCGATCATAATATTGATTGCAAAATTGACGGCTTCGGCGCGATGGCGCTCAAGTCAGAATTTGTAAAGAAAGCATAGTCCATAAAGAAGAGTGAGTGGAATACTCACCCTTCTTTATGGAAAATTATAGAAATAGCGTCTGTTTACAAACACACCACCTATGAGGCGTTATTTCTTAACTCCCCTGATAATAGGGGTGACATTGCCACAATGCAGCCAAACCACTACTCTCCCAGCTTATACAACTACAGGACAAATACCGTTACCCAATGGCTATACCAGAATAACCGCCCAGACCGGTTCATTCCCTGAGTGGCTTCGCCAGGTAAAATTGAAATCCAATAATACCGTTTACCTCTACAATGGCATACCCAAGCGAAACCAGGATGCACATTTAGCCATACTGGATATCAGTGTTGACAAGAAAAACCTGCAGCAATGCGCCGATGCTGCAATACGATTATATGCGGAATACCTTTATGGCCTGAAGCAATATGGAAAGATCTCATTCAAAGCTACCGATGGCACTATCATGGATTATCAAAGCTGGCGAGAAGGATACCGCTTTGTGCTTCGCCGAAACAGGCTTCAAAAACAAAAAACAGCGCCGGCACTGGACACACGCAAAAGCTTTGATCAGTACCTGGAGACGGTGTTCAGTTACGCCGGCACCCTATCACTCAGCAGGGAACTGAAAAAAGTAAATGATATAGCTGATATAAAGGCCGGTGATCTATTTATTGAAGGCGGTAGCCCGGGACACGCCGTCATCGTAATGGACGTAGCTCAAAATGCTGCTGGTGAAAAAATTTTTATGCTGGCGCAAAGCTATATGCCAGCGCAGGATATCCATATCTTAAAGAACCCACAGAATGGGACAGCCTGGTATAGTACAAACTTTGGCAGTCAGCTATGCACACCGGAATGGGTGTTTGAAAGAAATACACTACGTTGCTGGAATTAATGCGCTTTTTCATCAGGCTATTTACCACAGCTTTGAAAAAGAAAACGTAAAGCAATGAATGCAAACTCTAATAGCGGCCACTCCTTTGGCAGAGTTTCAACTTATTGGCATCACTTCCGCACTCCAAACAAAGGCCTGATAAGCCTGACCCTTCTGATAACAAATTCATAAAAACACAAACACCCTGTAAACGTAAAAACCAGCACCAACACAAATTTCCATTGAACCTGCATATTCAATGGGAATATCAATATGGAGCCCAGGAATAAAAATATCATGTGAATGATATAGATGGGATAAGCCGCTTCGCTTAAATAACGTAATGCTTTGCCGGGATGATTCAAATATTTGTAACCAAAGGCAAAAACAGAAAATATCCAAAAATTGGATTCAAGCACAAGCCGGATCTCTGGCACCTTTGCCGGCATTTGCAGCAGGCGCCAGGTATACAATAAGGCAGCAATTGTCAAAAACATCCATCGCCATTTCAACAGCATATTCCAGAAAACAGCTCCACTCAGCACGAAACAGAATCCAAAAAAGAATGCAATTAAGCCCAGGAAGAACCCGTGCCAGGTCATCGCATATAATTCATAAGTGACCGGGTTCACCAATATCACTTCCATAATAAAAGCTGTAATAACCGGCAGCAGGCCCAACGGTGTGCTCAACCATTTTTTTATGCTCGTAACTATCTTTCCATTTTTATTTTTTTTCAGGTAAAAGAAAACAGGCATAAAGATGAGTATATAAACAAAAATGTTTCCCAGGAACCATAGGTGAGCGCTGTCAGCATAATATTTCATTGGTTGCTGATAATAAAATTGCCGGAGATACATATGAATGGGAACAATAACGAAAACCCCAAATACAAAGGGTACCAGTATCCTGCTTATCCGCTCTTTAAGCAGCTGCTGCCAGTTCCTGTTCTGAATGGAAAAACAGACGCCCATCCCCGACACAAAAAACAAGAGCGGTATTCTCCATACATTCAGCATGGCCATAGGGATCCATAAACCTTCCCAGGACTTGTTTGTAACAATAAACCCAATCATCACTCCCCAGAACTGGAAGCCAATAGCTGTATGATACAGTAAGAGAAGGCCAATGGCAATCACTCTTAACCAGTCAATATCATATCTTCTATCTCCTACAGGCATTTGATGATAATTGTAGTTTGTTGATATTTATTTCAGCATGGCGGCAATCACGGGTCTTGTTTTTTCGAGATAGGGATAGTCCAGTTTCAACCCCATCGGTTCGAGCATCTTACCAAGGGCATCATAACTTTCTTTAACTGTAGCAAAGGGGTCAGCTACAGTTTCATAGGCTGTTTGGCCATACTTATTTTTAATGATTTTATCAGCTCCTTTCTCCAGTAATAGTTTAACAATTTCAGGCCGGCAGAAAAAAGCAGCTGTATGAAGCGCAGTGGAGCCATCATTATTCTGGTAGTTCAAATCAGTTTTTGCATTTATTAATACTTTGGCCATTTCGGTTTTACCAAATAATGTGGCGCTGATCAGCGGGCTTGACCCTCCCATGGGTTCTTTTGCATTAAGGTCGGAACCCGCAGCGATATGTTGGTTCAGCGCTTCCATATTATCCGTCAGAATGGCTGTGTGAATATCAATGGAAGGAGGCTTGGGTTTAGCGTGAGCGGTCGTGGCATCCTTCACGGCAGGCTCTCCATCATTGCAGGAAAGCATAATGAATGAACCGGTCAGTAAAGTAAGGGCAATAAAAACCTTGCGCGAATAATTCATTTGCGTTTTCATGTTTGTATTATATGTTGTTATGAAAAGATGTTGGAAGGCTAAACCCTATTCCTCTTTGGAATATTCAAGTATATCTCCCGGCTGGCAATCCAAAACCTTACAGATCGCTTCCAGCGTACTGAACCGTATCGCTTTTGCCTTACCAGTTTTAAGGATAGACAGGTTGGATAATGTTAAGCCTACTTTTTCGGAAAGTTCATTCAGCGACATTTTCCTTTTAGCCATCATTACATCAAGGTTAACAATAATCGGCATTGGTTAAACGGTTAATTCGTTTTCTGTTTGTATTTCGATCCCTCTTTTAAAAATCTGCGCAATCACCAATAAGATAACGCCCATAAACATCCAGATACTCGCTCCTTCTAAGCCCAGCAGATGTATATCGGGCATGTTCACATGCTGCTGGGTCAGCCATTCAGCATATTTGTTACCCCACATACAGAAAAAGCCAATTGCTAAGGCCATGTAGGATATCAGGGAGACAAAGCGGGTCAGATCTTTATTGAACGGTTTGGCCATATTCAGCTTCTTATTGTGCAGGGTTCTTATGATCCGGTCGAACATGAGCGCTTTCAATACAGCAACAACGATCATGAAGAATGTTTGAACAAGAAAATAGCCCCGGTCGTATTGCAAAAGATTGGAAAGGTCGGCACCCATCCAATAACTTTTGGCTGCTGCGGGATTTAGTGTCAGGGCATAAACCGTATTAGACAGGAGCCCGCCGGCCTCAACACATAAACCGATAAATATTATCCATGAAAGTATTAGCAATACCATCAGGAGCTGTTTCGTCGTGATTTTAATTTCCATATATAGCCGTTTTAACTATCGGCAGTGCAAATATGATAAATATTTATTGAAAAACAATAAAAATAATACGAATTTCAGAAAATTTGGAAAATACCCGCCTAAGTGATTAAGGGCCAGCCCAAACCCAGTAGCTTCGCAAAACAATACCTTAACCTTCTAATCAAAAAATGTATGAAAAAGATTCAACTGCTCTTACTCGTTTGCTTTCTTGCCGTTGCCGGTTTTGCTAAAGCCCAGACCATTGACGGAATGGTGAAAGATTGGGAAAGAGCCAAAGCTTACACTAAAGAATATCTTGACGCCATGCCTGATTCTTCCTATGGTCTCAAGCCTACTCCACAGATGCGTTCCTTTGCTGAACAGATGCTGCACCTCACAGATGCTAACTATGCTTTCGCTGCAGCAGCTTCCGGCGCTACCAGTCCCGTTGGTCCCGGCGGTTTAGAAAAAACGGCCGACCAATCAAAAAAGAATGTAACAGAACAGACCATGGCTGGTTATGATTTCGTGATCGCAAGCATAAAGAAAATGAACCCGGCACAATTCAATGAGAAGATCAAGCTGTTCAACCGCTTTGAGATGACAAAGCTCGAAGCATTGGTTAAATGTTTCGAACATCAGACACACCACCGCGGGCAAACAACGGTGTATATCCGCCTGGCTGGGCAAACACCTCCGCAGGAGAAGTTATTTTAAGTTTGAATAATTTTCTTTATGAACAATCCGGGGTGATGCAGAAAGGTTTATCTGCATCACCCCGGATTTATTTCAGGCAGGTGTAGATCATATATCCCTGCACTGTTAAACTCGTTATAATTTGCGGATGACGATTACAAATGGGGAGTTCTATTTGCCACTGAAATCGTCTCCTTAAGACCTTACATCTTAGAAAAAGATAAGGGCTTGACGAGATCAAGCCCTTATCTTTTTAAGGTAGTGGAAATTTATCCCAAACATCATCACCCGGCCGGTCTGTTGGCAAACTGGCCAGCTTATCATACCTGCGCATATCAATCCACCGGTGCCCCAGCCCATACAATGAATACCGGCGCTGATGTAAAAGTTCGTTCACCAATGCAGCCTGTGTAATTGCTCCGGCATACGGTGATAAATTATGTACAGTCCTGATTCGGTTGATCGCTACAATCCCATCCGGGAGTTGGTTCAACTGCAATTTTGCTTCTGCATATATTAACGTCAGCTCTTCGTTATTGATGATCGGGATCTTTGCAGCTTCGGTTGCAAATACCCACACATCACGGTTGCTGTTGAGCCCGTCCTGGCTTACTACAGCGGTCCGTAATGATGATTTTTGTATCCTGTCATCCCCCGCTGTTATATTACTTGCCATGGAAGGATGTGTCACTCTCACGTCGCTTGTCTGATTTTGAGGAATAAAACAGGGATTTTTTACATTATCCCCACTTGTGTAAAAAGCCATTTGAGGGCCTTTTGCAATACTACCATTCAAATCAAAAAACGATTCATTCAATGCAGTCAATGATTCTGCCCAACGCTGGCGATATAGCGCAACCCTTGCTGCAAGGGCGCGATTGAACTTGAGAAAACCTGCTGCATCTGTAAAGTCAGTAAAACCTATCGTCAGCGGAGGCATCGCAGATCCTGGCAGTGCGGCTTTGGCCTCATTTAAAAAACGGGCAATGGAATCCAATGCGGCAGGATAAAGAACAACAGGGCCGCTTGCCGGATTATTGCTTCCAAGGTTGATGTAGATCCCATTGGTATAAGTCATCGAGAGGTTCATCAACAACTGGTAAGCAATGATAGTTTTTGCATATCCTGTAAAACCCCTGAGCTCTGCATCAGTTATCTGTGTTGACCTTGCGGCGCCATTCACGATCTGTACAGCTTTCTTTACCACTTCATAACGGGCATTCCAGGGTTCTTTAAAATAAAAGCTGTTGGCATTCAATGTGAGATTTCCGCTTCCCAATAATTCGGTGGTATATGATTGCTGGTTAGGTGAAAATCGATACAGCTCCCTTCCAATAATACCTGTTGCATCGAGGTAGCGGTCTATTGCAACGCGCATACCAAGATCCGTTTCACGCACAGCATTATTTAGCATATCTCTCGTGGGATTTCCCGCCAGGGGATCGCTGGGTTGTTTATCCTTGCTGCAAGCGCCAAACAGCAGCAGTATCGCCAGGCCGGCGAGTGTTAAAAAGGGTGCAGGTTTCATATTAAGGTTTTGGGTTAAAATAATATGCCGGAACGGTCGGTAACCATTCGGCAGCATAAGGATAGCCAAAATCATGTGTAACATAAATGAAAATTGAGTGAATGGTAGTAGTCTTTTTGTGTGATGCTTTCAGGTTTTTTGTACTTGATATGTAAACAAACATGCCATGCATCAAATTTCTTTTTTTTAAATTCATGATATCAGGAAATTCATGTACACGCTTATTCCAAACGGTATATGCCAGAACCAACGCTTTATACTTACCAACACCGGAGAATACATTCTGTTGATCTTCTTCGTGGCGCCATTATGCTGCTGATGGCCATTGATCATGTACGGGTGTATGCTGGTATACCTGCCGGAGGCCCTGATCCGGCTATTTTCTTCACGCGTTGGATCACTCATTTTTGTGTTTCCGGTTTTGTATTTTTTGCAGGAACGTCCGCCTTTTTGTTGGGGCAGAAACTGGGCAATCGTGCTGCCCTGTCAAAGTATCTTTTAACCCGGGGTCTGCTTCTCGTTTTACTGGAATTGACATTGATCCGGTTTTGCTGGACATTCAATCTCGATTTCAAATCATTTATGCTGGCCGGCGTTATCTGGATGCTTGGCTGGTGCATGGTCTTACTTGCTGCGGCAATATGGCTTCCGCTTAGGGTGATCTGGATCAGCGGGCTTATCATTATTGCAGGACAACAAATTTTTGGATGGGTGCCTGTCAATCTTCACTGGTGGAACTTTTTTTATACGGTTGACTACGAGGGTGTGGAATGGATCAATATTCTTTATGTTCTGCTTCCATGGATTGGCGTGATGATGGCTGGCTATGGTTTTGGACGTTTACTTCAAATGTCCCCGGCGCTTGTCCGGCGCGCCTGTTGGTGGATCGGGCTTTCTGCCATTGTACTGTTCCTGGTGGCCGGCAGCCTGCAGATCGCCAATGAACCAAAAAATGAAATGCCATTTATTTTCCGGTTGCTTAATCAGCAAAAATACCCGCCTTCACAATTATTCCTGCTTATGACATTGGGGCCGGTCATTGCGCTTGTTCCATATGCGGAAAAAGCAAGAGGCTGGTTCGCTGAAGTACTGTCAATATTTGGCAGGGTTCCTTTCTTTTATTATGTTTTGCATATACTGGTTATCCATCTCGCTGCCTTGCTGGTCAATATAATAAGAACAGGAAGCATGCACCAGGATTGGTATCAAACAGCTCCATATACGCGTATACCTGAAGATCAACAATGGCCATTACCCTTATTATATATTGTATTTATCCTGGTCGAGATTTTCCTGTACCGGGCTTGTCGCTGGTATGCCGCTTACAAGATCAATCACCCGGAGAAAAAATGGTTGAAATACCTATAATAGTTTAGTCTGCCTGCAATAAACCGTTAAAACACGGTTGAAAACAGCCCTGTCTCATTTTACTTTCACACCGTCACAAGACACTCTTCCACCAATACCTCCTTTATGCCAGAACTTATAAAGAAGGGCTGCTTCTTTATCGGCACTGCCGCTCTTCTATTTGCCTGTGCTGCCACTTTGGATAAAAAAGGTGGGGTTGAACAATATTCTCCAAGGCTCGGTAAGATAAAGCAGGCCGAACGGGGTTACCTGTTTTTTAATAAGGGCAACAGTTTCAGCCCTGATTATGATACTATACCTATCCTATATAAGCTGATCGACAGCCTTGCAATTTACCAGGGCGATATAATTCTCGGTAGTGCAGAAATGCTTCGGTTGACCAGGGAAAAGTTTTTTAAAGGTGTTGGCATTAAATCATTGTCCACTGACCTGAGCGAGAGGTTATGGCCTTCAGGAAAAGTTTTCTTCAGGGTTGACATCAGTGTTGCCAGATGGCGTGCAACCATTCTTGAAGCCATTGCTGAATGGGAATCCAATACAGATCTGAAGTTTACTGAAATTCAGCAGGGACAGGGCGACTATATTGATTTTGTAAGAGGTGAAGGATATGCATCTTCTATCGGAAGGCAGGGTGGCCGGCAAACACTTTACATCGATGCAGACCCTGAAAAGGGTAAGATCATGCATGAGATCGGGCATGCTGTAGGGTTATGGCATGAACACTCAAGAAAAGACAGGGACAACTTTATTACAGTGTTCCGGGAAAATATTGAAGAGAATCATACGCTCGATTTCGATATACAATGTTGCGATGTAAATACACAGAATACCCAGTACGACTACGGAAGCCTGATGCATTATCCTAAAGATGCTTTTGCTAAAACAGGAAATACCATTGAGCCCAAACAGCGTGTTGAGATCGGACAGCGCGAAAGATTAAGCGAAACAGATAAAGCAGGAATAAAAAACCTTTATAAATAAAGAATATGAAATACGCATTTTTAACCTTATCCACCTTTTTCTTTATCCTGGCAGGTGCTCAGAATGTTGAGCAGCGCGATTTTATCAAAGTGCAGCAAACATTTAAAGTAAGCCTGGCCGAACTTACCACTTACGGGTACGGGACTTCCAGTGCTGGAGCCAATTCTAGCAGACAGCCCATTGCCAGTGAAAAAGACGCCGAAATATTTTTGGACAAACTGGTTTCCAACAGGCGAAAAGATTTCAATGTAGATGTTGCCAAACACCTGGAGAATTCATTAACGAAATACGCCAATGGCTCAGCCATTCTCTTCTTTCAGCAGCCTTTTGATACTAAAAAACTTTTCGGTGGCCCTGCGGCAAAAAAGATAAACGATGAGTATAAAAAAATCTGTGAAGAAGCGAAAGTTCTGAAAAACTCGCTGACAGAAATACAGAAAAAGATCAAGGAGAACATCCAGGGCGGCACCACAAGGAGCGCGATCGTCAGCACACAACTCAGCCCGTCTTTTGTATCGGAGCTTAATCAACTTAGAAATCTTGAAGCATCCTATCTGTCGCAGATCAAGGAGCTTGAAACAAAAATGGACCAGCTCAAAGCAAAATTTGACGAAGCGAGGGATCAGATCGTTCAGGAAGAAAAAATAGAATCCTTTGTTTTAAATAAAGAAAAACGGATGGATTCAGACGTGGAATTCTCTAATTACCTGCTTGAAAAGGATGATATACTGTTGGTATTGCTTGGTGGCGAGAATGGGCTGGCCAAATCGAAAATAAAACTGGAACATCTTCCGACCTCCTTTGAAATTGCTTTAAACGATTTAAAAGACCTGGCAGTTGCTACCGGTGTAAAGCTCCCGGTATATGCAGATGATAACAACTGTAAAATCCCCAATCCTGAAGATTCTGTGGCTATCAGTTTCATATACCTTAAGAAAAACAAGATCAGATTTCCAAGCCTGATCACTTTGTCGAACGAGAAATTAAAGTCAGATCTCAAGTTCGATATCCACGAAAAAACCTACCTGGGAATAAAAGTAGGCGTAAGCGTGCTGGCTAATGTAGACCGCAAGCAATTTTTACTGGAGAATGATGAGCTCACTATAAAACTGGATTCTGTTCAAAAACAGGAATGGAAAGCAAATCTTATGGCCTTCTTTGAGATCTACCCGTTCGGCCGTGATGTTGACCGCATCTCTTCTATCTTCAAACATGAAAAAAGTGTTCCTTTCACGCAAAGGATCGGCATTGCTGCCGGCATCCGGATCTCCAATGATCCTCTCCAAACCTTTTTTACAGGATTCTCTATAGCCTTAACAAAGGAATTCAGCGTTACGTTTGGAACGGCCTTCAACAAAGTGCCGGAAGATGTGACCGCATTGCCTGTTGGAGAGAATGCCACACTGGATTATTTAAAGAAGAATGCGGCTGAAGAGCGGAAAATGAATTTCTATTTTGGCCTCGCCATATCGCCGGGAGGAATGATGAAGTTGTTGGGGTTAAAAAAGTAAGAGATTGCAGGGATGATAACTGCCGAAGAATCTTCATGTTGATTTTTACACCATTCAATCATCCAAAAGGGTCATTCACTCAATTTAATGATACCCGGCCATACGTCTTTAGGTAGTTTTGCTGAAAATAATAAGTAAACCCCCGCTGGCGAAAAAAGCCACAGGGGTTTACTTTTAGCACCCAAAAACTTATCCCATGAATTCATTGCACCGGCAATTGTTCAGGCAGGGGAAACCCATTCCTGTAGCCGATACTGTTACCAACAAATTACCCGGGGAACGATGGAAAACTGTTCCGGGCTTCGAGGGTTTATATGAACTGTCTGATCATGGAAGATTACGCTCCCTGAGCCGCTGGGTTTATAGTGAGAACAGACCTGACGCCTACCGGCCAGGAAGGATCATCCAGTTGAAATATTCTTCCTACTCCAAACATAGCAAAAAGTCCGGCCTCGATATCCAGATGAAATTGCATAAAGATGGCCATCGTTATATGCTATCCGTCGCCCGGTATGTATATTATCTGTTTGTAGCACCATTTGATCTGAATGATCACCGGTTGATCGTACGGCGGAAAGACGGTGATAAACTTAATTGCCACTACAGGAACCTGCGGCTTGATACATTGAGTGATGTGATCAAAGAGGGTTTCGCTGCAAAAACAAGAAGGTCTGTTTTCCAGGACCAGGCAAAAACTGTTCATCAATACACACTGGACGGAAAATTTATTAAATCCTACTCTTCTGCTGTTGAAGCCGGCAAAAAACTGGGTATCCCTTCCCTTTATATCAATGATGCGGCGCGAACCAAGGTAAGACCAGCCGCTAAATTTTACTGGCGATATGGCAAACCCCGGACACGCATACAGGTAACTGCTTTTAAAGAAAGACTGGCACATACGCTACGTGTGCAAAAAAGAAAAGTAGAGCAGCTTACACTAAAAGGAAAACTGCTCAGGACTTTTGACAGTGTAATGCAGGCGGCCCGCTCCGTGAACTCACTCTCTGGTTCAAATATTTCTTTTGTATGCCAGGGAAGACTGAAATCATCCAAAGGATATAAGTGGAGATACGCTAAATAAAACAGGAGAAGCAACATTGCCTCCCCTGTAATCATTTTCGGTTAAGATACTTATTTCTTTAGTCGCTGTGCAAACAGCCAGCTCAACAGGTCCGGTTCCCGGAAAGCCGGGTCCCAGCTATTGTGATTGGCCTCAGGATACACTGTGTATCTTACTACAGCGCCTGCTTTTTTCAGGGCAGCCTGCATTTTATCGGAAAACGCTGGCCGCACTACATCATCTTTTGCTCCATGAAATATCCACCAGCTTGTTTTCTTTATCGCCATTGCTGACGCAGGGCTTGCCCCTCCGCAAATAGGTATCGCAGCAGCAAAAACACCGGGTTTCCTTCTTACGATCTCAAACGTGCCCATGCCTCCCATGCTCAGGCCCATTACATACACCTGGTCTTTCTTTATTTTATAACGGGCCTGCAAGTTATCGGTAAGCGATAAAAGCAGTTTCATCGATAATGATGCTTCGCCATCGGGTACAAAGTAAAATTCACGCCGGCCCCTTACATCGGCAATAGTTTGCACATTGCTCCAGTAGCTATTGGCCGCACATTGCGGGAACACCACAATTGCAGGATATTTTTTGCGGATACTATCACGCAGAAATAAGAAGCTCCCATTGTTAAGCTGTTTTTCATTGTCTGATCCGCTTTCTCCACGGCCATGCAGGAATAGTACCAAAGGGTAGGCTTTCGCCGTATCATAGTTCTCCGGAAGAAGAATACGGTAAGGCAAAGTATCCCCATTTTGTACAAACCGGAATTTTTCAAATAAAGACCGGTCCTGGGCCTGGGCTATGCTGATCGATCCAAGGCAAATAAACAGCAGTAATCTTTTTATCATACAGTAAAAATAAGAAGGTGTTATTTATTCAACTACATCTTTATGGTTATTTGAGATGCGGACTTTGAAAACCCAGCTTTTTCAGTCCCAGCTTTACTTCCGGACAGCTCATGAACAGGTTCCATAACAATCCCGATCTGTAATTTTCCATCATTACTACGATCGGGCCCTGGTCAATTGCCAGGTAGCGGGCCGGAAACCAGTTATCCGTTTCGCTGAACGCATCATAAAACCCATACGGCCCCCAAAGTTTATCTTTCATATCACTATACCAATGCTTCATTGCCGCCATCGATTGTGCAGGCGTATAGGGAAAGGAAGCGAGCGCTGCTGTTGGGGCAATCACGCCTAAATCCCTTTGTTCTGCTGGTGCATGCCCTGAATAACCTTTTACTGAATAGCTGGAAGTAAGTCCCCAGCTATCAGGGCCATATCCTTTAAAGCCCTTTATGTTGTTCACACACCATTGATAATTGATCAGTGCCTGATGCTGGTTTTCCATCCAGTAATCAGCGTACTGATCTTTCAGCCCGCGGGGGTCCAATCCCAGGTAAGAATAATGCGCCCAGAATAAGGGGCCGCCATTTTTCGATCCATGATGACGCAACTGCATTTTATATCCCAGCGCTTCGCGTGGTTCTTTTATTTTTCCGCTATCGGCCCAACCCTGGTGATATACTTCTGCAGGCACACCATGTGTAGGAGAAGATGCAGCCAGTACATACATTACAAGGCATTCATTGTAGCCACGCACAGCAAAATTCATTTGCCAGTCAAAATTGGGACTCCAGTGCCAATACAGTACATTCTTGCCATTGCGATACCAGTCAAACTCAACCTCCCTCCATAATTTATCAGCCCGTGCAGCCAGTTTCTTTTCTGCGGGTGAGCCATTTTTATAATACTGGCGCACACAAAGCAGGCCTTGCAGCATAAAAGAAGTTTCAACCAGGTCGCCGCCATCATCTTTGCGGCTGAATGGTTTTACCTTTCCGGTTTCACCATGCCACCAATGCGGCCAGGCGCCGTGAAAGCGATCGGCCGTTTCAAGAAAGCCGACAATTTTTTCCAACCGCTCCAAACCTTGCTGGCGTGTAATAAAATTCCTTTCCATACCCACCAGGATTGCCATTACACCAAAACCGCCGCCACCACTGGTGACAGTGCCGGCGTCTTTTTGCGGATAAATATTGTCCGTATGAATGCGCTCGCGGGCAAGACCACTGTTTGGTTCTGCACCATCCCAGAAGTACCGGAAAGTTTGTTGCTGAACGATACGGAATAAAGCAGTATCGGAAGGAGGAATGGCTGTCGCACCCTGTATTGTCTTTTTTGAAGAAGAACAGGCAATAAGAATGGATAGAGCAAGGATGGATATGGAAGTAAGGATATATTTTGTTTTCATGTTAATTGAATTGTATTGGGAATACTTCTTCAGGATCATCGAAATAAAAAAGCACACAGACACCAGCAAGTATCTGTGTGCTTTATTTCTGTGGATCTTATTTATTGGCCTTACCTAAGTTGAACAATGCTTTAATATACGCATCCGGCAAAGCGATATTATAAACGCGCAGTTCATCAATGCTGCCGGTCATGGCTGCAATACTTGCATCAGCACTTACGGATTTACCAGGGATCACATTGTAGTTGCCTCCAATGATCACTTCATTAGGTTCGTAGGATTTGTACAGGTTATTACCTGTTCCCCTGCTGGCATAAGCGCCTGCTTTCATACCGTCTGCCCAAATATCAAACACACCATTTGATCCATTGTAATTGATCACAAGGTGGACCCATTTATCTGCGCCAATAGTTGGCGTTACGTAAGGAAAGTAGTTGGGCATGCCTGGGCTATCCCTTAGCGTATTGATATTATCCTGCGTGCCGCCACCTACCGTTGTAAACGTTGGCTGTATTTTCAGATCGGTAGTATTGGTTGCCGGGAATGATTGTGTATTCAAATGAAAATTGATATTGCCGGTGAAAATGCCGGGGCGTGCCAGTTGGAACAACATTGTTCTTTTAGAACCATTGTTCAGGATCTGTACCCAGGCACTGATCGCAAAACTTTTGAACACATCTGTTTTAAAGGCCGGGAATCCGGTAGCAAAGTACAGGTACCCATCGGTGAGTTTCAGCGCCTGACCTCTTACTCCATTTTGAATGAATGCATCATTCGAAGTGGAAGTTGGGGCTGTGCCTGTTTTTGTTTCATTATTGGTATTGTCGAATGACCAGTAGGCCACCAGCTTATCAGGGAATATCTCATCGGAGCTGGTGAAGCCATCGATCTTGCCTTCGTAATTGCGGGGATCAACACCCGGCAGGTTATTGGGGTTGCCGTCCTTCTTACAGGAGAACAGTCCCGCCATAGTGACTGCTGCACCTATATACAGCAGGTAATTTTTATAATATCGGTTCATTGTATTCATTTTTCAGATAGAAGAATTAATAACCAAAGTTCTGGGTCAGCACATGATTGCTCAGGTCAATCTGTGTTTGAGGTATCGGCAGCAATCCATCGCGGGCAGCGCTGAAATTGGATTTGCCTGCAGTCTGCATCACATCATCTGCAATACCCCAACGTACGATATCAAAGAAGCGGTCATGTTCCATTGCCAGTTCTATCCTTCTCTCATGGCGGATTGCATCGCGCAATTCGCCCTGGTCAGTAGTTGTTACGTCAGGAAGAATGGCCGCATTGCCCGCACGCGCCCTGAAACGAACGGAGTTCAATGCCACACGGGCCTGTTCTATATTATCAGCACCGTCCAGTTCATTGGAAGCTTCTGCGAACATCAGCACTACATCTGCATAACGGAGGATGCGCACATTCATCCAGTAACCAAACCGGTCACCAACGCTGGCACGGATGCCGGGATTGGTGTACACTTTCTGATTGTAGCGCGGATTAGGTAATCCAAGCGGTGTGGTTTCACCATACATGGTAATGCCTGGTGTGGTAGAAGTGCTGGTATAAAGGATCGTTCTTGCTTTCCGTGGGTCATTCGGCTCATATGCAGCTTCCAGTTGTACACTCGGTGTATTCCAACCCCAGCCCATATTCCACTCACCTGAACCCCTCACGCCCTGTATGCTCGCATATTGAATACCCTGTGCCGTTTTGTTATTTGCATCTGCACGGCCCTGTGCTTCAAATATGGATTCCTTGCTGTTCTCCCCTTCTTCGCTGAAGATCTTTGCGTAAGGAGTAGACAGGTCATACTGCCCTGATGTCATTACCAAATTGGCTGCAGCCTTAGCCATTGCCCATTTCTGTTGGGTTAAATACACTTTAGCAAGCATACCATTGGCAGCACCACTGGTGGCCCGTCCAACAAATTTTGGGTCCCATTTTGCTGGCAGATTAGCTGCTGCAAAATTCAGATCACTTTCAATAAAGGAATATATCTCTGATGATGAGCTTTGAGGGATATTATTCTGTTGAGCGGGATCGAGGTAAAGCGTATCGATCTTTGGTACACGGCCAAACAAGCGCACCAGCATGAAATAAGCATAACCACGGATGAATTTCATTTCCGCCTGTGACTGGATCTTGATCTGATCTGAAGCCACGATATTGGCATTGGTACCGATCTGGTATAAGGTATTATTGCATTTGTTGATCATGCCATAATAACCCGTCCACAAAGCATTGGCCCTTCCATTATTGGGAAGAACAGGGAAATTGTCCATTGTGATCACATCGGCCCCTCCATCTGAAGGTGTACTTCCCTTGTCCGCATCATCACTGCGGATACTGGTAGCTACAATAAAGCCATCTGCATGCACATTGTAAGAACGCAGATCGGAATAAGCGCCGAGTATATACTGGTCATAAGGACCAGAGCCGCCTGGATAAGGATAATTCTCCTCATCATAACCACCCTGGCGTTGGGCGTCGAGAAATTTTTTACAACCCGTAAACATTATGATCATCGCAAAGGCTGCCAGTGACAGACTCAGCGTGCGGGATATTTTATTAAAAGGTTTCATCAGTATAATTTTTATTTTTTTATTGGCCTGATGGAACTTACCATGTTAAAGTTTTCATTGTTATGTGTACTCAATAAAAAAATTTACATGGACGTTTCATTGCTGCTTATTTAAAATGTCTTGATTAAAAAGTCAGGTTCATGCCAAAAGAATAAATAGCCGGCACTGGATAAATGCCATTATCAGCGCCGCCGGCGAGTATGCTGCCAATCGGAGCCTCAGGCGAATAACCAGTTACCTGGCTCCAGCTCTTTATATTCTGACCGCTGATATAGATCCTGGCCTGTTTAAATGCTTTACCCAACATACCGTTAGGGAAAGTGTATCCCAATTGAATAGTGCGGATACGGAAATAATCACCAGGCTCAAGATAATAGGAGCTGAACAGGTAGTTATTGCCACGGCTATTGTCCAGTATAGGTTCAATATTGGTAGTGCCGGGGCCTGTCCATGCATTTAACCTGTTGCTTTCATAATTCAATACAGCAAAATTGGCTATGCGGCGTTGTGTGTAAATTTTATTTCCAGCTACACCCTGTCCCTGCAGAATGATATCGAAACCTTTGTAAGCAGCGGTTACATTGATGCCAAAACTATAAGGAGGGAATGGTGTACCGAGATAGGTCCTATCTGCTGAAGTGATCGAACCATCGCCGTTTACGTCTGCATAAGCGATATCACCAGGTAATGAATTGGAAAATGCAGGCATTTTGCTGAGATCAGCAGTGGTTTGATAAATGCCTACCTGCCTGTATCCATAAAAATAACCGATGGATCTTCCGGTTTCGGTAAGGTTAGCACCGCTGTTGCCGATCAATTGGAAATTGGTTTTATCACCAATGGAGTTAACAACATTTTTGTTATAGCTGAAGTTAGCAGAAACACCATACGTGAAATCTTTACCAATCGCATCATTCCATCCTATATTCACTTCTACCCCTTTATTGGTGATTTTACCAAGATTGGTAAAGAAGCTGCGTGTTTCATTGGGCAGGCTCACGGCAGTAAGGATGTCTTTGGTAGTTCTGTTGTAATAAGTGACCTCGGCAGACAACCTGTTCTTCAGTGCTTTCACGTCAATGCCAATGTCTGTACCGGTCACCACTTCCCAATGCAGGTCCGGATCAGGGATATAAGCTGCCTGGATAGCCGTATATACGTTGTCGCCAAAGATCGCTGTGGAAGCATTTGTAATGCCTGGTTTATACAGGTTATCAGCAAAACCATTGGCATTACCTGTTTGTCCCCAGGCACCACGTAATTTCAGGAAGTCTATTCCATTTATTTTAAAGAAGTCTTCATCCGTTACAACCCAACCTACACCAACGCTTCCGAAAGTTCCCCAACGATTGGCTGGCGCAAATTTTGAGCTGCCGTCGCGGCGGATAGTGGCATTCAACAGATATTTGCCTTTGTAGGAATAGCTCAAGCGTCCGAAAGCTCCCACTACAGAACTCATTCCGCCACCGCCACCAAAGTTTCCAGGGTTGTTTTGATTAATGGTGCTGATGTACCAAAAATCCGGATTGTTGGGAACATTCACCGTTGTGTCCTGTCGGTTGCCATTTACGTAAGAGCTTTGGCTGTAAATGGTAGTAAAGCCTGCAAGAGCTGTCAGGGAATGTCCGCCGGTAAGCCTTTTATTATACGTCAGTGTATAATCCTGTTGAAAACGTTTGAATTCTTCCTGTTGCTGTGTTACACCTGTTCTTACCGTGTTATCATAAGTGGTAGTAGTCGGTGCAGCACCTTCTCCAAGGTTGATAAACTTAAATGGCAATGGTGAATAGCTACGGCTGTTGTTGAAGCCAAGATCAGTATACCAGGTGCCTTTAAAAGTAAAGTCTTTCAGGAATTTAACTTCAGCAAACAAGCTGCCGATCACTCTGAATCCTTTATTGATCCAGGTGCGGTTAAACCTGTTAATGGAAGCCATCGGGTTGCCCACTTGCGCACGCTGGAAAGAAGGCATGGCATAATAGGTGTCTTCAGCTTCCTGTACAGGCACGATCGGTGCAGCCCATAAGGAATTGTTCAGCGTATTAGCTGTCGGGTTTTGTATCCAATGAAAGCCGCTGAGATCAGCGCCCACCTTGATATTTTCAGTGATACGGATCTCTTCATTCAACCGGGCAATATACTTCTGGTAGTTATTATATTTTAATACACCATCCTGTGTATTGTAACCAATGTTCAGATAAGTAGTGCTTTTCTCACCGCTATTGGAGATGCTTACGCTATTGGTATTGATCACCGCATCACGGAAAGTAAGGTCCTGCCAGTTTGTATTGGCTGTGTAATTGGTGTAATCAAACGGAGCAGCGTTCAAATTGGCCAATTGTGCGTTGTACAGCTTTTTGAACCCTTCAGCATCTGCCACATCTATTTTAGATGTTACTTTTTGTACACCTACAGAGCTCACCAGGTTAACACGCGTTTGACCACGGGAGGCTCTCTTGGTTGTGATGGCAATTACGCCATTGGCGCCTCTCAAACCGTAAATGGCAATAGAAGAAGGGTCTCTCAATACGTCGATCGTTTCAACGTCGGCGGGGTTCAGGTAATCAATATTATCCTGCATAATACCATCCACTACATACACAGGGCTGGCGCTATTGGTACTGTTGATACCGCGGATACGAACAACAGGTGCTACTCCGGCTTCGCCTGAATTGGAAATGGTAAGACCAGCCACTTTACCCTGCAAAGAACTGATCGGGTTGGTATTGGGCATTTTCGCTACTTCTTCACCTTTTACAGAGCTGACAGAACCGGTAAGGTCTCTCTTACGTTGAGTACTGTAACCTACTACCACCACTTCATTCAGTGGAGTTTCGTCCACCTGTAAAACGACATCAATAGTAGTGCGGCCATTTACCTTTTCTTCAATGGATTTGTAGCCTATAGAAGTGAATTGGAGCGTGGCGTCGTCAGGAACAGAAATGGAATAACTGCCGTTTTCATCTGTAACGGTGCCAACAGTAGAGCCTTTAAGCGTTACAGAAACACCGGAAAGAGGAGCACCTGTGGAAGAACTTACTTTGCCCGTAACGCGGACCTCTTTTACATTGATGTCTACCGGCGAAGCAGTTTCTTTCAGCACCACCAGGTTTGTGTTCAGGATCTTGTAGGATATGCCGGTGTTGGAAAAAATCTTGCCCAGCACGTCGTCGATAGGTGCATTTTCCACCATCAGGCTCACTTTGGGCTTTCCTTTAATCACCTGCTCATCGAAAAGAAAACGGTAATTACTGTTCTTTTCTATGGCAAACAGTACTTTTTTAATTTCTTTTGTTTCCATCCGCAGGGTAATTTTTTCCTGCGAAAAAGTTCTGGCGGAAGCATGAAGGCAGCCAATCACCAGCAGCAGCATCGTCAGTTTCATAATCCTGTAGAGCTTTAGTGATAGCGGGCTACAAATAAAGGA
>MKTW01000019.1:0-1357 GCA_001898405.1 Sphingobacteriales bacterium 44-61
GTGTTTGTCTGCCAATGCTTACCCATTGGTTTGGCACTTTTTTGATTTTTTTTTTGCAATGAGGAAAATCCTTGTTTAATAAGGGTTTTAGCGTGTTTCAGTTATTTTGTTGTAGCTTTTTGCCAACTTTTGCCAATTGGCAGATATGGACAAAAAAAGCAGTACACAAAATGTACTGCTTTGAAACACTTTTGCTGTTACGGCTAAAGGTCTTTATCCATATACTCTTCGAGGGAAATTTTGAGTTGGTCTAAAAACGCCGTCCGGGAGCCTGCCCTTGTTTTCATTCGGTGGAAAGAATGGTGTATATCGTTCAAGGGCGTTCGGAATAAGATTTGAAAAATCAGAGCTAATTTTCTGATGCCTATTTTACCGTATGCAATAGAATTGGAAGCATACAGGGCGTAAATCAATTCTATCAGTGCATTTTGTGAATTAGTCCACGAAATGTCTTTGCTTGCATCCCCGTTCATTAAAATGGTATCGGGATTTTTTTCAGGATTGATTTTGGTAAGCAAAAAAGTATAGAGTAATTCATTGGCTATAATGTGGGCAACTTTGTTATCGTAGTAGGTTGAAAAGCTAAGGTCAATTTCAAATACGGCACTCTTTAAACCATCGTGGTAATTGACTTTTCCGAGCCTGAAATAACTGTGGTCACGGTCTGTTCTGCCTGCACGGTAGTACCTGTAAAAATCTTCATTGGATATGCTTTCCTTATATTCGGATTTCAGGATTTTCAGTTGGTTTTCAAAATAGCTTTGATGTATTCTCCCGGTACTTACAGGACAGGTGGTTTCAATACGGAATACTTTATTGTAATAAATTAGTTTTCCTAAAATCTGCGGTTTAATGTTCTTGAAAAAATTGATTTCCTGCTGTTCATCCTTAAATCCGGTTTGTAAGACTTTCATCTTTATGGTAAATAGCATTTCCTTCAGGAATAAGGTCATTTGGTAAGCCTCATCAGCAGTTTGCATAATTTGAGAAGAAAGATTATCTTCCTGATGCTGAATTTGCGATAATATTTTACTCAACACGATTTCCATAGCTTAGTCTGTTAAAAGTTATCACTACTTGTTTCGGAACCACATTTTAATTGATATACCAAAACTTGGAAATAATATGTAAACCATTATCACATTGTGTCCCCATATTGGGAAAGATTTATTTCCAATTACGCTTTTTGATGTATATTGGAAAAGCAGAAAAAGGGTTAAGTACACTACGACTTAACCCTTTTTTTATTAAATTTGCAATAATGATTTACAAGGTAATCAGATGAAAGCGAGTGCAGTAAGCACCATTACTAAATCGTTACCGATAGCACTTTCGGTTCTTGTAAACTACTCTTTAT
>MKTW01000019.1:1367-184077 GCA_001898405.1 Sphingobacteriales bacterium 44-61
TTATTAGCCACTTTGGGCTATATTAATCTTTTTTAGCAAAAATTTCAAATATTTTTTTTACTAAAGTGTAACATGTGGATAATTTTTTCTAAATTCGATTTTATAAACCATCCTTGATCGTTCCCTCCCCTTGTAAACTATCGGAAACTTGCAATCATCTTCAAAAGTGTAGGGTACGCTTTTGTTAAGCGTAATTTTTAACTGTGATTCAGAAATTTTTTGGTTGATCTGTCAGTGACGATTCCACCTGATCATCTATTATTGAAAGAAATAAATCTGACCGAAAAACCATTCGTTACTGTATGCCCTGCTTCAATGCAGGGCTTTTTTTATGCCCCGAATAGCCGGGCCACACCAAAAGCAGCAGCAGCAGCCAGTGCGCCGATCACGGTTACACGCAGGGCCCCTGCCCATGGGTTAACGCCAGTGATGCGGCTCTTGAAGAAACCAAAAACAAACAAACAGGCCAGGGTAATGACCGCAGAGATCCGTAGTGCTTCGGAAGGGATGTCAATAAAAAAATAGGGGCTTAATGGCACAAGCCCGCCTACGGCGTAGGAGAGGCCTATATTCAACGCAGATTTGGTAGCTCTTTTAGGGTCGGGTTTATCGAGGCCCAGCTCATACTTCATCATAAAATCAACCCACTGCTTTTTATCCTTTGATATTTCATCCGCAGCTTTCTGTTGCATTTCTTCACTCAGCCCGATATTCGCAAAGAACTCCCTTACTTCTTCTTTTTCCTTTTCAGGCACAGTATCCACTTCTTCATTCTCCCGTTTTAATTCAGCTTCGTAATGATCAATTTCCGTTTTGCCGGCAAGGTAACCTCCAAGCCCCATTGCAATGGAGCCTGCCGCAATTTCTGCAATACCGGCAATTACGATAATGGAGGTGTTGGATACGGCACCTGATAAGCCTGCGGCCAATGCAAAAGGCACTGTCAGGCCATCACTCATGCCGATAACGACATCCGTCAGCAGATCGCTGCTGCGTAAATGTTTTTCAGGATGTGAAGAAGATAACTCTGTTTCCATGCCCGGTTACTTAGTCCAGGCAAGTTAATGATTTGCCGATAATGTCCACGCATTCCTCCACCTGCTCTTTGTTAATGATCAATGGCGGCGCAAACCGGATCTTATCTCCATGTGTTGGTTTGGCCAGCAGCCCATTCTCCTTTAGTTGCAGGCAAAGGTCCCAGGCTGCATCAGCATGGGCATGGCTGATCACGATCGCATTCAGCAAACCTTTTCCTCTTACGGTCTCAATATGCCTGGATTGAAGCGATTCCAATCCTTCCCGCAACAGTTTTCCCATTGCTGTTGCATTTTCCGCCATCTGTTCGTCCTTCAGCACTTCAAGCGAAGTTATGGCGGTTTGGCAGGCGAGAGGGTTGCCTCCGTAGGTGGAGCCATGTTCACCTGGTTTAATAGTAAGCATGATGCTGTCGTCGGCCAACACTGCGCTCACCGGCAGCATGCCACCGCTTAAAGCCTTGCCCAGTATAAGAATATCCGGTCTTATATTTTCATGATCGCAGGCAAGCAGCTTGCCTGTGCGTGCCAATCCTGTCTGTATCTCATCTGCGATAAATAGTACATTGGCTTCTGCACATAATTGTTTTGTCCGGGTAAGATAACCATCATCCGGCACTACCACCCCTGCTTCACCCTGTATCGGTTCAACCAGGAACCCGGCGACATGCTCATTTTCCCGCAATACTTTTTCCAATGCAGCCGCATCATTATAAGGAATGCGGATAAACCCCGGCAGGTAAGGGCCAAAATGTGTACTGGAAGAAGGGTCAGTGCTGAAAGAGATCACACCAGTAGTTCTGCCATGGAAATTACCTTCACATACCACGATCTGTGCCTTGCCATCAGGCACACCTTTTACTTCATAAGCCCATTTCCGGCAAAGCTTGATCGCTGTTTCCACTGCCTCCACGCCGGTATTCATGGGCAACACTTTATCATACCCAAAATAGCGGGTAATAAAAACAGCATATTCACCCAGTTTATCACTATGGAAAGCACGGCTGGTGAGTGTTAATTTGCGTGACTGGCGGATGAACGCCTCCACGATCTTCTGGTGGCAATGTCCCTGGTTCACGGCTGAATAGCCGCTCAGGAAATCATAATAACGTTTGCCTTCCACATCCCAGACAAAAACACCTTCACCACGTTCCAGCACCACAGGCAGAGGGTGGTAATTGTGTGCGCCGTATTTTTCTTCCAGGTCGAGATAATGCTGCACAGTAGCAGACAGGCCGATAGTTGATTGCATAGTAAATAGAAATAGGTAATTAAAACAGGATTACAGGCAATATCACTCCCCGCTGCTGGCGGAGAGCATGATCACTCGTCATCGATGATTGAGAAGATCGAGATGCTGATCAAGAAAGAAAGCTATGGTCTGAACTTGTTGGATAGCCTGAGTTTTGTGCAAGATAAGAAATTGAGAGGGATTATTTGCTGCTTTTAACAGGCTCATAAATGTTTTACATAATATTTTTCCGGGAAAGAAATATTCAATGTCATCTCCCTGGGAAACAGGCCGTATACTGTGCTGCCGCTTCCACTCATAGAAGCATACACCGCCCCCTTGTTATACAATTCTTCTTTGATAGCTTTTATTTCAGGGTAACGGATAAATACCGGCGCTTCAAAATCATTGATAAGCTGATCTTTCCATGTATCAACAGGTGAGGTAATAATTTCTTTCAGGGAAATTGAAGGCAAAGCAGGCTGCAACCATGAAAATGCAGGTCCGGTAGGGACATGAATACCAGGATTGACGATAACAAAACTAAAATTGGAAAGATCAATGCTCACTGTTTCCAACTGTTCTCCTCTGCCGGTAGCAAAACAAGGTTTATTGATAATAAAGAAAGGACAATCACTGCCCAGTTGCAGGCTGTAGTGAAGAAGTTGTTCCGTAGATAAACCAAGCGAAGCCATATCATTCAACAACTTCAATGCAAACGAAGCATCTGCGCTGCCTCCACCCAACCCGGCTCCGGAGGGAATGGCTTTATGCAAATGCATTTGAACAGGAGGAATACCCGGAAAATCTTTTTTTAATAAATTATAAGCCTTTACACAGAGATTGTCTTTTGCATCACCAGTAATGGAAAGCCCTCCTGAACTGAATGATAATTCTCCGGTTGCAGGTTGCCGGATCATCTCCAGCGCATCATAAAAGGGAAGGGGATAAAAGACCGTTTCAAGGTCATGGTAGCCGTCATTTCTTTTGGCAAGGATGCGAAGCCCGAGATTGATTTTCGCATTGGGAAAAACGACCACTGTTGCGATAATTTAAGGTTGAGAGAACCGTGAAGAAATGGTTATCTTTTTCTTTTGCGGCTGTTTATTTCATCGCGGATAGCAATAGCCCTGATATAATCCTCACTTTCCAGCACATCATTCAGCAGATTGTCCAGTTCTTCAATACTCATGGTCTTCAGGTCTTCGTTGCCGGTATTCCCTTGCTCTTCCACCATCACTTCCTGTTTGCTTTTCTTTTTCTTGCCGCCTGTATCTTCCATCAGGATGCCTGCACTTTCCAGGATGTTCTCATACGTATAAATGGGACATCCGAAGCGAACGGCCAAAGCCAGTGCGTCGGATGTGCGGGAATCTATTTCGATAGTATCATTTTCAGAGGAGCAAACCAGCTTGGAGTAGAAAATGCCTTCCTGCAGGTCGCAGATAATGATCTCATGGAGATCAATCGAGAAAGCATTCAGAAAATTCTTCATGAGGTCATGCGTCAATGGGCGGCTGGGGTTCATTTTCTCCAAAGCTACTGCTATGGCCTGGGCCTCAAAGCCACCTATCACAATTGGTAAACGCCGTAACCCATTTACCTCACCCAATACCACCGCATAAGAGTGTGTTTGAGTGATACTGTGGGATAAGGCTACTATTTCCAGTTCTATCTTCTTCATAAAATATCACACGAAACTAAGGCTTTTTAGATAAAAACAGGAGGATAAAAAGCCCCGATTTTTAGCCTTATAAAAGCCGCCAGGGCATTTTCCACCAGCCCTTTTCATATTATATAAGATTTTTAACCGAATAAAAATCAGCATTCAAAAGCAAGAGCCCAAACACCTGTTTTCCCGGACCTTACTTTTGATTGCTGATCTTATCTTCCAGCTTATCAGGAAATTCCTTTCAGCTTTTTAATCGCTTCTGTCAATTTCGGCACCACTTCAAATGCATCTCCTACAATACCATAATCTGCTGCTTTGAAAAAGGGTGCCTCCGGGTCTTTATTGATAACAACAATCACCTTGCTTCTGTTCACCCCCGCCAGATGTTGTATCGCCCCTGAAATACCGATAGCGATATACAGGTTAGGGGCAATAGCAATCCCGGTCTGGCCTACGTGTTCATTGTGCGGACGCCAGTGGGCATCCGCTACAGGGCGGCTACAGGCAGTAGCAGCATGCAATACTTTGGCAAGGTCTTCTACCATGCCCCAGTTTTCCGGACCTTTCAATCCGCGGCCTGCACTCACCACGATCTCCGCCTCAGTTAAAGGCACTTCGCCACTGGCTTTGGTGGAGCTGGTCACTTTTACTTTCGGTGTGTCAACAGTAGCATTGAACGCCTCTACTGTTGCCGTGCCTTCACCGGCTTTAACAGGATAGGCATTGGGGTTCAGCGCAATGATCTTTACCGGTGTGGAAATGCTAATATTGGCAAATGCTTTTCCGGAAAACACGTTTTTCTTTACCGTAAATCCATTGCTGGTATCGGGCAGGGCCACAGCTCCGGAAATAAGTCCGGCTTTCAACCGGGCTGAAAGACGTGGAGCAATGGACTTCCCATCCATATTATTGGGGAAGATGATCACAGTAGCAGAAACGGCTTGTGCCACCTGCGCAATTACTTTAGTATATACCTGTGCATCGAGATGGTCGAGTGCAGGATTGTTAACATGATGGACCTTGCTCACTCCGTATTTACCCAATGCAGCGAGATCTTCTTTAGGGGTGCCTAACACAACGCCTTCAGCAGAAGTGCCTAGTTGTTCGGCCACTTTAGCTCCATAGCTCAATGCTTCGAGCGATGCTTTTTTTACCTGGCCTTCAGCAATATCAACAAATATTAAAACAGACATAGTGCAAGTTTAAAAGTTATAGGATGGTATCGTTAGATGGCTTTGGCTTCTTCATGTAATAAGCGGACCAGTTCGTCTACATTATCTGCAGGCACCAGTTTAACACCGGCTTTAGCAGGAGGGAGGCCGAAACTGGTAACACTGGTCAGTGCTTCCACTGCTATAGGCTCGGTTACTTTCAGCGGTTTTGTTCTGGCCGCCATAATACCGCGCATGTTGGGAATGCGTTGTTCAGCCATGCCTTTTGCTGCGCTGACCACTACCGGCAGATTTACCTCTGCGGTTTCTTCGCCGCCTTCTATTTCGCGGATAATAGTGGCTTTGCTTCCATCCAGTTCAAATTTTGAAGCAAGGGAGATATAAGGGAGATCGAGCAGCTCAGCTACCATACCACCAATGGAAGAACCATTGTAGTCAATGGTTTCTTTGCCTGTAAGAATAAGATCATAAGCGCCTTCTTTGGCAATAGCAGCTATCTGCGAAGCAATATAAAAACTGTCATGACTGTCGGCATTCACACGGAATGCTTCATCCCCGCCAAGGGCCAGTGCTTTGCGGATGATGGGTTCTGCATCAGCACCACCTACAGTGATAAGGTGGATGGTGGCAGAAGGATCTTTTTCTTTCAGTTCAATGGCTCTTACCAGGGCATACCATTCATCATAGGGGTTGATGATCCATTGCACGCCGTTGGTATCGAATTTCGTGTTGTTGTCAGTGAAAGTTATTTTTGCCGTTGTGTCCGGTGTTTTACTGATACAAACTAAGATCTTCATACTATTGTTTTGAATCGTTAGCTAATAGTTGTTTATGCAACTAAACAAAGATAAGCGATGATACTTTAAATCCGGTCATTTCCGGTAAATTTTTTATTTCCATGGATCGGATAGAAAAAATAAAAGAATTCCTGCAAAAAAGCCCGCATGATAGCTTTTTACGGCATGCTTTAGCGCTGGAATATATTAAACAGGGAGATGATGCCGCAGCAAAAGCAGCATTCGAAGCATTATTGGCCCATGAACCTGGTTATGTAGGCAGTTACTATCACCTGGGAAAATTGTTGGAAAGAAATGGAGCAGAAGCGGAAGCCATTAAAGTGTATGAGAAAGGAATGGAGGAAGCAAAAAAAGCAGGAGATATGCATGCCTACGGGGAATTGCGGGGTGCTTATGAAGAATTAACTTTTTAAGATCGGTGTATGGACCTTATTGAATCGTTCAGATCATATATCGCGCAACATCATCTTTTCTCTGCGGGGAGCAGGTTGCTGATTGCCGTAAGCGGGGGAGTGGATTCTGTTGTACTTTGCGAGCTGTGCCATCAGGCCGGTTACCGTTTTGAGATAGCTCATTGCAATTTTCAGTTGCGTGGTGAAGAAAGCCTGCGTGATGAAAAATTTGTACGCTCACTGGCTGAGAAATACCATGTGAAGATATGGGTCACACATTTTGATACAACGGAATATGCTGCTTCCCATAAATTATCCATCCAGGAAGCTGCAAGAGAATTACGCTATGCCTGGTTTAATGAACTACTGGAAGAACAGGGTCTTTCTTTCTTACTGACAGCCCATCATTTAGACGACTCCATTGAAACGTCCCTTATGAATTTTTTCAAGGGCACCGGCATTGCAGGGCTGCGGGGCATTCTTCCCAGGCAGGGAAAGATCATCCGGCCTTTATTGTTTGCAGGTAAACAAGAATTGCAGGACTATGCACTCCATCATTCCCTGCAATGGGTGGAAGACAGCTCTAATGAATCAGACAAATACACGCGCAATTACTTTCGCCACCAGGTGATCCCTCTTATTCAAAAAATATATCCCGGTGTGGAAAAGAATCTCGCGCAAAACCTGACACGTTTCCGCGATACGGAATTATTGTATCAGCAATCAGTTGACTGGTATAAAAAGAAATTGCTGACGGTAAAAGAAAACGAAATACATATTCCTGTATTGAAATTGCAGCAGGTAGCTCCCTTTACCACAGTTTTATATGAGATCATCCGTGAATTCGGCTTCAGTTCCGCACAAACCAATGAAGTGGCCGCCCTGTTGGAAAGCGACTCAGGACGTTATGTGCAATCACTTACTCACCGCATCATCCGGAACCGGGCATGGCTGATCATTGTCCCGGTTAAAACAGCAGAAGCTTCCCTTGTTCCAATAGAGAAAACCGGCAAGTACTACTTCTCCGAAGGAAGCCTGGAGTTGTCATCGCATTCAGGTAGCCAACCAGAAACAGATAAATATATCGCTTGCCTGGATACAGCGTCCATCCATTTCCCACTTATACTCCGGCCCTGGAAAACAGGAGACTACTTTTATCCATTGGGCATGACAAAAAAGAAAAAGCTGGCTCGTTTTTTTATCGATCAGAAATTATCCACGACCGAGAAAGAGAACACCTGGGTGCTGGAAATGGATAAAAAGATCGTGTGGGTGGTAGGGCAAAGAATAGACAACCGCTTCAAACTGAAAGAGAGCACAAAAGACATTTTGCGGATAGTATACAAGGTCTCTGACAAATAATAAAAAACAAGCACTGATAAGTACATCCTTCCCGTTCTTCCCGCCTTACCGGTAAATATTTACCGGTAAGGCGGGAAGAACGGGAAGGGATACCTCTAAAAGAATACCCCGGTAATGAGCCGGGGTATTCGTACTTAAAACCCAATTGTAATCAGTTCTTCAGCAACGTCAGGAAATACATGTTTTCATCAGCCCCATCCTTTCAGTTGCAAATAGTATTTTATTGCCCGGATGCAATAGGACACAGCATCAAAATCGGCAGCAATTTTTCCCACGATAATCACAAACACAAGCCCGAATAAAGCCCCCCAGATATGTGCAGAATGATTCACATTGTCGCCTCCCTTTCTCTCCAGTAGTATAGAAATAAAAAGGTATAACGGTGCAAAAATGAACCCGGGAATAGGAATGGGAATAAAGAAAAGATATACTTCTGTGTAAGGAGCGATCAACAGGCCTGCAAATATTACTGCGCTTACTGCACCCGAAGCGCCAAGACTACGGTAATGATAATTATCCCTGTTCTTAAAAAAAGTAGGCAGAAGGGAAACAGCGAGTGCCATCACATACATCAGCAGGTAAAATATTTTTCCCTGTACGCCAAAAATAGATATGAATTGCTGTTCTACCATGCGGCCAAAAAGGTAGAGCGAAAGCATATTGAAGATCAAATGAGCCCAATCCGCATGGATCAACCCGCAACTGAAAAAACGGTACCATTGATTCCGGCGTGTTACAGCCGGCGGGTAAAATATCAGGTCATCAATGATCTTATAGTTATTAAATCCTCCAATAGATACAAGACAGGTGATAATAACAATGGCAATCGTAATGGTAAACTGCATGGTTGGATAATTGAGCTAACTGAAAATAATTTATTTATGATGATATTTTTCATTTCGCAATATGGTACAGGCCCTGTACAATTGTTCAGCCAGTATCAACCGCACCAACTGATGGGGGAATACCAATTGTGATAAGCTCCAGGTATAGTTTGCGCGTTTCAATACCGTTTCATCAATACCAAAAGCTCCCCCGATCAGGAATACCAGTTTCTTTGTACCGGCATTCGCCCTTGCCTGCATGAAATTGGCGAGCCCTTCGGATGAAAGTTGCTTTCCTCTTTCATCAAGAGCTACGAGATAATCATCTTTGTCGAGCCATTCCATCACCACCTCAGCTTCTTTCTTTTTCAGGTCCATTTCACTCATCATACCGGCATTCTTTGGCTGAGGGATGATCACCCATTCCACTTTGAAATAATTAGAGATGCGTTTGGTGAAATCTTCCACACCACTTTTTACATAAGGCTCATGGGCTTTACCAATGGACCATAATTGAATACGCATAGGTGCATGAGTTAAACCTTATTACAATATCAGAACGCTTTCTTCGGTTCTTCCTTGATCTGCACTTCCGTTACCGGGCCATATTTCTCAGCGATCTTTTTTATATCGGCTGCTTTACCAACCAGCACGAACTGAAGTTTGTCTTCAGGGAAATAAGTAGCAATAATGCTTTTTGCTTTTTCCAGTGTCAAACCATCCACGTTTTTCTGGAAATTATTAATGAATGATTCATCAAACTTGTACCAGAACATCTGCGTAAGCAGGTTTGCCAATTGGCCGCTGGTCTCATATCCTGGAGGGAATTGCCCCTTTACATAGTTTTTGGCTGAAGCCAGTGATGTTTCATCCACTCCCTGCGTATGCAGTTTTTTCAATACTTCCAGGGCTTTATCAATAGCCGGTTCAGTTGTTTTTCCGGCAGTGAAAGTGGAGATCATGAATGATCCTCCATTCTTCAAAGCAGAGAAACGGCTACTCGCGCCATAGGTGAGCCCTGAGTTCACCCGCAGTTCATCGTTCAGCATGGAAGTGAAGCGGCCGCCGAATAGAGTATTGATCACCGATACGGCTACATAATCGGGATTGTTGCGGCTGATGCCGGGAGCACCGATGTAGAAAGTCGTTTCCTTGGCATCGTCTTTATTAACCAGCAGCACACGGTTGCCTGTTGGCTTTGCAATTGGTTTTGCTGCCAGGTTCGCATTTTCCTGCTTGCCTTTGGCCCAGCCTGAAAACATTTTAGTAATGGTCGCTTTCATTTCCTTGCTGTTGAAATCGCCTACAATGGAAATGGCTGAACCATTCGGGATATAATTGGCAGCATAGAATTTTTGTATGTCTGCAGTGGTCAATCCTGTAACGGTGCCGATCGTTCCACTGATAATATTGCCATACACATGATCACCATAAAGGAGCTTATCAAAATAAGAACCAATTACGGAACGGGGGCTTTCTTTTGCCTGCTCAAGTCTTGCAAGCGTCCTTCTTTTTTCTTTCGCAAATTCTTCGCTGTCAAAAACAGGTGCTGTGAGCAGGTCGTTGATGATATCGAGTACTTTGTCTTTGTCTTTTGCTGCAAATTCTGCAGACAGGCCTGCTGATTCCTTTGAAGCATACGTGGAAACAGAAGCACCGATAAAATCAAGTTCTTCATCCAGCCTGGCTTTGGGATATTTTTTTGTGCCATGTTTTAATGCAGTGGCGGTAAGCGATGCAAGACCTGCTTTATCGCCATCGTATATAGCACCGGCTGGCAGGATGACCGATAAGCTGATCATCGGCACATCATGTTGCTCCATTAAATAAACGGTCAACCCGTTTTTCAACGTGAATTGCTGGTAAGCAGGCAATTTATAATCCTGCGCTTTCAAAGCCACCCCGATAAAGGCAGACAAAGAAAGAAGAAAGAATTTTATATATCTGAAGTTGTTCATTTGTTTAGTGTTTAACAATGAGCAAGGATGGTTTGTTATTCTGCTGTGTTTGCTTTAAGGATACCTACCGTACGGGTGGTTTTATTGAAATAAGCATTGGCCACACGTTTGATATCTTCTGCAGTTACTTTATTGTAACGGTCAGGCGCTTCAAACATTTTTTTATAATCACCAAAGAATACTTCGTAGGTGCCGATATTATTGGATTTGCCATTGATCGTTTCTACCTGGTTGTAGAATTCGATCAGTTTCTGGTTTTTCACTTTCTGCAACTCTTTATCAGTAACTCCGTCTTTTTTTATTTTTTCCAGTTCTTCATAAATGCTTTTTTCCAGGTCCGTTTCATTCACGCCCTTGCCTGCAATGGCATTAATACTGAAAAGAGTGGGATCGAAGCTTTCGCCATAGGAAGAAAAAATGGCAGTGGCCTGCTGTTTTCCATCTACGAGTGCTGAATAAAGCCGGGACGATTTACCGCTGCTGAGGATATCACTGAGCAGCACCAGCGCATAATAATCATCATGGGTGGCTTGCGGGGCTTTGTAGGCGATATACATATAAGGAGTGGCCACATCTTTCTGCACCAATATCCTTCTTTCGCCGGTTTGCACAGGTTCCACCTGGTGCACTTTGGGAGGTGCCGGTTGGGCAGGGATCGGCTCCAGGTATTTTTCGGCCAGTGCTTTGATATCAGCAGTTTTAACGGCGCCGGATACTACCACTACGCAGTTGTTAGGAGCATAGTATGTCTTGAAATAGCGTTCCAGGTCAGCCTGTTTCCAGTTTTTCATATCATCTTCATAACCGATCACCGGCCAGTGGTAGGGGTGCTCCTGGAAAGCCTGTGCCTGCACGGCTTCGCTCAGCATCCGCCACGGAGAATTTTCGAGGCCGGTACTTCTTTCGCTTAATACCACACCTCTCTCGCTTTCCACCATTTTAGGATCGATGCTAAGGCTGGCGATCCGGTCGCTTTCGAGATCAAAAATGACTTCAGTGGCGGAAGCAGGGAACCAATCGGTGTACACGGTCACATCTTCCCGGGTATAGGCATTATTGGCGCCACCATTGAACTCCATAGTACGGTCAAATTCTTTTGGCCCATACTTTTTAGCGCCATTGAACATCATATGTTCAAAGAAATGGGAGAGGCCGGTAATACCCTGGTATTCATTCCGGGATCCTACACGGTAAAAAAGATACATATTGGCATTGGGAATGGAATTATCTTCCACTACGAGAAATTTCATCCCGTTTTTCAGGGTGAAACTATTTACATCATCTGCTTTTATCTGTGCCTGGGAACTAAAGCCCAGGAGCACAAAAACAGGAAAAAGGATTCTTTTCATAATGTGCTTGTGGTTAGAGGTGATAAAGCTAAGAAATGCGAGCATTGAATATCATACCGTTCGACAAAAAAATGCCATATTAATTTCACAATGATTTTGTGGGAAATTGTTTTTCCGTTACCTTTGCCGTCCGCTGGCTGCGTAGCTCAACTGAATAGAGCATCTGACTACGGATCAGAAGGTTTCAGGTTTGAATCCTGACGCGGTCACTAGCTTAAAGGCCTCCATTCCGGAGGCTTTTTTATTTTTATACCTACACAATGTGCTGCCTCAAAATCAATGTTGTCCCTTTGGGATAATGACCTTTCCATAAAGTGCCTGTGATACAAAACTGCGGTAATTCCTCCCAATAGGCAAAGGCTGATGGCCGATCTTCAATTCTGCTGCAGAAAACTGGCTGATCTTTCTGAGCGGTACAATATAAGAGCGATGAATACGGATAAAATTCTCTGCCGGCAGGCTCTCTCCGATATTGTTGATCGTATTCAGCGTTTTTACACTGCTGCCATTCTGCAGATGAATAAATACATGATTGCGCAGGCTTTCTATGTAAAGGATATCGTCGAGCACAATACGGACCATTTGTTTTTCAGACCGCACATAAAACGACTCCGGGCCGGGATCAATGCCTTCATTTACCGGCAGTGAATCTTTTTGCCCCAGGAATTTTGTAATGCTTTTCAGGAAACGTTCATAGGAAAACGGTTTCAGCAGATAGTCCAGCACATTCAACTCAAACGCTTCAATCGCATAATTGGGATAGGCGGTAGTAAGGATCACCTGCGGAATATCCGGCATGGTACGCAAAAACTGGATACCGCTGATCCCCGGCATTTGGATATCCAGGAATATCAGATCTGCTTTCCTGCCCTGAAGCATACTGATAGCTTCCACCACACTCTGACAACGGCCTTCCAGCTTCAGAAAATCAGTCTGAGCTATATAGGCTTCCAGTATGTCGAGTGCCAGCAGCTCATCATCTACGATCAGGCATTTGATCTTCTTCACCGCTTATAAATTGAGTATTAAAGTTACATGATGAGACAGCTTATCGGTTTTTATATCCAGGAAATAATTGCCCGGGTATAAGAGCGCCAGCCTTTTCTCTACATTCGGCAGTCCCACACCTCCGGGGAGGGGAGCATCTGTTTTATCTTTCTGTGCTATACTGTTGTGTACGGTAAGCGCAAATTGCCGGGAAGTCAGTTCCATATTGATCTTCACTACAGCTGCCTGTTGCAGGCCACCTGAACTGTGCTTGATCGCATTCTCCACAAAAGGCATGATCAGCATCGGCGCAATAAGATGCCCTTGTGGATCACCTTTTATATTCCATTCCACCTGCAGCGAATTTCCAAACCGGGTACGTTCCAGTTCCAGGTAATCATGTATAAAATTAATTTCCTGGTCCAGCGGAACACTGTTGGCGGTCGTTTCATAGAGCAGGTATCGTAATAGCCCTGATAACCGCAGCACCACATCCTTTGCCTGGTCCGATTTTTTTAATATCAGCGAATAAAGGCTGTTGAGGATGTTGAAAAGAAAATGAGGATGTACCTGGCTGCGTAAAAGTGCCAGTTCGGCCTCCACCCGTTTGCTTTCCTGTTCCCGCTGATCCCGCTGGATGGAAGAAAAATAATCAAACACTTTTACAGTCACCGGGATAGCCAGTGCAAAATTGAGTTTAATGACCGTTGTGAGCATGGTAATGGGGTCATATACGGATACATGATACCAATGAGGGAAAAAATTGACGAGTATGATATAGTAATCGATATACCGGTTGATAAGCGCGGTCACCAGCAGTGTGATCCAAAAGTATAAAAAGAAGAGGCCTACCTTTTTCCTGTACAAAAAACGGGGCAGCAAAAAATAAATGACAAAGTAAACCATTCCTGCATGCAAGGGCAGGAGCAGCAGTTGGATAGTAAATGTTTTCTTGAAATCGAAATCATAACTACCCCATACAATACCGAAAAAACTGACATAGCAAACCCAGTAAAGCAGGTGTTGCAACAGCCGGTTGCTGGCCACACGGTTCATCGTTTGATCGGGAAAGAACGTCACTTGCATATCCATCAAATTTAAAGGTAATCAGGCAGCGCAGCTTCAAATACCATTCTGCAGGGACAAACAACCATTTAACAGGGACTAATAAATAACAGATATGGCTTCAGTCCATTCAGCATGACAGGCGGGTCGTTTATCCCTGATATTATTTCTTCTATCCACCTGCTGATCGCAGAATGATAAATCGCTTTTATTTAGCAGCGTCAGTATTTAATCATCAATAAAGAACACGCATGAAAACAAAACTGCTTATCATCCTGTCTTTCTTTTTGTCAGGAGAGATGTTTGCACAGCAACTCCGGGTTGAACCTGCCAACTGGTGGGTGGGCATGCAGGCGCCACAACTTCAGTTATTGGTTTATGGAAAGGATATTGCTGCTGCCACACCTCAATTAAATTACCCGGGTGTGACGCTGCAACGGGTGATCCGTGTAGAAAACAGCAATTACCTGTTTCTCGACCTGTTTATTGATAATGCCAGGACAGCGCCAGGTAAATTTGATATCCTCTTCCAAAAGAATAACAAAACGGTCAACAAGTATACTTATGAACTGCTACAGCGTCAGCCCAATTCTTCAAGCCGGGCAAGCTTTACGCCGGCGGATATTATTTACCTGATCACCCCCGACCGTTTTGCCAATGGCGATACTGCAAACGACAGGGTAGCATCACTGAAAGAGGGTATAACACGTGCTGATGAAAACGGACGCCATGGGGGAGACCTGAAAGGAGTGACCGATCACCTGGATTATGTGCACGACATGGGTTTTACGGCAATATGGATGACGCCTGCATTGCAAAATGATCAGCCCGATTATTCCTATCACGGTTATTCCATTACTGATTTTTATAACATCGATGCCCGCATGGGTACCAATCAGCAGTATAAGGAACTGTCAGAGAAAGCAGCACGTTTGGGTATCAAGATCGTAATGGATATGGTGTTCAACCATTGCGGTTCCGAACACTGGTGGATGAAGGACCTGCCTTCAAAAGACTGGATCAATTACAGTGATAATATCCGGTATACCAATCACCGTAAAACGGTGACAATGGACCCGCATGTGGCCAAAAACGACTCCGCTTTATTGAGCGATGGATGGTTTGTGAAAACTATGCCTGATCTCAATCAGAAAAATCCGCTGATGGCGAATTACCTGATCCAGAACAGCATCTGGTGGATTGAATATGCGGGACTGGGTGGTATACGGGTAGATACCTATCCTTATCCGGATATGAACTTTATGGCCGACTGGACCAAACGGATCGCAGTGGAATATCCGAATATGAATATTGTGGGTGAAGTGTGGATCGACAACCCGGGTATAGTAGCCTACTGGCAAAGAGGTAAGAAAAACCAGAATGGATATGTATCATGGCTACCCAGTCTGATGGATTTTCCGGTACAGAGTGCATTGATCAGGGCATTGACAGGAGAAGAAAAATACAATGCCGGCGGTTTCCTCTATCTCTATGATATGCTGGCCAATGATTTTCAGTATGCCAATGCTGACAATCTTGTTGTATTTGCCGACAATCATGATATCCGGCGGTTGTATAATCAACTTGGAAAAGATGAAGACCTGGTGAAACTGGCACTCACTTTTGTGCTCACCAGCCGCGGCATACCTCAACTCATGTATGGTACAGAACTTAATATGGAGGGGCAAACAGATGGGCAGATCCGAAGTGATTTCCCTGGCGGCTGGCCGGGCGATGCGGTCAATGCATTTACAGGTAAAGGACTTTTGCCGGCGCAGCAATCCATGCAGGCATTTGTAAAGAAGTTGGTACGCTGGCGGCAGGGGCATCCTGTGTTATCTACAGGAAAACTGGTGCATTATCGCCCGCTTAAAGAAGCTTACGTCTATATCCGTTATAATGAAAAAGGCAGGGTGCTGGTTGTGCTTAATAAAAACAAGACAGATCTTTCACTCGACCTGGCGCCATACCGTGCAGAACTGGGTGCCGCCCGGCAGGGGGTAGATGTATTGACCGGCAATTCAATTTCGCTGGATCAGCCCGTGATAGTACCAGCCCGTTCACCGCTTATTATTGAAATAATGAATTAAACATAGTTTATGAAGATCAATCAATACCTGTACTTTCCCATTGCGGCTGCTTTGCTTATGTTTTCTTTTCCCACAGTAGGCTGCAATAATAATGTGCCTGAAAAAGAAACTGAAACGGTAGCAGCAAAGCAACCGCTAAAAGGCACCCCGGAAGAATATCTGAAAAAGAACTTTCAAAGTCCGGAAGATTACATTCTCAGCAAGTTCAAAACCCATGACGTGATCCTGCTGTCGGAAGATCATGCCATTAAACATAACCTTGTGATGGCACGCAATATCATTCCACAATTATACAAAGCCGGGATCTACAACTTCGGAATGGAGTTTGGAGCAGAAGAAGATCAGGCAACGCTCGATTCGCTGGTAACCGCACCGGCTTATAGTGAAGATGTAGCCAGAAAGATCATGTTCAACTATAATGTAGGCTGGGTATTTAATGAGTATATGGATATTTACCGGGCTGCCTGGGAGCTGAACCATTCATTGCCGGCTGGCAGCCGTCCATTCAGGATACTTAATATCAGTTACCGGTATAATTGGGCTGTGTGTGAAGAAAAATATTACGGCATCCGTACGCCTGATCTTATCAGCAGCATTTTCAATAGAGGAAATACTGAATTTTTCAGAGCTAACCTGATTAAGAAGCAAATACTGGATAAGAATGAAAAGATCCTGGTGCTCTGTGGTTTTGGCCATGCGTTTACCAAATACAATACGCCGTATTATGATTATCGCGAAGAGCATTTTTACAGGTTCGATACCAACCGTATGGGAAATATCCTGTATCGCCAGGCACCGGATAAAGTATTTACCATATTGCTGCACTATCCGTTTGAAAGCAAGACCCATGGGTACGCAATACTTTATGCACCGGCTAACGGACGTATTGACAGCCTGATGAAACAACTGGGCAACCGCCCCGCAGGTTTTGACCTGGAAGGAACACCTATGGGAGAATTGCTTGATACCAGCGCCAATTCAATAGGGTATAAGGATTTTAAACTGAGCGATATGGCCAATGGATATATTTTTTATAAACCATTTGAGCAGTATGAAGGATGCACCATCGATCCGTTATTCCTTACTGATAAAAACTGGCCGGAGGTCGTACGAAATTACCCGGATAAGGATATTCAGAAAGTGCCAAAGAATAAAGAAGAATATATATCTAATATCAGGCGCTATGTGGATATAAAATTCAGGTACCGCAATCTGAAGCCAATCAATCAGTGATCCACTTTCATTTAATTCATAGTATGATAAAAGATCTATTTACCTTCCTGTGGCTGACAATGCTATTGCTGGCTTGTGAAAGCAAAACAGGAGAGGGGACTGTACAGAAATACCCGGCATTCCCTTCACAATTTGTACAGACACGTAATGTGGAGGTCTTTCTGCCACCTGGTTATTCAAAACACAAAAAGTATGATGTGCTGTATATGCATGATGGTCAGAATATATTTAATAAATCAACTTCATTTGGTGGGGCAGAATGGGAAGTAGATGAGCATGTAGCCAGCCTGCTTAAAAGTGATAGCATCCGGCCGGTGATCGTTGTAGCAATATGGAATTCAGAAAAAAGGTTTGAAGAGTACATGCCGGACAAACCTGCTGATGCTGTCAGGCAGGCTTTGCTGACCGATTCTCTGCACAAAGGAAAGGAAGTGATAGCTGATGCCTACCTGAAGTTCCTCGTCTATGAGTTGAAACCGTTTATCGACCATGAATTCAGCACTTACATAACTCCCGATCATACCTGGATCATGGGATCAAGCATGGGCGGGTTGATCTCCTGCTATGCTGTCAATGAATACCCGCAAGTATTTGGCGGCGCTGCCTGTATTTCCACTCACTGGCCGGCTTTGAAGGGAGTTTACCTGCAGCAACTGATGAGAGGTTTGCCGGACCCATCTTCTCATCGGTTTTATTTTGATCACGGAACAGCAGGATTGGATTCTCTATATGCACCCTATCAGCAGCGGGTAGACAGTCTCTTCTCAGCCGCTGGATATAAATGGGATGACAACTGGATCTCGCTTCAGTTTGATGGAGCTGCACATAATGAAGCGGACTGGCAGCAGCGGATAGAACAGCCATTGAAATTCCTTTTGAGGAAATAAGCTGTTATAACCGGGGTAAGAGGGGCTATTCCCGAATTCCGGACTTTGGGATTAATTCAATATAGCCTGGATATGAAAAAAAATTTCCCCTTGCATGCAATGGTTTGTTAAAATAGGTTGTCAGCTAAAAAAAACGATCGCATGAAAGCCCTCACCAAAATCTTACTGCCAGTGCTGGCCGCTTTTGTTCTTTCAGGTTGTTTGAAAGACAAAATGACCCGGACATATACCATTTTTACGCCTGTTTACAAGAATAAACAGGATGTTTTGCGGGAAGTGAGCAGCAAGCCTGCCCGTTCGATAGGAACTCCCGGGAAGATCTATGTTTACGGGAATTATTTATTTGTGAATGAAATAAATAAAGGAGTGCATGTTATTGATAACAGCAACCCTTCCAATCCTGTCAATAAGTCTTTCATCAATATTCCGGG
Organism: Sphingobacteriales bacterium 44-61; assembly: GCA_001898405.1. GTDB lineage: Bacteria > Bacteroidota > Bacteroidia > Chitinophagales > Chitinophagaceae > Terrimonas_A. The sequence continues at coordinate 19,852 of MKTW01000019.1, forward strand.
CAACCTGGATATTGCAGTTAAAGGAAATACGCTGTTCGCAGACCTTTACCGGGATATGATAGCACTTGATATTTCGAATCCCCTTGCAGCGCATATTACCAGTACTTCGGAAAATGTTTTTCCGGACAGGAATTCCAACAGCCTTGTTTATTTTGCGATAGACACTTCAACATATTTAGTGGACTGGATAAAAAAAGACACTACTGTTCCATATTCTGATGTGTTTGAATGCAGCGGGTGTCTGGCTTTTAATACAGCAGCAACTTCATCTGCCAGTCCTATAGCAGGCATAGCTGGATCCATGTCCAGATTCAGTGTGGTAAATAATTATTTGTATGCGGTAAATATCAATTCATTGAAATCGTTTGATATCAATAACCCGGCATCCCCGGTTAAAGTGAATGATATGCCTTTAAGAATGGGTCTCGAAACGATTTATCCTTTTGCTGATAAACTATTCATCGGCTCCACAGAGGGTATGTTTATTTATGATATCAGCAATCCTGTAAGTCCTCATTATCTCAGTGGTTTTTCTCATGCCAGGGTATGCGATCCGGTTATTACCGATGGTGATTATGCTTATGTTACCCTGCGAGCCAGTACCGCTTGTGGCACTGCTATCAAAAGTCAGTTGAATATCATTGATATCAAACAAATGAATATGCCCAAACTGGTAGGCCAATATGATATGAGCAATCCTTACGGATTAGGCAAAGACGGGAGCCTGCTTTGGATATGTGATGGGAGAGCCGGTCTCAAAATGTATGATGCAACTGATCCGGGTGCGATCAAGCTTAAAAAGACAGTGGCAGGAATCGAGCCTTATGATGTGATCCCTTACAATGGCAAACTAATAGTAAGCGCGAAAGAAGGTATTATACAATATGATTATTCCCAGCCCGGCCAAATGACTGAATTAAGCCGTTTGAAAAAGAACTGATATGCTGAAAAAAATACTGATGATAGCAGGGGTATGCTTCAGCCTGTCTGCAACGGCCCAAAAAACAGTTTACCGGTCTTACAACTACATAGGTGTTCTTGCGGGGGAAAGCAAACCAGGTTACCAGATGCTGACCACGCATGGATTACAATTAGGCACCTATTTTGTGGGGGTGGGAGGCGGTTTTGACACTTATAAAGAGGAGTCGTTTCCCGTATTTGTATCAGCAGCGAAATACCTTTCCAGGGGAAAGAATGATTTTTTTCTGAATGCCAATGCAGGAACCGTTTTTGTGTCGAAGCACAGGCCAGCAAACTGGCTAGGCGCAACCACATCGGAAACTAGACCCGGTTTGTTCGGGGAAATGGGACTTGCTTACCGCCTGCAATTACATGCCATGAAATCCGGACAGGGAGTCCTTTTTGGTATGTATTATTCATATAAAGCGTATAAAGAAAAACTCACAACGCCGATGTTTTGCATCAGCCCTCCTTGTCCAAATCAATATGAGTCCCTGAACTTCTATCTTCACCGGTGGGCCTTCAAAGTGGGATTTGTGCTATAAAGCAGGAAGCCTTTAAATATCCGTTTAAAGGCTTCTTATTTAAAGAGATTCATTGATCCGGTTAAGATATCCTTTCAATTTCCCGATGATCAGCTCAACAGGCAGGTCCTCTTCCGGGTTTACCTGAAAAGATTCGTAGCGGTCTTTGGGTTTGGCGCCGGCAGGTGTTTCCAGTAAGCTTTTATCAGTACAGAATCCGAGCATCAGCTTTTTCCGGTTGAGCCACAGATACCCCAGCTTTTTTCCTTTATAAGTGAAGAAGGGTATCTGGAATTTCCGTTCATGCACAATGGCAGGATCAACACTCAGGATAATATGCCGCAGGGCAAGCAGACAGCTTTGATAAGGTTCCGGCTTGCTGAGGTAATAGTTTTCCAGTTGAGTGGTCATATAACTAAGGTACAAAATCGGTTTTGAGGTTCGTCAAAAAACATTTTTTGACGAGGTAAATCACGAGGTTTTTTTTATGAGGGCTGTTAATTTTGAGAATATAATGTTATTGACTATGAAAGCCGAAATAAAAACCTATGAAATAGAAGAAACCCAATTCATCAATCAATTACAGTTCCTGTTTGAAAGTGTTGGTCAGAATAAAATACTCAAGGCCATACAATATACTAATGTCATGAAATTTAAAAATCGGGATGTCTACAATCTCGGTTTTGGAGACTACGATATGAGAACCGGTGCTATTAATGATGAGATAAATTCTAATAATGGAGATGTCTATACTGTTTTCAATACTGTACTTAGTACCGTACTTTAGTTTTTTTGATCGGCTTCCCCGAAATGGTATTATTGTATTCGGCAGTGACAGTACCAATCATTATTTGGAGAATTGCAAATCTAATTGTAATAAGAATTGTGAAGATGCTTGTAAAAATGCGAATCGTCGCATCCAACTCTATTCTAAATACGTAAACAGGAATTATGAAAAGCTCCAGCTTAAATACGAATTCTTTGGTGGACTGAGAACAGAACAGGGTATTTTATTACTGCCCTATGATAAGAGTAAACAATATGATGCCATTCTTTTGTTTAAAAATTAAGATTATACAATGAAAACTGAATCAACAATTAAGTGGAAAGTGATAAAAAGCTCTTCGCCGGAGTTGCTGGCTGAACTTTCGAATAAACTTAAGGGCCGTGAACTTTTTCCTCACCAGGTGGAAAGAGCAAGAGAATTCTTGCGGAACGCTAAGTTTGTGGATCAGGCTACTGAATTACGCTGGCGAGGGCAATAAAAGTTTCCCGATTAGACAACATTGTATTCTTTGCCTTTTAATAATGCAAAGAATACAATGGTTATAAAATAAGACAATCAAGTAGCAAGATAAAAGCATTTCTTTATTCAGACCGCAACGATTTCACCGGGTTCGCAATCGCCGCCTTTATTGATTCATATCCCACCGTTATCCATGCAATCACTAATGCAACAAGCGAAGCCAACAGGAAAACAGTCCACCCCACGGAAACACGATACGCAAAGCCTTTCAGCCAGCTATTGATCGCAAACCAGGCAAAAGGAATTGCAATAACCGTAGCAATCAGGATCAGACGGGTAAAATTGAGTGAAAGTAAGTATACTACATTTCCTACTGAAGCACCCAACACTTTGCGAACACCTATTTCTTTGGTACGTTGCTCTGCCATAAAAGCAGATAACCCATACAAACCCATACAGGAAATGAATATCGCTAGAATGGCAAACACATTGAACAAATTGCCCAGTTGCTTCTCGCCTTTATATAGATTTTCTATTTCCTGGTCAACAAATCCATAAGAAAATGGATAAGCCGGGTTTAGTACGATACTTATTTTTTCCATTGCTTTGATCGTTGCCTCAGTTGTGCCAGGTTTCGTCCGCACGATCACTAAACCTCCATACCTGTTCAACCGGATCACCATCGGTTGGATTTCGGTTTGAATGGCCTTAAAATTAAAATCCTTAACCACACCAACGATTGTGCCCTTGATATCCCACATGCTCAATGGTTTCCCTATCGCATTGGCAGGAGTCATGCCCATTGTCCTGACGGCTTTTTCGTTAAGGATATAATTACTGCTGTCTGCTTTGAATTCTGTAGAAAACGCACGGCCACTTAGCATTTTCATCTGAAGCACATCAAAAAAATCTTCACTTACGTCCATATTGGGAAAAATGGTCTGATCATTCGGGTCTTTTCCTTCCCATTGAATGTTGACCGTACCATTCTGTAAGCCGACCGGCAGGCCATTGGAAAAAGCAAAATTGCTGGTCAACGGATCTTTTTTCAGCTCTGTCTTTAAGGTTTGTATTTTATTATTCATATCGCCGGTAATCGGCATGTATAGCAGGTTAGATCTGTCAAAACCAAGGTTCATGTTTTTGATATACTTAAGTTGCTTGTATACAACGGCCGTACCAGCCAGTAAAACAATTGATACGATGAACTGTGTTACTACCAGTGAATTCCGGAAAATCAGGTTGCCGCCCATGGTCTTCATATTTCCCTTTAATACTTTGGCCGGTTTAAATCCTGAAAGAAAAAGGGCCGGGTAGCTACCGGATATCAATCCTGTGAGCAAGGCTATACCGGCAAGAGTGAGCAATAATTTCCAGTCAAAGAAATGGATCGTTAATTCCTTACCTGCAAGGTTATTGAAAACAGGTAGCAATAACCATACAAGCCCCATTGCGATCAGCAAAGAAAAGAAAGAGATCAGCATGGATTCGCCAAGGAACTGTGCAATAAGTTGCGCGCGGCCTGCACCTACCACTTTACGTAACCCTACTTCCTTCGCCCTGCGTGCTGAACGGGCTGTAGCAAGATTCATAAAATTGATACAGGCTACTATCAGGATAAAGATCGCCACAACAAAAAATATTTTTACATACAGGTAATTACCCATTCCTGCAAAATCGGCCTGAAAACCGGAATGCAGGTGTATATCTGTCAGTGGTTGCAGATTGAATTGAACATTCAATGCATCTTTGGGTATATGCTGGGCAAATATCCTCGTCAATTGATTGTCCAGGTTTTTTAGCGTAGCTGAGGTCGGCTTTACACTTTCATCCAATTGCACATAACTGTAAAAATTGAAATTGTCCCAAACATTATTCTTGATATCATTATTGGTTTGCTCAATAGCTGACATCGGCATAATATAATCAAACCGCAGATGCGAGTTGGCCGGTATATTAGCCAGTACGCCGGTGACCACCACATTGCTGTTATTATTCTGGCGAAGCACTTTACCCATTGGATCGTCGTTTCCAAAATATTTCCTGGCCATGTTTTCTGTGATCAATATTCCATCACTGCGTTGAAGCACGTTCGCACGGTCTCCTCTTACAAGTTGAAAGGAGAACGATTGCATAAAAGAGGAATCGACATAGAGCCCTTTTGTTTCTTCAAACTTGTGGTCCCCGATCTCAAAAACCGTAGTTTCTGCAGGTTGTAACCTGGTAATACTCTTTATGCCAGGCACTTTTTCCTGCGCTTCCCGTACTACGGGATAGGGAGTAACGGCATACTTAAAATCACCAAGACCGCATACTACCCGGTATAATTGCCCGGCATTGGTATGAAACCGGTCATAGCTTAACTCATTTCTTACCCAAAGAAGGATCAGGATGCTACAGGTCATACCAATGGCAAGGCCGGCAATATTGATCAGGGCAAATGCCTTGTGTCGCATAATGTTCCTGACCGCTATCTTCAAATAGTTTTTGATCATATGATTGGCTTAAAAGAATGAGCAATACGCTTTAGCAATGGCTACGTAAGGCGTCGTACGCCCAAGTGCTGTGCCATATGATATAAATCTGATTATCAATGTATAACGAAGGTTGATTATTTCAAGTGTACGGAAATGAGACAGAGGGTGTACGGAAATGAACAATGGATGAACCTTAATTTCACCTACGATGGAACAAACGCCTATCACCCTGTATCTCACACTCCTGTACTTTCATTTTTCTTTCATCGATAGATTTTGTTGGTTTGTTTCATAAATCTTTTAAAACAGCTCATGAAACGAAGAAGCGGCCTGTCTCTTTATTGGAAATGCCAGTTGATCGGTTGGTCGGCAGCTTCATTGTATTGGGGATATGCCGGGTACATTGGCAGCAATTTCAGCATTGTTCTTGCGCTGATCCATTTTGCAGGCGACCTGGGAATGTATATTGGGCTTACTCATTTGTTCCGTAATCTTTCCAAACACTATCAGTGGCAAAGCCTGCCCCCTCAAAAATTATTGGTACGGATCATACCTTCTGTTTTTGTACTGGGCAGCGCTTTTATGGTACTTACCATAGGTAAAACCTTCCTGGTGCGTCTTGTATTTGAAGAGGGATTTACTGAAACATTTGCTCATTATTTCAATGCGCAATGGCTGATTACCCTGGTTACAGGTATCAGGTTGATGGCCATCTGGGTGCTGGCTTATTACCTCTATCATTATGCGCAAAGGGAAATCAATGCCACCAGGGAGAGCGCCCGTCTCGCCATGATTGCCAAAGATGCGCAGATGGATAATCTCGCTGCGCAATTAAACCCCCATTTCTTTTTTAATTCACTTAATAATATCAAAGCTCTCGTGTTAGAAGACCCCCAGGCTGCAAGAAGGGCCATTGATCTTTTATCTGATCTGTTACGAATGTCTCTTTACCGGCGCGACACGGCACTGATCACCGTGCAGGATGAAATGGAACTGATCAACGATTATCTTGAACTGGAAAAAATGCGTTTTGAGAAACGATTGCAGACATCCATTGAAGTGGATCAACAGTTGCTAAAAACGCCCATTCTTCCACTTAGTATTCAAACCCTGGTAGAGAATGCCATCAAACATGGAATAGCACAAAGAAAGGATGGCGGCATTATACAAATACAGGTACAAAGAGAAAATGGATATATGCACACCCGTGTGCTTAATCCTGGTAAGCTCAAAGCTTCTGGTAGACAGGGATTGGGATTAAAAAACCTTTCAGAACGTTTACAACTACAGTTTAATGGGAAAGCCAGTTTTGAATTGACCGAACAAAACGGAGAAACCATTTCCGCCATTATTAAAACCCCCTTATCATGAGCAGGTTGAAAGTAATGATCGTTGATGATGAAAGACTGGCAAGGGAAGAAATAAAACAACACCTGCTCAGCTACAAGGATTTTGACATAGCAGGTGAGGCGGCAAACGCAGACGAAGCAGAAAAGCTGATCATCCAGTTTCAGCCCGACTTGATTTTCCTGGATATACAGATGCCGGAACGTTCGGGGCTCGAGTTGCTGGAATCATTGGAATATGTGCCGGAAGTTATATTCACAACAGCTTATGATCAGTATGCGGTAAAAGCTTTTGAGCTGAATGCATTGGATTACCTGGTTAAGCCTGTTCGCAGAGAACGTTTTTTCCAGGCAGTTGAAAAAGTCAGAACAAAGTTTCCGGTCAAATCTGGCCTGGCCGCAGAACATACCATTTTTATCAGGGAAGGGGAACGCTATTATTTTGTGAAAGTGAAAGATATTTACCTGATCGAATCAGCCGGGAATTATGCCAGGTTATATGTGAATGGGAAAAAGCTATACCTGAAACGTTCTCTCAATCACCTGGAAAAGACGCTCGACAAGCAGTTGTTTTTCAGGATAAGCCGAACAGAAATTATCAATACAAATTATATTAAACAAATCAGGCCGCAGGCAAAGGGTAGATTGACTATAATTCTCCAAACCGGGGAAACACTGGAAGTATCTACCAGGCAGTCAGCAGCCTTTAAAAACAGGCATATTGTTGACCCCTAACAGGGAAAATAAAGCAATATTCCTTTTCCAATCATACACAAATATTTTAATAATGCGAGTTAAATTCTCCCTGGCATTGCTATGCCTGTTCTGTTTCAAACTTTCGATTTCCCAATCATTTGTTGATAGCCTGAAAAGGGATACGAATTATATCATTCAGGATAGTATACTGATCCAAACAAAGGATGGCGCCTGGGTGTCTGCATGGGCAATGCGAAAGAGGAATGTAAAAGAACAACTGAACACTATTTTGCAGTTCACCATTTATGCCCGGCAAACAGATATCCGGAAAATAAAAGAAGCAGCAGACAAAGGTTATGCAGGGGTGATGGCATACACAAGAGGAAAGCGCTATAGCCCCGGTGAAACAGTTCCTTACGAATATGATGGCAGAGATGTATATGATGTGATCGAATGGATCACTCAGCAACCCTGGAGCAATAAAAAAGTGGGCATGTATGGAGGAAGCTATAATGGGTTTACCCAATGGGCTTCCACTAAAAAGCTTCATCCGGCCCTGAAAACCATTGTGCCGTCTGCTTCTGTTGCACCAGGGTTGGATGTACCGATGACGAACAATGTGAGTATGAGTTTTATATTCCCCTGGATCTATTATGTTTCCAATAATAAATTCCTTGACGAAAAGGATTACCAGGGACCTCACTGGAATGAGCTTTACGAGAAATGGTTTCAGCAGGGGAGAACTTACCGTTCGCTGGATACATTACTGGGTAGGCCTAATAAAGTATTTCACCGCTGGCTGGATCACTCTGTGTATGATACTTTTTGGCAATCGATGATTCCTTACAAAGAAGAGTTTACCAAAATCAACATTCCGATATTAAGCACAACAGGCTATTATGACGGGGGGCAGATTGGTGAAATGTATTATTACCGTGAGCTTTTCAAATACAATCCCAATGCAGAGCATTACTTGCTGATCGGTCCTTACGGACATTTCGGATCTCAGGGATTTCCTGATTCGGTATATAACGGTTACAGGATTGACGATGCCGCCAGGGAGCCTATACATGATATTATTTACCAATGGTTTGATTATATATTCAAAGGCGCTCCCAAACCTGCTATCCTGAAAGATAAAATAAACTACCAGGTAATGGGTACTAATGAATGGAAGCACAGTCCTTCACTTAATAAAATGGCCAATGATTCACTGGTATTCTATCTTACTGATAAGGCACCCGGAAATAAATATGGCCTCACCACTAAAAAACCTTCTGCCAATAGCTTTCTTCATCAGCGGATAGATTTTGGTAACAGAAATTCGCGTAATAGCTATTATTATTTTAACCAGGTAGTATATGATAAACTGTTCCCCAATAATGGCCTGCTTTTGCTTAGTGATCCGCTGAAACAGGAGACAGAACTGAGCGGTAATTTTACAGGTGTATTAAAAGCTGCTATCAACAAAAAAGATATGGATTTCAGTGTAGCCTTGTTTGAACTGATGCCTGATGGCCGCTATTTCCTTCTTTCTTATTTCATGGGGCGCGCCAGCTATGCAAAGGATATTATGCACCGTAATTTGCTGGTGCCTGGAAAAAAAGAAACTATTCCATTTACCAATAGCTACATGACGAGCCGTAAACTGGCCAGGGGTAGCCGCATTGCCATCATTCTGAATATAAACAAGAGCGCTTTTGAACAGATCAATTACGGAACAGGTGGTGATGTAAATAAAGAAACTATTAAAGATGCAGGAGTGCCGTTAAACATAAAATGGTTTGGCGATAGCTATATCAAATTGCCGATCTGGAAGGAATGAGGTAATTAAATATACATCGATTGGCCTGGCAGCAGTTGAAAACCCTCCGGCAAAAATAAATGGCATATATTTTTCAATAGATAAGCAATAAACCCCGGTAGGGTATATGAATAACCAGACAATTTTCCAGTTCTTCCACTGGTATTATTCAAAAGAGGGGAATCTATGGAATCATGCAAAAGAGCAGGCTTCTTATCTGGCTTCCCTGGGAGTAACGCAAGTGTGGCTGCCTCCTGCGTATAAAGGAGCTGGAGGGGCAGATGATCCTGGCTATGCAGTATATGATCTTTTTGATCTGGGAGAGTTTGACCAGAAAGGAAGAGTTCGGACCCGTTATGGCACCCTGCAGGAATACCAGGATTGTATCCGGGCTTTTCATGAGAACGGAATAAAGGTATTGGCAGATATTGTGCTCAACCACAAAATAGGTGGCGATGAAAAAGAAAGAATATGGGTTCAGAAAGTAGACGCGGAAGACCGAAATAAAAAAATCGGTGAGCCATACCCGGTAGAAGCATACACAAAATTTATATTCCCCGGACGAAAAGGGAAATATTCAAACTATATCTGGGACTGGCAGAGCTTCGCAGGAATCAGCGTGGATAAGACGATCGATCTTATATTGAATGAATACACAAATGGCAACTGGGAGAACGTGCCCGGAACTGAGAATGGAAATTATGATTACCTGATGGGAAACGATATTGAATTCCGCAATCCCTATGTACGGGAGGAATTGAAGAAGTGGGGAGCCTGGTATACAGAAACCACGGGAATCGATGGCTACAGGCTGGATGCCTTAAAACATATTAATCCCGATTTTTATCCTGAGTGGCTTGATTTCTTGAAAGATCGCTTTAAAAGAGATTTTCTATGTATTGGCGAATACTGGAAAAATGAAGTAGGAGACCTGCTGAAGTATATTGAAACCACCGGCAGCAGAATACAGCTTTTCGATGCACCATTGCACTATAATTTTTATCAGGCCTCCAGGAAAGGCGCCTCCTGTGATCTGAGCCATATACTGGCCGGATCCCTTACAGAAAAGCATCCTGAACTCTCCATCACATTTATAGACAATCATGATACACAGCCTTTGCAATCATTACAATCGCCGGTGGAAGATTGGTTCAGGCCAATAGCTTATGCGCTGATCCTCTTGCGGGAACAGGCCACTCCCTGTGTATTTTATCCGGTGCTCTACGGTGCAAAATATTTTGATGAGAGAAATGGAGAAAAACAATATGTGGAGCTTCCTGCTTTATCATGCATAGCGACCATGATGAGAGCCAGGAAACATCTTGCTTATGGCAAACAAACAGATTATTTCGATCATCCCAATACTATTGGTTGGATAAGAGAAGGCGTTGAAGAAAAAGAGAACAGTGGTTGCGCCGTTGTGATCGCTAATAGCCAGGAAGGTTATAAGACCATGTCAATGGGTATTCGGCATGCCCGTCGCGTGATGGTTGATTGCTGTGGGCAGCGTAAAGAAAAGGTTGAATTGAATGATCAGGGAGAAGCAACTTTTCCAGTAAATGGAGGGGCAGTGTCTGTATGGATATTTGAAAATACAGACCTGGATAAAAGGAACTGAGTATTTCAGATACTCGCTGAATGACTTCTTTTTTGCCTGTACGCTTTATCCCATTCCTGCATTGCTTCCTGGAGAGTATGCCCACAACCGAATATACCTTCTTCATTGTTATCACCCAGTATAAGATAATACTGATCTCCATCCAGGTAAGCATCCGGCTGAAAGTTTCTCACTGAATCAGGAGTTCCATCCATGGTGTAATCTACATGTATACGTTCCTTTTCCAAAGAAATTATTCTCATAAACAATATTTGAAAGTATACAGCAATTGCTATGCCCGTTAATGAGTTTATTAGTTATCCACATAAATTCCCTCTGGCAAAATATTGGTAGTGTATGGCAGACACAAATTCTCATCACAAAAACTTATAGCGATGAAGACCTTATTATGCACAGCTTGTTTGAGTTTAGTACTTTTATCGTTCGCCAGCACTGACAGCCGCTCGGTGAAGAAAGAGACATCCAATTGCGCAGCTTATTCCAGTCCTGCACAGGATACAATTCCAAAGAAGGATACATCCAACCGCAAAGACACGATAAGAAGAGATACATTGCGCTTCTTTTAAAGACCTGCTGGTCATAAGGAAAACGCCGGAGCGGAGAACTGAGCAGTTTCTCCCTTCCTGCCAGAGTACGATGGCCAGCTTTTTTTTGCCTATTTGCGAGATCTTTTCAATGCAGATCCGTAGGCAGATGTTGAACTGACTGCAGGCTTTGTCAATAAGGCCAGGAGAATGATCAGCGCCCCCATCACTGTATAGGGCAATTTTGCGTCCTGTTCAAAATTCAGCAAATAGGGGGTCATTATCAATAATGCACCTACCAGTATATCCAGCCATAAATGTATTTTCATTGAGATCAGCCTGATATAACCCTTTTCATATTTTGTTAGCAGGCTGAAGATGACAATACAAATCTCTGCAACAAGCATTACCCAGGGCGCATCAGTGTAAATGGAGAAATTATTGACCCATAACACTACAATAAGTGCTATGGCATATATATAATCCAGTAGGCCATGTATCCTTGTTGATATAAGCGGAAATAACATAAGTTGGTTTTACATAAGGTAATACTGATGTGTGCGGGACAGCACATGAACATTTACTCATCCCGCATCATCACCGGTAATTCAGATACGCACTCGGGTGTCAGCTCAGCACTTGTGCATAGCTATTCATCTTATACATATTGATCTTACTATACAAAGTCTTCCGGCTGATCTTTAATATCTCTGCAGTCTTCCGTTTATTGTTGTTGGTTTCCCTGAGTGTTTTATAGATCATTTCATATTCCGCCTGTTTCACTGCTTCTTTCAGGAAATCGCGGTCAGTTGCTTTGAAATTCCGTATTTGCGATGGCAATGAAGAGAGTTCAAGCATTCCGTTGGTAGGGGCCAGGAAGGCTGCACGGCGGATGGCTTCTTTCAATTGTGGTAACTGCCCGGGCCATGGATAAAGCAACATCTGCTGCAGGCAATCTTCAGTTATCCCCGGAATATTTTTATTCCATTCAAGGTTGGTTTTAGAGAGAAAGTAATTGGCTGCAAAACGGATATCCGATGCATGATTGCGCAATGAAGGAACTTTCACTGTCCTGGCATCTTTCATCAACGGAAAGCTCAGGTGCTGAGGCAGATCACGATGAAATGATTTAATGTTAATGATAAGTTTCAGTGATAACTGATCTGCCAGTAAATTCAATAGCGCTTGCTGCTGATGAATAGGAAGGTGATAGGGGTCAGTCAGTAATACAGTGCCACCATGTAAAGGTTCCAGCAACAAATTGTTTGTAAACAATTCCGGCAATTCACAATGCACAGGGTGGGTAAGATTGATCCGTGTATTGCGACCGGCCTGCCCCTGGCAGGTCAATATAAAAAAAGGTTTATCAGCCCACGAACTCAGGTCATGAATAGCTTCCGCTACCAGTTGATTGCCATCATCGGGCAAATTTGACAATACAATGGTCTGGTGCTTTTCTTCTGCGCAGGCATAAACGATCTCCGACAATTTCCCCACAATCCTTGGGGCGGAATTCAAATTCCTGTTGACGGTTGGTACTTCTGTGTTTAACATAATTTAAATGGTTAAATGTCAAAAAAAATGATTCGGCCAAGGTTCAGAAAGAATATATAACCACTGCAATAGAGGGCATGAAAACATCATGCCTATACTAATGCACAGATACGGGTTATTGAGGTGAAAGAAATTATTTCCGCACAGAAATAAATGAAACAGTAGATGTATGTCCAGGCTTAGGGTAGAAACATTCCGGAGGCTTGCAATAAAATTAGACACTTTAATCGGTTTCTGATCAGAATATCAAGTGTTTACTTACAGATAATAAAAAGATAAAGTTAAAATGGAAATTTTGCGATGTGCTGTGCTTGGGAATGGGGGCTAATTTAACTGAACAATACCTCTTATGATGTATCCTTCAACGGCTGGTCCCGTTTCTTCTCCGGATCGGCATCTACTTTCTTGCCTTTTAAATCAGGAAGAGTAACTTTTTCTTCTTTATTCCTTTCTTCGCCAGGAGTTTTATCAATATCCTGCTTATGGATATTATCCGGCTTTGAATGCTTAACGCTTTTCATTTTTATTTTATTTAATAAAAAGAAGATGTGATAATTAACTGATCTCGACCCGTTGGCCACTGTCCATGGCTTTATAAATAGCCATTAATATCTTTAAATCCCGCCTGCCCATTTCGCCTGGTACGGGTGTAGCTCTTTTATCCTTGATCGCCATAGCGAAATCATCCATTTGCCCCGCTTGTTGTGTTACGCCGGGAAGATCAATCTTTCCTTCGCTTGTTTTACCAGTGATCCCTCTATAGGAATAAGCAGGAGAGAGTTCAAACCAGCCTTTTTCCGCATCTACATGCAGCAAGTTCATGTCTTCCGCATAGCTTGACTCACATGCTGCTATCGTTCCATCTGGAAATTCCATTTCCCAGCTCAGTGACTGTTCAATATCCCTGAACATCTCTGGTTTAGTCTTCGGGCCTTCTTTTGCCTTTACGGCAATAGGATCCATTCCTGATACATAACACGCTCCCTGCACACAGTAAATACCAACATCCATCAGGGGGCCGCCACCAGCAAGAGCTTTGTTTAACCGCCATCCTTCCACTTTGCTCATGCCGTCTTTTGCAATAATCTTTTTAACTTTTCCAACTACCTTGTCCTTTGATAAGCGGATCATCTCCTGTGTATGCGGTTCAAAATGGAGGCGATAGCCTATAGACAGCATCACGCCTGTTTTTTTGCAGGCATCAATCATCCTGTCGCATTCTTCCACATTGATGGCCATAGGCTTTTCGCAGATCACATGCTTACCCGCCGCGGCAGCTTTTATTACATATTCTGCATGAAGGGCGTTAGGTAATACCACGTAGATAATATCTATGGCCGGATTATCTTTTATAGAAGCAAAGTTTTCATAGTTGTAAATATTTCCATCAGGTATATCGTATTTGCTTTTCCAGTCTTTTGCTTTTTCTGGCGTACCAGTTACAATGCCAGCTAAAAAGCAATGTTCTGTTTCCTGTAAGGCTGGAGCCAGTTGCCCCCCGCTGTATTTTCCAAGGCCTACCAGGGCAATGCCCAGTTTACCTGCCGTTCTCTTTGTATTCATAACCTCTCTTTTTTTGTCCTGTCGGGCATTGGCATAACTGCCAAACAGCATGCTTCCCAAGGCAACAGCAGACACTTTATTGATAAATTTTCTTCGTGTATGGCTTTTACTGTTGTCGGGTAGCATATAAATTGTTTGACATCATGCATCAAAATTTCGGCCAACGCCCCTGCTATGTTTTGGCATTGATACAGAGGGTACAGAAAATAAGTGAGGAAAAACAGGCTGATACTAAGGTGACATGTGGAGATCAGTCATCACAATTGACTGTGCCTGTGTTAACTAATGATCATCTACCCGGAAAGATATTTTGCAGATCACGCCATAGCTGGCAAGTTGCCCATCTTTTACATGGGCTTTAAAGTCTTTTACAAACACCGAATCAATATTATGGATCGTTTTTGAAACCTCGGCTACAGCATTCCGAATGGCATCATCAAAGCTTTTCTCTGAAGAAGCGATTACTTCAATGACTTTTACAATTGGCATAACAATATTATTTATAGGTTAAGTAATTACGTTTTCTTCTTATTTTTTGAATTGATTGCGATCATCAGCCCCACAAAAACAAAAAGCCCTGCTACAATAAATATCAATGGAAAAATGCCCATAGATCCTTTTTGATCAAATAGCAAGAATAGTGCTGAATGTTTTTGAATCCCTTTGGCGAAAGATTTGGTATATATAATTATTATCTAACCATTAAAAATTATCTCTATGCCCAGGTATTCAAAAAAAGCAGGTGAAAAAGTAGAAAAGGCAATGCATGAAAAGAAGAAAGGAACGCTGAAGAGCGGACGAAGCGGTAAAAAAGTAACCAGCCGCAAACAAGCTATCGCCATCGGTTTATCGGAAGCCCGTAAGGAAGGTGCAAAAGTTCCCAAGAAGAAGACAGCGAAGAAGAAAAGTAGCCCCCGGAAAAAGGCAGCAAGTAAAAAGAAAGCCGGGAGAAAAAAAAGAACCACCTGATAAATTAAGCGGGTAAAGTGTATCGTAAAATAAGATACTTATGCAGGGAACAAAAAATCGGTTGCCTGCATTTTTATTTCCCCGCTTTTGTCCAAGACATCCGAAAGGGGGAAATCCCTTCTCCCAAGTCAGGAAAGAAATATACACTTCTATTATCTGTAAAATCAGAATAATTACAATGGGTCAATCACCTAATTGTACCCGCGGCAGCTTGGCATGAATCTTACACCTGATCATTATTCCTCATTACAAATTTTAATTATGAAAAAGACATTCTTATTTATCGGTTTCAGTTCCCTGGCAATGATCGCTTGCAATAACGCGGGGAAAGATTCTGTGGAGCAAGCCGATTCTGCCAACAGAGAAGCACGAAAGGATACAATGGCCACAGCGCCAGTGCCCGATGCCAACACCAGCGCTTTTTTGGTAGATGCTACCAATGGCGGTATGGCCGAAGTGCAATTGAGCCGGATCGCGGTTGAAAGATCAACCAATGCAGCCGTAAAAGACTTCGCCAACCTGATGATAAATGACCATACCAGCGCAAACGACCAGGTGATGGCATTGGCGGCGAAAAAGAATGTGACCCTTCCTTCTGATGTATCTGATGAAAACAGGAAAAAATCAGATGATCTCATGAAAAAATCGGGAAAAGACTTTGATAAAGAATATGTTGATATAATGGTAAAAGACCATGAAGCTGCCGTAAACCTGTTTGAAAGAGCTTCTACTAACGTAAGTGATACAGAAGTGGTTTCTTTCATAAATAGTATCCTGCCTAAATTGAAAAACCACCTGGAATCTGTTAAAGCTTTAAAGAAGACCCTTAAATAAAAGACCCTGATTGCTGAATTAAAGGCCGGAAAGCCACCTCCTCAACACCTCATTGGCATAATACACTTGTATCCATTGCATGTAGTGGCTCAACCCTAAAGTGCCGGTAGTTTCAATCCTTTCATTCTCCTGTTTCTTCATTAGGCGCGTCCACAGGTTTGGATTGAGGTGACCCTTTTTGCCGCAGGAATACAGATAGGATCACAATAGCAAAAACAGAAAGAAATTCACTCTGCCAGTTTTGAAAAGATTCAAACCAGAAACGAGATTGAGTGATATACCGTCCAAGGCTTTCAGCCGGCAGGCCCTTTATTCCAAGTTGCTCGTTTTCATCTTTAAAACTGCCATATAAGTGAATTATAAATGAAAGAACAAATAATATGAGAAGAGCGATCGTGAGGGAATGCTTGTATATCCTTAGTATCCATCCGCCTTTCCTGACAGGCCAGGGTGCGCCAGGGCGGCCAGGTGATGGCTCACGATCCACTTCATTTTCACCTTCACCCTCACATTTTTTTGATTCAGAAGATCCTTTTTGCCTAAGGGAGATTGTTAACACAACAAATAGAGCCATCTGAAGGAATTCACTTTCCCAGTTTTCAAATGTTGCCTGCAAAAAATGGCCTGACCGGAGGTATTGACCCATATCTGCTGCGGCCTGTCCCTCTTCTTCACGTTCTTTATTGTACTCCTTGAAACCGGTTAAAAATTGCCCGGTAAGTGCCAGCATAAATAAAATGATAAAGGCTAAAGAGAGACCATTGTTCTTAATCCATTTCATTGTATTAAAAATTACTATTCATCTTACTCAATCACCTTATCCGAACTGCTGCATCCTGGTGGCATGCCATTTGTATTTTTATTTGTACTCTTTTTTGTTATCCCTAAAACCCACAATTATGCCAACCACAAAAACAAGCAGCAGCAAAGCTGTAAAGAAGTCATCTGCGCCTGGAAGGGCTGCAGGCAATACTCAACTGGAGAAGTTCTTTACTGATGAATTAAAGGATATCTATTGGGCCGAAAAACATCTTACCAAAGCATTGCCGAAAATGCAGAAAGCCGCTACCACGGAAGAATTGCAAAGTGCTATTGGGGAACATATTACCCAAACCGAAGAACATGTTGCAAGACTAGAGCATGTGTTTGAAATACTAGGTGAAAAAGCCCAGGCAAAAAAATGCGATGCAATGGAGGGGCTGGTAAAAGAAGGCGAGACGGTGATAGAAGAAACACAGGAAGGAAGTATGACCCGCGATGTGGGTATTATTATTTCAGCGCAAAAAGTAGAACATTATGAAATTGCTTCCTATGGTAGTCTTGTGCAATTGGCCGCAACAATAGGCCATGAAGATATAGCCCAGATATTACAGGAAACCCTTGATGAAGAAAAACAAACAGATGAAGGGCTTACTGCAATAGCAGAGAGTGATATCAACTGGGAAGCTGAACTGGAAGATGGAAGGAGGAAGTAAAGGAATGACTGATCGCAGGATCATCAGCCAGTAATAGGCTGGCTGATGATCTTTTATTACTATAAACATTATGAAAACAGCTATTTCATCAAAACGGTTAAAAACAGCCCGGCTTTTTGCCAGGATATCTACTTATGTTACCAGAAAAGCCGGGAGCCCCGTTGTTTCTATCATAGCTTTTCTGCTGGTATTGTTATGGGCGCTGACCGGTCCTCTTTTCCGGTTTTCCAATACCTGGCAGTTGGTAATAAATACCGGCACTACCATCATCACCTTCCTGATGGTCTTCATTATACAGCAATCACAAAATAAAGACACTGCTGCAATCCATCTTAAACTAAATGAATTGATCGCCAGCCATGAAAAAGCCAGTAACCGGCTGGTGGATATAGAGGACCTTACAGAAGAAGAACTGATTATTCTTAAGAAATATTATGTAGAGCTTTCAGGTAAAGCAGAAAAGGAGAAAGATCTGTACTCATCTCATTCCATGGATGAAGCAGAAATAAATCATCAGACCAAATATGAAAGACGCAAAAAAGCAAGAATGATCCAGTCATGATTAAACTGCTTTAGAAAACACAAAAACCTTTTGCCAAATGAAATCACTACAAAAATCCATCAAGAACCATGGTATACAAAGCCTGGTCGTGTACAAGAAAGAAAAAGAATTATCTGTAAAGGTCAAAAAATCTGACCCTTCTATCTATTATCCTAAAGTGATCATGCCAGAACAGCCGTTCCGCTATATCAAAACAAAAAAATATGAATGCTGGTAACAACTTTACTTATCATCTGTCATGAACAATCGCATGCTTCATAATATCAAGTGCTTAATAATTATGCCAGTTGTATTACGGGGTAAGATTCAGCTACTGGTCGGTAAAATGAGTTCATTTGGAAACAGTAAAGAGGGCAGCATTTTCCGGCAACCGATCCTCCTTCTTTATACAAGTCTATAATTCTTACTGATTTATCGTTAATTTTTTCCCGGAAGCTTCATTTCTAGGTCAAATGCATTAGTTTTATGCCCTCTTAAGTCCGCCCTTTTTAAATTCCCCCAATATTTTGTTGAATCCTGTATTCGCGTTAGCGCGGAATACTGCTATTGTTACCCCCTGTCCGGATGGGGTAACCAGAGAAAAACGCCATGCCGGATGCAATTACCACATGGTTGCGGGCAGATCGATGTGTCTGTGCCGACCGGTTTTAATTTGTCATATGAGATCGTTTGTTGTTTTATGCGCTGATTAAAATGACCAGCGGAATTATTATATAGACTGGAATGAAAAGGATCACTGTTTTATTGGTTGATGACCATCGCCTGATGATGGAAGCCTGGGCAATTGTATTGGGGCAAAACAAGCAATTCAAAGTAGTAGGGCAGGCCGCTGATTTTGCACAGGCTATTGAATTGGTAGAAACGCACCACCCTGATATCGTGTTGACGGATATCAATATGTCGCCCCAGGACGGTTTTGTGCTTACAGAAAAGATACTGGAGATATCACCGGAGTCGGGGGTTATTGGAGTATCGATGCACAATATCCCCCTCTATGCCAAAAAGATGTTGCGTATAGGAGGGAAGGGATATGTTACAAAGAACTCTTCCAAGGATGAACTTGTAACTGCCATCCTGGAAGTATATGAAGGGAATATTTATATCTGCAAAGAGATCAAAGACATTCTGGCTAATGATCAGCTTGATGATAATAATGAAATGATGAAATTATATTCCCTCACGGAAAAAGAACTCGATATCATCGCTTGTGTTAAACAGGGAATGTCTTCCCGGGAAATAGCTGAGTTGAAAGATGTGACGTTGAAGACGGTGGAAGTGCACCGGTATAATATTCTTAAAAAATTGGGATTGCCGAATACGGCTGCGTTGGTGAGCTATATCCAATCCAAAGGCTTATAACACGAATGGTCCGAATGAAACGCGAATGACGCTAATAAAATAAAAGCCACCCGCTGCAGATGGGTGGCTTTTATTAAAGACGTCTTTTGAGAATTTAATGGGTTGTAAGAGATCTGTCTTGCTGAATGAGTTTGAATTCAACTCTGCGGTTCATCCATCTTCCATCAGGATTGTCCTGACCAGCGATCATTTCAGCTTCGAGCGGGCAACATTCACCCAGGGCAGTTCCGCCAAGCCGCGTCCGGCTTATGCCTTGTGCCGTCAGGTAATTGATAACCGCATTCACACGCTCCTGTGCCAACCTGAGATTGTAAGTGGCACTTCCTTTACTGTCAGTGTATCCATTCATTTCCACACGCATGGTAATATCCTGTTTCATCAGCTCGGCAAGCCTGTCGAGGTTTCTGAAGTATTCTTCATCAACAACAGACTGATCGAATGAAAAACGTACAACAGGCTGGAAGATTCCGGTTGGCGGTTTACTCCGTCCAACCCTGCCTGAATTATAAGCTGCTGTTCTTACCGGTCCATTTTCTGCAACCAGTTGATCATTGGCGCCATTGATAACAGGTATTGACGTGTTGTCTGTCAATCCAAGTATCCTGAATTCCACCCTGCGGTTCAGACTGCGTCCTTCAGGACTATCAAGGCCGTCAACGATTTCGGGAACGGCGGGAAAAGATTCACCATATGACTTACCGATCAGCCGGTCAGCGCTGATCCCTTTGCTGCGCAGGTAATCGATACATGCATCCACCCGGCGCTGCGCCAACCGCAGGTTATACTCTTCGGTACCGAAGGCATCTGTGTGGCCGCCAACTTCTACTACTAATGATGGGTTCTTTTCCATTATACTAACTAATGCATCTAAATTGGGATAATATTTCTTTTCTAAAAAAGATTTGTCAAATGCAAATCTGGCGATTATTGTCGGATTGTTCGTCGGTCCTTTGTCAGGATCAAACACCTCGCCTGGTGGTTTCTTGGGTGCCCCTTTGCCCTTATCCGGCTCAAAGATCTCATCTGTCTTTGCCAGATCAGGTGGGCGTCCCACATCAGGGTCAAATATTTCATTGGAAGAAAGGCTTAGATCACTATTCCGGATACTGTCGCGGCCTGTTAGGATTGTAACAATATAGCTGCTGGTATCCGTCTTATATTCTTGCTTCTGCGCTACCATATCGTAACGGGAAGTACTTCTTAATTCGAACTGGTAAGAACCTGTACTGTCTGTTTCCCTTACAAGGATGATATTGCCATCCTTCTTCGGGTCTTTTACATATAATGATACGCCAGGTAATGGCTCTCCGGTCTTTTCATCCACAACCTTACCGGATATATATTGAATATTATCCTGCACCACGGCAAACAGATCGAGACAGCAATCCGATTCCCGGTCGGAACTCAGCCAGCCGGTACTCCAGAGATTATCTTCATCCGTGCCAACATAATACTGGTCGTCCTTTGTTGAATTGACCGGGCTACCTGGATTAACAGGATGTTCCCAACGGACGGTTTCGATATCGCCTTTAGAAGAATAAATATCAAACCCGCCCATGCCAACATGACCATTGCTGGAAAAAACCAGGCTCTTGCTGCCGGAATGGTACCAGGGTGAAGCTTCGTCATTCGGCGTATTGATAAAAATACCCATGTTCTGAACAGAAGCCGGTTCCCGGTCTGCATTCAGTTTTGCAAACCAGATATCATATTTACCAAAACCTCCGTCTCTGTCGGAAGAGAACAAAAGATATTTTCCATCAGGAGTGATGAATGGCTGCGTGCTGTTGGAGCCATCCAGGTTTACCGGGGCTGACAATTTCACCGGCGCCGCCCAGTTGCCATCCGGATTTTTCCTGGCACTATAAATAGCAGCAGTGATATTGCCGTTTTCTTTCTTCCAGCGTGTGAAGAATAACTGTTGTCCATCTTGTGTAATAGAGGGGAGGCCATTATTATAGCCAGGCTCCTCCGGTATATTCACCAGTTTGGCCGCTTCACGGATATTGCTACTGTCTGCTGCGCTGAAAAGCCTTGCAGAGTAAGCAGGATATCCGTTATACATCTTGCTGCTGTCGGTAAACATGGCCGTAAAAAAAACATCATGTGCTGCTGATGTGGCCAGTGCATATGCAGATGTATTAGCAGCATTGGGTTTCCGGGTTACAGTGAACAGGTGTTTATCGCTTTCCTGCTGTGTGCGGATATAGCGGAGATTGGCCAATTCCCTGTCAGCCGCCTGGGTCCATTCATCTTTTACAGAACGGGAGTCGCGAAACTCAGTAATTACTTTTATCGCTTCATCATATTTCTGGTTGGCACGAAGTGTTACACCATACCAGTATTGACTGGCAGGGTAGGAGCCTAATGAATAAGATGTTGCTTCTTTATACCATTTTTCTGCCTGTTTAAAATCATTATGTAAACGATAGCTTTCTGCAAGACGGTATACGGCACCCTGGCGGGCTACCGTGCCTTCCATATTCTGTTTCCCTTTTTTCCTTACTGCAAAGGGGCTTGAAGAGACCCTGTTAGACTCTTTTTCACCCGCGAGGTACTTTTCATAATACTGCGCTGCTTCATAATAATTCTTCTCATTGAATAATTTTTCCGCCTCTTCAAATAAAGCCGGTTCATTGCTTTGCGCCTGTACAGTGCCCATACCCAGCAAAAAGCAGGATATAAAAGCGCCAGCAACCCTTTTCAGGGATGCAACTGGTATGGCTGGCCGATGGCTGAAATAGGTACCCATAGTCTTCCTCTTTTAAAAACGTGGACAGTAGAATGGTTTGGTTTTGATCTCAGTATTTCCTCCCCATCCTACATAAGAAAGTGAAACCTCAATACTGCTTCTGCTGATCGATCCTGCGGTTTTGGATGATGCATTCACATCATAACTCATACCTACAGTGAATCCTTTATGATAGAATCCCACAAAGGGAGCTAAAGCATCGTCGATCCGGAGGTTGGCGCCAAACATCAGGTCGGTATTAGCACCGCCATACAATTGTGCATAAGCGCCGATCATTTTTTCCTGGGCATTTCCCTGGCGCATATACAGGAGGTTCGGAACAATATCAAACATGTCCGACACAAATATTCTTGCACCTGCATGTACGCTGTACCTGATCGGTAATCTTCCTTTTTCACCACCACTGATAAAAGGATCAGTAGGGCGGGTGAGGTGGAATGCAGCAATGCCGCCAAACAGGTTCATTTTTTTGCCTGCCGTGCCATCATAATAAGAAATACCTGCGCCTGCGTCGAATGCAGTAACAGAAGGCTTATAAAAGTTTTCCGAAGTAATGGACGAAGGATTATAACCAAGGCCTGCTACCCATTGATCACCGAATTGAAGTTTGCTGACATTGAAACGGCGATTGATCAAACCACCCTGTATGGCCATCACCACCTGGTGATCGCCAAACCTGACACCTGTGTAAGCGAAATTGAGATACCCATTGGTATAATTATATGCACCATCTGAAGAAGACTGATGCATCACGTTAAGTCCGAGATTCAGGTTTTTACTGGTAGGAGCTTCTGCTGATATTCCTTGCGTGGTCAATGTATTGCTATATTGGCTTCTCCATACTGCCGATACTCTGTAATCGCCTTCAATGGCACCGGTCAATGCAGGATTCAGGAACATCGGTTGAATAAAATATTGCGAAAAATGCGGGTCAACCTGGGCTTTTATCGCCCCACCCGAACCGATCACGGCCAGCAGCAGGGCCGTAACAGTTTTCAGCAATTGATTCTTATTCATTCGAATGGTTTTTATAGGTCTGATGATATTGGGTTAATGTTATTGTCGCTATCTTATAAGGTTTACTGTACCTCTCTTTGTAATAACTGTATTGTCGATAAAGGTGACTTTCACACCAAAAGGATACACGCCAACCGGCTGTTGCTTTCCTTTGAATATTCCATCCCATCCCTTATCCTTGTCTTTTGTTTCGTATACCAATTCGCCCCACTGGTTGAACACACGCAGTTCTACTGACTTAATGGAGGAACCATATACTTTGAACACATCGTTTTTGCCATCATTGTTTGGCGTAAAGGCATTCGGGATATAGAAGTCCTTATCGCTTGGTTCCAGCGCTACTGTAAGACTGGTTGTATCCAAACATCCATCAACAGAGCGGCCTATCACAGTAAATGTTTGCGAGCTGTCTTTGATGATAAACGACTGGCTCAAGGCTGTCTGGGCCTGGAATACGGATGCCGGTTTCCAGCCAATCACTGAATATGCACTATTTGCACCAGTGGTAAGCGTCAGGGTAGTGCCCGGCATGATGGGGTTGGCATTTGCCGTAAGCGTTACATCAAAATCCCTTACCTGTACCTGCACCGAAGCTGTAGCCACACAACCCGCAGCGTTTGTTGCCACTGCTGTATAAGTAGTGGTTGCTTGCGGATATACAATAACGCTATTGCCGCCACTCATATTTTGCCAGGTGATAGTATTGCCGGGTGAAGAGGCGGTAAGTGTTACTGCTTCACCTTTACACACCAGTGATGCACCTGATACCGTAATAACCGGTTGGCTATTGATGGTTACTACCACAGGTTTTGCGTCTGTAACGCAACCACCGGTTGCAGAGATACCGCGGATATAATAAGTGCCGCTTACTGATATTGCAGATGTATTGCTCAATGGAGTAGTGCAGGCTGCGTCTGTATAATACTGGAAGCTCAGACCCGATGTGCTGCCTGCAGTTACTGCGCTTGTGGTGATATCGACAGTACCAGGCAAACAAACAGGTGCTGGATCGTTTACTACCAATACCGGCATTGGCAGAATACTGATGGAGGCATTAGTAGTATTGCTGCAAAGGCCGTTATTAAAGCTATAAATAACAGTATAAGTGCCCGGCGTGCTGTTGCTGATATCGATAGCCCCGGTGGTTGCGTTGATGGACAGGCCTGCAGGACTGCTGGTATAAACACCACCACCTAAGCCGGTTTGCGTAACAGTACCTGTGCCACCTGCATTCACACAGAACGGAGAGCTGCTATAATCAATCGTAGCAGTAGGCTGCAGATTGATCACTACGTTCACCGCTTCTATGCCAGTAACACATCCTGAAGGTGCAACACCTTGTATATAATAAGTGCCGCTCGTACTGATCGATTCAGGTTTGGATAAAGTTACAAGGCCAGCCGGATCTATATAATAGTTATAAGCAAGACCTGGTGTGCTGCCTGCTGTGATAGTCGGAGCAGTGATGTTTACCGTACCTGGTGCACAAACTGCTGCAGGATCAGTGATCATCAGCACAGGCAGAGGATCAATGCGCAGCGTTGCAGTAGCTGTATTGCTGCAGGTGCCATTAGTGAAGCTGTATGTAACCGTATATGTTCCTGGTGTGCTGCCAACAATATTGACTTCACCGGTTGATGGGTTAATGGACAAACCTGGTGTTGAACTGTATGTTCCGCCGCCCTGGCCGGTATGTGTAACCGTAGCTGCTGCTGTTTGTGCTGCGCAATAGGGTGAACCGGTATATGCGATTGTTGCAACAGGTTGGGGGTTGACAGTTACTGTAACTGGCCGGATCGTCGTTTTACATCCGGTTGCTGTTGTTCCCTGTATATAATAAGTACCGCTTGCAGTTACCACATCCGGGTTGGAGAGAGCAGTAGCGCCCGCAGCATCAGTGAAATAAGCGAAACTTAATCCTGGCGTGCTTCCCGCAGTTATAGCGGCGGCAGTGAGGTTAATTGTAGCCGGCACACAAACAGGAGCAGGATCAGTGATCGTTAACACCGGTTGTGGCGCTATTGTCAATGTAGTTGTTGCAGTATTGGTGCAGGATCCATTGCTGAATGTATATGTAACAGTATATGTACCAGGTGTGCTTGCAGAAAGATTTACTTCACCTGTGGCAGGGTCAATTGTTAATCCGGAAGTAGAGCTATAGCTTCCACCGCCCTGACCGGTTTGTGTAACAGTTGCGTTGCCGCCCGATGTGCAGAACGGAGATCCCGCATAAGAGATACTGGCCACCGGTAATGGATTAATTGTTACCGTTACTGGTTCGACAGGTGTTTTACATCCTGAAGCTGCAGTGCCCTGGATATAATAAGTGCCACTGCTCGTAATGGCAGATGGATTGCTCAATGTTATTGTTCCGGCAGCATCAGTGAAATAAGTAAAGCTTAATCCTGGTGTACTGCCTGCAGTTATAGCACCGGCGGTAAGATCAATACTGGCTGGTGCACAAACCGCAGCAGGGTTATTGATCACCAGTACGGGGTTGGCTACAATTGTTACAACAGCAGTGGTGGTATTGTTGCAGGATCCGTTGCTGAAACTATATGTTACCGTATATGTTCCCGGTGTGCTGGTTGCTATATTGATAATGCCTGTAGTAGGATTGATCGCCAGACCTGCAGTAGAACTGTATGTGCCGCCGCCCTGACCTGTTTGTGTTACAGTTACGGAAGGTGTAGCTGCCTGGCAATAAGGTGAGCCCGGGTAGCTGATCGTAGCAACCGGCAAAGGATTGATCGTAACGGTTACCGGTAAGATCGCTGTTTTACAGCCTGAAGCAGCAGTGCCCTGGATATAATAGGTTCCGCTTGTGCCTACTGCATTGGGATTTGCCAGCGCCGTGGTGCCACTTGCATCAGTGAAATAAGTAAAGGTCAACCCTGCGGTACTTCCTGTTGTTACCGCAGATGCAGTAAGATCAACAGTAGCGGGTGAACAAACCGGTGCAGGATCATGTGTGATCAATACCGGTGCAGCCACGATCGTGATCGATGTAGTAGTAGAGCTGCTGCAGCTTCCATTGCTGAAAGTGTACGTTACTGTATAAGTGCCCGGGGTGCTGCTGCCCAGGTCAATGGCACCGGTGGCAGGATTAATGCTTAACCCCGCAGTAGAACTATAGGTTCCGCCAGCCTGGCCTGTTTGCGTTACAGAAGTTGTTCCTGTTCCGCAATAAGGTGAGCCTGTATACGAAATGGATGCAGTGGGGACAGGATTCACAACAACAGTTACCGGTTTAATGGATGTAACACAACCACCGGCTGAAGTTCCCTGGATATAATAAGTGCCGCTTGTTCCTATTGCAGACGGATTAGCTAATGGCGTAGTACCTGCTGCATCCGTGAAATATGAAAGTGTAATGCCGCTACTGCTTCCCGCAGTGATAGCTGCTGCAGTGATATCAACTGTTGCAGGCGCACAGGCCGGTGCAGGATCAGTGATTATCAGAGTTGGTGCTGAAGCGATCGTTATAGCTGTGCTTGCAGTGTTGTTGCAGGTACCATTGGAGAAACTGTAAGTAACAGTATAGGTCCCCGGAGTGCTGCTGGCTAGATTAATAGCACCTGTAGTTGGGTTCAGTGAAAGACCTGCCGGCGTTGAACTGTAAGTGCCGCCAGTCTGCCCTGTTTGCGTTACAGCAACTGCTCCTGCGGCACAGAAAGGAGAACCATTGTAAACAATACCTGCTATCGGCAAAGGATTGATTACAACTGCAACAGGTTTAATATCTGTACAACCACCCACGGTTGTTCCTTTAATATAATAAGTACCGCTTACTGAGATCGCAGAAGGATTGGCTAACACAGTTGTACCTGAAGCATCGGTAAAATAAGTGAACGTTAAGCCTGGAGTGCTTCCTGCTGTGATGCCGGGTTGAGTGATATCAACCGTTGCAGGCGAACAAACCGGCGCAGGATTGGTAACAGTGAGTACAGGCAAGCCGGTTTTACCACCAGCATAATTAAATACAGTAGTGTTTTGTGTTCCTACAACCAGTTCTGTAACAGGACAGGCAACACCTGTTTGAGAACAAACACCACCATAATGGATCACGGCCTGCTCTGTAACAGCCGTACTGTTGCCTGTTGGATAGGTGGCAGCGGCAGCGGCCGGAACACGCACAGTTGCAGTGAATACAACAGAATCGCCTACATCCACCCCAACGCCCATCAGGAAATTATAGTTACCGCCGCTGGCGCCTGTATAGCTGGCACCACCCGGATCATGCGTAAAGCTGATAGAACCAGCATCCAGTTGCCACGGTGATGGCAGGTTTATTCTGAAACCATCTGCTATCGTAGTAGGTAATGGCCCCTGGTTAATGATCTTGAATTTATAGGTCGCTACGATATCACCGGTTGTACAATCCATCACACCTGTAGTTGTAGTAGAGCTCATGCTGTACAGGTTGGTGTATTGTGGAATGCCGTTGATGGCTATCTTTTGTCCCTGCTGTTGCGTTGAGTTCACAACAGTACCGCAAAAAGCTGAACCGGCTGAAGCAAAACGGAAACTTCCGCCGCTTGAAAATCCACAGGCTGTTTGCAAACCAAATTTGACCCTGAACCCGGAAGTGGAAGATAATGCTGGTATCTCAGATGCAGGTATGGTAAATACGATACTGTTCGATCCGATTGTCACCTGTGCATCAGCAACAGGAATATAAGATCCACTGCCGGCAGGATATTGCAATTGGAATGTTCCAGGCACATACACAACATCCGGACCCGGCAGGTAAGCCGTTACTGTAAGATCTTTTACACCGGAAGATCCTGTATTGATCGTTTCTATCTCATAAGTCAGCACATCACAAAAATCATGTGCAGGTATGGAAGCCGGCTCTGCAATAATCGAAGTCTGCAAAGCAGGTTGCAGCGGAATCACCGCCAGCTTGATTTCTTTTTTATATGCAGCAGCTCCTACATTGGCCGGATAAGTGCCTGTATTGGCACAATCGTACCAGTAAGCCAGTTGCATGCTGTCTTTGACACAACTTGTATAGCTGGCATTGATACGGTAATAATTACTGCTTTGCCCCAATGTTCCCAATTGATAAATACCAGCACCGGTAGGAGCAATGGTAGATAATACAAAACCTCCAGGACCGCTCAGACGCTGAACACTATTGATGGTGATGCCCGCACCACTTGCTTTGCCCATCCATACCCTTAAAGCCGTAGCGATGGTCGGATTACTGATCTGTATTTCCCAACTGACAGTAGCATCAGTAGCAGTTGGTGTGGCATTGGCTGTGCTGGCAATAATTTCAGGAGCAGTTAAATAAATGCTATCCTTTTCATTGATTGCTGCGTTAGCAAAACCTGTATTGAATCCCGGCGTTGCCACCTGACTCATATAGAAGAGTGCTTCAGAGCGGGGCACGGCTTCACATTCAGGTTTGATAGTCACCATTGCCGTAAGACTGTGACCCTGATCGCCGGCAGGGAAAGTGCCGTTCTGGAACAGGCTGGCAATATCAAATACCAATGGATTGGCAGCAGCATTCACAGGAGTTACTGCAACCGTTTTTGAAGCAGTAGTACCCACGCCGGTTGTGTAAGTATAAGTGACCGATGCAGATACATAGGTATAGTTTGCCGGAACCGTGTAACGGAATTCATCATGAATGCTGATCGGCCGGTATTCATTTATAAAAGGCTTGCTGCCTGCTGCAGTTCCTCCAAGTGATAAGAAATGGTCCATTTCAGTTACCACATTGCCATTACCTACGAGTGAATAAGTTCTTGCTCCGGTAGAGCCTGTTCCATAACCCACCAGGTTAAAGCTGCCTTGTGGACTGTTACCACAGGTAAACTGATGCGCAGGATCCGAAGGATCAGGAACATCGCTCAAATAAAAACTGTTCTTTACCTGCACAGGTACGAATACAGGGCCGGGGTTTCCGGTTACCTTATAATATACATATACGGCCATGGAATCACCATCCAGGTATTCGGCATAACCAGGAGGGAGCGGCGTAATGCTATTGAGCGTACTGATGCTTACATCTACTTTCCGGGTATTGCTGTTGCCACCCAGCACCGGAACATTGTCGCAAATATAAAATGGATCAGTCTCGCCAAACAGGTATATTTCAACCCGGGCATACAGGCTCGTGAGATGACCGGCTCCGGCAGAAAAAGTATCCACCGCATAAGCATACTGGAAGCTTGGGGAAATCATTCCTCCAACAAATCTTCCGTTGAATACAGCCATTACGGTATCTCCAGGCATGGCAAGATCGAATCTTACTTTGGAGGGATCAGGAGTGCCTGCAGCATCCGCCACTCCATTATTATCATTGTCAGCAACACCTAAATTGGTACGTTGAATACTGAATCCGGAAAATTCCATTCCTCCCAATACATCACAGGGAGGCTGAGGGCAGGCCAGCGTAACAGGAGTCACTTCTGAAAACAACCATTCTTCTGCTGCGCAGGTACTGCTGCTTTTCAGATAACCATTGAGAGTAACGGTATTTCCTGTTGAAGGTATGTTACAGTCGAGAGTAAGATTATCAAAAGCAAGTACCGCATTCTGCAATGTGCTTACGGAAAAGCCGGGTGTAATAGTATAGGTAGCAGTGACCGTATTTGTACCTGCATTAAAATTAAAAGAAGAGGGGCTTGCCAGAACTGCTCCTGTAACAGGGTGCTTTAAGCTGAGATCTGCTGCATTGCCGCTAAAATTGATACTATTGGGCAATGTTAATTCAAACCTGAGGGTAGAGGCATTAGCACCTGTGTTAACATATACGCCGGATTGGGCAATTGGAAAATGATATTTAAAAACATAAGACTGATCTGGCACAAGCGTGGCGGGCAGTGAAGCCTGTGGCACCAACTGGGTTTGTAGCGGATTACGCAGCAGGGATGATACCGGGGTTGTCCTTCCACCGCAAGGCGCTTCGTAATCATACCGTAATAGTGTACCTGCTGTAAATAAAGTATTGTTGACCGGTGCTGTTACCGGGCAATTCTTTTCTATATAAGTTATAAAAAGAGTATCTCCCGGATTAATGACCGGTATGTTGAAAAGCACATTGCTGCTGGCGCTGCCAAAACAGGAAGCAGGTGTATTAAAGTTACCTGAAAGGGTGGGAGTCAGAGAAGCCCAAACTCCATTCAGCCCGAATTTATATTGGAAGCCCGAATAAGCCGCTTGCGCAGATACAGTTGTAGTTGCATCAAATGCCTGCAGGGCGGCAGCTGAAGAAGACGAAGTCGAGAAGAGGTTCAGTGAAAGATCATTCAACCTCACACTGCCGGCATTGGTCAGCCGGATGGTTTGTGTATGATTTTCACCGCGGCAGCTCAGGTTTTGCAGATCGGGAATGACCTTGAGCGAAGGCACATAAGAATTGTTCACGGTTGCGCCTGCTGTGGCAACACCCCCTACATTATTGGTAGTACAGGGACTGCCATCGCAGCCAAACCAGGTAGCGAATTTCGATTGGAGGCTACAATTGCTCACCATGGTCACGTTTTCGATCAGTGTGATACTCTGACCTTGTGTGAGCTCACCGCCTGAAAGCGTAAAAGTGGTGACTGTATCAGTCCCCACAATAGTTTTATCTGTGATAAAAGTCCATCCGCCACTAACGGATATCCCTTTTATATACAGGCCGCTGCCGCTGGTGTCTGCCAGATGTATCTTGGATACGGATCCCCATCCATTGTTGGTGATCGTGACCGTCCGTGTATAATTATCACCTGCCGCGCCAAAATAATTGCTGTTGGTGATATTGGTGATGGTAAGAGAGGCGCTTTGTGTATTGAAGCTGTTGCTGGTAACGGACGATGCAGGAAAGCAGGAAGAATTGAATGAATAACTGACCTGGTTATTAACAGATGTTCCTGCGCCTAAGGCAGCACAGGTGGCATAAGCTTCATAACTTATTTCAGTGAAACCCGGTGTAGCAGGAATGGTTTGAACATCGAGAGTGGCAGTATTACCAGAAAAGGAAGTCTCATTTACAGTACCAGTACCGCCTGAAAGGGTAGCCGATCCGCTTACATATACATAACCAACAGGCAGGCTGATATTCAGCGTGCCCTGGGAACATGCAGCCGCCCCTCCCACAATTTTCACCTTGAATACAGCATTGCCGTTGCATACGTTCACCGGGGTGGACGGAGCACCATAATCAGGCTGCAGCGTCTGTGCAACTGAAGGTTTAAGGTTTAATAAAAGGAGGCCCAGCAGCAGAATGGGCAGGAGTCTTTTCATGGTTCGGTAGAGTTAGGTAATGGTGTCAGTGGGATCAGCGGGATAGGGGTATCCTGCTCATACCAAGATGCCTTAAATACTACCAGCTTTTAGGGTGATCATTTGCCGGATTTACCGGGGATGGCGTTGAGAAACAGTGGCGCCTGAGGAGGCGATATGACGGGATAGGCAGTGTAGTTTTGTATCATGTTTTTCTGGATTTTGGATAATGGATTGCTCGAAGCAACTAACTAATTATTAAAATAAATCAATTGCACAGTATTAAACAACAGTTAAAGCCTGATTATTGCGTATTCGGCCTTTATCGTAGAAAAAACTACATGGAAATACTCATTTCAAGAGGTACAAACTCTTAAAAACCTGCTTTTTTACCCCAATCTATGAGGATATTAAATCGTATGTTTCCTGATGATTTGTACGCGTTTAGTGCAGATTTTACCAGTTTTTATGCCTGGAAGCCGAAATGGATAAAACAGCTTACAGGCAAGCGTTTCAGGCGATGGTAACTGGTATTTATACGCGTTGCCCGAAACAGCATAATACCCGATAAATACCCCTGGGTTGTTCTTACGATAAGAGTATTTACCAGTAGATAATGAAAATACACTATAGTGATATCGTATTACTACGCTAAGCAATGGATCAAAAAAAGGTTTTCCACATATTTTTCACATGGAACATCTCTATTCGCTGAAACCTTTAACTGGTAAGGGTTTCAGCCTTATCAGCTGAAAATGAAAAAATTATTCCACAGGTTTTCCAGCGACTTGGGTGGAATTGAAGCGAAAAAAATTCTGACGGAAGGCCTTCGGATTTATACTTTTTTTCTTCAAAAAAACCCGGTTGAAATAAGCCAGGTTCTCAAACCCGCAGCTGTAAGCAATGGCCCCGACGGGTTGATCAGATCCTGTAAGCAAGGCGCAGGCCCGGCTGATCCGGACATCATTTACGTAGTCTGAAAAGGTTTTTCCCGTAGCCCGCCGGAAGAATTTACAGAAAGCAGCTTCAGAAAGATTGACCAGCCCGGCCACTTCATCCAGGCCGATCTTCCGGTCTATATTCCGCTGCACATAACGGCAAACCTTATTGATCCGGGTCTCATTCTCTCCACCAGTAACGGGTATAAAATTTTGAGAAGCAAGAATTAATGGTTGTTGTTGAGATAACTGCTCCAATATAGATAGGAGTTGAACAATCTTCTCCGGGCCAGGCAGGGCCGGCAAGCGGCAGAGTGCTTTCCAAAGTGCAGGTTTCCCGGGAAAATAAAGCCCCCTCGCTGAAAGATCAAGCAGCTCCGCCAGTTTTTTAAACTCCGGCAAGCTCAGAAAAGCATTAATAAAAGCCGTAGGAAATTGGATCACTATCGCTGAACAATCCTTTTCCATCGGGTCGCTCACCCAGGTATGCGGCATGGAAGGCCCGATGAGCACCAGGTCGCCTGGCCCAAAGTTCTCATGACTATCACCCACCAGCCTTTTCCCACTGCCTTCAATGATCAGGGTCAGCTCATACTCGGGATGGTAATGCCATTTAAACTCAAACAAGGGCACATCCAGCTGGTAAGCCAGGAAGGACTGATTCCCTTTTTTACTGCCAATATCTTCGTAGAAAGGCTTCATACATACTTTTACAAACTCAAATTTCGATAAAATATTTAAAAATTGTCAATATAGTATCGGTTATTTATAGTTCTGTACGCTTTTACGAGATAATTGCTGGGTAGGTTTGTTTAAAATTATTTGCTATGCCAGTTTTGAACGACTCAATCCTCCGGGACCTTAATTCTCCCTATATATTTACTCCTGAACAAATCCGCTTCTATCAAACCAATCGGTTTATTAAACTTAAACATGTGCTGGAGCCTGAAACCCTCCATTTTTTTAATGAGGCCATTACTGAGCGGGTGGCTAAAATGAATACTACTACCACCAACCTGAAAGAGCGCGATACTTATGGAAAGGCTTTTTTACAATTGTTCAATCTCTGGAGAGAGGACGAATTGGTGAAAACCCTGGTATTCAGCAAAAAGTTGGCTAATATAGCTGCCGCGCTCATGCAGGTGAAAGGCGTCAGGCTGTATCATGACCAGGCGCTTTTCAAGGAAAGCGGAGGAGGGATTACCCCCTGGCATGCCGACCAGTATTACTGGCCCCTGGAAACAGACAAAACTGTTACAGCCTGGATTCCCTTACAAGAAACGCCACTCGAAATGGGCCCCCTGGAATTCAGTGCCGGCAGTCACCAGATAGTCGAAGGCCGGGAACTTGCCATTGGTGATGAAAGCGAGACCATAATACAACAAAAACTTCGTGTCACTGATTTCAAACATGTGATCGAAGCTTTTGATATCGGGGAAGTGAGCTATCATTCAGGCTGGGTTTTCCATAGAGCTGGCGCTAATACGACCGGCAGCATGAGAAAAGTGATGACCATTATATATATGGACAGGGATATGCGGCTGAAGAAACCGGAAAATTCCAACCAGATCCATGACTGGGAAACCTGGTGCCCGGGTGCCGTTCCTGGCGAAGTGATCAATTCTCCGATCAATCCGGTATTAAGTTAAGCTGGAGCTTTTATCTAAAGTAAAATTTTAATAAGCTAAATTTAATGTTTACATTTTATTTTATTAATCAATTAAATAGAGTGTTTATTTAAATAATCATGTCAGATAAAAATATTCATTTCAGATCCATTATTGTCTGGATTTTCTCTTGTTTAATTACTCCTTCCATGCATGCTCAAACCGCTGATCCATTCCGGATTCATCAACGCATTCCTGAGAAAATGCAATTGCTTCCCTTTGGAAGTATCCGGCCTGAGGGCTGGCTCAAAGCGCAATTGCAGCAGGACTTAAACGGATTTTTAGGCCACCTGGATAGTCTTGCACCAGACCTGATACTGAAAGACGATATCTATGGCAAGGATAGGCTTACCAGGAAAGTAAAATCAAAAGAGCTGGGAGCTTTGGGTGAAGGGGGCGACTGGCAGGTGCAATTCCTTTGGTGGAACAGCGAAACCCAGGGCAACTGGTGGGACGGGTATATCAGAAGCGCCATTCTTACCCAAGACCCCTATCACCTTAAACGGGTAAAGACGCATATAGACCGGATACTCGCTACCCAGGACGCAGATGGTTATCTCGGCATTTATGATAAAGAACTCCGGTATAAATTTGACAATGAAAACGGGGAACTCTGGTCTAAAGCGACCCTGCTCAGGGGATTGCTTGCCTGGTACGAATATTCGCGCGACCCGGCTGTACTTAAAGCAGTGGAAAGAGCTGTCAAAAATGTAATGGATAATTATCCCATCAACCGTTCGCATCCTTTTTATTCTATAAAACCGAATGTCGGAGGCCTTTCTCATGGATTGGCATTCACCGACGTTTTGGAGTCGCTTTACCGGATCAATGGAAATAAGTCGCTCTTAGAGTATGCTCTGTTTTGTTATAAAGATTTCTCTAATCAGACCCTTAATGAAGATGCTCAATACAGCAAACTCCTGCAAAAAGACCTGCCATTGAAAGGGCATGGTGTGCATACATACGAGCATCTCCGCTCATTAGCTGCAGCCTGCTATGCTTCCGGGAGCCCTGAACTGGCAAAAGCCATGGATAATTTTCTATACAAGATCAGCCAAACGACCACGGCTACCGGCGGACCCGTAGGGGATGAATGGATAGGAGGCGGCAAAGCCGATGCTACCAACCGGGGTTATGAGTATTGTTCTCTGCACGAATTAATGCATAGTTATACCGAACTCTATCTAAAATCAGGGCAAAACTCCTTTGCTGATAAAGCAGAACGTCTTTTTCTCAACGCAGCCCAGGGAGCCCGCCACCCTGAAAAAAGCTGCATCGCCTACCTAAAAACGGATAATTCCTACTTCATGACAGGAGGTTTGAACGGTGATACTTCAGTGAAAACGCAGACCCGCTATAAATATTCACCGGTCCACCAGGATGCCGCTGTTTGTTGTGTTCCCAATGCCGGCAGGATCACTCCTTATTATATACAGAACATGTGGCTGAAAGAAAAAGATGCATTGGTAGCAACCCTGTTTGGCCCCAATGAACTAAAAACTACAATAAATGGCAAGCCCGTTTCCATCCGGGAAGAAACAAGCTTTCCCAATAATCAAACCATCCGGTTTATTGTAAACGGAGCAGATGCCAATTTCACTTTAAAGATCAGAAAACCCGCCTGGGCAAAAGCCGTAACGGTTGATCAGCCAGCCGTGCAGACTGATGACTTTATCATTATCCGTAAAAAATGGAAGGGGCAACAAGTAATAACAATTGAGTTCAAGAGCGAACTTGAAACAGAAAAAGACCTTAACGGCGAATATTTTTTTACTTATGGCCCGTTGGTGCTGGCACATCCGCTGGCAGGTATCAGCAAACAAACAAAGACCTTCCCTTTACCGGGATATGCGGATCTTGCTTATCAGCCGGAAAACCTGGTGATCTACCGTTATCAACCCGGCCAACCGGTTCAATCCACTACTCAACCCGGTCAATTCACTGTTACGCTTGTTAACAGCAAAACCGGACAACCCGAACCTGTAACCCTGGAGCCTGTTGGCAAAACAATCCTTCGCCAGGTTACTTTTAAAGACCAAGAAAAATAGCTATGAAAAAACTACTCCTTATATTTTTGTTTGCTTCCCGTTTTTCTACCGGATACGCTCAGCCAGAAGTGATCTATCATGTGTTCCAGCGCAGCTTTTTTGACAGCAATGGAGATGGAGAGGGCGATCTTACCGGCATGCGTCAAAAACTGGATTACCTGCAAAACCTGGGAGTGACTTCCATTTTGCTGACTCCTTTATATGTGTCAGATTTCTATCACAACTATTTTGCTACAGACTTTGAGAACATTGACCCGGCTTATGGTACTATGCAGGACTATCTTCTCTTAGTGAAAGAAGTACACCGCCGAAAAATGAAGATCTACCAGGATGTGGAAATGCAGTATGTGACCGGCAAACACCACTGGTTCACCGATTCGTATAAAAACCCCGCTTCGCCTTTCAGCAAGTACATCTATTATGAAGATGCACAAAACCAGCAACCTTACTGGTTTTACGGTGTATCCGAGTTTACCACTTACAATAATTCCAAACAGCAGATCGTAGTGGTGAATATGAAAAATCCCGCTGTTAAACAATATACGTTAGATGTCTTAAGCCGCTGGGTAGACCCCAACGGGGATGGCCGTTTTGACGATGGGGTAGATGGCTTCCGCCTCGACCACATGATGGATGATCTCGATTACGCAGGAAAACTCACTCATTTGTTCTCTGAATTCTGGGCTCCATTGCTCACTGAGCTTCGCAGGAAAAACCCGGCTTTGCAAATCGTAGCAGAACAAGCCAACTGGGGTTCCTTTGGTTACGATTATATTTCTGAAGGAAAAGTTGATCGTGTTTTTGCCTTCCGCTTGAAGTTTGCCATCGAGTCGTTTGATAAAAAGAAGATCATGCTTGCGGCAGACAGCACATTTGGTCCCGGCAAACAACAAGTCGTTTTCATAGAAAACCACGATACCAAACGTTTCGCCACTACAGTAAACCAGGACCCCGGCAAATTAAGGGCCGGCGCTGCCATGAATATCCTCATCGGCGGCATCCCCTCCATTTATTATGGCCAGGAATTAGGCATGACCGGTGCCCAATTAAAAGGCATGACCGATGGAAACGATATCCCCATCCGCGAAGCATTTGAATGGTACAGGGCCGATACAGGCAAAGGCATGGCCTTCTGGTACAAGAACACCGGCCCCTGGTGGGACAGTTCGCAGGTAAAACCCAATGACGGTATCTCTGTAGAGGAACAACAAAAACAATCCAATTCGCTTCTTAACTATTACAAGGAACTGCTTCATTTAAGAAAAGCATACCCCGCTCTCAACAAAGGCGGCTATCAATCCGTCCCCAATAACAACGACCATGTCTATTCCTTCCTCCGCCATACAAACAATCAAAAAATCCTCGTACTGATCAATCTTTCCCCAACTGATCAATCTGCCGAAATAAACATGACTGAACCCTTTAAACATATCAAAAAACTATCCGGTACCTCAGCACCTGCTAAAACCCAACAACAAATAAAAACCCCGCTCTCACCCTACGAATGCCAGGTACTACTTTTACGTTGATTATCTTACCCCATTCGCGCCATCCGTGGTAAAACCAATACGGTAACAGTATTACCATGTCATTCGTGTCCATTCGTACCGTATTTTTGGGCCATGCCCCTCTTCATATCCTCCCTCAACTCCGGCTCCAACGGCAATTGCTACTATATCGGCAATGATCACGAAGCAGTGTTGATAGATGCCGGCATTTCCTGCAGGGAAACAGAAAAAAGAATGAAGAGGCTGGGGCTGGAAATGGATAAGGTAAAAGCCATTTTTGTTTCTCATGAACATGGCGATCATATCACCGGCGTGCCGGGGATTTCAAAAAAATATAAGTTACCGGTTTATATTACTCCTGCCACTTTGCACGGCAGTCGGCTTCCACTGGAACCATCACTGGTCAATTCATTCGAGCCTGGCAAACCGGTAAACGTTGGTCAATTATCAGTGATTCCATTCCGTAAATATCATGATGCAGTTGATCCGCACAGTTTTGTTATCAGCCAAAATGAGGTGAGGATCGGTGTATTCACTGACATCGGCAGATGTTGTGATGAAGTAAAAAAATATTTCAGGGAATGTGATGCTGTATTCCTGGAAAGCAATTACTGTCATGATATGCTGGAAAAAGGTAGATATCCTTATCATCTTAAAAGAAGGATCAGTGGAGGCGAAGGGCATCTGTCCAATATGGAAGCCCTTGAATTGTTTTCCAAATTCCGTGGGCAGCAACTTAAATACCTTATTCTTTCCCACCTGTCAAACAACAACAATGATGCAGAACTTGTCGACCGCTTATTTACAGCACAGGCAGGCAGCACCAATATCGTTGTTGCATCGAGACATAAAGAAACAGGGGTTTATCATATCAGCAAAACATCACCCGCAATACAGGATAAGGAAGTAATACAGGTACAACTTTCACTCTTTTGATCTGAAGAGATTATCACTTAGGCAACACTAAGTATAAACTATTAGAAAGGATTTATCAAAAAATATACTGACCGTTGTTTTACGAAGTAAATATTCTTATGCAGATATATTGCATACATAATGTCTTTTAATGTCATTATATACAACTGGAACAGCAACACGCATATAAATATCCTTCTATAGATTTTCGACTACACTGCAATCATAATCTGTTCTATTTTCTGCGACATTTCATTATCGTTTCTTTGTATCAGCAAACAGGTTAAACCGTCCACTGCATACCTGTTAAATACAAGGCTCTATTTAGTTCTTTTTAAATTAATGTCCATACCTTTGAAAAAAATGTCCAATCTCTTTTGAAGAGTTTATCCAATCCTTTCGAAAAGCATTCTTCAGGTATGAAGGAAATTACAAGCCCTGGTGCAAGCCAGGGCTTATTATTTGCAGAAGGGAAGTGAGCGCATCTATAGAATTTCGACTACACATCAATCATAATCTGTTCTATTTTTTACAGGATGTTTCAGTTGTTTCTTTGTAATATAAAATTGATGCTAATCGTTGGTTAATGGCAATCCGTACTCTTTTAACAGCATCGTGAGCAATAAAATTTAAATCCATTCCTTTGAAAACGCTAATCCATCCGCCGATTGATAACCGATTCCTCAGTTGGTATGAAGGAAAATTACAGCCCTGGCTTTTGCCGGGGCTTTTTTATGACAGCAATAAAACAGAAGCGGGTAGTGGAAACTACCCGCGGGGATCACATGAGAAAACTGTTACTGGTAAGTAACAAATCATTCTTCTCTTATATAAATAAACAGACTGGTATCCGGCACATATATGAAGCAAAACTAATCGCATTAAATACACCGGCAAGCCCTTTCCATCTCATTCAGCATATTCTCCCACTGAAATGAATAAAAACAATGCTTAAGTGGGATAGGAGGCATTTTCAGCATTGCAGATAGTTTTTGCACTTCAGCTGCCCATTTTCTCATTTCAAGCATCTTCCTGTAAGAGAAGGTATTTATTTGCTAATTTTTGTTTCTTATTAATAACGAACTTTATTATTTATGGAGGTAAAAAAGCTGATCATATTACCTGCTGTTCTTCTTGCCAATTTCTCTTTTGCCCAATCTGGACAGGAAGTTGCATCTGCCGAGCTTGCGTTTGCCAACACAGCTAAAATCAAATCCACTAAAACAGCTTTCCTGCAATACATGGACAGTACCGCAGTGGTCTTTGACAAAGGAAATATCTACAACGGTATTCAACACTGGAATAAACAGGAAGAAACAAGCGGCAAGCTTTTATGGCATCCTTCTTTCTTTGCCATGTCGGCTTCAGGCGATCTTGGCTTTACGACCGGCCCCTGGGAATACCGGGCTTCTATGCAAGACAGTGTAACAGGCAGTGGTCAGTATACGACCATTTGGATAAAAAATAAAAACGAAGGGTGGAAATTCCTGGTCGACATGGGTGTCTATTATAAACCATCCCTGTTTCATCAACAATCCCAGCAAGAGTTCAATACATTAATACCTTCTAAAGAGCCGGTAGATATACTGTCTGTTGAGCAAAAATTTATCAGGGAATTTGAGGGAAATGGGCCTGCTGCTTATAAAGGCCTGCTCACTGAGAACTCCTGGTTAAATATTGACAGGAAGCAACCCTTGCAAACAGCAACTGCTGTTTTATCTGCACTCGCAGCACTTCCTGCAAAGATGGCCTTTACACCTGTTGCAGGCGGCATGTCTGCTGCCAGGGATATGGCTTATGTATACGGCACTATTCAATATGAAGGGAAAAAAGAGAATTATTTAAGGATCTGGGTGAATACAGCAACAGGATGGAAGATATTGCTGCAGGTGATCAAGAATTAGTGCAGGGCAAGCATACCTATTTTGTTCCCCATTCCCAGATCCCGAACAATATTTTTTTGTCCAGGTGATGTCCTGATTGCTTCAGTGAAAGAATGATCTGCCCCCGGTGATGCGCTTCATGCGCGATAAGATATCCCAGGAAAGCCTGTGCATGTGGCTTAAATCCCTTGATCTTTCCTTCTGCCAATCCTTTTTCCAGCAATTGGGAAATGGCTTTTGCACTTTTCGTATACTGATCGGCAAGCAGCTTTTTGGTGATAGCATCTTTTTCGATCTTGCTTACTGTTGCCATCAGTTGTGGCATGGAAGCCTGTAGCCACATCAGGCGTACATTATGGATATGGGCCAGTTGCTCACCTACGGTACGGCCTTTTGATGAAGAAATATCTTTAAAATGTTCTTCAGGAATAGCATCGATCAAATAAAGATTGATACGGTTGCTGATCTCCCAGGTGTTAATTGAATCATTCATGGTAAGGCAGGTTTCTTTTGTAATGAATTCCCGAAAAAGGTACAGCTTTTTAATATAAAACCCTTTCCGTTCCGGAAAGGGTTAAGCTAACGTCATTCTCAGAGAAAAAACCGGGCGGGTCTATTCCGTAAGTAATTTCTTTCGTAGCGATCCTGGAGAGGAGCTATAGTGTTTCTTGAACACCCGGATGAAATTGCTTGGCTTTTCATAGCCCAGGCGAAATGCGATCTCCTTTACAGAAGTGTTTTGCTCGGTCAGTAACTGACGCGCCTGGTGCATTTTTTTCTGAAGGTAAAAGTGATAAATGCTGGTCCCGAATACACGCTTAAAATTTCTTTTAAGGGTTGATTCACTTAATGCCAGGTCCTTTGCAATGCTTCGGATAGACGGTAAATCTTTTTCAAGATACACATCCAGCATTTTTTCTACAGACAGCATTTTTGAGTGCACCTGGCTTCGGGACTCTTTGGGTTGAATTGATTTTAACATACAGATCCGGTTTAAGATTAATGGAAAGAGAAATTTTTTAGGGGAGGATGGTTAGTCGCGGACAAAGGATTCTCCGATCTGGCCATATTTCCTGCGAAGCAAACAAAAAGGGTGGAGGGGGCAGTTTGCTTTAGCTCCAGGGGAAAGGCTTTACCGTTCAGTATCTGGTTATTACTAAAGTTAAGACTTCTTCAGATTACTGCCAATAGGTGTTATGCCTTAAATGGAGTATTCCACAAATGAGCGAATTGGAGTATTCACTTATTCTTAATTCCGGCCGATTCCTTGATCCCTGTATATAGCGACTTCCAGGAAAGATGGAAAATGGAACGATGTTTATCCCGTTTAAAATTGACATGTGCTGTCCGCACTTCATCTTTCTTCCCCGAAGGATTGGAGTTTTTGATGGCAATATTAGCAGCGAAACTGGCCAGCTTTTTCTTTTCCAGTTTACGGGTTTCCTCATCCTTCTGAAGAAGGGATACCTTCAGGTCTTTGTACAGTAGTTTCACATCACCTGTCATATTGGAGCTATTACCAGCCAGGTTGAAAGAAAGGGAATTGATCCTTCCATTTTCAATCCGTGCAGGCGCCATCGGAACGGTCAGGGCGTTCACCTGGGTAGCATCCATTGCACCAAGATTGCCAGTAATATCAAAGCGCCCATCAGGGTTAAACAGGTAGAATTTCCATATCACCCGCAATGGCGCTTTATTGAGGAAACGCGTACGGATATCAACTGTAAGTGTATTATTGACAGCAGCTGCATCCTGCCGGTTAGTCAGATTGGTGATCACAGCGTTCGTCTGATAAAACTGCACTTTACCTGCCTGCCTCGAAATAACAGCCCTTTCTTTATACTCAATAAATGTATTGGCAAGAACCAGCTTTTTCAACCGGAATGGTACAGGTATTTTTAAGAGTGATTGATGAGGGAATATTTTTACTGGCCCTCTTATCCCACTCTTATAACCCAGATCACGATATATCTTAAAAGAAGCTGTTTCCACTTTAATACTGTCTGCAAAAATCTCTTCGTTGAACAGTGCAGGGAAATCCATATTACTGATGGTTATTCCTTTTATAGAAAAATCGAACCGGTCTTCCTGCCTCGGAAGGCTCCTGATAAATGCGTCTTCCGCCAATAATGGATCTATATGAAAGCCGCCGATGCGGACCTGTTTACTTGTCGAATTAAGATGCACGCTATCAAGCCCAAATAAATAAGGTTTCTCCCTGGATTTCCAGGAAATGCCTGAAGCCCGGATATCTGCCTGTTTAGAAAAGAACAGCCGTGTAGTGTCTGCCCAGGCAGTACTGTCAACCATCACATCCTGCAACTGAACAGATGTATGTTTCAATTCCACTTTGATTTCCCCGGTTTTAATATCCCGGGTGGTAATGCTTGCATTACTGATCAGCAGTGAATCAATTTTTATCAGGTTGAGATCGCCAAGTATTTCTTCATATACTTCTTTGGTAGGCACATTGCGGGCCGAATCCCTGCCGGCATAAGTGTAAATGATATCAATAACAGGATTGATGATCTGCAAGTTTTTCCCCACTATTTCTTTATTCAATAAAGCCCGGGGTGTTTTTACCCCTGATACAATAATGGAGGGGATATGGATCTTCAAAAGGGCAGGAGGAGTGCTGCCTGCTTCCTGCATGGCTTTGTATTTTGCCGGATCATATTGTATGGAAAAATTGGTAACAACGAGATCACCAGCCACTTCATCCATAGCCAGCTTATCATAATGCACCTGGTAAAGCCCTTTACTTTTTTTACGGACCGCATCTTCCAGCTTGGTGCGGACGATTTGCTTGCGGTAAAAGCTCCAGTATACCAGGGCTCCGGCGCTTATCGCTAACAGACCAATAACAATACCAAAAAAGATGATCTTCCCCTTTGGTGTTGAGGTCGCTTTACTGATTTTATTTGTTATGGCCCGCATATCCCTGTAAAACAATTTCTGTTCCAGTGTTCAGGAAAGCCGATCGAAAAATTCAATACCTTAGTATTACTATAGTATCATTATGCCTACATTCAACGACCGGATCAGACAGGTACTTCTTTTATCCATCATTATTTTACTGGCCTATCTTGTTATTATCGAATTGCAGGTTTTTCTTCCCGGCCTGCTGGGCGCCCTTACCTTATATATCCTCAGCCGGGCCAATTACTTCCAG
Organism: Sphingobacteriales bacterium 44-61; assembly: GCA_001898405.1. Classification (GTDB taxonomy): domain Bacteria; phylum Bacteroidota; class Bacteroidia; order Chitinophagales; family Chitinophagaceae; genus Terrimonas_A. Next base: position 63,486 of record MKTW01000019.1, read on the forward strand.
TTGATCTATAACCGTAAATGGAAAAAAGGATGGGCCGCAGGCCTGTTCATCATATATTATTTATTCCTGCTTGGCCTCCCCATTTACCTGGCTATTACATTGATCAGCCCCAAGATCAATGCATTCCTTGCCGATCCCAACTCGATGGTCAATGCTGCCAAACATTCGCTTGAAACAATACAGGAAAAAATTGGCGTCACAATAGTTTCCGAAGCCACACTGACCAATTCATTAAGTAAGCTGACCACTTTTATTCCTGGCGTATTGAACAGTACGGCCAACCTGATCAGCAACCTGGCTATCATGCTTTTTATTTTATACAATATGCTGGTGAACGGAAGGGAGATTGAAAGGCTGCTTAACCAGGTTATCCCGTTGAAGCAGGAGAACATTAATATGCTGGCCGCTGAAACAAAAAAAATGGTGCGGGCTAACGCATTGGGCATTCCCCTGATCTCCATTATACAGGGGCTGGTGGCTACGCTTGGCTATTTCATTTTTGGTGTAAGCGAATGGGGGTTATGGGGATTTCTAACCGGGGCCTTTGCATTTTTTCCTGTGGTAGGAACAATGATAGTATGGGTGCCGTTGGTAATATACATGTTTGCCGTTGGTGATACCTGGAATGCAACATGGCTGGTATTATACAGTGCTATTGTAACCGGGAATGTGGATTATATAGCAAGGATCACTTTATTGAAAAGAATGGGTGATGTGCATCCGGTGATCACTATTCTGGGAGTGATCGTGGGGCTTGGGTTATTCGGATTTATCGGTTTAATATTCGGGCCTTTACTGATCAGTTACATTATTGTTCTATTCAGGATATACATGAACGAGTTTGTAAACAAGAGCACTGTTGTTGAGGTGGTGGAGAACAAAAAGGGAACAGAAGAAGGAGGAGGCGGACAACAATAGTACATCCTTCCCGTCTTCCCGCCTTACCGGTAAGTTTTTACCGGTAAGGCGGGAAGACGGGAAGGGGTCGTTTTGGAAACAAACTGTTCTAATAAATAAGAGAGCCTATCTATTTGTGTAGATAGGCTCTCTTATTTGTTGGAGTATATTAAGTCTGTTAGTTCCTGTTCAGTTTAGACAGCAAGCGCAATATTTCAAGGTACAACCATACTAATGTTACCAGTAAGCCAAAGGCGCTGTACCATTCCATGTATTTGGCTGCTTTCATTTCCACGCCTTTTTCGATTGTATCGAAGTTGAGCAGGAGGTTAAGTGAAGCGAGGCCGACCACGAGAACAGAAAAGCCGATTCCGATTGGGGTAGCAGCATTGGTAAAAGAGCCTATCGGAGATCCCATGGCGAGATAGGTGATCCATTGAACAAGGTAGAACAGGCCCAGAGCAGCAGTGGCGATCACTACGATCATACGGAACCTGCCGGTTACTTTGATGATGCGGTAGCGATAGATCAGGAACATTACCAGTGTTACCAGCAAGGTGAGTGCTACAGCCTGCATGGGCAGTCCGGGAAACTTATAATCGTATATCGCGGAAATGGTGCCTACAAAAAAGCCTTCCATAATAGCATAACCAGGGGCGATATAAGGAGACCATTGTTTTTTGAATACCATTACGAGGGCCAGGGCCAATCCGCCAAATACGCCGATCAGCAGCAATGGCATGGGATCACTTCCTTTGTTGAACTGGCTCCAGGAAAAAATAGTGGACCCAGACATCATCAATAACAGGAAACCCAGCTTATTCAGGGTTCCTTTGATCGTCATTTCCTGTCCGGTGCCAATACCCTGAAAAATAGTGCCTTCGTACGATTTTTCCTGTAGGGTTGGATTACTTGATTTAAATAAAGCCATAGTGGTATATTTTCAGCCAAATTATATAAAAAAAACGGTTTTTCTTAGTGTCTCGACTTCAGACTAAAGACTCCCGGCTAGTACAGCCACCTCACAAAAGCCTCCATCGCTGCATAATGGGTCAATCCAAGATCAGCATAGATTTTTGCGGTAGCTGCATTTCTCGCTTCAGCGCGCTGCCAGAATTCACGGGAATCGCTCCCCTGGAAGGGTACCATATCTTTTTGGGATTGATGGATAAAAATGCCAAAACGCTTGCTTACCACCTGGTCGGGGCTCATCGGGATCGCCATTTCGATCTCTTCAATGTTCCATTCCTGCCATGCACCTTTATATAACCACAGCCAGCAGTCTTTTATCCATTCATCACCGGCCGCTTTGATCCGCTTCAGGGATTCAAGCACAATATTGAAGCAAACCAGGTGAGTGCCATGAGGATCGGCAAAATCACCGGCACAAAATACCTGCTGTGGTTTTACCTTCCGGAGCAATTCCATGGTAATGGCGATATCTTCTTCGCCCATTGGATTTTTTTCTATGGTGCCGGTTTCATAAAACGGCAGGTTCATAAAGTGAATATTCTCATCCGGTATACCTACGTAGCGGCAGGTGGCCCTTGCCTCGCAGCGGCGGATCAGGCCTTTAATGCTGCGGATGGTTGGGGTATCTACCTGGTTGGATTTCTTGGTAGCAATAAATTTCCGGGCATCACTCAGGACCTGTCCGGAAGTACGCGTATCAATGCCAACGATCTCTTCAAACCCCACAGCAAAATCGAGGAAGCGGGTCACAAATTCATCTGTTACGGCAATATTGCCGGAGGTCTGATAACCTACATGCACATCATGACCCTGATCGTGCAGGCGCTGGAAAGTGCCGCCCATACTGATAATATCATCGTCCGGGTGAGGAGAAAAAATGATCACCCTTTTTGGATAAGGTTCGGAACGCTCAGGATGAGCCGGGATCACGGCATCAGGTTTACCGCCAGGCCAACCCGTAATAGAATCCCGTAACATATAATATACCTGGAGATTGATCTCGTAAGCATCTCCTTTTTCGACCAGGAGATCACTTAGACCAAATTCATTGTAATCGCTGTTGGTAAGACTTAAAACCGGTTTTTTCAGTTTCAACGCCATATTGGTCACCGCCTTTTTGATCATAAGAGGTGTCCATTCACAGTCACCTGTAAGCCAGGGAGTTTTTTTCCTGGTCAGTTCAGCTGCCGCAGCCTCATCTACATAAAAAGTGACATCATCATGATTTTGCAGGAGAGACGCAGGTACATGCTCCGTATCATCCTCTTCAACCGCTTTCTTGATCACCGGAGCTTTGGCTGCCCCCCAGGCCAGGAGAATGATCTTTTTCGCTTTTAGTATAGTACCGATACCCATGGTAATAGCCAATCTTGGTACCTGTGAAATATTCGCAAACTCATAAGAATTGGCTATCCGGGTAGAATTGTCCAGCGTGATCAGCCTGGTACGCGAATAGATACCCGAGCCTGGTTCATTGAATCCTATATGGCCATTATTTCCTATACCAAGTATCTGGAGATCGATCCCACCTGCAGCTTCAATTTTTTTCTCGTATTGCTGGCAATGAGCTTTGATCTCTTCTTTTTTGATCTCCCCATTGGGAATATGAATGTTCTCAGGCTTAATATCCACATGATCAAACAGATTGGTCTTCATAAAGCGGTTATAACTTTGCAAAGCATCTGTTTCAATAGGATAATATTCATCGAGGTTGAACGTAATCACGTTTTTAAAACTCAATCCCTCCTCCTTATGCATTCTTACCAGTTCTGCATAAAGTGTTTTAGGAGTGGAGCCGGTTGCCAGTCCTAAAACGCAGGATTGTTTCTGTTCCTGTTTTGTCCTGATCAATGCGGCAATTTCCCTGGCCACTGCCAATGAGCCCTGCTTTGGGTCCGGGAATATTTTAACGGGTATTTTCTCGAAACTATCAGAAAGATCTATCGCAACTATTTTTTTTGCCATAAGGGTAATTTTCCTGTCTAAAATGAGTGCTCAAAGATATTAAAATGTAACTATTCATTCCCTGTATTGAAGCTCTGTTTGAATATTTTCCCACCGAGACGACAAAGATCACAAAGAAATATTTTATAGCCTCCTATTAATTTAATCTTAGGCTATTGAGTAAGGAATACATTAAGTCAGTAATTCTTTGTGATCTTTGTCGTCTCGGTGGGAAAATATAATTGCGGGAACAGAGGGCACCCGCATAAACCCGCAAACGATTACGTAAGCTACCACTGGTCTACAGTATCCATCCTACAAAGCTTAACAAAGATTTTTTGAGCGCTTTAATCGCCTGGCTCATCAGGTTTCTGGCTACCTGGTAATTAATGTTCATGATCTCACTGATCTCTTCATAAGAAAGCTCCTGGTACACTTTCAGGTAAATGATTTCCCGCTGGCGGTTGGAAAGCCCTTGCAGGGCATCGATGATGCGTTGTTTTTTAGCAAGATCTTCCTGTTGTTCTATCATGAAGTTATCATGACTTACTTCAAAAAGCATTTCATCAGGTTGATCGCTGGAGATTTGTTTGGTGACAGGAATACGTTGCTTCTTATATATCTTATACTTCAGTGCTTTTAATAAATAAGCCTGCACTGATTGTATATCCGGCTTTGATCTGCTTTGCCATATTTCAGCAAAAAGATCCTGTATGCAATCTTCAAGCAGGCCCCTGTCTCTGCAAATCTTACTTCCGTATCTTAGTAGCAAAGGGTGGTATGCTGAAAAAAGCTCACCAAGGGCATCGCGATCGCCATTCTTCAGCAAATGCCAAAGTATAATATGCGGGTGTTCAGTTCGCAATCGTGCTTAGGTAGATTTTCTGCAAAATAGGTTTAAATATCATTTATAAGGTAGTTGTTTTTTCAGGTCAGGGGTAAAAAAAAATTAAAAAGCATCATTACAAATCTAATTACCCGGGCACCCGGGCATTAATGAATACAAAAACCAACATAATGATCAAGAATTTTCAACAGGTGGAAGAAGTGATCGGAGACGAGGATTTTCAGGCATGGTTTGCGGGGCAGCCTGATACAGGCTGGGAAAAGTGGCTGGCCGCAAACCCCGAACAGGCGCCACTTGTGCAACAGGCTATTGCATTTATGAATGATATTAAAGCAAAAGAGCTGTCTGTGACGAAAGAAGAAACTGCCAAAGCATACCAGCGATTGACAGAAAGGCTTGATAAAGAAGAGCAGACTTCAACACCTGTAATATCTATAAAACGTCAGCGTCTCAAGCGCTGGATGAGCGTTGCTGCCGCAGTATTATTACTGGCAGCAGGTTTTTCCATCTGGAAGTATACCCAACGCGATCCGTCACTGGGAACCGCTTATGGACAGATATCCACCCATCAGTTACCGGATGGTTCCATCATGATGCTGAATGCAAACAGTTTCGCCACCCTGGGAAAAAACTGGAAAGAAGGCGATGACCGTGAAGTATGGCTGAAGAGTGGTGAAGCATTTTTTCATGTAAAGAAAACACCACAAAAAAACCGCTTCGTGGTACACACCAATGAACTCGATGTAATTGTTACAGGTACACAGTTCAATGTATGGACAAGAGACAACAAGACCAGTGTATTGCTGACCGAAGGAAGCGTTACCATCCGCACAGCTGCAGGAGAGGAAACCAAAATGATACCCGGCGATTTTGTGCAGATCAATCATAATAGCCTCGAAAAGAAAAAGGCCAATGAAGAAAGCATACTGGCCTGGAAAGATAACAGGATCATCTTCGACAACACACCGATCACTGAAGCTGCACGCATGATCCAGGAACATTACGGAGTAAAAGTGATCATTACAGACACTTTACTGAATGGAAAAACACTGAATGGAATGATGCCGAACGATAACCTTGACATATTACTACGTTCCATAGAAGCAACCAATGAGTTCAAGATCGCCCGGAAGGACACCGAGATTTTGATTTCAATGCCCTGATATGATCATGTGGATCAGCTAATGGCGCGGATTAGCTGGTTTCGGATCAAGGGAAACGATTGCAAGTATTGCTAATATTAAAACTGCAACAATGAGACATTCAAAACCCTTTTATAGACTCCTGGGGTGTTTGATGAGCGCCCAATTATTGTCCTGCCTGGACGGTTCTGCGCAACAAAACGGGATCATTTATGCTGCCAACAGCAGAAAAACCCTTACACAATATCCGCAGCAACAAAGGCCGGAGGAATCCAATGAAAAGAAAACGCTCTTCAACGTACTAAAAGACCTTAATAAAAAGAAAGGCACTTATTTCCTTTTCTCCGAACAAAGCCTTGGCAGCAAACTGGTCAGTCCTGTAAAGGACCCCAACCTGCCTGTAGAAAGGATCCTGGATGAAATATTAAAGAATACAGGATTGAAATACACGAAAGTATCCGACAACACATTCGTGATATTAAAAGACAAGGAGAAAATCAATAACGAGAAATTACAGCAACTGAATTTTACAGAGGACCTTCCCTCTACTCAAAAAGCAAATGCTTTCGATCCTGTAACAGGAAGGATCACTGACGACAAAGGTTCACCCTTACAAGGTGTAAGCATCACACTCAAAGGCACCAACAAAGGAACAACCACCAATGCCAATGGTGAGTTCAGTATTGATGCCAAAAGAGGAGATGTGCTGCTGATCTCTTATGTTGGCTTTGCAGAGCAGGCCATCACTATTGGGGCTGATGATAAACTAGCCATTGCTTTAACCCCAGGCAGTCAACAACTCACAGAAGTGGTAGTAACCGCATTGGGTATTAAGAAAGAACGCAAAGCACTTGGCTATTCCGTAACAGAAGTAAAAGGAAGCGACCTCACACAGGCAAGGGAAACCAATGTCGCCAACTCACTGATAGGAAGAGTGGCAGGTGTGAATGTAAATTCCGTAGCAGGTGGGCCCGGCGCTTCCACCAGTGTGATCATCCGCGGCATATCCAGTTTATCAGGTGATAATCAGCCGCTGTATGTGATCAATGGAGTGCCAATGACAAATGCGCTGGCAGAAGGCAATGATCAGAAAAATACCCAGGGACAGTATTACAACTCGGTGGATTATGGAGACGGTATTCAGAATATCAACCCGGATGATATTGAAAGCATTTCTGTTTTGAAAGGCGCTGCTGCTTCGGCCCTGTACGGATCAAGAGCAAAAGCGGGCGTGATCCTTATCACCACCAAAAGTGGAAGCGGAAAAGGCACACTCGAACTCAATTCCAATTTTACTGGCGACCAGGTAATCGATGTTACCGACTGGCAATATATATATGGTAATGGAGCAAACGGCATTAAACCAACAACAGCTGCTGCAGCTTATGACGCAGGTAATTCCAGCTGGGGTGCCAAACTGGATGGAAGCAATGTGGTACAGTTTGACGGCGTATCCCGTCCTTATTCTGCACAACAAGGGAATATCGGCAGGTTCTACCGCACCGGCAGCACACTCACCAACACTGTTTCCTTTGGTAAAGCATTTGAAGGTGGGGCAGTCCGTTTCTCTGCAAGCAACCTGTATAACACAGCAGTAATTCCCAACTCAGGATTGAACAGGAACAATTTTAATTTTTCTTCCAATTTCGCCATCAACAAACATCTTACCGTTGATGTGAAAGCCAACTATGTAATAGATAAGGCGCACAACAGGCCTATTCTTGCAGATGGCGCCGGCAATGCCAATTTCCAGGCAATGTTCCTTCCTACAAGTTTAAACATAAACACACTGAAGCCCGGAACAAAACCTGATGGAGATGAATTATTGTTCACCAACAACAACTATGCTACCAATCCCTGGTTTGCCGCCTACAACTTTGTCAATAATACTACACGCAACAGGCTCATCAGCATCGGCAGCGCCAGGTATACATTTGATAATGGATTCTTTGTGCAGGCACGTGCCGGTCGTGATTTTTATGACGACAGGTATACGGGGGTAGTACCCAATGGCGCAGGCTATTATGCACAGGCGCCTTTTAATATCAAAGAGATCTTCAATCGTGTGTATGAACTTAATGTGGATGTGCTTGCAGGGAAAACATTCAGGATCAGCCAGGACTTCAGTCTTACCGCCAATGCAGGTGCCAACCTGATGAAAGCCCGCTCTGAAGGAACTACAGAAGAAGGAACTGATTTTGCAGTGCCTTATGTATACACGATCCTGAATGCAAAGAACAAGACGATCCGGTACACTGATTTCCGCCAGGAAGTACATTCCGTGTATGCCACACTTGACCTGGATTATAAAGGATTCCTTTTCCTGAATGCATCAGGCCGTAATGACTGGTTCTCCACACTGGCACCCTCCAGCGACCTGGATGTATTCTATCCTTCGATAAATACATCATTCCTTTTCACAGAATTTGTAAAACCCAGTTGGCTCAACTATGGTAAACTGCGTTTGGGTTGGGCAAACGTAGGTCAGGCAACCAGGCCTTATCAGACCTTGTTGAATTATGGTTTATTCCCGCAACAACTGAATGGACTTCCATTGGGAAATATCACCAACACATCTATTCCTAACAGTAAACTCCGTCCTTCCAGTGCCAGTGAAATTGAAATAGGAGCGGAGCTTGGTTTCTGGGGCAGCAGGCTTACGATGGATGTAGCCTGGTACAACAAGAAATCAAAGAACGAGATCTTTGAATCTCCTGCATCCAATACTTCCGGTTACACAGGTGTGATCCTGAATATTGGAGAGTTAAGGAATAAAGGTTTTGAGTTCCTTGTTACCGGCAAGCCTTTTGCTAAAGGATCAGCCGTGTCATGGACAACTTCGGTTAACGGTTCCATCAATAACAATGAAGTGGTAGCGCTTACTGAAGGTCAGGCAGAACTGGCAGCAGGTACATCCCGCACAGGTGTCGGCTTCACCCGTCATATTGTAGGAATGCCGGCCAACCAGATCATGGCGTTCGATTATCAGTATGATGGTGCAGGAAAGATTGTGTTGGGTGCAAATGGCGTTCCTGCAAGAGGTGATCTTAAGCCCTGGGGTTCTGCTTACAGCAAATACACCATGGGATGGAACAATGAGTTCTCCTTTAAGAATTTCACACTTGGTTTCCTGATCGACGGAAAATTTGGTGGTAAAGTATTTTCAGCAACGGATTACTATGGTTATTTCTTTGGCCTGCATAAGGGAACACTGCCAGGCAGGGAAACCAATAATTTCAATCCTGATCCCAATGCGCCACCAACCACTGCACAGGCTTATTACACAGAGCTGGCCGGCAATGTATCCAAACTGTTTGTATATGATGCTGACTTTATCAAGTTCCGCCAGTTCACACTTGGCTATACACTGCCTGCAAAATGGTTCAATAATAAGATCAAGGGAGCAAGTATCAGCCTGGTTGGCCGCAACCTGTTTATCCTGATGAAGAAGACAGACAATATTGATCCCGAAGCAAGTTATTCAGGATACACACAGGGGCTTGAACTGGGTGGTGTGCCGCCAGTGAGAAGTTATGGTGTGAACCTTAATGTAAAATTCTAACTGAACTTAACGATACTACTGCGAGAACTTTATTAATGGACGATGAAATAAGACCTCCCGCAGTTACAACCAATAAAATATTAAGGATGAAAAACAAATTTGTAAAACTGCTCGGTTTGTTTTCCGCCACCATCGTTTTGTGCACTGCGTGTACAAAAAACTTTGATGAACTGAATACAGACCCTACTGCTTATAACCCCACGAATTTTGAGCCTAATTACCTGCTCACTACTGCGCAGTTGGCTTATACCGGCAGCTTCGACTTTAGCTATGAAACATGGCGGGGTAATCTTATCTATGCCTCTACACTAATGCAGCAGTTATCAACCGTGGTCGGCTATTGGGCAGGCGATAAATACCTGCTCAATGCTGACTACACGGCTGCTTACTGGATAGTAGCTTATCCTGAACAAGTGAAACCTGTAGCTGACCTGGTGGAGCTCACAAAGGATAAAGACAAATACAAGAACCTTCACCAGATCGCACGTATCATGCGGGCGATGATCCTGCAACGGATCTCTGACCTTTATGGTGATGTGCCTTATTCAGCTGCAGGCCTGGGTTATTACAGCAATGTATACTTCCCGGTGTATGATAAGCAGGAGATCATTTATAAGGATATCATCAAAGAATATGAAGAAGCGGCTATTGCACTTGACCCTGCAGCCGACAAACCGACCGGTGATGCTTTCTATAATGGAAAACCGGACCAGATCGAGAAATGGAAAAAGCTTGCTTATTCACTGATGCTCCGTGCAGGCGCACGTTTATCCAAAATTGACCCTGCAACCGCACAGGCAACCATTCAGAAAACGCTGGGAAAAACCATGCAAAGCAATGACGACAATGCTTATCTCGTACATGATGCGACTGGTGGCCGCCCTACAGTAAACCGTAACTTCCAGGTATTGCAGGGACAGCCAGAAGCAGATTATGTGAAATGGTCACAAAAGCTGATCGATTTCATGAAAACCAATAATGACCCACGCCTGCCGGTGATTGCAGAACTTGCCAACGGCGACCGCACTGCTGCCAATCAAAAAGGAATGCCGAATGGATATGATCTGAGCGGTGTTGCCGGACGTGACATATCTTCAGCGCCTGGCTATACAGGTATGGGCGCTTATTCAAAGCCCAGCGGATTGCTCAATAAGCTGAATGCCCCCACATTTATCTTCACTTATGGTGAAGCTGAATTGCTGCTGGCCGATGCGGCAGCAAGATTCCCGGGAGGAATAAGTGGGATCGGAGCTGCTTCCACTTATTATAACAATGGTGTAAAAGCTGCCATCACTTATATGGCACCTTATGATGCCGCCGCTGCTATCAGCGATGGTGCTGCGGATGCTTATCTCACAGCGCATCCTTATAGTGCTGCCGATGGGTTAAATATGATCAATACCCAGTATTTCGCTCTTACAGCCACCATGTTTGATTTTTATGAAGGCTGGAGCAACTGGAGAAGAAGCGGCTACCCGGTATTGACACCGGTCGTTTATCCTGGCAACGTGACCAATGGTACCGTGCCACGCCGTTTCCCTTATCCGCTTGCTGAAGCAAATACCAACCCGACCAATTATAAAACTGCTCATGATGCAGTGCCGGGTGGGGATCTGTTGTCTGGACGTGTTTGGTGGGACAAACCTTGAGCAGAAAATAAACCTTATTACCGATATCATAACTAAAGTAAAAAACCATCCTGCAAAAGGATGGTTTTTTACTTTAGTTATGATATCGGTTTACTGAACTTCAATCTCATCCACAAACAGCCACGCTTTATGATCAGCTCCGGGCAAGCCAGTTGGAATGATCCCTTTGTTCTTTATCCAAACGCGTAAATAACGCGCTTTAACAGGAGATGCCAATTCCAGCTTCAATGTTTTCTGATCAGTGATTGCGTTAGCTGATCCGATTGAATTGAATTGCTTTCCGTCTGCAGACGTAAATACTTCCATTCCCTGGGGATAATAGATCCAGCTTCCCCTTTGCTCCAACGTATGAGCAATGACCTCGTTGATGCTGGTAATTTGTCCAAAATCGATGGTGGCATCACAATCGGTCCCTTCAAAGCCAAGAAATTCCCTTGACCTTGACATACCTTTTTCATTCTGTACCCCATTCACCAGCGTAAATGCTCCGTCGCTGGCATATTTGCCGGCAGGTTGGGTAGTAAGGGTTATTTTTTTGCCGGTAGCTTTATTGAATTTGAATTCCTGTGAAATGCCATTGCCTTTTACCATTTTATCCATTACACACCATCCTGTAATAGCAGTGGAGGAGGTGATGGGCACGGCTGTTTTATACAACATACCCTCCGCAGGTGTGGGCACAAAAGAAATGCCTGCTGCATGTTTCTTATAACGGATCTGTGCAGAAGATTGCTTGGTTTCGAGTTTCCACAGAACGCCTTTATTACCCGGAGCAGGTAAGATGCTTGAACGAAGATCAAAAAAGGCCCTGCTATAGTTTGCTTTCCACAAATTGTACCGGTTGAATTGCACCTGCATCCTCTTTTCAAAATCATTCCAGTTCTTCTTTTGCGGAGCGCTCCATAATACTTCACTTAAAGCAGTAAGCCGCGGGAAGATCATGTATTCCACTTTACGGGGATTCTTTATGTATTCAGTCCACAGATTGGCCTGGGCCCCCAATACATATTTTCCTTCCTCAGCATCAAGTGCAGCAGGAATTGGGTTATAATTATATACTTTTTCCAGGCTAACAAATCCACCAATCGTTACAGAATCTTCATTAGTAGTTTGTGAATAATCAAAATAAGCATAATCGGTCGGCGTCATCACCACTTCATGATGCTGCTTTGCTGCGGCAATACCACCTGATTCACCGCGCCAGCTCATTACTGCAGCGTTGGGCGCAAGACCACCTTCCAGTATCTCATCCCAGCCAATCAGTTTACGTCCTTTACCGTTAAGGTATTTTTCCATCCGCTGGATAAAATAGCTTTGCAGTTCATGTTCATCTTTCAACCCGTTCTCCTTCATGCGTTGCTGACAAAGAGGGCATTTTTTCCAGTTAGCTTTAGGGCATTCATCTCCGCCAACATGTATCATCCTGGAAGGGAAGAGAGGCAGCACTTCATCCAGCACATCCTGTAAAAACTGAAATGTATTTTCCTTTCCTGCACAAAACACGTCGTCAAAAACGCCCCAGGTTTGCTGCACCTGCTTACCAGTGCTGTCGCCAGCCCAGGCACAATCCTTTGGGTAATAATTTTTCGTCGGCTCTTCAGGAAAGCAGCTCAGTTCAGGATAAGCTGCTATTGCTGCAGAAGCATGTCCCGGCATTTCGATCTCAGGCACTACCGTGATATGACGCTGCGCTGCATAAGCCACTACTTCCCTGATTTCTTCCTGGGTATAAAAACCTCCATAGCGTAACCCATCATTGCCTGTACCGGGATAACGGCCAATGATGGTACCGTTTCTCCATCCACCCACAGTCGTCAACCTGGGATATTTCTTTATTTCTATCCTCCAGCCCTGATCATCAGTTAAATGCCAGTGGAAATAATTCATCTTATGTAAAGTGAGATAATCAATATACTTCTTTACAAAACTGACGGGGAAAAAATGACGGCCTACATCCAGGTGCATACCACGGTAATTAAAACGGGGAGCATCCTGAACAGATACAGCCGGTATTTTCAATGCAGCCGATCTATTAAGCGGTAAAAGTTGTATCAGGGTTTGCATGCCGTAAAAAGTTCCGGCATACGTGTCGCCACTGATCGAGATACCTGTTGAATTTGCTTCGAATGAATAGCCGTCCTTATCAGGAGCTTTGATAAATTTTTTGGTATAAAAACGGATGGCATCCTTTACAGGAGTTTTGCTTACAGGCAGGCTGAAGCCATAAAACTCCTGCAGGTAATTGCTGAAAAACTCTGCAGCAGGCAGATCGCCATCATCCTGTACTACCAGGGTCGTATTTTTTCCAAGATTAAAATAACCTGCACCGCGCTTTAGCAAAGCAGGTTGTGGAATGATCGTTATTTCCTGTGCGGAGATCGCAAAAGGAAGGAATAAAAAAATAAAGGATTTGATCAATGATCTCATAGCAAACGTTTTATTAAATATAGTGCCCGTGTTGAGGAAATTGTAACTGCTTATTCCATCACCGGCAGCACTACATTACTGCTATTCTTTCCATCATGATAGATCTTAATTGTTGCACGCTGAAAATCCTTTGCATCCATGCCTGGTATATATCCAAATTTTTGCGGATTCCTGTCAACCAGCGGAAACCAACTGCTTTGTACCTGCACCATAATGCGATGGCCTTTTTTAAATGTGTGAGCCACTTCGTTCAATTTAAAGGACACTTTTTCAATTTTATCTTTTACAAATGGTTCTGGTTTGGAAAAGCTGTTACGGAATTTTCCCCGGAACACTTCAGCCCTTACCATCTGTTGATAGCCACCCATAGGAGTGGGGCGTTGGTTGGGGCCAGCAGCAGGCAATACCTCATTGTCTCCCCATACATCGATCACTTTTACGATAAAGTCTGCATCAGAACCTGTAATGGAAACAAGCAGGTTGGCTGCGATCTCGCCTGTAAGCGTAAGGTCCTGTGTAAGCGTATCAGTCTCAAAACTGATCACATCCGGCCTTTGTGCAGCAAAACGCTGGTCTTCCACCAGGTATTCATTGTTCCTGCGTCCGCTTACCACACTGGTATAAGGAACGGGTTTGTTGGGATCGCTGATATAATCGGTAAAACTGTTGGTTCCTGCAGGTTTGCTGGTCGACAATTTGCCGGCCGGCTGAAAATAAAAAGAAGTAGGGCGGCTATTGGCCGGTGGCCATACATTGTAATTTTTCCATTGATTGGACCCTGTTTCAAAAAGGGTCACTTCCGCCTGGTCAAAACTGCCTTTATCTTTCAAATAGTAATTGAAGAATTTGGTTTCTATCTCATCCTGGTAATGTTTGTTCAGGTCTGTACCGAAATGATATTGGCCAAAGCTTGTCCAGGAAGGAGCAGCCCATCCGCCATGCGTCCATGGGCCCATCACAAGGCGTGCATTATTACCTGGTGATTGTTTTTCTATGGCAGCATAGGTTTTCAATGCACCAAACATATCTTCTGCATCAAACCATCCGCCTACTACCAGCACAGCCGGTTTGATATTTTTCAGGTGCTGACGGATATTGCGGGATTGCCAGAATTCATCATAAGTATCATGCTTGATCACCTGGCGCCATACGCTATTGCTGTCATAAAAATATTTCGCAGTATTGGCATTCTTCAAAGGGCCGAAATCAAGGAAGAATTTATAGGCATCTGTGTAGCGTGCACGGAAAAACGGCGTATAGCTTTCGCCATTCTCTGCTTTGGGGCCATCAAAACCGCTGTAGAAACCAAAATTGTCCAGCAGGAAAAACGCGCCATTATGATTGCAGTCGTCACCCATGAACTCGTCCGACATCGGGGCTTGTGGTGATACGGCTTTCAGGGCAGGATGCGCATCCGGTAAAGCCGCTGAAGAATAAAAACCGGGAAAGGATATGCCATAAATACCCACACGGCCATTGCTGTTGGTATTCTTCAACAACCATTCTATGGTATCGTAGGTATCACTCGATTCATCCACATCCTTATCCGATTTTTTATTGTCGATCGCCGGCGTCATTTCGCGGAAGCGGCCTTCGCTTTTATAACGGCCACGTGCATCCTGGTATACAAAAATGTATTTCTCTTTCATCAAAGACGTGTTGGGGCCGAGGCGGGGGCGGTAATTGGCTTCTCCATAGGGGCGGCAGGAATAGGGCGTTCTTTGCATAAGGATGGGATATTTCTGGGAAACATCTTTGGGTTCATAAACTGCCGTATACAATTTGATGCCATCCCGCATCTGGATATAATATTCTTTCTTGGTAAAATTATCTTTTACCCAGGCAGCATCTGCGTCTGCCTGAGCAACTGAAATAAAAGGAGAGAGGAGTAGGAGATAAAAAACAAACCGTTTCATTTGTATATATTTAATCGTTTTTTGAGCAATCAATGGACATTTCATAAGCATAGTTATGTAGTTTTGAAGCACTAAATTTACCCAATCTGATTTGCCATAACCAATAAATTTTATGAACAATAACCAGCAGGTGATTGAACGGTTCTACAATGCTTTCCAGCAACTGGATTATGCAACTATGCAGGACTGTTACAGCGATGATATTATTTTCAGCGACCCTGTTTTTGGCCTGTTGAAAGGGGAAGAAGCAAAAGCGATGTGGGAAATGCTGTGTAAAAATGCCAGGGACTTCAAGCTTACCTATTCCAATATAGAGCTGCTGGATGAGGAATATGCAACCTGCAAGTGGACAGCTTCCTATATTTTTTCCAAAACAGGCAATAAAGTGGAAAATAAGATCAAAGCCTATATGCGATTCAGGGATGGGAAGATCATTGAGCACAGCGATGCATTCCGGCTCAGCACCTGGTTGTCGCAGGCAATGGGATGGAAGGGAGTACTGTTTGGATGGACAGGATTTATGAAAAAAGCTGTGCAAAAGAATGCACGGAAAAGTCTTGATGCATTCATGAATAAAAAAGGATGATACCTGCCGCAACCGGGGATATCATCCTTATTAGTATTACAAATATCACTTAATCTTCGAGCACACCAAATTTACCGGCGCTCACATCATTGATCGCCTGCTCCACTTCGGCCCAGGTATTCATTAAGAAGGGACCATACTGGGCAATCGGCTCATCGATCGGCTCACCGGAAAGCACGAGTAATATAGTGTCTTCGCTGGCGGTGATCTGTATTTTCTCCCCATCATTTTTAAACAAAACAAAATGATCAGCCGGTGCAGCGGTGTTATTGATGGAAGCACTGCCTTCAACCACCAGTATCCCGGTATTATAGAAAGAAGGGAAATCCATTTCCAGCACAGCGCCTTTTTTCAGTTTGGCATTATACACCTGCAAGGGAGTGAAAGTGGAAGCCGCACCTTTTACACCGTTGAATTCGCCTGCAATGATCTCCACTACGCCTTTATCACCGGGTAAATCATACCTGCCCATCATGCTGTTGGTTATCTCCTGGTATTTGGGAGGACTCATTTTGTATTTCGCAGGCAGGTTCACCCAAAGCTGTACCATCTGGAAGAGACCGCCTTTCCGGCTGAATTCCTTTTCATGGTACTCTTTATGCAGCAAACCGGAAGCAGCCGTCATCCATTGCACATCGCCTTCACGGATCACGCCACTGTTGCCGCCACTGTCGTGATGCGCTACCTGGCCATGATAAGCAATGGTAACGGTTTCAAAACCACGATGGGGATGCACGCCTACGCCACGGGGTTCTTCCCTGGGACTGAACTCCACTTTTGAATTATAATCCAGCAGGAAAAATGGGCTCATCCTTTTTTTGTCGATAACATTATTGGGAAAGAAATTATGCACCCTGAACCCATCGCCCACCATGTGGGGAGGAGGAGGGGCGATAATTGTTTCGATCGTTTTTATGTTGCTCATATATGCTCCTTATTTTTTAAAGTATAAATATTCTTCTCACAGTTTTTATCCTTTGTGTTCTTTGTTGTCTTAGTGGGATTATATATCCCACTAAGACAACAAAGAACACAAAGACAATAAACAAACAGTGGGCTCATCAACTCACACTGATATTCTCTCCGGAAGTAATTTCTCGGCCAGCCATATAAACTCCGTCATAAAATTGTGGACCTTATTGGCAAAACTTTCATCCACCAATGTGCCATCTGCCAGAAATTTTTGTTCCACAAACGGTACGATCAGCAGGTAGGGGGAAGCCAGGCCAAACAAGGCAGGGATCAACAGCAGCAACTGTTGTGAAGCCCGCAATCCACCCAATGATCCGGGTGATGCTGTCACGATCCCAAACGGCTTATGATGCTGCTTGGGATAATGATCAAGCAGGTTTTTCATAGCCGGCGAATAGCTGCCATTGTATTCCGGTGTCAGAAGAATAAAAGCATCTGCACCAAATATCCTTTCGCTCAGCGGGCGGAATTGTTCCGGTGTTTTTTCCACGCTCACAAATACCGTCTGCGCCACCGGCAATTCCCAATCTTTCATATCAATCAACCCTGCTTCATGCGGTGTGTTCTGGTCAATCCAGTGCTGCAGATGCAGGGCCACCCTGCGGGTGATACTATTGGGGCGGGGACTTCCCGATATAATTTCAATTCTCATTTTTGAGTCTTGTAGTGTAAAGATACTAAATTAATGTTTAAACATCAAATTATGATCCTGCTTTAACAGAGGCCTTAGGGTGTATAAACATTTTGCCAACATATCCCCCAGGATGCGCCTGAAAATCATAATTTCGGCAACCTAAAGATATACAATGATCAACCGCAGAAAGTTCATCTTATCATCCGTGTTCAGCTCAGCCGCCGTGCTTGCAGGCAAGCTGGCTGCAAGTCAATCTGCTCCCCGCAATCTCAAAGGCAATCCCCTTGTGATCTCCACCTGGGATGCCGGGCTTTCCGCCAACCGGGCGGCCTGGGAAATACTGGGGAAGGGAGGCAGGGCTTTGGATGCTGTGGAGAAAGGAGTGATGGATACGGAGTCCTCCATCAATTGCTGCGTGGGGCTTGGCGCCAATCCTGACCGGGATGGATTCGTGACCCTTGATGCCTCTATCATGGATGAGTTTGCCAATTGCGGTAGTGTGGCATTCCTGGAGCGGATCAAACATCCTGTTTCCGTGGCCCGCCGTGTAATGGAAAAAACGCCACATGTAATGCTTGTTGGCAGCGGTGCCCAGCAGTTTGCCATTGCAGAAGGCTTTCCCCTGGAAGAGCAAAAGCTTTCAGAGAGCGCGCAGAAAGCCTATACAGAATGGTTAAAGACGTCGGAATACAAACCTGTGATCAATATCGAGAACAAAGGACATGGTCCATCTGCCCCCTCACAGTTCGAGAACGGCGAATGGAATCATGACACGATCGGAATGGTGGCCATGGACACTAATGGCAACCTGAGCGGTAGCTGCACCACCAGCGGCATGGGTTTCAAAATGCGGGGCCGTCTCGGTGATTCGCCCATTATCGGAGCAGGATTGTTCGTAGACAATGAAATAGGCGCCTGCACTGCCACAGGGCAGGGGGAAGACGTGATCCGTGTTGCCGGTTCCCATACGGTAGTAGAACTGATGCGCCAGGGACTTTCTCCTGAAGCTGCCTGCAAGAGCGCCATCAACCGGATCATCCGGATAAAAGGAGATAAAGCCAAGAGCATACAGGTAGCATTTCTTGCACTTAATAAAAAAGGGCAGGTAGGTGCTTATGCTATCCAGAAAGGATTCAGCTATGCGATAAGAACAAATGCAGGAGAGAAACTGATACCTGCGAAGAGCTTTTACAGCTGAGGGCGGTTTAGTCAGCCATCGGCCATTCGGCCAACGAACTACTATCCTGGACCGGCAAAATCACAACTATGAGTTACCTGATAGAAATAGCTACTTCTGATTTTTTAACTACCCGCTCCGCAGTAGAAGGTGGTGCAGATAGAATAGAACTTTGTTCAAACCTGGCAGAAGGTGGTACTACACCATCTGCAGGATTGGTACGGAAATGCAGGGAGGTCTTTAACGTATTGTTTTACCCTATCATCCGGCCAAGGGGTGGTGATTTCCTTTACACAAAGGAAGAGTTTGAGATTATGCTGCATGATATCAAACTCTTCAAAGAGTATGGCTGCGATGGTGTAGTGATCGGTTTATTGCAGGCAGATGGAACTATTGATCTATCCCGTACGGCTAAACTGGTAGAAGCTGCCTATCCCTTAGGTGTCACTTTCCATCGTGCTTTTGACCGTTGTCTCGATCCCTTTGCGGCAATGGAACAACTGATCGGCATTGGCTGCGAGAGAATACTGACCTCTGGTCAGCAACCTGAGGCGCCTGCGGGAGTTGAACTCATAGCGCGGTTGAACCAGGCAGCGGATAACCGCATCATCATTATGCCTGGCAGTGGTGTGCGGGTAGGCAATGTGCGGCAACTGGCTGATCAAACCGGCTGCACGGAGCTACATTCTTCTCTCCGCCGCAAAACGAAAAGCTCCATGCAATTCATCCATCCTGCTTTTGCTTCATCAGAAGAAAGCTATATGAACAATGCGATCAGTGCAGACGAAGTGCGCCAATTGAAAAAAGCGCTGACAGGTAATTAAACCAGGATATTCAAACATAAACCATAACTCTTCATGCGTACCATACTATTGCTGTTTGCTTCAAACATCTTCATGACCTTTGCCTGGTATTACCATCTTAAACATGAAGGATGGCCTTTATGGAAAGCGATCCTCATCAGCTGGCTGATAGCATTAATTGAGTATTGCCTGGCAGTGCCTGCCAACCGCTTTGGGCATACGGCCGGATTCAGTCTTTTTCAATTAAAGATCATCCAGGAAGTGATCACCTTACTGGTATTCGCTGTTTTCGCTGTATTAGTGATGAAGGAAGCTTTTCACTGGCGTTATCTTGTGAGTTTCGCATTCCTGCTTGGGGCGGTATATTTTATGTTTACCAATAAATTTGGCTAGCAGGTTGCTACAATGCTTTTGTCAATTGGTCCAGTATTTCCTTTACAGCAGGCCTTTTCTTATAATCAGGATTGAAAAAACGGTAGATGACCGTTGATTCTTTATCGATGATATACGTTGCAGGAACAGGAAGGTAATTTCCGTTCTTTCCATTGATCTCATCTATTTTAATACCGGCATTACGGTACCTGGTAAGCGTATTTTCCGGTACTTCAAATTCCACATCATAAGCTTTCATGATCTTGAGCCCTTCATCGTACAGTACAGGATATTCAGCTTTTGTTTTTTCAACGGTCTTAGCAACGTTCTCGGGTAATTCAGGGGTCACAGCTACCAGTGTTGCGCCTTTATCCCTGATCAGCTGCAGGGAGTCTTCCAGTTTTTGAAGATATTTATTGCAATAAGGGCACCATTCCCCACGGTAAAAAACCAGCACTACTTTTCCTTTCTTCAAAAGGTCTTTCAGCCGCACTTCATTTCCATTCTGATCTTTGGCTTTGAAATCAGGTGCTTTGGAATTCAGAAATAAACCTTCAGGTGCTTCCTGTGCAAAAAGGAAACAAGCGGAAAATATCAGGGCAATAAGAACAATGATCTTTTTCATATTATAACATATGTTGTCAAATCTACAACAGCCTGCCTGCTTAAAGAATGGTTTCTTATGGGTATTAACAAAATCTTGATTTGCCTTATATTTATCCCAACTTAACTGCTAAATAATGAGTGATAAACATTCAATCCGATTCGTACTGTATGCATTACTGGGACTAACACTTACTACTGCTGGTATTATCAGTCTTGTATATGGATTAGCCACCAAAGCCTCCAACGACTGGCTTTTCTGGGCTGCTATTTCCGCTTTTTGCATCAATGCCGGACTACTTCTGTTGGGAAGCAGCTTTGTACATAAGATAAAAGCTGACCTGGCCGGAAGAAGAAGAAAACAGCATCATTAGCCGAAGGCTTATGGTGCGATCTGTACTCTTCTCATTTCTAATTTTGAATCAGGTACTGTACTGGCCGCACTTTCATAATATTCATCCATTATCCATCCGATATTCCTGGCATAATAGTCAAGGAAATAGTCATCGGTTGGCACAAAAATGCCGTTCCCCCAATCCACTTCATACCTTTCTTCCACAACAATTGTGTTCTGATAGGTGACGCCACCGGCACCCGAAAGGGAGGTAGTAACAAGCGTATTCACATCCTTCTGCCTAATTGTAAACTTTATGCGTACTTTCAATGGAACTCCCCCGACAGTTCCGGAGTAAGCTGCAGTAGTCCAGCTAACCCCTGCAGGCTGATCATCTTTTATAAAAATGAATTCTACTTTCTGGGAAGCGTCAAAGCCAAAATAATCCTGAAGATCTGTATACTTGTAATAGTTACCGGCTGCTTTACGGTAACTGTCCATATCCTGGAAAGGAGGTGTTCCTGCCTGATTGAAAGTGCCTTCAAATGTAGTAAAAGCATTTCCGCCGATGGTGACGGTGCCTGGTTTAGCTCTGATCAGCAATGAATCTACATTAGGATTGTCATCCTGTTCATAACTCCAGTTGCTGCCTGCCGTACGGGGAAAATAATCTTTTGCTACTGCGGTTGCCAGCACATCAATAGTAAAGCTGCAGTTGGTGGTACCTGCTGTTACAGGAATGCTGGCAGGGCCGGCTGCTGCAGGAGTGCCGGAACCATAGAGTGTGATGATTTGCGCACCGACTGGTAAACTGCCTGTTCCGGAAAATACCATCCCATTACTTGTTGCAGTGCTGATAGAATAAGTTCCTGCTGTAGTTACATCCACTTTTATATCTACTGTATTGCTGGAGGTAAGCGCCACACCCATTACATAATCCCCACCTGCCAAAAAGTCCATACAGGTGCCAGGATTACCATCCAGGGAGAATACTGCAGGGCCTCCACCGCCTGCCGGCAATACCGTAACAGGGACAATGCATTCAGAAGTGCCGTATCTGACAGTAAAATTATCAATGCTTTCAAGAAGAGGGGTTCCATTGCCTTGCAGGGTTACCGTATTCATACCGGTAGCAGAGAAATTGCCGTTGCCGCGGAAATAATAACCATTCACGGTATCCGTGTAAATGAGGTAGGTTCCCGTTTTCAGCACATTTACCTGCACTTCGATCGTGTTGCTCGTTCCTACCAGCGCCACGCCTGCTTCATAAATACCGATAACAGTTTTGGGCAAGCAATCACCTGTAAGATCACTCTGGAGCGTACCTTCCGAAGAAACGCCTTCTCCGTTTTCCAAGCTTACTTCTTTCTGACAGGAATAGATCAGCATCAGGCCGGTCAGCAGTAACCCGCATAGTTTCTTCATAATAAGGTATAATTAGGATGCTTAAAAATAAGAGTTTTTTTCTAGCTGGAATGATTGACCTATAAAATAACGAAACGGGGAGGTTTACTGTTGCCTTCGTTGTATTTTTGTGTAAAATAATAATACTCAGATGCGCGTCCCGACCCTATTACTCCTGTCCCTGCTGACCAGCCTTATTTCCTTCGCACAGCCGGCCGCCTCTCATTTACAGAATGCCGATGAGTTTGAAAAGAATATCAAGGCTGGCAAGACTTTGATCCTCGATGTCCGTACCGATAAAGAATTCCGTTCTGGCCATATCAGCCAGGCTATGCAGGCCAACTGGAATGACAGTGCCCAATTCAGGGAAAGAATAAAATACATAGATCCGCAGCAACCGGTTTATGTCTATTGCCTGGTGGGTGGCCGCAGCGCTGCAGCAGCCACATGGATGAGAAATCATGGTTTTTCACAGGTGATTGAGCTGGAAGGTGGGATCAATGCATGGAAAAAAGCCGGCAAACCACTGGAAGGCTTCCAGGATGAGAAACAACTGAGCCTGGAAGAATACAGATCGATGATCCCTAAAACGGGAACAGTACTGGTTGATATTGGTGCCGACTGGTGTCCGCCCTGCCGGAAAATGCAGCCGGTAACAGATGCATTGCGCAAAGACCCATCTCTTCATTTTTCCATGATCAATATAGATGCCGGCACACAAACTGAATTGATAAAAGCCCTCAATATCGGCCCAATCCCGGTTTTCATTATTTATAAAAACGGGAAAGAAACCTGGCGCAAAGAAGGCATTGTTTCCCAGGAAGAATTTAAAAAACAATTACGTTAGGCTTGCGGATTTTTTTTAGCTATCTTTTCGGTCAAAGTACGGCTGATTAACCCAATCGATTATGCTATGAAATCTGCTTTCCGATTCATTTTCTTTTTCTTACCGGCATTTTCTTCATTTCTTATTTCAGCACAAAGTCCATCAGTAGAAATATTGACCTCAGGCACCAAAACCAGCCTGCGCGGACTCAGCGTTGTTAATGATAATATCCTCTGGGTAAGCGGCAGCGGTGGGATCGTCGGCAAGAGCAGTAATGGCGGCAAAACCTGGAAATGGATCACCGTGCCTGGTTTTGAGAAAACAGAATTCCGCGATATAGAAGCTTTTGATGCCAATGTGGCCATCGTGATGGGAATTGGAGAACCCGCTTACCTGCTGAAAACAAATGATGGCGGGGATACCTGGAAGATCGTATATGAGAACAAGGAAAAAGGCATGTTCCTGGATGCAATGGATTTTTCCTCTCCCCGCGATGGCATCGTGATCGGCGATCCCATCAATGGAAAAGCGTTTATTGCATTTACACATGATAGCGGCAATACCTGGGAAGAACTGCCTTCTGCAGATAATCGTGTAACGCTTGATAGCGGTGAAGCATTTTTTGCAGCCAGCGGCAGCAATGTCCGCCTTTTTGAAAAAGGGCAGTACTATCTTGTCAGCGGCGGCACACGTTCCAGGCTTACTGGTCCTAACGGCACTGTTATGCTTCCATTACTTCAGGGAAAAGAGTCCACCGGGGCCAATGCTATCGATATATTTGATAACGGCATCCCTGTTAAAGCCGGCAGCCGCATGGTGATTGTAGGAGGAGATTTTGCTGCAGATTCTTCCCGCGAAAAGAATTGTGTGTACACCACCAATGGCGGAAAAACCTGGCGCACGCCCAAAACACCCCCGCATGGCTACCGGAGCTGCGTGGAATATCTTTCTAAAAAAGACCTGCTCGCCTGCGGTCTGAATGGGGTTGATTACTCAGAAGATGGTGGAAAGAACTGGAAATGGATCAGCAAAGAAGGTTTCCATGTAGTCCGTATTGCAAAAGTGGGAACGATGATTTACCTGGCAGGAAATAAAGGAAGAATAGCAAGGATCAACTGGGATAGATGAGATTGATTTTATCTTCGTAGAGCAGATGGATTACATCAAAGAATATCGCCGTTTCATATATGGCCATTACCTGGCCGATGGTGTGCGTATTACAGCCGGTGTATTATTGCCTTCCCTGATATTAAGTTACTTCAACCAGCTACAACTGGGCATTTACATTTCACTGGGCGCGCTTTGCGTAAGCATTACTGATAATCCGGGACCTATTCATCATCGCAGGAACGGATTGCTGATCTGCTGTGGCATCGTTTTTCTTGTAAGCCTGCTGGTTGGATTTTCTTTACCGGTGAAATGGCTTTTCATGCTGGTGTTGCCGCTGCTGTGCTTTTTCTTTTCCATGATCGGGGTATATGGAGCCAGGGCCACATCTATCGGTATTGCAGCCCTGCTGGTAATGGTGATGATATCGCATGAAGGATTGCATGGATGGCAGGTCGTTTATTTTGCCCTGTATATGCTTGCAGGAGGCTTATGGTATACTTTGCTGAGCCTGGTGCTTTATAGTCTCCGGCCTTATAAACTGATACAGCAGGCGCTTGGAGAATACGTATTGTCTGCCGCTACCTACCTGCGGGCCCGTGCAGGTTTTTACGATCCTAACGCCGATATGGATGATTGCTACAGGGAATTGATGCGTGCGCAGATCGATGTGCAGCATAAGCAGGACCTGGTAGCGGAGCTGCTGTTCAAAACCAGGAGCATTGTAAAAGAGTCAACCCACACCAGCCGCATACTGATGATGGTATTCCTGGATGTTTCCGATCTCCTGGAAAGAGCCATGACCTCACACCAGGATTATAAAAAACTGCATGGATTTTTCGATGATACAGGCATATTGCCGGAATACAGGGCCATTATTATTTCACTGGCAGATGAGATGGATGAAATTGGCCTTTCACTCATCAGTGGAAAAGCTTCGGGCTATGATGCCGGTATTGATAAAGAACTGGTAACAGAGCGTGAACACCTGCAACAGTTGCGGCTCAAACTACTGAACCCTTCCAATCTCGAAGGATTCATCAGCCTCCGGCATATACTCGACAGTATTGATGATATCGCAGGAAGGATCCGCACACTGCATCAGTACACGTCTTATGACCGGAAGCTGCGTAAAATAAAGATCGACACGCCGGATCCATCCAAGTATGTAACGCGGCAGGCGATCGATCCGCAGCAGTTCTGGGACAATTTCTCCCTGCAGTCGAATATTTTCCGGCATTCATTGCGCATCACTATTGCTGCATTTGCGGCTTATATAATAGGGCAACTGCTGCCATTCGGACATGGATACTGGATATTGCTCACCGTTATCGTAATCCTGAAACCAGGTTATACACTAACGAGGCAACGGAATATCCAACGTCTTACCGGCACTTTGATCGGCGCAGCCATTGCAGGAGGCATATTGTTTTTTGTAAAGAACAATACAGCTATTCTTGTATTGCTTGCATTGAGCATGATCGGGGGTTACAGTTTTATGCGCTGGAAATACCTCGTGAGCGTAGTGATGATCACGATGTACCTGTTGTTCATGTTCCATATCCTTGAGCCAAATGATTTCAGGGAAGTAGTGCAGGAAAGAATAGTGGACACTTTACTGGGATGTATCGTAGGCTTCCTGGCATCTTACCTCTTGCCACCAATCTGGGAAAGGGAACAGATAGGGGAGTTGATGCAGCATCTTATCAATGACATTATACAGTATTTTGAAACAATAGCATACGCTTTCACGGGCAAGCCTTACAATAAACAATTAAGCAAGGAAAAAAGAAAACAGGCCTGGGTTTCGCTGGCCAACGTTACCGATGCGTTCAACCGCATGCTTTCTGAACCCAAAAGCAAGCGACGGGATTATAAAGAGTTCCACCGCTTTGTAGTGTCTTCACACATGCTGGTTTCGCATTTTGCCACGCTGGCTTATTATGCAGACAGTTTGCAACAAGAATATATTATGGATGATTATGCCCCGCTGATCAAAGCAAGCATAACAGAACTGACCAATGCAGGGCGTTTCCTGGAGAACCCACATTTTGAAGCGCCTAAAAAAACAACCGATAATCCCCAGGCATTGCTCGATCACAAGATCAATGCATTAATGCAAACAAGACAGCAGGAGCTCCGGCAGGGACAACTGGAATCGACAGGGAAACGGTACCTGAGCACATTCAAATCAATCACCGATCAATTCTATTTTGTTTACAAAACCTCCCAGGACGTGCATAAGATCTGCCGGTCTATTATCCTTAATTAACACAGGCAATAAAGGAGACAGGCTTCGTCAGGAGGCCAGGGAGGAATAAAGCAGGAGATATAAAGTTAACAGTAATTGAAAGCCTAAGGAGTTATTAAACAAAAGGTCATTCCTGATAACAGGAATGACCTTTTTAAAGAAAAAATATAAGCGTTAACTAAGCTGTCGATTAATACCTGCGTCCGCCGCCTCCGCCACTACCACCGCGGTTGCCACCAGGCCTGAATCCACCGCTGCCCCTGTTTCCACCGCCCTGACGATTGCCTTGTCCACCACCTCCCTGGTATCCACCACCGCCGCCACCGCGTTCATCAGCAGCTTTTACAACAAGTGGTTTTTTCCCTAATGAAATATCATTCAGGCTTTCGATAGCATCTTTTGCTTCTGCGTCATTCAGCATTTCTACAAAACCAAAGCCTTTACTCTTGCCTGTTTCCCGGTCAATAGCTACTTTGGCGGAAACGATTTTCCCGAACTTTTCAAAAATCTCTTCCAGTTCGGCATCGTCAAGGTCATAGGGTAAGCCAGCTACGAAAATCTTCATTAGTTTATTTTTTACAAAAGTACACAACTTATTCTTCGTATAGCATCACAAGTACCTGATATTCTTATAAAAAAATTTTCCTACTTAGGAGTTTTACCAGGCATTGGGGGAATGTCTTTTCTTAATATGTATGCATCACATATTGCAGTGCCCGGGCCTTTTATTTTCTTAAAACAAAAGCCGGCCGTTTATGGCCAGCTTTTGCGGGTATACTCTTAGCTAACTGTCATGCTGTTGTAAAACATCAATTCAAACCGCCTCTTCTCGTAGGAGGAGTTTGAGCCGGCCATTTGCCTGGTTCTCCGGTACGTGGGCTGGGAGGCAGCACACTTTTTTCGCGGGAGGTTTTTACAGGATCCTCACAAGCCATATATACCAGTATCGCAGCCAGTATCGCATTGTTTCTGACATCATCAAAAACGATCTTATCATAAGTATCGCGGTTGGTATGCCAGGTGTAGCTGCCGTATGACCAGCTATTGGAGCTTAATGAAAAAGCCGGCGCGCCTGCTGCTACAAAAGAAGCAAAGTCAGAGCCGCCACCACCGGGGAATCCCGGGAAACGGGTTTCGATCTGTGTACGGATATCTGCGGGCACTTTTGAAAGCCAGCGGGTGAGGTATTCATAAGAATTCAGGAAACCCTGGCCGGAAAGATTAACTACTCTGCCGGTACCATTGTCCTGGTTAAACAATACCTGCAGGTTTTTTACAATCTCAGGATGATCTTCCACAAAAGCCCTTGATCCGTTCAACCCTTGCTCTTCACTGCCCCAATGTCCTACCAGGATAGTGCGTTTAGGATTGGGATATATTTTTTTCAGTATCCGCATAGCTTCCATCATTACCAGGGTGCCCGTGCCATTGTCTGTAGCACCAGTGCCGCCATCCCATGAATCAAAATGCGCAGAAAGCATTACATATTCATCCGGCCTTTGAGTGCCTTTTATTTCTGCGATCGTATTAAAGGTGGGCACTACACCCAGTTCTTTTGAGTCAGTACGCACGCTGATCTTTGGTTTGATATCCGATTCAGTAAGGCGGTACAGCAAACCGTAGTCTTCCAGGGCAATATCTATTGTAGGTATCTTGGTAGTGTTGGCGCCGAATATTTTGTTGACACCAAAACCGTTTGACCAAAGGGAAGACACTATACCAGCGGCACCTGCTTTTTCGAGCGCCAGTGCCAGGTTCTTGCTGTTAAGACCTGTTTTGCGGATGCGTTTACCCCATGCTTCCTGCAACGCAGCCCTTTCCTTTTTCATTTTTTCAAATGATTCTTTGGTGCCAAATTCTTCCCAGTTATAATCGGGTCGGCCGGTTGGCTGCATCATGGAGATGAGCACAAACTTGCCTTTGACATTAGGCAGCCATTGCTGAAAAGCGATTGAATCAGCTACATCAGCCAGTATGATCGTTTCGGCGGTAATGGTTTTGCCGCCGGTGCTTGGGCTCCAGGCAAGCTGCGTGCCTTCCAGCGATCTTACACGCGGATAAACCATATCAATATGCGAAACTCCTCTTTCCCAACCTCTCCATTCACCCCATTTTTCATTGCGGGCGGTGATGCCCCAGCTATTGTATTTTGCCACAGCCCAATCATTGGCCTGCTTCATTTGTGGAGTGCCTACCAGCCTGGGGCCGATGCCATCCATCAGTTCGTGCGCCAGTGTTTTCAACTGTGAATTTTCGGTAGCTTCCTTCACAATGCCTTTTACAATTACGGAGTCATTTACCTGCCCGAAAGCAAGGCTTCCGGCCAAAAGACAGACAGGAAGGAAAAGCGTGCTTGTTTTTTTCATACTAATCAAAGATTTAGGAGATTGTTTTACTGGTCGAATATATGGAATCATCACAACTTATCCGCTGTTGCAAAGCAACGCTTTTACCAACCCTTTTGTCAGCATGTGGATAACCTCCTTTTTTAGTATAAACACGATCACTATGACCACCACACCAAAACACTACCAACATTTTTTGATCACATCTGTATTATCACTGTTGCTGTTCATAGAAGCAACAGCACAATCAAAGGATCATCCTCTTATGGTTTCCCTGACCGGCGGATTGTCTTTCCCGGTTGGCCGGTTTGCGGATAATAATGTTGCCACCCTGAGCACAGGATCATCTATGATAGGCGCGGCCGGGACAGGATGGACTGGCAATATTCAAATCGGCTATCGATTAAACACTCATTTCGGCATTGCGCTTACAGGGGGAGTAAGTGAGTATAAACGCGACGGAAGCATATTTGCAAAATATTACGAGCTTATCTACGGAAATAAGAGTACGGTGGATTCAAAACAATGGAGTGTGGTGAAAGTGCTGGCAGGTCCAACTTATACTGCCACTTTAAGCAAAAAACTATCCTTCCGGTCAGGCCTGTCGGCGGGCATCGTCAAAACAGCAATACCGGATTATAGCTTTACCATCAACGGTCCCATGGGAGAAATATTACTGGAGCGCTCAGCGGGCAAGGCAAAAATGCCTGCAGCATTTGCTTACCAGGCGAATGCAGGATTGGGTTATGAACTGAGTAAAAAAGTTATGCTGCTGTTTGATGTGAATTATTTTGATGCCACTGCTACTGATAATCGCCCACCTTCTATGGGCCGCCCGATCATGCCCAGTCCTAATCCACAACCGGCTTATGCGCAGGTCGAAGAAAAGTATAAGCTCAGTGCTTTTTCAGCTACGCTGGGCATTGGTTTTCGCCTTTAACCGGTTTTTCTTTTTGGTCTTTGGCTGATCAAGATTCAGTTCCATCTGGATATTGCAACGCTCATATGGTGAGGGACGGCCAGTCAGTTTTACAAATCCCAGTTTGTCATACAAACGGATAGCAGGCTTCAACAGGGTATTGCTCTCCAGGTAAAGTGCTGAAGCGCCCTCAGCCCTTGCTTTCTCTATTGCTGCCAACCCGAGTTTCAAACCGATATGCTGACCCTGGAATTCAGGAGATACAGCCATTTTTGCCAGCTCAAAATCATATAAGGGGTCGTTCATTTTCACCAGGGCGCAAACGCCGGCCGGTTCCCCATTGTATAAGGCAACAAGAATATGACCGCCTTTATCCAGGATATATCCTTTGGGGTTATCCAGTGCTTTATAATCAGCTTCTTCCATTTTAAAATAACGGGAGATCCATTCCACGTTCATGTCTTTGAACACATTCTTATAAGCGGATTTATAATCAACGACCTCCACCTTTTGGCTTTCCCGTTTCTTGCGATGTTCCTGCACACGTTCAAAAAGCGATTTTTGTTCCAGCAGGTATTCCCATTCGGCAACGGCTTTCCAGAGATCATAAGTGGCCTGGGACGACAACTCATCCACGGCACTGCTGATATCAGTATACTGGTCCTGTATTTTTGCCGTGATCTCTTTCCCTTTTTTGGAAAGAGCGACCACATTACGGCGGCCATCCGTTTTATCTTTTTTTTCCGTTACCAATCCCTTTTTAGCCATTTCACTGATGATCTTACTAACGGAAGGGTGGGAGTGCCCGATCTCTTTGGCGATCTCAGTAATGGCTTTCTCGCCATCTGTTGAAAGTGTATAAAATACCGGGAACCATTTCGGCTGCAGGTCCACATCATACATTTCGTAAATGAGATAGGCATCGGCAACCATTTTTTCCGTAAGCATCCGCAGCCGGCTGCCGAGCGCGAGCTTGCCAATTTTGTTGAAAAATTCCATTTTATATAAGTGATTATGTAATCAGTTACGTAAATGTAGCAAAAATCTATCTCAGGCATCTAAGACCGGCAGGATTTTTTAGCGGGGAGGCTCTTCCTGCAGCATCTTCATAACGGCTTCTTTTACATTCATGTCGTTCTTTACTTCCTTGCCCAGGCACCAGTGAAACAGTTCTTCAGAGCCGGAAAGATATTGCTGCACAATGCACTCGCCGATCTTACCAGGACTGACCAGGCCTTTTCCTGGCAGATAAGAATGGTCCGGAAAATCATACGTTACATTGTTTACAAACAGGTGGAGGTAGCGGATGCCATAACAGGCCGTTTCGCGGGCAAAGGTTTTGGCCATTTCAATTTCGAACCGGGCATACAGGTTAGACAAAGCGGCCCAGGGCCGGGGCTCCAGGTGATCAGTGTTGCTGACACTGATGTACATGCCATGACGGTTTTGCTTCATCAGGTCGAGGATGATGCGGCCGCAAATAAAAAACAATGTAAGATGTTCATCCAGCATTTTATGCCAGCTCAGTATAGGGAGGCTTGTCAGATCTGCTGAAGGTGATGGAGGTTCCAGTGCAACAATGGCCAGTTCCAGTTGACCTAACTCTTCCACGATCGCATCTGCAAGTTCAAATGCTTTGCGATGATCAGGCATATCCACCAGCAGGGTGATCAACCGTCCGCCCGGGATGTCTTCCACTTCCTGTTTCAGGCAGATAATATCCTGGGCGCTTTTAGCAGGTGCGATAACAGTAGCCCCGGCCTTCATGAGACTGCGGACGATGCCATTGCCGATCATGCTGAATGCACCTGCAACGAATACATGCTTGCCTGTGAGTGTTTTTTGCATGGGTCAATTTGAACAAAATTCAGTACAGGATAGGATTTCATCCATGTCGGAAATGCTTCAGTATATGTCGGAATCACTGAGATAAATTAAACTCCCACAAAGACTACGGAGATCACAAAGAATTAATGCCTGAACCCTTCATTGATATCATAAAAGAGTGAGATAGAATATTTCTTTGTGGTCTCGTAGTCTTTGTGGGAGTTTGACCAGATACGAAAGAAGTGGGCGATTAACTGATCTTTGCCATATACGCTTCGAAGAAGCGGTTAAAAGAGCGGCTCTTTAATATTTTTTCAAACAGGAATATTCCAATAGCTGCACAAAGGATACCGGCCAGCACATCCAGCACATAGTGATGACTGGTATACACTGCCGAAAACCATATACCCACCGTTACTATAATGAAAACAAGATTGAAATAACCCAGTTTCTTTTTAAATCCATAATACAATACGATCAGCGGATAAGCCGAATGAAGCGAGGGCATGGCCGCAAAAACGTTGGAACTCTTTGCATAAATGGATTGGAAAATGGTTACCCCAAAATATTCATCAAAGCGGGCAAGTCCGGCTGTGCTGCCCGGTGTATTCAATTCTGCTACCAAACCATGTTCCTGCAAATACCAGGGTGGGGCAGCGGGATAAGTATAATATCCAACAAACCCTACCAGGTTGACCAGGAAAAAGGTAAGGCTGAATTGCAGGAAAAGTCTGCGGTCGGTAAAAAATAAATAAGCAGCAAAAGCCAGGGGCACGGGTATCCAGCACAGGTAAAATATTCCGCTGAGGATATCGAAGAAGGAAGAATGATGCTGCAGGAAGTATTCATTCGGCGTAATAACAGTTCCGCCGGAATGAATACCGAATACCGCTTTCTCTGCTGCATGAAGGCTGCCCGTGTGTACATCACTGAAAAGGTAATTGGGAAAAGCCTTCATGTAATCAAACAGTATCCAGTATACAATGAAGACAGAAAAGCCAATAATGAATTTACGGGTGTAGCGGGAAGCATAATATAGCAGGTTGAATAAAACCACCAGGAATACCTGGTCCGACTTGAACCCTACCAGCAATGCGGAAATCAGGAGATAAGCCGCCGATAAAAGAAAAGTGATCAGCAGGTCTCTGGAAGTAAATAATCCAGGCTGCCCCTGGATTGTCTTCATGCTTTCTGCTTCTTGGGAAAACCTGACCGGAAGATCTCATCCCAAAGTGAGGAACTTACGCCATAGCCTTTGGTTGAGTCATCGTAATGATGCAACATATGATGCTGCTTCACTCTCTTCATCAGGGAACTTTTAAAATTATAGTGATGCATGGCATAATGCATCATATCATATACAAGATAACCGGTGATGAAGCCAGGGTAGAATGACCATAAATAAGCCTTCTCTTTAAAAAACAAGGAGAAAAGGAAATAAAACCCGACTGCCAGGGGAATACTGGCAGAAGGTGGCATTACCAGCCGTTTTGCATCTTTTGGATAATCATGATGAACGCCATGAAAAATAAAGTGCAGCCGCAGCGCCCATTTCGCTTTGGGCACAAAATGGAATATATAACGGTGCAGCAGGTATTCCGTAATGGTCCATACGGCAAGACCGCCAATAAAACACAGGGCAAATGTCCCGATATTCAACGGAGCAGTCAATGCGCGGTAAGAAAAATAGATGACCACAGGGACGTATACAAAAAGCGGCACTGTAAAATGAACTTTAGATAAGCTCTCTAACAGATTGCTTTTGAACATCCTTGTAGACTCAGTAGAATTCGAAATATAGTTCTTCTTCATGTACGCAGGTTTAAAAACGGGCCGGCTATTTCAACACTTTCTTTCTTTCTACCACTTCTGTTCCTGTGGCCGGGTCTGTTCCTTTTACTTCAAAATATTCAATGTTTGGCGACCAGAACGTACCTCCTTTATTGATCTTGATAAAGATACTTTTAAGGATGACCATTTTTTCATTGATCGTGGCAAACACATGGTATTTGCCATCTGCCGCCCTGGTCAGGAACATCGGGTACCTGGAATATGACACAAAATTAAGCTTGTATTTGCCATCTTCCAGCCGTTTTGTCTTGACGCCGTAGGCAAATTTACGCTGTATAAAGCTAAGCTCCTCTTTTTGTCCTTTTTCAGCATACCTGATCCAGTACACATGAACCGGGTTGTCTTTATCCAGTTCGCCATTTTCTTCCAGGCGCAGGTCACACATGATCGTATTCGTGTTCGGATTGCGCTGTAAATAAAATAACTGCTCGTTGGTGGCCGGTGGTGTAGGGAAACTCTCCTGTGCTGTAGCTAATACGCCCCAGCAGATAAACAGAGCCAGCAGGCCCTTCTTATGCAACATAACTGTTCTTTAAAATTTAGTCCTTTTTATGTATTAATTCCTTTGGGTTTTCCGCAATCCATATATCCAACAACTCAACGGGCTTCTTGTTTATCCAGTGCTTTTTTTGCATCCATCAACCGTTTTACGGCCGTAATGTTGGTCAGTACAGCCATTATGGTAATAGGAATGGTAAAAACAGACATGGTTTCAAACACCGGGATCGGCAGGCCCTGTACAGATACTTTATAATCTCCGCCGATAATGCTGCCGGTGATCCCGCAGGCAATTGCCGCCACGCCTGTGAGCACCACCCGTTCCGGTCTTTGCATCAGCCCACCTTTGTTCTCAATCCCCAGGCCCTCACTGCGCGCCCTGGTATAGCTGACCATCATAGAACCGATCAGGGCGATAAAGGCAAAGATCGAGCTCAGGAAATAGTGATGCGCCACCAGGTAATAACAGATCCCGAGAAACATGATGCATTCACTATAGCGGTCCAGCACAGAATCGAACAGGGCCCCGAATTTAGAGCTCATATTACCCAGCCTCGCCACCTGTCCATCCAGCATATCAAATAACCCTGCAAAAAGGATCAGGCCACCGGCCCATCCAACATAGGAAAGATCGCCGCGGTGGCCTTTTTCACCACCTTCGATAAAGATGATCGCCACCACTATATTCAGGATCAGGCCCGTAATGGTCACTGCATTGGGCGTGAATCCAATCTTGATCAGGCCTCTGACCAATGGGTTAATGATGACATAAATACCTTTCTGCAGGCGGTCCCTTGTACTGGGCATTACTCTATAATTTTGAATCGTTAGAATTCGAATCGTACACGGCCCCTGATTCCCCATTCCGGCACATTCGGGTGCTCCAGGTAACTCAGTCTTTTCACCACGTCTAACCTTAATATTTTAAATATATTACCGATACCCACACTTGCTTCCATATATGGCTTGTTGTTGAGCGTAAAGGTAGTAGGATTACCCAGATCATCCGTAGGGAAACGGAGTGTATTCGGATTGGACGCCGGATTGTTCTCATTCCTCATTCCTCCATACAGGAATTTGAAACTCGCCACTTCCCGCAGCTTCAGCTTTTTCAGCAATGGGATCTTATTAAAGATAAGCCCATTTAAAAAATATTCCGTGTTCACAGACACATACCGGTCACTTACAAATTCCATGAAGTTCATCATATTGAATGAATAGAACTGGTAAGAATAAGTCTGGTTGGCGCGGTGAATGCTCAACAGCGGATAAGGCACTTTTCCAAATGTCTGGCCGCCTTCCACAACGATATCCGCAAAACCAAACTGCGATAAATAAAAGCGTTTGAACGCACTCAATGTTACGTTCTGGTAATTGTATTCTCCACCCAAAAGGCCCTTGATCCCTGCAAGAAATCTTACCCGGAAAATGGGATATTTATTGAAAATGGGGATCCGGTAGTTTTTGCCCTGGTAGAACTGCTCATTGGGTGCCCAGCGGAGCTCGCCGGAAATCTCTGTTGTTGTAAGACTGGACAGTGTGTCAAAACCAATTCCGCTGCCGCTTGGTTTATCGTAAATGATATTACCTGCAGGCATTTGTTCCCAGCGTTTAAACCCGAA
This sequence comes from Sphingobacteriales bacterium 44-61, assembly GCA_001898405.1. Lineage (GTDB taxonomy): Bacteria > Bacteroidota > Bacteroidia > Chitinophagales > Chitinophagaceae > Terrimonas_A. The sequence goes on from MKTW01000019.1 coordinate 98,973, forward strand.
TGTGTAAGAAACGTTTTTACCAAACTCCCTTACATATTCCGCCTTGGCAATCCTGTTATAAAGCCATTTATTATTATCTCCCCGTTTGAAAGAGAGCAGGAAGTTATCTTCAGCCACAAACTGCAGTTCCTGGCCAGGGATCTTTGTATCATACTGATAACTCAGGCGCAGATAGTTCAGCGGATACGAGTAAATGGATTTGTGATTGAATGAATAGGTGCCTGATAAATAATATTTCCATTTCTTATCCTTGAAACCATACGCCACATAATTCTCAAGGTAAATATTGGGACTCAACTTGGTGGTGGTACGTCCGCCGGCGCGTAAACGGAACCCTTCCACAGGGTTAAAGCTATAGAAGGCATTTACTGGCCCTACTTCAAATATGCCAAACGACTTGTATCCTGCCAGCAGGAGAGTGGCCCAGTCCATCAGGCGCCGGTATGATTTCATTTTCACCAGGCTGTCCATGTTTGTGTACACGGAAGATTCTGTTTCAGTCAGGGGCCTGTGACGGTTGGTTACCCAAAAACTATCCTGTGCCTGTGCTGGATTTTCTACCTCCACCAGATCTTTTCCCTTGTACACACTATCCGGTGCAGGCTGATTGATCGTAAAGTTTTTAAACGATACGGTCCTTTCGCCCATGATACCGCCATCTGCTTTTTTTGTCAGGGCAAATTCAGACAGCATATTACTCATGATCACATGATAGCGGCCATCTGTTCCTCTTTCAAATTCCTGGTTGATGCGCAGTTCCCTCGACCAGTTAAGGTTGGCATGCTTGCTCACAGCCATAGTTATTTTCTGCACGGCATAATTACCATCGAGCGTAACGAACAATGAACCGCGGAACAGCAGGTCATTCAGATTGCGGGGAGTAAAAGCAAGTTGTATCAGTTTGATGCCATCCAGCTCAACCGTATCGCGGATATAGAAACGATAAAATGTAGGCGCTCCATCTGCGATGGGGCTGAGGAACTGGTTGCCGAGAATGCCAATATTATTTTCATACACGTCAATATCGGCATACATGCTGTTCAGGTAACGGCTGATACCATCATTGTCGATAAACTCACCCAGGTTCACTTTTTTCTTTGCCAGCACATAAGTTTTTTCCTTGGAAGGATCTTTACGGAAATATTTATCCGACAATGTTTCTTCGAGATAGATCGGCAGCAATGCTTTTCCTTCTATCTTGGAAGAATCGGAGTTTTCCAATAAGAAACGGAAATTCTTGAATAGCCTGTTCTTTAATAATTTTTCGGGTTTGTTGGTAAGGGAAAGCTCGATCTTTTCGTATTGCTGGTATTGTACGTAATCATAAGAGCTTACGCGGTTGTCACGCTTATGCTCCACCACTTTGCGGATCAGGTCAACTGCAGGGTTATTTTTATTGCTGTATTTTCCGCGTTTGGTATTTCTTACGGTCACTTCGCTCAGGGCTTCGAGTTCCAGTTCGATATTCAATTCCTGTTCTGTACCAGTTTCAATTTTTCGTTCAACCGTTTTATAACCACCGTAGGAGAAAGTGATGACCGTCAATTTTGGATTGGTCGTTGAAAGGGAATAGCTTCCGTTCTCTCCGCTGATCACGCCTTTGGCGCCTTTGAAATAGACGCTTACAAAGGGGAGGGGAGAGCCAGTGGAAGCATCACGAATCACACCCTTCACCACTGTAGTTTGCCCGTACAATAGCGTAGTGGTAAGCACCAATAAAAAAAGTAACCACACCTCCTTAAAACTCTTCACGCGCTTCATCTTGTCTTGTATTATTCAAAAAAACATATTTCCTCTGTAAAGTATAATTCCAACCAACAGCCACTAACAATGATGTGACCACTTTTGCCAATATATAATGAATACCTGCCTGTTTGGCCAACAGGTACATTCCTGTCGCATTCAATGCCAGATTTCCAATCCATACCCACAGGTATCTCAGCGCCTGTTTTCCTGCCGCCTGACCTCCTGCGCGGAATACCCAATGCCTTCCGATCATAAAATTGATCACCCCGCCACAAACCGTGCCTGTTATGCCAGCCCATACAACATCTGCATGAAATAGCTGAACAAGTATGATAGTAATGAGATAATCACACAGGGAAGCAATCAGGGAAGCTACATTAGCCTTTAGAAAAATAGTCATATCAGACCCATTTTGTCTCTATCACCAACCGGAGAATGGCAAAAGAATAAATGCCTGCCAGCACATCATCAGCCATCACTCCCCATCCTCCGGGCAACCTTTCAGCGCTTTTAATACCTAATGGCTTAAGTATATCAAAAAAGCGGAACAGGATCAACCCTACCAAAGCATATTTTATATCTACAGGTGCCCACAACAAAGTAATCATCATACCTGCCACTTCATCTATCACCACCTTACTGCTGTCGTGTCCCCATCCACTTTCCACTTTATAAGAACTCCATATACCTAGAAACAGTATGGCCAATGCCAGAACGATTGACCATACTGTTGATATATTTTCTGCAACCAATAGCCATACCACGCAATACGCTGCGGCCGCCACGCTTCCGCCTCCTTTCCCCATATAACCGATGCCGCAGGTGGCTATGGCTTTTGCTGCTTTGATCATAATATGTCTACCAGCTCCTGGTAATAATCCAGTCCCAGGTGCGTGATCAGGTCTTCACCCATTAAGTGGCGAAGTGTATTCTGCAATTTGATCAGTTGTTTGAAAATATCATGTTCAGGCCTCAAACCTTCCGCTGTTTGCGGTGATTTCAGGTAGAATGATAACCATTCCTGGATGCCGGACATATCTGCACGTTTAGCCAGGTCGATGAACAGGGCAAGGTCCAGTACTACCGGCGCTGCAAGAATAGAATCACGGCAAAGGAAGTTTACCTTGATCTGCATCTGGTAGCCCATCCATCCGAAGATGTCGATATTGTCCCAGCTTTCTTTATTATCTCCGTGTGGAGGATAATAGTTGATACGCACTTTGTGATAGATATCGCCATAGAGGTCCGGATTGTCTTCAGGTTTGAAGATATCTTCCAGCACACCCAGTTTGGAAACTTCTTTTGTTTTGAAATTATCCGGATCATCCAGCACCAATCCATCGCGGTTGCCAAGGATATTGGTAGAGAACCAGCCAGACACACCCAGTGCTCTTGCAGACAGGCCGGGAGCAAGGATGGTTTTCATCAGTGTCTGCCCTGTTTTGAAGTCCTTACCGGCAATAGGTGTATTAGTTTGTTTTGACAACTCAACCAGTGCAGGAATATCCACTGTCAGGTTAGGAGCGCCATTTGCAAAGGGAACACCCAGTTTAACCGCAGCATAAGCATAGATCATGCTGGGAGAAATGTTCGGATCATTATCTTTTAAGCCCTGCTCAAAGCTTTCAATGGTTTGATGCACTTCAGATGCCTCAAAGAATATTTCAGTTGAACCGCACCATACCAGCACCACGCGGTTGAGATCATTGGCATCTTTGAAATTCTCGATATCATCCATTACCTGTTTGGCCAGGTCCCACTTGGTAGCACCTGTTTTAACATAAGTGCCGTCCAGGTTCTTTACGAATTTCTTGTCGAATACCGCTTTCATCGGGCGGATCTTTTCCAGTTCTGGTTTGATCTGAAGCAACAGGTGGGGGTCCAGCACTTTTGCATGTGCAGCAGCTTCATACACGTTATCTTCATAAAGGTCCCAGCCACCAAACACAATATCTTTCAGATTTGCAAGAGGCACGAAGTCTTTGATCAGAGGGTTACGGTTTTCAGTTCTTTTCCCAAGGCGGATATTGCCCATCTGGCTCACCGACCCGATCGGCTTCGATAATCCTTTATTGATGGCGATCACACCGGCCATTAATGTAGTGGCAACGGCGCCCATCCCGGGTGTCAATATGCCCAGTTTCCCTTCTGCTTTCCGTATTTGCTGACTCATGTTGGTTGTTTTAAAACAGTATATAAAATGTGTTATATCCAATTATTGTGCTTATACCAGGCCAGGGTTTCCTGCAACCCTTCATCCAGGTCATAAGCAGGCGTGAAACCCAATTCCCTCTTTGCCTTTTCAATGCTGCAATGCCAGTTCAATGCCGTAAGCTCATTTAGTTTTTCACGGTTCAGCGCAGGCACTGCATTCATGAAGCGGTATGTTTTCTCCAGTATGAATGCCAATCCTTTTACTACTGAATAAGGCAAATGTATTTTGGTTGTTTTCTTATGCAGAAAAGCCTTTACAGAATTAGCCAACTGGTAACGGCTGTAAGACTTTCCATCCGATACATTGAATACATCCCGGGATGCGCTCTTATTAAACAAGGCATTGATGGCGATCACTGCCAGGTCTTTTACATAAATAAAACTCAATTGTTGCTCCTTCTTCCCGATATAAGGTTCCCATCCGCGCTTGATGGTCCGGAACATGATAAAAATATCTTTCTCCCTCGGGCCATATACAGCTGTCGGCCTTAACACCACATATGGTACAGAAAGAGTGGCCAGTTGCTGTTCTGCCAGTAACTTGCTTTTGCCATAGGCAGTAACAGGGTGGGGGTGGGTCTGTTCAGTGATCGTTTCAGAGGCTTCACTCAAAGGCCCCAGTGCTGCCAGGCTGCTGATAAAGACCAGTTTCTTAAAAGAAGGTCCTAATGCTTCTGCAGCTTTTGCAATATTATAAGTATAGCCGGCATTGATGGCGTTGTAATCTTCCTGTGTACCGGCTTTGGTAGTGCCTAATGCATGAATAATGTATTGGCATCCGGATTTCTCGAGTTCATTCTTCAGGCTTTCCACGTCATTGAAATCAGGATAGCAGTACTGGATATTATGTACCTGCAGGTGGCGAACATCGCTGTTTCGTCTCACTGCAGCGCACACGTCCAGTCCCATTTCCAGGGCAGCTTCTATCAGGTGGAACCCGATGAAACCACTGGCGCCTGTTATCAATACTTTTTCTTTCATAACGTTTTTTCGTAAATCCTGTACTTCTTATAAACCTTTCCGTTGATGCTTTCGATCCCTTTTTTCATCATTTCGTTATGTTCCAGTATCCAGGAAGCTTCTCCGCCGTCCAGGTTACGTTCCTGCGCCCGTTTGATTATCCTGGCATAAAAACAAGCTTCGACCCCCAGCTTCCGGTATCCTTCAACAACTCCGAGGGCCAATACCCTTACATATTTTATTTTTTTCAGGCCAAACAGCAACTTAAATATGCCGAAAGGCAGTAAACGCCCTCTGGGTATGGTACGCAAGATCTCGTTGATATTCGGTATCGCCAATGCGAAACCGATGAACGTACCATTATGTTCGGCGACCAAACAAAATTTCGGGTCGAGGATCATTTTCATATCCTTGGCCATATAATTGAACTCTGCATCCGTAGCCGGCACAAACCCCAAATTCTTATCCCAGGCAGAGTTGTATACTGCTTTCACTTTCTTCACCTCATTGGCGAAGTCTTTCATATTGATCGGACGGATGGTTATCCCTTTGGTTTTCAGTCGGTTTTCCAGGGCTTCCTGCAATTTTATTGAACGTCCATCCGCGGCTGCTGTAGGGAGGTCATAGGCCAGCAGGTCTACCTGTTTGGTCAGGCCTGCTCCTTCGATCAGGCGGCTGTAATACTCCTTGTTATAGGTCATCATGGCCACAGGAGGGGCATTAAAGCCTTCAACCAGCAATCCGCAGGCATCATTGGTAGTAGGATTAGTGGGGCCAACGATCGTTTCCGCACCTTGTTTTCTCAGCCATTCGCTGGCTGCGTCAAAAAGTTTCAGGGTTACTTCCTGGTCATCTATAACATCAAAAAAACCAAAAAAACCATCTTTGGTTTTGTTGAAGCTATTATGATTATTGTTCATAATAGCAGCGATGCGACCAACTAGAACATTGTCCTTGTAAGCCAGGAACAACTGGGCTTTGGAGTGTTCATGAAAGGGATGCTTACCCGGCGTCAGGATATCGCGTTGGGCGATGAACAGCTCCGGTACATAATTCTTATCCCCTTTATAAAGATCATGCTGAAAATCTATAAATAATTTTAATTGTTTCGGGGAATGAACCTCCACAATAGCAATCATAATTCCTGGTTTTGAAGGGCCGTTTTTATATCCAGCTTCACTGCGGCCTTGTTCAGTTTCTCGATCGCAAAATCGATCTGGCTGAATGTATGCGTGGCCATCAATGAAAACCGGATCAATGAAGCATCAGAAGGTACTGCCGGAGAAACAACCGGGTTTACAAACACACCTTCCTCCTGCAGCATGCGCGTAAGCAGGAAGGTCTTTTCATTATCCCTGATATATACCGGTATGATCGGGCTTTCGGTAATACCGGTATAGAAACCGCAATCTTTCAACAACTGGCTTGCATACTTGGTATTGGACCAGAGGTTTTCTATATGCTCGGGTTCGCTCTGGATCAGATCAAGAGCAGCGATCACGCTGGCCACGGAGGCTGGCGTCATGCTGGCGCTGAAGATCAGTGAACGGGCCTTATGTTTTAAAAAGTCTATCACATCACTATTACCTGCTATGAAGCCACCCAGTGATGCCAGTGATTTACTGAATGTGCCCATGATCAGGTCCACTTCACCGGTGAGATTGAAATGTGAGGCGGTGCCTGCACCTTTTTCACCGATTACCCCTAAGCTATGTGCGTCATCCACCATGATATTTGCACCATATTTAGTTGCCAGCTGCACGATCGCGGGCAGCTTCACAATATCACCTTCCATGCTGAAAATGCCGTCTACAGCTATCAGCTTCAGGCTGTCGGCAGGCAGGAGAGCCAGTTTGGCTTCCAGGTCGGCCATATTATTGTGTGCATATTTGATCACTTTTGAAAAAGACAAACGGCAACCATCAATAATGGAAGCGTGATCATATTCATCGATGATCAGATAATCATTTCTTCCGGTAAAACTTGAAAGAGCACCCAGATTGGCCTGGAAACCTGTGCTGAACAATACTGCTGCTTCTTTACCCGTATACGCTGCCAGCCTTTCTTCCAGCTCTATGTGAATATCCAGTGTACCATTGAGGAACCTGGACCCGGCGCAACCGCTGCCATATTTATCTGCAGCCAGCTTTCCGGCTTCCACTATTTTAGGATGATTGGTAAGGCCCAGGTAAGAATTAGAGCCAAACATTAATACTTTCCTGTTTTCCAGCATAACCTCTGTATCCTGTCCCGACTGTATCACGCGGAAATAAGGGTAAATGCCTTGCTGCCTGATTTTTTCTGCATCTTGAAAAGACGCGACCTTTTGCTGTAGTTTTTTATGCATTTTTTTCCAAGTATTCCATTGCAGTTTAAAGCAGGAACCCTATTCGCGTGAAATTACGCAAAATTGAACATAGTTCACGGGCCTGCCAATGTCTAAAACGCTCTTTAATATGTCTAAATCCCTCTTTCATACGCACACAATCCTCCTGCTCGCGGCTCAGTTTAAAATGTTTTTCGGTAAGCACTGGGGGTTATTCCAGCATGATTTTTGAAGAATTTACTGAAAAAAAACTGATCACTGAAAAACAATTCTTCTGAGACCTGAGCGACAGACAAAGATAAATCGCTTAATAATACCTTAGCTTCCATCATCACCATTTCGTCGATGAACTCACCTGCTGTTTTCCCCGATACTTCCTTTACTGTTTGTGACAAGTATTTAGGCGTTACAAAAAGATGATCTGCATAAAATTGAAGGCTTCTTTCCTTCCTGGTATGCTCAGGAAGCAATTTCAAAAACCTTTTTACGAGATCTTCTTTCCGCGTAAGCCTGATTTTTTCTTCCGCATGATACTTGCGGTGGAGCGATGCCAGCTCAAACAGGAAGGCAATAAAATGATGCCTTACCACTTCGTCCTGGTATTCTCCGGCAGCACCGGCAGATTGATTCTTTTTGTGCAAAAGGGCGATCAGTTCCATCAGTTCATCTGTTTCCGCCTGCTCCAGCCCCAGATGGGGACTGCCACTTGCAGCAAAAAAATCAAAAGCCCCGTAATACTTTTTGGGGATGCTGGATTGCATCAGGAAATCGGGGGTGAACATTACACCTGTAAGTGAACAGCCGTCCTCGGCGCCGATAAACTGGCGGACCGTATTGGGGCCGATCACCAGCAGATCATTTTTCTGCAGGTGATAATCAAACAGGTTGAGTTTTATATGAAGGGAAGATTCAGTAACAATAAAAATAAAAAAAGCGTCTGCCCGGAAGGGGTACCGGATATGACCATCCTGCTTTTTCGCCGACTTTGAAAATACATGAAGACCGCTTTGCTGGGGACCTTCACCTGCTATTTTCAAAAGATCGCTGAGCGTAAGATGCTTTATAACATTATTTCTCACTACTTCAGGCATTGGATGGTGGTCGGTTTATAATTTTTTTTCAGAGTTAACTTCCTAATCCGGTACGGTCAGCGGCTTTGATCAACAATCTTATTCTTTGAAATGTTCATCCGCCAACGCTGCACTCCTGGTTCTCACGGCCGGTATTAAAGGTGTTTCCCTGGCAGCCCATTTATGGTGCTTATTAGAGCAGCATCTAACTATCCCTAAAGGCATCATTGTCATACCCCCAGGATAATAAATTTCATACAAAGATAACAGGCTTTGCGATATGGCTATCTAATCCAGGATGTAATCTACCCCTGAAAAACGGTATTTGGCCGGGTTTTATTGAAATTTGTCCTGTCAAAATGCCCGCAAAACCAGACATATACTGATTAAAATATATGCAAATATTTGATTGGAACCGCCGGTTTTTTTCTTTTCCCCAGTTGTTAATAACTCCAAATCCATAGTGCAAAAGCCTATTTGGTATATTTGCCCGATTGGGAATCCGGGAAAAACCGAGGTAACCTCCTGGATTAAAACCATATAGAACTGATGGCAAAAGAAAAAGAATCAAATCTCTTCGATTATACAGAAGACAGTATTAAAAGTCTTGACTGGAAAGAACATATCCGGCTCCGCCCGGGTATGTATATCGGTAAACTGGGCGATGGCTCTTCCCCCGACGATGGTATCTATGTGCTGGTAAAAGAAGTGCTGGACAACTGTATCGATGAATACACCATGGGATATGGCAAAGCAGTCGAACTTACCATAGAAGGCAAACAAGTGACGATCCGTGATTATGGCCGCGGCATCCCCCTGGGTAAAGTGGTTGATGTGGTAAGCAAGATCAATACCGGCGCCAAATATGACAGCAAAGCCTTCCAGAAATCAGTAGGTCTCAACGGCGTGGGTACCAAAGCCGTGAACGCCCTCAGCAATTATTTCAAGGTAACGGCCATCCGCGAAGGAAAAGAAAAGACAGCCGAATTTGAAAGAGGCGTACTGGTAAAAGAGCACAAGGAAGCCAAAAGCGGCGAACAGAACGGTACACTTGTCACTTTTATCCCCGACGATACAGTTTTCCGCCAGTTTAAATTCCATTACGAATTCCTGGAAAACCAGATATGGAACTATTGCTTCCTGAATGCAGGGTTGAAGATCATCTTCAATGGCAAGACCTATGTCAGTAAGAACGGCTTGCTTGACCTGCTGCAGCGCAAAACAAATGAAGATGAGATCCGCTATCCCATCATCCATCTCAAGGGCGACGATATTGAAGTGGCCATTACGCACAACAATGATTATGGTGAAGACATTCACAGTTTTGTAAATGGTCAGCACACCACCCAGGGAGGTACTCACCAGCAGGCATTCCGCGAAGCATATGTAAAAACGATACGTGAGTTTTTCAAGAAGGATTATGATGCGTCTGATATCCGCACCGGCATTGTGGCGGCAGTAGCTGTAAGGGTAGTGGAACCTGTATTCGAATCGCAGACCAAGACCAAGCTTGGCTCAGTGAACGTGGATGTGAACGGCCCCAGCATGAAACAGTTCGTGAATGATTTCCTGGCCAAAGAGCTGGACAATTTCCTTCATAAGAACAGCGCTATCGCCGATGGCCTTAAGAAAAGGATCGAGCAAAGCGAACGGGAGCGTAAAGAAATGGCCGGTATAAAAAAACTGGCCAATGAAAGAGCCAAGAAAGCCAACCTGCATAATAAAAAGCTGCGCGATTGCCGTGTTCACTTCAATGACGAACCGCCTTCCAGGGGTAAGGAAGAATATATTGCAAAGCAGCAGGAAACCACCATTTTTATCACCGAAGGTGATAGTGCCAGCGGTTCCATTACCAAATCGCGCAACGTGGATACACAAGCTGTATTCAGCTTGCGTGGTAAACCACTCAACAGCTTTGGATTGACCAAAAAAGTGGTATATGAAAATGAAGAGTTCAATCTATTGCAGCATGCATTGAATATAGAAGAAGGCATGGAAGGATTACGGTTCAATAATATCGTGATCGCTACCGATGCCGATGTGGACGGTATGCATATCCGTTTGCTGCTGATGACCTTCTTTCTCCAGTTCTTCCCCGACCTGGTAAAACATGAAAAAGTGTATGTGCTGGAAACACCGCTGTTCCGCGTAAGAAATAAACAGGAAACTATTTATTGCTATGATGAGGCAGAGAAACAAGCTGCTATCCGCAAACTGAGCGGCAAACCGGAGATCACCCGGTTCAAAGGATTGGGAGAGATAAGCCCGGATGAATTTGCACGGTTTATCGGTGCTGATATGCGCAAACAATTGATGCGGCTGGAACAGGGAGATCATATTCAGCAATTGCTGGAGTATTACATGGGCAAGAACACCATGGACCGTCAGGAATTTATCATCAATAACCTGAAGGTTGAATTGGATAAAGTGGATGAAGAAGAAGTAGCGGAGAAATAACCATTAAAGGCTTAAGCCTTTTAAACTCTTTTTAAACGAATCAGCTTGACAAAACTTGACCTGATAAGGAAATCGAAGGCGCTTTTCATGAGATGGAACCTGCATGGAATTGTCGGGCCTTTTACCGGCGCCATGCAGAATGGCGTGTATATGTCCAAACTCAGTAAATGGAGAAAGGACCATCCGGTAAACGGATATAACGACTGGTACCAGGGGAACTGGGATTACAACCGCCGTGTATTGCTTTACGAAGCTGTCAGCAAGCAGGAGCATTTACAGAACGCCGCTATTGATTATTTTGAATTTGGCGTTAGCGGAGGATCTTCTTTCCGCTGGTGGGTAGCGCATAACCAGCAGGCCGATTCAAGATTTTATGGCTTTGACACATTTGAAGGATTGCCGGAAAACTTTGGCCCGTTTGGAAAAGGCGCTATGGCCGCTGCACTGGAATCGTTGAATATAACAGACTCCCGTGCCACTTTTTATAAGGGTCTTTTCCAGGACACACTGGTGCCTTTCCTGGAGCAGTATAAAAGCACGCGGCGCAAACTGATCCACCTGGATGCTGATCTGTTCAGCGCCACCATTTTCAGTTTGTCGCAATTATACCGCTTTCTGAATGATGGCGATATTCTTTTGTTTGATGAGTTTGCCGTGCCGAAACATGAATTCATGGCTTTCCAGATATTCACAGAAAGTTTTTATGTGGATTATGAAGTGATAGGCGCTGCGAATAATTATTTGTTCCTGGCAGTTAAAATAAAAAAGACGGCCTGACCATTTTCAAGAATTGTTTTACTAAACCTGATTTCCCGATATGATACACATTGTATTTAACCAAGTAGAAGTTGAACTGATGCAGAGCGTGATCGCTCTCGACGAATCCCTTGCCGGCGATGCGATACTGATAAGAGACGATTTTGCCGTTGGCCCTCTCACCGGCCTTGATACAGAAGAAGGATGGAATGCGAGATTGGAATGGTGGAAAGAAATATCCCAGGGCTCCCCTTATGGGAATGACCTGGTAGGAAGCTTTGACGACAGGCAAACTGTGCAGGAAATAAAAAAACGACTGGATGAAAACACCGAAGAACAGGTATGGATCTGGATGGGACAGAACCAACATGATGTAACCGGCTATTACTGGCTGATGCCTCAACTGAGGGAATACCAGGGCCGGATAATGGTATTGTATATGAACAATCTTCCTTTCATCAATGAAAAAGGGCAGATCTTTTATCCTTCCTGGCTGCATGAGATACAACCCAGGGAATTCCTGAAAGCAAAGAAACTGGCACGCCCCGTTACCCTGAGCGAGTTTGAAGTAGATCCTGACGAATGGAAAAGGCTTGCAGATGAGAATGCCGTAGTGCGTATGCTGGAAGGCGGCAAAAAGATAGCTGGCAAAGGAGAAGATTTTTATGACGGCGAGATCATTAAAAACCTGACCGGCGAATGGCAGAAAGCCAATCGCGTGCTCACGAATACGCTCAACCGGATGAAGATCAAAACCGGCGATATATTCCTGATGTGGCGCATGCGCAATCTTATCAGCCAGGGCAGAATAGAAGTGACCGGCGATACTGGCAAAGGCTGGAAAGATTTTGATATAAAACTGTCTGGCGCTTCAAAAGCTGAAGCAACGGCTGCTACTGCCGCTACTGCGTAATCATACACCATACAAAGAACATAACAACCTAAGATAGATGAGTGCAGCAAAGAACAAATTATCGGATGTACAAAACAACGACAGTGGCTTGCATGGCCAGTACAAGACCTGGTTTCTCGATTACGCTTCTTATGTAATACTGGAAAGGGCCGTACCTGCTGTGGAAGATGGTTTGAAACCGGTACAACGCCGCATCCTTCATGCGATGAAGGAAATGGACGACGGCCGTTTCAATAAAGTAGCCAATATCATCGGACAGGCCATGCAGTATCACCCGCATGGTGATGCTTCCATTGGCGATGCGCTGGTGAATATGGGACAGAAAGACCTGCTGATCGAGACCCAGGGTAACTGGGGCGATATCAGGACAGGAATGGACGCGGCTGCTCCGCGTTATATAGAAGCCCGCTTAAGCAAGTTTGCACTGGAAGTGGCATTTAATGCCAAAACCACCGAATGGCAACTTAGCTATGATGGCCGCAAAAACGAACCTGTTACATTGCCGATGAAATTCCCGCTGGTGCTGGCGCAGGGCGCTGATGGCATTGCAGTAGGGCTTTCAACCAAAATATTACCGCATAACTTTTGCGAACTGATCGATGCTTCCATCAAATATCTGCGCGGAAAGAAATTTGAACTGTATCCCGATTTCCAAACCGGTGGTATGGTTGACGTGGCAGAGTATAACCAGGGAAAAAGGGGAGGGAAAGTAAAAGTAAGAGCCCATATTGAAGAAGTGGACAAGAAGATCCTGGCAATAAAAAGTGTGCCTTATGGAGTAACCACTTCCCAATTGATCGAATCAATCGTAAAAGCTAATGATCAGGGAAAGATCAAGATCAAGAAAGTAACGGATTACACGGGCGCCGATGTCGATATCCATGTTGATCTTGCACCCGGTATTTCGCCTGATATCACTATTGATGCGCTGTACAAGTTTACCGATTGCGAGATCTCTATTTCACCTAATACCTGCGTGATCGTTGGGATGAAGCCTGAATTCCTGGGCGTGCATGATCTGCTGAAGCTTTCCACAGACCGGACAAAGGACCTGCTGGAAATGGAGCTGAAGATCAAATTGAATGAACTGCAGGAAAAATGGCATTACACTTCACTGGAAAAGATATTCTTTGAAGAAAAGATCTATAAAGAACTCGAGAAGAAACACGACACCTGGGACAAAGTGATCGATGCGATCGATAAGGCTTTCATTCCTTTCAAAAAACAATTGAAAAGAGAGATCACGCGGGAAGATATTCTTAAACTGACAGAAAAGCCTGTACGCCGCATCTACAGGTTGGATATTGATGAACTGAATGCACAGATCAAAGGACTGGAAGCAGATATCAAACAGGTGAAACACGATCTGGCCAACCTGGTGGATTTTGCTGTGGCATATTACGAGAACCTGCTGAAGAAATATGGTAAGGGCCGTGAAAGAAAAACGGAGATCAGGCAATTTGAAGTGATCGAAGCCAAGCAAGTGGCTATCGCCAATATCAAACTGTATGTGAACCGAGAGGAGGGCTTTATAGGCACAGGATTGAAGAAAGACGAATACCTGTTTGATTGTTCAGACCTGGACGATATCATCGCTTTCACAAAGCGTGGTATCATGAAAGTGATGAAAGTGCATGATAAGGTCTTCATTGGAAAAGACATCCTTCATGTGGCGGTGTTCCAGAAAAACGATGAACGCACCACGTATAATATGATCTATGCCGATGGAAAAGGCGGCATGAGCTATGCAAAGCGTTTTAATGTAACCGGCACTACCCGTGATAAGGAATATGATCTTACCCGCGGGGATGATAAAAGCAAAGTGCATTACCTGAGCGTAAATCCCAATGGGGAAGCGGAAGTGGTGAAGATCACACTTACTCCCGGCAGCTCTGCACGTATCAAGGAATTCGATTTTTATTTTGAAGAGCTGGCGATCAAGAACCGTAACAGCATGGGCAACCAGGTAACCAAATACCCGATCAAGTCTGTTAAGTTCAAGGAAGCCGGCCGCGCTACGCTCAGCGGAAAGAAATTATGGTTTGATGATAAATTCGGAAGGCTCAGCACTGAAGAGAAAGGCCTTTTCCTCGGAAGCTTTGAGGCCGAAGACCAGATACTCGTCGTTTACCGCGATGGATACTATGAGATCACTGACCAGGAACTTACCCAAAGACTGGATGCAGAGAATATTATCCTGATCGAAAAATTTGACCCGGAAAAGATCATTTCTGCTGTATACCTGGATAAAAAGAATTTGCAGTTCAATGTAAAACGCTTCAAGGTTGAAACCACCACCTTGAAAAATAAATTCTTCTTCATTAAGGAAGGCGATGGTAACTATGTTGAAGCCGTATCAACTGAACAGGAGCCGGTGCTTGCTGTGCAAACAGGCAGGGGAGAGCAGATCCGCAAAGCCAAGTTTAAAATAACCAAGGTAACGGAAGTATCGGGTTGGAAAACTGTCGGAACCAAGCTGCTCGATTTCAGCAAGAGTGTGCAGATGGAATGGGTGAAATCGAAAACAGATAATAACCAGCCGGAATTGTTTTAATAACCAGGACCTTCCTGTCAATCCCTCTGTAAACCTGATAGAAAACAAACAGGCCTACAGGGGGATTATCATTCCTTCTTCTGCCACTTTAAACCCTTTTGCAGAAACCTCTTCTTTTTCTGAAGATCCCTTTTTGCGTAAGGGGTTGGTATGGTTGAAATGGATAAAAACGATCTTTGATCTCACTGTATCAGGCAAGCCTGCAAACAACTGCATGCTTTCTTCTACAAATGGATGCGGCACTTCCTTCATATCCCTTCCCGGCAACTCGCCATTCTTATAAAAAGTTCCGTCCAGGAAGGCAATATCAACTTTACTGACCTCTTCATTAATATTCCTGTCCCATTTTTCCCATTTATCAATATCAGGAATAAACAATATTTTTTTACCTACGCTTTCAATAATAAACCCAACTGTTTCAGAAAATTCATCGCGGTGGGGTACCACGAGCGGCTTTACTTTTAATGAAGGGCTGAGAGTAATGCTGCTATCTTCCTTCAACGCATTCAATTGGATATTTTTCAACTCCACCAGTTGACTCCAGGGCGCATTATACCGCAGGAAAGAATCCATACGCGGCATAGTCCATACAGGAACTGATCTTGCGCCCATAGCCTCCCTTCCGAGTTGCAGTAATCCTGCATAGTGGCCTATGTGCGCATGCGTGGTGAAGATACCGGCAGGAATATGACCTGCCTGGCTGCTGAGATATTGCTGTACTGAATGAAACTGGGTGGTAATGTCAGGTGTAGCTTCGAAAAGCCAGTACTGGTTTGCTTTTCTATCGACCAGCGCGAGACAGGTAACCAGCTTTTTTTCTTCTGCTCCTTTCCAGTAAGCATTGCAGCATTCTTTATCACACCCTGCCTGGGGATAGCCAGCGTCCTGCATAATACCGAGAACCGCTATAAACTGATCTGGTAATCCGGGTTGTTTTACTGGAGAGGTGTCATGACCGCAACTCTGTGCGAAGCACAGTGCATACAACATGAATCGAAGCGGTATTCGTTTCAGTGCAGGTAGTTTGGTCATGTAAAAAGAAGGTTTGTAAGTTAGGCCGGCTATTTACGTTTTCGTCGTATCCGTATGGTCGCATTTTTTTCCAGGCTGCTCGATAACCGGATCTCATATTGCTTCTCTCCATCAGAAACGATCATCAGCGCTGTATTGGGCGGAATGGAGCCAAGGTTATCTGCAAACATACTCAATTCATTCACCTCTTTTGTAGTGTCCAGCGCCAGGTTAAAATGAATGGAACGTGTACTCAGTCGCTGCGAGAAAGCGAGTAATTGATTATTGAAGAAAACAGAAATAGAGTCTCCGTCTATTTCACCATTATCATAAAAATCCACCTTAATGGAATCGGAATTCACTTCTATTTCGGAGGCCAGCACCGATTCCCTTTTCTTGAATTCATCTTCTACTACATAGTTCACCACTTTACGTTGCTGAATGGTCACTGCCTGCAAAGTGTCGGAAGCCGATGGTGTCCATACCTGGTAAGTCTCTTTATATTCACGGATGGCTCTCAGCACAGAGTCCTTTTGACTTGCATCTTCATTCAACGAGAGATTGAAATTAATATCAAAGCAGGTATATCGATTTTCCGGTAATCCCACAAAAGCTCCTACCAGGTTAGAGCCTGCCTTTGCGGCCCTGAGACTGGCGCGAAGGTTCATGATACAGTCGATCTCCATATTGTTGTTGGAACCGAAATAAGTAACGGGAATATTATACAGGTTCAGTTCGCGGGTGGAAGCATTGTAATTACCTTTCACCTGAACACTGCGATAGGTGTTTTTAAAATAATAGTTCAGTACACCTTTCACATATCCTTTCTCTGGCTGCAGGATCATTTCTACCAGGTAATTACTGGCCGAGCTCTTGATCTTCACATTTCCATATCCATACCAATATCCAAAAACAGACTGCCCATACCCTTGAACGGCAAAGAAAACAGCGATAAGTAGGAAGAGTTTTTTCATGTTGGTTTGGTTTGTCAAAAATCGTGCTAGTTGACCAGCCGGGAGTCTCTTTCAGATTAGCGAAGATATCGCTTCATCTCCCTTTCAACATCTTTCTGCTTGATGCTTTCACGTTTATCATGCAGTTTTTTACCCTTGGCCAGCCCGATTTCTATTTTGACCAGGTTCTTATCGTTGAAATAAATGCGCAGGGGAACAATGGTATAGCCTTTTTCCTTCAGTTTGGCCTCAATTTTCCGGATCTCCTTCTTTTGCAGCAGGAGTTTCCTGTCGCGCAGGGGATCGTGATTATTGAGATTACCATGCGAGTATTCTGCAATGTGTAGGGATTTAACCCATATTTCCCCCTGGTGGAGCAGGCAATAACTATCATTAAAGCTGACCTTCCCGCCACGGATCGATTTCACTTCCGTTCCCTGCAATACCATGCCTGCTTCATATTTTGCGTCAATGAAGTATTCATGATAAGCCGATCTGTTTCTCATTTCTGCCATGCACAAAAAAATAAGAGGCAAAAATACCTCTTAGCCGTCAAATTTAGGGGATGATATTAATTCCTGAATAAACCGATCACTTTAGTCAGCTTGTCTTTCAGTTCTGTTCTGGGCACGATAAAGTCCAGGAATCCATGTTCCAGCAGGAATTCACTGCGCTGGAAGCCTTCCGGAAGGTCTTTTTTAATGGTTTCCTTGATCACGCGGGGGCCTGCAAAACCGATCAGGGCGCCGGGTTCTGCGATATTGAGATCGCCCAGCATGCCGAAAGAAGCAGATATACCTCCGAAAGTGGGATCGGTAAGCAGTGAAATATAGGGGAGGCCTGCATCGCTCAATTGGGAGAGCTTGCCGCTGGTTTTAGCCAATTGCATCAGGGAAAAAGCACTTTCCATCATCCGGGCGCCACCACTCTTGCTGATCACCATATAAGGTATTTTATGGGCAATACAGTGGTCCACAGCACGGGAGAACTTTTCTCCCATTACGCTGCCGAGGGAGCCGCCAATGAACTCGAAATCCATACAGGCGATCACAATATCCTGGCCGCCTACCTTGCCAACGGCAACACGCATGGAATCCTTCAGGTCAGATTTGCTCCAGATCTCTTCCAGTCTTTTTTTGTAAGGTTTCAGGTCAGTAAATCCCAGGTAGTCCTTTGAGCGGATATTATCAAACAGTTCCGTGAAAGAAGCGTTGTCGAACAGTATATCATAATATTCGCTGCTATTGATCCGATGGTGATAACTGCATTTGGGGCAAACAAATAAGTGCTCCCGCAGTTCCGTCATTGTGCAGATATAATTACACTCCGGGCATTTGGTCCACAAGCCTTCCGGTGTTTCTTTCTTCTCAGAGGTCTTTGTATTAATCCCTTTTTTTATCCGTTTGAACCAACTGCTCTTGGTCTCTTCTGTCTTTCCATCCTCACCAGCCAGGTTTGCATCAAAATCTTCGAATTGCTTCGCCATAACCTAAGTTTGTTAGGGTACAAATATAGAGAAGTTTGAGTTTATGCCTAATAGAAGGCCGATGTTCGATCGAGCATCGGCCTTCAGTTTATACTTAAAATGCTTTTTTCGACGGGCTGCCTGCTATTTCGATCATTGCAGTCAGTTCCTGCATCAGTTTATCATCGCTTCCATCAAAGCCTACAGCTTTGAAACGGATCTTGCCTTCTTTGTCGATCACGAATTTAGTGGGAATACCATCTACTTTGAACTGGCTAACCACTTTGTCTTCGTTATCCATCAACACATCAAAAGTGTATTTGCTTTTAGTAATGAATTCCTGGGCGTTTTTCTTTTTCTCCTCCACCTGCTCCCAGGTATCAACGAATACGAACTTAACATTGGGATCGTCCTTGTATTTGGTTACCACTTTCTGCATTCCGGGGAAAGAAGCTTTGCAGGGACCGCACCAGGTGGCCCAGAAATCAACGATCACCACTTTCCCTTTAAGATCATTGATATCGATCTTATTGCCATCAAGGTTGTACAGAGCAAAGGAAGGTGCTGTTTCATCCAGCATGGATTTCTGTAAATGCTCCATCATTTTCAGATAAGCTTCTTTTTGCAAGTTGGAGAGATAACTATCGAATCCTTCTGTTGTTTTCTTTTCTTTCTTATACACTTTTTCAAGGATGCCGGTAATGCCTGAAGTGGATTTGCCGTCTTTTACGAATTGTTCCAGTTGGGCCTTGTATTTTTTAACCGGCAATACTTTTTCAGCAAGCAGGCTGTAAGTATTGTTCTCATCTGCGCTTTTTCCTTCCCTGATAACAACGGCAGCATCTTTAGCATAGGGAAAACCTTTTTTATATTTTCCCAGCTTATACAATATCATGGCATAAGTATCCGCATACATGGCATAAGTGCCCTTCCGGCTGTTATCCCATTGCTTCTGGGTCATATAGTCAGGCTTGGCCGTTGTGGGGGTCTGCCATTGCCCTTTAGCTCTTTCTACTGCAAAGCGGGAAAATTCTTCTGCAAGCACAAGATTGCTATCGGTTTCCTGCATGTTCCAGGCCATATTATTATACAAAGAAGCCAATCGGGAAGAATCAACATACTTAGAAACAGCCAGCGCTTTTTTAAACCCATCCCAGTCTTTTGCATTAAGATAACCGCTCAGTACACTGGCATAATAGGATGGTAACGCATTTTTTACACTTGTCCAGGCAGAATCTGTCTCTGTTTTTTGAACGATCTCATTAAACAGTTCCTGTTTTTTTGCAGGCGTCCGTTCGGCATAAAATTTATTCACCTGGTCCATCATGGTCCATTTACCATTCGGATATTTCTCTTTTTTCAGATCGCTGATGAGTTTAGCTTGCTGTGAAAGCTTAGCTGCGCTATACAAACCTTCGATGTAACTATAATCATCTTCTGTTTGCAAACCTGCTTTCAATGTTGCTTCAATTTCTTTCTGCATTAAGGCACTTCCTTCAGCCGGTTTTTCTGCGTTCAACAAACGCAGGTAAGAACTCATATTGTTTTTTTTGCTGGCAGGAAACAGGGCAAACTCCTGCGTATAGCTTTCAAGAGCTTTGGCATTATCTCTTTCACCGCCTACTTCTCCGATATAGTACTGGTAATATAATGCCTTCAGTGCATTGCTGCCTTTCTTGGGGCTATCGCCATTGTACAGATAAGTCCAATAACCTTTATTAAAATTATTGTCAAACTTATTGTCTACCGAAAAAGAGAAATAGAGAAAAAGGCCTTCGCTGCCTGTTTGAACTGTGCCCTTGAATTTCCCATAACTGCGGGCCAGTTTGATATCAATGGCTTTCTGACTGCCTTCGCCCATCTGGTAAGCAACAGCTTCCACCATGGCAGTCGTATTTGCAAGATCGCCTGCCGGCTCATAAGTGATCGTTACCAGGTCACCAGGCTGAGGCTTTTCAGGACTGATCGTAAAATTGGTTTGTGCGCAAAGATTGATCGTTACGCAGCATAACAATAACAGTAAAAGGTTTTGATGCTTCATAGTCGTTCTTTGAGGATTATAAAAAAAACAAACAATGACCGGGGAGTGTTACCCGAAGTTATGGCTTACTTTTTTAAAGTGTTCTCAAAAAGTTTGAAAATTCTTTTATACTCGTCCGTCCAGCTGCTGGGTTCTACAAAGCCATGGTCTTCCATGGGGTAGGAGGCCAGTTCCCAATTGTCCTTGCCCAGTTCTATAAGGCGCTGTATCAGTTTCACAGCATCCTGATAATGCACATTCACATCCACCATACCATGGCAGATAAGCAGGTTGCCTTTCAGCCCGTCGGCGAAATAATAGGGTGAGCTTTTACGATAAGCGATGCTGTCATTATAAGGCTCATTCAGGATGTTGGAGGTATAACCATGGTTATAGTTGGCCCAGTCCGTAACGGGTCGCAGGGCTGCACCGGAAGCAAATACATTTGGTTCGGTGAACAGGCCCATCAGGGTAATAAAGCCGCCATAAGAACCGCCGTATAAACCTACATTCTTCGGGTTCACACCAAAATTTTTGACCAGGTATTGAATAGCGTCCACATGATCTGTCAGGTCCTTGCCTCCCATATGGCGGTAGATACCCGTTCTCCAATCGCGTCCATAACCTGCGCTGCCGCGATAATCGATGTCCATTACATAATAACCATTATCGGTAAGCAAATTATTGAACATATACTCCCTGAAATAACTGCTCCACCATTTATGCGCATTTTGCAGGTAGCCTGCACCGTGCACAAATAGTACGGCTGGTTTGGAAGGAGCGGGGTTGGCTGGTTTATAGAGACGTGCATATACAGTAGCGCCATCCCGTGCAGTAAAGGTGATCACTTCAGGTTCGCGCCAGTTGTATGTTTTGAATTCTGCGCTTTGGGCTTTATCGGTGATCTGTTCAATACGGCCGCCTGCTTTATTTTCCTGCAGGTATAATTCCCAGGGTTTGTTGATATAGGAGTAAAGTATGGCCAGGTATTTTTCATCAGGTGAAATGGTTACCTGGTTGGAACCGGTCATGGTAGTAAGCCGTTCCTGTTTACCAGTAGCAATGGTTAACCGGTAAAACTGCTGCTCACCGGGATGCACTTCATTGGTGTTGATATAAAATGATTTTTTATCTCTTGAAAGACGGGCCTGCTGCACTTCATATTTTCCTGCAGTCAGGGCTTTCTTTTCACCTGTTGTTACATTGATCGTGTAGAGGTGTGAATAGCCGGTAGCTTCTGACTGGAAATAAAAAGTCTGATCATCTATCCAGCCTGTGCCGCCAAAACCAATACCAGGTCCGCCGATCCAGGCTTCATCCCGCTGGCGGTCGAGCAGCTTCAGTTTTCCGGTAGCAGTATCCATCAGCATCAGCCATCTGTCTTTATTATCATCAGAACGGAGATCGAGCACAGCATACTTACCGGCAGGCGACCAGAAAGGACCGGAGATGCTCACAGCACGCGCTGCTGCTTTTTTGGTCTTCTCTTCCAGTTGCTTTGGATAATCCTTTACATAATCGGGCAGGTCTTTGATGCCGGGAATGGAATCGGTTTTTACCGCCCATACGGTGTCCTTATCCCTATCATACACAAAAAATTCGGAAGTTCCCTGCGGGGCGCCCACTTTTGAACGGCCGGGTATATCTGTAGTAAACCCGGATTCAGTCACAAAGCTGGGAACGATGGTATTCTTGGCATTTGCAGCAGTTTTAAAAAGACGGTAAGAAACAAACCGTCCATCAGGGCTTACTGAAAGTCCCTGCATCACTTTATCTGCGATCGGAATACTTTTTATTTCTTTTGGCTTGGGAAGTGTCTTGGTATAAGCTTCCCCTTTTTCCCTTTTTTCTTTTCTTGATTTCAGCACTTCAAAATAACGGAGCTGATCATTCTTCAGCCAGTCTTCCTGGAGATTTGCATCAGCTTTTGGAGCAGCGGGTGTTGCTCCTCCGGTTGTGGGAGGGCCGCCTCTTCTTTGTCCTGCACCGGCACCAAATGGGGTTGCAGCCGCAGAAGCAGGTGTTGCTTCACCCGAACGGATATTGGTGAGTTGCTGGATTTCACCTCCGGCAATATCCCATGCATATAAATTCATGCTCCGGGTATACACTATTTTACTGTCTCCGAAAGAGAATTGTGCGTTGGATTCTATTTCCGTTGTTTGAGTTATACGTTTTGTTTTACCGGTTTTAAGATCGGTATAAAACACATCGCCATCCTTTCCGTATACATACGCTGTACGTGCCTGGTTGTACACAAAGGTACCAGTGCTGCGCAGGTCCTGTGTTTGGGCCACAGATGCTTTACTGGGCTTTTTATCTTTCAGGGAAATATAATAAAGCGAGTCGGCAAGTGCATTGTCAGGGTTCCAACTGAAATAAAGATATTGGCCATCGCCAGTCCATTGCACACCGGAAGGGGAGGTGCCCATCCATTTCGGGTCGCGCATGATCTTATCAACGGTCAGCGGCGAGAGTTGGGCCTGGGAAATGGCCTGCATAGAAATAAAAAGAAGAAAAGCAATAAGCAGTTTTGGCATGATGAAGGGATTTAGAGTCTAAATATAAATGAGGTCGTTGACATTTCTATGGATATTCTGGGCAATCATGTCCGTGGGCACATCATTCGCATCACCGCCAAAGGGGTCTTCGATCTCCTCAGCGATGAGCTCAAGGCTGGCCAGCACATAAAAAATAAAGGCCACTACCGGTATCACATAAAACCCGAGTTGGAACACATACCCAAAAGGAAGTGTCATGATATAAATAAAGATAAATTTCTTGATAAACACGCTATAGGAAAAAGGAATGGGAGTGTTCTTGATCCGTTCACAGGCGCCGCAGATATCGGTAAAAGACTGCAGCTCGGTGTTAAGGAAAATGAGCTGCTCCCCGCTGATCTTTCCCTGCTGATGCAATTGCTGTATATGCTGGAATATCAGGCTGGCCACCTGGTTGGGAACATGCTTTTCCCTGTCAATTTTATTGAAGATATGTTTATGCTCTTCGTCCTCAAACAGCTCGATCCTGGTCTGTTCCTTATGCAGGTGATTATGCAAAGCATAAGCATAGGCAGGGATGATTTTACGGAAAAATGAGCGTTGGGATTTTTCTTCAGCAGGCAGGATCACATTCAGCTTAAGCGCCAGGTTCCGGCTGTTGTTGACCAGGCTGCCCCAGAGTTTGCGCCCTTCCCACCAACGGTCATAAGCCGTATTGGTCCGGAACACCAGGAGCATGGAGATCGCAAAGCCCAGCAGGCTGTGCATAACTGGGATATTTTTTACATAGCTTTTATCAGAAAGCCTCCAGTATTCCAGCTCCAGGTAGGCGACAAGCCCGGCATACACGCAAATGCCCAGGATCAGCGGGGCCAGTTGGCGGACTGTATCAGCTTTATGGATACGGAAAATAAAGGTGAACCATTCTTTTGGGTTATAGGAGATCATATAAAGATTTGTATCTAAAAATAAATATTCAATGAGAATTGCACTAAAAAAACCGGTAAACATGGCTGAATAAATCCAGCTATGCTTACCGGTACTATCATTTAGGGTTTAAACCTTTTTGTTTCCTGATTATGCGTTGCGGTTGATGCAATTCAGATCTCCAAATGCTTCTTCGAGGCGTTTGATAAAGCTCTCTTCGCCTTTACGCAGCCATACACGGGGATCGTAATGCTTTTTATTCGGCTTGTCCTCACCTTCAGGGTTACCCAATTGTCCCTGCAGGTAGCCTTCATTCTTTTTATAATTGTTCAATACGCCTTCCCAGAAAGCCCATTGCAGGTCGGTATCAATATTCATTTTGATAGCGCCATAGCTGATCGCTTCGCGGATCTGGTGCTGTGGTGAACCACTACCTCCGTGGAATACGAAGTATACAGGCTTGGGATCAGCTGTTTTAAATTCTTTCTGAACGTATACCTGGCTATTGTGCAATATTTCCGGGCGGAGTTCTACATTACCAGGTTTGTACACACCATGTACATTACCAAAAGCTGCTGCTACGGTAAACATATTGCTTACTTTGCTGAGCTCTTTATAAGCATAAGCCACATCGGCTGGTTGTGTGTACAGTTTGCTGTTCTCCACATCGCTGTTGTCCACTCCATCTTCTTCACCACCGGTAACACCCAGTTCAATCTCGATGCTCATGCCCAGTGGAGCAAGGCGCTTGAAATATTCAACTGATGTATGGATATTCTCTTCAATCGGCTCTTCACTCAGATCGAGCATATGAGAGCTGAAAAGGGGTTGTCCTTTCTCTTTATAGAATTGCTCACCGGCGTCCAGCAAACCGCTAATCCAGGGAAGCCATTTTTTAGCAGCATGGTCGGTATGCAACACAACAGGCACACCATAATATTTTGCGACATTATGGATATGGAGAGCGCCAGATACGCCACCGGAAATATTGCCCTGCAGCTTGTCATTTGGCATTCCTTTACCGGCAATGAATTGCGCACCACCATTGGAGAATTGAATGATAACTGGTGAATTTACCTTAGCGGCTGTTTCAAGGGTAGCATTGATCGTATTGGTACCAATTGTATTTACTGCTGGTAAAGCAAATTGGTTTTCTTTTGCGTCATTGTAGAGTGCTTCCAGTTCTTTACCAAACAGCACCCCGGCTTTGTACTTGCTCATTGTGGATCTTCTTTAATTGATTATTAATGGATCATAGTGGCGCAATCGTTCAAAAGAGGCGCTAATATAATCTATTTCTGTATTTACCTCTTTTTTTATATCTGCGGATCAATCCATGCTTTTCCCCAGGTTTCTCTGCACCAGCAGCAGGTTTTTTTGCAGGGTTTGTTTTAAATGGCGTTTTACCACCTGGCCCATCGATTGGCAGCGGTTGAAGGCAGTAGTATTCAGGTGTTCATTCAATCCGTTTTTCAACTCAATGATCTTGGTTTGTGTGGATATTTCATCAGTCGACATAATATCGAGCAGTTCCTTGATCCTGTACCGGGATGATGCCAGGCGGAAAGTGATCAGTGTTCTTTCTTCGGCCTGGTATTGCGCCATGGATTCCTTATTCAAATGAGAGAGACATAAGTTGACATACGAATTATTCTCCTTGAAGAACTGTGGCAGATAAAAATTCTTCCGGCCTTCATAACTCTGCTGATCAAAATCAATTGCCCTGATGCGGTATTGATAATCCTCTATATCCGGCGTAACGTCTACCACAAAGTTATAGCTTCTCATATCCCCCAGCAACCTGACGAAACAACGCTCATTGAATTTTACAAATTCTTTTGCGAGCCTGATCCTGTTGGTTCCCGGATCATTCAACATCTGCTGAATAAAAAGATCACCGGGGATGCCCGGAATATGTTCTTCCACGAGGGTTTCCCTGTCTGTAAAAAAAGTCATCCGGTTGGGTGAAAGGATATGCTCCAGTTCCAAACCATAGATCCTGGAAGCATCGGCAATTTTTATATAGTAATGATCATAGTTATCATTATACTTATTCACTATCCTGATGCGGAATGGATGTGAATTGCCAAACGTACAATAATCCACGCGCGCTACATCAAGATGGCTGGTAAAACTAAAATCACCTTCGGTTTTAAGAATAGCATAGATCTTCACCAACCCTTCTCTTATAAAATCCCATTCCCGTTTATCATAAATAGTTTTTTCCCAGAGTGTATCATTTCCGTTCTTGTCTTTAATGGGCACTGAAAAAGTGTAGTTCAATAAATCAGTATAGGAAACCGGCAGTTTCACTTCCCTTCCATGATGCCGCAGGTAGGAGCGAAGCTCACGGCTCACAGGGTACATGGGCTTTTTGCGGGAAGGTTTATTGGTGCTCATAATGGAAAGGTAATTTAAATAGATGATGTCAGCGACTTGAAATAAGCCGGCGCATGTATCAATCTGCTTCCATACCAGCTAAACATTTCACCATCCACAAGGAGGATCTTTGTATCGGGAAGAAAGGGTTGCAATTCGTCAATATGCTTTTGGCTGAAAGGATAAGGCTCTGAAGAAAGAAAGAGATATTCACAGGCGGAAGCCTGCAGTTCTTCAATTGTAATTACAGGATAACGGCTGCTGTTTGCAAAAACATTTTCGTAACCGGCCATATCCAGCATGGAATGAATAAACGTGTCGTTGCCCACGGTCATATAAGGAGATTTCCAGATCAGGTAAGCAGCTTTAGGTTTACGGGGTGGAACAGGCAATGCCGCAAAACCGGCTTTTACCTGTGCAATGATCCGGGCCGCGGCGTCCGATTTCCCGGTGATGCTGCCTATTTCGCGGATCATATCATAAGCACCTTCCAGAGTATGTATATCGCTGGTCCAAACAGGAAAATGAGCCGCCAGTTCCTCCACTTGCTCTTTTACATTCTCTTCTTTATTGGCAAGGATAAGATCAGGCTGCAACTGATGGATCAGTTCCATATTCAACAGTTTGGTGCCGCCGATCCTTTTTTTGTTTCGGAACCATTCGGATGGATGGATGCAGAATTTGGTAATGCCGATCACTTCTTCCTGCAGACCGAGGTCGGCCAGCAATTCAGTTTGAGAAGGAACAAGAGAGATGATACGTTGGAGTGGGGACAATAAAAAAACAGTCCTCCCTGTTTGATCAGCAAAAGCAGTCATGAAAATTTTTAATCGAAGATAAACTTCTTTATCAGAGCGAGAGACTGCTTAACACGATCGGGAAAACTGTTTAATGGTGTTAAATGACACTTTTAAGTTTCACCGCGCCCCCCGCTAAAGTTGCCTTTAGCAGGAGGATTCTGGACTTAATTCTTTTCATGGATTTGGACACGGTGACTTGAGGTCTTCAAGGATGGATTGGACGTTTGGACGGTTTTTTCTTGGATCTTTGGTGTGTTTCAGGATTCTTGGACTTTGGTTTTTTCTAAGGATCGATTGGATATTGGTTTTTCAAAGAAGGAAGTTGACCGATATTGGATTTTTCGTTTTGGTTTTTTTCTAAAGAATTGGATTTTGTTGGGTTTCTCTTAAGTTATTGGATCGGGTTATTGGTATTGGATTTGTTAGGGATTGTTTATCAATCAACTTCTGCAACAAAATTAATTATGAAAGCTTTAATAATATAGCGCAGTTTTGACCGATTTCGCAGCATCAGTATTTCCCACATTCATCGTAAACCATCTCGTTTACAATTGTAAAAACAACGTTTTAAAAACTAGTATATTTACGATAAAAGGGCTCCGGTAACGTTACCGGAGCCCTTTTTCTATACTCATTTTGATTCACATTATTATTGTGCGTATTATTTCCCTAACGCCTCTAACATATCATACTTGGTAACGATATGATAGTTGCCGGCTTCATCTTTTGCCATCACAGCGCCATTGCCTTTGTGGATCAGGGGACTTAATTTCTCAATCGGAGTATCAAATGCTACAACGGGCAGGGCCGGTTCCAACACGTCCTCCACCTTCGAACTCTTGATCTCCGGGTTGTTGAAAACTTTCTGGAAAAGGCCGCCTTCACTGATCGCTCCGATAGGCCCTTCACCATTCATGACCGGTATTTGCTCGATATCATATTTCTTCATCAGTTCCACTGCTTCAGCCACTGTTTGCTGCGGTTCTACCGTGATCAGGCGCTTAGTACCTCTCGAGCTCACCACATCCTTGAATGTCTTCACATCCAGGAACCCTCTTTCGATCATCCATTGATCATTATAGATCTTCGCTACATAACGGCTACCATGATCATGGAAAATACAAACCACCAGGTCATCTTTCTTCAGTTTTCCTTTTAACTGCATCAATCCCTGGAGGCAGCTACCGGCACTGTATCCACAGAATATACCTTCTTCGCGGGCCAGTTTGCGTGCCATCACAGCACCATCCTTATCTGTTACCTGCTCAAAATAATCGATCACGCTCATATCATAGTTCTGCGGCACAAAATCTTCACCAAAACCTTCACTGATATAAGGATGCACTTCATTCATATCGATCTCACCGGTACGGAAATATTTTGTGAGCAATGAACCATACACATCGATTGCCCATACCTGTATATCCGGATTTTTTTCTTTCAGGAACATGGCTGTGCCGGTGATCGTACCACCTGTTCCGGCCGTGCATACAAGATGGGTGATTTTGCCATCGGTCTGTTCCCATATCTCAGGACCAGTGGTTTCATAATGTGCAAGCCGGTTGGCCAGGTTATCATACTGGTTCATGTGATAGGAATTGGGGACTTCCTTTGCCAAACGCTTTGCCACACTGTAATAACTGCGGGGGTCTTCAGGCAATACATTGGTAGGGCAAACGATCACTTCAGCGCCTACTGCTTTCAGGATATCTGCTTTTTCTTTAGACTGCTTATCGGTGGTAACGAAAATACATTTATAACCCTTTACCACGGCTGCCAGGGCCAGGCCCATACCTGTGTTGCCGCTGGTGCCTTCTATAATAGTACCGCCCGGTTTCAATTTGCCTTCCTGCTCAGCCACTTCCACCATTTTGAGTGCCATCCTGTCCTTAATAGAGTTACCGGGATTGAAATAATCCACTTTTGCCAGCACAGTACAGGGAAGTTCTTTGGTCACTTTATTAAGCCGGATCAGGGGGGTATTGCCAATCGTTTCGAGAATGTTGTTTTTAATGTTCATTACAAGGTTTTTGGAAGTGAATAAGGCCGGCCAAAGGTACGATTATTAAACTTTCTGTGTTTTGCACGATCTATAAGCCTGTTATTAATTATTTATTCACGCGCCAGCCTTCGCCAAGGCTTCGGCGGGCAAAAAAAACGATCAACATGAAATTTTCCACTGGTTTGAAAAGGGCAGGAGTAATGCTCGCTTTGTCTTTTGTGATAATGCAGGCTTCTGCGCAAAAGGATTCCACAGCACATTCACCTGAGTCACGTGCGAAAGGCATCACTGACAAAATGAAAACTGAGCTTACACTTTCAGATGATCAATACAATAAAGTATATGATATCAATCTGAAGTATGCACAGAAGAACACAGAAGCTTTGAAAGAAGAAGGCACAAGGTTGGCAAAGCTGAAAACAATGAAAGCTGATAATGCAGAAAAGAGCAAGGAATTGAAAGCAGTGCTGACGGAAGAGCAATTTGAAAAATACAAGAGTATGCGGAAGGAGGCGAAAACGGGTATGAAACAAAAATATAAGGACAGGAACAACAGATAGGAGCAGTTAATCTGTACAAACTGTTTCCTTCCCGTTCTTCCCGCCTTACCGGTAAGTTTTTTACCGGTAAGGCGGGAAGAACGGGAAGGAGTCATTTAAAATAGTGTCATACGTTATTTGTTGGAAAAGGTTTTTTTGCGTTTGTTGGCTAAGTAACGGTCGAACAGGAACAATCCAAGTATCATGTTCATCATCATAAATATATTGATGTAGGTATTGTTGAACATTTTACTGAAATCAATATTGCTCAGATCAATCGGAATAGGTGAAGATGAGGATGAGCCGCTGCTCCATTGTACCTGACCGATACCATAGATCAGGAAACCAACGATCATGGTGATAAAGAAAATAGCAATGCCCCAGATGATCTTTTTATTGATGTAGGTTTTGGCGGCTGGTGCAATTTGCAATAGGGCTATTTCTTCCATTACATTTTTGGTAAACCGCATGGAAGGTTCTTCCAGTTCAGAAGCCTGCATCATTTGATGAGTTTCCAGCAGCTCGCCGTATTTGGCGCGCCATTCGGCATCTGCTTCGATCAACTGATCGATCACAGTCCTTTCTTCAGGAGTGGCCATTCCGTCGATGTATTCCCAAAGACGTTCTTCTATAGTAGGTTGTACACTCATATCAATAAATTTAGGATCAGGTCAAATCATTTACTTCTGCTGCAAAATGTTTTTGCATCTTTTCTTTCAATCTTGTTCTTGCCCGGTGAAGCCGTACTTTCACGGCATTGGCTTCAATGCCTAATATCCGGGCGATCTCTTCGAGTGTTTGTTCTCCTTTATAGAACAAAGTTATAATCTCTGCATCATCTGTGCTTAACAGGGCAATGGCCTGGTTCACCATGGCGATCCGCGATTTCTGTTCTACCAGGTTGGCCCGGAATCCGGAATCCTGGCTATCGGCCACTTCAAATACTTTCTCATTGTCAAGCGAATGCACTTCCAGGCGTTTTTTCCGCAGGAAAGTGATACATGTGGTATTTACAATTGTATACAGCCAGGTACTGAATTTTGAAGCTCCCCTGAAATCGGCCAGGGCGCGGTAGGCTTTTACAAATATGTCCTGCGACACTTCCTCTGCATCCTCCCGGTTCTTCGTAAAACGGAGCGCCAACGTGAAAACATAACTTTTATAGCGGTCGACCAACAGGGCATAAGCCTGCTGATCTCCTCCTAGCACTTTGCTAATGAGCTCATTATCATTTAAACCTGGCGACATACAGGAACTAAGACAACCGGTGAAAGATTTTGGTTACAGCAAAATACGTTTATTTTATTGGCCGTATCAACTGTAACCTGGTTCCAACGGTCGTAGTCTTAATTGTTGTAAGCCGGTTTTTGAAAAAAGTTCTTAATGGCTGTAACCTGGCTCAACAAACCATAGTCATAGAGAACAAGAACAACAATTAAAACAATAATAAATAATTAGTTATGCAAGCTACTGAAATGCTCGTCGCGATACTGATCCCACTGAGCTTCTTTTTACTGGTCTTCGGAATCATCTATATGCAGAAAAGGGAAAACCTTGCCATGATAGAAAAAGGCCTGAACCCGAAGGAATTTGCCAATCGCCCGGCGCCTTATAAAAACCTGAAATGGGGATTTCTGCTGATTGGTGCAGGAGGCGGCTTATTCCTGGCTTATATCCTGGATGCCTACATGCTGCCAAGCATACACCGCAATGAAAACGAAGCAATCTATTTTGCTCTGATCGCTATCGGAGGTGGTTTGGGATTGTATGGTTCTTATAAAGTGGAGAAGAAATGGTGGGATGAGAATAAGACTGATAAGCCCTAAGAGATTTTTGATCACACAGCAGACAATAAAAAAGCCTCCTGGACTCAGGAGGCTTTTTCTTATTTCTTGATCTCTTCCATCGCCTTCGCAATTACGGCATCCTCATGATTCAATACCTGGAAATAACCTGTATTCCGCCAACGGAATCTTCCCAGGAACGCTTCCAACCGGCGTTGTAAAGTTTCTTTCTGGCGAGCGGTAAGCAAAACAAGATTGACAGAGTCGCGGGCTGCCGCATACTGGACAAACTCATTCCATAACTGATCAAACTTCCCAAAATGCTCTGCATAATCTGCCGCTGAGCTGTATTGATCTATCTCCTTACGGTGTTGCAGATAATAAGTATACACGAAACTATTAAAGCTGCCGCTTGTAAACAGTTTGTTGATACTGATCGGATAAGTAGATGTGTCAATAGGAACAAAGAAATCTGGCATGATGCCGCCGCCACCGAATACAATATGCCCGGAAGGTGTTTTGTATTCCCTGCCATTATGTATCTTATTGGAATCGGCATATAGCGCTTCGCCATTGGAGTAGCGTTCCCATATTTCATCCATATACACTTTCTTGCCTTTATCGTAAGGCCGCTGAATACTGCGTCCCAAAGGAGAGTAGTAGCGAGCTACCGTTAAGCGAAGGGCTGAGCCGTCGCTAAGCTGGTATTGCTCCTGCACCAGACCTTTGCCAAAGCTGCGGCGGCCTACAATGATCGCCCGGTCCCAATCCTGCAGCGCACCAGCCAGCACTTCACTGGCACTGGCAGACAGTTCATCGATCAGTATCACCAGTTTTCCTTTTTCAAAAAGTCCCGGACGTTTGCAGCGGTATTCTTTTTTCTTGGTGTGCACGCCTTCTGTATACACTACCAGCTTGTCCCCATCCAGGAACTCATCCGCCATTTCGATCGCTTCATTCATGTAACCACCGCCATTGCCACGCAGGTCATAGATCAGTTCTTTCAATCCCTGTTTCTGCAGGTTTTCCATGGCCTCCATAAATTCTTCATAGCTGTTTTCAGTAAACTTGTTCAGCTTGATATAACCGGTTGTTTTATCAATCATATAAGCCGCATCAATGGAGGGAACAGGAATGCTGCCACGTTTTACATTGATCATTTGTTCCTTACCGTTCCTTACCAATTTAAGTGTGGCCACAGACCCTCTTTCGCCACGGATGAATTCCTTGATCCTCGCTAAAGAAACTCCTACCAGTGTAGAATCATTCACGGCTACGATCTTATCGCCGATCTGCAGCCCTGCCTGGTCGCTGGGGCCACCGGGCACTACATATACTACATTGACCGTGTCGCTGAAAACATTGAACTCAACCCCGATGCCATCAAAATTGCCGGCCAGGTCTTCATTCACCGCTTTCAGTTCAACAGGGGGGAAATAAACGGAGTGGGGGTCCAGCTTGCTCATCATTTCCTGGATGGCGCCTCCCTGTAAAGAATCGGTGCTTACAGGGTCCACATATTTTGTCCGTATCAGGTCAAGCGCTTCCTGTAGAGAGCTGGGTTTACTACTTTGAAAAAAGCCCTTTGCAGAGCCGCCTTTGTTCATTTTATAACCGAAAAACATTCCTGCTATCAATACCACCGAAAAAAGAAGAGGTAACCAAACTTGTAATTTTTTATTGCCCATCATTTATTTTGCTGAAATTTGACGCAAAATAGAGAAAGTTTATTGTTTGTGGTTTGTTGCCCCCTTTTGGCAGCCAGGTTTATGGTTATTCACTTGTTAAACATTTCCCAATAACCTGGCATTCCCCACTCTGAAACGATAAACCAAAACGTAAACCCATATCATGCCTTCGGTTAAATTAATTGCAGATTGCGGCGCTACCAAGTCAGAATGGACTTTGGTGGGTCATGGAAAAATCAAAACAGTCATCACCCAGGGGATCAGCCCTTATTTCCTCAATGCAGACCAGATCAGGGAACTGCTGCTGAAAGAACTGAAGCCTGAATTAAAGAAGGCGGAAGTGGATGAGATCTATTATTATGGTACGGGTTGTGCTAACCCGGACAATGTAACACTGGTTAAAAAAGCCCTCCGGAAAGTTTTCCCGGAAGCAGGCACCCTGCAGGTCACACATGATATGCTGGCGGCAGCCCGTGCTTTATGCGGAGACGAAAAAGGTGTGGCAGCGATATTGGGGACAGGTTCCAATTCCTGTTTTTATAATGGTAAAAAGATCCTGAAAAACAGTCCGGGCCTGGGTTATGTGCTCGGAGATGAAGGCAGTGGAGCTTATCTCGGGAAGAAAGTAATTCAATATTACCTCTATGGCACTTTTGATGATGAACTGCGTGGAAGGTTTGACCTGACTTATATGACCAATGCTGCTGAGATCCTCGAAAACGTATACAAAAAGCCATTACCCAACCGCTACCTGGCCAGTTTTGCCCGCTTCCTTGCAGAAAACCGCAACCATTACATGATCGAAAACATCATTGAGGACGGTTTAAACGATTTTTTCTTTAATCATTTATGTAAATACCGGGAAATATGGTCGCATCCGGTGAACTTTGTGGGCAGCGTGGCTTATGGGTTCCGCGATGTGCTGGCCCAATTATGTCACAGCTATGAATTTGAATTAGGAAAGGTTATAAAAAAGCCCATGACAGGGCTGATAGAATATCATAGTTAAAAGAGGTTACATGGCATTTGAAAAAATTACGGAGAAAGACAGTTCTTATCGTCACCTTGAAAAGATGAGTATAAGAACACTACTGGATAATATCAACAAAGAAGATCAAGTTGTTCCTGCTGCTGTGGAAGCAGCCATTCCCCAAATCGAAAAACTGGTAGAAGCAGTAAGTGATAAGATGCTGATGGGCGGCCGCCTGTTCTATATCGGCGCCGGCACCAGCGGCAGGTTGGCAGTGGTGGATGCCAGTGAATGCCCGCCTACTTATGGCGTTCCTTATGGATTGGTGATAGCAGTAATTGCAGGTGGCGACAAAGCCATTACCACAGCCATAGAATTTGCAGAGGACGACCGTGAGCAGGGTTGGAAGGACCTGCAGGCATACAATGTTTCTGATAAAGATGTAGTGATCGGCATCGCAGCCAGTGGCACCACGCCCTATGTGATAGGCGCACTCGAAGAATGCAGGAAGCACGGCATTGTTACCGGCAGCATATCCTGCAATCCAGACTCACCCGTCAGTGCAGCCGCCGATTTCCCGATCGAGGTAGTGGTAGGGCCTGAATTCGTAACAGGCAGCACACGCATGAAAAGCGGCACTGCGCAAAAACTGGTATTGAACATGATCTCCACTTCCGCAATGATCCAGCTTGGAAGGGTGGAAGACAATAAAATGGTGAACATGCAACTCACCAATGAAAAACTGATCGACCGTGGTGTGAAAATGCTGATGACAAGGCTTGATTGGACTGATTATGAAAAAGCAAAACAACTGTTAGTTAAATATGGAAGTGTGAAGAAAGCAACTGAATCAGTAAATGCATAATAAAAAAAGGATGCTGAAATTAGCATCCTTTTTTTATTCTTTCATAATTCTTCTCTATATTGCATCTCTATCCTACTATTTTGGTAGATAATAATAACCATATCATTTCATCCTCGATTGCAACATCCCCTGTTGCAACTACGGCTATTATTATTACCACTACGATTACAACAATCCGCTAAAGCGGATTATACTTAATCATATCACCCCTGGGGCTACTAGAGCCTACGTTCACTGAGATAGTATCTCATTACTTCATTTTAAACATACAATAAGGATATGCAGGTTTTAAAGTTTGGCGGCACTTCTGTAGCCAATGCTGAAAATATCAGGAAAGTAGTCGGCATTGTAACTGATGCAGATAAAAAAGATAAAACAATAGTCATCGTATCTGCACTGGGTGGTGTTACAGACCTTTTGCTCTCCGCCTCTTCACTGGCGGCAGAAGGCGATGAATCGTACAAAGAAAAACTGGCAGTGGTGGAGCAACGCCACCTTGAAGCAGTAAAACAATTAATACCGGTTGCACAACAAAGCCAGTTATTGAGCCTGGTGAAAAAGAGTTGCAATGAAATTGAAGATATCTGCAGTGGTATCTTTTTATTAAGGGAGCTGACCCCTCGTTCAAAAGACCGTATAGGCAGTTATGGTGAATGGCTTTCTTCACGCATTATTGCAGCCACTATTCAATCAATGGGGGTTGATGTAGTATGGAAGGACAGCCGCGAACTGATCGTTACCAATTCCAATTTCACTGCAGCAGAAGTTGATTTTGCAACGACTGCAGAAAATATCCGTCAGTTTTTTGCTTCAGCCGATCATCATTTATTCCTGCTGCCCGGTTTTATTGCTGCAGATAAGAAAGGGATCACTACCACGCTTGGCAGAGGCGGTTCAGATTATACAGCAGCGATACTTGCCGCCGCCCTCAATGCTTCCAATCTTGAAATATGGACTGACGTGAGTGGTATGATGACAGCCGATCCCCGCCTCACGGCCAATGCACGCATCATTCCGCATATCTCTTACCAGGAAGCAATGGAACTATCACATTTCGGTGCTAAAGTAATTTATCCTCCCACTATCCAACCGGTGATGAGCAAAGGCATCCCGGTAAGGATCAAGAACACATTTGCTCCGCAGGATGAAGGCACTCTGATCGAATCGGTTGCCACCCGCAACGGCAATATCGTACGCGGCATATCCAGCATCAATAATATTGCACTGCTGAGCCTTGAAGGCAGCGGCATGATCGGGATCCCGGGTTTTTCCAAACGTTTATTTGAAGCACTAAGCAATGAACGGATCAATGTGATCCTGATCACACAAAGCTCTTCAGAACATTCCATCTGCGTGGCAGTGGATGCGAGCGCTGCCTTTGCTGCCAAGCAGGTGGTAGACGCGGCTTTTGCAAACGAGATCACTTTGCAAAAAGTGGAGCCGCTGGCTATTGAAAACGGATTATCCATTGTAGCATTGGTAGGAGAGAATATGAAAAGCCATCCCGGCATCAGTGGCCGCATGTTCAGCGCAATGGGGAAGAATGGCGTGAATATCCGGGCTATTGCACAGGGCTCTTCGGAAAAAAACATCTCTGCGGTTATTTCCACCAAAGATGTCCGCAAGGCGATCAACGTGTTGCATGAAGAGTTTTTTGAAACTACCTACAAACAGGTCAACCTCTTTATTGCCGGCACTGGTAATGTAGGAGCAAAATTATTAGGTCAGTTGCACCAGCAACGGCAATTCCTGCAGGAGCAAATGAAATTGCAGGTAAGAGTGATCGGCATTTCCAACAGCCGCAAAATGCTGATGCGTGAAGAAGGCATTGATATGGCAGAATGGAAGAAAGCGCTGGATGAAGGAGAACCGGCCAGCCTTGAAGCATTTGCAGAAGGCATTATTGGCCGCAACCTGCGCAATTCCATTTTTGTAGATGTTACAGCCGATGATAAAGTAGCCGGCATATATGATAAGCTATTGCAGAAAAGCATCTCCGTAGTAGCCTGCAATAAGATCGCTGCTTCTTCTGCCTATGCGCATTATCAAAAGCTGAAGAACCTGGCTCGTGGATTCAATTGCCAGTTCTTATTCGAGACCAATGTAGGTGCAGGCCTTCCGATCATCGGCACGCTGAATGATCTGCTTAGAAGTGGTGACCGCGTGCACAGTATTGATGCCGTGCTAAGCGGTACGCTCAATTTTGTTTTCAATAATTATGATGGCAGCCGTCCTTTTGCAGATGTCGTAAAGCAGGCACAGGATGAAGGCTACACAGAGCCTGATCCCCGCCTTGACCTCAGCGGCACCGATGTAATGCGAAAGATCATGATACTTGCCCGC
Source organism: Sphingobacteriales bacterium 44-61 (assembly GCA_001898405.1). Classification (GTDB taxonomy): domain Bacteria; phylum Bacteroidota; class Bacteroidia; order Chitinophagales; family Chitinophagaceae; genus Terrimonas_A. Next base: position 136,216 of record MKTW01000019.1, read on the forward strand.
GAAACAGGAGAGCAGATAGAAATGGACCAGATCGCCAATAACAGTTTTATGCCGGCATCCTGCATGCAGGGGTCAGTAAGTGATTTTTATGCAGCCATGGCTAAAGAAGAAAAGCATTTCCGCAATTTATATGATCAGGCCGGTAAAGCCGGATGCAAACTGAAGTTTGTTGCTTCTTACAATAATGGAAATGCTTCAGTGGGTTTGCAACATATAGATCCTGCGCATAACCTTTATCATCTCTATGGAAAAGACAATATCGTATTGTTCTATACTGACCGGTATGCAGAGCAGCCTATGGTGGTAAAAGGGGCAGGCGCCGGAGCTGAAGTAACGGCAAGCGGCGTATTTGCAGATATATTACGAGCGTGTAAATGAGTATAAAATTTAAAGACAAAGAAAAATGCGAAAAATAAAAGTATACGCTCCTGGCACAGTGGCTAATCTCGTCTGCGGATTTGATATCCTCGGACTGGCATTGAATGAGCCCTGTGACATTATGGAAGTAACACTATTGGATGAGCCAAAAGTGATCATTCATAACAGGGATGAATTCAATCTGCCTACTGATCCGGAAAAGAATGTGGCAGGCGTGGTATTTCTTTCCGTTATGGAAAAGATAGGTGGTAATACAGGTTTTGAAGTGACGATTGAAAAACACATTAAGCCTGGCAGTGGCATTGGTTCAAGTGCGGCCAGTGCGGCAGGGGCTGCCGTTGCAGCCAATCACTTATTGGGAAATATTTTCAATACAGATGAGCTGATACAGTTTGCGATGAATGGTGAAAAACTAGCCTCAGGTGTTAAACATGCAGATAATATTGCGCCCTGCATACTTGGCGGTGTAAGCCTGATCCGTTCCATTCATCCTTTGGACATAATCTCCATACCATCGCCTGATCTGCATGTGACCGTTGTTCACCCGCAGATAGAAGTAAGGACCGCTGATGCAAGGCAAATATTGCGGAAACAGGTGTTGCTGAAAGATGCCATCCGCCAGTGGGGAAATATTGCAGGGCTTGTAGCAGGTTTATTAAAAAACGATCTCGATCTCATTGGGCGCTCTCTCGAAGATGTGATCATTGAACCTGTGCGCAGCATCCTGATCCCTGGTTTTGATGAAGTGAAAGCCAGTTGTAAAGAAGCAGGTGCATTGGGTGGTGGCATCTCCGGTTCGGGGCCTTCTATTTTTATGCTCAGTAAAAATGAAACAACAGCCCGGGCAGTGGAAGCAGCGATGAAAGAAGTGTATGAAAGATTGGGTATTGCGTATTATACCTACGTAACAACGGTTAACCAAAAAGGAGTCAGCGTTGAAGAAATCACTATTGTCAATCATTAAATTTAAGTTTTGAAATACTATAGCACCAATCAGCAATCCCCGCTCGTTGATTTCAGAGAAGCCACTATACAGGGGCAGGCACCTGATAAAGGATTGTATTTTCCTGAAAGCATTCCCCAGGTGGATAAAGACCTACTGGAAAATATTGTGGCCATTCCCGATGAAGAAATTGCTTCCCGCGTAATAAAACCTTATGTGGGCAACAGCATACCGGATGAAAAACTTTTATCTATTGTAAAGGAAACATTAAGTTTTCCCATACCGCTGGTGAAAATAACAGGTTCCATCTCTTCCCTCGAATTGTTTCATGGCCCTACGCTGGCATTTAAAGATATCGGAGCAAGGTTCATGAGCCGCTGCCTGGGTTATTTCCTTGCCAGTGAATCAAAAAAAGTGACCGTGCTGGTAGCTACTTCAGGTGATACGGGGGGGGCAGTAGCCAATGGTTTTCTCGATGTGGAAGGAGTGGAAGTGGTGATCCTTTATCCGTCAGGCAAGGTAAGTCCTGTGCAGGAAAAACAATTGACCACACTGGGCCGTAATATCAAGGCACTGGAAATAGAAGGGAGTTTTGACGACTGCCAGCAATTGGTGAAGCAGGCATTTGCCGACCAGGACCTTCGCAACCAGGTGTTCCTTACTTCTGCCAATTCAATCAATGTAGCGAGATGGCTACCGCAGCAGTTCTATTATTTTCTTGCCTGGAAGCAATGGGAAAATAAAAGCAATCCGCCTGTGATAGCTGTGCCCAGTGGTAATTTCGGCAATATCTGTGCAGGTATTTTAGCCAATGCATCGGGATTGCCTGCTGCTCATTTCATAGCAGCTTGTAATGCCAATGATATTGTGACAGAATACCTGCAAACAGGGCAGTATCAACCAAGGCCTGCAGTGCCAACCCTGAGCAATGCGATGGATGTGGGCAATCCCAGCAATTTCGTCCGTATCCTGGAGATATTCCACCATCAGTTTCCCAAACTGAAGTCCCATCTATCTTCTTACCGTATTTCCGATGCTGAAACAATTGATGCCATCAGCAATATATACCGGCAATTCAACTATACCGCAGACCCTCACGGTGCTGTCGGGTTTCTTGCCCTTCAGCGATATCTGGCTGAGCATCCTGAACAGAAAGGCTATTTCCTGGAAACTGCCCATCCTGTGAAATTCCCGGCTGCAGTGGAGCGGGCTACAGGTAAACCGGTTAATATGCCGGCATCCCTGCAATCATTAATGAAAGAAAAAAAGAAAAGCCTTTTCATGAAGCCTGATTATGATCATCTGCGGTCGATTTTAAGATCATGATCTTATCTTTGCAGCAGGAAATTTTCCTGCTGATCTATGCATGATATTGAACCTTTCTATAACTGGCGTCATATCTACGTAAGTGAAGAAGATATGAGATCTCCTTTCTATGGAAGGGATTATTCCGAATTTGAGTTCACCCAGGCTGTTTACAATTATTATATCCATCCGCAATGGGATGAATTCGGCAGCCGCACACTTTACCTGAAAGTGCTGATGGCCGATTATGAAGAAGGATATGCCGTGATTGAGCTGATAGGAGAGTGGAACGATGCGATCGAGAATGATATGATGACCCTGAAAAGAGAGGTGCTGGAAAAATTTATGTATGAAGGGATATATAAATTTATCCTTATTGCCGAAAATGTATTGAATTTCCATAGCAGCGACCCTGAATATTACGAGGAATTACATGAGGAAGTAGCGGATGAGAATGGCTGGGTGGTTTGCCTCAATATGCCGGAGCAAACGCAATACGATTTCCGGAAAGCCAGGCTGAACAGGTATATCGAATTGATGGAACTGGACAACTGGCGTGTATATAAACCCTTTCATTTATTCAAAAAAATTGATGCGGAGCAGTTATCGCGGCTGGAATGATTTTTTTACGGAAACGATGCCGTAAAGGTGGATTGAAAGAAAAATCACGCCGTATTTCCACCTTTGTAAAAGTTTTTGTCATTCTTTCGTCATCCGATGCTAAATTTGCAAAAATTTAATCACCATCACTTTGTTTGCGTATGAGTCGCCCTTATCAAAATATCCACTATCCTGAAGTAAAAGCAGGCAGGTTTTGATAGCGATAGACCCATCAGCGACGGATTAAATAAAAGAATATACTGATGAAATGGTCTGATTTCTTCACATCTTCTGTCGGAAAGAAACTCATAATGAGTTTATCCGGTTTGTTCCTGATTGCATTTTTAGTGGTTCACGTTGGTCTGAATGCCTGTATCTGGGCAATGGACGATGGGGTTATGTTCAACAAAGCCGCCCATTTCATGGGAGCGAACGTAGTGCCACGTGTATTGGAGATCGGCTTATTTGCCGGTTTTCTTCTCCACATTATCCAGGGCCTTGCACTGGAATTCCAGAACCGCTCCAACAGGAAAAAAGGTTATGCAGTAAAAATGGGCAGTAAAGGTTCTGCCTGGTACAGGAAATCCATGGGCCTGCTCGGCACCCTGATCCTCCTGTTCCTGATCATGCATATTTCCCATTTCTGGGTGCCTTCGCGGATCACCGGCCTGGAACCAACTTATATTGACGGAAAAGAGTATCATGACCTGTTTGGGCGCATGGCTGCTGTTTTCACGGATAATATCGGCATCGTGATACTGTATGTGCTGGGTTGCATTTCCCTTGCCTGGCACCTGGTGCATGGCTTCCAAAGCGCATTCCGTACACTTGGTTTGACCAACCATAAATATATCAGACTGATCAATGGCCTGGGAATTGGTTTTTCCATCATTGTTCCGCTGGCATTTGCCCTGATGCCCATCAGTTTTTACATGGGCTGGGTATAAGAAATGACGATCATGTCATTCAAGTTAAATTGAAATCATTCTAATCATACTAATAAGAGAAATCCTCGGTTATGTTAGATTCAAAAATTCCTGCAGGAAAACTGGAAGATAAATGGACAGATTATAAAGGTCATTGCAAACTGGTCAACCCTGCCAATAAAAGAAAGCTAGAGATCATTGTAGTGGGCACAGGCCTGGCCGGTGCTTCTGCAGCCGCTTCTCTCGGCGAGCTGGGTTACCGCGTAAAAGCATTTTGCTTCCAGGATTCACCCCGCCGTGCACACTCGATCGCAGCACAGGGTGGCATTAACGCAGCCAAGAATTACCAGAATGATGGCGACTCTGTTTTCCGTTTGTTCTACGATACCATTAAAGGTGGCGACTACCGCTCACGCGAAGCAAACGTGCACCGCCTTGCTGAAGTAAGTGTAAATATCATTGACCAGTGCGTGGCTCAGGGTGTTCCCTTTGCACGTGAATATGGTGGCTTATTAAATAACCGCTCTTTCGGTGGCACACAGGTAAAAAGGACGTTCTATGCAGCCGGTCAAACAGGTCAGCAATTGCTGATCGGTGCTTACCAGGCCCTGGAACGCCAGGTAGCATTGGGCAGCGTTCAAATGTTCAGCCGCCACGAAATGCTGGACGTGGTAATGATCGATGGGAAAGCAAGAGGCATTATCGCCCGTGATCTGATCAGCGGAAAAGTTGAAAGGCATTTTGGCCATGCTGTACTGCTTTGTACCGGTGGCTATGGCAACGTGTTCTATCTTTCTACCAATGCGATGGGCAGCAATGTTACCGCCGCATGGAAAGCACATAAAAGAGGAGCCTACTTCGGCAATCCCTGTTTTACCCAAATTCACCCTACCTGTATTCCCGTAACCGGCGACCACCAGAGCAAGCTGACGCTGATGTCTGAATCATTACGGAATGACGGACGTATCTGGGTACCTAAAAAGCAAAACGATCCGCGCAAAGCCAACGATATCCCGGAAGATGAAAGGGATTATTATCTCGAAAGGAGATACCCTGCATTCGGAAACCTCGTTCCCCGCGACGTGGCTTCAAGGGCTGCAAAGGAAAGATGTGATGCTGGTTATGGAGTGGGTACTACCAAACAAGCGGTTTATCTCGATTTCAGGTACAATCTCATCAATAAATACGGAAGGGCAGAAGCCAGCAAGCATGGCATCGAAAACCCTGACCAGGAAACACTGGTTCGCCTGGGCAAGGAAGTGGTGAAAGAAGAATATGGCAACCTGTTCGACATGTATGAAAAGATCACCGGTGAAAACCCTTATGAAGTGCCGATGCGTATCTATCCTGCGGTACACTACACCATGGGCGGTCTCTGGGTGGATTATGAACTGATGACCAATATTCCCGGTCTTTATGCATTAGGTGAAGCCAATTTCAGTGACCACGGCGCCAACCGTCTCGGTGCATCTGCATTGATGCAGGGCCTGGCTGATGGATACTTTGTCATTCCTTACACTATCGGTAATTACCTGGCAGACGAGATCGCTACCAAGCCTATCCCCATCACGCACGAAGCTTTTGAAAAAGCAGAAGCCGGCGTAACAGAAAGGATCAATAAACTGATGAACATTAAAGGATCACAATCCGTAGAAAGCTTTCACAAACGCCTCGGCAAGATCATGTGGGAGAAATGCGGAATGGCCCGTAATGCAAAAGGGCTGACAGAAGCGATCGGCGAAATACAACAATTGAAAAAAGAATTCTGGAGCGATGTACGCATCCCCGGCGGTATTGAAGAAATGAATACAGAGCTGGATAAAGCCGGTAGGGTAGCGGATTTCATGGAGTTGGGCGAACTGATGTGTAAAGACGCGCTGGAAAGGAATGAAAGCTGCGGCGGCCATTTCCGGGAAGAAAGCCAGACGGAAGAAGGTGAAGCACTGCGTAATGATGATCAATATATGTATGTAGCCGCCTGGGAATCAAAAGGAGATAGCAACTGGCAATTACATAAGGAAGAGCTGAAGTATGATATGATCAAACCTACACAGCGCAACTACAAATAAGTTTTAAAAGTTTAAAGGTTTCAATATGGAGCACTATTCAATGAATCTTACGCTTAAGGTCTGGAAACAAAAAAATGCAACTGCAGAAGGAAATTTTGAGACCTACCAGGTAAAGGATATTTCTTCAGAAATGTCGTTCCTTGAAATGTTTGATGTGCTGAATGAACAACTCATCCACGAAGGAAAGGACCCTATCGCATTTGATCATGACTGCCGTGAAGGTATTTGTGGCATGTGCTCGATGTATATCAATGGCCGCCCTCATGGCCCCTGGCATGGCACTACTACCTGCCAGTTGCACATGCGTGCATTCAAAGACGGCGACACCATTGTGGTAGAACCCTGGAGGGCTAATGCATTTCCTGTAGTAAAGGACCTCGTAGTTGACCGTTCCGCTTTCGACAGGGTCATTCAGTCTGGTGGCTATATTTCTGTAAACACCGGCGTGTCTGTTGATGGCAATACGATCCCGATCGAAAGAGAGAATGCAGATAAAGCATTTGCAGCAGCAGCCTGTATCGGATGTGGCGCCTGCGTGGCAGCCTGTAAAAACTCATCAGCCATGCTCTTTGTATCTGCCAAAGTATCACACCTCGCTTTGCTTCCGCAAGGTGATGTGGAGCGGAAAAACAGGGTGCTGAATATGGTGGCACAGGCAGATAAAGAAGGCTTTGGCTCCTGTACGTTCACCGAAGCCTGCGAAGCAGTTTGCCCCAAAGAGATCTCTATCACTAATATTTCACGTTTGAACAGTGAGTATCTGAAAGCAGGACTTTCAGCAGATAAAGCTCATTAATAGTATACCACTCGTGTATTATTCGTGTTAAAATGAAAAAAGCTCCTCCGGGGCTTTTTTCATTTCAGCCGGTCTTTGTATATTCCCATACTAAATCCTTTTTATGCAACGACCTAAACTTCTGCTGGCCTTGATGGCCCTTATCATCTTTTCGTGTAAGAATACAGATACCACAGTGGAAAGGCAACCTTATAAATGGCCGGAAGGCATCAAACCTCCTGTTGCAGATAAAAAACCAGTACAGTTTACCGCGCATGGCGATACCCGCACGGACGACTATTACTGGATGAATGATTATTTCAAGAAAGGTCCTGACAGCACCCGTGTGGTGGAATACCTTACTGCTGAAAATACTTACATGGACACGATGATGTCGGGCACCAAACAATTGCAGGCCGACCTTTTTACCGAGATCAAATCAAGGATCAAGGAAAAGGATGAAAGCGTTCCTGTATTTGATAATGGTTACTACTACTATCGCAGAACGGATGAAGGCAAACAATACTACAAATACTGCCGTAAAAAAGGCAGCCTCGATGCTCCGGAAGAGATCTTGCTGGATGCAGATGCAATGGCAGAAGGAAGCGGCTATTTTGCTGCCGCAGGTTTCAGCATCAGCCCGGATAATAAAATGATGGCTTTTGGCATTGATAAAGTATCACGCCGCCAGTACACTATTTACATCAAAAACCTGGAGACAGGAGAGATACTGAAAGATGAAATAAAAGGCACAGGTGGAAATGCTGTTTGGGGCAATGACAACAAAACCATTTTTTATACATCCAATAATCAGGAAACGCTTTTATCTGAAAAGATCAAAAAGCATATAATCGGAACAAACGCTTCAGCAGATGCACCGGTGTATGAAGAAAAAGACCAGACAAATTATATCGGCGTATACAAGACCAAATCAAGAAAATATATTGTCATCTATTCCCAGGGCACGCTTTCTTCCGAATTGCGCATCCTTGATGCTGATGCCCCGGGCGGCAGCTTTAAAGTGTTCCAGCCAAGAATAAAGGATGTATTGTATGAGATCGATCATTCAGGCGACAAATTCCTGATCGTTACCAATCTCGACGCCAAGAACTTTAAACTGATGGAAACACCGGTAGATAAAACCAGCCGGGAAAACTGGAAAGATGTGATCGCACATCGTTCCGATGTATTGCTTGAAGGGATCACCGTATTCAAAGACTACTGGGTGATCACTGAAAGAAAAGAAGGATTGCTGAAACTGCGTATCAGGGAACTCGCATCAGGCGCAGAGCATTATGTGGATTTTGGAGAGCCGACTTATTCAGCCAATGTGGGCGCCAATCCTGAATTCAATACCACTACGCTCCGGTACAATTATACATCACTCACTACTCCCAGCTCTGTATACGATTACAATATGCAGAGCAAAGAGAAAAAGCTGATGAAAGAAACACCTGTACTGGGTGGGTTCAACAAAGCCGATTATGTATCTGAAAGGATCTATGCAACAGCCAAAGACGGCACCAAAGTGCCTGTTTCCCTGGTGTATAAAAAAGATACAAAAAAAGATGGCAGTGCGCCATTGCTGCTGTATGGCTATGGTTCTTACGGCGCCAGTATGGACGCTTATTTCGATAACTCAAGGCTGAGCCTGCTCAACAGAGGGTTTATATATGCCATCGCACATATACGCGGTGGTCAGGAAATGGGGCGCCAGTGGTATGAAGATGGAAAGATGATGAAGAAGAAAAATACCTTTACCGATTTTATTGATTGTGGCGAATACCTGATCAACCAGCATTATACCTCCAAAGGACATCTCTATGCCATGGGTGGCAGTGCAGGTGGATTGCTGATGGGCGCTGTTGCCAATATGGCTCCTGACCTCTGGAATGGCATTATTGCACAGGTACCCTTTGTTGACGTGATCAATACCATGTCTGACCCAACCATTCCTCTTACAACCAATGAATATGATGAATGGGGCAATCCTGCCAATAAAGAAAGTTATTTCTACATGAAATCATATTCTCCTTACGACAATGTAGAGAAAAAGGATTACCCCAATATGCTGGTGCTTACAGGGCTGCATGATTCACAGGTGCAGTATTTTGAACCGGCAAAATGGGTGGCGAAACTTAGAGAACTGAAAACTGATAATCATATCCTCTTGCTGAAAACGAATATGAAAGCCGGTCATGGCGGAGCTTCGGGGAGATTTGATTATTTGAAAGATGTAGCGCTGCAGTATGCATTCCTGTTTGCGCTGGAAGGGATCAATAAATAACCTCGTGCTGGCTGTCACCCCGGCCCTGGTTTCATAAAATAACAGGTATAGTACATTAAGAGCCGGGGTCTCCCCAACGTTGAGGAGACCCCGGCTCTTATACTCTTTAAACCAGAATGTACCCTGAACCAGGGCCGGGGTGACACACAGCATCTCATCAAGCCTTTCTTTACCAAACATAAGACAATCTTAACCCCGCGGCCCACAACGCATCCACCTCTGCATGTTTGCGGTATAATGCCACAGGCCCTAAAGACATCCGGTCGTTGAAATGATACGCACCCGACAAACTTACTCCGAGCCCGAGGCTGGAACTTTCTTTATAAATCCCCAATGCAGGCCCTGCCAGCAATGATATATTGGTTTTGGGAGACGGATTATAGATAATACCGGGCATCGCATGCACGTAGAAATAGTTATTGTAGCGGAAGCCATAACCCGCTGTCGTCACCTTTTTTCCAATATAATAATCAAGCCCTGCCTGTGCAGTAAAGCCAATTATCTTATGTGCATTCACGCTATCTCCAAAACGGTGGTTGCTCCAGCTATAGGCAAGGCCAAACCCCGGAAGATGCGAATCGCCAAACACACCAACCGGCAATGAAGCCGTAAAAATTGCCTGCTGGCTTTTTCCCCTGGGATGATAACCTGTAGGAGCGATGGATTGTGCGCCTGCCTGCAAACTTAGAAAGCCGGCAAGCAGGAAAAGAAAAGTATATTTTTTCATAATCTGGGCCTCCAAATTTGATTCTTTTTCATGAAATAACCAGCACAGGAGCTGTTCATGCAATAAAAGACCGAATTTTACGATTTTGAGGATAAACTCCCTGCTTTTGAGCGTTTTACGCAGCATATCCCTGCTCGTAGCCATTCTGCTGCTTACTCTTGCAGCCAGGGCACAAGCTCCTGCCCAGCTTCGCTCAAACCTGCGCCAGCAAAAAATAGCCGTTACAACAGATACTTTACGTCTTGATACACTCAGCATCATCCCTAAAACATTCACCATCCCCGGCATTGATTCAGCCGATTACGAACTTGATTTTATCAATGCTTTATTGATCTGGAAAAAAAGGCCGGCGATGGACAGTGTTTCGATCAGCTACCGGGTTTTTAATTACAGGCTTAATCCCGTAACACAGCGGATGCCGTTCGATAGTGTAAGGAATAATCTCTCTTTGCAGCCTTTTGAGTTCAATAACGAGCTTAATGATATGCAAAAAGGTATTTTCAATTTCGGTTCTATAAAAGCAGAAGGAAGTTTTGGACGCCAGATCGCTTTTGGCAATAGCCAGGATGCCGTATTGAATTCAACGCTCAATCTTCAGTTGAGCGGCATGCTGGGTGATAGCATTGAGATACAGGCTGCCATCACCGATAATAATATCCCGATACAACCGGATGGTACCACACAGCAATTGAATGAATTTGATCAGGTATTCCTTCAGTTCAAAAAAAATAACTGGCAGCTTAACCTCGGAGATATCGATATCCGTCAGAATCAAAGTTATTTCCTGAACTTTTATAAACGGCTGCAGGGTATCTCTTTTCAAACAACGAATAAGCTCGGCAAAAACCTTGAATCAAAAACACTGGCCAGCGGCTCCATAGCCAAAGGAAAGTTTACCCGCAATATTATCGACAACACTACCACCAGCAATCTCGAGGGTAATCAGGGGCCTTATCGGTTAACCGGCGCAAACAATGAATTCTTCTTTATCGTACTTGCCAATACAGAAAGGGTTTTTCTCGACGGGCAATTGCTTCAGCGTGGGGAAGACCAGGATTATGTGATCAATTACAATACAGCAGAAGTAACCTTCACTCCAAAACGGATGATCACGAAAGACAGCCGCATACAGATAGAGTTTGAATATGCAGACCGGAATTATCTCAATGCCAATTTCTATGTATCTGAAGAATTAGATTTCAATAAAAAATTAAAACTGCGCATCGGGGCATTCACCAACAACGATGCAAAGAACTCACAGATCAACCAGGTGCTTGACCCGGCGCAAAAACAATTCCTGGGTACCGTTGGCGACAGCATTCAGCGTGCATATTATCCTTCCGCCATTGTGGATACGTTTGCGGCAGGAAAGATCTTATATGAGAAGATCTATTACACCGGCAGCGCAGGACTTGATTCCTTTTACCAATACTCAACCAATACAGCAGTAACGCTCTATAATCTTTCTTTTGTGTCAGTAGGGCAGGGGAATGGTAATTATGTTCCTGATTTCAACGGAGCAAATGGGAAAGTGTACAAATTCGTTATGCCTGTTGGCAACGTAAAGCAAGGCAGTTATGAAGCCGCTATGCTACTCGTTACGCCTAAGCAGCAGCAGCTCGTTAACCTGGGGATCGATTACACTATCACGCCAAATACGCTGCTGAAAACGGAATTTGCCATGAGCAAGTATGATCCCAATACATTTTCAAAAGTTGATAACGGGAATCACCAGGGCTATGCGGCCAAAGTGCAGTTGAATAATACCCAGTTACTCCGGCCAGCTACTAAACTTCAGCTCACCACTGCCCTGGATTATGAATTTGTTCAGGATAAATTCAAACCATTGGAGCGGTTGCGTACAGTAGAGTTTTCGAGGGATTGGGGTTTGCCCTTATTGGTGCAGCCGCAAACTGAAAATATTATCCGGGCTTCTGTTGGGTTAAAAGATAACAGGAACCATTCCGTCAATTACCGTTTTACCAATTACCAGCGGGGAAAAGATTACAATGGCTTTCAAAATGCGATCACGCATGTAGTGAGCTGGAAAGGCTGGCAGTTCAATAATGAATTTGTAGCTACTAATTTTAATGCGTTAGCAGAAAAAGGCGTTTTCCTCCGGCCAACAGTAGACCTCAGCAAACAGTTCAAACAACTTTCCAATTGGCGGCTTGGCTTCCGGTATGCGCTTGAGCAAAACACTGTTCGCGACAAATCGACCGACACGCTTACCTATAATGCTTTTTCATTCGATAGCTATTCCGTCTATCTCCGGTCTGATGAATCGAAAAAGAACCGCTACGGTGCCACTTTCTTTACCCGTGCCGATAAATATCTTGTAGGAAAGGATTTTCAGCATGGCGACAGAAGTTATAATCTTAACCTGCAGGCCGAATTGTTGTCGAACCCTAACCGCCAGTTTTACCTGAACACTACTTTCCGCAAACTGAAGATAAGGAATACAGCACTGTCAAAACAGGAAGCAGATGAAACCATACTTGGCCGTGCAGAATATGTAATGAATGAATGGAAGGGATTGTTGACAGGAAACCTGCTGTACGAAGTAGGAGCAGGGCAGGAGCAGAGAAGGGATATCGCTTACGTGGAAGTGCCGGCAGGTACAGGTCAATACGCCTGGATCGATTATAATTCTGACGGTATACAACAATTGAATGAGTTTGAACTGGCAGCATTTCCTGACCAGGCAAAGTTCATCCGGATATTTACGCCTACGAATGAATTTATCAAATCAAATTATATCACGTTCAACTACAGCCTGAATCTCAATCCAAGGGCCATACTGAACGGGTCCGATATTTCCGGGTTCCAAAAATTCATTGCCCGTTTCAATCTTGTTACTTCTTTGCAGATCAGCAAAAAATCCATTGCCCAGGGAAATTTTGAATTCAACCCATTTAAATACAGCGTTACAGATACCAACCTTGTTACGCTGAACACTATCCTGGCCAATACACTTTCATATAACCGTTTCAATGCTGTCTGGGGTATTGATCTCAGCAATCTTCGCAATAATGGCAAAGCCTTGCTGACCTATGGCTATGAAAGCAGGAAAATGAATGATTGGAACAGTAGGTTCCGGTGGAATTTCACGCGTACTTTATCATTGAACCTGGCAGGAAGAATTGCAGCCAGTTCCCTGTTTACACCCAATGCGCAATTTGATAACCGGAATTATGAATTGGATATTCAAAGCATTGAACCCACATTCAGTGTGATCAGGGGAACTTCTTTCCGGGTATCCACCAGTTACAAATACGAACATAAAAAGAACAAGCCTGTGTATGGAGGGGAGAGTGCGGTGTCGAATGCGCTGAACCTCGAATCAAAATACAATGTATTGCAGAATAGCTCTATCTCTGGCAAGTTCACATTCAATAATATTACGTACAAGGCAGCTACCAATGCAGCCACTACCGTCAGCTATATTATGCTGGACGGGTTGTTGCCGGGGAAAAACTTCCTGTGGAATATCACGCTTACAAAGCGGTTATTGAACAACCTGGAACTGAACTTTCAGTATGATGGGCGTAAACCTGCGGAGTCAAGAACAGTGCATACAGGAAGGGCTTCACTGACTGCACTGTTCTAGCTTTTATACATTAAAGCGGAAATGCATTACATCTCCATCCTTCACTATATATTCCTTTCCTTCGATCCTCAGCTTCCCGGCTTCGCGTGCTGCGGCTTCCGAACCATACTGAACATAATCATCATAGCCGATCACTTCAGCTTTGATAAATCCTTTTTCAAAATCCGTATGGATCACGCCTGCGGCTTGCGGAGCTTTCCATCCTTCATGAATGGTCCAGGCGCGTACTTCCTGTACACCGGCGGTGAAATAAGTATAGAGGTTCAACAGGCGGTAAGCTGAATGGATCAGCCTGTCAAGCGCCGGTTCTTTCATTTTGTATTCTTCCATGAACAATTGGCGGTCATCAGCACTTTCCATTTCTGCTATCTGCGCTTCGATATTATTGTTCATGATGATCACTTCAGCCTTTTCCTGCTTCACCGATTCTTTTAATGCATCGGAGAATTTATTGCCTGTGTGCATGGATGCTTCATCCACGTTGGCTACATACAGTACAGGTTTATCAGTGAGGAGAAACAGATCAGCGATCGCTACTTTCTCTTCTTTGGACAGGTCCAGCTCACGGATGCTTTTTCCTTTTTCCAGGTGTGCTTTACACTGCAGCAACACTTCCAGTTCTGCTTTAAGTTTGGGATCAATACGCGCCTGTTTTTCGGTTTTAGAGATCTTTTTTTCCACGCTGTCGAGGTCTTTCAACTGCAGTTCAGTGTCAATGATCTCTTTGTCGCTTACAGGATTGATAGCACCTTCATCGCGCAGGATGTTCTCGTCTTCAAAGCAACGGATCACATGGATGATGGCATCCACTTCCCGGATATTGCCCAGGAATTTATTGCCCAACCCTTCACCCTTGCTGGCGCCACGCACAAGACCCGCAATGTCCACGATCTCGATTTGTGTGGGTACGATGCGGTCAGGAACGACGAACTCCGCCAATTTGTTAAGGCGTTTATCCGGCACATCCACCAATCCCACGTTGGGGTCGATAGTGCAGAAGCGGTAGTTGCTGGCCTGCGCTTTAGCGCTATTGCTCACTGCATTAAATAAAGTTGATTTTCCTACATTGGGCAATCCGACGATTCCTGCTTGTAAAGCCATGAAAAAATGTTTTCAGTTTAGGGGCGCAAAGATAGGGCAAAAATGCGGGACATGGAGTAGCGATACCTTTATGGCATAAAAGCTTTCGGATCTCCAAATACTTATAAATACCCAGTTTATATTATCTTGAGCTTCTAACATAAACTGACATATTCCCATGGCTCTTAGCAGAATCTGGTCCGCATTCATCATTGTCGCTGTACTGGTTGCCGGTTTCCGGTTCGCTTTTCAGCCCGGGCAGGAAAAGATATTCAACCAGATGGTGACAGGCAAGGGCACGGATACCGCTTATGCGCGGACTGTGGACTCAGCTGCCCTGCCAGCCTATGTGGTGCAACAGCTGCAGCAGGACAAAACGGCTATCTGGGACAATGACCGGGTAGTGAAAACCGGTGAAGGCCAGTACCGTGTGTTCAGGCTCCTGCCATCAAACGGAATTATTGAAACCTGTAAGGGCGCCGTGGAGATCTGTATCGGGTTGATCGGCATCATGGCTTTATTCATGGGCTTTATGAGCATTGCCGAAAAAGCAGGGGGGATCCGGTTCATGTCGCGGATCATTGGGCCTTTTTTCTCGAAAATATTTCCGGATATACCCAAGGGCCACCCGGCCATGGGGCATATGATGATGAATTTTTCTGCCAATCTTTTAGGGCTTGATAATGCAGCCACTCCATTTGGTATAAAAGCCATGGAAAGCCTGCAGGAGCTGAATCCTGAAAAAGAGAAAGCATCGAATGCCCAGATCATGTTTCTTTGCCTTCATGCCGCGGGTTTCAGCCTGATACCTGTAAGCATTATTGCCGTAAGAGCCTCTGTCAAAAATCCTTCTGCCAATCCCACGGATATTTTTGTGCCCTGCATGATCGCTACGTTCGTGGCTACGATGGCTGCTATGTTTATTGTGTCTATCAAACAGCGGATCAACATTTTCCAAAAAACTATCATGCTTTGGGTACTGAGCATTTCTGCTGTGATCGCTTTGCTGGTACTGTATCTTGTATCAATGAGTGCGGAGGGGTTGCAGAGTTTTTCAGGAGCTTTGAGCAATGGCCTGATCCTTACCATTTTTATCGCCATTGTGCTGGGAGGGCTTTACAAAAAGATCAACATCTTTGATGCATTCGTTGATGGGGCGAAAGGAGGCTTTGAAGTGGCTGTGCGCATCATTCCTTACCTGGTAGGTATGCTGGTAGCGATCAGCCTGCTGCGCAATAGCGGCACATTTGATGTGATCATCAATGGCATCAAATCCTTATTTGCCGCATTGGGCACAGACACACGTTTTGTAGACGGTCTGCCCACTGCTTTTATCAGGCCATTAAGCGGAAGCGGGGCAAGGGGCATGATGATCGATACAATGAACGCTTATGGGGCCGACTCATTTGCCGGCCGCCTGTCAGCTATCTTGCAAGGTTCATCGGATACTACCTTTTATGTAATTGCGGTTTATTTTGGCGCAGTTGGCATAAAAAATACGCGTTACTCTATCGGTGCAATGTTGCTGGCCGATCTCGTGGGCATCATCACGGCAATATCACTCTGTTATCTTTTCTTTGGGAATGCGGCTTAACGTATCTTTTAGAACGTCAACAATGAAACACGCCCGTCCATAGTTGTCACAAGCAATTCGCCTTTGCCTGCTGGCTGCACATTGGTGACGAGACAGTTGGATATTTTATGTTTCCATAAAACCTTTCCGTCTTCTCTGTTCAGCGCTACTACCACACCCGATTGCGTAGGAACGAAAACAATGTTATTGTATTCGCTGATGACTGTGGGGCAGATCTCATATCCAAGAGATACGTCTGATTGCCATGCAATTTGCATTTCGTTGGCGGTAGTGGACATGCCCAATACATTGCCACCCATTGTTTTTACAAATACAACACTGCTGTCTTTTGATAAGCCCATCGATTCCCGTACACGGATGGCCGGGTCCTGTTTTCTCCAGATCACACTGCCATTATTTGCATCCAGTACTGTCATATAACGATCAGGTGCTACGATAAAGACACGGTTACCAGTTGCCACAGGAAAACACGCTGCAGGAGAAAACATACGGTTACCGCTGTTGTTGTTCCATTTCCATACAAGATCACCTGTATTAAGGTCAAGACAATAGAAATCATTATTCCAGCAACCGAAATAGATCTTATTGTTGTAGATAAGCGGTTTCGTTACCACGAATCCTTTTACCTGATTGAAACTCCATACGAGTTTTCCATCTTTCAAACTGATCGCGCGGAATTCACCATCTGAAGAGCCGATGTATACATTGTCGCCATGTACAACCGGGTGGCCCAGCACTGCTTTCGCAGCCTGTACTTTCCAAAGCAGTTTTCCTTTTTTTAACGAGACACCATAGATGTATCCGTCAGAAGATCCTGTAACTACTACATTGTTGCCGATCACGGGTATGGAGTAGACCTTGCCGCCAGTCCTGAATTTCCATGCAGGGTTCCCGTTCTTCCTGTTCAAAGCCACGATCTCACCATTGGTATTGGTAACAACTGCAAGATCTCCGGAAAGGGAAGTGCCTGAACCGATATCGCTTTTATCCTGGTACAACCATTTTTCTTTTACAAAGGAAAAGCTGTCATTCACTGCATAGGAGGGACGCGGGTATTGAGTCGCGTTCTGTTTATTCCAGTCATGCAATTCTACAGTCGCCCATACCGGTTTAAGTTGGGCTCCGGGCCTTTTTTCCTGGTAAGTAACGATGTCATTTTTGATCGTTACGATATTGTAACCGCCAGTATCGGCTTTTGCACGCAGATTGGAGCGGCCCATTACAGCCGGAACTCCTTCAAAATCCAGTTTGTGATTGTTATGTCCATGCCCGCAAAGAAAAAGCTCAATATTTTTTTGTTTTAAGCGGTCAACTGCTTCATACCAGTTATTAAGACCATCATCCATCGGGTAATGGTTAACAAAGATCAACGGTGCATCATTGGGAATTGTGGCAAGTACAGAATCGAGCCAAACGATGTTCTCGCGTGGTATCTGACCAGGCCCCATCCTCATATTCGGCCCACAGTGCGTTCCTAAAAAAGTATATTTCCCTGCTTTGAAGAAAAAGGTCTCGTTGCCAAAAACTTTTTTAAATGTATTGGCGCCGCTTTCTGACCAGTTGCCGTCGTGATTACCCGGTATGATATGCCAGGGTTTATTGAGACTGTCCAGGATCTGTTTGGCCAGTTTTATTTCTTCATCTGCGCCAAACTCTGTGATGTCCCCACTAATTACAACAAATTGTATAGCTGGGTTTTCATTGATATCCTTTACTGTTCTTCTGAGATCTTCTGCACCTGTGCTGCTGCCGACATGTGTGTCGGACAAATGAACAAAGGTGAGTGCATCCTGTGCGAAGGAGATCTGTGCCAACAACACAGCAGCAACAATAAATAGTATTTTTTTCATGATATCTGGAATTAAAAAGCCAAAAGTAAAAAGCAAAAATAACCTTTCAAACGATGAGCAGTTTCGTTCGCTTCGCAAGGTTATTTTTACTTTTTACTTTTGACCTTTTATTTTTTTAACTGACTGTTAATTTTTCTTTTTGCGATTACCAGCCTGTTGTTTGGGTCAGTGTGTAACCTGCGTCCTGGTATTGAACTATCTGTGATTGTCCGATCGGTGCCATGTATGAACGGTCTAAGAAGGCATTCCTGTTCTGTACATTCTCCACCAGCCAGAAGCCAACCATATCAGCAGCATTCGATCCATTGTATGCTACAATGGTACCGTCTGTTTTCTTAACTCTTACTTTTCCAATATTGGCAGTAGTCAGATAGCTTGGGATCTCGGTTTGCACATTTACCCATGGTCCAAGGAAATAATCCGGGTTAGTGCTGAAGTCCATGTTGGTCAGTTTTTTCCATCTCTTCAGGTCCAGCAAACGGCTATATTCAAATACGAACTCCATTCTTCTTTCGCGGCGGATCTCCCAGATCATGGCAGATACGTCAGCATCACGCTCAGGATCAACAGGCATGGCTGCAAGAAGTAAAGGACTTGTCTTTTTAACCCCTCTGCTGGTAGCTACTGCATCCAAAGGACGGTTGCGGATCGCATTTATCGACTTGTCCAGGTCATCCTGTGTAACAGGAGTGCCACCAAAGTGTTCTGCCAATTCTGCTTTTGCTTCGATCCAGTTCAGCACTACTTCAGCATATCTCATTACAGGAGCATCACTTGTATTGGTATTGCTTCCCCATGCAGCAGGAGGTACGCTTCCTACATAGGCCATTGCATCTCTTGAAGCAAACTTGTTACAATATAACAATGTTGCTGCTGTATTAAGTGGTTTGTTATAAAAGGATGCTTCAAAGCGTGGGTCTCTTGTCTTGATCAGGTCTGCAATAGCAAAGCTGCTTGCATCAGTAACCGTAGAGTTTTCCCAGGGTTGTCCATCGTTTGCAAGAAATGACTTGATCAAAACCAGGTTCGCAGATGAGTTCTGATTCTCATTTCCATTGCTGTAAGAACCTACAGAGTGTGTTATGGTCAATGCCGCATCGTATATTCTGTACAGAAGTACTTCAGGATGCCCGGCAAGACTTTCTGATGAGAATATAGATTTAAAATCCCTGGTAAAGTTGTACTTGTTAATACCCATTACCATCTCAGCAGCATCTCTTGCAAACTCCAGGTATTTTTTTGCCCTGGCAGCATCGAGTCCATGATAGTGCTGGAATGTTCCTTCAAACAGCATAAAGCGGGAAACAAAAGCTGCAGCGATATACCTATTCAGGACATTCGTGCCATCGTTTTCCCTCATGTTTGCGAGTGCATATTTGAAATCGTCATACACTTTATCCATTACTACACCTCTGTTATCCCTGTCTTTGAATAAGGTTGGGAGATCTGTATTCTGAACTGTTTTGTCAAAATAGGGGATATCTCCAAACACACTAACCAAACGGCAGTACTCGAATCCTTTAAAGAATTTCGCAACCGCAGTCCAGTGCTTATAAGCTTCGTCAGACAGGTTTGGTTTCGCTTCATTATCGAGGCGGTCGAGTAAGATATTTGCCTTACGCACCCATGCAAAGTCCCAGGTAGGGCCGGCATAAGTAGACATCCATGCCGCACCTTCTGCAGTAGATCCTCTTGAACCGGGAACACTGCTTTCGAAGCTCGACTGGGTATTCCTGCTGGTCAGATCATCGCTGAACGTATACCCGGTCACAGGTGCATAGTCGGTAACAAAACCGGTATTGAACCCATTGAAGTAATTGGTATAAAACGCATTCGCATACATCCGGATATCGTCTTCATTCCTCCAGTAGTTATTATCAACATAACTTGTAAGCGGCGGCCTGTTCAATACCTCCTTGCTGCACGAGAAGAAAAGTGTACAGGCTAAAAGACCGCATATATATTTTGAGTATTTCATTATCGTAGTTTTTAAAAATTAACTTGAAGGCCTGCTGAAAAACTTTTGAAAGCAGGAATGCCCATTCCTGTACGACCTGAGTTATAGTTGCTGGTATTCCACATAGAATAACCGTCAATAGATTCCGGGTCGATCGGAAGATCTCCCAAATGATCCCAGGTAATAAAGTTTTCCAATGCCACATATACTCTGCATGAGCTAATCACCTTAAGCTTTCCAAGAACTGACTGAGGCAGAGAATAACCCACTGTAAGGTTTTTCATCCGTATGTAAGCCATGTTCAGGAGATAGCGGTCCTGTATCTGCATGTTGTTAAGAGTATTGTTAACACCGTTATTATAAGCAGCGGGATAGAAAGCACCGGTATTATCAGGAGTCCAGTAGTTACCTGCAATTGCTTGTGGCATTGCTCCATCACCCACGTTGTATCCCGGGATGGCCAGCATTCCATTACCCCATACCTTACGGCTTCCCACACCCTGGAAGAACACGCTTATATCAAATCCTTTATAATCTGCTCCAACACGGAAGCCATATTCATAACGGGGATTTGAGTTTCCGATCACTTCCAGGTCTCCATGATTAGCAAGGGTACCATCTCCGTTGCTTATTTCACCATCACCATTTACGTCGATGAATTTAACATCGCCAGGTCCGAAACGGAAATCTGCACTGTTTTGCAGGAAAGGCTGGTAAATTGGTTTTTTACCGTCTGTAGCTTTCAACTTATAAGCCTGCTTGTTGCCATGCAATGCACTTTCTGCCGGTGTTAATGTGATCAGGATTGGGTTGCCGTTTCCGTCCAGTTCAAAATCACTTGTTTGATACAGCCTGTCTGTACGGTAGCCCCAGATCTCGCCAACTGTTTTACCATTATAGTTGCCATTTACCTGTGTGCCTGAACCAACGGCTGATAAAGTGCTCCTGGAATCGGAGATATTACCTCTTGCAAAAATGTGTACTCCATTGTTGAAGGTATGATTGAAATCAATGGTGAGGTCCCAACCTTTGGTTTCGAGTGATCCATAGTTTCCGTTTGGCGCACCTACTCCCAGCGTTAAAGGAATTCCTTCCTGTGAAACGATCATGTTATTGGTATTTCTCTGGAACAGGTCAAATGAAATATTGATCTTGTTCTTCAGCATACCCAGATCAACACCAATGTTCTTGGTAACGATATCCTGCCATGTAATATCTGCTGATACAGCGGCTGGTGTACCTACGTAGTTTACCCTTCCTGTACCTGCGATCCATGTAGACTGACCGTTGGGCATAGTCGGGATATATAATGAGCTGGGTACACTTTGATCACCCACTGAACCCCATGATGCTCTGAATTTAAGTGAGCTGATGGTCGGTTTGATAGACTGGAAGAAATTCTCCTCGCTCACAACCCAGCCTGCAGATACTGAAGGGAACCATCTCCACCACAGATCCCTGGGAAATTTGGAAGAACCATCATAACGGAGGTTTGCTTCGAGCAGGTATTTATTTCTGAATGCATAGTTCACCCGTCCGAAATATCCGAGCTGTGCTTCCCATGATTTGCCGCCGGATGTTGTTTGAGTTCCTGTACCGAAAGCAAATTGCGGATTATAGATATCTGACAATGCAGTGATCTGTGAAGACTGCCATTCTGTAGTTGCAGCCACACGGTTCAAACCAAGGATGAATTTAAACGCATGGTCTTCTTTCAGATTCAACGAATAAGTGGTATACGCATTGATAGTATGGCTAAAGAAGCTGGTAATAGTGCGTGCATAGTGGTCGGGGTTCGATCCAACTCCTGTGTATGTTTGTTTTGTAAGATCGTATGCCGCAAATGCACCCGGAGCCGTGCTGCCTACCACGGTTCCAGTAGAATCAACATATACCGGATTGCCGCCGGCATCAAGGCGCGCTTTTGGTGCAACCCATGAGTCTCTTGCTGTAAATCTTGTACCGGGTCTGTTCCAGGTCTCATCCTGCAATGAATAAGTGTAATCGAAATCCACTTTCCAGTTCTTGTTGATATTGACTGTTGCGCCCAGGTTGTAGTTTGAATAATTCTGCAGAATGTTCGCAGTATTGGCTGATGCCATTTCACTGTAAGGGCTGCGGATTATATCTCCGTTCTCATCATACCCGAGCGGATACAATGAACTCCATCTGTACAGGTAATACCAGGGATCGGCAGTGGTAGAGTTGGTTGCATAAGCATATTGCTTATTTCTCCTTGAATACAATCCGCCGGCACGAACAGTAACATATTTATTAAGCTCGCTGGATATTCTCATGGAGATGTTATGGCGTGAAAACTCATCCTTTTTCGCAGGTTTGTTCATACCACTTTGCTCCAGTAAACCAAGCCCAATATTATAAGAAGTTTTTCCCTGCGTAAATCCTACTGTAAGATTATGCTGTTGGGTAGGAGCCCATTCTCTGATCATGTAGTCATAAGGATCATATGTCCTTACACCCATTTTCTGATTACCGTTCTGTACATACCAGTCTCTTCCGAACACAGTGGGATCGTCAGGACCGATAGTATTGCCATATTTTTGTTTCCATTCAACGGCTCTTTTATAGCTGTCCCTGTCCACAAAATAAAATGCACCTCTTGGAGTGGTAATGCCGATCCTCTCATAAGCATCCAACACATATTTCAAACCATCAGTATCCGCCATTTTAATATCCTTCCAGATATTCTGAAAAGAGAAATTACCGGAGTAGCTGATCTGGGGTCTGCCGCCTGATGCACCTTTCTTAGTGGTGATCAATACAACACCGAATGCAGCTTTGGCTCCATAGATAGAAGCAGAAGCAGCATCTTTCAGTATGGTAATAGAAGCAATGTCGTTTGGATTAACGACCTGGATGCTGGGGATTTCCACGTTATCGAGCAGGATCAAAGGCGAGCTGCCTCCATTGAGTGATCCGATCTGACCCCTGATCTTGATAATCGGATCAGAACCGATCTCACCGCTGGGAATAGTCACGCTCAAACCGCTCGCAGCACCCTGCAAGCCTCTTCCCACATCGGCAATGGGCCTTCCCTGTAATGTTTTTGGGACGTCTACTGTAGATACTGCACCGGTGAGGTTGCCTCTTCTTTGTGTTGAATATCCAACCACAACCACATCCTGCATGGTATTGCTTTGACTGGCAAGCTTTACCGTAATAGCATTTCCTGTACCTACTTTGAGGTCCTGTTCTTCATACCCTACAAAACTGAAATGAAGGGTTTGGCCTGTACTGGCCTGGATGGTGAAATTACCGCTTTCATTGGTTTGCGTAGCCCGGTTGGTTTCTTTTACCATAACCGTTACGCCTTCAAGCGGTCCGTCGGTGCCGGTGACGACACCAGTAATGGTCCGTTCCTGCGCTTGCAACGCAGGTGGGATGAATAGCATAAGTAGTAAGCAGCCTACTAATAGCCTGAGATAGTTTCTCATTGTTGTTGTTTTAGTATAATAAATGAGCAGTTAACGAAATTAAAAAGCTCTCATAGGACCTGGATTCCAGCATCGGCATACGGTTTCAGTAATGGATTGTTTGCGTCCAGTTCTGTGATCAATATGTCAATCTTGTCCAGGGTACTTATTTGTATCGGCTGATAAGTATTGATCTTTTCAGCGATTGAGAGACAAACTACTTTCCGGGAAGCTTCGATCATGGCTTTTTTCAATTGCACCACTTCCCAATCATTATCAGTAATGCCATGCTGGAGATCGATAGCGTTGGTGCCCAGAAAACAGATATCCGCTTTGATCTGTCTTATTTTGGCGATCGCTTCTGAACCAACCGTGATCTTCGAACTCTTGGATATCTTATCACCGATCAGGATCACTTCAATGTTGGGATGGTCCATGTATTCCAATATGGCTGCAATACTACCTGAAATGAAAGTAGCTTTTAGTTGAGGGGGTAGGAGGCGGGCCATTTCCACAATTGTGGTGCCACCGCCAGTAAGCACAAACATACCATTGTCGATAAGCCCAATGGCTTTCTGTGCGATTTTCATTTTGTGTTGCTGGGAATAAACGCCGTTGCTGGGAATATGTACCTGGCTAAAAGAACGGGACAATGCGCCACCATGTACCTTAATCAGTTTTCCTTCTTCTGCCAGTTCCAGCAAGTCGCGCCGGATCGTGTCTTCGGATACCTGTATGTCAACGCTGAGCGTTGAAGAAAGCACTTTGTTATGCAGGTTGATCTGCTGCAATATGTAAGATTGTCTTTCCTTTTTAAGCATACCGTTAGAATTGGGGACCCTAAATGTATGTTAAAATACCGCACAAAAACGCAGTACCCGGAAAAAATTTGCAGAAATGTGGAAATATTCGGCAGAAATGTGAATTATGCCGGGAATCAGGGCTCCCGGCCAGCCGTTTAGAATACAAACCGGACGCTCAATCCAATGGCAGACGGCTCAAAAGTGATATCATTTACAATGTTCAGCTCCGGCTTCCAATCCAGGGAAAGATTAAGCGGTAGATTCATGAATTTGTAGTCGAGCCCCAGCACACCCATTGCTCCGAAGTTCACTTCCGTATCGTTGACCTTCCTGTTAGGGTCGTACACTTTTACAAAACCAAGATAACCACCGCCTCCATAAAACCAGTTCAATCCCTCTGTAGCGAGAGGTTTATGCACTTCCAGCATGGCTCCCAGGGCAAGCGGATCGCCGAAAGAAAACAAGGCTTCCACTGCTGTCGACTCTGATAAAAAGTGCTTCAGTGAAATGGAATTGCTGACCATTGCCTGGCTGCTGCTCAGCCGCACACCCAGTGCTGTTTTATATTGAGCAAAGGAAGTTTGGGCAAAAAGAATGGCAGCCACCACTAAGGAGGCGGAAAGGAGTTTTTTCATTTGAAAATGTTTTGTTGGTTATTTATCCGTGTCCGGATAGATAACGGCGAAGGGAAAGGGCATAGTTTAAAAGAAATGCTAAACTACTCGTACATTTCGTACTTGGTCTTCGGCCTTCTTTCTTCCAGCCAACGGAAATTGGGGAGTTTCATTTCGCCGGGAGTTTTCTGACGCATCGGCCAGATGGTTCCTGTAACGGAACTGCGGAATACGACTTTGTCCAGTTCTTTTTGTTCGAAGTAAATATCAATAATATCGCAATGCGATTCATTAATGCCGGTGTAGGCACTGTCTTCGTCCTGTATATAATAAATACATTCGGCAAATCCCTTTGCCCTTACTGAATCGATATTACCATCTACAAACCAGCCATCGATACGTGTTGATTTGATCTGGTTATATATTTCCGCATCAAGCCTGTTTACCATAAAGCCGTTTTCAAAGGCTTCCACTTTATCGGCTTTTTTGTTTTTGGTATACAGGTAAATCGTATCGCCGGTCACCTGGTTTTGCTGTGCCCAAACCACCGGGTCTTTATAAAGGCGGAATACAGAATCTTTGAAAGAATAGAAGAGACTATCGCCAACAGCCTGCAATGAATCATTAAAGATGCGCACATTACGGTAGGCTTCGAAATAACGGTTGGAACTGCCTTTCGGGTCCATCGCCGCCATTTTGATTCCTTTTACGGTGTCAACAATAATGGAATCCATACCGAACCGGTCCGTCAGTTTTGCTGAAAAAAGCGTATCTGCCGCTACCAGGGTAGAATCATTCTCCTGCTTGAGGATCATGAGTGGCCTGCGGGTAGCGAGAATGGCTTCTGTTTTTTTATTCTGGTAAATAAGGCCGCCGATAATAGTTGTTCCATTCGCTGAATCAATAACGATCGCATTTCCTTCTGCCTTATACATGCTATCGTTTTGGGAAACGGTGTTGGCAATGATCGTTGTCTTCTTGTCTTTGATAATGGGCCTCCGGCCAAATTCCGCCTGCTTTGCCTCCTGGTTATAAAATCCTTCCTTTGTAGTGATCTCACGACCCGAGGTGTCCGTGATCAGTGTCTGCGCAATAAAACGCGTCGTCTTACTCTGTGTATTATATAAAAGCGAATCCGTGATGATATCATAGGCAGGATCTTTCAGTTTCACGTTCTTTTTAAAATACACATCTTTCATATCGGCATAGTACCAGCCTTCCTGGCTGGTCAATACCGTTTTATCGTTCACTACTTTTCCCCCATTCTTATAGATACCGATATTGGTTTCCATATCATATTCCAGGTTGGGTGTGGTAAGCACGCCTTTACCATCGGTCATTTTTACATTGCCATCGAGATAAGCCAGCTTTTTCTGTGTATAGTATAAAAGATGGTTGGAATAAATATTGGCAGTATCGGAATCATTGATATGTACCTGCTTTCCTTTGCCCCAGGCTTCAAAAGTGTTAGCGTTATTGTTCATCACACAGCTATCGCAATAGAACAGGGTATTTCCCTGGCGCAGTTTCACATCACCAGAGATAATGGTCAATTTAGTGGTATCATTAACAGTTTGAAAAGTGAGCCGCTTGGTATAATTCAGGATCTCTACCTTCTGTGTTGTATCACCGGCAGGTGCAGTAGATGGTACAGGCTCCTGCGCCATACTGCAATAACCTGTCAGCAGAAACAGCGTGAGCAGTAAGGATAATAATGGTCTTGATTTTTTCATGAGCGGCTTAACGGGGCACTGTATCTTTAATAGCAGGCGAAGTTAAAGCACCTCCTTTGTCTTTCTTGCCGAAGATGGAAAAATTAACGTAGCGTTTGGGATGCGTACGAAGATCATCCATCAGTATTTCAGCACTGAGGATAGCATCATTCAGTTTATTGTAAAGTCCTTTATCATTGATCAGAGCACCCAGTGTCCCTTCATTGCTCGACATTTTAGCTACTGTCGTTTTCAACTGTGTGATCGTGCTTTGCAGCGTTTCCATGGTTTGCTGAAGATCGAGGGATGAAAGCTTTTGGGTAAATTGTTTGGTGTTGCTGATGATAGCATTGATGCTGTCATTATTGTTCTTAAGATTATCTGTAATAGAGCTTACATTAGCCAGTGTATGGGAGAGCGAACCGTTCTCTGCATCCAGCAGCCGGTCCAGCGAACGGCTGGCGTTTTTCAGGTTGGCGATAGTATGCTGCAGGTTATTTTTTGCGTCCGAATCAAACAGCTTGTTAATATTATTAAATACGATAGTCAGCGTGTCGAGTGTATTACGGACCCTTGAAAGGGTAGGGGTCACTTCTGCGGCAAGTCCGCCAAACAGTCCTTCATCAATACGGGTATGAAGGCTATCACCATCCTTGAGATAAGTGGAAGCATCTCCTTTTTCTATTACGATGGTAGCTGCACTCAACCCGCCAAAACTTGCATTGATATATGCCACTGAATTGGCAGGAATGTTGACGTCGCGGGTGAGGCTGATGGTCACTTTAATACCGCTCAGGTTTTTGTCCACTTCCTTGATGTCGTACACCGTACCAATGGTAAGGCCGTTGATCTTTACTTCATTGGCCTTGGTCAGCGCGCCTACCTTATTGAATACAGCATATATTTTAGGGGTATTATTAAAAACATCCTTTCCTTTCAAAAAATTAAACCCCGCGATCAATAATCCCAGGGCTACCACAGTTAATATGCCGACTTTGGTTTCGTTGTTAATCTTCATCGATTCTGGTTTACATTTCCAAGCCGCCAAATTAGCTATTTATTTCCAAAAGACTTACCGGGCGGTGGCTGATAAAAAAAGCTGTACGGGTTTTTACCTGTACAGCTTCCGATAAATGTGCCAATTTTTTTTAAGGCATGGTGCTGATGGTTTTGGACTCCACTTTTTGTTTGTATACACGGAATGCATTCATCAGGTCTTCCACGATCTCTTTCTGACCTTTATCACTGTTCAGGTACTCTTCTTCTTCTTTATTGGTAATAAAGCCGATTTCCACAAGGATGCTTGGCATGCCAGTTGCCTGTAATACCCAGATCCCTTCATCATTCCGTTGCTTTACACCGCGGCTCAGTCTTCCGCTGGCTTCAAATTCCTTTTCAACGAGGTCGGCCAGGTTAAGGCTTTTGCGGAAGAAGTGCTGTGCATAGATCAGCATACGGGCTTTTTCTGCCGGGTCGGAAGGATCGGGCAACTGAATACCCATAGTGCCGGAGGAATCAATTTCACCATAGTATTCCATTTTATTAACGGAATTCACTTTTGCATCGTTTTTACTCAGCGCCCATATATAGGTTTCTGTGCCGTGAGCGGTATTTTCACGGTACACTGTACCGTAAGTATATTTATATGAATTGACGGTCCTTCTTTTCTTTCCCTTGCCAACCGTCTTTTTAATAGGGGTTTTACCGGTCACCACTCTTTCATACCAGCCTCCGGCTCTTTTACCGGAAGAATTGCAATGGATGGAAATAAAAAGATCGCCGCTTGATTCATTAGCAAGATTAGCCCTGTAATAAAGATCTTCCTTCTTGGTCTTTTTACCACCTGCACCGATATCGGTAGTGCGTGTATACACCACGTTCAGTTCAGGAAACTCTTCCTTCAATGCCCTGCCGAATTTCAAAGCTACTTCCAGGCTCACATCAGCTTCATTGGAAGTGAGGCCACGCGCACCAGGGTCAAACCCGCCATGGCCGGGATCAACGATAAGTGTTTTGATAGTGGCTTTCTGAACAGGCTTGTCTTTTTCGGAAAAGGAGAGCAGGAGGATTGATAAAAAAACAGGAAAGAGGACCAATAGGGTTCGTTTTATCATAACTTTTCCTTTTTTAATGGGTTATAAGTGGAATCTTCACATATTGTTTAGGGACGAAAGGTTTACATTTGCCCGCGAACCAACCGTATGGAACTGCGCAAATTTAGCTCAAAATACTTTTCCACAGTGTCCCTTTTGGCTGCTATCTTATTCACAGTAACGTGGAAAGCGGCCTCACAACGCATTGAAACAACGTATTTTGACACTCCTTTAACATTCTCTGCTGACACTGTTCCCGTTAAAAGCAAGCTTTTGCCGGTTAAAGCAGTTCCTCCCCGTTCTGGTATAACGTCATCAGATACGGTCCCATTGCCCAGTCGCGCACAGGAGATTAAAACCGATACGATCCCACGCACAGATACTGCCAGCCGGATCAACATAACGTCGTCCGATACGACCCTGTTGCCCGGATCAGATTCTCTGCGTCAGAAAACAGACACTTTCTCTGTCCGCCTTTCCAAAGATTCATTTGAGGAGCCTATAAAATACAATGCTGAAGATTCTGCCGTAGTGAAGGTCAAAAGCAAAAAGATCGTTCTTTATGGCAAAACCAAAACCGATTACCAGAACATGTCGCTGGAAGCGCCCAAAGTGGAGATTGACCAGCAAACACAGGTGATGACAGCCTTCAACAGTCGCGATAGTACAGGCGCTGTGGTGGAAGACGCCAAATTTGCGGATGGTGAGCAGAATTTCACCAGCGATACTATTCAGTTCAATTTTAAAACACAAAAGGGGCTTACCAAAAATACCATTACGCAGTCGGGTGAAATGTTTGTACACGGTGAAGTGGTAAAAAAAGTGGACAGCGTTGTGACCTTTGTAAAAAGAGGTTATTTCACTACCTGTAATCTCGACGAGCCGCATTTCGGTTTCCGTTCCAATAAGATCAAAGTGATCAATAAAAAAGTAGCTGTATCAGGTCCCACTCACCCGGAATTTGAGGGAGTGCCTTTACCGGTGTACCTGCCTTTTGGATTTTTCCCTTTATCGCAGGGCCGTCATTCAGGAATGCTGCCGCCACAGTTTGCCACCAACGACCAGATGGGACTGGGACTGGAAGGACTGGGATATTACCAGGTCATCAATGATTACTGGGATGCAAAAGTGTATGGGAATTTTTATTCATACGGAAGCTGGTCGGCCAACGTGAACCCGACTTACCGCAAGCGCTACCATTACAGCGGGTCTTTCAACTTTGGCCTTCAACGGACCAAACGGAATTTCAAAGGTGATCCTGATTATTATTCCAACAATAGCTACTCACTTACCTGGAGCCACTCGGCAGACAGCCGTGCCAGGCCAGGAACATCTTTTTCGGCCAACGTGAATGCAAGCTCCACCAGCTACAATAAGAACGTTCCCAATAATGCCAATCTTAATTTCCAGAACCAGTTAAGTTCATCTATTACTTATTCCAAAAGCTGGGTCGACAAACCTTATAATCTTACTGTAAGCGCCAACCATAACCAGAACAACCAGACGGGGATCGTCAACCTCAGCCTCCCCGATATGGGCTTTACTGTTTCTACTATTTATCCTTTCCAGCGCAAAGAATTTGCCGGCAGCAAAAGATGGTATGAGCAATTGGGCATCGGTTATAATGGTACATTCAGGAACCAGATCTCTTTTTACGACACTGCATTCAAACTGCGCAACCTGCTCGATACAGCACAATGGGGAGCACAACATAATATCCCGATCACTTTGTCGCTGCCACCGATCTTAGGAGGCGCGATAGTGTTGGCACCTTCCGTTTCCTATTCGCAGGTCTGGTTGGATAAACAACGCCTGTTGAAATGGAATGACGCTGCCAACAAAGTGGACACCGTTATCAATAAAGGGTTCTTCCTGGATCAGCAGGTCAGTTTTGGCCTTAGTTTCAATACAGCGCTTTTCGGAACTTTTAATTTCAAAAAAGGAAAAGCATTAAGGCATATCATCCGGCCTACGCTCGGGCTCAGTTATGCCCCCTCACTTTCAGATAAATATTACGACAGGGTAAGAGTGGTCACTGGAGACACGATCACGTATGCAAAACTGCAGGGAGGTATCTTCAACGGCTATGGCAACGTGACCAGCGGAAGTATCAGTTTTGGGATCGACAATAACCTTGAAATGAAATACAAACCCAGGAAAGATACCAGTGGTGAGTTTAAAAAACTCCGGCTGATCGATGGGTTTGGCTTCAATGGATCTTATAACCTGTTGGGTAAAACCAATAAGCTTTCTCATATCGCCCTTTATTTCCGGAACAATCTTTTTGAAAAGATCAACCTCAATGCCAATGCAGACCTGAGCCCCTATCTCCGCAATAAGTTTGGCGGCGACAGCACTGAATACATCTGGAAAGGAGCAAGCGGGTTCCGTGTAGGTCGTATCACTTCAGGCAGCATCTCCATGTCCACTTCTTTCCAAAGCAAGCCCAAGGATGAAGAAAAGGCTAAAAAACAAAAGGACGATCTCGATAAACAGTTGAATGATCCTGTATTGGCGGGCGACCGTCAGCGATTGCTGGATTATATGCGTCAAAACCCTGCGGAGTTCGTCGATTTCAATATTCCCTGGCAGGTCAGTTTATCTTTCTCGCTCTACTTCGCGGAACAGGCCAAGCCCGATTATACCGGTTTTGAAACTGTTACCAGCGCCAGCACCAACTTCAGCGGCAGCTTCAGTCTTACACCGAAGTGGAACCTCAGCGCAAATGGCTATTATGATTTCAAAACGAAAAAGCTGCAAACGTTCACGATGTCTATTTCAAGGGAAATGCATTGCTGGCAATTGTCCATCAATGTTGCTCCGGTGGGCCTGTACCGCTATTTCAATTTCACCATCAGTCCCAAATCAGGATTGCTGCAGGACCTCCGGATCAACCGCACGCGCAGTTTCTATACTCCTTATTGATGAGCTGTATAGTATTCCTTCATGATGTTGAATACTTTTTCCTTTAGTTGATCTGCAGTTAACCCTGCAGGATCTACAGGAGGCAGAAAATGCATTTCCAGTTTTGTGGGCAGGAAAAAGAATGGCTTATTCACCGGAAGCGCTTTGCGGGTATTGAAGATAAGTGTGGGAATAACAGCATGACCGGTGTCTGTTGAAAGCCGGAAAGCGCCCTCATAAAATTTTTTCAACGGCTCATTGCTGCGATTGCGGGTACCTTCAGGATAGATACAGATATGCATTCCTTTTTTCAGTACAGCTTTCATATCATCATAGCTCTTGCGCCGGCTCCGCTCATTTTTACGGTCGACCAATACAGAGCCCTTGCTGTAAAACCAACCAAATAAAGGCACTTTCGCAAATGATTTTTTGGCAATGGTCTTATTGGTGCCGGGGATATAGGGCGATGAAAGCGGGATATCCAGTAATGAATTATGGTTGCAGGTAACTACATAGTTACATCCCGGAGCAAAATTTTCTTTTCCTTTGATCCGTACAGGGCAGCCTACCAACCATAACCATACATTCATCCAAACCCGGGCTACACTGATAAGATAAGCAGTACCCCTTGGTTCAGGCAATAAATAAGAGATCATGGAGGGCAGGAAGATCAATAAAAAAGTAGTTATAAAACTAATAAGTCCCCAAATGGCCCAGATACGGCCGGCTATTTCCCTGAAAAATTTCATTTGTTTTTTGATTAAAGCTGCCAGTCAACTGGATCAATTCCTTTACTTATAAGATAAGTATTTGCTTTGGAGAAATGTTTACATCCGAAAAAACCTGCATGTGCTGAAAGAGGGGAAGGGTGCGCCGCTTTCAGGATGCAGTGTTTACTTTCATCGATCAGCACTTTCTTTTCCTGGGCAAATTTTCCCCAAAGCAGGAATACGACATGCGGACGTTCTTCGGAGATTTTCCTGATCACTGTATCGGTAAAAGTGGCCCAGCCAATTTTGGCATGGCTCATCGGTTCACCTGCCCTTACTGTTAAAGAAGCGTTCAGGAGAAACACGCCCTGTTTTGCCCATTGCGTAAGGTTGCCATGATTGGGAATACGTATACCAAGGTCTTCATGCAATTCTTTAAAAATATTCACCAGCGATGGGGGAGGCGGCACACCAGCCTGCACAGAAAAACAAAGGCCATGCGCCTGGTTGGGGCCATGATAAGGATCCTGCCCCAGTATCACCACTTTCACCTGGTCGATCGGAGTTGTATTGAAGGCATTAAAAATAAGACTGCCGGGAGGATAGATCGTTTTGCCTTGCTGCCTTTCGGTCTTCAGGTGCAGAACGATGTTTTGAAAATAAGGCTTGGCAAATTCGTCCTTCAAAATCTCCTTCCAGGATTCTTCAATTTTTACATCCATTATTGTTCAAACTGGTTGAGCGCTCAAGATACTAAATAGATGAAGACGGTGGAAACCGGGCAGGATCGGAGCCGGTTTACTTCTTATTATTATATACCAATAATCGCAAGGCATTAAAAACAACTATCAGCGTAGATCCTTCATGGGCTGCCACAGCAGGTCCGATTGTTGCCACACCTAATATGGTGCAGGGGATAAGAACAGCTACAACGCCCAGGCTGATAAACAGGTTTTGGCGAATGATCTTTTTTGATTTCCGGCTAAGCCCGATAGCAAAAGGCAGCAGGGATAATTTATCTCCCATAAGAGCGATATCTGCAGTTTCAAGTGCCACGTCACTGCCTGCAGCACCCATTGCGATCCCCACCGTGCTCCTGGCCATGGCGGGTGCATCATTCACTCCATCACCAACCATTGCCACTTTACCTTCCTGCCGCGCAAGCTGCTCCACTGCTGCTACTTTTTGTTCCGGCAATAATCCGCCTCTTGCTTCAGTAATGCCAGTTTGTGAAGCAATGGCTTCTGCTACTTTCTGATTGTCGCCGGTAAGCATGATCATTTTTTTGATCCCTGTTTCCTTCAACTGCAATAAGGTTTCTTTTGCTTCGGGCCTGG
This sequence comes from Sphingobacteriales bacterium 44-61, assembly GCA_001898405.1. Classification (GTDB taxonomy): domain Bacteria; phylum Bacteroidota; class Bacteroidia; order Chitinophagales; family Chitinophagaceae; genus Terrimonas_A. The sequence goes on from MKTW01000019.1 coordinate 169,924, forward strand.
GTGTATCCATTACAGCGATCATTCCGATGTAACGGGTATTTTGCCTGATCAGCATCGTGGTATGTCCTTCTTCTTCAGCCTTACGGACCTGGCCAATGATCTCTTCAGTTGGCTTATTTTCATCCAGCGATTCAAATAAGGCCAGGTTGCCTGCAAATACCTGGTCATTGTCTAAAGCTGCTTTGATCCCTTTGCCCAATACGGCTTCCATACCGTGAGCACGCGGTACCGGTTCATTCCTTAAACGTTCGGTACCATCCCTGACAATTGCTTTAGCGATCGGGTGATCACTTAATGCTTCTACTGCCACCGCGATCTTCAATAACTGATCTTCAGTTAAAGCTTTATCAAATGGGATCACTTTTGTGAGTTTTGGTTTGCCTTCAGTAAGGGTACCGGTTTTATCAAAAGCGAGTGCTGTTAATGATCCCAGGTCTTCCAGCGGCCGGCCGCCTTTGATCAGGACACCTCCGCGGGCAGCACGTGCCACACCGCTTAACACCGCACTTGGGGTAGAGATCGCCAATGCACAAGGGCTGGCAGCTACAAGAACAGCCATTGCCCGGTAAAAACTTTTGCTGAACGGCTCATCAATAACTAAGAAAGCAAAACATAAAAGCACTACCAGCACCAACACCGCAGGCACAAACACTTTTTCAATCCGGTCAGTGAATTGTTGTGTAGGCGATTTCTGTGTTTGTGTTTCGTTTACAAGTTTTACCAACCGCGACAGTGTTGAGTCCCTGGCCGCTTTGGTCACTTTTATCTCAAGCAACTCATTACCATTAATAGTGCCTGCAAATACACGGTGCTTATCGTCAAGCGCCGCCGCTTCTTCAATACTGATAGAAAGGTTATCAACAGCGGATTTATCAACAGGGATACTTTCCCCGGTAATAGGAGCCTGGTTCACACCACTGCTGCCTTTTACAATAAAACCATCGGCAGGAATTTTTGTATTCGGCTTTACGAGGATGATATCTCCAATCTTCAGTTCTTCAATGCCAACTTCCCTGGTCTGATCACCTTCCTTTAACAGGGCTGTCTTTGGCGCAAGTTCTGTAAGCGCTGCAATCGACTTGCGCGCTTTTTCCATTGCATAATGCTCCAGCGCATGCCCGAGGCTGAACAGGAATAATAATAAAGCGCCTTCCAGCCAGCTACCCAGGAACGCTGCACCGATCGCTGCAACAAGCATCAGAAAATCTATTTCAAATCCCCCTTTCCGGATAGTTTGAACAGCTTCTTTTGCAGTGAAAAACCCACCGAATACATAAGCAATCACGTAAAGGGCTGTTGAAACAGCAGAAGGTATTCCTTTTGCAAAAGACAATCCATAGCCAATACCAATAAGACCACCACAGATCAGGCTAAAGATCAATTCAGTATTTTTTCCCAATACTCCACCATGAGCATGATCATGGTCATGCTCATCTTCCGTTTCAGCTTCATCCGTATGCTGAGGAATAGCATTCAGGCCTTGCTTCCGGAGAAGAGCGTACAGTTCTCCTTCGGTAATGATCGTGGAATCAAATTCCACTGCCACAAAACCTGTTGCAGAAACACTGATGGAAAGAATGCCCTCTTCATTTTTCAGTGCGGCTTCCACCAGGTTGGTTTGCCGTTGATGGCGGATCCCTTTTACTTCCAGTAAAGCATGCCTGTAGCGCTTACTAAGCCTGGCGCCTGCCTGTGCTGCCAGGTCCTGCACTCTTTCGATAGACACTACTTGCGGATCATAATGAAAACAGAGTTGGGCCTTCGATTCATTATTTTCAGACACCACATGTACACGTTCAATACCTCTTATATTTTCCATTTCATCGATGATCCGTCGCACACAGGCATCTTTTTCATCGGGAATACCAGGCAGCAGTATGTCCAGGTTTATTTTTGTTTTGTCCATAATAGAAATATAGGGTTAAAATATGATAGTTTGAAGTACAGGCCACGATCAGTGGCCATGTTCCCCGTCTCCTGAATTCGTCATTTTTGCCAGTACAAAAAAAGCTCCTTTTGTTACAATTTTTACATCGGCAGGGATTGGTTTCAGTACCGTTATCTGGGTGTACCCGACCTCAGAAGTCCCTTTTGCTATCGGCACTTTCTCGAATGTTGATCCGTCTCCAGCTTTTTCATTTGAATGATCTCCGCTTTCTGTATGAGTATCCTTTACAATAAAAATATAATCCTGCCCTTGATATGTAACAATCGCCTCATCAGGCACAGCCGGGGTAGTGATCTTGTCAAGACTGATAAGCGCTGTGATATTCATACCATCGATCAGACCGGTTTTATCTCCGTTCACCCGTGCATGCACGCTCACTGCTTTACTTTCGTCTTCAAATGTTGACCCGAGGGAATATATCTCTGCATCATATTCTTTACCGGGGTTATTGGTAAGCGTGAAATGTATACTTTGATTGTTCTTCAGTTTCGGAAGGTCTTTTTCATATACGAACAGATCGAGGTGAAGCTGACTATTATCCACTACCTCTGCAACCGGGGTGTTGAGGTCAACGTAGCTTCCCATTTTAACAGAGACATTGCTGACTATTCCTCCAATGGGAGTCCGTAACGACAACACCGATATCAGTTTCCCGTTTGATAGCGATGCAGCATTTATTCCCATCAGCTCAATCTGCTGTTCCAATGCAGCTTTACGTGTCTTCAGCGTCCGCAGATCAGATTCAGCCGCCTGGAGGTTTTTCAATGCACCGGCATTACCGGCGTTCAGTTCTTTCTGCCGGTTATATTCCTGTTCGGCCAGAACGATCCGTGGGCTTATGCTGAGGTATTCTTCCTGTGAACGGATAAATTCAGGATTGGCAATTGTCGCAATCACTTCTCCTTTCTTTACGGTATTACCAGGCTGGATCAGCAATGATCTTACAATGCCGCTATACAATGAATTGACCGATGCCTTGTTTTGATTCGGTACACGCAAGGCGCCATTGGCCCTGATGGAAGCCGTCAGTTGTTTTTCTTCAATAACACCTGTCTGGATGCCGATACTTTGGATCTGTGCATTTGTCAGCGTAGCTGTATTGCCGTTTTCATGCTGTTCTTCCTTTTTCTCTTCTACCGGGTTAGTGTCCTTATCATTCTTAGCGCCGCAAGACAGTTGAATGATGCCCAGTAAAGAAATAAGCAGGATGCTGAAAATATGTTTCATTTTATATTTATTGATTGGTATAATAATAAAGTTGGATGACTGATTGATTGTATGCATTAAGGCTTTCCAGGTAATTCCTTTGTATATCGATCGCCTGTGTCAGGAACTGCGACATCTCTGCAAAGCTGATCTGGCCGGAACGGTAGGCGAGGGTAGAAGCGTTGATAATCTCCGTAGCCTGCTTTAAGCCGGTGCCCTCATAAAAAGAAAGCATCGAATTATTCTTCCTCACTTCTTTTTCAGCCTGTATCAACTCAGTCCTGAATAGCTGTTGACTGTATTCATATTGCTTTTGTTGCACGTTGGCTTCAGCTTGTGCTGCCTTCACTTTGTTTTTCGTTGCGCCCATGCCAAAAACAGGAATGGAGACCGATACGGAGAACCCGGAAAAAGGATCGTTCAGTCCGTAAAGCCGTTGACTGAAAAAGCGCCCTGAGAATTCCGGGCGGTTCTCATTCTTTATTACTGTAATGCCTGCATTGGCAATATCCAGGTTTTGCTTTTGCAGATTGATGACCGGGTGTGCTGAATCGGTAACTGTCACAGGCATTGCCAATTTCTCCAATGGAAGATCCAGGGTCAGAAAACCGGAATCTGTATTAAGTAATTGCATGAACGATTGTTGTTGCACTTCCATATCATTTGTTACCTGCCGGAGAAGCGCCTGCAATTCACTGAGGCGGGTATTGGCAGCAATACTGTCAAGCCCCGGACTGTCACCTGTTTTTACCTTAAGAACAGAAGCTTTGCTGAGGGAACGATAGATGCTATCCAACCGTTGATACAATTGCTGTTTGTCCTGCAGATACCATAGCTGATAATAAATCATCCTGACATCTCTTTTAATGCCCGCGTCAAGCACTGTTTTATTGACCTGGTAATACTCCAGCTCTTCCTTATAAAGTGTTTTTTGTGCCTTATATAAACCGGGCCAGGCAATGCTTTGCGATAAGCCCATTTTCAGGATACCTTTTTTGTCGCCAGGCCGGAGATCTTCGTTTTCAACAAACACACCTGTTTTAGGCAATGCCCCTGCTGTATTAACCAATGCCTGTCCTTTTCTGATCTGCTGCTGATTGATGCCATACTGCAGGTTATTACCGGCAGCAGTAATTGCCTGCTGAAGCGAGATCCGTTTCCCGACAGGACCCTGTGCTTTGGATGATACAGATAAAAGCATACACAGCACAAGCATGGAAGCAAACGCTGTTACTTTCAGCTGACCGCCTTTCTTTTTGGAAAAAATGATATACAGCAGCGGAAGCACAAACAATGTCAGGAAAGTAGCACTCACCAGGCCGCCTATCACAACCGTAGCAAGAGGCTTCTGCACTTCTGCACCGGCACCAGTGGAAAGTGCCATCGGGATAAAACCAAGAGATGCCACTGTAGCCGTCATCAATACAGGCCGCAGCCTCGCTTTGGTGCCTTCGAAAACCCGTTCAAGTACATTATGAACACCTTCTTTTTCCAGTTGGTTGAAAGTGCTGATCAGTACAATGCCATTCAATACAGCCACACCAAACAGCGCAATAAATCCAACCCCTGCGGAAATACTAAAAGGCATTCCTCTCAGCAACAAGGCAAACACACCGCCGATCGCACTCATCGGGATAGCCGTATAAATCAGCAATGCTTCGCGCATGGAATTGAAAGTGAAATAAAGCAGCAGGAAGATCAACGCAAGAGCGACGGGCACAGCTATTTTTAACCGGGCAGATGCCTGTTGCAGGTTCTCAAAAGTGCCGCCATAAGTATAGTAATAACCGGAAGGCAATAGTTTAGCTGCATCCAGTTTTTGCTGTATATCTTTTACCACACTTGCTACATCCCTGCCGGCAATATTGAACCCAACAACGATCCGGCGTTTACCATCTTCACGGCTTATTTGTGCAGGCCCTTCTTTAAAACTGACAGAAGCTACCTGCGACAGAGGTATTTGCTTTCCCTCATTGGTTGCCAGGAAAAGATTGCTTACATCATCAATAGAGGTCCGGTTTGAACTATCGAGACGGACAACGAGATCAAACTTGCGTTCATTCTCAAACACAACACCCGCAGCCTGTCCGGCAAATGCAGTGCTGATAGTCCGGTTGATATCGTCGATATTCATGCCATAGGCCGCGATGCGTGCACGGTCATAATTGATCGTGATCTGCGGCAGACCTGTTGTGCGTTCTATCTGCGGAGCAGTAGCGCCTTTCACAGATTGAATGAGTTGCGATACTTTGCCGGCAAGGGCTGCGAGTGTATCTATATTCTCCCCGAATATCTTCACCGCAACATCCTGGCGAACACCGGTCATCAGTTCATTAAAACGCATCTGGATAGGTTGATTGGCTTCAAAGAATACGCCAGGGATCACTTCCAGTTTCTCCCTGATCATTTCCGCGAGCTTATTATAATCTTTGGTGGTTGTCCATTCCTTTATTGGTTTCAATACCACCATCAGGTCTGTTGCTTCCGGGGGCATGGGATCTGTCGGCACTTCAGCAGAACCTGTTTTACCCACTACCATTTTTACTTCCGGGAAGGATTTTATGATACGGCTTGCCTGCATGGAGGTTTCAATGCTTTGCGACAGGGAAGTGCCCTGCGGCAATATGCAATGGAAAGCATAATCGCCTTCACGCAATTGGGGAATGAATTCGCCACCCATCCGGGAAAACAGTAAAAGAGCAAATACAAACACGGCTACCGTCATACCTACAATCGCGCCTCTTGCTCTCACCGCTTTTTTCAAAAGAGGTGAATAGATCCGTTGCAGGAGATCCATCATCTTATCTGAAAAGGTTTTTTTGCGCAGTGGCGTTTTGGGGAGGATCAATGCCGACATCATTGGAATATAGGTGAGAGATAAGATCAATGCTCCAAGTATGGCAAAGCTTACTGTTTGTGCCATTGGGCGAAACATTTTTCCTTCGATGCCGATCAGGGTCAGGATGGGAATATATACGATCAGGATAATGATCTCTCCGAAAGCTGCGCTGCTGCGTATTTTCGAGGCAGATGCGTATACTTCGGCATCCATCTGCTGCTGAGTAAGCCGGTTATTTGTTTTCCGCAGAGCCAGGTGATGCAATGTTGCTTCCACAATGATCACTGCACCATCAACGATCAATCCGAAGTCGATCGCACCAAGGCTCATCAGGTTGGCACTCACGCCAAACGCATTCATCATACCAAGTGCAAACAACATGGACAAAGGAATGGCAGAGGCAACGATCAGGCCGGCGCGGATATTTCCAAGAAACAGCACCAGAACGAAAATGACGATCAGCGCACCTTCGATCAGGTTTTTTTTCACCGTATCCACAGCGCGGTTCACAAGATCTGTCCGGTCGAGATACGGTTCAACAACAACATCCGGAGGAAGCGACTGCTGAATGGTCTTCATCTTTTCTTTCACTTTCGTTACAACAGATGCACTGTTAGCTCCTTTCAGCATCATAACAATGCCGCCAACAACTTCTTTTTCACCATTGAATGTAACAGCACCATAGCGGATAGCCGTACCAAGCTGAACAGTTGCCACATCTTTTATAAGCACTGGAATACCGCTGACTGTTTTTATTACAATATTGCCGATATCCTGCAGGGAAGAAACAAGACCGATGCCACGGATAAAATAAGCATTGGGCTTTTTATCGATATATGCTCCTCCTGTATTGGCATTGTTTTTTTCAAGGGCAGTGAAGATCTCCGCAATCGTCACATTCATCCCTTTCAGCCTGTCGGGATTAACAGCTACTTCATATTGCTTCAACAAGCCGCCAAAACTATTGACCTCGGCCACACCGGGAGTGCCGTACAGTTGCCTGGCTACGATCCAATCCTGCATGGTCCGCAGGTCCATAGCAGTATATTTATCTTCCGATCCTTTTTTCGGATGCAGGATGTACTGGTAAATTTCACCAAGCCCGGTACTCACCGGGGCAAGCTCAGGAGTGCCGACGCCTTTAGGGATTTTTTCTTCTGCCTCTTTCAGTTTTTCGGTAATAAGCTGCCTGGCGAAATAAACGTCTACCTTATCATTAAAGACAACGGTAATAACAGATAATCCAAACCGTGAAATGGAACGCATTTCTTCCAGGTCAGGAAGATTGGCAAGACTTTGTTCAATAGGGTAGGTCACCAGCTGCTCTGTTTCCTGCGCAGCAAGTGTTGGAACAGAGGTGATGATCTGTACCTGGTTATTGGTAATATCCGGCACGGCATCTACCGGCAGTTTACTGGCGCTCCACAATCCCCAAATGATCAGGGCAATGGTGAGCATACCGATGATCAATTTATTCCTGATAGAGAAATCAATTATTTTATTTAACATGGAAATAAATAATGTGAAATGATAGATAGTATTTATACACAGATGCAGTGTTGCCGGTTGATGATCTTTCTGATCATAACCAACAGCAGTTACAAAACTGGCAGACAGGGGTACAGGGCTATGCCTGCAGCCTGTCTTTTTGTATGAATTAAGCTATCAACTGAGGAGGTTGCCAAATGGGCAAAGAAATAGAGATCAATACTCCTGTATAATAAGAAGAGTAGAGAGAAGCTTCAGGAGAAACATTCCCTAATGTATTGAAGAAGGATTTGAGGCATCCCTGTACAGAGCAGCAGGAGCAGGAACAGAAAGGGGGGCAATCATCTGATCCGTCTTCATGCGCATGCTGGTCGTCTTTCAGGACCTGAACGTTTGCTTTCCCGGCCTTTGAGCCAGTGGCCATATCGCGGCAGGGAGCCAGGCTCACTATCACAACTACCAGCGACATTATGAATGCAAACAGTTTCATCGGATGCGAAGGTAAAACATTTATTTATTCGATTTTGAAAAGCAACATGGTTGCAATAGCAGCAGCAACCATGTTGCTTTAAATACTATTTATTTTTCTGTTCCTTCAGATCTGCCATTTCTTTTTCCAGTTTCTCCATTCTTTTATTTTGTTCAATAATATACAATGTCAGTTCCTCTACCTTTTTTAACAACACTGCCTGGTTATCCCCCAGGTCAAGTCCGTCTTTTTTTATTGTTGCAGCAGAGGGAACTTCGGGCAAATGCATGTGCTGTTGAATGTACTGTTCCAATTCGGACAAAGAACGCAGATTGTAAGTGGGGTGAAAAACATAATCTGGCCAGCCGGATTGTGTGACTTTAATTTTTTTGGAAAAAATATCGCCGTTAACAGCAAGCTCAGATTGAGGAGAGCTTGTTCCAATACCAATATTTCCATTACCATCAATAGTTAACCTTGGAGAACCGCTCGTCCCGAACTGAAGCATTTTTCCATTTTCAAAATTAATAATGTCCGCATTCTGAAGGGAACTCATTCTGAAATATATTCCTCTGCCAGAGGCTGTTCCTGTTACCGCATCAGACAACCTGAACTCTGCGGTTCCTGAGGGTGCATGAAGATGTAATCTTTCTGTTGGGGAGCCTGTTCCGATACCAATTTTGCCGGTCCTGTGAACGACCAGTTGGTCCGTATTTCCGGAAGTACTATTTGCGGCATTAATGATAATATCATGATCTACCCAGTCGCCGTCAGAATTTGCTTCAAGGAGTGTAGAACTTACTCCAGGCATAATGCGGAATTTCAATGCGCCGTTGCCGCCTTTATTGGCAGAGGGATACACCTGCAGGGTTCCGTTCACATCCAATTTAGCAGCAGGCCCTGTTGTTCCGACCCCTACATTGCCGGAATTGGTATTATTGATATTCGTTCCATTGGTCGTCCATTGTTGAGCGAATAATACATTTACGCTCAAAAGGCATAAAACAAAAGCTAATAGTCTTCTTTTCATGTTTGGGTGGTTTATCAGTTTACAGTAAGAAATATTGTGGGTTGCTTTAAAGCTCTGTTTGATGGGATACAAAATATAAATTGCAGGTAGCCTTTGAGAAATAACCATTGATCTCAAATATATATGAAAAAAAGAGCCTGAAAGTTCTTATCCTGATTATTGTCTTATTCCAGATTTGACGATAAGGGTATTACCTTATCAGTTGATTTTTTTTCAAACTTACCAATCCGCTTATGTTGATACCGTGAAAACACCCGCTTGAAATTGGGTGAAAAAACGCTTGTCTGGTATCCGTTATAGTACCCACATTTGCTGACCGGATGCGGGCACTTCGATAACGGCAAAATCTCTTTTGAAATTGCTTGTGTGAAAAACAGGAAGTCCCTGCATCCCAATACCAACCATCACCAACCACCAGCTATGCTGAACCACCGCAGCGTACTCTTTATTATTGGGATACTTATAAGCTTGTGTGTACAAGCGCAGGAAGATACCGCTTCAGTATCTTCTCCCATCCGTAATAACTACCTGGAGGCAGTAAATAAGAAAGCCGGTCAGTTAGAGCAAAAGCTGGATAAGCAATCGGAAAAAATCATCACCCGGCTTTTACAGCAGGAAAATAAATTAAAGCGGAAACTGGCACGCAGGGACTCTGCGGCAGCTACGGCAGTATTCGGTGATGCAAAGCAACGCTATGATCAGTTGCAGCAAAAACTGGCCAGCACCGAAAAACTGAAACAATACATTCCTTCTTTAGATACGTTAAGCACTTCCCTCAAATTCCTGGAACAGCACCCGCAATTGATGGCTATTACTAAAGATGGCCCAGCCAAACTGAAAGAAGCCATGAGCAAGGTGAACGGCCTGCAAACCCGGTTCCAGCAGGCAGAAGAAATAAAGCAATTCATCCGGGAAAGAAAACAATACCTCAAAGAACAGTTAGGCAAACTGGGACTGGCCAAAGAGCTGAAGCAGTTGAACAGGCAGGCTTATTACTACAGTGCACAGGTCAATGAGTACAAGCAGGTACTGAAAGACCATAAGAAAGCAGAACAGAAAGCCATCGAACTATTAAGCAAAACCAAACTGTTCAAAGATTTTTTACGGAAGAACAGCCAACTGGCTTCATTGTTCCGGTTGCCGGGTGATCCGAATGATCCGGCTGCAGTTGCGAGCCTGGCAGGACTGCAAACAAGGGCACAGGTGAATGGGCTGGTCCAGCAGCAGATCGCTGCCGGAGGGCCGAATGCGCAGGCACAGTTCAGCCAGAACATGCAGCAGGCGCAAAGCCAGTTGAATGAATTGAAGAACAAGCTGAGCAAATTAGGTAACAGCGGAGGAGATCTGGATATGCCGGATGGTTTTAAACCCAATGGGCAAAAGACAAAGAGCTTTTTTCAACGTATTGAACTGGGCGCAAACATTCAATCACAGAGGTCCAATGGTTATTTCCCGGTAACGAGTGATATCGCTTTAACGGCAGGGTATAAGTTGAATGACAACAGTATGATCGGCGTGGGAGCCAGTTATAAAATGGGTTGGGGAGAGAATATCCGCCATATGAAGATTACTCATCAGGGAATCGGACTGCGATCTTTCATTGAATGGAAGTTGAAGGGGTCATTCTGGTTGGCGGGTGGTTATGAGATGAACTACCGGAGCGGGTTTCAGCGGATTGCAGAGTTAAGGGACAGAAGTAGATGGCAGGAGAGTGGTTTGATCGGGGTGAGTAAGGTAGTGGACCTGCGATCCAGAATATTAAAGAAAACAAAAGTGCAGTTGCTCTGGGATTTTTTGAGTTACCGGCAAGTACCGAAACCGGCAGCGATATTATTCAGAATAGGTTATAATTTTTAAAAAGACAGATTGATGAAGATCTTACAACTTTGTTTTAAAGCGGTCCGGCTTTGTTGTTGGGCAGTGCTGATCACGTTACCACTTGTTTCATCGGCACAGGTGGAAATGCAAAAGGTTGCGCCATTAAGTCCTAACGCGGCTGCGATTACCAAGTATGGGGAAATCCCGGTAAGTCAGTTTACAGGAATCCCAGGTATATCCGTCCCTGTTTATAATATTCAATCAAAGAGTTTATCTCTTCCATTATCTCTGAATTATCATGCAGGAGGTATTAAAGTAGAGGAAAACGCTTCCTGGGTTGGATTGGGTTGGTCGCTGGGATCAATTCCTACCATTTCCCGCCAGGTAAATGGACTGGCTGATGATGTTGGAGTAGGTTATCACAGTAATGTATCCTATGAAGGGCTTTCAATGAAAGAGATCGAGGATGGTTTTCCGAGCGCAACAGGGCAGTGGATCGAAAGTTTCCGGAGGGATATTTTTTATGGGAATGTTGACCCCGAAGCGGATGTCTATTCATTCAGCCTACCTGGCAAGAGTGGTAAATTCTGGTGGAACCAGGAAACGAATAGCTATCAAACATATCCCAAGAGTGAAATAAAAATTGAGTCTGGCGGAGGAACCGATTTCAAACTTACAGATGAAGATGGAACAGTTTATATTTTCCTGGATTATGATCTAAGCCAGTCTTCCGGATCAAATACAGGGCCCAGCACACGATCTGCCTGGTATGCAACCAAGATATACAATGCCAACAAAACGGATAGCATCAGTTTATATTATAGAAATCTTACAGCCTCCTCGACCACCCTTGCTCCCTATACTTACACTTTGTTTGGGTCCTGTCCTTCATCAGATCTAACATTCACGACTAATATAACAATGAAAGTACCTGATTCCATTAGCTTCAGTAATGGATATGTGAAATTCGTCCTCCAGAGTACGGAACGGGAAGACTATCACGGTGGATATGCGCTTGACCATATTAAAGTGTATAACAGGTCGGGCGACCTGATCAGCAGGCAAAACTTTAGCTATCATTACATGCAGAGTACTGATAACAGTGGCTTGTGCGTTACGGCCACTTCCTATGAGAAAAAGCGGTTGATGCTTGACTACGTTGAAATGGTGGATGCAAGTAATATCACTTCTTCCAGGCATTCCTTTTTATATGATTCTACCATTGCTTCGCCGTGCAAGTTCAGTGCAGCGCAGGACTATTGGGGTTTTTACAATGGGAGGACTTCGAATAGCAGCCTGATCCCACGGACCGCAGTTATTTTAACGGGCGGCATGCCTACAGTGGTTGGTCATGCAAACCGGAACGTTGATACATCATATTCACAGTTTGGCATTCTTCGCCGGGTTATTTATCCTACTGGCGGCCATACTGATTTTGCATATGAAAATAATCTTTCGACGACTCCCGGCTTGCCGGCTGTATATACAATGAAGTCAGTGGCTTTACAGGGTGAGGCTCCTGATCCTATAACGACCGACACTTATATTGATACATTTACTGTCAATAATGTTGCCGACATACATTTGAATGGCAATGTGGCCGGAGCATTTTTATATGCAGAGATAGGAGCATACGGTTGCGACCTCAGCGGAGGCAGCAGTCCCTGCGCTTCCTTTACCATCCGTGGAATAGATGCTGGCAACTCAAGCTATTCCGGAACAGTGTTACCCGACAATACGCAGGGATGGTATGTGCCTAATGGCAGGTATGAAATTAAAGCACATTTTAATCAGACTACACCAGCCTATGATGAATTCTGGTTCATGGTAAGCTGGCTGGCATTCGATTCAACCCAACAGAGCCAATCATACAATCGTAATGTCGGAGGTTTACGGGCTAAAAGGGTAATATCATTTGATAATTCCGGGCAGAGTATTACCCGCCAGTATAAATATGTTACATCACTGGCATCAGATACTTCCTCCGGTGAAATATTTGGCCGGCCTTATTTCGTGGTACAGGACAATTCATGGAAAACTAATGGAGAGCAGTGTTTCGCCCTCCATGCCGACCCCAATGCGATATCAGTGACCCATGCCGGCAGCTATATCGGGTATGGAAAGGTGTTTGAGTTTATTGACACAACCGGCAACCACGGATATAATGAATATCATTTCACCATCGTTCCTGAAGGAATTGTATCAACAAGCCCTTATCCACCACCTTCCAGCCAGGAATACGCCAGAGGGCTGCAGACATTATCGGCTAGTTATAGAAAATCGAATGGCCACTACTATCCTGTTAGGCGGGATAGTAGTGAATACCTGCTAAAAACCTACGACAGCCTGCAATCGGTATCCTACAAACTTAGGACAGTTTCCCCCACCTTCTTAGGAGACAACCCCAATCTATATGGAATATGGGAGGATGCATTCTATTATTCTATTCCAGCATGGTCAGGATTATCCAGGAAAATTGAAAGAATATATCACCAGGACGATACTACCCGGTTTAATGACCGTATAACATATTATTCCTACAATTCAGCCAACCAGCTCTCGGAAACAAAAATGATCAGCAGCACCGGGGATACTATCAGAACGAAACCATACTATCCTGCTGACCTGAGTTTGTCCGGATCGGCAGAAACCGCCAGAACAACACTCATCACACAAAATAATATCGCAGCAGTATTAAAACAGGAAACCTATAAGAACAGCAAACTGCTCAACGAAATAAAAACCAATTACAAATTGTTTGGCTCGCAAGTGATGCCGGAAGAGATATTTCAGAAGATCGGATCTGCAAGCAGTGAGTCAAGAGTGAAATTCCTGGATTATACTGCCGATGGTAATCTTAAGTCGCAACAGAAGACAAAAGATGTGGAAGAAGTGTATCTATGGGGATATAATGGACGCTATCCGGTGGCAAAGATCATCAATTCAACTTATGCTACTGCTGTTGGTTATGTCAATACGTCGATACTTAACAACCCTTCGAGTGATGCAGCGTTGCGGACTGAGCTGGCTAATTTGTATAATATTTCCAATGCCCTTGTGGAGACTTACACGTACAAGCCGCTGATCGGGGTTACCAGTATGACAGACGCACGCGGGCGAACTACTTATTACGAATACGACAGTTACAACCGGTTAGCGCTGGTACTGGACCATGACAGGAATATTCTTAAGAAGTATTGCTATAATTATTATGGTCAACCCGAGGATTGCGGTGTTGTCATTTACAGCAGTGTGGCAAAGAGTGGCAACTTCACCCGCAACAATTGCGGTACAAATGGGACAGGTGAAGTTGTTGCCTATAATGTAGCTGCAGGCACCTATACTTCCACTATCAG
>MKTW01000020.1 GCA_001898405.1 Sphingobacteriales bacterium 44-61
ATCCCCACGCTTTCGAGCCTCAGTGTCAATATATGTGTAGCCAGCTGCCTTCGCAATTGGTGTTCTATGTCATATCTAAGCATTTCACCGCTACATGACATATTCCGCTAACCTCCACAATATTCAAGACTGATAGTATCAATGGCAGTTTCCGAGTTAAGCTCGAAGATTTCACCACTGACTTATCAACCCACCTACGCTCCCTTTAAACCCAGTGAATCCGGATAACGCTTGCACCCTCCGTATTACCGCGGCTGCTGGCACGGAGTTAGCCGGTGCTTATTCATATGGTACCGTCAGTTGAACTAGAAAGTCCCTTTTTCGTCCCATATAAAAGAAGTTTACAATCCAGAGGACCTTCATCCTCCACGCGGCATGGCTGGTTCAGACTTTCGTCCATTGACCAATATTCCTTACTGCTGCCTCCCGTAGGAGTCGGGCCCGTGTCTCAGTGCCCGTGTGACTGGTCGTGCTCTCACACCAGTTACTGATCGTAGGCTTGGTGGGCCGTTACCCCGCCAACTACCTAATCAGCCGCACACCCATCTTTAAGTGATAAATCTTTAAAATCAGAGAGATGCCTCTCCGACGTACTATGGGGTATTAATCCGGGTTTCCCCGGGCTATTCCCCGCTTAAAGGAAGGTTGTGTACGTGTTCCGCACCCGTTTGCCGGTCGCCGCCCATGTATTGCTACACTGCGCTGCCCCTCGACTTGCATGTATTAAGCCTGCCGCTAGCGTTCATCCTGAGCCAGGATCAAACTCTCCATTGTAAATGTTGTTTGATACTGACAGTAAAAATTTCTCAAGAGAAAATTAAACGTGTCAAATCGAATGTTATTCGTATTGACTTACCTTTTGGTTGTTATACTAAAAGTATAACGTGCTATTGTTTCCCAACTTTCAAAGATCTTTTGGCCTGTATTCCCGGACTTTGATCCGGGATCTCTGCCACCGTTTTTTCGAACGGAGTGCAAAGGTAAGGGCCTTTTTATTTCTACCAAATTTTTTCTTCATTTTATTTTCAAAAAATCAGAAACATTTGGATGAAAATCAATTTGTTTTGTGAAGAGCTATCCTCATTTTTTTGAGGCGGACTGCAAAGGTAGATGTTTAATCTTTACTACCAAAATTTTCTCAACTTTCATTACCCACAGTTACTTCACTTTTCTATTCACATTTCCAAGAACTACCACTATTTTTCAAGCGGGTTGCAAAGGTAAGGAGTTTCGAATTATCAGCAAACTTTTCTTTCAAAATTTTCCTGCTTTTTTTCACTCACTTTTCGAAGAACTACCCGTTTGATCGGGGCTGCAAAGCTAGGAGGTTTTTTATTAAAAAACAAGAATTAATTTCTTTTTTTTCAATTATTTATCTGCTGTATCCAGTCACAAAACTTTCAGAGAACTACCCCTCTTTTTGATCGGGGGTGCAAAGATAAGGGTGAATACTTTCCTGCCAAATCTTTTTTGAAACTTTCTTTCCGCTTATTTCTCAAACCCACGCCCATTAAGCCTTTCAGCCGATATTTTTTTTAGGCCATTTTGCCCCCCTCTTCCCCCGGATATTCCACCCCCAGCAAGAACAACCCATGCGCCGGCACTGCGAAACTCGCTCTGGTACAGTCTTTAGCCTCAATAATACCCCTGAATTCCCGCAAATCCATCTTCCCCCGCCCCACTTTCAACATCGTAGCCGTTAATGCCCTTACCATACCCCTCAAAAACCTGTCCGCCTTCACCCGGTACACCCAACAATCCCCCTCCTCCATCCATTCACTCTCACCGATCTGACAGAAAAAGCTCTTTACCTGGGTATTCCGCTTCGAAAAAGAGGTAAAATCGCGGTACTCTTTCAGTATCCCAGCAGCTTCCTGCATCGCCGCCTTGTCCAGCTTGTAAGGAAAATAATAAGCCCTATCTGCTAAAAAAGGATTTTTTGCCCTGTAAATGAAGTACTTATATTCCCTGCTCAATGCATCAAACCGGCAATGGGCATCCGGCGCTACTTCCTTCAACCCCTTTATAACTATGTCTGAAGGCAATATCGCATTCAGCTTATACTGCCACTGCGGATGAATTTCCCCCTCAAAGTCGAAATGAAAATAGTTCTGCAGGGCATGCACTCCCGCATCCGTACGTGAAGAGCCGGTCAACTGTACCGGCTGCCGGTGCAGTATCTCAAAGGCCTTTTCCACCTCGGCCTGTATGCTATTGGCATTCTTTTGCGTCTGAAATCCACTGTAAAGGGTGCCTTTATAAGCCAGTTCCAAAAAATAACGGGGCATATTGTTGCTGTTTGCAGTTGCGGCTCACTGGCCGTCGCCATCTCCGGTAAAGATAATTGTTACTGTTCGCGCTATAGCCGGTTCACCGCAGCATGGTCTTGAAGCGATTGATATAATATTCGTCTTTCAGCTCAGCCTGTAGTGCGGCAAAATTCTCTCTGTCAGAAACTGCCAGGTAAGCAGCATCAAAAAAGTTGTACCGCCCGGCATCATTCAGGAAAAGCGTGCCCAGGTTCCGGACCTGCTCGCTGGTAAAGCATTTTGTTTTAAATATCTTTTTTGCCGCTATAAGCATCGCATCGTCCCCATCCGTTGCCACCATTTTTTTACGCAGTTTCAGGTAATCCGTTTCACTGGCCATTGCCTTGCAATTATTTCCACCTGCATTTTGTGTTTCAGGCTTCTTCGCCGGAGTAAGGTCTTTTGTTTCAGTATCCATAGGCAAAAACTTGGTTTCTTCCTGCGAAGGAGACACTTGCTTTGCAATCGTTTTGGGATTGGGAATGAAGATCTGCACCGTGTCCCTTTTCCCGTCAGGATACTCATCTATATATGTTACACCAAACCCTTCCGTTGTAGAACTTTCTGTTTTCCTGGTCACCACTGAAGGTTTATAGGCTGCCGGAGCAGCTGTCTGTTCTGCTTTTACTTCTGTTTTCCCGACGACCGCTGTTGCCTGCATTAATGTATCCTTCAGCTCTTTTACCTGCACTGTTTCCTGCTTTCTTTCTTCTGCTGGCGGAGCCTTCTTTTCTTCCGCCGGAACAGCGGCTATTGATTGCTGCGCGGCAGTATCCCTGAGCGGCTCTGTAATTTCTTCCTTTTTCGTTACCACAGGCGGGGCAACTGCCACTACAGGAGCTTGTTGTGCAATTGTATCCTTAGCCAGTGAACTGAGTTCCTCCTTTTTCTCTTCTTTTTCCTGCGCGACTGCTGCTGTTACCGGTTCCTGCCTGACCGCAGGGGCTGCAATTACCGGTTTTTCTTCCTGCTTCACCACAGCCGGCAGCGGCACTACCCTTTCTTTCAGTGATGGATCATCCGCAGCCTTGGACAACACTTCTGTAAATGCAGAAACTTCCTTTGGCTCTGTTCTCACCGATCTTGCCTTGCCTGCGGGTTCCCCCTGTATGGTCTGCTGGGTCTGAAGATCGAGCAGTGACCATTTCCCTTCTGTATTCTTTAATAAAAAGCCTTTATCACGGCTGCTTACAGCCACGGTGAAAACCTGCTCCGGCCATTTGTTCTGCGGGAATCCTATGGAGAAACTATAGGTACTGTCCTGCAGCTTTGAAAGAATAAGATAGCCTGATGTATTGGAGCTATACACCTGTTCTTTCATCTTCAGGAAAAAAGGTTGTGCCCCATCTGCCTGCAGGTACATAAAGTAAACCTTTTGGGAGAAGGACGCTGAACTTAAAAGCAGCAGGATTAAAAAGGCCTTGAACTTCTTCATAATTATGTATGATCAAAATTAGTTTAAATAACGGTATCAGCGGTCAGTAAGGAACTGTTAAGTTGTTTAGTGGCAGGGGTGTTGAGCATTGTCGTTGTCGAATGGTCGGCGGTCAACAGACCACCCAAATAGTTTTTAACCGCATTAACATAGGCTTCTATTACATTTGCTGACTCTAAATTATTACTATGAAGAAGATGTTTTTGTTATTACCCTTGTTTGCCGCTGGTTTTGCAGTGATGGCCCAACCCGGAGGAGCACAAGCAGACACTGCCTGGAAGAGCATTTACAGGGAAACCGCTACTAAGATCAATAAACTGGTGCATACCAAACTGGATGTAAAGCCTGATTTCAGCAAATCCTACCTCTATGGCAAAGCCTGGATCACTTTGCAGCCATATTTCTACCCCACTGATTCCCTTACCCTTGATGCAAAAGGAATGGAATTCAAAAAAGTGGCTTTGCTGAAAGGAGGTAAAGAACTGCCGTTGAAATATCAATATGACGACTGGCAATTGCGTATTCAACTGGATAAAACATATAAGGCCAATGAGTCTTATACGATCTACATTGACTACACCGCCAAGCCGGACGAATTTGATGCTAAATACAGTGAAGGTGCTATGCTGGGTATAAAAGGCATGTACTTCATCAACCCTAAAGGAGAAGAGAAAGACAAACCCACACAGATCTGGACACAGGGTGAAACAGAATCAAATTCAGCCTGGTTCCCTACTATTGATAAAACTGCGCAAAAAACAACACAGGAACTGACTGTTACCGTAGCTGATAAATATGTTACGCTCAGCAACGGGAAACTGGTATCGCAAAAGAAGAATGCAGATGGCACCCGGACTGATTACTGGAAAATGGACCTGCCCCACTCCCCTTACCTCTTCTTCCTCGGCGTTGGCGAATATGCTGTGATCAAGGATAGCTGGAAAGGCAAGGAAGTAAATTATTATGTAGAAAAAGAATATGCACCCGTAGCAAAGAAGATCTTCGGCAATACACCTGAGATGATGACTTTCTTTTCAAAAATCACCGGTGTTGAATTTCCCTGGATCAAATATTCACAGATCACCGGCCGTGATTATGTAGCCGGTGCTATGGAAAACACTACCGCTACCATTCACCAGGAAAGCGCACAGCAGGATGCACGCGAACTGATAGATGGCAACGAATGGGAAAGCACTATCGCCCACGAACTCTTTCACCAATGGTTTGGTGATTATGTAACTGCCGAAAGCTGGAGCAACCTTACCCTCAATGAATCATTCGCCAACTACAGTGAAACCCTGTGGGATGAATATAAATATGGTAAAGACGCGGGAGAAGCTCAGAACTATTCCGATATGCAAGGCTACCTGGCCAGCAGAAGCCAGGACCTTGACCTGGTCCGCTTCCACTACCATGACAGAGAAGATATGTTTGATGCAGTAAGCTATAACAAAGGAGGACGCATACTGCATATGCTGCGTAAAGAAATAGGAGATGATGCTTTCTTCAAAGCATTGAACCTTTATCTCACCACCAACAAATTCAAAGCCGCCGAAGCACACCAGCTCCGCCTGGCGTTTGAAGAAGTGACCGGCCGCGACCTGAACTGGTATTTCAACCAATGGTATTTTGGCAATGGCCATCCCACCGTTTCTATTGATTATGTATATGACGATGCGGCACATAAAGTGGATGTGATCGTTAAACAAACACAGAATACCGGCAAAATATTCAAGCTGCCGCTGACCGTAGATATTTATAACGGAGAAAAGAAAACACGCTCCAAAGTATGGTCAGACAGCGCAGTGGACACTTTCAGCTTCAATTACACTCAACGACCTGACCTGGTAAACGTAGATGCAGATAAGATCTTATTGTGGGTGAAAAAGGATAATAAAACCCTCGACAACTTCATCCATCAATACAAATATGCCGGCAATTACGTCGACAGAAGGGAAGCAATCGAGTTTGCAGCTAAAAATCAAACTGACCCCAAAGCAGTGGCATTGCTTAAAACAGCACTGAATGATCCATATCACGGCCTGCGCAGCTTCACCATTGCCCGCCTCGACATGAGAAACGAAGCTGTTAAAACAGCCATGGAACCAGTATTGGCCAATCTCGCTAAAACAGATAAGGATGCCCTGGTAAGAGCAGGCGCTATTGGCGCATTAAGCGTTTATAAAAAAGCAGCATACGCTCCCCTCTTCAAAGCTGCCATCAATGATTCTTCTTACAGTGTAGCCGGAAGAGCATTGAGTGCATTGAGCAGGATAGATTCAACAGCCGCCCTCGCAGCCGCCAAACAACTATCTGCCAAACCCGCCAAAGGCCTACTGAAATCTGCAATACAGACAGAGTTTGCCAAATCAGGCGATGAAACCGTATTTGAAACAGTGCTGGCCGAATTTGAAAAGGCTTCCCTGCAACAAAAATTCGGTATCGCCAACGACCTCGCTTCTTTCATGATCGCCATGAAGAACACGGAAAAAATAAAGAAAGGCATAGAAGCCATCGCAAAATTCCGTGATGAGATCCCTGCACCCATCCGCCCTCAAACAGATCCCTACCTGAACGGGCAAATACTGAAAGGAATACTGGCTGCAAAAGATGCAGCACTGAAGGCCAATCCATCCAACACAGGGTTGCAGGAAGTGGTAAATCTCATTAAGTCGAAACTGCCTGAAGAAGACAAAAAAGGCTTTTAACACGAATGGTGCGAATGTGTATGAACGATGCAAGTGGCTTAAGTTAGGCACGAATGGTGCGAACGGCGTAAATAAAAAGAGGCTGTCTCAAAAATCTGAGGCAGCCTCTTTTTATTTACACCATTCACTTATTCTATTTATCTGCATCATTCTGGCACTATTCGCGTCATTCGTGCCTAACTTAAGCCACTTGCATCGTTCATACACATTCGCACCATTCGTACTTCAGCGGTCGCGTACAAAAGTAAGATCATCAAAAAAAGCCCTCATCGCATTATTGCCATAATTCCAATCTACTGTAATGTTGCGGGTAGAGGCATCGAATCTGCTGGTCCTGCTTCCTGTGCCAGTGAATAATGTAATGCCAACTGCTGAGCTGCGGTTACGAACATCGGTGGCAAGGTCTGTTTGACGGTCGAAGACGATCACTGGTTGAATATCGGTGCCGTACCAGCTCATTGAATTGTTGAGGCCTACGCCGATAGGGTGGCCGTAATCGTTTTCTTCGGGCCAGTAAAAAGCTACTGCGTCAGGGGCAACGGTGACAAGATGGATCTCCGTGTTATAAGGGAAATTATAGGGCGCCCTGTTATGATATCCCTGCAGGTTATATACTCCATCGTATTTGTTCTTGATCGTAAAGCCGATCACAATAGTGCTCATATTCCTGCTGATATCATAGTTGCCTTCTACTTTTTCTATCCTGTAGCCAACTCCATAAGTAAGGTCAGGGTTGAGATTGTCCGAACCGGTAACAGCGATCTCAAGCTCATCTGTAAGGGAGTCGCCGCTTGCAATGGAAGGGCTGGTTGTGTTGATATTGTATGTACCTTGAGGTAATGGTGTGAATCCTGCGGCTGTAACCAGTGAGGCATCTTCTATAAGGCGGATGGTGATGTTAGAGGATGCTGGTTTGTTTGTGCCATTAATGGTGATCACCGGCCCATTTACTGTGACGGTTGCTGACTGTCCGGTGATGCCTCTCACCAGCGGGCCTGCCGGGGCTTCAATAAATCCTACAGCTTTGCTGTCCGGATTATGCAATCCGTATTTCTGATCGTCAAAATCTTTGTCCTTCAGGCATCCTGTTAAAGCAAACAGAAGCATTGCCGGAAGAAATGATAGCAATATCTTTTTCATAAATGTTTTTGATTGAAGGGAAATAATATTAGTTCAGGTCCCAAAAGATCCGGTTGTTGAATACATTGATAGTGCCTTCTGCATTTACATTGGCAGCATTATAATTGTATTCACTCTGCGGATAGAAAAGCCGTACAGGAATGGAAGTAGCCGTTCTGTTTGGATCCACTGAAAGTGTCGGCCCGGAAACATATCCTACAGCAGTTCCATAAGTAATACCTGTGCGGCGGTAGTCGGTCCATATTTCGTAAGGCGCAATTGAGTTCAGTGCAAACCATTTCTGGGAAAGGATGGTATAAATGCCTCCGCCTGGCTGGCCGGGGCGGATAGACGGTGCATGATAATCCACATCCGGATAGCCCTCATTGAAGAGTAAGTATTCATCTGCATCTGCTTGCGTTAAGCCAAGCCATACAAAAGATTCAGTTACGGCGCGGGTCAACAACTCTTCAGCAGAAGGCCCGGTAGTAAGTATTCCCCTTTCCCTGGCTTCAGCCTGCAGAAAAAGGCTTTCAACGCTGGTCATGATCCAGGCACGTGAAGCTGCTCCTTCGGGAATAAGGCCAACTCCTCTTATGGTAGACAAGAAATTGCCTTCCAGTGTGGGATCACCCGAAGGTGTTCCGAACCGGATGCCTCTGTGTCCGCTTGCTGGTGCTACATAGAAGCGATCAAGACGGGGATCGCCATTTGCATCATAATAGCTAATGGCATACTCACTTCCACGCAGGAAATCATTTTGCGCACCTGTGCCGGATTCATTGGTATGATAATACCTGTAATAAGGATTGGGTTTGGTGCCTGAAAA
This sequence comes from Sphingobacteriales bacterium 44-61, assembly GCA_001898405.1. GTDB lineage: Bacteria > Bacteroidota > Bacteroidia > Chitinophagales > Chitinophagaceae > Terrimonas_A. The sequence goes on from MKTW01000020.1 coordinate 8,401, forward strand.
ACCAGGATTCAGGTGGGCTGATTGCCCCTCATTCAAAAATCCATCGGTAGTGATTTTTGCTATTTGCTCATTGATATCAATGCCTGGCGCTGTAGTAGTGGTCGTAGTTCCATTAAGCAAATGAACAAGCATACGCAACCGCAATGTATTGGCAAAACGGATCCAGTTAGTAGCATTCCCACGGAAAACAAGGTCAGCAGTCCTCATTTCCGGATTCCTTGCCTGGCTGATCGCATCGTTGTCCTGTAATATTCCAATTGCTTTATCCAACTCCGCAAAAATGCTTTTATAGATATCTATTCCCGTATCATACTTGGGTGTTGAAGCAGCTGTACCCCGAAATGCTTCCGTATAGGGAATATTTCCATAGATGTCTACGAGCAACTGGAAATTATGCGATTTCATGATCCGGCCTACTGCTTCAAAAAAACCCTCACCGGCTTCATTGGCCCGGTTAATAACAAGATTGTAGTTGGTGGCGTTGCGATAAAGATCATTCCATATCTCCATTTTGAAATTGTTGGTGAACTGGTAAGTCTCTTCTTCATTTCTTGTTTGATATGATCCTGACCTGGCTCCATACCCCATCCACCAGTTCAATACCCAAAAATCGGCTACCAGTAAACGGCTGGTCTCCTGCTGTGCTGCAGGCAGCAACACCGTTGCTGTTACCGAACCATCCGTTACATCATCCGGGTTGGAATTGATATCAAATTTGTTTTTACTGCACGCTGCCACACCCAGCAGGGTAATTAAGCAAGCGATATATATTATTCTTCCTGATTTCATGGTTGTTCTTTGTTTAATGTTAGAACCTGATTGTGAGGTTAGCGCCGAAGATGCGTGTGGGAGGCATATTATAAGCTGTGCTCCGGCCTGTTGCGTTACCTGTATAAGGTGCATTGCCATTGCCACCCTGGAATTCGGGATCCGTCCATACATTGGATTTAGGAACCCATGTAAATAGATTGCGGCCACTGATGCCGATGTTTGCCCCTTTGATGGCACGGCTGATCTTACTGCCGAATATCTTCACAGGTATTTCGTAATTGATAGCCAGCTCCCTCAATTTCCAAAAAGCACCGCTTGCCAGGTAGTTACTTTCTACAGCAGTATTCAGATCGGAGTTCCAGAATAAGCGGCCGAAATTGGTAGTATACACATCTGTATTCACCACATATTTTCCTGTGCCATCATCATACACTGAATTGGGAAAAACAAAAGGCCTGCGTCCGTTAAGTGCTGAACGTTCACTGATACCATTATCATCAAGAAAACTACCCAGTTGATCAGCCAGTACCTGGTTGCCGCCCCTGTAATCGGCTACAGCGCTGAAGCTAAGTCCCTTCCAGTTCACATTAAGGCTAAGCCCCAGCAGATCACTGGGTGTTGTATTGCCAAACGTTACAAGACTGGGGTTTTGCGTTGGCATACCTGTGTTGCGATCAACGATCACGCGTCCCAGATCATCTCTTACATAATCGGTCAACTTGAATTTATAAGCTGATTGTCCTACGATCACATAGTTACTGTTCCCTATACCCAGTTCATCCACACCATCCACCAGGCTGGTTACTTTATTGCTTTGATGCGTGTAGTTCGCTTTCAGATCAATCGTTACATCGTTTATCTGGATAAGCGGGGTAAGACGGAGGTCAAGCTCCAGGCCTTTATTAATGAAAGAAGCAGCATTTCTCCGGGCCACTGTATATCCTGTTGTGTTCGACATCTGCACATCGATCACCTGGTCTGTATTATCCTGGTGATAATAGGTAGCTTCAAAATTTATCCTGTTGCGAAGAAGGCTGAATTCTATACCCACTTCTTTGTTCAGCACAAATTCAGGTTTATAAGAATCTGCCACGGTAAGATTTCCTGTTTCAAATCCAAGCACATCGCCATAAGGGAAAAATGTGCTGCGCTGGAACACATTCTCAAATGCATAAGCAGGCAGGTTCACATTACCTGTTTTGGAAACAGCTCCCCTTAGTTTCATATAGCTGAACAGGTTGCTTGATTTCAATGCAGGTACTATCTCACTCAACAACACAGATGCACTGACACCCGGGTAAAAGAAGGCAATATCATTTTTCTTAAAATCCTTTCCGGGCTTAACCAGGCGGCTGTCGATATCATAGCTGCCTGTGGCTTCCAGGAATGCCCAGTTATCATAATCAAATGATAGCCTGGTAAAATATCTTTCCAGTCTTGTGGTGGAATTATCTACATCCACAAAAGGTTCACCCTTCCGCATCTGTATCGACAACAAAGTAGCATTACCCAGGTTAGTGCTTCCATTCCTGAGGTAGCGGAAGGAAGTTTCCCTGTAAGATTGACCCAGCAGGGCATTGAGCTTTACCTTACCAAAGCTCTTATTGACTGTTGCAAAGATCTCTGAGTTGATCCTGCGGTTTACAGTAGAAGAAGTGCTGGTAGCCCCTGTGATATTCTGATTGGGAGCGCTTCTCAATGTTGCAGTAAATGGTGAATAAGTGAAAGCTCCTCTCCGGGTAACCGCGTCTGCATTCGTGAACGTCAATCCAACACGGTAGGTGAAATTCAACCAGGAAGTTGCTTTCATATCCAGTTGAACATTGCCCATTATATCATCTGAACGGCCGGTTTCGCGATAGTTGTCTTTTGCGAAATAGGGCGTCTTTCCATTGTTATCAAGGTAAGGTGTGTAATACCCGTCAGGGCTGGAGAAATAATCATTTCTCCAATCGGAGAACTTGCTCAGATCATACTGGCCGGGTGCCGAGGTTACACCGTAATAGACCAGTTGATTGTTGTTGGTGATATCATACTGACCTTGTGTATAGCGCAGATCAAACCCTGCTTTAAATATTCCATATTCTTTATCAGCCCGGAGGCTGACAGCACGGCGGTCATTCTTATCACCAGGCATTACCCCATTAACAGAAACATTTTGTGCACTTATATAAAAATCACCGGCTGAGTAGGAAATATCGGTTTGATGAGTAACCCCAGTATTAAAAAAATTCTTGCGCCCATTCTTTACATAAGAATAAGGAAGCATCAGTCTTTGTCCATCCGGGCCTGTCTGTCCCATCTGTCGGGTAGAGCCATCAAACGCATCGCCCCAGCTTTGTTGTTCAATAGGATCAAAAATGCCATTGCCATAAGCATTCTGGCTGTAGCCGGAACCAAACTGTTTCTGGAATTTAGGCAGGTATGCTATGTTTTCCAGTTGGGTGGTATGACTGACAGTAACAGCGGGTTTTGATTTATTTCCTTTTTTAGTGGTGACCACAATAGCACCATTCACACCGTCAGGGCCATAAACAGCCGTAGCAGAAGAAGATTTCAGAATAGTAACATCGGCTACATCATTGGGGTTGATAGAACTGAGATAGCCTAATGCCAGTGGCACTCCATTCAACACCAGCATTGGCTGGTTATTCCCGGTAAGTGAGCGGATACCTCTTAAGGTGATACGCGTATCGGCAAATACACCATTATTGGTCGTGCTTACATTAAGGCCGGATACTTTACCGGTCAGGCCATTCTGCAGGTTTACCACTTTTGCCTGTGTAAGTTCTGTACTTTTTACTTTAGCAATGGAATAACCCAGCTCTTTAGGTTGCCGGTTAATACCCAAAGCCGTTACAACCACTTCCTGCAGGCTACCTGTGTTTTCAAGCGTAATGATCAGGGAAGAGGCGTTTCCTACTTTAAGTTCTTTTGAAGTAAAACTGGTGGATGATACGATCAGCACATCGTCGGGCTTAACGTCCAGCTTAAAATCACCATTAGCATCAGCAGAGATACCCGTTGAACTGCCTTTGATGGTAATATTGGCAAATGGAATGGGATCTCCTTTGCTATCCCTTACCTGCCCGGGAAGAGAGCGGGTTTGTGCAAATGTCATGACATGACATATCATGCCCACTGCAATGAGTGATAAAATTTTTCTCATCTGTTATTTTGGTTTTAGTTACTGAAAGATGTGTGTGTGATGGTATCTCTGTCTCTTTCAGTGAGGTGGTAATATCTCAGGTATGTGCATGCAGATAATCAGATCATACTGCGTTCCATTTGCATGATCTGTTGCTCAAATTGCATTTTTTCCAAATAAAAAAAAAGTCACCTGCCCTCTAAAAGGCAGATGACTCAACAGAAGTGATATTAATTTATACTGAAGTGAAGAATTTTGAAATTGAACTGTCGGATATTTTTTACCATTTTCCTCCTGCTCCGCCGCCTCCAAAGCCACCGCCTCCGAATCCGCCGAAGCCTCCACCGCCACCGGACCAGCCACCACCGCCTCCGCCGCCAGACCAGCCACCGCCTCCGATCCATCCGCCACCAGGCCAGCCAGTATATCCTCTGCGGGAAACATATCCACCACCGCCTCCCCCACCAATGCCGCCAAGGAATATGATGAGAACGATCACTATCACGATAACAAGCAAAGGACTGATGCCTTTACCTTTTTTATGATATCCTGCCGGCGCCTTGTATTTTCCTTCTGCTGCTTTGATAAGGGCATCCGTCGCTTCATCCAGGCCACGATAATAATTACCTGCTTTAAAATTCGGGATCAGTTCATTATCCAGGATCGCATCGGCTGTCAGATCAGGAATAACACCTTCCAGTCCATAACCAACCGCAATGAATGCATCCCTGTTGCCGGCTGCGCCACCGGTAGAGATCAGCACCACGATCCCATTATCAAAATTCTTATTCCCTACTCCCCATGCCCTTCCTAATGCAATGGCATAATCAGCGGCTGAATAACCTTTCAGGTCGCTGACAATTACAACGGAGATCTGGTTGGAAGTGCTGTCGTCATAAGCCACCAGTTTCCGCTCCAGCGCAGTTACCTGCTCTGGTGTAAGGAAATTACCTGTCAGATCATTGACAAGTTTTGGAGGATCAGGTCTTGGCGGAATGGCTTTTTCCACCTGAGCCGATGACGCGAAGGCCAGCAGCAAAAAGAATATGGAAAGGAATTTCTTCATGGAAATTATTTGCCGAAGACGATGTCGTCGGGTAATTCATTTTTGTCGGTATTCTTATCGTAAGGAAAATGCTGATGAAGCGCCTGACCGATCTCAAACACACATTGACTGATACCATCAGCATAATTTTCTTTATTGAAGTTTTCGATCATCAGGGCCACTTCTTTATCCCAGTAAGCCGCGCCTACTTTTTCATGAATGCCCTGATCGCCAAAAACAGCCAGCTGCCGGTCTTTCAAAGCCACATATACCAACACGGCATTGTGCTCTGCAGTTTCATCCATTTCCAGCCGGAAGAATATTTCTCCTGCGCGGTCAATGGCATCCATATAGGGACAATGGCTTTCCACGAAAACCCTTACTTCGCCACTGGTTTGAAGCTCAGCAGTGCGAACAGCTTCCACTATCCGGCTGCGTTCAGGTTCTGTGAAGAATGGCTTTTTTTTCCTGAATAATGAAAACACGGCGCTGTTTTTAAAATTTAATTTCTACTGATTTGTCGCTGCCGGCCACTGCTTCAAATCCGTCTTTGGGTTTATATCCCAACAAGCCGGCTACCAGGTTGCCGGGAAATCCCCTTACCTGTTTATTGTAATCCGCTACAGCAGCATTGAAATCATTTCGTGCCACTTTAATGCGGCGTTCTGTTCCTTCCAACTGTGTTTGCAGGCCTGCATAAGCAGCCGTGCCTTTCAGCGTGGGATATTTCTCTATTACAACGATCAGCCGGTTAGTGGCTGTGGCAAGATTATCCTGCGCACGCTGCTGTGCTGTATAATTTTCTGCGGTCAATGCATCGTTCGACATACCGGAAAGTGCTTCGCCACGGGCAGCGGCTATCTGTTCCAATGTGCTTTGTTCAAATTCAGATACGCCTTTCACTGTGTTCACGAGGTTAGGCACCAGGTCGAGCCTGCGCTGGTAAGTACTTTGCACTTCCGACCATTGCTGTTTCACTTTCTCCTCCTTCTTCACGAGGGAATTGTAAGTACTGACCATAAAAATGACCAGCAATAAAATAACGGCCCCTGCTATGACGAGGCCGGTATACTTTTTCTTTTGCATGAATGCGGCTGTTAGAATTGAACTTTCGGCGCTTTCTCGGCTCCTTCATCTGCCTTGAATCCTTCTTTGGCTTTAAAGCCAAACATGCCGGCAAAAATATTAGTGGGGAAAGACCTCACTTTAGTATTATAGGTATTGATCGCATCATTGAAAGTGCGTCTTGAACCGCGGACATCATTTTCGATACCCTCCAGTTGCCCTTGCAATTGCAGGAAGTTTTGATTCGCCTTCAAATCGGGATAGTTTTCCACCACAGCAAGCAGGCGGCTGAGTGCACCACTCATCTGGCTCTGTGCCTGTTGGAATTTGGCCATGTTCTCGGGTGTCAGCTGGTCTGCCGTAAAGTTAACAGAAGTGGCTTTAGCCCTTGCTTCCACCAAACCGGTAAGCGTTTCCTTTTCAAAATTGGCTGCGCCTTTTACTGTATTCACCAGGTTGTCTACCAGGTCAGCCCTTTTCTGGTATTCGGTGTTTACATTGTTCCAGGTGTTTTTTACCACCTCATCCTGCTTCACCAGTCCGTTATATCCGCTGCATCCCCATACGCCGAGGATCAATATAAGCCCGATAAGAATAAGCCATCCCAGATTTTTGGTTCCTTTCATGTTTGATAGGTTTTAATGTAGAATAAAATTAGTGTTTTTCAGTATGGTAATGATTAAATTTTCGGGTAATGTGGGAGGTTTACCGGTGAAAGGATATTCTTAACCGGTTAAGATTTTGTAGTGCGGAATATTCAGTGGAGGGGTTAATGATAATGGAACCGGCACTGAATGATATGTAGTCGTTTATCTTTTACGGCATACACTAGTCGATGTTCATCCGTGATCCTCCGGCTCCAGAACCCAGCCAGGTCTCCTTTAAGCGGTTCCGGCTTACCAATACCTTTAAACGGGGAACGCATTCCATCCTTGATCAGTTCGTTTATACGCAGTATGATCTTTTTATCCTGCTCCTGCCAATACAGGTAATCTTCCCAAGCATTGGTCTGCCATACCAGTTCCATCTTATTTTTCTATTAGCTTGTTCTTAATGAATTTGTTCTTATTCATTTCAGCAGCGGCTTCTTCCAGTCTTTTCCGATTGGCTTTTGTGCTCATTAAGTGAAACGTTTCCTGAATGGAGTTGTATTCGTCGAGATCCATCACTACCACATTCTTTCCTTGTGTCCGGGAAACAATAACGATCTCCTTGTCTTCATTGACAGCATTCAGGTTTTGAGTAAGATTGTTTCGGAACTCGGAATAATTTACAACTTTCATCACGTACTTATTTAAGTACAAAAATAAGTACTTTTTTGTTTCACCATTTATTAATTCTCAAATCCTTGCTATTCAGTCCTTAAGCTCCTGACAGGATCTGCCAGTGCTGATTTTATGGATTGAGCTCTTACTATTACAAGGCAATCAGAGTGGCCAAAGCACCCGCCAATAGAAAGATCCCCGCACCTGGGTTGATCCTGTAAGAACAATCCCGAGCCATTGGCGCATAGCCTAATAAGCAATCGGTATGGCTATCACAATAGCAATGCAGACAAGCTTTATATGATCGAAGGATAACAGTTTTACCGGCGGCATGATTTTCGCCGCCTTAAACCACAATCATGTTGTATGAATATCCCAAAACCTTTCTTCCTGATCTTGCTGATCCCTCCTTTCCTGGCTTCTTTTTCCTGCAACAAATCGGACAACAAAAATGCGGAGCCTCCCGGTGCAGTGGAAATAAAGGATAGCGTTGTAGCACAAAACCTCAACTTCCCCTGGGAACTGGTATGGGGGCCGGACAATCACATCTGGATGACGGAACGTGGCGGAAAGATCAGCCGCTTCAATCCAGCAACCGGCCAGGTGATCCCTCTTCTTACCGTTCCTGAAGTGGTTTCGAATAACGAAGGTGGCCTGCTTGGGTTGGCCATCGATGCTCAAGGAAGCGGGTCAGCCAATGTATTTGTAGTATACAATTACAATAAGAACGGCCAGTATACAGAAAAGCTGGTACGCTATACGTATAATGGTACCACATTGAACAATCCGGTTACCTTGCTGGACGATATTGATGCAGCTTCCATCCATAACGGCAGCAGGCTGGTGATCGATAATAATAAAATTTTCATGAGCACCGGCGATGCAGCTGAAGGATCGCAAGCGCAGGACCCTAATTCAAAGAATGGAAAAATACTCCGGCTGAACCTTGACGGCACCATACCCGCAGATAATCCTGTCACCGGCAATCCATACTGGTCATTGGGTCATCGCAATGCACAAGGATTGGTGATGGCCAATGGAAAACTGTATAGCTCCGAACATGGACCCAGCAATGATGATGAGATCAATATCATTCAAAAAGGAAAGAATTATGGGTGGCCTGTTGTAGAAGGTTATTGCAATACGGCATCGGAACAAACGGCCTGCAGCACTACCGGAATAACAGAGCCTATCAAAGCCTGGACGCCGACGGCAGCTGTTTGCGGACTGGATTATTATAACCATGATCTGATACCGCAATGGAAAGGGTCCTTACTGCTGGTAGCATTAAAAGATGCACGCATGTATCAATTGAAACTGGGAGATGACCTTGCTTCTATTGCCCATACCAATGAATACTTTGAACGGAAATATGGAAGAATGCGGGATGTATGTGTGTCGCCGGAGGGAAAGGTTTATATCTGCACCAGCAATGGAGGGAATAATGACAAAATTATTGAGATAACAAAAAAGCCCTGAATGAACAGGGCTTTTCATTATAGATTTAATCAGCCTTTAACGGCCGCTATACCGGGAAGGTCTTTTCCTTCAAAATATTCCAGCATTGCACCACCGCCGGTTGATACATAACTTACTTTATCAGCAAAGCCAAACTGATTCACTGCTGCTACAGAATCACCTCCGCCAACCAGGGAGAAAGATCCTTTTTGTGTCGCTTCTGCTACAGCCGTAGCCACTGCCTTAGTGCCATGCTGGAACTTCTCCATCTCAAACACACCCATTGGGCCATTCCAGAGAATGGTTTTGGCGCGATGGATCACATTCACGAACTGGTCGATGGCATTAGGGCCGATATCCAATCCCATCCATCCGTCAGGGATAGCATTGCTTGGTGCAGTCGATGTTTCAGCATCTGCTGCAAACTTATCAGCGATCACTGAATCAGAAGGCAGGTGAATGCAAACGCCTTTTGCTTCCGCTTTCTTTAATAATTCCCTTGCAGTATCCAGGCGGTCTTCTTCACACAATGATTTACCGATCTTGCCATCTTCCGCTTTCATGAAGGTATAAGCCATACCTCCGCCAATAATGATATCGGTCGCACGCTCCAGCAGGTTCTCGATGATCAGTATTTTATCAGATACCTTAGCTCCGCCAATGATCGCTACAAAAGGTTTTTCTGCATTGTGCAATACTTTCTCTGCGCTGGCCACTTCAGCTTCCATCAGGTAGCCGAAGAATCTTTTATCTGCCGGAAAAAACTGGGCAATAACAGCTGTTGATGCATGCGCACGGTGAGCTGTTCCAAAAGCATCATTCACCCATACATCACCCAGCTTCGACAGTTTTTCTGCAAATGCTTTATCTCCTTTTTCTTCTTCCTTATAAAAACGGAGATTCTCCAGCAACAATACCTCACCTGGTTTCAGGGCAGCTTGTGCCTTGTAAGCCTGCTCGCCAATGCAGTCATCGGCAAACAATACTTTGGCACCCTTGAGCAATTCAGTAAGATGCTTCACGAGGTGCTTCAGTGAATATTTTTCTGTTGGTCCATCTTTGGGACGTCCGAGATGCGACATCAGGATAACTGAGCCTCCATCTTTCAATATCTTCTGAATGGTAGGAATAGCTGCAGTAATACGCGTATCATCCGTGATCTCATATTTATCATTGAGAGGTACATTGAAGTCAACCCTTACGAGAGCTTTCTGCCCTTTGAAATTATAGTCTGAAAATTTTGACATACTTTCTGTTTAAGCGATAGGTAAATGGTTTCTGATTACTGTAGCCAAAGATAAGACAGGTAACAAAGTACCGCCATAATTTCTTTGTGTTCTTTGCGTCTTTGTGGGAGATAATTCCCACAAAGACGCAAAGAACACAAAGAATATAAAAACAGAAACCTTAGAATGCACAAAAAAGCCGCAATGATCAGCTTTGTGGGGCTGAAACATTACGGCTTCAATCGTTTTATGATCTCGTTACTATTTCTTCGTGATCAGCTTTGCGAAATAATGAACAGTGCGCACCAGTTGGCTCACATAGCTCATTTCATTATCGTACCAGCTTACAGTGCGTACCAGTTGAGTGTCGCCAACCGTTTGTACTCTTGTTTGTGTTGCATCAAACAGGGAACCATAATGGATACCGATGATATCGCTGCTAACGATCTCATCTTCAGTGTAACCAAAGCTCTCGTTGCTTGCAGCTTTCATAGCAGCATTCAGTTCTTCAACAGTCGTTTTCTTACCTAATACTGCTGTTACTTCTGTAAGTGAACCGGTAAGGGTGGGAACACGTTGTGCACTGCCATCCAGTTTACCTTTCAGGTTAGGTAATACCAGGCCGATCGCTTTTGCAGCGCCGGTGCTGTTAGGCACGATGTTTTGCGCAGCAGCCCTTGCACGGCGAAGATCACCTTTGGGGTGAGGAGCATCCTGCGTATTCTGATCGTTGGTATAAGCATGAATGGTAGTCATCAGGCCATTCACAATACCGAATTTCTCATCCAGTACCTGTGCCATTGGCGCAAGGCAATTGGTGGTGCAGGAAGCGCAACTGATGATAGTTTCGCTGCCATCCAGTGTATTGTGGTTCACGTTGAATACGATGGTCTTCAGATCACCTGTGGCAGGAGCGGAGATCACCACTCTTTTGGCGCCTGCGGTAATATGTGCTTCTGCTTTTGCTTTATCGGTAAAGAAACCGGTACATTCCAGCACTACGTCCACACCATGATCTTTCCAGGGAATTTCAGCAGGATTTTTCTGCGCATAGATTTTTACCTCATCGCCATTTACAACGATGGAATTTTCTGTGGCTTTTACTTCAGCATCAAAGCGGCCCTGCGCGCTGTCATATTTCAAAAGGTGAGCAAGAACTTTGGGGCTGGTAAGGTCATTAATGGCCACTACATCAATTCCCTGCATCTTATATATCTGGCGATAAACGAGGCGGCCGATACGACCGAAACCATTGATAGCAACTTTAACTGTGCTCATTTCGGAATGTTTTAGTTTTAAAAGAGGGCCGAAGTTACAGGATTGCGGGGAAATGTGAAAATCTGGAAGAGCTATTATGAAAGGACGGGTAAGCCGGGAGTTACAAGTCAGGAGCCGGAAGATGGCGGTACCCGGTTTTTAATGAGCGTGGAACAAACAGGGAAAGCAGGGAGCCGAAGAGCCCGCCGAGGGTGTTGAGAAACAGATCATCGACATCAAATACGCCAAGACCGGTATACAGTTGTATCGTTTCAAAGAAAAGACTGACAAGGAAGACAGCGAGAGTGGTTTTAAAGATCCTGCCATTCCGGAATAATAATACAGATAACAGAAAGCCAAGGGGTACAAAGCCAAGGATATTACCGCCAATATTCCAGTATTTATAACGATCGTTCATATGGCTGTTGCTGATACGATGAATAGTCGCAAATAGCTGGAGATTCTTTTGATCAAAGCGGGAGCCACGTTTCCGGAAATTCGTTTTCCTTACATGCATAACAGATCCAGGAGATTCTTTGAAAAGAATATAGCTGGTAAGCACACACAGGTTGGCGATCAGCAATAGCCAGCAAATGATCTTAAGGAAAGGAGTACTTTTTTTCATTACCATTGTTATCGCCATCAAAACTGCGGTATGCAGGCAACCCGGGCAACCCGTTTCTACCAACTGCCATATTCCATCTACCAACCGGCGCGATTTTCTTTTGCAGGTAAGGCGGAAATACTGACCTTCCATCCCAATAAGTAGTTTCGATGATGAGTAAAAGATGGCTGTTATTTTCCTTTTGCTTTATTGCTTTTTATTACCTGCTGCACCTTGCTTATGATATACCCAATATCATTCACGGCAGCTCGGGGTTTATGGCCTGGCCAAACAATGTGCGCGGGCTCGCTTTACGGATTGCAGATCTTGCCACTTCATTTTTATTTGCGCTTATCCCCTACCTGATACTGTTTTACTATTTCCCTAAAAAGAAGATCATTATTGCCCTATGCTGCATATTGCTGGCTTTGCCGGTCTTATTCTTCCTGCGTTATTGGGTGGAGGAAGCAGTGACCATGCAAGACAGAATAGCCCTGTTCACTCCTTCAGTAAGGTTGCGGACATATTTTCAAAACCATATTTTTTACATCATCCTGTATGCAGTATATGGTATGGCGTTTTATTTTATCCGCTATTCCTATTTCAAGGAAATACAGCAAAAAGACCTGCTGCTGCAAAACCGGGAATCGGAACTTTCTTTTCTCCGCTCGCAGATCAATCCGCATTTTTTGTTTAACAGCCTGAACAATATCTATTCCCTGGTATACCTGCAATCCCCTCATTCGCTGGAAGCCATCGCAGGGTTTTCTGATCTGCTCCGTTATATGTTGTATGACACGTTGCAGGATGTACCGCTGGCAAAAGAAGTTCATTATATCCACCAATACATTGCTTTACAAAAACTGCGTCATGAATCGCCTCTCAATGCAAACTTCAAAACGACGGGCCCGCTGGAAGAAGTGTTTATCCCTCCCCTGCTGCTGATCCCATTTGTAGAAAATGCATTCAAGCATGGCGCAACTGATGAAGAGGAGATCATGATCATGCTGGATACCGATAAGAAACAAACAAGGTTCTATTGCCAGAATAAAAAAATGACTGGCAAAAAAGACGGCACCGGAGGTATCGGTTTGCAAAATGTGAAACGGAGACTAGAGCTGCTTTACCCCGGCAAACACCATTTAGCTGTTATGGACGGCCCTGTGCTTTTTATTATTAAATTGGAAATAGATCATGTCTGAACCCCTGACCATACGATGCATTGTGGTGGACGATGAGCACCTGTCTGTAAAACTGATCGCCGATTATGTCCGCAAAACCCCGGGACTGGAACTGGTGCTTGAAACCACCCATGTGCAGGAAGCTTTACCCCTTATCCAAACAGGCGCGGCCGACCTGATCTTCCTTGATATCCAAATGCCGGAAATGACCGGCTTCCAGTTTATGCAAATCGCCGGCGACCGGTGCAAAGTGATCTTCACCACGGCCTACTCCCAGTATGCAGTGGACAGCTACGACTATAATGCGGTAGACTACCTGCTGAAGCCGATCACATTTGAACGGTTCCTGGCGGCAGTCAAAAAAGCCCGCAGTTGGGTAAGCAGGGAAAATCGCACTGCGGCCCAAAAAGACCATCTGTTCATTAAAACAGCCTACCGGATCCAGAAAGTGGACCTGAATGATATTTATTACCTCGAGGGGCTGAGGGATTATATTGCGGTACACCTGCAATCATCCAAGATCCTGACCCTGGAAAGCATGAAAAATATGGAGGAAATATTGCCAGCCGGTCAGTTTATCCGGATCCATAAGTCGTATATTATTAATAAAAACAAAATAGACTTTCTGAGCCGGGGAAAAGTGATCGTCAATGGAGCCTATCTCCCTATCGGCGACACTTATAAAGAACGTTTCCAGCAGCTTATCGGGATTTGAACCAGGAGAAAGTAAGGGTGGAAAAGAAAAAAATCCCCTGATATTTTTGTAAAAAACTTTTGGAGACAAACCCTTCCCCTCTTATCTTTGCACTCCCTTAAAACGGCCCGTTCGTCTAAGGGCTAGGACACCACCCTTTCACGGTGGTGATACGGGTTCGAATCCCGTACGGGCTACTGAAAAGCCTCGCTGAAAAGCGAGGCTTTGTTTTTTTACTACCGCCGTCCCTGGTAAGGTCACTCATCATTTTCTTCAGTTCTTTATGGTAATTCAATTTTAGGGTTAGCGGTAGATATTGGTTTATAGTACCAGGCATTTTGGAACAGCGTATTGGTGCTGTGCCTGCCGTCCCGGAGTGTTTCCTCATCGTTTTGCAATACAAGGTTCGTCTCTTTTATACCTGCAAAATAGTATGTGGTAAAAGTATAATCCGCTTTTTCAAGTGGCCGCTTTTCTGATTTGATCAGCTTGCCGGGCTGATCTGCGTTGCCTTTTTTCTTTGTCCAGCTTTGGGTAACGCCATTTGTTGGTGTAATGGTAAGCTTGTTGCCGGCAATACTGTACTTCCCGTTTTCTTTTGAAAAGATAATATAGTTCAGGTTTTGCGAAAATGTTTTGGCCACGTACTGGTAAGTGCCGACGCTATTGAAAGTGTATTGCATGGTGGTATAACCATTGGATAGAGATTGGCCATATGCTCCGCTCGATGAAGATTGCGACCAGGTGCCAGTGATCCCCACAGCAGGCGCATTCGCTGTTTGTGTTGCAACAGGCACGGAGGTAGAGGCTGGCTGATCCGGTTTAATAGAATTTGCCAATCCCTCCGTTTCCTTTTTAAATCCTGGCGGATTATCAATAAGAGATTCGAGCTTGCGAAACGCATAATGAAATTCATTGGGATCGTCCGGGGCATTGAATTGCCCTCCGTCTCTGGTCGTTAATTTGCCTGGTTTAAATATAATACTGTTCCCATAATTCGGGTCTTCCAGTATTTCAAAAGAATAAATGACTTTTTCTAATTTATGATTAACTGATTTTACCAAACTACCCCATTCATTGTTTTTGGTACTTTTGGGCTTACTCCAAAATTGTGTTTTGCCATATTTGGGCGTGATGGTAAGTTGCTTTCCGTTTATCGAATAAGTACCTGTTTCATACATAAAATAGATCTCTGTTGAATTGGATTGGAAATTTTTCTTCCGATAAGTATAAGTGCCATCGGGCTTTAAATTGTATTCCTTTCTTAAATATCCGGTTGTAGATTGTTGATAGACGTTTTTTTCAAGGGTATAATCCGCCCATAAACCCACTATAGATGTATTAGTGGCATTATTCGTTATGCCGGGATTTGTATTATTGATTTTACCTGGTGAGATTTTGGGAAGTTCCACTGAATTTACAAATGCTAACAGATCGCTTTGATATTGCTGAGTGTTGGTCATTAATACAACGCTTGCACTTTGCCCGTTGCCGGTAGCAGTAAGTAGTGTTACTGCGCCTCTATTGGCTCCATCGGTATAATTTGCAGCACCAGAGATTATTTCCCAGCCGTTTTTATTCACGGGTGGCTGCATTGCTGGCTCTCCATCTGCCTGCACCGAACCTTTCACCAGTTTTACCCAGTCGCTGTTAAAATTTTCATTGGCAGAGCCGCCAGTTCCTGTTGCTTTAGTAATGACGGCTATGGCATACACTCCCGAATTGCCGGTTATTGATAATTGTAGTCCGCCTTCATTCTGCTGTTGCTGCCAACCTTTGGGCGGGTTGAAAGTAAGCACATCATAGGTTTGCTTTTGAGCAAACGACGTCACACAAAAAAAAATGATCCCTAAAAGAGAAACTATTTTTTTCATTTGTTGATTTTAAGATAACCCATGAAGAATTGCTTCAGATAGATTTTCTGATTAATCTGGTAAGTTCATACTTCGGGGGGAAATGCGCAATCATTTAAAAAGGGGATTTTACTTGCATTTTTAATTATCAGGCAGGCTATGCAGTAGCAGTAATCACCTATATTATCTTCTGACCTGCAATATACTGGCGTGCCTGCTTCTGCGTATAATATGAAAAATCCCTATAGCGGTGATGAACATCAATGATCTCCTCCAGAGCATCGGCAACAAGTTCTTTATTCTCCCATGTTTTTAAATCCTGAACAACTGTTTCAAGGCAGCCTTTTTTGTAAGCGATCTGCCCAAGCACATGCACCAGCGTGTTCCTGACCCTCGCTTTTTTATCATGCTCCAGTGTTTTGAGCATCGGCAAAATATCCTGTGGATATTTGCGGCCCCGCAATTCAATGCCATGACATATTTCCCTGCGGATCTCCGCTTCTTTATGCTGAAGATATTTAGCAGCCCATTTTAAAACAGGTCCGGGATTTACTTCCCCCATTTTCTTGATTGAACCGATTACTGCATTGCGTGGAGAGTGATGATGGTCAAACAACCCTTTATCAAAAATGTGCTGAACTATAGAAAAATCCGCTTTACCGATCTCTCCTGCAGCATTAATGACTGTTTGCCTTATTTTGAAGTCATCCTCTTCCAAAAGACTGACCAGCATTTTAATGATCTTGCTGCGCAGCGTCTCGTTTTCGTTATAGATCCTTCCTACTGAGAGGTAGGCTGATTTTCTTATGTAAGTATCGTCGTCGCCGAAGAATGCAAGTATTTTTTTAACCGGCGGCTTTTTTAATTCTTGAAGAATATCATTATGGATATTCGCAACCACTGCAACCCGCTCTTGCTTGGATAGATCATAAAAAGCCATGATTGCGAAACAGGGATTGATTTAATAATTTGCTATCTCGATCAATTTCTTTACTTCATATACAATGATCTTCCGTCCTTTCGTTTCCAGAATTCCTTCCTCCTTAAATTCTGTTAACAGCCTCACCACATTTTCTCTTGCAGTACCTACAAGATTAGCTAAATCAGGCCGGCTCATATTGATCTCTACCGGCATGCCCGGCTGAAAATTGTCTTTGTATTTTTCACGAAGCACGATCAACTGAAGTGCTAGTCTCTCCCTTACTGATTTTTGGGAAAACAAGCTAAGACTGTTGGCCAGCACAGCAAATTCATGGCTCAATGTTTTCAGAAGCCGGCCATTCAGTACAGCCGATTGCTGTATGGTATTCAGGAAATCTTCTTTAGGGATAAAAGCGATCCTGCTTTCCTCCAGGGCTGCAGCATAGTCAGGGTAATGGTCTTCAGAAAGTACTGCATGGTATCCCAGCAGCTCGCCCGTATTGGCCACATAAATGATCTGCTCCCGGCCATCTTTATCCACTTTATATTTTTTTGCTTTTCCTTCTGTGATATAATAAATACCGGCCGGATAAGCCCCTTCCCTGAAAATGATCTCTCCTTTCTTATATATATGCTCAGTTTTGTGGGAGGTGAGTAAGGCCAGATCAGCAACAGGCAGATCATTCAGGATGGATTCGCTTTTAAAATCCCATTTATCAATTGGAAAAAGGCCTTTGATGCTCATGCTGGCACCAAAATTAACCTTTAAAAACTGATAAAACTCACTTTTGTGATTGATAAGGTTTACCGCAGGGAGGGCATCTTTAAAATAATTTTGCAAACTGAAAACACCTGGAACCTTATGACATTCATCAAACAAAGAACACAAGCCTGGAGATGGCTGGCTACGGACCAGCAATTTAATCAGCTTTATCCCTCATCTATTGAAAGGCTGGCTAAAAGGCATTGGACCCCATTAAGTATTGCGCAAAAAGCAGCTGATTTTTTAGCGGCTGAAAAAGAAGCAAGAGTGCTTGACATCGGAAGCGGAGCAGGCAAGTTTTGCCTTGCAGCCGCCTACCATAAAACAGATGCTTTCTTTTATGGCGTTGAGCAACGCAAAAGCCTGGTTGACCACGCGGAAACTGCAAGAGCAATGCTGGGCCTTGAGAATGTCTCTTTCATTCATGGCAACTTTACCCAGCTGGACTTCCGGGATTATGATCATTTCTATTTCTATAACTCATTTTATGAAAACCTGGCGGGAACAGATAAAATAGATGATAGCATTGATTATTCCGGGGAATTGTATAATTATTACAACCGGTATCTATATAAACAATTAGATCAAAAACCAGCCGGTACGCGGCTGGTCACTTACCACAGCCTGGAAGATGAAGTGCCGGCAAACTACCATGTTGTACAGGCTGAAATGGACAATCTGCTGAAATTCTGGATAAAAATATAACCGGACCGTATAAACAATATTTCAGTGAAGGTGCTAACTAATATAAAGGAGATATTCAGACCAAAGCTGTGGGATACGTTGAAGAACTATGACCGCCAGCAGCTCACTAAAGATGTCATGGCCGGGCTGATCGTAGGCGTTGTAGCGCTTCCCTTAGCCATTGCTTTTGCGATCGCTTCAGGTGTGTCTCCTGAAAAAGGATTATATACGGCTGTTATTGCTGGTTTTATTATTTCTGCATTAGGAGGCAGCCGTGTTCAGATCGGTGGCCCCACAGGGGCTTTTATCGTTATCGTATATGGCATTGTGCAAACACATGGAGTAAATGGTTTGATCATTGCCACATTTATGGCCGGCGTAATGCTGATCATTATGGGTTTTGCCCGCCTGGGGGCTATCATAAAATTTATTCCTCATCCTTTGATCGTTGGTTTCACCAGCGGTATTGCCCTGATCATTTTTTCTTCGCAGATGAAAGATTTCTTTGGCCTGGAGATGGGAGCTGTGCCGGCAGATTTTCTCGACAAATGGGTTGGATATTTCCAGGCATTCAGAAGTATAAATATATATGCTGTCCTTATTGCAGTAGCCACGGTAGCCATCATCCTGCTTTGGCCAAAAATAACGCATAAGATACCAGGCTCATTAATAGCGATCCTGGCCACTACTGCCGCTATGCAACTATTGCATCTACCGGTAGAAACCATAGGCAGTAAATTCGGCAACATACCTTCTTCTTTACCGTCGCCAGCTATTCCCCACCTTGACTTTGCTACTATTAAGACCCTGGTGCAGCCTGCATTTACCATTGCTTTGCTGGGAGGTATTGAATCATTACTTTCTGCCGTAGTAGCAGATGGAATGATCGGCGGCAACCACCGGTCCAATACTGAACTGGTAGCGCAGGGAACTGCCAATATATTCTCTTCCATATTCGGAGGTATTCCTGCCACCGGCGCTATTGCCCGGACCGCCACCAATGTAAAGAACGGAGGCCGCACACCTGTTGCAGGTATAATACATGCGGTTGTACTATTGCTTATCATGCTGTTTATTGGCAAATGGGCAGCATGGATACCAATGGCGACCCTGGCAGGCATACTGGTAGTAGTGGCATATAATATGAGTGAATGGGAAAGTTTTGTTTCCATATTAAGAGGGCCGAAAAACGATATGGCCATATTACTCACCACTTTCTTTCTGACAGTACTCATCGACCTCACTGTAGCTATTGAAATAGGCATGCTGCTGGCCGCTGTTCTTTTCATGCGCAAAATGATCCAGTTCAGCGGAGTGAATTTGCTGACATCCGATAAAGAAACCAATGGAAAAGAAGACGGGTTCGAAAATTATTCCATTCCCCGGGGTGTGGAAGTGTTTGAGATCACCGGCCCATTATTCTTTGGAGCAGCTTATAAATTCAAAGATGCCATGAAGTTTATAGAAAAACCGCCAAAGGTACTGGTGATACGGATGAAGCAGGTCCCTATTATAGATGCCACCGGGATCAAAACACTGGAGGAGGTTTATAAAGAATGTAAACGACGGGAAACAAAACTGATCCTGTCAGAAGTCCACAGCAAACAGGTGATCCAGGAATTAAGATCAGCCCGTTTGCTATTCGCTATTGGCAAAGCCAATGTCACGGACAGCTTCACTGAAGCAATAGACAGGAGTGTTATTATTTTAAAAGAGCAAACGGAAGAGCAGGAACGGAAAGGCCAGAACTGATCTCCTGGTCCTTTATCTACTCACTGGAATAAACAGGATTAATGCACATCCATGACCGGGTGCAGTCCTTATCTCCATTTTGCCGCCGTAAATGGCCAGCCTGTTCCGGATATTATTAAAACCGAGCCCTTTTTGCTTTTGTTTCAAATCAAAACCCTGCCCATCATCACTGATAGATACATTAATGCCGGCAGCAGTCTGTTCAAAATTGAGCCATACCTGTGTGGCTTCTGAATGACTGGCAATATTGTTCATCTGCTCCTGTGTAATGCGGAATAGATTGAACTGGAGGTCCTCTTCCGGCGCATCAGGTCCCAGTTCATACTGCAGATGCGTGGCCAGTTTGCCTACCAATGAATAAGCATTCAACAGATCTTCCAGCGCTTCCTTCAACCCGATATCTTTTAAACTGGGCGGTGTCAGGGAATGGCAAAGGCTGCGGATATCATTGATCACCGTGTTTACCATCGTTTCACTTTTCGCGATCAGTTCGGTTTGCATAGACGCATTGGTTTTGGCAAAATCGAGATAGATCTTCGCCGTCGTCAATTGCTGGTTGATGCTGTCGTGCAATTCTGTGCTGATGAGTTGCCGCTCTTTTTCCTGCCCTGTTATTTGAGCTTTGAAAATATTCTGCTGCTCTGTCAGTTTACGTTTCGCAGCATGTTTTACATACCGCACCACCATCGCGATTGCGAGCAATCCCAGGGCTATGCAGGCTATCTTAAACCAGGTTGCCTGGTAAAAATGAGGCAATACCCTAAACTGTAAAACGGCCGTAGGCGACCAATAACCATACTGTTCCGCTTTTACTTCAAACGTATATTTGCCCGGAGCCAGTTCTGAGAAGTAGGCGATATGGCGATTCCCTGCTTGCGTCCATCCATCATCCAGTCCTTTTAAGCGGTAATGGAATTGTATGTCCGATGCTTTGGAAAAATCGATATTGGTGTAACGGATCTCAAAATTGTAAACACCAGGCGGCATTTCAATAGATGCTGAAGGAAGGTATTCATTATTGCCAAACCGGAGTGATTGCACCTGGATATTCAGGTCATGCGATTCCTTTCCTATCAACCCATGATCTGCTACAGCAACCCCTTGTACTGTTGGGAACCATAAGGTGCCGTCTCTCATAGCCCAGCCTGCGGGGAAAAACCCTCCATTGGTTTCTGAATTGGGCATGCCGTCCAGTGTATTGAAAAGACGTACAGCCAACCGCACTCTCGATGAAGCTGTATGTTTCACTGCCAGCAGCTCGCTTAAAGCAACACGTTGCAATCCCAGGTTGCCGCTCAGCCACACATACCCCTGTGGATCTTCCAGTATCCGGTAAGTTTCATTAAAGAACAATCCTGCTTGTTTATCGAATACACGGAATTTACCGTCATTATAAACTACCAGTCCCTTTTCTGTCGACATCCACAGATCCCCTTCCCCGTCTTCAAAAAAAGCATACACGATATCAGCAGGAAAATTTTGCTTTTGATGAAACTGCTCCACCTGGTCATGCTGATCGATGCGCAGCATACCTGCCCCCCTGGTACCGATCCAGATATTATGCTGTTTATCTTCATACACACAAAGCAGGTTGGGATGTATCTGCATATGATGAAGAGGAAATGTTTTTATGATGCCATCTTCTTTCATCCGGTGCAACCCTCCCATACGGGAAGTGATCCACAAACAATTTCTGCTATCATTAAAGATGCAAAGAATGCCATTGCTTTGCAAGCCATCTTTCTCAGTGTAATGTTTGTCAATTTTTTGCGTAAGCATATTGAACCGGTCCAGTCCGTTGGAAGTGCCGATATAGATATGATCTTTTCTTCCATATACAGACAGCACAAGATTATTCGACAAACCATTTGATTCAGTATAAGTATCCGTTCTGCCATCTTTTAAACGGATTATCCCCTTGCCTGCCGTGCCAACCCATATTTCTTCATTAGCATGCTGGTACACGGGCAGGATGATCTTACCGGCCAGCCCTGAAGCTGGCGGCGCTCCTTCTATCAATGTTGGTTTCAGCTGCACCAGCCCTGATGAATTTGTACCCATCCATACCAGGTTTTCTTCAACCGGCAGAATGCATCTCACTGCATCTGAAGCAAACTTGCTTTGGCCGGGCGTGATCAATTTTCCTCTGTCCAATACCTGGTAGCCTGTACTGCGGAAGCCGAACCACAGGCGGCCTTCTTTCGCCCAATAAACAGAACTGATAAAATTTTCTTTTAATCCGCTTTCCTCGGTATACTGCACTGTGTCTGCAGCTATATGAAACAACCCTTTTGTAGCCGTGCCTATCCAAAGTTCGTCCCCTGCTCCACGGGTGAAACAATTAATACCTATGTTCCGGAAACGGGGTATGGACAGGGGTCTGCTGACAGGATCATTCATACGAAACAATCCACGTGCAGTGCCGATAAACATTCCCTCTCTTGTATGGCTGAGTGTTTGAATGGAGCCGGCAGCATTGACATCCCAGTAAGGGCAGACATGGATCGAATCATTTTCTACATAATATAATGCTCCGGCACTGGAACCCACCCACAAACGGCCGGCAGCATCTTTTTCCAGGGATTGGATCCAACCACCTTTCAGGTAATTCCTGAAATCCAGGATCTGCTCCACTTTGTTCCGGATACGCACGATCGAATTCCGGCTGGAAGCCCAGAGATCTTTGCCCGAAGCGAGTACATCATAAAAAGTGTTGGAATAAAGACCGGGTGTATTGCTTTCATTGACCAGTGTGAATTCTGCTCCATCAAACCGAAACAAGCCTTCTTCAGTAGCGCCCCAAAGATAACCGGCACTGTCGCGGGCCAAATCATACACCGTGTTTTGAGGGAGTCCGCTTTGATTGTTCCAGCATCTGTACACAAAATTATAGGAAGCCGGGAGTTCCTGCGCTATGACAGTGCTTACTAATAATAAGAGCATCCCCGGCAAAAAATAAAAACCGGACCTGGCTTTCAATATCATCTTGCTAAGTTCACTTGGATAAAAGGTTGTCAAAAACCATTGCCCTGCTTTTCGACAATCGAGAGGAGGAAATTAGTGCCTGCCGGGATATTGTAAAAGAAGTGAGCGTTAGTTTTGGTGAGTGAACTTAAGACATTTACGGGAAAATAAGTGGATACTATTAATTTTTTGATTTTTCTGGAAATAAAAAGAGCCTCAACCCAGGTTAGTTTCCGGGATTACTGAGGGATTTTTGTGTTCAGGGTTTTTGAAAGCTGTTTTGATACCCGGTGCTCCAGGCTGTTCAGGTACACGATCTTATTATCCTTCAATCGCCAGTTATCGCAGTACAGCATTGAATCCCTTACACCATTTGCATTCCTCCATTTATTCCAGGTCCAGGCGATCACCCAGTCTTCCTGGAGGTCTTTATTATGCAATGAAATAATGGAGAAAGGAATATTGGACGTTTCCTTGAACAGGCTTCTCCATTTCCGGAGCTTTGCCTCTGCAGTTTGATTGGTAGTAACCAGGCGGGAACCGTCGGGAAGGTCATAGATGCTTGAGTCGGCAAAGTAAGTAGCCATATCAGCCGGGTCTTCAGAATCCCAGGCTTTATAGACATCTACTATCATTGCCATTCTCTGCGGATCGCCCGGTTCCCAGTTTTTATAAATAACAGAAGCGGGCAGATCAGGAAGAGCAGGTGTTTGGGCCGGTTGCTGAGTTGAGGCCATCGTATCGCCAGTAGCAGGTTGTTCAGTTGTTTTGCTGTTGTTGCAGGCACACAGGAAAAGGCATGTGCCGGTAAGCAGGTAAAAAAGTTTCATGGATATCAACTGGTTTAATAAGGTGAATGATATCTAAATATACTTATTTTAATTTTCTTATTGCTACCAGTTGAAGTATAAAGAGATGTTCCCGGTCTCATGGCTGTCCATACCACAGTTCAGTGATACCCTTTATCTACATATTGCCTATCAATTCAACTGTAACGATACAAAAAATCCCCATCAGCGAAACTTAGTCATTAATAGTTATTTGATTCTTCCTGAAATCCAGACAGCATAAATCGACTTTAATTTACGGCACCATTCTTTCAATTTATAAAGCATAGTTCTCTTGGGGTGTTTTTCTTAACCGAAGATCTGAGATCATACCCAGGAACCTGACCCGGATAATACTGGCGCAGGAAAGAGGCTACAGGGGGTTTTGGTTTACGCCAAAACCCTTGTTTATGTTATCACTGGTTTGCTTTGCAAAATAATAATATCACTAAAGAAAATCTGCCTTATGACAGCAACCGATCTGATCCTTCAAAAGATCCATGAAGAAGGCCCCATTCCTTTCAGTGATTTCATGCAGCTTGCATTATATCACCCTGAATTTGGTTACTATAATAAGAGCGGCAGAAAGATAGGAGCAGGTGGAGATTATTATACAAGCGCCTGCGTTACTCCGCTGTTTGGCGAAATGATCGCCTGCCAGTTGAAAGAAATGTGGCAGTTACTTGACAGCAGCGATTTCACTATTGTTGAAATGGGCGCTGGCACCGGCTTGCTTTCTCATGACATTATCAGCAGCCTGGAAAATGATCCTTCGCTGCCCGGGACTTACGAATACATTATTGTGGAGCAAAGTCCCAGCCTCCGGGAAAAAGCACATGAAGTGGTGCCGACGAGTGTAAAGTGGCATGATCAGTTGAGTGATGTTGGTCCCGTCAATGGTTGTATTATATCCAATGAACTGGTTGATAATTTTGCCGTTCACCAGGTAGTAATGGCCGATGAGCTAATGGAAGTGTATGTAGATTACGACAAAGAATTCCGCGAAATACTGCAACCAGCTTCGCTTCAGTTAAAAGAATATTTCGCAGAACTGGACATTCAATTACCCCAAGGGTTTCGTACAGAAGTAAATCTTCAGGCAATTGAATGGATGAAAGATCTGTCTTCCATACTTCAAAAAGGGTTTATACTGACGGTTGATTATGGTGAGCTGTCTGAAGAACTTTACTCTTTAAAAAGAAGTCAGGGCACTTTGCTTTGTTACAAGCATCATGAAGTACAGGCCTGCCCCTATATTCATATTGGTGAACAGGATATCACGGCGCAGGTCAATTTCTCCGCCCTTTATCATTGGGGAGCTAAATATGGACTAAGGCCTTGCGGTTATACAAGCCAGTCCAGGTTTTTATCAGCGCTTGGTTTGGCAGAACATGCCCGGAGGAGGAGCGAATCACTTACAGATAATCATCTGGCGGTTTCCTTTTTGCAGGAGATGGGACAAAAGATCAAAGTACTGGCACAGGAAAAGGGAATGAAGGGAAGTTTTCTGAGAGGCTTTATATTTTCATTGCCGGTTAGCTTGTTGAGGGAGTTTGCTTCGTGCGATCTGGAAGGAAGATGAGCTGACTACAGATATCAATAACCGGTTGAAGGATGCGGGTTGATAAGATTATTCAAACCGGATGTTTGGGATACAGGGGTTCGACGCCAAATTTCTTGGTGTTTTTCATAAAAGGACAGTTGGATTTTTCAAAACAGGGCAGCTTCGTAACGGATTGATACCGGTTAAGCTGCTGTTTCACCCATCTCTTCAAGGAAAGGGTCTCCATTGTTTTCCTTGGCCTTGTCTGCTTTAAGGAACTCCTCAAAGCGAAGGCGATGGTTCAGTTTTTCAAGGCGATTAATGCTTTCACGGGAATTGGTTACTTCTTTTCTGTAGAGGACCAGTTTGTCCCAAACACTTATAATAACCAATGAACCGCCGACAATAGTGCCTAGCAAGAAATAGATAATCATCAGCTTTCTTTCAGACTTTACAGATTTCATTACTCTCCATACGGCAAGCACATCGGGAAATAACCCAGACTAATGTCCGGGTTTGAGCTTTTGCACTTCGTCATCACATAAATCAATGACGATAGCTCTGTTACAAAGAAAAATAAAAAACTATAGAATGTAAAGCATTATACCATAAAATTGGTGACAACCTTAGTCATAATCGCGTACTAGTATGTAGGAAATCTACCCTTTTATACTACGCGTTTGTACTCGATAATGGTTTACACCTATTTGCTATTTTACTATTCCAGGTGTTTTATTTTTACTCGCGTTGATGCGGTTCCTTACATGCAAGTACCTTGCCAGTATACGCTGAAAGGGGCAGAATTTAATATGCTTTTTCATCACCGCGGATCACCTGGTAAAGAGTGAGATAAATGATCCGTATATCAAGCATGAGGCTCCAGTTTTCAAGGTACCAGATATCTTTCTGTATCCTTTTTTCCATCTGTTCTACTTCTTTTGTTTCGCCACGGAAGCCCGAAACCTGTGCCCAGCCGGTAATGCCAGGCTTCAGAAAGTGTCTTACCATGAATTGATCGATGATAGTGCGGTATTGTTCTGTATGAGCGAGCATATGGGGTCGCGGTCCCACTACGCTCATTTCACCTTTCAGCACATTAAAGAACTGAGGCAGTTCATCCAGGCTCGACCGGCGGAGAAAATTTCCTATAGGTGTGATGCGGCTGTCATTTTTGGTCGCCTGCACTTTCTCGCTGTCTTTATTCACCCGCATGCTTCTGAACTTGTAACAGGTAAAAGGCTTGTTGTTGCGCCCACTGCGTTTTTGCTTGAATAAAACCGGCCCCGGGCTTTGCAGTTTGATCAGTAATGCAATGAGAGGGTAAAGCCGATCAGTATGATCACCAGTGAACTGAATACGATATCGAAAAGCCTTTTCTTAAAACGGTTATGGAGGTTTTCCAGTGGTTCTTGCCTCAGCGAAAGCACGGGAAAGTCATTCATATACCTGATCTGGAAATGTGCGGCAATAACACTGTTCAGATCCGGTACCACTTTCAATTTTACGCATTGCTTTTCTGCTTCTTCCACCAGCGTATGGGCAGTAACCAGATAGGCCGGCGGCACAGATGCATACACTTCATCAATGCTGCGCAAAGCAGCCAGGCGCACACCTTTCCGGATCACGTCGTGCAATTGCTGGCTGTTCTTATTGACGAAAGTTGTTTTATCGCCTTCGTCCAGTATCCCTTCAAACCTGAACTCACTGGCATGCCTGCCGAAATATTCAGCCAGTTTAATACCGGTATCGTTGAACCCCATCACGGCCACGCTCACACGGTACCTGGAACGTCCCCGCATTTTGGAATTCTCCAACACTGTTATAATAAAGCGGCTGACGAAAAAGCCTACCGAAAGAGAGGCGAAAAGGAATAAAATGAATTGGCGCGACAGTGCATAATTCTTGGTAAGAAAAAGATAGAGACTGAACAACAACATCAGCACCACCACCGACTTCCAGGTGGAACGCATCAATATTTCGATCTTCCTTACCGTTTCATCATGATACATCCGGAAAAGGATCACCGTTACCAGCCAGATAAGATTATAAGGGGAAATAAATGCTGTATAGGTTTCCAACCGCAATTTGCCATCCCATACGCTATTGATGAGATAATAACAAGCCCAGTAGCACCCGTTGACTATAATAAGGTCACACAGGATCAGCACTATCCGTAAGAAATACAAATACCGGTTTCGCATAGGAAGTGGTGGGGTTGGTTCGGTAGCTCAAATATACAAAAATAGATGAGGAGGTAAAGAGCGGATGCTTGCAGTGGGATCATTCTGCCTGCTTGGAGCTTATTATTTTCTTAACAGCCCACCAGCAGAAATACGCAGCAGATATGCCCAGTACATTGCTGCACATATCCATCAATGAAAAAGATCTTTTGGGTATCCAGTATTGTGCTGTTTCCAACACAACAGCCAGGAGAATAAGGAGCCAGTAATAAGGTGAAAAGCGGCGGAAGGCAGGAAAGATCCAAAGTACCGCCAGGGTGAAAATGAAGAAGTAACCACTGTGCTGTAATACATCCAGCCAGCGATGATAGCCATTACTGTACCATCTCTCCGGGTGAAAATCCGGGATCAGCAGCATCAGTAATGAAGCAATAACAAGGAATTGCCAAAATATCTTTTTCAAAAGGGTAAATTAATACTACAACAACGTCAGCCAACTTTCTCCGCAAATTTCTCTTCGTACACCCTTCTTATCCCTTCTTCCAGCCCGATCTTCGCCTTCCATCCAAGATTATGCAGTTTGGTTACGTCCATCAGTTTCCGTGGTGTACCGTCAGGTTTCGAACTGTCCAGAACGATCTCTCCCTTGAAGCCGGTGATCTTCTTTACCAGCGCAGCCAGGTCCGCAATGCTGATATCTTCGCCTACGCCGATATTGACCAACCCCGGCTCATTATAGTGTTGCATCAGGAAATAACAGGCTTCTGCCAGATCATCTGCATGCAAAAATTCACGAAGTGGTTTACCGCTTCCCCAAACCGTTACCACCGGATCTCCGTTCAGTTTTGCTTCATGGAATTTGCGCAAGAGGGCAGGCAGCACATGCGATTTCTGAAGATCGTAATTATCATTAGGCCCATACAGGTTGGTGGGCATTACCGAGATATAATTACAACCATATTGAGAGCGATAGGCATCACACATTTTTATACCGGCAATCTTAGCAATAGCATACGGTTCGTTGGTCTCTTCCAATGGACCGGTCAGCATATATTCCTCCTTCAATGGTTGGGGAGCCATTTTGGGATAAATGCAGGAAGAACCAAGGAACATGAGTTTGTTAACACCATTCAGGTATGACTGATGGATCACGTTCGATTGGATCATGATATTATCATAGATAAATTCTGCCCGGTAAGTATTGTTTGCCACAATGCCTCCCACTTTTGCTGCTGCCAGGAATACATAATCAGGTTTTTCTGCAGCAAAAAATTCTGCAACCTGGTCCTGGTTGCGCAGATCAAGCTTATCCGAAGTGTTGACAACGATATTATTAAATCCCTCCTGCTTCAGCTTCCGGTGAATGGCGCTTCCAACCATTCCCCTATGCCCTGCTATATACACCTTCTTTTGTTTTTCCATAGTAATAGATTCTTTAATTGTTCGATCACATTTCCCTGGCACCTGCCAGTTGCTTATTCATGCTGCTTCAGTATCTCAAATCCTGCTTCTTTCAACAGCTTGTTTTTACGGAACAATTCCAGATCGGATGCCATCATTTCTTTTACCAGCGCAGCAAGATCATATTTCGGTTCCCAGCCAAGCTTGGTTTTCGCCTTGGTAGGATCACCGATCAGCAGTTCTACCTCCGTTGGCCTGAAATATTTCGGGTCAATGCAAAGCACTTCTTTTCCAACCGGCAAATGCACAGGGTCGTTGGATGATTTGATGAAACCCTTTTCGTCTACCCCACTGCCTTTGAATTCCAATTCTGCACCTACTTCCTGGAATGACATTTTAATAAAATCACGCACGGTAGTGGTAACGCCTGTAGCGATCACAAAATCTTCCGGTACATCCTGCTGCAGTATTCTCCATTGTGCTTCCACATAGTCTTTGGCATGCCCCCAGTCGCGGCGGGCATCTATATTCCCCATGTACAATTTATCCTGCATGCCCAGCGCAATCTGTGCCACAGCCCTTGTGATCTTGCGGGTCACGAATGTTTCACCGCGTAATGGACTTTCATGGTTGAACAAAATACCGTTGCAGGCAAACATATTGTAGGCTTCACGGTAGTTCACAGTGATCCAGTAGGCATATAATTTGGCAACACCATATGGGCTGCGTGGATAGAAGGGAGTAGTTTCTTTCTGCGGCACTTCCTGCACCAGTCCATATAGCTCCGAAGTAGATGCCTGATATATTCTTGTTTTTTGTGTAAGTCCAAGCAGGCGCACTGCTTCCAGTATGCGGAGGGTACCGATGGCATCGGCATTGGCGGTATATTCCGGCGTATCAAAGCTCACTTTTACATGGCTCATGGCGCCGAGATTGTAGATCTCATCGGGCTGCACATCCTGGACGATGCGGATGAGGTTGGTGCTATCGGTCAGATCACCATAATGCAATTTGAAATGCTGGTTTTTTTCGTGGGGGTCCTGGTAAAGATGATCGATCCTGTCTGTATTGAAGAGGGAGGATCTTCTTTTGATACCATGCACTTCATATCCTTTTTCCAGGAGGAGTTCGGAGAGGTAGGCTCCGTCCTGACCGGTGACACCGGTGATAATGGCTTTTTTTCCCATTGAATTTTATATAGTTATTTGGCAAATTTAGTTGATGAAAAATAAATACAAAAACCAAGCCCTTACATCTTGTTAATAGTGGTGCGCATGATGTAAGGGCATAGATATAACGTAAAATATATCAAACTGTCTCAACAGGCTTCTGCGTTAACTCCTTGCTTCCTTCTTCTTTAGATAAGCCGATTTCTTCCGTAAATCTTTTCATGACCTTATCAATAGACAGGTAATTTTCTGCATACTCCCTGGCTCTTTCTTTGTAGTCACTACAATCCTCCATCAACCCTATTTTTATGGCTTTGGCTAATGCTTCGGGGTTTTCTGCTTCTGAAAGCAATCCTATCCGATGTGAACTGACCTCATCATAAAGACTATTGCCGGGATTAGCTGTAATAATTGCCAGCCCTCCTACGGCCAGAATATTAGTGAGTTTGGAGGGCATGACCAGGTCACTGGCATCAGCTTTCTGGATTACCAGATGGATATCGGTCATATTCAGGAACTCGTTCAGTACCTCCGTTGGCTGTAAGGGCATGAAAAGAATGTTCTTCACTTTCATCTGTGCGGCCATCTGTTCCAGGTTGGCTTTATAAGGTCCCGTTCCGCAAATAATGAATTTGAGGTCAGCGAGCCCATCTAGCATTTGTGCTACTTTCAAGATAATATCCAGTCCTTGTTTTTCTCCGATCGCCCCTGAGTACAGCACAACTTTATCTGTTTCCGCGAGACCGAATTGTTGTTTAAGACCTTTTACCGGCAGCAAATAAAATTTGGATGTATCAGACCAGTTCGGGAAAAACAGTGTGTTTCGTTTTGTTTTTTCCCTCACCTTTCTCACCATACCATTGGAAATGCTACTGATATGATCAGCACGTTTCAATATAAACCCTTCCATGGCAAATAATAGCCGGATCATTTTCTGCGATCGCACCATTTGCAAGTCGCGTGCAGCTTCTATCTGCAGATCCTGGATATGAGTAATCAGGCGCGCACCCCGTAATTTTTTATACAGAACGCCCAAAAAACCCGGGACAAACGGCGGGGATACTACCATTACCAGTTCCCGTTTTGGACCAAAGGCAATCTGCAGTATTTTAAAAAAACCGGAAACGGTGAAGCTAAGGTCGAGCATCATCCTTTTCAACCCCTTTGGTTGCTGGGGCACATAGTGGGGACAGCGATGTACAATAATGTTTCCTTTTTTTTCGCGGCTATACCACCAGCTTTTGCGTTTGTATTCCGGGGTTATTTTCCATTGAGGGTAATAAGGGTAAGTAGTTACTACAGTGCATTCGTAGCCGTTTTGAGACAGCCAATCCATCATTTCTCCGTTGTAGCGACCAATTCCAGTAAGTTCGGGGTAGTAGTTACCTCCGATGAGTAAGATCTTTTTCACTATGCGGTATAGTATACTTCATTACTGTATTATAATTCTTTCTGTTTTCACCAATTGATTCTTACTTAACAATTGCACCAGATAAAGGCCCCGTTGCAATTTCAGATCGTTAAAGTATACACTGATTGTTTGTCCAGGCGCGAGATTACCAAGTTGACGTTTGATCAGAGAGCGGCCAGACATATCGGTGATAGTAAGTACCGCAGTAGCAAGAGAGTTATCGTTGGACACAAAAATAGTATTATTGGAGACTATTGTCGGATAAAGGCGTGTACCTTTTAATTCATTCAACAGGCTAATAGACTTAGAATAACTTATCCTTCCTTGCTGATCAATAATTTTTATCCGGTAATATGTCAATCCAGAAGGCATGGAAAAATCCGTAAATGAATAAGAAGAGGCGCTTCCTTCCGCATTTGCTACTACTCCAATTAGTTGAAATGACGTTCCATTATCACTACGCTCTATTTCAAAGTTCAGTGGAGTACCGGTCTCTTCCATATTCCAGTTCAGAAGAGCCCCCTGATCGGTTCTTCTCCCTGTAAAAGAAACCAAACTTAAGGGAAGCAGAACATTATTGTTAGTAGATAGTTGAATATAATTACTTCCGTCCATATCATAGTATTCCAGCACAATATCATAAGCACCGCTTAAATTGGAAGTATACATACGGGTAGTGTTCCCTGTGTTCATGCCCCAACGGTCGATAACCCAGGTAGAGCCTCCATCAAGGCTTAACCGATATTTATCATCGCCAGATATGGTGAACGTATAGGAATTAGGTGGAAAATTATGATGCAGTTTGTAGCGAACACTAAAGAAATCAGTTAGCGTCGGGCAATCACTTGTCGGAAAATAGACACTTGCCCCACCAAAATTCTGATTAAAAGCAAGATTCACACCTGTTGTTTGTGTTACCATTCCTTTATACTCTTCGAAATTAATTCCCGCATATAAATATCCGTTCCATGTAGTACCAGAGCCATATAAAGAAGTATTACCAGTTGCTGTACAACTTTCGCTTACATTGAAAAAGATCCGGTTCTGATGTGTTCCTTCAAAATATTCGATCACCATATTATAGGTCCCGTTCAAATTGAGGGTAATCATTCCAGGATGATAACTATTATAGACCCAGTTATCAATTATCCAAGTGGCACCACCGTCAATGCTAAGTCTGACCCCGTCATCTCCTGAAATTATAAACGTGTAAGTACCAGGGGCAAAAATTTTAGTCAACTTGTATCGTATTGAAAACCCTTCTGTAGACAAAGGACAGCCATTAACAGGATAAGTAACAAAAGCCCCTCCAAAATCCTCTGAAAAGTCAGGGCTGGCTGATGAACCTACATTAATATACCCCAGATAATTCGTAAAATTCTGGTTATCATAAACATATCCAACCCACACATTATTAGTGCCGTAAGAAACCTGATCACCCTGAGGAGTGCATGGCTGAGATGCAGCAAGCTGAGGCAAGAAAAATAAACCCCAAAAAAGGCTGCCAAAGTAGTTTTTCAACATATAGGATTTGGTTCTAAAGTCAAATGCCTTGAAAGCATTTGTATTATACTGATTAAGTGGGGCCCAAAGGTGGTTACAAAGGGCTC
The DNA here is from genome assembly GCA_001898405.1 of Sphingobacteriales bacterium 44-61. Classification (GTDB taxonomy): domain Bacteria; phylum Bacteroidota; class Bacteroidia; order Chitinophagales; family Chitinophagaceae; genus Terrimonas_A. Next base: position 41,193 of record MKTW01000020.1, read on the forward strand.
ATACAAAATTAGTATTTACTCTTAGTCGTCCTATACACGTTTTTTCCCTTTTTTTATTTTGTGAAGTTGTTCTTTTGTTTTTAGCACTATAAAATACTCATAAATAGATTGTAAGCTTGCATATGTAATCCCCGCTTTTCCATCAAGGAAGGCTCTTCTCCAGATAATCATATAAAACCATTTAAAAATGGGACGCCCGGGCATTTTATAAAACAACCCTTTTTGATGATATCTTTTTTCACTGAAATCTTTGCTGAACAAGGCCTTCTTCCATGAAAAAACAACTCCCTTGCTGATATCATCCATCCGCATCGCTGCTTCCATATCTGCATATCCCAGATGACGTTGAACCCAATAACGGAAACCCTTACTGAAAGGATAGTGGTCCAAATAGCCATCGATCTTTGCAACCGGCCCATCGGGAATAGATACGGGATTAACCAATCTTTCATATCTCATTTTGGAGGGACGGAAAAATCGCAGATAAAAAGGAGATATTTGAGCATGTTTTAACCAGGTGCCATTCCAGGCAAAATCACGGCGCTGAATTTCACAAGCAACAGCATTGATTTTTGTAGGATCAAAAGACAACAGAGCATCTCTTAAGCCTTCTGAAACCCTTTCATCTGCATCTATATATAATATCCATGGATATTTAAATGTTATATTTTGTAACCCCCAGTTCTGGTGCGCTGACCAGTTATCAAACACGCGTTGCGTTATATTCGCACCAGCTTCAGTAGCAATTTTTACTGTTGCATCTGTGCTATACGAATCAAAAACATGAACATCATCACACCAATCTACCGACTGAAGACAACCTGGAAGATCCTGCTCTTCATTCTTTGTAAGTATTAATACAGAAATCATTAGTATTTATTCATTATTCTTCCGAAAAATTATGATCATGGATTTCCATAAAAATGGTAATCTGCCAGCACCTTCAAACGAAAGTTCTGTAAACCCCTTTTCCACAAATAATTCAGTAAGCGTCTTCCGACTCCAGAACTTTATATGTCCACCGACTCTTGTCGGATGGTGATGATAATCCCATTTGCCGACTGCTGCCAGGGCAAGGTTCTTCAGGTATCCATGATAGGGAGTGGATATAATGACGATCCCATTCGATTTTAAAGATTGCCATATTGTATCGACTAACTGATGAGGATTAAAAAGGTGTTCTACTACTTCCAGACTTACAGCAGCATCAAAAGCATTTACCCATTCATCGGGAATCTTATCGCCAACCCCAAGCCGTCTTACATCAGCTCTGGAATGTTGTTTTGAAAATTCATACCCCTCCTCATCTGGTTCCATAGCAGCTACCTTGATATTCTGCGACAACCATATAGGCAGAGTAGCTCCATTACCTGTCCCTATATCAAGTAAAGAATTTATGTGATATTTCTGAATAGCATTTAAAACCGGTTTGAGTAAATATGAATGGCTTTGTTCTGCACCTGCAGATTCCCATCCATAAGCTTCAGCAATTAGAGGTTTCATTTGATATGATTTTAAATAGATAGTTGATAGTTTATTTAATCGGTGATCACTCTTTCTTTGATGGGTTTGCATGGATTGCCTGCACATACCATCCAAGCGGGCAAATCTTTCGTCACAACCGATCTTGCACCAACAACAGTTCCTTCTCCTACTACAACGCCGGGATGAATAAACACCTCCGCTGCAATCCAAGCACGCTCTTTAATTACAATGGGAGCAGTAACCAAAGGCTGCCCCAGTTTGGTGTAATCATGTGAACCTGTACATATATGTGACCCTTGTGAAATCGTAACTTTTGATCCAACAATAATTTTGCCTTGGGAATAAAGAATAACCCCATTTGCAACACCGACAGAGTCGCCCAACTCAAGATTCCAAGGAGCCCATATTTGCGCTGCCGGATAAATGTGCACTCCTTTTCCCAATTTTGCCCCAAATAACCGTAAGAGAAAAGACCTCCACCCATGTAAAAATCTTGGGGAATATCTGAATAAGGACCAGTAAATTGTCATCCAGATTATCCGGCCGAGCCTATTTCTGATTGAAAATGATGGCCCTTGAAATGTATCCTGATTATGCATTTTTTTCGCCCTTCTCCTTCTTATTTAATATCTGCAATACTTTATTAGTAAATTCAGAAATCGAAAAATTATGCAGGAATGTCTTCCTGGCCTGATTAGCAACAATCAACATCTCTGACCGTTCTTTGACCATCCATCTTCTTAAAGCTTCTTCACAATCTTGCTCAGTATCATTAATAATCATTCCCCCACCGCCCGACGCAATTTCTTTCCAGATGTTAACTTTATTGGTTATAAGCACGGGGACTCCACATGCCAATGACTCTACGATAGCGATTCCGAAATTCTCTTGATGACTAGGTAGTATAAAAAGTTCGGCACCATATAACGCGCCCCATTTCGCATCCCCATTTAACATACCCGGGAAAAAGATCATTTCGCTGTCCTTAATACCTTTCCGAATTGTCTGCCCGTATTCCGTGTCTAGACCAGGACCAGCAATTACAAGTGCCGGCATATCTTCATATTCATTCATTAACTTCCTGTACGCATTGATCAGCATATCAACCCCTTTCTTAGGATCAATTCGTCCAAGAAACAAAAAATACCGTGTCTTTTGCGGAAGTCCCTTGCATATTCCCAGAAAGAGTTTGCTCATAGATGCATTATAAGGAACTGCTTCTTCTATACCAAGCCCTATTACATACGTTTTTTTTACAGCATAACCCGCAAATGATTCTTTAGCCAGTTCCCGTTCCATGTCGCAAGTAAACAATAGCCCATCACAATTATTGATGATTTTCTTCTCGTTCAATAACCAGACAATTTTGTTTCGGATGGCTTTCAATTTTCGTCCACTTGCCCGTTGAAAATAAGGATCAAGCATCCCATGTGGCATTACAAAGAGTCGACTCCTCCTATTATTCCTTCTCCATGCACGAAGGACCGCATAGGTATGATACTGCCATAAACCATGTACAATCATTGTATCAAATCTTTTAGCATGCTCATCAAGCCATCGTCTTAAAGCAAGCGAATAGAGCCAAGGAGTTCGACCTGGTCCTACTTTATGAACGATAAAATCATCACCTGAATCAAACTTCAATGCTGGATCATCTATCGTGACTACCTCATGTATGTGGCCCATTTTTCCAAGTTCCTTAATCATTGTTCTGACAGCTTGGGCAACCCCACCTTTTTGAGGATCTATACTGGAAATAATATGAAGAACTGACATTAACAAATTATTTATCGCCTAAGGCGACTCTGAGAAAAGAAAAGCTCTTGGCAATCAGAATAAATATGAGGGAAACGGAAAAAATAAAAGTGGTTTCAAAAAGCTTTATAGTTAAATCATTAACCGCTTGGTAATGAAAGATTTTATCCAGGATCACCTCATAAGCCTCCAAAAAAACAATATGGCAGAGGTATATACCATAAGAAAAGGTAGTGAGTTGCAGGAATCGTTTGGGAATACTATAAAATGGGGTTGATACAGCAATTAAAAAAAATCCGATCCCGCCCAGCGGAAATATAAGAGGATAGTTCCACACCATGAGTAGCTGTCCTGAAAAATTACATATAAGTGCACTCAGCAGTATTATCGACCCAATAGAGCAAAACAAAACCCTTTTCTCACTGATCTCGCTGTCTGTCCAGGATGAGGCAATAAAAGCCGCAGAAATAAATATTAAAATACCACATAAACTTCCGACTGTTCTAATCCCATAACACTCGTACATTACACCTACAATAAAATACAAAGCCGAAAAAATAAGTGTAATAAAAGCAAATATTCGATCTTTTCGTTCACCTGCAAAAAACAAATAAATTCCCATGGCAACAGCTTGCATAAAAAGAAGGGTTGGAATAAAATAAAGATGTACAGCACTTTCTCCATAAAATATTGCACGCCACCAATTGATTTTTCCACCATCTCCTGCTATTCTATGCTTTATAGCCAATAGACTCAAATAAATTATAGTCCATATTATATAAGGCAGTATTATTCTTCTCCAGTTCCGAATATAATAGCTCTTCCCGGACATTTTCATACCTTGAATAAAATATATCAGCGATGTAAAATAGAAGAACGGCACACAGATCGGCCAAAATATTTTATTTAGTATGTCAGCAGCAAAGGTCCCCGAGGGTATATGCAAAGCTATTACACCATAAGCAGCAAAAAGACGAGCCAGGTCAATTGTTGGATTTCTTTTTCTCACGATTTGATATTGTTTCGCATAAAACTTAAAAGACTGCCGGAAGCATTGTCACTCATGGATTGCATAGTTAATTTGTTTCTTACATAGCGCTTTGCATTATGCCCCATTTCCGATAGTTTATTACCATCAGCTGTTTTTATGAATGAAATCAACTCATATTCAGATGAAAAAATTTTCCCATTATCTCCATCTTCAATATAGGCATATTCTACACATTGCAAATGTCTATCTGTTCGTTTAAAAGTAAATATAGGCTTCCCGTATGCCATTGCCTCTACAATTGAAAGGCCTACCCATCCCGGCTGAATATAAATATCAGCAATCCCAAAAAGTTCATCTTTCTGTTGCCTATTATATACAGCACCAAAATCGTAAACATTTCTGTACCTTGAAAAATCCGGCTTCAAGTTCCCATCTCCGATAATAATAAAACCGAATTTGGTATCATCTAATTTGCTAATGATTGACTCAAGAATATCCGTTCTACGCGCGGGTTCGTTAAACCTGGCGCAATAGATAAATATGCACTCCTGCAAGATCCCATATTTCCTTTTAAGGTATAATCTGTCAGCAGCCGGCAAGGCGAGGATTTTTTCAACTTCCGATATTGTATTATTGAGCGAGATAATGTTTTTTTTCGGAAAGCGTTTTCGCCAGATAGCAGCCTCCTCTTCTGTATATAGCCACACGCCGTCGGCCATCCTTATCATGTTTTTCAGCAAAAAACTAGGACGTAATTTTTCTTTTTCATATCTTCTTATTGAAATGCCATGTCCCCAAAGAATAATTTTTTTTCGATGTAAGAACTTGGTAATAAGTAGAAGCAATGTAGTTAAATGAGTGAAATTCAACATTAAAACCAAAACATCATACTTTCGTAAGCTAAAGGGATTATAGAAAAGAAATGGGCGTTTGGCCAGGCTTCGAATATATTTAATTTTTATATCAGCATTCTTAAAATGATTGCTTTTGAATGTTTCGGTATCCTCATAACATATCAGATCATAACTCACAACTGAGCCGATCTTTTTAAAAAAATCTTCCCTATAATGAGGAACATAGGGTTGCAAAATCGCGATCATAATAAATATTTCTTTGCAACTCGCAAATAGTAATTATCGTTTTGTTTTTACAAGAATTCCCTGTTGAACAAAAAGTTGTGTCGGAGCGAAATCAGTAAATTCAAAAAGTTCTGCGCCCTTCTCTTTTACGAATTCTCTTAATCTATTTTCAGCTATTCGCATATCACCACCAGCATCTCCAGAGTCCTTATCAGCATTGTCCAGGTATATAATCCCACCCGGTTTAAGCAATTGTAAAGATCTTTCGATGCAATCACTACGGAAACTACCATCTACCATAATAAGATCAAATCCTTCGCTTTCCGAAGACCCAAAAGATATGTATGATTCTTTATTATCTGCGAACTGATAGGTTACATTTCTTAGGTTTTTACCATTCATGATCTTTGTCAACATTTCATACCATCCAGAGTCATTCTCGATCGAAAATACCTTGCCTGCATGCCTGGCATACCAAATAGTAGACATTCCAGAGCCAAATTCAAGCACTCTGCTATTAGGCCCCAGATGATTTTCAAGAACGCGGATGGCATTGTAGGATATCCATGGCTTTTCGGGTCGTTTATTAAATAGTACCCTGGAAAAACCAGAGAAAAAAGCTGGAACTCCATTAACAATCAAATTCTTAAATCCCACAAAATTGCCTTTTTCGTCATGCAAGCGACTTTTGCGAACATTATCTCCTTTCAGGAGTTTTGAGGTATTCATAAAATATTAATTTGGATGTGTAGTTGCATTTAGTATCTGATTCTTTTAATAATTTCATTACACAAATTTTCCGCAGCATCATCCCAACTCCACAAAGATCTGGCAGTGTTAGCTGCTTCAAATGACATACTTTCTAATAATCCATGATTCTCCGCCATCAATTCCATTTTTTCTGCAAGAGCATTTATGTTTGCAGGGGGAACTATAAAGCCTTCTTTCCCATTTTGAATAATATCCTCCCCTCCTGTATTGGTCGTTATTAGTAGTGGAAGTCCTTCAATGAGTGCTTCTGATTGAACAAGCGCAAGCCCTTCTTCAATACTAGGTAGAACGAAAATATTTGCGGAGGCATACTGGCGGCGAAGTTCTTCGCCCTTCAATACTCCAAGAAAGCTGACTTTATCAGGAATAGCAATATTTTCAAGGCCGGTTTGTTGAGTTTTGGGGCCAACTATGATAAACTCTTTATTAGGGTGCTTAAGCCGCCGAAAAGCCTCTAAAGCATATCTCAATCCCTTTCTGTAATGAATTTGGCCAACATAGAGAACGCGGAAAGCATCCTTCTCCTTTTTTATTCCCAGAAGTGGTGCAGACGGTTTGGGGAATCCGAATACATTCTTTATTATTTTATTTTCATCAAATCCTTTTTCAATAAAAGATCTTCTTACAAATTCTGATGGGCACAAAATATAATCGGCTTCTTCATATGCTTTAAGTCTTAGATCATAGTCAGGTATTCTATTGTCATATTTTCCAAGCCCTAACATACTGAATTCTTCGCGAAGCAAATGAGTCATGGTTTCTACATGACTGTTCACTTCTTCCATTATACAGAGAGTAGCTTTCTTATTTCTATGAAGTTTCTTCATAGTTCGATACCCATGGGTTCGGTAAAATATAAATGCATCAGCATCTTTAGCCCATTGATAAGAGTTTTGATCAATCCATCTAGCCGAAGCCCGGGTAAAAAACCGGGATACTGTATAAGGAGAATTTAATTTAAGACTAGCAAGGAACAGGTTTTGAAATAAATCATACCTCTTTAATTCTTTTTTAATTTCAGAATCTGCCTTCTTACTAAAACGACTATAGCCGGAAATAAAGGTTTTTAAATTGTTAGCCCGATATATTGCTTCTGCATACGGGTAGTGATGAGATCGATTGGGCGCAGAATAAACTATCTTCATCTTGACTTGAGAAAATGAATAAATTTTAATACGAAAATCAATAGCAATAAAGGATACAGAAAGCTTACCAGAGCAAAGAAATCACGATATCCCCAGAATGCCAAGAAAATACCAATTGCCAAAATGCCGATGGTCAACGGGTCTTCAGGTAAGGAGAAAAATAGTAACCCATCAAAGAAAAGGCAGAAAAGAGTGTAAATTAATGAATATATCAATATGCCTAACAGACCTGAAGCAAGGTAGGCATTACCAACAATTGAAAATGTCAAGCTAGTTGTACCTATATTAAGAGGCCCTTCCAGAATGAAACTTCGCTGGGTAGATAGATCTTTCGCTCCTGCCATAAGTGGCTTGTTGGGCCATAAGGCTCTTGGAACCGGATTTAATAAAGTCGCAAAAAAATCGTTGAACCCTTCGAAATCATACTGGTCGGGATAAGACTTAACCATCAGACAAAACAGGTACATATTATTATCCCTATGCGATTCTGTAAGATCGAACGTAGTGGCTGAGCTCAACCCTCTAGCTGCTGCTGCTTTTGCAGGATCAGCGATTACCTCCAGAAGGTTCCCGCGAAAACGAACCTGGAATTCCATTACTCCAATAAAAAAAGTCATTAAAAACCCGGCCAGTATCCAGAATTTAATTCCCTTATTACGATTGTAGTAAAAAAAAAAGAAAAGAACCGGTGCTGCTACAAATACCATAGCAGAGCGGGAGCCGCCAAGAAAGAAAACAAAGATAACCAACAGTCCAAAAAAGAAAGCAAGCCCCGGCATAAAGCGATTGCCTCTTGCGGAGCGAATTAAAGCGATAGAAGAAAGCAATGGAACCAATTGCCAAATCCAGACAAGGGGTAACATAAATGCGCTTGAGTCACCTACAGCGCTTCGCATAATTAGTCCAGTACCTCCTCCCCCAGACCTGCCAGCCGTAAGCGCCCGCCACAATACTTCACCAGAGCCATAGTAAAAATAAAATGCAACAAGCGGGAGGATAAAGGCGACAAGGGCAGTTTTTGTATAAAAACCAGTTCCAAAATTTAAAAAATTTAAAAACTTAAAAAACCGAATGGACCTGCGTGAAACAGGCTTCCACAATAATGCATAATAAGCATTAAAGCTAAATTGAAAAATGGCGACATATAATATGGTTAACACGATGTATTCTGGCTGAATATTATCGTGTGCATCATAACCAGGCAGCACAGCTTCCAGATAAAGAAACCAGATTGGAGCTACATTGAATATCACCAAGCAACTGAATATCAAAACAATCATCTTGTTTACAAAACAGTAGACTAGAGGTACTAATGATACCAGAAGCGCTGTATATCCGCTGATATATACTGAAATTTGATCGTTCGGGAAAAAAGTAAATAGTATTGCGCTAGTAAAAGCAGAAGTCAGTTGCAGCTTTGCACAAAACTGGGCCATCCGCCTCAGAAGCAGCATCTGACTTTCTATTCTTCTCCTTTCAAGCACCAGATCATATTGATATTGACCAATGTATTGCAAAATATTATCCCTTCTTCAACTTTTTAATCAACTTATTAGTAGTAAAAGGTAGCTCTTTCAAACCGTTTACAACCCCATGATAAAATTCCTGAAATGTATCTTGTGTTAATGCCAGTGAGTTCTTAAGAACATATGGGATAAGAATAATATCTGCTACAACTGTAGACACGGAGGCACCTGCTAAACCAAAAAAATAGGAAAGTGCCAGACAGGCAATAGTTGATAAAATTGTTGCTGTCAAATAGCGAACGGCTAAGCCTTCGTGCTGGTTACTGGACATATGCACTACACTACTTGTCAGCCAAAGAGCATTGAATGGAATTGGTAAAAGAAATAGTAATAAAAGATATTGTGGCAAATCAATTGAACTCCCTACCCATAGCATGTAAAATGTTCTCCCAAAAAAAATCAAACAAATCAATCCCAGTCCAGAAAGTAAAATTGATCCGGCAACTCCATTACGATGAAGTTTTGCAGCTCCTTTCAGATCTCCTGCTCCAAATAGATGGCTCATCTCAGGCCAAATAGCCTGGTTGATCATCTCCATGGCCTGATTCACCGTGCGTACTAACGTTCGAACAGTACCAAATAGCGCTACTGCTGCCGGGCCTAGTATAAACTGCACAATAATAATATTGCCTTGGAAAATAAGTGCATTTCCAAAGGGAAACGCCTGAAAGGCCAATCCTTTCCTGAATAGGCCCCCTGACCCTGCCATCTTTATCTGTTTAAATGAAAAATAAAGGTCCCGCATTGATCGCCGACTAAGCCAGCTATAAACCACTGCGAACAAGATCGCAGCCATCATCTGAGAAAATGCGATATAATCAAACCTTTTTGTGAATTGCAAGGCTATTATCATTCCCAATAAACTTAACCATGGGAAGAAGCTCGCAATTAGCACCATCATGTGTCCTTTTCTTGCAGCCCTAAAGCGACCTCCAAATGCATCAAAATAAAAAGATACAAACACTGTTACTGCCAAAAATAGCGCTGCTAATGAAAATTCTTTATGCCTTCCCGAAGAAGCTTTTAAAAAACTTTCCCATGGGATAAAAAAAACTACCGACAAAGTGAGGATTGTTCCGATAATTCCGATCAAGGTAATAATGGCCAAAGTAGTAGAAAAAACTTGCCTCGCTTTAAGAGTATCTCCATTCGCAACAGACATCGTCATCTCGTTAGATGCAACGCTCCCAAATCCCATATTAGCCAATGTTAACCAGGATGGAAGTGAATATAACACTAACCATCTTCCAAATTCATCTACGCCAAGCGCTGTAACGATTAAAGGAACTTGAACTAATCTAAATATGATGGTAGCTCCTCTTGACCATAAACCCGCAAGTAAATTCTTAATCAACCCCCTCTTAACCGACATAACCGCTTATTTTATTCATCGATATTTTACAACTATTTTGGTCGTCAAAACTTATTTCTCTTTGTCAAAATACCCTTTACTATAGCTATACGCACCATATTTTCCATAACCATAACCTTGTTGATAGCGCTTTCTCCAACCTACACCGTTAAGTATTGCATACAGAGGATAATCGGGTGTCTGAGTGGCATGCTGATTCAGATTCGCATATACATCTTTATTAGTATACCCCTGTCGCAGCACGGCCAATGTGATATCAACATATTCCTGGAGAAGAACTGCATCCGTGATCAAACCGAATGGCGGTGTATCAATAATTACGTAGTCAAACCTGCTCGAAAGCTCATCCATCAGATCGCGCATACGTTCACCCGAAATCAATTCGGCAGGATTTGGAGGAAGGTAACCGGCTGGAAGCAAGTGTAAATATTGATCAAAGCCAGGGATTCCCGTCAAAACATCGTCCAGTGAAACTTTTCCCGTAAGAATTCCGCTTATTCCCTGATTTGACGATATCCCCAGATATTTGCCCACATGTGGTTTTCGAAGATCTAGCTCAACCAGTACTGTTTTTTTATGCAGCAACGCGTAACTGGCAGCCAGGTTAATGCTAATAAAACTTTTTCCATCCCCTGGCTGTGATGAAGTTATAAGTATCTTCTTAACATCTTTTCCTTTACGGGTAAATCCTATGGCAGTTCGAAGCGTTCTAACCTGTTCAGCAACGACTGATCTTGATTTCTCTGAAATAATGATGGATGAATCAATCTTACGAAGGTGTGAAATCATTCCAAGCAAAGGAACCCTGGTCTTTCGCTCAACCTCAGAAACATCCCCAACCTTATTATTCATAAAATCCCCGATAAATATCAAAACCAATGGTATAAGCATCCCAAACAAAACAGCCATTATCCAGATCATTTTCGATTTCGGCGATACCTGGCCCAAACTTCGAGCCTTCACTATGGTTCTGGAATCAGGAATATTTGAAGCAAGAGTAACGGCAGCTTCTTCTCTTTTTTGAAGAAGAAACGCATACAATTGCTCTTGCACATTTTGATTTCTTTGTATCTCTACCAGCTTTTGTTCAAGTTGCGGTATATTCCCAATACGGCTTTTCAGTTGTTGATCTTTTCGCAATATATCATTTAATGCAATTTGATACGCCTCTTTTAAATTTTTGACATTAGAAAGAAGTTTGGCTCTAGTCTCCTGAACCTGTTGTTTCAAACCTACCAATAAGGGGTTTTGCGGGCCTATCTCCTTGTTCTTTTCAACCCTTTCTTTTTCCAGTATAAGTGAGTTATGCTTCTCCACTAATGAAGAAAGTGAAGACTCTTCTATTCCCAAAGTACTTGGCACAAGTGTAGGTGAATTCTGATTCAATAAAAGTTCATTCTCTAAAGCAGTAACAATATTCATCCTTGTTTGGCTTTCGGCTTTCTGCATATCTATGTCTCTTGCCATATCCATGTATTGCTGGGCATCGGCAGAAATATTAGTAATCTGGTTTGAGCTTTTAAAGCGTTGAACTTGTCCTTCTACACCCTGTAAATCCTGTGCTACAGCCCTTAATCGCTCGTTGAGAAAATCAATAGTATTGGCAGTCACCCTATTCTTATCATCCAATCCCTGCCTATTATAGATTTCAATCAAGCTAGCTAATATGCTTTTTGCCCTTTCCTTATGTGAATCATTAATGGTTAACTTCACAACAGAAGCCTGTTTACTAACTGCTTCAATATTCAATCGTCCTGTCAGATACTCCGTCGCACTTTCAAGTTGCACTACCACCAGATGGTACTTTTTATTCTCTATAGGGATATTCTTGTAATGGTATGCCCAGGTCTCGTTTGGCATCACAAGGAACCGGACTCCTTCAATTCTATAAATAGTTCCGTATTGTATTGGAATTGCTTTACCATCAGGCGTGGTTAGAGAGGTAAGCTTCGGCTCATAGGACAGTATCCAGTTTTTCGTTGAAAAAACGCTATCCGGGTTTAATACCTCAAAACGAAACGGAAGATCGGCACCGAAAAGAGGGACGTTCCTTAATCTTCCATCTGCCCATATAGAAATATTCAGCTGATGTTTTCTGACCACCTCTTCCATTAAGTCGTAGCTTTTTAATATTTCGATCTCATTTTCCACCAGTTTATTACTTCCTATACCTAATTCCTTCAATACAGCATTATCAGACACATCACCAGATTTCTTTTCGTCTTTGATCATCACAGAAGCAGTTGCCTGATACACCGGGTTTGTATAATGCAGATACAACCAGGCGGCAGCTATACAAATGAACAAACTACTGGCAAACCAATACCAAGAGCGTGATATTCGTATAAGCCATTTTTTGATATCAAATTCATTTTCCTTTTGTAATAAACTATCCATAAAAACCGCCTGATCTTTCATAATAAACGATAAATTATAAAGCAATTACCAATCACTTAACACACATAAATAAGGGAAAAAGGCACTTCAGAATGTGAAGGATGTCTGAGCACGAAGCCGGCTAATTTCGAGTGATAACGATGGCTATAATGGAAGCTACACTCAGAACCACAGAAGCCCAGAACGTCGTGTTATTAGCCAGGAAGCTTTTGTTCTTGTTTGGCTGAATATAAACCACATCATTCTGCCTAAGATTAAAATAAGGGGATTGAAAAACTTTACTGCTGTTAAAATCTAACTTGGCAATTTCAGTATTACCATCAGCCAGTTTACGAATAACGCGCACTTTTTGCCTGGATCCAAAAACGGTCATATCACCGGACGCTCCGATTGCTTCCAACACATTAATCTTTTCTCCGTTAACTGGTACTGTATATGGTTTACTAACCTCGCCCAATACAGTAACTTTAAAGTTTGTAAGACGAGTGGATACTATTGGGTTAGTTAGGTAGGGCTTAAGATGAGTAACAATACGCTGTCTAAGTTCTTCCAGAGTAAGTCCTGCTGCCAGGATATCGCCTAAAACGGGAAGGATGATATATCCTTCATTTGAAACAGTGTAAAGGTTGATAAAATTCTGGCTTAGAGTGGAGGATGTGCCCGCAGAAATACTGGGACTTGCAGCCATTAAATTAAAAAATGAGCTGGCTTCAGCACTCGGGCTTGAGATCGATATCTGTACCTGGTCGTCAGATTGTAGTTGTAATGGGGGAGCTTTTATAGACGCTACCTTTTGCAGTGTTGCAGTATCGGAAATATCCTTAAAGTAAGTGAGTTGTTTTGAAGTTTGGCAGCTTAAAATAAAAAATACTACAGGGCTTAAAAGTAAGCCCGATAAGAGGTTGTTTTTCATTCAGTATAAATAGATTTTAGAAGCTCTATATTAAATCTGGACTAACGAAACTTATATGCCATTCCAAAAGAGAAGCTTCCTATATTTTTTGTCACCTTTTCATTATGATAAAAACCAGAGTAGAAGATATGTCCATCCAGTCTCTTTGAGATCGTAAATCCGGCTCCGGCAGAAAATGCAATTGAAGGATTCCTATAGGTAATCATAGCAAAACCAATATTGGGCTCAACAAACCATTGCCATGGATTACTTTGATCATAATCATAAGTACCAAAATAGTAGCGATAACCTACAGTCAAATAGGCAATATTAATTGTAGGAGTTTTTCTCTTATCAAAAAAGCCCATTTTTGAATCTGCTTCCGGCACGCTATATAAGCCAAGAGTAGTCGTAATAAAGCTATTGCTTAGCTGCTCCGCCTCTTTATTCAAAAAACTCGTCAGTTTCAATACCTTAAACTCCCCATTTATCCCAATCGGATAATTCTCCTTCCCACTCATCACCACATACCCCCCAACAGAATAAATCGGCTTTCTCTGCCCCGGTTCAAATACCGAAGCCTTCATCCGCCCGTTCTGGGCAAAAACGGTCTGAACAGACAATAATAGAAAGAACAGTAAGAATGGTTTTGTTTTCATAACGACAAAGGATAATATGTCTCTAAGATAATACTTTTCGGCAATGATGCAGGTATAAAGCAGAGCTTCGCCTCCTCAGTCACAGACCTTTAGCCTATAACTGACCAGTTTTTTAATGGCCCCCACTCAGAAAAAACCGGGCCAGTTTACCTGCCGGTAAAAATCGCTTTCTCCGCCCCTGCTACCTGAGTCTCAATTAAATGAAGAGCCTCAAGGGCGCCTGAAGATACACAAAACCAAGTTTGAATGGAAGCAATAACCGCTATAAAGGCATCTGTTTTACGCAAAAAGCAATATTTCATAAACACATAACAGAGAGCTAATAGGAAACCCTTACTTTGGGCACGGATAGGGCTAACACCCTAATGCGGTCATATATATACGTTAAAGTTTTCCAGTTATTGCGCTGCCCGAGATAAAGATGGACGGAAGCTGCGGAAAAACAGACATATTATTAAAAAAGATGGGCCTTCTTTTCAGAAGACCCCTGCCTGTTATAATTCCAAAAATGAAAAACCTGAAATAATCAATAAGGCTCAATCATTATTTTTTCTCAGTAAAATAGCTAACATCCCCCTCTGTCGTCACCTTCAATATAATTGTCTTATTGCCTTTGGTCAGTTCCACAAAATAATTATCCTCATCGGAAATGACCGAACCATAAAGTATCATATCTGATTCAGTAGCTTCATTATCATCAAACAGGATCACTCTGTCAATAGTGTAATCCGAATAACGTTTTTTGATCTCATTCTGGGCTTTCATTGCCAGAGCACTGAAATCAGCAGGGCTTGTAGTGCCTACCAACTCCGAGCTATTATTGTAATACGCCGTTATAGGTTTCCCATCTTTTACAAAGCTTCCTTCATCAAAATAGGTGGTTCTTCTCCAGTTTGGATGTACATCACCAAAATATTCGTAAAAATGGGTTTTTGTCAAATTGCCTACCTCATTCCCTTCCAGCTTGCGCAGTTCCTTCCTTGCCTCTTTCTTTTCTGCTTTGGCTTCCTTTTTATCCATATTTGCTTTGGCAATGCTTGCGGAACTGCTCTGTGCGTTCAGGCTTGCGCCTGCCAGCAATAAAGCTACAGGTACTATCATTATCTTTTTCATGTTGATTTATTTATAGGTGAGCGTTTATTTACATCCCAAAGCTAGGCGGACCGCCAGGCGAATTGAACGGGTAATCGGCGAATGGGCATTTCGCGTAGATAGTGAAGGACAGGCAATGGCTGATGAAGGAAATGACTTGCGGCAGATCATTTATTATTTATTATGTCGGTGATCTTCTCCGCCACAGCCTGGGAATTCCCGTCAAAATGATGACCGCCTTTGATCACATCGCTATGGTATTTTGCCAGCTTTACCTGGCTTATGGGAAACCCGCTTTCATCTTCGCCAAAAAGGATGGTTGTTCTCTGATTGCCCAGGCGGTTGATCTCTGCCACCACGTCCATGCTCCGTTTCTTACCTATGCCAAGCATATCGGAAAGATGTATTTCAAAATCAGTAGAAGTGGAAGGAGACAGCAGGATCACATCAGCAAGCTGGCTTTTCAACGAATCAGGCAGCCGGTTCACTACGAACGGGGTGATATCCGCTCCAAAAGAATAACCGATCATTACCCAATGATGATCGGCCCTTGATCGCAATGCAGTGGTAAGATAATTTGTAATATCCGAAGCGGTTTGTTCAGGCGTTTTTTTATTCCAGAAATAAGCATGCGCATCAAGGGAAGCAATGGAATAACCTTTATCATGCATAGCGCTGCAAAGCGATGCTGTAAACCCTTTCACGCCACCATCCCCACTCACCAAAAAGATGAATGGCTTATCTGTTGATGTAAACTGTTCTTTCAACGGCAGTTTTTCCTGTGCTGATAATTGCTTCACTAAAAGCAGGAAGATCATTATGCCCGTCCACCGTTTCATATACTGATAAATTTTTTATTCAAGGTTTCATTACCCTGTTCAATGCTACCGGCAGTTGCAAGAGATCAAAATCATTCTCATAAATAAGGTATTTGTTTTCCCACACTGTTGCATACTTCTCCTTAAACTCACGCAGGCCTTTGTAATGACCAAAACGTTTGATCCTTGCAGCAGCCATTTTCAACAATTGCTCTGCCGTATTCACTGGTTGTTCAATACCCGTCAGCGGCACCAGGCCCATATTAAGATATAGCTGCTTTCTTTCTTTGGCATATTGGATTAGCTGAATGATCAATGCATCCATGGCTGCGCCAGGAGCATCGGCCGTTTTACGGATCAGGTCATAGGTGCATTCTTCCGGTGAAAAATCGGGAATGATGTTCAGGAATGCTTTTACCTGCCCTTCCGCGTCTTCTACAGTGATGATATCCTGCTGCTGCAATTCTTCTGTATCAAATAAGCCCTGTGAAAAAACCTGTTCGCCTTTATCAAAATATTCCAACCATTCGTCTGATACTTTCTTCAGTGATCCCAGTAAAGCCGGCTCATGCGGCGGCCTGTGCAAATGAGTAGTGAATCCCTTTTTCTGCAAACTGTTCAAACCATTGCGCAGCGATTTTTTATCCTTGCCTTCGAGGTTGAACAGCTGCACATCCACGATCGCTTCCTGGCCGATCATCAGTCTTGGAAGTGCCCCAAACAAAGCAATACTGTTCTCGTCCACGCGGTAGTAAGCCGCTTTCCATCCGGTTTTCCGGCAATGCGCATCAAACTCACGTATCGCTGCTGCTTTATCTTCTTCCGCACACACAGGTTCTTCCAGCACAATGGCAAACCCACCGGCAACCCGGTATGCAATGAAAGCTTCGAACTGCGTTGAAAAAAAATATTGCTTATCCTTATACAATTTAAAGTAATCAACAGATGATTGTCCATACAGGCTTACCAGCTTCCTGGCCCTTTCCTTCTCGGTATCTTCCTCCCTGCTCAAATGCAGGTAAGGATTGATCAGCGCGAACAATACAAAAGCCCAGGTAAGAAATCCTAACCACCTTATCAGCGCTACAAATTCATGACCAAACCGGGTAACAGGCTGCAAAGTATCATCCTGCAACAAAAAGAACATGCGGAATGTATGCTCCAGCGATTGCTTCCAGGTGAAATCGATACCAAAATGTTTTTTATCGATAAAATAAAAACTGATAAATCCGGCGATCAGTACCGCTGCCAGGCTGAACAGCGCTGTGCTGAAACCGATCTGCAGCCATTTCTTACTGGCGCGGCGGCGGTATTGTTTGGCAGTAGCCAGCAATATCACTAAAGTAACTGTTGCGAAAATAGCTTCTTCATAATCCAGTGCTTTGCCAAGATGCCCCAGTAAAGAAAGGAAAGAAAGTAATACAGCAATGATCCAGGCAGCCCTGAACCCTTTTAATAAAAAAGCGGCGGTAACCACCAGCATCAAACCAATGTATAAAACCAGCAGGTTGGAAGCATGCACCGTTTGCAAGGGGATATATTCCCGCAACAACACAAGGCGGTGATGAATGGGCGGTGTCATCACCGAAACGATATTAATGATACCCAGCAAAAAGATGAGCAACACGGGAGCCAGCCGCAGGAATAGTTTTCTTCCCTTCCAGGCAAAAGCCAGGAAGCCGCAAACCAGCGGCAACCAGAACTCAAATACCCTGTAAAGAATGGTAATGGCTAAAGCCTGGCCTGCACTGTATCCATACAACTCCATAATATATACCAGCGACATTTCCACTGCACCAAGGCCCCGCAATAACGGCGATATAAGCATCAGCAATACAGAAATGATATAAGCCGCTGCTGCCACTCCCACAGATGCAGGCAGACCCAGCGCCAGCATGGCAATATATACATGCACCATGCCACACAGTTCAATACCCAGCGAATACAGAACAGTTGCGCCGAAAGCCCTGTTGTCGAGCTTTGCTGTAAACAATCCCTCCAGCATCGGTGCAGCAGAAGGAAAATACTTGCTGATCTGCCGGTTTAGATATTTACCAGGACGTAATGACACAGTAGCCATCCACAGCAATACCAATATCGCCAGCAGGCTTACCAGGCCGGTGCCCGCATTGTGCAAGCCGCCTTTGGTGAAAGCCATATAAACGATAACAGGAAGGCCTGCAAGGAATACGGTCAATAACCCTACAAATCCATAGATGCCGCTGGCCTGATGCACCTGCATACGGCCAAAACCTCTCTGTCTTATATACGAAGGAGTATATGCCAATGAACTTACGCCCCCTGCCGGAAGGAATACACTGAGGAAATTTCTTTTCAGGAATAATACAATGCCCTGCACCAATGGCAACTCAAGCCGGACAGCAGCAAAGCTTTTGCGATACATAGCGCCCTGCAGCCAGAAGAATAGGCCTGTTACGGCAAAACCAATTACAATCCAGGCCCTGTTGGCACTTTCCAGGTGGGGGATGATAGCATGAAGTTCCCTCCGCTCGCTGCGGAAAAAGATAAATGCCAGGAATAAACCGATAAATGCAATGATCTCCCGCCAGTACATGGCTGGTTTGAACAGCATTCTTGCTTTTGGTTTTGTGTTGCTCATAACACGTTAATTCAACTCGGCAAATTCGGCCGCTGTATACACCGGCCATTTCAACTTTATTTCACAATCATCCGATCCGCTATTGTATAAGTAAAGACTGATATTCCAGCATTTTGTTCCCGGTGTTTTATTTTCTTTCGCGAGCTCCATCAATAGCAAGCCTGAATATTCAATCTCTCCATCCCTGTCGGATAATATGCCTTCTACCGCAAAAGCCGCACCAGCGGTCGTATCTGCCAGGTCAACGGCCTTACCCGGGAAAAGTGAAGCGCTTAACCTTATCGTTTCGCTATGGGCGTTGAACCAATGCTCTTCTGCCTGGTTGTTGGAACCCATAATAAATTTCCAGTTCCCATCCAGCAATAATTGCCCATTCTGAAAATCTATCTGTACGTTCAATAAATGAACAGGATATTCATCTTCCATTATGCCTGTTGCATCCGGCACCGCAGTTGAAGGCACATTGTACTCAATGGTCCATAGGGGTATCATCTCATTCATGGTGTTGTGTTGATTTGACACCCTAAACATACATCTGTTAATAAGGTTGCTTTATGAAGAGTCGGTGAACAGGCATTTATGATCGTTCTCTGCTGCTTTCCATAACACTCCCTCAACGAACTCCAGGCATTGGGTAAAACCGCACATGCTCAAACACATAATTCTCATGCGTACGAAGCTTATCGATCAATTGCTTCAATTCGCTTTCTTCCCAGGTTTTACGGAACATCTCATCATGTATCAGCACCACGATATGATCTTTTGTGAAGGTGTTGCCGGTTTCCAGTCTTGTTTCGATCTCTTTCACCATTTCATCAACTGTTTGAACAGGCGTGCCATCAGAAGAGCGATGCCGCCATTCAGTATCCCAGCCAAATACTTTGTAGCCATGCATGGCCAGCGTATCTGCAGCAGCACTTCCGCTGTTGCCTGCACTGGGATCATCTTTTTTATGTTCGCCTAACCGCCAGATATTCCGGCCCGGTAAGCGAACAATCCTGTAATGTAATCCAAGCACTGCTTCATCCTGTTGAATATCATCCAGCACAGAAACAGGCCGGCTGTAAAACATTTTATACTTCCCATTGGCATGGGTATAACTGTGGTTATAGGTCTCGATATAGGGATTCGTTTTGTATTCTTCCAGGTAGGCCTGCAGTTTTTTGTTCTTCATCACCAATTGCCCCACCAGGAATACGCTGATCTTTAACCGCTCCTGCAACACTACGCTGTCTATATGTTCGCTTCCTTCCAGTGGGCCGTCATCGAATGTTAAATAAATGTATTTGATCGGGAGTTCCGGGTTTCTTTCTTCCGGTGTGGCGGGAGGAGGATGGTGTACCACGGGCTTCCGGGTAATAAGCATGGAGGTCAGCAGCAGCAAGCCTACAGGCCATGCTGCATAATAGATCATTCTTTTCATATTATAAGGTAGTTCTCTTAGCTCAGTGTATCATAAAACTGTTTCGCCTCTTCCAGTGCATGCCGGCAATAATCAATCAACTCCTGCAGTTTGTCACCAACCTGCTTTTCATCTTCGCTTAATTCAATGGTGTCAAGCACCTGCTCCAATGCTGTATTGAGCCCCATCACTGATACAGACGTTTTCATTGTATGTGCCAGCCGGTGCAGTTTCGCCAGGTCCTTTTCCTCCCATGCTGCCTGCATTTTTTCAAGATCAGCGGGAACTATTTCCAGGAACTGGGCGGTCACTGTTTGTTCATATTCCTTACTGCCTCCGCTGATCTCCTGCATATAAGCAAGGTCGATGTACTTATACCCATGGGTGATACCGGTTTGCATTGATGAAGGTGCATTTGATCCGGTACCAACCAGCCGGTTGATCAAGCCACGCAATTCCTGCTCACGTACAGGTTTTGAAATATATTCATCCATGCCAAATCCAAGGCATTTCTCCCTCTCTCCCGCAAGTGCATGCGCCGTCATGGCAATGATGGGCGTAGTTAATTTTAATTCTTTGCGGATGATCTGCGTGGCTGAATACCCATCCATTTCCGGCATCTGTATATCCATCAGTATCACATCATATTTTTTATGACGCAGCATTTCTATCGCTTCCTTCCCGTTGGCAGCAATATCCGGGTTCACCTGCCAGCTTGCCAGGAGGTGTTTCATCAATGATTGGTTGATCTCATTGTCTTCCACCACCAGCATTTGAGTGTTACCGGCGGTTGGGTACATGATATCATGTTTTACCACTTTATGTTTTGGGGCCTTGCCTTCTACTGGTATCTTATAAGGGATGCTAAGTTGAAACCGGGTGCCAAGGCCAGGCTCACTTATTACTGTAATGCTGCCCTGTTGCAGGTCAACAAGGTCTTTTACAATCGCAAGTCCCAATCCTGTTCCCCCGTATTTGCGGGTAATGGAATCTTCCGCCTGCCTGAAGCGATCGAATATGCCAGGCAGTTTGTCTTTTTCAATGCCTATGCCTGTGTCGCTGACAGAGATGAACATAGTGACCAGGCCGGTAGGCAGTGGCTCTGCATTAATGGAAACATTGATGCTTCCTCTTTGGGTAAATTTCACTGCATTGCCGATCAGGTTCACCAGGATTTGTGTAAGCCTTACAGCATCTCCTTCGAGTATATCAGGCACCTGCTCTTCCACAGAAGTGGTAAGAAGCAATCCTTTTTCCCTGGTCTTCTCTGTAAACATGGTCTCAACAGAATGCGCCAGGCTGCGAACGCTGAAAGGTGCCGGCTCAATACGCATCATACCGGCTTCGATCCTCGACAGATCAAGTATATCGTTGATAATGGCCAGCAGGTTTTCGCCCGACTGACGGATGCTGTGTACATATGCTTCAGCTTCCGGTTCCAGTGTTTTCTTTTGCAGAAGATTGGTGAACCCGAGTATTGCGTTCATAGGGGTGCGGATCTCATGGCTCATATTGGCCAGGAAATTTTCTTTTATCCTTGCGGCTTCTCTTTCTTTCTTCTCCGACGCGTCTAGCTGGCGGATCAATTGATTCTGACTGGCAATGCGGTTGATGATATACCAAAACAGGCCGGCGCCGCTCAGCAGCACGATCACAATGAGAATAGTGCCCCAGCGCCGGGCATTGCGACCGCTTTCATCAATCGATTCTGTTACCCTTGTAAGCAATACCTGCCGGCTGGTATCTATCTTATGCGCTACGGCGGTAATGGAATGCATCAACCGTTTTCCATGCTGGTTGGCCATCAGTGCTTCTGCGGCTTTTTTTCCGGAATGGGCAAAAGTGTCGAGTACCTGGCGATTGAAAGAGATCTTTTCCTTCACCAGTTCATCCAATTCATCAATGTACCGGATAGTGCTGTCATCGTCATTTACTTGCTGAAGGTGGCCCAGGTCTTTTTGCACATTCCCTATCTGTTGCTCAAGATTATCTGCTATGGAAACATCCGACATGGCGATAGCGCCTCTCACATCGCTTTCCATGGATATCATATCTTTTTCCAGGTCGCGGAGCTGGCTGCCTGTCTTGAATTCATTCAGCAGCTTTTCATTGCCCAGGATAAGATCATCAATATTCCGGGCAGAATTATACTGCATAAAGATCAGGAGAAGATTGCCGGTAATGAAAGCGGCCAGCAGGTAGTAGATGATGCGTTTACTGGTCATGCGGATTACTCTGCTGTAAGTTAAGGATTAAATTAAAAAGGAATGCAGCCGGGGTTTGCAGCGAAGGGTACCGCAACATTATTTATGTGGCCTTATATACCTGCCCAGGAATGTTGCCAGCAGCATAATGCTTCCGATCAACCCCAGCAGCACAACGAGCATTAACCAGACATGACCGCCTCTGTCCATCAGCCTCAGCAGGAAATAAGAGAGGATGATCAGCACCAGCAGGTCAAGAAAGAATAATATCGTGTAGATTGTTTTCATTGTAAAAAAAGGGGCCGCATAGACATGCAGCCCGTAACCAAAACCAAACTGCTATGAGAATAAAAGCTTTTTTGAAGATTGAATACTGAACATCCGATTATCTCATCACAAACTGCCCGTATTCAATTGCTTCAACACCCCAAAGCTCTTATTTCCCGCCTCTTCCCTAAGGGCAGAATAGATGGAACGGGCAAACATGTCGGTAAAACGGGAAAACTGATCGGTGGGATCAAAGGATATTCATCCGCTTATTGAGGGCGGCCCTGTAAGCATCTGCTACAGGCAGGGGTTTGCCCTGGATAATAAGGGCTCCGTCCTGGATAGTGTCGATTTTGGGGATGGAAACGATATAGGACCGGTGCACGCGCAGGAACTGATCGGCCGGCAGCCGCTCTTCCACTGCTTTCAGGGTAGTATGGATGGCATAGAATTTACCCTGGGTATGAAGTTTTACATAATCACCCATGGCTTCCGCATACAGGATCTCATCGAGGCTGAGACGGCGGACAATATTGGAATCGCGGATGAAGATAAACGCATCAGGGGCTATATTCACTTCTTCTTCCAGGCTTTGGTGGATATCCCTGGTTTTATCAATGGCTTGTATGAACCGGGGCAGGGTCACTGGTTTCACGATATAATCCACTACGTTCAATTCAAATGCTTCCACTGCATAGTCTTTCCTGGAAGTGGTAAAAATAATCAGGGGGCGTTTGGCACCGAGGTTCCTGGTCAGTTCCAGCCCGGTCATGCCCGGCATTTCAATATCAAGCAGCAGCAGGTCCACGGGTTCTTCCTGCAACACATTATAGGCGTCCATGGCATTTTCGCATTCTGCCACTACCACCAGGTCTTTTACCCGGGAGGCAAGCTGTTTGAGCGTGGTGCGGGCAATTTTGTTATCGTCAACAATAACAACATTCATGAACTGAAGATAGGAATTTCTACCTTATCGTATTCACTGTCATCACCTGCATTCCCCCTCTCCCGTTCACTTTTACGGGCACTGATGCAGAGGCACGTCCGCTAAGCTGAAGGTTGATCTGGTTCTCACCCGCCTGCAATGGAATGCGGGCATAATAGATCGTATGGGGCAGGCTTTGCCAGTTACGGGTATCTGCTTTTTCAGAAGCAAAATTGAAAATTTGCAGGCCAAGAGCAATGGCTTCCCGGGCCGCTTCTTCTTTCTTTTCCTTTTTTCTTTGCTCTTCGGTCTTGCTCTTGTCGTTGTCTTTTTTGTCGGAAGGCCTTATGGCTGCTTCAGCCAGTTTTTTAATAGCAAGACGGGTCAGTGTTGAAGAGAGTTCCTTCAGCATCCTTTCTTTTAAAGTAGCAAAGGCAAGATTATTTACATCTTCTGCCGGTTCCAGTTTGAACGATTGCGACCCGGCCAGTGCCGCAGCACCTGTATACGCCGGAGCAACGGCTTCATATTTGGGAAGTGCAACACGGAAACTGCGCAGATCTTCCAGTTTGATATTATCACGGCTGTAACCACTGCTGAAATCGAAAGGTACTGTGAAAGAATTATTCGCATCTGTAAAGAAAAAAGCACCACCTGCATCTTTGAACAAAGAGAACCAGATATCCTGTTGTGCTTTAACAGGAGCAGAACCATTTTCCCAGAAAAGGATCAGCTCGCCGCCAGCCGGCTTTTCTTCTTTTTGATACGTTGTATTCAATAATCTTTCATAGCGGCCGAGCTCATCCATAAACCCGTTCTGGTCTGCAGTCCGCAACAGATCTTTTTTCAACTGCTCGGGAATATCTATGCCATAGTATTTTCCCTGGTTGTCCAGAAATACGTTAGCAGCATTGCGATAGGAAATAAATGCGTTGTTTACATCTCCGCCTTTTTCATAAATAATACCCTGCACCATTAAGGAAAATGCGTCATCCTTGTATTTGTCCTTATTGCCTACTTTATCTTCCTGGGCATAGGTGCGGAGGCTGATGCGGCGGGCTTCCACGAGTGCATCATCGGTTTCACCAAGCTGCAGGTAATTGATGGCTTTGTAGTAATGCACGAGGTATTTTTCAAAATCTTCCGCTTTATAGGTTTGCATCATGGGATTAAGCAGATTTCCCAATGCAATGTCCTTTGCCGAAGTGCGGGCCGTTTCCATAAGCAGGTCTGCTTCGTTGAAATAGGTATTGCTGCTATCCCATTGCCCCATCAGGTGGCAAACCTTGCCACGCTCGAGAAGATAAAGCAGGCGGTTCCTGTTTTTCTTCAGCAGCTTGCTTTTATCCAGCTCTTTGGCAGCTTTAGTGTAATCACCTTCCCGGAGACTGCTGTAGTAGCTCTGCACCTGTTGATTATAGGTAGCACAGGACGTCAGCATTACCAAAGGTAAAAGCGCAATAGCCCAACTCTTTATATTTTTGAATAAGAGGAACATTCACCCGTATTGAGGGATACTCAAGTGGGTTTAGTTCTTTACATATTTAGCGATCTTCTTCTCGCCTATCCAAACCACTTCATTGGTTTCAATATTGGTGAGTTCAAGATTTACCTGGTAGTAAACTACTTTTTTTCTTTTCTGGGAATCCACTATGGAATTGATAGAACCCTGGAGTATAAAATCGGCGCCTTGTTCCAATCCGAATTTTTTCATGGTGCTGGCGCTGGCATTGGTTTGCTGATCTGCTTTTTCTGCACGCAACTCTTCTCTTTTTTTACCGCCCTGCACCAACCGCACCCTTTGCGATGTAACAAATGAGTTCTCTACATCCTTGATAAAAGTTTCTGCTTCGATATGCTCATGGCTTTTATTGGTTACCAGGCCAACGATCACGGTTGGACGTTGTCCATTTTTGGCAGCCATGTAATTAGTGAGCCAGTTAGCCCCAAGTATTGTTTTAGTCATATCTTCTGCTACAAGCCTTGAATCAGTATTGTTCCAGCGGCCGCTGAGATCGATCTGTTCGGAAGGATCGATGCGGGTGACTTTATGGGCGCAGTTACTGAACAAAAACAATGCAGTAAGAGGCAAAAAAATGAGTAAACCCTTTTTCATTATAAAGGAATTAATGGTTTATGATAATAAGAATGTATTGTTGTGCTGGTTCAATCACCATCTCCACCACCAACCCAGGCCGAGGTTCCAGGAGAAATTACTGCGGCGGTTGTAGCGGTAAGGTGAATAGTAGTTATTGTAGTTTCCCCAACCGTTGCCATAATTCAGTGAATTATACCAATCGTAGGAAGAGTATCCATAACGTGCTCTTTCCAGTCGCAATTGCTGGCGGAATGCACGGCGGTTAGCTCTTGCTTCAGCTTTGTCGGCCAGGTAGTCAATAGCTTTATAGGTTTCCTGTGCGGTGGTGCCTTGCCAGGTATTGATGGAATCAGCTGTCTTCATATATTTTGCCCGGCTAACGGCGAAATCAGGATTTTGATCAGGGGCCAGCGTTGTCTGCGCCATGGCAGCACCGGCAAACAGCATGAATGCCAGTATCAATAAATTCCTGTGTATAGATATTTTCATTGCATAGGTTTTAATCCTTATCAAGATAACAGGTTTTTGGAACATTTTGTAGCCCGCAGGAGGGATTGAATTTTATTTAACAGGGAATCAACACTTCATGCGGGATTTTCCCTGTGAAAACACTGTTATGCAAAGCTACTATTTGCTCCGTTAACCGGCCGTTAAAACTTACACAGGTTGAGGAAAAGAGAGAACGGATTGAAACAAACTGTTTTGAACAAAGAAAGTTGGTACTGTCTAAAATAGCCCTTCCCGTCTTCCCGCCTTACCGGTAAGTTTTTACCGGTAAGGCGGGAAGACGGGAAGGGTGTCTGAAATTTGTTAATGTATATTATTATTTAAGTCTTTCGTAGAGTTTTTGCCGGTAGGTAATGCCGACGGGCATTTTCTGGTCATTGATCGTAACCGTGTCTTTACCGTATTCGTGGATTTTGTTAAGGGATACAATAAAAGATTTGTGGATCCGTAGAAATTGATTGTCAGGTAATGTTTCTTCCAGTTCACTTGTAGTAAGCGAAACGATATATGTTTTTTGGGAAGTGCAGATACGGATGAAGTTGCCCAGGCTTTGGGCGTACAGAATATCATCCAGTTCAATACGCGTGCTCACACCGCCTGTTTTTACCATAATAAATGACTGGCTTTCTTTTTCCGGTTCCTTTCTTACGGAAAGTTCAAAGTAACGTTCTGTGGCAGTAATAAAGCGGGGAAGATTGATTGGTTTCAGCAGGTAATCCACCACTCCATGATCATAGCTTTCCATTGCATATTCTGAATACGCAGTAGTAAGAATGGTGCGGGGAGGGTTCTTCAGGCTTTTGAGCATCTCCATGCCGGAGATCTCGGGCATGTTGATATCGAGAAACATCAGGTCAACCGGGTGCTGCCGCAGGTAATTAATGGCTTCGATAGCATTGTAACACTGTTGCACCAGTTCCAGTTGTGATACGTAGCGGATATGGCTCATCAACACATAATGCGCAGCCGGTTCATCATCCACAATTATGCAGGTCCTTCTCCCGTCCATACTTTTCTATTTTCAGTTCCAAATGTACTTGAAAATCGGCAGGTCCGTCTTTAATCTCCAGGCGATGTTTATCAGGATAAAGGATCGCCAGCCTTTCTTTTGAATTCTTTAACCCAATACCTGTAGACACAACTTCCGCTTTTTTCCGGGGAAGGGAATTCCTGACATCCATTATAAACCATTCGTTCTCCATTTTTAAAGTCACCTGTACATGACATTGCTCCACGCTGCCTGTGCCATGTTTGAAAGCATTTTCAATAAAGGAGATCAGCAGCATGGCAGGCATTTTATACTGAGCAGGATTTTCGATTGACTGATTGAACACTACTTCACATCGATGACCTACTCTTTCCTTTTCCAGGTTAATATAGCTTTCAATAAACGAGATCTCGTCTTTCAGGGAAACACATTTTTTATTGCCGTTCTCCAACTGGTAGCGCATCAGTTGCGATGCCTGCATCAGCAGGTCGGGCACGCGGCCGGGGTATTGCAGACTCACTCCATATAATGTATTGAATGTGTTGAAAAGAAAATGTGGATTGAGCTGGCTGCGCAGGGCGTTCAACTGCACTTCGCGCGCCAGGATGGTTTCCCTTTCCGCCGTCCGCTGCTCGCGGTAATACTTCAGTAACAGTAAGGGGCCCATGATACATATAGAAGTGGCAACCATTGTGGCAAGGTGATAGATATAACTTTGCTGCTTGATGGATTTGTAGAGATAGCAGTTCTTATACAGCCAAAGCGTGGCCACTTCATATAATATACCGGAAAAAATCAGCACCAGCCCAATGCTCAGCAAAGCATAAGTGAGCGGTTTTCCTTTTTCCAGTAAGACCGGGAGTAAAAAAATGCGGTTGAGTTGCGCATGGGTATAGAGGATCAAAAAATAAGTACACCCCTTCCATAGATTATTCCAGGAACTGATCAGCATCCAGTCGTTCAACGTGAATAAAATGAAGGTGAAAAACAAGACTACGATTTCCTGCAACCACTTGTTCTCAACAGTTTTCCGGATGGACACTTGCATTATTCAAACTTTCTCTTGCATTATTCAAACGATCATTAGCAAAGCAAAGGACGCGTTTAATAGCATAAAAGTCATGTGAAATATGATCAATTGCATTCGTCATTTATCAATCGGAGCTATCATTTTTCTTCATGCGTTCTGCTCACTTGTCGGTTGATTTGTAGGATGAATCTACAGAGACCCTGCACTTCCTTCTCCGCACGGCTGTCTGTTTTCTTGCTTGCTTTTATGATCGCCTTTTCGGCCACTGCGCAGACCCTGTCGCTAAGGGAAGCTGTTGACACAGCCATGGCCCGTTATGGCATCATTCAAGCCAAAGAGAACTATGTAAAAGCCGGACAGGAACGAGTGACACAAAGTAAGAGGGATTATCTTCCCAACTTCAATTTATCAGCCCAGCAGGTTTATGGTACGGTGAATGGCCAGAATGGCCCTTTATATGGTTTTGGCGGTTTGGGGGTAGCGTCTTCGGGTTTGCCATTGCCTTCGCAAAACTGGAATGCAGCCTTCGGTGCACTTTACCTGGCCAATATCAACTGGGAATTCTTCAGTTTTGGCCGCACCAAAGAAAGAATAGAAGTGGCCAAATCATCGCTGCATGTGAATGAAACCGACCTGGAACAGGAACGTTTTCAGCAGCAGATAAAAGTAGCTGCTGCTTATCTCAACCTGCTGGTTTCGCAAAGGCTTACACGCATCCAGGAAAAAAACCTCGACAGGGCATTGATCGTAAAACGGACTGCCACGGCAAGAGCAGCGAATGGTTTGCTGGCAGGTGTCGATTCTTCGTTGGCGAATGCAGAAGTGTCAGCAGCCCGTATTGCATTAACGAATGCAATGAACCTGGAGCAGGAGCAGGCTAATCAATTGGCGATCCTCACCGGGCTGCCGGCAACGGATTATCAACTGGATACTTCATTCATCAATAAAATACCACTGGCTTTTGCCGACAGCATTTCATTGAAGGAAGAAACGCATCCTGTATTGCAATATTACCGGAGCAGGATCGATCTCAGCAACCGCCAGGTGATCCTTAACCGGAAACAGTATTATCCGTCCTTTTCTTTTTTTGGTGTGTACCAGACAAGGGGTTCAGGATTTGAATCTTCCTATGCAACAGATCAGACTGCCTTTAGCCATGATTATTTTAACGGAGTAAAACCTACCCGCAGCAATTACCTGTTGGGAATAGGTCTGCAATGGAATATGACTATGTTGCTTCGCAACAAACCTGCGGTGCGTGCACAGGAATTGACCTCAAAAGGTTTGCAGCATGAATATGACCAGATCAAACTGCAGCTTAGTGCGCAGGTGAGCCTGGCCGATGCGAGGATCAGGAATGCACTGGCCAATTACCGCGAAGTGCCCAATCAGTTGAGATCTGCCTCGGATGCCTATCTGCAAAAGACAACACTATATAATAATGGGTTGACAACAATTGTAGATGTAACACAGGCCCTGTATGCATTGAACCGTGCAGAAACGGACAGGGACATCACCTACAGCAATGTATGGCAGGCTTTGTTGCTGAAGGCCGCGGCCACAGGCAACTGGGATATTTTCATTAACGAATTTTAAGAGATTTTATGAACCTGATACGTTTCGCGCTCCGTAAGCCTATCACCATCCTGGTAATTGTTGCCGGCCTGTTCTTCTTCGGTATCAAAGCGGCTACAAGCATCAAAGTGGATATATTTCCCAAACTGGAATTGCCGGTTATTTATTTATCCCACCCCTTTTCGGGTTACACCCCTTCACAAATGGAAGCGATGTTTGCGAAGCAATACATCAACATCATGCTGTTTGTGAATGGTATCAAATCCATTGAAACAAAAAACATACAGGGGCTTACCCTGATGAAGATCAGTTTTTATCCCGGTACCAATATGGCGCAGGCAGCAGCAGAGTTAAGTGCGTTTGCGAACAGAATACAGGCCATATTCCCGCCAGGCTCCAACCCGCCGTTCATTATACGGTTTGATGCATCCACTCTTCCGGTAGGGCAGGTAGTATTAAGCAGTGATAAAAGAAACAATAATGAATTGCTTGACCTGGCAAATGTATATGTCCGTTCTTCTTTCACCACCATTCCCGGTCTTGTATCAGCACCGCCATTTGGAGGCAGCGTGCGCACGATCGTAGTGAAAGTGGACCCGGAAATGTTACGCTCCCATAACCTTACGCCCGACCAGGTGGTAGAAGCATTGCGGGTGAATAACCAGACAACACCGTCAGGGAATGTGCGCATTGGTGATAAAAACTATATCACACCTACCAATACATTGATCAGGGAAATAAAGGATTTTGAAAACATACCCCTGTTCAAAGGCGGTGTGCAAAATCTTTATCTGCGAGATATAGCTACCGTAGAAGACGGAGCAGATATAACAGCAGGCTATGGACTGGTCAATGGCAAACGTTCTGTGTATTTAAGCGTGGCCAAGAATGCGGATGCTTCCACCTGGGAAGTAGTACAAAACTTAAAGAAGGCATTGCCCAAAATGCAGGCCCAGTTGCCGGAAGACGTGCATCTCTCTTATGAGTTCGATCAATCCACGTATGTGATCAATTCCGTAAAGAGTTTATTATCTGAAGGCGCGATAGGTGCAATACTGACCGGTTTAATGGTATTGTTATTCCTGGGCGACCCAAGAGGTGCGTTGATCGTTATCCTGACCATCCCTACTTCCATTATTTCCGGTGTGCTGTTTCTGAGCTTATTCGGGCAAACGATCAATATCATGACGCTGAGCGGTCTTGCCCTGGCTATCGGGATATTGGTGGATGAGAGTACGGTGACGATAGAGAATATCCACCAACATCTTGATATGGGAAAACCCAAGGCACTGGCGATATGGGATGCATGTAAGGAAATTGCATTCCCCAAACTCCTGATCCTGCTTTGTATTCTTGCTGTTTTTGCTCCTGCTTTCACCATGGGGGGCATACCGGGCTCGTTATTCTTACCCTTAGCATTAGCGATTGGTTTCAGCATGATCGTTTCTTATTTCCTTGCACAAACCTTTGTGCCGATCATGGCGAACTGGCTAATGAAAATTAAACACACGAATGCCGCTAATCAAAACACCAATAATGCGAATGCAGGTTTGACCGATGCGGAGATACTAAAAGCCGCAGGTTTGCCGCCGGGAAGTGAAAAAGATACCTGGGACCAGAAAAAGATGTTGGTGGAAAGAGAAGACAGCAACCGTGATGGAAAGATCAGCCGGTTTGAAAAATTCCGTATGAGATATTTGCGTTTTATCGGACGCATAATGCCTTACCGTAAACCAATCGTGATCGGGTA
The DNA here is from genome assembly GCA_001898405.1 of Sphingobacteriales bacterium 44-61. Lineage (GTDB taxonomy): Bacteria > Bacteroidota > Bacteroidia > Chitinophagales > Chitinophagaceae > Terrimonas_A. Next base: position 72,541 of record MKTW01000020.1, read on the forward strand.
TGTCGTGCTGATATGCGGGCTGGCTTACCTGTTGATGCATTCAATCGGAAGAGATGTATTACCGAAAGTGAACGGAAGCCAGTTCCAGGTAAGGTTGCGTGCACCGGAAGGAACGCGTATTGAAAGTACCGAGCAAAAAATACTGGCTGCTATTAATGGGATTAAAGAAATAGTCGGCCCTGGTAATGTTTCCGTCACTTCTTCTTATGTAGGCACACACCCTTCATTATTCTCCATTGCTCCTATCTTCCTGTGGATGGCACAACCGCACGAAGCAGTGATCCAGGTGCAGCTGAACGAACATTATAAAACAGATCTCGATGAATTGAAAGAAAAGATCCGCACCCGTTTCAGCAAAGACCTGCCTGATCTCACCCTATCTTTTGAGCCCATCGAATTAACGGATAAGATCCTGAGCCAGGGCTCTCCCACCCCTATTGAAGTAAGGCTTTCAGGAAGAAATAAACAGGTGAATGAAACGTATGCGCAAAAACTTATTGCAAAACTGAAGGAGATCCGTTACCTGCGGGATGTGCAACTGGGTCAATCAACAAAATACCCGGCTATCAATATTGAAATTGACCGCGTAAGGGCCGCGCAACTTGGATTGGATATGACGGACGTATCACGTTCCCTGATCGCTTCCACTTCATCATCACGCTACACAGATAAGAATATCTGGGTAGATGAAAAAGCAGGATACAGTTACAGTGTGCAGGTACAGGTACCGGAGAGTAAAATGCAAAGTGTGAACGATATAAGTGAGATACCTCTGCTGAAAAATGCGAGCCGGCCTGTACTGGGAGATGTGGCTACTATTACTCCCGGGACCACTTATGGCGAGAACGATAACCTTGGTGCTACACCTGTTTTATCGGTAACAGCTAACCTGAACAATAAAGACCTGGGTACTGCCGCCAAAGATGTGCAGGAGGCAATCAAATCCATCGGTGAACTGCCCAGGGGATTGAATATAGAAGTGATCGGGCTCAGCAATACGCTTATCGATACCATGAGCAGCCTCGAAAGTGGTTTGCTGGTCGCCATCGTCGTGATCTTCCTGATGCTGGCAGCCAATTTCCAATCCTTCAAAGTATCAGGCGTGGTACTGGCTACTGTACCTGCAGTAATTCTCGGGTCGCTTGCTTTATTGATGATGATGGACTCAACACTCAATCTTCAATCCTATATGGGAATGATCATGTCGGTAGGCGTATCCATTTCCAATGCCGTTCTATTGATCACGAATGCAGAGCAATTGCGCAAGCATAGTGGCAATGCCATTACAGCTGCAACCGAAGCAGCGGCCCTGCGGATGCGCCCGATATTGATGACGGCCCTGGCGATGGTAGCGGGTATGATACCGATGGCAAGCGGATTGGGAGAAGCAGGAGACCAATCATCACCGCTGGGAAGGGCCGTGGTTGGCGGATTGATCGCTTCTACTTTTGCAGCACTCTTTATTCTGCCGCTCGTATTTGCCTGGGCACAGGGAAAAGCAGGAACGCAAAGTGTATCGCTTGATCCGGAAGATGAGGAAAGCAAACATTATGTGAAACTGGAAAACTGAATTGATCCAACAACCAATATTTAATGCTTAATAATGACGGTTTTATTCACCGCAAATAAAATGCAAGGAATGAGAAAGATTTTTCTATTAGCAACGATCATTGTGCCGGGAATTATTCTTCAAAGTTGTGGGTCCGCAGAAAGCAGGGGCGAGAAACCTGTGGCTTCAGCATCCGAGCCTGAAGTGGAAGTTGTGCATCCGGCGCAGGGTTCGCTGATATCCTCTATCCGGTTACCCGGAGAACTGGTGGCTTTCCAGCAGGTGGACCTGTATGCAAAGATCAGTTCGTTCGTACGCAAGCTTTATGTGGATGTAGGCAGTGAAGTGAAAGCAGGCCAGTTGCTGGCCACTATGGAAGCACCGGAACTGAACTCACAATTATCCGGAGCAGAATCAAGGTTGAAATCGCAGGAAGCTTTGTATCTCTCCAGCAAAGCCACTTATGAGCGTTTGCTTGAAACCAGCAAAACACCCGGCACTATTTCACCAAATGACCTCGACATCGCATTGGCCAAACAAAAATCCGATCTCGCACAGTTGGAAGCGGCCCGCGCATCTTACCGTGAGATCGGAGATAACCGGAATTACCTGGAGATAAGAGCCCCGTTCAGTGGCGTGATCAGTGCGCGTAATGTAAGTGCAGGCGCTTATGTAGGCCCGGCAGGCAAAGGCTCTGATGCACCGATCTTCACTTTGCAGGAATATAAAAAGTTACGGTTGGTGGTAAGTGTTCCCGAATCATATATCCCTTATTTCAATGACAAAATGGAAGTGAAGTTCACAGTCAAATCCATCCAGAACGACACGTTCACTGCTAAAGTATCCCGGGCTTCGGGGACGTTGGATACGCGTTTGAGATCACAGCGTACAGAAATGGATGTGGTGAATGAGCGGCGTTTATTGCCGGGGATGGTGGCAGAAGTGTCTATACCATTGACAGGGGATAGCAATACATTATTGGTGCCTTCCAAAGCGGTGTTGCGTTCTTCCACTGGTACATTCGTGATCAAAGTCGAAGATAATAAAACTGTCTGGGTACCTGTTAAGGCCGGGCGTAGTGCAGATGGCAAAACAGAAGTGTTTGGGGATCTTTCAGCAACAGATATTATTGTGAAAACAGTCACGGAGGAAGTGAGGGATGGGACTGAAGTGAAGAAGATAAAGTTGTCGTCTGAATAATAACTAAGCATATAGATAAAGCCACATCATATCCTGATTCACAGATATGGTGTGGCTTTATCATTCATCCTCATCAGTTCAACTTCTCCATTGGCTGAATTGACAGCCCAGCTAAAATAGCCTCCATAATTGTCGAGAAAATTCTTAAGCCATCCGCTTCCTGAGCCGGATCCGGCAACAAGGCGCACATTTGACCAGGCATTTTCAGTTGAAAGCTGGCTGCCATCAAAGAACATTCCTGAGGCAGAGGCGGAGGGAGATGTTCTTATGGAATGCTTTACTTCCAGTTGGCTTCGGGGGGGATGTTTCCGATACCGACATAGCCGATGTTGGTGTTGTAGATGTTCCAGTCGATGGTTTGCCATTGGCGTGGAGGGAAAGTGTACTTATTATAAATAAGAAAGAAAAAGAAATCTTGTGGATATGATCGACGATTTTTTAGAATGGTTATCCTTCGCCCTAACCCAACGAATTCGGCTTACTCGAATACATATATATGTTCCTATGTAGCATGTGAAATAAGATTCTTAAGGATATTATTTATTAATACTTATTTCGCCATACTTCTAAAGATATTAAATTTCTCCATGAAGTCTTCTCCGTCAAAATTCTTGTCTATTTCATACTCATCTAGTAACTTCCATAAGCCGAACGTAAAACCCTGCCTACTTTCAACGTTAGGAATATCATAGACTATAAATGTATATATCCTATTAAATTTCCATCTAAGTTTATATTTTCGAACCAGATAATCTCCGATTACTACACCCAAGGGAACAATAAAATCGCGTTGTTTTGCCTCATTCAATTTTTTAAATAATTCGATTAAATCCTGGTCGCTATTTAAGAGAGCAATTTCCTTATTTAAAGCTTTACTTAATGCTGTATAGAAATAATCCACAGAAGCTTTGATAGATTGAATATGATCTTTATAGCGATAAAAAAGCTCATTGGTTGGCTCAGGGAATTTTGGGGCAGTCTTGAAAAGATTAAACTCTTTTGCTGATTGAAATAACATTGAGCTATCTCCTTCACTTGGCAGAATAATAACCTTTCCATCCTTTAGCAGATAGGCTGTTGCTTCATTTTCTGAAAACTCGTAGGCTATTTTAGCTTGTCCATTCTTGACAAGCTCTATTGCCTGGATATTACCTATCAGTGTGTACATACGCTTATATTGACCTACCTGAGGCGAAACGATTGCTGTTGACTGGGTAAGCTTCTTCTTCCATATATTATATTTTTCTGATGAGTTTCCAAATAACCGCTTGCTTTCCGCAGAATCAACCCTTGCCAGTTTTCCTTGCAGCTATTTTTTTCATGGATGTACTATCCTGCGGATTATTTTTTAAGTTGGGCTTCCAGGTAGCTGATTTTCTTTTCTTGCGCCTCAATTCTTTTATTTTGCTCAATCATATACAGGGTCAACTCTTCAATTTTTTTCAACAATGCGGCTTGATTATTTCCCAGATCCAATCCTTCGCTTTCAACAGTTGCTGCAGAAGGCACATCAGGTAAATGTTTATGTTTATGAATAAATGCTTCCACTTCTTCCAAAGAAGGAATTTTATGCCCTTTTTCAAAAACATAATCCGGCCAGTTGCCATAGAGTTTCACCTTCATTTTTTCAGCAATAATGCTTCCATTCACTGCAAGCTTATGCTCTGCTATTGCATTGGTGCCAATACCAACATTTCCTGTTGCATAGGAGATATTAGTACCAGAGTTTGTCCACTGCGAAGCGCCTGCACCTAACTCCTGCCAACCGCTTCCATTATAGTAATTGTACTTCCCAAGAGTGTTATCGTAGACCATCAATCCTGCAGCCGGTGAACTGATCGCATTTTTTTGCGTGGTAGTCATCCGCGGAGGAAGAAAACCCTGCGTAGTGCTGGTAACTGAAAGTTTGGCGCTGGCATCTATAGTAGAACTGCCAACATTTACACTGCCTGCTGAATTGCCATACAAGAATGCAGTACCATTCGATTTCAATGAAACAAGACCGCTGCCTTCGAGTCCCATATCGGTGTAATCAGTACCGCTATTGCGGATACGGATATAACCGGCAGTTGTTCCAGCGTCGGTGAACTCGGCAAGCATGCCACCGCTGCCGCTGAGTTTCAATCTGGCTGTATTTTCTGTTTCTGTGCCAATCAACAAATTCCCATTTGTAGTAAGCCGCATTGCCCTGACTGTGCCAATTATCCAGCTATATCTTTTCCCAACAGGTACCGAATGCCAAAGACCTTCATATTGATTGATGACCGTAGCTCCCCAGTTCGCAGATTCAAAAGTGATAGATGGGTAATAATGATTGGTATTAGTGGTGGAAATGATCAGCCCGGGGTTGGATATGGCGTTCGCTCCATCGAGTACAAGTTTTGAGCCCCCGAGAGCACCGGAGTTAGACCTGATTGTAAGTATGGCATCATACCCCGGGAGACCAGCGCCAACCACCGTTTTCCCATCATTTGTGATATGGAAACGTTGTATATTATTCGTTCTGAACAGAAGGGGCTGATTATCGGTAGTACCGATAAAATTGGAAGAGGTAGTACCGCTATTACCTGACGTAAGCCAGTTTTGTGAATAAGCGGAGCAGAAAAAAGCAAATATAGAAAACAGGGTAAATATCAGCTTCATAACTGGATTTTATGGTGGTTAAATCAATAATTGAATTTATTAATAGCACTTAAGTCATTGCTATTTTTTTTCCAACTGTATCAATCTTTCTTCAAACGAGTTCAGTTTTTTTGTAAGTTCATCAATCTTCTCTTGCTTTTGCTTTAAAGCCTTATCCTGTTCAATAAGATACAAAGTCAATTCCTCAATCTTCTGTAACAAAAGCGCCTGGTTATTTCCCAGGTCAAGCCCCTCCTTTCTTACAGTATTTGCTGATGGCATATCCGGCAGATGCTTATTCTTACGGATAAAATTTTCCACTTCCTGTAAACCTTTAAGATGGTAACCTGGCTCAAACACATAATCTGCCCATGTTGCCAGGTCTACTTTCACTTTTCTTGTGCGGATGCCTGACTCAACGTATAGTTTGAAGCCGGGCTCAGAAACATTGGTAGTGCCGATACCCACACTTGTACCATTATCATACACGATGCTATTTCCAATAGCTGTTGTCCCTGAGTATTTAGCGAGGTAATTATTTGTACCACTGATGGAGCCGCTGCCGCCGATTGTAGATGCATCACGATAGCTGAGATTACCACTTGCATCACTTACGATCACACGTGTCTGTGTACTATCATTGCTTAAACCTGCAAAGCGGACAGTGCCGGTAGTATGTAATTGAGCCGATGGTGTGGATATACCCAGGCCGAGCCTTCCATCAGACATGATACGCATTAATGAGCCACTACCACTGCTTTGCCAATCCTGAAGGTAAGAAGTAGTGTACTGTCCACTCAATGCCCTGACAATGATACCTGCCTGGTCAAGGCCTCCAGGTTGAATAAAAACCATTGGTACACTACTGAAACTGGGAATACTTCTTAGATCCCTCGTGGCCATAATAAATGGCGGAATAACAGAGCTGCCTGCATTAGTAAACATAAGCCTGCCACCGTAGTCAAATTTACTTATTGGAGTTCCTACAGGATTCGAAATCTCCAGAAGATTGCTACCCGGTCTAAACGCACTCTGCCGGATCGATATACCGGCAGTATTGGTCGTATCAGTAACTACAGCCAATCTCGAATTACTGCTGGCGGTAGTACCTATTAGTGTGTTGCCAGAGAACTGTCCACCACCAGTTGCGCTAATATAAGCCACTTCCGTACCACTTAACTTCGCCGAGAGAATTCTATACGTAGCAGGTACAGCGCTCTCTGTAGTATTGTCAAGAATTAAGTTTGCCTGAACCCCACCTCCTGCACCCGGGTAAGATCTGCTGATAATAAGTGGTTTTTGATATGCCCTGATATAGGCGTCATTTTTAAATTCTACAATCCCCCCGTTGAAATAAGAAACGTTTGCTGCACTTGTAGAAAAATTCTGTGTTCTTAACTTATAAGCTACCAACTCACCGTTAACACCATCGTAAACCACATGTGGACTTGTAGCTGAATTACCCATACTGAACCCATCAGCAAGTGTTGTTTCAAAACGTATTCTGCCTGATACGTGCAACTTGTTACCTGCATCAGTTGTTGTACCAATCAATATATTCCCCAGATTGGATATCCTGAATACCTCACTATTATTTGTTCTGAAAATCAAAGGTTGATTATCTGTAGTGCCTATAAAATTTGCAAATGAAGTGCCGCTATTTCCGAGAATAGACCAATCCTGAGCTGCAACTGCTCCGGCAAACATCAAGCAACTAAACAATGCTTTAATACTTTTCATTTTTTTTATTTTATCGTTTATCACTTAAAATGGAACTGGTATCCCGGCAAATAGAAAACTTGGAAAGGATAACGTGGAGTTGATTTTTGCTGCCAGCAAAAAATAGCTTTATTATATAGCATGGTAGTGGTTTTAGGTTCGTATACGAATATGACGGAATTCCCTTATATAGCCAATAAGGCTAAATACTTAATACAACCATAACCCTCACAAAAGGCATCCTTTTTATAACCTGTACGATCGTGCTATCCCTCCAGGATTCTATCTCATCCCAATCACTTTCACTTGAATTTATTAAATGATATAACCCTCTCAACCATTGTAAATCTTACATCTAAATCCTCCCCCACCGAAATACCCTCCAAACGGTATTGACCCATCCCCCATTCCTCCTTAATCTTGTATCGGTTTTTCATAGGATATTGGATTTTAAAAAAAGCGGGACTGGATTTCTATCCGGTCCCTTTTTATTCCCGCCCACACCAGAAACACTTTCTAATCTTCTCTTTCCCGCTTTGCTTAACTTCGGTTAAAATCACTCTCAGCCCCTCTATGCCGAAAGTACTTGTACAATTCGCCCACCCTGCGTTCAGCCGCTCCCGGGTGCACCGGGTATTGCTGAAAAACTGCAAACAACTGGAAGGAGTCACCGTCAATGACCTGTATGAACAATACCCCGATCTTTATATAGATGTGAAAAGAGAACAGGAACTCCTGCTCAGCCATGATATTCTTGTTTTGCAACACCCGTTTTACTGGTACAGCGGTCCTGCCATTATCAAACAGTGGCTCGACCTGGTGCTGGAATATAACTGGGCATACGGCCCAAAAGGGTATGCCCTTCTTGGCAAAAAGATGATCAATGCCATTACCTGCGGCAGCGGACATCATGCCTATACCTCTGAAGGACATCACCAGTTTCCCGTTAGCCAGTTCCTGCTGCCTTTCCGTCAAACCGCTTTGCTTTGCCGCATGGATTATATGCCGCCATTTATCGTTTATGGCACGCATCGCATGCAGCAGGACGCTATTGAAGAAGAAGGATTGGTTTATGCCGATATATTAAGCGGCCTGGCTTCGGGGAGGATACGCCCTGAACATTATGGAGGGCTGGAGATTATCAATAGCCTTGGCCATGGGGCCATGAGTTGATACAACTTCCCGGCTGCCGATCTGTTATACACAAACATTATTCAACGCAAAACGACCTATATGCAGCAAACCTTTTTCTTTCAGGCCATGATTTATCTCGCAGCCGCAGTTATCATGGTACCCATTGCCAAAAAGCTGGGATTGGGATCAGTGCTTGGCTACCTGTTTGCCGGCATCGTGATCGGGCCGGTAGGGCTTCATTTTATTGGGGAAGAAGGACAAGACCTGATGCATTTTGCAGAATTCGGGGTGGTGATGCTGTTGTTCGTGATCGGGCTGGAACTGGAACCATCCAGGCTATGGAGAATGCGCCGCTCCATTGCAGGGCTTGGCGGCTTGCAGGTGGGCGCTACTACCCTGGTGCTGGCAGCCCTTTCCCTCGCACTCAAGCTCGACTGGAAGCAGGCGCTCGTGCTGGGTATGATCCTTTCTTTGTCTTCCACTGCCATTGTATTGCAATCGCTGACTGAAAAAGGGCAATTAAAATCTTCTGCCGGTGAAAGCTCCTTTGCTGTTTTATTGTTCCAGGACCTTGCTGTGATCCCCATGATGGCAGTTTTGCCTTTGCTCGCCAATGAAGTGATCAATGCAACAAGCGGCCACACAGAAACAGGACTGATCAGTGATTGGCCAGGCTGGGCGCAAACCCTGGCCGTGCTGGGTTCCGTGGCAGCACTGGTGATAGCCGGCCGTTACCTGCTTCGCCCTTTTTTCCGGCTGATCGCCAAAACCGGTTTGCGGGAAATTTTTACTGCCACTGCTTTATTGCTGGTCGTAGGGGCAGCTTCACTGATGAATACAGTAGGAATGAGCCCTGCACTGGGCGCTTTCCTGGCAGGTGTTGTATTAGCCAACAGTGAATACCGTCATGAACTGGAAAGTGATCTTGATCCATTCAAAGGTTTATTACTGGGATTATTCTTTATAGCCGTCGGCGCTTCCATCAATTTCCATCTTATTCTTTCACGTCCCTGGCTGATCATTGAACTTGTAGCAGGAGTGATGCTGGTAAAAACATTGGTGCTCTTTGTACTGGGCCGTGCATTCAAACTCACCAATCCTCAAAACCTGACCTTTAGCCTGGGACTTAGCCAGATCGGGGAATTTGCATTTGTATTGAGCAGTTCCGCAAGGGAAGCAGGTATACTTTCGCAGGAAAGCATGGACACACTGATCGCCGTAGTGGCTCTTAGCATGGTAGTAACACCATTGGTGATGCTGGTCAATGATAAATGGATACAACCACGGATCTGTGATCCTGATAAGCATAAACCCAAACGTGAACATGATGTGGAAGCCGAAGAAAACCCGGTGATCATTGCGGGATTCGGGCATTTTGGAAATACAGTAGGCCGTTTTCTGCGGGCGAATAATGTAAAAGCAACCGTGCTGGATACAGATAGCGATAATGTTGATCTGCTCCGCCGCATGGGATTCAAAGTTTATTATGGTGATGCAAGCCGGCATGAACTACTGGAGATCGCCGGGGCCAAACAAGCCAAACTCATCATTATTGCTGTAGGTGATGAAGAGAAAAGACTGGAAATGATCGAAACCATAAAAAAACATTTTCCCAATCTGCGCATGCTGGTACGCGCCTCCAACCGGAATGATGCCTATTCATTGATGAATGCCGGCATGCTGCATATTTACCGCGAAACACTGGATACAAGTATCCGCATGGGAGTGGATGCAATGAAATTCCTGGGCTTCCGGGCTCATGAAACTACACGGCTGGCAAAAATATTCTTCAAGGAGGATGAAAAACGGTTGAAATACCTGAGCTCGATCAGGAATGCAGATGAATATGTGATCGCAGTGAGAAAGTATGTGGAAGAACTGGAAGAAACGTTGCGGGCCGACAGGGATATGCTGCGGTCAGGAGTGGATGAAGGGTGGGATGAGAGCCCCATGGTAGCCGAGCTCTCTCAGGCAATCGGGAAGGAGTAAAAAACATATGGATCTCGTTTTTTTCTCATGGAGCCGGGCAGCGGCGAATGTAGCTTTGAGTTTTAAAACATATTTTATGGAAACAGGAGTTCTAATCAACCAGGCCCTGCAGGCAATCGCAATGCAATCGGAAGGTGAAGAGCAAAAGATAAAAACATTAAAGATCCAACCACTGATAAGGGTTCATCGTTGGAGTGATGATACCACCGTCCCGGAAATACGTTTATCCGGCGCCTGGTTGCAAAAGCTGGGATTTTGTTATGGAGGAAAAGTGGAAGTGAGAATGAGTGCAGGAATATTGGTGATCACACCAGTAGCAGGGGATTGCTCTTGAAACACATTGCTCCCCAAAGCAGCTATTTGCTTTCAAGAACCAAATTCTCAATATTCACCTTGGCCAGTTCGCTGGCCAGGTTTACCCCCACCCTCAATGCCTTCAATCCTGAAACACCCTGTAGCTCTTCCAACTCCAGGTATTCCAGGTCATTGTTCAGCAGCTTCTCCCCTTGCAGGTAACGGATATAAGAAACGTATTCATCCGCTTCTTTCTGGTTAAAATATACCAGCGCAATCTTGTTAGGTTGGGTCAACCGCTCCCGAGAATCCTTGATATTCACTTTATCAATCCGCTTTTTGATAATATGATAACGGATATTGTAGGCCCCTTCCACATCAAATCTTTTTTCATCCTTCCTGAACCGGATATCGATCGGATGTGAATGAATAAAAATAAGCTGGGTTGTTTCAACCTTCCTGGACAAATGGGGTAATAAAGAATGAGAGTATTTTGCAATGGCCGCCATAGAGGTCAATTGCATCAGGCGGAGATTTTTTAGATAAATATTACTGTATGGCCGGTCGGGTGTAATCGATTGGCCAATATAAATATCATATTCTACCCCATCTGTTCTGAATTTCTCAAAATAACAGGGATAAGCTTGCTGAATTTCATCCTTCAGCATTTCAAAATAATTATTGACAGATGAGATCACCGTGGTCATAGAAGATTCTAATGCACGCCTGTTCTCGAAAGCTTCTCCCTGGCGCTCATTGATCGCAGAAAAATAGGTGTCTGCAATAGCGGTCAGATCAGGCCTGTTTTCGATGAACTGCAGCAAGAACGGTATCATATCATTTTCCAGGAATTCATTCAGCTTTATTTCCTGGTTGAAAAGTGCAGTATCCTTTTCTATTTTTCCAAGCCATTGCTGACTTACAAATATTTTTTCATCAAGCAAGCCAAAGCTTGTTGCTTCTTTCAGCTTCTTCAACACTTCCAGCAGCACCCTGAACTGTACACGAAGGTCTTTGCGTAAAGCAAGGTTCCGCTCAACAGTTGAGTTGCGGATGTCTACTGCCCCATACAAAGGATACACATCTTCAAAAACGATCTCTTCCGTTTCTTTCCGTGGTTCCGGCTGATGCTCATTTTTCAGGTAATGCCAGGCTACTTCATTGAATTTCCATTGCACGGAAGGCTGCACTGCGGTAAATTTCTCCTTGATCACCTTTTCGATCGCATCATTGAATTGATCAATCGTGTTTTTCAGTAACTGCGACAGCAAAGGCATGGCCGGTTCAATCTTGGCAAGGAGGCTCTCATTTAACACGTCAGGCTTTTTACTGTATACTTCCGTAGCTCCAACCAATGCATTATTGAAATAGACAGGCATCATGGCAAAAGAACGCACTCCTGCTGCTTTAAGGGTTCGCAGCAGTTCATGCCTGTTCTCATCTTCCTCCATTACGTCCCTGATAAAAGTAACCTTGGGGTTTTTTACATATTCTGTTGCAAGCATAGAATACGAAGTTTCCACAGAGCCATACTCCCGGGCAGAGTTCATCAGCACACTGTTGAGACATGCACCGTCAATATAAACCGGTTTATCATTTACCTGTAAAAAAGGGAGCGCTCCAAATTCCACATCGTTGTTTCCGATAAGTGATTTGAGTGAGCCGGTAAGCCTTGAATAATAGTCGTCATCCTTCACTGTGCTATGATCAAGCAGTAGGGTTTTGATATTCTCCAAAGCATATTGCGCTGTCACTTCTTCCACATTGATTATACCAAAACCTTCAAAATGGAACATATCAAGCGGCAATATTTCCTGCAATAAAGCCAATACATCCTTACTATCCTGTACCCTCGACTTAAACGTCGAAAGATTCAATTCGGGTAAAGGGCGTTTGGGATGTATTTCTATAAACCTGGTATCAATATTCTGCTTATAATATTTTGTCAGCCCGGTTTCTTTATCCACTACAGCATGCACAAGATGTTTATTCTGAAAATTGGAGATCTTATATAATCTTTCCAGGATGAATGAATAACAGTATTCCAGTTTTTCTTTGATGAGAGCTTCAACCGACTGTGGCAGGCGGTCGCTTTGCAGCTTATGCGATATCATGTCCTGTACAAAATGATGCACCGCATTGGTCGTATACATGAGTACAGGTCTCATTGGCACACTCAGTGCCCAAAAATGTTTTTCTTCATCCTCTACAATGGGGGAAAGGCAGAGATAGATCAACTGCAATTGTTCGGCATAATGCTCCACTTTTTCCAGCTTCACCGATTGCAACAATTCAGGATATTGCTCAAACTGTTCGATAACATAAGAAAAGAACCGGCTCTTATGGCAGTCAGATTGCTCTTTACGTTTTTTTAAATAATCGATGAATGGGGCAAATGAGATCGTCGTTTCCGGAGCAGGCGCCGGAAATGGTATTGGCACAATATCAATAATCTTTGTTTGCATAGTCTAAAACCGTAATCCCATTGTAAAATAAGGATACCATCCTTCAGGCGAATTTCCCATCACAAAGCTCAGGGAAAGCATGGACGCAGGTGCAAAATAAATACCACCACCCACTCCATTATGCCATTTGCCTGAATTGTCAGCATTTTGCCAAACCCTCCCCACATCCCAGAAACCGCTAATGCCAAACTGACCGGGAAGGATATAATTGGCAATATCTGCCAGCTTGATCCTCAATTCCAGGTTATTATAAAAACTATGTTTGCCGGCAAAGCGGAACTGGCGGTAGCCCAGCAGGTTTTCCTGGCCGCCCAGGAAAGCCGATTGGTAGAAAGTGGTTTCCCCTAAAGTGACTGTGCCGCCAAAACGCTCTGCCAGTACAATGGTAGACCTGGCATTCAGGCTTTTATAAAGAGCTACTTCAGGAATAAGCTGCATAAAATCCTTTGCATATGCCCCCATTCCTTTATATGCCTGCAAGCGGATATTGACAAATGTTCCCCATTGCGGAATGATCTTATTATTACGCTTATCGTTTACATAAGCCATAACAACGCCCAGATGTAGTTTGTTTTCTTCCACTATCAGGCTATCATAGCTGCCGATCTGGGATGTATTATTAATAAACCGGCCTGCATTGTCGTCCGTATCAAATGTATAATAATAAGCAGAAGGGCCAATGCTGAAAGCAGAACCTTTGCTGCCTCTCCAACGGAAAGCGGGATCCAACTGGTAGGTACTGAACCTTGTACGGTAGTAACGGATATCACTTGTGCTTTTATCATAAAAAGTTTCGTTGCCCCTGCCAAAGAAATTCATTGTATTATTTGGTGCTTTGATCAGCGCCTGCAGCGTGATGTCGGCCTTGCCTGCTGCTTCTATCCATTCCGCATTATATTTCACCCGGTAAGCCTGGGTAGAAAATGAATGACCCGCCAGCAGTTGATGCATACTGCTGTATGGATACTTTCTAAAACCTTCCTGGTGCATATACCTGAACCCTCCACCGAAAATAAAGCCATCATCTGCATTAATTCCCAACAATACCAGCGGCACCCAGGTATTATACAAATTAACCGGTGTGAAAGCAGTATTCAGACTGTCATTGGAGATATATTTTTTCAGCCGCGAAACATCCCCGCTATAGTTGGAACCATTATCCCTGTCATAAAGACGAACTTTCTTATTCGAAGCGATCACCTTATAATCTTTTTCATCACCACCACCGATCAGCCGGAGCTTAATCCTGGAGGATTTATTGTCCAGTACAATACTGTCGTTTCCATTTCCAATGAATACCCGTATTTCTTTCGTAAGGTGTGGCGAAAAAGTTTTATTCATCAGTTCATCTTCCAGTTCGCCGCTCTTGCTTATTTTATTAATACGAACGTTAACACCGCCATCAGCAACATCTTTGATCTCTACAAATTCGCTTTTATCGCTGGTCCGGATATCAGCTACCTTCTGAATAAAATCGTAGTACTTCAGCATGGCATCCGGCAGTTTGTCCCTGCGCGATTTGAATTTGCTCAGCAACACATCATGCCTCAGATCATAAGAAGGTTGGGGTAAACGAAGCAATCCGGCTTCAAGTACCGAATCCGTTACCTGGGAGGCAAATTTTTCAGCCTGCTTTTTCCATTCCTCGCGGCTGAATTGCATTTCAGGATAAGCATTCACGAAGCGGGTTTTGAACAATACCCATTTTACATGGCTGATATTTGCATCAAAGTCGCGCAAGGTCGGTAATATAAATCCTGAAGATGCCAGTTTGGGGAATAATCCCTGGGTAAGATGGATCACCTGGTCACGGTCGCGCGGCACACCCATATATTTTTTTACTTTTCCTTTTTCATCGTCAAACCAGCGCCACTGATCTTCATGACGGTCCCAATCACCCAGCAACGCATCGAGCATTCGTGCACGGAGAAATTCTTTCGGATGAATGGAATTATCATTGTCCTTCTGCAAATTCTTCTTCATCTTTTCTGAATTGTCCGATTCTCCCAGTGGTTCGCGTTCTTCAAACAATACCACCATATTGGAGAATACTCTTTCATAAATGCCCAGGTTCTTATCGGGCGACAATACACCGATCACAGGTTTTGCATGTGGCACATTTACTGCATTGGCAATTGGAGGCACGATCAATGCAGAAAAAGGATGCTGGGCACTGGTTACATCATCAAGCCAATCTCTTGCAAAAGTGCCGCGAAGTTCCGGTGGCAACAAGGCATCCGGTATCTTCTCCACGCTTCTTATCACCCATTCCTTTCCTTGAGGATCTGCCAGCCGCAGTGATCTTGACTGCATGCCACCACCTAATTGCAGCGGCTTCAAGCCTCCCTGTAATACTGAAATGCGTAGTACAGGCAGGCGCGTAGGTGCAGCCCATTCTTTGCGGTAATTCTCTCCAAAAAGAAAGCGATGAAATTTACCAGGCTTATCATAGGAAGGATGAACACTGACTGTTATGCTGTCTTCCGTGATCACTTTACTTGCTAATTGCTCACTGGCTTTAACCGCTTCATAAGGAACTGCATAACTGAATGCCTGACGAACCGTATCTTTCTCATAGATATAATAAGTAAGCCGGAGACTGTTGTCCCGCAACTGATCCACGGTCACATATCCCTGTGTAGCATCCGCAAATAACGAATGCTTTCCTTTCTTTGCAATTGTCCTTTTAGATCCTGCGCCGCTTACAATCTGCAACTGGTCATCTTTTATTAACTGCAGGCCATGCTCATGCCCGGCAGCATAAACGATATTAGGGAAATCCCTGAACACATTGCTCACCCGTTTGATCATGTCTTTATATAAAGGATGCTTGAGATCTTCCGGGTTGGAAAAAGTGGAGCGCAGGATAGGATAAAGTGACCCTACAACAGGTAATGGGATGTATAAATTCTTATTGGCAACCGTTAACGGGAATATATGGTCCTTGATCGTGTATTTGCCTCCATGCACACCATAGCTTTGAAAAGGATGATGTGAAGCAAGAATGATCACTTTATCCTGGTTGCGATGGCGCAATTCATCGAGCCTGGCCAGCACATCATCTTTCGATTTGCAGTCGCATTCACCATCTGTATTGCCTTTGTTGAAAGGGAATAACCACCATTCACTATCATAGGCGATAACCATCAACTTATCAGTGAGATGGATCTCGACCGGATCAGGACAGCCATTAGGAGGTATAAGCTTTAACAATGAGTCGCCCAACTCATCAAGGTATTGCCATTGGAATTTTATTTTGGCCAATCCCTGCGAACCCATTTTGTCCCAGTCATGATTGCCGGGAAGAAAATATACCGGTGCGCCTTTTGCCCGCATCGGCTCATATTGTGAACGGAGGATATCCGCTGTTTCCTGCACTTTCCCGCTTCCCGGCAATGCCATGCCACGCGGATAAATATTATCACCCAGGTAAAATACACTGGTTTTTCCTGTAAGGATATGACCCGCTGCATGCTGTAAAGCTTTTTGCTGCTCATCCGTCATTTCCCCTGCATCACCTATCAGGATAATGCGATAGCGGATACTGTCCTGCGCATAAAGCAGTGAGGAAAAACACAATGACAGTAAAACAATGAATGATCGCATGATACAGTGGGTTTTAAAGACTATGGTTTCAGCCTGGCAAACTTCAGGATATTACCAGCAGAAAGATCATCTCCCTCATTGGATATATACATATTGCCGGATTTATCAAAAGCAATTCCTTCAGGTTGATTGAATGTATTACCGTTCAACGGGTACGCATTCTTTATTTTCCAGTTCTCATCTGCGATCACCAATAATTTATTGATCGCAGAAACGATGAACCATTCACCGGTAACAGGGTTCTTAGCCAATGCTGATGGGCGGAAGCCTTTCTTGACTTTTCCCGAAAAGGGTTTAATGGATTCCACATCCACATTAAACTGGCCGGCAGGTGCAAGGCTACTATCGCCCAGCTGATAAATATAACCGGTCACATTATCCTTATCATCCACCTTGCAGTTTTTGCAAAGGATATACAGCAGACCTGAATTTTCATCACCAAACATTCCTTCATACTCGCCTTCAGGCAAAAGGCGTGGCCATTCCTGCACACTATCTATCTCTTCATAAATAGCATCGCTGAATGGAAAGGAATAAAGGCTGCCATTGCTTTTCAATACCACAACCCTATCCCGCAGGATAGACACATCTTCATAGTCTCCGCTCTTTCCAAACTTTACATGGTATTGTTTTTTATTGCCCCATGCCAGCCGGAACAATTTTCCTTCTTCGTCCTGTATGGCATAGACTGTATCATTATTCCCTTTATAAAAACTGATCCCGGATATTTCCAGCAGGCTTTCGGGCATGGCAAACCTTTCCGGCTTGTCGAGATTGTATTCTTTCGGCGTTTTTACTTCTTCCTGCCCGGAAGCACAACCTATTATTCCTGCAGTTGCCCAAAGAACTGCAGCCAGCATGATCAAACGTTGATATTTCATCCTTCCATTTTTTCTGTAGCGGCTTCCGGCACTTTACCGGACAGCCAATGATAAATTATTTCCTGCGAACGGATCAGTGGTGGTTCCTTCTCTACGGGTGGGTTAGCTTGTGCAGCATCTATCCAAACTGCCTGCACATTATCGCGCAGTTGCAGTGAGATCATTTCCTGAAGCTGCGCTTTCCATCGGGGGTTATACACAGGAAAACATACTTCAATGCGGCGGTAAATATTTCTGTTCATCCAATCAGCAGACCCCAGGTACACTTCTTCTTCTCCATTATTGTGAAAAATAAATACCCGCCCATGTTCGAGGTACCTGTCAACGATCCTTTTGATAGTGATATGTTCGCTTTGCTCCGGCAATCCGGGCACCAGGCGGCATATACCTCTCACCACAAGATCGATCTTAACGCCTGCATTGGATGCTTCATACAGTTTATTGATCATGGTCTCTTCTTCCAGGTTGTTCAGTTTGATCCTGATTGAAGCAGGTTGTCCATTTTTTGCAAATTGTATTTCCCGGTCGATCAGCTCAAGAAATCTTTGCTGCAGGTTGAACTGCGCTACCAGCAGATGCTGAAATGGCAAATGATCGCCAGGCTCCGGTTTCTTTCCCTTGCCTAAAAAAGAAAAAAGCTTTTCCATTTCCTGCAGCATCGGCTGGAAGGCAGTGAGCAGGATATGATCAGTATAAAAACGGGCTGTTGATTCATTCAGGTTTCCTGTAGCCAATAAGCCGGTAAACGGATGAGTTGGATGTTTTCTTTTTATCAAAGCGATCTTGGCATGTACTTTCAATGCATTACTGCTATAAATGATCTTTACGCCTGCCGCTTTCATCCGCTTTGCCCAATGGATATTGTTCGCTTCATCAAACCGGGCTTTCAGTTCAACCAGCACCGTCACTTTTTTTCCGTTTTTCGCTGCACTGATCAGGGCCTGTGCTATCCGGGAATCGCTTGCTACGCGATATAGTGTTGTGTAGATCTCTTCTACTGTTTGATCAATCACCGCTTCATTAAAAAAACGGAGCACAGTATTATAAGACTGGTACGGCGGATGGATCATTATATCACCTTCAATGATCTGCTCCAGTAAACCTTCCCAGGGGGCATTGCCTGTTTTTAACTGGATAGCCGGCCAGGCAGGGTAAGACAATTCTTTTCCTACTACCGGCAATGAAGCCAGGTCTTTCAGGTTATGATGCCGGCCACCTTCTACCACGGATGCTTTTTTAAGATTGAATGTTACCACAATGTTCTGCAGTTGCCTTAGTGGTATTCCTGGTTCATACAGAAATCTTGTGGCAAACCCTTTATCCCGTTTACTTAGTTGTTTTTCGATCTTTTCAGCCAGGTCTTCATCATATTCATCTTCCAAATCAAGTTCTGCATCGCGGGTGATCTTTACATTCCAGGAGCCTTTGATCTGCCGGTCAGGAAAAAGATGTACGAGATTATACCGGATGATATCTTCCAGGAAAATGATATAGTGCCCATCTTTCCAGAACCTCGGAATGCTATTGCAGGGAACATTGATCAGGTATAATTCTTCCTCTGCTTTTTCCGGCTGCACTATTACGGCGATATACAATTGATTGTTCTCGGGGAAGAAATCCGTTTTACCAGTCAGCAACACTGGTTGTAAGAAACCAGCTACCTGCGTATAGAAATAATCTGTGACCATGGCAGACAGGCTTTCAGGTATCTCTTCATCATATAAAAGATGATATCCCTGTTCCCTGAGTGCTGGCAAAATATCTTCATACAGGATGCGGCCATAATATTCCTGTTGCCGGTTGATAATAGCAACAGCTTCCGCATATGCCGTGTCGGCAGCTTTTTCCCTGTTGATCTTCTGCAAAGCCATCATTGCAGGCATACGTACGCGGTAAAACTCATCGAGATTGGAAGAATAGATCGAAAGGAATTTGATCCGCTCCAATAATGGCACAGTTTCCTTTGCCGCTTCAGCGAGTACCCTTCCGTTAAAAGAAAGCCAGCTGATATCCCTATCAAAAAAAATAGTACCACGCATAAAACCAGGTTGCTAAAAGAAAATTGCTGCTATCATAAATGCCAGCACAGATATAACAATACCAAACATGAATACATTATAACCTGTCCGCAATAGCCGGTATTTCCGGCCAAGTACTATTCCTTGCGAATACACATCGCGGGTAAGACTTCCATAAAGAAAATCACGGTCGTTCATCATTTCCTTCATGCCTTTGTCGTACTCCTCGTAGCTCATGCGGTAAAAATTACCAAAGAATAGCAGGTTCACTTTTTTCTCATCTATTTCCTTTTGGGTGAATATTCCTGGTGGCAGGGTGGGACGGGTGGCCAGGATGGAACATACCATAGTGATCACGCAAACGATCAGCAATAAGATGGTGGGTATAATCAGGTTCTGATTGTCTTCCAGCTTACGCAGCAATACGCTCAATAACACCGACAGAATGATAGAAGTAGTGGTGATCATGATATTGGCTTTGTTATCGGCCATATCGCTCAACCGCTGGTGATTATTGGAACTGATCCGGAACATGGTTTCGATACCCCTTTCCGGTCGGTCGGTCTTTGCTTTTTTTGCTTCCCCGGTAGAAGGTTTAGGTACGTTCACCGGCTTTGGCGCCGGTGTTGCGGCAACTGCAGGAATGGTAGCTTCTTCCGTTTCATGAGTTTCTTTTTCAACCAGCTTTTGGAGATGTTGCTTTTTCTTTTGGGTAAGCAAAGACTGGCCATAATCCGTTTGAAAATGATGTGATTCCAGGAACCGGATTGTTCCCTCCCTCCAATCATGCTTGGGTATTTTTCTATTCAGCCGCCATTCTGCTTCGCGGCGCATCAGTTTATTTTGCCCGGGAAAGTCATCAGTACCCAGGTGAAACAGATCTGCATCACAAACGATCTGTTCCAGCAGGTTTTTAGGTGATTGTGGCAGAGAGGTAGCCAGGATGCAGTTCTGGACAGAACCAATGATCTCCTCCTCTACTCCTTTTCCCTGTAAAAAAGCGGCAGCCATTTCAGCGCCTCTCACTTCATGATTGGTTGCCCCATTCACGTAATAGCCGGTATCATGAAACCAGGCTGCTGTAGAAACAATAAAGAAATCTTTGTCGTTCAACTGATAGTGCCGGGCCAGCAGGCCTGCATTGGTCACCACCCGTTCGGTATGCGACAGGTTATGATAAGTAAATCCTTCATTTCCGTGAAGGTGAAAAAAATGGGTTACTTCCTGTTTTACCTCCTCCAGCAATTGGGCATAATTCATACATCTCTTTTGTTTCCTTGTTTAATCCTTCCAGATATCTTAAAAGTACGCCGAATACGACTATTCAGCAAGAGATGTAACACAATTTCATGCCTTCCTGTTCAGTACCCATTGCTCAGCCTGCCTGATCTCTTCCGCAGTGATCGTATGTCCCATCATAGGATATACCTTTTCCAATACAGATGCATTCATTTTCCGGAGCAGGGCAGTGGAAGCCAGCACCCGGTCAACCGGCACATGCGGGTCAGGATCACTGGTGCCTATAAAAACCGGGGTTTGCTGAAAATCCCCTTTATAATTTTCTTCATATATCTTATCGCCAATGAGTCCACCGGTAAAAGCTATCACACCCCCATATTTTGCAGCATTTCTTGTCACAAATTCGAGCGTAAGGCAGGCGCCTTGTGAAAAGCCCAAAAAACAGATCTGTTCTTTACTGATGCCTGCGGCTTCTGCTTCTTTTACTGCTTCACCCAATGCAATCAATGCAGATGATAAAGCCGGTTCATTATCTGAGGGAAGTGCCAGGAAAGAATAGGGGTACCAGCTATGCTGGGCAGCCTGTGGTGCAAACAGCGCATAATCTTTTACATCCAGGTGCTGGGCCAATGAAAGAATATCAGCAGCAGAGCCGCCGCGGCCATGCACCATGATAAGAGCTTTCTTTGCTTCCCCCGGTTTTTTACCGGCCGTATATATTTTTGTGTTCATAAATATTCAATCCTCAATTTTCAATCAATACAGGCAATACTTTTTCAATTGCTTTTCTCTGAGGTTCGTATTGAGCAGGCAGTTTGAGATCTTTTCCCAATTCACTTACCGCTTCATCCACTGCAAAGCCGGGATTATCAGTAGCCAGTTCAAACAACACTCCGCCGGGTTCACGGAAATAAAGAGAGAAGAAATAGTTCCTGTCTATTTTAGGTGTGATATGTAGTCCTTTGGCTGCGATCTTTTCCCTGAATTGCATCAGCACTTCATCATTTTTTACCCTGAAAGCAACGTGATGATTAGTACCACCAGCTACCAGCCCTGGTTTTTCATCAGGAGATTCAACCAGGTCAACGATACCGGCATTTTCTACAGCAGTTGTAATGAAACGGTAGCGGTTGCCTTCCTGTTTCAATAAGGAGTAACCAAATATATCTGTCAGTATCTCTGCAGTAGGTTTGATATCTTTTAATGTCAACACCACGCTATGAAAACCACGGGTGGCTTCAGTGGCGGTCACAGCATTTGTTGTCCAGGGTGCGCGGCTGTCTTCCTTTGCAGGAACGATGAGGTTCAGCTTTAAGCCATCGGGATCCTGGAAAGGCAGCAGTAATTCACCAAACCTTTCAAGGGGTTCGCTTTGCTTTACCTTGTATTCATTGAACCGGTCGGCCCAGAATTTCAGGCTGCCGGCAGGAACTGCATAGCCGATCTCAGTAGCCATACCTGTTCCGGTATACCCTGGCTTCACATGTGCCCACGGGAAAAAAGTAAGGATCGTTCCCGGCGTACCGGTTTCATTACCATAATAAAAATGGTAAGTGCCGGGATCATCGAAGTTGACGGTTTTCTTTACTAAACGCAGACCGAGTACAGAAGAATAGAAATTATAATTACGTTGGGCATCACCGGCAATAGCCGTGATATGATGTAAACCCTGTATCCTGCTTTCCATATAAGTTCCTTTAGTTTTTTGGTTAATATCCCGGATTCCCGGAACAGGCTTTTTGTAAAAACCTGCACAAATTTCCGGCTTAAACAGGCGGTGGGCAATGTCGAATTAGAGGATAAGGATGTATATATTAAGGATTACAATTTCAATAATTGGATATCACAGTGAAGTTTCACTTCATCAGCGATCATTACACCGTATTTATCAATCACCTGGTTCCAACTGATATTAAAGTCCTTACGGTTGAAAACAGTATCCATTTCAAAGCCGGCTTTTGAATTACCCATGGTATCTTTTGAAATACCCATCAGGCGGACATCAAACTCCAATGGTTGTGTCAGGTCCTTGATCGTAAGCAGGCCGCTTACGTGAAGGCCGGCTTCATTAACCATTACAGCCGTTGAACGGAATAAAATAGTGGGATAGCGGCGTGCATCAAAAAAGTCTGCGGATTTAAGGTGATTATCTCTTTCCTCATTGCCTGTGTACAGCGAATGGGTATAGATCGTTAGGCGGATATCGCTTTCACTGAAGTTTTCATCAGGCGCTACTATTGTTCCTTCAAACTCGGTAAACCATCCCGATACGGCTGTCAACAAAAGATATTTGCTTTCAAACCTGATGCGTGTATGCACCGGGTCTACCATCCAGATAATTGAACCTTGCTGATCTTGCATGATGAACAGAATTAAAACAGAAACATTTTCTCCTTTACAAATCTAAACAGAAAACAATTTTTGATCAATTGCCAAACAACGGCAGCCGATGTATATATCATCGAATATCCGATCCCTCCTGCAGGCTTTTCTTAAAATCCGTAAAGCTCATGCCAGATGCATTCTTAAAAAACTTACTGAAATGAGCCGTATCATCAAACCCCAGGTTATACGCAATTTCTTTCATGGTAACATTGGAAAAAGCTGCCTGCCTTTTTGCTTCCAGCACAATCCGTTGCTGAATATGATGACTGGCAGGAAACCCGGATATCTTTTTCACCACTTCATTCAGATAGTTAGGCGTTACTACCAGTTCCTCTGCATAATCTGTTACCATTCTCTTCTGCGCGTAATTCTTTTCGAGCAGGGAAAGAAATTTGCGTATCAGTTCAATATTCCTTGATTGTGTTGGTTGCTGATTGGTCTTTTCGAACTGACGTGTGAGATAGATCAAAAATATTTTCAGATATCCCCGCAATATCTCTGAACGGAGCAAAAAGAAATTAGCATACTCCTTCAGCATCCGGCGGACAGCATCTTCCATCTCATCCTTTACATCAGCATCCACTTTGATAACAGGAGAACGGGAAAATGCATTAAAAAGACCCGTATTGAACAGCAGGTCCAAATTGCTCTCTTCCATTCCCATAAAATCAGCCGTAAAAGAAATCACATATCCTTCTGTAGGGCCATCCTGCTTCAACAGATGCACCTGCCCTGGGGTGATGCAATAAACCGTATCATTTTGCAGCTCAAATTTTTCCAGATCAATAAAGTGAGCACCCTTCCCTTTTTTCACCCATACGATCACAAAGTAATTATGCCGGTGAGGCACAGAATTCTGCTGCCAGCGGTTCCGATCAATCCACTCCATTGTATGTATCTCAAAAGGAATATTGGGCGTGGACCTACCGATTTCAAGTATGGGCGTAGCTGCTGTTGACATCAGAGGCTAAATTAAGAAAGGAATAACAATCCAGTCACCTTTAATGAAGCACTACAGCAGGAAGAGGATTATCGGCTCCCGACTAAAAAGGCCCTTGCTTCAGCAAGAGCCTTTTTTCCAACCGTCCTTTCAATGAAAATTATTTTTTAGCCACATCAAATTTGCGGAAGATCGCTTTCACACTGTTTTCAATTTCCTTGCTCGTCATTTTACGGCTGTCCACTTCTGCAGTTGACCAACCCTGCCACACTGTTTTATCTGTATCTGCATCAATCATGGAAATGGTAACGGTGCCTTCCCTTGTTGGAACATCATAATTATCATATCCCATAAACTGTGAAGGATAATATACATTGATGAATCTGCGGGAATAAGGGCTGTAGAACGTACGGGTGAAAGGTCTTGAATAAACCGGGTCGTTAACGGATTTAACAGATTTCTCAACCAGTACATCATAACTCAACAGCACATCGGGGTTCCTGGTCGTTTCTCTCCAACCGGCTGTTTTTTCCAGTTCTTTATTCACTGCCTGCCTGATCTTCCTTTCTGCAAGATCATTGGCACTGCCGATCTTTGATTTACCGTCCCTGTCAATCCATGCAAAGGATTTATACCGGCTAAAATCCGTGTTATCGTCTTTTTCAATATGCGCAGATGGAGCACAACTTGCCAGCAAGAAGACGATTCCCAAACTCAGGCTCCAAAGCGTCCAGTTCTTCTTCATATAATGTCCTTTGTTTTTAATCTGAGGCCATTATATAAACGGAAAAAATGGTGCCGCGTTTACTAAAGACTTGTGAAAGTTACCCTCCTTTACAGCCGGTTGATTGTCAGGTCAATCCTATTTCATAATGTCTTTCAGGTATTTGCACATCGAGAAAATCCTTTCTCAACAGGCGGTCTCTGAACGCCTGTTGCACTTCGTATTCTCCGTGCACCAGGAAAAGCTGTTTCACCTGGCGGGGGTCCTGGCAGGCAAGCCACTGGCTGAGATCTTCATAATCACCATGTGCACTCATGCTGCGAATGGAGCCGATCTCTGCATGCACCTGATGATGCACGCCAAAAATGCTGACCTCCTGAGCTCCTGCCATCAGGCGGCCACCTAATGAAGTAGGTTCGCAATACCCTGTAAGTACAATAGAGTTGCGGCTGTTCTCGATCGAATTGCTGATATGGTGTTTTACACGGCCAGCATCTGCCATTCCACTGGCTGATATGATCACCATAGGATTATCGCGGTAGTTGAGCATTTTGGATTGCTCCACAGTTTTGATATACTTCAGTCCTTTGAACATAAAAGGATCACTGTCCGTTGCCAGTATCTTCTGAATATTACGGTTGAAATACTGAGGATAGCTTTTCACCACTTCAGTGGCTTCTATGCTGAGCGGACTGTCTACATAATATTCCACAGCAGGCAAATGACCTTCCAGTTCCAGTTGGTTCAGGGCAAATAATATTTCCTGTGTGCGTCCCACGCTGAATGCAGGCAATACCAGTTTGCCTTTCTTTTCACCACAGGTATGATTGATCCATTTAAGCAGAAGATCAGGCGTGCTGTCTGCCGCATCATGAAGGCTATTACCATAAGTAGACTCCAGGAGGATATAATCTGCCTGGGGAAATACATCCGGCGATTTCAGGATCACATCCCTGTAACGGCCCACATCACCACTAAAGCTCAACCGCGTTAGCTTACCATTTTCAGTGATCTTTAAATGAACACAGGCGCTTCCAATGATATGTCCCGCGTCGGTGAACATGGCTTCCACTCCATCGGTTACTGTAAACCAGTTACCATATTCCACTTTTACAAAATGGTCCATGCTTTTCTTAGCATCCTCCACCGTATAGAGCGGCTGAATATAGGGAAGGTCCTGTGCGGCTCTTCTTTTATTGGAATACTTAACATCATCTTCCTGTATCTCGCCTGAATCTTCCAGCAAGATTGCAGAAAGCGTGTGTGTGGCAGGAGTACAGAATATTTTGCCGTTAAATCCATCTTTTACCAGTTTGGGTATAAGACCTGAATGATCGATATGTGCATGGGAAAGGATCATAACATCTACTTCACGCGGATCGAATCCAAACTCGCGGTTCAATGCATCAGTATCTTTTCCCAATCCCTGGAACATACCGCAATCAAGCAATACTCTTTTACCATTTTTTAGCGTAAGCAGGTGTTTGGAGCCAGTTACGGTACGGGCGGCTCCATGGAAAGCAATTTTCATATTTTATTTTATTAGTGAAGCGAATTATTACTTCTTACTCTTTGTTTTAAACGACCATGTCACATACATCTCACTCACCACTTCTCCTTCTTTATTATGACCAACTGATCTGGCTCTTACAGTCCTTGCCTCACCAGTAGCGATTGCCTCATCGATCATCTTTTTAAACAACTCGCCATCTTCACAAACAAAAGTGGTGCGCCCGGTTGCTTTCTTGAAATATTCCGATTCCACTTTCAGCACCAGCATCGACACAGCGGGTCGCATTTTATACAAATGCGCCATTCCTAATACCCCGGTGCTCATCTCACCCGCCATGCTCAGGCAGGCGAAGTAAGTGGAACGAAAAGGATTCTGGGAAAACCATTTGAAAGGGACTGTTACCTCACAACGCTGCTCATTCATCTGCCTCACTCTTACACCGGCAAAAAATGCGCTTGGCAATTTTACCAACAGGAATAGCCGGAAT
This sequence comes from Sphingobacteriales bacterium 44-61, assembly GCA_001898405.1. Lineage (GTDB taxonomy): Bacteria > Bacteroidota > Bacteroidia > Chitinophagales > Chitinophagaceae > Terrimonas_A. The sequence goes on from MKTW01000020.1 coordinate 99,306, forward strand.
TTGACCGGGCTGCTCATGAGCCGGATAAAGGAAGATGTGTGTTCACTCATGCTTTATTCTTTATACTGCGCAGGGTCAAGCGCGCCACGCGTCCAGTCCAGGAAAAAACCTTTTACTTTTTCCTCATCATAACTTTTACCACTTTCCAGGTAGCCGGAGTTTTGCGTATGCAGCAGTTTCCCTTTACCATCCAGTATCAGGAACACAGGAAAACCAAAGCGCTGCGGGAATCCATATTTAGCCAGTATCTTACTATTCGTATTTTCTTTACTCCAATTAAGATGATACTCCACATAATTCGCCTTCACCAGGGAATCAATTGATTTATTCTCTGTCACAAAATTGTTGAACCGCATACACCAGATACACCAGTTGCCACCGATCTGTATAAATACATGCTTGCCCTCCGCTTTTGCTTCTTTTATTGCTTTAGCGATTTCTTTTTCCGCGTTCTCTTCAGGTTTATACAGGTTGAACTTTGACAGGTCCTGGGCTTGTGTTACTGTAGTAGTTACAATAAGCAGCAGCAACAAAATACTTTTCTTCATAATTCTTATCCTCTTTTATTTTTGTTTATCAAATGCCACGATAGTAGCAACGGCTTTATTATCATTGGCATTTACCTTAAAATAAATACGTCCATCCGATGTATTGTTGAACGATGCTGATCTTATCAGGATGCTTTGCAACGCTTCGTTCACTTTACCGGCATATGATGGCTGACGGCTACGGCTGATCGCACTGTTCAATTCATTATAGTTCAGTTCGTCTTTGCTGGCAACGATCGCAATATAATCCCTGGTTCCGATCGTATCTGCTTCCATCGACTGATCACGGGGAAATAACCTGTAACCAGTGATACCGCAATAAGGCGAATGTTTGGAAACAGTTTCTCCCGGCTTCAGATAAGGGAATAATACATAACTGGAGCCGTCCTGTTCCTGCCCGAAGATATAAATATAACATTCAGTGGCATTTTCGATAGACATCTTAAACCGTGTGCCAGCACGTATAGGCGATACGGTTTGAAAATTATTGGTGCCTGCAGATCTTAACTGTATATATTTCCCATCTGCATTGTTCACCAGCCCAATGGAACATTCCAGTGGGATATTGGCCACTTTTCCTCTTTTTGGCAATGGATCTATACCATAAGCTTCTTTTACATAATTTTTAAAATCACCATAGCGCACCCAACCTACTCCATCTTTTCCCCATTCAGGACCCCAACTGTTCATGATCTGGAATGCACCGCCAAACTTGCGGTCATCATAGCCTATCACGCACATAGCATGGCCGCCCATACCTACCTGTGAGGCGTCCATTCCCTGGGGCTGCCATAATTCCCTGCCCATCATGTCCTGCATAAAGCTTTGTCCTACCATCATCCCGATCACTACCGGCGCATCTTTGGCAAGGTGTTCCTTCACTGCGCGAACATTGATGGAGCTTACATTATCACCGTTGGTCAGTCTTGTAAAACCATGTATTTTATACTGTCCGGCTTCCTGTTTCTGGTTGCCGTTAGGCTGAGTAGTGCAGTCCTGATCAGAATAAGGAAACTGATTCAATGGCAATGCACCCTGTTTAGACATCTGTTCCATTGCCCTTTGTATATAAGAACCCTGGCAATCGTCGAGCCCGATCTGGTTATACATAAAGGAAGGGCTGAATTTTATCTGGTTAGGGTCAACGCCTGTGGATGCTGCTTCCAGCACTGTCCTAGCTCCATAAGCACTGCTCCAGGCTACGCAACTGCCCTGTTGGCCCTGGTTGCCTCTTGCAGGAGCAAATTTCAGGAGCGATACAGACTCAGGCAGGGGATTCTTTCCGGCATCATCTTCCAGGCCTTCATAAACAGATGCTTTGTTGAATTCATTCGGGTTAAAATTATAGCCGCTTTGCGAAAACAGTGATTGTGCCACCTGGGCCACATTACAACCGCCACCTTTGCCCAACAGGAAGTAAGCAGCTCCCGCCAATACCACCAGCACGATAATCCCTTTCCCCTTGAATAAACCCAACAGTAAAGGCAATAAAGCTCCTAAACCACCACCGCCGCCCGGAAAATTTGACCGGCCTCCGCCACCTCCGCTATCATCGTTATAATCATTCTGATTAGGGTCTTTGGGATCATCTGTCATTCGGATAGGCATAAGTGTAAGTTTTAGTAATTAAATGTAGGAAGTTCAGGGCAGATTTGTATCAATTCATATTTTTTACAAACCCTTGCACCTTTTTCAAATAAGTTTTGCCAAATTTGATAAACGCTTACGGAATCATGCAAAAAACCACCTTCTTTTTCTTATTGTTTTTATTGGCAGGTATTTACTCCAATGCGCAAAAAATTACGGGTAAACTGAGCTTTCACCAGGGCGATACGCTTGCGATCAGTGTTGAGGTAAAACAAACAATTGCCCAGCAGGCTATGGGCCAGGCCATTGATTTTAACCTGAATGGTCAGGCCGGTCATTATTATAATGTCACCAACAGCACGGAAGACAATAGCACCCTTCATCATAAGGTGCAGAAATTGCAATTCGATTTTGATGGAATGGGTCAGAAAAAAGGGTTCAATTCAGACAATAAAAAAGATATTGACGGGCAATTCGGAAAGCCGATCAAAGAAATGCTGGGCAAAGAATTTGATATCATCATTGACCCCAATGGTAAAACCCTACTGGTAAAGCCCGAAAAAGTTTCACTGGAAAAACCTGATGAGCGCTTTGCCCTTATCGCTAATATGCTGAAAGACCTGACCAGCGTGGTATATCCGCCGGAAAAAGGGAATGCCAGCTTTTTTAAGGTGTTACCGGAAGAAGGCGCTGCTATTGGTGAGAGCTGGCAGGAAACATTCAAAAACGAAAATGAATCAGGTATTACCACCTATACCCTTTCAGCGGCAACAGATTCCACTATTACCGTTGATTTCAAAACAGTTTCTTCTTCCAGCTCCAAAGCGGAAATGATGGGAATTGAGACAAATACCACCATGAAAAGCAATGCTGCCGGCAGGATCATTCTTGATAAAACTACCGGCATCATCCGCGAAAAGACAAATATGATTGAGGCAAACGGTGCCACAGAAGCTATGGGCAACACTATGCCGATCAATTCGAAAACAACGATCTCAATTGTTGTAACCCGTTTGCCTGCCGGGCAATAAAACAGAACTTACTTTGTCAGTACTTTCAATCCCCCTTTCTCTGCAAGGTCTTTCCATGCATAGAACTGGAATGTTCCTCCTTCGCACATGGCGGCAAACAGCCCTCCGGGAAAACCGGGCAGGGTTATAGAAGTAATATCACTGCCATCACTCTGAAGAGTGGAAACAGGAATAGATACCAGCAGGGAATGTTCATGCGGTTTACCTGCAGAGCCTTCACGCGGATATACATTGAACTTATTGGCCGATTGGTCAGACACTAAAATATAACCGGTGCCATCAGGGAATTTGTAAATGGAAATACCTTCATTATCTTCTTTGAACTGACCCTGACCAAATAAAGCCAGTTCTTCATTTCCTTTTTGTGGATCTGCATAATATTTCCTGATGCCTATCTGTTCATCGGAATAATATACATAGCCCAATTCATTGTCAACTGCAATGGATTCTATTTCCTTTTTGCCTGAATATTTACCGAATTTCCGGACCAGTTCGCCAGTGACCATTCCTTTACCATTATCTTTTAAAAGATATTGTTCGAGATAACCTTCTGCAGGGCCGCTTTTACGGCTAACGATTGCGAAAATGCTTTTATCAGACGGGCGTGTGTATAAGGCAATACCCATCGGAGCGCGCGCTGCTTCACCTTTGAACACTTCTATACCACCGCCATCTATTGCTTTCATGGCCGGCAGGCTGAATACACGGACCTGGTTCAGATCGCGTTCCGTGGCAACGGCAATATCCACTGTTGTATCCCTCCAGGGCAGGCCATAGGCAATATCCACATTATTCATCCGGTGCAGGCCGGTAACGCTGCGCTGCCTGTCTATCTTTCCGTTCAGATTGAACACGTACAAGCCTCCATTGGAAGAGCTTTTATCCGTGCCGATTATCAGGCTGCTGTCAGGCATTGCAGCATTGATCCAGATGGCAGGATCATCACTGTCATCAAATACTTTTTCCGTAACCACAAGAGGTTTTATCGTCGTCGAGTCCTTTACGGATGTGGCACCGGATTGTCCATTTTGTTTACAGGCAGTGATCAGCATTGTAAGGACCAGCCCGCTGAAGAGTCTTTTATGCAGTGAGTTCATCATTAAACTTCTATTTACTCAAGTCAAATTTGACACCCATATTAAAACGTGGGCCATAATATTCCAGCTGTGCAGTCCTTTCTGAAATACCCTGATAATAACGCAAAGGCTGATTGGTGAGGTTATTCGCTTCAGCAAACAAACGGAATTTGGGAGTGAATGCATAAGAAGCATTGGCATCCAGGAAAAACTGCTTGCTGTAATAGCGGTCGAAGAAAGCATCTTCATTGTACCCTGCATCATCACCGTCATCCACATAGGAAGAAGTGAAATTGCCAGACAGGCGCACTACCACTTTTTTGTTTTCATAAGACAGTGATGCATTGAACATATGCGGAGCAGCACCAGGCAGTTTCACATTGCTGCGGATCAGCTTGCCCGATCCGTCGTAGATACCTTCTGCTTTGGAATGCGTGTATGTATAATTCAGATATACGCCAAACCCTTTCCAGAATCCAGGCAGGAAGTCCAACTGGCGCTGAATAGCTGCTTCAAAGCCCCATACAGTAGCACCATCGCCATTACGACGCTGGGTGAAATCCCAGTTATCACCGGCAGCAATAGGATTGGTTACGCCAGGGAAGTCGCTGGCGAATTTAGCCTGCGTATAATTTTTGTCGATATAAGTGTAAAAGAACCGGTTGATCTTTTTGTAGAACACACCACCCGAAATAATACCAACTGATTTAAAGTAGTTTTCAGCCATCAGGTCAAAGTTGGTAGAGCGTACAGGCTCCAGTTTGGGGTTGCCGGCACTCAGTTCCAGGTCGCTGGGAACGATGTTGAAATAAGGAACAAGATCATAGTAGCGTGGACGGGCCAATGAAGTGGTCCATGCACCTTTCAACACAAAATTGTCAGTCACCTGGTAGCGGAGGTTAATATCAGGCAATACATCTGTATAATCATTTTTAAGATTAGCAGTTCCTTTCAGGTCTTCCTCGTCTTCAACAATATTACCGGTGTAATCGATATGCGTACGTTCTACACGCAAACCGATATTGGCAGAGAACTTATCAGTGAAATGCTGGCGCAGTTCTACATAACCTGCAATGATCCGTTCCCTGGCGTTGTAATTGCCTGCCAGGTATTCTGCAGGTGCATCAGATTCCTCATACCGGGAAGCATTCCTGAAATCAAGACCACCGAGATAAGCAGCACTAACAAATTGGCCAGCTGCATACTCCCTTGGGAAAAAGTTGCTGTAAGAACGGTCAACTAATGGAAGCTGACTGATATCCCCTAATGAGGTCAGCGGCTCATATTCGAAGAAGTTGTTGTTCCTTACTTTCTTCTTTGTGCGCAGCCTGGCGCCGAATACCAGATTCCCTTTCTGGCCGTTCACGATAGAAACAGGCAGGCTGAAATCAAGTCTTCCGTTAATATCCTGCTCATACTGGTCCTGGAATTGTTCAGTCAGCTCATTCAGGCGGGTATAAGAAGTGAGTGGCGTATTATCAGTCAGCAAAGGATATTCAGGTTCCGAAATATGCTGATTGATCGTGATGCTTCTTCTGCCCATGGAGATATAGCGTTCATTCGGCCTTTTCTCTGATGCTTTGGCATATTGAATACTCCAGTTGGTTTTCAGTTTGCCAAACTGGTGATCACCTTTCAGCGCAAGGGAACGTACTCGCTGATCTTCGAGGCGGCGGCCTTCATTGCGGCCATTGTCTAAACCGCCTTTGGTTTGGCGAAGTACTTCACCATTGGTGTAGCCGGTGATATTGCCTGATCCATCATAGATAAGATCATCCGGATAATCTTCTTCATCACCACGGTAGCGGTGGCGAAGACGGAAGCGATTCTCCTTATCATCCCTCCAGTTATATACACCGGTAAGATAGATCGTGTTCAATTTATTGATTGAAAAATCGAATGTAGCACTCAGGCTTCTGCGGATGCGCAGTTCGTCATAAACACGTATATCGTGATCGCCGATGAAAGGCTTACCATTAGCATCTTTCAGCCAAACAGACTCCAGGTTGTCTGAACCGAATTTATTACGGTTGAAAGAACCACTTACAACAAAGCCTAATTTTTGATTAAGCACACGGTTACCAATAATAAAATTGGCTGTACCGATAAATCCATCACGGATAGGATTGAAACCTCCTGCCAGGGTACCAGATACACGAAGGCCATTGGGAGCCGAGCGTGTTACAAGATTAACTGACCCGCCAATTGCATCCGCATCCATATCCGCCGTCAGTGTTTTATTCACTTCCACCGTTTGTATCATGTCTGTAGGGATCAGGTCCATCTGGATGCGACGGTTATCTCCTTCTGCAGAAGGAATCCTTTCTCCATTCAATGTTACAGAGTTGAATTCAGGTCCCATACCTCTCACTACTATGTTACGCGCTTCGCCCTGGTCATTTTGCATGGTAATGCCAGGAACACGTTTAATGGCATCACCTATATTACCATCAGGAAAACGGCCCATCTGATCGGCACTGATGATATTGGTAACACGTTCACTGTTTTTTTGCTGGTTCAGTGCGCGGGCCTGGCCTTTCAGCCTGTCGCCCATTACCACTACTTCCGAACCGGTAGTAATGGCCTTACCGGAGAGAGTTTCAATAAGCTCTGTACCTTCAGCGCCAATATTTATTTTTCTTTCTACAGGGCTGTAGCCGATATAAGAAATACTAAGAGTGTAATTACCGGCAGGAATATTAGATAGTACCAGCTCCCCGTATTGATTGGTTACACCAGCGAATTTACCAGGAGTAAGTGCTACTGAAGCGCCGGGAAGATTCAGGTTATCTTCATCCTTTACTTTCAGTTTAAAAGCACCTTTTTGTGCTGTTGCAGTAAAGCAATACAACAGCAGTATGCCGCATAGCGAGATTAATTTACTCATAAGTCTGCGTTAATTTGCGGCGAAAGTAAAGGCGTGGTATTACCTCAATGTTAGAGAAGTGTGACCAAAACGTTACGGCGAAGAAGCAACAAGTTATATTTCAACAACATTACGCAGAAGATCATCCATTACATCCCTTTTCCTTATTAAATGCGCTTTGCCTTCTTTGATCAAAACTTCAGCAGGTTTAAACCGGGAATTGAAATTGGATGACATTTCAAATCCGTATGCCCCTGCATTATAAAATACGAGATAATCCCCTTCCCGTATTTCATTCATCGTTCTGTCCCAGGCAAACGTATCCGTTTCGCAGATATTTCCTACAATAGAATAGGTCTTTTCGGCACCATCGGGATTGCTGATATTTTGTATGCGGTGATAAGCGTCATAAAACATTGGGCGGATCAGGTGATTGAACCCGCTGTTCACACTTGCAAAAGTGGTAGCTTTTGTTTCCTTGATCACATTCACCTGCGTAATAAGATAACCGCAGGCGCTAACCAGGAATTTACCCGGCTCAAACCATATCTCCAGGTTTTTAGCCTGTGGATGATTATCGAATGCTTCTTTTACTTTTTGTGCCAGCACATTGATATCGATCTCCTCATCACCCTGGCGATAGGGTACTTTAAATCCACCGCCAAGGTCTACTGACTTCAATTCAGGAAAATGCGGAATGATATCAAACAGCACATCGATGCCTTTTACAAATACATCCGCATCTTTTATATCGCTGCCGGTGTGGATATGAAGGTCAGTAATAGCGATATGGTATTCTTTTACTATAGCGAGTATACGGTCCAGCTGCTCCACCGGTATGCCAAACTTGCTTTTATCATGCCCGGTCGATATTTTGAGATTGCCTCCTGCCAGGATATTCGGTCGCAGGCGAATGCCTACGGGGTAAGTATGTCTATAAGCTTTTCCGAATTTTTCGAGATTGGACAGGCTGTCAATATTGATATTCACACCAAGCTCTTTCGCTTCAGCGATCTCTTCGAAACCGATGCCATTGGAAGTATATAAAATACGTTGTGGGGGAAATCCTGCGTGTAAAGCCAGTTTCACTTCGTTGATAGAACTGCAGTCGATATTGGCACCTAACGAATGAACGTATTTCAGCACATTGATATTCGTGAGGGCCTTGCAGGCATAAAAGAAAACCACCTTGCTGCCATTGAAAGCACTGGTCAGTTTTCCGTATTGTTCTTTGATCTTTTCTGCGTGATAAACGTACAGGGGCGTACCGAACTCTTTAGCGGCTTCCTGTAACTGGCGGGATGATAATTGCTCAGACATAGCCAGCGAAGATATTGATTATTCGGCGTTGATTTATTCTCCGCTCTCTTCAGCTTTGTCTACCAATTCGCCCTCTTCAGATACAGACAATACTGTATCCTCTTCGTTGCCCTCGGTTTTGTTTTCTGTAGTATCCTCATCGGTTACTTCAGCATCTTTGATAACAGTGGGCTGCACCAGCTGCTCTGCCAGCACTTCTTTGATCTTTGGCAGGTCATCAGCAGAGTTGATACCGAAATAATCCATGAAGTTTTTGGAAGTGGAATAAACCAGCGGGTGACCCGGCAGTTTTTCATTCCGTCCGCTGATGATGATCAGTTCCTTTTCCAGCAGTTTTTGCACGGCATAATCAGAGCTTACACCGCGGATGGCTTCTATTTCTCCTTTGGTTACGGGCTGTTTATAGGCAATAATGGCCAGTGTTTCCAGTGATGCAGCGGATAATCGTTTGAGGAATTTATCGCCGTTGAGCTGGGCGATGGTTTTATGATAATCCTTTTTGGTAAGGAATTGCCAGCCTCCGCCGCTTTGCCTCATTTCAAAGGGATAAAACTCAGAGTCATATTTTTCTCTGATGCCTTCCATGGCTGCTTCCACCTGGTCGAGAGAGATCTTATCTTCCATAAAACCAAATGCATTGTTCACCAGTTCCGTCACTTCCAGTGATGTCAGGGCTTTGTCGCTCGCAAAGATCAACGCTTCTATATGAGGTATCAGATTGGTTATTTCCATAATCGAAAAATCATATTGTAGTACCGGCCAAATTAGTCATCCCTTCCAAACAGGACAAATGAGATTATACACATTATTCCTGTTCCAGGCTTGAACTTGTGCATAAAAACCCAGCAATAATGGTGGAATTATCCCTGTAATGCCGCAGCGCCGCTAACGATCTCTGTCAATTCGGTTGTAATGGCAGCTTGTCTTGCTCTATTGTAAGATATTTTCAGGTTGCGCAACATTTCATTGGCATTCTCACTGGCCTTGTCCATTGCTGTCATCCTGGCTCCATGTTCAGAGGCATTGGAATCAAGCACGGCTTTATATAATTGTGTGTTGAGGATCTTGGGCATCAGTTCCGCCAGCAATTCAGCCTGTGTGGGATCGAAAATGAAATCTGCTTTCTTAGCACCTTCTTTCTTTTCCACTTTGGGAATAGGCAGAAAGCGTTCTGATTCGAAACGCTGGGTGGCTGCATTCTTGAACTGGCTGTAAATAATTTCCACCGCATCAAACTGCTTTTCTTCAAAAGCCTTCATGGCTGCAGTAGCGATCTTCTGCACATTCTCAAAAGAGAGATGGAGGAAAGTATCTTTAAACGTAGCGTCAGTTTTATAACCGTTCTTGGTAAAATGCTCATACCCTTTTTTGCCGACGTTCCAGATAGTCACTTTACCGGCTTTTTGCTGGGCAGCATATTTTTCTGCGATAACGGTTTTAGTCAGCTTGATCACATTGGTGTTGAAAGCGCCTGCCAGACCGCGATCGCTGGTCAGTACGATCAGCAGCACATTTTCTACCGGGCGTTCCTGTGCCAATGACATTCCTACTTCACCTTCACTGTTACTGACAATATTGCTCAACATCTCCTGCAATTTCTTGGCATAAGGACGCATTTGCAGGATAGCATCCTGTGCCCGGCGCAATTTTGCAGCACTTACCATTTTCATCGCCTTAGTGATCTGCTGTGTACTTTGTACCGACTGGATCCTGTTACGTACTTCTTTTAACTGACCGGGCATGTTGGGTGTTGATCTTTAACAGTTTATGTAATCAGCGCATAAAGAGCGCCTTCTTATGGGCGCAAAGGTATGGGGGGGAGGGGGATTTTCCAAGTAGATTGGGTCTGTTCTGAGCCGGGAGTCCGCCTCCCAATGAAACCGCCTCAGAATCAACTATTCTATCAGCACAAACTCTCTGCTGAGATTGTAGGAAAGATATAGCCTTCCTCCCTGCCGGCTTGTCTGGTTAAGTCCCAGTTCTTTTTCCCGGTAAAATTCAAGGTGAACAGGGCCATTTTTTAACTTGTCCAGATCCTGTTGGGTAAACACCATTTTTCCTTCTTTCAGCGTATCCAACCTGTCAATTCCTCTGCCATAGAAAGACGTATCCGTCAGCATGACGTGCAGTTCATCTTTTTCTTTTAATCCGTCTATTTCCAATTCCAGGCCCTTTGTACGGCTTACCGTAGCCGGTAATCCGGCAGATCTTAGAGAAAAGAATGGGAAGCTAAAAGTATCAACATAGACTTTTCCCACGCCATCCTTGTATTCTATCTGATGCAGGCCTTCAAATCCCTGTGCCAGGTAGCGGGCTTCATAATAAACCCCTCCCATTTTCGAGCTGTCGGCTGCTAATTGTTGCCCGTCAAAACTCACGCTGGCAGAGGTATCCAGTAACATGCCCCTGCCCTCAGGCCCGCCATATCGAAAAACGAGCCTCACCGTTATCTCGCCTCTTTCCTCTTCCCCGGTAACCTGGTAATCCATGTAAAGCATATCTGCCGACGCTTTAAATTTTTCCTCCTGCTGCACAGCGGCATTACAACTGACAAGCGATGCTATGGCGGCTCCTGCCAGAAAAAAAACGATCAGGAAAAATAAAAAACGGTGTCCGGAAATCATGTAGACTTTATTTACAGCAGCAAGGTAAGATTTTGATCGAAAGTCAGTCAGAGCCGGTTCCGGGTAGGGAGTAAGAAACTTCTAAAAACATTAACAGACTTTGCTATATCTGAAGATGAGTATTCGAATATAGATTCTGTTCAGACTACCGACTGCCTGCTATCGACTCCTGACTCAGGATCGACTCAGAACAAGCCTCTGACTAACTAACCTTCCCTTATCTTTGCTTTCCCCTGTGCAGCAACTGCCAAATTGGCCTGCTGTCCTGGTGTAGCATCTTTTTTGACATGCTAAATGCTTAAATAATAACTATTCATACAATACCCCATAATAAATAAACCATGCTTGGTATTCTTTCCAAACTTTTTGGCGGCAACAAATCGGACAAGGATGTAAAAAAGATCATGCCGGTTGTTGAAAAGATCAATCAGTATTTTGCCTCTTATGCATCACTGAGCAATGACCAACTCCGTCAGAAAACACAGGAGTTCCGTCAGCGCATCAAAGAATATTTAAAAGAAACAGACGATTCCATTCTTGCTAAAAACAAACAGGCAGATGAATTGCCTTTCAGCGACCTCACCGGTAAAGACGCTATTTACCAGGAAGTGGACAAGCTGAAAAAAGAAAGGGATAAGAAGATCGAAGAGGTGCTGAATGATCTTTTACCCGAAGCATTTGCCGTAGTAAAAGAAACAGCCCGCCGCTTTAAGGAAAATACAGAGATCGTTTCCAGCGCTACACAACTGGACCGTGATCTCAGCGTAAAGAAAAATTATATCACCATACAGGATGATAAATCCATTTTTCAGAATACCTGGTCAGCAGCCGGTGGACAGGTAACCTGGAACATGGTGCACTATGATGTGCAGCTGATCGGTGGTGCTGTACTGCATTCCGGCAAGATCGCAGAAATGGCTACCGGTGAAGGTAAAACCCTTGTGTCCACCTTACCTGCTTACCTGAATGCACTGGCAGGAGAAGGCGTACATATCGTAACGGTGAACGATTACCTGGCCCGTCGTGACCAGGAATGGAACGGTACCATCTTTGAATGGCTTGGCCTGAAAGTGGATTGCATTGATAAGCACCAGCCTAATAGTGAAGAAAGAAGGCAAGCCTATCTCGCGGATATTACTTACGGCACCAACAATGAATTCGGTTTTGATTACCTCCGCGACAATATGGTGCACACGCCTGAGGAAATGGTACAACGCAAACACCATTTTGCCATGGTGGATGAAGTTGACTCCGTATTGATCGATGATGCAAGAACCCCTTTGATCATCTCCGGCCCTGTAGCCCGTGGCGAGGATCAGCAATTCCACGTTCACAAACCAAGGATCCAACAATTGGTGCAGGAGCAGGAACGTATTGTACGTAACTGTCTCAATGAAGCCAAGAAGCTGTTTGAAAAAGGAGAAGATGATCCTAAAACAGGTGGCTTATACCTCTATCGTGCTTACAGAGGCCTGCCTAAATACGGCCCGCTGATCAAATTCCTGAGTGAGCCGGGCATTAAAGTAAAAATGCAGAAAGCAGAGAACTATTATTTGCAGGACCAGCAACGGAACATGCATATAGTAGATGCCGATCTGCTTTTCCAGATAGACGAAAAACAAAACTCTGTTGATCTTACGGAAAAAGGGTTGAACATGATCACCCACTCCGGTGAGGATCCCGATTTTTTTGTGCTCCCTGATATCGGCGTACGGCTGGCTGAAGTGGAAAAAAGCCAGGGTGCTGCAGAAGAAAAACTGCAACTGAAAGAAACCATCCTGAATGATTACGCGCAAAAAGCTGACCGTATCCATACTGTTCAGCAATTGCTGAAAGCTTACGCTCTCTTCGAGAAAGATGTGGAATATGTGATCATTGATGGCGCTATCAAGATCGTGGATGAGCAAACAGGCCGTATCATGGAAGGCCGCCGTTATAGCGATGGCCTGCACCAGGCTTTGGAAGCAAAGGAAAACGTGAAGATCGAAGCGGCTACACAAACCTATGCTACTGTTACACTGCAGAACTATTTCCGTATGTACCACAAATTATGTGGTATGACAGGTACAGCGGAAACAGAAGCAGCAGAGCTTTGGAGCATCTACAAACTGGATGTGGTAAACGTGCCCACTAATCTGAAGATGGTCCGGAACGACAAGCAGGACCTCGTTTACAAAACCAAAAGGGAGAAATATAAAGCTGTTATTGATGAAGTGGAAGCTCAGCGCAATGCCGGAAGGCCGGTGCTCGTAGGTACCACATCCGTTGAGATCAGTGAATTGCTGAGCCGCATGCTGCAGCAGAAAAAGATCCCGCACAATGTACTGAACGCAAAACAACACGTGCGTGAAGCGCAGGTGGTGGCTGAAGCAGGTCTTGCAGGAGCTGTGACCATTGCCACCAACATGGCCGGCCGTGGTACGGATATCAAACTCGGCCCCGGCGTAAAAGAAGCAGGAGGTTTGGCGATCATTGGTACCGAAAGGCATGAAAGCCGCCGTGTGGACCGCCAGTTGCGTGGCCGCGCAGGCCGCCAGGGCGACCCCGGTAGTTCACAATTCTACGTTTCCCTGGAAGATGACCTGATGCGTATGTTCGGCAGCGAACGTATTGCCTCTATGATGGACAGGCTCGGCTATAAGGAAGGAGATGTGATCCAGCACAGCATGATCAGCAACAGCATTCAGCGTGCGCAGAAAAAAGTGGAGGAAAACAACTTTGGCATCCGCAAACGCCTGCTGGAATATGATGACGTAATGAATAAGCAACGGAACGTGATCTACGGAAAACGTCAGCATGCTTTGTTTGGTGAACGCCTGGCGCTGGATATAGACAATGCATTCTCTGTAGTGTCAGAAAGCCTGGTAAGTGGTTTCCGCGAGCAGGAAGATTATGAAGGGTTCAAGATGGCTTGTATCGTAAACTTTGGTTTGGATACCGCTATAGATGAAGAAGAATTCAAAAGAGGCGATCTGAATACGGTAATTGAGAAATTGTATACAGAAGCCACGAATAATTTTGCCCGTCACAAAGAAGATGTGCAGAAACAGGCCGTACCTGTTTTCAAGAATATCCGCCTCACACAAGGCGCGCATATCGAAAACGTGGTAGTGCCATTCTCTGACGGCCGGAAAGGATTGAATGTGCTGGCTTCACTCGACAAGACCCTTAATACAGAAGGCAAAGAACTGACAGGATCACTGGAAAAGACCATTACCCTCGCAGTGATCGATGAGGCCTGGAAAGAACATCTCCGCGCCATGGACGATCTGAAACAGAGCGTACAAACGGCTTACCTGGAACAAAAAGACCCGCTGGTAATATATAAGGTAGAGGCATTCCAGCAGTTCAAGAACATGGATTCGGAGGTGAATAAGGATATTGTTTCCTTCCTCAGCCACGCCTCCATTCCTGTGCAGCAGCAAAATGCCCCGCTGAAAGAAGGCCGTCCTGAAAAGACGGATTACAGCAAAATGAGGGCGAATAAGGAAGAGATCGATGCCGCCGGTGAGGATTATGCAGCCAACGAAAGAGACCGGTTTGAGCCGGGCGGTGCAGACACTGCGGTGAAACAGGAACCTATCAAAGTAGCCCCCAAGATCGGGCGTAATGATCCCTGCCCTTGCGGAAGCGGCAAAAAGTATAAAAACTGCCACGGTAAAGACGCCTGACCCCAGGATAACCCATAACCTAAAAAATGAAGAGTAAAAGAGCCATGCTTTTTTACTCTTTTTTTATGCCTGCCCTACAGGTGACCTTTTAAAGCAGGAAAATTCACCATGGGAAAATACGGGCATAAGTGCCCAAAAAGACCCATGAAACAGCCCAAATTCATAAGTGTATACCATAAAAACATCAGTAAATACCCTTATTTGTTGACATATGTCAAAAAAAACGATGTTTTTCGCTAAATAGTGAATTTACTATTGCATATCAGTAAATACCACATAATCTTTGTCCTGCAATTACGAAGTACATCCTCCAATATCTCCACAGAAAAAATACTCCGTAAAATTTAATTCATCACCCTAAAGAAAATGAATATGAAGTGTAATTCTACGCTATGGAATCTTTTTGCCCTTACTTTAGCTTTAACTTTCAATACGTTAGCAAATGGTCAGGCAGTATATGTGGATAATGGAAGTTCTACGACTTACAGCCTTGCCAGCGGCGACAGCCTTTACATCCAATCCGGTGTTTATCAGGGTAAAATCAGCAAATTTGACGCAGGTGCGAAAATCACTGTGGCATCCGGAGCCACCTTTCAACCCACTGGGATCACTAACCCCCGCGGCATCCTGACCAACTCAGGTTCTGTTAAACTTTCCACCCTTTCTACCAATGGCGGTTTTACCATGTATAATTATGGTAGCCTTTGGGTAACAGGCTCTGCTACCCTGAGCCAGGGCATTCAACAATGGACCAACTTCTATGGCGGTATCATGAAATTCGATATGGGCCTGGAGATCAATAAAAATTGTGCCCTTTTGAACCGGGGAACCATCACCAGCCTGGGTAATATGACCGTTAATAAAGACGCTTCCTTCATGAACAATAATACGGTGAAGGTTACAGGTAATGTCACTCTCAATAGTGCTGATTTCTCTAACGGCGGTAAGTTTGATGTTTCCGGCAGCTTCACTGTCAATGGCACAAGTTTCTTCACGAACAACTGCCGCGTGGTGGTTGGAAACGGGTTCACGAATAATGGCTCTGTAACTGTTTTCAATCTTGGTCTGATCTGGTGCCCTGCATCCGGTACAAGCAGCATCGTTACTATCAACGGTAGTGCTACTATCACCAATAACGGAACAATTAAAAGCGTAGACCTGACCAACTACGGCAACATGGCCGGATCAGGAAACTGGTACCTTACAGGTCATACGATCAATACCGGGAATGTGGGAATAAACGGCTCGGCAAGTGATACTGTCAAGATCTATGATGTTACCAGGACCAGCACCTCTACCATTTTTGATGAGCAGTATAAAAAGCCTTATCCCAATGCAATCTTTGCACTTCTTAGCCCGCCCGATACTACTAACCTTTTGTCTTCCTGCTCTCCTGAAGTTATTTCCAATATTACACTGCCTGTAAAATGGGAATACTTCTACGTGAATTTGTCTGACAACACACCTGTACTTACATGGGCTGCTGAGCAGGATCCCGGAACAGTATTCACTGTACAGCGCAGTTATGATGCGGTAAATTTCACCACTATCGCTTCTATCAATGGTGAAGAGGGAAAAAGGGTTTACAAGTTTGAAGACAAACAGGTAAACACGCAAAGCAGATCAGTATACTACCGCATCAGGGCAGTTGAGCCTACCGGCGCCATCACCCTTTCTGATACCAGGGTATTGATGTTCACCACCAAAGCCGGCATTTCTGTTCAGGCAACACCAAACCCTTTTACAAGCCAGCTGAATATCAGCTACCAGTCAACCACCCGTGAAAGGATCAATATCCGCATCGTTAGCATGTCTGGTGCGGTAATGGCCAGCAAAGCAGTGAATGTAAGCACAGGCTACAACAGCATTGCCATCACTGAAGCAGCTTCACTGACCAAGGGTATATACCTGGTGCAACTGATCAGCGAGAACACAGTAATCGCTACAGAAAGAGTAGTTAAACAATAAAATCATTTTCATACCTACACAAATCGCCCCGCTTTCTAGCGGGGCTTTTTATTTCAAAAAAACTTATCAAAATCGTAGATTTCCTATTGCATACTAGTAATTACTGCAATACTTTTACTCTCGTTGACGGTAAGCACACAAGTAGAAAAACAATCCGATAGGATTTCAAAATATTCAGCAATGGACGGTTGAAAAAAATCAAGTCCTGCCAAATGGCAGGACTGCTTTTTTATAAGACAGTCAATGCTTTATGTGGTAAGATACAGAACCGATCATCACCCATATACCTCCTGGATCAGACCTTATTCCCCTTAAGTAGTATGAACTGACGATCTAGATAAAAACTCTTAATTATCGTATATTTCCTATTGCATAATAGTAAATCGTGCAATATGTTTGTAGCACCAAATACGGTAACACAACAAGTAGAAAAAACATCCGAAAGGAGCCAAGATATTCAACAATGGACGGTTGAAAAAAGCGTAAAGGTCCTGCCAAATGGCAGGACCTTTACTTTTGATCTTATCTTATAGGTTCTTAGAACGGCTTCTTCAGGTTGTATTTCTGATTGTAGCGGTCGTTCAGTTGTTTTTGCTTATCGTTCAAGTCAATTTTCCTTCCCTGGATAAATGCATCGGTCACATTGCTGCTCTTCATATCAAGGATATCACCTTCGCTGATCACGATATTGGCATCTTTACCAACTTCAATGCTGCCGGCTTTGTCTGATACACCCAGCATTTTTGCGGCGTTCAGCGTAATGGCCTGCAGGGCTTCTTCCTTGGTGAGGCCGTAAGCTGCTGCTGTGCCTGCGTTGAAAGCGAGGTTACGGCCGCGGGTCTGGCTGTCGTCGTCGGAGATAGCAAACATGACACCGGCTTTTTGCAGGGCCGCTGCTGTTTTATAAGGCTGGTCCACATCGTCATCCTCTGCTGTTGGCAGGCTGTGGGGCTGTTGCAGGATCACGGAAATATTATGCTGCTTCAGCAGGTCCACGATCTGGTAGCTTTCGCTGCCGCCAACGATCACCACATCAAAACCGAATTCTTTTACAAAATCGATAGCCACCAGCATTTGCCTTACAGTGCTAGCATGCACATATAATTTCTGGGTTTTGTTGAACAAACCTTTAACGGCTTCCAGTTTCAGGTTGGTTTCATCATGCTTTTCAACAGCGTTATAGGCTTTGGCTTCGCGGAAGAAATCCTTTACTTCTTCCACTTTTGCCAGGTCAGCTTTTACAGGATCGCCGCCAGGAGCCTGTGGACCGCCGCCAAAGCCGCCACGGCCAAAGCGTGGGCGGGCCATCATCAGCGGCATATAAAGATGCATGCCCTCATCTGTTTTATAAGCTGCGTCTTTCCAGTTCCATGCATCCAGTTGCACTACTGAAGAAGAACCTGCCAGTAGGCTTCCCTGGGGAACGATATTCGCCATCAGTACGCCGTTGGAACGGAGGGTATTGATCACTTTGGAATCCGTATTGTACGCAACTATAGAGCGGACGCTGGGATTCATATCGCCGATCTCACGCACATCGGAAGTAGCGCGGATGGAAGACATTTCCACCAGGCCCAAGCTGCTTGTTGCCAATACCAACCCGGGATATACCTGCTTGCCTTTGGCATCAACAGCAGTAGCATCGGCAGGAACTACCACATCAGCACCCACTTCTGCAATTTTACCATCAGCGATCTTGATCGTACCATTCTCGATCACTTTGCCATTACCAACATGGATAGTGGCATTCTTGATATAGGTAACGCCTGTCTGCGGTTTGGCAGGCAGCACGTTTGACTGGCCATTCGCCACAGCGAACAGACCTATCGATAAGATGAAAAATAATATTCTCATATCAGTTGTTTTATTCATTAGTAAATTCCTCAGCATCTACCACCAGCAGGCCGTGGCTATGACCATGATCGCTGCAGGTAAACATAAGCTGGTAGCTGGGTTGTGCAGGCATTACTGCGCCGCCATTTCTCTTTTCACCGTTCATTTTACGGATCAGGCGATTCCTTTCCAGGTCAACCAGTTTCTGCATTTGCTCATCTTTCGCACGGTCAAAGTAGATGGTACCGTCAACAATGGTATAAAGGGATTTTGCATAAATGCTCAGCGGATGATCGCTCCAGAGCACCACGTCACCATCTTTACCTACTTTCAGGCTGCCTACGCGGTCATCCACATGCAGCATTTTAGCAGGGTTCAGCGTTACCATTTTCCATGCATCTTCCTCTGACACACCACCGTATTTCACGATCTTGGCTGCTTCCTGGTTAAGGCGGCGGGCCATTTCAGCGTCATCAGAATTGATAGCTACATTCAGACCAACATTGTGCATGATAGCAGCATTGTAAGGAATAGCGTCTTCCACTTCCATTTTATATGCCCACCAATCAGAGAAGGTTGCAGCATTCGCTCCGTGTTCTTTCATTTTATCTGCTACTTTATAGCCTTCCAGGATATGGGTAAATGTATTGTATTTGTAACCCATCCTGTTGGCTACTTCTATAGAGCCCAGGATCTCGCTTTGCACATAAGAGTGACAGGTGATAAAGCGTTTGTTGTTCAGGATCTCCACTAAAGCATCCAGTTCAAGGTCGCGGCGCGGAGCTACAGCCGTTACACCTTTCTTGCCTTTATTGGCCTCATATTCCTTCCAGGCTTTCTGGTAATCTTTTGCTCTGGTGAAAGCATCTACCAGCACCTGTTCAACACCCATACGGGTATCGGGATAGCGGATATTATTATTGGAGCCATTGGAACGTTTTACGTTTTCACCCAGGGCAAATTTGATCTGGCCATCCCAGTTCTTAAACTTCAATCCATCATCATTGGCACCCCAGCGCAGTTTGATCAGTTGTGTTTGTCCACCGATCACGTTGGCTGAGCCGTGCAGGATATGCGAGGTGGTAACGCCACCGCTCAATTGACGATAGATATTGATGTCTTCAGGATTCAGGTTGTCACCAATCCTCACTTCAGAAGTCACGCTCTGGCCACCTTCGTTAATAGAAGCAACAGCAATATGAGAGTGTTCGTCGATGATGCCTGCTGTTACGTGCTTGCCTGTTCCGTCAATTACACGGGCACCTGCGTCAGAAAGGTTTTTGCCTACACCGGCGATCTTGCCACCTTTGATCAATACATCTGCGTTCTGGAGGATACCATCTTTTTCGTTGGTCCATACGGTCGCATTCTTGATCAGGATGGTTTCTTGCCTGGGCGCCTGGTCTTCTTCCCATCCAAATGGTTCGAAGGGATATACCACTTTACCTAAAACCGGCATTTCTTTTTTACGGGTAGTGGTATCAGGTTTTATCTCGGCGGCTTTTACCAGTGAGGCAGTCCACGTTAATGAATTACCGGAAGAGTCGAGGCCGGTACCATTCCATTCAGAACCGGTGCTTACACCACTGAGGCGTATGGCAGAAGCGGGCAATTGGTCAGCACCACCCATCATACCACCACGGCCAAATCCGCCTGCTCCTGGTCTTGCGCCACCGGCAGGGGCTGCATCGGCAGCAGGGCGTTGACGGCGGGCCTGGGGAGCATAGCTCAGTTTTACCATTTTACCATCATAAGTAAATTTGGTATTCAGGGTGTCTCTGCCATAGAGGGAAACAGCGTTGGCACTTTTTACTTCCAGTGTATATTTCTCCTGTCCGGAAGGTGTATTCACCGTCAAATTGTAAGTACCGGCTATTTCGCTGACATCATCTTTCACTTTGTAGGCGATACCCTGAACATAGTTGGTAACGATCACTGATTTTTCGTTGAAGATCGGTCCGGTAGTTACCAGGAAGTTAGCCAGTTTGCCGGCTTCCAGGCTTCCTACTTTATCATAAATACCCAGCAGGGTTGCAGGTGTTTTGGTCAGCGCTTCCATCACTTTGCCTTCGCTCAGGCCATAATCCATCGCTTTGCGGAGATTGGTCCAGAACTGACCCACATTGCGGAGGTCGGAAGTGGTGAGGCAGAAAGGAATACCGGCTTTTTCAAATGCAGCAGCATTGGTGGGGGCCAGTTCCCAGTGCTTCATGGTATTGAGGGATACAAAACGTGCATCGCTAGGATCTTCCACATCCATTGCCTGTGGAAATTCGAGTGGTACAATGAAAGTAGCATTGGTCGCTTTCATTTCTTTGATACGCTGGTATTCGTTACTACCGGCTTTAATAACATATTGAACGCCGAATTCATCGCCGATACGGTCAGCGCGCAGGTCATTCCATTTATCATTTGCTTCAAAAATCTGGGGAAGCCCCTGGTTATCGTTCCATGATTTCAGGCTAAGGTTAAATCCTTCGCTGGAAGGTTGGGTCTTGTACCACTGGGCGTCCAGGTAAGATTGGCGCAGCAGGGCGATCGTACCCATGAGGGAACTGGGATAGCTTTGCGTGGAGGTTCCTTTACTAAAGGAATAGTGAGCAGAGGCCTTGTCTTTAATGATCACAAGGTTCTCTTTTGCATTGGCGAGTGATACCACTACGCCTGTGCCACGGGCAATACCATCGCGGACATGAGAAAGTACGGTACCAAAACCAGCTTCCCTTAAGGGTTTGGCCTTAGCATCGTCTACAGCAAATTCTTTAACGGCATCCACATCCGCTTTGATGGCCTGGTTCCAGCCATAGGGTCCTTTGATATTTGAGGTCAGTTGCGCCTGTCCGAAACCACCGAATCCGCCCGGGCCACCGGCACGTTGAGGAGCGGGGATCCCGTAATCAGCATAGATATCTATGAAAGAAGGATAGATGTATTTGCCCTGGCAATTTACTTCTACAGCGCCGGCAGGAACTTTCAATCCTGCGCCTATGGCTGTGATCTTTCCATCTTTGATAACGAGAGTAGCATTACTTAATGTGGTTGCACCGTCCTTTACGATAGTGGCATTGGTGAAGGCATAGTATCCGTGCCGTGGATCGGCCACCCCATTTACAGGAAAGGTTTCCTGTGCAGAGAGTCTGGGTGCTACGGAAATAAGAGCCCACGCAAAAACCAATTCGTAGATGAATTTGGATTTTCTCATTGCAATTTAGTTTTTTAATTAGATGATTTTTCGATGTGATACTTGCGCTTAAACGGGAGTCGAATGTAATGCAATTAGAGGAAAAATGGCGATGTGTGTTGTTCGATGACCATCGAACAACTTTAATTACCTTTGATCTCCTTAACCTTATACATTATGGCTACTGCCAAAAGCTTGCTCACAGTCCCTGACTTTGCTCTCTCTCCCCGCATCGACCAGGTAGGTGTGGAAGAAAGGGCTGCCCGCTTCACCACCCGGAGCATCAAAAAAGAATCCAAGCTCAATGGACTGAAGTTAGTGTTGAATATGATCGATCTTACCACACTGGAAGGGAAAGACACGGATGGAAAGGTGAAACAGCTTTGTTATAAAGCCATTCACCCACATGATGCTGTACCCGGCATTCCTACCGTGGCAGCCGTATGTGTGTACCCTTCCATGGTAAAAGTGGCCAAAAAAGCCCTGGGCGATTCAGGTATCCGCGTCGCTTCCGTTGCTACAGCCTTTCCCAGCGGTCAGGCCCCCCGTGATGTAAAGATCAGGGACACCCGCTATGCCGTGAATGAAGGAGCTGATGAAATTGATATGGTGATCAGCCGGGGAAAATTCCATGCAGGTGAATACAATTTTGTGTTTGACGAAATAGCCGCTATCAAAGAAGCCTCTGGCGAAGCCAGGCTGAAAGTGATCCTTGAAACAGGTGAGCTCGGCAGTTTTGATAAAGTAAGACGCGCCAGTGAGATCGCCATGTATGCCGGTGCCGACTTTATCAAAACCTCTACCGGCAAAATACAACCAGCTGCCACCATGCCCGTAACACTGGTGATGTTGGAAGCTATCAGGGACTTTTATTACAAAACCGGCAGAATGGTGGGAATGAAACCAGCCGGTGGCATTTCCAAATCAAAACTGGCCTTGCACTACCTGGTGATGGTGAAAGAAGTGCTGGGTGAAGACTGGCTCAATAATGAATGGTTCCGCTTTGGCGCCAGCAGCCTGGCGAACGATGTGCTGATGCAGATCGTTAAAGAACATACCGGGCTGTATCAAAGTGGAAATTATTTCAGTGTAGACTGATGTTTAAAATTTAAACTTATATCAATGGCTGTTACCAAGAAAAAAGCTGCTCCTAAAAAATCCAACACGGTCAAACTGAAGTTTGATACAAGCTGGAACTATGCCCCGGCTCCGGAAAGCAAAAGCGCGGCCACCATACATAAGCAATACGATCTTTTTATCAATGGCGAATGGCAGAAACCATCCGGGAAAAAATATTTCGATACCATTAACCCCGCTACAGAAGAAAAGCTGAGCGAAGTGGCCATGGCTAACGAAGCTGACACCAATAAAGCAGTGACTGCCGCCCGTAATGCTTATGAAAAAGTGTGGAAGAAAATGCCTGCCAAAGAAAGAGGAAAATATATCTTCCGCATTGCGCGCATGATACAGGAGAAAGCACGCGAACTGGCCGTGATAGAAACGCTTGATGGAGGCAAACCCATACGCGAAAGCCGCGACTTTGATGTGCCTACAGCAGCCAATCACTTTTTTTATTATGCAGGCTGGGCCGATAAGCTGGAATATGCATTCCCTAACCGGCAGGCTTCTCCATTAGGCGTAGCCGGCCAGATCATTCCCTGGAATTTCCCTTTATTAATGGCTGCCTGGAAAATAGCCCCTGCACTGGCTACCGGTAATACCGTCGTCTTAAAACCTGCAGAAACCACCCCGCTCACTGCCCTGAAACTGGCAGAGATCATACAGGAAGCAGACCTTCCTCCGGGCGTGGTAAACATTCTGACCGGTGCAGGAGAAACAGGTGCCTCTATCGTTAATCACCCCGGCATCGATAAGATCGCCTTCACCGGCTCCACAGAAGTGGGCAAACTGATACAAAGAGCAATAGCCGGCACAAATAAAAAAGCCACACTCGAACTGGGCGGAAAAGCCGCCAACATCATCTTTGAAGATGCACCGATCGACCAGGCAGTGGAAGGCGTCATCAACGGAATATTTTTTAACCAGGGACATGTATGCTGCGCAGGCTCGCGCCTGTACGTGCAGGAATCCATTGCCAAACAGGTGATCCGCAAACTGAAAGACCGTATCGAAACATTGATCGTAGGCGACCCGATAGATAAGAATACAGATATCGGCGCCATCAATTCAAAACAGCAACTCGATACCATCCACAAATATTTAAACATTGGGAAAAAAGAAGGAGCAGAAATGTACGAAAGCTCCTGCCCTTTACCACGCAAAGGCTACTTCTGCCGGCCTACCATTTTTACCAATGTGGCGCAAAGCAGCCGGATTGCACAGGAAGAAATATTCGGACCAGTGCTGGCAGTGCTCACTTTCCGCACAGATGATGAAGTAATTGAAAAAGCCAACAATTCACCCTACGGACTGAGTGCCGGTGTCTGGACCGACAAAGGCTCTAAAATATTCAATATGACAAAGCGTATGCGAGCCGGCGTCGTTTGGGCCAACACATTCAACAAATTCGATCCCTCTTCTCCCTTCGGTGGTTACAAAGAAAGCGGCTTTGGACGAGAAGGTGGATTACACGGCTTAATGCCCTACATCAATTTAACGCATCAATCATAAACGATCCCTTCCCGTCTTCCCGCCTTACCGGTAAAAATTTACCGGTAAGGCGGGAAGACGGGAAGGATGACACTCAAATTGTCTGAACACTCTTTAATAAATTGTATATGTCAAAAACTTCTGTTCATACCACTTCCTTACATACAAACGGTAACGGAACCGGTACTACTGAAACAAAAAGACTTGAAGTGCTGAAGACATACAAAATATACATCGGTGGCCAGTTCCCGAGAACTGAATCCGGCCGTTACTATATTCCTGTAAACAACGAAGGAAAAAAATTAGCTAACGTATGTTTAAGCTCCCGTAAAGATTTTCGCAATGCAGTAGTAGCCGCCCGCGCTGCATTTGGTGGCTGGAGTGGAAGAGCTGCTTTCAACCGCAGCCAGATACTGTACCGGATGGCTGAAATGCTGGAAGGAAGAAGAATGCAGTTCATTGATGAATTAATGCAGCAAGACGCTTCAAGAGCTGCAGCTGAAAAAGAAGTTGACCTTGCTGTTGACCGGCTTATTTATTATGCCGGCTGGTGTGATAAATACCAGCAACTGTTCAGCAGTGTGAATCCCGTGGCCAGTTCGCATTTTAATTTCTCTGTGCCGGAGCCCACCGGTGTTGTCTCCATCATTGCTCCACAGCAGGATTCATTGTTGGGACTTATTTCCGTAATCTCACCGGTGATTGCCGGCGGCAATACCTGTGTGGTACTCGCATCGGAATCCAAACCGCTCTGTGCCGTCACTTTTGCTGAAGTGCTGAACTCTTCCGATCTGCCCGGAGGTGTGGTAAATATCCTTACCGGTAAGCCTTCTGAACTGGCATCCTGGTTTGTGGACCACATGGATGTGAATGCAACCATTTATTGCGAAAAAGACACTGATATACAGAGAATGATGCGGGAAAAATCGGCGCTCAACCTGAAAAGGGTCTTTTTTTATGACCAAACGGATTGGACAGCCGCTGAAAGCCAGTCGCCTTATTTCATTTTTGACACACAAGAAATAAAAACTACCTGGCATCCGGTTGAAAATATTGCAGGCGCCGGCGGCGGATATTAAGTTTGCCATTTATCCCGGTACATGGATTTTTATTTAAATAATCATAAAAACCCTGCATTTTACTCATCCGGGAAACCCTGATTCCTGTTTTGGTAAGATATTTGGAAATAAGATCGCATGAAAAAATTGTTTACCCTGCTTTGCACGCTTTTCTCGCTGGCCACTTATGCCCAGAATACGTTAACGACGGACAGTGGACAGGTAACTGTTCATAAAGACCCCCGCCTGGACTTGCTGATCACCAAACAGGCAGAGATCAATGAAGTAACCAGCCGCGATGCGCGGAAAACCGGTAAGGGATTCCGTTTGCTGATCATCAGCACTACCAGCCGGGAAGAAGCGATTGCTGCGAAAACAAAAGTGTATACCTATTTCCCGGAGTTGAAACCTTATCTCTGGCATCAATCTCCTTACTATAAACTGAAGGCTGGTAATTTTAAAGACAGAAAAGACGCAGAGACCTACCAGCAGAAATTGAATACCTATTTTCCCAAAGGAGTATTTGTAATGAATGATATAATTGAGCTGAAGCCGGAGAAGAACCGGTTTGAAGATCAATAACCTTTTGACATCAGCATATAATAAAACCCATTTGCTTTTGCAGGTGGGTTTTTAGTTTGCAGAGAGTATCGCAAAGAGCGCAACCTAGCGCTCTTTGCGATACAAATCCTTTAAGTACTTTTGTTCCATGCTAGAAAAGATCAAGTCCCTCGCAAAGCAATACGCTCCTGAGTTTGTTGATATCCGTCATCACCTGCATGCGCATCCGGAACTAAGCTACCAGGAATTCGAAACAGCCCGTTTCGTACAGCAAAAGCTACAGGAGTTCGGTATCCCTTTTGAAATAAAAGCCACTACCGGCGTTATCGGGTTGATCAAAGGAAAGAACCCTGATAAAAGGACCATTGCTTTAAGAGCGGATATGGATGCCCTTCCCATCCAGGAAGAAAACAATATTCCTTACAGATCCACCCGCGAAGGGGTAATGCACGCTTGCGGGCATGATGTGCACACAACCTGTCTTTTAGGAGCTGCCAAAATATTGAATGAACTGAAAGATGAATGGGAAGGTACTGTGAAACTGATCTTTCAGCCGGGTGAAGAAAAAAATCCTGGCGGTGCCAGCCTGCTGATCAAAGAAGGAGTACTCGAAAACCCCAGACCTTCCTGCATATTCGGATTACATGTGCATCCGGGACTGGCTGTGGGAAAAATGAGTTTCCGCAGTGGTAAGGTAATGGCCAGCGCCGATGAATTATATATCACTATCAAAGGAAAGGGGGGGCATGCTGCTTCTCCGCATTTATGTATTGATCCCATACTGATTGCTTCGCATCTTATCGTCAGCCTTCAGCAGATCGTGAGCCGCAATAATAACCCGCATAATCCCACGGTACTTTCCATTACAGCAATACAGGGAGGTTCCACCACCAATGTTATTCCGAATGAGGTGAAGTTGAAAGGCACATTCCGTGCTATGGATGAAGGGTGGCGTTTTAAAGCACATGATCTTATACGCCAGTTGTCAACCAACCTGGTAAAAAGCATGGGCGGTGAAATTGACCTGCTGATCGATGTGGGTTATCCTTCCGTTTACAACAATGAAGCCTTGCACGAAATAGCCCTGGTCAAAGCTGCCGATTATATTGGTGCTGCCAATGTAGAAGAAACAGAAAAAAGAATGGGCGCTGAAGATTTTGGCTATTATTCCCAGCAGATCCCAGGTTGCTTTTTCCGTCTGGGAGTGATGAATGAAGCCAAAGGGATTACTTCCAATGTACATACCCCCACTTTCAATATTGATGAATCAGCTATTGAAACAGGAATAGGTATGATGGCCTGGCTGGGCGCTTCTGTTAAATTATAAAGAAGATGCAGCGGAGTTTCAGCTTTGGTTGTCAACCGGCTCAAACAGGCTTTATGCGCCCAATATTTCTGGCTTTACTTATTATAACGGCTGTTACTATCACTGCCTGCAGCAAAGAGGATGACAATCAATATAAAGCACCTTCTGTTGTTTCGCTGCAAGGAAGCATTCCATTAGGCTATTCGGGTAACACTTCCCTGAGTTTTGATGAGATCATTTCCGATTCAAGATGCCCGGCCAATGCCCTTTGCGCATGGGCAGGTATTGCAATCGCTAAATTTACTTTTAAAGAAGGAGGTCATTCTTATCCTTTCATGCTGTCTATCATGCCGGGCTATCCCAAACAGGATACACTGATCCTCGGATATTATATAGAATTCTCTGATCTGAAACCTTATCCCGGCCTGGAAACCGATACACCGGAAAAAACAGTTCCCAAAGCAGAACTGATGATCACCAAACTGTAGATCATCCCCTCTCCTTTCTGAAACGCATGTCCGCAAACCCCAACAGGGTGAATACAAGAAAATAAAGGATCGAATAGATCTCATGGGAAGCCAGCAGGCCGGATTTTGCTGCTTCAGGCCCTCCGGAGCCGGCAAAGCTAAGGAGCGGGAAAGCGTATGGCACTTTATTGATATGCTCCCATGGCATCAGTATCAATGCTGATACCAGCAAACCCAACCCAATGCCGATCGGCACAATGAAATTCCTGAACCGCAGGCTAAGCCAGTATTGAATAGAAATAATGGCCAACAGGGAAATAAAACTTTTGAAATTCATTTTTATCAACCATTTCCAATCCACTGCTTTCTCTAAAAAAGTATATTTCGGATGAATAAGATCTGCTGCCACACCCGCCAGCAGCATAAACACATTGAACATCACAAACAGGAAAAATACCATGGAGATAATAGAGAGGTATTTTGAAAAGAATATATCACCGATAGACAAGGGAGAAGCAAAAACCTGCTTCCAGGTATTGTTCTTGTATTCCACTTGTGGTATAAGACTGCAGGTAAGAATCACAAACATGGGCAGTAAAAAAGCGGAGAAATTCTGCCAGCCTTTTCCCAGATGAGCCTGCCATGGCTCAGCCGCCAGCCTGGCATAATTCAGATCCGGCCTGAGCGTAAAAGTGAGGAAGAATATAAAAGGCATAAAGGCGGAACCAATTAAACATAACCAGAATGCCGCACTGCGTTTATTCTTGATCAGTTCAGCCCGGGTGGCAATAACCAAACTCATATATTGTTGCTTGTAATTTCAATGAATAATTGTTCCAGGTCGCTTTGGCGCGGATGGATAGCATACACATCCAGCCCTTCTCTCACCAGCAATTGGGTGATGCCTGCCGTTTGCTGCTTGTTCCCATAAGGAAGCAGCAACAGGTTCTCCTTTTCCTGCACGGCGTATTGTGATGATAAAATAGTTATAGCCCTTGCATTATCATTCGTTTCGATCTCCAGCATGCTTTGACGTGTTTTCATCTGCTGCAATTCCTGTAATGGCCCCTGGAAAAGCATACGGCCTTTATGGATAATGCCCAGGTGCGTAGCCATTTTCTCCACTTCATTCAAAATATGGCTGGAAACAATAACAGTAGTATTATATTCTTTATTCAGTTTTTTGATCAGTTCCCTTGTTTCAATAATACCATTGGGATCAAGTCCATTGGTCGGTTCATCCAGTATCAGCAGTTCTGGCTGGTTCAGCAAGGCGATGGCAATAGCCAGTCTCTGCCGCATGCCGAGAGAGAACTGCCTGGCTTTTTTCCGGCCTGTTTGTGCCAGCCCCACCAGTTCCAATACTTCGTTCACTCTTTTTTTACCGGTCTTATACACCAGTTGATAGATCTCCAGGTTTTCTTTTGCAGTCAGATGAAGATAAAGGGAAGGTTGCTCGATCAATGAACCCAGTCTTCTTAAAATGTCCAACCGGTGGCCGGAAAACTGCTGGCCGAATAGCTCCAGTTTGCCATCCTGGTTTTTCAATAATCCCAGCAGCAAACGCAGTGTAGTGGTTTTCCCTGCCCCATTGGGCCCCAGGAAGCCGTAAATACTGCCCTGCGGCACTTCCAGGTTCACGTCGTCCAGCGTTTTGATACCGTTACGGAAAGAAAAATTAAGATGGGTGGTTTTTACCACAACGGGAATGGTCATCTTTCTATAATATTGAGGTTCATCAAAGGAACGCAGAAACCGGAATTTTGGGGTACCATTTATAAAAAAGCGTGGGAAATTTAATTTTGTAACTTGCAGCCCCGTTTTACCGGGAGCAAGTCCCGGATAATTAACAATAAACTATGCAAAAAGACTTACGAAAGCAACAAGCTCTTGAATACCACTCAAAAGGAAGACCTGGAAAAATAGAAGTAATTCCCACCAAAGGGACCAAAACACAACGGGAACTCTCCCTCGCTTACTCGCCGGGAGTGGCTGAACCCTGTAAAGAAATCGCCGAGAACAAAGAAAACGTTTATAAATACACTGCCAAAGGCAACCTCGTTGCAGTGATCAGTAATGGTACTGCGGTGCTGGGCCTTGGTGATATCGGCCCTGAGGCCGGTAAACCAGTAATGGAAGGAAAAGGTGTATTGTTTAAAATATTTGCCGACATCGATGTATTCGATATTGAGATCGATGAAAAAGACCCGGAAAAGTTTGTGCAGATCGTGAAGGCACTGCAACCTACTTTCGGAGGTATTAACCTGGAAGATATCAAAGCCCCTGAATGCTTCTATATTGAACAGGAGTTGAAAAAACAACTGAGCATTCCGGTAATGCACGATGATCAGCACGGAACAGCTATCATCAGTGCTGCAGCCCTGCTGAACGCACTGGAAATACAAAAGAAAAAGATCGATCGTGTAAGATATGTGGTGAATGGAGCGGGCGCCGCAGCCATGGCCTGCATCCAGCTATACGTTAGCCTGGGAGCAAAACCCGAGAACTTTATTTTATTCGACCGCAAAGGTGCTATTCATAAGGGCAGGAACGATCTGGATGAACTGAAACAGCGGTTTGCTTACACAAAGGGAGATATTACATTGGACGAAGCCATGAAAGATGCAGATGTATTTATCGGTCTTAGTGCCGGTAATACAGTAACGCCCAGCATGGTGAAATCAATGGCGAAAAACCCGATCGTGTTTGCCATGGCCAATCCTGATCCCGAGATCAGTTGGGAAGACGCAACAGCTACCCGGAAAGATATCATCATGGCTACCGGCCGCAGTGATTATCCCAACCAGGTAAACAATGTGCTTGGCTTTCCTTATATCTTCCGCGGCGCGTTGGATGTAAGGGCAACACAGATCAATGAAGCTATGAAAATGGCAGCCGTGAAAGCACTGGCAGAACTCGCCAAATCGCCTGTTCCCGATCTCGTGAACCTGGCGTATAATGAAAAGAATATTTCATTCGGCCCCAATTATATTATTCCCAAACCGCTCGATCCCCGCCTGATCTCCGCTGTATCACCAGCTGTGGCCAAAGCAGCGATAGAAAGCGGAGTGGCGCAACATCCCATCCAGGATTGGGAAACTTATGCCACCGATCTCAATAAACGGTTGGGATTGGACAACCAGGTAATGCGTATTGTCGGTAATAAAGCCCGCCGCGATCCGAAGAGAATTGTATTTGCAGAAGCAGACAATGTCAAGATCCTGAAAGCAGCACAGATCGTGTTTGATGAAGGCATCGGCTATCCCATTCTGCTGGGTAATGAAGAAAAGATCAGGCATATTGCTGCTGTAAACAATATCGAAGTTGACAGTTTCCCTATTCTTGATCCAAGAAGTGAAAGCACTGAAGAAAAAAGAAACAAGTACTCTGAAGTATTCTTCAGCAAAAGAAACCGTAAGGGATTCAACGTATACGAAGCAAGAAAGATCATGCGCGACCGGAACTATTTCGGCTGCATGATGGTGGAATGCGGAGATGCAGATGCAATGATCTCCGGCCTTACTAAAAACTACCCGGATACCATCCGCCCGGCTCTTGAGATCATCGGTACAGAAGAAGGCGTGAATAAAATTGCCGGCATGTACCTGATGCTGACCAAAAAGGGACCGCTTTTCCTTGCAGACACTACGGTGAATTTTAATCCTACTGCAGAAGAGTTGGCAGAAATCACGCTGCTGGTAGCCAAAGAAGTAAAACACTTCAATATGGTGCCAAAGATCGCCATGCTCAGCTATTCCAATTTCGGCAGCAGCAATTCACCTGAAGCAAGATTGGTGGCGGAAGCACGGAAGATCGTAAAAACAAAAATGCCTTCATTGGTTGTAGATGGTGAAATGCAGGCTAATATGGCTTTCAATAAAGAACTGCTGAAAGAAAATTATCCATTCTCCGAACTGGTTGATCAGGATGTGAACACACTTGTTTTCCCCAACCTGGCTTCCGGTAATATCACCTATAATATCCTGAAAGCACTGGGTGCGGCCGATGCGATCGGCCCTGTATTACTGGGATTGAAAAAACCGGTACATGTATTGCAGTTAGGTAGTTCAGTACAAAGCATTGTCAATATGGCCCTGATAGCCGTAATTGATGCACAGATCAAATGCAAAACATCTTCCACAGAAGAACTGGTTGAGCGTTCAGGCTGGTGGAAGAGGTTCAAGAAAGTGAGCAAGGACCTATAGGGCTTAAAAAATTAAGGGTTTAAAGGTTTAAGGGGTATCCGGCTCTTAAACTATTAAACCCTTAATTTTTAAACCTTTTACCCTTATTTCGTATTTTACAACCAAACTCTTTCATGAAAATCATCAAAGACATAGGCCGTTACCTGTTGATGTTGAAAAGTATGTTTTCGCGACCGGAAAACGGCAAGATGTACTGGAAAGAGTTTATGCGCCAGTGCTCTGATATCGGTATCGGATCACTGGGCATAGTTTGTATCATTTCCATTTTCATTGGTGCGGTGTCCACTCTCCAAACGGCTTACCAGTTGGTGAGCCCGCTGATCCCACCATCTACAATTGCACAGATCGTACGGGATACAGTGATCCTGGAATTTGCCCCTACTCTCACCTGTATCGTACTGGCCGGCGTGGTAGGCAGTAAAATTGCGAGTGAGTTGGGCAATATGCGCGTTAGTGAGCAAATTGATGCCCTGGAGATCATGGGCATCAATACCAAATCATATCTCATAATGCCCAAGATACTGGCAGGATTGGTAACTATACCATTGCTGGTGATGCTTGCCATGGTATTGGGCATCTGGGGTGGCCGTGTGGCCGGCAGTATGACCGGAATTCTTACACCCGAACAGTTTGACACGGGATTAAGGCAAAGTTTTGTACAGTACAATGTCTTTTTTGCCCTGGCCAAATCATACACTTTTGCTTTTATCATTGCCAGCATACCTGCATTTTATGGCTACTATGTGCAGGGTGGAGCGCTGGAGATCGGTAAAGCAAGTACCAAAGCGGTGGTAGTGAGTTGTATCCTCTTATTATTTGCAGATTATGTGCTGTCTGCACTATTGTTATAACTTTTTATAAAACGCAATGATCGAGGTAAAAAATATCAAGAAAAGTTTTGCTGACAAGACCGTGATCCAGGACGTAAGCGCCGTAATGAAAGCAGGTCAGTGCAACCTGATCATTGGTTCCAGCGGAAGTGGGAAAACGGTATTGATGAAATGTATGGTAGGGTTGTTTGAACCCGATAGCGGTGAGATCATTTATGACAAGAAGGATTTTATCACCATGAGCCAAGAAGAAAAAAAGGATATCCGCAAGGAGATCGGCATGTTGTTCCAGGGCTCGGCGCTTTTCGATAGCCAAACGGTGGAGCAGAACGTGATGTTTCCCCTGGATATGTTTACCAAAGATTCCAGTGTTCAGAAATTAAAACGGGTGAACGAAGTGCTGGAACGAGTAAAGATCGTGGATGCCAACAAAAAATTCCCTTCCGAACTTAGCGGTGGTATGAAAAAAAGGGTGGCCCTCGCCCGCGCAATCGTATTGAACCCGAAATACCTGTTTTGCGATGAGCCCAACTCCGGCCTTGATCCCCAAACCTCCCTTGTTATTGATAAATTAATACAGGAGATCACGGTAGAATACAATATCACTACTGTGATCAATACGCATGATATGAACAGCGTAATGGAAATCGGTAATTATATCCTGTATATGTACCAGGGCAACAAGGAATGGGAAGGCAGCAATAGAGAGATCATCTTCAGCAAAAATAAGCGGCTCAATGAGTTCATTTTTGCCTCCGACTTCCTCCGGGACGCTAAAGAGATGCGGATGTTGGAAGAATCCGGAAAAATGCCGGAAAACAGGAATATGGACGATATGATAAAATAGTCAGGAGCCCCCGGCTCAGAACTGGCTTGCCCCAACCGACTCTGACAGATTTCCCTTACTTTTGCCAAACTTTTTACACTTTTACCCCGAAAAACTAAATTTTCATGAGTGTTCTTGTCAATAAAAATTCCAAGATCCTGGTGCAGGGCTTTACCGGAACAGAAGGTACTTTCCATGCAACACAAATGATCGAATATGGTACGCAGGTAGTGGGAGGCGTAACTCCCGGAAAGGGCGGCACAACCCATCTGGACAGGCCCGTATTTAATACAGTAGCGGATTGCGTAACAAAGACCGGAGCTAATGTCAGTATCATTTTCGTGCCACCGGCATTTGCAGCTGATGCTATCATGGAAGCAGCAGAGGCAGGTGTTGAACTGGTGGTTTGCATCACGGAAGGAATTCCGGTGCAGGACATGGTAAAAGTGAAAAATTATCTTCTCGGAAAAAATACAAGACTGATCGGGCCGAACTGCCCCGGCGTAATCACTGCCGGTGAATGCAAAGTAGGTATTATGCCAGGTTTCGTATTTATCCCCGGCCGCATCGGTATCGTTTCCAAATCAGGTACCCTCACTTACGAAGCAGCCGACCAAGTAGCCAAAGCAGGTTTGGGCATTTCTACAGCTATTGGTATCGGAGGCGATCCCATTATCGGCACACCCACCAGGGAGGCTGTTGAATTGCTGATGAACGATCCTGAAACAGATGCTATCGTAATGATCGGTGAGATCGGTGGTGGCATGGAAGCAGAAGCCGCCCGTTGGATCAAAGCCAATGGCAACAAAAAACCTGTGGTTGGTTTTATTGCCGGCCAAACAGCTCCTCCCGGTCGCCGTATGGGCCATGCCGGTGCAATTGTTGGCGGTGCAGATGATACTGCTGCTGCCAAAATGAAGATCATGTCTGAATGCGGAGTGCATGTGGTGAACAGTCCGGCTGATATCGGTAAAAAAATGGCAGAGGTTTTAAAGAAATAACCTTTAAATAATTTTAATAAAAAGCCCCGCAATAGCGGGGCTTTTTCATGTCAGAGACTCTATAAACCAAACTTACCTGTAATTGCGTATATATCTTGACAGTTCTGTTTTGCTGTTGTTAAAGCTGAACACATCAAACACCATATCATAATTTTTCTTGTCAACAGTGGAAGCATAAGCCTGTTTGGACAGTTCCAGTTTATTGTTTTCAAAACTGAACAGGAGCAGCAATTCTTTTACCTGTGCAGCACTTACTGTATTTGCTTTTACGATCTGCAAAGCAGATTTCAGCTTATTGCTTTCCAGCCATTCCTTATCGATTTGCTTAAGTACATTGTCAAATTCACGATCATCCATACCGCGGGCATATGCTTCATGGTTGTCATAATCACCCCATTGGCCGTCCCTGTTATAATCATACCCATTGCCGGCATCATACCAGCGGTCATCATTCTGCACATATCCTTTTTTGATCTTGTTTTCCATCATGCTCACCCGTCCATTTCTTTCAATGGTGATGAACAGGTGACGGTTATTCTTCATAGAAACAGCAGCATCGTATACCAGCTCATATCTTCTTCCAAAAACATTGAAGATGCCGTTGTTCATTGCCCGGTATACTTTAACGTAGTGGCTACCGTTCTCCAGGCCCTGTATCATCACTGAATTATCATTAGGGCTAAAACGTTTACCATCCAGCACAACACTGATATCTGCCTGGTCGGCCGATTTAATGGTAAGAATGGTATTATTCTTTGCAGCAAATACTGCTATGCTCATGAATAAAGAAGCAAAGAGGGTAAAGATCGTTTTCATATACTTTCATTTTAAAGTTGAATTCAATAGCGAATTCGCTTATCAATATTTCAAAGTATATGCCGCTGTGCCAAAAACAGATCAAAGGAAAAGTTAAGCTGTATCTACAAACGATACAACTCAATATCAGCAATGGTTTCAGAAGATTGTTATTTAATGTTAATAGAAGAAACAACCATTTATTTTTTTAAAGATTAAATGCTTCGCCTGTTAAAGAAAATAAAGATTTTAAACACGATTAAACCTTTAAAATTCCTGACCGTCTGAAGGCCTGCTATATCTTTTCTTCTACTTTTCCGGCCCATTATGAAATTTCTCCGTTTCCGGCATCTAAACCTTGCCATGGATTTTTTACCTTGTACTTAAATTAAAACCTAACCATGAAGCAATTCAGCTTTGTTGCTCTTATTGCAGCCCTATTTAGTCTTATTACTATGAACGCTAACAGTCAACCGTCCGTTAAAAACTACGATGCAGCCTGGAAAAAGGTTGAAGGATTTGTTAAAAAAGGCCTTCCTGCTTCTGCTCTCACTGAAGTAAAGAGCATCTATACGCAGGCCAAAAAAGAAAAACAGGACGCACAGGTCATTAAGGCCCTGATATATATGACCGGCCTTCAGACCGAAAACCGGGAAAACAATGAAGTGCTGGCTATAGCAGAAATAGAAAAAGAGGTACCCGGCAGCAAAGGTGCCGTCAATGCTTTA
The DNA here is from genome assembly GCA_001898405.1 of Sphingobacteriales bacterium 44-61. GTDB lineage: Bacteria > Bacteroidota > Bacteroidia > Chitinophagales > Chitinophagaceae > Terrimonas_A. The sequence continues at coordinate 135,398 of MKTW01000020.1, forward strand.
TTAAACAACTTACTGGCTAACCTGTACTGGAGTTATTTCCAAAGCCATCGCTGGCAGTTTTATCAACGTACTCAAACTGCTGAATTCAAAAAAGATGATATCGCCACCTGGACGGCTGAAGATTTTCATCGAAAAACGAGCGAGTTGTATCTCCGTTCCATCGCTGATAAAAAGCTCTTGCAGCAAACATCACTGGGGCCCTACAATGCCATTATCATAAAAGGGAATGTACGTCATCTCCGCCCTACCCTATATGATCTGCTGGCCTTCCAGGCGCTGGAATATTTTGAGAACGATGAACGTGATCTTAACAGGCCTGCCTATACATTTGAAATTGACCAGGCTGCCGCTTTTGACCCGGCAGCAGATTTCATCCACCGCAAGTTTGAAACAAAAGATTCACTTTCGCTTCAGCATAAAGCCTTGCTGATCTATCAGCAACTGATTGCGTTCCACCTGGATGATAAAAAACCCGATGCACTCATCGATGCAGATCTGAGGCGATACGAATTTGTGAGGCAGAAATCTGTTCACCCCAATAAAGAGGAATACTATTTTAATGGCATCAATCATATTGCCCATCAGTATGAAAGCACGCCGGCTGCTGCACAGGCCTGGTATCTCGTTGCTCAATACTATTCCAACCAGGGATCCCAGTATGCTCCTTATGGCGACACTACACATCGCTTCGGCAAGCTTAAGGCAAAAGAGATCTGTGAAAAAGTAGTGGCACAGAAAGATTCATCAGAAGGAAAGATCAATGCCTATAATCTTTTGCAGCAGCTAAAGAGTTCTTCTTTAGAATTTACTATTGAGCAGGTGAACCTGCCTGGTCAGCCATTTCGCGCATTGATCAATTACCGCAATCTCACTACACTTCATCTGGGATTGATCAAATCTGATGATAAGCTCAGGAAAGCACTGGAGAATCAATATGATGAAAGCTACTGGAAAACAGTTATTGCGGCAAAGCCATTACGAAACTGGGAGCAAAACCTGCCTGATACAAAAGACCTGCAGCAGCATAAGGCAGAAATCAAAATAGATGAGCTCCCAAGCGGGGAATACTTTCTTATTGCAGCTTCTGATAAGGCATTTGAAAAAACAGGAACACTGATCGGAGCAAGAAGGTTCTATGTGTCATCCATTAGCTATATTAATAACCAGCTTGATTATTTTGTGTTGCACAGGGATAATGGTCAGCCGCTTCCCAATTCAACCATCCAGGTGTGGGAACAGGTATACGATTATGCAACCTCACGCAACATCAAAACAAAAGGAGCGGTTTATACTACTGATAAGAACGGTTATTTTCATCTCATCAGGAAAGACAAACAGGAAAACAGCAATAGGGGGCGATATGCCTACTCACTGGAAATAACCAGTGGAAATGAAAAGCTGTACATTGATGAGCTACGGAACGATTATTACTACAGGAACACTCCCCTTCCACGTAGTGAGAACAGTATTTTTATTTTCAGGGACCGTAGCATTTACCGCCCCGGGCAAACTGTTTATTTCAAAGGGATTGTTTTATCAAGGAATCAATTCTTAAGAAAAGCAGACATATTGCAGGGATATACGACAACGGTTTACCTGCGGAATGCAAACGGCGAAACTATTGATTCGTTAAACCTAACGACTAATGATTACGGTTCATTTACCGGGAGGTTCCAGTTGCCTGCAACCGGTTTGAATGGCACCTATACCATTTTTACCAAAAAAGATCAGGGCAATTCTTATTTCCGGGTGGAAGATTATAAACGCCCTAAGTTCTATGTAGAGTATGAACCGTTGAAAGGAACTTATCGCGTAAATGATTCCATTGAAGTAACAGGCCTGGCAAAAGCTTATGCCGGCAATAATATCGATGGGGCAAAAGTTAAATACAGGGTGGTAAGGCAAGCCCGCTTCCTTTATCCCTGGCTATTTGCCCGCTGGTGGCAACCGCCATCTGAACCGCTTGAAATAGTGCATGGGGAAACAGTAACAGATGCAGATGGCAAATTCCGTGTAAAATTTACAGCCATACCTGATTTGAAAATTGATCCGAAACTGGAGCCTGCTTTTGATTATGTGGTGTATGCAGACATTACGGATATCAATGGTGAAACAAGAAGCGGAGAAAAAAATGTTTCCGTCAGCTATAAAGCATTATTATTAAAAACTGATATTCCTTCCCGTATAGCAGCAGACAGCCTGAACAAACTTTCCATCCGCACTGAAAACAATAACGGTGAATTTGAACCGGCTGCTGTAACTGTGAAAATAACCAAACTGAAAGAAGAGAAAAGGCTGATCAGGGAACGTTTTTGGGAGAGACCTGACCAGTTTGTAATGAATAAAGAGGAATACATCCAATATTTCCCCCATGATGAATACAACGATGAAACCAACCCCGCCAGTTGGGACAAAGAAAATCTTTTATGGCAAAAAACTGATTCGGTAAAAGAAGGCATGCCTTTCCCGGTAAGCGGAATTAAACCTGCTCCCGGTTATTACTCCGTTGAAATATTTACTAAAGACAAGAATGGTGCAGAAGTAAAAGACCTTAAATACATAGAGCTGTTTGATGAAAAAAGCCAGCAGTTGGGTCAGCCCCAATATGTATGGACACAAGGTCCCAGGCCTATCCAACCCGGGGAAAATACAACGCTTAGGCTCGGTACTTCAGCGAATGATGTGTTCATTGTGCAGCAGTTGGATAAAACCCTGCCCGGCAAGGACAGTGCCGATATCAGCTACTCATTCCTTAAACTGAATAATGAGAAAAAGGATATCACATTCTCTGCAACGGAAGCTGAGCGCGGTGGATATGGAGTAAGCTGGGCTTTTGTAAAACATAACCGGTCTTATTTTAATTATGTAGTTATCCCTGTGCCCTGGAGCAATAAAGAATTGCAGATAGAATACGCTACTTACCGGGACAAAACCCTTCCTGGCAGCGACGAAAAATGGAAACTTAAGATCAGCGGGTACAAAAATGAAAAAGCAGCAGCAGAGATATTAGCCAGTATGTATGATGCTTCGCTTGATCAGTTCAGTGAGCACAATTGGGATAAACCTTACATATGGGCCTCATATAGCCAGCGAAGGTCCTGGGAAAATCGCCAAAACTTTATGAGGATTGAATCTTTCCAACGGCCTGTTCCTTATACAGCAAAGGATCTTATCAAGGATTATGACCGCTTATTCTTTGCACAATCTGATATAGTTTCTGCAGGATATGGAGTAAGAAGGGAAATGCGTGCTTTCGCTGCCGCTCCTTCTATGGCGCTTGAAAGTAAAGCTGCCGGGATCATGGTCGACTCGGCCGAGCAAGCGAATGATCCCTCCAAGCTAATGAAATACACTGTCAGCACTTCATCCCAGGAGGAGAAAGGTAATAAGGAAGCTGAAAACCCAGCCACCCAAATCCGCACCAACTTCAATGAAACAGCTTTCTTCTTCCCCGATCTCCGAACAGACAGCAACGGCGATATCGAATTCTCTTTCACCATGCCTGAAGCCCTTACCAAATGGAAGTTCCAGGCACTGGCTCATACAAAAGACCTTGCTTTTGGTTACAGCCAGAAAGAGATCATTACGCAAAAACAGCTGATGGTGCAGCCCAACCCGCCGCGTTTTCTCCGGGAAGGTGATCAACTGGTATTCAATGCCAAGATCGTGAACCTTTCGGAAAAACAATTGTCCGGAAATGCAGAGCTGCAATTGTTCAATGCCGCTACCAATGAACCTGTGAACGCGATCTTTAACAATAAAGAAACCAGTAAAAGTTTCCAGGTAGCTGCAGGTCAGAGCACAGTTGTTTTCTTCCCCTTGTCTATCCCTTCTTCATTTACCGAGCCACTGACCTGGCGCGTGGTAGCCAAAGCAGACAATTTCAGTGATGGTGAAGAAAACAGTTTACCTGTATTAAGCAACCGTATGCTGGTGACTGAAACAATAAGCCTGCCCATGCGCGGAAACGGTACAAAGAATTTTTCTTTTGACAAACTGAAGCAATCCGGCAGCAGCACATCACTAAAGCAGCATTCTCTTACAGTAGAATACACTTCCAACCCAGCCTGGTATGCAGTACAGGCATTGCCTTACCTGATGGAATATCCCTATGATTGTGCAGAGCAAACCTGGAACCGTTATTATGCCAATTCCCTGGCTTCTTTTATTGCGAATTCTGCACCGCGCATACGCCAGGTGTTTGAACAATGGAAGAAAACCGACACTGCGGCCCTGCTCAGCAATCTTCAGAAAAATCCTGAATTAAAATCAATTTTACTGGAGGAAACACCCTGGGTGCTGGCTGCAAAAACAGAAGCACAGCAAAAACAGAATATCGCTTTGCTCTTTGATATGCTGCGCATGAGTGGAGAGCTCAATAGCGCTTATGAAAAAATGAAGCAATTGCAAAGCAGCAATGGCGGTTTTGTTTGGTTCAAAGGCGGTCCTGACGATCGTTATATGACCCAGTATATTGTTACAGGTATTGGTCACCTGATAAAATTGAAAGGAATCGCTGCAGGGCAAGAGACAAAACTGAAACAGGTGCTGAGCACGGCCATCCCTTACCTCGACAGGAAGATCAAAGAGGATTATGATAACCTGGTGAAATACAAAACCGATCTCTCTAAATATATTCCCGATTACAGTGTGATCCAGTATTTCTATATGCGCAGTTTTTTCCCTAACTACAAGATCCTTACGGAGTCGCAAAAAGCATATACCTATTTTAAAAGCCGGTTGCCCCAAAACTGGACCAGCCGTAACAAATACATGCAGGGTATGACCGCACTGGCGCTGCACCGTATGGGAGACATTAAAACACCTGCTGCAATACTTAAATCATTGAAAGAAACATCCATCAACAATGAAGAATTGGGAATGTACTGGAAAGATGCCAACCGTGGCTGGTGGTGGTATGAAGCACCTGTCGAGCGGCAGTCATTGCTGATCGAAGCATTCAGCGAAATAAGCAAGGACACTAAAACAGTAGATGATCTTCGCACCTGGTTATTGAAAAACAAGCAGACCAATAGCTGGGAATCGACCAAAGCTACAGCAGAAGCCTGCTATGCTTTACTGCTGCAGGGAAGCAACTGGTTGACGCAGGAGCCCCAGGTAAGCATTCAATTGGGCAGTACAATCGTACGATCCACCGATAGCCAGCAGGAAGCCGGAACCGGTTATTTCAGCAAAACATTCCAGCCGGCAGACATTAAACCGGAAATGGGTAATATAGCTGTTACAGTTTCATCCACCGGCAATAATACCGGTGCCACCTGGGGAGGCATGTACTGGCAATATTTTGAAGACCTCGATAAGATCACCGGCGCTGCCACCCCACTGCAATTGCAAAAGAAACTGTTTATAGAAACCAATTCAGACAGAGGGCCTGTATTAACGCCGGTAAAAGATGGCGATAAACTGAAAACCGGTGATAAGATCCGCGTCCGTATTGAACTCCGGGCCGACAGGGATATGGAGTACATGCACATGAAAGATATGCGCGCTTCTGCCCTGGAGCCCGTGAACGTGTTGAGCAGTTATAAATGGCAGGACGGCCTGGGTTATTATGAAAGCACCCGTGATGCTGCAACACATTTCTTTTTTGATAAATTGCGTAAAGGCACTTATGTGTTTGAATATTCATTGTTCGTTACCCACTCAGGTAATTTCAGCAATGGCATCAGTACCATTCAATCCATGTACGCTCCTGAGTTCAGCGCACACAGTGAAGGCATCCGCATCACTGTTCAATAAATTGTACCGGAAAAGAATACAGGATAAGCCATTCGTTTTATGCGAATGGCTTATCTTCATTTTATGATGATCTGCCGCCTGATCACCGGACTCTGTTTATTGGCCTTATTTTCCTGCAAAACCACCAGCCAGGTTACCGGTATTTATCACGCCGATAAAAATACCGGTGCACAACTGCTGTTAAAAACCGACAGTACTTTTGAATGGGTATACCCCGGAAGCAAAACCGTTGAGATCGGTACAGACAATACCACACGCAACCTGTTTTATTACACCGATGGTAAATGGAAACTGGAACGGGGACGGCTGCTACTCAGTTCTTCCCCCAGCAATGATCCATACACAAACAGTATGGCGAATGATTCAATCAGCCGGTTCACCTCCATTTCTTCGTTCAACTTCTGGAACCGTTATGGAGAACAGGTAAACATCAGATCTATTCAATTGCCACGGGCAAAGCCCAAACCTCATTTTGGCAATACGCTTTATTTCTTTGCACAGGATTTCCAAAAGAACGATACACTGGTCTTCTACCTGGACGGCTACCGCTCATTTACATATCCTGGCAGCATCCCTGCTACAATAGGGAACAATATTCACAAGATCACCTTATACGAACCATATTCTGGACCAGGAAAGACAGTTGTGAAAATTAAAGGGAAAAGACTGTACGCAAACGGTGAATATTACGCCAGGAAAAATAGTTCGGAATGACTCTCTCCTAGTCCTCCCTTCCCGTCTTCCCGCCTTACCGGTAAAAACTTACCGGTAAGGCGGGAAGACGGGAAGGGAGGACTAAAATAGATATTGTTTTATTTGTTGGGTATTTTTGTTCGATGACAACTGATTTCCTTATTATTGGTCAAGGTGTTTGTGGCACTTTCCTTTCTTACTATTTGCAGAAAGAAGGAAGATCGGTGATAGTAATGGATGATGCTTATCCGGATAGCCCTTCCCGCATTGCAGCAGGTATTATCAATCCTGTTACCGGTCGCCGCCTCGTTACAGTCTGGAAAGTGGAAGAAGTGTTGCCATATGCCTGGCAGGCATATACAGAGATCGGAACTGAATTATCCATCAACGCCATTTCCCAAAAGAATATTATTGATTTCTTTCCCAATCCTTTTATGCGGGAAAGTTTTTTACAAAAGATCGAGACAGGTGATCAGTATGTTCATGCTTATCCCGAACAAAATCATTTCAATACCTTCTTTAAGTACGAATTTGGCTGTGGTGAAATAAGACCTGTGTACACAGCGCATCTCGACAACCTGTTGCCTGCATGGCGTAAAGTGTTGAATGCTGCTGGCTTTTTGCGGGAAGAAAGTTTTGATATCACTGCATTAAAGGTATCATCTGACCATATTCAATATAAGGATATCACTGCCCGAAAGGTCATTTTCTGTGATGGGCCGGCCAGCTTCAACAACCCTTACTTCAAACAATTGCCCTTTGCACCCAATAAAGGCGAAGCACTGATTGCTGAGATACCCGGCCTGCCTGAACACAATATTTATAAAAAGTCCATGATGCTGGTGCCCCTGCCGGAAAAAGATCTTTTCTGGATCGGAGCCAGTTATGTATGGGATTTTGATGATGCGGGGCCAACTGTTGTTTTCCGCGAGAATACAGAGAAGGTGATGAAAGAATGGTTGAAAATCCCTTTCAAAATTGTTGCCCACCGTTCCGGCTTGCGGCCGGCCACACTGGAACGAAGGCCATTTGCAGGTTTGCATCCTTTGCACTCTTCCGTCGGAATATTGAATGGTATGGGCACCAAAGGATGTTCTTTAGCTCCTTTCTTTGCCAGGCAGCTGACCGATTATCTTTTATATGATCTGCCAATAGCGAAAGATGCTGATGTAAGAAGGTTTGAGAAGATTTTGAGCAGAAGGTGATAGTATCTACGCCAACAATTTCTCCTTTGTTCCCGGATCCTGATTAAGCACCCGGCACAAAGCATCATACAGATCAGGCATATTCTGTTTCAAACCGGAAGGATTTTCAAAAAACGCCTCTACACTTACGGCCCAGAATTCGTGCATATTGCTGAATGCATAGCTGCGCAGGTAACTGCGGCGGCGGGTGATCACGTCGGCCAGTATCTGCCCGGTGCTGGTAGAGAATTTTTCGTAATTGAGCCGGAAATGAAGATCGGCTCCGTATTGGGCAAAGAAATTATTGTGCAATAAAGCATGTGCCATTTCATGCACAGCCACGTTGATATTATCATTCTTGCTTTTGTAGGAATAACCATACAGGAAATGCTTCCAGGAAAGATAGATGCCATCCGGCGCAACATGCCCTATGTACAATTCATCATCATTGTCCATGTGATAAGCATCTGCCAGTATGTAGATATCCTTGAAATAGGAAAGATGGTAATTCTTTAAGCCAAACGTTACCTGTATGGCCGAAGAGCTGACCAGCACAGCTGTATCTTCATTATTCTCCAATCCGATATAATGAAATCGCTTCTGCGACCTGAACTGATATACCCTTTGTACGAATTTCTTTTTTGATTCAGGTGAAAGATCATTGAAGTAAGAGAAAACGCTGCCGATAACAAACGAATAATGATTGAATGTAGCTTCATCAACCTCCACTTCCTCAGCCGGGGTGGCTGATACTCTTGGTGGTACACGCGCAAATAACTTATTCAGCCTTCGCAGGAGTGATTGCATAATAGCGTACGGTTGATTCATAAATGTAATCCACGAACGTGTTATATGCAAGCGTCCCGCAGTATTTCCACATCCGTAAATCTACGATACAGACAAACCAACTGGTAAGGTGGAGCTGGCCATCTGCCTGGTTTACTTATGGATAACGGGATTTTCCCTTCGAGATTGCCAAAGGCGCTTATTATCCGTGATTTTATTGATCAGCCGGGGCTCAAAGGCCAAATTTGAAACGCTTCCACTCAAAATGCCTGTCTTTCTTATCTTTGCGCCCATTAAAAGCCCGGCACCGGGCGTTTTCAACTCCTAAGCGTTATACCATATATATTATGTACAGAACGAACACCTGTGGCGAATTAAGAATCAGCGATGTTTCCAAACAAGTAACCCTGGCCGGCTGGGTGCAAACCGTCCGCAAGTTCGGGGCTATCACTTTTGTTGACCTCCGCGACCGGTATGGCATTACACAGCTTTTATTTGGTGAAGAGCTGAATAAACAACTGGAAGAAAACCCTTTGGGAAGGGAATTCGTGATGCAGGCTACCGGCACTGTGCAGGAAAGGACCAATAAAAATCCTCAACTGCCCACCGGTGATATCGAGATCATTATTACCTCTTTTAAAATATTGAATAAATCAGCTGTTCCCCCCTTTACTATCCAGGATGAAACGGATGGCGGCGACGATCTCCGCATGAAGTACCGCTTTCTCGACCTGCGCAGGAATGCTGTCAAGAAAAACCTGGAGCTGCGCTATGCCGTTAACCGCGCTGCAAGAAATTATTTGCATAACAAGGGTTTCATGGATATTGAAACTCCTTTTCTCATCAAATCAACGCCCGAAGGTGCACGCGATTTTGTGGTGCCTTCCCGTATGAACCCAGGTCAATTTTATGCATTGCCCCAATCACCACAAACGTTCAAACAACTATTGATGGTGAGCGGATACGACAGGTATTACCAGATCGTTAAATGCTTCAGGGATGAAGATCTCCGTGCCGACCGTCAACCTGAGTTCACGCAGATCGATTGTGAAATGGCTTTTGTGGAGCAGGAAGATATCCTTGCCATGTTTGAAGGCATGGTCAAATCCATTTTCAAAGAAGTAAAAGGGATAGATTATACTGAAGCAGTACAGCGCATGAGTTGGGAAGATGCCATGTGGCAATATGGTAATGACAAGCCTGATATCCGTTTTGGTATGTCGTTGCTCAACCTGAAGAAACCATCTTCCGTTTATATAAACAAACAAGACAATGCTGCACTGATCAATGGTGCAGACTTTAAAGTGTTTGATGAAGCAGAAACGGTATTGGCCATTGCTGTACCCGGCTGCAGTGAATACAGCCGTAAACAAACAGACGAGCTGACTGAATGGGTGAAGCGCCCGCAGATCGGCATGAAAGGCCTTGTATTTATTAAAGTCAATACTGATGGCACTTACAAAAGCAGTGTCGATAAATTTTATTCTGAAGAACGGCTGAAGGCGATCGCAGATGCTGCGGGTGCACAATCCGGCGACCTCGTGCTGATACTTGCCGGCAATGAAGAGCGGACCCGGAAAGCCATCAGCGAATTACGTCTTGAAATGGGCAAACGCCTCGGCTTGCGCAAAGACAATGAATTTAAATTGCTGTGGGTGCTCGACTTCCCTCTGTTTGAATACGACGAAGAAGGCAACCGCTGGGTAGCCCGTCACCATCCATTCACATCACCCAAGCCTTCTGATATTGAAACCATGATCTCCAACAACCCGGTGATCAGCAATGCAGCAGAATATCTTAAACACCCTTATGCCAATATCAAGGCCAATGCTTATGATATGGTATTAAATGGCAACGAGATCGGCGGTGGCTCTATCCGTATCTATCAACGCGAGCTGCAGGAAAAGATGTTCGAAGCATTGGGCATGGACAAAGAAGAGCAGCTCCATAAGTTTGGCTTCCTGCTTGGAGCATTTGAATATGGCGCCCCCCCACACGGCGGTATTGCTTTTGGCTTCGATCGCCTTTGCGCCATCCTTGGTGGCAGCGAAAGCATCCGCGATTTTATCGCTTTCCCTAAAAATAATAGCGGCCGTGATGTAATGCTGGATGCCCCTGCAACGATTGATGAAAAACAGTTCGAGGAACTTCAGATCAAACTTGATCTAAAATAATCCAAATATTTTCCGTTCTTTCTTCTTTCGTATAATAAGTCCGATAGAAGTAACTACGTATTCGTTCAATTGGAGTTTCAGATGTATATCCTGTTTGTAAGGATATACATCCACCATAAAGTCTTCAGGAAGACCACCCAGGGAATAATCCAATTCTTCTACGAAATGCCCTTCTGCACGTAGCTGCTCAGCCAGTTTTTCCAGATCGCGCATACGGAAGATCACCGTATTGCCAGTGTCCAATGTTTTTTCGTTGGAAGAAATATTGAACTCGGTAGTATGCACGGCCCATCCGCCTGGTTTAAGTGTGTTCATCTGGTTGAGAAGAAAATCCAATCCTCTCTCAATGCTCCCAAGATGTTCAAAAGAACAACTGGACCAGGTAAAATCAAACTCTCTTAAACTGGAAGGTATATCGTTCATGTCAACAGGCCGGTATTGCACGTGCTCACGCAAAGTGTTATCATCAGTGATGCCCCGTTTGTTGAGCGATTCAAGTCCGAAGCAAAGCTGATCCCCATTCTCCCATCCTTTCTCTTTTCCTTCTTCAGGAAAAATATCGGTAGCAGTAATATCACAACCATAATTGGCCATCACAGAGGGTAGAGGCTCTGAGCCTACGGCAAATACTAAACCTTTACGACCTTTAGCGATACAGCCTCTTTCCCAAAGTGATTGAAGTATATAAGTATATTCCCATTGCTTTCGATGAAAGCGGGGAACTTCATGTATTTCCGAAGCCCATCGTTTATACCAATCGGTTTGCCAGTCCTTTGCTTTGCAAAGTTCAGACCTGCGTCTTCCTGCATCGAATATGAGGGAGGTATTCCATTCGCGTGTTTCTACGGGTGTTATAGTTTCATTCCACATATAATTATAATAAGGTTTGGTACACTTCAAGATATTTTTTTGTATTCTTTTGCCAATCAAACAATTTGCTTCTGTTGATCAAAGCGTCTGACATATTCTCCCGCTTATATCGTTGCATACCTTCGTGAAAAATCTTTCGCATATACTCCCTTTCAAATGATGAAAAATAAAAGGCAAGATCACCACCGATCTCTGGTAATGATGTTCGGTCGGAAAGAAATAAAGGTTTCCCTAATTGCATAGCTTCCACTACCGGGAACCCAAAACCTTCAGCCAGGGAAGGATGTACAAAAGCGGTACAATTCCGCAGATACCACGCTTTCTCTTCTTCAGATATCGGGCCAGGTAAATGCACACGATGATCAATGCCCATGGCGATAGCCCCCCTGCGGATAGATTCAACATAATCGGTCTCATCCAACCGGCCGGCAATTACCAGGTCCATCCCACTGTCCTTTACCAGTGAAAGCAACACATGGTAATTTTTTTTCCGGTTTACATATCCCATGCCAAACATGAAGGGCCCGCTGGGGCGGCAGGATGAAAGTGGCGGGCGGGGTTCAAGCACACGCTGGGTTCCATTATGAATAACGTAAAGGGGCCTGTTACCTACATCACAATTTTTCAGCACATCATTCCGGCAGAATTCAGACACGCACACAATAGCATCACTTCTGTCTATCATTGACTGCGTATGTGCAATGCTTTTCTGTTGTTCTTTCAGTGGCTTGCCTTCATGCAGTGAATTGAGGTCATGTATCGTTAACAAAACCTTGATATGCCGGTATTTTCTCCTGTCCGGGATAATGCGCCCTGATTGAAAGGGGGCATGCCAGATCCTGCATTGATTCAGGAAAGGTTTATAATACCGGTGAAATGATCGCTCTATAATATTGTTAATTCTATACTTAAAAGTATTTACCTCAGATCGTGGTATATAATGTCTGATCTTTATATCAGCGTTTCCTGCTACATGATCCTGAACATGATTGCCCAGATTTAAACAATAATAATATAATCCGGAATTGGGAAACCGCATTAAGTCGCAATCAAGAATTACTTCATTCATAAAAATTTGATTCAATCAAGTGGCAGCAAAACTCATCATATTTCCTGCCACTTTCTTTTTAACAAACCATTTTTTTAAAATCTTTATGACTATAAAAAAATTTTATGGTGATAAAGCAACGGTACATGTGAACCTGGTGTCAGGCTCTGAATCAGCTGATCTGTACTTATGAACGGTATGGATTTTGCAAGGAGTTCATATCATGCTTGCAACCGAACTCCACTAATTTTTATTCATCTCCAACTATCTTGTATATGTTGCAGCGAATTGTGTTCGATTGTGAAAGAATGAAGTATTTCAATACCGGCCTTTATCATTACAGTCTTAACCTGGGTCTGCATTTGCGAACACAGGCAGACCCCCGCAGGGAAGAGATCAACTTCTTTGTTCCGCAACAGATACTTGGGAAATTTGGCGATACTACCCAGTATATCAGGCAGCATTCATTGCAGAAATTTTATATGCCTCCGTTAAAAGGATTTGATATCTGGCATTGTACATACCAGAGTTCAGCTTACGTCCCCAAACGCAACCGGCGCATTAAGGTAGTGCTAACCATTCATGACCTTAATTTTATATACGAGAAGAAGGAAGAGCTTAAAAAAGCCAGCTACCTGCATCATCTCCAAAAGAACATCGACCGCTCTGATGCCATTGTGTGCATCTCAGATTTTTGCCGGCAGGACGTATTAAAATATTGCGATACGGGTACCAAGCCTGTATATGTGATCTATAACGGCACCAACGAACTCAAAAGCCCTGAACTGTATAGCTATTCCTATAAACCGGAAAGGCCATTCCTGTTTTCATTAGGAGTGATGTGCCGCAAAAAAAACTTTCATGTCCTGCTCCCTTTACTGCAACAGGAACAGGACCTGGAGTTGCTGATAGCAGGAAGGCTGGATGATCCCAGTTATCTCGATTTCATCCAACAATCAGCCAGGGACATGCGGGTAGAAGATAACCTGCGGGTGTTGGGTAATATATCTGAACCGGAGAAATCGTGGTATTATCAGAACTGCTACGCATTTGCCCTGCCTTCCATTGCTGAAGGTTTTGGGTTGCCCGTTACGGAAGCCATGTCCGCAGGCAAGCCGGTTTTCCTGTCCAATAAAACCGCTTTACCTGAAATTGGCAGTTCTGCCGCTTTTTACTTCCGTGATTTCAGCGCGCTGCACATGCAAAATGTTTTTCGCCAGGGTATGAAGCAGTACACCGCAGCCAGTATGGAACCAATAATCCGCCAGCGAAGCGAATTATTCTGCTGGACCAAAGCCGCTAAAGCTTATCTAAATGTATATCGTTCACTTTATTAATTTTTAAACCCGTAACATGAAGGTCTACCGGCGTTTGCTGAGTTATATTAAACCCTATCATAAATTTGTTGTTCCATTTTTTAGCTTTACGCTGATAGGTGTGTTCTTTAGCGTGTTCCAGTTCGCGCTCATCATCCCTTTGCTCAATTTTCTCTTTGATCCCGGCAGTGCTGCTGATAATGCTAAATATGCAGTGGCACCGGAGTTCAGCCTCTCAGCAAGCTATTTCAAAGATTATTTTTATCATCTCGTCTATAATTTTAAAACACATAACCCTGCTTATGCCCTTTACTTCATGGCGGGCATGATCGTTGCTGCAGTGGTGCTGACCAATCTCTTCCGTTACCTGGCACAACGTCGTTTGATCAATACCCGCACCCTCCTGGTAAAAAGGTTAAGGGAAGCGCTTTTCGATAAAATCAACCGGCTGCAACTGGGCTATTTTACCAAAGAACACAAGGGCGATCTTATCTCCCGGCTCAACAGTGATGTGTACGGTATTGAAGGCGCTGCAGCCAGTTCGCTGGAAGTTTTGTTCAAAGAGCCGTATGTAATGATCGGGTATTTCATTGCCTTGTTTGCGATCTCTGCAAAACTGACCCTGTTCACATTGCTGGTCATCCCAATTTCTGCTGTTGCTATTGCGGCAGTTACCCGGAAACTCCGGAAGGAAGCCAAAGATGTACAGGCTTCTATGGGTAGATTGCTTACGATCATTGATGAAACATTGCTCGGCATGCGCATTATCCGTGCATTTAATGCTACAGGTTTTGTGTTGAAAAGATTCAGCCGTGAAAATGACTTTTACCGTAAAGCAAGCCTGGCCAGTTTCAATAAAAGAGAACTGGCGCCTGCTTTTTCCGAAGCAGCGGGTGTCATTGTAGTTGCTTGTATACTGGTGTATGGAGGTGGATTGGTATTAAGCAAAGACGGAGGACTGGAAGCAGGCGCTTTTATCGCTTTTATTGCCATCTTTTCACAAGTGATAAGACCGGCAAAAGCTATTGTAGTGGCTTTGTCCAATATACAGATAGGGCAGGCAGCCGGTGAGCGCATCCTGGAAATACTGGAAAAACCGGTTGAGATCGCCGATAAGCCCGGTGCTGTAGAACTGAATAGCTTTAAAGAAAAGATCGAACTGATGGATGTATCATTTCAATACAATGAAAAGCCTGTATTAAAGAATATCAATCTCATTATTGAAAAAGGAAAGACCATTGCATTAGTAGGCCCTTCCGGTGTGGGTAAGTCAACCATCGCCGATCTCATCCCCCGCTTTTATGAAGCCACTTCAGGAGAAGTATTGATCGATGGCAAAAGTGTAAAAGACTACACCATGGAATCGTTGCGGAGCCAGATGAGTTTTGTAACGCAGGAGATCATTCTTTTCAATGATACCATTTTCAATAATATCGCATTAGGACGACCGGATGCTACAGAAGAAGAAGTGATACAGGCAGCAAAAATTGCCAATGCACATGATTTTATCATGCAAACAGAACAGGGATATCAAACCAATATTGGTGACCGTGGCATACGCCTTTCGGGAGGGCAACGTCAACGCCTGAGTATTGCAAGAGCTGTTTTTAAAAATCCGGCGATCCTGATATTGGATGAAGCCACTTCTGCGTTGGATACCGAAGCGGAGAAATCCGTACAGGATGCACTCAATAAATTGATGGAAGGCCGCACCACTCTTGTGATCGCCCATCGCCTCAGCACCATTAAAGAAGCAGATGAGATCATCGTTATGCAGGATGGTTGCATCGTGGAAAGAGGGCATCATGATGAGCTGATACAGATTGAAGAAAGTATTTACCGCAGGCTTACATTGCTGCAGCGCATCGCCTGATGATCATACAGGTCGTTTACCTGGAAGGGTTTTTCTTCTGCCGTTGTTGCTGCCAACGGTAATAAACGTATATGCCGCCCAGTATCATTAAAACGGCAAGAATACGGAAGACCAGTTGCTGGGAAAAGCTTTCTTTATCTTCACCCGTTTTTATCTTCCGGTTGCTTTCTTCTATATAATAGGTAAGTAAAGGATAAGAGGGGTTAAGCCTGGCAGCGGATTCAAACATCCGTTTTGCACGGAAATAGTAACCTTCAAAGAAAAGACCGATGGCCTTATTGTAAGCGATCGAAGCACGGCTCATTTCAGGATGGATCATAGCGGAATCCAAAAACTCTTTCACTACGGATACAGGGATAGCAAAATTAAACCCGGCGGCAAGGCTACCGGTCTTTTGTTCCAGACTGCCAAATGTAGCAAGGCCAATCACTTCTCCTCTACTATTGCACACAGGGCTCCCACTACTGCCATGCGTGATGATGGCATCCATTTGTATCACCGGCCATCCACCAATAGAACGCTTAATCGCACTTACCACGCCTGCTGTCAGCGATGGCTCTATATTAGTTTCTTTTGCTAAAAAGGCATTGGATGTGACCGGTTCAGGATAACCAAACACCAGCACCTGGCTACCGATCCTTACCATCGGATCGGTGCTAACCGGTAAGGTCGGCATCTGTTTCACGCTATCTATTTTCAACACAGCAACATCTTTACCAGGCATAGCCTTACCGCTGACAATAACAGTTGCAGGTAAACGCCTGGTCACAAAATCACCTTTATCGCTATCTATCCTGAACTGAACAAAAATTTCTTTTTTCAGATCAAAAATGATCATTGATGATACCTGTGAATAAATAACACTGTAAGCATCGTTAAGCAGGCCCCGCTGTTCATCAGACAAAGTCATCGCCCATGACCGCTCAAGGGAGCGGATATTGGCGTCTGTCACGTCCTTAAAAGTGGAAAGGATGAACTGGCGGCGGATATAGGCATTATCTCTATCAATGATATGGCAATTGGTAATGAAGTATCCATCCCCTGTAATAAAAAAGCCGGAGCCGGATGAAAAGATGCGGTGTTGCTGCCTGAAATATTCTGTGGTACGCGTAAAGAAACGGAAGGGGTTATTGTACAAAGCTTTCACCACGATGTCGAGTTTTTCTTCCGGGGTAAACATCGTGCCTGAGGTATCCAGTCGTTTTACCGAATCAACCAGCCGGTTGAAACGAGTCTCATTCATCTCCACTTTACTCACGTACACAGTACCGGAGAAAACAGTCTGCACCATTCCCACACCAGGTGAATTGGCGGCATAGCTCTGCTCTGCAGAAATGGTTTGTGCATAACCATATTCCACAGCCAGTAAAAAAAGCAGCAATAGCCATTTATATCGTATATGTTTGAATCTCATTACCTATTAAAGATCAAAATACTAAAAACCCCGCCATCTGACAATTGTTGAATAACCAAAAAAATTCCGAAATTTGCTAAAATTATTGGCAGACCGGGTTCGAATGGAGGTTTTAGGCTAATGCCTGGGCAACTCCTGGCTCCCGACTAAAGACTCCTGACTCAGAAATGGTTCCATTAGCAGAAAGAATACGTCCTACTACTCTCGATGACCTTGCCGGTCAGCAGCATCTGACTGGCAAAGGCAGCATTTTGCGGAAGGCTATAGAGAATGGCCGGATCCCGTCAATGATCCTTTGGGGCCCGCCGGGTACCGGTAAAACAACGATTGCAAATATTATTGCCAATACGTTGAAAGTACCTTTCTATACACTGAGTGCGATCAGTTCTGGTGTGAAAGAAGTGAGGGAAGTGATCGCAGAAGCACAAACAAAAGCAAGTGCCATTTTATTTATTGACGAGATTCACCGTTTCAATAAAGGTCAGCAGGATGCATTGCTGGGTGCAGTAGAAAAGGGAGTGGTGACATTGATAGGTGCTACCACAGAAAACCCTTCTTTTGAAGTGAATAGCGCCTTGCTCAGCCGCAGCCAGGTATATGTGTTGAAAGCATTGGATGAAAAGGATCTTGTTCAACTATTGCAAACAGCTATCGAAAAAGATGAATGGCTGAAACAAAAAAACATCGAGCTGAAAGAAACAGCAGCGCTGTTGAGCATTTCAGGAGGCGATGCAAGAAAACTGCTGAACCTGCTTGAACTGGTAGCTGATTCCATTGTTCCGGAAAAACCAGGCAACCATGTGGTGATCACTGATGAAAAAGTGATGGACATTGCCCAGAAAAAGATCGCCTTGTATGACAAGGGCGGTGAACAGCATTATGATATCATTTCAGCTTTTATCAAATCCATGCGCGGCAGCGATCCGAATGCAGCAGTGTACTGGCTGGCAAGAATGATCGAAGGTGGCGAAGATGTAAAATTCATTGCCAGGAGGATGGTGATACTCGCCAGTGAGGATATCGGTAATGCAAACCCTACAGCGCTTGTAATGGCGAATACAACGTTTGAAGCTGTTAACAAGATTGGCAATCCAGAAGCAAGGATCATTCTATCCCAATGCGCTGTTTATCTCGCATCTTCCCCTAAAAGCAATGCTTCGTATGAAGCAATTGCTAATGCCTTGGCAGCCGTGCAGCAATATGGTGATCTGCCGGTGCCTTTGCATATCCGCAATGCACCGACCAAGTTGATGAAGAATCTGGGGTATGGAAAGAATTATGAGTATTCGCATAGTTATGCAAATAATTTTTCACCGCAGGAGTATTTGCCGAAAGAGATAGCGGGAAAGAAGTTTTATGAGCCGGGGAAGAATGCAAGAGAAGAGGAGTTAAGAAAGTTTTTGAAATCGTTGTGGAAGGATAAGTATGGGTATTAGAAAGAATTTTCTCAAAATGATTAAAATCCTCTAATGCTCTTAGAGGAAATATTTTTGAGCTTAGAGTTCTTCCCTCTATTTATATCTAAGGAGAAAAATAAACTGACTTTACTTTTTCGGATATAAGTTTTTCTTCTATTTTTACTATGTGTCGGCGGCTGGATTAATAATCCCCCAACGATCAAGACTTGAACAGGATTCCAAGGAATCCTGTTTGTTATTTAATTAGGCCGTATATTCTTTTGCTCAATATTTCATTCCTGCCAAGTCTATAAAATCTACTATTATAAAAAAGAAGGATTTCAATTAACAAACGGCTCCTCTCGATACCGCTTTTTAATCCATCAATTAAATCTTTTCTGCTAATATCCGATACAATATCGATTACAAGCCGGCTTGCCTGGTCCGCTCCGCTTTTTATACGGTTTGCTATCAGGTCAGGCGTTTTGGTTGAAATACTTTTGAGGTCTGCCTTCATAATTACATGCCCCCGAATCAAAAAAATATCAAATTTCTTCTCACCTCGAAGAAACATTGCTTTCGGAGCAAATAAAACATCATACCCTTTTTGAGTAAGAGCTTTTGCAGTCTTTAATTCATGTTTATGTTCAATCTCTGTACACTCTGCATAAACAGAACACTTTGACGTCTTATCCTGATACAATAAGTTCCATTCAAAGGAAGCTAATAATTTCTTAATAGCGGTTTGCTTTTGTTTAGCACTAACCTCATCAAAACAAAATCTTAGGAGAGAAGTAAAAAGAGTTATATCGAAAAAAAGCAGGCGCCCATTCTTTGCAGGATCATATTCTGTTTCGAATAACCGGTCGTTTGTACTATCCTTTGCTGATTCTTCCATCGTCAAGAAATATCTCAAGATAATTTCCTGACCAACCCCTATCCAAGTAAACACACTCCTAAAAACACCAGATAAAAATGTTTTTTTCTGATGAAAAAATGTATTTACATCAAGGTGAATAATTCAAAGATCAATTTTCTAAGAGACCACTTTGTATCACACGTCCCTTTTCTAATCGTATTATCCTATCTACGCATTCTGGTCTTTTATTCGCATAATGCGTCACATATATCAGCGTTTTATTTCCCGCCACACATACCGCATTGATCAACTCCAGCAAGCCATCTTCCGTTTCATCATCCAAACCCTGGCAGGGTTCATCCAATATCAACAATGGCGGATTTTTTATCAATGCCCTTGCCAGCAACGCCCTTCGCTGTTCTCCAGCCGATAACTCGTTCAATCTTTTTCTCGCCAGCGATCTTAAGCCAAGCAATTCCAGCCAGTCATACACCCGCTGCATCTGCTCATCCATTACCTGCCTGAAAAGCCCGATCGTATCAAACAATCCCGAAGCCACGGCTTCAAAAACACTGTTGCTGCTGTCAAAAAACAATATCAATTCAGGAGAAAGATAGCCGATCCTTTTTTTGATGTCCCAGATGCTTTCACCACTGCCTCTTTTCCTGTCAAACAAATAAATTTCGTTGGCATAAGCCTGCGGGTTATCAGCAGTGATAAGGCTTAATAAAGTGGATTTGCCTGCACCATTCGGACCAGACAATAACCATCTCCCCCCTTCCTTCACTTCCCAGTTTACCTGTTGCAATATTTTCTTATCACCATAGCTCACATTCACCTCCTTCATTTGGATAACTGCATTGAACTGCCCGCCTGGAGTAATATTCAACACCCGTTTCAATAATGCTTCATTCAGTGGTTGCTTTTTTACTGGCAATGATGGCAGCTGGTTATCGAAAGCCCTTCTCTCCATAAAAACCGCCGGCTTGCTTTTCTCCAGTGAGATCACTTGCGTAATGCAGGATGGTATTTCAGAAGAATGCGTCGCCAGTATGATCAGTATGCCCTTATCTGCGAGTTCATTGATCCGTTGATGAAGAAAAGCCCTTGCCTTCACATCCAGTCCAACAAAAGGCTGATCAAGCACCAGCACCTTAGGTGAAGCCAGCAATGCCTTTGCGATCTGCACTTTTTTATTTTCCCCATTGGAAAGCTGGATCAGGGGTTCATCCAGCAAGCGGCCGAGATCAAACGGGCGAAGCAGTTCCATTTCTGCAACATGCCTCCCTCCCAGATATGCTGCCACGGTTATCGCATCTTCCGCATCCATCGAATTGAAACGTTGCTGGTAATAGAAATTGCTGGTATTGGAAAGATTTTTAAAATGATGCTCCTGCTCCACCCACACAATGCGTTCATTCAGGTTGCCGGCATATTGCAGCTGGCCTGTAAAAAAGATCCTTCCTGCCAGTGCCAGCGCCAGGGAGGTTTTGCCGCTGCCGGCTGCTCCGGTTATCGCGAGGTGATCACCCTGCTTCAGCGAGAAAGAAATATTTTCCAGCACCTGCAACGACGCTTTACGGACAGACAACTGGTTTACTTCAAGTATATGCTCTGCATTTTCCATTCTTTACATCCTTTTCCCTGCTGATCACTCAATAGGTTGATTATTTGATACAACAATAGCGCGAATATCCTAATTTTAAAGTTCAACCACTGTTTATGAGAAAGATTATTCTGTTATTCACCCTTCTGTTTTCTGTTACATTTTTAAACGCACAAACCATCGTTCACCGCGATCCGCAAATTGAAAAGATGGTGGCACAGGTATCAAAGGATTCCCTTTCTTCCTATATCAAACAAATGGTAAGCCTGGGGACCCGCAACACATTAAGCACACAAACCGATCCTAAAAGAGGGATTGGCGCTGCGCGCAACTGGGTGCTGGGCAAGTTCAATGAGTTTGCCAGGCAATCCAATGGCCGGTTAACGGCTTTTATTGATACGGTAACTCTTCCTGCCGATGGCCGGCGCGTTGATAAGCCCATCCTGTTGGGCAATGTGGTAGCTACGCTGAAAGGCAGTGATCCTTCAGATAATCGCATTTTTTTAATCAGCGGCCATCTTGACAATATGCGCAGCAGTGTGATGGACCGCACCGGTGATGCTCCCGGCGCCAATGATGATGGCAGCGGTGTGGCTGCAGTGCTCGAATGTGCGCGTGTGATGAGCAGTCAGTCTTTCCCTGCTACAGTCATTTTTATTGCCGTGAGTGGTGAAGAACAGGGCTTGCTGGGTGCCAACTTTATGGCAGAAAAAGCGAAAAAGGAAAACTGGAATATTGAAGCAGTGCTGAACAATGATATTATGGGCAGCAATAACAGCAGTGAAACCAATATCATCAACAATACGCAGGTGCGTGTATTCAGCGAAGCATTTTCCACTCAGGATACCGGCCGTGCTATTTCCACTATCCGCAACCTCGGACTGGAAAATGATGGCAAAGCCCGGCAACTGGCCCGTTATGTAAAAGAGATCGGCGAAAGATATGTTGACAACCTGCAAGTGGTAATGATCTACCGTAATGACCGCTTTCTCCGTGGTGGCGATCATACCCCTTATGTGAACCGTGGCTACGCTGCCGTACGTATCACTGAAATGAACGAGAACTATTATCATCAACACCAGGATGTAAGAATGGAAAATGGTATACAATACGGAGATCTTCAGGAGTTCATGGACTTTGAATACCTGCGTAAGAATACAGCCATGAATCTTTCCAACCTGGCTAACCTGGCCAAGTCGCCATCCATGCCGCAGGAAGTAAAAGTGGAAACGCGCAGGCTGACCAATTATACGATCCTGAACTGGAAAGCTTCCAAAACCGGGAAAGTGAAAGGCTATTATGTATTGATAAGAGAAACAACGAGTGCAGTATGGCAAAAGAAAATATTTACAAGCAATACATCCATTGAATTGCCTTATTCAAAAGACAACTATTTCTTCGGGATACAGGCCGTAAGTGAAGATGGGAATGAGAGCCTGGCAGTGGTGCCCACTCCGGGCAGATAATGAAAGAAGGATATTATTTTATTTTAAATTTTTACCGGCTACATGATCAATTGGGTTTTAAAAAAATTTGATGAGCTGACTGCTCCCGAACTATATGCCATGCTCCGCCTCAGAACTGAAGTATTTGTGGTGGAGCAAAACTGTGTGTTCCAGGATATGGACAATAAGGACCAGCATTGCTATCACCTGCTGGGATGGAAAGGAGACCTGCTGGCCGCTTATACCAGGATCGTTCCAGCCGGCATATCTTACGCGGATGCCCCTTCTATCGGCCGTGTGGTAACATCCCCGCAAGCGAGGGGCAGCGGGTTGGGAAGATTACTAATGGAAAAGAGCATACAGGAGCTGTTTGGATTATACGGAGCATCTCCGATCAAGATAGGAGCACAGCTATACCTTAAGAATTTTTATGAATCATTGGGCTTTCAGCAAAGCAGTGATATATATGATGAAGATGGTATAGACCACATTGAAATGACCCGCCAAACGTATATTCACTAAGTAGAAAACCTTTAAAGTTTACACAATAAAAAAAACCTTTCTTAACATTTCATAGATACATTTTTCTTTCTCTATTTTGTTCCCAGTTATAATCCAATAGAGAAATCCGAAATCTGAATCTATGAGAAACAAACTTCTACACGCATTCATTGCGCTGCTATTTGCTGTCGGCAGCGTTTTACCCTATCAATCAAATGCACAATCCTTAGGCGGTGAAATTGGTCACGCAGAGTTTGGCATTGGCATTGGCCCCATGTTCTTCCTGGGCGACCTTGGCGGTTCTGCCGGCGAAGGCAGGCGTTTTGTTAAGGACCTTGATTTCCCTTTGACCAAACTGGCAAAAGGCCTTTACCTGAGTGTATATCCAACTGAATTCCTGGGTTTTCGCGTTGCGATCAACCAGGGTGTTTTGGAAGGAAATGATGCACAGGCTCCCAATAAAGGCGGTGCTGAAGTGGACAGGCTGAAAAGAAACCTGAGCTTTAGAACTTCTGTACTGGAAGGTTATATTGCTGCAGAAGTTTATCCTACTTTTTTCCTGGAGAAATATGATGGCCTTAAAGGCAAGCTGCGCCCTTATGGTGTGATTGGTTTTGGTGTAATGAAATACAACCCCAAAACATTATATAAAGGCCAGTGGGTGGAACTGCATCCGCTTCGTCTCGAAGGCCAGGGTATGGCAGAGTATCCCGACAGCAAACCCTATAAACTGCTGCAAAAAGAAATCCCTATGGGAGTGGGTGTCAAATATTACCTGAGTGATAAGGCCTATATCGGCCTTGAAATACTGCACCGCCAGTTATTCACCGACTACATTGATGATGTGAGCCATGACTATTATATAGACCCTATTTATTTCGATAATTATTTGTCTGCTCCGCAAGCAGCGATGGCAAAGGACTTATATTATCGTGGAACTTATGGCAACGGTACTACCAGTGTGAATCCGCAGAATTTTCAACGCGGTAACCCCAATCAGAACGATGCATTTTTCTCTACTGTATTCCGTTTTGGTTTAAGGTTAGGCGGCACAGACGATCCTGCTAAAAGGCAGTTGCGTTGCCCGGTATTCTATTAAGAATACCCCCAAACTTAGTCACCAATCCGTACCCTTATGAAGATAAAATCTACATTGATTTCTCTTACTGTTTTATGTTGTCTTGTGGTGATCAATCCATACCACTCACAAGCAGCAGTATCTGTAAAAAGTCCGGTTAATCCTGTAGATGAAAAGAAGCCTTTAACGAAAGTAAAAACTCAATCGTCCAGGAATAACCATGCCGTAAAGATTTACCCGGATGCCATAAAAAGGGTCATGCACGTAGTGGCCAGAGATAACGATGACAAGGAAATTGAATTCTTTGTTTTCGATCTGGACAGTACGCTTGTGCAGCATTTCAAAATGAAAGAAGGCGATCACCAACGGCTGAGCGGCCTGCAAAGAGGAAAATATATTTATCATGTTTTTGCAGGGGATGAGGAGACGGCTACAGGCAACTTCGAGATACGCTAATAGCGCGAATGAGTTTGATAGGAGAAAGTTGTGGGTGAGAGCCGCGAATGGTGCGAATCGCAAATGAATGACACGAATTGAATAGTTCTTTATATAGTAATATTCTAAATGCTGTTCCAATAAGCAGCAAAGGGCTTAATAAAATCTG
The DNA here is from genome assembly GCA_001898405.1 of Sphingobacteriales bacterium 44-61. Taxonomy (GTDB): domain Bacteria; phylum Bacteroidota; class Bacteroidia; order Chitinophagales; family Chitinophagaceae; genus Terrimonas_A. The sequence continues at coordinate 160,006 of MKTW01000020.1, forward strand.
ATACCCGGTTGAATAAACCTAATCCGTTCTCTATTGGTACTCTCTATTTCTCATAGTATACAATTTTATTAATGTCCCTTTGCTGCTTATTGGATTTTTTTTGCCCTTAAACTATCCCTCATTTTAGGGTTGTCATATTTAAAAAAACTATCTTATATTAGATGACCATTTCCCGCATGGAGGTTTACAAAATCAACAGGGGGCGGATACCGAAAAGCCTTATGAGTAGGTTCAACTCTAATCAACCATTTTGTTATGGAACAATTGAACTTTCACAAGCAGAAATTATATTCTCTCATTTTTGCAGGCGTTGCATTGATTGCGCTGTTCCTGCCATGGGTGTCTATCAGCCTGGGAATATTTGGCGGTGGGTCCGTCAATGGTTTCAGAAGTTGGGGCATCCTGTCTTTCCTGGGTGTGCTTGGAGTAGCAGCCGCCTGTTTCCTGGGTAATAAAACACTACCCTTCGATGATACCTTTAAGAAAGTAGCACTGGGTTCTTTTGGCGCCATTGCATTAGGTGCGCTGATCTTTTTTATCCGCTTAAGCGATGGTTTCGGCGCCAGCTCGGGATTCGGTCTCTGGATCACCCTGGTTGCAGGAATAGCAGGGCTTGTGTGGGTATTGGGGAAAATCAACTTACCGGATATCAATAAGAAAGCCTAAAGCGCTATAATTTAAAAGGGGTAATGATTTAAGGTTTGATATTTAACCTTAAATCATTACCCCTTTTAAATTCAACTATCACAGCTCCGTTTCCAGGAATTTCGCTGTAAAGCTTTCCTTATTCTTCACCAGTTCTTCCGGTGTGCCTTCAAATAAGATCTTACCGCCTCCATCTCCTCCTTCAGGGCCAAGATCAATTACATGATCCGCTACTTTGATCACATCCATATTGTGTTCGATCACCAGTACCGTGTTACCTCTCTCTACGAGTTTATTCAATACATCCAGCAGGTGGCGGATATCTTCAAAATGAAGACCTGTGGTCGGTTCATCCAGTATATAAAATGTTTTGCCGGTGTCACGCTTGCCAAGTTCCGTTGAAAGCTTCACACGTTGTGCTTCTCCACCGCTCAGGGTTACTGCAGACTGGCCAAGTGTGATATAACCCAATCCCACTTCTTCCAGCACTTTTATTTTACGATAGATATAGGGTACAGGCTGGAAGAATTCAACTGCTTCTTCCACGGTCATTTCCAGCACATCTGCAATGGATTTGCCTTTATAACGGATCTCCAGTGTTTCGCGGTTGTATCTTTTGCCATTACATTTCTCACAATGCACATACACATCCGGGAGGAAATTCATCTCGATCACCCGCATGCCGCCGCCTTCACACACTTCGCAACGGCCGCTCTTAACATTAAAAGAAAAACGTCCTGCATTATATCCCCTGATCTTGGCTTCAGGGATGGAAGCAAACAATGTACGTATCTCTGTGAAGAAGCCACAATAAGTAGCGGGATTGCTGCGCGGGGTGCGGCCAATAGGTGACTGATCTATTTCTATCACTTTATCAACATGCTCCAGGCCTTTCAGTGATTTATATTCCAGTGGAGATACTCTTGAGCCATACGCGTGATGCGACAATACAGGGTAAAGTGTTTCATTGATCAGCGTTGATTTGCCGCTGCCGCTTACACCTGTTACCACGATGAACTTTCCTAATGGGAACTTAACATCTACGTTCTGCAGGTTATTTCCTTTTGCCCCTTTCAGCTCCAGGAACTTGCCATTACCCTTTCTTCTTTCCTTAGGAACAGGGATAGTTTTTTTTCCATTGAGATAACCTGATGTCAGTGTATCGAGTTTCAGCAGGTCTTTCGGCTTTCCTTCTGCAACCACTCTTCCTCCGTGATGACCGGCTTTAGGACCGATATCGATCAGGTGGTCGGCCGACAGCATGATGTCTTTATCATGCTCTACTACCAATACGCTGTTGCCAATATCCCGAAGATTTTTCAATGCTTCTATCAGCCGGTGGTTATCGCGCTGATGAAGACCAATAGATGGTTCATCCAATATATAGGTAATGCCTTGCAATTGTGATCCGATCTGCGTGGCCAGTCTTATCCGCTGCGATTCACCACCACTAAGGGTCTTGGACGAACGGTTAAGTGTCAGGTAAGTAAGCCCCACATCCAAAAGGAATTTCAGGCGTTCACGTATCTCTTTCAGTATGTCTTTGGCGATCGTTCTTTGCTTATTATCGATCCTCAACTCAATCCCATCGAGCCAGGCAGCCAGGTTGTCCAGGTTCATTTCGCTCAGCTCAGATATATTTCTCCCATCTACTTTAAACCAGAGGCTTTCTTTTTTCAGGCGTGCACCTCCACAGCTTTCGCATGGCTGCAATTGCATATATCCTTCGGCCCATTCACGAAGGCCTTCACTGTAGCCATTGTTGAACCAGCGTTTCAGCATGTTCACAATACCTTCGTAGGGTGCTTGCGGATCAAATTTCATATTCTCAAAGTCGATCTCTTCTTCTACGCCTTCTTCATTGCCATACAATAAAAGATTGAGTGATTTTACCGGTATATCTTTTACAGGCTTGGTGAGGGATATTTTATTCTTCTTCGCGATCTCCTGCGCCTGCCTGAACACGTATGCATCCCTCTCTTCACCCAATGGCGCAATTCCACCCTCGCTGATGCTAAGTTCCTTATCGGGCAATACGGCTTCCATATTCACATGGAAAGTGGTGCCAAGGCCCCGGCATACCGGGCAGGCCCCATAAGATGAGTTGAATGAAAATGCATTGGGGGAAGGTTCTTCATAGCTGATGCCCGTGTCTTCACACATCAGCATCTTGGAATATTGCACCAGCGTATCAGCCGCACCATTCTCACTGCTCTTTGTTTTCTTCTTTGCATCAGTTGCTTTACCACCGGCCACCAGCAAAAACATCAGGTCTTTTCCCAAACGCAGGGTTTGCTGCACGCTTTGACTTAGCCGTGCACGGAAATCGTCCGTCACCTGCATACGATCAACCACCAGTTCTATATCATGGATCTTATAACGGTCGACCTGCATCTTCGGCACCAGATCGAGCACTTCTCCATCCACTCTTACTTTGAGAAAACCTTTTTTACGGACGTCTTCAAACAGCTCGCGGTAATGCCCCTTGCGGCCACGTACCAGCGGGGCCAGCAGGCTGATGCTTTTCCCTTCAAACCTGCGGAAGATATTTTCCACGATCTCTTCTTCGCTCCACTTCACCATCTTCTTCCCGGTATTATAAGAATAGGCTTCACCAACCCTGGCAAACAAAAGCCGGAAGAAATCATACACTTCGGTGATCGTGCCTACAGTGGAGCGGGGATTTTTGTTCGTTGTCTTTTGCTCAATGGAAATAACCGGTGAAAGGCCTGTGATCTTATCCACGTCAGGTCTTTCCATATCACCAATGAATTGGCGGGCATAAGCACCGAAGGTTTCCATATACCTTCTCTGCCCTTCTGAATAAATAGTATCAAAAGCCAGCGACGATTTACCGCTACCGCTTATGCCGGTGATTACTACCAGCTGGTTTTTTGGAATGGCTATATCTATATTTTTCAGGTTATGCACCCTTGCTCCGAATACCTCTATGTTATCGTCTTTTTCTATCTGCTTCGCCATGGGCAATAAACTTGTTTTAATCTTGTTTTAGTAGGAGGAAGCGAAGATAAAACAAAAGAGAGCGCGTTCTTGGCGATACTTCCACCCTCGTATAAACCCCATAATATCATCCAGTTTTTCAACTAGTTATATCCTTCTCCCAAAAAAAATCCTTCCCATTTTCCCCAAAAACAAATTTCTGGCACAATATTTAAAAGTAAAGCCGTGAAAACAAGACACAAATCTTTTAAAATAGAAACTTTATGAAAAAAACCGCTATGTTGGCAGGAGCAGCATTCATATTACTGACTGCTTCCGCAAACGCCCAAACCGACACCGTACCTAAACAGCAGACAACAACGACTTCTACAGAAATGACTGCTGTAAGCAAGGATAAATACAATAACTGGAGCCCTGATACCTACAAACTCCAGCCCATGCCCGAAGCACTTACAACTGAAAAAATATTCCCTGTGCTTGGTAAATACCAGGTAACAGATAAGGAAGGAGCTTCTTCAGAAGTAACTATTTCCCTTGATCCTTCTAATAAAGGACTGGTATGGGTTGAAGGTCTGCCTCAGGGAAGGATGAAAGCTCAGCTCAGAAAATCACCTGCAGTGTACAAGATCCCTGCACAGAAAATAGGTGATGATCCTGCAGCAAAAGATGCCAAAGACGTAGCAGAAGGCGTATTGATCTATGATAAAGATGCCAATACACTGAATGTATGCCTTGGTTGCACTTATAATACAGAAAACCCGGCAGTAGCTTTTGACGCATCGGCTACAGAAGAGCCAGTAGCAGAAGCAGCTCCAGCTCCTAAGAAAACTGCAAAATCAGCAAAAGCCAAAGCTCCGAAAGTAGTAAAGATCCAACCTGTTCGTTACTCCGGTACAAAGGTGATTGAGCAAACTGCTGCGGTTCAGCAATAATATAATTAACTACCAATATCACTAAAGGGGTTGCAGTTTGGCAGCCCTTTTTTTATTAACGGCCGTTAGTAGCACAGGTCTGAAAATTAAATCTGATCGAAATTTGGGATTCCGGCCTGCCGCCTTATCTTTGCGCCAGTTCTTTGTATTCCGGACCAAAAGTCCGGAGATCCCGGATCAAAGTCCGGGAGACACTTATCAAGAAAGGCAGAGGGTTATGGCCCGATGAAGCCTTGACAACCTGTTTTTCCGCCACGGCGGAAAGGCAAGGTGCCAATTCCATCCCGGAAATTCCGGGGCAGATAAGTCAGACCTCAGCTTCGAAATACTGTGTACCAACATATTCAAAAGCTCATCTGATTTATCGGATGAGCTTTTTTGTTTACCAAAAAGCACTTCCGGTAATTAACCTACTCCCCCTCTCCTGGTAAGTACAACCGTTAATCTCATAAGTATAACCGTTAAGAATTTTAACAAAGAAATTTTTGGTAGATGAAAAGGAAGTCCACTAAATTTGTAGAGCACTCGATTATACATGACAACAGTACTCCATACCAATTTCCCTCACAATTACGCAGGTATCTGTTGCATTTGTTGTATGCCGTAAGGCATCATAATCACCTACCCCAAAGGGGCATACAGTCCCGTTTTCAAGTCCGGTTTCTTTTTATTCATTCAACAAAATCATTTTTATGAGCAACAAGCTTCATTTCGAGACGCTGCAACTTCATGCAGGCCAACAGATCGACCCTACAACAAAATCAAGGGCTGTTCCCATTTACCAAACCACTTCCTATGCTTTCGACAGCACGGATCATGCTGCCGACCTTTTTGGTCTTCGCCAGTTTGGTAATATCTACACCCGGATCATGAACCCGACAACAGATGTTTTTGAACAACGCATTGCAGCACTGGAGGGAGGCGTTGCAGCACTGGCAACAGCTTCAGGCCAGGCAGCACAATTTCTTGCATTGAATAATATCCTGCAGGCCGGTGACAATTTTGTAAGCACTTCCTACCTGTATGGAGGCACTCACAACCAATTCAAAGTATCCTTTAAACGCCTTGGCATAGATGTACGCTTTGCAGATGGCGACAATGTGGACAGCTTCGTTCCGCATATTGATAAAAACACCAAAGCCATTTACCTGGAAACGATCGGTAACCCCCGGCTGAACATTCCTGATTTTGAAAAATTCGTTGCCCTGGCAAAAGAATATGACCTGCCCCTGATCGTGGACAATACATTTGGTGCAGGCGGTTACTTATTCAAACCACTGGAATGGGGGGCCAACATAGTCGTTAACTCCACTACAAAATGGATCGGTGGTCACGGCACTACCATTGGCGGTGTGATCATTGACGGTGGCAATTATAATTGGGGCAATGGAAAATTCCCTCAATTCACCGAACCTTCTGAGGGTTATCATGGCTTGAAATTCTGGGAGGTGTTTGGAGAAGGCAATCCGCTTGGCCTGCCCAATATCGCTTTTGCCATCCGCGCAAGAGTGGAAGGCCTGCGCGACTTCGGCCCTTCACAAAGCCCATTCAATTCTTTCCTCACCCTTCAGGGATTGGAAACACTGAGCCTCCGCGTGCAGCGCCATGTTGATAATGCACTGACCCTTGCAAAATGGCTGGAAGCAGATGAGCGTGTTGAATTTGTTTGGTACCCTGGTCTGGAAAGCAGCCCTTATCATACACTGGCTAAGAAATACCTGACCAATGGGTTTGGAGGCGTACTGCAATTTGGTATCAAAGGCGGAGTTGAGAACGGCCGCAAGTTCATCAACTCATTAAAACTGGTAAGCCATCTGGCCAACATGGGTGATGCAAAAACACTGGCGATCCACCCTGCATCCACTACGCATGAGCAATTAAGCGATAAGGAAAGAGAAGCTGCCGGCGTATTACCCAATCTCGTCCGTATCAGCGTAGGCATTGAACATATCGATGATATCAAAGCCGATTTTGAACAGGCTTTTGAAAAAGTGTTTGCAAAAGAACTGGCCGTATAACACAAGAGCAATTGAATTAAACCTATGGTGACTGTTTTTAAATACGAACATCCATTTCAGTTAGAGTCAGGGGTAACCCTTCCGGGTTACCACCTGGCTTATACTACCCATGGAAAACTGAATGCAGCAAAAGATAATGTGGTCTGGATATTTCATGCACTCACCGCCAACAGCAATCCTGCTGAATGGTGGCCCGGCCTCGTAGGCGATGGAAAATTCTTTGATCCCTCCCGGTATTTTATCATTTGTGTAAACAAACCCGGCAGTCCTTATGGAAGCATTTCTCCCTTGAGCACTAACCCGGAAACCAACCAGCCTTATTACCATGATTTTCCTGTGTTCACTATCCGTGATATCATCAGGACTTACCAGCAGTTGAAAAAAGAGCTGGGCATTAAAAAGATCCTGGTCGGGCTTGGAGGAAGTACAGGCGGTATGCAATTGCTGGAATGGGCTATTGAAGAACCGGAATTGTTTGAGCATATTGTTCCTATTGCTACCAATGCTGCACTATCACCCTGGGGTGTTGCTTTTAATGCATCCCAGCGTATGGCTATAGAAGCAGACGGTACCTGGCAGGAAAGACGCGCCGATGCAGGCCAGAAAGGACTGGCAGCAGCACGCTCTATTGCCCTGCTTTCTTACCGGCACTATAATGGGTATGATATCACACAGCCCAGGGATAAAGCATTCGTTCCGCTCGGTGGCGAAATAACCTATGCTGCTGATAATTATCAGCGCTACCAGGGATTGAAACTCGTAAACAGGTTTAATGCTATCTGTTATTACCGGCTCACCCAAACCATGGACAGCCATGATGTAGGCCGCAACAGGGCAAGCACAGAGCTGGCATTGAAAAGCATAAAAGCTGCTGCATTGGTGATCGGCATCCGTTCAGATGTACTTTATCCCATAGAGGAGCAGGTATATCTGCAACAAACCATTCCCGGCGCCAAACTGTTAGATATAGCCAGTGATTTTGGCCACGACGGTTTCCTGCTCGAATATGAAAAGATAGAAACAGCCCTCAGGGAATTCATTCATATAAATACATCGCATCATTTAAAAATAGTGAATCAATAAAAACATGGAAACACATAAACAGTTAACGATCGGATTATTCGGATTCGGAGTAGTAGGTGAAGGATTATACAAGGTATTGCAACAAACGCCTTCTCTTAAAGCAAGCCTCAAAAAAGTATGCATTAAGAATCCGGAGAAAAAAAGAAATGCTCCAGCCGAGCTCTTTACTACTGATAAAGACGTTTTGCTGAATGATCCCGAGATCAACGTAATAGTGGAAGTGATCGATGACGCCAATGCCGCCTACCAGATAGTGTCCACTGCTCTGAAAAACGGAAAAGATGTAGTAAGCGCCAGTAAAAAAATGATCGCAGAGCATCTGCACTCTTTACTTGAGTTGCAGCAGGAAACCGGTCAGTCATTCTTATATGAATCGGCAGCTTGCGCTTCCATCCCGGTAATCCGCAACCTGGAAGAATACTACGACAATGATCTTTTGCATTCGATCAAAGCGATCGTAAACGGGTCCACCAATTTCATCCTGACCAAGATGTTTGAAGAAGGACTGGATTTCAAACAGGCATTGATACTGGCCCAACAGTTAGGTTTTGCAGAAAGCAATCCCAAACTGGATGTGGAAGGTTTTGATGCACTGAATAAATGGACATTCCTGCTGACACATGCTTATGGTATCACTGAATCACCAGAAAATATTTTGTTTAATGGTATTCAGAACATCCGTGGCAGTGACGCCACTGTTGCCAAGGAAAAAAACCAGCAGATCAAACTGGTAGCTCAGGCAAAGAAACTGCAGAATGGGAAAGTAGCTGCTTTTGTTCTTCCACAATTTGTAAAGCAGGAGGATCCGCTGTCATTTGTAAAGAATGAATATAATGGCGTGGTGATCGAAAGTGGTTTTGCCGATAAGCAATTCTTTTATGGAAAAGGTGCGGGCAGTTTCCCCACTGCTTCTGCTGTGCTGAGTGATATTTCTGCGTTGCGCTATCAATACAAGTATGAGTACAAAAAACTGTACCACCACCATCCGCATGAGTTGAGCAATGATGTCTTTCTTCGTGTGTATGTAAGCTTTGAAGACTGGCAATATATTCCCCGCGAAAAATTTGAATGGATTGAGGAATGGCATGCGCAGGAAGAAAGAAAATACCTGGTAGGGGTGATCGCGTTTGAAGAATTGAAAAACAATAACTGGTGGAAGGAAAATAATACTTCCCTGATCCTTACACCTGATCCTGTTATTGAAGATGTGGAGATAAGGAAGCTGAAAAAGAAAAGCCTGGAGCTGGCAGGAATTGTATAAGGGTATAATGTATCGTGAAGTGCGCAACCTTGCGTTCTTTGCGATACACTATTATTTACGGAAGCATTTTATCTTCAATCAGCCTGTTGTGATATTGCTGAATAAAGGCTTTCATCCTTAATTCCAGACTGTCTTTAACTCCTGGCAATTCCTTCTGCAGATCCGTTTTCATCAACCGGTCTTTATCATAATTGAAAAGGCCGGTTGTTTTTTGCCCGTCAAACTGCAACAGGTGATCATCCTGTATCCATTGAAAACCGCCCAGGTAGCTGGCCGCAAAATTCTTTCTCGATGGTTGAAAGATGCTTTCTCCAAAAGAAACCAGTTTATCATTATAATTAAGATAAGAAAGCACGCTGGGCATGATATCTATCTGCTGCACTACACTGCTATCCACCTTTACCAATGAGCTATCTCCTGCATGGTAAAAAGCAATGGGAATTGACAGATTACCCCATCCTGTCTGATATTCCGGGAACTCCGATACAGTGGCATGATCAGCTGTGATCACAAACAACGTGTTCTTAAACCATTTCATGGTAGAAGCAGTCGCAAAGAACTTGCGCAAAGCCATATCTGTATACCCCATACATTCATGAATCGGCAGATCCCCTTTAGGAAAAACGCCTTCGTACTGCTTTGGCACTTTGAACGGATGGTGCGATGACACGGAGAAAATAGTGGAGAAGAAAGGTTGAGGTATCGTATCCAGGGTTTTTGCAAAGAACTGGAAGAATGGTTCATCCCAGATCCCCCACAGCCCATCAAAATCAGCATCGTTATTGTATTCATCCTTACCATAATAATGCTGGATATTTATCAGGTTGGCAAATGCTTTAAAGCCCATGGAACCATTAGGCGCTCCATGAAAGAAAGAAGTATTATATCCTTTATCCCTTAAGATAGAAGGAAGGCTTTTCATTTTATTAGATGCATATGGCGTCAGCACAAAAGGTATTTCTCCTGCCGGGATACCGGCCAGCACAGAAGGCATGGCATCAATGGATTTACGTCCGTTGGCAAAAGAATTCCAGCAGATGCGGCTATTGGAAAACAAGGAGTCCAGGAAAGGAGTGAACCCTTTATAAGTGCCGCCTTTCAGGTCCCTGTTATAAAAACCGATCCCTTCCCGGCCAAAGCTTTCGAGGATAATGATCACTACATTATCATAACGGAAAGGCTTATCAGCGTTAAGCTGCTGCACTGGTGTATAAACCTGTTCCACCTGCTCATCGGTAAAGAAGTTCTCCCTTTTATAAAAGCGCTGACCTGCTGTCCGGATAATGCAGAAAGGTGTATTCAGCACCAGGGGTATCTCCCCGGGATTGCTTACATATTCGCCTGCATTGCTCATGGTGATGGGGCGGGTGCTGTATTTAAAATCGCCCCGGATGCCACCAACCATCAGTGTAGCGATCAAAGCCATTAATACAATACCGGATGGATAATAGATCCAGGGATTGATCATTGCCGGCTTCCTGATCTTAACACGGTTATGCAACCAAACCATCAGCACCATCAAAGCCACATAGATCAGCACTACATACCAGTAATCCAGTAAAAACCGGAAAAAGAAACTGCCTCCCCTTCCCTTCTCGTTGGAAAATTCCCGTACCACATCCAGCGTTGAACGGCGGAGGGTGAACCGGAAATAAATAAAATCAATGCAATTGACGGCAAATGCAAGTCCATTGGATATAACAAAAACAATCTTGGCAGCCTTCTGGTAAACAGCATTGTAACGGACAGGTAATGGCAGGATATAGAGCAGGATGAACAATGAATTCACATAAAACAAAGCTGCCACGTCAAACCGGAAGCCTCCTCTTAGGATATGCAGCCAGTTTTCAAAACTGATTCCCGGGAAATAGCTCCTGTTTAAGCCGAAAAAAATGAACCGGCTTACCAGGAAAAGGAAAATGATAATTGCCAGCCTGTATAAAAGGGCTATGTAAATATTGGCCGTGAATGAACGGCCTGCCCCTGAAATCTTTCCCATTCTTGTTGATTTATCTTCTCATTATCCTGTACGTCTCATACCGAGACGGCGAAGCAACGGCGTCCTTCCGGCGCTTCAGGAAACCCTAAAAGTAAAACAATCTTCCCGGATCACAGAAACAGTCAGGGGCAGCCAATTTGGCCGCCCCTGACTAACTATAAACCAGAAAGCCTATTTAGCTATATTCAGCTCTTTTAAAAACTTCGCAATGGCTTTGTTCAATTCGGAATTCTGCTCCTTGCTGAACTTCCCGTGCAGGCCACCTTTTACTGTCATGAATTCAGTTTTCACGCCTGCTTCCAGGAATTTCTTATGCAGGTCCACTGACTGCTGATAAGGAACTGTAGGATCTGCATCTCCATGAACGATAAAAGTAGGCGGGCTGTTCTTATTCACATAATTGATGGGTGAAACAGACATCGCAAAATTCTTATCTGTTGCTTTACTTCCTAACCAGGCGCCTGCCGATTTGCTGGTAACATTCTTGCCATACCCCCAATCCCATACATCAGTGATACCATATTTGTCAATAATAGCGGCAACTTTAATGTCCTCCATGCCAGGGCAATTGCCATCAAAGCGACGGTCATTTCCCAGCAAACCGCCCATCAGTGCCAGGTGACCACCTGCACTGCCACCCATGATCACGATCCTGTTGACATCTATATTCAATGCCTTTGCATTTTTAATAAGATAGATCAATGCGCAACGGGTATCTTCCACGGCTGCCGGAGCAGTTGCCTGCCCGGTAAGGCGGTATTCCATATTGGCGACCGCAAAACCCATTTTAAAGAAAGTATTGAAACCGGTCTGGGATTCCTTTACTCCATGGTTCCATCCGCCACCATGTATGTTAATGATTATTGGTGAAGGAGCATTTTTTTCAGGAGGCAGATAAAGATCAATGCGGCCTTCCCAGTCTTTCACTTTGGTGTACACCACATCCAACCGGGCCTTATATCCGTCCGGATATTGTACTGGCTTATAAGTAGTATCTGCATTCTGCCCGAATAAGCTGCCTGCAAAAAGCAGCATTACGATGGTTGTACGGAATTTAATTCTTTTCATTACGGTTGATTTAGAAATGTTCATTTAGTATCCCGGGTTCTGCGGTATTGTCAATTGCGTATTCGTATCGATCTCACGTTGCGGTATCGGCAGCAGCATGTGTTCAGGGGTCGTGTTATCGTATAATTCCTGCAAAGTAGGCGCCGGTGCCACATACAGCCGGTAATGCGTGTAGTACTCATCCGCAAAATGGTCTTTCATTGTTTGTTCAATGGTTATGGTGGTCATCGTTTTATTGAACCGCAGCAGATCAAAGAAACGCTGGTTCTCAAAAGCAAATTCAATGCGTCGCTCATTCGACAAAGCCTTTTCAAAACTGGCTACAGAATTTATTTCTGCAGCAGTATAAATCGGCAGGCCTGCACGGGGTCTTACACTATTGATAAGATCAATACTGGTAGGAGTATATCCCTGTGCTTCCGCCAGCATCAGTAAGATATCGGCAAAGCGCAGCACAGGAAAATCATTTTCCGCATCATCCACTAAAGTAACCTGGGAGAAGAATTTTTTTACATAGAATTTAGCGGCTGAACCTGTGCCAAACACGCCGATAAGTGTAGGCTTGCGGGCATCGCCATTGGTGGCTGTATCCAGGTCGGCTGTTGGATAATTCAATCCGTCACCGTCACCATTGATCACCTGTGAGCCCGTACCCAGCGGGGCAAATGTATTGGCAAAAGGCGAACCCAATCCCAGGCCACCGGCTTTATACCTGACAGCAAATAATATTTCAGCATTCATTTCCTTATCTATTGCAAACACATCTGCATAAGCCGGGCGAAGTAAATAACCGCTATTGGTCATCACATCCTGCAGCAAAGGAATGGCATCCGCTTTTTTATTCTGCGTAAGATAAACTTTTGCCAGCAGCCCTTTCGCTGCCCAGCTTGTAGCACGGCCCAGGTCGGCAGATGGTATCTGGGAATACTGCAGGCTGTTCATGGAAGCAGCTGCTGTTTTCAGGTCTGCTTCAATCAACTTATATATCTCTTCAGCACTCACCCGGTTCATTGCCTTGGCCGCATCCGGTAAAAGTGATTGATGAACCAGGAATACACCGCCAAATAGCCTTACCAGATTAAAGTAATGATATGCACGGATAAACAATGCCTCGCCTGCCAGTTGCTTCCTGTCAACATCAACAATATTCATATCAATATCTTCAAAATTGATCGTGCCTGCACTTGCATCATACACCACGCCCAGTTTCTCCAGCACGATATTGGCATTCCTTATATTATTGTAAGTGGCCAGCCAGTAATTGTAGATCGCCTGATGCGAAGTGCTGGGAGTGAACATATCCAGATCACTCAGGTCGCGGTTAGTGGAAGCAGTACTTCCGGGTTGCCCCTGTTTGGAATTATCTGTTCTTAACTCCGTCATCTGCCATTCATAAAATAACGGTCTTTGCATTCCGTTGTAACACCCTGTCAGTGCAGCTTTCACTTCTGCAGGGCTGGAATAATAAGTGATCGTATTGGGATTTGACTGGGGATATACATCAATTACCTTTTTGCAACTGAATAAACCCAGGCTTCCTATCAGTATTAAAATATGTAAACGCTTCATAATAAAATTTTGAAAAGGTTAGAAGTTTATATCAATTCCAAACATGTATGTCTTGGGCATAGGGAAACTTCCACGCTGATAGCCATCAACCAATGGAGTGGCATAAGGGCCTGTGGTGAATCTTGCTTCAGGATTGATCCCCCTGTAGCCGGAAGCCGAGTGGAAGAAGAGGTTCTGTGCGGAGAAATACACTCTCGCAGAATTGATATGCGCCAGCTTCGCCACTTTTACCGGCAATGTATAACCAAAGATCACTTCCCTTAAGGCATAGTAAGAAGCATCTTCCACTACATAATCTGTCAGCATCCAGTTAAAGCCGATCGTTGAATAAGGCGTTTTCCCATCACCCGGGAACATAGGGCTCAGCCAGCGGTTCTTGTTATAGTTCTTATTATAGCGTTTTGTTTCGTTGTAGTTGGGATCACCATTCACCAATTTACCGCCTTGCACTCCCTGGAACATAAAGCCCAGGTCAAATGCTTTATAACTAAGGGTATTATTAATGCCCCAGGTAAAAGAAGGATAAGGATTGCCCAATACCACGCGGTCGTCTGCATCAATATCATTATCGCCGTCTGTATCCACCAGTTTCAGGCCGCCGGGCACAAACACATTGCTCAAAGAGCTTTTCAACCCTTTTGCTTTGGCGTCATTGATATCTGCCTGTGAAAGCCATACGCCATCTGTTTTGTATCCAAAAAACTGAATCAACGGGTCACCCACCTGATTCATATAGATCTCTGTGCGTTCACCCTGGTTAAGCAGATAAGCTTCTTCCCCTAATTCGGAGATATTGTTTTTGTTATGTGCGATGTTGCCAGTGGTCGTCCACCTGAAATTCTTGGTCCGGATGTTATTGGAAGTGATCTCAAACTCAATACCCCTGTTGCGCAGGCTGCCGATATTATTCCAGGTTTGCGGAACACCGATAAATCCCATGGCAGATTGCAGAAGAAGCAGCTTGTCTGTTTTGGATTGATAGACATCTACGGAAAAATTGATCTTGTTATTTAAGATAGCCATATCAAGGCCGAGATTATACTGGAACGTTCTTTCCCAGGTGATATCGGGATTGGCCAGCACACTGGTTGAAGGAAGCAGGCCTGTATTGGGAGCACCTGTTCCGGAGCCAAAAGAATAATTGGCTGAATATAGCAGGTCCAGATAAGGAAAATAAGAAGAGCCTACCCTGTTGTTACCTGTCACACCATAACTGGCCCTTAATTTCAGATTGCTCAGCCAATCCGCTTTTTGTAAAAATTTCTCTTCAGATGCTACCCAACCCAGGGAAACTGCAGGAAAAGAACCCCATTTTTTACCTGGTGCAAAATAAGAGCTGCCATCCCAGCGATAGCTGGCAGAAAGCAGATACTTATTTTTGAAGCTATACATCACGCGTCCCAGCCAGGATAATAAACCGATCTGGTTTCTATTATTATACGTTGCATCTTTTGCCTGATCGATCTGCAAAGCTGTGTTCAGCGTGGTAATATTATCACTGGGATAATCAAGTCCTGTGATCTGTTCATCTCTGATCATTGTTTTTTGTGCTGTAAAGCCTGCCAGTACGTTGAAAGAATGCTCGCCAAACTGTTTTACATAGTTCAACGTGTTTTCCGACAAAAGATCAACGAATGTTCTGTTGTTATAAACACCTTTGTTTACATCACCGTCCCTGTTGGAACTTCTTTTGGCAAAATCCAGTGCGTTGGCATAGCTGACATACACACTGCCCATGGTCTTGAAGTCCAGTCCGGGCATGAGATTGATCGTAAGATCACCTGAGCTCAGTATGCGGTAATCATTGGAAGTAATGCTCCTGGTTTCCATTACCGATTTAGGTGTATTATTCGCTGTATTGAAGGGGTCCAGCGGGGAGTTGTTCACCCACATGGAGCCATCCGGCATCATGCCGCTGTAAACGCGTCCATTGAAATGGCGTGCCTGTGCAAAATCGCCGGGCCTGATATTTGCCCATGCAGTGGCCTGGTTCACAAATGCTGCTGTGGTTTCATCATGATAAACAGGCAGGAAGGATTGGAACCGTACAAAATCAATAAAATTAACAGAAGGACGCTCTCTTTTGATATAGGAAGGATTAATATTGAAAGAGAGTTTTACTCTTTTGCTTAGGTTGGCATCCAGTTTTGCGCGCAGGTTAAAGCGTTGGTATTCGCTATGGTACATCATGCCCGGATCATCCTGGTAGCCTCCTGAAAGAAAATATTTCAATGATTTGGAACCACCGGAAACATTTACCTGCAGGTTTTTCACGTTAGCATCGCGCAATGCTTCACGTTGCCAGTCGGTGCCTACACCACCTCTCAATTGTTGCTCCACGATGTAAGCGGCCCTTTCATTATTGGCAATGATCTGCGTGCCAGTAGGTGGTGAAATGCTGGGGTCCTGCGCTTTCAGCGACGCTTCATAAAAAAGAAGATTAGTGTATTCAGTAGTGGTCATCATAGGGTAAAGCTCATACTGCGTTTTGGCACCAGTGGAAAACTTGATTCCATATTTCGGCCTGTCTGCCTTACCACTCTTGGTGGTGATAATGATAACCCCGCTGGCACCACGTGAACCATAGATCGCGGCAGAAGCTGCGTCTTTCAACACTTCTACTGATTCCACATCAGCCATGTTCACAAAGGCCAGGCCATCGGGAACAGGATGCCCGTCTACCACCACCAATGGACTTGATCCTGCATTGATGGAGCTTAATCCCCGCACCTGCACTTTTGGGTCGGAGCCTGCTTCCGAACTGATATTCTGTATCTGCACACCGGCTATTTTTCCCTGCAATGCCTGATCGAGACGGGAAGCGGGTGTTTCTTCCAGATTATCATTCTTGAACTTGGATACTGCTCCGGTGAGATGTGATTTTTTAGTTGTGCCATAGCCGATCACTACCACTTCATTCATATCAGTGGGAGCCGCAGCCATGATCACGTCTATTGTTGTTTTACCTTCTATCAGCACTGTTTGGGAAGTAAATCCTACATAAGAAAAAATGAGCGTGGACGAGCCCGCAGGAACAGAGATGGAATAGGTACCATCTTCTTTCGAGGTAACGCCGCCCCTTTGCTTGTCGGCCAGGATATTCACCCCAGACAATGGTGTACCGGTTTCTTTATTGGTCACTTTCCCGGTGATCACTCTATTTTGTCCGTAAGCAAAGCTGCCGAGCAGCAGCAGCATGAACAGCAGGGATCGAGATTTCATAATAGCAGTTTAAATATTTACAAATCGTTTAGTCAGTATAAAAGATTCAGACGAAGCTTTGGGGCTTTATCTCCGGCCAGGTTCTTCAGGTACTGCCGGCAGGATTTGCAGCCCAGGTTTCCAGCGCCGCTGATCAGTAATGGATACGCTTCATCATATTCAAAGGGTTTGATCTGCTGGCCATCCCATTGTTTTGTTGCTGAGATATAAGGCAGCAATGCATCAAATGCTTTTTTCAGCGATTTCCCCGAAGGACTGGTATAGTTCCACATATCCATGCCCAGCTTTTTGGCTACCTGTGCGATATTGAAGAACGCTTCCATTACAAAAGAGGTGTAATGCAGGGAGATCGTTCTTTGCATTTCAAGAGGGAACCTTCCTGTATCATCCATCTGTTTATCCAGCCTGTTCTGTGCGTTTTGCACGATCTTTTTTGCAAGCTCCGTACTGTCGATAAACATGGCCATGGACAAGCGCTGCGCATCATACCAGGCGCCATGATTATTAGGTGCTTTCATTTCATCCTTTCCATTCTTGCTGGTTTGCATCCAGTGCAGAAAATCGCTGAACCATTTTTTCATTCCCTGCTGATCGGCCTCTTTCCAGGAGGAAGAGCCCTGCAATAGACCAATACCATCTATCAGCTTAACAAAATGACGTGTATCGATCAAACCCGAACCTCTTCCCGTGTTCACACCTTTGATCGACTGCCCATAGTTCAGATTGGGATTCATGCGGGTGGCCGTATCAAGAAACCATACGCGCAGCAAACGGGCTGCATGATCGGCATACACTTTATCTTCAGAAAAATAATATGCCAGCGATAAGGTATACACCACTTCGCAAAGCCTGGGCATGTATTCCTTATCCGTATAGTCTTTCACTTCCGGATTGGTTTGACCATCTTTCCTTATATAGGGAAGCCCACCAGGTTTATCAGGGTCAGGCCAGAAATAAGGAGCCAGGCTCATATAATCATGTTTATCGCCACTTGGTGGCTGATTTTTTTTCTCCATTACGCTCACGGGGCCAAATTGCAGGGCTTTATCTGCATCTTTCAACAATTGCTTATAGGCAGGCACTACAACAGCATTGTTGGCCTTAATACCGGCTTTATTTGACGCAAGTGTTTTTGCATCCAGCACAAACACCTGCGGTTTGCCAGGCTGGCCTTCAGCAAGAGAAGGCAGCCAGCTTAGTACCACGCAACTGATCGTCAGGAAGATTTGTTTTTTCATTAGGAATTATTTGGTGATACATTATTTTATGATCCTGATCATTTGTTTCAGATTGACCCCGCTTCCTCTTACCGTAACGATATAAACACCGGAAGGAACACTGCCAACCATCAGGTCAATGCTGATAAATCCTTTCGGCAGAAACGCATTTCGTCTTATAAATGGCTTTCCGTTCAGGTCCCATACCTGTATATCGCTTAGTGCCGGAACATTGGAATAGATCCTGGTAGTTAATGTTGTTGAATTGCTCATGTAGGCATTCAGATAGGGTTTATCTGAGCCGCCCAGCGGCAGAACAGTCAACCGTCCATTGGTATAGGTTATGGTATAATTATTCGAAGCCGCATTAGCTGGCGTCATTGTGTAATACCCTGCGGATGAAGTGGCAGTAGCTGCAGTATTCACTACAGGAGGTGCGCTGAGACTGGCAGCCGTTTCCCCGTACATAAAACCAGTGTAAGTGATCGTGAATACAGGATTGGCTTCTCCTTCTACTTTGGAAGTATCTCTCACGCCAATGGTGAGTGCCGCTTTATCTACTGTAAGCGTTTGAGATACGGGATCTGCAGGGAAGAAGATGAGGCTTCCTGCCTGTGAGGCCGTGATCACTGTAGTGCCGGCACCTGTAATATGAACGGTATTACCAGTTATGGTAGCCACATTCGTATTGCTGCTGGCATAGGTAACAGGTATCGTGTTGTTAGTGCTGGTTGCATTGGCCGTAAAATCTGCATTGCCATATTTCTTTAATGGCAGCGCATTAAATGTCAGGGTTTGCGCCACTTTGGGCTGAACCGTCAGCACACCGTCTTCAAAACTGATATCATAATTCGCAGCCGTGGCACCACTTACTGTAATAGGATATGTTCCTACAGGCGAAGCAGCCGTAGCAGTGGTCGCTATCTGCACCGGTGTAAGCAATACAGCAGGCGTTTCGTTATAGGCAAATCCGGTATAAGTGGCCGTAAGTTCGGGCAGCGGCTCTGCTTCAGGTTTTATCAGGTCATCGGCTTTGATCAGCAAGGAAGCCTTCTGAACAGTAAGTGTATGAGCTATGCTTGCAGCAGGATATGATCCGTCGCTTGCCTGCGAAGCCGTGATGATCGTAGTGCCGGCACCGGTAATATGAATATTACCGTTCACAATAGACGCCACTGTTGCATCACTGCTGCTGTATTCAATAGGCTGAGTAGTGTTCAGGCTATTGGCTCCGCCATTGAAATCAGCATCCCCGTACACTTTAACTGGCAGTTCATTGAACACAAATGGTTCAGCCTGCGGAATAGACCCGACACCGAACACGCCAAAGCTGCTCACTGTAGCTGAAGCTGTATTGCCAGTGTTGTCGCCGCTATTGAGCGGAACGCTCCAGATGCTGCCACTATTGGTGATGATGCCGATATCAGTATCCGGCAGCGTGTTGAAAGTAGACCCTTCAAGAGCTGTATTCCACTCCAATTGCAAAGCTGCATCGCCGCTCCCGCTAAAGCGGTTGATCTGCCAGGATGCATTTACCAGTTTTTGTTTGTCGAAAGCACTCAATGCAGTTCCATTCACCAATCCATTACTTGTAATTCCTTCTATCACGGCCACCGTAAATGCACTGGCTGCTACCGGCGTGATGGTGACCGGAAGATAATAACCGGCGCTGCCTACAGGAATGATCGTAGTGACAGAAAGATCATCATACTGCACTACACTTTGCTTTCCATCAGTGGCATCTCCGGCTGTAACAATATAGTTGCCTCCGTTAAATGCTCCATTGATCGTGGCACCGGTCCGGATACGAAGTGTATCATCAGGCCGTAAGCTCAGTTTATTATTAAGATCAAGGCTAACGAAAATATCAACACCGCGGTTTACAGTCACCGGTGCATTGATCACCACGGAGCCTGTGCGGATATTTCCATCTTCCTGTGTGGTAGACAATCCGAAAGGATAGCTGGTAGCTGCATTGATAATATAATTTGTTCCCGCCTTATATATTTTAGTACCGGTCAATGCCACAGAGCCGTTCGCTTCTTCAAAGCCTGAAGCATTTGCAGTAGCGAGGGTGGCCGTATCATTGAAAAAGTTGAGTGCCACATTCGTTCCGCTGGTTGTAACAGGATTGGATAGAGTGATTAATGCATTTCCCGAAGAAAAAGAAACAACGGAAGTATTGTCCGGTATGCCTGCTCCGATTATCGATAAGCCAGCCACACCGGCCACGCCTGTTGCATTGGTTATCTGGAAAGAACCGGCGGTAAGTGTTCCGGTGAGTCCGGTTACTGTTTCGTTCACACGGGTTGTAAAACTGGCATTGCCTGTCAGTTTGTTCCCTGCAAAATCAAGTTTACCATATACGTTCACGGCTGCAGTAACACTGATATTCTTTTCAAGCGTAACCATTGCATTGTCTGCCACCAGCAAAGAAGGAACAGAAATAACCCCACTGCCGGCTACGGTTTGTGGTGTGTTTCCTCCCAGTACCAGGGTATTGGTACTGTTGGCCAGGAAACCAAGATTGCCATCCACGATCAGATTCCCCAATACAGCAGTGTGACCGCTGCTATGTGTGGTAAAGCTGCAACCAGATTCTATAGTAAAATCGCCGATCCGGAAAATGGGGCCATCAGCGGTCAGTGTTGCATTGTTCTCAATAAAGAGATTGCCAAATGATTTGTTGTTGGTAAACGATCCTGTACCATTGGAAGCACGTATATGATAATTGCTGCCTGCTTTAAAATCAATGGCAGAAAAAGTGGAGTTATTGCCCATTGGGCTGTTGCCACCCGTATAATATAAATGAGCCCCGGATTCAAATACTACTCCGTATGCTACGGCTGCCGGTGTTGTACTTGTTGTACCGAACGGATAATTGGTAGTATTGGTTGTTACACTGGCACCATTATCAAATACCAGTGCCCCTGCCACCTGGGAAATGATGCGGTGAGCGCCATTTGCCAACACTACCATGCCACTGATACGGCCGGTAGCAGAAGTTGCCAGGGCGAGCACGACCGTGCCATCAGCAGCAGGCATGATGATACTAAGACTCGAACCGCTTTCCACTACAAGATCATCACCCGCAGCTCCGCCGTTAACAGTTATGGTACCGGTGCCACCACCGCCAGCCGGACGTTGCAGCACCAGCTTTGCATTGTTAATAAGCTTGAGCTGGGCAAATGAAGTGGATGTCACGTTTACCGTAACAGTTCCCGTTGCAGGAGTGCTTCCGCCGATATTGGAACCATCGATCACCAGTATATCTGAAGGGTCTGCAGCAGCACGCGCAGTGCCTGAGCCATCCAGTGAAGTATTCCAGCTCGAATTACCGGTAAAACTGGTTACAGCCGTTCCGCCGACCCAATAATAAGTGGTTTGGCTGGAGGCGAATCCGGCAATTAGAAGAAACAGTATTAGTAGACTTTTTCTCATATAGCAGCATATTAAAAATGGTAGCAATGGCCGTTTATATTATTACATGTTGTTCTTTTTAGAGGAAATAAAAATGATACATACCCAGGCAACCGGCACCAGCAATGCCCCCAGCAAAAAGAAAGACGTGTAATTGGTTTTGGTAAGAACCGGCACCAGCAAGGTGATTATGATCGTACCGATCACAGCAGCCGTTCCGCCCATTCCTGCTACTGTTCCAACATTCTTCCCATGGAAATAATCCGAAGGCAGGGTTTGCAGATTATTGATCAGGAACTGGAAACCAAATAAAGTAGCACTGATCAATGCGATCGCAATATTTGCATGGTCTTTCAACTGATCAAGGGAAATGGCAATAACAGCGAGTGCCGCCAGCATGATCATGCTGCCAACAGTAACAGCTTTTTTTCTTGCGCTGGTTGCCGGTGTGCCCTTGCGCACCAAAGCGGATGAATAAAAACCGCCAAGTAAACCACCGATTGCTGCAAATACATAAGGCACCCACGCAAATGCGCCGATCTGTTTCAGGTCAAATGCAAACTGCTCTTTCAGGAAGGTCGGCAGCCAGGTCACGAACATCCACCATACTGGGTCAATGAAAAACCTTGAGCTGATAATGCCCCAGGTATTTTTGAACCTGAGCAATTCTTTCCAGGAATATATTTTCTCTCCGGCAGCAGCTTTCACTGCACCTTTTCCTTCCTTTATATGATCCTGTTCTTCTTTGGTGATCCAGGGATGTTTATCGGGAGTGGATTTATTAATGATCAGCCAGGGAATAATCCACAATACGCCCAGCACAGCGATACAGGCAAAAGTGACTCTCCATCCAAATGCCAGTGAGAGGGCCACAATTACCGGCGCTGCAATAACGGAGCCTGCCGAAGCCGATGCACCGAATATGCCTTGCGCGATCGCTCTCTCTTTTGCAGGAAACCATTCTGCATTGCTTTTGGTGGCACCGGGCCAGTTACCGGCTTCACTAAGACCAAGCATTGCCCGGAAAATATTGAAAGAAGTAAGCGATCTTGCCAGTGCATGCAAAGCAATGGAAATGCTCCATCCGGCAATGGAAACGACCATCCCCATCCTCGTACCAATGGCATCCATCATTTTTCCTGTTACAGTTTGCCCGATCGCATAAGCGGCCATAAAGAAGGTGGTGATAATAGCCAGTGCATTCTTGCTGTCTGCATCAGCTATATTGAATTCCTTATAGATATAGGGCCAAAGGATATTGATGGCGCTGCGGTCAATATAATTAATGATCGTAGCCATGCCGATCAGTCCAATGATCCACCAGCGCAATCCTTTTATTTTTGTTGTACCAGGCATCAGATTGTTCTATCCGTTTATTTAATAAAATCTTCCCGCATGGGGCTGAACACATCGATTAACACACCTCCCTCAAGGCATACACAACCATGCATCACATTCGGAGGTATATAATAAGCATCTCCTGCACGAAGTTTTCTTTTTTCCTCCCCGATCTCCACTTCAAACACGCCGCTTTCCACATGTGTGATCTGCGAATGATAATGCTGATGCAGAACACCAATACCATTTTTCTGAAATTCCACTTTCACCAGCATCAGTTTGTTATCCCAGCTCATGATCTTTCTTCTTACTCCGTCTCCCACGTTTTCCCAGGGCACATCTTTATCCGATATAAATATCTTCATAGCATCGGTCGTTGACATATTCATTAGTTTAGTGAATAAATAATTGCAGCAGGCTTATAACTGTTTCCCTTCATACCATACAGCATAAGGCCCTGCCCATTCCAGTTTTCTTCCTTCATTCCCGGTAATATGTTTTGTTTTGGGTGCGAAATCTTTATTGCATTGGGCGATCAGTAATTCTTTACCATCCAGTTTTATCTGTACAACAGTAAAATCACTGCTTTGCTGCAGCAGTTTTATTTGCTGCACGGAAGGATACGACTGGGAGGAGATCTCTATCACCGGGTCCATTTTCCCATGTATTTCCACTACATTGATAAAACTTTGATCTTTTCCTTTTTTGCGGATGATAAAGGCAGGTTCCCTGCGGAGATTGAAATTCGGGTCATTGGCTCCGGTGCGGGTAAACAACAGGGTGGCTGAATCCTGTACCAGGGTTGATATAGAGTAATAGGTACGGCCATTCAGGAAAGTGAATTGTGCAAGTGAGTCTGCCACTTTTGCTTCCGCTTCTTTCCACAAATACTGATAACCATTCTTGCTGCCCAATGCTGTCATTTTATTGAGATGCGCCTGGTATTTAAAAGAAGTATGGATCACCTGTCCCTTGTATTGAAAAGGCAGATCATACTGGTGGGCGGTATCTGCATAAATGTTGAAGATATCAGCGACCAGTTTTTTCCCTCCCGGCAATTGAAGCAGGTATACTGTTCTCTGCAAATGGGTGCCTTTATAGGCTTTATCGGTGCTGGCCGACACTACCTGCACAGCACTCCGGCCGATATCGCTGAAAAGTTTATCGGCATGGTATTTTTCTGCTTCTTTTTCTTTTCCTCCAAAATGACTGGTTTCATCCACGACCAGCGTATTATGCGCTATGGTCTGCGAAGCATACTTGTCATTCTCAGGAAGATAACGGCCTCCATACTTCTGCTCTACGCCAATAAAGCGGACAGAGCCATAATCAGTAAGCACTTCATTCCCCTTATCAAACAGGTTGATGTTGAGTTTATCAAAATGGCCGTGGGAAAGGCCGTGTGCGGTATACTTATAAATAAGTGTGGTGAGATCGCTTTCTTTACCGGCGCGCAACAAGCTGACACCGCCTTCATCACCTTTCACCCCATCCACAAATTCTACGGATTTATACGGATAAAACGGCGGTACCTCCTTACCTGATGTAAGGGCGGCTGCAATAGAAGCACCACCTTTGTTTAGCAATACCTGGTCCTGTTTTTTAGCCACGGTCAGCAGGCCCATGTCTTCTCCGTATTCTGCCCAGGCAATATCAATAGCAGTAACCAGTTCATTGGTAGTAAAATCTTTTTCCTTGAGTGCATCATTTAAGGGAAAGAAAGTGCCATCAATATTGGTTTGCTGTAAACCGGCCAGCAAGGCTTTTTGAAGAATGCGGCCGCGGTGTTCAAATATTTTCAACTCAGGTCTTGCATGCTGAAGTGCATTGGCAAAAAGATAATAGGGCAATATGGCATAGCGTACATAATAAGGCCCTTCGGTGTAATAACCATCGGGAGCAAACAGGCCATCCAGTTGCGCGATAAAACCGCTCTTTCCATCTTTGGCGCTCCCATAAAGTGCCATATCAACATACTCCTTATTACCCGTTGCGATACCAACAATGCCAACACCGGCACAGGCCCATACTCCATGGTTATGTATCAGGTTGAACCAACCGGAAAGGTCTTTGGTGATAAAATCCACTTCCGGTTTAAATGCCCCTTCTTCAATGGCCTTCCTGTCTGCTGCAGCAATACCATTATAAACAAGATCATAAGCCATACCGGTATACACGAGCCAGTTCGCATCATTCAATGCCTGCCAGAAAAGGCGGCCGGGTGAGCTGCTGGTCGCCTCCGGATGTTTTTTTAATCCGGGATTCAGCTGAGCATATTTCAGCAACATTTTTTTTACCAGCAATGCATACCGGGCATCGCCGGTGAGATTGTACAAAATACCGCTGTTAAACATCAGCATGTAATTGCTTTTATGCCTGTCGTGTGTATAGCCGCCTGCGGGATCTTTGGGAAAAGGCACATCCACGTCTTTATCCAACCATTCATCCACCTGTTTTTTTATCCCGGCATATGATCGCTTTAGCAATGGATATTTTGCCAGGTCATTTTTTACTGTGGCAGCTTCGGTCTTTGTGAAAAAAGTAAGCGGGTGTTGTGCCTGCAGGTCAGCAGTCGTTATCAGTAAACAAAATATGCTCAGCCATCGTATCATGTAGTCAGATTGTAGAAATTCGGTCTGTATAAAAAATTCTTCTTATGCGAAATAGCTTCCACCATTGATCTCCACGCTTTCTCCATTAATAAAGGAAGCAGCATCACTGGAGAGATAAAGCACGAGATCGGCCACTTCTGCAGCCTGGCCTTCCCTGCGGAGAGGTGTGGCATTGGCTACATTGGTCCTTATTTCGGGTTTGGTGAATGTGTCGTGAAAAGCAGTACTGATCATGCCCGGAGAAACACAGTTAACACGAATGCCTTTGGGGCCGAGTTCTTTTGCCAGCCCACGCGTCAGCGTAAGCACGCCTCCTTTAGCTGTGGCATAAGCAAGGGCGCCACCACCACCACCATCCCTGGCAGCCTGTGAAGCGAAGTTGACAATGGCCGCACCTGCAATCATATAGGGCACTACGGCACGTGTAGCCAGGTAAACGGATTTGAGATTTACATCCATCACTGCATCCCAGAATTCTTCATCCAGATCAGCCAGCACTTTACGGGCAAGGAGACCACCAGCAACATTCACTAAAACATGTATCGTATTTCCATATTCTGAAATGCAGGCGTCAACGAGTTTTTTCACTTCTGCAGATTGGGTCATATCTGCTTTCACTGCAAATGCCGTTCCGCCAGTCTGCCTGATCTGCTGAACAGTTTCGTCTGCCAGTTGCTTATTGCTGTTATAATTAATGCACACTTTAGCGCCGGCAGCAGCCAGCTTTAATGATACCTGGCGGCCAATATCTCTTGCACCACCTGTTACAATAGCGACTTTTCCTTGTAATGAGCTCATAGTAGATTAATCTGAAAATAAAAATTAGTTACTGGTAAAAAGGACAAGCAGAAGACTGCTTCCAGGCTTCCGGTTGTAATATTAAGTCGAATTGGAGGAGGCCGATCCGGGCAATAGCTTTGAAAATATCAAAAAATATCCCCCATAATTGAAGAAAAAGAAATGAAAATGCAGATCAAATATCATTTTTTATATTTTTTAATTCCCGGGATCGTTCCCGGCATCGCTACCGGGATTTCCGTAATAAAGTTTCTCTTAGTTTTACTTTTCATACGATCATAATGGATAAACCCGCAACAATTAAAGACATTGCCAGAACACTCAACCTCTCTACGTCCACCGTATCAAGAGCCATGCGCAATGCGCCCGATGTAAACATCGAAACGAAAAAAGCCGTCATGGCTTTGTCTGAAGAACTCAATTACCAGCCCAATAAACTCGCCCTCAGCCTCAAACAAAAGCAAACCCATAATATAGGTGTCATCGTTCCCAACCTGGATTATGTGCTTGCAACAATGGTAAGAGGCATCGATGAAGTGGCACTCGAGGCCGGCTACACCGTCATGGTTTGCCAAAGCAATGAATCATTCGGAAGGGAGATCGTGAATACACGCCGGCTCCTGGATAGCCTGGTCGATGGCTTTATCGTTTCCGTTTCCAGCGAAACAAAAGTGTTTGACCATTTTAAAAAAATACAGGAAAAGAAAATGCCCATGGTGGTGTTTGACCGGGTCACTCCTTTTCTAAAAGCTCCCGGTGTGCGGCTCGACAATACAGATGGAGGATTCCAGGCAACAGAGCATCTGATAGAACAGGGGTACAAGCGCATCGCAATACTGGCCGGGCCTAAAAATCTCGGCATCAGCAATCACCGGCTCGACGGCTATCTCGCTGCATTGAAAAAATATAAGATAAAACCCGACCCTGACCTGATCATTCATTGCGATTTCAACCAGCAGTATGCCTACCTCGCCACGCAGGAATTACTGAACATGAAAAAAAGGCCGGACGCCATCTTCACTATCAGCGACAGGATGGCTATCGGCGCCATGCTGGCTATCAAAGAAAAAGGATTGAAAATGCCGCATGATATTGGACTGGTGGGGTTTAATAATGAACCCGTCGTCAGCCTTCTTACTCCCGGCATTTCCAGCGTGGACCAGCCGGCCTTTGAACTCGGCAAAGTTGCCGCCAAACTGTTTATTGAAACCATGCACCATGATGGTGATATGAGTGAAGTGGAAGAAGTGCTGAAACCAAAACTGCATATCCGGGAATCGTCCCTGCGGATCATCCCCAAAAATACCCGTTCAAAATAAAACGTATGATACGATTGCTTTTTCTTCTGCCCTGCTTTCTGTTGCCAGGCCTGTGCGTATTTGCCGGCACCATTACCGTTAAAAACATTCAAGAGCTGGACCAGGCCAATAAGAATGCAAAGCCCGGCGATATCATTTTACTCAGCGATGGAGAGTGGAATAATGTAGTGATCAGGCTTACCTGCAAAGGCACCAAAGCCCAACCCATTGTTTTTAGTGCAAAAACACCCGGCAAAGTTTTGATCACCGGCCATTCATTCCTTAAGATCGGTGGCGAGCACATCGTGGTAAAAGGCCTGTATTTCCAAAAAGGGTATGCAGGTAATAATGCAGTCATTGATTTCCGGGTGAATAAAGACCAGCTCGCTAATAACTGCCGTGTAACGGAATGTGCCATCATTGATTTTAATAACCCAAAGCGGATGGATGAAAATTACTGGGTCTCCTTTTATGGCAAGAACAACCGGCTTGACTATTGCACCTTCCGTGATAAAAAAAATATGGGTGTGTTGATCGCTGTGATACTGGATGATGAAAGAAGCCGGGAGAATTTTCATTCCATTGATCATAATGTTTTTGCCCGCCGGCCGCCACTGGCTTCCAATTCAGGCGAGATCATACGGGTGGGCGTATCACAACATTGCCAGTTCAATTCCAATACGCAGATCACCGATAACTATTTCCAGGATTGTGATGGGGAAACAGAGGTCGTGTCCATCAAATCAGGCAGTAACAACATACGGGGAAATATATTCATCAGGTGCCAGGGAGGTGTGGTTTTGCGGCATGGGGATAACAACACGGTGGAGAACAATGTGTTCCTGGGATTTGATAAAGAAGGTACAGGCGGTGTGCGGGTCATCAATAAAGGACAGTGGGTGGTGAACAATTATTTTTATCAATGCCGCGGTATTGACTTCCGTTCGCCATTATCGATCATGAACGGCATACCCAATTCGCCTGCCCATCGCTATGTGCAGGTCACTGATGCCGTTATTGCCAATAATACTTTTTACGAATGTTCTGCTGTCAGTTTTTGCGAGGGTAGTGATGCAGAAAGGACCCTGCCTCCTGCCAATGTTTTCCTGGTCAATAACATTTTTGATAATACCAGGGACAGTATTTTTTATAAGACATCGGATGATATCAGCGGTTTTTCTTTTCTTGGCAATGCCACCAATAAAGGCAATTCCCAGAACACGCCCAAAGGTTTTAGCAAAACATCTTTTTATTCCCAGAAAAGCGAACCGGCCTACCTGATCACAACGAATAAAAAAGCAGCAATTCCTGATTCATTGCAAAAGGCAGCGATCAGGCGCCTGGGGCACCGCCTTTCCGGCAAGCCGGGTTTCAGCGACATATCCCTGTTGCGCAGGATACAGGCGCTTTCTCCCCTTGTAATTGGTATCAGATGGGCAGACGGCCAGCATTTATACATACCTGCAGTGGAAGAGCTTGTTACCGTCAATTGCCAGAATGCTGCAGAAGTATATCAGCAACTGGAAAGAAAAGAACCTGTATTGATCACCCTTACAGGCACAGAATATATACTCGACAAGCCTTTTACCATTTCAAAAAAAGTAGTATTCAACAGCAGCACCACACAGCCCATACGATTCAATACAACGAATATGCCTGCTGCTTTTATGGTAAACGGCAACGGGAACCTGACGCTTCGCCATTTATTCATTAATGGCAGTGGTATAAAAGCCACCAGCCTTGTTTGCAGCGATACCAGCGGCAGTTCAAACCATTATAATTTTGCCATGTATGAATCCGGTGTACAATATCTTGACCGGGCCAATGGTTGCGAAAATATTTTCCTTGCCAGTAAGTCTACTATCGCAGACAGTATCGTGATCCGGGGCAACCTGTTTTCCCATAACAATACCAGGGGCATCATGATGGCTGATGAAAAAGACGACAAGGGTTATTATAATGCGGAAAGAATATACATTACGCATAATAAATTCGACCTGCAGCAAGGCATTCTGCTTAATATTTACCGTGGCGGAAATGATGAAAGCACCATGGGGCCACAACTTTCTTTCAGCCATAACAGGATCACCGGTTGCAGTGCGGCAGATAACAGCTCATTAATACAACTGACCGGTGTGCAGCAGACAACGGTCTTTTCCAATATTTTCTCCCAAAGCAATCCCAAAGCAGCATTGATCACTTACAGGGATACGGTAAGAGCCCGCCATCTACTGGAAAAGAATACCCTGACAGCCTCAGGAAGCATACAGGAAAACGGGTTTGTAGTAAAGAGAGAGAATACGGTGAATTAGGATAATGCAAAGCCGGTAACTGATGGCCTGTAAGCTGTTGCACAGGCAAGCCCTCTAATAGGATTTTAATGCCGGGCAGTGATTATGCCCGGCTTATTTCCCTTTGTTCTCCCTGCTTATCCACAATTCAAAAATATCTTCGCCGATTTTCCGTTTCAGGTAACCAAAAAGTCGAAGAAACCCCTATATTCACAGCTTTTAGACCCAGTGTAAAAAATATACATGAGCAGTAAGAAATTTTCTTCCTTCCGTTGGTCCGATGAAGTGGAACCACATAAAGCAAGGACTAAAGAAATTATTACCAAACACCCGGAGATCAGGCAACTGATCGGCCGCAATCCATATACCATACTGGTGATCATTGCTGCAGTAGGATTACAACTTGCCCTTGCCTATATCGTTTCCCCCTTAGGGTTCGATCTTTCCTGGATATGGACCGTTGTGCTCGCTTTTTTTGCCGGTGCATTTCTCTGCCATACACTGTTCGTTTGCATACACGAAGCTTCCCATAATCTTATTTTCAAGAATAAAACAGCTAATATACTTGCCGGCATCCTGTCTAATCTGCCACAGGTATTCCCCAGTTCCGTTTCTTTTGCAAAATATCACATGAAGCATCATGCTTACCAGGGCGTGGAAGCGCTGGATGCAGACATGCCCTTCCGCTGGGAAGCCAGGCTCATCAATAATGCGCCGGTAGGTAAAGCCGTTTGGTTATTGTTCTATCCCATTTTCCAGATGCTCCGTCCTCTCCGTTTGAAAGAGATAAAATTATTTGATGGATGGACTTTTGTAAACTTACTGGTACAGGTCGTTTTCATGACAGCCGTTATTTATTTCCTTGGAGGAAAAGCTGCTATTTATCTACTGATCAGTTTTTTCCTGTCTGTTGGCCTGCATCCCCTGGGTGCAAGATGGATACAGGAACATTTCCTTACCCATGGTGATCAGGAAACCAAAAGTTATTATGGTCCATTGAACCTGACCAACCTTAATGTGGGTTATCACAATGAGCATCATGATTTCCCTTCTGTTCCCTGGAACCGTTTACCTAAAGTAAAACAGATCGCCGGCAGTTATTACACCAGCCTTGGCTATCACACTTCTTACGTAGGGTTGTTATTCCAGTTCCTTTTCGACCGCAATATTTCTGTTTATTCCCGCACAGCACGGGATAAGAGAGGGAAGCGTAGCGCTAAAGCGCCGCATTTGCCTGCAGATATGGCAACACCGGAAGAACTTGGGTGACAACAGAAATGCATTTCGGCATCGGCCATTCGATCATCAGCCATCGATTTCACGCGTGCATCGCATACATGATAATATTCATTCCAAACTTCGTATTGTCTTCTGCCATAAAACGCTTGTTGCGGAAATCATAATCCCACTCACAGCCATAATCCTTATTACTGTAGAGCACAGCAATGCGGCCGTTTATTTCAACTGCCTTTAAATAATCATGTATCAGGTCATCTCCCCATCCATTCAATTCAAAAGAAGTGGGAGGAGGTCCTTTTTCGAAATGAAAAAAGGAGCGGTAGATCTCGTGATTGTTGGGGATCTTTTTTAAAGCCTGCGGCCCGAAACTGGCGGTCATCTGGGCTTCAAAGGATTTGGCAAAAAGGCCGTCAATATCATGATTGCAGTCATCCACAAACACAAACCCGCCGTTCTGTACATATTTCTTGAAATAAGCATTTTCCCGGGCACTGAATTGCACCAGCTTGTGACCGCTGAGGTAACAAAAAGGGGATAGAAAAAGCTCTTCACTATCCAGCTCCACAATGCGCTCCTGCGGATTTACAGGAACGGTAGTATACTCTACCAGTGAGTTCAATAGATTTGTTGGCATACGCTGGTCCGTATCCCAGTCGCCTGAATGATACCTTAATCGTGAAAATGTAAACCGGCTGCCCTTGATCATGGATGCAATATCCCTGTTTTTTATTCACAGGCAAAAGAAAATAAAGGGAATGACGTCAAAATATTCGAACTTTCATCCTCTCGCAGGATAAGGTTCCCGGCCGGGGACGGCTATATGGATTGCTTCAAGTGATCGCATTATTCTCCATTAAAAAAAACTGCTTTGGAACTGACAGAAACAAAAGTTGACCAACTATTGCAGAAAGTATCATCGCTTAAGCAAGAGATACAAAAAGTGATCGTAGGGCAGGATGTTGTGCTTGAAGAAATACTGGTAGCCCTGCTTGCCGGTGGCCACTGCCTGCTTGAAGGCGTACCTGGCCTGGCCAAAACCCTGATGGTGCGGACCATGGCTCAGGCTCTCCATCTTCCTTTCCGCCGGATACAATTCACTCCCGATCTCATGCCTACCGATATTATCGGCACTGAGATCCTGGAAGATGATCCTGTTACCGGTAAACGGATCTTCACTTTTACCAGGGGACCCATATTTGCCAATATATTACTGGCCGATGAAATAAACCGTACTCCCCCTAAAACCCAATCTGCCCTGCTCGAAGCCATGCAGGAGTTTGAAGTGACCTATGCAGGTAAAACTTACCTGCTCGACAGGCCTTTCTTTATCCTCGCTACACAGAATCCCATTGAGCAGGCAGGTACTTATCCGCTTCCCGAAGCACAATTGGACCGTTTCCTTTTATATGTAAAAATCGGCTACCCTACTGAACGCGAAGAGATAGAAATACTGGCCAATACAACCGGCACACGGAAAAATAAAGTACAACCTGTTGTGAACGGTGATGAGATCAGGCAATTGCAATCGCTCGTAAGAGAAGTATCTATCAATGATGATCTCACTGCTTATGCAGGCAAGCTGGTAAGAGCTACACGCCCAGACAACACCACTGTTCCTTTTGTAAAAGAATGGGTACGCTGGGGTGCCGGCCCAAGAGCAGGACAGGCTTTGATATTAACAGCCAAAGCAAGGGCCCTGCTTTATGGCCGCTATGCAGTGACCACAGAAGATATTCATACCATGGCTTATCCCGTGTTGCGCCACCGCATATTGATGAATTTTAAAGCAGAAGCAGAAAATATAAGCTCTGATAAAGTTACTGATGAACTGATCAAAGCGATTGAAAGACCAAGGGCGCTGTAAATTCAAAATTTAAAAATCAAAAACATAATATGCCTTTTGAATTTGATTTTTGAGTTTTTACTTAATAGTACAAAATGCCGTCTTTACTGGACCCATACATACTGACATCAATAAAAGACCTGTCGCTGGCTGCTAAAACAACCATTGATGGCTTTATGAGCGGCGCCAATAAAAGCGCTGTGAAAGGAACGGGTATGGAATTCAGTCAATACCGCACATACATGCCTGGCGATGATCTGCGTTGGTTGGATTGGAAAATGTTTGCACGCTCAGACCGCTATTATATCCGCGAATCAGAAACAGAAACAAATATCAGCCTGCGGCTGCTGATAGATACCAGTGCCTCGATGGACCATCGTGATGGCAATTACACAAAAATGGAATATGCCCGCTATCTCGCTGCCAGCCTTGCTTATCTCGCCAATATGCAGGGCGATGCAATAGGATTGTACACTTTAAGAGAGGATGGTATTTTCTCACTCGCAGCCAGGCAGGGATTTCAAAATTTAAACCGCCTGTTCTATCAGCTGGAACAAGCCGGGCCAAAAGGAAAATTCACTCACCCTGTTTACTATAAAGATATTTATTCAGGTGGCAGCAGAAGAGAGCTATTGATATTCATCACAGATATGTACCAGGAGAAAGATGAGATGTACAAGCTACTTGACCTGCTTAATGCATTGCGCCATGAAATAATTGTTCTGCACATTATGGGGCGCAATGAAATGGAACTGGATTATGCAGGTTACACTACACTGGAGGACCTGGAAACAGGAGCTACCATACAGGTAGATGCAGCAAAGGCAAAGCAGGTATACGCCAGCCACCTGGATGAGCATCTGGCTAAGATCAGGCATGACCTGTTGACAAGAAATATTTATTACCGGCTCCTTGTTATGGACCAGCCGGTGGATGAGGCTTTAAGAGATTTTTTATATAAAAGAAGTAAAGGATATTAAATATTCCTTTACTCAAAATGATTAGTAGGTTTGCTTCAATTGGTAAATCCCATAGCGCTTTTGGCTTTGGCAGCGGTGATCATACCGGTGCTGATACATCTTTGGAATGTTCGCAAAGGGAAAACACTTAAAGTAGGAAGTATTGCATTACTGGCTGAAAGCTCGAAGCAGCCTGCCCGCAGCCGCCGTATCACCAATTGGCCGCTTTTCCTTCTCCGTTGCTTATTGCTTTTATTACTTGCTTTTTTACTGGCCAATCCATTCTGGGAATCCAGGACAAAGAACGGAGCAGCAGGCTGGATGCTGGTGGCCGGTGATCATTTACCCGTTGCATATCAACAGCATCAGGGTCTGATAGACTCATTGCTGAAAAAAGGATTTGAATTACATAAGCTCTCGCCAGCGTTTGAAAAGATCCGTTTGTTTGATACAACTTCCTCACATATATCCACTGAATCTCCCTGGGCATTAATAAAACAACTGGATGCAGGGCTACCCAAGGATTTCCCCGTCTACCTCTTTGCCAGCAATCAATTGAAAGATTATTATGAAGAAAGACCTGTAACGCAACTAAACCTTCATTGGAACAGCCTGTCGATAAACACTGATGCAGACCGGGATTCCACACCAGACACCAGTTCCCTAAGAATTACCATTTACCCGGGGAAAAGCAGTACCGATGCACATTATATAAAAGCCGCGCTCAAAGCTATTGGCCAATATACCGGCAGGGATATCATCATCAGTTCACAGCCAACCGGGGAACTACAGCAACTGGTGTTCTGGCTGCAGGAAGAAGAACCCGGTGAAAATATATTGTCTTCCCTTACCCCTTCAGGCACACTTTTTCAATATGACCATGGAACGGGCATATCCGTCTTTGCTCCTTTCAATAATGGGCTGTACACGATCGATGATAACAAAGGCAAAGCATTTTATAAATATACTTCCGGCCCTGCAGCAGGAAATTCCATCTGGACACTTTCTGATGGGCGCCCCTTGCTTACAACAGAAACCAGGAATGGCAAAAAGATCATTCATTTCAAAAGCCGTTTCAATCCGCAATGGACAGACCTGGTGTGGCAGGAAGATTTTGTAAAAGCCTTACTGCCTTTTGTATTACCTGGCGCTTCCGGAAAAGAAAGGGACATCCGGCAGATAGATCCTTTACAGGCTTTGCCCGGTAAAGCGAATGAAGGAACTTATCGCCATACAGAGCTGTCATTTTTTGAAAATAAAAAAGATCTCTCATCAGCTCTCTGGATTGCTATCACTATTGTTTTTATTGCAGAACGCCTTTTAGCTCATTATCAAACCCGACAGAAAAATGCCTGAGCAAAAAGGTTTACATATCATCCATTCACTCAGGCAAAACTGGCTGCGTAATTATTTACTGGCCTCCCTGCTATATGTACTGGCAATATCTATTGTTATCGTTACAGCGGGGCGTTTAGCATTTCATTGGTCATGGTGGATAATAGCACCTTTATTTATTGTGCTGGCCATACTTGTGTACTGGATAAAACCCTTCCGCAGGATCTCTCCACTTGACATCTCAAGTTTTCTTAATCATACTTACCCACAACTGGAAGAGAGCAGTCAGTTACTATTACTACCTGCCGACTCATTGCCTTTGCTTCAACAGTTACAGCAACAAAAACTGGAACGTTCCATTCAAACTATCCCAGTTCCGGCAGCGATGCACCGTCCTTTAAAGAAAGCATTTATCTTACTGGGTGCTGCAATAGTTTTTTGTTTATTGACGATCCTTTTAAAACCGTTGCTTCAGCATGCAGATGATACGAAGGTAACTGGCAATGCTACTGAAGCGCCTGCGAAAGAAGTTATTCTTGCAGGCATCAGTCAGTTCAATGTACAGGTAACACCGCCTGCTTATACGAGAATGGGGAAAAGACAGCAGGAGCAATTCACTTTAAAAGTAGAAGAAGGCAGTGTGGTGGTATGGGAAATAAAAGCTAACAGGAAAGTTGCTGCTCTTCAATTGATCTTTAATAACCGCGAACACATTCCGCTCAAGCCCGTTTCCACTGATAGCACCGTATGGACCTTACAAAGAACTATCAAAGAACCGGGCTTTTACCAGGTGGAGCTGGAAGGAAATTCATCTCCCCTGTACACATTGGAAGTGATACACGATCAACCGGCGACCATCAATATCATTACTCCTCAGCAATACACTACCATCGAGCCGGGCCGCAAAGCCATTACGAATCTGCAGGCCCGCATTGCAGATGATTATGGAATAAAGGATGCCAGCATTATTGCGACCAAAGCAAGCGGTAAAGGTGAGAGCGTCAGCTTTAAGGAACAGCAACTCAATTTCCCTGTCCGCTTCAATGAGCAAAAAGAAGTGTTGCTTACCCGCCAGCTCGATCTTGCCTCAATGGGTTTGCAGGGTGGCGACGAATTATATTTTTATATAAAAGCCGTCGATAACCATGGGCAGGAAAGCCGTTCCGATATGTATTTCATTTCCCTGCCCGATACCAGCGAACTGCTGAGCATGTCTGGCATGGAAGCAGGAGTTGATCAGTTCCCTGAATATTTCAGAAGCCAGCGCCAGATCATCATGGACACGGAGAAATTGCTGAAAGAACAATCCGGCATCAGTAAAGATAGTTTCAACAGCCGCAGCAACCAGCTGGGAATTGACCAGAAACTATTGCGGTTGAGATACGGTAAATTCCTGGGAGAAGAATCGGAAAGCGGAGGGCACAGCCCTGATGATGGGCATGATCATGGTGGTGAATTTGAATATGGGGATGTTCAGTCCCTGATCGATCAATATACACACAAACATGATAACGCAGAAGATGCTACTTTCTTTGAGCCGGAGCAAAAAGCACAATTGAAAGCGATACTGACGGAGATGTGGAACAGTGAGCTCAAACTTCGCACATTCATTCCTGCAGAAGCATTGCCTTATGAATACAAAGCCCTTCGCCTGTTGAAAGACCTGCAACAGAAATCAAGGGCTTATGTAGGGAAAACATCCATTAAAATGCCGCCGCTGAAACCTGAGAAAAGGTTGACCGGCAACCTGGAAAAAATAACGCCTGCCAATGAGCCGTCAAAGAATCAGGCCGGAGATGAATTGCAGGCAAACCTGCGTAAAGCAGTAGCAGTCCTGGAACAGCTAAAACAAAGAAAGCAACTGGCAGCAGAAGATCAGCTTCCCTTATCTGTTGCAGAAAAAGCGATCAGTGAGAAAGCGATACAGCAGCCTGGCGAGTTTCTGCCAGCATTAAGTGCAGTGCGGGCAATTGGCCAGGCACCGGCTGCTGCCGCTAAACAGGATATAGTGAAAGCACAAACCGCCTTGCAAAAGATACTGGCAACCACGACGATCTTACCGCAAAAGAAGAATGAGCGGGCTGGCGGGCTGGCACAATATTATT
The DNA here is from genome assembly GCA_001898405.1 of Sphingobacteriales bacterium 44-61. Taxonomy (GTDB): domain Bacteria; phylum Bacteroidota; class Bacteroidia; order Chitinophagales; family Chitinophagaceae; genus Terrimonas_A. Next base: position 197,219 of record MKTW01000020.1, read on the forward strand.
TTAAAAACCTGTCTGAATAAAACAGATGAAGCAGGAATATATCATCATTGCCTCATTGCTGCTACTTTTCTTTCTTATATGGAAAGAAATAAAACGGCCATTGCGTGCACATCTTGCATTGCGGCTGGCTGCAAGCGCATTGGCAGTAGTAGCATTAGCCTGCATGATCATCCCTATCACTTATTCAGCACCTGCTCCCCTATCATCCTTTAACGAGATCGTGCTATTTACCACGGGTTCCTCAAAAGAAATTCCGGTAACTTATAAAAATTCAAAAAAGATCACTACAGATGCTTCACTGGCTACGGTTGCTATAAGTTTTATACCTGATCTTTCGGTATTTCTTTCAGCACATCCGGATATCAGCAACCTGCATATACTGGGCAATGGAATAAGTGATCATGAATGGGAAAGAATAACCGCCCGGCAGATCAGGGTCTCTTATCAGGCGCCTTCATTGCCTGCCGGTTTTATAAAAGCAGGATGGCCGCATGTTATCCGGCATGGCGATAAACTGGATATTTACGGCACTTATCATAACACGGATAATGATTCGATAAAGATCGTATTGACAGGTCTTGGTACGGCAATGGATTCAACCACTATCACCAAAGATAGCAGTCAGCATTTTCAATTGCATTGCCTGCCGGCGCATACCGGTGCAACCGTATATGAGTTGCAGGCATTCAAAGGAAATAAGCTGGTGGCAGAAGAAAAAGTACCGGTGAATATTTTACCTGGTTCACGCACACGCATATTATTTCTTTCCTCTTCTCCTGGTTTTGAAAACAAATTCCTGGCCTCCTGGCTCTATCAAAACAATTACCCGGCTGCTGTCCGCAATACGGTAAGCCAGGGAAAATATGAGCAGCAATTCCTGAACCTGCCTGCAGTTGGTTTGCAGCATATCAGTTCCTCCCTCCTGGAAAATTTCGATGTGCTGATCGCCGACGATATGGCCCTATCGGCTTTAGGAAACAATGAAGTTGCTGCTGTAAGAGCGCAGCTCAATAAAGGTATGGGGCTGATACTGCAAACAGACAGTGCTGCTTCACTCAGTGGTTTCTCCCGGTCATTTGCCATAAAAAAACAAGCCGTGCAGCATGCTTCGGCGCGTGCGCTTGTTTTACCCGGCCAGGGGACCAAAACGAAGCCATTACCGGCTGAACAATGGTTTTCCATTTCGCATGATCCATATGCACAACCATTAGTGACAGATGAGCAGGCATCAGTGATCGTATCTTCCCGGCTTTCTGGCGAGGGCAGGATCATATTGAATACAGCTGCATACACCTATAGCTGGGTGTTATCAGGCAATGAAGAAAATTATTCTGCATTCTGGTCATTGCTGATCAATAAAGCCTCCCGGCAGGCAAGGCCTCAAAGCAAATGGCAGCAGTCAGTTGCTTTTCCTACAGTGGATATACCTACAGGCCTCGTACTGGAAACAACCAGCGAGCAACCACCCATCATAAAGACGGATGCCGGTGAACTTTATACCACGCAAACACCTTATCTTCCCGATACATGGATGGCCACCTGGTGGCCTGTGCACGCAGGCTGGCAAACCTTATCTGGTTCAGACACCGTCAGTATATATGTTTTTGAAAAAGGCGATTGGTCTTCTGCCAAAGCCAGTGAACTGATCAACAGGAATACGGTGCATGCAGCGCAGTATAAATCAGCTATAGAAAAACAAAATGAAGTGCGACAGCAAGAGAAGCGGGTGCCGGTATTTATTTTTTATATCGCTTTTCTTGGAGCCTGTACGTATTTGTGGTGGGAGGGCAAAAGAGCATAAACATTTGTCATAATTTTTTAAATCACATATCACACACTAAAAAACAGGAGGGCCATACTTTGAAAAGAAAAGACTTTATTCGTTACACGGGCATGATGGGCCTGGGCTCATTGATTGTCCCGCAAATGCCGGCTTTCGGTCGTTCGATCGACCCGGCAGAAGCCCTGCAGGGCGTTGATGCTGCTCTTAAAAGAGAGCTTGCAGATGTTGCCCTGAATGCTGCAAAATCAAAAGGAGCTACGTATGCTGATGTACGCATTGGCCGCTACCTGCGCCAGTTTGTAGCTACCCGCGATAAAAAAGTGCAGGGTGTCAGCAACACAGAGAACTATGGCATAGGCATCCGCGTGCTTGCCAATGGTTCCTGGGGTTTTGCAGCAACGCATGTTGTTACAAAAGACGCGATCGCCAAAGCTGCCGAGCAGGCAGTAGCTGTAGCAAAAGCCAATGCGAAGATCCAGGGTGAACCTGTGCAGCTCGCACCACAAAAAGGTTACGGCGAAGTAAGCTGGAAAGCGCCGATCGAGATCAATGCTTTTGAAGTTCCCATCAAAGAGAAAGTAGACCTGTTGATGGAAGTGAATAATGCAGCTATACAAGGCGGAGCAACTTTTGTAAACGCAATGATCTCAGCGGTAAATGAGCAGAAATATTTTGCCAGCACCGATGGCTCCTATATTGACCAGGACATCCATCGCATTTTCCCGATGTTCAGTGTTACCAAAATAGACCGTGCATCAGGTAAGTTCATGTCGCGCGGCTCACTCAGCGCTCCCATGGGCATGGGTTATGAATACATGCACGCAAGGCCTGAAGATAAAGTACAAGGCGTGGTAACCCGCTATAAGGGTCGCTATGATATGCTGGAAGATGTTAAGAATGCAGCCAATGATGTGCAGCAGAAACTGACAGCCAAATCTGTTGAGCCGGGCAAATATGATCTCGTGCTTGACCCAAGCCATCTCTGGCTCACTATCCATGAATCAGTAGGGCACCCGACTGAACTGGACCGGGTGCTGGGATACGAGGCCAACTATGCAGGCACCAGTTTCCTTACACTCGACAAATGGAAATCAGGTAAATTCAATTTCGGTAATAAGCATGTGAACATCGTTGCAGATAAAATGCAAAAAGGTTCACTCGGTGCTGTAGGTTGGGATGATGAAGGCGTGAAATGTGGCGAATGGGACCTTATTAAAGATGGTATACTGGTGAACTACCAGGTTATCCGCGACCAGGCACATATTCTTGGCCTGAAACAATCACAGGGTTGTTGCTACTCCCAGGGTTGGGATGATATACAGTTTCAACGCATGCCTAACGTATCATTAAGACCAGGCAAAGAAAAGCTCAGCGTGGACGATATGATCAAGAACGTGGAAAAAGGGATTTATATCATTGGAGATGGCTCCTATTCCATCGATCAGCAACGTTACAATTTCCAGTTTGGCGGCAAGAACTTCTATGAGATCAGGAATGGTAAGATCACCGGCATGCTGAATGATGTGGCTTACCAGGCCAATACGCAGGAGTTCTGGAATTCTGTTGCAGCTATCTGTGATTCGAGCGATTATGCACTGGGAGGTTCCTTTAGTGATGGCAAAGGCCAGCCGGGGCAAAGCAGTGCTGTATCACATGGCAGTGCTACCACACGTTTCAATGGCATTAACGTGATCAACACAGCCAGGAGCATCGGATAAGATACACGAGAAAACACAAGATCTTTTAACGCGATATTTAAAATCTATTCTATCATTATGGCAATTCTTAGTAAAGACGAAGCACAGACCATACTGAAAAAAGTACTGAGCTTCTCCAAAGCTGATGAAACAGAAGTATCTCTCGGCGGCCAGCAAAGCGGTAATATCCGTTATGCACGCAATGCCGTGTCCACCGCAGGTGAGGTAAGCAATCTCAGCCTGAGCGTGAGTGCTTCATTTGGCAAAAGAACAGGTAATGCAACCATCAATGAATTTGATGATGCATCACTCGAAAAAGTAGTTCGCCGGGCAGAAGAACTGGCCCGCCTTTCTCCGGAGAATCCGGAATACATGCCCCTGCTGGGCCCTTCCAATTTCAAGGAATCGATCGGCTTCCTGGATTCTACTGCAGCCATGTCCCCTGCATCAAGGGCTGATATGGTAGCGCAAAGCCTGAAAGTGGCAAAAGACAATAAACTGGAAGCAGCAGGCTTCCTGGAAAACTCTGCCGGCTTCCGCGCAGTAATGAACTCCAAAGGTCTTTTCGCCTATAATAAAAGTACCAATGTTTCTTTTTCTGTAACAGTGCGTAACCAGGAAGGAACAGGTTCCGGTTATGTTGACCATAGCTTCAACGATGTAAAAAAACTGGACACACTTGCGCTCACTAAAATTGCAGCTAATAAAGCAACCAGTTCTGCAGGTGCTAAAGCAATCGAGCCAGGCCGTTACACAGTGATCCTCGAACCGTTGGCTGCGAGCGATATGCTTGGCGGCATCATCCGTGGTTTTGATCTCCGCAGTGCTGATGAAGGCCGCAGCTTTATGAGCAAGAAAGGAGGAGGCACCCGCTTAGGCGAGCAGCTTTTTGATGAAAAAGTAAATATCTATAGCGATCCAATGAACGCTGAACTGCCAGGTTCTACCTGGAGCGGTGATGGATTGCCTATTGAAAAAACAATATGGGTAGAAAACGGTGTGGTGAAAAACCTGGCCTGCAGCCGTTACTGGGCGCAGAAAAAAGGTGTGAATCCATTACCTGGGCCCGGCGGCGGTCGCTTTGGCGGCGGCGGTATGATCATGACCGGCGGCACAGGCACTACTGAAGACCTGATCAAGAACACCGAGAAAGGCATCCTCGTTACCCGCTTCTGGTATATCCGTATGGTTGATCAGCAAACGCTGGTGCAAACAGGCCTCACCCGCGACGGAACATTCTATATCGAGAATGGAAAGATCAAGTTCCCGATTAAGAATTTCCGTTTCAACGAAAGCCCGATCATCATGCTCAACAACGTGGAAGAATTAGGAAAACCCGTCCGCAGCGGCAGTTCCATTCTGCCACCGATGAAGATCAGAGACTTTACGTTCACGTCTTTGTCTGATGCAATTTAATTAAGGGAAGGTATCGCAAAGGGCGTCAAGAGCGCAACGCCGGCTTTGAAATATCCTTTGCGGTACCCTAACTATAACAAAAACCATTCATTGTGAAAAGAAGAGATTTTATCAGCCTTGCAGGCATGGGCACTACTGCAGCTTTTCTTACAGGCTTTTCCACAAAAGGCTATGCAGTTCCTGAACAACGCTTGCTGGAAGAGTTCATGGATGCTTCTCAAAAAAAGAGATTGGCAGACATTGCTCTGAATGCAGCAAAAGCAAAAGGCGCTACCTACACTGATGTCCGTATCGGCAGATACCTGAATCAATCGGTAGTAACACGTGATAATCGCGTACAGGGCGTCGCCAACACAGAATCTTATGGTGTCGGCATCCGCGTGATCGCCAATGGAAGCTGGGGATTTGCTGCTACAGAAAAAATGGACAATGCCAGCATAGCCAAAACAGCGGAACTGGCTGTAGCCATCGCAAAAGGCAATGCGAAATTGCTGACAGAACCTGTGCAGCTTGCTCCTCAAAAAGGATATGGTGAAGTGAGTTGGAAAACACCGATCGAGAAAAATGCTTTCGAGATACCGGTAAAAGAAAAAGTGGACCTGCTGCTTAGTGTGAATGATGCAGCTTTGAAAGGCGGGGCAAATTTTGTAAACGCGACGATCTTCATGATCAATGAACAAAAGTTCTTTGCCAGCAGCGACGGTTCCTATATTGACCAGGATATTCATCGTCTCTGGCCAACATTCACCGTTACTAAAATTGATAAAGCAACCGGCAAGTTTGAAACCCGTGATGGGTTGGGCTCTCCTGTTGGCATGGGCTATGAATACCTGTTTGCAAGACCTGAAGATAAGCTGAAGAATGGGCCGCTCACTTTATACAAAAGCCGGTATGATATGCTGGAAGATGCTATCGCAGCAGCAGGGCATGTAAATGAAAAGATTGGTGCCAGATCTGTTGAGCCTGGTAAGTATGACCTGGTGCTTGACCCAACCCATCTTGGATTGACCATTCATGAATCAACCGGTCACCCTACAGAGCTCGACCGTGTACTGGGATATGAAGCCAACTATGCAGGTACCAGTTTTCTTACATTGGACAAATGGAAAGCAGGCAATTTCAATTATGGCAGCAAGCTCGTGAATGTGCAGGCAGACCGTTTGCAGCCTGGTTCACTCGGCGCTGTCGGCTTTGATGATGAAGGCGTGAAAAGCGGAAGCTGGGATATTATCAAGAATGGTGTCCTGGTCAACTATCAAACCATCCGCGATCAGGCACATATCCTTGGGCTGTCTGCTTCACAAGGATGCTGCTATGCTGACAGTTGGGACAGTGTACAATTCCAGCGCATGCCCAATATTTCACTGATGCCAAATAAACAAACTCGCTCTGCGAATGATATCATTAAGAACGTGGAGAAAGGCATTTATATCGCTGGCCGCGGCTCTTACTCCATCGATCAGCAGCGTTACAATTTCCAGTTTGGCGGACAGGTATTTTATGAAATAAAAAATGGCCAGATCACCGGTATGTTGAAAGATGTCGCTTACCAATCGAACACACAGGAATTCTGGAACTCCCTCACTGATATGGCCGATGAAAACGATTACCGACTGTTCGGCACTTTCTTCGATGGAAAAGGACAACCCTCACAGGTCAGCGCAGTATCCCATGGCTCTTCCACATCACGCTTTAATGGAGTGAATGTGATCAACACAGCCAGAAAAATAGGATAAGCTTCCTGTACAACTGTTAATATCAATGCCAAACCCGGAGCAATACCAGGTTTGGCATTTTACTTGAACCTGTACCATAACATTACAGCCATGGGGACAGGATTCTACATCATATTGAATATCAAAACCGCCACTGGTTTTGAAAAATATGGCAAATTCTTTATCGGGGAAGACGCTACTATTGCCAACGCCATTTTCAAAACGCTGCACGGCTCCGAAGAACCAAACGAAAGAAATCTGTTACAAATTGATCTGATGGAAATAAGGCACGATCTGCCTGTAAATGTCAAACTCCTTAGCTGCACCCTCGATGAAATGACCGACAACTTCAGGATCATTACCAAGGAAATATTTAAACGCTTCAACCTACAGATTTAGTCACAGCAAGAATGTACACAATAGCTTCCTCCCACAAATAAAACAGCCCCGATCAACAAACTCCCTTCCCGTCCTTCCTGCCTTACCGGTAAAATTTACCGGTAAGGCAGGAAGGACGGGAAGGGAAGATTTTCACATATTCTTAAAACTAAAAAATTAGTTGTACAAAAAATTCCCTTATTTTTAGCCCCGATTACAAAGTACAGCCATGAAAAAAACTAATCTGCTTTTTATTATTCTCTTAAGCTTTCTCTTACCGGTCGCAGCCTTCAGCCAATCCAAAGGCCAGCTTTCCGGTACATTAACGGACAGCTCAGGAAAAAAGCCCATCGTTTACGCCACCATCACAGTCTTTGATGCCAAAGACACTTCCATTATTACTTACCGCCTGAGTGATGAACAAGGAAAGTTCAAAGTACCCTCCCTACCGCTGCAAAAAGAACTGCGGGCAGTGATCACCGCCACAGGATTTGCTGTATGGCGGAAAGAATTTACATTATCACAGGAATCTCCCCTGCTTGACCTTGGTGCAATCAAAATGGCTGTAGACGTTAAAGAAATGGAAGAAGTATTGGTGGTAGCAGAGAGACCACCGGTAGTGGTCCGCAAAGACACCATTGAATTCAATGCCTCTGCATTCAAAACATTACCTACCGCCCTTGTCGAAGATCTTCTCAAAAAATTTCCCGGCGTGGATGTTGACAAAGAAGGTAACATTACAGTGAACGGCCGCAAAGTGAACAAGATGCTTGTGGAAGGAAAGGAATTCTTCGGCAGCGATCCTAAAATAGCTTCAAAGAACCTGCCAGCCAATCTCATTGACAAAGTACAGGTAACCGATGATAAGGAAGAATTGCAACGCAATCCCGATCTTACTTCCGGCGAAGTGGGGCAGGTGATCAACCTGAAATTGAAAAAGGAGATCAGGAAGGGATGGTTTGGAAAATTATATGCCGGAGCTGGTACAGAAAACCGCTATGAAGGTGGTGGTATCGTCAATATGTTCAGGGACACTTTGCAGGTAAGCCTGCTGGGTTATAGCAATAACCTTAACCGTTCCGGCTTTGGCATACAGGATGTGATGAATATTGGCGGGTTCGGCCGTAATAATATTTCCATGATGATGGTTTCCAGCGACGGTGGCTTTGCACTCAACGATATCTCTTTTGGCGGCCTCGCATCCAACAGCATACAACGCTCATCCGGTGCAGGTATAAATACCAATACCCTGCTGGGAAAGAAAACGACCCTCAGCATGCAATACTTTTTTGGTCAGAATAAAACCACGCTGGGGCAAACCATTAATACCCAGCAATTCTTTAACGATACCACGATCACCACACGGAATAACAATAATGGAGAATCTGTCGACAATTCTCACCGCATATCTGCCTACCTGAAAGTGAAACTGGATTCGTTGTCTACTCTTGAGTACCGTCCTTCCTTCACTTTATCCAAGACTGATAATAACTCCCTGATGCAATCCACGTCTTTCAGCAATTATGAACCAAAACTGAATGAGAGCAGGAATGAACAGCAAAAATCAACTGATGGTTTTGCCACTACACAAGACCTGCTGTATAACCGCCGGTTCAAAAAAGCCGGCCGGACCCTGTTCGTCAACCTGAACTTCCGGTTCAACTCAAATGATGCCGATCAATACAACAATGCGGAAAACATCTTTTATAAAATACCTTCTACTACCAGTTTGCATCAACTGCGCAGCCAGGACCAGAACACGATCAATACAAGATTCTTCTTTAATTATAATGAACCACTCTCCAAAGCCTGGAGCCTGCGGGTAACACAAACCGTGGAATACTTCGGCAATAAGGATTATATAGACACTTATGAATTTGATCCTTTAACAGGTAAGTATACCACGCCTGACCCTGACCTGACCAATGGTCTGAAGCGTACCGGGTGGAGAAATAATACATATGCAGGGATCCGTTATAAATACAAAAAATTCTCGATTACTCCCGCACTAACCCTAAAGAACCTGGACATAGATAACAGGTTCCGGAAAGACCCGTCCATCAAGCAAAATTTCAATTACCTGTTGCCTGCCCTGGCGATCAGCTGGGACAAATGGAGCCTTAATTACAATATCAATGTCACCGAGCCGAATGTAACTGATCTGCAACCGGTGATCAACAATACCAATCAACTGTACCTGCAACTGGGTAATCCTTCATTGAAGCCAACTGTTGCGCACAGCATATCCATCAATTCCTATTTCTTTGACATGAAAAGATCACTGAATTACAGCTTCAATTCCAATCTCAGTATCAGCAATGACGGTGTAATCAGGGAGAGAACAGTTGATGATGATGGTGTACAGACCACAAGACCCATCAACGCTGATGGCGTATGGAGTGCTTATATGAGCATGAATATACGCAAACAGTATAAGTTTGGTAAGCAATGGAAATTTTCAGCAGGCGCAAGCCTTTGGGGCAATTATAACCAGGGATTGGTTATTGTAAATCAGAACAGAAGCACATCCCGCAACTTCACTTTGACCCCTAATGCAAATATTTCATTGAACTGGAATGATAAAGTTGAATTCAATCAGCGTTATGGTCCCTCTTACAACAAAAGCACTTATGAAAGCAATGTATATCCTTCTTTGAAAGTATGGCGCCACACTACCAGTTCAGAGCTGGTGGTGCGTATGCCCAAACGCATTGTATGGGAAAGTACACTTGATTATAATTACAACCCGCAGGTGGCGCAGGGCATCCAGAAAACAGCTTACCGTTGGAATGCCGCTGTAAATTTCCTTTTCCTGAAACAGGATAAGGGTCAGTTGAAACTCTCGGTTTATGATCTGCTGAACCAGAATATCAGTGTATCACGGGTAGTCAGGGAAAACTACATACAGGATACAGAGTCAATCATCCTGAAACGTTACTTCCTGCTGACGTTTACATATAATATCCGCAATTTCGGTGGTAAAGTAGGCGGCAAGGAAAGGCTATTGCTCTTTTAGTTCTCACAAAAAGCTTTATTACTCTTTGTGGTCTTCGTTGTCTTAGTGGGATAATCATCTCCCCCTAAGACAACGAAGACCACAAAGTTTTATTAGTGAGCTTTTAAAGGAATTACAGGACAGATTCTCCATCCAACAATTGCATAACATCTTCCTTCGAACCTTCAAACGGTCCTGAGGCGCAGATTTTCAGGCCTGCCATTGCGGAAGCGAACTGCCCGGCCATCTGAGGCGATGCGCCTTTTACACGTTGGTATAAATAACCGGCCATATAAGTATCTCCACAGCCGGTTGCGTCTACCGCCGGTCCAATGATATAAGCGGGAATATCATAATAAACCTGATCGTAATAAATAAGCGAGCCCTTACTTCCCAATGTAATGATCACTTCCTTCACACCCCAATCTGCCAGCAGTGCTGCTCCCTTATGGATATCCTTCTCCCCTGTTAAAGCAAACATTTCATCTTCATTTGCCTTCAGTATATCGATACAGGGAAGCAATTCTTTCTTCATTGGCCAGTCAATGGCATGTACGTCATTATTACGTGCTTCGCGAAGCAGGCCCTGAACGTCGAGCGACACAATGCCGCGGCCTGATAAATGCCGGATAAGTTCAGCAGGAATATCCCCCGGCAACATCGGGCCAAGATGGTAAATAGCTGCATGCACATCCTTGAACTGCTCAATCGAAAAAGCATCCGATTGCTGCCATACTTTCTGCACACGATGGTCCATATCACCGCGATAAATATTCTCAAAGAAAACCGTATGCCTGCTGGGAAAAACTTTCACCTCAATACCGCTTGCAGAAAGCGTATCTGCAAAACGTTTTTCAGTTGCAGCAATGGTCGTTACCAACACATATTGCAGCTCCATATTCCGGTAGGCATTGGAAAAATAAAAAGCAGTGCCGCCAGCCATCTCCACTACCCGGCCGGGAGTAACGATCTTATCAAGCGTAATAGGGCCAATACAACAGATATCGTACATGTTCGTAAGCTAAAAGGGCAAAAGTATTGAATTATTACTGGAAAGCACTTATCTCATAAACCAGCAATCCAATGCTTAAAACCTTTCCTCTACCAACTCTTTGTTCAGCATTGCACCGGCCTTGGTCCCTGCCGCAGTAGCAATAGCCACAGAGCGGAACATAGCGCTGTTATCGCCTGCAGCATACAGACCGGGAATACTGGTACGCTGAAGATCATCAACTGTAATAAGCCCCATCTTGCTCAGTTCACAACCCAGTTGTTCTGGAATATTGCAATGTTGCCTGGCTGCTGCGCGGTAGAACAAAGCATTCAGTTTGTATTCCTTTCCATTTTGCAAAACCACTGTATCAAGATGACCATTACGGTGAACTAGTTCTTTTATCTCCTCCTCTACTATGCTGATATGATGTTTCCTGATAGCCGCCAAATGCTCTTCAGCGATATCAGCTTTCCCATTGGTAAATAAGATCAGGTCCTTACTCCAATGATGTATCATTCTGCAAAACTCAAATGCCAGTTCTCCATTGGAGATTACTCCAAGCGGACTGTCTTTCACTTCATAGCCATGGCAATAAGGGCAGTGCAGTACGGATATACCCCAGCATTCGGCCAGTCCTTTAATGCCTGGCATGATATCGGTCAGGCCGGTTGCAAATACTAATTTGTCAGCAGTGAATATATCACCTGCGGCCGTTGTTATCTCAAAGCCACTGTCAGTTTTGGCACCAGCCAGCGCTGTTCCTTCCTGCAGGCGCACAGTATCATACTTTAACACCTGCTCCAATGCTTTTGCCTTGATAATGGCGGGCTTCTCACCATCCTGTGTAATGAAATTATGTGAGTGCGGCGTTTGCCGGTTGCAGGGATTATTATCGTCGATGATCAATACATGTCTTTTTGAGCGGCCAAGTGTCATGGCTGCGGAAAGGCCGGCATAACTGCCACCAATAATAATCGCATCAAACTGTTTGGTTTCCATTGATTGTTTTTTGAAGATTAGGCAAAACTAAGCAAAAAATACTAATTGCAACTGTGTTGCAATTAGTATTTTTACAAGAAATACAACATTCCCTTTTTAGGAGAAAATGTAAATTCACCTTGCCACTCTGCTTATTCTATTCTATATGAAACTATATAGTCTCCTGTTTTTATCCGTTTTATTCAGCGCCACTTCTTTTGGCCAGAGTAATGACACGTTTCCAGCAGATAATAACCCCAGGCTTACAGCTGAAGAAAGCGCCTGGCTCAATCAAAATATCCAACCCGGCAATTTCGATTTTACTGGTAAAACCATCGGCTTTGCAGAATTGACATCCGGCGGGTTTTATGGCATCGGAAAATTTAGCTACCCGGTGACAAAAAAAGAATTTTTCAGGAATGGACTGTCAGGCCGTCTTCATCAGCTTTATATTTTAACAGATGAAGAGAAAAAGAAAACAAATGGTTATGACGCTATCCTGGTTGCAGCTAATAAGAACATTAAAGGGAAAATGAAAAGAATGAAGAGGGAAGTTGTTATTGCATACAGCCATAATGCGTTCCCTCTTATCCCAACCGATGCCGGGGTCGACAATAATCCTTTATTGAATAAGGCCAATGCTGACTTCTTCAACGAAATATATAAACACCAGGACAACTTCAAAACCCCGTTTGATTTTACTGGCAAAAAAGTGGCCATCTTCGAAACCCACTGTGACCCGAAAAAGATTGAACAAAGAAGCATTGCAGAATATGTGAAACGTGTTAAAGGACAGCTGGATGAAGAAGGGTTCTGCAGAACGGAATTTACTTACTTGTTGACCAGGGAGCAGAAAGAGAAATCGGGTGGATATGATGTCATCATTCAATACCGTTGCAAAATGGATTTGCCATTGAATTTCCTTATAGCAGCACTCAATAAAGACAAATAGCTATTGACGCAAAGAATATCTTATTTCAGCCGGGTAACAGGCAAGAAAAAATTTAGGCCCGGTTGATAATCATATCTTAATTTACATAATACATCCGGGGGACAAGATGTTTGCCCAACGCTACCGGCTGGCTTATGAACCTAACTTTTGCATAACGCTATATGAAAAATCACCGGCCTGTGCTATTTATTATCTTTCAGAAGACCAGGAGGTTCCCTGCCGTATTACAGATAAGATCATTTAACTGCAAAACACGCTGATATGGACTATGAAATATTAGGACGCTTTTTACTGGCTGCTTTATGGGGCGGGATTGTTGGCATTGAACGGGAATACAGGAACAAATCAGCAGGTTTCCGGACCATGATCATGATCTCAATAGGCTCCTGTTTCTTCACCATAATGTCGCAGCTTATTGGCGAGGGAGGCAATCCTGACAGGATCGCTTCAAACATTGTTACAGGCATCGGCTTTTTGGGAGCAGGTGTAATTTTCAGAGGTGATAACCGGGTAAACGGCATCACTACGGCCGCAACCATCTGGGCCGTAGCAGCAGTAGGAATGGGTATTGGTGGTGGACAGTATTTTATTGCCGCTTATGCCAGCATTCTTATACTCGTCGTTCTGGCAATTTTACCTTATGTTGAAGATCTTATTGACAGGATCAATCAAACCAGGCTGTACAGTGAATATTCCGACAAAAGTACACCACGGATTCCGGACGAAAGTA